>CBDIDE010000001.1:0-203198 GCA_965277635.1 Lichenihabitans sp.
CGGGGCGGGTGGGATTCGAACTACAACTGCGCGAGAGCAAGCCGGTCCACGGCCGGCTCCGTGAGGTAGCCGCAGCGTCGAACGCTTCTCTTTATGCGCTAAGACCCGACACCCCTATGAACGTACTTCCTTTGGCCAGCCCCTTTCGACATCGTTCGACGACGATCGGAGTGTATCCAATGGAAAACAGAACGCAAAGTGACCTGCCGAGAACGATACGACGGCACGAACTCAGGTCTATCGTTCCGCTTGCCGACAGCACCATTTACGAGATGGAACAGCGCGAGGAGTTTCCCCGCCGTTTCGCCTTATCTCCGCGGTGCGTCGTCTGGGACCTTGCGGAAGTCGAAGCATGGCTGGCGTCTCGCAGGTCAAAGCCTATCGAGCGCGCGCAACATCCCGATGTCCAGCAACGCCGCACGCGTCCGGTCAAAGCGCCGGGTCTGGCTCAAAAATCGGCATCGACGGCGAAATGAGGGTGGGCACAAACTTTTTCCCCACCACCCATGCGTCGATGACGTCCGACCATTCCTGCATCATGTGCCGGCGCTGCATTTCGTATTCGGCTTTGTTGTAGACGCCGCGAGAAGAACGTCCGTCCTCATGCGCCAAACACTTCTCGATCCAGTCACTGTTAAAACCGAGTTCGTTGAGAAGCGTCGAACCCGTCCGGCGTAGGTCATGCACTGTGAAAGGCTCAAGCGGGAGGCCTTCCTGCTTTGCACGCTCAACGACCGAGTAGGTGATCCGGTTAAACGTCGCGCGCGACATAGGCGCGTCCGCATCGTAGCGGGATGGTAAGAGATACCGCGAGTTGCCCGCGCAGGTCTTCAAAGCGATCATGATGTCGAGGACCTGACGAGAGAGATACACGTTGTGGGCCTTCGAGCGCTTCATCCGCTCCTTTGGGATTGTCCAAACCGCATTTTCGAAATCAACCTCGTCCCAGACAGCATCCTGCAACTCGCTCTTGCGCACCATCGTCAGCAGGTAGAGCCGCATGCCGAGCCGAATGGTCGGCAATGTCGCAACGTGTTCGAGTTGCTTCAGCATCACTCTGATTTCGGAGGGCGAAAGCGAGCGATCCTTGGGAGTGAACGTCGCGATCGAAGCGGGACCGACTTGTTCGGCCGGGTTAGCAACCTTCTCGCCATGCAGTATCGCAAACCCATAGATCTGCTTGAGGATATCGCGCACGTGAATTGCGGTAGCGGGCGCGCCGCGGGCGACAATTACCGCGCAATGCGCTCGCAGATCATCTGGGGTGATCTCGGTGAGAAGGCGGCCACGCCACGTCGGAAGCAACTCACGCTCGAAGATCGACCGTCGCATCGCACGAGTGCTGTCGGCCATCGCAGCGGCCGTTAGCCACTTCTCACCGAATTCTCCGAAGCTCTTCGCCTCCTTGAGGCGGCGCTTCTCTCGCTGCTTTTCGATCGCCGGTGATACGCCATCCGCGATCGCCCGGCGGGCATCGATGCATTTCTCCCGCGCTCGGGCGAGCGACAGGCCGGCTGGGCCGTATTTGCCGAGATACACGGTCTCCCGGCGTCCGTTCAGCCGGTAGTCCAAGCGGAACGACACCGCACCCTTCGGTGTCACATGGACATACATCCCGTCGCGATCGGTGATTTTGTACACCTTTTGCTTGGGTCTGAGCGCCTTGAGGGCGACATCGGTGAGCATCCCATACCTCCTCGAAAAACTACCGTCAGGCGTTTTCGGAGGGTTTTGACCTGGAAAACGCCATTGTTTTCAGGAGCATCTACGGTAAAAACTACCGTCATCGCCTCCCACGACCCTGACGGTAGTTTCAAAAATTGGGATGAGCAATAGGGCTGACTACCGTCAAGCGGCCCGTCAAACCGGATTTCTGCCCCTCGATAGGCACCGATAGTGACTAGCAGTATTATTGTTCATCATCAATGGCTTGTGGCGTACTCTGGCGTAGACTCGGATACGTGCGGATGGACAAAAATCATTCCCACTCGATCGTCCCCGGGGGCTTGCTCGTCACGTCGTAGACGACCCGGTTGATGCCTGGCACCTCGTTGATGATGCGGGTTGCGGCGCGCCCGAGGAATCCCATGTCGAAGGGATAGAAATCCGCCGTCATGCCGTCGACCGAGGTGACTGCGCGCAGCGCACAGACGTGGTCGTAGCTGCGCCCGTCGCCCATCACCCCCACGGTCTTGACCGGCAGCAGTACCGCGAAGGCCTGCCAGATCGCATCGTAGAGCCCGGCTTTGCGGATCTCCTCGAGATAGACCGCGTCCGCCCGGCG
Organism: Lichenihabitans sp.; assembly: GCA_965277635.1. Lineage (GTDB taxonomy): Bacteria > Pseudomonadota > Alphaproteobacteria > Rhizobiales > Beijerinckiaceae > Lichenihabitans. The sequence continues at coordinate 2,285 of CBDIDE010000001.1, forward strand.
CAGGATGTCGAGCTTCTCGGGCGTGATCTCGCCCGGGATGCGGATGGCGAGGCCCGGTCCGGGGAAGGGGTGGCGGTCGACGAAGGCCTGCGGCAGGCCGAGCGTCCGCCCCAGCACCCGCACCTCGTCCTTGAACAGGGCGCGTAACGGCTCGACGAGCCGCATGTCCATCCGCTCCGGCAGGCCGCCGACATTGTGATGCGACTTGATCGTCACCGCTGGGCCGCCGGTCGCCGAAACGCTCTCGATCACGTCGGGATAGAGCGTGCCCTGGGCCAGGAAATCCGCACCGCCGAGCTTTTTCGCCTCCGCCTCGAAAACGTCGATGAACAGACGCCCGATCGTCTTACGCTTGGCTTCCGGGTCGGCCACCCCTTGCAGGGCTGAGAGGAACAGGTCGGCCGCCTCCACATGGACAAGCGGGATATTGTAATGGTCGCGGAACAACCGCACGACATCCGCCGCCTCGCCTTCGCGCAGCAGACCGTGGTCGACGAAGACGCAGGTGAGTCCGGCGCCGATCGCTTCGTGAATGAGCACGGCCGCCACCGCCGAATCGACGCCTCCCGACAGGCCGCAGATGACCCGGCCCGCGCCGACCTCGGCCCGGATGCGCTCGACGGCCTCGTGGTGGAAGGCCGCCATGGTCCAGTCGGAGGCGAGTTCCGCCACCTTGTGCAGGAAATTGCCGATCAGCTTCGCCCCGTCGGGCGTATGAACCACCTCCGGATGGAACATCAGGCCGTAGAAGCGCCGCGTCTCGTCGGCGATGATCGCATAGGGCGCGTTCTCTGAGGCGCCGACGACCCTGAAGCCAGCCGGCAGGCGAGTGATGCGGTCGCCGTGGCTCATCCACACCGGATGGCGCTCGCCGGGCGCCCATAGCCCGTCGATCAGCGGGCTCGTGGCCACGATCTCCACATCGGCGCGACCGAATTCGCGCGCATGGCCGCCTTCCACGACCCCGCCGAGCCGATCCGCCATGGCCTGCTGGCCATAGCAGATGCCGAGCACCGGAATTCCGGCCTCGAACAATGACTTCGCGGCCCGCGGGCTGCCCTCGTCCGGAATCGAGGCCGGGCCACCCGACAGGATGATCGCCCTGGGCGAGAGCGCCGCGATGGCGTCCCCGGCCTTGTCGAAGGGCACGATCTCGCAATAGACGCCGGCCTCGCGCACGCGACGCGCGATCAGTTGCGTGACCTGCGAGCCGAAGTCGACGATGAGCACCTTCTGATGCGGTGCGACGCCTTCGTGCCGCGTCACGGTCCCGCCGGTCTTATCCATCGCCTCACCCTTCGTCGTCGACGATCCTCGATTAGGCAAAGCGGGCGCCCGTGGCAAATCCGCCGCCACGCGATCGACTGTCGGTTTATATATCGTAACCGGCATCGCCGGCATTGCAGGGTCCGGTTTGACCGCCCGGCAACGGCCCCCTGGTAGATGTGAACCGCCGGGAGAGATGCATGATCGCGCTGTTGAGACAACCAGGTGTCGTGCCGTCGCTGTTTTCACAGGGCATCGACATCGATGAGCCCGAGACGCCCCGCTCTCGCCTGTCGCATCGACGCCGAACTCTGGCCTGGGGGCGCCTTCGAGCGCTCAAGCGGGGCGGCGAGGCCCAGCGCGAGCATGCTGCCGTCCGCGAACCCGGACCGACATTTCGACAACTCGCGCCGACGAGACTTTACCGGGCCTATCTGCAGCTGACCTTTTGAACGGCGACCTGATGCGGCTGCTCACGGAGCCGGACCGTTCGGCTGCTCAGGCCTTGCCGAAGGTCTCGTCGAAACTGTAGCCCGCGCCGCGCACGGTGCGGACGGGGTCGCGCTCGCGTCCGCGCGACAGCGACTTGCGCAGGCGCCCGACGTGGACGTCGACGGTGCGCTCGTCGATCTCGACCGAGATGCCCCACACGCCGTCGAGGAGCTGAGCCCGCGAAAAGACGCGCCCAGGCCGCTCCATCAGGAATTCGAGGAGACGGAACTCGGTCGGGCCGAGGTGGATGTCCCGGCCCGCGCGGCGCACCCGGCGCGTCTCGCGGTCGAGGTCGAGGTCGCCGGCCGACAGCCGGCTCGCGATCCGCTCGGGCCGGGAGCGGCGCAGCAGCGAGCGCACCCGGGCCATGAGCTCAGGCACCGAAAAGGGCTTGACCACGTAGTCGTCGGCACCGACCGAGAGGCCGCGGACGCGCTCGCCTTCCTCGCCGCGTGCGGTCAGCATGATCACCGGTAGGGTCCGCGTCGTCTCCCGCGCCCGAAGCCGACGGCAGATCTCGAGGCCGGACACGCCCGGTAGCATCCAGTCGAGGATGACGAGGTCCGGCGGCAGTTCGCTCAGGCGCAGCTCAGCCTCGTCGCCGCGCTCGACCCGCTCCACGGTGAAGCCCTCGGCTTCGAGATTGTAGGAGAGGAGCAGGCCCAGCGCCTGCTCGTCCTCGACGACCAGGATGTGAGGTGCGGCATTGTGGGAGACAGGCCTGTCGACGGCGGACCTGAGGGTCGTCATGGTCATGGGCGCTTCCGAGGACCGGGTGTCAATGATCGGTCAAGGCCGCCGAATAGACGGCGGCCGCGTTGCGATCCTTCGGGCGCTCGAGCGGCAGCGTGCCGCCGGTCACCAGATAGAACACTGTCTCGGCGATGTTGGTGGCATGATCGCCGACCCGCTCGATGTTCTTCGAGCAGAACAGGAGATGGGTGCAGAAGGAGATGTTGCGCGGATCCTCCATCATGAAGGTCAGGAGGTCGCGGAAGACCGAATCCTCCAGCGCATCGAGTTCGCCGTCACGGACCCAGACGGCTTGCGCCCGCTCGGTGTCGCGCTCGGCATAGGCGTCGAGCACGTCCTTCAGCTGCATGGCGGCGAGCTCGTTCATGTGCTTCAGGCCGATCACGGCGCGCGGCACGCGCGGCTCGGTGGCGATCTTGACGGCCCGCTTGGCGATGTTCTTGGCAAGATCGCCGACCCGTTCGAGATCACCCGAGATGCGCACCGCCGCGATGATATCGCGCAGGTCGACCGCCATCGGCTGGCGGCGGGCGATCGTCATGATGGCGCTTTCCTCGATCTCCCGCTGCAGGAGGTCGAGCCGCGGATCGATGTCGACCACGGTCTTGGCGAGGTCGAGATCGAGCGCGGTCAGCGCATCCATCGCGTCCGACAGCATCTTCTCGGCGATACCGCCCATCTCGGCGATCTTGCGCCCGAGCGCCTCGAGTTCCTTGTCGTAGGCCGTGACGATATGGTCGGGCATGTGTCGCTCCTCAGCCGAACCGGCCGGTGATGTAGTCCTGCGTCTGCTTCTGCGATGGCGAGGTGAAGATCTTCTTGGTGCCGTCGAACTCGATGAGCTCGCCGAGATACATGAAGGCGGTATAGTCGGAGACGCGGGCCGCCTGCTGCATGTTGTGCGTGACGATGGCGATCGTGTAGCGCGACTTCATCTCGTCGATGAGTTCTTCGATGCGGGCGGTCGAGATCGGATCGAGGGCCGAACAGGGTTCGTCGAAGAGGATCACCTCAGGACTGATGGCGACCGTCCGGGCGATGCAGAGGCGCTGCTGCTGGCCGCCCGAAAGGCCAAGTCCGCTGGACCCGAGCTTGTCCTTGACCTCGGTCCAGAGCGCCGCGCCGCGCAGGGCCGCCTCGACCCGTCCGTCCATCTCCTTCTTGGGCAGCTTCTCGTAGAGCTTCACGCCGAAGGCGATGTTGTCGTAGATCGACATCGGGAAGGGGGTCGGCTTCTGGAACACCATGCCGATGCGGGCGCGCAGGAGGTTGAGGTCCTGCTCGGGCTTCAGGATGTTGTCGCCGTCGAGCAGCACCTCGCCCTCGGCTCGCTGGTTCGGGTAGAGGTCGTACATGCGATTGAGCACGCGCAGGAGGGTCGACTTGCCGCAGCCCGAAGGGCCGATGAAGGCCGTCACCTTGTTGGTGCGCAGCGGCAGCGACATGCCCTTGAGCGCCATCGTGTCGCCATAGAAGAACTTGAGATCGCGCACCGCGACCTTGACGGCCTCGGCGCGCCCCGTTGGAGCGTTGATGACGGGAGCGGCGACGTCGGTCATTTGGCGATCCTCGATGAGCCGATCCAGCGCGCCACGATGCTCAGCAGCAGGACCGTGAGCGTGATGAGCAGGGCGCCGGTCCAGGCCAGTTGCTGCCATTCCTTGTAGGGGCTCAACGCGTATTGGAAGATCACGGCCGGCAGGCTCGCGGTCGGCTGCCTGAGGTCGGTGTTCCAGAACTGGTTGTTGAGCGCCGTGAACAAGAGCGGCGCCGTCTCGCCCGAGATGCGCGCAAAGGCGAGCAGGAGACCCGTGATCAGGCCGGCGCGCGCCGCCTTGTAGGCCACGCGCATGATCATGTAGGCGCGCGGCAGGCCCAACGCGGAGGAGGCCTCGCGCAGCGGGTTTGGCACGAGCAGCAGCATGTCCTCGGTGGTGCGCGCCACGATCGGAATGACCAGGATGGCGAGCGCCACCGAGCCGGCGAGCCCCGAGAAGTGGTGGAACGGCAGCACCAGGATCTCGCTGACGAAGAGGCCGATGATGATCGAGGGCGCGCTGAGCAATATGTCGTTGATGAACCGCACCACGAAGGTCAGCCTGGCATAGCGTCCGTATTCCGCCATGTAGGTGCCAGCGAGCAGGCCGATCGGCGCGCCGATGAGGAGACCCAGCAGGGTCATGACCACGCTGCCGTAGATCGCGTTGAGCAGGCCGCCCGAACTGCCGGGAGGCGGCGTCATTTCGGTGAAGACCGAGAGCGACAGGCCGGCGAAGCCGTTCCAGAAGAGCGCCGCGAGGATGAAGACCAGCGCCAGGAGGCCGAGCGCCGCCGCGGCGACCGAGAGGCCGAGGAACAGGACGTTGGTGCGCCGCCGCGCCGCATAGGTCGACATCGCTTCAGGCCCCCTGGCGCCGCTCGATGCGCAGCAGCATGAAACGTGCGGCGGCGAGCACGAGGAACGTGATGACGAACAGGATGAGGCCTAGCCCGATGAGCGAGGAGGTGTAGAGATCCGAATCGGCCTCGGTGAACTCGTTGGCGATCGACGCCGAGATCGTCGTGCCCACCGCCAGGACCGAGGCCGAGATGCGGTGCGCATTGCCGATCACGAAGGTGACCGCCATGGTCTCGCCGAGGGCCCGGCCGAGGCCGAGCATGCAGCCGCCGATGATGCCGATGCGCGAATGGGGGATCACGACGTTGCGCACGACCTCCCAGGTGGTGCAGCCGATCCCGTAGGCCGCCTCCTTGAGCACAGGCGGCACCGTCTCGAAGACGTCGCGCGAGATCGAGCTGACGAAGGGCAGCACCATGATGCCGAGGATGATCCCGGCCGTCAGCATGCCGATGCCGTAGGGCGGCCCCGCGAATAGCGTCGACAGCCCGGGGATCGGGCCGAAGGCCGCGATCAGACCGGGCTCGACGAAGCGCTGCATGAAAGGCGCGAAGACGAAGAACCCCCAGATGCCATAGATGATGCTGGGGATGCCGGCCAGGAGCTCGATGGCGATGCCGATCGGCCGGCGCAGCTGGAACGGGCAGAGCTCGCTCAGGAAGATCGCGATGCCGAGCCCGACCGGGACGGCGATGATCATGGCGATGATCGAGGTGACGATCGTCCCGTAGATGGCGGCCGCGGCGCCATAGACATCGGTGGCCGGGTTCCAGGTCTGCGACGTGATGAAACCGAGCCCGAAGGTGCTGAAGGCCGGCCACGCGCCGATGATCAGCGACACGATGACGGCCCCGAGCAGCACCAGCACGGTGAAGGCCGCGACCCGGGTCAGGGTCGCGAAGGTGACGTCGACCGACCTCAAGCGTCCGAGCGCCTGGCTGCGCGTCCGGATGGCGGCGCGGGCCGGCGGGGCGTTGTCGACGGCGATGTCGGCCATGAAGGATCCTCGGGACGCGACCGGGAGATCGCCAGTTCAAGAGACCCGCAGCCGCGAGGCTCGCGGGGACGCGGGGACGGAAAAGGCCGTCCCCGCAGCGTGGGTCAGTTCATCTGATAGACGGGCTTGCCGCCGGCCATGATGCTCGTGTCGATCTCCTTCTTGATCAGGGTCACGACAGTCTTGGGCATTGGAATATAGTCAAGCGCCTCGGCTTCCTTGTCGCCGTCCTTGAAGGCCCAGCCGAAGAACTTCAGCGCCTCGCTCGCGGCGGCCGGATCCTTCGGCTGCTTATGCATCAGGATGAAGGTCGCGGCGGTCAGCGGCCAGGATTCGGCGCCGGGCTGGTCGGTCAGGATCTGGTAGAAGCCCGGAGCATGGGCCCAGTCGGCATTGGCGGCGGCGGCCTGGAAGGCCGGAACCGTCGGCGACACCGTCTTGCCGTCCTTGTTGACCATCTTGGTGGTCGTCAGGTTGTTCTGCTTGGCGTAGGCGTATTCGACGTAGCCGATCGAGCTCTGCGTATTGGCGACGTTGTTGGCGACGCCCTCGTTGCCCTTGGCGCCGATGCCGACGGGCCACTCGACGGCGACATTCTCGCCGACCTTCGACTTCCAGTCGGGCGAGACCTTCGACAGATAGTCGGTGAAGTTGAAGGTCGTGCCCGATCCGTCCGACCGGTGGACGACGGCGATGGCGCTCGACGGCAGCTTGGCGTCCGGGTTCAGCTTGGCGATGGCCGGATCGTTCCAGGTCTTCACCGTGCCAAGATAGATCTGGGCCAGCGTCGGACCGTCGATCACGAGGTCGCCCGACTTGATGCCCGCGACATTGACGACGGGGACGATGCCGCCCATCACCATGGGCCATTGCACGAGACCGGCGGCCTCGAGGTCCTTTTCCATCAGCGGTGCGTCGGACGCCCCGAAGGTCACCGTGCCGGCCTTGATCTGCTTGATGCCGCCACCTGAACCGATCGACTGATAGTTCACGCCCGTGCCGGTGGCCTTCTTGTAGGTGTCGGCCCATTTGGCATAGACCGGGAATGGAAAGGTCGCACCGGCGCCCGAGATGTCGGCTGCCCTGGCCGCGACGGAGCCGGCCGCGATGGTCGCGATGACCAGCGCGCCCCGCGCGAAATGGCTGAGTTTCATGAAACGCCTCGTTCGTTCGGAACATTTTGCGCTTCGAACAGGCAAGACCATGTGGGCTGCCCCCGAAGGCCGGCTACTCGTAGCGGATCGCGACGTGGGTTTTACGACATTGTCGCGACGGATTTATTACGGATTAAATCGTTGATAACGCAATACTTTCACCGAAGCGGGACGGTTACGGTGAAAAGCGCGCCGCGGCCGGGCTCGCTCGAGACCTGAAGGCGGCCACGATGCCGGGCCACGATATGCTTGACGATGGCGAGGCCGAGCCCGGTTCCGCCCTTAGCGCGGCTCTGCCCGGCATCGATCCGATAAAACCGCTCGGTCAGGCGCGGCAGATGTTCGGAGGGAATGCCGGCTCCATGATCGCGCACGGTGAGCACCCCGTCGCGTCGCGTCGCGCCGACCGAGATCTCGACGACGTCCTGCGCCTGTGCGGGATCCGCCGCCGCAGCACCCGTGCACCCGTATTTGATGGCGTTCTCGATCAGGTTCTCGGCGATTCGCACCAGTTCGTCGCGGTCGCCGTTGACGATGACGGGGTCGGCGGCCGAGAGGGCGAGCCGTACGCCGGTCTCCTGCGCCAGCGGCGCCAGTGTATCGGCGGTGTGGCGCACCACCATGGCGAGATCGACCAGCTTGTCGGGCCGAAGATGGAGGTTCTGTTCGATTCGCGAGAGCGACAAGAGGTCGTCGACGAGCCGCGCCATGCGGCGCGCCTGCTCGGCCATGATGGCGAGGAATTTTTCGCGGGCGCGGGCGTCGTCGCGGGCGGGGCCCTGCAAGGTCTCGACGAAGCCGAGGAGCGACGCCAGCGGCGTCCGCAATTCGTGGCTGGCATTGGCCACGAAATCGGCGCGCATCCGCTCGACCCGGCGCGATTCGGTGAGATCGCGCAAGGTCAGTACCACGGCGCGGGGGCGCCCTGCGCAATCGAACGGGGCGACTGCCACGTCGAACGACCGCTCGACCGGGACCCTGTCGCGCCATGCCACCTTCTCGCGCCGGCCCGAAAGGCTCACGCGCCGGATGGCGTCGAGCACGTCCGGATCGCGCAGTGCCAGCACTAGGGGGCCGCCTTCGCGCAGCGCCGGGAGCAGGTCCCGGGCCGTGGCGTTGGCGGCGATCAGCCGCGCATCGTCCGACACGACGAGCACCGCCTCGGGCATGGCTTCGATCAGCGCCGAGACGACGGGTTCGGCGGTCGGTGAGGGCGACATGTCAAGCATTGCAGACCCGATCCTCACGATCCGTCAAACCCCCCGCCAATGCGAATCTTCGGCCCCCGACCGTGACGATGTCATGACGTGCGGCCAAATCAGTGGAGTCTGTCCACCTTCATGCAAGTGGCGGACGAGATTGACGCCGCCGAGAGCGAGCCGCTAGAGCGAGCCGCGAGAGCATGATGCCGGAACGTCGCCACGGGTTTCGGGAGATATCATGCTCGGTCATGATTTGGATCGAGAGGTCGAGACCATGATCTCATCAGCCTGCCCGTACGGGAGCCCGCCATGTACGCCACCCGCCTCGACATTCCGGATGTCGTCCTGATTCGGCCGACCCGGCACGGCGACACCCGCGGCTATTTCGTCGAGACCTTCAATGCCCGCCTGTTCGGCCGGGAGGTGACACAAGCCGTCTTCGTGCAGGACAACGAGGCGCTCTCGGCCCAGGTGGGCACCGTGCGCGGACTGCATTTCCAGCGGCCGCCGACCGCCCAGGGCAAGCTCGTGCGGGCGCTCGAGGGCGGCATCTTCGATGTCGCGGTCGACATCCGGCGAGGGTCGCCGACCTTCGGCCGGCACGTCTCGGCCCTCCTCACCGCCGAGACCGGCGATCAGCTCTGGGTGCCGCCGGGCTTCGCGCACGGCTATTGCACGACCGAGCCGAACAGCATCATCGCCTACAAGGTGACCGACTTCTACAGCGCGGCGGACGACGGCGGCATCGCCTGGGACGATCCAGCGCTCGGCATCGACTGGCCGGTCGGGCCCGGCGCCGCCATGCTCTCCGACAAGGACCGCAAGCTGCCCAGGCTCGCCGACCTCCCCGCCGTCTTCACCTACACGGCTGCCCGATGACCCGCGTCCTCGTCACCGGTGGCGCCGGCTTCATCGGCTCGGCCGTGGTGCGGCTGCTCGCGGGCGAGGTCGGCGCCGAGGTGCTCAACGTCGACAAGCTCACCTATGCGGGCAACCTCGAGACGCTGCGGTCCGTCTCGAACCTGCCGAACTACCGCTTCACCCAGGCCGATATCGCCGACCGCGCCGCCATGGCGCAGCTCTTCGCCGAGTTCCGGCCCGACCACGTCATGCATCTGGCGGCCGAGAGCCATGTCGATCGGTCGATCACCGGCGCGGCGGATTTCATCAATACCAACATCGTCGGCACCTTCACGCTGCTCGAGGCGGCCCGTGGCTACTGGTCGGGGCTCGACCCCGCCGGCAAGGACGCCTTCCGGTTCCTGCATGTCTCGACCGACGAGGTCTATGGCTCGCTCGGGCCCGACGGGCTCTTCGCCGAGACGACCCCCTATGACCCCTCCTCGCCCTATTCTGCCTCGAAGGCGGCCTCCGACCATCTGGCCACCGCCTGGATGCGCACCTATGGCCTGCCGATCGTCATCTCCAACTGCTCCAACAATTACGGGCCGTTCCACTTCCCCGAAAAGCTGATCCCGCTCGTCACCCTCAACGCGCTCGAAGGCAAGCCGCTGCCCGTCTACGGGCGGGGCGACAACATCCGCGACTGGCTCTATGTGGAGGACCACGCCCGGGCGCTGTGGACCATCGTCACCCACGGCCGTCTCGGCGAGAAATACAATGTCGGCGGCCGCAACGAGCGCACCAACCTCTCCGTCGTCGAGACCATCTGCGACGTGCTCGACGAGCTCAGGCCCGCCGCCCGCAAGCGGCGCGACCTGATCCGCTTCGTGACTGACCGGCCTGGCCACGATCACCGCTACGCCATCGACGCCACGAAGCTCGAGACCGAGCTCGGCTGGCGCGCGCGGGAAAATTTCGACACCGGCATCCGCCGCACCATCCGCTGGTATCTCGACAACGACTGGTGGTGGAGGCCGCTGCGCGAGAGGGTCTATGGCGGCGAGCGCCTGGGCCTCGGCAGCGAAAAGAAGGAGTGACGATGCGCCTCGCCGTCACCGGGCTAACCGGTCAGGTCGTCCGCGCGCTCTCCGAGCTCGGGCCGAAACGCGGCGTCGAGATCGTGACCCTGGGCCGGCCCGGGCTCGACCTCGCTGCGCCGGAAACGATCGCGCCGGCGCTGGCCGCAGCACGGCCCGACGTCGTGGTCAATGCCGCCGCCTATACGGCGGTCGACAAGGCCGAGTCCGAGCCGGATCTCGCCGAGGCGATCAACGCCGCGGGCGCCGGCGCCGTGGCCCGCGCTGCCCGGGACCTCGGTCTGCCGGTCGTCCAGATCTCGACCGACTACGTCTTCGACGGCGCGAAGCCGGCGCCCTATCGGGAGGACGATCCCACCGGCCCGCTCGGCGTCTACGGTCGCACCAAGCTCGCCGGGGAGCAGGCGGTCGCGCGGGAGAACCCCCGCCACGCGATCCTGCGCACCGCCTGGGTCTACGCGCCCTATGGCACCAATTTCGTGCGCACCATGCTACGCCTCGCCGGCGCGCGGCCGGAGGTCGGCGTCGTGGCCGACCAGCGTGGCTGCCCGACCGCGGCCGAGGACATCGCCGCGACGATCCTGACGGTCGCTCAACGGCTGCGGGCCGAGCCGGGAAATGCGGCGCTCACCGGGGTCTTCCATATGGCAGCGCGGGGCGAGGCGGCCTGGGCCGATGTGGCCGAGGCGATCTTCGCCACGTCGGCGCGCCTCGGCGGCCCCTCGGCTTCGGTGAAGCGCATCACCACCGCCGACTACCCGACACCGGCGCGACGGCCGGCCAATTCGCGCCTCGACTGCGCGAAGCTTCGCGATGTCTATGGCATCACGCTGCCGCCTTGGCGACAGTCCCTCGACGCTTGCGTGGAGCGGCTCGTCGCGGAGCTGAAGGCAGGTGCGTGAGCGCGCATCCGCCCATTTCGCCCGACACGCTGATCCGCATGGCGACCTATTACCTGGCGCGCCACTCGGCATCGACGGTCCACTTGCGCGAGGTGCTGGCCCGCAAGATCCGCCGGCGCTGCGACGCGCGCGACCTGCCCATCCCTGACGACGCTGACATCCGGACCATGGTCGACGCTGCCGTCGAGCGCCTGACCCGCGCCGGGCTCCTCGACGACCAGACCTATGCCCGGGGGAGAGCCCGCACGTTGGCCGCCAAGGGCTGGCCCGCCTGGCGCATTAAGACCGAATTCGAACGACAGGACATCGATGCTCCAGCCGGGACGCTGGAGCTCGACGAGACCGCCCAGGCCCGCCGCCTTGCCGAACGTCGACGCCTCGGCCCCTTCAGAATCGGCGACCGGCCGACCTACCGCGACAAGGACATCCGCAGCCTGGTGCGGGCCGGCTATCCGGTCGCGGTGGCCAAGGCGGTGATCGACGGCGATGTCTAAGCCGCGTCGAGATCCGCCTCGATGGCTTCGAGAGTGCGCCCCTTGGTTTCGGGCACGAGCTTCGCCGTGAAGCCGAGCGCCGCCAAAGTCAGCCCCGCATAGACCACGAAGGTCCCCGGCGCGCCCAGGACGGCGACGAGATCGAGAAAGGTGGCGGTGACGATCAAATTGAACAGCCACTGGCCGACAGTCGCCACGCCCATGGCGCGGCCACGTACCCCGAGCGGGAAGATCTCCGAGATCAGCAGCCAGAACACCGGCCCGAGCCCGATGGCGAAGAAGGCCACATAGGCGCAAAGCGAGATCAGCGTCGCATAGGCGAGCGGGCCGCCGGTGCCCTGGGCCTGGCCGAACGCCAGGGCCAGGAGCGACAGCGCCATGCCGGCCAGGCTGACGAGCAACAGCGGCCGGCGGCCGAGCCGATCGATGAGCCGGATCGACACCAGCGTCATGACCACGTTGACGAGGCCGATGCCGGCCGTCGCCAGGATGGCGGAGGAGGCCGAGGAGAGCCCGGCCTTCTGCAGGATCGTCGGCGCGAAATAGATCACCGTATTGATGCCGGTGACCTGCTGGAAGAAGGCGAGGCCGATGCCGACGACGAGCGGCCTGCGCAGGCGCGGCGCGAGCAGCGTCGCCGCCGAGGCGACGCGGCGGCCGGAAGGTGCCACGTCGCGACGCAGCTCGCGCAATTCCTCGGCGATGTCGGTTCCGCCGCGCAGCCTGCGCAGGGCGGCTTCGGCCTCCTGTGGACGGCCGTGGCCGGCGAGCCAGCGCGGGCTCTCGGGCAGCATGGCCATGCCGATGCCGAGGATGACGCCGGGCACGGCGCCGAGCCCCAGCATCCAGCGCCAGCCCTCCGCCACATTCGCCAGCCCGTAGCCCGCCAGATAGGAGACCAGGATGCCGATGGTGATGAAGAGTTGGTTCAGCGAGACGACGCCGCCGCGCTTTTCGGGCGGCGCCATCTCGGCGAGATAGAGCGGCGTCAGCATCGAGGCCACGCCGATGGCCGCGCCGACCAGCACCCGCCCGACGAGCAGCACGGCGAGATCCGGCGCGACGGCGGAGACGATCGCGCCCGCGGCAAACAGCGCGGCCGTGACGATGATCACCAGGCGGCGCCCGAACCTGTCGGCGAGGCCGCCGGCGGCGAGCGCCCCCAGCGCCGCACCCGCCAATGCGATGCCGGCCACGATGCCCTGCATGGTGGCGGACAGGTGGAAGACGTCGCGGATGAACAACAGCGCGCCCGAGATGACGCCCGTGTCGTAACCGAAGAGCAGGCCGCCGAGCGCGGCGATCAATGCGACCAGGAGAAATTTCAAGGCGATCCTCCAGACAGTTCCCGGCCGATACAATTTTTTGACGAGATTTACCCTCATTTTCGCTTTGACAGTAGCAGTTGTTGTGTCAACATCTATGTCACGAGTGGGGACTGTTCTACAGGTAAAACTCGTGTCCGGCTCGCGTTGCAACAAGATGATATCGAGTCAATACGGTATCCTAAGAATGATCTCGCGTCGTGACACCGTGTCGGCATGCTTATTCGCGGCTCTGGTGATGACAGCGTTCGTGGAAATTCCACGTCTCCCGAGATATCACGAAACAAAATGGGAACCTCCCCTTCCGAATCCCCGGTCTGTGCGAATCGGAGATCTTTCGCTGCAGATATCTCCCGGCCAAGATTTCGTTCTGGAGCCTCGGCCAACCAGAGCAGCGGTCGACGAGGCAAGACGCTCAGGGACATATGACGCAATCTCTGTCGCACTGGTCCAGCAACAGGCATGGGCCGCCACCGGAACGCACCTAGCCGCGCACGGCTGGGAGTGGTCGATGCTTCTTTTGGAAGTCTCCGCAAGAGCGTCAGCTGAGCGATGGGACGATTGGTGCCGCTACTATGGTAGCGATCCGACCGCTTACGACCGCAATCGGCGCGAGGCACTGGCCGCCGGACACGCGGCCTTCGAAGCGAAGGGTCCTCTCAGCTCGCTCGATCAATACATCCCAGTCGAACCGACGAAATTTTTCGGCCTTCCAGTCGTTTTCTCATTATTTCGAGGTCACGGCGAACTTATCAGAGATAATTATGGTATGTTTGTGGCATTGACAGATAAAGTTACTTTGTATTTGAGATTTTCTGAACAAGATTTGCGAACCACCACGCCTTCGAGAATCATCTCAAAATTAGAGTCAACTATTGACTCTTGGATCGGTTCTGAATCTGCCATACGAATTGTCGCATTCCGGACAAGAAAAGGCTTCTGCTCTGCTCACGAAAGACAATGAAGCGAAATATGGACGGAAGCCATTGGTCGGAGCCAAGTCGGCGCAGCATTGGGGAAGAGCCTCAGCGCTCGAGATCAGCCAGCGCGGTGACGATCTCGTAAGCCGCGCTCACCCGATCCTCGATGGGGAAGTTCTTGTTGGCCAGGATGACGATCCCCAGCCGCTTCGCCGGAACGAAGGCCACATAGGCTCCGAAGCCGTTGGTCGAACCGGTCTTGTTGATCCACACGTCGGCCCGCGGTCCTTGAGGAGGCTTGATTTCGGTGACCGGCGTCGCGTTGAGGATCATGGCCGGCGAGTTTCCGTCGAGCAGCGCCTGCAGTGCCACCGGATAGGGATATTGTTCCCAGATCAGGTCCTGGGTCATCGGCCCCGCCTGGACATAGCCAGTATGCGTGTCGGCGATCGCCTGCTGCAGTGTCTCGTCCAGCTTGATCAGATCCATATTGGCGTCGAGAAAGCGCAGCATGTCGGCGGCCGTCGTCTTGACCCCATAGGCTGCGGCGGAGAAGACACCGGGCGCCATTCTGATGGGCGCCCCGTCCTTCGTATAGCCTTGCGCGTAATCGCCCATCCTGCCGGCCGGGACGTCGATGAAGCTATTCGTCATCCCCAGCGCCGGAAACAGGCGCTGCTCCATCAGCCCCATGAAATCCTGCCCCATGCTCTTCGCCGTGATCAGGCCGAGCGCGCCGACCCCCGGGTTGGAATAGGTTCGATGGCTGCCCGGCGCGTAAGCGGGCCGCCACGCCTTGAAATATCGCATCATCTGGTCTTCGGTCCGGATGCCGTCCGGCACCTGCAGCGGAAGTCCCCCGGGGGTATGCGTGCCCAGTTCGAGGAGGGTCACTTTGCCGAACGCGCTGTTTCGCAGGTCCGGCAGATACTTTCCCGTGTCGTTCGACAAGGACAGACGATGGCTGGCTTGAGCCCAGGAAGCCAGCGTCGCGGTGAATGTCTTGCTGACCGAGCCGAGCTCGAACAACGTGTCGCCCGAGACCGGCCGGCCGGTCTGCTTCGACGCTACGCCATAGTCGAACACGTAGGGCTTGCCCGCGACGGTGAGTCCGACCGCCAGGCCGGGGATGTCGTCCTTCGCCATCAGCGGCCGTATCGTCTCGTCCACCACGCTCCCGATCCGGCTTTGCGGTTGGTCGGCCGCGTGGCTGGCGGATGACGTCATGCCTATGGCACAGAGAATTGTCGCCGTGAGGCCCGCCCGTCTGAACATCATATCCCGCGCTCCCTTGATCTCGGAGGTGTTGCGGAAATTCGCCCGCCCGATCACCGCAGGCCCCGCGTTCCGCATGTCCTGCCGGAGAATCGCCGATCCCCGGTGGCGGCGGAGATGGACCAGCGCACCGCGCTGGACAAACGATCAATTTTACGCTGAGACCTGAGAAAATGTTGGTCTCGATGTGACACGGCCTCACCTGCCCCTCAATGCGTTGCGCGCCTTCGAAGCCTCGGCGCGGCATCTCAGCTTCACGCGGGCCGGGCTGGAGCTGCGTGTCACCCAGACGGCCGTCAGCCATCAGGTCAAGGGGCTCGAGGAGATGTTTGGGGTGCGCCTGTTCCGGCGGCTGCCGCGCGGGCTGGCCCTGACCGACGAGGGCACGGCGCTGCTTCCCGTCCTCGTCGAGACCTTCGACCGGATCGGCGCGACGCTCGAGCGCTTCGAGCACGGACGGTTCCGCGACGTGGTCACAATCGGCACGGTCGGCACCTTCGCGACGGGCTGGCTGCTGCCTCGGCTCGATATATTCCGCGACATCCATCCCTTCGTCGACCTCCGACTGATGACGCACAACAACCGCGTCGATGCGGCGGGCGACGGGCTCGATTACGCCATCAGGTTCGGCACCGGCTCCTGGCATGGCACCGAGGCGACGCACCTCCTCGACGCACCGCTCTCGCCGGCCTGCGCGCCGGGTATCGCGGAGCGGCTCGCCGAACCCGCCGACCTAACGCGCGAATCCCTGCTGCGCTCCTATCGCGAGGATGAATGGCCGCTATGGTTCGGGCGCGCCGGCGTGCCCTGCCCGACGATCCACGGATGGATGTTCGATTCGTCCGTGACCATGGCGGAGGCGGTCGCGCTCGGCGCCGGCGTGGCCCTGCTGCCCCTCGCCATGTTCAGCCGCGCGCTCGAGGAGGAGCGGCTGATCCGGCCCTTCGCGATCGAGATCGATGTCGGCGCCTATTGGCTGACCCGGCTCCACTCACGACCGGTCACGCCGGGCATGCAGGTCTTCAAGGCCTGGCTGGAGCGGACACTCGCCGGTGGCGCCGGGGCTTGATCCCAGACCCGTTTCGGACCGACAAGCGGCCATGACCGATCATCCGGAGATCCTCCTCGTCGTGGCGGCCGCGCTCGTCGATGCCGACGGCCGCGTGCTCATCGCCCAGCGCCCGCCCGGCAAGGCCCTTGCGGGCCTGTGGGAATTTCCGGGAGGCAAGCTTGGCGTCGGCGAGCGGCCCGAGGCGGCGCTGATCCGCGAACTTCACGAGGAGCTCGGCATCACGGTGGCGGAGGCCTGCCTGGCGCCGCTGACCTTCGCCAGCCACGCCTATCCGGCCTTTCACCTCCTGATGCCGCTCTACGTCTGCCGGCGCTGGCAGGGCTTCGTCGAGGCGCGGGAAGAACAGAGGCTCAAGTGGGTACGGCCCCATGCCCTGCGCGACTTTCCCATGCCGCCGGCCGACGCGCCGCTGATTCCGGCGCTCGTCGATCTGCTCGGGTGCTGACCGGTCGCCCCGAGATCCAAGATTTACTACGCCCTGTTAACCCGTTTCCGTTAACGTTCTGAATCGCTCCATCAGCGGCCGGATCGGACGACCATATGCGCCACTGGCACATCAAACCGGCGGTGACGAAGAAAGCGACCGGCTCGACGACCCTTCTGGCTCTGGCCACCCTGCTGGGACTGGTGGCAGGCCTGGCCGCGCTGTCGACACTTGCCGAGCGGGCCAACATCCGCGAATCGCATGCGGAGCAGCAACGCGTGCTGGATGCCGTGCAGGATCAACGGGCCATGACGATGCGCGATACGGCCCGGCTCGCACCGCAATCGCGCGCCGCCATCATGGCCGGCGATCTCGACAGGCTCGACCAGGTCTATGTCGTCGGCGGCGCCGACACGGGCGCGGGCAATTCGGTTCTTCTCGCCGGCACGCGCACCGAAGGTCTCGACCTCGGGCCGGCCGTGAGCGGGCTGGCCCGCGACGTCGCCTCGGGCTCGGCGCCGAGCGCCGATGCCATGCTGCCGGTCGGCGGCGACCTCTTCGATGCCGTCGCCGTGCCCTTCACCGGCGCCGGGGTGGCACAGGGTGACGCTCGCCTGCGATCCGTCCTGGTCGGGCTCCGGCGGATCGATTCGGACTATCTGGCCGAGATCGCCCGCGTCGCGGGGGTCCGGGACCTCCAGCTCGCCCGCATGGCGGCCGATGCGGCAGACGAGGGCGACTCGGTCAGATCGGCCGATTGGGGCGGCTTCAGCCTGGCCTGGGACGCGGCGCGACCCGGCGACAGCATGATGATGCGATGGTCCGCGCTGATCGTCCTGGCCACGGCGGCGATCGCCTTCCTGATCATCCTGCGGGCACGACGGGCGGCGGGCGAGTTGCACGCCAGCGAGGCACGGGCGATCGAAGCCAGCCGCAACGACTGGCTCTCGGGCCTGCCCAACCGCGTCTTCTTCAATCACATGCTCGAGCGAGAACTCGCGGCACTCAAGGAAAGCCAAGGAAAGCTGGCCTTGTTCTACCTCGATGTCGATCGTTTCAAGGACATCAACGACGCCTTCGGGATCGAGGCCGGCGACGCCATGATTCAGGCGCTGACGCAGCGCATCGCCGGCGTCGTGGAAAAGGGCCAGTCAATCGCGCGTTTCGAGGGCGATGCCTTCATCATCCTCCAGCCCGGCATCACCGCGCCGGCCGACTGCGACCGCCTCGCCGAGGCGATCCAGGCCGTGATGAAGGCCCCGTTCGAGGTCGGCGGATCGAAGATCGCGGCAACGCTCTCGATCGGCGTCGCCCTCGCACCGGACGACGCGACCGAGCGGACCGAACTCGTGCGGCTCGCCAACATGGCGTTGCACCGCGCCAAGCGGGAGGGGCGCAGCCGTCTCGCCTTCTACCGGCCCGCGCTGCAGGACGAATGGCGCCGCCGGACCGCGATCGAGCGCGAATTGCGCGACGCCATCGACAACGGCGGCCTTGTCCTGCGCTACCAGCCGATCGTCGACGCGACGAGCGGACGCGTGGTCTGCGCCGAGGCGCTGGTGCGCTGGCAGCATCCGACGGAAGGCCTGATCCCACCCGACCGGTTCATCAGCCTGGCCGAGGATCGCGGCCTGATCCTGCCGCTCGGCGAATGGGTGTTGCGCGAAGCCTGCCGAACCGCGCTATCCTGGCCGGGCATCAGCGTCGCGGTCAACGTCTCACCGATCCAGGTTCGGCAGCGCGATTTCGTCGCGACCGTCGACCGCATCCTGGCCGAAACCGGCTTCGACCCGTGCCGTCTCGAACTCGAACTGACGGAAGGCGTTCTCGTCGACTACGAGGCCGAGGCGGTGGCGGCCATGGCGGCGCTGCGCCAGCGAGGCATCAGGCTGGCGCTGGACGATTTCGGCACGGGCTATTCGAGCCTCATCTATCTGCGCCGTTTCGCCATCGACAAGATCAAGATCGACAAGGCGTTCATCGACGCGCTGGACCCCGCGAGCGAGAACATGATCCTGGTCGATTCGGTCATCAGGCTCGGCCATGCGCTCGGCCTGACGGTGACGGCCGAGGGCGTCGAGACCGACGAGCAGCGCAAGATCCTCCAGGATCTGGCATGCCATCAGTTGCAGGGTTATCTGATCGCCAAGCCGCTTCCGGCGCCCGACTTCGCTATTTTCCTGATTCAGCACGCCGATCCTCGGCAGTCGTGCCCCGGCCGGACACCACCGGCGCGCGCCGTTGCCTGAGCTCAAGCAAACTGGCGTCTGCGACCGGAGACTATCTCCGGCCCACAGACGCCAAGTATCGATCGAATGCGCCCCTATTCAACTGCGGACGGTTGTCAGCAGTTGGTCTCTTTGGTCGTCACCGACGTGCCCGTGTTTTCGTTCGTCGTCGTCGTCTTATGTTGCGCACATCCCGGATCCGCCGGCGCCTTGCCGACTTCAACCCCGACGACGCCCGGCACGCCGACGACCACGCCAGGTTCTGCCGGCTTTTGAGTTCTGGTCGTCGTCGTCGTCGTCGTCTCGTCGGCCCAGCTGGTAGAAGCACCCATAACCGAGACACTGACCAAGCCCGCAAGCATCAAAGCCTTTCCATAGGACATTTTAGCCTCACATTCTGATCGATATGACAGGATTGCGTCGTCGACACGGCGATTCTAACGCTTTTGTTAGTATCGAGTTCCTTCGAACGCGAGCCGCTTGGTGACGGGCGCGGAGCCGATAGGAATCAGGCCCGGCGGGAAGCAGGCGAGTATCGAAAATTTGAAAGGCGCTCGCGGTCGAAACGGATCAGGCGCCGTCTGGCGGCAATCGGATCGTCCGCAGAAAGGATCCGCCGCGACCGATCAGGGCGCGACAGCATGTCGGGTCAGGCGTGAGCCCGCCCCCCTTCGACGGCTTCAGCGATGCGCGTCCCTCGGGCTTCGGCGGGCCCTGGTCGTCTATCCAGACCGATCGGCTACTGTAGGCGCATCTCGGTGCCGACGAGCCTGAGTTCGGCCGGACGGATCAACCCTGAATGGCCGACCTTGACCGAGTGGAGCGCGCCGTCGAGCCGGTCACGCCAGAACCGCAGGAACTTCGACAGGACCGGGAACGCCGGGGCAACGTCGTACTCCTGCCAGATATAGCTCTGCAGCAGCGACGGGTGATCGGGCAGGTAATACAGGATCTCCGCGGTCGTCAGGCCGTAGCCGGCCAGTTGACGGAGGAAGTCGGCTGAAACCTCGCGCTTCTGTCCCATGCATGATCCTCCGTGAGGGAGCCATGGACGATTCGGGCGCCAGACCCGCGCCAGAGCGTCATTGGGCCGTCGCAATGATTAACGAAGGCTGAAGAGCAGATTGCCCGCGTTAAGGCTGATCCCGGCCCGCAGGCTGGACTCCCAGCTCCGCGTGGCGGAAACAGCCTATGTAATGGTCGTTGACGAGCCCGGTCGCCTGCATCCAGGCATAAACGATGACCGGGCCGACGAACTTGAAGCCGCGCGCCCGTAACGCCTTCGACACCTCGACCGACAACGGCGTCTGCGCCGGCACGTCGCTCCTCGCCACGCGGTGGTTGACGATCGGCGCACCGCCGATCATGCCCCAGACGAAGGGCGCGAATTCCTCGCCGCGCTCGGCCATGTCAAGATAGGCGCGGGCATTGCCGATGGTGGCGAGGATTTTCGAACGCGACCTGATGATGCCGGAATCGGCCAGGAGACGGGCGACATCGTCTTCGCCGAACCGGGCCACGATCGCAGGCTCGAAGCCCGCGAAGGCGCGCCTGAAGTTGTCGCGCTTGCGCAGGATGGTGATCCAGGCCAAGCCGGCCTGGAAACCGTCGAGAATGAGCTTCTCCCACAACGCCCGGCTGTCGCGTTCCGGCACGCCCCATTCGGTATCATGATAGGCGCGATAGAGCGGGTCTTCGCCCGGCCAGTCGCAACGGATAAGACCGTCCGGGCTCATGCGGCATCACCTTTCTGAATGCGCCCCATCGCCCGCAGCGCAGCCGGCTCATCGATGTCGATCACGACGGCCGGGTCGGCGATCTCGATCTCGCACACTCGCGCATCGGCCAGCAGTCGTCGTGCGCCTTCGTCGCCGTCGAGCCCATGGACCGCACCGAACAAGGCGCGCGCCAGCAGCACCGGGTTGCCGCGCCGGCCGCGATGCACCGGAACGACGGCTTCGGTCTCCGGGTGTGCCTCAAAGGCCGCGATCAGCCGGTCGAGCAGCGCCGGCCCGACCCCCGGCATGTCGCCGAGCAGCACGAGGACGCCCAGCACTGTCGCCGGCAGCGCCGCGACGCCCGCCTTGAGCGAGGTCGCGAGCCCACCCGCGAAGTCCGGGTTCGGAACGAGCCTGACGTCGAGCCCGTCGAGCGCCACGGCCACCGCCTCGGCCGCATGACCCGTCACCACCAGCACCGGCCGGGCGCTGCTGCCGAGTGCCGCCATCGCCACATGGCGAACCAGCGGCACGCCGTCGAGCTCGGCGACGAGCTTGGTGGCGATCACCGGGTCGGCCGCGCGATAGCGGCTCGCGGTTCCCGCCGCGAGCACTATGGCGGCGATCCGGGGGGCATCGAGCGCCATCAGAGCGGCGTGTCGGGACTCGGCGCGCTGTCGTAGGCGCCCCAGATGCCCTGGTCGAAATTGATGGTCGCGCCGGTCATCAGGCCCGATTCGGCCGAGCTCAGATAGGCGACGGCGCGCGCCACCTCATGCGGATCGACGAGCCGGCCGAACGGCTGCCGGGCGGCCGCCTTCTCCAGCCAGTCCGCATCGGCGCCGTGATATTCCCGCTGGATGCGATCCTCGCCCTCCGAGGCCATCCAGCCGATGTTGAGCCCGTTGACACGGATGCGGTTGCGCAGCACCGCGTAGGCGGTGTTGCGGGTCAGCGTGTCGAGCGCGCCCTTGGAGGCGCAATAGGCCGCGATGAAAGGCTGGCCCGCCATCGCGGACATGGACGAGATGTTGACGATCGTCCCCTCGACGCGGTCGCGCCGCATCAGCTTCAGCGCCTCCTGCATGAGGAAGAAGGGCGCCCTGAGATTGACCGCCATCATGCGATCGAAGAGCTCGGGCGACGTGTCGAGGATGGTGCCGCGATCGGTAATGGCCGCGACGTTGACGAGCGCGTCGAGCCGACCGAATTTGGCATCGGCGGAGGCGATCACCCGGCGACAGTCTTCCACGTCACCGAGGTCGGCCGGCACGTAGTGGGTCGCGGTGCCGAAGGCCGCGGCGATGTCGTGCGCCACCGCCTCTCCCTTGTCGCGGTTGCGCCCGCAGATCACCAGGCCCGATGCGCCGCGTTCGGCGAAGAGTTTCCCCACCGTCGCGCCGAGGCCCTGCGTGCCTCCGGTGACGACCGCGATCTTGCCGTCGAGCTGCTTCATCTCAGACCTCCCAACCCCGGTTGCGCCGGCAGACCTTCGGCCTTATGGCTTCCTGCCGGAACGCGACGGGAGGTAAGCGCATGGTGCCGAATGGCGTCAAGCGGCTGTGGGCCGAAGGCAAGGGTGCCGTCAATGGCTGGCTCTCCATCGGCAACGGCTTCACGGCCGAGATCATGGCGGCCCAGGGCTACGACAGCCTGACGGTCGATCTCCAGCACGGCGCCTTCGACTATGCGGCGGCGCTGCCGATGCTCCAGGCCCTCCGGGCGAGCGGCGTCACGCCGCTGGCGCGCGTGCCTTGGCTCGACCCCGGCGCCATCATGAAAATGCTCGATGCCGGCGCCTATGGGATCATCTGCCCGATGATCAACGACCGGGCCGAGACGGAGCGCTTCGTGTCCTACCTGCGCTACCCGCCCGAGGGCACGCGGTCCTACGGACCGACGCGCGTCATCATCTCGTCCGGCGCCGACTATGGCACCAAGGCCGACGCGGAGATCCTCGGCTTCGCCATGATCGAGACGCCCGACGGCGTGAAGAACATCGCCGAGATCGTCGCGACGCCGGGGCTCGACGGTATTTACGTGGGGCCGTCCGACCTGACGCTCGGGCTGCATGGCCGCCGCTTTCCCGCCGGCTTCGACCGTGAGGAGCCGGAGATGGTCGAGGTGATCCACCGCATCCTCGATGCCGCCCATGGCGCGGGGATCAAGGCGGGGCTCCATTGCGGCACGCCCGACTATGCCGCCAAGGCGCTCGGCTGGGGATTCGACCTCGTGACCCTGTCGAACGACGTGCGGCTGCTGGCGGCCGCGGCCGGGGCGAGCGTCGGCCGGCTGCGCCAGCTCACCGGCGCCGAGACCACACCGAAGACGGCGTGAGGCGGAGCGGCGGCTGGAAGAATCCTGTCCGCTGCCGTTTTCGCATAGGGGGGCCGGGTGAAGAACCCTGCGAAGGCTGCCGTCGAGTCATCGCAACCGTCGAGGACGACTGCTTTTGCATGGTGCTTACAAACCGTGATCGGCCTGTTGCGTCGGGGCCGAGTTTGCGCCATAAGGCGTCGTCGACGCGGAAACGCCGTCGCGGATGCGGGTGTAGCTCAGGGGTAGAGCACAACCTTGCCAAGGTTGGGGTCGAGGGTTCGAATCCCTTCGCCCGCTCCATTTTTGCGCTAAGGCGCTGATTTCGTTAGATGTGAAGCGAGGTTCTTGCCGGCCCTCCAGCGCGCTGGGCGGAAAACTGGTAAGAATTCTGGTAAGATTCCCATCTCATGAGGTCGCGCTACGGGGCGCCGCAGCACCCATACCCTTCCGTTTCTTGTCCTGCGTCCGGACGCAGGCCAGTTCACCTATCAGCGTAGCGTTTCGGTGGCTGTGGCGCCCCTCGTCACCGGGACGATCGGGCTCGGCTGGTGCAACCGTCAGCCTGTCCTCAGGGGTAGGACGACCATCAAGATTTCGCTCGGGACCGGAGACGCCAGATTGGCGCAGGCTCGGTGGGCCGAGGTCCACCCGCAGGTCGATGCCCTCATCCGACTGGCTGACCTTCGCGCACGAGGGCGCGTCGATGCCGACAAATCCGAGGCTCTTGGGACGCGGCTGGCACCCGAGGAGATAAGGCAGATGGCGGGGCAGACCTATCACGACGCGCTCGCCGAGGACGACAAGACCTATACCACCCCTACGTTCGCGCCGGGGGTCGCCGCGGTGATGATGCAGGTGACCGGCGGCCTCGTCGGTGCGCAGGCGGCCGCGATCGCGCGGCAGGCGGCGCATAAGATCGAGAAGAGCTTGGCCGTTGATCGACTGATGACGCGGAGCACGCATCTCTTCGATATCCCCATCGTTGAGGAAGAGATCGCGGCCGAGTACGTCGATCCGGCGTTCTTTCGCCTGGCCACAAGCGGCCGCCCCTTCATAGAAGGCGATCGCCTGGCACCCGCGCAGGTCGAAGCGCTGGATGAGGCTATCCGCATCGGCGAGATTCCGAGCGAGGTCGAGAGCTTGCTGCGTGAGAATGGCCTCGACCGGCCAAAAGATCACTCCGATCGTCGTGCCCTGGCATTGGCCCTCACCCGGAGTAGGGTGAAGGCGCTCGATGCCATCGCGAAACGCGAGAAGGGCGCCCCCATCGAGACGCCTATCCGGCCGCCCCTGGTTCGAGCCGCTGAAACGCAGGCTGAGACCGTGCCGACCCTCTCGGCCATGCGGGTGCGCTGGATCGAGCGAAAGCGCCCGAGCCGGAAACAGATCGACGACAATGCCCGTTACCTGCGGCTGTTCACCGACCTTCACGGCGACCTACCGGTAGACCAGATCGCGAGCAGGCACGTGCGCGCTTTCCGAGACAAGCTATTGCTATGTCCTCGCAATGTGCCCTCATCCTTTGCCAAGGCACCGATCGAAGATCTGGAGGCCTTCGCGCTGAAAAATCCGGACAGGCCCAAGCTGGGCCGTGGCACGATCAACAAGGCGCTCGGCGCGATCAGCGCCTTGTTGCGTGTGGCAGTCCAGGACGAGCATATCCAACGCAATCCCGTGGATGGGCAGAAGCTCGAGATCAAGGCGACCGACACGCTGGAGCGGCAACCCCATACGATCGACGAGTTGAACGCGATCTTCCGCACGACGGTCTATGGTACTCCGCCCGATGTTCCGGATGCTGGCAGCGGGTGGGCTGCATGGTGGCTGCCCGTGCTGGCCTTGTTCGTCGGCGCTCGGCTTGAAGAGCTCGGCCAGCTCCTCATCGCAGATGTCGGCGTCGAAAACCGGATTCCCTTCATCGAGGTCACCGATATGCCCGACGACGGTGATCGCGTCAAAGCGAAGTCGGTAAAGACGGACGCAGGACGGCGGCGCGTACCCTTGCATTCTGTGCTGATCCGCCTGGGCTTCCTCGACTATGTGGCACACCAGAAGGCTCGGGGGTTCACCACGCTCTTCCCCGCGCTTCGGCGCTATCGAGGCCGCGCGACGAAGAACTGGTCCCGCTGGTGGGGCCGCTGGATCGACAAGCATGTAACCCGGGACAAGCGGAAATGCTTCCATTCCCTGCGCCACAGCCTCATCCGGGAGCTTCGTCGACAAAAGACATCGAGTGAGATCATCAAAGCGATCGTCGGCCACTCGGCGAAAGACGTTACGTCGGGATATGGGCGCAGTAACGGACAGCTCTATGACCTGACGACGCTTGATTCCGAGCTCCAGCGGCTGCGCTACGAGGGCCTTGACTTGACGGCGCTCGAAGGAGAGCAGCCCTGGCGCGCGGTGCGCAGCTCATTCGATTAATCGGGCTTCCAGGCCGGACGGCGAGCCGCTCCGCCGAGGCCTCCATACCTCTGCGGAGGTGATGGGGTCGCAGGAAGCCGTGGCCATGTCGCCATCGGGCTTGGGAGAGTGGTTCGTTCCGTGGCGCTCGGTAGCGGGAGGGCGTTATGCCTGACGGCGATAGCCTTGCGGAAGACTCTCGTGGATGGTGCACCCTGTGGTGGGCCGGACCTTGCCGGCGATGGCGCAAGATACGAGGCTCTCGTTCAGGTGTGGAAGGTGAAGTCCCCTCTGTGCTGCTTCAGTTCGGCGATGCTGACACCCTGGATGGTGATCGAGTTCTGGGCGTTGAGGTGGAGCGTCGTGTCGCCCTGCGCATCGCTGGTGGCGTGATCGAGGATGGCGCCGAGGCGGCTCGCGGCACTGTCGGGCAGGCTGATCGTGTCGTGGTTCTGCCCGCCGAGCCTGAACGAGGTGATCGTGTCCTGCCCGAAATGCGGGGTGAAGACGAAGCTGTTGCCGCCGCCCTTCGCGTAGAACGTGTCGTTCGAGATCGAATCGAGCGCCCGGCCGGGCACGAGGCCCGACACGGCCTGCTGCCCGCCCTTGTAGTAGACGTCCTCCTCGACCGGCTGTCCTGCGGCATCATAGGTGTCGACGAGCGCGAAATAGGGCGTCTTGGCGAAGGCGGTGCCGCCGCTGGACAGCACGGTGAAGCCGCCGTCGGGCGTCGGCGAATATTGGGTCTGCATCTCCAATGCGCCGTGGCGGGTGAAGAAGGTCTGGCCCTCGTAATTGCCCGTCGTCGGGTCGTAGCGGTCCTGATAGGCCGCGTAGGGCGCGCCACGCACGCCGGTCGTGAGGTCATAGGAACTCGGCACTGCGGCGGTGGCACCGTCGTTGGCCGTCGCTAGACCGGTGAGCCCGGTGTGGAAGCCCGGTGTGAACGTGTGGGCGAAGCTCCAGGTGCCGGTGGTGGGGTCGACGGTGGCTGAGCCGAGGTCGGTCGTGCCCTCGAAGATCTCGACGCTCTTCACCCCGCTCGCATCCGACACCGTGCCGGTCAAGGTCGCGGTGTTCGGATCGGAGACGCTTACCATCGGGTCGAAGGCAATACTGGGCGCCGCCGGGCCGCTAGGCAACGTGACGCGGCCCGCATCCGTCGCGACGACGCCCGTCAATGCCGCCCCGATGAAGGCCGACACGACATTGCCCAAAGCGTCGGGATCGGAACTCGACACCGCCGCGGCCAAGGCGGAAGACGCATCGCCCTGGGCCGCGATGCTCGATGCCGTGACGGAGCTGAAGACACCCGTGGGGCTCCGAGCGGCGGCGGCATTGCTGACCAGTAGGACGTTGCTGGCCTGGGCGATGGCCACGACCGCGCTCGCGGCCGAGCCGCCGAGACCGGCGGCCTTTGCCAAACCGCTTAGCGTCATGCCATTGGTCAGATCGATCAGGCCGCTCTGGCCGTTCAGGGTGGCAGCCAGCGCATCGAAAGCGGAGGTCGATCCGCCGGCCGTCAGCAGCGCCACCGTGTTCTCGACAAGCGAGCCGGCAACGAACGCCGCGGTAGCGGCTGCATTGCCATCCAACGTCCCTTCCACCGGATCGAGCGTCAAGAGATCCGGGTTGCCGGTCAGCCCGAGAGCGGCCGCGACCTTGGCCTGCGCGGCGCCGACATCGCCGCCGTCGAGGGCCGCCACCTTGCTGATCAGGGTCGTGATCGGCGAGATGATCGACGCACCCGCGGGCGCCTGAAGTGGGATCGTGGTGGGGAGGCCGGTCGCGCTGTCGGTCCCTCCCACGAGAACCAGCGGCGCCGAGCCTGCCGCCAACGTATAGGCGCCGTGACTGTCCGTCGTGGTCGACGCGTCGCCCGGATCCAGAATGCCGTTGTGGTTGGCGTCGGCGAACACGGTCGCCCCGACAATGTAACCGTCCACCGCGATGCCGCTCGAAGGCACCACGGCCACCGCGGTCGCGACCACGCTGGTGGTGCTGTCGCTCCCCGTGCCGCCGTGCTGGTCGTTCAGAGCCAGCTTGAAAGTGGTCGTTACGCTCGCGCCCGGCGCCACCTGGTGCGCCGTCGGCGCGAACACCAGTTTCTGCAGGTCGGTGGCGAGCGTCGCGGCATCGGTGCCGGTGGTGAGGCTGTAGCTGCCGTTCTGGCCCGTAAACCCCGCCGCCGCTAGCGAAGCGGCGGTGAACGAACCGTCGGCAGGGTCGGAGCTGACCGTCGCGGTGATGCCGGTGATACCGGTGTCGGCATCGCTCACGCTGACGCCCGAGAACGGGTTGGCGGTCTGCTGGTCGGTAATGGCCGTGGTCGCCGTCCCGCCGATCACCGGCGGATCGTCGGCGGCGGTCGCCACCACGCTGGTGGTTGAGTCGGTGGTGGCCGCCGGCGCGATCCCGTCGCTGACCGATAGCGCGAAGCCGGTCGTTATGCTCGATCCCGGCGTTACCTGGTGCGCCGTCGGCGTGAACACCAGCGCCCGCAAGGCCGCCTGGACCTCGCCGGGCGTGCCGCTCGTTAAGATGTAGGTGCCGACTCCCGTCTTGGTCAGGCCCGTCGTTGGAGTGAAAGTGCCGTCCGCGTCGCTGGCAACGCCGCCGGCCGTCACCGTGATGGTGGTACTCTCCGAGGCGCCGAAGTCGGGGTCGGTGATCGTCACGCCCGAGAAGGGCGTCGCGGTCTGCGCATCGGTGATCGGCTGGTTCGCCGTCGTCCCGCCGATCGCGGGCGCGGTCTCGGTCGCGGTCGCGACCAGGCTCGTGGTGCCGTCGGTGACGGTCGGCGCGATGCCGTCGCTCACCGATAGCGCGAAGCCGGTCGTGACGCTCGTGCTTGGGGCAACCTGATGTGCGGTCGGCACGAACACGAGCGCCCGCAGAGCGGCCTGAACGACCAGAGGCGATCCTGCCTTCAGCACGTAGGTGCCCACACCCGTCCTGGTCAGGCCCGTCGTCGGCGCGAACATGCCGTCCGCGTCGCTGGCGACGCCGCCGGCCGTCACTGTGATGGTGGTGCTCTCCGAGGCGCCAAAGTCGGGGTCGGTGATCGTCACGCCTGAGAAGGGCGTTGCGATCTGCGCATCGGTGATGGCTTGGTTCGCCGTGCCGCCCGTGATCGTCGGCGTCACCGGGTTGGCGGTGTCCGTCACATCGATGGTGTCTGACGCCGCGGCGTTGCCGCCCACAGTGCTGCTGTCGCTCAGCGTGAAGGTCGTGGTCTCGGGGGCGTTGGGCTGGCCAGCCGCCGACGCGAAGGTCAGGTTCGCCAGCTCGGCGTTCACCTGGGCGACCGTGCCCGCCACCGTGTAGGCGCCGTTCGTCTCGGTCAGGGTCGTCTGCCCGTCCCTCACCGTCCCGCCTTCCCCGCTCACCGCGATGGTGACCGTCTCGGTCGGGCCGCCGGCGTTGCCGTCCGCCACCATCACGTTGGTGAACGGCGTCATGGCCTGCTCGCCCGTGGTCTGCTGGTTCGCCGTGCCGCCCGTGACGGTGGGCGCCACCGGGTTGGCGGTATCCGTCACGTCGATGGTGTCGGACGCCGCGGCGTTGCCGCCCACGCTGCTGCTGTCGCTCAGCGTGAAGGTCGTGGTCTCGGGGGCGTTGGGCTGGGCCACCGCCGACGCGAAGGTCAGGTTCGCCAGCTCGGCGTTCACCTGGGCGAGCGTGCCCGTCACCGTGTAGGTGCCGTTCGTCTCGGTCAGGGTGGTCTGCCCGTCCCTCAACGTCCCGCCGTCGCCGCTCACCGCGATGGTGAGCGTCTCGGTCGGATTGCCGGCGTTGCCGTCCGCCACCATCACGTTGGTGAACGGCGTCAAGGCTTGCTCGCCCGTGGTCTGCTGGTTCGCCGTGCCGCCCGTGATCGTCGGCGCCACCGCCGAGTCCGTGTCGGTCACAACCGTGTTGGCATCGGTGACGGGCGCGGTCGGCTCCGCGCTGCTCGTGTCCGACAGCGTGAAGGTGGTGGGCGTCACGCTGTTGGCGGCTCCCGCCGCCGGCGAGAACACCAGCTGCCGGAGATCGGCCGTCACTTGGGCGGCCATGCCGGTCAGCGTCACCACGCCGTTGGCGATGGTGCTGCCGTCGGTGCTCGCGTTGGGATCCGACAGCGTGCCGTCGGCCGTGTTGCTCGGCGTCACCGTCAGCGTCTCGGTGGCCGAGCCGGCGCCGTTGCTGCCGCCCTGCTGACCGGCCGAGTTGGTGTCGCCAACCGTCACGCCCGAGAACGGCGTCGACGACGCGTTGTCCGTCACCCCCGTCCCGTGCGTCCCCGTGATCGTCGGAGGAGCTACGGTATCGACCAGCGTGCCGGTGCCGGCCGAGTCCAGATGGGCGTAGAAGGTGGTGGCGGTCGGCGACGCGAGGGTGAAGCTCTCGGTCGTGCCGTTGCTGGTGACGGCCAGGGTGCCGTTGGTATCGACGGCGGTGGCACCGGACGCGAATGTGAACCCCTTCAGGTCGAGGGCGTCGTTGGTTCCGAAGCCGGACAGCGTCGAGGCGAAGGCGCCGCCCGAGGCCGGCTGCGCCGCGCTTTCGAGCGCGAGGGTGGCCGGGGTCGCCGCCGTGCCGGCGAAGGTGATCGTCCCCGTGCCGGCGGCGCCGGAGGTCACCGCGCCGCCCGCCGACACGGTGTCGGCTGCGGCAAGGTCGAGCGTGCCGCCCGAGATCGTTGTGCCGCCGGAATAGGTGTTGGCCCCCGACAGCGTGAACGTGCCGGTTCCGGTCTTCACCAGCGCGACGGTGGCGGACGAGTTGAAGCTCTGCTGACCGTCCTCGATCAGGCCGGAATAGGTGGTATTCGTGTTGTCGGCGCCCGTGGTCAGCGACGCCATGTCGCCGGTCTGGCCGATGGCCGTGAGCGTGCCGGCGCCGGCCAGCGAGCCGATCGTCTGGCTCGTAATTCCGCTGGCGAGAATGCCGAGCGTCGCATTGCCGACGAGCGTGTAAGCCGAGGCGGACGACAGCGAGTGGGTGCCGCTGGCCAGCACGAAGGTCGGGTGCGCGGACGTGCCCGCGATCGTCGTCGCGCCGGAGAAGCCGCTGTTGTCGCCGTCGAGCACGAACGCGCCGTCGGTGAACGTCAGCGGCCCGGTGCCGGTGATCCCCTGCGTGACGTCGATGGCCGAGGCGGTGCCGCCGAGGGCCGCGCCGCCGTCGAGCATGCCGCCGTTGCTCGTGACCGTCACGGCGTTAGTCAGGAAGTCGGGGTTGCCCGGGTTCTGGGTGTTCGCCGGGAGGTTCAGCGTCAGCGTGCCGCCGTCGAGCGTGACGGTGCCGGTGCCGAGCGCATCGACGATGAAGCTCGCGTTGACGTGGGCGGCGGTGAGCGTGCCCCCGGTGACGGTCGTCCCGCCGGAATAGGTGTCGGCGCCCGAGAACGTTTGCGATCCGCTCGTCAGCGTCACCGAGCCGCCGACGCCGCCGCCGTTGCTCCCGCCGTCCTGCAGGATCCCGGCGAAGGTCCCGCTCGCGGCGGTGATCGTCAGGTTGTGGCTGCCGAGGGCGACGGTGCCCGTGCTCGCGCCCGTGAGCGACGTGATCGAGTTGCCCGCGCTCGTCGCCGAAATGTCGAACGTGCCGGCGTCCGCCACGCCGCTCGATTGCGCGATCGAGCCCGAGCCCGACAGCGCCAGGGCGGCGCCGCTCAGGATCGTCGTCGAGCCGCTGTAGCTCTCCCTCTGAGTCAGCACCAGCGTGCCCGTCCCCGAGACGACGATCGGCTGGTTGGGGTCGATCGGCTGGCCCATGGCATTGTTGCCGGAGCCGGTAGTGATCTGGCCCGAGATCGTCGCGGTGACGCCGGAATCGACCTTGAAGGTGGTGGGGTCGGCGGTGGCGGGGCTCGCGATGTCGAGCTCGATCGGGTTCGCGTAGGTGCCCGTCGCCGCGTATTCGATGGTCGGGTCGATCGCGTGGATCGTGCCCGTGCCGAAGGCGCTCGCATTGCCGGCGACGACCGTGCCGCCTTCGACATAGGTGCCGCCGGTAAAGGTGTTGGCCGCCGAGAGCACGACCGTGCCGCCGCCCGAAACCGTGACGGTGCCGACACCCGTCTGTCCGGTGTGGTCGTTCGACCCCGTCATGTCCGCGATGGTATTGGCGATCGTCAGCACCTGTCCGGCGGACGGTTCGAGGGCGAGGGTCTGATTGCCCTGGACGAAGATGCCGGCGCCATAGGCCTGCCCATCGTTGTTGCCCGCCTGGACCGCATTGCCCGACAGCGTGGAACTGCCCGCGATGCTGACCGACGCGCCGTCCTGCACGAAGATGCCGCCGCCGGCGCCGAGCCCGCCGCCACCACGCCCGAATTGCGTGTAGGGATCGTGGGCGGCGAAACCGTCCCCGGCCCCGAAACCACCGGCGCCCCGGCCATAAAGATAACTGCCGCCGCCGCCGCCGCCGCCGAAGCTGCCGCTTTGGGCGAACTCGCCACCCTCGCCGAAATTGCCGAGGCTGACGCCGGGGGCGCCGCTGTTCAAGACGCCCGGCGAGGCCGGGTTTGCGCCTTGCGTGGGTGTCGAGCCGTTGCCGCCGTCGGCGGTGTCGTTTTCGATGGAGACGTCGTCGAGCGTGACATGTCCGGCGACGGCGGCGCCGTCGGCGGTGGCGTTTGCGACGAACAACCCGCCTCCGAGGCCGGCGCCGCCACCCGAGCCGCTGCTGGACAGGCCGGCCGCGTCTCCGCCCCGCGCCACCATGTTTCGGATCGTCAGGTCGTCGATCGAGACCGCGCCCGAGTAGACGAACAGGCCGGAGTAGGCGTGCTGCCCGTCGATGACGGCGCCGTTGCCCTGCAGGTCGAGCGTCACGCCCGCCTGAAGATCGATCGTCTGGAGAGCGCTGGTAAGATCATATTCGGCACCGCTCGCGAGCGTCAGAGAGACGGTGCCGGAATTGGGCGCCAGCGCGTTGGCATAGGCGATGTCGGCATCGAGCTCCGCGACGGTCTCGGCCGTTCCGAAGACGAAATTGTTGGTGACGGTGTCGGTGACGGAGGTCGAGGTGGCGTTGCCGGACGAACTGCCGAGCGCGACCGTGAAGCTTGTCGTTGCGCCCGGTCCGGTCACGCCGGAGGCCGGCGTGAACAGGAGACCCCGAAGTTCGGCCCCGAGATTGGCCGCCGTTGTGGCGGCGAGCGTATAGACGCCGTTCGTCCCTCCTGAGAGGCCCGTCCCCGACAGCGTGCCAGGTCCCGACACGGTGATCGTCGCCTTGTCGGTCGCATTGACGTTGGCGTCCGTGACGACGGCACCGGCGAACGGGTTCAAGAGCGTCTCGTTTGCCGTCGCGGTCTCGAGCCCCGTCAGGGTGGGAGGCACCGACGGGCGATGGTCCACCACCGTCGTCGTCGCGTCGGACTGGCTCACCCCGGCCGAGTCCGTGTCGGCGAGCGTGAAACGCGTCGTCGCATAATTGTCGGGGAGGGTGTTCACCGGCGTGAAGGTCAGCGCCCGCAACGCGTTCGTGACGGTCAGGGCGTCGCCGGACAGCGTGTAGGTGCCGTTCTGGCCCGAGAGTCCGGGTCCGGAGAGCGAGCCTTGTCCGACCTGGGTAATGGTCAGTGTCTCGGTCGCGCCGGAGTTGTCGTCCTTGATCGTGACCCCGGCGAAGGGCTGGATCGGCGCTTCCGCGGTGTCCGCCTCTCCCGCCACGGTGCCGATGATCGACAACGACGGCGTGATGAGAACGCCCGGCGTGGCGCCGGCGCCGTCGCTCGTGGCGACGAACGAGGTCGCAGGGAGCGGACCGGGATTGCTGAGCGTCAGGTACTCGCTGACGCCTCCGCTGGTGACGGTGAGGACCGAACCCGAGACCGTCGCGGTCGCGCCAGCCGCGTAGGCGAAGCCGCGCAGGTCGATGGCGTCCGTGGAGCCGACATCGGCGATGGCGTTCGGGAGGGTTCCGCCGGCCGGGCCCGTGTCGATCTGCAGCGTCGCGGGACCGGCGAAAGTGATGACGCCAGTTCCGGCCGCGTTGAGGGACGCCAGCTCGAGCGTGCCGGACTGGATGGTCGTGCCCCCGGCATAGGAGTTCGGGATCACGCTGCCGGAGATGTCGCGCGGATCGAGAACGACCGTGCCGTTGCCGGCGATGATGAGCGAGCCGCCGCCGCCGTTGCCGCCCTGATCGGCAATGCCACCGGTGATCGTCGTCGTCTCGTCTGTGGTCTGGCCGGTGCCGAGCGTGACGCTCTGGTTGCCTTGCAGGAAGAGGCCCCCGCCAAGACCCGCGCCGGATGAAAAGCCGCCTCCGCCGGCAACCGCGCCCGCTGCGGCGGAGCCGCCCTTGATCGTCAACGACCCACCTTGCATCACGAAGATGTCGCCGCCGGCACCGAGGCCGCCGCCACCCTGGAAGAGCTCGCTGTATTGGAGGTTAATGTCGCCGCCATTGCCGGCGCCGAATCCGCCTGGCGTCGTGCTAAATTCAACGGAACCGCCGCCGCCCCCGCCGAACCCGCCAGCACCGAACACGCCACCGCCGCCGCCAAAGCCGCCGGGCGCGTTTTCGCCACCGCCGCCGCCGCCGAAACCGCCCGCGCCGCCACCACCGCGCGTCGTGCCAAGCTGGCCGCCGACACCGCCGCCGCCGCCGAAGCCGTTCTCCTGAAATTGTGTGGCGTTCTGCTCCAGCCCGGTGCCGCCACCACCGCCGTCAGCTCCCCCGGCCGGACCGGCCGCACCCGAATAGGTGATCCCCGCGGGATAACCGAGGCCGCCCGACGCCGCGCCGAGAATGAGGCCAGCGCCGCTGCCCCCATTCGCGCCAAGCCCGACGCCGCCCCCGCCCCCGCCCCGTGGACCGTACGTTTCGCCGTTGAGGTCGGGGCCGTAGGCCACCCCGCTGTCACCGCCGAGGCCGCCTCCCGCGCCATCGGTTCCTTGGCCGTAGTTGAATTGGCCGGATGACCCGTTGCCGCCGACGGCGCCGTCGTTGACGAAGGAGACATTCTCAAGCGTGACGTTGCCACCGCCGCTGCCCTGGGTCGGGCCCGCGACGAACAGCCCGCCGCCGAGACCGGCGCCGCCGCCGCCGCCGCCCTGGCCGTTGCTCGACGTCGCGTTTCCGCCTTTGGCGACCGCGTTCTGGATCGTCAGATCCTGGATGGTGACGTTGCCCTGGTAGACGAAGAGGCCGCGGTAGGCGTTGGCGCCGTCGAGCGCGTGCCCGGCGCCGTCGATCGTCACGCTGACGCCGCTCGCGAGATTGAACGCGAACAGTTCCGGCGCGGCGGAGATCGTCTGGCCGTTGTAGAGGATCGCGTCCCCGGCCTCTCCCCCCTCGGTGATCGACTGGGTGAAGACGATGGTGTAGGCGCCGGCGCCCGCCGCCGTGCCGTCGAGCGTGGCGATCGCCTGGTCGAGCTCGCGTTGGTCGCCGACGTAGAAGGTCTTGGGGGCCTGCTGGATCGAGGCCGTCACCGTCGTCCCGCCATGGCCGTCGGACGCCATCTGCAGGAACGTGCCGCCGCCGTAGGATTGCGTCGGGTCGAGCTGGAAGGAGGCCGAGGTCCCGCCCGACGAAAGGGTGACGAGGTTGGAGTTGCTCACCGTCAGCTGGGTCGACGGCCCATAGGTCATGTCGGTGACGTCGATCGCGAAGTCGGTATAGCCGAAGCTGATGTTCTGAGGCGCATTGGCGGCCGTGAAGGCGACCGTGCCGCCCTCGACCTCGACCT
This sequence comes from Lichenihabitans sp., assembly GCA_965277635.1. Taxonomy (GTDB): domain Bacteria; phylum Pseudomonadota; class Alphaproteobacteria; order Rhizobiales; family Beijerinckiaceae; genus Lichenihabitans. Next base: position 37,261 of record CBDIDE010000001.1, read on the forward strand.
TGCTCATGGTGATGGCGTTCGGATTGCCGATGACCAGAGTGCCGCTCTCGAGCGTCGTCGTGCCCGTATAGGTGTTGACGCCGTCGAGTTCGACGGTGCCGTTCCCGGTGATGAGGAGCGACCCGCTCCCTCCGTTGCCGGACTGGTCGGCGATGACACCGGAGATGACCGTGGTCTGGCCGGCGCTCTGACCCGCGCCGAGCGTGACGGTGGTGTTGCCCTGGATGAACAGGCCGCCGCCGAGCGCCTGTCCACCGCCATCGCCGCTGCCGCCGGTGACGGTGCCCCCGGCGACATCGGTGCTCCCGGTGATCGTGAGGCTCGCACCCTGCTCGACGAAGACATCGCCGCCGGCGCCCAGCCCGCCGCCGCCGTCGCCGCCTCTGCTCTTCTGCCCAGACCCATTCGTGTTGACCGTCGATGCGCCTGAACCACTCGCGGCTCCGAAACCGCCGGCGCCCCCGGGACTGTTGACGACCTGGTACTGGTAGAGCCTGCCGGAGCCGCCCCCGCCCCCGCCGCCGAAGTTGCCCGGATTGCCGGGGTTATTGAGGGAGTAGCTCTGGAGTTGGCCGCCGCTGCCGCCGTTGCCGATACCGTCGGGGTAAGGGTCGGTGCCGGCAAAGCCCCCCGAACCGCCGCCGTCGGCGCCGACGAGTGCGCCCTGGCCGCCGTTGCCGCCATGAGCGCTGTCGTTGGAGAACTGAACGCCGTCGAGGGCGACTGCAGCCGCACTCCCGACGAACAACCCGCCGCCGAGCCCCGCGCCGCCGCCGCCGCCCGCGTTCCCCAATACGGACGCGGCTCCGTTGGAGCCGTTCGCGCCTTGCACGCTGGCGTTGGCGATCGTGAGCTGCTCGATCGAGACCGTGCCGCCGGTGACGACAAGTCCGCGGTGGCTCCCGGCGCCGTCGAGCGTGTGGCCCTCGCCGTCGAGTGTGAGCTGCACGCCCGACTGGAGGCTGATGAAGGCGGGGTCGTTGGACGTGGCGGGGCCCGTTCCCTCGACGATGTTCTGGACGAACTCGATCTCGTAACTGCCGGACGATGCCGCGTTGACCGTCGCGATCGCCTGGTCGAGCTCGTAGGCGTTGGCGACGTAGAGGATCGGCCCGGCCGGGGGGGTGGTCGTGACGATCGTTCCGCCCCGGCCGTCGGCCGTCGTCGTGAAGGTCGCGTCCGCGTAGTTCGAGAACGGATTGAAGGTGAGCGTTCCGGCCGTCCCGCCGCCGGCCGCCTCGATCGTCAGTCGGTTCGTCAGGTTGTCGAAAGTCAGTCCGGCGACCGTCGCCGGGTCGAGATCGGAGATGTCGATCGTGCCCGAACCCGTGATGGTCCGAACGGCCGAGAGGTCGGCCAGGGTGTCGACGATCGTCCACGACGACCCCGTCGCGAAGGTGATGGCGCCGAAGCCCGAGAACGGCCCGAGCGTCGCCGCCGTCGTGCCGGAGAGGGTCAGCGTATCGTTCGCGTCTCCGAGGATCTGGCCCTGGACCGTCGCGCCGGGCGCAACAGTGAGGGTGTCGGTGCCGGTCCCGGCCAGGTTGACGTTGCCGCCGATGCTGGCGCCCGACGCGATCGAGATCGCATCCGTGCCCGATCCCGTCGCCGCGACATCGCCCGTGACGGTGGCGTTCGCGCCGATCGTGATCGTGTCGTTGCCGGAGCCTGTCGCCTGGAGGCTTCCCGCGAGGGTCGCGCCCGCGCCGATCCCGATCGTTTCGTTGCCGGAGCCGGTCGCCTGGAGGCTTCCCGTGACGGTCGCGCCCGCGCCGATCCCGATCGCGTCGTTGCCGGAGCCGGATGCCAGGATGTTGCCGCTGAGGATCGCGCCCGTGTCGAGCGTCACGATGTCGGAGCCGGTGCCGTTCGCGGCGACGTCGCCCGCGAGACTCGCGCCCGCGCCGACAACGACCGTAGCCGAGGCCGTGCCGAACGACACCGCGGGTCCGGTCGCGATGACAGAGCCGCCGCTGGTGAGCGTCACCGTGTTGGCGTAGACGCCGGAGCCGGGCGTGATCGGTCCCAACACGGTCTGGCCGACGGTCGAGAGCGACCCCGCCAGCGCCGACAGCGACGTGACCCCGCCACTGGTCGACACGAGCAGGTCCTGGCCGAGATCGGCGATCTTGACCGTATAGGTGTTCGTGCCGTCGCCGAGTTCGAGTCCCGTGCCCGCCACATAGGTGGCCGAGGTCGCCGTGAAGCCGTCGAGCTTGATCGTGTCGCCGACCGCGAAGCCGTTGATCGACGTCCCGCCGGCGAGGCCCCCGAGGCTGCCCTCGATCGTCCAGACCGATCCCGGCTCGAAGGTGATGGACTTGAAGTTCTGGACCTGCGTGCCGATGCCGGTCAGCGTGCCGGCCGTCGAACCAGCGAGATCGAGGGCGTCGTTGGCGGACGCGTCCGCCACGACGGGACCGGTGATCGCCGCGCCGGGATCGATGACGAGCGCGCCGTCACCCGTGAAGGCGACGGCGTTGCCGGTGGCCAGCGCGATGCTCCCGCTTCCGGTGACGGTCACGGTGTTGGCATAGGCGCCGGCGCCCGGCGTCACCTCCGTCGTCGTGGCCGCATTGACCACGGAGATGAAGGAGGCGGGGACCGCGTAGTCCGCCACGGTCAGGTCGGTGCCGCCTTGGCCGTCGGCCACGAGCTGAAAGACCGCCCCGTCGTAGTTGAGCGTCGGATCGAGCTGGATCGAGACGCCGCCGCCGCCGGCGAAGCCGACCTTCACCTCGTCGTCGAGGCGGTCGTAGGTCGTCGTGTCGCCGGCCGCGAAGGCATGATCGCTGATGTCGATCGTGTCCCCGGTGAGGAAGTCATGAATGGTTTCGGTCGGCGCGTCGGCGGTGGCGAAGGCGAGTGTCGCGTCGGAGCCTGTCCCGAACCCCAACGTCGCGGCGCCGATCGCGCCCGTCGCCGCGAGGACGGCCGTGCCGTGGTCCAGCGTGACCGGGCCGTCACCGGCCGCGCCAGCAAAGCCGAGGACCAACGTGCCCTGCTCGAGCGTCAGCCCACCGACGAAGGTGTTGGCGGCATCGAGCTCGACCGTGCCGGCGCCGTCGACCACGATCGCGCCCGCGCCGCCGTTGCCGCCCTGATCGGCGATCGTACCCTCGACGGTGATCGTCTTCCCGGCCGCCGGGGCGAAGGTCTGCGTCTCGTTGCCCTGCAGGAAGATGGCGTCGCCGAGGCCCTGGCCGCCTTCGCCACCGTAGCCATTCCCGCCGCCTCCAGCCCCACCATGGACAGTGCCGGGGCCGAGTACGCCACTTGCAATGGAGAGCTGGCCGCCCTGTTGGACGAAGATGTCGCCGCCAGCTCCAAGGCCGCCGCCACCGCCTCCGCTGCGGCCACCGCCGGCGCCGAAACCGCCGGCCCCCGAGGTCTTGTAACCGTATGATTCCGCCCCGCCGCCACCCCCGAATCCACCGGCGCCGCCGCCATAACCATTCGATTCGGCGCCCAGTCCGCCACCGCCGCCGCCGCCAAATCCTCCAGCGCCGCCTCCACGGACGCCGCCGCCGCCGCCCCCGCCAAATCCGCCGGCTCCGCCAACGCCGTCCGCTCCCGCCACGCCGCCCAGGCCGCCGCCCGCGCCTCCGTCAGGGGTTTTGGCTTGACCGCCCCCAGCGCCAGCCAGGATCGGGCTTGCGCCGCCAGCCGCGTTATCGGTCCCTCCATCGGCGCCGTGACCAAGACCGCCGCCGCCACCATTCGTCATCGCCGCGGTGTTGAAAATGGCACCTGTATGGCCGCTGCCGCCATTGCCCCCAAGGCCGCCGCCGCCACCAAGGCTGCTGGGGCCGTTGCCGCCATAGCCGTAACTCCCTTGGTAGACGACGTTCGCGCCGCCATTGCCGCCCGTCGCCTTGTCGCCGGCGAACGACACATCGTCGAGCGTGACATTGCCGCCGGCTGAGCCGTTGTTCTGTCCCGCCACGAACAGGCCGCCGCCGAGGCCGCCACCGCCACCGCCAGACCCCCCGGCATCGCCGCCCTTGGCGTGCATGTTCTGGATCGTGAGATCCTGGATCTTGACCACGCCGGAATAAACGAACAGGCCGCGATAGGTGTCGGCACCATCGAGCGCGTGGTTCTGGCCGTCGATCGTGAGGGACTCGCCGGGAGCCACAAGGTCGATCGCGGCGAGATCGCCCGTTTCGGTGATGTCTGCGGTGAGCTGGATCGTGTAGGAGCCGGACGCCGTCGCGGAGTCGACTGTGGCGATCGCCTGATCGAGGTCGGACGCGCTGCCGACCTGGATGATCGTGTCGGTCATGGTTACGCCTCTCCACACATCGCATACGGGGTGCGGCGCCGAGCCGCTGTCGCACGGAGACCGGCCGTCATGCTCACCGCTCGCACCTTCGCCCATCCGTCGCCAGCCGACATCGACCCATGGCGCGCGATGCGTGACGGCATCCACTGCATCGCCGGGCTGCCGCGATCTGGCTGACGTGACATTCGATACTCTGTTGAAGCGCGGTTATCTTCCCGGTCCCGGCGTTGGCAGGGGGCGGAGCAGGATTCCACACAGTTCAGCCACAGGTTGCTATCATACGCTCCGCGGGCGTTGCCGGCGCTCATGTCGGCCAGCAACGCGCCGACCATCGAGCCGACCGGGCTTGTGATATGGGCGTGGAGCGCCGGGTTCTGGCGCAGCAGCGCCGCAAGCAGTGTCGAGCCGGAGCGCGACAAGCCGGATATGAAATGAACCCCGTTACGCATTACACGCCACCAGAAAAGCTGTAATCGGCAGTTGGACAGGCCTTGTCTCGCAAGTACATAATTAGAACTTCGACCAGATTGCTGCTTTTGTCGTGCTCGCGAGGCATGATTCGAGTGTTGCCCGTGCCGATTACCACCGCGTAGCGGGCGGTTGCTCCCCCTTCGCGCCGGCGTATGACAATAGAATAATCTACCGTCGGCAGCGGTGCGCGGTCATAAACGCACCTGATCTCGCTGCAGTCGGTAGCCCAGGAGCCCCGAGGGACTTAAGACCGATTGACTTGGGCGCGAGTCTGTCTGATTTTCGGTCGGAGAACAGCAGCGGTGGGCGCGTCGGATCGAACAAGATTGCGGAAATCTGGCGGCTGGATATGTCGGAAACCCCGCGCCGGACGCGCTTCTGGTGGAAGCCGCACGACTCGAGTCGCACTCCGCGTTCGACGCAGCGCTTCGCGCGTACACGCACGGCATGATCGGCTTCCGAAAAAGCAACCGTCTGATCAACAAGATGATTTCCTACCACGCCCGCTGGCGCGTGGCGCTTTACCTGCTTTATTTGCACGCGGATCGCGAGCGGTTCGGCCCCGACGGCGGCGCGACCTACGGCAACCTGCTCGAGATGTGCGGCCGGCGTCCGGAGGTCAGCGCCCGGAGCCTGAAGACAATGCTGGCCCTGCTGCAACTGTCCGGTTTCGTCAAAACCATCCGCAATCCCAGTGATGGCCGCGGCAAGATCTATCAACCGACGGCGCGCATGAACGGCTTCCTCGGGCCCTGGTTGAGCTACGCGACCCGCACATTGGACATGCTGCAGCCGGAGATGCGACGAGAGCAAATGCTGCGCGACGACCCGACCTTCGTCGACAGGCTCCTGATCTCGACGGGGCGCGCCCATGCGACCGCGATACCCCTCGTCGAGCGGATGCCCGAGTTCACGGCATTTTTCGGGGGCCGCGATGGCGCCGGCGCCGTCCAGCTTGCCGTCATGCTCGCCGACATGGACGGCCAGCCTCTCGCGAGCCGCGCCGACCTCGGAAAGCGGTTCGGCCTCTCCAAGACTCAGGTTACGACGGTCTTTTACGTCGGACAGGATCTCGGTTACTTCGCGCTGGACGCCGACGGTGTGCCGACGGCGACGCCCTACATGCGCGACAGCTTCCGCCGATGGGTGTCGATCGAGCTGGCTTACTATGCGATGCATATGCGACCACGGTTTTCGGCGGTTGATGCTGCGAGTGGCCAGAGCTGACGGTCTCGACGTCGTGCTCGACCGGCGGCAGGCCGGCGAAGGCATAGACCGCCCGCATCGTCGCGACGCGTCGTTGACCAGCGTCTCGTAAGGAAGCAGAGGCCGGCGCGAGGCCTCGGCGCTGTGCATCGCCTGTTTCATCGCGGGGAGCGGGACGCCGATCAGCCCCGACGCGCTCATCAGACCGTCGGCGAGCAACGCGCCGACCATCGAGCCGAGCGGGCTCGTGATATGCGCGTGGAGCGCCGGGTTCTGGCGTAGCAACGCCGCAAGCAGTATCGAGCCGGATCGCGGCAGCCCGGAGATGAAGTGGATGCCGTCACGCATCGCGCGTCATGGGTCGAGGTCGACTTCGGCTGGCGACGGCCCGCCGGACGACCCAGGCCCCCCGGCGAACCGCGCCAGTGCGGCGTCGCGGCCGGACGGGCGAGGGTGCGGGCGATGAGCATGACGTTCGGTCCCCGTGCGGCGTGACTTTCGAGACTCTGTTGAAGCGCGGTTATCTTCCCAGTCCCGGCGTTGGCCGGGGTCGGGGCAGGATTCCGAGCAGTTCAGCCACAGGTTGCTATCAGACGCTCCGCGGCGGAGTCCCGTCCCAGCGTTCGTACGCCCGACTCAGCGTTTAATGCGACGGAATGTCGCAAGTAGCCGCAGGAACCTTTTGAGGAGTGTTGTTGCCGGCCGTGCGTTGCGAGTCACTGCGCCGGGTTAACGGAGCCGTCCACGCTCCGGAGCGCCACCTCGCTCACGTAAGGATGCGGCCATTCACTCGCACAGCCCGCTCGGAGATTGGCCTGCGGTAGCCTCGCATGGAGGAAAGGGGCGAGGTCGAACTGCGCTACACGCCCCCGCCCGACCGCGCTCGTGCCCGCATTTCGCTGGGCGAGATGCCGTAGGCGCGGCGGAACAGGCGGCCGAAGTGATCGGGGTTGGCGAAACCGCAGCGCTCGGCCAGGTCGCTCAGGGTGCGGTTTTCGGCCGGGTCGGTGAGCGCCGCGTGGACATGCGCCAGGCGCCGACCGAAGATGAACCGTTCGACTCCGCCCTCGGCCTCGAACAGCCGGTAAACCGTCGTCCGCGACATCTTCAAGGCGTCGGCGACCCGTTGCGGAGTCAGGTCGTGGTCGCCCAAGTGTGCGTCCACGTAGTGCCGGGCGCGCAGGACGACCGCCCGCTCGCGAGATACCGCTCCGTCGGTGGCGTCGACGGCCCGGGACAGCGCCGACATCAGACGTTCGGCGACCCGCGACGCCTCGTCCCGCGCGAGCGTCTCCAGCCCGGCCGCGATCTCGTGAAGGCAGTCGGTGTAGGGTATCGCCTCCCCCGGCGCGATGACGCGGCCGTGCAGCCGCTCCGGATCGCCGAGCCACTTCAAGGCGAGAGCGCGCGTCGCCACGACGAGCATGAGGCGGACGGGCCGGGATTCGGCCACCACCACGGGCCGCGCGAAATCGATGACGTACACAGAGCCCTCGCCGGCCTCCATAGGACGACCGTCGAAATCGCCCGCCGCGTCACCCTCGAAGAGATGCTGGAAGGCGATGACGTCGACACGGTCGCGCTCGATTTGCGCCCTCGACCGCTCGAACCGGTGCGGCACATTGTCGAACAGGTGGATGAAGAGGCCGTCAAGCGCGTACGAGACGGCGTGGACCCGGAACGGCGAGCCGAGCGCCGTCAGGCGGCCGCGCGGGCTGAGCTGCTGGTATGCTCGGACGCGGTTTTTCTCGGGATAGTCGTCGCTGTGGAATACGGTCCGCTCGACTAACCGATGCATCAGCCGCGCGGAGGCGTCCTCTGCGGTGCGCGGTAGCTTAGGCCAAACGGTCATTTCGCACCGCGTCAAGCTCGGATGATCACCAAATTCGTTATACCGAGATTACCAGCGAGTTAACCCACCTAATTCATAGCGGCGTGAGGTCTGGGAGTTCACGGCCCGAAGATCGCTTCGGGGCTGTCGATCTGTAATTGCTCAGGGGGCATAAGGTTCACGCCGTGGCTTGGATGGGCCCGCCCTTGAGTGTTCGCTGAATGGCTTCGATGGCGCGGACGGATCGTCGCCGCGCGGTCTCGAAGACGGACCTGATGTCGGCGTAGAGACGAGCGCCCCACTCCTGTCGGAAACCATTGGTGATCTTGCGGTAGACCGCGCAGGGTGTTAGCGCCCGTTCCGATCCGTTGTTGGTAGCCTCCAGGTCTCGATTGCGGACGAAGGCGAAGAGGTGTTGGCGAACCTTGCAGATCATGCGTTTGAGCTTGATCCCGGCGTTGTGCGTCGGATCGAGCATCATGATCCGGTCGAGCCGGCGCTCGAGACGCGGAGCGTGCGAGCCATGACCATAACGGGGAAGGAGGCCTGGTGCGCGTTCATGAATTCGAAGAGCCGGACGGGATCGCCCCCAGTCTGCCTGGCGAACCAGGCCGTCGCGCGAGAGAGGATGTCGCGCGCCATACACCACTGCTTGTTCTCACGACGAAGGCGGAGAAGTTCCTCCTTCTCGACCGCCGTCAGGCCGTTGGTGTCGGCTGTCGGCTTGGTGCCGCGGTCGACCTGTCGATCGGCCCCCGCGATCCAGTTCCGGGTCGCCTGCGCGGAGGGTTCGAACTCGCGGGCGGAGGGGAGGTCGGTCGGATCGCGGCCGAAACGGACCAGGTCGACCATCTGTCGCTGGAACTCCGGCGCATAGGGTGGACGTGTTTTCGCCATCGATGAACACCTTTCGCGCAAGCGTCAGAAGTGTCCACCAAAGGGGTGAATCCCAGGGTGGGACGGACCTCACCACCGATGTCGCAAGATACGAGCTTTTCGTTCACGCGTGGAAGGTGAAGTCTCCTCTGTGCTGTTTAAGTTCGGCGACGCTGACGCCCTGGATGGTGATCGAGTTCTGAGCGTTCAGGTGCAGGGTCGTGTCGCCCTGCGCATCGGTGGTGGCGTGGTTGAGGATGGCGCCAAGCCGCGACGCTGCATTGTCAGGCAGGCTGATCGTGTCGTGATGCGGGCCGCCGAGCCTGAACGACGTGATCGTGTCGGCCCCGAAATGCGGGGTGAAGACGAAGCTGTTGTCGCCGCCCTTCGAGTAGAACGTGTCGTTCGAGATCGAATCGAGCGTCCGGCCGGGCACTAGGCCCGACACGGCCTGTTGCCCGTCCTTGTAATAGACGTCCTCCTCGACCGGCTGTCCTGCGGCATCATAGGTGTCGACGAGCGCGAAATAGGGCGTCTTGGCGAAGGCGGTGCCGCCGCTCGAGAGCACGATGAAGCCGCCGTCAGGCGTCGGCGAATATTGGGTCTGCATCTCCAATGCGCCGCGATGAGTGAAGAAGGTCTGGCCCTCGAAACCGCCCGTCGCAGAATCGTAGCGATCCTGGTAGGACGCATAGGGCGCGCCGCGGATGCCGGTCGTGAGGTCATAGGAACTTGGCACCACGGCGGTGGCACCGTCGTTGGCGGTGGCAAGGGCCGTCAGATCGGTGTGGAAGCCCGGCCCGTCGTTGAAGGCGAAGGACCAGGTGCCGTCGCCGTTGAGCGTGGCCGCGCCAAGGTTCTTTCTGCCCCCGAAGATCTCAAGGCTGCTGATGCCGCTCGCATCCGACACGGTGCCGGTCAGGATCGCCGTGTTCGGATCGGAGAAGCTTACCGTCGGATCGAAGGCGACCGAGGGCGTCGTCGGCACGCTGTTGGTCGGCGGCGCCGGGTTGTTGTTTGGGGCCGCCACCGCCGGATCGGTGTCGGCCACGCTGGGCGTCGTGTCGGGTGCCGAGACCGTGGTGCTGGCGCTGCTTTGGTCGACGATCGAGAAGGTCGTGGTCGACGTGCTGTTCGGCTGGCCCGCCGTCGGCGCGAAGGCGATCTCGCCCAAGTCGGCGTTCACCTGGGCGAGCGTGCCCGTCACCGTGTAGGTGCCGGCCGTGCCGATCGGCGTCACCCCGCCGCCCGACAGCGTGCCGCCCGCGCCGCCGAGCGTGATGGCGACGGTCTCGGTCGGGCCGCCGGCGTTTCCGTCCGTCACCGTGACGCCGCTGAACACGCCGTTGACCGTCGCCTCGCTCGTGGTCGCCTGGTTCGCCGTGCCGCCCGTGATCGTCGGCGCCACCGCCGCATCGGTGTCGGTGACCGTGACCGTGCCGCTCGTCGCCGAGTTCGTCCCGGCGGTCGCGTCGGCGTCCTGCAGCGTGAAGCTGGTCGTGACGCTCGTGTCGGGCACGCCGTCGACCGGGGTGAACGACAGTCCGTCCAGCTCCGTCGTCAGCGCCGGGGCCGTGCCCGACAGCACGTAGGTGGTGGTCCCGCCCGAGGTGGTGCCCGACAGGGCGGTGCCCCCGGAGGACAGCGTGCCGGTTCCGGTCTGGGTGATGGTCAGCGTGTCGCTGTTCGCGCCCCCGTTGTTGGTGTCCCCCACCGCCACGGTCGAGAACGGCTTGACCGGCGTCTCCGAGGTCGTGGCCTGCGTCGTCGTCTGAACGCCCGTGATCGTCGGCGCCACCGCCGCATCGGTGTCGGTGACCGTGACCGTGCCGCTCGTCGCCGAGTTCGTCCCGGCGGTCGCGTCGGCGTCCTGCAGCGTGAAGCTGGTCGTGACGCTCGTGTCGGGCACGCCGTCGACCGGGGTGAACGACAGCCCGTCCAGCTCCGTCGTCAGGGCCGGGGCCGTGCCCGACAGCACGTAGGTGGTGGTCCCGCCCGAGGTGGTGCCCGACAGGGCGGTGCCCCCGGAGGACAGCGTGCCGGTTCCGGTCTGGGTGATGGTCAGCGTGTCGCTGTTCGCGCCCCCGTTGTTGGTGTCCCCCACCGCCACGGTCGAGAACGGCTTGACCGGCGTCTCCGAGGTCGTGGCCTGCGTCGTCGTCTGAACGCCCGTGATCGTCGGCGCCACCGCCGCATCGGTGTCGGTGACCGTGACCGTGCCGCTCGTCGCCGAGTTCGTCCCGGCGGTCGCGTCGGCGTCCTGCAGCGTGAAGCTGGTCGTGACGCTCGTGTCGGGCACGCCGTCGACCGGGGTGAACGACAGCCCGTCCAGCTCCGTCGTCAGGGCCGGGGCCGTGCCCGACAGCACGTAGGTGGTGGTCCCGCCCGAGGTGGTGCCCGACAGGGCGGTGCCCCCGGAGGACAGCGTGCCGGTTCCGGTCTGGGTGATGGTCAGCGTGTCGCTGTTCGCGCCCCCGTTGTTGGTGTCCCCCACCGCCACGGTCGAGAACGGCTTGACCGGCGTCTCCGAGGTCGTGGCCTGCGTCGTCGTCTGAACGCCCGTGATCGTCGGCGCCACCGCCGCATCGGTGTCGGTGACCGTGACCGTGCCGCTCGTCGCCGAGTTCGTCCCGGCGGTCGCGTCGGCGTCCTGCAGCGTGAAGCTGGTCGTGACGCTCGTGTCGGGCACGCCGTCGACCGGGGTGAACGACAGTCCGTCCAGCTCCGTCGTCAGGGCCGGGGCCGTGCCCGACAGCACATAGGTGGTGGTCCCGCCCGAGGTGGTGCCCGACAGGGCGGTGCCCCCGGAGGACAGCGTGCCGGTTCCGGTCTGGGTGATGGTCAGCGTGTCGCTGTTCGCGCCCCCGTTGTTGGTGTCCCCCACCGCCACGGTCGAGAACGGCTTGACCGGCGTCTCCGAGGTCGTGGCCTGCGTCGCCGTCTGAACGCCCGTGATCGTCGGCGCCACCGCCGCATCGGTGTCGACCAGCGTGCCGGTGCCGGCCGAGTCCGAATGGGCGTAGAAGGTGGCGGCGCTCGGCGACGCTAGGGCGAAGCTCTCGGTCGTGCCGTTGCTGGTGACGGCGAGCGTGCCGCCGGCATAGACCGCGGTGGCACCGGGCGCGAATGTGAACCCCTTCAGGTCGAGCGCGTCGTTGGTTCCAAAACCGGACAGCGTGTTGCCGAACGTGCTGCCCAAGGCCGGCTGCGCCGCGCTTTCGAGCGCGAGGGTGGCCGGGGTCGCCGCCGTGCCGGCGAAGGTGATGGCGCCGGTACCGGCGGCGCCCGACGTGACGGCGCCGTTCGACACCGTGTCTGCCACCGCGAGGTCGAGCGTACCACCCGAGATCGTCGTGCCGCCCGAGTAGGTATTGACGGCGTTGAGCGTCACCGTGCCGGTGTTGACGTGGGTCGCATCGCCGATGGAGACGCCGATCGCCGTCTGCTGGGAGATGACGTCGCCGTATGTCGCGGTGGGGTGGGCGTTCGAGGCGTAGAGTGTCAGGCTGGGCGCCGGATCGCCCGAGAAGCGTTGCAGGAAAATGCCGCTGCCGAGAGCCGCGCCGTCGTCGGCGTCGCCGCCGTGCTGGCCGGCGTGGACGGCGCCGCCCGCGAGCGAGCCGCCCTCGATGGTGAGCGCGGCGCCGGCCTCGACGAAGATGTCGCCGCCTGCGCCCAGGCCGCCGCCGCCGCCGCCGGTGGTGTAGAAGCCGCCATAACCGCCGCCGAAGCGGCTGCCGCCAGCGCCGCCGCTGTAGGTGCCACCGCCGCCGCCGCCGAATCCTCCGAGGCCGCCAGCGGCACCGGGGGAGCTGGGGGCACCGCCGCCGCCGCCGCCGAAGCCGCCGGGGCCGCCGGGGCTACCGCCCCCTGTCCCACCGTTGAGGCCGCCGCCCGCGCCGCCGCCGGCGCCGCCACCGTTGACGCCGCCGGCACCGCCGTTGGCCTGATCGTTCACGAACGAGACGTTGCTCAGTGCGACCTGCGGCTGCGAGCCGCCGCCGGTGCCGCTGCCGACGAACAGGCCGCCGCCGAGACCTGCGCCGCCGCCGGCCGCACCGGCGCCGCCGCCGCCCTGCGCCACCGCGTTTCGGATGGTCAGATTGTCGATCGCAACGGCACCGGCATTGACCGTCAGCCCCTGATATTTGCCCTGGCCGTCGAGGATGTGGTTGGCGCCGTCGATCGTCAGGGAGATGCCGGAGGCGAGGCGGATTGCCGAGGTCGTGGCCGTTTCGGTGATATCGCCGAGGAAAGTCAGCACATCGGTGGCCGCCTGGCCAGATCCGACGCTGTCCTGATTGGCCGCCTTGATGGCATCGTCGAGCGAGGCATAGCCGGTGACGGTGCCCGCATGGTTCTGCAGCGTGGCGACCGTTTGGGCGATCACACTGCCGCCGTGTGTGTCCGACGACACCGCAAACGTGGCCGTCGTGGACGCGCTCAAGGTGAAGTTCTCGACCAGCGAGCCCGATGTCACTTTCAGGTTCGTGCCCGTGGCGACGGCGGTGGCGCCGGCGGCGAAGCCGAGACCGCGCAGGTCGAGCTGGTCGCCTCCGTCGAAACCGGCCAAGGCGTCGGCATAGATCGAATTGTTGACCGGCGTCGCGTCGATCTGCAGCGCCGTGCCCATCGCGGCGAACGTGATGGTCCCCGTACCCGCCGAGCCGCTGGTGCCAAGATGCAGCGTGCCGGAATTCAACGTAACGCCGCCGGCGAACTGGTTGACCGCGTCGAGCTCGAGCGTGCCTGCGCCGTTCAACACCAGCGCGCTTTTGCTGCCGGAGCCGCTGGCACCGAACTCGTCGGCGATGACGTCGGAGACGGTCACAATGGTGCCGGCAGCCGGGGCAAAGGAGATGTTCTCGCCGCCCTGCAGGAAAATGCCGCTGCCGTAGGCCTTGCCGTCCTGCGCGCCGCTGGATACGGCCACGCCCTTGCTGACGCTCCCGCCCGAAAGCGCACCGCCGTTGATGGTCAGGGTGGCGCCGTACTGCACGAAAATGCCGCCGCCGGCGCCGAGACCGCCACCGCCGCCATAGCGGTAGAAGTCATTCCCGGTGAAGACGGTGCTGCCGCCGTTGCCGGCGCCGAAGCCGCCGCTGCCGCCCCCACCGGCGCCGCCGCCGCCGAAGCCGCCGTTGCCCGCCGTGTATCCATTGCCGCCGCCGCCGCCGAAGCCGCCGTTGCCGCCGACGAGGTAGCCGCTGCCGCCGCCGCCGCCGAAGCCGCCGTTGCCGCCGCTGCCGTACGCGCCGTTGCTGCCGTCGACACCACCGCCGCCGCCGCCGGTTCCATCAGGTTTTCCCGTCACGGCCCTGCCGCCGCCGCCACCGCCGCCGCCGTTGGCACCCCCGGCGCTGAGGACCACATTTGCCGTATATCCGTCAGGCCCGTCATAGCCGCTGCCGCCAGCTGCCGCGCCGATGATCAAGCCGGTGCCGCCCGGGTTGCTGGAATTGCCGTCGGCTCCGCCGGAACCGCCGACGCCGCCGCCGCCGGCGCCGAAGCTGTCGTCGGGGGCACCGTCACCGCCGAGGCCGCCGCCGCTGCCACCCCCCCCGCTCGAGCCGGACTCCGACCCTCCCGGTCCGCCGGAGCCGCCAGCGGCGGAATCGCCGGAGAAGGCGACGTTGTTCAAGGTCACATTGGCCGGCGCCGCGCCATGCGCGGTATCGCTGGCGACGAACAGGCCGCCGCCGAGCCCGGCACCGCCGCCGCCCGCCCCGGAACCCCCGCCGCCGGTGCCGCCGCGCGCCAGCGTGTGCTGGATCGTCAGGTCGTCGATCGTGACGTTGCCCGAATAGACGAACAGCCCGCGATGCGCGCCGCCGCCGTCGAGGATGGCGTTGTCACCCTTGATGATCAGCGTGTCGCTGCCCTTGAGGTTGATGGCGGCGATATCCGCCGCCTCGTTCAGGGTCGCGCCGGGCGTGAGATCGATCTCGTAGGCGGTGCCGGCGCCGGCGCCGGCCTGCGACGCCTGGTCGATCGCCGTGATGTCGCTGCTGAGAGTGGCGGCGGCGCTGACGCCGGTGTAGGTCGTCGGCATGGTCAGATCCCCCTCGTAGGGTCGATATCGAACGCGGGGCCGGTCGGTCCCGCCGCGTGATCCAGCTCCGCGATCAGCGGCGCGAGCTCGGCCGCGTAGGTTTTCCAGCGGCCGAGGCCGCGGGCGTTGACGGGCTGGCGCACCTGCGAGCGGCTGACGGTGCGCACCCGGCTCTCGGCCTCGTGGAAGCGGGCGCAGGCGTCGTCGTGAGGCAGCTCGATGTGGTCGAGCACGCGCGCGAGCGTGCCGTCGAAGTCCTCGACCCAGTCCGAGAGCGCGACGGTGAGGATCGGGTTCGGCAGCGCGGCCTTCCAATGATCCATCAGCCGGCTCTGCTGGGTGATGGTCCAGCCGAGGTCGGCGAGGTCGTGCGCATAGGCATGCGCGCCGTGGAAGCGGAAGGTGAAGATCGACAGGCCGATGTCGCGCGGGTCGCGCACGCAATGGATGATCCTGGCGCCCGGAAGCATCAGCCCGACGAGGCCGAGATAAAGGTAATTGCCGGGCATCTTGTCGATGACGCGGGCCTTGCCGGGCGCGAGCGCGTGGAGGTCGGCGAGGTAGCGCTCGGCCGCGGCATCGAGCGTCGCGGTGTCGAGGGCGGCGATCTGGGCCACGGCCGCGACGTCGTCCCGCCCGCCGCCCAACATCGCGAAAGCGCGACTCAGCGCCGAGCGTTCGCCCGCGCCGTGCCCGTCGCGGTGCGCCGCGAGGATCTGCTCGACGAGCGTGGTGCCCGAGCGCGGCATCCCGACGATGAACACCGGCGCAGGATCGGCGTTGCCGGCCCGCGGCCCCTCGGCGAAGCGCGGCCGTGAGAAGGCGCGGACGTTGGCCAGGATGAAGCCGAGATGGTCGAGGCGGGAAAATGGCTGCGACACCCGAAGGAGCGCGTGACCCGCGACCCAGTGGGAAAAGGCCCGCGCGTGATCGTTGCGCCCCGACCAGAACTTGGCGAGGTCGTAATGCGCCATGATCGCGTGCTCGGGCACGGCCTCCGGTCCCATGGCGCCGAGCGACGCTTCCATCGCTTCGGCGGCAGCGCGAGCGTTTGCCCAATCACCCTCCGCCAGAGCCAGCAGCACGTGCCGCCAATGCCACAGCGGAGCGAGTTCGGGCGGCACCGGGCCGAGCGCCGCGAGCGCATCGAGCATGCCTCGCGCCTCGGCGGTGTGGCCGAGCTGGAGCATCGCCAGGCTCTTCTGCAGGTGCCAATGGCTTTTTGCGCGCGCGTCGACGGGCGGTGGCGCCGCATCGAGCAGCGCCAGGGCCTCGGTGGCGCGCTCCTCCTGCAGCAGATCCGCGGCCAGGTTGAGCCGGGCGCCCGCGTTGCTCGGTTCGCGCGCAATCGTGTCGCGCAGCAGGGCCTCGGCCGCCTGTGATTCACCCGTGATGCGCAGGAAGGCGCCGAGGTTGGCGCCTGCGGCCGGGTGGCCGGGCGCGTGGCCCAGCGCCTGCCGCATGGCGGTCTTGGCGTCCTCGACGTTGCCCTGGCGGTAGCGCGCTATCCCGTAGTTGATCCACGCGTCGGCCCACGTCGGGGCACGCTGAATTGCGGCGGCGAAAGCCTGCTCGGCCCGCGTCGCCTCGTTCAGCGCCAGCCAAGCCTGGCCATAGGCATAATGCGCTTGCGGCAATTGCGGCGCACGATGGCAGGCCTCGCTCGCAGCGACGAGGGCCTGCCGCGCCTCTCCGCGCGCCAGATGCGCGACCGCCGCCCTCAGGAACGGCACGGGATCGTCGACGCCGGGCGGCGCGCTGGCGGTGATGTCCGCGGACGCGCCGGCGCGTCCGGTGAGCGCGTCGATGGTCATGGCTCAGGGCCTGCACCGACGCGCGGATCCTGGTGCAGGATCGCGGTGGGCAAGATCGAGCCGCAGATGAGCGCGCGGATCAGCTGGGCCGAACCCTTGGCATCCCTGCCTTCGTGAGGACCTGGACCGCCCGGCGAAGTTTTGCCGCGGTCTGATCCAGCGGCCGCGATTGCCATGGCCTCGCCGTCGCAGATCGATGTGGCGGCACCGCACAGGCGATCGCGAGCCCGCAGGTGAGGCATGGAGTGGTAGAAATTCGACGCACGCATGACCGCAGCCAGACGCCCATGAGGAACCGTACTGATAAAATTAATCTTTCAGTAAGGGAACCAAATTGTTGGCGCCACAGGTTTCAGCGTTAACGACGGGAATTTTTTGCATGTAACTTGGAGTAGCGCGGGGTCGCACTGCTTGGCTCGTCTTTCGGGCATGGCAAGCGATGGCGGTGGACCGTTCGAACGCGGCGCTCAGCCATCCTGCGCTCCGCCGCGGTCGCGCATCGCCAGCCGAAACATCAGGTCATGGCCCGCCATCGTATCCGCCACGAAACGGTCGAACACCGCGACGAGAGGGGGCGTCATGGCGACGGAGCGCTCGGACATTCGGACAAGGCCGGCCGCATCCGCCTCTTGCAACGTCGTGCGAACATGGGTGCGCGAGATGCCAAAGCGATTGCCGATGTCGGCAAAGGACACGCGCCAGGGCACCGCGTCGGCCCCCTCGTCGGCGTGCTCGATGAGCTTCGTCAGGATCATCATGCCGGCCTCGCGGCCCATGAAGAACATGACGGCGGGATTGTCCGCCATAAGGCGCACAGCGTAGGCCAGCATGCCGCGATCCACTTTTCGGTGCGCGTTCTGATAGGCCGGATCGCGGCATAGCGGCGGCCGGTAGCCGGGATCGGGGAACATGAAGTCGAGCGGCCGATACCATGCCGCGAGCCAGTCCAAATCGGGGGCCAGCATCTTGTCGGTCGGCGTCAGGATGCGCGCCCGTCGGTCCGCGGGCGCCGCGACCGACCTCACATATCCGGTCTCGACGAAGCGGGCGACGATGTCGTGGATGCGGCGCGCACTCGAAATGCCGTAGATCTCCGTGGTTTCCTGAAGCAGGCGCATCGTCGGCCACGTGGCGCGGTGGCTCTCCTCGTAGGCGGCGTGGAGGCACAGGATGTTGAAGAAGACGACCGAGCGGCCCGCCTCGATCAGCAGGCGATTCATGAACGGATCGTTCTCGTACAACCCGAGGATCGCCCGACATAGGTCCTGCGGGCTTCGGCGAAACGCGGATGAGCCAGGATGGCTTCGGCCGAACGGTGCGATGGTACATCTGCGGACAGGTCGATGCTTGACACGGATCGTCGTCCCAACCACCACCGTGCCGGCAGGACTTACGGCCACCTTCCGCACCGTCACTATGTAAGCTTCCGGTAGGCGGGACAAGGGCGAAGCATCCGCCTTGAGCAGGACGCGCGCCTTCATCAGCAACTGCGCCGGGCGCCTACCGGCGCAGATCATCGCATCGAGCTGCTCGCGCTCCTCCGCGCTCAGCTTCACCACGTGCTTCTTGTTGACGGCGATCTTGCCTGACGCCATCGGTCACCCCCGCCATTGCCAAAGGCGGCATAGAGTCGGACAAATGCTCGTCAACCTCGCTGACGCCAGCGACTAAGGCTGCCTAGTACTACATATCCCGGGCGCCGATGGCGTCGGAATAGTCGAAAGGCGAGCCGCCAACGCCGCGCGCTCGCGGTCGCGGTCGTAGACCTACGCGATCCGGCCCAGCGGAACACAACGGCGGACGTGATCTCTATGGGCGGGCGTTGCCGCCGAGGCATCCGCAGCGTGGGCATTCAGCGCGAAAGGGCAGTGCCGCGCGGCGAGCGCTGCCCTTCGATATCTTGAGCATTTTATTGTCTCGGACGTTCAGCATAACCTTTCTGGCCGGTTGCCCTCCGATAATTCTCTAATGACGCAGTCGTCGGAAATACGGGGAGCCCATCGGTGTGGTTTCGTGTCGCGCCGAATTTGACCGCTTCGGCGTCCACCCGGGTGCTTAGTGGGCGAGTCTGACCATCCGCTACTTCTGCCGACCACCCCGCGCTGGGGTGTTTGACCGTCGGCGCCCCCCCCCCCTGGCATTTCGCTGCGATAGTCGTCCGCCGACGCCGGCGGGTTGGGTCGCGGTGAGGCCTGAGGCTTCGACGCCATTTCTCGGTGGGACAACTGCGAATCGTGTCTAGCCGTCGGGAGGGGCGGCTTATCGACTTCGACCATTTTCGTTGACGGGTGGGTGACGGCAGGAGTCGTGGCGCCTAGGGGGCCTCGGTTGGGCTGCGGAGCTGTAGCTGAGGCCTGCTTGGAGCTCGTGCGACTGTCGCTCGTTGGCGGCGAAGAGGAGGTCGACTGCGAGGTTTCCTGCTTCTCGTCGGCCGTTCGCGTCTCCCTTGGCTGAGTCGCTCGATCTGCAGTTTCCGCGAGACCAGCCGCGCTCGGTGGCCCGAATTTCTCCGGGACGCCGGTCTTTGGCATCGGCGCAGCCGCACCAGTATTCGCGTTCACCGCCCGCTCTGACGGCAGGCCTTCTCGCGGCCCGCTCGGAGCATTAGCGACATCCCCCTCGGGACCCAGCAGGTGAGCCATGATGTCCCGGACGGCGGTCTCGATGAATCCCATGCTGAGGTCCGGATTCGCTTTCCTCAGGGCTTCAACGATTTGCGATATCGAATGTCTCTGTACGGCCAGTCGCTTAAACAGTGAGTCTAAAGACTTACCCAGGCCCTCGACATCGACGTGGTCCGGATTGCGGGTCGCCAATGCTTCGAGAGCTGCTCGCGAGGCATTCAGGGCAAAAAATTGAAATTTTTTGGGGCGGGGCATAGCGATCTCCTGGTCATGATCGGAAGACGGTAGCTGATTCGCGCCAGCTCGATAGCCCCGCAAGGGCAAAGTGACACAATTTCACGCTCAAGCGCTGATCATCGTGCTTGATTCCATGCCATGATGCTAGTCAGAGCCTGCAGGTAAAGCCTAGGAGCAAGCAGTACCGCGTGTATACGCGCCGCAGGCGCTCGCGGGTTGCTTGGGTCTGGCGACCTTATCTAGCCAAGGTTGTGGGCGGTCGCGAGATCCTGGCCCAATCAACATTGTAGAATCCAAAATGGTCATTCTTCTGCCGAAAATAATCAATGTACGGGTAACTGGCGCGGTCGCCAGAGCCGTTGAAGCTCGCGTCGCATCCGATGGCGGTACGGTCTCGGACTTCGGCCGATGGGCGATCGAACGCGCCCTTTGCGGCAGCCCTGAATCTGACGAAAAGAGGCTCGGCCTTCGCCACCGCGCCGCGACGCTGCAGCTTCTGGCTGGCCTCGCGACCGATCTCAAGAAACTCGGCGGGGCGCACATTTATGGGCTTAAGGCACATCGGCTGGTCGAGGAGGGGGAAGCAACAGCGCGCCTGAAGGCGCTCGAAGCCATCGAGGCCGCGGTCCGCGATCTCGTGCGGCCATGATCGCAAAAATTGTGCGGGGCGACGACTTCGCCGGGCTGCTGGCGTACCTGACCGCGGCGCGGCGACAGCTCATGCCTGACCGCATCGACACCGGAAATATTACCAGCATCGACACCGCCGCTGACGAGATGCGGGCCGTGCTGGCTGCAGCGCCGAATCGAGGTCAGGTCAAGCGACCGGTCGCGCATATCATCTTGGCCTGGGCGAAGGAGGAATGCCCGGCTGTCGAGCAACAGATCGAGGCCGCCAAAGGCTGCCTGCATCGCCTCAACCTGGCCGGAAACCAGCATGTCATCGTCGTGCACGACGAGCCGAAAGGGGGCGCGAAACCCGGCGCCAACGGGCGGCATTTCGAGACGCATATCGCGCTCAACCGCGTTGGCTTTGACGGCCGCGTTGCGAAGGTGGCCTTCGAGTACGTGCAACTGGAATGCGCCTGCGCGGATGTTGCGAGGGCGATGAAACTCCTCGTCGTGCCGGGGCGATTCAACGGCGAAAAAGCGGCGCTGGGCCGGCAAGGCGTCGGCAACAAAATCGGCAGCATAGCGGCACAGAGCGGTCAGCCGACGCTCGCCCAGGAAATCCAGTCCGACGCAGCTCGAAATGCCGCCCTCAGGCGAGCCAGAAACGACGGTTGGCATGCGCTCCTTCATGCTTTCAAGGCACAGGGCATCGACCTTATTCCAGGCCCGAAACGGCGCAGGTCCAACCTCAGACGCGGGCTCGTGATGGTTGATCGGGGCTCCCCCCGTCGCAAGATCAAAATCAGCGCGCTCGACACGGCGACCGAAAAATGGAGCCAGATCCGGCTCGAGGCCGAGCTGGGCGCCATGCCTTTCGGATGGGAAGAAATCTTTGCCGCACCGGAGCCCGACATGGCGAGCGCGAGCGGCCAAAATCTCGCCGATAGACTTGGCATCAAACCGCTGAACCCATCGACGGATATCGCGGCGGAATTGAGCGCCGACTTGCCCCGCATGGAGGCGTTGCGCGTCGCACGAGCGAGCGGCAAATGGTCGATTTTAAAGGATGCATTTCGCGCCCAAAACATCGTGCTCGCGCCCGGTGTCCATCATCGACGCGGGACCGAAAGCGGCCTGGTCCTGATCGACAGGCTCGATCCGGGTCGGCGGCAGAAACTATCGGCGCTCGACAGCCCGAGGGAGAAGTGGGGTCGGGGGGCTGGAATCCGAACTGGGAGGTTGGACGAGCGAGAATGACGGCCTCGATGCCGGCGATATCGGACCAGAAATCGCACGGGCAGTACCCGACCGGGAGGCTGCCGCACCGGTCTTCGATCGCCAGGCGGCGTTGGTGCGTTTTCGGGCGCCGCGACGGCATCGGGCCGGCGCTCAACCAAGCGATGGATCGCTTGTTCAAGTCGCGCATGATGCGCCTGCGCGAGGTGCATCGCGTCAAGACAAAGGAACTGACGGCAAGCCTGGCGGAGAAGCGCGCACCGATCCCACTTTGGCCGGACTTTTTGCGGGCCGAACGGCAGACACATGCCGAGCGCATCGCAGCAATCTCACGTCAAGCCGACCAGGACCTGTCCCGCCGCGGTCATCACGGTTTCGTCCCATTTAAAGGTCTCGGGACGGCGGAGGCTGCCATCGCGGCGGTATTTGACAGTTCTGAAGAACCGGCGGCGATCCCAGTGGACCGGGGCCAGCCAGTACCTATCGATGCCGCCCATAGGAAGCTGGATCGCAAGCCTGATGGCGGAGCGGGTGTGAGGCGAATCGGGCGATCGTCCGCCTTCATGCGGCAGCCAATCGAGGAGGATTTTCCGCCATTGAAGTCAAGGATTGCCGGTTCCGGTCAGCGGCATGAGCAGCCTGATGAGTTGCCAGTCGCCGCCGAACCATCGATGTCGATGCCAGACCGTCGAGTTGCCGATCATCTTCTGACGAAAGCTCATGGGGGCGCGGGCCAAAAGCAAATTGATGCGGCCCATCTTGCGAAAGCCGGACATCAAGTTCCCACTACGGCGGCCGCCTTGCCATCGGTCGGCCCACATGACGGAACGGCTGATCCGGCCGGATCCGCATTCCTGGCGACTTCGGGCGGCGATCGAAGCGTGGTGGAACAGGGGCACGCGCCCCTATCGATGATGGCAGCCGGACGCTTGGCGCCGGACACCCTGCGACCGTCGCCAGTCCGGCCGTTCGTGCCTGGCGGCGCGGCCATGAAGGCTAAACCCGAGACGTCCCCTGTACCCGAACAAGTGACGCCGCCGCCGCGGGGCCAGCAGGTCGACGATAAACCCGTCATCGCAAGAAAGAGGCCGTTGAGCCGCTTCGTGGCTCCAGAGCCGGTGCCGGTCGAAGTGACGTCTCCCCTGATGCGGCGACACAGTCCGCTCCAACCGCAAGATGCGCTCGTCGCCGAACAACACCCTGCGCCCGCGATCCCTACGGCTGATGACGTCGCCGTCGGATCAAAAGACAAGGACAATGCCAAACGGCGCCATGCTCGACGGAACGCCATTGCTGAGCGTGACGGCGGCGGCGGAACCGGTCTGTAACGCTTCGGGAATTGTTCCAAATGCGGTGATGGCGGCGGCCGCGGTGGCTTCTTCCTCCCCGCCACGTCACGCATCGGCCCTGGCGCCACAGCGTTCATCGACGGCGTTTCGAACCGTCGGCTTCTTTCTCCAGCCAAAGGCGAGCATCCGGCCGGACAGTCCCAAGAGATCGGGGGAGAGGGCGAGGGATTTGGGTAGGCGATCCGAGTTTCGATCCCCAACGGAAGCCCGACGATGCCAATGCCGAGCGAGGCCAGGCGCGTCCGACATGGGGTGCAGGGCACCACGATGACCAAACCTATTGCGAACAATCCACCTGAGATCGACCCGCCCGGCGAGGCACCGTCTGGCCAGACGACGGCGACGATCGCGGTCGAGCAACGGCTGCGAAAGACCGTCGAGCGAATTGGCAGCGAAGACCCAGATGACGTGCTCGGCTCGCATTGCAATGCGGAGGTGCTCGTCCTCGAACGCACCGGCGCTCTCGACCTCGAGCAAGGTCAGGAGCTTGTCGAGCGGGTAGCGGCTATGCTCGAAATCGACAATTTTTTCGCACTCGTCCACGAAGATCAAAGGCCCGCTGCTCGGCGCGGCGACGAGTGCCTTTGCGATCCGGCCGGGACCGGCCCCGCGCCATGCCGGCGGATAGCCGGTGAGCGACCCGGCGCCATAACAATTCCCATTGCCGGCCTGAGTGCCGAGCAGCGACACGGCGTGCTCGAAACCATGCTGGCCGAGGTGGCGGGCCGGGCCGGCCTCTCGATCACCCTCGCCAATCTCGAAGCGTTGGCGCCGATCGGCTCGCTCGGGCTGCGCCGATGCCGCCTGGCGTTCGAGATCGCCATCGCCAGCGCCGTCGAACAGGACCGCCGATTCCTAAGGCGGCAAGACCTCGAGGTCGCGGTTGCACTGCTGGGAGCCGGCCGGGAGCGCTTGCCGATCGGGTTCATGCGGCCGGGTAAGAGCGACGACCACTGACGATCCGCATCGAGCGATCCGAAGACGAGGTCAGGCGAGACGAGGACGAGCCTCCCCGATGGAATGCGATGCCGATCCGATCGAGCGCAAATCAAATGGGTAACAACCCCGAATGAACGAGAACATATCATGAACATGAATGCTGAAACCACCCTGCAGGCCTATCTGGCCCTCGATCCGTCGCAGCGCGTCATATTCAATGCCGCCCGCCTCGCGCTCGAAGGCGCTGCCCCAGTCGCCACGATGGCGGAGCATTGTCCTCCTCGTGAGGTCAGCCCGCTCGCCCGGGCCGGCGCGACCGACATCCCGCGATTGTATGGTCCGGCTGTCGATCCCGACGTTTTCACCTCGGCGCAGTTCAAGAGCTTGGCGACGAGGAACACGGCGATCGTCTATTTCGCCGGCTGCGATGGGCTCTACGGCCTGTCCCAGGACATTACAAAGGGAAGCTACAAGCTCGGCCTCAGTGCCGCCCATTCGGTCCAGGCCCGCATGATGACCCTTGCAGAGGACCTCTACGGATCGGCTTGGCTATGCGGCGGCCTGATCCGTAAGGACGACGGCTTCGATCATTGGAAAGCCGCGAGCCTAGTGACGACCGAAGATCGGCCGCGCAACAGCCCGGTCGAGCCGGAGCGCCGGTTCATCCGGGTGCGATTGCCGGCCGGCCTCACGAGCGGCATGCTCGACAAAGCGCTTGCGGCGTCGCTGGCCGATCGATCGCTGTCGGCCTACGGCACAAGCCCGGACGACATGGCACATTGCGCCGGTATCGGTTTCGATGCGCGCCGTCTCATCCGCTACACGCCCGCGCGCCAGGCCGGCCAGCGACCCAAGGCTGCGACGGAGCTCGTTCACGTCTCGCCGCGCCGCGACGCCGACGCCTTGGCGGGACTGCTCGAGGCGATCGTCGCGCGGGTGGTCATGCGCAAGGCTCCTTAGATCGCGCCAGCCTGCAACGGCCCGGCGCAGCCGACCCGTTCTTCCCATCCGATCAGTGCCGCACGTTTTCCGGTCGGACCAGAAGCGGCCTGCTCCCCAGTACCAATGAGCAAAGACATGGACAATCCATCCGGACCGGCGCCCGCCGGGATACCGAACGACGACGCTCGCCATGCGCCGCACGCCTCTCATCATCTGCCACCTGCGTCGGCGACGATCCCGACCCTGAGTCTCTCGGCTTTCCTTGGTCAGGTGGCGAGCATCCTGCACGCCGGGCTACCGCAGCAGGTCTGGCTGCGGGTGACGATCGCCGCCGGCAAGGCAACCCGTTATGGCCATCAGCTTGAATTGACCGACGCCGCGTCGCCCGAGGCACGGCTGCAGGCGTTTTTGCCGAGCCGCGTGCTCGCCGCCATCGCCGGCACGAGTGCGATCGACCCGGCGCATTTGATCGGCATGACGACACTGCTTCTGGTCGAACCAAGCTTCTCGGTGAAGTGGCATCTTCAGGCCCGGATCGCCGACCTTGGCCCGGAGGCGCGGCTGTCGCTCGAGCGGCAGCGCATCGATCGGCTTCGATCGGCGCTCAAGGCTGGAGGACTTTACGATCGGCAGCGCCGCCTCCCGGTGCCGGCCGACGTCACCCGGGTCGCCGTCATCTATCCGGACGGGGCCGCGGGATGGGCCGATATCCGCGCCGAACTCCTCCGATGGCAAGGCGCGGGACTGGTCGTGGTCCGCTCGCATCCGGCGCCCTTCGAGGGCGAGCGGGCCGTCGCCGGGATCGTCGCCGCCCTCACTGCTGCCACCTCACCTATAGCCGGTCACGCGCCCGACCTCGTCGTCATGGTGCGCGGCGGCGGGGCGCGCAGCGGCATGGCCGCGCTCGACGACGAGCGCGTCGTGCGCGCCGCTTGCACCTCTCCGATCCCGATCCTCGTCGGTCTCGGCCACGCGATCGACCGAAGCCTGCTTGACGAGGTGGCCTGGGCGACGGCCGACACCCCGAGCAAGGCCCTGGCCGTCATCCAGCGGTTGATCCGCGAGGCCGCCGCGCGCGCCGTGGCCGATGCCGCGGCGATCCAGGCCGCGGCCAAGCAGCTCATTACCTCGGCAAGTCAAGGGCTCGATCGCACATACAGTGTCGCCCTGGCCGCCGGTGGACGGAGTTGCGCCGCCTTCGCGCTCGACCTCGGTCGGTTCTGGGCCACCATTCAAGAGGGGCTGGCCAGCGCCGACCGGCGCCTCGATCATCTCGCCGACGAGACCCGTCGCGGCTGGCGCGATGTCCTTGCCGGCGGAGAGATCGTCCTCACGCGGCAGGCTCAGGCCGCTGCCGACCTGATGGCTCAGGTGGCCGCGGCGGGGCATCGTTGTCTCGACCGCGTCGATGACGGCCGGACGCTGCTCACCGCCGTCGTATCCCGATCCCATGCGCTGATCGGTGCCCAGAGTGCCGGCCTTCATCGGCTCGCGCTCCAGGGTCTGATCGGTGGCCGCCAAGCTTGCGCCGAGGCCGAGACCAACCTCGCCGCGGCGGAGGCCTCCGTCGCGGCCAGCGACATCAATGCCGTGCTGGCCCGCGGCTTCGTCCTCGCGCTCGATCGTGATCGCCGCCTGCTGCGCTCGAGCCGGGACGCGCGGACCGCCCAGACCCTCGACCTCCTATTCCACGACGGCAGCAGCAACGAAACAGCCCGCCGCGACCGCAACCTACGCGGCCGCTTACGCCAAGCTCAGCGAAATCGCCACCCGGCTGCGCGGCCCCGGCAGCGCCGCCTCGATCGATACGCTCGCGGCGGAAATTGCCACGGCACGCCAGGCCCATGCGGTCTGCCGGGCCCGCCTCGATGCGGTCCGGGCGGAGATCGACCGCGAGATCGCGGCCGTCGAGGCCGATGCCGAAACCTCCGACTGACCGGCATCGCGTATCGGACGCCGGCGATGATCTTCGTCGCCGGCGGTCGATCAGCAAGCATCTGAAGACAGTGAAGACGGAAGGCGCGAACCCGAGAGGTCAATCCCCAATCGAACGAAGGCCAAGGCTGCGAGGCCGATAGGACCAAATCGGGCGAACAGAACAATGAGCGACTTGTTGAGCGCTCCCCACTGAAAGGAAAACATCATGAAAACCAAGCAGAACCGCAACCATCCCGGAAGCGGCGTCCCGAAAAAGCGCCGGATCGCCTACCAAGCCGCGGTCCGTGGACCGACCATGCACGAGCACGTCGCCCGCCTGTTCGGCTGCATGACCGACTGCAACGCCATGCTGGCAAGCGGCGACTTTTTACCCGCGCTCGGGGCGACGCTCGAAGCCAATGTTTGCGGCGTGGCGATCGCGGCCATGACGCCGGCCGATGCCAACGAGCACGGCGCCAAGATCGAGCTGCTGCGCGCCATGATCCCCAAGTTCGATGGCGCCGGTCAGTACCATATCGCCCGTTTGATTGACGTCGCCCTCGCATTCGAAACCACCCGCGACGTCGATGGCGGATGGGCCAACGGGCGACATTGATCCGAACATCACCAGAGCCGATCCCATTCAAACTCACCAGATCAGGAGACTAAAATGAACACCGCGAACAATAGCACGCCACGCATGGCGCTCGACGACCTCGCACAATACGCGCGGGTCCTGCCGATGATGCAGGTTCTGCCCTTGGCCCACAACGTCAACCTGGTGCTCCGCGACATGGCGCTGCTGCGCGAGGCGGGCGACTTCACGGCGGCCGAGGGCGCCTTCGGAGTGTTGACCAGTTCGGCGATGGGGTTGTGTGCGGCGCAGGCCGATTCGGCCGAGATGGCCGACCTCAAAATTGCGATCCTCGGCGATCTGCTGCCAATCTACAGGCATGAGCATCCGCTCGTCGCGGCGATTGTCGAGGCCGCGCAGCAGGTCGAGAGGCATCAATGGCGGCCGAATTAATGCCGGAAACCAGGCCGCGGATGAGGTCGCTTTGTCGTCCCACCCGCGACCTGTACCTTCCGGCGGTGCGGCTGCCGCCGCACCTCTTCCGGGGCACGGGCAGACGGCTATTACCCAACCCAACGATAAGTATGCCCTGGCAGTGCCGTCGAAGCACGGTCGCACTCTCATCGAAGCTGCGATCATGACCTTGACTATCGGATGAGGTAGGATCCATTCCAACGACGGGTACCGTCAAGCGCCCAACGTCGTTGATCCGGACCGGTTAACAATCTCATTTGCATGTGCATTCTATCGCCTGTGGTTATGGCACCTCGCTACAGCGCTACCTCAGAGGACACATTCCTTGTCCATATACCACCCCACCCAACCCACCCACCCAACCCGATCCCCCAACTTTGCCGGGAAAAGGGTAGTAGCACCGCTTGGAGATGATGGTTGCGTCGAACCCGGTCCAGCACGTCGCCTGGAGTTGAAATGACGGAGGATCCTCACGACCGAGGCTTGGGCATTCTTGTGGACCAGCAAACACCATCCGAAATTGCAGAATTCTGTTTAAAATGGTTAGGTGAGTTAGGCAAGCTTTTCCAGCGTGACGGTCGACTCGTTGAGGTCGTTCGAATTAAACGCAGAGTCGATGAGGGTCAAATACTGTTCCAGGCGGAAATTCGGGCATTTACCCGCGAGCGTGCCCACGCGCTCGTGGACAAGAACATCATGTGCTTTCCACTTAATAAAGACAACAAATCCGAAAAGGTAGCTCTTCCGAAATGGGTTGCCAACGCGGTCTTGGCTGAAAGAGATCTGGACGAAGTCCCCTTGCTGCTTGGTCTTTCTCGTGCTCCTGTTCTTCGGAGAGATAATAGTTTAGCAGATCGATTTGGCTTCGATAAGAGAACTGGATGGTTTGTTGATTTCGGAAGTTTTTACGGGCTTTTTTAGTGGCAATATGAAAGCAAACGACTATAGAAATGAAGAGATTGAATGCTTCAAAGCGTTTATAGATCTATTCTCATTCGTCAATTTCGCATCGGAGCTCGACGCCTCAGTATTTTATGCAGCGTTGCTGACAGCGGTCACCGGATCTTTGTTCGAGACCTCGCCTGCGATCGCGATTACGGCATCGGATATGAGCAATGGTGAGGCATCCGGTAGCGGGAAGGGCCTCCTTCTCGACGCAATCGCGATATTCGCGACCGGACGAGCAAGTTCTGTGGTCGACCAAGGGACCACTGCTAGCCAAATGGCGCGGGGCATCGATCGACTACGCGTTGATAATGAGCGATTTATACCGATCGATAACGTCATGGGGCCGGTCGACGGTGCCAGGTTGAATACGATCGTCGCGCAAAGATCTTCACGCATTAAGCTAAATAATGTCCTTCACGAGCGTGCTGCGCCGTTCGTGGTGCTGACTGGAAACGACTTATTGATTGAAGGTGATTTCCGACGACGGGTGCTCAAGCTGGAAATCAAACCTCATGATACTGCTAATGTCGTGAATGGCCCGCAGCGTCTGTCTCACTACATCTACTACAGGGATGTTTTGGTAAGCGCCTTGTGGGCGTGGTCAGGGCATATAGATTAGCAGGCCGCCCATGCCAGCTGCCACCGATGGCAAGCTTCGAGCGATGGTCGGAAGTCGTCCGCGAACCTCTAGTGTGGATGGGCTTGAGAGATCCGGCGGAGGCGCTTGTGGCGAAGGCTCGACCTTCGTTAAATACGGTTGGCGGCCTGAAGGCGGCAAACACGCCGAGCAACCCGGTACCAAAATATCTCCTCGACTTTTTGTACGCATTGACTGGGGGAAGGAAGTTCAGCGCTCGGGATCTACATCAAAAATTGGAAGGCGGTGATTTTATTGCTGATGAACTTAGGCCGTTATTTTCAGACCGAGATGGTAAATGCACGTGCCTAAGCGTAGGCAAAGGTTTAAGTAGATTGAAGAATATCCGTTATGGGGATCATACCGTTGAGGCAGTCGGCAGCAGCGGCGGTGTGTTATCTTGGATAGTTATTGACGAACCGTTTTCTGGTCGAGTTGATCAATAAAGGATAAACTAGTTATAGATTAATCATAAATATATGTTATAAGCTGACCTTGATTTGTCATATCCGCGCCGGGAAGGCGACAGCCGACGATGCACGGCGCGGAGAAGTCGGACCTGCCGATAGTACCGATGAAGCCGACGAACAAAGCGGGTCGACCCGCGGCGGAGCCGATGGAGGAAAGCCTGCTTTCTGGCACAATCTAGATGTTTAGTCCCGGCGTTTGGTGGATCGGATTGAGCCTGAAGCGGTGAGGCTCGGAGACCCATCGTTTACAGATGAACTCATAGGGCGTGAGACCCTTGAGCGTTTTCAGCCGCCGGGCGAAGTTATAGGCGGCGATGAAGTCGGCGAGATGTCGTTCGAGCTGGGCGTGGTCGTCATAGTGGTAGCGCCGGACGGTCGCGTCCTTGATGGTGCGGTTCATCGGCTCGACCTGCCCGTTGGTCCAGGGATGCGCCGGCTTGGTCAGTCGATGCTCGATGTCGAGATCGGCGCAGGCCGCCTCGAAAGAGTGGCAGCGAAAGAGCACACCCTCGGCCCGCATTGCCTTGATGTCGGCGGGTGTCCAACCGTCGCCGGTCGGCTCGGTGAAGTGCGTGCCGTTGTCGGTCAGCACGATATGAACCTTGTAGGGAACGGCTTCGGCGAGGCGGCGAAGGAAATCGCCGGCGACACGCCGGGTCGCCTTCTTGTGCAGCTCGACGAAGGCGAACTTGGACGTTCGATCGATGGCCACCAGCAGATAGAGCCTGCCTTCCGCCGTTTGAACCTCGGCGATGTCGACGTGGAAGAAGCCGATTGGGTAGGCCTTGAACGTCTTCTTCGCGACTTTCTCGCCTTCGACATCGGGAAGGCGCCCGATACCATGGCGCTGCAGGCAGCGGTGCAATGACGAGCGCGTCAGGTTCGGAATCGTCGCCTGCAGAGCGTAGAGGCAATCGTCGAGGGGTAGCAGCGTGTGCCTGCGGAAGGCGACGATCACCGCCTCTTCTTCCACCGTGAGCACCGTCGACCTTGGATCCTTCGGCCCCGTCCGCTCGTCGGCGACCGAAGTGCGCTTGCGCCACTTCGCCACCGTCTTCGGGTTGATCCCGTGGCGCCTCGCCAGAGCCCTCAGGCTCTCTTGACTATGTTGTATCGCTCGACGGACTGCCTCTGTCGTGGTGGCGCTTCCGTGAAGAACCTGGCCCATAGCACATCCCTCGCCGCTTGTGACGACAATGCACCATTAAACCCCGGGATCAAACATCTAGAACCTAGCAGATTCAGAATTGTATAAATTCTCCTTTGAATTCAATAGCTGAATTTTTGACGGATTGGCGAGTCGGTTCTTTGCCGCATGGCGAAAAAATTGCGGCAATAAATCAGCGCATTACGATCCGTTGAGGGAATCGAGTGGGAGTGAAGGGGAGTACTGTGGAGTAAAGCAGGATAGAGTAGCGGGTTAAATGCGATGTTATCCGAGCGATAGCCGTCGATAGTTGGTATAAGTCATTCCGAGCTGGGAAGCCGCTTCCGCCAGGCGATCCAACCGACGAGTATCGATAGTGCCGCCACGACAAGCGGCGCCACCCCGTGCACGTATTCGCGGTGGAGTATCACGGTCGCGAGCGCCGCCAACATCACCGTGCAGCCGAGCGCCGAGCCCCACAGCCGCGTCTGTGCCCGCGCCAGCAGAACGGCGGTCGTGAGTTCCAGCGATCCGGTCACGAAATGGAACCAGCCCGGGTATCCCCACCGCAGATAGTCCTCGTAGATC
Source organism: Lichenihabitans sp. (assembly GCA_965277635.1). GTDB lineage: Bacteria > Pseudomonadota > Alphaproteobacteria > Rhizobiales > Beijerinckiaceae > Lichenihabitans. The sequence goes on from CBDIDE010000001.1 coordinate 68,490, forward strand.
GATGGCGGGGCGAAGATGTTGCTGAGCGCTCCCACGACGAAGAAAGCGGCAAGTGCCAAGGCCGAGATTTGACGCCAGGAAATCTTAGACATTTGTCCAATCTTGTGTGATGAGGGTGCCGCGGCGGACCAGTATGCAAGACTCTTCATGTTCGACCTCGATCTTTCTTAGCGTTGGCGCCGCAGTTCACATCGACCGAGCCATTTAAGCTCTGTGCCAGGATCGCGATGTACATCGGGTGCCGGCTGCGCCACTCGGGACGGCCGGCCGCGACGTATTCATTCCGAAGGAGACGCGGATTTCCGGAGCAGGTCCCGGAAGTCGCATCTCATCGCTGATCCGCAGACCTACGCCGTGGCGGCTTTCCGGGCCGCCGAGAAAACATCGCGGGGGGACGTCGTGCCCGCGACGTGCTCCGTACCCTCGACCCCGAGGTCCATCCATCCCGCGTTGACGGCCTCGAACATCGCCTCGGCCGGTCCGGTCTGGCCCTTCGGAATGCCGAACTGCTCGAATGCTGCCGGCCACTCGGCCCGCGGGACCGCAAAGGCTTTGACGTCGAGCTTCATGACGTCACCCAATTGCGCAGCGACTTCATCCGCGCTCACCATCGAACCGAGTTCGATGACTCGATGCCCCGACCACGCCGGCCCGCTTAGAAGCGTTGCGATCTCGGCGCCGATGTCGTTGGTCGCGACCATGGCCGATTTCCGATTTGTCGGGTTGTAGTAGACGGGCAGCGCGCCGCCCTGGGCGACGTGCAAGCCATAAAGGAAGTTTTCGAAAAACCCGCCGGCTCGAACATAGGCGATCGGCAATGTCAGATCGCAAAAGCCCTGCTCCAGAAGCGACAGGGCCGTGATCATCCCCAGCCCGCTGGTTCTGTTCGCGCCCATCGACGAGAGCGCGACGACCCGCGGCGCCGGCGCTTTGGTGAGCGCCTCGACATAGTTCGCGATGACGCCCTTGGCTTCCTTGAAATCCGGCGAGGGGGCCCAGACGGCCGGCAACATGACAAACGCGCCGTCGACGCCCTCGAGCGCCCGCTCGATGGCGGCCGCATCGTTCCAGTCGCCGTCGACCAGTTCGACGCCCTGGTCCGTCCAGCTTGCCGCTTTCGCGCGGTCGCGGACCAGCGCGCGTACCCTCTTGCCTTGCGCCAGCAAATGCCTTGCCGTCGCGCCGCCAACTTTTCCCGTAATTCCCATCACCAAAAACATGTGTTTCTCCTGGCCCATAGGGTCTATGTTTGGGGGCAGGTCTCAAATAAAGACCTCGGTCCTGCGCCGCAAGGAGGCAGTTTTTTGTTACCAGGAGAGACCAGGGGAACCCGCATGAGCACCGCATTGAGCGCGATCGAGCGATTCAGCCGATATCAATCGGACGACGCCCAGTCAGTACAACCCGTACACTGCCCGGTGCGCGACGTGCTCGACCGCATCGGCGACAAATGGAGCATACTCATGATCATGACCCTCGCGACGCGACCGCAGCGCTTCAGCGAGCTTCACCGCGCAATCCGCGACATCTCCAAGCGCATGCTCACCCAGACCCTGCGCGATTTGGAGCGCGACGGACTGATCACCCGCCATGTCTTTCCAACCAAGCCGCCGAGCGTCGAATATCGTCTGGCCCCGCTAGGCCAATCCCTGCTGGAGCCGATGGCGAACCTCATCGATTGGGCCGACCGTCGTTATTCCGATATCCATGCCGCACGCGCCTGTTTTGACGGCGCACCCGGTGATGGTCCGATGGGCGTCGGTCGAACGCAAGGGCGCTGAGGCCTGGGGTCGAGTGCGGTTGAAGGCGCAAATGTTGGTCATCGCACGGCCCCACGCAGCGGATTGGTCACCAGAATTTCGGAGAAATCCTTCTCGTTATCGGTGACGACGGTGCAGCCGTGAGCCTCGGCGACAGCGGCGATGATCGTGTCGAGCGCATTGCGGGGCCGGCCCTTGGCTTTGCCCTCCGCCATGAGCCGTCCCCATATCAAAGCGGCCGCCTCGTCGAACGCAAGTATCCGGCCCGCGAACAGCGCCTGGGGGCCCTCTGGCCCGGAGAACCAAGTCTCGAGTTTATCGCGGCGCTTGCCGGCCGGTTGAGTGCGCAGCTCGCCTGCGGCCGATGGCACCGGTCCGGTTTGCGTGAGATGCCTCGGTGACGGCACTTTTTGCGGCAAGTCGAGCGAGCCGCTGGGGTGTCACAAATTGAAAAATCGCGCATTTGGTGCCGATAGCGCCGCTGGCGGCGCGGCAAAGATCAGGCCAGCCTCGTCCTCGGCGCTCAGCGCGCCAGGCGGATAGGTGCCATAGGGTCCTTGCGCCCGTCCCGTCCTGCCGCGATCGCCTCGGCCACGGCGCCTGCCAGCGCGGCGCTCCCGTGCTTGACGACGCCGGAGGCGCAATGGGCGTGAACGCGGGGCTGGTCGTGCAGCCCCGCCACGAAGGCGGCCACTACGAACCGCTCGGCGAGGATCATCCCGTCGGGCTCCGCGGGCGAAAATAGCGCCTTGTAGCTCGCCTGCGCGTTGTCGCGCGCCGGCGGGCGCTCCGCCCGAATGCGATCGAGCCGCGAGCCCGGCTCGATGCCGACGAGGGTGTCGATGACGTCAGGCGTATCCATCAGCGCGTGCCTCCCGCGACCAAATCCGGCTCGCCCTGGCGCACCGCGCGCACGCGGCCCGGGTGTGCCAGGGTCGCCGGGCTGGCCGAGCGGGCCCAGCCGAGCGCCGGCGCCACGTCCGCAGCGACCAGCTCGATCGACCGCAGGACGGCCGCATGGGGCGGGTCGACCGAATGGACCTGGAAGGCGAAGTCGGTGGTGCGCTGAAGTGCCGTGTCCTGCTTCAGCGAGGCAATGACGTCGTCGGGCGTGCCGACATGGACGTCATAGGCCGCGATCATCGCGTCGAGCGTGTCGCCGGGATAGGGTTGCCCGAGCACCACCAGCCGCTCGACCGCCTGCCGGAGCCCGACGTCGGCCAGGCGGCGGGCCTCCTCGCGGCTGTCGGCGACGAAGACGCTGCGCGAGCCTAAGATGCGCGGCGTCCGCCCGGCCGGCAGCGCGGCCATATAGGCGTCGATGATCGGGTGCTGGATGTCCCAGAGCGTGGCCTTGGGCGCATCGGCGGGCCGCGGCTGGGTACGCGACAACATGAGCCCGTCGCCGGCCTCGCCGGCCCGCTTGCCGCCCTCGACCGAGAAGGTCGCCTGCCAGATGCGGTCGAGCAGGCTCGGCCGCTCGGGATAGAGGTGGTTGTCGGCGTCGCCGAGCGCTTCGCCGGCCCAGGCCTCGCGCAGGATCGCGAGATGACGGCCGAAGACCGGGCCGCGCTTGGCGCTCTCCTGGCCGAAGGCCAGGAAACTCGTCGGCGTCGACCCCGAGCCGACCCCGATCTCGAGCCGGCCGCCCGACATGAGATCGAGCACCGCCGCATCCTCGGCCACCCGCACCGGCGCCTCGAGCGGCAGGGTGACGACGCCCGTGCCGAGGCGGATGCGCGAGGTGCGCGCCGCCACATGGGACAGGAACACGAAGGGCGAAGGCAGGCCGCCCTCGTGCTCGTGGAAGTGATGCTGCGCCACCCAGGCGCCGTCGTAGCCGCAGCGCTCGGCGCAGACGATCTGCTCGGCAGCGAGCCGGTAGCGCTCGGCGGCCGACCCGTCGTCGAGGAGGCGGGTGAAGAAGCCGAGCCGCTTGCCGGTCGAAGCCATCCTGGTCTCCTGCTTGCCTTCGCTCATGCGGCGGTCTCCGGGACTTCGGCTTTCGCGCCTTCACCGCCGAGATAGGCCTCGCGGATGCGCGGATCATGCAGCATGGTCTCAGCCGGCCCTTCGAGCGCGATGCGCCCGCTCTGCAGCACATAGGCCCGGTGGGAGATGCCGAGCGCCAGGCTGGCGTTCTGCTCGACCATGAAGACCGTCGTGCCCTGCCGGTTGATCGCCTGGATCGTGTCGAGCACGCGGTCGACGAAGAGCGGCGAGAGGCCCATGGTCGGCTCGTCCATGCAGATCAGGCGCGGCCGGCCCATCAGCGCGCGCGCCATGGCGACCATCTGCTGCTCGCCGCCCGACAACGTGCCGGCGCGCTGATGGATCCGCTCGGCGACGCGCGGGAAGAGGTCGAGCATGCGGGCGAGATCCTGCGCCACCGCGGCCTTGTCGCGGCGCAGATAGGCGCCCATCAGAAGGTTCTCGCGCACCGTCATCTCGGGGAACAGGCGTCGCGCCTCGGGCACCGAGCCGATGCCGCGGCGAATGATCTCCTGCGTCGGCTCCCCGAGGATCGGCGCGCCGTCGAAGGTGATGGTGCCCGAGCGCGGCCGCACGAGGCCGAGGATCACCTTCATCGTGGTCGACTTGCCGCTGGCATTGCCGCCGAGCAGGCAGACGATCTCTCCGAGGCCGACCGCGATCGACAGGTCAAAGTGAACCTGCACCGGGCCGTAGAACGTGTCGACCTTGTCGAGGCGAAGCAGATCGGCGGTCATGGGTCAGGCCACCGTCGCGAGCAACGTCTCGGCATTGGCGCGGCCGAGCGCGTCATGGCCCAGATAGGCCTCGATCACCTTGGGGTCGCGACGCACCTCGCTCGGCAGCCCCTCGGCGATCTTCGAGCCGTTGTCCATCACGTAGACGCGGTCCGAAAGCGCCATCACCATCTCGAGCTTGTGCTCGATGAGCAGGATCGACAGGCCGCGCCCTTTCAGCGTGGCGATCAGCACCTGCATCTCGGCCGTCTCGGTCTGGTTCATGCCGGCCGTCGGCTCGTCGAGGAGCAGCAGGCGGGGCTTGAGCGCCAGCGCGCGGGCGATCTCGACCCGCCTTCGGTTGGCGTAGGAGAGACCGTAGGCCGGCTCGGCGAGGCGCGGCAGCAGCCGGTCGCCGAACGGCGCCAGGATGTCCCTGACCTCGGACCTGAGCGCGGCGTCCTCTGCCTTGACCGACGGTGGACGGACGAGGGCGAGCAGGAGTTCCGCCAGGGGACCCAGCACGGGCAGCGCCGGCCGCACGGCCCTGAGCCGCGTATGGGCGCCGATCAGCACGTTGTCTTCGACCGAAAGATTGGCGAAGACGCGGCCGTTCTGGAAGGTGCGGGCGATGCCGAGCGCGGCGAGCCGTTCGGGCGCGAGCCCCGTGACGTCACGGCCCTCGAACGTAATCTTCCCGGCCTGCGGCCGCGTCAGGCCGCTCAGCAGGTTGAACAGGGTGGTCTTACCGGCGCCGTTGGGGCCGATGACGCTGACGAGCTCGCCCAGCGCGAGCCGCAGGTCCATGCGGTCGACCGCCACCACGCCGCCGAAGCGGCGCGTCAGGCCCACGATATCGAGGAGGTCGGCCATGCTCAGACGGTCCCGAGAAGACCTTGCGGCCGGAAGCGGATCAGCAGCAGCAGCGCCACGCCGTAGATGAGGATGCGGTATTCGGCGGTGACGCGGAACAGCTCCGGCAGGGCGACCAGCGCCACGGCGCCGACGATGGCGCCCGTCACGTTGCCGAGGCCGCCGAGGATGACCATCGTCAGTGCCAGCAACGAAAGCTGTGCGTCGAAGGTCTGGTAGTTGATGTAGCTGTAGAGATGCGCCGTGATGCCGCCGCTGATGCCGGCGCCGAAGCCGCCGAAAGCGAAGGCCAGGCCCTTGTAGCGGTTGAGGCTGATGCCATAGGCACGCGCCGCGACGTCGTCGTCGCGGATGGCGCGCAGCGTCCGGCCGAAATGCGAGCCGAGCAGGCGCGTCTGCAGCAGCGCCAGCACGAGCATGACGCCGAGGCAGAGCCAATAGACGGGCGCCGGCGCATAGACATCATGCCCGAAGAGCGAGAGGGGCGGGATTCCGGTCAAGCCGAGCGCGCCCTGGGTGAGGCTCTCCCAGTTGAGGATGACGAGGCCGACCACCTGGCCGATAGCGAGCGTCGCGATGGCGATGTAGTGACCGCGCAACCGGAACGACGGGAAGATCAGCACCGTGCCGAGGACGGCCGTGACGATGCCGGCGAGCGGGATCGTCAGTATCGTTGGCCAGCCGAGGTCGAGGGCCAGGAGCGCCGACGCATAGGCGCCGATGGCGAGGAGCGCGGCCTGACCGAGCGAGATCTGTCCGGCGGTGCCCGCCATCAGCGTCAGGCTGAGCGCCAGGATGGCCGAGAGCCAGGCGTTGGTCAGCGTCTGCAACAGGTAGGGCGAGCCGATGACGAGCGGCAGGGCGATGGCGGTCGCGGCGGCGGCGGAGAGCAGCCAGGGCGGCAGGCGGACCGGCCGGCTCGGCGCCAGGAACGTGCCGGTCAGCGGCTCGCTCGCCACCGTGCTGCGGCCGAAGAGGCCGTTCGGACGGAGCACCAGCACGGCGATCAGCAGCACGAAGGCGAAGAGGTCGCGCGAGGTGCTGCCGAACAGCGCCGTGCCGTAGCTCTCGACGAGGCCCAGCGCCAGGCTCCCGAGAATGGCGCCCGGCACGTTGCCGACGCCACCGATGACGGTGGCGACGATCCCCTTCAGCGTCGCGGCGAAGCTCATGCCGGGGTCGATGTGGTTGTAGTACATGCCGACGAGCAGGCCGCTCAAGCCGCCGAGCGCGGACGCGATGGCGAAGACGGCGCTGTTCACGGCATCGATGTCGACACCCATCTGCAGCGCCGCGTCGCGGTCCTGGGCCGTTGCCCGCACGGCCCAGCCGAGCTTGCTGTAGCGCAGGAAGCCGAAGAGCACGCCGGCACTGACGAGACCGATGGCCGCGATGAGCAGGTCGAGCACGCCGATCGAGCCGCCGCCGATCGGGATACGCCAGTCGGGCAGGCTGCTCGGCAGGGAGCGCGGCTCGGGCTTGAACACGAGCTGCACGATCTGGTCGAGCACGAAGCTGAGGCCGATCGTGGCGAGCAGCGGCGCGATGCGCGCCTTGCCCTGCAGCGGCCGCAGGCCCAGCCGCTCGATCGCCATGCCGAGAAGCGCGCAGGCCACGACGACGATCGCCATCGTCAGCGGAAGCGGCGTGTGCAGATAGGTGACGCAGGCCCAGCCCACATAGGCGCCGATCGTATAGACCGAGCCGTGGGCGAAGTTGATGAGATTGGCGACCCCGAAGATCAACGCCAGCCCGACCGCCAGCAGGGCATAGATGTTGCCGACGACGAAGCCGTTGACCGTATAGTCGATGAGGGAACTCACGCTGGCTTTTTCCTTGCCTGGTCATCCCCGCGAAGGCGGGGATCCAGAGTTTCGACGTGCCGCCAGTCCCCCTCATCCGGCCGCTCGCAGCCAAGTTTACGCTGGCTGCGTAAACTTGCCAGCGCGGCCACCTTCTCCCGCAGGGGGAGAAGGACGCCAGCGATGCAGCAAGGAGCACCCCTTCTCCCCTTGCGGGAGAAGGTGGCCTGCCAAAGGCAGGCCGGATGAGGGGTCGGCACGCAAACGGCCGAGAGCTGTGGCTATCAGGCAGAATGGCGTCCGAGGTCACGCCGGCTTCTTGCCGTCCCATTGCTGGAACTTGCCGTCCTTCACCACGAGGTAGACGGCCGTGCCGCCGGTGACGCGCCGCGTCTGCGTGTCGAAACTCGCCTTGCCGAAGATGACGCTCGGCACGTCCTTGATCTTGCCGAGGCCGTCGTGGATGTCCTGTCGAGTCGTGCCGAACTGGTTCATGACGGCGGCGAGCAGGATAAAGGTGTCGTAGGCGTCGGCCGAAAACTCGTCCGGCTCCTCGTTGTAGCGCGCCTTGTACGTGTCGACGAAGGCCTTCACCTCCGGGCGGCTGTCGCCGGGGAAGAAGGTCGACTCGGAATAGACGCCCTCGACGTCCTTGCCGCCGAGCTCGATGAACTTCGGCGAATAGACCGAGCCGATGGCGGCGATCGGCTGCGTCAGGCCGACCGAACGCACCTGCCGGCAGATCAGCGCGGCGTCGGCATAATAGGAGATCAGCACGATGCCGTCGGGCTTGGCGTCGCGCACCCGCACCAGGGTCGAGCGGAAGTCCTGCTCGTCCGGCTGGTAGCCCTCGGAGGCCACGACCTCCATGCCGAGCTTTTTCGCGCTGTCGAGGAAGATCTTCTCGCTGGTGCGACCCCAGTCTGTATTGAGATGCAGCACCGCGACCTTCTTGAAGCCGAGGGCGGCGGCGAGCTTGGCGAGGCGCGGCGTCTCGTCCGTCTGGGCGAGCGAGTTGCTCCACATGTAGTCGCCGCCCTTGGTGAAGTTCGGGTGCGAGTTGGTGAAGCCGAACTGCACGAGGCCGGCGCGCTGGTAAATCGGCGAGGCGGCCATCGAGGCGGTGCTCGAGAAATCGCCGGCCTCGACCACGATCTTGGGGTCGCTCACGAACTTCTGGGCGATGGCGACCGCCTGGCGCGGGTCGGACTGGCTGTCCTCGAATTGATAGGCGAGGGGGCGGCCCTTGATGCCGCCGGCCTTGTTGATCTCGTCGAGGGCGAGGTCGAAGCCTTTTTTCCACTGCGCGCCATATTGCGCGTTCGGCCCGGTCAAGGGACCGCTCACGCCGATGATCACGGGATCGCCCGCGGTTTCCGCCCAGGCGAGCGGTTCGCCGCCTGCGAGGACCGTGGCCGCGGCGCCGATCACGGCGACGCGGCGGCTTATCTCTACAGCACGATTCGGCACGGCTCGATCTCCGGTTCGGTCATATGGTCCGGCATAGCGGATCATCCTCGGTCCGTCCAGGTTAGTCTAGTTCGATCATAGATTATCACAATTTGTTGTCGCGAGGAGCTCCAGCAGGCTGTCGATCACGCGGTCCGGGATCGCCGAATCGTCCCGCGGGACGCCGGTGGTCACGAGGATCGAACGCAGCCCGGCGCGCTGACCGGCCAGGATGTCGGTGCTGACCTGGTCGCCGATCATCACCGTCGTGTCGCGCGGCGTTCCGATCCGCTTGAGCGCCATCTCGATCATGCGGGGTTGCGGCTTTCCCACCACTACCGGCGTCACGCCCGTCGCGGCCGCAACCGCGGCCAGAATGCTGCCAGCGCCCGGATCGAAACCCCCGCCCTCGACCGGGAGACGAAGGTCGCCATTGGTGCCGACCAGCACGGCACCGGCAAGGACGGCGTGGACGGCGGTTCGCAACCGGGCATAGGTGAGGTCGCGATCGAGGCCGACCACGACCACCTGCGGGCTTCGATCCGTGAGCGTGAAGCCGGCGTCCGTCACGGCCGAGGCCAGCGCTGCCGCCCCGAGCACGAAAACCGAGGCCCCGACAGCCCAGCGCTCGCGCAGGTAGTCCGCCGTGGCAATCGAGGAGGTCACGACCTGGGTGGGCGAGGTTCGCACGCCGAGGCGGGTCAGCTTCTCCGCGAAGGCTTCGGGCGAACGCGTCGCATTGTTGGTGACAAAACAATACGGAACGCCGGCGCGGTGCCAGCGCCTGAACGCCTCCACGGCATCGTCGATCGGTGCCTCGCCCCGGTAGACGACGCCGTCGAGGTCCGAGATGACACCGTCGATCGCGGGGTCGGATCCTGCCATGTCCGGTCTTCCTCCGCACCGATGAGCACTCGACGCCATTGTAAGCACGCTCGGCACCATTGTAACAGGAGGCGCCTTGCACAAGCGCGGCCCGGATGCGTTCCGCGACAATCAACGACCAGAGCAGAGCGTTGGTTAGAACAGCATCGCGCGGTGGATCGGGTGGTCCGCCGCGAAGACTCGATCGAACAGCCGCGTGAGTTCGAGCGAGAATCTCGCGCCCTCGGCCTCGATCGCCCGGAACTCCGGCGCCTCGTGGTCCTCCGGCGTGAGGCCTTCCAGGCGATGACGCAAACCGGCATCGGCGAGGCAATCGAGGAAGCCGCCGTAGCAGCCGAGAAGGGAGGTCGTCGCCGTCCGGCCGCAGATCTCCTGCAGCCGCGCCACAGGCGAAAGGTCGAACAGCGTTTCGAGTCGGGCGATCGCGGCCCGCCTGTCGAGGTCGCATGCTGCCGCGACGCTGAAAAGCCCGCTGGCATAAAGCAGCTTGCGGGAGAACATCAGCTTGACCTTGCGCAGGCCCCAAGGCTTCGGGCGGTCGCCCTCGCGGGTCTTGAACTCGTAATCGACCGCCATGGTCCGGTAGTAGCGGATCACGTCGTTGAGCAGGAACGACGCCAGCCCAGCGTCGAGGGCCGCCCGGAGATATCGGTCGAGCAGGGCACGACGCACCCCGCGCGCCTCGGTCTCGGCGCTGAGCGGCGCGCCTTCGAGCAGGAACAGCATGCGGCGCGTGAGCTTCTGGTTGTCGTCGTGCTGGCCGCCGATGTTGCGCACCATGCGGTCGGCTCGCTCGACCTTCGCGAAAGCGCCGTCCTTGGCGGGTTCGACCCCGACGATGCCCGCGATAAACTGCTTGAGCTCAGCCTCCCAAGACCCTGGCAGGGAGGCGTATTTAGCCTCTGTGGCGGGCACGATGGTGAAATAGTCGAAATCCGAAGCGGCCGAAGCTTCGCGCCGGGCGTAGGAGCCGCAGGCGACGACCGCCGCGCCGGCGGGCACCAGCGCCGGGATGCGGGCGCGGAGCGCCTCGAGGCGTGCCTCGGAGAAGGCGCGCGCCCGCTCAATCGGCGACAATGTCATCGAAAACATCCTGCATCGGAATGGCAGCGTCGTGGCCCGCCACGGCGCCGGGCAGGACCAGGCTTTCGGTGCGGCTCTGACGATAGCGGGTCTCGTCGTCGCGGGCGAAGAAATCGCCGCGGGAATCGACCTCGAACCGCCGCGCCCTGAAACGGATGGCCGTGTCGAGCACGGTTCCGACCTCGCGGGCGAAGCCTGGGCTTCGCAGCAGGCTCCGCAAGCCCGGCAGCTTGCGGAAGATCGCATCCTCCGTCGACAGGGCGTCGGTGGCCGAGAAGGCGGCGAGATGGCGACGCAGGAAGGCCTGGCAGACCGCGTCGGCCAGGATACCCCGAGGCGCATTGATGATGGAGCGATAGACGAGGTCTTTGTAGAACCAGAACTCGTCGACCGCGATGCGGTCCGCTTCGCCAGCGCGTCGTGCCGCCGCTGTCATGACGGTCTCGGGGCTCGCGAGGCGCGGCGCCGGTCTCTCGTAGGTCTGCGTCCGCAAGATGCCTTCGATCGTGTCGAAATTGATCGGTCCGGCGAAGAAGCCGTCATGGCCCGGTTCGCGGCCGCCGATGACGGCGACGAGCCTGGCGATGTCGATCCTCTCGGCCTTGAGGATCGCATGCACCTCCCGGCCGAGCGGCACCCGGCCGGTGACCAGGGCCTCGGTCGCGCCGTGATGGTCGATGCCGAAAGCCGATTTGAAGACGGGCTCGAGCGAATGGGACAGGGGCGCGTGGCCGATGTCGTGCAGCAGCGCCGCCACGGCGACGAGGCGGCGTTCCGGCCCCCGCACGTCCTTGAGGTCGCAATAGAGCAGCGCGAGGCGGGCGACGCCGAGCGAATGTTGGTAGCGCGTATAGCGACGACTGCCGGGCCGGCCATTGGGCCTCGGCACGCGGAGATAATCGATGCCGCCAAGGAACCGGATGCCGCTCAACCGGCGGAAGGCGCGCGTCGCCACGAGCTTGTCGAGAACCGGCTCGCACGCGTCGCCGAAGCCGGCGCCGATAGGGGCCGCGAAGTCGTAGGCGCGGCGACTGGGCGTTCCACTGTCGATGACCGGAGCGTCAGAGGTTGGGCGCCGTGAGCCTGGTCGCATGGATCGGGTATAGGCGAGGGCGTTCGACGGCGCGATAGGCATTCGCGGCGTAAGCGGGGACGCAACGACGCAAATGGTCTAGAGTGTGCGTCGTCGAAGCGGCCGTCTGTGTGGCGCGCCGTCTTCCGGAACCCGGCATGAGCGCGCAATCGACGTCCATCCTGTCTCCGGTCATGGCGGACGTCCCCGAGGACGGTTCCGAGGCGGACGGGCAGGGCGCCTTCCGGGGCGCAAGGGTGCATGGGCAGATCGTGCGCTCGCTCGCGGGTCTCATCCTCGGCGGCAGCCTCGCGCCCGGCGACCCCCTGCCCAACGAGGAGGAGCTCGCGGCGCGCTTCCGTGTCAGCCGGTCCTCGGTCCGCGAGGCGGTCAAGACGCTCGCCGCCAAAGGCCTGATCGAGACACGTCAGCGCGTCGGCGCCAGGGTCAGGACCAGGTCCGACTGGCGCCTGCTCGACCCCGCCGTGCTCGGCTGGCATCCCGACATCCGGCAGGACCGCAGGCTCGTCGACAGCATCGTCGAAGCCCGGCGCATCATCGAGCCGGCGGCGGCCGAACTCGCGGCGCAACGGGCCGATGCCGCCGATATCGCGCGGATCGAAGCCGCCTACCTGGCGATGGAGGTCGCCGCCAGGGACGACGATCTCTTCGCCTCGTGCGAAGCCGACCTCGCGCTCCATAGCGGGGTCATCGAGGCGAGCCACAATCTGGTGCTACAGGGGCTGGTCGGCACCATCGAGGCGACGCTGCGCGCCTCCTTCCTCGCCACCAACCAGTGGATCGAGGGGCGCGCGGTGACGCTCGTCGCCCATAAGCGGATCCTCGACGCCATCAGGGCGCGCGACCCTGCTGAGGCGCGGCACGCCATGAGCGCGGTGCTCGATCTCTCGGACGCGGAACTGCATCGGGGGTGAGGGCGCGAAGGGCTTGGCCGCGCTCGACCCGAAGCATGGCATCGCGCATTGGTGCGATGAGCTGGACGGGATCGCTCTCGTCATTCCGGGTTCTCGCTTCGCTCGCCCCGGACTGACGAGAGCCCGAAGTCGAGCCGATAGCCACGCCGCCCGGTTTTGGCTATCAACGCGCGTCGATTGCCGCCTGACGAGGATGTCATGAAAACCCGCGCCGCCGTTGCCTGGGCCGCCAACAAGCCCTTGACCATCGAAACCATCGAGCTCCAAGGCCCCAAGGCCGGCGAAGTGCTGGTCGAGAACATGGCGACCGGGGTCTGCCATACCGACGCCTACACGCTGTCGGGCCTCGATTCCGAGGGGAAGTTCCCGGCGGTCCTGGGCCACGAGGGCGCCGGCATCGTGCGCGAGGTCGGCCCGGGCGTCACCTCGGTCAAGGTCGGCGATCACGTGATCCCGCTCTACACACCGGAATGCCGGCAGTGCAAGACCTGCCTGTCGCGCCGCTCGAACCTCTGCACCGCGATCCGCTCGACGCAGGGGCAGGGCCTGATGCCCGACGGCACCAGCCGCTTCTCCTGCGACCAGGGCGAAGTGTTCCACTACATGGGCACCTCGACCTTCTCGAACTTCACCGTGCTGCCCGAGATCGCGGTGGCGAAGATCCGCGAGGACGCGCCTTTCGACAAGGTCTGCTACATCGGCTGCGGAGTGACGACGGGCATCGGCGCCGTGGTCTATACGGCCAAGGTCTGGCCGGGCGCCAACGTCGTGGTGTTCGGCCTCGGCGGCATCGGGCTCAACGTGATCCAGGGCGCTCGCATGGTCGGCGCCGACAAGATCATCGGCGTCGACCTCAATCCCGCCAAGGCCGAGATGGCGAAAAAGTTCGGCATGACCCATTTCATCAACCCGGACGAGGTCGGGCGCGACAAGGTCGTGCAGGCCGTCGTCGACCTGACCGGCGGGGGCGCCGACTTCTCCTTCGAGTGCATCGGCAACGTCCACACGATGCGCCAGGCGCTCGAATGCTGTCATCGCGGCTGGGGCGAATCGATCATCATCGGCGTCGCCCCCTCGGGCACGGAGATCGCGACGCGCCCCTTCCAGCTGGTGACGGGCCGGGTGTGGCGCGGCTCCGCCTTCGGCGGTGCGCGGGGGCGCACCGATGTGCCGAAGATCGTCGACTGGTACATGGAGGGCAAGATCCAGATCGACCCCCTGATCACCCACACCATGCCGCTCGACAAGATCAACGATGCCTTCGACCTAATGCACGAGGGCAAGTCGATCAGGAGCGTGGTGACGTTCTGAGCTGCGGCCTCGAGGCGCGACGCAGGCGGCGCGCCCTTGCCTTGCCGCGACTTTCCGAGGCCGGCATCCGCCCGGCCGGAATCCGGCATTCCCCGGAATCTGATCTGGGAATCTGGAATCCAGTATCCCGGCATGTCGGACGTGACTGAGGGCCATGAAGGCCTATCACCACTGGCCCGCCATCATCAGCACGAAGGCGAGCGAGATCACGAAAGCAAAGGGCTTGCGCTCTACAAGTGCTTCCAAAATCCAGCACGTTGCCAGAATGGCTGAGCACGTGCCCGAATACGACGAGGGAACGATGCCGCCCACGGATAGGAGACCAAAGGCGCAGCTTGCCATCAGCAACGCCAGCTTCAGGTGACGAAGCCAACCATAACCCATGAGCATTGCTTTCCTTGAGACGAATGGCCTCAGTGCATTCTCACGTGCGAAGGTTTGAGAGGCGTTAAGACCTGACCCGATCAACCTCTGGCGATACACATGACCCTCGACCTCATCTCAGAAAGCCGCTGCTTCGGCGGGCGCCAGCGCACCTACCGCCATCTGTCGGCCGCGACCGGCACGTCGATGCGTTTCGCGGTGTTCCTGCCGCCGGCCGCCGAGCGCGGCAAGGTGCCGGTCGTCTGGTTCCTGGCCGGTCTCACCTGCACGGAGGACAATTTCATCCAGAAGGCGGGCGCGCAACGGGTCGCGGCCGAGCTCGGCCTTGCGCTGATCGCCCCCGATACCTCGCCGCGCGGCGAGGATGTCCCGAACGTCCCGGACTATGATTTCGGCCAGGGAGCGGGCTTCTATCTCGACGCGACCGCGGCGCCGTGGTCGACGCATTTCCGCATGCGCCGCTACATCGAGGAGGAACTGCCGGCCCTCGTCGCGGCCGAGTTGCCGCTCGACATGGGCCGCCAGGGCCTCTGCGGCCATTCGATGGGCGGGCACGGCGCGCTGACCGTCGGCCTGCGCAACCCGGGCCGCTTTCAAGCCGTGTCGGCCTTCGCGCCGATCGTCTCGCCGATGCAGTGCCCGTGGGGCGAGAAGGCGCTCGGCGGCTATCTCGGTCCTGACCGCGCGGCCTGGCGCCGCTACGACGCCTGCGCGCTGATCGAGGACGGTGCCCGCCTGCCCGAGATCCTGGTCGATCAAGGCACGGCCGACCAGTTCCTGGAGAGGGAGCTCATGCCGGAGCGACTGGAGCAGGCCTGCGCCCGGGCCGGCATCCCGCTTACGCTCAATCGGCGCGAGGGCTACGACCATTCCTATTTCTTCATCGCCTCGTTCATCGAAAGCCACCTGCACTGGCATGCCGCGCGGCTTCGCACGTGACACGTCGAGGCACCGTAGGTACCGCGGCGATCATCCCAAGCGGGCGTCGAAATCCCGCTGTGCGGCGCCGATGTCCTGAAGGTGCCGCTCGACCCAGCGGTCGAGCGCGGTGATCGGCTCGCTCAGCGAGGCGCCGAGCGGCGTCAGGGAATATTCGACCCGGGGAGGCACCTCGGCGTAGGCGCGGCGCGCCACGAAACCGTTGCGTTCGAGCCGACGCAGAGTCTGGATCAGCATCTTGTCCGAGATGCCGCCGATCCGCCGCCGCAAGTGCGCCGTCCGCGCCGGGCCGCCGGCGAGCACGTGGACGAGCAGGAGGGCCCATTTCTCCGCCAGCACGCCCAGGACCGCGCGAGACGGACAGCCGGAATCGAAGACATTCCCGACGCAGCTTCGCTCCGGTTCGATCGGATCCTTCATCCGCCAAAACTTACTATTAGGTATGTACTTGTCAAGGAGAAAGCGATGTGGGATGTCCTCCCCCGATACGGCGATGACGGCGCGCGCGCCCGATCGCCGTCAGACAAGGAGGTTTCCCATGAAGCTTTACTACGCGCCAGGCGCCTGCTCGCTGTCGCCCCATATCGCCCTGCTCGAGGCCGGACTGCCGTTCACCCTTGAGAAGGTCGATCTGAAGGGAAAGACGCTTGCGTCAGGCGAGGGTTTCGAGGGTGTGAACGGCAAGGGCTATGTGCCGGCGCTCCAGCTCGATGACGGCCAGGTGCTCACCGAGGGGCCAGCGATCGTCCAATATATCGCCGACCGGAAGCCCGCTGCCGGGATCGCCCCCGCGGCCGGCACGATAGAGCGCTACAAGCTGCAGGAATGGCTGAACTTCATCACCTCCGAGCTCCACAAATCGATGGGCTCGATGTTCAACCCGGCCCAGACGCCCGAGTGGAAGGAGGCCGTCAAGACGACCCTGTCCAAGCGGCTCGACTGGTTGTCCGGGCAGCTCGCGGGCAAGCAATATCTCATGGGCGACAAGTTCAGCGTCGCCGACGGATACCTGTTCACGGTGCTCGGCTGGGCGAAGCTCGTCGGGTTCGATCTCGGCCGGTGGCCGGTCGTCCAGCAATACGCCGCCCGTGTCGGGCAGCGCCCGAAGGTGGTCGAGGCCATGAAGGCCGAAGGCCTGGTGAAGTAGGCGGATTTCTCGTCGTTCGACGCGCGCGACGGATCGCCGGCCGCCCAACCGTGCCCGGACGGATCAGTCCGCCCGGCCGTTCGATAGGGTTGACCCAGCGGTCACGACGCGAGTGCGATCCGGGCGTTCGAGGGTGCCCGGATCTCGAGGTCGACCTCGAGGGTCGACAGCGTCTCGCCCTTGGCCATCTTGACCTTGACCTTGTCGGGATCGATGGCGACATGCTTGGCGATCACGGCCAGGATTTCCTCGCGCAAGATGGCGACCAAATCCGAGCGGCCGACGAGCGAGCGCTCGTGGGCCAGCAGGATCTGCAGCCTGTCGCGGGCCACCGGCGCGGTGTCGCGTGGTTTCAGGAACCGGAGGAGGTTCATGCGGCCTTCCTTCCGAACAGCGTGTTGAAGAAGCCCTTCTTGCCGCGCGGCACCGTCACGGCGATGGCCTCGCCCTTGAGGCGCCGCGCCGCTTCGAGGTAGGCGCGCGCCGGAGCGCTTTGAGGGTTGTTCAAGGTGACCGGCGAGCCGAGGTTCGAGGCGCGCAGCACGTCCTGGCTCTCGGGAATGATGCCGAGCAGCGGGATCGACAGGATCTCGAGCACGTCCTCGGTCTTGAGCATGTCGCCGCGGTTGGCGCGGGCCGGATCGTAGCGGGTGAGCAGCAGGAGCTTTTCCATCCACTCGCCGCGCTCGGCCTTCTCGGTCTTGGAATCGAGCAGGCCGATGATCCGGTCGGAATCGCGCACCGAGGAGACCTCTGGGTTGGTGACGATCAGCGCCAGGTCGGCGTGGCGCATCGCCATCGTGGCGCCACGCTCGATGCCGGCGGGGCTGTCGCAGATCACCCAGTCGAAACGCTCGCGCAGCTCGCTGATGACGCGGTAGACGCCATCCTCGGTCAGCGCGTCCTTGTCGCGCGTCTGCGAGGCCGGCAGGAGGTAGAGCGTCTCGATGCGCTTGTCGCGGATCAGCGCCTGGGACAGGTTGGCGTGGCCCTGGATCACGTTGACGAGATCGTAGACGACGCGCCGCTCGGCCCCCAGGATCAGGTCGAGATTGCGCAGCCCGATGTCGAAATCGACCACCGCGACGCTCTGGCCCTCTTGCGCCAGGGCCGCGCCGATCGCGGCCGTCGATGTGGTCTTGCCGACCCCTCCCTTACCCGATGTGACGACGACGACCTGCGCCATTTTTCTGAACCCCTTTGAAATCTCGTTAAGCCAGGCCGGCGATGACCAGTGCGTCGCCGTTGCTCCACGCCTGGATCGACTTGCCGCGCAGCTTGGCGTCGATCTCGTCGGCGGTCTTGTAGATGCCGTCGACCGCGAGCAGTTCGGCATGCAGGCGGCTGCAGAAGATGCGTCCGTCCTTGTAGGTAAACCCGGCCATGGCGCGTCCCCGCAACGCGCCGTAGACATGGATCGATCCGCCGGCCACGATCTCGGCGCCGGAGGCGACGGAGCCCAGTATGGTGATGTCGCCTTCCGCGAAGCTGACCGACTGGCCCGAGCGCACGGGCTTCTCGATGATCAGTGACGGAGCGGTGCGCTGCAGGGGGGGCTTCGCCGCGGTCTTGTCCGGGTCTTCGTCCTTGGCCGCGTCGTCGGCGGGCTCGGAGGCCACGACGTGCAGTTCCCTCGACGGACGCCCGTCGGTGACGATCGGCGGCAGTCGCGTCGCGACGGAGCCGAGCCTCGCCGTGTCGGTGCCTTCGATCGCCATGACGCGAATATTGCGGCCGCTGAGCTTGTCCATCAGGCCGACGAGCTCGTCGCTCTCGCTGTGGAAGGCGGAAAGGTCGGCGACAACGGGGCGGCTGGTGAAATAGCCGGGCGAGCGCCCAAGCAGGCTGTCGAGGCCGGTCAGCCAGTCGTCGATCGGCGGCTCGGGCCGGATCACGAGCGCCATGAGCGAGCGTCCGCGGAACCGCACAGGAGCGGGGGACGGGGCAGGAGAAGAGAAGGCGAGAGCTGTCGTCACGCTTAAGGATCCTTTAACGGGTCGATCTGACGCCATCGCGGTTAAGGAGTGGTTAATGGGTCGCGATCTTTCGCCTTCTTTGATGACGGCTGCGAAATCGTGCCCGGAGAGCCGAAGGCCGGCCGCCGGTAAATGCGGCCGGAAGCGCGCGGGGCCATTCCTCCGGCTCGAGCGCGGCACGCTGAAGCAGACGGTCAGGCTCGGCCGCCGTGTCATACAGCATGGGCAACATCCGAAAGAGGGATCATCGACTACGATTGCGGGAACGACAGTGGCCCTTCCACTCATAACAAAGTCAATGGCCTGACGCATATCAAGCACTTGCGTTGTCTGCAGGCATGCGTCCACGGGTGCGGCCTGTGTGGTGTGCGACGCATGAGCCCTGCCACAAGCCGCCGCCACGTCTGGGCTAAGTTTCGGGTGTTAATCCGCGAGACTGGCAAGCCCGAACCTGCCGCGATCCCGCGGTCCCGACCTGACGATGATGGATGATCTCAACCGCCTGGCCTTGATCGCCCTCGCCGCAGGACCGATCATTCATTTGCCTCGGAGCCTGAGTCTTGAGTCGCACGACCGTGGTGGGCGAACGGTGCTGTCGTGCCGCCGGGCGGCCTGCATCACGAGCATCGAACGAGAGCAGCCATGCGCGTCCTCCTGATCGAAGACGATCCGATGATCGGCAAAGGACTGAAGCGGGCGCTTCAGAACCAGGGGATGTCGGTCGACTGGACGCAGAGCGGCGTCGAGGGCGAGGTGGCGCTCGCGGTCGGCGAATATGCAGCGGTGCTTCTCGACCTGACGCTGCCGGACAAGAACGGGGTCGAGGTCCTGCGCGACCTCCGTCTCAAGGGCGACAAGACGCCGTTGGTCGTCATCACCGCGCGCGACGAGATCGACGACCGGATCATCGGGCTCGATCTCGGCGCCGACGACTACATGGTCAAGCCGTTCGATACGCGCGAACTCGTAGCCCGCATCAGGGCGGTGCTGCGAAGGCGCGCGGGCGTCGCCGTGTCGATTTTGCAGACCGCCCTGATCACGCTCGACCTCGCCACCCATGAGCTGACGTATGGAGAGGCCAACCGCGTCCTCTCGGTGCGTGAATTCGCGCTGATGCGTGCGCTGATGGAGCGGCCCGGCACGATCCTGTCGCGGGCGCAACTCGAGGAGCATCTCTACGGCTGGGACGAAGAGGTCGAGAGCAATGCGCTCGACGTCCTGATCCACTCGCTGCGCAAGCGGTTCGACAAGGACCTGATCCGCAACGTGCGGGGCGCGGGCTGGATGGTGACGCGAGGCTAGAGCATGATGCCGAAAAGTCGGCACGGGTGTTCGGACGACATCATGCTCTAAGCGACTGGAATCGATCACGCTCATGAATTTGGATCGATTCAATTGAGACTCATCGTGATCTAGTGGTCCACCCCTCGGCGTCGCAATCGAGCTTCAGGCCGCACCACGCATCAAGCTTCGCTCGATGGGCCCTGTCGCTCCGCTCGTCCATTATCCGGCAACCTGCGAATGGCGCAGGCCGATCGCCTTCGCCGGCTCCTCGAACGGAATCTCGGGGTGCATCATGAACGCCGAGACGGCACCGATGGCGAGCAGGACCATGGTGAGCAGGAAGGGCAGATACCAGTTGCCGGTGAGGTCGATGAGGTAGCCCGCCAGCAGCGGGGACACGATCGCGGCCAGCGCCGATCCGCTATTCATGAGGCCGGCCGCCGTGCCCGAATATTTCGGTGCGATATCCATCGGCACGGACCAGATCGGGCCGATGACGATTTCCGAGAAGAAGAAGCCGCCGGACAGGCACAGCGCCGCCGTCGTCAGGTCGCGGTAGAAGAGGATCGGCAGCAGCGACAGGAAGGCGCCGATGAAGCCCGCCACGATGACGCTGAGCCGGGCGACGCGGATATTTCCGGTCCGCTTGAGGATCGCGTCCGAGATCACCCCGCCGAGGCTGTCGCCGATCACGCCGGCGAAGAAGACGCCCGAGGCAAAGATCGCCGACTTCTTGATATCCATGCCATAGCTGTTCTTGAAGAACAGCGGCAACCAGTTGAGGTAGAGCCACAGGCACCAGCCGTAGCAGAAATAGGTCAGGGTCACGGGCCAGATGCGGCGCAGCAACGGGCCCCACGGCACCTGCGGCTTGGGACCTTTCGGCAGGCGGGGCGGCAGTGCCTGGAGCTCGGCCTCGGTGATGCCGGGATGATCCTTCGGATCGTTGCGGAAGTAGAAGGCCCAGACCGCGACCCACACCAGGCTCACGACGCCGAGCAGGACGAAGGACCCACGCCACGTCACGGCCACCATGAGGGCTGCGATGAGTGGTGGCGTCGCGGCATTGCCCAATCGGGCGAACGCGTGGGTGATGCCCTGCGCAAAGCCCCGTTTGCCGGCGGGCGTCCAATCCTGCATGGCGCGCGTCGCGGTCGGAAAGGTCGCTCCCTCCCCGAAACCGAGCAGCACGCGCACGAGGAATAGCGTCAAGAGCCCATTGGCGAGCCCGGTCAGCATCGTCGCCAGCGCCCAGACCGCGCCGCACCAGAACAAGGTCTTGCGCGGCCCGAAGCGGTCTCCAACCCAACCGCCGATGACCTGAAACAAGAGGTACGGATAGGCGAAGGCCGAAAAGGCGAGGCCGAGCTCGGTATTGCTGAGGCCGAGCTCCTTCTGGATTGCCGACGCAGCCGTCGCGATGTTGACCCGGTCGACATAGGTGATGAAGTACATGACGCAGACCAGTCCTAAGACGATATGCGTCGCTCTGAACCTGGAGCGCATGTTTCATCCCTTCGGCTTTGTTCGAAACAGACGTTGCCCGCTGTTTTCGTGTCGATATCGTGGTTAACCTAGAAACGTCTTGCCGAGCGTTTGGCCCGTCAGACGACGTCGCAACCTTTCCCGTGCGGCGAGGCCGCCCGGCTCCCCAATTCAGGCGCCTCGGGCGAGCGCCACGCTGCCGATTCCCGCGAAAGCGGCCTCGGCCCGCGTGGCCGGCGGCAGCAACCGCATGCCGGTGAACGAGCCCGTCGTGACGAGATCGCCCGCCCGGATACCCGCCCCGGTTTCGGTCAGGCGATTGGCCAGCACGGTGACAAGGTCGACAAGGTCGCCGGCGGGGTTGCCGCCCACCTGATCGATCACGACATCGCCGCCGATCGTCAACCGAATCTGCGCGCGCTCCAAGGCGGTGTCAGCTGGCAGGGGGATGCCCGATCCCACCACCATCGCCCCGTGCGATAAAAGGTCGGCCAAGAGAAGAGCCGGCGCCACATCGGGCCAGGCCGCGAACCGACTGTCGATGATCTCGATGGCGGCCATGACCTGGTCGATGGCCTCGACCACCTCGTCCCGCCCGTAGGGCCGGCCGCGCCGGGGCAGCCCCTGGCCGAAGCGCACCATCAGTTCCGCCTCGACGTGCCAGACCCGGAACGCGTCACCGGCCAGGGTCATGCCTGAAGGGTACAGCCGATTTTCGAACAGCGGCGCGTAGGCGAAATCGCCCGCCGGCGTCTTCCGCCCGACCTTCCAGCCAACGGTGCGGCCGAGATTCTGCGCGACGGCCGCCTGGACCCGATAGGCGTCGTCGGGAGCCAGACGAACGGTGTCGACATCCGAAGCCGCGATGGCATGCCCACCGGAATGCGCGCTGGCCAGCAGGGATGAGAGACGCGCGACCGCGTCGCCATCCATGGCTGCGGGATCTCTCGTCATGGACCGTGCCGCCATGATCGCCATCCGTCAGCCTGCGGCTCTCTTCAGCGGAGGCGGCGCGTTGGCGCCGTCGCGATCGTCGAGGACCGCCATGGCGGCCGCGACGCCGCCGGCCCGATGGGGAACGCCTGCGGCCGACAGCCCCATTTCGACGCCCGTCAGCGCGCCCATCAGGGTCAGGGCATTGCATTCGCCGAGATGGCCGATGCGGAACACCTTTCCGGCAAGCTTGCTGAGACCAGAGCCGAGCGACATGTTGTAGGTGTCGAGGACGACCTTGCGGAACCGATCGGCGTCATGGCCCGGCGGCATCATCACCGCGGTCAGCACCGGCGAATATTCGGCCGGCTCCAGGCACAGCACCTCCAATCCCCAGCCGCGCACGGCCGCGCGCGCCGCCTCGGCCAGGCGCTGATGCCGGGCGAAGACCGCGTCGAGCCCCTCTTCGAGCAGCATCGCGATCGCCTCGCGCAGCCCGTAGAGGAGGTTGGTGGCCGGCGTGTAGGGGAAGAAGCCGTTGGCGTTGGGCTTCAGCATCTCGGCCCAATCCCAATAGGATCGCGGCATGGCGTTGGTCTTGGACGCGGCGAGGGCCTTTTCGGAGACGGCGTTGAACCCGAGCCCTGGCGGCAGCATCAGGCCCTTCTGCGAGCAGCTCACCGTGACATCGACCCCCCATTCGTCGTGGCGGACATCGGCCGAGCCCAGCGACGAGATCGTGTCCACCATCAGCAGGGCCGGATGGCCGGTGCGGTCGATCGCCTTGCGGATCTCGCCGATGCGGCTCAGGGCGCCGGTCGAGGTCTCGTTATGGACCACCATCACGGCCTTGATCGCGTGGGCGCGGTCTTCGCTGAGCTTCTCCTCTATGGCGGCCGGGTCGGCGCCATGGCGCCAGTCGCCGGGGATGAAATCGACCTCGATGCTCCAGCGGGCCGCCATCTGCCGCCAGAGCGTCGCAAAATGGCCGGTCTCAGCCATGAGGACCTTGTCCCCGGGCGAGAGCGTGTTGACGATGGCGGCCTCCCAGGCGCCGGTTCCCGATGATGGGAAGACGATGACCGGACCCCTGGTCTTGAACACCGTCCGGCAGCCGTCGAGCACCTCGCGGCCGAGCTTTCCGAACTCGGGACCGCGGTGGTCGATCACCGGCATGTCCATGGCGCGGAGCACGCGATCCGGGACCGGGCTCGGACCGGGAATCTGCAGGAAGTGGCGCCCTTGGTGTCCGCTCATGGGTCCTCCCGATCGAGACCTGCCGCGCTGGCGACTCGCCGCTCGCTCAATAATGCATTCATTTTTTGCGCTTGCAAGCGACATATCGCGTTCATATTCACACATCGACCAGCGTCGTTGAGTGGGCTAAGTGAAGGCAATGACCGCAACCATGTCGCACGATCCAGACGCCGCACTGACGGAGGCAGAGCCCTTTCGGCTCGGCCAGGCGACATCTCCGCCGCAAGACTTCGACGGCCGACGGAGCGCTCCGTCGCTGCATGGCGATGTGCTGGCGCGGCTGCGCGACCACATCGTCGAGGGCCATCTGGCCGACGGCGCCCGCATCCCCGAGCGGCAGCTTTGCGAGATGTTCGGCGTATCGCGAACGCCGCTGCGCGAAGCCCTTAAGGTGCTCGCCGCGGAAGGCATCGTGGATCTGCTGCCGAACCGCGGCGCCCGCGTGCGCCAGCTCAAGGAGCAGGACCTGCGCGAATTGTTCGACGTCATGGGCGGGCTCGAGGCCCTGGCGGGTCGGCTCGCCTGTGAGACCATCACGGACGAGACGGTGCAGGAGATCGAACAGCTGCACCACGATATGTACGGCTTCTACCTGCGTCGCGACATGCACGGCTATTTCCGATGCAATCAGCTGATCCATGAGCGCATCGTCCGGCAGGCCGGCAATGCGACGCTGACCGCCGCTTACGAGAGTCTCGCGGGCCGCATCCGCCGGGTGCGCTACTCGGCCAATTTCGCCAAACGGCGCGACCGCTGGGGCGAGGCGATGCGCGAGCATGAGGCCATTCTGGATGCCCTTCGGCGGCGCGCGGGGAGCGAATTGAGCGACATCCTGTTTAGGCATCTGCGCAACAAGGCCGAGGCCTTCATGGAATATTTCCAGGATCGCGCTCTCGCCGACGGATCATCGTCGGCAAAATAGGCGGTGGCGGACGCTCGCCGGGCGCCTTCAGGCCCAGCCGAAGCCCGGCACCGCAAGAGGGGTGTGTTTCGCACGCGATCCCGCACCATCTTGATATGGATTGAATTCAAAAATTGTCCGCGATAGGGTCGCTGCGACAACGTCCGTGCGGCACGACCGGCGATCGAGGGAAGACAGATGGCCAGCGCGGTCATGTCCGGCTTGCAACGCCGGCTCAAATCGGACGTCGACGGCGAGGTGCTGTTCGGAGCCTTCGACCGGGGCCGCTATGCGACCGATGCCTCCCATTATCAGATCATGCCGACGGGCGTCGTCGTGCCGCGAACCACGGAGGCAGCGCTTCGCGCCCTCGCGATCGCGCGAGACGAGGACGTGCCCGTCACCGCCCGAGGCGGCGGCACCTCGCAATGCGGGCAGACCATCAATCGCGGCATTGTCGTCGACGGGTCCAAACATCTGCGCCGCGTGCTGTCGCTCGATGCCGAGAACCACCGCTGCACGGTCGAGCCCGGCATCGTTCTCGACGACCTCAATCGCGCGCTGAAGCCACATGGCTTGTGGTTCCCGGTCGATGTCTCGACGGCCTCGCGGGCGACGATCGGCGGCATGGTCGGCAATAATTCCTGCGGCGGCCGCTCGCTGCGCTATGGCACCACCCGAGACAATGTGCTGGCGGTCGATGGCGTGCTGGCGGACGGAACGCCGCTGCGCCTCGGCGAGGTTGCGGCCGACCTGTCGGATGTGCCGGAGGGACCCGCCAGGCGCCTGGCCGAGCGCCTGCTGGCGATGGGCGCACGCGAAGCCGACGAAGTCGCGGTGCGGTTCCCGAAAGTCCAGCGCCGGGTCGGTGGCTACAACATCGACGCGCTCGATCCGGCGCGCGGTCGGGTGAACCTCGCCCATATCCTGTGCGGCTCCGAGGGAACGCTGGCCTATTCGACCGCCATCGAACTGAAGCTGTCACCCGTTTTGGGCCGGCGCGCCGTCGGCGTCTGCCACTTCGGCTCATTCCATGCGGCGATGGACTCGGCTCAGCACCTGGTCAAGCTGAAGCCGATCGCCGTCGAGCTCGTCGACGCCACCATGATCGCGCTGGCACGCGAGATCGCGATCTTCCGCCCGACGCTCGATGCCGTGGTACGGGGCGACCCGCAGGCGCTGCTCATCGTCGAATTCGCCGAGGACGAGGCCGAGAATGCCCGCCGCATCCGGCAGCTCGGCGAGCTGATGGGTGACCTCGGCTTCGGCTTCGACCGGGAGGCGGCGCATTGGGGTGGCGTTGTGCCGGTTCTCGATCCGGCCTTGCAGGCCGCCATCACGGATCTCAGGACATCCGGCCTCAACATCATGATGTCGATGAAAGATCAGGCGAAGCCTGTGTCCTTCGTCGAGGACTGCGCCGTGCCGCTCGAACATCTGGCCGCCTATACGGACGGCCTCACGCGGATCTTCCGCAAGCATGGCACGCAGGGCACCTGGTACGCCCATGCGTCGGAAGGGTGCCTGCACGTGCGCCCGATCCTCAACCTCCGCCTCGAGAAGGACGTCAAGTCGATGCGGGCCATCGCCGAGGAGGCCTTTGCCCTGGTACGCGCCTACAAGGGCTCGAACTCGGGCGAGCATGGCGACGGCCTCGTGCGCAGCGAATTCCATGAGGCGATGTTCGGCGCGCGGTTGGTGCGTGCCTTCGAGGAGGTCAAGGATCTGTTCGACCCGGCGGGTCTTTTCAATCCGGGCAAGATCGTGCGGGCGCCACGTTTCGACGATCGCGACCTCCTGCGCTACCCGCCCGATTACCGCGTCGCGGATTTTCGTCCGCGTCTCGACTGGTCGGCCTATCCGGGCAAGGTCGGCGGCCTGCAGGGCGCCGTCGAGATGTGCAACAACAACGGCGCCTGCCGCAAGCTCGAGGGCGGGGCCATGTGCCCGTCCTACCGAGCGACGCGCGACGAGACCCACGTGACGCGCGGACGCGCCAACAGCCTTCGCCTGGTCCTGTCGGGGCAACTCGGCGCTGACGCTTTCGCGTCGGACGCGATGGCCGAGACGATGAAGCTCTGCGTCTCGTGCAAGGCGTGCCGGCGTGAATGCCCGACCGGCGTCGACATGGCGCGGATGAAGATCGAGGTCCAGGCGGCGCGGGCCGCCAAACATGGCTTTTCGCTGCGCGATCAGCTCGTCGCATTGTTGCCTCGCTACGCTCCCGTCGCGGCCCGCATCGCGCCCCTGCTCAACCTGCGCAACCGGGTGCCGCTGCTGCGCCGCCTCATGGAGGCCGTGACCGGCTTCAGCGCTCGGCGCAGCCTTCCGGTCTGGCGCTCCGACAGGTTCGACGCGCCATCCGCATCGGTCGGCCCGGAGACCGGCCACGAGGTGATCCTCTGGGCCGATACGTTCAACGCGGCTTTCGAGCCGGAAAACATCCGCGCCGCGCTGGCGACGCTGACCGAGGCCGGATATCGGGTGCATTTTCCGCGTGCGGTGGACGGTTCGAGCCGGCCGCTATGCTGCGGCCGCACGTTCCTCTCCGTCGGAGACGTCGCGGCGGCCAAGGCCGAACTCAAGCGCACGCTCGTGGCGCTGAAGCCCTTTCTGGCGCGCGGCGTCCCGGTCGTCGGTCTCGAGCCGAGTTGCCTGTTCACGTTCCGCGACGAGGCCTTGGCGCTGCTGCCGGGCGCTGACACGGAGCGGGTGGCCGCCCACGCGATGCTGTTCGAGGAGTTCATCGCCCGGGAGGCCGGGGCCGGCCGGTTCGCACCTCCGCTCGGCCCGGTCGCCGGCAAGGCTCTGCTGCACGGCCACTGCCACCAGAAGGCCTTCGGAGCGATGGGAGCCGTCGAGGCGACCCTGCGGCTGATCCCCGGCCTCGCGGTCGAGACGATCGAGACGAGTTGCTGCGGCATGGCCGGCGCTTTCGGCTATCAGGCCGAGACTGTCGACGTCTCCATGGCCATGGCCGAACTGTCACTGCTGCCGGCGGTGCGTGCCGCCGGAGCCGACACCCTCCTGGTTGCCGACGGCACCTCCTGCCGGCACCAGATCAGGGACGGCGCCGAACGTGCGGCGATCCATGTCGCGCGGGTCCTCGCGGCCAGCATGACGGCCGGGCAGACCGATGCGGTCCAGGATCTTGTCGCGGCGGCGCAGTAGCGGAACCGGGGCGGCGCAACCCGTGGCCCGCCGAGCCGGCGCCGTCACGGTGACCACGGGCGTCCACGGTTCGGGCGGCCGATGACCAAGCGGGATATCTCATGAATCACAAGACTTCGAACGATGCCGCGGCGGTCGCGTCGCTTCCGCTGACCGGAATGCGGGTTCTCGACGTGAGCCAGGTGATGGCCGGTCCGTTCTGCTGCATGCTGCTGGGCGACCTCGGCGCGGATGTCATCAAGATCGAGCCGCCGCCAGCGGGCGACCAGACGCGGAGTGCGATGAGTTTCAAGCTCAAAGGCGCCGACAGCCTCGGCTTCATCAACATGAACCGCAACAAGCGAAGCGTCGTGCTCGACCTGAAGACGGAGCTGGGCCGCCAGGCCTTCTACAAGCTCGTCGAGAGCGCCGACGTGCTGGTCGAGAACTACCGGCCGGGTGCCGTCAAGCGCCTGGGGATCGACTACCAGACGCTCAAGGCGATCAATCCGGGTTTGATCTACGCCAGCATCTCGGGTTTCGGGCAGACCGGACCCTGGTCGCAGCGGCCGGGCTTCGATCTGATCGCCCAGGCCATGGCGGGCGTGATGAGCATCACCGGCCATCCGGGCGAGGCGCCGGCGAAATCGGGAGTGCCGGTGGCTGACATCGGCTGCTCGCTGTTCGCGCTCTACGCCATATTGAGCGCCTATATCGGCCGGCAGAAATCGGGGCAGGGCCAGCATATCGACGCATCGCTGTTCGAAGCCGCCATCGCCTTCGCGGTCTGGGACATTTCGGAATATCTGGGAACCGGCGCCGTTCCGGGCCGGATCGGCACCGCCAACCGCATGAGCGCGCCTTACCAGGCCGTGCGGGCGCAGGACGATTATTTCGTCATGGGCGCCAACAACGACCGCCTGTGGCGCAAGCTCTGCGAGGTCGCCGCACGGCCGGACCTGCTCGTCGATCCACGCTTTGCCACCATCGCGCTGCGGCTCGCCAATCGCGAGGCCCTGATCGCCGATCTGGAACAAACCTTCGCCACACGGCCCGCGGCCGCCTGGGTCGACGCCCTCCTCGCCGCAGGCATCCCGGCGGGCCCGATCTACGATTACGCGCAGGCGCTCGACAACGAGCATGCCGACCATCGCGGAGTGCTGATGGACATCGACCATCCGGTCGAGGGTCGCGTTCGCTCCATGGGTTTCCCGGTGAAGCTCGGCGGCACGCCGCAGCAGGTCCGGCGCCCGCCGCCGCGCCTCGGCGAACATACGGAAGAGATCCTGGCCGAGCTCGATCTCAGCGAAGGCGATCGGCGCGCGCTCCTGACGGGCGCGGGAGCGGCGCCGTGAGCGCCGGCCACGTCCATCTCGGCGTCGCGGACGGTATTGCCACCGTCACCTTCGACCGGTCCGAGGCCCGCAACGCGATGACGTGGTCGATGTACGAGCAGCTCGTCGCCGCTTGCGCCACTATCGCGGGCGATGCCGGCATTCGGGCGGCGGTGTTTCGCGGCGTCGGCGGCAGCTTCGTGTCGGGCACCGACATCGGCCAGTTCACCGCCTTCGACGGCAGCCAAGCGGGGCTCGACTACGAGGCGCGCATCAACGCCTGCGTGGCAGGCCTCGAGACGCTGCCGGTGCCGACACTCGCAGTCGTCGAGGGCGCCGCCATGGGGGGCGGCCTAGCGCTGGCGGGAGCCTGCGACTTCCGGATCGTGACGCCCGACACCCGGTTCGGTGTGCCGATCGCCCGGACGGTGGGCAACTGCCTGTCGATGGCCAATGTGGCCCGGCTGGTGGCGGCGCTCGGGGCTCCCCGGACCAAGCGCCTGCTGATGCTCGCCGACGTCATCAAGGCTGAAGAGGCGCTGGCCTGCGGTTTCGTGCTGGAGATCGTCCCGCCCGAAGACTTGGAGAGCAAGATCGCCGCGCTTTGTGCGCGCCTCGTCTCTCACGCGCCGATCACGATGCGGGTCTCCAAGGAGGCGATCCGCCGCCTCGTCGCCGAGAGGCTCCCAGGGGGCGACGATCTGATCGCGGAAGCCTATGGCAGTCGCGACTTCAAGGAGGGGGTCGCGGCCTTCATGGCCAAGCGCAAGCCGTCTTGGGAAGGACGCTGATCCATCACGCGGGGACGGTCACAAAGGGCGTCAGGGCATCCAGGAATTGTCGGGGAGCCTGCGGGTGGCATACGGGGCGCAATCTGGCGAGACCACAAGCGGAGCGTCGGGAAGCAGCGCGACGAGTTCCTCCGACACGAGGAGAGGCGCCGTCTCGTCGTTCTCGCCGACCATGACGAGGATATGTGAACCGTCCAGGATGAAGCTCGAAATGCACAAGGCGGTGCCGCAGCCGCAGCTCGGCGGGCGGGCGCCGATCGTTCCGCAGGCGAAGGTCTTGGGCGGCGGGTCCTCGGTCAATGCCATGGTCTACATGCGCGGGCAGCGCGAGGATTACGACGGGTGGGATACGTTCCTGGGCGGTGATTCGGGTTGGTCCTACGACGATATGCTCCCGGTGTTCCGGGAGATGGAGGCCAACGAGCGTCTCAACGACGCCTATCACGGCGCCTTCGGCCCGCTTCAGGTGTCCGATCCCGGCCACATCGCGGCCATGTCGCGCGCATTCATGCTGGCGGTGCAGGCCAAGGGCCTCCCCTATAACACCGACTTCAACGGCGCGGGCCAACGCGGTGTCGGTCCCATGCAGAACACCTTCGGACGCGGTCGCTCGGGACGGCTGGAGCGATGCGACGCCGTCCGTGCCTTCCTGTCCGGGGTGATCGGGAACCCGTTGCTCACCGTCGTGACGGATGCCCTCGTCGTCCGGGTCGTCGTCGAGGGCGCGCGCGCGGTCGGCGTCGAATACCGCAAGAACGGCCGGAGCGTGATCGCGATGGCCGAGCGCGAGGTGCTAGTCGCGGCGGGAACCTATAACACGGCGAAGCTGCTCATGCTGTCGGGCATCGGGCCGGCCGACCACATCCGCCGCCACGGCATCGGCGTGGTCGCCGACCTTCCGGGCGTCGGGCAGAACCTGCAGGATCACCACGAGGTTCCGGTCATCGCCGCCACAAATACGCGCGGCGCCGGCTATTTCGGTGAGGACCGGGGTTGGCGCATGCTCCGCAACGGACTGCAGTACTTCGCCTTCGGCACCGGCCCGGTCACGACCATCGGGGTCGACTGCTGCGCCTTCTACGATCCGGACGGCGACGCGCGGCCGACGATCCAGCTCTATTGCGCCCCCATCGTCTACCTCGACCGGGACGTCACCGACGAGAAGGCGAGCCATGGCGTCACCTTCACCTCCTGCCTGCTGCGTCCCAAGGCGCGCGGCAGCGTCGCCCTTCGCTCCGCCGACCCTGCGGACAAACCACTCGTGGACTCGCGGTTCTTCGGCCACCCCGACGATCTGCGGCTGACCATCGCGTCCATGCGCTTCGCGCGCGAGCTGCTGACGACGAGGCCCGTGGCCGACCTAATCGACCACGAGATGCTGCCGGGCGGCGATGCCCCGACCGAGGCCGATCTGCAGGCCTTTTGCGGCAAGACCGTCAAGACGAATTACCATCCCGTCGGGACGGCCCGGATGGGACCGGACGGGGATCCGCTTGCCGTCCTCGACGCGCATCTGCGCGTCCGGGGAGTCGACGGGCTACGGGTGATCGATTGTTCGGCCATGCCGATGATCCCATCCGGGAACACCAATGCGCCCGCGCTCGCGATGGGGGCGCGTGCCGCATCGCTGATCATGAACGGCCGGCCGGCCGGCGCCGCACCCGCACGGGCTATCGCCTCTTGAGGAGCACGCCCCGCCATCGCGCTGGAACGCTGCTGCAGCGCACGGTCGAGGCGATCGGACGCGCCATCGTCAGCGGCACCTACGGGCCCGGATCCATCCTCCCCGTCGAAGACGCGCTCGCCGCGAAGTTCGAGGTCGGCCGCAACGTGGTCCGGGAAGCGATCAAGATCCTCGGCGAGAAACATCTGCTGCGAACGGAGCGCCGCACCGGCACGGCCGTGCTGCCGGGAGCGGAATGGAACTATCTCGACCAGGAGGTGATCGCCTGGACGCTCGAGAATGCTCATGCCCGCGATCGGATCATCGACGAGCTCGGCGCCTTGCGGGCCATCGTCGAACCGGAAGTGGCGGCGCTCGCAGCCCAATCGGCCACCGCCACGCAGGTTCTGCGCCTGTTCGAGGCTGTCGACCGGATGGAAAGCGCCTCCGCCGAGATAGCGACGGTCGAAGCCGACATAGCCTTTCACGAGCGATTGTTCGAGGCGACCGGGAACCGGCTCCTGTTCAGTCTCATGAGGACGGTGGCGGCGGTTCTGCACGCCAACTTCGAGCTCTCGATCCGGGTC
Organism: Lichenihabitans sp.; assembly: GCA_965277635.1. Lineage (GTDB taxonomy): Bacteria > Pseudomonadota > Alphaproteobacteria > Rhizobiales > Beijerinckiaceae > Lichenihabitans. Next base: position 100,199 of record CBDIDE010000001.1, read on the forward strand.
AAGCAAGATATCCCGCAATTCCTCTCCGAGCACAGAGCGTTGGCGGAGGCCGTCCGCGTCGGCAATGGCGCGCGAGCACGGACGATCATGCGCGACCTGCTGGTCAACAATGCCCGGCATGTCGCCACGATGCGGTCGCTGGACAAGCGCGGGGTCGGACAAACCGTGGCCGATCGGGACGGAGTCCGGGACCGGTGACAGACGGATTGCGCCGGCTTGGGTATGCGGCGTGTCTTCCGGCTCCATCACGATCCAGCCGACATGCGCGTCCGGATGCTTGGGCGGCACGAGCAGGTTGACGTGCCGGAACACGCCGCCCCGCAGCTCCTGCAGCACGAGATTCCGCAGCGTGTTGTTCCGCGCGATGAAGCGCGACTGCGCCCAGACGGTCTCGCCCAGCGGCGGTGCCACCCCGCCGACGATGACGTCGCCCACTTCGCCCTCGGCATGGCAGCCGACGACATGGATGACCTTGGAGGAGCGCATGCGAAGCCTCAGGCGAGATGGAGAACAGGATCGCCGAGGACAGCGAAATCCGGCGTGATCCCCGGGCCCGGCGCGTCCGACGCCGTCATGAAGCCCGCGACCCGCTTCGGTGCGCCGGCGGCGATCTCGACCGTGCCGTAGCTGTTGAAATCCGTGGCGGAGAAGCAGAACTCCTCGGGCGTCGCACGCGCCAGATGCGCGATGGTGGCGGTCACGATATCGCCGCCCCAGGTATCCTCGATGGTCATCGGCGTGCCGGAGGCCACGCAGATGTCGCGCATAAGCCTCGCCTTGGTCAGACCGCCGACCTTGCTGATCTTGAGGTTGATGACGTCCATGGCGTCGTCGCCGAGCGCCGTCAGGAGCATGTCGACGCCGTCGATGACCTCGTCGAGCACGAAGGGTCGCGAGGTTCGGCGACGTACCGACAGGCATTCCTCGTAGCTCGGGCACGGCTGCTCGATATAGACATCGAGATCGGCGACGCTGCTCGCGATCCGCGCCGCTTCGGCCCGCGTCCAGCCCGTATTGGCGTCGGCCACCAGCACGTCGCTCGAGTCGAGAACGCCGCGGGTTTCCCGGATGCGCCGGATGTCCTCGTCGGCATTGCCGCCGACCTTGAGCTGGAATTTCGTATAGCCCTCGGCCTTGTAGCCCGCGATCTTGAGCGCCATCACGTCCGGCGCCTCCTGAGAAATGGCGCGGTACAAGGCGATCCTCTCCTGCGCGGCGCCGCCGAGCAACCTGTAGACCGGCAGGCCGGTCGCCTTTCCCAAAATGTCCCAGCAGGCGATGTCGAGGGGCGCCTTGACATAGGGGTGTCCGCGCAGCACCGCATCCATGTGCCGGTTCAGGACTCCGAGATCCCGCGGGTCGAGGCCGATGACCTTCGGGCCGAGCTCGTCAAGGCCGGCGCGCACGCCATGCGCATAGGCCGGCAGATAGGCGGAGCCGAGGGGACAGCATTCGGCGTAGCCGGTGATCCCTGCGTCGGTCTCGACCGCCACGACGGTCGAATCGAAGACTTCGACGTAATTTCCGTTCGACCAGCTGTAGCGGCCCTCTTTCAAGGGCAGGTTGACCTTCCAGACCTTGATGGCGGTGATCTTCATCGACGTCCTCTGGATTGGCGGGAGCGGGAGGCGATCACGCGGGATCGCCTCGTCGGGTCGCGGCGCTCAGACCCCCGCCGGAAGGCGAGGGCGTGTTTCGATCGCCGCGCGCACCATGCGCTCGACGCGGCTGCGCTGCTCGCCTTCGAGCGGCTGGCGCGGCGCGCGGACGCGCTCGGTCGTGCCGAGCACCATCGCCTCGACCAGCTTGAGGTTCTGCACCAGATAGGTGCTGACATCGAGGTCGAGGAGCGGTCGGAACCAACGATAGACGGCCAGGGCCTCGTCGTAGCGCCTGGCCTGCATCAGACGCCAGATCGCTACGGTTTCGCGTGGAAAGGCGACGACCAGGCCCGCCACCCAGCCCACGGCGCCGACCGCCAGCGCCTCGAAGGCCAGATTGTCCACCCCCGTGAACACATCGTAGCGATCGCCGAGCCGGTTTAGGATCTCGATCGTTCGGCGGATATCGTCCGAGGATTCCTTGATGGCCACGAAGCGGCGGTCCGGGGCGAGCTCCTCCAGGATTTCGGTCGTGACGTCGACCCGATAGGCGCCCCGGTTGGAGTAAATCATGACCGGAAGGTCGCCGGCCGCCGCCACGGCGCGGAGCGTTGTGGCGGTCTCCTTCGGGTTGGCATGATAGATCGTCGAGGGGACCACCATGAGGCCGGATGCCCCGGCCTTGCCGGCCTTGGCCGCAAGCGATGCCGCGTCCCGGGTCGCGGCCTCGGCTACCGTCATCAGCACCGGTTTCCGCCCTGCGACCGCCTGCGCGGTCTCGAGCACCGCCAGCCGTTCGCCATGGGTCAGGAACGGCCCCTCGCCGAGCGATCCGTTGACGATGAGGCCATCGACCCCAGCCTCGATCTGGAGCGCGAAGCAGCGCTCCATCTCGCCGTGATCGAGCTCGTCTTCGGCCGTGAATTTCGCGGTGACCGCGGGGTAAATCCCTTGCCACATCGTGTTGCTCCCGAGGCTGATTCTAGCGGACGGATTTCAGGAAAGTCGCGGTTTCGGGCATGTGCGGATTGCCGATCACCTGTTCGGGCGGCCCGATCTCGTGAATGCGGCCATGATAGAAGAAAGCGACCCGGTCGGAGACGTCGCGGGCGAAGCGGATCTCGTGCGTCACCACCACCATCGTCATGCCGTCGGACGACAGCATCCGCATGGTATCGAGCACTTCGCCGACGAGCTGTGGATCAAGGGCGGAGGTCACCTCGTCGAAGAGCATGTAGTCGGGCGACATGGCGAGGGCCCGGGCGATGGCCATGCGCTGCTGCTGGCCACCCGACAGCTTCGACGGATAGACCTTGAGCTTGTCCTTGAGACCGACATGGCTCAGCCGATCGACGGCGATCGATTCCGCCTCGGCACGGCTCTTTGCGAGCACCTTGCGCGGCGCCAGCATGACGTTCTCGAGCACGGTGAGGTGCGGGAAGGCGTTCCACTGCTGGAACACGATGCCGATCTTGCGCCTCAGCCTGTTGAGATTCGTGCCGCGCGCGTGGACGTCGGTGCCATCGACGAGCACGCGGCCGGAGTCGATCGGCTCCAAGGCGTTGATGCACATCAGGAGCGTCGACTTGCCCGAACCCGAGCCGCCGATGACCGAGACCACCTCGCCGCGATCGACGCTCATGCTGACGCCCTTGATCACCTCGAGCGGACCAAAGGATTTGCGGACGTCTTGGATCTCAATCATCGGTCTGCCACCGTCGTTCGAACCACGCGCCGAGGCGGGCGATGGGGAAGCTGATGAGGAAGTAGATCGCCCCGGCGACGCCGAGGACGAGAAGCGGCTCCTGCGTGCGCGTCACGACGATCTGCGAGGAACGAAGCAGTTCGATGATGCCGATCCACAGCACGAGAGCGCTGTCCTTCATCAGGCCGAGCGCAAGGCCGATCCAGCCGGGTAGCCCGACCCGCAGCGCCATCGGGAAGACGATGGAGACGAGGTCGTCCCACCAGCTCAACCCGAGCGAGCGCGCTGCGCGCCGGGTGACCGCCGGCACGGAGAGAACGGCCGCTCGCACGATCTCGGTGCAATAGGCCGCGCCGTAGATGGCGAGGACCAGGCAGGCGATGACGAACGGGTCCCAGTCGAGGCCGAGGATCGGCGCGAAGGCGTTGGCGAGGATGATCTGGATCAGCAGCGGCACGGAGCGGAAGACGTCGAGGACGATGCCGAGTGCGGCGCTCGGCCAACCGGGGGCACTGGCCCGCAAAAGCCCGAAGCCGAGGCCGAGCACGGTGCCGCCGAGCACCGCCCAGAACGTCAGCAGCAGGGTGACGCCCGCGCCGCGCAGCATGAAGAGCACATCGTTGAGCGAGAGGGTCGCGTTGAACATCGACGATCCTCAGTACCGGAAGAGCCGCCAGGCCAGGAGCCTCGCGGCCTGCATCATCGCCTTGGCGATCAGGTAGTAGAGGACCGCGGCGACGGTGAAATATTCGAACGTCCGGTAGGTCAGCACGTTGAAGCGCTGGGTGACGCCGGCGAGATCGGTGTCGAGGCCGACCGTCAATCCGAGCGCCGTCATGAGCACCGACAGGATCATCTGGTTGGTGATCGGGTAGAAAACGACGCGGAAGAGCTGCGGCAGCACGATCAGCCGAAAGGCTTGGGCCCTCGACATGCCGAGCGAGCGCGCGGCCCGTGTCTGGGTCGAGGGGATGGCGCGCAGGCCGCCGCGGAACGTTTCGGCGAGATAGCTGGCATTGTTGAAGGCGATGCCGGCCGTCAGCGCCGCATAGCTGTTGAGATGGAGCCCCAGCGAACCCAGTCCGAAATAGGCGAGATAGATCTGGAAGAGGCCGGGCGTGTTCCGCCCGAGCTCGATCCAAGCCAGGGCCAAGCCCGAGCCGAGCTTGCTGCCGCTGCGACGCCCCAGCGCGAGCAGGATGCCGAACAAGATCCCGATCAGAGTCGATAGGGCCGCGATCTCGATCGTGACCAGGCACCCCGCCAGCATCGCAGGCAGGGCCTCGAAGACGGGCCTCCAATGGAAGCTGTAGCGCAACATGGCTCCGTCTCCGCAGCGCGGCGCAGCCTTGGGGACTACTCGTAGACGCCGGGGATCGTCAGGTCAGGCGGCGAGCCGGCCCCGACCCATTTCTTGTAGAGCTCCTGATAGCGACCCTCGCGCACCTGATGGCTGATGAACAGGTTGAGGTAGTTGATGAGGCCCTGCTCCTGGCGCAGCGCGATCAGGCACACGTAATCCGGTTGATAGGGCGCATCGCCGGCCACCACCAGATTGGGATATTTGCCGGACTGCACGATGGCGGCCGCGACCGTCGAGGTGACGTCGGTCGCGTCGATCTGGCCCTGCGAGAGTGCCAGGAAGACGTCGGCCTGCGACTGATAGGGGTGGAACGAGCCCTTGCCGTCGGCCCATGTGTTGACGTCCTTCTCGAGCGCGATCGCCTCGTAGGTGCCGGCCGTCGAACCGACGGGGTGGCCCTTCTGCGACGCGTAGTCGGTGATCCCGGCCTCCTTGCGGGCCACGATCGAGAACTTGAAGACGAAATAGGGATTGGAGAAACCGATCGTCTTGGCCCGCTCCAAGGTGTTGGACGTCGAGGCCACGCCGATATCGGCGCGCCCGCTCAGCAGGGCGGGAATGCGCTGCGGGAACGGCGTTTCCACGATCTCCGCCTTTACGCCCAGCGCTTTTGCAAGATCGTTGCAGGTATCGACGTCGAACCCGATCGGATTGTTGTCGGCATCGCGCGACCCCATCGGCGGGAAATCGAGCGTCACCGCACATCTGAGCTTTCCGGAATTGATGATGTCGTCGAGCTTGTCGGCTCGCGCCGGAAGACTGGCGGCCGCCACCATCACGCCCACCGCGGCAATGAGACCCAATCCTTTGATTATGTCCATCTCCCCTGTCGTCTGGAAGGCGTCGTTCGAGCGCGCCTTGGCTGTTCTCGGCCCGTCGCCTAGCACCAGCACCTCACGATGCAAAAATCGGATCCAATAATCAATATCCTTTTTTATGATTGTCGTCGACGCGACTTGCAGGCACGATAGACGGCACGTGCACGGGCGAGTCATGCGAGTGATGTCCGAGGCGATGCAGCGGTGGTGCGCGACGGAGCGATACGTGAGAGTGAAAGCAACCGACATTGCCCGGATGGCCTCGGCTCCGGACGTGATCTTCGACGCTCTGCGCGAAGCGATCACCAAGGGCGACCTCCCCGAGGGCGAGACCCTGCGTCAGGACCACATCGCCAAATTGTTCAACGTCAGCCGCATTCCGGTGCGGGAGGCCTTGGCACGGCTCGAGGAGCAGGGCCTCGTCTCGACCCAGCGCTACCGCGGTGCCATCGTGAGCACTCTGTCGATCGACGAGATCCGCGAAATCTTCGAGTTTCGCGCGCTGCTGGAACCGGTCGTGCTCCGCCTCTCGGTCGGCGCCATGTCCGACGCGCGCCTCGATCAGGCCGCCAAATATTGCGATGCTTTTTCGATCGAGACCAATTCATCGAAATGGGGCATGCTCAACCGCGACTTCCACTATTCTCTCTATCAGGACGCTGGTCGCCCGTATTATCTGCAGGTCATCGGCGCGGCGCTCGACCGCGTTGAGCGCTACTTGCGCGCCCAACTCGTGCTGACCGACGGCATGGCGCGGGCGCGACGTGAACACGAGGCGATCCTCGCGGCCTGCGCCCGCCGCGACAAGGACCAGGCCGCCAAGCTGACGCGCGATCACATCATTCAGGCCGGTCGCTCGCTGATCGACTTCCTGGAACAGCAAAGGCGCGCCGACCCGACCCTGATGGCTTCGGGCTGAGGGCTTGCAAAGCGGCTCGGTCGCGTCCTCGGTCGGGCATTGTCACACGAATATGCGTCGTCCTCCTCGGGCTGCTACGATCGCACATGGCCACGATCTCGTACGCTCGCCACCAGTTCCCGCCCGAGGTCATCCGGCATGCCGTTTGGCTCTACCTGCGCTTCACCCTGAGCTACCGTGATGTCGAGGAAATGCCGGCCGAGCGCGGCCTCGATCTGACCTACGAGCCGTCCGGCGTTGAGTCAGCAAGTTCGGGCCGCTGTTTGCGCGGGAGTTGCGGAAGCGGCGACCTCGCCCGACCGGTCGTTAGCACCTGGACGAGATGGTCGTGACGATCGCGGGCAAGCGGCACTGGCTCTGGCGGGCAGTGGACGACGAAGGGGAGGTGCTCGACGTCCTGGTGCAGTCGCGGCGGGACACCCGGGCCGCCATTCGCCTCATGCGCAAGCTGATCAGAAAACGCGGGTTCGCGCCCGAACTGCTGATCACCGACCGGCTCGGATCCTACGGCGCCGCCCGGCGCAAGCTCGGCCTCCTGGCCCGCCACGAGCAGGGACAGCGACGGAACAACCGGGCGGAGAACTCGCATCAGCCGACACGGCGTCGAGAAAGGAAGATGCAGCGGTTCAAGTCGGCGGGCTCAGCCCAGCGCTTTCTGTCGGCCCATGCCGCCGTCTACAACGCGTTCAACACCCAGGGCCACCTCATTTCCCGCCCCACCCTTCGTCAGTTTCGGGCCGAAGCGTCCAGTGCGTGGCAGGTGGCCACAGCCGCGTGAGGGCCGACGAGGTCCACGCCCTGCTGCTGCTCAGCGCCGATTCCTGTGATGGTGTGGACGGCGCCCGTAACGGCATCTGCCCCAAAGAGGGTCGTGCCAAGATGGTTGTCGTTGAGCAACCCATCTGCAGGAGCGCCGTCCATGGGAAAGTCTATCACCGATTTGTCTGAAGTCACGACGGTTGGGCTTGATCTGGCCAAGCACGTCTTCCAGGTTCACGGCGTTGATGCTTCGGGACGCGTCGTCGTGGGCAAGCCGATCAAGCGTAGCAAACTGTTGGAGTTCTTCGCTTCGTTGCCGCCTTGTCTTGTCGGGCTCGAGGCCTGTGGGTCGGCGCATCACTGGGCCCGTGAGCTGATCAAGCTTGGGCATGATGCACGGATCATGCCTCCGGCCTATGTGAAGCCTTATGTGCGCCGGCAGAAGAATGACGAGGCGGACGCGGCGGCGATTTGCGAGGCGGTGACACGGCCTTCGATGCGGTTCGTCGGTGTGCGCTCGCTGGAGAACCAGGCGGCGCTGATGCGTCATAAGGCTCGGGAAATGCTGATTTCGCAACGAACGCAGCTCCTCAATGCGCTGCGCAGCCATTTAGGGGAGATCGGCGTGATCGCGGCGCAGGGTTCCAGACACGCCCGCGAACTGGCGGGACTGATCGAGGCTTGCGACGAGACGATCCCGATTGAAGTGTGTGAGGCGCTGTCGGAACTCGTCCATCAACTGCATCGGCTGGATGAAGCGATTGTGCGGCTCGATCGAGCGATCACGAAGATGGCGCAGCGGGATGAAACGGCGCGGCGGCTGATGAGCATTCCCGGGATCGGCCCGATCACCGCCTCGGCCATGGCCGCTCACGTTCAGGACGTATCCAGCTTCGCAGGTCCTCGGGAATTTGCCGCTTTTCTGGGGCTGACGCCGAAGCAGAACTCTTCGGGAGGCAAGCAGCGACTGGGGCGAATTTCGAAGATGGGCAATCGATACTTGCGCAAATTGCTCGTCGTGGGTGCACACGCCGTGCTGTTCCACCGCAGAACCCACACTGACGCGCTGCGATCATGGGCCAAGAAGCTGATCGAGAAGAAACCTTTCAAGCTTGTCGCTGTAGCGCTTGCCAACAAGATGGCGCGCATTGCCTTCGCGATCTTGCACGGCAAGACGACGTATCGAGAAATTCCGGCCTAGCGAGTGCCGTAGAGTTCGCTGCCAAGGCTCGCCAGAAGCCGAGGCAGCACAAAAATCGAGGGTGACGGAGAGGTGATGCGCAGGAAAGCGGATAGATCCAGAAGCCCGTGGCACTGTCTGCGCAATCAAGCGCGATCCTGTGATTGGGGCAACCGATCAGCGGACAACATCAGGGCCAGCGGGATTTAACCTCCGCGTCAAAGCCGAAGACATGACCGCACCCACGACCAGCGCACCGCCGAAATCAGCCCTTGATCCGCGGGTGCCGTCCAGACATGACAGCGCCCGCGGATGGACTTCATCGTTCTCGACGAACTTGGTTATCTGCCCTTTGTCCAGTCCGGCGGACAGCTCCTGTTCCACCTCATCAGCCGCCTCTACGAGCAGACCTCGATCATCGTCACGACCAACCTCGCCTTCGGCGAGCACCATGCCGATGGGTCGTGTCCGTCAACGTGGTGGAAATTGGGGTGTAACTGGAGCGGCTTCGTTTCAGGCGGCTGCGGTGGAAATCCGTACGGTTTCTGTTTTGCTGCCGGGGGCCATAAGTTCGGCCATGGGCTCGGTTTGCATGTAACGGTTCTGCGTCTGCCATTCGTCGTTGGCCTCGAGGAGGACGGCGCCGATGAGGCGGACGATGGAGCCCTCGTTGGGGAAGATGCCGACGACATCAGCACGTCGCTTCACTTCCTTGTTCAAACGCTCCAGGGAATTCGTCGAATGGATCCGGGTCCGGTGCTGGCTGGGGAAGTCCAGATGCGCCAGCACGTCGGTCTCGCTGTCGTCGATGAAGCTGCCGAGCTTCAGGCATTTGCCCCGGAGCTGGTCGGCGACATGGCGCAGCGCCTGACTGGCGCTGGCGCGGTCGGGCTGGATGAAGGCCTGGCGCAGGGCCGCCGCCGCCATGCTCTGCTGCGCTTTCGGGACATAGGACAGGGCATTGCGCATCCAATGAACCCGGCAGCGTTGCCAAGAGGCGCTGAACACCCGGCGGATGGCGACCTTCAGCCCCTCATGAGCATCCGAGATCACCAGCTTCACGCCGGAAAGGCCGCGGCGCACCAGGCTCTTGAGGAAAGTCGACCAGAAGGTCTCCGCTTCCGAGGGCCCGATATGAAGGCCGACGATCTCTCGCTTGCCGTCCGTGTTGACCGCAACGGCGATTATGGCCGCGACCGAGACGATACGGCCGCCTTCGCGCTGCTTCAGGTAGGTCGCGTCCAGCCAAAGGTAGGGCCACTCGCCGGTGAGCGGGCGATCAAGGAAGCCGCCGACGCGCTCGTCGATGTCCTTGCAAAGCTTCGACACCGTGCTCTTGCCGATCCCCGACAATCCCATCGCCTGAACCAGATCGTCAACGCGACGGGTGGAGACACCGCTGATCCAGGCCTCTTGGATGACCGCGACCAAAGCCTTTTCCGAGAGCTTCCTCGGCTCCAGGAACGGTGGGAAGTAGCTGCCCTGCCGGAGCTTCGGGATGCGAAGCTGCAACGAGCCAAGCCGCGTGTCGAGCGAGCGGTCCCGGTAACCGTTGCGATAGGTCGCCCGCTCCAGTGTGCGTTCGTGACGCCCGGCGCCGATCATGCCTTCCACGTCGGCCTCCATCAGAAGCTGCATCACCGCCTCCGCGACCGTCCTCAGGAAATCTCCATCTCCCGCTTTGGCCAAAAGTTCGGCAAGCGGTAGTCTGTCCTCGGTCATCGGGTTCTCCGGTCGGGTTGAAGTCTCGCAACTCCACCTTAGCCGGCCAATCCGGTGGCCACCTCCGTCACACCTTCCAATGTCCGATTTTCCACCACCACCGCGGACACTACCTGCCGATGTCGGTCTGTGCTTCTGCCAAGCGATCACTACGCCGCCTCTTGGTACCAGCAAGACCCGGTACGCGCTCCGCGAAGATGCGGCCCGGGCAGTGAACGCACCGGAAACGGCGGACCTTCATGCGCCACGTGACGGCGCGGTCTTGCCAGGGCAGGTCGTCAAGCGTCCGCCAGTAGGAACTGTGCACCTGCGTCGACAGGCGTCCGCACAGCGGGCAGGCTGCCTCCACCGCGATTGTCCTAGCCGTGATCGTCAATCCGCCAGCGTCCAGCTTTAGGTCGTCGACCTGCACACCATCAGGAACCGACGGCAACGACGGGTTCGAGATCGGCATCGCGTCGTCCTGGGCCACCTCGCGAATAACCGCTCAAATGAATCACCTGCATCAAAAGTGCGGAAGAGCCCGAAAGTGAGGAGATTCCGAGCGCCATTGACAACCATTGTCTGAACGGATGTGGCCAGGCACACCGCGCTGGATGAACAGGTCGGACAGCACGTCGATGACGTCGGTCGAGTTGAGCTTCCGCGCGACCCGAATGGCCAAGCTCTCCCGGGTGAACTCGTCAACCACGTTGAGCGTGCGGAACTTGCGACCATCGTGCGTGCGATCCTCGACAAAGTCGTACGACCAGACGTGATTGGGGTGCTCCGGGCGCAGCCGGATGCAGGAGCCGTCCCCGAGCCAGAGGCGGCCCTTCTTCGGCTGCTTGGCCGGTACCTTCAGTCCCTCGCATCGCCAGATCCGCTCGACCCGCTTGTCGTTCACCAGCCAACCGGCATCGCGCAGCAGCGCCGCGATCTTACGATAGCCGTAGCGGCCGTACTGCCGCGCCAGATCGATGATGTCGCCCGTCAAAGCCTCCTCGTTGTCAAAGCCCCGCGGCGCTTTGCGCTGCGTCGAGCGATGCTGACCGAGCGCCGCACAGACGCGGCGCTCGGAGACAGGCAGATGCTGTCGCACATGCTCGATGCAGACGCGCCGACGCGCGGGGCTTACCAGTTTCCCGAAGCGGCTTCCTTCAGGATGAGCTTGTCGAGCGTGAGGTCGGCGATCGCCTTGCGAAGCCGCATGTTCTCCGTCTCTAGCTCCTTCAGGCGCTTGACCTGGTCAAGCTTCAAGCCGCCGTACTCCTTCCGCCATCGGTAGTAGGTGACCTCGGTCACCCCGATTGAGCGGACCGAGGCCGCCACGGTCTTCCCCTGCGATACCAGTACGTCGACCTGACGCAGCTTGATCACAATCTCCTCGGGCTTCGGTCGTCTTCCCATCGATCCATCCTCCAGCCTCGAAAGCCATACATCGGGCTGGACCAGTTCAAGGGGGAGGATCAAGGCGTCCCACACCTCTGGCCGAAACAGCGCATCCTTCGATATTTGGGAGACGAGGTTTGTCCGGGGCGACGTATCGCCGCATCGACGGTGGCCGGGGGTGAAGAAGATGTCCCGGTTGGGGGTCGTCAAGTGTTCGGCGAACGCCTGAACATCGCACTCCCGCGCGCTACGACCGGCTCGATGAGCCCATCTTCCAGATAGTAGTCGGCTTCGTCGGGGAACGGCGGCTTGGCTTCTGGTACACCCGCTGGCAATCCGAGTTGTTTCCGGATGCGGGGGTTCATCAGATAGGTCCCCGCGATTGCGATGCTGAACCGGTCGAAGCGGACCATATCGGTCGTCTTGATCTGCTGCAGGATGTCGCGCGGCTCGCCCGCGCGGCTCAACACGTCGGTCACGACCTCGATCAGGTCGGGCCGCGCCGCCAGCGTGATGTCCATCCACTTGCCGTGCACGTCCGCTTGGCTGGCTGAGGGCCAGCCAGGGCTCCCCGAGATCAGCACGTCGGCGAATTGGGCGAGGCGGCTGTGATCGAGCTCTGGCATGGTCGAGACAGGGGTCATGCGCTCACCTGCTGGTCGCGCCGCGTTGCGGTGATGTGGAGGGCCGCCCGCCGGGCGAGGGCGCAGATCGTTGCGGTCGGGTTGAGCCCGGTCGAGGTCGTGAACACGCTGCCATCGATGATGTAGAGGTTGGGCACGTCGTGGCTCCGGCAATCGCGGTTCACCACCGAGGTGTCGGGATCATGGCCCATCTTGCAGGTGCCGAGATTGTGGCCCGGCGTGACCTTGCGGCTGGTCACCCAGGTCTTGGTCGCACCGGCGGCCATGTGGGCCTCCATGGAGCGCTGAAGGTTGAAGTCGTTCAAGCTGTGCGTGTTCTCGGAGGTGCGATAATGCACCTTCGGGGCCGGCAGGCCGTCCGAGTCCTTCAGATTCGGATCGAGGGTGATCCGGTTCGTGTCCTCGGGCAGGTCCTCGGACATCACCAGCCACTGAATGGTGTGGTTGACTGAGCTGCTCATTTTCTTGGTGAAGTCCTCGCCCCAGAACGGCTCGTCCCGGACCCCTTCCCCCTTGGTCCAGCGCCCAACCGTGCGCAGCGGGCCGGTGGTGGGCTGGAGCAGCCACTTGCTGCCGCGCACGAAGCCGCGGGACGCGTCGGTTTCGTAGAACTGCATGGACTCGAGCAGTTCGCCGGTCGGGCCGACCCAGTCCTCGAGCTCGTCCTCATAGAGGCCCACCGAGGCGCCGTAGGGATGCACCATCAGGCGCTTGCCTACCAGGCCGGATGAATTCGCCAGGCCATCTGGGAAGCGACTCGACTCGGACATGAGCAGCATGCGCGGCGTGCCGACACCGTTGCAGGCCACGATAACCAGCCGCGCCGCCTGGAAATGCTCCTTGCCTTCACGGAAATAGATGGCCCCGTTGGCCAGGTCCTGGTCGTCGAGCGTCACCCGGGCCACGCGAGCCCCGGTGATGACCTTGGCCCCGTTCTTCAGCGCGATGGGGAATTGCGTGATGTGGGTGGACCCCTTGGCGCCCTGGCGGCAGCCCAGGTGGCAGATGCCGAGCCGAATGCATTGTTTCTGCAGGCCGTGGTCGCGCGACGGAATGGCATTGTAGCCGGGCCACCAATGCCAGCCCAGGCGGTTCATCCCCTCGGCCATCTTGCGCCCGGCCTTATGGATCGGCAGCGGCGGCAGCGTGGATTTGACGGTGCTGGCCGGGTAGGCCGGGTTGCCGACCAGGGCGGAGACGCCGAAGTCGAAGTCGTTGGCTTCGTAATGCGGCAGAAGATCTTCATAGGTGATGGGCCAGTCGTCGGCCACGCCGTCGAAGGTCCTGACGAAGAAGTCGGAGGGCATGGCGCGGCTCCAGCAGGCCGCGAACAGGACGCTCGAGCCGCCGACGCCATTGTACATGTAGAGCGGAATGTCGCTCTCGTCGTTGTTGATGGGATAATCTTCCGCACGGCCGCGCAGGTTGGGGTCAGCGGCCCAGGGCTTGTCGACCAGCAGCTCGTATTCGGGCTTGTTGCCCGGCATCTCCGACTCGCTCGGCCAGTGCCCCTGTTCGAGCACCACAACACTTAACCCGGCCTCCGCCAGATGGCGCGCCGCAACGCCTCCAGACGTGCCGCCCCCCACAATCAAAACATCCGCGATGTCCGCTTCCCAACCCATGTGGTTCTTCCCTTTGTCCCTGCGCCGCGGTTGAGCGATCGCACCGACGTACTTTGCGGAGGTTTCCTGTTGCGCTCGCTGCCCGGGCTGGGCCGCAACGGTTGGAGGTCGCCTGACGTCAGTTCCGAACGTCTGAGCAAAACCAGTGCTGCCTCATTCAGGTGCCAATCGTTGCAACATGCGCACATATTGCTTGCATGTTGAAATCTACACTACGGTTTCCTCGCGCGGTCAACCGAAAGAATTTTAAATTTTGTAGGTTGACAAATGGCCACGGGCACGGTGGACTCTGCGCCAGATGCGCAGTTATTGCATATGCTGCATAATACCGGGAGGTGGGATGAACACGAGAGGCGACGTCGCCGACGTATTGATCCTCGGCGGCGGCACTTCGGGCGGCGTGGCGGCACGCTACCTGGCCGAGGCGGGGCTGAGCGTCGTTGTTCTTGAACAAGGCGAGTGGCCGAGCGAATCTGAGATGCCCGGTAACAAGCCTGAGTACGAGCTTATGGCGGAAAGTCGCTGGAGCCCGAACCCGAATATTCGCGGCCTGCGAGCCGATTATCCTATCAACGATTCCGAGTCCGATCTTCCCGTCATCATGTACAACGGCGTCGGCGGCTCGAGTGTGCTGTTCGCCGCGTGCTGGACACGGGCGACCCCCTCCGATTTTCGAGTCCGAACGCTGGACGGCGTGGCCGACGACTGGCCGATCAGCTTCGATGAACTGCGGCCCTTCTACGAGCGCAACGACATCGATTTCGGCATCTCCGGCATGACCGGCGATCCAGCCTATCCGCCCGGCGGCGAGGCGCCGCCGCTCGGCGCGCATCCGATCAACAAGAACGGGCGCAAGATGGCCGAGGCCTTGAACCGGCTCGGTTGGCACTGGTGGCCGGGCATCAACGCGGTTCCGTCACAGAGCTACCGCAACCAGCAGCAATGCGTGCGCTACGGCATCTGCCGCATGGGCTGCCCACAGGGCGCAAAATCCTCCACGCACCTGTCGCACTTCCCCGATGCGCTGAAGCACGGGGCCCGGGTCATCACCGGGGCCCGGGTGGCGCGCATCACCCATGACGAGAAGGGGCTGGCCACCGGCGCCGTCTACATCAAGGGCGGCCAGGAGCACTTCCAGGCGGCCTCGACCGTGACCCTGGCCTGCAACGGGATCGGCACGCCGCGCATGCTGCTGATGTCCGAATCCGGCCGGTTCGCAAAAGGCCTGGCAAATTCGTCCGGTCTAGCGGGCAAGCGGCTGATGATCCACCCGCATGGTTCCTCGGCCGGCATCTTCGACGACGAAACGGACGATTGGGTCGGCCCGGCCGGCGAGCAGATCGTTTCGATGCAGTTCTACGAGAGCGATGCCTCGCGCGGCTTTGTGCGCGGCTGCAAGTGGATCCTCATGTGCACGGGCGGCCCGCAGCAAATGGTTCAGCGCTGGACCAAGGGCGAAGGGGTCAGAGACGAGCCGTTCTGGGGAGAGGAATTCGCCCGGAAGATGAAGGAATCCATCGGCCATACGATGGAATGGCAGATCATCAACGAGGACCTTCCAGAGGAGACGAACTACGTCTCGCTCGACCCGGTGCTCAAGGATTCGGATGGCCTGCCGGCCCCGAAGGTCCATTACAGGACCTCGGAGAACACCCGCAACATGCTGCAATTCCACCTCGATCGTTCGATCGAGGCCCTGTATGAGGCCGGCGCCAAGAAAGCCTGGGTGACCCGCCGAAAGGTGTCCTCCGGGCACAATCTGGGCACCTGCAAGATGGGCAACGATCCGGAGACCTCCGTGGTCGACCGGTTCGGCCGCAGCCACGACGTCCCCAACCTTTATATCATCGACGGCAGCGTGTTCACCACGTCCACCGGCGTCAATCCGACCGCCACGATCTGCGCCCTGGCGCTGCGAACGGCCAGCCACATCGTGGAAAACGCGCGAACCCAGAGGGTACCGTCATGAGCAACGTGATGGAGTCTCGCGCAAGCGCCTTGAACACCGCCCAGCGGGCCCGGCTGGCTCAGCTGGCGGATGCGCTGATTGCGGGCGGTTACGGCCTGCCGAGCGCCAGCGACGCGCAGGTCCACGAAGTCTGGGGCGACCGGGTCCTGGAACTGCGTCCGGACTTGCTGGACCTGGTGCTGAACGTGGCCTCGCGCGAGGCGAGCACGGACCCGAACGCCGAGCTGCAGCGACTGCGACGGGTCGAGCCCGCGACCTTCGAGGGCTTCGCCTATTTCGTGTCGAGCGCCTACCTGATCAATCCGCGCGTCCGCAAGATCCTCGGCTACCCGGGCGATGCACCTAAGCCCAATCCGGCCTTTCCGGACGAGGCGGAATTCTACCTGTCCGACAACATCCTTCAGCCCGTCATCGACAGGGGACCCATCTACCGCGACGTGTGATCGACATCGATCAAACAAGAAGATCCCGAAGACGGATTGTGCAAGCTCATCAGATTACCGGGAGGGAATAAAGTGAAAAACTACTGGAGGTCTGTACTGCGGTCGGTGGTTTCGGCCGCGGCCCTTATGCTGGCGGCGCCAAGCTTCGCCCAGGACGCGAAGATCGAAAAATACCTGATCCCGCCGGAGGACGCGAAGGTCATCTCGCCGACCTCCACGGCCCTGGTGAAAGACCCGGTGACGGGCGAGCAGGTCGCCTTGCCTTACGCCGATGCCTTCCCGGTCGCCGATGGCCCGATCGGCGATCCGAAGAAGCAGTACAAGGTCTGCTTCTCGCAGGCTCTCATCCGGCATCCCTTCCCGGTGTCGCAGCGCGCCTCGATGATGATCGAGGAAGCCCGGCACCCCAACCTGAAGGTGCTCTACTACAACACCGACAATGACGCGGTGAAGCAGATCCAGGATCTCGAGACCTGCGCTGCCCAACACCCCGACGCGATCCTGGTCTGGCCGCATTCGGTAGCGCCGCTGACCCCGGAGATCGAGAAGCTGAGCGTGGCCGGCTTCAAGATCATCGGCATGGAGCGGTCCGTCGCGACCGACAAATACACCAGCTGGATCTACCTCGATGATTCCGCCGAGACCGGCGTGCTGGCCGATGCCATCGCGAAAGCCCTGGGAGGCTCTGGCACGATTGCGGAAACCTCCGGCGCCATCGGGTCGTCGCCGCAGATCATCCGCCATTACGGGTTCAGCAAAGAGCTGAGCAAGATCGCGCCTGGCATCAAAGATATCGTGACCTCGCCGACCGACTATAGCGAAGCCCAGGGCTTCACGGTCGGGCTGCAGTTCCTGGGGTCGCCGGCCGCCAAGGATGTCAAGGCCTGGTTCGTCCATTCGGGCGCCATCGGCCTGGGCATCGCACGCGCCATGAAGCAGGCCAACCACCAGATCCCGATCTACACGATCGACGGAAGCAAGCGCGAGGTGCAGGCGGTCATCGACGGCAACATCACCGCCATTGCGCCCCACTCGCCTCTGCACGGGGACGTGGCGCTCCGCATGGCCATCTGGGCCATGGGGGGCAAGGACGTGCCCAAGGACGTCGTGCTGGCGCCGGCTCCGATGATCACCAAAGAGAACGCACCCGCGGCCCTGCAAACGGCGTGGGGCTCGATGCGCTAAGGGGCCTCTGCTCCGGCGGTCCCGCAAGTGGGCCACCGGAGCATGCTCTTGAGGATCGGGGCGCCCTCACGCGTCCGTAAGGTGATCACATGAACCCATCGCCATTGGTTTCCCTCGAAGGCATTTCCAAGCGCTACGGCAATGTTCAGGCCCTGAGCGGTCTCGACGCCGACTTCTATGCCGGGCGCTGCCATGCCCTGGTGGGCGAGAATGGCGCCGGCAAGTCGACGCTAATCAAGATCCTGGGCGGGATCGTGCGGCCTGACGCCGGACGGGTGAGCCTGAGGGGCCGCGACCTCGATTTTCGCGCCCCCGTGGAAGCGCTGGCCGAAGGCATCATCGTGGTGCCGCAAGAACTGATCTTCGTGCCGGGGGTTTCGGTCGCCGAGAACATCTGCCTCGGCCATTTCGACACGGTCGGGCCCTTCGTTAGGTCCCGCCGAATCGCCCAGCGGGCGAGCGAGCTGCTGGCCGGCCTGGGGGTGCACGTGGACGTGACCCAGCCGCTCGGCTCGTTCATGCCCGCCGTTCAGCAGCTGGCCATGATCGCGCGCGGGCTCGCCCGCGACGCCAAGCTGCTGGTGCTCGATGAACCCACAGCATCGCTGAGCGACCAGGAATCGGCTCATCTGTTCCGCGTGCTCGACACGCTCAAGAGCTCCGGCGTCGCCCTGGTCTATGTCAGCCATCGCATGTCCGAACTGCGCCGCCTGGCCGAAGACGTCACGGTGCTGCGCGACGGCAAGCGGGTAGTGTGCTGGCTGGGCCAGGGAGTCCCGGAGGACGACATACTGATGGAAGCCATGGTGGGCCGATCCGTCCAGCGCTTCTTCACGGTCGATCGCAAGAACGCCGCCAGCCAACGAGAGGCCTTGCGGGTGGAGGGCCTGAGCCGCGGCGACGTCCTCAAGAACATCTCGTTTTCCGTCGCGGCCGGCGAGATTCTGGCCGTCACCGGCCTGATGGGCGCCGGGCGCACAGAGGTGCTGCGCTGCCTTGTCGGATGCGACAAGCCGGACAGCATGCGGATGAGCGTCGATGGCCGGCCGGTGCGCATCGCCACGCCGGCTCAAGCCAAGAAGGCCGGCATCGTCCTGGTGCCCGAGGAGCGCAAGACCCAGGGCCTGGTCGAGCTGATGTCGGTCGCCGACAACATCGCCCTGCCGCATCTCAAGATGCTCAGCAAAGCCCGGATCCTGCTTGACCGCTGGCGTCGCAGGCCCGTGTCCGCAGTCGCCGAGACGGTGGGGTTGCGGGCCCGTACCTATGGGGTGCCGGCCCGCACCTTGAGCGGCGGCAATCAGCAGAAGGTGGTGCTGGCCAAGGCGCTTCTCGGCGAGCCCCGCATCATGCTGCTGGATGAGCCGACCCGCGGCATCGACGTGGCGGTCAAGCACGACATCTACACCCTTATAGGCCAATTGGCGGATGCTGGCTGCGCCGTGGTCATGGTGTCCTCGGACATGCCCGAGGTCCTGGGCATCGCCGACCGCATCCTGGTGATCCGGGCGGGACAGGTCAGCGGCTCCCTCAAGGGCGAGGACGCGGACGAGCGGGCCATTCTCAAGCTGTCCATGCCGGAAAGCTCCGACGCTGGCTTACGACCTGACCCCAGTTCGAAGTCCGCGGCCCGGGAGGCCCTAGTTCAATGACCACGAGCACGATGCGCAATGACGACGACGCCCCCCAGGCAGGGGGGGTGAGCGGCTGGAACCGCATAGCGGCGATCTTCCGAAGCAGCGGAATGCTGCCTGCGCTTGTGCTGGTGATCATTGTCGGGACGCTCATTTCGCCGAGCTTCCTGACCGTCCAGAACTTCGAAACCGTGCTGAAGATCGCCGCCATCATCGGGCTGATCTCGATCGGTCAGACCATGGTGATCCTGAGCGGGGGCGGGGGCATCGACCTTTCGGTCGGCGCAGTTGCGGCGGTTGCCGGCGTGTGCGGGGCGCTGTTCGCCTCTCACGGCATGGCGGCGTTCGTGGGGGTAGCGCTGGTCACCGGCGGTTTCTTCGGCCTGGTAAACGGGCTTGGGGCCACCCGCGGCATGCTGCAGCCCTTCATCGTCACCCTGGCCACCATGACGCTGGCCCGCGGCGCGGCCTTTTACATGTCGAACGGGACGCCGCTGATCGTCGATAAGATTCCGGCCCTCGATGTGATCGCCTCCGGGCGGATCGGTTTCGTGCCGATCCCGATCGCGATCTTCGTGATTGCCATCCTGATTGCCCACGTGTTCCTGGCCTACACGGTCTGGGGCCGCGAGATCTATGCGGTCGGGGGCACCGAGGAGGCGGCCTTCTTCTCGGGCGTGCCGGTGATGCGCCGCCGCATGATGGTCTACATCACCAGCGGGGTTCTGGCAGGCCTGACCGGCGTGCTTTTGGCGGCTTTCACCTTCACGGCGGACGCCAATGCCGCGGTCGGCTACGAATTGAGCGCCATCGCGGCCGTGGTTGTGGGCGGTACCGTGCTGGGCGGCGGCGCCGGGTCAGTGCTCGGCACCGCCATCGGGGTGCTGATCATCGCCTTTACGGGCAACATCCTGACGCTGCTCAACGTCAATCCCTTCATCCAGATCATGGTCAACGGGCTGATTGTGCTGATTGCGGTCTCGCTCGAGGCCCGCAAGCGGCAAGGCTCGGATGGCCGGAGCCGCCTCGTGGGGCTCGGCATGGTGTTCGGGACAATCGCGCTCGGCGGGCTCGTGATGTTCCTCTTCCTCAGCCCGTCCGTGCCCTAGGCTGCCCCTCCCGCCTCGACCCGGGGCGACTTTCGCGGCGACAAGGACCCGTTCTCCATGCAATTTGCAGATTACGCGAACAAGTACCGAAACATCAGGATGTCCCGCCAGGACGGCATCCTCGAGGTCATCCTGCACACTGACGGAGGCCCGCTGCGCTGGACCCACATCGGCGGCGCCCATTCCGAGGTGGCCGAAGCCTTTGCGGACATTGCTCGCGATGCCGAGAACCGGATCATGATCCTGTCCGGCACCGGGGACGAGTTTTCCGGGCCGCTCGGCAGCGCCGATGCGCCGATGCCGGGCGACACCGAAACCTGGGACGTGATCCTGCGCAACGGCATGCGCCTGACCAACAGCCTGCTCGAGATCGATGCGCTGGTGATCAGTTGCATCAACGGACCGGCCTACCGGCATCCCGAGATGGCCTTGCTGGCCGACATCGTGCTGTGTGCCGAGGATGCGGTGATCCAGGACTCGGCGCATTTCATGAACCGCCTGGTGCCGGGCGACGGCATGAACGTCGTGATGCCGCTGCTGATGGGCTACAACCGAGGCCGCTATTTCCTGCTGACGGGACAGAGCCTGGGGGCCAAGGAGGCCCTGGCGCTCGGCGTCGTCAACGAGGTCATGCCGCGCGAGAAGCTGCTGGACCGGGCCCGGGAACATGCCCACAAGCTCAATCAGCAGAACGCGCTGGTGCTGCGCTACACGCGGCGGCTGTTCACCCATCCGCTCAAGCGCGCCATGCACGACGTGCTCGGCTACGGCCTCGCGGTCGAGGGTCTTGCCTACATCAACGAGCGCTCACGGGCGTCCCAGTCCTAACCTGCAAGGAGAACACGGTGCCGTCGCAACTTCGCATCTACAAGATCAAGCCCGGTCGCATGGACGACTGGATGAACTTCTTCAACAACAAGGTGGTGCCGCTGCATCGCAAGTTCGGGATCCCGGCCCGCATCGGCTGGATCAACGAGGCGGATTCGGAGTTCATCTGGGTGCGGGATTTCTCGGGCGAAACGCCGATCGAGGAACAGGAGCGGAACTACGTCACCTCGGAAGAGCGCCAGCGGGTGATCGGCGACGAAGCCAAGCAATATATCGAAAGCGCGGTGGTGCGGGTAGTCGAGCTCAAGCACGAAGAAAAGTGACCTGAACCGGTGAAACCCGGCCCCGGCGTTTGGCCTGGTGGCGCGGCTGGGGCCGGGGATCGAAGGAGTTTCGGACGATGAGCGAGGCGAGCGGACCTGTGTCCCTGGAGACCCTGGTGGAGATCCTCAAGGCCTATGTGGCGAGCGGCCATGCGCGGCCGAGCGCCCGGGCCCGGGCCGAGCTGGCCCGGGCGTCGGGGCAGAGCGAGGAGGCGATCCGCAACTTCTATGCCCGGGAATTCGAAGCGGCGGGCGGGCTCGGCGACCCCTGGTCGCCCCCGGAGCCGGGCTACCATCCCTACTGAAGCCAAAAAGGGGAGCCGGCAGGCTCCCCTTTTGCTCGGGCGGTTCAGCGCACCCGGTGGCGTTCCAGGCCGGCCCAGTCGATCTCGATGCCATGGCCGGGACGCTCGGGCGCGATGGCGCAGCCGTCCACGATCTTCATCTCGTCGGCCATGTAGCGGTTGATCGGGAAGCCGTGCACTTCGAGGTAGCTGCAGTTCGGGGCGGCGGCCAGCAGCTGCACCGTGACGTCGTGGGCGCCGTGCGAGGTGAGCGGCAGGTTGTGGGCTTCGGCCAGGGCCCCGATCTTGCGGAAGATGGTAACGCCGCCGCAATTGGTGACGTCCGGCTCCGGATAGGTGACGCCGCCGGCCGCGATCATGGCCCGGAACTCGTAAAGCGAGTGCATGTTCTCGCCGGTCGCCACGGGGGTGCGGCCTTCGCGAACCACCCGCACATGGCCCTCCACGTCGTCCGGAATGGTGGGCTCCTCGATCCACACCAGATTGAAGGGCTCGAGCGCCCGGGCGGCCCGGATGGCCTGGTCCACGCTCCAGCGCATGTTGGCATCGACCATCAGCGGGAAGTCGTCGCCCAGGTGCTCGCGCATGCGCCGCACCCGCTCGACGTCCTCGCGCAGATGCGGCCGGCCGGCCTTCATCTTGATGGCCCGGAAGCCCTGCCCCTTGAAGCGGTCGGCCTGGGCCAGCAACTCGTCGACGCTGAAGTCGAGGTCGATTCCGCCCGCATAGCAGGGCACCCGCGGCTCGAAGCCGCCCAGCAGCCGCCACAGCGGCAGCTTGGCGCGACGCGCCTTGAGGTCCCACAGCGCGATGTCGACCGCCGAGATGGCCGAGGTGGCATGGCCGCCGCGGCCCGAGTAATGCACCTTCCACCACATCTTCTGCCACAGGGCTTCGGTGTAGTCGGCATCCTCCTCGACCAGGGCCGGCGCGAGATAGCCCTCGATCAGGGCATGGAAGGCGGGCGCCCCCGAGTTGACCGCGTAGGTGTAGCCCATGCCTTCGGCGCCGTCGCTGTCGCGGATCCGCACGGTGACGAGCTCGAAGTGCGGAATGGAGCCGTGCGTGCTGTCGCTGAGCACCGTGTCCAGCGGGATCAGGTAATAGTCCGAGGTGACCGATTTGATTTTAGCCATGGCTTGGGTTCCGGGTTGAAGGCAGCGCAGAGCGCCCTGACGGGGGTGTTGAAGCAGCGGGGCGCCGAAGCAGGACGGAGCAGCCCGGTCATGCCGGTTGCAGCATCGGAAGCGGCACGCCGGTGGCCTCGCCCAAGGCGCTGAGCTCCTGCATCACCATGGGCCCGAGCGCGATGCGGCCGCCGATCTCGCGGGTGCGGGCCAGTTCGGGCTCGCCCGGGGCGAAGGGCGCACTCTGCCCGTCGACCGCGCTGCCGCGGATGGCGTCCAGCAGGCGGCCGATCATGGCCTGGTAATGATCGAGCGGGCCCGTCACATCGGCCCGCAGCGCGATGAAAGCCTGGCCGAGCAGCTGCGGCTTACCGGGATCGCCGCTCAGCGCATTGACCTCGGGGCTGATGCGGGCCCCCGAGATGGCCAGAATGGCATCGATCGCAAAGGCGATGCCGAAGCCCTTGGGGCCGCCGCTCGGCAGCAGCGCGCCTGCCAGCCCGGCCGTGGCCGAATCGGTGTCCCGGCCCTGGGCGTCGACCGCCCAGCCGTGCGGGATCGCCTGCCCCGCCTGCTGGGCCAGGATCAGCCGGCCCTGGCTAGCCGTGGTGGTGGCCATGTCGAGCTGCGGGCGGCGCTCGGCCGGGAAGGGGACCGAGACCGCGAGCGGGTTGGTGCCGAGCACGGCCTTGCCGCCGAACGGCGCGCACATCACGGATTCGGTGTTGCACAGGGCGATGCCCAGCAGCCCCTCGTCGGCGAGCCGGTTGGTGTAATAGGCGGTGGCCCCGAAGTGGTTGGCGTTGCGCACGATGGTGCCGGCGATGCCGAAGCGCTGCGCCCGCTGGGCCGTGAGGTCGGCCCCGTAGACGCCGCTCACGGCGCCCGGCGCCGCGTCCGCATCGACGATCACCAGGGCTCCGAGGTCATGGGCGATGCTCATGGCGGGGCGCTTGTTGATGCCGCCGTTGCGGATCCGCTCGACATAGGTGGCCAGGCGCATGATGCCGTGGGTGCCGACCCCCCGGGCGTCCGCGAAGGCCAGGTTGGAGGCGACCTGGCGGGCGTCGCTCTCGCTCAGGCCGGTCCGTTCCAGGATCTGCGCGGTCCAGTGTTCGAGAGCCTCGAGAACGACGATGGTCATGCCTGGTTTTCCGATGGGCTTGGCCGGACAACAGCGGTCCGGGCTGGACGACGGACGCTACAGTGCGACAGGTGAGGATAGCGGTCGGAGGCGCGGCGTGAGGCCGGGCCGGGGCGGCCCCGGTCAGGGCGGCCCGGGTCAAAACCCCGTCCTTTGCTGGCGGGCCGTGGCCACGATGTGCATTGCGGTGCGCCTGGCGAAGGCGCAGATCGTGGCCGTGGGATTGGTGGCCGTCGAGGTCGGGAACACGCTGCCGTCAATAACAAACAGATTGGCCACGTCGTGGGACCGGCCATAGGGGTCGACCACCGAGGTGGCTGGGTCCTCGCCCATCCGGGCCGTGCCGAGATTGTGCCCGGAGGAGAAGTTGCGATGGGTCACCCAGGCCTTCTTGGCGCCGGCCGCCTGGTGGGACTCAAGGGCCCGGTTCAGCGCAAAATCGAGCGACTTGTGGGTGTTCTCGCCGGTAACATAGGTGATCTTGGCGGCCGGCAGGCCATCCGAATCGGTCAGCGTCGGGTCGAGCGTGACCGTGTTGGTGTCCTCCGGTAGGTCCTCGACATGGACGATCCAATCGATCGAATGGCCGACCGCCTCCTTCATCTTGCTGGTGAAGGAGGCGCCCCAGAACGGCTCGTCCCTCACCCCTTCGCCGATGATCCACCGGGCGGCCATCTCCATCGGGCCGCCGGTGCCCATGACGTGCCATTTACTGCCCCGGACGAAGCCGCGCGAGGCGTCGGTCTCGTAAAATTGCATGCATTCGATCTGGGCTCCGGCCGGCCCGAGCCAATCTTCGAGCTCCTGGTCGTAAAGGCCGATCACCGAGCCGAACGGGTGCAGCATCAGGCGCTTGCCCACCAGGCCCGAGGAATTGGCGAGCCCGCTGGGGAACCGGCCCGAGCTCGACATCTGGAGCAGGCGCGCGGTGCCGATCGCGTTGGCGGCCAGGATGACGATCGAGGCCGGCTGGAAGTGCTCCTGGCCGCCCTTGAAGTAGACCGCCCCGTTGGCCAGGCCCTGCGGGTCGAGGGTGATCCGGGCCACCCGGGCCCCGGTCACGATGCGGGTGCCGTGCTTCAAGGCATCGGGCAGCAGCGCCACGTCGACCGAGCCCTTGGCCCCGGCCGCGCAGCCAAGCCGGCACACCCCGTAGCGCAGGCACTGGGCCTGGTGCCGGTGGGCCCGGGACGGGATCGCCGAATAGCCCGGCCACCAGTGCCAGCCGAGCTTGTTCAGCCCCTCGGCCATGAGGCGGCCGGTGCGGTTGATCGGATGGGCCGGCAGGGGCGGGGCGGCCCCGGGCGGATAGGCCGGGTTGCCGCCCAGGCCCGAGACGCCGAGGTCGTATTCGTTGGCCTCGTAGAATGGCACCAGGTCCTCGTAGCTGATCGGCCAGTCGTCGGCCACGCCATCGAGGGTCCGGACCCGGAAGTCGGAGGGCAGGGGCCGGCTCCACACGCCGGCAAAGAACACCGTGCTGCCGCCGACCAGATTGTACATAAACACCGGCTGTTCGGAGTTCTCCAGGTTGATTGGGTAGTCCTGGCTCCACAGGCGCTCGTTCGGGTTGGGGCTGAACTTCTGGGACCAGAGCAGCTCGTATTCGGGCTTGATGCCCGGCAGGTCGCCGGCCGCCATCCAGTCGCCCTGCTCGAGTACCACGACGCTGAGCCCGTTCTCCGAAAGGTGCTTGGCGGCGACCGAACCCGAGGCCCCGGCACCGACGATCAGCACATCGACGTGTTGGTCAGTGGCCATTGTGTTCCCTGGCAAAATGATCGGACCTGTGCGCCCTAGAGGCGCTTGCCCGCCGCTTCATGATCGGGGCCCTCAAGCCGGGGTCGGGCGGTACAGGGGGCCGCGCTGGATTACCGGATCGAGGATGCCGTCCTCGAGGTATGACTCGGCTTCGTCCGGAAAGGCCGGGTTCTTCATCGGGGCCGGGCCGGGCAGGCCCAGCAGCTTGCGGACCCGCGGGTTGATCAGGTAGGCGCCCGAGACCGCAAACGCGAAGGCGTCGAACTTGGCCCGGTCGCTGATCCGTAGGCCGTCCAGCACCGGGCCGGGCGCCCCGTCCTGGTCGATCACCTCGAGCACCACGGACACCAGATCGGGCCGGGCCGCAAAAGTGCGGTCGATCCAGGCGCCATGCACATCGGCCCCGCTTGCCGACGGCAGGCCGGCGCCGCCCGCGATCAGGTGGTCGGCGAAGCCGGCCAGCCGCGTACGCTGCTGGTCCGTGAGCTTCAGGGCCGCTTCGGAAACGCTCATGCTCCGGTCCTCTGGCTGCGAGCGGTGTCGACGATATGGGTGGCGGTGCGCTTGGCCAGCGCCGAGATAGTGGCCGTGGGATTGACCCCGGTGGCGGTCGGAAAGACGCTGCCGTCGATGATGAACAGGTTGGTGACGTCGTGGGCCCGGCCATAGCGGTCGACCACCGAGGTGGCGGGGTCCTGGCCCATCTTGGCGGTGCCCATGTTGTGCCAGGACGGATTGTTGCGGGAGGTGATCCAGCTCTTTGTGGCGCCCGCGGCCTGGTGGGCCTCGAGGCTCCGCTCGAGGTTGAAGTCCACCAGCCGCCGGGTGTTCTCCCCGGTGACGTAGTGGACCTTGACGCCGGGCAGGCCGTCCTGGTCGGTGTGCTCATGGTTGAGCGTGACCGTGTTGGCTTCGTCGGGCAGGTCCTCGGGCATCACCATGATTTCGATCAGGTGGCCGACCGAGCCCTTCATCTTGGGGGCGAATTGGTCGCCCCAGAACGGCTCGTCCTTGACGCCCTCGCCGCGGGTGAAGCGGTTGACGTTGAACAGCGGGCGGGCGGCCGCCGGGATGACGTGCCACTTGCTGCCGCGCACGAAGCCGCGCGAGGCGTCTGTTTCGTAGAACTGCATCGATTCGATGATCTCACCGGCCGGCCCGAGATGATCCCCCAGGTCGTGGTCGTAGAGCCCCACCGAGGTGCCGAACGGATGGGTCATGTAGCGCTTGCCCACGAGCCCGGACGAGTTGGCAATGCCGTTCGGGAAACGGCCCGATGCGGACATCAGCAGCAGCCGCGGCGTGCCGATCCCGTTGGCCGCCACGATCACGGTCGAGGCGGCCTGGAAGTGCTCCTGGCCGTCCTTCAGATAGACCGCCCCCTTGGCCAGGCCCTGCGCATCGAGCGTGATCTGCGACACCCGGGCCCCGGTGACGATCCGGGTGCCGTGCTTCATGGCGTCGGGCAGCAGGGCGATGTCGGCCGAGGCCTTGGCGCCGTGCGGGCAGCCGAACATGCAGACCCCGGCCCGCACGCATTGCTCGAGGTGGCGGTCGGCCCGGCTGGGGATCGAGTTATAGCCCGGCCACCAGTGCCAGCCGAGCTTGTTCATCCCGGCCCCGATGGTGCGGCCGAGTTCGTAGATCGGGTGGGCGGGCAGCGGCGGGTTATAGCCCGTCGGATAGGCCGGGTTGCCGGGGTGGCCCGAGACGCTCAGTTCCCGCTCCACCGCCGCGTAGAAGGGCTCGAGCTCCTCGTAGGAGAGCGGCCAGTCGTCGCCGACCCCGTCCAGCGTGCGCACCCGGAAGTCGGACGGCTTGGCCCGGCACCAGCAGGCCGCGTAAAGGATGGTCGAGCCGCCGACCCCGTTGAACATGCCGATCTGCTCGACCGTTCCGGACACGCTGATCGGATAGTCCGACGGCTTATTGCGGATGTTCGGATTGGGGTGCCAATCCTTGTAGGCCAGCAGTTCGTATTCCGGCTTGTCGCCCGGCAATTCGCTGGCCGGGACCCAATCGCCCTGCTCCAGGACAACGACCTTGAAGCCGTTCTCGGATAGGTGCTTGGCGGCCACCGACCCCGACGCGCCGGCGCCGATGATCAAGCAATCCGCAACATCGCTCTGTGTGTTCACGACGCGGGTTCCTTGCTGGGCCGGCCGCTAGGCCAGCAGAGCCTGTAGTTCCTTGGCGACCTCGTTGATGTCGGCCACCGCGCCGACATCGGCGAAATCGAAAATCGCAGCCTCAGGGTCGCTGTTGACCGCCACCACCGTGCTGCTGCCCTGCATGCCGACAAGATGCTGGAGCGCCCCCGAGATGCCGAAAGCCACGTAGAGCCGCGGCTTGACGATAACGCCGGTCTGCCCAACCTGGTGGGGAGCCGGCAGCCAGCCGGCGTCGATCAGCGGCCGCGAGGCGCCCAGCGCCACGTCGAGGCGCTTGGCTATGGCCGCGAAGGGCTCGATGTTGGCCTGCTCGCCGACCCCGCGCCCCACGGCGAAGATCACGTCGGCGCGCCTGAGATCCACGCCGGCCTCGGGGCGCCGGTAGTCGCGATGGCGCACCCGGGACGGCGCCCGCGCGGGCAGCTCGAGCTCGCGGACCGCAGAGGCAGGGGCAGGCGAGGCGGCCGGCCAAAGATCCGCCCGCAGCAGCGCCAGGGCCGGCACCTCGGACGAAAAAGCAACTTCCGCATGAACCTTGCCGCCATAGACCGGCCGGGTGGCCAGCAGCTCGCCGCCCACCCGCTCGAGCGTCACGACATCGCTGGCAAAGCCCAGGTCGAGCGCCTCGGCCAGCGCCGCCGCAAAGCTCGCCGAGCGGATCGAATAGGCCATCAGCACCAGGCTCGGCTTGAGGGCCTGGATCATGGCCCCGACCGCGGCCGCAAAATGCTCCGCATCGAAATCCGCGGTATCGGCCCGCACGGCCAGGATCTCGCCCACCCCGGCAAAACCGGCCTGGCCCGCGACCTGGTCGACCTCGGCCGTCACGACGCCCAGGGTCACCGGGCCGCCCAGCCGCGCCGCGGCTGAGATCAGGTTCGGGGCCGTCGCGGCCAGCTGGCCGTCGATCCATTCGGCAACAACAAGAGTTCCGCTCATCCCCGCACCTCCTGAACCAGCGTGATGACCCGCTTGGCCACCTCGGCCGGGCTGCCCTCGATCATCTTGACCGACCGCTTGCCGGCCGCCTCGGGCACGAACACCCGCCGCAGGCTGACCCGGCCCGGGGCCGCCTCGGCGCCCTCCACGACCGGGATCTCGGTCTTCTTCGCCTTCATCATGCCCTTGAAGGAGCCGTAGCGCGGCGTGTTGACCCCAATCTGCACCGACACGACGGCCGGCAGCGCGACCTCGACGGTCTCGCGCAAGCCGCCTTCGAACTCCCGCTGCACGGCCAGCCTGTTCGGCTCCGCCCCGACCTCGATTTTGGTGGCCACCGAAACCGCCGGTAGCTGCAGGGCCGAAGCCAGGGCCGGCCCTGTCGATTGCTGGGCGGCATCGCTCGATTGCACGCCGCACAGCACCAGATCTGGCGCCTCGGCCCGCAGTGCGGCGGCAAGCTTGCGGGCCACCCCGACCGGATCGTGCAGCACCGCCCCGCTGGCCGCCACCCGGATCACCCGGTCTGCGCCGCGCGCCAGGCTCTGGCGCAGGGCTTCTTCGGCGCTCTCGTCCCCGGCCGTGACCGCGATCACCTCGCCCTGGCCCAGCGCTTCCTTGAGGCGCAGCGCCTCCTCGAGCGCGACCAGGTCCGCCTCGTTCACCTCGCGGCTCATAAAGGCCGGGTCGACGTCCATCCCGTCCGGCGTGAACTCGACATATTTTGGAACGCTGACCGCCTGCTTCACACAAACAGCGATTTTCATAAGGGAATCTCCGAGGGCGAGCCGGCTGACCGAATTCGGCAATTCCGAGCGCGTCCATGCAACATATGCATCTACTGTGCGCACTGAACACAATAATCTGCACAGTGTCAATCGATGCCGCGCTCTCGTCTAACCCGTCCCCAAGCTTAAAATCCGAGGCGCCAAGTCCCGGTAATTCCGGCCCGGCGCGGCCCTGCGTCAGGCCTCACATGTTCCGGTATTTTGGGCCACCGCCCCCCTGCGGCGGCACCCAGCTGATGTTCTGGTTAGGGTCCTTGATGTCGCAGGTCTTGCAGTGCACGCAATTGACCGCGTTGATGACGTAGCGGGGTTCGCTCTGCCCCTCGCGGATCCATTCGTAGACGCCGGCGGGGCAATAGCGCCCGGAGGGGCCGCCATAGACGTCGTGCTCCGAGCTCTTCTGCAGCTCGAGCGAGCGGACCTGCAGGTGCACGGGCTGATCCTCCTCGTGCCGGGCATTCGACAGGAACACCGAGGAGGCCCGATCGAAGGTCAGCACGCGATCGGGCTTCGGATAGGCGATCGGAATCGTGGCCGCGGCCGGCAGGGTGGCCGAATGGTCGGGTCCGCCGTGCGACAAGGTCCCGAACACCGAGAACCCGAGGGTGTTGGTCCACATGTCGAGGCCGCTCGCCATCACGCCCCCGACCGTGCCCAGCTTCGACCACAGCGGCTTGACGTTTCGGACCGGCCAGAGATCCCGGCCGATGGCGGACGAGCGCCATGCCCCCTCGTAGCCGGCCAGCTCGTCGCCGGCCCGTCCACCCGCGATGGCCTCGGCCACGTGATCCGCCACCAGCATCCCGGACAGGATCGCGTTGTGGCTGCCCTTGATGCGCGGCACGTTGACAAAGCCGGCCGCGCAGCCCACCAGGGCGCCTCCGGGAAATACCAGCTTCGGAACGGACTGGTAACCGCCTTCGGCGATCGCCCGCGCCCCGTAGGAGAGCCGTTCCGCGCCTTCGAACAGCGGCGCGACGCTCGGATGCGTCTTGAACCGCTGGAACTCCTCGAACGGGGAGAGATGTGGATTGCGGTAGTTGAGGTGGACCACAAAGCCCACGGCCACCAGGTCCTCATCAAGGTGGTACAGAAAGGAGCCGCCGCCGGTGCGGTTGTCGAGCGGCCAGCCGAAACTGTGCTGGGCCAGGCCGGGACGGTGCTTGGTCTTGTCGACGCGCCAGAGCTCCTTGAGCCCCAGCCCGTATTTCTGCGGTTCGCGCCCCTCGTTGAGCTTGAACCGCGCGATGGTCTGCTTAGTGAGCGAGCCACGCGCACCCTCGGCTAGCAGCGTATATTTGGCACGCAGCTCGATGCCGCGTTCGAACGAGGCCTTAGGCTTGCCGGTCTTGCCGATTCCCATGTCGCCGGTCACGATGCCCACCACCGCGCCCTGCTCGTCATGCAGTGTCTCCGTGGCCGCAAAGCCCGGGAAGATCTCGACCCCCAGGGCCTCGGCCTTGGTGGCCAGCCAGCGGCAGACCTGGCCGAGGGACACGATGAAAGAGCCCTTGTTGTGCATGAAGCCCGGCATGGCGAAGCCCGGAATCCGGTGCGCCCGGGTCTTGCTCAGCCACAGGAACTGGTCGTCCGTGACCGGCGTGCGGATGGGCGTGTCCTCGCTGCGCCAGTCCGGCAGCAGCTGGTTGAAGCCGATCGGGTCGACGACGGCGCCGGACAGAATGTGGGCTCCGACCTCGGCGCCCTTTTCGACCACCACCACCGAAAGGTCCGGCGCCTTCTGCTTCAGTCTGATCGCGGCCCCGAGGCCGGCCGGTCCGGCGCCGACGATCACGACGTCGAATTCCATGGCCTCCCGTTCGGGCAGGCGATCAGTTGCGTTCATGCGTAACGGTCCTCGATTCGACACAGGTGCCACGCGGGGGCAGGCCTGCCGGCGCGGCGCCGGCTTGAGCTTCAGAAAAACACGAGTTCGGCTTCGCCCTCGACCACCACCTTGCCGTCATCGCGCGTGCAGGTGGTGGTCGCCCAGACGCGCCGCCGCGCCTCGTCCTTGGCAGTGACGACCGTGTCGATGGTAACCGTATGACCGATCATCACGGGGGCCTTGAAGCGCATGTTCTGCGACACGTACGCGCTGCGGATGCCGAGCAATTGGGCCAGCGTGGCTCCGATGTAGCCGCCCGTCAGCATGCCGTAGGAGACGCGCCCGCCGAACCGCGTGGTCTTGGCGAAGTTCTCGTCGAGGTGCATCGGGCCGCGGTCCCCGATGATCCCGGCATAGTGCACCACGTCGGCGTCGGTGATGGTTCTCGACCAGGTTTCGCGATCGCCGATCGCGACTTGCTGGATGGTGATGTCCTTCAACGCCTCTCTCCCTGTATTCCGTTCCGGTGCGCGAGGAGCCGGGCCATCAACCGAGCTTCTGGGATTTCTCGCCGAGGCGAGCCACCAGCTTGTCCTGATCGACGATGAAGCGTTCGTGCTTGCCCTTGCATATGTTGTCGAGCTCGTCGCGGGCCTCGACGTCGAACATGATTCGACGCCGGTCGACGGCGGTGACGGTGGCGGTCGCGGTGGCGCGCTGGCCGCGCAGCGTCGGGGCCGTGTGCGCGATGTCGATGGTGCTGCCGACGCAGGCCTGGTTCGGCCCCAGGAACGGGGCGATCGCCTTGATGGCCGTCTCTTCCAGCAGCAGTACCAGGTTGGGGGTCGAGAAGATCTCGTAGCCGAAACGCTGCGTGCAATACTTATCCTCGATGAGCCGGTCCATGGTGGCCGACGTGCCGACACTTACGTTGCTCATAGTTCCGTTCTTCTCTTTCCGCTTACTGAAACACTTTGTGGCGCCCCGAGGGGTCGCGGCGCCAGACCTTGTTTGCCGTTACTTGCAGTTGGGCTCGGCGGCCTTGCAGGCCTTCACCAGCTCCGCAGGCGCATCCTTATGGAAAACCGTTTTGTAGCCTTCGAGCAGGTTCGACTGCACCACAGGTAGCGACTGCACCCCGATCCAGGCGGGCGGCTGCTCGCCGATAAGCGCCTTCACCATGGCCAGCCCCTCAGCGACGCCCTGGTCATATGGGCGCTGTGAGCCGGTGCCGACGAGCGGACCGCCTTTGGCAATACTCATCGCCGATTCCAAGCTGAGGTCGATCGTGGTCACCGGGATGTTGATCCCTTGTGCCCGCATCGCCGAGAGCGTGTCCATGGCCGGGGCGTCCCAGACCGCAAACAGGCCCTGGACGTCGGGGTTGGCGGTCAGGAAATCGCCCGCGATCTGCGTGACCTTGGACGGGTCGGTGAAGTCAGCTTGCTTGATCTTGATGTCTGGCCGGTTCTTGGCCAACCAGTCCTTGACGCCCTTGGTGCGCTCGTTTGTGACGAAGAAGTCGATGCCAAAGTTGATGATTCCGACCGTGCCGCCCTGCGGGATGCACTGCGACAGGGCTTTGGCCGCGATCCAGCCGTTGCCCTGGCTGTCGGCCGACACCATGGAGGCGAAGTCCTTGGGGTAGCTCAGGCCGGTCGGCACATTGTCCATGAACACCAGCTTCACGCCCGCTTCGGCCGCCTTCTTGTAGGCGGGGGCGGTGGCGGTGCCGTCGACCGGGATGCTGATGATCCCGTCCGGATGGCGCTGCACCGTGTTCTCGATGTCGGACATCTGCTTGTCGGCTTTGTAGTCGGCCGCCGTGACTCCGATGATCTCGACGCCGTACTTGCCGAGCGTGTCCTTGATGCCCTGGATCTGCAGCTGCGACCAATCGAGATTCATGGTGTGCATGACCAGCCCGACCTTGAACTTGCCGGCCTTGGCCTTTGCGGCTTCCGCCTCGCTGAGCTGAACGTCGTTGATGGAGGCCGCCTTGGCGCCGTTCGGGCCCTGTCCGATGATGCTTGGCGGCCCGAGGTCGGCGGGGTTGCCGCTGATGTGGCAGGCTACCCCGGCAAGGCTGGCCGTGGACCAGGCGCAGCCGAGCGCGAGGCTCGCGGCGGAGGCGGTGGCCAGGAACAAGGTCTTGCTTCTCGATGCTTTCACGTTTCCCTCCTGATGTCGGTTGTGTTCGATCAGCCCCGATTGGCGCTGGGTTGGATGTTCGCCGGCCCGCGGGGCACGGCGGTTACTTCTTGGTGAAGGCCACGGCTGCCACGATGATCGCGCCCTTGATCACGAGTTGCAGCGAGGACCCGACCCCGAGCAGCACGAGCCCGTTATTGAGCGTCCCGATGATCAGGCTGCCGAGCAGCGTACCCAGGATCTGGCCGCGGCCACCGAACAGGCTGCTGCCGCCCAGGATCACCGCCGCGATCACGTCGAGTTCGAGCCCTTCCACCGCATCGGGGCGGGCGGCGTGCGAACGCGCGGTCAGCACCAGCGACGCCAGGCCGGCCAGCGCGCCGGTGATCACGAAGGCGATGGTGGTGGTGGCCTTGGTATTGATGCCGGAATAGCGGGCCGCGGTGGCGTTGCCGCCGGTCGCGTAGATGCGCCGCCCATAAACGTTGAAGTGCAGCAGCAGGATGCCGAAGATCAACGCCAGGGCGGTCCAGATCACCGGCGCCGGAATGCCGGCCAGGCTGCCCTCGCCGAAGATGGCGAAATA
This sequence comes from Lichenihabitans sp., assembly GCA_965277635.1. Taxonomy (GTDB): domain Bacteria; phylum Pseudomonadota; class Alphaproteobacteria; order Rhizobiales; family Beijerinckiaceae; genus Lichenihabitans. Next base: position 134,197 of record CBDIDE010000001.1, read on the forward strand.
GGTGTCGTTGTCTATGACCACCGGCTTGGTGTCGGTCAGCATCAGGGCGACGCCGCGGACCGCGCTCAGCATGCCCAGCGTCACCAGAAACGAAGGGATCTTCAACTGCGTGGTCACGATGCCGTTGACCAAGCCGACGATCGCACCCGTGAGGAGGCCCGCCAGGGCCCCGATGGGCCACACGTTGGCAACGCTCTGCATAGCGAGCGCGGCAACCATGCCAGACAGCGCCAGATTCGAGCCAACCGAAAGGTCGATCTGGGCCGAGACGATCACGAACGTCATGCCGACCGCGATGATCGAGACCAGCGCGGTCTGCCGACCGATGTTGAGGAAGTTGCTGGCCGACAGGAACCAGGGCGAGGTAACACTGAAGACCACCAGCAGAACCAGGAAGCCGAGATAGAGGACGTAGGGCTTGTCGCCGGCGATGAGGGCGCTCATGGCCTTGGCCAGAGAAGCTCCGCGGGGCTGCGGAAGATCGGACGATCGCGCCGGAACCGACGTTGTATTCTGGATCATGCTGCGTGCTCGACAGAAGCCTGGGAGGCCTGGATAAGGTGGTGGAGATCCTGCTCGCTACCGAACTGCTTGCGCTCCAGCGTCGTGTGGATGCGGCCGTCGACCACGACGGAAATGCGGTCGCACAGGATCAGCAGTTCGGCGAGATCGGACGAGACCACGAGGATACCGCTGCCCGCCTTGGCGGCGTCGCGCACCACGGCGTAGATCTCTTCGCGCGCCCCCACGTCGACCCCGACAGTGGGTTCATCGAGCAGGAGAACGGAGGGGCGCGGGTCGTTCCACTTGCCGAAGACGACCTTCTGTTGGTTGCCGCCAGACAGCTTGTTGACACTGGTCTGCGGTCCGGGCGCCTTGACGCCGAGCTTGGCGATGGTGCTGTTCGCGTTGCGCACCGAGGTAGCCCGGTGCAGCCACCCCAGCCCCGAGAGGAGGGGCAGGCGAGGCATCGCTAGGTTGCGCTCGATCGAGTGGTCGAGAACGAGCCCCTGGACGTGCCGGTCTTCCGGAACCAGCGCGACGCCGCGCGCGATCGCATCGGCAGGTCCTCGTAGCTTGCGCTCCTGGCCCTGCAGAAGCATCCGGCCGGTTGTCACCGGCCGCAGGCCGAACACGGTTTCCAGGATCTCGGTGCGGCCGCTTCCAATCAGACCCGCGACGCCGTGGATTTCCCCTGACTTGACCACCAAGGTGACGCCGCGCAGGCGATCATTGGTGACCTGCGCCATTTCCAACACCGGCGGCCCGGAAGGAGCGGGGCTCGGGGTGGCGGTGGTGACCTGGGCCTGAGCCTGGGCTTGCGCGAGCTTCAACCCCGAATGTCCCGGGCCCACGATGGCCGTCACTAGGTCCTTCATTGTGGTGTCGGCAGTCGCGAAGCTGCCGACGTTGCTGCCGTCCCGGAAAACCGTCACGCGTTGCGAGATGCGGAACACCTCGTTGAGCCGGTGGGTGACGTAGATCACCCCGACCCCGCGGGCCGTGACGCGGCGGACCGCGTCGAACAGGATCTCTTCTTCCTCGCTGGTCAGTGCCGAGGTCGGCTCATCGAGGATCAGGACCCTCACCTCGCCGATCAGGGCCTTGCAGATCTCGGTCATCTGCCGATACGCGAAGGGCAAGGCGCTGACAGGGGTGCGCGGATCGAGCGCCACGCCATATTGCTTGAGGAAGGCGGCGACCTCGGCCCTGATCTGCCGCCGCTTGACGAAGCCGAGCCAGGAACAGGGCTCGCGGCCAAGCATAAGGTTGGCGTCGACCGACAGCGATTCGACCAAGCTGAGATCCTGGTAGACGACCGCGATCCCCTGCTGGCGCGACTCGGCCGGGGACTTGAACGCCATCCGCATGCCGTCGAGTTCGATGGAACCGCCATCGTAGCTCTGCACGCCGCTCAAGATCTTGATCAGCGTCGACTTGCCGGCGCCGTTCTCGCCCAGCAAGGCGTGCACTTCGCCCCGCATGATCTCGAGATCGGCGCCGCGCAGCGCATGAACATTGCCGAAGCTCTTGGTGACCCCCACGGCTCGGACCAGCGGCACCGGCGAGCCAAGAGCGGTGGTTCCTGCTGTGGTGTTCAAGATGGAACTCCTCCATTGGCGGCTGCGGGATGCTCCTCTGCCCTTTTCCAAGCAGTTCCGAGCTTCCATTGGGCAATAAGCTCTCGGTCCCTGCGCGTTGCGGGCAGAGTTTTGACTCGTCAGTTCGTTGGATTTGATCAGGCGGTCAAGACAGCCTGGTCAGGAGCAGCGGCACCTCTCGCCGTTGTCGGTCATGCTTGGCTCCCCACGTTGGACTGGCTCTTCGAAGGCCGGCGCAAAGCCGCGGGCGAGGACGCCGCCGAGGCTCGCGTCGGGCCGTCCGAGGCCGTGGCCGGTTCCCAGCCCAACTGGCGTGAGATGGACTGCGCGTTTTCCTCCAGCAGGGGAACGAAACTCATCAAGGTGTCGCGGCTGATGCGGCTCATCGGGGCCGAGACGCTCATGGAACCCGCGACGTTTCGGGCGCCGTCGAAGAGGGGCATGCCGACGCAGTGGATGCCCGGCTCATTTTCCTCGGCATCGAGCACGTAACCCCGCCCGCGGGCTTCCGCCAGATTGGCCTCGAGGGCCTCCCGCGTGGTCAGCGAATGCGTGGTGCGCTTGTCGAAGTTGCGCTCGCGCAGGATCTTCTCGCGGTCGCGCTCCGGCAGAAAGGCCAGGATGGCCTTGGCCACCGCGGCACAATGGAGCGGCGCCATGGTGCCGATGCGGGAATACATGCGAACGGTGTGCTTGGCCTCGACCTTGTCGATGTAGATCACCTCGCCGCCTTCAAGCGTGGCGAGGTGCACGGTTTCGCCGGTGGCGTCGTTCAGCTTCTCCATGAACGGATGGGCGACATGGCGCAGATCCATGGCCTCCAGGGCCTGAAAGCCAAGGCGAAATGTCGCCGAACCGAGCCGGTAGCTGTGGTCCGGCAGCTCAAACACGAAACTCTGCTTTCGGAGGGACTGAAGCAACCGCAAGGCCGTCGAGTGATGCACACCCAAGAGGGTTGCGATCTCGCCGATTCGGCGCGGCTCCTTGCCCACGAAGTGCAGGATTTTCAGGGCTCGTTCCAAGGTTTGGCTCACACCAGCTCTCCGTCTTTCGTCACAGAAACAGGCCGGCAGCGTCCGCCGGCAAGTCGCTGCCCTTCTGGGCGGTCCCGACACTCAACGACGGGCCCGAAACAGCAGACGCATACTGGGATGGCACAATACAACCCCATAATCCCTTTGGCCGGCATTTCCACCCAAGCCCTCGGCGCGAGCCCGGCCAGCCCGAGCGGAACTTGCCTGCTCAATGCAACATCCGCACAATAAATGCGCGCATCACAGTGTCAACCGTGATCTTGCCTGGCTCAGAGCGGACCGTCGAGAATCGGTCTCCGCGACATGCGCACATGCCATGCATATCACAGAGCGAAGTAGACAGCACGTTTCGGGCGGGCTACGATCCCGGCCAACCCATCGTGCCGCAACGGCCACGTGGCGGCAGCCGACAGCTCGGTTTACCGATCCGCCCCGAGTCGAAGACGGCGCAGGGCAGACGGACAGGGCGTGGTCGGCCAAGCTGGCGCAGTTGCGCCTCAGGAACCGATCGAACGGGAGTTGGAATGCAGACGCGAACACTGGGCCAGGGCCTGCGCAGTTCCGCCATGGGTCTAGGCTGCATGAGCATGTCGGGCCAGTATGGGGCCTATGACGACGCCGAGTCGCGGGCCACGTTGCGCCGGGCCCTCGAGGCCGGGATCACGCTCTTCGACACGGCCGACGTCTACGGGCCTTTCGCCAACGAGGCCTTGATCGGCCGCGAACTGGTGGGGCAGCGCGAGCGCGTGGTGCTCTCGACAAAGTTCGGGTTCGTGCGGACCACCACCGGGCAGCACATCGGCATCAACGGCCGGCCGGAATACCTGCGCCGCTGCTGCGACCTTTCCTTGCAGCGCCTCGGCACCGACTACGTCGACCTTTACTGGCAGCACCGGGTGGATCCCGAGGTGCCGATCGAGGAGACCGTGGGGGCCATGGGCGACCTGGTCCAGGCCGGCAAGGTGCAGTTCATCGGCCTGTGCGAAGCCGGGCCGGATACGATCCGCCGGGCGCATGCGGTCCATCCGCTCAGCGCCGTGCAGCACGAATATTCTTTGTGGGCCCGCGACGTCGAAGACGAGGTCTTGCCGGTGCTGCGCCAGTTGGGCATCGGGCTGGTGGCCTATAGCCCGCTCGGCCGCGGCTTCCTGACCGGCAGCATCGGGAGTCAGGGCGATCTGGCCGAAGGCGATTATCGGCGCGGCGATCCGCGCTTCCAGGGGGATGCCTTCGACAGCAACCTCAACCTGGTGCGCCGCGTGCAGGAGACCGCGCAGGCTCTGGGCTGCTCGCCGGCCCAGCTGGCCCTGGCCTGGGTTCTGGCCCAGGGCCCCGACATCGTCCCGATCCCCGGCACCAAGCGGCGCAAATATCTCGACGACAACCTGCAGGCCTTGCAGGTGGCCTTCTCGCCCGAGCAATTGGCCGGCCTCAATGCAACCATCTCGGCCCAGGCCGTGCAGGGCCAGCGCTATTCTGACATGTCGAGCCTCGGCCGCTAGCAAGCGCTGGCCCGGGCCGGCCCCGAACCCGGGCCGCCGGCCGGACATCTCACCAACCCGCCGGCTCGCGACCCCGGACCGGCCTCAGCAGATCAGGCTTTATTCCATGGCGATGCTGTTTGACCGTGTGCTCCCGGACGTGCTCCGAATCCGGGCCCAGGACACGGGGGACCGGACCTTCATCCAGGTCGTGGGCGGCACCCCGGTCACCTACCGAGAGGCCTACGGGCGCGCCTGCGCGCTGGCCAACGGCCTCGTGAAGCTCGGCGTCAACCATGGCGACTACGTGGTCATCATGGCCGAAAGCTCGGAGGACTCGATCTGCACCTGGCTCGGCATTCAGCTCGCCGGCGCGGTCGAGGTGGCTATCAACACCGGCTACCGCGGGGGCCCGCTGGTCCATGCGATGCAGAATTCGCAGGCCAAGGTGCTGTTCATCGCCGAGGACCTCATGGGAGCGCTGGCGCAAGTGCGCGACCAGCTCACCTTTCTGGAGACCGTCGTGGTCTATCCGTCCGGGCGTGATGACTCGGCCCCGGCGCTGTCCGGGCTTCGGGTCCACCGGTTCGCGGACATCCAGGGCAGGTCCGAGGCGCCCCCTGACCGGCCGGTCGGGCGACACGACCTCGCCTCGATCGTCTACACCTCCGGCACCACGGGCCCGGCCAAGGGCGTGATGATGCCGCATGGGCAGGTCTCGCTGTTTGCGCAGCTCGGCGTCGAGGGTGCCCGGATGACCGAAGACGACGTGCATTATTGCTTCGTGCCGCTGTTTCATGTGGCCGGCAAGTACATGGCCATCTACGGCAGCATGATCACCGGCGGCCGCGCCATCATCGACACCAAGTTCTCGGCCGAGGTCTGGCTGACGCGCTGCCGCGAATACAAGGCCACGCTGTCCCACGTCCACGGTCCGCTGGTCGAGATGATCTTCAAGCAGCCCGAGCGCCCCGACGATGCCGACAATCCGGTGACCCGGATCGTGTCCTCGCCGTTTCCGGCCAAGATCGCGGTGGCGTTCGAGCGCCGTTTCGGGCTGCGCGGCATTGAGTGCTGGGGCATGACGGAAGTCTGCGTGCCGATCTGGCAGCCCTTCGAGGAAGAGCTCCGGGTCGGCTGCTGCGGCCGCGTCCGGGACGAGCACTTCGAGTTCCGCATTCTCGACCCCGACACCGACGAAGAGATGCCGGTCGGCCAGGCCGGGGAATTCGCGCTGCGGGCCAAGCGGCCCTTTTCCATCATGCAGGGCTATCTGCGCAATCCCGACGCCACGATCGGGGCCTGGCGCAACCTGTGGTTCCGCACCGGCGACCAGGGGTATGTGGACCAGGACGGCTATGTGTATTTCGTCGACCGCGCCAAGGAGCGGATCCGCCGGCGGGCCGAGAACATCTCGTCCTACGATATCGAAGCCGCGGCGCTGCTCCATCCGGGGGTGCGCGAATGCGCGGCCGTGGGGGTGGCGTCCGAGTTCGAGGGCGACGACGACATCAAGCTCTGCGTCATCCGGGCCGAGGGCGCGGCCCTGGCCCCCGAGGAGCTGATCGCCTACCTGGCCAAGCAGCTGCCGCACTTCATGGTGCCGCGCTACATCGCCTTCGTGGACGAATTTGCCCGCACCAGTGTGGGCAAGGTGCAGAAGGCCGCCCTGCGGGCCGCCGGTGTCGGCCCCGGCACCTGGGACCGCAAAGCCGCCGGCCTCAAGCTCCGCGACGTCTCCCGGGCCTAGATGTTTAGTCCCGGCATTTGCTGGAGCGGGTTGACTCTGAAGCGGTAGGGCTCGGTTGTCCATCGTTTGCAGATGAACTCGTAGGGCGTGAGGCCCTTGAGGGTCTTCAAGCGGCGTCCGAAGTTGTAGGCGGCGACGAAGTCGGCGAGGTGGCGCTCGAGCTGATCGTGGCTGTCGTAATGGAAGCGCTTGACGGTCGCGTCCTTGATGGTGCGGTTCATTCTCTCGACCTGCCCGTTGGTCCAAGGGTGCTTGGGCTTGGTCGTGCGATGCTCGATGCCGAGCTGGGCGCAGGCATACTCGAAGGCGTGAGCCCAGACAGGCTCTCCACGAGCGAGGGCTTCAGCGATCAGGGATGCGGCTGATCCGCCGGCGCCGGGCGTGGTGAAGTGGATGCCGTTGTCGGTCAGCACCGTGTGGATCTTGTAAGGGACGGCCTCGACCAACCTGCGGAGGAAGTCGCCTGCAGTCCGCTGCTTGGCTTGGCGATGGAGCTCGACGAAGGCGAACTTGCTTGTGCGGTCGATGGCGACCAGCATGTAGAGCTTTCCTTCGGCCGTGCGGACCTCGGCGATGTCGATGTGGAAGAAGCCGATCGGGTAGCTCTTGAACTTCCTCTTGGGCGAGGCCTCGCCCTCCACCTCGGGCAGGCGGCTGATGCCGTGACGCTGCAGGCATCGATGCAACGATGATCGCGTGAGGTGCGGGATCGTGGGCTGAAGGGCGTAGAGGCAGTCGTCCAGCGGCAAGAGCGTATGCCGTCGGAAGGCGACGATCACCGCCTCATCCTCGACCGTCAGGACCGTCGAGCGCGGCTCCTTCGGTCCGGTTCTCAGGTCCGTGACGGAGCTGCGCGCCTTCCACTTGCGGACAGTCTTCTGGTTGATCCCGTAGCGCTTTGCGAGGGCTCTCAGGCTCTCTTGACTATGCTGTATCGCTCGACGGACCGCCTCTGTCGTGGTGGCGCTCCCATGGAGAACCTGGCCCATAGCGCATCCTTCCACTCCGGCGTGCAAACTGCACCACCAAAGCACGGGATCAAACATCTAGTCCCTTCGCCCACCCCGACGGCAAAAAGGAATCACGATGGCTGAGCGCCCCCCGTGAGCCGGACCGGTGGCGCCCGAACCGTCATCCGGCCTGGAGCGGACCTTCACAGTGCGGCCGCAGTTCGGCGCGTGTTGATCGGCGGGATCGCCGGCCAGGCGATCGAATTCTACGATTACGCGCTCTACGGCCTCCTTGCGGTCTCGATCGGGGCGCACTTCTTCCCGGCCAGCGATCCAGGCACGCAACTGCTGTCCGCCTTTGCGCTGTTCGGAGCCGCCTTTGTGGTCCTCCCCTTTGGCGGCATCGTGCTGGGGCCTTTGGGCGACCGCATCGGGCGCCGCAGCGTGCTGGTGATCTCGATCGGTCTTATCTCGCTGACGACCTTCGCGGTCGGGCTCCTGCCAACGCACGCCACCCTGGGCACGAGTGCGACGGTGCTGATCGTGCTGCTCCGCCTGCTGCAGGGCTTTTCGGCCGGCGGCGAGGCCAGCGCGGTGTTCGCCTAGGTCAGCGAACATGCGCCCGTGACGCAGCGCGGGCTCTACAACGGCTGGGTGCAGGCCGGAACCGTCGAGCGCGAGGGCCGTGACGGTCCCGCCCGCGGCTTCCTTCAGGAGCAGGGCTTCCTCGAGCGCGCGGTTGTCGAACTCATTGAGCTTGATGCCGATCCATTCCCGGTTGATCGACAGACCATCCTCGGCGATCTCGATTTCGTCCGAGAGGTCCGGAACCAGGCTCAGCACCACGACGATGTGCATTTCCACAATCTCCATCTAAAGTCCGCGGCACGGTCAGCGGATCCCGGGCGCCGGCTTCACCGCACCCGCGAACGCGACCGAGGCCGGCGAGCCGTGATCCATGCGCCGCGAATCCGGCCAATGGGGAGGTTTCGGGGCGCTTGGAAGCGTTTCGGGGGGAGGGGGGCTGGGCAGGCCCGCGCGAGTGACGGCCCTGACGCGGTCAGGGCGCAAGTCCCGACCCGCACCGAGGGCGGGCTGCCGCTTGTCGAACCATCTGGGCCGCGCTCCATTCGGACATCTCCTCCAGGGCATTTTTTATTAACGCCCGGGCTGCCGACGATCGGCCGATCAGCCCAGAAAGCGCTTGAGCTATATTTTTTTGTGCAGCATATGCATAGCCTATGCTCATAAAGAATACCGGCGCGGGTTGTCAACCGCGCAGGGCCTACAAGGCTGGCGCAACGGGCCTCCGCGGGAGCCTTCGGCCCGGGCCCTGCTCAGGTCGCCGTTGACGAACGCGGCGCGCTTAGCTACCGAGCAATGTGCGACATGCGCTCACTCAGCGCATATGTTGCATAACTGTGCGTTGGGCGATCTCGATCGGATCGGGCGCGGCAGGACCGGCAGGCAGGGGAGACAGGAAATGAGCGCATACGACGACCTGAAGCGGATCGTGGAGGCTTGTGAAAAGGCCGCGATCGAACGCGGCATCCCGATTTGCGTCACGGTGCTCGACGTTCACGGGCACCCGGTGCTGCTGCATCGGCAGCCCGGCGCCTATGTGCTGGCGCTCGAAATGGCGGAGCGGAAGGCCTACACGTCGGCCGCGTTCAACTGCGAGAGCACGGCCCTGATGGACGCCATCCAGCCGGGGGGCCCGGCCTATACGCTGACCTCGTCTTCGGCCCGGTTCATCGCGTTCGGCGGCGGCACCGCGGTGACGCTCGGGTCCGAGCGGTTCGGTATCGGCATCTCGGGTGGCCCGACCGAAGTGGAGGACATGGAGATTCTGGCGGCCGCGCAGGACAGCTGCAATGTCACCGGCGCCGTCTGGTCGGAGCGCACCTACAAGCCCAAAGCCCGCGCCTAAGCCAGTCGCAAGGCAAAGCTTCTCGCAATTGCTGGCGCGAGATGGGTCGTGATCGACGGCACCCGCGCCGCCTCACGTCGGCTGCGCAGGGCGTCATTTCGCCGCAAAAGGCGAAACGTTGAATATAGCCGCTGTGATCTTTAAGCGCGGAAGTCGGTCGTGATCGTTCTTTCCGGTTGGACTTGGGCGGGATCACCGGAGAAGCGGACCTCGTCGCTGTCGTGGCCCTTCGTCCCCCAACGTGATGGTGTGGACGGCGGGACGGCGCCCGCACCGGCATCTGGCCCCAAAGAGAGCTGTGCCAAGATGGTTGTCGTTGAGCAACCCATCTGAAGGAGCGCCGTCCATGGGAAAGTCTATCACCGATTTGTCTGAAGTCACGACCGTTGGGCTCGATCTGGCGAAGCACGTCTTCCAGGTTCACTGCGTTGATGCTTCGGGATGCGTTGTCGCGGCCAAGTCGATCAGGCGTAGCAAGATCTTGGAGTTCTTCGCTTCGTTGCCGTAGCCTCCGCCATGTCTTTGCGGCGGCCATGACGAGCTTGAACACCATCAGCTTGGCGGTGACGGGCGACAGCGCGCCCTTGGTGCGGACCGTCCGGTGGAGACCATGGCGAAGACGGACTCGATGAGGTTCGTCGTGCGCAGGTCGCAGATTCCGGCTACGCGGCAATCGGCCCGCGACAGCCACGATCATCGCCGTCGAGATCGCCCGCAAGCCGCCCGACCAAATCGGCTTCACCGTCCATCCGCGGCGCTGGGTCGTCGAGTGCTTCTTCGCCTGGACCAGCCGCAACCGCCGCCTTTGGAAAGACCCCGAAGCGACACTCGCCTCCGCCCGAGCCTTCCTTTACGCCGCGTCCGTCCTGATCCTTGTTAGACGGCTCGCTCGCACCGCCTGACGCGAGTCGAGGATTCAGGGTGCGCCTCCAGCGAACGCGATCAGGTTGCCATCGGGATCAGCCACGATGAACGTGCGAGCGCCCCAGGGTTCGGTTCTTAGCGCCTGATGGAACGGGATGCCCGCAGCCTGCAATTCCAGGAACAGAGCCTTGGGGTCGGTCAGTATCACTGTCGCCGTTAACGCGTCCGGCTCACGAGAACGGAACAGGTCGTCGAACACCGGGCCGCTTACACGTCGGAGGTTCAGACGCGCAGAGCCTCGGGCGACTTGAGCGTAAAACGGCGGCTCACCATATGAAAAGAGGAGAGCAAAGCCCAGTCCATCCACATAGAATGACAGAGAAGATGTGAGGTCGGAGACAAAAACCTGGGGCTCCGCCGCGATGAAAAATGCAGAATCAAGCTTTGTGAGCGTTTTTAAAGTCATGGCGTCGATCCCTTTGATCAGCGCCGCCCAACTCTCGAACCCATTCTTTCTGGCCACAAGCTCCTGCGCGTCGCCGAGCTTAAAGTCAGAAGCTAGCACCTGCCGATCGGACAGTTCGCTGAAACGGGGCAAAACCGACCTGATCTGCGTTGCAACGGGGTGATACCCCGTCTTGTGCCAACGCAGATACAGCTTGGCTTGCTTCCTGAGGTTCTCAATGTTTGGCACGGGCGCACTACGATTAGCATGTCGTAGGCGGGCAATGCCCCTCCGGCCCCTCGGCCGATGCGCCCTACAGCAACGCGACTAGGATAGCTGCACGCCTCGGCACGTCAAGAACTTTGGCCTCCCTGGCTTTCGGGACGGACTCTAAGCCACGGACGAGCCGACCCCTCTGCGGCACTCGCGCCACCACAGGTTCGCCGGACGCGTGTGGGGGCCGGCAGTCTTACGAACTTTGCCACATGCCGCTTTGAGCAGCTCAGCATCCGGCTCACGGGGAGAGAACCCGCGCACATTTGCGGCATGTGCTGGAACGAAGGCGTCGCGATGCACACACACACCTGCATCCGATACAATGAGAGATTTCAGCCTCAGGATCTGATTATCTGGAACGTGCGCTCGGCAGAGACCGTGGACCACGCGAGTCGATAGCTCCCGAGTTTCTCTCGCCTTCTAGATTCTAGCGTTTTCCCGCTAGACTTCGTGCGCAAGGGAAGCATTGCTGTCCTTGTCCTGAGGGCAGGCGCGAGCGCCGCTGACCTTGTCTCCTCTCCGAACGCCTGGTTTTGGCCGGGCTCTGCTCAGTGCAAGGGCCGCACTGGGCGGCGCCGATGCGGAGGACGGGACGATGATCAGACAGAAGAGGAATGGGCAGGGCGGGCAGCCCTCGGGTGCTGCTGCAAAGGCAGGATCGCAGCTTTCGAATGCGGCTTCGATCCTGCTTGGGGCCGCGGCGGGAAGGGCGGACGGATTGCTACTGCCTCCGCCCGCGTCATGCCGGGCGCGGGGCAAAGCGCTCGAGCGGGTGCTGGGGTCGCTGCTGAAGGCAGGATTGGTCTACGAGGTTCCGGTCGCGACCGGCGAACAGGCTTGGCGCATGGACGATACCGGTAAAGGGGCCGGTCTCGCCATTGCCGACGCGGGCCGACGCGCGATCGGTGTGCCGGCGGCGCAGTCTCAAGCCTCGGTTCCGGCAGAAGAGCCGGCCCGAAAGGTGAGAGCATCGGGCAAACCCAAACTGGCAACCGGGAACCGCGCCGCGGCGTTGAGCTCGCCGGTTCCGGACATGAGTGCGGCGGCGAAAACCAGGGCGAGCTCTGTCGGGCCCGAGCAGCCGTGGCAAACCAAGCAGGCTCGGCTCATCAGCCGGCTCTCCGAGCCTGATGGGCGGAGCGTGGCCGTGCTGGGCGAGGTCCTGGGGTGGCTGCCGCATACGGTCCGGGCGGCGCTGACGAGGCTGCGCCAAAAGGCTTTGTGCTCGCCAAGAGCAAGGACGAGACCGGGACGACGCTCTACCGAGCCGAAGGCGGGGCAGGGGCGGCCGACTCCGCTTCGAAGGCGGCTTGAGATGCCTGCCATGGCAGGCTCTCGAGATCGGAGCGAGGCGCGGAAGCTGCGCCTCGTCACACCAGATCGGGATCCGGTCACAACCGACCTCGGCATCCCGGCATCTTGCGAACCTCGGCTGCCCGTCCGGCCTGCACCTGACCGAGCCGTCGTGGAGCGGGGCGGGCCCACAAAACGGGGCCGGGCTATGCTGCCCGGATCGGCATCCGGCCTTGGCGAAAGCTCAGCCCCTTCGGTTCCCGACATGGAGGCCGAGATTGCCGGCCTCTCGACGATGGACCATGCCGAACTCCGAGCCGAATGGCGGCGGCTCTACCGGGCGCATCCGCCGAAACTGATCAGACGCGATGTCCTCGAACTCGGGGTTGCGTTCAAGCTGCAGGAGCGGGTTCTGGGTGGGCTTGGCGCTTCAACGAGGCGCAGGCTTGCCGAGCTGACCGGAACTATTGCGGGCAAGGGTAAACTGGCCGAGCCCCGCACCATTCGGCCGAAGCCGGGCGCAAAACTCATGCGCGAATGGGGCGGCATCACGCATGAGATCACGGTTCTGGAGGACGCGTTCTCCTGGCAGGGAAAGCCTTGGCGATCGCTCTCGGCCATCGCTCAAGCCATCACCGGCACGCATTGGTCGGGGCCACGCTTTTTCGGGCTGCAGCGCAGCGGGAAGCGGCTGGGCACGGTCGGGCAGGAGCGCCGATGCGTAGGTCGCAGCACAGCAAACCCGCTCCCCGGCGCACGCTCGTGCGCTGCGCCATCTACACGCGCAAATCCTCCGAGGAAGGGCTGGAGCAGGCCTTCAACTCGCTCGATGCGCAGCGCGAGGCCTGTGAAGCCTTCATCCTCAGCCATAAACAGGAAGGCTGGACGGCCCAGCCGACCATGTATGACGATGGGGGCATCTCGGGCGGCACCATGGAGCGGCCGGCCCTGACCAGGCTTCTCGCCGGCATCGCGGCCGGCCGGATCGACACGGCGGTGGTTTACAAGGTCGACCGGCTGACCCGCGCGCTCGGCGACTTCGCCAAGATCGTGGAGGTGTTCGACAAGGCAGGGGTGTCGTTCGTCTCCGTCACCCAACAGTTCAATACCACGACCTCCATGGGCCGGTTGGCGCTCAACATGCTGCTGTCCTTCGCCCAGTTCGAGCGGGAGGTGACGGGAGAGCGCATTCGCGACAAGATCGCCGCCTCCAAGCAGAAAGGCATGTGGATGGGCGGCACGGTGCCGCTCCGCTGCGATGCTTTGGACCGTAAGCTCGTGGTCAACGAGGGCGAGGCCGCAACCGTCCGCCGCATTTTTGGGACCTATGCGGATCTCGGTTCGGTGCATGCGCTGAAATCGCGCTCCGCCCGGCTTCGATCGCAGCATTGCTGGGCAGCAACCGTTCGCATCGACAATCGAATGAACCGGAGCAGGACGGCGATCAGCCAAACCTCATCCTCACGGTTCCGGCCCGGCTCAAGCGCAGCGGCGGCGCGACGAAGCTGCTGATCGAATCATCCGGCAGAAAAGCCCGGCGGGAGCCGGACCGCAGCATGCTGGGGCTGTTGGCTCAGGCCCAGCGCTTCAATGCGATGATCCTGCGCGGGAATGGCAAGAGCATCGGCGAACTCGCAGTCGAGGCCTCGGTCAGTTCCTCCTACTTCATCCGTATTCTGAAGCTGAGCTTTCTGGCTCCCGATGTGGTGCGGGCGATCCTGCATCATGAACATCCGCCGGAACTGACTGCCAAGCGCCTGTCCCTGAAGGTCACTCTGCCGAACGCCTGGGCTAAGCAGAAAGCGATGCTGCTCGCCGCGTGATCGCGACCGCAGCTATGTGCTGTGACCAGGAAGAACAACACACCCCCAACTCGATACAGCCTGGCCCTCGTCGAACTCGCTTCGGCTTCGATTGTCGTGCCGGCATCGGCACCGGCGGACTTGCGAAGCAGACCCCCACACCAGCGAAGCGATCCAACCCCACCGGAACGCCGGCCCATGCACACCGCACCACCGAAATCGGGTTAGGAGACTTTGGCACTACACGCCCCAGTGTTTCCGCACTCCCTTGGTCTCTCGGGCGGTGGAGATAGCCAGCCCGCGTACAACCCACGGACATGACGGAAGTATTGCGGACGGGCTCTGGAAGCCGGAAATCACCGTAGATTCAGGGACTTAGTGGCGGAGGGAGCGGGATTCGAACCCGCGATACGGTTTCCCGTATACACACTTTCCAGGCGTGCGCCTTCAACCGCTCGGCCACCCCTCCGGACGCGCGCCAGTGAGGGTCGCGGAGGCGGCACTATACTCGGGACGTTCGCGGGCGCAACGCCCGCGGCGCAGGATTTTTGCGGCGCCGGCGTCCCCGCCCACCGATCCGGATGCCGTCGAGGGTGGACGCTACGCCAAGGTGAAGGTAGAGCTTGGCCGCCTCTCGGTCGAGTCACCATGGTCCGTTTTCTATTCCGTCTTCTCGGGTCGCTCCTGCTGGCGGGGGCGTTCGCGGCGCTGATCGTCGATGCCACGCGCTCGATCGCCGGCGGCCGGCTCCTGTTCTTCTCGCTCGACGATACGGCGCATTGGCTGGTCCCGACTCCGCTCGCGGCCGTGCAACGGGCGGCGGCGGCGCACGATCTCGGACCGTGGCTGGCGCGCGTCGTCATACTTCCTACGTGGCTCCTCCTCGCTGTGGTGGGCGGGCTGCTCGCCGCGCTCGGCCGCCGTCCGCCCGTGCGACGCCGGTGAGGCTCAACCCTGCAGACCACGCCTTCCGATCCGTTCGGCGTCACCCTATATGGCGGCTATCGATGTCCTGGGAGGTTCCCATGCTGTTCCGCAAGACGGCGATGATGCCGAGCGCTGCCGAAGCCCTGCCGGGTCGCTCCGCGCCGATTCCGACCTCTGAGCGTCACCTCGTCAAAGACGTGCCGCTCAAGGGGCCTTATCCGGCGGGCCTCGAGGTCGCCTATTTCGGCATGGGCTGCTTCTGGGGCGCCGAGCGCCTGTTCTGGCAGGCCGGGCCGGGGATCTATTCGACGGCCGTGGGCTATGCGGGCGGCACGACGCCGAACCCGACCTATGAGGAGACCTGCACCGGCATGACCGGCCATGCCGAGATCGTGCAGGTCGTCTTCGACCCCGCCAAGATCGCCTACGCGCACTTGCTCAAGATCTTCTGGGAGAACCACGATCCCACCCAGGGCATGCGCCAGGGCAACGACGTCGGCACCACCTACCGGTCGGCGATCTATGCGACGACGCCCGAGCAGCATCGGCTGGCCGAGGAGTCCCGGCAGGCCTATGCGGCGGCGCTGACAAGCGCGCGCAAGGGCTCGATCACCACCGAGATCCGCGAGGCGCCGGTGTTCTATTTCGCCGAAGGCTACCACCAGCAATATCTCGCGCGGAACCCGGGCGGCTATTGCGGGCTTTCGGGCACGGGCGTCTCTTGCCCGATCGGGCTCGGTGTCGCGGCCGAGTAAGAGAGGGGGACCCATATGATCGAGCGGCTGATCGAGAAATTCCTGTTTTCCAGCCGCTGGATCCTGGCGCCTTTCTTCGTCGCGCTGGTGTTCGCGCTCGTCGCCCTGCTGCTCAAGACGATGCAGCAGACGCTCGCCTTCGCGACGCATTTCGCATCGGCGACCGAATCGGAGGTGATCCTCGAGGCCTTGGCGATCGTCGACCTGACATTGACGGGCTCGCTGCTCGTCATCGTCATCTTCTCGGGCTACGAGAATTTCGTCTCCAAGATCGACGCGTCCGGACATCTCGACTGGCCGGACTGGATGAGCCGGATCGACTTCTCCGGGCTGAAGCTGAAGCTCATGTCTTCGATCGTGGCGATCTCGGGGATCCAGCTCCTGCGCAACTTCATGGCCATGAAGGAGGTGAGCGACCGCGACATGACATGGTCGGTTGTCGTCCATCTCGTCTTCGTCGTCTCGGCCCTGCTGCTCGCGCTGACCGATCGCGTCGATTCGAAACATTCGGCCGAGTAGCGCTCTTTCCTATTGGGCGACCAGAACCTGACGGCAAGCCTCGGGCATCTGCGCCATGGTGATCGGTGGTCGCGGCTTGGCGTGCGGGTTGATCCGCGGATGGAGCACCTGCGGCTTGAACCACCAGGCGAGCGAGGCGTCGCAGCCCTCACCCGGCGGCACCGGGTCCTGCGGCCGGCAGCTCGGCTCGTCCGCCGGGCAGGCGATGCGCACGTGGAAATGGTAGTTGTGGCCCCACATCGGCCGCACCTTGTTGAGCCAGCTGCGGTCGCCCGTGGCCTCCCGGCAGATGGCCTTCTTGATGGCCGGATTGACGAAGATCCGCTCGACTTCGGGCTGCCTGGCCGCCGCCCGGATCAGCGCCAGATGCTGCGGCGTCCATTGCGTGGGATCGACGTCGAGACCGTCGGGGCGCACCAGATTGATGGCGGACATCATCTCGCGCTCCTCGCGCGAGAGCACATGGTCCGGCATGGGCGTCAGCCAGATGTCCGCATCGAGCCCGACCTGGTGGGAGGCGTGGCCGGTGAGCATCGGGCCGCCGCGTGGCTGCGAGATGTCGCCGACGAGCAGGCCCGGCCAGCCGTTGATCGTCGGCACGCGCTTGGCGAAACGCTCGAGGAAGCTGATCAGCGCCGGGTTGCCCCAGTTGCGGTTGCGCGACAGCCGCATCACCTGCCAGGCCGAGCCGTTGATGGGCAGCGCCTCGGCGCCCGCGAGGCAGCCGCGGGCATAGAAGCCGATCGATCGCGCCTGGAGATCGGCCGGCGTCAGTTCGCGTCCGAAGATCTGCTTGGCCGGCAGGCGCGGGTCGTCCGGGTTGGCGAGCGGCGGCAGGGGCTTCGGGTCGAGCGTCCCCCTCTCCTGGGCTAGGGCCGCCGTCAGCGCCAGGAGGGTCGCCGCTCCCACCAGTCCCGCGATGGCTCGACGCATGGCGTGTCCTTTCCGTGCCGTCCCGATTTGATGCATCACACCACGGTGGGCGTTTCCGAACCGTTAATCATCCCTCAGCTCCCGTCAGGCGGCCGCGAAAAGCTTGAAGCGCCGGACGACGTCCTCGTAGACCTGCCGCTTGAACGGAATGATGAGCTCGGGCAGGCGCTCGATTCGCTCCCAGCGCCAGGCATCGAACTCAGGCTTTTGGCCACCGTCGGGCGCCGCAATGTCGATCTCGCGATCGTCGCCGTCGAAGCGGAACGCGAACCACTTCTGCGTCTGACCCTTGTAGCGTCCCTTCCAGCTCCTGCGCGACAGGTCGGTGGGCAGGTCGTAGGTCAGCCAATGCGGGATCTCACCGAGCAGGGTGACGCTCGAGACGTTGGTTTCCTCGCGCAGCTCCCGGAGCGCTGCGACCTGCGGCGCCTCGCCGCCGTCGATTCCCCCCTGCGGCATCTGCCACTCGTAGCCGGCGCTGGCATGATCGGGCGGGCGCCGGGAGCGGCGGCGGCCGATGAACACCAGCCCTTGCGAGTTGAACAGGCAGATCCCCACGCAGGGACGATAAGCGTGAAACGACATGACGGACGGTCCAGCCGAACGGAGAAGACGTTGGCGCCGAGTTTTGGCCAGTTTTGCGCGCCGGCCAAAGCACAATCTTTACCGCGCATGTCGACCGTGGGTAAAAATGGGCAGGCATGCGGGAGCGGACTCGCGCCCCGTACGGCGCTCGCCGCCTCCCGTGCCGGAGAGGACGATGAGCGATCTACTGTCGGCAGTGCTGCTCCTGATCGCTCTCCTCGCCGTCGCGGCTTCGGCGCATGCCCTCGTGCCCCACCTGCCGGAGACGCACCGCTCGGCCGATACACGCGACATGGTGCGGCTGGTCTCGAGCTTCGTCGTGACCTTCGCGGCGCTGGTGCTTGGCCTCATCATCGCCAGCGTCAACACCGCCTTCTTCAACAATGGCAACGACATGAACGCGCTGGCGGGTAGCGTCCGTCAGACCGACACCTGTCTCGCGACCTACGGGCCGGTGGCGGACCCGCAGCGCCGGTTGCTGCGCCGCTACCTCGCCGGGGTCATCGCAACGACCTGGCCGGAGGAGCCGCCACCGCCCGGCGATGTCCCGAACGTCCCGTCCACCGGCCCCAGCTTCGAGAGCCTGGGCCTCGGCGACATCCTCTATCAGGTGAGGCTGGGCATCCTAGCCCTCGAGCCACCGGACGAGATGCACAAACGACTCGCCGCGCTCTGCGCGTCCGACATGGCCGAGGTGACGGCTAACCGCTGGAAGCTGATCGAGGAGGCGCATTCCACGATCTCGACGCCGTTCTACCGCATCCTCGCGATCATGCTCGTCCTGGTCTTCGCCTGTTTCGGGCTGAGTGCGCCGCGCAACCTCTTGGCCTGGCTGACGGTCGGACTGGCGGCTTCCATCATCGCGGCGTCGGTCTTCGTCGTGCTCGAGCTCGACGGGCCGCTCGACGGCATGATCAAGGTGTCCAGCGCCTCGATGCGGGCCGCTCTCGCCAACCTCGACCGTTGAAACACACGCGGGATCGTTGCGATCCGGTAAAGCAAGATAGATCCGAAACCTCCCCATCGGCTTCGGCATCGCGGTCCCGCCGGGTAGCCGGGCGCGGCGGTGCAACATTTGCGCGGGGGGCGGGTTCCAGTTGAAGCCGGCTCTCGTCGTGGTTCGGCCGAGTGCGACCCATGCAATGCAACATCTGCGGCGGAACGGAATTCTCGGACATGCCCAAGCGGCCGCGCGTGCGCTGCACGGATTGCGGCTCGCTCGAACGGACCCGGGTGGCAGCGATGCATATCGGCCGCACCGTCGATCTGCCCCCTGACGCTCGGATCCTGCATTTCGCGCCCGAACGCGGCCTGTCGGTCATGCTGCGCGAGCTCGGCGGCGACAATTATCGCGCGGTCGACATCGACCCGAGCCGATATCCCGGCCTCGAGGTGGAGGCCTTCGATCTCTGCCGTGACGTCTTCGACCTGCCGCTCGACCACTACGACTTGATCCTGCACAACCACGTCCTCGAACATCTCGAATGCAATTATACGGTCGTGCTGATCCGCCTGGTGAAGGCGCTGAAGCGGACCGGGACCATGCTGTTCAGCATGCCGATCCTGCCCGGCGAATTCCGCGACGAACTGATCGAGGCGCCGATGACCGAGAAGCTGAGCCGCTTCGGCCCGATGGTGCATGTGCGTCGCTTCGGCACGGACATGCTGCAGAGGACGCTGGGCATGATCTTCCCAATTCCGGAGCGCTACGACCTGCGCGACGTCTTTTCCGAGGCGGATCTGATGGAGGCCAATATTCCGCGCCACCATTGGGCCGCCTTCACGGGCGCGACGGTCTTCCGCGTCGGCCCGGACGACCTCAGATGTTGAGCGCCGGTCGTGCGAATGCGGTCGTGGAAGCCGCGGCGGAAGCCTCCGACGAGCTCTTCGGCGTCGCGGAGGAGCTCGACCGCTTGGGCGGCTTTCCCGACGCGGCGATGGCGATCCTGCGCCGTCACGATCTCTTGGGGGCGCCGTTCCGGGTCGAGCATGGCGGCGCCGGCCTCACCGATGCCGCGGCCGCGACCGATCTCTTCGCCGTGCTGCGCCTCGTCGGCGCGGGCGATCTCTCGACCGGCCGGCTCTACGAAGGCCATGTCAATGCGGTGACGCTCGTCGAGCGCTTCGGCACTCCGGCGCAGGGGCGCGACCTCGCCGAGGCGGCCGGAGCGGGCGCACTTTCGGCGGTGTGGAATGCCGAGGGGCGGGCCGGCGTGGCCTTGGAGCGCCAAGGCGAGGGATGGAGCCTCGCCGGGCGCAAGATCCTGGCCTCCGGGGCGGGCGACGTCACCCGGCCCTTGGTCACGGCCCGCCAGGGCAACGACCTGTGGATGACGCTGCCGAAGCTCGAGGCCGGGGAACGGGCCGATCTCTCGGGTTGGACCGCCCAGGGCATGCGCTCCTCGGCGACCGGCACCATCGATCTCGACGGGATCGCGATCCGGCCCGACGACCTGGTCGGAGAGCCGGGCGACTACAAGCGCCAGCCAGGGTTCTCGGGGGGCGGCTGGCGCTTCTGCGCGGTGCAGCTCGGTGCAATGGAGCGGCTCGTCGATCTCTATCGCCAGGCGCTCGTCGAACGTGGGCGGGACGAGGACCTCTTCCAGCGCCAGCGCATCGCCGAATGTGCCGCCGCCGCCGAGTCCGCCGCGTTATGGATCGGCAAGGCGGCCCGCATGGTGGCGGACGAGGCGCGTCCGGCGGCGGATATCGTAGCCTATGTAGGCCTGACCCGCTTGGTCACCGAACGCGCCGCGCTCGACGTGCTGGAACGCGTGCACCGCGGCATGGGCCTCATGTCCTTCATCCGGCCCAACGCGGTCGAGCGCGTCGGCCGCGATCTCGCGACCTATCTCCGTCAGCCGGCCCCGGACGGCGCCATGGCGGACGCGGCCGGGCTTGTGCTGGCGTCCGCGCGACCGATCCGCGACTTGTGGACGCCCGCATGAAGGCCCGCGCCTGGCAGAAGGCATTGCGCTCCTTGCCCACGGGCGGACTCGACGACCTCGTCGGTGGTGCCCCGTTTCTGGTCCTCTCCCCACACCCGGACGACGAGACGCTCGGCTGCGGCGGTCTTCTGGCGATGGCGACGGAACGCGGTGTCGCGGGTCATGTCATGATCCTTACCGACGGCGCGGCCTCGCATCGCGCGTCGCTTGTCTACCCACCGTCCCGTCTCGCGGCGCTGCGCCGCGACGAAGCCCGCGCGGCCATTGCCCGGCTCGGTTTGCCCGCCGACCGTCTCACCTTCCTCGATCTTCCCGATGCCGCGGCCCCGACGACGGGTCGCGCCTTCGATGACGCCGTCGCGGCGATCGACGCGACCGCCCGGCAGGTGGGCGCCAAGACGCTCTTCGTCACCTCGGAACTCGACCCTCATTGCGACCACGAGGCGGCTTATGCGATGGCGCGCGCGGCGCTCGCGCATCTCGCCGTGCGGCTTTGGGCCTATCCGATCTGGAGCCTTCACCTCGACCCCGACACCGCCGTGTCGGGTCAGCCGCCGCGCGGGATCAGGCTCGACATCAAGGCGCAGCGGGATGCCAAGCGGGCGGCACTGCGCTGCTACGCGTCGCAGATGACGCCGCTCATCGACGACGATCCGGAGGGTTTCGTCTTCACGGCCGAGCAGCTTGCGCCCTTCCTCGACGAGGTCGAGACCTTCATCGAGGTGCGCCGATGAGCCGCAAGCCGTCGACGCTGCCTGCCGATTATTTCGAGCACCTCTACGGCGAGGAACTCGACCCCTGGCGGTTCCGCACCAGCCCCTACGAGCGCGGCAAGTATCAGGCGACGCTCGCGGCCCTGTCGCGGCCGCGCTATGGCTGCGTCCTCGAAGCCGGCTGCTCGATCGGCGTCTTCACCAAGGCTTTGGCGGCGCGTTGCGACAGGCTCCTGGCGATCGACGTCTCGGATCGCGCCCTTGCCCAGGCGCGCCAGGCCTGTGCCGGCATCGATGGCCTCGAGTTCCGGCGCACTGCCCTGCCGGCTGCGCTTCCGCAAGCGACTTTCGACCTGATCGTCCTGTCGGAAGTGCTCTACTACCTCTCGCCGGCCGATCTCGACGCGACGGCGGATCGATGTTTCGATGCCCTGCGCCGCGACGGTGAGGTGCTGCTCTGCCACTGGCTCGGCGAGACCGATTATCCGCAGAGCGGCGACGAGGCGGCGGACCGCTTCATCGCGGCGACGTCAGGCCGCTTGCAGGTTCGGTTTCGACGGCGGGAGCCGGCCTATCGGCTGGAGCTGCTGGGCCGCTAGCGCGGGCCGCGCCGCGCCGCAGGGCGTGAACGATCCGCTCTGCCGATGCGATCTCGCGGGGCAGTTCCGATGGCCGCAAAGGCCTGTGAATCGCCAGCGTCGGGCTCATGGCGAGCAGCGCGTCCCAGAACACCGCGAACGCATGATTCGCATGGGCTGCCGCCAGTCGCTCCGCCTCCCCCACGCCGAGGCGCAGGCGCCCCGCCCAGTTCAGGACGTCGGCCAGTCCGCCGGCCGCGTGCAGGCGGCGAAGCCGGCCCTTCAGGATCGTTCTCCGGAGCGTGCGACGGGCCGGTTCGATATCGTCGTCACAGGGCGCGTCCGAGTCGGCATGGCGGATCCGCATCGTGTCGCCGGCGCCCCCCTTCGCGCGGCTGTCGAAGCGGCAGGAGGTGGTGACCGAGGCCTGCATCGAGTGGCGCACCCGAAAGCCGCCACGCTCGAGCGCATGCACGAAGGCGACATCTTCGCTAAGCGGCAGAAGCGGCAGGCCGCCGATCGACCGATAGGCCGAGAGCGTCACCCCGAGGCTCGCACCCGAGGCGACGCGGTGGTTGGGCCACGGATCATGCGGACGCGGATCACAGAGCGCATCGATTTCGGCGACGAGGCGGAGGTAGCGGTCCTCGGCCCGCCCGCGCCGCCCGAAAACCGGGCCGAGCGCCAGGTAATCGTCCGGATCGGCATCGATATAGCCGGCGACCGCATCGGCGCCTGCCGCCATGGCGTCAAGGTTGGCGTGGAGCCAGCCCGGCGAGACGCGGCTGTCGGCATC
This sequence comes from Lichenihabitans sp., assembly GCA_965277635.1. GTDB lineage: Bacteria > Pseudomonadota > Alphaproteobacteria > Rhizobiales > Beijerinckiaceae > Lichenihabitans. The sequence continues at coordinate 156,878 of CBDIDE010000001.1, forward strand.
GGTCGTGAGGATGATCCCATCGGGCCGACCGCGTGCCTCGAGCGCCTCGGCGGCGAAGTCCAGGGCGGCCTTGCGCGCGCCGCCCGCGTGCGCTTCGGCTTCTGGCAGCGTCACCTCGAGCACCTGCAGCGGGTAGGGCAGGGCATCGGCCAGGGCACGGGCCGCAGCCCCGGTGCCGTCGGTGCAATTGTTGGCGAGCAGGATCACCCGGAAACCGCTGTCGCCGAGGGGCGTGCCGGCCGCATCGCGCTGGCGGGCGAGGGCTGCCAGGCACCCGGTCACATGATCGCGTTCGTCGCGGGCCGGGACCGCCACGACCACTGCCGCGGGCTGCGGCCGACTGGCAAGATGGGAAACGCCGGACGACCGTCTGCTCATGTCATGTCGACGCGCGCGTTCTCGCCGACATTGCCGGGTCGCTTGCCGGTCACGAACGCCTTGGCATAGGCGTAGAGCACGACCATCTTGCCCGACGGCGCGTCCCAATATTCCGCCTCATCGAGTTCCACCTCGATCAGCGCGATGTCGGGGTCGTCGGCGCCTTTCGGGAACCAGGCCCGGGCAGCGGCCGTCCAATGGTCCTTGATGGCGGCTTTGTCCTGGGTGATCGTCCCCCGCCCGCGCATCGCTACATATTTCTGATGGCCCGGATCCGCGAAGGTGACGATCGTTTCGGGATAGGTGGCAAGGTCGTGGATCTTGCCGGATCCGATGTCGGTCAGGAAATACAGCGAACCCCGGAAGGTCGCGTCGCTGACCGCCATGGGGCGGCTGTGGAACTTGCCGTCGGGCCCGCGGGTCGAGAGCATGGCGACGTGAAGGTCCTTGACCATCTCCATCACCTTGTTCTTCGCGTCGGGCGCATCCTTCTCCATTCCGGTCTCCTCCTGCCTCGGCAGCACTCCAACCGGTCGGTTCAGACGGGAGTTCCGCGCGACGGCGATGGGCGATCGGGTGGCGTCAGTTGCGCTCGTCGGGCATCGGCGGGAGCGGCATGATCTCGATACCGTCCTCGACGAGGGCGCGCGCCTCCTCGCCCGTCGCAGTGCCGTATATGGGGCGTGCAGGAGCCTCGCCGCCGTGGATTTTCCGCGCCTCCTCGGGGAAGCCGGGCCCGACGTCGTCGGCCTGTGCGCGCACCTTGGCGTGGAGTTCGCGGATCAGGCCGCGCAGATGGCGCGAGCGCTCGTCGTCGAGGGCCGCCGCCATCGGCATGCCGGCGTCGGTCGCCGAGGCCGGACCGGGAGCCACCGCCGGCGCACCGCTCTCAGCCGGGCGCGCGGTCGACCGCGCGGTGCGGATGGCCGGCGCCATCAGCGCCTTGCGAACCTCGGAGGTGCCGCAGCGCGGGCAGCCGACAAGGCCCTCGCGGCTCTGCTCGTCGAAGGCTGCGCTGTCACGGAACCAGGCTTCGAAATCGTGGTCCTCACGGCAGACCAGGGAATAGCGGATCATCGTTCGGGATCGGGCACGTCAGGCGGCCAGCAGGGGATCGAGCCTGCCGTCCGCATCGAGCGCGTAGAGGTCGTCGCACCCCCCGACATGCGTCTCGCCCACGAAGATCTGCGGCACGGACGTCCGGCCACCGGCCCGCCGGGTCATCGCGGCGCGGCCCTCGCGGTCGCCGGTGACGTCGATCTCCGAGAACGCAGCCGACTTCTTGCGCAGCAGGTCCTTGGCGGCCGTACAATAGGGGCAAAACCTCGTGGTGTAGATGATGATCGGCTGCATTGCGCTCAACCCGTAAGCCTGGATATGGGCTTGTCAAGCCTCGGTCACAACCTGGGCGAAGACGAGCACGTCGACCGCCTCGGCGCCGGCCCGCAGCAGAGCGCGGGCGGCAGCGTTGAGGGTCGCGCCCGTGGTCAGCACATCGTCGACCAGCAGCAGCGTCCGTCCTTCCACCTGCAGTCGCCCGGCGTCAGCCACGCGAAAGGCGCCTTGCATATTGTCCTGCCGTTGCGACCGCGTCATGCCGACCTGGGAGGCCGTCGCCTTGACCCGTCGGAGCACCAGCGGATCGCAAGGCACGCCGGTCGCCCGTGCGATTTCGCTGGCCAGTGCGGCCGCCTGGTTGAAGCGGCGCTTGAGGAGGCGCAGCCTATGCAGCGGAACGGGGATGATGAGATCGGCGTCGGCGACGAGCTCGGCGCCGCTGCGCGCCATCCAGCGTCCCAGCGGTCGGGCGAGCTCGGTCCGGTCGCCGTATTTGAGCCGATGTACCAGCAGCCGTTCCGGACCGTCGGCGAATCGCACGACGGCGCGGGCGCGCCGGAACACGGGCGGGTGCGCGAGGGCCTCCGCCGAGAGAAGACCCTCGCCGAGGTCCTGCGCGAAGGGCAGCCCCAGACGAGGGCAGAACGGTGCCTCGATGAAGCGCATGCGACGCCAGCAAGACCCGCAGAGACCGGAGGTCTCGCCGGTCGCCGCACCGCAGGCCATGCAGGATGGCGGGAAAACCACATCGAGAAAAGCAATTGCGGCGGAACCCAGGCGTCGCCTCATGGCATCGCCGGCGGCTCCGAGCCACGGAGGTCCGGGCCGTATTGTCGCCACCTTTCTCCGGCCATCCACCCTCATGTCCTCCACGGCAAGTCGGCCCATGGCAACGCATCAGCCTACGGCAGGCGGCGACCTTCGGGAAGCAAGCCTCTCGCTGCGGCGGGATGACCGTATAAGGATGGGGCCGCGACGATGGCGTTGCGGTGCCGGATGTTCGATGGTGGCGGCGGCAAGCGGCACCTGCAGAAGAAAGCGTCACGCATGATGAAATGTCGCGGGCTCTGGCGAACGGCGATTGTGGCGATCGGGCTCGGTCTCGTCGGCCTGGTCCGGGCCGAGGCCAACCCGACGCTGGTGATCGACATCGATTCCGGCGAGGTCCTGTACCACGACATGGCGACGGCACCCTGGTTTCCGGCGTCGCTGACCAAGCTGATGACCACGTATGTGGCGCTGAGCAAAGTCCGCGAGGGCAAGATCTCGCTCGATACACCGCTGCGGGTCTCCGCCTATGCGGCCGCCATGGCACCCTCGAAGATGGGTTTCAGACCCGGCACGCTGGTGACGCTCGACAATGCGTTGAAGATGTTGATGGTGAAGTCGCCGAACGACATAGCCGTCACCGTCGCCGAGGGCATTTCCGGTTCGGTGCCGGCCTTCGCCGAGGAGATGAACGCCTACGCGGCGAAGCTCGGCCTGCGCGAATCGCATTTCGATAATCCCAACGGCCTGCCCGACGAGCACCACGTGAGCTCGGCGCGCGACATGGCCATCATCGGCCGGGCCTTGCTGCGCGAGTTTCCCGACGAGCACGAGCTGTTCGGCATTCCGGCGCTGAGCTTCGGCAGCAGGATCATCAATAACCACAATGCCCTGATCGGCCGCTTTCCGGGCGCCGACGGCATGAAGACGGGCTATACCTGCTCGGCCGGCTACAATGTGGTGGCGACGGCCCAGCGTGGCGACCGGCACCTGATGGTGGTGATCCTCGGGGCGCCCTCGGGCCACGAGCGCAGCGAGAGGGCCGCCGCCCTGTTCGACCACTATTTTTCCGATCCCGGCCCCGGTGAAGGCGATGTCGGCGCCCTGGCGCAAAGCGACATCGTGCTGCCGCCCGACATGCGTGGCCAGATCTGCGGTCCCGGTCGGCGCAACCTGATCACCGAGGCCGAGACCGAGGATGCGGCGATTCCGCTCGCCCCCGCGCCGGGCCCGACGATGATGATGAGCCGCGGCGCCGAGCGGGCCGCCGTCCTCACCATGGCGGCCGGCGGTGTCGATGCGACGGCCACGCCTGGCGCCACGCCGCCGCCAGGCCGGCTCGACCTGCTCGGCCCGCGAGCGCCTTTCGTGCCGGTCAAGGTCTTCATCGGCCCCGTGGCCGGCTGGACCGGGACGGTCGCCGGCCCGATCGAGGCGAGCGCTCCGGGGCCGCGGCCGCCGTTGCCCGATGCCGCCATCGCGTCGAAGCCGGACCCGGCCCTGCCGACGGTCGGCGGCGATCCGCAGAATACGCCGCTCGCCTTGGCTGGCGCGGTTCCACCCTCGGCGGCTCTGGCCGCGACCAACAAGGTGGTGAAGAGCAGGGGCCGGCTCAGCCTGCGGGCGGCCGGCCGTACCAAGGCCGCGGCGCATCCGCGTGCGGCCAAACCGGCTCTCACCAAGGCCGTGACCAAGGCGTCCGCCAAGCCGCCGGTGAGCAAGGCGAGCGCGACGAAGGCCGCCGCGAAAAAGAAGAAGGGCAGGGCCGGCAAACCGTGACGGGCGCCGGCGCGCCGGTCCCGCTCATCCTGCTGACGGGCTTTCTCGGCGCCGGCAAGACGACGCTCATGAATCGCCTGCTGCGCGAGCCCGCGCTGAGACGCAGCGCCGTCGTCGTCAACGAGTTCGGTGACGTCGGCATCGACCATCTTCTGGTCGAGCGGGTCGACGGCGACCACCTGATGCTCTCGACCGGCTGCATCTGCTGCGCCGCCCGGGGCGACCTCGTCGCGGCACTCACGGATCTCCTCGACCGCTGCGCCGGCCGCGCAGGATTCGACCGCATCATCGTCGAGACCACGGGGCTCGCAGACCCTCGGCCGATCCTCGATGCGCTGCTGCTCGACCCCACCCTGCGCGCGCGTTGCCGCCTCGCGGCCGTGCTGACGGTGGTCGACGCTCGCGACGGTTTCGGCGGGCTGTCCCGCGGGCGGGAGGCCGCGCGTCAGGTGGCGCTCGCGGATACATTGGTCCTGTCCAAGACGGATCTCGCCGACGGCGCGGACGAAGTGGCGAGAGCCGCCCTCGGGCAGCGACTGGCGGCCCTGAATCCCCTGGCGCCGATCATCGACGGACGTGACATCGACGCCGTCGTGACGGCGGTGCGCGGGCAAGGCGTGCGCGTTTGGGTGCCGCAATCGAGGGCCGAGCCGGAGCGTCATTCCCATCGCCATGGCGACGTCGAGGCCGTCGTCTTGCGCGCCGGATTCGTTGACACGCGCCTGTTCGATGGTTTCGTCGAGCATCTGCTGCAGCGTCACGGTCCGCATCTGCTGCGGCTCAAGGGCTTCGTCGCGACAATGGACGATCCGTCGCGGCCGCATCTCGTCCAGGTCGTCGGCAAGCGGGCGCATCCGGGCGTGCGTCTCGACGCCTGGCCCGATGCCGATCGGAGCACGCGGCTCGTCGCCATCCTGGATGGCGCGCCGACCGGGGCCGTTGTCGAACTCTGGCAGTCCTTCTTCGGGCCACCCTTCATCGACCGGCCCGATGCGGCCGCTCTCCTGATCGATCAGGCGGGCGCCGGCCTGTTCTGAAGGCTTGACGGCTTCGCCTTCCCTTCATCCGCCCGTTTGCGCGGCGTCGCCACGACGAGGCACCTCTTCCCTTCTCCCACAAGGGGAGAAGGGAAGAGGTGCCTCGTCGTGTGAGATTGGCGCCCTTCTCCCCTTGCGGGAGAAGGTGGATTTCGCGGGACACGCGAAAGCCGGATGAGGGGACATCAAAACGGAAAGGTCAGGAGCAAAAGCATCATCCGCCCCGCAGCGCGAGCGCGATCTCGGCCGCGAGCCGGGCATTGTTCTTGATGAGCGCGATATTGGTTTCGAGGCTGCGGCCGCCGGTCAAGTCCACCATGCGCGACAGGATGAAGGGGGTCACGGCCTTGCCGGCGACACCCCTCGCCTTCGCTTCCGTAATGGCAGTTTCGATATGGACGGCGATCTCGGCCGCCGGAATCTCCGCCAGCTCCGGCACGGGATTGGCGACCAGGACGCCGCCGCCGAGGCCGAGCGTCGCCTTGGCACGCACCAGCGCCGCGATCCCAGGCGCGCTGTCGAGCCGCAGCGGCGCCGCGAGGCCGCTCGATCGGCTCCAGAAGGCCGGGAACTCGTCGGTGCCGTAGCCGATCACCGGCACGCCGCGCGTTTCGAGATATTCGAGCGTGCGCGGGACGTCGAGCAGTGCCTTGGCGCCGGCGCAGACGACCGTCACCGGCGTCCGCGCGAGTTCGTCGAGGTCGGCGGAAATATCCATCGTCTCCTCGACGCCGCGATGCACGCCCCCGATGCCGCCGGTGGCGAAGACCGCGATACCGGCGAGCGCCGCGCAGATCATTGTGGCCGCGACCGTCGTCGATCCGTCGCGCTTCTCCGCAATGGCAAACGGCAGGTCGGCCCGGCTCAGCTTCATGACGCCCCGCAGCGTGCCGAGCCGCTCGATCTCGTGGGGCGCGAGGCCGATCTTGATGCGGCCGCCGAGCACCACGATGGTCGCGGGCACGACGCCCGCGTCGCGGATCACGGCCTCGACGGCGCGGGCCGTCTCGACATTGGCCGGGTAGGGCATGCCGTGGGTGACGATGGTCGATTCGAGCGCCACCACGGCGCGGCCGGCCGCGCGCGCGGCGGCGACCTCCTCCGATATGTCGAGGGGCAGGGGAGGGGATGTCATGAGCGGTCGTCCTCAGCAAGGCGGGCGTGGAGGTCTTCGAGGGTAAGCTGTGGCGCGGTGCTGCCGACGTGGGCGAGGGTGAGGGCGGCGGCGGCGGTTCCGAGCCGGGCGGCCTCGGGCAGCGCCGCACCCCGGATCAGTCCGGCGAGCGTGCCGGCGATCAGCGCGTCGCCGGCGCCCGTGACGTCGACGATCCGGGCGGGAACTGCCGGGATATGCAAGGGCGCGTCAGGCCCCGTGCCGAGCACGAGGCCGTCGGCGCCGAGCGTCAGCACCACGCTCGCGACGCCGCGAGCCTTGAGCTCGACGATAGCCTGCGGCGCATCGAGAGATGCCGCGTCTCGACCTAGCACCGCGACCGCCTCGCCGAGGTTGAGGAACAGGAGGTCGACCCCGTCGAGCCGTTCGGGTAGGCGTTCCGCCTTGGGCGACGAGACGGCATCGATCGCGAGCCGTCGCCCATCCGTCCGCCGGATGAGGGCGGCCAGCAGGGCGGCCGGGCAGTTGCAGTCGGCGAAGATCCACGGCGATGGCGGCGCGCTCGCGACATCGTCGATGTCGAGGCGATCCAGCACTGCCATGTCGGCGACACCGAGCGCCAGGCTGCCGTCGGGTTCGAGCAGCGCCAGATATTCGGCGGTCCGCGCGCCGTCCTGCCGGCGCAGGCCCGATGTGTCGACGCCGAGGTGCGCGAGATCTTCGGCGAGCGCCCGGCCGGCCTCGTCCATGCCGACGACGGAGACGAGCGAGGCCGCGATCCCGAGCCGCGCCAGGTTGGCCGCCACGTTGCGCGCGACGCCGCCGAACGACCGTGATCCCGAGGCGGGATTGGAGGTGCCGGGCCGAAACCTGGCATGCGCCACATAGGTCAGGTCGACGACGGCTCCGCCGACGCAAAGTATGCGATCGGGTGCGGTCGGCGCTCCGTCCTGCCTCTTTCCATCGTGCATGGCGGCGGGATAAGGCTTGCACTTGGAATTGCCAAGACCATGAAGGGGCCGGAGACCCGATCTTGAACCTCGTCAAACGCGCTTCGAGCGAGCTGGCCTTTCTGCGCGGCATTCTCCGGGTCCTCAAGCGTTCGACGCCGATCGCCAAGCATCCGACCCATACGCTCGGCGACACGATCGACGGCCTCGCAGAGCGTTTCGGCGACCGCACGGCGCTGATTTCGGACCGCGAGACTTTCACCTACCGGCAGTGGGTCGGCCGGGCCAACCGCTATGCCCGCTGGACGCAGGCGCGGGGCCTGGGAAAGGGCGACACGCTCTGCCTGCTGATGCCGAACCGCGCCGAATATCTGCCGGTGTGGATGGGCATCGCCAAGGCCGGCGCCGCGACGGCGCTGCTCAACACCAACCTGACCGACGCGGCGCTGGCCCATTCGATCCGCATCGTCGGCTCCCGCCTCGTCATCGTCGAGGTCTCGCTCCTGCCGCGTCTCCTCGCCGCGTGCCATCTTCTCGGCGGCGACATCGACATCGTTGTCCATGGCGAAGCGGAGGGCCATGCGCGCATCGATCGCGAGATCGAGGACTTCTCCGATGCGCCGCTGAGCGAGGCCGAGAAACCGGCCCTCACCATCAACGACAAGTGCATCTACGTCTACACCTCCGGCACGACGGGCCTGCCCAAGGCCGCGAACCTCAACCATTATCGGGTTCAGCTCGCCATGCAGGCTTTCGCGGGCGTCGCGGACGCCAAGGCCAGCGACCGCATGTACGATTGCTTGCCGATGTATCACACCAACGGCGGCGTGCTGGCCCCGGGCCTGGTGCTCGCGGTCGGCGGCACCTGCGTGATCCGCGAAAAATTCTCGGCGCGCGAGTTCTGGCCCGACGTCATCCGCCACCGCTGCACCCTGTTCATGTATATCGGCGAGCTCTGCCGCTACTTGCTGCAGGCTCAGCCCTCGCCCGACGACCGGCGTCACCGCATCCGGGCCTGCATCGGCAACGGGCTGCGGCCGGACGTCTGGGTGCCGTTCCGCGATCGGTTCGGCATCCGCCACATCCGCGAATTCTACGCCTCGACCGAGGGCAATTGCTCGGTCTTCAATTTCGATTCGCACCCCGAGGCGGTGGGCCGCGTGCCGGGCTGGATCGCCTCGCGCTTTCCGATCGAGGTCGTCAGGTTCGACATCGAACACGGGGAGGCGTTGCGCGACGCGGCCGGCCTCTGCCTGCTCTGCGCGCCGGACGAAGTCGGCGAGGTCGTCGGCGAGATCCTCTCCGATCCGTCGAAACCCGGCAACCGCTTCGAGGGCTACACAGACAAGGAGGCGACCCAGCGCAAGGTGCTGCGCGACGTCAAGCGTAAGGGCGATGCCTGGTTCCGCACCGGCGACCTGATGCGGCGTGATGCGCGGGGCTATTTTTATTTTGTCGACCGGGTCGGCGATACCTTCCGCTGGAAAGGCGAGAATGTCGCCACCTCCGAAGTCAGCGAAACCATCACCGGCTTTCCGGGCGTGCGCGAGGCGAATGTCTATGGCGTCGCCGTGCCCGGCACGGAGGGCCGCGCCGGCATGGCCTCGCTCGTGCTCGACGACCCTGCGACCTTCGATCCGTCGGCCTTCCGGGCCTATGTGGCCTCGCGGCTTCCGCCCTATGCCGTGCCGGTCTTCGTGCGGCTCGCCTCCGCCCTCATCCTCACCGGCACGTTCAAGCAGCGCAAGATCGAGTTCGTCGCCGAGGGCTTCGCCCCCGAGCGGACCGCCGACCCGCTGTTCTACGCCGAAGCGGCTGCCGCGACCTACACGCGGCTCGATCATGACGCGTTCACGCGGATCGTCGCGGGGGAACTGCGACTCTGACGCTCTTGTTGCGCGGGACGAAAGGGGCTGTTGACGTTTCCATGCTCCTTTGTCGAGCTTGCCGTCGCGGAGCGCTGAAGACGCCATGCCGTTACCGCTGTCCCTGCACGGCTTCATGGATGATGCGCCTGCTATTTCGCAACGGGTCGTGGTTGCTGCCGCAACGGGAGCCGAGCCGGCCGACCGCTGCCTGCTGGTCGAGGTTTGCGAGGTCACTGCGATGGCGGCCTGGCGGAAGGACTGGGCCGATCTCGCGGGGCGGGCGCTCGAGCCCAATGCCTTCACGGAGCCGGCCTTCGCGCTGACGCTCGCCGAACATCTGCCGGCGGCCGAACGGCCCCGCTTCGTCACCGTCTGGTCGCCCGAGGCTGAAGGGGCGCGCCGGCTCGTCGCGCTCTGTGCAGTGGAACGCGAGCGCGTGTCGCTCGGCCTGCGCCAATCTGTCTGGAGACATGACCTCGCGGCGCTCGGCCTGCCGCTGCTCGATCCGCATCACGCGGTCCCGGCACTCGTCGCGATGCTCGACTGGATGGGGCGCGAGCGTCCGCGCTGCCGGGCCTTGCTGGCCGACATGGTCCCAGCCGAGGGACCGACGCTGCGCGCCCTTCGCCAGGTGGCCGAGACGAGTGCGCGCCCGCTGCGGCTCATCGAGCCGCGTCGCCGGGCGATGCTGGACCATGGTGCCGGGGCTGCCGCAGGCGGGCTCGCCGCGCTGTCGCCGCGCCGCCGCAAGGAAATGCTGCGACAGCGCCGCCGCCTCGCCGACGGCGACGCTCTGACCTATGCGAGCGCGACTGGCGCCGCCGAGGTCGCGATAGCGCTTGAACGGTTCCTGGACCTCGAGGCCGCGGGCTGGAAAGGCGGCAGGGGCACCGCTCTCAAGCTCGATCCCGCACGGGCCGCGTTCACGCGCGCCATGGCGGCCTCGATGGCGACCGCGGGCCGCATCCGCATCGACAGTCTCGACCGGGACGGCCGGCCGCTCGCCATGGGCATCGTCCTGTCGAGCGGCGGCCGCGACTTCTTCTGGAAGATGGCTTACGCGGAGGATCATGCGTCGCTGTCGCCCGGCGTGCAGTTCGTGCTCGGGCTGACCGAGCGGCAGGCGGCGCGCGCCGGCACCGCGGCGACCGACTCCTGCGCGCTGCCCGACCATCCGATGATCGACCGCCTCTGGCCGGGTCGTTTGGCGCTCGTCGATGTCGCGATCGGCCTCCGGCCGGGGAGGACCGTGGGGTTCGAAGCGCTCATGCTGATCGAGATCGCCCGGCGACGCATCCGCGCTCCGGCCAAACGGGCGGTCACGGCCTTAAGGAAACGTGTTCGCTCCCGCCCGTCCCGGTGAAGATGAAGCCACCTGGTGGCCCCGCCCCCATGTGGCATGCAAACGCCTCGCCGACGGCCTGTGGACGCGCCCTGGCAGACCTCGCCCGCGCCCAAGCTGCCGGTGTGCTCGATGATTGGGGTCTCGAGGCCCTGACGTCCGACGGCTCCGATACGAGCGGGCGGCGCGCCGCGGCCATGTACACCCTGATCGAGACGGCGAAACTCAACGGCATCGATCCACAGGCCTGGCTCGCTGACGTCCTCGTCCCTCTTCCGGGCCACCCGCCAAGCAGGTCGCCGACCTGCTCCCTGCACCTGGTCACAGGTCGGCGCATGCCGCCGTCCACCGTACGTCCAACACCCGGCGCCACCTTGTCTCCCGCAAAATCCTGAAGGCCTTCCGAGAGGAGGCGATGGAAAACCGGTCCCAGGCGACCTATGCACCACGCATTGCACCACCCCGGCTCATCTGCGGCCATCCCGCGTCAAGTTGACAATGCCACGGGGATTATTATGGCGATTATATACCTTGCAAACCACGACTGACTGAGATAGGGTTTGGACATCGGAGCCAAGCCATGTCCGTCCTTTCCGCCCCGCATTTTCACGATGAAGCCGCAGCTTTCGCGGAGGTCGAGCGGCTTCTGTGGCCAGAAGGCCCGATTTGCCCGCACTGCGGCTCGCTGAGCGGCAAGCACTACGATCTTCGGAAGACCCGCGTTGGCCTCCGCAAGTGCTCCGACTGCCGCAAACAGTTTACCGTCAAGGTCGGCACCGTCTTCGAGTGCGCCAAAATCCCGCTGAATAAGATGCTCCAGGCGGTCTATCTCCTCTGCGCGTCCAAGAAGGGCTGCAGCTCTCATCAAATTCACCGCACCCTTGGCATCACCTACAAGAGCGCTTGGTTCCTGACCCACCGCATCCGCGAGGCCATGCGTTCTGGCGACCTGTCTCCGATGGGCGGAGAAGGTGCGATCGTCGAAGTAGACGAGACCTTCATCGGGCAGAAGGCCAACGTACCGAAGCGCCGGGGCTATGCCCACAAGCACGCCGTCCTGTCCCTGGTCGAGCGGGGCGGCATGGTCCGATCGTTCCATGTGGACGGAGTGTCGGCCGCCTATATCGTGCCGATCCTCCGCGCCAACATCGTAAAGGAGACGGCCGTCATGACCGACGAGGCCGGCCAGTACACGAAGCCCGGCGCGGAGTTCGCATCCCACGATTTCACCGCTCACAGCGCCGGGGAACCCTGTTCGAGGTCCTAAGCAACGCGCCGGAGCCTAAAGATGAGCCTGACAAAAGTACGGATGGCGACGACAAAGCGGCCGTCCCGGGACGCTAAGAAACCCTCCAAGCTCGACGCGGAGAAGCCGACACCGAAGGAACAGTCAGCTCGCTTCATCGAAGCCGCCCGCGAACTCGGCTGTGACGAGTCGCCGGACGCTTTCGAGGCTGGGGTGAAGAAAGTGGCGCGGCATAAGCCGGTGGAGGAGAGGCCGAGTAAGCCCCACGTCTTAATCCAAGGGGGACGTGATTAGCAGCTCAACGTCAGGATCTGGTCTTAAACTATAAGTCGGAAAACCTGGCGGGGGCAACGGCATTGGGGATGTCACGCGAAGGCCAGGTTGTACGTCAAACGGGATATTGGCCGCTTCTAAGGCTTGCTTCACGAGAGCTTCCGCTGGCCGTAAATTTACAGGATCTCGGACCCGGATAGCGTTGCCGCTGAAAGGTGGATTTCCAAGACCCATCACCTGTGGATCTTGGATCAACCACCCCGCAATCCTGAACGTTTCAATAAAATCGTGACAAAATCTTCTTGCGTCATGGGCACCCATATCTCTTGTAATGTCGATTCTGAATTGGTTTCCACGAATAACGCCAAGTAATTTCTGACGCTGTTCTACAGATAAACGCCGCGGCGCTAAAGATGCTATTTGTAACTCCAGCGCATCGATCCGATTACGGGCTTCCTCTGGAGTCGCACCGCTGAGCTTTCGCTTGTAATCAGAAATCTCATCATCGCGGAACTTAACGCGGCCCTCAAGGTCGTTAATGCGGTTCGCGTAGCTCCACTGAAAAACGGTCCATACAAAGACCGCGACAAGCGCCGCCGACGTCAGATAAATGACGGGAGCTTGAAGAATCACACCCCATTCCGTAGTGAGGTATTTGACGATCGCTTCCATGCCATGGAGCTACTCCGAAAGGGCGTGGTTTGCAAGGTATATAATCGCCATTATTACCGGGTGTAGGAGCGCGCGAGCGCGGTGGAGACGTTCATGTCGGGTGACGGGCCGTTGAGGGACAAACGCAAGATCGCCGTGATAGGGCTCGGCTACGTCGGTCTCCCCGTGGCCGTGGCATTCGCGCGCAAGGGTTTCACGACGGTGGGCTTCGACATCGATGCGCGGCGCATCGCGGAGTTGCGCGAAGGGCACGACTCCACGCGCGAGATCGAGCCGGAACGCTTGGTTGGGCTGCATGATCTCGCGCTGACCGACGAGATCAACGATTTGCGCGGCTCGGATTTCTTCATCGTCACCGTGCCGACGCCGATCACCGCGGCTCGTTCGCCAGACCTCGGCGCCGTGCTCAGCGCCACGCGCACGGTCGGGGCGGTGCTGAAGCGAGGCGACATCGTCGTCTACGAATCCACGGTTTATCCCGGCGCGACAGAGGAGGAATGTCTCAAGGTCCTGGAGGCCGTCTCCGGGCTCAAGGGCGGCCAGGATTTCACCCTCGGCTATTCTCCCGAGCGGATCAATCCGGGAGACAAGACGCATCGGTTCGAGATGATCGTCAAGGTCGTGTCCGGCCAGGACGCGGCGACCCTTGAGACGGTGGCGGCGACCTATGGTGCCGTAGTCGAGGCCGGGGTCCATCGCGCCCCTTCGATCAAGGTCGCGGAAGCCGCCAAGGTCATCGAGAACGTGCAGCGCGACATCAACATCGCACTGATGAACGAGCTCGCGCTCATCTTCTCGCGGCTGGGTATCGACACCAACGACGTGCTCCAGGCGTCCGGCACGAAATGGAACTTTCTTCCATTCCGCCCCGGCCTCGTCGGCGGTCACTGCATCGGAGTCGATCCATACTACCTCACCCACAAGGCTCAGGTCGTCGGCTACCATCCCGAGCTCGTCCTGGCCGGCAGGCGTGTGAACGACGGCATCGCACGTCACGTCGCCGACGTATGCGCGCGCCGGCTGCTTCGGAGAGGCATAGCGGTGCCCCGGGCAACGGTGCTAGGGATCACCTTCAAGGAGGATGTCCCGGACATCCGCAACAGCAAGGTCGCCGACATCGTCTACGAGCTCAACGCTTTCGGCATCGACACGCAGGTCTATGATCCGGAAGCGGACGGCGACATGGTGCGCCATGAGTACGGGTTTTCACTAACTGCGCGCGCCGAGCTTGAGCCGGCCGATGCGGTCGTGCTCGCCGTGCCTCATCGCTCGATTCGCGATGAAGGCTGGCGTGGAATTTCCGCCCTGCTCGCCGACGGTCGCGGCGACGTCCTCGACGTGAAGGGCGTCCTCGACCGTGAAAGCACACCCGAGGGGGTGTCGCTCTGGCGCCTCTGAGGCGCGCCCCGAAGCATCAAGGCCGAGGAGACGGCGTCGTGTGCGGCATTGCTGGATTTTTCAACGTTGATGGCCATGAGACGCCCCCCGATGCCGACCGGTTGGTAGCCGACCAGATCGCGACGCTACGTTATCGAGGTCCCGATGCGGCGGGTGTCCTCGTCGGCCCCGGCTATGGATTGGGCCACGCGCGCCTGTCGATCATTGATGTCAGCGACGCCGCCAACCAGCCCATGCCGAGTGCCGACGGAACCGTACAGGTCGTCTTCAACGGTGAAATCTACAATTTTCAGGAGATCAGGACCGAGCTCGAGCAGATGGGCCGCGTGTTCAGGACGAGGTCCGACACGGAGGTTCTGGTCGAGGGCTACGCCGCGTGGGGCACCGAGGTCGTGCATCGCCTGCGGGGAATGTTCGCGATCGCCTTCTACGACGCCACGCGCGACCGCCTCGTGCTGATGCGTGACAGGATCGGCAAGAAGCCGCTGCACTACGCATTTGTCGAAGGCAAGCTCGTGTTCGGCAGCGAAATCAAGGCCGTCCTTCGCTGGCCGGGGATGCGACGCGAGCCGAACCTCGCGGCTATTCATCAATATCTCACCTTTCAGTACATTCCGGCCCCCGCCACCGGGTTCGTCGGCGTGTTCAAGCTGCCACCCGCGCACCTCCTCATCGCCGAGCGAGGGAAGTCGCTGACTGTTCGGCGATATTTCGAGCTGCCTCGTCCTGCAGACGCGGTGACCAAGCGTCCGCTCGCCGAATTGCGTGCCGAGCTCGTGCACGAGCTGCGTGAGGCGACCCGGCTGCGCATGATCGCCGACGTGCCGATCGGCGCCTTCCTGTCCGGTGGCGTCGACAGTTCGGCGGTCGTCGCCATGATGGCCCTCGAATCCTCTCGACCGGTGAAAACGTTCACGATCGGGTTCGAGGAGCAGACCTACGACGAGCGCGTCTTCGCGAGGGCGGTCGCCGAGCGCTACGGCACCGACCATCACGAGCTCACGGTGCGTCCGGACGGGATGAGCATCCTCTCGGACATCGTCTACCATTACGGCGAGCCGTATGCCGACAGCTCGGCCATTCCCACCTACTACGTCTCGAAGATCGCGCGTGAGCAGGTGACGGTCATCCTGAACGGCGACGGCGGCGACGAGAGCTTCCTTGGATACCCCCGCTATGTCGATCTCAAGAAGGAGGAGGAGAGCGAGAGCTTCGCGGCCTTCGATCCGTTCCGACCTCGCAGTCGATCCTACGAGCGCTCCGTCGCGTACTTCTACGACAACGAGAAGGCCGGTCTCTACGCGGGCGCGATGCGGGCCTTCCTCAGTCACTCGCCGTTGGATCGGCTCGATACGTGGATGGATCAGGCCCCGAGCCTGCCGCTGGGAGCGGCCTGGGCGGACGCGCACAGCTATCTTCCCGACAATCTCATGACCAAGGTCGACGTCGCGTCGATGGCGTGCTCGCTCGAGGCGCGCTCGCCGCTGCTGGACCACAAGCTCATGAGCTGGGCCGCTCGGATCCCGGAGGCTCAGCGTCTGCAAGGATTCGAGTCGAAGGCGCTGTTCAAGCAGGCGATGGAGCCATACTTGCCCCACGATCTGCTCTACCGTCCGAAGATGGGCTTCGGCGTGCCGATAGACCGTTGGCTTCGCGACGATATGAAAGCTTTCGCGTACGAGACGCTCCTCGGCGATCGCGCGACGAGCCGCGGGCTGTTCGATAGCCGTCACATACGTGCGCTGCTCGATCGCCATTCGAGCGGTGAGAATTGGGCCAACCGCATCTGGGCGCTGCTAATGCTCGAGCTGTGGTTCGAGATGTGGATCGATACGAGCGACGCCTTCAGCCACGCCACCGCCAGCCGGATCATCTCGCGCTACGCGCCAAGACCGGCTATCGTGGCCTGAGATCTGACATCACGTGGAGCTGATCCGCGTCGTGGTGAGCACCGAGCATTTGGAGGCGAGCGCTGTTTGTGCCGCCTCACGTTGCCGTGAAAGGGCGATCCATGCGGAGCACACGGCGATTGCCGCGAAGTTCGGCTTTCAAGCACAGGCGAGCCTTGGATGACGCATAATTCGGAAGCGGCTCTCTCCGAGCGAATGCTCGCGCTCGAGGACCTGCTCCGCCGCTTTGCGTCGGTCGAGCCGAGAACGACGGCTGAGCTGGCGGCGAACCGCACCTACGAGCTCGTCGGCGAGCGGCTGCTCCGGTTGGAGAACCTGGTCGGCGGCCTGGCCGACAATCTCGCGGCGGACAAGCCTGCCGCCACCGCCGAGATTGCGGCGAACCGCACCTACGAGCTCGTCGGCGAGCGGCTGCTCCGGTTGGAGAACCTGGTCGGCGGCCTGGCCGACAATCTCGCGGCGGACAAGCCTGCCGCCACCGCCGAGCTGGCGGCGAACCGCACCTACGACCTCGTCGGCGAGCGGCTGCTCCGGTTGGAGAACCTGGTCGGCAGCCTGGAAAACTCGATCGGCAATCTACAGGGTCTTCTCACGGCCAAAAAGCCGGCCGTGAACGAGCTTTCGAAAGAGACCTCGAACTCGTCCGACTGGAACGCGAGCGGACGTCCGACTGCATTGTTCGAGTTGGACGATTTCGAGTTGAGGAAGGGTGCTCTTTACGTGGCTCGATGCCCGAGCCAGATCCCCCCAGGCGACGATTCCGCATCCCTACGACGGTCCCGTCTCCTGCTTCTGGAGAACGGCACCCATCTCGGTCCATCACATTCTGATCACGATGACATAGCCGCTCGTGGCGGAGGCGCTTACTCGCATTGGGGCACGTCAATCTATGTCTCGACGAGCGACAACAGCGATCCTCGGACCAACGGACGCAGATATCAGGCGGTTTGGACGGCGACCGGAACGAACCCGAGAGTCGAGGCCGCCCATGAGATCCTCGGGAGCCTGAAATCCGATTTCTCGACGGAAGAGGCTTATGTCGCCGTCGAAGACATGCTGTCCATTCTCTATCCCGTCGCCCGGATGGGAGACGACACCAAGCTCTTCTGGCACGACGAGCAAGCCTTGCAAGATTATCGCCGCCTCGTTGGCCGCAACATGCGGTCCTTCGAACGTAAGATCGTCGTTTTCAACATCGTGCGCGCGTTGGGGCACGTCGACGGCGACCTCGCCGAGTGCGGAGCGTTCGAAGGAGCAACGGCCTTCTTCATGGCAAGGGCGGATCGGAAGGCCGGCAGGAGACGTCCTCTCCACCTGTTCGATTCGTTCGAAGGTCTATCGTCGCCGGATTCGAACGATGGTGGGCATTGGCAAAAGGGCGACCTGTCCGCAAGCGAGGAGAAGCTCAAAATCAATCTCGCGGAATTCGAGCAGGTTTCGATTTACAAAGGTTGGATTCCGACCCAATTTCATAATGTCAGCGATAGAGAATTCGCTTTTGTCCATCTCGATGTCGACCTTTATCAACCGACCAGAGACTCTCTGGATTTTTTCTATCCTAGAGTCCTAAAGAATGGCATCATACTATGCGATGACAGTGGAACAGCGACATGTCCTGGTGCAACCCAGGCGATGGTCGAATTCTTTGCTGATAAGCCTGAGACGATCATTAGCTTGCCAACCGGACAAGATTTTATAGTAAAGCAATAATAACTTATCCTTTCAGTATGTGACTGACCGATCCGGAGCGGCCGATAATGTATGATTTTCAAAAGGTCGAGCAGAACCTGAAGAAGTTGGGAGATGGCAAAAAGCTCGGCCTCGCGTCATGCTATGATCTATCGGAGCGCTGGCTGCATTCGCTTGTCGAACGCGGGATCATCGAGGGTTCCGTGGCGGGCGAGCGGTGCGCCTCTGCGGAACGGCGCGCATCGCGCATCGGATGGTGGATCAACCGCAACGAAGGCACTTGGCATCTTGAAGAGGGTTGTCCTCGGACGATCGCCCTCATGGGAGCCCGAGAGTTGGACCAGCCGTCCGGCTCCATGCTCCTGGAGGCATCCTGCAAGGGTGTCCGGACATTGCACCTGCTCGGGCTCGACGGCGAGTCCATCCGAACGATCGATGTCAGGAGCGTGCTTAGCGAGCGGCTGAAACTTTCGGAGCCCTTGTTCCGCTATGGCGAGCACGGTTTCGAGGACGCCATCGAGGCCCTCATCGGAGCCGTAGGCGACAAGCTCAAGATTCCAGCCGACGAGTTCCACGCGTCGAAGATCCTTCTTGTCGCCGGCTCCCTGCAACCGGGGGGAGCCGAGCGGCAACTCGCCTACACGGCGAAAGGACTTGCCGCGCGAGGATACGAGGTCGTGATCGCCTGCAACTTCCTGGAAGCGCCGCGCGACTTCTTCAAAGCGGAGGTCGAGGCGGCGGGCGTGCGCGTTCGCTTGGTGCCGGCCCAAAGCCCCGACTTCTCCACCGGCGAGATGGCCGATGTCATCGCCGCCGTCGCGGACTACGACCATCTCCGGATGGTCTGGGGTCTCTGGTACGAGATCTTCCACTACGCCCTCGTCATCCGCGAGGAGAAGCCGGCGCTCCTTCATACCTGGCTCGATTGGCCCAACGCCCTGGCCGGCCTCGCGTCGGTGATGACGGGGGTGCCACGACTCGTCATGGGCGGTCGCTCGGTCGCAACATTCCATTTTCCGGCGGTCTTCCAGCCCTGGATGGTGCCGGCCTATCGGGCGCTCCTCGACCGACGCCGGGCGACCTTTCTCAACAACAGCGTGGCGGGAGCCCGCGACTACGAGCGCTGGCTCGGCCTGTCGGAGGGGGCGATCCGGGTGCTGCACAACGGCTTCGTCTTTCCCGCGCAGCCGACGCCGCAGGAGCGACAGGAGATGCGCGCGCGCTACGCGATCCCCGCCGACGCCGTCGTGATCGGCACGATCAGCCGCTTCACGGAAGAGAAGCAGCCGTCGCTCTTCATCGAGACCGCGATCATGCTCGCGCGGCGTTTTCCGCAGGCGCGCTTCATCGCCTTCGGCGAAGGACCGGAGCGCGTGCCTTTGCGCGACCGCGTCGTGGAGCACGGCCTCGCCGATGTCATATTGCTGCCGGGCCTGACACCCTCGCCCTGGCCGGCACTGGCCGGCATGGATGTCTTCATGCTGACGTCGCGCATGGAGGGCCTGTCGAACGTGCTCGTCGAGGCTCAGGCGGCGGGGCTGCCGGTCGTCTGCACGGGCGTCGGCGGCATGCTGGAAACCTACGCCGAAGGGGTCACGGGTTTCGGCGCCGGCAATAATGACGCGGATAGCCTCGCGCGCGCCGTCGCGACGCTGATCATCGACGCCGACGCGCGTCGCGCCATCGGCGCCGCGGGCGCCGCGCGCGCTCGACGGGAGTTCTCGCTCGATACGATGATCGAGAGGACGATCAGTCTTTACAAGGAGACGGACCTGTTGCCGCCGAGCTGACGACTCACGGCGGCACCGCGATTTTGTTGTACATGAGAGAAGCGCTCATCTTCTGCATGGCCGCCAATGCGCGGTAGGGATGCGGCGCCTTGAACGCCTGGGACGCTCGGAGCGCCACTATGCGCATCGTCCTCCCGTAGTTTAGCTCGCGCGTCGCGTCTTCCACCGAGTAGAAATATCTGCCGGCCTCCTCGCGCAGCGTCTTGAACGGCATGTAGTTCAGGCTGGTCGATGAATATCTGAGATTCGACTCGGCAACCTGCTCTGCGGGCTGTCCCTCCTGAAACGCGTTGCGGATGCCGAGGCTCGCCCAGAGACGGAACCACGCGCTGGTTTGCACGCGGGTCGCCAGGGGAACGAGCACGTGCGGCTCGATGAGCTGATCAATGCCCGGGTAGATGTGGAACGCGGCACCCGTCGGCTTCAAGACCCTCGCGATTTCGGCCAGGCACGACTGTATGTTAGACATATGCTCGAGTACCGAGGTCGAAATGACGAGATCGAACTGCGCATCTTCGTACGGCAGCCGAAAAGCGGCGGGATCTATGCGACTGTCGGACTCGTCGTTGCCTGTCAGCTGGAAGCGAAATAGGCGGTGATCCTCTTCTCTTCGATACTGGACGTAGTCGTGAATATCGAAGCCGTGCGCCTCGCACCCACGATCGATGAAATCGTAGACCAAGCCGCCGGCGCCGCACCCGAAATCCAAGATGCGGCTTCCTGGCTGTATCCAGAATTTTAACAAGGTTAAAGTAACACGAATATGATCCGCGATATTGTAGCCGTCCACATGCAGCCGTTCCATGCTGATCCCTGCAGTCCTACAGGCTGCGCTGCCAGGGAGGCAGCAGCCTTGATCCAACCTGTTCGCCAGCGTGCTCCAGGCGCGCGATGGAGTTCCAGCTTGACCGGGTCCGCCGGAGCAGGCTTGGCATAGGTATCAGCTTTGGCGGGGGCGGACATGTCTACTTCGACGATGGTTTCGCATACAACCTGGCTGGAAGCACGGGCGATCGGCAAGAGCGTCTTTTTTGCGTCGCAGAGCCATGCCGATGCGCCGGGGCTGTGGCCCGATGTCGTGCCACCCGCGCTGCTGCTGGCCGCCATGGAGCTGAGCCAAGGGCTACCCCCCGACGACTCTTCTCGACCGCTCGTGCGGTTGGCCTTTCGCGGGCCCCTTCGCGATGAGGACCGAGCGGCGCTCGGCGGCGCCACCCTGGTCCTGCTCAACCCCGACGCGCATGCGAGCCTCGATGCCCCGACCTGCGAGCGCTGGGCGGAGCTCGGCGTCCGTCGTCTCCTTGTCGCGGATCCATATACCGGAGGAGCAATCGAGCTCGTGTTCAAAGGTCGCCACGCGGATGATCGCGGGCGTGCTGTCCGTGAACTTTACAAAAAGCGCATCTTCACCGCCTCGAACGACATCCCGCTCACGGCCGCCGGAGCGGCCCCGCTCCAGCCCGAAGCGGGCCACATGCTGATCGCCGGTCCAGCTCCCGTGCCGCTCGCCCCCGACCGGGAGCTGTGCTGGAACTACTACGCCTTTGAAGGAGACCGAGCGCTCCCGCCGCTGGAGCGCAGCCACGACGAGATCCGGGCATCGGGTAACGGGCGATACTCCGTCTACAACCAATATTTCTTCGTCTCCCGCATCGCGCCGGGGCAGGGAAGCGACCCCTTCTGGTTGGTCGAGCGAACGCCCGACACGGAACGGAGGGCGCCGATGACCGTCTTCCGGAAGAAGGCGCCTGAACCCCTGACCGGGAAGGCCACGTACGAGGCGCTTGGCGGCCTTCTCGGAACGGATCCGGGTCGAGTCGCGCTGTCCCCCGGAGACCGGATCGCCGTCTGCACGCACTGCCTCGCATCTGGCAGCGCCGAGCGTCAATGGGTCTTTCTCGCGCAGGCTCTGAAGTCACGCGGGTTCGAGGTGACTTTCGTCTGCTACGAGCCGCTGGAAGGGAAGAATGCCCACTACCTTCGGCTCCTGACCGAAGCCGATGTCCGCGTCCTGGACGCCAGCCAAATTCCGGTGATGACTCAGATCGCGTGCCTGCCGAAGACCGCCGACGCGCTCGCGGTGCTGCGGTCCGACCTTCCGCGAAAAGAGGTGATCCTGCGGCTGAACGCGGCCTTCGTTGAGCTGCGACCGAAGGCGGTCTTCTGCCAATTGGATGGCGGCAACTTGCTCGGGGGTTTCGCGGCCCACCTAGCCAACGTGCCCCGTCTCGTCATGTCCTTCCGCAATTACAATCCGACCCATTTCGCCTATCTCGACGCACCCTGGCTCAAGCCTGCCTACCAGTTACTCGCTCGATCACCGCGCGTGCGCTATTCCGGCAATCATCGCGGCGCGAACGACGATTATGCCGATTGGATCGGTATTCCCCGCCACCTCGTCCATTTCGTCCCGAACGCGATCGACGCGGAGAGCTTCCCCCTGCCGACCGCACCGGAGCTCGACGCATTGAGGGCCGAGCTCGGCATTGCGTGCGATGTCAAGGTCGTGCTCAGCGTCTTTCGATTCTCGGCCGAGAAGGATCCCGAGACTTTCCTCGCGGCGGCCATGGCGATCCTCGACGCCGAGCCGGGCGTCATCGTGCTGCATGCCGGCGGCGGTCCGCAAGACGCCGCCCGCGCACGAATAGCGGCCGAGGGACTCTCGGATCGATTGCGGCTTCTGGGCCAGAGGTCGGATATCAACGTGCTGATGGGTCTGAGCGATGTGTTCCTGCTCGCCTCCTTGAAGGAAGGCATGCCGAACGTCGTGGCCGAGGCACAGCTGATCGGCAGACCCGTCGTGGCGACGGCAGCCGGAGGAACGCCGGACAGCGTCGTCGACGGGGTGACGGCGACGTTGTGCCAAATCGGCGACGCGCCCGGCTTGGCCGCTGCATGCCTCAGTCTCATTCGCGATCCCGAACGCGCCCGAAACATGGGAGACGCCGGAAGAGCGCACGTCCTGAACAACTTTCGCAAGTCGGCGATGGCGGACGGCTATCTCCGGGTCGTATCTTGCGATAGGCGACCCGAACCGAGGCCGGCGCCTCGTTACGGCTCTTGGCTGGGGATCAAGAGCGTCATGCGCTGGCTGCTCTCGTTGGGATCCTCGCCGTTCAAGGTGGAGAAATAAAGGAACTCCCCCCAGTGCGAGAAGCGCCCGGTCCCGAGCGTATCGATGTGAACGTGCTGCGCATGCGGATGAGGAAGCTGTCGCCCGTTCTGGAAGGCGAAGACACGCGACCGGCGCGGGAACTCGGTGGAGTCGGGCGGACCTACCGCGCCTTCCAATGGAACCGTCCACGATCGCTCGGAGCGCTTGGACATTGGACGCGGAAGGGGCATCTCGGCCGCGTCGACGACGTAGAACTCCATCGTCTCGACGGTCCGCCGCGGCACCCCGCCGTCCGCGACGACATGCCGCCCATCGGCGATCGAGCGAAGCGGACCGACGTTGACGTCGTCGCAAATCAGGAACCACGTGCTTCTCGCCGCGGGAAGATCCGCGCTGAGCGTCCAGCCGTCTTGCGTGGCTTCGAGCGGCCCATCGAGTCGGCGTCCGTAGCTCTTGGACAGGGACTGTTCACGCGCGAGCGGACGGCTGAGGTAGAGGAGCGTGTAGGTTCGCTTGTTGGCGTTCGGATTTTCCGAGACGCGCGTCAGGGAAAAGAGAAGCTCGCTGCCCCAATGGGAGAAGCGTCCGCCGCCGGCCTCCATGATCTCATGGTGCATGGCGTGCGGATGCAGCAACTGAAGCCCGTCTTCAAAAAGGAACACGTCGGACCGGCGAGGTTGTTGGCCGGTATCTGCCCGAGCCGCCAGTTCGTCCAATGCGATGCCCCATCCGTGGCCGCCCCGATGGACGAAGGGCTGCTCGACGACGCGCCGTTCTGCTGCGACCACATAGAAGGGCTCATTCAGCACCTCCGCCTCCGCGACCTCGCTGCCGGCGACCGGAAGGCGACCGGCCTCGTCGACCGCGACTTCCCCCAGGAGCCTATCGTTCCGCAACAGGAAGAAGCGTCCATCGCCCTTCGGCCGAGTGGCGTCGGAAATCCTGCCGCACCACCCTTCTTGGGCCTGCTCGAAAGGACCGACGACCCGGCGTCCGTACTGCCTCGCCATGGAGCTTCCGCCCGGGATGGGGTTCTCGACGAACGTGCCGGCGGGAGCGATTCGCTCGAACACGAACTCGTTGCAGCCGATGCCACCCGTGCGATCCTCGATCTTCGTCAGTCTGAACCCGTCGGGCGAGTAGAAATCGATGATCTCCTCGATGGTCGCGCGCTCGTACGGGTGTCCGCCGATCCAGTCGATCCAGTCGTGCCAGCGGTTCATGCCGCGAACCGAGAGCGTCTCGTAGTCCCTCCAGCTCGAGATCCATCCGCGGATGTTCCTGCTGCGAGCAGATTGCCGAAGCGACCGTCCCTCCTCCTTCGCGATGACGCGGAGCGCGTAGGCGAGAGCCGCAGGTCCGGGCAAGCTGTTGTACCTGGCCTTGATGCGCGCCCACTCGTCGGTGATCTCGCCCTGATCGTTGTAGATGGCGATGAAGAGCTGGCCGCCGACGCGAACGAGCGGCTTCACGTTGGCGAGCGCGGCCCACATCGAGCCCGTGTGGTGCAGAACGCCCCAGGAATAGACGATATCGAAGGTCCCGAGCCTGCCGAGGTAGTCGGCGTCGAGCGCCGACCCCTGCTCGACGACCCAATCGGGATCGTCGGCGAAATAGCGCCGCTTCAGCTCGCGCGTGCAGGCGACGCTGTCGCTATCGTAGTCGAAGGAACGGACACGGGCGCCGAGCCGGCGTGCGGCCAGGCTGAAAAGCCCGCTGCCGCTGCCGATGTCGACGAAGCTCTTGCCCGCGATATCGCGGCCCAGGAAGGCGCGCAGCGATGCCTCGGCGAGCGCGATCTTGGAGTCGGTTAGCGTCCGCAGGAAGCGCGACCAGTTCTTGCCAAACTCGAAGCGGTCGCCCTTGTCGACTTCCGCCTTGTGCTGCGCCGCGATGTCAATCATGCAAGACTCTCGTTTCGGGCAGATCCGGACATCATGCCGGAACGGCCGGATGCGTCCTCAGCCAATGCTCGAGGATGAAGAACGTCCACGCCCGATAGGGACTGAAATTTGCGTCGAGCTTGTCGAGATACGCCGCGATCTGCTTGCGATCAATCCATTCGGCGAGCCGGCTCTCGCTCGACAGGAGCAACCTTCGGTTCTCCGGCATGAGGACGGATTGGTCCCACAGCTGCATCGGCATGCCGAAGCCCCGTTTCGGTCGATTGACCCAGGCTTCGGGAAGATGGCGCGTGGCGACACGCCTGAGGACGCGCTTGCCCTGGCCGCCATCGTAGCAATCGTCGGCGGCGAGCCGCATGGCGAACTTGGCGACCTCCATGCCGAGCAGGGGAGCGCGCACCTCGAGCGAGTGTTGCATGCTCATGCGATCGACCTTGGCGAGCACGTCGCCCGGCAGGTAGGTGTTGGCGTCCGACTCGCGCAGCACGTTGATGAGCGGCCGCTCGTCCGCTTCGAGCAGCCGTCGGTCCTCGCCGAGCCGCCAGGAGAAGCGATCGGGCGTCACGCCCAAAGCGGCTTCAACCTCGTTCTCCGGGAAAACGAGGATGCGGTTTCCGAGATAGACGTCGCCGAGCCGCCACCAATCCAGGCTGCGGTCGCCGCTCCTCTGGCGACGCTCCTCGTCCCAGGTGTTGAAGTAACGGTTGTAACCACCGAACAGCTCATCGCCGCCGTCACCGGAGAGGACCACCGTGACCTGCTCGCGCGCATGCCTGCTGACGAGATAGGTCGGCAAGCAGGAGCTGTCGGCGTTCGGCTCGTCCAGGATCGAGCCGATATGGCGGCCGAGGTCGAGCGCATATGTCTGCAGAACCTGGTCCCGATGGTCGGTGCCCAGATAGCTGCCGATCTCCGCAGCGTCAAAATGCTCCGACTCGGGGTGGTTTGCGAAGCCGATCGAGAACGTCTTAAGCGGCAGATCGAGTCGACGTCGCACAAGCGCCGCGATGACCGAGGAATCGACGCCGCCGGACAGGAAGGCGCCAACCGGGACATCCGCGACGAGCCGCTGGCGCACGGAGCGCACGAGAACGTCCTCGAGCTCGTCTGCGAGATCGTCGATGTCGCGTCCGGATGTCTGAACCGGGCTCGTGCGGAAATGGAAATAGCGTTGGACTCGAGCCTCCGTTCCCGGCCGAAGGACCAGGAAGGAAGCCGGCGGCAACTTCTTGACCGCGCGATAGATGGACGACGGCGCCGGGACGTACTGGTAGCAAAGGAAGGCGGCGATCGTGTCGAGCTCCACCTTGGCGTCGAAATCCGGTAGCTTCGTCAGGGCATGCAGCTCGGAGCTGAAGGCGAGGATGTCGGCCGTCTCGATATAGTAAAGGGGCTTCTCCCCGAAAATGTCGCGCGCGAGCAGCAGGACCTGGCTCTGCGCATCGTAGTGGCCGAAGGCGAACATGCCGTCGAATTTCTGCAGGGCTTCGATGTGCCACCGATCGATGGCCTTGAGGACGATCTCGGTATCGGAACGGGTCGAGAAGGCGACTCCGAGCTTCTCGAGCTCGCCACGCACGTCGACGAAGTTATAAAGCTCCCCGTTGTACGTGAGAGCCGATCGCTCCGCTTCGCTCGTCATCGGCTGATGGCCGGCCGACGAGACATCGAGGATCGACAATCGTCGGTGGGCTAGGGCACAGCGTCCATCCGTGGACAGCCAGACTCCGGAATCGTCGGGGCCGCGATAGACCATCTCTCCGGCCATGGCCGCCACGATCTCTCGAAGCAGGTCCGGCGACAGACGGTTCCGCTTATCGAGGATGCCCGCTATGCCGCACATAGTTACGCTCCGGTCAACCGCTCGAGCCGCCCATCAAGGCTTGCTCCGCCTTCTGTTCCAATCTCACCTGAAATGCAACGCCATGATCGGGTTCAGGACATCCGGGACGCGGGAGTCACCAGCCGCTAACCCTCATAGGATCTGGAGCCGGAGCCCTGGCCCGATCCGCAGCCGGCTTGATCTTTGACCGGAGCCGAGTGAGACTTGCGCATACCGCATGACGCTACGTCATGGCTCAACGTCATGCTGGACGTTTCGCTTCGAGAGGTTGAATGGCCCACAAGCTGACCTTTCGCCATATCGAGGTGATCCGGGCGGTCATGCTGACCGGCTCCGTCACTGGCGCGGCGGCCAGCCTGCATGTCACTCAGCCGGCGGTCAGCCATCTCTTGCGCGAGATCGATACGCTCCTGCAGTTTCCGCTGTTCGATCGGCGGGCCGGACGCCTGATCCCGACCGAGCAGGCGGCGATCCTCTTCGACGAGATCGAGCGCTCGTTTCTCGGGCTCGACAGCATCAACGACGCTTGCCTCCGTCTCAAGGTGGCCGGTCAACGCACCATCACGGTCGCCCTGGTGCCCGTCGCTTCGACCGCGATCCTGCCGAGCGTCATCTCGGGCTATCGGCAGGCGGTGTCGGCCGATTTCTTTCTGGTGGATGCCGTCAGCAACGAGCAGGTGTTGGGCCAGATCGCCGCCCGCAAGGCCGATTTCGGCATTGCACTCGAGACGACTCCGGTCCCTGAGGTCGAAGGGCGGCTCCTCATGGAGTTCGACGCCCGCTGCCTTCTGCCCGAAACCCATCGGCTGGCGGGACGCGAGATCATCCGGGCCGCCGACCTCGACGGGATGCCGATGATCGAGGTCCCGCGGGCCGATCACCTCAGCAATCCGATCGCCCAGGTCTTTTCACAGCGATCGAACCCGCCCGTGCAGGTGATCGAATGCGCCGGCGCCACAGCCGCCTGCGCCATGGTGGAGGCAGGGCTCGGTTTTGCCCTGCTCGATCCCGTGGCGGCCTATCCGTTCCGCCAGTCCCGCATCTGGTTCGCCCGTTTCGAACCCCGCATCACGTTCCGCTTCTTCGCCTATTGGCTTGGTGGAAAGAAGCATCGTTTTGATCCGCTGTCTCTCTACGACCTGGCCCGGCAGCGCTGCTTCGAGGTCGATCGGGTTTGCATCAGTCGCGCCCCGCCGTCGGGCGCGACTGATCGTGGTCTGCTCACCGATGATCGCTTCTGTGAAGAACGCAGGGTGACATCTGAGTCCCGCTCCATTTCGCTGAGTTTGAGTGATTCATCGCGCGATCACCCAGGCGTTTCAGGCTGATTTGTCGAGCGGCTTCGCATCGTCTTGGCGAGGCGCGAAGCGACGCGGCAACCCAGAGACTCTGCTGGCCGGCCTTTATCGCCACGCTGCCGCGGCCAGCGCAAACGTGGCTTCGCTCGCGATCAGGCCAGCGCCGAGGATTCGATCCGAACTCGCCCATGAGCGAGGCCGATAGGCCATGAGGAGATATCATTCGATTTCCCCGCCCCGCCGCCTCAGACTGCAAACATAGGGTATTTCGCTACAGGACAGGCGAGGTCGCGTGAAGAAGAAGATCAGTTTCGGCCTGCCCGACTCGGGCGTGCCTTCGGAATGGGCCGTCGAATCCGACGGGATCCTGTACACGGTCCACTGGGCTTGCCTGCCGGACGGCTCCTGCGCGCCCGGCGGCATTCGGGACCAGACACGCGTCACCCTCGAGAACCTGCGCCATGCGGTCGAGGCGGCCGGCGGCACGATGGACGACGTCGTCCAGGTCCAGGTCTATCTCACCTCGCCCGACAATTTCGCGGGAATGAACGAAGTCTACGGGACCTTCTTCCGCAGTCCCTACCCCAATCGCGCGACCATCATCGCCGGCATCATGATCCCCGGCGGCCTCATCGAGATCGTCGCCCGCGCCCACGTCGGTCGCAGCGGCAAGCCCTGAGGGGCCGGTGCCGCGCGATGTCTCCCTCCGCCTGCAGGACAAGGCCTTTAGCCAGGAGAACAGGATGACCGAGAACGACACGTTCGCCGCGGGTCGGGGTGTGTCCCGCCGCGCCTTCGGCCTCGCGACGCTCGCCGCAGGATTGGGCCTCGGCGCGCTCTGTCGATCAGACGCCTGGGCGGCGACCCCGCCGTCGTTCAAGACCGTCGAACCCGGCATCATCACAGTGGCGACGATCCCGGTGCTTCCCGTCACCGGAGAAAAGGACGGCGGGATCATCGGGACCGACGGCGACATGATCAGCATCATCGCCGACCGTCTCGGGCTGAAGGCGAAGCCGGCCTTCATGGAATGGTCCGCCACCATCGAATCGGTGAAGAGCGGACGCGCCGACGTGATGCTCGGCAACATGGGCTGGACGCCGCAGCGCTCGAAGATCATGCTGTGCACCGACGCGATCTATTACACCGGCGCCTTCGCGACTATGCGCGCCGACACCCCGATCAAGGATTACGTCAAGGCCTCCGACTTCACCGGCCACAGCGTCGGCGCCATCACCGGCGTGACGGTCGTGCCGGAACTCAAGAAGATCCCCGGCGTCACGGACGTTAAGCTCTACGACACGTTCGACGCCTGCGTGCGCGATATCGCGGCAGGACGGCTCGACTTCGGCGTCCTCGACGCGCCCTTCGTCGCTGCCATGATCCAGAACAACGCCAGCATGGGCGTGAAGCAACTGCCGATCGCCGTCGATCCCGCCTATCCGATCATGTCGAACAAGCAGCATTCCGTCATGGGAATGAACGCGGAGAACCAGGACCTGTTCGATGCCGTGAATACCGGGGTACGCTGGCTCTGGGCGAAGAAGCGGAATGCCGAGATCCTGAAGACCTATGGCATGACGAACCCGGACTACCTCGTGCCACCCGACCCCAATCCGCGCCTCGGAGTCGATCGTGACGCCAACGGCGATATTCTCGGTCCCTTCGGGCATAAGATGAAAGACTACATGCCGCTCTTCGCCTGACCCTGGACGGCCGGCTCATGCCGCAGGAACAGCTTGCCGCGGTGGCGTCGGACCCGCTCGTGCGCATCGTCAACCTGGGAAAGAGCTTCGGTGCCCACCGCGTGCTCAGCGGAATCCACCTCGACGTCGCCAAGGGCGAGAAGGTCTGCCTGATCGGCCCGAGCGGCTCCGGCAAGACGACGCTGCTCCGCTGCATCAATTATCTCGAGGAACCTTCCGAGGGTCATGTCTTCGTCGGCGGGCAGCTCATGGGCGAACGCCTGGTTGAGGGCGCCTACCGGAAGTTGCGCGAAAGGGAGATCGCGCTCCTGCGGGCGCAGATCGGGATGGTGTTCCAGAGCTTCAACCTGTTTCCGCATCTGACGGTCCTGGAGAATGTCTGCATCGGCCCGGTCCGGGTCCTGCGGCAGGATCGCAAATCGGCCGAAGCCTTCGCGGATGCGCTGCTGGAGAAGGTCGGCCTGGCCGACAAGCGCAAGGCCTACCCGGACCGGCTCTCCGGCGGCCAGCGGCAGCGGGTCGCCATCGCCCGGGCGCTGGCGATGCAGCCCAAGCTGATGCTGTTCGACGAGGCCACATCCGCGCTCGATCCGGAGCTGGTGGGTGAGGTCCTGGCGGTCATGCGCAAGCTCGCCGAGGACGGGATGACGATGGTCATCGTCACCCACGAAATGGGGTTCGCCGAAGAGGTCTCCGATCGCGTCGTGTTCATGGACAAGGGAGAGATCGTCGAGGAGGCGCCGCCGGGTCGCCTGTTCAGGGCGCCGGCGCATGCGCGCACGCGGGATTTCCTGCGCGCCGTGCTGCAGAAGAAGCCGATGTCATGACGGCCTGGGCCCGCGCGCTGCCGCTCATCCCCTCGATCCTGGCGGCGCTGCTCAAGGCCGCGGTGACGACCCTCGAGATCACCGCGGGCGCGCTCGCCATCGCCCTGGTCCTCGGGCTCGTCGTGGCCTTCATGCGACGGTCGCGCTCGACGCTCCTCGTGCTGGCGGCCGACACTTATGTCCAGATCTTCCGCTGCATTCCCGTGCTGACCCAGCTCTTCATCATCTATTTCGGGCTCGGCGAATTCGGGCTGCGGCTGTCGCCGCTGACGGCCGCCATCATCGGCTTCGGCCTCAACGGCACCGCCTATCTGGCCGAGATTTACCGGTCGGGGATCGATGCCGTGCACAAGGGGCAAGCCGAGGCCGCCCTCGCCATCGGCATGACCCGTCCCCAGGCGATGTGGTGGATCGTCCTGCCCCAGGCCATCCGAACGTCGCTTCCGCCGATCGGCAATTACGGCATCGGCCTGCTGAAGGACAGTTCGATCGCCATGGCGATCGCCGCGCCCGAGATCACCTTCCAGGCGACGGCCATCATCAACCAGACCTATCTGAGCACCCAGGTCTATCTCATCATGACGGCGATCTACCTGGCTATGAGTCTGCCGCTCTCGCACGCGGTGCGCCTGCTCGAGGCGCGGACGGGACGCGGCCGATGACGGCATTCCCCCGCCTGTCCGAACTCGCGAACTATCTCGGCGAATGGATGCCGCAGCTCGGCACGGCCGCCGGGAATACGCTGCGCATGGCGGTCCTCGCCTTCATCCTGGCGGTCAGCCTCGGTCTCGTCCTGGCGCTGGCGCGTCTGTCGTCGCATCGGTCTCTTGCGCGTTTTGCCGCCGTCTATGTCGACTTGGTGCGTGGTGCGCCGCTGCTGGCCCTGCTGTTTCTCGTCTATTTCGGTCTGCCCTCGGTCGGCATCGTCCTGCCGGCCTTCATCGCTGCCGTGGTGGGCCTCGGCCTCAACGGCGGCGCCTACGTGTCGGAAATCTTCCGCGCCGCCATCGCGGCGATCGAGCGGGGGCAGGGCGAGGCGGCCCAATCGATCGGCATGACCTATCCGCAGGTGATGCGTTTCATCATCCTGCCCCAGGCTTCCCGCATCGCCCTGCCGCCCCTCGGCAACTACGCGATCGGGCTTTTGAAGGATACGTCGGTGGCCTCGCTGATCGGGGCGCCCGAGCTCACCTTGCGGGCGCGGGATCTCTCCAGCGAATACTTCATGCCGATGGAGATCTACCTCGTCTCGGGTGCCTTGTATTTCGCGATGGCGGCGCCTCTGGCCTATCTGGTGAAGCGCCTCGAACGTCACTTCGGCCAAAGCGCGCGGTGACCTTCGCCCCGTGGAGCGGAAGCTGCGCGGGGCTTCAGAACAGGACATGCGACATGGATATTCTGGTTCTCGGCGCCGGCGTGATCGGCGTGACGACCGCCTATTTTCTGGCGCGGGACGGCCATAGCGTCACGGTCGTCGATCGCCAGCCAGCCGCCGGCCTCGAGACGAGCTTTGCCAACGGCAGCCAGATCGCGGCCCACGGCGCCGGCCCCTGGAGCGCGCCGGGTGTTCCGCGCAATCTCCTGCGCTGGCTCGGCCGAGAGGATGCGCCGCTGCTGCTGAGGCCGCGTGCGATCCCGGGCCTGTGGCGGTGGGGGCCGCAATTCCTGCGCAATTGCACGGCGGAGCGATGGCGCGACAATGCCCGCGCGATCCACGACCTCGCCGCCTTGAGCTGGGTGGACCTCAACGCGCTCGTCGCCGAGCATGCGATCGCCTACGACGAGGTCAAGCGCGGCATCCTGGTCGTCCACCGCTCGCGGACGGCGCTCGAAGAGGCCGCCCGGACCGTTGAGCGCAATGCCTCGATCGGCATGGCGCAGCGCGTGCTCGATCGCGACGCCTGCATCGCGGCCGAGCCGGCGCTCGAGCCCAGCGCCGGCGACATCGCCGGAGGCATCCACTCGCCGGACGACCAGACCGGCGATTGCCTGAAGTTCACCCAGGCTTTGGCCGGGATTTGCCAAAGGGCCGGCGTCCGGTTCCTCTTCGGGCGCGAGATCCGCTCCATCACCTGCGACGGTTCGGCCATCGCAGGCATCAAGATCGACGGCGAGACGCTTCGGGCGGAGCGCTACGTGCTGTGTTTCGGCAGCTACAGCGCGGGGACTGCCGGCCAGCTTGGGGTTCGCCTGCCGATCTACCCGGTCAAGGGATATTCGGCGACCGTTTCGGTCGACGGCTGGAACGGCGCTCCGACGACGTCGCTGATCGACGAGAAGCGGAAGATCGGCTTCTCGCGTCTCGGCAACCGGCTACGGATGGCCGGGACGGCGGAATTCACCGGTTTCGACACGCGGCTCAGCGAGGCGCGATGCGCGCCGCTGATGGACGGGTTGCGCGACCTCTTCCCGAGCTTTCCGCACGAGCGGCAACCGACGCTATGGACGGGGCTGCGTCCCATGACGCCCGACGGGCGACCGCTGATCGGCCGGAGCCGCATCGACAACCTGATCGTCAATTGCGGTCACGGCACGCTCGGATGGACGCTCGCCTGCGGGTCGGCACGCCTCGTCGCCGATATCGTCGCCGAAAGGACGCCGGCTATCGCCGTGGCGCCCTATCGGGCGGATCGTCCGCAATAAGGGTCCCCATGGAGATAAGTGCTTCGTTTGACTGGATGGCCCAAGAGGAGAACTGCGCCGCGAATCGAAGCGCTTATCTCCGTGGGAGCCCTAAGTCGGCAACGCGGCGCACCGACACGCCGCTCGGATGGAGGACATCATGTTTCGGGTCGTCGAGACCGGGTTGGCGCGGACCCCCAACGTTCCGCTCAATGGCACCGTGCGGGCGGGAGCGTTGCTGTTCTCGTCCCACATCCCCAAGGATCCTGCCACAGCGGCCATCGTGCAGGGCGACATCGCCGTGCAGACCCGCCGCATGCTGGCGAACCTCAAGCAATCCGTGGAGGCGGCGGGCGGCACGCTGCGGGACGTGACGCAGGTCGTCGTCTACCTGGTCGACGCCAAGGATTTCGCGGGGTTCAACGCGGTCTATCGCGAGGTCTTTTCCGACCCCTATCCGAGCCGCTCGACCGTCGTCGTGAAGGAACTGCTCGCGCCCGGGATGCTGATCGAATGCCTCGCCTACGCCGTCTTGGGCGATCCGAGATGAGCGGCGAACCTTGTTGCGCGGCACCTTCGTGTCCGGCACCGACATCCGCCAGGTCACCGCCTCCGACGGCAGCCAGCCGGGGCTCGACTACGAGGCGCGCATAAACGCTTGCGTGGCAGGCCTCGAGACGCTGCCGGTGCCGAGACCACAAGCCGAGCGTCGGGACGCAGCGCGATGAACTCCTCCGACATCGGGAGGCGTCGCCTCGTCATCCTCGCATGACGAGCACGGGTATGCCGACCGTCCAGGAGGAAGCGTTCGGCCTGTTCGGACTCCGCATCCCCGAGCTCGTTCGGATCGAGGTTCGGCTCAGGGCCGCAGGCATCTGCAACACATTCGGCCGCAGTGCCACGATCGTGACCCCCTTCATCGTCGTGTCGCTGTTTCAGGCCTATGACGCATCGGGGATGCTGGCCTATCCATACTGGCGGGAACGGACGAAGTCGGCGAAACTAGGCATCATTGCCTCGAGACCGTCACAACGGCGCCCGGTCTTTCGAGCGACGCACATCGGGAGGATCACATGACACATAAAGCGAGCCTTGGACTGGCTCTGTTGATCGCGTCCTTGCTGTCCGGAACCGCGCGAGCCGCGGAGCTCAAGCCGATCGGGACGATCGACATTCCCGGCCAGCCGGTCAAGGCGTTCGATATCAGCTTCATCGATCAGGCGGACGGTCGCTATTATTTCGCCGATCGCAGCAACAAGGCGGTCGACATTTTCGATACGAAGGCCGACCGCTACATCGGCCGTGTCGGCAGCTTCGTGGGCGCAGTCATGAAGGACGGAAAGGTCGACAATGACATTTCGGGGCCCGATGGGGTGATCTTCATCGGCAAGGAGCTTTGGGCGGGCGACGGCGACAGCACCGTCAAGATCATCGACCCGGCGACCGAGAAGACGACGGCCACGGTCAGCACGGGCGGCAAGACGCGGCTCGATGAGATGGCCTACGATCCCAAGGACGAGGTCTTCATCGGCGTCAACAACGCCGAGGATCCACCCTTCGCCACCGTCATTTCCACCAAGCCCGACCATGCGATCATCGGCAAGGTGGAGTTCTCGAACGCGACCGACGGGGCCGAGCAGCCGGCCTACAATCCCGAAGACGGGATGTTCTACATGTCGATCCCCGAACTCGACAAGGATCCCAAGAAAGGCGGAGTCGCGGTCATCGATCCGCGCAAGGGCAAGCTCGTCAAGATCCTCCCTGTCGAGGGTTGCCACCCGGCCGGTCTCGCCTTCGGGCCGGACCAGAATTTCGTGCTGGGCTGCACCGCCGACGGAAAGAAGATGCCCGCCATGACCACCATCATGAACGCCAAGACGGGTGCCGTGGTCGCCACCATCCCGGGCCTCGGCGGCGCCGACATGGTGAATTACAACGCGAGGAACAATCAATATTATACGGCTTCGCGCGACAACCCGGGCGGTCCGGTGCTCGGCGTAATCGATGCCAAGACCAATAAGCTCGTACAGACGATCGCCATCACGGGCGGGGCGCCCCATTCCGTGACGTCGAGCGAAGCCAGCGGCCGGGTCTACCTGCCGGTCGGGGCGACCGGGGGCGGCGATGGCAAGATCCACGTCTTTGCGCCGTCGTCGTAGCGCTTGACGGGAATCGGCCCGGCCGCTCTGGCCGGTCGCGATACCAGCGCCGCCGCGGAGACTCGCAAGCCCGCGACGGCGTCGCAAGCCAGCAGGAACACGCCATGATACGTTCGCTCAGTCTTTCGGTCGGCATGCTGTTGGCCGGCCTCAAAATCGCAACCGCGGCCGACATCGCGGTACTGTCGGCGGCGGCCGTCAAGCCACCGCTCGAGGCGGCTCAGGCGCTGGCGCCGGCCGCGGTCGGGCAGGGACTGCACGTCAGCTATGGCACCGCGGGCGCCATTCGGGATCTGGCGGCCGGCGAGGGGACCGCCGATGTCGTCATCCTCCCGCCGGCGCGGCTCGACGATCTTGTCCGGCAAGGCGTGGTGGTTCCGGAGGGCCGCGCCAGCCTTGGCAGCGTGCGGCTGGGCGTGGCGGTGAAGAGCGCTGCGGCCCGGCCCGCCATCGCCAACGAGGCCGACATCCGCGCCGTTCTCCTGGCCGCGCCCTCGATCGGCCTTGCGGATCCGGCGTCCGGAGCCACCACCGGCATCTACCTGGCAAAACTCCTGCGCCGGATGGGGCTCGACGAGACCCTGAAGTCGCGCATCAAGCTCTTTCCCGACGGGACCGCGGCCATGGAGGCCCTGGCGCGCGGCGAGGTCGCCATCGCGATCGGGCAGACGAGCGAGATCAAGCCCGTTGCCGGGGTCGATCTCGTCGGCCCGCTGCCGGACCCCTTGCAGTTGCGCACCGTCTATTCGGCTGGTGTCATCAAACGCTCGCGCGATCCGGATGCGGCCCGCACCATGATCGCCTTCCTGTCCTCGGCCAAGATGGCGCCGGCCTTTGCGGCCGCCGGCTTCGACCCACCGGCCGACGCGGGAAAGCCCACCGAGGCCAAGCCGGCGAAGCTCGAGTCGAAGGAGGGCGACTACATCGCCCCGAACTTCAAGTTCCAGTCCGGCGAGACCATGGCCGCGCTGAAGCTGCATTATACGACGCTCGGAACGCCGAAGACCGACGCCTCCGGGCGGGTGGTCAATGCCGTGCTGGCGCTGCACGGCACGACCGGAACGGGCCGGAACTTTCTCAATCCGTCGCTGGCCGACTATCTGTTCGGGCCGGGACAGCCGCTCGACGCGGAAAAGTTCTTCATCATCATGCCGGACGGCATCGGCCGCGGCGGATCGAGCAAGCCGAGCGACGGCCTGCACGCCCGGTTTCCGCGTTATGGCTATATCGACATTGTCGAGGCGCAGCATGCCCTGCTGGTCGACGGCCTCCACATCGATCACCTGCGCCTCGTGCTCGGCACCTCGATGGGCGGCATGCATGCCTGGCTCTGGGGGGAACGCTATCCGACCATGATGGACGCCATCATGCCGGTGGCGAGCCAGCCGGTGGCGGTGACCGGGCGCAACTACCTGTGGCGCGACCTCATCATGCAGAGCATCCGCAACGATCCCGACTACCAGAACGGCGATTACGTCAAGCAGCCGACCCACTTCCAGACCGTGCTGCCGTTGTTCACCATCATGACCGGCTCGCCTCGCGTCCTTGAAGCCGCTGCGGGCACGCAACCCAGCGCGAACGCTTTTTTCGACAAGATCGTCGCGGACGCGCGGAGGTCCGTCGACGCCAACGATTATCTCTATTGGTTCCAGGCCGTCTCGGACTACGACCCGGAGCCAGCCCTCGACAAGATCGTGGCGCCTGTCTTCGCGGTGAACTTCGCCGATGACCTGCTCAACCCCGCCCAACTCGGCACCATGGCCCGGGTGATGCCTCGCGTCGCCAAGGGGCGGTTCGTGATCATACCGGAGGGGCCCGAGACCATCGGACACCAGACGCTGACGCGCGCCAAGGTCTGGGCACCGTATCTCAAGGAATTCATGGAGTCGCCATGACGAGGCGCGCCATGTGATCTCGTCGTCTGCCATCGGTGACGCGATGATCCACGAGCAGCCTCGGTTCGGTCCGAACGTGGGTGCCGTAGCGTCCTTGCAGGCGGCGGCGTCCATCGGCCGCCTCTATGGGATCGGACCTTTGCATCGGGAAGGCAACATCACCCTGCCACAGGCGATGCGTGGCTTGGCGCCGGACATGATGGGCAAGAGCAGGTGAGCGTTACGGAACTCGCGCGGCGCCAAGAGGTCCATCCACCAGGCGCCCTGAACCAATCAGGTCGCATCAGTGCAATCAATCTTGTGCGTCAGGTTCCACGATCTCGGATCAAGGACCGAGAGGGCGCGTGGCCGCCTCCAGCCACCCGCGCACCGGGCGCTCGACCAGCGGACCGACAACGTCTCGAACCCGCGCGTGATAGTCATCCAGCCAGTCGCGCTCACCGCTCGTCAGCAGGCCTGTTTCGACGAGAGCGAGGTCGATCGGCGCGAGGCTCAGGGTCTCGAACCCCAGCATCGCGCGCTCGGCACCGGGGATGTCGCGCGCCTCCACCAGGACGAGGTTCTCGATCCGGATGCCCCAGACGCCGGTCTTGTAGTAGCCGGGCTCGTTGGAGACGATCATGCCCTCGCCGAGCGCGACGCCGCCCCTTTTGGAAATCTCCTGCGGACCCTCGTGCACCGACAGATAGGCTCCGACGCCGTGGCCGGTGCCGTGATCGAAGTCGAGCCCGGCCTCCCAGAGCGCCACGCGTGCCAGGCTATCGAGCTGCGCGCCAGAGGTCCCGGCCGGGAAGACCGCCCGGGCAATGGCGATGTGACCTTTCAGCACCCGCGTGAAGCGGTCTCGCATCTCGGAATCGGGGCTGCCCACCGCGACCGTGCGGGTAATGTCGGTCGTTCCTTCATCGTATTGCGCGCCGCTGTCGACCAGATAGAGCCCCGGCCCGATGGGCAGGTCCGTGGCGGTCGTGACGCGGTAGTGCGGAAGCGCGGCGTGAGGCCCGAACGCGGAAATTGTCGTGAACGCCAGATCCCGCAACGCGCCGGTGTCACGGCGGAACGTTTCAAGCGTCACGGCGGCCGAGATCTCGGTCAGTCCGCCCTTCGGTGCGTTCTCGGCGAACCAGTGCAGGAAACGAACGTAGGCCGCGGCGTCGCGCTTGTGAGCCAGCCGTGAGCCCCGCCGTTCGGCCTCGGTCTTGGTCGCCTTCATGAGCGCGATCGGGTCGCGGCCGACCTCGGCGATCCCTCCGGCGCTCCTGATGATGGTGCGCAATGTCTCGGCGGCGGTGGCGCCGTCGAGCAGGACTTTGGCGCCGTCCGCGCCAAGCTGACGAAGATCGGAAAGCAAGACGCTCGGCTCCGCGACCGCGGCGTGGACCTCGAGCGCGTCGCGGACGCCGTTCGTCAGCTTGCGACGGTCGAGATAGACCGTCGGCCTCCCGTCTTTCGGGATGAGCGCGTAGCCGAGCGGCAGCGGCGTATGCTCGACGTCGGAGCCTCGGATGTTGAACGCCCAGGCCAGCGCGTGCGGGTCGCTCACGACCAGGGCGTCGACGCCCTTCAGAGCGCCGCGGATGTCCCTGAGCTTGACTTCGGCGCCGCGCCCGGCGAGCGCATCGTCGTAGAGCCGGACCGCACCGAGCGGATCTTCGGGGCGATCCCGCCAGATCGCGTCGACCGGGTTTGTTTCCACCGGGACCAGAGCTGCGCCCGCCGCTGCCGCAGCCTCCGCCAGGGTTTCGATCTGGCCGGGCGTGTGCAGCCAGGGATCGTAACCCAGCCGATCGGTCGCCCGCAGGACCGTTCCGAGCCAGGCCTCGGGCGGATTGTCCACGGACGATTGCGGTGCCAGGACCTCGGGATCGACCTGCTCGCGAACCTGCAGCGTGTAGCGTCCGTCGACGAAGATCGCGGCGATGTCGGCCATCACGATCGCCATCCCGGCCGACCCGGTAAAGCCCGTCAGCCAGGCGAGCCGCCTCGCGCTCTTCGGCACATATTCGTTCTGGTGCTCGTCGGATCGCGGGACGATGAAGCCGGTCAAATCCTGCCGCGCCAGTTCCCGCCGCAGCCCCGCGACGCGGGCGACGCAGCGCGCCGGGTCGGCGACATCGTCGAACGATTGGAAGTGCGATTTCAGCATACGACGCGACGCCAACCGAGGAAGCGCTGGCGTTCCTCGTCAGCGCCGAGGCCTACCGGTCTGCGGCCGTCCCCGCCCGAGCGACGCCGAGACGCTCCATCGCCCAAGACCCCTCGACGCCAGAACGACATTACCCGATCGGCTTACTTGCACTTGCCATCGATGACGTTCTTGGCAAAGCTCGGATCGATATAGCTCGCGACCGTCTTCTCGTCCGGCGGCTCGGCGATCTTGCCCTGGTCCTTCATCCATTGCCCGGTCTTGTAGAGCACCTTGGCGATGATCCCCGTGCCAGGGTCCTCGACAGTCCCCAGTCCGTCGGGACCGATCTGCTTCGCCAGCGGCCAATAGGGCCATGCCTTGCCCATCTTCACGACCTCGTCCGAATTGGGAACGCCGCCGCTGAAGGCCCCGGCCTTGTTGAGGACATCGGTGGATTGATCGCCCTGCACGAGATCTTGCGCCTTCTGCATGGCGCAGACATAGGCCTGCACGACCTCCGGGTGGTTCTTGACGAGGTCCGCATTGGCGGCGATGACGTTGACGCCCGGATAGCCTTCCTCGGCCATCTGGGTGCTGGTGACGACCATCTTGCCCTTGGCGGTGACCATCATGCTCGGGAACGGCTCGCTGACGTAGCCGCCCGCGATCGCGCCGCTCTTGTAGGCGGCCAACATGGCCTGCGGCAGCATGTCGATGAGCTTCACCTTGCCCAGAAGATTGCGGTTCTTCAGCCAGCCGTAGAACGAGAAGGCCTCGGAGGAGCCGATCTGCTGCGCGAGGGTCTTGCCGACGAGGCCGTCAGGGATCTGGACGTCGGTCTGAACCGCGAGGCCGGCGAGATCGTAATACTGCGCCCAGACGATCTTCATGTTGGTGTGATTGGCGATCGCGCTCAGCACCGGCGGGTTGCCGACGCCGCCGACGAAGTCGTAGGCCCCGGCCTTCATGGCCGCCAGGGCCGCGGGGCCGCTGGTGATGGACCTGTAGCTGATCTTCGCGGGAATCGACTTCTGCAGGTCGGGCTGCGTCGCCAGGATGGTTTCGGGCAGGGCGGTCGCCTGCTGCCAGTAGCTGACGACGACGCTGGGTTCGTCGGCCGCGACTGCCGCCCCGACGCCGCCCGTCCCCAACATCGCGCCGAGCGCGATCCATGCGCTCTGCCGTAGCACTTGTCGTCTCATCGTGATCTCCCCCAAGCGTCGGTGTCAGTGGTCGGAAAGGCCTGTCATGCGGCGGTCGGGTCGAGCCGCCGCAGAACGAGCCGCAAGGCTCGATCCATGAGGAGGCCGACGCCCCCGATGAGAATGATGGCCGAGAACACCATCGCGGTGTCGAGGTAGTTGCCGGCTTCGAGGATGACGTAGCCGATGCCGCGATCGGCGGCGATCATCTCGGCCGCCACGATACTGGTCCAGGACACGCCGACGGCGACCCGCATGCCCATCACGATCGACACGAGTGCAGCGCGGATCTTGACATGCACGAGGGCGTAGCGTGGTGATGCCCCCAATGAGGCCGCGACATCGAGCATCTGCTTCGGGACACTCTCGAGGCCGGTCAGGGTCGCGATGATCATGACCGGCACGACGCCGATGAAGATCAGCACGATCTTCGGCATTTCGTTGATGCCGAACCAGACCACGAGCAGCGGGATGAATGCGAGCGGCGGCAAGGGGCGCAACACCTCGATGATCGGATCGATCGCATAGTGGGCAAAGCGGTTTGCCGACATCAGCGCGCCGATGGTGATGCCGACGGCACTTCCCGCGAGGAACCCGATCGTGATCCGTACGAAGCTGAAGAAGAGATGCTCGGGAAGCGTCGAACTCTGGGCTGGATAGTCGGTCCAAAGGTGAACGAAGAGAACCTGCAGCACCATCGAGGGCGCGGGTAAAATGGCGCGATCGTTGATCGCGAACCGTGCCACCAGTTCCCAGATCACCAGCAAGGTCGCCGTCGACACGAGGCCTGTCACGGTCCGCTGCCGGCGAACCGTCCTGGCCTCGCGATCCTGGCTGGTCGTTCCCTCGATCCAGTCCTTGTGCTGAATGGGCACGACCGCCGAACTCAACGATCCGGTGTCGTCCGGCGTCCGGATGGCGCGGGCTTCAGTCATGCCGGTCCACCCCGGCCAGATGTTTGCGCACGACCCGCCGCACCGCGACCTGTTCGGGCGTGTCGACCGCGAGCGCCGAGCGGGGGCGGGGAATGTCGACGTCGACCATGGCCGCGATCCGTCCCGGACGTGGCGACATCACCACGACGCGGTCGGCCAGCAACACAGCTTCCTCGACGTCGTGGGTCACGAACACGATCGTGGCGCGGTGGGTGGTCCACAGGTCGAGCAGAAAGCCCTGCATGTGGCTCCGGGTGATGGCGTCGAGCGCGCCGAACGGCTCGTCCATCAGCAGCACGCCGGGGTTGTTGACCAGTGCCCGAGCGATGGCCAGGCGCTGCTTCATGCCGCCCGAGAGCTGGTGGGGAAAGTGGTTGCGAAACTGGTCGAGGCCCACGATGCCGAGCAGATCGTCCGCCTCGCGGGCGATGGCGGGCGTCAGCCGATGCTGGGCCTTGGGGCCGAACAGCACGTTGTCGCGCACCGTCAGCCAGGGAAACAGCGTCGGCTCCTGGAAGATCATGCCGCGGTCGGCGCCCGGCCCTTGGATCGCCACGCCATCCACCGTGATGCTGCCCCCGTCGGGTGCCGTGAACCCGCCGATCAGGTTGAGCAGCGTCGATTTTCCGCAGCCTGAGGGGCCGACGAGGCAGGTGAAAGTGCCGGCCGGAATCGCGAGCGACACCTCGACCAGCGCCGGCTGCGGCGGTGCCGATTTCGAACGGCGAAAGATTTTGCTGACGCGGTCGACCCGGATGGCCGCGCCGGCGATGGGGACCGCCTTGTCCGCGGCGCTCCCGGAGTATTGGCGGACGGCGGCCTCAGTCGACATAGCCGGGCAGATCGAATGCGTCGGGGTAGCCGAACAAGGCCGCGGAACCGCCCGTGTGCAGGAACACGACGTCGCTGTCGGCCCTGAAATGCCCACGCCGGACCAGGTCGATCAATCCCGCCATCGCCTTGCCGGAATAGACCGGATCGAGCAGGATGCCTTCGAGTTGCGCCACCTGGCGCACGGCGTCGACCATGCCCGTCGTGGGCACGCCGTAGCCGTCGCCCACATAGTCGCAATTCGCCACGACATGCTCGCCGCGCACGATGTCGCCGAGCCCGAGATAGTCGGCGGTCCGCCGCGCCAGCGCCAGCACCATCTCCTCCTGCCGGGCTTTCGGCGCCCGAACCCCGATGCCGAGCACGGGAATACCGGATCGGCTTGCGATGAGGCCTGTCACCAATCCAGCCTGGGTTCCGGCGCTGCCCGTCCCGTGCACCACCGAAGCGGGCACGAGCCCCATGTCGTTGACCTGGGACAGGAGTTCCAGCGCGCAATTCACGTAGCC
This sequence comes from Lichenihabitans sp., assembly GCA_965277635.1. Taxonomy (GTDB): domain Bacteria; phylum Pseudomonadota; class Alphaproteobacteria; order Rhizobiales; family Beijerinckiaceae; genus Lichenihabitans. The sequence goes on from CBDIDE010000001.1 coordinate 199,404, forward strand.
GAGCGCGCCGACGGGGTTCGACCCGCCGCCGGGGATCACATAGGGTTTGCGGCCGTCGTTCTTCACCCTGTCGGCGAGCCGCTCCATTTCGGCCGCCATGTCGGCGCCGCCGGCACGCTTGGAGATCGTCGCGCCGTGCAGCCGGTCGAGCAGGACATTGCCGTTCAGCGTGTACTGGGGGTCGCGGCTGCCGGTGCGGTCCTCGAGGAGGATGTGGCAGGCCATGCCGAGCCTGGCGGCCGCCGCCGCGGTTTGGCGAGCATGGTTGGATTGGGTGGCGCCTTGCGTGATGACCGTATCGGCGCCTTGCGCCAGGGCGTCGGCCATCAGGAACTCGAGCTTGCGGGTCTTGTTGCCACCAGTCGACAGGCCGGTGCAGTCGTCACGCTTGATCCACAGGCGCGGGCCGCCCAAAGATTTACTGAGGTTCGGCATCGGCTCGATCGGGGTGGGGAGATGGCCGAGACGGACGCGGGGGAAGCGGGCGAGGTTCATGGGACCCTGTCGATGTCGGGCGCGGCAGGGTGAGATGCCGCACTTTTTGCATTGAGCTCCGGACGGCGCCGCCCGATGATGCAAGCTAATCAGGGAATGGGCGTTCGCCAACGTCTAAAATTATGCACAGAATGCGTTTTCTGCATATGAGCAGAGCAGAACGGGTGAGCGATGGATCTCGGCTGGCTGGAAGACTACCTGGTGCTGCGCGAGCTCGGCAGCTTCACGGCCGCGGCCGAGCGCCGCAACCTCAGCCAGTCGGCCTTCTCCCGCCGCATCCAGTCGCTGGAAGCCTGGCTGGGGGTGACGCTGATCGACCGGAGTTGCCGGCCGCATCGCTTCACCGCGGTGGCGCTCGACAACCATGCCGACCTTCATCGCTCGCTCAATCACCTCTACGAACTGCGCAGCCGGTTGCGCGGCGAGCAGGCACGGGCGTCGCGGCTGAAGATCGCGATCCAGCATTCGCTGGCGATCTCGCTGTTCCCTCGCCTCGTCGAGGATCTCCGCCGCAAAGGCCACCAGCCTGCCTATCATCTCCATTGCGCCAACCGGTCCGACTGTATCGAGACGATGCTCCGCGACGAGGCGGGCCTGCTCATCTGCTACGAGGCCGAGCGGGCCTCCGCCGTCGTGGCGCCGGGAAGCGCAGTGCGGCTGGCGGTCGGCCGTGACGACATGATCCTGGTCGGCTTGCCGGACGCACGCCTGCGCGAGGATCGGCAGCTGCAACTGCTGACCTATCCGCAATCGAGCTTCTTCGGCGAAATCATCTGGAAGCAGGTGATGCCGGAGCTCACGGCCCGCTACCGCTGCGAAACCGTGTGCGTCAGCGCCTTCAGCGGCGCCTTGCGGGAAATGGTGCTGGCGGGGCTCGGGTTTGGGTAGCTGCCCAGGAGCCTGGCGCGTGCCGACATCGCGGCCGGGCGCCTCGCGGTTCTCGATCCCGACCGGATGCGGCACCCTATGGCGGTCGCGCTTTACGCCCGGCCGCCCGGCGACAACGCATCGGAGGTGGCCCTGTGGCAATATCTGGCGCAGATCGATCTTTCGGGGCTCATCGCATGACGCTGACCGGCAAGCCGCTGATCGGCGTGCTCGGCGGCATGGGCCCGGCCGCGACGCTCGATTTCCTGGCCAAGATCCTGGCCGCGACGCCCGCCAGCCGCGACCAGGACCACATTCCAGTCGCGGTCTGGTCCGATCCGCGCATCCCGGATCGCAACAAAGCCGTTCTCGATCCCGACAACTTTCCGTCTCCCGCGCCGGATCTGCAGACCGGCGCGCGCAAGCTCGAAAGTCTGGGCGCCGATTTCATCGCGATCGCCTGCAATACGGCGCATCACTGGCACGAGCCCATCCAGGCCGCGGTCTCGATCCCGGTGCTTCACATCGCCGATATCGCCGTGTCTAGGCTGGCCGATGCCGGTCATCGACCGGGCACGGCCGTCGGGCTGCTATGCAGCGACGGCACCCTCGGCTCGGGCTATTACGACCGTCGTCTCGAGACGGCGGGCTACGCCGTCGTGCGGCCCACCGCCGCCATGCAGGTGCGGATGATGCGGGCCATCCATGCCGTCAAGACGGCCGACCTGCCGCTGGCCGCAGATCTCAGCCGCGCCCTCGCCTTCGAGTTTCTGGCGCTCGGCGCCGGCGTGCTGCTCATCGCCTGCACGGAATTGCCGATCGCGCTCGGCACCGACATGCACAGGCTGCCCTGCCTCGATGCCACTCTCTGTCTGGCCGAAGCCTGTGTGGCGCGCGCGCTCGGATTGGCCGGTTCCGGATCGAGGCGCTGAGCTTCGCGAGGCTCGTCGCGCCGGCAATGTTCGAACCAGCGGCTCCTACCCGCACGCCCGAATGGAGAGCCAGGCCGAGTGCGCTCTTGCCTCCGACAGCGCCCGGTCAATGTCAAACCGGGTCGAACCGTGAGTCGATGCAGACCAGTGGGTTGGCGATTGGAAATCGCACCTATTCCCTTGGCGCGAGGACCGGGCCGCCGGGACGGCCTGGTCGGGCTCGTTCAGGCGTGGAACGTGAAGTCGGTCTTGTGCTGTTTGAGCTCGGTCGGGGTGATGCCGGCGATGGCGATGGTGTCGCCCTGGCCGAGATGGAGAACCGCGTCGCCCTGCGCATCCGTTGTGGCATGGTTCAGGATGGCGCCGAGTTTTGTCGCGTCGCTATCGGGCAGGCCGATCGTGTCGTGGTGCGCGCCACCGAGCACGAAGGAGGTGATTGTGTCCTGTCCGAAATGCGGCGTGAACACGAAGGTATTGCCGCCGCCCTTCGAATAGAAGGTGTCGTTGGAGATCGATGAGAGCGTCTCTCCGGGCTTGAGGCCGGAGACGGTCTGATGCCCGTCTTTGTAATAGACGTCCTCCTCGACCGGCTGTCCGCCGGCATCGTAGGTGTCGACGACGGCGAAATAGGGCGTCTTGGCATAGGCCGTGCCGCCGCTGGACAGCACCGTGTAGCCGCCGTCGGGCGTCGGCGAATATTGCGTCTGCATCTCCAGCGCGCCGTGGCGCGTGAAGAAGGTCTGGCCCTCGAAGGCGCCGCTCGCGGGATCGTAGCTGTCCTGATAGGCCGCGTAGGGTGCGCCCGTCACGCCCGTGGTGAGGTCGTAGGAACTCGGCGCCGAGGCCGTGACGCCATCGTTGCCGGTGGCGAGCGCGCTGAGACCGGTGTGGAAGCCGGGTCCGTCATTGAAGGGGAAGGACCAGGTGCCGTCGCCGTTCAGCGTCGCGGCCCCGAGGTCCTTGCTGCCCTCGAAGATCTCGACCGACTTGATGCCGCTCGGATCCGACGCCGTACCGCTCAGGGTCACGGAATTCGGCCCCGAGACGCTGACGCCGGGATCGAAGGCCGCGAGGGGCGGCGGCGTCATCGAATTGCTGGTGTGGGTGGGGACACCGGCGCCGGCCGCGCCCGTCGCGCCCGTGGCCCCGTCCATGCCGGCGGCACCGGTGGCGCCCGTCGCGCCGTTGGTCCCCTTTGTGCCGGTGGCCCCGGTCGCGCCCGTATTGCCGGTCGGGCCTGTGGCGCCGGTGAGGCCTGTGGCGCCCGGGGCGCCGGTCGCGCCCGTATTGCCGGTCGGGCCTGTGGCGCCGGTGAGGCCTGTGGCGCCCGGGGCGCCGGTCGCGCCCGTATTGCCGGTGGCGCCTGTGGCGCCCGGGGCACCAGTCGCGCCCGGCGCACCGGTCGCGCCCATGTTGCCTGTGGCTCCCGCGGGCGATGCGGCGATGATCTCCGTCCCGCCGGCGCCGTCGCTCGTGGCGACGAAGTTCGTCGTGGTCGGTG
>CBDIDE010000002.1:0-1577500 GCA_965277635.1 Lichenihabitans sp.
TGCGCGACAGCACCTTGGTGGCGTCGGTCTTGTCGAGCGCGACCGCGCGCACGCACCAGCGGTACGGGAAGGCGAGCCGGTTCAAGTCGTCGAGCAGGCCTGGCCAGGTCCGCGACGGGAAGCCGAGCACGGTGAGCGTGCGCAGGTGCGCGTTCCCGAGCCTCGGCTCCAAGCCACCGGAGAGCGGCTCGTCGACCAGGATGGCGTCGAGGTGCATAGGCGTCTCGGGCACGCGCACCGAATGCCGGCGGGTCGAGACGGTGGAGTGAAGGTAGGTCAGCGTCTCCTCGTCGGAGAGCCAGGCCGCCTCGGGCATGAAGCCGTCGAGCAGCGCCAGGACACGATCGGTGCGGTCGATGAAGCCGTCAGCGCCGCGTGGCCGTCGGCGCCGGCGGCAGCGCGGTTCTCGTAGAGCCAGCCTCGGCGCGATCGGCCGCATCGACCGGCGGCAGCCAGACGAAAGTCAGGAAGTAGGCGCTCTCGAAGTGCGCGCCCTCCTCCTCGAACTGGAACCGACGTTCCATCTCGACCAAGGCGGAGGCGGCGTCGGGGAAGCGGCTGCGCGGATAGCGGTTGGCGGGCACGCGCTGCGCTTCGACGAACACCGCCCAGCCGGAGCCGAGCCGGCGCAGCGCGCCGTTCAGCCGCGCCGTGGTCGAGACCAGCTCGGCGGGCGTGGCGGAGTCGAGATCCGGTCCGCGGAACCGCGCGGTTCGCTGGAACGAGCCGTCCTTGTTGGCGACGACACCCGGGGCGACCAAGGCCGCCCAGGGCAGGAAGTCGGCCAGCGCCTGCGGCTTCTTGCGATATTCAGCGAGGTTTAGCATGGCCGCCTCAGCTCCCGAGATGCGCGGGGTAGCGCAGGTGGCGGCGCACCACGTCGACGAACGCTGGATCGCGCCTGGCCGCCCAGACCGCGGCCAGGTGGCCGATCAGCCAGAGCGCCGCGCCGACAATCCACAGCCGCAGGCCGAGGCCGACCGCGGCGGCTAGCGTGCCGTTGATGATGGCGACGGTCCGCGCGCGCCGGCCATCAGGATTGGCTCGGTTAACGACCGCCGAACCGGCGCGTAGAAGCCGATCGCGGGATCCTCGGCATCGAGCATCAGACCAGCGCCCCGCCCGAGAAGGAGAAGAACGACAGGAAGAAGCTCGACGCGGCGAACGCGATCGAGAGGCCGAACACGATCTGGATCAGCCGGCGGAAACCGCCCGAGGTGTCGCCGAACGCGAGGGTCAGACCGGTCACCACGATGACGATCACCGAGAGGATCTTGGCGACCGGGCCCTGGATCGAGTCGAGGATCTGCTGGAGAGGCTGCTCCCACGGCATGTTGGAGCCGGCGGCGTAGGCGGGGGCCGACATGAGGCTGAGGGCGACGGACGCGCCGGCGACGAGCCGGCGGCGGGCATTGCGGATCATGCGGGGTCTCCAAGGTGGAAGGGCCAATCGGGGGTGAGAAGGTAGTCGCCGGTCGGGGTGAGCCCCTCGACACGGGCGAGTTCGGACAGGCGGCGCGCGGAGCCGCGACCGCTGAGTACGGCGATGACGTCGATGGTCTCGGCGATGAGCGCGCGCGGCACAGTGACCACCGCTTCCTGGACGAGCTGCTCAAGCCGGCGGAGCGCGCCGAGCGCGGTTCCGGCGTGGATGGTGCCGATGCCGCCGGGGTGGCCGGTGCCCCACGCCTTAACGAGGTCGAGCGCTTCGCCGCCGCGCACCTCGCCGATGGGGATGCGGTCAGGGCGCAGGCGCAGCGCCGAGCGCACCAGATCGGTCAGCGAGGCTGCACCGTCCTTGGTGCGAAGCGCCACGAGGTTGGGCGCGGCACATTGGAGCTCGCGCGTATCCTCGATGAGCACCACCCGATCGGAGGTATGGGCAACCTCGGCCAGGAGCGCGTTGACCAGCGTCGTCTTGCCGGTTGATGTGCCGCCCGCGACCAGGATGTTGGCCCGGGATGCGACGGCCTTGACCAGCACGTCCGCCTGCGCGCCCGACATGGTCCCCGCCGCGACATAGTCGTCGAGCGTGAACACCGCGACGGCGGGGCGCCGGATCGCGAAGGCGGGGCCGGCCACGACCGGAGGCAACAGCCCCTCGAACCGCTCCCCCGTCCCGGGCAACTCGGCTGAGACGCGTGGATTGTTGGCGTGGACCTCGGCGCCGACGTGGTGCGCGACCAGGCGGATGATGCGCTCGCCGTCCGCGGCGGCGAGCTCGAGGCCGGTGTCCTCCAGGCCGCTGGCGAGCCGGTCGATCCAGAGCCGGCCGTTGGGGTTGAGCATGACCTCGCCGACGCTGGCGTCGTCCAGCCATGCGGCGATCGCTGGCCCCAGCGCCGTGCGCAGCATCCGCGCGCCACGGGCTTGAGCTTCGGGCCGGAAGGCGATGGTGGTCACGCTTGAAAACCCCGTCTGGCTGGCGCGCCGCGGCGCGGATCACTGACGGGGTGGATACAAAGCGGCCGATCGGGCCTGGCTCAACAAGGAAAATCGGGCCGGGAGCTATAGCGTAGAAAGAGAAACAGCGCGGTGGGGCAGATCAAACGTCGGGGTGGGAACCTAACCCGTCGACATCCCGCGAGACCTCGTCTGCGAGCGACTTGCCCTTGGCGAGTCGGCGGCCGAGCGCCTCGACGAACCCTTCATAGCGCTCGCGGCCCTTGGCCTGGGCGGCCGCCTGCGCGCTGTCGGGCAGCGCGCACGCTGGTCAGCCAGAAGCGGACGAACAGGGCCAGCGCCTCGTTGCCGATCGTCCGTGTCGCTCCAGCCGCTCGATCGCCCGCGTCATGCGGTCGAGACGTCGCGCCAGCGCGGCCTCGAGCCGATCCGCGGCATCGGCGGACAGGTGCGAAGCGAGCGCCGCCTCGATCACCTGCGCCTGCGGCACGCGCGTGCGCGCGGCATAGTCGGCCAGCCGCGCGGCGATCTCGGTCCGGAGTCGGAAGGTGTATTTGCCGCGCGCCGTCACGCTCAGAGCTCCATTCCGTCGGCTGGGTCTTGGGAGACCTGCCGGGCGAGGCTCCGCGCCGTACGGTCCTGCAGCACCCGGGCCTCACCGCGTCGAGGTCGCCGTCCGCCTCGTCATCGCCGTTGTCGAACTCGCGCGACGGCTTCACCTGCGGTGTCTCGGGTGCGATCGCCTCGTGTTCGGGCAGCTCGGGCTCGCGGCGGATGCCGGCGTTGGCCGGATCCTCGGTCTCGGTCGGCTTCGCGGCCGGTTTGGCGGCCGGCGCCGAAACGGGCACGGGCACAGGCGCGGCGATCGGCTTCAGCGCACTCCAGTCGTCGGCGGGCGCTGCCTCCCTCGGCCGCGCCTTGCGTCGGGGGAGGCGGAAGGACCCGCGTGGCCAGCTGCCGGTCGGCGTAGTAGCGCGCCTTCTTGACGCGGATCGGGGCCAGACCCGACACAAGCACCAGCTCGTCGGTGGGCGGGAGCTGCATGATCTCGCCGGGGGTGAGCAGCGGGCGCGCTGTCTCCTGGCGCGACACCATCAGGTGGCCGAGCCAAGGCGAAAGACGGTGCCCGGCGTAGTTCTTGGCGTCACGGATCTCGGTGGCGGTGCCGAGCGCGTCCGACACCCGCTTGGCCGTGCGTTCGTCGTTGGCGGCGAAGGAGACGCGGACGTGGCAGTTGTCGAGGATGGCGTTGTTGACGCCATAGGCCTTTTCGATCTGGTTCAGCGACTGGGCGATCAGGAAAGAACGGATGCCGTAGCCGGCCATGAAGGCCAGTGCCGACTCGAAGAAGTCGAGACGGCCGAGCGCCGGGAACTCGTCGAGCATGAGCAGGAGCTTGTGGCGCTTGCGCTTGTCCTCCAGCTCCTCGGTCAGCCGCCGCCCGACCTGGTTCAGGATCAAGCGCACGAGCGGCTTGGTCCGCGAGATGTCCGACGGCGGCACGACGAGGTAGAGGCTGACCGGCTGGGCGTCATCGACGAGGTCGCGGATGCGCCAGTCGCAGCGACGGGTCACCTGCGCCACTACGGGATCGCGGTAGAGCCCCAGGAACGACATGGCGGTCGAGAGCACGCCCGAGCGCTCGTTCTCGCTCTTGTTCAGCAGTTCGCGCGCGGCGCTGGCGATCACGGGATGCGGGCCCGCTTCGCCAAGATGCGCCGTCGTCATCATGGCGCGTAGCGTCGTCTCGATCGGGCGCTTGGGGTCGGAGAGGAAGTTGGCGACGCCGGCGAGCGTCTTGTCGGCTTCGGCGTAGAGGACGTGCAGGATGGCGCCGACCAGCAACGCGTGACTGGTCTTCTCCCAGTGGTTGCGCTTCTCCAGCGCGCCTTCGGGGTCGACGAGAATGTCGGCGACGTTCTGGACGTCGCGCACCTCGTTGGGTCCGCGGCGTACCTCCAGCAGCGGGTTGTAGGCGTCGCTGTCGGGGTTGGTGGGGTCGAACAGGACGATGCGGCTGAACCGCGCCCGCCAGCCGGCGGTCAGGCCGTGGTTCTCGCCCTTGATGTCGTGGACGATGACTGATCCGGCCCAGGTGAGCAGGGTCGGCACGACCAGGCCGACGCCCTTCCCGCTCCGGGTCGGGGCGAAACACAGGACATGCTCGGGTCCGTCGTGACGGACGTAGGCTTTTCCGAGTTGGCCCAGCACCGTGCCGTCAGGTCCGAGTAGGCCGGCGGCGCGCACCTCCTTATCGGTCGCCCACCGGGCGGAACCGTACGTGTCGGCGGTCTTGGCTTCCCGCGCCCGCCACACCGACATGGCGATCGCCACGACGACGGAGGCCAAGCCGCCCGCGGCGGCGATGTATGCACCATGCTCGAAGACGTGCGGGGCGTAGGCGTCGTAGGCGAACCACCACCAGAAGAACGCCGGTGGGCGGTAGACGGGATAGTGACCCGCCATGAACCAGGGGTGCCCGAGCTGGGCCTGGTAGCCAAGCTGCGCCGCCGTCCACTGGGTCGCGGCCCAGATGAAGGCCAGAGCGATCGAACAGACGGTGAGGACTTGTCCCCAGAGGATGCGGGTGGCGTTCACGTTTGACTCCGTCATGAAGACGGGGAGCGATTGAGATCAGCGGCGTCGGGTGGCGCAACGACGGATCAACGGCGGTCGCACGCTGGCGAACCATGGCGTGCAATTGCCGGGATTGGTGAAAGTTGTCCGGCAGGTAATGGGCAGGCAGACGGCGATAGCTGCCTTTGGCGAGCATCCCGGCTTTCCCGAAAAGAATGTCTTTTGGCGAGACCCCGGTTCGGCCTCAACAGTTCCTTTCGGGAAGCTGTTGATTACGAGCGACTGTGGGCCGCCATAACCCTCAGATGTTGTTGCCACGCCCGGCATAGGCCAAGCGTGCCGCCTCGATGCGTGGAGCGTTCTCCAGCACCCATTCGGCGAGACCCCGGATCGGGCATAGGAATTCCCGGCCGAGGTCGGTCAGCGCATATTCGACCTGGGGTGGGTTAACGGGAGTCACTTTGCGGGAGACGAGGCCATTCTCTTCCAGGTCACGAAGAGTCGAGGCCAGCACCTTCTGGCTGATCTCGCCTACGTCGCGCCGCAGCGCGTTAAACCGGCGCGGTCCGCGTCCCAATACTCGCACGACTAGCACCGTCCACTTGTCACTCACGCGTCCTAGCATGCGCCCGATGAGTATGCACTGACCGGTTTCCTCTTGGTAATCTGGTGCGTGCAAAGTGCCTCCTTGTCCGCTGTCGCGAACTACCCGAAATGTGGTTTCGCACGGATACCGCACCTCTCCGCGGAAGGACAGCGCCATGACGCAGGCCCAAACGCCCACTTACTTCCTCTCCCACGGCGGTGGCCCCTGGCCGTGGTTGAAGCATCTCCGGCCCGGGATGTATGATCAACTCGAAGCGTCGCTCGTCGACGTGCGACGCGAGCTCGGTGAGACACCCCGCGCTATCCTAATGATCTCCGGGCACTGGGAGGCGCACCGCTTTCTCGTGTCGTCGGCCGCTCGCCCGCCCATGGTGTATGACTATGGCGGTTTTCCGGAGCATACTTACCGCATTCGCTACGATGCGCCTGGCTCTCCTGCGCTCGCCGATCAGGTCCGCGTGATGCTGGAGCGTGGTGGGATGGCGACTGGCCTCGATCCACAGCGGGGCTTCGACCACGGCACTTTCAGTCTGATGCACACCATGTACCCGGAAGCGAACATGCCGCTCGTGCAGCTTGCGCTCCGATCCGACTTCGACCCCGCCGCCCACATGCGCGTCGGCGAGTTGATCGCGCCGCTGCGCGACGAGGGCGTGGTGATCGTTGGCAGCGGGTTCAGCTTTCACGACACGATGGCGATGCGCAGCGGCACGGGCGCGGCGCCCTCGGAGATGTTCGACAGGTGGCTCAATGATACCCTTGTCGTGGCATCCCCCGACGAACGTCGCGAGCGCGTGATTCACTGGGAACAGGCACCCGCCGCCCGCGCCGCGCATCCGCGTGAGGATCATCTCCTGCCGCTGATGGTCGCGGTCGGGGCAGCCGGCGACGATGTCGGCACGCGCGTCTACCACCAGTCCAACTTCATGGGCGCGATTACCGCGTCAAGCTACCGCTTCGGCGCGACCGCGGCCCGGTCGCAGGGGACGTTCGAGACCGTCTGACCGCACCTTCCGCCACACGCGAGTGCACGCCATCGGCCGAGAGCCCGCCACCCATTCCATTTCTGCCAGCGCTACAAGAGTGAGGATATAATGACCACCAGACCCCGTATCGCCCTCGTCATCGGCTCCACTCGCCCAACCCGCTTCGCCGATAAGCCGACGCAATGGATGCTGAAGCAGGCGCAAGCCCGCGACGACATGGAAGTCGAGGTGGTCGATCTGCGCGACCATCCGCTGCCCTTCTTCGCGGAGGTGGCCTCTAACCTCCACGTTTCCAGCAAGGATCCTGAGGCAATGCGCTGGCAGGAGCGGATCGCCGGCTTTGACGGCTTCATCTTCGTCGTCGCGGAGTACAATCATTCGGTTACGGGCGCGCTCAAGAACGCGCTCGATCAGGCCTACAAAGAATGGAACCACAAGCCCTTCACCGCGATCGCCTATGGCGGAGCAGGCGGTGCTCGCGCACTGGAGCATCTGCGCGGGATCGGCGTCGAACTCCAGATGGTCTCCACCCGCTCGGCCGTCCACATCGGCGGCAGCGATTTCATGGCGGTGTTCCCGATGGGAGGCAACAAGCCGATCGAGGAGATCGAGGCGGCCCTTCTCCCTGCGGCCAAGGCAGCGCTTGACGATCTGAGCTGGTGGGCGAAGGCGACCATGGCCGCGAAGGCAGCCACCGCCTGACCGTCATAGCGCCTGATGCCGCAGTCAGTCATTCCTCGTCGCCTGCAACCGACGAGGGGCGCGCGCAGCTTCCGATCAACGGCCGAGGTTGTTAAAAAGGGCGCGCATACGATGACTGCGACATGGCCCGTTTCTTCCCGAAACGGAGACGCCAAGGGGAAATATACGCGAGCGAACGGTGAGAAAATGCAGGGCTTTCGCGCAAGGTTGATAGGGGAGCTTACTCCCAAGCAGCTGGACATCACAGATGTTGCCCAACAGATCGCAGCCGAGATCGGGAGTGATGTGCCCACAGTCGCGCTTTTCTGTGTACAACATAAGCCGGGCGTCACAAGTACGATCCTCGGCGCTCGGACGGTAGAGCACCTCAATGCTAACCTGAAGGCGCTCGATCTTCGGCTCACCCCCGAACAAGTCGGCAAACTTAACGCCGTTTCGAAGCCTACGCTGAACGTCCCGGCCGACTTCAATGCCAACCTATCACCAAGCGCAGCGCACGCGGGAACGACGGTGAACGGCATACCCAGCCAATTGGGCGGCAATGTACCGAAGGAAGACACAGAGCGCTGGTAGAGATCAGGCCAGCCTCTGGCGATGGCCTGCCCCCGTCGGGGTGGCTCGGGTGGAATGTGAGTGGATCACACGGGCTTCAGCGCCACGTCTGGGTTGGCCGGGGGCGCCATCCAAAGCTCGCGCACCCGGTCAGGGCGCAACCGTTCCGATGCGGGGCAAGACCGCTTCTGGCGTGGGCGGGATGTAGCCCAGCGAGCCGTGCGGCCGCACGGTGTGAAGTGCCGTCGCCAGCTCGCGATCAGCACCTCGGCTTCGCGTAGCCGCGACGCGGCTGACATTGCTGCCGACCGTACTGATCGCAGTCGGAAGCGCTGTGCTGCTGCGCTCCGCGCTGGGGGGAGGATAGCGAAGCACATTCCCGATTGGGAGCGTCTAACGGGAGAGTGGAAAGCGGTGTCGCGCCCTCGTGCCGATGGCGGAGCCTCTTCCCAAAACCTGTTCCCGATTGGCATTTCCCAAAATGCGCTGTTGAACCTGGAGAAATGGGAAAGTAGCGAACGACCTGAATGGCCAGTTTGAGGATCGCGTGCTGATCGCTTGGATGGCCGGGACTGGGCGCAAATGGTCGCGGCGGGCGCTAGGAGAGGGATCAGCCGATCCCGAGTCCGCGCTTACGCCCGAAGCTCCAGTCCACGCCGCCCCCGGGCAGCACGACCCCGGACACCTGTCGTCCGAGGTGCTCCTCCAACGCCGGTTTCCAGGGCACAAGCTCGAAGCCGAGCCCGTTGTCGATTATCGCGAACCGGCCGGAAGCGAGCTGCACTCGTTGGCGGTAGACGCCGGCGACATGCTCGCCCTCGGCCGCGCTCTGGCGAGGTAGCCCAGTCTCGGCCGAGAGCTTCTCCGCCATCCCGTCGAGCTCCTGCCGCCGCAGCGTGTCGAGCAGGCCGTGCGCAAAAACGGTGCGCTGTCCCTGCCGCCTTGCCAGACCTTCGGCGGCCAAGTGGTCGGTCCGGCGTTCGAGCGCTTCGCGCACCTCGGCCCCGAACCCGCTGCCGGCGAGCGGAGCCGGCTCGCGCGCCAGCAATGTTCGGTCGAGCCAGGTCGCGCCCGGCGAGGTCACCTGGGTCGCCAGCGGCAGGTCTGAGCGGACGGCGAGACTCACCCGGCGCTGCCCGTCGCCGCCGGTGAACGGCCGGACCTCTATGACCGCGCCGATCGCGGCATCGCCAGTCGCCTCCAGGCTGCTGAACCGGAGATGGTGCGCCCGCCCGTCTACGCCCTCGATCACGACGTAGGCCGAGCCCTTCAGCTCATCGTGCAGGCCGCGATCGGCAAGCCGTCCCAGGACCGCGGTTGCGTCCTCGCCGTGGATGGCGAAGGCGCCCAAGTCCGGCTCGCGGTCGCCTCGGCTGAGCGCCCGGTGCATGGTGCGGATGACGTCGCCGCGGTCGCCCATCGCACGCAGGGTGGGTTCGATCTCCGGCCTGAGCGTCCACTGCGCCGGCCCGACCGGCTCCGCCAACCCGAGCCGTTCCAGCACCTGGGCGCGGCCGATCATCAGCCGACGCAGCTCCGGATCCGGTGGTGCAACGCCGCTTGGTCGGAGATCCACGATGCTGGCGCCGTCGTCCGCCACTGTGCGGAGAGCGCGATCAAGCTCCGTCCAACGCTCGGCTCCGACCTCGCGCTCCAGGCCCGACCGGATCGCCTGCTCGGAACGCGGGCCCAGCTCCAGCCCGACCAGCTCCTCGGCCCGGGTGCGAAAGCCCCGGCTGATATATTCGCGGCTGATAACCAAGTCCGACCCGTCCTCAGCGACGCCGCGGGCGAGCACATGGATGTGCGGCTGACCGGTGTTCCAATGGTCGACCGCCACCCAGTCGATCTTGGTTCCGAGGTCCCGCTCGGCGCGGGCCATGAGGTCGCGGGTGAAGGCGCGCAGGTCCGTCATCTCGGGGGCGTCTTCGGGCGAGACGATGAAGCGGAAGTGGTGCCGGTCGTTCTCGCACCGCTCGGCGAAGGCGGACACGTCCGCCGCGTCGCCGCGCGCGTCGAACATGCGTGCGTCCGCCCCGTCCCGGGTCACGCCATCGCGCTGAAGGTAGCTCAGGTGCTTGGCGAGCGGCGCGGAGCGGAACTTCGTGCCGCGCTGGCGCACGACGCGCGCCTTGATGACGACCCGGCGCTGAGGCGACCGGAGCGCGAGCGCCGCTGCTGCGGCGCGCCCGCGCCCGAAGCCGGCGCTCCGGGCGGACGGGCCACGACCGAGCCCGGGACCGGCATGACCGGCCTTCCTGGCGGCGCGCATGACCTGGCTCACGAAGCTCTGCGGCCTGCCGGCTCCTCGTCCGCCGTCACGGACCCGTCCTGGCCGAACCCGCAATTCGTCATCGCGGGCGCTCACGAGGCCTGACTCTGGGCGCAACGCCCGAAGCTGGCGCTCAAGTCACTGGACTTGTTTGCTAATGTGATTATCGCGCCAGCCGAGAAGTGGCGGGGGCTGGCAGCCCGAGAGAGGCCAAGTCCTTGATATGACAAGCGGAGCCAACCCCCCGAACACACAAGGCTGGCAGCCGTTTTATCTCGCCCTCCATCCTCCGTTTCTTCCCCCGACTGCTGCTCTTTCACAATCGAGCCATCCGAACACCTGCCCAAGTATCCGAAAGCACGCCAGGACACGCCGCAGCCCTCATTGCCCCGCTCGGCCCCAATCGGGACGCGATCGAACTGGCTCATTGCCTCGATCCGGGACTTGGTCGTTCAGGAAAGAGCGGGTTTGGCGGCAGTTCGGAGCGCGGCGATGTTGGAGATGGCGTGGTGCTCGACGGCGCAGCGTCGGCAGCCCGGCCGTCTTTCGACTGGCCGGATGATGGGGCATCGGCTGTTCGCGGGCGGGCCACGAAGACTGAGTCTGCGCGCTCAACGACAGAGGCGTTGGCGTCGATGATCTGCACGATCCGCGCGCGATCGACGGCGGTTTGCGTCGGTGTCGCGATGCTCGCCAGCCGCACGAAAAGCGGCGAAGCGAGCGGAGACCGAGGCGCTTCCGTACCTGCCAAAGTCGGCATGGGAAGTACGCTCCCGCCGACCACCGGCCCGAGACGGGCGAGATATGCGACCGTCTCCGATGGCAGTTGTCTTCCGCGCAGCCGGTAGTCGTCCCACCGTCCCGGACCCGCATTGTAGGCGACCAGGAACCCGGGTGCCCCGTAGCGTTCGTAGAGCAGCCGCAGGTACGCCGCGCCCGCCAAGACATTGTCGTGAGGGTCCCACGGGTCCGCGCCCAGACCGTAACGGGCGCGCATGTCGGCGTAGGTCCCGGGCATCACCTGCATGAGACCGATGGCGCCCTTCGGTGACAGCGCGTTCGCATGGCCGCGGCTTTCGACAGCCATGACCTCGGCGATCCAGGACGCAGGCACGCCGTATCGCCGCGACGCCTCGGCGATCATCTCTTGCCGCGTGGAAGTGGGCGGCGATGGGCGGCCGATAGGCAGCGGCTCGGGACCGGCAAGGGCGAAGTCCGGACGGGCGGCGAGCATGCCCATCGTCGCGAGAAGCGCGCTTAAGCGGAGCGTGCGCAGCGACCGAAGCGACCGGGAGGGGAGAAGAGCGCGCACGGTCACGGCTCCTCGTGCGTCCAGACCGGGGAGGCGCGACCAACGATCGTGTTGCGCTCCAGCGGCCCGAAGTATCGCCCGTCGAGCGAGTCCGGCCGATCAGCATTGAACAGGAAGACCTGCTCGTCGGTGAGCACGATGCAGCCCTGCCAGACCGGCAACGTCCGGCCGCGACGGTCCCGCTCCAGCGCGTCGCCGATGTGCTCGCCGTCGATGCTGAGTGCGCGCCCGCTTCGGCAAACGCGCTCCCCGCCGAGCGCCGCCACATGCTTTAGCAGCGGTACGCCGCGCGGCAGGTAGCCGCCATCGACGAGGAACCAGACGAGGTCATCCGGGGGACGAACAACGACGACGTCACCGACGTTCGGCTGCGGATCGGGCTGCACGCGGTAGAGTCCGATCGGCACACTCGCGCTGGCGTTCCAGACCAACGCCGGCGACGCCAGGTTCGGCCCGCTGATCGCAATGGCGCTGCTGGCGGCGAGCGTCGTGAGAAGCGTCTTCCAGGCGAGCGTCATGCGGCAAGCCTCCGTCGTAATAGCCAGGCGGCATGGCGCTCGCGCGTGTAGGTGCGCGCAGCCTCGCCAGCGGTGATGCGGTTGTGGACATGCCGCCAATGGTCCGGGCAGACGTCCTCGGCGTGGAGGTCGAGCGCCTCGACCTGGTCGATGGCGGCGAGCACTTGCGCGACCTTCGACCAGCCGGAGACGCGCAGCAGGATCTCCCCGCCGGGGGTGACGAACGGGATCGTCGAGAACGGCTCGCCCGCGTGCGGCGCGCATGCGACGTCGATGCGGCTGACCGCGGTGCCGTAGTCGTTCGACGCCCAGCGGACGAACGCGAATACGCTGCCCGGCGCGAAAGCGAGCACGCGCCGACGGCGGTCGAGGATGCGCTCCTCGCGCTCCCGGCCGAACCGGACCCAGCGCTCGACCTTGCCTTCGAGATGAATGAGCTCGACTTCGGTCAGCGCGGTCACGGCGCGCCTCCGCCGCCGCCGTCGCGCTCGCCAAACTCGCGCTCCAGCAGCGCGCGCAGCATGTCGGCGACGGTTAATCCGCGCTCGAAGGCGGTAATCTTGATCCGGCCGCGAAGCGCCGGCGAGACGTCGATCGTCAGCCGCGCGGTGTAGGCCGGTTCAGACGCCGCGCGCGCCTCGGGCGTCCGGACCCACGCGTCCGCCGCGCCCGGCCGGGCCGCGAAGGGCGAAGCGGAGCCGCGCCGGCTCATGGCGCGAGTCCCTCGATTTCGGTTGCCAGCGCCGCAATCTCGGCCGCGGCGAGGGAGCCGGGATCGAGTTCACCTGCGAGGCGGCCAGTGCGCGCCGCGTCGGCGAAGATCACGCGCTGGCCGATCCGCGTGGCGAGCACCGGCGGGTCGTGCTCTGCGAGCGCGTCGGCTGTCTCGCGGGCGATGACGGTGCGGGCCGCGCAGCGGTTCAGCACCAGGCGCGCGGGCAGGCCGGGCCGGAACACCCGCGCCTCGTCGAGGAGCCGCAGCATCTCGGCCGACGCCCAGCCGTCGAGCGGCGAGGGCGTCGCTGGGATCAGCACCAGGTCTGCGACGAGCAGCGCGGAGCGCGCGACACCGGCGATCCGGGGCGCGCCATCGACGACCACGTGGTCGGCGTCCGCGGCGATCGCGGGCAGCTCGCGGTGCAGCGTCTCGCGCGGCAGCCCGACGACGCCGAACAGCCGCGGGACGCCTTCACGCGCGCGCTGCTCGGACCAGTCGAGCGCGGAGCCCTGCGGGTCCGCGTCGACCACCACTACCCGCCTTCCCTTCCCGGCCCAGCGTCCGGCGAGGTGCAGCGCCAGCGTTGTCTTGCCGACACCGCCCTTCTGGTTGAGGAGCGCGACGATCACGGCCGTCGCCACCCGGCCGCCGGGGTTACGCACAAAACGCGGCGCCCAACTACAAGGTTAGAATCTTCGTTAGACTCTAAGTTAGGTGCGCGATTTAGCGTTGTGAAACGGTAGCTTAGGCCCTGTTCCGATCGGCGATAGCACGAGCCATCGATCAGCGATGGCACGATAGGGTGCGTCAGCGATAGCACGAGCGCGCTCACAGCATATCCACAGGCTGAGCGTCGGCCGGGACGGCGACGAAGGTGAGCCGCTCGGCGCGACCGACGAGGCGTTCGACGCCGAGGCGGTAGCCGGGCAGCGGCTGGCGGCGGACGATCTCACGCAGCTCGAAGGCGAAGGCCGAGAAGCGCGACAGGCTCGCCGACTTGGCGTGGAGATGGGCGAAGTCGAAGCTCCAGCCGCGCGCCTGGCGGCCGGCGTGTTTGCGCACCAGCCGGTAGAGCCAGCGTTCGAGGCCGCCGGTGAGGTCGAAGTAGCGGCGGTCGATCGAGAGGACGAGCGCGTCGTCCAGCACGGCGCGGTAGAACCAGTCGGGCACGATGAGGTCGATGCCGTCGGGATGGCCGGAGCCGTCGGCGCGCTCGGTCCACTCGTTGATCCAAGAGAAGCGGTGCATCCGCCGCTCGGCCGCTTGGCGCAGCGAGGTCGCCACCGTGGTGGACTGGAGCCGGTCGAGCGCCGCCTTCAGGCGGTGATAGTCGCGGACGCTCGTGCCGCGGCCGACGAAGGTCAGGATCTCGTAAGGGGTGGCGGCCATCAGTCGCGAGGTGCGCAGGCCCGCATCGCGCGCCTCGACGATCTGGCTGGCCGCCCAGATCAGCACGTCGGCGTCCCAGATGGTCGCCATGCCGTGCTCGGGCACCGCCTCGACGCGGATGGCGATCTCGCCCATGCGGAAGTCGATCGGCACGCTGCGGTGCGACTTGGCGAGCGAGAAGAACGGATAGGCCATCAGGTCCTGCGCGTCGCGTGGACGGAGGTCGCCGGGCAGCGCCCGGAACAGTTCGAGCTGCTCGCGCTCGGAGGATCGACGCCGGTGCGACATCGCGCTCAGCGGCGTTCCTGGCCCGCGTAGCGGGCGAGCGGCGCATGGTGCGGCTTGGCGGGCAGCACCGTCTGGCCGGTGTCGTCGGAGGTCGACGCCTTCGACCCTTGCGCGACCCAGGCCTGGAGGTCATCGACGCGGTAGACGACGCGGCCGCCGAGCTTGGAGTAGCGCGGACCGGTCCCGTAGGTCCGGTGCTTCTCCATCGTGCGCGGCGAAAGGCCGAGAAAACGGGCGGCTTCCTGCGTGCGCAAATAGCGCGGCGGGAAGCCCGCGAGGGGATCGGGCATGGCGTGGCTCCGGTGGTGCCTGGGCCGCAGCCGGGAAGCGGCGGCGGTCGACGAGCACCCTGGCGGAGCAAGCGCGGCGGGGTGGATGACGAACTGATCGACGGGGGTGCGTCATCCCCCAGGAACGCGGCGATCAGCGAACGCGGCGACCGGGCCGGAGCAGGTCGAGGTAGCCGCCGCGCATCAGGGAGACGCCGTAGCGGACGAGGCGGATCGCCTGGGCGCGCAAGCTGGCGTCGCGGAACTCGGCGCCCTTGGGCACGCGCTCGCCGAACAGCGCCTCGGCAATGGCGCGGTAGTCCGCGCCGGCGAGCGAGGCGTCGAGCGCCCGCAGCGCCAGCTTCAACCGGCGCCGGCGATACACCGTCAGGCTGGCGGGCGGCGGCCGGCGGAGGACGAGCAGCCGGTGCAGCCGGCGAACGGTCTCGATCCGCTCCTCCAGGAGGTCGTCGAGCGGCAGCACGAACGCCACTGTACCCTGAGCCTGCCCGGGAAGGAGAAGCGCGCCATTGGACGGCGCCAGGGCAAGAAGAGCGAGATAGTCGCCCTCAGCGGCCGACGTGATCAGGGTTGGATCGGCGGCGGCAGGGTCCGGCCCTGCAAACAGCGCGGCCGGCAGCCGCGTCAGCAGGGCGAGCCCCGGATCGACCCTCGGTAGCCAGACCGTGATCGCCCGGTCGGCGCGGATGCGCGGGTCCACCGCGAAATCGCAACCCCCAGCGCGCGAGCGCCGCCGGAGGTTGCTCGTCGGCCGGCTCGGCGCGCAGCGTCGCATAATCGGCGGCATAGTCGTCGTTGCGCCGCAGGAACTCGTGCGCGATCTTCTCCACGCCGATCCCGTCCAGGAAATCGTAGGCGGGGCCGCTCCGCCAGTCGCCGCCCGCCGCTGACATGCGACGCTCCTCCACAAAGGGACGCCTACGCCGCGACTCGGGAGGAACGTCCGGCGGGAAGACTACGCACGCGTAGGTTGGGCCTTATAGATTGTCGGGACGCAACACGTGTTGCCTGAGGTGCAACATCAACGGCTTAGTGGGCGTAGCGACCCGAGAGCAGGTCCCGATAGCCGGTGCGCGTCATCCATCGCGCGCGTTCAAGGTGCGCGGCGTGAACGCGTCTGGCGCGCTCTGCGTCGGTCTCGGGATCAAGGCCGAGCACGATGGTCGCGACCTCGCGCCAATCCGCATCCTCGGCCGCAGCGTCGAGGAGGCGAAGGTAGGTCTTGAGGTGCGAACGGTCGTAGTCGGTCAGGTGGTCCGACGTGGGCGGCGCATCGGCGATCGGTTCTGACGCGGCGTTCATCGGCCCCTCCGATTGGCTCGCTGCATCGCGGTTGGCTGCCTCGTTAACCTTATGGCCGCTGCGGACGCAACCGCGTTCTGGTTACGCCCTGGCAACGCCCGAGCGATCGCTCGCGCACCCAACGATCATAGGCCTGTTCCAAATTACATACTAGAGTTCGTAACACCAAAGTATGTAGCAGGTCATCCATGCGTTCATGGATATGCGCCGGCTGGTGGGCCGAAACTTCGGCCGTATCCGGCGTGCGAAAGACCTAACGCAAGAACAGGTCGAGGAGCTCTCCGGACACAGCCAGCAATACCTCTCGAGTCTGGAGCGCGGTCGCCGCAATCCGACCGTGGTGACCTTGTTCGAGCTCGCGCAAGCGCTGGGCGTCAGCCATATCGAGCTGGTTCAGCCCGACGGCGAGCACGACGAGCCGACGCCGGCCCGGAATGCCGGAAGGGCGCCGAGACGGAAGCGTGGCTCTCCATAAAGCCGATCGCCGCGTAGCTCCCCTGCGTCGCCTCGCCGTCACGAGAACGCCCCGCTCCGGGTGGAGCGGGGCGTCGCGTGGACGGGTCAGCCGCCGTTGCGGGACCAGATGAGGTTGTAGGAGCCGGTCTCGTCGCTCTCGACCAGGGTGGCGTAGATCGGAGCCGGGAAGCTCGGATCGTCCAGCTTGACCGAGATGTAGGCGCGGTCCTCCTTCGAGGTCTTCTTCCACGCCGCTCCCAGTTCGACCGAGCCGGCGTAGGCGCGGTAGTCGGGGGCCTTCTCGCTCGTCTTGTCCTGGGGCCGGATCGTGACCTTGGCGTTGATGCTGAGGGTCTTGACCGAGCCGGTGAAGGTGTCGGTGTCGCCCGAACGGGTGAAGGTGCCGATGGTCGCCATGATGAAGTCTCCTGTCTGTCTCGAAACCGCGCCCATCGCGGCCTCGTGGCGATCGAAGGGCCGGAGGCGATCGACGCCGCACTCGACAGAGCCGCAGCGGAGCGGAGGACGGCGGCGGACAGCTATTTTGCTTCGCGATGCAAAGAGCGCTCGCGCTCGGCGGAAAATAGCTGCCCGCCGCCGTTGCGGCTGAGGCGATCGAGGCGAAGCCGTCCTTCGGCCAGATCAGGCCATGAGAGGCACGCGGGGGCGTCCCGGACAGACCCGGATACGAACTGGCGACAGAGGCCGCCCGCCCGCAAGGGGACACGCGCCAGCGGCGCGTAAAGACCAGCTTCCGCGAAGGTTCGGCGGCAAAACGGTCGGGCTTGCTGAAGGCCGCCATCACGTCTCGGCACCTTTGGTCGTCACGCGGCGGGACGACGACTCGAAAGAAGATCACGTTGCGTCGACGAGCGACGCCAGCTCGCGTTCCAATCCGGCGTTTGGCCGAGGGCAATTCGAACGGCGCCTTAACATCCGCGCGCCGACGGTAGCTTGCAAGTCTCGCGCCGCTTCGCTCCACCCGGAGCGGGCTGGTCGCGCGCGCTCGTCTTGCGTCAGGGATCGAGACCGAAGGGGCGAAACGCACCAGCCGGTCCGAGAGCAGCAGAAGAGCCAAGCCCGGGGGGCGACGCCCGACTTCCGACGCCAAGAAGTGGTGGATAGTGCTCGGGCAGCTTTCGGGAATTCAGCGTGGGGTAGCTGCCATTACGACTAGCAGGCTGAGGAAAAAGCCACTCGCCTGGGCGCGCGACGCATGATTCAACCGATGCGAGGTGTTGACCAGGAGCGGGCGATGCGCGGTTCGGATCGGGGTTCGGGTGCGTTGTTCTCGTATGTGGATCTGGAGGCGCGGGTCCGGGCCGACCACCCGTTGCGACCGATCCGGGATATCGTCAACGTGGCGCTCGGCGGGCTGAGCGCGGACTTCGAGGCGCTCTACGCGGCGGGGGTGGGCCGGCCGTCCATCCCGCCGGAGCGGCTGCTCCGGGCGCTCTTGCTGCAGGCCTTCTACGGCATCCGCTCGGAGCGCCAGATCATGGAGCGGCTGGAGTACGACTTGCTGTTCCGCTGGTTTGTGGGGCTGGGAGTTGACGATGCGGCCTGGGACCCGACGACCTTCGGCAAAAACCGCGACCGGCTCCTGGATGGGGAGGTGGCGCACAAGTTCCTGGCCGCGGTGCTGGCCAACCCTCGGGTGAAGCGGCTGCTGTCGACCGAGCACTTCAGCGTCGACGGCACGATGATCGAGGCCTGGGCGTCGATGAAGAGCTTCCGGCCCAAGGACGGCTCGGGCGAGCCCCCGGCGCCCGGTCGCAACGGCGAGCGGGACTTCCATGGCGAGACGCGCGTCAACGCTACCCACCAGAGCACCACCGATCCCGACGCTCGGCTGTTCCGCAAGGGGCCGGGCCGGGAGGCCAAGCTCTGCTTCATGGGTCATGCCCTAATGGAGAACCGCAACGGGCTGGTGGTGGACGCCTGTCTCACCCGCGCCGACGGCCACGCCGAACGGGTCGCCGCCCTGCACATGATCGAGCCGCGCGCCGACCGGCCTGGGTGGATTACGCTCGGGGCCGACAAGGCCTACGACGCTGGCGACTTCGTCAACGAGCTGCGCACGATGAACGTCACACCGCACGTCGCCGCCAAGGCCCGCGGCTCGGCGATCGACGGACGCACCACCCGCCACGCCGGCTACAAGGCCAGCCAGGTTGTCCGAAAGCGGATCGAGGAGGTGTTCGGCTGGGCTAAATCCGCCGCCGGCCTGCGCAAGATCCGCCATCGCGGGCTCGACCGTGTCGGCTGGCAGTTCACTCTGACGCTCGCCGCCTACAACCTGATCCGGTTACCCAAACTGCTCGCCGCAGCGGCGTGAACAGCGCCCTGGCGCGCCCCAGGTCCGTCCAGGCGACGTCCCGGCACCGAAATCGACCTCTCAGACCGCTTTGGCTTAGATGACCCAGCCCGAAGTCACCGCTATTTCCTCAGCCTGCTAAGCACATCATCCGACGAGCCTTTTTGGCCGTCGGTCCTTAAGGCGCGCGTTTGGAGCGTTTTAGGGAATACACGAGAAGCCGCCATCGACGTGGAGATTGATGCCGGTGATATATCCGGCGAGCGGACTCGCCAGGAATGCGACGGCATCTGCGAGTTCGTTCAATTCTCCGACCCGGCCAATCGGAACGTCGGCGAACATGGGCAGGACGCCACGCTCGATATCCTCCCAAGGTGCGTCCTGTGCCGCGATACCCCGCGATGCTGCGATAGCGCGAAAACCATCTTCGAGCTTGGCGCTTTTGATCGTTCCAGGAGAGATCGCATTAACTGTAACCCGCTCGGCGGCCACCGCTTTCGCCATTGAGGCGGTCATAGCGTTGATCGCCGCTTTTGCGGCGGAATAGTCTGGCCCTGTCGCTGGCGGCATCGTTGCTGCTCCGCTGGAGATGTTGATCACACGGCCCCAACGGGCTTGCCGCATTCCGGGGAGAAGGCGTGCGCTGACACGGACTGCAGCAAGAACATTGCGATCATAGGTGGACGCCCACCGGTCGGCGCTGGTCGTCTCCCAGTCGTTTTTAGGGCCCGAGCCGCCGGCATTGTTGACCAGAATATTGATGGCGCCCACGCGCTCTTCCGCCTCGGCCACAAGCCGCTCCACCGTTTCGTCCCGTGTCAGGTCGCCCAGCACGGCATAGGCGCGACCCCCTTTTGCGACGATCGCGTTGACGACGCGTTCGGTGTGCACTTCGTCACGGCCGTGGACAACGACGCTTGCGCCCTCGCGCGCCAGAGTCACGGCAATCGCTTCGCCGATACCCTTGCTGCTTCCCGTTACCAGGGCCGTTTTGTCGTTAAGTTGCAGATCCATCGCCTGAAGCCCATCCTACGCCGCTGACAAGGAGCTAGGTCGATCGAGACGATGGGTGAAACAAGTACGCACTTTAAAGTGCCCATCGCGGTCGAGAGCCGGGGCCTTTGCCTCGGTCCGGATGGCGCCGTCGCGCATGTGACCCGCGTCGTACGAATGGTTCAGGGCCGCTGGAAGCTCGCGATCCTCTTTCGACTCTTTGCCGACCCGGCTATGCGGTCGTCGCAGTTGATTAGGGACATTTCCGGTATTTCACAGAAGATGCTTACGCAACATTTGCGCGAGCTAGAGCGAGATCGTCTCATCGAGAGGGTCGACTTCGAGGAAAAGCCGCTGCGCGTCGAATATCAGTTGTCTGACGAGGGCCGGAAATTGATGGCCGTATTGATCGAGGCTCGGCGCTTTTCCGCGAGTCACCCCGCGTAGGCGATGTCCGGCCTTCGCATCCGGCTTCACCTTCGTCCGGCTTCAGGGCAGTCGAGGCGTCTCCGCCCAGCAACAATGGGCTTGAGCTGCCGCAAATGCTTGGCGCTCTAGGCCGCGCGGGGGTCTTCTTGCAGGGGGATGATCGGCGTCGCGAGCCGCATCAGCGCGGCGCCCGCGATGACGATCGCGCCGATGCCCGCGAAGATCGGCTGCCAGGCCCCGTGTGCGCCGCCGATCCGCGATAGGCCGAGCACGACATGGTAGCCGGCGAACGCCGCGGGTGCGGCGAACGCGACGGCGATGGCGAGCCGGAGCATGTTGGACTTGGTGACCGCGAGGATGAGCTGTCCGACCCCGAGCGTAAGGACGGCGGCGAACAAGCCGACCAAGATCGCGCCGAGCCAGCCCTCGCCAGTGTCGTAGGCGAACCGGCCGGCGGCGACGCCGGAGAGGAGAGGCAGAGCGAAGATCGCCATGTTAAACATGAGCGCAATCAACAGGCAGATGCCGGTCAAGCTGAAGATGACACCGAGCACCATGGCACGTCTCCTTCGATGATGGTTATGCGCTTTTCAGCATGAAAAGTCGCGCGAAAACCCACCCACTGCGGTGAGCTCAGGAGCCGCGCAGCGGCCGCTCGCGCGTCAGCGCTCGTGCGGGTCGTAGGTGTGGATGACCGTCGCCGCGTCGCCATCGAACTCTGTCTCGGGCATGGCCGAGTAGCCTTCGGCCGTGCGGAAGAGAACTATGCAGGTCATCAGCGTGGTGGCGAGGCTCCAGGCGAAGGCTTGGGCGGTGGGGAGAGACATCGGTCCGGCTCCTGTCTTCGGAGCGGGGACCACCCCCGCTCGACAGGCGCCCGACGTGTTCGGCGCGGGACCGCGATCACCGGAGGCGTAGCCGCAGGCCGCAAGCTTCAGCTTAGCGGACCCCTTGCGGGTTGATCGTGAAAGGTTCTGGGCTGGACCAAGGATCAGCGACTGTGAGCGGAGGTGGTTTTCGGGGCCGGGAGAGTACCGTTGCGGGCTCGACTTGGGGAAGCAGTGCCGGCGTCCCTTCAGCGATGCTGTCGGCTCTGGCTCCTGGCGCGCTTAGACGGCTTAAACTCTGTCGGCGTTGTTTCCCCTACGCCGGGCAACTCGGCGAGATAGTCACGAAGCAACGTCACACGCCTCGGCCGGAAGCTCTTGCCCGCGTTGTTGAGTTCGATGATCCGGTCGGTGCGGAACATACGAAAGCCCTCACGAAGACAGCACCAGGCCAGCACGGTCAGCGTTCGATCGGTATACATGACCGCGAGCGGCAGGATCGTGCGTTCGCTGACGACATGACCTTGATCGGCGTAGCGGATGGTGAGCGCCTCCTCGCGCCAGCAGGCGTCCCGGATGGCGTCCATGTCGCGCGCCGCCGCGTAGCGCGCCTCGGGGCGGTAGACCTGCGAGATGGCATGGAACAGGTGCTGCTCCCGGTCGTCCGGGAGGGTCGCGGCGACCTTGGCCAGAACCGATACGGCCGCCTCGGCGAGTGCCGGATCGATGCCGGACCTCGGCCAGCCCTAGCGCGATCGCCTCGATCTCGGTGCGCTCGAAGGTCTGCGGCGGCAGGGCGTAGTCCTCGATCAGCCGATAGCCGTAGCCGCGCTCGCCGTCGATCCGCGCGCCCGCGGCGCGCAGTGCGTCGATGTCGCGATAGAGCGAGCGTAGCGACACGCCGGTCTCCTCGGCCAGACGCGCGGCCGTGATCGGCGCGGGCATGACGCGCATGGCCTGGAGGAGACGGAAGAGCCTGTCGGATCGGGCCATCGTTCAACTGCCGCAAACTGTCAGTTGCGCCCGGATACATCTGTCTTCGCCAAACACGAAGAGGAACCGGCCATGACCATCAAGACCACGACTCACCTGAACTTCCGCGGCGACGCACGCGCGGCGCTCGCCTTCTACCAGTCCGTGTTCGGCGGCGACCTCATGGCGATCACCTATGCAGACGCGGGCGCTGTCCAAAACCCGGCCGAGGCCGATCAGGTCATCTGGGGGCAGGTGGCCGCGGCGGACGGCTTCCACATCATGGCCTACGACGTGCCGTCCGCGACCGCCTGGGATCCGGGCACGATCCCGGTCTTCGTCTCGGTGCGCGGCGACGATGCCGACCAGCTCACGGGGTACTGGCGGAAGCTCTCGGACGGCGCGTCGATCGTCCAGCCGCTGGGCCCCTCGGGCTTTTCGTCGCTTTATGGGATGGTCAGGGACCGGTTCGGCGTCACCTGGGTGCTGGACCTCCAGACCGGGTATGCGGCCTGACACGCGCCGGGGCGATCGGGGGCGACCCCTTTCGCCCCGTGCCGACCGCCGCCGGTGGCCCGTGCGCGATGCGTTCCAGCAGCTCGCCGAGGAGCTGGCGTTCGCCGCTGGTGAAGCCCGCGAGATCGTCGAGGCCGGCGCGCAGCGCCGACGCCGCGCCCGCCGCCCCGGTGCTCAGGGATCGTGGCGGCTCCCCGAAGACGGTGGCGAAGACCGTCTCGCGCGCCGCGTCCGCAAGGCCGTTCCGCTCGTCCGGGGTCTTTTCGAGGAGCGCGAGCACCGTCCCCGTTCCCATCGCGTGGATCAGATCGACAGCGCGCTCTTCGGCGACGCGCAGCCGCCCGGTAAGCGCGACACGGCGCACCCGCTCTCGAAGGACCGCCCGTCCGGCCTTTCCGGCGCCGGACACCTGTCCGGGGCGCGCCGCGCTCATCAGCGCGAAGATGGCGGGGTGGGCGAGCCCGAAGGCGATGTGCGCATCCCAGCCCTGGCGCAGGTCTTCGATCGGATCGGCGTCCGGCTCGCGAAGCGCCTTGCCGGCGACGTAGTCCGCCAAGGTCTGCTCGGCCACGGCGTCGAGCAGGCCGCTCTTGTCGCCGAAGAGCCGGTAGATCGTCGGCGCTTGGACGGAGGCGGCGGTCGCGACGGCGCGCGTCGTCGCCGCGTCGGTCCCGCCCACGGCGATCAGATCGGCGGCGGCCGCGATGATGCGGGACCGGGCGTCGGCGCTGTGTGGATCGTCGGCCATCGGCTTATCTTAGCTCGCTCGCGTTAGCGTTGGTAGCAGAAGATTGCTAACGACGACTTACATTGATAATGGCTTTTTGTTATCGGTGATACGCCGACTTTGGAGAACAGCCATGATCATCGTCACAGGCGCGACCGGGACGCTTGGCAAGCAGATCGTCGAGCACTTGCTCGACACCCTGCCTGCCGACCAGGTGGGTGTCAGCGTTCGCGACCCAGACAAGGCGGAGGCGCTCGCTCGGCGCGGCGTACGGGTCCGCCACGGCGACTTCGCCAATCCGGACAGCCTCACTTCGGCGTTCGAGGACGCGTCGCAGGTGCTGATCGTATCGTCGAACGTGCGAGCCAAGGGAGGCGACGCCTTGGCGCAGCATCGCACTGCGATCAATGCGGCGCGGGCGGCGGGGGCTCGCCGGATCGTCTACACTAGCCACATGGGTGCGAGCGCCACGTCGGCGTTTCCCCCGATGCACGACCACGCCGCCACCGAGGCCATGCTGCAGGGCGCAGGCGTCGCTTGGACCGCGCTCCGCAATGGCTTCTACGCCAGCGCGGTGGCGATGATGATCGGCGACGCCGCATTGTCGGGCGTGCTTCCCGCTCCGCAGGACGGCAAGGTGTCCTGGACGACTCATGGCGATCTCGCCGCCGCGGCCGCCGCGGTGCTGATCTCTGAGGGCCGTTTCGAGGGCCCAACGCCGCCTCTGACCGCATCGGAGGCGTTGGACCTCGGCGACGTCGCTGCTCTGCTCACCGAAATTCACAAGCGGCCGGTGCGGCGACAGGTGATCACCGACGAGCAGCAGGCCGCGAAGATGGCTGAGCGCGGCGTTCCCTCGGCCGTCGTCGAGATCACGCTGGGGCTTTATCGAGCCGCGCGGGCGCGCGAGTTCGAGGCGGTGGCACCGGCGCTGGCGACACTGATCGGCCGCAGGCCGACCGGCTTGCGAGATGTGCTCGCCGCGTAGCGAAGGCGGTGGGAAGCGGCGCTCACGCGCCGCCTCCCTTGCGGAAGTCAAGCAGCGGGATGCCGAGCTTCCTGGCCTTGTCGGCGACGTTGTCGGTGATGCCCGTGCCCGGGAACACCACGACGCCGATCGGCAGCGTCTCCAGCATCGCGTCGTTGCGCTTGAAGGGGGCTGCGCGCTTGTGCCGATCCCAGTCGGGCTTGAACGCGATCTGGGTGACGCGGCGAGCGTCGGCCCACTTGGCGGCGATCAGTTCGGCGCCCTTCGGGCTGCCACCATGCAGCAGCACCATGTCGGCGTGCTTGGCGTGGACCCGGTCGAGTGCGGCCCAGATGGCGTGGTGGTCGTTGCAGTCCGTCCCGCCGGTGAAGGCGATCTTCGCGCCCTTGGGCAACAGCACCTCGGTCTTGGCCCGTCGCTTGGCGGCGATGAAGTCACGGCTGTCGATCATCGCCGCGGTCAGAGCGCGATGGTTGACCTTGCTGCCGTGGCGGGGCGTCCAGGCTTCGCTCGTGATGTGCCGGTAAGCGATGGCGGCGGCGTCGCGGAAGGTTTCGAGGGCGTCGCGGCGGTCGATCAGGACCTGGCCCTTGCCGAGGAGCCGTTCGAGCTCGACGGACTTCACCTCGGTGCCGTCCTGTTCCCGCTGGCTGTCGCGCTGCGCCACCTCGTTATCGTCGAGGAGTCGGCCGACCCGCTCGGCGGAACGGTGGCAGGCGTTGACCAGGCCCCAGAGGAGGTCGTTGCCATCGGGTTCGGAGCGGGTGCCCTGGACGGTGGCGGCGATGGCGTCGAAGGCTTGACCGATCACCTCGCCGATGCGGCTGTCGTCGGCGGGTTCGCGGGGATCGGGCTCGTCATCGCTGGGCGTGAAGCCGAAGAGTTCGATCCGGTCGACGATGTGGGCGGTCGCGGACGAGGCGTGCGGGGGTTCGAAGTCGAGGTCGGGGTCGTGCGCCACTGGGGTGATCCTTCGCCGTTCGTAAGACCGCGCCCATCGCGGCCTTCGTGGCGATCACCAGACCGGGGCCATAGGGGGCGGACAGCACCGCGGCGCTCTCGCCGCGGCCGGAGCGGAGCGGAGGACGGCGGAGGGCGGCTTTCTTGCCTCGCGAGGAATGGCGGCGCAGCCGTCAGGGGAAGAAAGTCGACCGCAGCCGTTGCGGCCGGCCCCGGCTCCGGTCCGATCGCCCCCTAGAAGGCCAAGGGCGCGCTCTTGGCGGTTGCGGCGGAGGCCTCGTCCGGCGCATGGCCTCGTCTTCGACCCGGGTCGAGCCTATGCCGCGCGTTCTCGGTCGCTGGCCGCCCCGTCGATCTGGAGGAAGCGGGCCACGTCCTCCGGTGCGAACTGGACCCTGAGCGCCGCCGCCAATCCATCACGCCCGAGACGGATGAGGTCTTCGTTCAAGTCGCCGAGCGTCGGTTGCAGCCGGAGCGCTTCGATGCCGGCGGCTTCGGCTCTGGCTGCGAGGCGGTCGGCGCCGTTCCGTCCCGCCGGGTCGGCATCCTCGGTGATGTAGAGGCGGGTCAGAGTCGATGGCAGGATCAGGGCGGCGAGGTGGGCGGCAGAGAGCGCCGCAACGGCGGGGAGGCCCGGTGCGACCTGCCGCAGTGAAAGCACGGTCTCGACGCCTTCCCCTGCCGCCATCGTGTCAGTCGTTCGGCCGAACCTGACGCCGTGCCCGAGCAGGTCGCCCATCGCCCGTCGCGGTGTGGCGATCGGGGCTTTGTCGCTTCCGTCGGGGCCAAGCCAACTGCGATGCAGGCCAGTGATCGCGCCGGAGAGATCGGTGACGGCTGCGATCAGCGCGGGCCAGTCTGTGCGCACGTCGGGATCATCGTCACGATCGGCGCGGTAATAGCAGCGCGGATGGAACCTGAGCGACGTGCAATCGCGCAATGTCGCAATCCCGCGAGTGCGGAAGTACGTTTCGGCAGTCGTGCCGCGGATCGGCTTCGAGATCGCCCATAGCCGTCGCGCGGCTTCGGGAGAGCCTGTCGGCGCTGGTGTGGCGAGGTCGTCGCGGCGTTCGGGCCGTGGCAGGCTGAGGAACCGGCGCGCCTCGTCGAGGACGTCGCGGAGTTCGGTCAGGTGCTCGCGGGCGGCGATCAGGTCGAGCAGGTCGCCGTGCTCCCCGCTGCTCGCATCGGTCCATTTTCCTGCCGCGCCCTTGCCTGACTCGGGTCCACGCAGCCGGACATAGAGACTGCGTCCCTGCGAGTTCTCGACGTCGCCGACGAGCCAGTATCGGCCCGCGCGCCGACCGGCAGGCAGGTAGTGACGGCACACGGCTTCGGCGTCTCGGGCGAGGCGGCGCGCCAGATCGGATGCGGTGTCCGGCATCGGATGCCTCCGGCAACAAAAAGCCCGCCGTTCGGGGATGCCGAGCCGGCGGGCCAAGGTGGGCTGGCGTGTTCTGGGGAGCTTCAGTCCGCCGGAGCCGAGGGGGCTTCGATCCCGGCCCGGCCATCATCGCCGACGGGCTCGCCCGTGCCGATGGCCGGTTCGCCGCCGGGAAGCGCCGATCGTGCGACGCCGATGTCGGCGTCGAAGTCGGGATCGAGCGCGCCGTGGAGCCAATGGTCGCAATCCAGCCACGCCAGGCTCTTGCGCGCGCCGAGGTCGATGAGCTGCGCGCCGCCGCCGAAGCCATCAAGGCGCGGCTTCGAGCAGGTCAGCGCCCAGGCGAAGCCCCAGCGGCCGGCGAGATCGAACGCCGCCGCGCAGGCGAGCACGAAGGCGATGACGTGCTCGGGATCGCCCTCGCCGTCGCCGTCGCAGAGCCAAAGGACGCCGGGGCTGGTCGGATCGACGACGGCGTCGAAGCCGTAGGGCGGCTCGTCGTCGTCGGGATCGTCCCGCACCCGGTCAAGCAGCGCGAGCGCGGCAATGGCATTCTCGGCTGAGCCGACGTCGAACGTGCAGGAAAACTGAGTGTAGTAGTTCGCCACGAGTCATCTCCGAAAAGGGGCCGCCCGGCGCGGTGGCCGGGCGTGAAGGTGAAATGGGTGCGGGGCGACCGGAGCCGCCCCGCTGAGGTCCCGCTATTCCGCCGCGAGGGCGTGCGCGGGTTCGAGGTCCGGATCGAACGCGTGGTCTTCGAACGCCTCGGCTCCCGACGGCTCGGCCTCGTCGGCTTCAGCGACTTCCACTGCCTCGACCGGCTCGATCTCGGCAACGTCAGGCGCGGGCTCGACCGGCTCCGGCAGCGCATGGCCGGGCGTGCGCAGCGGTTCGGGGATCCAGCCCGTGCCGACGAGCAGCCCTTCAGCGGCCTTGGCCATGTCGCCCTTCTTGAGGTGCGCGATGCGCTCGGCGGCGCGTTCGCCCCGCGCTTCGCGCACCGCGCCCACAATCCGGGCCTTGGTGACTTGGCCGAGGTAGCTGTCCACCGTCGCCGTCCAGCCCGCCGCCGCCACGTCGAGGTCGAGGTTATGGGCGAGCTGATCGGCATGGGCGAGCGCGCGCGGGCGCCGCGTGTAGCGGTCGAACACGGCGTTCACCCCGTGCGCGACGCAGTGGGCGAACAGCGCCTGCCGGCTGTCGCTGTCGAAGCCGGACAGCGCATCCCACAGCTCGCCCGGCTGCTTGGGGAGCGCGGCCGCCCAGTCCTTGTGCCGCTGGTCGAGCGCGATCGCCGCCGCGCTGTCCTTGAGTCCCGGCGCCTGCACGCCGAACCCGACGCTCTTGACCGCAAGCTCCAGGCAGGAGTCCAGACCGTAGTTGTAGAAGGTCTGAAGCGTGAGCGCGTGCAACGCGGCGAGGAACGCGACGTCGGGCCGGTCGCCCAGCGCCTGGCGCAAGGCGACGGTGCGGAACGCGGTCAGCTCGGTCGTCAGCCGGTCGGACAGGGGCTTGATACCCTCGTCCTCCTCGGGTTCGGCGACCTGGGCCGGGACGACGGCGCCGGACTGGTCGTCAGCGTCATGGCCGTGGTCGTAGCCATTGGCGCTAGGCTGCCCGGTCGCGGCCTCCGGCTCTTCAACCTCGGCCATCGGCTCGTCTTCGGCCCGGACGAACCCGCGTTCGACGGACAGGCGGCCGTTGCGGTCGATCGAGACGAACGCGCCGGCGATGGCGACGTCGGCGGGGTCGAATAGGATCGGCCGCTCGTTGATCGACTCGATCGCCGTCTCGATCTCGCCCATCCGTCGGTCCTGCTCCTCGGTCAGCTCCTCCGCCTCGGCGGACGCGGCCTCGATGTCGTCGGACTCCTGTTGGAGCGCGGCGAGGGTCGCTTCCTCCTCCGCCGTCAGGAGCACCACGTCGCCGCGGAGCTGGCGTAGGCCGAAGCTGTGGCCATAGGCGAAGTCGGGGGCGACCTCGGTCCACTTCCAGCCCTCGGCGCGGACGGTGTCCGCCGCCTCGCGCAGCTTCTCGACGACCATCATCTCGACGAGGCCCGTATCCTGCAGCCAGCCGCCGTCATCGCCCTGGAAAAGGTCGTTGAGGACGACGCCCCCGGCCTCTTCGTATGCGGCGACGGTGATGAACTGCGCCCGCTTGTCCGACGCCCGCACCGTGCCCTCGGTCAGCATGCGCCGGATGGTGTAAGCCTGCTTGTCATAGGAACTGGCCAGCCGCTCGAACACCTGCTCCTGGCGCTGGTGATCGCCGGAGACGGTGAAGCCCATCAGCTGGTCGAGCGTCATGCCGTCCTCGGCGTAGACGTCGAGCAGCTTCGGCGAGACCGACGCCAGCCGCAGCCGCTGCTTGACGACCGCGACCGAGACGAACTGGTTCGCCGCGATCTCCTCCTCGGACTGGCCCTTCTCGCGCAGCGCCAGGAAGGCCCGGAACTGATCGAGCGGGTGCAACGGCGCGCGCTGGATATTCTCGGCGAGCGAGTCCTCCTCGGCGATGCCGCCTTCGCGGACGATGCAGGGCACCGGCGCGGTCTTGGTCAGGCGCTTCTGCTTGACGAGGAGCTGCAAGGCCCGGAAGCGTCGGCCGCCGGCGGGGATCTCGTACATGCCGGTCTCGACGCCATCGGCGTTGGCGACCGCGCGCACGCTGAGGCCCGAAAGCAAGCCGCGCCGGGCGATGTCCTCGGCCAGCTCCTCGATCGAGACGCCGGCCTTCACGTGCCGGACGTTCGACTGCGACAGCAGCAGCTTGCTGAACGGGATGTCACGCGAGGACGAAAGCGTGACCTTCTGGACAGTAGTCATGTCGGTATACTCCGCGCGGGCGGCCGGGAGCCTCTCTCTCGACCCTCAAACCCGCACGAAAATCGCGGCCCACCTCTTCCTCTATTGAGGGGAGGTGAGCCGCGAAGGCGGAAAGGCGTGGAGGCGTAGAGCCGCAGAACCGGACGGGCGGATCGTCGCCGAGCCGGGACGACGGCTTTACGGCTTGCTCGCGACGGCGAGCGGCGGCAGCGCGAACTCCGCCGCGTCGAAGTGGGCGAGAATCGCCTCGACCGAGCCGAGACGCTCGACCGTCCCGCGATCGACGAAGACGCGGTCGTTCTCGTCGGCGTCATAGCTCCGGGGCCCGCCCGCGCCGTCGAAGACGACGCGCTCGGCGCCCCATTCGCAGCCGTAGCCGCCCGACCAGCGGATGTAGGGAATGTGGTGCTCGCGACACCATGCCTCGAGTTCTTCGAACATGCCCCAGGCCACCTCGTGCGCGTAGAGCTGAAGCGGCTCGCCCGGCGTGAGCTGGGACGGCTGGAAGGGCTCGCCGTCCCATTCGGTCGAAAGCCCCTCGTCGTTGACGAGCTGTGTGAGTTCGTCGAGCTGAGCGGCGGTGACACCACCGCCCAGCGCGATCGAAGCGGAGACGCGATCGGCCATGGTCGCCTCCCTCACGCCGCCGCCGACAGGAGCTTGGCGGCCTTGGCCTCCAGCTCCAGTCGGGCGTCCTGGTGGGGCTTGGTGCGGGCGAGCGCGGTTATGCCCTGCACGAAATCGTAAACCGACGTCGCCGGATGGCCTTCCTCGTCGAGCACGGTGGCGATGATCCGATCGGTCTCTCCCTTGCTGAACCCGCGCTTCCTGAGGAACATCTCGCGGTCCTCGTCCTTCCTCGCCACGGTCGCCTCGCGCGCGGCGCGGATACCGGCCAGGAACGGCATCGGCGACGAGTCGGCGAACCGCTCCAGCGCCGGCGCGGCCTGATGCGCGAACCGATGCCCGGCGAACTTGCTATGCCGGATCGAGATCTCCTCGAAGCCCTCGGCGCCCCAGATGTTGCGGTTCATGCAAACGGCCCGGAGATAGAAGCTGGCGATGCCGAGCGTCTTCGATCCGACTTCGCTGTTCCAGCAGTAGAAGCCTCGGAAGTAGAGATCGGGATCGCCGTTCGGCAGACGCCCCGCCTCGATCGGGTGTGCGTCGTCAACGAGGAACAGGAAGACGTCACGGTCCGAGGCATAGAGCGTGGTGGTGTCCTTGGTGACCTCGACGAACGGGTTGTGGGTCATGGTCGACCAGTCGAGCAGACCCGGCACTTTCCAGCGGGTGTCGCCCGTCCCCTGGCCGGCGATCTTCATCACCGCCGCGACCAGCTCGTGATCCCAGATGCGGCCGTAATCGGGGCCAGTGACGGCGCGCAGCTCGATCCGGCCGTCGTCCGCCTCAAGCGTCTTCACCAGCTCGGCGCGGTGCGACAGCAAGCCGTGCTGCATGTTGATGCCGGCCAGCGGCGCGGGAAGTTGGCGTAGGTAGCTGGCGGGCGCGCCCACGAGGCTGCACATCTGGCCGAACGACCAGTGGGTCGGCGCGACCGGCTCATCGCGACCGGGCAGGATCAGCGCTAGGCGCTCGCCATCTTCGCGGCTCGCTTCGACGCGCAGCGCCTTGGTCTCGACGGTTCGGGCGGTGGCGCGATCGGCGCGGGCCCGAACCGCCTCATAGAGCGCGCCGAGCGACAGGTAGCGCTCGTCGTCGGGGCGGCTGAACCACTCGGACGAGACGCGGCCGATCCGCTCGCCGCGCGAGATGTCGACCTTGTAGGCGCCGGACACGGGCGCGCCGGCGGGAGCCGCGCGATTTGAACCGGCGCGCGCGGGGGCAAGCTGCTGAAGCATGGGAGGTCTCCGAGACGGGCCGGCCGGGAGCCTCTCTCTCGACCTCGACTCGTCACGGCGACAGCCGCGGCCCTCTCACTCTCTCGGCGGGCGCGGCCCCGCAGAAGGGGTCGGCCGAGACGCCAGGCTCGGCCGCAGGGGAAGGCTTTCCCAGCAAAGGTCGCTTGTTGTTGAAACTGCGATGAAAAGGGTAATTATTAGCCCACATGGCGCACTTTCTGCTATGTAAGGGCATGCCGCCAAAGGTGTGATCCATTGCCTTGGTTGACATATGTGCGTCAGAGTGGCTATTAATTACCCCTTATGACGCATAAGAATAGATAGCCGATGCAGCCTCGCCTGCATAAGACGGCCAGCTTCCTGTCGGCTCATCCGGTCTTCACCCGGGCTGAGTTCGCGGCAGCCTTCGGCCATCCGGCGAGGGCGGCCAATGTCACCAGCTTGCTGCGGCATCACTTACGGGCCGGTAACATCAAGCGGGTCAGTCGCGAAGTGTTCGCCGCCGTACCGGCCCACCTGGCAGCTGAGCGAATGGTGATCGACCGCTTCGCCGCGGCGAGCAAGCTTCGTCCCGATGGCGTCCTGGGGTTTCATTCCGCGCTCGAGTTGCACGGCATAGCCTATTCCGAGTTTAACGAGGTCCAGCTGGTCAGCGCCGGGCGGACCGAACGTGTGGACCTACCCTTCGGCGCGTGCCGCTTTATCACCCCGCCCAAGGCGTTGGTGGTGGCGGGCGAGGCGGACTATCTGACGATGGCCATGGATCGGCAGGGCTTGGCGATCCGTGTGACCGCGGTTGAACGCACGATCGTGGATGTCCTGCACCGGCCGGAACTCGCCGGCGGCGTCGAAGAAGTCCTGAAGTCTCTGGCTCTAGTGCGTTACTTCGATCCGGCGAAGGTCGCTGACTACGTCGAACTGCTGGACAACCGCTCGCTCGCCTCAGTTTCCGGCTGGTGGCTCGAGAAGCAGCGCGCCGCGCTAGGGGTAACCGACGATGTCCTGGCGCGCTTGCGGGCACGACTTCCGCGATCGAAGCACTACGCACTGGGTGCCGAACCTCGCCATGCGGTGCTCGTCGAGCCGTGGCGCGTGCTACTCCCAGCGCAGGCGGTCGACGCTGCCTTTGAAGGCGTCTGATGGTCGCGTCGCGAGAAACGCTTCAGGACATCGCGGCCGAGCGGCAGCTCCAGCCCGCGACGTTGGAGCGCGTGATCCGACTGATCGACATTCTCGACGCCTTCGGCGCCGACACGCTGATCGGGCCGCGCGTCGCCTTGAAGGGCGGCACGGCGCTCAACGTCTTTCATTCCAATCTGGACCGCCTCTCGGTCGATATCGACGTCAACTATGTCGGCGCGGTCGAGAAGGAAGGAATGGACGCCGACCGGCCGGGATTGGAAGACCAGATCGAGCGCTTGATGGAATCGAAAGGCTATGCCGCGCGGCGTGAGCCGTCCGAGCACGCTGGCGGCAAATGGATCTATCGCTACGCCTCCGCGCTGGGCGGCGCAGGGACCATCGAAATCGACATCAACTATCTCTACCGCCGCCCTCTTTACGGGGTAGACCGCATGCCGTCGGTGGCGATCGGCTCCTATCAGGCCACCAACGTGCCGGTTCTCGACATCCATGAGATCGTCGCCGGAAAGATGGTCGCGCTGGTCACGCGGCGCACCGCGCGCGATCTGTTCGACGCGCACCGGATCATCGCCATGCCGTCTCTCGATTGGGCGAAGATCAAGGCGGCGACGTTGATGATCGGCGCCAGCGCCAAGAGCTTCGACTGGCGCACCGCCTCGCCCGAGGCGATCGGGTGCGAGGCCGGCGACATCACCGGCAAGCTGACGATGTGCCTGCATGACCAGTATTTCGATGCCTTTGGCGGTCCGGCGGCCTGGATCGAGAACGTAACTGCCGAATGCCGCAGCAAGCTCGCGCCGCTGTTTCAGTTTACGGCCGGCGAGACGGCGTTTCTGGATGCCGTGCTGGACCGAGGTGAGATCGACGCGTCCGCTCTGGAGTTGCCGGAAAACGTGCGCGCCTCGATAGATGCCAGTCCTGCCCTGCGGTGGAAAGCACAGAACGTCAAAGCTTGGAAATCGGGCGACAAGTCGCTGGCGCCACGTACGAGAAGAGCGAAGCGGTCACGTGGGGAAACCAGGTGAATACTGAAGCGGATACGTGTCGAAAGTTCGTTGTTCCGCGCCTCCAAACGGCGGGCTGGGAAGGCGCGCCCCACGCAATCAATGAGCAACGGACCTTCACCGATGGTCGAGTGATCTTCATCGGTGGCAAGGCGAAGCGCGGCCGGCAAAAGCGTGCCGACTACATCCTGCGCTACCGCGCTGACTACCCGATCGCTGTCGTCGAGGCAAAAGCCGCGTACAAATCCGCGGCCGATGGCTTGCAGCAGGCTAAGGACTACGCCGAAATTCTCGGTCTGAAATTCGCGTACGCGACCAATGGCGCGGAGATTCTCGAATTCGACTTTCTCACCGGCCTGGAAACCCTGCGGTCTGATTTTCCGACGCCCGCTGAGCTGTGGGGTCGACAACGGGCCGGTCTCGGTCTGATCGATGACGCGGCCGCCGAACGCCTGCTCGCGCCAGGGTTTCCCGATCCCGCAAGGCCGCTGCGCTACTACCAAGAGATCGCAGTCAACCGCGCGCTTCAGGTCGTTCTGACGGGTCAGCGGCGGGCGCTCCTCACTCTATGCACGGGTGCCGGCAAGACCGCTGTAGCGTTCCAGATCGCATGGCGGCTGTGGACCGCCGGGTGGAACAAACGCGGCGACTTCCGCAAACCCAAGATCCTGTTTCTCGCCGATCGCAATATTCTCGTCGACGACCCGATGGCCAAGACCTTTGCGCCCTTCGGCGACGCGCGGTTCAAGATCGAGAATGGCGAGATCAGTCATGGCCGCGACATCTATTTCGCGATCTACCAAGCCATCGCCAGCGACGAACGGCGACCGGGTCTGTACCGGGAATATGCGCCGGACTTCTTCGACCTGATCATCATCGATGAGTGCCACCGCGGCAGCGCGCGCGACGACAGCAACTGGCGAGACATTCTGAAGTATTTCGAGCCGGCCTATCAACTTGGCATGACGGCGACTCCGCTGAGGGAAGACAACAGGGACACCTACGCCTACTTCGGCGCGCCGCTTTACACCTACTCCTTGGCCCAAGGCATCGCGGACGGATTCCTGGCACCCTATCGCGTACACCGCGTCGTCACGGACTATGACGCGGCGGGGTGGAGACCAACCAAAGGCGAACTCGATCGCTTCGGGCGCGAGATCCCCGACGATGAGTATCACACCAAGGATTTCGAGCGCGTCGTCGCGCTGCGCGCGCGCACCGAGGCGATCGCGCGCCACCTCACGCATTTCCTCGCGCAGACCGATCGCTTCGCGAAGACGATCGTCTTCTGCGTGGACCAAGAGCATGCGAGCGAGATGCGTCGGGCGCTCGCCAATCTCAACGCCGATCTCGTTGCGGATTATCCGGACTATGCCTGCCGCGTGACCGCTGACGAGGGCGACATCGGCAAGGGCAAACTCAGCCGTTTCCAGGACGTCGAGACAAAGGTCCCGGTCATTCTGACAACGTCTCAGCTCCTCACCACAGGTGTCGACGCGCCGACCTGTAAGAACGTCGTCCTGGCGCGTGTGGTCGGATCGATGACGGAGTTTAAGCAGATCATCGGCCGCGGAACCCGGCTGCGTGAAGACTACGGCAAGCTGTTCTTCAACATCCTCGACTATACCGGCACCGCGACCGAAAAGTTTGCCGATCCGGATTTCGATGGCGAGCCGACTGCGGAGACGATCACGGAGATCGACGCCGAGGGCGAGATCGTCACCACCCAGGAAGAGGAAAGCCCGCCACCCGAGGCGCCGGACGACATCGAGGCAGAACCCGACGGAGGTCTCCCGCCCGATGCGGAACCGGGAGAGCCGCGCAAGCTCTACGTCGATGGCGGCACGGTCGAAGTGGTCGCGCATCTGGTCTACGAACTCGACACCGACGGCAAACGGCTGACCTGCAAGAAGCTGACGGAGTGGACCGGCGAGAAGGTCCGCACGCTCTATCCGACTGCAGCAAGTTTCCGCGCCGACTGGGTGCTCGCCGACAAGCGCCACGCGATTGTCGAGGCGCTCGATGAACGGGGTATCGATCTGGAGACTCTGGCTGAAGAATCCGGCCGGCCGGAGGACGATCCGTTCGATCTGCTTTGCCATCTCGCTTGGAATGCGCCGCTCCGCACGCGACGCGAGCGCGCGGAACGTCTCAAGCAAGATCGCACTGATTTTTTCGACCGATACGGGGTCGATGCACGGGTCGTATTGGAGGCGCTGCTGGAGAAATACGCCGAGCACGGCGCCGCACAGTTCGTGTTGCCGGGTATCTTGAAGGTGCCGCCGCTGGCCGGGTTCGGCAATCCAAGCGAAATCGCTCGCCGCTTCGGTGGTCCGGACAAGCTCCGCGACGCGGTCAACGAAATGTCCGGCCTGTTGTACGCCGCTTAGGGAAGAACCATGAATGCCCCGTGAGAAGAAGATCATTTCGCCGAAAACCACGGCGCAGCGGCTCGACAGCCTCATTAAGTCTGCGCGCAACAAAATGCGCAAGGACAGGGAGCTGAAGACAGACCTCACGCGGCTGCCCACGCTCACTTGGTTGATGTTCCTGAAATTCATAGACGACATGGAGCGCGTCCACGAGGACGAGGCGGTGCTCGCCGGCGAACCGTACCGTCTTCTGATCGATGCGCCTTATCGCTGGCGAGACTGGGCGGCCGATCCGGCAGGCATCACCGGGCCGGACCTGCTTTCGTTCATTAATGGCGAGCAGTCTGTTCGCGCGGACGGTACTCAGGGCCCGGGTCTATTCGCTTACCTCCGCGGTCTGCGCGGCAACGGCGCCGGCCGGCAGCGTCGCGACGTGGTCTCGGCGGTGTTTCGCGATCTCCGCAACTACGCGACCAGCGGGTATGTGCTGCGGGACGTCATCAACCTGATCAACGGCATCCATTTCGACAGCACCGAGGACATTCAGACCCTCGGCCGGATGTATGAGACTCTGTTGCGGGAGATGCGCGACGCTGCGGGTCAGAACGGTGAGTTCTATACGCCACGTCCCGTCGTGCGTTTCATGGTCGAAGTAATTGATCCCAAGCTGGGCGAAATCGTGCTCGATCCCGCCTGTGGCACGGGCGGTTTCCTGGCTGCTGCCTTCGACCATATGAAGTCGCAGACCGGAACGGTCGAGAAACGCGAAATCCTTCAGCGCAAGACACTGCGTGGCGGTGAAGATTCCTCACTCCCGTTCCTGCTGGCGCAGATGAACCTATTGCTGCACGGGATCGAGGCGCCCGACATCGAATTCGGCAACGCACTGCGATTCAAGCTGACGGAGATCGGCGAGCGAGATCGGGTCGAAGTCATCTTGACCAATCCGCCGTTCGGCGGTGAGGAGGAAGCCGGGATCCTCACGAATTTTCCGGAGGATCGTCGAACCGCCGAAACTGCGCTTCTCTTTCTGCAGCTGATCATGCGGCGACTTAAACGCGGCGGTCTCGGGCGCGCCGGCGTCGTAGTGCCGCACGGCATCCTCTTCGGCGACGGCATTGCCGCGCGGATCAAAGCTGACCTTCTGGAGCAGTTCAATGTTCACACCGTAGTCCGACTGCCCGACGGCACCTTTGCGCCCTACACAGACATCCCGACCAACATCATCTTTTTCGATACGTCCGGTCCGACGCGGGACATCTGGTACTGGGAGCAACCGCTTCCGGAAGGGCGGCGCAAATATTCCAAGACGCTGCCGCTGCAGTATGAGGAGTTGGCCGATTGCCGAGCTTGGTGGCCAGACCGAAAGGAAGGATCGCAAGCCTGGAAGGTATTCGGCCCCGATTTGATCAAGCGCGATGAGCAGGGGCGCGTCGTCACGGTTGATCTAGACCTAAGAAATCCCCACGCGAAGGAGGCGATCGATCACCGTTTGCCGGTGGAGATCGTCGAGAGCGCCATCGCCAAGGAGCAACAAGTGCTGGCTGTCTTGAACGAGATCAAGGCGCTGGTGGCGGAGCGCGGGTAGGTCATGTCGAGTTTTCCTCTTATTCCGTTGGGTGAACTCATCACTTACGCGCCGAACCCTCATGGGGTGGATCCCGACGGCGAGTATCCGATCGCGGGTATCTATGGATTCGGCCGCGGGATGATTCAGCGCGCGGCGGTCGCTGGGCGGGAGATGGCCGCCACGCAGTTGTTTCGAATCCGGGCGGGCCAGTTCATCTATAGCCGCCTGAAGTCTTTCGAAGGCGCCTATGCGATCGTTTCTCCAGAGGTCAACGGGTATTTCGTCTCGAACGAATTTCCCACCTTCGACCTGGATCGTGAACAACTTGAGCCCGGATTCCTTGGGTGGTACTTCAAGCAGGACCGAGTCTGGCAGCAGCTAGCCTCGGACGGGAAGGGGATCGGCGCCCGCCGAGAGAGGCTGCATCCCAGGCGTCTCCTCGATCACTCCATCCCGGTTCCTCCGATCGAGCAGCAACGTCGGATCATCGCGAAACTCGACGGCGCGGCGTTGCAATTGAAGACAATGCACCGGACGACCGATGCCGCGTGCGCGGAGCTCAACGCAACAATGGAGGCAGCTTTTCGGAAGGTGATCGCGGGTGCCCCGCGCGTCGCGATGACGGACATTGCGCCGCTCGTGCGGCGGCCGATTGCAGTCGATCCAGACGGCAGTTACCCGGAACTTGGGGTGCGGTCGTTCGGCAAAGGGACGTTCCGAAAGCCATCGCTCTCAGGCATTGAGGTCGGCAACAAACGGCTTTTCAAAATTCACGAGGGCGATCTGCTCTTCAATATTGTGTTTGCTTGGGAGGGTGCGGTCGCGCTGGCGAGCGCCGCCGATCATGGCCGCCTAGGATCGCACAGGTTCTTGACCTGCGTTCCCGACCCTCGGCGCGCAACCTCCAACTTCCTTCTCTACTATTTTCTTACGCCTGAGGGGACGCAGCGACTGGGCGCTGCCTCACCAGGGGGCGCAGGGCGCAACCGCACGCTCGGACTCAAGGGTTTGGAGTCGATCATGGTGCCCGCGCCTTCTCTGGACGCGCAAGTCTGGTTTGATGAACTCCAACAGAAGGCGGTCGACGTTCATGTCGGTCAGTCGGATGTCGCGGGGGAGCTGAATCGTCTGATTCCGGCTCTACTACACCAAATCTTCGGCTCCGTGCGCCCGCCAACCTGCACTGAAGAGCCTCAGCGCGGTCGGCTGCCCCGGGATCAGCTCCTATGGCGGTGACGAGCCTCAGCAGGAGCGTTTTCGATCGTCGGGTCATTGTCGTGGAAGGGCCGCTGGCCTTTCGCATGCACCGTGTTCAAGCCGCCCGAGATGGTGATCTAGGACTAGAGATTCTGACTATTCCGCAGTTAGCGGCCCGTCTCGCCGGAGGGTTCAGCAGTCCGGCAGACGAAGAGGTGCTCTATCCGGCAATCTCCCAGGCCTTGGCCGAGGAGGGTCTTACCGACCTCGCGCCTGTCGCCGCATTGCCGGGCATGGTTCGAGCCGTAACACAGACGCTGCGGCGCATCTGGCGCGCTGACTTCAACCTTGATGCTGCCGCCGATCAGTCGCCCCGGTTTCGCGATTTAGCACTAATCCAGACCCGGGTTAGGGCCGCGCTTCCAACCGGTGCGCTCATTCCGACCGACCTCCGGGACGCCGCTATCGATCGGATCGCGTATGCGAAGGCTTTGCTTGGCAGCGTGCAGGTCGAAGGCTTAAGCGATATCGATCTTGTGTGGCGGCCGCTGTTTATCAGGCTGAGCCAAGAGGTGAATGTCTCCTGGCGTGCTGTGGGTTCGGCAGACCGTGCGTGGTTCAGCGGTACGATGGAAGCCGCCCCGGAAACCTCTCCAAAAACACTGACCGGCGAGGTGGCAGCGGATCCCCGGGCTGAAGTCGTGGAAGCGCTTCGGTGGGCCCGCGGCCTGCTGAGTCGGGGCGACGTGCTAGCTTCCGATATTGCCCTAACCGCGGCGGCGCCCAGCGCGTGGGATGACCATTT
Organism: Lichenihabitans sp.; assembly: GCA_965277635.1. GTDB lineage: Bacteria > Pseudomonadota > Alphaproteobacteria > Rhizobiales > Beijerinckiaceae > Lichenihabitans. The sequence goes on from CBDIDE010000002.1 coordinate 39,266, forward strand.
CCTCGTTTTGGCGGCCGAGGCAGGGCTGCCGGTGCACTTTTCGCATGGTGTTCCCGCGCTGAGCACGCGAGACGGCCAAGCCTGCGCGGCACTCGCCGATGTTCTGATCAAAGGTCTGAGTCAAGACCGAGTGAGGCGACTGATCAATCGTCTCCCGAGCGACGTGAGGGAGACGATACCGAGCGATTGGTCGACCGGACTCCCGCGACGCGCAGGCCTCTTTACCGTAGAGCACTGGTTGCGAGCTCTCGTTGCGACGAAGGATAAACGCGCAAGTGGCGATGCGGCGGAGACAGCCTTAATGCCGGTGCTGTCGCTCTTGGCGAATGGTGTCCAGGCCGCTGAGGCGGCAGGAGTCCTTCTTCGTGGACCAGCTTTGGGATTGTGGAGGAGCGCGCTGCGGGCGGCTCCGGCCGCCGCCATCGCATTGTCGTTGGAAACGCTCCGCGTCCGGGACGAGCGGGACCCGGGGAACAGTATTGTCTGGGCGTCGGCGGCCCACTTGGCCGCCGCGCCGCGTCGCCATGTGCGATTGCTCGGCTTGTCCGGGCGCGCTTGGCCGCGCGCGGAGAGCGAAGACGCCCTGCTTCCCAATCACCTGCTGCCGCGGCGACAACTTCAACCGGTCTCAGATACGGAGCGCGATCGGCGGTGCTTTGCGATCCTCTTGCGCCACAGCGACGGAGAGGTCGTCCTATCGCGGTCCCGCAGATCGTCTGAGGGCGGCTTGCTCGCCCAAAGCTCCCTATGGCCGCGTGAACTCAAGCCATTGGTACGCAACCGTACTCGAATTCCAGAGCACGCGTTCAGCGAAAGCGATCGGCTCCTGGCGAGGCCCGAGGAGGCGGGACAGTCGGCGCTTGTCACATCCAGCCGAGCCTGTTGGCGAAGTCGTTCGCGGCGAGAATTCACCCCGCATGATGGTGCGATCCGACCGGAACATCCGGCCATTGAACGCGCGCTGGCGAGCGTGCATTCCACGACATCGCTCAAGCGACTGCTGCGCGACCCTCTCGGATTCGTCTGGCAGCACGCGCTTGGCTGGCGCGCCGTCGAATTGGCGCAACAACCCTTGGCGCTCGGCGCGCTCGCTTTCGGGGAGCTGGTGCATGAACTTATGCGTCGGGCAGTCGACAGCCTCGAGCCGCAGCCCGGATATGCTTGCGCGTCACGCGACCAAGTCGAACTCGCCTTGGAAATGGCGGTCGAGCATGTCGCCGAAGCCTGGCCCCTTGAGAGAGGCGTGCCGCCACGACTTCTTTGGCGACACACGCTGGACGAAGCTGCTCATCGCTGTCGGCGAGGTCTGGTCGGTGATGAAGGGTTCTTGGCCGGCACCCGGAGCTGGACGGAAGTGGGGTTCGGACAGAACGAAGCTGATGCTCGAGAAGCACCCTGGGACGTGACTGAAACTGTTGTCATTGAAGGAACAGAACTTCAATTGAGCGGGAGGCTCGACCGGATCGACGTGGTCGCCTCCCGCGATGCTGCGCGAATATCGGATTACAAGACCGGTGCAGCGACCAACGCCGCAGATCGGATCGTGATCGGAAAAGGCGCCGAAGTGCAGCGCGTCCTGTACGCGATGGCGACGCGCCGCCTCCTGCCGGACGTTCGTACTGTGATCTCGCGGCTGGTCTATCTCGACGGCGTTTCCCGACCCTTCAGCCTCCGGGGCGATGCGTTGGACGCGGCGATGAAGGACATCAGCCGCTACTTGAACGTGGCGTGCGCCCAACTAAGGGCAGGCCGGGCATGCATGGGTCCGGACGCGCGCGATAAATTCAATGACCTACGCTTGGCCCTGCCGGCGGACATCGAGAGCTATTTCATCGCCAAACAGGCTGCGTTCGCCGCCAGCAACCGCGATCTTTCGGCGCTCTGGAGTTTGGCATGACGCTCGTCGATGAGCCCCAACGCCACCGCGCACTCACCAGTCTGAACGAGAACCTTTTCGTGGAGGCGGCAGCGGGAACGGGCAAGACCGCCCTGATGGCCGGGCGCATAGCCATGCTGCTGGCGGAAGGTCGGCCGCCCGGTGATATAGCGGCGATCACGTTCACCGAATTGGCGGCAAGTGAACTCACGGTCCGCGTATCGCGAATGGTGGAGGCTCTGCTGGCGGCCGAGGTGCCGCGCGAGCTCCGCATCGCATTCCCGAATGGCCTTGACGTTGCGCAGCGCCAACGTCTTGCAACGGCCAGCGTGACGCTCGACGAGCTGACGACATCGACGATACACGGGTTCTGCCAAGAGGCCATCCGCAGCTACGCTGTCGAGACCGGCCTCGATCCAGGATCGCGTGTCATCGACGCATCGGGCGCTGACACGATGTTCGAGGGGGTATTGTCGGACTGGCTGATCGAGCGGCTGACCGGGGATGCGACTGACGACGATCCGATAGCTGTCCTCTCGAAGGATGATCCTCTCAAAGTTGTCGAACTCATTCGCGAGCTAGCGGAGCTGAAGCGCCGCCATCCTACCGCGACGACCGAGGCGCCAGGTTTGGATCGGCGGCAAGACGTCGATTTTTGCCAAGCCGTCGACGACTTTGAGCGCTGGTTGGCGACAACACCTGGTGAGAACGGCACTGCTGACCTTCTCGGCCAGTTGCGAACGCTCGCGTCCTTCTATGCAGACGGCCTAACACCAACGCCGACCTTCAAAAGGCTTTGGCAACTCGCCCAAACTCCAAGGGTGGGTGCAATGAAATATCGCAGCTTCGACCTGAAGGCATATCAGCGAAAAACGGCCTGGATCGGGGCATGCGGCGCGGAGGCCGGTGCGCAGTACAACCAAGTCGCCGAAGAGCATTTCGCAGCGGTGGAGCGGTCCTATAGGGCGCTTCTAGGCGCGATTGGCGCTGGCCTGGTGGACGCACTGTCGACGGCTTTGGATGATGTCTTGGCGAGATACCGCGACCGGAAACGTGCGGCCGCGGTCCTCGATTTCGACGATTTATTGTCATGTGCCTATGAATTGGTTTCGCAGCACGAAGCGGTGCGTATCGCGCTTGGGGCTCGCCATCGCCACATCTTTGTCGATGAGTTTCAAGACACCGATCGGGTGCAGGCCGCGATTATCTTCCTGGTCGCGACCGACCAGCGTGCGGGTAGATGGCAAGACGGCGTGCTGCGCCCTGGGTCGCTCTTTCTCGTGGGAGACCCAAAGCAGGCCATCTATCGATTTCGCGGCGCAGACGTAGCCGCCTATGAGGACGCCCGCGCAGCAATGAAGCGCCAGGGCGGCGACTGCATTTTGCAGGTCACCGCCAATTTTCGATCCAGTCAGGGGATACTGGAGCACGTCAACGCGTGTTTTGAGCCCGTCCTGAACGGTCAGGGTCAACCCGGCTACGTCGAGCTCTCCGCAACCATCGAAAATCGGCTGGGTGAATTGCCCTGTGCTGCGAAGGTGACGGTCGAAATCCTTGAGGCGGCGGACCCGCAGCGGCCATCCGCGGGCGAACAACGGGAAGCCGAGGCCGACATCATCGCCCGACTCTGTCGCCGGCTTGTCGGCTCTGTATCGATTGTGCGCGACGACGGTCACGCGACCCCACTTGCGCCCGGCGACATCGCGCTGCTTGCACCAACGAATTCCGAACTGTGGCGATATGAGCGAGCGTTGGAATCGCAACGGCTTTCTGTCGCGTCGCAGGCTGGAAAAACCTTGATGCTGCGGCAAGAGACGCAAGATATCTTGGCGCTCCTTCGCACCTTGGCGGACCCTTTCGATACGCTGTCCTTTGGAGCGCTCATGCGCGGCCCGCTCGTCGGGCTTACCGATGAGCAGCTTTTGGACATCGCGGAAGGCGTGGAAGCCAATCGGGAGTCGGGTGCAACGGGGGCGGCCTTCACGGTCACCACACCGCTGGAATTGATCGCTTCTCCGCTTGCGAAGACGGTGGTCGGACATCTGCAGGATCTACGGCGTCGCGCGTCGGTGACCACGCCATTCGTTCTATTGTCCGAGGCAATTGAACGGCTTCGGCTGCGTGTCGTGCTGGCAGCGAGATATGGCAATCGCGCCGCGCGCGCTTTGGCCAATCTCGACGTGCTGATTCAAATGGCCCGGCCTTATGGCGTCGCGGGCCTTCGTGCGTTCGTCAGAAGTCTGAACGAGGATTGGGAGTTACGCACCTTGCGAGGCGAGGGTCGCATCGATGCTTCAGAGGAGGCGGTGCAAATCGTCACCATTCATAGCTCAAAAGGTCTTGAATGGCCCGTGGTGATCCCGATAAACACGAGCACCGTTTTTCGCTCGCCGCCGCAGTTTGTTCAGCGGCAATCCGATAACACGCTGCATTGGGTAATCGGCGGTGTCGCTCCGCCAAATCTCATTGCTGCGCGGGAAGAGGAGCGGCGGAGCGAGACGCTTGAGCGGCAGCGAATGTGGTACGTGGCATGCACCCGTGCGCGGGACCTTCTTGTGATCCCAGCACTGCCATCCGCCTCGGCGCAGTCTTGGTCAAGGATCGTCAACCTTGCTCACGGATCCCTTCCGGAGTTGGACCTAAACAGCTTGCCGCCGGAAACGACCAGATCCACGGCGGTAGTCGCCAACACCCAGACCGTGGACGTTTTCCTAGCGGAAGCGGAGGCGATCTCGTCGGCCTCTCCGGCCATCAACTGGCGTCGTCCGAGCGAGCACGACCCTGATCGCGCCTTGGTTCTCGAATCGACAACGACGAGCATGGAGGAAGTTTTTGAGTTCGTTCAGCCTCTGGGCGCAGGCCGGATTCGAGGCGTACTCCTGCATAAGCTGATGGAAGAATTTTTGACCGGGGAACTGGACGAAGACGAGGGGGCCGTCGAGCAGCGAGCAAGGGCGCTGTTGGATCAGCTAAGCGGCATGAATCCAGACGGGGTCGAGGCGCTGCCTGACCCTAGGGAGGCGGCGCTGACGGCGTTGCGGACCCTCCGATTTCCCGAGATCGCTGCCCTGCGTCCCACGCTCCAGGCAGAGGCGGCGATTTGGGCCGCGAGCGATGGCACCTGTCTGGCCGGTCGCGCGGACGCCGTCTCGGTTGTTGGTGGTGAGGTGCAGGCAGTGTTGGATTGGAAGGGCGACGTCGCCCCGAGCGCCCGGGATCGCGCCGGGTATCGCGGCCAGCTCGCCGAGTACCTCGAGGCGACCGGCGCCATGCGGGGTGCGTTGGTTTACATGAGCCTGGGAGAGATCGAATGGGTCCAGGGCGCGGGCGGGCCTTAATATGCCGGTAGCGGAGTCCCGAAGTCGTCCTGCCGTCCGGCGCTGGCTAATGCCTGCCGGCTTCATCGACGATGGTGATGTTGGTCCGACGGATGGCAGCAACGTGCGGCGGCCTATTAAGGACGCTGGATTTGCCGGCGCCCCGATCCCCATGTACACCGATCGTGACCGGCGCGTTGGGTGTCTGGCGGATCAGCTTGACGACGGTCTTCGCGATTGCCCCGTAGTAGAGGAAGTCAGTAGCGGTCTCCTGATCGTTCAAGAACATAAATATTCCCCCCACTTCGCGGCCGCGTTCCGCCGACTCTATATTTTATCGTTCTTGCAACTTTATCGCCTCTGTTCTTACGCGCAGAACAAGACTTCAGCTTGCTGGTTTTGCGCCGGCTACCCCCCAAGCCTCAATTACTTGATCCAAAGGAAAGGGTTTCGTCTCCTTCGACCATTCGTGGAACGGCGCCGCCGTTTGGCTATATGGCCCGGGATCGGGCCGATCGAACTGTACGCGCGCGGGAATATGGAACGCACTGCCGAACACGATGGCTTCGCCGGACGCTAATATGGTCACCTGGTCGAGCAAACGCCGTGCCTGCATCGGAATGATGCGACGGAAGTGGTCGATGTCATCGGGATTCTGCAGCCGATGGCTGATGAAGTTGGCGCATTGGCTGATAATCGTTTGGCTTATTTCGCTGGGCCGCTGACTAGCGATGATCAGCGACAGGCCAAATTTGCGACCTTCCTTGGCGATGCGCTCATATGCCAAGCGTGCTTGGCGATGGCCTCGATCTTCATCGGAGCGGCCCGGACGGGCGTAGTTATGCGCCTCTTCCAGAACGAGCACCCACGGGTGCTTGTATCGGAACGCTGCAGGTAAGCGCTCGCGAGCTTCCAGTAAAAGGCGACCGATGACAGCGCAGGCATAAGGAAGAACTTCGTTGCTGAGCATCGAGAGGTCGATGACTGAAACCTTCGGGTCTGTTGCCCTCCCAAGTCCGAAGCGTCGGAACCACGACGAGAGGTCGGGGAGCCCGATGGCCACGTCCTCGTAGTTGAGGAATGATCGCCAGCGCTTGTCATCCAGTCGGGTCTTCAATCGCAGCTTCAGAGTTGTGAGGTGAGCCTCGACTCTAGACGTGTCCTCTTTCGACACCGCTCTATTGATCAGCGAGGGATCGGTCAGCGTGGCGCGTGCGATGAAAAGGGGTGAATCGGCCGTTCGCACAGCGGCGTCGGCCGCCTCGGTATTGTTGACAATCACCTCGCGGATATTCTCCTTTAGCTTCTCCGCTGCCGCTGCAATCTGGCCTGAATTTGCCAATATCTCCTGATTGAACCCAGTGATAGCTTTGTGTGATACAAAGAGAGCTTCGAAGGTCGAAGTATTAATGTCGACGCCGGTAAGATGGCTGACAATGGCGTCGCAATACGATCCTGCAGACTTCCTCTGGATCTTGGTGAGATCGATCAGAAGGCGGTCGAGGGCGCTCATCGCATTTTGCAGCATGTTCAAGTTGGCGGCCTGACCTTCGTCGCCACCTTTGGCAATCGCCCACCAGTCCTTTAGTACGGGCTCCTGGGTCTGCTCTGCGGCACTGAGCCAAGCACAGATCTCCTCCGCATTGAGGAACCACAGCGGGATGCCAAACTCTTCTCCGTTCAGGTAAATGCGATCAGGTTGGCGCACCGTTGTCTTGCCCGAAGGAAAGGCCTTCTCATACTCGCCATTGATGTCGAGAATGAAGATATGCGGTTCCTGGGCGGCGCCATCGAGCGCCTTCATCGCCTTCTGTATGAGGCTCGACACGGAGTAGGATTTGCCGGAACCGGTGTTGCCGACGATGGCCAACGGGCGGGAGAACAGATCATTGTACGAAGCGCGGACGACGTTGCTCGACTGGCCGGTAGGATGGCCAATCTTCAACTCGCAATCGAAGTCCTTGGCGTCATAGCCTTCCGGTTGGTTCCGGCGAGGCGGGATCTCGAAAACGGCGCGCAGTATGTCGGGTGATCCGATTTCGGCCGGCGTATCCAGCGTCGGCAACACTGAGATGCCTGGGCTGAACGAAGGCTCATTGTCGACGCGCTCGATCGTCCCGAGCAACTGGACGCTCGCGACCCTCCTGGGTTTCATCAATTCGAGGCTAAGGTCATCGCCGCTTGTAGGATCGAAGCTCTCCCGCGCCTCCAAGTCGGTAATGATGCCGATAACAGTTTGACCCGCTCCGAGCGAAAACGTCAGATAGGCATTGATGGCGATCGCTACTTGAACGCCGTCAAGCGTCGCCCGGAGCGCCGACCGCGTCTCCGGTAGAAGCTCGACTTTTATTCGGAAACCCTGAACGGCGACGATGTGTCCAACGAGGCGCGGATTGTCCATGTCAGATCACCGGGTCCGGATCGGCCGCAGGCGTCGAGGAAGACGCAATCTGCTTCTCGAACCGCCGCAGTCGCAGGAAATCGTCGAGCCACTGGACGTCGGGCATCACCGATCTGGCGAAGTCGTCGAAGGTCGCGTGTTTGAACGCCGCGCCAGCAAATGCGGCGTCTGTCGGGCATAGGACGAACGCGCGCTTACCGAGATCCTTGTAGCGGCGGATGCGGTCGATAACCGGGCTCTTGGGATTGGGCTCGACGACCAGCATGACCAGCGAAGGATTCATGAGGGCGTTTTCGATAATGCGGCTGACATGGTCGTCGCCAAATCCATAGCCGAGGACGAGAAGGAAGGTTTGCGGAATGCCGAGACGCACCTGAAACGATCGGAAGAGATGCGCGTAGGGCATCGTCAGGGTCTGGGCGAACTTGTTGGCGGTGGGGAGGATGCCAACTGAAGGCGTTTCCGTCGCCAGCTTCGACAGCGCTGCCGCCTTGTCGGCCGGGCTGAGGCTTCCGTAAGCGCGAAACGGCGCCAGGCTTGGATGCCGAGCGCGCATTTCATTGTCCTGCTCAAACCAATGGATTGAGCCGTGAAGCTTGTAGAAGTGCAGGAACTTATCGAACCGGCGAACGCGACCTTCCGCAACCTCGCCCGGGTAGTAGACATCGAGGCCATACACTGACGGATCAAAGCGAGCCTCAGCACGGCCGGTGAAGCCGTCGAAATACTGGATGCCAAGGATTTCAAGCGCCTGCTCGAACAGCGTGTCGTAGTTCAGTGTGAAGAGGTGGGTTCGACCCAGATTGCTGTCCCGGGCGACGAGTTTTGAGAGAAACGCGAGCTGCGGCGCAATCTCAGCAGCGGCCTTGGCGGTTCCCGTATCCCGTAGCGACAGAGCACACTCGGCAAAGATCGCCATGCGAAGCCGATCGACGAACCATTGAAGCTCCACGACTGTCGGCGCAGGGGTGGCCGGCCAAATAACACCTTTGAACGGAGCGTCGGCCGATTCTGTTACAACGAGGGCGTTGGCGATGAAGGATAGCCACCCTTCAAAGCCGATGACTGGCTCATCCATCATGTTCGCGTAACTGACAGCTGTCGTGCGCGCAGCGATAATAGGCTTGACGGAAGCAGGTAGGTCCGCAAGTTCCTCGATTGTCTCAAAGACCGCGGTTTCGAGATTGGCCATCGTCTTGCCGCCGGCACTCACAGATGTCCCGGAGCCGGTCAGGACGACAAGATTCTCCATCCGCAGCCACTCTGCGATCAGCGCCTGGAGGCGGACGCGGCCCTGCTTTTGATCGAGGCCGAACAGGATGTCGCCGACGTCGCCGCTCTCGGTTAGCCCTACAAGCTGGTATTCCAATGGCGTAGCGGCTGCCCCTGTCATTTCCGTCCCCCGTCGCCGTCCCTGATGGGATTGACGATCTTTATATCGAAGAAGTCGTTTTCGTTGTCGGTCACGACGATGCAGTCGTTGGCTTCCGCAACGGCGGCGATGATCGTGTCGAGTGCGCTTCGAGGGCGCCCCTTGGCTCTGCCGTCGGCCATTAGCCGAGCCCATATGAGGCCAGCTTTCTCGTCGAACGACAGAACCCGGCCTGCAAAAAGCATCTGCGGACCGTCAGGCCCCGCGAACCAGTTTTCGAGTTTGTCACGCCGCTTGCCCGACGGCTTCTCGAGCACGCCGCGGCGAATTTCGGCGACAGTTAGCGAGGCGATGAAAAGGTCATCGTCCTTTTGGTCGGCCATCCACGCGAGCAGGGACTCCGACGGGGTCGGCTTCGCGATGTTGCTGATGATGTTCGTATCGAGCAGATATCGCATCAGATCTCCACCTTGCGTCCTTCTGCGCGAGGACGGCTAAGGTCGAGATCGGCTCCGACGAGCGGGGATCGGCGCAGCGCGGCAAGGATACCGCCTTTCTTCGGCGGCTCACCGGTAATGGTCTGGCTGACAGCCGCGCGGAGGCGAGAGGCATCCGGGCCGTCGTCGGCAAGGCGGCGAGCCAATGATCGAATGAGGTCGCGATCGGCATCGCGACCTAGCACCTCGAAGCGCGCCAGACCGCGCTCGCTAAGGCGAGATCGATAGTTTTGGATGGCGCGCTTTTGCGAACTGCCCATAGTAACCTCCGACTTATTCCCAGTAATATAGCCAGAAGGTAGCGTTTTAGCAAGGTTCGGTTAGGCCGCGCGCGGCTCGCCTGCGGCCGGATGGCTTGCGCTCGCGATGCGTGATATGGCTTGAGTGACGGTAATTTTTTGACGCGAGTCGGGTACGCCGCCGGGCGCCGCCAGGTGCAAAAATCGTCCAACTGGTCACGATAGTTGGCGAAACCTCAAAAATATTTTTTCGGCGATTTTCCCTTTAAAATCAAAAGCGTGACTTTTTGACGGCCTCACCGTCGGGATTTTCTCGCCGACAGAATAAATTTGCCAGTGATTTCAATTAGTTATATGCTTTTTAAACAATCGAGTGGGAGTGAGGGGGCGGCTGCCTTGAGAAATTCTCACGTTAAGTCAATATCTTGCGAGGCGAAGAGAATGATCGTCGCGGATCGTCAGGTCCGCCGTGCGTTCTGATAAACATTGAATGATCGAGAGAATTGGTGACGCTTCGATCAGCTTTGGGCATTATTAACTGGATAGGTTGACGGTATTTTTCTGGCCGGTAAGTTCTGGAAATTGTACTGCAAGAGGTAATTTTTAGCCTGCTCGGCGCGATTTTACGACTCGGGACGGTCGCCGAGCCTGGTCCCCGGGGTCGCGCTGGGTTCCGCTCTTGAAATGGCCGGGTATTGGCCGTACATTGAGGGCAGGGGAGTTGGCATGGCAAACGCAGCTTCGAAATCAACTCGCGGTCGCACCCGTGCACAGCGCCTTGAGACGCGGGTGACGACGGAACAGAAGACACTCATCGAACATGCTGCCGCCCTCCAGGGACGAACGGTTACGGATTTCGTGCTGACCAGCGTCCAGGATGCCGCACGGCGGGCGATTGAGGAACACCAGCAGCTCGAACTGTCGGTTCGCGACAGTCAGGCGTTTGTCGATGCGCTGCTGAATCCAAAGCCCGTGAACGAGCGTCTGCGCGACACTGTGCGCCGCTATCGCGAAGCCACCGGCGTATAGCCGGTGCAGGGCGCTCCCGAGGAATCGCTTCGGGTCGAAGCGCTCGGTCCGCAGCATGATCGAAGCTCGTTCGCCAGCGGCGCCGAACCGCTCGATCGCTATCTACGAAGTCAGGCCCGACAGGACGCTCGCAAGAACATGGCGGCGCCGTTCGTGCTCGTGCTGCCAAATGGCACGATCCGTGGTTACTACACGCTTTCGGCGACGGGCGCGAAACTCACCGAGTTTCCGGTCGACGTCACACGCAAACTTCCGAGATATCCGCTCGTTCCGGCGACGCTCTTAGGCCGTCTCGCTGTCGACCAAAACTATCAAGGACGAGGCTACGGCCGTTTCCTGCTTGCCGACGCTCTGTTTCGCGCAGTCAGCGGCGAGATCGCATCGTTCGCCATTATCGTCGACGCGAAGGATGAGGCCGCACGCCGCTTCTATGAGCGCGAGAGCTTTCTGCCGTTTCCTGATCAGCCGATGAAGCTGTTCCGGCCGATGGCGGATATCAGACGGCTGTTCGATGGATCCTAAGCCGGAAGATTTGGCGATGGGGTTGACCATGAATCGTGGACGAAGTGACGGAGGGCTGTATGGCGTCCTATTTCTCAGAGGCCCAGGTCGCGAGTCTCTATGGAGGCAAGGAAGCCGCGAACCGCGCCTTTGCCGATCTTCGGGAACGCTATTTGGTAGTGTCCGCGGTGGTGGTGGAAAATCGGACATTGGAAGGTGTGACGGAGGTGGCCACCGGATTGGCCGGCTAAGGTGGAGTTGCGAGACTTCAACCCGACCGGAGAACCCGATGACCGAGGACAGACTACCGCTTGCCGAACTTTTGGCCAAAGCGGGAGATGGAGATTTCCTGAGGACGGTCGCGGAGGCGGTGATGCAGCTTCTGATGGAGGCCGACGTGGAAGGCATGATCGGCGCCGGGCGTCACGAACGCACACTGGAGCGGGCGACCTATCGCAACGGTTACCGGGACCGCTCGCTCGACACGCGGCTTGGCTCGTTGCAGCTTCGCATCCCGAAGCTCCGGCAGGGCAGCTACTTCCCACCGTTCCTGGAGCCGAGGAAGCTCTCGGAAAAGGCTTTGGTCGCGGTCATCCAAGAGGCCTGGATCAGCGGTGTCTCCACCCGTCGCGTTGACGATCTGGTTCAGGCGATGGGATTGTCGGGGATCGGCAAGAGCACGGTGTCGAAGCTTTGCAAGGACATCGACGAGCGCGTCGGCGGCTTCCTTGATCGCCCGCTCACCGGCGAGTGGCCCTACCTTTGGCTGGACGCGACCTACCTGAAGCAGCGCGAAGGCGGCCGTATCGTCTCGGTCGCGGCCATAATCGCCGTTGCGGTCAACACGGACGGCAAGCGAGAGATCGTCGGCCTTCATATCGGGCCCTCGGAAGCGGAGACCTTCTGGTCGACTTTCCTCAAGAGCCTGGTGCGCCGCGGCCTTTCCGGCGTGAAGCTGGTGATCTCGGATGCTCATGAGGGGCTGAAGGTCGCCATCCGCCGGGTGTTCAGCGCCTCTTGGCAACGCTGCCGGGTTCATTGGATGCGCAATGCCCTGTCCTATGTCCCGAAAGCGCAGCAGAGCATGGCGGCGGCGGCCCTGCGCCAGGCCTTCATCCAGCCCGACCGCGCCAGCGCCAGTCAGGCGCTGCGCCATGTCGCCGACCAGCTCCGGGGCAAATGCCTGAAGCTCGGCAGCTTCATCGACGACAGCGAGACCGACGTGCTGGCGCATCTGGACTTCCCCAGCCAGCACCGGACCCGGATCCATTCGACGAATTCCCTGGAGCGTTTGAACAAGGAAGTGAAGCGACGTGCTGATGTCGTCGGCATCTTCCCCAACGAGGGCTCCATCGTCCGCCTCATCGGCGCCGTCCTCCTCGAGGCCAACGACGAATGGCAGACGCAGAACCGTTACATGCAAACCGAGCCCATGGCCGAACTTATGGCCCCCGGCAGCAAAACAGAAACCGTACGGATTTCCACCGCAGCCGCCTGAAACGAAGCCGCTCCAGTTACACCCCAATTTCCACCACGTTGACGGACACGACCCGCTATTTGATGCGAGGATATAAGGACACCCACGCGAGCGAGCACGCGCTGCATGGGTTTTCCCGAAGGCTTGGCACACTCATTCGCTCTATCAATCTGGTATTCGAGTGGCTTCCACTCAAGCTAGACGCGATACCTGAGCACGACACTGTCGTCGACGCGACCATCGTGATCCAGTCTTTCGTCCTGAACACGTTCGGTTGTTTAGACAACCTCGCTTGGATATTGGTCTATGAGAAGGCCGTGACAAAAGCAAATGGAACGGCGCTCGATCCGCAAGGCGTAAGCCTGGGGAGCAAAGCCGTCCGCGCCAAGTTCTCCAAAGAGTTCAACGACTATATCGACAGCCGCGGCGACTGGTTCAAAGGGATCAAGGATTTTCGTGATGCGCTCGCGCACCGGATTCCCCTCTACATTCCGCCGTTTATCGTCGGGCCGGATGTGATGGACGACTACAACCGACTGGAGCATGAATTGGGCGCGGCATTGCGCGCTGGGAAGCTGGAGAAATATGACCGACTCCAAACTGAGCAAAAGAAGCTAGGCCGGTTCCGCCCGTGGATGACGCATTCGCGCACTAAGAATGCGCCGTCGACTGTGTTTCATCCGCAGTTGCTCGCGGACTTCAACACAGTCGATGAATTTGGTCAGGAGATGTTGAAGGAGTTGGGCCACTAGCCACTTGCTGTGGGTTTTTCTCAACTCTGCGTCCCGAATGGCAGGAAACGCCAGAGCGTGCTTTGGGAGTTGACGGTCTTTTTTCGATGAGCCCGACATGATCATTTTCGCGCGTCTCTGAAAATCGACCGATCGATACCGATAGTCGTTAGATGTTTAGTCCCGGCGTTTGGTGGATCGGATTGAGCCTGAAGCGGTGAGGCTCGGAGACCCATCGTTTACAGATGAACTCATAGGGCGTGAGACCCTTGAGCGTTTTCAGCCGCCGGGCGAAGTTATAGGCGGCGATGAAGTCGGCGAGATGTCGTTCGAGCTGGGCGTGGTCGTCATAGTGGTAGCGCCGGACGGTCGCGTCCTTGATGGTGCGGTTCATCGGCTCGACCTGCCCGTTGGTCCAGGGATGCGCCGGCTTGGTCAGTCGATGCTCGATGTCGAGATCGGCGCAGGCCGCCTCGAAAGAGTGGCAGCGAAAGAGCACACCCTCGGCCCGCATTGCCTTGATGTCGGCGGGTGTCCAACCGTCGCCGGTCGGCTCGGTGAAGTGCGTGCCGTTGTCGGTCAGCACGATATGAACCTTGTAGGGAACGGCTTCGGCGAGGCGGCGAAGGAAATCGCCGGCGACACGCCGGGTCGCCTTCTTGTGCAGCTCGACGAAGGCGAACTTGGACGTTCGATCGATGGCCACCAGCAGATAGAGCCTGCCTTCCGCCGTTTGAACCTCGGCGATGTCGACGTGGAAGAAGCCGATTGGGTAGGCCTTGAACGTCTTCTTCGCGACTTTCTCGCCTTCGACATCGGGAAGGCGCCCGATACCATGGCGCTGCAGGCAGCGGTGCAATGACGAGCGCGTCAGGTTCGGAATCGTCGCCTGCAGAGCGTAGAGGCAATCGTCGAGGGGTAGCAGCGTGTGCCTGCGGAAGGCGACGATCACCGCCTCTTCTTCCACCGTGAGCACCGTCGACCTTGGATCCTTCGGCCCCGTCCGCTCGTCGGCGACCGAAGTGCGCTTGCGCCACTTCGCCACCGTCTTCGGGTTGATCCCGTGGCGCCTCGCCAGAGCCCTCAGGCTCTCTTGACTATGTTGTATCGCTCGACGGACTGCCTCTGTCGTGGTGGCGCTTCCGTGAAGAACCTGGCCCATAGCACATCCCTCGCCGCTTGTGACGACAATGCACCATTAAACCCCGGGATCAAACATCTAACGGCAAGAGGCCAATGCCTCGTCTGCTGGAGCGAACCCGCGTGAGAATTTTTCGGTAAGAAAATTGGTAAGAATTCTGGTGGGAACCGACGCTTGACAATTTGCTAAGCCATGATGGCAGCTCAGTATTTTTATTTGCGGGAGCCGATTCCCTTCGCCCGCTCCAAAATCTCTCAGAGATTCAAGCGGTTAAGAACGGCCCTTCGGGGCCGCTTTTGCTTCCCCGCGCCGGTCTGTGAAACCGGGGAAGCATGGGGCGAAGCAGCAGGAAGCAGGTTGTAGCGGGCGCGCGGCCGTAGTTGGCATGGGCACGACCCCGAACCTGTCGCAGGCGACGGCCTCCAGCGAGTGCGCACACTCGCTGGATAGCTTGTCGTCGACGTTGAGGTGCATCCTTCCCCGGAAGCCGATACTCCGTCGGTGCTGGTTCCCCGAGCGCTTCCCCGTCATCGTCGGTGAGTGCAAAGGCATCATCGTTCAGCCCCCGCACCAGCCTGACGCATCGGGAGATCGAGACGCAGCGAGTCCGGCAGCCGCACGAAGCCATGCGCCGCGTAGAACCCGGCCGCGGCTTGCGTGCGGCCATTGGATGTGAATTCGGCCGCGAAGACATCGAAGCGAGCCTGCTGCTGCAGGCTGTTTTGGCCTGGCGGTCGTGTTGCTTCCTTCTCGAGGGTGAGGTGCGTGCATTCGTGGCGGCTGTTCTGCCGGGGGTGCCCTCCGCGCGCCACCCCAGCGCGCTTCGCTCGCCGTTGGCCCTGGCTTGCTCCGCCTGGCTTGATGCGCTCGCTGGCGATACCGAACCACCAGACGGAAAGCTTCGACGGGTGGTCAAGCTCTCCAAGGCAGGAAAATCGACTCAACTACGAAAGCTCGTCCTAGACAGCGCCGAAGTGCCGAAAGCCGTTCCGGTCGGCTCTGTTCCATATTTCCTCGCTGCTTTGACTTAGGTTATGGGCAAGGCGGGAGCGTAATGGATAATAGTGTAGCGCTAGGACGGCTTGCGGCCTCGGCGACTAAGGGCCAGCCGTTGCCGCTCGATCGGATTTGCTATGCGGAAGGTCCATCGGCCATCGGATGCGCAACGTCGCTACGCCACGACCCTGAATGAAACGATTTATTTTATCGATCGCATGCGACGAGTGCGAGAAGGTGAAGAGAAATTGTGTGCCTTGATCATGGATATCGGAGTCAAACGCACACAGGACGCCGCACGATACAATGATACATGCGCCGAAGGCACTCGTAATCACTGACCGGAACCTGTATATGGAGGGCACTGGCAACAGTGCCTCGGGCGTTGTCGGCTGAGAGTCTTCGCGTGCTCCCGCCTATGTGGAGCGCAACATGCCTCGTTATTTTTTCCACGTCGACGATGGGGTTTCGCTTCGTGACGATGTCGGCACGGAATTGCGCGACATCTATACCGCGCAAGCCGAGGCGATCCGGACGAGCGGCGAGATCCTTCGCGAGATGGGCGCCAAATTCTGGAACGGCACGGACTGGAGCCTGGAGGTCACAGACGATAGTGGGAAGGCCCTGTTCGTGCTGCGCTTCTCGGCCGAGGAAGCCCCCCTGTTGGCCGGCGGTCCCTCGGTTCCGGTTGGGGATCAGGACCGCTGATGCTCGACGCCGCTCTGCTTCTGAAGATGAAGATAATTGGCGTTGAAGCCGCTGTAGGTGATCAGGCGCTCGGGATCTTCGATCACGATATACCGGTTCTTCAAGGTAATCAGCCCCATGTGACGTAACGTCTGAAGGCTGCGGTTCACATGGACCGCGGTCAAGCCCATGGTGTCGGCGATCTCGGCCTGGGTGACCGGCAACTCGTAGCTGTTCCCGTTCGCGAGCCCGACGACCCGCAGCCGCATCAACAGCTCGCAGATGAGATGCGCGATTCTCGGTGCTGCCTCGCGCTGGCCCAGGTTGAGCAGCCACTCTCGCAACGTGGCCTCGTCGACGAGCGTCACCCACCAGCAAGCCCGAGCCAGGACGGGCCGCTCGGTCATTTCCAGAATACGATTCGGCGGGATGTCGACAACGGTACATTGCGACAATGTCCCGATGTTGTGGTCCATGGCGCTGAGGATAAAAATGTTGAGGTCGCAAAAATCGCCCGGCACCAGATAAGCGACGATTTGTCGCCTGCCGTTCTTGAGCAGCTTGTAGCGGCAAGCGAAACCTTTTAAGATCAAGTGGACATCTTTGGGGGCTTCGCCCTCGCGAATGATGTCCTGATGGGCCTCGACGGGTCGGCTCGCCCTGACGACGTCGTCGAGAAGGCGCCTGTCGTCACCGGAAAGCGGCGCAAAACTCTCCAGTTTGCGGGTGAGCAGGTTTTCCATCGGTCCTCGGAGATGAGCCGGAGCCCCGGGGCGCCGGCCGGCTACGCAAGATCACAATAAACTTGTATCAACGCGTTCAATCGACATTGGTGCCATCCTGTCAGTCCATGGCTGCTCTTAACATAGATTAAATTTCATGGCCGGCTTTAGAATCAGGCATGAGCGGGACAGCTCCCGGCTGAGTTCTTCGTGCCGTTCGGTCTTCGAGAAGGGATTGAGGACGCGTCATCTGTCGTTGTGACAAAGAATGACGCCTCCTTTGATCCGGCCCGAAAAGCCCGTCCCAATTTGCCCTTCGCTCGGCTTTGCCAACTTATGTGAATGCAGGGGTACATGTCGCGAGGGTAGGTTTCTGCCCGGTCGCTTTTCTCCGACCGCCCACGGTCCACGCGACCCGGCTCTGTCCTGTCGAGCATTCGACCTCCTCGACGACTCAAGCCCTGTCCTGCACGGACCGTGGGTTCCCCCTCATAAGCAGGCACCGATCTCGATACCGTTCGTCGAACCCCCGCTTGGAGCAGAAAATAACTTACGTTATCTAATATTATTGCATCGGCAATGGACGATATCGCGATTGAACATCACAATCGTCAACATTCTTCCCTGGGTCTTGAAATCAACTTTGATGATGATATTTGGCTGATCGTAGCCGAGAGGCTGCAATGCCCGCTTCGGGCGTTTCCTCCCAAGACTTGGACTGCCTGCGGGTGGTCCATTTTTTTAGCTCTGTTGAATCGGCAGACGAGCAGCGGCGACGGCGCGGGTGCCCTCTTCAAGGTCGGCGTCACGTTGCGAGAGGCGACGTCGATCGAACGCCGGCCGCGAGAGAGGCGCGGATCGCCGCGCACGAGTCAACGTGATCTAGGCGTCGCGTTGCCGGCTCCGCCGCCCGGCTCACATAGGGCGTGTTCCCGCTTGCATCAGAATCAGCTCTGTAGGCAGCGTCGTGCCGTTGCGCGGGGCGCGGCGATCCCGCCAGAGGCAAGTTCCGTGTCCCGGTGCGCAACATGCGTCCACCCCATGTTGCAGTGTGTCGATAGAGATT
This sequence comes from Lichenihabitans sp., assembly GCA_965277635.1. Classification (GTDB taxonomy): domain Bacteria; phylum Pseudomonadota; class Alphaproteobacteria; order Rhizobiales; family Beijerinckiaceae; genus Lichenihabitans. Next base: position 57,318 of record CBDIDE010000002.1, read on the forward strand.
ATATCAGCACCACCTTCCGAAGGGTCCTGAAACGAGTCCGTCATGCCAGGGCAATTGTCCCCCCATCTTCGCCGCCTCGAATCCGAGGCGATCCATATCATGCGGGAAGTGGCGGCCGAATTCCGTCGCCCGGTGATGCTCTATTCCGTCGGCAAGGATTCGAGCGTCATGCTGCATGTGGCGCTGAAAGCCTTCGCGCCGGCGAAGCCGCCCTTCCCGCTGCTGCACGTCGATACGACCTGGAAGTTCCGCGAGATGATCGCCTTCCGCGACGCGGCGGCGAAACGCGCCGGCATGGAGCTCATCGTCCACATCAACCAGGACGGCGTGCGCCGCGGCATCTCGCCGGTCGCCTCGGGCTCCTCGGTCCATACTCAGGTGATGAAGACCGAAGGCCTGCGCCAGGCGCTCGACGAGGGCCAGTTCGACGCGGCCTTCGGCGGGGCGCGGCGCGACGAGGAGAAGAGCCGCGCCAAGGAGCGCGTCTTCTCGCATCGCTCGGCGGGGCATGCCTGGGATCCGCGCAACCAGCGGCCCGAACTCTGGCATCTCTACAACACCCGTATCAAGGCAGGCGAGAGCGTGCGCGTCTTCCCGCTGTCGAACTGGACCGAGCTCGACGTCTGGGACTACATCCGGGCCGAAGCCATTCCCGTGGTGCCGCTCTATTTCGCCAAGGCGCGCCCCGTCGTGCGACGCGACGGCGCGCTGATCATGGTCGACGACGACCGCCTGCCGCTCGCCCCCGACGAGACGCCCGAGATGCGCATGGTCCGCTTCCGCACCCTCGGCTGCTATCCGCTGACGGGAGCCGTGCCTTCGGAGGCGGCGACGCTCGACGCCATCATCGCCGAGATGCGCTCGTCCACCACCTCGGAGCGGCAGGGCCGGCTGATCGACACCGACGAGGCCGGCTCGATGGAAAAGAAGAAGCGCGAGGGGTATTTCTGATGAGCGACGCGACGGCCGAGCGCCCCACCCTGCGCTTCCTCACCTGCGGCTCGGTCGACGACGGCAAATCGACGCTGATCGGCCGCATGCTCTACGAGCAGAACTCGATCTTCGACGACCAGCTCACGGCGCTCGAGAAGGATTCGCGCAAGCACGGCACCGTCGGCGACGACATCGATTTCGCGCTGCTTGTCGACGGGCTCGAGGCCGAGCGCGAGCAGGGCATCACCATCGACGTCGCCTACCGGTATTTCGCCACCAAGAAACGCGCCTTCATCGTGGCCGACACGCCCGGCCACGAGCAGTTCACCCGCAACATGGCGACCGGCGCCTCGAACGCCGACCTCGCCATCCTGCTGGTCGATGCCCGCAAGGGGCTCCTGACGCAGACACGGCGCCACGCCTATATCGTGTCGCTGCTCGGCATCAAAAATGTCGTGCTGGCGGTCAACAAGATCGACCTCGTCGGCTTCGACCAGCATGTGTTCTCCACCATCGTCAAGGACTTCGAGGGTTTCGCGGCGCAGCTCAATTTCCGTTCGGTGACCGCGATCCCGGTCTCGGCCCGCTACGGCGACAACCTCTCGGAGCGCTCGTCGCGCATGCCCTGGTACGACGGGCCGACGCTCGTCGGCTTCCTCGAGACGGTCGATGTCGGCAAGGATAGCGCCGAAAAACCCTTCCGCCTGCCGGTGCAATGGATCAACCGGCCGAACCTCGATTTCCGCGGCTATTGCGGCACGGTCGCGGGCGGCGCGGTCAGGCCCGGCGACGAGGTCGTCGTGGCGGGCTCGGGCCGCACGTCGAGCGTGGCGCGGGTCATCGGGCCGGGCGGCGGCGACCTCGATGTCGCGATGGCCGGCGACGCCGTCACCCTGACGCTCAGCGACGAGATCGACATCGCACGCGGCGACGTGCTGGCCGACCCCAGGCACCGGCCGCCGGTCGCCGACCAGTTCGCCGCGCACGTGATCTGGATGAGTGGGGAACGCCTGCTGCCCGGCCGCTCCTACCTGATGAAGATCGGCGCGCGACAGGTCCCCGTGACGGTGACCGACCTCAAATACAGGGTCGACGTCAACACCCTCGACCACGGCGCCGCCAAGACGCTCGGGCTCAACGAGATCGGCTTCTGCAACCTCGCGGCCGCGATGCCGATCGCCTTCGACCCCTATCGCGAGAACCGCGACACCGGCGCCTTCATCCTCATCGACCGGATGACCAATGCGACCGCCGCCGCCGGGCTCATCGATTTCCCGCTGCGGCGGGCGACGAACATCCACACTCAGGACCTGGCGGTGTCGAAGGAGGCGCGGGCCGCGCTCAAGCACCAGAAGCCCGCGATCCTGTGGTTCACGGGACTGTCGGGCGCCGGCAAGTCGACGGTGGCGAATATCGTCGAATCGAAGCTCCACCTGCGCGGCGTGCATACGCTGATGCTCGACGGCGACAACGTGCGCCACGGCCTCAACAAGGATCTCGGCTTCACCGATGCCGACCGGGTGGAGAACATCCGCCGCGTCGGCGAGGTGGCGAAGCTGATGGTCGAGGCCGGCCTCGTCGTGCTCTGCTCCTTCATCTCGCCGTTCCAGGCCGAGCGGCGCATGGTGCGCGAGCTCGTCGGCGAAAACGAGTTTCTCGAAGTCTTCGTCGATGCGCCAATCGAGGCCTGCATCGCCCGCGATCCGAAGGGGCTCTACAAACGGGCGCTCAAGGGCGAGATCCGCAACTTCACCGGCATCGACCAGGCCTACGAGCGGCCGGAGCGGGCCGAGGTCGTGCTGGATGCGGTGGGAAAGGCCCCGGAGGCCTTGGCCGACCAGGTCATCGCGGCGCTCGAAGCGCGGGGCGTGGTGCAGCGGTTTTGAGGTCCTCGCAGCATCGTCACCGATCAGCCTCCGCCGCTCGCCTTATGGTGCAGCTCCCCTCCCTCGCGACAACATGCGTCCCTGCCGTCTTCCTGGACCGGTGGGCAAGGCATGGATCCGTAAGAGCAGAACACGCAGCAATCGCCCGATTTCGGCCGAAGCAATAGTCCGCACCTGCCGCACTCGTAAACGATCCGGCAGGCGTCGATCGGCATCGATTCCATTTTCGAAATGCCGCACGAAGGGCAGGTAATAATGGATTGGGTGACGGCCGGCGTGCTCATGCGTAAGTGTAGCCGATACAGAGCAGCGCGAAGCCGAGCAGCAGCCCAATGAGAGTCACGGCCCTGATCGCCGGCCTTACGCATAGGGTATCCGGCGCACAGGCCGCTCGCCGCTGTTGTCGCCAGAGCAGCACACTCCCCCCGACCAGACACAGAGGCGCGGCCACCAACAGGACCGCACGATGAGGCGCGGAGAGCAGGGCCACGTCGGTGAGCCATGCCGTGCTTAGCCCTGCCGTCGCCAGCAAGAAGGGCAAACCGCAACATGACGCCAACCCGAAGGCTGCCGCGACACCGCCAGCGGTCAGCAACGCGATCGGGCGTCCCGACGATCGCCCATCGCGACGAAGATCTTTTGTCGTTTCGGTCACGATTCCATCTCCTTGTCTGCCTCCGAGTGACAGGCTACCGTCTGTAGCGACTACAGACTCAAGCGCTTTTTTCTCTCTGCGGAGCTGGATTCCTGATGGCGGACGGCATCACGATCGGCGCTTTGTCGAGGCAAACGGCCTGCGGCATCGAGACCATCCGCTACTATGAGCGGATCGGCCTGCTGCCGACGCCCCGCCGCCGTGGTCGGTACCGCTTTTACGGCGACGAGGATGTGCGACGACTAACCTTCGTGCGAAGAGCGCGGGAACTCGGCTTTACGCTCGATGACGTCCGAACTCTGCTTGGGCTGGCATCCGACAGGCGGACCGCGTGCGAGGAGGCTCGGGACATCAGCGCCGGCCATCTTTCCAGCGTGCGTGCGCGCATCGCCGATCTGAAGGCGATGGAGCTGGTTCTTGCCGACGCGGTCCGTCAATGCGACGCGCGCCAACGGCTGAGCTGTCCGTTGATCGAAGCGCTGGCGGCGCCATAGATCGTGAAAGAGACGCTGAATTGGGGCCTAGCGCCCCATAGGTTCGATGCCCGAGCCGCAGGGCGACCGCCGTGCCGCCGTAGAGCGCGAAATCCGGCGGCGTCGCCGAAAGCTCGTCCCACAGCGACCGTTGCGCCGGCGGAAGGCTGTCGAGCCGCGGATGAAAGGGACGGGCCATCGTGCGTCTCATTTATAGCACGCTCGCCTTCAGCAATATTTGCGATGATTTGGCCACAGCTGCGACATAGCGCGGCCACCGGTGCACTGCAGCGTCAGCGCGCTGTAAAGGTCAAGCTGTATTAATCCTGCGTTAATGCGGCTCCGCTCTTTATAGGCAGTGACTCCGGAGTCAGACATGATGCGCCGTACCGTCGTTGTCGTCGAGGACGAGCCTTTGGTCCGTCTGAATGCCACGACCCTGTTCGAGGACGCCGGCATCGACGTCGTCGAATTCTCCAATGGCGACGATGCCATCAACTACGTGCGCGACCATAAGGACCATGTCGCGGCGATCTTCACCGACGTCTATCTGGCGGGTGACACCTCGGGGCTGGAACTCGCCGGCATCGTCGCGGAGGTCTGTCCCGAGATCGCGGTGCTGGTGACGTCGGGGCAGATCCTGCGTCTGCCGGACGAGCTTCATCCCCACGTCCGCTACGTCACCAAGCCCTGGCTCCCGACGGACGTTCTGGCCAGCATGCGCAACGTGCTCAGCATCGCGGCCTGAACGGCTCACAGCCCCTGCCCTTGCGCGTCCTGGCGCAGGCGGCTCGGCAGCAGCTGTCCCTGGCCCTCGAGCACCGGATAGGCTGCCGAGGCGACAAGATGCGTGTTGATCTGCTTCAGGTCGCGTAGCGCGTCGAGATGGAGCGCGCTCGTCTCCGCGGCTCCGACCCCGCCTGCGCGCAGCCGATCGAAATGGGAGGCCACGGCGCCCGCTTCGAGGCTCCGGAAAGCCTCCTTCTCGGCGGCGAGGAGGCGGGCCGCGCCCCCGTCCCCGGTGATGAACAGCGATGCCGCGGCCCGCGCGTTGGCGATCAGCCGGTCGACCATCCCGACGATCTGCGTGCGGTCGTCCTTCGACAGGACGAGGCCGCGCTTCACCTTCTTGGCCATGAGCCCGAGCAGGCCTTTGTCGACCACGTCGCCGGCCTGCTCCATATTGGTGGAAAAGACCAGGATCTCGCCGATGCGGCGGTGGTCGGCATCGCTCAGCGCCTCCGGATCGAGCGAGGTCAGATAGGCCTTGATGGCGGCATTGAGCTTGTCGAGGATGTCGTCGAGCTGCTTGGCTTCGGCGATCTGGCGCCGGTCGGGACTGCCGAGCGCGTCGCGCACGCCCTGCAGCATGGCTTCGAGCACGTCGGCGAGGCGCAGGGCCTCGCGAGCCGCGCCGCCGAGGGCGACCGTCGGCGTCTCGACCGCCGCCGGATCGAGATAGATCGGCCGGCTCGGATCGGCCTCGTCGACCTGCGCCGGCAGCCAGCGCCGCAGCAGGTCCGCATAGGGCGTGAGCAGCGGCAGGGCGACGGCGGCGACGACGAGGTTGAAGGCCGTATGGAAATCGGCCACCGCGCGGGCGTTGCCCGGCTCCATCCCGACGAGCGCATCGCCGATCCAGGGCAGCAGAGGCAGGGCGACCGCGACCCCGATGACGCGGGTCAACAGGTTGCCGAGCGGCAGCCGCCGGCTCGCCGGATCCTTGCCGGTCGTGCCTTCGAGCACCGGATTGATGGCGGTGCCGAGGTTGGCGCCGAGCACCAGCGCGAAAGCCGCGTCGGGAGGCACCACCCCATTCGCCGCGAAGGACATGACGAGCAGCACGATGGCGACGCTGGAATGGGCCGCCCAGGTGATGCCGGCGGCGAGGATCACGTCGAGCACCGGCTCCCTCGACACCGCCCCGAGCAGCAGCCGCAGGCTCGGCACGTCCTCATAAGGGGTCAGCAATCCAACGAATTGATGCAGCGCCATCAGCATCAGCCCGAGGCCGATCAGCACGCGGCCGAAGTCGCGGGGGCCGGCCGTGGCCCTGCGGAACAGCAGCAGGCCGACGAGGATCAGCGCCGGCGCGACCTCGGCGACGTCGAAGGAGAGCACCTGCACGATCAGCGTGGTGCCGACATTGGCGCCGAGCATCACCGCCAGGGCCGGCACGAGGTCGACGAGCCCTCCGGCCGCGAAGCCCGTCGCCATCAGGCCGGTCGCGGTGCTGCTCTGCAGGACCGCGGTGACGCCGATGCCGGCCAGGAAGGCCCGCAGACGGTTGCGCAAAGCCTGCCCCAGAAAGCCCCTGAGCTTCGCCCCGAAGGCGCGCTGGATGCCGGTCTGCACCATGTGGACGCCCCACAGCAGCAGCGCCACGGAGCCGGCGAGATCGACCAGCGTCAGGGGGAACGGCATCGGCACGGCCTCCTCGGACGAGATGTCCGCCATTGCACCGCCGACGGCGGCCCGTCCTCATAAGCCGCTTCGCGATCGAATTCACGAGGCAAAGGTGGCGTCCTGCCAGCGCCCGGCTTCGCCCAAGCAACTGCGACGACCAAAACCGGGCGCGCGGAGCCAAGGTTTGCCGTCCAATGGGCGAACGTCACCCCAGCCGCTCGATGCCCTCCGGATCGCAGCGCGCGGCGGCATCGGCGATGGCCATGCCGCCGACGCGTCGCGCCGGCCGCAGTTCGGCGAGCGGGATGAGCACGAAGCCCCGCTTGAGCATCTCGGGATGCGGCAGGGTCAGGGCGGGCGTGTCGATGGCCTCGTCGCCGTAATAGAGGATGTCCATGTCGATGACGCGCGGCCCCCAGCGCACGGTCTCGACGCGGCCGAGCGCGACCTCGAGCGCCTTGACGCGAGCGAGGAGGTCGCGCGGCGGCACCGCCGTCGTGCCGACGGCACAGCAGTTGACGTACCAGTCCTGCGCGACCGGCCCCCAGGGCGCGGTGCGGTAGAGCGCAGACACCTCGAGGTCGCGCGCGAGGCCGGTCGCCGCGAGCGCCGCGAGCGCCCGCCCGATATGGGCCGCCTTGTCGCCGACATTGCTGCCGAGCGCGAGGGCGACCTCGGTGGACTGGCCGTTCATGAGGATGCGACCTCCCGGATGGCATCGAAAACCCGCAGGGCCGCGACATGTTCGGCGACGTCATGGACCCGGAATAGGGTGGCGCCGGCCTGCGCCGCGGCCAGATTGGCCGCGACCGTGCCGATCAGCCGCTCGCCGGCCGGGGCTCCGGTCAGCCTGCCAAGGAAGGACTTGCGCGACACTCCGATCAGCACCGGCAGGCCATAGCGGCGCAGCGCCGCGACGCCGGCGATGGCCGCCACCTGCTGGGCCGGCGTCTTGCCGAAGCCGATGCCCGGATCGAGGATGATACGGTCCTGCCGGATGCCGGCCTCGGCGGCGATGGCCAGCGTGCGGTCGAAGTAGCGCCGCATGTCGGCGACGATGTCGATCGAGGCGTCGATCTCGGCACGGTTATGCATGACGACGACGGCGACGCCGGCGTCCGCGACCACCGCGGCCATGGCCGGGTCGCCCTGCAGCCCCCAGATATCGTTGACCATGGCGGCCCCGGCTCGGATGGCGCGCCGTGCGACCTCGCTTTTCGTCGTATCAACCGACAGCGGCACCGGCAGTTGCGCCGCCAGCGCCGCCAGAATCCGGCCGATGCGCTGCCATTCGATCTCGGCCGGGACGGGTGTGAAGCCGGGCCGGGTCGATTCCCCGCCGATATCGATGATCGACGCACCCGCCAGCACCATGGCGCCGCCATGCGCGAGCGCCGGACCGAGCGCATCGTAGCGCCCACCGTCGGAGAATGAATCCGGCGTGACGTTGAGGATACCGACGACGAGACTACGCCGCCCGAGCGTCGCCAGCAGGGGGGCGAGAACGGCTTCGATGCCAGGGCCGGTCTTGTCCGGTGTCGGATTCATGCTCCCGCCCCGCTCATCGCCAGCGACTGCTTCTCGCGCCGCCGCTCGACGGAGGACGGGATGCGCAGGCTCTCGCGATATTTGGCGACGGTCCGCCGAGCGATATCGATGTCGGCGGATTTGAGCCGCATGACGATCGCATCGTCCGACAGGATGTCGGCCGGGCTCTCGGCATCGATCATCTGCTTGATGCGGAAGCGGACGGCCTCGGCCGAATGCGAGCCGCCGGCCCGTGTCGAGGCGATGGCGGCGGTGAAGAAATATTTGAGTTCGAAGATGCCGCGCGGGCTGGCCATATACTTGTTCGAGGTGACGCGCGACACGGTCGATTCGTGCATGCCTATGGCATCCGCCACGGTTCGCAGATTCAGCGGCCGCAGGAATTCGACGCCCCGGTCGAAGAAGGCATCCTGCTGGCGCACGATCTCGCTCGACACCTTGAGGATGGTGCGCGCCCGCTGCTCCAGGCTCTTGGTCAGCCAGTTCGCGGTCTGCAGGCAATTGGCCACGAAAGACTTGTCGGCCTCGCTCGCCGGCTTGCGACTGACACGGGCATGGTAGCTCTGGCTCACCAGCACACGTGGCAGGACGTCCGTGTTGAGGTCGATGAGCCAGGAGCCGTCCGGCGCAGCGCGGACGTAGACGTCGGGCACCACGGCCTGGATGGTGCCGCCGCCGAAGGCGCGTCCCGGCTTCGGGTCGAGCGTGCGGAGTTCCGCGATCATGTCGGCCATGTCCTCGTCGTCGACCCCACAGACCCGCTTGAGGCCGGCGAGGTCGCGTCGGGCAAGAAGGTCGAGATGGCCGACGAGCGCCGCCATGGCGGGATCGAACCTGTCGCGATCGCGCAACTGAAGCTCGAGGCATTCGGCGACACCGCGCGCGCCGACTCCGGTCGGCTCGAAGCCATGGATGATGCCGAGCACGGCCATGATCCGCGACAATGGCGCGCCGAGGCGCTCGGCGATGGCCTCGAGCGGTTCGGACAGATAGCCCGCATCGTCGATCGCATCGATGATCGCGCGGCCGATCAGCCGGTCGCCCGGATCGCTCGTCGCCAACATCAATTGTGCGCCGAGATGATCGTGCAGCGTCGCCGTCGCGGCGACGAAACGCTCGAGGTCGGGGTCCTCGCCGTCGAACCCGGCGCCGCCCGACGATGTTCCGGTCCAGGACGTCGCCGAGAGGCCAAGACCGTCGCTCGGTGAAGCCGCCGCGGCGCCTGGCCCGTCATGCTCGAAGGCGTTGCCGAGCTCGGTGCCGAGGCCAGCCTCGAGCGAAGCGCGGTCGGTCTCGAACTCCTCGCGCGACCAATCGCCCTCGCCGGGGTCGAGCGCGCTGTCGCCGGGCTCGTCCGCCGGCTCCTGCGCCTCCCTGTCCTCGGCCCGCTCGAGCAGCGGATTGCGTTCGAGCTCCTCCTCGATAAAGCCGGCTAGTTCGAGATTGGACAATTGCAAGAGCTTGATCGCCTGCATGAGCTGCGGCGTCATCACCAGGCTCTGGCCCTGGCGCATCACAAGCTTGGCTGACAGCGCCATCGATACCCACAGACGTGATCTTCGCTCGATCGACCCATGCCACGGGAAAGATCAACCCGGTCTTAATCCAACGCGTCCCGTCGCCGCCGCCTCAACGTCGCACTCCAGGTATGATTTTTGCTTAAAGGCGATCCCTCGGCAGCGCAAGAGCGCCCTCCTCTCGTCGCCGGTCGATACGGGCGCGCCGAGACCAGGCGGGGTTGAAACGATGTCGATAGATTCGGTCTGCACCAATCTGCTGAAGGGTGTTTCCCCGTTTTTCGCTCGATCGCTCTTCGCGATGTGATCGCGCTCTGAGCGGTCCGGCTGGCGGCCTTGGTGGAAACATCCGACGGGAAACCCGGAAGCGGGGAGCATACAAAAAAGCGCAAGAATTAAGATCCGACGCGATGTAGTCTGCTTACTGCTCGTTTTTCGGCGGAGCGACCAAATGGGAGGATAAAAATGGGCTACTATCTTTTTGAAGGGAATTATACGAGTGCGTCGGCAACTGCGATGATCGACTCACCAAGCGATCGAAGTGTAGCAGCAAGTAATATGGTCAAATCAGTGGGCGGCACGCCGCATCACTTTTTTTTCTCCCTTGGCGAGAGTGACTGGATTTTCTTGTGCGAATTACCGGACGATCTCACGGCAACGGCGATTAGCCTGAAAATTGGAGCCAGTGGAGCGATGTCGCGGACAAAAACCACAAAGCTACTTACGCCGAGCGATGCTCAATCCGCGATGGGAAAAGCCGGCTCGGCAACCTATGCGTCGCCTCTGAAGAACTGACGCGATGCGTGGAACGTCCGCCCCTGCAAGGGGTGGATTTCTGAGACACGACCAGGCGGGTTGCGGCTGGGGCGGAACGCCACGACACTGATGCCCCGGCCCCCTTGGGCCACGCGGAGGTGCATCATGGAAGGACCGGTTCTCGTCGCCGGAGCAGGCCCGGTCGGGTTGACGGCCGCCTGCGCCCTGACACGGCTTGGCGTCGCCGTGCGCATCGTCGACAAGGCTCCAGCGCGCAGCCGGACGTCGAAGGCGCTGGTGCTGTGGCCGCGCACGCTCGAACTCCTCGACATCGAAGGCTGCGTCGAGCCCTTCGTCGAGGCCGGCCTCAAGGGGACGGGCGCGCGCATCCACGCCAATGGGCGCGAGCTCGTCCATGTATCGCTCGATACGGCGCGAAGCCCGTACAACTTCGCGCTCTTCCTGCCGCAGAACGAGACGGAGCGGTTGCTGGAGAAGCATCTCGAACGTCACGGCGTGCGGGTCGAGCGGGGAACCACGCTCGAGACCTTTGCGGGCGATGGCAAGGGCGCGACGGCGACGCTACTCGATGCGGAGGGTCGCCGCGAAGAGGCGCGATTCGCTGCGCTGCTCGGCTGCGACGGCGCCCACAGCAGCGTGCGGCATGGGCTCGGCGTCCCGTTTGAAGGCCTGACCGAGACCGCCGACTTCCTGCTGGCGGATGTCCGCATCGACGGCGACCTCCCGACGCGGGAACTGGCGCTTTTCTGGGAGCCGGACGGCATCCTGGCGCTCTTCCCCATCATCGGCAACCGCTTTCGCGTGATCGCCGACACCGCTCCCGCCGAGACGACGGCACCGCCGGAGCTCGAGGAGATCCAGCGCCTGCTCGATGCGCGCGGGCCGGGCGGCCTCAAGGCGCATGATCCGATATGGCTGAGCCGCTTCCGCATCAACGAGCGCAAGGTCAAGGACTATGCCCGCGGCCGGGTGTTTCTGCTCGGCGATGCCGCCCACATCCATAGCCCGGCGGGCGGTCAGGGCATGAACACCGGCATGCAGGACGCCTTCAACCTCGCCTGGAAGCTCGCCCTGGCGCTCGACGGGCGGGCCGGGGATGTCCTGCTCCACAGCTATTCGCCGGAGCGCAGCACCATCGGCGACCAGGTGCTCAGCAACGCGTCGCGGATGACCCATGTGGCCATCCTGCGCAACCCGATCCTGCAGGAGATCCGCAACCTCGCCGCCAGCGCACTCGGCCGCATCCCGGCGCTGCGCCAGCGGCTCGTCGACCAACTGGCCGAACTCGATCTCCACTACGAGGCGAGCCCGCTGACATCGCGTGGCGCCGGCGGTCATCCGGCCGCCGGTCACCGAGCCCCCGACATCGGGCTCTAGCCTGAGGCAGGCGACGCGACCCGCCTACATGCGCTCCTGCGCGCGGGGCGCTTCGCGCTGCTTTCGGTCGGCACGCCTCGTCTGGACCTGCCCGACGACCTCGCCGGCATCGTCAGCTGGGCCGACGCGGATGGAGGCGACGGCTATGACGCAGGGCGGCATTACCTGATCCGTCCCGATGCTTACGTGGCCGCCGTCGCCGACGACGGACATCTCCACGGGCTCTTCGACCATCTGCGCACCATCGTACGCCGGTAGCGACTGGCGCGGGCCCGGTGAATGCGAGGCCGCCGGGTTGCCGGCAATCAGCCGTAGCCGGTGGGCACCGCCGTCCCGGACTTCACCGTCTCCATGGAAATATAGGCCGACATGTCGAAGACCTCGATCCTGCCGAGCAGCTGTTTGTAGATGACGTCGTAATGTTCGACGTTGGGCAGCACGATCTTCAGGATATAGTCGAGGTTGCCGGTCAGGCGATGGACCTCGACGATTTCCGGGATCTCGGCGACCGCCTCGCGGAAGGCGTCGATCCAGGTCGTGCTGTGGCGCGCCGTCCTGACCGTGACGAAGACGGTCGTCGGCAGGCCCATCCGCGCCCGGTCGAGCACCGCCACCTGCCGGGCGATATGCCCCTCCGCCCGGAGCCGCGCGATGCGGCGCGAACAGGCTGAGGCCGACAGCGCAACGCGCTCCGCGATCGTCATCACCGGAAGGTCGGCGTCCGTCTGAAGCAGGTCGAGGATCCTGCGGTCGAACCGGTCGAGCATCGGCGCAGTTTGCGCGCCTTCGGCCGGTGACGCAACGGGCGTGCGCGGAACCGCGCCTTGGCGCATGTGCCATGCGCCAATCGATGTGTTCGGCAACAAAATCGCATCCCGCTGCCGCGATATGCGGGGTAGTCTGCGCTCATCAGAAGCGGGAGAGAGCGATGCGGACGATCGGCCTGATCGGGGGCATGAGCTGGGAAAGCACGGCGGTCTACTACCGCCGCATCAACGAGGCGGTCCGCCATCGCCTCGGCGGTTTGCATTCGGCCGACATCCTCATGCATTCGCTCGATTTCGATAGCGTGGTGCGACTGCAGAAGGCCGAGGCCTGGGAGGAGGCGGGCGCGCTTCTCGGAGGCGCCGCGGCGCGGCTCGAAGTCGCGGGCGCCGCGTGCATCCTGATCTGCACCAACACCATGCATCTTGTCGCCGACGCGGTGCAGCGCGAGACTCGCGTGCCGGTGCTCAACATCATCGACGAGACCGGTCGGGCGCTGCGCGACGCGGGCTGCCGCCGTCCCCTCCTCCTCGCCACGCGCTACACGATGGAGCATCGTTTCTACGCCGAGCGCATGATGCGCTCCGGCATCGAGGTCATGGTGCCGGACGAGGCCGGTCGCTCTCTCGTGCATCGCGTGATCTTCGAGGAGCTCTGCCGCGGCATCGTCAGCGACGCCTCGCGCCGGCAGCTCATGGCGATCGTCGCCCAGGGCCTGGCCGACGGCGCGGACGGGGTGATCCTCGGCTGCACGGAGATCTGCCTGATCCTCGATCCGGACCGCCTGCCCTGTCCGGGCTTCGATTCGACCGCCATCCACGCCGGTGCCGCGGTCGATTTCGCGCTGCGAGCGCCGTCCTTGCGCGACGCGGCCTGAGCGCCGGCGGGGCAAGGGGCGAAGGGGTTCCGAATTCAGGTAAACGCTTGTGGGCAGCACCCTCCGCTCATCCCGGCGAAAGCCGGGATCCAGGACCATGAGGCCACAAGCCTCGCCGTTCCACCGCTCATCCCGCCTTTCGCCGGGACAGCGGCGGAAAGACCGTGCCGAAGTCCCTCCGTTAACCTGACTTTGGAGCCCTGAAGGGGCGAAGCCGCGCCTTGCGCTCGCCACGCTCACGCTTTACCACTCGTCGATATATCGGGAGTCGAACGTGATCACGGGTTAGCCCGCGGGACATGCGCGGCATCCGGATCGCATCCGTCCTTGAACCCCCGCTGCCGTGCGTCGTATCCTCCTCCTGCTTGCCGTTGCCCTGGCTGGACTGGCGATGTGCGGCCCCGCACGCGCCGTCGATCCGGTCCGCGTCTCGCTCGACAGCACGGCGGTCGACCTGACGGGCGTCGTCGAACGTTTCAGCGGCCAGGGCGACCGCATCCAGGTCTCGACCGCGCCCGGCCCTGATGGCATCGTCCGGCGCATCGAGGTCGGCGCCAAGACGCCCGGCACCAAGCCGAACTGGATCGTCTTCGCGCTGACCAACGACACCGACGAGCAGATCGAGCGGCTCCTCGTCGCCCCGCATTTCCGCCTCGTCGGCTCCGGCCTGATCTGGCCCGACCTCGGGGCGACGCGGATCTCGGCCATCACCGCGAGCCAGGGTTTTCCGCCGGAGCCCCAGGACAATGCGGACGCCGACGTCTTCCGCATCACGCTCGATCCGGGCTCGACCGTGACCTATGTGGCCGAGCTTCAGTCGCCGAATCTGCCCCAGCTCTATCTATGGGCGCCCGATGCCTACAAGGACCAGGTGACGAGCCTCAGTCTCTACAAGGGCATCGTCATCGGCATCGCCGGGCTCTTGGCGCTGTTCCTCACCATCGTCTTCGTGGTGCGCGGCGCCGTCATCTTCCCGGCAGCGGCGGCGCTCGCCTGGGCGGTGCTGGGCTACGTGTGCATCGATTTCGGCTTCTGGCACAAGCTTTTCGCAGTCGGCGGGGAGGCCGACCGGCTGTCCCGCTCGGTGGCCGAGGCGGTGCTGGCCGCGACCCTCTTCGTGTTCCTCTTCGCCTATCTGCACCTCAACCGGTGGCATGTGCGCTACGCCCATATCGGCCTGGCGTGGCTGGTCTTCCTCGCGGCGCTGGTCGGTTTCGCGCTGTTCGACGCGCCGGTCGCGGCGGGCGTCGCGCGCATCATGCTGGCGACGGTCGCGACCGTCGGCTTCATCCTCGTCCTCTACCTGTCGACGCATGGCTACGACCGTGCCGTCATGCTGATCCCGACCTGGTTCCTGCTGCTCGTCTGGGTCGGCACGGCGGGGTTCGCCATCATGGGGTGGCTGTCGAACGATCTCGTCTCGCCGGCGCTGATGGGCGGCCTCGTGCTGATCGTCATGCTGATCGGCTTCACCATCATGCAGAACGCCTTCGCCGGCGGCGGCATGGGCCAGGGCGTCGTCTCCGACAGCGAACGCAAGGCCCTGGCCCTGACCGGCTCGGGCGACATCATCTTCGACTGGGACGTCAATGCCGACCGGATCTTCGTGGCGCCCGAGATCGAGCATCAGCTCGGGCTCAGGCGCGGCACGCTCGAAGGGCCGGCCTCGAGCTGGTTCGACATGCTCCACGGCTTCGACCGCGAGCGCTTCCGGGCCTGCCTCGACACGATCCTCGAGCAGCGGTGCGGGCGGATCTCGCAATATTTCCGCCTTCGCTCGGCCGACGGCCATTACTTCTGGTTCACGCTCAAGGCCCGGCCGGTCGTCGGCGTCGACGGCGAAGTGATGCGCGTCGTCGGGACGCTCGCCGACGTCACCGACATCAAGGTCTCCGAGGAGCGGCTGCTCCACGATGCGGTCCACGACAACCTGACCGGCCTGCCCAACCGCGAGCTGTTCTTCGACCGGCTCGACGCCTCGCTGATGTTCGGACGCGGCGCGGACGCCATCCAGCCGAGCGTGATCACCATCGACATCGACCGGTTCAAGCACGTCAACGAGCAGGTCGGACCCTCGGTCGGCGATTCCATCCTGCTCACCATCGCGCGCCGCTTCGGCCGTCTGCTGCGCCAGCAGGACACGATGGCGCGCATCGGCGGCGATCAATTCGCCTTCATCGTCCTCTCCGAGCAGGATCCGCAGGCCGTCGCCGCTCTCGCCGAGACGCTACGCAAGACGGTGACGACGCCGATCAGCGTCGGCGAGCACGAGATCGTTCTGACCGCGTCGGCCGGCGTCGCCCTCTTCGATCCGCAGGTTCACGAGAAGCGCGAGAGTCCGCTGCAGGATGCCGAGATCGCCATGGCGCACGCCAAGCGGCTCGGCGGCAACCGCACCGAATCGTTCCGGGCCTCGATGCGGACGCAGCGCCCCGAGCGGGTGACCCTCGACAGCGATCTCAAGCGGGCGCTCGAGCGTAACGAGATCAAGGTTCATTTCCAGCCGATCGTAAGGCTCGAGGATCGCACCATCGCGGGCTTCGAGGCGCTGCTGCGCTGGACGCATCCGCGGCTCGGCCTCGTGCCGCCGTCCGATTTCATTCCCATTGCCGAGCGCACCGGCCTCATCGTCGACCTCGGTCTCTTCGCGCTCGACCGGACGGCGCGCGAACTCGCCGCCTGGCAGCAGGCGCTCGACGTCTCGCCGCCGATCTATGCCTCCGTCAACGTCTCCTCGCGCCAGTTGCTGCGCCATGACCTGCTCAGCGACGTCAAGGCCGTGCTCACCCGCTCCGGCGTCCTGCGCAACTCGCTGAAGCTCGAACTGACCGAGAGCCTGGTGATGGAGAATCCGGAATATGCCGCCCAGATGCTGGTGCGTATCCGCGACCTCGGCGCCGGCCTCTCGCTCGACGATTTCGGCACCGGCTATTCATCGCTGTCCTACCTGCAGCGCTTCCCCTTCGATACGATCAAGATCGACCAGAGCTTCGTCAAGCAGACCGGCAAGGGATCGCGCCCCATCATCCTGCGCTCGATCGTGGCGCTGGCGCATGATCTCGGCATGGAGGTGGTGGCGGAGGGCGCCGAGTCGGAAAGCGACGTGATCGAGCTCAGCCAGCTCGGCTGCGAATATGCGCAAGGCTTCGCCTTCGGCCAGGCGATCACGGCGGCCGAGGCGCGCAAGCTCATCGGGGCGGCGAGCGAAGCCGCCTGAGACAGACGCCGGGGAAGGGCGGCCGCCATGGGTGACGACTATCCCTCGATCGCGGCCGGGATCGTCACGTTTCATCCCGATGGCGCGCAGCTCCTGAGGCTGGTGCGCACGCTTCTGCTGCGTCTCGATGCCATCTATCTCTTCAACAATGCGCCGCTCGAGCCCACCCTGCGCGACGTCCTCGGCCGCGAGCCGGCCCTGCGCTTCATCGATGCCGGCGGCAATTTCGGGATCGGCGTCGGACTCAACGTCGTGGCACTCGCGGCGACGCGCGACGGCTTCGAGCGGCTGATCGTCTTCGATCAGGACTCGCGCGCCTGGCCGGGCCTCGTCGAGCGGCTCGAACTAGCCTTCGACCAGCTCGAAGCCTCCGGACGCAGGCCGGCCGCGGTCGGCCCGCGGCTGGTGCCGCCGACGGGCGAGCGGGACTCGAAGGCGCCGATCTACCGGCTGCGGCCCGGCATCAAGACCGAGGGTACGCTCCAGCCGGCCGATTTCCTGCCGACCTCGGGCTCGCTGTTCAACCTGCGCACCTTGCGCGAGACCGGCCTCTTCCGCGCCGATTATTTCATCGACGCCGTCGACCTCGAATGGAGCTTCCGGGCCTGGGCCAGGGGGGCGAGCCTCTGGGTCGCGCCGGACGCGCTCATGGAACATACGGTGGGCACGGGCACGATCCGCCTGCCGTTCGGCCTCGTCATGCCGCACCAGAAGCCGTTCCGCATGTATTGCCACCTGCGCAACACGCTCTACGGCTTCCGGCTGCGCCATGTGCCGCTGCGCTGGAAGCTGCGGCAGGCCGCCTACATGGTGCTGCAGGTCGTCGGCTACTGGTCGCATCACGGCTATTCCGGCGCGGCGCTCGCGCCGCTGATGGCGGGCCTGCGCGACGGGCTGCGCGGCAGGCTCGGGCCGCCGCCGCCCGAGTCGGGCATATCGTGAGGTCAGAACCTCCGCCACTCAAGATAGAGGTCGATGAGCTCGACCATGCGGTCGCGGCCGAAGGGTTCGCGATGGCCGCCGAGAACGCGCGTGACCGGCAGGTCGCGCAGCCGCCGCAGGCTTGCGCGATAATCGGGGATGCTGGCGCCGCCGATCGTGTCGAGCAGCAGCCCGTCATAGAGCGTGTCGCCGACGACGAGCAGGCCGCTGGCCGGCTCCCAGAGCGCCAGGCCGCCCGGCGAGTGGCCCGGCAGGTGCAGGATCTCGAAACGCCGGTCGCCGAGGTCCACCCTGTCGCCCTCCCCGACGAGGCGGCTCGGCGTCGCGCCGAGGCAGCGGTAGCGGTCCGGATCGTAGCCGGCATGGGGCAGCGCATCGATCAGCGAGCCTTCCGTGCGGAAGCCGAGTGCCGCGAGGTCGGCAAGCGTCGCCGCCTCGAACTGGTCGAAGCTTAAGCCCGGCGGCAGGTCGGGGCGCCGCAGTGCCTCGGCCTCGGCCGGATGCACGAGAATCTCGGCGTCCGGAAATTCGTGATGGCCGCCGATATGGTCGACGTGGGCATGGGTGGTGAACAGGACCAGCGGCTTCGTGACCAGGCGGTCGAGCACGGGTCGGAGCCGCCCGACGCCCATGCCGCTATCGACCAGGAGGTCATGCGTCCGCCCTTCGATCAGGTAGAGATTGGCGCGGATCAGGACGTCGAGATGCGGCTCGGTGATGCGGACGATGCCCGGTGCGACGGCGTCGAGCGCGAACCAGGCGTCCGCCACCGGCAGCGCTCCGCCCGTCACTGCGCGATCTCCTCGAGCGCCAGGCCCCTACTCTTCGGCCCGAAGACGCCGATCGAGACGACCACCACGGCCATGGCGGCGGCGATGAACAGGAAGACGCTGACAACGCCGCCGCGGGCCAGCAGGGCCGAGATGGCGAGCCCGGCGAAGGCGGCCGACAGGCGGCTCCAGGAATAGACGAAGCCGACCGCCCGCGCCCTGATGCGCGTCGGGAAGAGCTCGGCCTGGTAATTGTGGAAGGCGAAGGACATCCAGTTGTTCGCCAGGGTGACGAGGACCCCGAGCCCGATCAGCGGCACCGCCGCGGTCTGCTCGGCGAAGATCAGGCCGAAGACGGCGGCCGAGGTCGCGGCGCCGACGATCTGCCATTTGCGCTCGATGCGGTCGGCGACGAAGAGGCCGATCAGCGGGGCGAGTGGATTGGCGATCGCGATGATGAAGGAATAGTAAAGGCTCTGCGTGACGTGGATCCCCTTGGCGACGAGCAGGCTCGGCACCCAGGCGGCGAAGCCGTAGAAGCCGATCGTCTGGCAGACCTGGAACACCGACATCATCAGCGTCCGCCGGCGGTAGGGTGGACGCCAGATCTCCCCGAAGCCGGTCGCGCCTCCGACCTCGGCGGGCGGCCCGGCGGAGGGAGCCGGCAAGGGCCGGCCCTGCTCGCGTTGCACCGCCGCCTCGATCGCCGTCGCGATGCGGTCCGCCTCGGCATGCCGGCCGACGCGGTCAAGCCAGCGCGGCGATTCCGGAACGCGGAGCCGGATGACCCAGATCACGGCGGCGCCGAGACAACCGAGGGCCGCGACCCAGCGCCAGCCGGCGATGCCGAACGGCGCCTCGGGCACGAGCAGCCAGGCCAGCAGCGCCACGACCGGCACGGCCAGAAAAGCGACGACCTGGTTCGCCGCGAAGGCACGGCCGCGCTCGGCGGCCGGGATCATCTCGGCCACGTAGGTGTCGACGGTGACGAGCTCGACGCCAAGCCCGATGCCGGCGATGAAACGCCAGAGGTCGATCTCTAAGCCCGTCGTCCGGGTCGCCATGACGAGGCCCGCGACCGAGTACCAGATCAGCGAGCCGGTGAAGACGGTGCGGCGGCCGTAGCGGTCGGCGACCGCGCCGAACAGCGTCGAGCCGACGAAGAGACCCGCGAAGGTGGCGAAGACGAAGGTGCCGAACCCGGTGACGCCGATCGAGGCGAGCACGCCGAAGCCGCCGAGCGAGGCCTCGCTGAAGAGGCCCTCCTTGGCCATGCCGGGCGCAACGTAGCCGGTGACGAAGAGCTCGTAGAATTCGAAGAAGGCGCCCGCCGAGATGAGCAGAACGAGTCCCCAGACGTGGCGCGAAGGCGGCAGCCGGTCGAGCCGGGCGGCGATGCTGGCGCGCTGCCCCCGGACGCGCGGGCCGACGCCCGGTTCGGCAATCCCGCTCTGGCCGTCCATCGTCCTTCCCCCGCCACGGGGAGCGATGTAGCAAGCCGGGACGGTCGAAGGCAATCGGGGGTGGTGGAGTGCAAACGGTATCTCGTTCAGGTCAACGGACGGGCGTTGCCATGGTCATGTCCACCGCTCATCCCGGCGAAAGCCGGGATCCAGCGCTATGACGCCGCCGGTTTCGTCGCTTCGCGGTAGCGTAACCAGGCTGGATCTCGGCTTTCGCCGGGATGAGCGGATGATGGTCCTCGGATGCGTCAACCCGGGCTCGGTGCCGTGTGTGTGGATGCACCGACTCTTGAGCTGGTGAGCCGATTGCCTCAGGCGGACGCTGCCGGACAGCGCTAGTGGAACCTACGCGTTTCGCCCGGCGCCGTCATGGCGAGCGAGGTAAAGTTGGGCAATGCCTCAGTTTGAATTGCAGGATTGGGTGGGAGTTGCCATGAGCCTCGACGCGCAAAGCGGATAGGTAAGAGCCTTGCGGGCTTTTCGCTTCGTTTTACCTTGACCAAACCGAACTCGCCGATAATGGACCCGGCTCAGACGGCCGCGCTCGAAGTTTGGTGTAGTTGATGTTCCGGCGCTCGTCCGCGATCGCCTCGAGTAACCTGACGATGTCCGACATTTCCATGTAGATCACGGAGAGTTTCGTTCCGCTCATCCCTCCACGCATTGCCATGCCGCAAAGTGCGTTCCGCGACATGTTGTAGACGGGAGCACCGCTTAAACCAGTGAGGCTGTCAAACTCCGGTGGCGGGTCGATCACCGCTGCAGCGTCGCGCAGGAATGGATCGGACCGCGAGCCATTATCTGTAAATTCGAGAATTGCATGAGCCGAGTGAATGTTGGGCGGCGCGATATAGCTCGGCGCCTTCAGAACTCCGCTTACCATCAAATGATCACCGGCCTCGCTTGAGCAGACCGTATTCGGGTCGAGAATGTAGGCGGCGGACCGGAAGAAGTTGGGATTTAAATCAGGCGGCAGCCGGAGAATGCACACGTCCACGATGTCGCTGTCTATCGCCTCTGCAGTTGGGGCAGTCGGAACGCATGATTCGATCGGTCCAACTCCTCGTATGCCGAGGTGGCTGTCAGGGATGATGAGATCGGCCCACTCGAACTCCCTGAATACGTGCGCGCATGTAATGGCGTAATAGCGGTCGCGAAAAAGCGTGACGAGCAGGGTTCCTCCGCCGGTCGCATACTCGAAGTCTTCGAATCCGGTGACGAAGAGCACGGGTCGCGAGCACTCGTGGAAGTTCTGACGAACAGTGATGCCTGTCGACAGCGTCTGAGTGTGCGTCAGCAGAGCGGGGAGAATCTTGGCACTTTGTCGGCGATCGTGAATTATCCTCGCCAGCCGATCGTCATTATTTTCTTCCATCACCTCTCTCTTTGTTCGGCTACGGAATGCCGGAAGCATTCACTTCGGGCCGAACCTGCAAACCGAACCAGCATACCATAGGCCCGGAAAGCAGACGCTCGGGACCTCTGCAATGCGTCGCGAGCGGAAAATGCAACCTGAGGAGACACGACCCAAGTCTACGCTGGCTGCGTAAGCTCGCCTGCGAAGCGATCCCAGGGCCGGACAGTCTGGATCGCTTCGTCGCTCCCGCTCCTCGCAACGACGGAACCGACAGGGCCGCTCGTCGGACGTCGGCGTGAATGACCCGTCTGGGTCGGACGACCGAGCGTTCAATGGTGATGGTCGCTCTGGGCCTGCGCCAGGGCCTTGTTGGTGCGCTCCAGGCGGAAGGCCAGCACGCGCATCATCGCGATGCCCATGTCGGGGAAACTCTTCAAGAGCCCCATGAGCTGCGACTTGCCGATGACCAGGGTCTCGCAGGCACAGGTCGCCTTGACGGTGGCCGAGCGCGGCCGGTCGCACAGGATCGCCATGTCGCCGATGAAGTCGTTGCGGCTGACGGTCGCGACCTTGATGTCCTCCTCGCCGGCCCGCACGAAGACATCGGCCGAGCCCTTGATGATGACGAAGGCCTTGTCGCCGACCTCGCCTTCCTTGCACAGGATCTGGCCGGAATCGAACTTGAGCCGCTGCGACGCGAACGCCAGAAGCTTGAGCTTCGACGGGTCGACCGAGGCGAAAATCGGCACCTCGCGCAAGACCTCGACATCTTCCTTGAGCAGGCTCACGTCGGTTCCCCTTCCACTCTCTCCCCGGCCGCCGTCAGCATATCGCTTCAGGCGGAAGCCCGCGCCGGTTCGCGATCACCGTAAGGCGCATCCTCTTCCGACGACTTGGCGTCTTCGAGGATCTTGCCGGCGTCCATCCTTATGATTCGATCGAAATGGGATGTGAGACGCCCGCCGTCCAGGCTCCAGAACACGCCGAAGCCTGGCCGGCCGTCCTGGCCGCGCGCCTCTTGCATGACGCGGTCCAGAATCTCGCTCTGTGTCGTGCCGTCGAGCTGCCCGAGGCCGCGATGCACGAGCAGCACATCGGGCCGGCGCAGGATGGCGCGCGCCATCGCCAGCTTCTGGCGCTGGGCCGAGCCGAGCCGCTTGCCGCCGTTGCCGATGTTGAAGGTCAGGCCCGCCTCGAACACCACGGGTCGCAGCTCGACCTCGTCGATGATCTCGCGCACGATGCCGGTGACACGCGTCTCGGCCTCCGCGATGCCGAAGGCGATGCGGCCGAGGAGCATGTTGTCCTTGATCGTCGCCGCCGGATTGTACTGGTCCGGGTCGTAGAAGGCGATCTTGTCCTGGCCTTCGCCGAGCGCCTCGTGAAAGGCGTGACGAGCCTCGACGAGCTTGCCCGCGAGGTCGTCCTCGAGCAGACCGAGGCGGTCGCGGGGCTCGATGTATCCGAACGCCAGGTCGAGGAAGATGGCCTGGTCTCCCGCCGCGGCCTGACCGAAGGCGCGCGAGCCGACGCGCTTCAGCGCGGCCTTGTAGTCGGGGAATTGCTCGGGCGTCATCAGGCTCAGTTGCTCGAACAGCGGGCTGTCCGCCTCGAGCCCCTCGAACACTTCGATGATGGTCGAGGCGATGTCCTTGCCCATGTCGAAGAGCGCGGTATCGAGCTCGCGTTCGGCCAGAACCTTGCGGACCGTCGGATTGCCGCCGAGCTGGCGCAGGTTGAAGGTCTCGTCGAGCGGGCGGCCGAAGATCAGGTTCTCGCCGATCGAAGACTGGCTGTTGTAGCGCTCCGGATCGAAGGGTTCGACGAGCTGCGTCATGTTCTCGTCGGCCAGCTTGTCGCGCAGCATGCCGCGAGCCTTGACGAGGCGTCGCTCGACGTCCTCGTCGGGCGCCGGCAGGCCTCGCGCCAGCCCGAAGCTGACGATCTCGTTCTCGAAATCGACGATCGACACCGCGAGCCTGACCTTCTCGACGATATCCTCGGCGCCGGTCGCGCCGACGGCCTCGTAATCGAGCCAGTCCACGTCGAAATCGAGGGTATTGCCGCGCGACTTGATGATGTCGTAGCGGCCGCGCGGCTTGCCCGGATCCGCCGTGTGCCGGACGCCGTAATAGAGTGCCTCGGCGATGGTGCTCTGCGGAAAGAAGCTGTCCGGCGGCACGAAGGACAGCCGGCGGCCCGTCACGGCGAGAGGCACGTCCCGGATGTCCTTCTCACCGATGGCGACCCGGCCGGAATCGGCCCAGACGAGCCGTGCCACCACCTCGAGCAGCGTCCCGTTGCCGCTCGTCGAGCCGCCTTCGATCGCCACCAGCTCGCCCGAGCCGAGGCGGCAGGAGAGGTTGTCGAGCATCCGCGTCCCGTCCGGGCTGACGACCGTGACGTTGGTGAAGACGATGTCGCCCTCGATATGCGGGATCGGGCCTTCGTGGTCGGGCGGCGGCAGCAGTTCGACGGAGGGATCGACCGAGAACTGCTCGATGATCTGGTCGTATTTGACCTGCACGTCGAGCCGCTGCTGGTCCCAGTCGATCAGGTCCTTCACCGGCGACGGCAGGTCCTTGTAGGCGGAGATCACGGCGACGAGCTGGCCGATGTCGAGCCGTCCGACGATGGCCAGGAACCCACCCACCATGTAGAACAGGAAGGGCGTGATCTGCGCCAGAAGGTTGTTGAGGAACTTGACGAAGAACTTCCGTTGGTAGAGCTCGAAGCGGATCGAGAAGATCTTGACGAGCCGGCTGGCGATATCGGCCCGCTGATAATCGGAGGCATCGTTGGTGTGGATGGAGGAGATGTCGTCGACGATCTCGCCGACGCGCCCGGCTAGCGCGCGAGACGCCGTCTGTCGCTGGCGGCCGAGCAGGAGCTGCTTGCGCCTGAGGCGCGGGATGATCACGCCCTGCACCAGCAGAAGCGTCAGCGCGATCAGTCCGAGCGCGAAGTTCTGCACCAGGATGAAGACGATGGAGACGACGATCTGGCCGCCGAGGAAGACCGGCTGAACGAAGGAATCGCCGATGAAGCCGCCGAGCGGCTCCACCTCGTCGCGGATCATCGTGGCGATCTCGGCGCCCTTGACGCGCCGGAACTCACTCGGCGGAAAGCGCAGCACGCGGTCGACGAGCTCGTAGCGAAGCTGCGCCAGCATGCGCTCGCCGAGGCGACCCTTGTAGAAGTTGATGTAATATTTGAACAGGCCGTTGACGACCACCAGGATCAGGAACAGGGCGCTCAGCACCACGAGCGACCACACGCGATTGAGGTCGAAGCCGTGCAGCACCTCGACGAAACCGTTGCCCTTGACCATCGTCGGCACCGGAACCCGCACCTGGAAGTAGTGCTGGGTGGCGGAGGCATGTTCGAACCCCTTCGCCTGGATCGGGCCGTTCACGATATATTTCGGCAGATCCAGCATGATGAAGTTGAACGGCATCGACACGAGGATGACGAGCAGGATCCACAGCTGCTCCATCTTGGTCTGGTTCCAGACATATTTGAAAAGACTGGTCTCCATACCGTTCCCGTGATCTCCGCGTCGTCCGTGCCGGATGAAGAACCGCGCCGCGGCGGCGGGAACCGTCGGCCGCGATTCGGTCCGCGCGCGGCCGCCCGCGCAACACTCTCGACATTAACGGAAATTTAGGGCGCTGGCGACTGGCACGCAGCGCGGCGCAGGGCACTTGAGCGGAGAGCCTGCGGCCGGACTGGCTTTTTCGGCGACGCGAATTCGAAATCCTGGGCCTCGCTGCAAGGCTCTCGACAAACGCGGCGAACCGCGATCCACTCCCCGACCCGGGAGTCATGCTCGCTCTGCGCGAGATGATCCTCGAATGCTGAAGCGGCTCGCAGATCCTTCGCCATGGCGAGGTCGGCAGGCCGCTCGACGTCATCAACAATCGCGGGGGAGGAGACGATGCTCGAGGCATGGCGATGGTACGGTCCGAAGGATCCCGTGAGCCTCGACGACATCCGCCAGGCGGGTGCGACCGACATCGTCACCGCGCTGCATGATGTCGCGCCGGGTGAGGCTTGGACCCGCGAGGCGGTGCGCGAACGCAAGGCGCTGATCGAGATGACGCCCGAGCACCGGGTGCCGCTGCGCTGGAGCGTCATCGAGAGCATCCCGGTGCCGGACGACGTCAAGCGCCGCGGCGCGGAGGCCAAGACCTCGATCGAGGCGTGGATCGCCAGCCTCGAGGCGGTCGCGGCCGAGGGCCTCAGGATCGTCTGCTATAATTTCATGCCGGTGCTCGATTGGACCCGCACCGACCTCGACTGGCCGCTGCCGACGGGCGCGACCGCGCTGCGTTTCGACCAGGCACGCTTCGCGGCCTTCGATCTCCATGTCCTCAAGCGCGACGGAGCCGAGGCAGATTATTCAGAGACAGTCCGCGCGGCGGCCGAGGCGCTTGCCGGGCACATGGACGGGACGGAGGCCACGACGCTGACCGCGACCATTGCGGCCGGCCTGCCAGGCACGACCTCGGACTCGCTCGACCTCGAGGGGCTACGCGCCAAGCTCCACGACTATGCCGGCATCGGCCCCGAGGAACTGCGGGCCAATCTCGTCGCGTTCCTGAAGGTGGTGACGCCGGCGGCGGAAAAGCTCGGGGTGAGGCTGACGCTGCATCCGGACGATCCGCCGCGCGCCCTCTTTGGCCTGCCGCGCATCGCCTCCTCACAGGGCGATTACGCCGCCCTGTTCGAGGCCGTGCCCTCGCCCGCGAACGGCATGTGCTTCTGCACCGGCTCGCTCGGCGTCGCGCCGACCAATGACCTCGTGGCGATCGCCGCGGCCTTCGCGTCGCGCATCCATTTCGTGCATCTGCGGGCGACGCGGCGCGAGCCCGACGGCTCCTTCTACGAGGCCGATCATCTCGACGGCGACGTCGACATGGTGGCGGTGATCCGCGAATTGCTGCGCGAGGACCGACGGCGGCCCGAAGGCATGAAGCTGCCGTTCCGGCCCGACCATGGCCACAAGATGCTCGACGATCGCACCAAGCGCACCAATCCGGGCTATTCGGCCATCGGCCGGCTCAAGGGCCTCGCCGAGCTGCGCGGCGTGATCCGGGCGCTCTCGGCGTGAAAACGTGATATCGTCGGTCCATGAGCGACGTACGGGCGGAGCGGTGGCCGACGACCGCCGACGAGTTCCTGACCTGGCCCGGCGACGGGCGGGCCAAGCACTATGAACTCGTGGACGGAGACGTGAGGGCCATGTCGCCGGCCAGTGTTTTCCATGGTGTGATCCAGGCCACGTTGGCGGCGATGATCCGGCAGCACCTGCGCAACGCCGGCAGTGCTTGCACGGTCCTGGCAGAGCCTGCCGTCAAACCGCGCTTGCGCGCGGAATTCAATCTCCGCGTCCCAGATCTTGGCGTGACTTGTTCGCCTATCGCCGCTGGCCAGGTCGTCATCGAAGATCCGGTTCTGCTGATCGAGATCTTGTCGCCCTCGAACAAGGCCAAGACCTGGACCAATGTCTGGGCCTCTACGACAATCCCAAGCGTGCGTGAGATCGTCGTCGTACAATCGGAGCGAATCGAGATCCTCGTACTGCGCGTGTCGCCCGAACGGCTCTGGCCGGACAATCCCGAGAAATGCCTCGCCGGAGACAGCCTCCGCCTCGACAGCATCGGCTTCGCCTGCCCGGTCGAGGAGATCTACGCCGACACACCGCTCGGCTGAGCCGGCCCCTCGGCCTCCTCCTTCGGCTTCGGCGGATCGATGCCGCGCCAGCGGTCGATGCGTTCGGACACATGCTGGAACGTCACGTAGAGCATGGGGATCAGGAACAGGCCGACCAGCGAAGCCGCGATCATGCCGGCGAAGATCGGCGTGCCGACGTCGCGCCGGCTGAGCTGGGCGGCGCCTTTCGCGAAGACCAGTGGCAGCAGGCCGAGCACGAAGGCGATCGAGGTCATGATCACGGCGCGGAACCGCATGCCCGCGCCGAGGACCGCCGCGTCGAGCACCGGCACGCCTTCCGCCCGCCGCTCCTTGGCGAATTCGACGATCAGAATGCCGTTCTTGGCCGCGAGCGCGATCAGCACCACGAGCCCGACCTGGGCATAGAGGTCGAGCACGAGACCGCCGACGATGATGCCGATGAAGGCGCCGAAAATGCCGACCGTGACCGACAGCAGCACCGGCACCGGGATGATCCAGCTCTCGTAGAGGCTGACTAGGAACAGATAGGCGAACAGGATCGCGAGCCCTAGCACGATGCCGGTCTGCCCGTTGGCCTGGTATTCCTGGTAGGCCGTGCCGGTCCACTCGTAGCCGTAGCCGTTCGGCAGCGTCTTGTCGGAGACCGCCGCCATGGCGGCGAGCGCCGTACCCGACGACACGCCCGGCTTGGGGCTGCCCTGGATCGGGATCGCGCGATAATTGTTGTAGCGCGTGATCACCTGCGGACCCTGCACGACCCGAAGCGACGCAAGCGAGCGGAGCGGCACTTCGTCGCCCCGCTTGTTCTTGACGTAGATCTGCCAGATCGAGTTGATCTCGCGCCGATCCCTCGCCTCGCCCTCGATATTCACCTGCCAGGTGCGGCCGTAGAGATTGAAATTGTTGATGTAGGTGCCGCCGAGCGCGGACTGCAGCACGTTGAAGATGTCGCCGATGTTGACGCCGAGCGCGCTCGCCTTGTCGCGGTCGATGTCGAGGTAGAGGGATGGATTGGAGGCGGTGAAGGTGGTGAAGACGCGGGCGAGGGCCGGGTCGGCGTTGGCCGCGGCGATCAACCCTTGCGCGACGCTGCCCATCACGGCGGGATCCTGCCCTTCGAGCGCTTCGAGATCGTATTCGAAGCCGCCACCGGTCGACAGCCCGATGATCGGCGGCAGGTTGAAGGCGATGACGTTGCCCGAGCGGATCTGCTGGGCCGCGCCGAAGACCTTGCCGATCATCGCCTGGACGGAATCGGCGGCCGCCGTCCGGTCCTCGAACGGCTTCAGCTTGATGACCATGAAGCCCGCGTTGGACTCTCGCGCACTGTCGAGAATGGAGAAGCCGATCACCGCGAAGGTGTCGGAGACCTGCGGCATCTTCAGCAGCATGTCTTCCAGGGTCTTCACGGTGGCGCTCGTTCGCGACGCGGACGCACCGTCGGGAAGCTGGACCGAGACGAAGAACGCACCCTGGTCCTCCTCGGGCAGGAAGCCCGTCGGCGTGCGCAGAGCCGCAAAATAGATCGCCGCCGCGAAGCCGGCGATGACCAGGAGGCTCAAGACGCTGATCCGCACCAGGCGTCGGACGACAGCCGCGTAGCCATCACGCGTCTTGTCGATGCCGTCGAGCACCTTCCCCATGATCCCACGCCTGTGGCCGCCCGGACGCAGGAAGACGCCGCAGAGCGCCGGCGACAGCGTCAGCGCATTGGTGGCCGAGATCAGCATGGCGATGCTGATGGTCACCGCGCATTGGCGGAACAGCGAGCCGGTGAGGCCGGGGATGAAGGCGAGCGGCACGAAGACCGACAGCAGCACGAGCGTGATCGCGATGATCGGCGCGGTGATCTCGGCCATGGCCTTCTTGGTGGCGTCCCCCGGCGAGAGCTCGGGATGATGCTCCATGACGCGTTCGACGTTCTCGACCACCACGATGGCGTCGTCGACCACGATGCCTATGGCGAGCACCAGCGCGAGCAGGGATACCGTATTGGCCGAATAGCCAATAACCAGCAGCACCGCGAAGGCGCCGATCAGGCTGACAGGAACCGCCACGGCCGGGATGATGGTGGCGCGCAGGTTGCCGAGGAACAGGAAGACGACGATCACGACCAGCAGGAAGGATTCGCCGATCGTCTTGAACACCTCGCTGATCGTGTCGTTCACGAAGGTCGTGGAATCGTAGACGACCTTGTATTTCAACCCTTCGGGAAAGCGCTTGCCGACCTTGGCCAACGTGGCATCGACGGCCGCGGCCGTCTTCACGGCATTGGCGCCCGGCGACAGATAGATGCCGAGGCCGACGGCGGGCTTGCCGTCGAGGCGGCTGGTCGTATCCGAATCCTGCGCGCCCATCTCGACGCGGGCGACGTCCCTCACCCTGAGCACGGAGCCATCGGGATTGGCGCGCACGACGATATTGCCGAATTCCTCGGGCGTCGTCAGCCGGCCCTTGGTCTGAACGTTGAACTGGAACTGCTGATCCGGGCTGATCGGCTCGGCGCCGATGCGCCCGACCGGTGCCTGCACGTTCTGCGACTGGATGGCGGCAACGATCTCGGAGGGCGCCATGCCGAGGTTGTTCAGACGCTGAACGTCGAACCAGATCCGCATCGAGTAGTTGAGCCTGCCGAACAGCGAGGCCTGGCCAACGCCGGGCGTGCGCGAGATCTCGTCGAGCACGTTGATGAGGGCATAGTTGGTGATGAACAGCGGGTCCTGCTTCCCGTTGTCGCTGTAGAACATCATGAACTGCAGCACGGCCGACGAGCGCTTCTGCACCGTCAGTCCCTCGAGCTGCACCTCGGACGGCAACTGGGAGAGCGCGGTCTGTACCCGGTTGTTGACGTTGACGGTGTCGATGTTCGGGTCGCTGCCGAGCGCGAACGAGACGGTCAGGTTGTAGCTGCCGTCGTTGCCGCTCGACGACTTCATGTAGAGCATCTGGTCGACGCCCACGATCTGGGCCTCGAGCGGCTGCGCCACCGCGCTTTCGACGACCTGGGCCGAGGCGCCCGGATAGGTCGCCGCCACCTGGACCTGGGGCGGCACGATGTCGGGGAACTGCGCGACCGGGATGCGGGTCAGCGCGAGGCCACCGGCGATCGTCACGATCAGGGCGATGACGATCGCGAGCCGCGGCCTGTCGACGAAGACGGCAGAGATCATGCGGGCTCGCGGTGCGCAGACGAAGGGGCAGCCGGGGCGGCGATCATTGCACGGCCTTCTTGGCCGCGTCCGACGCGGTCGGCGCGGCCGGCGCGGGCGACACCGGCGCGCCGGCATGCACGCGCTGGAGCCCGTCGACCACGATGGTGTCTCCCTCCTTGAGCCCGGTCAGCACGGAGGCTTCGGTCGGCGTCGACTGGCCGAGCTTGATCGCGGTGCGCACCGCCTTGTTGTCCTGACCCACCACATAGACGTAGTCGCCCTGCTGATCGGTCAGCACCGCGGCCCGGGGGACGGTCAGCAATTGCACCGGCTCGACGCCCTCGAGCAGCACGGTGACGAATTCTCCGTCGAAGAGCTCCCGCACCGTATTGGCATCCTTGCGCTCAAGCTGCTGGGCCAGCGGCGGGTTGGGGATCGTGCCGCGCAGCGTGACCGTGTCGGTGTTGGTCGCCACCGTGTTGTCGACGAAGTTGAGCTTGCCGGTCGGGCCGTAGGTGCGCCCGTCCGGCAGCACGATCTTGATCTGCACCGCGCGGAAGCCGCCCTTCGAGACGTAGCGGTCGCGGAGATCGAGCGCGGTGCGCACCGAGATCGGAAAGACCACATACATCGGGTCTTGTCCGACGAGCGTCGTGAGGACCTGTGTATTGGGCTGCACCACATTGCCCGCGGTAAGGTTGGTGCGGCCGGCCTTGCCGTCGACGGGCGCCTTGATCACCGTGTAGCCGAGGTTGATCTGGGACGTCTTGAGCTGCGCCTGGGCGCTCAGGAGCTGCCCCTGCAGGTTGCCCTGGTTGGCCTTGGCCGAGTCGACCGTCGACTGCTGGCCGGCCGGCGTGTTGAGCAGCGTCTGGGCGCGCTGAAGCGTGATGTTGGCATTGAGGAGCTGCGCCTGGATCTGGGCGACGACGCCCTCCTTGGCCTGGACATCGGCCTCGAACGGTGCCCGCTCCAGGCGATAGAGCACATCGCCCTTCTTGACCTCATCGCCCTCCTTAAAGACGACCTCCTCGAGATAGGCGGTGACGCGAGCCACGATGTCGACCCGTTGGACGGCTTGGACGCGGCCGATGAACTGCTCGGTCTCGACGATCGGGTGCTTTGTCACCTTGGCGACCCCGACGGCCGGCGGCGCGGCGTTCGGGGCCTGCGCCAAGGCCGCGGTCGTGCCGACCGCCACAAGGAGAACGCAGACACCCAATCGCAGTCGTCGCATCGCGTCCCCGCAACTCCGGACCGCCCCCCGGTGGGGTTCCCGGCCGATCATTCGCTGGCTGACCCGGACGCCGCGATCGGGGCCACGATCTGCACCGAGCGGCCCCGATCCGCCCAAGCGTGAGACCAGAGTTAGAGAGACTGATCGATGCCAGCAAGCCGCCGCCGCGATTGCGTCGCGACCTGTAGCAGGGATGTGACGCCGGGCGCGGGTTACCGCCAGAACGGATCGAGCTGGGTGAGGTCGTGCCACTTGTGCCCGAGCTTCGCGAGGGCCGCGGCGCGGCGCGCCTCCGTCCAGACCAGGAGCGCCGCCGCCGATCCTGCCAAGTCCGGGCGGTCGGGCGGCGCGATCTCGTCGAGCCGGGCGCGCGTGACGCTGGTATCGTTGATGTCGCCGAGCAGGCCCAGCGTGGACTTGAGGGTCTTGAGATAGCGTCGTACCGCCTTTCCACCGTAGAGCGGCGCCACGTCCTCGGCCGAATAGCGCAGCTTCTTCATTGCCTTGCGCAGGGCGTGCAGGTCTTCGGCATCCTGCTCAGCGAGCCGCCTGCCACGTTTGCGAACCTTGCGGGCGACGCGATCCAGCAGGCTTGGCAGAAGGTCACGCAACGGGGCCTCCGACGCGGATCCTTCCGTCCAGCCAGGTCCGGCCGTCCAGGCGCCCATACCGAGGATGAGGCGGGTCGGCAGCGGGCCGTTGAGCAGCCGCGCTACGGCCGCGTGAGCCTCGGTGCGGCATCCCTCGGCAGCGGGCACCAGCAGATCGATGCCGGCGGCCTCGGTCCCGTCGCGCGCGCCGACGAGCGTCTCGGTCAGGAAGACGTCCCAGTCCCGGCCGGCGCCGAGCACGGCGCCGATCTCCCGCAAGGCGGCGTTGAACCGATCGGCGGCCTCGCGGTCGACATGCGGCGCGAAGAGCACGAGGAGCGTGCGCAGCTTGCGGATCGCCGCCCGCATGCGGTGGATCCCCTCGAGCTCGCCCTGTATCGCGGCCGGGATCTCGGCTGCCATGTCCCGCAGCGCCGCAGCCAGGAGCCGCGGAAAGGCCTGCCCGAGCGTCGCCTCGTCATGCAGCCCAGCACCCTCCAGCGCGGGCGCCGAGGCCGCCGTGCCGCGGACGAGGTCGTAGCCGCGCTCGGCCTTGCTACGCGGGCCATAGCGCAGATCGGCCCGGTCGACGAGGTCGAGCGCCAACCCGAACAGCGGCGCGACCGGGCCGCCCTTGAGTTCCAGCTCGACCTCGCTGACCGTCGCCGAGCGCGAGCCGGCCCGGATGGTCCCGGCATCGATCACCGCCTCCACTTCGGTGCGGCCCTCGAGGCGGATCAGCCAGGTGTCGCGCGTGATGTCGGTCTCGAACCTGGGCTCCAGCCGGTCGACGGCCCCGCGCAGGTAGGCCAGCCCCTCGGGAAGCGACGCAAGCGCCGAACGATCGACCTCGACCGAGGCAACGGGCCATTCCCATTCCGAGCGCAGGCCGAGGGCGTCGTCGCGCCGGGCGACCTTGACCGTCTGGACGAAGCTGCCGCCGCGATCCCTGACCCTCAGGCTGGCCCCCTGCCCGTGCAACAGCAGATCGGGAGTGTCGAAATAGGTCGTGACCTCATAGCGCTGCTCGTGCCCTCGCGCCTCATGGAAGGCCGGATGGCTTTCGACCAGCCCGCGCGAGGCCGGGTCGAGCAGCAGCTTCAGCTCCATCTCCATCGAAGGCTCGCGCGCATCCTGCCGATCGCAGGCGGGCGGACCCGTTGTCCGCGCCTGGCAGGCATGTCCGATTTCTACCCGGCCCGGACGGCTTGGCCAAGCCCATGGCGCGGCGGCCGGCCGAGGGATGATGTCGGGGGCGGCGGCCCGCTTGAGCGGCGGCCCCCGAGCGCCTATCAGGGGCGACGCAGGAAAATCGCCGCCCCGGGGATCCACGATGGCCGCCAATCCGTTCTTCGAACCCTGGACGACGCCCTTTGGGGCACCGCCGTTCGACGCGATCCTGCCCGAGCATTTCGGTCCGGCGTTCGAGATGGCCCTGGCCGAGCATCGGGCGGAGATCGAGGCTATCGCGGCCGAGCCCGCCGTCCCGAGCTTCGACAACACGATCCTGGCCTTGGAACAGGCGGGGCGAAGCCTGCGGCGAGTCGGTGGCGTGTTCTGGAACCTCACCGGCTCGGATACGAACGACAGCCTGCAGGAGATCGAGCGCAACATATCACCCGTGCTGGCCCGCCACTACCAGGCGATCGCGCTGAACCAGCCGCTGTTCGGCCGCATCGACGCGCTCCATCAGCGCATCGATGGGCTCGGCCTCGACCCGGAGCAGCGGCGCGTCCTCGACCTTACCCACAAGAGCTTCGTGCGCGGCGGCGCCAGGCTCGACCCGAGCGCCCGGGCGCGCCTTTCCGAGATCACCGAGCGGCTCGCCACACTCGGCACGCGCTTCGGCCAGAACGTGCTCGCCGACGAAAAGAGCTTTCTCATGCTCCTCGACGGCGAGGACGACCTCGCCGGTCTCCCCGGCCCGTTGCGCGATGCCGCAGCTCAAGCCGCCGCCGCCCGAGGACTGCCGGGGCAGCACGCGATCACCCTTGGCCGCTCGCTGATCGAACCCTTCCTCAAATATTCGAACCGCCGCGACCTGCGCCAAGCGGCGTTCGACGCCTGGCTCAAGCGCGGCGAGAATGACGGCGAGCACGACAACCGCCCTATCGTGGCCGAGACGGTGGCGCTGAGAGCCGAGCGCGCCCGGCTCCTCGGCTTCGACAGTTTCGCCGCCTACAAGCTCGACGACACGATGGCCGGCACGCCCGCGGCGGCGCGCGCCTTGCTCGACCGCGTCTGGCGTCATGCCAGGCTCAAGGCCGGGCGGGAGGCGGAAGCCCTGCAGGCCAAGGCCGCCGAGGAAGGCGGCAATTTCGCGCTCGAGCCGCATGACTGGCGCCATTACGCCGAGAAGGTGCGCAAGGCCGACTACGACCTCGACGAGGCCGAGATCAAGAATTACCTCGTTCTCGACGACATCATCGCCGCCGCTTTCGACACGGCGACGCGGCTCTTCGGCCTCTCCTTCACGGCGCGCCACGACGCTCCGCTCTACCATCCGGACGTGCGCGCCTTCGAGGTCACGGACCGCGACGGCCGCCACCTGGCCCTGTTCCTCGGCGACTATTTCGCCCGGCCGTCCAAGCGCTCCGGCGCCTGGAACAGCGGCTTCCGCCGCCAGGATCGGCTCGACGGCGACAGCCGCCCGATCGTCGTCAACGTGATGAATTTCGCCAAGGGCGGCGAGGGCGAGCCGACGCTGCTCTCGCTCGACGATGCGCGCACGCTGTTCCACGAGTTCGGCCACGCGCTCCACTCCATGCTGACCGACGTCGACTATCCGTCGATCGCTGGCACCGCGGTGGCGCGCGATTTCGTCGAGTTCCCCTCGCAGCTCTACGAGCACTGGCTGCTGCGCCCCGAGGTCCTGGCGCGCTTCGCCCGCCACGCCGTGACGCGCGAGCCGATGCCGGCGACGCTGATCGCGCGCATCGAGGCGGCGCGGACCTTCAACCAGGGCTTCGCGGCGGTCGAATATTGCGCCTCCGCCATCGTCGACCTCGATTTCCACATGCTGAGCACCGAGACCGCGGCCGAAGCGGCGGATCCGGTCGCCTTCGAGCGCCGCACCCTGCAACGGATCGGCATGCCGAAGCCGATCGCCATGCGCCACCGCACGCCGCATTTCGCCCATGTGTTCTCGGGCGACGGCTATTCGGCCGGCTACTATTCCTACCTCTGGTCCGAGATGCTCGACGCCGACGGCTTCGGCGCGTTCGAGGAGAGCGGCGACGTGTTCGACGCGGGCGTGGCCGAGCGGTTGCGCGAGAACGTGCTGGCCGCCGGCAACCGCCGCACGCCCGAGGAGGCCTATATGGCCTTCCGCGGCCGCCTGCCGAGCGTCGAGACGCTGCTCGAAAAGCGCGGCCTCGCCTGAGCGCGCCATGAGCTGGTCGCCCGGACAGGATGCGGCGTTGCAGGCCGTCTCGGCCTGGCTCAAGCGCGGCCGCCCGCAGGTCTTTCGCCTGTTCGGCTTCGCGGGCACCGGCAAGACGACGCTGGCCAAGCAGATTGCCGAGGACGTCGCGGGCGAGGTCGCCTTCGGGGCCTATACGGGCAAGGCGGCGCTGGTGCTGCGCTCCAAAGGCTGCCGCGGCGCCTCGACCATCCACAGCCTCATCTACCGGTCGCGCGGCGAGAGCGAGGAGGAGGGCTCGCCCTCCTTCGTCCTCAACCGCAAGAGCGCGGCGGCCGACGCCGACCTCATCATCATCGACGAGTGCTCGATGGTCGACGAGGAGCTCGGCCGCGACCTCCTTTCCTTCGGCACCAAGGTGCTGGTGCTCGGCGACACGGCGCAATTGCCGCCGGTCAAGGGCGGCGGCTTCTTCACCGAGGCGGAGCCCGACGTGATGCTGACCGAGGTGCATCGCCAGGCGGCCGACAATCCGATCATCCGCCTTTCGATGCAGGTGCGCGAGGGCAGCCGGCTCGACTACGGCACCTTTGGCGAGAGCCGGGTCATCCGGCGCAGCGACGTCGGCTCGACCCTGGTGATGCAGGCCGACCAGGTGCTCGTCGGCATCAACAAGACGCGGCGCGCCTATAACCGCCGGATGCGCGAGCTCCTCGGCCATACGAGCGAGCGGCCGCAGGTCGGCGAGAAGCTCGTCTGCCTGAGGAACGACAAGAAGAAGGGCCTGCTCAACGGCGGCACCTGGACGGTCGAGACGCTGCATGCCGACCGCGGCGCCAAATATGCGATGAGCGTCAGGCCCGAGGACGAGGTCGACCGCAAAGCGGTACGCGTCGGCGTGCTGCCGGCCTTCTTCGAGGGCCGCGAGGACGAGCTCGCGCCCGCTGCCCGGCGCGACTCGGACCAGTTCGATTTCGGCTACGCGCTGACCGTGCACAAGGCGCAAGGCTCGCAGTGGAACGATGTCGTGGTCTTCGACGAGAGCTTCGCCTTCCGCGAGCATCGCGCCCGCTGGCTCTATACGGCGATCACCCGCGCCGCCGAGCGGCTTACGGTGGTGGCGTGAGGGGCCGGCGGCTCATCAGGGGGCACCTGTTGATAAATTCTACTAAAGATTGCACCGATCGCCGACGCGCATATTGTGCTTGAACCGAGTCGGCGAGGCGATCCCGATGCCATGGTTCGCACATAGCGTTAAAGGCCGGCCCGAGAGCGAATGGGAGTCGCTCCCGGATCACCTCGCAGCCGTGGGGAGAACGGCAGCCGCCTTCGCGGAGTCGTTCGGCTGGGGTGCCATGACCGGTCTGGCCGGCTGCCTGCACGATATCGGCAAATGCTCGGCCGAGTTCCAGGCCTATATTCGCGGAAATCGGGCCACGGGCGGTGACCATTCGGGTGCCGGAGCGATTGTGGCGGCGAGTGTCGGCCTTCCCACGGGAGCGTGGATCGAAACGTCCAAAATAGCCCCCGGCAAAGCCGGGGGCTTTAAAGATTTGAGCCGCTCAAAGCGGTTGGGGGACGCTGACGCGGCTCCCGAGAAAGGCGCCGCACAAAGGGCGGCAGGCCCGCGCCAGCGCCTTTCTGAAGGCCAAAATGAGATAGGCTGGAGTCCACCTATGTCGAACTGGTCAGACGGCTTGGGACGCACGGCTTTGCGGAGACGGAGGCCTCGGTCACGATGAAGCTCAAGCGCGGGACGTTCGCGCCGACATTCCTGCTTGCCTGCCTTGCGGCCTTGGAAATGGACGGGGTACGGTTGGAAGATATCTGATGCCTGCTTCGGATGACGAACGCCAATAAGCTCGTCAGGAAGAAGTCAATTAGGCAAATTCACTTCCGAACGACGTTTTGCTATTTCCGCGTCTATCCGCGACCGTTGGATTGTTAGCAAGGTCCAGGGTAGTGCGAACGATATGAAGAAGCAGAACACGCTCAGACAAAGGTACAAATGTTCAGTCCAAACTAATATGATTGAGTACGGAGGCCGAAGATCTGCATCCTTTAGAAGAACTGATATGAATATGAGACCTATTGTTGTAAGATAAAAAACGAATAGATACATTTGCCATAGCAATCTTGCTTCTATAGTGCCGCGCAGAAACTCTGCTCTCCGCCAACTACCGGAAGGCAACAGAGCCGGATCGCCAACCACCGCAATAATAGCAACCAAGAAGCCGGCGAACACTGTAAAAACGGTAATGAGTAGGGTGTTAGCGTCAGCGTTCCTGTGAATGAACGGCTGTCCGTAAAAAGACGCGGCCACACCTAGCAGCAATGAGGTTACAACATACAACAGCCTCATCTTAGGTCTCGATCGCTCCAGACGACGTTAATACGTCGTAAAATTTCTTTAATTCTATCCATGCCTTGTCTCGATCAACTGATTTTCCCTTACGTTGAACATGTACGTTTGATCGAACATAAATTTCTGTCGGCGTGATCCGCTGTCCACTCTGCGTATGAATAACGAAATCATCATCGTCTTGATGCTCATTTATAATCTTCTCCGCAACAAACTCAATATTTTTCTCACCCAAACTAAGATTTTTAGTGAATCGATTGTCTGTTTTAATTGTGACAAAAATTCTTAGGCTGTCCTCGGTCACGTCGTTCGGTTTGCCCAAAATCTTCTTGAAGTGCTTTGCCACCGCTCCAAGCATGCCTTGAGCTTGATCTAAACGCTTATTGTAAGCGGCTGTAGCGGCGAACATTGTAGCGCGAACTTCTATTTCCTTAACGCCCTGACTACGCATTACCTTGATTTTATCAAGATTTGCTACTTTCATTAGATCAAACTGGTCAGCGTCATGTCTGATTTTTGATTTCCGAAAAAATTCATGAAGAAACGATCTGATAGAACCATCCCGAAGCGCTGTGGTGCACAACACGACGTGATCACCCCGCACATAGAGAAAAGCGTCGCCGTCCATAAACTCATTTTCGGGAGGAGGTTGCGCTGTCCCAACTTCAATTTCTGTGCTGCCGCTCTTCGCCACCGGCACGATCGACGCCTCTTCCCCCGGCGTATCCGCAGTGAGGTGTAAGAAAACGCCTACTTCTCGATCGTCGGCGAATTTAGCCGATTTTACGCACTGACCACTACTTCGAGTAATCGTCCGTTCATCAACAGTTTTCAACTTGGCATGCGCGTCCCGCAAAGCTCTCTCCAGCGTAAGCGTGGCTGGGCTTCCCGTTAGCCACTCAGCTCGTCATAACTGACGATCTTGTCCTTATTGTCGACCATGAGCGTCTCCCTGGACAGAGCCTCGCATGGTCAATTGCGGCGGAAAAGAGGTTCAACCAGCGCGCGACAATTTGGCTCGCGCCGTGACCAAAAGGCGACGGTCAGGCTTGTGGCATCTGCGCCATAATACCGGTGCAGGCGCCGGTGTTGCTCAGCGCGTCGGCGCCCCTCGCGCGGGAGCGTGGATCGAAACGCATCCGGTCGTGCTCGCCGATGGTAATGCCCGCGTCGCTCAGACATTCCCCAC
This sequence comes from Lichenihabitans sp., assembly GCA_965277635.1. Lineage (GTDB taxonomy): Bacteria > Pseudomonadota > Alphaproteobacteria > Rhizobiales > Beijerinckiaceae > Lichenihabitans. The sequence goes on from CBDIDE010000002.1 coordinate 95,869, forward strand.
CTCGAAGGTGACCAGAACGGCACCCTCACGCACCTGGTCGCCGACAGCGACCTCGACGGTGGCTATCCGGCCGTCCTGCGCGGCCGCAATGGTCGTCTCCATCTTCATCGCTTCGGTGACGACCAGCGGATCGCCCCGAGCCACGACCTGGCCGGGCACGACATGGAGCAAGCGGACAAGACCCGGCATGGCGGCTCGGACGAGCCCGCCTGAGTCCTGGTCGTCAGCAGCCTCGGGATTCACGGTCGACAGATCGAAGCGATACCGTCCGGCCTCGGTGTCGATGGTCACCCCGTCGCCTTCGCGCACGAGACGGAAAGCCGCGATCCGATCGCCGAGATCGACCCGGAGCGTATCGCCACGGCGTTCGGCGACACGCAACGTCACCGTGCCGTCCCCCGCCTCGACGCGGAAAGAGCCGCCCGGCAACGCGACGGTCGTGAGACGGCGGATCTGATCCCGATCCACGAGCGTCACCTCCTTGCGGGCCTCGCCCCAGAGGCGGAAGTTCACGAGGCTCGCGAAGGGATCGTCGCCGGCCGGCGGCTCGAGCAGGCCCGCTGCCTCCAAGGCCGCGAGCGCTGCGACTTCCCGTGGAGGCACCGGTTCACAAAGGATGTCGGCGAGCTTCCGGCCGATCAGCCCCGTATCGAATTCGCCGCGCGCGAAATCCGGTTGCGCCACGAGTCTCGTCAGGAAGTCGAGATTCGTATTGCACCCCTCGACGCGGCTCCGTGTCAATGCGCCATGCAGGCGAGCCAGGGCCGCCGCGCGGCTCGGTCCGTGGGCAATGATCTTGGCGATCATCGGGTCGTAGAAGGGCGTGACGAGGTCGCCTTCGCGCACGCCGGCATCCACCCGGATGCCGGGCCCTTCATCGAAGATGAGTTTCGTCAGGCGTCCGGTCTGCGGCAGGAAATCCCGGGCCGGATCTTCGGCGTAGAGCCGCGCCTCGACGGCATGGCCGGTGATCGAAAGCTCGTCCTGCCGTTTCGGCAAGGGCTCGCCCGCCGCCACGCGGAACTGCCATTCGACGAGATCGAGCCCGGTCACGAGCTCGGTCACCGGATGTTCGACCTGCAGCCGCGTGTTCATCTCCATGAAGTAGAATCGGTCCGCACGGAGCCCCTCGGCGACGTCGGCGATGAACTCGACCGTGCCGGCTCCGCGATAGCCGACGGCACGGGCGGCCTTGACGGCCGCCGCTCCCATGGCGTCGCGCATGGCCGGCGGCATGCCCGGCGCGGGCGCCTCCTCGATCACCTTCTGATGCCGCCGCTGCAGCGAGCAATCCCGCTCGAAGAGATGCACCGCATTGCCGTGAGCGTCAGCGAAGACCTGGATCTCGATATGCCGCGGGCGGAGCAGGCATCGCTCGACGAGGACGCGATCGTCGCCGAACGCCGAGCGGGCTTCCCGCATCGCGGCGGCGAGCGCCTCCGGAAAATCCTCGGCTCTCTCGACCCGGCGCATGCCCTTGCCGCCCCCGCCGTCAGCCGCCTTGATCAGCACCGGATAGCCGAGGCGCGCGGCTTCGCCCGCCAGCATCCCGGCATCCTGGTCGCGACCGTGATAGCCCGGAACGGTCGGCACGCCGGCCTGGTCCATCAAGGCTTTGGCCGCGTCCTTGAGCCCCATGGCCCGGATGGCGTCGGCCGGCGGCCCGATGAACACGAGACCGGCGGCCTCGACCGCCTCGACGAAGTCGGGATTTTCCGACAGGAAGCCGTAGCCCGGATGGACCGCCTGCGCGCCGCTGCCGCGGGCGGCCTCGACGATGGCCTCCATGCGCAGATAGCTCTCGCGGGCCGGGGCCGGACCGATGCGAAAGGCCTCGTCGGCCGCCGCGACGTGCAGGGCGTCGCGATCCGCGTCCGAATAGACCGCGACGGTGCGAATGCCGAGGCGGCGCGCCGTCCTGGCGATGCGGGCCGCGATCTCGCCTCGGTTGGCGATCAGAACCTTGTCGAACATGCGCGTCACATCCGGAAAAGGCCGAACCGCGTCGGCTCGATCGGTGCGTTGAGGGCCGCCGCCAGGCTGAGGCCCAGCACGTCCCGGCTCGACGCCGGATCGACGATGCCGTCGTCCCAAAGCCGCGCCGACGCATAAAGCGGGTGGCCCTGGGTCTCGAACTGCCGGATGATCGGCGCCTTCAGCCGCTCCTCGTCCTCCGCCGACAGCGACCCGCCGCGGCGCTCCGCCGCATCGCGCTTGACCGTCGCCAGCACGCTCGCGGCCTGCTCGCCGCCCATGACCGAAATCCGGGCGTTGGGCCAAGTCCAGAGGAAGCGCGGCGAATAGGCTCGGCCGCACATGCCGTAATTGCCGGCCCCGAACGAGCCGCCGATCAGCATGGTGACTTTCGGGACCGCCGCCGTCGCCACGGCCGTGACGAGCTTGGCGCCGTCCTTGGCGATGCCGCCGGCCTCGTACTGCCGCCCGACCATGAAGCCCGTGATGTTCTGCAGGAACAGCAGCGGGATGCCCCGCTGGCAGCAGAGCTCGACGAAATGCGTTCCCTTGAGGGCGGACTCGGAGAACAGCACGCCCGCATTGGCCAGGATGCCGATCGGCATGCCGTGAATGTGCGAAAAGCCGCACGCCAGCGTCTTTCCATAAAGCGCCTTGAACTCGTCGAAGCGGGAGCCGTCGACGATGCGCGCGATCACCTCACGGACGTCGTAGCCCTTGCGCAGGTCGGTCGGCACCACGCCCCACAACTCGGCTGGATCGTAGCGCGGCGGCTCCACGGGCTGGCGTCGGACGGCGTCCGGCTTGCGCCCGTTGAGGTTGGCGACGCAGCGCCGCGCCAGCCGCAGCGCCTGGGCGTCGTCGGTGGCGTAATGGTCGACGACGCCGGAGGTGCGCGCATGCAGGTCCGCTCCGCCGAGATCCTCGGCCGACACGATCTCGCCGGTGGCGGCCCGGACGAGGGGCGGACCCGCCAGGAAAATCGTCCCCTGTTTCGCGACGATGATCGATTCGTCCGCCATCGCCGGAACATAGGCGCCCCCCGCCGTGCAGGAGCCCATGACCACCGCGATCTGCGCGATGCCGGCAGCCGACATCGTGGCCTGGTTGAAGAAGATGCGGCCGAAATGATCGCGGTCCGGAAACACCTCGTCCTGGTTCGGCAGGTTGGCGCCCCCGGAATCGACGAGATAGATACAGGGCAGGTGGTTCTGCGCCGCGATCTCCTGGGCCCGCAGGTGCTTCTTCACCGTGATCGGGAAATAGGTGCCGCCCTTCACGGTCGCGTCGTTGCACACGATCATGCAATCGCGCCCCGAAACCCTGCCGACCCCGGCGATGAGCCCGCCTCCCGGCACATCGTCGTCGTACATATCCCAGCCGGCGAAGAGGCCGACCTCGAGGAAGGGGGACGCCGGATCGAGCAGATGGGCGACCCGCTCCCTCGGCAGGAGCTTGCCGCGCGACATGTGCCGGATCCGCGCGTCCTCGCTGCCGCCCGACATGACGCGACGCGCCTTGTCGTCGATATCGCCGACGAGCGCCGCCATGCGGTCCCGGTTCTCGCGGAAGGCCGCGGAACCGGTCGATACGGCGGATCGGATCACGGGCATGGAGGGCCTTGGAGATGAGGCGGCGGGGTCGTCGGTCAGGACAACGCGGGAGGGCGGCGGGTGTGCCAGTCGGTGACCTGCTGGAAGGCGTGACCGGCACGACAGAGAAGGTCCTCCGACAAATGGCGCCCGACCAGTTGCAGACTCAGCGGCATGCCGGCCTTGTCGATGCCGCTCGGCAGCGTGATGGTCGGGCTTCCCGAAAAGTCGAAGGGCGCGGTGAAGCGCAGGATGCGAAGCAGCACGGTCGGGTCCTGCCCGTATTCGCCCATCCGGGCCAGGCTCGGGATCGGCACCGGCATGGTCGGTACCAGCAGGAGGTCGACCTCCTCGAAGAGGGCAGCGAGCGCCCCCGAGAAGGCGAGCCGCTCGTGATAGATCTCGCCCAGGTCGAGCGCCGTCATGCCGCGTCCCTGATCGATCAGGGCGGCGAGATCCGGGCCGTATTCGGCCGCGCGAGCCGGGTAGCTGTGCTTGTGGGCGAGTGCCGTTTCGACCGCGCAGAACGGAATCCAGCCGCGCACCAGCCGCTCCGTGGCGGGGACCGTGACCTCCCGGATTCGCGCGCCGAGGCTCGCGAGATCGCGGGCGGCGTCCTCGACGGCGGCCACGACCTCGGCATCGATTCCCTCGGCGATGAAGGCACGGTCGATCCCGACCGTGAGGCCGCGGATGGTGCGGCCGAGCTCGGCGCAATAATCGGGCACGGGGGCCTGGAGCGCGGTCGGGTCGTTCGGATCGGCCCCGGCGATCACGCCCAGCATCGCGGCGGCGTCGGCGGCGCTCCGGGTCATGGGGCCGACGTGGTCGAGGGACGCCGCGAGCGGGAACACCCCGTATCGGCTGACCCGCCCCCAGGTCGGCTTGATGCCGGTCAGGCCGCAGGTGGCGGACGGGAAGCGGATCGATCCGCCGGTGTCGGACCCGAGCGACCCGAAGCAGAGGCCCGCGGCGGTAGCGACGCCCGACCCCGTCGAGGAAGAGCCGACCCAGTGATCCATGTTCCAGGGATTGAGGGGCGAGGGGTTTTGCGGATGATGGCTCGTATAGGCGCCTTCCGTCATGCTCAATTTGCCGAGGATGACGGCGCCGCCCTGTTCGAGCCGGTCCACGACGGTGGCGTTGTGGTCGGGCGTCGCGTCCTTCAGCATGGTGGTCCCGGCGCCCGTCGGTGCAAAGGCCGTATTGCAGAGGTCCTTGATTCCGATCGGCACGCCATGCAGGGGACCGCGCCAGATCCCTTTGGCGATGTCCTGGTCGGCCGCCTCGGCGCGGGCGAGGGCGCGGTCGCGCAGCACCGTGGTATAGCTGCGATATTGGCCGTCGATGTTGCCGATGCGGTCCAGAATCGCGATCGTCACGTCGACGGACGAGACGTCGCGGTCCCGGATACGCTCGGCGATACGGGTCAGGCTCTCGAAGTGCAAGTCGTCCGGCATCGGCATCTCCTTCTGGCGGTGAATGGCGGTCCGGGCACGGCGACGAGCGTGCCGTGACTAGCCGAAATCCCCCATGGCGGCGGCATCTGACACCTGTCCGGCGGCGAGTTCGCGCGTGATCATGCCCTTCTGGATGAGCAGCACGCGGTCCGACAGCGCCTTGATGAAATCGACGTTCTGCTCGACCAGCAGCACGGTGAGACCCCGCCGCGCGCGCATCGCCTTCAGCTGATCCGCGATCTCCTCGATGATGGATGGCTGGATGCCCTCCGTGGGCTCGTCGAGAAGCACGATCCGGGGGTGCTGGATGAGGGCGCGGGCCAGCGCCAGAAGCTGCTGCTCTCCGCCGCTCAGCGCGCCTCCGGGGCGCTCGAGCAGGGCCTTCAGCCTTGGGAATTCATCGAGCACGCTCGCGATGGTCGCGGCCCTGCGGCCGACGGCGATCGCCGCGAAGCGGAGATTGTCGCGGACCGTCAGCCCCGGAAAGATCCCGCGACCCTGGGGAACATAGCCCATGCCGCGCCGCACGCGGCCGTGCGACGGAAGGCGTGCGATGGAGACGCCCTCGAAGCGGATCTGCCCCGATGACGCGGGCAGGATGCCGATCAGCGTCTTCAGCAGCGTCGTCTTGCCCATCCCGTTATGCCCCAGGATGCCGACGAACTCGCCCGCCTCGATCCGCAGCGAAAGCCCGCTCAGAACCGGGATGCCGTCGTATCCGGAATGCAGTCCCTCGACATCGAGCATCACGCGGCCGCTCCCCGCCCGAGATAGACATCCCGGACGACCGGGTTGTCGACCACGTTCCGGTAGGTGTCCTCGATCAGGATACGGCCCTGGTGGAACACCGTCACGGTCCGGGCGATCTGCCGGATGAACTGCATGTCGTGCTCCACCACGACGATGGTGGCGTCCCGGTTGAGCTCCCGGATGAGTTCGGCGGTTCGGTCCGTTTCTTCGTCGCTCATGCCGGCGGCGGGCTCGTCCAGCAGCACGATCCTCGGCCGGCAGACCACCACCATGGCGATCTCGACCCATTGGCGTTGGCCATGCGCGAGCTCGCCCACGAGGCGAGGGAGGATCGCCTCCAGCCCGAGCCGGGCCGCGATGGCGTCGACCGCATCCTCGAGCGCCCGGCCTCTCAGGCGCGAGCGCGCCGCGAGCCACACGTTCTCCCGAACCGTGAGGCCGTTCATGACCACGGGAACCTGGTTCTTGATGCCTACCCCCTTCCGTCCGATGACATGGGGCTGCGCACCGACGATATCCTGCCCGTCGAGGAAGATCTGCCCGGCCGTCGGCCGAAGCTGGCCGGTCAGCAACTTGAAGAACGTGCTCTTGCCGGCGCCGTTGGGGCCGATCAGACAGCGAAGCTCCCCCGGCGCGAGAACGAAGTCGACGGCCGCGACCGCGCGAACGCCGCCGAAACGCTTCTCCAGGCCCCGTGTCTCGATGATGTTCGGCCCGGGGTTCATCCGCGCCGATCCCGAGGTCGCCGCCGAGGCCAGCGAAGGCTGCCGAGCGTCGGCAGCAGGCCCTTGGGAAACACCAGCACGAAGACGAGCAGCACCGCGCCGAGGACGAGCGTGACCTGCCCGACGCCGACGGTGCCGAGCCAGCTGCTCAGATATTGCACGAGGCCCGTCGCCACGATCGGGCCGATCAACGTCGAGCGCCCGCCGACGATCACCCAGATCACCACCTGGGCGGCCTGGTTGAGGCCGAACATCTCGGGCGAGACGAAATTGCCCCAGATCGCGTAGAGGGACCCCGACAGGGCCGCGATCCCGGCGGCCAGGACGAAGGCGCCGAGCTTGTAGGCACGCGCGTCGAAGCCGAGCAGCTCCATGCGCTTTTCGCTTTCGCGGATGCCCACGAGGATGCGACCGAACGGTGTCAGCAGCAGCAGACGAAGACCGACATAGACCAGGAGCGCCGCTGCCCCCGCGAGGTAGAACACGCCGTCGAACGAGAGCGGCGCGCCGGCATCCCATGGCAGCTGCAGCGCCGGAATGCCGGGAATGCCGTTCTGGCCGTTCAGGCGGACGCTGCCGATCACATATTCCGGACCGGAGGTCGAGCGGATCGACTTTTCGAAGATCAACGTCACGACAAGCGTAATGACGCTGAGATAGATGTCGCTGATGCGCCCATAGATGATGAAATAGCCCAGCACCGCCGAAAACAGCATCGGCAGGACCACCGCGGCGACCAGGGGCCACAAGGTGGTGCCGGCATTCATGGCGAGCACCGCATAGCCATAACCGCCGAGCCCGAAGAAGATGGTCTGGCCGAAGCTGAGGATCCCGGCATAGCCCCACAGGAAACCCATGCTGAGGGCCAGCAGCGCGAAGACGAAGATCACCGAGACATCGAGCTGGAGTGCGGCATCGGTGTAGGACGGCGTGAGGGCAATCCCGGCCGCGAGGACCGCGACGAACAGCCACCACCACCGCGACGGCGGCACCGCCGCATCCGAGGCGAATTCCTGGCGGCTCACAGCCCCCTCCTCAGCCGGCCGGTGATGCCGAGGGGCAGCAGCCTCAGCAGGACCACGGCGACGACCAGCACGCTCACCTCGCCCAGGACCGAGCTCCAGCGATAGGAGACCACGCCGTCGATCGCTCCGAACAGGCTGGACGCCGCAAGCGTGCCCATCAGCGGGAAATGGCCCCCGACGATCACCGTGATGAACGCCTTCGACACGAAGAAGAGGCCCATGGTCGGGGAGGCGCCCGTGATCGGGACCAGGACGGCGCCGGCGAGCCCCGCCAGCGCCGATCCGTAGCCGAACGTCGCCATATAGATGATGCTGCGGTCGACCCCGAGCGCGCCGGCGATGACGGGGTCCTGCATGGTGCCGCGCACGAGCAGCCCGAAGCGCGTGAATCGCGCCAGGAGCCAGGTGACCAGCATCGCCGCGGCGGCGACGGCGATCAGCATGAGGTTGTAGCTCGACACGTTGATGCCGCCGATCGAGACGTTGCCGAAGTCGGTCGTCACGCTCCGCCCCTGAGGGCCGAGCAGGGTGGTGACGCCGCCCACGAGAAGCAGCGACAGCCCCCAGGTCGCCAGCAACGTGTCGACGATGCGCCCGTAGAGGAAACGGATGATCAGGCGCTCCACCACGATGCCGAACAGGCCGAGCGCCAGGGCCGCCAGCAGGACCGACAGCCACAGCGGCACCCCGGCATCGACGCACAGCACGCAAGCGTAGGCGCCCAGCATCATGAACTCGCCATGCGCCAGGTTGATGACCCTCATCATGCCGAAGATCACGGCGAGCCCCAGGCTGATCAGCACCAGGAGAGCGATGGCGTAAGCCGCGAGGTAGATCGTGTTCGACAGGCCCAAACGCGCAAACTCCTTCGCCCCGACGGCTCGCCGCCGGCATCATGGCCCGTCAGAGCGCCGGCTCGTACTGCTTCGTATCGTTCGGGTTCTTGTGCAGGTCGCAGACCGCCTGGGTGTCGGCGGGCTGGCGTTGCGAGAAGGACTTCAGCAGGTCGAACCCGCCCTTGGTGTTGCCGGCGCAGATATGGATGTCCATGATCGTGTGGTTGGTCTGTCCGTCGATGGTATAGAGCCCGCCGGCGCCGTTGAACGTCGTGCCGCCCAGGGCTGGGATGACATCGTCGGGCTTGGGCCTTTTGGCGCGCTTCACGGCTTCGGCCCACAGCATCATGCCGCGGTAGCCGATCTCGCCGTATTCGCCGACATAGTCGGTCTCGCCGGAATATTTCTTGAACCTCTCGACGAAACTTCTCGCCGCTTCGGTCGGCAGGGTGTCGATGAACGAGGTCGCGATCAGGATGCCATCGTTCTCCTGCGGGCTCAGCGCCGCGTTCTCGCGCCCGGCGCCATAGGTCCCGGAGGCCAGCACCATGGTCTTCTTGCCGATGGTCGACTCGAACTGCCGATAGAACGCCATATGGGCATCGCCGACCAGTGCAGAATAGACGGCATCGGGCTTCGCGCTCTGAATGCGGCTCAGCACCGGAGCGAAATTGGTCACGTCCAGCGGGAAGAATTCGACAGCCAGGTCCTTGCCGCCCTTCGCCCGGACGAATTTCTGGATCCACTTGCTGGTGATCTGGCCGTAGTTGTAGTCGGCCGCGAGGATATAGGCGGTCTTGGCCTTCTTCTCGGTGATGACGTAATCGACCAGCGGCTCGAGCTGCTGGGCCGGAACCATGCCGGTCGACACGTGCCGCCGGTCGCAGACGCCACCTTCATAGAGGGCGTTGTAGAAGTAGAGCCCTTTGAACTTGTCGACGATCGGACGCATGACCTCGCGCGACGAACTGGTCACTCCCCCCTGCAGGACATCGACCTTGTCGCGAACCATGGCCTGGGTCGCATATTGTGAATTGAACTGATTGTTGGACTGGGAATCGTAGAAGATGAGCTGCACAGGGCGGCCGAGCAGCCCGCCTGCGGCATTGAGCTCGTCGACGGCCATCGCCACGGCCTTCATCTGCTTCAGCGAGTAGATGTTGAGGCCGCCCGTCTTGTCGAGAATGTTGGCGACCTTGATCGGCTCCGCGGCCGCAAGTCCGGCCCGGCTGAGCAGCGTGGCGGTGCTGCCGAACGCCAAGGCGCCCGACGCGGTGCGAAAGAACTGACGACGACTGAATTCCATATCGATCCTCCCCTTGAGATTTGTTTTGCGTCATTGGTCCGGGCAGCGCCCGAGATCCGGCCTCGTTTCGACACCCGGCGACGATGAAGCCGCCAGGATGTCCCGACCTGCGGCGATGGGAGAGACATGCACCCCATCTATCGCCCGCTCCAGCGTGGCTCGCGCTTCTCCAGGAACGCCCGAGCACCTTCGCGACTATCCTCGCCCGAGCGGACCCGCGACAGGGCTTCGCCGGAAAGACGCGAGAGATCGGCCTCGCTCCCCTCATGAGCGGTCCGGGCGATCCACAGGCTTTCCCGCACGGCGCACGGCGCGTTCGCGGCGACGATCCTGGCGAGATCGTGGGCCTGTGCATCGACCTGCCCGGCGGCGGCGACGCGATTGATCAGGCCGAGCGCCAGCGCCCGCCCCGCCCCGATGCTCTCGCCGGTGACGATCATCTCGATCGCGACGGCGCGCGGCAAGGCCCTCGGCAGACGAAAGAGCCCGCCGGCGCCTGCGACGAGGCCGCGCTTCACCTCCGGCAGACCGAAGGCGGCGTCCTCCGCGGCGACCACCAGATCGCAGGCGAGCATCAGCTCCAGCCCCCCGGCCAGCGCGAAGCCCTTGACGGCGGCGATCCACACCTTGCTCCGCACCGCCTCGACAAATCCGGCGAACCCCCCGTCCCGGGTCCAGAGCGCGGCCTCGTTGCCGCGAGCCACCTCGGCCAGGTCGGCGCCGGCGCAGAACGCCTGCGATCCCGCCCCGGTGAGGATCACCACGCGGATCTCCGGGTCGGCCTCGGTCTCCCGCACGGCGCGTCCGAGCGCGTGCGCCAGGGCACCGTCGACGGCGTTGCGGACGGTGGGCCGGTTCAGGACGACGCGCGCGACACCGTCTCCCAGCCGTTCAAGCAGCACGGCGGGCTCGGGCGGGGGATCCTCGACGCGAGCCGGATCGCCCGCACCATCGCCGTGATCGCGGCGCGATACCTTTTGGCTCACGCGTGCCCCCTATCGCGCAGGGCGCGCCGGATGATCTTGCCTGTCGTGGTCATCGGCAGGTCGTCCGTGAACACGATCTCGCGCGGATATTCGTGCGCCGCGAGCCTGGTCTTGACGAACTGCCGGATGTCGTCCGCCAGGGCATCCGACCGTTCGACGCCGGGCTTGGTGACGATGAACGCCTTGACGATCTCGGTGCGGATCGGGTCGGGAGCGCCGACGACGCCCGTCATCGCCACCGCCGGGTGGCGCAGGATGCAGTCCTCGATCTCGCCGGGGCCGATCCGGTATCCGCCCGATGTGATGACGTCGTCGTTGCGTCCGACGAACCAGATGTAGTCGTCGGCATCGCGCCGGCCGAGATCGCCGGTCAGCAGGCAATCGCCGACGAATTTCTCGGCGGTGGCCTTGTCGTTGCGCCAATAGCCGAGGAACATCACGGGATCGGGACGCCGGATCGCGATGTGGCCGATCTCGCCGGCAGGCAACTCCCGTCCGGCCTCGTCGACGATGGCGACATCGTGACCCGGCACGGCGCGACCGATCGCGCCCGGTCTTGCGGGAAACAGGGCGCCGCACGACGAGACGACGAGGTTGCATTCGGTCTGGCCGTAGAATTCGTTCACCGTCACGCCGAGGACCCCCCGCCCCCACTCCAGCAACTCGCCGCCGAGGCTTTCCCCGCCGCTGCCGACGCTGCGGAGCGCGAGGCCGGGAACAGGCGCGCTGCGCACCTGGCGCATCAGCTTCAGGGCGGTCGGCGGCAAGAAGGCGTTTCTGACGCCTTGATCGACCATCAGCTTCAAGGCCGCTTCGGGGTCGAATTTCCGGGCGCGCCGGGCGACGACGGTCACGCCGTGGTGCCACGCCGGCAGCAAGACATCGAAGAGGCCGCCGATCCAGGCCCAGTCGGCGGGCGTCCAGAAGCGGTCGCCCGGCTGCGGAAACAGATCCTGCGGCATCTCGACCCCGGGCAGATGACCCAGCAGCACGCGATGGCCGTGGAGCGCGCCCTTGGGGTCGCCTGTCGTTCCGGATGTGTAGATGATGATGGCCGGATCGTCGGGCGCCGTAGCAACCGGCTCGAAGGCATCCGACGCCCTGGCGCAGAGCGCGTGGAAGTTCTCCGACCCGGGGCCCGATCCGTCGATCGTGTAGATCCGATCGAGTGCCGGCAGCACGTCACGAAGCTCGGCGATCTTCTCGGCGCCCGCACGGTTCGTGACGAGGACCCTGGCGCCGCTGTTGGCAAGGCGGAAGCGCAACGCGTCGGGGCCGAACAATTCGAAGAGCGGTACGCTGATCAGGCCGGCCTTGAAGGCGGCGAGATGCGCGATGGCGGTCTCGACAGCTTGCGGCAGCAGCACGGCGACGCGATCGCCGCGCGTCAACCCATGCGCTGCCAGCACGTTGGCAAAGCGGTTCGACAGGCGCCGCAGGTCGGCGAAGCCGAACCGCTGCTCGGCACCGTTCTCGTCGATGCTGATCAAGGCGAGGCTGTCGGTCGCGGCATGCCTGTCGCAGGCATCGACGCCGATATTGTAGCGTGCGGGCATGCTCCAGCGGAAACCGGACCGCAGCTCCAGATAGCTCGAGCCCCCCTGCAGCATGGACGTTTCCTGCTCGCTGCCCGGCCTGCCGCTGCGGGTCGCCGCTTTGCCCTTGCGTCGCATGATCGGTCTCGGCATAAAACAATCGACCGTTCTTTTCTCATCGTCAAGAGGGTTTCGATGAGGGAACGGTCGTGGCCGCTCGGCCTCTGAAGATCGCCGCGTTCCCACCCGCTCCGGTCCGCGGGCGACCCTTGGAGATGAGGTTTCATGGCGCGCACGATCGGCTCGTCCGGCGCGAAGACGATGGAGGCGATCAGCAGCGCCGGCCTCGATCTGATCTTCGAATTCGGTTACGAGGGCATGAGCTTGCGCCAGCTCGCCGCCAGGGTCGGCATTCGACAGGGTTCGCTCTACAATCACATCCTAAGCAAGCAGGATCTGCTGGTCCACCTGTATGACCGGCACATGCGGATGCTGCACGCGGCGCTCGATACGGCTTTGACGGGTATCGGGCCGCCAGCCGAACAGCTCGCGACCTTCGTCGATTTTCACGTCAGCTATCATGTGCAACGCAAGCGCGAGGTGTTCGTCGTCAACTCCGAGCTTCGCAGCCTGGAGGCGGCGAATTATCGGCGCGCGACCGAACTCCGCCGGCAGTACGAGCGGCGGCTGATCGATATCCTGGACGCAGGCGCCCTCGACGGCGCCTTCGAGATCACCGACGCGCCTGTGACGGCGTACGGCATACTGGGGATGCTGTCGGGGATCTGCACCTGGTACGATCCGCGGGGTCGGCTCGATCGCGGGGCGCTGTCTGCCCTCTACGTCGACATGGTCCTGAAAAGCGTGCGCGCTCAGCGCGGACCGAATGCCAAGGCGGAATCGAACTGAAGATCGGTACGCTCCGCTGAGGACCGCAACGCCCGTTCCGAGTCGATCCGACCTCTTGCGGACGCGACGCGCCGCATAGGTCTATGGTCCGCGGACCCATGCATCGCCTCCCCCGATCAGCTGGCGGATGCCGGCCGATTTCCGGATTCGGGTCGGAAGGCGTGCGCTGTCAGCCGTTGATCTTGGCGGCGCGTTCCATGAAGCGGTGGTCCATCGCCTCATGGCTCTCCTTCGAGCCGTCATGGAACGTGCCGAACCAGCGGTCGAGCGGGATGTTGCCGTCTGAGTAGTTGCACTCGAAATATTTGTGATGGAGGTAGTGCGCGTAGCAATGCGTGTCGAAGGACGACTCGTTCCCGAGCATGACCCTGTCGAACCCGACATGCCCCTGGGCGGGGGTCAGCGCGGCATGGAACAGCTGGAACATGGCGTGCACCGGGTTCGACGGCACGACGAGGTGGATGAGGGCGCCCGAGAAATAGAGCAGGTGCTCGACCGGATGCATGGAGATGCCCGACCAGGGCCCCGGGTTGACGTTGTTGTGATGCAGCTTGTGCACGGACCGGTAGAGCGGCGGCCAATGGATCAGCCGATGGATGAGGTAGAAATGCACCTCGCGGAAGGCCGGGATCAGCAGCAGGATGACCGTGCAGTAGAGCGGATGCTCGGCCCAGCGCACGTAGGGCACGTAGCCGTTGGCGAAGATCCACCAGAGCACGACCTCGTAGGCCGTCCAGAACGGCACGCCGCTGGCGAAGGTCCAGATGATGTTGTCGACGGTCTGGCTCTTGAACAGAAAGGCGTCGTTGCCCTCGGATGGCCACTGGGCGTTGAACTTGAAGCTCCCCCCTTGGGATTTCTGCATGTAGAGCCGCAGGTGCCAGGCCCCGCTGATCAGCAAGACCAGCGCCGCATTGCGCAGGAAGATCAGTGCGATCCAACCCGGCGCGATGTGCCGCATCGTCTCGAGCGAGGGGGTCAGATAGACCCAGCACAGGGCCGCCAGCCCCGCATAGAAGGCGTTCCATGGCAGGACATAGCCCGGCAGCCCCGCGAACCATTTGAGGGTCGCGACCGGTCGCATCGGCCAGTCGAAGAGTGGCGCATAGGTGACGCGCGCGTTGGGCGACCAGTCGCCCCGCTTGTCGCGCCTGCCGTAGAGGGCATCATCCATGACCGTTCTCTCCCGCATAGATCTTGATGAGGTCGAGGTCGCCGCCCGGCAGCATCGAGCCGACCGCGCCTCCGGCCGCGACGCCGGATATGATCGCGAGATCGCGGCGCGAAGACAAGACAGAACAGCCCTGCTGAACCTCGACCAGCTGATCGACAACGACGGCGAGCACGATCACGGCGCCGGTCATCGAGGTGTTGCATCGATGCCGAAGAAGATGATGGGGCTCCTTTCCCCAGATCGCTTCTTCCGGCTCGCCGTTGTCTTCGGTCTTGTTCAGATGAGCATCCGGCTGCGGCCGCCTATTTCGCGGCGGCCTCGACGTTGTCCTTGTCGTAGAGCGTGAAGGGTCCCATCACGATTCTCAGCCCCTTGGATCGCGTCGGGTCCTTCTGCACCGTGTAGTCGCCGAGGCGCCCGGCCTTGAAGCCCTGGCCGGCTTCCGCCTTGAAGCCATGCGTGGCGAGACCGTAGGCCGCGTAATAGGAGAGGTAGCCGAGGTCGGTGAAGTTCCACAAAGCGAACTCCGGGGCGCAGCCGTTCTTGGTGTAGGACACCATTTCGCTCGGCAGGCCGAGACCGCTGACCTTGACCTTGTCGCAGAGCCCCTCGTCCTGCATCGCCTTGGCGGCGGACGCGATGCCGACCGTCGTCGGCGCCATGATCAGCTTGAGCCCGGGATATTTGTCGACGAGCGCCAGAGCCTGGCTGTAGCTCTGTTCCGACTGATCGTTGCCGTAGACGATGCCGACCTCCTGCAGCTTGGCGTACTTGGGATCCTTGAGGGCGGTGTGCATGGCCGCGATCCAGGAGTTCTGGTTGGCGGCATCGGGCGACGCCGACAGGATCGCGAACTTGCCGCCGTCGGGGCCGAGGATCTTAAGGGCCATGTCGGCCATCACCTTACCGGTCTCGGCGAAATCGACCTGGGCGACGAAGAGGTCCTCGCCCTCGCCCGAGGGAATCGGCGAATCCCAGGTCACGACCGTCATGCCTTTGTCGTGCGCGGCCTTGACGGCCGGGACGAGCTGATCTCCCGAATTGTTGGAGATCATGATGGCGTTGACGCCTTGCGTCGTCGCATTGGTGACGATCTCGATCTGGCCGGCGACGCTGTTCTCGGGCGTCGGGCCGAGATATTGCAGCGCGGTCGGGTTGCCGAGCTCGGTGCGGGCTTCCTCGGCCCCGCGATGGGCGAGATCGAAGACCTGGATGCCGAGGAACTTCGGCAGCAGCACCATCGACAGCGCCTTGCCCTTGGTGAGCGCGGCTTGCGCGGACGCGCCCTGCGGCAGCAGAGCCAGCGCCGCGAGCGCGGCCGTCGCCAGAAGATATCTTCTCATGTCTCTCTCCCCTTCCATGTCTTGTTCAAGGCCTGCACGCTGTTCGGAACCAGCACCGACAGGATCAACAGGGCTCCGATCACGCTCGTCTGAGTATTGCCGGTGATGTCGGCAAGTCCCATGCCGTTGCGGAGATTGAGGATGACCAGGATCGACAGCCCGACCCCGACGAGGTTGCCCTCCCCTCCGAAAATGCTGACGCCGCCGAGCAGCACGATGGTGATGATGTCGAGCTCGAAGCCGCTCGCCATGTCGCCGCGCACGGAGCCGAGCCGCGCCGCATAGAGCAGCCCGGCAAGCGCCGAAACGGTGCTCGACGCCACGAACAGCGCCATCTTGATGCGCCGCACGCGCACGCCAGAATAGCGCGCCGCCGCAAGACTGTTGCCCATCACATAGACCAGCCGGCCGAAGCCCGACCCGTGCAGCACCACGCAGGTCACCGCGAAGAGGACGACGAAGACCAGGATCGACAGGGTCAGCGGCCCGATCAGCGCCTGCTGCCCGAGCGCCTGGAACCAGGCCGGAAACCCGCCGATCGCCCTGTCCTCGACGAGGATGCGCGCCACGCCGCGATAGCCGATGAGGCCCGCCAGCGTCACCGCGAGCGACGGCAGACCCACATAGGCGACCCAGAAGCCGTTGACCAGGCCCGCGACGACGCCGGAGCCGAGCGCCGCCAAGAGGGCGACCGGCATTGGCTCGCCGAGCTGGAACAGATAGGCTGCGACGCAGGCTGAAAGCCCCATGACCGAGGCAACGGACAGGTCGATCTCGCCGTCGATGATCAGCAGGGTCATCGGCAGCACCACGATGACCTTCTCGATCTCGAGCTGGAACAGGTTCACGATGTTGCCGACGCCGAGGTAGTAGGGCGAGCGCGCGATGCTCCCCGCGACCACCGCCGCCAGCAGAGCGAGGAGAAGGCCTTCCCAGCGCCGTAGGCTGCGCAACGCCGTCATGGGTCGCGGGACGCCCGTCGCAGCGGCGCCTCCCCGGCCGGTGGCCGCACGAGCTTGAGCTCGGCCTTGGCCCAGAGCGCGCGCAGTCGGTTGAGGATGACGGCGTCGCTCGCCACGGCCAAGAGGATGAGCAGGCCGAGCAGCGCATCGCGCCAGAATTCGCTGATCTGCAGCCGGAACAGGCTCTGCTCGAGCGTGCCGATCATGAAGGCGCCGAGCAGAGCGCCGGTGACCGTCCCGGAGCCGCCGAAGATGTTCACCCCGCCCACCACGACGGCCGCGACCACCTGCAGCTCCAGGCCGCGTCCGGCCTCGACCGTGATGTTGCCGAACCGGGCCAGCGTCATGAAGCCGGCGAGCCCCGCCAGCGCGCCGGACAGCACGAAGGCGGCGAAGACCGTGCGGCGGATCGGCAGGCCGATGAGTTGCGCGGCATCGGGGTTCGAGCCGATCGCATAGAAGGTGCGGCCGACGTTGAGATAGATCGTCGCCACCTGGAACAGGATGACGACACCGACCGCGACCGCGACCAGCACTCGGATGTCGAGGCCGCCGACGACGAGAAGATTGAGGCGCGGCAGGTCGACCAGCCATCCTGGCAGGCTTTCGGTCGTCACCGTCTTCGCCCCCGAATAGTCGATCAGCGTGCCGCG
Organism: Lichenihabitans sp.; assembly: GCA_965277635.1. GTDB lineage: Bacteria > Pseudomonadota > Alphaproteobacteria > Rhizobiales > Beijerinckiaceae > Lichenihabitans. Next base: position 113,099 of record CBDIDE010000002.1, read on the forward strand.
GTAGATCGCCAAGGTGCCGAGCGTCGTGATGATCGAGGGCACGCCCCCCCAGGTCACCAGGAGGCCGTTCAGCGCACCCAACCCGGCGCCGATGCCGATGCAGATCGCCACGACGACCGGCGCCGCCATCCCCTTGTCGTGGCCGATCAGCGTGCCCACCGCATAGGCGCTGCAGCCCACGATCGACCCGACCGACAGGTCGATGTTGCGGGTCAGCACGACGAGCGTCTGGCCGACCGCCACGACGGCGATGACCGCGACGCTGGTCGAGATGCGCACGAAGGTGCGCGACGTATAGTAGCCGTCGATGAGCGAGCCGAAGATCAGCACCGCCGCGACGATGAGCAGGAGCAGGCTGAGCTCGCGGATCTGTTCGGGCCGGATATGCCGCTGCAGCCAGGTCATGCGGCCTCGCCCATCGCGGATGCCTGGCCCATGGCCGCCGTCATGACCGTCTCCTGGTCCGCCTCGCCGCGGGCGAGGATCGCCATCTGCCGGCCTTCGCGCATCACCAGCACGCGGTCGCTTAGCGCCAGCACCTCCGGCAGGTCGGAGGAGATCAGGATGATGCCGATCCCCTCCGCCGCGAGCTCGCCGATGATCGCATGCACTTCGGCCTTGGCGCCGACATCGATGCCGCGCGTCGGCTCGTCGAGGATCATGAGCGCGGGATGCGTGTTGAGCCATTTGCTCAGCATGACCTTCTGCTGGTTGCCGCCGGACAGCTTGGCCACGGCAAGATCGACAGACGGCGTGCGGATGGCGAGGCGACGACGGTAGGTTTCCGCGGTCTCCCGTTCCATCCGGGTGCGCACGAGGCCGAGCCGGTCGAGGTAGCGGCTGAGAACGGGCAGCGAGATGTTGATCGCGATCGACATCGGCAGCGAGAGGCCGAGCTGGCGGCGGTCCTCGGACAGATAGGCGATTCCCGCCGCCATCGCCTGGCGGGGCGAGCGGATGACCTGCGGCTTGCCGTCGAGCACGATCGATCCGGCAGTCGCCGGCTCGATGCCGAACAGCGCGAGCCCGACATCGGTGCGGCCGGCGCCGATCAGGCCAGCGAACCCCAGGACCTCGCCGCGATGAACGTCGAAGGCGACGTCCCTGAACACGCCCTCGCGGCCGAGCCCACGGACCGCCAGCAGGAGGTCGCCACGCGGAACCTCGGCGCGCGGCTGCAAAAGCGCCATCTCGCGGCCCACCATGTCGGCGATCGCCTTTTGCGGCGTCACGTCGGCGCCGGCGCGCGTCGAGATGAGCCGCCCGTCGCGGAACACGGTGACGGTGTCGGCGATGTCGAACACCTCCTCCATGCGGTGGCTGACGAACAGGATGGCGACGCCCTGGTCGCGCAGGTCCCGCACCAGCTTGAACAATTGTGCCACCTCGTGGGCCGACAGGGAGGCCGTCGGCTCGTCCATGATGAGCACGCGCACGTCGAGCGAGATGGCCTTGGCGATCTCGACCGACTGCTGCGCCGCCAGCGTCAGGCCGCGCGCCGGGCTGCGCACGTCGAGCGACACGCCGAGCGCGGCGAGGATCTCCTCGGCACGCCGATACATGTCCCGCCAGCCGGTCAGCAGGCCGCGTCCCTGGTGGCTGATGAAGATGTTCTCGGCCACCTGAAGGTCGGGGAACAGCAGCGGCTCCTGGTAGATGGCGGCGATGCCGTGGCGCTGCGCCTCGGCCGAGGTGGCGATGGTGATCGGCTGCCCGGCGAGCAGGATCTCGCCCTGATCCGGTTGATGGACGCCGGTCATGATCTTGATCAGCGTCGACTTTCCGGCGCCGTTCTCGCCGAGCAGCGCGTGGACCTCGCCGGCTCTCAGCGCCAGCGAAACGTCGGCCAGCGCCTGCGTCGCACCGAACCGCTTGGCGATGTGGCGCAGTTCGAGGATCGGCACGCCCGAAGCGGAGCCGCCGGCTTCGTCGTGGATCGCCGGAGGGCGCCTCGGATCGAGCGACCGGCTCATGCGGCGCCCTTCGACCGCTCGGGCATTGCAGCCGCCCGGCGGAGGCTTGCCCGGCCCGCGATGCCGTGCCGACCGGTCGGCCGGTGGCGCTTGGCGCTCACAATCCCGCGCCTCCGTGCGGCCGGTTGCGGGGGCGGCGCGATGGTGCCGCCATGCTCGTCGCCAAGCAGGATGAGGCCGCCGCCAGCGATCCTGGTGATACCTGGCGCGAAGACTCGGGGACGATCGGGCCGACGTCCGACGCGCAACGATGCGGCCGCAGCCTGACGACGTTCGGACGCATGAGCGCTTCCCTCGGGAGACTGACGATTTTTGCCGATCGGCTTTTAGCCATCACCCTGTGATACCAAGTCCATCATGTCAATATCATACAACCGGACAACAGGACTCCGAATCGAGGTCAACAATCGCCGGGCAACCCCCCTCTCCCGCTTGCGGGAGAAGATGGCGCTTCACCGGCAAGCTTACGCAGCCAGCGTAAGCTTGGCTGCGAGCGCCGGATGAGAGTATTTTGGCCCACCGCCCCTCATCCGCCTGCTGCGCAAGCACCTTTTCCCGCAAGCAGGACGAAGGTGCCGCGTTAACCCGAGTGCGGAGCCCTGACCAGAAAGCCAGGACGCCCGAAAGCGCCGCCGGCCGTTGGCCACCACCGTTCCGGTGATCGGGCAGCCCAAACGCCTTCTCGGCCCTATTCGGGCGATCCGGCGATTGATCGGAGCGGATGGGCCGCCTCGGCGGGAGGCTCGACTTGCCGCCCCTTCGTCGCGAGGTGAACCAGCGCCGCCAGAGCGGCGCAGATCCCCGACACGGCTCCGAGGCCAAGCGCCCAACGGGGACCGAATCGGTCGGCCACCCAACCGACGGTCGGCGCACCGATCGGCGTGCCGCCAAGGGCTACGGCGAGACGGATCGCCATCACCCGCCCCCGCATGCCCGGTTCGGTCGAAAGCTGCACGAAGCTGTTGCTCGCGTTGGTGAAGGTGAGAGCCGCCGCGCCGACGATCGCGAGGGCTCCGGCAAAGAGCCATATGTCCGGCATGGCTGCGGCCAGCGCACAGCCTATCCCGAACAGCGAGGCCCCGCCGAGCAGGTGAACGAAGCGTGGGCTTGGCCTTCGGGCGCCCCCAAGCGCTCCGGCCAGCGTGCCGACGGCCAGGGCCGAGCTTAGCAGCCCGTACTGACCCGCACCGGCATGGAACACGGTCACGGCCATCGTGGAGATGAAGATGGGGAAGTTCAGCCCGAAGGTGCCGATCAGGCACAACATGAGAAGGATCGTCTTCAGATCCGCTCGCCTCCCCACATAGCGAAAGCCCTCGATCAAGCTGCCGCGGATCCTGGCATCGCGCCCAGTCCCGCGCAGCTCGTCGGGCCGGAGCAGCGCCAAAGAGAGCAGAACGGCCAGGAAGGAGAGGCCGTTGAGCAAAAACGCCCATCCGGAGCCAACGGCCGCGACGCAAAGGCCGGCCGCCGCCGGACCGATCATCCGTCCGGCGCTGAACGACATGGAATTCAGCGCCACCGCATTCGACAGATCGGCGTCCTCGACGAGGTCCGACACGAAGGTCTGGCGCACCGGCGCATCGAAGGCCGTTGCGCAGCCGAACAGGAGCGCGAAGAGGTCAACCTGCCAAAGCCGGACGAGGCCGGTCACCGTGAGGAGCCCGAGAGCCAGTGCGAGGCCGGCCATGATCGCCTGTGTCGCCATCAGGAGCTTGCGCCGATCGAAATGATCGGCCGCATAGCCGGTCCAGGGCAGCAGGAGAAGCTGAGGCCCGTATTGCAGACCCATCACGATCCCGACGGCCGTCGCACTCTGGTGCGTGAGATCGGCCAGCACGAGCCAATCCTGAGCGGTGCGCTGCATCCACGTCCCGACATTCGAGACGAGCGCGCCGGCGGACCAGACCCTGAAGTTGTAGACTCCGAGCGACCGGAAGATGCCGCGGTGCGTGGCGCTCACGAGGGGGCGACGAGGTGCGGGATCGCGTCGACCAATGCGCCGCCGCAGGCGGACGAGATGTCGTGCAACACCGTCGTCAGGGCCGCCCGGCATCGAGGAGGCCGATGATCTCCTGCGCCGTGCCCCTTTCGCCGAGGCGGGGGAAGACCTTGGCGATGGTGACGGCGTGAAGGTCGGGGTCGAGGTCGGTCATGGCATCGACCGCAAGGGTGACGTTGAACCCAAGCTCGTGAGCCTGCCGCGCCGTCGATTCGACCCCCATGCTGGTGGCGACCCCGGCAACGACGACCTGGGTGACGTTTCGCGATGTCAGGTAGGCTTCGAGCTCGGTCCTGGTGAAGGCGCCCGCAGTCTTCGACACGACATGATCGCCCGGCTGCGGGCTCAGCTCGGGCACGAAATCGGCGAAGCCGCTCGGCAGCTCGCCGCGAAAGCGCGACTGCTCCGTGCGCCCGGGCGGGACGCCGGTGACGTTGACGAGCACCACAGGCAGGCCGTGGCGGCGGAAGGCCTTCGCCAGTGCGCTCGCGCGCTCCACGACCTCTCCGATCGGATGTCCGAGAGGCAGTGCGACGATCCCCTTCTGGAGATCGATGACGATGAGGCAGGTGTTCGGGTCGAGTGTCGTGACGGGCATGGCGGCTTGTCCTTCAGTGATCGATGACGCGCTTGAGCAGGCCGATCGCGGTCGCGAGCCGCTCCTGTTCGGCCGGGGTGAGCTCGGCCCGGATGGCGTGGTAGAGCCAGTCCTCGCGGGAGGCCCGGCCCGCCGCGACGCGATCCCGGCAGGCCGCGGTGAGAGACAGGATGGTCTGCCGCCCGTCGCTCGGGTCGGGCGCCCCCTCGACGAGACCGGCAGCCTCGAGCACCGCGATGGTCGCTCCCATCGATTGAGGGCGCATCCCTTCCGCCCGCGCGAGGCTCGTCACCGTCGCGGGACCGGCGCGTTCGAGATGGGCCAGAACGGACACTTGCGACGGGGTCAGGTCACCCAGGTTGCCATGCTCGCGCAGCTTTCGCTTCAGCCTGCCGGCGATGACCCGCAGCTCGCTTGCGAGACTGAGGGCAGAGGCGTCGTGAGGTCCCGATCGACTGGTCATGCTCCGCATCTACCATATAAGAAGGTAGCCTGCAAAGATTAACTTCATATCGTCGGGATGGATAGTGCGCCGGCCCTGCATCGCCTCCAAAGTGACGCGCAACCCAAGCCACCCGCGACCCGCATGTGCTGGACGGAGCACTGGCCGGTCAGCCGGCCGGCGCTTTGCCGCGCTCGACCGGGGGCCCCGCGCTCGGCGCCGTTCCGGCGAGCGGCGAGCCGGCGAGGGTGGCCCGCACGTCGAGCTCGGAATCGATCTCGGCGCCCAGCAGCATGATCAGCGCGCTGACCCACAGCCAGAGCAGCAGGATGACGACGGCCCCGAGCGACCCATAGGTGGCATCGTAAGACCCGAAATGGCCCACGTAGAACGAGAAGCCGAAGGAGCCGATCAACCACAGCGCCGTCGCGACGGCCGATCCCCAGGTGATCCAGCGCCAGCGCGGATGGCTGCGCGACGGCGCCCAGCGATAGACGACCGCCAGTCCGAGCACGACCAACAGCGCGAGAGCCGGCCAGCGCGCGACATTGATGAGGAGTGCGATCGCATTGTCGAGATAGAGAAATTTGAGCACGATCGGCACGACAGCAAGCGCCAGGATGGCGATGACGGCGAAGACGACGGCGCCGATCGTCAAGGCGAGCGACACCAGCGTCTGAAGAATGAAGGACCGCTTTTCCGTCTCCTCGTAGGCGATGTTGAGGCCGGTCATCACCGACGACGTGCCGGCGCGGGCCGACCACAGCGCCAGGACGACGCTCACCGCGAGGGCGAGCGAGAGCTGCGAGCCGCTTTGCTTGGCAAAACTGTTGAGCCCGTCGGTGATGAGCTTCATCGCTTCCGGCGGCAGCAGGCTGCCGTAGTCGCCGACCCGCGCCGCCACGTCGGCCGGGTTTCCGACGAGCCCATAGAGCGACACCAGCGCGCCGAGCGCCGGGAAGATCGCCAGCATGATGTAGAAAGCGATGCCGGCCGCAACCAGCATGATGTTGTCGCGGCTGATCCGCGCGACGATCGCCTGTCCGAAGCCGACGATGCCGGCCTTGTGGTCGACCGGCACGGGGGTCGAGGCATCCGGCGGAGGCACCGAGGCGCGTGCCGGGTTGCCACCCTTGGACCCGAGGCCGGCCGACGTGCCGATTCTCGCCGGGCGGCTGCTCTTCGCGATCGCACCGACGAGCGCCATCGCCAGCAGCGCGGCCGCCCCGGCCGCCGATCCGGCACGTTTCCCGCCTTGATGATGCCTATCCATTCGCTGCCCTTTCGACCCGGCCCAAGCTTAAATGCGGCAGTCTATGAGGCGTTCCGGCAGGGGCCGCGCGCCCGGGAAGAAGTTTGGACGAATCGACACCGGGATTGTGATCGCCGAGACCTTTGCGCAAGATGCGCGCAGACGGGCGGTCCCGCACCGCGACACGGAGTTGAAGAGACCCATGCGAGCCAATCGATGCCTCCTCGGCGCGACCTGCGGCCTCCTGTTCCTCGCGGGCGCCATGGCGGCCCAAGCCGCGGCCCGCACCGACGTGGTGGTCGGCATGGCGATCGAGCCGAGCGGGCTCGACCCGACGATCGCGGCCCCGGTCGCCATCGGCCAGGTGACCTGGCAGAACATCTACGAGGGGCTGGTGCGCATCGACCGCGACGGCAAGATCCGGCCCGAGCTGGCGAAGAGCTGGACCATCTCGCCCGACGGCCTCACCTACACCTTCGCGCTGCAGCAAGGCGTCAAGTTCCACAATGGCGAAGCCTTCGATTCGGCCAGTGCCAAATTCACGCTCGACCGGGCGCGCGGCCCGAAATCGGTGAACAGTCAGAAGGCCTTCTACGACGTCATCGATGCGATCGACACGCCCAATGCCGCGACCCTGGTGCTGCATCTTAAGACGCCGTCGGGCAACCTGCTCTACTGGCTCGGCTGGCCGGCCGCCGTCATGGTCGAGTCCAAATCGGCGGAAAGCGACAAGACCGATCCGGTCGGCACCGGGCCGTTCCGCTTTGCCTCGTGGCAGCGCGGCGACCGCGTCGAACTCGACAAGAACCCCGCCTACTGGGACGCGGGGCGCGCCGCGAAGCTAGACAAGGTTACCTTCCGCTTCATCGGTGACGCCGAGGCCGAGAGCGCTGCCCTGAAGTCGGGCCAGGTCGACGCCTTTCCGGAATTCGGCACGCCCGAGCTCTTCACCGCCTTCCAGTCCGACAAGACGTTCGCCGCCGTCGTCGGCAGGACCGGCCTCAAGGTCGTGGCCGGCATGAACGACCGGATCAAGCCATTCTCGGACAAGCGCGTCCGCCAGGCGCTGATGATGGCGGTCGACCGCAAGGCCCTCGTCGAGAGCGCCTATTCGGGCTTCGGCACGCCGATCGGCAGCCATTTCTCGCCGACCGACCCCGGCTATGAGGATCTGACCGGCGTCCTGCCCTACGACCCCGCCAAGGCCAAGGCGCTGCTGGCCGAGGCCGGCTATGCGAACGGCTTCAGCTTCACCATGAAGACGCCGCAGATGGCCTATGCGACGCGCTCCTCGGAAGTGCTGCAGGCCATGCTGGCCCAGGTCGGCGTCACCATGACGATCGTGCCGACGGAATTCCCGGCCCAATGGATCAAGACCGTCTTCGCCGACCATGATTTCGACATGACCATCGTGGCCCATGCCGAGCCGCTCGACATCGGCATCTATGCGCGGCCCGACTATTACTTCGGTTACAAGAACCCCGCCTTCGACGCGGTGATCGCCAAGGCCGAGGCCGAGCCCGATGCGACCAAACGGGCCGCCGACTACGGCGAGGCGCAAAAGATTCTCGCCGAAGACGTGCCGGCGCTCTACCTCTTCGTGCTGCCCAAGCTCGGCGTGTGGAACCGCAAGCTCGACGGCTTCTGGGCCGACGAGCCGATCCCGTCGAACGACATGACCGAGGTGCATTGGACGGAGTGAGCGGCGTGCCCGGTGCCGTGCGGCGGCTCGCCGGCCTCTTGGCGACGCTGCTCGTCGTGTCGCTCGTCATCTTCGTGATCCTCGACATCCTGCCCGGCGACCCGGCCGCCATCATGCTCGGCACCTCGGCGACGCCCGAGACGCTCGCCACCCTGCGCCACGACATGGGCCTCGACCTGCCGGCGCCGGTCCGCTACCTCCGCTGGCTCGGCGGCCTTCTCACCGGCCATCTCGGCACCTCGACGACCTACGGCGTGCCGGTGGCGGGGCTGATCGGCGAGCGCCTCGCCGTCACCCTGCCCCTGGCGTTCCTCGCCATCCTCATTGCCGTCGCGCTGGCGCTGCCGCTCGGCGCCGTGGCGGGCGCACGGCCTAAGAGCATCGCCGGGCATGCCGAGACGCTCATCTCCGAGATCGGCATCGCGGTGCCGAATTTCTGGATCGGGCTACTGCTGATCCTGTTCGTGTCGCTGCATCTCGGCTGGTTGCCGGCGGGCGGCTTTCCCGGCTGGAGCGCGGGCCCAGGGCCGGCCTTCGGCGCGCTGCTCCTGCCGGCGATCGCGCTCGGCGTGCCGCAGGCAGCAGTGCTGATGCGGGTGACGCGCGCCGCCGTCGCCGACGTCGGCCACCAGGATTTCGTGCGCACCGCCGCCGCCAAGGGTCTCGGGCCGGAGACCATCCTGTGGCGGCACGTGCTGCCGAACGCGCTGATTCCCGTCGTCACCATCATTGGCCTGCAGGTCTCCTTCCTGATCGCCGGCGCGATCCTGGTCGAGAACGTGTTCACCCTGCCCGGCCTCGGGCGCCTCGCCTGGCAGGCGCTGGCGCAGCGCGACCTTGCCGTGATCCAGGTGGTGGTGCTGTTCTTCGCCGCCATGGTGCTCGTGGTGAACTGGGCCGTCGACGAGCTCTATGCCGTGATCGACCCGCGGCTGCGAGACCGGTGGTGAAGCCCGGCGCGCCGCTCATTCTCGGCCTCGCCTTGACCGGCCTCGTCGCCGGCGCGGCGCTCGTCTCGCTCGCCTGGACGCCGGACGATCCGTCCCGCATGCACTTCGCCGTGAAGCTCAAGGGGCCGCTCGTCGCGGGCCTTCTCGGCACCGACCAGTTCGGCCGCGACGTCGCCTCCATGCTCATGATCGGGGCGCGCAACTCGCTGACGATCGCACTCCTGTCGGTCGGCGCCGGCGGGGCCATCGGCACGCTCGTCGGCGTCACGGCCGCGGCTCTGCCCGGCAGCCTCCTCGACGGGGCCTTGATGCGGCTCTGCGACGTGCTCTTCGCCTTTCCCTCGGTTCTCTCGGCCATCATGGTCGGGGCGCTGCTCGGTCCGGGCGCGCTCACCGCGATCATCGCCATCGCGGCCTTCATGGTGCCGGTCTTCGCTCGCGTCGTGCGGGGCAGCGCCCTGCAGGTGTGGACGCGCGACTTCATCCTGGCCGCCCGGATGGCCGGCAAGGGCGGCGCCCGCATCACGCTCGACCACGTCCTGCCCAATATCGCGAGCCAGATCATCGTCCAGGCGACGATCCAGCTCGGCCTCGCCATCCTGACCGAGGCGGGCTTGAGCTTCCTCGGGCTCGGCATGGCGCCGCCGGCGCCGAGCTGGGGCCGCATGCTGGCCGATTCGCAGACCTACCTGGCGCAGGCGCCGCATCTCGCTTTGGCACCGGGCATCGCCATCGCGGTCGCGGTGCTCGGCTTCAACCGGCTCGGCGACGGCCTGGCCGAGCTTGCCGATCCGCGCCGGCGCCGGGCGCGTTGATGCACGAGACCTAAACCCCTGATCCTCATGCTGAGGAGGCGCCGCAGGCGCCATCTCGAAGCACGGCTGATGCTTGCCGTCCTTCGACTCGACGGCTGCGCCGTCGGCTCAGGATGAGGAGCGGGGGTGTTCGAAGCATTCGCTAATGAGAGGCAGATGACCGATCTCGTGACGCTGTCGGCGACCGCAATCCTCCGGCTCTATGCTGCCAAGACTCTCTCGCCGAGCGAGAATTGGGCCGCGCTCGAAAGCCATATCGCGGCCTGGGAGCCGGAGATCCATGCGCTCTACGCCTATGAGCCGGAGCAGGCGCGGAAGGAGGCCGCCGCGTCGACCGCGCGCTGGGCCAAGGGGGTGCCGAAGGGGCCGCTCGACGGCTTGCCTGTGTCCGTGAAAGAGCTCATCGCCACGCGCGGCGTGCCGGTGCCGCGCGGCACGGCGGCGACGTTGCTCGTGCCGGCCGAGACGGACGCTCCCCCCGCAGCGCGGCTGCGCGAAGACGGCGCCATCCTCTTCGCCAAGACCACCTGCCCGGATTACGGCATGCTGTCCTCGGGACTGTCGAGCTTCCACCCGCTGACGCGAAACCCGTGGAACCTCGCGCTCAATCCTGGAGGATCGAGCGCCGGCGCGGGCGCCGCCGCGGCGGCCGGCTACGGTCCCTGTCATGTCGGCACCGACATCGGCGGCTCGATCCGCCTGCCGGCCGCCTGGACCGGCACCTTCGGGTTGAAGCCCAGCCACGGCCGGGTACCGATCGACCCCTTCTACCTCGGCCGTGTCGCCGGGCCGATGACGCGGTGCGTCGCGGATGCGGCGCTGATGATGCGCACGCTGTCGCGGCCCGACCTTCGCGACGCCACCGCCCTGCCCCCGGCCGACATCGACTGGACCGCCCTCGAACTCGACCCCAAGGGCCTGCGCCTCGGCCTGATGCTCGACGCCGGCTGCGGGATGCCGCTCGATCCGGAGATCCGGGACGCCGTCACGGCGGCCGCGCGGGTCTTCGAGGCCGCGGGCGCCGTGATCGAGGAGGTCGCTCCGGTGATGACGCCCGAGATGCTGGCCGGCCTCGACGATTTCTGGCGCGCCCGCTCCTGGTCCGACATGCTGCATCTCGACGAGGCGGCGCGCGCCAAGGTGCTTCCCTACGTCCGGGCGTGGGCCGGGCGAGGCGCCGAGGTCGGCGGCGTCGAGGCCCTGCGCGGCTACGAATGCACGGTCGAGATGCGGATTCATTGCGCCGCGCTGTTCCGCCGCGTCGACGCGGTGCTCTCGCCTGTGGCGCCGGTGGTCTCCTTCCCGGCCGACTGGGCCTCGCCGCTGAACGATCCGGAAAAGCCCTTCGAACATATCGGCTTCACCGTGCCCTGGAACATGGGCGAGCAGCCGGCGGCCGCGATCAACTGCGGCTTCGCCCGGAACGGCATGCCGATCGGGTTGCAGATCATCGGCCCGCGCTTCGGCGACCTCTTCGTGCTGCGCCTGTCCAAGGCCTTCGAGGACCGGCGGGGGGCGATGGTGTGGCCGACGGTGCCCTCATAAGGCTTCCGATTGCCGGCTGGTCTTTTGACCCCTCATCCGGTCCTGCGGACCACCTTCTCCCGCAAGGGGAGAAGGGGTACGTTCTGCGAGATTGGCGCCCTTCTCCCGTTGCGGGAGAAGGTGCCTTGCTGAAAGCAAGGCGAATGAGGGGTCGCCGAACGGATCGCTCAAGCGGAAACTATACCGGAGTCTACCCCTCCACCTCTTCGCGCAGCATCTCCAGCTCCAGCCATTCGTCTTCGAGAGCGGCGAGCTTCGCCTCCACATCGGCGAGGTTCTGCGACAGCGTGCCGAAACGGGCGGCGTCGCGGGCATAGAGTCCGGGATCGTCGAGCGCCGCCTGCAATCGGAGCTTGAGCAGCTGGAGCTCGTCCATTCGCTTGGGGAGTTGATCAAGCGCGTGCCTCTCCTTGAAGCCGAGCTTCCGCTTCGCCGGGGATGCCGCGTCCGCCTCGCTCCGCTCGCCTTCGGCCGAACGCGCCTTCGGAGCAGCGCCCGCTGCCCGTGCAACAACCCCCTCGCCGCGCTGCGCCACCATGTCGGTGTAGCCGCCCGCATAATCCTGCCAACGCCCCCTGCCCTCGGCGACGACGACCGAGGTCGCGACGCGGTCGAGGAAGTCGCGGTCGTGGCTGACCACGACCACCGTGCCCGGATAGTCGTTGATCAGGTCTTCGAGGAGGTCGAGCGTTTCGAGATCGAGGTCGTTGGTGGGCTCGTCGAGCACCATCAGGTTCGACGGCAGGGCAAGGGCCCGCGCCAGCATGAGGCGGCCGCGCTCGCCGCCCGAGAGACGCGACACCGGCGTCCGCGCCTGCTCGGGACCGAACAGGAAGTCCTTCATATAGCCGATGACGTGCCGGGAGGCGCCATTGACCACCACCTGGTCCGAGCCGCCGCCGGTCAGCGCATCGGCGAGCGTCGTCGCCGGTGCGAGGCTCGCCCGCGCCTGGTCGAGGGTCGCGAGCGCGACGTTGCTGCCAAGTCTGACCATGCCGGCATCGGGGTCGAGCCGGCCGGTCAGGAGGTTGATCAGCGTCGTCTTGCCGGCGCCGTTGGCGCCGACGATCCCCACCCGGTCGCCGCGCAGGATGCGGGTCGAGAAGCCCTTCACGATGTCCCGCTGGCCGAAGCTTTTCGAGATCTCCTCGGCCTCGATCACCAGCTTGCCGCTGGTGCGCCCGTCCGACACGGTCATGGTGGCGAGGCCCGTGGCGCGCCGTTCGTCACGGCGCTGGCGACGCAGCGCCTGGAGGTTGGCCATGCGGCCGACGTTGCGCTTGCGCCGCGCGGTGACGCCGTAGCGGACCCAGTCCTCCTCCGCCACGATCTTGCGGTCGAGCTTGTGGCGGTCGCGCTCTTCCTCCTCGAGCACCTGGTCGCGCCAGTCCTCGAAGGCACCGAAGCCGCGCTCGATGCGGCGCGCCCGGCCCCGGTCGAGCCAGACGGTGGCGCGCGACAGCTTGGTCAGGAAACGCCGGTCGTGGCTGACAAGGACGAGCGCGGCGCGCGAGGCAGCAAGCTCAGCTTCCAGCCACTCGATGGCCGGAAGGTCGAGGTGGTTCGTCGGTTCGTCGAGCAGCAGGATATCCGGATCGGGCGCGATCACCCGCACCAGCGCGGCCCGGCGCACCTCGCCGCCCGAGAGACGCGCCGGATGCTCGGCTCCCGTGAGGCCGAGGATCTCCAGCATCGCCTTGGCGCGATAGGGGTCGTCGACGGGCCCGAGGCCCGCCTCGACATAATCGAGCACGGTGTCGAAGCCGGACAGGTCGGGCTCCTGCGGCAGCACCCGCAGCGTGGCGTCGGGCTGCAGGAAGCGCGTGCCGCGGTCGGGTTCGATCATGCCCGCTGCCATGCGCATCAGCGTCGACTTGCCCGAGCCGTTGCGCCCGACGAGGCAGATGCGCTCGCCACGCCCGACCGACAGGTCGACACCATCCAGCAGCGGCGTGCCACCCAGCGTATAGGCGATAGCGGTCATCTGGAGCAGCGGCGGGGGCATGAGGATCCTGGTTCGCGACGTAAAGATGCCGCTCCTATAGCGAAATGCCGCGCGAAGCCGAAGCCACCTCGCTCGGCCTGTCGGTCGCAAGACGTTGCGTTCGCGCTTCGTCGAGGTGTGCTACGATGCGCTATGAACGTCGTCATCCCACCCGAATTCGAGCGTTTCGCCCGCGAGCAGATCGCCGCCGGTCATGTCGCATCCGAAGAGGAGGCTGTCGCAAAAGCTTTGCGCGACTATCTCGCACGGATCGCGGAATTGCGAGCGTTGGTCGATCCGGCGATTGCCGAGTTGGATCGCGGCGAAGGGCTCGATGGCGAGACCGTCCTGAATGAGCTGATTGAGGACACCCGTCGCCGCTTCGGCGGATGAAAACGATCGAGATCGCTCCACGGGCGCGGGCAGATCTCGACGATATCCGCACGTGGATCGCCAAGGACAATGCGTCGGCGGCGGTGGACTATCTGGATGGGATCCGGACCATCTTTCGCCATCTGGCCGATTGGCCGATGAGTGGACGAAACCACGACGACATTCGACCCGGTCTGAGATCTTTCGGCTACCGGAGTCATATGATCTTCTACCGACCGACAGCTTCAGGCGTCTCCATCGTCCGCGTCATTCACGGCCGGCGTGACCTCGGTCGGATTTTCCAATAGCGAAGGTCGCATCTGTCACGGAGGCGGCTGCGCCCAAGATATGGACGTGACCCCCGCACCGGATTGGAGGGACCCTATGCCGCAGGACAGCGACCAACAGAAATTCACCGAACTTCACGCCGAGCGCGAACGGATCGCCAAGACCACTGTGGCGGCCATGTTCGCCAAGGATCCCGGCCGCTTCGCGCGCTACCACGTCGATTTCGAGGATGTGCTCTTCGACTATTCCAAGCACCGGATCGACGATCGGGTGATCGAGGCACTGATGGCGCTCGCCCGCAAGATGGATGTCGAGGGCAAGCGTGACCGGATGTTTTCGGGCGGCATCGTCAACCCGACCGAGGGCCGCGCCGCGCTCCACACGGCGCTGCGCAACGTCTCCGACAGGCCCGTGATGGTCGACGGCAAGGACGTGATGCCCGAGGTGCGCGAGGTCCGCGAGCGGGTCGCGGCCTTCGCCCGCGGCATCCGCGACGGCTCGATCAAGGGCTCCTCCGGCGAACGCCTGACCGAGATCGTCAACATCGGCATCGGCGGCTCGGACCTCGGCCCGGCCATGGCGGCGCGCGCGCTCGCGCCCTTCGCCGACCCCGCGATCCACACCCATTTCGTCTCCAACGTCGACGGCGCCGACATCGGCGACACGCTCGCCGGGCTCGACCCGAAACGCACGCTGTTCATCGTCTCGTCCAAGACCTTCACGACGCTCGAGACCATGACCAACGCGCAATCGGCCCGCGCCTGGCTCGTCGCGGCGCTCGGCGAGACGGCCGTGCCGCACCATTTCGCCGCCGTGTCGACCAAGCTCGACCTCGTCGGCAAGTTCGGCATCCAGGCGGATCGCGTCTTCGGCTTCTGGGATTGGGTCGGCGGCCGCTATTCGATGTGGTCGAGCATCGGCCTGTCGCTCGTCATCGCCATCGGCCCCGAGGGCTTCGAGGAGTTCCTGCGCGGCGGCCATCAGGTCGACGCGCATTTCCGCACCGCCCCGCTGGAAAAAAACATCCCCGTGCTGATGGGCCTCCTCGGCATCTGGTACCGCAACGTCTGGGGCTTCCAGACCCAGGCGGTGATCCCCTACGACCAGCGGCTCGGCCGCTTCCCGGCCTATCTCCAGCAGCTCGACATGGAGAGCAACGGCAAGCACGTCCACATCGACGGCTCGCACGTGAAGGAGGAGACGGGGCCGATCGTCTGGGGCGAGCCGGGCACCAACGGCCAGCACGCCTTCTTCCAGCTGCTGCATCAGGGCACGACGATCGTGCCGATCGACTTCCTGGTCGCGGCCGAGCCGACCCAGGCCGACGAGACGCACCACGAGATCCTGGTCTCCAACTGCCTCGCCCAGACGCAGGCGCTGATGCGCGGGCGCGACCTCGACGAGGTCAAGGCGGTGCTCAAGAAGGACGGCATGGCGGAGGATGCGATCGCCAAGCTGGCGCCGCACAAGGTGTTCGAAGGCAACCGGCCGACCTCGACCTTCATGTACAGGAAGCTCGACCCGCGCATGCTGGGCCGGCTCGTCGCCTTCTACGAGCATCGCGTCTTCACCATGGCGGCCATCTGGGAGACCAACCCCTTCGACCAATGGGGCGTCGAGCTCGGCAAGGAACTGGCCTCGAAGCTCGGGCCGATCGTCTCCGACCCCAAAGCCTCGACCGCGGGTCTCGACGGCTCGACCGCCGGCCTCGTGGCGCATCGAAGGAAGCTGACCGGCAAGGGATGAGGTCCGGTTGCGGCTCGGGCTGGCGTCGCCTCGCCGACGCCGGCGATCCGTCGCTGGCGGCCGAGACTTGCCGCGGGTAGGTTTCGGACCGCTTTCGACTCCTTGCCGACCTTGGGGAGCTCCGCTTCTGACCAACCGAAGTTTCGATACGCTCCGGTACGATTTAAGTGGTCCATTATGAAAAGTTCGTTTTGAATGGTGCGGCGACGATCCAAAGCAGACTGGCTACCCAGTCCGCTATGGGTACACTCAAAAAAGAGCGACTCTCGAACTGAGCTAATGGACTGACCAGAGGAACCGGTTTCGAGGATCACTCGTTTTACGATATAATATCGCTTAATATGCTGTACCTGGGATTTGTGCGATGAAGCCCGAACTTTGGATGATGGAGTACGCAGCTGGACACCTCCAAGAACCCTCGGTGAGTGGGCGTTTCACGGATCTATGGGCAGAGGCAAGTTGAGGATGGTGTGAGCGGGAGCGCGCTCAGGAGCTCGGCGGCTCCCAAAGGCTCTTTTCAAGCCCTGGCCACCTGCTGCGCCGTGAGCCAGACCGCACGGCGCATATTGTAGGCGACGTTTGCGAGCCCGATTTTGACGGTTGCGCGGGCGAGGCCGATGGTGCGCACGACCAAAGCCATTGGCCCCTTCTGACGGGCGAAGACATGCTCGACGGCGGCGCGGACCTTCGATCTGACGTTGTTGGCCCGCGCGACGTTCTTCGCCATTGGCCGCCCCGCGGGCTTCTTGCGATGGATCTGTGAGCGTAGGCCGCTGTCGGCGAGATGCTGTTCGTTCGCCTTCGAGCGATAGGCCGTGTCGGCCCAGACGGCGCTCGCCGTGTTCGCCTTCGAGATCAAGTTGGGCAACTGCGCCCCATCGTGACGCGCCGCATGGGTCGCCGTCCAGGTTCGGATGAGACCGTGACGGCGGTCAATGGCGATATGGTTCTTGTAGCCGAAGGCGGGCACGGCGATGTCGATGCGCGGCGAGCCGTCGTCGGACGGCTTGGCCTTGGAAAACTTCACCGTCCAGCGTGCATCGCGATCCTTCTGCGCGAGCTTGGCCGGTTTGTCCTTCCAGTCCGCCGGGATGCGGCCGGCCCTGATGTCGGCCTTCTCGCCGTCCGTGTTGCGCTGCTTGGGCGCCGACACGATCGTGGCGTCGATAATCTGCCCGCCCATGGCCAGGAACCCAGCCTTGGTCAGCGCCGCCTCATAGGCCCGGAACAGCACCGTGATCGCGGGCGAGTCCCCGATCGTTGCGCGGGTGAGCGCCTCCCGGAAGGTCCAGATCGTGTTGGCGTCCGGCACCGGATCGGACAGGCCGAGACCCAGGAACCGCATGAACGACAGCCGGTCCTTGATCAGGAACTCAGTTCGCTCATCTGACAGCGAGTGGCTCGCCTGCAGGATCAGCACCTTCCACATGAACACGTGGTCGAAGGGCGGGCGGCCTCCCTTGCTTCCGTCCGAGCGTGGCACAGCCCGGGCGAGGTCGGACCGGAAAGCCTCGAAATCCACGATCGCGTTGAGCCGCTCGAGATCGTCGCCCTTGGCCGAGATCTCCTTCAGGCGTTCGTCAATGTCGAAGAACCCAGCCTGGCCCCGCATCGCACTGCCTCCAGCCCCTCGATTCCCAGGGAATCACAATCGGGGCGAAATCGCGAGGTTTTTGGAGGTGCCCAGCTTCAATGTATCTGCGGGAGCAGGCAGAAGATACTTTAAATGCTCGTTACGATGCGCTCATAGCGAACTTATGGAGTACAGACGCTGCAGGAAATGTCACGCCGCCCCGTGCTCCTGCTCATCGTAGGGAAATACTCAGACTTGTCACTCACGTACTTTACGAAAAGTCCATTCGAAGCAGTAGCTCGTCCATCTCTCTCGATGAAACCGCTATTCGGGACGCTGCGTCTGCAAGTTACTCCGTGCCAAAATTGATAAGTCCTTTTGTTGGGCCTCCAACTTGTTTTGCCAAATTTGGCAAGCGAGAACACATTCGCAATGCTTTCGACAAAGGTATTCTGCGTGTAGCCCCGGCTAGAGCCTTCAATGATCCGTCGCTCAACCCTGCCCAGCGAGACGATGAATTAATGCACTGGGCGGTGACGCCAAATGAGCATTTAATGGTCAAGCTTTACGGGAAGGATGCAGAAGGCAACGAAGTTGAAATACCAGTTCAGAAGAAAGAAATGTTCCGTGGTATGGCAGTTGTTGACTTCTACGTCTGGTGCTGCGGACTTAACTATGATGCTCGGCTGTTCCATGATTTTCAGGCCGAGGCAGTTATCGTTATCAGGAATATGGATGAATTTCGATCGAAATTTGCTGCTACAATGGCGCGAGAATTACCGGCCTGGTCACACAGAGATGGACCGCTTGCATACTACGATCCTTACAACATAAAACGAGAGCAACTTTTTCCTGTTTTCACCAAAAATATCAAATATCTTTACCAGAATGAGTATCGATTTGCCTGGATACCGCCTGACGGCGCAAGCACCGTTGATCCTATATTTGCTGATCTTGGGAGCCTATCTGATATAGCCGAATTCTACGAGATCGATACAGCTTCGTAGCTGAGCGGTTGAGCAGAATTTAGGATTTTGCCTTAGCTGAAGGTACGAAGGTAGACCTTTCTCCTCGCCGATCACCTCGGGAAGCCCAATGCGCTGCTACCCGTCCCGCTCTGTTAAGGGTGTAACTCTATCGTTCGGCCGCTTCTAGTTCGTTATGGGTATACTCAAAACAGACCGGCAGCAGGCTCCTGGAAATGTCCCTTCCCGGCGCTCGCGGGGCGCGCCGCTCCCCACCCATCCCAGACGACCAGCTTGAGACCCCGTGAACGGCTCACCCCACCACCGTCACCACGAGCTTATGCGTCGTCGCCTTCGGCGGCAGGCCGCGCACGAAGGCCGCGTGGAGGGCGTCGAAGCCGATCGCGCAGCGCACATGCTCGCCGCGCGGGCATAGGTTGTTGAGCGGGTCGAAGCCGACCCAGCCGAGGCCGGGCAGGAAGGCTTCCGCCCAGCCATGGCACGCCGCCTCGCCGCTCTCCTCCCACAAGAGGTAGCCATTGACGAACCGGCCCGGGATGCCCAGGAAGCGGGCGCCGGCGATGAAGAGATGGGCATGGCTGCCGCGACCGCCGCTTTTGTTGCCGAAAGCCTCCGCGGCCGAGAGGATGTCCGCGCCCGAATCGAGCGCGAGTTCCGCGTTGACCGCGCCCATCAGCGCGTGCAGCCGGCCGAGCATGGTCGTCTCCGCGGCGGTGCATGCCGTGGCGAAGTCGCGGACCGCATTGTCGGCCGCAGTGAGGGGTGTGTCGCGAAGGAAGATCTCGACGGGCAGCCGCTCCGCCGTGGTGCGGATCACACCGGCCGTGTCGAACGTGTCGACGAGCCCGGTGGCCGTGATCGTCACCTCGCGAAGCTGGCCGGCGGAACTGAACGTTTGCGTGAGGTTGCCGAATTCGTCGTCACCGCTCCTCAGGCTGCAATCGAGGTCGGCATCGATCCACCATTCGGTGACGTGCTGGCCTTCATGGCTGCGCGGCGACAGCCGCATGATCGCGATGACGTTGCGGACCGGCGGGTCGAAGCGGCAGCGGATTTCGTGGCGGATACGGACGCGCATAGGTCCCTCTCAGGCGAGATATTGCTCGCTGATCGCGACGCCGAGCCGGTTGTTGTCGTCGATGAAGGTGGTGATGAACTCGTGCAGGCCGCTCTGGAACAGGCCGCCGATCGAGGAATTCTCGAGCTGCGCCATGGTCCGGCGGGCGAGACGCTGCGACACGCCCTGGCGGCCGTAGGCCTTGGCCAGCGAATCGAGGCAGCGCACGATATTTTCGTAGCAGGAGATCAGCGAACGCGGCATCTCGGAGCGCAGGATCAAGAGGTCGGCGATGAGCCAGGGCTTGATGCTTTCCCGATAGACCCAGTGATAGGCGGTCAGCGCCGAGACGGCACGCAGGATGGCGGCCCATTGGAAATAGTCGAGCGATCCGCCGACCGCCTCGGTCTCCGGCAGCAGCACGTGATATTTGACGTCGAGGATGCGGGCGGTGTTGTCGGCCCGCTCGATGAACACGCCGAGCCGCGAGAACCAGTAGGACGGGTCGCGCAACATGGTGCGGGTCATCGACCCGTCGAACAGCAGCGACGTCTGCTTGACGAATTCGAGGAAGCGGGGGATTTCCTCGCGCCAGGCGGTCGTGGCATCGGCATGCAGGTCCTCGAACCGCTTGAGCTCGAGCCAGGCGCCGTTGATCGCGTCCCACATCTCCGCCGTCAGCGCCGTGCGTACGGCGCGCGCATTGGTGCGCGCCGCCTCGATGCAGTTGCGGATCGAGGACGGATTGTCGGCCGAGAAGGTCACGAAGTCGACGACGCGGTCGGGCTCGGCCGTCTCGTATCGGTCGTGATAGGCATCGGCCACCCCGGCGGTCTCGAGCGCGCTCTCCCATTCCGAGCCGTGCTCGTTGTAGGCGGTCGGCAGGGCCGCCAGGCGTTGCGCCGCCTCGACGGTGCGCGCCAGAAACTCGGCGCGCTCCATGTAGCGGGCCAGCCAGAAGAGGTGGTCGGCCGTGCGGGCCAGCATCGTGAACTTGCGCGTCGGACGGGCAAAGGAGACGCTCGGCGCGTCGTCGCCTGCCGGCGTGCCCTGCGTCTGCTCCTGCCTCATGGCCTCGGTCCCGCATCCTCGACGATCCAGGTGTCCTTGGTGCCGCCGCCCTGGCTCGAATTGACGACGAGCGAGCCGGGCTCCATGGCGACCCGGGTCAGGCCGCCCGGCACGACACGCGCACCGCGCGCGCCAGAGAGCACGAAGGGCCTGAGGTCGACGTGGCGCGGACCGATCCCCTCCGGCCCCACGGTCGGGCAGGTCGAGAGCTTGAGCGTCGGCTGGGCGATGAAATTCGAGGGGTCCTGCCGGAGCTTCGCCGCGAAGACGGCGATCTCGTCATGCGTCGCATGCGGCCCGACCAGCATGCCGTAACCGCCCGAGCCGTTGACCTCCTTGACGACGAGCTCGGGCAGGTGATCGAGCACGTATTTGAGCGCGTCGGGCTCGCGGCAGCGGTGCGTCTCGACGTTCTTGAGGATGGGCTCCTCACCGAGGAAGAAGCGGATGATGTCCGGCATGTAGGTGTAGATGGCCTTGTCGTCGGCGACGCCGGTGCCGACCGCATTGGCCAGCGTCACCGCGCCCGCCCGATAGGCGCTCATCAGGCCAGGCACGCCGAGCGCGCTGTCCGACCGGAAGGCCAGCGGATCGAGGAAGTCGTCGTCGATCCTCCGGTAGATGACGTCGACCCGCTTCGGCCCTTCGGTCGTGCGCATGTAGACGACATCGTTGTCGACGAGGAGGTCGCGGCCCTCGACGAGCTCGATGCCGAGCTTGTCGGCAAGGAAGGAATGTTCGTAATAGGCCGAATTATACTGGCCCGGCGTGAGCAGGACGACGACGGGATCGGCCGCGTCGGCGGTGCCGGGCGTGACGGAGCGCAGGGTCGCGAGCAGCATGTCGGGGTAGTTCTCGACCGGCGCCACCCGATGCGAGGCGAAGAGCTCCGGCAGGAGCCGCATCATCACCTCGCGGTTCTCGAGCATGTAGGAGACGCCCGAGGGCGTGCGGGCATTGTCCTCGAGGACATAGAAATCGTCCTCGTCGATGCGGACGATATCGATTCCGGCAATATGCACGTAGACGTCGTGCGGCACCTTCACACCGACCATCTCGGGGCGGAAATAAGCATTGCGGTAGATCAGGTCGGCGGGGACGATGCCGGCCGCCAGGACCTCGCGCGCGCCATAGAGATCGGCCAGGAACATGTTGAGCGCTCTGACGCGCTGAAGAAGCCCCTTTTCGACCTTCGACCACTCGTTCCGCGAGATCAGCCGTGGCACGAGATCGAACGGAATCAGCCGCTCGGTCGCATCCTTGTCGCCGTAGACCGCGAAGGTGATGCCGATGCGCCGGAACAGGAGGTCGGCCTGCGAGCGCCGCGAGGCCAGAAGACCCGGCGGCACCCCGGCCAGCCAGTTGGCGAGCCGCGTGTAGATGGCGCGCGCTTCCCCGTCCGAGCGCGTCATCTCGTCGAAAAAACGCCCCGTCGCGGCCACGCTCGAACTCCAGACGTCAGGGATCCCGTCCCCCGTCGAGCAAAGCTTATGCCAGCCCCGAGAGAGGTTCCACGGAAATCCGCCCCGGTTGGCCGGCAACCAATCCTGCCCGGCGAAGTTCCCTATCGGGCGCTCCGGCGATCGCTCTCTGCAGCCGCCGGACAGCCTCGGCGCAAGGGGCTGCGGCTTGAACCAGGCTCTGGAAGGAAGGTCGACATTCGGTCCCGCCTCGGTGCCCTCGACGTTCGTGTTCAGGGATCTCCCCGCCGTCTCGAGCTTCGACGCGCTGACCGAGCCCGAGGCCTATGTGCCGCTGCCCGCCGACTGGTCGCTCGGGCTGGCGGACGTCGTCACATCCACGGCGGCAATCGAGGCCGGCCTCTATAAGGCCGTCAACACCGCCGGAGCCGCCGTCATAGCGGCGGTCTCCAACGCGCTCGGCACGCTCGACTTTCCCTTCGTGTTCGGCGGCGACGGGGCGAGCTTCGCCGTCGCTCCGGAGCAGGCCGGGACGGCCGGCGAGGCGCTGGCTGCGACGGTCGCCTGGGTCGGCGAGGCGCTCGATCTCGAATTGCGCGGGGCACTGCTGCCGGTCTCGGCGATCCGGGCCGCTGGCCGAGACCTCAGGGTCGCGCGTTTCGCCGCCTCGCCGGACGTCGCCTACGCGATGTTTTCGGGTGGCGGCCGCAGCTGGGCCGAGACCGAGCTCAAGGCCGGCCGTCTGGCGTCGGCCACGGCACCGCCGGGCGCGCATCCCGATCTCACCGGGCTCTCCTGCCGCTTCGAGGACATCAAGGCGACCAACGGGGTGATCCTGTCCCTCATCGTGCGTCCCATGGCCGGCGCCGAGGATGCGAAGGCGCTCGCCGTGCTGCGCCGGATCCTGGCGGTCGCCGAAACGGTCTCGCGCTCCGGCCATCCGCTCCCGATCGCCGGCCCGGCGATGCACTGGCCGCCCCGCGGCCTCGACCTCGAGGCACGCCTGCATCGCCGACCCGGCCTGCCGCTCGCCCTGGCACGGGGCGTCGTCGCCTGCAAGACGGCCGTCGCCCACATGATCTTTCGGCGGGGGCGCGATGTCGGTCGCTTTTCCCCGCAGCGCTACCGGCGCCAGCTCGTCGACAATTCGGATTTCCGCAAGTTCGACGACGGCCTGATGATGACGCTCGACTGCACGCCGGTGGCGGCCGACGCGATCGAGGCGACGCTGCGCGCCGCGCATGCCGAGGGCATCGTGCGCTACGGGCTGCACCGCCAGGAGGCCGCCGTGGTGACCTGCATGGTGCCCTCCGCCATACGGGCCGACCACATCCATTTCGTCGACGGCGCGGCCGGCGGCTATGCGCGGGCCGCCCGCGACTTGAAGCGACAGGCCGAGTAGCGCGGGGTCGATCGACCGCCGGTCGGCCGCCTCATCCTGACGGAGCCGATCGAATCCTGCGCTTGACCGGACCGGTGAAGCTGCGAACATGCGTTTTATCTAAAACCCGCTCGAACGGACGTCAGGAGGATTCCATCGAGTCGACCGCACCCGCGCCAGGCGCCCCCGACATCCTCCGCGTCGAGCAATTGCGGCTCGGCTTCACGATGCAGGGCCATATGAGCGAGGTCGTGAAGGGGGTATCCTTCCGCATCCCGGCCGGCAAGACGGTGGCGCTCGTCGGCGAATCCGGATCCGGCAAGTCGGTCATCTCGCAATCCATCATGGGCCTCCTGCCCAAGAACGGCCATGTGCTCGACGGCCGCATCCTGTTCTGCGATCCGGCGGCGCCGGGCCGGACGGTGGACATCGCCGCATTGGCGCGCGACGGCCGCGAGATCAGGGCGCTGCGCGGCGGCCGCATCGGCATGATCTTCCAGGAGCCGATGTCGTCGCTCTCGCCGGTGCATTCCATCGGCAACCAGATCCGCGAGGCGCTGCAGCTCCACCGGCCCGTGCCGGCCGGCGAGGCTCGCGCCACGGTCGAGCACATGCTGAGCCTCGTCGGCTTCAGGGCGCCGCATCGCGCCGCCCGGATGTATCCGTTCGAGCTGTCGGGCGGTCTGCGGCAGCGTGCCATGCTGGCCATGGCCCTGATCTGCCGCCCTGCCCTGCTGATCGCCGACGAGCCGACGACGGCGCTCGACGTCACCATCCAGGCGCAGGTGCTGAACCTGATGCGCGAGCTCCAGCGCGAACTCGGCATGGCTATCCTGCTCATCACGCACGATCTCGGCGTGGTGGCCAACATGGCCGACGAAGTGGTGGTGATCTACCACGGCGAGATCACCGAAGCCGGCACTGCCGCCGATATCTTCAGGCAGCCCGGTCACCCCTATCTCCGGGCGCTGCTCAAGGCCCTGCCGCATTTCGACATGAAGCCGGGCGAACGGCTCGTGGCCTTGCGCGACGGCGGCACCGATCTCGCCGGCCTGCGCAAGGATTTCCGCAGGCCGGCGGCGACGCCGAAAGCCGGCAAGGCGGCGGCTCCCTCGGCCACCGGCGCCCCCCCGCCGCTGCTGTCGCTCCGCAACCTGCGCAAGAGCTACGTGGTGCGGGGCCGCGGGCTGATCGGCCGCAAGGAGCGGATCGTCGCCGTCGACGACGTGACGTTCGACATCCGCCGGGGCGAATGCCTGGGCCTCGTCGGCGAGAGCGGCTGCGGCAAGACCAGCCTCAGCAAGGTGATCATGCGCGCCGTCAGGCCCGATTCGGGATCGATCGTCTTCAACGACGGATCCGGCGAGATCGACGTGCTGGCGCTCAAGGGCGAGGCGCTGCGGGCCTTTCGGCCGCGCCTGCAGATGATCTTCCAGGATCCGGTCTCCTCGCTCTCGCCGCGCATGACCGTGCTCAACATCATCCGCGAGCCGCTCGAGATCCATGGGCGCGGCTCGCCCGCCGAGCAGGTGGAGCGCGTCGGCGACCTCATGGCCGCCGTCGGACTCGACCGGCGCTTCCTCAACCGCTACCCGCATAGTTTCTCGGGCGGCCAGCGCCAGCGCATCTCCATCGCACGGACGCTGGCGCTGAACCCCGAGCTCATCATCTGCGACGAGCCGGTCTCCGCCCTCGACGTCTCGGTGCAGGCGCAGGTCTTGAACCTGCTCAAGGACCTCAAGCGGGACCTCGGGCTGACCTATCTGTTCATCTCGCACAATCTCGCCGTGGTGGACTATATCGCCGATCGCATCGCCGTCCTCGCGCATGGCCGCATCGTCGAGATCGCCCCGAGCGACGTGCTGTTCCGCCGGCCCGTGCATTCCTATACTCAGTCGCTGCTCAGGGCCGTGCCCTATCCTGACCTCGACCGACCGCTCGATCTGGGGCTGATCGCCGGCGGCAGCGCGTCGGACCCAGGTCAATGGGAGCCGAAGTTCCGTGACGAAGGCGACCCGGCAAGTCTCGTTCCGATCGACCTCGGCGAAGGTCACCAGGTGCTGGCGCGCCCCACCGTCGACCGGCGGGAACTGATCGCGTGAAGGTCGTCCTCGCCTGCCTCCT
The DNA here is from genome assembly GCA_965277635.1 of Lichenihabitans sp. GTDB lineage: Bacteria > Pseudomonadota > Alphaproteobacteria > Rhizobiales > Beijerinckiaceae > Lichenihabitans. The sequence continues at coordinate 138,381 of CBDIDE010000002.1, forward strand.
GGCCCTGTGGTTCGCGGCCAGCCTTGCCCGGGCGGATGATGCCGCCGGCCCGGCGGCCGGCGCCCCGGCCCAATCGGCTCCCGCCGCCGCCACGCCGGTCGAGACGCCGTTCTTCGCCACGGCGGTCGAGAAAGGCAAGCTGCCGCCCGTCGCCGAACGCCTGCCGAAAGATCCCCGGGTGATCGACCTCGCGTCCATGAAGCGCGAGGTCGGCATGCCGGGGGGCACCTGGCGCATGCTGATGGGTGACCAGCGCGATCTGCGGATGATGACCATCTATTCCTATGCGCGGCTGGTGACCCTGAACGAGAAGCTCGAGTTCGTGCCCGATATTCTCGCGAGCCTCGATAATCAGGACGACAAGGTCTTCACCCTGCATCTGCGCGACGGCCACAAATGGTCGGACGGCAAGCCGTTCACGGCCGAGGACTTCCGCTACTATTGGGAGGATGTCGCCAACGACAAGCGGCTGTCGCCTTCGGGGCCCGATCCGGCGCTGCTGACGAACGGCAAGCCGCCGAAATTCGAGGTCCTCGATCCGCTGACGGTCCGCTACACCTGGGCCGATCCGAACCCCGGCTTCCTGCCGGCGCTGGCGGCCGCCCAGCCGCTCTACATCTACATGCCGGCTCATTACCTCAAGCAGTTCAATCCCAAATATGCCGACAAGGACAAGCTCGCCGCGCTCGTCAAGGCCGCGCATGTCATGGATTGGGGCGCGCTGCACGAGCGCAAGGGGCGTCAGTACCGGCCGGAAAACCCCAAGCTCCCGACGCTCGATCCCTGGCGCAACACCACCAAGCCGCCGGCCGAGGAATTCATCTTCGAACGCAACCCCTACTTTCACCGCGTCGATACGGCGGGCCACCAGCTTCCCTATATCGACACCGTCCGCATGGTGCTGAGCACCTCGAGCCTGATCCCCGCCAAGACGGTCAGCGGCGAAGCCGACCTGCAGGCCCGCTACCTCAACTTCGAGGACTATACCTTTCTCAAGGGGGCCGAGAAGATCCATGATTTCCAGACCCGTCTGTGGGAGCAGGGCTTCGGCTCCTATGCGGCGATCCTGCCGAACCTCAATTGCAAGGACGCGGACTGGCGCAAGCTCGTGCGCGACGTCCGCTTCAGGCGCGCCCTGTCGCTCGGCATCAACCGGCACGACATCAACCAGGTGATCTTCTTCGGCCTCGCCCGCGAGAGCGCCGATACGGTGCTGCCGCAGAGCCCGCTCTACAAACCCGAATATGCCGCGGCCTACAGCAATTATGACCTTGCTGCGGCCAACACGCTGCTCGACGAGATGGGTCTCGACAAGCGCGACAAGGATGGCATCCGGCTGATGCCGAACGGGCGCCGGCTCGAGGTGACCGTCGAAGGGCCGGGCCAAGACACCACCTACGCCGATATCATGGAGCTCGTGACGAGCGACTGGGCCAAGCTCGGCATCCGCGCCTTCTCGCATACGTCCCATCTCGACATCTTCCGCCAGCGCATCCTCAGCGGCGATACGGTGCTGTCGATCTACCAGGGCATCGACAACGGCGTGCCGACGGCCGAGTTCGAGCCGCTCGACCTCGCACCCTTGCGGGACTCGCAGTATCAATGGTCGGGTTTCGGCCTCGACTTCGAATCCGCCGGTCACCAAGGCATCAAGGTCGACATGCCCGAGGTGCAACGCCTGGTCGACCTCTATCGCGAGTGGCGCCGCGCCGAGAGCATCGCCGATCAGCGGCGGATTTGGGGGGAGATGCTGTCGCTCTACAGCCAGCAGGTGTTCTCCATCGGCATCGTCAACGGCACGCAGCAGCCGGTGGTCGTTTCCGACCGGTTGCACAACGTACCCGAAAAGGCGCTCTTCTCCTTCGAACCCGGATCCTATTTCGGCATTTACATGCCGGATACGTTCTGGTTCGATCCCCCGAAAAGCTGAAGGAGCCGCCGCCATGAAACTCGGCCCGACCCTTCGGCGAGGCTTGCGACCGCCGGCCCGAGAGGCCGCCCGATGCTGACCTATCTCGTCCGCCGCATCCTGATCATCATTCCGACGCTGTTCGTCACCAGCGCCCTCATCTTCACCGTGATGAGCCTGTCGCCGAGCGACTATTTCACCAACCTCGCCGCCGAGATGGCCGCCCAGGGCGAGAAGGTCGACACTGGCCGCATCGCCTTCCTAAAGAAAGAATACGGCTTCGACAAGCCGCCCGTCGAACGTTACTTCCTCTGGGTGGGCGGGATGTTGCATGGAGACTTCGGCTATTCGTTCGAATACCAGCTTCCGGTCAAGGATATCGTCGGCGACCGGGTCGTCCTGACCATGCTATTGTCCTTCACCACGATCGTCTTCACGTGGCTTGTGGCCTTTCCGATCGGCATCTATTCGGCGACCCATCAATACAGCTGGGGAGATTACGGGCTGACGACGCTCGGGCTGCTCGGCCTCGCCATCCCGCATTTCCTGCTGGCGCTGGTGTTCATGTATTTCGCCAACCTATGGTTCGGGCTGTCGATCGGCGGCCTGATGGACCCGCGCTATTTCGACAAGCCGATGAGCTGGGCCAAGTTCGTCTCGGTGCTGAGCCATCTGTGGATCCCCGTCATCATCATCGGCACGGCCGGGACCGGGAGCATGATCCGTGCGGTACGGGCCAACCTGCTGGAGGAGTTGCAGAAGCAATATGTGACGACCGCCCGCGCCAAGGGGCTCCACCCGTTCAAGGTGCTGATGAAATATCCGTTCCGCATGTCGTTGAACTTCTTCATCTCCGACATCGGCTCGATCCTGCCGGCCATCATCTCGGGAGGCGAGCTCGTCGCCATCGTGCTGTCGCTGCAGACCACGGGGCCGCTGCTGATCCGAGCCCTGCAGAGCCAGGACATGTACCTCGCTGGATCGTTTCTGATGTTTCTCGCCACGCTGACCGTCGTCGGAGTCCTGGTGTCGGACGTGGCTCTGGCCTTCCTCGATCCGCGCATCCGCATGCAGGGGGGAGCCACTAAATGAACGCTCCCCTGCCTACGGCTGGCGTGCCCATCGCCCATTACGTCTCCGATGAGGTCTTCGACATCAAGTCGGCCGACAAGCTGACGCCGGAACAGGAACAGATCTACTTCGCCTCGCAATGGCGGCTGATGTGGCTGAAGTTCAAGCGGCATCGGCTGGCAGTCGTGGCCGGGATCTTCCTGCTTGCCATCTACGCGACGATCCCGGTCTCGGAGGTCCTGGCGCCCTACGAGGCCAATACGCGGCATACGGACTTCATCCGGGCACCGCCGCAGCGGCTCCATCTCTTCGACAAAGGGCATTTCGTCGGGCCGTTCGTCTACGGCTACGACTACCATCTCAACATGGACAACCTGCAACGCCAATATGCCGTCGACCGCGGCAAGGTCATGCCGCTGCGCTTCTTCTGCCACGGCGACCCCTACCGCTTCTGGGGCCTCGTGGACTCCGACCTGCATCTCGCCTGCCCGGCCGAGCGCGGCATCCTGTTCCTGCTCGGCTCCGACCGTCTCGGTCGCGACCTGCTCTCGCGCATGATCTATGGGGCCCGCATCTCGCTGACCATCGGCATCATCGGCATCACCATCAGCTTCTGCCTCGGCATCACCATCGGCGGCCTCGCGGGCTATTACGGCGGCCTCTTCGACCTCTTGAGCCAGCGGCTGATCGAGGTCATCCATTCGATTCCACACATTCCCATCTTCCTCGCGCTGGCCGCCATCATGCCGGCCTCGTGGAGCCCGATCCTCGTCTATTTCGGCATCACCGTGATCCTCGGCATGATGGACTGGACGGGCCTGGCCCGCGCGGTGCGCGCCAAGCTCTTCTCGTTGCGCGAGGAGGATTACATCCTTGCCGCGCAGCTCATGGGTGCCCGGACGCCGCGCATTTTGCTGCGCCATCTCATCCCGGGCTTCATCAGCCATCTCATCGCCTCGGCCACGATCACGATTCCCGCCATGATCCTCGCCGAGACGGCGCTGAGCTTCCTGGGGCTCGGCCTGCGCCCGCCGATCGTCTCCTGGGGCGTGATGCTCAACGAAGCGCAGAACATGAACGTCGTGGCGCTCTACCCCTGGCTGATGTTCCCCGTGGTGCCGGTGATCCTCGTGATCCTGGCGTTCAACTTCCTCGGCGACGGACTGCGCGACGCGGCCGACCCCTATACGGCCTGACGACGGGAAGGGATCGTGCGCATCGCCTTCTATGCACCGATCAAGGGACCGGATCATCCTGTCCCTTCGGGCGACCGCGCCATGGCACTGCTTCTCATGGCGGCGCTACGGGCGGGTGGGCACGAGGTCGGGCTCGTCTCGACCCTGCGCAGCTTCGTGGCGACGCCCGACCCCGTCCGCAAAGCCGAGATCGAGGCGAGCGCGCAGCGCGAGCGCGAGGCCGTCGCGGCGTGCTGGTCGCGCGACGGCGCGCCGGACCTCTGGTTCACCTACCATCCCTTCTACAAGGCGCCTGATTTCCTGGGACCGCATCTGGCGCGCAGGTTCGGCCTCGCCTATGCGACGGCCGAAGCCTCCCATGCTCCCAAGCGCGCCAGGGGCCCCTGGAGCCGTTGGCACGCCGTCAACGAAGCGGCGCTGCGGGCGGCCGACGTGCATTTCTGCCTGACGCCGGGCGACCGCGACGGTCTCGCGCGGCTTGACGGCGCAGCGCGGCTGGTCGACCTGCCGCCGTTCGTCGATGCCGAACCCTTCCGCCATCTCCCGACGCGTACTCCCACAGGCGTCGTCGACTTGATTTCCGTCGCCATGATGCGGCCCGGCGACAAGCTCAGCTCCTATGCGATCCTGGCCGAGGCGCTTCATCTGCTGCCGGCGGCCCTGGCCTGGCGGCTCACCGTCGTCGGCGACGGTCCTGCGGCGCCCGACGTGCGCACGGTCTTCGCCGGATTGCCGCCGGAGCGGCTGGTCTGGCGCGGCGAAGTGTCGGGCGCCGGGATCGTCGCGGCCCTGGCACAGGCGGATCTCTACGCCTGGCCGGGGATCAACGAGGCCTTCGGCATGGCCTATCTCGAGGCCGGCGCGGCCGGCCTGCCGGTGCTTGCGATGCGTTGCGGCGGCATCCCGAGCGTGGTGCGGGACGGCGAGACCGGCCTCCTGACGCCTGCCGGCGACGTCAGCGCCTATGCCGGGGCTCTGGCCCGGCTGATCGCCGACGGGCCGGAACGCCGTCGGCTCGGCGCGGAAGCCCGGCGCTTCGTCACGGGGGAGCGCACGATCGCCGCGGCGGCGGCGATCCTCTCGGGTCATCTCGCCGGCCTCGTCGATCGGCCGGCATGGAGGAGCGCATGACCACGCCGGCCTGGCGGCCCGTTGTCGAAGCGCTCGAGCGTGCTCATGGCGCGGGACGGACGATCGAGATCTGGCTGCGCGACGACGATGCCGTCGCGGTGACCGATGCCCTCGACCGCCTCGCCGATCTCTGCCTCAAGGTCGGCATGCCGATCCTGCTGGCGGTCATCCCGGCACGCGCCGAGCAGGATCTCGCGCCCTGGATCGCCGACCACAGCGCGGTGACGCCCTGCCAGCACGGCTTCGCCCACATCAATCATGCGGCGCCGGGAAGCAAGGCCTGCGAACTCGGCGGGACGCGCGACATCGCGGCGGTGGTCGAAGAGCTGGCTTGCGGCCGCGTGTGGCTGCAATCGCTGTTCGGCGCGCGGCTCTCCGACATCCTGGCGCCACCCTGGAACCGCATCGCGCCCGCCGTGATCCCCCATCTGCCGGGCCTTGGCTTCACCGCACTGTCGGCCTTCGGACCTCCACCGCTGGCCGTCGAGGCCGTGCTCCCGCGGCTCAATTGCGACCTCGACATCGTCGACTGGCGTCGCGACCGCGTCGGCCGCGAGGCGCAAGACGTGGCGGCAAGGTTGGCCGAACTGATCGATGCGGGCGACGCACGCCCGATCGGCCTCCTCACCCACCACCTGGCTCATGACGCCACCGCATGGGCGGTGCTCGAAGAGATGCTCGCGCTCCTGCGCGGCCATCCGGCCGCAGCCTTCATCGCGGCCGACGTCGGACGAGGCTCGCCCGCGTGATGCGCCCGCCTCGATCGTGGCGCGCGCGGATCAGGGCGGCGGAACGGCTCCGGCCAGGATCGACGGCGAGATCGGGGCCGCGATCGCCACCGCCTTGCTGCCCACATGCCAGATGCCGACGGCAACGCCGACCACCTCGATCTGCTTGGGACCTCGGCTGATCAGCAGCGGCGCGCCCGAATCGCCCGGGGCGATGACGCAGTCATGCGCGATCAGCCTGCCGCCATCGACGCTGCCGGTGACCACGCAATGGTCGTCGGCGGTCATCATGTACGCCTTGTCGCGGGCAAAGCCCCCGACCATGATTGCCGCCTTATCGGAGGCGGGCAGTTGCGATAATGGCAGCGGCTCGACGCTGCCGGGCAGCGGCTCGGCGAGATGGAGCACGGCCCAATCGGATGCGGCCGAACGCTGCTCCACCTGCGGGTCGTAGCCGGGTCCGAGCCGGTAGCGCGCCACCCGGGCATGAACCCGGTAGTCGCCGCGGTCATAGCCAAGGAGCACGTGGATCGCCTCCGGCGGGAGGAAGCGGCGCGTGCGGAACGCGTAGAGACAGTGGCCGGCGGTCAGCACCTCGTCGCGGGCGATCACCGCCCCTGTGCAGGAGCCCCCGACGCTGTTGAAGAGCTTCGCCACCGACGACCACGGATAGACGTCGGCATCGACCGTCGCGTGATGCGCTCCACCCTGAGCCTCGCTTGGCGTTACGGCGACAGTCTGCTGGGCCAAGGCCGGCTCCGATGCGGCCAGACCGGCGAGGGCCGCCGCAAGGACGCACCCGTGCCAGGCAGCTTGCCGCATCCCATCGAGCCGCGGAGACGATGTCATGGGACGGCGCGACCTCCGCTCCGGCGGACGAGCGGACTCGCGCGCATGGTTCCTCAATTTCGACCTACCCGACGGGTTGACCAGGCACCATAGGAGAAGCGACGCGCAAGATCCAAGCTGAACCTGCCGTGACCCACCACGGCGCTTGACGCGCGGATCCTTCGGCGCCTCGCCGAAAGGGGCCGAGATCCGACCCGGCGTGGCCCACGGCGGCGGCACCTGAAACGTCAGAAAAACTAGACTTCCCAAGGTGGTTTCGAGTCTCTTTCTCACGCCGTGATATTTCCGCCACGAGCCGCCCGATCCGCCGAGGGCGAATGGCGCTTATCGACGCAGTCCCCGACGGCGCGACGGGCTTGGCATGAGCTTCGGCTTGGCTATTGCCGATACTTGCCAATCCCGTTTGATTCAATTTCCGCTATTCCAACCTATTTTTGATCAAAAAATTGATGACCAACCCTGCCCGGCACTATATTTAGTTAGGTAAGAGTAATCAATGACACCAAGCCGAGCATAGTCTAACGGATCTACAGACACAGTATCGCCTTAAATGGTTCTATGGTGCCGGCCCGTCTGAAACAGTACGGGAAACCGATCACGTGAAACGTCAGATTCTGGTGGCGTCCGCCCTTGTTCTAGCCATGGGACTAGGCAGTACGGCCGCCCAAGCCCACACGCATCATTGGCGGTTCAGGTCGCACCTGCATCACCATCGATGGTCCGGGAGGTCCTTGCGCCACATCGCCTCGTCGGGCGGACTCGCCTCCTGGTATGGACCCGGATTTTCCGGTCACCGGACAGCCAGCGGAGAGCGCTTCAACACCGGAGCCTTCACGGCGGCCCATCGCTACTGGCCGTTCGGCACGCGCGTTCGGGTCACCAACCAGTCGAACGGCCGCTCCGTCGTCGTAAGGATCAACGACCGCGGCCCGTTTGCGGCAGGCCGGGTCATCGATCTGTCCAAGGCGTCCGCTCGAGCTATCGGGCTCGGCGGCGTCGCACGAGTCAGGCTTGCTAGGCTTTGATACGATCAAAAGCGCATGATGAAGAGGTTTCGAAACCGTTGCAGCGGTGAAGGAACCAATCCAACACAAATGACCGGAGCCGGATGTCGGCGTTTTGCCGTCATTCGGCTCCGAGTTTAATCCCTTCTCCTCGACGAAGGTTCCGTGGTGGCCGCGAAGGGTATGACGATCGTCGGCAAACATTGGATTAAGGGCTTTGCCGTATGGGTGGAGGTGTGGCCGCGGCGGCCACGCAAGGTGCGGCGCTTAAAATGCTCATCAACAGGTCGATCAAAGCCCGTCTCATCCTCTATATTTCGGCCTTCCTGATCATCATCTTCGCCATCGGGTCGCTGGCGACGACCAGCCTGAGATCGGTCGACGCCCAGGTCGACGCCACCACCCGCAAATGGCTGTCGGGCGCCGCATTGCTGGGCCGGTTGTCGAGCCAGATCATCGAGTATCGCGCTGCGGAAAGCCGCTATCTGCTGGCACCCGACGCCGAAAAGGCCCGAAAGGTCGAGGCCTCGGCGGCCGAGCATAGAGCGGCGATCACCGACATCCTCGGCCAGTATCACGACCTCATCGGGCCGGCGGCGGACGTCAACGTGAAGGCGTTTCAGCGCACGTGGCGCAATTACCTGCTGGAGCACGACGCCTGGCTGGCGTCCCACAATCCGCAGGATGCCGCGCTGCTGTGGAACGGCGCGCTGGAATATTCCCGCCAAGCGACGGATAGCGCGGTCGGATGGCTCGTCGACAACAACCAGCGGCAAGCCAACCGGGAGGCGGAGATCGCTCGCCGGCGCGTCGGCGCCGCCACGACCTCCCTCAGAATCTCGACCGGGGTGGCCGTCGTGCTCGCCGGCTTCATCCTGTTCATGGCCTGGCGCGAGATCTGCCATCCGCTCGCGGCCATCACCTCCGCGCTGTCGCGCCTCGCCGGCGGCGATCGAACGATCGAAGTTCCGGAAACCAATCGCGTGGACGAGATCGGCGAACTCGCCAAGGCCTTCGAGCTGTTTCACGGCACCATGCTGGCGCTCGAGAAGGCGCATGGCGAGACGCGCGCGGCGCAGCAGCAGGCCCAGGCCCTCGCCCGCCACGACGCGCTGACCGGCCTGCCGAACCGCCGGGTCTTCGCGACCGAACTCGAGGCGGCCGTCGGCAAGGCCCTGCAGGGCGCGGCGAGCCATGCGGTGCTGCTGATCGACCTCGACAGGTTCAAGCCGGTCAACGACATCCACGGCCATGCGATCGGGGACCTGGTGCTGTGCGAGGTGGCCCGCCGGATCGATGTCGTCGCCGAAGCGCCGAACCTCGCGGCAAGGCTCGGCGGCGACGAATTCGCCGTGATCGCCGAGATCAGGCCTGGCGAAAAGCGGCCCGGCGACATCCTGGCGGCCTTGGCGACAGCGATCCTCGCGGCGGTCAGGGCGCCGATCACCATCGGCGATGTCCGGGTCGAGATCGGCTCGAGCATCGGCATCTCGATCTGCCCGAACGATGGCGCCAGCGCGGAGGTGCTGCTGCGCACCGCCGACATCGCCATGTATCGCGCCAAGGCCGACGGACGCGACACGTTCCGCTTCTTCGAAGCCAGCATGGACGAGCAATTGCGCGACCGGGCGTCGCTCGAGGAGGACCTGCGACGGGCCGTGGCCGAGCAGGAGATCCGTCCCTATTATCAGCCGCTGATGAACCTCGAGGACCAGCGGGTCTATGCCTTCGAGGTTCTGTCGCGCTGGAACCATCCCTCGCGCGGCTTCGTGCCGCCCGATGTCTTCATTCCGCTGGCCGAGCAGCTCGGCTTGATCCCGCAGCTGACCTTCTCGATCCTGCGGCAGGCCTGCCGCGACCTCAAGGCATCGGCGCCGGAGGTTCGCCTATCGCTCAACGTCTCGCCGCTCCACCTGCGCGATCCGCTGCTGCCGACGCAGATCCTGGCGATCCTGTCCGAGGAAGGCTTCGACCCGAAGCGCCTCGAGATCGAGATCACGGAATCGGCGCTGGTGGCCGACATGAGCACGGCCAAGGCCATCCTGTCGACGCTCCAGCGCCTCGGCGTCACCATCGCGCTCGATGATTTCGGCACCGGCTATTCGAGCCTCTATCACCTCAGGGAAATGAAGTTCGACAAGATCAAGATCGACCGCTCCTTCGTGCAGGCCATGCAGGTCGACACCGAGAGCGAGAAGATCGTCGACGCGGTGCTGGGCCTCGCCAAGAACCTCGGACTGCGGACGGTCGCCGAGGGCATCGAGGATCGGGACACCATGGCCCGCCTGTCGGAGCGGGGCTGCCAATATGGCCAAGGCTATTATCTCGGGCGACCGCTGGCGGCCGAGTCCCTGGCCGCGGTGCTCGACGCCGAGGCGGCGGAAGAACGCAGGAGCGCCGCCTGAGACGGCTCCGGGGGATGTGACTCCCCGGCCCGGCCATGCTAGGCAAGGCCGCATGGATGAGAGCCTGCCCCGCGCCCATCACGACATGGGCGGCGTCCCCAAATACATGTGCCTCGCGGTCGACACCGAGCCGCATGCGCTCGACGATTTCGACCGGGAGGTCGACGCCATCCGGCAGATTCTCGGACTCAAGGGCGTCATGTCGGTCGACGAGCTGCGGCGCGGCATCGAGGCCATTCCCGAGGCCGAGTATCATCGCCTGACCTATTATCAGCGCTGGATCCGATCGATCGCCAACACCTTGATCCTCAAGGGCGTCATCGGCGAGGATGACCTCGCCGCCGCGCTCGACGGCTCGGCCGGCAGCGGTTCCGCGGCCATCCGAAACGCGCCGGCGCGGTCGTGACCGGCGAGGCCGCCTATCCGGCCGGCACCGCGGTGCGGGTTAAGGACGACTGGCCCGAAACCCACGGCCCCGTGCACATCCGCACCCCGCATTACCTGCGCGGCAAGCCAGGCCGGGTCGTTCGTCGGCTCGGCGCTTTTCCCAATCCCGAGGATCTCGCTTTCGGCCGCCCGGCCGCGAGAGTGCCGCTCTATCACGTCGCCTTCGACGCGACGGCGATCTGGCCCGAGCCGCGCCATCGCGATACGCTGCTCGTCGAGGTCTTCGAACATTGGCTGGAGCCCGGCCCATGACCCTCGCCGAGACCGAACCCGAACGGCTGCTGGCGGCGCTGCGGAGCCTCCTCGCTCAAAAGGGCATCGCGTCGACGGCTGAGATCGCCGAGCGCATCGCGGTGACGGATCGTGCCTCGCCGGCGCAGGGCGCCGCCATGGTGGCGCGGGCCTGGGTCGACCAGGCCTATCGGGCCTTGCTGCTCGACGACGGCACGCGCGCCGCCGAGGCCATGGGCGTCGCCATGCGGGGCGCGCCGCCGCTCGGCGTGCTGGAGAATACCGAGACGGCGCATACGCTCGTCGTCTGCACGCTCTGCAGCTGCTATCCGCGCGCCGTGCTGGGCTATCCGCCGTTCTGGTTCAAATCGGCCGCCTACCGGGCGCGGGCGGTGCGCGACCCGCGTGGCCTGCTGGCCGAATGGGGCACCGTGCTGCCGGACGACACCGCCATCCGCGTCGTCGACTCCACCGCCGACTATCGCTGGATGGTGCTGCCGCGCCGCCCAGCCGGCACCGAGGGCTGGGACGAGGCGCGGCTCGCGGCGCTGGTCCGCGAGGGCGACATGATCGGCGTAACCGTGCCCCGCGTCCCCGCCTGAGCGATCAGCCTACTGCTTGTTGACCAGGGTACCGATCGGATCGGCCTGGGCCTGGGCGCCCGCGCCGACCGTATCGATGCCATAGACGTCGTCGCGGAACTGCACCTTGCCGTTACCGTCGGCCCAACCGGTCAGATAGACCCAGGCGACCTGCACGGGTTTCGCCAGCTTGATGTCCTGGTGCTCGCCGGTCTTGACCTGCTTGAGCATGGCGTCCTTGGTCCAGGTGCCGTCGGGGGCGCCGCCCGTGCCCTCGAGCAGCCAGGACGCCAGGTCGAACACGCCCTCGATGCGCACGCAACCGTGCGACAGGAAGCGGTAGTCGCCGCCGAAGAAGCGCTTCGACGGCGTGTCGTGCATGTAGACGGCATATTTGTTGGGCATGTTGATGCGGATGTTGCCGAGCGCGTTCGACGCTCCCGAATCCTGCCGCAGGATGTAGTTGGCAGCGCGCTGCGAGGACCAGTCGACCGAGCGCGGGTTGATGGTGTTGCCGGCGCCGTCGAGGATGCGGATATGCTCCCGGCTGAGATAGCCGGGGTCTTTCTGCATCTTGGGGATGATCTCGTTCTTGATGATCGAGCTCGGCACCGTCCAGGTCGGGTTGAGGTTGATCGCGACGACCTTTGCGTCGACCTCCGGCGAGGCGTGGTCGGGATTGCCGACGACGGCAACGTAGCGATGCACCACGCGGCCGTTCTCGATGGCCTCCACCGAGGCCGACGGAAGGTTGACCACGACATAGCGGTCGCCAAAATTGAAGTCGCGCCCCGCCAGACGCTGGGCGCTCGAGGCGAGTTCGGTGAAACGCACGCGCGCCGGGACGTTGATCGCCTTGAGCGTCGCACCGGCCACGATGCCCGTCTCCTTGAGGCCATGCCGGGCCTGGAAGCGCTTGACCGCATCGGTCAGATCGGGACCCCAACGGGTCGAGAACATGCCCGCCGTGGTATCGTTGGGGTCCATGCCGTCGGCCTTGCCGAGGTCGCCCTCGATGGCGAGCCGCAGGCGCAGCGTCGACACGGCCTTGCCGGTCGAGCCCGGCGCGAGGCGACCGGCGATCTCGGGCCAGCCGCCGGCGTCCGCGATCGCGGCATAGCGCTCGGAGGCCTTGGCGGTGGCGAAGAAGGTCTCGAGCGTGAGCGTCGGCGTCGGATCCGTCGACAGGGCCATCTCGCGGGGCGGCGGCGGCGGAGCGATATGTTTCTTCTTGGCGGCGACGACCGGCGTCGTCGGAGCAGCCGAGGCCGGTGCCGCGGCGGGGGTTGACGCCGACCCGTTCAGTGTCGGCGAGGCGGCCGCAGGCGCCTGAACGGCCGTGGCGGCCGGGAGCGCCGATGCAGGCGCCGGCATGGTCGAAGCCGCCGCCGGAACGGCGGGCGCGGGCGGCAAGGCGATGGTCGGGGCGGGCGCGGCCGCCGGCGGCTTGGTGGCCGGCGCCGGGCTTGCGGCAGGATTACCCGGGTTGGTCGCCATCGGCGTCGGCGACAGCAGCGGCGACTGGGCCATGGCCGGCGCGAGGCCCAAGGCCATCCAGGATACCGCCAGCACGCCGATCGCACGCACCGGCCGGATGCAGAAACCTTTGTCGCTCATTCGCACAATGCCATCCATGAAATCGTCGGATCGTCGCGAGACCGCAGGCACATGCTGCAATCCGACCATGGCGAGATACGACGGAATCGTGGTTGTTCCGTGGCCCATGGGCCGGCACCGGATAAGCCTGGCGTTCTGAGCCGTGTTCTCCTGTCGTAGTTGCTCGAATGCCACAGTAATGCTGCACGCCGCCGACCGGCGGCGATGACCTCAATGGGCGTCGGCGTGGTTTTCGGCCTCGGGCGGCACGAGGGCACGCAGTTCACCCGACAAGTCGCGCAAGCTCATCGTCTTGCTGAGCACGCGGTCGGCGTCCTTGAGCTTGGCGCGGTCGGCGGCCGAGAGGTCGCGGGCGCTGAAGACGATGACCGGGATATCCTGGCAGCCCGGCCGGACCCGCAACGCATGCAAGAAGGTAAAGCCGTCCATCACCGGCATGGTGAGGTCGAGCAGGATGGCACGCGGCGGCCCATGCGCCACCATGTCGAGCGCCGCCTTGCCGTCGGCGGCCTCCTGGACGGTCCAACCGTCGCGTTCGAGCCGCTGGCGCAGCCGCTGGCGCGCGTCGGAGTCGTCGTCGACGATCAGCACGTCGCCGTCGGCGGCGCGCAACCGGTCCAGCACGCCCTTGAGCGTGTGCCAGTTCACCGGCTTGTTGACGTGGTCGGCCGCGCCGAGCGACGTGCTCAGCCCCCGCTCGTCGACGAAGGTGACCATGATGACCGGGATCTTGGCGAGGTCGGAATCCTCCTTGAGCGTCGCCAGCACCGACCAGCCGTCCATCTGCGGCATCATCACGTCGAGCAGGATGGCGCGCGGCTTGAGCTCGCGGGCGAGCGCCAACCCCTTGGGGCCGTCGGGCGCCGTGCGGGCCGCGAAACCCTGCCGTTCGAGGAAGCGGATCATCAGATCGCGCTGCGTGGCATCGTCGTCGACCACCAGAACGACATGGCGGTCCGACGGCAGGCTCTCGATGGTGGCGGACCCCTCCTCCGGCACCTGCCGGTCCGGCATCCTGGCAGGCAGACGAAGCGTGAAGGCCGACCCCTCGCCGGATCGGCTCTCGACCGCGATGTCGCCCCCGAGCAAACGCGCGAAGGCGCGCGTGATGGCGAGGCCGAGGCCGGTGCCGCCGAACTTGCGCGTCGTCGTCTCGTCGGCCTGGCTGAAGCGTTCGAACAGACGCCCGAGCTGCTCGTCCGTCATGCCGATCCCGGTGTCGTGCACGACGAAGTCGAGCCAGTCCGCCTGACGCCGCGCCCTCAGGGTGATCAGCCCGGCCTCGGTGAACTTCGACGCGTTGCCGAGCAGATTGAACAGGCACTGGCGCAGCTTCACCGCATCGGTGCGCATGGTGCCGAGATCCGCGCCGAGATCGAGCTCCAGCCGGTTGGCCTTCTGCTTGACCAGCGCCTCGACGGTGGCGGCCACCTCGTTGCACAGCGCGGCGACATCCACCTCCTCGGCGAATGTATCCATCCGGTTGGCCTCGATCTTGGACAGATCGAGCACGTCGTTGATCAGGCTCAGGAGATGACGCGCGTTGGCCTTGACCTTCCCGAGGTCGGTCAGCAGGCGCGTCTCGCCGAGATCCTCGACCTCCTCCTCCATCATCTCGCTGTAGCCGATGACGGCCGAGAGCGGGGTGCGGAGCTCGTGGCTCATATTGGCCAGGAAGACGCTCTTGGCCCGATTGGCGGCCTCGGCCGCGTCGCGCGCCGCCTCGAGCTCGAGTTCGGCCGTCTTGCGGTCGGTGATGTCCGTATGGGCGCCGACCCATTCACGCGTCTCGTCGTCCTCGTCGATGATCGGGACGGCGCTCACGCTCATATGCCGCCAGGCGCCGTCGGCACGGCGCAGCCGGTGTTCCACGGCATAGCGCGACCGCCCTGCCACGGCCGTGGTCCACGCGGCCTGGGTGTGCGGGAGGTCGTCCGGGTAGACGGCCGCGAAATAGCCTTCCCCGGCGGACTCCTCCGGGCTCTGGCCCGTGAAGGCGTTCCATTGCGGTTGCGGCCGGTCGAAGCTGCCGGCGGCATTGGTGGTCCAGATGATATCCGTCGATGCTTCGGTGAGGCTGCGGAACCGCGCCTCCGAATCGCGCAGCCATTGCTCCGTCCGCTTGCGCACCGTGATGTCGGAGACGACCATGCCGGCTCCCTCGACGCGCGCCTCTGAATCGACGGAGCGGAGCGGATAGAAGGTCACCTGATAGTCGCGCATCTGGTCGCGGCGCAGGTTGCTGCCGGCCTGGACCTCGATATTTGGCACCGGCCGGCCGCCGTCGACGACCTGGCGCAGCCGCGCTTCGAGCGCCGTGCGCAGCTGGGGGACGACGTCCCAGATGCTCAGCCCCACGGCGGCGCTCAGCGCCCGATCGCTCATCGCCGAGAGCGCGCGGTTCATGTGGCGGACCTTGAGCGAACGGTCGAGCACCCCGAGCCCCACGGGGGCGTTCTCCAGCACGCCCTCGAACAGCGCGCTGGCGATGCGCTGCTCGCGCCGCCGCCGGATCGCCATCCGGACCGTCATCAGGAAGGCGGCCATCACCAGGAGGAGGGCCAGGATGGCGAGCGGCCAGACCCAGTGCCGTTCGAATCGGCGGATCGCCGCGATGCGCTCGTCGGCGTCGTTCTGCTCCTGGACGACGGAGGCGCGCAGCCTGTCCATGGCGGCCTTGCCGGACCCGAGCCGCACATGCTGGAGCGCCTGCTCCGGCCCGAGCGCGCGATAGGCCGCGATCGCCTGCGCGGCACTGTCGCGGCGTTCAGCCACGGCGGCGCGCAAGGCGTCGAGATCGAGCGGCGTGCCTTCGAGGGCCTGAAGTTCCTGATCGATCCTCGGCAGGGCGGCCGTGTAGGGGTCGAGATAGCCGTCGCGGCCGGTCAGCAGGAAACCGCGCATGCCGGTCTCGAGATCCTTGACCGAGGACAGCAGCCGCTCAAGGTCGATGATGGCGGCCCGCTCGTGATCGATTCTGAGGCTGGAGGCGCGGAATTCGCCGATCGACCACAGGCCGCAGAGCAGGCCCCCGCCGATCAGCGCCAGCGCCAGCGCACCCGCTTGGCTGAGGCGCCTTCTGGCGCGCGGACCTGCGTCTTCGGCGTCCATGTCTACCGCTTTCCCGGTGTTGCGTGCCGCGTCGCTCCAGCAGCTCCTCGCCGATCCTTAGCACGAAATCCGCGCCGGATTCCAAAGGCCGCAACGTCGTCGGCATCCGACCCCAACATCCGTTTCCCGGCCGGTCGGCCGAAACAGCAGAGGTGAATAAGTGATGAATTTCGAATTAATGTCAGGGACACGCTCGGCACTCTACTTTGCAATCGTCGAAGTGAGTCTCTCATTTCCAACTTAGTAACGGGGTAGCCACATGAAACAATCTCGCTTTTCACTATTCCTTGTGGCGCTGGCCGGAACAGGTCTGCTGTCGACCGCCGCCTCGGCGGTTCCGTTCCTCGGCGACGGCCAAGATCTTGTCCGCCCCCCGATCGAGCAGGCGCGAATCGTCTGCGGACCGTTCGGCCGCTGCTTCAGAATCGACCCTTATGGTCGGCGCATTCCAGTGCCGCGGCCGGTCCTGCGGCCGCGCCTCGATCTGTCCCGTCCCGGAGTCGGCGGTCCGGAATTCGGCCGTCCCGGCTTCCCGGGGCGTGGTCCCGATGGCGGTGATCGCGCGGGGCCTGCCGGGCGCCGGGGGCCGCAGGACGGCGACCAGATGCGGCATCGGCCGCAGGGCGACGGCGGACAGCAGGGCGGCGACCAGATGCAGCACCGGCCGCAGGGCGGCGGCGGACAGCAGGGTGGCGACCAGATGCAGCACCGGCCGCAGGGCGACGGCGGACAGCAGGGTGGCGACCAGATGCAGCACCGGCCGCAGGGCGGTGGCGGACAGCAGGGCGGCGACCAGATGCAGCACCGGCCGCAGGGCGGCGGCGGACAGCAGGGCGGCGACCAGATGCAGCACCGGCCGCAGGGCGGTGGCGGACAGCAGGGCGGCCAGATGCAGCGCAGGCCGCAGGGCGGCAACGGGCCGCAGGGCGGCGATTCAGGACAGGGTGGCGGCCAGCAGTAAGGTCCCGGTCTGAAGCGGCGGCGGGCGGCAGCAATGCCGACCCGTCAACGGCATCAGGACGCGAAGCCGTTCTCGGCGGCCAGGGCCGCGAGGTCGGCCACCGGGCGGGCGCCGACATGACCGATGACCTCGGCCGCCGCAAGCGCGCCGAGCCGCGCCGCGGCCGCCCCGTCGAAGCCGCGCGCGAGCCCCGCCAGCACGCCGGCGGCGAAAAGATCGCCGGCCCCCGTCGAATCGACGAGCCGGTCGATCGGGAAGGCCCTCACGGCCTCGGTGCCCGCCCGGTCGACCACCAGCGCGCCCGCCTCGCCCCTTGTCACGAAACCGAGCTTGGCGTCATCCTTGAGCGCCTTCAACGCGGTTTCGAAATCCGCCGTCTGATAGAGCGCGTGGAGTTCGCTCTCGTTGGAGAAGACGATGTCGACCAGGCCCGACCGGATGAGATGCAGGAACTCGGCCCGGTAGCGATCGACGCAGAAGGAATCCGACAGGGACAGCGCCACCTGCCGGCCGGCCGCATGGGCGATGCCCGAAGCCTTGCGGAAGGCTTCCTTGGCGGCGGGCGGGTCCCACAGATAGCCTTCGAGATAGGTGACGCGCGCGGCCTCGACGAGGCGCTCGTCGACGTCGGCGACGGTGAGATTCTGGCAGGCTCCGAGATAGGTGTTCATGGTGCGCTGACCGTCCGGCGTCACCAGGATGTAGGAACAGGCGGTCGCGGGGCCGCTCGCGGCCAGAGGGGTATCGAAGTGGATGCCCGTGGCGCGCAGGTCGTGGACGAAGATGTGGCCGAGCGTGTCGTCCTTGACCTTGCCGATATAGGCGGAGCGGGCGCCGAGGCCCGCGATGCCGACGGCGGTATTGGCGGCCGAGCCACCGGAGACCATGCTGCCCCGCCCCATGGCCGAATAGAGCTCTGCCGCGCGATCCTCGTCGATCAGGATCATGGCGCCCTTGGCGATGGCTTGCGCGACGAGGAAATCCTCCTCGACGGTGGCGAAAACGTCGACGATGGCATTGCCCAGGCACAGGGCATCGTAGCTGGTCATTCGGAGCGCTCTTGGGGGCAGGTCGCCCGCCTGTCGCATCGCGCGGCGACGCGGTCAAGCCGGGCGGACCGAGCCTCAGGATTCCGAATTCAGGTTGACGCTTGCGGGCCGCTCCCTCCGCTCATCCCGGCGAAAGCCGGGATCCAGGACCGTAAGGCCACAAGCCTCACTGTTCCGTCGCCCCGCCGCGAGACTGGATCCCGGCTTTCGCCGGGATGAGCGGCGGAAAGACCGTGGCAAAATCCATCCGTCAACCTGAATTCGCAGCCCTGGACCGAGCCTGCGGTCTCCCGAACAATCGATCCCGCCCGATCGCGATCTTCCGATCTCCACCGAACGGCGTCGATCAACTCGTCTCGCGCTGCACCACGGCGAACGGCATGAGCACGACTTCCGAAGGCAAGGTTCGCCGCTCGCGCCGCGCCTTGATGGCGCGCAGCAGCAGATCGGCGGCGCTGCGGCCGATGCCGTAGGGGTCGACCGCGACGGTGGTGAGCCGTGGATGGGCGGACCGGGCGACTTCGAAATCGCCGAAGCCGCCGAGCGCGATTCGGCCCGGCACGGGCCATCCCCGTCGGGCGCATTCCATCAGCGCCCCGAAGGCGGAGAGGTCGGACACGCACACGGCGGCATCCGTGTCGGGCCAGCGCTCGATCAGCTGAGCGATCGCGGCGCCCCCCTGCTCCGTCGAGATCGGCGGTTGGCCGACGGCGACGATCCGGCCGCGATCGAGGCCGAGTTCGGTCATCGCCTCGGCGAAGCCGGCGCGGCGATCGGCGCCGCGCGTGTCGCGGTCGCTCATGCCCCCGATATAACCGATCCGCCGGTAGCCGCGCGCATGCATGTGATGGACGAGCGCCCGCATGGCGGCGGCGTTGGAGAAGCCGACGACGTGCTCGACCGGATCGGCCGGAAGTTCCCACGTCTCGACGACCGGAACGCCGGCGGTGAGGAGCCTGTGGCGCGCCCGCGCGGTGTGCCGCCCGCCGGTCAGGATCAGCCCCTCCGGCCGGCGGGTCAGCATGGCCTCGAGCAGACGTTCCTCCTTTTCGACGGAATAGTCGCTGTAGCCCAGGAGCAGCTGCAGGCCGGATCCGTCGATCGCCTCGGTGATGCCGCGTGCCGTGTCGGAAAAGTTGGAATTGTTGAGCGAGGGCACGAGCGCCGCCACGAAACCCGACCGTTTGGACGAAAACGTTCCAGCGGTCTGGTCGAGCACGTAGCCGAGCTCGTCGACCGCCGCCATGATCCGCGCCCGCGTCCCGGCCGAAATCGCGCCGCCCTGGCGCAGCGCGCGCGAGACCGTCATGGCGGAAACGCCGGCGCGACGGGCCACGTCGGCCATCGTCGGCGGGCTCGTCGGTCGGTCGGGCCGGTCGGTCACGGATCCAGGGCCGCTTCAGGATATCCGGAAGTGGCGGCCGTCGTCCCAGACGGCCGCCGCTGTCCTTTGGTGCGCTACTTCACGCCCCAGATCGCCTTGTAGTGGTCGCGGTAGCCGTTGTCGGGATCGAAGACGTTCTTCGGGCCGCCGTCGAAGGCGATGTTGTCGGCAGTCACGAGATGCACGGCGGGCACGAAGCCCGACCAGGGCTGCTTGGCGAAATCGCGGTTGAGCTCGTCGACGAGCTGCCAGCCCTGCATGTTGAGCGGCTCGGGCACCGTCGCGGCCTGGTGGTCCTTGGCCCGGATGCGCTGATAGGCCGATTCGGAGCCATCCCCCGCCGAGATGTTCTGCGGATTGCCGTCGCCCGCAATGCCGGCCGCTTCGAGCGCCGGCGGCATGAAGTCGTAGTAGAGGTCGTTGATGGCGAGCGAATAGGTCCACTTGGCGCCATTCTGCTGGAGCAGCGTCGTGGTCAGCTGGGGGACGCGGGTCGAGACGTCGGCGAGCGGCGTATCCTCGAAGGCCACCACCTTGCAGCCCGCGCATTGCTTGATCTGCGCCTCCATGGCGCGCCCCTTGGCGATGGCGATCGCATAGGTGGAATCGGCGAAGATCACGACGCCGGCCTTGCCGTCGGAATCGGCGACGGCCTTCATGGCCGCGACCTTGGCGACCTCCATCGAGTCGGTCGTCACATTGGCGAAGACCGGTGTGCCGTCGAGAGGGCCGGGCTTCGGCCCGCTGTGCCAGCCGACGATGGCGATGCCCTGCTTGGCCGCGTCTTCGAGCGCCGCCTTCTGCTCGACGGCATCGCTGCCGCCCACGATGATCGCATCGGGCTTCAGCGCCACCGCCTGGCTCAGCGCGCTCGCCTGGCCGGAGACCGTCCCCTGCCCGTCGATCTCGCGATACTCCCAGCCGATCGCCGCGACCGCTTCCTTGACGCCCTTGGCGACGCCGAGGATGCCGCCGTTGCGCATGTCGCCGGCGACATAGACGACGAGCTTCTTGCCGACGGCCTTCGGGCCGGTGGTGGGCCCTTCCCACTTGTCGGCGCGCGCCGTCGCCTTGGCGACGATCTGCTTGGCCGCATCGACGAAGGCATCGGCGCGGGCGGCGCTCGTCCCGAGCGCCAGAGCCATCACCGAGAGCAACAATGAACGCTTCAGCATCGTTTCGTTCCCTTCCCCGTTGCGGTAGCCGCTCAGGCGCCCGCCGTCTTCACGATCCTTCCGCTCGCGCCACGGCGTCGCTGGGCATAGCCCGCGATGCCGATCGCGATCAGCAGGGTGACCCCGTTGAACATCGGCTCGACCCAGAACGAGCCGCCGAACTGCTGGATGCCGGCGATGCCGACCGCCAGGATCGCCACCCCGACGACGGTCCCCCAGACGTTGACGCGGCCCGGCTTGATGGTGGTCGAGCCCAGGAAGGCGCCGACGAGCGCCGGCAGCAGATATTCGAGGCCGACGCTGGCCTGCCCAATGCGGAGCTTGGAGGCCAGCAGCACGCCCGCCACCGCCGTGATCAGGCCCGAGGTGACGAAGGCTCCCATCGTGAAGCGCTGCACCGGGATGCCGTTCAGCGCGGCGGCCTTCGGGTTGGCTCCGATCGCGTAGAGATAGCGGCCGATCGGCAGGTGCTCGAGCACGAACCACAGGAGCAGCGCGAAGCCGAGCACGTAGAAGCCGGTGATCGGCACGCCGCCGAGCATCGTGTTGTTGAGCGCCAGGAAGCCCCTGGGCAGCACGGCTACGACCTGCCGGCCGCCGGTGTGCCACAGGGCGATCGCATAGAGCACCGTCCCTGTGCCGAGCGTGGCGATGAAGCTGTCGATGCGCGCCACCTCGACCAGGAGGCCGTTCAGGAAGCCCGTGCCCGCGCCGAGCAGCAGCACGACCAGGACCGCCGCGGGCCAGGGCAGGCCGAACATGCTCTGCAGGCTGATCGCCAGGATATGCCAGAGCACGATGCCGTAGCCGACCGTGAGATCGATCTTGCCCGCCGCCATGGGGATCATCGCGGCCAGCGACAGAAGCGCGATGATGGCCTTGTCGGCGACGATCGAGCGGAAGTTCAGCATGGTCGGAAAGGTGTCGGGGAGCATCGCCGAGAACAGCAGGATCAGCAGAACCGTCAGGATCGGCAGCCCGTAGACCGGCAGCAGGCGCACGAGCCGCTGCCCGGCGCCGAGCTCCCTGAGCTCCCCCCTGGTCGGCTCGAGCGCGTCGGACTTGATCGAGTTGGACATCGTTTGCCTCCGCTCTGATCGTGCGGCGTTGCGCCGTCTAATTCTTAGGCCGCGTCGGAGGCCGAGGCGGCCGTGATGACGCCGGCCGTGGTCAGTGCCCTCCCTTCGAGTTCGGCCACGATGCCACCGTGGCTGAACACCAGCACCCGGTGGCAGATATGGGCGACCTCCTCGAAATCGGTCGACACCACCACGACCGCGAGGCCGCTCTCGAGCGCACGAGCGATGAGACGGTAGATCTCGGCCTTGGCGCCGACATCGACGCCGGCGGTCGGATCTTCGGCGATCAGCAGCCGCCGGCCCGTGGCGAGCCAGCGACCCACGATCACCTTCTGCTGGTTGCCGCCCGACAGGCCCTCGATGGCGAGGTCGGGATCGTTCGGCCTGAGGCCGACCGACTGCCCGATCGCCGTCGCGGCGCGCGCTTCGGCCCCGGGCGATAGCACGGAGAACAGGCCCCGCCCGGCCGCGCCGGGATTGAGGAAGGCGTTCTCCCGGATCGACAAGGCGGGCGCGATCGATTCCTCCGTCCGGTCGCGGGCAATCAGGCCGACGCCGCTCGCCAGGGCGGTCTTTGGCGACGAGAGATCGGGCGGCGTGCCGTCGATCTCGACCGTGCCGAGATGCGGGATGGCGCCGAAGAGGGCGCGGCCGACCTCCTCCTGCCCGGCACCGCGCAGGCCGACGAGCCCGAGCAGCTCCCCTTGGCGAATGTCGAAGGAGACGGGGCCGGCGCGCGGCGTCCGGAGGCCGGTGACGGAGACGCGCGGGCGGCCGACCGGGGTATGCGCCTTCTGGAAGGCCTCGTGCTCCGAGCGGCCGATGATGAGCTGGACCAATTCGTCGGCCTTGGTCTCCGCCACCGGCCGGTCGCCGACGAGGCTGCCGTCGCGCATCACCACCACCCGATCGGCGATGCGGAAGATCTCGTCGAGGCGGTGCGACACGTAGATCATGCCGACGCCCGCGGCCCTGAGGCGGCGCATGGCCGCGAACAGCCGCTCGACCTCGTCGGCCGGCAGGCTCGCGGTCGGCTCGTCGAGCACCAGGAAATCGCATTCGACCGCGAGCGCGCGGGCGATGGCGACGAGCGACTTCTCGGTGCGGCTGAGGCCATGAACGCGCGCAGTCGGATCGATATCGCAGCCGACCGCCTCGAGCGCCCGGGCGGCCTTCGTTTCCATCGTGCCCCAGGCGATCGGCATCAGCCGGCCGAGGCCGGCGCGGCGGGGGAAGCCATGCGCCAGGCCGACGTTCTCGGCGACCGTCATCCATTCGATGAGGCCGAGATCCTGGTGGATGAAGGCGACCGGCTGCCGGCCCCCGGTGCCGGAGGGCTGATGGCGGTAGCTCTGGTCGCCGATGGCAACCTGCCCGGCATCGGCCTTGTGGATGCCGCCGAGGATCTTGATGAGGGTCGATTTTCCGGCGCCGTTCTCGCCGAGCAGTGCCACGATCTCGCCGCGGCCGACGGCGAAGCTGACGCCCTTCAAGGCGCGCGTGCCGCCGAAGGACTTGGCCACGTCCTCGAAGCGCAGCGGATCACCCGACGCCATGCCAGATCCTCCCATGAGCGCACCATAGGACAGGCCCAGGGGTGCGATCGGTGTTTTTTGTTGCTTGCACGTTTTGTTATCGATAACTGTCGCCCTGTCAAGCTGGCCGCCGCGCCGCGCCCCGCGGTATAGATCGTCGCCTGAAAGGATATCCGATGCGCGCCATCGTCATTCACGCGCCGCGCGACCTACGAATCGAGGAGCGTGCGCCCGGACAGCCGGGCGCGGGCGAGGTGGCGGTCCGCATCCAGGCCGGCGGGATCTGCGGCTCGGACCTGCACTATTTCAACCATGGCGGCTTCGGAGCCATCAGGATCCAGGAGCCGATGATCCTCGGCCATGAGATCGCCGGCCGCATCGAGGCGCTGGGTCCGGGCGTCACGGACCTCGCCGTCGGCGATGCGGTCGCCGTAAACCCGAGCCGCCCCTGCGGCCATTGCGGCTATTGCCTCGAAGGGTTGCCGAACCATTGCGAGAACATGCGCTTCTACGGCAGCGCGATGCGGATGCCGCATATCCAGGGAGGCTTCCGCGAGTTGCTGGTCTGTGACGAGGGGCAATGTTTCAAGGCCGAGGGCGTTCCTATGGGAGAGCTCGCCCTGGCCGAGCCCTTCGCGGTGACGCTGCATGCGATCGCGCGTGCGGGCGACCTCCTCGGCAAGCGGGTCCTCGTCTCGGGGTCGGGGCCGATCGGGGCGCTGGCCGTGGCGGCAGCCCGCCACCATGGGGCGATGGAGATCATCGCCACCGACATCGTGGACGAGCCGCTCGCCATCGTCCGGCGCCTCGGCGCCGACCGAACCATCAATGCTGCGACCGAGGGCGCCGCGCTGGCGTTGCTCAACGCCGGCAAGGGCACGATCGACGTGATGTTCGAATGTTCCGGTAACGCGCAGGCACTGAAGGCGGGGCTGCTGGCCTTGAGGCCACGCGGCCGGCTGGTTCAGCTCGGGCTCGGCGGCGATGTGCCGCTGCAGCAGAATCTCGTGGTCAGCAAGGAGATCTCGTTCGTCGGCTCGTTCCGCTTCCATGCGGAATTCGCCCTCGCCGTACGGTTGATCGCGGAGCGCCGCGTCGACCTGTCGCCGCTGATCACCGGCACTTTCGCGCTCGACGAGGCCTTGGCTGGCTTCGAGGCGGCGAACGACCGCCGCCGCTCGATGAAAGTGCAGATCGCCTTCTGACCCCGCCCAGGGCCGGCGGCCGGGGGTGAAGATCCGCCCTTCCTCGACAGTCCTCTTGTCCTGGCGACGGGTACCGAATTTCGGTTGTTGCCGGAAGGACGGGATGAGTTCGGTTGAGAGAAAAATGGCCGAACCGCCGCTGTGTCTTGGCGCGGGCACGATTGCACATTAAATCACACCTAGCCCCTAATTCTGTCAGGTCGATCCGCCATGCCTCCGTTCCGCTCCCGCACCACGACCCACGGCCGCAACATGGCCGGCGCCCGCGGTCTCTGGCGCGCCACCGGCATGAAGGATTCCGATTTCGGCAAGCCGATCATCGCGGTCGTCAACAGCTTCACGCAATTCGTGCCCGGCCACGTCCATCTCAAGGACCTCGGACAGCTGGTGGCGCGCGAGATCGAGGCGGCCGGCGGCGTCGCCAAGGAATTCAATACGATCGCTGTCGACGACGGCATCGCCATGGGCCATGACGGCATGCTCTACAGCCTGCCGTCGCGGGAAATCATTGCCGACAGCGTCGAATATATGGTCAACGCGCATTGTGCCGACGGCATGGTGTGCATCTCCAATTGCGACAAGATCACGCCCGGCATGCTGATGGCGGCGCTGCGCCTCAACATTCCCACCGTCTTCGTCTCCGGCGGCCCGATGGAGGCCGGCAAGATCAATCTGCGCGGCAAGGTGCAGGCGCTCGATCTCGTCGACGCCATGGTGGCGGCGGCCGACGACAACATGACGGACGAAGAGGTCAACGTCATCGAGCGTTCGGCCTGCCCGACCTGCGGCTCCTGCTCGGGCATGTTCACCGCCAATTCGATGAACTGCCTGACCGAGGCGCTCGGCCTGGCGCTGCCGGGCAATGGCTCGACGCTCGCCACCCACGCCGATCGCAAGCGCCTCTTCGTCGAGGCCGGCCACCTCGTGGTCGACCTGGCGCGCCGCTACTACGAGCAGGAGGACGGCTCGGTGCTGCCGCGCGCGGTCGCCAGCTTCGACGCCTTCGAGAACGCCATGACGCTCGACATCGCCATGGGCGGCTCGACCAACACCGTGCTCCATCTGCTGGCGGCCGCTCACGAGGGCGAGGTCGACTTCACCATGGCGGACATCGACCGGCTGTCGCGGCGCGTGCCGTGCCTGTGCAAGGTCGCGCCCGCCAAGAGTGACGTCCACATGGAGGACGTGCATCGGGCCGGCGGCATCATGGCGATCCTCGGCGAGCTCGATCGCGCCGGGCTGATCCATGCCGATGCCGGCTCGGTCCATGCCGAGTCGCTCGGCGCCGCGCTCGACCGCTGGGACATCGCCCGCGCCCCCGCCGAGAGCGTGAAGACATTCTACACCGCCGCCCCCGGCGGCGTGCCGACGCAGACGGCCTTCAGCCAGGAGCGGCGCTACGAGGAGCTCGACCTCGACCGCGAGGCAGGCGTCATCCGTGACCGCGCCCATGCCTTCAGCCAGGACGGCGGCTTGGCCGTGCTCTACGGCAATCTGGCGGAAGAGGGCTGCATCGTGAAAACGGCGGGCGTCGACCCGTCGACCCTAACCTTCGCCGGCACCGCACGGGTCTTCGAGAGCCAGGACGCGGCGGTCGAGGGGATTCTGGGCGGCAAGGTCTCGGCGGGGCAGATCGTGCTGATCCGCTACGAGGGACCGCGCGGCGGCCCCGGCATGCAGGAGATGCTTTATCCGACGAGCTACCTGAAATCGAAAGGGCTCGGCAAGCTCTGCGCCCTCGTCACCGATGGCCGCTTCTCGGGCGGTTCCTCGGGCCTCTCCATCGGCCATGTGTCGCCGGAGGCGGCCGAAGGCGGCACGATCGCGCTCGTGCGCGAGGGCGATCGGATCGAGATCGACATTCCGAACCGCAGGATCCATCTCGATGTGTCGGAGGAAGAGCTGGCGCATCGCCGTGCCGCCGAGGTGGCCAGGGGCAAGGATGGGTTCAAGCCGGCGGCCCATCGCCCTCGCAAGGTGACGACGGCCCTGAGGGCCTATGCGTCGATGGCGACCAGCGCCTCGCGCGGCGCGGTGCGGGTGGTGCCGGAGTAGCATGATGCTGCGTCGCGTACCGGTGAGCTCAGTCTGCCCTCATCCTGAGGAGGCGCTGCAAGCGCCGTCTCGAAGGACGAGGGCAAGGGGCACGGTCTCGGCCCTTTCGTCCTTCGACTCGGGTCCTCCGGACCCGGCTCAGGATGAGGGACGTTTCGTATCCCGGCCAGTCTAAAGACAAAATTTTAATGCGCTATGCTATCGTTCTCGAACCTGCGGGTTCGAATTTTCCGGCCTATGTTCCTGATCTTCCAGGTTGCGTGACGACGGGTGCAACGGTCGCCGAAGTTGAGGACAATATTCGGAAGGCCATCCGTTTCCATATCGATGGGCTGCGCGAAGACGGTGTGCCGGTCCCTGAGCCAAGGAGTCTCGCCGAATATGTCGAAACCTGACCCGCGCTCATGACCGACACCACCCCCAACGCCGGCCAGATCGACTATTGGAACGGGGAGGTCGGCAGCCGCTGGGCGCGGTTGCAGTCCGATCTCGATGCGCTGTTCGTCAATGTGACCACTGCCCTTGTCAAGGCCGCGGACCCTCGCGCCGGCGAGCGCGTGCTCGACATCGGCTGTGGCTGCGGCGGCAGCCTGATGGCGCTGTCGCGCTGGGTCGGCCCGACCGGCCGCGTGCTCGGCCTCGACATCTCGCAACCCATGCTCGACGTGGCGCGGGACCGAATCGCCGCCGCCGCTGCCCGGAACGCCGCGGTGCGGCTCGGCGACGCCGCCGTGCATCCGTTCGAACCCGGCTCGGCCGATCTGGCCGTGTCGCGCTTCGGCGTGATGTTCTTCGACCGGCCGGCCGCGGCCTTCGCCAATATCCGCAAAGCGCTGAAGCCGGGAGGCCGCCTCGTCTTCGTGTGCTGGCGTCCCTACAAGGACAATCCGTTCTTCGCGGCGCCGCACTGGGCGGCAAAACCCCATCTGCCGCCCGACGAGACGCCGAAGCCCGATCCCGACGCGCCCGGTCCCTTCGCTCTGGCGGATCCGGACCGCCTGCGCGCCATCCTGGGCGATGCGGGATTTCGCGAGATTGGAATCGGGCCCGTCGACGTCATGCTGCCGCTCGCAGGTTCGGGAGACCTCGACACCGCGACGGGTCTCATCAGCCAGGTCGGCCCCGTGGCCCGCGCGCTCGCGACCGCCGACACGGCACAGCGGGACGCGGCCACGGCCGCGATCCGGGAGACGATCAAGGACTACGACGGACCCGACGGCATCGCGGTGCCGGCCCGCATCTGGGTGGTGACGGCGGCGACGTGAGAGGTACGCTGCCCTGACGCACGAAGGACACGCGACACTCTAACGCTTCGCTTTCGTCGCAACCCTCGCCATTTCTGCCGGATCCAGACGTTACCTCCCGACGTCCGACGGGCGGTTCACAAGCACGGATTTGCGCATGGTTTCGAGAACGACGGCCGAGGTCACGCGGGTCGCGGCCGGCGATGACGGCCAACGATACGATAGCCTCGAAATGACCTTTCACTGGCTGACCGCCGTCCTGGTCGTCGCCCTCTTCGGCCTGGCCGAGACGTGGGATTTCGCGCCGCGCGGATCGCCCTTGCGGCACGGTATGCAAGATCTTCATGTGTCTCTCGGTCTCTTCCTGATCGCGGTCATTCTGGCCCGGATCGCCTGGAGGATCGGGCCGGGCCGTCGCGTGCTTCCCGCCACGTCCGGCCTCGTCGAGCTGGCCTCGCGGGCCGTTCATTACGCGCTTTACGGCCTGCTTCTGATCGAGGTCGTGCTCGGCGTGCTGTTCCGATGGGCGAACCATGATCCGCTCAGCTTCTTCGGCCTCCTCACCGTTCCGGCCGCCGTCGATTTCAGCAAGGACCAGCGGCATCTGATCGGCGAGGTCCATAACTACGTGGCGATCATCATCGTCGCGCTCGCTGGACTGCACGCCGCGGCCGCGCTGTTCCATCATTATTGGCTGCGCGACAATGTCCTGTGGCGCATGCTGCCCGGCCTCCGCGCCCGGCAGGCGGAACGCCGCCGTCCGGAGCCGGAGATGATCGAGCGGAGGGCGGCGCGACCCTGAGCTTGCAGCTCGCGAAGAACACGGTTCCTGGCTGGTACCTGCCCGGGCCGGCGCCTACGATGTCGATCACGCGGCGAACCAACCGCGATCCATCGCGTTCGCCTGCAAAGGGAGGTCGTCAAGTGAGCGAATTATGTGATCTCGGCGTGATGGGCCTTGCCGTCATGGGGGCCAACCTCGCCCGCAACGCGGCGCGCAAGGGTTTCGGGGTGGCGCTCTTCAATCGCCACGGCGAACGGACCGACAAGCTCGTCGAGGAGTTCGGCAAGGAGGGACGTTTCACGCCGACCAAAGACCTGAAGGGCTTCGTCGGGGCGCTATCGAAGCCCCGCGTGGTCATCATCATGGTCAAGGCCGGCAAGCCGGTCGACGATGTCATCGACGAACTCGCGCCCTTGCTCGAGGCGGGTGACATCGTCATCGATGGCGGCAATTCGCTGTTCACCGACACCAACCGGCGCTTTCACGCGCTGAAGGAGAAAAAGCTCCGCTTCATCGGCATGGGCGTCTCTGGCGGCGAGGAAGGCGCGCTCAACGGCCCCTCGATGATGCCGGGCGGCGAGCCGGAGGCCTATGACCGCATCGAGCCCATGGTGCGCAAGATGGCGGCAGAGGTCGACGGTGAGCCCTGCGCCACCTATATCGGCCCCGAGGGCGCCGGCCATTACGTCAAGATGGTGCACAACGGCATAGAATATGCCGACATGCAGCTGATCACCGAGGCCTACGACCTGTTCAAGACGGTCTACGGCATGGATGCCGGCACCATTGCGGGCATCTTCGAGGACTGGAAGACGGGCGATCTCGACAGCTATCTCATCGAGATCACTGCGGCGGTGCTGCGCAAGACGGATGCCGCCACCGGCAAGCCGCTCGTCGACGTCATCATGGACGAGGCCGAACAGAAGGGAACAGGGCGTTGGACGGCGCGCAACGCGCTCGACCTCGGCGTGCCGCTGACAGGCATCACGGAAGCGGTCTTCGCTCGCGCCCTGTCGGGCCAGCGCAAGCTGCGCGGCGAGGCGGAAAAGATCCTGCCGCATGAGGCGCCGACGCCGCGCAAGGCCGGGCAGGCCGACATCGACGCCATAAGGGACGCACTCTACGCCTCGAAGATCATCGCCTATGCGCAGGGCTTCGAGCAGATGACGGCCGCCTCGAAGGAGTATGGCTGGAACCTCAAGCTCGGCGAGGTCGCCACCATCTGGCGCGGCGGCTGCATCATCAGGGCTCGCTTCCTCGACCGCATTCGCGAGGCCTATGGCCGTAAGGCGGAGATCCCGAACCTGGTGCTCGAGGACTATTTCCGCGACGCCGTACTCAAGGCGGAAGGAGCCTGGCGCCGCACCGTCGCGCTCGCGGTCGAGCACGGCGTGGCGATCCCGGCGTTCTCGTCCTCGCTGAGCTATTACGACGGCTTGCGCCGCGCCCGCGGTCCCGCCAACCTGCTGCAGGGCCTGCGCGACTATTTCGGCGCCCATACCTACCGGCGCCTCGACAAGGACGGCTCGTTCCACACGCGCTGGAGCCAGGACGGTAGCGAAATCCAGTTGTAGGCCGGCCCTCCCCCACCCTGGGACGGATAGACCGCGTCTCACGTCTTGAGGTTCGAGATTTCGATCAGGTTGCCGTCCGGATCACGGAGATAGACCGAGAGCAGCGGACCGGAGGCGCTGTCGCGCTCGACCGGTCCCACCTCGACCGGCACCTCGCACCGTGCCAGGTGAATCATCACGTCGGCGATCGGAACAGTGGTGATGAAGCAGAGGTCGCCAGAGCCCGCCGTCGGATGTTTCGCCTTCGGTTCGAACTCATGGCCTTGCCGATGCAGGTTGATCTTCTGCGATCCGAAATGCAGCGAATGACGGCCGTCTCGGCGGCGATGCTCCATACCGAGCACTGTTTCGTAAAAGGATGCTGCGCGTTCGAGATCGGCGACGGTCAGCACCGCATGGTCGAGGGCGTCGATCTTCATGGTTCAATCCTTCCTTGTCGCGGCTGATGACGACATCTTAGCGGTTCTGCCTTAGAACCCCTGTCCATGCGCTTTGGCTCCTCTCTCGTCCCGACCGTCCTGCCGGCCAGGACCGCATGTGGCGCGGACTGCGCGGCGTGAAGATCGTCCTGCCCTTCCTGACCAACACGCTGATGAATTTCGTCATCGGCCTGTTGCTGGCGCGGTTCCTGGGGCCGGCCGAATATGGCCGCATGGCGCTGGCGCTGGCGACCGGTCAGGTCATGCAGACCTTGATGTTCGACTGGTTGCGCCTCGCCGCCACGCGCTTCTACTCCGAGCGCACGCGGCGCGAGCAGCCGCAACTGCGGGCAAGCTTCGACCTGAGCTTCGCGGGCGCCATCGTCGTCATCTGCTCGAGCGCGGTGGCCTTCATGCTGACCGGCATCAATGTGCCGCTGTCGCATGGCCTGATCGGCCTCGCGGTGGGTGCCGCGGTCGCCAACGGCCTCTTCGACTACCATACGGCGCTGGTGCGCGCCCGCTTCCTCGACGGGGCCTACGCGCGGATCATCATGGGTAAGAACGTCCTCTCGCTGCTGCTGACCGTCGGCGGCGCCTGGGTCTTCGGCTCCGCCGTCATGGCGCTGACCGGTCTATGCCTGTCGATGACGGGCTCGCTCGTCGCGGCCCGCCGTTCGCTCACCGACCCGGAGGCTGCCCCGCGGATCGCCCAGAAGGCGCTGGTCGCGCAGGCCTTCCGCTACGCCATGCCGATCGTTACGGCGAGCATGCTCTACCAGCTCATTCCGCTGGTCGACCGAGCCCTGATCGCCCAGAAATACGGCTTCGCCGAATCAGGCCAATTCTCGCTCGCCTACGATCTCGGCATCCGCATCGCGCTCGCGGTCGGCTCGACGCTCGACGTGCTGCTGTTCCAGATCGCGGTGCGGGCGGAGGAATCGCACGGCGTCCACCATGCGGGACAGCAGATCGCCCGCAACATCGGCGTTGTTCTCGCCATCATCGTGCCGACGATGACCGGTGTCTGGCTGGTGATGCCGAGCTTCGAGCATCTCGTCGTGCCGTCCGAATTCCGCGGCCCCTTCGGCCATTTCCTCGGCCTGATGCTGCCTGGGTTCGGCTGCTATGGGCTCATTCATTACGCGGTGCATCCGATCTTCCAGATCAGGACGCGCACGAGGCCCCTGATCGCGGCCGGCGCGTTGGCGACCATCTGCAATCTCGCGCTCATCCATGCGCTTCCGGCCCAGAATGGCGCCACCAATTTCGCCTATGCGCTGACGGGCTCGCTCGGCCTTGCGCTCCTGCTTCTCGTTCTCATGGCGACGCTGACGCGGGCGAGCTGGCCGCGGCCGAGGGACGTCGTCGTGACGACCCTCGGTACCCTGGCCATGGTCGCGGCCGTGCTGCCGCTGCGCTCGCTGACCCCCGGCATCGCGACCCTTGCGCTGCAGGCTTGCGTCGGCGCGGCGATCTACAGCCTCTTCATCTTCGCCTTCGACGTGGCGGGGCTGCGCCGGGTCGCCCTCGACCATCTGCCGCGCGCGGGTCGTTTTGGCTGGCAGCAGGAAGTCTAAATCGGAAATCGGACTGCTTACTTTCCGCTAACCTTTTCAATTAGCCTCCGATTCATGATTACGAAGCAATAACCATTAAAATAGATGATTAACAACGCGGCCGCCTTAGCCTGTATAGTCTGATCATCGGAGGCGTTGGACCTCGCGGATCGGATCATCGACATGAAGCGCTTTTGGGCAATAGGCGGCCTCGTGGCCGTGGTGGCGGCCTGGTGCGGGCCGGCGGCGGCCGAATGCTGCCGCACGCCTCATGTCGTTCGAGGCATCGGCTCGGGCACGCCGGGCGTCGACGTCTATATCGAGAACCCGGACCCGCAGCCGCCGATCGCCTGGTCGCAAGGAACCTCCCCGCCACCGCCACAAGGCGATTTCGGCGGCGGCTTCATCCAATATATGCTGACCGGCACCGAGCGGCGGCCGGTGGCGCCGCGCGTCTATCGTGCCGTCCGGCCCGCCTATTACGGCCAGGCCTATGCGCCGGGACCGGTTGCCTATGCGGCGCTGCCCGTGCAAGCCGCCATCAACCCCATCTACCGCCGCCAGGACGTCGCCTATGTGGGTCGCCAGTCGCCGGGCACGATCATCATCGATACGGCGAGCAAGTTTCTCTATTTGGTCGAAAGCGGCGGCCACGCGCTGCGCTACGGCATCGGGGTGGCGAAGCCGGGCTTCCTCTGGGCGGGCGAGAAGACTATCACCCGCAAGGCGGAATGGCCGGATTGGACGCCGCCGTCCGAAATGCTGGCGCGGCGGCCCGACCTGCCCCGCCATATGGTCGGCGGCATCGAGAACCCGCTCGGCGCGCGCGCTATGTATCTCGGCTCCTCGCTCTATCGCATCCACGGCACCAACGAGCCGGACACGATCGGCACCAACGTCTCCTCGGGCTGCATCCGCCTGCTCAACGAAGACGTGTCCGACCTCTACAGCCGGGTTCACGTCGGGACGCGGGTCGTCGTGATGTGAGGCCGTGCCTCGTTATT
This sequence comes from Lichenihabitans sp., assembly GCA_965277635.1. GTDB lineage: Bacteria > Pseudomonadota > Alphaproteobacteria > Rhizobiales > Beijerinckiaceae > Lichenihabitans. Next base: position 171,688 of record CBDIDE010000002.1, read on the forward strand.
CCGCTGCGTCCCGCGTCGAGACGCCATAACGGCGCACGATGTAATCGTCGACGAGCTGCTTGAACTCGGCGGCGATATGGGCGCCGCGCAGCGTCACAGCCTTCTTGCCGTCGATGAACACCGGCGCGGCGGGCGTCTCCCCGGTGCCGGGCAGCGAGATGCCGATATCGGCGTGCTTCGACTCGCCCGGCCCGTTGACGATGCAGCCCATCACCGCGACGTTGAGGGTCTCGACGCCGGGATAGCGCGTCTTCCACTCGGGCATTTCGGTGACGATGTAGCTCTGGATGTCGCGCGCCAGTTCCTGGAACACGGTGGAGGTGGTGCGCCCGCAACCCGGACAGGCGGCGACGAGCGGCACGAAGGTGCGGAAGCCCATGGTCTGCAGGATCTCTTGCGCGACCTTGACCTCCACCGTGCGGTCGCCGCCGGGCTCGGGCGTCAGCGAGACGCGGATCGTGTCGCCGATCCCGTCCTGCAGCAGGATGCCGAGCGCGGCGGAGGAGGCGACGATGCCCTTCGAGCCCATGCCGGCCTCGGTGAGCCCCAGGTGGATGGCATAGTCCGAGCGGGACGCCAGCGTCCTGTAGACGGCGATGAGATCCTGCACGGCCGAGACCTTGGCCGAGAGGATGATGCGGTCCTTGGCGAGGCCGATCTCCTCGGCCCGTTCGGCCGAATAGAGCGCCGAGCGCACCATGGCCTCGCGCGTCACGGCGCGCGCCTCGACCGGGTTCGGCGACTTGGCGTTCTCGTCCATCATGGCGGTGAGAAGATCGCCGTCGAGCGAGCCCCAGTTGGCACCGATGCGCACCGCCTTGCCGTAGCGGATCGCGGTCTCGACGATGGCGGAGAACTGCCGGTCCTTCTTGTCCTTGAAACCGACGTTGCCCGGATTGATGCGGTATTTGTCGAGCGCCTCGGCGCAGGCCGGATGGTCGGCGAGCAACTTGTGCCCGATGTAGTGGAAGTCGCCGACGAGCGGCACGTCGACGCGCATCTGGGCGAGGCGGTCGCGGATATGCGGCACGGCGGCGGCGGCCTCGTCCCGGTCGACCGTGATGCGGACGATCTCGGAGCCGGCCCGCGCCAGCGCCGCGACCTGCCGGGCGGTGCCTTCGATGTCGGCCGTGTCGGTGTTGGTCATCGACTGCACGACGATCGGCGCGCCGCCGCCGACCGTGACCTTGCCGACCTTGACGCCGACGGTCTGCCGCCGGGCCGCTGGACCGGCTCGGTCTGTGGGAATGGTCGGCATAGCCTCTGGCATGAACAAACGAGTCCGCGTGCAGAATGGATCGAGCCTTACATCGTAGAGAAAGATGACGCGGTCAAGACGCGCCATCCGAGCCCTCAGGTCCTGGCGAGGGCGCTCTCGACGCGGCGATCCGGCACCAGCCACATGAGGGCCACGCCCGCATAGATGAGGTCGGAGGCCACCGGCGCGACGAAGGCGAGCCCGATGCCGATGACATAGAGGACGGGGGAGAGCTTGCCTTTCAGGTCGCGGCCGATCACCTGCCGGATGGGCGAGTCGGCGCCCTGCGCCCGGACTAGGACGGTCTGCATCACGTACCAGGCCAGGGCGCAGGTCAGCAGCGACACGCCGTAGGCGGCGGTCGGCATTGCCTCCAGCTCATGCTCGCCCAGCCAGGCCGTCGTGAACGGAACGAGCGACAGCCAGAACAGGAGATGGAGGTTGGCCCAGAGCACCGCGCCGTTCACGCGCTTCACCAGCTGGAAGAAATGATGGTGGTTATTCCAGTAGATCGCGACATAGATGAAGCTCAACACATAGCTCAGGAACACCGGCCAGACCGCCACAAGCGCCTTGAGGTCCGTGTCGCGAGGCGCCTTCATCTCCAGCACCATGATGGTGATGATCACGGCAATGACGCCGTCGGTCAGCGCCGTGAGCCTTTCCGGCCGCATGAGTCCCTCCCCGATTCGCCGTCCGCGGTGCCGCGAGCCTACCATCGACGTCCCGGCTCGCGACGGTCATCGGCATTGTTCTGCCGCCGGGATGAGCTTAGAGGCTATTCCGGTCATTGACGTCGCCGAGGAGAGTCCATGCCGTTGCAATCGCGCAATGCCGTCGTCACCGGCTCGACGAGCGGCATCGGCCTCGGCATCGCCCGGGCTCTCGCGGCCGCCGGCGCTGGCCTCATGCTCAACGGCTTCGGCGAGGCCGCCACGATCAAGGCGGAATGCGCCAGGATCGAATCGGAGTTCCGCGTGCGCTGCCTCCATTCGCCGGCCGACATGTCGAAGCCCGCCGAGATCTCGGCGATGATGCGGGAGGCCGAGGCGAAGCTCGGCACCGTGGATATCCTGGTCAACAATGCCGGCATCCAGCGCGTGTCGCCGATCGAGGACTTTCCCCCGGAGGATTGGGACGCGATCATCGCCACCAACCTCTCCTCGGCCTTCCACACCATCCGGGCGGCCGTGCCCGGCATGAAGGCGCGTCGCTGGGGCCGCATCATCAATACCGCGTCCGCCCATTCGCTCGTCGCCTCACCGTTCAAGGCGGCCTATGTGGCGGCCAAGCATGGCATGGCCGGGCTCACCAAGACGGTGGCGCTGGAGCTCGCGACGTTCCGCGTGACAGTGAACTGCATCTCGCCCGGCTATGTCTGGACGCCGCTCGTCGAACGCCAGATCCCGGATACGATGAAGGCCCGCAACCTCACGCAGGAACAGGTGATCAACGACGTCATGCTGGCCGGCCAGCCGACCCGGCAATTCGTCACCATCGACCAGGTGGCCTCGCTCGCGGCCTATCTGTGCTCCGATGCCGCCGCTTCGATCACCGGCGCCAACCTGTCGATCGACGGCGGCTGGACGGCGGCTTGAACCGCCACACGCCGGTATGCTTGACGGGGACGTCCTCCAGCGCGCGGCTGACCGGCACGTCGTAGGTCGCGATCGCCTCGAGCAGGCTGCTGTCGAGATAAGTGCGGCCCGGATCGCCGATCAGTACGCGGGCGCCGCCCACGGCAAGCCCCTCCAGCCAGGGCAGCACGCGCGCGGCCGTGTCGCGCTCGTAGAAGATGTCGGCTGCCAGGACCACGTCCCACCCCCCGTCCTGGCCGACGAGGTCGCCCCTCTCCGCCTCGACCACCACGCCATTGGCGGTTGCGTTGAGCGCGATCGCGGCGAGCGCGAAAGGATCGATATCGTTGGCGATGACCTCGGCGGCACCGGCCCGCGCCGCCGCGATGGCGACGAGGCCGGAGCCGGAGGCGAAGTCGAGCACGCGGCCACCCCGTACCGTGTCCGGATGATCGAGGACGTATCGGGCGAGCGCCTGCCCGCCCGCCCAGGCGAAGGCCCAGAACGGTGGCGGCAGGCCGATGGCGTCGAGCTCGTCCTCGGTTTTCTGCCAGAGATCGGTTGCCTCCTCGGCCATGTGGAGGCGGATTTCCGGCGCGCGCGGCACCGGCAGCAGGCGGGTCTGGGCCCGGATGAAGGCCGCGCGGTCGACGTCGGCGCGCATCAGCCAGACCCCAATGCCCGGTAGACCGCGACGAAGCTCCTCGCCACCGCCTCGGTGGTGAAGCCGTCGAGCACTCTGGCCCGCGCCGCATGGCCGAAGCGGGCGACAAGGTCGGGGTCGCCGGCCATCGACGCGAAGCCCTTCGCCATGGCGTCCACGTCATCCGGCGGGGTCACGAAGCCTTCGATGCCGTCGCGCGCGAACGTGGCGCAGCCGGGCGTCCGGGTGGTGGCGACGGCACGGCCGGCCGCCGCCCCTTCGAGCAGCGAGCGCGGCAGGCCTTCGCCGCCGCGCGAGGGGACGCAGACGACGTGATGGTCGCGCCAGACGGCGCGCACATCCTCCGCGTGGCCGCGCCAGACAATGCCGGGCTCCCGCGACCATGCTTCGAGCGTCGCGGCCGAAAGGCTGCGCGGATTTTCGGGGTCCGGGGCGCCGTAGATCGAGAGCGCGACATCGGCGCCCGCGTTCCGCGCGCGTCGAACGGCTTCGACCGCGACGTCCACGCCCTTGGAGCGGACCATGCGAGCCACGACCGCGACGCGGAGCGGCGGCATCGGCGGAAGCGGCAATTCCGTCTCGCGCGCTGGATCGACGCCGGCGCCGCCCACGATGGTGAGGGCAGGATCGTCCGGACCCATGCCGAGCGCGACCGGGTCCTCGCGATTCTCGAAGACATAGCGCACGCGCCGACCGCCGAGCGGGCGGCGCAGCAGCCAACCCAGAAGGCGGAGAGCGACTTTGGCCCTGGCGCCTGTGCTGGCGCCGATCAGCCCGAGCCCGGTGACGGCCTGGACGCGCCGCCTCACCCCCGCCAGAACCGCTCCGAGGCCGGCGAGGACGATGAGCCTGACCGAGATCAGATGCACAATATCCGGCCGCTCGGCCCGGAACAGTCTCGCGAACCAGACGATATGCCTGAGCATCGCGAGCGGGCCGAACTGGCCGCGCTCGTGACGCGAGGCGATCACCCTCACCCCGGCGGCTTCGATCAGGCGGACCAGCGCAGGATCGCGGCTCCGCACCACGACGCCGACCGCGAAGCCCGCCTTCCTGGCCGCGACCGCGACGGACAGGAAATGCGAGGCGAAGAACCAGTCCTCGGTGACGACGTAGAGGAGTTTCGGCGGCTGTGTCATGGCCGGGCTGTTTAGGGTCAATCGGCGGCGCCGGGAAGGCGAATGGTCGGCGCAGTTTCCGGTTGACGGTCTCGCCTACCCCTCATCCGCCTTGCCTTCGGCAAGGCACCTTCTCCCGCAAGGGGAGAAGGGACGTCCGGCGAGATTGGCGCCCTTCTCCCCTTGCGGGAGAAGGTGCCCAAGCGAGGCTTGGGCGGATGAGGGGTAAGCACGCCGGTCAAGCGGAATCCGTGGGATATGCTGTGGAGTGCTTGGCGTCAGCCTTGTGTCGCGAGCCGACGCTCCAGGATGGCGCGGCTGGCCGCGGCCCCGCCGAGCGCGAAGCCGGGCCCGGGCGACGGGAGGTCGAGCGCCCGCTCGAGCGCCGCCGCAAGGGCCTCCGGCGTCAGGCTGGACTCGGGCAGCGCCACCGCCCAGCCGCGGTCATCGAGCAGCGCGGCCCGCCGTGTCTGCTCGGTTTCACCGCCGCGCGCGAAGGGAATGAGCACCGCCCGGCAACGCGCCGCCGCGAGGTCGGCCACCGTATTGTAGCCGGCCTGCGACACCGACACCCGCGCCCGGGCCAGCCGCGCCGGCAGGTTGGGCACGAAGGCCCGCACCTCGACGCCCTCGGCAGCCTGTGGCCGATCTTGCGTCGCAAGGTTCGGCCCGGTCAGCACCAGCCAGCAGGCCTCGCGCAGCCGCGTCAGCGGGCGTGCCGCGACGGCGGCCTGGAAGAGACCGGCGCCGACCGCCCCACCGCCCGCCGAGACGATGACGTCGAAGACCTCCTCCGGCGGGATGTCGCCCGGCGCCTCGGGGCCGACCATGCCGGTATAGCGGAGCTTGTCCGCGATCGCGCCCGCCGCCGGGAAGCTCGCCGCCAGCGGAAACAGCTCGGGATCGCCGTGCACCAGCACGAGGTCGAAGAATTGCCGGACGAGCGCGATCGTCTCCGCCTGCCGCTCGGGGCGGGTCTCCTGCAGGATGTCGCGTACCGAGGCGGCGATCAGCGGGCGCGGGCGCGTCGCCGCAGCCGCCTCCATGAGCGGGATGAGCTCGAAGCGCATCTGCCGGCGGCCGAACGGAAAGGCCTCGGTCAGCAGCACATCGGGCCGCAGCCGGGCGAAGGCACCGAGCAGGAGGTCGCGCCGTGCCGACCGGTCGGCCTCGCCGAAGGCGCGGCCGTCCGGATGGACGAGGCTCGAGAACCCGCCCTCCCCGGCCCTGAGCGGCGGCAGACGCAGGATGTCGACGCCCTCAGGCGCCAGGGCCGCCGGCATGTCGCCGCCGACCACGAGGGTCACCTCGAAGCCCTCCGCCAGCGCCGCGGCGACACGGCCGGCGCGCACCAGATGGCCGATGCCGAGGAGATGCTGGACGTAGAAGAGGACGCGCCGTCTCAAAGGCGCGTCACTCCGCCGCCGCGCTCAATGCCGGCACCGGATCCTCGCCGCGCAGCAGCTCGACGAGCGCCTGGGCCGCGGTCTCCGAATCGAAGTCGCGGCGCACACGCGCGGCGCCGGCGCGGCCGAGCCGGCGGCGCAGGTCGGGATCTCGCATCAGGGCGGCGAGGGCGGCCGCCAGCGCCTCGGGATCCTCGGGCGCGACGAGCAGGCCGTTGGCACCGTGCTCGATCAGTTCGGGGACGCCACCGACCCGGGTCGAGACGCAGGCGAGACCCTGGCTCTGCGCTTCCACGATCACGTTGGGCAGACCGTCGCGGTCGCCGTCTGCCGCCACCCGGCAGGGCAGCGCGAAGAGATCGGCCCGGCGGTATTGCGCGAGCACCTGCGTCTGGTCGCAGGCGCCGAGCCAGTCGATGCGTCCGGCGATGCCTTTCGCTGACGCCAGCGCCTTGAGCCGCCCGAGTTCCGGGCCGCCGCCGACGTGGGTGAAGCGCCAGGCGAGGTCGCGCGGCAACCCGGCGAGCGCCCGGACCAGGAGATCGAGACCCTTCTTGTCGACCGCGCGGCCGACCGTGAGGATGCGCACCGGGTCGGCCGCATCGGCGCCGTCGCGGCGCGAGCCCGGGGCCGGCAGCGGGACGAAACGGTCGAGCCGCAACCCGTGATAGACGAGGTGCACCGGCTTGCCGGCCGGGCTCAGCGTCGCCAGCCGGTCCCGGCCGGCGCGCGTACAGGTCACCGTCCAGGCGGCCTCGTCGAGTTTTTCGGCCAGCTCCCAGTCCGGCGACGTCCAGATGTCCTTGGCATGGGCCGAGCACGACCAAGGCAGGCCCGTGAGTAGGCTTGCGTAGCGCACGACGCTGGCGGGCGTATGGATGAAATGGGCGTGCATCCGCTCGACTCCGGCCGGCATCTCGGCGGCGAGCACCAGGGCCTGGCCGAAGCGGCGCAACCGGTTGCGCGACGGATCGCGGCGCAAGTCCTTGAGGAAGGCGATCCGCGCCGCGCCGTAGCCCGGGGCGCGGCGCTGCTCCAGCCACGCCCGCAGCACCCGCAGAGGCGCATTGTGCAGGTATTCCGGCAGATAGGCGACCGGCGCCACGATCTCGCGATGCACCGGGTGGATGGCGCCGTCGGTCGGGCGGCGGAGCGCCACGAGGCGGATGTCGAGGCCGGCCCGTTCGAGCCCGCGGATCTCCTCGGCGATGAAGGTCTCCGACAGGCGCGGATAGCCCTTCAGGACCACGACGATGGGGTCGCTCACGCCTCCGCCCTGCCTCCGGCGAGCAGCGTCAGGCGCGGTCCCTGGCGAGCCGCAACATAGTCGTGCACGAGATCGCCGATGCGCGCCAGTCCGCCGAGCGGGCGCCCATAGACCGTCTCGGAGGGTTTACGCCGCCGCGGCAGGCGGCTGAGGGCGGCTGCGAGCCGCGCCGGATCCTGCGCTTCGCACGGCAGCATCATGTCGACGAGGCCGAGCGCCGCTGCGCGGCGCGCGCGGATGAGCTGCTCCTCCCGCGGGGCGATGCGCGGCACGATCAGCGCCCGCTTGTCGAGCGACAGGATCTCGCAGAACGTGTTGTAGCCGCCCATGCTGACGACGCCCGCCGCGGTTTCGATCAGCGTCTCGATGCGGTTGTCGAAATCGATCAGGTGCAGGGCCGGGAACGGCGCGGCGCGACGGCGCATCTCCTCACGCTCCTCCGCCTTCATGAAGGGCCCGAGCACCAGCACGACCGGCCAGCGCAGCGTCGTGTCGTGTTCGTGCGCGGCGATGATCTGGCGCATGAGCTCGACGCCGTCGCCACCGCCGCCCGCCGTCACCAGCAATGCGTCGTCCGGCAAGCTGGCGCCGAGGGGAGTCGGCTGGGCCGGAACTTCGCGGTGCAGGAAGCCGGTGAAGGTCAGCCGGGCCTTGAGGGCCGACGAAGCCTTGAGGCCGGCGAGCGGATCATGGAAATCCTGCGGGCCGTAGACCCAGACCCGGTCGTAGAGCGCGTCCATCTTGCGCAGCACGTCGGCCTGGGCCCATTCGGCCTCGAGGTGGGCGGCCGAGTCCATCACGTCACGCAGGCCCAGCACCAGCATGGTGCCGCGCGTCTTGAGCAGGGTGAGGGTCGACTCGAGCTCGCCCTTGAGACCGAGCGGCTCCTTGTCGACGATGAACAGGTCCGGTTCGAAGGTCTCCGCCGTGCTCTGGATGATCGAGCGGCGCAGCGCGAGCGTCTCGTCGAGGTCGGTGTGCCGGGAGAGCGGGGTGTATTCGCCGTTGAACAGCTTGATGATGCTCGGCACCTTGACGAAGTCGACGCGCGTGCGGAACTCGAAGGCGCCGGCGATCGAGGAGCCGGAGACGATCAGGACGTGCAGGCCCTTGAAGCGCTCGACGAGCGCATGGGCGATCGCCCGGCAGCGGCGCAGATGGCCGAGCCCGAACGTATCGTGGCTGTACATGAGGATGCGGGCATGCCGGAAGCGCTCGGCAGACTGATGCATCGTCGATCCCCCGCTCACCCGTCGCGCCGAAGCCGGGTCCGCTGCCCATCCGGGGCAAGATAGCGACGCCCGATTGTGTTGGGAAGTGCGGCGGGCGGCCAGGATTTTCCAGCTTTGCCGGTTCGCGTCGCCGTTGACCCGCTCGGAGCTCGCGACCCGGACGGATCGGAACGATTCAGGCGACTGCTTTGCCCGTGCTCACCGTGTCGAGAAACGTGTGAACAGGAGGAAGTCCCTCGATCAGGGGTCTGGCGAAGTAATAGCCTTGCATCAGCGAAATGCCGGCGCGGGCCAGGGCGTTCGCCTCATCGAGGCTTTCCACACCCTCGCCCAGCACTTCGATGCCGAGCTCGCGGCCGATGCCCACGACGCCAGCGACGATCGCCTGGCGCGCCGGGTCCCGATGGACATTGCGGATCAGCTCCATGTCGAGCTTGATCAGATTGGGCTGGAAGGACGCCAGCAGGCTCAATCCCGCATAGCCGCTGCCGAAATCGTCGAGCGCCGTGACGAAGCCGAACCGCTTGTACTCCTGCACGATATGCCTGACCTTGGCGATGTCCTCCATCTTCTCGTTTTCGGTGAATTCGAACATCAGCTGGTCCCGCGCGAAGCCGACGCGGTCGGCCGCCTGGAGCGAGGTCCTTATGCAGGCCGCCGGTTCATAGACGGCATTGGGCATGAAGTTGATCGACAGTTTGTACGGCCTGCCTTCGTAGAGGCGCCCCGCAAGCTCGATGGCTTTGACCCGGCATGCCTGATCGAACCGGTAGCGGTTCTCCGCCGTCACCAGGCTCAGCACGTGGCCGGCGGGTTCACCGGATATGCCCCGAACCAGTGCCTCGTAGCCCCAGACCGATCGGTTCCCGAGGTCGACGATCGGCTGGAACGCCATGGTGAAATCGAAGTCGAGCGCGAGCCCGTCGCCGCACCCGTCGCACCTATTGTCGCGCGTCATCGCCAGGTTCCAAGCATAGGGTCGCCATGGGTGGCGGCGATGTCCTGCCTCGAATATTCCTCCCCAGTATTAAAATCCCGTTTCTCTGCGTCACCCTGCACGCTCTGCCTGAGGTAGCCCGATCTCGACCTTGAGGCCGCCCATGGTCGAGGCACCGAGGGCGACGCCGCCACCGTAGAGTTCGGAGAGCTCGCGAGTGATCGGCAGGCCGAAGCCGTAGCCGGACCCGGCCTCGTCGAGTCGTCGCCCGGGCAGCAGCATGGCGGCCGCCTCGACAGACGACAGGCCCGGCCCGTCGTCCTCGACCGCTATGGTCGCCGTCTTGCCGTCGCCCCGGGCCGAGATCCGGATGCGGCTCCGCGCCCATTTGAAAGCATTGTCGAGGATGTTGCCCAGCATCTCGTCGCAATCCTGCGGGTCGCAGGCGAGCGCGAGATCGGCGGCGATGTCGATCTCGCATCCGAGCTGCCTGCCGGCATAGATGCGGGGCAAGGCGAGCGCGAGATCCGCCACGCGCGGCGCAAGCAGCGTCCGGCTGCGGACGGGGCCGCCGAGCGCCGCGGCGCGGGCGCGACCGAGGTGATGGCGGATGCGCCGATCCATCAGCATGACCAGCCGCTCGAGGCCGCCGTCAGGGTCGCGGCCCGGTTCGGCGAGGTTTACGGCAAGCGTGGCGAGCGGCGTCTTCAGCCCATGGGCCAGATTGGCCACGTGCTTGCGGGCACGGTCGAGGTTGGCGGCATTCTGGTCGAGCAGCGAATTGAGCTCGCCGACGAGCGGGCCGATCTCGGCCGGCTGGCGGTCCGGGATGCGGTCGAGCCGCCCTTCGCGGACGGCGGCGAGCTGCGCCTGCAGACGGCGCAGCGGATCGAGGCCGATGCGCACCTGGACCAGCACCGCGCCAAGCAATCCCGCGCCGAGCAGCCCCAACGGAAGAACCAGGCTCGTCAGCACGTCGCGCAACGGGCCGGTGAGCGCCCTGAGCGGTGCCGCCGCCATGACGGTAGCCTCGACCGCCCCGACCCGCGTTTCCGCGACTCGCACACGCAGCGGCTCGCCGAGAGGCCCGCTCGATTCGGCCGCGCGCGGCGGGCCGGTCAGCTCCGGCGGCACCGGATGTTTGGGCCTCCCGTGCGGCGGCGGTGCGTCCGGATCGGGGAGCGGCGGGGGCGGCAGGTCCGCCTCGTCGAGCGAGCGCGAGCGCAGCACGACGCGATTGCCGTCGAGCACCTGCCAGAACCAGCCGGTAGCCCGGCGGTCGAACGGCGGCCCGTCGACGTTGCGCGACAATGCCAGCCCGTCCGGGCCGCCCGGTTCCAGCGCCGCTGCCACAGTGCGCAGCTGCGTGTCGAGCCGGCTGTCGACCTGCCCGCGGATGAAATGGCGCAGCACGACGCCGGTGACCAGAACCGTCACCAGCAGCGCGCCGACGACGAGCACGGCGGCGCCCGCGACGAGTCGCGCCCTGAGCGAGCGCGGCCACAGCCGATCGAGGCGCAAACCCCTCATCCCGCCGCCGCCGTCAGCCGATAGCCGCGCCCGCGCACCGTCTCGATCAGCGCATGGCCGACCTTGCGGCGCAGACGGGCGACGATCACTTCGAGCGAGTTCGAATCGACCTCGGCATCGCCGTCGTAGACCCGGTCGAGCAGGTGCCCCCTGTCGACCACGATCTCCTTGCGCAGGATGAGGCAGGCGAGCACGCGCCATTCAAGCCCGGTCAGGCGCAGCGGCAGGCCGTTGAATTCGAACGTGCCGAGCTGGGCGTCGAAGATGAGCGGTCCGCAGGCGATGCGCGCCTCCGCATGGCCTTCCGAGCGCCGGATCAGGGCACGCAGCCGCAGCACCACCTCCTCCATGCGGAAGGGCTTCGTCAGATAGTCGTCGGCACCGGCCTTGAAGCCTTCCACCTTGTCCGACCAGCCATCGCGCGCGGTCAGGATCAGCACGGGAAGCTTGCGGCCGATCCGGCGCCATTCCTTGAGCACCGTGATGCCGTCGACGACCGGCAGACCGAGGTCGAGCACGGCCGCGTCATAAGGCTCGGTGTCGCCGAGATGCTGCCCGTCCTCGCCGTTCGCCGCGATGTCGACGGCGAAATGCTCGCGCCGCAGCACCGTGGCGATGCTCTCGGCCAGCGCGCGGTCGTCTTCGACAAGCAGGATGCGCATGATCGGTCCACTTCACGGCCCTGGGGTCTAGCCGTGGCATCTTAACCCGACCTGAACCGGCCGGTTCAGCGCGGATTGCGGGCCAAGCGCTAGAGCGACGTCATCGGCACCGCCCTTCGGTGTGCCGCAGACATGAGGAGTTTTTCCGATGCGCAGATTGATCCTGGCCGGGGTGGCCCTGGCTGCCCTGGCCCCCCTCGCCTTCGCGCAGAGCCAAGCCCCGGCCCCCGCGGGCGCCGCGCCGCAGGTCCGGATGGCCCAGGCCGACGACATGCCCCCTCCACCCCCGCCTCCCGGCGGTGGCAAGCACGGCCGCAAGGGTCCCGGCGGCTGGGGAATGATGCCTCCCCCGCCTCCGCCGCCGCGCGGTCCGCACATCCGGCTGGAGCGCGGCGACACCGCGCTCGATGTGAACTGCGGCGAGGCCGAGACGCTCCGGAGCTGCGCCGACATCGCCAACCAGATGCTCGACAAGCTCGCCGGCATGCCGGTCGGCGCCATGCCTGCACCGCCCCCGTCCCCGCCGGCCGGCGCGCCGCCCGCCGCGACCCCGACCACGCCGACGGCGCCGCCGCCTGCACCGGCCAACTGACGATCAAGGCCGGGGCGGCAACACCGCTCCGGCTTTTACATTCGATTGCTCATGGGAGTTCTGAATCGGAGAGATCCTCACGTCCTTTGGAGGGCTGGCTGGGTGAGAAAGCCGCAAACTGCTTATCTCGATATCCGGGGGTGCGTCCCGCCATGGGGCACAGGTCCGCGCCGTCACGCAGCGCATGAAGAGATCCTGTAAGCGCCTGTCCCGAATCTCCGTCTCGCCGTCGAGGGTAACCTTGACCCGGACGCAATAAGACCATCGGGGTTCGATCATGCTATCGAGATCGAGGTCAGCCAATTCTTGACGGGTTGCCTTCCCTTAGCCCCTATACCGAAACCTGCGCGCCGAGCTCGACCACGCGGTCGGAGGGGATCGAGAAGAAGTCGGTCGCCGTCGCGGCCTGTTTCGAGAGTGCGATGAACAGATGGTCCTGCCACTTGGGCATGAAGGAATTGGCCGACATCTTCAGCGTCCGCCGCCCGAGGAAGAACGACGTCGTCATGATATCGAACTTGAGGCCGCCCTTGCGCAAGGTGGCGAGCGCCGCCGGCATGCGCGGGATCTCCATGTAGCCGTAATAGAGCACGATGGAGGTGAAATCGTCCGACAGCGTCTCGACGGTGAAGCGCTTGGAGGGCGGCACGCGCGGCGTGTCGAGCGTGCGCACCGTCAGGATGATGATGCGCTCGTGCAGGACCTTGTTGTGCTTGAGGTTGTGCATCAGCGAGGACGGCGCCGACTCGGGGTCGTTGGTCAGGAAGATCGCCGTTCCCGGCACCCGCACCGGCTTGCTCTTGGCCAGCATGGCGATGAGACCCTTGATCGAGATCGCATCGCGGTGGGTCTTGGCCGCCAGCAGAGTCGTGCCGCGCACCCAGGTCCACATCAGCAGCATCGATCCGCCGGCGAGCAGCAGCGGCACCCAGCCGCCGTCGATGACCTTGGCGAGATTGGCGAACAGGAAGGCGAGGTCGATCACCAGGAAGAAGCCGGTGAAGGGGATGGCCCAGAGAAGCGGCCATTGCCACCGCTTCCACACCACGAAGAAGGCGAGCGCCGTCGTCACCACCATGGTTCCGGTCACCGCGATGCCATAGGCATTGGCGAGCGAATCGGAGGATTTGAACAGGAGCACCAGCATCAGCACGCCGACCAGCATCAGCCGGTTGGCCCGCGGCACGAAGATCTGCCCTTCCGTGGTTTCCGACGTATGCAGGATCTCCATGCGCGGCAGAAGGCCGAGCTGGATCGCCTGGCGGATCAACGAGAAGGCGCCGGTGATCACCGCCTGGCTGGCGATGACGGTCGCGGCGGTCGACAGGATCACGAAGGGGATCAGCGCCCAGCCCGGCACCATCAGGAAGAACGGGTCCCGGACGGTCGAGGGGTCGTGCAGTACCAGCGCCCCCTGGCCGAGGTAGTTGAGCAGCAGCGCCGGCAGGACGAAAAAAGTCCAGGCCGTCTGGATCGGCTTGCGGCCGAAATGCCCCATGTCGGCATAGAGCGCCTCGGCGCCGGTCACCGCGAGGAAGACGAGGCCGAGCGTGACGAAGCCGGTCGCGCCGTTGCCGAACAGGAAGACGAGGCCCTTCACCGGATTGAAGGCCGACAGGATGAACGGCGCGTCGGCGATGTGCCGCAGGCCGAGGGCGCCGATCAGCGCGAAGAACACCACCATGATCGGGCCGAAGAAGCTCGCCACGCGCGCCGTCCCGCTCCGCTGCACCGCGAAGAGCGTGATCAGGACCGCCACGGTGATCGGCAGCACATAGGGCTGCAGCGACGCCTCGGCGACGCCGAGACCTTCGACGGCGGAGAGCACCGAAATGGCGGGCGTGATGATGGCGTCGCCGGAAAACAGCGCCGCGCCGGTGACGCCGAGAAGGAAGACCGCCCCGGCCCGGCGGCCGAGCGCCTTCTGCGCCAGCGCCATCAGCGAGAGCGTGCCGCCCTCGCCCTTGTTGTCGGCCCGCATCAGAAAAAGGACGTATTTCACCGTCACGGTGAAGATCAAGGCGTAGACGAGCAGCGAGACGATGCCGACGACCTCCTGGCTCGTAACCTTGGCCTCGCCGCCATGCGCGAGGGCGGTCTTGAGCGCGTAGAGCGGGCTCGTGCCGATATCGCCGAAGACGACGCCGACGGAGCCGAGCGTCAGGGCGAAAAATCCCCCGGACCCGTGCTGAGGGCGGGCGTGCGGCGACGCTGACTGGCCATGGCCGCCCGGATCGACCGGCGCGGCGCCATCGCGACTCAAGGCGGCAGCCGGCGCTCCACCTACGGGTTCCTGCGACATCACTGGGCCTTCGACGGCGGTACTCGAACAGACTTCGGCGGCGGCGCCGCGGGCCTGCAGATACTCCTTTACGAGGTCGGCGAGAAGGGGGCGCGCCACTTGCCGCGGCCGCGTTTTCCCGGGGCCGAGGCCGTCGCTGACGTGGTTCTCGCCTCCGAGGCCGTGATAAAGGCGGCGGGATGATCGATTTCTCCGTTCCCCTCCCGATCGATGCTGTGCTGCCCACCCTGCGGGACGCGCTCTCCCACGCTCCCATGGCGGTGCTCGTTGCGCCGCCCGGCGCCGGAAAGACGACGCGGGTGCCGCTGGCGCTGCTCGACGAGGCCTGGCTGGGGGCGGGCAAGCTCGTCCTGCTCGAGCCGCGGCGGCTTGCCGCACGCGCCGCCGCGGAACGCATGGCGGCAAGCCTCGACGAACGGCTGGGGGAGCAGGTGGGTCTCAGGGCGCGCTTCGACACCGTGGTGTCGCGCCGCACCCGCATCGAGGTCGTCACCGAAGGCGTCTTCACCCGGATGGCGCTCGACGACCCGTCGCTCGGCGGCGTCGCGGCGGTGATCTTCGACGAATACCACGAGCGTTCGCTCGATGCCGATCTCTGCCTCGCCCTGGCGCTCGACATCGCCGGCGTCCTGCGCCCGGACCTGCGCCTCCTCGTCATGTCGGCGACGCTCGACGGCGCCCGCGTCGCCACGCTGCTCGACGGCGCCCCGGTGATCGAATCGCAAGGCCGCGCCTTTCCGGTCGAGACGCGCTACATCGGCCGCGATCCGGGCCGGCGCATCGAGGACGCCATGGTGCCGGCCATTATGTCGGCGCTGCGGGCCGAGCCGGGCTCGGTTCTCGCCTTCCTGCCGGGCCAGGCCGAGATCGCCCGCACGGCCGCCCTGCTGGCCGAACGCCTCAAGCCCGGCGAGGCCGAGGTCGCGCCGCTCTACGGCGCGCTCGACCGCGTCGGTCAGGATCGCGCCGTGCGACCCTCGCCGAACGGCGCGCGGAAAGTCGTGCTCGCGACCTCGATCGCCGAGAGCGCGCTGACCATCGAAGGCGTGCGAATCGTGGTCGACAGCGGCCTCGCCCGCGTGCCCCGCTTCGAGCCGGACCTCGGCCTGACGCGGCTCGAGACCGTGCGCGCCTCACGGGCCTCGGCGGACCAGCGGCGCGGCCGTGCCGGGCGCACAGGACCGGGTGTCTGCTACCGCCTGTGGGAGGAGGTTGCGACGGGCGCGCTGCCGGCCTTCTCCCGCCCCGAGATCCTGGACGCCGACCTGTCCGGCCTCGTGCTCGACCTGGCCCTCTGGGGCACCCGCGATCCCTCGGTGCTGCGCTGGCTCGACCCGCCGCCGGCGCCGGCCGTCGCCGAGGCGAAGCTGCTGCTCGAAGGGCTCGGCGCGCTCGACCGCGAGGGCGCCGTCACCACGGAAGGCCGGGCCGTTGCGGCCCTGGCGGCCCCGCCGCGCATCGCCCGCATGGTGATCGAGGCCCATCGGCGCGGCGCCGGCCGGCTCGGCGGCGAGATCGCGGCGCTTCTCGTCGAGCGCGGTCTCGGCGGCACCGGCGTCGACCTCGGCACGCGCATCGAGCGCTGGCGGCGCGATCGCGGGCCGCGGGCTGAGGCCGCGCGGGGACTGGCAAGGACCTTCAGCCGGCAGGCACGAGCGGCCGGATCCCACACCACCGACGACGCGGAGCTCTCGCCCGGGCAGGTATTGGCGCTGGCCTTCCCGGACCGCATCGCCAAGGCGCGCGGGCGGCGGGGCACCTTCCTGCTCGCCAACGGGCGGGCGGCTACGATCGACGACGCCGACCCGCTGGCCGACGCCCTCTTCCTGGCGGTCGGCGAGGTGACCGGCCGAGCCGCCGCGTCGCGCATCCTGCTGGCCGCGCCTCTCGACTTGGCGGAGGTCGAAGCCATCGCCGGGGCACGGATCGCGACCCGCGACGAGGTCTCCTTCGACGAGACGCGGGCGGCGCTCGGCGCCAGGCGGATGCGGCGGCTCGGCGCCATTTCGCTCGGCGAGCAGCCGCTGCCCGTGCGGTCGGGCGACGCGACGGCGCTGGCGCTGGCGCTGGCCCGCGGCATCGCCAGGATCGGCATCGGGCGCCTGCCCTGGAGCATGGCGCAGAGCCAATGGCGCGACCGCGTCGCCTTCCTGCGTGCGGCGGACGGGGAGGACTGGCCGGATCTGTCGGACGCGCATCTCGCCGACACCGTCGAGGACTGGCTCGCCCCCTATCTGGCCGGCAAGACGGCACTAGCCGATCTCTCCGCCGACGACCTCGGACAGGCGCTCCATGGGCTGCTGCCCTACGACCTGTCCCGCCGCCTCGACGCCGAGGCGCCGACGCATTGGCGGGCGCCGACCGGCTCGCTTCTGCCGGTCGACTACGCGGCCGAGGGCGGCCCTTCCATCGCGGTCCGCGTGCAGGAATTGTTCGGGCTCGGGCACCATCCGGCGCTCGCCGGGGGCCGTATGCCGCTGACCCTGCATCTCCTGTCGCCGGCGCATCGGCCGATCCAGATCACGCGCGACCTGCCCGGCTTCTGGCGCGGCTCTTGGGCGGCCGTGAAATCCGAGATGCGCGGCCGCTATCCGCGCCATCCGTGGCCCGACGACCCCGCCGCAGCCGCTCCGACGCTGCGGGCCAAGCCGCGGGGGTAGGCATTCATCCCTCAGGAAATCTGAGCTAAGATGGCGCGCCAGCGGCCGGAGATTCCATGCCAATGTTCGCCGATGCGTCGTCCGAGGCCGTGCCGATCCATGTCCTCAGCAAGAAAACATGGGCGGACCAGACGGCCGGCATCGCCGACGAGACCCTGCGATTCGCCCGCACCTGCGGTTTCGAGGCCAAGCCCGGCCAGCACTGCCTGTTGCCGGATCCTGGCGGCGGCCTCGGCGCGGTCCTGTTCGGTATCCATGAGCCCGGCACGCGCGGCTACGATCCGTTCCTGCCCGGCAAGCTCGCGACCCTGCTCCCGGCCGGCACCTACGCTTTCGTGGAGGACACGCCCGACATCGACCTTGCGGCCCTGTCGTGGCTTCTCTCTGGCTATCGTTTCACCCACTTCAAGGCCGCCAAGACCGAGCCGGCCACGCTGCGTGCCCCATTCGCGGCCGATGCCGTCCGTCTCGAGCGCATCGCCCACGGCATTTTCCTCGCGCGCGACCTCGTCAACCGGCCGGCCAACGATCTCGGCCCCGACGCGCTGGAGCAGGCGGCGATCGAGCTGGCGCAGCGCCACGGCGCGGTCAGCCGCACCATAAAGGGAGAGAAGCTCGCGCGCGACTTCCCGCTGATCCACGCCGTCGGCCAGGCGGCCCATGAGGCGCCGCGCCTCGTCGAGCTCACCTTCGGGCCGAAGAGCGCGCCCAAGGTCACGCTGGTCGGCAAGGGCGTGACCTTCGACACCGGCGGCCTCGACCTCAAGCCCGCCTCGGCCATGGCGCTGATGAAGAAGGACATGGCCGGCGCCGCCACCGCCATGGCACTCGCCGACATGGTCATGGACGCCAAGCTCGAGCTCAACCTGCGCGTGCTGCTGCCGATCGTCGAGAATGCCGTATCGGCGTCGGCCTTCCGGCCCGGCGACATCTACCGGAGCCGCAAGGGGCTCACGGTCGAGATCGGCAACACGGATGCCGAGGGCCGGCTGATCCTGGCCGATGCGCTGGCCCTGGCCGTCGAGGACAAGCCCGACCTCCTGATGGACTTCTCCACCCTGACAGGCGCCGCCCGCGTGGCGCTCGGCCCCGACCTCCCGGCCTTCTTCACCGACGACGAGGATCTGGCGGGTTCGCTCGCGCGGCTCGGCCGGCACAGCCACGATCCGGTCTGGCGGCTGCCGCTCTGGCCCGGCTACGAGCCGCTCGTCGAGGGCAAGGCCGCCGACCTGACCAATGCGCCCGACAGCCCCTTCGCGGGGGCCATCACGGCGGCGCTGTTCCTGCAGAAGTTTGTCGAGCCGGGCATGGCCTGGGTGCATTTCGATCTCTACGGCTGGAACCCGAGCGCCAAGCCCGGCCGGCCGGAAGGTGGCGAGGCACCGACCGCGCGGCTGCTCTACGACCTGCTCTGCGAAACGGCCGCGTCATGACCGAGCCCGTCACGATGCAGGTAGTGGCGGCGACGACCGCCCTGCGCCGCGAGCCGCAGTCCGACTCTCCGCTCGACACCGAGGCGCTGCACGGCGAGCGCGTCACCCTTCTCGAGGAGCGAGAGGGCTGGGCGCGGGCCGGACTCGAGAGCGACGGCTACGAGGGCTTCCTGTCGAGCGAAGATCTCCGCCCGGCCCGCGCGGAAGCCCCGACCCACCGGGTCGTGGCCTTGCGCTCCTTCGTCTTCCCCGGCCCGAACATAAAGCTGCCGCCGCTGATGGCGCTGCCCTTCGGCGCCAGAATCGTCGCGCGCGAGATCCGCGGCGATTTTCTCCGGATCGACGGCGGCTTCCTCTGGGCGCGGCATCTCGCCGACGCGGCGACGACCGAGCCCGACTTCGTTGCCGTCGCCGAGCGCTTCCTGGGCGTGCCCTATCTCTGGGGCGGCAAGACGGCGCTCGGCCTCGATTGCTCAGGGCTGGTGCAGCTCTCGCTTGCCGCCGCCGGCCGCAAGGCGCCGCGCGACAGCGGCCCGCAGGAGCGCGCGCTCGGCACGCCGGTGCCGGAGGGCGCGCCGTTGCGTCGCGGCGACCTCGTCTTCTGGCGCGGACATGTCGGCCTCATGCGCGACGCCGACACGCTGCTCCATGCCAACGGCCATGCCATGGCGGTCACGTCCGAGCCGTTGGCGGAGGCCCGGTCCCGGATCGTTGCCGAGGGCGCAGGCGACGTGACGAGCGTGCGGAGGGTGTGATCCACCCCGTCTGATGTCCGTCTGCGGGGATGGCCCGCCGGGGACTTCCTCTCGGGCTCGAGTTGAGGCAGGCTCTTTCACGCGGGAGGAGCCATGTTCATCGGCATCGATATCGGCACGACATCCGTCAAATCCGTCCTGGCGGAGGCCGGCGGCCGTATCGCCGCGACCGCGACCTTCCCGCTCGCCGTCTCGCGGCCACGCCCGGGATGGTCCGAGCAGGACCCGGAGGCCTGGTGGGCGGCGGTCTGCGAGACGCTCGATGCCCTGCGGGCGGCGGAACCGGCGCTGATGGCCGCCGTCCGCGCCATCGGCCTGTCGGGACAGCAGCATGGCGCGACCCTCCTCGACGCGAAGGATGCGGTGCTGCGGCCGGCGATCCTGTGGAACGACGGCCGTGCATCGGCCGAATGCGCCGAATTCGAAGCCGCCTGCCCACGGGCGCGCGAAATCACCGGCAACGTCACCATGGCCGGCTTCACGGCGCCGAAGCTGCTCTGGGTCCGCAAGCACGAGCCCGAGATCTTCGACCGGATCCGACGTGTGCTGCTGCCGAAGGACTATGTGCGGCTGAGGCTCACCGGCGAGGCCGTGTCGGACATGTCCGACGCCTCGGGCACCGCCTGGCTCGATGTCGCTCGGCGCGACTGGTCCGACGCGCTGCTCGCCGCCACGCATCTCGACCGCTCCCATATGCCGCGCCTCGTCGAGGGCTCGGCGCCGAGCGGGCGCATCGCCGAGGCGCTGCGCGCGCGGTGGGGGTTCGACAGGAGCCCCG
Organism: Lichenihabitans sp.; assembly: GCA_965277635.1. Classification (GTDB taxonomy): domain Bacteria; phylum Pseudomonadota; class Alphaproteobacteria; order Rhizobiales; family Beijerinckiaceae; genus Lichenihabitans. Next base: position 191,859 of record CBDIDE010000002.1, read on the forward strand.
TCGTAGCGGGCGGCGGCGGCGACAATGCCGCCTCGGCCTGCGGCATCGGCGCGGTGACGCCGGGCTCGGCCTTCCTGTCGCTCGGCACGTCGGGCGTGCTGTTCGTCTCGAACGATCGGTTCCTCCCCAATACGGCGGGCGCCGTGCATGCCTTCTGTCACGCCGTACCCAGCACCTGGCACCAGATGGGCGTCATCCTGTCGGCGACCGACAGCCTCAACTGGCTGGCGCGGCTTCTCGACGAGACGGCGATCTCGCTCGCTAACGCCCTCGGGGACACGGTCGAGCGCCCTTCGCCGGTGCTTTTCCTGCCCTACCTGTCCGGCGAGCGAACGCCGCATAACGATGCCGGCGCGCGCGGCGGCTTCGTCGGCCTCGACCAGACCAGCGACCGCAAGGCCATGACGCAGGCGGTGCTCGAGGGCGTGGCCTTCGCGTTCCGCGACTGCCAGCGCGTGCTCGCCGACGCGGGCACCGATTTTCCCCGCGCCTTCGCGGTCGGCGGCGGCGCCAATTCGGCCGTCTGGCTCGCCATCATGGCGAGCGTTCTCGACCGGCCGCTCGATCTCTCGGCGGAGGCCGATGTCGGCGCGGCCTTCGGGGCGGCGCGGCTCGCCATGGCGGCGGACACGGGCGCCGACCCGGTCTCGCTCATGCCGAAGCCGCGCGTCGAGCGGACGGTCGAGCCGGACAAGCGCCTCGTCACGGCCTATGCGGAGCGCTACGAACGCTATCGGAGGCTCTATCCGATGAGCCGGGCAGCACGGCTATGACGCGCTCCGAGATCAATCGCCTGATCGCGCAGGCCGAGGCGAGCTTCCTCGGCCGCGGCCTGGCGCTGCCGCCGTGGGCCGCGTGGGGGCCGGCGGAGTGGCGCGCGCATCCGGAGGAGGCGCGCTTCTGCGCCGGGCATCAGATGGGCTGGGACATCACCGATTTCGGTTCGGGCCGCTTCGCCGAGCGTGGTCTCGTGCTGCTCTGCACCCGCAACGGCATCGGCGGCCGGGCGGGCGAGCGCACCTACGCGGAGAAGCTGATGATCGTGGGCGAGGCGCAGGAAACGCCCTTCCACTGCCATCGGATCAAGACGGAGGACATCATCAATCGCGGCGGCGGCGTGCTCGTCGTCGAGGTGATGCGCTCCGAGGCGCCGGAAGCGCCGGTGAGCGTGCTCCTCGATGGCAGTCGCCGGACGGTTGGGCCGCGCGCGCCGATCCGCCTGTCGCCGGGCGAGAGCATCACGCTGTTCCCGGGCCAGATGCACCGGTTCTACGGCGAGCCGGGCCGCGGCGAGGTCGTGGCCGGCGAGGTCAGCCAGGTCAACGACGATCTGACCGACAACATCTTCCTGGAGCCGGTCGGCCGCTTCGCCACGATCGAGGAGGACGAGCCGGCCCGCCGCCCGCTCTGGTCGGAACTGGCGAGCCTGCATGGTGGCTGAACAAGGCGCACCGCCTCGCACCGCGTGCCACGAACCAAGAGGCCGGCTTGCGACTTGATTAGGCCTGGGAGCCCTGGACGGGCCTGCCTTGCCACGGAGGATCAGCTTGCTCTTTCCCTATCCGGTCGTCGTCTGCGACGTCGGCGGCACCAATTGCCGGGTCGCCATCCAGGAGCAGCCCGGCGCCCCGCTGCGCGGCTTCCCGCATCTCCTGACGGGCGATTTTCCCGGGCTCGGCGAGGCCGTCCTGGCCGCCACGGCGGGAGAGAAAGTGCAGCCGCGCGCGGTCATCGCCTGCGGGGCCGGGCCGGTCGAGGGCCGCCGATTGAAGCTCACCAACGCACCCTGGGTCCTCGACGGCCCGCAGATGGCCGCCATGCTGGGGCTCGACAACGGCCTGCTGCTCAACGATTTCGAGGCGCAGGCGCTCTCCCTGCCGGCGATCCAGCCGGCCTGGGTGCGCATCATCGGCCCGGACCTGCAGACCGACGCCGGACCTCGGGCGATCCTGGGTCCCGGAACGGGCCTCGGCATCGCCTGCCTGGTCGAAAGCGGCGGCCGCCTCGTGGCGTTGGCCAGCGAGGCCTGCCACATCGGCTTCGCGCCCGAGACCGAGGACGAGGCCGCCTTCTGGCCCCATCTCGACCGCGCCCATGGCCGCATCACCACCGAGAGCGTGCTCTCGGGGACCGGGCTCGAGCGGCTGCACCGCGCGCGCCTCGCCGCCAAGGGGGCGCCGTCGTCGCCGAGCGTGACCGCCGCCGATATCGTTACGACGGCCCTGTCGAGCCGTGACAGCGAGGCGGCGGCCTCGGTCGCGGCCTACTGGAAACTCATCGGGCGCTTCGCCGGGGATATCGCCATCACCTTCAAATCGACCGGCGGCGTGACGCTTGCCGGCGGCATCCTGCCGCGCATCGTGGACCTCGTCGACGTCGCGGTGTTCCGCCAGGCCTTCGAGGCCAAGGCACCGGTCGCCGCTCTGGCGCGCCTGATCCCGACGCGGCTGATCGTCAGGACCGATTCGGTGCTCGGCGGCATGGCGGCCATCGCCACCGAGCCGGGCCGCTACGCCATCGACTACGACAGCCGCCAGTGGCGGCATTGAGCGAGGCGGCCGCGCTCAGGCCGCGTTCGAGGTCTGAAGCTGGGTCAGCACGCCGAACAGCGCCGGGGCGTCGCGCGTCGCCCTGAGCTTCGCCACGATCCGCGCGTCCCGCAGGATGCGCGCGATGCGAGCCAGGGCCTTGAGATGATCGGCGCCGGCCGTTTCGGGCGCCACCAGCAGGAACAGCAGGTCGACCGGGGCGCCGTCGAGGGCCTCGAACTCGATCGGCTTCTCGAGCCTCGCGAAGACGCCGAAGATCCGCGAGCACGAGGTGAGCTTGCCGTGCGGGATGGCGATGCCGTTGCCGACCCCGGTGGACCCCAGGCGTTCCCGCTGGAGCACCGCATCGAAGATCTCTCGCGCCTGGAGGCCGGACACCGTGCCGGCGCGCTCGCTGATCTCGTGCAGGGCCGCCTTCTTGGTGTTCACCCGGAGCGCTGGCAGAATCGCGTCTTCCGTGATGAGGTCGTTCAGCGGCATGGGAGTCATCGGTCCTGGAGCTTGCACGGGTCCGGCCGCAATTAGCGTGCCATCCGCGGCGGGGCGCGGAAGGGCGGTTCGGAACGCAAGGGGTGCATCGGTCAGGCCCGCTTCGCCGGTCTGTCCGCCGTGCCGGCCGGATCGATCCAGCCGATGTGCCCGTCCGCCCGGCGGTAGACCACGTTCACCTCCGTCGTTGTCGAATGGCGGAAGACCAGCAACGGCGCGCCCGACATGTCGAGTTCGAGCACGGCCGCAGAAACCGAGAGATCGCGCAATCGGGACTTGCTCTCGGCCACCACGATCGGGCTGAAATCGGGTGCGATCTCCTCCGCGTCCGGCGCTTCGATGACGTAATTGGCCACGACGGCGGCGGGCGGCGCATCGCTGTGCTGGGTCCCGCCGGCGCCGTGCCGGTCCTTGAAGCGGCGCTTGTGACGGCGGAGCCGGGTCTCGACCCGGTCGGCGGCCTGGTCGAAACTCGCATAAGGATCATGCGCCCGCCCTTCGGCCTGGACCGTCACCCCATTGGCCAGATGGACGAACATGTCGGCCCTGAACCCCGAGCCTTCCGGCTCCAAGGTGACATGACCCGCGGGTTCGGTATCGAAATACTTGCCGATGACGGTTGCGATCCTGGCTCGCGCATGGTCCTGCAATGCGGCACCGATTTCGAGATTCTTGCCCGACACACGAAAAGACATAAACCCGCCTCTTAGCATTGTGGCGAAAGCGGCATGGCCGCAGCGTTAGAAGCCTTGCCCAGGGAAGTCAAATAGAGGCGAATACCCCTCCCGAGCAGGGGTCGGACCGACGATCGGAGGCCGGCGGCGCCTGTTTTTTTGGCAACGCGTCGCGGCCGGCCGCCTGTCGCCACAGTCATTGCTTGCGTCCGCTGCCGCCGCATCCTACTTGCCTGGAGACGGTGCAACGGGCGCCGACATCTATGGCCCAGGCCGTGCCGGGTCCTGTCTCCGAGGTCTCCAAGTGCCTGTGCCGACGAGTGCCGCGAGCCTGTCCCTGCCGCGCGTGGCGGACGCCTTCCGAAGCGCCGCCGAAGCCGCGAAGCGGTTCCGCGGCGCCACGGCGCCGAACCCGCCGGTAGGCTGCGCGCTGCTCGACGATGCCGGCGACAATCTGGCCATCGCGGCTCACACTCGCGCCGGCCAGCCCCATGCCGAGGCGGCGGCGATCGACTTCTGCCGGCGCAACGGCACCGTCGCGCGGATCGACACGGTCGTGGTCACGCTCGAGCCTTGCAATCACTGGGGTCGCACGCCGCCATGCGCCGGAGCAATCCTCGCGACGCCAGCGCGGCACGTGTGGATCGGCGCCGCCGATCCGGATCCCGGGGTGGGCGGTGGTGGGATGAAGCGGCTTCGCGACGCGGGTCTCGACGTTCGTCTGCTCGAGGACGAGGACGATGGCGAACTTCGGGCGTGCGGCGACGCCTGCCGGGATCTGATCGCGCCCTTCGCCAAGCAGCGGCTGTCGGGGCGGCCGTGGGTCACGGTCAAGCAGGCGCTCGACGAACGCGGCTCGATGATCCCGCCGCCAGGCCGCAAGACCTTCACGTCCGACGCGGCGCTGACCATCGGCCATCGCCTGCGCAAGCGGGCCGATGCCATCCTGACGGGGTCCGGCACGGTGCTGGCCGATGACCCGGTCTTCACGGTGCGCCGCGTCCCCGATCATCCAGGCAAACGGCGGCGGCTCGTGATCCTCGATCGGCGCGGGCGCGTGCCGCGCGCCTACCGGGAGGCGGCCGAACTGCGGGGCTTCGAGGTCGCGATTGCGCGCGACCTCGGCCAGGCCCTCGACGAGTTGGGGCGACAAGGGGTCCTCGAGGTGCTGGTCGAGGCCGGCCCCGCCGTGACCACCAGCGTGCTCGAAGGATATCTCTGGGACGAGCACGTGGTGCTCCGCACGATGGCCGGCGGCGAGCCGGACAGGATCGAGGTCGGGATGCGCCAAGGCGATCGGGAGCGCCGGTCCCATGCGGCCGTGGCCGATCTCGACATCTGAGGGTGCGGGCGTTGATGTCGCGAATCGAGACGGCAGTCGAAGCTCTGGCACGCGGCAAAATCGCGGTGCTGGTCAACGAGAACGTGCCGGCGGCCGGACACCTCGTGATGGCCGCCGACGCGGCCGACCGGGACGCCTGGCAGGCCATTGCCCGTCATGGACGGGGGGCTCCGGCGCTGGTGTTCGGCGCAGCGTTGGGGGAGCATGCCGCTCTCCCCGTGAACGCAGACGGGGTGGCGACGCGACAGCCCGCCGGCAGCCTGATCGATGCGAATTTGGCCGCCCAGCGTGCCGAGATCGGCCGCGAGGCCGCGGCGGGGCGGATCGAGGCCAACAAGGCCACGCACCTGGGCCTCGTGCTCCGAGCGGCGGCCGCCCATGGCGTCTTCGGTCGCGCGGCGGCGGACGAGGCCGCCGTCGACGGTCTCGGTCTCGCTCGCCGGGCGCCCGTCGCCGTTACGGTTTCGCTCGCCGTCTCCGGTGGCCTTCTGGCCCGCGACGATGCGGCCGAGAGCTTTGCCCGCGACGAAGGTCTCCCCTGGTTCAGCGTCCAGGACATCGTGGCCCACCGGCTCGGCCGCGAGACGATCGTGGAGCACGCGGCCACGGCCCGCCTACCCTCGATCTATGCGGAGCGGCCGCTCGAGGTCGAGGCCTTCCGCAGCCTCATCGACGGTAGCGAGCATCTGGCCATGGTGCATCGGCCGCTCGGGCTCTCGCCGCTGGTGCGGCTCCATTCGGAATGCCTGACCGGGGATGCCCTCGGCTCACTCCGTTGCGACTGCGGCGACCAGCTGCGCCGAAGCCTGCAACTCGTCGCGGATCATGCGGAGGGCGGCGCCGTGCTCTATCTTCGCGGCCACGAGGGTCGCGGCATCGGCCTCGCCAACAAGATCCGCGCCTATGCGCTGCAGGATCAGGGCCGGGATACGGTCGAGGCCAATGCGGACCTCGGCTTCGACGCCGACCTGCGCGACTACGGGCTCGCGGTGCAGGTGTTGCGGCTCCTCGGCATCGACGCCCTGAAGCTCCTGACCAACAACCCACGCAAGGCGGCGGCGCTCGAACGCCACGGCATCGCCGTGCGCGAGAGGGTGCCGCTGCGCATCGGGCCCAATCCCCACAATGCCGCCTACCTCGACACCAAGCGCCGCAAGCTCGACCACGACCTTGCCTCGCGGCCGGCGCAGGATCGGATGGCCCGCGGCGTTGCGACCAAGACCGGGAATTAGCTTCGGCCGGGAGACGACAAGCGCGGCGTGCGCCCTACAATGGTCGCTCAAGCGGATTCGCGGGGTGGCGAGCGCCGAAGCTTTGCTTGGATTGACGCTTGAGGTAGCGTCCGGCGGATTTCATTCGGGGCTGCAGCATGACGGCGCAGGTTCATCAGTTTCCTTGTCTCAGCGACAATTACGGCGTGCTGATCCACGATTCCGGGACCGGCGCGACGGCCGCCATCGACGCGCCGGACGGCGATACGGTGCTCGGCGCACTCGAAGCCCGAGGCTGGCGTCTGACCGACATCCTCGTGACCCACCACCACGGCGACCACACGGCCGGCATCGCCGACCTCAAGGAGCGCTTCCCCGAGGTGCGGGTGGTTGCGCCGGCCCTCGAAGCGACCAAGATCGGCCATGTCGACCTCGGCGTCGCCGAGGGTGACATCGTCGTGGTCGGCAACCTGCAGGCCAAGGTCATCGCCACGCCCGGCCACACCGCCGGCCACATCGTCTACTGGTTCGAGGAGGACGATATCCTCTTCGCCGGCGACACGCTGTTCTCGCTCGGCTGCGGCCGGGTGCTGGAGACGCCGCTTGCCATCATGTGGGAGTCGCTCGCCAAGCTCGCCCAGCTGCCGGGAGAGACGCAGGTCTATTGCGGCCACGAATATACGGCCGCCAATGCCAAATTCGCGCTGACGGTCGACCCCGACAACCCGGTGCTGGCCGAGCGAGCCCGCGAAGTCGCGGACCTGCGCCGGGAGGGACGCGCCACCGTGCCGACCACGATCGCGCTCGAGCTCGCCGCCAACCCCTTCCTTCGCGCCGAGCAGCCCGACGTGAAGCAGGGCGTGGGCCTGCCCGAGGCCGAGGCCGCGCAGGTCTTCGCCGAGCTGCGCGAGCGCAAGAACCGGTTCTGACCCATGGCCGGCGAGCCCGCGCGGATGACGGCCCGCGCCGTCATTGACCGCCTCGGCCTCAAGCCCCATCCCGAGGGCGGCCATTACCGCGAAACCTTCCGCGATGCCGCGACCGACGCCGAGGGCCGCAGCCGTTCGACCGCCATTCTGTTCCTGCTCGAGGGCGACGAGGTCTCGGCCTGGCACCGCGTCGATGCGGTTGAGGTCTGGCATCATCACGCCGGGGCGCCGCTGGTGCTGACCGTCTCGGCCGATGGCCACGCCGCGGCCGCATCGCGTCTCGGTCCCGAGATCATGGCGGGGCAGATGCCGCAACTTGTGGTGCCGGCCGGCCACTGGCAGACGGCGGCGAGCCTCGGCGCCTGGACGCTCTGCGGCTGCACGGTGGCACCGGGCTTCCGCTTCGAGGGGTTCGAACTCGCCCCGCCGGGCTGGCGGCCGCTGTCGACGGCTGTCTAAAGGGCGCGAGTCGCGAAACATATCCGACGCCCGGCCCACTCTAGCCGCGCGTCGCGGCAGATCGCCGGTCGACATTTGGGGGGACGGATGCGGAGATGACCAGCCTGAGGACCGGCGATGGGCGCGGCAGCCGCCCCAGTCTCGACGTGACGGCGCGCAGCGACGTCGACCTGCTCCATGGCAAGGCCGTGGGTCTCGTGGGCGTCCTGTTCCTCACCGTCACCGGCGCGGCACCGATCACGGCCATGCTGCTCAACGTGCCGATCGTCGTCGGCAACGGTGTCGGTCGCGGCGCGGCGGCGGCCTTCCTGGTCGCCACCCTCATCCTGCTCGTCTTCTCGATCGGCTATGCGGCGATGGCCGGCAAGGTCTCGGCCGTCGGCGGCTTCTATTCCTTCATCAGCCACGGCCTCGGCCGCGAGCTCGGCATGGGCATGGGATTCGCGGCGGTCGTGGCCTACTCGGTCTTCGAGCCGTCGCTCGCCGGAGGCTTCGCCTATTTCGCCAATCTGAAGCTGGCGCAGTTCGGCGTCGATGTCCCCTGGCCATGGCTCGCCCTCGCCATGATCGTGCTCATCTCGAGCCTGACCTATCTCGACGTGACGATCTCGACCGCCGTCCTCGGCGCGGCGCTCGTCGCCGAAGTGGCCATGCTGCTCGTCTTCGACATCGGCGTCTTTTCTCACAACGGTCACGGCGCCGTGCTTACCGTCGCAACGATCAATCCGGTCCATGCCTTCATCGGCTATGCGGGCAATCCCTCGGCCAAGCTCGCGGCCGGCGCGGCGGGCATCGGCCTGTTCTTCGCCTTCTGGTCCTGGATCGGCTTCGAGTCGGCGCCGAACTATGCCGAGGAATCGCGCGATCCCAAGCGCATCGTGCCGCTCTCACTCTATATTTCGGTGCTGTTCCTCGGCGCGCTCTATACGATCACGGCCTGGGCCGCGACGTCGGGCTATCCGAACACCGATGCTTCCGTGACGGCCGCGACGGGCAATGCCGCCACCTATTTCTTCACCACATCCGACAAGCTCATCGGCCCCTGGGCGACGGTCCTCATGAGCTATCTCATCCTGACGGGCTCCTTCGCCTGCGGCATGGCATTCCACAATACCGCGTCGCGCTATCTCTATTCGCTCGGGCGCGAGGAGATCCTGCCCAAAGCGCTCGGGCGCACGCACAAGCGGTTCAAGACCCCGCATGTCGCGTCCTTCGTCCAGACCAGCGCCAGCATCGTCATCGTGCTGCTCTTCGCCTATTTCGGAGGGACGAACGATCCGAACACGCAGGCCTATGGCGAACTCTACGGCCTCATGGCGCTGCTCGGGACGATCATCATCCTCGTCGCCCAGGCGGTGGTCTCGATCGCGATCATCGTCTATTTCCGCCGCGAGCACCCGAACGAGCGTCACCTGCTCAAGACCGTGGTGGCGCCGGCCCTCGCCTTCGTATCGCAGGCCGTCGTGGTCTACCTCTGCCTCACCAACATGGATTTCCTCGGCGGCGACTTCTCCTTTGCCCGCTGGATCCCGTGGATCGACCTCCTCGTGCTGGTGCTCGGCATTGCCGGCGCCTCCCATCTCAAGCACAGCAATCCGAGCCGCCACGAGAAGATCGGCCGCATGATCTACGAGGGGTTCCCCGACGGCGGCGACGGCCCGATGCATGGCGCGGAGGCGGCGGGCGCCCCGCGCTGGCCGGATTCTGCCCAGACTCCGTAGAAAACGTCGTTGCGTACGCGTCCCGAATTGTGGCGGAGATCAATCATCATACTTTTTGCTCTCGCGGCCGAGACATGATGCAACGGCCTGTGGACAGAGGCGGATCGCTAGATCATATTTTAGTTCGGGTTGTGAGACTGAGAGCCCCGGTGTCGATCGGTTTCCCAGCCTGACCGAGCGGGCGTCGTGCGCGCGAGGGCGCAAGCGTGTCGGAACCGATCGCCGACATGATCTTGGATCGAACGAGGCCCAGAATCCTCGCGATCTGAAACCGGTGACGCGACGGCCTGCTGGTCCTGCAGTCCGGACGTGAATTTGAGGCGCAGGATACGAGAGGAGGGAAGGATGCTCAGAACCGCATTTGTTGTCCTGTTCGTCGCCATGGCCGGCGTGGCCTCGGCGCAGGAGTTCAAGACCGAAGCGCAGCCGCTGTTCGACAATTGCGGCGACCCGTCGCTCGCCAATGCCAGGCAGAACGGGATCACCTTGGGGATTTCTCCCTCTCCGCCCTATTCCTCGCTCGACCCCGGGTCCAACAAGGCCTCGGGCCTCGATGTCGAGATCCATGAGGCCGCGCTGCAATGGATCGGCATCGACAAGATCCATTACGAGGTGATGCCGTTCGGCCAGCTCATTCCGGCCATGCTGGCCAAGCGCATCGACGTGGTCGCGGCCAATATCCACGTCACGCCGGACCGTCTCAAGGCGGTCTCGTTCACCGGCCCCGCATGGTGGTACGGCCCGGCCATCGTCACGCAGAAAGGGGATCCGGAGAAGATCGCCAGCTTCGATGACCTCAAGGGTAAGAAGGTAGGCGCCATCGCGGGTTCGGCCGCCGACGAATATCTGCGCAAGATCGGCGTCGACGTGACGGCGTTCCAGACCGATGCCGAGGAATTCTCGGCCATCAGCACGGCGCGGGTGTCGGCCATCGTCGAGGACGACGTCAAGGTGCTCGGCTATATGTCCAACACCAAGTCGGCACCGATCGAAATCGTCCCCAACGTCACCGTCCCCGAGGACCTGATCTTCAAATATGGCTATGGCTACGCGCGTTATGCCCTGCGCAAGGAGGATTGCAGCCTGCGTGCCGCCTATACCCAGGCGCTGGCGGAAATGCGCGGCAACGGACACGTTTCGGCGATCCTGAAGAAATACGGGCTGTCGAACCGCAACCTGTTCTTCTTCCCTCTCTGACGCGGCCGTACGAAGCGGGACGGATCCTGAATGACGCTGTTCGATCCGTCGGTCGTCTGGGATTACGGCTGGGTTCTGCTGCACGGCTTGATGGTGACGACGATCCTGACCTTCGTCGTCATCGTCCTCGCCGGGCTCTGCGCCATTCCGCTGGCCGTCGCCCGCATGTCGAAGTCCCGCGCGCTGCGCTGGTCGGCGGATTTCTTCGTCGAGGTGGTGCGGGCGACGCCGCTGATCCTGCAGCTCGTCTATATCTACTATGTGCTCCCCAGCATCGGCATCCGCCTGGAACCTTTCACGGCCGCCATCGTCGGGCTGACGATCAACTACTCCGCCTATATGAGCGAAGTGTACCGCACCGGCCTCGTCGCCGTGCCGCAGGGCCAGCATGAAGCGGCATTGAGCCTTGGGCTCGGCGCCTGGGTCAAGTTCCGCAAGGTGATCTTGCCGCAGGCGTTCCGCATCGTCCTGCCGACCCTCGGGAACTATCTCATCGCGCTGTTCAAGGACACGGCCTTGGCGTCGGTGGTGACGGTGCAGGAGCTGATGTTCAGCGGCCAGATCATTGCGGCGCGCAACTATCAGTACTTCACCATCTACACGATCACCGGAATCCTGTATTTCGCAGTCGGCTATCCGTCAGCCTTGCTGGTGCGCCGACTGGAAGTCTGGTCACGCCGCAGCCTGAAAGTCTCGCCCGACAAGAAGGCCTGACAAGATTTCGGACTGATGGCAGCCTGATTTACCCCTCATCTGACTTCGCGAAACGCGAAAGCCACCTTCTCCCGCAAGGGGAGAAGGGAATGTCTTGCCTGCGGCAAGGCGGATGAGGGGTCGATCCGCCCATCGAGCAAACCTCGATCGCGGCGCCGCTATCCCTCGAACAGCGGAGCGGGGTCGGGCGTGTAGCGGGCGAGCTTGTCCCGGTCGATCGAAACGCCGAGGCCCGGCGCCTGCGGGATCGGCAGGTAGCCGTCGGCGTCAAGCCGGAAGGGTTCGGCGAGGATGCCGTCCACATAGGGGCTGCCGCCGATGAACTCGACGAGGTCGACGTTGGGCAGCGCGGCGGCGAGCTGCAGGTCGGCCGCGACCCCGAGCGCCGTGTTCCAGCCGTGGCCAACATATTTCACGCCGAAATCCTGCGCCATCCAGGCGATGCGGCGTTGCTCGCTGAGGCCTCCGACCTTGGTGGCGTCGGGCTGGACGATGTCGAAGGCACCGCGCGTCAGGAAGGGGATGAAGCTCTGCCGTCGCGTCAGCACCTCGCCGCCGGCGATCGGCACCGGGCTCGTCCGCCGCAGGTGGCAGAAATCCTCGATCGCATCCGGAACGAGCGCCTCCTCGAACCAGCCCACGTCGTAGTCCTTCAACATGTCGGCGGTCCGCATGGCCCATTTGAGGCCCTGGGGCCAATGCGCGTCGCTGGCACCCGCATCGACGAAGAGCTTAGCCTCGGCGCCGATGCCCTCGCGCGCCGCGCGCACGATGGCCTCGTCGAGCTTCGGGTCGTCGCGCCGGCCGAACGGCCCCCAGCCGATCTTGAAGGCCCGGAACCCGCGTGCCCGATAATCGGCGACGAGGTCGCGCATCGGGCCGGGCTCCTCCATCAGCAGCGAGCAATAGGGCTTCACACGCTCGCGGTAGGTGCCGCCGAGGAGGCGCGCCACGGGTTGGCCCGTCACCTTGCCCAAAATGTCCCAGAGCGCGATGTCGATGCCGCTGACCGCATGGGTCAGCGTGCCGCCGCGCCCCATCCAGAAGGTATTCTGATGCAGCTTTTCGGAGACGCGCTCCGGCTCGAGCGCATTCTCGCCGCGCCATAGCGGCTCGAGCACGTCGATCGCGGCCTTGGCCAGGCGCCCGTCGGTGAAGACCGATCCGTAGCCGGTAATGCCCGCATCGGTGTGCACCGCGACGATCGCATGGATCGAATCCTCGGGCTTGATCTCGGCCGACCAGCCGCCTTTAGGGCTCTCGCCGAGCAGGGGCGCGGCGTGGATGGAGCGGATCGTGACACGTGATGACATGGCCTTCCTCGAAAGCGTGACGCCGAATGAGCGGGCGCGGATCACCGGGTGATATCTGCTCCGCCCGGCAGGATGCCATCGAAGTCGCGGCCCGGGGACAGACCGGGGCACATCTACGCTGGATCCTGGATATATCGTATTATTCCACCCGCAAGTGAGATGCCAGAGGTCAGCGCCAGCCAATGATGCGATCGCTGCGGTCGACGACGATCCTCTGTCGTCGCGGCCGGTTGTCTCGCTCGGCCGTGCCAATGCGCGGCGTCAGCCCATCGATAGGGCCTCGGGCGTGACCGGCTGTCGACCACCGAGCGGATCGGGCCGGCGCTGCAAGAGCATGAGGCTGGAACGGGGACCTGCGAGTTCCCTGGCGGAGGCCCAGCGCTTCGCGGCGCTGGCTCCGCAGAAGCGCCTGTGACGGCGCATCTCAATCGGCCACGGAGCTCGGTCGCGAGGCGATAGAGCATGATGCCGAAAAGTCGGCACGGGTTTTCGGACGACATCATGCTCTAAGCTACTGGAATCGATCACGTTCATGAGTTTGGATCGATTCGATCCAAACTCATCGTGATCTAAGTGTTTAGTCCATGCCGGGCGCGCGGGGGATATGCCGCGTTTCGGTGCAATGGCGGGGGAACGATTATCGGTGGGCGCTCTTCCCATTATCGAGGTGGCGGCGGTTCTCGGCAACATTGTCGCTTTGGATCCGGCGGTTGGCTTCGATCAACGACAGTGCAGCGTTCACGTCATTGGACATGATCGGATCCAGGCGGTCCCGGATCTCGACGAGAATCTGGCGGGCTTCGTCTCCCAGCACGATGAGATCCCGACCCACCTTGATCAATTCGACGGCGCTTGCCTGGATCAGGGTCGATCGAGCGATCTGATCCGCCTCATCGTCATGGGCGCGTTGCACCGCGGCAATCATCCGGGCAAAGTGGTGCGCATCACGCTCCGCGCCGTCGCAGGCGGTACGGCTTATCGCCTCAAGTCGTTCGTCCGCTCGGGCGAAGAGATCCTCGGCCGGATGATGGGCGGCTGTGATGCGGACCGCCTTGCGCGCGCAAGCTATTCCCATAGCCAGCGTGATGGCGCCAGCCGCGCCCGACCCCGGTGAAGGTTCGGTCGAGGCGATGTCGTCAAGAAACCTCGACAGGGTCGAAGCGATCAAGCGTTCCACCATTTGCCTCGTGGTTGACCTCGAGCCGCTGGCCGAAGGGCCAGCAATCGTGCAGGCGGCGGACAAGGCGTAGCCGTCAGAGCATGGGCCGGCCACCGGTGACCGGCACCATCGCCCCCGTCATGTAGCTGCCATCGGCCGAGGCCAGCAGCCCATAGGCTGGTGCGAGCTCCGCCGGCTGTCCGGCCCGACCGAGCGGGGTGTTCTTGCCGAACGATTCGACCTTCTCCTGGGGCATGGTGGAGAGAATCAAGGGCGTCCAGATCGGCCCAGGCGCGACGCAATTCACCCGGATGCCGTCGTCGGCCAGCAACTGAGGCCTGGCGGATCCTGCCGCTGCCTGGGCTGCGGCGGCGACGAGAATTCGGATTTTGGATCGGGCATCGTCGCCTCCGCCTATCGCCTGACGCAGGTCGAACTGCATTCGACGGATCACAGTTCCGGCTCCCCGGGAGAGGTTCACTTCAAGACGGACGTCTCGGGTGAAAGCACTTGGTGACCGGACGGCGGGTGTGGGGATCTCGAGGGCGCCGACCGAGACCCGTCAGCGATCGCCCGGCATGGAAGTCTTCAAGGTTTCAACGATCGTCTCGGGATCGGTGCTGGCCTTGAGACCGATCAGATCCTCCTCGGAATCGGTCTCTATCCCAAGGCGCCGACGCACCTGATCGAGCATGTGGAGCACCTTCGTCGTCTCCGTCTCGGCCAGCATGTTGACCTGCAAACCGAGGTGCGAGCGCTGGTTCTCCTCCTGCTGCAGGCGGTTCTGAGAGGCCAGGATGAAGATCCCGAGGAGGATGGCCTCGATCGACGCCGTCAGTTCAAGATAGGCGAAGGGTGGCGGATCGAAGCGGCGGCCGACCGGCAACACGAGGGTGTTGAGACCGATCCAACTTGCGAAGACGACACCGTGGATCATCGCGGAGGCAGGCGTGCCGATACCACGCATCGCCCAACGAATCCGGCGCGCACCGGACGAACGCTCGCCGAGAAGCGATGCTTCGATCTTCGCGACGGCCGAGACGTTGCGGCGAAGCAGACGAGCGAAGTGCGTATCGGTATCCGGCATGGGCGGCAAAGTCCTGACCAGAGAGGCCGATCAACACGATGCTCCCATTGATCGTTCCCATCCTGAGCCTGCCGGGGTATCTGCAGACCTGTCGCATGCCTAGTCTACGCTCGGCCGACCGAAGGCCGTCTACTGCTCTGACGCGAGCGATCCCGCCTCTAACCGTCGGATTTGATGATCGTGTCGGCCTTCGCGTCGATCTTGCCTTCTTCGGCCTTCGACATGCGTCCAGCCTTCACGGCCTGGCTGGCGCGAGCCTTCGCGTTCTTCGCATGGCTGGCGTCCGGCATCGGATAGGCCTTTTTCTTCGGCTCGCCAAACTCCTTCGCAGGCAGCTCTTTGCGATCCTCGGTATCGAGCTTCGGCATGGTGCGCTCCAATTTTGGACCGACTTAAGCGTGGCAAGGCTATCGCTACGGCTCCGCGACGTGCCACTTGTTTCCGTTGAAGGAGTTTCCGTTCTCTTGACCTGGCGCGAGGTCCTTTCCGAAAGCGTAGAGCGGGCGCCCCTTGTAGGCCCATTGCATCGAGCCATCGGTGCGCTTGACGATGGTCCAGACATCGTGCGGCTTCGCGGCGGCATCGGCCGCAAATGGCGGCCACAGCTTGGCGCACTGATCATAGCAGCTGGAGCCGCCACCGCTCGGGCCATCGCCGTCGAATACGTAGAGCGTCATGCCGGCGGGCGTCTCAAGGTAGGACTTCCCGTCAGGCGACTTTCCTGTTTTGGCCTCCTGGCCGAACGCAGGTGCGGCAAGCATCAAGGCCAATGTTGAGAGAACAAGGGCAGCTTTCAAGGTGACGCTCCCGCAACGAGGCTATCCCCCAGGCAAAGCGGGGGCATTGGATGTCCGAGACAAACCGGCGCCGACGGAGCCAGGTTCCCGCGCGACCGCGCAGCCTCCTCCGTGTCGAAGGGCGATCATTCAGCGTCGCCCAAATCCGCGGCCACCTTTTCCGCAGCATGCCGCACCGCGCTCTCCGCCTCGGCCTCCGACAACGTCAACGGATAGACCAAGCTGGATTGGCCGCCAGCCTTCGCGATCCTGATCAGCTCGGCAACGCGTCGGTGACATGGCGCCGCTTCGAGGCGAAGGGTCCTGATAAGGATGGGCGCTGCGTCCATGGCGCCGATCGTTCGACGACGTGCGGCCGGCGCTTCGACATCTTCGTTGCGCCACCACCGCGACCCTCCGACATGATGTGGGCCAAGCCGAAGGGCCGCGTGGCGGCCGTTGGGACATCCGCCGAGCTAATTTTCACCTAAGTCTTCGGCGATTGCAACTCCCTTCGCAATGCGGGGAGAAGGGACGCTCCCGAAGCTGCCGCGTTAACCCAAGTTCGGGCCCTGGCAAAACAGGGCGCATCGCAAAGGCAGATGTGCGGCGTCTGTTTGACAGACTCTGCGCACGCGCTCCCGTCGTCGCAAACCGCACTTTGGCGATCCTATCGAGCATGTTGTCGACGCCGCGCAAAATTTGACGGACTGACAGTCGAATTTAGACCGTCAGAGACATTTTGCGATTAAAATTCAGTAGGTTATGATGCTTACAATTGATAGAGGGGGAACGATTCTGGGATGCTGCCGGCATCACAAATTACGTCAGATATTTTCTATAAAGTATTGATACTTAGTAATAATACATGCTGGCTAATGTAGGACCTGAGATGCCGCGCCGCCCGCTCGGCCAACGCCGCCCGCATCAGCGCACGGCCTTCAGGCGAACAGCCTGTCAGGCGCACGAACGACTGTAGCGCTATCCGCCCCTGGCCAGCAGGCGCTCGGCACGCCGCAGATGCGGACGGTCGACCATCGCGCCGCCGATTCCGACGACGCCCATTCCCGGATTCGCCGCGAAGGCCGCGACGATGGCGCGCGCCGCCTCGATCGCGGCGGGCGTCGGCGTGAAAGCCGCATTGATGATCGCCAACTGATCCGGATGGATGGCAAGCTTGCCCGAGAAACCGTCGCGCCGCGCCGCCTCGCATTCGGTGGCGAGGCCCTCGAGGTCGCGGTAGTCCGTGAAGACGGTATCGACGGCGTCGACCCCGGCCGCCGCCGCCGCGAACAGCGTCAGGCTGCGCGCCAGCCGGTAGGGATCCGCGTAGGCGCCGGCGGGATCGCGATTGGTCTCGGCGCCGAGGTCGGCCGACAGGTCCTCGGCGCCCCAGGCGACGACGAGGAGCCGCGGGCTCGACCCGGCGAGCGAGCCCAGCGCGAAGAGGCTGCCTGCGGTCTCCGTCGCGATCGGCAGGATCGCAGTGCCGCCATCGGGCAGGTCGTATTCCGCCTCCCGGACCGCGAGCTTGACGCTCAGATGCGCGACGTCGACACCGCCCACGGCTTTCGGCAGCATGATGCCGTCGGGGGCCGCGCGCATCACCGCATCGAGGTCGAGGTCGACGAGGCCGGTGTCGAGCGCATTGATGCGGACGAAGAGCTTGGGACAGCCCCGCCGGTCTCTCGCTTCCGCCAGGAAGCCCGCCACGCTCTCCCGCGCCGCAGCTTTCGCCCCTGAGGCGACCGAATCTTCGAGATCGAGGATCAGCGCATCGGCGCCGGCGCCGCGGGCCTTGTCGAGCTTGCGAGACGAATCGCCCGGAACGAAGAGCAGCGAGCGCATTGGCTTACGATCCTACAGGACGGCGGCGCATCATGGTCTGGCGATGGCATTCCGCGACCAGCGTCCCGTCCTGCTTGTAGGCGCGGTGGATAAAGTCGACGATCCCGACATCAGGGCGCGAGCGCGACGGGCGCGCCGCCGCGATCTCGGTCGCGACGCGAAGCGTGTCGCCCTCGAACAGCGGCGCCGGGAAGCGTACGTCGGTCATGCCGAGATTGGCGATCGCCGTGCCGACCGTGAGGTCGTTGACCGAGATGCCGATCATCAGGCCGAGGGTGAACAGCGAGTTCATCAGCGGTCGGCCCCATTCGGTCTCGGTGGCGCAGAAATGCGCGTCGATATGAAGGGGCTGCGGGTTCAGCGTCATGTTGGAGAAGAGCATGTTATCCATCTGCGTCACCGTGCGGGTCAGCCGATGATCAAGCGTCGCACCCACGACGAAATCCTCAAAATAGAGGCCGCCGCGCGGATGCGGAGCGGCTGGTGCGAGTATGTCAGGCATGGGTCGTGTCCGAGCCTGCGATCAACGGGTTTTCGTTGATGTACATTTCGGGCAGCTCTGGTCTTCGATCGACAGTAAGGATTTCCCTCCCCGAAGCGGGGAGGGTGTCGCCCTTGGGGCGACGGGTGGGGCGCCCCAGCGGCCGAACCCCATCCGTCACGCCGGTCGGCGTGACACCTTCCCCGAAACGGGGAAGGATGACCGAGCCCCGTCTGCTCGGATCGATCCGGATCGGCGCGGAAGAAGGTATCATCAGCTTTATCCCGACTTTGCGAACAGCTCACGCCCGATCAGCATGCGGCGGATCTCGCTCGTGCCGGCGCCGATCTCGTAGAGTTTTGCGTCGCGCAACAGGCGACCCGCGGGGTAGTCATTGATGTAGCCGTTGCCGCCGAGGAGCTGGATCGTGTCGAGCGCGCAGCGCGTCGCGGCTTCCGCCGCGAACAGGATGGCGCCGGCGGCGTCCTCCCGCGTCGTGGCGCCACGGTCGCAGGCCTTCGCCACCGCGTAGACATAGGCGCGGGCCGCATTGGTCGCGACATACATGTCGGCCACCTTGGCCTGGACGAGCTGGAAGGTGCCGATCGGCGCACCGAACTGCCGTCGCTCATGGACATAGGGCAGCACGAGGTCGAGGCAGGCCGCCATGATGCCCAAGGGGCCGGCCGCCAGCACGGCGCGCTCGTAGTCGAGGCCCGACATCAGCACCGAGACCCCGCGATCGACCTCGCCGAGCACGTTCTCGGCCGGCACCTCGCAACTCTCGAAGACGAGTTCGCCCGTGTCCGAGCCGCGCATGCCGAGCTTGTCGAGCTTTTGGCGCGCCGAGAAGCCGGCCATTCCCTTCTCGACGATAAAGGCCGTGATGCCGCGCGCGCCGGCCTCAGGGTCGGTCTTCGCATAGACCACCAGCGTCTCGGCGACCGGTCCGTTGGTGATCCACATCTTCGAGCCGTCGAGGACGTATCTGTCGCCGCGCCGCTCGGCCCGCGTCCGCATCGAGACGACGTCGGACCCCGCCTCGGGCTCCGACATGGCGAGCGCGCCGACATGCTCGCCGGAGATCAGCTTGGGCAGATAGCGGCGCTTCTGCGCCTCCGTGCCGTTGCGACGGATCTGGTTGACGCAGAGGTTGGAATGCGTCCCGTAGGAGAGGCCGACCGAGGCCGAGGCGCGCGAGACCTCCTCCAGCGCCACGCAATGCTCGAGATAGCCCAGGCCGGCGCCGCCGTACCGCTCCTCGACCGTGATGCCGTGCAGGCCGAGCGCACCCATCTCGGGCCAGAGGTCACGCGGGAAGGTGTTGGTCCGGTCGATCTCGGCCGCGCGCGGTGCGATGCGGCTTTGCGCGAAATCCCGCACCGTCTCGCGGATCGCCTCGGCCGTCTCACCGAGGCCGAAGTCGAAGGGCGGCGCGGCATTCGGGATCATCGGCGGTCTCCCGGTTCGCTGGTCCCGGCCAGTAGACGACCCTTCGCGCAGGGCGTCAATTTCGGCGTGCGCAGGAGGGCGCGCTGGCGCAGAATGCAGGTTGCCGGCCGAACGGCGCCGGCCAGACCGGGAGGACATCGTGCAGGCGTCCCTGAGCCAGGTCTGTGGCGCGACCGACGTGCCGCTGCTCGACGTCACGATCGGCATGGCTCTGACCGATACCGCCCGACGGTGGTCCGGCCGTCTCGCCCTCGTCGATCGCGGCAGCGATAAACGTTTCACCTGGGCGGAGCTCGATCGCGAGGCCGAGCGGCTGGCGGCGGGCTTCCTGGCGCTCGGCCTGGAGCCCGGTGAGCGCATCGGCATCTGGTCGCTCAACACGGCTGAATGGGCCGTGACGCAATTCGCCGCCGCCAAGGCCGGCCTGATCCTCGTCACCATCAACCCGGCCTATCGGCTGGTCGAGCTCGACTTCGCGCTGAACAAGGTGGGATGCAAGGCGCTGGTGCTCGGGCCGCCCTTCAAGACCACCGACCATCTCGGCCTGCTGCGGACGCTGGCGCCCGAGATCGACGCGGCCGAGCCGGGAAGGCTCGTCGCGGCCCGGCTGCCGGCGCTGCGCGTCGTCCTCGTCTTCGGCATGCCGCCGCCACCCGGCACCCTGGACCTCGCGCAAGTGATGGAGCGCGGCACGTCGGTCGAGGCGGCACGGCTGGTGCGCCTCGCCGCGATGCTGGCGCCGGACGATCCGGTCAACATCCAGTTCACCAGCGGCACGACGGGCTCACCCAAGGGCGTTACGCTGACCCACCGCAACATCCTCAACAACGGCTATTTCGTCGGCCGCGCCATGAGCCTGGCGGCGGAAGACCGGATCTGCATCCCCGTCCCGCTCTACCACTGCTTCGGCATGGTGATGGGCAATTTCGCGAGCCTCACCCACGGGGCGGCCATGGTCTATCCGGGGCGCGGCTTCGATCCGCTGGCGACGCTCGATGCCGTCGAGGCCGAGCGCTGCACGGCGCTCTACGGCGTGCCGACCATGTTCATCGCCGAGCTCGATCATCCTGAGTTCGCCCGCTTCGACCTGACCAGCCTGCGCACCGGCATCATGGCCGGATCCCCCTGCCCCATCGCGGTGATGCGCCGTGTCGTCGATCGCATGCACATGAGCGAGCTGACGATCGCCTACGGCATGACGGAGACCAGCCCGGTCAGCTTCCAGAGCGCCGTCGACGACCCGCTCGAGCGGCGCGTCTCGACCGTCGGCCGCATCCATCCGCACCTCGAGGTGAAGATCGCCGATGCCGAAGGCAGCACCGTGCCGCGTGGCACTCCGGGCGAGATCTTGACCCGCGGCTACTCCGTCATGCTGGGGTATTGGGACGAGCCGGCGCGGACCGCCGAGGTGCTCGACGCCGAGGGCTTCATGCATACCGGCGACCTCGGCACGATCGATCCCGACGGCTATTGCAACATCACCGGCCGCATCAAGGACCTGGTGATCCGCGGCGGCGAGAACATTTCTCCACGCGAGATCGAAGAATACCTCTATCGCCACCCGGCGATCGCCGATGTCCAGGTCTTCGGCGTAGCGGACCCGCTTCACGGCGAGGAGCTCTGCGCCTGGATCCGCCGCCGCGAGGAGAGCGCACTCACGGCCGAGGAGGTGCGGGCCTTCTGCGAGGGCCAGATCGCGCACCAAAAAATCCCGCGCTACGTCGAGTTCGTCGATGCCTTCCCGATGACCGTCACCGGCAAGATGCAGAAGTATCTCATGCGCGAGGCGATGGAGAGGAAGCTCGGCCTCAGGCGGGAGGAGACGGCCTGAACCATGTCCTTGGCTCGGCGATCCGCATTGCGGCGCCCCGACGACGTGATCTACAATATCGCACACCAAGCGACCACGCTTTGGAGACCGTCATTGCGAGCGCAGCGAAGCAATCCAGGACCTGCGCCATCCCCTCTGAGTCGCTTCGCTGCGCTCGCGATGACGATCTCGCTCGAAACATGCAGGTCGACGTTCCAGACGGCGGTTTGGGTATTCGCGCTCGTAACTTTCCTGACGGCCTCCGCGGCCTGGGCCGACAAGCGCGTCGCCTTGGTGATCGGCAATTCCAACTATCAGGCGGTGGCGCAACTGCCGAATCCGGCGAGCGACGCGCGCGCCTTCGCCGAGATGCTGAAGGGCGCCGGCTTCGAGTCGGTCGCGCTCAAGACCGACCTCGGCATCGATGCGTTCCGCCAGGCTTTGCGGGATTTCACCGCCCTCGCGGCGGATGCCGACACGGCCGTCTTCTTCTACGCCGGGCATGGGCTCGAAGTCGGCGGCAGCAACCTCCTCGTCCCGGTCGACGCCAAGCTGCGCACGGACCTCGACGCCGAGGATGAGACGGTCTCGGTCGACCGGGTGCTGCGGGCGCTCGATCCCGTCAAGCATCTGCGGCTGGTCATCCTCGACGCCTGCCGGGACGACCCCTTTGCGGCCGCGATGAAGCATGTCGGCGGCGGCTCGCGCAGCGTCAGCCGCGGCCTGCAGCGGATCGACGCCGCGCCCGCGGACACGATGATCGCCTTCGCCACGGAGCCGGGCTCCGTCGCTGCGGACGGCGACGGCCGCCACAGCCCCTTCACCTCGGCCCTGATCTCCGACGTCGCCGTGCCCGGCCTCGACCTCAGGATCGCGCTCGGCAAGGTGCGCGACGACGTCCTCAAGGCGACGGGCGGCAAGCAGCGCCCCTATGTGACGGGCTCGCTCGGCGGCGCCAACCAGCCGCTGGTGCCCTCCGATGGCGTTGCGCCGCCAGAGGCGCCGCGACAGGCGGAAGCGCCACCACCTCCGGCTCCCGACAGCGCGGCCGGCGATTTCAAGTTCGCCGAGAGCATCGGCACGGCCGACGGCTGGCAGGCCTTCCTGCGATCGCATCCCGATGGACCGCTCGCCGATGTGGCGCGCGATCGGATTGCGGCTCTGAAGGCCAGCAAAGCGTCGCCAGCCGCGCCGGCCGTCGACCAGCAGGCGAGGCTCGAGCCGCAGCCTCCGGCACCGCCGCGCGCCCTGCCGCCGGTGCCGTCCGGTGGTCGCTACGTCGTCGGGGGGCTCGACCCGAACGGCGACAATTTCCTGGCGCTGCGCGCCGCGCCGAACGGGTCGGCCGCGATGGTTCGACAGCTGCCGCCCGGCGCGCGGCTCGACGTCGGCGAGAAGAGCGGGGCCTGGCTGCGCGTGACGACGCAGGACGGCGACGAGGGCTGGGTCTTCGGCCGCTATGTCCTGCCATATGGCGCCGCGGCATCCCGACCCGCCACGCCGGCGCCGAGCTATGCCTATGTCACGGGCCTCGATCCCAACGGCGACAATTTCCTGGCGCTGAAGGCCGCCCCTGATATTCATTCGTCCAGAATGATGAAGATGGGCCCCGGAACCAAGCTGCGGGTGCTCGGTCACAGCGGCGCCTGGGCGCAGGTCCAACTGCTCGACGGCACCAGCGGCTGGGCCTCGAGCCGCTACATCGGCTGCTGCACGACGCGCTGACATCGATGCAGCGGCGACATAAGGACATCAGAGCATGAGCGTATTGGCCATCCATGGGGGCTGCGGCGTCCTCGATCCCTCGGAGCTCGCCGAAACGGAATGGGCCGAGGCGCGAGACCACCTGGCGGAGGCGCTGCGTGCCGGATGGACGGTGCTGCGCCAGGGCGGACGGGCGCTCGACGCCGTCGAAGCCTCGGTCGTCGCGCTCGAGGATTCGCCGCATTTCAATGCCGGCCATGGTGCGGCGTTGAATGCCCAAGGCGAGCACGAGCTCGACGCCTCGATCATGGACGGGGCCACGCTCGCCGCTGGTGCGGTCTGCGCGGCACAACGCATCCGCAATCCAGTCAGGGCCGCGCGGGCCGTGCTCGAGAACGGCAAGCTCGCCCTGCTGGCCGGCCCGGCGGCGGACCGCTTCGCCGAAGCCCAAGGGCTTGCCATCGTCGAGCCCGGCTACTTCACCACGGAGCGGCGGCGGCAGTCGCTCGACGCGATGATCCGCCGTGGAGAGGATGGTACGTTGAGTTCGGCCAGCGAGGCCGAGAAGCACGGCACCGTGGGCGCCGTGGCGCTCGACGCGCAAGGCCATCTCGCCGCCGCCACCTCGACCGGCGGCTACACCAACAAGCCGCCGGGCCGCGTCGGCGACAGCCCCATCATCGGCGCCGGCACCTATGCGCGCGACGGCGTCTGCGCGGTCTCCGGCACCGGCCAGGGCGAATATTTCATCCGCCACGTGCTCGGCCACGAGGTGGCGAGCCGCATCGCCTATCTGGGCGAGACGCTGGCCGAGGCGACGGCCCGCGTGCTCGCCGACCTGAAGCCTTACGGGATTGGCGCCGGCCTCATCGCGGTCGATGCCAGGGGCCACGTCGCGACGCCGTTCAACACGGGCGGCATGTTCCGCGGCTGGGTGACGGCCGAGGGCGAGGCCATCGTCGGCACGCACGCGGCCTTGGTATCGGTCGACATTAGATGAGAATCCCCGCCGATGTGCCTCACCAGGTTCGCGAATTTCATCGAACGGCCGAGCCGAAAGGCTCATCCTCGCTTCGGGCGCGGTCCGATCGATCGGTGTGCCTACCCCTCATCCGCCTTGCCTTCGGCAAGCCACCTTCTCCCGCAAGGGGAGAAGGACGCCAATGTCGCAGAACGAGGCATTCCCTTCTCCCCTTGCGGGAGAAGGTGATCCGGCGAAGCCGGATCGGATGAGGGGTGAGCAAAGCTAAAAGTCCTGGCCAAGCCCAGTCCGTCAAAGGTGTCACCTCGGCAGTTCGAGCGCGACCGTGGTCGCCTCGCCGCCACCGATGCAGAGCGCCGCGACCCCGCGCCTGAGCTTGCGGCGCCGCATCGCATGAACGAGGGTCACGATGATCCGGGCGCCCGAGGCGCCGATCGGATGGCCGAGCGCGCAGGCGCCGCCATTGACGTTGACGGCCTCACGCGGCAGGGCAAGATCGCGCATCGCCGCCATGGCCACGAGGGCGAAGGCCTCGTTGATCTCCCACAGGTCGACGTCGTCCCGCGACCAGCCGACCTTGCCGAGCAGCATCTCGACCGCGCCGATCGGCGCGGTGGTGAAGAGCGCCGGCGCGCGCGCATGGCCGGCATGGCCGCGGATGAAGGCCAGCGGCGCGAGCCCGGCCTTTTCCGCCTCCGAGGCCCGCATCAGCACCAGCGCCGCCGCGCCGTCCGAGATGGAGGAGGAATTGGCTGCCGTCACCGTGCCGCCCTCGCGAAAGGCCGGCTTCAGCTTGGGGATCTTGGCCGGATCGGCCTTTTGAGGCTGCTCGTCCGCCTCGACCGCGATCGGCACGCGGCCGGCCGTCTCCACGACGCGCACGATCTCGGCCTCGAAGGATCCGTCCTCGGCGGCGCGGCGGGCGCGGGCCAGCGACTCCGTCGCATAGGCGTCCTGTGCGGCGCGTGAGAACTGATAGGCCTCGGCCGTATCCTCGGCGAAGGAGCCCATCAGCCGCCCCGTGTAGGCGTCCTCGAGCCCGTCGAGGAACATGTGGTCCTTGACCTCGCCGTGGCCGAGCCGCAGTCCGCCGCGCGCCTTGGGCAGCAGGTAGGGGGCGTTCGACATCGACTCCATGCCGCCGGCGACGACACGCGCCGCAGAGCCGCAGAGGATCGCGTCATGGGCCAGCATCACCGCCTTCATACCCGACCCGCACACCTTCGAGATGGTGGAACAGGGCACCGCCTCGGACAGGCCGGAGCCGAGCGATGCCTGCCGTGCCGGGTTCTGGCCGAGGCCGGCGCCAAGCACGTTGCCCATCATCACCTCGTCGATCGTCTCGCGTTCCAGGCCGGCACGCTCGAGCGCGGCCCCGATCGCGATGGCGCCGAGCTTCGGCGCCGCAAGGCCCGCCAGCGCACCCTGGAAGCTGCCCATCGGCGTGCGGGCCGCAGAAACGATGACGACGGGGTCTTTCATGGCATGCTCCTCCGGTCGTCAATGTAGCGCCGACCACGCCGCCTGGCGAAGAATGGTCGGGACTTTCGGGGCCGAAGCTGACAAGATTGCACCCGTCGACGGCCGCACGGCCGGACGAGGTCGGCGATGAAGAACAGCGACAGGCTGCGCCTGCATATTCCGGTTCCGCTGCGCCGGCCCGGCGATGCGCCCGACTTCAGCGACCTCGACATCCCGCCGCCCGACGGTATCGCCAAGCCCGACGTCACCACTGCGGCCGCCGACCTGATGCCGCTCGCCTATGGCCTCGTCCGCGTGCTCGACGACGACGGCAACGCTGCCGGATCCTGGGATCCCAAGCTCGATCCGGAGATGCTCGACCGCGCCCTGCGCCTGATGATGCTGACCCGCGCCTTCGACGAGCGGATGATGCGGGTGCAGCGCCAGGGCAAGCTGTCGTTCTATGTGCCGTGCACCGGCGAGGAGGCCGTGGCGGTCGGCGGGACGCTGGCGCTCGATCCCGCCGACATGCTGTTCCCGAGCTACCGCCAGCAGGGTGCGTTGCTGACGCGCGGCGGCCCCCCGGTGGATATGATCTGCCAACTCCTGTCGAACGCCGGCGACCGGCTCAAAGGTCGGCAGATGCCGACCATGTATTCGAGCCGCGCCCTCAACTTCTTCTCGATTTCAGGCAATCTCGGTACGCAGTACAGCCAGGCTGTCGGCTGGGCCATGGCCTCGGCGCTCAAGGGCGACACGCGCATCGCCATGTCCTGGATTGGCGAAGGCACCACGGCCGAGCCCGATTTCCATTATGCCATGACCTTCGCCTCGGTCTATGGCGCGCCGGTGATCCTCAACGTCGTCAACAACCAATGGGCGATCTCGTCCTATCAGGGCTTCGCGGGTGGCGGGCAATCGACCTTCGCGGCGCGCGCCATCGGCTACGGCGTGGCCGGCCTGCGCGTCGACGGCAACGACCTCCTGGCCGTCTATGCCGTAACACAGTGGGCGCGGCAGCGAGCCCTCGCCAACCGGGGGCCGACCTTGATCGAGCTCTTCACCTACCGGGCCTCGGCCCATTCGACGAGCGACGATCCGAGCCGCTATCGCCCGGCCGACGAGGCACAGCGCTGGCCGCTCGGCGACCCCATCGCCCGGCTGAAGCAGCACATGATCCTGCGCGGGCTCTGGTCGGAGGAACGCCATGCCCAACTCGGCGCCGAGCTTGCCGAGGACGTTCGCGAAGCCGACCGGGATGCCGAGGGGCGCGGCATGCTGCCCGATCATCCGGGCCTCGTGTCGGGCACCATGTTCGAGGACGTGTTCAAGGAGATGCCTTGGCATCTGCGCCGCCAGCGGCACGAGTTGGAGTCGCAGTCTTGAGCGGCATGACTATGGTGCAGGCGCTGAATTCGGGGCTCGACGTCATGCTCGGTCGCGACCCCAATGTCGTATTGTTCGGCGAGGATGTCGGCTATTTCGGCGGCGTCTTCCGCGTCTCCGACAAGCTGCAGGCGAAGTACGGAATAAGCCGCGTCTTCGACACGCCGATCGCCGAGGGCGGCATCGTCGGCGTTGCCGTCGGCATGGGGGCCTATGGGCTCCGGCCTATCGTCGAGATCCAGTTCGCCGATTATATCTATCCGGCCTTCGACCAGATCGTGTCGGAAGCTGCACGGCTACGCTACCGCTCGGCCGGCGAGTTCAACGCGCCGCTGACCATCCGGACACCCTATGGCGGCGGCATCTTCGGCGGCCAGACCCATTCGCAGAGCCCGGAAGGCATCTTCACCCATGTGGCGGGGCTGAAGACCGTCATTCCCTCGAACCCGCTCGACGCCAAGGGCCTCCTGATCAGCGCCATCGAGGACGACGATCCCGTCATCTTCCTCGAGCCGAAGCGCCTCTACAACGGCCCCTTCGACGGCCGTCCCGACGGCCCGGCGCGCTCCTGGCAGAACCATCCAATGGCCGAGGTGCCGGACGGCTATTTCAAGGTGCCGCTCGGCCGCGCCACCGTAGCGCGGGGCGGCAAGGCCGTCACGGTGCTGTCCTACGGCACCATGGTCCATGTAGCGCTCGCCGCCGCCGAGGAGAGCGGTGTCGACGCCGAGGTCCTCGACCTACGCTCCCTGCTGCCGCTCGACATCGAGACGATCGAAGCTTCGGTGAAAAAAACCGGGCGCTGCATCGTGGTGCACGAGGCGACGCGCACCTGCGGCTACGGTGCCGAGCTTTGCGCCCTGGTGCAGGAACATTGCTTCTACCATCTCGAGGCTCCGGTTAAGCGCGTCACTGGCTGGGATACGCCCTACCCGCATGCCTTCGAATGGGACTATTTCCCGGGTCCCCGGCGTATTGCGAAAGCGCTTCGCGAGATCGTGGTGGGTTGAGGCGCATGTCGCGCGATCGGTTCAACCGATACCCCTCATCCGATCCGGCTTTGCCGGATCACCTTCTCCCGCAAGGGGAGGGGGTATAGTGATAGTGCCTGAGATGGGCCAGTTTTGACCATGGGGGTCCCGGCCGTCCACGCATCCTGGGTCGCTGAAGCACGCCTGAGTTGCAACGCCGATGTAAAGCCTCACGCGAGGTGAGCTTGGCCGCGCAAGTGATTCGATCGCTGCGAAGGCCGGCCTGCATTGGAGCGCCGACTTGCTCCGGTGCGATTTGAATGGTCCAATTTGAAAAGTTCGTTTTGATTGGTGCAGCGGCTATCCAAAACGGGCTGGCTTTCCGATGCGCTTTGGGTACACCCAAACAGCCCGCGACAGAAGCCGGATACGAACCTACTAGGTTAGGGCCGCAGCCAGGGTCGGATGGATCGCCAGGAAGGCATCCTCGTTCGCATTGACCAACGAGCCGAGGTACTGCCGCTTATAACCGACGTCGAAGATGTACTTGGGCGCGCCGCCGTCGACGAGGCCGAGGCCGCCGTTCCACAACATTACGTCCAGCAGCTTGGTCACATTCTCAGAACTCTTCATTTGCTTGCCAGCAATGTAGCGGAACTTCGCCGCGGTCAGTCCGCTCCGATGCTGCAAGACCTCGAAGAGAAGGTCGGCACCGTTCGGAACCAGATCAGCTATCTCGCGATCAAGATCCTCCAGGACCTGCCAACCAAGCTCCTTGAAAGCGACCAAGTAATCCTCCTCATCCATCCTGTTGCGGCCGAAGGTCACGGCGCGTCGCCGCGCCGTCTCGAACAGCCGGATAAGATATCGAGGGCGCATGAGACTGCCATCGATGAGGAAATCCAGGACAGGACGGCCGCTCACCGTGGGCACGGATGCTTTTGCCCAGAGCGCCGCCCAAGGCTCCTTGAAGTCGATCACGCTCGCTTGCAGCCGCTGTTCGAACAGGGCCTTCATGAGCTGCCGATCCGTCCATTCGAGGCTCTGGACGGCCAGCTTGCCGTAGTCGGCCATGCCCCGAACAAGAAACTCGTAGACGTCGCTCCGGACGAAAATCGCCCACCGGAAATCGAGGTTCTTCCGCCGGAACTTGCGGGAGATCTCCTGCATGGACTCGGTCAGGCCGACCACGATGAGAGCGTCGTCGTCCGTAAACCCGCCTGGGGTCCAGAACCGGTCCAGATTGTCGAAGAGGAACAGCACGAAACCCTTGAGCCGCAGGTACTCCAGGACCTGGTCTCGCAGGTGTCGCACGTCCTCGCCATATATTACCTCCAGAACCTTGCTGGACGTCATCTGCTGGAGGTCAGTGTCGACGATGCCGCTACCGCTAAATCGTTCGGCAACGTTGTCGGAGAGGCGCTTCAAGCGCTCCGAAAAATCGCCGCTGCCGGTATCGACCCGCTCTTCGAAGAGCGTCTTCAGTTTTCGATATCCGATGAGGAGTCGATCATCTCGCGTGGCGCGTGCTTCATCCTTCTCCAGAAGCTTGTAGGCGATCTCCAGCCAGAGCACGTATTCCCAGAACGCCGCGATCACCTCCTTGCGGGTTCCCCGACTTAGCCTGTCGAGGATGAATTCCTTCATTTTAATGAGCTGGTGGCCGTCGGGGATGAGATCGATTACGATGTTCTCCTTGTGGGCCCGCGTACGATCTCGCACCTGGAGGAAGACGGCGGTCTTCCCGCTGCCCTTGCGCCCGACGAGAACGTTCGCCTCTCCCTGCAACGTCCGCCTGTATTGATCCGTCTCCAAAAAGTGGTCCGCCAGGATAGTCGCCTCGTTCTCCGCGACGGGATCGCCGCAGCTGAGGCGTTCGAGAAGCTTCTCGTGATGAGGCCGCACCTGATGAAGTCGTTCTGGACGTCGGCCACCCGCAGCCTGAAATCCGCGACGAGCTTGTCGAGGTCGTCGAGCTTCCACCAACGATCCGCCTGGTCGTGCAGGTCGAGCGGGAGGGTCGATTTTTCGTGCGCGACCAGGAGCGCGGGGATATTTCGACCCCGCGCTACGCCGTAGATAAACGCCGTCCGCTGGTTGTTCCGCTGTACCTCCTCCCCGTTCCCGTCCATCCAGAATGCCACGATGCCGAACGACGAGATTACCTGTTCATACGCTTCGCTCGCATTCAGACGACTGATCTCGGCCGAGTTGAAGTTACGGAATCGGATGCGGGCAATTTTCTTCACCGCGCTCGTAAGCCGCAGCGTG
Organism: Lichenihabitans sp.; assembly: GCA_965277635.1. Taxonomy (GTDB): domain Bacteria; phylum Pseudomonadota; class Alphaproteobacteria; order Rhizobiales; family Beijerinckiaceae; genus Lichenihabitans. The sequence goes on from CBDIDE010000002.1 coordinate 221,845, forward strand.
GCTTCGGTCGGTGCCGGAGGTTGGAGTATAAAAATCGGCTGAGTCTTGTTCTTTGTACCGTCGCCCCATTTGGTCGTCTCGTCGCGCTTGGCGAGCACGCGCTTGAGGACATGATTGTAGTCATATCCATCGTATCCGAGCGTGTCCAACAGAGCGATAGTCTTCACCGGCTTGAAGTCGATCTGCGTCGAGCGGATCAGCCGGGTCGGCTTCTGGAGGCCGATGGCGTAGCCGAACTCATAGGTCACGTTGTGATTGACGATGGACACGTCTGCTATGAAAGCGTCGGCACCTTCGATCCAACTCTCCACGGAACGGGCTATCGGGAGGCTCGAAGTGTCGCGTGCGGACCAAGGGGTCAGCCTCCTTTCGCCTGTCGACGCCTCTCGACATGCCTGCTCGATCAGCTGGCCGTGAAACTTATTCCCTGAAGCGTACGCGATGAAAACCGAAACCAAGGCACCGACCTCCTACATGGGCTGGGCATATAATGGCTGAGGAGCGGAACTGCGAGTGCTGGATTTCCCCGAATGGCGATTGTCGATCAAACCGGAGTGTCAGAACGGGCAATGCAGGGCAACCGCCTTCTCAATAACTTGTGTAACATAAAGGACATTATGATGCGCAAAACCGCGGCCTCAGCCGGTCGGCCGTAGATCAAGTTGAGATCGCACCACGCGCGCGATGCAACACCATGTCAAAACGTCTTCTCTGTCGCCGCCCTTCCGCATCGTAGCCTAATGATCACGAAACGAGTTACCTCGTAAAATACTTGCGGTATAATTCATTATTTGATATATCATGATGTTTCTGAATTTCTCTCGCAGGAACATCGTCGTAGAGTGATCCCGATTTTATTTTCAATGCGATTAAGCATTCCAATCAGCCGAGAAGAATGACTCCCGACCGTTTTCTGGCGGTGAGGCTGTCATTGAGACTTGCGCCACCTTCCTCGCCAACTGCGGATTGAGACGGCACTCCCCACTCTCGCGGATAGTGAAATCCGTAGGGTGCAGTTCCATCGACAGTGCAAGCCCAAGAACCGCCCGTTCGACTAATGGCCGCACCGGCTCGACAAGATCCAGGACGAAGGCGGGAGATTCGCGGTAGCCGTGGTGCATGATGCCGATTGTCGGATCGTATCCGTCTGCGAGTGCCTTGAGCTTGGTGTTGCCGGTCGCGACGGCATATCCGTAGTTCAACATCGCATTAACCGGATGAGTGGCGTTACGGTTTTTCGACTTTTTGCCCGCCCGCATAGAGGATCGCGGTCCGATCCGATGCCACTCGGCCGGGATCGGCCTGCGGGGGCTCGCCTTCCACGAGAGTGGCACATCCTGCCAAGCCGAAAAGTACGCCGACGCAGCACGTGCTTCAACGCCGCGCAATTCGTCGACGCTCGCGGGGGCACGCTTCTCAAGGGCCGAATGTTCCGAGCGCAATTGGTTGATCGCTCGACCGCAAACCGATGACGCGGGCAACGCCATTTCGAGCGTATCAGCCGAATGTCTCAGCTTGTCACAAATAAGCTCAGCGCTGAACTGCACCCGCTGCCGCTCATGATCACGTGTTCGCCGCTGCCAATCCACCTTGGCGCGATCCGCTGAATAACCGGAACCGCCGGCCACGGTCGTTACCTCGCCCGTCCAAGAGACTCGGATTAAAGGTACGTCCTGTTCCGCGAGCCAATCGAGCACGCCGAATGTGAGCGCACCGCTTCCGTCGAGCACGATAATACGGCGAGGCCGATCGAGGTCGCCTCGAAAAAAGCGAAACGTTTCCTGCTTCTGAGGATAATGCGTGAAGCCGCTTTTGATGGCGAGCGTGCCACCTTCGACCCGGAGCGAGATGCCGTGACCGCATAGGATCAGCGGTTCGGATGAGCGTTCGCGGCGCTTTCGGGCAGCCCCGGGCACGATGTGCGCAGCCCAAAATTCGCAGCGATCGCGCCATAAACTTCCATTTGTTGATACCATCATGTTTAACACCACGTGTGAACCGTTGTATGCTGCAACGATTCTACCTGGAACGACTCACGATGAAAGCGCAATCCGCAATGGTCAACCTCGCGAGCACATCGCCGAGCAATCGCGATGCGGAGCCGTTCGTGGCATGAATAAATCAAGAAGTTCAAGTGCCGAAACGGTCAGCCGATAAGCGCCAGGTGCCGGTGTGGACCTGAAGTTCGCTTGGGAGAACGGCCTCAATCTCTCCGACGCAATTTTCCAGCTGGCGGATGAGTACCAACAGGATCAGTTCAGAAATGCGAAAACGCGGGAGAGAAGTGACGCTCTTATGTTCCTTATGAAAGAGGGTTTAAGGCTTGATCTTTCTCGCGGGCAGCTAATTGCGATTGGCTTTCAAGTGGCACCTAATGTTAAGAGTGAGCCGGAAGTCCTGCCCTATGTAATTTTTTGCGATCAAGACGGCATTTGGAGCAATTCCGAGATCTCTCGAACTCCTTGGAAATACATTGCGGTGCGGGTTATGCAGCCTGACATCATGCATATTCCGGAGAAGAGCGATTCCGTTGAGGAAGCCGAGCCGGCTGAGAACGTATCTAAATCAACTGGGAGGCCGCCAGTTTCTCGTTATTTGGATGATTTGATTGGCAAGCTGCGTACTGAAGCCGGATTTGGCGCGGCGCCACAAAAGGAACAGATATGCCGGATCGGGGAGCTTGCACGCGAGCAATATCCGCACGTGTTCAAAAAGGCTGGCAGCCCCGCCAGACAAACAATACTGAAGGCACTTGCACGGAGCAAACTGACCATCTCCTCTGCGGTGTTTCGTAAATAAGTCTAAGAAGTCCATAAACACCAATTGGACTTCATTCGGATAGATACCTCTCGCTCCTTCTTCCATCCTTCATCGGGTTCGGGCACCGATGAGGCCGAGACATGAGAGGCGTATCGCCGGCTTTTGAGTGGGGCAAACCCCGAGTTGTCTCCAAGGCCTGCGCAGCGGGTCTGGCGCAAGGGGGTTGAGCCTTGGGCCGCGACTACCAAGCCGAATACCGCCGCCGCATCGAACGGGCCGCCGCGCGCGGCATCAGTCGATCACAGGCTCGTGGGCACGCCCGATCCGGCGAAGCGCCTCTCAAGCCGAATAAGACAAAAGTCGATCCGAAGGCCGAAGCAGCGCTGCGTGCACTGCGGAAATCCGGAAGCCTAACACGCGGTGCCAAGGAAGCTGGCATCTCAGCCGAGCGCTTCCGCCGCTTCCTTCGCGATAACACCCTTGCGGAGCGCCAGGGTCGCAAATGGCGGATTACTGACGTTCGACCCCGCGAGTTCGCGATCTATAGCCGGGGCCGGGCCAAGCGCATTCGCGTCGCCGGTTTCGAGCCGGCATCGGAGGTCGGCCGCTACCTCGAAGCCGTCAAGCATTTGCTCGACACGAACGACGCTTCCCGGCTCGACCCGTTCAAGGGTGGCTCCGTCAAGGACGTGCGCGGGCGCTCCCACCCTTTCGAGACCGAACCGAACACCCTTTACGCGCTCAGCGAGGCTGGCCGGGCCACGTTCGAAAACATCTACCGCCTCGTCTCTCCCCCCTAGACCGGAGTGCTCGCCATGACGCCCGAGGAACTCGCACGCGAAAAGCGAAAGCAACAACGCTTGAAACGGCTTGGGACCAACACGCCCCGCTGCCCAGGTTGCGGCGAAACGGACGATCGCTGTTTCGAAGCCCATCACGTGGCGGGCCGTCGGCACGACCCTGCGACCGTGCCGATGTGCGCCAATTGCCATCGCAAGGCGACGGACGATCAACAGGACCACCCGGAGCTGAATCGCGAGGGCGACGCCTTTCTTGAACAGATCGGCCACTTCCTGCTCGGCCTCGCGGACCTGTTCCGTCTCGTAGTCGAGAAGCTCGCCGCGTTCGGCGAAGCGCTCATCGAGCGAGCACGTGCCGGAAGAGAAACTCGCCCAGAGGCGCGACCATGAACACGCCTGCTTCCACCAACAGCGGAGTCGACCGGCTATCGATCGCGCTTCGAGTCTATGCCGAAGCTCGCCCGTTCAAGCCGCGCGGCAGCAAGACCGTGCCACGTCCCTCCGAATGGACGCTGATCTTGGATACGGAAACGACGACCGATGCCGGCCAGGCGTTGCGGTTCGGTACATACCAGGTACGCAAGGACGATAAGCTGAAAGAGAAAGGCGTCTTCTACCGGCCCGAGGTGCTGACCGAAGGCGAGGTCAGCACACTCACGGCCTATGCTGCGCGGCATAGCGTGAAGATCATCACGCAAGTGACGTTCATCGACGAGGTATTCTTCGGCATCGGTTACGACCTTCGCGCTACGATCATTGGCTTCAATCTCCCGTTCGATATATCCCGACTCGCGATAGGGTTCGGTTCAGCCCGAGGCAGAATGCGCGGCGGGTTCACGTTCAAGCTGTCGAACGACAAGCGCCGACCGCACGTCCAGATAAAGCATCTGTCAAGGCGGGCGAGCTTTATTCAATTCGCAGGACCATTCCGCCAACGCACGGGGCGAAGCGATCGCAAACGAGGCATCAAGCAGGTTGTCCGGCGCGGGTTCTTCGTTGATGTGAACACGCTCGCCAACGCCCTGTTCTCGCGGTCGTTCAGCTTGGCGTCATTAGCTTCGCACCTGGGCACGCGGTGCCGGAAGACAGAAACCGACGGACATGGGAGCGAACTCACAGAAGCTTACATCGATTACGCTCGCCAAGATGTTCAGGTCACGTGGGAATGCTACGCGGAGCTTCTTCAGCAATACGACACGCTGAAACTTTTCACACCTTCCCATCGCATCTACAGCGAGGCGAGCCTTGGCAAGGCATATCTCGATGCCATGAACGTGAAGCCCTGGCGCGAGGTGCAGCCCGACGTTCCCCCAGACCTACTCGGAACTATCCTGTCGAGCTATTACGGCGGACGTGCCGAGGTGCGCATCCGTCGCGAGCGACGCCCGGTGGTACTTTGCGACTTCCTTTCGATGTATCCAACCGTTTGCACTCTCATGGGCCTTTGGCGCTTCGTCATCGCCCAAGGCATGACGTGGCGCGATGACACGGAAACCGTTCGCACCTTCTTGAACCACGTCACCGTGAACGACTTGCAACAGCGGGAAACGTGGCCCCAGATGGTCGCGCTTGTTCAGGTCGAAGCCGACGATGACATTTTCCCCATACGGGCCGCCTATGATGCGAGTCATACGACCACCATCGGCTTGAATTACCTGACCTGCGATGCACCACTTTGGTTTTCGCTGCCCGACTGCATCGCGAGCAAGCTCCTCACCGAGCGGGCTCCTCGGGTAGTGCGCGCCATCGTGTTCGAACCCGGACCGCCGCAGGCAGGGTTACGCACGGTCGACATAAACGGCAATTCCGATTGTCGAGTCGAGCCGGCAAGCGGCGACTTCTACAAACGCTTGATAGAACTTCGCCAAGAGGTGAAGGGGCGGCGCGACGCGGCTGCATCGTCGGCCGGGACGCGCGACCGTCTCGACGCCGAACAGAACGCCCTAAAGATCGCGGCCAATGCCACGAGCTATGGCATTTTCGCGGAGGTCAATGTCGAGGAGGCTGCCGAAAAAAGGACAGTTCCCGTCCACACCGGCACGGACGGCCGCTTCGAGGCACGCTCGACGAAGATCGAACAGCCGGGGCCATTCTTTCATCCACTTCTCGCGACGCTGATCACGGGCGCCGCCCGGCTCATGCTAGCGCTTGCCGAGCGGCGCGTGCTCGATAGCGAATTGGAATGGTCCTTCTGCGATACGGATAGCATGGCGATCGCGAGGCCGGACGGCTTGTCCGAACCGGAATTCCGAAGACGCGTCGACGCCATCGTGTCATGGTTCACGAGCCTCAACCCTTACGATTTCGGCGGCCCCATCTTGAAAGTTGAGGACGTGAACGATTCCCTGGACAGCCAGGATAGGCGCGAGCCGTTGTTCTGTTACGCGGTATCGGCGAAACGGTACGTCTTGTTCAACCTCGACGCACAGGGGCGGCCGGTGCTGCGCAAGGCGTCGGCGCACGGGCTGGGCCATTTGCGCGCGCCTTATCGGAAGCGCAGCCATGCGGCGAAAATTCCACAGCCGCAGGTGAGGCTTGACAAGATTGGCGCCGAGCTGTGGCAACACGATCTTTGGTGGAAGATCGCGAATGCGAGTGCGAAAGGGCCGGTGGTTCAGATGCCGCTCGATTATCATCCGGCGCTGAAGGCACCGGCCGTCAGCCGGTATGCGGCGACTACGCCAGCAATTCAACGCTGGTTCAAGCATTACAACGCGGGCCGTGCTTATGACGAGCAAGTCAGGCCTTTCGGGTTCCTCACCGCCTTTACCGTTGCAAACGGCAGCGTCGGGCAGCCCGTCGCACCATTCGACGACGACCCGGTTCGCGCCGCGTCCCGAGCATTCGATCGACATACAGGAAAGGCAATGGACACGACCGACCTGAAGACCTATCAGAACGCCCTCGCGTCATACCACCTGTCTCCGGAGTCCAAGTTTCAGAACGGTCGCCCACTCGATTCCGGCACCACGACCCGGCGCCACGTCCTTGTCATGGCCGCAACGCATATCGGCAAGGAAGCCGACCGGTGGGAAGAGCAGTTCTTCCTTGGCATCAACCCGGATGCGTCGATCGACTACGGCTCACCGCCGGGCCTCACGTCGTTTCTCGATGAACTACGGTCGGCGACGGACACCTTCGGTCAGCGACGCCTTGCGGACGAACTCGGCATTTCGAGACAGACGCTTTCGCGCTTGAGAAAGGCGAAGACCGGCCGGCTGTCAAAACGTAGAATCGGTAGCATACAAGCCGCGCTCGCGAGACTTTGGGACGAGCGGAAGCGCGAGGAAGGTGAACAAGCGAGGCGGCTTGTCTGGCTGCGGGATGAAGTGGGCAGTAATGGACTTTCCGCAACGGCGCGGCGTTTGATGATCAACCCATCCAACCTAGCAAGGATTTTGGCTGGAAAACGGCACAGGCACTTGCCGAAGCACTAGTAATTAGACAGGCCAGTGGTTATCCATTCACGTATCCCACTTTATCTTATCGATAAACGACTCGATTTCGAAGTAAATTACGGTCGGCCTGTTGTTCTTGTTGAAAGATCAGCTCGGTATCGTCAAGTTCTGATTTTGTGATTTTGGCAGCTTCCATGAAGCTCTTTACGGCGTCGTCGAAATGATCGCAGGCGACACCAATGTCGTCAACCCGTCCACTATTCCATCGATCATCATTGCAAGCCTGAACCTGCTGCAGCAGCAAACGTATGAAAGGTTCGATATTTACTCGCCATTCCTGCATCGACGCAGATATGCGGAGATGACCCATATTACTATGAAGGAATTTCTGATTTACGGCCACCGCTAATCTTGATCGCTCCATCGAGAAAGCCCGACCGTCGTTCTCGCTCTCAAGCTTAACGATTTCCGCAAGAGTGTCGCGGAACTGGTTTTTCACACCTCTTATTTCAGGAACGGCATTGATCAAGCGCGGTTGCTCTTGTTGCATTTGCTGCACCATGGCGGTTACGCGGGAAAACAGCAACAGACGTGGATCAACCTGAGGCCGGATGCTCGCCTGAGCGGGATTGGTGAGGTGAGCCGGATTATGCGAGACTGTGGCTAGCGGCAGCTGACTTGCAACGATCCCTGCGCCAGCGAGAAGCCAAAGGCTCGGTGAGACCATGAATCCGGCAAAGGCAAGCGCTCCGCCGACAAGAGACAATCCGATTCCAATTACGCTGCGGGCGATAAGGCCACGCAGTATGCCGATCCCGCTGCAAAGCACCGACAATGGTACGAAGATCAAACCGATCGTGAAAATGCCGAACAGGCCGAAACCGATGCCCAGGGCACCCGCGATAGCGCCCGTGAAGCTGGAGCGTCTAGGCTGTCGATCAAACCGATCTGCCGGGCTCATGGAAGGAATCGACATCATGGATCGCCTATGAACCTTATGAGGTGTATAATGCATCTATTCATGGCAGCAAATCATCGCTTTGTTGATGCTGACCGCGATGGTCACTGTACGACAAATTCGGACGGCGCGGGCGTGGAGGACGAGAGTTACTTCAGCTCATCAAGAACCATAACCCTGCCCGACACACCACAGGCGTACACTCGGGTTTGTGCGATCCGTCCTATACGGGACAGAAGCTGAAGAGCCTTCGTTGTTGATTCGTTGGTGACTGCGTCATATTGGCTTAGGTCGTATTCCACGTTGATGAAATCTCTGCCACCATCACGCTCCTCAAGCGTGACGCCGGTAAGTACGACCGTGTACTTGGGAGAGAATTGCCGCGCAACAATCTTGCCATCAAGCGCAACGCGGTCTTTCGCACACTCATTTTCTTCAGGATGGTGGAGCCCTATGATCCCGAGCGGTTGGCGTCCGGCCCAACGAGTATGCGGTGGATTGGCACTCGCCTGGGCTGCGAATGCCGAAACCAACCAGACCGCAACTGCAAGTTCCTTGCGCATATGTCCGCTTTCAACGTGACGCAGCTGGGCAGGGATCGAATCATAAATGTGTGCCTTTGGCCAGTGGTTTTATAGACCGACCGATGCCCGCCTACAGAAATGGATGGCAGGGCACTTATCGCGTGGAATTTGCGGCGTCTTCGTGTGTTACAAGGCACCTCGCAGGAGCGGCTCGCCTTCGATGCCGGTGTGGACCGGGCTTATGTCGGCGGCCTTGAGCGCCGGACCGAGAATCCCACGGTAGATGTGCTCGACAAACTTGCACGCACCCTGGGTGTGCCTTTGAGTGAGCTTTTTGTTGTTCCCGATGACGACGCTCAGCCCCCGCCGACGCTTCGCAGAGGTCGGCGGGCGGCGAGCTAAGGTTTGGGCTTGTGCGCGACGGTCTTCATCGCTGCCCGATATGCCTTGGCAGACCAGCGCTGCACGCGGGGATCGCGCAGGCCTGTTTGGAAACCGGAAAAGGCCGATACGAGGTCGAGCACGATTACAGCCGTCGAGAACGCCTTTACAAAGGCGGGTATCCAGTTCCTGGCAGCGGGGCGAGGGAGCGAGGGAGTGCGGTTGAGCGATCCGAAGATGTGATCCTGTCGAGAGGCAGTCCGCTTCGGGTGGAAAGCCGAAGTTGGCTGGCCGCCTCAGAGCCGACATTCGGCTCCGCGCCCCGATCTCTCCGTTCAACTGGCAAGTTGATTTGCTTGAGAGCGAACGTTCGCTCAGTGATACCAGATAGGGTGGCAGCCCTGAAGCGCTTGCCGCCGTGTAAGCCGGCAAATTCAGTTTATGATGCGCTTGGACGATGGGCCACGGTATAACGCTTATTCCCAAACTGTTCGCTGCCCTAACAGATCGCTCTTTTGTTTCGCGGGTTGCTGCTGTTGGCCAGTTTGGCAGCGGCCTTCTGAGCGTGCTGGCCGAGATTCAGGACTAGGAATACGACCCGCACCTCACCGAACTCTCCTCTATATCGAGCGATCAACCCCGTCGGCCGGGCATCGGTGAGAGGGATGTCTATGCAATCGAGGTAGGTAAACCCGCCAGGCACTTCGTGTTGCGCGGCAGCTCGCAGATTCGCCACTATGGATTCCACGTTTTCGATGTAGGCGTAGGTCAAGTGGAAAAAAAGCGCGCACGTTGCATAGGCAAAGAGTTTTTGGAAGTGGCTGGTCAGTTCGCCGCGTGCCCACTCCTGTGTGACGGGGCGATTGCAGATGACAGCCTCCATGACGGCCAGTGTCGTAGTTCCCTTACTAAGCTTCAGATCACGCTCGCCTGGATTTTCCTTCGCCATGAAGCCACCACGCGATTGATCGGTGATCGTCCATCCAAGAAATGCGATGCGCGCCGCCAACAGATGCTGAATGAATGCGGTAAGGTCATCCTCAGAGGAATCAATCGCCACGTCTTTCATCATCGGAACAAGTCCGACGATAGTTTCGGCTGCCGCTCGCACGTGACCGGTCACCAGTTCCGCAAACGGACTTGCTTCAGGGTTCAAAACCTGCGCCTGCCGCTCGTGATCCATCAGGAGGAAATCCAGCCAGGCAGTTTTCACTCTTGGCAGCGGATCGTCCTCGAGCGAAGGCGTCGCAAAGGCGGGGAAGGACGCCCCGTTTGTCAGGTAGTCCCTGGCGGCGCGAAGCACCTCTACGATCCCAAAGCTGCTCTCCGCAGTGGACAGCGCGGATGCCGCCTCAACATCGCGCCCCAGCCTGGCCAGTGCAACCGCCGAGTAGGCCGCGGCCGCGGGGCGGAGGCCGTCGCTCCGGATGGCAGAAAGCACCGGAAGTGCTGCGGCTGGCTTGCCCACTGCAAGGAGCAGAAGCGCCCTATTGACGGCGACAATCTCGGCGTCCCCGGGGCTCTGAGCTGCGGCGGTAAGCGCCTCGGCGTCAGTCAGCAACCGGCGCCCCTGCGCCAGTTCGGCTCCCGAAAGAGCGGAAAAGCCGTTGCTTCCCAGAAGCAGGCCGATGCGGGTTGCCAGTAGATTCACCTTGTAAGCGGGCACGTCGGAGCGACGGTGTGCGAGGCGCGCGAAGGTTTCCGCTGCGCCTACCAGATCGCCGCCCGGTTTCTTCATTTGCGCAATTGCACGAAAGAACTCGATCGTGTCGCTCGCCGACGAGTGATCATGTTGGGACAAGTCCGCCGGGATCTGAATCGCATTGAGGCCATCCCAGTCGCTACGCAACAGCATGAGGCGCAGATCGGCATGGAGTCGGGTCAGCGTCCGGCCCGGGATCTTGCCAAAGGTCTTCAGGTTCCGCTCATTATCCATGAAGAGCGCGGCGCTGTCTGGAAGGTCAGCGGCGAGAAGGTGGTCGACGCGGGCTTGGGCTTCCGTCAAGGAGTGGATTTCACCCGCATCGGAAGGGGAAATTTCCGCAATTCGACGTGAAATCGGATCGCGTGCTGACCTTGGCGATAAAGGCATTAACTGCGCCAGGATCAACGGCTCATCTGTTTCAAAAAGGGCGGCAAGAACCCGATCCCTGTCGTTCCCTTGAAGCGCGCTCAAGGCATCACCGATGTCGGCCGCAATTGGCCTATCCTGCGACTTGAACCCGAAACCATTTTCCAGACGAGGCGCGAATGCCGCGATTCGGCCTTTCTCCTTATGCTCCACAGCGCCAGCTCGAAGGGCAAATACCAGCGCGTCGATTAGATCTTCAGGCGGTGTGTCGCTGAGCCCGGCGACAATGCGGCTAAGGACGCGGATATGTGCTCGAACGGAACGCGCAATGTTGTCGGCAAGCGTGTAAGGATTGTCCTCCGTGCTGGTCACCAAACGGTCCCTGATACGTAACGGGAACAGAAAGCTGTGACGCTTTTCCGCAGACGATCGCGAGGCCAGCGCATAAAGCGCTGTGGCAGCGCTCTGCGTGATCCGGTGGACCGTGAGACTGTACTCTCCGCCAGCGATACCGTTGGTATACGCGGCAATAAAGGGCTCCGGATTGGTGGAAGCCGCCAAATTGCCGATGTCGATAACATCCAGAGCGGCTGCGAAAACCGGTGTTTGCAACGCTGGGCAGGAGGCAGATGGAACCAGCGCTCCTGCGATGGCCGTCAGGATTTTCCCTTCCTGTCCGAATAACTCTCCCCTTAGCGTGGCCAGCATGGAGTGGAGGTTTCCATCGCCTGAACCATCAATGGCGCCCGGGTCTGAGTGCAGCCATTCCAGAAAAGCCGCCACCTCGGAGGGCGAAACAAATCCTATCTTGAGAAAATGCGCCATCACAAATGCTGCATCAGCGAATGCGCTGGCTTTGGCTGCGTGGAAATCGCGCAATCGGAGTTCCGTTTCCCAGGCGCCATGTGGGCCTTGCCAGCGGGCAATGAGTAAACAGGCCAGAACCGACGTTTGCGGACAAAAGAGAAGGTCTGCCAGGAGAAGCGGATGGTGCTCGATCGTAAGAAGAAAGGAGAAGAATAGGTCAGGTTGTTCCACCATGACTGGAAAAAGTTGGCTGGCAAGAGAATTTGGTGCTACCGACAACTCGCTGGCTTCGACGTCGGCGAGCAGCAGGTGCATCAGCGCCGACGCGTCTTCGCTCGCGGCCAGATTTTCCACCAACGAACGTTCAAGCCGATAGTTCAGAAGCCAGAGCGCTCGTCCAACCGTCGAGGCCGGTACCGGCGGAATATATCTATCGAAATTCGACCGTGGCTGCGAGTGGGCGAGCATCAACCCCGAGATGATGTGCTCCCGCGTTTCGTCCCAGTTCGGCAGCCCCGCAACGGATTCCAATACCTTCATCGTGGTGCTTCGAAAGGCGTCGGCGGCCTCTGCCGCCCAAACCTGGCTCGGGACCAGGTTTGGTGCGCCCATCACCTTCCATCGGTCGGTCCACAGGCGCAGGGCGGCTGGAAGATCGATGGAGTCCGCAATGGATCTGTCCCAGAGGCGGGCGGCCACCCACTCTGGCGTTTGACAAGCCGCCCCACGCGGCAACCCGTTCTCCTGCACCATGGTGCTCGCCAAGCCAGCGAGATGCGGAGCATTGGAGACGGCAGATGAGAAATGGAACGTCTCGCCATGACGTTTCGCCATAAACACAGCGAGGCCGGCCATCGGCCCAGTAGGGTTAACGGCGCGGGACATTCCGAGTGGCGCGTAAATCCGTTCCCAAACGACGCGCATCCAGCCATCCGTTATCAGGGCCTCCAAGCTTGGATGGTCGGGAATCTCGGCAGAGACGGCTTCGTAGGTGTTCCGCGCGGTGTCGATCTCGCACTCAAAATCGATATTAAGACCTAAGAGCAACTGAAGAAAATCCTCGTCGGCGATGGTGACATCAAGGTCGCGCATCATTGGCTTGCGGCGAGAACCCAGAAATCGCTCAAAGCGGTCACGAAGAATTCGACGGGTCTCAGCGGGTGCATACAAGAGGCTGGAAAAGCGCTGCATCAGATCAGCTTCTGGGAATCAGGAGCCTGCTGTCAAACGGGAAGCGTTCGGAGCCAGGAGTACCAAGCCGCAGCTTCGTGACGGAACGGCAGCTATCTGGGCTTGCTGGCCCCAGAGCTGCCATGCACCTTCCAGCCAAGCTCGGCTGATGACGGTTAGTCCGGCTGCCCGAAAGCTGCCGTGCGGACTGTCCTCTGGACTGACCGAGTCACTTTCCCGACCCAACTCTCCAGGTGTGAGACTTCATCGATGCCGCAACTCAGGCGTGTATCGGCGGACCGAGGACGCATGAACGCCTGGGCAACCTCTTCCCCATGGTCAAAACTGGCCCATCTCAGGCACTATCACTATACCCCCTCCCGCAAGGGGAGAAGGAGTGCCTCATCCTGCGAGATTTGCGTTCCCTTCTTCTCTTGCGGGAGAAGGTGGACGTTGCGCAGCAACGGCCGGATGAGGGGTTGGAAGGGTTGTCAATTGCGCGGCAGATCCGTCATCCTGCCGACGTCTTGTTGTCTTCCCTCGATCGCGATTGCTGAGGCCGGCCATGGGCACCTTCACCTTCAAGCTGCCCGACATCGGCGAAGGGACGACCGAGGCCGAGATCGCCGCCTGGCACGTCGAGGTCGGCGCGTTGATCCGCGAGGAGGATCCGCTTCTCGAGCTCACCACCAACAAGGCCACCGTCGAGGTGACCTCGCCGGTTCATGGCAAGGTGCTGGAACGGCATGGCGAGGTCGGCGATACGCGCCCTATCGGCTCGCCGCTGCTGCTGATCGAGACGGATGCGCCAGTGACCGAGGAGTCCTCGCCCCCTGCCGCGCCGAAGGTCCGGGACTCCGAGTCTGTCCGCAAAGAAGGCACGGAGGCGATCAACGGCCCTCATGCTGAGCCGAATGCGGAGCATTCGAGTCGAAGCACGGCTAGCGCCCCTCGATCCTTCGACACGCCGCCTTCGGCGGCGGCTCAGGATGAGGGGATCGAGGACAGCAGCCGCCACCGTCCGCTGGCGTCGCCGGCCGTGCGTCAGGCCGCCAAGGATCGCGGCATCGACCTCGCGAGCATTGCGGGCACCGGCCCCGAGGGCCGCGTCACGCGGGCGGATCTCGACCGTGGCACGGCGACGTGGACCGCTGCAGGGGCGGTTGCGCCGGACGACCGCGTCACCGAGGTCAAGATCGTCGGCATCCGCCGACAGATCGCCGCGCGGCTGCAGGACTCGACGCGGCGCATTCCGCATTTCGCCTATGTGGAGGAGGTCGACGTCACGGCGCTCGAAGCGCTGCGCGGCGACCTCAATGCCGAGACGCCGGAGGTCCGGCTGACCCTGCTGCCTTTCCTGGTGCTGGCGCTGGTCAAGGCCCTGCCGCGCTTCCCCCAGGTCAATGCACGCTTCGACGACGCAGCCGGCATGTTGAAGCAGCATGCGGCCGTTCATGTCGGCATCGCCACTCAGACGAAGATCGGTCTGTTGGTGCCGGTGCTGCGCCATGCCGAGACGCTCGACCTTCATGCGATTGCGGCTGGAATCAAGCGGCTCGCCGAGGGCGCCCGGGCCGGATCGCTCAAGCCGAGCGAGCTCTCGGGCTCGACCATCACGCTGACCAGCCTTGGCGCCCTCGGCGGCATCGCGTCGACGCCGGTGATCAATGCGCCCGAGACCGCCATCGTCGGGGTCAACAAGATCATCGAGCGGCCGGTGGTGGCCGGCGGGCAGATCGTGGTGCGCCGGATGATGAACCTGTCCTCCTCCTTCGACCACCGGATCGTCGACGGCTATGATGCGGCGAGCTTCATCCAGATCGTTAAGCGGATGCTCGAGCAGCCGGCGCGGCTGTTCATGGGGAGCCGATAAACGTGAGCCACGCCAGCGCTACGCCGAGCTTCAGCCTTACCGAAGACCAGATGGCGCTACGCGAGATGGCGGCGAAATTCGCGGCCGAGCGCCTCGCCCCGAAGGCGCTCGACTGGGACCGGGACAAGCATTTCCCCGTCGACGTTCTGCGCGAGGCGGCAGCACTCGGCATGGCGGGAATCTATATCGGCGAGGACGTCGGTGGCTCCGGCCTGACGCGGCTCGATGCGGCACTGATCTTCGAGGCACTCGCCTCAGGCTGCCCGACGATCGCGGCCTATATTTCCATCCACAACATGGTCGGTTACCTGATCGACGCGTTCGGCACGCCCGACCAGCGCCAGCGCTGGCTGCCCGGCCTAAACCGCATGGAGAAGCTTGCGAGCTACTGCCTGACCGAACCGGGCTTGGGCTCGGATGCGGCGGCGCTGAAGACGCGGGCGGAGCGCCAAGGCGACCATTACCTCCTCAACGGGCAGAAGCAGTTCATCTCGGGCGCCGGCAATCCGGACGATTTCTACCTCGTCATGGCGCGCACCGGCGGAGACGGCCCCGGCGGCATCTCGGCCATCGTGGTCGAGGGCGGCACGCCGGGTCTCTCCTTCGGCGAGAACGAGCGCAAGATGGGCTGGAACGCCCAGCCGACCCGCGCCGTGATCTTCGAGAGCTGCCGCGTGCCGGCCGCGAACCGCGTCGGCCCCGAGGGCGGCGGCTTCAAGATCGCCATGGCGGGGCTCGACGGCGGGCGCATCAACATCGCGGCCTGCTCGGTCGGTGGCGCCCAGGCGGCGCTCGACAAGGCGCTCGCCTATATGGGCGAACGAAAAGCCTTCGGCAAAAGGCTCGACGAGTTTCAGGCGCTGCAGTTCCGCATCGCCGATATGGCGACGGAGCTCGAGGCGGCGCGCACGCTGATCTGGCGCGCCGCGGCGGCGCTCGATCGGCGCGACCCGCAAGCGACAAAACTCTGCGCCATGGCCAAGCGTTTCGGCACGGATGCGGGTTTCTCGGTCGCCAACGACGCGCTTCAGCTCCTCGGCGGCTACGGCTATCTGGCCGATTATGGCATCGAGAAGATCGTGCGCGACCTGCGCGTCCATCAGATCCTCGAAGGCACCAACGAGATCATGCGCCTCATCGTGGCGCGGGCCCTGATCGGGACGACGCCGTGACCGATGTCCTCGTGCGGCGCGAAGGTCGCCTCGGCCGCCTCACCCTCAACCGTCCAGCGTCGTTGAACGCCCTGACCCTCGGCATGGTCCGCACGATCGACGCGGCGCTGACGGCCTGGAACCATGACGATGAGGTCGCGGTCGTGCTGATCGACGGCGAGGGCGAGCGTGCCTTCTGCGCGGGGGGTGACATCCGCACCCTCTACGACGCGGCGCGAGAGGGCGCCTGGGCCGAGGCCAGGACCTATTTCTTCGAGGAATACCGGCTCAACGCTCAGCTTGGCGGCTATCCGAAGCCGTTGGTGAGCGTCATGCATGGCCTCACCATGGGCGGCGGCATCGGCCTCGGCGCCCACGTGGCCTTCAGGATCGTCACCGAGACCTCGAGGCTCGCGCTGCCCGAATGCGGCATCGGCTTTTCGCCCGATGTCGGCGGCACCTTGCTGCTCGGCCGGGCGCCGAGCGAGCTCGGCCTCCACATGGCCCTGACCGGCGCGCGTCTCGATGCGGCGGACGCCATCGCCTGCGGCTTCGCCGATCGCCTCGTCCCCGCGGAGCGGCTCGGCGCGTTGCGCGACGGCCTCTCGGGCTGCCGTGGGCACGACGAGGTCGTGGCGCTGATCGAGGCGCTTGCCGTGGCTCCCGCCGCGAGCCGGCTCGTCGCCGCGCGCGGCTGGATCGACCGCGCCTATGCACACGAGACAGCGGAGGCGATCCTGGCGGCGCTCGCCGCCTCGTCGGAGGAAGAGGCGCGCGAGGCTGCCGCCACCATAGGCCGGAATTCGCCCGGCTCGGTCAAGATCGCGCTGAAGGCCGTGCGGGAGGCGCGCCGCACCCCGACCCTCGGCGCCTGCCTGGAGCGCGAGTTCCGTGTGACGCTGTCGCGCATCCGCGACCCGGATTTCGTCGAGGGCATCCGCGCCGCCGTTGTCGACAAGGACCGGAGACCGCAATGGCGGCCGGCTCGGCTCGAGGATGTGACGGAGGCCGAGGTCGCGCGGCATTTCGAGCCGACGGATGGAGAGACGGGCCTGGGCCTTACCGAGGCAACGAGGTGACGTCCAACCACCCCTCATCCGGCCGTCGCTCACGCTCCAGCCACCTTCTCCCGCAAGGAGAGAAGGAGATGCCTCGTTCTGCGGGATGCCCTTCTCCCCTTGCGGGAGAAGGTGTCTCTTGCGTCAGCAAGAGCCGGATGAGGGGTCCACTCAGGTACGATTCCGGCGTCTCGAATGCTGAACGAACGGGGAGAACATGTTGAAGATCGGCTTCATCGGGCTCGGGAACATGGGCGGTCCCATGGCGGCCAACCTGGTCAGGGCCGGCCATGCGGTGCGCGGTTTCGACCTCGTGCCTGAGGCGGTCGCGGCGGCGCGGGCGGCCGGGGTCGAGCCGGTCACCTCGGGCCGCGAGGCCGTTCACGGCGCCGAAATCGTCATCACCATGCTGCCGGCCGGGAAGCATGTCGTCGCGGTCTACGAGGACGTCCTCGACGAGGCGGCGCCCGGCACGCTCGTGATCGACGCCTCGACCGTCGATATCGCATCGGCCCGCAAGGCGCATGACCTCGCGGCGGCGCGGGGGCTCGACTCGGTCGACGCGCCGGTGTCGGGCGGCGTCGCGGGCGCCGAAGCCGCGACGCTCACTTTCATGGTCGGCGGCGCGGGGGCCGCGGTCGCCCGCGGGACGCCGGTGCTCGAGGCGATGGGCAAGCGCATCGTTCATTGCGGCGGCCCCGGCGCCGGCCAAGCGGCCAAAATCTGCAACAACATGATCCTCGGCATCTCGATGATCGGCATCAGCGAGGCCTTCGTGCTCGGCGAGACGCTCGGGCTGACGCATCAGGCGGTGTTCGACGTCGCCTCGACCTCCTCGGGCCAATGCTGGGCGCTCGTCAACCATTGCCCGGTGCCCGGGCCGGTGCCCGCCAGCGCCGCCAACCGGGATTACAAACCGGGCTTCGCCACCGCGCTGATGCTCAAGGACTTGACGCTGTCGCAGGCGGCGGCGCGCGAGGCTGGCGCCGCGACGCCGCTCGGCCAGGCCGCCCAGGCGCTCTACGAACGCTTCGCGGCGGCCGGCAATGCCGACCTCGACTATTCGGCCATCGTCACCTTCATCCGCGACACCCTGGAGCGTCCCTCATGAGCGAAGCCTACGAGACCCTGCTCATCGAACCGCACGACCGCGTCGTTCTCGTCAGGCTCAACCGGCCGAAGGCGCTCAATGCGCTGAACAGCCAGGTGATGACCGATCTCGTCGCGGCTTTCGAGCGATGCGACCGCGATCCCGGCGTCGGCTGCATCGTCTTGACCGGCTCCGAGAAGGCCTTCGCGGCCGGCGCCGACATCAAGGAGATGCAATCGAAATCCGCGACCGAGATGCGGGCGCAGGATTTCTTCGCCGGCTGGGAGGCGATCTCGCGCATCCGCAAGCCGATCGTCGCCGCGGTCTCGGGCTTCGCGCTCGGCGGCGGCTGCGAACTCGCCATGATGTGCGACATCATCTACGCGTCGGAGACGGCGAAATTCGGCCAGCCGGAAATCCGGCTCGGCGTCATTCCCGGCATGGGCGGCTCGCAGCGCCTCGCCCGCATCATCGGCCGTCCCAAGGCCATGGACATGTGCCTGACCGGCCGGCTGATGGAGGCCGAGGAGGCCGAGCGCGCCGGCCTCGTGTCGCGCCTCTTCCCGGCCGCTGTGCTCGAGGCCAGGGCGTTGGAGGCGGCGGCCGTGATCGCCGGCATGTCGCTGCCCTCCGTGATCTCCTGCAAGGAGAGCATCAACCGCGCCGACGAAGGCTCGCTGCACGAGGGTCTGCGCTTCGAGCGCCGCCTCTTCCATGCTCTCTTCTCGACCGACGACCGGACCGAGGGTATGGCGGCTTTCATCGAGAAGCGTCCGCCGCGCTTCACGCATCGGTAAGGCGAAGCTCGACGAAATCCGTATGGCTCGATTCCGAGCCATGCATTCTGAAGCTTTGAGGTTTGCCCACTCGTCACTAACTCGGCATCGGGCTATGCGAGAGAATTCCCATGCGAGGATCGAGAATCTTGGTGGCATCGGCCATCCTGGCAGGCGCGGTCGGATGGGCGCGGGCCGACACGACCTGCTCATCCGTGCGGACAGACCTCACCGGGCCCAACGTCTTCGGCACGCATACGATGCGGCAGCTCTCGGATTCGGCGCGTGCCGGAAACTGTAACGATGCCGCCTATCTGGTCCGGCGCGCCAGGGACGCCCAGGGCTTCGTCGAAACGAACTGCCCCGCCGACCAGGATCTCCAGACGCTCGCCGCCAACATGGTGCAGCTCGGCCACGAGACGCTGGCCAATACCACTTGCCAGGAATGAGCCGGCCCGAGGCGGCCATCAAGGCTTGAACCGATACTCCTGCGAGCTGTCCTGGCAACCGCGCGACAGCCCTGTATCGCCCTCCTTGGTCAAGCAATCGCGCAACTCCTCGATAGACGCCTCGGCATCGTCGGAGCTTGAGATCTCAATCTGCGTCCGGTCTTTGACCACGATCGCCTCGGGATCCAGGGCGCCGAGATGCTCGTCCGGTTTCCAGCTTTTCGGGAGACGGTATTTCTTGATGAGCAGCCTGATGGCCTTGGTGGCCGCCGCGTCTAAAGCATTGTCGGCATCGTCGCTGGGTGGTTCCTCGCCGATGAGCCGATCGGACAGCGCGGCGAACTCGATATCCGGCAGGGTAGGCGCGTGGCTCTGCACGGTAATGAGCCACTGCTCGTCGGGCCATGGTGATCGGCCGGGGTCAGGGCCGGCGTAGTATGCCTTCGCCAGTTGCTTGCCCGACGTCGGCGGCGTGTCGCCCCACGGGCTTGGCGCATAGATCTCAACCGTCGCGAAGGTGATGTCGTTCACGATGGACTTCTCGGCCACGTAGGCGGCGGTCGCCAGCCAGTCGGCCTGATTGCCATTCTGAACGGAGAGAGCTACCTGCGCGGGTAGGATACCTCCTTTTGTGACGCCGTAGTTGCGGATCGCGGCGATGATCTTGAAGGGAAGCACCTTGCCGACGTAAGTTGCGGCCGGAGCGGCGGCCGCAGGCGCAATTGAGAGGCTTAAGAAAAGGGCGAGGATTCGGGCGCGCATGACGCACATTACCTTTGAGCGATGGTGTATAAACCGGGCGCAAACCGGCAATAGCTCTTATGGCAATCGAGGAATCGTGAGCCAGCATACTCATCGAATGCGCAATGGAACAGCGGAGGGATGTCCCGTATTGAGCTATGCTGGTGGCAGGCTGCCAGGAATGAGCCGGCCCGCGCACTCTCAGGTGATGACCGAAGGCTCCTTGCGCCCCGTGTGGCGCTCGATCTCGGCCAGCGAGCGCGAGACGCCGATCAGATCGCCCAGCGCCTCGCTGGTGTCGAGGTCGAGTGTGTCGGCCTCGAACCGTTCGATATAGACCCGCAGGGTCGCGCCCGCGGTGCCGGTGCCCGACAGGCGATAAACGATCCGCGAGCCGTCTTCGAACATGATGCGGATGCCCTGGTGCGCCGAATCCGATCCGTCGACCGGATCGTGATAGGCGAAATCGTCCGCGGCCTTCACGACGAGCTGACCGAAGCTTCGGCCGGCGAGGCTCGGCAGCTTGTCGCGCAGCGCCTTGACGAGAGCATTGGCCCCGGCCGCGTCGACCTCCTCGTAGTCGTGGCGGGCGTAGTAGTTGCGGCCATAGGTCTTCCAGTGGCCGCGCATGATGTCGAGAACGCTCTCCCGGCGGGCCGAGAGAATGTCGAGCCAGAGCAGGACGGCCCAGAGCCCGTCCTTTTCGCGCACGTGGTTCGATCCGGTGCCGGCGCTCTCCTCGCCGCAGATCGTCGCCTTGCCGGCATCGAGCAGATTGCCGAAGAACTTCCAGCCGGTCGGCGTCTCGTAGAGCGCGATGCCCTTGGCGGCGGCGACACGGTCGGCGGCGCCGCTCGTCGGCATCGAGCGGGCGATGCCGGCGAGCCCCCTGGCATAGCCGGGCGCGAGATGCGCATTGGCAGCCAAGGCCGCCAGGCTGTCGGACGGCGTGACGAAGAGACCGCGCCCGATGATCATGTTGCGGTCGCCGTCGCCATCGGATGCCGCGCAAAGGTCCGGTGCCTCGCCCGACATGGCGAGGTCATAGAGGTCCTTGGCATAGACGAGGTTCGGATCTGGGTGGTGGCCGCCGAAATCCGGTAGCGGCGTGCCGTTGACGACGGTGCCCGGCGCCGCGCCGAGTTCCCCCTCGAGGATGCGCTTGGCATAGGGGCCGGTGACGGCCGACATGGCATCGAACCGCATGCGGAAGCCGCCCTTGAACATGGTCCGGATGCGATCGAAATCGAAGAGGCTCTCCATCAGCTTCTGATAGGCGGCGACCGGATCGATCACCTCGACCGTCATGGCGCCGATCTTGGTCTCGCCGAGCCTGTCGAGGTCGACCTCCGCCGCCTCCTCGATCTTGTAGGCGTCGATGGCCTTGGTGCGGGCGAAGATCGCGTCGGTCACCTTCTCGGGGGCTGGGCCGCCGTTCTCGCCGTTGTATTTGATGCCGAAATCACCGTCCGGGCCGCCGGGATTGTGGCTCGCCGACAGGATGATGCCGCCGAAGGCCTTCTTCTGGCGAATGAGGTTCGAGGCGGCGGGTGTCGACAGGATGCCGCCCTGCCCTACCAGCACGCGCCCGAATCCGTTGGCGGCGGCCATCCTCAAGATGGTCTGGATGGCCTCGCGGTTGAAGTAGCGGCCGTCGCCGCCGACCACCAGCGTCTTGCCGGCGAAGCCTTGCAGGCTATCAAAGATCGACTGAACGAAATTCTCGACGTAATGCGGCTGCTGGAACTGCGGCACCTTCTTGCGCAGGCCGGAGGTGCCTGGTTTCTGATCGTCGAAAGGCGTCGTCGAGACGATTGTCATGCGGTGGCTCCGGCACGGGGCGATGCGGGGGAACGGTTGGCCAAAAGATCGCGGTAGAGGTCGGCGGTGCGGCGCGCCGGACGCCGCCAGGAGACATCGGTCCGCATCCCGGCCCGGATCATGGCGTTCCAGTCCGAGGGCTCGCGGAAGATGTCGGCCGTGCGCCGCAGCGCGGTCTCCAGCGCCGGGACGGTGACCGGCGAGAACATCACGCCGGTGGCGCTGCCGCTCGCCAACGCCATCTCGTTGGCGTCGACGATCGTGTCGGTCAGGCCGCCGACCCGCGAGACGACCGGCACCGCGCCATAGCGCAGGGCGCAGAGCTGGGTGAGCCCGCACGGCTCGAAGCGCGACGGCACCAGCAAGGCGTCGCAACCCGCCTGCATCAGATGGGCGAGGGTCTCGTCGTAGCCGATGAAGACGCCGACGCGGCCCTTATGAATCTCGGCGGTGACGCGGAACGCCTCCTCCAGCCAGCGGTCGCCGGTGCCGATGAGCGCCAGCTGGCCGCCAATCTCGAGCAGCACCGGCAGGCTGTGCAGGACGAGGTCGAGCCCCTTCTGGCCGGAGAGCCGGCTGACGACGCCGAACAGGATCGCGTCGGCCGCAGGGGCGAGCCCGAAGCGCTCCTGGAGCGCAGCCTTGTTGTCGCGCCGCGCATCGAGGCGCGCGATATCGTAAGGCGATGGAATCGCCTTGTCGGTCGCCGGGTTCCAGACCTCCTCGTCGATGCCGTTGCGGATGCCGGTCAGCACGCCGGCGCGGGCGCGCAGAAGCCCGTCCAGGCCCATGCCGTTCTCGGGGCTCAGGATCTCGGCCGCATAGCTCGGCGAGACGGTCGTGATCCGGTCGGCGAACTGCAGGCCCGCCTTGAGATAGCTGATCGCGCCGTAATATTCGATGCCCTCGACCCGCATGGCATCCGGCGGCAGTCCGAGCGCGCCGAGCAGCTGTGCCGGAAACTGACCGGGGAAAGCGAGATTGTGGATGGTCATGACGCTCGGCGGATGTGCCTCGCCGCCATAGTGCAGATAGGCGGGCGCGAGGCCGGCCTGCCAGTCGTGGCCGTGCAGCACGTCCGGGTGGTAGCCGCCGACGAGCCCCGTGGCGAGGCGCGCGCCGACCTGCCCGAGCGCCGCGAAGCGGAAACCGTTGTCCGGCCAGTCGCTCCCATTGGAGGCGACATAGGGGTTGCCGTCACGGTTGAAGAGATGGGGCGCATCCAGCGCGAAGAGGTCGAGGCCGCGGGCGCTGCCGGCGATGACCCGCGCCGGTCCCCCGAAGAGATGGGTGAAGTCGGCGACGACCTCGCCCCCCTTCAGCGCCGCCGTGACGGTGGGATAGCCGGGCACCAGCGTGCGCACCGCCACGCCCTCGCTCTTCAGTGCGCCCGGCAGCGCACCGGCCACATCCGCCAAGCCGCCGGTCTTGACCAGCGGATAGACTTCCGAGGCGATCGACAGGACCTCGATGGTCATGCTTGAGCCTCGTCAGTGGCCGAGCGCGTCGATCATGTTCTGCGTGACGAGGCATATGCCCCGGTCGGTGCGGCGGAAGCGCTTGGTGTCGAGCAGAGGATCCTCGCCGATGACCAGGCCCTCGGGGATGTTGACGCCGCGATCGATCACCACGTCGGTCAGCCGGGCCGAGCGGCCGATATTGACGTAAGGCAGCACCACGGCCCGCTCCACGGTCGAGAAGGAGTTGATCCGCACGCCGGTGAAGAGAAGAGAATGTTTCAGCGACGCGCCCGAGACGACGCAATCGCCCGACACCAGCGAGGAGACCGCCTGGCCACGCCGTCCATCGACATCATGCACGAACTTCGCCGGTGCGGTCAGCTCGCTGTAGGTCCAGATCGGCCAGTCGTGATCGTAGAGGTCGAGGCCCGGCACGACGTCGGTCAGGTCGATATTGGCTTCCCAATAAGCATCGACCGTGCCGACGTCCCGCCAATAGGCCTCGTGCTCATGGGTCGAACGCACGCAGGACTGCGAGAAGTGATGCGCGATGGCCTTGCCGCTCTTGACGATGGCGGGAATGATGTCCTTGCCGAAATCATGCTCGGACGTCGGATTGGCCGCGTCGCGCCTGAGCGCCTCGATCAGGAACGTCGTCTCGAACACATAGATGCCCATGCTGGCCAAGGCGGCCTCGGGCTTGCCCGGCATGGCGGGCGGGTCCTTGGGCTTCTCGAGAAAGGCGACAATCCTATTCTTCTCGTCGACATGCATCACGCCGAAGCCCACCGCCTCCATGCGCGGCACTTCGAGGCAGCCGACCGTCACATCCGCTCCGGCATCGACATGCTGCTGGAGCATCTTCTCGTAGTCCATCTTGTAGACGTGGTCGCCCGCCAGGATCACCATGTATTTCGGGTCGTAGCTCTCGATGATGTCGATGTTCTGGTAGACCGCGTCGGCGGTCCCGACATACCACATGTTCTCCGACACGCGCTGGCTCGCCGGCAGCACGTCGAAGCTTTCGTTGCGTTCGGGTCGCAGGAAATTCCAGCCTCGGCTCAGGTGCCGGATCAGGCTGTGCGCCTTGTATTGCGTCGCGACTGCGATGCGGCGGATGCCCGAGTTGAGCGCGTTCGAGAGGGCGAAGTCGATGATGCGGGTCTTGCCGCCGAAATAGACAGCGGGCTTGGCACGACGATCCGTCAGTTCCAGCAGACGGCTGCCGCGACCGCCTGCCAGAACATAGGCCATGGCGTTACGCGACAGCGGCGCCTGGTTCGTCCTCGGGTCCATTCGGTCCTCCCCTCGTCCATGTGGGCGGCTCATCGGGGCTGCCGAGGCCTATCGTCGTGATTTGAGTTGTGTTTCACGCGCCGGCGAATTCAAGATAGAGCGTCGACAAAGGCGGCAGGAAAACCTCTGCCGACGCGGGCAGGCCGTGCGAGCCGCCCATCGTCGCGGCGACACCGCCCATGTTGCCGCTGTTCGAGCCGCCGTAGAGCGCGGCATCGGTGTTGAGCACCTCGGTCCACTGCCCCGCGACGGGCAGGCCGATGCGGTAGTGGCTGCGCGGCACCGGGGTGAAGTTCGACACGATCGCCACCGGCCGGTCGTCCGCGCCGCCGAAGCGCAGCCAGGCCAGCACCGAATTGGCGCTGTCGTCGGCGATGATCCAGCGAAACCCGTCCGGCTCGCAGTCGCGCGCATAGAGCGCCGGCGTCGCCCGATAGAGCGCGTTGAGGTCGCGGATCAGCGCGCTGAGGCCGTTGTGATAGTCGTATTGCAGGAGATGCCAGTCGAGGCTTTGGTTGAAGTTCCATTCGGCCGTCTGGCCGAACTCGCTGCCCATGAACAAGAGCTTCTTGCCCGGGTGGCCCCACATGAAGCCGTAATAGGCGCGGGCATTGGCGAAGCGCTGCCACTCGTCGCCGGGCATCTTGCCCATGATCGATTTCTTGCCGTGCACGACCTCGTCGTGGCTCAGCGGCAGCACGAAGTTCTCCGAGAAGGCATAGAGCAGCCCGAAGGTCATGCGGTCGTAGTGCCAGCGCCGATGCACGGGGTCACGCGAGATGAACTCGAGCGTGTCGTGCATCCACCCCATGTTCCACTTGAAGCCGAAGCCGAGGCCTCCCGCGTAGGTCGGCGAGGAGACGCCCGGCCAGGCCGTCGATTCCTCCGCGATGGTCATCGCGCCGGGATGCTTCTGATAGACCAGCGTGTTGACGTGCTTAAGGAAATCCACGGCCTCGCGGTTGTCGTTGCCGCCATCCCAGTTGGGCAGCCACTCGCCCGTCTTGCGCGAATAATCGAGGTAGAGCATCGAGGCCACCGCATCGACGCGCAGCCCGTCGATGTGGAAATGTTCGAGCCAATAGAGCGCGTTGGCGGTCAGGAAGCCCGCCACCTCGCGCCGGGCGAAATCGTAGATCGCCGTGTTCCAGTCGGGATGGAAGCCGCGACGCGGGTCGGCATATTCGTAGACCGGCGTCCCATCGAAATGCGCGAGCCCATGCACGTCGACCGGAAAATGCGCCGGCACCCAGTCGATGATGACGCCGATCTCGGCCGCGTGCGCCCGGTCGACGAAGCGGGCAAGGCCGGCGGGCTCGCCGAAACGGCGGGTCGGCGAGAATAGGCCGATCGGCTGGTAGCCCCAGGAGGCATCGAGCGGATGCTCGGAGACCGGCATGAGTTCGAGATGGGTGAAGCCCATCTCGACCGCATAGGGGATCAGCTGATCCGCCAGTTGGTCATAGGTGAGGAAGCGGTTGCCATCGCCGCGCCGCCACGAGCCGAGGTGGACCTCGTAGATCGACATCGGCGTGCGCCGACGGTCGAGCGCGCCGCGTCTGGCGAGGTAGTCGCCGTCCGTCCAAGCGAAGGAGGCGGGCGCCGCCACGACGGAGGCGGTCGAGGGCCTGAGCTCGCTTTCGAAGGCGATCGGGTCAGCCTTGAGCGGCAATAGAGCGCCGCGCGGGCCGATCACCTCGTATTTGTAGATGGCGCCTGCATCGAGGCCGGGCGCGAAGATCTCCCACAGGCCGCTCTCGATGCGCTTGCGCATCTGGTGGCGGCGTCCATCCCAATCGTTCCAGCTGCCGACGACGGAGACGCGCTCGGCATTGGGCGCCCAGACGGCGAAATGAACGCCCTTCACGCCCTCGTGCTCCATCACATGGGCGCCGAGGCGGTCGTAGAGCCTCTCGTGTCGCCCTTCCACGAAGAGGTGATCGTCGAGCTGGCCGAGTACCGGACCGAACCCGTAAGGATCGTCGAAGTCCCAGGTACCGCCGGCATTGTCGGCATGCAGGTGGTAGCGCATGTCCCCCCGCGGCACCTCGCCCTCGAAGAAACCTGCGTCGTCGCGGCGGGTGAGCGGGATGGCCCGGCCGTCCGGTCCGACGGCGGAGAGGCGCTCGGCATACGGCACGAAGGCGCGGAGCACGCAAACCTTGGCCTGTTGGTGGACGCCGAGCACCGCGAAAGGATCGCCGTGCCGGGCCGCCACGATGGCCGCAACGTCGGACTCGCGTGCCTGCCAGCCGCTCTCGCTCATGACGCCTCCCGTTCGACCTTGGACGTGTCTATTACGCGGGGGCTTGCGGGACGTTCCAGATCTCGCCGGCATATTCGCCGATCGTGCGATCGGAGGAGAACCAGCCGACCCGCGCCGTATTGAGAACGCTCGATCGCCACCAGGGCGCACCGCCGCGCCACACGGCATCGACCCGCCTTTGCGCCGCATAGTAGTCGTCGAAATCGGCCATGACCAGGAAGTGGTCGTGGTCGAGCAGCCCATTCACCCAATCCGTGTAGCGATTCGTGTCGTCGGGCGAGAAGACGCCCGAGGAAACCGCGTCGAGCACCTGATGCAGCGCGGGCGAGGCCGCGACCGTGTCGCGCGCATGGATGCCGTCGCGCCGCTTCGCTTCGGCCTGCGCCGCGGTGAGGCCGAAGATGAAGATATTGTCGAGGCCGACCCGCTCGCTGATCTCGACATTGGCGCCGTCGAGCGTCCCGATGGTCAGGGCGCCGTTGAGCGCCAGCTTCATGTTGCCGGTGCCCGAGGCCTCCATGCCGGCGGTCGAGATCTGCTCGGAGAGGTCGGCCGCCGGGATGATCACCTCGGCGGTCGAGACGTTATAGTTTGGAACGAAGACGACCTTGAGCAGCCCGCGCACCGTCGGGTCGCTGTTGATGACGCGCGCCACGTCGTTGGCGAGCTTGATGATGAGCTTGGCCGAATGGTAGCTCGCCGCCGCCTTGCCGGCGAAGATTTTTACACGCGGCACCCAGTCGCGCCAGGGCTCGGCCCGGATGGCGTTGTAGAGGGCGATGGTCTCGAGCAGATTCAGGTGCTGGCGCTTGTATTCGTGGATGCGCTTGATCTGTACGTCGAACATGGCATCGGGGTCGACCGCGGCGCCGACCCGCGACTGGATCAGCCGCGCCAGCGCGGTCTTGTTGGTCCGCCGGGCCTTCCGCAGGCGCTCGTGCAGGGCCGCGTCGTCGGCGTGATCGGCGAGCCTTTCGAGGATGCCGGGGTCGTCCAGCACGGCGGGACCGAGCACGTCGACGAGGATCCCGGTCAGGCCCGGATTGGCCCCGAACAGCCAGCGGCGGAAGGTGATGCCGTTGGTCTTGTTGGTGATGCGCTCCGGATAGAGATGGTTGAGGTCGCGGAACACCGTCTGGCGCATCAGATCGGTGTGCAGCGCTGAGACGCCGTTGACCTTGTGCGAGCCGACGAAGGCGAGCGTCCCCATCTTGACCCGCCGCCCCCAGCCCTCGTCGATGAGCGATACGGTGGAGAGCAGGCCGCTGTCGGTTTGACCGCCTTTTCGCAATTCGTCGAGATGGAGCGCGTTGATCATGTAGATGATCTGCATGTGGCGCGGCAGCAGCCGCTCCATCAGCGGCACCGGCCAGGTTTCGAGCGCCTCCGGCAGCAGCGTGTGGTTGGTGTAGCTGAAGGTGCCTTGCGTGATCGTCCAGGCCTCGGCCCAGGGCACGCCGTGGAGATCGACCAGGATGCGCATCAGTTCGACGACCGCGATCGCCGGATGGGTGTCGTTGAGCTGGATCGCCGCGTGGCGGGCGAGCGAGGTGAGGTCCGGGTGCTTCTTCTTGTGGCGGCGGACGAGATCCTGCAGCGAGGCGGAGACGAAGAAGAACTCCTGACGCAGGCGCAATTCCTGGCCGGCCGGGGTCGCGTCGCTCGGATAGAGCACCTTGGAGATGGACTCGGCCCGGACGCGGTCGGCGAGCGCGCCGACATGGTCGCCCTGGTTGAAGGCGTCGAGCCGGAGCGGATCGGCGGCACGGGCCGACCATAGCCGAAGCGTGTTGACATGCCTGCCGCGCCAGCCGACGACCGGGATGTCATAGGCCACGGCCTCGACCGTCTCGGCGGGTTGCCAGACATATTGCGGCACCTCGGTCACGGTTTCGAGCGTATCGACCGTGCCCCCGAAACCGATGTCATAGGCGATCTCCGGCCGGGCGAACTCCCACGGGTTGCCGAAGGAGAGCCAGTTCTCCGGATATTCCTGCTGCCAGCCGTCCTTGACCACCTGACGGAACAACCCGTGGTCGTAACGGATGCCGTAGCCATAGGCGGGGATCGCCAGCGTCGCCATGCTCTCCATGAAGCAGGCCGCAAGGCGCCCCAGGCCGCCGTTGCCGAGCGCCGCGTCGGGTTCGATGGTCCTGAGCTTGTCGAGGTCGACGCCGAGCCCCGCGAGCGCATCGCGCATGGGAGCCGTCAGGCCAAGGTTCATCATCGCGTCGAACAGCAGCCGCCCGATGAGGAATTCCAACGACATGTAGTAGACACGCTTGGTCGGCCCGGCATTCGCCTTCTGGTAGGAATCCTGCCAGCCGGCGACGATGTGGTCGCGCACCGTGAGCGCCGTCGCCAGGAACCAGTCGCGCTCGCTCGCGTCCGGCGACCGCTTGCCGACCGCATAGGCGAGCTTCGCCAGTACCGCCTTGCGCAACGCCTCGACGCTCCTGTCGGTCCTCAGCTCCACCCCCGGCAGAGCCTCTGCCTCCGCTTGCACGTTGAGCGGCTGTTCGATGGTCATCGGGTCGGTCCTCGCGGGAAACGGAAGCGTTGCCGTCCATGACCTAAGCGCAGGTCGGCCATGCAGGCAATCGGTGGCACGGGTAATTCCCGTCGATTGTTGGCATACCCGAAACTGAGCCGAACCGGCACATGCTGCACCGCGTCGAAGCGCCCACCAGCCTCTCCCTGGTCTTTTTTGCAGTGCACCATAGATTGGGGGGATTGTCGCATCGCCCAGGGCACCTGATGAGCATAGCCAACCGAATCCGCGCCATCCTTCCCGATTCAGAGGTCGCGTCGGGCGGCACGCCGCCCGGCTCGGGCGAGGCGCGCCGGCTGTCGCTGGCGCTCCAGGGCGGAGGCTCGCTTGGCGCCTTCGCCTGGGGGGTGCTCGATGCGCTCCTCGAGCAAGGCGTGCGATTCGACGCGGTCAGCGGCTCCAGCGCTGGGGCGGTCAACGCCGTGCTGCTGGCGAGCGGACTTGCGAACGGCGGCCCGGACCGGGCCCGGGAGCTGTTGGAACGCTTCTGGCGGCATGCGAGCGAGGCTGCCAGCATGCAATTCGTCAACAGCATGTTCTCCTGGTCGGGTCCGCTCCTGTCGCCCTACCAGTTCAATCCGCTCGACATCAGCCCGCTGCGCAGCCTGCTGCGGGCCGAGGTCGATTTCGACATGTTGCGGCAACGATCGCCGATCCGGCTGCTGATCGGCGCCACGCGGGTCGCCGACGGCCGGCTGCGGATCTTCCGGGAGAGCGAACTGACGGCCGAGGCGATCATGGCTCGGCCTGCCTGCCGTCGATCAGCCAGGCGGTCGAGATCGACGGCGACACCTATTGGGACGGCGGCTTTTCGGCCAACCCACCGCTGATCCCACTGGTGCAGGCGACCGCCGTGCCCGACGTGCTCGTCGTGCAGATCATTCCGACGCAGGTATCGGCCCTGCCCCGCTCATCGAGCGACATCGCCCGGCGCGTCGCGCAGATCACCTTCAACGCCTCGCTGCTGCGCGACCTCGACACCTTGGCGAGCCTGACCGACGTCGGTCGCGACCCGCTGCCGGCGCTTTTCCGCAAGCTCGACAAGTCGGCGCGGTTGCGCCTGCATCGTCTCTCGGCCGAGGACCACGTGGAGGGGCTCGCCAGCGCCAGCGCCACGGACCTCGACTGGCGGTTCCTCTGCGGCCTGCGCGACGCCGGACGGGCCGCGGCGAACACTTGGCTCGGGACAAGCAGCACGGCGATGGACGCGGCCTGAGTGCCGCCCCTTAGCGTGGGATCAATCCTTGGCGCGCTCGACGTAGGAGCCGTCGTCGGTCAGAATGACGATGCGGGTGCCGGGCTGGATATGCGGCGGCACCATGGCGCGCGCGCCATTCGACAGCTTGGCGGGCTTGTAGGAGGACGACGCGGTCTGCCCTTTCATCGCCGGCTCGGTCTCGACGACTTCGAAGGTCACCCGGGCCGGAAGCTGGATCGCCACCGCATTCTCGTTGAACATGGAGAGCAGCACCTTCATGCCCTCCTGCAGGTACTGCGCCTGGTCGCCGAGGATGCCTTTCGACACCGTGACCTGCTCGTAGTTCTCGGCATTCATGAAGGTGTAGCCGTCGCCGTCCTCGTAGAGGTAGCTGTAGTCGTGGTCCTCGACATGGGCCCGCTCGACCTGCTCGGTCGTCTTGTAGCGGTCGGACACCTTCACCCCATCGCTGATGCGGCGCATGTCGATCTGCGTGGTCGGCGTGCCCTTGCCGGGATGGAAGCTTTCGGCGCTGAGCACGGCATAGAGCTGCCCGTCCTTCTCGATGATATTGCCCTTGCGGACCGAACTGGCGATGACTCTCACGGAATTTACCTTTAGATAAAGCGGCGACGCGACCGGAGCGCTCGCGCTCCAGCCTGCCTGTCGGGCGCGCACCATAGAGATTTTCCGCCAAAATGCCAGAGCCTCGCGGCGGCGCGGCGTCTCGGCAGCAAGGTGTCGTCAAGGACCCATGACCGCCCGCTCACCGCATTGGTCGCCGCATGTCTATGCCGACCGCCAGCCCTTCCTGCGCGGCCGCGTGGCCGTCGCGGCGGCGTTGCGCCGGCACTTCGCCGCACAAGGCTTCGTTGAGGTGGAGACGCCGATCCTGCAGGTCTCGCCCGGCAACGAGGAGCATCTCGAGGCCTTCGCGACGGGCCTTGTCGGGCCGGATGGGGCCGAGACGCGCCGCTACCTGCACACCTCGCCCGAATTCGCCATGAAGGCGCTGCTGGCGGCCGGCGAGCGACGCATCTTTACCCTCGCCCGGGTGTTCCGGAATCGCGAGCGCAGCGCCACCCATCATCCCGAATTCACCATGCTGGAAT
This sequence comes from Lichenihabitans sp., assembly GCA_965277635.1. Classification (GTDB taxonomy): domain Bacteria; phylum Pseudomonadota; class Alphaproteobacteria; order Rhizobiales; family Beijerinckiaceae; genus Lichenihabitans. The sequence continues at coordinate 253,556 of CBDIDE010000002.1, forward strand.
GGTATCGGGCCGAGGAGCCTTACGCGACCCTCATGCAGGATTGCGCCACGCTGCTGCGGGCCGCCGCCGCGGCGACCTGCTCGCGGCTCTGGCACTATCGCGGCCGGAGCTGCGACCCTTATGCGGAGCCCGAACGGCTCGGCGTCGCCGAGGCCTTTCGTCGCCACGCCGGCATCGACCTCCTGGCGACGCTCGGCCCCGTGCCGGATCGCGACGCCCTGGCCGAGGCCGCGCGGGCCGCAGGCGTCGGCTTCGGCATAGACGAGACCTGGTCGGACATCTTCAGCCGTGTCCTGGTCGAGCGGGTCGAGCCGCAGCTCGGCCTCGGCCGGCCGACGATCCTCGACCGCTATCCGGCGCCCGAGGCGGCCCTGGCGCGACCCTGTCCGGACGATCCGCGCCTTGCCGAGCGCTTCGAGCTCTATGCCTGCGGGGTGGAACTCGCCAACGGCTTCGGCGAGCTGACGGACGTGCCCGAGCAGCGCCGCAGATTCGAGGCCGCCATGGCGGCGCGACGGGCCCGTGGGGCCGAAGCCTATCCGATCGACGAGGATTTTCTGGCGGCGCTCGGCCACATGCCTGCCGCCAGCGGCATCGCGCTCGGCTTCGACCGGCTCGTCATGCTGGCCACCGGCGCCACGCGCATCGAACAGGTGCTGTGGCTGCCGGTCGTCGATCCGGCGGCAGGGTGACGGCCATGGACAAGACCTTGCGCGACCCGGCCGCCCTGGCGGCGGCAGGCCTGATTCCCGGCGAGGCGGCGGTCGGCCTCGCCCCCCTGGCCGAGCGCTACGCGATCGCGATCCCTCCCACATTCGCGGCGCTGATCGACCCGTCGGACCCTGACGATCCCATCGCGCGGCAGGTCGTGCCGAACCTCGCCGAGCTCGACCACCGGCCCGAGGAGCGCGCCGACCCGATCGGCGACGAGGCCCACAGCCCCATGCCCGGAATCGTGCACCGCTACCCGGACCGGGTGCTGCTCAAGCTCCTGCATGTCTGCCCCCTCTATTGCCGCTTCTGCTTTCGCCGCGAGCGCGTCGGGCCCGGCGAAGATGCGATGTTGTCGGCCGACAAGACCGCGGCGGCGCTCGACTATATCGCCGCGCGTCCGGCGATCTGGGAGGTGGTCCTGACCGGCGGCGACCCGCTCATGCTCTCGCCGCGGCGCGTCGCTGCCGTGATGGCGCGGTTCGCGGCCATGGACCATGTGCGGATCGTGCGCTTTCACACCCGCGTGCCGGCCGCGACGCCCGAGGCCGTCACGCCGGCGCTCGTCGAGGCCATACGGTCTTCGGGCAAGACCACCTATGTGGCGCTGCACGCCAACCATCCGCGCGAACTCACCGCCGCCGCTCGGGCCGCCTGCGCCCGGCTGATCGATGCTGGCATCGTCCTGCTGAGCCAGACGGTGCTGCTGCGCGGCGTCAACGACGATCCCGAGGTGCTGGCCGCGTTGATGCGGGGCTTCGTCGAGACCCGCATAAAGCCCTACTACCTGCATCACCCCGACCTGGCGCCGGGCACGAGCCATTTTCGGCTGTCGCTCGAGGAGGGACAGCGGATCGTCGCGGCGCTGCGCGGCCGCGTCTCGGGCCTCTGCCAGCCGACCTACGTGCTCGACATCCCAGGTGGCTTCGGCAAGGTGCCGGTTGGGCCGAGCTATCTTGCCGAGGCCGGCCGCGTCCTCGATCCATGGGGACACGATCATTCCTACCCCCCTTCGAGAGGCGGTGGCGCGGGACTTGCTGCGTTGGGCTGAGCATCAAGGCAAGGGTCTGGGGGGTCCGTCGTGCAGCGGTTGCGCCGACGGTCCAAGCTGGTACGGTTTTGCCAGAAGAAAGAAGAGGTCGGTCATGCCCCGTCTGTTCACGGGCCTCGAAATCCCCTCAGCTCTCGCCGACGAACTCGCCATGATGCGTGGCGGCCTCTCGGGGGCCCGCTGGATCGATGTCGAGAACTACCACCTCACGCTTCGCTTCATCGGCGACGTCGACAAGCCGACCGCGGACGCCGTCGACGAGGTGATGGCGCAGATCCGCCGCAAGCCTTTCACGGTCACGCTCGAAGGTCTCGACTACTTCGGCGGCGACAAGCCGCGCGCCATCGTGGCCAAGGCGCAGGCTTCGTCGGCGTTGATCGACCTGCAGGCCGAGCAGGAACGATTGATTCGCCGGATCGGCATCGCGCCCGAACCGCGCCGCTTCACCCCGCACGTGACCTTGGCCCGGCTCCGCCAAGCCTCGGTCGAGGCGGTCGCCCATTACCTCGGCACGCGCGGCTTCCTGAGCCGCCGTTTCGAGGCCGATCGATTCGTGCTGTTCTCGTCGCGCGACTCGGTCGGCGGGGGCCCTTACGTGGTCGAGGCGGCCTACCCGCTCGGATAGACCGGCGGGAGATGGGACGCGCGATATGCAGCGGAGCCACACTCCGAGGCTTTCTCCGAGGCGGATCGTCTTAGCCGTCGACACCTCCCTGGGGTTCACCTAGCGTCGGGCCGAATTGGCGGGGGCGCGCATTTCGTGTTGAAACGATTTCTACTGTCTTCTCTCTGCATGGCGCTGACGTCTCTTCCGGTCGCCGCTGCCGATCTGCCGACAGATCATTTTCAGCTGCCGGCGCCTGCAGTCCTGCCGCAGACCCCGGTCTTCTACGATTACGAGCTTCGGGTCGGCGGCCTCGCCCACGATCCGCTCAGTCCCGAACATGGTTCGGCAGATCTCAATGCCGAAATCCTGTTCCCGAAATTCTGGCATGCGTCGAATAGTTTCTGGGATCAGTTCATCCCGCATCCTGACCTTGGCTTTACGGCGAACTTTGCCGGGAAGACGAGCAATCTCTATGGCGGCGCGGCCTGGAACTTCGATATCACCGAACGGTTCTTCGTCAGCGGCGAGTTCGGGCCGGGCCTCAACAATGGCGATACCGGGCGCATCGTCAGCGCAGGCCGCAACAAGGTCGGCTGCAATGTCTGGTTCCATGAATCGGCGAGCGGAGGCTACCGGCTGACTGAGAAATGGAGCATCATGGCGACGATCGAACATTCGTCGAACGCCGGGCTCTGTTCCGAGAATCGCGGCCTGACGAACTATGGACTGCGGGTCGGCTATCGGTTCTAGAGCAGTTTAAAGCTGGAGTAGTTCGGCAATAGCCGAACATGCTCCTCTTTCGCCCTATATCGCGTCATGACCGGTGAGGCGACGTCGCCGCCACTGCCTCGAGATGTCGAGAAGAGCCTCGACGAGCTCGCCCTGCCCGACCGGCTTGGCCAGCACTCGGGCGTCCGGATGCTTGTCACGCATGCGGTCCGGCATGGCCTGGCCGCTGTAGAAAACAAAGGGAACGGCGCGTGCGGCAAGCATGTCCGCGACCGCCTCCGTCGTTTGACGACCCAAGCGAATGTCCAGCAGAGCCGCCGAGAGCGGCTCGTCCTCGGCCTCCTTCAACGCCGCCGACAGGGTCGCGGCGCTCACGATCTCGGCTCCCGCGTCGCGAAGCGCTTCCTCGATGACGATCGCAATCAGGAATTCATCGTCCGCGACAAGGATCCGCATGCCTCGCAGAGGCTGATCGTGCTCAGTTGCGTGGTCCATGCTCCTGGTCCTCCGGGAGGCTGAGCTCGATCGTGCAAAGCACGCCCTCGCGCAGGAATTCACGGCGGACGACGGCGCCGGGCAGGCTGCGTTCGATCAAAGAGCCGCCGAAACCTGTCCTCTTCGGCGCCATGACCGGCGGTCCTCCGGTTTCTTGCCAAGCGAGCCTGAACATCCGCTCCCCGTTCCGCGCGTCGTGGGTCCAACTCAGACGCACGCGTCCCGCACCGACCGAGAATGCGCCGTACTTGGCGGCATTGGTCGCGAGCTCGTGGAGCACGAGGCCGAACGGCGTCGCGAAATCGGGAGGCAATGTGATCGGGTCGCCGTCGAAACGCAGCCGTTGCGGATCGTCGCTGATGTATGCTGCGAGCTGGCTGCGCGCGATTTTGCCGAACTCGGCTCCTTCCCAGCGCGCTTCGACCAGCAAGTTGTGCCCGCGCGCCAACGCCGCGAGCCGGCCTTCGAACAGCTCGACGAAATCGTCGCTCGAGCGTGCCGTGCGCAGCGTCTGACGCGCAATTGCCTGAACCACGGCCAGCGTATTGCTCACGCGATGGCTCAGTTCGCCGAGCAGCAACTGCCTGCGCTGCTCCCACTTCCTCTGGTCCGTGACATCTCGCGTGCTCTCGAGAACCAGGCGGCGTCCACCCATGGGGACGAGCTCGATCTGGGTCTCCACCGTCAGGACCCGGCCGTCCTTGGTTCGATGCAAGACTTGCCCGCTCCAGAGTCCATGGTCGAGGAGGGATTGTCGCAGGTCGTCGAAAGAGGAATTTGGCACGGATGTCTGCAGCAGCACCTCCTTCCGCTGTCCGATTGCCTCGTGCCGCGAATATCCGTAGAGCTCCTCGCTGCCCCGATTCCACTGAACGATCCCGTCGTCGAAATCCCACACGAAGATCGGCGACCGCGAGAGTTCGACGAGACGCATTTCCTGCCTGAGCCGCTCCTCGCTCTCGCGCAGGGCTTTCTCGGCCCGGCGGCGCTCGGTGATGTCGACGAAGGTGGCCACCACGCCGTCGATCTTGTCGTCGACGGTTCGATACGGACGGATGCGGACGAGGTACCAGTGGCCGCTGCGGCTCTCCACCTCGTGCTCGATGGGCACGAGGTCCTTGAGAACCGCGCGGGCATGGCCGGCCAATTCGCTATAATCGAGCTGGTGGGTGAAATTGGTGATCGGCCGGCCTTCGTCGCTCGTCGTTGCGTTGAAGAGTTCCGTCAGGCGCGGCGTGAAACGCTTGATGCGCAGAGTGGGATCGAGAAACAGCGTTCCGAGGTCGGTTGCCGCCATCAAATTCTGTAGATCGCTATGGGCTCGCGATACGCTCTCCAGCTTCAGCTTCAGCTCGTTGTTGACGGTCTGCAGCTCCTCGTTGATCGATTGCAGCTCTTCCTTGCTTGTCTCCAGTTCCTCGGAGGTCGATCGGTATTCCTCGTTGATCGATTGCAGCTCTTCGTTCGCGGCGCGCAGCTCCTCATTGGCGGCTTCGGATTCTTCTCGGGTCACGCGAAGCCGGTTGTTCGCCACCTGAAGTTGTTCCTGGAGCCGCCTGACCGTTTCGCCGGTAAGGCCTCCGTCATGCCGCTTGAGGTCGCTTTCGAGGCCGTCCTGTTCGACAGCCTCGCCCTCGATGAAAAGCACCAGCGCATACCGCGTCGGATCGTTGTCCTGGAGCACCGGCTTCACTTGCAGATAGACGCGATGCTTGGCGCCGTTGAACTGGACCGAGAGGGGCATGCTGAGCGTGGGTTCGCCGCGCTCGAAGGCGCGGTGAAGCGCCGCCCTGAGATCGAAGCGGAGTTCCTCCCGCACCATCTCGGTCGCATCCGTGCTGATCGATCCTCCCGACAGTTGCAGGAACCGGCCGGCGTTCTCCGACAGATGAACGGCGCGCAGGGCATCGTCGACGAGCACGCTGGGCGGCGCGACTCGTTCCAGCATCTGGCGATGCACCGCGGCATCGCCGGCACTCACGCCGGACGGCGCACGAGAGACCGCGGGTGCTCCCGCCGGCATCTGCCGCGGGCCGAGCAGGATCGGGAGCGCCGGTCGATTTCCTGCGATGCTCATGGTCGATCGATAGATCCTCGCGTCGCGATCCATAGGCCTGAACAGGCCGGCCGGCTGGTCCGCGCTCTCCGACGCGCCCAGGAACAGGAAGCCGCCGGGGTGGAGGGCATAATGGAAGGTGCCGCAGACTTGGTGCTGGAGCTCCCGATCGAGATAGATGAGGAGGTTGCGGCACGAGATCATGTCGAGGCGCGAGAAGGGCGGATCCCGCAGCAGGCTGTGGCTCGCGAACAGCACGATGTCGCGAAGCTCCCTGCGAACCCGATAATGGTCCCCTTCACGCTGAAAGAACCGGCGAAGCCGCTCCTCCGAGACGTCGGCCTCGATCGTCGCCGGGAACCGGCCTTCGCGGCCGACGGCCAGGGCGCCAGTGTCGAGGTCGGAGCCAAAGACCTGGATCTCCGGCCGCAAGTCGCGCCGCGCCACCTCTTCGAGGAGCAGGATGCCGATCGTGTAGGCCTCCTCGCCGGTTGCGCAGCCCGGCACCCAGACACGGATACTGCCGCCGGCCTCTTTGCCTTCGAAGAGCTGCGGGATCACATTTTGCGCAAGAAGGTCGAATGCGGAGGCGTCGCGGAAGAAGGTCGTGACCGAGATCAGGAAATCCGTGAAGAGCGATTGCGCCTCTTCGACGTTCTCGCGCAGGAACGCGTAATAGTCCGCGAGCGAGCCCTTGCGCGTGACCTGAGCGCGTCGTGCGATCCGGCGCAGGATCGTCGCACGCTTGTAGAGAGAGAAGTCATGACCGAGCCTGACGCGAAGATGCGCGAGGATTCGCCGGAGCGTCTCCTCGTCGTTGTCGCGTCCTGAGGCAGCCCACCGTCGCTTGCCGTCATTCAAGAGTTCCACGAGCTGTTTCGCCAGGTCGCGCGTGGGCAGGACGAAATCGGCGACTTCGGCGGCGATCGCGCTTCGCGGCATCGACGGGTATTCCGCCTCGTTCGGGTCCTGCACGAGGACGATGCCGCCCGATCCCTTGATCGACTTGACGCCGATGGCGCCGTCGGCGCCAGCGCCGGTCAGGATGACCGCATAGGCGAACCCGTCGCTGTGCTGCTCGGCGAGCGATCGGAAGAAAAGATCGATAGGCGCGCGCTGAGAGCGGGGTTCGTCGAAGGGGAAGGCCGAAATCGAGTGGTCGGCGATGACGAGCCGCCGGTTGGGCGCGATGACGTAGACGTGGTTGTTCTCGAGCTTCGCCGTCTCGTCGACTTGGGCGACCGGCATCGCGGTGCGCGTGGCAAGAATACCGGCGAGTTGGCTTCGGAATTCGGGATCGAGGTGGACGATGACCACGAAGGCGGCATTCGGCTCGTCCGGCAGCGCCTCGAAGAAGTTTTGGAGCGCCTGGACGCCTCCCGCTGACGCCCCGATTCCCACGATCGGCGGATCGGAATCCGGCCCCATGATGCCCCCACGCCCTCTTACCGCCGAGATACGGTCGTGATCCATCGTGCGATACCCGACCCAACTCACCCGCCGAAGTCCGGGTTCCGGCGCGGTCGCCAACCGAGGCCGCTCGACGGGCTCGGTTCCCCCCGAGCGCCATTATATCGCCAGCCCAGAGGAACGCCTAGAACCAAAGCTCGTCGAGCGGGTTCAATGAGGGGAGGGCGAGACCATGAGCCGGCGCGACGTCATTGCAATCGGAGGATCGTTGGGCGCCGTCGACGCGGTGACGCAGCTGTGTCGGCACCTGCCGAGCGAACTTGCCGCGTCGATGTTCATCGTCGTTCACGTCGGCGCAGAGGGCAACAACCTCCTGGCGGGGATCTTCGACGCCCAATCGCCGATTTCCATCAGCACCGCCGTGGATGGAGAGTCTTTACGGCCCGGCCATGCCTATGTGGCACCGGCCGACCACCACCTTCTCGTGATCGACAATGTGATGAGGTTGGGGCGAGGGCCGCGCGAGAACATGTCTCGCCCCGCGATAGATCCGCTCTTCCGGTCGGTCGGGATGTCCTTCGGACCACGCACCATCGCGGTCGTGTTGACGGGAATGCTGAACGATGGAGCGTCCGGCCTCGCCGACGTCAAACGCTGCGGAGGGATCACCGTCGTCCAAAACCCTGCGGATGCGCTCGCTCCCGAGATGCCGTCGGGCGCGCTTAGCGGGAGCGACGTGGACTACCGGGCGCCACTTTCGGATATGGCCGCGCTCTTGATCAAACTCGCGGGCGAAGAGGCCGGGCCGGTTGTCGAGATTCCTGAAGACATCAAGAGCGAGGTCGGGATCGCGCTGGGCAGAAGAGCGGATACCGAAGTCACGGCGACGTTTTCGGACCCCGTCGCGCTGTCGTGCCCGGCTTGCGGCGGCGTCATGTCGCAGGTCAGACGCTGGCCGCCGCTCCGGTTCCGGTGCCAGGTCGGCCACTCCTATACCGCGGAGGCTTTGGCGAACGAGAAGGAAGGCACCGTCGACGAGGCTCTTCGCGTCGCGCTGCGGATCCTGGAGGAGCGGGCGCTGCTGACCAGGAAGATGGCCGAGGACGCGCGCCGATCCGGCCGCGACGCTGCCGCGGGCTCCTACGAGCAGCGCGTCGGCGAAAGCCGCCACTATGCCAACATCTTGCGGCAAGCGATCGACGAGTCGTGACCCGATCTCGCCTCGTCAGCCTTCCGACTCAGCTTAGCGTCACGACTCTCCGGGACCAAACATCTAGGGCCTGGATCCCCGCCTCCGTGGAGATGAGCGGAATAGGGCGCAGACACGCAGACCTCGGTCGGAGCCGTTGGCGACACCGCCCCGACGATCGGGCGGCCCCACAGCTCAGAGCCTGTTTGGAAACCCATGACCCTCATGCTGAGGAGGTCCGCCAGGGCCGTCTCGAAGCACGGCCAACGCTTACCGTCCTTCGACTCGACGCCAGCCAAGTTTACGCAGCCAGCGTAAACTTGGCTGCGCCGCCGGCTCAGGATGAGAAAATGGGAATTGCCAAGCAGCCCCTCAGAAGCTGACCGAAAGGCTGGCTCCGCCGAACCGATCCATCGACTGCTGCGTCGTGAATTCCTTGGTCCGCTGCGTGAACGTGAGGTCGAGCTTCGCCCAGTCCGAGTAGAAAACCGACGCGCCCGCCGTGAAATCGCCGACCAGAATGTTCTTTTTTACCGAAGGACTGTCGGTGAAGGTGTTGCCGTCGAGAAAGATGTTCCGGGCGACGGCGCGGCCCTGCACGCCGGCGAACAGGTACCAGCCCCAGGGACCGTTCAGACGCGACGCGTCGAACCACGACGTGCCCGAGAGCGACGGCCGCACGCGCGGGACACCGTAGTCGACACCGAGGTTCTGCCCGATCCGGAACTGCACCCCGGCATCCGCATAGGTCATGACATTGCCGACGGTGAGGCCCGCTTCCGGAATGACGTCGGTCTGCATGCCGAAGAACGAGCTCTGCCAGATCTTCCAGCGCCGGTCGTAGGTGATCATCACGCCGGGCTCGTTCTTCAGCTGATGGCTCCAGGCCTTGTCGAGATCCGGCTGATGGAAACCCGCAAGGGAATGCACCAGTTCCTGGGCTTGCCGCGCCAGCGAATCGGGTCCGACGACGCCGGCCAGCACCTCGAAGTTCTCGAGCATGTTGCCGTGGGTTTCCTGGAGCAGGCTGCCTCCCGTGTAGAGCCAGCCCGCGAACGGCCGGTCGGTCGGATCGGGAACCGCCTGGTGATATTTGGTCGGCGTGAAGATGCTCTGTCCGAAGACGACGTCGAAGCGGCGCTGGACGTCGACGCCGGGCTGCATGATCGGCAGGTTCGACAGCGCGGCATAAAGGCCGGCCGTCGCGTCGTCGACCGCCAGCTTCGGCGACAGATAGGTCAGCAGCGCGCCTTGCGTGTAGTGCCGGTCGGTGCCGCTCGGCAGCAGCCCGTCATTCTCCTCGATGATCGTGATCCGGCCGTTTTCCGCGGCCGCCCGCTCCGGCAGCGCGGTGAGCCCCGCTAGGCCGATCATCGCCAGGCCGGCTGCGACGCAGCATGACGTTGCCATCTTCCTGCGCCCGTTGCCGCCGATTGTCCGCTTCATACGTCGCACGCACGCTGGAGGATGCAGGCTCCGGGGCCCGAGGCGGGCTCCCCTGCCGGTGGATCGCCGACCGGTGCCGGGTTCGCTGTCACGAAGCACCGAACCAATCTATTCGAAGTGGTAAGCGGCGCCGACACGGAAGATGTTGCCGTCGACCTGCTGCTTGCAGTCCATGCAGTTGTTCAGGTTGACGAGCTTCTTGTTGAAGGCGGTCGCGTAGAGGTATTCACCGCGCAACGAAACGCGCTCGCTGATGCGGTAGTCGATACCGCCGCCGATCGTGAAGGCCTCGCTGTTGAGGTGGCCGCGCTGCGAGCCGGTCGCCTGGTCGATCTGCTCGGATCGGCCGTAGAGGATGCCGGCCGCCGCGAAGGGCAATACCCTGCCGAACGCGTAGCCGACGCGGCCACGCAGGTCCGCCATGACATAGTTGCGGAAGCTCGCCCGCCCCGTCGGCTCGGCACCCGTTCCCTTGATCTCGCTATAGGCGGTCGAGCCTTCGAAACCGAGCATCAGGCGATTGTAGACCATGAAGTTCGTGCCGGCATAAAGCCCGCCGAGCGCCCCGCTGGTGCTGAACTTGGTGCTGGACGCATTCGCGGCCGACTTGGTGCGCGGCGTGAGGAAGCCGCCGCCGCCGAAGACGCCGCCATAAGCACCGGCCCAATTCACCGTGCCCATGCTGTCGACATCGGCTCGCGGGGGATTGTCACCGAAGCGCGAGATGATCGCCGCACGGACGATGTTGGAATCGGATCTCGTGCGGTAGCTCTGGCCGTTGTACCCGAAGGTCGAGGCCGGCACCTCGTCGTGCAGATATTCGACGCGCAGGATGAGCGGCCCGAGGAAGCCGTTGATGAAGGAATTGTTGAAGGGTAGGAAGCGGGCCGGGTTGACCTTGAAATCGACGCCCGCGCCGATCGTGTAGCCGACGTTCTGCTGATTGCGCCCGAAGTCGTTGACCGGCACCGCCTGGGATTGAGAGGTCTCGTTGATGACGGCGCCGCCCGCCACGAAGGGCATGAACCAGCCGAACTCGTAGCCAAGACGACCGCGCAGGCGGATATCGTAGAGGGATTGGATCGTGGTCGGGTTGAGGCCGGCACCACCCTTGTCGGTCTTTTGGATGTCGTTGAGGTCGATGCCGCCCTCCGCCCCGAACACGACATGCCCATACTGGAAATTGTAGCCGACCAGCGCGCCGCTGGTCAGGCCCGAGGTGTTGAGGTTGCGCGAGCCGCCGCCCGCCTGACGGGTGTGGAAGTCGGTGAAGCCGACGCCGAAGGTCGACCCCGCGTAGAAGCCATCCCAGTTGTTGACGAGGATCGGCGTCGTCAAGACGGGAGGCGCGGTCCGCAGGGGCAGATCGGCTGCCTGCACCAGGGCCGTGCAGGAGAGGAGCCCCAGGGCAGCAGCGATACCACCCGTCGTGAATTTGGTCATAGCCAACATGCCCCGCGCCACGAAACCCAGATTGTTGAGTTGAAAACTTACATGTAACGGGTTGATGCCGGAAGGCGCGGAGCCCGATTCGAGCCCAACATCCGCCACCCTGTGTCTTTTGAGGCTCATTTCGGCGCCACAAATGCGCCTCGGCCCACGACATCGGTCAACGGAGCCTCACAGAGACGGTATCGCTGGCGCCCCTGGCGTCGGAGACGGAAATGCGGGCGAATCCTTCGCCATCGGGGTGCCAGCTGTTCTCCCGCCGCGGCGACGACCCGGCCGGGATGCCGTTGACGAACCAGGCGAAGGGCGGCGTCCCGCCCTCGAGCTTGACCACCAGGGCTGCCGCACCGTCGTCGAGCCTGAGATCGACCGTCGCGCCGTCCGGCGGATAGCTGATCCTGACCCGCCGCGTGCCGCCGGCTTCAGCGTTATGCAGCCGGCGCAAGGGAACCGGCAGGTCGCGGGCCGCCTGCACCTCGGCACCGGGCGGAGGCGGCGGCGCGTCGAGCGGCGCGCCGAGGCGGGCGAAGGCATCGAAGAGGATCGGCGCGGCCGCCTGCCGCCCGACGAGACCCGGTACGGCGGCATTGTCGGGGCGACCGAGCCAGGCGGCGATCGTGGTGCGGCGGGTGAAACCGACCGCCCAGGCGTCGCGGTAGCCATAAGAGGTCCCGGTCTTGAAGGCGATGCGGCCGCCGAGCGCATTGTCGGGCGGCGGGGCGCCACGCAGGATGTCGGCGACCGCCCAAGCCGCCACCGGCTCCGCCACCGGGCGCCGCTCGGAGTCGACCGACACCGTCTCCAGGCTCTCCCGGAGCCGCGGCACGTCTCCGCCACGCGCCAGGCCCGAATAGAGCGCCGCGAGATCGACCAGCCTGATGCCGAGGCCGCCGAGGCCGATGGCGAGGCCGGCGGGCTGATCGTCGGGGATCTCCACCCGCGCGCCCGCCTCGCGCAGCCGGGCCAGCAGGCGCGCCGGCCCGAGCCGGTCCAGCAGCGCGACGGCCGGAAGGTTCAGCGATAGCTGCAGCGCCTGGCGGGCCGAGACGGTGCCGCGGTAGGCGCCGTCGAAATTCTCCGGCGCGTAGGTGCCGAAATGAGTGGGTCGGTCGTCGAGCAGGGTCTCGGGCGAGGCGATGCCGTCCTCGAAGGCCAGGGCATAGATGAAGGGTTTTAAGGTCGATCCCGGCGAGCGCCAGGCCCGCGTCATGTCGAGCGCGCCCGCGCGCGGGGCCGAGCGGTAGTCGGCCGCCCCGACATCGGCGCGGATCTCGCCGGTGGCATTGTCGATCACTAAAAGCGCGCCTGAGACGGCCGGCCCGAAACGGGCGGCCTCGAGGCGCACGAGGTCCTGGCTAATGCGCTCGAGCCCGGCATCGAGCGTCATGTGCAGCACCGTGGCGTGCGGCGCCGCGCCTCGCGCACGCGCCGTCGCATGCGGGGCCAATGCCGGCAGCGGCAGGCGCGCCTGCGGCACGGCCTCGCGCTTGGCATGGGCGATTTCGGCCGGCGTCGCCAGACCGAGCGCCACCGCGCGGTCGAGGATCCGGTCGCGGGACGCCTTGGCGCGGGCGGGGAAGCGGTCCGGCCGGCGCCGCTCCGGCGACTGCGGCAGGGCGACGAGCAGCGCCGCCTCGGCGAGATCGAGACGGCGCGGCTCGTGGCCGAAATAGGCGAGGCTCGCGGCCCGAACGCCTTCGAGGTTGCCGCCGTAGGGCGCGCGTTCGAGGTAGAGATCGAGGATCGCCGGCTTGCTCAGATGGTCCTCGAGCCAGGCGGCGCGCAGCATCTGGTGCAGCTTGGTGCCGAAGCTCCGCGTGCGCCGCGCTTCGACCAGCCGCGCCACCTGCATGGTCAAGGTCGATCCGCCGGAGACGATGCGACCCCGCCCCGCCATCTGCACGGCCGCCCGGGCCAGCGCATAAGGATCGATGCCGCGGTGATCGAAGAAACGCTTGTCCTCGCAGCCGATCAGCAGGGCGAGGAAGCGCGGATCGACGGCGTCGCGCTCGATCGGCAGGCGCCAGCGGCCGTCGGGCGCCATGAACACCCGCAGCACCTGCCCCTGGCGATCGAGCGCGATGACCGAGGGCCGCGCCGCGGCCGGGGGCGGCAAGCGGCGAAGCAGGGTCTCCCAGGCGGCCGGGACGGCGAGGCCACCGACGAAGAGACAGACCGCGAGAAGGCCGAAGAGACGGCGGGGCCACCCCTCATCCGGCCTGCCTGCAGCAGGAAACCTTCTCCCGCGAGGGGAGAAGGGGATGCTCGATCCTGCATCGTTGGCACCCTTCTCCCCTCGCGGGAGAAGGTGCCCCGTCGCGGCGAAGCCGCGCAAAGGGGCGGATGAGGGGGACGCGGAGCCCTCAGGACCGGTAGTCGCCGTTGATCTCCACATAGGCTTTGGTCAGGTCGCAGGTCCACACGGTGGCGCGGCCCGAGCCTAGGCCGAGATCGGCCCGAATGTCGATCGCCTCGCCTTTCATATAGGCGGCCACGGCATCCTCCGCATAGGCGGGGTCGCGCAGCCCCTCGGCCGCGACGCGGATGTCGCCGAACCAGATCGACAGGCGGTCGCGGTCGGCCGGCTCGCCCGCCTTGCCGACCGCCATCACAACTCTTCCCCAATTGGCGTCCTCGCCGGCGACGGCCGTCTTGACCAGGGGGGAGTTGGCGATGGAGAAGGCCACCCGCTTGGCGGAGGCATCGCTCTCCGCGCCCTCGACTGTGACGGCGACGAACTTTCGCGCCCCCTCGCCGTCGCGCACCACCTGGTGGGCGAGGTCGAGCGTCACCGCGTCGAGCGCCTCGCGGAAGGCGCCGAGGCGCGGGTCGCCCGCCTGCTCGATCCTGTCGCCGCCGGCCTTGCCGGTGGCGAAGAGCAGCAGCGTATCGGAGGTCGAGGTGTCGCTGTCGACCGTGATGCGATTGAAGGATTTTTCCACCGACGCCGACAGCAGCGATTGCAGCACCGGCGCCGCGATCGACGCGTCGGTGAAGACGAAGCTCAGCATGGTGGCCATGTCGGGTGCGATCATGCCGGCGCCCTTGGCGATGCCACTGATCGTGACCGTCGTGCCGTCAAGGTCGGCGGTGCGGGTCGCGACCTTGGGAAAGGTGTCGGTCGTCATGATGGCCCGCGCGGCCTCGACGATGCCTTCCGCCGAGGCCTCGGCGGCCAGGCGACCGAGCACCGCCTCGAATTTCGTCGCGTCGAGCGGCTCCCCGATCACCCCGGTCGAGGCGAGATAGATCTCGTCGGGCGACGCCCCCGTGGCCGCCGCCGCCAGCCGCGCGGTCAGTGCCGTCGCGTCAACGCCGGTGCGTCCGGTGAACGCATTGGCATTGCCGGAATTGACCACCAGCACCCGCGCCTTGCCGCCGGCAAGCACCCGGCGGCACCAATCGACCGGAGCCGAGGCACAGCGCGACCTGGTGAAGACGCCCGCCACCTCGGTGCCGTCCGCCAGCAGCGCGAGCATCACGTCCGTGCGGCCCTGGTATTTGATCCCGGCGGCGCCGGCCGCAAAACGCACGCCGGCGACCGGCACCATCGGCGGGACGGATTTGGGCGCCAGCGGCGAAACCGGAACCTTGGGAGCCATCGATCACGAATCCTGCCAGAGACGACCGCAGACGCCGCGATGCGACGGGGCGCGCGCGGCCCGTGAGACGAAGCCCTCAGGGCTTGGGGGCGGATGCCGGCGCGTCGCCGGCCGGGGGAGCGTCGGCTCCGGGTGCGGAACCGGCGGGCGGCAACGGCGCGGCGGGCGGCTGATCCATATGCTCGATCTTCGCTCCCTTGCGCAGGGCCAGGACCTCGTCGCTCTGGGCCTTCTGGGCGACGTAGCGGGCGACCTGATCCTTGACCTGCTCGAAGGGCGGGAACTGCTTCTGCCGCTTGCCCTCGACCTTGATGATGTGCCAGCCGAACTCGGTCTTCACCGGTTGCGACACCTGACCCGGCTCGAGCTTGAAGGCCGCGGCGGCGAATTCGGGCACCATCTTGTCCTTGGTGAACCAGCCGAGGTCGCCGCCCTGCGCGCCCGGATCCTTGGAGAGCTCATCCGCCACCTTGGCGAAATCCTCGCCCTTCTGAATGCGGGCCAGGGCCGCCTTGGCCTCGTCCTCGGTCGGCACCAGGATATGCCGGGCGTGGATCTCCTCCTCGGGCTTCTGCGCCTTGGCGGCGTCGTCATAGACCTTCTTCTCGGCCTCGGGCGTCGCCGCGGCGGCGGCGATCTTGCCCAGCAGGCCTTCCATCAGCACCTTGTCGTGGAAATAGGCCATGCGCCGGGCAAATTCCGGATCGTCGGCGAGCTTCTCCTTGTTGGCCTCCTGGGCCGCGAGCTTGAGGTCGATCAGGTAGTCGAGCACGTAGGCCTCGCGGGCCGGCCCCTTGAGCTGCGCCGGCAAGGTCGGGCCGAGGTCCTCGAGCGCCGTCTTGACGTCGTCGTCGGTGATCTCGGCGCCGTCCACCTTGGCCAGGACCTTGGCGCTCGCCGAAGACGCCATAGCCGCGAAGCCGATGAAGGCGGCGGCCGCAGCGATGCGCAAAGCTTTGTCGGGTCTGTTGATCATGGCTTCAACGGTTCCTGCATGGGTGAAGCGGGCCGTCCCGGCACGCCGTGGGGCTTGACCAACCCGCCGCGATCCGAAGCCGGCCCGGTGCCGCAAGCCACGCTCCGGCGGCCGTCGCGGCGGCGGCCGCTTCGCATTGACAAGGTTTGGGGGGGCTCTTATCTCTGAACCCGGTCCATTTCCACCTGTTTCTGACGTATGGGGCGGCGCGGTCATGTTGCCGCAGGATGCGGGGTCGGGTCCGGATCTCAGCCGCCCTCGACCTCCCATCATGATCGCCCGGATTGCCGATCGACCCCCGCCGGGCGGCGCCCGACGGGTCGCATGTGCTGCACGACCCGGCTCGCGCGTCACCAGATAAGGCTGAATAACGATGCTCGGTTCGCTCGCAAAGAAGATCTTCGGAACGGCCAATGCGCGGCGACTGAGAACCTACGGACCGAAAGTTCAAGCCGTCAACGACCTCGAGGGCGAGGTTGCGCGTCTCGGCGACGAGGCCCTGCGCGCCCGCACCGCGATGTTCCGCGATGAGCTCGCGCAAGGCAAGACGCTCGACGACATCCTGGTGCCGGCCTTCGCGACCGTCCGCGAGGCCGCCAAGCGGGTGCTCGGCCAGCGCCATTTCGATGTGCAGCTCATCGGCGGCATGGTGCTGCATGAAGGCGCCATCGCCGAGATGCGGACCGGCGAGGGCAAGACGCTGGTGGCGACGCTCGCGTGCTACCTCAACGCACTCGCCGGCAAGGGCGTGCATGTCGTCACGGTCAACGACTATCTCGCCCGGCGCGACGCCGAGTGGATGGGCCGGGTGTACAAGTTCCTCGGGCTGAGTGTCGGCATCATCGTCCACGGCCTCGACGACGACGAACGGCGCACCGCCTATGCGGCCGACATCACCTACGGCACCAACAACGAATATGGTTTCGACTACCTTCGCGACAACATGAAATACGAGCTGGACCAGATGGTCCAGCGCGGCCATGCCTATGCGATCGTCGACGAGGTCGACTCGATCCTGGTCGACGAGGCCCGCACCCCCCTGATCATCTCGGGTCCCTCCGAGGACCGCTCGGACCTCTATGCGCGGATCGACACCTTGATGCCGAGCCTCGTCAAGGAGGATTACGACGTCGACGAGAAGCAGCGCACCGCCAACCTCACGGAGCGCGGCAACGAACATATCGAAGAGCTGCTCGAGCAGGCGGGGCTGCTGAGCGCCGGCTCGCTCTACGAATCGGCCAACGCGACGCTCGTCCATCACGTCCAGCAGGCACTGCGCGCCCACAAGCTGTTCCAGCGCGACAAGGACTATATCGTCCGCAACGGCGAGGTGGTGATCATCGACGAATTCTCCGGCCGCATGATGCCGGGGCGTCGCTATTCGGAAGGGCTGCACCAGGCGCTCGAGGCCAAGGAGCACGTCACCGTGCAGCCCGAGAACGTGACGCTCGCCTCGATCACCTTCCAGAACTACTTCCGCCTCTACAAGAAGCTGTCGGGCATGACCGGCACGGCGGCGACGGAGGCGGACGAGTTCGCCGAGATCTACAAGCTCGACGTGGTCGAGATCCCGACCAATATGCCGGTGGCACGGCACGACGAGGACGACGAGGTCTACCGGACCTTCGACGAGAAGGTGCGCGCCATCGTCAAGGAGATCGAGGACGCCAATTCCAAGATGCAGCCGATCCTCGTCGGCACGACCTCGATCGAGAAGTCCGAGCAGCTCGGCGATATGCTGGCCCAGGCCGGCTACAAGCGGATCGACTTTGCCAAGCCGGACGTCCTCACCGGCCTCTACAGGGCTGCGCGGACCGGCAAGCCCTCGAAGCTCTTCGCCATCCTGAACGCCCGCTTCCACGAGCAGGAAGCCTATATCGTGGCGGAGGCCGGCGTGCCGGGCGCCATCACCATCGCCACCAACATGGCCGGCCGCGGCACCGACATCCAGCTCGGCGGCAATGTCGAGATGCGCGTCTCCCAGGAATGCGCCGAGGCCGCCGAAGGCATGCCGCGCGACGCGCGTGAGGCCGAGATCCGCGCCGAGGTGGCCGAGCTCAAGCGCAAGGCGATCGAGGCGGGCGGGCTCTATATCCTGGGCACCGAGCGCCACGAGAGCCGCCGCATCGATAACCAGCTGCGCGGCCGCGCCGGCCGCCAGGGCGACCCCGGCCGCTCCAAGTTCTTCCTGTCGCTGCAGGACGATTTGATGCGCATCTTCGGCTCCGAGCGCATGGACATGGTGCTGAAGCGCCTCGGCCTGCAGGAGGGCGAGGCCATCGTCCACCCCTGGATCAACAAGGCACTGGAGAAGGCCCAGCAGAAGGTCGAAGCCCGCAACTTCGACATGCGCAAGAACATCCTCAAGTACGACGACGTCATGAACGACCAGCGCAAGGTCGTCTTCGAGCAGCGCCGCGACATGATGGGCCAGGAGTCGCTCGAGGAGTCGATCGGCCAGATGCGCGAAGGCGTGGTGGACGACCTCCTCGCGCGGTTCGTGCCGCACGACGCCTACGCCGAGGCCTGGGACATCGCCGGGCTCAAGCAGGGCGTCGTGGGCTCCTTCGGCCTGGATGCCCCCGTCGAGGACTGGGCCAAGGAGGAAGGCATCGGCGAGGAGGAGATGCGCGAGCGGCTGCAGAAGGCGGCCGACGAGGCCTATGCGGCGCGCATCGAGAAGAACAGCCCCGAGGTCATGCGCTATGTGGAAAAGCAGATCGTGCTGCAGGTGCTCGACCATCTGTGGCGCGAGCATCTCGTCGTGCTCGACCACCTGCGCCAGGTGATCGGCTGGCGCGGCCTCGCCCAGCGCGACCCGCTCAACGAATACAAGTCGGAGGCTTTCGAGCTCTTCGACGGGCTCATCGCCAAGCTGCGCGAGATCGTCACCGCCCAGGTGATGCGCGTCGAGGTCGCTTTCGAGCAGCCCTCGGTCAACACCTCGTCGCTGCCGCCGATGTACGCGACCCACACCGACCCGCTGACCGGCGAGGACGACATGGCCATCGCCGACATGAATGCGCGTCTGACGGCCGGGGACTTTTCCGGCCAAGGCAGCATCATGACGGCACTGGCCGAGCGGGAGCCGCTGACCCGCAATCCCGAGGATCCGGCGAGCTGGGGCAAGGTCGGCCGCAACGAGGCCTGCCCCTGCGGCTCGGGCAAGAAGTACAAGCACTGCCACGGCATCCTGGTGTAGGTGGCGGGAGATAAACGATGAGCGCTGCCGCCAGGGCTTCTCGGTTGCCGGAAACGGTCGAGGAGTTCCTCGTCTGGCCGGGTGACGGCAGGGCCAAGCATTACGAACTCGTCGACGGCGTCGTTCGGCTTTTGCGCCTGGCAGCACCACCCGCGCTACGATCCAGGACAACCTGGGCTTCCTGATCGGCGCTCACCTTCGAACAACCGGCTCGGCTTGCCGTCTGCTGATCACCCCCGGCATCGTTCCGCGCGTCAACGCGGCCAAGAACTTCCGCATTCCCGACCTCGGGGTGACCTGCGTGCCCGATATGGCCCGCCAGATCGCTACGCCGGAACCGATCCTGCTCGTCCTGATCCTGTCGCCGTCCAGCAAGGCTGCGACCTGGTCCAACATCTGGACCTTCGGAACCATCCCGTCGCTGCGCGAGATCCTCGTCGTGCACTCGGTCAAGATCGGGGCGCAGATCCTCAAGCGCGCGGATGACGGCGGCTGGCCCGACAACCCTTCGGTTTTCAGCGAGGACGACACCCTCGTCCTCGCCTCGATCGGCCTGTCATGCGCCGTGACCGAGTTCTACGCCGGCACCCAGTTCCTCGACGTCCGGCGCCGCTGACGGTTCTCGCGCAAGGTCGGCCAGCAGCGGCCCCGTCACGGTGGCGACAAGGCCACCGTCGTCTCGGTTGCGCAGAGCGATCGAAAAGCCGTGCCGCTCGGCGATGGCCTTGCAGATGGCGAGTCCGAGGCCGGTGCCTTCGACATC
Source organism: Lichenihabitans sp. (assembly GCA_965277635.1). GTDB lineage: Bacteria > Pseudomonadota > Alphaproteobacteria > Rhizobiales > Beijerinckiaceae > Lichenihabitans. Next base: position 273,242 of record CBDIDE010000002.1, read on the forward strand.
TTGCGGCGCGGCGCGGAAGAAGCGGTCGAAGATGCGCGGCAGGGCCTCCTCCCGAATGCCGCAGCCGGTATCGGCCACCTCCACCTCGAGGTGGCCATCGCGGGCTCGTACGGAAACGTCGACGATGCCGCCCGGCGGCGTGTAGCGCACCGCATTCTCGATCAGATTGCCGAACAGAAGACGCAATTCGCGCTCGACGCCGAGCAGTTGGGCGGGCTCGGTCGAGGCGACGCCGAGGTCCACCTGCTTGTTGTCCGCCACCGCCACATGGTCGGCGACGCAGTCGAGCACGAGGGCGACGGCATCGAGCCGCTCGGGCCTGGACTTCGCGCTATCCGCTTCGTAGCGGGCGAGGCGCAAAAGCTGGTCCACCAGGCCAGAGGCCCGCGCCGCGCCGCGCCGCAGTTCGGGCAGCAGCGTCTCGTCGTCCGGGAACTGCAGGTTCTCGATCTGCAGCCGCAGCGCCGCCAGCGGCGTACGCAGCTCGTGCGCGGCGTCCGAAAGGAATTGCTTCTGCTGCTCGAGGCTGTGCTGCAAACGTTCGATCAGGACGTTCATCGCCTCGACCAGCGGCGCGACCTCGACCGGAATGTCCGCCACCGGGATCGGGTGGCGGGATTCGGCGCCGCGCGTGGCGATCTCGGCCGCCAGGGCGCTCAGGCGCCCGAGCACGCGCTGAAGGCCCCAGCCGATGACGAGCCAGCCGAGCGGGATGGTGATGAGGATCGGCACCGCCGCCTCGAGTGCCGCGGTCTGGGCCAATTCGGTCCGCACCCTGACCCGCTGCGCCGCCTCGACCACCGTCGCGCCTTCGCTCGTCTGGAAGATCCGCCAGCTTTCGCCGCCCACGGTCTGCGTCGCAAATCCCGCTTCCGGCTGCTGCGGGATGCGGATCGCCGGATTGGAGGATTGCGGCGTGGCGTTCCCGGACCGCCAGATCTGCACCAGGACGTCGTCGTCGCGGTTATGCCCGGACAGCGCGGCATCGCGAAACACCGGCCCGGTGCCGGCATTGAGGGCGATCTGGCGCAACTGCCCATCGAGAAGAATGCCGGATTCGGTCAGATCGATCACATAGGCCGTCCCGGCACCGACGAGCCCGACAAGGGTCAACAGCAGGGTCATCCAGATCAGCGCCGTTCGGCGCACCGAGCGCATATCAGATCACAGGCGAGAGCATGGCGGCCTCCGAAAACCCGTGCTGACCTTCCGGCCTCTCGTACTAAGGCCTGTCGAGGTTCAACGCGAGTTGATGATGGCGGCTGCGTCGGTTTCGTCGGCGCGGCGGCGGCTTCGGGCATCGGGGTGAAGGGCGGGTCCGTATCTTCCCTGGCGCGTCGGGGAGGGTGCTCTAATCGGACTCGGCGAGGCTGTCGGTCACGTCGCGCACGATGCCCAGATAGCCCTCGGCCGTCCAGGCCGAGCGGCCGATGAAGAGTCCGTCGACATGCGGGCGGCGGGCGAGGCCCACCGCATTGCCCGGATTGACGCTGCCGCCATAGAGCACCTCGAGCTCACGCCCCACGGCCTCCTGGGTCACGGTCTTGATGAGCCGCTGCTGCTCGTCGGCGAAGCCGGGGTCGGCCGGCGTGCCGCCTTCGCCGATCGACCAGACAGGTTCGTAGGCCAGCACCACCCGCGCGGCCGCTGCGGGGTCGATCCGCGACAGCGCGGCGCGCACCTGCCTCGCCAGCACCATCGCCGTCTCGCCCGCCGCATATTCGGCCCTCGTGTCGCCGACGCAGACGAGCGCCAGAAGACCGTGCCGCATGGCCGCCTCGACTTTCTTCGCGACGGTCTCGTCGGTCTCACCGAAATGTTCGCGCCGCTCGCTGTGGCCGATCTCGACCAGCGTCGCACCGCAATCCTTGACCATGAGCGGCGAGACTTCGCCCGTCCAGGCGCCGGCATCGGCCCAATGCATAGTCTGCGCCCCGACGATCACGCCAGTGTTGGCGAGACGCTCGGCGACATCGGCGATATACGGAAGGGCGGAATGACGAAGAGCTGCGCCGCGGCGCTCCCAACCAAGGGCGACGCCCTGAGCGTCTCCGCATAGGCGCGCGCCTCGGCCCGGACCGTGTTCATCTTCCAGCTCGTACCGATCCAGGATCGCGCCATCGTTCCTCCTTCCATTCTCTTCTATTAAATTGCAGACATGGCAAATTATTGCACGATGCAAGGCGTTCAGGAACCCATGGCCTCTTGCGCCCCAGTGCTGCGGGGCGCAAGTCTCTCAGGAGACCACCGCGCGGCTGCCGCCGACAATGCCGCAGCCTGCGCTTGGGAGAACGCGACCATGAAAATCGTCCTCGGCGCCGACAGCGCCGGCCAGCCGCTGCTCCAGGTCATCGCCAAGCATCTCGCCAGCAGGGCGGACCTCGAGGTCGTCGATGTCTCGGCCCCGGCCGGCAACGCGCCGGAATACTACGCCGAGACGGCGGAGCGCGCTGCCAAGGCGGTGGCCCACGGCGAGTTCGAGCGCGGCATCCTGTTCTGCGGCACCGGCATCGGCGTCGCCATCTCGGCCAACAAGGTGCCGGGCATCCGCGCCGCCCAGGCGCACGACACCTATTCGGCCGAGCGTGCCGCCAAGAGCAACAACGCGCAGATCATCACGCTCGGCGCCCGCGTCGTCGGGCCGGAACTGGCCAAATCGATCGTCGACACCTATCTGGCCGCCGATTTCGATCCCAAGGGGTCTTCGGCCTCCAATGTCGAGGCGCTGAATGCGCTCGACGCAAAATATTCGAAGCCGGCCTGAGGCCGGGCGCAGCCACGACGTTCCGCGGTAAGGCTGGGAGGCCGATCGGCACCGAATGAGACCGCAAGGCGCGGGAGGATGCGCCGGTGCCCTCCGCCTATCTTCGTCTCGACCAGGAGACGATCATGACCTTCCGCATTTCCGCTATTCCCCCTGCCCTCTTCGCGCCGCTCTTTGGGCTCGACGACGACGACCTCGCGGCGCATCACGCGCTCCGGCGCGTCGCCGATACGGCGGGCTTCCCGTGCCGGGTCAGCCTCGAGGATGCCGAACCGGGCGACACCGTGCTTTTGATCAACTACGAGCATCAGCCTGCGCAGACACCCTATCGCTCGCGCCATGCCATCTGGGTGCGGGAGGGTGTGGCGCAGGCCTTCCCGGAGCCCGGCGAGGTTCCAGAGCAGCTGCGCTCCCGCCTGCTTTCGGTGCGGGCCTTCGATGCGAACGGCATGATCGTCGGCGCCGATGTCGTCGAGGGGGACGGGCTGGCACCCTTAGCGGAGCGGATGCTCGACGATCCCGCCGCCGCCTATCTTCACCTGCATTTTGCCAAGCACGGCTGCTACGCGGCGCGCGTCGACCGGGCCTGAGGCTCCAGAGCATATTCGGCTGTCGCCGAACTGCTCTGGCTTCGAAATGCGAGCAGTTTCATCGGGATGGACTCGCGATGCGATTCCATCTGATCCGATACTGCTCTATGGCTGGCCGATGTAGCGGGCGGTCGGCTCGACCTTGTCGATCAGCCCCTTGCGCTTCATGAAATCCGCGAAGGCGGCGTAGCGCGCGGGATCCGTCGCGGCGGGGTCGGCCGCGAGGCGCGGGATGGTCGCGTCCCAGGCGAGCTTGTTCAACTTGTCGTCGAGCTTCGGATAGGCCGCGACGAAATCCTTCCAGGCCTGGTCCGGATAGTCGAGGATGTAGAGCTGCGCCGCGCCGACGGCGTCGAGGAAGTGGCGTACGAAGGGCGCCTTGGCCTTGTCGAGCGCCGTGACGAAGATCGACTCGTCGTAGGGCGGCACGCCGTGCTCCTCGGGGAAGAACAGTCTTGCCGGATGGCCGGCGAGCTGCATCTCGTAGAACTCGACGTTGCGATAGGCACCGACGACGGCATCGACCTGGCCGCTCAGGAGCGGTTGCACCAGGGCGAAATTGACGTTGACGAGCTTGACGTCGTCGAGCTTCAGCCCGGCGCTCTCCAGCATGGTGCCGAGCAGTGCCGTCTCGTAGCCGGCCACGGAATAGCCGATCGTCTTGCCCTTGAGGTCGGCGAGGCTCTTGATGGGACCGTCGGCGAGCGTCATCACGGTGTTGAGCGGCGTCGCGATCGAGGTGCCGACGCGCTGGATCGGCAGGCCGGCCGCGACGTCGAGATAGTAGTTCGGCTGATAGGTCAGGGCGATGTCGCCTTTGCCGGCGGCGACGAGGCGCGGCGGCATCGACGGATCGGCGGGTTCGACGAAGCTGACGTCGAGGCCCTCCCGCTCGAAGAACCCCTTCTGCGTGGCGATGACCAGCGCCGCGTGGACCGGGTTGACGAACCAGTCGAGCAGCACGGTGACCTTCTCGGCGGCCTGGGCCGGCATGCCGAGGCCGAGCCCCGCGACGAGCGTGGCCACGATGGCGATGAAACGCATGATGTCAGTCTCCGATGGAATGTGACAGGGCGGCCGCCGCAAGCGTGTCGGGGGCCCAGAAGACGAGGCGCCGGGTCAACAGGCTGACACCGCCCCACAGCAGCAGCGAGAACAGCACCAGCACCGTGAGGCCGGCGAACATGGTGGCGGTCTGCATGCGCGCATTGGCATGCAGCATCATGAGGCCGAGCCCCGAAGAGGAGCCGACCCATTCGCCGACGACGGCGCCGAGCGGCGCCACCGCGGCCGCCACCCTGAGGCCCGCGCCAAGCGCCGGCAGGGCCGCCGGCACGCGGATCAGCAGCAGCATGTCGCGGCGGCTCGCCCGGTTGAGGCGGCCGAGCTCGATCAGGCCCTCGTCGGTGCGGCGCAACCCCTCGAAGAAGCTCGTCGAGACGGGGAAGAAGATGATCAGCGCCGCCATGGCGAGCTTCGAGGCGACCCCGAAGCCGAACCAGACGACGAGCAGCGGCGCGATGGCGAAGACCGGGAGGGCCTGCGCCACGACCATGAGAGGACCGAGCGCCCGCTCGAGCAGGCGCGAGCGCGCCATGACGAGGGCCGTGGCCATCCCGGCGATGCAGCCGAGGACGAGGCCACCGAGCATCTCGCTGCCGGTGACGAGCGCATCGGGCCAGATCAGGCCGAACTGCGAAACGAGGGTCGCGGCGATGCGCGAGGGTGGGGGCAGCAGATAGGCCGGCACCTGGAGGAGCCGCACCGCGGCCTCCCAGGCGGCCAACCCGGCGAGCAGCGTCACGATCGAGGCCCAGGGCAAGCCCCGCCGCAAGCGCTGACCGATGATCGGCGATGGGATGGCGCGCAGCGGCGCCGCTATGGTTTGGCCCAGGCTGGGCATTGTCGTTCCCTCCGCCGGTATGATCCGGTTCAGGTTCAACGGGTTTCTCTCGTTCACGAGAGGTCTCAGCCCGGTTCCGACCGGGCACCCCGACGATAGTGCAGGCTCGTCATACGGCGACGGACGGCGGCGCGCAAGCGCTTCCTCAGCCGGCGGATTCGTCGCGCGAGCGCCGGCTTGATGCTGGCGGCGGAAGCGCTTGCGGCGTAAGCGGAGGACGATTACAAAAGCTGTAGCAGTCCCGCGACGGTCGGGCGTGCTCGAGGCGGGCGTAGTTCAATGGCAGAACGGCAGCTTCCCAAGCTGCATACGAGGGTTCGATTCCCTTCGCCCGCTCCATTTTGCGCCAAAGCGCTGATTTTGCTAGCTTCCTCTCGCGCCTCTTCCGGTGTCTGCCTGATTCGGTAGAAAATCCGGTAAGACTCTCGTGCGAGTCGACGCCGCCATGGCACGGTCCAGCAGCACCGGTTTGCCGTTCCCAACTCCGGAGAGACCCGTCGCGACGATGCGGGCGGTCTATGCGTTCACCGGCCTGCCGCCGTTCGAGCACGACATCGAGACCGTCAGCTCTGGCCACTCGCAGCATCAACCGCCGAAAACCGTGGTCGCATATGCATCGCATAGTAGGCCAACTCGATCGACACCCATCGGCGGAAGCTGTCGCGCATGTAGGGTGTCGCCGTCGGCACACCGTCGGCGTCCAGCGCGAAGTAACCGAGATCCTGTCCGACGTAAAAGACCGTCGTAACCTGAGTCTTGGAGAGGCCGAACCGCTTTCCGAGGTCGGCGCGGCTCGCGAGAGGCTGGCCGTCCATGTCGGCGAGCATGACGGCAAGCTGGACGGCGCCGGCGCCATCGCGGCCCCCGAAAAATGCCGTGAACTCGGGCATCCGCTCGACGAGGGGTATCGCGGTCGCATGGGCGCGCCCCGTCGAGATCAGGAGCCTGTCGACGAAGGTCGGGTCGTCGCGCAGCATTTGCTCTCGTCGCATCTCCGGCTGCAGCATGTCCAATGTGCGGGTCGCGTAGCTCAACCAGGGCCCGAGGAAGCCGTTCATGCGCGCCGTCGGTTGATAGATCTTGCCGCGGCCATCACTGGGATTGCGGATGGTTTTGACGAAACCGGACAGTTGCAGCAGGGCCAGCATTGTCTTCAGGCTCCGGGCGCTGACCTCCGGACGCCGGCCGCACATCTCGAGCAGGTTGCCGTAGGTCGCGCCGCCGTCGGGGCCGAACCGCTCGCGATCCGCGTGCAAATAAAGCAGGTAAAGCGCCACGCGCCAGCGGGCGTGGTAGGAAATCATCTTGTTGATCAGACGGTTGCTTTTTCGGAAGCCGATCATGCCGTGCGTGTACGCGCGAAGCGCTGCGTCGAACGCGGAGTGCGACTCGAGTCGTGCGGCTTCCACCAGAAGCGCGTCCGGCGCGGGGTTCCCGACATATCCAGCCGCCAGATTTCCGCAATCTTGTTCGATCCGACGCGCCCACCGCTGCTGTTCTCCGACCGAAAATCAGACAGACTCGCGCCCAAGTCAATCGGTCTTAAGTCCCTCGGGGCTCCTGGGCTACCGACTGCAGCGAGATCAGGTGCGTTTATGACCGCGCACCGCTGCCGACGGTAGATTATTCTATTGTCATACGCCGGCGCGAAGGGGGAGCAAACGCCCGCTACGCGGTGGTAATCGGCACGGGCAACACTCGAATCATGCCTCGCGAGCACGACAAAAAAAGCAGTCTGGTCGGAGATTTACTTATATACTTGCGAGACAAGGCCTGTCCAACTGCCGATTACAGCTTTTCTGGTGGCGTGTAATGCGTAACGGGGTTCATTTCATATCCGGCTTGCCGCGATCCGGCTCGACACTGCTTGCGGCGCTGCTGCGCCAGAACCCGGCGCTCCACGCCCATATCACAAGCCCGGTCGGCTCGATGGTCGGCGCGTTGCTGGCCGACATGAGCGCCGGCAACGAGACCTCCGTCTTCATCGACGACGCCCAGCGCACCGCGGTCCTGCGCGGTCTGTTCGAGAATTATTACGGCGTCCACTAGGCCGGCAAGACGATCTTCGACACCAACCGTGGCTGGACCGTGCGGCTCGAACTGCTGGCGACGCTGTTCCCCGACTTCCGAATGATCTGCTGCGTGCGGCATATCCCGTGGATCATCGACAGCGTCGAGCGGCTGATCCGTGGCAACGCGTTCGAACTCTCCCGCATCTTCAGCTTCAACGGCGGCGGCACCGTCTATTCGCGCGCCGACGGAATGATGAGCCCGGACGAGCTGATCGGCTTCCCGCTCAACGCGATGAAGCAGGCGATGCACGGCGACGAGGCTCGGCGGCTATTGCTGGTGCCCTACGAGACGCTGGTCGGCGACCCCGTCGCGACGCTGCGGGCGGTCTACGCCTTCACCGGCCTGCCGCCGTTCGAGCACGACATCAACGCCATAGCCTTCGACGTCAGTGAGTTCGACGCGCGCCTCGGCACGCCGGGCTTGCACCGCGTGCGGCCGCGCGTGCTGCGGGTCGAGCGCCGGACGATCCTGCCGCCGGACCTGTGGGAGCGCTACGAGGGCGCCAGCATCTGGCGCCAACCCGATTTCAACACCCAGGGCGTCGCGCTCGCCGAGCCGAAGCAAGATTGAACACGGTGGACTTCGACGATGGGCACTTACAGCTATAGTAGCGGGACCATCCAGAAGGTGACCGTCGGCACGACCGGCACCTTTCAGATCGCGGCCTATGGCGGCCAGGGAGGGAATGGTCGTTTCGGCGGATCCAGCGGGGGCCAGGGCGCGGAAATCGTCGGTCTCTTCCATCTGACCGCGGGAGAGAAGCTCGAGATCGTCGTCGGCGGCGCCGGCCAGAACGCCTCCGTCGGCCAAGGCAACGGCGGCGGCGGCGGTGGCAGCTTCGTGCTGGCGAATACCGGCGCTGGCGGCGCCTATGTCCCTCTCGAAGTCGCCGGCGGCGGCGGCGGCGGCTACAGCGGCTCCGCGGGCGGCGCGGGCCAGGCAACGACCACCGGAAATGGCCAGGGCGGCAGCGGCTCCTATGGCGGCGGCGGCGGGGGCGCGGGCGTCAAGAGCGGCGGCGGCGGGGCTTCCAAGGGCGGCACGGGTGGGTCCAATGGAAGCGGCGGCTACAGCGGCGGCGGCGGCGTCTTCGGCACCGGCGCGCGTGGCGGCTTCGGCGGCGGCGGCGGCGGAAGTGGCGCCTTGTATCTACGATCCTACAAAACTTATTCTGGCGGTGGCGGCGGCGGCGGATACAGCGGCGGCAACGGCGGAGCCCCGCGCTCCCCCGGGTCCGGCGGCATGTCGTTCGTGTCGACCACGGGCGCGCGGACGACCGCGATCGACGGTGAGCGCGGCGGCAACGGCAGCGTGGTCATCGCGGCCGCGCCCCCGCTCGCCAGCCAGAATGTCGGGACCAGCGACCAGCTCAACGCGGCGCTCTTCGACATCAACGGCGGCACCGGCGCCTACACGATCAACGTCACCGGCAACATCTCGCTCACCGGAACGCTCATTCCGATCCAGCTCGGGGCCGGCGGCTCGCTGACGATCAACGGCAACGGTTACACGATCGACGGTGGCGGCGCATACGGCGGTTTCTTCGTCGCGACGCCGGGCACGAACACGGTCGCGATCAACAGTCTCGCCATCGACAACACCATCGAGACGGGTGGCGCCGGCGGCTCTGCCAACTACGGCGCGGGCGGCGGCGCGGGTCTCGGCGGCGGCCTGTTCGTCGGCGCCGGCGCATCGATCACCCTCACCAATGTCGCATTCAACGGCGATCAAGCCGTCGGAGGCGCCGGCGGCAGCAGCGCCGGACGCAACAGCGGCCCCAACGGTTACGACACCTACGCGAACGGCGGTTCGCTCGACAACGCCAATATTCCGGGAGACTTGGGCGGAACGTTAACCGCTCTCCAGGGCGCCAACTTCACCTACGGGCACGCAGGCGGCTTCGGCGGCGGCGACTCGTCCGGAAGCAACGCTCTCGATACGGCCGCCTTCGGCGGCGGCGGCGGTGCCGAGTTTGCCGGCCCGAGCGTGGTGAGCGGTGGCTACGGCGCCGGCTCGTCGACCTCCGATCCCAACCGCACTGGCGCCGCCGAAGGCGGCGGCGGCCTCGGCGCCGGCGGCGCGGTGTTCGTTCAGGCCGGCGGCAGCCTCGTCATCGCCGGCGGCGATCCGACCACAGGCGCGATGGTAACCGGGGGCTCCGTCACGGGGGGCGCCGGCGGCAGCGGACCGTACGGCATCGGCGGGGCCGGCTCGGCCCTGGGCAGCGGCATCTTCCTCCAGGGCAACCAGAGCGTCACCCTGGCTGCGGCCGCCGGACAGACGGAAACGATCTCCGACGTCATCGCCGACCAGCCCGGCTCGTCCGGCCTCATCATCGCCGGCGCCGGGACCGCCAAGCTCACCGCCGTCAACACCTATGCCGGCGGAACGACCATCCAGTCGGGCGCCCTGGAACTCGGTGCCGGCGCTTCGGCCGGGACCGGCAACATCACCTTCGGCGGCACATCCGGGACATTGCGGCTCGACCAGACCGCGACGGCGTCCAACAACTACAACTTCGTCCTCGCCAATTCCCTCGCCGATATCAAGGCGGGCGATTCCATCGATATCGTCGACATGGCTTATTCGCCGTTCGCGCAGGTGAGCGTCTCCGGGTCGACCCTGACTGTGCACGAGCAGGCCCTCGCCATGTTCAATCTCGTCGCGCCGGGCACGACGCAATTCGTCGTATCGAGCGACAACAATTCCTCGATCGGCGGCGGCTTTACCGGCACGTTGATCACGGCCTACGCCCCGCCGCCGACGATCACGGGGGCCATGGCTGGTCAACATCTGAACCAGCAGCTGACGGCGACACCCTTCTCGGGCGTCACCATCGCCGATCCGAACAGCGGCGCGATGGATTCGCTCACCATCACGCAGACCGGCGGCGCCGGCACGCTGTCGGGCACCGGCCTCGGCGGCGGAACGAACGGGGTCTACACGCTGGCGGCCACCACGCCGCAAAACCTCAACGCCGAGCTGCACGCGTTGGTCTTCACGCCGACCGCGGCGGCGCTGAGCAGCACCGCGACCACGGCCTTCGCGCTCACGGACACGAGCTCGGCCGGATCGACGGCGACCGACAGCACCACGACGATCAACGACGTTGTCGACATAAAGGTCGCGACCCTCGACCAGCTCAACGCCGCCATCGGCCACGTCGACGGGCAGACGACCGGCAGCTACGACATCCAGCTCACCGGCAACATCACCGCCGGCACGTCGTCGAACACCAATGTAGCCCTGTTCTACAACGGCAGCGCGGTGATCGTGAAAGGGACGGTGCTCCCGGCGTCGAACGAGCCCTATGCGGTGAACCTCGCCTCGGGCGTCAACCTCACGATCGACGGCGGCGGCAACACCCTCAGCGGCGCCGGCGCCTACCGCGGATTGTTCGTCTACAACGGCAACGTCACGATCCAGAACCTGACGATCGCCAACGCGAAGGCCCAGGGCGGCACGGGCGGCTACGGCGGTGGCGGGGGCGGCGCCGGGCTCGGCGGCGGCCTGTTCATCGGGGGGACGAACCCCGGGACGGCGGGCGGCAACGTCACCTTGACCAATGTCACCTTCACCGGCGATTCCGCCGTGGGCGGTGGCGGGGGCGGCGTCGGCTCGAGTGCGATCGGCGGCCAATACGGGGTCAGAGGCGGTTTCGGCGGCGACGGCATCCTGCCTGGCGCCGCCGCGGGCGGTGGCGGCAGCAAGTACGGGCTCGGCGGAGACTTCGCCGGCGGCGGGGGCCGCTATTCCGGCGGCGGCGCCGGCGGTTCCGGCGGATCCATCCCCCAGCGCGGCAGCGCCGGCTTTGGCGGCGGATCGCCTGCCTCCAGCAGCGCATCGGGCGGTTTCGGCGGCGGCGGCGGCTTCGGCTCGAGCGGCGGCTTCGGCGGCGGCGGCGGCGAGAATATCTTCTTTGGGCGGGGCTCAGGCTCCGGCGGCTTCGGCGGCGGTAACGGTGCCGCTGGCTATTCCGCGGTCGGCGGCGGCGGGGGAGGCCTCGGCGCTGGCGCCGACGTGTTCGTGCAGCAGGGCGGCACGCTGACGATCGGCGCCGGCACCTCGCTGGGCGCCGGCACCGTCACCGGCGGCGGCGCGGGCGTCCCCAGCGGTGCTTATGGCCTTGGCGGTAGCCCCGGAGGCGGTTCCGGCGGTTACTTCGGCAGCGGCCTGTTCATCCAGGGCAACCAGACCGTCACCCTCGACCCAGGTGCGGGCAAGAGCCTCACCGTGGCTGGAGTCATCGCCGATCAGAACGGTTCGATCAGCGGCTCCGGGGGGATCGGCGCGCTGGCGATCGACAGCGGCATCGTGACCCTTTCGGGCGCCAACACCTTTACCGGCGGCACCTATGTCGAAGGCGGCACGGTCGTCGCCGGCAATGCGAGCGCCTTCGGCACTGGCACGATCCACGCGATCGACCCGACCATCGAATACGCGACGACCGGCACCTACGCGAACCCGATCGAGCTCGATGTCGCGAGCCCCGCCACCGCCGACCCGACGACCTTCAAGGTCGAGAGCGGGATCAGCGCGACGATCACCGGCGCCATCACCACCGGCTCCGGCACCAACGCCATGGGTCAGCCGATCGACCAGAGCCAGCCGATCGTCGTTTCCGGCCCCGGCACGCTCACGTTGGCAGCCGCCAACACCTATTCCGGCGGTACGACGATCAACGGCGGCACGCTCGTCGCGAACCATGTCGATGCAGGCTTCATCGTCGACGCGCTCGGCAGCGGTACGGTGACGCTCGACGGCGGCACGCTGGAGTTCCACCTTCCTCCCAACACGGCGCACCCGGGCAATCCGGACTTCCTGAACAATGCCGTGGCCGTCAAAGGCGCTGGCGGCACTCTCGACGGAGGCGCCGCCCTGAACGGCGGCGCCTCCTTCACCGACATCGCCCAGCCGATCTCGGGGACGGCACCGTTGACGTTCACCGACGGCACGTTCGAGCTGGACGGCAACAACAGCGGGTTCAGCGGCGCGACGACCATCTCGGGCTCTGCTGCCGTGCTCGCCAACGGTTCGGGCACGCTCTCGTCCGCCTCGGCCTATACGCTCACCGGCGGCGCTTCGGCGCTCTTGATCCTAGCCTCGACCAGCGGCACCACCAGCCAGACGATCGGTTCGCTGGCCGGGACCGGAACCCTTACGGCCCTTGGACCGACCGGATCCGTCGTTTCGCTGACCACGGGCGCCGACAACACGAATACCACCTATTCCGGCCTGATCGAGGACGGTCAGCAGAGCTTCGGCTCGTCCGCCACCGTCGCCCTGGTGAAGACCGGCACCGGCACGTTCACGTTGTCGGGGTCCGACACCTACAGCGGTGGCACGACGATCTCGGGCGGCACGCTCGACCTCGCGGCGGCCGACACGGTTTCCGGCGGCGTGGTCGCCTCGGGCGCCGCCGGCATCGGCGCCATCACCTTCGCCGCCACCGCCGGCGATCGCGCGACGCTGACCCTGGAGAGCGCGGCGCAGCCGGCCTCGGGCGGCACGTTCGGCAACGCCCTCGACAATTTCGGCGCCAACGACACGCTCGACCTGAAGGGGTTCACCTATTCGCGGACGGACACCGCGACGGTCGTCAACAACACGCTGACCTTCACGGATGCGTCCTCGGGCCATACCGAAAGCTTCACGCTCGGCGGGACACAGGCTGCTGCGTATTTCGTGCACGATGCCGGCGCCGATGGCGTGGGCATCACGACGGTGCCGCAGTTCGTGATCACCAGCACCACCGACACGGCCGACGACACCGGCATCGGCACGCTCGATCAGGCCACGGGCGCCTACACCGGAACCTTGCGCGAGGCGCTGAACTTCGCCAACCAGACCTCGGCGACGAACCCGCAGTTGGTCACCGGGATCGGCGTCCAGAGCGGGCTGACCGGCACGATCACGCTCGCCGGCAACCTGCCGCTGGTGGCGACGTCGGTGACGCTCGACGGCGGCGGCCTGACGCTCGACGGCAACGGCGGACAGTTTCGCGGCTTTCTGGTCTCCGGCATCGCCGCCGACGGGGTGAACGCCGCACCGACCAACGTCGGCATTTCCAACCTGACGATCCAGAACGTCACGGCGACAGGGGGCGCCGGCGGCGGCGGCGGCGGGCTTGGCGCCGGCGGCGCCGTGTTCGTCGGGCCGGCAGCCAACGTGACGCTGACCGATGTCGGGCTCGCGACAGCCAAAGCGGTCGGCGGCGCCGGCGGCGGCGCCGGCGCCTCCAATTTCGGTGGCGGCGGCGGCCTCGGGGGCGCCGGCGGCGGGAGCGACGGGGGTGGCGGTGGACTCTTTTTCGCCGGCGGCACCGGCACCACCGTCACCACCGGCTACCGCGGCGGCGGCGGCGGCATCACCTCGGCGGGATCATCCACGCGCGCCGGAGGCGCCGGACTCAACGGCTTCGGCGGCGGCGGCGGCGGCGCCTACGGGGGCGCCGCGGGCGGCACGGGCGCGAAGGCAGGGGGCAGCGGCTTCGGCGCCGGCGGCGGCGACGGCGGTTTCAGCGGCGGCGGCGGCGGCCTTCTTGCCGCCGGCGGCGGCGGCGGCGCGCTCGGCGGGGTCAGCCACAAGCTTAGACCAAAACCGCCAAGGCGGCTTCGGCGGCGGCGGCGGCGCGCTCGGCGGCGCCGTCTTTGTCGCCGCCGGTGGTACGCTCACCGTCGCCGGCGCGACCAGCGAGTCCGGCGGCATCGCCACCGGCGGCCTTGGGGGCGGCGGCGCCGCGGGCGGGCACCGGCTACGGTGGCGCCATCTTCGAGGAAGGCCGCACCACCGCAGCCCCGAGCGTGCTGACCTTCGGTGCCGACACCCAGACGATCGCCGACCAGATCGCTGACCTCAACGGTTCGGCCCACAACACGACCACGTCGAACGGCCTCGGCGGCACGGGCGGCGCGACGGCCGTCGCCAAGTCCGGCGGCGGCACGCTGACCCTCTCCGGCGCGAACACCTATACGGGCGGCACGACGCTCTCGGGCGGCACGCTCGACCTCGCGGTGGCAGACACGGTGTCGAACGGCGCCGTCACGTCGGGCGCCGCCGGCACCGGTGCGATTACCTTCGCCGGGACGGCCGCCACCCCGGCGACCCTCGCGCTCGAGGGCGCGGCGCAGCCGGGCTCAGGGGGCACCTTCGCGACTACGCTGTCCGGCTTCGGAGCCAACGACGCGCTCGACCTGAAGGGGTTCACGTTCGCGCCCGGTGCCACCGCCGTCGATACCAACGGCACCCTCGCGGTCACCAGCAACGGCACGACCGAGAGCTTTACCCTCGCGTCGCCGACCGCCACCACCTTCTACGCTCATCCGGACTCGGCCGGCACCGGCACGCTGATCGACACCGTGGCTTCTTCGCCGGTGGCGCCGGTGGCGCCGACGATCAGCGGCCTGCCGGCGAGCGAGAACGCGACCGGCACCACGCCGATCACGCCGTTCGCCGGCGTCAGCGTGGCCGACAGCAACGGCAACGCCCCGACCGAGACGCTGAGCATCACCCAGACGGGCGCCGGCACGCTGAGCGGCATGGGCCTCGTCCCGGTGACGGGCCAGGCCGGCACCTACACGATCACCGGATCGGCGGCCACGGTGACGAGCGAGCTCGACGCTTTGTCCTTCACGCCGCCGGGCGGCAAGCCGAACACGAGCCCGCAGACGAGCTTCACGCTGAGCGACACGAGTTCGGCCGGCCCGACCAGCGCCGCGGCCTCGACGACGATCACCGACACGGTGGCGCCGGCGGCCCCGACGATCAGCGGCCTACCGGCGACCAAGGGTGCGACCGGCACCACGCCGCTCATGCCGTTCGCCGGCGTCAGCGTGGCCGACAGCAACGCCGGCGGGGAACCCGAGACGCTGACCATCACCCAGACGGGCGCCGGCACGCTGAGCGGCACGGGCCTCGTCCCGGTGACGGGCCAAGCCGGCACTTACACGATCACCGGATCGGCGATCACGGTGACGAACGAACTCGACGCTTTGTCCTTCACGCCGCCGGGCGGCACGCCGAACACGAGCCCGCAGACGAGCTTCACGCTGAGCGACACGAGTTCGGCCGGCCCGACCAGCGCCCCGGTCTCGACGACGATCACCGACACGGTGGCCCCGGTGGCGCCGACCACCAACAGCGTGCCGATACCTCCCGCTCCGCCCTCAGTGGCCTTCGATCCGACGGTTAGCTTCTCAGATCCAAACACAGCGACCTTGACCGGCACGGTGTCGGATGCAAGCGGGGTAAAGAGCGTCGAGATCTTCGAGGGCACGACCGACCTCGGCTCAGCCACTGTCGATTCGACCGCCGGCACCTGGGCGTTCACCTATGGTTTCGCACCGGGCTTCCACACCGGGCTCAGCGCGCTCGTCACCGGCAACGACGGGGTGTCGGCGTCGACGCCGAGTTCCTACGACCTCACCACTGGAGTGACGGGCGAACCCTATGCGGCCTATCAGGACAATTACGATCCTGCGAGCGGCGCTTACGAGGGGCAGACCTTCTTCACCCGCCGCGGCGCGCTGGAAATGCAAACTCAATATTCGCCGATCCAGGACGGCGGCTATACGGTGCTCTCGAGCGGCGGCACGGCCTTCAGCAAGACGCCCTATTTCGCCATCGTCGACACCTACGATGCCGCGGGACAGCCGGTCGAGGAGGACGTCTATTACAAGGACGGCCACCAGACCGTGTCGGGCCTCGCGCCGGGCGAGACGCTCGACTCGATCCAGGACGACACCTTCTATACCAAGGGCGGCGGCAACAGCTTCGTGTTCAACCCGCATTTCGGGCAGGACACGATCACGTCGTTCAGGCTCGGCGGCTCGCATCACGACACGATCAGCTTGCCGGACAATGCCGCCACGCGCCTCGGATCGATCCTCGCCCACGCCACGACCGATGCGAAGGGCGACACGACCCTGCACCTCGACGCTCAGAACTCGATCACCATCCGGGGCGTCAGCGTCGCCGAGCTCAAACAGCATAGGAACGACTTCACCTTCCATGCATGACGTCCTGCACTCTCGTTGTCCGATAACATGATGTCGGTCGCGACAGGCCTGCGCTCGGCGGATGTGGCGCGCGATGTCGTTGGGGCTATGGGGCTCGGTCGGTGAAATCGGCAGCGCGCCCTCAATGGCAAGGCGAGGATCAAGATGTTGTGGAGACGGGCGGATAAGGCCATCTGAGGACCTCAATGGCGGGCGCCGCCGCCTTCAAAGCCCCCGGAAAGTCCGAGCCTCGTCGATCGTCGCACCATAACCTGGAGCAGTTCGAAAGCGGATTGGGCAGCAGCGATCACGAGGCCTCGATCCCAGCCGGGCATACGCGCCGTCACGAAAGCTTCGTGCCCGCGCTGTAGCCCTTGCGGTCGAGTTGGGCCGGATAGAGCGATGCTGACCATCACGGGCGTGAGCTGTCGTTTCGGCGCCAAGCGCGCCGTCGACGAGGTTTCGTTGTCGATTGCGTCCGGCAGCTTCGTCGGCGTGGTGGGACGCTCGGGCGCAGGGAAGTCGACCTTGCTGCGGCTGATCAACCGGCTCGTCGAACCGACGGCCGGCACCATTACGTTCGACGGTGCCGACGTGATGGCGCTGCGGGGCAAGGCGCTGCGCGACTGGCGCGCCCGCTGCGCCATGATCTTCCAGCAGTTCAACCTCGTGGGCCAGCTCGACGTCCTGAACAACGTCTTGATCGGGCGCCTGAACGACATGCCGACGGCGCGCTCCCTGCTGCGCCTGTGGCGCCCCGCGGACGTCGCCGTGGCCCTGTCGGCGCTTGAGCAGTTCGACATTGCCCCGCTGGCGTCGCAGCGGGCCGACAGCCTGTCGGGCGGCCAGCAGCAGCGCGTCGCCATCGCCCGGGCGCTCGTGCAGCAGCCGAGCCTCATCCTGGCCGACGAGCCGATCGCCTCGCTCGATCCGCGCAACACGACGATCGTGATGGACGCGCTGCAGCGCATCAACCGCCATTACGGCATCACGGTGCTGTGCAACCTCCACTCGGTCGACCTGGCCCGGTCTTATTGCGACCGGCTCGTCGGCATGGCCGGAGGCCGCCTCGCCTTCGACGGCCCGGCCTCCGCCTTCACGCCCGCCGCGGCGCGCGACCTCTACGGCATCGAGGCCGACGAGGTTTCGGATCGGGCCGCCCCGCCCCGCATACCCGAGGTGGCGGGTCTGGCCGCGCTGGCCTGACGCCATCCCTCCGCCCGCATCGTCTCAACACCAGGAGCCTTCCATGCTGACACGCCGCCACGTCCTCGGCACCGCGCTCGCGGCCGCCGCCTCCAGCCGCCTGACCGTGTCGGCCCGCGCGGCCGACGACTGGCGGACCAAATACCCGGAAATCGTCTTCGCCATGATACCGGAGGAGAACTCCTCCGGCGTCACCGACCGCTACACGCCGTTCGTCGCCTATCTGACGAAGGCGCTCGGCACGAAGGTCACGCTGCGTATCGCGAACGAATACTCGGCTCTGATCGAGGGTCAGCGCGCCGGCAATATCCATATCGGCTATTACGGCCCCGCCTCCTTCGCCCGCGCGCTCGTCACCGCTGTGAAGACCGAGGCCTTCGCGATCGACGTCAATCACGACGGCTCGAAGGGCTATTATTCGGTCTTCTACGTGAAGAAGGACTCGCCCTACCAGAAGGTCGAGGACCTCAAGGGCAAGGTTCTCGGCCTCGTCGATCCCAACTCGACGTCTGGCTACAACATGCCGTTGTTCACCCTGGACAAGATGGGCCTCGATCCGGACACCTTCTTCTCGAACGTGCTGATCACCGGCAGCCACGAGAATGCCGTGATCGCGCTTGCCGGCGGGCAGGTCCAGGTGGCCGCCAACTGGTGGAACGGGCCGGGCGATTCCAACCTCACCCGCATGCTCAACAAGGGCATGCTGAAGACCGCCGACGGCACTGCAATGAAGGAGGACGATTTCCGCATCGTTCTGAAATCGGACCTCATCATCAACTCGCCGACCGCCTATCTGGCCGACCTGCCGGACGACATGAAGTCAGCCATCCGCCAAGCCTATTTCGACGCTCCGACAAAGGCGCCCGAAGCCTTTGCCAAGCTCAGCGACGGCAAGAACCGGCCCTGGGCGCCGATCGCCAACGCCGACTACGACGCGACGATCAAGCTCATCCGTTTCGTCGACAATCTCAAGCGGAAGAAGGCCTGACCGGCTGAAGCCTGGTACGGGCCGTCATGACGGACCGTGCCCGCTCCGTCGCGCTGCCCTCGACCGTACTCGTCCTGCCCGACGGCAGGCTGGAGGCGTTGCGCGACGACTACGGCCGGGTGGGCCGGCGTCGCCGCCTCCGGTTGCTGGCCGGCGCGGGCGTCCTGCTGCTCGCCGTCGCGGTCTCGGCCCATGTGGCCGAGATCGACCCGGCCACCGTGTGGAACAAGATCGGCGGCCTCACGAGCTACCTCGACCGGATCGGCACGCTCGACGGCGGCGCCCGGGTGTGGACCGACCCAGCCGATTGGTTCTGGGGCCTGAAGCGCTGGTCGCGCCTCCTCGGCGAGACCTTGCTGATGGGCTATATCGGCACGGTGTCGGGCGTGGTCGCGGCCTTCGTGCTCTGCTTCCTGGCGAGCCGGACGACCTGCCGCAACGGCTGGCTCCGCTTCGCCGCGCTGCGGTTCCTCGAATTCTGCCGCACCGTCCCGACCATCGTGTTCGCGCTGATCTTCGTCGTCGCCTTTGGCGTCGGCCCGCTGCCCGGCGTGCTTGCGCTCGCGATCCACACCGCGGGTACGCTCGGCAAGCTCTTCGCCGAGGTGGTCGAGAACGCCGATCCGAGGCCCGGCGAGGGCGTGCGGGCAAGCGGCGGCTCGCTCGTCGAGACGATCCGCTTCGGCGTCGTGCCCCAGGTCGTCGCGAGCTTCGCGTCCTACGCGCTGCTGCGTTTCGAGATCAACGTGCGCGAGGCGACCGTGATGGGCTTCGTGGGCGCGGGCGGCATCGGCGAGGAGCTGCTGGTCGCGATCCAGCGGTTCTACTACAGCGACGTCAGCGCCATTCTCGTCTTGATCATCGTCACGGTCTTCGCGATCGACATCGCGACCGAACGGCTGCGCGGGCGGCTGTTCCCGGGGGAAACCCGTTGAGAGGCCTCGATCTCACGGCCGAGGAGATGGCGGGCCTCGCGGCGCGCTATCCGCACCTCATCAACCCACCGCTTCGTGGCCGCCTCGGCGGCCCGGCTGTCGTAGCCGGTCTCGTCGCGCTCTACGCCTTCGGACTGTGGCTGTTCGATATGTCGCCCATCCGCTTCCTCGACGGGTTTTCAGCGCTCGGACGCTTCGCCCTGCTTATGGTACCGCCGGATCCCGAGGGACACGCAGTGCTGTTCCTGCAGGCGCTCGGCGAAACCGTGGCGATCGCTCTCCTCGGCACGCTCTGCGCCACCATCCTGGCGGCGCCCTTCGCGCTCGCGGCGGCCCGCAACGTCGTCGGCAATCTCTTGGTCCATGTGCTGGCGCGGCGCACCCTCGACGTGTTCCGATCGATCGACATCCTCGTCTGGGCGCTGGTGTGGATCGCGGTGGTAGGGCTTGGGCCGTTCGCGGGCGTGCTCGCCATCGCCTCCTCCGATTTCGGCGCGCTCGGCAAGCTGTTTTCCGAAACGGTCGAGACCTCGGGCCACCGTGCCCGCGAGGGCGTGCGCGCGTCAGGTGGCGGTCGGCTTCACGAGGTCCGCTTCGGCCTGTTGCCGCAGCTGCTGCCGGTCATCGCCGGGCAGGTCCTCTATTTCTTCGAATCCAACGTCCGGTCCGCCACGATCATCGGCATCGTGGGAGCGGGCGGCATCGGCCTGCATATCTACGAGGCCATCCGAACGCTCGAATGGCGCGAGGTGTCGTTCCTCGTGCTCATGGTGCTGGTGACGGTGGCGGTGCTAGACTGGGGATCGTCGCGCCTGCGCGGCGTCATGCGGACAAGGTGAGAGCCGGGCAACGGCCATGATTGTGAAGGATGAGCCTTCGATGCTTCGATCCTACGAGCTCGCCACGCTCTCCGTCCCGCTTCTTTCCGTCTCGAAGATGGCCGAGGATGTGCGCGCATGGGTTGACGCCCCGGAGGCCGGCGGCACGTTCCTAGGGTCCTGGAGGACCGAGATTGGCGCCCTCGGCCATCTGCTCGTCCTGCGCGGCTTCGAGAACGCGGACGATCTGGGGAGAGAACGCCAGCGGGCGCTCCTGAGCTCGAACCCGTTCAACGTCGGGAGCGTGGCCACGGCACTGGACATGAGCAGCTACGCGCCGTTCCCATTTCTCCCGCCGGTAGAGCAGGATGCCCGCGCCGCTGTCTACGAGTTCAGGACCTATCGTCTGAAGCCGGCAGGCTTGGCGCCGACCCTGACGGGCTGGGAGCAGGCGATGGCACCCGCGCGACACTACACCTCGCATCTCCTCATCGCCATGTTCGCCCTCGATGGGGCACCGCGGATCACCCACATCTGGGGATTTTCGACCCTGGAGGAGCGTGCGGCGCTGCGCGCGCAAGCCTATGGAGCGGGCGTGTGGCCGCCCTCCGGCGGCCCTGAGAACATTCTCGAGGCGACCTCGACCATCGCTGTCCTCGAGCCTTACGCATCCGGTCGTGCCTGATGGAGTCCGAGCACGCCTCAATGCCGGAACACCAGCTCCATCCGATCGGCGTGGAACCGCGTCCGCAGCACCTGGAGCGGCCGTTCCGCGAGATCGACGTCGATCGCCCGGGCCACAAGGACCAGCCCATCCGGTGCCCCCGCCAGAAGCTCGGCATCGGCATGCGAAACGCGCTCGGCTGAGACGCGCGTCTCGCGCCTGCGATAGTCGTCGATCCCCTCGCGCCGCATCGTCTCGGTGAAGGAGCCGCTTTCCGCATAGGCTTGCACGATGCCGGGGAACCGCTCGGCCGAAAGCCAGTGCGTCGCGACCGACAGCGGCAGGCCATCGGCGACGCTCAACGTTTCGAGCCGATGCAACGGCGCTCCGACCGGACATTCGAGAGCCTTCGCAGCCTCAGCATCGGCCCGCGTGCGGTCGGCCCGCACGAGCCGCCCGAACGGGCGTCGGGCCTGCGCGTGAATGTTCTCCGAGAACCGCGTCCGCGAACCGACCGGATAAGGGAGGCGCGGGGCTGGCCTGTCGACGAAGGTCCCCCGTCCGCGCTCGGCCCGCACCAGTCCGTCGGCAGCCAGGGCCGCGATGGCACGGCGGACGGTATGTCGGTTGACGCCGTAACGCTCTGCCAGCTCGCCTTCCGCCGGCAGGCGCTCGGCCATCGTGCCGTCGCCGATCGCGGCCCGGATGCCATCCGCGACCCGGCGCCAGCGTGTGATCCCGTCGCTCGCCTCGTCCATCCGAAATCTCGCACGGGCGGCCGGCTTGTCATCATCCGGTCACCGTTTCGGGTCTACTAAGCACAGATTCTATTTAGTTGTCTATTCAATTAGACAACTAGAGGTAATGACGACATGAGCGAAGCCGGACCGGCAGACCAGGAGCGGCGACGATCGATGGGGGCGCTGGCCGTCATGCCGGCCGCCATGCTGGCCGAGCGCTATGCCGCGATCGCCATCCTCGCGCCCGCGGCGTCGCCGGTGCGCGGGCCCGATGTCGGGCTCGTCATGCTGCGGGGGCGAGCAGGCGGAGGGGGCGCCGCCTTCAACCTCGGCGAGGCCAGCGTGGCGCGAGCGACAGTCAAGCTCCGGTCGGGCGAAGTCGGCCATGCCATGATCCTCGGCCGCGACACGGACAAGGCCCGCATGGCCGCCCATCTCGACGCGCTCTGGCAACGGCCCGACTGGCGTGATCGGATCGAGGAGGATTTCGTGGCGCCTTCGCTCGCCGCCGACACCGCGGCGAGCGCCCTGCGGACCGAGGAAACCGAGGCGACCCGCGTCGACTTCTTCACACTGGTGCGCGGAGAGGATTGATGGGTCTCGATGGTGTCGCGGTCGAGGGCGGCCTCGCCGATCCGGTGTTCGGCGCGCAGGCGATCTTCCGTGCCGTCATGGAGGCCTTCGCCGAACCCGGCAGGCTCGCCGATTTCGGTCCGCTCGTCGCCGCGCCCGCCCCCCTGGTGCCGGCCGCGGCGGCTATCGTGGCGGCGCTCGCCGATCACGACACGCCGATCTGGCTCGCCGATCCGCATGGTGCCGATGACGCCGCGGCCGCCTGGCTGCGGTTCCAGACCGGCGCCCTGATCACCGCCGACCCGGCCGCCGCCACTTTCGCGCTCCTGGTGGAGGGCAGCGACCCCGGCGGCTGGAGCGCCTTCCCGGTCGGCACGCCCGACTATCCCGACCGCTCCGCCACGCTGCTCCTGCCGGTCCGCGCCCTCGCGGACGGCGATCCGCTCCGGCTCGCCGGGCCGGGCATCGAGGCCTCGCGGGTGATCGCGCCCGCCGGCTTGCCCAGAGGCTTCGTGGCCGCGATCGAGGCCAACGGCGCGCGGTTCCCGCTGGGTTTCGACCTCGTCCTCGTCTGCGGCACGGTAGCGCTCGCCCTGCCCCGCACCACCCGCGTCCGGGAGATCTGAGCCGATGTATGTCGCGGTGAAGGGCGGCGAAGCAGCCATCGCCAACGCCCACAAGCTTCTGGCCGACCGGCGCCGGGCGAATCGCGACGTTCCCGCGCTGACGCTCGAACAGATCATCGGACAGCTCGCGCTGGCGGTCGACAGGGTGATGGCGGAAGGCTCGCTCTATGATCCGGATCTCGCCGCCATGGCGGTGCGCCAGTCGCGCGGCGACCTGATCGAGGCCATCTTCCTGCTGCGGGCCTATCGCACGACGCTGCCGCGCTTCGGCTATGCCCAGCCCGTCGATACGGCGCGGATGCGGGTCGAGCGCCGCGTCTCTGCGACCTACAAGGACCTGCCCGGCGGCCAGCTCCTCGGGCCGACCTTCGATTACACGCATCGGCTCCTCGACCCCGACATGGCGGCCGACGTCCCTGTCGATGCGCCCGAACGCCGCGCGGGCGTCAGTGACGGCCCCTGCCCCCGCGTCATCGACATCCTCGACCGGGAAGGGCTGATCGAGGGCGACGGTGACCCTGCGTCCAGCGAACCCGGCGACCTGACGCGCGACCCCGTCGCCTATCCGGTCGGGCGCGACCTGCGCCTGCAGGCCCTCGCGCGGGCCGACGAGGGTTTTTTGCTGGCGCTCGGCTATTCCACGCAGCGTGGCTACGGGCGCGTCCATCCCTTCGTCGGCGAGGTGCGCATCGGCTTCGTCGACGTCGAGGTGGAGATCGCGGAGTTGGGGTTCGCGGTCCGCATCGGCTCCGTGCGGCTCACCGAATGCCAGATGGTGGCGCAGTTCAAGGGCAGCGCCGACGATCCCGCGCGCTTCACCCGCGGCTACGGCCTCGTCTTCGGGCAGTCCGAGCGCAAGGCCATGGCGATGAGCCTCGTCGACCGGGCGCTGCGCGCGGACGAGTTCGGCGAGGAGCGCAACGCCCCGGCGCAGGACGAGGAGTTCGTGCTCGAGCACGGCGACAATGTCCAGGCGACCGGCTTCGTCGAGCACCTGAAGCTGCCCCATTACGTCGACTTCCAGGCCGAGCTCGACCTCGTGCGGCGTCTGCGCCGCGAGCAGGCGGAGGCGCGCGCGGGCGGTGACGGCAGCGGGGCGCCCCGGTGAGCCCATCGTCCCGTCCGGTCTACAACTTCGCCTATCTGGACGAGGGCACGAAGCGGATGATCCGCCGGGCCATCCTCAAGGGCATCGCGATTCCCGGCTACCAGGTGCCCTTCGCGTCACGCGAGATGCCCATGCCCTACGGCTGGGGCACCGGCGGCGTGCAGGTGACGGCCGCGATCCTCGGCCCTCGCGACATCCTCAAGGTGATCGACCAGGGCGCCGACGATACCACCAACGCGGTCTCGATCCGCGCCTTCTTTGCCAAGACCGCCGGGGTCGCCACGACGACCGAGACCGCGCGCGCGACCATCATCCAGACCCGTCACCGCATTCCGGAGACGCCGCTCCGCGCCGGCCAGACCATCGTCTACCAGGTGCCGATCCCCGAGCCGCTGCGCTTCCTCGAACCGCGCGAGACCGAGACGCGCACCATGCACGCGCTCGAGGACTACGGGCTGATGCATGTGAAGCTCTACGAGGACATCGCGCGCCACGGCCATATCGCCACGACCTACGCCTATCCGGTCAAGATCGAGGGGCGTTATGTCATGGACCCGTCCCCGCTGCCCAAGTTCGACAATCCCAAGATGCACCGCTCGCCCGCCCTGCAGCTCTTCGGTGCCGGACGCGAGAAGCGGATCTACGCGCTGCCGCCCTTTACCGACGTCCGCAGCCTCGACTTCGAGGACCACCCCTTCGCGATCCAGCGCTTCCGCGACCCCTGCGCGCTCTGCGGCGCGCGCGACGTCTACCTCGACGAGATCATCACCGACGACCGGGGCGGGCGCATGTTCGTCTGCTCCGACACCGATCATTGCGGCAGCCGCCGGGAAACCCTTCTCCCCGCTGGGGAGAAGGTGCCCGCGAAGCGGGCGGATGAGGGGACCCGTCGATGAGCGACGATCCCATCCTCTCGGTCCGCGATCTGGAGCGCCGCTACGGCGCGCGCATCGGCTGCACCGCCGTGTCCTTCGACCTGTGGCCAGGCGAGGTCTTGGCGGTCGTGGGCGAGTCCGGCTCCGGCAAGACGACGCTGCTCGACTGCATCTCCGGCCGGATGGCGCCCTCCAACGGCCAGGTGCGCTACCTCATGCGCGACGGCGTCGCCCGCGACCTCGCCGACCTCGGCGAGGCTGAGCGGCGCTTCCTGATGCGCACCGACTGGGGCTTCGTCCACCAGAACCCGATCGATGGACTGCGCATGCGCGTGTCCGCCGGGGCCAACGTCGGCGAGCGGTTGATGGCGGTGGGGCAGCGGCATTACGGCCGCATTCGCGAGACCGCGACGGACTGGCTCGCACGGGTCGAGATCCCGGAAGACCGCATCGACGATCAGCCGATCGCCTTCTCGGGCGGCATGCGCCAGCGCCTGCAGATCGCCCGCAACCTCGTGACCCATCCGCGCCTCGTCTTCATGGACGAGCCAACCGGCGGGCTCGACGTTTCGGTGCAGGCCCGGGTGCTCGACCTGCTGCGCGGCCTCGTCGCCGATCTCGGCCTCGCGGTGGTGATCGTCACCCATGATTTGGCGGTCGCGCGGCTGCTCTCGCAGCGCATGATCGTCATGAAGGACGGGCGCGTGATCGAGGACGGGCTGACGGATCGCGTCCTCGACGACCCGCGCCAAGCTTATACGCAACTCCTCGTCGCCTCGATCCCGGAGTCCTGACCATGCTCGACGCGCGCGACCCGGTGGCGTCGGACGCCCCCCTCCTCGAGGTGCGCGGCATCGCCAAGTCCTTCCGGATGTATCTGCGCGGCGGCGTCGAACTGCCCGTGGTGCGCGGCGTAACGTTCACGGTGCGGGCGGGCGAATGCGTCGTGCTCGGCGGTCCCTCGGGCGTCGGCAAGTCGTCGATCCTGCGCATGGTCTACGGCAACTACGGCGTCGACGGCGGCGAGATCCTGCTGCGCGAGCGCGACACGGGCCTGATGCAGGATCTCGGTGCCGGCGACCCGCGCCTCGTGCTCGCGCTGCGCCGCACCTCCATCGCCTATGTCAGCCAGTTCCTGCGGGCCGTGCCCCGCGTCCCGACGCTCGACGTCGTCGCGGAGCCGCTCCTGGCGCGAGGTCTCGACCGCGCGGCGGCACGGGCGCGCGCGGCGGAGCTCCTGCTGCGGCTCAACCTGCCGCGCGCCCTGCACGATCTGCCGCCGGCCACCTTCTCGGGCGGCGAGAAGCAGCGCGTCAACATCGCGCGCGGCTTCCTCACCGATCATCGGGTGCTGCTGCTCGACGAGCCGACAGCTTCCCTCGACAACGAGAATCGCGACGTCGTGGTCGCCATGATCCGCGAGAAGCTGGCCGCCGGCACCGCCATCCTCGGCATCTTCCACGACGAGGCGGTGCGTGCGCGGGTCGCCGCCCGCACGATCGACGTGCCGGCCTTCTCGGCCAGGGCGGCGGCGTGATGGCGAGGCTCTCGAAACACACGCCGCTGGTCCATCCGACGGCCGAGGTCGAGGCCTCGACGCTCGGCCGCTACACCGAGGTCCAGGCCCGCTCGCGCCTCTCGGAAACCCATCTCGGCGACTATTCCTACGTCATGCAGGATTGCGCGCTTTGGGCCGCCACCGTCGGCAAGTTCGTCAACATCGCCGCGATGGTCCGCATCAACGCCACCAACCATCCGACCTGGCGCGCCACGCAGCACCACTTCACCTACCGGGCCGGCGATTATTTCGATGGCGCCACGGAGGAGCCTGAATTCTTCGCTTGGCGGCGCCAAAATGCCGTCACCGTTGGCCATGACGTGTGGATCGGCCATGGCGCGACCGTGCTGCCGGGCGTCTCGGTCGGCAACGGCGCCGTGATCGGGGCGGGTGCCGTGGTGTCGCGCGACGTCGCGCCCTATACGATCAGCGGCGGCGTGCCGGCGCGGCTGATCCGCGAACGCTTCGCGCCGGGACTGGCCGCGCGCTTCGAGCGCCTCGCCTGGTGGGACTGGTCGCATGACGATCTCTTCGCGGCGCTCGCCGATTTCAGGACGCTGGATGCCGAGGCGTTCCTCGACCGGTACGAGGGCGAAGCCCATCGTGCGGCGAGGCCAGCGTGATGCGCGTCGCCGTCTACGCCGCTCCGGCGCCTGAGAGCGAACTCGCCCGGCTCGCCGCCGCCTGGCTCGGCCGCGACGCCTTCACGGGCCGAAGCACGCGCGCCACCGACCCCGAGCGGGACCCCTGGGTGGTCGAGCCGGCGCGCTACGGCTTCCATGCCACGCTCAAGGCGCCCTTCCGGGTGACCGAGAGCACCGACCTCGATACGGTCGCGGCGCGGCTCGCCGCCTTTTGCGCCGGCCGTCCAGCGCCGCTGATCCGCCGTCTCGTCCTGGCGCGGCTCGGCGCGTTCCTGGCGCTCGTCCCTCAGGATATCGACCCGGCCCTGGCGGCGCTCGAGGCCGACGTGCTGCGGACCTTCGAGCCCTTTCGAGCCCCTCTCAGCGAGGCCGAGATCGCGCGGCGTCGACCCGATCGGCTGACCGAACGGCAGCGAGGGCACCTGCTCCGCTGGGGCTACCCCTTCGTGCTCGACGAGTTCCGCTTCCACATGACGGTGACGGGGCCCGTGCCGGAGGGCGCGGAACACCTGGAGCGGGCGCTCGGAAGCCATTTCGCCACGGTCCTCGATCGACCGCGAGCGCTCGACGGCCTCGGGCTCTTCGTCGAGCCCGGCCCCGGCGAACCCTTCCACGTCCATGCGTTCCATCCCTTCGGGCCGGCCGCGGCCCCCCACCCGACGACGATTCCATGATCGAACAGGTCTTCCGCAACACCGCCATCGTGCTTCGGGACGAGATCGTCCACGGCAGCCTCGCGGTCCGCGACGGGCGCATCGCCGAGATCGCGCCCGGCGCCTCGGGACTCGGCGAGGATTTTGGCGGCGACACCCTGATCCCGGGCCTCGTCGAGCTCCACACCGACCATATCGAGGGCCACTACCTGCCGCGCCCGAAGGTCCGCTGGAACATGATGGCGGCCCTCCAGGCTCATGACGCGCAGATCGCGGCCTCCGGCATCACCACCGTCTTCGACGCGCTCCGGGTCGGGATGGACGAGGACGCGCTCATCGGCTCCGCCGACATGCGGGTCATGGCCGAGACGATCGTGGCCGCGGCGAGCGCCGGCCGGCTGCGGGCGGACCACTACATCCACCTGCGCTGCGAGGTCTCGACCTCCGACGTCCTGCCGGGCTTCGAGGCGATCGCCGGCACTCCGCGCATCCGGCTGGTGTCGCTGATGGACCATGCCCCCGGCCAGCGGCAATTCGTCGATCTCGACACCTATCGGTCCTACTACCAGCGCCGGATGAACCTCAGCGACGCGGCCTTCGCGGCCTTCTGCGACCGTCGTATCGCCGAGTCCGAGGTGCATTCGGCGCCGAACCGGCGTGCCATCGCGGGCTTCTGTCGCACGGCCGCCATCGCGCTCGCCTCGCATGACGACGCCACCGCCGAACATGTCCGCGAAGGCGTCGAGATCGGCGTCACCTTGGCCGAGTTCCCGACGACCGCCGAGGCCGCCCGGCAATCGCGCCGGGCGGGGCTGCAGGTGCTGATGGGCGCGCCCAATATCGTGCGCGGCGGTTCGCATTCGGGCAACGTCTCGGCGGCCGATCTGCTGGCCGGCGGCATCCTCGACATCCTGTCGTCGGATTACGTGCCGTTCAGCCTGCTCCAATCGGCCTTCTGGCTCGTCGACAGCGGGACGCTCGACCTGCCCGCGGCAGTCCGGCTCGTGTCGGCGAACCCGGCTGCGGCCGCCCGTTTCGACGACCGCGGCGAGATCGCCGTGGGCCTGCGGGCCGATCTCGTGCGGATCAGGACCGAGCGAGCGCACCCGCCGGTCGTCGCCGGCGTGTGGCGGGAGGGGCGCCGTGTCGCCTGAGCGCGCGGACACGGGCGGACCCCTGCCTCGGCACACGCCGTCCGGCGTCTTCGTCGCGGTCGTCGGCCCGAGCGGGGCCGGCAAGGATACGCTGATGTCGCGCGCCGCCCGGCATCCGGCGCTCGACCCGCACGTGCGTTTCGCGCGCCGGATCGTGACCCGGGCGGTGCTTGTCGCATCGGAGGACCACGACAGCCTCGACGAGGCGGCGTTCATGGACGCCGAGGCCGATGGCGCCTTCTGCCTGACCTGGGCGGCGCACGGCCTGCGCTACGCGCTGCCGCGATCGGTGGTCGCGGACCTCGATCACGGCCGCACGGTCGTGGCCAATCTGTCGCGCCGCTCGCTCGGCGACGCGGTGCGTGCCTTCGGCACCCTGCAGGTCGTCGAGGTGACGGCGCGGCCGGAGATCCTCGTGGAGCGGATCCTCGCGCGCGGCAGGGAAAGCCAAGCGAACCTCCAAGATCGGCTCCGCCGGCAGGTATCCTTAATACTGCCGCCCGGGACCTCCGGGCACCTGCAGATCGACAATTCGGGCGATGTCGAGACCGCGACCGAGCTCTTCGTGCGTCACCTCGACCGGCTGCGTCGACCCCCCGGCTCCGGCGTCAATGGCCGCAACGGCGGCTTTTAGAGGCGGTTTGACAACGCCCATTTCCTAATCCTGATAGGGACCCGTGATGTCCCTGCGATCCGCGAAGGCGTTGGGCAGCGAGGGCCGCGAGACGTCCTCCAACGGCTCGATGCCGATCACGCGAGCCCAGGCCCGCTCCTTGAGGTCGGCGGTCTCGCCCGGCAGCGCCACGAAGGTGCCGCAGGACTGCTCTCCAGGGATGACTTCGGCGGCCTTCTCGAGGGACGCATAGGTCTCGAGGAGGTAGCGGGCCGTGAAGTCGCGGCGCGCGGGCGCGTCCATCTCAGGCGGCCTGCAGGTGATGCCGCCGTCGACGGGCAGGCAGACGCCGGTGATGTAGTTCGCCTCGTCGGACGCCAGGAACACGGCGGCGGTATCTTTGATACCCATGTCCATCTCCCTGTGTTGGTTAAGCCCAAGGTTGGTCCTTGGCTCGTCGTGGTTTGCGTTCGTATCGTCGCCGTCGCCGCCCTCAGCCGCCCACCCGACCTTCGGTCCGTTCGTAGAAATCGAGCGTCCACCCGATGCCTCGCGTCAGCGGCGTGCTCGGCAGCCCCGGCAGGAGGTCCCGCATCCGGTCCCTGCCGATGGCCGGGCAGAACGGGACCGGGTCGCCCGAGACCGAGATGGCGGCATCCGGGTAGCGGGCCTTGATCGCCGCCACCGCCGCATCGACCGTCTCCTCGCATCCCGTGGCGTTGAAGACATGCGCGCCATCGAGCTCGGTCGCGAGCGCCGCCTCGAAGTCGGCGGCGACGTCATCGGCGTAGACCATGTCGGTCGCCCCGCTGAACCCGATCGTGCAGGGCTCGCCGCGCACGGCGGCCCGGCAGGCCATGCTGATGCCGCCCGTCAGGCCCGTCTCACGGCCAGGCCCGTAGACCACGGCCGGACGAAAGCCGACGCTCGCCAGCCCGTCGTACTCCCAATAGGTCCGCGCGCAGCCCTCGCAGGCCAGCTTGAACGCGCCGTAATGCGTGTGGGGGAACGGGATCTCGCCGTTCTCGCGTCCGAACACGCTGACCGAACTGGCGTAGACGATCTTGCGGATGCCGAGGCGCTTAGCCGCTTCGAACACGTTCAGGGTGCCGATCAGGTTGACCTTGGCGCCCAGGATCGGATCGTCCTGGCAGGCGGGAGTCAGCAAGCCGGCCAGATGGACGACGGCGTCGCAGCCCTCCATCGCGGCCTCGACGTCGCGCCCCTCGGTGACGTCGCCGACGAGCCATTCGAGACCCGCGACATCGGGCCCGGCGATGCTCCTGGCGAGCGCACGACGGTCATTCGCGTCGAACACCCGGACCTCGTCGCCGCGCGCCAGCAGACGCTTGATGGTCCAGGCGCCAAGGAAGCCGCCGCCGCCGGTGAGAAGAACCTTCATCGGCCGGCCTCCGCCCCGTGCAGGTGGGACACAATGGCCTTGTAGCCGGAGGACAGCATGAACCGGTCGCCGCTGACGGCGAAGAGCCTGACGCCGAGGTCCTTCCAGGACGCGACCTGTCGCGCGAGATCTTCCGGGTCGCTGTCGAAGGTCGAGGCCATGACGTCGAGCCCGTGGGTGCGTGCCTTGCGGACCATCTCCTCCTGCTTGCGTCTGACCTCCGGATGCTTCCAGTCCCCGTCGAAGCCGAGGGCCATGCTGAGGTCGAACGGTCCCATGGCCACCATGGTCAGACCGGGGACGGCAATGATCTCGTCGTAGTTTTCGAGACCTCTGGCGGTTTCCACCAGGACCGCCACGACGACGTTCTCGGCGCTCCAGGCGACGTAGTCCTTCCAGTCGTCGACGCCATGAGCCGTGGCTCGTACGCACGGGCAGGCTCCCCGGCGCCCGGCAGGCGCGAAACGGGCGGCCTGTACGATCGCACGGGCCGTCGCGGCGTCCTCGACGTTCGGCACCATGAGGCCGGACGCGCCGGCATCCAGAACCTTGAAGATGTTGGTTCGCGTCGCGTCCGGCACACGGACCATGCTGGAGGCCCCGCCGGCCTCCACCGCGCGTATCATCGCCGCCGCACTCTCGATCCCGAACGAGCCATGCTCCATGTCGACGATGCAGAAATCGATCCCGCTGCGCGCCGTCAGCTCGGCGATCTCGGGCGAGTTGATCTGGCACCACGATCCGAATGCGACGCCCTTCTCGTCGAGAGCGCCGAATATCCGATTGCGTTCGAGCATGCTCCCGTCCTTGCCCGGACTTCGGTCGTGGCTCGGGCGTTGCGGGCGAAATCGCCCGTTCGGGCCGTCGTCTCCGAAGTCGTGATCTTTGCGTTTACCTGGTCCCGACCGCTTGACCTGAAGCTTCGGGATCTTGTTTGTCGGTTTCGCTATCCCCGGCCCATTCTCCCGTCCGGATCGAGGGTGAAACTCCTGCCCCAGCCGAGATGGGTTTCCATGCGGTGGCGCGCTTGCCGAGGATCGCCGCCGCGGACGGCTTCCATGATGCGTCTGTGCTGGGCCGCGTTGAGGACCAGCCGTTCGGGATGCGCGTCCTGGATCTGCTCCGTCTTTGAAGCGCCTGAACGCATGCCGTTTCCTCGACCGCCCCGCCGGCTTGCCCGATCGCCGCGCCGCGCTGAATTCTTGACGGCAGACTACCGAACCAAATTGACATGTCAATGCAATTTCGACGAAATATCAAGCGCCCAGAGCAGGCGCCGCGTGAAGATCGGCAGGAGGCACCCCGTCAGCCGCCGACGCAGACAATCCGCCCGCCTAAGCCTCGAGCGCGGCCTTGACCTTCTCTCGTGTGAGCGGCAGGTCGCGCAGGCGTCGCCCTGTCGCGTCGCAGATCGCATTGGCGAGGGCGCCCGCCGTCGGTCCCTGCCCGCATTCGCCGCTGCCCAGGAAGGGCTGGCCGGGCCGATCGACGAGATGCACGTCGAGGCTGTCGGGCACGCCGTCGAAGCGCAGGATCGGATAGGTCGACCAGTCGAGGCTGGTGATCCCGCCCTGGTCGAAGCCGACGCTCTCGAACAGCGTCCAGCTCATCGACTGGAGGATCGCCCCCTCGATCTGGTTGCGTAGCCCGTCGGGATTGACGACCTGCCCGGCGTCGACCGCCGCCACGGCGCGGCGCATCCTCACGCGGCCGGTCTCGCGGCTGACCTCGACCTCCACGGCCAATGCGCAATAGGCGGCCAGGTTCTTGTAGCGGGCGAACGCGAAGCCGTGGCCGATGCCGGCCGGCCGCGCTCCACCCCAGCCGAACCGTTCCGCCGCCAGCGTGATCACGGTCCTGGCGCGCGCATCGTCGAGATGGGCCAGGCGGAACGCCACCGGGTCGGCGCCCGCGGCACGGGCCAGGTCGTCCATGAAGCTCTCGATCGAGAAGATGTTGGCATAGGCGCCGAGCGCCCGCATGGCCGAGACCCGCAGCGGCATGGCGGGCAAGAAGTGATGCACCACCCGAGCGTTGGGGAAACCATAGAGCGGGATGGCGTTGCGGTCGCCGCCGCCCTCCGGCATCGGGATGGGTTTCGGCGGCGGCGGCGCGAAAGGCTGCGCGATGAG
Source organism: Lichenihabitans sp. (assembly GCA_965277635.1). GTDB lineage: Bacteria > Pseudomonadota > Alphaproteobacteria > Rhizobiales > Beijerinckiaceae > Lichenihabitans. The sequence goes on from CBDIDE010000002.1 coordinate 306,257, forward strand.
CTGGGCGGCGAGCAACGCCCCGGCGCCGCCAGGCCGCATGCTGTGGGTATTGCTCCAGACCTCGTAGGACCAGTCGACGACCTTGCCGGCGGCATCGAGGGCCGCGGAGACTTTCGTCGCCATGGCCGGGCCGAACGGCTCCCAGGCTGCCTCCTGCTCGCGCATCAGCTGCACGCGCACCGGCCGACCGGGGATCGCCCGGGCGATCAGCGCCGCGTCGCCGGCGGCATCGTCGGCGCCGTTATGGCCGTAGCAACCCGACCCTTCGACATGGATGCAGCGTACCTTGCCCGGCGGCACGCGCAGCATCTCGGCGATGGCCGCGCGGTCCGGGTAGACGCCCTGCGTATGGGTCCAGACGGTCAGAACATCGCCGTCCTGATGGGCCACGGCGCAGGATGGTCCGATCGATCCGTGCGCCTGATAGGGCCGCGTGAAGGTCGCCTCGAGCCGCCTTTTGGCGTCCGGCGCCGCTCCGCCGCCGCGCTCGAGGATCGTGGTGTCCTGCGTCTCGGCCCGCATGACGAGCTCGGCGATCGGCACGCCGTCGGGCAGCTTGCGGCCGGGCGACCAGGTCGCCCCCGCCGCGAGCCGCCGCATCGCCTGCACGGCCTGCCACTCCGTCTCGGCGACCACGGCCAGGAAGTTGCCGTCCCTGACGAGACTGATCAGGCCCGGGCTGGCGCGCGCCGCGGCCTCGTCGAGCCCGGTCAGCGTCGCGCCATAGGCGGGCGGGCGGACCACCCGGGCGTGAACGAGGCCAGGCAATCGCAGGTCCTGGACATAGGCCATGCCGCCCGTGACCTTGGCCGGGATGTCGAGGCGCGGGACCGGCCGGTTCACGACGCGGTAGTCCCTGGAGTCCTTGAGCCGCACATCCGGCGTGGCGGCGACGTGGATCAGATCCGTCGTGACCAGCGCACCGTAAGTGAGGCGCCGTCCGTCGGGCGCGACCACGGTGCCGCCCTCCGTCCGCAAAAGCTCGGATGGCTCTCGCAGGCGCCGAGACGCTTCGGCGAGGAGGATCTGCCTTACCTCTGCGGCGGCGGCCCGGATCGCGCTGCCGCTGTCCTGCATCGAATGGCTGCCGGCGGTGTAGCCCTCGTCCGGGGTCGTACCCGTGTCGGCGGTCCGAATCGAAAGGACGTCGACCGGCAGGTCGAGTTCCTCCGCCGCTACCTGGACCAGGGCGGTCTTGATCCCCTGGCCGAGCTCGGCCTTGCCGGTGAACACGGTGACGGCGTTCGACGCGTCGACCCTGATCCAGCCGTCGAGCCATGAGCTCTTTTTCAAGCTGCCGGGCAGCGGGCCTGGCGTGCCACCGACCTGCGCGAAACTTCGCGACGGCAGGGCGAATCCGATGACCAGCGCACCGGTTCCGGCCAGCAACGCCCGGCGCGTGAGACGCGGTTCGGCGACGATCATTGCGCCTCTCCCAGGCGCGTCGGCCGAGCGGCGGCCCTTGCGCTCTTCATCGCCTCGGCGGCGCGGCGGACGGCGCGCAGGATGCGCATATGCGTCCCGCAGCGGCAGAGATTGCCCTGGAGGGCGGCCCTGATCTCGGCATCGGTAGCCTGCGGGCGCTTCTGCAGCAGTGCTTGCGCCCGCATCATCATGCCAGGGATGCAGTAGCCGCATTGGGCCGCCTGCTCGGTCAGGAAGGCGCGCTGCATCGGCCCCGGCGCCTCGGCCGTGCCGAGACCCTCGAGCGTCGTCACGGCCTTGCCGTCGAGCAGCATGACGGGGACCGCGCAGGAGAGCACGGCCTCCCCTTCGACGATGACCGTACAGGACCCGCATTGGCCGAGGCCACAGCCGAATTTCGCGGCGTGGAGACCGAGCTCGTCGCGCAATACGTAGAGCAGCGGCGCCTCCGGCGCGGCCGCAATGGCGCGATCGATGCCGTTCACGTTGATCGTAGTCATGGTCCCGCTCGGATGGAGGTCGCGGCCGGTGCCGGCGCATCGCCAGACAGCGGCGTCGTGGATCGTTCCCTCGCCTTGCGCACGGTCGCCGGCAGATCGGGCCAAGGCGCTTCCCTGGCGATCGACGCGCGCAGATAGGCCAGCAACGCCACGATCCCATCGTCGTCGAGCGTCCCGTCGAGGCCCGGCATGATCGGGCCGGCCGCGCCGGGCGGCGGCCGAAGGCCGCGCAGCGTGACGAGCACGATGTTCGTCGGATCGGGAGCATGCAGCGCCGAACTCAGCTCGAGGGCGAGACCGCCGAAGGGGAGCGATCGCCCGCTGTCGTGACAGGAGGCACAGGCGCCCGCGTAGATCGCCGCGCCGCGCTCCTCGTCGCCGGCTACGGCCGGCACCGCCGCCTGGCTTCCGGCACTGGCGGCGTGGAGCGGCGCGAGGGTCGCTTCCGGGCGCGGCGGCCGATCGGCTCCCCCCTGCATGCCTCGAACGAGATAGGCGGCCATGGCCGCGACATCGTCCTCGGGCGCCGCCGCGAGGCCGGCGGTCACCGCCGCCATCGGCCCGCGCGCGACGCCATGCGCCGATTGCCAGCCGTGCTTGAGGTAGAAGGCCAGTGTGTCGGGCGTCCACGGGACCGGCGCCGGCGAAGCGGCATTCAGCGCGTAGGCGTTCCAGCCCTCGGCCAGGCCGCCCGCGAGCAGCGCATCGCTGCGCTCCGCCCCGAGGACGTTGCGCGGCGTGTGGCAAGCGCCGCAATGGCCGAGGCCCTCCACCAGATAGGCGCCGCGCACGATCACCGGGTCGTCGCTGCCGGCCGCCGGCCTCGGGCCGGACCGGAAGAACAGGAGCTTCCAGCCGGCGACGATCGGCCGAAAACCGAGCGGGAACATCAGCGCCGGCGGCGGCGTCCGCCGCGCGGCGGGCGTTCGCGTCATGAGATAGGCGTAGAGCGCCCGGTCGTCCTCGTCGGTGACGCGGGTGTAGTGGTCGTAGGGAAATGCCGGATAGAGCTGGCGGCCCTCGCGGTCGATCCCCTCCCGCATGGCGCGCCGGAACGCCTCCTCCGACCAGCGGCCGATGCCCGTGTCCGGATCGGGCGTCAGATTGCTCGCATAGACCGCGCCGAACGGCGTAGGCACCGGCAGGCTGCCGCTGAAGGCAGGCCCGTTCGGCGTCGTGTGACAGGCGGCGCAATTGCCAATCGCCGCCAACGTTTCGCCGCGCCGCACCTGGTCGGGCGCAAAGCTCGCCGGCCGCGGCAGATCGATCGGCGCGAGCGGAGAATGCCACGCATAGGCGGAGAAAGCCCCGAGCACCGCCGCGACGATCGCCAAGACCCCAATGAGGACGCGCAAACGAATCTCACCGCAATTCGGGCGCCAGGAGCCCTTGCCCGTCAACGGTTCTCGCCATCATCCGTTGCATGGGATCGGATCTGCACTCGCCGACAAATCCGGTAAGGAAATTGGTAAGCATGCCGGGAACCGGCTCGCCGCCTGACCCGACAGCCTCAGCGCGGCCAGGGATGCTCCACCCGTTCGCGGCGGCACCGATGGTCTGGAGCCATCGACCTCGCGGACAGCCCCGATGCCCGCGAAGATCTCGACCCGCCGCGCGCCGCCGCGTCAGCCTATGATACTGACCGGGACCGACTTGAAGGCCGGCGTCTTCGACTGAATGTCGTGGTGGGACAGGGCGATCAGCGGGTTCATCTCCGGATAGTATCCCCCGAGACATCCATCCGGCAGGTCGAACGGCGTGACCTTGAGCGGGCCGACTTCGCGATGCACGCCATCCTGCGCATCGCCGAGGAGCGAAACCATCTGGCCTTCCCTGAGCCCGGCCCGGCCGATCTCCTTTGGGTTCATCAGCAGCACCTCGCGCGTGCCCTCGATGCCGCGCAGACGATCGCTGAAGCCGTAGATCGTCGTGTTGAACTGGTCGTTGCTGCGCATGGTGATGAGCCGGAAGCGGTCCGGCGCATCGGCGAAATCGACCGCGGTCAATGTGTCGGGCGCCGTGAACTCGGCTTTGCCCGTCTTGGTTTCCCAGATCCGCTCGCGGGCTTTGTTGCCCTTGTAGAAGCCGCCGGGCGTCCACAGGCGGGCATTGAAGTCATGAAATTTCTCGGCATAGGTCTCGGCGATGAGGTCGCGGATCAGGCCGTAATCGCCGAGCCATTCATCCCATTTTACCTTCCGGTTGGGCTTCAGCGTCGCCTTGGCGAGCCCCGCCACGATCGCGACCTCGCTTCGCAGGTGTTCGCTCGCCGGCTTGCGCCGCGCGATCGAGCCATGGATGGAACTGAACGTATCCTCGACGCTGACGGCCTGGGGACCGCCCGCCTGGATGTCCTCCTCGGTCCTGCCGAGGCAGGGCAGCAGATAGGCGACCTCGCCGTTGACGAGATGGCTGCGGTTGAGCTTGGTCGCGACCTGCACGGTCAGGCGCATCCCGGTCCAAGCCTTCTCCATGATCTCCCGCTCGGGGATCGCACGGACGAAGTTGCCGCCCAACCCGATGAACGCGCGCACCTTGCCGGCGACGATGCCCTCGCAGGCCTCGACCGTGTTCATGCCCTTGTCGCGCGGCGGCTCGAAATCGAATTGCGCGGCATATTTGTCGAGCGGCACGAGGTCGGGCTTCTCGGAGATGCCGACCGTGCGCTGCCCTTGCACGTTGGAATGGCCGCGCACGGGCGAGACGCCCGTCCCGTCGCGGCCGATATTGCCTCTGAGCAGCAACAGATTGACCAGCATCGCCACGTTCTCGAAGCCGTGCACGTGCTGGGTCAGGCCCATGCCGAAAAAGGCGACGACACGTTCGGCCTTGATGTAGACCTCGGCCGCCGCGACGATCGCCGATCGCGGCAGCCCGGACTGGGTCTCGATCTCCTCCCACGAGGTCGCGCGGACCTTGGCCTCGAACGCATCGAGCCCGTGCGTGTGCTGCGCGATGAACTCGGCGTCAAGTACGCGCCGCCCTTGCGTCTTTGCTTTTTCGTCGGCCGCGAAGACCTGCTTGCACATGCCGACGATGACCGCGATGTCGCCGCCGGGCCTGACCTGATGATATTGGCTGGAGATCCGGGTCTCGCGACCGGTCAGCATCTCGATCGGGCTTTGCGGATTGACGAAGACCTCGAGGCCCCGTTCGCGCACCGGATTGAAGGTGACGATCGGCACGCCGCGTTTTGCGGCCTCCTGCAGCGGGTGGAGGAGGCGCGGGCTGTTCGACCCGGTGTTCTGGCCGAAGAAGAACATGGCGTCGCATTTGGCGAGGTCGTCGAAGACGACTGTGCCGACACCGACGCCGATGACTTTCTTGAGCGCCACCGAGGTGGTCTCGTGGCACATGTTCGACGAGTCGGGCAGGTTGTTGTTGCCGTAGAGCCGTGCGAACAGCGCGTAGAGATAGGACGCCTCGAGGCTGGCCCGGCCCGACGAGTATAAGATCACGCTCTTGGGATCGAGCGCCTTCAATTCCTCGCCGATCGCCTGGAACGCCTCGTCCCATTCGCAGGGGACGTAGCGGTCCGTTTCGGGATCGTAGCGCATCGGATGGGTCAGGCGGCCTAGTTGCTCGAGATCGTAGTCGCGCCAGGACCGCAGCTCGGCGAGGGTGTGCTTGGCGAGGACCTTCGGGGTGCAGCGCCGGCTCGTCAGCTCCCACAGGGTCGCCTTGGCCCCGTTCTCGCAGAACTCGAAGGCATGATGGTCGGCCGGCTTGGCCCAGGAGCAGGAGACGCACATGAAGCCGTGCGGCTTGTTCTGCCGCGCCAGCGTCTCGATCGCCATCGGGGACGACCATTCCTTGCCGAAGACGCGACTGATGCCCTCGAGCGATCCCCACCCGCCCGCCGGCCCCTCATAGTCGACCATATGCTCGTCTGCCACGTGCTTGTCCTTTCCGCCCGCGCTAAGGCTTGTTGAGGTTTGAGATTCCATTCAGAGCTTGGAAGTGATTCAAGCTGTGGATGGATCGATACGTTTTGAGCGATGCCCAATGGGCGAAGATGGAGCCGCACTGCCACGGCAAGCCGACGGACCCCGGCCGCAGCGGGGGCGACAATCGGTTATTTCTCGAGGCGGTGCTCTGGATCGTGCGCACGGGCAGCCCTTGGCGCGACCTCCCCGACACGTTCGGCCGCTGGAACACCGTCTTCAAGCGATACCGCGAGTGGGTGAAGGCCGATGTTTTCATTCGGCTCTTCGAGGCCTGCTCGGACGAGCCGGACATGGAATACGCCATGGTCGACGCCACCATCGTCAAGGTCCACCGCCACGGGCAGGGCTCAAAAGGGGGACTCAGAGCCAGGCCATCGGCCGCTCCAAGGGCGGCATGACGACCAAGATCCTGGCGCTGACCGACGCGCTCGGCAATCTCGTGCGCTTCGTGCTGTTGCCCGGCCAGCGTTTCGACACCGTCGGCGTGCCGCCGCTCATCGACGCACTGTCGTTCGGAGCCTTGATCGCCGACAAGGCCTTCGACTCCAACGCCATCATCGCCGATCTGAATGCGCGCGGCGCCAAGATCGTCATCTCCCAGCACCCCAGGCGCGCCCAGCCCTTGCGGCTCGACAAGGAGATGTACAAATGGCGTCATCTCATCGAGAATTTCTTCTGCAGGCTCAAGGAGTTCAAACGCATCGCCATGCGCGCCGACAAAACCGACCAGAGCTTCGCCGCCATCATCCACCTCGCCGCAGCCGTCATCCATTCTCGATGAACCTCAACAAGCCTTAGAGCACGTTCGGCTGTCGCCGAACTGCTCCAGCTTCGAAATGCGAACAGTTTCATCGGGATGGACTCGCGATGCGCGTCCATCTGATCCGATCCTGCTCTAGGGCGTCGGCGGGGTGTCGACCCCATGTGCGGAACGCCGGCCGTGAGACGTTTGTTCGAGGAGCGCCGCTTGCCGGAGGAGATCGCCATGGACATGCCGCTGCACCCAACCTGGCCGGACATTCTGCTTCGGCTTCTCCTGACGGTAGTCGCCGGCGCCGTGATCGGGTTCAACCGCGAGGCCCGTGGCCACGCGGCGGGGCTGCGAACGACCATCCTCGTCGGTCTGGCCGCCGCCGTGGCGATGATCCAGGCCAATATCCTGCTCTCCGCGGGCGGCAAGGCATCCGACTCTTTCGGGACGTTGGACCTGATGCGGATGCCGCTCGGCATCCTGACGGGCGTCGGCTTCATCGGCGGCGGCGTGATCCTGAAGAAGGGAGGCTCGGTCACCGGCGTCACCACGGCCGCCACGCTGTGGATCGTCACGGCGATCAGCTTGTGTTTCGGCGGCGGCCAGTTGCTCTTGGGGATCGCGGCGACCCTTGTGGGATTCGTCGTGCTATGGGCCGTCAAACGCGTCGATCTGCGCATCCCTCGCCGCCACCGCGCCTTGCTGGAGATCCGCGTCGAAGGCTCCGCCCCTACGCCCGACATCGACAGCCTGCTCGCCCCGCTCGGCTATGAGTCTCGCTTCGCCCGGCAAGCCGAAAGCGACGGCATGTCGTCGACGCGGATAGGCTTCGAGGTGGCATGGAGCCAACCCGAAGCCGAGCCCCCCCGCCTCGACCTCCTGGCCGTGGTCGGCCGGCGCTACCACGTCGTCTCCTTCACGATTCGGGGTGAGACGGAAAGCTGACCCGGTCCGGTTCGCGACGGCGACGACTCACTGCTCGAACGGCGCCGCGTCGGCGCTCTTGAAGGCAAGGCCGTGTCCGGGTCGCGACAGGTCGGGACGGATCGTGCCGCCGTGCGCCACCGGCGCGCCATCGAACAGCATCCGCTCGATGCGGACGTGATCGTGGAACCACTCGAGATGACGCAGACGCGGCGACGCGCAGGCGACATGCAGGTGGATGGCCGGCGCGCAATGGCCGCTGAGGTCGACGTGGTGCGCATCGCAGAGGGCGGCCACGCGCAGGAACCCCGTGACGCCGCCGCAGCGGGTCAGATCGGCCTGCTGGCAGTCGACCGCCCCGGCGTCGAGCATCGCGGCCACATCGTCGGGATGGAAGGCGTACTCGCCCGCCGCAATGTCCATGCCCGGCGGCCCCTCGCGCCGCACCAGCGCGAGGCCGGACAGGTCATCGGAGGTCACCGGCTCCTCGAACCAGCGCACGTCCTGCGCGGCGAACCGGTGGGCGAAGGCGAGCGCCTGCTTGGCCGAGAAGGCCCCGTTGGCATCCACGAACAGCGTCGCGTCGCCGATCGCCGCCTTGGCCACCGACACGCGGTGCGGATCGCGACCCGGATCGCTGCCGATCTTCATCTTGACGGCCGCGCAGCCGCCCCGCTCCACCCAGCCGGAGAGCTGTGCCCGCAGGTCGTCGTCGGTGTAGGTCGTGAACCCGCCGGAGCCGTAGATCGGGACGGCATCGCGCGCTCGTCCCAACAGGACGGCCAGCGGCAGGCCCAACAGTTTGGCCTTGAGGTCCCACAGCGCGGCGTCGAGCGCCGATATGGCGGTGGCCGCCAGCCCCGAGCGGCCGAGGTTGCGGACGGCGACCTGCATCGCGGTCCAGGCGCGCGGCGTATCGAGCGCATCGATCCCGGCGACCGCCTTGGCCAGCGTCTTGTCGATCAGCCCGGCAATCGACGCATCCGAGTAGGTGTAGCCGAACCCGGTCAGTCCGCCGCCGTCGACCTCGACGAGGATCAGCGTCGTCGCATCCCATGCGAAGGTGCCGTCGGCCTCGGGCTTGTCGGTGGGGATCTTGAAGGCCCTGGTGCGGACCGCGCCGATGGGCGCCTCCGGGCGGTTCACGGCAGCATCCTCGGATCGCGGACGAGGATGCCGGCATTCCGGGCGCAGATGGGCTCTCCGATGGCGTCACCGATGGTCATGATCATGGGTCACCGCGGGATCGAAACTTTGGACTTCAAACCGACGATCGGAACCTCTGCCGCCTCAATTCGCCCGCTGCCTCAGCTGCTCGCGCATCGAGGCAACCGCGGAAGCCGGCACGGCGGGCGCCTCGTTGCCCCAGGCATTGCGCACATAGGTCAGCACCGCGGCAACCTGGTCGTCATCGAGGCGCCAGCCGTAGGACGGCATGGCCGCCCCCGTCGGCGCGGCTTGCGTCGATACGCTCTTGGCGCCGTCGAGCACGACCCGGATCAGGCTCGCCGGGTCGCGTTGCTGCACCGCCGGGACTCCGGCCAGCGTCGGGAACAGCCCCGTCACGCCGGCGCCACCGCGTCCGTGGCAGGAGCCGCAGCTGTCGCCGTAAATGGCGGCGCCGGCCTGCATGGCGGGCGTGTCGGGCGCGATCGGCGGAGCCCCGTCGCCCTGGCCCGGTTGGGCCTTCAGGTAGACCGCGACGGCACGGAGGTCGTCCTCGTTCATGCGGGACGACGACAGGGCCACCTCCTCGGCCATCGGGCCGGACGCCGCCGCCTGACGGTTATGGCCGGTCCTGAGATATTGGACGATGTCCTCGACCGACCAGGACCCAAGGCCGCGTCTCGCGTCGCCCGTGATGTTCGGCGCGGTCCAGCCCTGGATGACCGCACCCTGATAGGCCTCCGCAGTCTTGTCGCCGCCCAGCATCGTCTTTGGCGTATGGCAGGCGCCGCAATGCCCCGGACCCTCGACCAGATAGGCACCGCGATCGTAGGTCGCGTCGCGATTCGGGTCCGGTCTGTAACGCCCTTCGTGGAAATAGAGCAGGTTCCAGGCCCGCATGGCCACGCGGATGTTCAGCGGAAACGGCAGAGTGTCGGACAGGACCTCGTTGTGCACCGGCTTCAGCGTGCCGAGATAGGTCTTGATGGCATCGACGTCGCGACGGGTCATCTTGGTATAGTAGGGGTAGGGCATGGCCGGGTAGATCATGCGCCCGTCCCTGCCGAACCCTTTCTGCAGCGCGTCAGCAAAATCGTCGTTGGTCCAGGCGCCGATGCCGGTCTCCCGGTCGGGCGTGATATTGGACGACACGACGACCCCGAAAGGCGTCTCGATCGGCCGTCCGCCGGCGAAGGGCTCGCCGCCGTGAGGGTTGGTGTGGCAGGCCGCGCAATCGGCCACGATGGTCATGTATCGACCGTATTCGATCTCGCCGAAGCTCTGCTGGGTGCCATGGCTCGTGGCGAGCGGGCCGCTGGGCCGCTTCGGTTCTGTCGCGTAGATCGCAGCGGCGATCGCGCCGGCGCCGACAAGGACCACGATCGCGAGGACGAGGAGGACCTTGCGCATCTGCGATCCTACGCCTGCACCAGAGGGCCTGGGCGCTTCAGGTATTGCGAGGTGATGGCGTCGAGCGTCCAATAGGCGAGCGCCGCGACCGTGCCGGTGGGATTGTAGCCGGCGTTCTGCGGGAAGCTCGAGGCGCCGATCACGAACAGGTTCGAGACGTCCCAGCTCTGCTGGTAGCGGTTCACCGCCGAGCTCTTGGGGTCTGCCCCCATGATGACGCCGCCGCAGAGATGCGAGGTCTGGTAGTCGGCGACGTTGTAATGGCCCGTGCGCGGCAGCTTGTCGACCTGGCGCGCGCCCATGGCCTTGAGGATCTCGGCGTAGCGATCCGTGAGATAGGCGCTCATCCGGTGCTCGTTCTCATGGAAATCCATGGTCATGCGCATGAGCGGCCGCCCGAACCGGTCCTTGTAGGTCGGATCAAGGTCGAGGAACACGTCGTCATAGGCATAGAAGCTGGCATGCACGCCCGAGCCGGCGGAGACGGAGGCGTTGTAGTTCTCCTTGGCCGCGGCCTTCCACTTTGCGCCCCAAGCCGGCGTCCCGGCCGGCACCGGGGTGGTCTCGATCGGCCGGCCATTGGTCTGGACCTGGCCCAGATAACCACCCCCGACGAAGCCGAGCGGCCCGTGGTCGAGGTTGTCGCCGTTGAAATCGTCGATGCACATGCCGATCGAGCCGGACGCGATGAACGGGTTGAAGCGATGCGTCTTGGGATCGAAGAAAGCCTGGGCGGTCGAGACCACCTGATGGGTGAAGTTGCGGCCGACCGTGCCCTGCTTGGTGGCCGGGTCGTAGATCCTGCCGATCCCGGAGAGCATGAGCATCTGTACGTTGAAGGGCGTGAAGGCGCAGCTCAGCACGAGATCGGCGGGCTGTTCCCACTCCTCGCCGTCGGTGTCGACGAAGACCACGCCCGTGGCCCGCTTGCCCGTATCGTCGAGCAGGATGCGCAGGACCTCGCAATTATCGCGCGCCGTGAAGTTCGGCAGTCTCGCCAGAGCGGGGAGGATGGTGGTCTGCGGACTTGCCTTGGAGTAATTGCCGCAGCCGAACCATTCGCAGTGGCCGCAGAACGTGCAGGGTCCGAGCGTCACGCCGAGCGGATTGGTATAGGCCTGGGACATGTTGCCGGACGGCTGCGGGAAGGCCTGATGGCCGAGCTCGCCCGCGGCCTTCGCGAACAGCGTCGCGCTGAACGGCTGCTTCTGGGCGGGCGTCGGATAGGGGCGCGAGCGCGGCCCTTCGAACGGATTGCCGCCGGGCTGGATCGCGCCCTTCAGGTTGCCGGCTGTCCCGGCCGTGCCGCAGAGATATTCGAACCGGTCGTAGTGCGGCTCGAGTTCGTCGTAGGTGAGACCCCAGTCCTGGATGGTCATGCCGTTAGGGATGAAGGCGGCGCCGTAGCGCTCGGTAAGATGGGTCTTCAGCACGAAGTCGCTCGGCAGGAACCGCCAGGTCTCGGCATTCCAGTGCAGGCCGCCGCCGCCGACGCCATTGCCCAGCATGAAGGCGCCCCAATCCCGGATCGGCAGCGCCGTCTGGCTGGCGTTGTTGCGGAAGGTCAGGGTCATCTGGGCCGGGCGCAGGAACAGCTCGTGCCGGATGTGGTAGCGCAGCTCGTCGGGCGCGTAGGCGGGCGAGAAATCGGTGGCCGTATCGCGCCACGGCCCGCGCTCGATGGCGATCACGTCGAGCCCGGCCTCGGCCAGGCCATGAGCCATGATCGCGCCGGTCCAGCCGAGGCCGATGATCGCGACGTCCTTGTGCGGCAGCTTGCGCAAGTCAGGAACCCTCAGCAACTAGGACCGGCACTCGGCGGCGGGAGCTATCATGGGCTGTTGGACGCGCCGGACGGGTGGCCCGGCGACCATAGCGGCGCCTCCATGATGCCGATCGGCGGGTGCGGATAAGGTTCGTTATGCCGGTCGATCCAGTCGGAATGATCGTAGCGGGCGCCGGGAAACCCAATCATCTTCCATCCCGCCATGTCGCGGTTGCCGCCGTAGAGGGGGTCGGCGAAGAACCCCTCGCGCGTGTTCTTCAGCAACATCGTCCAGAACCCTTTGGTATCGATGTCCTCGATCGGCAGGGTGCCGGCCTCGATCGCGCCCACCACGGCGTCCTGGTCGGCGGCGACCAGGTCGACGAAGGCATGGCCGCCGAAGTGCTGCTTGGAATAGGCGTCGATGGCGTGGATCGCGGCACGATATTGCGCAGCAGGATCAAAGCGCGACTGGGAACCCTGCTCCTTGGTGCCCTTCAGGAAGGGGCCGCTGGCGTAGCGACCTTCGGCGCGGCCGAACGGGCTGGCCAATTGCCGGTCGATGAAGACCGCGCAGCCGGCATCCTTGGCGCCCGGCGCCTCGGGGTCGGGCGGGATGATACGATCCACGATGGCTTCGACGGTGCGGCCCTCCGCCGGCGTGAAGAAATGCCACGGGCCGGGCAGCACGGGTGTGGGCGGCGCTCCGGCCGCCGGCACCCATGGGATGGCGCCCTGAATTGTTCCGGCGCGGGCCGCCATGCTTCCGAACATGACCAGGGCGGTGCCGGACAGAAGCTCGCGCCGGTAGAAATCCCGCATGAAACCTCCCGACCGATTCGCTTCCGCGAGCGGCCAACAGAGCGGCCGCCCGAGCGCGAAGCGGTAACGCCCAAGGATCGGACGGTTGTTCCATGGGCGGCAAAGCCATCTCCGATCCCGGGGGGCTGTTCGCGCGAGGGGCGGACGGACAGCCGGTTGACGGGCAGCCCACGCATCTGCTTAGTCGGATCGTGGACGGCGGTCGCGAATCGAGAGAAGCTGTCCCGGCCTCGCGGACATCAGGTTTGGTGACCGAGGTCATCCGGGCTTGGTCCTTCAAGGCGGGAGATCGGACCTGGCGGCGGTGGACGCCGATCGATACCTCGGCCAGGAGGTCATCTTGGCCGCATGCGGGTGTGGTGGAATTGGTAGACGCGCCGGACTCAAAATCCGGTTCCGCAAGGAGTGCCGGTTCGACCCCGGCCACCCGCACCACTAAATACGAGGCGGCGCGCTCAAATCCGGCGAGCAGACTTACCGCGACCCTCGCTGGCGGCTCTGGGCTGGCCGCGCCGATGCACATGGCAAACGCTGGCCCGGGTGTTGTCGCCAACACTCTTCCGCTGCCGCAGGCTAGTGCTTTAGCTAAAGCCGAACGGACGGCGTCGCCTTGAGCAGTGTTCATGCGGCGCTTGAACTGTGGCCGGTGCGTTCGGGACAGGCTGCTCGACGCGTCAAAGCCCACACAGCGAAGCCGCTCGCGCTGAAAGCGGCGCCTAATACAGAAACTCCAATCCAGCCGAATACCGCGTAGATGCTGGTGGACGCAATGGCGCCGACCGCACTGCCGATGGAATAGAAGACCATGTAGCCGCCGACGAGTCGGCTTTGCGCGTCGGGATAAGCAGCGAGGATCAGGCTCTGATTCGTTACATGGACCGCTTGCACAGCGAGATCCAGCAAGACGACGCCGGCTGCGAGGAGTGCAAGAGAATGTGGCAGGAAACTGATCGGTATCCATGAGAGAGTGAGCAGAGCGAGCGCCGTTCCCGTCGTCAATTGCCCAAAACCCCGATCTGCGAGTCTGCCAGCGCCAGTGGCCGCCAACGCTCCGGCGAGCCCCGCGAACCCGAAGAGGCCGATCTCCGTATGCGTGAGCGAAAGCGGTGGCGCGCTCAGCGGCAGCACCAACGATGTCCAGAGCGTGCTGAAAGATGCGAAAGTCAGCAGCGCGAGAATAGCCCGGCTGCGCGGGAGTGGTTCGCGAAGGAAAAGCGCGGGCACCGACTTCAATGCGGCGAGGTAATTCTTCGTCGCGGACGGGCGCTCGCGCTTGGGCATGATGCGCGCGAGGAGCGCCGAAAGGACCAGCATAAGCGCGGCCGAACATAGATAGACCGCTCGCCAGCCGCCGAGATCGGCGAGAACGCCGGACGCAAATCTGGCGGCCAATATGCCCGTGATCACGCCGCTGGTGACGAGGCCTACGGCGCGGCCCCTCTCCGCCGGGGCCGCCAGCGCAGCGGTAAACGCGACGAGGACTTGAACCACGACGGCCAGCAAGCCCACTGCCATCATGCCGCCGAGAAAGATGGGTGCCGTGGGAGCAGTGCCGGCGACGACGAGGGCGGCGCAGGACAGCAGCGTCTGCCCAATGACCAGCTTGCGCCGGTCGACGAGATCGCCAAGCGGAACGATGCACAGCAAGCCGGCGGCGTATCCGACCTGCGTCAGAGTGACGACGAGCCCGACGGTGGCGGGGTCGATCGCGAAGCTCTTGGCGATCGCGTCGAGCAGAGGCTGAGCGTAGTAAATATTGGCGACGCTGACGCCGCAGGTCACCGCAAACGTGAGAAGGGTCACACGTGACCGGCCAGTGCCGCCTGAGGGCGCCGGCTGAGCGGCGATGACCCGGTCCCCGCCGCCCAACTCAGTGATCGACGATTCCTTGTTCACCATGCCACCTATCTGCAAACTAGTTCTATTATGAGACCGCTTGCATTATGCCAAGTCAAGTCCTATTTTAAGACCGCATTTCGAGATGGCGGAAGGCAACCGATGAGGCGGACGAGCTTCGAAGGCGCGGAATGCCCGGTGGCACGGTCGCTTGATACGATCGGCGACTGGTGGTCGCTGCTGATCGTGAGGGACGCTTTCGACGGCGTGCGCCGCTTCGGCGCCTTCCAGAAGAGCCTAGGCATCGCGCGCGGAATACTGACGTCACGCCTACAGGCTCTCGTCGACACCGGAGTGCTCGAAGTCGCCCCTGCCTCCGACGGCACCGCTTATCAGGAGTACATCTTGAGTCCGAAGGGCCAAGACCTCTTCACCGTCATCGTGGCATTACGGCAATGGGGAGAGGACCACCTCTACGAGAAGGGGGAGCGGCGATCTGCTCTGGTGGACACGAGCAGCGGGAACCCCATGGCGCGACTTGAAGTCCGCTCAGCTGGCGGGAAGCCGCTCGCGTGGACGGATACCCGGGTTGAAAAGGTCAGCAGCGGTGCTTCTCCTGCGGCGAAACAGACCGGCCGACATAAGGACGGGAGATCTGCACGCCGTGGTGCGAGACCAAGTCCATGACACGGTTCTTCCTACCACTCCTTCGTATTCGATCCGGCAAGGATGACTGAGCTTCATAGAGCCGCGGCGCCTCAAGCCCGTCGTGGCCGTGGCGGAGGACCTCATTTCGCGTGGGCCGCTGATCGGCCAGAAATAGAACAATCCCCGCTCAGTCTTTCGGTCCGCAACCTTGAAGCCGACCTGATCTGGACTTCGTCAGCGTTGACCCGGTTCGAAGTTACGGCAAGAGCCACGTCCACGATCCGGGCGGGGCAGAGCCGGCCGGCAAACGGAGCAGCGTCCTGTTGATCGGCGATTTCGCGCTCGTCAGTGCTGCGCTGTTCACCGGGGGCAGCCTTCTACGTCAATCTCGCCGAACAGCCGGCACGACTGACCCTGGACGACGCCGTCCGGCGGCGAATGGGGTTCGAACGAGGGCGGTGGCCCCAAGTGACCCGCGACGTGACGCAGGATTACGCGGCGTGCATCAGCGCGTGTGCGTTCCCGTAGTCAGCGTCCGGACGCCAAACCAGCCCCAATAGACCCGGTGCCGGCGGATCAGGCCCGTCTCGAGCTCCATGACCTCCGTGAAGTCCATCTGGTCGCCGTCCGGCGTCTCGCGCGGATATTCCCACATGAGCACGCGACCGTCGGTGAACACGTCGTTTCGGAAGGTGCGCCGCTCCTTCGGCTGGTTCGCGAACACCTTGGGCAGGAAGGCGCGGAGCGCCTCACGCCCCGAGCAGACGCCCGACTCCGTGCCGAGCAGGTAGCGCACGAGCGGGCTCTCGATGGTCGCGTCGGGCGTGTAGAGCGCGACCGCCCTCTCGACATCCTTGGCCTCGAGCGCCGCGTTCCAGGCGTGATGCACGGAGCGGGCGACCTGGAGGAGGCTTCCATCTGTCGTCGGCTGGCGAAACGTGACCATGATCACCTCCATGTCCATCGCGGCGGCCCCGCCGCGAGACGCTTGTGATACGGCATCACTCCTGACATCGTTCTGTCAGGAGTGATGAGCGCGGGAGGAACTATGCGGCGCGCGGATCGGCTGTTCGACATCATCCAGAGGCTGCGCACCGCGACCGGGCCGGTGACGGCCACCACCCTTTCGATCGCGTTGGAGGTGACGGTTCGAACCGTCTATCGCGACATCGCGACCCTCCAGGCCCGTCGCGTGCCGATCGAGGGCGCGCCGGGGATCGGCTACCTGTTCCGGCGCGGCTTCGATCTGCCGCCGCTCATGTTCACGGCCGACGAGGTGGAGGCGATCGCGGTGGGCGCCAGGCTGTTGCGCCGGACCGGCGATGCCGGGCTGCAGGATGCGGCCGCAAACGTTCTCTCCAAGATCTCCGTCGTCCTGCCGCCGGACACGCGCCCCCGTCTCGACGATCCGGCGATGTTCGTATCCGACTTCGGCGTGGCGGCCATGCCCGAGGTCGATCTTGCGCTCGTGCGCGCCGCCATCCGCACGCGGCGCAAGTTGCGGATCGCATACGCCGACCGCACCGGCCGGCGGACGCACCGGATCATCTGGCCAGTCGCGATCGCCTATTATGTGCAGGCGACGCTCATCGCCGGCTGGTGCGAGACGCGGCGCGACTACCGGCATTTCCGGACGGATCGGATCAAAACGCTGGCGGTCCTCGACGCGACCTTCGACGATGTGGACGGGAGGCTCGCCGCCGGCTGGCGTGAGTTGCCCAGGTTCGGTCCAGAAGGCTCTCAGCGTTCCTTGAAGGCGCCGGAGGTGACCTCGATCAGGGGCGAGAAGATGTAGCTGAGAATGCGCCTTGTGCCGGTCCTGACCTCGACGGTCACGGCCATGCCGGGGCCAAGCGGCACCTCGGCGCCATTCGCCTTGACGACCGTTCGGTCGAGCTTCAGCGTCACCGGGAAGACGAGATTCTGGGTGCGCTGGCCGCCGCCGAACATCTCGGACTTCTTGCTCTGGATCGGGTTCTGCTCGCGCTGGTCGGCATCGGGCAGCGGGATCGCATCCTGCGCCACCCGGGTCACGGTCGCACTGAGCGTGCCATAGTCGGTGAACGGAAAGGATTCGATCTTGACCACCGCCTGCTGGCCGGGCTTGACGAAGGCGATATCCGCATTGGGCAGGTAGCTCTCGATCTCGAGCGCCGCCCGCTCGGGCACGACCTGCATGATCTGCTCGCCGCTCTGCACCACCTGGCCCAGCGTGGTGACGGTCAGGCCCTGGACCGTGCCCATGATCGGGCTCGTCAGCACCATATGGCCGACCTTGATCTCGGCCTTGGCGAGCTTCTCGGTATCCTCGCCGGCCTGGCGGTCGGCCTCCGCCAGCTTCTGCGCGTTCTCGGCGATGAAGCTCGCATAGGTCTTGTCGATATCGCGCGCCCCGCGCGCGATGCCGGCCTCGGCTTCGGTGAGCTGCCCTTGCTGGTTGGCGAGGGTCGTCGCCTGGGTCTGGTAGACCTCCTCGGCGTCGATGACGCTGGCTTTCGACTCCGCCTTTCGGCCGAACAGCTCGACCCGCATGTCGACGCGCTGCTTCAGGATTGCCAGAAGCTGCTGCTGCGCCGCGATCGTCGCCTTGAGGCGGTCGCGTTCCGCGACCTTCTCGCCCCGCTGCGCCTCGAGGCTCGCCGCGGTGCTCGACAGCTGGCCGAGGTCGTCCGTCAGCACGCGCTGCTCGCGCTGCGCATAGACGGCCGGCACGCCGCTCCAGTCGATCGGCAGGTGGATATTGCTGACGCGCTTGGTGGCGGCGTCGATTGCCAGCCGTCGGCGGATCGCCTCGGCCTTGCGGGCGTAGAGGTCGGTCCGCAGCGTCGCCGCATCCGCCTCCGCCTCGGCCGGGTCGAGCTCGGCCAGCACCTGGCCGGCCTTGACGACCTCCCCGTTCCCCACCAGCAGCTTGAGGATCTTGCCGGTTTCGAGCGGCTGGATGGTCTTGGTGCGGCCGACCGGCTGGATCTTGCCCTGCGCCACCGCGATGATGTCGACGCGCCCGACATAGGACCACACCAGCGCCGCCGCCGCGAAGGCGCAGATGGTGACGATCATGGTCGAGCGGACCGGCGAGAGCGGCGTCTCGAGGATCTCCAGCGCCGCCGGAAGAAACTCGTGGTCGCCGCGGCGCAGGCGGGGCTGACGGGCCGGCAGGCCCGATTTACCGGCCGGCAGGCCCGGCTTGGCGGCCGTGGCGGGAAGCGTGCTCATCCCAGCACCTGCTCGTTCTGCAGCGTCCACAGCCTGCGGTAGAGGCTCGCCGGGTTCTTCATCAGCTCGTCATGGCTCCCGGCCTCCATGATGCGGCCGTCGTTCATGCCGATGATGCGGTCGCAGGGCCGCACCGCCGCGAGGCGGTGGGCGATGATGATCACCGTGCGGCCGCGCACGATCTGACGCATGTTGGTCTGGATGACGCGCTCGCTCTCGTAGTCGAGCGCCGAGGTCGCCTCGTCGAAGATCAGGAGCGGAGGGTTGGTGGCGAGCGCCCGCGCGATGGCGATCCGCTGGCGCTGGCCGCCCGAGAGGTTGGCGCCACGCTCCTCGATCATCGTGTCATAGCCGCCCGGCAGCTTGGCGATGAACTCGTCCGCCCCCGCGAGCTTGGCGATGGCGATCACCTGGGCGCGCGGCATGGCGGGCGCCGCCAGGGCGATATTGTCGTGGATGGTGCGGTTGAACAGAAGGTTGTCCTGCAGCACGACGCCGATGTTCTGGCGCAGCCAGGCCGGGTCGACCTGGGCGAGGTCGGCGCCGTCGAGCAGCACCTGCCCGTCCTGCGGCAGGTAAAGCCGCTGGATCAGCTTGGTCAGCGTCGACTTGCCCGAGCCCGAGGCGCCGACGATGCCGACGACCTCGCCCGGGCGGATGACGAGCGAGACCTGCTTGAGCACATCGGCCGCGTTCGGCCGGTAGCGGAAGGTGACCCCCTTGAACTCGACGAGCCCGCGCGGCGGCGGCAGCACGCTCGAAGCCCGCACCGCCGGCTCGGCCGGCGAATTGAGGATGTCGCCGAGACGCTCGACCGAGACCTGCACCTGCTGGAAATCCTGCCAGAGCTGCGACAGCCGGAGCACCGGCGCCGTCACCTGCGCGGCGATCATGTTGAAGGCGACGAGCGCGCCGATCGACAGGTCGCCGTCGATCACCGCCTTGGCGCCGAACAGCATCAAAAGCGCGGTGGTGAGCTTCGAGATATATTGCACGGCGTTCTGACCGAAGGCGCCGAGCAGCGTCACCAGGAACGAGGTCTTCACGTAGGCGGCGAGGCGCTCCTCCCACTGCGCCTGCATCAGGGGCTCGACCGCCGAGGCCTTGATGGTCTGGATGCCGACGACCGACTCGACCAGGAACTGCTGGCTCATGGCGCCCGTATTGAACTTCTCGCGCACCCGTTCCTGCAGCGAGGGCCGCACCGCGAAGGCGACGATCAGATAGAGCGGAATGGCGCCGACCACGATCAGCGTCAGTTTCCAAGAATAGGCGAACAGCACCGCGATGAACACGAAGGTGAAGACGAGGTCGAGCGCCGAGAACAGTCCCTGCCCGGTCAGGAAGGCACGGATGTTCTCGAGCTCGCGCACGCGCGCCACCGTCTGGCCGGCGGCGCGCGTCTCGAAATAGCCGAGCGGCAGGCGCAGCAGATGGCGGAACAGGCGCTGGCCGAGCTCGACGTCGATGCGATTGGTCGTGTGCGAGAGCGCATAGGTCCGCTGGTATTGCAGGACCACGTCGAACAGGCCGACGATGATGATGCCTGCAACAAGCACGAACAAGGTGGAATAGCCCTTGTGCGAGAGCACCTTGTCGACCACCACCTGGAAGAACAGCGGCGTGACGAGGGCGAAGATCTGCACGAAGAGGGACGCCAGCAGGACGTGACCGAGCGGCTTGCGGTAGCGCCAGATCGACGGGAGAAACCAGCGGAAGCCGAAGCTCTTCGGATCGTAGCCTTCTCCCCCGATGCGCCGCGCCACGAGGATCAGCTCGGGCTCGATGACCTCGTCGAGCTCGGCCGCGGTCAGGATCCGGTCGATGCTGGTGACGGGATCGACGATGCGGAAGCCGCCGTTCGGCATGCGGCCGCCATAGACGACGAAGCCGCCTTCCCGAAGCCGCGCGATGGCCGGTGCCGGAGACGCGGCAAAGGCCTTCTCGCCCTGCCGCCTGACGATGCGCGCCTTGAGGCCGATGATCCGGCTCGCTCGCATCAGGTCGTCGGTCGACGCCGGCCGCCCGATCAGCGCCAGTTCGCGCTGGAGATGGAGCGGATCCGCCGCGATCCGATAATAGGCCGCGATCCCGCACAACGCCCGCAAGCCCGTATCAACAGGCTGCCCGGTCTTCGCCAGCATCGATGCGTCGTTCATCGGCAGCCATTCGCAAGAAAATCTGAAAACAATATGATAACCGGCCAAACCTCTTAGCATCAAGCCGAGAGGCGGGGAAGCGCACCATCGACTCCTCGCCACCGCCGACCTTACCTTACAGCGTCCGGGTTAACTCTCCGTCGATATCGTCGCGACGCGCCGATGCGTGCCCGAGTCCCGAGAGGGCCCGCACCCGGGCGGGGTTTCATTGCATCGTTCATATGGACCTTCTGTCGAAGGTCCTAGGAACGATCTCCTCCGACAGGCTGGCCTTGCTGGGTCAGGGCGTGACCGTAAACCTCGCCCACATGCCGGCATGCAGATGGCCGGGCTGATTGCAGGTGAGCAGGTAGAGTCCGGGCTTAAGGTATAGCGTCAGTTGCCCGGTCTTGCCCGGCGCCAGGTCAGGAACCTCGCCGAGGCTCTCGAGCCGACTCTCTATGAAGACATCCTTGCTCGAATCGTAGGGAAGTTGGGAGCCGGTCAGGGTCGTCCGGAGAATGACCATTTCGTGGATCAGGGCCTTGGATCGGTTGATCACACGGAACGTCACCGGCCCAGCTTCCAGGGCCGGCCTGTCCAGCCTCATCTGCATGCCTTCCAAGGACCCGTCGACGGACGCGTCCTGAAGGTCCACCCGCACCGCATGTTCCGCGGCCTGAGCCGTTCCCGCTGCTAGCGCCGCTGCGAGGATGAGTCCAGCCGCCCGGTCCAGTGCGCGCATCGTAGGGTCCTTTCCGCTGGCAACATCGGTCGGCTGCTAACACTCCTTTCGGCGGTCGTATTCGATGGGAGGAGGATTTTTCTGCCCGAAGCTCGGCGCGCCAAACCGCCTTCGACGCGCGGAAAAAACGACGGACCGAGCGAATAAATCCGAAGGCAGAAGTGTTGCCGATCGTCCGCTCGAAACGAGCGACGTCCCACAATGACCGGGAGCGTGTCATGAGCATGAGCTTAGCCGCAATGCTGACCAATCAGCGACACCATGATTTCGACCAGGACAATTCCTTTTCGCAAACGAATCTCGTCTCGGACGGCAGCGTCCCAGCTGCAGTCATGGATCCGAACCTCATCAATCCCTGGGGGCTCGCGTCGAACGGAAGCGGGCCGTTCTGGGTCGCGGACAATGGCACAGGCGTAGCCACCGTCTACGATGGCGCCGGAACGCCACAGAGCGTCAACGGCCATTCGTCCATCACCATCGCCGTGCCGCCGGGCCAGACGACGCCGACAAGCCCGACGGGTGAAGTCTTCAACTTCGCACATCGCGGCTTCGACATATCGAGCGGTGGCAAGACCGGCCCCTCGGTGTATCTGTTCGCGACCGAGGACGGCACCATCTCGGGGTGGAACCCGAATGTCGACGCCGCCAGTTCAGTGCTTGCGGTCGACAATTCGCAAGGGGGAAGCGGAGCCGTCTACAAGGGACTGACCATGGGCCGTGTCGGCAACCACACGTTGCTCTACGCGGCGAATTTCCGCAACGGCACGGTCGACGTCTTCAATAGTCATTTCAAGCAGGTGAACAGCTTCACGGATCCGCATCTGCCGGCCGGATATGCGCCGTTCAACGTACAGGTGCTCGGGAACCACCTGTTCGTGACGTTCGCGCTTCAAAACGGCGCCAAGCACGACGACGTGGCCGGCGCCGGCCATGGCTTCGTGGACGAATTCAACCTGGACGGAACACTGATGCACCGGGTGGCCTCCGGCGGAGCCCTCAACTCGCCTTGGGGCCTGGCGATGGCACCCTCCGATTTCGGCAAGTTCTCCAACGACCTCCTCGTGGGCAATTTTGGCGACGGGACGATCAACGCCTTCAACCCGCTGACCGACAAATTCCTCGGCAAGCTGGACGGAGCCAACGGCGCGCCCGTTCAGATCAACGATCTCTGGGCGCTTGCACCGGGCCACGGCGGTCTCAACGGCGATCCGAACAAGATTTACTTCACGTCGGGCGTCCAGAACGAAGCTCACGGCCTGTTTGGTGCGCTTGGCGCGACCCCCGACCACGATCGGTGGTCGAGCTTGATGGCGGGCGGCCGTCCCCACGGCTGATGGCCCATTTCGACCCGATCGCCTTGTCGTCTCCATGTGAGACAGCAGTCGAAGGTCGAGATCTTTCCTTGAGCATGTTCGGCTGTTGCCGAACTGCTCCAGCCTTGAAATGCGAGCAGTTTCATCGGGATGGAATCGCAACGCGATTCCATCTGATCCGATACTGCTGGGGCCGGAGATATACAATTTCAAGGATATTGTGTCACAACATCCTGAGGTGGTTTAACATCGGAACCCCGACGCGAGGCCTTGGTGCTGGGTGCCGTGCTCCGCCATGCCGCCGCACTCGGGGCGGTCGCCATCAAGGGCCAAGCGAGCCCCGACCTCGTGAACGGTCTCATCCGCCAGCCCGGGATCGTCTACCATCATGCCGCAGCCGTGATCGCCTTCAGCCGTCACCGCGAGATTCGCGAGACCTTCCTGTCGGATGACGCCTTCCTCGGCGGTCTCATGGGCGAAAGCTCGACGCGCCTCATGGCCGATGATTTCGCGTGATCGTCGCGCCAGGACGGCCCGGCGCCCGCGACCGGCGGACCGGGACCCGGACCTCGCGCGGCGCGGTAATCTTGCCTGTCCGGCGGACGATCTCGTGGGCCACCGCGCTCCAGTGCCCGTCGCCGCCGGATTCGTGGGCCGCCCGCGCGCCGACGAGCGCCAGCCCGTAGGCGCCCTCGCCATGGGCCTTCATCAGCCGATCGGCGTCGCGCATCACCGCGCGGCGGAACACATAGCCCCAGAGGCGGCGCAGCATGACAGGACCCGGGGTTGCACGAGCGCCCTCGTTACGCCGTTTTCACTTCCGGCGGCAGGCCACAGAAGCGCGCAGCGACGAAACCACGCAACGCTCGTGGCTCGCCGGCGCTGTCAGGGCTTGCTGAGAACACGGCCCGCGACGGCATCGAGCTTGCGCACGAGGTCCGGATCGCGCGCCTCCGCGGCCGTCATGATGGCGAAATCGAGCGCGCGGTCGGATCGGACTGGGCAAGGCTCGTGCTCGGCCGGAAAGTCGCGGATCAGCCGCCCCACGA
Source organism: Lichenihabitans sp. (assembly GCA_965277635.1). Taxonomy (GTDB): domain Bacteria; phylum Pseudomonadota; class Alphaproteobacteria; order Rhizobiales; family Beijerinckiaceae; genus Lichenihabitans. The sequence continues at coordinate 329,913 of CBDIDE010000002.1, forward strand.
GGGCGGCTGCCCGTCCCGCGTTCTCGCGCACCACCTTGACGACGGCGGCGACGTCGACCTCGGCGTGGTCAGGATGCCAGCAATCGAAATCGGTCACCATGGCGACCGTGGCGTAGGAGATCTCCGCCTCGCGCGCGAGCTTGGCCTCCGGCATGGCGGTCATGCCGACGACGTCGTAGCCGGCCGCCCGATAGGTCATGGCCTCGGCGCGCGACGAGAAGGCCGGCCCCTCCATGCACAGGTAGGTGCCGCCCTTGCGGTACGGAATGTCCTCGGCCCGGGCCGCCTCGACGAGCCGGGCCTGCAGGAGCGGCGCCACCGGATAGGCGAAAGAGACATGCGCCACGCAGCCGTTGCCGAAGAAGGAGGCGTCGCGCGCGACCGTCCGGTCGACGAACTGATCGACGAAGACGAAGAGCCCAGGATAGAGTTCGGCCCGGTACGAGCCGCAGGCCGAGACCGAAACGAGATCGGTCACGCCGACGCGTTTCAACACGTCGATATTGGCGCGGTAGTTGATGCCCGAGGGCGACAGGCGATGGCCGCGCCCGTGGCGGGGCAGGAACACCACCTCGCGGTCATGCAGCCGGCCGAAGCGCAGCGCATCCGACGGCTCGCCCCAGGGCGAGGCGACGTGCTCTTCCCTGACGTCGTCGAGACCCGGCAGATCATAGACCCCGGATCCGCCGATGACGCCGATCACCGCCTTGCCCATCTTTGCCCCCTCGACCCCGACACGTCGTCCATCGATGCGGGAAGCCTAGCGCAACTGCAAGATTTTTTGTGCCGCAGTGCGGTATGCGGTTCCCGGTCTGATGCGGGGTGGTCGACTCGGCGCAAGGCGCGGGGTCGGATGCTCAAGCCTGCGCTGTCGCCTCGGTGTCGGCCCAGGCCCGGATGATGCGATCGGAGATCATAGCGATGAGGCGATCGACAGGCCGGCCAGAAGGCCGAGCCCCGTGTCGGCCTTGCCGAGCGCGATACAGACCTGCTGGCCGAGGTCGCGCGTGCCGACCACAAAATCGACGTCATTTATTTTCATGAACGATCACGAATCTAATTGATTCATGATCTTTCATGATGTTTAATCGCCAAATAGAACGAATATCGGTCGTTCTCATTCCGAAACCCAAGGAGCAAGTCGTGAACGTCAGCGGTATTTTTATCACGACCGACCATCTGAAGTCACTATCGAAGCAGGAACAAGATTTCCTGTTCGGCATCATTGGCGGCTCAAGGGCGGCATCCAATTCCCTGGAGCCCCTGCCGACCATCCATGAGTCGAAGGTAGAGGATGAGCATTTCGCCGAGTTGTCGCCGGGCCAGGCACGTGATTTCTATTCGGGTTGCGGTACTAAGACCCGTAAGGCAATCGACGTAATCGCCGATAGTGCAAGCTGTCAGTTTCAGATTGCGGATGTGGCAAAAGCCATTGGTGTAAGGCCAAGCGACCTTACTGGTGTTTGGGGCGGCCTAACTCGCCGCTTGAAGACCATCACCGGCGACAGCGATGCTTATCTGATCGATTGGACCAAGAGTGAGCCGATCCTTGATGGTAACGAAAACTACGTCGATCAGACAGGCGAAGTGACCGAGCTTACCTACCGTAGCTTCCGGAAAGCGCTCGGTCGCTCCTGAGACAAAGCTTCACCCCTGGGCCGTCGCCTCCGTGTCGGCCCAGGCCCGGATGATGCGATCGGAGATCATGGCGATCAGCGCGATCGACAGGCCGGCCAGGAGCCCGAGCCCGGTATCGGCCTTGCCGAGCGCGATATAGACCTGCTGGCCGAGATCGCGCGTGCCGACCATGGCGGCGATGGCGAGCATCGAGAGCGCCGCCATGATGGTCTGGTTGACGCCGAGCATGATCACGGGCCGGGCCAGCGGCAGCTTCACCTGCCAGAACAGCTGGAACGGCGTGCAGCCGATCTGCCGTGCCGCCTCGACGATGTCGGGGCGAACCGAGCGCAGGCCATGCTCGACGTAGCGGATCGGCGGCACGATGGCATAGAGCATCACGGCCATCAGCGCGGTGACGTCGCCGACCTTGAAGAACATCACGGCCGGGATCAGGAAGACGAATTGCGGGATGGTCTGCAGCGTGTCGTTGATCGGGCTGACGATGGCCGAGACGCGGTTGCTGCTGGCGGCCCAGACCCCAATCAGCCCGCCGAGCACCACCGACAGGATCACCGCCAGGCCGCAGAGATAGAGCGAGAGCGTCAGCGGTTTCCATAATCCGACGACCAGCATGAAGCCGAAGCCGAGGATCGCGAAGAGGCTGACGCGCCACCCCCCCGTGCGCCAGCCCAGCACCGCGATCAGCACCATGAAGGCCGGCCACGGGAAGCCCACGATGCCGTAATAGAGCATCATTCCGCCGGTCAGGATGGCGATGCCGGAGCGCCAGCCCGACAGCCGCACCGCCAGCGCGACGCAGAGCCCCACCAGGACCGCATAGCCGGCGATCACCGGGGGGGTCAGCGAAAACCCCCAGAATTCCGGCACGATGGCGCTGACGAGGCCGATGCGGAGCGGCAGCAGCAGATAGACCTGCACGGCATTCTTGACCGCCCCGATCGCCGCGCCGTGCTGACGCACGAGATCGAGCAGCGCCGTGTTGATCGCTCCGACCTGAATCAGGTCGTGCCGGCCGAAGTCGAGCAAGGCGTTGCCCGGATCGAGAAGGCGCAGGGCGAGCCCGGCGACGCCGACGATCGCCAGCACGATGAAGCAGGCCCTGTCGAAGCCGGTGCGCCGGCGCGGGCGGTGCGCCCCGACCCGCTCGGCTGCGCCGCGGGTGATGCGGTCGATGAGGATCGCCATCAGCACGATGACGAAGCCCGACAGCAGGCTCTGCCCGAGCTGCGCCATGCGGGTGGCGTTGAGCACCTCCCAGCCGATATCCTCGAAGCCGCCGATGATCGTGGCGATGATCACCATGGAAAGCGCCGCGAGCGTCGTCTGGTTGATGCCGACCATCATCTGGGGCAGCGCGGTCGGCACCTCGACGAGCCAGAAGCGCTGCCACGGCGTGCCGCCGTTCATCACGCCCGCTTCCTTGACGTTGACCGGCACGCGCTCGAGCCCAAGCCAGGTGTTGCGGACCATGGGCGGCATGGCGAAGATGGCGCTGGCCACGAGGCCGGTCACCGGCCCGAAGCCGAACAGCAGCAGCAGCGGGATCAGGTAGGCGAAGGCCGGCACGGTCTGCATCAGGTCGAGCAGCGTCTCGATCGCCGGCCGCAGGGCCTTGACGCGCTGCGCCAGCACCCCGAGGAGGAAGCCGGGAACGAGCGAGATCGGGATTGCCAGCGTGACGAGCACCAGCGTGTTGAGGCTCTGCCGCCAGTAGCCGGCGAGAAGGATATAGGCGCAGGCCGCGAGCCCGAAGAGCGCCAGTTTCCGCCCGGCCGCGAGCAGCGCCAGCGCCGCCGTGAAGGCCACCAGCGTCGGCCAGGGCAGCCAGGCCAGCGTCGCCGCGAAGGCCCGCATCGGCACGTCGATGAGCGCGGCGATGCCGCGCGTGACGGGCTGCACGGTGGTCCCGACCCACTCGGCGGCGCGATCGATGGCCGGCGCGAGCGGCAGCGTCCAGGCCTTGGGATAGCTCGCGAGCCAGGACCACCGGTCCTGCGCCAGGAGGCAGAGCGCCACGATCAGCAAGGTGACGCCCCAGGTGAGGAGGCCGCGGTCGACGGATTGTCGCTTGGCCTCCCTGACCGAGAGCGAAAGGCTGGTCATTGCCGCCGCCGCCGCTCGCGGTCGTGCAGCAGCACCTGTTGCACGTCGTCGCGCGAGAGCAGGCCGCAGGGCCGACCTTCCTCGTCGTCGATCGCGAAGCCGGCGGCGCCGGCCGCGATGTCGGGCAGCAGGTCTTCGAGCCGCGTGTCGCAGGCGACGCGGGCGAGCCCTTCGGCGTCGCCATCCCCCGACGCGCGGGCCTGCCGCCTGACGAGATCGCCGGCCGTCAGCACCCGGCTCAGGGCAACGTCCTCGACGAAGCGGCTGACGTAATCGTCGGCGGGGTCGAGCATGAGTTCGGCCGGCGTGCCGACCTGGACGAAGGCGCCGTCGCGCATGATCGCCACCCGGTCGGCCAGCCGGAAGGCCTCGAGCACGTCATGCGTGATGAAGACGATGGTCTTCCGCAGCATCCGCTGCAGGCGCAGGAACTCGTCCTGCATCTGGCGGCGGATCAGCGGGTCGAGCGCCGAGAAGGGTTCGTCGAGGAACCAGAGCTCGGGGCCGACCGCGAGCGAGCGCGCGATGCCGACGCGCTGCTGCTGGCCGCCCGAGAGCTCGTGCGGGAAGGCACCCTCCCGGCCCTGCAGGCCGACGAGGGAGACCATCTCGCGCGCCCGCGCCTGCCGCTCCCCCTGCGCCATGCCCTTGAGGCGGAGCGGGAAGCCGACATTGTCGAGCACGCTCATATGCGGCATGAGCCCGAAATTCTGGAACACCATGCCCATGGTGTTGCGGCGCAGATCGATCAGCGCGCGGTCGTTGGCCTCGAGCAGGTCGCGCCCGTCGAGCAGCACCGAGCCCGAGGTGGGCTCGACCAGGCGTGACAGGCAGCGGATCAGCGTCGACTTGCCGGACCCCGAGAGACCCATGACGACGAAGATCTCACCGGCATGGACGTCGAAGGAGACATCGGCCACCGCGGCCACGAGACCCGCCGCGCCCAGACGCCGCCGGCAATCGGCGGCGTCGCCCGAGATCAGGGTCGCGGCGGTCAGGCTATCGCCATAGACCTTCCAGAGGCGGCGGCAGGACAGCTTGACCTCGCGCGCCTCGTCCAAGCCCGGACCGGACGCGGGGCGGGGAACGCCGCCCTGATTCGTCTCGCCCGTGGTCAGCATGGCCGCCTCGGCTCCGCTACGTCTTCGCGGCGTCGATCCAGGGTTGCCAGGTCGCCTGGTGCGCGTCGATCCACTGCTTGGTCACGGCGTCGATATCCTGGTTCTTCTTGTCGACGTCGAGCATCATCTGCTCCTGCTCGGTGGCATCCACCTTGACGGCCTTGATCAGGTCGTAGGCCGCCGGCCATTTCTTCTCGAAGCCCGACCAGACGATCTTCTCGACGTCCGGCGGGTTGATGCAATGGGCATTGTCGTTCGACTTGCAGGGCGGCATCTTGACCCAGCCGACATCCACCGCGGCCAGCGCGTAATGCGGTCCCCAGAACATCATAACGAGCGGGGTCTTGGCGGCATTGGCCGACATCAGCTCGGCGACGAGCGCGCCTTCCGATCCGGCGGAGACCGCCTCGTAGGGCAGATTGTTGTCCTGGATGATGGCCGAAGAGCGAGATCCCCAATCGGCCGGATAGTCGAGCAAGCGCGCCTTCGGGAACGTGTCGGGCGTCGACAGCTTCTTGACGCAGTCGGGCTTGGTCAGTGCCGTCCAGTCCGGCAGGCCCGGGCAGACCTGTTCCATATATTTCGGATAGACCCAGCCTTCCTCGGTCTTCAGGCCGAGCGAGCCGACATCGGCGACCTTCTTTTCCTCGAGCACCTTGGGGAAGATGTCGCCGACATTGTTCATCCAGACCTCGACGGAGGCGTCGAGCGTGCCGTCGGCGAGGCCGGTGAATTCGGGGAAATTGCCCGCCGTGACGTAATCGACCTTGTAGCCCATCTTGGTCAGGAGCTGGCCGACGATATGGGTGGTGACGTGCTGGCCCGTCCATTCGAGGACCGCGAGCTTGATCGGGTCGTTGGCGTCGCCCATGGGTGCCGCGCCGGCCTGGGACGCGAGGCCTGCCACCGCGAGACAGGCCAGAGCACCGATCATCGTCGTCTTGAATGACATTCTGCCCTCGATCGATTCATGCGGTCCGGCAGGCGACACCTGCGCCGCCCCCGGACCGAGGGAGGGTCTGGCGCCGGTCTGGGTCCAGAGCCTATGAGGGGCTGCAACCGGCGTCCATGGTGTCCATGGTCATATGAGGCCAATTCCGCACCGGTTGCAATCGGCTGAATTCCGAGCGTCGCGGATCAGATCCGCGACGCGTCAGCCGAGCACCACGGGCAATTGCCTGAGACCGCGCAAGCCGCTCGACATGCGCCACGCGATATCGTCCCGGTCGACCGCCAGCCGCAGATTCGGAAAGCGGCGCAGGAGCGCGTTCAGCGCCACGCGGCCTTCGAGCCGGGCCAGCGAGGCGCCCAGGCAGTAGTGCAGCCCGAAGCCCAGCCCCAGGTGGCGGTTGTCGGAGCGCGTGATGTCGAGCCGGTGGGCATCCCGGAAGGCGGTCTCGTCACGATTGGCTGAGGACAGCATGGCCATGACCATGCCGCCCTTCGGAATGGTGACATCGGCGATGGTCACCGGCTCGGTCGCGAAGCGCATGGTGCCGGATTCAACCGGGTTGGTATAGCGCAGCAGCTCCTCGACGGCGCCGGGCATCAGCTCCGGCCGGTCCCGCACGAGCGCCATCTGATCGGGATGGTCGATGAGGGCCAGGAGACCGTTGCCGATGAGGTTGACCGAGGTCTCGTGCCCGGCGAAGAGCAGCAGGAAGATCATGGCGAGGAGCTCGTCCCGGCTCAACGTATCGCCCTTCTCGTCGACCTTGATGAGGCGGGTGATGATCCGGTCGTCGGGCTCTCGCCGCTTGAGATCGATGAGGTTTTCGAAGAAGCGCAGCAGCCGCGGCATTGCCGGCAACCAGCGGATGGCACGCCGCACCGGCTTGTCGTTCACCTCGATGAGGCGCACCACCTGATCGTGGAACTCCATCCGCAGGGCTTCGGGAATGCCGAGCATCTCCGATATCACCTTGAGCGGCAGCGGCAGCGCGAAGGCGGCCATGAGGTCGACCTCCTCGTGCTTTGCGGCGTCGTCCAGCATCTCTTCGACGACGCCTTCGACCCAGCCTTCCATCTGGTCGACGCTGCGGGGCGTAAACACCTTGGCGACCAGCCTGCGCAGCCTCGCATGGGCCGGATCGTCGACGCAGACCATCGAATTGCCGACGATCTTGATCAGGCGCGGCGCCCATCGGCCGCCGAACCCGAAGAGCGGCGGGCTGACCGAATTGCGCTGATCGTTGGAGAAGCGCGGGTCCCGGAGGACGCGCAGCACGTCGTCGTAGCGCGTCACGACCCAGCCCGTGCCGCGCGTCGGGATGCGGGCGCGGATGACGGGACTGTGGCGCCGCAGATGGGCGTAATACTCGTAGGCGTCGCCGCGGCGCGCCGGATCCCATTGGACAGCCTTCACTCGTCATCCCTAAAGCGAACCACATCCTCCACGGTCGGGAGGACACTCCCCCGCCTATGTGATGCTGCAATGCAATATGTCCAGCGGAAACTGAACCTTCGCAGAACGAGGCAAACCGGAAGGCCGCCGCGATCCGCACGTCGCCCTACATGCCGTAGAGCGTCGTCGCCCGGTTCCCCGCCTTGAGATTGCGATAGCGGGCCATGGCCCAGACCGGGAAGAACTTCGAGTAGCCGTGATAATTGAGGTAGAAGACGCGCGGGAATCCCGTCGCCGTATAGCGCTCGCTCGACCAAAACCCGTCCGCTTGCTGCGTCGCGGCCATATAGGCCATGCCGCGCTCGACCGCCGGGTTGTCGATCTCGCCCGCGGCCATCAGGCCGATCGTCGCCCAGGCGGTCTGCGAGGCCGTGCTCGGCGAGGGCGAAAACGCCTTGTAGTGGAGCGCGTAGCCCTTGTCGTCCTCGCCCCAGCCGCCGTCGGCGTTCTGGATCCGCTCGAGCCAGGCGACGGCGCGCTGCACAGCCGGATGATCGGGATCGATGCCCGCCGCGTTGAAGGCGCAGAGCACCGACCAGGTGCCGTAGATGTAGTTGAGGCCCCAGCGCCCGTACCAGCTGCCCTCGGGGTGCTGCTCGGCCAGCAGATAGTCGATGCCGCGCCGCATCGGCGTGCTCGTCTCGGCCCGCTCGCCGAGCTGCGCCAGCATCGAGACGCAGCGCGCCGTCACGTCGGCGGTCGGCGGATCGAGCAGCGCGCCATGGTCGGCGAACGGAATATAGTTGAGGTAATAGGAGGTGTTGTCGACGTCGAAGGCCCCCCAGCCGCCGTTGGCGCTTTGCATGCCGACCACCCATTCGCGCGCCCGGTCGATGGCCTCGTCGAAGCGGGTCGTGCCGGAGTGGCCGCGCGCACGGTCCATCGCCATCACGACCACCGCCGTGTCGTCGAGGTCCACGTAATGGTCGTTGCGATACTGGAAGGCCCAACCGCCGGGACGCAGGTCGGGACGCTGGTAGGCCCAGTCACCCTTGAGGTCGAGCGCCTGAAGCGGCTTCAGCCAGTCGAGGCAGGCGTCGACCGCCTCGGCATTGTCGGGGCCGATCTCCATCAGTGCCTGGCTGGCCAGCACGGTGTCCCACACCGGCGACATGCAGGGCTGGCAGAAGCCCTCGTCGCCCTTGACGGTCACCAGCTTTTCGAGCGCCGCCTTGGCGGTGATCATGGCGGGATCGTCGTTGGGCACACCCAGCGCGTGGAACATCATCACGGTGTTGGCGATCGACGGATAGATGGCGCCGAGCCCGTCCTCGCCATTGAGCCGCTCGCGCACGAAGGCATCGGCCTTGGCGATGGCGGTTGTGCGCGACGCCCGGGGGAACAGCGGCTCGATCAGGCGCAGCACGCGATCCAGCGCCGCGAAGGCGGCTCCCCACGCCCCGATCTGGTTGACCGTCTTGGGCCAGCGGCGCATCTCGAACGGCGGCTCGAGGAACAGTTCGTCGATGCCGATGTTGCGGGGGTTCCGCGCCGGCACCTTCAGCGTCATCATCACCAGAAGCGGCACCAGCGTGTCGCGGGCCCAGTAGGAAATCCGCCAGATACTGAACGGGAACCAGCCCGGCGCATGCATGATCTCGACCGGCATCACCGGAACCGCCCGCCACGGCACGACGCCGAAGAGCGCCATGGTGGTGCGGGTGAAGACGTTGACCCGCGCGGCGCCGCCCATCTTGTGGATCGCCTGCCGGGCCTTGACCATGTGGGGCGCGTCGATCGGATCGCCGGCGGCCTTGAGCGCCCAATAGGCCTTGACGCTCGCCGAGATGTTGGGCTCGCCCCGCGCCAGCATCGGCCAGCCGCCGTGGTCTTCCTGGATGCGCCTGAGATAATTGGCCGAAAGCCGCTCCTTCTCCGGGTCGATCTCGTCGAGGTAATGTTTCACCAGCACATATTCGGCCGGGATCGAGGCATCCGCCTCGAGGTCAAAGATGTAATGCCCATCCTGCTGCTGGTCGGCCAGAAGGGCGCGGTTAGCATGGCGGATCGCCGGCTCGAGGTCGGCGGCATCGAAGCCGAAGGATCGGTCGAGCGGACGTGCGGACGTTACGGCAACGGACATGTCGTGGCAGAGTCCTCGGCATTTGATGAGACGGCGTCAGGCGGCGGCCGGACGTCCCTGGCCTCGTCGGTCGGCAACCGCGGCCCGAAGGTCCGAGGACCGGCGCGAATTGCCCGCAAGGCCTTGGCCGCACCAAACACGATCCCAACCCCCGCGGCAAGCCGCGGGTTCCGACGAGCTTAATCGCGCGGCGCCGCCTCAGGTTCCGCCACATCGACCCGGCGAGCCGGACGCCGCCCGAGGGATTTTCCATCGAAAATCGTCGACACGGCGAACCCCGCCCGGCAAGTTCGGCTATAGGATCAATGGCGCGAAGCGCCGATCATCAGGGAGGAACGCCATGACACGTGTCGCTTTGGTCACAGGAGGGACGCGCGGCATCGGCGCAGCCATTTCGAAGGCGCTGCAGGCCGTTGGCGCCAAGGTCGCGGCCAATTACGGCGGCAACGACGCGGCCGCCGAGGCCTTCAGGCGCGAGACCGGCATCCCCGTGTTCAAGTTCGACGTCGGCAGTTTCGACGCGTCGGGCGAGGGCGTCAAACGCGTCGAGGCCGAGGTCGGTCCGGTCGACATCCTGGTCAACAACGCCGGCATCACACGCGACGGCTTCTTCCACAAGATGACGATCGAGCAGTGGCGCGCCGTGCTCACCACCAACCTCGACTCGCTGTTCAACGTGACCCGTCCGGTGATCGACGGCATGCGGGCGCGGAGCTGGGGCCGGGTGATCGTCATCTCGTCGATCAACGGCCAGAAGGGCCAGATGGGCCAGGTCAATTATTCGGCCGCAAAGGCCGGCGATCTCGGCTTCGTCAAGGCCCTGGCCCAGGAGAGCGCCAACAAGGGGATCACGGTCAACGCCATCTGCCCCGGCTATATCGGCACCGAGATGGTGCAGGCCATCGCGCCCGAGGTGATGAAGGCGAAGATCCTGCCGCAGATCCCGGTCGGGCGGCTCGGCCTACCCGAGGAGGTCGGCCGCGCGGTGGCCTATCTGGCGTCGGACGACGCCTCCTTCGTCACCGGCTCGACGCTCTCGATCAACGGCGGCCAGTTCATGGCGGGCTGAATCGGCCGCGACGCTCTATTTGCCCGGCAGGGATTGCGCCGCCTTGACGAAGCCATCGACGAAGCGCGCGGTATCGATCTCCTGGACGATGGTCACCGGGCGCAAGCCCATCGGTTTCGGGGCGAGCGCCTCGGGCCAGACGTGGGCGCGGCCGTAGTCCGGGCCGTCGGCCGTGTCGACGTCCATGTAGGCGTCGACCGATTTCGTCACGATCGCCGGATCGGCCGCGATGGCCGCCGCCATCTCGTCCCACAGCGGCAGAGCGATGAAATATTTGCTGAGATAGGCGGTCAGCGGGGTCTGCTTGGCCGCGATCTTGTCCATCAGGGCACGCGTCATCATCACGCCATTCGAGACGTTGCCGACCGCCATGATCTTCGGCCAGGGCGCGGTCAAGGCGATATGAGCGGCCTCGGGATCGAAGATGAGGTTGAAGTCGGAGGCGTAATCGGCATTGCCGACAATCGACATCATGTTGGTGTCGATCAGCGCGCCCATGAAGACCAGCTGCTTGGCGTCCTTGGCGAAGGTCGGGTCAAGGCGGATCGCCAGCGCGAGGTTGGTCAGCGGTCCGGCCGCCACGATCGTCACCTGATGCGGATGGGCGTGCACCTGGCGGATCAGGAAGGCCGCGGCGAGCTCGGGCGAGGGTGGCGTATCGGGCGTGCCCTCGTCGAGCCGGGGCAGCGGCGGCTCGTCGGCCGGCACCTTGTCGATCGGGCCGAGGCCACCCCAGGCGCCCTTCCACGGAATGGTGCCGTAGCGCTGTTCCCAGAGCCGCATGCGCGGCACGCTGTTCATCAGCGGGTAGACGGCGCCGTTGACGACCGGAACATCGGCGCGGCCGGCGACCTCGAGGAAACGCAGCAGCCGCGCCGCCTCCTCGTTCTCCCAGCCGTCGCCGGTCACGACGGTGAAGCCGAGCACGGTGACGTCCGGACTGCCGAGCAGCGGCAGGGTGGACTGCATGTCAGTGCCGCCGGGGCCGGCGAAATCATTGTCCTCGATGACGAGCGTCTTGGCCTGACCCTGCGCCAAGGCCGGGTTGGCTGCCGCCGCGGCGGCGAGCAGAAGGGCGCCGGCAACGAGGCATGAGGTCGACTTCGACATGGCGTTCCACTCCCATTTCAGCCGCTCGACCAGAGTCCCACGGCGCGGTGCGGCCAATGGAGGCGCATTGCGCTAATTCGGTAACCTGTCACGGCCTGTCAACGGGCGCGGCGATCCGCTCGACCAGCAGGCCCAGCGCGGCGCCGCAAAGGAGACCCAGCGTCTTGAAATCGAAATCGAGCCAGCGGCCATGCCGGCCCGGTACCGCGTTCTGCAAGATTTCAAGGCCGCCCGCCACGAGGACGAGGGTGAGGACCCCGGCAAGCCGGTGGCGCGGATAGCCGATCGTCAACGGCAGCCCGACAAGGAGGAAGCCGACCCAGCGCTCGGCCGATGACGGCAGCCCGGTCTCGGGCCTGAGCCAGATAGGCCCGAGCGTCGCCACCCCCACCCCCAGGAGACAGGCCCAAAACGCCCAGCGTCCGACGGTCCTCAATGGCGGAAATGCCGTGTGCCGGTGAACACCATGGCCAGGCCCGCCGCGTCGGCGGCCGCGATCACCTCGGCATCACGCAGGGAGCCCCCGGGCTGGATCACCGCCGTCGCCCCGGCGGCGGCGGCGGCATCGATCCCGTCCGCGAAGGGAAAGAAGGCGTCGGAGGCGAGCACCGCGCCTGTCGCGAGGCTCGTCGCCTCCCCCGCCGCCTTGGCGGCCTCCCCGGCCTTCCAGGCGGCGATGCGCACGGCATCGACCCGGCTCATCTGGCCGGCGCCGATGCCGACCGTCGCGCCGTCCCTGACGAAGACGATGGCGTTCGACTTGACATGCTTGACGACCCGGAAGGCGAACCGGAGATCGTCGAGCTCCTGGGCCGAGGGGGGGCGCTTCGACACTGTCTTGAGCGCCATGTCCTCGAGGGTGACGTTGTCGCGCTCCTGCACCAGAAACCCGCCCGCGACGCTGCGCCAATGAAGGCCGCGTGCCCGGGGGTCGGGCAGCTCACCGGTCAGCAGCAGGCGCAGGTTCTTCTTGGCCGCCAGCAGCGCGCGGGCGTCCGCGTCGGCCGCGGGCGCGATGATGGCCTCGGTGAAGGTCTTGACGATCTCGGCCGCAGCCGCGCCGTCGAGCGGCTGGTTGACCGCCACGATGCCGCCGAAGGCCGAGGCCGGATCGCAACGAAGCGCCCTTCGATAGGCGTCCAGGAGATCGCGTCCCCGGGCGGCCCCGCACGGGTTGGCGTGCTTGATGATGGCGACCGCGGCGCCTTGGGCCGGGTCGAACTCGGCGACGAGGTCGAGGGCCGCGTCGGCATCGCCGATATTGTTGTAGGACAGCGCCTTGCCGCCGACGAGCTCGGCCATGCCGACGCCGGGCCGGCGATCGAGCGTCCTGTAGAAACCGGCGCGCTGGTGGGGGTTCTCGCCATAGCGCAGCGCGCCCGCGAGCGCGCCGCCGAGCACCCGGGTCTCGTCCGCATAGGCTTCGGAGCCCGTCCCCTCCATCCAAAGCGCGATGGTGGCATCGTAGGCGGCGGTGCGCGCGAAGGCCTTCTGCGCAAGGGCACGGCGGAAGGCGAGGCCGGTCGCGCCGTCATGCGCCTCCATCTCGGCTTGCACGGCCGCGTAGTCGGCCACGTCGACCACGACCGCGACGTCGCCGTGGTTCTTGGAGGCGGCCCGGATCATGGCGGGGCCGCCGATATCGATATTCTCGACGCAATCCTCGGGCACGGCGCCGCGCCGGACCGTCGCCTCGAAGGGGTAGAGGTTGACCACGAGGAGGTCGATCGGCGCTATGTTGTGGGCCAGCATGGCGGCCTCGTGCGTCGGATTCTCACGGATGGCGAGGAGGCCGCCGTGGACCACGGGGTGGAGCGTTTTCAGCCGACCGTCCATCATCTCCGGAAAGCCGGTCAGGTCCGCCACGTCACGAACCGGCAGCCCCGCCCTGGCGAGTTCCTGCCGCGTGCCGCCGGTCGAGACGAGCTCGACGCCGTGAGCGCTGAGGGCACGGGCGAAGTCGACGAGGCCGGTCTTGTCCGAGACCGAAAGCAGGGCGCGCTCGATGCGGCGCAGGTCGCTTGCCATGGGATGTCCGTCGGTGAGGGAGGATTTGACGGCGCCCATAGCATGCCGCGCCGCGGCTGTCCCGCACGGCGGCCCGGGCCGATCGGAGCCTCACCCTGCAACCTGCGGCGAAACCGTCCGCAAGCCGGGCTCGTCCGGTGCCCGCGCTTCGAGGGCCAGCGCGTGCACGGGGCCGCGCAGTTCGGTATCGAGCACGGCATTGACCATCCGGTGGCGCTCGACACGGCTGATCCCGGAGAAGGCCGTCGACACGACCAGGACGCGAAAATGCGTCTCGCCCTCCGGCCTTGCTCCCGCATGCCCGGCATGCAGATGGGATTCGTCGACGACGTCGAGCAGCGTGGGGCGGAGCGCCTCGGTCAGGCGGGCGGTGATGCGGTCTTTAACGGTCATGGAAGGAATTGCCTCCGATATCGGAGCCGCGTGCCGGCGAACGCCACGGCCGGCCGAATCGTCCGGCCGACTCTGCCGGCTTGCGACGCCTGCGATCTCCCCCATAATAGGGTCGTGATGAATCTCAACTCGCCCCACTTCGATCGGATCCGTACGCGCAGCGGCGCCCAGAAGGCCAAGCCCGCCATCGGCGTCCTGGGCTGCGACCATCCCGGCTGCCTGAATGCCGGCGAGTTCCGCGCCCCGATGGGCCGCGATCGCGAGGGACAGTATTTCTGTTTCTGCCTCGACCACGTGCGCGACTACAATGCTCGCTACGACTATTTCACCGGCATGAGCGACGACGCGGTCGCGAAATACCAGAAGGAGGCGCTCGTCGGCCATCGGCCGACGTGGAACATGGGCGTCAACCGGGCGGCGGAGGACACGGGCGACGCCGGCCACCCCGACAATCTCGGCATCTTCCGGGCGCGGGCCAGAGCCGCCCGCCCCGAGGCGCCGAGCCCGCCGCGCTACAGCCCGGCCGCGATGAAGGCACTCCACGCGCTCGGTCTCGACGACAGGGCGGATGCGGCGGCGGCGAAGGCCCGCTACAAGCAGCTCGTCAAGCAGCTGCACCCGGACGCGAACGGGGGCGACCGGTCGTCGGAGGACCGGCTGCGCGAGATCATCCGGGCCTATAATTTCCTGAAGACGATCAAGCTGTCGGAAGCGCCGCCGCCGCGGCAGGACCGGCCCGGCCGGCGGGCGGGCGGCCTCCGGGCCTGAGCCTCGCTCCCCGGGGCGTCAGCTTAGCCTCGACATCGCGGCCTGTTGGCGACGTTGATTTTTATCGATAAAGCATGATGTCGTCAGAGGGATGTCTCTTACACGACGGGCCGCCGCGCCCCAATGAGGCCGGGCGCCGGGACCCTAGCGGGCCCCGTTTCGAGCGAAGCGGGGACGGAGGATTGATGGAACAGGCAACACAGAGCGTGACGTCCCTACCGGACATGAAAGTGTCCGTCAGGCAGGTCTTCGGCATCGACTCGGACATGCAGGCGCCGGCTTTTTCGACCGCCGAAGCCCATGTGCCGGATGCCGACCCCGACTATATCTTCGATCGCGACACCACGCTCGCCATCCTGGCCGGGTTCGCCCACAACCGGCGGGTGATGATCACCGGCTATCACGGCACCGGCAAATCGACCCATATCGAGCAGGTGGCGGCCCGACTGAACTGGCCCTGTATCCGGGTCAATCTCGACAGCCACATCTCGCGTGTCGATCTCGTCGGCAAGGATGCCATCGTGCTGAAGGACGGCAAGCAGGTCACAGAATTCCGCGACGGCATGCTGCCCTGGGCGCTGCAGAACAGCGTGGCGCTCTGCTTCGACGAATATGACGCCGGCCGCCCCGACGTGATGTTCGTCATCCAGCGCGTGCTCGAAGTGTCCGGACGGTTGACGCTGCTCGACCAGAACCGCGTGATCAAGCCGCATCCGGCGTTCCGGCTCTTCGCCACGGCCAATACGGTCGGGCTCGGCGACACCTCGGGCCTCTACCATGGCACGCAGCAGATCAACCAGGGCCAGATGGACCGCTGGTCGATCGTCGCCACGCTGAACTACCTGCCGCATGACCGCGAGGTCGACATCGTCCAGGCCAAGGTGCAGCATTACCGGAAGTCGAAGGAGGGGCGCGACACGGTCGGTCGCATGGTGCGGCTGGCGGATCTCACGCGCAACGCCTTCATCGCCGGCGACCTGTCGACCGTGATGAGCCCGCGCACGGTCATCACCTGGGCCGAGAACGCCGAGATCTTCGGCGACATCGGCTTCGCCTTCCGGCTGACATTCCTCAACAAATGCGACGAGCTCGAACGCTCGCTGGTGGCCGAGTTCTACCAGCGCTGCTTCGGCAAGGAACTGCCGGAAAGCGCGGTCAACGTGGCGCTGAGCTGAGGATTCGAGGACAAGGGCCATGACCCTTCTGCGCGAAAAGGACAAAGCCGCGACTGAGGCATTGCCAGCGTTGCCGCGTGCCCGGTACGAGGATGACGCCTATACCTGGGCGCTCCAGCAGGCGGATCTGCTGCGCGAGGGGCGGGTGGAAGACCTCGATCGCATCAATCTGGCAGACGAGATCGCCGACGTGGGCAGGCGTGAATATGACAAGCTCGAGAGCGCACTCGCGCGGATCCTGCAGCACCTTCTGAACTGGGACCATCGGGCGGAGCGCCGCAGCCGTTCGTGGGTCCTGTCGATCGAGGCGCATCGTACCGTGGCGGCTCATCAACTTGCCGACCACCCTGGGTTGAAGCGCACACTGATACAGGCCGTGGCTCGTGGCTACGAGAGAGGACGCCTGGAAGCACTCGATGAGACGGGTCTCCCGCGATCGGCTCTTCCCGAGGCCTGCCCTTATAACTGGTCCGAGATCATGGAGCGTGACATCCCATGGCCGGACGAATAACGGCGAGGGCTCGATGACCGCCCCCTCCGGCAACCGCAAGCCCGGCCAGCCCGCCGAAGCGCCGCAGGAACCCTTCAAGCGGGCGGTGGCCGCCTGCATGCGGGCGCTGTCGCGCACGCCGGAGCTCGAAGTCACCTTCGCGGCGGACCGGCCGGGCGTCACCGGCCGTGGCGAGGATGCCAAGGCCCGCCTGCCCGAGCCGCCCCGCAAGCTGTCGGCGCGCGAGGCCGCCATCGTCCGCGGCCATGCCGATTCGATGGCGCTGCGCCTCGCCTGCCATGATGCCGCCACCCATCGCCGGCTGATGCCCGAAACCCAGGGCGCGCGTACGGTCTTCGATGCCGTCGAGCAGGTCCGTGTCGAATCGATCGGCGCGCGCCGGATGGATGGCGTCGCGGGCAATCTCTCGGCCATGCTGGAGGACCGCTATCATCGCGGCAGCTACGCCGACATCACCGACCGGGCCGATGCGCCGATCGAGGATGCGGTCGCGCTGATCGTGCGCGAGCGGCTGACCGGCCGCCCGCCGCCGCCTGCGGCGGGCAAGATCGTGGACCTGTGGCGCCCCTGGATCGAGGAGCGGGCGGGCGCCGATCTCGACCGGCTCGGCGCGACGATCGAGAACCAGCGCGCCTTCGGCCGCTCCGTCCACAAGCTGCTGGCGGCGCTGGAGATGGGCGATCCGGCCGCGGCCGACCGCGAGGATGACGAGGACGAGGACGACGAGAGCCAGCCGCAGGACGATGCCGACCCCGCCGAGGGCGAAGGGGAAGAGAGCGACAGCGGCGAGACGATGGAGACCGAGGCCGCCGAGTCGAGCGCCGAGGAGATGGAGGACGGTTCGACCGAGAGTCCCGACGGGCCGACCGGCGAGGCGCCCGAGGACACCGACGACGGGGAGGCCGACGAGCCCGCCGAAAGCCGGCGTCCGCAGACCGGTCCGAACGAGGCCAAGGGCCCCGACTACAAGGCCTACAGCACGCGGTTCGACGAGGTGATCGCCGCCGAGCAGCTCTGCGAGCCCGAGGAGCTCGAACGGCTGAGGTCCTATCTCGACAAGCAGCTCTCGACCCTGTCGAACGTCGTCGGCCGCCTCGCCAACCGCCTGCAGCGCCGGCTCATGGCGCAGCAGAGCCGCGCCTGGGAGTTCGATCTCGAAGAGGGCATGCTCGATCCCGCGCGGCTGTCGCGCGTCGTGGTCGACCCGCAGCAGCCGCTCTCCTTCAAGCGCGAGAAGGACACCGATTTCCGCGACACGGTGGTCACGCTGCTGCTCGACAATTCGGGCTCCATGCGCGGCCGGCCGATCACGGTGGCGGCGACCTGCGCCGACATCCTGGCCCGCACGCTCGAGCGCTGCGGCGTCAAGGTCGAGATCCTGGGCTTCACGACCCGGGCGTGGAAGGGCGGCCAGTCGCGCGAGACCTGGCTGCAGGCCGGCAAGCCGGCCTCGCCCGGCCGCCTCAACGACCTGCGCCACGTCATCTACAAGGCGGCCGACGCGCCCTGGCGGCGCGCCCGGCGCAACCTCGGCCTGATGATGCGCGAGGGTCTGCTCAAGGAGAACATCGACGGCGAGGCGCTCGAATGGGCGCATGGGCGGCTGCTCGGCCGGCCCGAGCAGCGGCGCATCCTGATGATGATCTCGGACGGCGCCCCGGTCGACGACTCGACCCTGTCGGTCAATGCCGGCAACTACCTCGAGCGCCACTTGCGCGCCGTGATCGAGCAGATCGAGACGCACTCGCCGGTGGAACTCATCGCCATCGGCATCGGCCATGATGTGACCCGCTACTATCGTCGCGCCGTCACCATCGTGGATGCGGAAGAGCTCGGCGGCGCCATGACGGAGAAGCTGGCGGAGCTGTTCGCCGAAACGGGGGCCGGTCCTGCGCCGAAGACCAGGCTGCCGCGGCAGCGCTGGCTGCATTGAGCGGGCGGGACGACCTCGGTCCGGTCCTTGCCCGGTGACTCTGATCGAAGCCTGTATGGTCCGCCCAAATCGGCAGTACAATCCGTTTTGCCGAGAGCTTCGCCGATTGTCCGAGCCGCCGCCGCGTCGGTAGCAACGCTCCAGACCAAGGCCCGCCATGCGTATTCTGTTCATCGCGCCGCGCATGATCGGCGATGCGGTCATGGCATGCGGCGTCCTGGATCATCTGATCGCCTCGTACCCTGGCTGCCGAATTACGGTTGCGGCGAGCCCGAGTGCCGCAGGGCTCTTCGACCATATGCCGCAGCGCGAACGCACGATCCTGGTGGTCAAGCGCGCCTCCCGGACCCATTGGCTCAAGCTCTGGGCCGAGGTCGTGCGGACCCGCTGGGATCTGGTGGTGGACCTCAAGGGCTCGGGCCTGCCGTTTTTCGTATGGGCGCGGCGGCGCGCCATGCGCAGACCGGGGCCCGGGCGGCTCTTCGAACAGCACGCGGCCTTGCTCGGCATCGCGCCGGCGCCTCTTCCGGTCGCCTGGACGGGGGCCGCCGAGCGCGCCCGCGCCGCGCATCTCATTCCGGAAGGTCGGCCGGTGATCGCGATCTGTCCGACCGCGAGCTGGGAACCGAAGATGTGGCCCGCCGATCGGTTCGCGGCCCTGTTCCAGGCCCTTGCCGGGGAAGCGCTGCCTGGAGCCCAGGCGGCGATCTTCGCCGGGCCGGGCCCGCTCGAACACCGGCTGGCGGCGCCGCTGGTGGCCGCCTTGCCCGACGCCATCGATCTGCGGGGCAAGCTCACATTGACCGAGGTGGTGGCCTGCCTGGAGCGGTGCCGGCTCTATGTGGGCAACGATTCGGGATTGATGCATCTCGCGGCGGCGACAGGCTTGCCGACGGTCGGCCTGCGCGGCACGAGCGTCCATCTGGCGGCCGAATTCCGCCCGGCCGGGCGGGCCGCCGATTGGGTTCTCGGCTCGGGCACGTCCATGACCGACATTTCCGTCGAGGCGGCGGTGCAAGCCTGCCGGGGGATGCTGGCGAGCGCGCCCGTCCATCGCCGAGATGATGCGATCGAGGCCGAAGCGATGCTGCATCCAGGCTGAGGCCGGGCATCGAGGCCGGGCCGGGACGCGCCCGCCACGGTCATGCAGCCTTCACCCTCGCCCTCTAATCGTTGTCTACGGAAAGCGTGTCGCCGGCCGCAACGAGAGGCAAGCGCAAGCGACGGGTCCAGGGTTGCGGCGAGCCTTGCTGATCTGGTCCGACGAAGCAGGACGGTCATCATGCAGCAGGTTGAAGCCCAAGGTGTGTCGCGGCGCGGGCTGCTGAGGAGCGCCGCCGCGGGAAGCGTGGCGCTGGCGCTCGGCGGTGCGGGAGACGGCATGGCGCAGACGGCCGGCGAATCCATGGTTACCGGGCTCGTCTACGAGGATCGCAGCGGCGCGGGCGGCCCCCGCAGGGCCGGTCTTCCCGGCGTGCTGGTCTCGAACGGCCGCGACGTCGCCGTGACGGACGCCGATGGGCACTACAGCCTGCCGGTGACGGACGAGACCATCGTCTTCGTCATCAAGCCGGCGGGCTACATGACGGCGCTCGATCCCGAGACCAACCTGCCGCGATTCCACTACATCCACCAGCCCCGGGGCACGCCGGCTGCGCTCGACCTGACTTTCGAGGGCATCGCGCCGACCGGCCCGCTGCCGGCGTCGGTCGATTTCGCGCTGACGCGGCAGGACGAACCCGGACGCTTCGACGTGCTGCTCTTCACCGACCCGCAGCCCGAGACCGCGGCCGAGCTCGATTTCGTGCGCGACGACATCATGAGCGTGGTCGGCGGTACCGAGGCGCGGTTCGGCATGACGATCGGCGACATGGCGTTCGACGACCTCAGCATCTACCCTCGCTACAACCGGCTGCTCGGCAGCCTCGGCCTGCCCTGGTACAACGTCGGCGGCAACCACGACCTCAATTTCGAGGCGCCAGACCGGCATTACGCCCGCGAGACCTATAAGCGGACCTTCGGACCGACCTACTACGCCTTCTGTTATGCGCAGGCGGTGTTCGTCATGCTCGACGACGTCGACTACCTGGGTCCCGACCGCAGCAAGCCCAACAACAGCGGCAAATACCACGGCAAGCTCGATCCCGCCCAGCTCGACTTCGTCCGCAACCTCCTGGCCCACGTGCCCGACGACAAGCTGATCGTCGTCGCCACGCATATTCCGTTCCGTACCTATCTCGACGGCGAGCCCTACCAGAACCTCGTCAATCTCGGCGAGTTGCTTGCGCTCTTCGAAGGGCGACGCCACACGTTCAGCGTCTCCGGCCATACGCATACGACCGAGCACCACTATTTCGGTTTGCCCGACGGCTGGCCGGGGGCCGGCGAGCATCACCATCAGGTGCTGACCGCCGTGTCGGGCTCGTGGTGGAGCGGCCCCTGCGACCATCGCGGCGTGGCGGTCGCGGACAGCCGCGACGGCACCCCGAACGGCTTCCATGTGCTGTCGATCGACGGCACCGGCTATGCAACGCGCTTCGTCCCGGCCAAGGAACCGGACGGGCGGCAGATCCGCGTCACCCTGCATGCTCACGCGCATGACGAGATGCGCCGCGACTACCGGGCCGGCGCACAGCTCCAGCCGCGGATCGGCTGGGCCGCGGTGCCGTCGACGGTCCTCGTCGCCAACGTTTTCGACGGTGGTCCCAAGACCGAGGTTGTCTTGCAGGTCGGCACTGCCGCCCCCGTCGCGATGACGCGGCACGCCATGCCGGATCCCTTCGTGCAGGAACTCTACGCCCGCAACGAGGCGGTCAAGAAGCCTTGGGTGAAGGCCGAGGTCTCGTCCCACATGTGGATCGTCCGGCTGCCGTCGATCGGCCCCGGGACGCACGCGGCGACGGTCACCGCGACGCTCGACGGCGGCCGGCAGGTGTCGGCGCGGCTGGCGATCGAGGTCGAGGGATGATCTTTCCCGGATGACAGCGCCGGGCGGCCATGCTTGTCTTTCCACCAGAGGAGGCCCGGGAGGAGGCGTCATGGCACTGAAGCTGCGGGACGAGATGCTGAGGCCGATCCCCCTCGCGCTTGTGGCTTTCGCCGCGGTCGGCTGGGTCCTCTTCGTCTGGGCGTTGGCTTCGGGCGACTCGGAGCGGGTAACGCAGCGGACCAGGATCGCGGCGCTGCAGCAGCAGACAGCCAGCCTCGATGCCAATCTGAAGACGCAGGAGGAGGCATCCGGCGCATTGGCCGATATCGAGGCCAAGCGGTCGAACGTCGCGGCGGAGCTGGCGGCGGAGCGTTCCGCCGCGGCGGACAGCGCCAAGGCCCGCGACGAGGCGCAAGCCCAGGTCGCCAAGGCCAAGGAGATGCTGGCGGAGGTCGTGAAGCAGCGCGAGGCCGCGGAAAGCGCCAGTGCCGTCGCCGCCACCGAGCACGACCGGATCGTGGCCGACAACGCCACCGCCGAGCAGGGGGCCGAGGCGCTGAAGCAGCAGGCCGCCGAGATCACCGACCTGATCGCCAGGCGCCGGGCCGAGCGTGCGGCGCTCGACAAGGCGGTCGCCGACCTGCGCGGCACGATCGAAGACCTGACCGGCCAGCATGATCAACTCGCCAAGATCATCGCCGACGCCACGACGGAGCGCGATCGCATGAACGGCGAGGCGGCCGCGGCCCAGCAATCGGTCGAGGCTCTCGGCCAGCGGCAGACGGAGGCCAGCGCCGCGCTCGCCGACACGAAGGGCCAAGCCGCCACCCTGCGGCAACAGCTCGACACGCTTCAGGCCGGACGGAGCACCCTCGACAAGGAGATCGGCACGCGTCGCGACACGCTGAGCGGGATCGAGGCGCAGCGCGACCAGACCGCGAAAGCCTTGGCGAGTGCCACCGCCGAGCGCGACCGCCTGTCGGGCGACCTGGCGGTGGCCCGACAGGCCCTGGAGACCGTCCGCCAGCAGCAGGCGCAAGCCGATGCCTCGCTCGCCAATACGAAGAGCCAGACCGCAGGCCTGCAACATCAGCTCGACACGCTGCAGACCCAGCGGAACGGCCTCGACAAGGAAATCGGCACGCGCCGCGACACGCTGAGCAGCCTCGAGACGCAGCGCGACCAGGTCACCAAGCTCGTTGCCGATGCCACCGCCGAGCGCAACCGCCTGAGCGGCGAGGCCGCCGCGGCCTCGCAATCCGCCGAAATCTTGCGTCGGCAATCGGCGCAGGCCAACGACGATCTGACCAGGACCAGGACGATCCTGGCCGCGGACCGGGATGCAATGCAACTGTCCCGTACGCAAAGCGCCGATATCGACCGCGCCACGAAGGCTGCGATCGCGGCACGCGTGGCCGCCGAGGACGACCTCGCCCGGCAGCAGGCGGCCCTGGCGGATCTGAAACGGCAATCGTCACAGCTCGGGGACGAGATCGCCGGGCGCACCAAGGACTTGGCGACCCTCGACTCGCGGCTCAAGGCGGCCCATGCGGAGCTCGATGACGTAGAAACCCGAGCGGCGGCGGCGCAGCGCGAGTTCCTGGCCAAGCCCGCACCGCAGACCCCGGCCCCGGGGGGCATCGGCGGACAGCCGGCAAGTTCCCCCTGAGGGCGGCATCCGGCGGCCGCATGGACGCCGTGGCCGAGACTATCGCCGGTGACGCGAAACTTTGACGCTCGGCCGAGGTTCGGGATAGGTATCAGACCGTGACGGGACCCCCGCCATCGGATCGCGGGCCACCGGCGCTCGGCGCGATTCCATCGCCGGCGAGTCCGGTCTAAGGGAAGCGGGTAGGACGGCCCCGGCAACGCCGGCGCGGGCCAGAGGCTGGACAACGGCGCAAAAGTGCCGATTTGAAGCCTGACCGCGGCGGTTCGCTGGATCGGCGAGAGAGGATCAGGAATGGCGGACAACGGAAATCGAGGCTCGACCGAGTCGTTCCGCCGGAGCCAGCGCAAGCGCCGCGAGCCGCCGATCATCGACGCGACCGCGACCGACGTGTCCCAAGCCGCATCCCTGCCCGAAACGACGCCGCCCGCCGCGGCCACGGACGCGCCATCGACGCCTCCGGACGTGGAGGTCGGAGCCGCGGAAGAGCCGGTGCTCTTCGGTCATACGATTCACGAGGCTTCGGCCGAGGGCGGGGGCGAACCGACGTCGCGGGAGCCGGACCCCGCGCCGGACGCATCGGAAAATCGCGACCCGGTGAAGCCAGCCGACGACGCCGCAACGCCGGTCGAGTCGGCTCCGCCGCACGTCGGCGACGTCTCGACGACGCCGGAAGAGATCATCGAGACGCCTGCGACGGCGGAAGCCACCGCCCCCGCCGAGCCGCTCTTTGCCGGGGACCCTCCGGACATCCATTCGCACACGCCGATGCCGGCGCCCGAAGAGTCGCGCAGATCCGCCGTCCCGCTCGTGCTCGGCATCGTGATGCTGGCCCTGCTGGCGGGGATCGCGGGACTGCTCTACACGGAGCCGCAGCGCACCGGCTCGGCTGCGCTGTCGGCCGATGTCGGCAGGCTGAAAGACCAGGTCGCGGCGCTGCAGGCACGGCCGCAACCGGCGCAGGAGGGTCCGCAGATCTCGGCCCTCGATGGCAAGACAGCGAGCCTCGCCAGCGACATCGCTGCATTGAAGGCCGCGGTCGCGGCCCTCGGCGGCAAGCTCGGCTCCGCCGCCGATCAGTCGCAGGGCAATTCGGGCCGGATCGCGGCGCTTGAGCAGAAGATCGGCGAAGCGCCGACATCTCCGCCCGCCGCCTCGGCCGACAGCACGTCGTCATCGTCGGGCGGCACGCCGCCGGCAGCGGCCGCAGCCTCCGACCTGTCGGCCCTCGCCGCCAAGGTCGACGATCTCGAGAAGCGCGTCACGGCCCTGCCGGTCGGCGCGCCGGCCGCGGCGCCGGACACGGCAGGTCTCGCCGCACTCGACACCAAGCTCGGCGATCTCGCCGGACGGATCGACGCGCTGCAGACCAATGTCGCCTCGATTCCCAAGGTTGATCTCGCGCCGCTCCAGGCGCGGCTCGACGACCTCGACCGCCGCCTGACCGAAGCCGACCATCGCGGTGTCGCGATCGGCGCTGCCCTGGCGGCCCTGCCGAAGCTCGACATCGCGCCGCTTCAGGCGGCGACCGCCGGTCTCGACAAGCGGGTAGCGGGACTGGAGACGACCCTGTCGGCGCCGAAGGCCGGCGACCGGGTGACCGAGGCGCGCGCCGTCGGCGACAGCGACACCGCCCGCGCGGCGCCGCTGGCGGTGGTGGCGCAGGCCGTCACTCGCGCGCTCGACGACGGCAGGCCGTTCGGCGCCGAGATGGACGCGCTGAAATCGTTGGGCGTCGACGATGCCTCCCTCGCGCCACTGAGTGCCCTCGCCGCCAAGGGCGCGCCGACGGTCGAGATGCTCAAGGCGCAATGGGCGAGCGTCGAACCCGACGTGCTCAAGGCCGTCCAGCCGAAGGGCGACACGGTCCTCGACCGGTTCGCGGCGGGTGCACGCGCACTCGTGCAGGTCCGCCCCGTCGGCGCGGCCGCGACCGCCGAGGACCCGGCCTCGCTGAGCGCACGTATCGATGCCGCGCTCGATCGCCGCGATCTCGCCGACGCGCTGGCCGAATGGGCGAAGCTGCCGGAGGCCGGGCGGGCCGCCTCGCAGGCCTGGGCCGATGCGGCGCGGGCTCGCCTCGACGCCGGCGCGGCCGCGCAGGCCCTCGTCTCGCGCGCCATAACGATGCTCGGAAAGGCCGGCGGATGACCCCGCAGGCGCTGCCCAAGGCCGGCGAAGGCCGTGTAGGATGAGGATGGACGTTCGATGATACGCGTGCTGATCTATTTCGCCATCGTTGTCCTGCTGTCTGTCGGAACGGTGTGGCTGGCCGATCACCCGGGAACGGTCCTGGTGACCTTCGGCGGCCGGGAATATCAGGGCTCGACGCTGACGGCGCTGGTAATCCTCATCGTTGCCGCCGTGGTCGTGGCGCTGCTGTGGTCCATCCTGAGCTTCGTCTTCCGCGTGCCGTCGCTGATGTCGCTGGCCTCGCGCAACCGGCGCCGGCAGCACGGCTATGCGGCCTTGTCGCGCGGCATGCTGGCGGTCGGGGCGGGCGACCGGGACGTCGCCGCGCGCGCCGCGCACGATGCCGACCGTTACCTCAAGCACGAGCCGTTGACGCTGCTGCTCAAGGCGCAGGCGGCACAGATGTCGGGCGACCGGGAGGCGGCGGAACGCGCCTTCACGGAAATGCTCGGCCATGCCGAGACCCGGCCGTTGGCTCTGCGCGGCCTGCACATGGAGGCGCTGCGGCGCGGCGACTCCGACGCGGCGTTCAATTTCGCCGACGAGGCGATGAAGACGGCGACCCTGCCATGGGCCGGTCAGGCCGTGCTCCAGTACCGGGCGCAGCACAAGGACTGGGCCGGCGCGCTGGCCGCGGTCGAGCGCAACGCGGCGGGCCGATCGATCGACCGCGCTACGGCGGGACGCCAGAAGGCCGTGCTGAGCACCGCGATGGCGCAGGAGATCGCCGACCGCGACCCTGACGAGGCGCTGGGTCTCGTGCGTGACGCGCTGAGGGCCGAACCGACGTTGGTGCCAGCGGCAGCCCTGGCCGGTCGGCTCCTGGCCCGCAACGGTGAAATCCGCCGTGCCGCGAAGCTGATCGAGACCGCCTACGCGACGACCCCCCATCCGGACCTCGCCGATGCTTACGTGGGCGTTCGGCCGGGCGATGCCGCGGCCGACCGGCTGGAGCGGGCGCAGAAGCTCGCGCGGATCGTGCCGGATCATCCCGAAAGCCACATGGCGGTCGCGCGGGCGGCGCTCGAAGCCCGGGAATTCGGCGTCGCGCGCCGCGCCATGGCGCCGCTCGTCGAGGGCGACGGCAATGCCCGCCCGACCGTGAAGGCCTGTCTGCTGATGGCGGAGGCCGAGGAGGCCGAACATGGCGAGACCGGGGCGCTGTTCGAGTGGCTGCAGCGTGCGTCGCGGGCGCCGCGCGATCCGGCCTGGGTCGCCGACGGAATCATCTCCGATCATTGGGAGCCGATGTCGCCGGCCACCGGTCAGATCGACGCTTTCGTCTGGACGACGCCGAAAGAGCAGTTGAGCGCGCCGATCGACCTGCGGGTGCTGAAACCCCGGCCCGAACCGGTCGGCGACGGTCCGCTGTTCCCGCCAGACCGTGACGTCGAGATGGAGGCGTTCGATGGTGCAACTGCGGCCAACGTCGTCGCGGAGGAACGGGCCGAGGCTCGCGCCGCGATCTGATCGGGCTCATCGTGGTCCGGGCGCAGCGCGATATGGACGCCGGTCGGCCGTGCGTCGCCGCATGCGGAGCCCGGTCGAAAGCGTCCGGCCTTCGCGGCGGAAATGGCAAGCCGGACTGGCCCGCACGGTTCCCGAGAGGCATGAGCGGCTGCCGGCAGATGGTCCTTGCATGGAGCGAACCATGGCTCGCACGAACCGTGTGCGGCGTCTCGCCGGCGTGGCGCTGGTGCTGGCGATGAGCGCCTTTCCCGCACAGGCCGAGACGGCGGTCCCGGCCTGGCCGGACGATCTGACCGGTCGGCTCGAAGTGCTGGCCCTGCTCGAGACACTCAATGCCGATCTGCTCAGCAACGACAGCGCCACGCTGACGCTCGACCGATGGTGCGAAAGCCACGGCATCGGTGGCGCCGCCAAGGTCGTCGCCGAGCGGGTCGGGGCCGTCGACAGGGCGCCGACCACAGCGCAGCGAGCCATCCTCAAGGTCGCTTCCGCCGATCCGGTCCGCTATCGCCGTGTCCGGCTGCGCTGCGGGCCGCGCATCCTCTCCGAAGCCGACAACTGGTACGTGCCGTCGCGGCTGACCCTCGAGATGAACCGGCAGCTCGACGAGACCGACATCGCCTTCGGCCGCGCCGTGCAGGCCCTGCATTTCGTGCGCCATACGCTTGCCGCGACGCTGCTGTGGTCGCCCCTGCCCTCCGGATGGGAAGGCGGAGCGGCGGTGCCGCCGGCCCGGTCGCAGACGCTCGCCATGCCCTCTTACCTGCTCGAACATCAGGCCGTCCTGTCTCTGCCGAACGGCACCCCCTTCAGCCTGGTCGTCGAGACCTACACGCGGGAGGTCCTGGGTTTCGCGCCCCCTCCCCGATGAGCGCGCCGCGCCGATCATCCGGAGAAGGGACCTTTGCGGTGGCGCCGAGCGCGCTAGTTATGGCGCCGCCGGGGCTCGGGCCTGCCGGCAGAAAATCCGAACCGGAGCCGATCGTCATGCGCCTTTCCTCTCTGGCAGTCGCCGTCCTGGCGTCCTGCACGGCAGCTCTTGCGGCGGAGGCGCCCCCGCCGATCGATGCGACGTCGCCATCCGCGCCCGCGGTGCCTGCCGCGCCGGCTTCGCCCCTGCCGCCGGCGACGCCCGTCGCGCCCAAGCTCCCACCGAGCGAGGCGGGCCGCCTGCCGAAGGCCTCGGAGGTCATACGCTTCGTGCCGAGCGGCGACGAGGCGACGGTCGCGCTCAGCGCGGTCGCCAATCCGGACTGCTCGTCTGCCGGCAAGACCGTCAGCCGCATCCTCTCGCCGCCTCAGCACGGCGAGGTCACCTTCGTCTACAAGAAGCTGTTCACGACCTTCGCGTCGCGCATCTACGAGCATTGCAACGAGGTCGAGGTCCCGGGAATGGAGACCCACTACAAGAGCGCGCCCGACTTCTTCGGCGAAGACACGGTGGACGTGCTCTACATCTATCCGAACGGCAACGCGCAGACGATCCACTTCGTCATCGAAGTAAAATGACGGTTTATTCCGCAGGCGGCTCGGCGATGAGCTGTTCCAGGGCGGTAAAGCGGTCGGCTTCGGCCGGCGGCTTGTCCCAGCGGATGCGGGCGATGCGCGGGAAGCGCATGGCGACGCCGGATTTGTGCCGGGTCGAGCGGTTCAATCCTTCGAACAGGATCTCGAGCACCAATCCGTCGTCGGGCTCGTGCCTGACCTCGCGCACCGGCCCATAGCGCGCCACCGTGTTGTTGCGCACGAAGCGGTCGAGTTTCACCAGCTCCTGGTCGGTGAAGCCCGAATAGGCCTTGCCGACCGGCACCAGTTCCTCCCCACCGGGCCCTTCCTTCCACACCCCAAACGTATAGTCCGAGTAGAAGGAGGAGCGCTTGCCGTGGCCGCGCTGGGCATACATCATCACGGCATCGATGTTGAAGGGCTGACGCTTCCACTTGAACCACGGGCCCTTCGGTCGGCCCGGCACATAGGCGCTGTCGCGCCGCTTCAGCATCAGGCCTTCGATCGCATCGGCATCTCCGGCGGCGCCGGCCAGCGTCGGATCGAGCCTGATCTCGGCGAGATGATCCCAGTCGCGAAAGGCAACGATGGGCGACAGGTCGATGCGCGGGTCGCCGAGGCGGTGCACGAAGCGCGCGAGCCGCTCGCGCCGCGCCGCGAAAGGCAGGGGACGCAGGTCCTCCTCCGCCTCGAGCAGCAGATCGTAGGCACGCAGATGGATCGGGTATCGCGCGATGGTCTTTTGCGAGACGGTCTTGCGGTTCAGCCTTTGCTGCAGGCTGGCAAAGGGCTCGACCTTGCCGTCTCGGACCACCAGGAGCTCGCCATCGAGCGCCGCCCGTCCCCAGCGTCCGTCCGTCAGGCTTTCCATCAGGTCCGGGAAGGCGCCGGAGATATCGTCGCCGCTGCGCGAGTAGAGGCGCGCCACCGGCCGGCCGGCGACGTCGAGGCCGGTCACGGCCTGGGCCCTGATCCCGTCCCATTTCCATTCGGCCGAGAAGTCGGCGGCAACGAGGGCGGCGAAGTCCTTCGCTTCGTCGATCGCGTGAGCCAGCATCGGCGTGCGGAACGGCGTCAGATCGGTGACGTCCGGCCGCCCGGCGTGGCCTGACGCATAGGCGAAGAGGCCCTCGTAGGGCGGAGCAAGGCCGTGCCAGACCTCCTCGATGTCGTCGGGCGCGTGCGGGCCGAGCGCGGCGAGCGAGGTCTTGGCGAGGCGCGCCGAGACCCCCACCCTCAACGCTCCGGTGATGAGCTTCAGCAGCGCCCACCGGCCGGTCTCGTCGAGGGCGTCGAGCCACGCGGCCAGCCGCCGGGGCAGATCGAGCCGGCTCGTCGTGGCCAAGGTCTCGATCACCTCCGACAGTTTCGGTGCCTCGGCGACGACCGGCGCGGCCGGCCACATCAGCGCCACCGTCTCGCTGAGGTCCCCGACGTAATTGTAGGACATCCGGAACAGCACCGGGTCGGTCCGTTCCGCTACGAGCGCGTGGATCAGGGCGGGCTTGGCATTGGCGAAATCGAGCGATCCCGTCAGTGCCGCGAGCGCATAGCCGCGGTCGGGGTCGGGCACGGCGCGGAAATAATCGGTGATGAGCCGCAGCTTGCCGTTGCGGCCGGGCTCGAAACTCAAGCGATCGAGCAGGCGGGAAAAGGCCCTCATGCCGCACTGCGCTCCATGGGACGGCGTCGCGCCCCCGCCGGTCGGATCACGTCACCCGAGCAGCGCCTTGCGGCGCGCCAGGCTTTCGGCCGGCCATTCCTGCCCCGGATCGTAATAGGCCTCGAAGGCCCGGGCGCCGTCGGGAAGCGTCACCCAAGGCAGTTTCGAGCGCGTGTAGATATGGACGTCGGGGGAAAGCTCTCCAGGTTCCTCGAGCGTGCCGACCCGGACGAATCGCACGCTTTCGCGCCCGCTGTATGTGCTCCACAAAGCGGTCCGGCAGCGAGGGCATCGATGAATGGCATGCGGCCGGCCCGAATCGGTCGGCACCGGAACGGCCTCCGTCGTGCCGGACCGCAACTCGACGCGATCAGCCTCGATCAAGGCATTGACGACGAAGGCGCTGCCGGTCTGACGCTGGCAGTCGCGGCAATGGCAGCAATGGACGAACATCGGCTGCGAGGTCATCCGATACGTCACCGATCCGCAGGCGCATCGTCCGGGGAAGGCATCCGACATCTGGTTCCTCGCTCAGTGTGGTGGCGGTCCGGCGGCTGCGTCGGGCTCCTCGTCCTCGACATCGTCGCCATAGCCGATGAGGTGGAGCGGCTGCGCCGCAATGCCGAGGTTGGTCGTCGCCCAATGGACCAGGCCCTCGGCCTCGCCGTGGGTGACCCAGAGCTCCTCGCAACCGGTCTCGACGACCGTCTCGCAGAGCTCGGTCCAATCGGCATGGTCGGACACGATGAGCGGCAGTTCGACGCCCTTCTGCCGGGCCCGCGCCCTGACGCGCATCCAGCCGGAGGCGGCGGCGGTGATCGGGTCGGGAAACTTCCGCGCCCACAGCTCCTTGATGGCGCCCGGCGGGCACAGCACGATCTCGCCGGCGAGGCTCTGCCGCTCGCCCGCCGCCACCCTGCGGATGTCGCCGAGGGCGATGCCGTTGTGCTGATAGTATTGGGTGAGCCGTTCGAGGGCGCCGTGGATGTAGAGCGGGCGCGCGTAGCCGGCGGCGCGGAGCAGCGCCATCATGCGTTGCGCCTTGCCGAGCGCATAGACCCCGAGGATATGGGTCCGCTCCGGAAACAGCCGCTGCGAGGCGAGGAGCCTATCCGTCTCGCCCGCCGCCGCCGGATGACGGAACACTGGCAGGCCGAAGGTCGCCTCGCTGATGAAGGCATGGCAGCGGACTGGCTCGAAGCCCGTGCAGGTCGGATCCGGCGCGCGCTTGTAGTCCCCGGAGACGACGAGGCGGTAGCCGGCCTGCTCGATGACGATCTGGGCCGATCCGAGCACGTGGCCGGCCGGGCGAAACGAAACCTCGACATCGCCGATCGCGACGCTTTCGCCGAACCGGGCGGCCTGCCGGCTTTGCGTGAAATCCGCGCCGTAGCGCAATGCCATGATGTCGAGCGTATGGTCCGTCGCCATCACGGCGCCATGTCCGGCGCGCGCGTGATCCGCATGGCCATGCGTAACGAGAGCCCGCGCCACCGGACGCACCGGGTCGATATGAAAATCCCCAGCCGGACAGTGAAGCCCAGCTGGGGTGAGGTTCAGAATATCGCTGGCCGACATCCGACCGATATGGCGGCTGTCAGCGCCGGATCAATCGTTGCAGATGAGCTTCTTGGCGGTGTGAAGGTTGCCGTCCGGCCGCGGAACGCGGCGCAGCACGTAGACGCAATCCTCGTCGTTCTCGCCGAAGGCTTTGACGACACGAAGGCTCTTGTTGATCGTCAGCGGCCTGAAATTGAAGTCGTGGCCATTGTAGGCCAAAGGCGCTGCGGCCAGAGGCGCACCGATGAAACAGGCGGCGATCACGATGCCGAGACGGCGCATCGACCTTCCCGAAGACGTCTGGTCCATGACATACCCTCCACTCGGATTATAGAACCGGGATTGTGGTGAAAAGTTCCCTGTCAAGCAGAATCATCGACAGGCCTGGATCGGATTGTAGCCGGCAAAATTGCCGGTCGCGTCGTAGATGGGCTGCAGCACCGGAGGGCATCCGGTCGAGGCATAGAGCGGGTTCGGCGCGGCAAGGACGACCGGATAGCCGTAGATGTCGAAGCGGGACGCCTCGGCGAAATAGGGGTGAGCCGCGACGCCCCATCCAGCCGCGGCCGCGTAGCCTCCGCCCGGTCCGTAGGGGAGGTCGGCGGCGACCGCGGGGGCCGCCATCGCTCCGCAGCAGAAGAGACCGAGCACCGCACCCAAGCTGCCGTATCGCGTCGTCATCTCGACCCCATCCCCATCGCATCGGTGCTCTCGGGCACATCGCCCCTACACCGAACCTGGCATCTCCGATCTTACGAGACCTTAAACTCGGCGGCACCTCTGCTTGCGAAGAGCTGCCGTCTGAAGTCAAAGCCCGCCGCTGTATTATTTTTGCGACAGCGGATAGCCGCCGGCGAGCACCAATATTAAGACGACATTATCCATGAAGCGCAGGTGAACGCCGCAGGCCGCCGCCAAGTTCCGTGGGCTCGCCCTTCCCGTCAGCCGGCATTGCGGTAGGCCGTTCGAGAGAACAAAGTCTTGAAGATGATGGCGACGTCGAGCAGCAGCGACCAGTTGTCGATGTAATAGAGGTCGTGGCGGACGCGGCCCTCGACCTTGGCGGGCGTGTCGGTCTCGCCGCGCCAGCCGTTGACCTGCGCCCAGCCGGTGATGCCCGGGCGGACGTTGTGGCGCCGGGCATAGAGCGCGATGTCACGCTCGAAGGCCTGGTCATGGGCGAGCGCATGCGGTCGCGGGCCGACGAGCGACATGTCGCCCAAGAGCACGTTGACGAGCTGCGGCAGCTCGTCGAGGTTGGTCCTGCGCAAAATCCGTCCGACCCGAGTGATGCGGCTGTCGTCGCGCGTCGCCTGCTTGAGCGTGCGGTCGTCCTCCAGCGTCCGCATCGAGCGGAACTTGTAGATGAGGAACGGCTCCTGGTTGAAGCCGTAGCGGCGCTGCCGGAAGAAGATGGGGCCGCGGCTGTCCAGCCGGATGGCAAGCGCCACCAGGACGAACACCGGCGCGAGCAGCAGGAGGGCGAGCGAGGCGGCGGCGATGTCGAAGACGCGCTTGAGCATGACCCCGCTCGGCGAGAGCGGCCGGCGCACGAGATGCAGCGAGGCGATGTCGCCCGCGCGGGCGACGTGGAGGTCCTGGAACTGGTCGAAGAAGCGTTCCGACGACAGATGGATCGAGGCGGGCACGCGCAGGAAGGTATTGATGCAGGCTTCGAGCGTCACCTGCGCCGCCCATGGCACCAGGATGTAGACGTCGTCGGGCCGCAGCACGCGGGCGGAGGCCGCCGCCAAGGCGAGGTCGTCGCCGAGAGACTCGGGGTCGGGCCGCAGCACGGAGGCGCCGACGAGGCGCAGCCCGACCTGGCGCGGTTCGTGCCGCTCGGTGAAGGCGCGGATCATGGCCTCGTCCCCCACCAGGAAGATATGGCGGCCGACGATGCGCCCTGCGGCCATCCGGCGGCGGACCGCTGGGATCAGGATGGCCCGCACCATCAGGATGCCGCCGAAGCCGGCGAAGAACAGGATGAGGGCGCCGCTGCGCGAAAAGCTGTCGCTAGTCTTGGTCATGAAAGCCAGCACCAGGGCGCTGAGCATCGCGATCGCCCAAACCGTGAACGCCTCCTTGGAATGGCCCTTGAAGCTCGCATAGCGGTCCATCGCATAGTCCTGACGGAACGCCATCGGAACGACGAAGAGCACGGCGACGGTGAGGCCGAGGACGAGATCGTTATGGGGGTCGGCGCCCGGCCCATAGGCCACGCCGACCAGGACCGCCATGCCGACGACGACGGCTGCGTCGCATCCCGCGACGATGGCGGTGAACACCATCCGGAGCATCGCCGTATTGGGCTTGGTGCGGGCGACCGATCCGCCGCGCGACAGGCCGAGCCGGCCGTTCGAGCGACGCGACGGCGCGAGCCGTGCTGCAGCGGAGGGCGACAGGATGGCACTGCGGGCCAAGGCGATACCCCATTTCGAGACAGGTCCGGCCGGGAACGGGACGACATCCACGATCCCGCCGGAAGTCGGGGCTCTGGTCGCAACCCACGTGCCGCTCTGCTTTGGCCGATTTCGCGACGAGGGCGCGGGATTGACGGCGATGCACGCCCGGGTTCACAACGGCTCGCGACTCTGTCGACGGAGGGACGGCGATGAAGGCGACGCTCATCCAGATGAACTCGATCAGCGACAAGGCGATGAACCTCGCCGCGGCTGCCGAGCTGATCGAGCGCGCGGTCGCCGAGGACCGCCCCGATTGGGTGCTGCTGCCGGAATGTTTCGACTACCTCGGCGGCGACGCTCGCTCGAAGCGCGCCGCGGCCGAGGCCCTGCCCGACGGCCCGGCCTATCGCATGCTGCGGGACCTCGCCCGCCGGCACGCCGTCTTCATCCACGCGGGTTCCATCCTCGAGCGGATCGAAGGAGAGACACGGCTCGGCAACACCACACTCGTCTTCGATCGCGATGGCGCCGAAGTGGCGCGCTACCGCAAGATCCATCTCTTCGACATTACGGCGCCGGACGGCACCGACTATAAGGAGAGCGCCTCCTTCAAGCCGGGCGAGGCGGTGGTGACCTACGACTGCGAGGGCATCACCATCGGCTGCGCCATCTGCTACGACCTGCGCTTCCCGGCACTGTTCCAGGCGCTCGCGGAGCGGGGTGCGCAGATGATCGCCCTGCCGGCCGCCTTCACGCTGCAGACAGGCAAGGACCATTGGGAGGTGCTCTGCCGCGCGCGGGCCATCGAGACCGAGACCTATTTCTGCGCGGCGGCGCAGACCGGCACCTTCATGCAGGGCGGCCAGCCGCGCCAGACCTACGGCCATTCGCTGGTCGCCGACCCCTGGGGCCATGTCGTGGCCCGCGCCAGCGACGGGGTCGGCACGGTCTCGAGCCGCCTCGACCTCGGCCGCGTTGCCAAGGTCCGCGCCATGATTCCCGTGGCGCAGCATCGTGTCGCCATGCCGCCGCCCGCGCGTGCCGCGGAGTAACCGCGAAGCGGTTCTGCGATGATCCGGGAGCCGATGGATGCCCGCCCGCCGCCGATGCGGCCGGGCTCTGCTCCCGGCCGTTCGGCACAAGTCTCGCCATGAACGGTGGCCTTCGGCGCGCCCGCCCATTATCTTCGGACTGGCCCGCATCGTCCCGCCGCCGCGAGGAGCAAGCATGTCCGCTATCGCTTTCCCTGAGCCCGACCCGAAGATCCTCGCCCGCCGGGGCGCGATCGTGGCGGGCCTTCGCGCTCTCGTCCCGGACGACTGCCTCATCGAGAGCGAGGACGAACGCCGCGCCTTCGAGACCGATGGACTGACCGCCTATCGCCAGATGCCGCTCGCCGTGGTGCTGCCGCGCACGACCGAGGAGGTCTCGGCCGTGATGCGCTATCTCCACCGGGCGGGAATTAAGGTCGTCCCGCGCGGTGCCGGCACCTCGCTCTGCGGCGGCGCCATCCCGCAGGCCGATGCGGTCGTGGTCGGCGTCTCCAAGATGAACCGGGTCCTCGCTCTCGATTACGAGAACCGCGTCGCCCGCGTCGAGGCCGGCGTGACGAACCTCGCCATCACCGGAGCGGTCTCGGCCGAAGGCTTCTTCTACGCTCCCGACCCGTCCTCGCAGCTCGCCTGCACCATCGCGGGCAATATCGCGATGAACTCGGGCGGCGCGCATTGCCTGAAATACGGCGTCACCACCAATAACGTGCTCGGCGTCCGCATGGTGCTGGTCGACGGCACGGTCGTCGACCTCGGCGGTGCCCATCTCGACAGCGGCGGCCTCGACCTTCTCGGGCTCGTCGTGGGGTCGGAGGGCCAGCTCGGCATCGTCACCGAAGCCACGGTGCGCATCCTGCGCGCCGCCGAAGGTGCCCAGCCGGTGCTGTTCGGCTTCGAGACGGTCGAAGGCGCGGGCGCGACCGTCGCCGCCATCATCGCGGCGGGCATCATCCCGGTCGCCATGGAATATATGGACAAGCTAGCGATCAGGATCTGCGAGGATTTCGCCCATGCCGGCTATCCGCTCGATGTCGAGGCCATGCTGATCATCGAGGTCGAAGGATCGGCCGAGGAGATGACGGCCGAGCTCTCCCGCATCGTCGCCATCGCGCGTCAGCACGGCGTCAAGACCATCAAGGAGAGCCGCTCCGCGACCGAGACCGCCGCCATCTGGAAGGGCCGCAAATCGGCCTTCGGGGCGACCGGGCGCGTGGCCGACTATATCTGCATGGACGGCACGATCCCGACCGGCCGGCTGTCCGAGGTGCTGCGCCGCATCGGCGAGATCACGGCGGCCCACGGGCTGCGGGCCGCCAACGTCTTCCATGCGGGCGACGGCAACCTGCATCCGCTGGTGCTCTACGATATCAACGATCCGGCCGAGCAGGAGAAGGCCGAGGAGGCCGGTAACGACATCCTGCGCCTGTGCGTCGAGGTCGGCGGCTGCCTGACGGGCGAGCATGGCGTCGGCATCGAGAAGCGCGATCTCATGCCCGTGCAGTTCACCGCGGTGGATCTCGACCAGCAGATGCGCGTCCGGGCCGCCTTCGATCCGGCCTGGCTGCTCAACCCGGCCAAGGTCTTCCCGCTCAGCGGCAGGGTCGCGGCGTGATCCTCTCGCCGGTCAGCGAGGAGGAGGCGGCCGATCTCATCCGCGAGGCGCGTGGCGCGCGCCGTCGCCTGGAGCTTCGCGGCGGGGGCACGCGCTCGGGTCTCGGCCGCCCGGTCGAGGCCGAGGCATTGCTGTCGAGCTCGGCCCTCGTCGGCATCACGCTGCACGAGCCGGCCGAGCTCGTCATCGCGGCGCGCGCCGGCACCCCCGTCCGCGAGCTCGAAGCCGCGCTCGACGCCCATGGCCAGCGGCTTCCGGTCGAGCCCATGGACCATCGCGCGCTCTATGAGACGCTGGCAAGTGCACGCAGCCAGCGTGGCCTTGGCTGCTCGGGCGAGCCGACGGTCGGCGGCCTCGTCGCCGCCAATGCGTCGGGGCCGCGCCGCATCCAGGCCGGGGCGATCCGCGATCACCTGATCGGCGTAAGATTCGTCAACGGCCGCGGCGAGGCGATCAAGTCCGGTGGCCGGGTGATGAAGAACGTGACCGGGCTCGACCTCGTCAAGCTCAGCTGCGGCGCCCATGGTACGCTCGGCTTCCTGACCGAGGTGACCTTCAAGGTGCTGCCGAAACCCGAGGCCTCGGCGACGCTGGCCTGGTCCGGGCTCGACGATGCTCGCGCCGTGGCGGCGCTGACCAGAGCCATGGCCTCGCCCTTCGACATCTCGGGAGCCGCTCATATCCCGGCCGGACCGGGGCGGGACAGGGCGCTCACGCTTGTGCGGCTCGAGGGTTTCGCGACGACGGTCGAGGGCCGGTCGGCGCGCGTCGCCGCGCTGCTGGCGGAGTTCGGGCCGGCCGAGATGCTGCCCGATGCGGCTTCACGCTGGGCAGAGTTGCGCGACGGAGGCACCGTCGCCACCAATGCCGAGGCAGCGGTCTGGCGCATCTCGGTCGCCCCAACGCAGGGGCCTCGACTCGTCGCGAAAATCCGGCCGCTGCTGCGCGATCACGCCTATGACTGGGGGGGTGGCCTCGTCTGGACCACGACGGCGGCGAAGGGGGATGCGGGCGCAGCGGACATTCGCGCGGCGCTCGCCGGGTTCGGCGGCCATGCGACGCTCGTCAGGGCGCCGGACGCCCTGCGCCGGCAGATCGACGTGTTCGAGCCCCTGGCGCCGGCGCTGCGCGCCTTGACGGTCGGCGTCAAGGCGAGCTTCGACCCCGACCGCATCCTCAATCCGGGACGGATGTACGCCGGGATATGAGACCATCCGGGACAGTGTCCTGATCAGCTTCACGCCTGCGATCGCCGGTAACGTCGTCACGTTCTGCGACGAAGAGCTCTCGACTGGACGACAAGGACAATGCCGGCGTGACCGCAACCATCGAATTGCCGACCCCGGCCGAGGTCGACGGGTTGATCTGCCGGCTGCAGGATACGTCGCCCTCATTCAAGGTGCTGATGGGCCGATACGGGACGGCGGCGCCGGCCC
The DNA here is from genome assembly GCA_965277635.1 of Lichenihabitans sp. Classification (GTDB taxonomy): domain Bacteria; phylum Pseudomonadota; class Alphaproteobacteria; order Rhizobiales; family Beijerinckiaceae; genus Lichenihabitans. Next base: position 367,747 of record CBDIDE010000002.1, read on the forward strand.
TGCGGCATTTCGGCCTGGTCGAATGGCAGAGCCAACGCCTCGACGGTGCCATCGAGGCGTTCCGGGTGGCCTTGCGCCTCGCGCCCGACGATCCGGACCTCTGGCGGGATCTGGCCGGCGCCCACGACGCATCGCTCGACAAGGCACGCGCCGACCGGTGCATACGAGAGGCGCTCCGGCTCGATCCCGCCGCGGCGCGATCCTGGCTGCTCCTCGCCAATCTGTGCAGCCAGCGTGGGGAGCACGCCGAGGCCGAGACGGCGTTCGGCCGCGCCATCGCCCAGGACCCGGCTCTCGCCGACGCGCATTTCGGTCTCGGCCTCGTCCAGTTCGCACAACACCGCTTGGACGAGGCCAAGCTCAGCCTGAGGTCCGCGATCCGGCACGGCTATGCGAACGCGCTCGGGTTCACCGGGCTCGCCCACGTCCTCTATCTGTCGGGCGACTATGCCGAATGCGCCGCCGCCTTCGAGCAGGCCTTGCGCTTCGGACCCCTGGACGCCAGCGCGCATCGCAAATATCTGCGGGCGCACATGTTCGGCAGGATGATCGAGGAGCGCATCGACGAGGCACTTGCCGACTACGGGACCTTGGCCGGACCCGACAGCGAGAGCCTCGACGACATCCTGCGCAGCGGCTTCGCGGTCCTCTGCGCCTTCGGCCATCGCGACGCCGCCATCGCCCTCGGCCGGAAGCGGCTCGAGCTCGACCCGGACGATCCGTCCCAGCGCTATCTGCTCGAGGCCGTCAGCGGCAAGGCCCTGACCCGCGCACCGAACGACTATCTGGAGCGTCATTTCGACGCCTTCGCCGAGGAGTTCGACCGACAGCTCGTCGACGTGCTTCGCTACACGGCGCCCGAAGCGATGGCGGCGCGTGTCGCCCGGCACCGGACGGGGTTTCGCCGAAGTCTCGACCTCGGCTGCGGAACCGGCCTGGCGGCCGAACCTCTGGCGCGGTTCGGCGGCTCGCTCACCGGCGTCGACCTGGCCGGGCGGATGCTGGAGAAGGCGGCCGAGCGCGGCCTTTACGCGGAACTCGTCAAGGCGGAAGCGGTCGCCTTCCTGGACGGGTCTTCCGCTCCGTTCGATCTCGTCTTCGCGGCTGACCTTCTCGTCTATATAGGCGACCTTGAGCCGATATTCGCCGGTCTTGCCCGGTCGATGGCGACGGGCGGGATCCTGGCGCTGAGCATCGAGACGACGGCGGAACACGACTATGCGCTGTTATCGTCCGGCCGCTTTGCCCACGATCCCGGCTACATCCGGCGCCTGGCCGCCGAAACCTTCGACATCCTTGAGGCGGTGCCGGCCGTCATCCGGCTCGAGGCCAATCGTCCGGTCGAGGGCATGTTCTTCGTGCTGAGGCGGCGGGACGGGCCGAGCACCGCGGCGGTGACCCGAGCGGGTGGCCTGCTTCGGGTGCGGGTCTTTGCGGATGCGCCATCGGGCTGAACCGGTCTACAAGCACGGCATGTTCGATGCCGCGCCTCCGCTGCCGCAGGGCCTGCGCGCCCGCGCCGATACGCTGCGCAACCTGCCGCGCCTGTTTCGGCTGATCTGGCAGACCAGTCCGCGTCTGGCGCTGGCGACGATCACGCTTCGTCTCGGCCGCGCCGTGCTGCCGGCCCTCATGCTCTATGTCGGCAAGATGATCCTCGACGACGTGGTGCGGCTCACGCACGCACCCTCGCCCGGCGCCACGCTTTCCGACTGGCTCGCGTCCGGCCGCCTGTCTCCGCTCGCCGTCCTGGTCGGGATCGAGCTGGCCTTGACGGTCGCGGCGGACCTCCTGACCCGGGCGAGCGCGCTCCTCGGCGATCTCCTCTCCGAACGCTACAGCGATTATGCCAGCGTCAGGCTGATGCGCCATGCGGCGACGCTCGACCTCGACCAGTTCGAAGACAGCGAGCAGCAGGACCGGCTCGACCGAGCGCGCCGCCAGGTGACCGGGCGCACGCTGATCCTGACCCAGGTCTTCGGCATGACGCAGGACCTCGTCACCGTCCTGGCGCTGGCCTTCGGCCTCATGGCCTATGCGCCCTGGCTACTCCTGATGCTGGCGCTGGCGCTGCTGCCGGCGGCGCTCGCCGAGCTGCGCTTCAACGCCGAAGGCTACCGCATCAGCTTCCTGCGGACGCCGGAGCGGCGCCAGCTCGACTATCTGCGTTACCTCGGCTCCAGCGTCGAGACCGCCAAGGAGGTGAAGCTCTTCGGCCTCGGCGACTTTCTCGTCGGCCGCTTCGAGGCCTTCGCGGCGCAGATGTACGCCGAGAACCGGCATTTGGCGGTGCGGCGCACGCTCTGGGGCAGCCTCTTCGCGACCTTGAGCTCGCTCGCCTATTACGCGGCCTATGCGGTGATCCTCTGGCGCACGGTCTCGGGCGACATCACGATCGGCGACATGGGCTTCCTCGCCGGCTCGTTCCTGCGCATGCGCACGCTGCTCGAAGGCATGCTCTTCGGCTTTTCGCAGCTCGCCGGCCAGGCCGCCTATCTCGACGACCTGTTCGCATTCTTCGAGGTCAAGCCGCGCATCGCGTCGCCGGACCGGCCGCGGCCTTTTCCGGACCCGATCCGCTCAGGCATCCGGTTCGAGGGGGTCGGCTTCCGCTATCCCGAGACGGAGCGCTGGGCCTTGCGCCATCTCGATCTCGAGCTCAAGGCCGGCGAGGTGCTGGCGCTCGTCGGCGAGAACGGCGCCGGCAAGACCACCATCGTCAAGCTGCTCGCCCGCCTCTACGACCCGACCGAAGGGCGCATCCTCGTCGACGGCCATGACCTGCGCGACTATGACCTCGCCGACCTGCGTGCCCGCATCGCGCTGATCCTGCAGGATTTCGTCCGTTATCATTTCAACGCCTCGGAGAATATCGAGGTCGGCGCCATCACCGAGGCGGGCGATGCGGCCCGCGTGGCGGCGGCAGCCGAGCGGAGCCTTGCCGACCAGGTCATCGGCCGGCTGCCCAAGGGCTATGCGCAGCCGCTCGGGCGGCGCTTCCGCGACGGGGTCGAGCTCTCCGGCGGCGAATGGCAGAAGATGGCCATCGCCCGCGCCTATATGCGCGACGGTGCCGTGCTGGTCCTCGACGAGCCGACCGCGGCGCTCGACGCGCGCGCCGAATACGAGGTGTTCCAGCGCTTCAAGGACCTGAGCCGGGGCCGCACCTGCCTGATCATCTCGCACCGTTTCTCGACGGTGCGGATGGCCGACCGCATCGTCGTGCTCGAACACGGGCGCGTCATCGAGCAGGGCAGCCACGCCGAGCTCCTGGCGCAGGGCGGGCATTATGCGGCGCTGTTCGAGCTGCAGGCGGCGGGATATCGGTAGGACGCGCCCCTGCTCAGACAAAGCCGTCGCGGATCGTCGAGAAATGGGCGTCGCCGCCCAATAGGTGAGGAGGAGGCTCACGCGCCGGCGCCCGAAGCGAAGGTCGCGATGGGCTGAGCAAGCTCGCGATGCTCGCGGGCGTAGCCGTCGAGAGGGATGCCCGCGACCGTCCCGTCCCAGTCCTGGCGCACGGCGCGCACGCCGGCGGCCGGGGCGCCGGGATGGCGGGTCGGCATGTGGCGCAGGACGACGCGGCCACAACGCAGTTGATGGCAAGGCGCATTCTTCTCGAGATTGCGGGACGGGATCGCCCGAGACTTGCGGCGGGCGGGGCCGTTGTGGAGCGGGGATTCCTGCGCGCGACGCGCCGTCGAACCCGGCCTGCGGCCGCCCGACCTCGGCTGGCACTCTACAATGGCTTGCGGAACTGCACGAAGCCCGACCGCTCGGCGACCTTGTCGTAGAGCGCCATGGCCTGGGCGTTGGTCTCATGGGTCAGCCAGTAGACGCGAGGCGACCCGGCCTCGCGCGCCTTGCCGTAGACCGCCTCGATCAACGCGCGGCCGACGCCCTTGCCGCGCGCCGCCTCGGTGGTGAACAGGTCCTGCAGATAGCAGACCGGACCAGCCATCCAGGTGTTGCGGTGAAAGATGTAGTGGACAAGACCGACGAGCCGCCCCGCGTCCTCGGCCACGAGAGCGTTGACGGGCTCGATCCCGTCGAAGAACCGCGACCAGGTGAGCGCCGTGGTCTCGGGCGGGATCGCCACCTTGTAGAAGGCTTGATAGCCCTGCCAGAGCGGCTCCCAACCGGCGCGGTCGGTCGGGGCGAGAGGACGGATGGTTACGGGCATGGGTTCGCTCGGCGTCCTGTGGATTTAGGGGTCGTGGGGCCAGGCCCGACGGGATCGGACCATAGCTTCCGCCCGATATCTTCGCCAATGTGCCGTCTCGGCGACATCGAGGAGCATGGCGACGACGTCGCGCCGGCGGATCGCAGCAAGGCCATCCTCTGGTACGAACGGGGCAAGCTGGCGGGCTGCAAGGAGGCCGACGAAGCCCTGGCCCGCCTGAAGCGGTAATTCGGCGGCGGCAATGTGGCGATGCGCCGGGAGCTGGAGCTATCGAGGTACCGTCGACCCGGAGGTCGGCTTTCGACCTATCGCGGTCGTTCCTCAGCTCCACCGCACAGCGGTTGAAGCGGATACACGGCCACTAGAGAGGCTTTCCGGCACTTTCCAGCCACGCTTCTTCCATCAGCGTGTTGCTGGGCAGCTTCTTGTTCAAGAGTTTGTGCGCCGTCTCGGCGCCCGCGACAGGAAGGCCGTCGGAATCGAGCTTGCCGATCTGTACCAGGACGCTCGCCTGGTCCCAGTAGATATGTTCGTTCACCAGTTTGTCGCCGTCGAACTGCACGATGGCAACCGTGGGGACTTCCACCACGCGGCCCGTCGGTTCGATCCCGGGCAGCATCCAGTCGATCTGCGTGGTGTGCGTGAAGTGGACAACGAATTCATCCACGACGGTATTGGCACCGATCGTGCGGCTAACCGGCGTGAGCCGGAAGTCGGGGGGATTCACGCCGATGAAGTGGTATTTATAGAACCGCTTCAACTCATCGTGACCGACGCCGCCGGCCATCGTCGGAATGTGGTTGACGTAGGGTTCGCGAACCATCGTCGCCATTGTAGCGTCCACGTCGCGAGTCTCGAACTCGTAACGGCAGTGAGCCTCCCATAGAGCGCCAAGGTCACGATCAGCCATTTCAGACTCCTCCGTGGGTTTCATGGCCGGCACGTCGATTTGGCGACCAACTCGCCACCTGAGTGCGGCGTCTAGCGACGTATACTCTAGGCATGTCCGCCGGTAGAGCACCGTCCAAAATCGGCTAATGCATGTCAGGATCGGCAACCATCGCAGCCGAGGCTCCGCGTCCGCTTGACGCCACAAAGCGGTCATCGCCCTGCCGGCTCACGAATGGCCGATGCGTCCCCGTAGCCGAACTTCCGCCGGGGACGCCGGGCATCGGGGTTTGACCTACCCGGGTCCATGGCCGAAGGCGGCGCGCAGGTCGCTTTCGGCGTCGCGCAGATGGGCGCGCATCGCCTGGGCGGCGGCGCGGCCGTCGCCTTTCCGGACGCTTTCCAAGATGAGCCGGTGCGCCGACAGCGTGGCCTCATGGGTCTGCCCGCGCAAGGCGCGTCCCCGCGTCGACATGCGGAACGATTCCGCCAGCGGCACCGCCATGGCTTCGAGCAGCAGCGTCAGCATGCGGTTGCCGCTGGCGAGGGCCAGGGCCTCGTGGAAGCCGACATCGTAGCGGTTGAAACGGCTTTCGGCCGCGATCCTGTCCGGGCCGGTCCCGATCTCCTCGACCGCCTGGATCATCCCGGCCAAGGCGTTGTCGATCGCGGCAAGGCCGGCCCGGTTGGCGCGCCGGGCGGCAAGCGTCGCTGACTGCACCTCGAGCGCCTGGCGCACCTCCATCAGGTCGAAGAAGGTCTTGGCGTCGTGCCGTGCCGCGATGGCGAAAAAGTCGCTGAAGGCCGCGCCGTCGGGCTGCCGGACGATGGCGCGCCGCCCGCGCGCCGAATCGATGAGCCCGCGTCCGGCCAGCATCTTCACGGCCTCGCGCACCGTCAGACGGCTCACGCCATAGGTGCCCGCGATATCGGCCTCGCTGGGCAGACGAGCGCCGGGGGCGAGCTCGTTGCGGATCGTCTGCGTCAGCCCGGCGACGACACGGTCGAGGATCGGCGGCGCGGCGCCCTCTTGCATGGCCTTGGATGAGTCCATGATGCTAACGTATCAGATAAGTTGGCGGACACAAGGCCCCAGGGCGATCGGGTGAAGCGAGGTCGAGCATCTCGTTCGCCTGAATGCCCGCGCAGGGTTCCGAATTCGGGTTGACGCTTTTGGGCAGCCCCCTCAGCTCATCCCGGCGTAAGCCGGGATCCAGGACCGCGACGCCAAAAGCCTCGCCGTTCCGCCGCGCCACCACGAGGCCGGATCCCGGCTTACGCCGGGATGAGCGGCGGAAAGACCGTGTCGAAATCCATCCATTGAGCTGAATTCGGAGCCCCGATGCCTCTGCGCACGGCCCTTTACAGATTTATCTGACTTCTTCTATAGTCCCCGACAAGACAGGCGTCGGGAACGGACGCTGGCGACGGGAGGACAGGATGAGCAAGGCTTCGAGAGTTTCGGTCGCGACGGTCGCGGCGCTTGCAACATGGGCAGGGCTGGCCACGGCGGCCCATGCGACCGATCCCACCGCCAAATGGTGCGACGGGGTGAGGATCGCGGCTTTTCCCGGTGGCCCGCAGGGCGGCGTCTTCGCCAACAACGTCTATAACGGCTTCCGTCAGGCGGAGCTCGATCTCGGTCCCAAGGTCACCTACTACTTCTCGAACTGGGATCCGAACACCATGCTGACCCAGATCAAGCAGGCCATCGCCACCAAGGTCGACGGCATCGCGACCTACGGGTTCGGCGGCGACCCGGCGACCGATCCGCTGGTCGACCAGACCTTCGCCCGCGGCGACATCTTCACCACGCTGAACACCACGCTGCCCGACGCCCAGAAGAAATATGCCTCGAAAGGGCTCGGCTTCGTCGGCGCGCCGAACTACGACGCGGGTCACGCGCTCGCCGAGGAGGCGATCAAGCGCGCCGGCCTCAAGAGCGGCGACCAAGCCTTCGTCTGGGGGCTGAAGGGCCAGGGCGGCGACCGCGGCCAGCGCACCGTCGGTGTCGTCGACGCGCTGGAGAAGGCGGGCCTCAAGGTGATCTACCAGGAGATCGACTCGGCCACCAACGCCGACCCGAATGCCGGCACCGCGACCTTCGTCGGCGTGATGAAGAAGAACCCGGACGTCAAGCTCGTGGTCACCGACCACGGCGGCCTGACCTCCAACGTCCCGGTCTATGCCAAGGCCGCCTCGATCGCGCCCGGCAAAGTGTTCTTCGCCGGCTTCGACATGTCGCCCAATACCGCCCAGGCGATCGAGGACGGCTACCAGAACCTCGTCATCGACCAGCAACCCTACCTGCAGGGCTACCTGCCGATCCTGAACATCTGCCTGACCAAGAAGTTCGGCTTCTCGGGGCTCAACATCAATACGGCCGGCGCCTTCGTGGACAAGAGCAACGTCGCCGCCGTGGCGCCGCTCGCCGCCAAGGAAATCCGCTGACCATGGCCGAGCCGGCCCCGACCGGGACCCCCGTCATCGAGCTGCGCAACGTCTCGAAGACCTTCGGCGAGGTGCGCTCGCTGACGGGGGTCGATTTCACGGTCAATCGCGGGGAGATCGTCGGTCTCCTCGGCGACAACGGCGCCGGCAAGTCGACGCTGGTCAAGACCGTGATGGGCTACCACAGGCCCGATCCCGGCGGCGAGATCTTCTTCCACGGCAAGCGCATCGAGGACTGGTCGGTGTCGCGCGCCCGAGCCTTGGGCATCGAGACCGTCTACCAGGAGCGGGCGCTTTGCGAGAAGCAGCCGATCTGGCGCAACATGTTCATGGGGCGCGAGCCGCGCACGCGCTTCGGCCTCATCGACGTCAAGCGCATGCGCGAGGAATCGGCGCGCCTCATGAGCCAGCACATGGGCTTCACCTCGGCCGCGGTGCATCCGGACAATGTCGTCACCACCATGTCGGGCGGCGAGAAGCAGGGTGTCGCCATCACGCGGGCGCTCTATTTCGATGCCGAGCTCGTCATCCTCGACGAGCCGACCATGGGCCTGTCGCTGAGCGAGACCCGCAAGACGCTCGACTTCATCGAGAACATCAAGACGATCGGCAAGTCGGCGATCTTCATCGACCACAACATCTTCCACGTCTATCCGGTGGTCGACCGTCTTTACGTGCTCGACCGCGGGCGCGTCGCCGGCATGTTCCGCAAGGACGAGGTGACCATGGAGGAACTCATCGAGCGGCTCTACCGCGTCGCCCGCTCCGGCTCGCTGCACTGAGGATATGCGGATGACCGCCGACGCGCTGAACGCCGCCCCCAAGGACCCTCCGAAGAACAACCGGGTGAGACCGCCCTCGCTGCTGCGGCGCTACGGCTCGCAGATGGGCATCATCGGCGTCGGCATCGCCATGTGGCTGGCCTTCGTCATCGCGGCGCCGACGGTGTTCCTCGACATCGACATCTACAAGGCCTTCGCCGAGACGACGCCGCTCTTCGCCATCATCGCGCTCGGCCTGACCTTCGTGGTCATCACCGGCGAGATCGACCTGTCCTTCCCCTCGATCATGGCGCTCGGCACCGCCGTCTTCTGCCTCGCCGACCAGGCCGGCGTGCCGCAGCCGCTCGCCGTGCTGGCGGGCTTTCTCACCGGCGCGGCCTGCGGCTGGCTCAACGGCGCCTTGATCTCGCGCCTCAACATCCCGTCGCTCGTCATCACCATCGGCACCTCCTTCCTCTACCGGGGGATCGAGCTCGTGATGATGAACGGCACCGGCGTGCCGTTGACGGCGGACAAGTTCCCGGTGCTGCAGGCCGTGTTCAACTCGCATCCCTTCGGCTTTCCGGTCGAGACGCTGTGGGCGATCCTGTTCGCGGTGATCTGCTGGGTGCTGCTCAACCGCACCCGTTTCGGCGCTCATGTGTTCCTCGTCGGCGACAATGCGACGAGCGCCCGCCTCATGGGCATCAACGCCATCAGCGTGAAGACCCGCGCCTTCATGCTGGTCGGCGTGCTGGCGGTCTTCGCCGGCCTGATGACCTCCTTCGTGGGCTACTACTTCTGGCCGACGACCGGCGACGGCTTCCTGCTCAACACCATCGCCTCGGTGTTCCTGGGCGGCACCTCGGTCTTCGGCGGCACGGGGTCGATCGTCGGCACGCTGGTCGCCTCCTACATCATCGGCGCCATCAATGCCGGCATCGTGTCCGCCGGCATCAATGCCTTCTACACGCAGCTCTGCTTCGGCCTGGTGATCGTGCTCTCGGTGGTGCTGCAGACCATCATCGAGCGCCGCATCCGGCGCCAGTCGATCGCCGGGCGGTAACCCAGATGAAGATCACCGGGATCCGCACGGTCGTCGTCAATGCCGAGATGCGCAACTGGGTCTTCGTGCGCGTCGACACGGACGTGGCCGGCCTCTACGGCTGGGGCGAGGCGACGCTCGAATGGAAGACACGTGCCGTCGTCGGTGCCGTCGAGGACCTGGTGCCGCTCCTCGTCGGGCGCGACCCGCGCGACATCGAGCAGGCGGTGCGGGTCATGCGCAAGCAGAGCTTCTGGCGGCTCGGCGCCATCGGCATGAGCGCCGTCTCGGGCATCGAGATCGCGCTCTGGGACATTTTGGGCAAGCATCTCGGCGTGCCGGTCTGGCGCCTCCTCGGCGGCAAGGTGCGCGACAAGGTGCGGGTCTATACCCATCTCGGGCTCGGCGACATGCGTGCCGTCTACGAGACGACCGATGCGGCGCCGCTGGTCGAGCGGGCGCGCGAGGTGGTGGCGCGCGGCTACACGGCGTTCAAGGCGGTGTTCATCCCCTACACCCACATGCACGCTCCGCTGCCGGAGGTCGACAAAGTTGCCCGCATGATGGAGGCGCTGCGCTCGGCCGTCGGCCCGTCGATCGAGGTGATGGTCGATTTCCACGGCCGGCCGGGGAGCGCCTCGGCGGCGCTGAACTACATCCGGGCGCTGGCGCCGAGCCGCCCGATGTTCATCGAGGAGCCGGTGCCCCCGGGCGACACCGCGGCGCTGAAAGCCATTGCGGCCGTCGCGGGCGTGCCGATCGCGACAGGCGAGCGCCTCGTCGAGCGGACGGAATTCGACGAGCTCATCCGCGCCCGCGCCGTCGACATCCTGCAGCCCGACATCTGCCATTGCGGCGGCCTGCTCGAAGCCAAGAAGATCGCCGCCATGGCCGAGACGGCCTCGGCCGGCGTCGCACCGCACAATCCGCTCGGGCCGATCGCCGGCGTGGCGGCGCTGCATTTCGCCGTCTCGACGCCGAACCACGTGATCCAGGAGGAGATGGTCGGCGCCGTGCCGTGGTATGTCGAGGTCGTGCGCGGGCCGATCCGCATGGTCGACGGCTGCTGGCAGGTGCCGGAGGCGCCCGGCCTCGGCATTGAGGTCGACGAGGCCGCCTGCGCGCGCCATCCCTTCGCGCCGGAGGTCATCCACACGCAGGGCGCCGTGCTCGACGACGGCACCATCGTGGATTGGTGAGCACCATGACGGGTCGCCTCGCAGGCAAGGTCGCCATCGTGACGGGAGCGGGCCGCGGTATCGGCGAGGCCATCGCCCGCGCCTTCGCCCGCGAGGGGGCGGCGGTGGCCATCGCCGAGAAGGACCCGCGGACCGGGGATGCTCTGGCCCGGGACCTTCAAGCCCAGGGCTGCCGCGCCGTCTTCGTCGAGACCGACGTGACCGAGGTGGAGTCGATCGCCCGCGCGGTCGAGACGGCGACGCACGCCCTCGGCCCGATCGACATTCTCGTCAACAATGCCGGCATCAATGTCTTCCATGCGCCGCTCGACACGACCGACGCCGAATGGTCGCGCTGCATGGCGGTCGATCTCGACGGCGTCTGGCGGATGAGCCGCGCGGTGCTGCCCGGCATGCGGGACCGGGGCGGCGGGGCGATCGTCAACATCGCCTCGGCCCACGCCTTCACAATCATCCCCGGCTGCTTCCCCTATCCGGTCGCCAAGCACGGGCTGCTCGGGCTGACGCGGGCCCTCGGCATCGACTTCGCGGCCGACAACATCCGCGTCAACGCCATCGCGCCGGGCTATATCGAGACGCAGATCGCGCGCGACTATTGGAACACTTTCCCCGATCCCGAAGCCGAGCGGCGGCGCACCTGCGACCTCCATCCGCCGAAGCGGATCGGACGACCCGAGGAGGTCGCCATGACGGCTTTGTTCCTGGCCTCCGACGAGGCGCCCTTCATCAACGCCGCCTGTATCGTCATCGACGGCGGCCGTTCCGTGCTCTACCACGACTGAAGGCCTCTGTCGGAAAACCCACGATCCTCATGCTGAGGAGGTCCGCCAGGACCGTCTCGAAGCACGGCCTCCGCCTGCCGTCCTTCGACTCGGATGCTGCGCATCCGGCTCAGGATGAGGACGATGGATTTTCGGAGCGAGTTCCCAGACGTGCCGCGGCCGGTATCCCGGCCGTCACTTTCCGCCGTCGACGCTCAAGACCTGCCCGCTCACCCAGCCGGCCAGATCGGAGACGAAGAACAACACCGCATGGGCGATGTCGGCCGGCGTGCCGAGCCGCTTCAGCGCGATGGCCTCGAGGAGGCGTGCCTGGCCGGCCGCACCCATGGCCTCCCACTGCCGCTCGGTCGTCGGGTTCGAGCGCACGAAGCCCGGCGCGACATTGTTGACCGTGATGCCGAAGGGTCCGAGCTCGTGCGCGAGCTGACGCGTCAGGCCGATCTGCCCGGCCTTGGCGCTGGCATAGGCCTGGATGCCGGTGAGGCTGATGCCCAGGCCCGCGCCCGACGAGATGTTGACGATGCGGCCCCAGCCTCTGGCCTTCATGCCCGGTGCCACGGCCTGCGCCATCAGGAAGGCGCCGGTGAGGTTGACGTCGAAGATCGCCTGCCAGTCGTGCAGGCTGATCTCTTCCAGCGGACGGCCGACCTGCCCGAGCACGCCGCCGGCATTGTTGACCAGAATGTCGATGGAGCGCCCGGCTGCCGCCAGTTCAGCGCTCATGGCCGCGATCGATGCCTCGTCGGTGACGTCGAGACGCCGTGTCGTGCAGCGCGGTCCGGCGGCGGCGGCGGTTTTGGCAAGTCCGTCGTCGCGAATGTCGCAGACGATCACCTCGGCGCCGGCATCTGCCAACGCCAGGGCGATGGCACGGCCGAAGCCATGGCCCGCGCCGGTGACGAGCGCGCGGCGACCGTCGAGCGCGATCTTCACGGCTCGCCCCGCCCGAGCGCCGCAAGCTCGTCGAGATTTTTGCTCGAGAGAGCGCGCCGGCCCTCCTCGATCTCGTGGATCCGGACGATGATCCCCTCCGTGACCGGCGTCGGCACGCCGTGACGGCGCCCGGTTTCGACGATGGGGCCGAGCTGGGCGTCGACCTCGGTGCGGCGCTTGCGCACGACGAGGTCGCGCCAGATGCCCGAATGCGACTTGGCCGACTTGCGATTGAAGGCCACCATCTCGTCGAACGAACGCCGCGACTCGTCGGCCGAAGCTTCGGGCAGGAAGGCCGACGGATCGAAGCCGTTGAAGGCTTCGAGCCGCACCCCTTCGGCCCGCGATACCCCGACCACCTCGTGCGCCAGGCGCGTCAGCACCGGACGGAAGCGCTCCGTCGCCAGCGCGTCGGCGATGCTGTCGTCGGTCAGCGCCGTGGCGAAGAGCTGTGCCCCGTAGATCAGCTTCGACCACAGATAGCCCCAGATGTTGGGGGTTGTGATGGCGGCCGGATCAAACTGTTGGAACAGGCGGTGCAGGGCCGCGAGCCGTTCGCTCATGACGCCGTCGAGCTCGCCCACCACCACGACGCCACGGCCGCCGTAGAGCACAACGCCGGGCTCCAGATAATCGGCGCCGAAATTGACGAAACAGCCGATGGTCCGCTCCACGCCGATGCGAGCCGCGATCACCCTCTCGTTGAGCCCGTTCTGGGCCGAGACCACGACACCGTCGGGCGCCACATGCGGGGCCAGCGCCGCGATCGCGTTCTCGGTGTGGTGCGCCTTGACCGCCAGGATCGAGCGCCGGAATGCGCCGGTCACCTCATCGGGCAGCAGGGCGCGGGCCGTGACATGGTGCGGCGCCACGGGACCGGTGATGCTCAGGCCGCGGGCGTTGATGGCCGCCACGTGATCGGCGGCGGCATCGACGAAGAGCACCTCTTCGCCGGCCCGGACGAAGGCCGCGCCGAGCGACGCGCCGATGGCGCCGGCGCCCCAGATCAGGATGGGATCGCTCATGACCAAGGCCCTTCGAGAAGCTCGCGCGTCTCGGCGACCGCGACGTCCCAGAGCGCCCGCATGTCCTCGTCGGGCTTCTCGTAATGGCCGCCGAAATTGCCGTCGCCAAGCAGCGCGCGGACCGCCGCCGGCCCCTTCACCCGCAGGCGGTCGAAATCCACCATGGGCTTCGCCTGGCTCGGCTGGATCACGCCCGCGAGCCGCGTCCAGGGAAAATTCTCCATCCACGACGCGTGGCTCGCGACCTTGTCGATCTCCTGCACCTTGGCGAAGGTCTTCGGCGCGTTCCACCAATTGTGGAATTTCACCGCCATGTCGGGGTGATCGGCCATCCATTCGATGGCGAGGCTAGCCGCCGGCTGGTTGCCGCCATGCCCGTTGACGACCAGGATGCGCCGGAAACCCTGGCGCCGCAGGCTGTCGAGAATGTCGCGCACCAGGGCCGCATAGGTCTCGACCCGAAGGCTGACCGAGCCCGGATAGGCCAGGAAATAGGGGGTGATGCCGTAAGGCACGACCGGGAAAACCGGCACGCCGAGCGGTCGCACGGCATCGGTCGCGACCCGCTCCGAGAGGATGGAGTCGACAGAGAGGCTCAGGCCTCCATGCTGCTCGGTGCTGCCGAGCGGCAGGACGGCGCGGTCGTCGGACTTCAGATAGGCCTCGACCTGAGACCAGTTCATGTCGCGGATGGTCATGTGGAAGGGCTACACCCGTTGGACATGGGTTCGCAACTCTCGGCTCCTCCTTACGACAACCTATCCGTTCATCCCCGCGCACGCGGGGATCCAGGGATCTTCTGAGGTCCGCATTGAGCCCTGTCGGTTAAGTCGTGCTGGATCCCCGCGTGCGCGGGATGAGCGGCAGACGTCGAGCAAGACGAACGCGAAGACTTGTGCGGGGCCATGCCGCGCTCCGTCACGTTGACGGAGCCGAGCCGGCGGCGATAGCCTGATGGCGTAGAGCGCTCCGAAGGATCTCGATGACCGACCTGCCTGAACTCCGTGCTGGCCGCATGCGTCGCGAGGAGGGTTTCTGTCATCCGGTCGAAGGACTCGAGCTTCCCTTCACCGTGCTGGAAGGGCCGGAGCCCGGCCCCTGCCTCCTCGTCACCGCCGGCGTGCACGGCTCCGAGTTCTGCTCGATCGAGGCGGCGCTGCGGATGACGCGCCTGGACCCCGAGACGATTCGCGGCACGCTCCTGGTCCTGCCGATCCTCAATGTCGAGGGTTTCAAGGCCCGCAGCATCTACGTCATGCCGCAGGACGGAAAGAACCTGAACCGCATGTTCCCGGGCCGGCCTGATGGGACCGCGAGCGAGCGGCTCGCCCACTGGCTCGTCACGCGCGTTTATCCGCAGGCAGACGCCTATCTCGATCTGCACGGCGGCGACCTCAGCGAGAGCCTGGTGCCGTTCTCGCTGTTCCCGAAGGGCAGCGATGCCTCGAAGACCCTGGTGGCAGTGTTCGGCCTGCCGGTCGCGGTCGAGGCCGGCGGCGAGGGCTATACGATCAACGCCGCGGGACGGCTCGGGGTGCCGAGCGTGCTGGCCGAGGTCGGCGGCAACGGCCTCTGGGACGAGGCGTTGGTCACGCAGATGACGGATGGCATCCTCCGCGTCATGCGCCACCTCGGCATGGTCACGCGGGACGCGCCTCCGCCGCCGCAGCGGGCGCCGCAGGTGGTGACCATGTGGGTGCCCCAGGCTCCCGCCGACGGGCTCTGGTATCCGGCCAAGGACCTGTCCGACCCGGTCGAGGCGGGCGAGATGCTGGGCGAGATCCGCGACGTCTTCGGCACGGTCCTCGCCGCCGTGCGCTCGGAGCGGACCGGCTTCGTCCTCTATCGGCTGACGAGCCTTTCGGTGAACAAGGGCGAGGCGCTGCTCGGCGTCGGCGCGCCGCTCGCCGGGGCAGCCGCCTGAGATGGTCCTATTTGACCCCTCATCCGGCGCTGCGCGCCACCTTCTCCCGCAAGGGGAGAAGGACGCAAACCTCGCACGACGAAGCACTTCCTTCTCCCCTTGCGGGAGAAGGTGCACGAGCGAAGCTCGGGCGGATGAGGGGTCGACTCCGTCGCCACACCCGGCGAGATCCACATGACGGGCTATGTGCTCAACCGGGTGGCGCAGCTCGCCCTCGTGCTCGTCGGCATCAGCGTCATCGTCTTCTTCACCATGCACGTGCTGCCCGGCGACGTCGCCACCATGCTGCTCGGCGAACGCGCCACCCAGGCGCAGCTCGCCGACCTGCGCCACCAGCTCGGCCTCGACCAGCCGGTCGTGGTGCAATATCTCGACTTCGTCAGGCAGATGCTGCATGGCGATTTCGGCACCTCGCTGCGCTCGAGCCGCCCTGCCCTGTCGGACGTCTGGGTCGCCTTCCCGGTCACCCTGCAGCTCTCCCTGGCGTCGCTCGCCATCGCCACCGCCCTCGGCGTGCCGATCGGCGTCATCGCCGCGACCCGGCCGGGCGGGATCCTGGACAATGTCCTGATGACCGCAACCCTGTTCGGCGTCTCCATGCCGATCTTCTGGCTCGGGCTGATGCTGCTCCTGGTGTTTGGCGGCTGGCTCGGCTGGCTGCCGATCGGCGGCCTCATGCCGACGGGCGTCGACGTGCCGCGCATCACCGGCATGACCGTGCTCGACAGCCTTCTGAGCGGCCGGCCCGATCTCTTCGTGGAGAGCGTGACCTATCTGATCCTGCCCGCGGTCACCCTCGCCACCGTTCCGCTCGCCATGATCGCGCGGATCACCCGCTCCGAGATGCTGGCCATGGCGAGCCTCGATCACGTGCGCACGGCGCGCGCCAAGGGCATGCCGGAACGGCGCGTGATTCTGCGCCACATCCTGCGCAACGCCATGATTCCGGTCATCACCGTGATCGGCCTGCAGCTCGGCCTGCTGCTGTCGGGCGCGGTGCTGACCGAGACGATCTTCGCCCTGCCGGGCCTGGGGCGGCTGATGGTCGACAGCATCCTGTCGCGCGACTATCCGGTCGTGCAGGCCGGTGCGCTCTTCGTCGCCCTGGTCTTCGTGGTCGTGAACCTCGCCGTCGACCTCACCTACGGCCTGCTCGATCCGCGGATCCGCCGCGCATGAGCACCGACACCGCCCTCGTCGGCGCGCCGCTGCGTCGGCCGGCCGGCGGCCTGCGTGCCCTGCGCCGGACCTCGGCCAAGGTCGGGCTCGCGCTGACGCTGCTCTTCCTCCTGCTCATGCTGGTGGCGCCGCTCGTGGCGCCCTACGACCCTTATGACCAAGATCTGTCGAACGCGCTCTCGCCGCCGTCCGCCGTGCACCTGCTCGGCGCCGACCAGTACGGGCGCGACATGCTGAGCCGGGTGATCTACGGCACCCGTACCGCCTTCCTGGCCGTCCTCGTCGCCGACGGCCTGGCGCTCGTCGTCGGCTGCGCGATGGGCCTCGTGGCAGGCTTCTTCGGCGGCTGGGCCGAGGCCGTGATCATGCGGCTCGTCGACATGCTGCTGGCCTTTCCCTACCTGCTGCTGGCGCTGATCATCGTGGCGGCGCTGGGGCCGGGCCTGACCAATTCGATGATCGCCATCGGCATCGTCTACACCCCGCAATATGCCCGGCTGATCCGCGGCCAGGTGCTGGCCGTCCGCCAGGCCGACTACGTCCGGGCGGCGCGCGCGCTCGGCGCCTCGCGGCTCCGGCTGATGCTGCGCCACGTGCTGCCGAACAGCTTTCCGCCGATCCTGGTGATGGCAACGCTGCAGGCCGGCTCGGTCGTGGTCGAGACCGCCGGCCTGTCCTTCCTCGGCCTCGGCGCGCAGCCGCCCTCGCCCGACTGGGGGGCGCTGCTCGCCGACGGGCAGAGCTATTTCCTCACCGCCTGGTGGATCGCGACCTTCCCGGGCCTCGCCATCTTCCTTCTGGTGCTCGGCTTCAATCTCCTCGGCGACGCCTTGCGAGACCATTTTGACCCGCGGCGCGGCGCATGAGCCGACCGCTCCTCGAGGTGCGCGACCTCCGTGTCGAATTCGCCGGCGACGCCGGCCCGGTCGAGGCCGTGTCCGGCGTATCCTTCGAGGTGCGGCGCGGCGAGACCCTGGTGATCGTCGGCGAATCGGGCTCCGGCAAATCGGTGACGAGCCTCGCCGTCATGGGGCTGATCCCGACCCCCCCCGGCCGTATCGCGGGGGGCGAGATCCTGTTCCATGCCCGCGACGGCAAGGTCCGCGACCTCGCCAAGGAAGGCCCGCGCGCGATGCAGCGGCTGCGCGGCGCCGAGATCGCCATGATCTTCCAGGAGCCGATGAGCGCGCTGAACCCGGTCTATACGGTCGGCAAGCAGATCGTCGAGACGCTGCGCCTGCACGAGCCGCTCGGCCGGGCGGCGGCGCGCCGCCGCGCCATCGACATGCTCGAAGCGCTCGGCGTGCCGGACCCGGGCCGCCGGATCGATGCCTATCCGCACGAGCTGTCGGGCGGGCTGCGCCAGCGCGCCATGATCGCCATGGCGCTCTCCTGCCGGCCCTCGCTGCTCATTGCCGACGAGCCGACGACCGCCCTCGACGTCACCGTCCAGGCCCAGATCCTGGCGCTGATCCGCAAGCTGCAGGGCGAGCTCGCCATGGGGGTGATCTTCATCACCCACAACCTCGGTGTGGCGGCCGAGATCGCCGACCGCATCCTCGTCATGTATGCGGGGCAGACGGTGGAGGCGGCGGCGACGCGCGACATCTTCGAGCGCACCCGCATGCCCTATACGAAGGGCCTGCTCGGCTCGATCCCGCGTCTCGGCATGGACCGCGACGCCGGCCCGCTGCCGACTATTCCGGGAAGCGTGCCGCGCCTCGGCAACCTGCCGCGGGGCTGCGCCTTCCATCCGCGCTGCGCCCATATGCGGCCGCAGGTCTGCACCGATCGCCGCCCCGATCTGGACCAGGTCGAGGCCGGCCATGTGGTGCGCTGCGCCCGCTGGCGCGAACTCGAGCTGACATGAGCGCGCTCCTGGAGGTCACGGATCTCAGGCGGCATTTCCCGATGCCGGGCGCGCTGTGGCGCGCCGGGCCGATGCTGAAAGCTGTCGACGGCGTCTCCTTCTCGGTGGCGCCGGGCGAGGTTCTGGGCCTCGTCGGCGAGTCCGGCTCGGGCAAGAGCACGATCGGCAACTTGGCGCTGCGGCTCGACCAGCCGACGGCCGGCCGCATCGCCTTCGACGGGCAAGATATCACGCATATGCGAGAGTCCGCGCTCCGCGCCTTCCGCCGCCGCGCCCAGCCGATCTTCCAGGACCCCTACGGCTCGCTCGATCCGCGCATGACGGTCGAGCAGATCATCGGCGAGGCGCTGGTCATCCACCGCCTGGCGCGCGGTCGGCAGGCGCTGCACGAAAGGGTGGTCGAGTTGCTGGAACTGGTCGGGTTGGACGGCGATCACCTCGGCCGCTTTCCGCACCAGTTCTCCGGCGGCCAGCGCCAGCGCATCGGCATAGCCCGTGCCATGGCGGTCAAGCCCGACCTCATCGTCGCCGACGAGGCCGTCTCGGCGCTCGACGTCTCGATCCAGGCGCAGATCGTCAACCTGCTGCGCGACCTGCAGCGCCGCCTTGGCCTTGCGATGATCTTCATCTCGCACGACCTCGCGGTGGTCGACTATATCTCGGACCGCGTCGCCGTGCTCTACCTCGGCCATATCATGGAGATCGGCCCCGCGCGGGAGCTGGTGAGCCGGCCCAAGCACCCCTATACCGAGGCGCTGCTCTCGGCGGTGCCCGAGCCCGAGCCGGGCCGCGTGCAAAAGCGCATCATCCTCGAAGGCGACCTGCCGAGCCCGACCGCGCCGCCCTCGGGCTGCGTGTTCCGCACCCGCTGCCCCTATGCGATCGGAGCCTGCGCCGACGCCATCCCGTCCTTCCGCGAGATCGGCCCGGGGCACCGGAGCGCCTGCATCCGGACCGAGGTGCTGTAGGGGGTGGGCGTCCGATAACATGCCTGGACACAGAGCTTTCGCCGAGGCGCTTTTGCCCTTATCTTGAGCGCATGGCGAAGCATCGCAATCTTTCCATGGACTATCAGCCTGGACTATCCAGAGCCGGGCGCAGGTCGGCTCGGCGATCCTCTTTGCCGGCCAAGGACACCCGCACGCCGGAGCCGATCGATCCGGGCCACAGCGGCTCGGTCCGGCGCGGCCTCGAACAATCGCGGCGGCGAGACTATGCGACGGAGGCTGAAATCGACGCGGCATTCGATCACTTCGATCGGTGAAGGTCAGGTTCACGCCCGAGGCTGCCGCCAACGTCGCGGCGATCGGGCGGTACATCCGCGAGCGCAACCCGTCATCGGCCAACCGCGTGCGCTCCGACATCCGGGCATCCGCCCGCCTGCTCAGCGAGCAACCGCATTTTGGTCGCCAGCAGACCGAGATCGGCGTGCGGAAGGCCGTGACCCGGCGGTATGGCTATATTGTCTACTATTTCGTGCGGGAAGGCGACGATCAACTCGATATCCTCTCCGTGATGCATCCAGCGCGACAACGTCGCTATTCGGACAATTGATCTGAAACATTCCCGCGCCACAAGCAAAGCTCGCGGTTCTGCGACGCGCCGTTCCGCGACGTCGGCCCGGGGCACCGGAGCGCCTGCATCCGGACCGAGGTGCTGTAGCGGACCCTTTTTGCGGCACCGCAGCCCATGTCCTGTCGGATTCGTCCCGCCTCGAACGTCTTTCAGGGTGCGTCGACGGTCCGGAGAGGGACTTGGTAGGCCTGTGGCTGCGAAAGCCCTCCGGCCGGGACGCGACCGGATCGTCGGACGGGAGCCGAAGGATGAACAAGACCTACCGCTGGATTGTCGTCGCGGCCGGGGGAATTCTGGGATGCGTGGCGATCGGCGCGATGTTCGCGCTTCCTGTCTTTCTTACGCCGATGTCGAAAGACACCGGCTGGTCGCGCACGGGCATCTCGAGCGCCATGACGATCGGCTTTCTCGCCATGGCGTTCGCGAGCATGGGCTGGGGCACGCTGGCGGATCGCTTTGGCCCCCGGATCGTCGTCCTCCTCGGCTCGCTTGCGCTGGCGCTGAGCATGGTGCTGGCGAGCCGGTCCCGGTCGCTGATCGAGTTCCAGCTGGTCTTCGGGCTGCTGGTCGGGATCGCGGCCGCCGCGATCTTCGCGCCGATGATGGCGACCGTCACCGGCTGGTTCGACACGCATCGCAGCCTCGCCGTGTCGCTCGTCTCGGCGGGCATGGGGATGGCGCCCTTGACCATGTCCCCGCTCGCCGCCTGGCTCGTCGCCCGGTACGACTGGCGAACGGCCTATCTCGTGATCGCGGTCGTCGTCACCGTCCTCATGGTTCCGGCCGCGATGCTGGTGCGGCCGCCGCCGGCGCTCGCGGCAAAGAGCCATGTAATCGCAGCCGAGCCCGGCGCCGAGCCGGACATGACCGTCGGGGAGGCGCTCCGATCGCTGCAGTTCGTCGTTCTCATGCTCACGAACTTCTGCTGCTGCGCGACCCATTCGGGCCCGATCTTCCACACCGTCAGCTACGCGATGTCCTGCGGGATCCCGGCGATGGCGGCTGTCTCGATCTACAGCCTCGAAGGCCTCACGGGCCTGGGCGGCCGCATCGCGTTCGGGATCCTCGGCGACAGGTTCGGCGCCAAGCGGGTGCTCGTCGCGGGCCTGCTCCTGCAGGCCTTGGGCGCGCTCGCCTATGTCTTCGTCCGACAGCTTGGTGAGTTCTATGCCGTGGCCGCGCTGTTCGGCTTCACCTATGCGGGGGTGATGCCGCTCTACGCCGTGATCGCCCGCGAGAATTTTCCGCTGCGCATGATGGGGACGATCATCGGCGGAACCGCCATGGCCGGCAGCCTGGGCATGGCGGCCGGACCGCTCGCCGGGGGATGGATCTACGACACCTATGCGACCTACGGATGGCTTTACATCGCCTCCTCCGGGATCGGGATCGGAGCCTTCCTGATCTCTTCGACGTTCAGGCCATTCCCGAAGCCCCGGCCGGCGAGCGCCATCCAACCGGCCTGAGGGGGTCAGCGAGCACAACGCCGGGTTGGTCGATGCCTTCACGGCACGTCGCCTGCCTGTTGAACTACTCTTCAGCGAGGTCTACGAGCGTTTGGACGACGCCGTCGCAGCGGAGCGCCGCATCAAGGGCTGGTCCCGTGCCAAGAAGATCGCCTACATGCGCGGAGACTTCGAGGCTTTGTCGGCGTTGGCGTCCCGCCGGCGGAGAGCCGTCGCGAGCCCTCCCTCGTCCTTCGACACGGCTGCTGCGCAGCCGGCTCAGGATGAGGGAGAGTGAGGCGGTGAAGCGCTCCCGAATTCTGATCGAGCGACCATCTCATCTCCTGAGCGATGTCGGCCCCGGTGTTACAACCATCTCCAGCCCTCATCCTGAGCCGGGCCGCAGGCCCGTGTCGAAGGACGAGGGCGACGACAGATCGCCCCGGGCGACCGGCCGAGCCCGGGCGCGCGCGAAGTTCCCTCACTCCACCGACACGTTCTCCATCCCAAAAAACATCTGGGTCGGGTTGAGCTGGTAGCCCTTCACCTTCCTGCTCATGGCGCGGATCTGCAGCGTCGAATTGACGAAGATCCAGGGAGCGTCGTCAAGGAAAATCAGCGCGACGATTCTTTCCTGAACACTTGAGCGCCTTCCTCACGACGGAGGAGTCGCCGAGGCGCCTTTCCGGTCGCCCGCGCCCATGCCAGCCCCCGGATCCCCGAGGTTACCAAACGGTGCCTTCTTGCACGCCGGCCGCCGGCGATGATCTATGCGTGGGCTTCGCCAAGCCGAGCAACGGGAGGGACGACATGATCTTGGTCACGGGAGCATCCGGAAATGCCGGCGGCGCGGTCCTGAGGTCCGCAATGGACCTCAGGCTTCCCTTGCGCGCCATGTATCGCAACGACGCCGACGCGCGCGCCGCCCCGCCGGGCGCCCCAGCCGTCGTCGCGGATTTCGCCGACAAGCCCAGCCTGCTGCGCGCGCTCGACGGCGTCGATGTCGTCTATCTGGTCTGCGGCCCGATCCCGCAGCTGGTCGAGCTCGAGGCGGCCGCCATCGCGGCCTGCCGGGAGGCTGGCGTCCGCCACATCGTCCTGAATTCGGCGCTCGGCGCGGGGCACTTCCCAAAATCCTTTCCGAGCTGGCACGCCCAGGTCGAGGAGAGGCTCGCGCAGTCCGGCCTCGACCATACGATCCTGCGTCCCAACGGCTTCATGCAGAACATCGCGACCTATTCCGCCGCGACGATCGCCGCCGACCGGGCCTTCTATGCGGCGATGGGCGAGGCGAAGACCAGTCTCGTCGACGTGCGCGACGTCGGCGATGTCGTGGCCAAGATCGCCGCGGAACCCCATCGCCACGCCGGCCGGACCTATGAGCTCAACGGGCCGGAAGCCGTGAGCAACGCCGAGATCGCCGAGCGCCTTTCCCGCATCCTCGGTCACGAGGTGCGTTTCATCGACATACCCGAGGAGGCCCAGAGGCAATCGATGCTCGCTCTCGGGATGCCGGGCTGGCAGGTCTCCGCCATTCTAGAGTTGCAGGAGTATTATCGCAGCGGCAGTTGCGCGGCCGTCGACGGAACGATCGCCGAGATCCTCGGGCGCCCGCCGCGACGATTGGATGCCTATCTGAGCGAATATGCCGATACCTTCCGCGGCCGAGCGTCTTGAGGCGCGGCGCATGACGGGACCGGACGCCGGCCGCAATCCCAAGACGGGCATGACCCACGACGAGATGAAGCAATTCATCCGGGATCATTTCGAGCAATTCGTGAACCGGCGGAACCTCGACATCGCCGACGTCAATTTCGCCACAAGCTTCGTCGATCATGGCAGCGACGTGCCGCCCGGCTTGCCGCCGGGCCCGGCCGGCGCGAAACACTATGTCGGGGGCGCCTACAAGCGCTTCCTCGATCTTCATGTGGTCATCGAAGACATGGTCGCCGAGGACGATAGAGTGGTCGTGCGCAACCGCTGGACCGGAACCGACGCGAACAGCCGCCAGCGTATCGCATTCTCGGGCATCGTCATCTGGCGGATCGCCGATCGCCAGATCCACGAGCGCTGGGCCTGTCTGCAAGCGCCCCATCCCGCGGAGTGACGGTGGACGCGCCGAGGCCGGACTGTCCCGCCACATCCCTCGACCCGAGCGTGTTCGGGGAAGGATGTCCGGTTCGGCGCGTCCTGCGCCTGATCGGCGACAAGTGGACTCCCGTGATTCTCTACTGCCTCGCCGGTGGCACGTGGCGCTTCAGCGATCTGCGCCGGCGTGTTCCCGACATCTCCAAGAAGATGCTGACGCAGGTGCTCCGCGACCTTGAAGCGGCCGGCCTCGTCGCGCGGACCGTGATCGACGCGGCGCCGCCGAAGACGGAATACCGGCTGACCGAGACGGGGCGCCGATTGCACGGGCTGGCGGCCATGCTCTGCCATTGGGCGGGCGACAATACCGCCTTGCTCGACGAGATCGACGAAAGCTACCGCTCGTCCGGCAAGGCGCGGTGACGTCGAGGAGGGATGCGCGGCAAAGCGCTGCGCCTTCGCCATCGGCGTGAGCGGAGAAGCCCGCAGGTCGGCGCAGCCGGATGAGACGACCCGACAGACCGGTCACTCCACCGACACGTTCTCCATGCCGAAGAACATCTGGGTCGGGTTGAGCTCGTAGCCCTTCACCTTCTTGCTCATGGCGCGGATCTGCAGCGTCGAATTGACGAAGATCCAGGGCGCGTCGTCGAGCACGATTTTCTGGGCCTTCTCGTAAAGCGGCGTGCGCTTGGCGGGATCGGATTCGACCAGCGCCTGGGCCAGCAGCGCCTGATAGTCGGGGTTGTTGTAGCGCGACCAGTTGACGACCGGGAAATTGGCGTAGCTCCACAGCTCGCCCAAAAAGTTGTCCGGGTCGCCGTTGTCGCCGGTCCAGCCCTCCATCATCATGCCGTCGGTCTTGCCGGCCCGCACCAGGGTGAAATAGGAGCCGACCTCGAGCTGGCGCACGCTGACCGAAAGCCCGACCTTGCTCAGATAGCCCTGGATGGCGATGGCGAGGTTGGGGCCGGCCGGGTTGTAGCCGCGCGGCGAATTATAGGTCAGCAACTCGACCTGGGTGCCGGGTTTCACGCCCGCTTCGGCCAGCAGCGCCTTGGCCTTCTCCGGGTCATAGGGGTAGCCCTTCAGCGACTTGTCGAAGCCCCATTGCGCCTCGGGCAGCGGCGAGGTCATCGGCACCGCGAGGCCGGCGAAGAGCGCCTTGTCGATGGCGTCCTTGTCGACCGCGTAGTTGAGCGCCTGGCGCACGCGCTTGTCCTTGAAGAGCGGCGCGTCGACCGGCAGCGCCACGCCCGAGACGGCGAGGCCCGGCTGGGTCAGGAGCACGAGGTTCGGGTCGCTCTTGATCGCCGGCACTGACTGGGTCGAGAGATCGGCGAGGATCTGGATCTCGCCGCGCTTCAACGCCAGCACCGCGGCCTGCGGGTCGGGCAGCTCCTTGAAGATCAGATGGTCGATCTTGGGCTTGCCGCCCCAGTAGTCCGGGTTGGCGTCGAGGATGATCTGGTCGCGCTGGCGCCATTCCTTGAGCACGTAGGGGCCGCTGCCGACGGGCTTGGAGCGTAGGTCCTTGCCGAGCTTGGCCGCGGCGGTGGGGCTGACGAGGCCGTTCCACACCATGGCCAGGCTGTTCAGGAAGGCGGCCGACGGCTTCTTGAACTTGAACTCCACCGTGTCGTCGTCGACGGCCTTGTAGCTCGCCACGTCGCCATAGGTGAACTCGATATAGCCTTCGACCGGACCCGTATTGTAGATGTACTGCGGGTTCGACTTGTTGAGCAGGCGGTCGACGTTCCAGATCACCGCCTTGGCGTCGAGCGGCGTGCCGTCCGAGAACTTGACGCCCTTGCGCAGCTTGAACGTATAGGTCAGCCCGTCGGGCGATGTCGTCCAGCTCTCGGCGATGCCCGGCGCCACGTCGGTCGTGCCCGGCTTGTAGCGCAAGAGGCTGTCGTAGACCGTCGACATGACGAATCCCGACGTATTGTTCTCGACCGATTCGGGGTCGAGCCACGATGGATCCGACGCGATGCCGATGACGAGCGTGGTGTCGGCAGATGCCGCCGCGGGGACGCCGAGGAGCGCGAGAGCCGCCGCCCAGACCAACAGCTTCGATGTCATCATATGCTCCTAGGCGGCGCGGCGCGCCTGACGTGTCGCGACGAGGGAATTCCCCAACGCCGCCGGGACTTTACCCACGATATCCGGTTGCGTCGGTCTGTCAACGGCGGGGCTCAGGCCGACTGGAAGCCGCCTCAAAAGCAAAAAAGGAATTGGTACAATGTTACCGCGATCGCATAATCGTAATCTTGTCATCGTCGTTCCCGCAATCCGGTTCTCCGGGGGAGACGATCAGAATTTGACGGTGAGAGCGAGCGAGCCGGCGGTCTCCTTCAAACGATGCTCCGTCGCCACCTCCGTTGTAACCTGCCCGCTCAATACCACGATGTGGCCGCCGACCAATGTCGTATAGCCCGCGGACGGGCCGATGCCGACCTCCCGCGTCCGGAACGGACCCAGCGTTGCCCCGGCACCTGAATCGCCGCTGACTTGCTGATATTGATAGGAGATCGCGCCGAACTGAAACCCATTGGCAAAGTGCTTGATGATTGCCTCTTCCAAATGCACGGCGTTGCCTGAGCGGTACTGCGTCGCCGGATTATAGCCCTCGTAGGTGAACCCGGCCGTGCCGGAGAATTCCACCTTGGTCGTTGGCTCGATGTAGGTTGCGCCCCACGAGACGTCCGTCCCGAACCGGTTGAGGCCAATGTTCGGATTGAAGCCGAGATCGTACCGCCCCGTCGGCAGCAACTCGGTCACGGAGATCTTGTGCGAAAAGGTCGGCCCGAGCTCCCAGCCGAGCGAGGTACGCACGCTCGTGTCGATGGCGCCCGTCCCCTGGGTCACCTTCTCACCCTTGAGCCCACCGACGACGCTCGCATCGAGTCGGAGATTGCCGACGCCGCCGGTCGCCGACACCGACAGGTGGCCTCCGAGAAACTCTTGCGGGAAGACAGCCAACATATTGCCGACAAAAACGGGAGCATCTGCCTTTGCGATAATTTTCGTTCCACCAAATAGAATGCTCTTCGAAGCTTCGAAATGCTCATAGGCTGTGCTTGTCGTGAAATACCATCCAGGGGGCGGCGTCTGTCCAGCGCCGACCGCACCGGTGCCGAGGGTGTAAATACTGAAGGACGATTCTGCCGCGTCGGCCACACCAGGGGCCCCGCCCCACGCGGCCAGTGCACCGATGACGAAGACGATTCGTTTGTCGCGCATTTTCAGCACCTCCCACCATGGTGCACCCGAACCATCGGCGCCTGTACTGGCGGACAGGAGTACTCGCTTTGGAGCTTTCTTCGCCCGCGCCGCTCAAATGGCACCGCATGACCTGTGGCGCGCAAGTATAATCGGCACCGGCGCCAAGACTATCGGGGTTTCCTCACTTACAGACGTTTTGGCCCGAACGTGGCCGATGTGCCACTCTTTCATTTTCGTTTAAGAGATGGCTGTATTTGCCGTGGCTTGCGTGCCGGCGGGTCGTCGGAAGCGTAACTGTGGGGCTGACGGAGATACGGCGCGGCGGAGCGCGCTGGCCGCCCGGATTGTGGACGGAGCGATCGGATATATCCCGTCAAAACGCCGGCGAGATCTTCTCCCTGGAGGCGCGCAGGTCGCCAAGTGCCGGTCACAGGCGCATTCGCGCCATCCTTCCAAGATGGAAGCCAATCAAATTATGCGAACGCCGTGCTGAGCACAGCTTAGCCGGATGACGGCTGCGAACCGCACCTCAAGACATTTCCTACGGCGCACCCGACGAAGCGAACGACTCACGTCCTTGCAAAAGTGATGGTAGCTAGCCGAATACATCCGCTAGCCTAGACGGCATGGCTGCTAATCGTTCGAGGGCTGCGTGAGCTTTTCGATGATTTGGTCGAGGTTGAAGCTGGCCGGCTTCTGTCGGGGCGGGAACTCCTTGAGCGATTCAATGAATTTCGCCGCGATAGCTTGGGCGGCATAGGCCATGTAACCCTTGTGCGTCGTCCAGTCCCAATACGAGTTTCCAGTGATCTGAGCCCGCTCGTAGGGGTCCATCCGCAAATTGAAAAACAGAGGGACGCGCCGCTTGGTGAATGGCTCTCCCCAGAGATCGAAGGTGCCCTGGGTCTTCTGCTCATAGAATACGAGCTTCCAATTTTCGATTCGGATGGCGACGAGCTCGCCATCGTCATCGAAATAGATGAACCCCTTGCGCTCCGAATGGTCCTGCTGGCCGGTCAAGTAGTCAAGCTGGTTGTAGCCGTCGATGTGGACCTTGTAGGTGCGATCCCCGATCTGCCATCCCTGTAACAGGCGCTCGATCACGCCGGTATCCCCGGCGGCCGCGAGAAACGTCGGAAACCAGTCGTGGCTGCCGAAGATATCATTGGACACGCTGCCGGGCTTGATGTGGCCGGGCCAGCGGACCATGCAGGGAACCCGGAAGGCGCCTTCCCAGTTCGTGTCCTTCTCGCTTCGGAACGGTGTCATCGCCGCATCCGGCCACGAGTTCATATGTGGCCCGTTGTCGGTCGTGTAGAGGACGATGGTGTCATCTGCGACGCCGAGATCGTCGAGCGTCTTCAGGAGCTTGCCGACACCGCCGTCATGCTCGATCATGCCATCGGCGTATTCGTTGTCCGGCATTCCGCTCTGCCCGCGCATCGAGGCACGCACGTGCGTGAACATGTGCATGCGCGTCGTGTTCATCCAGCAGAAGAAAGGCTTGGCCACCTTGGCCTGCCTCTGGATGAAGTCGATCGCGGCGGCCGTCGTCTCGTCGTCGATCGTCTCCATGCGCTTTTTGGTCAGCGGGCCCGTATCCTCGATCGTCTGTTTTCCGACCTTGCCGAAGCGCGGATCGACGGTGGAATCGTCATGATCGGTGGCCTTGCATCTCAGCACGCCGCGCGGGCCAAACTTGGCCCGGAAGGCTGTGGATTTGGGATAGTCCGGATCCTCGGGGTCCTCTTCGGCGTTGAGATGATAGAGGTTGCCGAAGAATTCGTCGAAGCCGTGCAGGGTCGGCAAAAATTCGTTGCGGTCTCCAAGATGGTTCTTGCCGAACTGGCCGGTAGCATAGCCGAGAGGCTTCAGGGCCTCCGCGATCGTTATGTCCTCCGGCTGCAAACCAGCGGTTGCGCCAGGAATCCCGACTTTCGACAGCCCCGTGCGTATCACCGACTGACCGGTGATGAACGACGACCGGCCGGCCGTGCAGCTCTGCTCGGCATAGTAGTCGGTGAATATCATGCCTTCCTTGGCAATACGGTCGATGTTCGGCGTGCGGTAGCCCATCAGCCCGAAGGTGTAGGCGCTTATGTTGGATTGACCGATGTCATCGCCAAAGATGACGAGGATGTTCGCCTTTTTGCCGGAGGCGGCCGTCTGCTGCGCTTGGGCTAGCCGCGCAGTACCGGTTCCCATGGCGGACGCCGCCACGAGGGCCGTACCGGAGAGTAAGATGTTGCGGCGGTTCAATCCACCGCTGTCTTTCGGCGATCCTGGTTGCCGAGTCGCGCTCATCATCAAGCTCCTCTTCGAACGCACCGAAATCCGAGATGGCTGGTGGACGTATCGACCGCCTCGGCATGCCGGGCGGCCGGTCGATATCGACGGCAATAGTTTGGCGCGCAAAGATGCGACCCGCCTTTGATCACCTTGCGCGGAATCTTGATCTGCGGTTGGCCGGGGTCGTAGCTTGCTTCGGCGAGACCACCGTGTGGGTTCGTCGGGATACAGCACGCCTTGACCTTATCGGCGTCGTGCCTGGGCGTGAACCAGTCGGTCGTCCATTCCCAAACGTTCCCGATCATGTCGTGCAGGCCATAGCCGTTCGCCGGGAAGGCGGCGACCGGCGATGTGCGCTCGAATCCATCGAGGTTCAGGTTCGCGTGCGGGAAATTGCCTTGCCACGTGTTGGCCATATATCGGCCACCCGGCGTAAGCTCTTCCCCCCAGGCATATTCGGCGCCATCGAGGCCGCCACGCGCGGCAAATTCCCACTCGGCCTCCGTCGGTAGATCCTTGCCGGCCCAATGTGCAAAGGCGAGAGCGTCGTCGTAGGCCACATGCACGACCGGGTGATCGTCGAGACCCCCGAGGCCGGTGTTCGGCCCATGAGGATGACGCCAGTCCACGCCTTTCGCGAAGCTCCACCATTCGCTCCGCCTTCTGAGATCGACGGGATGCTGCGGCGGGGCAAACACGAGCGACCCCGCATAAAGCATATGCGGGAGCGCGCCGGGATAATCCTTCGGATCGGGCGGAATTTCTGCGAATGTGACGTGACCCATAGAGCGCGCAAACTTGCGAAATTGCCGATTGGTGACGGGTGTCCTGTCGATCCAGAACCCATCCACTTTGACGCGGTGCGCCGGTGCTTCCTCTGGATAGTGCCTGTCTGATCCCATGAGGAAAATACCGCCGGGCACGAAAGCCATTGCGCGGTCGGGGTCCTCTCCCAAGCGCAACGCTTCGGGGATCGCATCGGTCCGAACCAAAGAGCCATGACCGACACGAACCATGGAAGCGCCTCATCCGGGTACGGGTCTAAGAGCACCTATCCCAAAAGCGTCGATCCGCTCAGAGCGTCGGGCGCAAGAGGTGCTGCGATGCCGCTTTCCGGGAGGGTCATGGCGGCAATTGTTGTGAAGAGGGCGATCGGCAGCACCAAGGATCCTGTCGACCTAGAGCGCAGCAGTTTCATGGCACTCCCCTTCCAGCGAATTCTACCCTGAGTAGACCCTAGTCTCGTTGTTTCTGTCTTGCAAACTCCCCTAAAATTGCTTCCTTGACAGGGTCCGGCACACGGCCTGCCCGAATTACGGAATTGCGGTGATGGGAATTGCGGCGATAGAATTGCGATAGAATTGCGGTGACAGTTTACTATTTCCCCATTTGGAAGCTGACATCTGTAGCCGTCGTCGGAGCTTGAGGCCGTCACACGGCCTATCCATCAGCCGACCGCCTGCTCCCGGCACCAGGCGGCGACCTCGGCATGGGTGGCGAACCAGCACTGGCCCTTGGCCTTCATGTGCTCGATGAGCCGGCGCAGCAGCGGCACCCGGCTGCGGTGGCCGATGACATGCGGATGCATGGTCAGGAGGAACAGGCCGCCTTCCTCCCAGGCGCCGTCGAACTCGGCCCGAAAGATCTCCTCGACCGCCGAGGGCGGCGTATAGGGACGCAGGCCCGAGAATCGCAGCATGTTGAAATAGACCGCGTCGTCGCGGATCCATTCGGGCGGCAGCTCGACGATGCCGGTGGGCTCGCCGTCCGCGAGAAGCTCGTAAGGATCGTCGTCGGCCATCAGGCTGCTGTCGTAGAGGAGCCTCATCTCCCGGATGATGCGCAGCGTATGAATTGAGAAATCCCAGCTCGCCGTGCGGATGCCGACCGGACGGACGCCGGAGATCCGCTCGAGTACATCGGCGGCCCGCAGCGTCAGGTCGCGCTCCGCCTCGTAGGGAAGGTCGGTGTTCTTCTCGTGGATCCAGGAATGGATGCCGATCTCGTGGCCCGTCGCGGCGAGGCCGCGGACCTCGTCGGGATGCAGCAAGGCCGAGACGGCGGGGTAGAAGAAGGTCGCCTTGAGGCCATGTTCGTCGAGGAGCCGCCTCAGCCGCGGCACACCCTGCCGGTTGCCGTACTGGCCCTGGCTGATCCGCATCGGGCTCTCGTCGGCGTCGCGCAGCGGGATCGTCTCGTGGTCGGCGTCGAAGGAGAGCGCCACGGCGCAGCGCGCGCCGTCCGGCCACGCCGCCGGCTTGAGGCTGCGGCCGGCCCGCGCCCGCCCGACGATCTCGCGCCAGACCGGTTCCTGCCATTGCCAGGGTTCGCCAGCAGGGTGGGTTTCGTCGTTCATGCGATGCCTCCATCCGTCCGGACCACCGGCACGTCCTCCGGTACATGGCGGAGAGTCGTTTCGATGCTATGGGAGACGCATGATAGACGGGACCGAAACGATGGACCGAATTGCCTTCCTGAACGGTGATTATGTGAGCCTCGACGAGGCGCGCGTGCCCATCATGGATCGCGGCCTCTTGTTTGCCGACGGCATCTACGAAGTCAGCGCGGTCCTCGGCGGCGGGCTCGTCGACAACGAGGCCCACCTGGCCCGGCTCGACCGATCGCTCGCCGCGATCCGCATCGCCAACCCGTACGCCGAGCCCGAATGGGCGCGGCATCAGGCGGAGCTGGTGCGCCGCAACCGGCTCGACGAGGGCCTCGTCTACATCCAGGTGACCCGCGGCGTGGCCGAGCGCGACTTCACCTTCCCGGCGGCCTCGCGCCCGACCGTCTTCATGTTCACCCAGGCCCGGCGGATCGTAGACGCGCCGCTGGCTGTCTCGGGGGCGGCGGTCGTCACCGTGCCGGATCTGCGCTGGCGACGCCGCGACATCAAGTCGGTTGGGCTGCTGGCCCAGGTGCTGGCGAAGCAGGAGGCCGCCGAGGCCGGCGCCAACGAGGCCTTCATGGTCGAGGACGGGCTCGTCACCGAGGGCGCCTCCTCCACCGCCTTCATCATCACGAAAGGCAATGCGGTGGTGACGCGGCCGCTGTCGACGAGCGTGCTCCCCGGGATCACGCGCCAGGCCGTGCTGCGTCTCGTCGACGAGCAGGGGCTCTCCCTCGACGAACGGGCCTTCACGGTCGAGGAGGCCCGCGCCGCCGTGGAGGTCTTCTACACCGCCGCCTCGGCCTTCGTCATGCCGGTCGTCTCGATCGACGGCCACACGATCGGGAGCGGGCGTCCCGGCCCGCTCGCGACGCGACTGCGGACCCTCTACATCGATCTGGCGCAGAGGCGGTAAGCCGGCCTGACTGGGCCCCGCGAGGGGCGACCGAGGCTGGCGCCGGATCCTTTAGGTTCCCGAGCGGACCACCCGCGGCGGTGCCACCGGATGGGGCCGCTGCGTCTGCATGGGAGCGTGGTCGAGTGGGGACGGGGTCGAGAGCGGCGGGCTCTCGAACAGGCTCGACACGCTCGCCTCCTGCGAGATGCGGCCGATCGCCTCGCCGATCAGCGGCGCGATCGGGATGACCCTGATGTTGCGGGCACCCAGCACCGCCTCGGTCGGCCGGATCGTGTCGGTGACGACGAGTTCCGTCAGGCGTGAGCCCGCGATGCGCGCCACCGCGCCGCCCGACAGCACCCCGTGCGTGCAATAGGCATAGACTTCGCGCGCGCCATGGTCGAGCAGCGCATCGGCGGCGTTGCAGAGCGTGCCGCCCGAATCGGCGATGTCGTCGAGCAGGATGCAGGTCTTGCCGCGGACGTCGCCGATGATGTTCATGACCTCCGATTCGCCGGCGCGCTCGCGGCGCTTGTCGACGATGGCGAGCGGCGCGTCGATGCGCTTGGCGAGCGCCCGCGCCCGCACGACGCCCCCGACATCGGGCGAGATCACCATGGCGTTCTTGAGGTCGACGCGCTCGGCGATGTCGCGCACCATCACCGGCGCGGCGAAGAGGTTGTCGGTGGGGATGTCGAAGAAGCCCTGGATCTGCGCGGCGTGGAGGTCGACGGTCAGCACCCGATCGGCGCCCGCATGGGTGATGAGGTTGGCGACGAGCTTGGCCGAGATCGGCGTGCGCGGCCCCGCCTTGCGGTCCTGCCGGGCATAGCCGAAATAGGGCAGCACGGCGGTGATGCGGCGCGCCGAGGCGCGGCGCAGCGCATCCGTCATGATCAACAGTTCCATCAGGTGGTCGTTGGCCGGATAGGCCGTCGACTGGATGATGAACGTATCTTCGCCGCGCACGTTCTCCAGGATCTCGACGAAGATCTCCATGTCGGCGAAACGCTTGACGTTGCATTTCGTCAGCGCCACGCCGAGATGGGCCGCGATGGCTCTGGTCAGCGGCTCGTTGGAATTCCCGGCCAGGATCTTGATCGTTCCAGCCATGGCCGCTCCTCGCGTGACGGCTCTGCTGACCGGGATGCGATCCCGCAGCACGCCGGCCCGACGTCGCGGTCTTGCCGGCAGGCGCATGCGGGGCATCCGAGATCGAGCCCGAACCTGTGACACTGCCGCAAGCCTGGGCCGGGCGCCCGAGGCCGGGTTGCGGCACACTGCGCGCCGCACGCGCCTCTTAGCAGGGCGCGGTCGCCACGACAACGGACCTTGTCGGGATGTACCCTCAGTTCACAGTCGGTGCCGTGGCGGAGGCGCTCGCTTTCGGCCCATCGCCGGTCGCCTCCGGCATGCCGGACAGGGCGATCGCGACATCGTCGGCGCTGCGCGCCGCCATGCTGGCCAGCATGGCATCGTCGACGCCGCTCCAGGGATCGCCGCCCGCACCGGCGCCGGGGAGTTCGAAGGCCTCCTCGAGCCTGCGCAGGCGCTGCTTGGACGCATCGAACAGGTCCCATACATAATGCACTGAGGTCCCGCTCTCGGTCGGATAGGCATCGAGATAGCCGCGCAGGAAGTAGTGGGCGAGCGACCCATCGCCGAGGCTGACCTGGCGTCCCGCCGCCTCGCCGGCGAAGTCCTGCCGGAAGCGCGCCGCCAGCGGCTCCGGCGCACCTTCGAGGCTCGCCAGCGCCACAGTGGCCGCATGCGGGCTCGGCATGTCGCCGCGCGTGATCGCCGCGCGGATGTCGAGCGCTTTCGCCTCTCCCGCGGGGGACATCGTCTCGACGCAGCCGCCGAGCATCGCCGGGAGCGCCACCGCGATCACCGCCAACCAAGCGCTGTGCATGGACCGAAGACCCTCCCCCCGACGCCGCTCCAGCCGGCGCGAGTGCAGCGCGACGGCGGTTAACAAATGCTTAAGATCATTTGACGACGAGGTCCAGGCTCGGCGCGTTGAGCGACTCGGCGCTGTGCTGGGTCACGAGCGAAGTGCGGCCGAGACAGAGCGCCGTCTCGCTCCGCGAATCCATCAGGATCATGTGGGCGAAATAGACCTGGTTCGGAGCGATCTCCCAATCGTTGTCTTCGTAGAACATCGGCAGGTCCATCCAGGACGGCGTGAACTTGGCGCCGAGCGAATAGCCGCAGGCATTGAGGCGGTGGGCGGAAAGGCCATGCGCGTCGAGCACGCGGACATGCGCCGCGAAGACGTCGCCCGCCGTCCGTTCAGGCCGCAGTTCCGCCTCGCAGGCGAGCAGCGCCTCCCGTGCCGCGGCATGGTAGGCGATATGCAGCGGGCGCGGTTCGCCGACCACATGGGTGCGCATGACGGCGGCGTGATAGTGTCGCCACACCCCGGCGAATTCGAGCGTGATCTGATCCGTGGCGTCGAGCCGGCGCCGGCCGCTCTTGTAGCGGCAGAGCAGCGCGTCGCGGCCCGAGCCGATGATGAACTCGTTGCCCGGATAGTCGCCGCCGGCCGCGAAGATGGCGGCGTGCTGCGCGGCGAGGATGTCGCCTTCCTCGGCGCCAGGACCGAGCCGCTCGACGGCCGCCCGGTCGGCCGCATCCGAGAGCGCCGCGGCCCGCCTGACGCAGTCGATCTCGGCGTCGGATTTGGTCAGGCGGAGGCGGGGCACGATCAGCGAAGCATCCTCGAGCTCGACGAGGCCGTCGAGCGCGGCCGCCACCTTGCGGCCGTTGGCATAGGTCAGGCCGTAGGAGTCGAATTCCACGCCGAGCCGCCGTCCGGCGCAGCCGATGTCGGCCAGCATGGCCCGAAGATCGCCCACGGGTTCGGCCGCGACCCCGTCACGCCAGACGCGGATGTCGGAAAGCGTCGATGTATGCTGGGCCTGCCGGAGGTCGGCCGAGCGCGTCAGGAGGGCCATGCGGCCGTCCTGGCCGACGTAGAGGCATTGGAAGAAGCAGAAGCCGAAGGTGTCGTAGCCCGTGAGCCAATACATGCTTTCCTGGGCGAACAGCAGGATGCCGTCGAGGCGGCGCGCCGCGAGGGCCTCGCGGAGCCGGGTCATGCGGCCCTCCATCTCGGCGGCGGAAAAATGAACGGCCATGGGCAGGCTCCGGTCGCGATGCTCTCCGCCGGACGAGGGGCTTTCCCGGCGGCTGAGAGCCCCAAAGCCAGGGACTATCACCGGCCGGACGCTAAGGATGCGGCCGACCAGGCGTCAACCTCGTGGCGCACACTACGCCGCGGCCGTCACCACAACGCACCGCCGGTCACCTGGATATTCTCCGCCGTGATGCCGCGCGCCTCGTCGCCGCAGAGAAAGGCCGCGAGGCCAGCGATCTCGTCAGGCTGGATGATGCGCTGCTGCGGGTTCTGGCGCGCGATATCGGCCATGGCGTCCTCGAGCGTGCGGCCGCTCCCGTCGCGGTCGAGCGTTTGCGCGACGTTGCGGCGCATGAGCTCGGTCTCGACCCAGGTCGGGCTGATCATCACGGCCGAGACGCCGTGCGGCGCCCCTTCGAGCGCGACGCAGCGCGTCAGGCCGAGGAGGCCCGCCTTCGAGGCGCAATAGGCCGGATTGTCCTTCCAGCCGACGCTGGCCGCGGTCGAGCCGATGTTGATCACCCGGCCCCATCTGCGCGCGATCATGCCCGGCAGCAGCTTGCGCGTCATGCGGAAGGCGCCGTTGAGGTTGGTGTCGATGATCTTCAGCCAGAGCGCGTCGGTGTGGCCGCAGAGGGGCTGCTCGGCCGTGGTGCCGGCGGCATTGACCAGGATGTCGAAGGAACCGCAGGCCACTTCTGCCCGCGCGACGAAATCGTCGATCAGGGCCGCGTCGCGCACGTCGAGATGGCCGGCGAAGACCGGCCCACCGCCGAGCCCGGTCAGCGCTGCCCGCACCTCGGCGATTTCGGCCGGGTCCGGGTAGGCCGCGGCGTCGTCCTGCCGTCCGGCCATGGCGCCGACGAAGGAGCCGACCGCGACCGCCGCGCCCCGTCGGGCGAGCGCCGCGGCGATGGCGAAACCCTGGCCGGTGAGGCCGCCGGTGACGAGCGCCGCGCGCCCCGCGAGAATGTCGCTCATGGTCGCAAAAGATCCCGCTCTTCCGCCTCGTGATAGGAGGCGGTGCCGCGATAGTAGCGCTTCGAGGCATCCTCGACGGGCTGGTAGTCCCAGGGCGTCACGCGGCCGGTAGTCAGCGCCTTGTAGACCAGCCGCCGGCGGCGCTGGCTGCGCAGCACCTCCGCCTTGAGGCGCGGCATGTCCCAGCGGCGCCCGACCTCGGCCTCGAGGTCGGCCAGGAGCGCCGCATGGGCCGGCTCGCCCGTGAGGTCATGGAGTTCGTCGGGGTCGGCCTCCATGTCGAAGAGCTGCGGCGGGTCGTGCTCGACGCTAGTCAGCTTGTAGCGGCCCCGGCGCAGCATGACATAGGGCGCCGCGACGCCCTCCGAGAAGAGCTCGCTCACCGCGACGCGGCCAGGGTCCTCGGCGACGAGCAGCGGCAGCAGGCTTGCCCCGTCGGGCGGCTCGGGATAGCCCTCGGGGCCGGGGCCACCCGCGAGCTCGACCAAGGTCGGCAGGATGTCGACGAGCCCGCAGTTCGATTTTACGCGATGCCCCTGCGGGACGCCGGGGCCGGCCATGATCAGCGGCACGCGCGCCGATCCGTCGTAGAAGCTCATCTTGTACCAGAGGCCGCGCTCGCCGATCATGTCGCCGTGGTCGGCGCACAGGATCACGACGGTATCGTCCATCAGCTTGGCACGGGTCAGCGCCTCCAGCACCTCGCCGATGCGCTCGTCCACATAGGAGATGCTGCCGTAATAGGCGTGCCGCGCCCGGCGGATCTCCTCCTCCGTGGCGCCGGTTTCGCTGCGATCGTACTGCTCCCAGAGCCGCCGACTATGCGGATCGCGCTGCGCGGGCGGAATGAAGGGGACGCGCGGCAGGTTGATCTCATCGTCCCGATAGAGGTCCCAGAAGCGCTGCGGCGTGACATAGGGGTCGTGCGGATGGGTGAAAGAGGCGACGAGCAGGAAGGGCCGCTCGCCGGGCTCGCGTGCCCAGTCGAAGATTTTGCGCGTCGCGTGAAACGCCACCTCCTCGTCGTAATCCTGCTGCAGCGAGCGCTCGGCGATGCCGGCACCGCTGACGTTGTTCATGGTGTGGAACCAGTCCATGGTGCGCCACGGATCGTCCCAATCGGCCGTCCAGTTGAAATCCGAGGGGCAGATGTCGGTCGTCACCCGCTCCTCGAACCCGTGCAGCTGGTCGGGGCCGATGAAATGCATCTTGCCCGACAGGCAGGTGCGGTAGCCTGAAAGCCGCAGGTGGTGCGCGAAGGTCGGGATGTCGGGCGGCAATTGCGCCGCATTGTCCCAGGCGCCGATGGCCGAGCAGAGCCGCCCCGTCATGAAAGCCAGCCGCGCCGGGGCGCAGAGCGGAAAATTCGAATAGAAATTGTCGAAGACCGCGCCGCGCCCGGCGAGCGCGTCGATGTTCGGCGACTTGACGACCCCGTGGCCATAGGCCGGCAACGCCGCCGCGCCGAGCTGATCGCACATGAGGATGACGATGTTCGGCCGGCGGGACATCGGAGCGGACCCTTTCTTCACACCATGAGATAGCCGCCGTCGACGACCATCTCGGCGCCGGTGACGAATTTCGACTCGTCCGAGGCAAGGTAGAGGACCATGTAGGCGATGTCCTTCGGCTCCCCGAGCACGCCGAGGGGGTGGCGGCGCAACGCCTTGTCGCGCTCCTCGTCGAGCCGGCCGAGGTCGCGAAGGTAGTTTTCCGTCTGCGGCGTCCAGATATAGCCGGGATGGACCGAATTGCAGCGGATGCCGGTGCGCTGCTCCGCGCAATGGACCGCGACTGCCTTGGTCAGCGTGCGCACCGCGCCCTTGCTGGCGCAATAGGCGGCGAGGTCTGCCTCCCCGATAATGCCGTCGATCGACGACAGGTTGACGATCGAACCGCCGCCGGACCGCCGTAGCAGCGGGATGGCATATTTGCAGCCGAAGAAGACGCCGTCGGC
Organism: Lichenihabitans sp.; assembly: GCA_965277635.1. Taxonomy (GTDB): domain Bacteria; phylum Pseudomonadota; class Alphaproteobacteria; order Rhizobiales; family Beijerinckiaceae; genus Lichenihabitans. Next base: position 405,976 of record CBDIDE010000002.1, read on the forward strand.
ATTGACCGCCATGGTGCGGCGCCAGTCTTCAAGCGTCGTCTCCTCGACATTTTTGGCGATGGCGATACCGGCATTGTTGACCAGCACGTCGAGGCGGCCGAAGCGGTCCTCGACATCGCGCAGGACCGTCTGCCACTGCGCCGGATCGCCGACGTCATGCGCGAAGAAGGCCGCCTCGCCGCCCTCCGCGGCGATCAGCCGGACGGTCTCGGCCCCGGCGGTCGCGTCGACGTCGGTGACGGCGATCCGTGCGCCCTCGGCGGCCAGCAGGACGGCCGTGGCCTGTCCGAGCCCCATGCCGGCGCCGGTGATCAGCGCGACCTTGCCCGAGACGCGTCCCATCACGGCTAACCGGGCGCCAGCGGCTGCTTCAGCCAGTCGCGGTAGAAGCCTTCGAGATCCGGTTCGAAATCATGCACGATCGGATAGCCCGGTGCGCAGGCCTCGACCTCGTGCAGCGTGCCGCAGCCCTGGCAGACGAACTCGCGGATCTCCATCCAGGCGGGGTCGGGGAGATCGCTGTTGGGATAGAGCTCGCGCAGGGCTTCGGGCGTGTCGCGCACCCTGATATGGGCGCCGAGCTTCCAGTTGCGCTTGTAGGGACCGAAGACCTGGCCGCATTCGCATCTGGTGACGCGCCCCTCTTCGCCCTCGACGATGAACAGGTGATCGCCGATCGGCAGCAGGATCCTGTCCGGCCAGGCGACGCGCTCCTGCAGCACTGCCAAGTATTTGAAGAAGCGATCCTCGTCCTTGTAGGCGCTCATGATCCGCTTCGTCTGCGGCCAGGGCAGCGTGCCCTCCACGAGGTCGCGAATCGTGTCCTTGGTGTAGGTGGTCATGGCTGCCTCAGATCGGACCGAATCGTCGGGCGCATCCTTCTCCCCTTGCGGGAGAAGGTGGATTTCGCGGAACGCGAGAGACGGATGAGGGGCGATCCCGGCTTGTGACCCCTCATCCGGCCTGCCTCCGGCAGGCCACCTTCTCCCGCAAGGGGAGAAGGGAGGCGGCTCGCACCTTCGCCTAATCTCACAACTTCACCTCGAACGACGGGTCGAGGCCCCAGAACGACCGGAAACTTTCGGCGAAACGCGGCGAGAGTTTCATCGCGCTGGCATACATCTTGGCGACCTCGGGGGCGAAATCGGAGGCGGCCACGCGTTTCGATTGCTGCGCGATCCACTCCGTCACGGGAACCGAGGCTGCGATCCGCTCCCGCCGTATGACCTTTCGCCGGGCGTCCGTCGCCTCGAGGTCGGCCTCGACCCGGTCCGTCGCTGCGTTCTCTCGGGTCACGATGCCGAAGACGCTTTCGGCGGCCTCCTTCGTCAGGAAGCCGTTCTCGACGTCCCAGGCGGTCTTGACCGGATCGCGCTCAAGCACGTCGCCGTAGCCGCCGCCGCCGTTATACGAATGGGTGAAGATGTCGCCCGACTTGTGCGGCGCCGTGATGTAAGGGCCTTCCTCGGTGACGTGCCGCCCCTCGACCAGCTTCTCGAGATCGGAGCGATGCGGATCGGTGCCGATGCCGTGCGGCAACGGCTTCCGCTCAGCGACGAGCGCCGCCACATTGGTGTCGCGCACGGCGCGATGCTTCTGGCAGGTCGGGGCCGGATAGCCGCCGCACATGCCGGCGTTGTCGAACACGCGCGAGGAATGCTCGGAGGTATGAAGTCGAAGATGTGGCGTCTTGTTGATCAGCCAGGTCGAGATGAAGGCGCAGCCGCCGCGATATTTCCCGGCGCCGCCCGAGTTCGGCAGGATCGAGCGGCCGATATAGAGCATCGGCATGTTCTGTTCCCAGATCTCGATATTGCCCATGTCGGATTCGGGGTTCCAGCCTACATAGGCCGTGTCGAGCCCGTCCTTGATGGCGAGCGCGCCGGAGCCCGCCGCGGCGCATTCGAAATGCGCCATGCCGAAGGGCGTGCCGTACTGGCTCTCACCGCCCATCTCGATCATCGGGCTGTTGACCTGCCCGACGAAGACCTCCTCGACGAAGCCCCGCGCCAGAAAGCCGCGCGACAGCAGCCGCTGGAAGACCCCATAGGCCGGCAGCAGCAGCGCCCAGGAGGTGGCGGTTGCCACCATCTCGTTGTCCGGATTGGTCCAGGTGCCTTTCGGCAGCGTGAGCTCGGTGGCAAGCCAGGCGCCGTCGTTGACGAGGCCCTCGAAGTTCATGTGCTGGGTCAGGGTGACGAACATGCCGCCGTCCATGCCGGCCGGCGTGCAGTTCATCGAATGGTAGCCCCAGGGCTGGGTGCCCTCGAAATCGACCTTGATCTTGCCGTCGGTGGAGATCTCCATCTCGAGCGGCATGTTGTAGAGCCAGTTCGGATCGCCGAGCGGCTGGAAGCCGGGCTTGCCCTCGGTGACATGGCCGTAGAACGTGTGGCCGCGATAAATGCCCGGCACGGTCAGCTGGCGCGTGCGGGCAAGCTGGCCGACGCGGCCCTCCTCGATGAATTCTTTCGAGACGCGCTGCCAATAGTCGAGGCCGATCTCGCCGATCAGCCCGAGCAGGTTCTCGCGCATATCGATGCAGGAGGCGACCTTGGCCTTCTCGTCGAGCACCCAGTAGATCGGCATGCGCAAGTTGCGCTCGCAGCGGATCACGTAGTCGCGGCGGATCTCGTCGTTGGTGCCGATCTTCTCGGCGCAGACGAACAGGCCTTCGGTGAAGCGCTCCTGCGCCAGGCAGACGTCGCCGCCCGGCGTGATGCCGCCCGCTTCGAGCTCATGGCAGACGGCGCCGGCCCAGGCCACGAGTTCGCCAGAATGGAAGATCGGCACGACATCCATCACGTCCGGCACCTGCACGGTGCCGATGAAGGCATCGTTGTTGGCGAAGATGTCGCCGGGGTTTATGCCCGGGTTCGTCTCGTAGCCCTCGCGGATCATCCATTTGATGAAGCGGCTCATGGTGTGGACATGGACCATGATGCCGTTCGACAGCGCGATGGCGTCGCCTTCGGGCGTGTAGATCGCCACCACCATCTCGCCGACCTCGCGCACCCCGGGCGAGGCCGAGATGCGCCGCGCCATCTCGCGCGCCGAGACGCAGAAGGCGCGCAGCTTGGTGTGCAGCGTCTCGAATTTTAGCGGATCCTGCTTGCGCAAGGTGAGCTCGGTGATGCCGTCGTAGCAGCCGGTCTCGGCCATCAGCCGCTCGGATTGCAGCAGACGGTCGCGCAGCGGGGGCTTCGGATCGAGTTTCTGGAGCATGGTCTTTGGTTCCGAATTCTCTGCAGCACCCCTCATCCGCCCCGGATCAAGTCCGGGGCACCTTCTCCCGCAAGGGGAGAAGGGCGCTAACCTCGCCGGATATCCTTCTCCCCTTGCGGGAGAAGGTGTCGCGCGAAGCGTGACGGATGAGGGGTGAAACTACGTTTTCATCGATCCTGTCCGTCTAAGCGTGCCGGTAGTGCAGCAGCGTCCAGTCGTCGACGAAGACCTCGTCGCCGGGATGGACCACGAGGGTGGTGGCCGGATGCTCGATGATGGCCGGGCCGCGCACCGCGTGGCCGGGGTCGAGCCGGTCCATCTCGTAGAGCTGGGCCGCATGCCAGCGCCCGCCGATGTAGGCCTGCCTCACTCCCTTATGCGCCGCGGCCGGGTCCGACGCGCCGAGCGGGCGCTTGACCAGGACGGGCTTGACCTTGTCGGCCGTGGCCGTCACGCCGAGCTCGGTGATGGTGGTGCCGGCGGCGCCGTAGCGCGACACGCGATGGTTGACCTTGGCATAGACCTCCTCGAACCCCGCCAGCACCTCGCGCATGTCGTCGGCCGAGGCAACCGACAGGGTGGGCGAGGGAACCTCGACGTCTTCGAGCTGGCCGGTGTAGCGCATCATCAGGAAAGGCCTGATGTCGAGCTTCTCGCGCGGATGGCCGTCGGCGATCATCTCGCCCACCGCCGCATCGTGAAGATCGGCCCAGATGCGCGACACCTTCTGGCCGAAACCGGCCAGCAGCTCGGCATCGGCATCGGGCGGAATGTCGATCTGCGTTGAGACCGAATGGCGGCGCATATAGTCGGCCGTGGTGCAGCCGAAAGCCGAGAAGGCGGCCGCGAACTGGAAGGTGATGATGTCCTTGAAGCCGATACCGCGGCTGCAGCCGGCGAGATGCAGCGGCCCCGAGCCGCCGTAGGACAGCAGCGTGAATTCCGAGGGGTGGATGCCGGCGCCCGAGATTACCCGGCGGAGCGCATTGTTGGCGTCCTGCTCGAGCATGGCGATCATGCCCTCGGCCGCCTCCTCGAGGCCGACGCCGAGGAGATCGGAACATTGCCGCCGGAAGGCCTCCCTGGCCCCGTCGACATCGAGCTTCACCTTGCCGCCGAGGAAATAGTTCGGGTTGAGTCGGCCCAGGATCGCGTCGCAATCGGCGATGGTCGGCGCCGTGCCGCCGCGCCCGAAGCAGATCGGGCCGGGGTCGGAGCCGGCGCTCTCAGGCCCGAGGCTGATCTTGCGGGTCAGGGGATCGACCTTGAGGATCATGCCGGCGCCGGCGCCGATCGTGTCGAGATGGAGCGTCGGCACGTTGAGCTTGAAGCGGTCCATGATCGGCTCGTTCTCGATCCGCGTCTGGCCGCGGATGATGACACCCATGTCGAAGCTGGTGCCGCCCATGTCCGAGCAGATGAGCGAATCGTTGCCGATGAGCTTGCCCACGTAAGCCGCGCCCAAAATGCCGCCGATCGGCCCGGAGATCATCGTCTCGTGCAGGCGTGGATGGCTGATCGAGGTCAGGCCGCCGAAGGAGAGCAGCGTCTGCACGCCGTAGCGGAAGCCGTATTTCTTCGCGGCATCCTCGATGCCCTTGAGCTGTTGGCGGCCGCGAGACGTCGCATAGGCCTCGATCAGCACGCTGTTGAGCCGCGACTGCTCGCGGATGACGGGCCTGATCTCGTGGCTGGTGTAGACCAGGATGGCAGCGCCGGCGGTCGCGATCTCCTCGTGCACGATCTCGGCGATGCGCCGCTCGTGCGCCGGGTTGACGTGGGCGAAGAGCGTCATGATGCAGATCGAGTCGACGCGATCGCCGATGAGCTTCTTTGCCGCCGCCCGCACCTCGTGCTCGTAGAGTGGGATGACGATGTCGCCGAACTGGTCGATGCGCTCGGTCACGCCATGGGTGCGCCGGCGCGGCACCAGCGGGTCGGGGTGGTGGTGGGTCACGGCGTGCAGCCGGTCGGCGTAGGAATAATCGGCCCAGGCCTGCAGGCCGCGGCCCATGAGGATCATATCCTCGACGCCCCGAGTGGTGATGAGCCCGAGCCGTCGTCCGGTGCGCGATAGCAGCGTGTTGATCATGCCGGTGCCCGAATAGAGCACCACGTCGACCCCGGTGAAGAGGTCGTCGAGCGAGATGCCCCAGGCCTCGGCCGCATCTTCCGCCGAGGCCATGAAGCCCTCGGCCTCGTCGCGCGGCGTGGTCGCCGCCTTGCCGATCTTGAAGTGGCCGTCCCGGTCGACCAGGATCGTGTCGGTCATGGTGCCGCCAGCATCGATCCCGATGACGATTGGATTGGCCATGGCCATGATGCAGGTGCCCCGTTGCTGACGCGCGTCCCTGGTTCGGCAAGTTAGGGGCCTCGGCGCCTCGCGGCTATGTGCCTCCGGGCACAAGCGGGCGCCGGCAACGGGTATCGTCGCGTCAAAGCCAGAAGCGGGCGGTGATCTGCTCGTCCTCCGTCAGACCCGAGGTCGGTTCGAGACCGAGCTCCGCATGCAATTGCTCGATCCCGATCTCCGGGATGTGCCAACTCATCATGTCGCGCACGCAGGCTTGATAGGAGTCCGACAGCGCCCGGCTGGACGGATCCAGGTTGGTGATGATGACGAGGCCGGTCGGGTCCGCGTCCAGCACGGTCATGGCGACGTCCGGTCGCCGCCGCTTGATCAGAAGCGCGGTGCGCCACACGTCGCCCGTCCACCAATCGGACCGATTTTCGCCTTCACCTTTGCGCCGGCCGGGCACCCGATCCGTGATGCCGTCGTCCACCGGCACGCAATCGTGAAGCATGACGACCGAGTTCGTCTTGCAGGCCTTCTCGGTGTTGATGAAATCCCTCAGGAGGAACTCGCACCGGTGCATCCCGTCCAGGAACGCCATGTCGACGGGAGCCTTGAGGATCTCCCGCGGATCGTGGGCGGCAAAGAAATCATCGCTCGGCATGCGGTAGAAGGAGACCCGCGGACGCAGCAAAATCTTGGTGAAAATCTCCGGATCGGTGATTTCGAAACCCGGATCCACCGCGATCGACGGACAGGACGCCAGCGCCAGTGTCGCGCCGGCGAAGACGCCGACTTCCAGATAGGTCTTCGGACGCAGCACCCGGTGGAGGCGCGCCATCACGTCCTCGTAATATTCGCCGGGAAGATCCTCGCCGCTGGTCGATTTCCTTTGGGGATTGGCTTTCAGGCGCACGGGGCACTCCGATGGTGCGAAAGGGTCCGCTCGACGCCGGCCGGAACGCGATCCATCGGCCGGCCTGCCGGTGCGGTGTCGCGCAGATCGGCCTCCCGCCGCAAGCGTCATGTTGCACATGCGCCGACGGCGGCTCAGACGGTCGCCTTTGCGCCAGCCGTACGGCCATCCAGGCGCGGCAGCCCCTTGTGTCTCATGATAGAGCGACATCCTGACCGGCTCGGGGGCGTCGCAATGCTGGAACGGACGACGGATGGCGGAGGGGTCGTCGAGGCGCTGGCGGCCGCCATCGGCGGCGCCGGGGCCGAGCACCATCTCGACCGTCTCATGGACCTCATCGGCGAACTGGTGCCGCACGACCTGATCACGGTCACGCGCTATTCGACCACGCACCGGCCCGAATTCGTCTCGCACCGGCACTATTCGGACGCGATGATCCGCAAATATCTCGACATCTACTATGCCTACGATCCCTTCTACGCCTATTGGCGGCGCGAGCGGCGTCCTGGCGTCGTGCCGCTGCGCAGCCTCGCCACCGACGAGGTCAAGCGCGGCCAGTATATCGCGGAATTCCTCAACCAGTCGGTCATCTGCGACGAGGTCGGCGTGCTGGTCGCCGACGGCGGGGATTGCTGCCTCGGCATCTTCCTCGACCGGTCGGCGCGCAGCTTCACGTCGGCCGACATCGCCTGCCTCGAATCGGGCTTCCCCGTGTTGGCGGCGGTGCATGCTCTCGACGTCAGATCGCGCCAGCCGAAAGGCCCCGCCGCACCGCCCGTCGCCGGCCGCGCGCCGCCGAGCGGCGGGCCGGCGGCGCTGCCCGCAAATCTCTGGCCGGAGCTCAGCACCCGCGAGCGGGAGCTGGTCGCCCTGATCCTGGCCGGCCATCCCAGCGCCACGCTGGCGCGGCGGCTCGGCATCACGGTCGGCACCGTCAAGAACCACCGCCGCCGCATCTATGCCAAGCTGGACATCACCACCGAGCGCGAGCTTTTCCTGCAATATTTCGAGTGTCTCGCGCCCTCCGCCTGACGCGATCGTGGCCGGTTTCCGAATGCAGTTTCAAAGCGATTGCGAAACGCGGGTCGCGGGCGAAGCTGATATGATGCCGCCATGGCGCATCTCTCCACCCATGTCCTCGACACGTCGAACGGCCGTCCGGCCGCGGGTGTCTCCCTCACCCTGACCCGGCTCGAACCCGACGGTTCCCGGACGCGCCTCGCCGAAACCCGCACCAATACGGACGGGCGCACCGACGCGCCGCTGCTCTCCGGCGATGCCTTCACCCCCGGGACCTACGAGATTGAATTCCGCATCGGCGACTATTTTCGCGCGCAGGATATGGTGCTGTCCGCGCCGGCCTTTCTCGACACGATTCCATTGCGGTTCGGCATCGCCGACCCGGCGGGGAACTATCACGTCCCGCTCCTCGTCTCGCCCTGGAGCTATTCTACCTATCGGGGAAGCTGAGGGCCGACCATCAGGCCCAGGTGCGCTCGAGCAGGTCGAGCCAGTTGTCGCAGGCGATGCGACGCAGCAGCGCCTCCGAGTAGCCGGCGCACCGCAAATGCTCCATGAGCCGCGGCAGACCGGCGACGTCGCCGATCTCCTTCGGCACCACGGCGCCGTCGAAATCCGAGCCGAAGCCGACTCCGCCCTCCCCGAGCCGTTCGATCAGCGCATCGAGATGGCGCCGCATCAGGTCGAGCTCGGTATCGGCCCGCATGGCGCCGTCCGGCCGCAGGAAGCAGGTGGCGAAGTTGAGGCCGACCAATCCGCCGCTCTCGCGGATGGCGTCGAGCTGGCGCTCGGTCAGGTTGCGCGCCGAGGGGCAGAGCGCATGGACGTTGGAATGGGTCGCGACGAGCGGCGCCGAGGTGATGGCGGCGACGTCCCAGAAGCCCTTTTCATTCAGATGTGACAGGTCGACCAGGATGCGTCGCGCGTTGCAGGCCCTGACCAGCGCCCGGCCGGCCTCGGTCAGCCCTTCGCCGGTGTCGGGCGAACTCGGGAAGCGGAACGGCACGCCATGGGCGAAGATGTTGGGCCGGCTCCAAACGAGGCCGAGCGAGCGCAGGCCGGCCGCATGAAACACGTCCAAAGCCAGGAAATCGGCGTCGATCGGCTCAGCACCCTCGATGTGAAGCACGGCCACGATCCGGCCCGACGCCATGGCGGCGCGGATGTCGGCCGTGCTCCGGCAGACCGCCAGATCCTCCGGCAAGGCGCGTTCCAGCCGCAGCAGGATCGCCACCATGCCGAGCGTCGCGGCTTGCGCATGGTCGAGCGCGAGCTGTGGCGGCAGCGGCATGTCGTAGGTGGGGCCACGCATCGAGCCCGCCATGTTGGCCATCGTCAGCGGCGGCGGGAAAACGGCGAAAAGACCGCCAGCGAAGTTCCCGGCCCTGGCGCGTGGCAGGTCGATATGGCCGCCCTCACTCCCGGCGAAAAGTTCGGTGGCCTTGTCGGCACCCCGCTTGGCGAGGCGCAGCAGCATGTCGTTGTGGCCGTCGAAGACGGGGATCTGATCGCCGGTCACGGGCGCGCCGCGCGGCACGCGCCGCATCGCCCATGCACCGTCACGGCGATCTCCTCGGCCTCGCAATCGAGCCGCGCCAGCTCGGTCCCGATCGTGGCAATCGGCAGATCGAGGGCGAGGTCGCTGACCTGGCCGCAGCTTCGGCACACGAAATGCGAGTGGTCGACGCCGGCCGCCTCGTAGAGCACCGCGCCGCCCCCAGGCACATGCAGCGGCTTGACCAGCTTGAGGGCGCAGAGCCGATCGAGCGCCCGATAGACCGTCGAGTGGCCGAAGCCGGGCTTGCGCGCCCTGACGTGCTCGAAGATTTCCTCCGCCGCGAGATGGCGACCAGGCGTGAGGTCGCGCAACACGTCATGGACGAGTCGGTAGTTCGACGGCAAGCGCTTCGGTCGGTCGGGCATCGTCATGCGGCTTCGCCTTCAGCCTTGCCTTAGTAACAGAAATGAATATGGTTCTCACTCTCGCTATGAGAACCCATTCAACCTTTGTCGCACTGCGCGGCACCTGTCGTTGAGCCGCCTCCTCGGCGCCTGCCGGACCAATCCGGCGAGCCCGCCGCAGGTTGCGTCCTATCCATCTCCTTCCAGTCGAAGAGCCAAGCCCATGCCGATCAACGACAAGCCGACCCTGACGACGACGGCCGGCGCCCCGTGGCCCGACAACCAGAACAGCACGAGCGCCGGGCCGCGCGGCCCGCTGTTGCTGCAGGACTATCAACTGATCGAGAAGCTGGCGCACCAGAACCGCGAGCGCGTTCCGGAACGCGTGGTCCACGCCAAGGGCTCGGGTGCTTATGGAACGTTCACGGTAACCAACGACCTCAGCAAATATACGAAGGCCAAGGTCTTCAGCCAGGTCGGCAAGACGACCGACATCCTGCTTCGCTTCTCGACTGTCGCGGGCGAGCGCGGCGCGGCGGACGCCGAGCGCGACGTGCGCGGCTTCGCGGTGAAATTCTATACCGAGGACGGCAACTGGGACCTCGTCGGCAACAACACGCCGGTCTTCTTCATCCGCGACCCGCTGAAGTTCCCCGACTTCATCCGAACCCAGAAACGGCATCCGAAGACGAACCTGCGCTCGGCCACGGCCATGTGGGACTTCTGGTCGCTCTCGCCCGAGAGCCTGCACCAGGTGACGATCCTGTTCAGCGACCGCGGCCTGCCGCAGGGCTATCGTCACATGAACGGCTACGGTAGCCACACCTTCAGCCTGTGGAACGACGCCGGCGAGCGCCATTGGGTCAAGTTCCACTTCAAGACGCTCGACGGCCACAAGCATTGGAGCAACGACGAGGGCAACGCGATCATCGCGGTCGACCGCGAGAGCGCGCAGCGCGACCTCTTCGAGGCGATCGAGCGCGGCCAGGGCCCGAAGTGGCGCGTCTGCGTGCAGATCATGCCCGAGATCGACGCCGAGACGACCCCCTACAATCCCTTCGACGTGACCAAGGTGTGGCCGCACAAGGACTATCCGCTGATCGAGGTCGGCATCGCCAAGCTCAACCGCAACCCGGAGCATTATTTCGCCGAGATCGAGCAGTCCTCCTTCTCGCCGAGCAATGTCGTGCCCGGCATCGGCTTCAGCCCGGACAAGATGCTGCAGGGCCGCATCTTCGCCTATGCGGATGCGCACCGCTACCGCATCGGCACCCATTACGAGGCGCTGCCGGTCAACACGCCGAAGACCCCAGTGAACAGCTACCACGCCGACGGCGCCATGCGCTTCGATGCGCCCAAGGGCACCGACGCCTATTACGAGCCGAACTCGTTCGGCGGCCCGGTCGAGGCGCCCTCGGCCAAGGAGCCGCCGCTGCGCATCAGCGGCGACGCTCAGCGCTACGACCACCGTGCCGGCAACGACGACTATGGGCAGGTCAAGGCGCTGTTCGACATCCTGGGGCCTGAGCAGCAGCAGCGACTCTACGGCAATATCGCAGCTGCGATGCAGGGCGTGCCGCAAGAGATCGTCGAGCGGCAGGTGACGCATTTCAACCGCGTCGACCCGGCCTATGGCGCGGGCGTCAAGGCGGCACTCGCCAGGCGGAAGCTGCCGCCGAATTCCGATCCGGTCTCGGCCTCGGGCGGCATGCGCCCGGTCGCCGACGCCGCGGAATAGCGGCTCGGCCATTCCGCCCCTCCCAAGCGAAAAGGCTCCTGTCTCCGCTCGACGGCGTGCCTGGGACCCTCATGAAGGAGGGGCGCGTCCGGACCGTCTCGACGCACGTCTGACGCTTGGCCGTTCTCCGCCTCGACCGCTCCACGAGCGCCGGCGTCTCCGAACCGCTCTGCGGCGTGGAGTTTCAAGCCGGCGACGTTCACACACTGACGAAATGAGTTTTCGAACAGTCCCTCGGCTTAGGGTCCCCGCGGGAAAACCGCTTCGCTTTTCGCCGCCTTCACGCCCTGGAAGGACCAGAGACTCGAAACGGTCATTCCCGCGGGGATGCTAACTGCGGCACAAGCTTTCTTGTGCCGCAGTATACTGGAGGCAATCAATTCGTTATTGAATAAATACTGAAAACAATTGTCGCCGATCCGGCGAACGACCCACCATCGCAACGCCCGAGGGCCAAATCATCACCCAAATGGGTGAGGCCGCAAGAATTTCACTCGATCCCGAGGTCCGGACCTCGGCGAGCGGGCCAGATGACGAACGGCGCGAACGGGCTATATGCTGAGCGGGAGACGTCGAGCGGCGGGATCATCGATTGAGGCCTTTGCGAACCATGCGATGCCCCGCGCCGCCTCGAATGGGGAGGCCGGGATGCGGCTGATCCTGGTCGGCGGCGGGCTCGCCAACTGCCTCATCGCGCACCGCCTCGCGTCTCTCCGGCCGGAGGTGGACTGGACCATCCTCGAAGCCGCCGACGGCCTCGGCGGAAACCATACTTGGTCCTTCCACGCGACCGACCTGACGCCCGAGCAGAACCGCTGGATGGAGCCCTTCCTCGAGGCACGCTGGCCCTCGTACGAAGTGCGCTTTCCCGGCCATCGGCGCGTGCTGCCGCTCGGCTACCGGTCGGCCTCGGCGGACCGGCTGCGCGCCGTCATGGCGCCGCTCGCCGCGAAAGTGCGCACCGGTGCCGACGTCGCCGCCATCGCTCCGCGGAGCGTCACCCTCGCCTCGGGCGAGACCCTCGCGGCGGAGGCCGTCATCGACGGGCGCGGCTACCGGCCGAGCCCGCACATGCAGGTGGCCTACCAGAAGTTCCTCGGCCTCGAGATCCGCACCCGCGGGCCGCACGGCCTCGCCCATCCGGTGGTCATGGACGGCACCGTCAAGCAGCGCGACGGCTACCGCTTCGTCTATCTGCTCCCCTTCGATCGCGACCGCATCCTGATCGAGGACACCTACTATTCCGACCGGATGGATCTCGATGTCGCGGCCGCCCGTGACCTCATCCGACGCTATGCGGTCGAGCAGGGCTGGACCATCGACGCGGTGCTGCGCGAGGAGACCGGCGTGCTTCCGATCGGGCTCGGCGGTGACATCGAGGCCTTCTGGGCGGAGGCGGGCGGCGTGGCGCAGAGCGGCCTCCGGGCGGCGCTGTTCCATCCGACGACCGGCTATTCGCTCCCCGACGCGGTTCGGCTCGCCGACCGCATCGCGGCGACGCGCGACCTCGGCGCTCCGGCACTCTTCGAGCTGACGCGGCGGCATTCGCTGCGACGCTGGCGCGGCGCCGGCTTCTGCCGGCTCCTCGATAGGCTGCTGTTTCGCGCCGCCGAGCCCGACCAGCGCTACAAGCTCCTCGAGCGCTTCTACCGCCTGCCGCCCGGCCTCATCGGCCGCTTCTATGCCGGGCGGAGCACGCCGCTCGACAAGCTGCGGGTGCTGAGCGGCAAGCCGCCGGTGCCGCTCGGGCGGGCGCTGGGCTGCCTGCCGGAACGGCCGATCGCGGTGGCCCGCCCTTGAGGTCGCCCGGCAAAACCGCGATCGTCATCGGCTCCGGCTTCGGCGGCCTCGCGCTCGCCATCAGGCTGCAGGCCGCGGGATGCGACGTCACCGTGCTGGAGAAGCGCGACAAGCCCGGTGGCCGCGCCTATGTCTACGAAGACGGCGGCTTCGTCTTCGACGGCGGCCCGACCGTCATCACCGATCCGACCTGCCTCGAGGAGCTCTGGAGCGTCGCCGGGCGGCGCATGGCCGACGACGTGACGCTGCTGCCCGTCGATCCCTTCTATCGCCTGTGCTGGGAGGACGGCTTCGCCTTCGACTACGTCAACGACCAGGCGGCGCTCGATCGGCAGATCGCCGCCGTCTCGCCCGGCGACGTCGCCGGCTACCGCCGCTTCCTGGCTTTCTCCGAGGCGGTGCTGGAAAAGGGCTATATCGGCCTCGGCGCCGTGCCTTTCCTCGACTTCCGCTCGATGGTGCAGGTGGCGCCGGCCCTGGTGAAACTGCAGAGCTACCGCAGCGTCTACGCGCTCGTCTCCCGCTTCATCGCCGACGAGCACCTGCGCCAGGCCTTCTCGTTCCACACCCTGCTCGTCGGCGGCAATCCCTTCGCGACCTCGTCGATCTACGCCCTCATCCACGCGCTGGAACGGCGCTGGGGCGTGTGGTTCCCGAAGGGCGGCACCGGAGCGCTGATCCGCGCCATGGTCAGGCTGTTCGAAAGCCTCGGCGGCACGATCCGTCTCTCGACGCCGGTCGAGGCGATCCTCACCGCCGACGGCCGTGTGACCGGGGCGGCGCTTCCGGGCGGCGAGACGCTCGCGGCCGACATGGTGGCGTCGAACGCCGACGTCATGCATACCTATCGGGACCTCCTGCGGGCCGACCCGCGCGGACCCGCGGAGGCGCGCCGCCTCGCGCGCAAGCGCTTCTCCATGTCGCTCTTCGTGATCTATTTCGGCCTCAAGGGGAGCAATCGCGGTCTCGCCCATCACACGGTCTGCTTCGGCCCGCGCTACCGCGCGCTCATCGCCGAGATCTTCGGCGCGCCGGCGCTGGCCGAGGATTTCTCGCTCTATCTCCATGCGCCGAACGCCACCGACCCCACGCTCGCGCCGCCCGGCCACAGCGCCTATTACGTGCTCTCGCCGGTGCCCCATCTCGGCACTGCGGCCATCGACTGGGCGACCGAAGGTCCGCGCTACCGCGACCGCATCCTAACCTACCTCGAAGCGCGCTACCTGCCGAACCTGCGCCGCGACCTCGTCACCTCGCGCCTGCTGACGCCCTTCGAGTTCCGCGACGACTTGAACAGCCATCTGGGATCGGCCTTCTCGCTCGAGCCGATCCTGACCCAGAGCGCCTGGTTCCGGCCGCACAACCGCGACGACAGCATCGCCGGCCTCTATCTCACCGGTGCCGGCACGCATCCGGGTGCTGGCGTGCCGGGCGTCGTCGGCTCGGCCAAGGCCACCGCGGGGCTGATGCTCTCCGACATGCGGGCGGGTCTGGCCGCGTGAGGGACATGGTCAGCGAGGCGAGCCGCGAGAGCATCGCGGCGGGCTCGAAGAGCTTCGCCACCGCGGCGCGGCTGTTCGATCCGGTGACGCGCGACAGCGCCCGCCTGTTCTACAGTTGGTGCCGGCATTGCGACGACGTGGTCGACGGGCAGGTCTCGGGGTTCGGCACCGTCGATCAGGCCGAGAAGCCGGCGGCGCGGCTGCGGCGCCTGGAAGGCAAGACGCTCGACGCCATCGCCGCCGAGCCGCGGGACGACCCCGTCTTCGCCGCCCTCCACCGCGTGGCGCGCCGCCATGCCATTCCGGCCGACCTGCCGCTCGCCATCCTCGACGGGTTCCGCATGGATGTCGAGGGGTGCCGCTATGCCACCGTCGACGAGCTCATGGCCTATTGCTACGGCGTCGCCGGCGCCGTGGGGGTCACCATGGGGCTGATCATGGGCGTGCGGCCGGACGACGGCGCGACGCTCGACCGGGCCTGCGACCTCGGCCTCGGCTTCCAGCTCACCAATATCGCCCGCGACGTGATGGATGACGCCCGCGCCGGTCGTGTCTACCTGCCGGGCGACCTGCTCGGCGGCGCGGCGCCGGCGCCGGCCCTCGTGCTCGATCCCGCGAATCGCGCGGCCGTGCTCAGCGCCACCGCGGCGCTGCTCGAACTTGCCGAACGCTACTATGCCTCGGCGCGGATCGGCATCGTGCATCTTCCCTGGCGTTCCGCCTGGGCCATCGCGACCGCTCGGGGCGTCTATCGCGACATCGGCAGACGGGTGCGGCGAGCCGATGACCCATGGGCACGGCGCCAATCGGTACCGGCCTGGCGCAAGCTCTGGCACGTGGGGCTCGGCGCAGGCGCACCGCTGACCTACCGGGTGCTCGGCGACCCGCCCCGCCAGGGGCTCTGGACCCGGCCCCGAACGCCTGTCTGAAACCCTCCGAGCCTGATCGGCGCCCTCGCCTCACAGATGCTCGTGGACCTCGTCGATGCTGGCCTCGGCGACCGGCTTGTCGAAGACGATCTCGCCGCGCGCCATCGCTACGATGCGGTCGCAGGACTGGAACACGTGCTGCATGTTGTGCGAGATGAAGATGCCGGTGACGCCCTGGGCCTTGAGGCCCTTGACGAAGCCGATCACCTTGTTGGTCTCCTTGACCGAGAGATGATTGGTCGGCTCGTCGAGGATGAGCAGCTTCGACTTGAAATGCATGGCGCGGGCGATGGCCACACCCTGGCGCTGGCCGCCCGACAATTCGCCGACCAGCGCATCCGGCGAGCGCAGATGCAAGTCGACGTCGGCGATCGCCTTGACGCTCTCGGCGCGCATCTGCGCCTGGTCGAGCAGGCCGAAGCCGAGGACCGAGGCTTTGAGCGGCTCGCGGCCGATGAACAGGTTGCGGGCGATCGACATGGTCGGGACCATGGAATTGTATTGGTAGATGGTCTCGATGCCGGCCCGCATCGCATCCTTCGGGGTGCGCAGGCGGATCGGTGCGCCGCTGAGCAGGATGTCGCCCTTGTCGGGGCCGTGCACGCCCGACAGGATCTTGATCAGCGTCGATTTGCCGGCGCCGTTGTCGCCGACGAGGCCCAGCACCTCGCCGGGCTGAATGGTGAGGCTGACGTCCTTGAGCGCGTGGACGCCCGAATACCATTTGTGCAGGTGGCGGCATTCGATGAGCGGTGTCGTCACGGCCTCATACTCCCACGCGGATGCGGCGGCCGATGCGGCGCAGCCAGGCATTGGCCACGACCGCGAAGATGGTCAGCGCCCCGATGGCGAACTGGAACCAGTTGGCGTCGACCTGGCTCAGCACGAGGCCGTTGTCGATGACCCGGATCAGCAGCGCGCCGACGATGGCCCCGAAGATCGTGCCGATGCCCCCCGTGAGGGCGGCACCGCCGATCACTGCCGCCGCCACCGCCTGGAGTTCGAGGCCGATGCCGATCGAGGGCAGCGGCGAGCCGAGCCGCAGCACCTGGATGAGACCGGCGAACCCCGCCAGCACCGAGCAGATGACGAAACAGGCGATCTTCACGCGCACGACCGGGATGCCCATGGAGCTCGCCGCGTCGAGAAAGCCGCCCGTCGCCTTGACCCAATTGCCGAAATTGGTCAGCGACAGCAGCGCCGAGATCAAGACCGCCACGCCGACGAACCAAACGAAGGACGTGCGGAACAATTGAGCCGGCCCGATGAACTGGGTGAAGATCCAGGATGGGATGTCGTCGGGCAGGAGCGGCGGGAAGCCGCCCGACACGACGACGGTCAGCGAGCGCGCCATGAACAGCATGCCGAGCGTCGCGATGAAGCTCGGGATGCCGAAGCGGATCGTCACGATGCCGTTGATCAGGCCGATCGCGGCACTGACCAGCAGCCCCAGCAGGACGGCACCCCAGAAGGGCACGCCGTCGTTCATCAGGATCGCGGCCGTCATCGGCATCAGCGCGAAGACCGACCCGACCGAAAGGTCGAACTCGCCGCAGATCATCAGCAAGGTGACGCCGGTGGCGACGAGCGCCACTTCGGGCAGGATGCCGAGCACCCCGCGAAAATTCTCGGCCGACAGGAAGATGCCGTCCGAGCGCCATTGGAACAGGCCGATCAGCACGATCAGCAGCACGATGCCGGCGAGCTCCGGCTTCTCCAGGTAGATCTTGAGCAGGCGTTTCATGGGTGATCCAGGGGCAATCCCTTCTCGCGCCGTGCGGAAGGAGGCGTTCCTCGGGAGGCAGGGATCGATCGGGGTTCTTTAGGGACAAGTCCTATTCTTCCTCATCCTGAGCCGAATGCGCAGCATTCGAGTCGAAGGACGGCAAGCGCCGGCCGTGCTTCGAGACGGTCGTGACGGACCTCCTCAGCATGAGGGTCGTGGGTTCTCCGACAGATCGTCACCGCAGCCCCTGCTTGGAGAGGGCCATGATGGCGTCGACCTTGTCGGGCGTGACGATGCCCTGCCCGGTGTCGATGTCGGCCGGGGTCAGACCGAAATTCTTGGCCAGATAGGCTTCCATCACCGGCATGAAGCCCTGCATGTAGGGCTGCTGGTCGACGGCCGTCTGGATATAGCCGGACTTCATCTGCTGGAGCACCTCGGGCACGAGATCGAAGCCGCCGAGCAGCACCTTGCCGGGCGCCATGCCGCGATCCTTCAGCACGCGCGCCACGCCGGCCTCCCAATAACCGCAATCGAAATAGGCCGTGGTATCGGGATGGGCGTTGAGATAGGCGCCGACCCGGTCGGCCGTGACGGCGAGATCGGTGCCCGAATCGATCTTATCGACGGTGACCTGACGGCCGGGATTGTCCTTCTTGAAGTCGTCCATGAACTTGAGCACGCCCGCGGCACGCTGCTCCGACCAGGTCTGGCCCGGCGCCGAGACGCCCATCAGCACCCGGATCGGGCCGTCCTTCGGGAAGTTCTTCGACTGCGCCTTGCCGAGCGAATAGCCGGCGGCGATGAAGCTCTGGCCGATGAAGGCCTGCCGCTCGTTGCCGGCGGCGCCCTGGCTGTCGTCGACATTGACGGCCAGCACCATGATGCCCTTCGCGCGCGCATCGGCGATCGGCGCGTCATAGGCCTTGTCGTCGACGATCGCGACGAAGATGGCGTCCGGCTTGCGCGCGATGGCGGCCTGCAGGTTGGCGATCGCCTGTTCGACCGACCCTTCGGTCTGCGTCAGCACCAGCTGGCACTTGGCCTGGACCCGCGTGCAGCCGTCGTCATAGCCCTTCTTGACCGCCTGCCAGAAGGTGTTCGACGGCGACGAATGGCTGATGAAGACGGTGGTCAGCGGCTCGGCGGCCGTTGCGGCACCGGTCCCCAGGCCTAATGCGAGGGCGCTCGCGCAAAGCAGCTTCTTCATAGTTTCCTCCCTTTGTGCTGAACGAACGGGCACGTTGGATCAGGCCTCGTTCGACATGCGATGTGTGACGGTGAAGCGCGCGTCAAGGTCGGGCGCGAGATCGAGCCCCAGTCCCGGCCCCGGCGGTACGGTGATGAAGCCGTTCTCGACCGACGGCACGGCGGTGACGAGGTCGCGGTACCAGGTGCGGTAATAGGCGCGGACGCTCTCCTGCACGAGGGCGTTCGGCGCGTTCAGCGACAGATGCGTCGAGGCGGCCAGCACGACCGGTCCGGTGCAATCGTGCGGCGCCACCGGCAGGTGCCAAGCCTCGGCCATGGTGGCGATCTTCTTGGCCTCCGAGAGGCCGCCGCACCAGGACAGGTCGAGCATGACGACCCCGGCGACGCCCGTCTCCAGCAGGTCGCGGAAGCCCCAGCGCGTCGCCAGCGTCTCGGAAGCGCAGATCGGCGCGACCGAGGCCTCGGCATAGCGCTTGAGCGAGCCGAGGCTGTCCATCTTGATCGGGTCCTCGTGCCAGAAGGTGCCGAAGGGCTCGAGCGCCCGGGCGATCCGCATGGCGGGCAGGAGCTGCCACATCGAGTGGAACTCGACCATGATGTCCATGCGGTCGCCGACCCGCTTGCGGATCTTCTCGAACGGAACAAGCGCCGTCTTGAGGTCGGCAGCGGAGATATAATGCCCGCCGCTTCCCTCGGCTGGTGCGTCGAAGGGCCAGATCTTCATCGCCGTGATGCCTTCGCCGAGAAGGTCCTCGGCGAGATCGTCGGCGCGGTCGAGAAATCCGTTGAGATCGTCGTAGCGTTCGACCGCCTGGCCGATGCCGTAGTTGGCGAGGTTCTGTCCCGTGTTGCGCCGCATGTAGATCGGGCCGGCGCAGGTGTTGTAGGTGCGGATCGAGGCGCGCGAAAAGCCGCCGAGAAGCTGGGCGATCGGTTGGCCGGTGAGCTTGCCGAGGATGTCCCAAAGCGCGATGTCGAGGGCCGAATTGCCGCGCATCTCGACGCCGCTCGAGCGGAAGCCGACATAGCCGACGAGGTCCTTGGCGATCAGGTCGATGGCGCGCGGATCGCGGCCGATGAGCTTTTGCGCCAGCGTCTCGTGCACATAGGCCTCGACCGCGCGCGGCATGAAGAAGGTCTCGCCGAGGCCGGTGATCCCCTCGTCGGTATGGACCTTGAGCCAGAGCAGGTTCTCGAACTCTGCCACGGCGATGGTTTCGAGCGCGGTGATCTTCATCAATTTATCCCCGCCGCCAGCAGTACCTTGACGGAATTGTCGAAATGCTCGGCCATGGCGGTTTCCGCCCGCTTGGGCGCGCGTTCCCCGATGGCCGCCGCGATCTCGGCGTGACAGGCCACGTTGGCGCGCCGGTCGTCGTCGGTGGCGCGTGTCGTCCAGCCGATCGGCCAGGTCTGCCGCGTCACCACGTGGAAGGCCCCGACGATCAGCCCGAACAGCGGATTGCGGCTCGCCGCGGCGATCGCTTCATGAAAAGCGATATCGTGCTCCATCACGCGGTCGCTCTCGTAGAAATCGTTCCCCATGGCGCGCGCCAGCGCGGCGATCCGATCCGCCTCGGCCTCGCTGCGACGCAACGCCGCCAGCACCACGGTGCGCAACTCGATCGTCCGGCGAACGTCGAGGATCTGCTGCACGCTGGTCTGGTCGATATGGACCGAATGATCGAGGACCAGGGCCAGGACCTCGCTGTCGGGCGCCGCCACCCGGGCGCGGCGGCCTGTGCCGAGGTCGATCAGCCGCAAGGCGGCCAGCGAGCGATAGGCCTCGCGCACCACGGCGCGCGACACGCCGAAGCGGAGCGCGAGCGCGGTCTCGCTCGGCAGCGCCGCGCCGGCATGGAGCCCTTCGGCATGGATCAGGTCGCGCACCGCACGGATCGTGCGATCGACCAATCCCGCGGAGGGCTCATCCATGGCCGCTTCGGTCGAAATCACGCCTGTCCCATCATCCTGTCCTACAGGTTTGCTTTTTCTGCATGACAACTCTGCCGAGGCCTGTTTGTCAATGGGCGATTGCCCTGCCGGGTGTGGCCGGCTTGGCGCGGGCCTCGCCGCCCGGCTAAGATGCGCCCCCGGATCCAGCGAGCCGTCTTCATGCCCCAAGCCCGTCCCGTCCAAGCCGGCGACCATGTCTTCCTGGTCGATGGCTCGTCCTTCGTGTTCCGCGCCTATTTCCAATCGATCCGCCAGGACCAGAAATACAATTATCGCTCCGACAAGCTGCCGACCGGCGCGGTGCGGCTGTTCTGCACCAAGCTCTTGCAATTCGTGCGCGAGGGCGCCATGGGCGCCAAACCCACCCATCTCGCCATCATCTTCGACAAGTCGGAGGAGTCCTTCCGCAAGGAGCTCTATCCGGACTACAAGGCGCATCGCAACGAGCCGCCCGAAGACCTCGTGCCGCAGTTCCCGCTGATGCGCGAGGCGGTGCGCGCCTTCGGCCTCGTACCGGTCGAGCAGGACCGCTACGAGGCCGACGACCTCATCGCCACCTATGCCAAGCAGGCGCGCGAGGCCGGCGCCGACGTGCTCATCGTCTCGGCCGACAAGGACCTGATGCAGGTCGTGAGCGAGAAGGTGTGGATGTATGATCCCGCCTCCGGCATTCCCGGCGCACAGGGCTCGCGCGACGAGCGGCGCATCGGCATCGAGGAGGTGCGAGCCTATTTCGGCGTGGCGCCCGAGCGGGTCGTCGATGTCCAGGCGCTGGCGGGGGATTCGACCGACAACGTGCCAGGCGCGCCCGGCATCGGGGTCAAGACCGCGGCGCAGCTGCTCGCCCTTTACGGCGATCTCGACACGCTGCTCGCCCAGGCGCACGAGATCAAGCAGCCGAAGCGCCGCGAGGCCCTGACCTTGCCCGAGAATGTCGCGCGGATCCGTGTCTCGCGCCAACTGGTGAAGCTCTGCGACGACGTCGCCCTCGAGACGCCGATCGAGGCGCTGTTCATGCCGCAGCCCGACGCGAAGAGGCTCGTGGCCTTCCTCAAGGCGCTCGAATTCACCTCGCTGACGCGTCGCGTCGCCGAGATCTACGGCATCGAGCACGGCGATGTCGCGCCCGACCCGGCCCTGCAGGGGCCGGGCGGCTGGCGCACCCGCAACGGTGCGGCGGCAGCGCCTGTCGAGGAAACGTCGGCCGTCACCGCCGCCGAGCCAGCGCCTTCACCCGCCACCGCGCGCCAGGATGCGGCACCGGCCGCCGGCGGTCCCGCGGCGCTCGCCGCCGCCCGGATCGGCGAAGGCAAGTTGACCGTCATCGACCACAAGCGCTATCGCACCATCGCCACCGTCGAAGACCTCGACGCCGTCATCGCTCGCGCCTTCGATGCCGGCATCGTGGCGGTCGACACCGAGACCACATCGCTCGATGCCCGCCGCGCCGATTTCGTCGGCATCGCGCTCGCCACCGCGCCGGGCGAGGCCTGCTACATCCCGCTCGGCCATCGGGCGCCGAGCGACGGCGGGCTCTTCGGCGAGGGCGCCCCCATGGACGGACAGCTCGATGCCGCGCTGGTGCTTGAGCGGCTGAAACCCCTGCTCGAAGCGCCGGGCGTGCTCAAGATCGCCCAGAACATGAAATACGACTGGCTGGTCTTCGCCGCGCACGGCATCGAGGTCCGGCCCTTCGACGACACCATGTTGCTGAGCTACGTGCTCGATGCGGCGGCCACGACCGACGGCCACGGCCTCGACGGCCTCTCGGAACGCCATCTCGGTCACAAGCCCATCGCCTTCAAGGACCTCACCGGCTCCGGCAAGGCCTTCATCGGCTTCGCCCGCGTCGCCATCGACAAGGCGACCGACTATGCGGCCGAGGACGCCGACGTGACGTTGCGGGTGTGGCGGGCGTTGAAGCCGCGCCTGCCGGCCGAGCGGATGACCACGGTCTACGAGACGCTGGAACGGCCGCTGGTCGAGGCGCTGGCCCGCATGGAGCGGCGCGGCATCGCCATCGACAGGGAGATCCTGTCGCGTCTCTCCGGGGAATTCGCCCAGACGGCCGCCCGGCTCGAGGCCGAGATCTACGCCATCGCCGGCGGCCCGTTCAACCTCGGCTCGCCGAAGCAGCTCGGCGACATCCTGTTCGGCCGGATGGGCCTGCCGGGCGCCAAGAAGACCGCGACCGGCGCCTGGTCGACCTCGGCCCGGGTGCTCGACGACCTTGCCGAGGAGGGCAACGGCTTCGCCCGCCTGATGCTCGACTGGCGGCAGGTGGCCAAGCTCAAATCCACCTATACGGATGCGCTGCCGACCTTCCTCGACGAACGCACGGGACGGGTCCACACCTCTTTCGCGCTCGCCTCGACCACGACGGGACGGCTGTCCTCGTCCGATCCCAACATTCAGAACATCCCGATCCGCACCGAGGCCGGGCGCAAGATCCGCACCGCCTTCGTGGCGACGGCGGGCCACAAGCTCGTCTCGGCCGATTATTCACAGATCGAGCTGCGCCTGCTGGCCCATATCGCCGACATCCCGCAGCTGAAGCAGGCCTTCTCGGACGGGCTCGACATCCATGCCATGACGGCCTCCGAGATGTTCGGCGTGCCGATCCCCGGCATGCCTTCCGAGGTCAGGCGGCGCGCCAAGGCGATCAATTTCGGCATCATCTACGGCATCTCGGCCTTCGGCCTCGCCAACCAGCTCGGCATCGGGCGCAACGAGGCCGGCGACTATATCCGGACCTATTTCCAGCGCTTCCCCGGCATCCGCGACTACATGGATTCGACCCGGGCGCTGGCCAAGAAGCAGGGCTACGTGTCGACGCTGTTCGGCCGTCGCTGCCACTATCCGCGCATCACGAGCCAGAACCCCTCCGAGCGCGCCTTCAATGAGAGGGCCTCGATCAACATGCCGATCCAGGGCTCGGCGGCCGACATCATCCGCCGCGCCATGGTGCGCATGGATGCGGCGCTCGAGGCGGAGAATCTCGCCGCCCGCATGCTGCTGCAGGTGCATGATGAACTGGTGTTCGAGGTGCCGGACGACGAGGTCGAGGCGACGATCCCGGTCATCCGCCGCGTGATGATCGATGCGCCGCATCCGGCGGTCGCGCTGTCGGTGCCGCTGGCGGTCGAGGCCGGCGCCGCGCAAAATTGGGACGAGGCGCATTGAACAACGCGTCGTTTCTCCGTCCCGCCGACGTGGTCACGCGCCGCCGACGTCGGGATCGCCGGGCCGGGCCGGGGCCACCGGCGTGAAGACGCAGCGGTCGGGCTTGAGGTCGAGGAGCGGCGTGCCGTCGAGGCAATCGAGGCCGCGGACCAGCACCGTCGCGCCCTCGATGCCGACGAGCGCGGCGAGCACCGTGCCGATCGGGTTCGGCCGCACGGGCGAGCGGAGCGAGAAGGTGCCGCGCGTCACGCCATCGTTCCGGGGGCTCTGGCGCACGAGGTCGCGGCGGGACCGGTCGAGCCAGTAGAGCACCTCGACCCGGTCATAGGCCGCGAGACCCTCGAGCGCCTCGATCCAGGGGTCGGCGATCTCGATCCGGCAGAGCGGACCGTCGATCCGGCCCTGGCGCGGGCAGGCGAGGCGATCCGTCCACGGTGTGCGGATGCGGCCGATGAAGACGAGGCCGGCGTCGGTTGCCGCCGGCATGTCGACGGCGATCTCGCCCGCTCGAGTCTCGTTCAGCCGGTCCATGTCCTGGTCCATCGGCTTTCCCCGTCACGTACGGGAACGCGCCTCACTTTGCCTACTTCAGCAGGCTGTCGCCCGCGAGCAGCACACCGCCACCGACGATG
Organism: Lichenihabitans sp.; assembly: GCA_965277635.1. GTDB lineage: Bacteria > Pseudomonadota > Alphaproteobacteria > Rhizobiales > Beijerinckiaceae > Lichenihabitans. The sequence continues at coordinate 430,010 of CBDIDE010000002.1, forward strand.
ACGGCGGCCACGACGAAACAGGCGAGCGCCCGCCAAACCGGCGCGATCTCGGCTTGTCGCTGGTCGACGTAGTCGGCGGCCGGCTTGCGCCCGGTGACCATCGAGGTGATCAGCCGGTCCTTGAGAACGAACTGGTAGACCAGGTTGGCGGCGATATGGATCGTCGCCAGACCGATGATGATCCAGAAGCCCCGCGCGTGATAAGAAGACGCGCGTCCGGTGACGACCTCCGACGCGTGATCGTAGAGCGGTCCCTGGGCCAGGACGTCGTCCGACGTGAACAGCCCCGTGCAGGCCTGCGCCGCGACGGCGAGCAGCATGGCGAAGATGAGGCAGGCGCCGAGCGGGTTGTGGCCGAGATAATGCAGCGGCCGCCGGCGCAGCAGCGCGAGCCCGTAGCGGATGGCGGGGCCGGGCATCGGAAAGAACGAGGCGAAGCGCGACGTGCTCGACCCGACGAGGCCCCACAGCAGCCGGAACAGCAGCAGCGTCAGGATCGCGTAGCCGTTCAGCCGATGCAGGTAGAGCGTCGGGTCATGGCTGAAATTGCGCGTCGCGTAGGCGTCGAGGATCAGGAGCAGCAGCGCCCAATGGAAGAAACGGGTCGCGCCATCCCAGACGCGAACCTGTTTCCCAACGGTCGCAGGGCGCGCCAGCACGCTCATTTCTTGGCGCGGAACTCTTTGTGGCAGGCGGCGCAATTGCCGACGACCTTGGGCATCGTGGCGGTGAAGCTCGCCTGGTCGGTGATGGTCGTCATCGCGGCCTGCGCATCGTCCCCGAGCTTCTTGAATCGCCCGGCGAATTCGTCCTTCTTCTCCCAGATCGCCGGCAGCGCTGCCGTGTCGTGCCCGGTTTTCGTATCGTCCGGGAAAAGGTCGGGGAGCTTCTTGGTGCCCTCCACATAAGTGGCGAGCGCCTTCTTGACGACGGCGGCGTCGAAGGGCGTGTCGCCTTTCAACATGGGCCCGATCGGCTTCGTCGCCTCGCCGAAGCCCTTGTAGATCTGTTGCCGCTGCTCGATCACCGCAACGTTCTGGGCGAGGGCCGCAGTGGCAAAACCGCATAGGGCGGCGACGATCATCACATTTCGAATCAAGCTAAGGCTCCCCTGAGGATCAAATATGTCGTAACCGCAATTCCGGCGCATCCCTCGGCTTCGCCAGCGAACCGAGCGCACCTGCCTCTATACATCTTCGGTGACAGTTTTTTTGAGATCCGTTCGTCGGCCGAACCCAATTTCGGCGCAGCGCACAATTGGAGGGCCGCGCCGACTTTATCCAGTAGCGCCGCCACGGAAAAGAACCACGGTCGCCAAAATTGGCCCGGACGTCCGAGAATTGTCAAGGCCGCGACCGCCCGTGAAAATGCCGCGGCATAAGCCGCAGCGACGGCCGGTCCCGCGCGTCCGTGATCCGCCGGCGAGGCATCGCCCCGGTGCCAGCCGCCGGCGTCAAGTTGGAACTAGATCTAGTATCCGTTATTATAGTACTTCTTGGCGTGATAGTGATGATAATGGTAGCAGTCCGAGTAGCAATAGGCCGAGGCGGGCGTGGTCATACCTGCCGTGGACATCGAGAAGACGGCAAAAACTAGAAATGACATGGCGACCCTGGAAATGGTCTTCATAAAAACCTCCATAAACAATCAAGCAACGTCGCCAACGCGCAACCGACGTAGGCGGAAGTCGATGTTAAAGGACGGCCGTCAGCGCAACAAGACAGAATAGACGCGGCACGTCCGATTCTTTCGTTCATCGTCGATGTCGACGGCCCGACGTGCCCCGCTCTTGGCGACCATGAGGGTCGCGCGGGCGCCGACAGCCGGATTTGCGGTCGCCGGCTCAGTCGAGCTTGAAATCGACTACCGTCACCCCGTCGAGCCCTCCCTCCGCCGCCGCGACGATCTCGGCGCCGACCGCCTGGTGGCGCGGATGAACCAGATAGGCGTCGCGTGCGGCCTCGTCCGTGAAATCGCAAGTCAAGGCGTGGGTGAAGCCGCGCCCGAGCCCTTCGGGGCTCACCTGCAGCCCGCCGGCGAAGCCGACCAGTCCCGGCAGCACGTCACGCAAGCCGCCAACCCGCCGGAGGATGCCGGCGACCACGTCGCCGCCTACCTCGGCGCGGACCTTCACCAGAACGATATGCCGGATCATGCGTCCTCCGTCGCGCCACGCCGGATCGGAACGGCCTCGCCGTGATTTTGGCACGATCCGGTCCAGAACCGCCACGATTTAAACGCTCATCCGCACGCGAACGGCCAACTGCACCGCAAGTCGCTCGACAACGCCCTGAAGGCGGTCGTGCATGAGTATGACGAAGGCTTGCGTTTTCGCATCAGACCGCCGAATAAACCGGTTTTTCGGGCTCGGCGACTTCTTACCGTCAGCAGGAGAACACTGTGGTTAAACACGAAATGTCCGGGATGGTCGCGACCGGAATCGCCGGACTCGACGAAATCCTGCGCGGCGGCCTACCGCCGTCGAACCTATACATGTTGCAGGGGGTTCCGGGCGCAGGCAAAACGACCGCCGCTCTCCAGTTCCTGCGCGCAGGTGTCGAAGCGGGTGAGCGTTGCATCTATGTCAGCCTGTCGCAGACCGCCGCCGAGCTCGAATCGATCGCCGTCTCTTACGGCTGGACATTGGACGGCATCCGCGTCGAGGAGCTATCCGCCTCGGAAGCGGTCAACGGAGCGGCTGACCAGACCATCTTTCAGACAGCGGAATTGCGCTTGGATCAAACACGCCAGGCGATCGAGCTCGCGATCGAGGAGCACAAACCAAGTCGCCTCGTCTACGACTCGCTTCTGGAAGTCAGGCTGATTACGGGAGACACGCCCCGCTTCCGCCGCGAACTGATCGGGTTCAAGGCCTTTCTGGCCAAGCGCAACATCGTCGCGCTGTTGCTCGACACGCAGAAGAGCGAGGGCATGAACGGCGAGGAAGTTGAGGGCATCGCCCATGGTGTCATCCGATTCGATAAGTCGCTCGAGGACTACGGATCCGTCCGTCGGCGAATCGAGGTCAGCAAGATGCGGGGCGTGCCGATCGCCGACGGCTACCACGACATGGCCATTCGGGAAGGTCAGGGCGTCGTCGTGTTTCCGCGCACCGTGCCGGGCTCGGTCGTGGAGGCGAACAGGCCGACGCTGATAAAGTCGGGCGTCGACACCTTGGACCAAATGTTCGGCGGCGGACAGGAGTCGGGAACCACGACCCTCGTCATCGGTCAATCCGGCACCGGCAAGTCCACGATGGCGTCGCTCTACGCGACGGCGGCGCTGACGCGCGGCGAGAGCGTGGCGCTTTTCCTCTTTGAAGAACGATTGGAGACGTTCTTCCGGCGGTCGGAAGGGCTGGGCATGAACCTGCGCGAGTTCTATGACGCGGGGCAGTTGATCATTCGCGACTTCAGCCCGAACGAGATTTCTCCGGGCGAGTTCGCGCAGGTCGTCCAACAGATTGTCACCCACGACAACAGCCGGGTTGTCGTGATCGACAGTTTCACCGGTTACATCAATTCGCTCCCGCACAGGGACAAGGCCGTTCGCGATATCCAGGCATTACTCAAGTGGCTGGCGCGTGCCGGCGTTCTGACGATGCTGATCGTTGCCCAGCATGGTCTTCTAGGCCAGAATGTCGGAATCGACGTCGATGTCAGCTTCCTGGGCGACACCGTGCTGTTGCTGCGGATCATCGAGCATGAGGGGCGATTGCGGCGTAACATCACGGTGGTGAAGAAGCGGCACGGGCCGCACGACCTCGACGTCCGTGAACTGTTCATCAAGAGCTCGGGGGTGTCCGTGGTGGCGTTCAACCCGCTGCCGGAATCGTGATCGGTCCGGTAGCGGACGACCTCTCGGCGCTGGATCACGTGCTGATCCTGGCGCCTTATCGCAAGGACGCCGACTATTTGGGCCATCTGCTTTCGGAGCACGACATCGACGTCCGGGTCGACGTCGGCGCCGAGACTCTCCCAGAAGCACTCGGCGCCTTCCCCGGGCTCCTCGTCGCGACCCTGGAAGCGCTGACGCCAGCGGTACTCCAGGCGGTCGCGTCACACCTGATCGGCCAGCCGCCCTGGTCCGAGATGCCCATCGTCGTCCTGCTCGACCGCGCCTCTCCGGATGCCCGGGTGCGCGCCGAGCTCAGCCGGGTCTGGCCGCGGTCTCGCCAATTGTTCTATCAGAGGCCGGTGACCCCGGTGGAACTCGTCAGCGGCGTACAGTCGGCCCTGCTGGCCCGTCTTCGGCAGCGCGATGTGCGTGATCATATCGCGCGTGAGACGGAGCTGCGGCGGGAACTCAACCATCGGGTGAAGAACATCCTCGCCAGCGTGACCTCGATTTTCGAGATGACGCTGCGCGGGGCGAGCTCCTTAGGGGAGTTCGAAGGGGACTTCAGGGGGCGTCTCGATGCGCTCGCCCGAGTCCATTCGGCGATCTTCCATGCGGCAGGCGAGACCGTGACGATCCGTGAGATCGTCGATCTCACCTTCGGTCCCTATTACCTGACGGGTGAGGACAGGATTATCACGAGCGGGCCTGCGATCATTTTGAATCGCGAGGCTGGCACAACGCTGGCGCTATGTCTGCACGAATTGACGACCAACGCGATCAAATACGGAGCACTGTCGCGGCCGGAGGGGCGCGTGCGCTTCGACTGGGCCTTGTCGGAGGGCGAGCCGCGCGAGCTGACCATAGGATGGCGTGAAAGTGGTGGCCCGAGAGTGGAAGAGCCGGCCCGTGCCGGCTATGGAACTCGGTATATCCGGTCCGCCCTGGCCAGCCTGTTTGGCCGAAAGCCTGACATCGCGTTCAATCCTGACGGCCTGCAATGTCTGGCGCACGGCGCCTTATTGTGATTCATGCGCAACCCATAGCACCCTGCCGCGTTGCCCTGCGATGAACGAGCCTGCTTCTCGATGCCTCCAGCCCCTGCGCGTTTTCTACCTGGAGGACAATCCGCTCATCGTTTTCCACGTTGAACAGATGATCGAGGATCTCGGCCACGTGTTCGTGGGATCGACAGACAGCTTCGAGGGCATCGAGCGGCACGTCGCACCGGTCCGGATCGATGTCGCGCTTGTGGACATCGACCTCGCGGACGGGTCGACCGGTCCGCAGGCGGCAGCCTGGCTCCAGGCACGCGGCATACCCGCGATCTTCGTCACGGGACAAGAGCAAACGGCGGCGCAGCATCGCGACGTCTGTATGGCGGTCATTGCCAAGCCGATTTCGCGATCGGAGCTGGCGGAAAAGCTCGAGCCGTTTCGTTTCCGGACGAAATAGCACCGGATCGTCGTAGACATTCCGTCATCCTGCGCTGCCTTTTCGCCGCTCGACACGCCGCCGGCGAGTGCCGAATGGTCCGCGGCGCTCCCGGATCTGGTCGGAGCGGTGGTCAGGCACCCCTTCGAATTCCGGAGTTCCGTCCGGAAGACTTGCCTTGCGGCGCCGTCCGGCGGAATGTCGGCCGCGATCCGGGCACGCCCGCTGCAAGGACCACCAAGGGCAGCGCGCCGACCGACGAGGGCTCATGCCGGATATGGGGCGACCGATGACTTGGGGCGCGATGGCGCGTCCGGCGCCTTGAGTCCGGCCGTTCGGGTCGCGACCGTTCGGCGGCTCGGCCGGACCGTCGCCGGCGTCCTGGTTTCGGCGGCGCTGAGCCTGCTCGGCCTGACCTGCGTCACCTTCGTGATCGGGCGCGTCATCCCGGTCGATCCGGTACTCGCCATCGTCGGCGACCACGCGACCCGCAGCACCTACGAGCAGACCCGGCTCGCCATCGGGCTCGACCGCCCGATCCCTGAGCAATATCTGATCTATCTCGGCAAGCTGCTGCATGGCGATCTCGGCACGTCGGTCATCACCTCCAATCCGGTGCTCTCCGACCTCGTCCATTTCTTTCCCGCGACCTTTGAGCTCGCCACCCTCGCCACGGTCATCGGCGTGATCTTCGGGGTGCCGGCCGGTGTCGTCGCCGGCGCCTGCAAGGGCCGCTGGCCGGACCACGTCGTGCGCGTCGTCGGCCTCTTCGGCTATTCGATGCCGGTGTTCTGGATGGGCCTGATGGGCCTCTTCCTGTTCTACGGCAAGCTCGGCTGGACGGCGGGGCCGGGGCGGATCGATGCCGGCTACGAGGACCTGGTCGATCCCGTCACCGGCGTCCTTCTGGTCGACAGCGCCATGGCGGGCGACTGGGACGTGTTCCGCAACGCCGCAGCCCATCTCGTCCTGCCCGCGATGCTGCTCGGCTATTTGTCGCTCGCCTATGTGGCACGCATGACGCGCAGCTTCACCATCGCCCAGATGTCGCAGGATTACGCCACCACGGCCCTGATCAAAGGCCGCAGCTATTGGGGTACCGTCTGGCGCCACGCCTTTCCGAACATCCTGGTGCCGCTGATCACGGTGATCGGGCTGAGCTACGCGACGCTGCTCGAAGGCGCGGTGCTGACCGAGACCGTCTTCGCCTGGCCGGGGCTCGGCCTCTACATCACGCAATCCCTGTTCAACGCCGACATGAACGCGGTGCTCGGCGGCACCATCGTGGTCGGCGCGGTCTTCATCGGCATCAATCTCCTGAGCGACCTGCTCTACAAGATCGCCGATCCGCGGCTGCGGGCGCCATGACGGCGACGGACGAGCTCGCCGGCTGGCCGGCCGACGCAGCGCCGACCTCGCCCGGGCAGGCGAGGCTCAGGCGCGTCGCGGGCGGCGCGCGCCGGCTCTGCCGCAGCCCGCTCGCCGTGCTGGGGTTCGCCATCGTGGCGGCCCTGGTCCTCGCGGCCCTGCTGGCACCGCTCGTCGCGCATGGGGTGTCGCCGCTGGCGCAGGACCTTGCGGCCCGCCTGCGCCCGCCGGGCGCCGGCCATTGGTTCGGCACCGACGAGCTCGGCCGCGACATCTTCGCCCGCACGATCTACGGCGCTCGCGCCACTCTCGCCATCGTGGCGCTGGTCGGCCTCATCGTGGTGCCGATCGGGCTCGCGGTCGGCACCGCCGCGGGCTACGCGGGCGGCCTCCTCGATGCCGTGCTGATGCGGCTGACCGACATCTTCCTTGCTTTTCCGAGCCTCGTGCTGGCGCTGGCTTTCGCGGCGGCGCTCGGCCCCGGCATCGTCAATGCGGTGATCGCCATATCGCTCACCGCCTGGCCGCCCTATGCGCGGCTGGCGCGCGCCGAGACCGTCTCGATCGCGCGCAGCGACTTCATCGCCGCGGTCGTGCTCCAAGGCGCCTCGGCGCCGCGCATCCTGCTGCGCCATATCGTGCCGCTCTGCCTGTCCTCGGTGATTATCAGGCTGACGCTCGACATGGCCGGCATCATCCTCATCGCGGCTGGCTTGGGCTTCCTGGGGCTCGGCGCCCAGCCGCCGATGCCCGAATGGGGCGCCATGGTCGCCGCCGGCCGCAGCGTCGTCTTCGATCATTGGTGGGTCTCGACCATCCCGGGCCTCGCCATCTTCTGCGTCAGCCTCGCCTTCAACCTCGTCGGCGACGGCCTGCGCGACGTCTTCGACCCGAAGGACGCATGACCGACGTGCCCCTCCTCGACGTCCAAGACCTCTCGGTCGCCTTCACGGTCGAGGGCGTGACGACCCGGGCGGTCAGCGGCGTCTCTTTCACGCTGGGACGCGAGCGGCTCGGCATCGTGGGGGAATCGGGTTCGGGCAAATCGACGACCGGCCGCGCCATCCTGGGCCTCGTGCCGCGGCCCGGCGTCGTCACGACGCAGCGGCTCGCCTTCATGGGCGAGGACCTCGCCGGCCTGTCGGGGCGGCAATGGAGCCGCTACCGCGGCCGCCGCATCGCCATGATCACCCAGGACCCGAAATTCTCCCTGAACCCGGTGATGAATGTCGAGGCGCAAGTCACCGAGGCCTACCGGCTGCACCATGGGGGCGGCGCCCGAGCCGCGCGGCGCCGGGCGCTCGACATGCTCGATGCCGTCGCCATCGCCGATCCCGACAAGGTCGCGCGCCTTTATCCGCACCAGCTCTCCGGCGGCATGGCCCAGCGGGTGATGATCGCCGCCATGCTGATCGCCGAGCCGGACCTCCTCATCGCCGACGAGGCCGTCTCGGCGCTCGACGTGACGGTGCAGAACGAGGTGCTCGGCGTACTCGACCGGCTGGTCGCCGAGCGCGGCATGGGGCTCATTTTCATCAGCCACAATCTGACGGCGGTTGCGAGCTTCTGCGATCGGGTGCTGGTCATGTATGGCGGCCGGGTGATGGAAGAATGCGACGCCGGCGCGCTTCAGGCCGCGCGACATCCCTACACCCGCGCCTTGCTTGCCGCGACGCCCGACCTCGATCATCCCCGCCGCACTCTGAGCGTCGTCACACGCGATCCCGCGTGGCTCGCGTGAGCGGCGGGCATGCCGCCCCTCTCGTCGAGGTCGACGGCCTCTCCGTCACCTTCCGCTATGCCGGCGGCCTTCTGGCCGCGGTCCGCGACGTGTCGCTCGCGGTCGAGCCCGGCGAGACCTTCGGCATCGTGGGCGAATCGGGCTCCGGCAAATCAACGGTGCTGCGCGCCATCGCGGGGCTGGTGCGGCCGGTCGGCGGGCGCATTGCCATCGCCGGCGAGACCGTCGGGCAGCGGCGATCGAGGGCGCAGCGGCGCGCCCTGCAATTCGTCTTCCAGGACCCCTACGGGTCGCTGCATCCGCGCCAGACCGTCGACCGGGCCTTACGCGAGCCGCTCACCATCCACAGTCTCACCGAGCCGGATCGCCGTATCCGCGACGCAATGGCGGACGTCGACCTCGCACCGGCGTTCCGCTTCCGCTACCCGCACCAGCTCTCCGGCGGCCAGCGGCAACGCGTCGCCATCGCGCGGGCGCTGATCCTCGAACCAAAGATCCTGCTGCTCGACGAGCCGACCTCGGCGCTCGACGTCTCGATTCAGGCCGAGGTGCTGAACCTCCTGGCGCGCATCCGCGCCGCCCGCGGCCTCACCGGGATCCTGGTCAGCCACGATCTCGGCGTCGTCGCGCATCTCTGCCAGCGCATCGCCGTCATGCGGCGCGGGGCGGTGCTGGAGATCCTGGATGTGGAGGCGCTGCGGCGCGGCGACATCGGCCATGCCTATACGCGCGGCCTCATCGCCGCGAGCCGTGGCTTCCGGCGCGACGCCGAGGTGCAGACGGCAGGCGAAACGGAATAAACACTGGCAAAAGACATTTTGAAGGTTAGTATGCGGTCGTCTACGGGAGGACGACATGGATCAGACACGTCGCGGCATGATGGGACTGGCGGCCGGGCTCGCGGCCACGGGCTGGGTGGGAGAGGCTTGGGCGGCGGCCACGCCGATGCTGGCGGAGCATCCGATGGTGGCTCGCATCTGGCACGGCCGCACGCCGGTCGCCAAGGCCGACGAGTATCGGCAATATCTCTACGAGGCCGGCGTGAAGAAGATCGCCACGCTCCCCGGCAACCGCGGCGTGCAGATGATGATGTCGAAGACCGCCGCCGAGGGCGAGTTCATGGTCATCTCGTATTGGGATTCGATCGAGGCCATCAAGGGCTATGCCGGGCCGAACTATACGCAGGTGCATGACCTGCCGCGCGACAAGGAGTTCCTCATCGACCATGAGCCGCTGGTGCGGCACTTCGATCTCGCCGTGAACTTCTGGCAGAGCTGACCGGCCGATCGGCGCGTCAGACGAAGAAGCGCAGCGTGGCCGCGACCTCGGCCAGTTTCGCCTCGGCGCTCCCGCTCATCGGGGTCGGCCGTTGAAAAACCCGGTCCTCACTCGGCGTAATGCTGCACGACGGTCTTCATCACGGTGAATTCCTCGAGCGCCGAAAAGCCCTTTTCGCGCCCGTGGCCGCTCTTCTTGACCCCGCCGAAGGGCAGCTCAACGCCGCCGCCGGCGCCGTAGCAATTGATGAAGACCTGGCCGGCGCGGATCGCCTTGGCCATGCGGATCTGCCGCGCCCCGTCGCGCGTCCACACCGCCGCGACGAGCCCATAGTCGGTGGCGTTGGCGAGTGCGATCGCATCGGCCTCGTCCTCGAAAGGCATGACCGAGAGCACCGGGCCGAAAACCTCGTCGCAGGCGAGCCGGTTCGAGCGCGGCACGGGACCGAACAACATCGGCGTGACGTAGAAGCCGCCGCGCGGCAGGTCGTCCGCGAGGCTTCCCTCGGCCAAGACCGGAATGCCCGCGCGCCGTGCGTCCTCGATGAAGCCGCGCACGCGGTCGCGCTGCGCCGCCGAGATCATCGGGCCGCAATCGAGGTTCATGGCCGGTGTGCCGACGCAGACCTCGCCGAAGGCCCGCGCCACCTCGGCGACGAACTCGTCATAGATGGTGCGCTCGACGAGAAGCCGGCTGCCAGCCGAGCAGGTCTGCCCGCCGTTCTGGGTGATCGCCTTGACGATGACGGGCAGCGCCTTCTGCCGGTCGGCGTCGGCGAAGACGACCTGCGGCGACTTGCCGCCGAGTTCGAGCACGCATTTGACGTGCCGCTCCGCCGCTACCTTCTGCACGATGGTGCCGACCTCGGGCGAGCCCGTGAAGGTCACGAAATCGATGCCGGGATGGGCGGTCAGCGCACCACCCGCCTCCTCGCCGAGGCCGGTCACGACATTGATGGCGCCGGCCGGGATGCCGGCCTCCTCGGCGATGCCGGCGAGCATGATCGGCGTCATGCAGGCCTCCTCGGCGGGCTTCAGCACCACCGCATTGCCGGCCGCGAGCGAGGGCGCCAGCGACCGGCCGAACATCTGCGCGGGATAGTTCCAGGGCAGGATATGGGCCGTGACGCCATAGGGCTCGCGCATCGCCTGGACATGGAAGCCGGTCTGGTAGGGAATGATCTCTCCGTGCAGCTTGTCGGCGGCGCCGCCGTAGAACTCGAAGTAGCGCGCGGTCAGCCCGATGTCGGCGCGCGCCTGGCCGATCGGCTTGCCGGTGTCGCGCGCCTCGGCCTGGGCGAGATCCTCGGACCGTGTTGCGACGAGATCGGCCATCTTGTGGAGAATCCGCCCGCGCTCGGCGGCCGTCAGCGCCCCCCAGGCCCCCTCGTAAGCCGAGCGCGCCGCCTTGACCGCGAGGTCGACGTCCTGCGCGGTGCCGCGCGCAATGGTGTCGTAGGCCTCCCCCGTCGAGGGGTCGACGACCGGCAGCGTGGCGCCGCCGTGAGCGTCCCGCCACGCACCCTTGATGAACAGCTTCTGCATGATCGTCGCCTCTTTGCTGGGCCTGGACGAATCTGACGTTCGGGTGCGACCCTCAGATAAGGGTCGTGGATCGGTCTGAGATCCCACGCTCTTGACCCCGCTCGCAGCCATCCCCCAGCTCCTATATGCTACACGAGAAGCATGGGAGCGACGATGGGCGCGCGACGAATTGAGACAAGCATCACGATTGACGCTCCGCCGAAACGGGTATGGGAGCTTCTAACGGATTTCACCCGTATGCCGGATTGGAACCCGTTCATGACGTCAATTTCGGGATCTCCAACGGAGGGCAGCCGGTTGTCGGTCAAAATCGCGCCGCCAGGGAAGAGCGGAATGCGCTTCAAACCTACCGTTACAGCGGTGAACCCGGAACGTGAGTTGCGTTGGCTAGGCCGTTTCTTGGTGACCGGAGTGTTCGACGGGGAGCACTATTTTTTGCTCGACCCCGTGGGGGATGCCCGGACCCGCTTCACTCAAGGTGAGAAGTTCACCGGCTTTCTCGTCACCATGCTTGGCGGAACCCTGTCTGCAACGGAGGAAGGGTTTAAGGCTATGAATGTAGCCCTGAAACAGCGGGCAGAACAGAAGAACTCGCAGAATGCCCACTGAACCTGAGCACCCCAAGCGTCCCCGCGACACGAATCAGCTCGGAGCAGATCGGCAACAGCCGATCATGCTCTAAGTGTTTGGTCCCGGGCTTTGATGGTGCAATCTTTTCCATTGAATGGAAGGAGGCACTATGGGTCAGGTTCTCCATGGGAGCGCCACGACGACAGCGGCGATCCGTCGAGCGATACAACATAGTCAAGCGAGCCTGAGGGCTCTGGCGAAGCACTACGGGATCAACCAGAAGACGGTCGCGAAGTGGAAGAAGCGGGGTTCGATTGCCGATCTGCCAACCGGGCCGAGGGAGCCGAAGTCGACTGTTCTGTCCGTCGAAGACGAGGCGGTGATCGTCGCCTTCCGGCGGCATACGCTGCTGGCGCTGGATGACTGCCTCTACGCGCTCCAGGCCACGATCCCGCATCTGACCCGTTCGTCGCTGCATCGTTGCCTGCAACGGCACGGCATCAGCCGCCTACCGGAGATCGAAGGCGACAAGGAGCCGAAGAAGAGGTTCAAGTCCTATCCGATCGGCTTCTTCCATCTCGACATAGCGGAGGTTCAGACCGCGGAGGGAAAGCTCTACCTCTTCGTCGCCATCGATCGGACGAGCAAATTTGCCTTCGTGCAACTGGTCGAAAGCGCCAATAGGGTGACGGCCTCGGCCTTCCTGGTCGCCCTGATCGCAGCCGTTCCCTACAAGGTCCACACGATCCTGACCGACAATGGCATCCAGTTCCGATACGCGCCGCGCTACGCCAACGGTCCGACAGCCCGCTACATCACCCACATGTTCGCGATGCGCTGCCGGGAGAACGGCATCGAGCATCGCTTCACCAAGATCAATCATCCATGGACCAATGGTCAGGTCGAACGGATGAACCGCACGATCAAGGAAGCGACCGTCAAGCGCTACCACTACGACAGCCACGCGCAGCTCGAACGGCACCTCAACGACTTCGTCTCAGCCTACAATTTCGGTCGGCGACTGAAGACGCTGAAAGGCCTCACGCCCTACGAGTTCATCCGCAAACGGTGGACTTCAGAGCCACAACGGTTCAGCTTCGATCCAATCCACCAAATGCCGGGACTAAACACTTAGGGCGTCATCACGACGCGGCCGACGATGCGGCCATTGCGCAGGTCCTCGATCGTCTCGGTCGCCGCGCTGAGCGGCCGCCGGCTGATCGGGATCGCCGCGACCGCGCCGCGCTTGGCGAGATCGAGCAATTCCCGCATCTCGGCCAGACTCCCCGTATAGCTGCCCTGGATGGTGACCGCCTTCATCGGAATCAGTGGAAGCGACCAGGGCGACGACCCACCGAAGAGGCCGATCAGAATCATCCTGCCCCCCTTCGACAGGGCGTTGAAGGTCTGTGCCGCGGTGGCGGGACTGCCGACGAGATCGATCGCCGACCAGCAGCCATCCGGGAAGGCCGCGGCGATTTGCTGCGCAGCGTCGGGCGCCGCGCCGTCGATGGCGGCGAGGGCACCGGCTTCGAGCGCCGCCGCGCGCCGTTCCGCGCTGATGTCCACCACGATGGCGCCGACGCCGCCCATGCCCTTGAGGATGCTCAGCGCGATGAGACCGAGGCCGCCGGCACCGATGATGAGGATCGGTTCCTCCCTGATGACGTCACCGAGCTTCTTCAGGGCCGAATAGGTCGTCACGCCCGAACAGGAGAGCGGCGCCGCGATCACCGGATCGAGCCCGTCGAGCGGCAGCAGATAGCGCGAGCGTGGCACGACCATATGATCGGCGTAGCCGCCGTCGCAATGGATGCCGAGGCAGCGCGGCGTCATGCAGAGGTTCTCGAGGCCGTTGTGGCAGACCCGGCACTCCCCGCAGCCGATCCACGGATAGGCGAGGCAGAGCTCGCCGACCTTGCGGTCCTTGACCTCGGGGCCGACCGCGACGATCTCGCCCGCCGTCTCGTGACCCATGGTCAGCGGCAGCGCGATGCCGCGATCCTTGAGCAGAAGGCGCTTGCCCGCGCCGAGGTCGTAGCCGCCGTCCCAGATATGCAGGTCGCTGTGGCACACGCCGGCGGCGCGGACCCTGATCACCACCTCGTCGCCGGAGGGCCGCGGCGTCGGCGCCTCGACATCCTCGAGCGGCTGCCCGTAGTCGACGAGCTGGAAGCTCCGCATCATCCATCCTCCCTCTCGCGGTCCCGATCGCCGCCTTTGTCTTGGCCGGGTTGGCCGTCCCGCCATCTGACGTCGCTATGGTCGCGCGCCAGCCCTCGGCGGCATGCGATCCATGGGGCCGGACCGCGCGCGACCGAAGGCCGGGCGCGGCCGGCACGACATGCCCCGGCATTGTAGCCCGCGTTCCGGCCGATGCGGAAGCAGCGTCGGGTCCATTCCCTATGAAGGAATCGTGGCTAGCCTGCGGTCGCGCGTGTCGTCCGCCCGCGCGCCTGCATCGTCAAACGACGAGCATCATCTACGCGGCGCAGGCCCCGGCGTCCGGCTGCCCGAGAGCTTCGGCGCGCTCCCGTAGTGCGATCTCGAGCTCCATGAGCTTGCGCAGCATCGCCCTGGCGTCGCCGCTCTCCTGCCCCGCCTCGGTCAGCTCCGTCACGAGCCGCATCTGGGTCTCGATCAGGAAGACCACGTTCCGGAGGCCGCGTTCGGTCGCCATCCGCTCGTCATCAGGCTTCGGCATGGCGCCCTCCGGCCCGGATTTCCCGCGATCCGAGACTAGCCGGGTCGGCTTAATTTTCGCTTTCGTCGCGGCGGTCCTCGAGGATGGCGCGAATACGGGTCGCGAGATCGTCGACCGCGAAGGGCTTGGTCATCATCGTCATGCCGGCTTCGAGATGGCCGGCCCCGAAGGCGGCGTTCTCGGCATAGCCCGTGATGAACAGGACCTTGAGGTCGGGCCGCTCGATGCGCCCCTGCTCGGCGAGCTGGCGGCCGTTCATGCCCGGCAGGCCGACGTCGGTGACGAGCAGGTCGATCCGGCGGGGGGATTGCAGCACCCGGAGCCCGGCCGGACCGTCGGCCGCCTCGATGGCGAGATAGCCGAGCTCGTTCAGCACCTCGAGAACGAGGCTTCGGACCGTGACGTCGTCCTCGACGACGAGCACCGCCTCGCCCGCGCCGAGCACCGGCGCCACGCCCTCCGATGTCGGCTCGCTCGGCGCGTCGCGACCACGGAACCGGGGCAGGAAGATCCTGACGGTCGTCCCCCGCCCAACCTCCGACTCGATCCTGATATGGCCGTCCGACTGCTTGGCGAAGCCATAGATCATCGACAGACCGAGGCCCGTCCCCTGACCGATCGGCTTGGTGGTGAAGAACGGGTCGAAGGCCCGCGCGATCACGTCCGACGGCATGCCGGTGCCCGTGTCGGTGACCGCGACGACCACATATTGGCCCAGGCTTATGCCAGGCTCCCGCCCGGCGAAGGCGGCGTCGACGGCGACGTTCGCGGTGGTGATCGTGAGCCGGCCGCCGTCCGGCATGGCATCGCGGCCATTGATGGCGAGGTTCAGCAGGGCATTTTCCAGCTGGTGCGGATCGCATAGCGTCAGCCAGATCTCGTCGGCGACGCCGGTCTCGAGTGTAACGCCCTCGCCGAGGGTGCGGCGCAGCAGGTCGTCCATGGCGACGACGAGCGTATTGACGTCGACGGCCTTCGCTTCGAGCGGCTGACGCCGCGAGAAGGCCAGCAGCCGGTGGGTCAGGGCGGCAGCGCGGTTGGCCGACGCCATGGCGAGGCCGACGTAGCGGGCGATCGCCTCCGTCTTGCCCTGGCCGAGGCGCTTCTCCATCAGCGCCAGCGAGCCGATGATGCCGGTCAGGAGATTGTTGAAATCATGCGCGATGCCGCCGGTGAGCTGGCCGATCGCCTCCATCTTCTGCGCCTGGAGCAACTGCTCCTCGGCGTTGCGCTGGGCCGTGACGTCGCGCCCGATGCCGATGAGAAGCTGTGTGTCGTCGTCCTCGATCGGGAGTGGCGCCAGCACCCATTCGGCCGTGCGCGCGCCGCCCTGGTCCTCGACCGTCAGCTCATATTGCACCGGCTGCCCCGTCTCGGCGCAGCGCAGGCAGACCTCGGCCATGCTCTCGCCGAGCCGCGTCGTTCCGGCGACCGGCTCGCCGCGCAACCCCTGCGTCGGTCGTCCGAAGAAGCGTCCGGCGGCGGCATTGAGCGCGTCGAGCGTGGACACCCCGTCGGGATCGACCCGGATCAGGGAGATCGGCGCCGGGGCATTCTCGTAAAGCGTCCGGAACCGCCCCTCGCTGGCGGTCAGTTCCTGCGTGCGCTGGATCACGCGGTTCTCGAGCGTCACGTTGAGGTCCTGCAGCGCCACCTCGGCCCGCGCCCGTTCGAGCGCTTCCCAGAGCCGCGCCGCGACCTCCCCGGCAAGCGCGATCTCCTCCGCCAGCCAGCGATGGTCCTGCCGGTGGCCGAGCACGAGCGCGCCGCGCAACCTCCCGTCGCGGATCAGCGGTACCGCCGCGAGCGCCCGCAGGCCTGCCATGATGGGCGGCGGGATGGCGCGGACCGCGCGGGCCGCGAGCGGATCGAATGTGGTCGTCAATCCGCGTGACAGGTCCGTCACGTGCTCGTCGCCCAGGTTGTCGAGCGGAAACCGGCCCATCAGCGGCGGTATGGTGCCGTCCGACCAGCCGGTGCTGAAGACGATCTCGTCGCCCGCGACGATCTCGCCGTAGCCGACGCGTCCGAGCCTGAGGTGCTGGCCCAGCGATTCGGCGACGGTCTCCATGATCTCGCCGAGATCCTCGAGCTCCCGCAAACGGTCGCCGAGGACGAGCAGGAAGCCTTGCCGAGCCTGGTTTCGCCGCAGGATGGCGGCAGCCTGGGCGCGCTCGGTCGCATCGAAGCAGCGCGCCGCGGCTTCTTCGGCCAGGGCGACTTCCGGCGGCTTGAAACCGATAGGATCGCGGGTCTCCACGACGAAGACGGCGCGCAGCCGTCCTTCGCGCACCAGCGGGACGACGATCCCCGCCTCGGGCCGCTCCCCGTCCGGCACGATGGCGACGGCGCGCCCCTCGCGCAAACCGGCTGCCCCCCTGCTGCCAACGAGGCGATCGATGGCGAGCGTCGCCGTCCGCGGCGGCAGCGTACCGTCCGACCAGCCCGAGGCGAAGGCCGCCTCCTCATGCGCAGGGTCGATCTCGCCGTAGCCGACCCGGCTCGCGCCGAGTTCACGCCCGATCGCCGCCGTCGCAATGGTTACGATCTCCTCGGCGCTCCTCGCGGCGCGGAACTGGTCGGTCAGCGCCAGCAGGAGCGCCTGGCGCCATTCGAGCGCCTTTCGCTCGGCGGCGGTGTCGGTTCGGGCCGTCTCGACGGCGATGCAGAAGACGCCGTCGAGATCGGAGCCCAGCGGGGCCGCATAAAGGTCGAACCGGCGGCCATGCCGCAGGGCCCCATCCTGCGCGCTCAAGAGCAGCCGACCGCGCAGCTGCACGCGTTCGCCCGACCGTACGCGGTCGACCAGGACCCGATCGAGACCGGACAGCACGGCGCCGGTCTCGGGCAGAGGCTGCCCGAGCAGACCCCCGCGGTCGTCGCCAAGATCGGCGAAGGCGTCGTTGCAGATCACGATCGCTTCGCCTCCCCACAGGACAAGGGTCGGCAACGGCGAGATCAGCATGGCGTCGACGATGCCGCTCATCCGCTTCGGCCAGGCCGCCGAGGCGCCGAGCGGCGTCTGCGACCAGTCGAGGCGCTCGATCCTGCGGCGCAGATTATCGTCCCCGGCGGACAAGGAAGGACGGGGCACGCTTCTGGAGGAGGCTCCTGCCGTCATTGGCCATCAAGCCGAAACCTCGGCACGGGGTTGCGGACGACGTGTTGCTCGATCTTGTCCGGGTCGACGGTTCCTCTGACAAGGTGGAGGTGCTGCACACTGGCGCTCGCTTCGACATGCCCGATAGGCTCGGCCAGGGCCCGGATCGAAAGCGCGGGAGCCGAGCGGTGTCGCGGCCTTCGTGCGGCGCACCGACGCAATGACTATCACCAACGCGACGACGCGGCAAAGACGGGTCACCGCGCTAAAGTGTTTGGTCCCGGGCTTTGATGGTGCAATCTTTTCCATTGAATGGAAGGAGGCACTATGGGTCAGGTTCTCCATGGGAGCGCCACGACGACAGCGGCGATCCGTCGAGCGATACAACATAGTCAAGCGAGCCTGAGGGCTCTGGCGAAGCACTACGGGATCAACCAGAAGACGGTCGCGAAGTGGAAGAAGCGGGGTTCGATTGCCGATCTGCCAACCGGGCCGAGGGAGCCGAAGTCGACTGTTCTGTCCGTCGAAGACGAGGCGGTGATCGTCGCCTTCCGGCGGCATACGCTGCTGGCGCTGGATGACTGCCTCTACGCGCTCCAGGCCACGATCCCGCATCTGACCCGTTCGTCGCTGCATCGTTGCCTGCAACGGCACGGCATCAGCCGCCTACCGGAGATCGAAGGCGACAAGGAGCCGAAGAAGAGGTTCAAGTCCTATCCGATCGGCTTCTTCCATCTCGACATAGCGGAGGTTCAGACCGCGGAGGGAAAGCTCTACCTCTTCGTCGCCATCGATCGGACGAGCAAATTTGCCTTCGTGCAACTGGTCGAAAGCGCCAATAGGGTGACGGCCTCGGCCTTCCTGGTCGCCCTGATCGCAGCCGTTCCCTACAAGGTCCACACGATCCTGACCGACAATGGCATCCAGTTCCGATACGCGCCGCGCTACGCCAACGGTCCGACAGCCCGCTACATCACCCACATGTTCGCGATGCGCTGCCGGGAGAACGGCATCGAGCATCGCTTCACCAAGATCAATCATCCATGGACCAATGGTCAGGTCGAACGGATGAACCGCACGATCAAGGAAGCGACCGTCAAGCGCTACCACTACGACAGCCACGCGCAGCTCGAACGGCACCTCAACGACTTCGTCTCAGCCTACAATTTCGGTCGGCGACTGAAGACGCTGAAAGGCCTCACGCCCTACGAGTTCATCCGCAAACGGTGGACTTCAGAGCCACAACGGTTCAGCTTCGATCCAATCCACCAAATGCCGGGACTAAACACTTAGAGCATGATCGGCTGTTGCCGATCTGCTCCGGAGTAAACAAGCGAGAACATTCATCGGTTTAGGATCGCGAAGCGATTCGACCCAAACCGATCGTGCTCTATCGTCGGCTGCGGTCGTGGGCACGCGCGTTCACGACGGAGCCGCCCTGGTACCACCACCCCGGCTCGAACGGGGGACCTCTAGATCCACAATCTAGCGCTCTAACCAACTGAGCTATGGCGGCCCGCGCAGGCGAGGCAATACCTATGGGCAAATGTCCCGGAAGGCAAGTATCGGCCAGCACCCGGGATCAGGTCCGCCGGCCCCCGTCGCGACCCGCGAAGGTGCCCATCGCGTCGATGGCGAACTTGTGCGCCAGGGCGGTCAATTCACGGCTTTGCGACGCTAAGGCGCTCATCTGTCGCCGCAGATGGTGCTGATTCAGGTCCGCGGCCTGCGCGAGCGAGCGGACGCCGAAGAGCGAGGTCAGGAACGACATGTTCGCCTCCGCAGTGCTACGCATCGCCTCGGCTATCTTGGCATTGAGATCGGCGAGGGTGACGGCCGCATCCTGCGAGGCGGCCATGGCCTCGACCACGGTTTCCGACATCGCGGCGGCCGCCACCTCGGCCTGCGCTCCAGCCGCCTCAATCGCGGCTTCGGCATCCTGGCTCGCATCGCCGGCGGCCTGGATCATCTCGTGCCGGGCGGTATCGATCGTCCGGTGGACGGACTCGGCCACTGTCGCACCTGCATCGAGGTCGTGTTGCGTGGCCTGCTCGACGGATCCGATCGTCTCACGGGCGGCATCCGTCAGGTTCCGAGGGACGGGCGCATCCGGTTCCATGCCCGGTTGCGCGTCGACCGGCGATGCCCCGTCGACGGACGGCGCCACCGGCGATGCCTCGTCGACGGTCTTGCGCGACACCTTCCTTCCCGCCGGCGGCGTGACGTCGCGAGCGTGGACGGCGGCATCCACCAGCGTCGCGGCCCGGCGGCCGGCGTTCTGCATAGAGGCGACCGAGACGGACGGCATGACCGTCGTGGATTCGAGCGCGTCTGTGGCCGGCTGTCGCCGGCCAGGGCCTCTGGCCATGGCGTTGCTCCTTCAAGCGAAGACGGCCGGGGCGGTCGCGATCCAGCGTCACCCGGCCGTCGGGAGATCAGTCCTGGTGCGTCGCGGAATTGACCGTCGAGGTCGCCGTCTGAACGGCGCCCTGCGCGGCGCTCTGGACGATCGTTCCGAGCTCCTTGGCCTGATCCTGGATGGTCGTCATCTGGTTGCGCGCATAGTCGGTCTGCAGCGACAGAACCTCCTGCAGGTCCTTGGCGCGGACGAGCTTCTGCGCCAGGTCGAAGGCGCTGCGCACGTTCTGTTCGGCGAAGCCCATGGCCTTGGTGCCGATGCTCTTGGCGTTGCTCTGGACGGAATTGGCGGCCGTGTCCGCCTGGCCCGCGGCGCGCTGGGCGGCATTGACAAAGCCTTCGAAGGCCTTGCGGGCCTGATCGACGCTCTTCTCTGCCAGATCACGCATTTCGGTCGGGATTTCATAGTTCGGCGTATTCATGGTGCTCTCCTTGGCTAGGCAGCCTGTGGCTTGCCGCCACGATTGAATTTTCCTCGTCTACCGAAATCAATGCTGCTGAACATTTGGAGTCAAGCAAGCCCGTACAAGCCTGCTCAGGCGGATGCTACGCTTCCGCTCAGGCGGGCTCGTGCTCCAGCGCTCTCAATGAGTGTCGCCACCGCCGTGCCTTATATTAGCCCATTCGTGGTGCAATGCAATATATTTGTGCGTCGCACAATAGCGAATTACGGTGAAAAAGTCGTCCACCCGCCGACCGCCAGTGCCCTGCGTGATGGACCTAGCCTGCGCAAATGCTTAATCTTGCATTAAGATCCCGCTTAGTCCGACCGCGCGAGGCGGCACCCATTCTGTCCGCTCGGCGATGTGTACGGACCGGATGAGCGCGGCGGCAAGCGGTCCGAACGGTGACGGTGAGTGAGTCCATGACGGTCAACGACGCGAGCCGCGATGCCCTCGAGGGCGCTTTCGCTCATCCGGCGTTCGTTGCCTCGCGCCGCAGGGGTGCTGCCGCCATTCTGCTGGCCGGCGTGCCGCTGCGGATCCTCTGGGCGAACGCCGCCGCTGCCGGCGTGTTCGAGGCGCAGGGCTACGACGATCTCGGCGCGCGGCTGCTGCGATCCGATCGCGGCTCGGCACGCCGGCTCGAACGATTGGCCGCGACTTTGGTGCCGGGGGCCGCGCCGCGCCTGGAGCGGTTGCGCTTCATGTGGGACTTCTCGCCCCACAGCGTCACCGTCCTCTGTGCCCGGCCGCATGGCTTCGACGAAACCCCCGCCCTGGTGCTGGCGGCCGCGAGCCCGGGCCATGCGGCCGAGCATTGGCATGAGGAAGCCGGCGGCGCGCCCGCATCGCTCGACCCCGTGCGAGGTCCCACCCCGCCTGACAAAACCGCGGCCGGCGCAAGCAACGACGAGAATGAGATCGGGCGGGCACGGCAAAGGCTCGCCGCGGCCGCTGGCGGAACGGACCAGGTGCGTTTCGTCTGGCGGACGGATGCCGCCGGCCTCGTCAGCGAGATCGATCAGGCGCGGCTCGAGCGCCTTGGCCTCGGCTGGCGCCCGCATGGATTTGGTCTTGCCGGCAGCGCCGCCCCGTTCGACGCGGCAGGCGCGGAGGCGCTCGATCGCGCGATGGCCCGGCGCATCACCTTCACCGGCCTCGATCTCGACGTGCCGCTGACCGACCGAGGTTCGGCAGGGTCCGGTCTTCGGGTGCCGATCGGCCTCGGCGGTTCGCCGGTATTCGAGTCCGGGGGACGGTTCGCCGGCTACAGAGGATTCGCCCGCCTCGACCTGCAGCGTCTCCACGCGGCTCCGGAGCCGGTCGACCTCGCCACGCCGCCGACGTCGAGCGTGGCCGACGACACCGCTAACGCGACGGACGCTCTTGCCGGCGTGGATCCGGCCCGGCCGCACGGCCCTGCCTCGGTACCATGTCCGGAGCCTTCGACGGAGCTCGCGACCGCGCAGAGCGACTCCGAACCGGCACCTTCGCCCGAGAGCGTGGTGGCGCCGCCACGCGCGGCCAATGTCGTGCCTCTGCGGCCTTTGGGGTATGTCGGTCGCGGGAGCGCCGGCCGGCCGGAGGGTGCGGGCGGCCACGCCGACCCCGAGGGTTCCGACTTCGCGCGGGGCCTCAGCGACAGCGAACAGGTCAATTTCCAGGAGATCGGCCGCACGCTGTCGGCGGCGATCGGCGCAGTCTCGGCGGCCGACGCCATCGCGCCCCCCGGAAGGCCGTCGCCCCCGCAAGGACGGCTACCGTCGCGCCCGGACGATCCCATGGAACGGGCGGCGCTCCTGGTGGAAGCGATGGCGGCGGGACTCCTGGTGGTGCGCCATCCGCGGGTGCTCTTCGCCAATGACGCGCTGTTGGCCGACCTCCGCTACGACAGCCACCGGGCACTGGCGGATGCGCTCGGCCTGTTCTTCGCCGGCAGGCCTCCGCTCGACGCCGCCGAGGGCGTCGCCATGCGCCTGCCGAGCGCGTTCGATGCGGGCATGGACTTCGTCGCGGCCGGCCGCGCCATCGACTGGGACGGCGAACCCGCCACCTTGTGGACCCTGCGGCCGGCCGAAGCCGCCTCCCCACGCCCGGCGGACGCCACCCCGAACGACGCCGGCCTGCGGGCCATGCTCGACGCGGTCACGGATGCGGTCGCCTGCATTGACGGCACCGGGCGCGTGCTCATGATGAACCGACGGGCGGCCGCCTGGTTCGGGCCGGACGAGCGGAGCGACGGCGACCTCTCGACGCTCGACCTCGCGGCGCTCCTGGCGCCGGAAAGCCGGGCCGGCGTTGCCGCGAGATTGGCCGAGCTCGGCGGTGCATCCGGAGACGATGTCCGCTCCCATGCCGACCACGTGGCTCGGACGGCGAACGGCAGCATGGCGCCCATTGGTCTGACCTTGACGCGCCTCGGCCCGGAGCGCTTTGCCGCCGTCTGGCGCGATCTCTCCGCCGAGCGGGAGGTCGAATGGGAAATGTCGCGGCTGAAAAGCCAGACCGAACGCGTCAACGGGCAGCAGCCGGAATTCCTCGCCAAGATCAGCCACGAGATCAGGACGCCGCTGAACGCCATCCTGGGGTTTGCGGAAATCATGATCGACGAGCGCTTTGGGCCGCTCGGCAATATACGCTACAAGGACTACCTGCAGGACATCCACACCTCCGGCGTTCACGTGATGAAGCTGATCAGCGACCTGCTCGACCTGTCGCGCATCGAGACGGGACGGCTCGACCTCGACCTCGGCGCCATCGACGTCAACAAGATCGTCGCCGACTGCGTCGCCGAGCGGCAGGCCGAAGCGAATCGCCAGCGCGTCATCTTGCGCACCTCGCTCGCGCCCCGCCTGCCCATGGTGATGGCCGACGAGCACTCGGCCCGTCAGATCATCGCCAACATCCTGTCGAACGCCGTCAAGTTCAACGAACCTGGCGGCCAGGTGATCGTATCGAGCGCCGTCAACGAGAAGGGAATCGTCACGGTAAGGCTTCGCGACACGGGCATCGGCATGACGGACGCGGAGATCGCCACCGCGCTCGAGCCGTTCCGGCAACTGGCGCCCTCGCGAAGTCCGGGAGGCACCGGCCTCGGACTGCCGCTCACGCGGGCACTTGCCATCGCCAACGGCGCCGCGCTGTCGATCCGCAGCCAGCCCGGCGAGGGCACGATGGTCGAAGTGACCTTCCAGCCGGCGGTCATGCCCGCGGCGCGCGTTCCGGCCTGATCAAGCTCGCTGGGGCGCACTGTCCCGCGTCGATGGCCCTCGGCACGAGCAGCGCCCCGCCCATGCCGCGCTTCGGCCGATCACTTGGCCGGGGCCACGACAGTGATGTAGGGCGTCTTCACCGTGTCGAGCGCGGTCGGTCCGGCGACGGCATGCTTGACCGCCGGGATGCTCCGCAGGAAAGCGACGAGGGCGTCCATGTCGCCGGCGCTCAAGGCCGCATAGGCCCGCCAGGGCATCATCGGCGCCAGATCGCGTCCGTCCGGCCGCACTCCAGTGCGCAGGGCCTTGACGACATTTTTGTCGCTCCAGGCCCCGATGCCGGTCTCCTTGTCGGGCGTGATATTGGCTGGATAGAACACGCCGAGGTTCGGGATCAGCCAGCCGATGTCGGAGCCCGCCAGATATTTGGCCGGATCGGGGTGGCCGACGAGGCTGCCCGTCGTGTGGCATCCGCCGCAATCCATGATCGTGGTGAGATATCTGCCGCGCTCCAGTGGCGTCTCCGCCCGAACGGACGCCGTGGCCGCACCGGCGCAGATGAGCAGCGCCGACAGGCGCACCCCGACTTTGATCACGTCATCCCCCTCAGGATTCGTCGGCCGGGTCGGCCAAGCGGAACGACGATGGCGCAAGCACCGACGCCAGGCAAGCCATGTCCGTCGTCGCGCCTTGGCCCCCTGATCCGGACGTTAGGCCGACACCCTGCCAGACAGGGCGGAGACACCCTCCATTATGGTCCGGAGCCTCGCGTCGCGCTCGGCCGGATCGGGGCGTGCCGTCGCCAGCGCCCCGCAGGCTTCCACCACGTAGGACGCCGACACCGTGCCCATGGCGGCGCATTCCGCAAGCGGGCGCCCGGCCACGAGCCCCGCCAGGAACCCGCCGCAGTAGCCGTCGCCGGCGCCTGTGGTGTCGACGACCCGCGCCGGAAAGGCCGGAATGTGGGTCAGCGCGCCGGTCCGGCAATCGCAGACGAGCGAGCCCTGCTCGCCGAGCTTCGCGCCCATGTGACAGGCATGGGCCGACGCCTGGTCGCGCAGCCAGGCCTGCAGGTCCGGCGGGTTCCAGATGCGCTCGATCTCGGCCTCGCTCGGCAGAAAGGCCGTGACCGCGTCGAGAAAACCGAGATCGGCATAGAGTCGACGATCGATGAATTCGTCGGACAGGAGATCGAGCGTCACCATCGGCCTGCCAGGGAGGGCATGGAGGCGGCGTGCGTTCTCGATCGAGCCGGCCGGGGTCTGCGGGGCGACGTGGAAGCCTCGGGCCGTGGCATAGGCGGCCGGCAACGGGCCACGTCCCCGATCCATTTCCTCGGCCGTCGAGGACGTCAGCTTGGGAACCTGCTGCTTGGCGGTCGCGCTCTCATGCAGCAGCCAGAGCTGCAGGCCGTTCCCGTCGACGGCGCCGATCCCCGCGGTGTCGAGGTCTCGCCGCTCGATCGCGGCCCGGACGGTGTCGAGAAACGGCTGGCCGGTGGCCGAGTGGATGCCGACGTCCGAGGCCCAGATCCGCGCGCCGACCGCGGAATAGAGCGCGCCGCCGCCCAAGACGTCCGGGCGGCAGCTATGGTCCGCCAGCACGATGTCGTCCATGGTGAGCCAGCCGATTGTGACGACGTCCATCACGAGGTCTCGCCGAGAAGTGCCCGCCGGCGCGCCGTCAGCCGGGGCCCCAGCGCGGACATATAGACGAGGGATTTGGCGAGATGGAGCACGTCATCGAGATGGGCGCGAGGCTCGCCGCGATCGAAATGGCGGTTGAACCCCGGAAAGCCGAGCAGAAGGATATTCGGCGTCTTGAGCATGATACTCACGTCGTCGCTGCGCGACGAATAGGCGTTGTTGGATTGCTGGATGCGAACGCCGAAGGTGCCGATCAGGTCCGCCGCATGGCGAGCCAGGGCATAGAGGTCGGGCGGTGTCACGGCGCCGCGCGCGAAACTCGAAAATTCGGCCAGCACGGCACCGGCCCCGAGCCTTGTCGAATTGACGACACCGCCCCGCGCGTCGGCATCCGGGTCGCCGCCGCCCTGCTGGACATCCGCCACGATCGCCAGTTCGGGGGCCGGCAAGAGGCTGATCAGGCGGCTGCCACCCCGCCCGATCATCTGATTGCCGGGTGCGACCGGCCCTTCCTCCTCGTCCGGAAAGGCCAGCATGGCCTCGACGCCGGCGCGGGCGAGCACGGGCGCCGCGACCGCGAGGGCCGCGACCCCGCCCGCATTGTCCATCGACCCCGTGAACAGGCCGGACACGGGATCCTCGCGATAGGACGAGACCGGCACGACGCGGTCGCCCGGCCGCAGCGCCGGCGCGGAGGGATCGGGATGGAAGCAGGGCGTGCCGGCGCGAGACGCGAGTCGGCCTTCGGCCACGACGACGAACATGTTGCGAGCGAGATCGTATCGGTAGGCGCGCGCGGCGCGCTCGCCGTCCTTGATCATGTGCGAGCAGAAGGGCACCAGCGGATAGTGCCCGTCCGCCGGGGGCAGAACGAGGTAGCTGATCGTATCGAGATGAGCGAAATACCACAGCGGCTTGGCGGTCTCGGGCGAGCCGGTGAGGATGACCGGGCTGCCGGTCCGGCCGAAATCCCCGTGAAGATGAAGCCGCCCGCCGCCCAGCACGCCATCGTCGTCGAGCAGGCGCCGGAGCACCGGCACCCGCATGGCGCCGGCCAGCGTCGAGGGCGCCGGCGTATCGACCAGGGCCGAGAGGTAGCGGCGCACGCGCTCTCGCGTGACGTGCCGTTCTACATCCGCGTGCAGCGCATGCAGCGCCTCGTCGAGACCGTCGAGGTCCCTCACGGCCGGCCCGATCGGCTCATGATGAAAACCGCCACGATGATGAGCGCACCCTTGAACAATTGCTGCACGAAGGGATCGACGCCGGTCAGGTTCAGGATATTGGCCAAGACGCCGATGATCAGCGTGCCGAGGAACGTGCCGGCGACCGATCCCCTGCCGCCGAACAGCGAGGTTCCGCCGACCACGACGGCCGCGATGGCGTCGAGCTCGTAGCCTTGACCGGCGATGGGCGTGCCGATGCTGAGCTGGGACGCATAGACGAGGCCGGCCAGGCCCGACATCAGGCCCGAGATGACGTAGACGGCCGTCGTATAGAGCCGGACAGGCACGCCGGACAGGCGCGCGGCCTCCTCGTTCGAGCCGATCGCATAGACCGACCGTCCGAACGGCGTCAGACCCAGGACGAAGCCGCTCACGACGAGCGCCGCCAGCAGAATCAAGGCCGGGATGGGGATGCCCCCGAGATAGCCGTTGCCAAGCGCGTAGAACTGCTCGCTGATGATCGGGACCGGCGTTCCGCCCGTGTAGATGAAGGCGAGCCCCCGAACGAAGGAGAGCATGCCGAGCGTCATGATGAAGGCCGGCAAGCCCGCATAAGCGACGCCGATGCCGTTCACGAGCCCCACGAGGGCCGAGGCCGCGAGGCCGAGCGGGATCGCGACCGCCATCCCGCGACTGTCCATCGACCCTGCGAAGAGCACCACCGCGATGCCGAGGATCGAGCCGACCGACAGGTCGATGCCGCGCGTCAGGATCACGAAGGTCATGCCGATGGCGAGGATTCCCACGATCGAGACCTGCCGCAGGACATTGAGCAGGTTCGGCACGCTGAGAAAGCGCGGCGAGAGAAGCGTCGCCGCGATGACGAGCAGCACCAGCGCGGCCAGCACGCCGACCCTCTGCCAACTGCGCGTCAGCGTCGCGAGGTGACGGCGCCGGTCGGGCGAGGCGTCACGCGGCAAGGGCGGCGGCCTTCATGATGGTGCTTTCGCTTGCCTCCTCGCGTGACAGCGTCGCGGCGACACGGCCGCGGCGCAGGACGACCACCCGATCGGCCAAGCGCAATACCTCCTCCATCTCGGACGAGATCAGAAGCACGGCCATCCCCTCGGCGACGAGCCTTTCGATCAGCGCGTAGATCTCCTGCTTGGCGCCGATATCGACGCCGCGCGTCGGCTCGTCCAGGATCAGGATGCGAGGGCCGACCGTCAGCGCACGGCCGATCAGCACCTTCTGCTGGTTGCCCCCGCTCAAGGTGCGGATCTCGACGCCAGAGCCAGCGAGGCGCACATCGAGGCCCTTGATCATGTCGCGAACGTAGCGCGCCTCGGCGACGAGGCGGAGAAGCCCCGCGGTGGCGAAGCGGCGGAGGTTTGAGATCGTGAGGTTTTCGCGAACGGGGCGGTTCGGGAGAAGCCCCTGCGACTTGCGGTCTTCCGTCACATAGACGACGCCGAGGCGTGCCGCGGCATTCGGATTGCGGATGGTCACCGGCGTGCCGAATAGCCGGACGATACCGCGCGGGGAGCTCAACCCGACGATCGCCCGGGCGACTTCGGATCGGCCCGCGCCGACGAGGCCAGCAAGCCCGACGATCTCGCCCTGGCCGACCGTGAGACTCACGTCTTCGAACTGGCCCGGCATGGACAGGCCCTCGATCGCGAGCGCCGGCCGGCCGGCCTTGCGGACCTGGGGCGAATGGGCGGGGAAGTCGCGCCCGATCATCCGGCTCACCAGCCAGTCCTGATCGACGTCGGCGACCTTGGCGGTGCCGGTGATGCGGCCGTCGCGGAGCACGGTGACCCGGTCCGCGATGCGGAAAATTTCCTCGAGATGATGCGAGATGAAGACGATGCCGAGCCCCTGGCCGCGGAGCCTGTCGATCGTGCCGAAGAGCGTGGCGACCCGCTGTTCGTCCAGGACCGCGGTCGGCTCGTCGAGCACCAGCACCCGCGCCTCGACCGAGATCGCCTTGGCGATCTCGACCATCTGCTGCTGGGCGATGCTCAGCGTCCCGGTCGGCCGCTCCGGGTCGACCGTGATCGCCAGCTGCGCGAACAGCGCCCGGGCGCGGTTGCGGATCGCTCGTCCGTCCACGGTGCCGAAGGCCGTGCGGGGAAAGCGGCCGAGAAAGATATTCTCCTCCGCCGACAGATGCGGCGCGAGCGAGAGCTCCTGGTGGATGACGACGATGCCGGCCGCCAGGGCATCGCGCGGCGAGCGCAAGCGGCGCGGGGCGCCGTCCACGACTACCTCGCCGGCGTCGGGCTGGTGCACGCCGCCGAGGATCTTAATCAAGGTCGACTTGCCGGCCCCGTTCTCGCCGACGATCGCATGGACTTCGCCGGCCCGAACCTCGAGGTCGATCCCCGCGAGGACCGGGTTGCCCACGAAGGACTTCCCCACGCCCCTGGCGTGGAGAAGCGGCGGCACGGGCGTCAAAGGCGCGCCTACTTCTTGCAGGGGTCCGGCGTCGGCTCGAAGTCGCCCCAGCCGCGGCCGATCCACTGATCCGCATTGCCGGCGACGACGGTCGGGCTGTCGGGCAGCACCAGCTCGTGTCCGGGGAACTTGTAGGTCACCTCGCCGGGAATCGGCTTCTTCATCATCGTATAGAGCGCGGCTCGCAGGCCGATGTCGGCGATATAGGGGGTATAGTTGCCGTCGGCCTGGAACGTGCCGGCCTTCACAGCCTTGAATCCCGCGTTCGAGCCGTCGAACGTATATTGCTTGATGCCGTCCTTGCAGCGGTTGGCCCGGGCGATGGCGAGCTCGGCGCCCCAGGAGGATTCCTCCGCATGGGAGAAGACGGCGTCGATCTTGGGATAGGCTGTCAGGAAGTCTTCCATGATCGGCACGGCCGGATCGCGGATCCACTGGCCGTCGCCGGTGGCGAGAACCTTGATGTCGGGAAATTTGGCGAGGACGTTCTTCATGCCCTGGTCGCGATCGACCGCCGGGGAGGATCCCTTGAGGCCGGTGATGACCACGATGTTGCCCTTGCCGCCGAGGTCCTTGGCCATCTTCTCGGCGACGCCCTCGCCCATGGTGACATTGCTCTGGCCGATGAACAGGGTCTTGTCGGTGGGCACGTCCCGATCCATGACGATGAGCGGCAGATTGGCGGCCATCACGGCGCGCGCCGCCGGCACCAGGGCGGCCGATTCGACCGGGCTCAGCAGCACCGCGTCGACACCCCGCGCCAAGAGATCGCGCACGTCGTTGCTCTGCTTGGCGACGTCGACATTGCCGTCGAGGACGATCAGCTTGATGTTGGGATGGCGACAGGCCTCGGCCTGAAGCGCCGCCAGCATGGCGACCCGCCAGGGGTGGTTGAAGGCGGTCTGCGAGAAGCCGATCGTGATGTCACCCGACTTGCCGGGAACGCTCACCGGTCCCTCGGGGAGTGGCAGGACGTCGGTGAACGGCAGCGACTTATAGAAGGACAGCAGCTCTGTGCAGGTCTTCTGCGTGACGGGCTGCTTGTCCTCGGCCCGGGCTGGTGCCGATGCTGCGACCGCCGCGACGACGATCGCGGCACCAAAATGCTTCAACATAGCCGGCCCTCCTACTGGCGTTCCAAAAATCTCATATTTATGTAACGCTATTCACATTCCGGGGCCTGTCAAGCGGCCTTGTTTGCGGGAACGAAGATCGCCTGTAATGCAACCGCAGCCGTCGATATCGAGGTTCGGCGGGCGGCCGTCGCAGTCCGTGCGGCGCCTCGAGATTTCGAGCGACGTGTTCGTGTCGGGAGACCGCATTGGGTTCGAAGGCCGATCAACGCGTTGCGCGACTGCTCACCCGGGTTCAGGGGGGCGGACTATTGGCGCTGAGCGAGGCCGCGGGCATGTTCGATGTGTCGGAAATGACGGTCCGGCGCGACATCGCGAGCAGCCGCGGCCGCCTGGCCGTGCTCGGAGGCCATGTGCTAGCGGTGACGGACCCCGAACCGCCCTATGCGCTCGACCAGGAACAGGACAGCCATCTCGCCGACAAGATCGCGGCCTGCGGCCATGCGCTCGACCTCATCGAGCCGGACGATACGATCTTCATCGACAGCGGCACGACGACCTGCCATCTCGCCAGCCGCCTGCCGGCCGACCTCAATCTCACGGTCGTCTGCTTCGCCATGAACGTCGCCGCCATCCTGGCCCGGATGCCGACGGTCCGCTGGATCCTGACCGGAGGATTCTACCAGAACGCCACGGCGTCGTTTGCCGGTCCGCACGGTCCGGCCATGCTGAAGGACATTCGTCTCAACAAGGCTTTCGTGTCGGCCGGTGGCGTCCATTCGAAGCTCGGCGTCAGCTGCACCAACTTTTCCGAGGTCGGCATGAAGCGTGCGGCGATCGACAACGCCGCCGAGAGCTATCTGGTGATCGACGGCAGCAAGATCGACAAGGTCAAGCCCGCCTATTTCGCCGATTGCTCGGACTTCACCGCCATCATCTCGGAACGCGGATACTTGACCCTCGACGGCTCCGGATAGCGTCTCTCCTGAGCAAGGCGGCCGGCGGGGGTCGACTGCCTCCGGTGCGATCAAACACACATCACGTCACTCCGCCACCGCGCACGGCCGTCGGTTCTCCGGCGTCCGTGGCGGAGCCGGGGCTCGCGCCGCGAGCCGACACGTGGCGGGCCGCGGCGGCATTGGCGCGGCGAAGCGCCTCGTCGAGGGCGCCGCCGCCCGACAGCGCCGCCGCCAAAGTCCCGATGAAGGCGTCGCCTGCGCCATGAGTGCCGACGACCGCGACCCGATGCGCCGGCAGGGCCAATGACGGACCCTCGCGGCGCGCGGCCGCGACCCCGGCGCCGCCCGCCGTGACGATGACCGCCCCGGCCAGGGGCAGAAGCTGTCGCGCCGCCGCCTCGGCCGCCGCGAGGCTCGCGACCGGAGGCGCGCCGAGCGCCTCGGCTTCGATCGCATTGACGACGAGGTGGTCGAGCAGCGCGCCGAAATCCTCCGGCAGCGGACGCGCCGGGGCCGCGTTGAGCAAGGTACGGATCCCGCGACGGCGCGCGGCTGCAAGCGCTGCCCGGTTTGCCTCCTCGGAGATCTCGTTCTGCAGGACAAGGATGCCGGCTTCGGCGACGAGTGCCACGGCGGCGTCCGCCTCCGCCGGTCCCAGCAGGAGATTGACGCCCGAGACGATCACGGCGCCGTAGTCGCCGCCGGCGTCGACGATGGCGACGCTCATGCCCGAACCCGCGCCAGTTCTGCGGGTGACGGCCTCGACATCGACCCGATTGCGTCGCAAGTTCTCGACGAGACCGCGGCCAAAATCGTCGTCGCCGACCGCGCCGACCATGGCGGTGCGGACGCCGGCGCGCGCCGCCTCGACCGCCTGGTTGCCGCCCTTGCCGCCCGGCTTATAGGCCCAGGACTGGCCCGTCACCGTCTCGCCGCGACGCGGCCGGTCCGGCGCCCTGACCACGATATCCATATGCAGGCTGCCGAAGACGACGACGTCGAAACCGGCGGACCGCGACACGGTCACGCGGTCCGCCGCGCGTCGCGGAGCACCGCCTGCGTCGTGACCGGATCCTGCCGATCGAGCGCCTCGATCAGCCGATTGTCCCGGTCGAGCCGCTCCGCCTCGGCGCGCAGCGCTTCGACGGCGGCGATATTGCCCTCGCATTCGGCGACCGGATCAAGGCCCGAGGCGTCCGGGAAAGTGTCGAAATAGATCGCGCCGGCATAGCCGTCCCGGGCGATCTGGCGCAGCAATTCGAGGGTCTGGACGGGATGGACCGAACCCGCCATCAGGCCGTCGTCGCGCCCGCCGTAGCCGTCGTTGAGATGCACGCCGAGGAGGCGGCTCTTGCGGGCGACGAGCGCCGCCGCGAAGGCCGGCTGCTCTCCGGCATAGAGCACATGGGCGAAATCGAGCGTCACGCCGAGGTTCGGACAATCGGCCTCGGCGACCGCCAGCAGCGTCGTGCCGACATCGCCGAGGAGACTGTGGGCGCGCGGCTCGTTGGGCTTGTATTCGATGCTGACGTCGACGGCGGAATTATGCGCCGCGACCTCGCGGATGCCATCCACCTCGAGGGCCCAGAGCGCCGCATAGTCGCACTGGAAGGGGTAGTCGAACCCGTCCTGGCCGAGCCAGAGCGTCATCAGCGTCCCGCCGGCCTCGGCCAGCGCGTCGATGCCGTGCTTGGTCAGATCGATGGCCCTGCGGCGGACGGAGCGATCCGGGTGGGTGAAGGCCCCGGCCTTGAACGCCGGATCGCTGTAATAGCGCATCGCGAAGCCGTTGAGCGCGAGGCCGAGATCGGCGGCCCGCCGCACCACATCGGCGCCATCCGATCCCATAAGGTGGTCCGGGAAATTGAGGTCGAGCGCACCGAGGCCCCGCACCGTCGCGGCCCGGCGGATCTGATCGGCGATGCCGAGCTTGTCGCCGGGCCCGTGTCCCTCGAAGAGCTCGGGACGCGACGCGAAAGCGTTGAGGCGCGTCGCATAGCGCATCGGCCGATGTCCGCTCACTTGACCGCGCCCGCGGTGAGCCCCTTGACGATATAGCGTTCGAGCAGGACGCCGACGACGACGAGCGGCGCGATGGCCGCCGTCGAGAGTGCCGCCATCGACCACCAGTTGATGCCCTGCGACCCGGTCTGGCTCGCCACCATCACGGGCAAGGTCGTCGCGTCGGTACTGGTCAGCAGGGCCGCGAAGAAATATTCGTTCCAGCACAAGACGACCGACAGGATGAAGGCCGCGACCATGCCGGGCAGCGCGATCGGCAGGACGATGAGGACAAAGGTCGTCCACACCGAGGCGCCGTCGACCCGCGCCGCCTGTTCGAGCTCGATCGGGATCGCCAGGAACTGGTCGCGCATGATCCAGATGACGATGGGCAGCACCATCAGCGCATAGATGACGACGAGCCCGATCTTGGTGTCGAGCAGCGCCAGCTCCTTGTAGAGCACGAGGAAGGGCAGCGCGAGGACGACCGGCGGCAGGATCAGCTGCGACAGGAAGAAGAAGGAGATGTCCTTGTTGCGCCACGGTCCGAACTTGTAGTCGAACCGCGTCAGGCCATAGGCCGCGAGCGACCCGAGCACGATCGCCAGGAGCGAGCCGCCGAGCGAGGCCACGATGCTGTTGCCGAAGCGCTGCAGGAATTCGTCGCGCACGGTCGAGACGTCGCCGATCGTGTCGGGCGACAGCCCGAGCGAGCGCCAGCCTTTCCAGTCGGGCCTGAAGTCGAGCCAGGGAACGAGGTGGCCGCGCGTCACGTCGACCGCGCTCTTGAACGAGGTCGTGACCGTCCAGTAGATCGGGAACAGGCAGACGAAGGCCCAGGCGATCAGCGCCGCGTAGATCAGCACGCGCGCGGTGATGCGGCCGGCGCGCCGGCGCCCATGGCGCGACTGCGCCTCGGTAATGGAAGCGGCAAGGCTCGTCACGGACCCTCCTTCATGGCGTCGCCGTGACCCGGCGCATCCAGCGGCCGGTCAGGTTGAGCAGAAGCGTCATGAACACGATGATCGCCACGAGATAGACCTCGGCGATCATCGTGCCGTAGCCGACGTTCGAGCGGTCGCGGTAGGTGCGATAGACGAAGCTCGACACGGTGTCGGTCGCCCCGCCCGGGCCGCCCGAGGTGATGTTGATGACGACGTCGGCGAGCTTCAGTTCGAAGATGATCTTGAGCACCAGCGCCGTGACGCTGACCGGCAGCATCAGCGGGAAGGTGATCTGCCAGAAGCTCTGCCAGGGCTTGGCGCCGTCGACCCGCGCCGCCTCGAGGATCTCGCCCGGCAGCGCCTGGAGCCCGGCGAGGAGCAGGATCATCAGGAACGGGATATAGGTCCAGGCGTCCATCGCCATCAGGCTGACGCGCGCGAGCCAGGGCGTCGAGAAGAAGGCGGGGGCGTTCAGGCCGACGTCGCGGAACAGGTTGCCCAACGGGCCGTAGCGATATTCCATGATCGACTTGCCGATCATCCAGCTCACCGCGACGGGGCTCAGCATCAGCGGGATCAGGAACACGACGCGGAAGAATTTCCGGGCCCTGATGTCGGCATTGAGCAGCAGCGCCAGGCCGAAGGCCACCGCATATTGGCCGAGGACGCTCAGCACGTAGAAGCCCATATTGGCGAGCGCGTTCCAGAAATAGGAATCGCCTAGGAGCTGGCGGAGATTGTCGAGCCCGTTGAAATGCCGGCCGGTGAGCGACGACAGGTTCCAGTCCGTGAACGCGATGTAGAGGCCGAACAGCGTCGGGAAGATCACCACCGCGACGGTAAAGAGCAGCGCCGGCAGCAGGAACAGCGCCTTCTGCCCGCGCTCGCCGCGGATCATCACCTGGCCGGCGCCGAGCGCCACGGCCCACAGCAGATAGGCGTAGAGCACCGGCCGCCAGGTGGCGAATCCGGGCGCGATGGCACCGACCGTGTGAAGGGTCTGCACTATGAGCGCCAAGGCGAGCAGCAGGGAGGCGCCGATGATCAGCATGCGCCCGGCCCGCTTGCGGCCGGGCCCGATCGGCACATGCGCGACCTCGCCCTCGGTCGGCACGACGAGCGAAGACGAGAGGCTCGGCAGTGTCATGCGGACCGAACCGAAACGCTCGTCTGCAGACGGGCCACTGAGCCGGCGCTACCCCTCATCCGCCTCTTGCTTGCGCAAGAGGCTCCTTCTCCCGCAAGGGGAGAAGGACGCCAATCCCGCAGGACAAGGCAAACCCTTCTCCCCTCGCTGGCAAGTTCACGCAGCCAGCGTGAACTTGGCTGCGCGCGGGAGAATCGGGAACCCATCCCGGCGTGCCGGGATGGGACCCGGGTGCCTCGTCGGAGACGAGGCGGATGAGGGGTGATCATGAGCCTGATCCGCCGAGCACGCCTCACAATCCGAGCGAGGCCTTGTAGAGCGCGATCTGCTTCTCGCGGCCGATCCCGTCGGTGATCTTCTCCCAGGCCGCCGCGATGTTGTCGGCGCCGGCCTGCGCCGAGATCCCGCCGGCGAAGATGCGTGCGAGTTCGTCCTCGGCGGCGCTGTAGTACTGGAAAATGCCGGGGATGCGCGGCTCGATCGCCCGGTTGGGGTGATTGTAGGAGCCGAACTGCGAGTTGAGATAGGAGGTGATGTACTTCCGATCGTAGCCGGCGCCGACCCACTCATCGATATTCGAATGGCTCTGGCGATGCACCTGGAAGCCCGACGGATACATCACGGTCCAAAGGGAGAGATCCTTCCCTCCGAGATGGGCGGCGGCGCTCCAGGCGGCCTTGTGCTTCTTGGCGTCGCCGTCCACCCGCTTCATTACATAGACGCCCCAGCCCAGATAGGCGCAGTTCGGCGAGAAGTTCGGGCCGCTCGCGAGCTTCTCCCATTTGCCGGTTTTCGAATTGTAGACATCGTCCGAACCGGGCAGGATGTCGAAGCCGACGACGTCGCCGATGGTCGAGGTGTCGCTGGTATTGGCGATCTGGCCGATGTCGCCCCACCAGGTCACCATCGAGCCGGTACCGCTCAGGAACTCCTGGAAGCCGGTGGTGTTCGGGTCGGCGTTGATCTGGTCGGCCGGCTCGGATGGCAGCGCGTCGATCTCGTCCTGGATGGCCCTGACCCACGCGGGGTTGTTGACGCGCGGCTTCATCGTGTCGATGTCGAAGAGCCAGGCCTTGTCGTCCGGATGCTTGGCATAGGCGCTGGCGCGACTGCCGAGGAAGTAGAAGCCGAAGCCGCCCCAGGCCTTCGGCGCGTCGAGATAGCCCGTGGCGTCACGCCCGTTGATCTTCTTGCCCTTGAGGAACTTGGTGACGGCCTGGACCTGCTGCCAGGTGCGGGGCACGGCCCATTCGGTGGTGTTGCCGGCGGCTTTCCAGGCCTTGGCGAGGTCCGCGTCGGCGAAATAGTCGGTGCGGTAGTTGAAGTTGTGGCAGTCGCCGTCGATGGTGATGCGGTAGGGCTTACCGTCCCAGGTGCCGACGGGAGGCTTCAGATAGGCGACGTAGTCGTCGTAGTCGATCTGCTGCTTGACCCAATCGGGCATGACCGAGGCCAGGCCCTTGCCGCAGACGTCGCCCTCGAAGGGCGCGCCCATTTCGAGCAGATCCCAATCGACCGTGCCGGTGGCGATGGCCTGCTGGAGGCGCGGGCTATAGTCGGCCTGGGCCAGGTCGATCCAGGTGATCTTCGCCCCGGTATAGGCCTCCCAGGGCTTGAGGAAGCCGCGGAACAGGAAGTCGTGCAGGTTCTGGTTGTTGAGTCCCATGAAGGTGAGCTCGACGCCCTTGAACTCGCCGGCCTGGACGTTGGCCTTGGTCGGCCCGAGGCAGAGCTCGCCCACCTTCTGCCAATCGGCATCGGTCGGCGAACCCTTGCCGACGCCAGGAACCTGCAGGATCGCCTTGCGCACGGCATCGTCCGCCGCGGCCGAGCCGGTGAAAGCCCCGAGACCGCCGCCGGCCGCGAGACCGAGCGCGCCGAGCGAGGCGGTGGCCTTGAGAACGTCACGGCGGTTCGCCTGCATGGCGAGAAGCCTGTCATGGTCGCTGATTTTCATCGAATCCTCCCTGAACCCCCGTTTGCTTGGTGCCGGGCTGCGGCCGAACCCCGCGTCGTGCCGACCGGGTTCCGCCGAGCGGCGTGCCTGATTCATCATTTCAAGCGGGTCGATGCTTCACAACCCCTTCGCGGCTCTTTTCGGACCGTCTCTGCGAACATTCTTTGGACGCCGGCACACGCGCGAGCCGGCGACGCCCTCCTTGCGCGGGGCCGGCACAACCCCCATCATGGGGCGCGGTGGCCGTTGCCACCACCACAGGTCGAACGACCGTGACCAGCCGACGCGGGGGGGCGCGTGGAGGTGCATCCGGCCCGGCGATGTCGCCGCGCCGCAATGGGCACATCGGTTCGGGATCGACATGTTCAGGATTCGACGCTCTGCTGAAAAGACCGCCTCGCATTTGAGCCGCGCCGCCATCACGGCCTCGGCCGTGTTGCTGATGATGCCGGGAGGAACCGCCCCCGCAGCCGCGCAGGCCGCGCCTCCCCCGCCGACGGTCACGGTCGCCAAGCCCGTGGTCAAGGAGGTGATCGAGCACGACGACTACACCGGCCGCTTCAACGCGATCGACTATGTCGAGGTGCGGGCGCGCGTCACCGGCTACCTCGAGAAGATCAATTTCGAGGATGGCGCCTTCGTGAAGAAGGGCGACGTGCTCCTCGTCATCGACCGGCGGCCCTATCAGGCGGCGCTCGACCAGGCCAAGGCCGCCGAATCCTCGGCCCAGGCCCGCGTGTCCTTCTCGAAGACCGACCTCGAACGCGCCCAGGCGCTGACCAAGACCGGCAACATCACCGAACAGAGCGCCGACCAGCGCCGCCAGTCGGCGCTGACCGCCCAGGGCGACCTCGACAGCGCCAAGGCGAACGTCGCGCAGGCGGCACTCAACCTCGATTTCACCGAGGTGCGGGCGCCGGTCTCGGGCAAGATCAGCCAGCGCCTGGTCAGCCAGGGCAACATCGTGGTGGCGGACCAGACCGAGCTGACCACCATCGTCTCGCTCGACCCCATCTACTTCTCCTTCACGGTCGACGAGCGCTCCTTCCTCGATTACGAGCGGACGCTCGACATCGGCATGGGGCGCACGCTCGGATCGACCAAGCCGAACGTGGTGATCAAGCTGACCGGGGAGGACACGCCGACCCACAAGGGCGTGCTCGACTTCGTCGACAACAAAGTGGACGACGCGACCGGCACCGTCCTGCTGCGCGCCACCGTCGAGAACCATGACACGCTGATCAAGCCGGGACTGTTCGGCATCGTCTCGATGCCCGCCTCGCCGCGCTACAAGGGCGTGCTGATCCCCGACGAGGCGGTGGCGACCAACCAGGACAGGCGCATCGTCTATGTGGTGGCGGACGACGGCACGGTCAGTGCGCGCGAGGTCCGCATCGGCGGCAAGATCGACGGCTATCGCATCGTCCGCAAGGGCCTCGAGGGAACCGAAACCATCGTGATCTCGGGCCTGACGCGGGTGCGTCCAGGCGCCAAGGTGACGCCGGACTTGAAGGAGCTGCCGCCGACCCGGTCCTGATCCCCGGCCCGCCCGCCCTCCTTCCGGCCGCTGCCCCGAGCCCCCCCATGCGCTTCGCCCATTTCTTCGTCGACCGGCCGATCTTCGCCTCGGTGACCTCGATCGTCCTGCTGATCGTCGGCTATGTCGCCTACGTCACCTTGCCCGTGGCGCAATATCCCGAGATCGCGCCGCCGACGGTAGTGGTCAGGGCCTCCTATCCGGGCGCCAACGCCGAGACGGTGGCGGCCACCATCGCCACGCCGATCGAGCAGGAGATCAACGGCGTCGACAACATGCTCTACATGTCGTCGCTCTCGACCAACGACGGCAACATGCAGTTGACCGTCACCTTCAGGCTCGGCACCGACCTCGATACCGCCAACGTGCTGGTGCAGAACCGGCTCTCCGTCGCCCAGCCGCGCCTGCCGCCGGACGTCCGCAATCTCGGCGTGACCGTGCGCAAGGCATCGCCCGACCTGATGATGGTCGTGCATATGCTGTCGCCGAACAACACCTACGACCAGAACTACCTGTCGAACTACATCTACCTCAACATCCGCGACGAGCTCCTGCGTCTCGACGGGGTCGGCGACATCACCATCTTCGGCGGCAACGAATATGCGCTGCGGCTGTGGCTCGATCCGGACAAGATGGCGGCCTACGGTCTGTCGACCACGGACGTCATCTCGGCGCTCCAGGAGCAGAACGTCCAGGTCGCCTCGGGCGCGCTCGGGGCGCCGCCCTCGCCCGCGAGCAACGCCTTCCAGCTCGTCGTGCAGACGCAGGGGCGCTTCAAGGACATTCCCGAGTTCAGGAAGGTCATCGTCAAGGCGACTCAAGGCCGGCTCGTGCGGATCTCGGATATCGCGCGGGTGGAACTCGGCCAGAAGGACTATGTCACGCAGTCCTACCTCAACGCCCAGCCGGCGGTCGGCATCGGCGTGTTCCAGCGCCCCGGCACCAACGCGCTCGAGGCCGCCGCCCAGGTCAAGGCGCTGATGGAGAGGCTGAAGAAGAACTTCCCACCCGACGTCGAATACAAGATCGCCTACAACCCGACCGACTTCATCGCCCAATCGGTCAACGAGGTCTACAAGACGCTGTTCGAGGCGCTGGCGCTCGTCGTCGTGGTCGTCCTCATCTTCCTGCAGAGCTGGCGCACGGCGCTCATCCCGGTGGTGGCGATCCCGGTGTCGCTCGTCGGCACCTTCGCGGTGATGAAGGCGCTCGGCTTCTCGCTCAACAACCTGACGCTGTTCGGTCTCGTGCTCGCCATCGGCATCGTGGTCGACGACGCCATCGTGGTGGTCGAGAACGTCGAGCGCAACATCGCCGACGGGCTCTCGCCCGGGGATGCGGCGCACAAGACCATGGACGAGGTCGGCGGCGCCGTCGTCGCCATCGCGCTGGTGCTCTCCGCGGTCTTCGTGCCGACCGCCTTCATCCCCGGCATCTCGGGCCAGTTCTACCGGCAGTTCGCGCTGACCATCGCCGCCTCGACCATCATCTCGATGTTCAATTCGCTGACCCTGTCGCCGGCCCTGTGCAAGCTGCTCCTGAAGCCGCATGACGCCGAGCGGCATTCGGGCTTCATCCTGGCCCGCTTCGGACGCTGGCTGGCCAACACCTTCAATCGCGGCTTCGAGGGGCTGAGCCACGGCTATTCGCGCCTCGTCGGCGGCCTCACGGGTCGCGTCGTCGGCCTCGGCGCCATGCTGATCGTCTATGCCTGCGTCATCGCGGGGGTGGTGCATCTCGCCCGCGTCACGCCGACGGGCTTCATCCCCCTGCAGGACCAGGGCTATCTCATCACCGTGGTGCAGCTCCCCTCCGGCGCCTCGCTCGAACGCACCACCGCCGTCGTGCGCGAGGTGGCGCGGCGGGCCGATCAGGTCGACGGCGTCGCCAACGCGGTCATCATCTCGGGCTTCGACGGCGCCACCTTCACCAACACCACCAACGGCGGCGTTGTGTTCCTGACGCTGAAGCCCTTCGACGAACGGGTGAAGTCGGGCCGCAGCGCCGGCGCCATCCTGGCCGACGTGCTCAAGCAGCTGAGCCCGATCCAGGAGGCGCGCATCATCGCCATCCCGCCGCCGCCCGTGCGCGGCCTCGGCAGCGGCGGTGGCTTCAAGATGCAGGTGCAAAGCCGGCAGAGCTCGGACATCGGCCCGCTTCTCGAAGCCTCCGGCAACATCATCGCGGCGGCCAACAAGGACCCCGCCCTGACGCGCGTCTTCACCACCTTCGGCAACGACACGCCGCAGCTCTACCTCGATGTCGACCGGACCAAGGCGCGCATGCTCAACGTCCCCCTCGCCAGCCTGTTCTCCACCCTGCAGGTCAATCTCGGCGGGGCCTACATCAACGACTTCAACACCTTCGGCCGCATCTACCAGGTCCGCGCCCAGGCCGACGCACCGTTCCGGCTGGAGCCCCAGGATATCGAGCGGCTGAAGGTCCGCTCCTCGACCGGCGCGCTCGTGCCGATGGGGTCGCTCGCCGAATTGCGCACCGTCGCCGGGCCGCAGATCGTGCAGCGCTACAACCTGTTCTATTCGGTGCCGATCCAGGGCGATTCGCCGCCCGGCATCTCGAGCGGGCAGTCGCTCGACGCGATGGAACGGATCGCCAGCCAGACCCTGCCCGAGGGCATGAGCTACGAATGGACCGACATCGCCTACCAGGAGAAGGCGGCGGGCAACACCGCCATCTACGTCTTCGCGCTCGGCATCGTGCTGGTGTTCCTGGTGCTGGCGGCGCAATACGAATCCTGGGCGCTGCCACTCGCCATCCTACTCGTCGTGCCGACGGGCGTGCTGGCGGCGCTCGGCGGCGTGCAACTGCGCGCCCAGGACAACAATATCCTGACGCAGATCGGGCTCATCGTGCTGATCGGCCTCGCGGCCAAGAACGCCATCCTGATCGTCGAATTCGCCCATCAGCTCGAAGGGCGCGATGGTCGCGGACCGGTTGCGGCCGCCATCGAGGCCTGTCGCTTGCGCCTGCGGCCGATCCTGATGACGGCCTTCGCCTTCATCCTCGGCGTCGTGCCCCTGGCGATCGCCACCGGCCCGGGCGCCGAGATGCGCCAGGCGCTCGGCACCGCCGTGCTGTTCGGGATGATCGGCGCGACAATCTTCGGCCTGGTCCTGACCCCGGTGTTCTACGTGGCGATCCGCAAGATCCAGCTACGGTTCCGGCGCGAGCCCCGCACGACTGAGCCGCAGGCGCCGGCGGCGTGACGCCGTGCCGTCCGAACGACGACAGGAGACCGCCATGGACGCTGTTCCGCCTGCCGCAATCGAGGGACGCTGGCCGCGCCGGCGCACCGCGATCCTCGACTGGCTCGTCGGCCAGACGCGCGGCGAGCGCTTCCTCGACAATATCCTGGTTGCCTGCTGCGAGCGGCTTCGCCAAGCCGGCGTGCCGGTGGGCCGCGCGACGCTTCATTTGCGGACGGAC
This sequence comes from Lichenihabitans sp., assembly GCA_965277635.1. Lineage (GTDB taxonomy): Bacteria > Pseudomonadota > Alphaproteobacteria > Rhizobiales > Beijerinckiaceae > Lichenihabitans. Next base: position 471,996 of record CBDIDE010000002.1, read on the forward strand.
CATCCGCAATGGCTCGGCGCGCGCATCCTGTGGCGGACCGGCATGGCCGAGGCCGAGATCCGGCCGACCGACTACGGCGTGATCGACACCGATCAGTTCCGCGACAGCCCGATCAACGCCATCCTGGCCGGCGCGACGCAGATCCGCGAGCGCCTCGACGGCCCGCACGCCGCAGCCGACGCCTATCCGGTCCTCGACGACCTGCGGCGCGAGGGCCTGACCGACTACGTCGTCTGGCCGCTCGACCACACGCTCGGCAAGCGTCACGTCATCAGCTTCGCCGCCGACCGGCCGGGCGGCTTTTCGGACGAGGACCTTTCGCTGCTGGCCGACCTCTTGCCGGCCCTGGCGCTGGTGACCGAGATCCGGCTCAAGAACCGGCTGGCCCGGACCCTGCTCGAAACCTACGTGGGTCCGCATGCCAGCGAGCATATCCTCGCCGGCTCGACGCGGCGCGGCAGCGGCGTCACGGTCGGGGCCGCCATCCTGGTCTGCGACCTGCGCGGCTTCACGGCCATCTCGGAGCTTTGGCCACGCGACGACGTCATCGCGCTCCTCAACGACTATTTCGACGCCATGTCGACGCCGATCGAGCGCTATGGCGGCGAGATTCTGAAATTCATCGGCGACGGCCTCCTGGCGATCTTCCCGCTGAGCGACCCCGGCGCCTGCGACAGCCTGATGCGCGCCGTTGCCGAGGCACGCCAGGCGATGACGGTTCTGAACCAGGGCCGCACGGGCCGCGGATTGGAGCCGCTCGGCTACGGCATCGGCGTCCATGCCGGCGACGTCATGTACGGTAACATCGGCTCGCGCGCCCGGCTCGACTTCACGGTGATCGGCCCGGCGGTCAATGTCGCGGCGCGCCTCGAAAGCCTCACCAAGCAGGTCGGCCGCGACGCGCTCTTTTCCCGAGACTTTGTGGCGAGGCTGGAACGCCCCGGTGCGCTCGGGCACGTCGGCAGCTTTCCGCTGCACGGCGTCGGCGCGCCGGTCGATGTCTTCGGGCTCGACTGAGGCGGGTCGACCCGCTTCATGCGGCGGAACCGGGCGAGGCGGCCGGCCTCAGTTCTGCATCGCAGCCGCGGCGACCAGCACCGGATCGGGGCGGTAGAGCGCCGGGTAGAGATGCTTCAGCTCGGCGATCTTCGGCAGGTCGTTGGCCACGATGTAGGGATAGTTCGGGTTGCGGACCAGGAAGTTCTGGTGATGCGCCTCGGCCGGATAGAAGGTCTTGCCGGGCTCGATGCGGGTTACGATCGCCGCGTTGAAGGCATGCGCCGCGCCGAGCTGTGCCTTATAGGTTTCGGCGATGCGCTGCTGCTCGGCCGAGGTCGGGAAGATGGCCGAACGGTACTGCGTTCCCTCGTCCGGACCCTGGTAGTTGAGTTCCGTCGGGTCATGCGCGGCCGAGAAATAGATCTGCAGGATCTGCCCGTAGGTGATCTGATGCGGATCGAAGGTGATGCGAACGGATTCGGCGTGGCCGGTCTCGCCCGTGCTCACCTCGTCGTAGGTCGCCGTCTCCTTGTTGCCGCCCGCATAGCCCGAGACCGCGTCGGTGACGCCACGGACATGCTGGAACACGCCCTGCACCCCCCAGAAGCAGCCGCCGGCCAGCACCGCCACCTCGGACGACGGTGCGCCAGCCTTGGCTTCGTCGACGGCGGGCGCCGGGACGGCATGCGCCTCTTCGGCGGAGGATCTCGGAGCCGCCCAGCCGAGACCCAGCGTCAGCAGGGCCGCGGCGAGGAGAGTCGGAGCACAGCGTATCGCGCGCATCTCCGATCCGATACTCGTCATATGCAACATATGCGTTTCTCCTTGTCGACTGAGAGGCCGAATGGGCATATCGCGACTGACGTCCACGCGCCGCTCAGGCCACCGACGGATGGAACGTCATGGCGATGCCATTCATGCAATAGCGCAGCCCCGTCGGCTTGGGGCCGTCGTTGAAGACGTGGCCGAGATGGCCGCCGCAGCGGACGCAGTCGATGGCGGTGCGCGTCATGCCGAAGGACGTATCCTGGATCTCGTTCACGGCACCATCGAGCGGCGCCCAGAAGCTCGGCCAGCCAGTGCCGCTGTCGAATTTGGTGCTCGACGAGAAGAGCTTCTCGTCGCAGCCGGCGCAGGCGAAGTCGCCGTGGCGCTCCTCGTGCAGCAGCGGGCTCGAGAAGGGCCGCTCGGTTCCGCTCTTGCGCAGCACGGCGAATTGGTCGGCCGTCAGCCGCTTGCGCCATTCGGCGTCGGTGAAGGTCACGGCGAAAGCCTTGGCCTGCGCCAGGCGCGAGGTCGGCGGGACGAGCGATGCCGCGACGAGACCGAGCATGCCGCGGGTAAGAAACTGGCGCCTGCCTGTCATGACGAAGGACTCCCGATCTTGCTTCATGAAGGGAGATACGGAGCGAAACGCCAGATTGTTACGGGAATCGGCCGGATCACGGATATGTGAAGACCAGATCCTGCCTCAGCGGGGGCCTCGCAATCACGGCCAACACAACCCTTGCGTCGAGGCTCACAATCACATAAAGATATGTTTATGTGTTTCGGCGAGGCATTATGACCAAGCATCACCTTTCGTTCGAACCGGCCCTGGCGGCGCTCGAAGCCGCCGGCGAAGGCACCCGGCTGCGCCTGCTGGCGCTGCTGGCCGAGGCCGAACTGACGGTCAGCGAACTCATCACCATCCTGGGCCAGTCGCAGCCGCGCGTCTCGCGCCACCTGAAGCTCCTGGTCGAGGCTGGCCTCGTCGAACGTCATCGGGAGGGGGCCTGGGCCTTCTTCTCCGCGGCCGACCGCGGCGCCACGGCGGGCCTCGGGCGCGACATCCTCGGGCGGCTCGACGAACACGACCCGATCCTGCAGGCCGACCGGTCGCGTCTCGCCGAGGTCAGGGCGGCACGTGTCGCCTCCGCCGAACTCTATTTTGCCGCCCAGGCGCCGGTCTGGGACCGCATCCGCGCGCTGCATGTGGCGGAGGAACGGGTCGAGGCCGCCGTCCTCGAGGCGGTCGGCCCGGGACCGATCCGCGCGCTGCTCGACCTCGGCACCGGCACCGGGCGAATGCTCGAGCTCCTGGCGCCCCGCAGCGACCGGGTGGTGGGGATCGACGGCAGCCACGCCATGCTCAACGTCGCCCGCACCAGCCTGGAACGCCTGGGCCTGCGCAACGCGCAGCTCCGCCAGGGCGATCTCTACGCCTTGCCGGTCGAGCGCGACGGCTACGATCTCGTCGTCATCCACCAGGTGCTGCACTATCTCGAGGATCCGGCCCGTGCGCTGCGCGAGGCGGCCCGCGTGCTGCGCCCCGGCGGACGCCTCGTCGTGGTGGATTTCGCGCCGCATGGGGACGAGAGCCTGCGCCAGGACCACGCGCATCGCCGCCTCGGCTTCGCGCGCGAGGAGATCGAGCGCTTCATGCGCGATGCCGGCCTCGACATCGTCATGGGCCGCGACCTCAAGCCCGGAGCGGGTGAGGCCGATCTTCTCACCGTGTCGCTGTGGGTCGGCCGCGACCGGCGCATGCTCTCCGATGCTCCCCCCAGCCTGCAGGTGGTCGCATGATCTCTCCCGGCGCCGCGCACCCGAGCCGTCACCCCGAGCCGCCGTTCCGCGTCTCCTTCGAGTTCTTTCCGCCGAAGAACGAGGAGAGCGAAGCGGCGCTCTGGCACAGCATCGGGCGCCTGGCGCCGCTCAATCCCGATTTCGTCTCGGTCACCTACGGGGCCGGCGGCTCGACGCGTGAGCGCACCCATGCGACGGTGGCGCGGCTGGTGCGCGAGACGGCGCTGCGGCCGGCGGCGCACCTGACCTGCGTCGGGGCCACGCGCGGCGAGGTCGACGAGGTCGTGCGCGCCTATGGGCAGGCCGGCGTACGCCATGTCGTGGCGCTGCGCGGCGATCCCGCCGAAGGCGTCGGGACCGCCTACATGTCCTTCCCAGGCGGCTATGCGGACACACCCGCGCTCGTCGCCGGCATCAGGCGGCTCGGCGATTTCGAGGTCTCGGTCTCGGCCTATCCGGAAAAGCATCCCGAGAGCCCGTCCGTCGAGGCCGATCTCGACATGCTGGCCCGCAAGGTCGACGCCGGCGCGACGCGGGCCATCACCCAGTTCTTCTTCGACAATGCCAGCTACTTCCGCTACCTCGATCGCGTGCGGGCACGGGGCATCACGGTGCCGATCGTCCCCGGCATCGTCCCGGTGCAGAATTTCAAGCAGACCGCCTCCTTCGCCAAGAAGACCGGCGCCTCCGTGCCGGAGCGGTTGCGCCGCCGCTTCGAGGGGCTCGACGACGACCCCGCGACGCGCCAGCTGGTGGCCGCGGCGGTGGCGGCCGAACAGGTGCTCGATCTCGCCGAGCGCGGCGTGCGGGACTTCCATTTCTACACCATGAACCGTGCCGAGCTCGTCTATGCGATCTGCCACCTGCTCGGCCTGAAGCCCGAGGAGCGGCGCGCCGCGGCGTGAGGCGTCGCGAGGACGCACCGCCATAAGGCTGGGTGGGAGGACGGTATGGCATTCAGCCGAACGGAGGTGCTCGGCCGCCTCAGGCACAAAATCGCGCATCGCGAGCCCATCGTCATGGGCGGCGCCGGGATCGGCCTCGTCGCCAAGGCCATCGACCGCGCCGGCATCGACATCATCATGGCCTATAATACCGGGCCGTTCCGGATGGACGGCCACGGGTCGCTGGCGGGCTATCTGGCCTACGGCGACAGCAATGCCATCACGCTCGACCTTGCGGCCAAAATCCTGCCGGTCGTCGAGGATACGCCGGTCGTCGGCGGCATCGGCGCGGCCGATCCATACCGCCCCATGGACGCGATGATCGATGCCCTGATGGCTGCGGGCTATTCCGGGGTCACAAACGTGCCGACGGCCGGCATCTACGACGGCGTCTTCCGCCAGCAGATCGACCATACCGGGCTGGGCTACCCGAAGGAGATCGAGCTCGTCGCGAAGTGCCGTGCACGGGACGTCTTCACGGTGGCCTATGCGTTCGACCCCGATGAGGCTCGCCGCATGGCCGAGGCGGGAGCCGACGTGATCGGCGCCCATGTCGGCTTGACCACCGGCGGCCTGATCGGCGCCGGCGTCGCGGCGGACATCGAGGAAGCCTGCGCGCGCGTCGCACGGATGCGGGACGCGGCAGTCGCGGCGCGCTCCGACGTCATCGTGGTGGCCCATGGCGGCCCCTTCGAGGATCCGGCGAGCGTCCAGGCCTGCTACGACCGCGTCGACGTGCATGGCTTCCTGGGCGCATCCAGCATCGAGCGCCTGCCCGTCGAACGTGCGCTCGCCGAGACCGTCGCGGGCTTCCGCCGGTTGACCCTCAAGCCGCATTGAGGTCGCGGCCATGGGCCATGTCGTCCTGATCGGCACGCTCGATACGAAAGGCGAGGAATATTCGTTCCTGAAGCACTGCCTCGACGAAGCCGGCTCCGCCACGGTCCTGGTCGATGTTGGCATCCTCGCCACATCCGCTGTCGCCGCCGACATCCCGGCCGCCGAGGTCGCGGCCGCGGCAGGCCTATCCATCGAGACGCTGCGTCATTCACGTGAAGGCAGCGACACCCGCGCCGCGGCGCTCGCCGCCATGGGGAGAGGAGCGGCGGCCGTCGTCATGGCGCTGCTGCGGGACGGGCGCTGCGACGCCATCCTCATGGCGACCGGTTCGGGCGGCGCCAGCATCGCGGCGAAAATCTTCGCCGAGGTGCCGCTCGGCATCCCGAAGCTCCTCGTCACGACGATGGGCGGCTATCTGGCCAGCCTGCCGAAAACCCGCGACGTGACGGTCATGCAATCGGTGACCGACATCGCCGGCCTGAACCGCATCTCGCGCCGCATCCTGCGCAACGCCGCCTTCGCGGCGGCCGGCATGGCGGCAGCCCGGGCGACCGGCCCTCCGGAGCGATCCGACAGCGGCAGACCGCTGGTCGCGCTGACCATGTTCGGCGTCACCACGCCCGGCGTGCTGTGCGTGGAAAGCGGCCTGCGGGAGGCGGGTTTCGAGACGGTGACGTTCCATGCGGTCGGAACCGGCGGGCTCGCCATGGAGGAGATGATCGAGGCCGGCATCATCGACGGCGTGATCGACTATACGGTCAGCGAGCTCACCGACGAGCTGCTCGGCGGCATCTTCTCGGCCGGGCCGCGGCGGCTCGAAGCGGCGGGTCGGGCCGGCATCCCCCAGGTGATCGTACCCGGCGCCATCGAGGTGTTGAACTTCGGCCCGAGAGCCACCGTGCCGGCACGTTTTGACTGTCCCGAGCGGCGGCTGATCGTACACAACGAGAATGTCAGCGCGGTGCGCACCACGCGCGAGGAGGCGGTGGCGCTCGGCGAGCTCCTGGCCCGCAAGGCGAGCGCCGCGACGGGTCCGACGGTGGTCGTCCTGCCGCTCGCCGGGTTCGACAGCTACCAGAGGCCGCCCGATGGCCCATGGATCGATCCTGAGATCGACGGCGCGTTTTGCGAGGCGCTGCGAGGAGGGCTGCGGCCCGACATCCCGCTGATCGAGATCGACCGCAACATCAACGACCCCGTCTTCGCGGATGCGGTCGTCACGCAATTCCTGAAGCTCTGGGCGCAATCATATCCGGACAGGGGCGGCGACGCATGACCCATCCCGCGCTGGCCGAAGCTGCGACGGAGATGCGTGCCTTTCGGAGTATCCGATTGCCGGCCAGGGCCTGACGATCACGGCCAGGGCTGCGAATTCAGGTTAACGGATGGATTTCGCCACGATCTTTCCGCCGCTCGTCCCCGCGCAAGCGGGGATCCAGTCTCGCGGCGGCGCGGCGGAACGGCGAGGCTTGTGGCCTCATGGTCCTGGATCCCGGCTTTCGCCGGGATGAGCCGAGAGAGCGGCCCGCAAGCGTTAACCTGAATTCGGAACCCTGCGATCACGGCTCCAGGATGATCGAGCCGATATTCTGGCGCGCCTCCAGGCGGCGATGGGCTGCCGCGGCATCGCTGAGCGGCAGCCGTTGGTCGATGACCGGACGGACCTGTCCCTGCCGCAGGGCCTCGAACAGGCGGTCGGCGCGAAGGCGCAGCGCGTCGGCGGTCTCGGTGAAGTGAACGAAGTTCGGTCGCGACAGACGGACGGATTTCGTCGCCAGGCTGTCGATGTCACGCGGGCCGACCGGCCCGGAGACCTGGCCATGGCTGACGAAGTGTCCCCGCCGCGCCAGCGACGCCAAGGATGCCTCGAACGTGGCCCGGCCGATGCCGTCATAGACGACGTCAACGCCGCGCCCGCCCGTCAGCTCGCGCACGGCCGCCGCGACATCCTGCCGGCCGCCGACGATGGCATGGGTAGCGCCGGCGCCGATCGCCGCCTCTGCCTTGGCCTCGCTCGACACCACGCCGATCACGCTGGCGCCGAGCGCGCGACCCCAGCCGCACAACAGGAGGCCGAGGCCGCCAGCCGCCGCATGGACCAGCACCGTCTCGCCGGCCCGGAGCGGATGGACGTCGTGCAGCAGAAGCTCGGCCGTGATGCCCTTTAGGAAAACCGCCGCGGCCGTCTCGGGCGCGATGTCGGACGGCAGGCGGATCACCATGGCGGCCGGCATGGTGCGGGCCTGCGCATAGGCGCCAGGGGGAGAGCAAGCGTAGACCACGCGGTCGCCGGCAGCGAGATGGGCAACGCCCGGCCCGACGTCGATCACCACCCCGGCCGCTTCCATGCCGGGGATGGCGGGAAGCAGGTCGAGGCCGAAATCGCCAGCCCGGCCGTGCAGGTCGACCATGTTGACCCCGATGGCGAGATGCCGGAGCCGGATCTCGCCCGCGCCGGGCGGTGGCACGTCGACGAGACGCGGGGTCAGCACCTCCGGCCCGCCATAGCGTTCGATCACCATAGCGGTGGCCTGCAAGGGTCCGGAGGATATTGCTGGGCGAGGCTCGGATCGCGTCGCATCGACGTCCGGCACGGATGGCGGCAGCAGCGCCGGAGCCGCTGCGGATCCGCCAGGCGCCCGGCGCAGCCGCGCCTGCAGCGCCGCCATCCCGACCTCGTAGATCGTCTCACCGATCAGGCGGGTCAGCGTTTCCGCCTCGTCGGGCGGGACGTCGAACCGCGACTGCCACTGCAAGAACGTGCGCTCGCCCTCGGTCACGCGGCGCAAGCGCATTGTCGCGACATAGCCGTCGAGCCGGACCGGCGCCTCGAGCAGGCAGTAGGTCAGGCTCATGTCGCGGTCCGAGAGCGCGATCAGCTGCTCGCGCAGGAAACCACCGTCGCGGAGCCGAAAGGCTCGCACGGCGCCGACATGGTCCGGCGGCTCGCCGCCCTCGATATGGCTCGCGGCGACCGCGGGATGCCATTGGTCGTGGCTGTTGAAGTCGCGCAGCAGGGGCCAGACCGCATCGACGGGAGCCGCGATCACGCAGCTCCGCAGGACGCGCACGATCATCGGCGGCCGGCGCCGGCAAAGCGGGCCTGAAGCGCCTGCAGCCCGGCAAGGAACACGTTGCGACCGATGTGGCTCACGAGCTCCGCCTCCCGCGCCGCGGGGCAGGCGAAGTCCGCGCTCCATTCGGCGAAGCTGCGACCTCCTTCGGTGACGGGCAGCAGCCGCAGCGTCGCGACATAGTCTTCGACGCCCATCGGGCTTTCGAGGATCGCGTAGCTCTGGCTGAACTCGTAGTCTGACAGCGCCAGCAGTCGCTCGCGGATGCGGCCGCCGTCCTTGAGCCGGAACGCCCGGATGCAGCCGATCTTGTCGGCCGGCATGTTCGCCTCGATCCGGCTTTCGGCCACGAAAGGCGTCCAGGCCGGCAGGCCGTTGAAGTCCCGGATAACCGCCCAGACGGCGGCCACGGGCGCATCGATCACGGTCGAGACATAGACGTGGGGCAAGGGCCTGGCCTTCGAGCATGATGCCGAAAAGTCGGCACGGGTTTTCGGACGACATCATGCTCTATCGTATTAGAATCGATCACGATGATTTTGGATCGATCCGATACAAAATCATCGTGATCTAGCGATCGTGGTCGTCGTCGCGATCGGGCGGGGAGGACGGGGCCGCCCCGTTCGGCGCCGCCCCCTGCTGGCGGTTGCGGACGATCGAGTCGAGATCCTTGGCGTCGCGCAGCACGTCCGTCATGCGCCCGATGCTGCCCCCCTCGATGCCGACCTCCTTCATCAGGCTGTCGATCATCGGCGCCTGCACCCGATAGCGGAGTGCGCTGTCGATCACCTCGTCGGTCACGTTCCTGTGCGCGCCGTTGCCGCCGCCGCCAAGGCCGTCGACGTGCAGGATGTTGATGCCCTCGATCTTCTCCATCGGCTTGACGCTCTCGCGCACGATCCCCTCGATCTTGTCGAGCAGCTTCATGCGCGCCCGCGAGGCGCGCGCCTCGATCGTGAGCACGTTGTCGGCCTCGTTCTGCGCCCGGGTCCCTTCGGCATTGACCTTGAACCGTTCCGCCTCGGCACCGTTGCGGATCAGGATCGCATCGGCTTCGGCCTTGGCCGCCGTGCGCTGCGCATCGGCGAAGGCGAGCGCCGCGTCGCGCTCGGCCTCGGCCCTGGCGGTCAGCCGCAATCCCTCCCGTTCGGCCTCCCGGCGCGCCACGATCAGATCCACGGTCCGCCGCCGTTCGGCAATCTCCCGCTCGCGGATCGTGAAGGTCTGTTCTTCCGCCAGCACGGCCGCCCCACGGGCGTCCTCGGCCTCCGCGACGGCGACGGAGCGGGCCTTGATGCGTCCCGCGATCTCGATGGCCTTGTCGATCTCGGCGACTTCAAGCGCCCGCTCCTTGTCGATCTCGAGCTTGCGCAGATCGCGGTCGCGGATCACGCGGGCTTCGCCGAGGCCCCGCTCGGTGGCGATGCGCGCCCGCTCGATCTCCTCGCCGGAGGCGATTTCGGCCTCCTCGAAAGCCTGCCGTCGCGCGATCTCCAGCGCCTGGAGGGCGCGCTCGCGTTCGACGCGCACCTCGTCGAGCCTACGTTCGCCGGCCGTCCGCTCGCGCTCGATTTCAGTCCGCGAGGCGATCTCGGCCCGCCGGGCCTCGATCTCGGCCTGGGCCACCTCGACCGCCTTGCGGGCCAAGGTGATCTCGCTTTCGCGCTCGGCCAGAAGCACGGTGCGCTTGCGGATCACCTCGAGCTGCTCCTGCTCCTGGCGCTGGCGGATGCGGTCGAGCTCCAGCCGCAGCTGAGCCTGAATCTCGTCGCGCTCGATCGCCTCGCGGCTTTCGATCTCGGCCGCCTCGATGGCTCGCCGGCGCGCGATCTCGCGCTGCTGGATTTGTTCGTCCCGGGCGGTCCGGATCTCGGCGAGGCTCCGATCCTGCGCGATCCTGGCCGTCTCGGTCGCCTCTCCAGCCTCGATCTCGGCCCGTTGCGCCTCGTGCTCCCGCAACGCCCGCTCGCGGACCAGCTCGGCGCGCTGCACTGCGCGGCGAATCTCCAGTTCACGCTCCTGTTCGAGCCGTGCATATTCGCTGTCGCGGTCGATCTCGAGCGAGCGCCGCTCCGCGTCGAGGTTCTGGTTGCGGATCGCCAGCATCGTGTCCTGCTCGATCTGGTTGCGCATCTTGCGGCGCGTCTCAATGACTTCCGTGAGCTGCGTCAGGCCCTCGGCATCGAAGGCGTTGGACGGATCGAAATGCTCGAGCCGGGTCTGGTCGAGATCGACCAGCGAGACCGTCTCGAGCTCGAGCCCGTTGAAGGCCAGCGCCTCGCCGGCGAGCTCCTTGACGCGCGTCATGAACAGGCTGCGCTTCTCGTGGATCTCCTGCAGCGACATCTCGGCCGCGACCGCGCGGAGCGAAGAGGCGAACTTGCCCTCGAAGAGGTCACGGATGCCGTCGGGCATCATGGCGCGCCGGCCGAGCGTCTGCGAGGCGAGGGCCACCGCTTGGCGCGTCGGCGCGACCTTGAGAAAGAACTCGGCGATGAGATCGATCCGCATCCGGTCGCGCGTGATCAGCGCATTGGCTTCTCCGCGCCGCACCTCGATGCGCATCACGTTCATGTTAACGGGGCTGAGCTCGTGCAGCACCGGCACCACGAAGGCGCCGCCGTTGATCACCACCCGCTCGCCGCCGAAGCCGGTGCGCACGAAGGCCGTCTCCTTGGTCGAGCGGCGATAGAGCCAGCGCAGCAGATAGACCGCGATCACCACGGCGACCGCCGCGACGATCAGCCATAGGATGACGGCGCCCAAGATCTGCGTTCCCATTGTCGTATCCTCTTACATCCAAGCGGCGGCGAGCGCCCGTGCACTGTCGTCCGTTGGCTTCGCGGGTTCAATCCGGCAGATGCGGCGCTCCAGTGTCGCCACGGTCAAGCCCTCCTGCGGAGGGGCGCGGCGATATCGCGGAAAGCCGACACCAGCGCCTCGGCGAAAGCCGGGTCGTTGATATGGGCCGGAACCCGGACGACGCGCCGCTGGCCGGTCGTCGAGACCGTCGCCTCGATCGCCTCGAACAGCGCCCGATCGGCCACGGGATCGTGGAACGGCCTGCCAGGCGCGTCGAGCGCCGACACGCCCTGCTCCGGGATCAGGAAGCGCACCGGCCCCTGCATCCGGTTGAGGCGCTCGCCGATCCAGCGGCCGATCGCGGCATTCTCCTCGCGCGTCGTGCGCATCAGGGTGACGTTGGCGTTGTGAGCGACGACATTGCGGCCGCGGAAGCGCTCCGGGACCGTGTCGCGCGGCCCGAAATTGACCATGTCGAGCGCCCCGCACGAGCCCACATAGGGGAGGTCGCGACGGGCGAAGACGCCGAGGCGGTCGGGCGTGGCGGCGAAGACGCCGCCGCAGAGGAGATCGGCGACCTCGGTGGTCGAGACGTCGATGGCGCCCGCCAGCAGGCCCGAGTCGGCGAGCGCCTCCATGGACTGGCCGCCGGTTCCCGTGGCGTGGAACACGAGGCATTCGTAGGCCTCGTCGAGCGCCGCCGCGACCGCCTGGACGCAGGGCGTCGTGACGCCGAACATGGTCAGTCCGATCGACGGCTTGGCGCCGAGCCGGGCGACCTTGCGCTGCGCGCTCGTCGGCGCGCGGGCGATCATACCGGCCAGCGCGTGGGCACCATTGGCCAGCACGGCTTCCGTGATGGAATTGAGGCCCTGAATGTCCGCCACCGAATACATCATCATGATGTCGGCGGGGCCGACGTAGCGGCCAACCTCGCCGGAGGCGACCGTCGAGATCATCACCTTGGGGATGCCGACCGGCAGGCGTCGCATGCCGGCCGTCGCCAGCGAGGTCCCGCCCGATCCGCCTGCCGAGATGATCCCGCCGATGTCGCGCTGCCGCGCCATCCAGGCCGCGAAAGCCTCCGCCATGGCGGTGACGGACTGGCCTCGGTCGCTGCCGAAGACGCGGGTGCCGCCGCGCGGATGCGCGTTCGCCACCTCCTGCGGCGACACGTCGGCGCTCGACGGCTTGCCGGAGGTCGAGAGATCGACCGTCCGGGTACGCAGGCCGAGGTCGCGCAGCCGGTCGCGGAGGAACTTGAGCTCGCGGCCCTTGGTGTCGAAGGTGCCCACCACCAAGGCCGTGCGCCCCGCCTGCTCGCCGGCCGGGATGTCGAACACCGCCGCCGCGACGGATTCGTCCGCGGCAGAGTCGGATCGTGCCGGCGCGATCGGGGCGGAGCGGACACCGCGGCCGAGGTCCTCGTCCGACAGGGCCCACCGGTTCGGCAGGGATGTCGCGGTGCGGTAGCCCGAGGTCTCCGAGTCAAAGCCGGGGCCGCCGTGGCGGACCACCTGAAACACCTCGTGGACCCGCTCGCGCGCCTCCGCGCTCTCGGCCGGCGTCACGCTCGCTTCGGGGTCGTCCGCATGGCGGCCGACGCCAAGCAGCCGCTGCTGCAGGTCGCGATCGGCGGCGAGCGCAGCCGATGGCATGAGGCGGTTGATCTGCCCGTTGACCATGATGCCCACGGTCTCGGCCACGCGGGTCGCGACGCCGATGTTCTGTTCGATTACGAGGACCGCGAGTTCGCCCTCCGCGCCGAGCCTGACCAGCATCTGCGCCACCTGGTCGACGATGATGGGCGCCAGGCCCTCGGTCGGCTCGTCCATGACGAGCAGGCGCGGGTTGCCGAGCAGCGCCCGCCCGATGGCCAGCATCTGCTGCTCGCCGCCCGAAAGCTCGGCCCCGCCGTTGGCGCGCCGCTCGGCCAGCCGCGGAAAGACGCCGTAGATCCGCTCGACCGTCCAGGCGGCATCGCGCCCGCCGCGCTGCGCCAGGCGCAGATGCTCGTCGACAGACAGGCTTCGCCAGACACGCCGGCCCTGCGGCACATAGCCGATGCCGCGCTTGGCGATCTCGTGCGGCTCGGATCCAGAGATCTCGCGGCCCGCAAGCGCGATCGAGCCCGACCGGGCGCGCTTCAGGCCGACGATGGTGTTGCATAGGGTCGTCTTGCCCATGCCGTTGCGGCCGACGATCGACAGGACGCCCGACTCGAGCACGAGGTCCACGCCCTGGATGGCATGCGATTCGCCGTAGTAGACCTGCAGGTCGCGGACGCGCAGGATCGGCGTCCCGGCACGGCGCGAGGGCTCCGGGGCGGCAGTCCTAGCCATGCCTGTCCCCGAGGTAGATCGCCTGCACCTGCGGATCCTTCTCGATCTCCCCTGGAGTCCCTTCCTTGAAGATGCGGCCGTTGTGCATCATCGTGACGCGCTCGCAGACCCTGAGCGCGACATCGAGGTCATGCTCGATGACGACGTAGCCGATGTGGGCGGGGAGCGAGTTCAAGATCGCCACGAGGTCCCGCCGCTCGGTCGGCGAGAGGCCCGCGGCGGGCTCGTCGAACAGGATGAAGCGCGGCGCGCCGGCGAGCGCCATGGCGATCTCGAGCTGCCGCTGCTGCCCGTGGCTGAGGGTGTTGACGCGGCGCGACCCGATCGCCTCGAGCTTGACGGCGCGAAGGATGCGCTCGGCCTGGGCCATGACGGCATCGTCGCGTCGCGCGCGCATGAGCGAGAAGCGACGACGCGACACGCCGCGACAGCCGAGATAGACGTTGTCGAGCACGCTCAGGCTGCCGAACAGCAGCGAGATCTGGTAGGTCCGCCTGAGCCCTCGTCGGATGCGCTCCTGCGCCGGAAGATTGGTAACGTCCTCGCCGAAGAAGCGGATCGCGCCGCTCGACGGCAGGACGTCGCCGGTGATCGTGTTGAACAGCGTCGTCTTGCCGGCGCCGTTCGATCCCAGCACGGCCCGGCGCTCGCCGGCCCGCACCGAGAGATCGATGTCCGCCAAGGCCGTCAGCGCGCCGAACCGCCGGCCGACGCCGCGCAGCTCCAGGGCATAGGCTCCGGTGTCGCTCAGCGTCTGGCTGTCGGTCGCGGTCATGGTGGCGTTCGGTCTCGGCTTATTTGCAGTCCGGATTGTCGCGGCTCGCCGGGCCGTTCTTCAGGAACTCGGCCTGCGGTTCTCCGAGCGTCTCGTTGACGTCATGGGCGATGGACACGACCTTGTTGAGCAGCGTCCCATCCGATGCCGCGGTCACCTCGGTCACGAAGATGTCCGCGATGGCGTTGCGGTTCTTGTCGAGCTTGACCATGCCGGTCGGCGTCTCGAAACTCAGTTTCGCCAAGGCCTCGCGGTATTTCACGCCGCCGTCGGAGAGGTCGCCGTTGACCTGCGCCAGCGCGAGCAGCGCCGCCTTGGTGTTCATGTAATAGGAGTCGGCGAAGAGCGAGGGGACCGGGAAGCCGTCCGGGAAGGCCTTGCGGTATTGGGCTACGAACGCCTTCCAGCGCGGATCGTCCCAGGTGTCGGCGGTCGGGCCGGCCGACGGCATGCCGACCACCGCCTTGCGCTGCTGGCCCTTGGCGCCGAGCACCGTCTGGTCGGCCGTGATGGAGCCGCCGATCAGCGGCAGCGTGCCCCCAGCCTGCTGGTACTGGGTCAGGAAGTTGATGGCATCGGCGCCGCCGAGCACCACCATGATGGCATCGACATCGTCCGGCAGCGCCGCGATGACGGAGGAGAAGTCCTTGTTGCCGATCGGCACCCAGGACTTCGACGGCACATGGCCGCCGAGCTTGCAGAAGGGCAGCATGAAGCCTTCCACCTGGCTGTAGGGGAATGAATAGTCCTCCGCCACGATGGCGACCTTCTTGTATCCCTTCTTGTTGTAGATGTAGTCGCCGAGGCCGGCCATCCACTGCACGCCGTCGGTGTTGAACCGGAAGAAGTTCTCGGCCGGATTGATCAGCGTGGTGTCCTGCGCGGCCGAGGAGCCGTTGAGGAAGGTCACCTTCGGCTGGGTCTTGGCATAGTCCTTGACGGCGATGCCCTCGGACCCCGAGAGCGGGCCGATGAGGATCTGCACGCCATCCTCCTCGACGAGCTTCCGGGTCGCCTTCACGGCGCTTTCCGGCGAGGCGTCGGACGATCCCTTCACGACTACGATCTTCTTGCCGGCGACGGTGTAGTTGACCTCCTGAAGCGCGAGGTCCATGCCGCGGAACGAATCCTGCCCCAGCACCGCGAACGCGCCTTCGAGCGTGGCGAGCCCGCCCATCTTGATCGTGTCCTCGGCGCGGGCCGCGCCCGTCCCGACCAGCAGCGCGATGGCCGCGGCCATGGCCGGCAATCTCTTCCTGGCAATCGTCATCTGTTTCCCTCCGGTGTCAGTCTTTCGCCGTCCCTTGGTTCGGCATGTGGCCCTGCGGCGGGATGGCTTGGCGCAGGGATTGAGCGGCGGCGACCGTCCTGAGCCGGTCGATGAGCCCGAGCAATCCGTCGGGCGAGACGAACAGCACGGCCAGAAAAACCAGGCCAATCACGGTGTTGAAGCGGTCGGGGTTGACGAGGTCGACGGCGAAGTTCTGCAGGATGACGAACAGCAGGGCGCCGATGAACGGGCCGATCGGGCGCCTGATGCCGCCGACCACCGTGACGACGAGGCTATCGACGGCCGCCCCCACGCTGACCGATCCAGGCGAGATCTGGCTGTTGAACCACACCAGCAGGACGCCGGCCGTCGAGGCGACGATCCCGGCCAGGAAGAAGGCGAAGACGCGATGCGCCGAGACATCGAAGCCGATGGCGCGCGCCCGCCGCGGATTGTCGCGCAGCGCCTGGAGCGTCAGGCCGAAGGTCGAGCGCTCGGCATAGATCGTGGCGACATAGAAGATGATCGCGACCGCAAGGCTCAGATAGTAGAACGGCACGGGGTCACGCAGGTAGACGCCGAGCACCTTCGGCGGCTCGACGCCGTGAAAGCCGTTGAATCCATTGAACAGGGCATAGTTCTGGCGGACGAAGTAGAAGAAGGCCGTGGCGATGGCGAGCGTGATCATGATCGTATAGATGCCCGCGGTGCGGACCGCGAGCGCACCGATCAGGGCTGAGGCGACCGCGCCGAGGAGGATCGCGACCGGGACCGCGAGCCACCAGGGCCATCCGAGCCCCATGACGTTCGACCCGTTGTGGCCGAGGATGGCGACCGTGTAGCCGGCGATGCCCGCCACCGTCATCTGGGCCAGGCTGACCATGCCGCCATAGCCGCCGAGCACCATGACGGAGAGCGCGACCGTGCCGAGCACCAGCGAATAGGCGCCGATCTGGAAGGTGAAGAAGGGCGAGGCGAACAGCGGAAAGGCGAGCAGCAGGATCGCGCCGACGACGTAGAAAGCCTCGGCCGACGGTGCCGCTTCGGAGGGCTTCGCCGGGGCCGCAGGCAGATCGGCGCGGGCAATCGTCATGCCGGGCGTCCCAGGATGCCCTGCGGCCGGACCGCGAGGACGACCACCATGATGACGAAGGTCAGCACCACGCCGTAGGTCGGGAAATAGGCGAGGCCGATCTGTTCGGCGAGACCGATCAGCAGCGCCCCGATGGCGGCGCCGGTGACCGACCCCATGCCGCCGACGATCACCACGACGAGCGAGGCCAGGAGGTAGCGGACATCCTCCCCGGGCGCGATCGAGAGCGCGGTGCCGCCGACGACGCCGGCAAGCCCCGCCAGGCCCGCGCCGATAGCGAAGACGGTCGCGAACACCACATGGACGTTGACCCCCGTGACCGAGAGCATGCCCCGATCGTCGACACCGGCGCGGATCATCATGCCGATGCGGGTCCGGTTGAGGAACAGCCAGAGCGCCACGCCGATCGCCACGGCCATGGCCAGCACCGCCAGCCTGTAGAGCGGATACATCATGACGACGGGGTCGCCATTCGATTTCACGGCGGTGACGATCGGGGTCGCGACGGCGCCGTCGAGCCAGGAGGGCGGCGTGAACTGATAGGTGTTGCCGGAGAAGACGGCGAGCATCTGGTCGGCCGCGACGATCGAGATGCCGATCGTCACCAGCGTCTGGCGCAGATCGTCGCCCTCCATGCGCCGGAAGATCGTGACCTGCATCAGCACACCGGCCAGCGCCGCCGACGCGAAGCCGGCGGCCACGCCGAGCAGCCAGTACCCGGTCCAGTTCGCCGCGGCGTAGCCGATATAGGCGCCGAACAGGTAGAGCGAGCCATGCGCCAGATTGACGTTGCGCATCAGGCCGAAGACGAGGGTGAAGCCGCTCGCCACCAGGAAATAGAGGCCCGCCAGGGTCACGCCGTTGAAGATGGTGTTGACCAGCACCTTCTTGGGGCCGATCGCCGCGACGAGCCACGCCGGCCAGATGGCGAGGAACAGCCACAGGACCAGCGCCGCGAGGATCGCGCACGATACGGCGGCGGCTGGACGCGTCATGGCCCCAATTCACTCCGCTCATCCCCGCGCAAGCGGGGATCCAGGATCAAGCCACCTGAACTGCCCGCCGCGGACGGCCTCCGGCCGACCTCCTGCGCTGGATCCCCGCCTGCGCGGGGATGAGCGGCCATGGCCAAGGCCGCCCTGTCCTGTCCTAGGGAGGAGATCATGGCGTCAGGCGGTCAGCCGGCGGCGCTGCTCCTGCATCTGCGGGCGTTTGTGGAACTTGCCGTCCTTCATGATGGCAAGCAGCCGGTCGTGCTCCTGCAGGATGCGCACGTTGGCGATCGGATCGCCGTCGACCAGGATCATGTCGGCCAGATATCCCTCCTTCAGCATGCCGAGCTCGTCGCCCATGCCCATTATCTGGCCGCCATATTTGGTGGCGGCGAGGATGGCCTCCATGGGCGACATGCCGAGCAGGTCGACGAAATATTCGATGTCCTTGGCGTTGGTGCCCTGCGGGGTCCAGGCGAAGCCGTAATCGCCGCCGATCAGGACGCGGATGCCACGGCGATGCATCTTGCGCATGCTCTCGACTGCCATCTCGAGCTCGCGCTCGTAGAGCATGGCCATGGGCGATCCCGGCTTGATGCCGTAATCGCCGGCGTGGCGCGCCGTGCGGATGAGCCAGGCGAGGCCCGGCGCCACGAAATGCCGGTCCTTGGCGGCCTCCAGCATGTCGAGCGCCTCCTCATCGGCGAAGGAGGCATGGTAGATGTTCTGGATCCCGTGGCGGACGCATTGCTTCACGGATTCGGAGGAGCGCGCATGGGCGGCGACGACCTTGCCGCGCGCCCGCGCCTCCTTGCAGGCCATGGCGACCTCTTCCTCCGACATCGGCGTGTCCTCGGCCCGCATGCCGGTGATCTCCTCGCCGGAGAGGTTGAGCTTGATCGAATCGACGCCGTATTTGATGAGCTGGCGCACGGTGCGGCGCACCTCCTCCGGCCCCGACACGACGATGCCGAGGTTGAGGCCCTCGTGCGGGATATGCGAGGGCGCCGCGTCGCCGAGGCCGCCGACGGTGGTGATCTCGGGCCCGGCGGCGGTGTAGCGCGGCCCCGGCAGGCGGCCGGCGTTGATGAAGTTGCGGATCACGACATCGAGCCGGGGCTTGGCCGCCGCCGCGCCGCGCCCCGCCGTGAAGCCGGAATCGAGCACGAGCTTGGCCATCTCGGCCGTCACCAGGATATGCTCCTCGGGCGGCATCATCTGGATGGGGTCGATGCCCGGCGCATTGTTCCAGGAGAGATGCAGGTGGGCGTCGATCATGCCGGGCATCAGGGTCGCGCCCATGCCGTCGATGGTCTGCGTCCCGCCCATGCCGCCACCGGCCGAGGTGGCGAAACGCGATCCACCGCCGCGCGTGACCTGCTTGATCCGATTGCCCTGGACCAGCACCTCGCCGGTGTAGGGGTATTCGCCCGTGCCGTCGAGGATGCGCACGTTGGTGAACAGCACGGCATCGGACTGCCGCCCGTTGCCGGCCCAGTTCGGGCCGTAATTGCCGTTATCCGCCATCATCTCCTCCCTGGCCGTTCACACGTTTCGCCGGCGCGCGCCCGCGGCCGGCATCTGCCTCGATGGGCTCAGTCGACGGGGACGCGCTTCAGGAAATCGCGCAACTTGTCGCTGCATTCGACCGGCTTCTCGATCGTCAGCCAATGGCCGCTGCGCTCGATCACCGCGACGCTCGCACCTTTCAGCCGGTCTGCCAAGGCTCGCGCGGTGCCGGCGGAGGCGATCGTATCCGCCTCACCGGCGACGAGCAGGGCCGGCGCCGCGATCAGCCGATGGTCGACGGCTTGCGCCTTCGCCAGCGCCTCGCAATGCCCCGCATAGCCCTCCGGGGACTGCCGCATGATCGATTCCCGCACGAAGGCGACGGCCGCGGGCCTTGCGGATCGGGTCTCCGCCGACAGCGCCCCCGCGATGCTCTCGTCGGCGATCGGCGCCATGCCCTCCGTCCGGGCAAGCCGCGCCCTTCCGGTCAATCCGGTGCGCATGGCGTCGGACGGCCCGATCAGCGGTCCGAACAGGGTCAGCGACGCCACGAGATCAGGCCGCGCCGCGGCGATCGCCTGGCAGACGATCGTCCCCATCGAATGGCCGACGAAATGCGCCCGAGCGATGCCGAGGGTCCTGGCGGCGCTCGCGACGGCGTCGGCGAACCCCTCGATCGAGGGCGTGTCGAAGCCGGGCGGAGACAGGCCGGCGCCCGGCAGGTCGATGCGCACCACCCGATAGTCGCGCAAGGCCTCCATCTGGGGCTGGAACGTGTTGGACGTCCCGCCGAGGCCGTGCACCATAACGACCGGCACGCCGTCGCCGGCGACCTCGATCGCCATGCGATTGACCGTGACCATGGTCACGCCGCGACCTCCTCGAAGCGGTTCTCCAGCGTGCCGATACCCTCGATCTCGATGCGCACGACATCGCCGTGCCCGAGATAGCGCGGCGGCGTGAAGCCGATCCCGACGCCGGCGGGCGTGCCGGTGGCGATGACATCGCCCGGCTGCAGCGTCAGGCCGGCGGAGATCGCAGCGATGATCGTCGGGATGTCGAAGATCAGCAGGCCGGTATTGGAGCTCTGCCGCAATTCGCCGTTGACGAAGCAGCGGATCGCCGTATCGCGCACATTGATCTCGTCGCGAGTGACCGCCCAGGGGCCCATCGGGCAGAATGTATCCTGCGATTTGCCCACCAGCCACTGGCTGTAGCGTCCCTGCAGGTCGCGCGCCGTCACGTCGTTGATGATCGTATAGCCCCAGACGTGGTCGAAGGCGTCCTCGCGGCGGATACCGCGTCCGCCCTTGCCAATGACGACGGCGAGTTCCGCCTCGTAGTCGATCGCCGTGGACACGGCGGGATCGATCCGCACCGAAACGCCCGGAGCGATCACCGTCTCGGGCACCTTGGAGAAGAAGATCGGCTCCTTCGGCACGACGCCGGCCGCCGCGCTCGAATCGAAGCCGCTCTTCGAGAATTCGTGCGCATGCTCGTGGTAGTTCTTGCCGATGCAGAAGATGTTGCGCCGGGGTCTTGGAATCGGCGCCTCGATCGTGACGCGCGACAGCGGCATCTCGCCGATCGTGGACGGCTGGGATCGGGACCCTGTCTCGTCCCGGTCGATGAGGGCGAGGATGCCGCGCTCCGCCTCGTGCGACGGAAGATCGAAGGCGGCGATCGTCCCGCGCGCCATGTCGACAAGCCCGACCCGGCGCTCTCCGCCGACCGAAAAGGTCGCAACCCGCATACCGTCCCACCCTCGTTCATGAGCCAAACAGGCTGTTTGGGATAGTCCTATCTGCGCATTGGCGCCTCGACAAGCACCTTCTTGGATCAGCCGCCGCGAAATATCGCACATCCGGCGTGGACCGATGGCGACAATGCTGATAATTGGCTCACATTGGTCTACTTACGGTTGGACTCATGCCCCGCGCCGTTGCCCGAGACATTGCCCGCACCCTGAAGAGCAGGATCGAGGCCGGCGAATGGGCCGACGATCGGATGCCGCCGGAGCGCACCCTGGCCCAGGACTTCGGCGTCGCCCGCAACACCGTGCGTAGGGCCATGGCGCTGCTCAAGCAGGACGGGTCGGTCGCAGGTCACGTCGGGCGCGGCACCTTCGTGCTCGGCGACCGCTCGATGAGCGACGTCGTCGCGCGGATGCAGGGTGCGAGCCCCGCCGATGTCATGGAGATCCGGATCATGCTGGAGCCGGGGGCCGCGGGTTTCGCGGCGACCAATGCCAGCCGATCGGAGATCGCGACCGTGGAGGAGGCGCACGAGCAGGCGGTCGCGGCCGTCGCCCTGCCGGATTTCGAGCGCTGGGACGCCGAGCTCCATCACCGCATCGTCGCCTGCTCGCGCAACGACCTGCTCAAGGATTTCCACGAGCTGCTGCGGGGCGTGCGCAACCAGAACCCGTGGTTCGAGATGAAGCGCCGCTCCTTCTCGGAAGACCGCCGCCACCGATATTGCCTCGAGCATGCCGCCGTGCTGGCCGCGCTGCAGCGCCGCGATCCCGATGCCGCGCGCGAGGCGATGCTCGCCCATCTCGTGACCGTGCGGCTCAACATGCTCGGGCGATGACCGACGGATCGGGTCGCGGTTGCACCGTCGTCCGGCGGCGAACGTCGCGGAGCTCAATCTGGATCTAGAAGTAAGATGATTAAGGCCGTCGGCAGAAAACCCTTTGATAAGAATTATGATATTTTCTCATGCTTATGGTTGGTGTAAAATCCTGTTCGTGAGAGTCGTCTTCTGAAATGCCACAGGATATCCATGTACGGTCCCGACACATCTGATTGTGCCACTATCGTCTGGAAAGGACGAGGCTTATTTTTTGCCGTACCTATTATCGGGGTGCTATCTTATTTTTTGTATGTTTCGTCTATACCACTCTGGATATATTCCGTTGTCTATGACGTTTACGCAGATATAAGCGTTTTTATCGGTATAATAATTCCTGGAAGTGCAATAGATATCATCTATATAGAATATAATAGATCACCCGCTTACTTATGCGCAGCCAAGTTGATGTTTTCAATTACTGCAATTTATTTTATTTTTACTTATATTGTCATAATAATAAACGTGATCCGCTGGATCAAAAACATAAAATATGCACCAAAGAGATCTAATTTTAGTTATATCGTACTTAATATAATAGTTTATGTATTTATGCTTGTCTGGCGAACTCCAGGAAATCAAAGTGGCACAATGCTGCTGCATTATGCGGACGCCAAGGGATTATATTTTATGAGAGCGACCATTGCGATGGGGATAGGCTTATTTGCAACATCAACTTTGATCGCAAATGCGGCAAGTTTTGCATACGCGCTCAAGAAAAAAACCAATCAACACTAAGAGTATCGGGAGATAGAGATAGTCGATACTCCGCAAAATCCTAGAGCCTGGCGGACTGCTGTCGTGGCGTGAGGCTCCATTCCGCTCATCCCGTGAAAACGGGACGAGCGGCGAGGAAGGGTCTGGCGATGCAACATCGATCTGACAGTCTCTCGGATGGAGCATTCGAAGCCGAATTCGCTCGGCTCCCTTCGCGTGCCTTCCCCATTGTTCCCGCAGAATGCCTATAAGACGGGAGAAACTTCCTTCGCAAAGGCATCCCATGCCCCTGCCCGCCGAGGCCATCGACATCCTGCGCGGCGTCACGACCGCCACCCTCACCACGGTCCTCCTGAAGAAGGGCCTGCGCAATGTCTGGATGCGTGGGCCGCGGGCGCTGCGCCCCGGACAGCCCCGCATCGTCGGTTCCGCCTTCACGCTGCGCTTCGTCCCGGCCCGCGAAGACCTGGCGACGCCGGCGTCCTGGGCCTCGCCGGTTTCGACGCGGGCGGCGATCGAGGCCATGCCCGACGGCGCGATCGCCGTCGTCGACGCCATGGGCGTAACCGATGCCGGCATCTTCGGCGACATCCTGTGCGCCCGCATGGCGAAGCGCGGCGTGGCGGCGCTCGTGACCGACGGCGTCGTGCGTGATCTCGAGGGCGTGCTGGCGACGGCCCTGCCCGTCTGGTGCCACGGGCAGGCCGCGCCGCCCTCGGTGGCCGGGCTGACCTTCGTCGGCTGGCAGCAGCCGGTCGGCTGCGGCGGGGTCGCGGTCTTTCCCGACGATGCGATCGTGGCGGATGGTGACGGCGCGGTGGTGATTCCCGCGGCCCTCATCGATGCCGTGCTCCGCGAAGCGCCCGAACAGGAGCGGCTCGAAGCCTGGATCATGCAGGAGGTCGAGCGCGGCCTGCCGCTACCCGGGCTCTATCCAATGAACGACGAGACCAGGGCACGCTACGAGGCGCGGAAGACCTGAAGCCGCCGCCGTTCCGGCATGGCGGGATTGCGTTCAATCGAAGGCAGAGCGTCCTTGACACGCGCCCGAGCGCCTCCCTATGGTGCGCCCGCCTGCGACGGGGGTCAAACTCCCGCCATCGCATCGGCATGACCGGACACACGGGCAGACACGGCCGCAACGGGGCAAGCGGAGACGAGCGATGGGAGGCCCGGGGCATGGCGACGACGACGCGGCCATGCGGGCGCGTCTGAAGAACCTGTCGAGCGCGATCGACAGCCGCAAGACGTCGGCCGCGCCCGAGACCCCGCCGGGCGCCTCGGCACCGGACGGGATGGGCTCGGCCATGAACGTCGGTGCCCGGGTCGTGACCGAGCTCGTGTCGGCCGTGGTGGTCGGAGCGGTGATCGGCTGGGCCATCGACCGTTGGCTCGGTTCGTCGCCGGTGGCGCTGATCGTGTTCCTGGTGCTCGGCACAGCCGCGGGATTCTGGAACGTGTACCGGATCGCGTCGCGTCCGACCCGTCCGTCGGGGCGGTAGGCGCCGGCCCCCGAGGCTAATCGCAGGTCCCGCGCCGGGACGGACAGGAACGAGGTTGGGACGTGCCCGAGAATCCGATCGATCCGATTCACCAGTTCAATATCGAGCGCATCCTGTCCATGCGCCCGATGGGCCTCGACGTGTCCTTCACCAACGCGTCGCTCTTGATGGTGATCATCCTCGGCCTCGTGACGCTGCTCATGGTCTACGGCACGTCGAAGCGGTCGCTGGTGCCGGGGCGGCTGCAGGCCGCGGCGGAAATGTCCTACGAGTTCGTGGCCGACACGCTGCGCGGCACTGCCGGAAACGAGGGGATGCGGTTCTTCCCCTTCGTCTTCAGCCTGTTCATGTTCGTGTTCTTCGCCAATCTGCTCGGGCTCCTGCCGTTCAGCTACACGGTGACGAGCCAGATCGTGGTGACCGCCGCCTTGGCGCTTCTCGTCATCGGTCTCGTCATCGGCTATGGCTTCTATCGCCATGGCATGCATTTCTTGGGCCTCTTCGTCCCCTCGGGCGTCCATCCGGCCATGCTGGCCTTTCTCGTGCCGATCGAGGTGATCTCCTTCGCGGCGCGGCCCGTCACCCTCTCGGTCCGTCTCTTCGCCAACATGCTGGCCGGCCACATCACGCTCAAGGTCTTCGGCGGCTTCATCGTGCTGCTGCTCGGCACGGGCGGCTTCGCCATGCTGCTTGCCCCGCTCCCGCTCATCGGCATCATCCTGCTCAGCGCGCTCGAACTGCTCGTCGCCGTGCTGCAGGCCTATGTGTTTGCCATCCTGACTTGCGTCTATCTCAACGACGCAATCCATCCGGGCCACTGATAAAGATCGCAACAACAAAGAGTGCCCGATCTTCATCCCAACGGAGTTTGCAATGGATCCGACTACTGCGAAGGAAATGGCCGCGGCATATGTCGACGCAGCCAAATATATCGGTGCCGGCCTCGCCGCCATCGGCATGGGCGCGTCCGCCATCGGCGTCGGCGTGATCTTCGGCAACTTCCTGTCGGGCGCGTTGCGCAATCCGTCGGCCGCCGATGGCCAGCTTCCGCGCGCCTTCATCGGCGCGGCGCTGTCCGAAGGGTTGGGCATCTTCGCCTTCCTGGTCGCGATCCTGCTGCTGTTCGTGAAGTGACGCGGTTCGGGCCGGCCCGTCGCGGGCCGGTCCGGCCGGCCGCGAGCCGGCCTCTTTCGATTTTCCAGGAGCCATCATGGCCACCCCCGATCCGAGCGCGGCCGTAGCCGGCGTCGAAACCGCGCCCGCCGCCTTCCCGCCCTTCGACGCGCATAATTTTCTGCCGCAGGTCGTCTGGCTGGCGATCATCTTCGGCGCGCTCTACTGGCTGATGTCGCGCGTCGCCCTGCCGCGCGTCGGCGGCATCCTGGAGGCGCGCGGCGCGAAGATCGGCGGCGACCTCGCCGAGGCGACGAAGATGCAGGAGCAGGCCGCCGCTGCCAGCGCCGCCTACGACGCCAAGCTGGCGGAAGCCAAGATGCGGGCCCAGGGCCTGGCGCAGGAGACGCACGACAAGCTCCATGCCGAGACGGAGGCCAAGCGCCATGCCCTCGACGAGGAGCTCAACCGCAAGCTCGCGGACGCCGAGGCGCAGATCGCCGACACCAAGACGCGCGCCATGTCGAATGTCGAGAGCATCGCGCGCGACGCGGCCGCCGCCATCGTGGAACATCTGACCGGCAAACCGGTGCGCGGCGAGGCCATCGATGCCGCCATGACCACCATCCGGCCCAAATAGGACCCTCGCGATGCATTTCGATGCCGAATTCTACGTCGCCGTCGGCTTCCTAATCTTTATCCTCCTGCTCGGCTACCTGGGCGTCCACAGGACGCTGGTGGCGGCGCTCGATTCGCGCACCACCAGGATCCGCGCCGAACTGGCCGAGGCCAAGCGGCTGCGCGACGAGGCGGCGGAGGTTCTCGATACGTTCAAGCGGCGCGCGGAGGCGGCGGAATCCGAGGCCGCGGCCATCGTGGCCCAGGCCAGGCGCGAGGCCGAGATGATGGCGCAGGAGACGGCGGCCCGGATGGCCGACTTCGTGGCGCGGCGCACCAAGCAGGCCGAGGCCAAGATCGCCATGGCCGAGACACAGGCCGCCTCAGATGTGCGCGCCGCGGCGGCCGACGCCGCGGTGAAGGCGGCGGAAATCGTCTTCCGCAACGATCCGCAGGGAACGGGCGTCAAGGATCTGGTCGGGCGCGAGATCGATCAGCTCAGGGCGAGATTGCATTGACGGGACGGCGTTCCGACGTCACGACGACAAAAAGCCGGGGCGAGCCCCGGCTTTTTGTCGTTCAGATTTCCCGTCCTTCAGGTCTCGAGCGGGTCGGCGGAGCCAAGCGTGCTCTGGCCTGACGGCAGTTCGACCCGATCTCAGGATCCTACGTGAGCCACGCGGACTAGCACGTCGATCACAAGAATGAGCTGCACCAGTACCCAGCCGACCGCAAGCGCACCGATGCGAAAATGGGTGATCATGGGTCCCTCGCCATGGTTTTCAAGGCTCGACCTTCAAACTCTATCGCCGTGGGGTTAACGGAAAACTTTCCATCTGGTTCCCACAGCGCCATTGCCATCTGACCCGACGATTGTGACCTCAGCATGAGACCAAGATGGCGGTGCGGGGCCGGGCCTTCACCGCCATCATCAACCTCAGCTTCGGCCGTGGATCAGCAGCGCCAAGCCATAGCCGACCGCGCCGGCGATCAGGAGGGCGACCAGCGGGTTCTCCTCGACCTGATGCTCGAGGGCGTGCTGGCCCCTGCGCACGTGGCGCCCGGGATTGTTGTAGACGTCCTGGGCATAGTCTGACGCGCTGCCTGCCGCGCTGCGGACCGCGTCCTGGGCCTGGCCCGCGTACCGCCCGGACCTGTTGTAGGCGTCCTGCGCGAAGTCCTGGGCGCTGCCCGCCGCATTGCGGACCGCGTCGCGGGCCTGGCCGATATAGCTGCCGCTGTTCTCGTAGGCGTCCTGCGCAATGTCGGACGCCGCGCCGGCAGCATTGCGCACCGCGTCCTGCGCCTGACCGAACGCATTCTGTCCCGCGCCTTGGGCCTGACGCATCCGTCCCTCCAGCTCGGTTTTCGAATCGCCGATCAGATCTCCGGCCGCGGCCTGGACCTTTCCGCCGACTTCCTTGGCTGTACCCTTCAAACGGTCGGTATCCATGTCTGTTCTCCGTCGACGATCCCTTGCGCAAAACTGCCCAGGCTCGCCAAGGTTCCGCAGCCGGCCGTGCCTTTCCCGGGCCGCTGGACGAATGGTGAACTCGCTTGAGGAATCGAGGATGTCAGCCGGCGCCGCCGTTGCGGCGCTTGCCCCGCGGCGGCTTGGCCGTGGCCGGCGCATTGCTCTTCTCGTCGAAGCCGACGAGGATCGTATAGTCCGCGTCCGCATGCGCCTGGATGTAGGGCACGGCGAGCGGCTCGGTGACCACGCTGAACTGGCCCTCCGTCTGGCCGAAGGGGATCGTCACCGGGACGTCGTAGAGCTTGCCGGAGACGGCCTTCTCGTCGCTGTCGCGCCTGATGGCGATGCGAACCGGCACCGTGAAGCTGCCGGCCTTGCCGACGGGCCCGAGCAGCACCCGGCCCTCGACACCGACCTTGATCAGCACCTGGTTGCCGGATTTGGAGCATTCGCGGGCGACGTCGCCCATGGAATATTGATATTTCACGTCGCCGTTGCTCTGGTCGGCGCCGCCGTAGCTGCGCAGCGAGGACGTGCCGTCAAGCACCTCGATCGTCGGACATTGCAGCGGCGGCTCCTTGTCGGCCGCCTTCGGCACCGGGCCAGGATCGGTCGTGTTGAAGGCGAGCAGGTTGCCGAAGGTCGAGCCGCCACCGCCCGCCGAGGGCGTGAAGAAATGCTCGCCGCCCGCGCAGCCGCCCATCAGGCCCGTCGCAAGGCACAGCGCCGTCGCTCGCGCGCCCCATTCCATTCGCCCACTCCTGACCATTGCACCGCGTCCCGCTCGTCTCAGGGAAGCTTGTCGAACCCGTCCTTGAAGCCGGCCAGGGTCAGCGGAATGCCGATGCCCTCCTCCGGCGTCTGGAAGATGATGAAGGTCGCCGTCTTTCCCTTGCCGAGCTGGTCGATGAGGTCGTCCTTCATCGTGACTTCGGCGACGCAGCCGGTCGGCAGGCAGCGCACGAAGCCGGCCCGGCCGACATCCCGGTCGTCGATCTTGAGGCCGAGACCCGAGGGCAGCAGCACGCCGAGCGGCGCCACCACGCGCAGCAGGCGGCTCTTGCCGTCCGCCGTCTTGAGGACGATGACGACGAGATTGACGTTGGGGCGGTCTTCCGCCGCG
Organism: Lichenihabitans sp.; assembly: GCA_965277635.1. Lineage (GTDB taxonomy): Bacteria > Pseudomonadota > Alphaproteobacteria > Rhizobiales > Beijerinckiaceae > Lichenihabitans. The sequence goes on from CBDIDE010000002.1 coordinate 500,382, forward strand.
ACGCTCTGGATCAGGGCACATTGCTCGCGGCTGGCGCCGGGCGGCGTCTCGCAGCGCATTTCCCAGTCGCCGTACTTGCCCTTGACCACACCCTGCGCCGCGGCCTCGATCGACATAGAGGGCGACGCCGCCAGCGCCGCGCCGAGGACGGCCGCCAGCCCGACCATCCGCGTCGACCGCCGGGCCGGCGTCGCTCGCTTCGCCTTCGCCATTCTGCTCCAACCCTCGCTGCCGTCTGGTGCGGCGGGAGACGCCGGATCGCTCCCGCCATCCCGTCCCGGCTGGCGTAACAAATAGACCGGTTCTGTCAAGCCAAGCTCGCGCCGGCCGCTCAGCCGTTGAGCGCCGCGAAGACGCGTGCCGGCGTCGCCGGCATGTCGATATGAGTGATGCCCTTGGCGCGGTGGAGCGCGTCGACGACGGCGTTCATCACGGCCGGGCAGGCCCCGATCGTCCCCGCTTCGCCGGCCCCTTTGAGGCCGAGCGGATTGGTGGTCGAGGGGACGTTGCGCGTCTTGAACGACACGAAGGGGAGGTTCGCGGCCCGCGGCAGGCAATAGTCCATGAGGCTCGCCGTGATGAGCTGGCCATCCTCGCCGTAGACCGTATGTTCGAGCAGCGCCTGGCCCACACCCTGCGCCACGCCGCCATGCACCTGTCCGGCCAGCAGCAACGGATTCAGCGTCATGCCGAAATCGTCGCAGATCGTGTAGTTCAGCACCTCGATCGTGCCGGTCTGCGGGTCGAGCTCGACTTCGCAGACATGGGTGCCGTTGGGATAGGTGGGAGCGGGCGGCGTGAAATCCTCGGTCGCCGTGCGGATCTCCCGCGTCGCGCCCGGCAGCTTGGCGATGGCCTCGTAGCTGATGGAGCGGTCGGTGCCGGCGACGCCGATCGCCCCGTCGGCGATCTCGAGATCCGCCACGGCGGCTTCGAGCGCGTCGGCGGCCAGGTCCTTGAGCTTCCTGGCGAGCGTGTCCGAGGCCCGCGACACCATGGCGGCGCCGACCGGGATCGAGCGCGACCCGCCGGTGCCGTTGCCGGTCTTCACCCGGTCCGTGTCGCCCTGCACGACGCGCACGCGCTCGAGCGGCACGTCGAGATATTGCGAGACGGTCTGCGCATAGGCGGTGGCATGGCCCTGACCGTTCGACTGGGTGCCGACCAGGACGGTGAAACTACCGTCCGGATCGAGCGAGACCGAGCCCTCCTCACCCTCGCCCCAGGCGGTGCATTCGATGTAGCTCGAGAAGCCGATGCCGCGCACCAGACCGCGCCCCGCCGAGGCCTTGGCGCGCGCCTCGAAGCGCGCGTAATCGGCCTCCTTGAGCGACTCGCGCATGGCGCCCTCGAACTCTCCGACGTCGTATTCCCGGTCGGTCATGGTCTTGTAGGGCATTTGCGAGGGCTTGACGAAGTTGCGGGCGCGGATCTCCTCACGCGCAAGCCCGGCCTCCCGCGCGCAATTGTCGACGAGCCGCTCGAGCACATAGGCCGCCTCGGGGCGGCCGGCGCCGCGATAGGCGTCGACCGGCACCGTATTGGTGTAGATGCCGCGGCAGCGCGCGTGCACGACGGCGATGTCGTAGGGGCCGGTCGCCATGGTGGCGCCAAGCCAAGGGATATAGGGTCCGAACTGCGACAGGTAGGCGCCGAGATTGCCGAGGATGTCGACCCGCATGGCCAGGAAGCGTCCGTCCTTGTCGAGCGCCATCTCGGCCGTCGTGTAATTGTCGCGCCCCTGCGCGTCGCCGAGGAAATGCTCGGAGCGGTCGCCCACCCATTTCACCGGACGCCCGGTCCGCTTGGCGGCTTCGAGCACCAGCGGATATTCGCGATACATGATGGCCTTGGTCCCGAAGCCACCGCCGACGTCGGGGGTGACGACGCGCAGCCGCTCGGGCCTGAGCTTCATGATCGGCTCGCAGAGCTGCCCCTGCAGGCTGTGCACGCCCTGGCTGCTCGTGGTCAGCGTGTAGCGCTCCCGGTCGGCGTCATACTCGCCGAGCGCCGCGCGGGGCTCGAGGTAGTTGGCGACGAGCCGGTTGTTGACGACCGTCAGGCGGACGGTCCGTGCCGCCGTCGCGAAGGCCGCGTCAGTCGCGGCCTTGTCGCCGAGTTCGCGATCGTAGGCGACATTGCCGGCGATGTCGGGCCAGACCTGCGGCGCGCCCTTGGCGATCGCCGCCGTGGCCTCGGCGACGGCCGGTGCCGGCTCGTAGCTGACGGCCAGCGCCTCCGCGGCCTCGCGGGCCTGATCCAGCGTCTCGGCCACGATCATGGCGAGCGCATCGCCGACATGGCGCACAACGTCCTTGGCCAGCACCGGAAAGGACGGCAGCGCCATCGCGGACCCGTCCGTGTTCTCGAGCGGCGCGAGGCACGGAATGTCGCCGAAATGGCCGAGATCCGCCGCGGTCAGCACGAGCTTGACGCCGGGGAGCCCGGCGGCAGTGTCCTTGTCGTCGATGGTGAAGGTGGCATGGGCATGAGGCGAGCGGACCACCACCGCGTGCAGGGTTTCGGCCGGCTCGACGTCGGCGGTATATCGCCCCTGGCCGGTCACGAACTTCTGGTCCTCGACGCGCCTGACCGGCTGACCCAATCCGAACTTCATCGGCTTCATGGAGGCTCCCCTCTTGCGCTTCAGGCCGGCGCGGCCCCTCGGCTCGCCGACGTCATGGCGTCCCCATAGCACGCTGGGGCGCGGCTGCCACGCCAGATCGCGCCGGATGCGTCGATGTCCAGCGAGCCGGAGACCCCTTCTCGACGCATCGTCGGCTTCCCACATTTCATCGCATGTTGCACATCTCGCCAACCCTGATCCTCGATCCGGAGACCTCCGGCCCGGAGCCGCGGACGCCGGTCCCGCCCACCGCCGACGATGCGCTGCTCGACGGCTATTCGCGCACCGTATCTGGCGTCGTCGACGCCGTCGGCCCGAGCGTCGTGCGGGTCGACATGCGTCGCGGCGATGGGTCGCGCGGCGGCACGGGCTCGGGTTTCGTCGTGTCTCCGGACGGCCTCGCCATCACCAACAGCCATGTGCTCGGCGGTGCGCGCCGCGCCGACGTCACGTTGCTCGACGGCCGCGAGTTCGAAGCGCGCGTGCTCGGCGACGATCCGGACACCGACCTCGCGGTGCTCAGGATCGACAGCGACATCCATCTGCCGGCGGCACGCCTCGGCGATTCGAAGCGGCTGCGGCGTGGGCAGATCGCCATCGCCATCGGCAATCCGCTCGGCTTCGATGCCACGGTGACGGCCGGCGTCGTCTCGGCCCTCGGCCGCTCGCTGCGCTCGAAATCCGGCCGGCCGATCGAGGACGTGATACAGACCGACGCGGCGCTCAATCCCGGCAATTCCGGCGGCCCGCTGGTGTCCTCGAGCGGCGAGGTGATCGGCGTCAACACCGCCATCATCCTGGGGGCGCAGGGCATCTGCTTCGCGGTCGCCTCGAACACGGCGAGCTTCACACTGAGCGAGATCCTGCGCCACGGGCGGGTCAGGCGCGGCACGATCGGGGTCGGCGCCGGCACGGTGACCTTGCCGCGCCGCGTCGCCCTGCGGCTCGGCCTCACGCAGGCGACCGGCGCTGCCATCATCGCGGTCGAAGCCAAGAGCCCGGCCGACGAGGCGGGGCTTCTGACGGGCGACATCGTCATCGGTCTCGACGGCGCGCCCGTGACGGGAACCGAGGATCTGATCCGCCGGCTCGATGCGGGCACGATCGGCCGCACCGTGCCGCTCGACATCCTGCGTCGCTCGGACTCGCGTCGCGTATGGGTCAGCCCGCGAGAGCGTTGAGCGCCGCGCCGGCCCCGCGTGAACCCCTATCGTTCCCAGAACTGTGATCCGGGTTAACGCTTCCGGTCAGCACCCTCCGCTCATCCCGGCGAAAGCCGGGAGGAGGACCATGACGCCACAAGCCTCGCCGTTCCGCTGCGCCGGCACAGGCTGGATTCCCGCTTGCGCGGGAATGAGCGGCGGGAAGATCGTGTCGGAGCCCGTCTGTTACCCCAAGTTCCGCACTCTGGTATCGTTCCGCCGCCGGTTGACGCCGCCCCCGCGCTCATGCGCAGTGCGCCCAACAGGCCGGCGCGTCAGGCCGGATGCTAAAAGGGGCGCCGCATGGCCATCACAGTCGCAGTCCAGATGGACCCGATCGACCGCATCAACATCGCCGGCGATTCGACCTTCGCGCTGCTGCTCGCCGCGGCGCGGCGCGGCCATCGGCTCCTCTATTATACGCCCGAGCGGCTGTCGCAGTCGGGCGCGAGCGTAAGGGCCGCCATGCAGCCGCTCGACGTCCGCGACGAGGCTGGCCGGCATTTCACCCTCGGCGAGCCCCGCATTGTCGACCTCGCCGAGGTCGACGTGGTGCTGCTGCGCCAGGACCCGCCCTTCGATCTCGCCTATATCGCTTCGACCCATCTGCTCGAGCGCGTCCATCCGAAGACGCTGGTGGTCAACGACCCCGCCGGGGTACGCAACGCGCCCGAAAAGCTCTTCGTCATGGATTTTCCCGAGCTCATGCCGCCGACCCTGATCTCGCGCGACCGCGCCGAGATCGAGGCCTTCCGGGCCGAGCATGGCGACGTCGTCATGAAGCCGCTCTATGGTGCAGGCGGCGCGGCGGTGTTCAAGATGACGCGGCGCGACCCGAACTTCGGCTCGCTCTTCGACCTCTTCTCAACCACCTTCCGGGAGCCCTGGGTGATCCAGCGCTTCCTGCCGGCGGTCGCCAAGGGCGACAAGCGGATCATCCTGGTCGACGGCGAGGCCATGGGTGCGGTCAACCGCGTGCCAGCCGAGGACGACATCCGCTCCAACATGGTGCGCGGCGGCGCCGCCTCGGCGACCGAGCTTACGCCGCGCGAGCAGGAGATCTGCCGCACGATCGGGCCCGAGCTCAAGCGGCGCGGGCTCCTCTTCACCGGCATCGACGTCATCGGCGATTATCTCACCGAGATCAACGTCACCTCGCCGACCGGCCTGCGCGCCATCAAGCGGCTCGGCGGCCCCGACCTCGCCGAGAGCCTGTGGGACGCCATCGAGGGCAAGCTTGCCGCGACCCATTAAGTGATGCTCGACCTCGCGACGGGCCTGCGTTACGCGCCGGGCTTCCTCGATGCCGCCACACAGGTGGCGCTGCGCGATGCGGTGCAGGCGGCGCTTGTCGAAGCACCGCCGTTCCGGCCGCGCATGCCGCGCACCGGCACGCCCTTCTCGGTGCGCATGAGCAATTGCGGCCCGCTCGGCTGGGTGTCGGACGAAGCCGGCTATCGCTACCAACCGCATCATCCAGAGACCGGCCGGCCGTGGCCGCCGATCCCGCCGGCCGCGATGGCGGCCTGGACGGCGCTCGCCGATTGTCCGGCGTCGCCCGAAGCCTGTCTGATCAACCTCTACGACGCGGCGGCCCGCATGGGGCTGCACCAGGACCGCGACGAGGAGACCTTCGATGCGCCGGTGCTCTCGCTGTCGCTCGGCGATACGGCATTGTTCCGTTTCGGCGGCACGACACGCAAGGGGCCGACGCGATCGATCAGGCTCATGAGCGGCGACGCGCTCGTGCTCGGCGGCCCGGCGCGGCTCGCCTTCCACGGCATCGACCGGGTGCTCGGCGGCTCCTCGAGCCTGCTGCCCGGCGGCGGCCGCATCAACCTGACCTTGCGGCGGGTGACCTGTGGAGGCGGGGAATTGACTTGAACGAAAAAGGCCGCAGCTCTTGCCCGTGCACACGCAGGACCAATACAAGGTCTTCTGACACAAGTAGGAGTTGGTCGCGTCTGGTTGTCGCCCGGCAGGCCAGAGCGCAGCCCTAGGTGCTGGCCGGCCCGAAGCCCAAATCGTAATCGACCCGACGGATGTAAATCCGATTGATGCAAGATACGGCTACCCTACCGTCGGCAATCGGGCGACCGAAAATGGCCACGTTCGGAATCACTTTCGCGCTTTCGCGCTCCGCAGCCCCCGAAAAAACCCGCGACGAAAGTCCGTAAGCCGTTTCAATGAAAGGAGCCCCCGTCCGCAATAGACTAAAATAAGAAGGAAAAATTATGCCGTCGAATCCGACGGCTCTAGCCGCTACCGCAATCGCACGAGAAATCATGTAAGAATGGGATCCAGCCAAGAACATCATGTGGACAGCCATATCCAGGCTCTCAAAAGACGTAGCATCTTCCTTAAGCACTGCGGTCAGATCGAGCATGCGCAGCGCGCGCGTCGGAGCGAGGGAAGCCACGTGAACTGTGTCTTCTGCGGTCACACGGCACTCATGCACACACACTTCGAGATCAGCGGACCCGTAGAGTACGGGCAGATCTTTGGAGTCGAGACGCCCCCCTCCACAAAAATCGCGCGGCGGGCTATCGTATTCGGATGGCTCGTCCGGCTTAGCAGCTCCCTTTCGGAGCCGGTAAAAGAAAAAATCGGGCGCGAGTTCTTGCTTCGGATACTCCGCCAAGACGCGGCGAATCGCAAGCTCGCGACGGTTCGGATCCTGAAGTTCCTCAAGTGGCTCAACATAACCGATTCGCCAAAGTGGCGGGCCGTAGTAGAAAAAGCCGATCCCTATCTTAGCACTAATGAGGTCCGCGTCTTCAGAGTGAAATTTACCCGACTCAATCTCATTGGAGCGATGTGAGTTGAATTCGATAATCGGAGCTCCACCGTACTCCGTCTTATGCAAGCTTCCGACAACAAAAAAGCGATGTGCGAGGTTCTCGATTGCATGGCGGTTAAGCTTGGCGCCAGTTTTGGAGGCGCAATGCGGACAGGGGTCTGAAGTTGGACAACCCAACTTCGCTGCATCCAGCTGAAGACCGATGTTATGGAAGCAGTCCGAACACAACATGGCCTTGGCCTGAGTTGATTTAATATCGATTGTCATGATCCCCTGCGTGAGCACCGATTCATCATAGCGGTCGTGTACACCCATTCGGAGCAGTTTCAATTTCGACAAACATGAATGTCGTGTCGAGCGACAAGATTTCGCCGCGCTTGCCATAAATATTACGCCGTCACGCCAAGCCGTCGAAGCTGCCGTCGTCGATCTAGGCGGTCAGCGCCCTCAAGAAGGCGAATCCTCCGCAGGTCGAGACTTGGAGCTTCTCCGCAGGTCGAGACTTGGAGCTTCATGGATCACATGCGCATGCCCGCTTCCGACGACGTCTCCGCCAATCCCGCGCGCTGGTCGGCGGTCGACCATTATCTGGCGGATCTCCTGATCGCGCCGGAGGGCCGCCCCGATGCCGCCCTGGCCGAAAACGCCGCGGCCGGCCTGCCGAAGATCGATGTCTCCGCGACGCAAGGCAAGATGCTTGGCCTTTTCGTCCGCCTGACCAACGCGTCTCGCGTCCTCGAGATCGGCACGCTCGGCGGCTACAGCACGATCTGGATGGCGGGTGCCCTGCCGGACGGCGGCAAGCTCGTCACGATCGAGGTGAGCGAGCGGCACGCGGCGGTCGCACGGAAGAACGTCGAGCGCGCCGAGCTGGGCGATCGCGTCGAGCTGCGGGTCGGGGCGGCGCTCGATGTGCTGCCATCCCTCGAAGGCCCGTTCGATCTGATCTTCATCGACGCCGACAAGGCCAACTATCCCAACTATCTGCGATGGGCCTTGAAGCTTGCTCGACCCGGCACCGTGATCATCGGCGACAATGTGGTTCGTGGCGGCGCCGTCATCGACCCGGACAGCGGCGACCCCAATGTTCGAGGCGTGCGCGAGTTCTTGCAGATCATGGCCCAGGAGCCGCGTCTGAGCGGCACAGTCATCCAGACCGTCGGCGAAAAGGGATGGGACGGCTTTGCCCTTGCGGTCGTCGGGAGAGGTTGAGGCCGCCAATTCGCCCGCCCACCGTTTCGCCCGGCCGTTGCGCGGGCGTTCTTTTCACCCTCCGTCGATATCGATGGAGGGTGGCAAAGGCGGCATCATCGTGCCTGTCCGCCTGTTCTCGAAGGGCTGACCTTTGACTATGCGGCGAATGACCACCACCATCATCGGCACGATGATGGCGAGGACGCAGCCGGCGACAATCAACTTGGCTTCGATGCTCATGTCGATAGTTCCCACGCAAAGGTCACGTCCGCACGGCGAGACCTGCCCGATCGATGCCCGCATGCCGATATCGGCCATCACCTGCGCTACGACCATAGCCGTGAACTCGCCTCACGCCGCCGTGCAGAGCGCCAAAGTCTGACCCTGCGCGGCCCGAATTTACGCCAGTTGCGTGGGGAACATCCCGCCGCTCGCCGAAACGTTGTCAGGCGCCGTCTTCGAGCATCCGCCGCGCCGCGGCGAAGGCCGCCTGCCGTTCCGGCGAAATCTTCGGCGCCACAAGATCGAGGTCGCCCAGGGCATCGACGATGGCGGCCACCACGACGAGCCGCATGAACCATTTCTGGTCGGCCGGCACCACGAACCAGGGCGCCTCCTCGGTCGCGGTCGCGGCGATCGCCTCCTCGTAGGCCTTCATGTAATCGTCCCAGAAGCCGCGCTCCTTGATGTCGTCCGGGCTGAACTTCCAGGTCTTGTCCGGCTCGTCGAGCCGCGCCAGGAAACGCGCCTTCTGCTCGTCGCGGCCGACGTTGAGGAAGAACTTCAGCACCCGCGTTCCCTGGCGGGTCAGGTGCTTCTCAAAGCCCGCGATGTCGTCGAGCCGGTGTTTCCAGAACGCCTTGCGATGGCGCAGCGCGGCCGGCAGGCGCTGCTTGTCGATCAGCTCGGGATGGACGCGGGTGACCAGTACCTCCTCGTAGTGCGACCGGTTGAAGATGCCGATCATCCCGCGCGCCGGCAGAGCGCGGTCGACGCGCCAGAGGAAGTCGTGGGCGAGGTCCTCGGGGCCCGGCGCCTTGAACGGGGTGACGGCGACGCCTTGCGGGTTCACGCCGGTCATCACGTGCTTGATGGTCGAGTCCTTGCCGGCCGCGTCCATCGCCTGGAACACGATGAGCAGCGACCACGTGCCGTTGGCGTAAAGCAGCTCCTGCATCGCCGAGAGCCGCTCGACGCCCTGCCTCAGCAAGGCTTCGGCCTGGTGCTTGTCCACAACATCGGGGGCCGGATCATCGGTCGGAAAGTCCGACAGGCGGAATCCCTTGCCGGAGGTCACGCGGTAGCGCGTCAGCAACTTGCGGAGCTGCTTGCGACCGAGCTTCGAAGGGAGCCTGAGATCATCGTTCGACATGCGACAGGCAACGCCTCGGCCCGGCATTTGATCCCACCGCAGACCGGGCACCGGCGACGGCGATCCTCCGAAACATCGAGGTCGGCTGAAACCGAACGCTAAGCCTATGACGCGGCTTGCCTTGCGCGGCAGGCACCCTGTGGCAGGGTGACCATCGCCCACCTTCGAGGATGGAACCAATGTCCGACGTGCTCGCCGTCTCCTCTGCGGGGCTCGACCTCGCAGTGCGGCGTCCGATCGTTCGCGTGCCGGAGGGCGCCGCGCGATTTCTGGTTGCCGGGGGCCTGTCGTCGCTGGTCAACTGGCTGGTCCGGTTTCCGCTCTCGGCCGTCATACCCTTCATGGGCGCCGTCGCGCTCGCCTATGCGTTCGGCATGGCGGTCGGCTTCATGCTGTATCGCTCCTGGGTGTTTCCGGGGTCGACGCTGCCGCTCGGCACGCAGGCGGTCCGCTTCCTCGCCGTCAATGCCCTCGGCCTGGCGACGGTCCTGGTCTCGGCTCGGCTCTTCGTGCCTATGCTGGGCTTGGGCGGTCCCCTCTCGCTCGCTCACGCCGAGGCGCTGGGTCATGGCGCCGCGATCGCGACCGGCGCGGTGGTGAATTTCATCGGCCATCGGGCGGTGACCTTTGCCCGGCGCGGGCTTACCGCTCCCGCCATCTGACCCGTCCCGGATGATCGACGCCGTGCCGCCGCTCGGTCCGCGGGTTGCGGTGCGTTGCCCGGCAGGGTAGCTCTGACGTCCGTCGATCCTTTCCTGCGGAAGGGTCGCATGCGGCAACGGAACGAGAGATCATCGATGCGCGGGATCATCCTGGCGGGAGGCAGCGGCACTCGGCTTCACCCGATGACGCATGTCCTGTCGAAGCAGCTGCTGCCCATATACGACAAGCCGATGATCTACTATCCGCTGTCGACCCTGATGCTGGCCGGCATCCGCCAGATCCTGGTGATCTCGACGCCGCGCGATCTGCCGCTGTTCCGCGACCTGCTCGGCGACGGCTCGCGCTGGGGCATCGATCTCGCCTATGCGGAGCAGCCGCAGCCCGAGGGGCTGGCCCAGGCCTTCCTGATCGGAGCGCAGTTCATCGGCAACGAGAGTTCGAGCCTGATCCTCGGCGACAATGTCTTCTACGGTCACGGCCTGCCGGAGCTGATGCGGCCGGCGACGGAGCGCCGAGAGGGTGCGACGGTCTTCGCCTATCACGTCACCGATCCCGACCGGTACGGCGTCGTCGACTTCAACGCCGAAGGCAAGGCCGTGTCGATCGAGGAGAAGCCTGCCCATCCCAAGACCAACTGGGCCGTCACCGGCCTCTATTTCTACGACGCCGAAGTGGTCGAGATCGCGCGCGCGCTGAAACCCTCGCCGCGCGGCGAGCTCGAGATCACCGACCTCAACCGGATCTACCTCGAGCGCGGCAAGCTCCAGGTCGAGCGGATGGGCCGCGGCTTCGCCTGGCTTGACACAGGCACGCCCGATTCGCTGCTCGAGGCGGGCGAGTTCGTGCGCGTCTACGAGAAACGCCAGGGGTTCCGCATCGCCTGCCTCGAGGAGATCGCCCTGACGCAGGGCTGGATCGACGCGCGCGACTTCGCCCGCCAGGCCGAAGCGTTGAGCAAGAGCACCTACGGCCAATACATGTTCAAGGTGCTGACCGAGCATGGCCCCGCGGCCTGACCGCGACCCGTTGGCAGGCTGGGTGATCGAGCCGGGAGCGCCACCTGCGCGGGTGCCGCTCACGCTGCGTCATCCCGAGCCGCCGATCGTGATGCGCCGCAGCTTCGCGCCGCCGCTCCCCCCGGCCTGGATGAGGATCGACCTCGCCTATCCGCCGGATGGTGTGGTCGACGCCCGGCTGATCTTCGTCTTCGTCGATGGCACGCGTCTGCCGCAGCGCCTCGCCAAGCTCGGTCGCAATCGATTTCGCGGCCTGTTCCGTCCCGCGTCGCCGGTGGGGGCGGTCGAGATCCATCTGTCGGGCTCGGCGCCGCTCGACACGCCGCTCGTTTGCTCCCTCCGGCCCGTGTCGGCCTGGGAGCGGCGGCTGGCGCTGCTGCGGCGCTCGCTCGACGTGCTGCGCGGCGACCCGCGCTCCTTCCTCTGGCGGGCCGCCCGCTTCGCCGTGCAGGTGCGGCGCCAGGGCCGCACCACCATCCCGATCGCCGCCGCCTCTCTCCCGCCGCGCGAGGCCTATGCGCTCTGGCACGAGCGGTTCGACGAGCGCGAGGCGGACATCGACCTTCATCGCGCGCGCGCCGACCGGCTCCAGGCAGGTCCGCGCTTCACGGTGATCGCCGATCCCGACACGACGCAACTCGGCGGGCTCCGCGCCAGCCTCGAGGCGCAAGTCTATGGCGCCTGGGATCTCGTCGTCCCCGAGGCAGGCTCGCGGGCCGGCAGCCTGGCCGCCGCGCTCGCTCGAGCGGCCGGGCGGTTCATCCTCCTGCCCTGCCCCGGCACGGTGTTCCGGCCCCATGCCCTTGCCGTCTTCGCCGCGGCAATCACCCGTCATCCGGATGTCGAACTGGTCTATGCGGACGACGACGACCTGTTGGGAGACGGCAGGGGCAATCCACGCTTCAAGCCCGCCTGGTCGCCGGTGCGGGCGCTGGCCTTCGACTATATCGGCGACCTCTGCTGCATTGCGATGGCGCGGGTGGCGGCGGCCGGTGGCCTCGGCGAGGGAGATCGGCACGACCTGCTGCGGCGCGTCGCGGCCGGTATCGACGCTGCGGCCGTAGTCCACATCGCCCAGGTGCTGAGCCATCGCCACCCTGCCCCGCCGCAATCTACTGCGCGTCCGGCCGTCGCCGACCCGCGCTCGCCCCATCCGCGCACGATCCCGGAACTTCCCGACCCGCCGCCGCTCGTTTCGCTGATCATCCCGACGCGGGACCGCGCCGATCTTCTGCGCATGGCGATCGGCTCGATCCGGACCAAGACCGCCTATGCGCCCTACGAGATCATCGTCGTCGACAATGGCTCGCGCGAAGCCGAGACGCTGCGCCTCTTCGAGAGCTGGGCCGGCGATTCCGTCATCCGCGTGCTGGCGGATCCCCACCCGTTCAACTATGCGGCGCTCAACAACCGCGCCGTCGCGACGGCCAAAGGCACGCTCGTCGGGCTCGTCAACAACGACATCGAGGTGCTCGACGACGGCTGGCTCGACGAGATGGTCGGCTGGGCGTTGCGGCCCGGCATCGGCTGCGTCGGCGCCAAGCTCACCTATCCCGACGGGCGCCTGCAGCATGGCGGCGTCGTGACGGGCATCGCGGGCGCCGCCGGCCACCGGCGCAAGCGGGCGGGCCGCGGCGAACCTGGGATGCTCGACGAGCTTGTCACCGTCAACGAGGTCTCGGCCGTGACCGCCGCCTGTCTCATCGTCCGCAGGTCCATCTACGAAGAGGTCGGCGGCCTCGATGCGGAAGGTTTCGCAGTCGCCTACAACGACGTCGACTTCTGCCTCAAGGTGCGCGCCAGAGGCTACCGCAACCTGTGGACGCCTTTCGCCGAACTGAACCATCACGAGAGCGTCAGCCGAGGCCGCGACCTCAGCCCGAGGACGGCCGAGCGGTTCGACCGGGAGAACCTCAACCTGCGCCTGCGCTGGGGCGAGACGCTGCTCGACGACCCCTATTATTCGCCGAACCTCACGGTCGATGCCGAGAACGGCGCCATCCGCACGCAATAAAGCCAGATCGGATCAGATGGAATCACTTGACGATTCCTCAATGCACCCGTATAGACCGTCCCGAACCGCAGGCTGGATCGACATATCGCGTCCATCGCCTACCGTTTCTTCACGAATACTGGAACTCCGAGCAACGTCATCACGACGACTGGCGCCTGACGACGTTGGTCGGATCGCCTCGTTCAGATCGGTCCGCACATCGCGGATCGAGGGCCAGCCAAACGTCTCCGCCGAAGTTCAGGCGCCAGCCTTGCCGATCGTCTGCACGGGTGCCGTGACCCTGTGAAGGTCAGGGCGTCGCGACGTCGAGCAGGCGCACGGTCGTCTCGGCAGGCGCATCGGCGCCCGCCACCTCCGCGTAGCGCCGGGCCATTTCGGCGATGCTGAAATCCGTCCGTGCGTGGCGAGCCCCGGCCTCGCCCATGCGGCGCGCGAGGTCCGGGTCACCGAGCAGCCTGTCGCAGCCGGCCACAAGCGCATCGGCATCGCCGATTGGACAGACTACGCCGGTGACGTCGGGGATCAACGCGCCGCGCGTTCCCCCGGCATCCGTCGCCACGATCGGCAGGCCCATCAGTTGTGCCTCCAGGACGACGTTGGGCATCCCTTCCTTGTCGGAGGTCAGCAACAGGAGATCGGCGGTCGACATCAGCGCGTTCACGTCGTTGCGTCGTCCGAGGAAGTTGAACGACTGCGTCAAGCCGAGCTGGCTGACCTCCTCCTCGAGCCCGGGCATCAGCGGGCCGACGCCCGCCAGCAGGACGCGCAGGTCCTTGTGGGCAGCGATCAGACGCCGGCACACGTGGAAGAAGAGCCGCGGGTTCTTTTCCGCCGACAGCCGGAAGACGCCCAGCACGACCTTTTGATGCGGCGCGATCTTGAGATCACGCCGGAGATCGGCCGACTCGTCGTGGCTGGGCACGGGAAAGCTTTCCGGGTTGATCGCGTTCGGAATGCAGACGGCGCGCCCCGCCTCCAGGCCGATCCATTGCTCATAGTCCCAGTTGGCGCCGTCGAAATTGCCGGTGAACAGAACGCGCGTGGATCGGGCCAGCATCGAATAAGCTTGGCGGTACCAGGGCTTGAAGATGTAGGGTAAGTTGGTCGGGTTGTAGTTGCGGAACGAGACGACCACGCGGGGTACGTCGGCCAGGAGCGACGCGAAGCCGGCGTAGACGTTCGGATCGTCCAGCTGCGCGTAGACGACCTTGGGCTGGATGCGGCGCAGCACGGCCACCAGGCGAACGATCCTGTCCACGTCGTCCACGATCTTCGTCTTGATGAAGCGCGCCAGCTTCGGGTCGCCGGCCAGCGTTGTCAGCAGGACGAGAGGGGATTGCTGGACCGCCGCATGGATCGAGACGCCGGAGGCCTCGAGTAGCGGAAGGTAATGAGCGTTGTCGCCGCTGGGCTCATTGTAGATGACGAAGTGGACGTCGTAGCCGGCCCGCTTGAGGCCGAGCGCCAGATAGACCCATTGGCGCTCGGCGCCGCCCGGCGACAGGCCATGCGTGCATACGACGACCGTGTCGCCCCGCGCCAGGCGGAAGCCGTCATGCTCTGAATCATGCTGGTAGAGGTCGGGAAACTGGAAATCGTCGACGTCGGTATGCAGGGTTCGCTGCGCGAATTGCAATCGGTGCTCGTTGGCTCGGGTTCTCTCCACGAGCCAATAGGGATGGGTATAGCGGCGCAGGCTGCTGGTCGGCGAGAAGTAGAGCCTTTGATTCCATATCGAGTAGCGGCCCGCGTCGCTGCGCCCGATCTCGCCGTGCGAGGTCAGAATCGGCGGGAGCTGGCGCATGCCCTCGAAGACCATGTAGCGGTCGTAGAGATCCGCGTCCGTGATGGCGGCGAGACGCGGCAGCTCCGGCGTGACGCAGCAGGCATCCTGCAAGACATTGAACGGATGCGCGCGTAGCGGCAGACGGAACGCGCGCCGGTTGGCGACCACCGCCACAGCCTGCAGCGCGAGCAGCGCCGTATCGAAGATCCGCTGGCCTAACGTTTTCTTGTTGAACTCGATCTCGTGGACGCGATTCGATACGAATCGCGAGACGAGCACGATACGCCTGACCCCAATCGTGCCGAACTTGAACATCTCATGATAGTCGAGGCGGCCTTCGGCCTCCGGATCCAGATAGGCCAAGGTCGCGCCGTCGAGCGCCTTGGCCTGCTCCGCCGCTTCGGCGGGAAGGGGCACGCCCCAATCCGGCAAACGCACATGCATAGGCTTCTGCGCGCACTCGCGATCCTTGCTCACCAGCTCGACGATGCGGTTCTTGAGCATCGGCGACGCCCGATGCCAATCCGGACTGCCGTTGACATCCGGGACGAGACCCGGGTCGCCGCGATCGACGAGCCAAACGTGCTCGGAGACCTGTGATGCCCAGAGCGCCCCCTGCCCGGCCGGCACCGGCCGGGGCGGTCGTCTGTCCGTCAGGTCCGGCAGCTTGGCCGGGTGATGGCGCAGCCAGGATTCGAGCATGAGCACGGCCCAGAGCTGATAGGTCGAGAAGCCGTTCGGGCTGCGCTGGCGATCCATGAAGCTCGACAGGCCCTGGCGTCCGAACAGCGGCAACACCCGTGCGTCGCCGTCCAGCAATTCGGACGCAAGATTGAGCAGGCTGGTGCGCGCCCAGTCCGACATCGGCAGGCCGAATCCCTTCTTCGGCATGTCGATGAGGTCGCGCGGCAGGTAGCGGTAGGCGACCTCCCGCAAGATCAGTTTGCCGCGTCCTGTGCCGACGAGATATTGATCGGGCAGCCGCTCCGCGAACCGCGCGAGGGCCACGTTGAGGAACGGCGTGCGCACCTCGAGCGCGTGCTGCATGCTCATGCGGTCGACCTTGGGCAGCACGGCCCCGGGCATGTAGTTGGCGGTGTCGCTTTGGCGCATGCGCGACAGCAACTGACCCCGTGGCGCCGCGTCGAGTTGCTTGCGCAAGCTGTTCACGTGCGCGGCGAAACCGGCCGGCAGGAAACCGAACAGGTCTTGCAGATGCTCGTCGCTCGAGACCAGGATGCGATTTCCGTAATAGACGCTGCCCGGCCGATAATCCGGCAGTTCGCCCGCAGCATGCAGGCCGCTCTCGTCGAGCGTCGAGAAATATCGACCGTAGCCGCCGAACAGTTCGTCGCCGCCATCTCCCGAGAGGGCGACGGTCACGTATTCCCGTGCAAATCCAGACAGGAGATAAGTGGGCAGGCACGAACTGTCGGCGTTCGGCTCGTCCAGGACTTTGCCGATGTTGCGCAGGAACTCGGAACCGTGCGGGTCGACGAGCTTGTCGCGATGGTCGGTGCCGAGGTGCGCCGCGAAAAGCCGGGCGACCTCATGCTCGCTGTCGGGCGAGCCGTCGAATCCCATGGAGAAGGTGTGCAGCGGCAGATCCAGCTTGCGGCGGACGAGGGCGCAGACGGTCGAGGAATCGACGCCGCCGGAGAGAAAGGCGCCGAGCGGCACGTCGGCAAAGAGCCGCCGCTTCAGGCTCGTCGTGAGCAGGTCCTCGAGCTCGTCGGCGAGTTCGTTCATCGGCCGGTCCGTGAACCCCCCGAGTCCGGGCCTGAACTGGAAGTATCGCTCGATACGGAATTCACCGTTGCCGTCGATCCTCATCCAATGCCCGGCCGGAAGTTTCTTGGTGCCGGCATAGATCGAACGCGGAGCGCCGATATACTGAAAGCTCAGCACCTCCGCGACCGCGTCCACGCTGACGCAAGCATCGAAGCCCGGAAGCTGTTCGAGGGCCTGGAGCTCCGACGCGAAGGCCAACGCGCCGGAGGAAAGCATGCTGTAGTAGAGGGGCTTCTCGCCGAACGGGTCTCTGGCCAGGAACAGCGACCGGGTTTTGGTGTCATAGGCCGCGAAGGCATACATGCCATCGAGGCGCGGCAGCGCGTCCATGCCCCAGAACGCGACGGCTTCGATCAGCACCTCGGTGTCGGTACGACCTCGAAACCGGATCCCGGCACGCTCGAGCTCGCCACGAACGTCCTGGAAATTGTAGATTTCGCCGTTGAAGGTCAGCCACCAACGCCCGTCCCCGCTCGCGAAAGGCTGCCGTCCTGCGTCGGATGTGTCGATGATGCTCAGGCGCCGCTGGCCGAGAACGCAGCGTCCGTCGGCGTCGCTCCACACACCGTCCGCATCCGGCCCGCGGTGCGCAATGGAGGTATTCATCTGCTGGACGAGCCGCATCGCCTCATCGCGGCCGAACACGCGACGGCTCGATTGCAACAGACCGGCGATCCCGCACATAGGGTTCCTAACCAGCGAAATGTCAAAATTGGGGATGTAGTCCGATAATTCGGCTCGACCCTAACAGACGGGGTTGCAGTAGGGAAGGCTCGCTCGCCGGCAGGCGGACGGACTTGCAGTGTGCCGAGCCGGAGACCGGGCGAGCGATCGCTTACGCTGCGGCTCAGTCATCGCGATCATCCTTGCAACCTGTTCCTGTAAGGCCACGTTCATGCTGAAACCGGAGACTTCGTCATGGCTCTGATCATCGCCATCATCGTCATTGTCCTGCTGTTCGGGGGCGGCGGATATTACGGCATGGGCCAGGGCTACTACAGCGGCGCCGGCTTTGGCGGCATCGGCATCGTCGGGCTGCTGCTGATCATCGCCGTGGTGTGGTTTCTCAGCGGACGGCGCGTATAACCCGTCGATCCAGATGAGGCTGTGGACCGTAGCTCCGCGCGACCTACCCGATGGTATCGGCCAGCCGATAGGGGGGTATTTTCGCGCGCTCCGGCCGGCTCTCTCGCTGGACGCTCGCAATTGGGAGCTCGGCGGTTTGTCCAATTGGTCGCCCAGCGGCCCTCGTGAGTCCAGCGTCTCTGGGCAACGCGAGAGCCGATGTTACCGCTCCGTCCAGGTGGCGGGCGGAGCCGGCGCGTCGGATCTTCATCGGCCCTCGGTAGCCGCAGCGCCGTAAGGACTGACGTTTCCGATTTCCGCGCTCGCTGTCTTGCGGAATACATAACTCTCGCAGCAGCGGGTTCGTCTTTCCTGTTTTATACTGCGTCGACCACCGCTGGTTTCATGCGCGCTTCCGTGCATAGTCTGGCAGCGCCTCACCATGCGTGGGTCCTCTGCGCCCATGGGCTATCCAGCCGAGAGCATAGCCGAGCGCGCCTGCGAGGAGCAAGGACGCGACAGGGCTGATCTCGACCGCGCTGGAAAAGGATCGGCCGATCCCGTCGTCATCATCATCTTCCACATGCTGCTGCTGCGGAGAATGGCTCTGGCGCCGAGCACTGCCGGACCCCCTTCCGGCATTGCCGGCGGCACGGTTGTTGTCACTTACGACCTTGGCGACGACGTCCGGATTAGCGGTATGACCTCCTTGGTGCGTCGCCTTGCCTGCACCTGCGTAGTGACGTTCGAGTTCGGATGTCTCCTGGTCGTCATTCATCATCGATTTCCCCATTAGCGTGGGAACAACCTGGGTCGTGGGAGCAATGTTCCGCCGGCGGAAGCTTGCCGCTTCAGTGCAATCCGGAGGGGCGGGCGCACATCAGTTGGTCGAACGAGTGAAGGTCGCCGAGGTCGCCGGGCTCTTCGAGGTCTCGGTCCCGTGGCCTCCGCCCCTCGCAATGGCGCGAAGGCTCGGCGAGGACCACGGGTACGATCCTGGACCGCGGACGCGACAATCCTGAGCTGAAGGTGCGGACTGCGGAGCGATCACATCGCTTTTTTCATATGCTTCTTGTGCATCTTCATCTTCTTCATCGAGCCCATCGATCCACCCATCGCGCCACTGTTCGAGTTGGTGGTGCCTGCGCCTGTCTGCAGGTTGTGCGTCGTCGCGGCAACGGCCGGAAGTGCCATGGCCACGATCGGTAGGCACAGCAACGACGCGAAGATCAGCTTGGTCTTGGACATGGCAAGTCTTTCGGTTGGTAGCATCGCTCGTCATGAGACGGCGGGCCTTTGAAGGGCGGCTGTCAGCGGCCCTCGACGTAAAGCGCCACAACCTCAAAGCAGGTTCCGTGTCGCAACCCAGCCGTCACTCCTCCTCCAACATGGCCTTGAGCGCCGCGATCTCCCTCGTCAAATCGTCCCTTCGCCGCGTGAGGTCCGTCGGCTGATCGGTCTGCGGGCCGTTCACGATATCGGCATGCACCTCGGCATATTCGGCCTCGCACGCTTCGATCCTGGCGTTGATCTCGTCTCTCGTCATGGTCGCTCCGGCATGTTGCAGGAGCCGAACGCGCGAGCGGCAGGTTTGGTCGATCCCCTCACGACATCGGCAGCGTGTGCCGGCGACCACTCGTCCTTCTGCAAGGCGTGCCGCTCCCATGCCAGCGTCTCGAACGTCCGGCGGCACGGGAACGGCAGCGAGCTTGTCGACCTCTGCGTTTCGATGAAATCGGGAGTATGTCGGAAGCGCTGAAAACAGCGGCTGGTGGAGGAGGTATCGGCCATTTCAGACGCCCAAAGTACTGATTATGCAGCCTTATTTTTTTCTGCATTGTCGGAAGTACCCGGCTTCATACCCGGTTTTGAAAACGGTGGCCGCGCCTCCAGCCACGCCTGGATCTCCATGGCCCGCCATCTGACGCAGTTCTCGCTGAGCTGAAACGGTCGCGGGAAACTTCCCTGGTCGATCCACCGATAGATCGTGGAGGTGGAGACCTGCAACAAGCTCTTGACCTCGGCGATGCCGAGCATCTGGAGCGGCTGCAGCTCCGGCAGCGTGGGCTTGGGGGTCTGATTCGCGTCGGTCATGGCCGCACCCCGACTTTCCAGGCCCTGGCCATCAGCCTGTTGAACAGCGCCACCTGCGCGCGGATCACGCCCTGGTCGCGGCGGTTGATGAGCTGGAACCTGAGCTTCGTCACAGCGTCCTGATCCCCTGCGTCGAGGGTCAGCTTCTTCAGGATCGCCGAAATCCAATCCAGGCGCTCGAACGGGCGCAGGTCGCCCCAGCGTGGAGCCGGCGGACGCTCCCTGTCCTCGTAGGGCGGGTCCCAGGCATTGTAGGGCGAATAGGCGGGTTCGTAGGCGCGCCGCTCCATGGCGCCTCCCTTGCCGGCGACGGCGTCGGCCAGGTCGTGGAAGCTCTTGCCAGCGGCCTTCAGCAGCCGGCCGATGGCCCGCGCCGCGTTCACCACCTCCCCATCCTTGTCCGAGGCGAGCAGGCGAATCATGGCATCGATCTTGGCCGAGGTCTTGGGCGGCAGGTCGAGCGCCATCATGACACCTGCCCCACGATCTTGGCGGCCAGCATCTGACCCTCCGGCGTCATGACGATAGCGGACTCGCCCGGCTCGTCGGCGCCGGTGATCAGCACCTCGACGCAGCGGACCACGCAGGGCGCGCAGATCGCGGCATCCGACGTGTTGCTGGCGACGAGGCGAGCCACATCGTTCTGACTTCGCCCGCAGAAGGAGCATCGCACGAGCGACATCAGGCGACCTCCTCGAACAGCTCCGGGTGGCGCTCCCGCGCGAACGCGGCGACCTTTGTGGCCACGTCCGGCGCGATTTCGTACATGGTCCTGACCAGGGCGCTGTCCTTCGACACGCGGGCGCTTTGGATCCGCTCGAGCATGGCAGCGTGCTCGGCGGCACGGGCGGCTCGCCTGAACTCGGCGACGCGCTGCTGCAGGCGCGGCATTGCATACTTCTTCGCCCGCAGCGCCGTGGCGGCGGCGATCCGCCACGTCTCGTCGCCGTCCTCCTGCATGAGCTGGTTCTCGATCCTGACGATCGCAGCCGCGACGCCGTCAAGCTCGATCTCGCACCGCTCCAGCGTGTCGGCCTCGTCGAGGAAGAGGCCAGGCCGGATCATCAGGCGATCCGGCGCCGGGTAGGCCGCGGCGCCGGTCATGCCACCTCTCCCATCAGAGGAACGAGGCCGTCGGCCAAATCGCCATAGGCGTCGCGGCGATCAAGCATCGTGTTCTCGTCCTCGGCGCGCCAGTCGATGCCGAGGCGGTGCAGCATCTCCTCGGCGCGAGACGAGGGTGGTGAAGCGCTGCGAAAATCCGCGTCCAGCGGATAGTGGTAGTTTCGGGCCGCGGTGCCAGTCGGGACGATCGTGGTCGCCCGGATGCCCATTTCGGGGAACAACTCGATCGTCAGCAGCCGGCGCTCCATGTCGAGCCACTCGGCATAGGCTTCGAGTGCACGTCGGTCCGGCGCGTGTCCATTGTCGGCGACAGGTGCCTCGAAAGCGACGGCGCTGCTCGATGCGATGTCCTTGACGATCTTAAGCGCGAGTTCGCCGAGGTAATCTTTGTCCCAGCCCTTGTCGGTGAGCCAGCGCGCCTTGGCGACGAGGCCGGCCTGGGTCATGGGAACGATGGCCATGAGCGCGTCCTCGAGCTTCTCCGACCGCTCCCAGGCGACGCTGGCAGCCTTGCAGGCGGCCGTCGCGCCGGTCCTGTCTCGGACGGCCTCGATCTCGGCCTGCCAGGCGTCCCAGGCCGCTAGGATCTTGGCTCGGCGATCCGCCGCCCTGACGTCCGGCCTCGCTGCGAGGCCGGCCCCCTCCGGGCTGTCGGCCGGCCCGGTGCTCAAGCACACGGGCGCCGACGCGGTTCTCATGGCGTCGATGTCGGCTTCGCGATAATAGCAGCGAAGGTTGCCATTGGGCAGATCCTCCCGACCTGATGGAACGGGGCCGTCTGTCGCCCTCCAGTAGAGCTCGGCCGGCCGCTTTATGTTTTCGGCCCGGCATGCGGCGTCGCACTTATCCGCGACATCATCGGCTACATGCTGCTCAACCAGCGCCGTCTCGTGCCGCGCGATCAAGTCGAGGAGATGCGCGTCGAGCGTTTCGAGGCCGACGGCCCGGCTGCCGTGGACACCGATATCGGCCGCGTCGTGAGCGATCGAGGCGGCGAGATCCTCGATCCAAGTGTCCCCGGTGCCGGCGAGGATGATCTCGATGTAGGCGCAGGACTTCAGTGCCAGCGCCTTGACGCACGTGGCGCGCATCTTGGACAGGGCCGCGGTCTGGCTCTTGAGCTTCTGGAAGAGGCGGTCGTGCCGCTGCTGCGCGGCGTCGAAGCCGATCGTTTCACAGAACGCGGCGTGCTCGCGCTCGTAAGCCTCCATGGCCTCGATCCGGGCCGGCAGAAGGGCTTGCCGATCCTGATAGAACGACGACCTGCCGAGATCCTCCCGGAGCTTGGCCGAGGGGAGTTCCGGCAGCCATGCGCCGGGCTTGCTGCCGTCGCGCTGCGGGCAGTGAGAAAACCTATGCTGGGAGGTCTTGTCCTCGATGTCGCTGACGACGTTGCAGGCCTTCCGCTCTTCCTTCGCGGTCTCGATCACGCGGTTGGCGTGCCGGATGAGCTTCACTTGGTCGTCGGTGCGGCGGGAAGATGCCTGAACCGGTGAACGGGTCGAAGACACGGCCTGGAACGATGGCGCGTCGCCGGTCGGGGCGGACGAGCCGGTAAGCCGATGCGGCTCGGGTGAGGATGTGGTATCGGTCTCGGTGGCCATGACTATCTCCTTGGCGGGGTTTTGTGGTCAAGGCTCGCTGGCGGTCTGATCACCGCCGGCGGGCCGCTTTACGCGTTACGCTGCTCTGGCGAGGACCTCGTAGGCGTCGGCGCCGGTCCAGTGCCGATGGGTCTTCGACAGGAAGACGGTTCCGGCGATCTCGACCGCGACCCAGCCGTTGTCGAGCGCGAAGACCACGGTCTTCGGATCGAGTAACCGCCACCGGTTATCCCGGTAGGACCGCGTCTCGATCGCGATGCAGTTGGCGAGCGGGATGGTCCGGTCGCCGCACCACCACGCCGACGGATTGCTCTTGCCGCGAGCCGCCGCCTCCAGTCGGGCGATCTGGTCGGGTGTCCATCGCGGGTGCCGCGCCGGAACTTCGGACCAGGGGAAGAACCGGCCGGCATCAAGGGTGAACCTCACGTGCCGCGTCTTGCCGGTCCGGTAGTGCTCGCCGCGATCGGCCGCTGAGGTCCGGTCGCCGTTCGGATCGGTCGTGGCCCACAGAAAATCGGGGTCGGGATAGCCGCCGATCCTGTTGGCGCCAGGCCGCAGTTCGCCGGTGCGCAGGATGAAGGGCAGGCGCGCCGTGTCGGTGTGGTGATAGAGGATCATCGCCGTGCCTCCGCGACGGCGTGGCGCGGCGCGTGCGCCGGGTCAGCGGGGCAGACGGCCGCGTAGCCGCGACCCAGGTGGCGAGCAGCAGGGCGAAGGCGACGGCGCTACCGACGGCATCGGTGGATCGGATCGAGGATTTCGGGGCGTTGAACATCGGTCGCACTCCAGGTGCGTTGCGGTGGGTCAGGTGATGGCGTGGCTGAGACGGGTCGGGTTCAGCCGGGGCGTTCGGCGATAATCGCCTTGAGAGGCTCAATGACGCTGGTGAGCCAACGGAGCTGCTGCTTCGAGGCGCCAGGCTGGTCGATGTCGACGTCCATCATTCGGCTATGGGATCTGCCGAAGTCGGTGGGCTCATAATAGATGTCGCCCTTCGCATCGTGGCGACAGGTCTGGAAGCCATGCGTAGTGAGCGCGACGTTCGTGGCCCTCGCGCTCAGGCCGCCGATCTCACGGCCCACATCGGTGACCCGCAGCAGCGCCTCCTGGTGCGGCGCCTCGAGAAGCGGCTGTCCCAGCTTGCCCAGGAGGTCTACGCCGTGCTCTTCAAAGGTCGCCCGGTTGGCACGGAGAGCGCATTGGTTCTTGTCGAGGCCGACAAGCTTGGCGAGGGAGAACAGCGCCTTGAAGTCGGCGACGACCGAGCGGATGTTCGACGTCACGAGCGGCACCACGTCCGGCGTCGGGCCAGCCTGACCTTCCATGTGCGCCTTGACGACGGTGTTGCACCACATGTGAAAATCGGCGCTGAGGTACTTCGCGTAGGCCAAGCCAACCTGCCAATGGGCGAAGGTTGAACCGCCGGCGCCGCGCTCGCCCTGGTAAATGTGTCCTCGAGACACATTCAGCCGGCGCTGGAGCGACGCGATGAACTCGGACCCCTCCTTGCGCGACCAGTTGGCCGGCCGGCGGTTCTCAAAGTCGGCTGCGTCGCCGCCGTCCTCGACATGCTTGCGGCGCGCCGCGGTCCACATGTCGGTCAGCGACAGCGTCTCGTCGCGCTCGTGGATAATTTCGCCGCCGTAGACCAAAGGGGCTTGGACGGCGGGCAGCGTCGCTGCGGTTGAGGCTTCGGCACCCATCACAGCGCCTCCGCCTGTTCGACGGTGACGCCCGGCTCGATCGGGTTGGTGCGCTGGATCGCGATGCCGAGGATCGTATCCCAGTGCGGGCCGCGCTCGACCAGGTCGTGGAGGTCGGACAGCTCCGTCAGGACATGGTCGACGTCGAGGGGGCCGGCGTCAGTGCGGTAGGTGACCGTTGCGGTCCAGCGGACACGGGGTGCGGAAGGTTCGGTGGCGGGCACGGGCACTGGCGGCTCCATCGCGACGGGTGCGATGGGTTATAAAAGCGCTTTTTCGCACATTCTGTCAAGCGCGTTCTCGCGCTCAGACTAGATGCCTGTGAACTCCGACAACTACGAATGTGGCGGCTGCTGAACGGTGAGAGATCGCTTCCTGCTCTTCCGGGATGGCACGAGTCCCTTTCGGAGGCGTCCCAATTGGCATGAGCCAACCTCGTGACGAAGGGTCCATTACAAAACGGCGAAGCTCTGTCCTTACAAAGCCCCTTGAATCGACCGTCTGATAAACTACATAGCTCTCCGGTTGTGGTGACTCATTTAATATAAAAATTGGGGCACCGAAAATGTAATCGCCAATACCAAATACAGGATCGTAAATCTCAGTCGTAACTTCGAAAGCACCAAGACTAAATCTATTATAAGGAATCTTGGCAGGAACATTCAAGTGCACATACGGGAACTCCAAGTCTCGTGTGGTTGCTCTTTTTTTGGGATCAACAAAATCATCTGAAATATATCCAAGTAAGCTGCTTTCTGTCCAAGCAAAACCCTCAACATTGTCGGAACTAGCGCCGACATCCAGCCACTCTTTCTCTAAATATTTTTCAAGCAACGGAGCAAGTGCGTTGGACAATTTGTTGATAGTGTTTGCTGTCAAATTAGTTATTTTTCGGTCACTTATTTCAGTAGGCTGATCCACAAACCTGTTTAGAGTTGATGGGGCTATTCCCGCCTCTTTCGCCCAAGTAGTTGGTTTCAAGTCAAATCTATCCACGGTCGAGCGAACCCAATTCTGGACAGATGGTGCATCTAAATCCAAGGGACGAGAAAAAAACCGCCGCGAAACGGAATTAAAATCGGCGTAGTTTGCGTACTTTGGATAGATAGTCTCTACGAGAGACGGCTGGTCAAGGTCGAAAAAGCTGCTCATCGGTTCATAAGAGCGCGAGTTTGCGCGCGGTGCAAGGTGTTTTAAAGAGCTTGATAAGGCCAAAAAATTGTGCGAAAAAGCGCTCATGCTCGATGTTCCAGCCAAGCTTTGTGAAATTGAGGGGAAACTGAGAGCCCATCGGCTTTCTCTCCGACATCTCTTAACCCACGCCGGGATAGCTCCGTCCACGTGGACGCGATGGAAATCAGGGCAACACTCGCCAACCGTGAGTAAGCTGAAGTTGTGCGAGGCAGCCCTTGATGTCCTCGTGGTGCATCAAAGCGAAAAGTGCGCCCCGTGACGCGCCCCCTCCCCTTCCTCGCCGCCAACTCGCACGAGCGAGGCGCCTGATGCCGCCCGTCCCAGAGGAGTGGCTGAGATCCGATCCGGAGCGCTACCGATTGACCTACGGCCGGCTGCCGCTGCGTCGGCTGCACCCGCGCCGACCGGCGAAGGTCTGCAGCGCCCACGTTTCCACTCTCCGCGCCACGCTGGCCGCCGTCGCCTGCACCGCGACGATCAATTTGCCTGTCGGCGCTCTTGCGGGCGTCGGCCTCGCTGAGACGATCCTGTTCGTCTGGCTCGCCTGCTGCGCCTCCGAATCGGAGCGCCAGCGATGATCCCTATTTCGCAAACGACTTCGCCGGCGCTCCCGCTCCCCAGCATTCGCACCGGCCGTCGTTCCTATCCCGTCCCCCTGCCCTCGCCGTCTCCTTCGGTAAGCCGTCCTCCGTGTCGAGAAATGTTCTCGCAGGAAGGTTATCGGAGATGTCCGACAGCAAGTCGTTCCCTTTTCGTTGTATCCGCAACAAATCTGAGGATGTGAGCATGTCCCAGACGATCGCGGACGAACTATACCAGCTTTCACATCAGGCCGCAGGCAAGGTCAGGCCGGGCGCGACGGTCAAAGAGCAGTTGAACGCGGCCTGGGAGAACCTCGGCCGGCCGCCGCTCTGGCGCCTCAAGTCTGCTTGGTGGCGAGACGGTAGCGGCGACTGGTCGGCACAGGCCGTCAAGGATTTCCAGCAGCGCTTCATCGCATGGCGCGAGGTCGAAGTGCGCCGCGCCACCTCCGCCGCCGAGACCGAGCGGGTCCGGCAGGCCGCGTTGAACCGCGATCTGCTCGAGGAGCTGCGCGGCAAGCACCTGGCCGAACTAGCGCGCATCGAGGCGCGGTTGATGATGTTCACGGAGAACGACGCTTGACCCTTGTCCTTCGACAACGACTTCTGGGTCGGTTGCGCCGCAGCAGGATGCTGCTGGCGAGCCGCGTCGTCAGCCTCGGCTTCATTCTGAATGTCTGGGTCAGCGACCTGGGCTTCTGGGTCGAGCCGATGCTGGCGCGCCGGCCCGGGCGATCGCCGAGACCGTGGCCCGGGCTCCTCATCATCCTGCTGCTCGTGCTCGGCATCGCCACGGCGAGCGGCGGGGCGCTGTGGCTGCTCGATGCCGCCCTGCCCCATCGGGAGGCCCGGCCGTGACCTACAACCCTGCCGCCTTGCGCAGCGCATCGCCCATCCGGACCTGCCAGCCGGGACCGCTGGCCTTCCAGGCTTCGAGCACCTCGCGATCGATCCGCAGGGAGAACAGCGCCTTGGTCGGCGCCTTCTGGGCGCCGCGCGAGCGCCGTATCGCGGCGACCAGCTCCGGGCGCGTCTCGGCCAGCGGGCGCGCCTTCGCCCACTGCTCGTCGGTGATTTCGGGATTGTCGCAGACCTCATCCCAATCCTCCTGGGTAAAGCCCAGGCCGGGGACGAATCCCGGCGCGTGTTTGTCAGAAGCCATATCGATCTCTCTCCTTCCTGCTCGCGGGGCGCGCGCTCACCAGGGACAATGCCTCTGTCCCGAGCGGCGAGAAGATCGCCACCACGATGATCTCGCCATTCAGCTCGCCGATCAGGCCGAACCGGGCGCGGCCCGTGCGGCTCGGCTTCGCGGGGAACTCGACGGCGGTATCGAAGTCAAATCCTTCCTCGAAGTCCGCGAAATCGATGCGGTGCTTGAGCAGGTTCGCGGTGCGCTTCGGTTCGTCCCATATGATGAGCATGACGGATCGTATCTACAATCAAACCGGATGTCAAATCGTAGATACGCAGTGGAGGCGCGGCAATGAGGCCTGTCGCCGCGCTCGACCTGCCGGACCTGAAGCCGGCTGACCTGTCCGGCAAGCCGCTTCCTATGCTGGAGTGGCTACCCGTCGACGACTTGTGGATCGACCCGGCCTATCAGCGCGACATCGGCGCAGCGTCCCTGAAGCTGATCGCGGCCCTGATCGAAGGCTGGGATTGGCTGAAGATGGCGCCGATCCTGGTGGCCATGACGGACAACGGGCTTGAGGTCATCGACGGACAGAACCGGGTGACGGCCGCCAAGATGCATCCCGGCATCACGAAGGTGCCCTGCTACGTCGTCGACGGCTCGACGCTGCCGGAGCGAGCGGGTGCATTCGTCTCTCACGCCCGGAACCGTGTCCCGGTCACGCCCGGTCAGATCTTCCATGCCGAAGTCGCGGCGGGCGACGAGGACGCCTTGACCGTCGAGGCGGTCTGCAAGCGCGCCGGCGTCCGAATCCTGCCCTATAGCCCGCCCTTCGGCACGAGGCACGAGGTCGGCGACACGACCGCGCTGGCGAGCATCAAGGGGCTCGTCGGGCGGCGCGGAGCCATGCGCTCGCGCGAGATCCTCGAGGCATTGGTGCAAGCCGGCCTGGCACCGATCCCGGCGGCGCTGATCCGGGCAGGTGAAGCCATCTGCACCGAGAGCGAGTACGCGGCCGAGTTCGGCCCGGAGCAGCTCACCGCCGTGCTGCGGGCGCTTGGGTCCGGCGCGCAATCCGAGGTGAAGGCGCTGGCGGCCGCGAAATGCCTGCCGGCGTGGCGGGCCTGGGTCGCCGTGCTGTTCAAGCACCGTAGAGCCAAGCCGAAAGCCGAGGTCGCCAGACCCGCGCCTGCCGCCGCGCCTCCGCCGGCGCGGCGCATCATCGACAACAGACCGTCCGGGTCGATCACCGCGGCCATCTGCGGAGATCCCACCCCGGGCCGCAGCGCGCTCGACCAGCGGAAGGGAGTGCACTGATGGGATGGTCGCCGCAACAGAGCGCCGCGCTGATGAAGGTCGAGCGCTGGCTTCGCGAGCCGGGCGGCCCGCAGGTGCTCACCTTGTCGGGTTACGCCGGCACCGGCAAGACGACGCTGGCCAAGGAGATCGCCGAGACCGTGCCGGGCACGGTCATCTTCTGCGCCTTCACCGGCAAGGCCGCGCTCGTCCTGCGGCAGAAAGGATGCGACGGGGCGCGCACGATCCATTCGCTGATCTACCGGCCGATCGAGCGCGAGAACGAGCCACCAAGGTTCGAGCGCAACGACGACAGCGACGCCTATCGGGCTTCGCTGATCATCGTGGACGAATGCTCGATGGTCGACGAGGCGTTGGGCCGCGACCTTCTCTCGTTCGGGCGAAAGGTGCTCGTGCTCGGCGATCCGGGCCAGCTCCCGCCGGTCAAAGGATCCGGCTTCTTCACCAGCGACCGCCCCGACATCATGCTGACGGAGATCCACCGGCAGGCCCGCGACAACCCGATCATCCACCTGTCGATGGCGGTGCGCGAGGGGCGTGCGCTATCTGCGGGGCGCTATGGCGACAGCGAGGTCGTCGCGAAAGGGCACGGCCTCGACACCGAGCGGGTGCTCGCGGCGGACCAGGTCCTCGTCGGACGCAACGTGACGCGCCGGTCCTACAACAAGGGTTTCCGCCAGGCGCTGGAGCGCGGTTCGCCTTACCCCATCGCCAGCGACAAGCTCGTCTGCCTGAGGAACGACCGCGACAAGGGGCTACTCAACGGCGGCCTGTGGACCGTCGAGCGCCTGACCAAGACCCGCGGCACGACCATCGGCATGCGGGTCGTCTCGGAAGACGGAGACGGCGAGGCCAAGATCAATGTCCGGCCCGAGTTCTTCGACGGGCGCGAGGACAGCCTCGAATGGGCCGAGCGCAAGCGCAGCGACGAGTTCACCTTCGGCTACGCGCTGACGGTGCACAAGGCGCAAGGCTCGCAATGGGATGACGTGATCGTCGTCGACGAAAGCACCTTCTTCCGCGAGCACCGCGCCAATCACCTCTACACGGCCATCACCCGCGCCGCCCAGAAGGTGACGGTGAAGCTTTGAGCGAACCGACCACCTTCGTTACGACCAAGGAGATCAGGGCCGCGGTGGACGGCCACGAGACGGAGGTGCTCGACGCGCTCGGCATCGATTGGAAGGCCTGCCGGCCGCACATCGATTGCCCTTATCCAGAACACGGCGGCAAGGGCGACTGGCGATGGGACGTCAACAAGAAGAAGGCCTTCTGCACGTGCCAGAACGGCCACGCCGACGGCATCTTCGACATCCTCGCGAAATGCGAGGGCGTGGAGTTCGAGGCGGCGAAGATCCGCGTCGCCGATATCATCGGTCGGTCCGACCTGATCAAGACCAAGGGCGGCAAGGGTCAGAAGACCGACGCGTTCTCCCTCATGAACCCGTCGAACCTGAACGAGGACCGCGGCCTGCCGCGCGCCTACCTGGCGCATCGCCTCGGCGTAGAGCCGGCCGACGTCCTCATGCCGGCGACCCACGTCGCGGGGTGGCGGGCACTCGCCTATTTCGACCCGCCGGCCAAGCAGGGCAACAAGCCGGTGCATGTCGGCGACTACCCCTGTGCCGTGTTCGGAACGGTCGCAGCCTCTGGTGGAACCCACGCGCACCGGATCTACGTGGCGCCTGGCGGAGCCGGAAAGGCCGAGCTCGGCAAGACCGCCGACGGACGCGACCGCGACCCGAAGAAGTCGGCCAAGGTCGCCGAGGGCGAAAATACCAGCGGCCGGTCGGTGCTTTGGGGCGATGCGGTGAAGGCTGAGCGCATCGTCTTATGCGAGGGCATCGAGACGGCAGCGGCGGTCGCGCACGCCCTTCGCGCCGAGATAGGGGCCGGAGACGTCGCGGTCGCGGCGGCGATCGCCACGGCAGGAGTCCAGGCCTTCCAGCCCTATGCGGCTACGAAGCGGGTGACGGTGGCGGCCGACCGAGACGAGGAACCGAAGCCCGGCAAGCCGCACGCCACCAGGGCCGGCGAGAAGGCCGCCCGCGAGTTCGGCATGCGGCGCCACGAAGAAATTCTCGTCGATATCGCGTTGCCGGGCGCGCCGGGATCCGGGACGGATTGGCTCGACGTGCTGCGCGCCGACGGCGTCGAGGCAGTGCGGGCTGGGATCGAAGCCGCGACACCGTTCCGGCCGACGCAGGCGGAGATCGACGAGCGGGCGCGCCGCGCCGAGCAGCGGTCGAGGCTCGCCGAGGTCAGCGCCGAATATCCGATTCCGCGGCTCAACACCATGACGGTGTTCTACGACCACGCCGAGGACGGGAAGGTGTGGATCCACAAGCTCGTCACGAAGGGCAAGGGCGAGAATGCCGAGATCGTGCCGGTCCCCATCTGCACGCCGTTCGGCGCCACGGCCAGGCTGCGTTACGAGGACCAAGCCGAAAGCTACGGCCTGCGCGTCGCGTTGCTCGACATGCGAGGGCATCGGCGCCTGATCGACCTAGACCGGGGCGACCTGGCCAAGACCCACGCGGCCGAGGCTCGCACCGCCCTGTTCTCCAATGGCCTGCGCGCCGAGGCGCAAGGTGAGCATACCGCCGTCGAGCTGCTGAAGGCGACGCATCCGACGGCTGAGATCGCCGTCGTGCGCAAGACCGGCTGGCACCCGTTCGGTTCCGACGGAGATGCCTTCTTCGTCTGTCCGGACGGCGAGGTGATCGGCGCGCCGTCCGGCGCCACGTTCGAGTTGCAACGCGGTGCGCAGATATCGCCGCACGTCGCGCACGGCGGCACGTTCGACGGTTGGAAAGCTTCAGTCTCGGTCGCCGCGACGGTGCCGGACTGCCAACACTTCACGCTCGGGATCATCGCCGGCTTCGTCGGACCGATCCTGTCGCTCTGCGGTCTCGATACCTGCGGGATCAACCTTTCGGGCAAGACGAGCCTGGGCAAGACGACGGCGCAGCGCCTCGCGGTCTCGGTCTGGTCGAAGGCCGACCCGACCAAGAAGGACAGCCTCCTTCAATCCGCCAAGGCCACCGCGAATTCAATGGAGGCCGTCGCGGCGCGCGCCAACGGCACGGTCATGGTGCTCGACGAGCTCGGCCACATCACCGGCGCCGAGGTCGGCAAGATGATCTACCTCTTGGCCGGCAGCGTCGGCAAAGGGCGGATGACGGCCTCGGCCACCATGCGCGACTCGTATTCGTGGTCGACCTTCGCCCTGCTTTCCGCCGAATCCTCCCTCGAGGAGAAGATCCGCGCCGATGGCGAGGTGATGAAGGGCGGCCAGGCCGCACGCTTTCCCGACGTCGACGTGACCGGCGTCAACGGCCAGGTCAGCACCGCCACCATGGCCAAGATCGAGGACGTCCGACACCATTACGGCCACGCCGGCCCGGCCTTCGTGCGGGCGCTGATCGGCGAGCGCAAGCACCTCGCGGTCATCGACCTGCACGCCGCCATCACGGCCATCGCCAACCGGTTGGCGCGCCGCGGGGTCGAGCGCGGCGAGCCGGATCCTGCGCTCTTGCGCGCCGCACGACCGTTCGCCCTCCTCTACATCGCCGGCGGCATCGCCAAGGAACTCGACGTGCTGCCGAAGGTGGTCGACGTCACCGGCGCCGTCACCTGGGCATGGGACCGGTTCAAGGCCTCGAATGAGGCTATCGTCCTGGATCCGGAGAAACAGGCCATCCAGAACCTGCGTCGCTGGATTGCGGAGCGCTGGAACACCAGCATCCATTGCTTGGAGGCGGACACCAAGCCGACGCGTGATGCGGTCGCTTGGTGGGACGACGATGCCGTCTACATCCCCGACACGCGGCTTGTGGAGGCGGCCGGCGGGGCCTTGAAAGAGGTTCAGGTCGCCAAGGTGCTGAACGACGCCGGCTTCATCGCCAAACGGAAGTCCGACAAGCACATATCGGTGTCTTACGTGCCGAAACTCGGCCAGATCAAGGCTTATGCGCTGACCAGGAAGCAGTTCGGCCGGAATTCGGGAGGGCAAGAAGACTTGCGCGTGATCGACGGGGGGCTGCTGTGAGCGGGCTTTCGGACATGATTTCGGCCTTCGAGGCGGCCTGCGACCAAGAATTTCCCACCGATTTCCAGCGATTTCCCACTGCAAAACCTGCTCAAGATACTGAAAGGATTGATATTTCCCACGTTTCCCAATTTCCCACCGAAAAACAGGATGTTTACGAGGGATATCTGTGTCTCGAAAAAGCCAACTCGGAAAATATTCGAGCGGAGGAGATCGCCTCTATAGTATCCGGTTTGGAGGTGGGAAATGTGGGAAACGTGGGAAATGAGGGGAAATCCCTAGCACAATCAACTACTTCTTCTTTCCCACTAATAGAAGAAGAATTGGGAAATGTGGGAAATGGCCAGAGGCTGCCTGCCGGGGCTTTCTCTGGGCTCGACCTCAACCGAGCCGCTCCCCAACGGTCAGCCTGGCGCGGCAATCCCCTGCTGGAGGAGATCGACGCGGAGAACGCGGCGCGGGCCGCACCAGCCCCACTCATCCCGCCCGCCAAGGTCCGCGCCGGCGTCGAGCGCGAGCTGCGGGCGCTCGCTGCCCGTGGCTGCACCGGTCCGGAGGCACACCGCGACGCGGCCGCGATCACGCGCGCCCTGGTCCGCAACAGCCCGGCGCTGTACGTGCCGCAGGCCGACCCCTATCGCTGCCACGTCTGCGGCGATCGAGAGACGCCAGACCGGCCGCTTGTGCCGGTGATCAACGCTGAAACCATGACCGGTCCTGATCGGCATCATTGGCTGCATCGCGCCTGTCACGACGAGCATATCCGCTGTCAGCTTGAAGCAGTCGAAGCCGTGATGGCGGCTGCGGGATTTGGCGAGGCGTCGGCTTGAACGCTCCCCTGCGCCATCGGCCCGTCCTCGATATACCGAGGGCGCTCCCGCCCGCCGCGCTGCGTGCGCTCGACGCTATCGCCGCCGACCTGCGCCACCTGCCGCGCGACTGCATCGTCGATCGGGCCGAACTGCTGCACTGGCTGAACCGATTGGCGCGGCGCGTGGACGGGGTGAAGGGCATGCGGGTGCCGATGGAGCCGCAACCGGCAAAGCGGGCGCCGGCGGGCTTAACCGTGCCTGCGATTAAGCTCGTCGACGCCGTCTTCGGCCAGCCCGCGAAGGCTCGGCGGCCGCGCTCCCGCACCATCACCAGCCGCAAGGGCAAGCAGGTCGGGGTCGAGGTCGGGCGTCAGTTCGACCTGCCGCTCGTCATTCCAATCCAGCCGCGCGACGCAGGGCGTCGTTCATGCGCGACTCCCAACCCGGACTATCAGCCTTGAACGCCGCCATCACCTCGGCATCGACGCGCAGCTTGATCTCCACAGCGTGGCTGTCATTCGGCGGCGGGCGGTGCTTGCGATTGGGGATCCCCGGAAAACCATCGGCCGGCTCGGCATCGTCCTCGCCGAGCTTGTACGGATCGGGTTCGACCATGGCGTTTTCGTTCCTTTCCACGAGCCCCAAAGTCCTTGACGTAAACGGTCGATGACAGGTCACGGTTCACACACCAGGTCCGGCGGCCGGTACCGGCGCCCGTCCGGCTTCACCGATCCGGGTGGTCTGCCGTTTCCAGGTAGCTCTGGCCATCAGTCGATCGAGCATGGCTATGTCGAAGATCCGAATCCGGCTCTGAAGGGGAAGAAACAGAAAGCCGCGATCAACACCCGCACCGACGCGCTGGAGTCCGAATATGCGCACGGTCGCTTGAGCGAGGAGGCGTATCGAGCGGGGCGGATCTACCAGCGCGTGCTCGAGCTATCCGGCGGCAAGCCGACTGGCGGCGGCCAGTGGATGCAGGGCGACCGGGTCGACGCCGCGTCGGCGCACGAGGTGGCGATCTGGCGGAGCATCGACACGGCCCGCAAGGCGCACGAGATGATCTTCGCCCTGCTGCCTGTAATCGGGATCCTGGCCGCCAACGTGCTGCGCATGACGCTGCTGGACCGGCTGACCATCGCCGAGGTGGCAGAGAAATACGAAAAGGTCAGTACGCGGTGGACGGTGAGCTTCTACGCCGAGACGTTTCGACGGGCACTGCAACTCGTCGCCGATGAGTGGGCGAAGACGGCAGAGCCGAGATAGTGCTTGACATGTGTGCGGACTTTCAGGCAGAAATTACCACAGTGAATTGTTGCGCCTCGGCTTGCCGGGGCGTTTTGCGTTTCAGGGGTGCGCAACCTCGGATCTTTCGGGCGATGTCGAGCACGTCGCCGGCGGATGAACCCTGGCTAGCGGGCCTTCGTTGTCGCGCTATGAACAGAGCCCGCGTCCACATCGTCGCCAAGGCCCTCTGTGAGATCGAGGGCAAGGATTGGGCGACCATCATTCCGAGTGATCGGAATCGGTATCTGCGCGGTGCGATCCTGATCGACTATCGGATCGAAGATGGTGAGATCGCGATCAAGCCGGCGGAAGGCCATTGTTCTCGGATTTCTGTTATCCCGTCAGAACCTGCGGGGCATGGCGAAGGGCAGTCCTTATGGGCTACCGATGCTCCATCGCCTTGATGGCGTTACGACACAGCGGATGCAGCTCAGCCTGATGCGACCTGATGCAGGCGGCTGCCTTCGCGTTATCGTCGACGACGTCGGCACACAAATCCATGGCGTCGGCAGCGCACAAGGTCTGCGCCCGCTGCTGCAGCTGCTGCTTGGTCGCTGGTGTGGCTGCCGTTGCGGTGATCATCCACACGGCCGCGACGATCACTGCCCGAGTGCCCATGTCTCGCATAATCTCCTCCCGGTCGATGGAGGCAAACGCAGAGTCGCTGAGAGTTGGTCCGGCGCTTCGGCAGCCGGGCAGGTCACGGGATGAGCGTGAGTTTTGCCGATGCATATCAGGGTCACCCACGACAGCGTCTTCGCCGGCTTCACCAATTACGCTCAGGCGCTCGGCCGGCAGGGCCTGAAGATCGGCGTCGACACGCTGAACCAGATCGGCGCTGACACCCGCAAGGAAACCATCAAGGCTGAGGCCAGGGAGACGGGTCTTTCGACACGCATTCTCGGCCGCGCGCTGCACGAGACCAAGGCCACCGCCGAGGCGCCACAATATGCCATCACGTCGGCGGGCGGTGAGATCTCGCTCAAATATTTCGGCGCCCGCGAGACCCGGGAAGGCGTGAGCGCCAAGCCTTGGGGCAAGCGCATCGTCTTTCCCGGCACCTTCATGAAGGCCGGCGGCTTCGCCAAGGGCCGCGTCACCATTGAGCGATGGAACGGCCAGGTCTTCCGGCGCACCGGGTCCCAGACCCAGAATTTCCGTCAGAACGGCAAGCGCTACATGGACGGGTTCGAGAAGGTGACGTCGGGGGTGGTAATCCCCCGGGAAATGGTCCGCGGCGAACCGCTGAAGACCTTTGAGACGATGGCCTCGCGGCTCGATGGTGCCATCGTGCGACGGCTTGGGCAGTTGGCGCCCTGATGGGCTTATGAGCGGTCGGCGACCGGGGATCGCCCGCCCGGGCCGATGCGAATGCTTAGGGAGCGGTTTTCGGAACATGCGATCATGGTAGCCGAGGAGTTGCGTGATGGCGCTCAGTGGCCTGCGCACGGGCGGTGCGGGCCGTGCGAACCGAGGGGGCACCATCGGGGCAACGGGTCCTTCCCAGCCGCCAGGGCGGTGCGGGTCATAGGAGGCCCCCAAGATCCACGTTTTTGCAATGTGAAAAGTGGGGTTTCGCGTTCGCATGCCGGGCCTTCCTGAGAACGTCACTACGGCTGCTCTCGCCGATCTGCTCTCCCTGACGCCACGCCGGGTTCAGCAGCTCGTCGACGAAGGGGTGCTCGTCAAGGTGGCGCACGGAAAGTTGGCGTTGAAGTCGTCCGTCCAAGGCTACCTTGGCTGGAAACTCCAAAGCGAAACGCGGCCCCCGACGAAAAGCGAAGATGCTCTCGATCGTGAACGTATCCGCAAGCTGAAGCTCGAAAACGACGAGACGGAGCGACGCCTGGTCGGCATCGACGATGCCGTAGCTGCCGTCGACGCTATCGCCGGCCCGATCCCTTCGGAACTTGCCGGCGTGGCGCCGCGCGTGTCCGACGACCTCGCGATTCGCCGGAAGGTCGAAGACGAAATCAATGCGGTCTGCACAGAGATCAGCAAGCGACTGCACAAAGCTGGCGTCGATCTTCGCGAGGGCCGAGATGCTCTTGCGGCCGGCGCCGCGGACGACCCCGACGGAGTGGGCGAGGAAGAGTAGGGCCTATCCGCCGACATCCGGGCGGCCCGGTGCCCGCGACCCGTCTTACACGCCCTACGTCATCGACTTCGCCAACGCTCTCGACAGCGTATCGCACGGTGTCATCTGCCTCGTCTGCGGTTCGCAGATGGGGAAGACCGACGCCGTCCTCGACATGATCGGTTGGCGCCTCGACACGAAGCCGCGGCCGCAACTCTACGTCGGTCCGTCCAAGGCATTCCTGGAGGACCAGCTCGAACCACGCGTCATGGCCCTCTTGGACCAGGCGCCCACGCTCAAGAACAAGGTCGCGCGCGGCAAGCGGATGAAGAAGACCCGCAAGCTGGTCGCCGGCGTGCCGCTGCGGATGGCTTGGGCGGGCTCGCCGACGCAGCTCTCATCCGATCAGGCCGGCGACGTCCATGTCGACGAGCTCGACCGCATGGGATCCGACGTTGGCGGTGAGGGTGATCCGCTCACGATCGTTAAGGCGCGCGGCTTCACCTTCAAGGACCGCAAGGTGGTGGTCACGTCGACGCCCGGAAAGGGGTCAATCGAGGCCGAGAAGGATCCCGATTCGGGTCTGGAATTCTGGAAGAAGGCCGACCCGAGAGACATCGAAAGTCCGATCTGGAAGCTCTGGCAGTCCGGCACCCGCCACCACTGGGCATGGCCCTGCCCGCATTGCGCCGAGTTCTTCATCCCACGGTTCAAGGATCTCCGGTGGCCCGAGAAGGCGACGGCGGAAGAGGCGCAGCGACTCGCATGGCTGCAGTGCCCGCGCCCGACCTGCGAAAGCCTGAAGATCGGTGAGGACCATAAGGCGAACATGAACGCCCGCGGCGTGTACGTGGCGCCGGGGCAGCGCGTAGAGGTCGATGGAACTGTCATCGGTGCACCGCCGGCGGCGTTGACCCGGTCGCTCTGGGTCTCGGGGCTGGCCTCGCCCTTCGTGACCTTCGGCGAACGGGCATCGGCATGGCTCGAGGCTGCCGAATCA
Organism: Lichenihabitans sp.; assembly: GCA_965277635.1. GTDB lineage: Bacteria > Pseudomonadota > Alphaproteobacteria > Rhizobiales > Beijerinckiaceae > Lichenihabitans. The sequence continues at coordinate 537,888 of CBDIDE010000002.1, forward strand.
GGTGATCCCGAGCAAATCCAGGGCGTCATCAACACGGGTTTCGGTGAGTTGTTCTCGCCTGGCGGGGGTGACGCGCCGGAGTGGACGGAGGTAGCCGCGCTTCGGCAGCCATATCCTTTTCGCGACGTCCCGGCCGGCGCCGTTTTCCTGACCTGCGGGGTCGACGTTCAGAAGAATCGCCTCGTCTACGTGATCCGGGGATGGGGTGCCCGCCAGGAAAGTTGGCTCACCGAGCACGGCGAGATCTGGGGTGAGACGGAGCAGGACGAAGTTTGGGCCGACCTCGCCGAATTGATCGACAGCCGCGTCGGCGGCGCGAGGATCCGCCTGACCTTCGTCGACTCTGGCTTCCGGCCGGGCAAGACCGACGTCATACCGGAGCACAAGGTCTACGAATTCTGCCGTCAGCACGCCCGGGGCGTGCGAGCCTGCAAGGGCTACGGCGCCCGCAACACGCCGCTGTCGGTGAAGACGCTCGAGGTTACGCCGCGCGGCAAGACCGCGAAATACGGCCTCGAACTGGTCCGCCTCGACTCGGATTTCTTCAAGTCGTGGATCCATCAGCGCATCCGGTGGCCCGAGGACCAGCCGGGCGGTTGGCATCTGTCGGCGGACGCCACCGAGGATTACTGCCGGCAAATCGTCAGCGAGGCGCGGGCGAGGCTGGCATCCGGCGGTCACAAGTGGGTTCGCCGCAGCAAGCAGAATCACTATCTCGACGCCGAAGCCCTGGCCTATGCCGCCGCCTATATGGTCGGCGTCCAGCGCATTCCGGGGCCGAGAGAGATCCCGAAGACGGCTGAGGCGCCACCGCCCGTCCCGGTGGTTCATCGCCCTGCCCGCCGCGGCCCGGTGCGCAGCAACTTCATGGCCTGACCCGAGGCGCCCCATGCCGACCCTTGCAGACGATCAGGCCACGGTCGCCCAGCTCCGGGCGCTGTTGAACAGCGGCGCGACGCAGATGGCCGAGAACGGCCGCATGATGCGGTTCGACCTAGCGACAGTGCGCCAGCAGCTCGACGCCGCCGAGGCCCGGGTCGCGGCAGCGATGGGCTGCCGGCCGCAGGTTCGGCGGCTGCTGTCGATCCAATACGGCAAGGGATTGTAGGGCTTGGCACGCACGAAGCTAGGGTCAACAGCCAAGCCCATCGCGCAACCGAAGCCGAAGCCGCGCTCGCATCTCGGCACCACCGGCTACGAGGCGTCGCGGATTGGCCGGCGGCTGCGCGGCTGGGTCGCCGAGCGGCGCACGATCAATGCGCTCCTCGCGGCCGGCGGTGAGCAGCTTCGGGCGCGGGCGCGCCAGCTCTGTCGCGAGAACCCCTATGCATCGGCCGCTTGCGAGGCCTTCTCGGCCGCGGCCGTTGGCGCTGGCATCAAGCCGTCGTCGCTGGTCGAGGATGCCGATCTGAAGAAGGTGGTTCAGAAGGCATGGCTGCGCTGGACGGACGAGGCGGATGCGGACGGCCTGACCGACCTTTACGGTCTCCAGGCGCTGGCAGCACGCGCCATGTTCGAGGCCGGCGAGGTGTTCATCAGGTTCCGGCTGCGGCGGCTGAGCGACGGTCTTTCCGTGCCGCTGCAGATCCAGCTCTACGAGTCCGAGATGCTGGCCTATACGCTCAACATTCCGGCTGCGAACGGCAACATCATCCGCGAGGGCATTGAGTTCGACGCGATCGGCCGCCGCGTTGCGTACCACTTCTATCGCTCGCACCCGGGCGAGGTGTTCCCCGTCGTCTTCGACTTCAGCTTCACCCGCGTTCCGGCATCCGAGGTGCTGCACCTCTACAAGCCTCTGCGGCCAGGTCAGATCAGGGGGCAGCCCCAGATCACGGCGAGCATGGTGCGCCTCTACCTGCTCGATCTCTATGACGATGCCGAACTCGAGCGGAAGAAGACGGCGGCGCTGTTCGCCGGCTTCGTCACCAAGAAAAGCCGCGATGCCGATCTTCCGGTGCCGACGAAGGACGGCGGTGGGGCGTTCGCCGAAGATCCTCCGCTGGAGTCCGCGTTGGCCCCGGTCGAGCCCGGCAGCTTTCAGGTGCTTGAGGAAGGCGAGGACGTCACCTTCTCGACGCCTGCCGATGTCGGTGGGTCGTACGAGGCTTTCATCTGGCGCAACCTGCTCTCGATCGCGGCGGGCTGCGGGGTGCCATACGCCGACACGACGTCCGACACGTCGAAGGCCAACTATTCGTCGGATCGGGCCGATCAGATCAAGTTCCGGCGCCGCATGGACCAGTTCCAGCACCTGACGCTGGTGTTCCAGATGTGCCGGCCGATCTGGGAACGGTGGTTCCAGACCGCGGTGTTGTCCGGCGCTCTGCCGATCAAACCGAAGGACTTCCTCGCCGATCCCGGTTCCTACGTCGGTGTGAAGTGGATCCCGCCGAAATGGGATTGGGTGGATCCGCTGAAGGATCGCAAGGCCGTCCAGGTTGCGCTGGAGATCGGCACCATGGCTCGGTCCGACGCGATCGAGATGGAAGGCGAAGAGCCGGAGGACACCGACGCCCGTATCGCGGCCGACCGGAAGCGCGAAATCGAGATGGACCTCGGGTTCCGGCCCGTGACGATCCGCGAGAACGTCAACATCGGCGCCACGGCCGACACGCCGGACGACGCCGTGGACGCAGCCCGGGACGGAGGCGACACCAAGGACGATCCAGACGCCGGGCCCGAAGTGGCCGTGCCGCCGCCGCCGCCGAAGAGCAGCGCGCGCCGAAGGGCCTGAAGGAGCATTCGATGCCCTGCATGATCAGCGACCGGGAGATCGTTCTCTCCGGCGACGTCGGCGACATGTCCGGCTGGTACCTGGGCGAGGATGGATTTTCGTCGTCAGACGTGATCCTCGCCTTGGCACAGGTCGGCGACGCGAACGACGTCACGATTCGCCTCAACTCGGGCGGTGGCATCGCCACGGAAGGTTCGGCGATCCACTCGGCCATCGCACGCCATACCGGCAAGGTCACTATGATTGTCGAGGGGGTCGCCGCCTCGGCCGCCTCGGTGGTCGCTATGGCAGGTGACGACGTCGTGATGAGCCTCGGCGCCATCCTGATGATCCACGATCCGGCTGGCCTGACGATCGGAACGGCCAAGGACCATCAGGACCAGATCAACTCGCTGAATGCCCTCGGCGATGCGATGGCGTCGATCTACGCCGCCAAGAGTGGGCAGAGTGCCGAGGCTTGCCGCGCCGACATGGCGGCAGAGACGTGGATGACTGCCGAGCAGGCTGTCGCCAAGGGCTACGCCGACCGTGTCGAGGGCGCATCCGCCAACGATGACAATCTCCAGCCCGTCGAACCCGCACCCTTCGCTTACCGCGCCTACCGTCACCCTCCCGAGAAGATCGTGGCGCTCGCCGACGCCAGGAACTGGCCGAGGCGCCTGCCGCATGCGGCACAGGAGACCAGAACCATGCCGAAGCCGAAGGCCGAGCAGTCCGCCCCGGCCGAGCCGGGCGCCCCGCCCGCGCCGGTCGAAACAAAACCCGAAACCGTCCCGGAGCCTGTGGCGGAGCCAAAGGAAGACCCCGTGACCGACACGAAGACCGAACCCGCCTTCTCGCGCGCCGATGCGGCCGAGATCGCTGAGATCTGCGCCAATGGCGGCGCTCCGTCGATGACCGCCGCCCTGATCCGCGAGGGCGTCACCGCCGCGGTCGCTCGCGACAGGGTCAATGCCGCCGGTCAGATCAAGGACGTGGTGGCGCTGGCCCGCAAGAACGCGCCGCACCTCTCCGCCGACCTCGCCGACAAGGCTATCGCGGCCGGGAAGTCGGTCGCGGCCGTCAAGGCGGATCTCTTCGACGCCATGGCCGCCGCGTCCGCGGCGGCCCCCGTCGACGCCCATCATCGGGCCGGCGCCGGGGGCGCCAACCGCTCCGCCGGAGACGGCGATTCCCGCGCCAAGAGCAAGGCCAACATGCTGAAGCTCGTCGGCGCCTCGGCCAAGAAGGAGGGCTGATCGATGTCCGTCACCTTGAATAGCCCGAATTACGCCAGCGACTGGCTGAAGGGCGAGGCACACTCCGGCGAATACTATTCGCGTGACGAGATCGTCGTGGCCCAAGGCCAGGGCGTGCTTGTCACCGGCACCGTGCTGGCGCAACTCAGCGCCACCGGCAAGTATGTCGTGGCCGCCACCGGCACCTCGGATGGGTCGCAGACGGCGACCTGCATCCTGTTCACGCAGAGCGTCGACACGACGAGCGCCGATCAGCCCGCCGTCGCTGTCGCGCGGCAGGCCACCATCATGCATCAAGGCCTCGTCTGGGGCCCGACCATCAACTCCGCCGCCTTGCGTGCCGCTGCCGTCGCGCAGCTCGCCCTCAAGGGCATCGTCGATCGCCAGGGGGCTTGAGACCGTGAGCACTATTCTCGATATCTTCAACGATGAGGCCTTCAGCGCCATCACGTTGACCGACAACGTCAACATCGTCCCGAACATGTATGGGCGGGTGAACCAGCTCGGCATCTTCAACGACGAGCCGATCCCGACCACCTCCGTCTCGATCAACATCGTGAACGGCGTGCTGAACCTGTTGCCGACGCGGCCGCGCGGTGCGGCCCCGACGCTCGGCACTCCGGAGAAGAGGCACCTCAAGTCCTTCTTGGTGCCGCACATTCCGCACGGCGACTCGGTGCTGGCGTCCGACGTGCAGAACATGTTCGCCTGGACGCAGGGTCTGCAGAGCCTGCAGCTCGAGACCGTGATCGGCTACGTCAACCGCAAGCTGATCACGATGCGCCGGAAGCACGCCATCACGCTCGAGAACCTCCGCATGGGGGCGCTCAAGGGCATCATCACCGACGCGGACGGGTCGACGATCTTGAATCTCTTCACCGAGTTCGGCGTGACCCAGCAGTCGTTCGACTTCGCCTTCGCGACGTCGTCCACGGACGTCGGCTCGATCCTCGACGACCTGACCGGCTACATGCAGGACAACTTGCTCGGCGACACGATGGACAGCGTTCATTGCCTGGCGTCGCCGACCTTCATGAAGCGCATGCTGGCGCACGCGAGCGTCAAGGCGGCCTACCAGTTCTTCAACACCGCCAACGGGCTCAACCCCAACCGGGACGACGTCCGCAAGATGTTCCCATTTCATGGCGTGATGTTCGAGGAATATCGCGGCTACGCGACCTATCTGAACGAGGACAGCACCACCACCAAGTCGCTGTTCGTCCCGGATGGCGAGGCGCGCTTCTTCCCGATGGGAACGACGGAAACCTTCGCGAACTACTGGGCACCGCCGGATTTCGTGTCCGAAATCAACAAGGCGCCGGACCTGTCCTCTCAGGTGTTCGTCGCCCCGCTCGAGCCGATGAAGTTCGGCAAGGGCTACGATGTGCACACGGAATCGAATCCGCTGCCGCTTTGCAAGCGTCCCGCGCTGCTGGTGCGCGGCTTCTCCAGCAACTGAGGTCCGCCATGCGACTGACGAAGAAGGGCGAGGCGCCCCGTCCCAATGATGCCGCGGCCAATGCCGACGTCCCCGCCACGCCATGGGACCACGGCATGAAGCTGCTCGGCACGGGCGAATACGACGTCCTGGGCGATCCGCGCGACGGCCGTGGGCCGGACCAGCCCGGTGCGCAGTCGCCGGCCCCCGGCACCGACCCGGTCGACGGCGAGGAGAAGGCCGAGGACGGTCAGGTACTCACCAACATGACGAAGGTCTCGACCGCCGGCACGGTCGACGCAGGCCTGCCGAAATCACCGGAGCCACTGAAGACCGTTGAACCACCCAAGCCGGTGACGCCTGCCAAGACGGACGGCAAGTAGGCCATCGTGTCCAACGTCTTCGGATCGCTCTGGGCAGGGTTGCAGCCGAACTTCGATGCAAGTCTCGGCGAACCCGTCCGCATCGAGCCGCAGAACACGACGCGCCGGGCGCGCAACGTCTCGCTCGGCGCCGACCCGGTCGTTCAGCCCTTCGTCGTCACGGGCATCTTCCGGGGACAGACCGTGGTCGATCGCGTCGTCGGCTCCGGCGCGAACAACAATGAGAACCCCGAGATCGTGACGCAGAAGATCACGGCGGACTTCGACGCGGGCCAATTCGACGACGCCAATATGCCGCGCCAGGGCTGGAACCTCGTGCTGACATCGCGCCCCGGCGCGCCGCGTTACGGCATCATCGACGTCAAACCGGATCTCGTGGCCCGCGTCTGGTGCTCGCTCGACGCCATGGGGAACAGCGCGTGAGCCTGGCGTCATTCGCGGTCCGGACCTGCACAATCCAGGCGCTGCGCGGACAGACGCTCGCAGGCGACACAGTCGAGGACAGTCCGATCGACCCGGTGTCGCTGGCGGTGGGCGCGACGGCCCCGCTGATCGCCGTGTTTTCCGACACCGAGGTTCTGCATGCGCAGGGCAGATCGTTTCTGGAAAGCCGGGACGAAGAGCATGGCCACACGGTCGATCTTACCGTGCATGTCTTCCTGCCGCCGAACCCGGCGGTCCCGATGCCGGGCCAACCCGATATCATGCTCGATGCCCGCGAATCCGGCGCCGCCTTCGCGGTCGATCTCCTCTATCGGCAGATCACACGAGCCCTGCTTCTGAACGACGGTGTCTGGGCCGATCTCTGGCGGCGCGCCGTGAACAGCGTCGTCATCATTGAGGCGAAGGCCTACGTGGTGCAGACCGAAAAGGGCGTCCGAGTGCCGGCCCGCGAGATCATGATGCGGCTCGACGTCCTCGACGAGCCCGGCTTCGGTGGCGACGCAGTCCCCTTTTGGGCAGATTTCCAGACCGCCATGTCAGCGTCGGACGATATCCTGGACCTCGCCCCGATCGTTGCCGCGGCCATTCAGGGCGACGCGCTACCCGAATGGCGTGCGACGGCGGCGCTGCTCGGCTTGCGGCCGGAAGACATGGTGGACGTCAGCCTCGGCCCGCTTGGCGGTGCCATGACGGATCCGATCGTCCAGATGGTCGAGGTCGTAGTCGATGGCGGATCGAACGAGGCACCGGACGGCGCCCTGGACATCACGCCGACATCGGATCCCGTGACGCCATGAGCGAAGAGATCCATGACCACATCGGCCAACTCTACGAGCGTATCGCCCAGCTCGAGGGACGGCTTGAGCGGATGTGCCGCCCCGGCACGATCGTAGACGATGTGGACATCGACGTGTCCGACCCGTCGAAGCCTCGCGCGCGCATCCAAGTCGGCGTGAACGACGATGGCGGCCCGAAGAAAGGTCCCTTCGTCCCCTATGCGACGATCGCGGGTGCCAGAAACCAGCACAATCCACCGTCGAAGGGGCAGCAGTTCCTCCATCTGTCGCCCGATGGTGACTTCGAGCAGGGGCTGCTTGTCCCTCTCGGCCATTCCGACAACGTGAAGGCCCCCTCGACCGACCCTGGAATCTATGTGGACGCCGCCGGCCAGACCGACGTCAGGTTCAAGGACGGGAAGCACCAGGTGAAGACCGGGGACAAGACGGCGCACCTCATCACCACGGACGGCCAGCGCATCCAGGTCGACGATATCACCAAGCTGGTCATCAAGATCGGCGACGCTCCCTACAATTTGAAGATGGATGCGCTGCAGGCGGCGCAGGATCTCCAGGACTTCTGACTCATGCCTTCCACCGGGATCAACAGAGATAACGGCAAGGTAATTCATGACATCGACCACGTACGCCAGTCCGTCCAGGTGATCTTCACGACAGCACTGTTCTCGCGCGTCATGCGCCGCCTTTTCGGGTCGTATGTGCCAGCTCTCCTGGAGCGCGAGAACCTGACGCCGGATGCTCTGGCACGGTTCTTCCTCGCCATCATCGTTGCCATCGATCTGTGGGAGCCGCGCTTGCGTGTGCTGAAGGTCATCTATCCCGCCCCGCAGAATACGACGGCCGGAGCCCGCACCGGCAAGCTCGGCATGCGCGTGCTGGCGCTCTACCGCCCCAACGCCCTGCAGGGTGACTTCACCAGCGACGTCATGACGATCGATCTCTAGGACGCTTTCCGTCCCCTCTCGCAAATAGAGCGGAACCGCTCCATGGATCGTTTCGCGTCGGTCAACCTGTCGGCGCTGGCGCCGCCCGTCGCCGTCGAGGCAATCGCCTTCGAGACGCTGCGTACGGCGCGGATCGGCGATTTCGCCACACGCGCAGCCGCCGCCGCCATCCCTTACGACGTCCAGGGGATCGAGACCGATCCGATCGTCATCAACCAGGAGGCCGGTGCCTACCGCGAGATGCTGCTGCGTCAGCGCGTCAACGATGCGGTCAATGGCGTCCTGCTCGCCGAGGCGGTCGAAACGGACCTCGACCAGCTCGGCGCGCAATATGGCTGTCAGCGCCTAGTCATCGTGCCGGCGACGCCGACCACGGCCGCCGTGATGGAGAGGGACGGTCCCTTCAAGGTGCGGATCCAGATGGCCTGGGAGGCGCTGTCCATCGCCGGGCCGCCCGGCGCCTATGAATTTCTAGCGCTGTCGGCATCGGGCCTCGTCATCGACGCCCGTTGCTATGGCGCCGAATATACGGGTTTCGTGAATCCCGGCCAGGTCGTGATGACGTTGCTGTCGAGCGAGGCGGGCGGTCTCGCCTCGCAAGCGACGCTGCAGGCGGTCTCCGATGCCTTCGGCGGCTACGCGTTGCGCCTCGCCAACCCGCAACCCTCCGGGAATGACATCGTCGTGTTCGACCGGACGAAAGCCCGCAGCCAGGCCTGCCGGCCACTCAACGACCAAGTCTTCGTGGAGGTGGCGCAGATCGTGCCCTATACGCTGCAGGCGACGTTGATCCTGCCGCCCGGGCCCGATTCGTCGATCGTGCTGAGCCAGGCGATCGGCCGTGCTCAGGCCTTCGCGACGGACCGCTACCGGGTCGAGGGGGCCGCGACGCTCGCGGGCTTCGAGGCCGCGCTCGGCGTGCCTGACGCGAACGGGGTGTCGCAGCTCATCGACTGCGCGATCGCGTCGCCGGCACAGAGCATCGGCCCGACGCCGCGCGTCGCGCCATCCTGTACCGGCATCAACGTCGCGGTGCAGGTTTCGGGGTGAGCCAGGATCTTCTGCCGTCCTCTGCAACGCCGTTCGAGCGAGCGCTGTCCCTCGCCGACGACGACAGCTACACGACCAGGGCACTCGACCCTGAGCTTGTCCGGCGCGCCAAGGATCCGGCGCTCTGCCCGACGGAGCTGCTGCCCTATCTGGCTTGGGAACGCTCGCTGCACGAGTGGAATCCGGCCTGGCCGGAATGGCGCAAGCGCAACGCCATTGCCTCAAGCCTCGATCTGCACCGTCGCTACGGCACCCGCTGGAGCATCGAGCAGGCGCTCGACCAGCTCGGCATCGGCGCCGAGATCGACGAATGGTTCGAATATGCCGGGCGGCCCTACTGCTTCCGGGTCCGCATCCCGGTTCCGGACGGCTGGACCACCCAGCTGACCCAGACGGTTTACCGCGTCGCCATCGGTGCCAAGAACGCCCGCTCCTACCTCGACGGGCTGCTGGTCACGCCGTCGCCCGCGCCGGCCTCGGTGCAGGTCGGTACGATCGCGATCCGCCGCGCCCTCATCTACGCCACCACCGGGACGTATCCGAACTTCGCGCTGCCGTCGGGGCAATGCCTGGGCACGATCGCGATCCGCCGCGCCCTCATCTACGCCACCGTCGCGAGTGCCATGCCGGCCGTGACGCTACCGCCTGCTGCGGTCGCGCTCGGCATCATCGCCCTTCGCCGCGCCCGCATCTACGCCAAGATCTGAGACCTGCTCATGTCCTATTCGGGTACGCCGACGCTCTACGGCGAGCAGCAGCTTGCGGCCGCCTATACGACGGGGGTCCGGCAACCGGTCGTCTCGATCGCGGTCGGCGACGGTAACGGCGCGGCGGTCACGCCCACCGAGAGCCAGACCAGCCTCGTGCACGAGGTCTGGCGTGGTGCCATCACGTCCTGGGGCGTCGATCCTGCTGACACGCGCCGCATCGTGGTGCACACCACGATCCCCGCCACCGCTGGCCCCTTCACGGTGCGCGAGGCTGGCGTCTACGATCAGAGCGGCAACCTGGTCTGCGTGACCGCGCTCGCCGCGACCGAGGTCGTCGCGCCGGGATCAGGCAACCAGTCGACATCCATCGACCTCACCGTTGCCATGCCGATCGGCTCGGCCGGCGCCCTCACCGTGTCGCCGACCCAGGGCGAGCGATTCACCATCGAGCGGCTCTATCGCACCCCGTTCATCTCGATCAATTCCGCCACGGTGACGGTGCCGCCGGCGAGCCCCGCCATCGGCGATCTCTACATCATTCCGACCGGCGCCACCGGCGCCTGGGCGACCGCGACCGTCGGCACGATCGCCGAATGGAACGGCACCTTCTGGGCGTTCCTGACGCCTCCGGCCAAGATGGTCGGCGGGATCATGGACCAGGCCGACGACGGCGCGAGCGAATATCTCAAGTGGACCGGCGCCGCCTGGGAGCCGTTCGCGCACACGGGAGACCTCATCAGCGTCACGGACGGCGCGGGAGCGTCCACGGCGGACGAGCTCGTCGGGGCGGCCTCGCCGGGGATCACGGCCTATCAGCCCAATCAGATCTTCCGGTGGCGCAAGGGTGCGGCCGCCAACGCCACGACGACGCCGCACGGCAACGTCGGCGGGCTCGGCGACAAGCTTTTTACCAAGGCGGACGGGTCGGCGCTCGCGGTCGGCGACCTTCCGCCGCTTGCCGACTTCCTGGCCAGCTTCGACGGAACCGAGCAGAAGGTGCTCGGGATGATGCGGAGCGACGTCCTCGCCCTCATCGCCGCCAATGCGCCGAAGCTGGTGATCGGCAGCGTCACCCTCTATGTCCGGCCGGGCGGCAACGACACGACGGGCGACGGCTCGGCCAATACCGATGCCAAGGCCTTCGCCACGATCCAGGGCGCGATCAACTACGCCGTCAATCAGCTGTCCGTCACCGGCAAGGTGCTGCGCATCCAGCTGGGCGTGGCCAACAACACCTACGCGGCGCCGACCTCGATCCCGACTGGCCTCAGCCTCATCATCCAGGGCGACAGCGCCAACCAGGACGCCTACACCATCGCCGGATCGGGGAGCGGCGGGTCCTCGGGCGTAATCCAGGTGCAGGGCTCCGTCCTGCAGCTCATCGGCGTTCAGGTCCAAAACACCGGCACCGTAACCAATACACTCTCCGCTCAATCCAGCGGCGCCATCATCCCCTTTGCCGTGACCCTCTCGGCCACACTGACCACAAACCCCTTCGCGGCGATCGACGCCATGTCGGGGGGCTCGATCGCCATCGCCGGACCGATCAAGGTCACCACCAATATCGGCTATGTGATGACCTCCGAGGGTGCGATCGTCGTGCAGACGGGCGCGATCATCACGCTCGGCGCCGGATTTACCGTGACGGGCGCGGTCTGCAACGCGGACACCTGCGGCACCATCATCTTCGCGAATTCTTCGGGTTGGTCGGGGTCGGCGACCGGTAAGAAGTTCAGCTGCTCGGACAACGGCGTGATCAACACCTTCGGCCAGGGCGTGAACTGGATCCCAGGCTCGATCGCAGGGACGCAGTCGACCCAAGGTCTCTACAATTAAGGACGCCGCCGTGACGGACAGCATCGACGCGCCCGAGACCCAGATCGCCGACCTGCGAGGGGCGCTCTCGCTCCCCGTGCGCTACACGCCGACCGACTGGTACTGGCTCGCAAGTGACGGACGCCTGTTCGGCTCGGCTCGAGCGGGCACCCTTGCACCTTCCGACCCGGTCTATCTGGCCTGGCAGGCGGGCGGGCGGACCCCGACGCCCTGGCCGCGCGACGCCACCGGCACACAGACCGATGCGGCGCTCCAAGAGGTGCTCACGCCTTACGGCATCTTCGTCGACCTCGCCGCCTATGCCGCTTCGGCCCGCTACGTCAAGGAGACCGGCGGCATCACGGTCGACGGGGTCTCGGTGGCGACGGACGACCGCTCCAAGATCATGGTTATGGGCGCGCGCATCGCGGCCGAGGCTGATGCGAATTTCACCACGCCGTTCGTTCAGAGCAACGGTGCGTCTATCACCCTGACAGCCGCGCAGGTCATCGCGGTATCCAATGCGCTGTTGGAGCATGTGCAGGTGTGCTTCGTGACATTCAACACCGTCGTCGCGGAGGTCACGGCCTCGCCACCGACCATCACGACGACGGCAGAGATCGACGCGGCCTTCGCAGCGGTGACGGCCTGATCCATGTCCGTTCCGCGCCGGACCATCGTGCTGTCGCGGTCGACGCGCGCGCCGATCCCGTTCCGGCTCCGCGACGCGACCGGCGCGCCGATCGATCTCACCGACGCGACGATCGCGATGGTGCTGACGCCGCCGCAGGCCGGCGGCGCGGCGCTGACCTGGTCGTCGGGCGGCATCATAGTCCACCAGCCCGACCAGGTCGCAAACACGGGGTGGGCCAGCCTCGATCCGCCGATCGAGGTGCTCGGTGCCATGCTCGGCCGCTACGGTTTCGTGGCGACGATCGCCGTGTCCACCGACCCCACGAGCCCGCGCACCTGGGCCTACGGCGACGTGATGATGGACATCTGACCCATGCCAGGCATCTTCGGACCGATCACGCCGGCCGACGATTTCGTCGTCGATAGTTTCGGCGTTCGCGGCGCCGCGGGGCCGGTGCCGTTGAGCGGGATCGTTGCTTGGGCGACAGGCCAGCGCTATGTCGCCGGACCGCCGGCGTCCTTTGTGTCGGTTGCCGGCAGCTCCTACGCTTGCACGGTCGGCCACACATCGAGCAGCTTCGCCGCCGATCTCGCGGCCGGCTTTTGGCTGATCGTCGCCTCGGCCGCCGATGCTCAGGCGGCTTTAGCCGCCTCGATCGGCCAACCCGACGGCGCGGCGCCGCTCGACGGCAATCGTGCCGTCCCACTCGCCAATCTGCAGCCCCGCACCGCCCAGGTGACCCGCGCCGCACGCCCTACCCTCGTCACCGCGGGTGGCACGTTCACGGGGTTCCTGGCGAGCGTCGGCAGTCCTGACGCCACCGATGGTTCGTGGGAAGCCATCTACGTCGAAGCCTTCGCGCCGCCTGGCGGCGTCCTGTCCAGACTGCTCGCGGCCTACCTGCAGTCGCTCGGCCTCACCGTCGGGCAGGCGACGGATCAGATCACGGCGATCTGGACCGCTGCATCGGGCATCAGCCCATGAGGACGATCATGCGCTTTCGAGTTCTGCTCGCCGCGGCTCTGTCGGTCGCGGCCGCGACGGCCTCCGCCGGCGCACAGACCGTCGTCCCGCCGCGATCGGTCGTCCTGGCCATCGGCGCGGGCGCGACCGCGACGGGCGCCAACGTCACCATCAACGACGGCGCGCAGAACGTCCTGCTCGGCATCATCAACCCGTCGGCACACACCTTCACGCCGGCCGGGCTGGCCGCGGAGATCACTCGCGCTCAGACGGCCGAGGGCTCCAGCGCTTCGTCAATCGCGGCGGAGGCGGCGACCGCACGGACGAACGAGGGCGCCAACGCTTCGGCGACCACCGCTGAAGCCACGACGGCCAGGGGGAACGAAGCTCTCGCCCTCCAGAAAAGCGCCAATCTCAGCGATCTCGCCTCGGCCGCGGCGGCCAGGACCTCGCTCGGTCTCGGCACGGCCGCGACGCAGACATCGATCCTGGACGCCGCGTTCGGCTCGGCGAGGGGAACGATACTCTATCGAGGGGTCGCAGCCTGGTCGGCTCTCAGCCCCGGATCCTTGGGAAATGTCCTGGTGTCGGGCGGCGTGGGCGCCGATCCCTCGTGGACACCGGCGGGCGCCGGCACGGTCACCAGCGTCGGGACGGGAGGCGGTCTGATCGGAGGTCCGATCACGTCGACCGGAACGGTCAGCGCGGCGTCCGTCACCCCTCAAGGTCGATTGACCCTCGCCTCCGGCACGCCGGTCGTGACGACGACCGTCACGGCCGCGACGAGCGTCTACTACACGCCCTACACGGGCAATGTGATCAGCCTGTGGAATGGTACGGCCTTCGTCGCGACGACCTACTCCGAATACGCTCAGGCGCTGAGCGACACGACCTATAGTCCATCGGCGGCGGTCGCGAGCACATGCTATGATGAGTTCGCTTGGAACGCCTCGGGGACAGTCCGTGTCACGCGCGGCCCGGCGTGGTCGGCCGGGACGGGCGGATCCAATACGCAACGCGGCACGGGCGTCGGGTCGACCGCGCTCACCCGTGTCCAGGGCGTCCTGGTCAACGCCAACGCGATCACCAATGGGCCAGCGGCCGGCTTTGGCACCTTCGTCGGGACGTTCTGCACCGACGCCGGGGGAGCGACCGTCACTTGGAACCTTGGATCGTCGGCCGCAGGCGGAGGCGTGGCCACGCTCAACCTTTGGAACATGTACAATAGGGTGTCAGTCACCCCGACCGTCCAGGACAGCACGGCATCTTGGGCCTACGCGACGGCGGCCTACAGGTCGGCCGACAACTCGGTCACCAACCGCATCAACATCGTCTTGGGATTGGCGGAGGATGGTCTTCAAGCCTCTTATTCGGTCGAGGCGAATATAACGTCTGGCACCGCATTCGGGGCTGTCGGTGTCGGGCTCGACAAGACGAACGGATACAACGGAGTGTCGGGCGTATTCGGTGGGGTGGCGTCATTTGCCCAGCCGATTGCGCAATATGCCGGAAATCCGCTTGGCCAACACTTCCTGCAAGCCATCGAGTATGGCGGGACCAACATCACGTTTTTCGGCAACGGCACCCAACTATTGACCGCAACGCTTCGGATGTAGGCCTGGCCACTTCTCTTTTCCCATCCACATCGGGCCGCGTCGAGCGGCCTTTTCCTTGTCCCGCCGGCCCGCGCCCTGCGCGCCACCAGGAGATGACTTCCCATGACCTCGCCCACTCTCGGCTTCATCTTCAATCAGCTCGACGATGCGACCCTGCCGCCGGTCCTGTCCGATTTCTCGGTGGTAGGCATCGTGCTCCCGTCGGACGACGCACTGTCGAGCGTCTTCCCGCTGAACACGCCGGTCGACATCAACACGGGTGATCCCGCCACCCTGGCCGCGATGGGTACTGGACCCATCTACCAGACCGTCTTGCGGATCAACGCGAATTTGGCCGATCTCCAGGTCTCGGCTCGCGCCGTCGTCGTGCGTGTCGCGACCGCCTACGAAGAGGACGGCGTCACCGAAGACGTGGCCGGCACCATCGCCAACATCATCGGCGACCCGGGTCAGGGGACAGGGCTCTATGCCCTGCTCAAGGCGCCGTCGCTTCTCGGCGTTACGCCGCGCATCGTCGGGACGCCCGGCTACACCGGGCAGGTCGCCTATGCTGCGACCGCGCCGGTCGTGACCAGCGAGGGTTCGGGCTACACCCATCCACTGGTGGCTTTCAATCCGCCGGGCGCGACCGCCATCGCCACGGTCGGCAACGCCGGCGTAACCGCAACCGCCCATGCGACCCTCGGCAGCGGCGGGACCGCTGGCGAGGTCATCGGCATCGCCGTCGACGGCGGCGGCCAGGATTATGGCACAGCGCCTGCCGTCACCATCACCGGCGGCGGCGGCTCGGGGGCGACCGCTCATTCAGTCCTTACGAACGGCATCGTGTCCTCGATCGTCGTCGACAACGCCGGCACCGGCTACACCTCGGCGCCGACGGTGACGCTGGCGGCGGCGCAAGGTGGACAGATCACGTCGATCACGCTGACGAGTCCCGGCAGCTATTCCACAACCACGCCGCCGACCGTCACCATCACCGATAGCAACGGCGGCACCGGCACGGGCGCCGTCGCGACGGTCAGCATGGAGATGCTCGCCAATCCGATCTGCGCGGCGCTGCCGCCCGTCCTCAACGCGTTGCTGGCACATGCCCCCGTCGGCGGTCCCGGCACGACGAAAGCCGCCGCCATCGCCTGGCGCGGCACGCTCAACTCGCAGCGGCTCATCCCAGTCGACAACTGGGAGATCATCGCCTCCGGGACGAACGACATCTACGTCGACGGCGCGGCCAGCACGATCGGTTGCGGTGTCCGCACCGACTTCCAGCATGGCGGCTATCCGTTCTGGTCGTGGGGCAATCAGCCCGTCCAGGGGCTGCTGGGGCTCAAGCGCATCGACGCGCTCAGCCTCCTCGACGGTGCCACGGACGGACAGGAACTGCTTGCGGTCGGCGTCGGGGTCACGGCGCGCGGCGATCTCAGCGACACGTCGATCAACGACAGCGGCTTCGTGCTGTGCTGCTTCAACAACGCGGCCTCCGATCCGCGCTACTCGATGTTCAACAAGACGCGAGGGCGCGACTTCACCAACCTCGCCATCATCAAGAGCTGCCGCAGGCGGTTGATGAAGGACAACATCACGGTGCACGACGTTCAGGCCGTGCTCAACGACATGACCGCGATCATGACGGACTTGCGTGGCCAGGAATGCGTGGTCGGCTTCTCCATCGGTTTCGCGGCCGACAACAACACGCCCGACAACCTGCGGCTTGGCAAGATCCGCGTCTTCGACAATTCGGAGGAACCCGCGCCGATCCTGCAGATCACGATCGATCGGGCGCTCGACAGCGCCGCGCTTACGGCCGAGCTCGCGCAGATCGCCGCCGGCGCGACCCAGGTCACCGGCTGATTGCCGCTACCGCCTCGCCCATCCACGTCACTTTCACGTGCCGTCGCCGAGCCGACGGCTGAGGATCATCCGACATGGCACAGCTTTACGTTCAGGAGGCCGCGAACCTCTTCGTCGGCGACTCCGGTCCCGATAATTCCAAGCACCTCATCATCGAGAACCACAAGCTTCCGGATCTCGAGGAGATCACGCAGGAGCATCACGCCGGGGGCGCCATCGCGGCCATCGATGTCGGCGGCCTCGGCATCAAGGCGCTCATGTCGAGCTTCCGGCTCAAAGGCTGGGATCCGCAGACCATGTCGCAGTTCGGCATCGGCGGGCGCGTGTCGTTTCCCTATACGTCCTACGGCCTGATCCGCAACAAGAACGGCGGCGCCGCCGTCACCACAAAGGCGGTTATGTTCGGGCGGCTTACCAAGATCGCGGCAGAGCAACACAAGCGCGGCGAGATGATGGGCAACGACTACGAGATCAAGGAGATCCTGCATTACGAACTCTACTTCGGAACGCAGGAGAAATTCTATTGGGACTTCTTCGGCTCGATCTGGCGCGTCGACGGTGTCGTACAGAACCAGGACATGTTGAGCGCGCTCGCCATCGCGTGAAGCTAGTTCAAAAGAAGGATGACGTAGTCTCATGCCCGATCCCGCACCCGTCGCAACTCCCGGCCTCGGCCCCGACGGCTTTCCGGTCAGTGGTGCCGCAACCCCACCTCCGGCCCTGAAGCCGGCCGCGACGCCTCCGTCGCCTCCCTCGGCCCGCTTCCTCGTCGATCGGCCGCGATCCAAGACCCGCGACCTTTCATGGCCGGTGGAGGTCGGAGGCGTCGAGTATCGGCAGATCGTCGTGCGGCGGCTCACCACGGGCGAGATCGGGGCTTTCGTCGACAGGGTGCGTTCGACGAGCGACGGTGCCGACGTGCGCTTCCCGCTGTTCTACGACGTCGATGGCAATCCGGTCGGGGACGACGTGTGGAATGCGCTCGACCCTGATGACAGCGATGCTCTGGTCGAGGACGGCAACGATTTTTTGCCCGCACGCTTCCGGACCGCGAGGACGCAACCCGCCTCCATCCCTTCGGATGCCGATATTACCGGCAATACGTCGGACGCATCACCGGCTTCGGCCTGAGCGAGATGAACGCCATGTTCTGGGATGACTTCCTGCTCGAGGTCGAGACGGCCATGCAGATCCGTGAGGATTTCGCGCTTTGACCATCGTCACATCGACCCTGCGGATGCAGCTTCTCGACGATGGCTTCACCGCGAACGCGAAGCATGTCGCCGAGGCGCTTCAACAGGCGGA
The DNA here is from genome assembly GCA_965277635.1 of Lichenihabitans sp. Lineage (GTDB taxonomy): Bacteria > Pseudomonadota > Alphaproteobacteria > Rhizobiales > Beijerinckiaceae > Lichenihabitans. Next base: position 555,810 of record CBDIDE010000002.1, read on the forward strand.
GGCACGCGTCAAGCAGATCGACGCGGCCCTGAAGGCCTCGGGCACGAGCGATCGATTGCAGGCCAACCTGAAGAAGCTCGGCGCGTCGACGCAGCACATCGAGGGCGTGACCCGAGCCTGGGGCAATTATGTCCGCCAGGAAGGCATCGCCGGCAAGGCGACGGCTGAACTGACGACCGAGCAGATCAGGGCGATCAAGACGTTCGAATCGACGACGGTGGCAACCGTCCGGGCCGTCATCCGTGAGGAGAAGGATCTCACGGCGGAGGCCAGGCGGCAGGCGGAAGTTCGCACGGTCGAGATGCGGCGCGAGGAAACAGCGCGGGTCGATACGGTTCAGCAGTCGGCTCGCGCCATCCTGGCGCGCGAACAGCAACTTCACGCGCAGATCGCCGAGCAGGACCAGCGCGCTGAGAACAAGCGTATCGCGTTGCTGGCCGTCGAATTGGCCGAGAAGACTGCCGCGGGACACCGCGAGCAAGCCGTGCGCGCGAAGATCGAGGCCGAGGTCACCGCCAAGATCCGAAGCGAGATCCAGCACCGGATCGCGGCGACCCAGGAAGAAGCTGTCGCGATTGAGCGAATCGCGAACCATGAGAAGGAGCTGCGGGTCCGCGCCATTCAATCCGAGACGGCAGCTATCGTGGCGGCACGCCAGAAGCAGCGTGACGCCGAGGCGCATGCCATGCAGCATGCCCAGGGCCGAGCCGGCTTCCGCCATTTCGTCGCGACGAGCGCGGCCGCTTATGCAAGCGCGCACGGCGTCGTTTCGGGCGGCGAGAAAGTGATCGAGGCCGGGGCCGATCTCCAGCACGAGCGCGTGCAGATGGGCAATGCCGGCATCAGTCCGGCCGAGATCGTCCGAATTCAGGATCAGGCGCTGAAGCTGTCGGCGATCGTCGGCAACATCGGTCAGACGCAGGTGATGGAGGTCGCGAAGGAGCTAAGGTCGGTGATCGCGGACCCTGCCGAGCTGTCGAAGGTTCTCGACCCGGTCATCCGCGCGAAATCCGTGCTCGATGCCATGGACACGAGCGGACAGTCGAGCGAGGGCATCAGCCAGCTCGTGAAGGCGGGCGAACTGGTCGGCGCCGGACAGGACCCTGCGCGCCTCGCTAAGCTGATCGACGGCTGGGTCCGTGTCATGCAGGTGTCGGGCCGCACCGTCAATCCGGAGCAGATCTTCGAGTTCGTCAAATACTCCAAGACGGCTGGTGCTCAGCTCTCGGACCGGTTCCTGACGACGGTCGGCCCGTCGATCCTTCAGGAACTCGGCGGCTCGACGACCGGTAACGACATCGCGCAGATGAGCAAGACGCTCAACAGCGGGTTTCAAAACAAGCACTCGGCCCTGAAGGAGATGGCCCGCATCGGGATGGTCGACCCGAATGCCATCGACTACCTGAAAAACGGCGAAGCGAAGGGTCTGAAGCCAGGCGCCAAGGACGCGGTTCGCGGCGAAAGCCTATTCGAGACCGATCCGGACAAGTGGGTCTATGACGTCCTCCTGCCTCACCTTGAGGCGGCCGGAATGAAGACGACCGAATCTCAGCTTTCCTTTGTGCAAAAGGCGTTCTCCGGCACCGCCGCCGACTTCATCGCCAAGACCATCACGCAGCGCCAGACCTATGACGTTCACGCTGAGAACTACAGCCTCGCAAAGGGTCTGGCAGCGGTCGGCCACAACGCCGAGGATGCCACCGTCGGTGTCACCGCCCTGTCCAAGGCCATCGGCAACCTGTCGGCCAACGTGTCGGCACCTATCATGGCCCCGATCGGGCAAGCACTCACCAGCGTGGCAGGCTGGATCAATGATCTTGCCGAGGTAGCGAAGAGCCATCCCATCGGAGCCTTGACCGCCGGCAGCGTGCTCGGCGCGGCTGGCCTTGCCGGTTCCGGCTACCTGTCCTGGAAGGCGCTCAACGGCTTTGGGCTCGGCACGGCCGCAGGTGAGCTGACGGCGTCGGCCGCCGCGCTCGATGCCGCCGCCGTGAAGCTCGGCGCGGCCGGCGCGGTCAACACCGTTGAGAAAGCCGGCTCGGAGGTCGTTAAAGACGGGAAGTGGGGCTTGCCCCTTCTTGCGGGTGCCGGTGTGCCGGCACTCGGAGCCGGCATTATCTTGGGTGCCGGTGCGGCGGCCGGTGCCACCAATAGTCCGATGGTTGACGACTACGGCCGAGTGATCGGCAACTGGGGCGGGAAGGACGAAACAGGCAATCCCGCCTACGTGCTTCCGCCAGACGCCGCGCATGCTCCCCCGATCGCTCCCTACAGCAAGGACGAGCTTGACCGGCGCCTCCAGGCTCAGAAGGATGTGCGAGACCAGGCTCTGCGAGGACAACCCGGTGCGTTCCATCCCGACGACCTGCGGGAACGGACAGAGCCGCCGCCGGCCAAGTCCTTTTGGCACCAGATTTTCGGTGCGACCTCTACCGGCATCGTGCCGGTGTCCTTCACCAAGGATTCGTCTTCGTCCTCGATGTTCGAAGAGGCTGTCGCACGCGGCACCTACGACGGCTTCATGCGCGTCCTTGAGGCGCGCGAGGGCGACGCGGGGAATGGTGGTGGTGGCGGCATCGTCAACGCTAGCTATGAGACACCGGGCGCGGGTGAAGATGTCGGCGGCGACACCGTGCGTCGGCCGGAAAACCTCCGCTACAATCGGCAGCACAAAGCGATCCTGACGCACCGGAAGGGTGCTGATGGAGGCGAGCCGTCCACGCCGCTTGGACCCACCGGATCCAAGTTTGCAGGCAAGGCGCCGGCGATCATGCGCGGGCTGATGGACCGCTACGGTCTCAGCAAAGAGCAGGCAGCCGGCGTCCTTGGCAATCTTGGGCACGAGTCGGCCGGATTTACAGCCTATCATGAGGGTGGGCAGGCGCCCGGAAGCGGCGGTGTCGGCTGGGCGCAATGGACCGGTCCACGGCGCCGAGCGTTCGAGGCTTGGACCAAGGCGCATGGGCTCAACCCGACATCCGACGAAGCATCGTGGCGCTATCTCACCGAAGGGGATCCTGAGACCGCGGGCGCGATTGGGGCAGTCAAACGCACAAACAACCGCCGCGACGCGACGCGGGCTTTCCACGACTCTTTCGAGAGGTCGGCCGACATTAATCATGGCGTCATCGTGAAGCCGAAGAACTGGAACCACCGGCTGAGCCTAGCTGACAAAGCATTTGCGCTCGGCCCATCTGCTCCAGAGACACCGGTTTACGCCGACGAAAGCCAGCGCGGCGCGGCGCGCGCATCCGAATCTCCGCTCCTACCCCGCAGACCCGCCCCTGTCGCCCCGCACACTGACGACATCCAGGCCATGAACGTCGCGCCCGCGATCGATCATTCCAGCATCCGGGAAGCCTTGCATCACGTCCGCGAACTGAAGCGGGAGATGGCGTCACTCGGCTCGGCCAGCATCGACGTGAAACATCGCGGGTTTGGGTCGCATGGCGCACATTCACTGGGCGCCGTCCGAACAGCGCTGAACGGGAACTTCACCAGCGATGGACGGTGGGCGTAGTTGAATAGATCACGCTGCCCGCTCGAAAGGTACGATCTTCTCCGCCTCGTCGCCCATGGCCGCCCTCGCCGTCTCAAGTTCGAAATGGGTTTGCGCGTTCATCCAGAATTGTGCGCTCATGCCGAACAGACGGCCCAGACGGATGGCGGTGTCGCCGCTGATGCCGATCTCCTCCGCCACGATCCGCTCGATGCGGGTGCGGGGGACGCCGCAAGCCTTTGCAATGCGCCCGGCGGTGAGGCCGAGCGGCTCAATGAACTCCTCACGAAGGATCTCGCCGGGGTGCAGCGGTGGAAGGGTCGCCACGATCTCCATGTCGTCGGTCATCTGCCTCATCCCTTATGGTAATCGGTGAATTCTACGTCTTCCGCCCCGCCCTCGGTCCACCGAAAGCAGATGCGGAATTGGTCGTTGACGCGAATCGAGTGCTGTCCGATCCGGTCTTTGGAGAGGGCCTCCAGGCGATTTTTAGGGGGCATCTTCAGATCGTTAAGCGAGACGGCGTCGGCGATCATGGCAAGCTTTCGCCGGGTTGCTTTGAACAGGTCGGACGGGAAGCCCTTCGGACACTTCCCATCGAACACCAGGGCCGTCGTCCTGTCTTTGAAGCCCCGGATTGCCATCGTCCCTCTCTGAACGAATATGTATCATTCTTAGATACATACTGCAATAGGCTGGTCAGTCATGCTCTTCCAACTCGGCGCCGTGACGATCGACAGCCCCGGCCCTTTCAACGCGACGGACGTCAGCGAGGAATTCGGCAGCGACTTTGCCGTCAAGCCGGTCGTCGGGGCAATGCAGGACCGTGAGTTCGTTGGCCCGGCCGACAACCGCCTGACGATCTCGGGCACCCTGCTTCCCTACTTCTACCAGCGGGCGGGACAGGCTTCCGGCCTCATCGAGATCGAGACCCTGCGGGGTGTGACGGGAACCGGGGACCCGCAGCCACTTGTGCGCGGCGACGGCACGAACCTCGGCTATTGGCTGGTCGAGAAAGTGTCCACCAAGAGCTCGAAGCTGTCCGCAGAGGGCATCGGCATGGTGGTGACCTACGATATCTCGCTCGTGCGATCCTCGACATCGGCAACCCCGACGGCGCTGGTCTCGATGCTCGAAAGCCTGTTCGCGTGACCACCGAAACGCTTACCGTCACCGGCAAGCCGAAGCCCCTCGACCTTCTGCTCTTCCGACGGTTCAAGCGGGAGATCCCCGGCTTCGTCGAGGCGACCTATGCGCTCAATCCGGGCTTGGCCGCGCTCGGGCCGGTGCTGCCTCTGGGCACGACGGTGCTGGTCACGCTGCCGGGGCCGCCGCCTGCGGTCGCCCCTCGTAAGCTCATCAGGCTCTTCGAATGAGCCGGCAGGCCGTCTACCAGATCACCATCGACGGCACCGACGTGTCTTCGAACTTCAACCCGGTCCTGATCTCACTCGGCATCACGCTCTACGACGGCGGTCAGGCCGATGCGGTCGAGATCGAACTCGACGACACCGGCGGGCAGATCGCGCTGCCGCGAGTCGGCGCCCCCGTTTCCATATCGCTCGGTTGGTCCGATAGCGGGGCGGCGCCGATCTTCGACGGTTTCACGGATGAGCCGAAATCGACGGCGCGCCACCACTCGCTGCGTCATGGCTACGGGCAAGAGGAAAGCAGCGGATCGATTGGCGAATTGTTGTCGGCCGGGAGCCGATCGCGCGGCCGCATCCTGACGCTATCGGCCAAGTCGGCCAACATGGGAGGCAAGCTGAAGCAGCCGCAGCAGGCCCACGTCGACAACACGTCGTTCGGGACCGTCGCCCAGCAATGGGGGCAGGTGGCGGGGCTGAGCGACGTGAAGGTCGATGCGAGCCTTTCGTCGGTCCAGCGACCCTATTGGGCCATCAGCAACGAAAGCTTCATGGCCTGGGGCGTGCGCATCGCACGAGAGATCGGGGCCACGTTCAAGGTTCTCGGCAGCCGGGCGGTATTTCTGCCGCTCGCCGGCGGCACGTCGGCTTCGGGCGCGTCGCTCGAGGGGATCACGGCCGCATGGGGCGTCAATCTGCTCGACTGGTCGATCACGCCGCTGCAGAGTCGCCCATCCTATGCGAATTTCAAAGTGCGCCACTACGATCCCAAGGCGGCACAGTGGAAGACGGAACAAGCGCCGGCCGTAGGCGGGATCGGGTCGGACTTCGTCGCGGACCACACCGCTGTTCGGAAGGCCGCCTCGCAGGACCTTGCCAAGGCTCAGGCCGCGTCGAACGCCGCGGTGGGCGCTCGCGAAAAAGGCGCCGCTGATCACGTCGTCATCGACGGTGAACCGGTCGCGCAACCCGAGGCGCCCTGCGCCGTGTCCGGCATCCGGGCGGGCGTCGACGGCGGATACACGATCGCCAAGGTCCGGCACGAACTGCGCCGCGGATCGGGCTTCACGACGCAGTTGGGGCTGAAGCAGCCGAGCGGCAGCGCCGGCGTCGACAGTCGGACCTGATCGTCACCCAACCCGAGAGGCACGCATGCAACCCCAAGACCTCACGGTCAGGCTCGATCGGGTCCTGGCCGAGAACACCGCCTTGCGCGGTCAGATTCAGATCCTCGTTAGACAAGGAGAACGCATCATGTCGACGCAAGACGATATCCTCACTGCGCTCAGCAACAGCAAGGACGCTACGACCAAGGCCCGCACTGCCATCTCGGCATTGGAGGCCGAGAATGCGGACCTCAAGGCCAAACTCGCGACGGCGACCAAGCAGGCCGGCGAAACCGTCGATACCACGGCCGTCGCCGCCGCCATCAACGACGCCAACGCGTCCGCCAAGGCGCTGACCGATGCGATTCCGGCGGGCAGCGACCAAGTCGTCATCGTGCCGGGCTCGGCGGCTCCCTCTCCCGCGACTATGACAGCCACGGCCGATGTGGCCGTGAAGTCAGATCAGCCGTCGAGCGACCCTGCGATCGGGACCGTCACACTCAAGCGCTGAGCTTCGCCGCCTCTCAACCTCCCCGCCGCCGCACCGGCCGGCCGCGGGCGCTTTCGCACGCCGGTACAAGGATCAACTCCATGACCAACGTCATCACCACCGCCGAACAGGATTTCGAGGCCGTCGTCGACAAGATGCTCGGCCATTTCAAGTCGCTGATCTCCTTCGCCGGCACGCAGCGCGACAAGCTCGACAGTGTCGGCAGCGACCTTGGTGCGCTCAGCACCAAGGTCGAGACCGACGTGCTCGGCAGGCTCGACGCCTATGAACAGCAGATCCGCGATAGCATCATGCAGCCGATCATGGACAAGATCGCGGCCGTCGAGACGGACTTCGGGGCGCAGATCGCAGCGCTGACCGGCGGCTCGACGCCAGCCGCGGCCACGCCTGCCGACGGCACCACGACAGTCGATCCGGCGCCCGCGCAGGCCCCGACCGTCACGAGCTCCGGCTCGACCACGATCACGGTCGATCCGGCCGCCGGCACCACCACGGCCGCCGATGCCTCGGCCGGCACCACGACGGTGCTCGATCACGCGACCGGCGACGCCACTACCACCCATGATGCGACCGGTGCGACCGTAGCGCCCGATCCGGCGACCGTCGCCTCTGCCGTCGCGGCCACGACCGCCGCCGGGGTCAGCACGCCGGCCGCCTGACCTCACCGCCCATCAGCCTCACGGCCCCCTCGCAGGGGCCGTTTGCACATCCGGAGATCCCATGACGCTGCACATGAGCACGCCGGGACGGCGCGAACTCGGCCTGTTCGAGGGCACCGTCCTGCACGCCTACAAGGACGCGACCGGGACGCTCACGATCGGTACGGGGCACACAGCCGCTGCCGGCGCGCCGATTCCGGTCGAGGGGATGCAGATCTCCGCGGTCGAGGCTGACACGATCCTGTCGGACGATCTCGCTCACAACTACGAGCCGGCGCTGGCCAGGCACGTCAAGGTCGACCTGAAGCAGTGCGAGTTCGATGCCGTGCTGAGCTTCGTCTACAACATCGGCGAGGGAAACTTCGCCGGCTCGACGCTTCTCACGAAACTGAATGCCGGCGACAAGGGCGGCGCGGCCGATGCCTTTTCGTCATGGACGCGGTCGCATGGACGGGTGCTCCCGGGCCTCGTCACGCGCAGGCAGACCGAGCGCACGATCTTCCTGACCGGCACCTATCCGGGTGTCGCTCCAGCCGAGGCCGATACAGGGCGCGCCATCAAGGACGCCGTCTCGCTCGGCGCCGGCATGACGGGCGACGCGGTCAAGACGCTCCAGGGCAATCTGGTGGCTCTTGGCTTCGACCCTGGCGCCGTCGATGGCGCCTTCGGCCCGAAGACCGTCGCGGCTGTGAAGGCGTTCCAGCGGGCCAAGGGTCTGTCCGACGACGGCATCGCCGGCCTCAAGACCGGCATTGCGATCGACACCGCCATGGCAGCGAAAGCGCCCGCCCCGCCCGTCGTCCTACCCTCCGTCATCACGCCCGCGCCCAAGCCGCAGCCCGGCCTCATGGCGCGGCTCAAGGCGTGGTGGTCCGGTTCCTCGTCGTGATCGCCCACAGCCGCTGGACGGTCGCCGTTCTGGCCGTCGCAGCAACCCTCCTCTTCGCCCGGCTCTGTGTCTTCTGGCACCAATTCTGAGGCCTCCATGTCCGATGCGCTTGAAATCGTCCTCCGCTACATCATCGCCTTCGGCTGCGCATGGGCCGTCAAGCACGGCGTCGACCAGAGCTTCGCCGATCAGAACTTCGTCACCGCCGTGGCGACGGTGGTTGGCGGCCTATTGACCTTCGCCGCCGTCGTGGTTCGCGCCCTCTTCATGTCGACGGTCCGCCGCGTCCTGGCGCGCCTTGCCGCACGGCACCGACCCGAGCTTTTGGCCAAGGCGGCCGATGTGCCCGGGGTCCATCGGATCGATGCGGACCCGGAGCTCGCCGCTTCGGTGCCAAGCGACAAGGTCGTCGCGGCGGGAGGACGGTGATGCTCAGCTTTCTCACCGGCGGGTTGTCGAGCATCATCACGTCGATCGCGTCCGGCATCGTCGGCCCGATCTTCACCTATCTGGGCAAGAAGCAGGATGTCACGCTCGACGGCTTCAAGACGGCCGCCGGGCTCGACACCGAAGCCTACAAGGCGGCGCTCGACCATGACGTCGCGATCAACCAGTTGAAGCTCACCGCCAGCTCATGGTGGGGGCCTCGCCTGCTCTACATGATCGTCGGGCTCGCGGCCGCCGCCCATTCCTCGGCGATCTTCCTTGATTCCACCTTCCACGTCGGCTGCGATCATTTCGGCTGCATGGCGATCCCGAAGCTGCCAGCGCCGTATGACCTCTACGAGCAATGGGTGGTCGCCTCCCTGTTCGTCGTATCGATGGCCGAAAAGCCGCTGAACGCGTTGTCGGCGGCCTGGCTGAAGTCGAAGTAGCGCGAGAATGACCATTGGCCGCTATGCTCCACGCCGATCCTTCGAACGCCAGACCCACGGCGACCTTGGGGCGCTATCGGAACGCGTCACCGCGACCGAGCGGGCACTCGATGGAATGTCGGCGGCCATCGCCTCGCTCCGGCAAGAGACCGCGACCCAGATCAACCAGGTCGCCGAGACGCTGTCCCGCCAGATCGGCGACGTCGGAAAGTCCGTCGCCGAACAGGGCCGCAGCTTTTCGGCGAGCCGCAGCACTAACTGGACGACCTTCGCCGGCGCGGCGGCCGGCGTCATCGGGGTTATGGTGGCGATCGGCAGCCAGGCGCTCTCGCCGATCTATGGGACGCAGGGACGGCACGAGGATGAGATCCGGGAGATTTACCGGACGTCCGTCACCAAGGACGCCGAGCAGCAGGACGTCCAGCGCGCCATCCTGCGCATGAACAAGATCGACGATCGGATCGACACCAAGGTCGGCCGGAACGAATACGACGAGTTGAAGGACCGGCTGAACGAGCGCTATGCCATCACGCATGAGCAGACCTTGCGCGACGTCACGCGGCTCGACAAGTCGATCGACCAGGTCGACGCCAACCTGATCAAGCGGCCGGAGATCCAGGCGCTCGTCGACAACCTCGGCAACCGGATCGATGCGCTGAGCCGCAACGCCGAGGATCTGCGACGCGACTTCGGGTCGAACTACACGGTCGGTGACCAGCTCAAGTCGCTGCAGCGCCAGATCGAGACGCTGCAAGGGCAGGTGCGGCAAGAGCCGATGCCGGGCGGCCAAAAGGCTCCTTGACTCTCACACGCGCTGTGCTCAGCATACGCTCTGTGCCTGTAACCTCGCCCCGCTGGCCGAAAGGCTGGCGGGCCTTTTTGCGTCCGGGTCACGCGGTGAAGTCGGTTCAGGTCGATACTCACGGCCAGTGTGCAAGCACAGGCCATCAAGCGGATGGCGCTCACGTGGTTTGATGCCTAGAACCTTCTAACGGAAGCCTTCTCCAGCGCGGAGTCAGCATGCCGATCCGAACCCAAGACACCGGAGGCATAGAACCGGCCTACCGCGCCTACGAGGTTGGCGCCGACAATAGGGTAAGGTCGGCCACGGTGATCGTGGCGGATTCGGACGAAAGCGCCATCGCGGAGGCCAATCAGGTGGTGAGCGAGCACGCGGTGGAGCTTTGGGATCGAGGACGGATGATCACTCGAATCGATCCGAAACGGCGCCCCTGATCGACGCGGCTGATTACTCCCATAGAGCGGCAGACCTTATGCCTGCGCTGTAGAGGGTGAAAAGGATGAGGCCACGGTCGTCCATGACCTCGATATGCCATTCCTCGTCGTTCCAGAAGCTGTCTGGGTAGGCCTTCAACTCTTCTCCCATGAGACGAGCCGCCGCGCGCCGCGCTTCATTCGAATTGGAGAGTTCAACGTCGGTGGTGTCCGGCGTGTGACCGTTTTTTCGAACGTGGAAATGATATTGCGGCATCGCAGCGTTTCACCCGCCTGAACTTCAACCAAACGTTATGCACCTCGGGTTGAGTTCCACGGCCGAAAGGCTGGCGGGGCCTTTTTGCGTTTGGGGCAGGGCGATTCTGACCCTTAGGTCCGGTGTGCGTCATTCCGGTTCGGCATGACCCGGGATCACAGTCCACCTGATCCCCATCCCCTGCTTGTCGTTGTCATCGGCGGCGCCGGTACGAGGCCGGAACGGATCAGATCAGGTGCGAGGAAGCCGCCAACTGAGGCGGCCGGTGTGCTATGATGGTCTTCGTGGAGCACATGACAGACTTGGCAATGGAGCGTCGTCACTTACTGCAAGCCGACCGCCACATCGCGGAGGGCTCGGCGCGGATCGCGCGCCAAGAACTGTTGATCGAAACTATGAAGAGCCGCCGCCAGTATACGGGAGACGGCCTCCGGACCCTGCATCTGATGCGCGAAACGCTCGCTCTCATGGCGGCTCACCGGGAAATGATCCTCGACGTGCTCGCCTGACCGGCCACGCCGCTAACGTGAGGCTCACGGACGATATAAGACCGAGTTTTTGCGTTTTCACCTCGATGGGAGCGCCTTTATCCGGTGGCGAGTTCTCCTCATGACGGATCGCCAGTGTAAAAGCCGCTGACCAACGTCAGTCCTTGGCTTTTCCCTTCCGATGTGGCGGCGCTTCGTCCGACGGCCCTTTGCCAACAGGTTGATTTTCTCGCGTTCCCGCCTTGATATCGGCCAAGGCCTGGAAGGCCGGCGCATCGACGCGCTCCCATGAACCGCCCTCGTTCCAGGGGCCTAGCATATCCTTTTCTCCGTCGTCGCCTTCGCCAGTCGAATCGTTGAAATACTGATCGACCAACCCCGGCGTGGGTGGCAGCGATCCGATTTCGAGGCGACCTTTGCCGAGGCTCTTGAGGGCGAGTTCGAACGCGTTCATGTGCGTGATCTCGCGCGACATCAGGAATTGAAGGGCATCCTTCGTGTCCGCGTCGTCGCAGAAGTTCATCAGCCGCTCATAGGTGATCTTGGCGCGCGCCTCGGCCGCGATATTGCTGCGCAGATCCACTTCAGGCTGGCCCGATATCTTCAGGTAATCGGCGGTCCAGGCGCTGCCCATAGAATTGTAGAGGGAAACGCCGCCGCCCCCGACGACGGCAACCAGCGGATCGGTCTCAGCGTCCTCGCGCCTCGTCTTCATCGGTTTGAGGTGCATGCGTATCAGCGTGCCGACAACCTCGAGGTGGCTGATTTCTTCCGTGCCGATGTCCATCAGCATGTCTTTCAGGCCTGGATCATCGCAGTTCAAGCCCTGGATCGAGTATTGCATGGCGGCCGCCAGCTCGCCGTTTGCTCCGCCGAACTGCTCCAGCAGCATGTTGCCGAACCGAGGGTCAGGCGTCCCGACGTTCACGGTGTACATGAGTTTCTTGATGTGATGGTACATGCGCGCGCTCCCCGACAACCGTGGTGGTCGTCGGGAGCCAACGTCGACGTTCAAAGATTTGATCGTCCCGCCTCCGCCACCGGTTGCTGCTTCTCGAACGCCCGATGTGCTGAGGATGCCCGGCACGCCCTGGGATGGATCGCGCCTACGTCGGCGCTTGTCGATGCGCGCGGCGCCGCGCAACCCTCACTTGCCGGTCGCGGTTACCGATTGGGCGAACTTCCTCATCTATCGCCTGCGCCCGGCAGGAGTTTCAGCGGATGAACAACGGATCGAATCGATGGCGAGGGTTTTCACAGGCCGCCCGGGCCGCGGCCGCAGATGCCCGCAGGCGAAAAGCGGCAGAGCGAGGACCGGTCGACGAGCTAGGGCTGTTCGTCGTCCGCGACAAGCGATTACACAACGGCTTTCGGTGGGAGATCAGAACGTACGGCGCCGTGGTCATGGAAAGGAGCGCCGAGGTATTCGGCTCCCCGCGTCAAGCTAGGAGCGTCGGAGAGACGGCGATCCGGACATTCGCCAGGACAAAACCAGCGTCCCAATCCGAAACACCTCCGGACCGGACGTCCCGCGAGGCTTCGTCGGATGCCGCCGTCACGTGATAGTGGGCTGGCGCAGGTCCGCGCTGGGCGCTAGGCTCAGACGATGTGCGGCCGCTTCACGCAGAACTACACCTGGGCTGAGGTGCACGAGTTCCTGTCGGTCTTCGGGCCGCCGCGGAACCTGCGCCCGTGCTACAACGTCGCGCCGACGACGATGGTAGATGCGGTCAGGTTCGATGCCGAGGGGCGGCGCGAGCTGGTCAAGATGCGCTGGGGCCTAATCCCATCCTGGTGGTCGAAGCCGCTGAAAGACCTGCCGGCGACCTTCAATGCACGCGTCGAGACCGTGGCGACCAAACCCATGTACCGCGACGCCTATCGCAAGCGCCGCTGCGTCGTGCCGGCGAGTGGCTTTTACGAGTGGACCGGCACCAAAGGCAACAAGAGCCCGCATCTTTTTTCAGATGCCGCTGGCGCGCCGATCCTGGCGCTGGCCGGGCTATGGGACAGGTGGCGCGATCCCTCGAGCGGCGAGGATGTCTTCTCGTGCACGCTCATCGTCACCGAGGCGACCGAATGGATGACGCCTTATCACGACCGCATGCCCGCGGTGCTCGTGCAATCTGAGATCGACCGATGGCTGCGCGGCGAGATGTCGGCCGAGGAATTGCATCCGGCGCCGGAGGCCAAATTCAGCCGGCATCGCGTCTCGCCGCGGATCAACCGGACCGGACAGGGCGACGACGACCCGACGATCGTCGATCCGGTCGAGGAGGACGCTTGAGCCTCCGTCTCTACAAGGTGGTCCTGGTCATATCGCTGGTTGTCAACGTGCTGCTCATCGCGACGATATGGGCTTACATCCACTTCGCCGGCTTGCTCTCCATCATTCAGGAGGTCGTCGGCATCTTCGGGTGACCGCAGACTCGGACAAGTCTCCATTTCGGCCCTCGATTCTCTCCGAAGGGGCACCACGATATTCCCTTCGGCCGGCGGGACGCAGGTCGGATCCGCGTTCCCGCCTGCTCGATCTGGAAGGCTGTTCCCGGCCAGCGCATGGCAACGGCTCAACATCGACGGCGATGGTCAAGGAGATTCGATATGGAAGAGCGAGAGATTCGAGCGGCTATGGATCGCCACTGGGCTGCCTCCGATGCGAATGATTTCGAGGGAGAGCACCAGATTTACCGAGAGGACGCGGTGCTCGAATATCCGCAATCGGGCGAGCGGATCCGCGGGCGGCGGACGATTCAGTCGTCTCGCGCCGCTCAGCCGAACCGGAAACGCTTCACGGTACGGCGGATAATCGGCGTGGGCGACCTCTGGGTCACCGAATATGTCCTAACCTATGACGGCCAGCCGTCTTACACCGTGAGCATCATGGAGTTCCTCGATGGGAAGGTGGCCCGCGAAACCCAGTATTTCGGCGATCCGTTCGAGCCGGGGCCTTCTCGCGCGCAATGGGTCGAGCGGATGCCCTGAACCTGGTCGCCGCGCCGCAAGCACGCTCGGAAGGCTGGCCAGCGGCCCGCGGTCAGTGTCCGATGAACGTATGACCCGCTTCGGTGATCCGAACTATCCTGCCGGTGTCGTCCAATGTGGCGAAGCCTTGATCGACAATGCTTCCCGAGCCTCGTCCGGCCGATATGAGGTGCCGGACGTCCTCCCTGAATTTCGCGCTCTGCATCGACTGGGCGCCTTTCGAGCCCTCCGATGTCGAGCCGAGCCGGGCGTCGAGATGGGCAGTCAATTCCGACAAGGTCATCGCTCCGCCAGGAGAAGCGGCAAGCGCGGTCAAAGCTGTGATCTCAAGATCTTTGATCGCTGCCATGTGTTCTGTCCATGCGCTGCGGTGCGCCTGTGACAATCAACTGCCCCAGCGCATCGTTCCGCATGGCGCAGGCACACATGCCCGCCACCATGGAGAGCGCCCGCTCGCTGATCTTTGTGCCGCGCTCGGCGTCGCGGCGCAGAGTGCGGGCATCCTTGCCGATGGCAGTAGATCGCCTTGCGGCGTGATCGGCGGGCCGCTCAGATGTCGCTCGGAAACAGCGTGCTCAGCGCTGTGTAAATGATGATGCAAAATAAAGCGGCGAGCACAGCGTACTCAATGATGACGGATCCAGAGCCGTGACTGGCAAATCGGGACATATGTCCTCCCAAGGGTCCTTCATGGACTTGAGCGGCCTGAGCTAACGTCGAGGTGTTAACGAATCATTTTTCATTTGACGCGTGTTGCAGCGCCAGTCGACTTTGTAAACCGATTGTCGGTTGATCACGTGTCGTGTTCGGCCGCGTCCGGACCCGCCTCATCCACACCCCGACGTGCCGCGCTGTCCGCCTCGATCTCCGCCAGCGTCAGCAGGTAGGCCAGCGCGGTCTGACCGCCGGCCTCGGCGATCCTGATCAGCTCCGGCAGCGCGTCGACGATCTGGCGCGCCGCGTCGGGCGAAGGCTCTTGGAAAGCCGGGCGTCGGCGACGCCGTGCGGATCGCTCGAAGACGTGGGGCCGGCGCATGAGGTCTCCTAGCGGCACCACCGCGACCCCTCGGCGAGGTTTGGGACAAGGCCGAAAGGCCGCGGGACGGCAGCTGGGTCGCCGTGCTGCTAAGACTCGTTGAGATCGGAATGAGTTCCCTCTGCACGGGCGCACGATAATTGCCCTTCCCGCGGATCCGATGACGCCCTGAACCACAGGTATCACCATGCCCGACCACGCCCTGACCGTGTGGTCGGGAACCCTTGCCAAACCGCCGGAGCGCGACATTCTCGACGATGCGGCCACCATGTTCCGGGTGGCCTCGAAGTCAGAGGCGACCCGGCGGGCCTACCGCTCGGACGTCGGCGATTTCGTAGAGTGGTGCAACGGCCAGCACCTCGCGCCCCTCCCTGCCCTGAGTAGCAGGCGTCATGGGAGCGCTCTGAGGCCTATCGTCGCGGCCACTTTCGGCGCCGAAGGAAGTATCTTCGCGTTCATGTCTCCCACAGCTGCGGTCTTTACTCCGTCGAAAGATGTGTAATGGGCGGAATGAGGCTGTTGCCAGTGTTTCACAGCTTCACCGATCACTGTAGTATCTCGATTCGAACTTTGGCCTTTCGAGAGCGATCCGGTACGACAAGGGCTGACAGGGAGGGTGGCGGGTGATTGTCGTTCTAGTCCCACGGCGTCCTGTTGCTGATAGCACAATGCGTCCACTGGCGGAGGCAGGCGTAGTCTTTTCGTCGGATTGCATGAGACAAGCTCGTAAAGAATATTTCCAAGCTAGTAGTGACAAGCCGTTGATTGTAACGCAGGTTTCCGATGAAGATCGTCTTGTGAAGTTGATAGCCTCGATCAATATGAATGAAGATCTGAACTATCTGGTATTTTTCGATTCCCGCGGTGATGGTGAATTGACTGTTAATGATTGTTTAGATGAAGAAATCAACCCAAAATTAATTTGATTTCTGTATCAACAAATGACTCGGAATGAACATTCCGCCTGTTTCGATCAATTGAAGTATTTGAACGATCACATGCAGTGCCAATTGGGCAGGTAAGACCTGCCTAACGCCCCTGTCGTAGCATGCCTCAAGGAATTCAGGATCATCATCGTCTGCAATACAGATGATCTGTATGCCGGGAAATGCAGAAGAAAGAACGCTGAATTCGCTGAATATCCTGTCCCGAAAACACGGATCGACGCTGCTTGCACACAGAATGATCGCCGTTGGCGTGTATGATATTGTGGTGTTCTGCTCAGGTAACGGCATGCATACGTATTCTGCCTCGTGATCCGCGGCAGATAAGGCGGCGATGAGGTCAGATACTGCGGCGCCCGATAAGTTACGGACAAAATACCGCCTCCGCCTTTCATCTGAGGAAGGCGCTTTGGTCGAGCCGAAGTGACCCATGATGAAATGACTCGTGCTGCAGTCCCACCCGCGCCCAACAAATTATACACCAGACATCGAGAAAAGTTTCGCTTGAATGAAATAGTTTAGAATTTGGTTACCATAGCTGTCACCGGTCGGAGACGGCCGTTAGGGCCCGAGGCTTGAAGACTCTTTGCAATCTAAGTTGGTTGCAATCTCGCTTCTCACGCCGCCCTCTTCGCCCGCCTCGGCAGATCCAGCGCTTCGACCGGCGGCGGCAGACCCTCGGTGATCAGGTCTGCCCAGATTTGCGCGAGCTCGCGTCGCCGCCCCATATGGGACGCCCGATTGTACGCAGCCTCGACCTTTTCCTTCGGCACGTGTGCCAGCATGAGGTCGATGATCGGCCGGTCGGCCGGGTAGCGCTCGTTCATCACGGTCGAAAAGGTCGATCGCCAGCCGTGCGGGACGTGCCGGTGGTGATACCCGGCCCGGTTCAAGAGATACCCGAGCGCGTTCTCGCTCATCGGCCGGTGCGAGCTGCGCCCGTTGGGCAGCACGTAGGGCCCGCGACCAGTCAGGGCTCGCAAGGTCTCGATCGTCTCGACGGCCTGCCGCGAGAGCGGCACGAGGTGATCCTTCGTCTCGTCGTCCTTGTGGTGCAGCCGGAGCTTCATGCGCTCGGCCGGGATCTGCCAGACCGGCGCGTCGGCATCCATATTGTCGAGTTCCGTCCACGGCGTACCGGCCAGCGTGCCCGGCCGAACCGCGGTCAAAGCCAGCAATCGGAGGCCGAGCTTCGTCACCGGGTGAGCCGTCTCCGCATGCGTCTTGGCCAGGATCTTTCGGGCCTCGTCGAGGTCGGTGATTGCCGGCTGCCGACCTTTGCGCAGCGGCGCCATCACGCTGCGGAGCGGCAGAGCCGGATTGACCTCGGCCCTGGCCGTCGCCATCGCGAACTCGAACACGGCGGAGACGCGTTGGCGGATGCGGCGCGCGGTCTCCTTCGCCCCCCGCGCCTCCATTTTTCGAATGAGGTTGAGCACGTCGGGCGCCACGATCTGCCGAACAGGCATGCGCCCAAGGTCAGGAAAGACGTCGCGCGCGAGCGAATTCATGACATCGGCGGCATGGGTCGGCGACCACTTGTCCTTCTGCAAGGTGTGCCACTCCCGAGTCAGCGCCTCGAACGTCTCGACGCCTTCCTTGGCAGCGACGGCCTTTCGCTGCTTCTTGACGACCGCGGGATCGCGCCCCTGGCGCAGTATCCCCTTAGCGTCGTCGCGCGCGACCCGGGCTTCGGCCAACCCGACGTCAGGGTATGAGCCGAGCGACAGCAGCTTCTCCTTGCCGCCGATCTCGTATCGGTATCGCCAGAGGCGGCCGCCGGCCGGCGTCACGTAGAGATGCAGGCCGCGCTCGTCGGCCAGCTTGTAGGGCTTGTCCGCGCCCTTGGCCTTGCGGATCTTGACGTCGCTCAGCACCGGCTCGCCTCCACATACCCGGTTTCGTTCACGACATACCCCGGTTCGATACCCGGTCCAATGCGGGAGAACATGGACCGATCATCGGCGGCATGGGAACCGCAAAGAGCCTACTGCCCTCTGCGTTTCGATGAAATCGGGAGTATGTCGGAAGCGCTGAAAACAGCGGCTGGTGGAGGAGGTAGGACTCGAACCTACGAAGGCGTAGCCAGCGGATTTACAGTCCGCCCCCTTTGCCACTCGGGACACTCCTCCGAGCCCTGCTCGATCGGTCGGCCGAAACCCTCCGTCGAAAAAGGTCCGCGCTTATGGGAGAAGGTGGGCCGCGCTGTCAACCCCCGAACGGGGCGCTCGCGGGTGCGTCAAGGTGCCGGAACGCCTCGCGAAACCGGAGTGTGCATCGGCTACGCAGGCCGCTGCGGCGTCGCGCCACGACAAGCGCGCGGCGCACGCGGCCTACCATGGCGGCCATGCTCCTCTAAGCTCTCTAACCTTTCACGGGGACGGCTGCGCCGGGAAGGCGCCGCCGACAGATCCGGAGGCCGGAATGAGCGAAACCGCAACTGTCACCGAGGGCCGGCGCGGTCGCGAGGCACGCCGCACGTCGCGGCTGCAGCGCTCCGCCGCGTCCATCCCCTACATCAAGCGCAACATACCGGTCACCGAGCTGCTGTCGACCGAGGGGCTCGAGATCATCGAGGCCAATGCCGAGACGCTGCTGAACGATATCGGGATCGAGTTCCGCGGCCACGAGCGGGCACGCAAGCTGCTCAAGGACGCCGGCTGCGACGTCAAGGGCGAGCGCGTCCATTTTCCGCGCGGCCTCGCCCGCAAGCTGATCGCGACGGCCCCACAGGACTTCACCCAGCACGCCCGCAACCCGGCCCGCTCCGTTCACATCGGCGGCACCGACCTCGTCTTCGCACCGGTCTACGGCTCGCCCTTCGTGCACGACCTCGACCAGGGTCGCCGCTACGGCACTATCGAGGATTTCCGCAATTTCGTGAAGCTCGCCTATGCGAGCCCCTACATGCACCATTCGGGCGGCACGGTCTGCGAGCCGGTCGACCTGCCGGTCAACAAGCGCCACCTCGAGATGAACTATTCGCATATGCGCTGGTCCGACAAGCCCTACATGGGCTCGGTCACGCATCCCGACCGCGCGCTCGATACGGTGAAGATGAGCGCCATCCTGTTCGGCGAGGATTTCGTCCAGAACAACACCGTCATCACCAGCCTGATCAACGCCAACTCGCCGCTCGTCTGGGACGATGCCATGCTGGGTGCCGCGGAGGTCTACGCGGCCAACAACCAGGCCGTCATCATGACGCCCTTCATCCTCTCCGGCGCCATGAGCCCGGTGACGGTCGCCGGCACCCTGACCCAGGTGCTGGCCGAGGTGCTGGCCGGCGTCTCTTTCACCCAGCTCGTGCGCCCCGGCGCGCCGGCGATCTTCGGGACTTTCGTCTCGACGCTCTCGATGCAATCGGGCGCGCCCACCTTCGGCACGCCCGAGGCGACGCTCGCCATCTACGGCGCCGCGGCCCTGGCGCGGCGGGCTAAGCTGCCCTTCCGCACCGGCGGCTCGCTCTGTGCCTCGAAACTGCCCGATGCCCAGGCGGCCTATGAATCGGCTAACACGCTGCTGCCGACCGTTCAGGCCGGGACCAATTTCGTGCTGCACGCGGCCGGGTGGATGGAGGGCGGCCTCGCCTCCTCCTACGAGAAGTTCATGCTCGACTGCGACCAGCTCGGCGCCATGCACGTGCTCGCCAAGGGCTATGACCTCAGCGAGAACGGCCAGGCCTTCGAGGCCTTCCACGAGGTGGCGCCGGGCGGCCATTTCCTTGGCTGCGCCCATACGCAGGCTAATTTCGAGACGGCCTTCTACCGGTTCTCGACCGCCGACAACAATTCGGTCGAGCAGTGGGAGGCCGAGGGCCGCAAGGATGCGGCACAGCGTGCCAATGCGGCCTGGAAGAAGACTTTGGCCGAGTACCAGCCGCCGCCGATCGACCCCGGCACCGACGAGGCGCTGCGCGAGTTCATCGAGAAGAAGAAGGCCTCGATGCCCGACACCACGCATTGACGGCGACCTGACCATGGGCGAGGTGAACCTCACGCTCATGGGCCGCGCCTCGCGCTATGCCGAGGCGCTTCCGCCCCGCGAATTGCGACCCTGGTTCGATCGCGTCTGGATGTGCAAGGTCAGTCACGATTACCAAGGGCAGGTCGTCGTGGTCCCCGATGCAGCCGCCGATCTCATGTGGCGCGGTGGCCGCCTGTGCGTGGCCGGTCCGGATCGCGTGGCCGCGCGGCCGAAGCTCGACGGCGGCAGCACCATCATCGGTCTCCGCTTCGCACCTGGCGGCGCCGCCCGCTGGCTGGGCGTGGCGCTCGACGAGATCGTCGGGCGCGAAGTGGTGCTCGGCGATCTGTGGGCACGCGATGCTGTCGAGGCGGCCGAACAGATTGGTGATGGGCGGACCCCAAGAGAGCAACGCCTGCGGCTGCAATCGCTGATGGCTCGCCAGGCCACGAGGTTCGAGCGGCCGGCGCGCGAGGCCGGCACGATTTTCAGCGCGCTCGGCAGCACCGCCGTCGCGCAGAGCAAGATCGCACGGCTCGGGGCGCGCATGGGTGTGAGCGAACGGACGCTGAGGCGGCGCTGCCGCGAGCTTTTCGGATACGGACCCAAGACGCTGGATCGCATCCTGCGCTTCCGCCGATTCCACCATCTGGCCTTCGCCGACGCGCAGGAGGATCTCGCCGGGCTGGCGGCGCGGGCCGGCTACTTCGACCAGGCTCATCTGAGCCGGGACGTCCGCGATTTGTCGGGGCTGACGCCGGCCGCCTTTGTCGGGCAGTTGCGGGCCGCCTGACCGTTTCGTCCAAGACCGCGGATCGTAGCGGACCGATGATGCGCCCTTCACGCAGAAGGAGCACATCATGAAGCCCCGCATCTCGGTCCTGACGCTCGGCGTCGACAATCTCGAGGCATCGCTCTCCTTCTACCGCGACGGCCTCGGGCTGCCCACGGAAGGCATCGTCGGAACGGAATTCGAGCACGGCGCGGTCGTCTTCTTCGATCTGTCGGGCGGCATCAAGCTGGCCTTGTGGGGGCGTGCCGACATCGCGGCCGACACCGGCCTGCCCAAGACCGCCGTCAGCCCTGCGTGGGTGACGGTCGGCCACAATGTCGGCCAGCGCGTGGAGGTCGACGAGGTCATGGACCAGGCCCGGCGCGCCGGAGCCGTCATAGTCAAGCCGGCCGCAAAGACCTTCTATGGCGGCTACGCCGGTTACTTCCAAGATCCAAACGGGCATCTTTGGGAGGTCGTCTGGAATCCAGCCTTCATTCCATCCGACGAGTCCTGAGCCTTGCGGGATGCCCAACGAACGGGCGCGTCTCGGCCTTGAGACGACACACGCCCGGAGAATGAATCGATGGAAAAGTCCAGTTGCGGCCCGCGCCAGCCCGAGGCTGCGCCCGCCGTCACCGGAGGGACCGCGGTCAGCAATCGCCGCGGCGGCGCAACGCGTCGACGGGGCCTGGAAGAAGGCTCTGGCACGCATTGGCGGTGTCGGCGGCGGCCGGGCCGTGCTTGCGTTGGCGCCGTGAGCGGCCCTGCCCACCGGGCCTGAGGCGGACCATCACCGCAGGGCCGTCGCCTTCACCCACCAGTCCGGATGGCGGGCCAGGATGGCGGCCATCGCCCGCCGCGCCGCGCCGCGCTCGTCATAGAGTCCGAAACAGGTGCTGCCCGACCCGGACATACGGGCGATCCGGCAGCCGGCTGTCGACCGGATCGCCGCCAGAACGTCGGCGATCACGGGCGCCAGCAGCGCCGCGGCAGACTCCATGTCGTTGCGTCCCTGCCCGACCGCCTCGAAGAAGGACTCGTGGTCGAGGTCGTCATGGACGAGCGGATGCTCGCCCGCCGCGGGATCGTCGCCCGGCCTCAATCCCATCCGCCTAAACACCGCACCGGTCTCGAGATGGAGCCCGGGATTGACCAGGACGGCGAAGAGCGGCCGCGCCACGTGAGGATCGCCGAGCCGATCGCCCGTGCCGCGCATCATGCGCGAGCGCGGATGGACGCAGACCGGCACGTCCGACCCCGTGGCGCGCGCCGCCGCGTGCACCCGCTCGTCGTCGAGCCTCAGGCCGTTGAGCCCGGCCAGCAGCCGCAGCGCGCCCGCCGCATCCGACGAGCCGCCGCCGACACCGGCACCGACCGGCAGGCGCTTCACGAGCCGGAACGCGCCCGTGTGCAGTCCCGGAACGCGATCCGCCAGAGCGCGCGCGGCGCGCAGCACGAGATTATCGTCGACATGGCCCGCGGCAAGCGCGGTCGGCCCGTCGATGGCAAGGGCGAGCGGGCGATCGGGCACGAGTTCCAACAGGTCGGCGACGCCGGCGAAGGCGACGAGGCTTTCGAGGTCGTGGAACCCGTCGGAGCGGCGCCGGACGACATGCAAGGTCAGGTTGATCTTGGCGGGGGCGCGGGTCCTGAGGGCCATGCGGCTTCTTCCCCGAACTCACCCGGAGCGTCAAGCCGGCTCCGTCCCGCATCACTTCAGGATATTGTCGGGGTTCTGGCGTTCGAGCTCCTCACCGTAGCGCCTGAGCGCATGCGCCTCGGTCAACAGGCCCACGATGCGCCGCGTCGCCTCGTGGTCGACGACGATCAGCGCATCGGCTTCGTTCTTCTCGAAAAGGTCGAGCGCCTCGCGGACCGACATCCACGGCAGCAGCATCCGATCCTTCTGGCGAACGATGGTCGCGAGGCCGTCGCCGCCCTGCTCCGGCGGCGCCATGTGAAGGTCGTCGAGCGACACCAGGCCCGCGTATCGCTCCTTTTCGTCGATCGCCGCGATCTGCTTCAGGGCGCCGAGCGGAAATTTCTGCCGCGCCTCACGCAGCGTCTGGCCGATCGGCGCCGTGCGCACATCGGCCCGCATCAGGTTCTTCACGGAAAGCTCGCGCATCCAGCCGATGTCGTGCGGGCCGCGGATCACCTCGCCACGCAGGTGAAATCGCCAGGTGGCGAAAGAATATCCGAAAAGCTCACGCACGATGACCGAGGACACGACGGCGGCGATCAGCGCCGCCACCGTGATGCTGAAATTGCCCGTCGTCTCCAAAGCAAGCGCCGTCATGGTAATGGGCGCGCCGATGACCCCGGTGCCGAGGGCCGCCATGCCGGTCAGCGCCGCGAGATCCGGATCGAAGGCGATGTCCGGGTTGATCTCGAAGCCGAGGTCCGCATAGAGCCGGCCGATCAGGGCGCCGATCAGCAGCGAGGCATAGAAGAGACCACCGCGAAAGCCCGACCCGAGCGACACCGCCGACGCCGCTCCCTTGAGAACGATGATCGAGATCAGGGCGAACGGGCTCAGCGAGGCGACGAGATCGACCACCATGGCGCCATGGCCCGACCCCATCACCTGCGGCGACACCAGACCCATGGCACCGATCAGCAGGCCACCGATCATCGTGCGCCATACGACCGGCACCCGCAGCCGCTTGAACGTCGTCTCGCTGCCCGCCACGGCCAGCATCAAGACGATGCCGGCGAGGCCGCAGATCACGCCGATCGCCAGGATATGCGCCAGATCGGCAAAACCGACGACGCTGAGCGAGCCCGGCTTCACCAGAAAGGTCGATTCCTCGAAGTTGCGCGCGATGAGGCTCGCGGTGAGTGCGCTCGTCGCCACCGGCGCCAGCGCGCCGACCGTATAGGTGCCGAGCACGACCTCGAAGCCGTAGAAGGCGCCGGCGAGCGGTGCCCCGAAGGCGGCCGCGATGGCGCCGCCCGCCCCGCAGGCGACGAGCAGCCGAAGATCGGCGCGTCGTGCCGCGAGCGAGAGTCCGAGCCGCGAGGCGACCGCCGCGGAGATCTGTGCATAGCCGGCCTCAAGCCCGACCGATGCCCCGAAGCCGCAGGAGGCGATGGTCTGGAGTGTCAGCAGCAAGCTTCCCTTCAGCGACAGACGGCCGCCAAAAAGCGCATTGGCCTCGATGACATCGGCCAGCCGACCGGAAAAGCGGCGGGCGTAGCTGGCCAGGAGGGCCAGGACGGCGCCGCCGAGGATGGGTACCGCCAGAATGCGCCAGAAGGCGACATCGTCGGCGGCGCTGAGCCGCTGCTCGGCCGCAAGACCGAAGAGCAGCGTGTGCATCCCCTGGACGATCCATCCCATGAGGGCCACGAGGCCGCCGCTGATGATGCCGATGACGAAGGCCGCGATGACGAGCCCGATACCACGTGCCCGGACGAAGGCCCGCACCCAGAACGGAAGAAGCTTGCTGGCGCTCTGCTGCTCGATACTCGACACGATGGTTCCGTCCCCGAAAACGCCCGGCCGCGATGCGACATCGGCCGTCCGCATGATGTCAGGGAGGGATCTGCCATTCCGCGGCGGCGGAATGGATCAGGTTCGGACGGAGCAGCACGGTCTGGCCCTCGCGCGCTATGAAGGACCCTGGCAGAGCGGCGGCGAGGTCGTGCTCGATGGCGGCCAGGATCGCGTCGTCGTGACGTTTGTGGTGATGGAACGCCGCCAGGGCACGCGCGTTCGCGGCCCGGCAGAGCGCGACGCCGGCCTGCCAGGTCGAGTGACCCCAGCCCTTGTGCTGCGCGAACTGCTGTTCGGTGAACATGGCGTCGTAGATGACGAGATCGGCGCCCTCGCAGAAGCGGACTATATGCGCCTCCGGTCCGCTCTCGAGATGCTCGATATCGGACACGTAGCACAGGCGCCGGCCACGAAAATCGAACCGATAGCCCGTGGCGCCCCCCGGATGGCGCAGCGGGCAGGTCGCGATCCGGATTCCGTCCTCGAATTCGAGGGTCTCGCCGGCCTCGAAGCCCATGTGACAGAAGGTCGCCGGGATGTCGTCGAGCGAGACGGGGAAGAGCGGTGGCGAGAACAGCGTGTCGAGCGCCGCCCTGGCGGTGCGGCCACCGAGATTGCCGCAGTGGATATTGACCGAACATCGCCCCGTCAGGATCGGGCTGAAGAAGGGCAGGCCCATCACGTGATCGTGGTGAAGGTGACTGAGCAGGAGGTCGATCCGGT
The DNA here is from genome assembly GCA_965277635.1 of Lichenihabitans sp. Taxonomy (GTDB): domain Bacteria; phylum Pseudomonadota; class Alphaproteobacteria; order Rhizobiales; family Beijerinckiaceae; genus Lichenihabitans. Next base: position 580,624 of record CBDIDE010000002.1, read on the forward strand.
CGGTGATCTCGCCGCCGAGCACCCGACCGGCGGCCTCGAAGCCGCTGCCCGCATCGACCATGAACAGGCGCGCGCCGAGCCTGACCTCCACGCAGCATGTATTGCCGCCATAGAGCAGCGTGTCGGGACCGGGAACCGGGATGGACCCGCGCGTTCCCCAGAAACGGACGCTCAACCCCTCCGGCTTTGCCTCGATGCGGTCGGAACTCATCGTCGCGCCATAAGCCTCGCCCCGGCTAATGCATCGATTCAGACGGAAGGTACACCTTCCGTCTGAATCGATGCACCGTCTCTGAACTGGTGGGCCGACCCGTCCAGCCGGATAATTATCCGTCTGGGTCGGACCACTAGGACGGCCGCCGCACACGCGACCGTGGATGGCATGATCGTCGCGCATGACGCCCACGACCGCAACCCCTTTCGGCCGATCAGGCTCTCGGGCCGACGAATTCGGCCTTGCGCCTCCTCCGGCCGACCGCGCGAAGCTCCGGCCACAGATGCCAGACCAGCGCGGCCAGCACGATGAGACCGCCAAGGACGGCTGTGAGGCCCGGATCTTCCCCGAAGACGATCCACACCAGGAACGGGCCGATCACCACGTCGATAACGCCGATGAGCCCCACCTCGGCGGGCGGGATGAGCCGTGCCCCCGCTATGAAAAGCGCCATGGCCAGGCCGAGCGTGAGGACGCCGAACAGCGCCATCATGCCGATCCCGCCAACGCTCACGGGTTCGGCCGGCGCCAGCGCGAAGGCGACCACGGCATTGATCAGCGTCCCGACCGTGAACTGGGCCGGAGTCGAGCCTGGATGGCGCCGGGCTCCCACCAGGATTGTCGCGAAGGCGACATTCATCAGGAGCGTGAGGCCGATCCCCGCCAGGCGGTGACCGTTACCGGCGCTGCCGATCATCATGACGACGATGCCGCCAAGGGCGGCGACGCTCGCCACCAGCATACGGGCCGAGGGCACCTCGCGGCCCCAGAGCCACGCCACCGCCGCCGTCATGAACGGCACAGTCGCATAGACCACCATCACATCCGCCACCGTGGTGATCTCAAGGGCGAAGATATAGAAGATGCCCGCCGCCGCGATCAGCGGCAGGGTGGCCCATTGCACGGCATTGAAGGCGAAGGCGCGCCACGCGCCTCGCCCGTCGCGCGCGATCAGCCAGCCGAGCGTAAAGAGGGCACCGAAAGCTGCCCGCCAGGCCAGTATGGTCCACGGGTCGTAGGCAAGCGCCCGCGTGAACAGGCCCGCCGTGCTGTAGAGCACCCCCGCGGTGAAAACCATCAGGAGTCCGCGGGACCGTTGGCCCAGGATGGCTCCCTCCGGCGCGCCAGCGTTCAGCGTGCGCGGCGCCGTCGCCGCCCCCCGCCCGAGCCCTCGTCACCGGCGATCACGACCGGTGCCGGGAACGGAACTGTCTCGCGCAGCTTGGGGAAACGATCGACCTTGTTGGGAATCGCCATGGCTGCGACGAAATGCTCCTGGAAGCTCGGCTCGATCGCCGTCTCGATCTTCTCGATGCCGCGCACCACGCGCTCGATCTCGGCCCGCATGCCGTAATTGAGAAGCGCGATGCGGGCGCCGGTGCCGGCGGCATTGCCGGCCGAGCCGACCTTGTCCCGGTCGCAGTCCGGGATGAGACCCAGCACCGTCGCATAGAGCGGATCGATATGGCTGCCGAAGGCGCCCGCCAGCGTCACCCGATCGACGGTCTCGACCCCGTAACGGTCCATCAGCAGCTTGGCGCCGGCGTAAAGAGCCGATTTGGCGAGCTGGATGGCGCGGATGTCGGTCTGGTAGATGACGAGCCGCGGCTCGCCCTCGCGCAGCAGATAGGCGAAGGTGCGGCCCACGCTCTCGACGCGCGGCGTCTTCCCTGCGAGGCCACCGTCGATGACGCCGTCCTCCGAGATGATGCCCGAGAGGAACATCTCCGCCACGATCTCGATGATGCCCGAGCCGCAGATGCCGGTGACGCCGGTCGGGCCGATGGCCGCCTCGAAGCCGGGATCGTCCGACCACAAATCACACCCGATCACCTTGTAGCGCGGTTCGAGCGTCGCGCGCTCGATGCGCACGCGCTCGATGGCGCCCGGCGCGGCGCGCTGCCCGCAGGAGATCTGCGCGCCCTCGAAGGCCGGCCCGGTCGGCGAGGACGCCGCGAGCAGCCGCGCCTTGTTGCCGAGCACGATCTCGGCATTGGTGCCGACATCGACGATGAGCCGCACCTCGTCGGACAGATAAGGTCCCTCCGAGAGCACGACGCCGGCCGTATCGGCGCCGACATGACCGGCGATGCAGGGCAGCGCGTAGACCACCGCACCCGGCGCGATGTCGAGGCCGAGCACCCGGGCCGAGGTCTCGTAGGCACCGTCGATGGTCAGGGCGAAAGGCGCGCCACCGAGCTCGGTCGGGTCGAGGCCGAGAAAGAGATGGTGCATGATCGGGTTGCCGACCACCGTCATGTCGAGCACGTCGCCGCGCTCCGCACCGGCCTGCGCCACGACCTCGCCGACGAGCGTGTCGAGGGCTTCGCGCACGGTCGCGGTGAGGTCCTTGTCGCCGCCGGGGTTCATCATGACGAAGGAGACGCGGCTCATGAGATCCTCGCCGAAGCGGATCTGCGGGTTCATGAGCCCGGCCGAGGCTAAGACGTCGCCCGTCTTGAGATCGCAGAGATGCGCCGCGATGGTGGTCGAGCCGATATCCACCGCAAGGCCCAGCGCCCTGTCCGCGTAGCCGGGCCTGAGCGAGACCAGGGTGCCGTCGCGGCGGACCGCCGCCGTCACCTGCCAGGCACCCTGACGCAGCACCTTCTGCAGATCCCGCAGGACATGCAGGCCAGCTTTGATGCCCTCGAGGTCATGCTGCTGTTTGAGAGCGTCGACAAGCCGTCGGAAATCGCTCGACGGGTCGTGCATGTCGGGCTCGGCGACCTCGACATAATAGAGCCGGACGGTGGGGTCGACGGCGATCGGATGCGCCTCGGCACGTTTCCTGATGACCTGCTTGTGGACCTGCGAGTCGGGCGGCACGTCGACGACGAGATCGCCCGTGATCCTCGCCTGGCAGCCGAGCCGGCGGCCGGATTTCAGCGCGCCGCGCTTCTCGACGTAGCGCGCCTCGACCGGACCCCAGGGCGTCAGGTGCTCGGCCGAGGAGGCGATGGCGTGCTTGGCGAACTCGCCTTCCCCGACCGTGACCTGGCAGCGGCCGCAGATGCCTCGCCCGCCGCAGACGCTGTCGAGGTCGACGCCGAGGCTGCGCGCCGCCTCGAGCACGGGAACGCCTTCGGCGAAGGTTCCGCGCTTGCCGGAGGGTGTGAAGACGACGAAATGATTGGTCACGTTTGGCTTCTCGATTCCTTCTCCCTTTTACGGGAGAAGGTGTCGGCGCGAAGCGACGACGGATGAGGGAACCCTTAAAGCCTTCTTCCCCTCATCCGCCCTCACGATGTTCGGGCACCTTCTCCCGTGAACGGGAGAAGGATCTTCCGGCTACCCCTCCGCCGCCGCCCCTCGCGCCGCCCGCCGGCCGCCGGCTCGGCCGAACCCGGCGCCGCGGGATCGCGATATTTGCGGATCCAGGCGCCGCAATTGCTGTCGTGCCCCATGACGACGTTGGCGCCGAGGATCGCCTGAATGTCCTCGGCATGGAGCGGGTTCATGATGGCCGAGGTCATGCCGGCGCCGATCATCATCGGCAGGAAGGCGGCGTTCAGCCCGCGGCGGTTCGGCAGGCCGAAGGAGAAGTTCGAGGCCCCGCAGCTCGTATTGACCTTGAGCTCGCCCTGCAGGCGGCGCAGCAGGTGCATCAGCCTGAAGCCGGCGTCGTTGATGGCGCCGACCGGCATGACCAGCGGGTCGACCACGATGTCCTCGCGCGGGATGCCGTAATCCGCGGCGCGCTCAACGATCTTCTTGGCGACGCCGTAGCGCACGTCGGGATCTTCCGAGATGCCGGTCTCGTCGTTGGAGATGGCGATGACCGCCGCGCCGTATTTCTTGATGAGCGGCAGCACGCGTTCGAGCCGCTCTTCCTCCCCGGTGACGGAGTTGACGAGCGGCTTGCCCTTGTAGACCGCGAGCCCCGCCTCCAGAGCCTCGACGATGGAGCTATCGATCGACAGCGGCACGTCGACCGTCTCCTGCACGAGCTTGATGCAATCGGCCAGGATCTTCGGCTCGTCGGCAAGCGGAATGCCGGCATTGACGTCGAGCATCTGGGCGCCGGCCTCGACCTGGGCCAGGGCATCGGCGACGACGCGGGAATAGTCGCCGCGCGCCATCTCCTCGGCGAGAAGCTTGCGACCCGTCGGGTTGATGCGCTCGCCGATCATGACGAAGCGCCGCTCGAAGCCGATCACCACCTCCTTCTTATGGGAGCTTACCCGCGTTTCGGTCATGACTTGTCCTCTTCTAAGCCGACGGTGGCCACTTCGTTCTGAAATCCCTCACGCGTTAACCCCTCAACCGGCGCCAATCTCGCAGGACAAGGCATCCCGTCTCCCTTTGCGGGCGGATGAGGGGTCACGCATCCATGGTCTCGACCGAGCGGGTCGACGGGATGCGGTCGCGATGCCAGGGCGTGCGGCCGGCCAGCACACCCGATTCATGCACGATCTCCGACACATATTCTTCCTGCCGATAGGCCATGACATGGACGCCGGCAATGCCCTTCATGTCGCGCAACTGCTGGATCAGCTCGACGCAGATGCGCTTACCCTCGCGCTTCTGATCCTGCGCCCCTTCGAGGCGGACGATGATCGCGTCGGGGATATGGACGCCCGCCACGTTGGCCCGCATCCAGCGTGCCGTCTTGGCCGAGGCGAGCGGGCCGACCCCCGCCAGGATGAAGCAGCGCTCGTCGAGCCCCATGTCGCGAACCTTCTGCATGAAGGCCGCCATCATCGGAACGTCGAAGCAATATTGCGTCTGGCAGAACTGCGCGCCGGCCGAGATCTTCTTGGCGAGGCGGATCGGTCGGAAGGCGTAAGGCGGCGCGAAAGGGTTCTCGGCCGCACCGATGAACACCCTCGGCGGCGTCGTGATCTTGCGGCCCGACAGAAACTTGGCCTCGTCCCGCATCACCCTGATGAGCGCCAGCAGTGAGGTCGAATCGAGATCGAAGACGGGCTTGGCCTGCGGGTGGTCGCCGCCCTGCACGCCGTCGCCGGTCAGGCAGAGGATGTTGCCGACTTCGAGCGCCGCGGCACCGAGCACGTTGCCCTGGATGGCGATGCGGTTGTAGTCGCGGCAGGAGATCTGCAGCACCGGGGAATAACCGCGCCGCGTCAGCAGCGCGCAGATGGCGACGCTCGACATGTGGCAATTGGCGCCCGAGCCGTCGGTGGCGTTGATGCCGTCGACCCAGCCCTCGAAGATGGCGGCGCGCTCGTAGACGTCCTCGGGATTGGCCGAATCGGGCGGGTTCAGTTCCGCCGTGACGGCGAATTCGCCGCGGCGCAGCACGCGCTCCAGCCGCCCGCGCGAGGAATGGCCAGGCAGTTCGATGAGCGGAGCGCCGGGGTCGTGGCCGTAATCGTCAGGATGCAGCATGGGGCCTCCCCCGGAAATAGGTGCTGCGTTTCATCGGGCTTTCCAAGAGGGACACCACCTCGCGAGTCGAAGCACTTATTTCTGGAGGGACCCATGGCGGCGCACCACATCGAGCCAGGACGACCAGCCGGCGCGGCGATGGTCGATGGCGGGCTGGACCTCGCGGATCTTGTCGCCATGAACCATACGGGTCGAGCCTTCGTAGGCCTTCACCCAGACGCATTCCATGTTGGGGTGAACTTCGCAATGGCCGTTGGCGCGCACCCCGCCGCAAGGCCCGTTGCGCAGGTTCTTCGGGCAGTTCATCGGGCACGACATGCCGGTCGAGGAGAGGATGCACTGTCCGCACATGCGGCAATCGAACAGCGCGCCCTTGACGAGCCTTTCGGTCGCGGCCACGGGTCCCTCGAGGCGCTCGAAGCCGATCTTCGCCATGGCGGGCCGCAGACCGATCAGGCCTCGTTCGAAGGCGGCATAAAAGCTCTCGAAGAAGCGCGAATGCCTGACGCTGAAGCGCCGCATGGCGGGGCGGTCGGCGGGGCGGACGGGACCGCGGCCGAAGGCATCGGCCGCACGGGTCGGCATCATGGCGTCGTGCCCTTGCCGGCAGGTCGGCGGCCGGCCACGGCAACCAGCGCTTTCAACGCCTCGAGGTCGTATTCGGCCTCGAGCCGTGCGGCGGCGGCCTCTGCCTCGGCCTCGATGTCGTCGCCGACCGCGACGGGATCCGAACGCCGCCATTCCTCCAGATAGGCATCGGTGCCGACCGTTCCGTCGCGCATGGCGACGCGATCTATGGCCTCGATGAAGCGCTTCGACAATTCGCGCTTGGCACTCTTGCGCCCCGCCTTCACCACCACTTGGGCCGGGATATCGCGCCAGGATAGGATCACGAGGTCGGCCATCAGGCGGCCTCCTCGGTGACCGGCGCCGGGCCAAGCCTCGGCACCAGAAAATCCGCCAGGCCGCCGAGGCCGGTCAGACGCATCTCGAAGGCGAGGCCGAGCCGCTTCGCGGCGGCCTCGGCCTGCTCGCGCAAGCCCTCATCCTCCACCTGCGCCAGATAGACGACGCGCCTGTAATTGCCGAAATACATCTCGAGCAGTTCAGGGTGTCGCTCGATCCCCAGACCGTCCATGACGAGCCGGTCGAAATGGCGGGTCAGGTAATCGGTCAGGAAGAAGGTTCCGACTTCCTCGTCCACCAATGCGTCGAAATCCGGCGCGCCCGCAAAGAATTCGTAGCAATGGGCACCGGCGATCCGCTCGACGCCCTCCTCGGCGAGCACGCGGTCGAGCTCGCCCCCGGTGCCGCAGTCCCCGTAAAGACACAGGATGCGGTCGAAACGGTCACGATTGGCGCGGATCTTCTCGCGCACCGCCGGGGCGATCTTCTCCGGGCGATTATGCAGGATGGCGGGCAGGCAGGCGATCTTGAGGTGATCGAGCCGGTTGGCCCTGACCACGGCGACGAGTTCCCGCGCCAGCGCCCCGCAGGCGATGATCAGCGTCGTCTTCGGTCTTGCCGAACCGTCAGCAGATGGCACGATCGCCTCCCCAGGGGACCTTTCGTCGTCAGGCTGTCGCCTGGACCGACCCCTGCCGTTTGGCCATGAAGGCCTTGGCGGTCTCGACGGCCACGGCCGCGTCGCGGCAGTAGGCGTCGGCGCCGACCGAATTGGCGAAAGCCTCGTTCAGCGGTGCGCCGCCGACCAGCACGATATAGTCGCTGCGCATGCCCTTTTCCTTGAGCGTGTCGATGACGACCTTCATGTAGGGCATGGTGGTGGTGAGCAGCGCCGACATGCCGATGATCTCGGGCTGATGCTCCTCGATCGCCTTGAGGTAATTGTCGACCGGGTTGTTGATGCCGATGTCGATCACCTCGAAGCCGGCGCCCTCCATCATCATGCAGACGAGGTTCTTGCCGATGTCGTGGATGTCGCCCTTGACGGTGCCGATGACCATCTTGCCGATCTTGGGCGCGCCGGTCTCGACGAGCAGCGGGCGAAGGATGAACATGCCGGCCTTCATGGCGTTGGCCGACATCAACACCTCGGGCACGAACAGGATGCCGTCGCGGAAGTCGATACCGACGATGCGCATCCCTTCGACGAGCGCCTTGGTCAGCACGTCGTACGGGGTCCAACCGCGGCCGAGCAGGATCCGGACGCCCTCCTCGATTTCCTCCTTGAGCCCGTCGTAGAGGTCGTCGTGCATCTGCTCGACAAGTTCGTCGTCGCTCAAGGCGTTGAGGTCGAGTGCGTCATCGGCGGCCATCGAACGATCTCCGTGAGGTAAGCCTTCGGCCCATGGGCCTGCTGAGCCCGCGAGCCGGAGCGCTATACCATGGTCGAACGGAAGCTGCCGATTTTCGAGCGATCCCGCTGGCGCGTTCGGGACATCATCTTACGTTGCGCCGACACCGTCCCGCCTGGAAATGCGGGGAGCCCATCTGATCTCAAGCAGCGGCACGTACCGGGCCGAGGCAGGACCTGGCCGAAATGAGGAGCCTGCTGAAAGCCTTGGTCGTCCGTCGTGAGCCCCGGTAGCGGGAGAGCACGATGTCGACGAGCTCCTCGAAGAGGATCGTATTGACCTCGTGCTGCAGCGAGGCCGCGAGGCCGAATTTCTCGCTCGTCCGCCTGAGGTCGACTTCGAGCTCGGGCACGGTGTCGGCCTGATCGTGGATCACGGCCCGCCAGAGCCGACAATGTTTCTTCGCCAGGATGTTCGACGCGAGCCGGTTCGGCAGGGACCGGTCGTAGACGTCGGCGGCGCAGTCGGCGATCACCGGTTCCGCCCAGAGCCATATGTCGCGCCGCGCCTCCGTCATGTCCTCGGTCTGCGTATCGGCGATTGAAAAGGAATGAAAGGAATGAACGCCCATCGGCCTGCCTCATACGGGCTCGGAGCCTGGTCCCAGGTCCGCTCGGGGCCTTCGGAACACACTCCACTGTCAATGAAGCAATTTATCGGCCACGATGGTTAATAAATCGTAACGTGTTGCATACATTGCAGAAAGGCGACAGCTCAGGCTTGGCGTAGGCGACCCGCCAGCAGCCGTCGCTGCAACAAGCCCTGCTCGTCCGGACCCGCCTGACCCTGCGCGCCCGAAGCCGCGCGGCCCCATCCGTCGTTGCGGCGTCGCGGTGCGGCCTCGCTCCTCGCGGCGACCGGCCTCGCGGACCGCCCCGCCGTGCCAGTCATCGCGGCGGCGAGGCGCGCCGCCGTCCGCATTCCGAGGTCCTCCACCATCATCGTCAGCGAGCGTACCGCCATGACCGAATGGCCGATGGCCGGCCCGCTGAGGATGAACACACGCGCGGCGAGGCCGGCCGAAGCGCCGATGGCCGCCAACGCCACCGCCAGCGGCTCTCCGCGCGGATCGTCGATGATGCGCCACACATCGTCCGCCGCGAGGCCGAGCGCCGCCGCCAAGGCCACGTCGAAACTGTCCGTATCCGGAAACAGCAGCGACCGCTCGACCCGCAGCAGGGCGGCCTGCTGCGCCTCCGTCAGGCGCGGACGCAGCGTCTCGGGCCCGAGGTCGTCCCGCCGCAGCGCCAGCAGGATCGACGCGCGCTGCTCGGTGGTGGCGAGCATGAATAGCGGCGCAAGATCGGCGGGCGGGGCATCCGGGCGGCCAAGCGCGGCGAGGCAGAGATCTAAGTCCTCCCGGGCGCGGCGCACCAGATATTGGAAGAGCGACCGATCGAGCGGCGCGGCATGATTGCGCAGCAGCGCCAGCAGAACCTCGCGCTCCGGCCGTTCGGCGACCGTCCGGGCGAGCTGAGCGTCGAGATCCGGCCGATGCGCGACCGCCAGAGCCATGTCGGGCGTGCCCCAGGCGGCGGCGGCGGCCAGCCGTTCCGTCTCGACCGGCGCATGTTCGAGGATGCTTGCGGCAATCCTGCCATGCTCGGCGAGGAAACGCTCCACCAGGGCTTGGGGCACCGCCGGATGACGCGCCAGCTTGTCGGCCACGATGAGCCGCGTCTCCTCGTCGGCCTCGTCGAGCAACCGCTGGGTGATCTCCTCGAACTGGGCGAGGTCGGCAGGAGAGTGGTGTGTCTTGCGCACGAACAGGTCGACGAGCACCCGCAGCAGCACGGGGCGGATATTCACCTCGGGACTTTGGCCGAGCGCGACGAGACGTTCCAGGGATCGATGGAGATCGTCACCCGTGGCCATGGAGTCGCCTTTACGATTTATGACACCAAACCGGCTGATTACGCCTTGTTCGTTGATACATCATTAACCTTCGCCAATGCGTAATGAGCCCCGCGCCGGGCTGGCCGACATCGATGGCCGGTCTCAGCCGCGAGGATGACCGGATGCACAACATCGTCGATTTCAGGACCGGCCGATCCCGGCCTCGACGTTCCATCACGCCCCCGTCGGATGGAGCGCAGATCCTGTTCTTCACGGGCGTCAGATACGAGCGCGACCATGATATCGCGCCGCCGTCCCTCGTGCCGGAGGCGACCCCATTCCAGGGTGCCGATATCGCAGGCCCGAGACGCTCAGGGGTTGCGCTCGACCTTACAGCCCACTGACGTCAGCGCACGCTGCGCCGCCACGGCACCGCCGACGCGCGGCAGCACATCGAATTCGACGAAGCCCTCGTCCTCGGGGGCGGCGATCCTGACCTCACGGATCGGCTCGTCCCCGGGATCCGCCGCTTCGATCCGGGCCAGTTGCGCCGCGGTCGCCAGCAGAACCTCGATCTTCCCCTCGACGGCGGAGGTTTCGGTCAGCCCATAGAAGGGCCGGCCGGTCCGGCTGTGGAACGAGACGGCCGTGAAGTCGCCGTGCACGACGCCCGCCGTGACCCGCAACGGTCCCGCGGAAAGATCATAACGGCAAACGGCGGAATCGAGCGCGGCGTCCCGGAACGGGACGGGGCTTTGTGCCCCAAACGCCGGAGGCAAGGGGGTGACCGATGGGGCCTGCCCCGCCACGGACAGCCGTGCGAATGCCGCTTCGGTGGCGAGCCTCGGCACCAGCAGCACGGAACCGAGATGCACGATGCCGGCGACGAAGAGCGTCGCCAGGAGCCACAAGGCCGCGGGTACGATCCTGCCCGTCATCCGGTGCAATCCGTGGCCGCGATGGTGGGCAGCGCAGCGGTGCCGAGTTCGGCGGGGGTCGTGCCGAGCGGCGTCTCGTAAAGCCGCAGCACCAGGGTGAAAGGCCCGTCGGCCGGCGCGGGCAACCAATTGCCCGGGTGCACGGTGGACGACACCTCGATCGTGAAGCTGCCGTCCTGACGGCGGACGATGCCGGCCGAGGTGAAGGCGTGGCGCCGCGCCGCATTGTCGACCACCTCACCCGAGACCGTGTCGAGGCCGAGCGTCCACAGACGGGCATAAGGCAGCGGTCCGCTGACCCGATAGGCGCAACGCCCGGACAGCGGTGCGCCGGCACTGTCGCGATCGGCGACGAACATGACCCCTTCGGCCGCGACAAGCGCGATCTCGCCGCTGCGGGCCTGGATGGCCCTGGCATAGGGATCGATGCTTGCGGTCCCGACGCCCGGCCAGGTGGTCCAGGGTCCGTTCCTCACGGCAGCCGGATCGAACCGATGCATCAGCGTGGCCGCCGTAACCCCTAGGCCAAGGGCCGCACCGAGGCAGAGCACGGCGAGCGGCCTGAGACGCGGGGACAGCGAGAGCAACGCGGTTCGATCGGCGTCGGGATGGGGCGCGACCGGACGCCTGGCGGGCGCGGGCTGGGGCGCACCTGACGAGGGAAGCGAAAGGGGCGTCGCCATCGGTCTCGGCTCGCGTCGCAGGCTCACGGCATTCCGATGCGCCCATCGGCCGGCCGCACGGGGTGGAGCGCCGGGTTCTCGGCGTAGATCTCGCCCGACGACGCGGTCTCGTTGGAATCGAGACGATGCATCAGGTCCGCGATGTCGCCGATGACGGCGGCCGATCGGGGCGAGAGGATCGTCGGATGGGCGCCGCCTCCGGCCTGACGCGGCGGCGGGGCGGAGGTCGAGGCGACGGCCGCGGCCGTCCCGCCGCCAAGGCCGAAGGGCGGGCGGGTCTCGATCCCCTCATGCGCGAAGGCCATGACGTCATGCCACGTCATGGCGGGCAGGGTACCGCCGGTCATCTTGATCATGGGCGTGTAATCGTCGTTGCCGAACCAGACTACGCCGACATAATTGCCGGTGAAACCGCAGAACCAGGCGTCCCGGTAGGCGTTGGTCGTGCCCGTCTTGCCCGCGACGACGACATTGTCGAGCCGCGCCCGCGTGCCCGTGCCCTCGGTGACCACTTTCGACATCATGTAGTTCGTCGTCGCCACGTCGGCCGGCGGTTCCACCTGCTTCGGCGCGACGCCGTCGCGGTCGTGCCGGTAGAGCAGCGTACCGCGCCCGTCGCGGATCTCGACCGCGGCGAAGGGTTGCACCCGCCTGCCGCCGTTGGCGAAGGCCGAATAGGCCGCCGCCATGTCGATCACCGTGACTTCGTCGGCCCCGACCGGCAGCGACACCGTGTCGTTGAGCGGCGTCGTCAACCCCATCGCATGGGCGGTTTCGATGATCTTGGCGCGCCCCGCCTTGGGATTGCCGTTGCCGATGGCGATCGAGAGCTTCACCGCGACGGTATTCAGCGAATGGGCCAAGGCCGCATAGAGCGGCAAGGTCCCGACGTAGTTGCCCTCGTAGTTGCGCACGCACCAGTCACCGATGCAGACCGGGCTGTCGACGACCGGCGTCGTCGGCTTGAACCTGCCCGTCTTCACCGCGGTGAGATAGACGAAGGGCTTGAAGGACGAGCCCGGCTGGCGCTGCGCGTCGGTCGCCCGGTTGAACTGGCTGGCCCCGTAGTCGCGGCCGCCCACGATGGCCCGCACGGCGCCGTCGGGCTCCATGACCACCATGGCGCTCTGCTTGGCGTGATAGGAGGGGCCGTTTTCGCGAAGCTGGTCCTCGATCACCGATTCGGCCTTGTCCTGCAGCCGCGAGTCGAGCGCGGTCCTGACGACGAGGACGCGCGACGAGCCGAGCTTGCCCGCCATCGCCAGGTGACGCACCTCGTCATAGGCGAAATCGAGATACCAGTCGGGTGCGACTTCACGGGCGCGGTCCACGGGCGTCGCCGGGTTCATGCGAGCAGGGTAGACCTGTCCCTCGGTCATGTAGCCCGCGTCGACGAGGTTCGAGAGCACGTCGCTGGCGCGTGCCCTGGCGGCCGGCAGGTTGATGTGCGGCGCGTATTTGGTCGGCGCCTTGAACAGGCCGGCCAGCATGGCGGCTTCGGGCAGGGTCACGTCGCGCACCGACTTGCCGAAATAGAATTCGGACGCCGCCTGGATGCCGAACGTGCCGCCGCCCATGTAGACGCGATCGAGATACGTCTGCAGGATCTGCCGCTTGGTCATGTGGTGCTCGAGCCACAGCGCCAGGAAGGCCTCCGTGATCTTGCGCGTGTAGGTTCGCTCGTTCGACAGGAAAATGTTCTTGGCGAGCTGCTGGGTGAGCGTCGAGCCGCCCTGCACGACGCCGGACGAACTGGCGTTGACGGAGAGCGCGCGCAGCGTTCCGATCGGGTCGATGCCGAAATGATCGAAGAAGCGCCTGTCCTCCGTCGCCACGACCGCCTGAATCAGGTAGGGCGGCATCTGCTCGATGGGCACGCTGTCGTCGTGCAGGATGCCGCGGCGGCCGACTTCGATGCCGGTGCTGTCCTGGAAGGTCACCGCCAGGTCCTGCTGCTTGAGCCAGTCCTCCGATGTATCATTGAAGGCGGGAACCGCCAGCGCCAGGGCCACGACGCTGCCGGCAAGGCCGAGGGTCAGGCTCTCGCAGACAAGCTCCACGAGCCACCGGCGCCAGCCGTGGACGCGAAACCGCTCCATGAAAGCGGAAAACGAGCCATAGGAAGTCCGCAACCCTCGCGTGCTCTCGAACGCCGAGGAGTCGAACCAGGCATCGAACGCCAGCATGGCGCGCTCCACCCGCCGCCTGGCGCGCCCGAGCATGGCTCCGGTCCGCATCAGGTAAGGCCCGACCTTCACGTCGCGGAGGCTGCCAAACACCAGAATCGCCCGTTCTTCATCGGAGAGACAACCGGGCCATGCGCACGGCCCTTGACGATACCCTCTCGGCAATACAACTGCCAACCTCGTCGGTGGATCGTCCCCGCAATGCCGATGCCATATCGAGGATCCCATTTTGACGCAGGTTCATGACAGCACGCTGCACCCGGCCGGCGCCGATATGGGAGAGGAGGCGCCGTTCTGGCGTAAACCCCTTGGCGCCTTAACCGAAGCTGAATGGGAGAGCCTGTGCGACGGCTGCGGACGGTGCTGCCTGGTCAAGCTCGAGGACGAGGACACCGCCGACATCCATTTCACCGACGTCACCTGCCGCCTCCTCGACACGTCTGCCTGCACCTGCGGAGACTACGGCGAACGCCAGAGCCTCGTTCCCGATTGCGTCAAGCTGACGCCGGACATCGTGCAGTCTATCTCCTGGCTGCCACCAACCTGCGCCTACAGGCTGGTAGCGGAGGGTCGCGATCTGATGTGGTGGCATCCGCTCGTCTCGGGCGATCCGGAAACGGTCCACGCCGCCGGCATCTCGATCCGCGGCCGGGGCACCGTCTCGGAAGAGGACATCGCCATCGAGGACCTTCCCGGACGCATCGCGTCCTGGCCGGGGCGCTGGCCCAAGAGAGGGCGGCGACCGCCGGCGCAGCGCAGGACGACGGACCTCAAGGCGTGACCAGGCTGTCGATCCAGCTCCGGTAGGGACCGAGCCAGATCGCTTGGGTGAGGTCGCCGCAGTCGGATTTGCCGGAACCTGCCGACCACAGCGTCATCGCCTCGACCGTCTCGGCCTGCGCGTCGAGCACCGGCCCGCCCGAATCGCCGGTGCAGGCACCGCCCTGCCCCTCGGCGCCCTTCGCCCAGAGCAGCACGGACGAAAGAGGTCCCCGTGCGACGATCGTCCCGATCCTCAGTTGGCCGGAGCTGCGGCCGTTCCCTTCCCGAGTGACGCCATAACCCGCGATCCTGAAGCGGAGGCCGAGGCTCGTCGCCGCCATCGTGCCGAGCGTCGCGGGCCGGAATCGCGCCGGGAGATCCGCAGGTAGGCGCATGACCGCGAGGTCGATCGAGCGTTGCCGAGCCTTGACCGCATCGGCCCGGTAGCCGGGGTTTCGCACCACATCGGCGACCGGCAGCAGGACCGGCTTGCCGGCGTCGTCACGGTAGTGGACGCGCAGGTCAGCGCCGGCAGGCACACAATGTGCGGCCGTCAGAATGGTTCGTCGGGCAATGACGATTCCCGAGCAGAACCCGGCCGTCGCTCCGGATCGCTGCAGCACCATGACGACGATCGAAGACAGCGTGGCGCCGTCGGCGGACGGGCCGACGACGGCGGAGACCGGCGGGGCCACCAGACATGCTGCCAGGACGATCGGGACGGTGCCTTTCAGCACCTCCCGCGTGAGCAGGGCGAGGGCGCTCGGAATCATGACGGTCCGATAGATTCGACTATCCGCAGGAGGTTCTCCGCTGCCTCGCGGAGAAGGTTCGGCGTAACCCGGTTCGAAGGGAGGCAGGGCTCGATGTGGAAACCACGGATTCGCTATAGAGCGCAAGGTGCCAGGATCGACCAGGATAGCGCCTGCGGCGGCCGCGATGGCGTGAAAGGTTCCAGTTCCGCCGCCGGGGGTTCCAATGTCCAGCTGAGCCGTCGACGGCTCAGCCCAATCCAGTCTTGGGCAGCTCGGACCTGGTGGTGAACGGAGCCTTGATCGTCGCTTCACCTTCCGTTCAGCTTGCATGCCCTATCTAAGCTTCGTCTTCGATTGAGTGTTGTGAGCGGCAAGATGCGGTCTCCCGGGGCCGACCGTCTTCACACGAGGAGCTGTCCATGTCTGCTTTCAAGACCACCATTGCGGCAGGATTGGCCGCTGTGACCCTCGGCACTGCCACGATCGCCACATCGAGCCCGGCAGCCGCTTGGTACCGTTATGGCTGGGGCGCGCCGGTGGCTGCAGGCGTCATCGGCGGTCTCGCCGCGGGCGCCATCATCGGCAGCGCGATCCGCCCCTACGGCTATGCCCCGGCCTATGGCCCGGGACCGTATCCGTGCCTGCGCCGCCGTCCGGTCTACGACGCCTACGGCAATTTCGCCGGCTACCGCCCCGTCCGCGTCTGCTGACCGGGCGAACGCGTCCGTCCCACGACATCAAGAGCTTGGCAATGCCGCAGGTTCTCCTCGGCAGCGCCGGCAAGACCCTCCGGTTAGCGCCCCACCGGAGGGTCTTCGTGTGTCAGCAGCCCCACGATCACTTCGCCGGAGGCGTGCAGACCACCGCATCGTTGAGCACGTAGCAGATCGACATGGTGCCGGTGCGCACGTCGACGCGGAACACGCCCCCCTCGCGGTCGTGGCGCGAGGCGACAAGCGCATATTCGGATTGGGACTGCGGCCCGCCCCCTTCGCCAGGAGGGTAGCAGAGCGTCACGCCGATCGTCCCCTCCTTCAATCCATATTGGCAGGCCCCCATTTCGCCGGTCGCCTTGTCGAGGCGATAGACCCGGTTGAGGTCGGTCTCCGGCGCGGCCAGGAACTCGAAGCTCGCGGCCCGCGCGGCGGCCGGCGTCATTGTGCAAAGGGCCAGAAGTGCGACGCGGGCCTGGGTCGCGGTCATGCGCATTG
Organism: Lichenihabitans sp.; assembly: GCA_965277635.1. Taxonomy (GTDB): domain Bacteria; phylum Pseudomonadota; class Alphaproteobacteria; order Rhizobiales; family Beijerinckiaceae; genus Lichenihabitans. The sequence continues at coordinate 596,879 of CBDIDE010000002.1, forward strand.
ACGTGAATCTCCGACGCCCCGGCGAATCAGGCCGAGACTATCCTACACTCGTTGCGCGGTTTCAATTCTCGCGCCTGCGTCCGTTGGCCCCGCGCCGGTCGGCGGGCGGCCCTGCCCGGCCACACTTTGTCGCCGGCCCGGCGATGACGGCGTGGGAGAATGATGATTAGAGATCGGTCACGCTGCGGTGCGACCGCCGACGGTGCGACCGCCGACCTGGAATACTCGATGCCCGCACACCCCACCATCGTCTTCGATCTCGACGGCACCCTGGCCGAGACGGCCGGTGACCTCATGGGCGCGCTGAACTGGGTGCTGCGCCGGGACGCCATCGCTCCCCTGCCGGTCGACCAGGCGCGCGCTCTCCTCGGCGCCGGGGGCCGCGCGCTGATCCGCCGAGGCTATGCGGCGGCCGGCCGTGCGCTTACCGACGCCCGGCTGGAAGACCTATTCCGGGATTTCCTCGCCTATTACGAGGCCCATATCGTCGACCACAGCACCCTGTTTCCGGGCGTGATCGAAGCCCTCGACCGTCTCGCGGCGCGAGGCTACGGCCTCGCCATCTGCACCAACAAGATGGAAAATGCGGCCAAGAAGCTTCTGCGCGAGCTCGGCGTCGCCGAGCGTTTCCGGGCCATCTGCGGCCAGGACACGTTCGCCCGGAGCAAGCCCGACGCGCGAGCGCTGACCGGGACGATCGCGCTCGCCGGCGGCGACGTGGCCCGCGCCGTCATGGTCGGCGATTCGATCACCGACATCGCCACCGCCAAGGCGGCCGGCGTGCCCGTCGTGGCGGTGGATTTCGGCTATACGGACAGGCCCGTCGCGGACCTCGGCCCCGATCGCGTCATCAGCCATTTCGACGACCTGTTCGAGGCGGTCGAAGCGCTGCTGGCGGCCGGTTCCCCGATCCGGATCGCATCGAGAGGCTAAGGTAAAGGCTGGCCGCCTCTGCTAACGTGCTCGGCGGTGCCGAACGGCATGTCGCATGACAAATCCGCTCCATGCGGAGAATGGGATGACATCGTGAAGCTTTTCGATCTGACGGGCCGGCTGGCCCTGGTGACGGGATCGAGCAAGGGGATCGGCCTGGCGCTGGCCCGGGCGCTGGCCTCGGCCGGCGCGTCGATCGTCCTCAACGCGCGTGACACGGTCCGCCTGGAGGCGGCGCGCGTCGCTCTGGCGCAGGACGGCCATGCGGTGCATGCGGCCGAGTTCGACGTGACCGATCCCGAAGCCGTCGAGAAGGGGGTCGCCGATGTCGAGGCGCGGTTCGGGCCGATCGAGATCCTGGTCAACAATGCCGGGATTCAGCACCGGACCCCGTTGCAGGATTTTCCGCTCGAGGCGTGGCGACGGCTCACCGCCACCAATCTCGACAGCGTCTTCCTCGTGGGTCAGGCCGTGGCGCGCCGGATGATCCCGCGCGGGCACGGCAAGATCATCAACATCTGCTCGGTACAGAGCGAACTCGCCCGGCCCGGCATCGCGCCCTATACCGCCACCAAGGGCGCGGTGAAGATGCTGACCAAGGGCATGGCGACGGATTGGGGCCGGCTCGGCCTGCAGGTGAACGGCATCGGGCCCGGCTACTTCCGCACCGAGCTCAACCAGGCCCTCGTCGACGACCCCGCATTTTCCGGCTGGCTCGCCAACCGGACCCCGATGGCGCGCTGGGGGGAGGTCGATGAACTCGCGGGCGCCGCGATCTTTCTCGCCTCGGACGCGTCGAGTTTCATCAACGGCCACATCCTCTACGTCGACGGCGGCATCACGGCGAGTCTGTAAGGCTCAGTTCTTCAGCCGATAACCCGTCTTGAAGATCCACCAGATCACCGCCATGCAGAGCACCAGGATGGCGCCGATCATGCCGAAGCTGATGGCGGGTGGCACATCCGCCGTGCCCTGGAAGCTCCAGCGGAAGCCGCTGATCAGGTAGACGACGGGGTTGAACAGGGCCACGGTCCGCCACAACGGCGGCAGCATGGCGACCGAGTAGAAGCTGCCGCCGAGGAAGGTCAGCGGCGTCACGATCAAGAGCGGCACCAGCTGCAGCTTCTCGAAGCCGTCGGCCCAGATGCCGATGATGAAGCCGAACAGGCTGAAGGTCAGCGCGGTGGCGACGAGCGTCAGCAGCATCACGAGCGGATGCTCGACATGCAGCGGCACGAAGATGGCGGAGGTCGCCAGGATGATGAGGCCGAGGATGATCGACTTGGTCGCGGCCGCCCCGACATAGCCCGCCACGATCTCGAAGGACGAGATCGGCGCCGACAGGAGCTCGTAGATCGTGCCCACGAAGCGCGGGAAATAGATGCCGAACGAGGCATTGGCGATGCTCTGCGTCAACAGCGAGAGCATGATCAGCCCCGGCACGATGAAGGCGCCGTAGCTGACCCCGTCGACCTGTTGGATGCGCGACCCGAGCGCCGCGCCGAAGACGACGAAATAGAGCGTCGTCGAGAGGACCGGAGACACGACGCTCTGGAACAGCGTGCGCCAGGCGCGCGCCATCTCGAACTTGTAGATGGCCTTCACGGCACGCCAGTTCATGCCCGTTCTCCGACGAGGCCGACGAAAATATCCTCGAGCGAGGACTGGGTCGTATGCAGGTCCTTGACGCCGATGCCGGCCGCCGAGACGGCGGCGATGAGGTCGCCGATGCCGGCGCTGCTCCCGGCGAACTCGTCGTAGGTGTAGACCAGCTCGCGGCCTCCCGCGGCGAGCTGCAACCTGTGGTCGGCGAGATCCCCGGGGAGTGCGTCGAGTGATTCGGTAAGTTCCAGGACGAGCCGCTTGCGGCCGAGCTTGCGCATCAGCGCGACCTTGTCCTCGACGAGGATGATCTCGCCGCCGCGCATCACGCCGACCCGGTCGGCCATCTCCTCGGCCTCCTCGATGTAATGGGTCGTCAGGATCACGGTGACGCCGTCGGCCCGCAGACCGCGCACGAGCTTCCACATGTCGCGCCTGAGCTCGACATCGACACCCGCCGTAGGCTCGTCCAGAAACAGGATACGCGGCTCGTGGGCGAGCGCCTTGGCGATCAACACGCGTCGCTTCATGCCGCCCGAGAGCGTCATGATCTTGCTGTCGCGCCGATCCAAGAGCGACAGGTCGCGCAGGATCCGCTCGACGATGGCCGGATTCTTGGGCTTGCCGAACAGCCCGCGGCTGAACGACACCGTCGCCCATACCGTCTCGAAGGCGTCGGTCGTCAGCTCCTGCGGCACGAGGCCGATGAGCGAACGCGCGGCGCGGTAGTCGATCGCGACATCATGGCCCGCCACCCTGACGCTGCCGCCGCTGGCCCGCACGATGCCGCATACGATGCTGATCAGCGTGGTCTTGCCGGCGCCGTTCGGGCCGAGCAGGGCGAAGATCTCGCCCTCCCGAATGTCGAGGTTGATGGCCTTCAGGGCATGGAAGCCGCTCGCATAGGTCTTGTCGAGGTTCGAGATGGTGACGATCGCAGACATGGCCGGGGACTTAGCCGATCTCGGACGCAAACGACAGGGGTCGCGGCGACGGTCCACCGATCGATGCAACCTCGGTCGCGGCCAAGCCGGCGACGCCGGCAGAGAAGCCGAGATGAAATCATGTCCCGGCAAGGCTCCTGGCGCACTGTCGCGGCACAGCTGCAACGCCGGGCCGGCCTCGGTCCGCTCGCCCCGCTGGCCGAAAGGCTGGCGGGGCGCTTTGTCGTTCGGCGGCGGCCGCCGCCAGCTTATGTCCGGCTCATCGAAGCCTAACCGACGATCTCGAGCAGGCCTGAATAGACCGGGAATGCGAACGTCTTCCTCCAGGACGGCTCGGACCTGGCATCGGCCTTCGCCCTCCCCCGCTCGGCGGCCTGCCGCGATTGCTGAACCGTCGATGTCTTGGCGACCGCCGGCGTGCGAGCGGACAGGTTCGCGGTGTCTCGGGTCCAATCTGCAAATGACATTCGTTGACTTTCTAGGTTGATGACGACTGCCAAAGGATCGGCTGTAGGCGGCGTTTGCGGAAGCCCAGCAGATGCATGGCAGATGTGCACTGCAACATAACAGAGTGCGACGCAGCAATGGAGGCGCATCCGATGCATGCGGCTTGGTGCCGGCCGTGGACGTTTTCGCGGACGCCGGTACTCCTGCTCGGCGCGATAGTCCGCTGTACAGCGCGCGGCGGCTCGCCTAGAAACGCTTGTCCTGCTCGCCGGCATGCCGCGGCATCCGACCTCCCTGTTCCGCTTCCGAGGAGTTTGATCCATGGCCCCCAACGCGCTCGCCACATCGGGCCTTGGCACCGTGTTCGGCGCCTCGGGCTTCCTCGGCCGCTATGTCGTCAGGGCGCTCGCCATGCGCGGCTATCGGCTCCGCGCCGGCTCGCGCCGCCCCGATCTCGGCAATTTCCTCGCGCCGATGGGCCGCACCGGACAGGTCGTGCCGGTGCAGACCAACCTGCGCTACCCTGCCTCGCTCACCGCAGCGCTGCGCGAGGCGAGCTTCGCGGTCAATCTCGTCGGCGTGCTGACGGAGACCGGACGGCAGAATTTCGAGGCCGTGCATGTGTTCGGTGCCCGCGCCGCCGCCCGGGCCGCCAGGGAGGCCGGCGTCGAGCGCTTCGTGCATGTCTCGGCCATCGGCGCCGATCCCGAGGGCGCGGCGAAATACGCGCGAAGCAAGGGCCGGGCCGAGGAGGCCGTGCGCGAGATCTATCCCGACGCGGTGATCCTGCGGCCCTCGATCCTGTTCGGGCCGGAGGACGATTTCTTCAATCGCTTCGCCGCCATGGCGCGGATCGCCCCCGCCCTGCCGCTGATGGGCGGTGGCCGGACGCGCTTCCAGCCAGTCTACGTCGGCGACGTCGCGGAGGCGGTCGCCAAGGCTGCGGCGGGCGAGGCGAAGGCTGGCGCAACCTACGAGCTCGGCGGCCCCGAGGTGAAGAGCTTCAAGGAGATCCTGGCCTATATCTGCGCCGTCACCGGGCGGCGGCGGGCGCTGCTGCCCGTGCCCTTCGGCCTAGCCCGCGGTCCCGCCGCGCTGACCGAGACGCTGTCAGGCCTCAGCCTCGGCCTGTTCCCCAAGATGCTGCTCATGACGCCCGACCAGTTGAAGCTTCTGGAAAGCGACAACGTCGTGAGCGCAGCGGCGGCCGAGGCGGGCCTGACGCTCGAGGGACTCGGCATCGAGCCGCACGCCATCGAATCGATCGTGCCCAGCTATCTCTACCGTTTTCGCAAGACCGGCCAGTTCGCCGACGACCGGATCGCGAGCTAGCCCGCTCTCGAACGTGCAGCCGGCAGGCCGGAGGGCTGCGGCAGCCGCTTGAACACGCGCACCATGAAGGCCGCGCCGAACAGCGGCGTCAGAAGGTTCAGGAGCGGCACCGAGACGAACAGCGCCAGGATCAGGCCCGCCGCCCAGAGCCGTCCGCCATGGCGCTGGCGCATCAGATTGACGTCCTCGAGCCGCATGTGCCTGAGCGCCACGAATTCGAAATACTGCCGGCCGAGCAGGTAGGCGTTGGCCCCGATGAAGGCCACGGCGTTGACGCCCGGCACGAGCAGCAGCAGCAGCGCCAGGATCGTCACCCCGAGCGACAGGCCGGCGAACCGCACCGACAGAACCAGGGCCTGCAGGATCGGCAGCGGCCGCCCCGGTGGTGCATCGGGAGCGATGTCGCGTTCGACCAGCTCGGCCAGGTCGTCGATGAAGAAGCCGGCGACGAGGCTCGACACCGGGGCGACGAGGAAGATCGAGCCGATGACGAGGCCGAGCCCCGCCAACACCGAGATGGTGGTGTCGAGCCAGGGATAGGGCAGCGCGACGAAGGCGATCAGCACGTGGTGGATGAGTCCCACCAGCACCGCGAGGATCAGCACCGTCAGGCCCAGGACCTTGATCAGCACCGCCCGGAACGGCGGCGAGAGCACCTCCATGAGCGCCGCCAGGGCGTCGTTGATCATGCGAGCGCCCCGAGCGCCCCGACGGCGGCGTCCACCGTCTCGGCAATGCCCTCGGTTTCCTCGACGGTTGCGACATCGGTCTCGTCCGGTGCCGGCCGTTCCAGCGTGTCGAACTGGCTGCCGACGAGACTGACGGGCATGTAATGGCCGTGCCGGCCGCCGAGGCGTCGGCGTGCCTCCTCCAGAGTGATGTCGAGGAACAGGAAGACCGGCGCCGCGGCCCGCGCGCCCTCCCGCAGCCGGTCGCGGTAGCGTCGGCGCAGCGCCGAGCAGGCGATGGCGACGCCGCGCGGATGGGCAGCGCGATCGGCCAGCGCTGCCGCCACCCGGTCGAGCCAGGGCCAGCGGTCGGCGTCCGTCAGTGGCTCGCCGGCCGACATCTTCGCGACGTTGGCGGCGGGATGGAGGTCGTCGCCGTCGACGAAATCGATCCCGAGGATCGCTGCGAGCCTGGCGCCGCAGGAGGACTTGCCGGAGCCCGAGACGCCCATCACGACGATGGCATGGCGGACGGGCAAGGGATCCGGGTCGGGCATGGCGGAGGCTTCTCGTCGGGGGCTTCTGTTCGGCGCCGAGATATAACGGCATCCGCGCCGGCGGTCATCCGATGGCCCGAGGCTTGAGGGTTGCGGATCGCGTGCTAATTGAGGCGGCAACGGCAGCGAGACTGCCAGCGGAGCTTTCCATGATCGACCTCTATTATTGGCCGACGCCCAACGGCCACAAGATCACGCTTTTCCTCGAGGAGACCGGCACACCTTACCGGATCGTCCCGATCGACATCGGCAAGGGCGACCAGTTCAAGCCGGATTTCCTCGAGATCGCGCCGAACAACCGCATGCCGGCCATCGTCGATCCCGAGCCCAAGGGCGGCGGCGCGCCGGTCTCGGTGTTCGAGTCCGGCGCCATCCTGCTCTATCTGGCTGAGAAGACCGGCCGCTTCCTGCCGCAGGATCTGCGCGGCCGCACCAAGGTGCTCGAATGGCTGTTCTGGCAGATGGGAGGCCTCGGCCCGATGGCAGGCCAGAACCATCATTTCTCCGCCTATGCGCCGGAGAAGATCCCCTATGCGATCGACCGTTACGTCAAGGAGACGAACCGGCTCTACGGCGTGCTCGACCGCCAGCTCGAAGGCCGGGACTTCATCGCCGGCGATTATTCGATTGCCGACATGGCCGCCTATCCATGGACCGTCAGCTACGAGCGCCAGGGGCAAAAGCTCGAGGACTTTCCGGCCTTGAAGCGCTGGTTCGAGGCCATCAAGGCGCGGACGGCCACCGTCGCGGCCTATGCCAAGGGCGAGACGATCAATCGACCGACCGAGATGAGCGAGGAGGCCAAGAAGGTGCTGTTCGGCCAGACGGCTACCTCGCACAAGCGCTGACACCCCACAATCGAAGGATTTTTCCAATGAGCGAGATGATCAAGCTGACGGCCTCCGACGGGGTCTCGATCGGTGCCTACAAGGCCACTCCGGCCGGCGCGCCCAAGGGCGGCATCGTGGTGCTGCAGGAGATCTTCGGCGTCAATTCGCATATCCGCCGGGTGACGGACGGCTTCGCGGCCGAAGGCTATCTGGCGATCGCGCCAGCCCTGTTCGATCGGGTCCAGCCGGAGGTCGAGATCGGATACACGCCGGAGGATATCCAGACCGGAATGGGCCTCGTGGGCAAGGTCGATCAGTCGAAGACGCTGCTCGACATCGAGGCGGCCATCAAGGCCGCGCAACAGGGCGGCAAGGTCGGCATCGTCGGCTTCTGCTGGGGCGGCTCGATGGCTTTCGCGGCCGCGTCGAAGCTCGACGGGCTTTCGGCGGCGGTCGGCTATTACGGCGGCAACATCGCCAAGATGCTCGACATGAAGCCGAAAGTGCCGACGATCCTGCATTTCGGCGAGCTCGACGCCCATATCCCGATGAGCGACGTCGACAAGATCAAGGCCGCTTTGCCGGACGTGCCGGTCTATACCTACAAGGCCGACCACGGCTTCAATTGCGATGCTCGCGGCAGCTACGACAAGGCCAGCGCTGCCGAGGCCATGCGGCGGACGCTCGACGTCTTCGGCAAGCATCTTCGAAGCTGAGTCCGGCGTCCGCCACGCTTGATCTTGACTTCGCCAGCGAGATCAAGGGCGCTGAAGTTCTCGACGGCCTGCTCGGGGAAAGCGGGGCCGGACTGACGCATTTCTTCGGCGCGACATCGGGACAGAACCCCTGCCAAAAACTCTTGAACAGACCACGGCAATCCCCACCTCAATAGAGCACGGGCCATAACGGACGTGCGTCAACGAGGGTCAGGGCCAGACCGGTCAGTCGGTCGCCGACCCCATGTCGCTTGAAAGAGGATATGTCATGCGCCAGTACGATCTTTCCCCGCTCTATCGCTCCACAGTCGGGTTCGACCGGCTGTTCTCGCTCATCGACCAGATGTCGGGCGTCGATACGACCGCCCAGTCCTATCCGCCCTACAATATCGAGCGGACCGGCGAGAACGACTACCGCATCTCCGTCGCGGTCGCCGGCTTCGCGGACAGCGACCTGACCATCGAGACCCGCGAGAACACGCTCGTGATCCGCGGCGCCAAGACGCCGCCCGCGGCGGATGCCCAGAAGTCCGAGGTGCTCTACCAGGGGATCGCGGCCCGTGCCTTCGAGCGGCGCTTCCAGCTCGCCGACCATGTGCTCGTGACCGGTGCCGCGCTCGAACATGGTCTGCTTCACGTCGATCTCGTGCGCGAGATCCCGGAGGCTGCCAAGCCCCGCCAGATCCCGATCGGCGGCCGTGGCGGCCCCAAGGTGGTCGAGGCCAAGGTCGAGCCTAAGCAGGCCGCCTGAGCGGCCTGACGGCAGCCCAACAGCCGAAGGCGCCCCAGCGGGGCGCCTTTTGCATCATAAACGTCGTCGCTGCTTGGAGAACCTACCGTCCGCTCTCGGGACCGTAGGCATTCGGCCCCGGCGTTCCGCGAAGGAATCCCGTCTCGATCAGGTACCACAGCGAGCCGACCAGCGGGACGAACTGAATCAGTATCCAAATTCCCGACTTGCCTCGGTCGTGAAAGCGTTTGATGCCGATGCAGATCCCGGACCAGGTGAGTACTATGAAATAGCCGAATATCACCACCAGGTAAGGTATCGCGCGGACACCGCTGACATTGAAGGTGCCGTCGTCGCTGCGTTCTCCGGGAATAATCTGCCAGAGAAGGGCGAGAATCGCGGCGACGATCAATGCGCCAACGATATAGAACAGCGCGGAAAACCAGAACTGGCCGCGACTCAACCGACCTGAGCCTGAAAACAGATAGTCAATCATAATCGTCCCTCGCAATAAGGCCGCCGGCGAGCGATCATCGCGTCTTCGTCAGACCCGCTACGATTTTTCGGCAAGGCCCGAGCCGAGTCAATCCGGATCCATCCCTATCGTCGGCGGGATGCACTTCGAGGTTTATGTCGCTGCGGAGCGGCGTGGAAGATCTTCCGGCTTTGGCCCGAACCCTTGCGCCTCGGCCAGTGCCGCGAAGCGGCCGCCTTGCGCGAGGAGATCGTCGAAGGTGCCGGTTTCGACGATCCGGCCGCCGTCGAAGACGAGGATGCGGTCTGCCCGCCGCACCGTCGAAAGACGATGCGCGATGATGAAGGTCGTGCGCCCCTCGGCCGCCGCATCGATCGCCGCCTGCACGGCGCGTTCGGTCACCGCGTCGAGCGCGCTCGTCGCCTCGTCGAGCAGAAGGATCGGCGGATCCTTGAGCAGGACGCGGGCGATGGCGAGGCGCTGCCGCTCGCCGCCCGAGAGCATGCGGCCGCGCTCGCCGATGAGCGTCGCGAGGCCCTGCGGCTGGCGCTCGACGAACCCCCAGGCCTGCGCCTTGTCGAGCGCGGCGCGCATCTCGGCCGGTTTCGCCTCGGGCTTGCCCACCTTGAGATTGTCCTCGATCGAGCGGGCGAAGAGCATCGGTTCCTGGAAGACGACGCCGATATTGCCGCGCAGGCCGGCGAGCGTCATGGCCTTGAGGTCAGTGCCGTCGATGGTGATCCGCCCCCGGCCCGGATCGAAGACGCGGTGCAGCAGGCCGAGCGTCGTCGACTTGCCCGAGCCGGTCTCGCCGACGAGCGCGATCGTCTCGCCCGCCGCGACTTCGAAGGCAAGATCCGCGACCGCCTCGCGCCGTCCGTCGTAGGAGAAGCCGACGTCCTCGAAGACGACGCGACCGGCCAGCCGCCCGGGATCGATGGCACCCGGCGCGTCGCGGACCGCCGGCACGGCATCGAGCACCGCGAAGAAGTCGGCGATCTTGGGAGCCTGCAGGAACAGCGCATTGACGAAGGCCACCATCTGGTCGAGCCGGCCGATCATCAGGGTCGCGAAGGAGACGAAGGCGACGATCTCGCCGACGCTCGCGAGGCCCCGGAAATGGAGCGTGAGTCCCGCCGCGAAGATCGCCACGAGCGTCAGCGTGGCGGCGGCCCGTGTCGCCACCGCGGCGGCGGCCCACCAGGACAGAACCGGAATCTGCGCCTCGAGCAGCGCGTCGATCACCCGCGCCAGGCCCTTGAGCTCGCTCTCGGCACGCGCGAAGCTCTGGATCACCGCCACGTTGGCGAAACTGTCGGCGACGCGTTCGGCGAAGCCGCTATGGTGGCCCTCGACCTCGCGCTGCAGGCCCTCGGTCTTGCGCAGCACGGCGACGGTCGCGAGGCCGGCCAGCGCCACGAGGCCGATGAGCAGCAGGCCGAGGCGCCAGTTCACGGTGAGCGAGAGCGGCAGCATCACCACCAGGGCGACGAAGGAGGCGCAATTCTCGCGGAAGAAGGACAGCCACAGCGCCGCCATGCCGTTGGCGCCCTCGAGCATGGTCTTGAGCAGCCGTCCCGAATGGGTCGCGGCGTGGAAGCTCGACGGGAGATGCAGCACGTGCTCGAAAAACTGACTGGTCAGGCCGAGCCGGCAGCGATGCGTCAACCGGTCGGCCTGGAACGCCAATGCCACCGCGCAGCCGACGTTGAAAAGGCCCAGGGCGGCCCAGGCTGCGACGCCCGGCAGCACCCCGGCCCAGCCGCTCGAGCCGCCCGATCCCGTGACGCGGTCGATGATGCGGCCGAAGAGCATAGGCTCGACGAATTGGGCACCCGCCAGCGCCGCATTGGCTGCCACCAGCGTCATGACGCGCGGCGCCTCGGGGCGCAATGCCCCGAGAACCCGGGCATAAACGCGCGCGAGACTCACGATGGTAACGTCGGTCCGAAGGCCTCGACCCGGGAAACCACCCTCTCGATCATCCTCGACAGCCCACTCGGTCCGAACTGTTTCGCGCCGTCATGACGGACCTTGAAGATCGGTCGACGAGATCAAAACCCGATCATGTCGATCCGCGTCAGAATCGTCTTCTGCGATACCCCGGGCGCGTGGGTCAGGTGCCAGGCGACATATTGTTCGGCGTAAAGCTCGGTCGAGGACATGCCGTCGACAGGGACGACGATAGTCAGGCCGTGCAGTGCCGCATCGGTTCCCGTGTCGAGCACGGCGCCCTCGGAGGCAGTGCCGGTGACGATCACCGTCTTGATGCCCTTCTGCGCCAGGAGATCGCCCAGGTTGGTATTGACGAACTTGTCCGCGCTTGATTTGACGATCGGGTCCCCCGGCGCCGGCGCGATCTGCGGTTGGATGTCGGCGGGACTGCTGTTCGGGGTGATGCTGTAGACGACGAACACGCCTTTGGCGCGCGCCTTGTCCAGAAGCTCGCGAACCTTCGGGATCGACGCCAGGCAGCGCGGCTTCGTGGCCTTGTTGCACGGCCCGCTCGAGGCGTCGTCGTGGCCGTTGAAATCGAGCAGCAGCAACGCGCTGGTCCTGGGGTCGACCGTGACTGGTTTAAGGATCGGCGGCGGCGGGACTTTCACATTCGTCCAGTCGTCGATGACGGTCGCCGCGAAGGCGCTTGAGCTCGCGAAGGCGGCGACCAGCAAGGTGACGAGAAACCGTGCCTTCATCGAGCGCATCCTTGTCCAGTAGCCATCCGGCCAAGCCTACAATAACGCGGGTTCCCCGCGCGGCAACCGGACGCCGCCGCGAGCCAGGGCTCCGAAGCCAGGTTAGTAGGGTCATGACAGGCCCGGATGCCTCGTCAGGGTTGCCGATGACCGCTTGTTAACCTGACGTCGGAGCGCTGGGCGCGAGCGAGGAACCGATGGCCCTCCACTCCCTGAGCGCGTCACTGGCGGGACGGACGGCGCGATGGTAAGGCCGTGCCATGCCGATGGACCACACGATCACCACCGTCGAGATGCACACGGCCGGGGAGCCGTTCCGCATCGTGACGAGCGGATTCCCCCGCGCGCCGGGCGCACGGATCGTCGATCGGCGGGCCTGGCTGCGAGCCAACGCCGATCACCTGCGCCGCGCCCTGATCCTCGAGCCGCGCGGCCACGCCGACATGTATGCCGGCATTCTCACCGATCCGGTTTCGTCCGGCGCCGACCTCGGCATCATCTTCGCTCACAACGAGGGCTACAGCGACCATTGCGGTCACGGCACGATCGCTCTCGCCACGGCCGCCGTGCAGCTCGGCTGGGTCGCGCGGACGGTGCCCGAAACACGCGTCGGGATCGACGCGCCCTGCGGCTTCATCGAGGCCTTCGTCGCCTGGGACGGCGAGCGGGCGGGTGCCGTCCGCTTCACCAACGTGCCCTCGTTTCTGCTGGCCCGAGATGTCGCCGTGACGACGCCGAGCTTCGGACGGGTCGTCGGCGATATCGCCTATGGCGGCGCCTTCTACTTCTATACGCCGGGTGAGCCGCACGGCCTGTCGATCGCGGAGGCCGACGTCGAACGGCTCATCCGTTTCGGGGCGGAGGTCAAGGCCGCCGCCAATGCCGCCTGCCCCGTGGCCCATCCCGATATTCCGGAGATCGATCATATCTACGGGACCATCGTGGATGGCCCACCGCGCAATCCCGGCTCCAGCCAGAGCAATTGCTGCATCTTCGCCGATCGCGAGGTCGACCGGTCGCCGACGGGCTCGGGGACGGCGGGCCGCATCGCGCAGCTCCATGCGCGAGGCCTCCTCGCCGTGGGCCAGACCCTCGTCAACGATTCGATCATCGGCTCGGTCTTCTCCGGCCGCGTGGTGGGCCACACGCGCGTTGGACCGCATGAGGCTGTGGTTCCGGAGATTTCGGGACAAGCTTATCTCTGTGGTTTTGCGACCTGGACCCTCGACCGGCAGGACCCGCTTCGGCATGGCTTTCTCGTCCGGTAGAGCGTCGAGCGGCGTGCCTCGGTCGCGCCGAGCAAGCCGCTTGTTCGCCTTCGCCCCCTGATCTACCTTCGCGCCATGTCGAGGGAAAAATTGCGGAAGAAGCCTGTCGCCGCCGGGGAGGAGATCGCGACGGGGCCGGTGCCGCTCGGCCGGCGGTCGCGACGGCTGCGGCTGCGCGCCGCGTGGATGTATCACGTCGAGGAGATGACGCAGAGCGCCATTGCCGAGGTTCTCGGCATCGGCCGCGTCACCGTCGTCCGCCTGCTGTCGGACGCCCATGCGTTCCACGAGGTCAGGATTTCGTTGAGCCGCGACATCGCCGAGCTCACCGCGCTCGAGATGGCGCTGGAACGGGCCTTCGGCATCGGCGAGGTGATCGTGGCGCCGATATCCGGGCCGGAGGGGGACCCGACAGTGCCGATCGGCGCCGCTACCGGCCAGTATATCTCCGACGCGCTGCGCCCCGGCATGAAGATCGGCGTCGGCTGGGGCAAGACGCTGATCAGCGCCCTGCCCTATATCGCGGAAAAGCCCGTTGCGGGCCTCTCCGTCGTCTCGCTGCTCGGTGGCATCGCCAAGGCCTGGCAGTACAATCCGACCGATTTCGCCTGGCAGTTCTCCCGGCTGCTGCAGGCCGATTGCTTCCTCATCCCGGCGCCGGCCGTCGTCGACAGCGTCGAGACCAAGCGGGCGCTGATCGAGCGCTGCGGCTTGGGCGAGATCTTCGAGCTCGGCCGCGCGCTGGATACGGTGATCCTGAGCGTCGGCGGCATGACGGCCGACACGACCTCCTTCAGGTTCGGCATGTTCTCGGAGGAGGACCGACGATCGCTGCTCGACGCGGGTGCGGTGGGGGACCTCCTTTACAATTTCATCGACATCACCGGCAAGCCCGTCGATCACCCGCTCAACAGCCGCGTCTTGGCCATGCCGCTCGACAATATCGCCGCCACTCCGGACCGCGTGCTGACCTCCGGCGGGGCGGCCAAGACCGATGTCCTGGTGGCCGCGATCCGCCTCGTCCGCCCGACCGTGCTGATCACCGACGAATTGACGGCCGCAGCCGCGCTCAAGGCCGTCGGGGCGGCCGCTCGGGTGCCGGAATCGGCCTGACATCGACACGGAAAAGTCCCGCCGCTGACCTGAAACGGTCCGCAAGCCACGAGAATCATGATGGAGAAACGCCGTCTCTGGAGTCCGCGCCGATGACCCCGTCGCCCGGCATGTTCGTCCTCTCCATGCGGGAGGCGCTGCGCGAGATGCGCTTCGCGTTGCGGCACGAGGCGGGAATGCTCGACCGCACCATCGATGCCCTCGGCGGCACCCTCAAAGCCAAGGCCAGATCGGCGACCGCCGACCTGCCGCATCTCAACCGTGCCCTTCGCGCGATCCCGACGCCGGAATCCTCGGTCCTCCGGCTGACCGATGCCGTCTTCGGCAGGATCGAGAAGGCAGCCGTCCGGGCCCTCGCGCCGGACCAGGATCCGCCACCCTACGGCAGCCTCGGCTCCGTCTCCGCCCTGATGCGACCCGACGGCGGCATGCGCCGCCTCGACGAGAGCGTCTTCGTGCGGCGCCACTATCGGCTGGCTCACGACCTGCTGCGCAACCTCGGCGTCGTCAATCTGCTGTTGTCCGAGCAGGCGATCGGCGACGCCTGCCAGCGGGTGGGGGCCACGAACGGAGATCTCATCGCCGTCGTCTCGGATCGGGCCGGCGCCGACCTTTCGGCGACCGAGCGCGCGCAGCGGGTCGGCCTCTGCGCGGCCATGGCGCTGGCGCTGGAGCGGGCGCGGCCGATTCGCCGCCTCGATCTCGGCTCGGGCAAGACGACCGCGCAGCATCTGCTGCTGGCTCCGAACCTCTATGTGTTCAGCCTGATCGGCCTCGCCGAGGCCGTGGTGTCCACGGCCCCGCCGCAGGATGCCGCCGACGTGATCGAGGCCGCCGGCACCGTCGTCGACGTGCGCTTCGCCCGGTTCTCCGCAGCCGTGCGCGCGCGCGATCCCCTGGCCGCCATGACCCGCGAGTTCATGGCCGTGGTGCCGCATCTGCCCTGACCGGGCGTCCCGCGGCATCGACCGGATGATCGGATCAGACCTCCGCGACCGAGATCGGATTGCCGGCCGCCAGCATCGCCGCAAGCGCCGCCGTGTCGACCGGCTCGGCGCAGATCTCGCCTGCCCGCTCGGTGGCGGCGGCGCCATTGAAGCTCACCAGCACATGGCCGATGTCCGCCAGCGTCGGCCAGGCCCGGTCGCCGATGGCGGTGATCCGGCTCTCGATCGTGCCGATGCGGATGACCGCGCCAACCGAGGGCGCTTCCCGCGCCGGTTCGCATTCGACCCGATGCAGCACCGAAAGCTCGGCGAGGTCGGGCGGCGCATCGAGGCCGTAGAGGATGAGGACCCGGCCTTCGAGAAGTCCGAAGACGTCGCTTCCCACCGCCGTTATGACGGACCGAAGGAAATGGCTCATAGTCGCGACTCTCTGACGAGGGGACGCCGGTGCGCCGCTCGAACTGCCCTTGAATCAGAAGAGATCGGCAGCAACCGCACCGCTCTGGGGCCGGAATCGGGCATCGCCGACGCAGCCGCGACGCGTCCGCAAATTGGCCATATGCGGCTCGGATGATCGCCATCCCGCGCCGGACACCAATACAGAGCGCCGGAGGCTCCATGGATCTCAGCCTTGAACGTGAAATCGCCGGGACGCCGGACCTGCGCCACCGTGTCCGCCATCTCAAATGGTTCCGACGATCGTTCCACCGCTGCGCCGACCTGATGCGGGCGCATTTCGGCCTGCCGATCGATATCGACGATCGACGGCTCGCCGCAGCCTTTCTGAACTGGGCGGAACTGTTCGAGACGCAGAAGGCCTATGGCCGCACCGCCCCGCGTGACTTCTCGGTCTTCGCAGGAGGCCTGATGCTGCAGGAGCTGCTGCGGCACAAGCTCGCCGAGGCGCATCCCCCGCTGCGCGGGCACGAGCTCGTCGCCCATGCCGACGTGGTCGCCGTCTGGCCGGTCGGCATCCTGGCGACCAGCTATTGCCTCAGCGTGCTCAATGCTGTCGCGGCGCAGGATTTCGCCGCGCCGTTCCGGTTGAGCCCGGAGGCGTACGATCGGCGCATGTGGGATTCGTTCCGAGAGAACAGCCGCGAGGACCCCTCGCGGGCGATCGGCTTCCTCGATCTCATCGTCGGCAATGCACCGAACTGGGCGCAGCCGGGATTCGCCCCGGCGCGCCCTGCCTTCCGCGCTGCGCTCGCCTCCGACCGCGCCTCGCCGCCGCGGCTGATCCATTGACCGGTCTGTCGCGTGCTCCCTCCGCCATGGGAGCGACATAGTGTTAGCTTAGACGCGGCTTTGGGGCCGATCGGGGGCTAAGGCATGTGCGACGTATCGCGCAGGGTTTTCGTGATGGGCGCGGCCACGCTGGCCGTGCCGGGTATGGCCGTGGCCCAGTCCGCGCCGCCTGAACGTTTCTCGACGGCCGAGCTCGTCGAGAACGGTCACCGTTTCTTCGGTTCGGTGTCGCGCGGTCTCGCGCAGGTCGTCGAGGAGGCCGGCCGGCGCTGGGGACAGCCCAACGGCTATATCCTCGGCCAGGAGGCCGGGGCCGCCTTCATCGGCGGCCTTCGCTACGGCGAGGGCACCATGTACACCCGCAACGCGGGCGATCTTCACGTCTACTGGGAGGGGCCGTCGGTCGGCTTCGACGCCGGCGGCGACGGCGACCGGACCATGATGCTGGTCTATAACCTGCCTTCGACGCAAGGAGTCTTCCGCCGGTTCGGCGGCATCGACGGCTCCGCCTATCTGGTCGGCGGCTTCGGCTTCACGGCGCTGACCGACGACCGGGTCATCGTCGTGCCGATCCGTTCGGGGCTCGGGGCGCGGCTCGGGGTGGCCCTCTCCTACCTGAAGTTCACGCCGCATCCGACCTGGAATCCGTTCTGAGCGAGGGAGGTGCGGCCTTTGAGCCGGCCGGCCGGCATGGCATTCTGGAGACCATGACGCCGCCCCTGGAACAGAATCCTCGTGCTTGAATATGAAATGGTCTTCGGGCTCGGCTTCTTCTCGGCGGGGCTCCTGGCGCTCGCCTGCCTGCCCGCCGTGTGGCGGCGTGCGCTTCGGCTGACGACCTATCGGCTGCGCCAGCTCGTGCCGCTCTCCGCCGATGAGATCGCGGCCGACCGCGCCGGCCTCAAGGCGCAGTTCGCCGTCGAGCAGCGCCGCCTCGAGCAGCGGCTCACCGAAGGCGAGACGAACCGGTCCGATCTCATGGCGAGGCTCGGACGTCGCGATGCCGCCTTGTCCGCCATGACCGAGGCAGCCGCCCGGGATGGGACGACCATCACGGAACTCAGGACGGAGCTCGACGCGGCGCAACGCGAGGTCCTGAGCCTCGCCGCTCAGATGAGCGCCGCCAACCTCGCACTCCACGAGCTCGAAGGTCTGGCCGAGCGGCGGCTCTACGATGCCGGCGAGGCACGCCGGGAGGTCGATGCCGTGCAGGGCCGGCTGAACGAGGATCGCGCCTCCATCGCGGCCTTCGAGACGCGCGTCCTCGGCCTCGACTCCAGGGTCGCCGATCTCGGCCAGGCGCTCGACAAGGTGACGGCCGACCTCGTCCGCAAGGCCGCGAGCGAGCGACAGGTCACGACGGAGCGTGACGCGGCCCGGCAGGCGGCGGAGACGCTTGCCGGCAAGCGCGACCTCCTCGCGTCGAGCGTCGATCGGCTGCAGGCCCAGCTGACGCAGGAAAAGGAGCGGACCGCCGAGGCGGAGCGGCGGGCCATGGACCGAACGCAGGCGGCGGCCGCCCAAGCGGAGACCATAGCGGATCTGCGCACCCAATTGTCGATGCAGAGCGAGGCCGCCCAGGCGAGCGCGGCCCGGATCGAGGAGATGCGAGCCGAGGCCGCGGTGCGCAGCCCAGCGGCGGCCAGCGAGGCCGACCTCGATGCCTTGCGCGAGACCATCCGCAAGGTCGCCGACGACGTGCTCAAGCTGACGGCCGGAGCATGATCGGCGGTTGCCGATCTGCTCCAGATTAGAAGAGCGAGCACGTTCATCGGTTTAGGATCGCGAAGCGATCCGACTAAACCGATCGTGCTCTAGATGTTTGATCCCGTGCTTTGGTGGTGCAGTTTGCACGCCGGAGTGGAAGGATGCGCTATGGGCCAGGTTCTCCATGGGAGCGCCACCACGACAGAGGCGGTCCGTCGAGCGATACAGCATAGTCAAGAGAGCCTGAGAGCCCTCGCAAAGCGCTACGGGATCAACCAGAAGACTGTCCGCAAGTGGAAGGCGCGCAGCTCCGTCACGGACCTGAGAACCGGACCGAAGGAGCCGCGCTCGACGGTCCTGACGGTCGAGGATGAGGCGGTGATCGTCGCCTTCCGACGGCATACGCTCTTGCCGCTGGACGACTGCCTCTACGCCCTTCAGCCCACGATCCCGCACCTCACGCGATCATCGTTGCATCGATGCCTGCAGCGTCACGGCATCAGCCGCCTGCCCGAGGTGGAGGGCGAGGCCTCGCCCAAGAGGAAGTTCAAGAGCTACCCGATCGGCTTCTTCCACATCGACATCGCCGAGGTCCGCACGGCCGAAGGAAAGCTCTACATGCTGGTCGCCATCGACCGCACAAGCAAGTTCGCCTTCGTCGAGCTCCATCGCCAAGCCAAGCAGCGGACTGCAGGCGACTTCCTCCGCAGGTTGGTCGAGGCCGTCCCTTACAAGATCCACACGGTGCTGACCGACAACGGCATCCACTTCACCACGCCCGGCGCCGGCGGATCAGCCGCATCCCTGATCGCTGAAGCCCTCGCTCGTGGAGAGCCTGTCTGGGCTCACGCCTTCGAGTATGCCTGCGCCCAGCTCGGCATCGAGCATCGCACGACCAAGCCCAAGCACCCTTGGACCAACGGGCAGGTCGAGAGAATGAACCGCACCATCAAGGACGCGACCGTCAAGCGCTTCCATTACGACAGCCACGATCAGCTCGAGCGCCACCTCGCCGACTTCGTCGCCGCCTACAACTTCGGACGCCGCTTGAAGACCCTCAAGGGCCTCACGCCCTACGAGTTCATCTGCAAACGATGGACAACCGAGCCCTACCGCTTCAGAGTCAACCCGCTCCAGCAAATGCCGGGACTAAACATCTAATGGGAGCTCTCCCGCCGTCTGAGCCTTCGGCGCGTCAGGACGGCGCGACGCCTTCGGCCTTGGCCGCGATGATCGCGGCGCAGCCGCCACCGGGCGCCTCCCCGAGCGTCAGCGTGAAGCCGTGCAGGCGCACGATGGCGGCGACGAGGCTGAGCCCGAGGCCGGTGCCGGGCTTCGAGCGGCTGCTGTCGCCGCGGTAGAAGCGGCGCAGCACGGCCTGGCGGTCCTCGATCGGGATGCCGGGTCCCGTATCGAGCACCGCCACGCTCGCCTCCTCGCCGCTACCATCGAGCGAGAGCGTGACACGACCTTCGGGCGGCGTGAACTTGATGGCATTGTCGACGAGGTTCGCCAGGGCCTCGAAGACGAGGTCGGCGTCGCCGTTGACGCCAGGAGCGGGCTCGCGCTCGACCACGAAGCCGACCCCCTTCTCCTCGGCGATGGGCCGATAGAGCTCGCTGACCGCCTCGACGATCTCGTCGAGGTCCATCGGCCCGAAATTGCTACGCCGCCGGCTCTGCTCGACCTCGGTGATGCGCAGGATGGCCGTCACCGTGCTCAGCAGCGCATCGATGTCGACGATGGCCTTCTCGAGCATCGGCGCCACCTCGGCGGGAGGCATTTCGCTGCGCAGAGCCCGCTCGAGCCGCACCCGGAGGCGGGTCAGCGGCGTGCGCACGTCATGCGCCACCGCGTCGCCCGCCCCCCGCGCCTCCGCGATGAGCCGCTCGATGTCGTCGAGCATCCGGTTGACGATCTCGCTCAGCCGGTCGAACTCGTCCTGCTTGCTGCGCACCGGCAGCCGCCGCTCGAGATGGCCCTCCATGATCGACAGGCAGGCGCGGCGCACGGCCTCGACGCGCCGCAGCGCGCTCTTGCTGACAAGGGCGCCACCGAGCAGCGCGATGACCACCGCGGGCAGGATGGCGAGCAGCATGGCCCGCGTGACGATGTCCTCGATCTCCTGCAATTCGTCGGCGATCCGCCCCATGAACAGCAGATTGCCGTTGCCGAGACGGACCGCCGCGGCCCGCACCGTGATCGTCTCGTTGCGGCCTTGCCGGTCGGAGACGACCTTCATCTGGGCGACCCGGCTATCGGGCGGCAACGGATTCGGTTCATAGGGCAGGTTGCCGGCGAGGCGATGCCCTTGCCTGTCGAAGAGGCCATAGGCCTTGCGCCGGCGAGGATCGCTCGACAGCGCCGCTGCGAGACGCGCGGGCATCTCGGCCTGATCCACCTCGGCGAAATGCGTCACGTCGGAGAGCAGGCTGGTATCGATCCGACCGGTCAGATAGACGACCGTCTGCCAGTAGAAGAACCCCGCCATCAGCAGGATCGACACGGCCAGCACCGCCGCGAGGCCGAAGGTCCAGCGGGAGGCCGTGGTCCGGAGAAGTTCAGTCCACGGCACGGAGCATGAACCCGACGCCGCGCACGGTATGGATGAGCGGCCGCTCGCCGGCATCGTCGACCTTCCGCCTGATCCGGCCGATGTGAACGTCGACGAGATTGGTGCCGGGATCGAAGCGATAGCGCCAGACCTGCTCGAACAGCATGGCGCGCGTCACCACGTGCCCGGCGTGGCGCATCAGGAATTCCAGGAGCTTGAACTCGCGCGGCGAGAGATCGAGCACGCGCTGGCCGCGGCGCGCCACCCGGCTCAGCAGGTCGAGTTCGACGTTGTCGACCTTGAGCAGCGTAGGACGGCTGTCGGTGCCGCGCCGCGCCAGGGCTTCGACCCGGGCCAGAAGCTCGGCCGCCGCGAACGGCTTGACCAGATAGTCGTCGCCCCCGGCCCGGAGACCCTTGACGCGCTCGTCGACACTCGACAGCGCGCTCAGCACCAGCACCGGGGTCGTCACGCCGGCCGACCGCAACGCGTCGAGCAGGCTCAAACCGTCGAGGCCCGGCAGCATCCGGTCGAGCGTGATGACGTCGAACGCTTCCGTTCGCGCCTGGGCAAGTCCCTCGGGACCCGTGGATTCGCGCCTGACCTCGAGCCCGGCCGAGGTGAATTCCTCGATGATTTCCTGGGCCGTCTCGGCGTCGTCCTCGACGACCAGGACCTTGAACATGGTGGATCGTTCCCGTGCGGCCCCGCAGCGAAGCGGCGTTACGCCGCCGCGCTGCTTTCGTCAATCGCGGGCATGATCGGTGACCTCGCCGCCCAACCTTTTGCATGGTCGAACGTTGTCATGAGAAGAAAACTGAACGCGGAGAGGAACTCATGCCGGCCTATCGACTCCTCTGCACGCGGCGGAACCGGGACGGATCTTTCGATACGCCCTCGTTCGACGTTCCCATCGAGGCGTCGGATGACAAGGCGGCGATCGGCATGGCCCGTCGCTTTCCGCGCTCGGCCTGTGGCGACACGGATATAACCTGGCTCGTCGACGGACGGCGGATCGTCTGGTCGAACACCGGTGCGCTGGAGCGTGCCGCGTGAGGCGGATAATCGGCTAACGCGATAAGGACCGTGGTTTGACCATCTTGCGGATCGAAGCCGAGCGTCCGGAGGCAGACGATTGAGATCCCGGAGCCACCGATCCAAGGGTCAGGGCGCGGGTTTCGCGCGATGCGCTCGACCGTCCAGTCGATCTCGCCTATCGCCGGGCTAGAGCATGATCGGCTGTTGCCGATCTGCTCCAGCACGAACGTGCTCTTAGGCCGAGTTCGCCGTCATACGTCCCGGCATGGCGGCGGATCGGATCGTCACTGAACGCATCGAGCACGGGCTCGGCTACGGCAGCGCGCTCGCTGCGAAGTCGCATCGGCCCCCATCAGCCCAAGTTTCGCGGCACCCCACGTCCGGCGACAACCCGGAAGCCTGATCGGCCGCGCCGAGGCGGCGCGCGTAGCGATTGCGCTCAATGCGCTCCCCCGCCTCCGCCCGTCCGTCCCGGCCGCGCGATCAGCGGCGTCACCAGGACCAGGGCCACGAACAGCGCCGTCAGCGCCAGGAAGACGTCGGCGAGCGACATCACGAGCGCCTGGCCGCGCACCATCCGGGCGAGCTGCTTGGTCGCGGAGAGCGCGGCATCCGAGCCCATCGACGCATAGGCCTGCGTCAGCATGTCGAGCGTCGCCTCGGCCTGCGCGTGCCCCCAGGCGACGCTCTCGTGCAGGCGCGCCATGTGCAGGTCCCAGCGGGTATTGATCAGCGTGTTGATGCAGGCGAGGCCGACCGCGCCGCCGAGGTTGCGGGTGAGGTTGTAGAGGCCCGAGGCATTCTTGATGCGGGCCGGCGGCAGCGTGCCGAGCGCGACGTTGTTGATCGGCACCATGGCGGTCATCAGCGAGAAGCCGCGCAGCATCTGCGGCACCAGCAGTTCCCAGAAGTCCCAATCCTTGGTGATGTTGGAGGCGAGCCACGTCCCGGCCGCAAATCCCGCGAATCCGAGCCCGATCAGCAGCCGCGGGTCGACCTTGTTGACGAGCCGCCCGACGATCGGCGCGGCGACGAACATGCAGACGCCGGAGACGAACATGGTCTCGCCGATCTGCAGCGAGGAATAGCCACGCACCTGCGCCAGGAAGATGGGATAGACGTAGGTCAGGCCATAGAGCCCGACACCCATCACGAAGGAGAACAGCGACCCGAAGGCGAAATTCTTGTTCTGGAAGGCGGAGAGGTCGACGATCGGCTGACGGGCCGTGAAGGCGCGCCAGAAGAACAGCAGCGCGCCCAGCACCGCGACGACGGCGCAGACGACGATGATGTTCTCGTCGAACCAGTTCTTCTGCGGCCCCTCTTCGAGCACGTATTCCATGCCGCCGAGGAAGGCTGCCATGCCGAGGAGACCGAACCAGTCGAAGCGCTCGAGCAGCGACAGGTCGGGCTTGTCGAAATCGACCAGCACATAGGTCGAGAGCGTGACGACGATGCCGGGTACGACGTTGATGAGGAACAGCCAGTGCCAGGAGAAGAGGTCGGTGAGATAGCCACCGACCGTCGGCCCGATGGTCGGCGCCAGCGTCGCCACGAGGCCGATCATCGGGCCGATGACGGGCTGCTTCTCGCGCGGGAAGATGGTGAAGGCCGTGGCGAAGACAGTCGGGATCATGGCCCCGCCGATGAAGCCTTGCAGCGCCCGGTAGACGATCATGGTGTTGATGTCGCTCGCCGTCGAGCACATGAAGCTCATCACGGTGAAGCCGGCGCAGGAGAAGGCGAAGAGATAACGGGTCGAGAAGGCTCGGGACAATATCCCGCTGAGCGGGATCATGATGACCTCGGCGATGAGGTAGCTCGTCTGCACCCAGGCCACCTCGTCCGAGCTCGCCGACAGGCCCGCCTGGATCTCGGAGAGCGAGGCCGAGACGATCTGGATGTCGAGGATCGCCATGAACATGCCGAAGACCATGGCGATGAAGGCCACGAGGCGCCGCGTGTCGGTCGCGGCGGCCTGCTTGGGAACGGCGGAAGGCGAGAGGGTGACGGCGCTCATCGGGACGACTCGAAAGTGGCAACCGGGCGGTTCGTCCGATCGTCAATGCGTGGACGTCTGGCGGCCGTCTGCGACGGCCGTCGCCTGGGACGGTGTCGCCGCGTCGACCTCGCCGCGCACCTTGCGCAAGGCCTGCTGGACCATGTCGTCGAGCCGGCCCGCCAGACCGTCGAGGCCGAGGGCGCTCGCGAGCGAGGGCGGCGGCGCGTCGTCGGGCCGGGTGTGGACGTCGACGACGACCGACAAGCCCGGCCGCAGGATGCCCTCGCGGGCGATCGCGGGCGGCACGACGATGCGCACCGGGATGCGTTGCACGATCTTGGTGAAATTGCCGGTCGCGTTCTCGGGCGGCAGCAGCGAGAATTCCGCGCCCGAGGCCGGCGCGATGCTCTCCAGCGTGCCGACGACGTCGCGGTCGCCATAGGCATCGGGCTTGATGACGACCTTCTGGCCCGGCTTGAGGCGGTCGATCTGGGTCTCCTTGAAGTTCGCCGCCACATAGGCGGTATCGAGCGGCACGAGCGCGAGGAGGCGCGTGCCGGGCTGCACATACGAGCCCTGCTCGACCGACTTGTTGCCGACGATGCCGTCGAATGGCGCCTTGACGGTCGTGAAGGAGAGGTCGCGATCGGCCTTGTCGAGCGTCGTCTGCAGCTCGCCCAGGACCATCTGGGCTTCGATCTTCTGCGCTTTCAGCACATCGAGGGCGGCGACGGCGGCGGTGACGGCGGCCGACGCATTGGCGACGGCGGCCGTGCTCCGGTCGCGGTCGGCGCGCGCATCATCGAGCTTCTGCTGGGTGCCGTAGGACGACCGCATCAGCGTGTCGGCACGCGCGAACTCGGCCTCGGCGCGCGTCGCATCCGCCTTGGCCGAGAGCAGCATGGCGCGGGCCTGCTCGATCGAGGCCTGCTGGGCGCCGACCTGCTTGCCGATGCGCTCGACCGTTGCCGTCTGCGTGGCCATGCGAGCCTGGGCGGCATCGGCCGCGTTGCGATAGTCGCCGTCATCGATGGTGGCGAGCACCTGACCCTTGTGGACGGCGGCCCCGTCGACGACCGGCACCGTCGTCACGTAGCCGGACACCTTGGCGGCGATCGCCGACGTATCCGCCTTGATGTAGGCGTCATCGGTCGAGACGATGAAGCGCCCTTCGGTAAACCACTTGTAGCCTTCGTAACCGCCACCGCCGACGGCGGCCATGAGGATCAACGGCAGGATGATCCGACGACGCTTCTTCCTCGGCGGCAGGATCTCGCCGGTGCGCGGCACATCGGCTGGCGGCCTGTTGGATTGGACCGCGATCGCATTCTCCGGCGCGGCGACGCCCGGCGGCACGACCTTTGTCTCGCTGGTCACCACTTCGCCTGCCATCGACGCCTCCACGCGCGTTGACCGGCCGCCTTCGAATGACTGAACCGTTCGGTCAACCGTTGACTTACCGCTCGCTTTCGCCTAAATCAAGGGGAGATTGAACCGTTCGGTCAAATTTTGTCCTTGGAGGATACCGTGAGCGTCGCCGATCTCCGGAATCGCAAGGCCGGATCGACGCCCGCCTTCGACATCCGCGACGACAGCAGCGCCAAGCGGCGCCAGATCCTCGAAGGTGCCCGGACGGTGTTCCTCGCCGATGGTTTCGACGGCGCCAGCATGAACGACATCGCGCGCGTCGCCGGTGTCTCCAAGGGCACGCTCTACGTCTACTTCACCAGTAAGGAAGAGCTCTTCGCCGCGCTGATCCGCGAAGAAAAGCAGGCGCAGGCCGAGCGGCTTTGCCAGTTCGCGCAAGCCGGAACGGATCTCAGGACGACGCTGATCGGTTTCGGCAGCCAATTGCTCGAGTTGATGCTGCGGCCGGACTCGATCGCCCAATTCCGGATCGTGGTCGCGGCAGGAGCGAAATTCCCCGCCATCGGCGAAGCCTTCTACGAAGCCGGCCCCGCCCACGGACGCCGACGCCTGGCCCAGTTCCTCGACGAACAGGTCGCCGCTGGGCTGCTGGCGATCCCCGGCACCGAGACGGCGGCGGCGCAATTCCTCGATCTCTGCAAGTCCGCCCATATGCTCAGGGCCGTCCTCGGGGTCGGCGCGGCCCCGTCGCGCCCCGAGATCGAGGCCCATGTGACCCGGGCGGTCGACATGTTCATGAAAGCCTACGCGCCGTAGGTTTCGCGGCGAAAGCGCGGACCGATCCTCTGCTGGATACTGAGGTTGGGCTTGCGGGGCCCGTCGGACACCTCGCTCCCTGCCCCCGGCGGCCCGCTCACGCCTCCGGCAAGGTGAAAACCGCGCAGGGCGCCGCGATGCCGCGCAGCATGTGCTCCCCCAGCGGCACCAGCGGTGCGGTAATCTCGGCGGCGACCGCGCCCGAGATCAGCACCGACCGGCCGAGCGGCCGGCACAGCCCCTCAAGCCGGCTGACCAGGTTGACCGCGGGGCCGATGGCGGTGAAGTCCAGCCGGTCGACAGAGCCGATGTTCCCCCACAATATCGCACCCAGATGCAGCGCCGCGCCGAAGGACAGCGGCGGCAGTCCCTGCAGCTTCCGCGCCACCTCGACATGGGCCATGCCGGCGCGAGCCGCGACGGTCGCACGCAGCGCCGCTTCGCAGGCGGCGGCCGGCACGCCGGTGACCGGGAAAATCGCCAGCACCCCGTCGCCCATGAACTTCAGCACTTCGCCACCGAAGGCATGGACCGCCCCGGCGATGCGGTCGAACCAGGCGTCGAGGGCGGCGATCACTGCCGCGGGCTCGCTCGTCTCCGACAGGACGGTGAAGTCGCGCAGGTCGGCATAGAGCAGCGCGGCATGGATGGTCTCTCCGGCGCCGCGGCGCAGCGCACCGGCTAGTACCCGAGCGGCACTGCGCCGGCCGAGATAAGCCTCGAGCAACGCTGTCAGTGCCGCCCGTGCGGCCAGGGCGGCCAAGGGCGCCGCGGCGAAGCGCGCAACTTGGCGCAGATGGCCGACCTCGGCGGAGTCGAACGGCCGGGTTCCGGCCCAGCCCAGCACAGTGTCCGGGGCGAGGCCGACCACGTCCTCCTGCACCGAGCCCAGCCCAGACAACCAGCCGCGCCCGGCTTGGCCCGGCGGCTCGCCGATAAACCCGAGCGCCTCGATCACCGCGTCGGTCTCCGCGCGCCACAGCCAAGTGCGGCGAGCGATGATCGGATGCGGCACGGCGAGCGTCAGGGCGCCGCCGGCCAGCGGCAGGCCGTCGGCCAGCAACCGGCCGCCGAGGTCGGCCAGGAACCGGTCAGGGCCGGGCGAGGCGCCGGTTTCGTCCACCAGCCAGGCGAGGGGCGCGGGCAGATCCGTCAAAAGGGCGGTACGCTCAATTCAATGCGACGATATTGAACGCGAAAAAGCCGTCACTTCCCGCCGGTGCGGCCGTGCCAGGGGTCCGGACCCGGATCGCGTCCGGCTGCGACCTCGGCCAGCCGGCCGAGATAATGCGCCCAGCCTTCCGCATGGCCGGCGCATTGCTCGGCACTGGGTAGGCCGGTGTGGGTCAAGCGCAACAGCGTTCCGTCTGGCCGCTCCATCAAGTCGATCTCCACCAGGCTCGATCCCGGCGGGACGTCCTCGCTGCCGTCCCAGCCGAAGCTGTAGGCCAGGCGGTGCACCGGCACCACCTCGCGGAAGGAGCCGCGGGCGAAGCGAGCGCCGGTGACATTGACGAGATAGAGTCCTCCAGGCTGCGGTTCGACCTGACCCTCCGTGCCCATCCAGCGGATGATCTTCTCCGGGTCCGTCAGGAGGGCAAATACCGCGGCCGGGGGCGCCGGGATATGCGTCTCGCGGCGGACGACGAGGGCCTCTTGCATCGGTCTCCTCCACGCTTGCCAGTCCCGCCCGCCTGCAGCAGACATGGCTCTATGCCGGTTCGGGCCTCTCGCCCTGAAGATAGACCAGCGGGGCCGGCCGCGCTACCGCGGCGGTGGGGGTGGGAGGCGAGGACCGGCGCGGCATGATCGCGGCACCGGTCGCGCCTA
Source organism: Lichenihabitans sp. (assembly GCA_965277635.1). Taxonomy (GTDB): domain Bacteria; phylum Pseudomonadota; class Alphaproteobacteria; order Rhizobiales; family Beijerinckiaceae; genus Lichenihabitans. The sequence continues at coordinate 624,700 of CBDIDE010000002.1, forward strand.
CACCCACGACCCGATTCAGCGTTCACCATACTCGTCATGGCGGCGCCACCAGACGCCGGCCTCGTTGCGTCCCTTGGGAGCGCGGTCGAGCCACTGGTACATGCCCCAGAGGCCGTCCAGCCCGCGCGCATAGGTGGAATAGGTGTGGTAGACGATGCCGTCCTCGCGCGCGAACGCGCTCATGCCCGGCCTGTCGCGTGAATACGTGACCGCGTCGGTTCCGCATGTGGCCGCGAAATCGGCGACGGGCTCCGCGGTCGGCGTCGCGTCCATCGCGTGGCCGCCGCGCCGGTAATTGTAGTCGACGGTCCCCGCGCGCTGCTGCGCCTCGGTGAAGAAGACGTTGAAGTCGGAATTGAAATCGCTGCCTTGCGAGGACGCCCAGGGAAATGTCCACCCCATCCGGCGCCTGTAGGCCTGCAGCTTGGCGAGAGGCGCGCGCGACACCGCGCAAAACGCGACGTCGTGGCTCTGCAGATGAACCGCAATGCCGTTGAACCCGTCCGCGATCGACGAGCAGGACGGACATCCCGCGGTATAATCGGGCCCGAACATGAAATGGTAGACGATAAGCTGCGAGCGCCCTCCGAAGAGCTCTGCCAGCGAGGCACTTCCTTCATCGGTCTCGAATCGATAGGGCTTTTCGACCCGGACCCACGGCAGGCGCCGGCGCCGCTGCGCCAGGTCGTCGCCGCGCCGCGTGAGCTCCTTCTCCGCCTCGAGCAGATCGAGCCGCGCCGCCAGCCACTCTTCACGTGTCGCCGTCATGTGCATCGTCATCGCTCTACGCTCCATGCTGTCGTTCCATTGGTGAACTCAGTCTTCCGCCCGCCGCGGCTTCGATCAGCTCTTTTCGGTGGCGATGGTGTCGAGGGTCCGCACGACCTTCTTCCAGCCTTCACTCATGCTCTTGAACGCCGTTTCGTTCGTCGGAAGGACGAAGCCCGAGTGGACGAGACGAACGCGCGTCCCCTCCGCGAGCCTGGTGAGGGTGAACGTGACGACCGTGTCCAGCCGCGAACCGTAGCCGACGTTGCTTTCATGCCCGCCCTTCCAGGCATAGGCGAAGCGCTCGTTCGCGATCACCTCCAGCACCTGGCAGTGAATGATCCCGTCCCACGCACCCGCCGGCGTCGTCCGGAAGGTGAAACGCTTGCCTTCGACGGGCTCGAACCCTGTCGGCATCATCAGCCAGCGGCCCATGAGCTCGCCCGTCGTCAGCGCCGTCCAGATCGTTTCCGGCGCATGCGGGAGGATCTCGTCGACCACGATGTCCTGCGTGCCGGCGTTCAAAAGGGGTTCACTCATGGATCGATTTCCTTCAGCAGCGTACGAAGATCGGCGAAGCGCTCGCGCCAGAAGACTCCATAGTGGGTCATCCAATCGGCCAGCGGTGCCAGGCCCCGGGGCTCGGCGCGGTAGTGGACATTTCGGCCCTCGGGGCGCTCGGCGACGAGCCCAGCCCGTTTCAATGCCTTGAGATGCTGGGAGATGGCGCCCTGCGTCACGCCGCTTCCGCGGGTCAGCTCGACCACGGTGATCTCGTCCGACCGGACGATCCGCTCGAACACGGCGCGCCGCGTGGGATCGGCAAGTGCGCGCATGACGGCATCGATGGGAGCGGCCTCGGTCATACGAAACTTATTAGTTTATACTAATCGATTAGTCAACACTAATTTATTGAGGTCGGTCGACGCCGGAGCTGCCATCGAATCATACACGGCGTTGACGCCGCGCGTCGCGCGTGAGACCGCAGGGCACGATGCTGACGAGATCCGACTCGACCCATCCCCGGCCCGGCGACCCGGATTTGTGCGGGGATCCGCTGATCGACGTCGAGCCGGGCGCGCCGGCCACCCCGGCCGCGGGTCGGCTGGCCCGGCTGATCCTCGGCGCGAGTATCGTGCTGATCTCGCTCAATCTTCGACCGGTCTTCTCCAGTCTCGCGGCGCTGCTGCCCGAAGTGATGCGTGGCACGGACGCGTCGCCGGCCACGGCCAGCCTGATGACGACGCTCCCGGTGCTCTGCCTCGGCCTGTTCTCCCCGCTCGCGCCGAGACTGGCGCAACGGCTCGGGGTGGAGCGCATCATTCTCGCCTGTCTCCTCGTTCTCGCAGCCGGCACCGCGCTGCGCGGCCTCGGCACCATTCCGGCGCTGCTCGCCGGGGCGATCCTGGCGGGCGGCAGCATCGCCCTCGTCAACGTGCTTCTGCCCGGCCTCGTCAAGCGCGACTTCCCCAACCACATCGCTCCTATGACAGGCCTCTATTCCATGGCTCTGTCGGGTGGCGCCGCCGCGGCCGCCGGCGGCACCGTGCCGCTCGAGCGTCTCTTCGGCGATGCCTGGGCGGCGGCGCTCGCCGCCTGGGCGCTTCCGGCATTGGCGGTGGCGGCGCTCTGGGCGCCTCAGGCGATGCGCGCCGGCGGCGGCGCCTCGGTCCCGCACGTCGGGAGACGATCCCTGTGGCGCAACGGCCTCGCCTGGCAGGTGAGCCTCTACATGGGCCTGCAATCCGCCCTGGCCTATTGCGTGTTCGGCTGGCTCGCGCCGATCCTGCGCGAGCGCGGCCTGGAGGCGGCCGAGGCCGGATTCGTCGTGACCGTATCGGTCATCGGGCAGATGATCGCCTGCCTGATCACCCCCTCGCTCGCTGTCCTCGGGCGCGACCAACGCTTCATCTGCGTGGCGCTCTTCGTCCTGATCGTCGCTTCGTTCCTCGGCTGCGCGGTCCTGCCGCTCGGCGCCGTCTGGGTCTGCGCCGCCCTTCTCGGCTTGGGCCAGGGCGGGGCCGTGGCGGTCGCGCTGACCCTCATCCTGCTGCGTGCGCCCAATGCCCCCGCCGCGGCGCGGCTCTCCGGCATGACACAGGGCATCGGCTATACGCTGGCGGCCGGTGGGCCGTTGCTGGTCGGCCTGCTGCGCCAGTGGCGCGGCGATTTCAGCGCCGTGCCCTGGCTCTTCGCCATCCTCGGCGGCGCCGGCATGCTCGCGGGTCTCGGTGCCGGGCGCGATCGGTTGATCGACGACTAGGCCTCAGCGCGGAGCGGCTGTCGCGACCCTGACCACCACCTTGCCGAGGTTGCGGCCGGCCAGAAGGTCGATGAGCCCTTGCGGCGCGTTCTCCAGGCCCTCGATTACATGTTCGAGGACGCGGATCTTGCCATCCCCGACCCAGCCACCGACCTCGCGGCGAAAATCCTGCCGGAGATGGGCCAGATCCCAGACGATGAAGCCGCGCATCGTCAACCGGCGGCTCAAGATCGCCCGCATCAGCTCCGGCACGCGGTTCGGTCCCGGCGGCAGCGCGGTCGCATTGTATTGCGCGACGAGGCCGCAGACCGGAATGCGGGCGAAATCGTTGAGCAGCGGCAGCACCGCCTCCCATACGGCGCCGCCCACGTTCTCGAAATAGACGTCAATGCCGTCCGGGCAGGCCGCCTCGAGCCGCTCGGCGAAATCCGGCGCACGGTGATCGACGGCCTCGTCGAAGCCGAAGGTCTCGGTCAGCAATCGGCATTTCTCCGGCCCGCCCGCGATGCCGACGGCGCGGCAGCCGCGCAGCTTCGCGATCTGGCCGACGGTCGATCCGACCGGGCCGGTCGCCGCCGCCACGACGACGGTCTCGCCCGGCTTCGGCTTGCCGATCTCCGTCAGCCCCGCATAGGCCGTCTCGCCCGGCATGCCGAGGACGCCGAGGGCCGCCGTCAGCGGCCTGATCGATGGGTCGAGCCGCTCGACTCCCACGCCGTCCGACAGGACGGCGCTTTGCCAGCCGGTCGGTGCCAGGACGAGGTCGCCGGGCCTGTAGTCCGGCAGGCTGGAACTTTCGACGCGCGCGATCACCTGGCCGACCATGACCTCGCCCACCTCGACCGGCTTCGTGTAGGAGCGTGCCGCGCTCATCCGGCCGCGCATGTAGGGATCGAGCGACAGCCACTGGGTCTCGAGCCGCATCTGCCCGGGACGCGGATCGGCCACGTCGATCTGGGCGAGGCGGAAATCGTCGAGCCTCGGCTCACCCTCGGGGCGGCGGGCCAGCAGAACGGCGGAGGCCGGAAAGGCGGTCATCGAGGCTCTCTCCTCGTTCGGCGTGCCGGTCTCCCGACGCCTGTGGTAAGACGCGCGGCGGAAGCGCATGTTCCCAAGCCGATTCTGGGCTTGCCAGCGCGACCCCGCGTCGCGAGACTGCGCGCCGTTTCGCCGGTCCGCCCAGGAGTCCGCCATGCCCGCCACCGTCGCCGCCTTCGACCGTATCGGCGAGGAGAATGCCTTCGCGGTGCTGGCCCGGGCGACGGATCTCGCGCGCGCCGGCCGCGACATCATCAATCTCGGCATCGGCCAGCCGGATTTCCCGACGCCCGACCATATCGTCGAGGCCGCCGCCAAGGCGCTGCGCGACGGCCATCACGGCTACACGCCGGCGACCGGCATCCTTCCCCTGCGCGAGGCGGTGGCGGCCGACCTGCATCGGCGCTTCGCCGTCGAGGTCTCGCCCGACAACGTGGTGATCGTGCCGGGCGGCAAGGTGACGATGTTCGCCGCCATCCTGATGTTCGGCGAGCCCGGCGTCGATATCCTCTATCCCGACCCCGGTTTCCCGATCTACCGCTCGATGATCGAATTCACCGGCGCCCGCCCGATCCCGGTTCCCGTGCGCGAAGAGAACGGCTTCGCCTTCTCGGCCGCGGAAATGCTGGCGCTCGTCACCCCGCGCACCCGGCTCGTCATCTTGAATTCCCCCGCCAACCCGACCGGCGGCGTGACCCCGAAAGCCGAAATCGACGCGCTCGTCGACGGCCTCGAAACCCGTCCCGACGTCGCGATCCTGTCGGACGAGATCTACGGGCAGATGATCTACGACGGCCTCGAGCACCGGAGCCTGCTCGCCTATCCGTCGATCCGCGACCGGCTGATCATGCTCGACGGCTGGTCGAAGACCTATGCGATGACGGGCTGGCGCATGGGCTACGCGATCTGGCCCGACGCGCTCGTCGACAAGATCAGGAAGCTCGCGGTCAATTCCTATTCCTGCGTCAACGCGCCGAGCCAATGGGCGGCCCTCGCGGCGTTGACCGGACCGCAGGATGCGGCGCACGCCATGGTGGCCGAGTTCGACCGGAGACGCGGCACCGTGGTCGAGGGCCTCAACGCCCTGCCGGGCATCTCGTGCATCGTCCCCAAGGGCGCCTTCTATGCCTTCCCGAACATCTCGGCGACGGGCTGGAAGTCGAAGCCGCTCGCCTCCGCCTTGCTGGAGGAGGCCGGCGTCGCCACCATCGGCGGCCCTGATTTCGGCGTGAACGGCGAAGGCTACCTGCGGCTGAGCTATGCCAATTCGACGCCGAACATCCTCAAGGCGCTCGACAAGATGGGCGAGTTCCTGGCGCAACCGCAGCGGCGTAAGGCCTGACTCCAAAGATCGCCTGTAACATTGCCGAGTGCGCCGGCGAAGTGATCCTCAATCCCACCGTCGGAGGATCGCCATGCCGTCCCGCCTTTTGCCGTTCGGTCTCGCCTTGCTGCTTCCCATGGCAGCCGCCACAGCCGCCGAGCGACCCGTCGTCGTCGAATTGTTCACCTCGGAAGGCTGCTCGTCATGCCCGCCGGCCGACGCCTTTCTGACCGATCTGTCGCGCAGCCGCTCGGACGTGCTGCCGCTGGCCTTCCACGTCACCTACTGGGATAGCCTCGGCTGGAAGGACCCCTTCTCGCTGCAGGCGTCGACGGCGCGCCAGGCTCGTTACGGCGCGAAGTTCGGCGACGGCTCCTACACGCCCGAGATGGTGGTCGACGGCGCCAAGGGCTTCGTCGGCTCGCGGCGCGGCGAGGGCGAGGCTGCGATCCGCGCCGCCCGCGGAGACGCAAGGACGGCCGCCACCATCAGAGTCAACCGGCAGGACGGGCACGTCTCCGTCGCGATCGGCGCGGGCAGCGGCCAGGGGCGGGTGCTCTTGATCGGCTTCGATCCGCAGCATCGCACCGCGGTCGGACGCGGCGAGAACTCCGGCCGCACGCTGCTCGAATCGAACATCGTCCGCTCGATCCGCGCCGTCGGCGAATGGTCGGGCGCGGCGCTGGAGCTCAACGTGCCGTCTCCGGCCGGTGCCGAGGCGGCGGTCCTGCTCGAAGCCCCGGACGGCCGCATCGTCGGCGCCGCCCGGCTCGGCGGATGAAGTCTGCGTGGCCGACTTTGACGCCAAACCGGCCCGCTCATCCCCGCGTAGGCGGGAATCCAGAGGGCTTAGGTTCGGCCGTGACCCTCGTGGCTCAAATGGACGCTCTTCGGTCGACGGGCCGTGGTGGATCCCCGCCTTCGCGGGGATGAGCCGCGAGGGGAAAGGACGATCTGATGCCCCGGAGTCGATCTGATCGAGCCCAGCGCACGCGGACAAGCACCTTCATCATCCTATGAGGATCGCCAAAATGGTTCAGTCGCGACCTCGCCTCGCCGGCCTGCTCGCCGTCGGCCTTCTACTCGCGGGCGCTCCGTCGGCCCAGGCGGCCGCGACCGACTGGGTGGGCAACAAGAACGCCGCCGTCCGGCTGATCACGGCCGCGGACCATGTCGGTCAAGGCGCGACCGTCGAGGCGGGACTCGAATTCCGCTTGGCCCCCGGGTGGCACGCCTATTGGCGCACGCCCGGCGACGCCGGCCTGCCGCCGGTGATCGACTGGTCCGGATCTACGAATCTCGGGCGGGAAGACCTGGCGTGGCCCGCGCCGACGCGCCTCGTCGTCGAAGGGCTGCAGAACAGCGTCTACGAGGGCGAGGTCGTCCTGCCGGCGACGCTCAGCCTGAACACCCCGGGCAACCCGGCTCCCATCCATGTCTCGGTCGCCTATGCGGCCTGTTCGGAGATCTGCGTCCCCTATCAGGCCGATCTGGCGCTCGACCTGCCGGCGGGATCCGAGGCCACCTCGGCCGAAGCGCCGCTGATCGCCGCGGCGCGGAGCAAGGTGCCAGGCTCGCTCGATCACGCCGGCCTGCGGCTCGTCGGCACCGATATACAGGGCGCGGGTGCGCAACGACGTCTCGTCGCCACGGTGCGCAGCACCGGCACGCCCTTCCAGCGGCCCGATCTTTTCGTCGAGGGCGCCGGCGAAGGCCTGCCCCCCGCCCCCAAGGTCGTGCTGTCGGAGGGCGGCATGGCCGCCCGCCTCTCGGTCGACCTGCCCGAGGCCTTCAAGTCCGGCACGTCTCTGACCGCCACCCTGGTCGACGGCGACCGTGCGGCCGAATTCGCCGCCGGCCCCGCGCTGGCGCCCCCTGCGCAAGACGCCGCCGCTCCAGGCAGCTTGAGTCTCTGGGCCATTCTCGCGTCGGCGCTGCTCGGCGGCCTGATCCTCAACCTGATGCCCTGCGTGCTGCCGGTCCTGTCGATCAAGCTCTTCGGCCTGACCCGCCAGGCGGGTGCCGGCCGACGAGACATACGGCTCGGCTTCGTCGCGACGGCACTCGGCATCGTCGCGTCCTTCCTGCTGCTGGCGGGTACGCTCGTCGGGCTCAAATGGTCGGGCGCGACGCTCGGCTGGGGCATCCAGTTCCAGCAACCCTGGTTCCTGGCCGGCATGGCGAGCCTGACCGTGCTCTTCGCCGCGAGCTTCTTCGACTGGCTGCCGATCGGCCTGCCGGGCGCGATCTCGAACCTCGGCGGAGGCGGGACGCGCGGGCCGCTCTTCGAGGCGTTCCTGGTGGGCGTTTTCGCGACGCTGCTGGCGACGCCCTGTTCGGCGCCGTTCGTCGGCACGGCGATCGGCTTCGCATTGGCGCGCGGCCCGGCCGAGATCGTCGGCGTGTTCCTGTGCCTCGGGGTCGGCATGGCACTGCCCTATGGTGCGGCGGCCCTGTTCCCAGGCGTCGTCCGCCTCCTGCCCCGCCCCGGCCCCTGGATGATCCGGCTGCGCCAGGTCCTCGGCCTCCTGCTGCTCGGCACCGCGGCGTGGCTGCTCGCCGTGCTGTGGAGCACCGCGGGTGCCTTGATCGCCGGCGCGACGGCCGCCATCCTCTTCGCCCTCCTGGCCTATCGGGCCTGGATCTCGCGCGGACCCATCGGCGAGGGTCGGCCACGGGAACGAGCGGTCACCGCTGTCCTCGTCGTCGCGCCGCTCCTCATCGCCCTCTTGCCGGCCGCGGCGCCGTCGCGCGCCGCCGTCGGGTCCGATTGGCAGGCTTTCGACCCGGACGCCGTGCCGGGCCTCGTCGCCGAGGGCAAGGTGGTGCTGGTCGACGTGACGGCGACATGGTGCCTGACCTGCAAGGTCAACGAGCTCGCGGCGCTCGGCCGACCCGAGGTCGCGGCGCGGCTGGCGCGACCCGATACGGTGCACATGCGCGCCGATTGGAGCCGGCCGGATGCCGCGATCGCGGCTTATCTGCACCGGTTCAGCCGCTACGGCATCCCGCTCGACGTGGTCTATGGGCCGGCACGCCCCGAGGGCGACGCCCTGCCGGAGCTGCTGACGCCGGGCCTCGTGCTCACGGCCCTGGACAATGCCGCGGGAAAAGGACCGGCAACCACGGCGGGAACCGATTAGGGCACGACCTCGACGGACACTGAGATGTTGCTCGTACCGCCATAGACTTGCCGGCCCATCGTTACCCCCGACGTCTCCAAGACGAACCGATCCTTGCCGGTAAACCCAGGCCGGGAGACGTAGCGCCAGCTGTTGACCGAGGGCGTCGTCACCACGCCATTGGCGGGCGGCTGCTCGACCGTCATGGCCGACGCGCCGCCACCATGCCAATTGATCGTCGAGCCGCAGGGCCGGCCGCTTCGGGCGACCATGCTCATCTGGCTGTCCTGGCCGAAGAACAGCCGGAACGGGTCGACCCGGCAACCCGCCGCCGAGGCGGCGACGGAGGGCAGGACGAAGAGCAGGCCGAGGCTAAGGCGCATCACGGTCATGGGGTGATATCCGGGCAATCGAGGAGCGATCTCGCCACTCTGCCGTCCTGTGTCCGCCTGCTGCAATTCTACGTTGAATTTACGGTTACTCCGGTCGCATTAGAGCCAGGCCCGACGGGCGGCGGCCGCCGCAATTTCCATCGCGAGCGATGCCTCGGCTCTCTTTTTTCCCGGCGAGCCGTTCCCACATCAGACTCAGCCGGCGGCCTCCGGGAGCCGGACTTTATCGGCGCGGCCTGTCGCTTCGGGACAGGCCGGACCATGGAGCGAGACCTCATGAACTTCGAGAAATTCACCGAGCGCGCCCGCGGCTTCGTCCAGTCCGCCCAGGCGCTGGCCTTGCGCGAGGGCCACCAGCAATTCACCCCCGAGCATGTGCTCAAAGTCCTCCTCGACGACCCCGAGGGGCTCGCGGCCGGCCTCATCGACAAGGCGGGCGGACGCTCGCGCGAGGCCCTGCAGCTCACCGAGCAGGCGCTCGCCAAGCTCCCCAAGGTCGGGGGTGGCGGTGCGGGCCAGCTCTACCTCGCGCCGGGGACCGCGCGCCTCTTCGACCAGGCGGAGAAGATCGCCGAAAAGGCGGGCGACAGTTTCGTCACCGTCGAGCGGCTGTTGCTTGCCGTCGCCATGGACAAGGGCACCGAGGCCGGCCGCATCCTCGAGCGCGCCGGCGTGACGCCGCAGGTCTTGAACTCCGCCATCGAGGATCTGCGCAAGGGCCGCACGGCCGACAGCGCCTCGGCCGAGAACGCCTATGACGCGCTGAAGAAATATGCCCGCGACCTGACCGAGGCGGCGCGCGCCGGCAAGCTCGACCCGGTGATCGGGCGCGACGAGGAGATCCGCCGCTCGATCCAGGTGCTGTCGCGCCGCACCAAGAACAACCCCGTGCTGATCGGCGAGCCCGGCGTCGGCAAGACCGCCATCGTCGAGGGCCTGGCGCTGCGCATCGTCAACGGCGACGTGCCCGAAAGCCTCGTCGACAAGAAGCTGCTCGCGCTCGACCTCGGCGCGCTGATCGCCGGCGCCAAATATCGCGGCGAGTTCGAGGAGCGGCTGAAGGCCGTGCTCAACGAGGTGACGGCGGCGGCCGGCGGCATCATCCTGTTCATCGACGAGATGCACACGCTGGTCGGGGCCGGCAAGGGCGAGGGCGCCATGGACGCCTCGAACCTCCTGAAGCCCGCGTTGGCGCGCGGCGAGCTCCACTGCATCGGCGCAACCACGCTCGACGAGTACCGCAAGCATGTCGAGAAGGACGCGGCGCTGGCCCGGCGCTTCCAGCCGGTCTTCGTGAGCGAACCCACCGTCGAGGATACGATCTCGATCCTGCGCGGCTTGAAGGAGAAATACGAGCTCCACCACGGCGTGCGGATCACCGATTCGGCGCTCGTCGCCGCCGCGACCTTGTCGAACCGCTACATCGCCGACCGCTTCCTGCCCGACAAGGCCATCGACCTCGTCGACGAGGCGGGCTCGCGCCTGCGTATGCAGGTCGACAGCAAGCCCGAGGCGCTCGACGAGCTCGACCGGCGCATCCTTCAGTTGCGCATCGAGGTCGAGGCGCTGAAGAAGGAGCCGGATCCCGCCTCGAAGGAGCGGCTCGCCCGGCTCGAGGGCGAGCTCGACGACCTGCAGGAGAAGTCCGACGCCTTGACGGTGCGCTGGCGGGCCGAGAAGGACAAGCTCGGCTCGGCGCAGAAGCTGAAGGAGCAGCTCGAGGCGGCCCGCACCGAGCTCGTCCAAGCCCAGCGCCGTGGCGAGTACCAGCGCGCCGGCGAGCTGACCTACGGCGTCATCCCGGACATCGAGAAGCGTCTGGCCGAGGTCGAGACCAAGGGCGGCTCGGCGCTCGTCGAGGAGGCGGTGACGGCCGACCATGTGGCCGGCGTCGTGTCGCGCTGGACCGGCGTGCCAGTCGACAAGATGCTCGAAGGCGAGCGCGAGAAGCTGCTTGGCATGGAGGGGGCGCTCTCGAAGCGCGTCATCGGCCAGGCGCAGGCGGTGCGCTCGGTCGCGACCGCGGTGCGGCGGGCGCGGGCCGGCCTGCAGGACCCGAACCGGCCGATCGGCTCCTTCATGTTCCTCGGGCCGACCGGCGTCGGCAAGACCGAGCTCACCAAGGCGCTGGCCTCGTTCCTGTTCGACGACGAGACCGCCATGGTGCGGATCGACATGTCCGAATATATGGAGAAGCATTCGGTCGCCCGGCTCATCGGCGCCCCTCCGGGCTATGTGGGCTACGACGAGGGCGGCGCGCTCACGGAAGCCGTGCGGCGGCGGCCCTACCAGGTCGTGCTGTTCGACGAGGTCGAGAAGGCGCATCCGGACGTGTTCAACGTGCTCCTGCAGGTGCTCGACGACGGGCGGCTGACCGACGGCCAGGGCCGCACGGTCGATTTCCGCAACGTGCTGATCATCATGACCTCGAACCTCGGGTCGGACTATCTCGCCTTGCAGAAGGACGGCGAGGATACCGCCAAGGTGCGCGACGCCGTGATGGGGGTGGTGCGCGGCCATTTCCGGCCGGAGTTCCTGAACCGGATCGACGAGATCATCCTGTTCCACCGCCTGCGGCGCGAGGATATGGCGGCGATCGTCGACATCCAGTTCGCGCGGCTGGCAAAACTCCTCGCCGACCGCAAGATCGTGCTCGACCTCGACGCTCGGGCGCGGGCTTGGCTGGCGGAAAAAGGCTACGACCCGGCCTATGGCGCCCGGCCGCTCAAGCGCGTGATCCAGAAGGCCGTGCAGGACCCGCTGGCCGAGCTGATCCTCGGCGGCGAGGTGCACGACGGGCAGACGGTGCCGATCTCGGTCGGCAAGTCGGGCCTGAAGATCGGCGACCGCGAGGACGGGGCCGAGGAGGACGAGGCCGCGAGCGACAACCGCGTGGTGAGCTTCCCGAAGGGGGGGTGAGGATCTTGCTCAGAGCATGAGACGAGAGCGCCCGGCCATATAGCCGGGCGCGGTCTGTATGCCGTGACATGCTGCACGACCTTTCCGGCCCTGTGTCGAAGAGTTCCGGGCTGTGTTGAGGGAATTGGGTTCTCGAGGCCTCTGTGACATCCATAATGTGGCGGCGCGGCGCCTCGAAGATGGCGAACTATGTTGATTGCGGACGCTTTTCCTGCGTGAATCCGGTCACGGCTTCAGAAGCGCGAACACTCGTATCGCGGAGTCATGCCTCGTGAACTACTACGCTCCTCGACCGAAAGCGGCAGGGAAATGAGCTACGAACTGATATCGGATGATGAGTTTGCCAATCTTCCAATAGACAATGAGCGATGCTTCATAGCATTTGAGCGTATATGTCGTCGCAGCATGACGCGCATGATTGATGAGGATTCGTCGACAAATTTGGATCAAATCGTCAGAGAGCAATATATGAGTGCAGTCGCGGCGGTCGCTGGTGAATGCGGCATTCCTAATGTTTCATATAACCCGACTGACAATGGAAATCCTTGGGAGAAGTTCAGTCTATTCAGTTTAGCTGTTCAGGGAGAGATTGCCCGCCTCCGCATCAGACAGCGCGGTGAGCGGCACCCATACTCCGTCCTGCTGACGGGAAGCACGCGAACCAAAATTGAGCATTACATCAGTCGAATCCGTGATCTTGTCGCTTCATCAGGAATGGATCACGATCGAAAGGTCCGCCTTGATGAGAAATTGGATCAGTTAGCTTTGGAATTGGGTAGTCAGCGATTAGGTTTTGCGAAAACGATGGCAATCCTTGTTGGGATTACGACCTTGGTCGCAAGTGTCACTACGATTGCAGCCGAAGGACAGACCGCGATAACTCACATCATGCGGTTCATCGGTCAGGATAAAGAAAGTGAAGACGCCGCGACACGTAGGTTGGCGCCACCGTCGAAAGCTCTGCCTGCGCCGGCTAACCCGAAGCCTTCGCCGCCTGTAAACCCTTCCAAGCCGCTAGTGATCGACGACGACATTCCATTCTGACGCTGGTCAGGTGCGTAGTTGCGTCGCTTCATCGTCGGTCTGCTTACGGACGGTTGAGCGGTCGCCATCGCTGTGCTTGATCGCGTCGTCGCTCCACCCCTCGCAATGACAGCTATTGGCCGCGTCAGATCTGAACCACCACGCCCGCGCCATGAACTGCCGCGATGAGCCCAAAATCCCGGACGTTGCGGGTCAGGACCGGCAGGCCGCGCTTGGTGGCGTCGAGATAGATTAGCGCATCGAGGAGCAGCTCCTTGCGCTGATACGGCTGAAAACCCTGCGTGCGGCTCAGAAGGCCCGCGATGGTGCCGGCCCGCATCCAGACATCGGCGTCCGGGACGAGCAGGCGCGTGCGAGGCACGTGCTTGAAAAGGTCGATATAGTGACGGCGGACCGCAGCATAGCTCGGGGCGTTCGGCGAATAGGCCGCGACGCCTTGCATGAGCTCCGCCAGCGCGACGACGCTGTGATAGTGCAGGCAGGCTGCCAGCCTGGCGCGGCTCTCGCGCGCGAGCCGTCCGGCCGCCATGTCGATATAGACGTTCGTGTCGAGAACCAGCCTGGCGCGCGCCTCCAAGGCGCCGAACGGCAGGCAGGGCGCGGTCTCGATCTGGCGCTCGTGCTTCTCGGGCTTGACCTGACGAAGGATCGCCTCCGCGTCAAAGCTCAAGCTGGTGATCCGCGCCCAAGGCGCCGAAGGTGTCGTCCATATAGGCCGCGACCGGATCCGGAAGCGCCAGCGATGCCAGGGCGAGTTCGACGACGGCGGTCGTCGACTCGAGCCCGGTTTGCCGCTTCGCTGCCGACAGGAGAGCCTCCGACGTCCGGATGCTGATCTGCGCCGTCTTGGCGCCTCCGAGGAGGCCCGCCGCCTCCGCGGCCTGGAGGATGGACTGGACGACGGTCTGGATCATGACGAACCTGCTATGCAATACAACTATGAGATTTTGTCATGCAAAGCAAGAGTGCGGGCAGCAATTCTCAGCGGCGTCGATCACCCCGACACCCCTCTCACAATACCCCGAACGTCTCGAAGGCCTCACGCGCGCTCATGCCGCCGCGGATGGCGGTCGCCACCCTGTTCTCCGTCGACGCCTTGTCGAGCGCAGCTGCGACGGCCTTCTGCTCGACGCTCGAAGGGATGATCAGAACCCCCTCCCGATCGCCGAAGACAAGGTCGCCGGGCGCGATTCGGATCCCGTCGATCTCGATCGCGGTGCGGAAGTCGATCACCTTGCCGCGCACTCCTTGGTCCTGCGCGTAAAGGCCGCGGCAGAAGGTCGGGAAGTTCAGCGCCTCGATCCCCGCCGCGTCGCGCACGAAGCCGTTCAGCACGGCGCCGGCGGCCTTGAGGTGCCTGGCGCGGGTCGACATCAGCTCGCCCCAAAGCGCGTAGCGGAACGATCCGCCGCTCGCGATGTAGACCTCGTTCGGTTTGAGATCGTCCAACGCGTCCAGCATCAGCCCGAACGGGCGCGCGCCAAGGGGGCCGCGCGTCGTGCTCGACACGTCGTCGAACACATCGGCTTCGAGCACCGGCATGGCACGGCCGACGATCGTCATGTCGGGGCGCAGGGGCGAGATCGCCTGCGGCAGGAACTGCCGCCGATGGCCCAGCTTGTCGAGGATATCGCCCACCACCGCGGTGAACAGCTTGTCGCGCAAGCTCGCGAACAAGGCGTCGTCGTCCATATCAGCCACCGGCCTTCTCCCGAAAGTTGCATCGTCGCGGTCAACGATTGCGGTGACAGGTTGGTCTATATCAAGACGATCGGCTGCGCCCGGATCACCACCTGGTGCTGGCGGAAATCGCTTTCGAGCTTTTCCCGGTAGGCGCGCCACCAGGCCTCGTCGAGATCGTCGACCATCACCTCCATGACGACGATTTCGTCGCGGCTGGTGATCTCGCCTCGCTTCTTCCAATGCCCTTCCGCCGGGGAGCGGGTATAGGCCGTGAGGCCGCCGAAACGCTCGGTCAGTTCGGCGCCGATCACGTCATAATCGGATTTGGAAAACAGGCGACGGTCGTTGTCGTAGGACGGCAGCAGGATCTGGACCAAGAACATCGTCGCCGCCTCCGAGGTTTGTGCGGCCGTGGCGCTCCGACCATATATGGGCGATGCAACCGGTCCTGCTTCGGCGGCGGAGCGTCTGGCCGCCCGCCCCTCAATTCAGCGTGCGCTTGGCGTGCGGGCTGTCGAGCGAGAAGGCGGGGATCTCGATCGAGAAGCTGCGCCCGTCAGCATCCGTCATCCGGTAGCTGCCCGACATCACGCCGCTCGGGGTCGAGAGCGGACAGCCCGAGGTGTAGCGGAAGGTCTCGCCCGGGTTGAGCACCGGCTGCTCGCCGACGACGCCGAGCCCCTTCACCACCTCGACGCGCCCGAGCGCGTCGGTGATGATCCAGTGCCGCGCGACGAGCTGCACGACCGAGCGGCCGAGATTGGTGATCTCGATCGTATAGGCCCAGAAGAAGCTGTTCTCCTCGGGCTCGGACCGCTCATCGAGATAGTCCGGCAGGACGGTGACCTGGATGTCATGGGTGACGGCAGTGTACATGGCGGAGCATCGCGGCGGCCGATGACGCCCATATTGGCACGGCGCGCGGCAATTGCCACCGCCCGCTGCACGTCAGGCGGAGGCGACCAGGCTGGGTGGGCGGCGTGCCATCTGGTCCAGGCCGTGGCCCAGGTCCTCGATCAGGTCGTCGACATCCTCGAGCCCGACCGACAGGCGCAGCATGCCCTCGCCGATGCCGAGCTCCGCCCGAATCTCCGCCGAGAGGCGCTGATGCGTCGTCGTCGCCGGGTGGGTGACGAGGCTCTTGGCGTCGCCGAGATTGTTGGAGATGCCGATGATGGAGAGCGCATTGGCGAGCCGGAAGGCGCCTGCCTTGCCGCCCTCCACCTCGAAGGCGACGAGCGTGCCGCCGCCCTTCATCTGGCGCCGTGCCAGCGCGGCCTGCGGATGATCCGGGCGCCCAGGATAGAGCACTTTCGTCACGCCCCCCTGCCCGGCCAGGAAATCGGCGATGCGCTGGGCGCTCGCCATCTGGGCCGCGACGCGCACCGGCAGCGTCTCGAGGCCCTTCAGCAGTACCCAGGCGTTGAAGGGTGAAAGGGCGGGACCCGTCTGGCGCAGCAGGTTGTGCACATAGGTGTCGATGAAGGCCTTGCTGGCCAGCACGACGCCGCCGAGGCAGCGCCCCTGTCCGTCGATATGTTTCGTCGCCGAATAGACGACGCAATCGGCGCCGAGCTCGAGCGGGCTCTGCAAGAGTGGCGTGGCGAAGACGTTGTCGACGACGAGCGTCGCGCCGCCCTCGTGGGCGATGTCGGCGACGGCCGCGATGTCGACCAGGTCGAGCGTCGGGTTGGTCGGGCTTTCGAGGAACAGCGTTTTCGTGTTCGGCCGCATGGCGCGGCGCCACTGGCCGAGTCGGCGCCGTCGACCAGCGTCGAGGCGACGCCGAAGCGCGGCAGCAGGTCCTCGACGATGTAGCGGCAGGAGCCGAACAGGGCCTTGGCGGCGACGACGTGGTCGCCGGCCTTGACCTGGCCCATCATGGCTGCCGTCACCGCCGCCATGCCGCTGGCGGTGGCGCGCGCGGCCTCGGCCCCTTCGAGGACGGCCATGCGGGCCTCGAACATCGCCACGGTCGGGTTGGAGAAGCGCGAGTAGATGAAGCCCGGATCCTCACCCTTGAAGCGGGCTTCCGCCGCCTCCATCGTGTCGTAGATGAAACCCTGAGTCAGGAACATCGCTTCAGAAGTCTCGCCGAACGAGGATCGCATCGTGCCGCCATGCACCAGCCGGGTGGCGGGGCGAAGGGCACGCGTATCCTGCGGGCGGCGGACGGAACCGGTCATGACGACACTCCGGGAAGCTGATGGCGACCCCCGAGACGAACTCGGGCGCACGCAGCCATAGACCCGGCTCCGCCGTGCCGCAAGAGGTTTGGACTGATAAAAAGGACGTTTCGTTCTAAATTCCGGTTTCACCTTGGCGCACCGCGGCCAATCCGCTAGGCATTCCTCTCCACGTCGATGTCCCTCGTTCGAGATCCGGTTTCATGACACAGGCCGCAACTTTCGCGCCGGGTCTCCTCGCCGCCCACCAGATCGAACGCCTGATCGCCGAGCGGCACGTCGCCATGACGGACCAGGTCGCCGGCGCGGCGCCGCTGGTCCAGCCCGCGAGCCTCGACTTGCGGCTCGGCAAGCGGGCCTGGCGGGTGCGGGCAAGCTTCCTGCCCGGCGGCGGGCGCAGCGTCGAGCAGGGCATCGCCGCACAGCCGAGCCACGCCATCGACCTCGAAGGCGGCTCGATCCTCGAGCCCGGCACCGTCACCATCGCCGAGCTCGACGAGGCGCTGCGCCTGCCGGCTGCGCTCTCGGCCGCCGCCAACCCGAAAAGCTCCACCGGCCGCATCGACGTCTTCACCCGCGTCATTACCGACCGCGGCCGCCGCTTCGACCAGATCGAAGCGGGCTACTGCGGCCCGCTGTTCGCCGAGATCTCGCCGCGCACCTTTCCGGTCAAGGTCAGGACGGGCTCCCGGCTGGCCCAGATCCGCTTCAGCGCCGGCGATGGCCGGCTCGACGACGAGGGCCATCGCGCCCTGCATGCCTCGGCCGCCCTCGTCGGCGGCGCCGAGCCCGTCATCGCCGGCGGCCTAACCGTTTCGGTCGACCTTGCGGGCTTTCGCCAGCGCGGAGACGAGGCAGTGCGCCTGCTGGGCTACCGGGCCAAGCGCCACACCGGGATCATCGACGTCGACCTCGCGGGCCGGCTCGATCTCGCCGACTTCTGGGAACCGATCTTCCTGCGCCAGCGTCGGGAGCTGATCCTCGATCCCGGCGAATTCTACATCCTCGCCTCGAAGGAGGCGGTGCGGGTGCCGCCAGACCATGCGGCCGAGATGACGCCCTTCGATCCGCTGGTCGGCGAATTCCGCGTGCATTACGCGGGCTTCTTCGACCCCGGCTTCGGCGCCGACGAGGCGGGCGGCCTCGGCGCGCGCGCGGTGCTCGAAGTGCGATCGCGCGACGTCCCCTTCGTGCTCGAGGACGGGCAGGTCGTCGGGCGGCTCGTCTACGAGCGCATGTCGGAGACGCCGCGCCTGCTCTACGGCTCAGGCCTGGGCTCGAACTATCAGGCCCAGGGGCTCAAGCTCTCCAAGCACTTCCGCTGAAGCGCCCTACCCTGTCGGCGGACAGCCTCACGCCCCGACCGGGCGGCCCACCATGGTGACGAGCAGCGGCCCGGCCCCGAGCATGCGCTTCGACACGCGTCGCGCGTCATCGAGCGTCACGGCCTCGATCAACCCGTTGCGCTCGTCGAGATAGGTCACGTCGAAGCCCTCGGTCTGCAGATGAACGAGCTGGCTCGCGATCTTGAGCGAGGTATCGAAGCGCAGCGCATAGGAGCCGGTCAGGAACTTCTTCGCCTTGACCAGTTCCTCCTCGCTCGGCCCGTCAACGGCGAGCTTCGAGATCTCGTCCTGGATGACGGTGAGCGATTCGACGGCACGCTCGTTCTTGGTCGAGGTGCCGCCGGCGAACATGCAGCTATGGTCGAAGTTCGAGAGCTGCGAATAGACCGAATAGGCGAGGCCGCGCTTCTCGCGCACCTCGCGGAACAGCCGGGCCGAGAAGACGCCGCCGCCGAGAATGTGGTTGACCACCACGGCCGCCATATGCTCCGGGTCCTTGCGCGGCACGCCCGGCAGACCGAATCTGATGGTCGATTGCGGGATGTCGAGGTCGACCACCTGCGGCGGGCCGCCCGGCGCCAGCGCCACATCGGCGATGGGGCGCAGGCCTCCTGTGGCGGGGAGCGGCGCGAAGGCAAGGTCGAGCATGCGGCCGACCGTCTCGGCATCGATGGCGCCGACGACCGCGATCTTGAGGTCGCAGCGCACCAGAATCGACCGGTAGAGCGCCATCATGTCGTCGCGGCCGATGCCCGGCAGGCTCTCCAGCGTGCCGCGGATCGGCAGGCCGTAAGGATGGCCCGGATAGGCCGAGGCCCTGAAGGCCCGGCTCGCGACCGCGTCCGGATCCTTGCTCTCGTGCCGCAGGCCGGCCATGAGCTGGGCGCGGACGCGCTCGATCGCATCGGCATCGAGGCGCGGCGAATTGAGCGCCAGCCGCAGCAGGTCGAAGGCGGCCTCCGTGTTGCGGCTCAGCGTCTTGAGCCGGCCGGACAGCCCGTCGCGCTCGGTACCGAACGAGATCTCGATCGCCTTGTCGTCGAGGGCGCGATGAAACTCGGCGGAATCGAGATCGCCGGCGCCCTCGTCGAGCAGCGACGACAGCATCGTGGAGGTGCCAGGCTTACCGGGGACGTCTTGCGACGCGCCTCCCTTGAAGGTGAAGTCGCAGGCGACCAGCGGCACCGCATAATCCTCGACGAGCCAGGCCTCGACCCCGCCGGGCGAGCGGACCTTCTGCACGATGGAGGCGCGAGCGCCGAGCTTGTCGGCAAGTTGCACTGTCATGATCTCGATCCGCGACGCGACGGGTGTTGAGAGCGGCGCGACGGCCGCCCGAAAGCTTCGGTCACGCCGCGGCGTCGGCCGGCATCAGGAAGCCGGTGACGCTCCGGCGCTTGGTCAACCAGGTGGCGGCCGCGTTGCGGACGTCCTCCGCCGTCACCGCTTCGATCCGGGAGGGCCAAGCGGCAACGTCCTCGGTGGTCAGGCCCGTCGTCAAGGCGGCGCCGTACCACCGCGCCAGCGTCGCCTGGTTGTCCTGGGCGTAGACGGCCTCGGCGACGAGGCGAGTCTTGGCGCGCTGCAGATCCTTCGCCTCCGCCAACTCGGTCGAGACGTCGACGATCGATCGCTCGAGGGCGGCGTCGAGCGCCTCGAGCGTCACGTCCTGGTTGGGGATCGCCCAGACGTAGAGCCGCGTGTCGTCGAGCGAGGTGCCCATGTAATAGGCCCCGGCCGCGACCGCGATCTTCTGGTCGAGGACAAGGTCGCGGTAGAGCATGCTCGTCTGGCCGCCGCCGAAATGATGCGCCAGGACTTCGAGCGCCGCACCCTCCGCCTTGCCGGTGAAGTAGGACGGGACGAGGTAGACGCGCTGGACGCTCGGCTGCTCGACCTTCGGATCGGAGAGGGTCACGAGCCGATGCGCGTGCGGCGGCGGCTCCTGCGGGCGCGTCCGACGCGGCGTCTCGCCGCGCGCCGCGATCTTGCCGTAGGTCGATTTTGCGAGGGCTTCGACCTCCTCGTAGGACACGTCGCCCGCAACGACCAGGACGGCATTCTCCGGCGTATAGAAACGCTCGTAATAGGCGAGCGCGTCACGCCGGTCGAGCGACTCGATCTCGTGCTTCCAGCCGATGATCGGCTTGCCGTAAGGATGATGGGTGAACAGAGTCGCCTGGACGGTCTCGCTCAACTGCGCCGAGGGATCGGTGTCGGTGCGCATGCGCCGCTCTTCGAGCACGACGTCGCGCTCGGGGTCGACGACGTCGTCGCTCAGCACGAGGCCGATCATCCGATCCGCCTCGAATTCCATCAGCGTGCCGAGATGCTCCTTCGCGGCCCGCTGGAAATAGGCGGTATAGTCGTTCGACGTGAAGGCATTCTCTTGGCCGCCGAGCTCCGCGACGGTCTCGGAGAACAGGCCCTTCGGATGCCGCTCGGTGCCCTTGAACATCAGGTGTTCGAGAAAATGCGCGATCCCCGACTTGCCGAGGGGATCGTCGGCCGAGCCGTTGCGATACCAGACCATATGGGTGACGACGGGCGCCCGGTGGTCGGCGATGACGACGACCTGCAGGCCGTTGTCGAGCGTGCCGTGGCGGATCACCGGGCCCGCGGGTTGCGCGTCCTTCGCGCCGGCGGGGATGAGGCCGGGTGTCGAACCGGGCCGGGGCGAAGGAACGGCGGAATCTGGGAGCATGGGGCGGGACGGTACTCTAAAGGATGGCGGCGACGAGGTCAGGACCAGCGAACCTGCGCCGCACGGCTCCCGAGGCCTAGCCCCAATGTGGCAAGTCTTGCCGGAATGTCAAAGACGTCGCGCAGCGTGCCGGCGCCGTCCGTCGCTCGGCAGGACAGCCGGCTCGGCGCTATTCGTCGGTCTTCTGGGTCGGTCTCAGGAAGGCACGCGGATCGGAGGGATCGGACCGGTCGGGCGGCGCCTCGGCCGTCGCCTTCAAGACCCGGGTCGGCATCATGTAGCCTTTCGGCGGCTGGGTGAGGTAGACCCGCTCGGGCTCCTTGCCTGGGACGAGCTTGTCCGCGGCATCGGGATTCGCAGCCGCGAAGGCATCGCCTTGCCGCTTGAGCTCGTCCGGGCTCAGCAACAGGCAATTGCGGGAATTGTTGCCGTTGAGACAGTCGGCCGACCGTCCTGGCCCCTCGTCGGCGGCCTCGCCGCGTTGCTTGGCCAGTTCGCCCGGCGCGATGATATTCCCGTCATGGTCCGTCGATTGACGGGGGGCGAGGGCATCTCTCGCCGCCTTGCGATGGGCCAGGACGTCAGGGTCCTGCGGCCAGGCCGCCGTATGCTTGAACCCGTCGCCAGGCTTCGGGAGTCCGGGCTGCGGCGGCAGCACGAGCGGTGGCCGATCGCGATAGGCGACGTCCGGCGGTTGATCGCGCTTGACCAGGCCGACGGCACCGAAAATCGAGGAGAAGATGTTGGCATAGCCGTCATCGGCGGCCTGGACCGGGGAGGTCGCAGCCAACCCAACAGCGATCATGCCCGTCGCCAGGATCGAACCGCCAAACCGGACCAGCGATACCGTCATGAACCCCTCCCTCGCCGGCACCGAAAAATTTCGACACCCGTGGAACAAAATCCCTAGCATGAAAAAGGCGGCAATTTAGGGGCGGGCGGGCGGGATCTCCGCGGCCGCCTCCCGGTGCGGCGACGCCATGTCGACGAGCAGCAGCACGACGCCGAGGACGATTGCGCAGTCGGCCCCGTTGAAAATATACCAGTGGAAGGCGCCGACGTGGAAATAGACGAAATCGGCGACCGCCCCGTAGGCGACGCGATCGATGACGTTGCCGAGAGCGCCCCCGATCAGCAGGCCGAGGGCGATCCCCGTCAGCGATGAGCGGACCCGCCACAGCCAGACGCCGAGAAGCACGATCGCCGCCAGCGTACCGGCGATCAGGAGCCACCGTCCCGTGTCGCTGTCGGCGGTAAGCAGCGAATATGAGATGCCGCGGTTCCAGGCCATGACGAGGTCGAGCCATGGCGTGAGCCGGACCTGTTGGCGGCCCGGTAGGTCGAAGACCCGCAGCAGCCACAGTTTCGTGGCCTGGTCGATCACGAGAGCGACGAACGCCATGCCGATCCCCAAGCGGCGGATCCGATCGGCGGAGGGGCGGCGGGAGGCGGCGATTGGCATGGCTCCGGACATGATCGGTTCAGGACCCGGCCAGGATCGTGCGCGCCTCGGCGGCATCGATCCGCATCCGCGCGACCAGGGCGTCGACCGTCTCGAACTTGGCCTCACCCCTGATCCACCCGACGAAATCGACCTCGATCGTGCGGCCATAGAGGTCGCCGTCGAAATCGAACAGGAAGGTCTCGAGCAGCGGTGGCCCGTTATCGAAGGTCGGGCGGCGGCCGAAGCTCGCCACCCCGCCGTGGACCGCGCCATCGATCGCCACCCTGACGGCGTAGATGCCGTGAGCGAGGCGCGAGGACGGATCGAGCGCCAGATTGGCCGTCGGCACGCCGAGCGTCCGGCCGAGCTTGCGGCCGTGCAGCACCTCACCGAGCACGAAATAATCATGGCCGAGGAGATCCGCCGCCGCGCGCACGTCGCCTTGTTCGAGCAGGCCGCGAATGGCGGTCGAGGACACCGCATCGAGCGAACCGCGCTCGTCGGCGAGGATCTTGTCGATCACTGAGACCGCAAAGCCGTGGCGGCGGCCGGCCTCGGCGAGGAAGGCGGGCGAGCCGGCGCGGCCACGGCCGAAATGGAAGTCGTAGCCCACCACCGCCGCCGCGATGCCGAGCTGCCCCACCAGGACCTGGCTCACGAAATCCTCGGCGCTCAGGCCCGCGAAGGCGCGGTCGAAGGACTTCACGATCATGCCCTCCGCTCCGCCGTAGCGCGCCAGTGCCAGCGCCTTGGCCGGCAACGGCGTCAGCCGGAAGATGGTCGACCGGCCGGCGAAGAGGTCGGCCGGATGCGGCTCGAAGGTCAGCACCGCGCACGGGCGGCCGAGATCGCGGGCCAACGCCCGCGCCCGGGCGATCACGGCCTGATGGCCACGATGGGCGCCATCGAAATTGCCGATCGCGACGACGCTCGCCTCGAGCCCGGCCGGGGCCGCGAGGGGATCGACCGCGACATGGAACGTGGAAGGAAGAGGTGCGCGCAAACTGACCCTGCCGTGAAACGCTGCCGGCTTCTAGCCCATCTCGGATGCCGAGCACCACCGGCTTGCGGCGCATGCCCACATCGCGCAGGTCACGCGCCGCCGCAGCCGTGCTCGCTGTCCGGCAGACGCCAGGACGCATGGGTGCGCAGGTTGGTGGTCCGGTAGATCTTGCCGCGCTCGTCGCCCCTGGGGCAGCCCTGCGGCAGTGCCGCGAGGCACATGGACACGGGATCGCCGGGGCGGGACCGGTCGATAGCCGGGATCTGGTCGTAGGAGACCTGCGCGCCACCATTGGCCATCAGCACGAGACTGCCGCTGCCGGGCGTGTTCTCCAGGCGGTTGGCGATCTCTTTGATTCGCGTGGTGACGCATTGCCCGACCCGGGTGGGCAACGGCTCGGCCGATGCAGGCGGCGCCGACGCACCGGAGATTGCGGCCAGGACGACGAGAGGCGCAAGACGGTTCATGAGATGCCTTCAAGGGCGGACGAGGTCGGCCTCGGCGGATGGCCCGACGGCCGATCCGGTTTGCGGCGGACCGCGTCGAGCCTATCGTGCTCGCCCGAGCCTGCAAAGACGGAAGAGGCCAGGCGCCGCCTACCAGACCAGATGGGTGATCGCCAAGGCGGGCCGCTCCGCGGCCTCGGCGAGAAGCCGCGCCAGACCCGCCGGATCGATGGCACCGGTCGCAGCATCCAGCGTCTCGTCGCGGTGGATGCCGGTCGTCACGAAGAGCGCGTCGAGCCCCTGACGACGGGCGCCGGCGATGTCGGTCGGCAGGCCGTCGCCGATCGCCAGCGCGCGGGCCGCCGCGATCGGTGCGCCGCGGCGCTCGGCCGCGATGCCGAGCGCCACGCGATAGATCGGCGCATGCGGCTTGCCGGCGTAGAGCACGGTGCCGCCCATGGCGGCATAGCGCTGCGCCAGGGCGCCGCCGCAGAAGATCAGCCGGTCGCCGACATGGACGACGATGTCCGGATTGGCGCAGATCATGTCGAGGCGGCGCGCCAGAATGGTGGCGAGCAGGCCGGCGTAATCCTCGGGCGTCTCGACCGTGTCGTCGAGGAGCCCCGTGCAGACGCAATAGGCAGCCTCGGCGAGCGGGGCAAGCGGAGGCGCCCGGCCCGTCTTGGCCTTGACCTCGTCGAACAGCGCCACATCCCGCGGTGGCCCGAGATGATAGGCCGGCTGTCCGCCACGATCGGCGATCAGCGCCACCGTCGCGTCGCCGGAGGTGACGATGCTGTCGTAGGCGCCGCGTGGCACTCCGAGCCCGTCGAGCTGACTGACGACGGAGGCCTGCGGCCGCGGCGCGTTGGTCAGCAGCACTACCGTGCCACCCTCGGCGCGAAACCGCGTCAGCGCGTCGGCGGCCGCCGGGAAGGCGCGGCGGCCGTCGTGCACGACGCCCCACACGTCGCAAAGCAGCACATCGTAGCGCCCGGCGACGTCGCCGAGACCGGCGAGAACCCGGCAGGGAGGCGAGGCAGCGGCGTCAATCATGGCCCGGCGGCTAGGCCCGGGACTGGCCGCTGTCAAGGCCGCGACCTAGATCTAGGCGTGCGGAAGCGGCGCCTCGATCGGGGCAGAGGCTTCACGCGATCCCCAGCCAGGAGGCGCAAACCGTGTCGATCAAGCCGCTTTTCACCGCCAATGCCACCGCCACCGGCGGCCGCAACGGCAAGACCTCGGCCGATGACGGCTCGGTCAGCGTCACGCTGTCGGTGCCGAAGGACATGGGCGGCCCCGGCAAGCCCGGGACCACCACGCCGGAGCACCTGTTCGCCGCAGGCTACGCGGCGTGCTTCGGCGGCGCGCTCGATTTCGTCGCCAAGCAGCACAAGAAGGACGCCACCGGCGCCACCGTCACCGCCGCGGTCTCGATCGGCCCGCGCGACGCCGGCGGCTTCGGCCTCGCGGTCAAGCTGCACGTGGTCGACAAGAGCCTGCCGCAGGCCGAACTGCAATCGCTCGCCAACGAGGCGCACGAGAAGATCTGTCCCTACAGCCACGCGACCCGCAACAACGTCGCCGTGGACCTGAGCGTCGAAGGCGCCTAAGAAGGCGGCAATGCGCCGCGGGCCGGCTTGATCGGCCCGCGGCGTCGGCCCACTCTCCTTGAACGAGCCTCGTCATGCCGTCATCCTCATCCGCTGTCGCCCCTCAGGCCGAGATCCCCAACGATCTCGAAGCGTTCTGGATGCCCTACACGGCCAATCGCTCGTTCAAGCGCAAGCCGCGCATGATCGTGCGGGCCAAGGACATGTTCTATTATACGCCCGAGAACCGGGCCATCATGGACGGCACCGCCGGCCTGTGGTGTACCAATGCCGGTCATAACCGCGATCCGATCGTCAGCGCCATCCAGGCCCAGGCGGCGGAGCTCGACTTCGCCCCGACCTTCCAGTTCGGGCATCCCAGGGCGTTCCAGGTCGCCTCGCGGATTGCCGCCTTGGCGCCGGCCGACCTCGACCATGTGTTCTTCACCAATTCCGGCTCGGAGGCGGCTGATACGGCGCTCAAGATCGCCATCGCTTACAACAACGTCCGGGGCCAGGGCTCGCGCCAGCGGCTCATCGGGCGCGAACGTGGCTATCATGGCTGCGGTTTCGGCGGCATCTCGGTCGGCGGCATCGTCTCCAACCGGAAGCATTTCGGCTCCATGCTGTCGGGGGTCGACCACCTGTCTCATACCTACAACCGCGAGCACCAGGCGTTCAGCGTAGGTGAACCAGAGTGGGGCGCGCATCTGGCCGACGACCTCGACCGGATCGTGGCCCTGCACGATGCCTCGACGATCGCGGCCGTGATGGTCGAGCCGATGGCGGGCTCGACCGGCGTGCTGCCGGCGCCGAAGGGCTATCTGCAGCGGTTGCGCGCCATCTGCGACAAGCACGGCATCCTGTTGATCTTCGACGAGGTCATCACCGGCTTCGGCCGACTCGGCGCGCCCTTCGCGGCGGAGCGCTACGGCGTCGTGCCGGACATGATCACCTTCGCCAAGGGCGTGACCTCGGGCGCCGTGCCGATGGGCGGCGTCATCGTGAGGAAGCACATCTACGACCAGTTCATGAACGGTCCGGAGAACGCCATCGAGCTGTTCCACGGCTATACCTATTCGGCCCACCCCTTGGCCTGCGCCGCGGCCCTCGCCACGCTCGATCTCTACCGCGACGAGAACCTGTTCGAGCATGCCAAGGCGATGGAGCCGGTCTGGGCCGAGGCGATCCATGGTCTCAAGGGCCTGCCCAACGTGCTCGACATCCGTACCGTCGGCCTCGTCGCGGGCATCGACCTCGCCTCCAAGCCCGACGCGGTCGGCGCCCGTGCCTTCGAGGCGATGGACCGCGCCTTCCACGAGCATGGCCTCATGGTGCGCATGACGGGCGACACGCTGGCGCTGACCCCGCCGCTGATCATCACCGAGGCGCAAATCGGCGAGCTCGCCGACAAGCTCCGGCGGATCATCTCGGCCGTTCACTGACCTGACGACGCCCTCGTCCTTCGACGCGGCGACTTCGTCGCCGGCTCAGGATGAGGGCGATGAAGTGCACCAGGGGCTTCCTCATCCTGAGCCGACCGCGAAGCGGGCGTGTCGAAGGACGAGGGAGCCCTTCGAGCGAACGCAGGCGAAAAAGCCGCACGGATGTCACCCGACCCCATGACCGATCCCACCCCGCCCACCGTCAAGGCCCGCCTGCCGCGCGGGCTCGTCGACCGCGGCCCGGCCGACATCGCCACGACCGAGCGGCTGATGGCCAAGATCCGCGAGACATACGAGCTCTACGGCTTCGAGGCGGTCGAGACGCCGTTCATCGAATATACCGAGGCGCTCGGCAAATTCCTGCCCGACCTCGACCGGCCGAACGAGGGCGTCTTCTCGTTCAAGGACGACGACGAGCAATGGCTGTCGCTGCGCTACGACCTCACCGCGCCGCTCGCCCGCTACGTCGCCGAGCATTACGACAGGCTGCCGAGGCCCTACCGGTCCTATCGGGCCGGGCCGGTGTTCCGCAACGAGAAGCCCGGGCCGGGCCGCTTCCGCCAGTTCCTGCAGTTCGACGCCGACACGGTCGGATCAAGCTCGGTCGCGGCCGACGCCGAAATCTGCATGATGGCGGCCGACACGCTGGAAAACCTCGGCATTCCGCGCGGCGACTACGTCATCAAGGTCAATAACCGCAAGATCCTCGACGGCGTCATGGAGGCGATCGGGCTCGGCGGAGCGGAGAATGCCGGGCGGCGGCTCACTGCGCTGAGGGCCCTGGACAAGTTCGACAAATTTGGCTGGGAAGGTGTGCGGTGCCTTCTCGGGGAAGGTCGAAGAGACGAAAGTGGCGACTTTACCAAAGGAGCACAGCTGTCTGATCAACAACAAATCAACATTGCTAGCGTTTATACTCGCGGCAATGTAAGAGAGCGTTTTAGAAAAACAAATGAGCTATTATCAAAAATAGATAGAAATACTTTTGTCAGTAAATTCAAAAAAGATAAATCGTTTCGTCGAATGATTGAGCAGCTTTATTATGTCGAAAATTTGAGTCTAGTCAGAAGTTACAACAAGAGTCTAATACCTGATCAGCTCAGGATGCCCTCCAGTTTCGCTGACGGATCAATCGATTTTGTCACCAGCAACGAGAAAATCATTGATGTATTAGCGAGTGATTTCAAGAAGGTCGACCTCTACCAAGAAGGTGTTACTGAACTTCGAGAGTTGTCCAAAATTCTAAAAAACGCCGGCTACGGCACTCGTCGCATCATGATCGACCCCTCCGTCGTGCGCGGCCTCGAATATTACACCGGCCCGGTGTTCGAGGCGGAGCTGACCTTCGAGGTCACCGGCGAGGACGGCAAGCCGATCCGCTTCGGCTCGGTCGGCGGCGGCGGCCGCTACGACGGCCTCGTCGAACGGTTCCGTGGCGAGCGCGTGCCGGCGACGGGCTTTTCCATCGGCGTGTCGCGGCTCGTCGCCGCCTTGCGAGCGATCAACTCCCCCCTTCTCAGCGAGGCCAAGCCGCGCCCCTTAGTCGTGGTGCTGGTGCTCGACCGCGACCAGCTCGGCCATTACAGCAAGCTGGTGGCGCAGCTGCGCGCCGCCGGCATCGCCTCCGAGCTCTATCTCGGGGCAGCCGGCATGAACGCCCAGCTCAAATATGCCGACCGCCGCAATGCGCACTGCGCCGTGATCCAGGGCTCGAACGAGCGTGGTGCCGAAGGTGGCCCGCAGGTGACGATCCGCGATCTCCGACTCGGCGCCGAACTCGCCAAGGCCTCCAAGGACCGTGCCGACTATCTCGAGCTGCGCCAAAAGGCGCAGTTCACGGTCGCCGAGGAGACCATGGTCGCCGCCGTGAAGGAAGTTCTGGGCCGCGCCCGCGGTACGCCCGGGAACGACGAACAATAACCCACCCTCCGCTCATCCCGGCGAAAGCCGGGATCCGGCGAAAAGTGTCGGCCATAGGCCGTCGCGATTCCCTCGCGACCGACCAAAACGTCGGGGTGTCGATAGCAGCCTTCGGCCGCGCTTCTCGCGCTGGGTTCCCGCCTGGGCGAGAACGAGCGGCAACAGAAATTCTCGCCGATCAAAGTCGATCCAATGTGAGCGGGTTCTTTTCTCATATTCGGCTAAGCTGTTCATTTCGGCACATTTACAAAATTTAACCTTCCAGACTCTTGGCGACGGCGCAGAATTTTCTAAATTCAAGCTCACTCGATCCGGGCCCCTCTGGCGCCGACCCCGACGCGGGCGGCGCGATGTCGGATCAGTCCGCGCGGCGCTGTCCTGGCGTCGGCCGGCCTGTTCGGGTCCGAAGCTTTCGAGAACCCAGCCGGCCTCGCGCGGTTCCTTGGTTCTTTGGAGGATGTTCATGTCCAACCTGTCCCCGCGTCGCGCCGCCGCCGTCACCCCGGTCGCCGTCGCCACCGAAGGCGCCATTGCGCGCAACGGCGACTTCATGGAGGCGCTGATCGCCGCCGGCGCGCTCATCGCCCATGCGGACGGCGAGATGGCCGGGCTGGAGCGCCGCCGGCTGCTCGGCCTGGTGCGAAACCACGCCATCCTCTCGGTCTTCTCGCGCGAGCAGATCGTCGATGAAGTCGCCATGCACGAGGCCAATTTCCGGCTCGATCCCGAGGTGGCCCAGATCCTCGCCCGGGAAAAACTAGCGCAGATCGCCGGCCAGTCGCGGCTCGCGCGGCTCGTTGTCAACGCCTGCCGCGAGATCGTGCCGGCCGACGGCGTGCTGCATCCGGCCGAGTATCGTGTGCTCGGCGAGATCCAGGCGATGCTCGGGCTGTCGTTGGCGCCGACCCTCGCGCCGCGCTCTCGGTAACGGCGCCGGCATCGTCGCCATTGCGAGGAGCGAGAGCGACGAAGCAATCCAGCAGTTCCTTGACGACCTGGATTGCTTCGCTCCGCTCGCAATGACGTTCCGTAGAACCTGCTTACTGCTTCAGCCCCGCGTCGAAGATCTTGCGGCACTCGGGGCTGAGCTGCGCCCTCTTCTGGCCCATGCAGGCGGTGATCTTGGCCTCGTCAGGGATGGCATCGCCGCAAAGGCGCGTCGCGTCGCCGTAGCAGGCCTGTTCGGCCCGCTGACGCGCGGTGCCGCTGACACGGCCGGGCATCTTGGCCTCGGCCGCGGATCCGAAGAGGCTCGCCGCGATCGCGGCCGCCAGCAGAATACGTCCCATCAACATCGCGCTCCCCCTCTTTCGAGCCGGCCGGCCCCCGCCCGGCTCAGGCCCATGCCGCGAACCTCTCGCCGACCATACTCATGAACGCATCGCGGCGCACGGGCGTCGTGTGGTTCATGTCGTGGAGAGCGAGGTATTCGCAAGCCGCGCCACGCGCCATCTGGACCCGCAACGCCCGCTTGAAGAAGCGCTTGGGGGGATCGCCGGCAAGCAGGGTGCGCCAGCGGTCGCCTCCGTAGGTGCAGACCGCCGCGAGACGGCGGATGTGGCGCAGCGTGAAGGCGAGGTTGCCGCGGGCGTCGATGTCGAAGGCGACCCCGGGGATCAGCACGCGGTCGACATAGCCCTTGAGAATGGCCGGAAAGCCGTAGTTCCACACCGGATGGACCAGCACCAGCGCCTCGGCCGCCTTGAGACGCCGGACATGGTCGGCGACGCCGGCCTGGTTCAGCGGCGTGTCGTGATAGGCGATGCGCTCCTGCCGCGACATCACGGGATCGAAGCCTTCGGCATAGAGGTCGCAATCGTCGACCAGGTGGCCGTGTGTCGCCAGTGTCCTCACCACGCGCTCGTGCAATCCGCCGACGAAGCTCGTCTCCACCGGATGGGCGTAGAGCACCAGCACCCGCATGGTATCAGCCGGTCTCGGCGAGCGAGGGGAACAGATAGGTCCTGCCGGAGGCATAATCGAAGGCGGGATCCTCCCAGGCGATCATCTTGCCGGGATTGAGCAGGCCTTGCGGGTCGGCCTCGCGCTTGAAGGCGAGCTGCGCCGCATCGGTCTGTTTCATGCCGCCTTCCTCGAGTGTATAGCGATGCGGGTTGAAGATCGGCGCGCCCATGTCCTCGTGGATGCGGATGATCTCGTCGAGCCGCTCCTCGGTGGTGTAGCGCACCAGCGGCAGGCCGAAACAGGTAACCTTGCCGTTGTAGCGCGAGACTTCGAGGTGGCCCATCACTTCCTCGCCGAAGCGAGCATGGATGTCGCGCACGAGGCGCAGCTGATCCGGGAAGGGGTAGAGCACCTGGAGATAGGTGATCGCCGGGTCGACGCGCAGCGCCCGCAGCGTCGTGTGGTTCCAGGTCAGCTCATAGTTCGGCGGCAGGCCCTCCTTGTCGGCCTCTGAGGCGAGCGAGGCGTCGAACAGGATGTCCGCACCGGCAAAGCGGCCGCAGAACACCCCGAAGGCCTCCATCGCTTGGGCCGCGACCATCAGGATCACGACGCTGCGCCCGGACGGGATGAGCTTGCGATGGCGCAGGAAGTAGCGCTCGGGCGCCGGCGCCGCCACCGGCGTGATGAGCTTGGTCAGGATGCCGTCCTGCTCGCCGAGTTCGTTGCCGAAGCGGGCCGCCGCCTCGAAGCTGTCGAAACCGACGATGACGTCGACCCAGTCGTAGGCTGCCGCGAGCGGCATCTCGACCTCGGTGATGATGCCGTTGGTGCCATAGGCATGCGCCACCTTCGAGAGGTCGGCGCCGGCGATCCGGACGAGCCGCGGGGCGGCCTCCATGGTGGCGACCGTGACGGCCAGGATGTTGCCGAGGTCGCGCAACCCGCCCCAGTTGATCGAGCCGACGCCGCTCGAGCCGCCGGCGATGAAGCCGCCGATCGAGGCCGTATTATAGGTCGAGGGATGCATGCGCAGTTCCTGCGCCGAAGGACGGGCACGGGTCCGCCGGTCGATCTCGGCCAGGATCGCGCCCGGGCCGCAGCGCAGCCGGCCGGGGGCGATCGCCTCGATCCGGTTCATCTCGGCGAGGTTCAGCACGATGCCGCCCGAGATAGGCATGGCCTGGCCGTAGTTGCCGGTGCCCGAGCCGCGCGGCGTCACCGGGATGCCGAGCGCATGGGCGGCCGCCAGGGTCTCGACCACTTCGGCCGCGTCGGCCGGCGTGACGACGATGTCGCCGACGACATGGTCGAGCTGGCGCTTGAGCACCGGAGAATACCAGTAGAAGTCGCGGCTTTTCTGCTTGACCAGGGCCGGATGGGTCTCGTGCCGGATCGGCCCGAGCCGCTTCGCGAATCCTTCGATGTCGTAGCGCGCGCTCATGGTTTCAGTCCCTGGAGATGGTCGAGCTCCGCATAGGACGGCGGAGCGGCAGTGATCGGGCGGCCCCGTCGGACGACGGTGCGGTCTCCCTGCGGGCGGGCCATCCATTCGGTCATGGTGCGGGCCGTGAACAGGATGAGATCGGCCGGCGCGCCCGCGCCGATACGGCCGCGCTCCGGCCTGCGCATCGCGTCAGCCGGCGTGGCCGCGATCGTCGCGGCCCAGTTGCCGAACGGATGGTCGAGATGCAGGATGCGGGTGCCCTCGCGCCAGACTTCCGCCATGTCGAGGTCGCCATGAGCGTAGAAGCTGTCGCGCGTATTGTCGCTCGCGATCATCACCGGTACGCCGGCTGACGCGAGCTCCTTGAAGGCGGTGGTGCCGCGCCAGCGCGGCGTACCTTCCTCCCGCCCCTGCAGATACATGTTGCACATCGGCAGCGAGACGACCGCCATGCCGGCGCGGGCCACGAGATCGATCGTGCGCCTGCGCTCGTCCTCGGGCAGGAGCGACAGCGCGCAGCAATGACCGGCGAGAATCTTCCCCTCGAAGCGATGCGCGAGCGCCGTCTCGGCAACGATGGCGAGCGTATTGACCGAGGGATCCCCGGTCTCGTCGACATGGAAGTCGAGATCCCACGCCTTGTCCGCGGCAAGACGGAACAGCCGGTCCAGCGCGGGACGAAGGACCGCGCCGGGATAGGTCACGGCGCCGAGGATGCGGCCGAACTCGCCGACCATCTCGGCGACGGCGGCTAGATGCGCATCGTCGAGCGCGAATTCAATGCCGAAGAGCGGCGTGGCTTCGAGGTCGATGCGGTCGCGCCAGCGGTCGCGGATCTCGCCGAACACCGGCCAGGAGATGCGGATCTGCGGGCCAAGGCTGTCGAGATGCGTGCGGATCGCCGCCGTCCCATGCGCATAGGCGCAAGCGAGGCTGAACTCCATGCGGGCGTGGACGTCCTCGGCGCTCCAATGCGCGGCGCGGTCGGCGCCAACCGTCGCGATGGCGCTGTCCCGCGTGCCGTCGGGGTTCGGAGCGCGCGGCCAGATATGGCCCTTGTCGAGATGCGTGTGGATGTCGACCGGACAGGGCAGGATCATGCCAAGGCCGGCGTCGACGAAGGGCAGGTCGCCGAGGTCGAGCCTCGGCCCGGTGGCCGCGATGCGATTACCGTCGATGATCAGATCGAGACCGACGAGGCCTTCGCCGTCGGGCACTCCGGCGGGATCGCGCAGCAGCGCCGCCGGAACGCGGGCTCTGCGGATGGCCCAGCGTTCGACCGACGAGGGAAGCGTGAGGCGGCGCATCTCAGCCGCCTCGCTTGCGAGCGCTGTCGTGCCAGCGGTGCAGCATGAGATAGGTCAGAAGCGTAAATGTCACGTAGATCAGGATGCCGGTCAGCGAGATCAGCGCCAGGGCGGCGAACATGCGCGGGATGTTGAGGCGGAACCCCGCCTCGACGATGCGGAAGGCGAGGCCCGAGCCTTTTCCCGCCGAACCTGCCGCGATCTCGGCCACGATGGCGCCGATCAGCGCCAGGCCTCCGCCGATGCGCAATCCGCCGAGGAAATAGGGCAGCGCGGACGGCAGCCGCAGATAGAGGAACTGCTGCCGCCGGCTGGCCCGATAGAGGTCCATGAGCTCGATCAGGCCATGATCGGCCGACGCGAGGCCGAGGCTGGTGTTGGAGAGGATCGGGAAGAAGGCGACCAGGAAGGCGCAGACCAGCACCGCGGTTCCGGATTCGAGGTAGATCAGGAGTAGCGGCGCGATGGAGACGATCGGCGTCACCTGCATCACGACCGCGAAGGGGAAGAAGCTCCGCTCGATCCATTTCGATTGCGCGAAGAGCACCGCCAGGGCGACGCTGCCGACCGTCGCCAGTACCAGCGCGACGACCGTCGTCTTCACCGTCACGACGAGCGAGGCCGAGAGCACGCCCCAGTCCTTGACGAGCGTCGCGCCGATGAGGCTCGGCGCCGGCAGGATATAGGGCGGGATCTGGTCGATCCGCACGATGGCTTCCCAGATCGCCAGTGCCACGCAGAATATGGCGAGCGGCAGCAGGATCTCGACGAGGCGGTGCGGCTTGAGGCGGCGCCAGGCGCGTCCCGGCACGGCCTCGGACGGCGCCGCGAGACTTTCGGCTGGACCGAGCGCGCTCACAGATGGTCCTCCGCCGCCATGGCGCCGTGCAGCGCCTGCGACGCCCGGCGGCAGGTCTCGTTGTAGAGCGAGGTCGTGCGGAACTCCTCCGTGCGCTTTGCCGGCCCCGGCACCGGGATCGTCTCGACGATGCGGCCGGGCCTCGACGCCATCACGACGATCCGGGTCGAGAGATAGACGCTCTCGTAGACCGAATGGGTGACGAAGACGACCGTCGTGCCGAGCTCGGCCGCGAGCCCCACGAGGTCGTCGTTGAGGCGGAACCGGGTGATCTCGTCGAGCGCCGCGAAGGGCTCGTCCATCAGCAGGAGCTTCGGCCGGAGCACGAGCGCGCGGGCGATCGAGACGCGCATCTTCATGCCGCCCGAGAGCTCGCGCGGATAGGCCGTCATGAACTTGGCGAGGCCGACACGGGCGAGCGCCTCCTCGACGCGCGACGTGGCAGCTCGGCGCGCGACCTTGCGCAGGCGCAGCGGCAGGAAGACGTTGTCGAAGGCATTGGCCCAGGGCATCAGCGTCGGCTCCTGGAACACGAAACCGACCTCGGGCGGGTCGCCGCGCCAGGCGATCTCGCCGCTCGAAGGCTCGGTCAGGCCGGCCAGGAGCCGCAGCGCCGTCGACTTGCCGCAGCCGGAGGGACCGATCAGCGACAGGAACTCGCCCTCATAGACGTCGAGGTCGAGGCGGCTCAGCGCCTGCGTGCCGTTGGCGAAGGTCTTCGAGACCGCCCGCATGGCCACCAAGTGCAAACCCGCTTCCCCCTGCGCCTGGTGTCCCGGAGGCTCGGACGCCTGTGCCAAGGTCACCGTCATCGAACCACATCTCGGATCGCGAGCCTCACCCGACCCCCACGACGTCCCCGATCATGATCACCGGATCCTTGTTGCTGAAGTTCGGGACGTCGCCGAGCACGTCCTTGCCCTCCGCAGCGACAGCCGCCGCAAACTCTTCCGGGCTGCCGAAGTCCAGCGTCGCGGCGATGCTGTAGGGGGACGTGTCGCCCGTCGGGGTGCCGACGAACTTGGCGACGCGCCAGCCGGTCAGGCCATGAGCGGTGAACCGCTCGCTGACCAGCGGCATATGCTTGGTGAGGTAATAGCGGAGGTCGAACGTCGCGTCCTCCACGTTCGGATAAAGGACTGTGATCGCTGTCGTCATCGAACATCTCTCCCTTCACTTCTTCGGCTCGAGGTCGAGGCCGACCTTCTTGTCGACGAACTGCAGCGTATAGGCCTGCTTGTAGTCGAGGTCGGCCGCCACCACACCCGCCTTGACCATCTTGTCGAAGAAGTCCTTCTGCTGGGCGTCGGTCATGGCGCCGATGCCGAGCGCCTTGGTGTCGCCCGAGTCGATGACGCCATATTGCTTCATCTTGTCGGTCGCATAGGCGATCTCCTCGTCGGTGATGTCGGGATTGTCGCGTCTGATCGCCTCGTTGGCCTTCTTGTTGTCGCCATAGAGATAGTTGTACCAGCCGATGGCCGAGGCGTCGACGAAACGCTGCACGACGTCGGGGTGGTCCTTCACCATCGCCTGGGTCGTGACGGTGGTCGTCGCATAGGTGCTGAAGCCGTAGTCGGCCAAGAGGAAGACGTTCGGCTTGAAGCCGCCCTGCTTCTCGACCGCGTAGGGCTCCGAGGTCAGGAAACCCTGCTGCACCGAGTGCTTGTCGGCGATGAAGGGCGCGGTGTTGAACGTATAGGGCTTCACCTTGTCCTCGGAGAAGCCATAGGCGGATTCCATCCAGCGGTAGAACGAGGCGACCGCCCCCTTGGAGACGAAGATCGTCGCCGACTTCAGGTCCTCGAACTTGTCGAGGCCGACGCCCGGATGCGACATGACGATCTGCGGATCCTTCTGCATGACGGCCGCGACGGCGACGAGCGGCACCTTCTGCTCGACGGCGGAATAGCCCTGGAGCATGTCGTCGCCCATGGCGAACTGCAGCTTGCCGGACAGGAGCAGCAGCATGTTGTCGGCCTGCGGACCGCCGGGCACGATGGTGACGTCGAGCCCATATTTGGCATAGGTGCCGTCGACGACCGCCTGGTAGAAGCCGCCGTGCTCGGCTTCGGCGAGCCAGTTGGTGCCGAAGCTCACCTTGTCGGCCGCCTGAACCAGCCCGGCGGAGGCCGCCAGCAGGATCGCCGCGCCCAAGGCCCGCATCATCTTCGCCATCCGCCACTCTCCCCGGCTTGTCAGCCATCATGTTAGCAAAGCCTGTGCCTCATGCGGAAGGGCGGCTTGCAGCCGCGCATCCCCGGGCCTAGCCTGCGGGCCATGTTCAAGCGCCTCGTCCCCGCCTCCATTCATCCGCCGTTCGCGCGATACGCGCATGGTGTCCTGGTGCCGGCCGGCGCCGAGACGATCCTCTGCTCGGGGCAACTCGGCATCCGGCTGGACAAGGCCGTGCCACAGGGGGCCGAGGGCCAGGCCGAGATCTGTTTCGCGGCGATCGCGGCGATCCTCGCCGACGGTGGCATGACGCTCGCCGATATCGTGCGGCTCAACGCCTATGTGACGGGCCGCGAGCACCTCGCCGGCTATATGGCGGTGCGCGACCGGGTCATGACGGGGCCGCCCGTGGCCTCGACCCTGATGATCGTCGCGGGCTTCGCGCGGCCCGAGTTCGTGGTCGAAATCGAGGCGATCGCCGCGCGATCTGCCTCATGATGCGGCACCCCGGCGCGGGGAGGTAGGGAACGGCGATGCAGCTGCGCACGAAATTCTGGGCCGAAATGAGCTGGATGGAGTTCCG
This sequence comes from Lichenihabitans sp., assembly GCA_965277635.1. Classification (GTDB taxonomy): domain Bacteria; phylum Pseudomonadota; class Alphaproteobacteria; order Rhizobiales; family Beijerinckiaceae; genus Lichenihabitans. The sequence continues at coordinate 661,615 of CBDIDE010000002.1, forward strand.
CCAGGCCGACATGGCGCAGGCAATCGCCGTGCTGCCCGTCGCGGCCATCGAGCAGCATGGCCCGCACCTGCCGGTCGGCGTCGACACCTATATCATGGAAGGCTACCTGCGCCGCGCCGTCGAGCGCGTCCCGGCCGAGCTGCCGGTGCTGTTCCTTCCGGTGCAGGCCATCGGCAAGTCGAACGAGCATCTGGACTTCCCCGGCACGCTGACGCTGACGGGCGAGACCGCGATGCGCGCCTGGACCGAGATCGGCGAGAGCGTGCATCGCGCCGGCTGCCGCAAGCTGGTCCTGGTCAATTCGCACGGCGGCAACGTGGCGATGCTCGACGTCGTGGCCCGCGACCTGAGGGTGCGGCTCGGCATGCTCGTCGTGGTCGCCTCCTGGCACCGCTTCGGCTATCCGGACGGGCTCTACACCGCGCGCGAGATGCAGCACGGCATCCATGCGGGAGACGCCGAGACCTCGCTGATGATGGCTTTCCGGCCGGAGCTCGTGCGCCATGATCTCGTCGAGAATTTCGTGCCTTCGAGCCTCGCCATCGAGCAGGAATTCACCTGGCTGCGCGTCACCCAGCCGATCGGCTTCGGCTGGATGGCGCAGGACGTGTCGCCGGGCGGCGCCATGGGCGACGCCGCCGCGGCGTCGGCCGAGAAGGGCGAGACCTCGGCGGATTACGGCGCGACCGCCTTCATCGAGCTCCTGCACGACATCGACGCCTTCGACCTGTCGCGGCTGAAGCCCGGGCCGCGACGGGGGTAGTCGCGAACCGGGGCCGTCAGTTGAAAGATTTTGCGGCAGGACAATGAGGACGAAAGTGTCTTGGGTGCCGTCATTGCGAGCGGAGCGAAGCAATCCAGCACGGTCTGGATCGCTTCGCTCCGCTCGCGACGACGATTTTGCCTACCCGATGACTCCAGCAAGCCGGAAAAAGTCTTCACCAGATCGCGCCGAGCCACGGGCTCCGGGAATCTCGTCGTGCAAATGACGCCGACGAGAGGTTGGGCAGCCTGGGTCGCGGTCGCCGCGACCTATGCGCTCGCGCTGCAGCTCGCCTTCGGCAACCCGCTGCAGGGCCACGCCGCCGAGCTGCCGCATGTCCTTTGCGCTGGGGGCGTCGCACAGGATCATGCCCCTGCCCCGCAGCATCCCCTGCCCGATTGCTGCCAGCACGGCTGCTGCGCGCTGGCTTCGCTGTGGATCGCACCACCACCGGTTGTTCCGCCTCTGCCCGAGGCCCGTTGGTTCTCCGACGTTGCCGGACGGCCCGGGCTTGCAGCACTTCGCAAGGCCGAGGGCGACCCCCGCCTGACCCGCGGACCTCCGCGGCCAGCCTGACAGCTCGCTCGTCACGTCCTTCGTTCAATCGGCCGCCGACGCGCCTCCGGGAATGACCCGGGCTGCGGCTGGTCTTGCCTCACGGATTTCGAAAATGAGAGACCCCTTAGCTAAACCGCCGCGCCCCGGCCGGCTGCTCTCCCCACTCCTCGTCGCCCTCGCCCTCACCGCAGTCCCGGCCCTGGCCCGCGATTTCACCGGCGGCGCCATCACGGTCGAACAACCCTGGTCGCGCGCCACCCCGGGCAACAGCAAGGTTGCCATAGGGTATCTGACGATCCGCAACGCGTCCGACACGCCCGACCGCCTGACGGCGATCACGAGCGACGTCGCAGGCCGCGTGCTGCCGCACACGATGGCGATGAAGGACGGCGTCATGCAGATGCGCCCGGTGACGGCGGGCCTCGTCGTGCCCGCGCATGGCGCGGTGACGTTGAAGCCCGGCGCCGACCATCTGATGTTCGAGGACCTGAAGCACTCCCTGAAAAAGGGCGACGCCTTTCCGGCGATCCTGACCTTCGAGAAGGCCGGCGCGATGCCGGTCGAGTTCACTGTCGAGGGCATCGGCGCGCGGGCGCCGGCCTCCACAATGGGGAACTGAGCCGATGCGCAGCACATTGTTCTCCGCAACGCTGCTTGTCGGTGTCGTCGCCCTGGCGACGCCGGCCCTGGCCCATGCGCATCTGCTGCGGGCGGTGCCCGCAGCCGGCTCGACCGTCAAGGCGGCCCCGACCGAGCTTCGCCTGACATTCTCCGAAGGCCTGGAGCTCGCCTTCAGCGGCGTGACCGTGACCGGATCCGACCACACTGCGATCAGGACCGGTACCCCGGCACTCGATCCTGCCGACCCAGCCATGCTGGTCGTTCCTCTGCCGGGCGGCCTGAAACCCGGCCGCTACACGGTCGACTGGCACGCGACCGCGACCGACACGCACAAGACCAGGGGCCGCTACGGCTTCACGGTCGCGCCCTGACCGTGATGGCAGTAGCGCTCGGTCTCGTCGAATGGCTGCACATCACCGCCGCCATGCTGCTCTTCGGCGGAGAGGCGTTCCTGGCCGTCCTGGTTCCGGACGAGCTCGCGAGCAGGCTTGCGCCGGCGCGCCGCCGATCCGTCCTGCCGGCGGCGGCGCTCCTCGCCGTGACCGGCCTCGCCTGGGCTCTCCTCGAGGCTGGTCTGATGGCCGGCGACGTGGCCGCCGTGGCCGATCCGGCGACGCTCGCGACGGTGCTGTTCGGCACCGCGTTCGGCCACGTCTGGCTGGTGCATCTCGGCCTTGTGGCGATCCTGGCGGGCGCGCTCGTTGCGCAGGCACGACGTCCGATGACGGCGGTTCTCGCCGGGCTAGCGCTCGCCACCATCGGCCTCGTCGGCCATGCGGCGATGCATACGGGCGTCCTCGGCCTGGCGCATCGCGCGAACCTGACGTTGCATCTGCTCTCGGCCGGCGCTTGGCTCGGCGCGCTCGTGCCGCTGCTCGGGGTGATGCGCTGCCTGGGCGAGCCGGAGCAGCGGAGCGGCGCGGTCGTCGCGCTGCGCCGCTTCTCCAGCGTCGGCCATGGCATCGTCGCGCTGGTGCTGGTGACCGGCACGCTGAACACGGCGCTGATGCTCGGCACCCTCCTGCCCGATGCAACCTCGCTCTACGGCCGCCTCCTGCTCGGCAAGATCGCGCTCGTCGCGGCCATGGTCTGGCTAGCCGTGTGGAACCGCTACGTGCTGGTACCGAGCCTGCCCTCGAACCCTCAGGCCGCGCAAAGCCTGCGGCGGCTGACGGCGCTCAACGTGGCGCTCGGCGGGTCGGTCCTGCTCGTCAGCGTCGCCTTGAGCATCACCGACCCGTTCCCGGCATGATCCGATAAGGCATCGTCAAGCGGAGCGTGCTACATCTCGCCCGATGACGCATGTTCTTCAAAGCCGGGTGCAGCAGGCCCCGATGCCGGACTTCGACCGGCACCGGCTCGACGACGACATCGCGGGCCTGCGGCTCGAGTTCGAGGACGACGCCGCGTTCCGCCGCGCCGTGGTCGAGCGCTTCCGCGAGGCTCTCGCCGAGGGACGGGCCGAGATCACCGCGGATTTCGAGCGCGATCATGGCGGCCTCGCCTGCGCCCGGCGTCTGGCCGCGCTCGAGGACGAGATCGTCCGGTCGATCTATGCCTATGTCGTGCGCTTCGTCTATCCGCTGGAGCGGCCCTCCTCGGCCGAGCGGCTGTGCGTCGCGGCGGTCGGCGGCTACGGCCGCGCGACGCTGGCACCGGGCTCGGACATCGATCTCCTGTTCCTGCTGCCCTACAAGCAGACCCCCTGGGGCGAGAGCGTCGTCGAGGCGATGCTCTACGTGCTCTGGGACCTGCGCCAGAAGGTCGGCTATTCGACGCGCTCGGTCGACGAATGCATCCGTCAGGCCAAGGCGGACATGACGATCCGCACCGCGCTCTTCGAGGCCCGCTTCATCCTCGGCGACCGGCCGCTGTTCGACGAATTGCGCAGCCGTTTCGACAAGGAGGTCGTGGCCAAGACGGCACGGGAATTCGTCGGCGCCAAGCTTGTCGAGCGCGAGACGCGCATCTCCCGCTCGGGGGCGTCGCGCTATCTGGTCGAGCCCAACGTCAAGGAGGGCAAGGGCGGCTTGCGCGACCTCAACACGCTGTTCTGGATCGCCACCTACGTCTACCGCGGCCAGACCGGGGAGGACCTCGTCAAGGCGGGGCTGTTCACGCGCAAGGAGCTCGGCCTGTTCCGTCGCTGCGAGGAGTTCCTCTGGCGGGTGCGCTGGGAGCTCCACATCGTCTCCGGCCGCGCCGAGGAGCGGCTCAGCTTCGACTATCAGCGCCTGATCGCCTCGCGGCTCGGCTATGGCAGTCATTCGGGCCTGTCGGCCGTCGAACGCTTCATGAAGCATTATTTCCTGGTCGCCAAGAGCGTCGGCGACCTCACCGCCATCGTCTGCGCGGCGCTCGAGGAGCGCGAGGCGAAATCTCCGGCCACCTTCGACCGTATCGTCGGTGGCCTGTGGCGCAAGACCAAGGCCATCCCCGGCACGAGCGACTTCGCCATCGAGGTCGACCGCGTCACGGTGGCGCGGCGCGACGCCTTCGAGCGCGACCCGGTCAACCTCATCCGCCTGTTCTTCATCGCCGGGCGCTACGGTCTGCCGATCCACCCGGATGCGACGCGGCTCGTGACGCTCTCGCTACGCCGGATCGATCCCGCGCTTCGCGAGACTCCCGAAGCCAACCGCCTGTTCATGGAGATCCTGACGTCACGCAACGCGCCCGAAACGGTGCTGCGGCGGATGAACGAGGCCGGGGTTCTCGGCCGCTTCATCCCCGAGTTCGGCCGCATCGTCGCGATGATGCAGTTCAACATGTATCACCACTACACCGTCGACGAGCATCTGTTGCGCGCGGTCGGTATCCTCGGCGAGATCGATGCCGGTCGCAGCCGCGACGAACATCCGCTGGCCAACGAGGTGATGCCCTCGCTGGAGCACCGGGAGGCGCTCTATCTGGCGGTCTTCCTGCATGACGTCGCCAAGGGCCGGCATGAGGACCATTCGATCGCCGGAGCGGCCGTGGCCCGCCGGCTCGGCCCACGCTTCGGCCTCTCGGACGAGGAGACGGATCTCCTGGTGTGGCTGATCGAGAATCATCTCGTCATGTCGAACACCGCCCAGAGCCGTGACCTCAACGATCCGCGCACGATCGAGACCTTCGCCGACGTCGTAGGCACGATAGAGCGTCTCAAATGCCTGATGATCCTCACGATCTGCGACATCAAGGCGGTCGGCCCCGGCGTTTGGAACGGCTGGAAGGGGCAGTTGCTGCGCACGCTCTACCACGAGACCGAAATGATGCTCGGCGGCGGCGAATTCTTCTCCGACCGCGACACGCATGTGCGGGCCGCCAAGGCCGATCTGCGCCAGGCGCTCGGCACCTGGAACGACGCGGAATTCGAGCTCTATGCCGGGCGGCACTATCCGCCCTATTGGATGCGCGTCGATCTCGACCAGAAGGTGCGCGACGCGACCCTGCTCGTCCGGATGCAGCGGGAAAAGAAGCCGCTCGCCACCGAGTTCTCGACGGATGCCTTCCGGGGCATCACCGAATTGACCATCGCGGCGCCCGACCATCCGCGGCTCCTGTCGATCATCGCGGGCGCCTGCGCCACCTCCGGCGCCAATATCGTCGACGCGCATATCTACACGACGACCGACGGCCTGGCGCTCGACACGGTGTGCGTGTCGCGCGCCTTCGACCAGGACGAGGACGAGAAGCGGCGCGCCGGGCGCATCGCCAGCGGCATCGAGCGGGCGCTGCGCGGCGAGATCCGTCTCTCCGACATCGTCGCCGCCAAGGACGGCGTGCCGAAGGGCCGGTCGGCCTTCGAGCTGGCGCCCAAGATCAAGTTCGACAATTCGGCCTCGCGCCGGCACACGCTGGTGCAGGTCAGCGGCTTCGACCGCCCGGGCCTCCTCTACGACCTGACGCGGGCGCTGGCGGATCTGCGCCTCAACATCGTCTCGGCGCATGTGGCGACCTTCGGAGAGAAGGCGGTCGACAGCTTCTACGTGACCGACCTGACCGGTGCCAAGATCGCCGATCCGGTGCGCGAGACCGCCATCCGGAAGCGGCTCGTCGAGATCTTTTCCGGCGCCGGCAAGGGGTGAGGCTTGACCACCGTGAATCCATGGAGCGCGGCTTGACCGGCGTGGACGGGCACGGCCATGAGGGTTGATTTTCGATCGAGGGCACCAGATATGGGCACCGTCTCGTAGAGCCTTTCCGCCGGGGACCCGCCGCCGAAGTCCTCCATCTGTTCAACCGACCGTTCTTTTTCGGAAGGGTTGCCGCCGACGCGGCGGCGACCTTCAACCCAGAGTGTTTGTCATGCCGGATCCCGCCGAACCCGTTTTCCCCGAGGCTCAAGCGTCGCGGTCGGAGCCCGAGGCCGCCATCGAGGCTGTGCCGGAGACCGCCGCGCCCGAGGCCGAGGCTGCCGTCGACGCCCTCAGGATGGAAGTCACCGCACTGAAGGACCGCGTGCTGCGGACCATGGCCGAGATGGAGAACCTGCGCCGCCGCACCGAAAAGGAGGTCGCGGACGCCAAGGCCTATGGCGTCTCCTCCTTCGCCCGCGACATGGTGGCGGTCGCCGACAATCTGCAGCGGGCACAAGCGAGCCTTCCGGCCGAGGCCCGCGCCGAATTCCAAGGCGGGGCGAAAAGCTTCGTCGAGGGCATCGAGTTGACCGAACGCGATTTCGTGTCGCGGCTGGCGCGCTTCGGGGTCAAGCCGATCGAGACGGCGGGCGCCCGCTTCGATCCCAACCGGCACGAGGCGCTGTTCGAACTGCCTGACCCCTCCGTGCCGAGCGGCACCGTCGTCCAGGAAGTCGAGACGGGCTACACGATCGGCGATCGCGTGCTCAGGCCAGCCAAGGTCGGCGTCTCGACCGGCGGCCCCAAGGCAGCCGCAACCTAAGACTCCGTGCGCCCGCCGGGCTTCAGCGCCTCCGCCAGCGAGGCGCGCGCGGAGCCCGGCCGGAGCGGTTTCTGCTGGCTCTCGTGCGGCGCCCATCCCGACAGCCACACGATCTCGAAGGTGGCCCTCATCCGGCCGTCCGCATCGGCGAAGCGGCCCGCATAGACCTCGGCGGCGCGCATCAGCAGGCCGCGCCGCATCGGCCGCCGCGACCGCTGCATCAGCGCGTTGGTGGCGCCCATAGCGCGCAGGTCGGCGAAAAGGCCGAACGGGCTCGCGTAGCGCACGACGACCGTATCGACGTCCGTCACCGGAAGGGCGAAGCCGGCCCTCTGCAACAGGCCGCCGAGGTCGCGCAGATCGGAGAAGGGCGCGACCCTCGGACTGGCGCCACCCGTCATCTCGGCTTCCGCCTCGAACAGCGCCTGGCGCAGTTCGGTCAGGCTCTGCCCTCCCAGCAGGCAGGCGAGGAACAGTCCGTCCGGCTTGAGCATGCGGCGGATCTGGACGAGCACTCCGGGCAGATCGTTGACGGCCTGAAGCGCCAGCAGGGAGACCGCGAGATCGAAGCTCTCGGCCCGGAACGGCTGCGCCTCGTCGTCGGCCGCGACCCGGTGCCAGCCCCCTGCCCGCCCCGCTTCGACGATGGGTGCCGCCCGCACCAGCCAGGCCTCGGGCAGTGCCGCCCGCAGCGCCTGCGCGGCCAGCGGATACGGCGTGCCGAGGTCGACCACCGCGCGGAACTCGCGCCGGACCGTCGACAGCCGCGCGACGAGTTCCTCCGCCACCCGTGGCATGAGGATGTGCTCGCCGTTCCCGGCTTGCGCCCGCTCGAGGCGCCGGCGCAGCAGCCGCCGGTCGAAGATGCGGGGAAGGTCTGGGAAGGGTGGCCGGCTCACGCCTTCGATATGGCTTCCGTGACCTCGGACGTCAAAGGGACACGCCGCAGCACCACCGTGGTCCTCACGCCGGTGAGATTGAGATCCCGAGACCGGTTCGATCACGGTCGTCCTGGTCCGGGCGATCGCGGCCGGGCTTCTGGACAGTCGGTGACGCCCAAACCGAATAGATCGTCATGGGGTGCGTCCGGTCACATCACGAAGAGGGAGAAGAGCCAGGCGATGACGACCGACACCGGTCCCATCACCTGGCGGGAGAGCAGCACGGCCGGCACGCCGATCTCGATCGTCTTGGGCTTGGCTTCGCCGAGCGCCAGGCCCACGGGCACGAAGTCGCAGCCGACCTGGGTATTGTAGGCGAACAAAGCCGGCAGGCTCATGGCCGGCGAGATCGTGCCGTTCTGGATCTGCGGCCCGATGATGGCGACGCCGATCACCTGGGCGATGACGGCCCCCGGCCCCAGGATCGGGGAGAGGAACGGCAGGCCGCAGATGACCGAGATGACCAGAAGGCCGCCGATGTTGTTGGCGAGCGGTCCCATCGGCTTGGCGATCAGGTCGCCGATCCCCGTATAGAGGATGATGCCGATCAGCATGGTCACGAAGGCCATGAAGGGCAGGACGTTGCGCACCACCTGGTCGATGGTGCGGCGCCCGGCGTTGAAGAAGATGCCGACGACGCGGCCCATCACCCGGCCGATATTGGCGATGAGGTCGATGAAGCCGCCGCCGCCCGTCTCGGGCACCAGGGCCGGCTTCAAGGCGGCCGGCGCCGCCGGGGCCACGCCGGCCGCGGTCGGCGCGGCCGAGCCGTCCGCGAAGGCGATGTTCTGCTCCTTCACGCCCGAGACGTAGATGTCCTCGGTGATGAACTGCGCCAGCGGACCGGATTGCCCGACGGGCATCAGGTTGACGGTCGGGATGCGCTTGCGCGGATAGACGCCGCAGCGCGCCGTGCCGCCGCAATCGACCACCACGCAGGCCATCTCGCTTTCCGGCGGCGGCTGGCGGAAGCCGTCGACCGCCGTGCCGCCGGTCATCTCGGCGATGCGGCGCGCGATCGGCGGGATGCCGCCGCCCGTCACCGCCACGATCTTGTCGCGCTGGCTGTCGGGCTTGATCACCAGCGGGCCGCCCCAGCCGTTCGGGCCCTGGCTGATCCGGACCGCCTTGAACTTCTCGTCGTCGAGCGCCATGGTGAAACTCCCCCGGTCCTGGCCTAAGCAGCCTTGCGTGGCTAACGCCACGATTGATTTTGCTTTTTCAAAGCAAAACCAATGCTGCTTCATGTCTCAAGTGTAAGCAGGCTTGAAAAAGCCTGCTCAGAGTTCCACGCCCTGGCGGCGGGCCATGAAGGCGGTGATGCGCTCGGTGACGATGCCCTTGAGCAGGATCACCACCACCCCGACGATGAAGTACCAGATCGCCAGCTTGACGTGGTAGCCCTCGGGGATGACGCCGCGCTTCTCGAGGTCGAGCAGCGCCACCAGCACGCCGCCCCAGACGAAATATTCGCCCGCGTTGGCGTGCGGGAACAGACCCAGGATCGGGTGCACGAAGGACACCGCCGAATCGTAGAAGGCGGGCTTGTGCTTCTCCTCCAGGAAGGTGCCGAACGTATAGGCCATCGGATTGGTCAGGAAGAACACGGCCAGCACCGGCAGCACCGTGTAGCGCGTCAGCGCGACGCGGCCCATCGCCTGGGCGAAGCCATGCACCCGCTCCTCGCCGATCAGCCCGGTCAGCGCGTAGAAGGCGGTCATCAGCACCACCAGCGTCGGGATGATGCCGGTGACGAAGCCGATGAAAACCTCGCCGCCCTGCTGGAACATGCCGATGAAATGGGTGCCGATGGTGCCGAGCCAGCCGAGCTGGCCGGCATTGGGCTTCAGGTTCTTCACCTCGGCCTGGTACTTGCTCAAGGCGTCGGCCGCGCTCGCCGGGGCATCGGCCGGCGCCGACTGCTGCGCCAGCAGCAGCGGATGATGGAGCGCGTCGCCCGCCGGCGTGAGCGCGCCGCCCGCATGCGCCGCAACCGTATGAAAAGCCCCGGCCGCGCCGTCATGCAGCGCGGCGAGCGTCGCCCCGTGCGACGCCAGGTCGGCCGCCTGCATGGCCATCATCATCAGCCCCATCGTCCCCTCCCTGTCGTCAAGGGCGCCGCGGCACCCTCCCTTGTCCGGACCGGCTGCCCGCTCTACGCCGCCTGCTTACGCATCGCCGCCGTTTCGATCTGCCGCATGGCGATGGACAGGGCCTTGCGGCGGGCCTTGTCCGAAAACGGTGCGGCGCCGTCCAAGCCGTCGAAGGCGTGCCCCTCGACGTCCGCCACGCGGTCGAACCGCGCGAAGACGCTGCGCCCCTGCATGACCATCAGCCGGCGCACGATCCGGTCCGGGCTCACCACCAGCAGCAGGATCACCCCGCGCCCCAGCGTGGCGCGTGCGTTGCCGGCGCCGACGAAACCGTCGGCCCAAAGCCGCGTCACCTCGCCCATCACGGTGGTGTAATGGCGCATCTGCACATAGGTCCCGAGCGCCTGCAGGCTCCACCCCGCCAAAAGGGCGATGAGCGCAATCTGCCAAATCGGCATGGCAACCTCCCGTTCGACGCCGGACCACTGAACCATCGAGCGTGCGAGGCTTCATCGATCCAGTGATGAAGCGATCTCGCAAGGCTCTGCCGACCACCGGGCGAAGGCAAGCCGTCCCGTCGCCTGAAGGGCGATTTTCAAGTGGATTGCGGCAGGAGTGCCACGCCGGCACGCGCTGTCGCCGAAGACTGGACCGTCGGGCGGAGTTCCGGGCGTGGACCCGTCGATCACCACTATGACGGCGGCAGGCCCGCACTCCGCATGGAGCAGACAATCGGCGTGGAACGCCTCCGCCGACTGCCACGGCGGCAGCCTTGCCAGGCTCGGCTCGTCCCAGGGTGACTTCCATGCGGACATCGAGACTTCGCCGGCTCGCAGTATCGTCGATCGTCCGGAAGACCTCCGGATGGCCGCTCGTGCGGGGACTGCCCGCCGTCGTGCGCGCCGAACAGGCTCCAATCCGCGCGACGGCCGCGACGATGCACCTGCTCATCGAAGTAATATCCTCGATCGCCCAAGCAGCTAACCGTGCCGAGAAAGCTCAAGCCAACCTCCGGCAGCGGCTTGGGATTTCGTTTTTCTCGGGCTTGCTTGCGCAACATTCGTTTGCTACGTCGGAGTCGTATAAGGAGGCGCATAGATGACCGACTCAGATCCAGATCTGAATTTGATGGAAATGGCTGCAGAAATCGTTTCGGCCTATGTCCGCAACAATTCGGTGCCGGCTGGCGAACTTCCTCAGCTTTTGCAATCCGTGCACAGTTCTTTGGGGTCGATCGTCAACGGACCGAAGCCCGAGCCGGTCAAGGAACCGCAGCAGCCCAAGGTGCCGGTCAAGAAATCGGTGACCGACGATTTCATCGTCTGCCTCGAGGACGGCAAGCGCTTCAAGTCGCTGAAGCGCCACCTGCATTCCGAACACGGCCTCTCGCCGCAGGACTACCGGGCCAAATGGGCTCTTCCGAAAGACTATCCGATGGTCGCCCCGGCCTATGCCAATGCGAGGTCGAGCCTGGCCAAGACGCTCGGGCTGGGCCGCAAGGCGCCCTCGGCCATAACCGAAACGACGGAAGCGTCTCCTTCCGCGGCGGCGCAGGGAAGCGATACGGTGACGAAAAAGCCGCGTCGCGCCGCCAAGACTCCGGCCACCTGAGCCGCACAGAAGCCGTTCGGGCCGCCCGATAAAATCGGTTTCGAGCCCTGGATCGGTTTATCTTGAAGATTCGATCACGCGATGGCGGCGGACGGACCCGGTCCGTCGCCATCGCGATCCGGCTCGATCGGGCCGCCGGAGGAGAGAGCGGTGTCGGCGACCGTCTTTTGTGCGGTGCTTCTGGCGGCCGCCATGCATGCAGGCTGGAATGCCGTCGTCAAGACCGGACGCGACCGATACGTCTCGATCACGCTGATCGCGCTCGGCGGCGCCGTCGTTTCGGCGGCGGCGCTGCCGTTCGTCGAGATTCCGCAGGCGGCCGCCTGGTCGTGGCTCACGACCTCGGCCGCCCTCCAAATCGGCTACAATCTCTTTCTCATCGAGGCCTACAGGACCGGCGATCTCGGACAGGTCTACCCGATCGCGCGCGGCTCCGCGCCGCTGCTGGTGTCGCTCGTCACCGTGCCGCTGCTCGGCGAGGCGCTCGATCCGGTGGCCACGGCCGGCCTGCTCGTCCTCTCGGCCGGTATCTGCCTCATGGCGTTCGGCGGTGGCCGCAGCGTGACGCGGATCGGCGGCAGGTCGATCGCTTTCGCGCTCGGCACCTCCGCCTTCATCGCCACCTATACGATCACCGACGGCATCGGCTCGCGGATCAACGGCTCGCCGCACGGCTACGCGGCGTGGCTGTTCTTTCTCGACGGCACGTTGATGCTGCTCGTCCTGCTGGCGCGGCGCGGCGTGGCCGGGCTCCGCGCCCTCGCGCCGGTCTGGCGTCCAGGCCTCGCCGGCGGGGCGATGTCGCTCGCCGCCTACTGGATCGTCATCTGGGCCATGACGCGGGCGCCGATCGGACTTGTCGCCGCGCTGCGCGAAAGCAGCGTGCTCTTCGCGGCCTCGATCTCCGTCGTCATCCTGCGCGAACCGCTCACCGTCTGGCGGTCGGTCGCCGGGCTCACCATCATGGCCGGCATCGCCCTGGCGCGCATCGGCTGACGAGCGGCGGTGCCCCGCCACCTTCCCTTAACCCCGATCTGGTGCAATGGCGGCCGCCGGACTAGAACGCCATCGCAATGACAATCGCCCTCGCCGCATCGCCACCTCCCGCCGCCGAGGCCGCCGCATCGCCGGCCCGCGTCCTGGTCTTCGACTCGGGCCTCGGCGGGTTGACGGTCTTCGCCGAGATCCGCCGCCTGTGGGCCTCGGCGGATTATCTTTATGCGGCGGACGACGCCGTTTTTCCCTATGGGGGTTTGAGCGAAGCGGATCTCGTCGCGCGCGTCATGACGCTGATGGAGGCGCTGATGCTCCGCCATCGCCCCCATGCGGCCGTCATCGCCTGCCACACCGCCTCGACGCTGGTGCTGCCGCCGCTGCGCAGGCGCTGGCCCGGCATTCCTTTCGTCGGCACCGTGCCGGCCATCAAGCCGGCGGCGGCCGCCTCGCGATCGAAGCGCGTGAGCGTGCTGGGGACGCCCGGAACCGTGGCGCGGGATTATACACGGGATCTCATCCGCAGCTTCGCGGCCGATTGCGACGTCGCGCTCGTCGCCGCGCCGCGCCTCGCCGCCCTCGCCGAGGCGGCCATGCGGGGCGAGGCGGTCCGGGACGAGGACATCCTGTCCGAGATCGGGCCGGCTTTCGTCGACGCGGACGGACGCCGCACCGATGCGGTGGTGCTGGCTTGCACCCACTATCCGCTTCTGCTCGATGCCTTCGAGCGGCTGGCGCCGTGGCCGGTGACCTTCATCGACCCGGCGCCGGCCATCGCCCGACGCATGGCGAGCGTGCTGGCGGATCTCGGCCTCACGTCGCAAGATCATCCGGATAGCGGCCGTGCCACCGCCCTCTTCACGTCCGCGCGGCGGCCGGGCAGCGCGCTTCGCGAGGCGCTCGAAGGTCGCGGTTTCGCCCAGATCGTGACGTTGTAGCGGAGCACCGCGCCCGAGAATTCTCAGGGCTCACGGGTCCTGCGCGGCGATCCAGTCCATATAGGCCTGGAAGGCGTCGCGCATCGGCCGCGGCCGCCACCCGGTCTCGGCGGCTATGCGGCTGATATCGTAGGCGCCCCACATGCCGTCGCGCAGCGAGGCGTCCTGAACGAGGTCGGCGATCTCGGGCGGCGCCTCCTCGGCGCGGAACCCGGGGACTTTTTCGGACGCCCAGCGCAGCATGTCGCCCATCGTCGCCGTCTCGCCGAGCGCGACATTGTATGTCCCGAAGCGCGCCTGCGGCACCTCCAGCAAGGCTGCGAGTGCCGTCGCCACGTCCTCGGCATGGATGTAGTCGCCGATGGCATCGATGCCGTGAAACCGCAAGGGATCGCGCCGCTGCACCGCCCAATGCGCGATGCGGTTCGGGACGTGGCGGAACGTGCGGCTCGCCGTCGCCCGATCCATCGTTCCGTAGACCGACGACAGGCGCACGGAGAGGACGGAGAGCCCGAACAATTCGGCGTAGCGCTCGGCCACCATCTCGGCCGCCCATTTGGAGATACCGTAGAGCTTGCGGGGGCCGACATAGCCGTCCTCCGGCAGCGGCGTGCCGGGACGATCGGGACCGTGATCGCGATAGACACCGCCGGAGCTCACATAGACGAGGCGCCGGAAGCCCGGCTGCGCCCGCGCCCAATCGAGCAGATGCACGGTGCCCATGAGATTGACGTCGAGGATCTCGACCGGCCGCTCGGCCTCGGGCTCGCGCTCGGCCTCGGCGGCGCTGCCGCGCGAGATGGGCGTCACCGTGGCGCCATGCACGATGCGGGTGATGCCGAACCGGTCGAGCTTCCCGGCCCAGGTGGCGGGCCGGGCGATATCGGCCTCGATCAGGTCGAGCCGCGACGCGACGGGCGCGAAGTAGCGGCGCGCGGCGGCATCGAGCGGCACTCGGTCGAAGGCCACGACGCGCTCCTGCGGGTGCGTCTCCAGCCAGTGGCGGGCAAAGACGCTCATCACGAAGCCGGCGGCGCCGGTGACGAGCAGCGTCACGACAGGCCCATCAGCATGTCGGACAGGACCCGCGCCCCGAGGGCGAAATCCTCCATCTCCATCGCCTCGTCCGGATTGTGGCTGCCGTTGCGGTTGCGGACGAACAGCATGGCGCTCGGCACGCCCATGGCGGCGAAGACCGCAGCATCATGGCCGGCGCCGCTGGCCATAGTGAAGGGCTTTATCCCGAGCGACGCGACGCTGGCGGCGAGGGCCGCGCGCAGCGCGCCGTCCATCACGGCCGGCGGCGAGTAGCTCGCGGCACCGAGATCGAACCGCACGCGGTACTCGGCCTCGATCGCCGACGCGTGCTTGCGCGCGCGGGTCTCGACGCCGGTCATGGTCTCGTCCGAGACCGAGCGGATGTCGATGACGAAGCGCGTCTCGCCCGCCACCTTGCTGGGACCGTGCCGGGCGGGATCGGTCGAGAATTCGCCCGTCGTCACGACAAGGTCGGCGCCCGCGATCTCGGCCGCGCGCCAATCCGCATCGAGCCGCGTCAGCAGCGCGACGCTCGCCGCCACCGCATCCTGCCGATAGGCGCGGGGCAAGGCGCCGGAATGGCCGTAGGCCCCGTGGCAGCGCGCGTTGCGCAGCCTGCGGCACCCCCGGATCCCCGTCACCACCGCGACCGGGACGCCCTCCTCGACCAGCACCGGTCCCTGCTCGATGTGGAGCTCCAGATAGGCGCGCAGGCGAGACGGGTCGATGAGCCGGCGCCGCTCGCGAATCACCGCGGCGTCGAAGCCCTGGCGGCCGAGCACTGCCTCCAGCATCTCGCCCGAATCGGACCGCCCTACGCCGAGGCAGGCGGGATCGAGCAGGCCGAAGGCGCCGGCGCTGCCGAGATAGGGGATGTCGAACCAGGCCGATTCCTCGGCCCGGATCGCCATGACGGTGACGTCGAACGGTGGCTGCCAGCCGGCATGCCGCCATCCGGCGAGAATCGCGAGGCCGGCCACGACCCCCGCGGCGCCGTCATAATTGCCGCCCTGCGGCACTGAATCGAGATGCGAGCCGATGACGACCGAGGGCGCCGTGCGATCCCGACCCGGCAAGGTCAAGGTCAGGTTGCCGATAGCGTCGACCGCGACCTCGAGCCCGCGCCGCGCGGCTGCGACCTTCATCATGTCGTGGGCCGCCTGCTCGCCCGGACCGTAAGAGTCGCGCTCGATGCCGCGGCCCCGTCGCGTCGCCGCGGCGAGGTCGTCGAACAGCCGCACCGCGAGCGGCAGATCGGGATCGGGCGCGAGCGATGGCATCAGGGCTTCGCCGCCGCCGGCGTGTTGCAGCTATGGTTGTCGCAGCAGGTCTGGACGCAATCGGATTTCGGCAGGTGGGTCCACACCGCCGCGCCGGCCGCCGCCACGATGGCCAGGATCAGAACGACGGCGACCATGATAGTCTTCATGTCGGCCTCCACTTCGGCGTGTGTGCGGGGCCGCGCGGCGTTACGGACGCTCGCCAGGGCGGGAACCGTCCGGAGACCGAATCGGAGAGACGGCATGAGCATGCTCGACGGCAAGATCGCGATCGTGACGGGCGCGAGTTCGGGGATCGGCCGCGCCATCGCCGTGAGTTTCGCGGCCGAGGGCGCCACCGTCTGCGTGGCCGACATCACCGAGGAGGTCCTCGAGGGCGGCGCGCCCACGGCCACGCTCATCGCCGAGGCAGGCGGGCGGGCCTTCTTCCGAAAGACCGATGTAGCGTCCTCAGCCGACATGGATGCCGTGGTGCGGGAGACGGTCGAGCGCGGCGGACGGCTCGACATCATGGTCAACAATGCGGCGACCTATTCGGGGACCGCGCTGCTCGACACCACCGAAGCCCAATGGGCCGCCGTGATGGGCGTCAATATGACCGGGCTCTATCTCGGCTGCAAGCGCGCCATAGCGCAGATGATCGGCCAGGAGCCGGTCGACGAGGTGCGCGGGCGGGTGATCAACCTGGGGTCGCAGCAAGGCATCGTCACCGCGCCGCGGGACTGCGCCTATGGCGTCAGCAAGGCCGGCGCCATCTACATCACCCGGCAGATCGCGGTCGATTACGCCCGGGACCTCATCGTCTGCAATTCGATCTCGCCCGGCAAGATCGTCACCGGCAAGCCCGGCCTGGCGATGGACCCGGCGCTGCTCGACAATGCCAGGCGGCGCACGCCCTGGCCGCGGCTCGGGCGCCCGCAGGACGTCGCCAATGCCGCCGTCTTCCTCGCCAGCGACAGGGCGACGTTCATCACCGGCGCCAATCTCGTGGTCGACGGCGGCTGGCTCGCCGCCTGACCGCCTCCGATCGGCGGCCGATCGATGCAAACCGAACCGATGCCTTCATCCGATCCTTACCGCCCGCGATCCATGGTCGCCAAAGGACCAGCCCCATCGCGAACAGGGAGGGGACATCTTGATGTCATTCGCCTCGGCTCATGCCAGTCTCTTCGCCGCTCTCCTGGCCGGCGTCATCGCCACGGTCGCGGTGGCTGTCGGCGCGACAGACCAGGACCTGGGATAGAGCGCCTCCGGCGCGCCGAAAACGGATGCCCGCGCGCCGCTCGCGGCACGACTCGCCGGCGGAGGCCGTTCATGCATCCGACAGGCGCCTCCGTTCATTATTGTCGCGAAGCTCTTGCCGGAGACCCGCGACGATGACATGGCCAGCCAGACTCCTTGCCACGGCCTCGGTCCTGTTGGGCCTCGGTCTCGGGCCGGCGCGCGCCGACGACGCCGGGGCCCGCGTCGATGTGCCGATCCAGCAGACCGTCCTGCCGAACGGCGACATGCGCTACTCGGTGCCGGTCACGATCGGCGGCGGACCACCGGTCGAGGCGGCGCTCGATACCGGCTCGTTCGGCCTGCGCGTCCTCGCCTCGGCCCTGTCGCCCTCGCAATACGAGGCGACCGAGGAAAGCCGCAACTATCCGTTCAGCGGCGGAGCGCGGCTGCGCGGCGTGCTGGCCAAGGCGACCATCGGGGTGGGCGGCGCGACGACGGCCGCGCCGATCCTGTTCCAGCTCGTGAACGGCGTCGATTGCGTCGAGCGGCAGCCGCGTTGTCCGGCCTCCCGAGTGAGCAAGGCGGACTACCGCATTGCCGGCGACGGCATCGCGGGCCAGGGTTTTCCGGCGATCGTCGGCGTGTCGATGCGCCGGGCCACCGGCGTCCAATATAGCGCCGACAATCCGCTCGGCACGATCGGCGACGGCCGTTGGATCGTCATCCTGCCGCTCCCAGGCAGCACGGCGCCCGGCCATCTGATCATCAATCCGACGGCCGACGATACCGCCGGCTTCACCTCCATCCACCTCGACCCGCTCTCAGCCGGGGGGGACCAGGGCGCCGCGAGCGGATGGCGGGACGGAGCACTTCCCGGTTGCCTCGTCAACGAAGCGTCGAAGGAGCGCCTGTGCGGACTGACGATGCTCGACAGCGGCGCGCAGGGCTTCTTCTCCCACTCGTCCGATGTGACCAAGCCGACGACCTGGCGCGCCGGCACGCCGGCGCGGTTCGAGCTGAAGCTCGGCAGCGAGACGATGACGATCCCCTTCTCGGTCGGCCAGGGCTGGCCGGCCAGGGTCCATGTGCTGCCCGAGCGCGGTAGCGGCGAGGCGCGGCTCTCGGCCGGCGCACTCCCCTTCTTCTCCTATGCGGTGCTCTATGATGCGAAGGCCGGCACCATGGGCTTCAAGGCCCGTGCCGCGGAGGAGCCGTAACGGCCCCATCCGGAAAGGCGCATCAGGCCGATAGGCGGGCCTCGCCTGATCGGCCGGCGCTCTCGTCGCGCGCCTTGGCGTCGTAGAAGGACGCCGTATGCTCGCCGCGCAGCGCCTCGCGGGTGAAGCGGATGAGGTGGTGGCAGACGAAGCCCATGTTGAAGATGGCCTCGATCTGCCCGCGCTTCAGGGCCTGCCAGGCGGCCCGCCAGAAGACGCCGCGATAATCGGACTTCACGCCGAGCTGCCAGACGATGTTGCGGCCCATGTGAAAGCCCCGGCGCAGGTTGGCGCGGGTCAACCTGCCCCTGGCCGGCATGGGCAGCCGATGCCGGTAGGTCGCATCGAGCTGATGGACGAAACGGGCGAAGATGTTCTCCGGCGCATAGGCGTGGGCGATGATCCGGCGCCAGGAGGCGACGACGGCGTCGTGCGGGCGCAGGAACCTGACATTGGATTCGAGGCGCGGGTCGTCGACCAGACGGCCCTCGCGTTCGAGCCGGTCCCAGAGCGGCGTCTTGGGCAGGGCCTGCAGCAGGTTCATGGTCAGCACCGGCACCTGCGAGGCGTCGATGAAATCGATCATCCGCTGCTCGGACTGCTCCGTCTCGGTGTCGAGCCCCAGGATGATGCCGGAGGTCACCTCGAACCCGTGGGCATTGAGCGTGCGGATCGCCTCCATCATCGGCACGGCATTGTTGTGCGCCTTGTCGATACGTTTGAGAGCTTCGAGCTCCGGCGTCTCGATGCCGACAAAGACCGTGAAGAACCCCGCCTCGCGCATCAGCGCCAGGATCTCGGTCTGCTTGGCGAGGTTGAGCGTCGCCTCGCAGGCGAATTGCAGCGGATAGGCGTGCCGCTTCTGCCACTCCACCAGATGGGGCAGCATGTCCCGCGTCGCCTTGCGGTTGGCGATGAAATTGTCGTCGACGAAATAGATCACCGGCGGATGCAGCGGCTGCGCCACGAAGGCGTCGAGCTCGGCCAGGAGCTGGGCGGGCGATTTCAGCCGCGGCTGGCGGCCGTAGAGCGCCGGGATGTCGCAGAACTCGCAGCGATAGGGGCAACCGCTCGAGAACTGCACCGAGCCGAGCAGATAGGTCTTGAGCGGCACCGCGTCGAAGGCCGGCCGCGGGAAATCGCTCAGCGCCAGCCGCTCGGCGGTCTCGAGCACGACCTGGGCGGGCGGCGGCGCGATGTCGGCGTCAAGACGGGCGATCAGCCGATCGGTGGCGTCGCCGATCTCGCCCACATGCAGGTAATCGAATTCCGGATAGGTCTCGGGCGCCGCCGAGACCGAGGAGCCGCCGAGCGCCGTCACCTTGCCGTGGCGCTTCGCCCGCTCGCGGATCGCCCGGATCTGCGGCGCCTGGATATGCATGCCGCTGACGAAGACCACATCCGCCCAGGCATAGTCGTCCTCGCGCGCGGCGCCCATGTTCTCGTCGACGAAGCGCATCTCCCAAGGCGCCGGCAGATAGGCCGCGATGAGCAGCAGCCCCTGCGGCGGCATGAAGGCGCCGACCCCGGGCATCAGTTCATAGGCATGCGAGAAGGTGCCGAAGGAGGGTGTGTAGTGGGGAAAGACGCACAGGATGCGTCGCGGGTGGCGAACCGGAACGGGTGAGCGCAAGCGGGTGGCTCCTCGTGGTCCGACCCGGACGGATGCGTCATCCATGCGAGTCGGCGCACTGGGCGGCCGTCCCCCTCGGGGCCGCAGGTTGGCAGTGCCCGCCTTCTATCATGGCGGCGGACGGCTGTCGCGGGCGGGCGGAAGGGTTCGGGACGGCGATCTCGACGTGCGCTTCCGATCCGCGCCGAACGGTCCGCCGGACACGGCGAGATGATTTGAATTGAAGCTGGCAGGCCCCGGAAACATCCGCTTTGCCGGTGCTGAGAAGGACGACCTGATCTGGACCTCAGGCACAGTCATCAAGGCATGCTGGCAACTAAGCCTGCGGTCATTCGCTGCGTGGATTCCGGTAGTGGGTCAGTCTGAAATTCAGCCCTCTTGACCCCGCTCGCACCCGGCCCGTAGCTCCTATATGCTAGACGTGAAGCATGGGAGGATATGTTGGCCAAGGGCACTGTGATGACAACTACCCGAGATGGGGACGGGCAAGCAGAAGTGCTAATCTCAGGGGAGGGCGGAAGCTTGCGCATCCGCGTGCCAGTTGAAGGCTCAAACGATCCTTTGACAATGGATCAAAGCCGAGCGGCCCTCGACGAGGCAAAGCTTCTGAGCGAGGCTGCAGCCGATTTCCTCAAGGAGCATCTCATTGTTGCCCGGTAACCGTCCCAAGCGCCCCCGCGACACCAACCAACTCGGCAAGATGATGGTGGACATCCTCACCGGGCAGGTTGAGGACCGCGAGCTTACGCCCGAAGAACGTGGCGTTGATCCGGCCGCGTCGGCGATGGGCAAGAAGGGCGGACCGGCTCGGGCAGCCAGCATGACGCCAGAGAGGCGGGCGGAGATCGCCCGGAAGGCTGCGTCAAGTCGTTGGAATAAAACAGAGAAATAGAATTTGTATAATCCGCGTTGATTTTGCAGATCGCTGTGCTACTGTGATTCGTGACAGTCTCAGCGCGGGGTCGCGATGCCTTACCCAGTTCAAGCCGATGTTCAATCGGCTCTCGACTCATACCACGTGCGGATCAGAGGCGTAGTCGAACGAGCGTGGGACGAGTGGCGTGCCGTTGCATCATTCAGGGCCGAAAGCCACTTCGATCCGCTTATGTATTCACGCACCGTCGCCAACTATGTGTTCGACGCCATCGCTCGGGTCGCGGTTTCAGAGTTCGCGGCGGATGCTTCAGTTCACATCAAAATCGAAGCGCAGACGGTCAAATTCTTTTTCCGGGGCGGAGTGTTCGCTCGATTCAAAAAGGGTGATGAGCACAAACTAGGCCAGAATATTCCTACACAAGCTGCTTTAGCGTTCATCAGCCCTGAGGGTTTTCTCCCCGGCTTACCGCCTGAGACCGCAAAGGTTGAATTTATTTGGCTGGCAAACGATATTCAAACGCGTCTTGAACACGTGCTGGTTGTGGCGCGCGATAACGAACGCCTTCTGTGGGAGTATGAAATCGAGCCGGGCGAGTCGGGGTCTGGAACTGGCACCATCGTTCCGTTCCCGCCATCACCTACATCGCCTGGAGGCCCGGACGACGAACGTCTGGTGAAGCCCAAGAGTTCCGACATCAAGAAAATTGAAAAAGAGTAACGGATGTCAACTGTCGGAGACATGCTGCGTATCGCGCGGCAGCGACTTGGACTCACGCAGAAGGCCGCGTCTGCTCGCCTTGGTGTTGTGCAACCTGTTCTCTCTCGAATTGAGAATGGGATGTCCACTGCCGACGAGGCCTTTCTCATGAGAGCAACGCAGGCCTACAGCGTTCCACGCACTTTCTTTGATATCCTTGATCCCGTGTACGGTCCTCCAGTCAGCGTACACCCCATGACGCGCGGCTCCTCAGATGTAACTTCACGCGATCTTGATATGATTACTGCCGAGTTGAATATCCGACTTATGCATTTAAGGAGGTTCCTTGATGGAGTGGATTTCGAACCAACATTGGACCTTCCAATTCTTGATGTTGAACAATATGAGTCTCCTGACAAGATAGCTGCGACCGTGAGGGCGCATTGGGGTATTCCTTCAGGCCCAATTAGAAATTTAACGCAATGGGTCGAGCGGTCTGGCGTTATCATTGGATTCTCCAAATTTGGCGGAGCGTCGGTAAGTGGAGTTACGTTTAGGGTGTCAGGAAAGCCGCCCCTTGTTCTACTTAATGCTTTTCATTCGGCAGACAGAATGCGCTTCACTCTTGCTCATGAACTTGGGCATCTAGTTATGCATCGCTTCCCAACATCTTCGATGGAAGACGAAGCAAATGCCTTTGCATCTGCTCTACTGATGCCTGCGGATGACATCAGATCAGTATTCAGAGGTCGTCGTGTGACGCTTGAATTGCTAGCTGCGCTCAAACCTGAGTGGAAGGTTGCAATGCAAGCTCTTTTAATGCGCGCTACATATTTGAAATTAGTGACTGGAAATCAACCAAGATACCTTTGGCAGCAGATTAGTTCGCGTGGTTGGCGTTTGCGAGAGCCTGCGGAGCTAGATTTTCCGCATGAGGTTCCCAAGGTGCTGCCATCGATCGTCAATTCTCACCTTACTGATCTCGGATACTCCATCAGTCAGTTGACCGATTTGACGAGGATTCACGAGGCCGAGTTTTTCGAGATGTACGGCAATTTTGCCGCACCACCAAGTAGGCCACGACTCAGAATTGTTACCTAAATTACTTGACGTCAAGCATGAAGGGTCATATCATGCTCGGCATGAAACAGCTATCCACGTCCGATCGCGCCAAGATCCTTCACCTTCTCTGCGAAGGCAGTTCGATCCGCGCCATCACGCGGATAACCGGCGTCAGCAAGAACACGGTGGCGAAGCTGTTGGGCGATGTCGGCCGAGCCTGCATGGCCTATCATGACGAACACGCGAGGAACCTGACTTCGAAGCGCGTCCAGGTCGATGAGGCCTGGTCGTTCGTCTATGCGAAGCAGAAGAACGTCGCTGGCGCGAAAGCTGCCCCGGACGGCGCTGGCGACGTTTGGACGTGGGTTGCGTTGGATGCCGATACCAAGTTCGTTGCGTCCTACTTCGTCGGCGGCCGGGACGGCGAATGCGCCATGTGGTTCATAGACGATCTGCGAAGCCGCCTCGCCAATCGGGTCCAACTCACGAGCGATGGACACCGGGCTTACCTCGAAGCCGTGGAAGGTGCCTTTGGGGCCGATGTGGACTATGCGCAGATCGTGAAGATCTACGGCGCGTCACCCGAAAGCGCCAAGGGCCGCTACAGCCCGGCCGATTGCACGGGCATCAAGAAAACCAAGATCGAAGGCAACCCCGATTTCGACCACGTATCGACCAGCTTCGTAGAGCGCCAAAACCTCACGATGCGGATGCACATGCGCCGTTTCACCCGGCTCACGAATGCGTTCTCAAAAAAGGTCGAGAACCACGCCTACTCGGTTGCGCTCCATATGATGTACTACAACTTCGTCAAGATCCATTCGAAGCTGCGCGTGACTCCGGCCATGGCGGCGGGGGTCTCGGATCGGCTTTGGGAAATGTCGGATATCGTGGCGCTTTGGGAAGCGGTCGAGCCGAAGGCGGGAAAACGTGGATCGTACAAGAGCCGCTTAGCCATTGCCTCCTGATTTCGGCTTCTTCACCCTTGGCGTCCGCAAGGGCACTCCCTCCTTCATTTTCGTCGCTTTTGCATCCAGCTTCGCCTTTCGAGAGGGCGCGACAAAAGCGTCATAGACAAAGTGCTCTAGAATCTCGGCCATCACGTTCAATTCGTGAGGGTTCGGTTTCCAGCCTTGATGCGCTGAGGCGTTACCAGCTTGGACAATCGTTTCTAGCCGACTCCGATCGGGCTTCCCTATTTGCGCTTGGTCTACAAGGGCGTCGAGCTTTGCGGCGAACGAGAGATTAGGATCAATGCTCAGCAACTCTGATGCAACATCGAACGACGTTCGTATGCCAATGGCAGAAAGTACAACAAGATCATTCTCAAGAGCCTTGTAAAGTTCGATAAGGACCTCGTCCAGCCTTTCGAACCCATGAACATCAATTCCATATTCTGACATCCATTCCGGCATCTTTCGCTTCGCAAGAGCCGGCCAATACGTCTTCTTCTCAATCGACTCCCACTCTTCTTCTTCAACTTGGACGTAATCCTCTGAGTTCGTAGACACCTTTTGCACGAAGGTGTAGTCGCAGCCGCAACACTGGAGGACCCGCCACTCTTCCTGCCAGTTGTAATGCTCACCGTCGTTCCCCTTCTCCTTGAAGCGAGCTTGGACCTTGCACCGTCGCGGACCTTTGCACCGTGCGCATTCAGCCCATAGATTTGCATCTTCGTTGTCGCTCAAGGCACCACATCCCCGTTCCTGACGCTAAAATCGTAGCACCGAGCCACCACGAAGTGGATAATTTCAGACTGACCCACTACCTGGATTCCGGGTAGGTTGAGGCCCCGTGATTTACGTGCATAACTACGAGCTTCACCTTGGGGCGGCCGTGTGGGAGGGGGGCGTGGTCAGTGTTGTACACCAATGGAATCCCGATGATTGGGAGTCCTTTGCACTGTGTTTGCTGCAGGTTCGTCATGGCAGTCTGAACGTTCACAAGATCCCCGCTACTCATGTTGGTGATTTTGGTATTGATTTTTACTGCACAGCGGAGTCAGTGATTTACCAGTGTTTTGCGGTAGAGGAGCCAGTTGATGTACTTGTGCGTGCGAATCGCCAAAAATCCAAGATCACCACCGACTTGGGTAAAATAACCAATGGAGCAACGGAGATTTCGAAGCTCTTCCTTGGTGTCCCGATCAAAAAATGGGTTCTGCTGGTACCTCTGCATGACAGCAAAGAGGTCAATCTTCACTGTGCGAAAAAAACTAACGACCTCAGAAAACTTGCACTTGCCCATCTCGATCCAAATTTTGAGGTTTGCGTGCATGATCAAGGCATCTTCCCAGGAGCTGCATTGACCGCCGCTATGTCGGCTCTGACAAACGTGTCATTGAGTGTCCAACCACCGACGAAGCAGGAGTTGGACGAGTGGCAAGCCGGGTCGCCCAACCTCCTGGCGAATGCCATCACAAAGCTTTCTAAGCGGATGGTCCCAGGGTCGGTCCATGACGCCGTGGTCGACGGCGTAGAGTTCTTCCTAAAAAGCAACGCCCTTATCGACGCGCTACGCTCCAGCGCGCCCGATCTTCACGAGAAGGTGGATGCTGCCATTTCCGGGCGCGTTCGCCGCTTAAGCTATATCGGGCCACAAGGCGGCCCGACGCCCAGCAACATCATGAACGTAGAGCTTAACACGTTAATTAATGCGATCAAGGACGCCGCGCCGACTCTTTCGCACGTCAATGCTGAAGAGATCGCGCTAGGGACTCTGTCGGACTGGATTATGCGTTGTCCTTTAGATTTCCCGTCCAATGGCAGCTAACAACTTCTTCAAGCAGGCCATCGAGGGCGCGACCTTTTCGTTCACTGCTCGGCCGGAGCCGGTAGCGGGCGATCTCAGGATGTCCTGGGGAATTGGTATTCTCTTGCTCAGCCTGTCATATTGCCGCAGCAAGAAGGGCAGTTTTCAGAAGTTGCAATTTCTGGCTCACGCCGTCCGCACGCACGAAGGGCGCGAGGATGTGCGCGACCTCATGAGCGGCCGTCTCCGCACCACCGAAATCACAGTGCGAGTCGAACCGTGGTTGAATCGTGCTGTCTCCTATGCCCACGGCCTCGGCCTCGTCGATGTTACTAAGGGCAAATCAGTTGGGCTCACCGACAAGGGGCGAGACTTGGCTGGTGCGCTCGATGCCAGTAAAGAGGTGTTTCAGGAGGAGCGCGCCTTCTTGGCCGAGGTCGCGAAGAAGCTGACCGAAGCTCAACTGACCAAGATCTGGCGAATGGAGGACCTCCTTTGACGCTGCGCCTTCGGCACTTTCGCATGCGCGCGATGACCACTGCGGGACCCTACGGGACGGACATCAGTTTCGAGTCCGGGCTGAACGTGATCTGGGCCGCCAACACCAAGGGAAAATCCACCTGCCTGCAGGGGATGCTCTACGCGTTAGGTTTGGAGAAGATGCTCAGCCCGCGTCGGGAGGTGCCTCTACCGTACGCCATGACGACCTTCCTGAGAAACGACAATGAGACTACGGAGACGGTTCTGGAGTCGGGCGTGTCCCTCGAAGTTCAAAACGGCGCCGGCCGCATCGTCACGGTCCATCGACCGGTCAAGAAGGCAATGGTCGATAATCGCCTGATCACCGTTGATTTCGGGCCGACACTGACCGACCCGAACGCTCTTCCGGAACGACAGAACTTTTTCGTCATCGATGCCGGAGCCGCGCAACGAGAGGACGGATTTCATCGGTTCCTTGAGGATTTCCTCGGATGGAAGCTGCCAATCGTCCAGCGCTACGACGGTCCCGAGGGCAAACTCTACCTTGAGACCATTTTTCCGCTATTTTGGGTCGAGCAGAAGGCAGGATGGTCGGCAATCCCGGCGGCGATCCCGACCTATCTGAAGATCCGGGAGGTGCAAAAGCGGGCCGTAGAATTCATCATGGATCTCGACATCCACCGACTTGAGCTTGAACGACAGCGCCTTCAAGAACGAATTGATCAAAACGTAAGGGACTGGCGAAATCGCTGGGACGAGATGGACCGCTATGCGCGGCGTAGCGGCGGCAAGACTGAGGCTCTGCCTCAGCGGCCAACCATAGTACCGGACGAACTCGCCAGGGGGCACGTCGTGATCGCCGAAAAAGCGGCATGGGTCACGCTCAAAGACCTGTTGTCTCAACTCCGCAGACGCGTGGCGGAACTCAACGAGACGCCCATCCCGGCGGTCGGCGTCTCCGCCGATCACCTCATGCGCGAACTTGAGGCGCTTAATAAGGAGGTCGAGGTTGTCAATCGCGTTCGCATTGAAGTCTACAAGACCAAGCATTTGAAAGAGGCGGACGTCGGCTCTTTGGAGCGTCGGATTAGATCTCTTACTGAAGACATGCAGAAAAATCAAGACGTTCAGAAGCTCCAGCGTTATTCGGGTAGCACTGGAACGCTGACGCCTGATCGTTGCCCGACCTGCGAGCAATCGCTTGTCGACTCACTCATGTCACAAAGGGTATTGACTGCGGTTATGCCGATCGAAGAAAATATTGAATATTTACGTTCGCAACTAAAAATGTTTGAAGACATCTTGAGACGCGAAAAAGAGGAGGTGTCGAAGCTCGAAATTCGTGCCGTGCGTGTCGACCGCGATCTCAACGAACTCTATAGCCGCATCCGAACCGTCCGAGCCGATCTTGTTGCACCCAACGGCAATCCGTCCGCCGTGGCAATCGAGGAGCGGGTGCGGGCAGAGGCGCGAATTCGCGAACTCGAGACCATTCAGGCGACGTTCGACGACACCGTTGAACGGATGCAGATATTGGCCGGCACGTTCTCCGATTTGCTCCAAGCTGTTGCGGGCTTGCCTAAGGACAAGATGAGCGCATTGGATCGTAATAAGTTTGAGGCGCTAACTACGCTCCTGCGGCAGCAGGCTGGCGAATTTGGCTTCTCAACGTTCGATCCGAATGAGCTGACCATTGATGAGGATACTTATCGGCCACAAAAGGAAGGCTACGAGATAGGTTTTGAGACATCTGCGAGCGACGCCATTAGACTGAAATGGGCCTATCAACTCGGATTGCTGGAGCTAGGCCATCATTACCCCACTCATCATCCGGGCATGTTGCTGCTGGATGAACCTCGACAACAGTCGTCGTCACGAGTGAGCTTCGGGAAATTGCTTGAGCGAGCCGCAGCGAATCAGCAAGACGATCAGCAGATCATCGTTTCGACTAGCGAGGATCTCGAAACCTTGAAGGACGTTCTCTCGCGGATCAAGTGCAAGGAGACGATCATCCCTGGCTACGTGATCAAGCCCGTTCCGGTGAGCTGATCTCGTTAGGTGCTCATGGGTTAACAATCGAACATCCGCACGGACGCCTCTCCAATTTCCGCCTTTGGCGCATTCTGGTCGTGCAGCACCTTGGCCCTGCCCTCCTTCCGCCTCCGCCCCGCTTCGTGCTAGCCGGACGCGCGGGATCGCGGCCGCAGGAGTGGGCTCATGGAAAACGTTATCGTCGTCGGCCACCCGCTGGTGCAGCACAAGCTGACCCTGATGCGCAACGCCTCGCGCTCGACGAAGGGCTTCCGGCAGCTCTTGAACGAGATCGGCATGCTGCTCTGCTACGAGGTGACGCGCGACCTCCCCGTCGAGCTCGTCGAGATCGAGACGCCGCTCTCGACCATGATGGCGCCGCGCATCGCCGGCAAGAAGCTCGTCTTCGCGCCGATCCTGCGCGCCGGGGTCGGCTTCCTCGACGGCATGCTCGACCTCGTGCCCTCGGCCCGCGTCGCCCATATCGGGCTCTACCGCGACCCCGAGACCCTGAAGGCGGTGGAATATTACTTCAAGGCGCCGACCGACATCGACGAGCGGCTGACCATCGTCATGGACCCGATGCTGGCGACCGCCAATTCGGCGGTCGCGGCGATCGATCTCCTGAAGAGCCGCGGCGCCAAGGAGATCCGCTTCGTCTGCCTGCTCGCCGCGCCCGAGGGCATCGCCAGGCTGAGCGCCGCCCACCCCGACGTCACCATCTGGACCGCGGCGGTCGACCAGAAGCTCAACGAGCACGGCTATATCGTGCCGGGCTTGGGCGACGCCGGTGACCGCATGTTCGGCACGAAGTGAGGCAGCGGGCCGGCGCCCACCGGGCCACGACGATCGGGTGAACGAGGCACGGCGTGTCCTCCCCATTCATGGGGAGGGGGACCATGCGAAGCATGGTGGAGGGGCGAAGATGCCTCGCTCGAGCCGAAAGACGAGCCGAGACCTTGCCCGCAGAGGCGTCCCAACCCCTGGCCGCCCCCTCCACCGCTGCGCGAGGGAGGACTGGCCACCCCCTCCACCACGCTCCGCGTGGTCCCCCTCCCCCGCTTCGCGAGGGAGGACGCGCAAGCCGTCGTGACGAGAGGATCCGAGGCGCGCTATCCTACCGTGCTCGATTTTCTCGGCGGATTTCCGAATATTGTCCGCGCTGCGGTGTTCTCCGGTCATTCACTCGACAAGGATGCTTCGGCCATGCTTTACGCCTCCTCGACCCGCCACTCCCGCTCGCTTCTCGCGAGCCTCTGCCTCGGCGCCGTGCTGGCGGCCGCGCCGGCCTTCGCCTCGGGCGGACATTCCTCGGATGGCAGCGGCGGCACCGGCGGCAGCGGCGGCGGCGCGGCGCCCTTGCCCGGCCGCTCGGTCGACCAGAGCGGACCGGACGATCTGACGACCTGCCCCAGGGGCAAGATGTGGGACGTCAAGCACCGGACCTGCATCCGCATGCGCAGCGAGGCTCTGCCCGACGACGCGGTCGCCGATTACGCCTATGCGCTCGCCAAGGCGGACCGCTACGACGAGGCGCTGCAGACGCTGGACCTGATGAAGGACGGCAACACCGCCGAGGCGCTCAACTACCGGGGCTACGCCACCCGCAAGCTCGGCCGAACCGACGAAGGCATCGGCTACTATCTCCGCTCGGTCGCGCTCGATCCGCATTATGCCAAGGTGCGCGAGTATCTGGGCGAGGCCTATGTGATCAAGGGGAGGGTCGATCTCGCCAAGGACCAGCTCGGCACGATCAAGACGATCTGCGGCACGGATTGCGAACCCTATCGCGACCTGTCGGACGCCATCCGCACGGCGCCGGCGCTCTGATCGAGGACATCAACGCCGGTGTTCCGATGACCTCCGCGGCATCCGATCTCGTCCGGTCCGGCCTGCGGGCCCACCTGCCCCGCCTATGGCGCTACGGGCTCGTGCTCAGCAGCCGGCGCGACGTGGCCGAGGATCTGGTCCAGGCCACCTGCCTGCGGGCGCTGGAGCGGGCCGACCAGTTCCAGCCCGGCACCCGCCTCGATCGCTGGCTGTTCTCGATCCTGCATTCGATCTGGCTCAACGAGGTGCGGGCCCGGCAGATCCGCCAGGGCGCCGGCTTCGTCGACGCCGAGGCGAGCCTCAGCTTCGACGGGGCACGGCAGATGGAAACCGGGCTCATGGCCGCGCAGGTGGTGCGCGAGGTGCAGCGCCTGCCCGAAGCCCAGCGCAACACGGTTTTCCTGGTCTATGTGGAAGGCCTGTCCTATCGCGAAGCCGCCGATGTGCTCGGCGTCCCGATCGGCACCATCATGAGCCGGCTCGCGGCGGCGCGCGACACGCTCGGCCGCCGCACCGGGCGCGACGGCACATCGAACATCGAGGAGCTCCGGCGATGACCCGGGACGACAATGCCGCTGCCCCGTCGGACGCCGAGCTCGTCGCCTATCTCGACGGAGAATTGTCGCCGGCCGAGAGCGTGCGCATCGGCCAGCGGCTGACGACGGACGAGCAGCTCGCCGCCCGTGTGGAGCATCTCATGGCCGGAGGCCGGCCGTTCCGGCAAGCTTTCGAGCCGTTGCTGGCGCAAGCGCCGGTCGACAAGCTCGATGCCATGCTGGACGCGGCGCTCGCCCGGCCGAACCCCCGGGTCCGCCTGCGCCCGCTCCTGGTCCGCGTCCGGCCCGCGCTCGCTGCGGCGGCCGCGGCGCTGATGATCGCCGGCGTCGGCCTCGACCGGCTGGTGATCGCGCCCATCGGCGCGGCGCTGACGGCCTCGGGCGGCAATCCGGACGGATCGGACGACTGGCGGAGCGCGGTCGCGCAATATCTCGCGCTCTACACCCGCGACACGCTGGCGGATATGCGCGACGGTCCGGGCGATTCGCGGCAGCAACTCGCGAGCCTGGGGGAACGGCTCGGCCTGAGCCTCACGCCGACGCGGGTCGACCTGCCCGCCCTCCCGCTCAAACGGGCCGACCTCTACGACTATGACGACAAGCCGCTCGCCTTCCTGGCCTATCTCGATCCGAGGAGCGGCCCCGTGGCGCTGTGCATCACCACCGGCGGCGGCAGCGACGTTCGGCGGGTCGAGCGGCGGGGCGACATGAATATCGTCTACTGGTCCCAGGGACGGCACCGCTTCATGCTGATCGGTCGAGCGTCCTCCGGCACGCTTCAGGCGCTCGCGACGACCGTCGCGTCCCGCTTCGCGGAGAACGGATAAGATCGCGGGCCGCCTGCACGGTTTCGATCTCGATCGTCTCGCCGAGCGTGCGATGCAGCAGATCGGACATGCCGACGACGAGCTTGTTCGACTCGACGCGGCTCGGCGCCAGCGGTTTGCGACGCGAGAAGGCGAGCAGACGCTGCGTCAGGATAGCGGCACGCCGCGCGCCGGCCATCGCACTGTCGGCCGCACGCCGCTGGATCCGAAATGAGCCGGAGAGAGGTGGCGGTGTTTCCCGGCTCGGTGTTGCTCTCCCCTCTTGGCGCGGCGACGCTTGCCATGCCATGCTGGCCTATCGACGGCGGGGAACCGCCCGCAAGGGGAGATCGATATGGCGCGTTCGGGTGTCGTTTCCGTCGTGGCCGGCCTGGCGCTGGCCGCGTTCGCCTCCACCGCCGGCATGGCCGCCACCATCAAACCGGCGCTGATCTACGACATCGGCGGCAAGTTCGACAAAAGCTTCAACGAGGGCGCCTTTCACGGTGCCGAGAAGTTCAAGGAAGACACGGGGATCGATTTCCGCGACTTCGAGATCCAGAACGACGCCCAGCGCGAGCAGGCGCTGCGCAAGTTCGCCCGCGACGGCTTCAGCCCGATCATCGCCATCGGCTTCAGCCAGGCCAGCGCGTTGAAGAAAGTCGCGCCCGACTATCCGAACACCAAATTCGCCATCGTCGACGACGAGGTGGATGCGCCGAACGTGCAATCGATCAAGTTCCGGGAGGAGGAGGGTTCGTTCCTCGTCGGCCTGCTGGCCGCCAAGGCGTCTAAGACCGCCAAGGTCGGCTTCGTCGGCGGCATGGATATCCCGCTCATCCGCAAGTTCGGCTGCGGCTACGTGCAGGGCGTCAAATATGCCGGCGCCAAGGACGACGTGTTTCAGAACATGACCGGGACGACCGGCGCCGCCTGGACCGACCCGGTCAAGGGCGGCGAACTCGCCAAGTCGCAGATCGATCGCGGGGCGGACGTCGTCTATGCGGCGGCGGGCGCCACCGGCGTCGGTGTGCTGCGCGCCGCGGCGGATGCCGGGAAATATGGCATCGGCGTCGATTCCGATCAGGACGGCCTGTTCCCCGGCCACGTGCTGACCTCGATGCTCAAGAACGTCAATACCGCCATCTACAAGAGCTTCGCCGACGCCAAGGCCGGCACCTGGAAGCCGGGCCTCTTCGTGCTCGGCCTGAAGGAAGACGGCGTCGGCTATGCGCTCGACCAGTACAACAAGGACCTGATCACGCCGGACATGAAGGCAGCGGCCGATGCAGCCAAGGCCGACATCATCTCCGGAAAGATCAAGGTGCACGATTACATGAGCGACAACACGTGCCCGGACTGAAGCGACCGCGGCGGCGAGGCGCATGAGCCTGTCGCCGGTTTTCAGGCCCTCGACCCGCCATGCTGAGCTCGGCGAGGCGTTCTACGATGTCGTGAAGCCGGCGAGCTTTCCCGAGCACCGCATCCGCTATCGCAACGACCGCTGGGCCGAACGAGTGGGGCTTGGCGGCCTGACGAATGCCGAATGGGCGGATCATTTCGGCCGCTTCGAGCCCCTGCCCGGCTCCCTTCCCCAGCCGCTGGCGCTGCGCTACCACGGCCACCAGTTCGGCGTATACAATCCCGATCTCGGCGACGGCCGCGGCTTTCTGTTCGCCCAGATGCACGATCTTCATGACGGGCGCCTGCTCGACCTCGGCACCAAGGGCAGCGGGCGCACGCCCTGGTCGCGCTCCGGCGACGGCCGGCTGACGCTCAACGGCGGCATCCGCGAGGTGCTGGCGACCGAGATGCTGGAGGCGCAGGGCGTCGACACCTCGAAGAGCTTTAGCCTGATCGAGACCGGCGAGGATCTCGAGCGCGGCGACGAGCCTTCCCCGACACGCTCGGCGGTGCTCGTGCGCCTCAGCCATTCGCATATCCGCATCGGCACCTTCCAGCGTTTGCTGGCGCTCGATGAGCCCGACGCTATCCGGCGCCTGCTCGACTACGTGATCGAG
The DNA here is from genome assembly GCA_965277635.1 of Lichenihabitans sp. Lineage (GTDB taxonomy): Bacteria > Pseudomonadota > Alphaproteobacteria > Rhizobiales > Beijerinckiaceae > Lichenihabitans. The sequence continues at coordinate 694,520 of CBDIDE010000002.1, forward strand.
ACCTATTGGCCGGCCTTGGTGTCCCTGTCGGCGGCAGACCGTCCTGCCGCCTTTCTCGAGGCGCTCGGGGGTGTCACGGCCCGCATGGGGGCGCAGTGGATGGCGGCGGGCTTCGTCCATGGCGTGCTCAATACCGACAACATCAACGTCACCGGCGAGAGCTTCGACTACGGCCCCTGGCGCTTCCTGCCGACCCATGACGCGAGTTTCACCGCGGCCTATTTCGACCATGCCGGCCGCTATGCCTACGGACGCCAGCCCAGCGTGCTGCTATGGAACCTCTGTCGTCTCGGCGAATGCCTGCTGCCGCTTACGTCGCAGGCCGCGATCGAGGCGGCGCTCGGCGCTTTCGCGCCCGCTTTCCGCCAGTCCTTCGTCGAGGAGACGATGCGTCGCCTCGGCCTGGAGCTCGAGGGCGGCGAGGCGGACACACGCCTCACCGAGGCCTTCTGGACCTTCCTGCGCGACAGCCAGGCACCCTTCGAGCAGGCGTTCTTCGACCTCTACGGCGGCGAGGCCTCGGCGATACGCAGAGTGCGCAGCCCCGCGGCTGAGGCCTATTCCGGGGACGCCTTCGCGGCTTTCGGCACCATGCTGGCGGCCGCGCGGCCGCGCCCGGACCTCCGGCTCGACCATCCCTATTTCGCCGGGCCGGAGCCTTGCACCATGGTGCATCCGGAGGTCGAAACGGTCCTTGCCGCCGTCGCCGCCGGTGACGACTGGGCGCCCTTCCATGCCAAGCTCGCGCATATCGCGCAGATGCGCGAGGCGTACCGGACGGATACGGCGACGCCAGGCTGAACGCGATGCCGATGCGACGCGGTCGTCGCCGCAAGGGCCGTCATCACAGGGCTCCGAATTCAGGTTAACGCGGGCGGCATTCCTCTCCGCTCATCCCGGCGAAAGCCGGGATCCAGAGCCGTGAAGGTGCGGCGAAACGACGAAGCCTGCGTCATCATTATCCTGGATCCCGGCTTTCGCCGGGATGAGCGGTGGAAAAGTCCGTGCCAACGCCAGTCACTCAACCTGAAGTCGGAGCCCTGCCGTCATCAAAACGCCATCGCGCTCGGCCGTGGTGCGGCGCAAGCTTGAGCGCGCCGCGACCCTGATTCGCGGCGCCAGAGGACGCTCCCTGCCATGCCGATCGCCGCAAGACACATGCTGTGGAGCGCCGTGCTGCTCGCCGTCGCGTGCGGCGGCCAAGCCAGGGCGGCCGACCTCTTCGCAACCTTGCCGGGCACCTGGATCGGCACCGGCACCGTCCTCAAGACCGACAACACGACGGAGAGCCTGCGCTGCAAGGTCAAATATTCACTGACGCCGAGCGGCACCATCATGCATCAGGAGCTGCTCTGCGCCGCCGACAGCTATCGCATGGATTTCGTCACCGACCTCGTCAACCAAGATGGCGCACTCGCCGGCACGTGGAAGGAGAAAGACCGCCAGGCCGGCGGCTCGGTCTCGGGCAGGATCGAGGGCGACGTCATCACCACCCAGATCAGCGGCAACGGCTTCGAGGCCTCGGTGGTGATCACCGTGAACGGGTCGAAGCAGACGATCGCCTTGACCTCCGACAGCGGCTCCTATGCCAAATCGGTGACGATCGCGCTCAAGGCCGAATAGCCGGTCTGGTCTTGCTCCTACTCGCCCTTGGCCGTCGCATCGGCCGGCGACACCTTGAGCTGCGCCAGGAGGTTGCGCACCTTGCGCAGCACCTCGAAGCGGAACCCGTGGAAGATGAAGGACTGACCGACCTCCGGGATGGTCTGCGCCTCGTGGATGACGAGGCCCGCGATGGTGTTGGCCTCCTCGTCCGGCAGATCCCAGTTCATCACCCGGTTGAGGTCGCGGATCGGCACCGAACCGTCCACCAAGACGCTGCCGTCCGGCCCGACGCGCACGCCCTGGACGGCGAGATCATGCTCGTCGCGGATGTCGCCGACGATCTCCTCGAGGATGTCCTCGAGCGTCACGAGGCCCATCACCTCCCCGTATTCGTCGACGACGAGGGCGAAATGCGACTTGCGCCGCAGGAATTCCTGCAGCTGGTCCTGCAGACCGGTCGAAGCCGGCACGAACCAGGGCTCGTAGGCGATCGCCGCGATGTCGAGCCGCGCCGCGTCGCCGCCGAGCGCACTCAAGGCCCGCAGCAGCTCCTTGGCGTGCAGGATGCCGATGATGTTGTCGGGCAGGCCGCGCCAGAGCGGCAGCCGCGTGTGGGGCGAGGCCAGCACCTCGCGCACCACTTCGATCGCCGGCAGATCGGCATTGATGGTGCGCATCTTGGTGCGATGCACCATGACGTTCTGCACTTCGAGCTCATGCAGGTCGAGCAGGCCGCCGACCATGTCACGGTCGGAGCGTTCGACGCCGCCCTCGAGATGCAGGAGGTCGACGGCATTCTTCAGCTCCTCGAAGCCGCTCAGCATCGAGCGCCGCTCGCCAAGCGTGATGCCGAACACCCGCAGGATCGTCTGCACGACGACCTCGACAGCCTTGAGCACCGGCCCGAAGACCCGCACCATCAGCGAGACCATCGGCCCGAGCACGAGCGAGGCTCGCTCCGGATAGTTGATGGCGATCGTCTTCGGCAGGACCTCGGCGAACACGAGCAGCAGCACCGTCATCAGCACCGTGGCATAGAGTACGCCGCGCTCGCCGATGAGGCCGAGCAGCACGCTGGTGATCAGCGCCGATGCGCCGACATTGGCGACGTTGTTGCCGAGCAGCATGGCGCCGATGAAGCGCTCGCGCATGCCGAGCAGCCGCGAGACGATCGCGGCACGCCGATCGCCGCCCTTCTCGAGCGCATGCATGCGCGCCTTCGAGGTCGCGGTCAGCGCCGTCTCGGCCGCCGCGAACATCGCCGAGAGCCCGATGCAGCAGATCACGACCGCGATGTCGACCAGGAGCTCCGCCCCATGGGCCGCCTCCCCGGCCCCGCTGCCATGCATGGATCAGGCTCCCGCGAGCTCGTCGGCCAGGAAGGCGCGAACCGCGTCGGCCTCGACGCCCTTGGCGGCGAAGCTTCGACCGACGCCGCGCACAAGGATCAGGGTGAGGCTGCCGCGCACGACCTTCTTGTCCTGGAACATGGCGTCGAGGATCTCCCCCGCGCCGGCAGTCCAGTCCGGGATGTCGCGGATCCGCGTCGGCAGGCCGGCCCCGCCGAGATGGGCCGTGACCCTTTCTGCATCGTTGGCCGCGCACAACCCCAGCCTGGCCGAGAAGCGAAAGGCGAGGCATAGGCCGACCGCGACCGCCTCGCCGTGCACCAGCCGGCTCCCATCGTATCCGGCGAGGCGCTCCAAAGCGTGGCCGAACGTATGGCCGAGGTTGAGCAGCGCCCGCTCGCCCTCCTCGCGCTCGTCGCGCGCCACCGTCGCCGCCTTGGCCCGGCAGCTTGCGGCGATGGCCTGCGTCCGCGCCACGCCCCCGGCGAAGACCGCCGCGTGCTCGCGCTCGAGCCAGGCGAAGAAGGGTTCGTCACCGATCAGGCCGTATTTGGCCACCTCGGCATAGCCGGCGCGGAATTCGCGCGCGGGGAGCGTGTCGAGGCAGCCGGTGTCGGCCAGCACGAGCTTCGGCTGGTAGAAGGCGCCGACGAGGTTCTTGCCGTGGCGGGAATTGATGCCGGTTTTGCCGCCGACCGAGGAGTCGACCTGGGCGAGGAGGCTCGTCGGCACCTGCACGAAGCCCATGCCGCGCCGCGCGGTGGCAGCGACGAAACCCGCCAGATCGCCGACGACCCCGCCGCCGAGCGCCAGCACGACGTCGCCGCGCTCGAACCGGCCCTCGAGCACCGCGTCGCAGACCTGCTGGTAGATCGCGAAGCTCTTCGAGGCCTCGCCGGGTGCGACCTCGATCGCCGCATGCCGGATTCCTGCCGCATCGAGGCTCTCGGCGAGCCGCGGCAGATGCGCCCGCGCGAGATTGGCGTCGGTGACGATGGCGCAGGCGGCTCCCGGCGCGACGGCCGCGATGCGCCACCCCGCCTGCTCCAGCAGCGCCGGGCCGATCAGGATCGGATAGGACCGCGCACCAAGGTCGACCTCGACGGTTGCATGGGGCTCGTTGGGGCTCGTCACGTCGTTGCTCATCCGGGATTGCCGGCGCGACCGCCGGGGAAGGCGAGGGCGGCCTCGATGGCGGCCAGCATGTCGGCCACGGTGGCCTCGTGCGGCCCGTCGCGCGACACCACGACGGTGTCCGCCTCGGCGTAGACCGGATAGCGCTCCTCCATCAGCCGCCGCAGCGTGCCCTCGGGATCCGGGGTGCGCAGCAGGGGTCGGTTGGAGCGCTTGCGCACGCGCCGCATCAGCACGTCGAAATCCGCCTTGAGCCAAAGCGACAGGCCGTGAAGACCGATCGTCGCGCGTGTGCCGGGATGGACGAAGGCGCCCCCCCCGGTCGCCACGACGCGTGGGCCGTCCGTGATCAGCCGCTCGACGATGCGGTTCTCCCGGTCGCGGAAATGGGGTTCGCCATGGCGAGCGAAGATATCCGCGATGGTCATGCCGGCGGCGGCCTCGATCTCGTGGTCGCTGTCGACGAAGTCGAGGCCGAGATGGCTCGCGAGGCGCCGACCCATCACGGTCTTGCCGGCGCCCATCATGCCGACGAGCACGATCGAGCGGGTGCCGAGCCTCGCGACGATGGCGGCCGCCCGCGCATCCCGCCCCACTACCGTGCCGGTCGGCTCGTCCCCGATGATCCCCGTCTGCGCCCTCATGCGCGCATCACTAGCATGGCGGGCGCCCGATGCTAATCCGTGTCGTGCCCGTCAGGCGGCGGAGCCGATGACCGCACCGAGCCGGTCGAGGGCGCGGTCGAGCGTCTCGTCGCGCTTGGCGAAGCAGAACCGCATGACGGTGCGCACGTGATCCTCGGCGTAGAAGGCCGAGACCGGCACGGCCGCAACCCCATGACGTCTGACCAGCGTCTCGCAGAAGGCGACGTCGTCCGCGACGCCGAGCGACGCGAGGTCGACGTTGAGGAAATAGGTGCCCTCGGCCGGCAGCACCCGGAAGCCCAGTGCCGCGAGGCCGGCGGCGAAACGGTCGCGCGAGCGTTCGAGCCCTGCTCGCATGGCGTCGAAATGGGAGGCCGGCTTAGCAAGCCCGAAGGCAACGGCGGCCTGCAGGTTCGGCGGCGTCGTGAAGGTCAGGAACTGATGCGCCTTCGACAGCACCTTGAGGAGAGGCGGCGCGGCGGCGACGAAGCCGACCTTCCAGCCCGTCAACGAGAAGATCTTGCCCGCCGAGCCGACCTTGACGGTGCGCTCCTCCATGCCGGGGATCGACAGCATCGAGACGTGACGGCGACCGTCGAACAGGACATGCTCCCAGACCTCGTCGCAGATTGCAACGGCATCGTAGGCGACGCAGAACCGGGCGAGCCGCTCGAGCGCCTGTCGCCCGAACACTGTGCCGGTGGGGTTCAGCGGATTGTTGAGCAGCACGACGCGGGTGCGCGGCGAGAAGGCCGCCTCCAGATCCGCATCCGTGAACTGCCAGTGCGGCGGTTTCAGCGTCACGAAGCGCGGCACACCCCCGGCCCGGCGCAGCAGCGGCAGGTAGGCGTCGTACATGGGCTGGAACAGCACCACCTCGTCGCCCGGCTCGACCAGCGCCAGGAGCGCGCCCGCCAGCGCCTCGGTGGCGCCGGAGGTCACCATCACGTCGTCTGGGGTCAAGGGCAGACCTTGGAACCGGCCGTAGTGCTCGGCCGCCGCGGCACGCAGCTCCGGCAGGCCCATCATCGGCGGATATTGGTTCCAACCGTCGACCACCGCCTCGGCCGCCTTCCGCCTGACGTCGAGCGGACCGGGATCATCGGGAAAGCCCTGGCCGAGATTGACGGCGTCGTGCTCGCGCGCCAGGCGAGACATATGCTCGAAGACCGTTGTCGGCAGGTCGGAGAAGACCGGGTTCATGCGCCGGCAACCTTGGCCAGCGCGCCGACGACGGGCTCGGCCCTGCCCTCGACGCGCCGTCGGGCGTAGCGCTGCGCCAGCGCGGCGCAGACGAAGAGCTGGATCTGATGGAAGATCATCAGCGGCAGCACGATGGCGCCGATCACCTGCCCGGGAAACAGGATCCCCGCCATCGCGAGGCCGTTCGCCATGCTCTTCTTCGACCCGCAGAAGACGATGGCGATCTCGTCCTCCTTGGTGAAGCCCAGCCAGCGGCTCGCCAGCGTGGTGATCGCGAGCACAAGACCCAGCATCAGGGCGTCGAGCACGACGATAAGCGCCAGGCTCCCGTAGTCCACGTGCCTCCACACGCCCTGCACCACGCTGGCGCTGAAGGCCGCATAGACGATGATGAGGATCGAGCCGCGATCCACGGAGGAGGTCAGCACCTTGTGGCGTAAGATGATGCCGCCGAGCCACGGACGCGCGAGCTGGCCCAGGCAGAAGGGAAGCAGCAGCTGGAGCGCGATGTCTTCGAGCGCCTTCGTGCTGAAGCCGGAGCCTTGCGCGCGGAGCAACAGGACGACGAGCGCCGGGGTGATCAACATGCCGAAAATGTTGGAGACCGAGGCGCCGCAGAGCGCCGCTGGCACGTTGCCGCGCGCGATCGAGGTGAAGGCGATCGAGGACTGCACCGTCGAGGGCAGCACGCAGACGAACATCAAGCCGAGCGCCAACTGCGGCGGAAGCCACGGATGGAGCGCCGAGGTCAGCGCGAGCCCGACGATCGGGAACAGCACGAAGGTCGACAGCAGGATCATCAATTGCAGGCGCCAATGCGCGATGCTCTCGACCACCGCGCGCGGCGCCAGCCGTGTTCCATAGAGGAAGAACAGCAGGAAGATGGCGGCCGTGACGGCCCATGAGGCGATGGCGGCTCCTATCCCTCGCGCCGGCAGCACGACCGCCACAGCGACGGTCGCGACAAGGGCCAGCAGATAGGCATCGATGGAAAGGCGGGAGAGAAGGGATTTCGACATCGGAATCAGCGCGGAGGCGGCGGCCGTGCGGCGGTCGCCACAGGCATAGCAGCTTTGTGCTCCGGCACCACCCGCATGAAAGGGAGGCTGGTCTTCGCCGGGCGCGAGGCGCGGCAGACAAGCCCCCGGCCTTGCGCTAGAGAGGCCACCATCCGAACTGACGCTACGGAGACTTGCCCACTCATGCGGTCCGGCACGAACACCAAGGACCATCTGCTGGTGCTCGGCGGCGCCCGTTCGGGCAAGAGCCGCTTCGCCGAAGCCGAGGCCATCGCGAGCGGTCTCGACAAGGTCTACGTCGCCACGGCCTCCGCCTGGGACGACGAGATGCGGGCCCGCATCGCCCGCCACCGGGCCGATCGTACCGATGCCGGTTGGCGCACGATCGAGGAGCCGCTCGCGCTCGTCGAAGCCCTGGCGCGCGAGAGCGCGCCCGATCGTGTTCTTCTGGTCGATTGCCTGACCCTTTGGCTCAGCAATGTCATGCTCGACGGCCGTGATCCCGGGGCCGCGTGCGATCGGCTTGCCACGCTCTTGCCCGAGCTGGCCGGGCCGGTGATCTTCGTCTCCAACGAGGTGGGTTCGGGGATCGTCCCCGACAATGCCCTCGGCCGCGCCTTTCGCGACGCGCAGGGGCGTCTCAACCAAGCCATGGCGACGGCCTGCGGTCGCGTCGTGCTCGTGATCGCGGGGTTGCCGCTGTGGTTGAAACCAGCCCCCCGGTAACTGGACTATCTGGCCGAAGAAAGCCGATGGCGATGATCGAAAGCCATACGAACAGCGTCGACGTCGCCGTGATCGGAGCGGGCGCAGCCGGCCTCGCCGCGGCCCGGCAGATGCTCGCGAACGGCCGCAGTGTGCTGGTGCTCGAAGCCGGCCGGCGGATTGGCGGCCGCGCTCATACGATCAACCCGCCCGGCTTGGACCTGCCCCTCGACCTCGGCTGCTTCTGGCTGCACGGTGCCCGCGCCAATGCCTGGCGGGCGCTGGCCGAGACGCTCGGCTTCGAGGTCGACCGCACGCCGGCGCCCTGGTCGACGAGCGTCGCTGGCTGCCTCTCGGCAACGATCAGTTGGAGGATCTGCAGCGGACGCAGGCGGCCTTCTACGACCGCGTCGAGGAGATCCCGGCGCGCGAGCGCCCGATGGGGGATTACATTGCCTCCGACCACCGCTGGCGCGGGCTGCTCGACGCGATCAGCACCTTCGTCAGCGGCGCCGAGCTCGATCGCGTCGCCGCCCGCGACCATGCCGACTATGCGCCCGGCGACACGCTCGACTGGCGGGTGCCGGCTGGCTACGGCCGGCTGATCGCCAGCGCCGGCGCCGGCGTCCCGGTCCGGCTGGAGACGGCGGTGACCGGCATCGACATGAGCCGCCGGGACCGCCTCTTGATCGAGACGACCCGCGGCACGCTCGAAGCCCGCGCCGCGATTGTCACGGTCTCGACCGACGTGCTGGCCGCGGAGAGCATTCGCTTCACGCCCGCCCTGCCGGAAAAACTTGCTGCGGCGGCCAAGCTGCCGCTCGGCCTCGCCGACAAGCTCTTCCTCCGTCTCGACCGGCCGGAGGATTTCGCGCCCGAGACGCACCGGCTCGGGACGCATGAGCGCGCTCGCACCGGCGCCTACCACATCAGGCCCTTCGGCCGCCCGATCATCGAGTGCTTTTACGGCGGGCATCTCGCCCGCGACCTCGAAGCCGAAGGACCTGCCGCCTTTGCGGCCTTCGCCTTCGAGGAGCTCGCGGCGCATTTCGGCACGGACATCACGGGGCGGCTGACCCCGCTTTGCACGACCGCCTGGGCGGCCGAGCCTTTCATCCACGGGTCCTATGCCTATGCGGTGCCGGACTCAGGCGATGCCCGCGCGATCCTCGCGGCACCGGTCGAGGAGCGGCTGTTCTTCGCCGGCGAAGCCTGCTCGGCGCACAAATTCACCACCGCCCACGGCGCCTACGAGACCGGCGTCGCGGCAGCCGAGGCGGCGATCGAAGCGCTTTCCTCCTGACCGGCCGCCAAGACCAAGGTCGTCTGCGTGGGACCGTACACGCATCAAGTCGATCGGTCTGCGTGCTTGGCTATCATCGTCGTGACCTGTTCGACGAAACGATCCGCCGCGCCAATCGCTTCGAGCGCTTGCGCGGCAGAAATATCGACGTGCGGATCAGTCCCGTAATCGGCGATGGCCTTCAGCTCATAGCTACGAGACAGAAATGCACGCAGGTCCGCATCGAAGGCAGGATCATTTCTCGTCAAGCGCTGGAACTCGGTATGCACGCCTCGATGCGTTTTAATCGCACGGCCTGTATGTTCCGAAATCAACGCCTGTGCGGCGTGAAAGGCCGCCAAATAGGCACTTCGACCGGCCGGCTGATAAAGGTCGACGCTCATCATCGCTCGTGCCTCCCGGATCACGCGGGACGCTTTATCCAGAAGCTGCCGTGTCTCAGGCGTCACAAATTGCGACCTTCCCGGCGGATCTCGCGCATCAGCGGCGACCGCTCGCTAAAGGCGGCAACGGAATAAGGCAACAGATCGAAGAATTCGCCTGTCTCGTCGATCATCCTGACGCGCAAATCCGCCAGTCGGCGTGACTCTGTCCAACGATCATCGAGCGTTTTGAGAAAGATCGCGATGTCGTAATCCGAATCGGGCCGTGCGTCGCCTCTTGCGCGCGACCCGAACAGCACGATGCGCTCGATCTGCGTTCCATACATCCCGTCGAGTTCGGCCCGGATGCGGACAAGGTTCGGGTCGTCCATCGAGGCCTCCAGCCCCACGCCTTCAAAAGGCGCCTGATGTTAACACATCCGCCGCGTCGACGGGGCGGTGCGCTACATCGCCAATTGCTTCAGCCCCGCCCGAATGAGCGCCGCGGTCGCGGCCTCCTCGCCCAGCGTGGCAACAGCCGACGCCACAGCCGAGATCGCCTGCGGGCGGGCGTAGCCGAGATTGACGAGCGCCGAGACCGCATCGGCGGCCGGGCCGCCGAGCGGCGTCGGGACATCGTGCCCGGGCAGGCCGAGATCGGCCGCCGCGCCCTCGGGCCCCTTGTCCTTGAGCTCGGCGACGATGCGGGCTGCGAGCTTCGGCCCGACGCCCTGGGCACGCGCCACCGCCGTCCGGTCGCCGCTCGCGATGGCCGAGGACAGTTCGGGCGAGGAGAGGGTGCCCAGGATGCCCAGCGCCACCTTGGCGCCGACCCCCTGCACGGTCTGCAGCAGACGGAACCAATCGCGCTCGGTCGCGGAGGCGAAGCCGTAGAGGCGGATCATGTCCTCGCGCACATGCGTGTCGATGGCGAGCGAGACCGTTTCGCTCATCTTGAGACCGGCCAGGGTCCGGGTCGAGCAATGCACCAGATAGCCGACGCCGCCGACATCGACGATGAGGCTGTCCTCGTCGCGGCTGTCGACGATGCCGGTGAGCTTGCCGATCATCGGCGCACCGCGGCCTTGGCGAGCGCCGCGACCAAGGCGGGCGGACGGCGATGGTGGGCGTGGGTGATGGCCACCGCGAGCGCGTCGGCGGCGTCCGGGGAGGCAGCATGGCTCTTCGGCAGCAGCACCTTCAGCATGGCGGCGACCTGCTGCTTTTCCGCATGCCCCGTGCCGACGACGCTCTTCTTGACGAGGTTGGCCGAATATTCGGCGACCGGCAGGCCGGCCAGCGCCGGCACCACAAGGGCGATGCCGCGCGCCTGCCCGAGCTTCAGTGCCGATTGCGGGTCACGGTTGACGAAGGTCTCCTCGACCGCCGCCTCGTCCGGCCATTCGGCCTCGATCACGGCCGAGAGGCCGACATGGAGCAGCCGCAGCCGCTCGCTCAGCGCATCGCCGGTCGTCGTATGGATGACGCCCGAGGCCACATAGGCGAGCCGCGATCCCTCGGCCAGCACGATGCCCCAACCGGTGTGGCGGAGCCCGGGGTCGATGCCGAGGATGCGGATGGGACGAGTCAAGGGCCGCCTCCACCGCGCTGTGCGCGGTCCCCCTCCTCCGTGAACGGAGGAGGACGGCCTCGTCCGGCACGGGTATCCTCCTCCGCTCGGCGGAGGAGGGGGACCATGCGAAGCCGAGCTTGCTCGGCCAGCATGGTGGAGGAGGTTGGAAGAACCCTCACGCGTTCATTTTGCTGACGAGCGCGTCGGACACTTCGAAATTGGCATAGACGTTCTGCACATCGTCGTTGTCTTCGAGCGAGCCGACGAGCTTCAAGATCTTCTCGCCGGTGTCGTCGTCGACCGCGATGGACGTCTGCGGCCGCCAGACGAGCGCGGCGCGGCGCGGCTCGCCGAACTTCGCTTCGAGAACCCTGGAAACGTCGCGCAGCGCCTCGAGCGTGGTGATCACCTCGTGCCCCTCCTCCGAGGAGGCGACATCGTCGGCCCCCGCCTCGATCGCGGCCTCCATCATGGCATCCTCGGAGGCCGCGGCGACCGGATATTCGATGCGCCCGACGTGATCGAACATGAAGGAGACGGCGCCCGTCTCGGCCAGCGCACCGCCGGACTTGGTGAAGTAGGAGCGGACTTCGCCCGCCGTGCGGTTGCGGTTGTCGGTCAGGGCCTCGATGATCACCGCAACGCCGCCCGGCGCATAGCCCTCGTAGCGGACCTCGTCGTAGGTCTCCGTGTCGCCCCCGGCGGCCTTCTTGATCGCCCGCTCGATATTATCCTTCGGCATGTTCTCGGCCCGGGCGGCCAGCACGGCGGCCCTCAAGCGCGGATTCATGGCCGGGTCTGGCAGGCCGAGCTTGGCCGCGACCGTGATCTCGCGCGCCAGCTTCGAGAAGAGCTTGGAGCGGACCGCGTCCTGCTTGCCCTTCTTGTGCATGATGTTCTTGAATTGGCTATGGCCGGCCATGAACGGTCTCGTCGATGCTGCGCCCGGCGCGTCGGTGCCGGATGACCTGAAGCGGCCTTATAGCGACAGCCGCCGCCGGGAAACAAGGGTCGGCGCCGGCCGCGCGTCAGCGCCGACCGAGCGAGCGCCGCGCCCGGTGGCCGGTCTCGATCCCATCGAGCCGTCCGTCGGGATCGCGGAAGGTTCGGTTGAGCCCGCTCTTGACCTTATCCGCATGCGCCTTGAACTCGGCCCTCGCCTTCTCGGCCTTGAGACGCAGTCCGAGCTTGAGACGGTCGCTCTGCTCGCGCCATTCCTCGCCGAGCAGTTCGCGCCCGGCCTTGAGCCTGAGGGTGAAGTCCTCCCTGGCCGCGCCATCCTCGGCTTGCGCCGCGACGGCGCCGAACCGGTAGACCCACACGCGCGCCGGCGGAAGGTTCAGCCAGATGGGGGCCGAGACTTCCGCATGGAAGGCCGGTCCGGGTCCAAACCGGCGCGGCATGGGCGAGGCGATGCCGTACGTGAACTGCACGAAGGACGCCTCTGGATGCAGCAGGGCAAAGGCGTCGCGGAGCAGCGCCAGGCGGTCGCGCTCGCGCCGTGTGCGCAGCGGCAGGCTCGACACGATCGCGGAGGCCGGCGCGTCGAGGACGCCCGCCAGGGTCTCCGCGAGCCGGTAGGCATCGCCCTGGACGATGCGCACGCCCGCGTAACGCCGCGCCAGAAGCTTGCAGAAATGCGGTTCGAACTCGACCAGAATCAGCCGGTCGCGGGCGACGCCGCGGTCGATGAGCGCTTCGGTGACCGGACCGGTGCCAGGCCCGAGCTCGATCACCGGCCCTGGAACGTCGAGGTCGACGTAGCGTGCCATGGTGCGGGCCAGAAACCGGCCCGAAGGCGAGACGGCGCCAGTCCCGAGCGGATTGTCGATCCAAGTCTTGAAGAAGCGGGCCTCGTCGGCGAGCCGCTCTTCGATCGGCATCTTGAGCGGCGCCGGACGCGCCCGCCGTGGTCCGAGTTGCAATTTCGCGCCCAAATCGCTTCCAATCCCTCTGGCCACCGTGCCCGTCGAGCGGGGTTTGTCCTGCGTCAGCAATCCGTCACGGGAAAAGCACTAAGCCGGCGCTAAGGTTCAATCGCCGGCCTTCATTCTCCCCAAAATCAGTTGCTCAAATTGTCGAAGAAGTCGCGCATCTTGGTGAAGAACCCGTCGGCCTCGGGGTTGGTCTTGTCGGAGGACACGGAATCGAACTCGGCCAGCAGGTCGCGCTGGCGCTTGGTCAGGTTCTGCGGCGTCTCGACCACCGCCTGGATGTAGAGATCGCCCATGTCGCGCGACCGCAAGACCGGCATGCCTTTCGACTTGATGCGGAACTGCTTGCCCGATTGGGTACCCTCCGGCACCTTGACCTTGGCCTCGCTGCCGTCGAGCGTCGGCACGTTGATGTCGCCGCCGAGCGCCGCCTGAACCATGGGAATCGGCACGCGGCAATAGAGGTCGGCGCCGTCGCGCTGGAAGAACTGGTGTGGCTTGACGCTGAGGAAGATGTAGAGGTCGCCGGCCGGACCGCCGCGCAGGCCCGCCTCTCCCTCACCGGCGAGGCGGATGCGGGTGCCGTCCTCGACGCCGGCGGGCACGTTGACCGACAGCGCCCGCTCCCTCGTCACCCGTCCCGTCCCGGCGCAGGCGCCGCAGGGGTTCTCGATCACCTCGCCGCGCCCGCCGCAGGCCGGACACGTGCGCTCGATGGCGAAGAAGCCCTGCTGGGCGCGCACCCGGCCATGGCCGGCGCAGGTCGAGCAGGTGCGCGGCTTCGACCCCGGCCTGGCGCCGGTGCCGGTGCAGGCCTCGCAGGCGATCGAAATCGGCATCTTGACGGTGGCGGTCTTGCCCTTGAAGGCCTCTTCGAGCGTGATCTCCATGTTGTAGCGCAGGTCGGAACCGCGTTCGCGGCCACCGGAACGGCTGCGCGAGCGGCCCATCATGTCGCCGAAGAGATCGTCGAAGATATCGGCCATGGATGAGGAGAAGCCCTCACCCATCCCCCCGCCATGCCCGCTCTCGAAGGCGGCATGGCCGAAGCGGTCGTAGGCGGCGCGCTTCTGGCCGTCCGACAGGCATTGATAGGCTTCGTTGAGATCCTTGAACCGGCTCTCCGCATCCCTGTCGCCGGGGTGGCGATCGGGGTGGCATTGCAGGGCCGCCTTGCGGAAGGCGGATTTGAGATCGGCGTCCGAGGCGGTCCGGGTTACGCCGAGGATCTCGTAGAAATCGCGTTTGGCCATCGAAGCCCGATCCAGATCCACATGTGTTCAAACTCGCCGGGAGCCGCGTCCCCAGACCGACAGACTTACACCATGCCCACGAGGGGTCTTGGTGCCACGTCGCCGCGCGAGCGGCAAGGACGAAGAAACGGCGCGGGGGACGCCCGCGCCGTTCCGTCGATCCGTGGCCTGATGGAACGACGCGACGACCGCGCTCAGGCGCGACGCTTCTTGTCGTCCTCGCCGACTTCCTTGAAGTCGGCGTCGATCACGTCCTCCGAGGCATTGGGGCCGTCGGCCCCCGGAGCCGCGCCGCCGTCGGGGCCACCAGCACCGGCCTTGTACATGGCCTCGCCAAGCTTCATCGACGCTTGCATGAGGTCATTGGTGCGCGACTTGATCGCCTCCGCGTCCTCGCTTTCGAGGGTGGAGCGCAGTGCCGTGATCGCGCTTTCGACGGTCGAGCGGTCGGCCGCCGACACCTTGTCGCCGAACTCGGTCATCGACTTCTCGGTCGAGTGGATCATCGCCTCGGCCTGGTTCTTGGCGTCGATCAGCTCGCGGCGCTTCTTGTCCTCGGCGGCATGCAGCTCGGCATCCTTGACCATCTTGTCGATGTCGCTGTCGGACAAGCCGCCCGACGCCTGGATGCGGATCTGCTGCTCCTTGTTGGTCGCCTTGTCCTTGGCGGTGACGTTGACGATGCCGTTGGCGTCGATGTCGAAGGTCACCTCGATCTGCGGCACGCCGCGCGGCGCGCCGGGAATGCCGACGAGGTCGAATTGGCCGAGGATCTTGTTGTCGGCGGCCATCTCGCGCTCACCCTGGAACACCCGGATGGTGACGGCCGTCTGGTTGTCCTCGGCGGTCGAGAAGACCTGGCTCTTCTTGGTCGGAATCGTGGTGTTGCGCTCGATCAGCCGCGTGAACACGCCGCCGAGCGTCTCGATGCCGAGCGAGAGCGGCGTCACGTCGAGCAGCAGCACGTCCTTGACGTCGCCCTGCAGCACGCCGGCCTGCACCGCGGCGCCGATCGCCACCACCTCGTCCGGGTTGACCCCCTTGTGGGGCTCCTTGCCGAAGAACTGCTTGACCACCTCCTGCACCTTCGGCATGCGGGTCATGCCGCCGACGAGCACCACCTCGTCGATCTCCCCGGCCGAGAGCCCGGCATCCTTGAGCGCCTTGCGACAGGGCTCGACGGTGCGCTGGATCAGGTCATCGACGAGCGCCTCGAGCTTGGCGCGGGTGAGCTTCAGCGTCAGGTGCTTCGGACCCGTCGCATCGGCCGTGATGTAGGGCAGGTTGATCTCCGTCTGCGAGGCCGAGGAGAGCTCGATTTTGGCCTTCTCGGCCGCCTCCTTGAGCCGCTGCAGGGCAAGCTTGTCCTTGCGCAGGTCGACCGTATTCTCCTTGCGGAACTCGTCGGCCAGATATTCGACGAGGCGCATGTCGAAGTCCTCGCCGCCGAGGAAGGTGTCGCCGTTGGTCGACTTCACCTCGAACACGCCATCGCCGATCTCCAGAATGGACACGTCGAAGGTGCCGCCGCCGAGGTCGTAGACCGCGATCGTGCCCGACCCGCGCTTATCGAGCCCGTAGGCCAGCGCCGCCGCCGTCGGCTCGTTGATGATGCGCAGGACTTCGAGCCCGGCGATCTTGCCGGCGTCCTTGGTGGCCTGGCGCTGGGCGTCGTTGAAATAGGCCGGGACCGTGATGACGGCCTGCGTGACGGTCTGCCCGAGGTAGGATTCCGCCGTCTCCTTCATCTTCTGCAGGATGAAGGCGGAGATCTGCGAGGGCGAATATTGCTTGTCGCCGGATTGGACCCAGGCGTCGCCGTTCGAGGCGCGGACGATCTTGTAGGGGACGAGGCCGATGTCCTTCTTGGTCATCGGGTCGTCGAAGGTGCGGCCGATCAGCCGCTTGATGGCGAAGAACGTCCGCTCGGGATTGGTGACGCCCTGGCGTTTCGCCGGCTGGCCGACGAGGCGCTCGCCGTCCTCGGTGAAGGCGACGATCGACGGCGTCGTGCGTGCGCCTTCGGCATTCTCGATCACCTTGGGCGTCGAGCCTTCCATAACGGCGACGCAGCTATTGGTGGTGCCGAGGTCGATGCCGATCACTTTTGCCATTTCAAAGATCCTTTCCTTCGCAAGACCGCCGGACCCCTAAGGCACCCGGCCGTGGGCGGGGCGATCGAGGGACGCCCTCGTGACCTCCGCCGCCCGGTCCCCGATTTCCTCTGCCGAAGATTGGGATTGCGCCGCCGTGGCGCAAGTTGGGCCGCATATAGGGGGCGAAATTTTCCCGTGCAAGCCGCGTCGGCATCCGTTTCGAGCGCCCTCCCGGCACGCCGCAAACCACCGTGCCGCCGTTCGACGCCGTGGCGGTCACTCTCGCCGGCCTTCCGGAGGGTTTAGCGTTGCAGCCTGAGGCCCACGAGGACGACATCCTGCCTGAAGGACGACCCGGGCAACGTGCTGTCGAGCTTCTGGTGCTCATAGCTGGCCGTGGCGACGAGCGAGCGCGACAAGTGATATTCGGCCTTGAGCGTCTCCGACAACGTGTTTTCGGTGATCGGTGCTCCCACGTAGCGCGTGTTGAGGTAGGTCACGTCGCCGCTCAAAGTCAGGTTGCGCAGGAGCTGGTGGGTGACGTCGAACGACAGGGTGCGCGATTGCGACCCCGATGCGCCTACGACCGTCGTCTCGTCGAAGGTCGTCGCCGCCTTGACGCTCAAGACGGTCAGCGGCGTCACGGCATAACTGATCGTGCCGTTCACAACGGGACCATCGAGGGGCTTGAGCCGCGGATCGTCGTAGGTACGATTGCCGTAGCCGGCGGAAAGATCGCCGGAGACGAGCCGCGTCAGCTCGAAGGTCGACCCGACCTGGCCGATGACGCCGACGGAATCGCGACGGAATCCGCCGAGATCCACCGTCGCGTCATGGATGCGCCGGTCGACGAGCACGTCGACATAGGGCTTGACGACAGGCGTCAGCTCGTAGGCGGCCCGCAGGCGCAGCCCATAGTCGTTGTAGTTCTCGTTGGCCAGGTCCTCGATAGTGCCGTCCGACAGCATGGCATTGTCGTAGGCGACGCGGTCAAAGGAGCCATGCAGGCCGAGCGAGAATCGGCCGAAATTCTGCGTGGCGCCGAGCGTCGTGCCGAAGTCGATGACGAGCGGCCGCGAGACCGTGTTGACGTTGAGCTCGGGCGAGCCGGGGCGCTGGGTGTCGATCGAGAACCGCTGTTCGGCGTCGACCGTGAGGTCGCGGGTCGCATCCAGTCTGAGGTCGATGGTGCCGGTGGCGTCGGGCCGACTGGCGCCCTGGTCGCTGAAATAGTCGTTGTAGCCGCCGCGCAAATCCGCCCTGAGCTCGTTCGTCGACCATTGCGAAACGAGCCCCAGGCCTCCCTCGGTCCGTGAATAGGCGGAGGCTTTGACCCCGGTCTGGGTCTGGTCCGGATTGGAATCGTAGCCGAAGCTCTGCGCCACGTAGGGGGTCAGGCGCAGCGAACCGATGTCGTAGCCGATCGGATCATAGCCGTCGTCGACGAGTTTGGTGCGCAGCTTGACCGGCGGAACCGGGAGCGCGGCGACGCTCGGCGCCGGTACGATCGGCGCCGCATTGACCTGGGTGCCGGACGTGTCGAGCGGCACGCCGGCGCCGCGCTGCCGCACCGCGCTCCGGTAGGCCTCGAGCGTCGGCAGGGAGGGCGGCCCTTTGGGCACGACCTTGACGCGGTCCTTGGTCTTGGCCGTGCCTTTGGGGAAGAGGAAGCGCTGCTGCGTCGAATCGGCGGGCTGGTCGTCGGGATTGACCGGTGGGGCGCTGAAGGGCGTCGCCGGGTCGACGGCGCCCTCGCCCGGCGCCGGCCGCGGGGTACCGTCGGGCTGTATCTTGGGAAGGTCGGCGCTATCCTCGACGTCTCCGCGCAGCGGCGGGAGGGTCGTCAGGTCGCTGCCATCCGCCTGCTGCGCCCTGGCCGGCGCCCCGATCGCCGCAGCGAGCAGCAGCGCCGCAACGGCGCATCCCGCGCGCCTGACGGTCGCCGGGAGACCGCGATGGCGAGGCGAATGAGACGACACTTCGTTTCCGCCCCTTCTCCGCCGCCCCTGCTCGAAATCTTCCCGAACCTTAAACGGACGTGGTTAATGCGGGGTTAGCGCCTCGCTGTCGACGGCTGCGGCGCCGGCGGGGTCTGTTTGCAATTCGAGCAGGCTGGTGCCGCGTCTCATATGTCCTGGGCTCGGTCAAAAGCTTGCGAAGGGGCCGGACGCCAACTATAGAAGGCGGCGAGGCTACGCCATGGCCTTCCGCGCCCATCGTCTAGCGGTCTAGGACGTCGCCCTCTCACGGCGAAAACAGGGGTTCGATTCCCCTTGGGCGCGCCAGCGAAATCAGGTACTTAGCTGGTCCGTTCTGACCCACGCGTCGAATATTCGGCAAAATGGACGACAAAGTTGCCGTCGAACGAGCGCGAACGGCATCGAACGATGAAGGCGGTCATCCGATCCTCGGAGGCCGGAACGACCTCTTCCTGCGCCTGCGTCGCCGTCAGCGCCCCCTGGCTGGCCAGACGCCGCCAGGCGAAGAGCTGGTTGGGCGCGATGCCGTGACGCCACACCACCAGGCTCACGCTCATGCCCGGCTCGGCCGTCTCCGCAACGATCGCTAGCTTCTCGGCCGGCGCCCAGCGACGACGACGCTCGGGTCCCGAAAGGACATCACTCTTCGAAATCGAACCAGTCATGGACACGACATTACTCCTGCCTCTTGCCGAAGAGGGAGGGCGTGTCCGGTCAGTTACGGGGCTGCTTCATGGATCAGCGTCGGGATAGAAGCTAGCCCGTTCACGGATGATCGCCCCAGGAAGGACAAGTCTCATCGAGAAGCTCAAAACCGTCAGTGTTGGCTACTGCTGGCGGCTTCCTGGATCTGCCGAAGCACCGCGTCCAGGTTGAACGCGGCGGGCTTCTGACGCGGTGGAAACCGCTTGAACGCGTCAATCTGCTGGGCCACCAGGCCCTGCATCCCATAGAGCAAGTAGGCGTGGGAAATGCACCAGTCCCAGTACGTGTTCGAGTTCTCGTCGGCTCGCTCGAACGGGTCGCGACGCAGGTTGAACATCTTCGGCGCCCTGAGCTTCACGAACGGCTCGAACCAGCACATCAGTTGCTTCGCCCGTTGTTCCATCAGCACCATCTTCCAGTCGGTCATGCGGATGCCGAGGATGTCGCCGTCATCGCTGATGTAGAAGAAGAACGTCCTGGGACTCTCCTTCGTCTCGCCACTCAGGTACGGCATCATGTTGAACCCGTCGATGTGCACCTTGTAGGTCATGTCGCCGGCCTGATGTCCTTCGAGGAGCTTCTTGCTGATGTCAGGATCACCGGCAGCGGCAAGCAGGGTCGGCAGCCAGTCCTGGTGACTCACGATGCCGTTGAAGACTGACCCCGGCTTGATCTTACCCGGCCAACGCACAAAAGTTGGCACACGCCAGCCGCCTTCCCAGTTGGTATTCTTCTCGCTCCGGAACGGCGTGATTCCAGCATCCGGCCAAGTGTTGTAATGGACGCCATTGTCCGTCGAATACATGACGATGGTGTCCTCCGCGACGCCCAGTGCGTCGAGCTTGTCCAGCATGATGCCGATGTTCTCATCATGGGCGACCATGACGTCGTTGTAGTCTCCCTGGCCGCTCTTGCCCTTGTGCTTCTCGGCGGGGTGGGTCCGGAAGTGCATCGCCGTGGTGTTGTACCAGACAAAGAAGGGCTTCCCTTCGGCGTGACTCCTGTCGATGAAGTCGAGCGCACGCGCGGTCGCCTCGTCGTCGATGGTCTCCATGCGCTTCTTGGTGAGGGGGCCTGTGTCCTCGATCTTCTGGCCGCCCTTGCCGTCCGCCCAGCAGTGCAGGACGCCTCTGGGTCCGAACCGCGTCTTGAAGGCCGGGTCCTTGGGATAGTCCGGGTCCTCGGGCTCCTCCTCGGCGTTCAGGTGGTAGAGGTTGCCGAAGAACTCGTCGAAGCCATGCTTGGTCGGCAGGCACTCGTCCCTGTCTCCCAAGTGGTTCTTGCCGAACTGGCCTGTCGCGTAGCCCAGCGGCTTCAGCAGTTCCGCAATGGTCGGATCCTCCGCCCGGATGCCGACGTCGGATCCCGGCATCCCGACCTTGGTCAGTCCGGTGCGGATCGGGTTCTGGCCGGTGATGAACGCAGCGCGCCCCGCGGTGCAGCTCTGCTGGCCGTAGTAGTCAGTGAAGGCGGCCCCCTCGTTGCCGATTCGATCTATGTTCGGGGTTCGATAACCCATCTGTCCCCGGCTATTGTAGCTGATGTTCCACCAGCCGATGTCGTCGCCCCATAGAATGAGAATGTTCGGCTTGCCAGTCTTAGCCATGTTGCCCTCCCGCAAGTCTAGTTCGTACCTTAAGGAATCCCAGTCATCCGCGGTCGTCGGCGCTACGCCAGCCTAAAAAGTATGGCCGATAGCGCGAAGAGCCCTATGAGCATGAGAAGAATCGCCGTCGCCGCGGCCGGCGCAGGCGCGCCCATGTTCTCGACCCCGGCGATCGGTGCGAACGAGCCCGTCCGCAAATACTGAACGACAAACCAGTATTGCCAAAGTGAGACGGCTAATGCCAAAACGCCGCAGCAGATCAACGCGACGCCGAAATAGAGCGGCGCGTCCGGAACGAGTCCGGGGCGGGCATTCGGCATTTGCTGCATGCGATCGAAGAACTGGACGATCGCGAAGCCGAAACCGATCAGCGAAACCGCCGTTCGAATCCATGACATCAGGGTGCGCTCGACACTCAGGCGTGTGCGAATCCAGGCGAAATGATCCGACGCGGTTGCGTGGACGGCAAACCTGCCTTCCGGGGAGACGAGGTCTGAATCCGCCATGCCCGACTCCGCCTCTTCCCGACCGCGCCTCAATTCGAATGTCGTCGCCCAATCAGGCGTGATGCGTCGACCGGCTGCCGCGCCATAGTCGCGCGATGCGCGAGACCGGCCCCCGAAGTATGAAATATGGAAGGAAAGCGAGCAGAAGCGCGACGATCAACGCCTCGAGCGGATAGAAGGTGTCAAATGCGAGGAGCTGATAGACAACGTCCATTATGATGCCGAGAAGGAGGATCCGCGCCGTCGCCTCCAGTCCCTCGCGCAGCCTCGCGACGCGTTCGTCAGGGTTGCTCATGACGGTCAGGAAATAGGGCGAGCGTCCTGTCCGCGCATCGACGAAGCCGTCCTTGATCGCAGCGATCGTCGCCATTGACGGCTGCAGGACGAAGCGGAACGCCATCGGGCCGCTCGGCCGCTGGACGAGATTGCGCCAGAGGCGCTCGATCGTCTTGGTCGTAACGCCATGCCAGAGGAGTTCAGCGACGATCAGACCTATCGCCAGGACGATGACCAGCTTGGCGAGAAGGCCCAAGTCTCTCGTGTAGGCCTCCGTCATCGCTAGGACCTCGCCGCAACAGGATTGTCGCCGGCCTCCGGAAGGCGCCCCGTAACTGGTTCGCCCAAACCGCTCGCCGCGATCGTATCGGAGTGGTAAAATACACTCGCCCGGCGGTACGAATAGTTGGCCTAAGGTCCAATGTCGACGCGAATGACGACGGTGTTAAAATGATCGGATGTGGCGGCTTGGCCTAACGCCACGCCCTCAACGCCTGAAAAGGATGGCGTCATGAAAGATGCCGCGGCCGCCTTGATTGGCGGCCATTCCGAAGCGCCCGACATTTCGACAAAGTCGAGCGATCGGACCTTTCCCGACATGGTCCTCCTTCCGGGCGGCGCCTTCCTTATGGGGTCCGACAAGCACTATCCGGAGGAGGCGCCGGCGCATCGCGTCTCGGTCGACGCTTTTTGGATCGATCGGTTTGCGGTGACGAACCGGGACTTCCGACGTTTCGTCGAAGCGACCGGACACGTGACGCTCGCGGAGCGGCCGGCCAATGCGGCGGACTATCCCGGCGCCAAGCGGGAGCTCTTGGTCCCTTCATCGATCGTTTTCAAGAAAGCGCCGCGCGGAACCAGTCTTGCCAATCACTACAATTGGTGGGTCTACGTTCCCGGAGCCGATTGGCGGCATCCGCGCGGGCCATCGAGCACGATCAAGGGGCTCGAGGATCACCCCGTCGTCCATGTCGGTTACGAAGACGCCGAGGCCTATGCGAAATGGGCGGGGAAAGAGCTGCCGACCGAGGCGGATTGGGAGTATGCGGCGCGCGGCCGCCTCGATGGCGCCGAATATGCCTGGGGCGACGAGTTCACGCCCGGCGGAAAGCACATGGCCAATACGTGGCAGGGCGAGTTCCCGTGGCAGAACCGCTACGAGGACGGCTACGACTGGACCGCGCCGGTCGGCTCTTTCCCTGCGAACGGCTACGGCCTCTATGAAATGGCTGGAAACGTCTGGGAATGGACCACGGATTGGTACCAGGAGCATGGCAAGATCGAGAAAGCCTGCTGCGCGATACGCAATCCGCGAGGCTGCAAGCAGGATGCGAGCTTCGATCCGTTGCAACCGGAGATCAGAATTCCGCGCAAGGTGATGAAGGGCGGCTCCTTCCTATGCGCGCCGAACTATTGCCGGCGCTACCGCCCCGCCGCCCGGATGGCGCAGGCGATCGACACCGCGACATGCCACCTCGGCTTTCGTTGCATCGTTCGAGTTGGAGGGACGGCCGGCGACTGACCATGCGAGAGTGGCCGACTATCCTGACGCGCTACGCCGTATTTCTCATCGACGCGATGGCTCTGACGGGATCGTGCTTGGTTCGGTCCAGGCGTTCTTTTCTGGCCTGCACGTAAGGTTCAAGGCTTTGGTGTCTTTGCACGAGAAGCGCGAGGTCTGGCTTGGCGTCGCTCGCTGGCTCGTGATTGGGCTCACCTTCCAACTCGCCGCCGACGTCATCGAGACCTCGATCACGCCAAGGTGGACGAATTGGACGGCTCGGGGCAATCGTCGCAATCCGGACGTTCCTGAATTTCTTCTTTGAGTGCGATCTGGCGTAGATTCGCGCGTAGCGGGACGACCGCGCGACGGCGAAGCCACGACCGAAGGAGGCGTTGCCCGAGCGCGCGTTGAACGTGACCCGCCACCTAAGTTTCATCCAGCGGCGATTGGAGCCTCGGCAGCCCGCGAGGCGCATATTGACCTTTGGTCCCATAGTGGTGGATCACTCAAGGCGATAATCTTCTCCTGCTGATGGCTTTAGGGCGCTTGGCCTTGAAAAGGTGGCACCAACCCATCGGCACGAGAGTCGCTCATGACGATTCGGCGAAGGTTACATCTAGGCGTGATGGCGGGTGTTGCTGCTGTAGTGGCAAGCATGCCTGCGTTTTTGGGTCGCCCGCGACTTCTACGTGCGCTAGACTTCACGACCACTGGCCTTGGGCTAGCGTTGGCCCTCGCGGCTACGCAAGGGGCCGCCGCGCAGCAAAGCCCGATAACAGCGATCGATATCGCGCTCGAACCCGACCAGACGATGGTTCAGCACGCGATGGCCGCCAACGCTCGTCTGCTCAAGTCTTTTCCGGACGGCTTTCCTTTGGATGAGACGCACCACCCGCACGTCACTATCTTGCAGCAGTTCGTCCGCACGGACGACCTCGACAAGGTATTTGCGGCGGCGAACGCGATGCTGGCCAAAGAGAAGCCCACCACATGGACGCTGAGGGCGTTCAAGTATTACTACATCTCCGCTTCGCCGATCGGCGTCGCGGGAATTGCCGTCGAGCCGACCGATGATCTGCATCGCCTGCAAGACGAACTCATCACGGCCGTCAAGCCTTACACCGAGAAGACCGGGACGCCAGGGGCGTTCTTCAGCGAAGAAGGCGGACGCGACATTCAGAAAGAGCTGATCGAATACGTCGCCTATTTCGTCGACATGGCGGCGGGGAAGCACTTCAATCCGCACGTGACGGTCGGCGTCGCAACGGAAACGTATTTGAACAAGATGCTGGCGGAGCCATTCGAGTCGTTCACGTTCTCGCCGGCTGGAGCGTCGGTCTATCAACTCGGCAGCTTTGGCACCGCGCGCAAGGAACTCAAGGCGCTAACGCCCTGAGGCGGGGGCGGGCAAAATCACGCTCTTGCCCACCACCTCTCAAACCCGGTTTCGCGCTGTTCGCGCACTGTCTGGCAACGGCCGATGCGACAGGGACCGGGCGGCGGCGGCGATTGCCGCGCTCATGTTTAGGAGAAGGCCTATGAAGTCGACCACCTGTCGCCAGCAATTGACCGGCGCGCTCTGGTTTCAAGCTTCGTCTTGTTGCCAGCTCTATCGACAACACTGCCTTCCTCACCCGTCCGAGCGCAGAGTAACCATTCGGTGAGTGGTCACAGCAGATCGAGCGCGACTAGGCATAGGCATCCTCACGATCTATTGGTGGAGTCGCCGGACGATATTGGACCGAGGTCCAATAGCAACGAGGCCAGCCATCGCGAACAATGTCGCCGATCTTTCATATCATCGAGGAGGCTGGGATGAGCAACGCGAAGCTGCCACGAACTGTTCTTCCGATCCCGGATCGTCCTCATGTGGGATTGACGACCTACGACGCCAAAGATCCGGACACGAAGTATGCGCCCATCGAGCCGCTACTGCCGCCCAAGGGCGCGCCAAACATCCTGGTGATCCTTCTGGACGACGTCGGTTTCGGCGCGACCTCGGCCTATGGCGGACCCTGTCACACGCCGAACGTCGATAAGCTCGCCGAGGCGGGACTGCGATACACCCGGTTTCACACCACCGCCCTCTGTTCGCCGACAAGGCAAGCGATGCTGACCGGACGCAATCATCATTCGGTCGGCATGGGCGGAATCACCGAGATCGCCACGGCGGCGCCGGGCTACAATTCGATCCTGCCCAACACAATCTCGCCGATCGCCAGGACCCTCAAGCTCAACGGCTACTCGACGTCGCAGTTCGGCAAATGTCATGAAATTCCAGTTTGGCAGACGAGCCCGATGGGACCCTTCGACGCCTGGCCGACCGGCGGCGGCGGGTTTGAATATTTCTATGGATTCCTCGGCGGCGAGACCAACCAGTGGTATCCCGCGCTCTACGAGGGCACAACGCCGGTCGAGCCGGAGAAGACGCCGGAGGAGGGCTATCACTTCACGGACGATATGACCGCGAAGGCGATCAAGTGGATACGCCAGCAGAAGGCGCTGATGCCCGACCGCCCGTTCTTTACTTATTTCGCGCCCGGCGCGACGCACGCGCCGCATCACGTGCCGATCGAATGGGCGGACAAATACAAGGGCAAATTCGATCAGGGGTGGGACAAGCTGCGCGAGGAGACATTTGCGCGTCAGAAGGACATCGGCGTTATCCCGAAGGACTGCGCGTTGACGGCGCGCCATCCCGAAATTCCGGCCTGGGATGCCATATCGGAGGATATGAAGCCAGTCCTTGCGCGCCAGATGGAGATATACGCCGGTTTCATGGAGCACACGGACCATCACATCGGGCGGCTCGTCGAGGCGCTGGAAGACCTCGGCGTCCTCGACAACACGCTGATTTATGTCATCCTCGGCGACAACGGGGCGTCCGCGGAAGGAACCTTGCAGGGCTGCTTCAATGAGTTGTTGCCGCTGACCGGCTTCCCGCACCTCGAGACACCGGAATATCTCAAGGCGAACCTCGACAAGCTTGGGGGCGTCGAGGCTTACAATCACTACGCGGTCGGCTGGGCGCACGCGATGGACACGCCCTACCAATGGACCAAACAGGTTGCCTCGCATTGGGGCGGCACACGCAACGGGTTAGTCGTTCATTGGCCGTGCGGGATCAAGGAAAAAGGCGGCATCCGTTCGCAGTTCCATCACGTGATCGACGTTGCGCCGACGCTCCTGGAGGTCGCTGGCCTTCCTGAGCCGCTGTTCGTCAATGGCGTGGCGCAGCGGCCGATCGAAGGGGTCAGCATGGCGTATTCCCTCAACGACGCCAACGCGCCGGAGCGCCATGAAACCCAATATTTCGAGATGGCGGGGAACCGCGGCATCTATCACAAGGGATGGACGGCTGTTACCCGGCATCGAACGCCTTGGCTCACGGGCGCAGTCAAGCTCCCGACCTTCGATGACGACGTCTGGGAGCTATACAATACAAACACCGATTGGACACAATCGAAGGACCTGTCGAAGGAGCAATCGGATAAGCTGCACGAATTGCAACGTCTTTGGCTGATCGAAGCGGTCAAGTACAATGTGCTGCCGCTCGACGATCGCTTCGCCGAGCGGGCCAATCCCGACCTTGCCGGTCGGCCGCAATTGATCAAGGGCAACCGGCAATTGCTGTTCGGCGGCATGGGTCGGCTCACGGAGAACACGGTCCTCAACATCAAGAACAAGTCCCATGCGGTAACGGCTGAGCTGGTCGTGCCGGCGTCCGGGGCGGAAGGCGTCATCGTCGTTCAGGGCGGGCTGTTCGGCGGCTGGAGCCTTTACGCGAAGGACGGCAAGCCGAAATACTGCTACAACTTCTACGGATTGGAACGTTACTACGCGGAGGGAACAAGCAAAATCCCGCCGGGTACACACCAGGTCCGTATGGAGTTCGCCTATGATGGCGGCGGCCTAGCGAAAGGCGGCAATGTCATACTCTATGTGGACGGCAAGAAGTGCGGCGAGGGCCGGGTCGAGAAGACGGAGCCGCTCGTCTTCTCGGCCGATGAAACCTGCGACGTAGCCTTTCAAGCCGGGTCGCCGGTGACGCTCGATCACGGTCACACGAGATTCAACGGCGAAGTCAACTGGGTCGAGATCGATCTCGGCAATGACGCCGTTGATCTCGATCATCTGATCTCGCCGGAGGAACGCCTGACTCTGGCGATGGCGCGGCAATAGAGCGCTTCACCGGGCGAACCCCCACCGTTCGCTCCGGGGCCTAACTTGGCGATTACCGATTTCTCATCGCCGTCGGTCTATTTTCTTTCTTGCAGCGCCGCGGCGTTTCTGCTGACGGCGGAATAAACGTCAAGCCAATGAGGCGTTCCGCTTTAAATTGAAGAGGGGAGGCCGGCGATGAAATTACAGATGTTTGATGCAGGAACGGAGGACGCCTCTCGTCTGAAGATAATGCAAACACGACTCATCGATGAGGCGAGACGTTTCGTCGTTATGTTCCTGTACCTATGGATCTTCTTTGGAATGTTTGTGCTGGAAAGAGGAATAGTGCTTCGTTCGGTTGGCGTCAGCGTGGCTTGGCAGGGATTTGCGCTCATCAACGCCCTCGTTTTAGCGAAAGTGATGCTGGTGGCCGAAGATCTCGACCTCAGCCGGTGGTTGCCCCGCCGCCCTCTGATCTGGCCGATTTTGCACGACGCCTTTCTCCTGTCGCTCCTCTTCATCGGTTTCCATTTCGCCGAGGAAAAGGTTGTGGCGCTCCTCAGAGGAAAGAGTGCGGCCGAAAGCCACGCACTCGGTGGCGGCGGCGTCGGAGGGCTTCTCAGTGTCGCGGCGATCCTCTTCGTTTCGCTCGTTCCCTTCTTCGCGTTCCGACATCTCTCTCGCGAGCTTGGCGAGCGGAAGATGAATGCGATCCTTTTTGGGAAGGCAGCCGATCAGGAGTGACGGCTCGACATCGCCACGCTCTCGGTCGGAGCCACTGGACGGAGCCCATCGGCGTCGTTATCGCCCACGGTTCCCGCGTTCCCATAGTCTTGAGCGCGGCGATCTGCAATGCGCCGCTGCCTGCCGACGCTCACCCGCGCAGCACTTAGAGCGCGCAAAAATCCATTGCGGAGCTATTGGACCTTGGTCCTACAGAGTTGACGATGTGCGTGCCGCGCCAATCGTCTCTGTCGAGCGGATGAGACCAAGGTCCAACTTGGGCCAAGTGTACGCTTTAAATAAGATTGCTGATGACTAAACCCCCGATCATTGCCGTGGTCGACGACGACGTGGCGGTCTGCAAGGCGCTCAAGCGTTTGCTCGTCCCGTCGGGCTTCGACACGACGACATTCGGTTCAGGTCAGGCGTTCCTCAACTCGTTGACGAACAGACAACCCGATTGTGTCGTCCTCGACTTCCACATGCCAGAGCTGACTGGCTTGGACGTTCTCCGCGTGCTCCATCGCGCTGGGTCGCGGTTGCCGGTCATTGTCATCACCGGACGTCACGATTCGGGGTCCGAGGCGTTGTGCCAAACCGCCGGCGCCCTGGCATACCTGCCCAAGCCCATCGACGATGAGATGCTCCTTCGCGCCATTGCTGATGCGGTCCGTAGCCAATAGGCTAAAGAAGACCGGGGGGCTGATCAAAGGTGCGCCGCGCGGAACGGGTCTCCGGCAGATTCGGGCGATTACAAACCACTGATTGTCCTGCGAAACATGGCTCCGCGAGGACTGGGGTGACTCGGGTGGAAATACTGGCTACCATATCTTTTTTATCATGTACGTTTCTTCCATTTGGGGAATATTCCCCGCACGCGGTGGACGGAGAATTCTCGCCGAGTGCCTTTGAAATGTGAGCGCATAACCGTTCGCAGCCCCTCCGTCCCGGAGACATCGGCGCATGCGCGGGGAACGGACAAGGACCCACAGCTCTCGGCCGCTCGACAAGCGGCCCGTGCTCTGGCGTGCCATTTTTCTGTGGTTCATCCTGATGCCTTGGGATTGGGGGATCGCCGGCGCTTACGCGAATGACCCGAAGCAGATTCTGATCATCCACTCGAACCAAAGCGTCCTGCCGGCGACCGTTGTGGTCGACACTACTATACGCAAGGAAATGCAGTCTGGTACGTCGGCGAGGCTCGACGTGTTCAGCGAGTATCTCGACAAGGAGCGGTTTCCAGAACCGGAGCAGGAAGAGCGCATGGCGGCCTTCCTCCGGGACAAGTACGCGAGGCGTCACGTCGACCTGTTGATTGCGACGGGTGCTCCGGCGCTGAGCTTCCTTTTGCAGCATCGACCGTCGCTGTTCGTGGATGCACCGATTCTGTTCGTGGGAGTCAGCCAGGATGAATTGAATCTCTTGGACTTGCCGCCCGACGTCGTCGGCGTTGTCAACCGCCTCGACCCCGTGCCGACGGTCGAACTGGCCCTGCGGCTACAGCCGGATGCACGGCATGTCGTCGTCGTGGCCGGCACGACGAGGGAGGGAAGGACATGGGAAGCCGCAGCCCGACGCAAGCTGCTCACCTACGAGGGCCGGCTGGACGTACGCTTCCTGCACGGCTTACCGATGGCAGGCTTGTTGCGCGAGGTTGGGCGGCTGCCCTCGGATGGCTTTGTGCTGTTTTTCTCGATCCTCACGGATGGCGCGGGCCAGTCGTTCATTCCCAGGGATGTGGCCGAGAAGCTGGGGGCGGCCGCCAGCGTCCCGGTTTACGGGGTATTCGACACCTTCTTGGGCCATGGCATCGTCGGAGGATCTATGAATAGCTTCGAAGCCATGGGAAGACAGGCTGGGCAACTCGGCCTGGGTCTCCTGTCCGGCCACCGGCCCGAGGCCATTCCGTCCGGCCACTTGGCCACCTCGGCCATTTACGTCGACTGGCGGCAGCTGCAGCGCTGGGGATTGAGCGAGTCGCGCCTGCCGATCGGCAGCATCGTGCGCTTTCGGGAGCCGTCGCTGTGGCGACACCACAAGTGGGAGGTCATGGGGGCAGTAGCATTGCTCGTCACGCAATCCGTTCTGGTTGCGGCGTTGGCAATGCAGTCACGGCGACGCCGGCGCGCAGAGGAGGAGGCGCGGGAAAGCGAGGAGGGCATGAGCTTGGCGGCGGTGTCGGCAAACCTCGGCTTCTGGCGCTGGGACATCGCGGCGGACCGGGTTTGGGCGGGCGAGACCTGCCGTCGATTGGTTGGGCTGGATCCGCAACTGGAAGTGACCCTAGGCGGATTCCTCGGCTCCGTTCACCGCGAGGACGTGGCGATGATGCGTCGATCGCTTGAACAGGCGGGAACGACCGGAAAGCCATACAAGACGGATTGGCGGATGGTCTTTCCCGATGGAACCCACCATTGGGTCCGCGTCATAGGACGAAGCAAGCCCGATGCTTCGGGTCAGGCATCAAGCATAATGGGGGTGATCATCGACATCACGCAGGAGAAGGAGGCTGAGGCGGAACTGCTACATTGGCGCTTGAAGTCGATCCATCTGACCCGAGTCACGCTGCTCGGTGAGCTTTCCGGTGCCATAGCCCACGAACTGAACCAACCCTTGACGGCCATTCTCGGCAATGCGCAGGCCGCACTTCTTTTCCTGGCGCGAGACGACTGTGAAATGTCCGAGATCCGCACAATCCTTGCGGATATCGCAGAGGACGGTAAGCGCGCCGGTGAAGTGATCCGGCATCTGCGCACGCTGTTCACCAAGTCCGAATGGCAGGCTAATCCCCTCAACTTCAACGAGGTCGTGGCCGACGTGCTAAAGCTTGCGCACAGCGATCTGGTCGCTCGTGACGTCAGGGTAACGACCAGGCTTGCGCCCGACCTGCCGATGGTGAATGGCGACCGAGTTCAACTACAGCAAGTGCTGCTGAACCTGATCGTCAACGCATGTGACGCAATGGTCGAAAGTGAACCGGGCAAGCGCGGCTTGACCGTCGTGACGGTGCCGGAAGGGACTGGAACCGCACGGTTCTGGGTCGCCGACTGCGGCAGCGGCATCGCGGCGGACATGTTGGATCAGCTGTTCAAGCCGTTCGTGACCTCGAAATCGCGGGGGTTGGGCCTTGGATTGTCCCTCTGCCGATCGATCATCGCGGCGCACGGCGGCAGCTTGTGGGCCGTCAACAACCCGGATCTCGGGGCGACCTTTCATGTAACCCTCCCCACCACCGGCGCAGCCCTGTCATGACCGCTTCGAGCCCCCTGGTTTTCGTGGTCGACGACGATGTGGCCGTCCTCACGGCGTTGGAGCGCCTCTTGCGCGGCGCCGGATACGGAGTTCGAGGCTTCTCGTCACCGCGAGAGTTCCTGCGGCAGCACGATCCCGCATTGCCCGGCTGTGCTGTCCTCGATATCGTGATGGATGGGCTAAGCGGCCTCGAAGTCCAGCGGACGCTGACCGAATCGGGGTGCTGTCGCGCCCTCATTTTCCTCACCGGCTTTGGCGACATACCGATGAGCGTGCGGGCAATGCGAGATGGAGCGGTGGATTTCCTGACGAAGCCGGTCGATGCAGGGGATTTCCTTGCCGCCATCCGCCTCGCCGTCGAGAGGGACGGCAAGTCCCGTCAGGTGGGTGCTGAAGTGGAGTGCACCCAACGCCGGATCGCCGCCCTTACGCGGCGTGAAGCGGAGGTCCTCCAGCACGTGATCGCAGGCCGGCTCAATAAACAGATTGCCGCAGAACTGGGCACGGCGGTGAAGACCATCAAGGTCCACCGTGCCCGAGTGATGGATAAGATGGGGGCAAAGTCGGTCGCCAATCTGGTGCGCATGACCGAACAGGCGGGGATCAAGCCGGCCGCCATGAGATAGGGGCTTCGAGTCGGCGTGTCCGGCTCTGCGTCCGACAGGGCTTGGCGAAAGCGGCAAAGGCTGATCGAGAGTTCCCGCTGCGGGCAACTCGGTGCGATATCGGACCAAGGTCCAATTGTGCGCTGATACTTAATCACGAACACTATGATCAAGCCAATGAGCAGTCCTGGAAGGAAGACGCTGGCTTGGTCCAGTCCGCACGACCCGGATATTGGTGGCGCGTCCGAGAGGAAATCGGCCGACGTCATGGCCACAAGAATGCGGAGCCACAAGCCGCATTTGCGACCTACGCGCGCGCCAACGCGGATGCGACTTCGATCTGTCATCAAGCACTAGACAGGTTTGCTTGTCGCCAGCCCGCGAAGTGATTCAGCGAGGCCCTCAATGCCGTATGATGGGGCAATCAACCACGCTGAAGACCCGGAAACACCGACGCAGGCCTGCTTGTGCTAGACCAATGTGGGGAGTGTTTGATGTCAAACTTGCAGAAAGTCTCGGCGGTCTGTGCCCTGCTGCTCGTTGCGCTTCCTGAGCAGGGGCGTGCGAATGAGACGCTCAAGCCGCTGGAAGGCGCCTGGGCGTCGCAGGGGTTGGTTTGTGACCAAGTATTCCGCACTGAAGGAGGGCGGACAAGAATAAAGAGTCTCGACGGCTTCAATTCAGGAGTATTCATCATCGACGGTGACAGGATCACCGGCCAGTCGGTTGCCTGCAAGATATCCCGCGCGACACGGCGAGGATCAACCATAAGCCTTCTCCTCGCGTGCGAAACAGGCATCATGTCCTCCGCGCAGGAACTCTATCTTGAGCTACATCCGAACGGGACAGTGACTCGCCGGCTCGCCGGATTCACGGATTTTGCCGAGGAATACAAGCCGTGTCGGTGATATCGTCTCCGAGCGGCTCCGGGCCTGGGACATTAGCATAGGACGGCGCTGAGGCAGGCCGGCCCTGTCGGGCTCCGTCGACCGGGCCTGTCGCGTGTTCTGTCTCGGTCTGACGCTTCGGACCGGGGCGCTCGTTCGACGAGGAGAGCGGCCGAATGCGCGGTCTAACCCGATGGATTGCCGTATCGTCGTTCGGCTTCTGCCTCGCGGCGGGCGTGCAGGCCGCCTCGCCTCCGGTCACCCTGGACCAGCAACAGTTCGACGCGGTGGTCGCGAGCGTCAGCCAGGCGGTCGCCAGGAAGCTGAAGGACGAAGGCGTGGTCGCCATATCCCGGCCTGCCGGCGGAGCGCCGGTCGGCAACGCAGGTGACCTAGCCGAAGTTGGCCAGGAAGCGGCCGCCTTCGTCGAGAGATCGCGAGCGGTGCTCTCGACCTACCCCGTGCTTTGGGCTTCCCTCGCCCACATCCCCGCTGCCCTCGACCAATCTCGGGTTGGAGGATGGAGATTTCCCACATTCGCGGCGATGCTGGGCGCAGCCATCGTCGCGGCTTCGGCCGCGGAGACGGGTCTCCGCCTCCTGTCGATGCCGGTCCGACGGCGGCTGCTCGTTCGCACTGTCGGGACTGCCGGGGTTCGACACGTTACCATCCTTGCGCTCGTGGATGCGCTCGCCCTTCTGGGTGCCGGGCTGGTAAGCTACGGGGCCACCGCGACCTTGTTCGCCGGGAGCGAACCGCAGTCCCGGCTGGCCACCGCGGCGCTCCTCGGGTTCTTCACCTGGCGGAGTTATCTTTTCGCCTTCAGGATCGTTTTGAGGCCCGATGCCGCCGCAGCCCGGCTCGCGCACATGCCTGACGAGGGGGCGGCCGCCCTTTACAGGCGGCTTGCCATTGCGATCCTGGCCGCGGTCGCGGCGCGCACCACCGTTCGCTTCCTGGTCGCGTCAGGAACGCCCGCGGACGCGGTCGGCGCGCTCATCCTGCTGAACGATATCTTGCTGCTCGCAATATTCGTCTGGGTCGCCGGTACCTCGCGAAGCGGGGTCGCCCAGTGGTTCGGTGACCTGATTGCGCCCGAGGAGGGCTCCTGTGCGCGGAGTGGGGCGGCGAGGCATTGGCTTCACATCGCCCTTCCGTTCTTCGTCGCCCTGGCCGCCGCCAACGCATATGGGGCGATCTCGGGCCGTCCCGCCGTCCCATCGGCAATGGCGATGACCCTCAACGTGGTCCTCGGCCTCCTCCTCTTCGAAACGCTTCTGCGCTTCCTCAGGCGCACGAGACAACGGGATGCCGCCCCTGTCGGCGCCGGCAAACGCCCGCTCATCCATGACCTCGTCGCGCGATGCGTCAGGATGGCAGTGCTGGTCGCTTCGGTCGTCGTCGTCGCCCAGGCCTGGATCGTCGATGTTTTCGATCTTGTCCCCCCCAACCAGTGGCACGCCCTGGCTGGCTCCGGCTTCCGTGCCGGGGGGACCGTGTTCGTTGCATACGTGGCATGGCAGGTGATCGAATTCTTCGCGGCCCGCTACGCGCTCCCACCCCTGTCGGAGAGCCCCGCTGCCGGGGAAGGCAACGACACGGCGGAGGTTCATCCCAGGTCGGCGCGACTCGCCACGCTCGTGCCTTTGGTCAGGTTCTTCTTCATCGGAACGATCGGGGTGGTAGCGCTGCTGGTCGTGCTTTCCGAAGCGGGCGTGAACATTACACCGCTGCTCGCGGGCGCCTCGGTGTTTGGCCTGGCCATCTCGTTTGGCAGCCAGACCTTGGTAAAAGACATCGTCTCCGGCGTCTTCTACCTGGCGGACGATGCCTTCCGGGTGGGGGAATACATCGACTGCGGCAAGGCCAAGGGTTCGGTCGAGGGCTTCACGATTCGCTCGATTCGCCTGAGGCACCAGAATGGTCCAGTGCATACCATCCCGTTCGGCCAGCTCGGTCAGATCACCAACTTCAGCCGGGGCTGGTCGGTCGTGAAGTTCAACCTGAGCTTCGCTCCTGCCACGGACGTCGAGAAGCTCCGGAAACTGGTCAAGCGGATTGGCGGCGAGATGGCGGGCGATCCCAACCTGAAGGACGAATTGATCGAGCCTCTCAAGATGATGGGCGTGGTGGAAATCGCCGATAATGCCCTCGTGATTCGCTTCAAGTTCACGGTCCGACCAGGCAACCCCGGCATGGTGCAGCGGGACGCCCTGACCCGCATGCTGCGGGCATTCCCCGAAGCTGGGATCCAGTTCTCGAACGGCGCGACCGCCGCGCAGCCGGCCACAATTCCCGTTGATCCGGGACTGGCAGCCCTTAGCGCCGCATCACCGACGGCCCCCGTTCCCGTGCGGGCGGCATGATCGTCACATTAACCGGCCGCCTTGGCGCGGACTATCTGAGCGCGGACGTGCGCGTCGCCGGCAGGGCGGGTGCATCAGGACGAGGAGCGGCCGGCGAGATCGCGAAGGTAAGCCAGATATCGTACCCGGCAGGTCGGTTCTTGTTGGCGAACTCGCCATACCCTTTCAGATTGACGTAGCCCTGCAGGTCGCCGACGGGGAACAAGTACCCGATCTGCGGCCCGATGCCGGCCACGCGGGACTTGAAGCAGCCAAGCCTGTCGCCCGATCCGCTGTCGCAGCCCACCTCGTCGTAACCGTATCCGACGAGCCCGGCGAAAAGCTGCTTGGTGAGGAACTTCGACGCCGCCCAATCGATGTGAAAGTCGACGCCGTTGCGGTATTTGGTATCGGGATTCTCGAAATTGTACGAGAGGCCGGCGACCGCGGAGAACTCGTACCCTTTCGAGGGATCGAAAAAGGTGTATCCCCCGCCGCCATCGATCGCCCCGTGCCCGATGCCTATATTGGACAGGCGGGTCGGATCGTACGAGCCCACCGGGATGTCCCCCGATGCATAGGTCATGAAGTTGTTGACACCCCGGTTCCACTTCAATGCCACGATCGGGTAGAGGTCGCCGACGGAAGCCAGGGCATCGCTCCGGGAGCCCGATATGGTGTTCCCCCTCGGCCCGGTGAGGGTGCCGGAGATCCGCGTGTCGACCGGCCCCACAATGCTGGTAATCCCGGCCGAGAGTTGCCCGTTGAGGACTGGAGTTGCGAACACGTAGTTAGGGGAAAGCAGGAATAGGTTCGCCCGCGCGTTGAGCCCGGCCTCGATCCGGCCACCCTGCTGAAAGACTGCTCCTTTCCCGGCTTCGACCGACGTATGATAGTAAGTGATAGCTCCCGAAAAGCCGGGCTGCCCCGGTACCGCCGCCAAGCTGCCGAACGTCCCAGGAAGCCAGAAGCTGATACCGGTCTCGTCGGCGATGGAGGCCTTCGAAGTGAAGCCGAAAATCGCGCAGGCGAGCGCGGCGGTCGCCATCATCAACGGAAGCGCTCTTGCACCAGCTGGCTTCACTGTCACAAATACGTGCTGATTGTTGCCGCTCATAATGCTCGGCCTTCGTGCTGAAAAACGGGTCACGCCAAATGCCGATATTGTCAAAAGTTAGCACCGCGAGCAGCCGAAAGCCGCGTCTCCAATATTGAAAGTTTTTGATCGTGTCCGGAGCGCAACATGCCGCGGCAGAGTTGTTCGGTTGCAAGTTGCGTTCTGAAAAAACGGTTCAAAAAATGATCCATCGCGAGGAAGGACCGCTGAACGCGTCGTGAATCGTTGAAACTGCCTTGCTATGATCGGCCCGACTTTGGGAAGAGGAGCGACGTGCAGAACCTGCGCAGGCGCGAGACGGGCGGAGAATGGCTTGATCGCGGAAACGGCTGCTTCAGGGCGCTGGATATGCGCCGCTTGTAGAACAAAGACCCGTCTTGCGTCGTCCAGATGTATTTCACGCTGATGAGGATAGCGCCTTTGCGGAGGCCTACCAAGGCCATTGTGTCGCCAACGGGGAACTAAGGCGCGACTGCAGCTGCCTTAAACACGTGAAAACATTGATGTTTTTGTGGTAGCTTGTGGTGCCGGTTGCAGGAATCGAACCCGCGACCTACTGATTACAAATCAGTTGCTCTACCAACTGAGCTAAACCGGCGGCTCGACCGGAGCCCGTGGGATAGAGCTAGCAATCCGGTCCTCGTCTGGCAACCGACTTTCGGCGCCGCGTCGAAGGACCGGTCTCGTTTGCGAGCGACGCTCATGACCGGTTGGCAGCCGGCGCGACCGCCGCCTCGATCAGCGTCACCGCTCGAGTGACGCCGCCCGCACCGGCGATCTCGCGCGAGAAGGCTGCGGCGCGCAACCGGAAGGCCGGCTCGACCAGAAGCCGCGTCAAGGGCTCCCGCAAGCGCTCAGGCGTCAGCTTGCGTGGCGGGATGACGAGCCCGGCGCCGCTGCGCGCAACGCGGGCCGCGATCGCCCCTTGCTCGAAGGCGAGCGGCACGATGACGAGCGGCAGGCCGGCCGCCAGCGCATCGAGCACGGTGTTGAGGCCGCCGTGGGTGACGACCGCCGCCATCCTGGCCATGACGGCGCGCTGTGGCACGAAGCTCTCGACCCGGGGACGACCCGGCAAGGCCGCCGCTTCGGTCGCAGCGAGCTTGCCGCCGTGGGCGATGACGAGCGCGAGATCGAGGTCCCGGCAGGCCTGCGCCACGGTCGTGAAGATCGGCAGGCGGCCGCCCTGCAAGGTGCCGAGCGAGCAGAAGACGCCCGGCCGCGGGTCGTCGGCGCGCCAGTCGCCGGTTTCGGGCATCCGCAGCGGACCGACATGGACGAGCGCCGGCGGCGCCTGGCGACGGGGAAAGTCGAAGCCGGGAACGGTCTGGCTCAGTTGCAAGGCCGGCGACAGGCAATCCTCGACCCCCTCCAGCCCGCCAAGCCCCCAGGCGCGGTCGTGCCGCGCGATGATCTCCGATATCGGGCGCATTAGCCAGTCGGCGACCCGGTAGCCGCCGACGTTGCGCTTCAGGCCCCAGTCGCTGTCGTCGTAGGACCAGCCGATGAAGGGCGGCGGCACGAGCGGCTCGCGGTTGCTCAGCAACGCATTGGCGACCGAGACCTGGGGCAAGCCGAGATGGCGGGCGAGAAGGCCGCCGGCCGCTTCGGTGGCGTCGGCGACCACCGCCTCGGCGCCGATGCGCTCCAGCACGGCGGGCGCCTCCAGGCAGAGCATGTCGGTC
Source organism: Lichenihabitans sp. (assembly GCA_965277635.1). Taxonomy (GTDB): domain Bacteria; phylum Pseudomonadota; class Alphaproteobacteria; order Rhizobiales; family Beijerinckiaceae; genus Lichenihabitans. Next base: position 732,054 of record CBDIDE010000002.1, read on the forward strand.
ATGCGGGCCATGGCACGGATGACGCCGCCGACGCCGACGAGGCCGGTCGTGCGGCCCATGCGGGCCGTCATGCGGACCAGGGTGCCGGGCGGATGGCTCCGAGCGCCGACCGCCGCGAAGCTCAGGCCGGGCGCATCGACCAAGGCTTCGGCCTCGCCGATGCCGACCGCCGTGACTCGATGCCCGCGTGCAAGCAGGCCGCGCGCCAGCGCCGACATTGGGTTGACGTGCCCCGGATAGGGCGGCGCAAGCAGCGCGAAATGCGTCAAGCCGGCGGGCGGCCCTGCCTCAATGCAGGATCTGCCCGAGGAAGAGCTTGGTGCGCTCGTGCTGGGGATTGGCGAAGAATTCGGCGGGCGTATTCATCTCGACGATCTCACCGGCGTCCATGAACACGACCCGGTCCGCCACCTGGCGGGCGAAGCCCATCTCATGCGTCACGCAGAGCATGGTCATGCCCTCGTTGGCGAGCGACACCATCGTGTCGAGCACCTCCTTGACCATCTCCGGGTCGAGGGCGGAGGTCGGCTCGTCGAACAGCATGATCTTGGGGTTCATGCACAGCGATCGGGCGATGGCGACGCGCTGCTGCTGACCGCCCGAGAGCTGGCCGGGATATTTGGCGGCCTGCTCGGGGATGCGCACGCGCTTCAGATATTTCATCGCGACCTCTTCGGCCTCGCGCTTCGGCATCTTGCGCACCCAGATCGGGGCCAGCGTGCAGTTCTCGAGCACGGTCAAATGCGGGAACAGGTTGAAGTGCTGGAACACCATGCCGACCTCGCGGCGGACTTCCTCGACGCGCCTGAGGTCGTTGGTCAGCTCCGTCCCGTTGACGACGATCTTGCCCTTCTGGTGCTCCTCCAGCCGATTGATGCAGCGGATCATGGTCGACTTACCCGACCCCGACGGGCCGCAGACCACGATCCGCTCGCCGCGGCGTACGTGGAAGTTGATGTCCTTCAGGACGTGGAAGGCACCGTACCACTTGTGCACGCCGAGGAGATCGACGGCATAGTCGCCGTCCGGGCGGGACGCGGCGATATTCGGAACGACGCTCATGATCCTGTTCCCGATCCTTTGGTCAATAGCGGCGGCCTGCGCGCAGCCGGCGCTCCATGGCCTGCGAATAGCGCGACATGCCGAAGCAGAAGACCCAGTAGAACGCCGCCGCGAACACGTAGCCCGTTGCCGATGTCGTCGGCGCCGCCCAGACCGGATCGTTCTTCGCCGAATCGATGGTGCGCAGCAGGTCGAAGATGCCGACGATGGACACCAGCGTCGTGTCCTTGAACAGGCTGATGAAGCTCGACACGATGCCGGGGATGACCAGCGTCAGGGCCTGCGGCAGGATGATGAGCCGCATCGTCTGCCAATAGCCCAGGCCCACGGCGCTCGCGCCTTCGAACTGGCCCTTCGGCATGGCCTGCAGGCCGCCGCGCACCACCTCCGCCATATAGGCGGCGGCGAAGAGGGCGGTGCCGACAAGCGGGCGCAGCAGCCGGTCCGGCGTCCAGTCGCCGGGCAGGAACATCGGCAGCATGAAATTCGCCATGAACAGCACGGTGATGAAGGGGACGCCGCGCACGAGCTCGATGAAGCCCGTGCAGGTGGCCTGGACGATCGGCAGCTTCGAGCGGCGGCCGAGTGCCAGCAGCACGCCGAGCGGCAGCGAGAAGACGATGCCGACGATCGACATCAGAAGGGTCACCAGGACACCGCCCCACAGGCTCGTCTCGACGATCGGCAGGCCGAGCCACGCGGCGCCGTGAAGCAGGATGAAGCCGAGGACCGGATAGGCCACGAAGAACAGCGCCGCCGCGATGCCGCGCTTGGGCGCCTTCGTCCACAGCAGCCAGACGATCAGCACCGCCCCGATGCCCTCGACGAGATCGACGCGCCAGTGCTCTGTCTCGGGATAGGGGCCGTACCAGAAATATTTGAACTTGTAATAGATGAAGGGCCAGCAAGCGCCGTCCGAATGCATTCGGCAGGCTTCGCCGCTGTCGGCGTGCCAGACCGCGTCGAGGAACAGGAAACGCACGAGGCCCGGCAGCGACCAGACCAGGAAGGCGACCGAGGCGACCGTGAGCACGGCCGAGATCGGCGAAGAGAAGAGGTTCGTCCGCATCCAGGCGAGCGGCCCCTGTACCAAGGCCGGCGGCGGCTCCGCGGGGCTCGGCGCGGTGCGCAGATAGGCTTGCGAATAGGTCATGTCCGACATCGCCCTACCTTTCGACCAGCGCGACGCGTTTGTTGTAGACGTTCATTCCCGCCGAGATGACCAGCGAGATCGCCAGATAGACCGCCATGGTCAGCGCCATGCATTGCACCGCGGCGCCCGTCTGGTTGAGCACCGTTCCGGCGAAGACCTGGACAAGGTCCGGGTAGCCGATGAACACCGCCAGCGAGGAGTTCTTGATCAGGTTGAGATATTGGTTGGTCAGCGGCGGGATGATGACCCGCATGGCCTGCGGGATGACCACGCGCTGCATGGTCGTGTTCGGCTTGAGGCCGAGCGCCTCGGCGGCCTCGTGCTGGCCCCGGCCGACGGCCTGGATGCCGGCGCGCACGATCTCCGAGATGAAGGCGCCCGTGTAGATCGACAGGCCGAGCACGAGCGCCGCCAGTTCCGGGAACACGGGCTTGCCGCCGACGAAGTTGAAGCCCTTGAGATGCGGGATGTCGAGCCCGATGGGCAGGCCGGCCAGCAGATAGACCAGGATTGGCAGGCCGAGGACGAGCCCGAGATCGACCCATAGCACCGGGGCCTGCGCGCCGGTGCGGGCCTGGCGGCGGCGCGCCCAGATCGTGAAGGCGACGCTTGCCGCAAGGCCGAGCAGGAAGGCCACCCCGACCAGCCAAGCCCGGTCGCCGAAGACGGGGCTCGGCAGCACGAGCCCGCGGTTATTGAGGAAGACGAGGCCGAAGACGGAGACCGACTGGCGCGGCGCCGGCAGCGACTTCAGCACGATATTGTACCAGAAAATCAGCTGCAGCAGCAGCGGGATGTTGCGAAAAAGCTCCACATAGACGGTCGCGAGCTTCGACACGATCCAGTTCGGCGTAAGGCGCAGGATGGCGACGAGGAAGCCGATGACGGTCGCGAAGACGATGCCGATGGCGCTGACCAGCAAGGTGTTGAGCAGGCCGACCCAGAAGGCCCGGCCATAAGTCGACAGCGCCGAGAAGGAGATCAGCGCCTGGTTGATCTCGAACCCGGCGGTCTGGTTCCAGAAGTCGAAGTTGAGCGGGATGCCCAGCCTCGCCATGTTCTCCACGGCGTAATGGCCGGCCGTCCACGCGAGCCCGAGGATGACCAGCACCAGGACCAGCTGGTAGACGATGGCCCTGACGCGGGGATCGTAGAGCTTGGGGACGCCCTGCGTCCCGCCGCTCCCGGCCGTTTGCACGCTCATGGATCCTGTGCCCTCATCTCAGGCCGTCCATGCGGGCGGCCCATGCAAGTTCGGAGCCGGATGTCGAGGCGCGGGCGCGCGATCAGCGGATCGGCGGCGCGTATTGGATGCCGCCCTTGTCCCAGAGCGCGTTCAGCCCGCGCTTGATCTTGAGCGGAGACCCCTCGCCGACGTTGCGGTCGAAGATCTCGCCATAATTGCCGACCTGCTTGATGACCTTGTAGCCCCAATCGTTGGGCAGGCCCAGCGCCTTGCCCTGCTCGCCCTCGACGCCGAGGAGACGGCGGATGTTGGGGTTGTCTGATTTCATCATGTCGTCGACGTTCTTCGAGGTCACGCCATATTCCTCGGCGTTGATGGTGGCGAAGACGGTCCAGCGCATCACGTCGAACCACTGGTCGTCGCCCTGGCGGACGGAGGGCGCCAGCGGCTCCTTCGAGATGATCTCGGGGAGCACCATGTGCTCGTCGGGGTTGATCAGCCGGAGGCGTTCCGCATAGAGGCCCGAGGCATCCGTCGTGAAGGCGTCGCAGCGGCCCGATTCATAGGCCTTGAGCGTCTCGTCCTCGCCTTGGAAGGCGACGCTTTCGTATTTCATGTTGTTCGAGCGGAAATAATCCGCGAGGTTGAGCTCGGTCGTGGTCCCCTGCTGCACGCAGATCGAGGCGCCGTTGAGATCCTTGGCGGAGGTCACGCCGAGCTTCTTGCGCACCATGAAGCCCTGGCCGTCGTAATAGGTGACCGGGCCGAAGACGAGCCCGAGAGTGCTCTCGCGCGACGAGGTCCAGGTCGTGTTGCGCGACAAGACGTCCACCTCGCCCGACTGGAGCGCCGTGAAGCGGTTCTTGGCGTCGAGCGGCACGAACTTGACCTTGGTGGCGTCGCCGAAGATCGCGGCCGCCATGGCGCGGCAGAAATCGACGTCGAGGCCGGTCCACTGGCCCTTGTCGTCGGGAATGCCGAAGCCGCCAAGACCGGTATTGGCGCCGCAGTTGAGCACGCCCCTGGCCTTGACCGTATCGAGCGTGCCGGCCTCGACCGCAGCGGTCGTCGCCGCTCCCAACGCCAGGACCGACACCAGCCCCACCGCCAGCTTGTTGATCGCTCGCATCAAATTCCCTCCAACTGAGCCCCAGGCGGGCTGCCGGAGCCCATCACACACTGGTTTTGCGACGAGGGTCAAGCTATCCGTGACGCGGCGGACGGCCCCGGGGCACGTCCCATGGTTGCGGAGGTACGGGACCGACGATGAAGCTGAGCCAGACGACACGGGCCTCCCTCCAATCGCGCACCCGGCTGGTGCATGCCGGCCGCGATCCCTTCGCCCAGCACGGCTTCATCAACACGCCGATCTACCGCGGCTCGACGGTGCTCGCCGAGACCACCGAGATCTTCCAGGCGGGCACCGGCCGCTACACCTACGGCACCCATGGGACGCCGACGACGGACGCGCTCGCCGAGGCCTGGAGCGAGACCGCCGGCGCCGCCGGCACGGTGATGACGCCCTCCGGCCTCGCGGCGATCACCATCGCGCTCCTCGCCGTGCTCTCGGCCGGCGACCATCTCCTCGTCACCGATTCGGCCTATGGGCCGACGCGCCGCTTCTGCAACCGGGTGCTCAAGCGCTTCGGCGTCGAGACGACCTACTACGATCCGACGGTCGGCCCGGGCATCGTCGAGCTGATGCGGCCGAACACGCGCGCCGTGCTGGTCGAGGCGCCGGGCTCGCAGAGCTTCGAGATGCAGGATATCCCGGCTATCGCGGCCGCGGCCCATGCGCGTGGCGCCTGCGTCATCATGGACAATACCTGGGCGACGCCGCTGTTCTTCCCGCCGCACGCGCGCGGCGTCGACATCGCCGTCGAGGCCGGCACCAAATATCTCTCAGGCCATTCCGATCTGCTGCTCGGCCTGACCAGCGCCAATGCCGACTACTGGCCGGCCCTCCAGCGGACCTTTACCGATCTCGCCATCTGCGCCGGTCCGGAGGACGTGTTCCTCGCCCTGCGCGGCCTGCGCAGCATGGAGCTCAGGCTGCGCGAGGCCGAGCGGCAGGGCCTCGCCATGGCGCGGTGGTTCGCGGCCCGGCCCGAAGTGCTTCGAGTGCTCCACCCTGCCCTGCCGAACGATCCGGGCCACGCCATCTGGCAGCGCGACTTCCTCGGCTCGTCCGGTCTGTTCTCGGTGATCCTGAAGCCGGCCCCGGCCCCGGCGGTGGCCGCCATGCTCGACGGGCTCGAGCTTTTCGGCATCGGCGCCTCCTGGGGCGGCTACGAGAGCCTCGTCATCCCGTTCGACTGCAAGGCCTACCGGACCGCCACGACCTGGAACCCCGGCGGCCCGGCCTTACGCTTCTCGATCGGCCTCGAGGACGTCACAGACCTGCAGGCCGATCTCGATCGCGGTTTCGAGCGGTTGCGGGCCGTGGGCAGCCATAATCTGCCGGCCTGACCTTGAAACGGAAAACCTGTTCCGCTCATCCCCGCGCAAGCGGGGACCCAGGCGGAATCGGGTTCTGGCACGGTCACCAACCCATCTGCGTGGCCTTTGGTCGAGTTCATGCGCTGGATCCCCGCGTGCGCGGGGATGAGCGGCGAGGACAGATTCAACTCTACGAGCAATTCTGACAAAGGCTAAAAGGGGGCGCCTAATCGCTTTCGACCTTGCTCGCCTTCTTCGTCCTGGCGATCAGCATCAGGTTGCGCACATAGATCACGTTCGACAGCACCTGGCCGAGGATGATGATGGCGTCGTGGCGGGCAAGGCCGTAGAGCAGCGTCATGCCGCCTCCGATGATCGACAGGATCCAGAACGCCACCGGGATGACGCTGCGGCCTTCCCGCTCGCTCTCGATCCATTGCACCAGGAAGCGGCCCGCGAAGACCATCTGGGCCAGGATGCCGAACGCCACCCAGAAGTCGAAGCGGGTGACGAAGACATCGTAGAAATACAGCGCAAGGTGTTGCGGCAGGCTGTAGATCAAGGGCGCTCGACCTCCTCGGCATTCGGCACGCGGCCCCGGCGCGCCAGCAGCCAGCCGACCCCCATCAGGTCGACGATGCCGGCGCCGAGCCGATCGAAGAAGCCGTATTTCGAGACGCCCTTGAGGCGCGGCCGGTCCACCACGTCGACATGGGCGACCTCATAGCCGTCGCGGCGCACGAGCGCTGGCAGGAAACGGTGCAACGCGTCGAAGAACGGCAGGTCCAGGTAGACGTGGCGACGGATGCAGGTGAAGCCACAGGCCGTGTCGCGCGTGCCGTCGCGCAGGATGGCGCGCCGGACGCCGTTGCCAATGCGTGACTGCGCGCGCTTGAACGCCGTGTCCTTGCGGCCGAGCCGCTGTCCATGCACGAGGCCGCAGCCTTCCCCTGCTTCCTCCATCCGGGCCAGGAAGGCCGGGATGAAGGCGGGATTGTTCTGCCCGTCGCCGTCGAGCGTCACGATGACCGGCGCGCGCGCCGCCGCGATCGCGCTCTTGATCGCCGCCGACTTGCCGCAGGAGGTCGCGTGCCGAATCTGACGAAGCCACGGATGATGGGCTGCAAGCTCGGCCACTTCCCGGCCGGAATCGTCGTCGGAACCGTCGTCGACGACGATGACCTCGAACGACATGCGGCCCGAGAGGGCCTCGTCGATCTCGCGGATCAGCGGCGCGAGATTGCCGGCCTCGTTGCGCACCGGCACGACGACGGTGACCCGGGGCTCCATCACGATGCCGCCGCGCGACCCACACCGCCGCCGCTGGCGGCGGCAATCTCGGTCATGCGGCCTTCCGCCTCGTGGGGTTGCGTCATGGCGGCCCTCATTGCCGTATGTAGACGCCGATGTCGAGCGTGTGGCCGCCGTTGATCGCGATCCCGCCGACCCGTGCGGCCTGCCGAACGCCAGGCGTCGGAGCAAGCGCCGAACGGAAGGCCGCCTCCTGCGGCGCCTCGACGAAAGCGACGCGGCAGCCGCCCTCCGCCATGAACCGCGCTGCCCCGGCGGGGTCGGTCATCAGCAGCCCGGCGTCGGTCGCGAACATCAGGCTCGGCTCGCGGTCGCCAACCGTGGCGTAGCGGGGGCTTGGGCAGGCTGGGCCAAGCGCCGTTTTGGCGGCCGAGGCGAGGCGCGGCGACACGGCGAGGCTCGCGGCAACCCCCGGCGTGAGCAGCCAACCGAACACGAAGAGATAGACCGGCCAAGCCGCGAGGACCGCGAGCGTTCCGGCGCCGTAAAGGTTCCGCCCGATCAGCGCCCGGCGAGCAGCCCAGGCCGCAATCACCGACGCCAGCATGGCCAGCGCCGCGAGCGCCAGGCCGGCCGGACCGAGCGTCCACAGCCAGCCTTCCCCGGCGACGACGAGAGCCAGGACGGTCGCCGGCACGAGCGCCAGCAGGCCGAACAGGACCCAGCCGGCCGGTGCCCGGAACACCCGCGACACCGGGACGCTGCCTTCGAGGCCCAAGACGGCCAGGACCGCCAGGGCCGGATAGAGCGGCAGCGCGTAATGGACGAGCTTCGTCGGCACCGCTTCGAACAGCAGCCAGGCCGGAACGACCCACGCCAGGAGGACGATCGCGGCCGAATCCCTCCGGTATCTCCACAGGGCGGGTGCCGCCAACGCCAGGAAAGGCGCGAGCGGCCACCCCGTCAGCCAAAAAGCCAGCGCGTAGAAGCCGGGCGGCGCGCCATGCATCTCCTGCCCGCCCTCGACCTTGCCGATGAGATCGCGCCCGACCGCTTCGGTGAAGAAGGTGCCATGGGTCTTGAGCAGGATCAGGATGAACCAGGGCAGCACGATCAGCAGGCAGAGCGCCACCCCGCGAAGCGGCCGCAGGGAACGCAGCCGGCGCGCCGAGCGGTCCCGCACGGACAGGACGATCGAGGCGAAAGCCGCGATCATCGGCGTGATCGGTCCCTTGATCAGGATGCCGGTGCCGACGGCGAGCCAGAAAATCGCTGCCGTCCCCCACTTGCGACGGCGGGTCTCCGCGTCGGCGAGATAGACCCTGGCGAGCGCCCCCATGGCGGCCGTGACGGTCGCGCAGAGGACCGCGTCGGTCGTCGCGAGGCGCGCCTCGGCCCCGAGCAGCGGTGTCGCGGCCGTCAACATCGCTGCCAGCAGCGCGCCGCGCCGCGTCACGAGAGGAAGCGCCACCCAATAGGTCAGCAGAACGGCGGCGACCGCACCGAGCAGCGAGGGCGCCCGATAGAGCCAGATCCGCTGCCGGGCGTCCGGGACCCCGCCGAGTTCCGCCAGGCGCACCGTTGCCGCCTGCAGCCAGTGGATGCCCACCGGCTTCTTGTTGCGGGCCTCGTCGCCGAACCGGATGGCCACGAAATCCGAGGTCTCGAGCATCTGCTTCGAAGCCTGGGCGAAGCGCGGCTCGTCCCGATCCATCGGCGGCAGAGTGGCAAGCCCCGGAAGGAGCATGAGAAGCGCGACGATCGCGAGAAACGGCACGGCCCCGATGCGGGCCACCACGGCATCGACGCCGCTTACGGTTGTCTTCGGCTGCAAAAACCGCACCTTCCGTCCAAGCCGCGATGTGACCGCCGCCGACGTCGACGCAGCGCGCCGGCCGAGACGGTCTCGCCGGCGCGAGGCAGAGCGGTTTAGAAGACGTCGCCCGGCAAAGCAAATCCGCGGGCGACCGAAAGGGGATACGATGACGGCTGGCGAGAAGCTCACCCGGACGGTGCTCTACGGCCTATGGCTCGCGGGGGCGGCCATCATCCTCTGGCTCGCCTGGAGCCTTGTTCGTCACGCCGGCCCTTTCCGTGACGCCGTCGACCCCGAGACCCGCACGGCGGGCCTCGGGGTCGAGACGGACGCCGGGACGGGCTGCCAATATATCGTCACGCCGTGGGGCGGCATCGTGGCCCGCACCGGGCCGGACGGGCGGCAGCTCTGCGGCAAGCGATGAAGGGAGCGATGGTCGGCCCGTGTCCCTAAGCGGCCACGGCGCCCAGGCCCTCCGTCACCGCATACCGGCCCGCGGTCTTCCGCGCGATCGTCTCGAGCGTGACACCGGGCGCGAGTTCGATGAGCGTCATCCGCCCGGCGGCCTTGTCGATCTCGAACACGCCGAGGTCGGTGATGACCATGTCGACCACATGCGAACCGGTCAGCGGCAGGGTGCAACGCTCCAACAGCTTGGGCTCCTCGGTGCCGTCCTTGGCCCTGGCGACATGCTCCATCACCACGACGACCCGCTTGACCCCAGCCACGAGGTCCATGGCGCCGCCCATGCCCTTGACCATCTTGCCGGGGATCATCCAGTTGGCGAGATCGCCGGTCTCGGCCACCTGCATGGCCCCGAGGATCGAGAGATCGATATGGCCGCCGCGAATCATGGCGAAGCTGTCGGCTGAGGAGAAGAAGCTCGTCGTCGGCAGTGCCGTCACCGTCTGCTTGCCGGCATTGATGAGGTCGGCGTCCTCGTCGCCCTCGAACGGAAACGGCCCCATGCCGAGCATGCCGTTCTCGCTCTGGAGTTGTACGCTCATCCCCTCGGGGATGAAATTCGACACTAGCGTCGGGATGCCGATGCCGAGGTTGACGTAGAATCCGTCGCGAAGCTCGCGCGCCGCGCGGGCCGCCATCTCCTCCCGGGTCCAGGCCATCAGACTTCACTCCCCGTCGCGGCCGCCGCCATGGCGCGCTTGCGCACCGTGCGCTGCTCGATCCGCTTGTCCGTCTCCGGAACGTGGACGATGCGTTTCACGTAGATCCCCGGCGTGACGATATGGTCGGGCTCGATCTCGCCGGGCTCGACCAGATGCTCGACCTCGGCGATGGTGATGCGCGCCGCCGCCGCCATCATCGGATTGAAGTTGCGCGCCGTCTTGCGGTAGACGAGGTTGCCTTCGGTGTCGCCCTTCCAGGCATGCACGAGCGCGATGTCGGCGAAGAGGCCGCGCTCCATCACGTAATCGTGGCCGTCGAACTCACGGATGTCCTTGCCTTCGGCGACGAGCGTGCCGACGCCGGTCTTGGTATAGAAGGCCGGGATGCCGGCACCGCCCGCCCGGATGCGCTCGGCGAGCGTGCCCTGAGGCGTGAACTCGACCTCGAGCTCGCCGGCCAGGAAGAGGCTGGCGAAGAGCTTGTTCTCGCCGACATAGGACGAGATCATGCGGCGGATCTGCCGCGTCTCGAGCAGCACGCCGAGGCCGGCCCCATCGATCCCGGCGTTGTTCGACACGCAGGTGAGGGTCTTGGCGCCCGTGTCGCGCAACGCCGCGATCAGGCTCGACGGGATGCCGCAGAGGCCGAAGCCGCCCGCCATGATCATCATGCCGTCCTCGACCAGGCCTTCGAGGGCGGCACGGCTGTCGGAATAGACCTTCTTCATCGCGATCCCGAAAAGGTTTGTCTCGGACTAGGTAGCCGCAGCCGCGGCCAGACGCGAGCCTTTTCGCACCGATGCCGCCGAAGACCGGCGGGATCGGAAGCACGCGGAGGGCGCACCCGCAGGGCGATGACGGTTGCCGCGTGCAACCGCTTGCCCCATGATGGGCCTCGCGCCGCGGCGCGCCAATCTTTCACCCATCGACCGGAGCCTTGGCTTGGATCGCCCGACCGTCCTGATGCCTCACCCCATGGCGCCCATCGTGATCGAGGGGATCGAGAAAGCGCTGCCGCTGATCAAGCTGTGGGACGCCGAAGATCCGGACCGCGCGCTGGCGCGTCACGCTCCCGACATCCGGGCGATCGCGACCGGCGGCCATTCGGCCATCGACGGCGCCTTCATGAGCCGCTTCCCGAAGCTCGAGATCGTCGCCAATTTCGGCGTCGGCTACGACAGTGTCGACGCCGCCTGGGCGGGCCGGCACGGCATCGTCGTCACCAACACGCCCGGCGTGCTCGATGAGGAGGTGGCCGACACGGCGATGGCCCTCGTGCTGACGACGGTCCGGCAATTGCCGGCGGCCGAGCGCCATCTGCGGGCCGGCCGATGGCTCAAGGGCAACTTCCCGCTGACCGCGACGCTACGCGGCCGCACGCTCGGCATCGTCGGGCTGGGGCGCATCGGCAAGGCCATCGCCAGGCGGGCGGAAGCCTTCGGCCTGATTGTGGTCTATCATAACCGCCGTCCGCAACCGGATGTCCCCTACCTCTATTATCCGACCCTCGAGGGCCTGGCCGAGGCCAGCGACATCCTCGTCGTCATCACGCCGGGCGGCGCCGGGACGCGCAACCTCGTCAATGCCGAGATCCTCGAGGCGCTCGGACCGACGGGCGTGCTGATCAACGTCGCGCGCGGCACCGTTGTCGACGAGGAGGCGCTGGTCGCGGCCCTGCGCCAGGGCGTCATCGCGGCGGCTGGGCTCGACGTCTTCGCCGACGAGCCGCGTGTGCCGCAGGCGCTGATCGACATGGATCATGTCGTGCTCCTGCCGCACGTCGGCTCTGCGTCGCAGCATACGCGAGACGCGATGGGGCAGCTCGTGGTAGACAATCTGCTGTCCTGGACGGCCGGAAAAGGCCCGCTGACGCCCGTCGCCGAGACCCCCTGGCCCGCGCCGGGGAAGACGGCCTGATCCGTCCGCGCCGCCGAGCCTTCGAGGTCGATCCATGGTCCTGACAAGCCTTCGCCGCGTGGGGATTGCCGGCGCGCTGGCGGCGATGGTCGCTCCGGGCATTGCCCTCGCCGCCGCCGCCGGAGCGGTTCCCGCGACCCGCGCCGTGGGAACCTGGGATCTCAAGCTCGAGGACGGCTCGCGCCAGTGCCGCATCATGCTCCGATCGGACATCCTCGACTCCGGCTATGCGGTGGGCATGCCGATGGGTTGCCACCATGCCTTCCCGATGCTGTCGACGGTGGCGATCTGGATCGAGACCGGCGAGGGGCAGATCCAGCTCGCCGACACCGCCGGCCAACCGCTGCTGATCATGGCGCCGGCCGCCGACGGCGTGATGACCGGGACGGGTCCCGAAGGGAATCTGTTTCGCCTGGAGCCGGTCGGGCCGCACAAGGCGGTCGTCCTGAAGCTCGCCGCCAAGGCGAGGGCTCCGGCCGCAGCCGAGCCCACCGTCGCGGCGGCGCCGGCGCAACGCCGCCCGGTCGTCACCCCCGCCGAGGTCGCCGGCCATTATGCTGTCATGCGCGACAAGACTCGCGACACCGGCTGCATGGTGACGCTCGATGCCAAGGCCCACGGTCCGAAAGGGACTCTCAAGGCCAATCTCGCCCCGGCCTGCCGCGACCAGGGAATCATGATCTTCGACCCCGTCGGCTGGGAGATGATCGGCGGGCGGCTCGTCCTGATGGCGCGCAAGGGTCACACGACCAAGCTCGACATGCAGGACGACGGCACCTGGCTCAAGGATCCCAAGGACGGCAAGAGCTTGGGCCTGAAGCGGCTCTGAACATCATCCGGTTCTGCGCTGGCTCTCGCTGCCGCCTTCGCCGCACGGGCCGGCACCCGGCCAGGGCCGCCCAGTCCGTGCCGCCGCGACGGTCACGGGGCCGCGGGACTTGTCGGTGTGGCTGGCTTGGAAAGGAGTGACGCGATCGGAGCCCCGCCGAGATCGCACAGCCGTCCGTCGGACAGCACCGCATGGGCCGACACCGTCTCGCCCACCGCAGCCCTGGCATAGCCGGTCCATGTTCTCGGACGCCCGGCCGGACGGTCGGGCGAGCCGAAGCCCGTGACGCTGCCGTCCGCGCCGACGGCCAGGATGCGCTTGACGGGCCGGTTGCGTGCCACGTCCCAGGCCGCGCCGTGAAGCCGCACGCCGCCCCCGCCGAGCGTCGCCGGATCGGCCTGCGCGACGACCGTCCCGGCGCAAGCCGAGGCCGGCGCGGCCTCGCCGAGCGACGCGATCGGACGCCCAAGGTCGGCGAAAGCCGGGCGACCGAACAACGACAGTTTCGCCGCGCGCAGGAACGCGATCTGAGGTCGAATATCCTCCTCGCTGAAGATTTCGTAGCGGCCTGCGTCCTTGTCATAGAGACCGCTCAGCAGACTGTTGCGGAACCTCTGGAATTTGGCGGCCTGCCGGACCATGTCGGGCCACGCCGTAGCCTCGAAATAGGCCGCACCGCCGCCCGTCAGGGCCATCGTGAGCGCCACCACGACGGCGCCCGCGATGCGCGAGGGCGTCTTGCGAGCGCGGCCCAGACCCTGCACCGCCACCGGAAACCAGAACAGCACGAGCGCGCACCAGAAGATGGCGGCGGCCTCCACGTAGCGGCCTTCGTAGGCTTGCGCGAGTCCGGCCCCGATCCGGCCGTAGGTCGTCGCGCAGGCGCTCGCCACGGTGAAGCCCATGATGGCCAGGAGGGCGGCCGCGGCGGCCTCTGGCGTCCGTCGCACGGCGACCGCCGCAGCCGCCAGCGCAAAGGCGGCCAGGCCGACCGCGCCGACCTCTTGCGTCGCGACCAGGTCGTCGCCCAGGATGTTGCCCATCAGACCCGCGAGGAACCGCGGATAGGCCATGGGATGAGCGAGGGCATCGGCCAGCGGCAGGCTCAACCGACCTGCCACATATCCGTGGAAGTAGAGCGTCGCCAGCGCTGTCGAGACGATGGCCGTCGCCAACGAAACCCGCCATGGCGCCCGCAGGACGAGCGAAAGTGTCAGCAGAGTGAACCCCGCCAGGACGCCGCTCGCCATGGTGTAGGTCGCGACGGCGCACAGCAGTCCCGCGAGCAGCAGGCGCGCCCAAGCGCCGCGCCGCTCCGGCGCGCCGAACGTCCCGAGCCGGTCGAGCGCATCGACGAACGACAGCACTGCCATCATTGCGAAACTGAAGACCCCGGTGAACTGAAGCTGGAATCCGAAGGTGAAGTTCTGTTCCTGGCGGAGCGAGAACATGAGGAGCAGCACGAAGCCCGCAAGCAGCAGGCGCCACGTGCGGCAGGCGACGCGTTGCATCATCAGCCGGATCAAGATCGCGGCACTGGCGGCCTGGAACAGGAACATGATCGCGAGGTTGAACCGGTCAGACATGCCGAACAGTTCGTCGTCCACGAAGTAAAACAGGCGCGGAATGAGGATTCGATGCTCGTTATACTGCATCGCGAGATCACCGAGCGTGTAGTATCCTCCCCGCAGCTGCTGCAGTTCGATGACCGACACCCACTCGTCCCAGACCGGCAGGACGACATGCAGCCGATAGACGGCCCCGATCGTGAAGAGGGTCGTGACGACGCCCACCGCGAGCATGGCGACAGCCAGCGCGATGCGGGCCGTCCCGAACGTCCGCAGCGCGCGCGACTTCATTCCGCCATCATATCCACTCGTGGCCGCCCGCGCTGCAAAGCCATACGCCGCCCGGGCCGGGGAACCTCTTGTGGACGATTCCGCAGCGCGCGACGATTGCGAGGTCCTGACAACGATCGAACCGCCTGCCACCGATGCGACCGATGTGACATGCCGGTATCCGTCGCAGACTTGACTGAATCCGACAAAGCTCCTAATCACGGTCCTGGGACACCTCTCCCCAACGAGAGGCGCCCATCTGCGAGGATGGATCAAAATGACGAACCCTAAACCCGGCCGGCGGCCGGGAAATCCGTGCTTTTCCTCCGGCCCCTGCGCCAAGCGCCCCGGCTGGACCCTCGAGGCCCTGAGCGACGCGGCCCTCGGCCGCTCCCACCGCGCCAAGGTCGGCAAGGACAAGCTCAAAGGCGCGATCGAGGCGACCCGCGCGCTTCTCGACATTCCCTCGGAGTACCGAATCGGAATCGTACCGGGCTCGGATACCGGCGCCGTCGAGATGGCCATGTGGACGATGCTCGGCGCGCGGCCCGTCGACGTGCTGGCCTGGGAAAGCTTCGGCGAGGGCTGGGTGACCGACGCCGTGAAGCAGCTCAAGCTTGCCGATACCCGCGTGCTGAAGGCGCCCTATGGCGAGATCGTGGATCTGGCGCAGGTCGATTTCAACCATGACGTGGTGTTCACCTGGAACGGCACCACGTCCGGGGTCCGCATGCCCGACGGCGCCGTGATCCCCGACACCCGCGCCGGCCTGACGATCTGCGACGCGACCTCGGCCGCCTTCGCGCAGCGGCTTCCCTGGACGAAGCTCGACGTCACCACCTTCTCCTGGCAGAAGGCGCTCGGCGGCGAAGCCGCGCATGGCATGCTCGTGCTCTCGCCGCGCGCCGTCGAGCGGCTCACGACCTACACGCCGCCCCGCCCCTTGCCGAAGGTCTTCCGCCTCGTGTCGGGCGGCAAGCTCGCCGAGGGAATCTTCGCCGGCGAGACCATCAACACGCCCTCCATGCTGTGCGTCGAGGACTATCTCGACGCGCTCGCCTGGGGCAAAAGCGTCGGCGGCCTCGACGGGCTCATCGGCCGCGCCGACCGCAACGCCAAGGCGCTCAACGATTGGGTGGCGCGCACGGCCTGGATCGCCAATCTGGCCACCGATCCGGCGACGCGCTCCAACACCTCCGTCTGTCTCAAGGTGGTCGATCCGGCCGTCACCAGCCAGACTGCCGAGGCTCAGGCCGGATTCGCCAAGACGCTGGCGACCCTGCTCGAAAAGGAGGGCGTCGCCTACGATATCGGCGCCTATCGCGACGCCCCGCCCGGCCTGCGCATCTGGTGCGGCGCCACCGTCGAGACGGCGGACATCGAGGCCCTGACCGACTGGCTCGACTGGGCCTATCGCATCGCGGCGAGCGAGTTGCGCGCCGCCGCCTGAGCTCACGCCTTCCCCTCATCCGCCCTCGCTCCGCTCGGGCACCTTCTCCCGCAAGGGGAGAAGGGCGCCAATCCCGCAGGACGAAGCACTCCCTTCTCCCCTTGCGGGAGAAGGTGACCTGCCGAAGGCAGGTCGGATGAGGGGTCCCTAGCTTCAACCATTTCTAGGATCCCACCCCATGGCTCCCAAAGTCCTCATCTCCGACGCTCTCTCCTCCGCCGCCATCGACATCTTCCGCGAGCGCGGCGTCGCGGTCGATTTCAAGCCCGGCCTCGACAAGGACGCGCTCGCCGCGATCATCAGCGACTACGATGGCCTTGCCATCCGCTCGGCCACCAAGGTCACGACCAAGCTCCTCGATGCGACCGATCGCCTGAAGGTCGTCGGCCGGGCCGGCATCGGCGTCGACAATGTCGACATCCCGGCCGCCACCGCCAAGGGCGTGATCGTCATGAACACACCCTTCGGCAATTCGATCACCACCGCCGAACATGCCATCGCGATGATGTTCGCGCTCGCCCGACAGATCCCCGCCGCCGACACCTCGACCCAGGCCGGAAAGTGGGAGAAGAACCGCTTCATGGGCGTCGAGATCACCGGCAAGGTGCTCGGCATCATCGGTTGCGGCAATATCGGATCGATCGTGGCGAGCCGGGCCATCGGCCTCAGGATGCGCGTCATCGCCTTCGACCCCTTCCTGTCGCCCGAGCGCGCGATCGACCTCGGGGTCGATAAGGTCGAGCTCGACGACCTCCTGCGCCGTGCCGACGTCATCACGCTGCATACGCCGATGACGCCGCAGACCAGGAACATCCTCTCCGCCGAGAACCTCGCCAAGACTAAGGCCGGAGTGCGCATCATCAACTGCGCCCGCGGCGGCCTGATCGACGAGGCGGCACTGCGCAAGCTTCTGGACGACGGTCATGTGGCGGGCGCGGCCATCGACGTGTTTGCGGAGGAACCGGCCAAGCAGAACGTCCTCTTCGGCCACCCGAACGTCGTCTGCACGCCGCATCTCGGCGCCGCCACCAGCGAGGCGCAGGAGAATGTCGCGCTGCAGGTGGCCGAGCAGATGTCCGACTATCTGATGCGCGGCGCCATCTCCAATGCGGTGAACTTCCCCTCGATCACGGCCGAGGAGGCGCCGCGGCTCAAGCCGATGATCGCGCTCGCCGAACGCCTCGGCTCCTTCGCCGGGCAACTGACGGACGCGACCATCAAGCAGGTCCGCATCACCTACGAGGGCGCCGTCGCCGGCTACAACACCAAGGCACTGACCGCCTCGGCGCTGGCCGGCCTGCTGCGGCCGGCCCTCGCCCATGTCAACGTCGTCTCGGCGCCCGCCGTCGCCAAGGAGCGCGGCATCGCGGTCGACGAAGTGACGCGCGCCGCCGAAAGCGACTACGAATCGCTCATCACCCTGACGGTCGTCACCGATGCACAGGAACGCGCGGTCGGCGGCACCGTGTTCACCGACGGCAAGCCGCGCATCGTGGCGATCAAGGACATCAAGGTCGATGCGGAATTCGCGCCCTCGATGCTCTATGTGACCAACGAGGACAAGCCGGGATTCATCGGCCGCTTCGCCACGGCGCTCGGCGACGCGGGCCTCAACATCGCCACCTTCGCGCTCGGTCGCGACGCGCCGGGTGGCTCAGCCATCGCGCTCGTCGAGATCGACGGCGCGGTGCCCCCCGCCACGCTCGACAAGATCCAGTCCCTGCCCGGCGTCAAGTCGGCCAAGGTGCTGCGGTTCTGAACCTCAGGCCGGATCTCAATCGAGCAGGCGGGCGAGGCGCTTCGGCGCAATCAGGCGATAGCTGCGCCTGACGAGCCCCGCGACCTCGTCCCAGTCCGGGTCCAGATCGAGCCGCATGGCGACCCAGCCTTTCGGCCCGAGGTAGGGCGGTGCGAAGAACCGGTCCGGATCGGCGCCGACGAGAATCGTCTGGCTGCCCTTCGGCGCCTTGACCCAGACGGAAACCCGGCCGTCGCCGCGCTTCTCCATGGCGAAGATCCGGTCGCGAATCCGGAAGGTCGGGTCGCCCCAGGCCTCCTTCTCCGTGGCATCTGGGAGTGCGAGGCAGATCTGGCGCAGGCGTTCGGTTCCGATCACGGTCTTCCCCTTAACGTTCCGTCCCGAAGAACCCATTTAAGAAGAAACGATCTCAAGGACGACCAACATGTCCAATCGCATCCTTCTGGCTGCCCTCGCCGCGCTGGCGGTCTGCGGCCTCGGCTCCGCAGCCGGAGCTCAGACCCTACCCTTCCCGCCCTACGATCATCTTGGACGATACAGGGCGGCGGGCGAAAACCCGCGCTATCACGTCAACCGCTACGGCTACGGCAATTATGTGCGCGGGCCGAATGGATCGCTCGGTGGATATCCGGCCGGTAGCGGAGCGGCACGCGAGCTCGAGATCAATCACGAGTTGAAGTGCCGCTACTATCCGGAATCCTGCTGAGCGACGGCGGCCCGCCGCCGCTCCGTCGCGGGCTTTACTCGCCGCGACGGTCCTCTTAAGCAAGCACGCGTGGCTGTCCTGCGTCAGCCCGCGGTCCGTTCGCCCGGCGCGAACAGGACGGAGGCTTTTGCGGTTGGGGAGCGTCTCGGGTGGCCAATGTAGTGGTTGTCGGCGCCCAGTGGGGCGACGAGGGCAAGGGCAAGATCGTCGACTGGCTGTCGACCGAGGCCGACGTGGTGGTGCGCTTCCAGGGCGGCCACAATGCCGGCCATACGTTGGTGATCGGTGACACGACCTATAAGCTGGCGCTGCTGCCGTCCGGTATCGTGCGTCCCGGCAAGCTCTCCGTGATCGGCAACGGCGTCGTGCTCGATCCGTGGCATCTCGCCGCCGAGATCGAAGCCCTGCGTGGCCAGGGGATCACGGTCGGACCGGACAATCTCAAGCTGGCGGAGAACGCCACGCTGATCCTGCCGCTGCATCGTGAGCTCGACGCTCATCGCGAAAGCGGTGCCGCCGGCGAGGGTGCCATCGGCACGACGAAACGGGGCATCGGGCCGGCCTACGAGGACAAGGTCGGCCGGCGCGCCATCCGGGTGAGCGACCTTGCCGAACCCGTGTCGCTCGATGCCAAGGTCGCCCGGTTGATGGCGCACCACGAGCCGCTGCGGCGCGGCCTCGGCCTGCCGCCGGTCACGGTCGCGGAGATCCGGGCGGAGCTCGACGCCATCGCGCCGCGCATCCTGCCTTACATGGCCGCGACATCGGGCATACTCGACAGCGCGCGGCGGGCCGGCAAGCGGATCCTGTTCGAGGGCGCGCAGGGCGCCATGCTGGACATCGACCACGGCACCTATCCGTTCGTGACCTCGTCGAACACGGTGGCGGGCGCCGCGGCGACGGGCTCAGGCCTCGGTCCGAGCGCCATCGGCTATGTGCTCGGCATCGTCAAGGCCTATACGACGCGGGTCGGCGGCGGCCCATTCCCGACCGAGCTGCATGACGCGATCGGGCAGCGGATCGGCGACACCGGCCGCGAGTACGGCGTCAATACCGGCCGGCGGCGGCGCTGCGGCTGGTTCGATGCGGTGCTGGTCCGCCATGCGGTCAGGACCAGCGGGATCAGCGGCCTCGCGCTGACCAAGCTCGACATCCTCGACGGCTTCGACGAGGTGAAGATATGCACCGGCTATCGGCTCGACGGCGAAGTGATCGACCGCCTGCCGGCGAGCCAGGCCGCGCAGGGACGCGTCGAACCCATCTACGAGACCGTGGAGGGTTGGGAGGGCACCACCGGCGGGGCGCGGTCCTGGGCTGCCTTGCCGGCCCAGGCGATCAAATATGTCCGCTACATCGAGGAACTCGTCGGCGCGCCGGTGGCGTTGCTGTCGACGAGTCCGGAGCGCGACGACACCATCCTGGTCCGTAATCCTTTCCAGGACTAGCGAGCGGCGCCGCTGGCGCCGATACCCCCTTATGCCGCCGGTTGACGGATGCCGGTTTCAATGGTCTGAACCCCCATGGCCGAATATTACCCGCTCCTCGAACGCGCAGTGTCCGGGCTCCAGGACGCGTCCCCCGAGGCCCGCCATGCCATCTACGAGCGGGCTCGCAATGCCTTGCTGGGCCAGCTTCGCGCCATGGATCCGCCGGTCCCGGACGAGGACGTCAACCGCGAGAGCCTGGCGCTCGACGATGCGATCCAGCGCCTCGAGGCACGGCTGAGGGCGCCGGCCTCGCCGCCCGTCGCCGCACCGCCGATCGTAGCGCCGCCGGTCATCGACCCACCGACACGTGCGCCGGCCGCTTCCATCGCCACGGCTCCACGAGCGCCCGTCCCGCCGGCCGACGGGACTTCGCCGACAATGCCCGCGCCGCAGCGGGAGCGTCCGGTCTTTGCTCCCCGTCCCAGGGGCGGCGAAAGCGGCGGGGGAGCGACACGCCCTGCAGCAGCCGCGATCCGTCCGCGGATCGGCGCCGATCAGGGACAAGCCGCCGCGACGCCGGTGGCACAGCCGCGTCCCTCGCCCGCGGCGACGGCATCCTCGGCTGCCCTCCCTCCGGGCGCGACCGGCCCCGCAGGGGAGCCTGACGTCGCACCGCCGCCACTGGCTCCGAGAGTCGCCGGGCCGGCTGCGGCGCCCGGCGCGGCTCCGGTAGAGGCATCGACGGCCTTGCCTGCCGCACCGACGCTTGGGCTGTCGGACGATCCCGGCTCGGGGTCCGCCGGTCCGCAAGCCGTCGATCCGGATGTGCCGGGGCCGCGGCGTGGCCGCCCCGGCGTGGTGCGCCCGCTCGCGCCGGCGCCGACCCTCGAGCGCAAACGCGGAACAAGCTTCTATGCCGGGCTCGCCGTCCTGCTCCTGATTGCCGCGGGCATCGCGGTTGCCGCCTATCGGCTACGCGATCGACCGCAGGAGGTGACGGCCGCGAACGGACCGCCCGTCGTCGCCGCACCGGACAATCCGAGCAAGATCGTCGGCCGTGCCGACGCGCCGAACACGGCTGACAGACGGGCCTCCGCGCAACCCGGGGCTGCTCCCGACGCGGCCGCGCAGATTCCTGCAGATCAGGGAGCGCCGTCCTCGATGCCGGCCGAACCGTCGACGCCGTCCGGGTCCGCGGCGCCGATCCAGCCTCAAAGCCCCGGCGGCAGCGACGCGGTCGAGACGCCAGCCATTCCCGTGTCGCAACGGGCTGCCCTCCTGGTCGATGCGCCCCAGGACCCGCAGAAGGTGAAGACCTATGTGGGGACGGTCGTGTGGCGCACGGAAAGCGTCAGCCCGGGCCAGGACCAGCCGTTGTCGACGGCGGTCCGGGCGGACGTCGACATTCCGGACGCTGATCTGACGATGAGCATGGTCCTGAAGAAGAATACGGAGCCGCAATTCCCGGCGTCGCACACGATGGAGTTCCATTTCACCCGGCAGGCCGGCAACACGCTCGGTCCCATCAAGCAGATCAATGTTCCGGAGATGCGTAAGGACGACAGCACTCCGACCGGAGACCCGCTGGCCGGGGTTCCGGTGGCCATCACCCAGGACTATTTCCTCGTCGGCCTGTCCCACGGCGCCGCCGAGCCCGGCAACCTCGCACTCCTGGAACAGCGAAACTGGGTCGACGTGTCTCTCCTCTTCGCCTCGGGCAAGGTCGCCAAGATCACGTTCGAAAAGGGGTCGACCGGCCAGCGCATCTTCGACGACGCGATCAAATCCTGGCAATAGCCGCACGCCGGCCAGACTCACGCTCGTCGCGCCTCCGGCTTGTTGCGCCCCCCGATCGACATATAACCCGTGGCGTGACCGCGCGACGGTCGTCCCGGGGAGGCGAGCATGGGAATGGCCACGACCGAGCCGGGCGAAACCATCCACAGGCCGCTCGACCTCGACCCGGACCCTGCCGGGCGTACCCTGCGGCCGCCTTATGGGGTCGTCGACATCGGCTCCAATTCTGTCCGCATCGTGGTCTACGACCAACTCGGCCGCGCACCCCTGCCGCGCTTCAACGAGAAATCGCTGTGCCGTCTCGGGGACGGGCTGGCGCAGACGGGCGCCATCAAGCCGGAGAACTTCCGCCGCACGATCGAGGCGGTGCGGCGCTTCCGGGCGATCGCCGACGCCATGGGCGTCACCCGCCTCGACGCGATCGCCACCGAGGCGATGCGGCGAGCATCGAACGGAGCAGACCTCGCCGCCGCCATCAGGGCGGAAGCCGGGCTCGACATCCGCATCCTGAGCGGCGCCGAAGAGGCGCGACATGCCGCGCTCGGCGTCATTTCAGGCTTTTTCCGCCCTGTAGGCCTCGTCGGCGACATGGGCGGCGGCAGTCTCGAAGTGGCGGAAGCGCTCGACGACCGCGTCGGCGAGCGCTGGGTCAGCCTGCCGCTCGGCGCCCTGCCGGTCGAGGCCCTGCTCGAGCAGGGTACGGAGCATGCACGGCGCCAGATCGACGCGCTGCTCGCCGAAAGCCTGCCCCCGGCGCTGACCAGCCCGGTCTTCTATGCGGTCGGGGGTGGCTGGCGCGCACTGGCCAAGGCCCATATGGCCGCGCAGGCAACGCCCGTCCCCGTGGTGCATGGCTACCGCGTGCCGACGGATGAGCTACGAGCCTTCGCCAAGAGTCTGTGGCGCGTGGCGGCGACCAAGCCGGCCGTGCTCGCGGCAGTTCCGGCGCGGCGGGCCCGCACCTTGCCGGCGGCCGCGTTGGTGCTCGACCGGGTGCTGAAGCGCCTCGCCCCGGAGCGGGTGGTGTTCTCGGCGCTCGGCCTGCGGGAGGGATGGCTCTATGCCCAGCTTTCCGACGCCGAACGCTATCTCGACCCGCTCGTCGAGGGTGCGCGGCTGATCGGCCTGCCGCAATCGCGCGTTACCGACTTCGCACCGGCCCTGGTCGCGTGGACCGCTGGCCTGTTCCCCGGCGAGACGCCGGCCGAGACCCGGCTGCGGGTGGCGATCTGCGCGCTGTCGGATCTTGCCTGGCGCGACCATCCCGACCTCCGGGCACAGGAAAGCTTCCGCCGCCTGCTCCAGTTTCCCTTCATCGGCATCGAGCATGCCGAGCGCGTCTTTCTGGCTGCGGCGATCCACGCCCGCTACAACGGCAGGCCGGACGATCCTTATCTGGCGCCCGCCGTCGACCTCCTGTCGCGCAGCCAGCGCCGGCGGACGCAAATCCTCGGGCGCAGCATCGCGCTGGCCTACCGATTGTCGGCCGGCGCACCGGCGGTGCTCAACGAGTCGGCATTGAAGATCAGCGTCGACGGCGTGATCCTGGAGGTTGGCAACGCCGCCCGCGTGCCCGACAGCGAGGTCGTGACGGAACGGCTCCAGCAGCTTGCCGGTGCCGTCGGGGTCAAGCGTTGCGAGGTGGTCGACGTCAGGCCGTCGGCCTGAGCCGCGTGTTCAATGCGCCGCCAGCGCCGCGCGGGAGTTGCCCGGCGGTTTCGGCGGCAAGGCCTCGATCTTCGCGATACCCGCCTTGACCGCGGCCTGGACCTTCTCGAAGGCCCGGACCTCGATCTGCCGGACGCGTTCCCGCGAGATATTGAACTCCTCCGAGAGCTGCTCGAGCGTGATCGGATCCTCGGCAAGGCGACGCGCCTCGAAGATGCGGCGCTCGCGAGCATTCAGAACCTGCAATGCACCCGAGAGAGCGTCATGCCGGTTCTCCCGCTCCTGTTCGTCGGCCAGAATGGCCTCCTGGCTGGTCGAATCGTCGACGAGCCAGTCCTGCCATTCACCCTCACCTTCCTCGCGCATCGGCGCATTCAGCGAGGTGTCGCCACCGAGACGGCGGTTCATGTCGACGACGTCCTGCTGCGACACGCCGAGCTTGGTCGCGATCGTGGCAACGTGGTCAGGATGCAAGTCGCCCTCTTCCAACGCCGAGATCTGGCTCTTGGCCTTGCGAAGGTTGAAGAACAGCTTCTTCTGGCTGGCGGTCGTCCCCATCTTCACCAGCGACCACGATCGCAGGATATATTCCTGGATCGAGGCGCGGATCCACCAGATTGCGTAGGTGGCGAGGCGGAAGCCCTTGTCCGGCTCGAATCGCTTCACGGCCTGCATAAGCCCGACATTGCCTTCGGAGATCACCTCGCCGATCGGCAATCCATAGCCGCGATATCCCATGGCGATCTTGGCCACGAGGCGCAGATGGGACGTCACCAGTTCCTGTGCCGCGGCCCGGTCCTCATGTTCGCGCCAACGCTTGGCCAACATGTATTCCTGCTGCGGCTCCAGCATCGGAAATCGGCGGATTTCATTCAGATAGCGCGTCAGCCCGCTTTCGCCCGAAATGATCGGAAGCGCATAGGCCATTACAGTCTCCTTCCGTAGCCCCAACAAGCGGGCTACTGCGACCTCTGATTCAGCCGGCCGCCAACATTTTCATGTAGGATGGGCGATCGGCATTTTACAGGGGTCGTGTTGGCTTTCGTCGATGGGCTCCTGCGCCCGGTTAACGCGAAGCTAACCGATGAAGTTGACCAAATCGCGCCCGCTCACGTTAACCTTTCGTCAGGTTCGGGCGCGCGGGTGGCCAGGATTTCATTCATGGGCCTGGGCCGGCCGAGCCGACACCAGGCGTCTTCGGTGGAGGCGGTTCGTGCGGCCGACGCTCGCCGAAACTGCCGGGCAGTGCCGGGCAGTCGAGCCACATCTCCCCGCAGCCATGTCGAGTCGAAGTCCACCGCATTCGCGTCGACCATGAGCTTGCCAAAGGGAAAGGGTGCCCCTCGTCGCGAGGGCGCACCCAGCACGCCCTCACGATGAAGGGACTTCAGGCCTTCACCCGATCACGCTGCCGGACGGCACTTCGCGATTTCGTCTTTCAGAATCAGTTTCTTGCGCTTGAGTTCGCTGAGCTTGAGCCGGTCGGTCGAAGGATGCGTCTTTTCGAGTTCTATCTGCTTCTCGAGCGCCTGGTGGCGGCGTGTCAATTCCGACAGATGACCTTGCATCGACATCCTGATCTCCTTCGCGCAGCGTGGCAGGTCAACGCCCGTCACGACGGAAAGATGACATTGCCATTGTGGCGAGCGAACAATTGTCTGGCGTCAGGGCCTTCACATCTTCGCGACTGGCCGCACGCTCGGCTCAGCCAATGGCCAGCATCCGGCTCAACAGCCCGTCGATCGAATCGGACGCATCTGCGTCCGCCGACGTCGGAGGCGGACGGGACGACGACGCGGGCGCACGGGGCGCCGTCGCGAGATGCACCGCTCCGCCCTCCAGCAAGGCATTGACGTCGAGCACGGCAAGGTTCGAGGACAGCGCCAGAACCGGCACCGTCCGGCTCTCGCGCGCTGCCTCGTTAATCGTTTGGCGAGGGACGACCGCTAGGGTCCCGTACGGGCTGCCTCGGTCCGCCCCGGCCTGGTCCGCCGGAGCGGCCCGATACGCTCGGACGCGCGACCGGCTGTATTCGGCCGCGGGGGCATCGTAGCGATTGGTGCGGGCCGCGACATGCATGGCTCGTCTCCCTTGTCCCAACCGATGGTGCGGTCACGAGCTTGCCCGAGGCTGGCACGACCGGCCGGGCACGTGGCCGATTAGGGAAAAATCAACCAAATGTCCGAGCTGGCGCCTCCGTGAACGAGGGCGCTAGAGCACGATCGGTTTAGGTCGAATCGCTTCGCGATCCTAACCCGATGAACGTGCTCGCTCTTCTAATCTGGAGCAGATCGGCAACAGCCGATCAGGCCTTCCATGAGGATCAGGTGGCCGTCCGGGTCGCGGAGGAGGCACGGCGGCTCGCCCGCCGCCTCGCTCCGCAGTACGAGGCGCGTCGCCGCGATGTCGTCGGGGCGCCCGCTCGCCGCAATCGAGCGCCGAAGCCCGGTTCGATAGGCGAGCAGCTCGAGATGCGGAGTTGGTACGGCCAGGCTCAGCCCGACCACATCTGCGACATCGCCGGCAAGGCCGTCGAGCCGCTGCTGTTCGGGGCCGCGGTTCAGCGAGCGAGAGGATTGCCGAAACCCCAAGCCTTCGTAATAGGCGCGGCTGCGATCGACGTCGCCGACCGAGATTGCCGTGTGATCAATCCCCAGGAAGATCGAGTCGCCCTCCGACTGTTGCCAGGCGGGGTCGCCGACGCCGGGCGGAAATTCGAGGAACTCGAGCGGATGTCCGTCGGGATCGCGGAACTTGAAAGCGGTCACGCCCCCTGTGTTCGGCGGCAGATGCTGCGGGCCGCCCTCGGTGATCGGGGTTGCGCCGCCGGCCGCCATGAGCCGCCGGTGGGCTTCGCGCATGTCGCCGACCGCGATGGCGATATGCTGGAACCAAAGGTCGGTCGAGGTGCTGTCCGGCGGATAGGGACGGCCGGGCGGATCGAAGGCCAGGAACTCAACCTCCTGCGCCCCGAGCGTCATGCGCAGGCGCTCGGCCCGAGCTCCCGGGAGGCCGAGCGCCGCAAGCTCCTCGGCATCGGCGGGGCCGGTTCCGGTGGGGACGAAGCCGAGAGCCGCGTAGAAGGCGCCCGCGCGCCCAAGGTCGGCCGCGGTGAAGGAGAGGCGGCGGATGGCGCGCGCGACCATCACGGCCTTTGGCTCCCGCGCGCGTTCGTATAGATGGCGTAGAGCGTATGCGAGGCGCAGAGAAACAGCTGCGCCCGATTGCGGCCGCCGAAGCAGAGATTCGAGACGAGGCTCGGCACCTTGATCCTGCCGAGAAGGTCGCCTGACGGGTCGATGCAATGCACCCCGTCGGCGGCGCTGCTCCAGAGGTTGCCCTCGACGTCGATCCGGAACCCGTCGGCGTCGCCGGGAGTGACCTTGTGAAAGCACCGGCCGTTGCGCAGCCGACGCCCGTCCTCGACGACGTCGAACAGCCGGATATATTGCGTGGGCTCGGGATCGAACTGGCCGCCCGTCTCGGCCACGTAGAGCTTCGTCTCGTCGGGCGAGAAGGCAAGGCCGTTGGGACCCTGGAAATCGTCGGCGACCAGGTCGAGGTCGCCCGATGCGGGATCCAGACGATAAAGGCCCGGCGGAAGCTGCGCCTGCCGCTTGCCGCCCTCATAGTCGGTGTCGAGCCCGTAGTGCGGGTCGCTGAACCAGATCGAGCCGTCCGACTTCACCACGACGTCGTTGGGCGAATTGAGCGGCTTGCCACGGTAGTTGTCGGCCAGCACCGTCAACCGGCCGTCGAGTTCGGTGCGGGTGAGGCGGCCGTGATGCGAGCAGGAGATCAGCCGCCCCTCGCGGTCGCGCGCATGACCGTTCTCGAAGCCCGACGGCTGCCGGAAGACCGAGACGCCGCCCGAGGCGCTCCAGCGCATCACGCGGTCGTTGGGCAGATCACTGAAGAGCAGCGTCTGGTGGTCGCCGAACCAGACCGGCCCTTCCAGCCAGCGAAAGCCCTCGCCGAGGGTTTCCAGCGCCGCATTGGGCAACACCAGCCGCCGAAAGCGTTGGTCGATGATCTCATAGGGTTCGCTCATGGGCTCGCCGAGAACGGGGCCGAGGACAAGGGATCGCGCAAGACCGAGCTCGCCGGCGCCCATTGCTGCCCGATGATCAGCAGGCCCAGGCCACCGGCGACGCAGAAATTCTTCAGGAACTCCCAGAAATGCTCGCGGCCCTGGCTCTTCGCCTTCGCCCAGAAGTCGCCGAAGGCCCAGAACTGGTGGTAGAGCAATGCTGTCACCACGCAGAACCCCGCCAGCACGAAGGCCGCGAGCCGGTCGTGCCAGCCGATGACGATCATCACCGGCGTGACGAATTCGATTGCCATGCCGATGACGACTAGGACGGCGCCGCCGGGAAGAAAGCTCGATTTGGCCTGAGCCAGCGCCTCGTTCCAATTGACGATCTTGTCGATCCCGCTGAAGGGAAACAGACAGACGAGACAGATGCGGGCCAGAAGCTGCGGTGCGACGAGATCGAGCCAGTTCATGCCGCCCATGCTCCCGCCGCCTGCGTCCCGCCGAGCACATGGCTGTTGCCGACCGCCGGCTGCCCGGCCGGCCGATCCGTGATCCCCAACCGCTCGCGCAGGTGATCGGCCACCCGCAACGCATTGGCGATGATGGTGAGCGTCGGATTGACCGCGCCGATCGACGGGAAGAAGCCCGCGTCGGTGACATAGAGGTTGTCGAGTTCGTGCGTCTTGCAATTGGTGTCGAGCACCGAGCTTTTCGGATCGGTGCCGAAGCGCAGCGTGCCGGCCTGATGCGCCGTGCCGCCGATCGGGATGTCCTTGCCGAGATAGAGGCTGCGTTCGAGCAGGAAGCGCGAGGCGCCGGCCTTGCTCATGATCTGCCTGAGCTTCGCCTTGAGCCGGAAGTGCGCCTCCATGTTGTTCTCGTGCACATCGAGCATCACGCGCTCGCCGTCGTAGGCGATGCGGTTGTCCGGGTGCGGCAGGTCCTCGCTCGACAGCCAGAAATCGAGCGCATGGTCGGCAAGCCTGTCGAAAGGCATGTCGGGAAGGATCCCGTCGAGCCAGCTCGGCACCTCCTCGCCGCGGATCTGGGCGCCGCTCGTCTTGGCGCACATCTGGATCAGGCCGAGCGGGAACGCCCAGTCGTCGCTATCGAAATAGAAGTCGCTCACCGCCAGCGTCTTCTGGAACACCGTGGTGTTGGGATGCTTCAGGAAGGCCATGAGCACCGACTGGTTGTGCCGCATGTAGTTGCGCCCGACCTGGTCCGACCCGTTGGCGAGCCCGTTCTCGTGACCGGGCCCATGCGAGCGCAACAGCAGCAGGGCGGAGCTCAGCGCGCCGCAGGCCACGACCACGACATCGGCCGAATAGCGCTCCCGGCGACCCTCGCGCTCGACATGGACGAAGGAGACGGACTTGCCCGAGGGGTCGGTTTCGAGCCGGCTCGCGTAGGCGCCGGTCAGCAGCGTCACGTTGTCGTGGCGGGCCAGTGTCGGGTCGATGCAGATCACCTGGGCGTCGGCCTTGCCGTTGAGCAGGCAGGGGAAGCCGTCGAAGGCGTCGCAGCGCATGCAGATGCTCTGCGGCGTCGGCCTGCCGTTTGCCTCGTCGAGCAGGATGCCAAGCGGCAGATGAAAGGGATGAAGCCCCTGGCCACGGAAATCGTCGCTGAGCTTCTCGATCAACGGCTCGTGCGACACGGGCTCGTAGGGAAACGGCCCGCTCGAGACGGGTTCGTTGGGGTCCTCGCCGCGCC
The DNA here is from genome assembly GCA_965277635.1 of Lichenihabitans sp. Classification (GTDB taxonomy): domain Bacteria; phylum Pseudomonadota; class Alphaproteobacteria; order Rhizobiales; family Beijerinckiaceae; genus Lichenihabitans. The sequence goes on from CBDIDE010000002.1 coordinate 761,231, forward strand.
GGCCATGGACATGGAACAACCGCTCGGCCGCCGCGTAATGGGGCTCGAAGTCCCCGTAGTCGAGCGGCCAGGCCGGCGACACTCCCTCGCTGTGCCGGATCTCGCCGAAGTCGCGCTCGCGCATGCGGAACAGCGCCGCGCCATAGACCTTCGAATTGCCGCCGACGTAATAATGGAGGCCGGGATGGAATTTCGAGCCGTCTCGACCATACCACCATTCGTCCGTCTGGTAGATCCCCTCGACGAACACGGCCTGGGCGTCCCAGTTGCGTCGCTCGCGCGGCAGATAGCCGCCGCGCTCCAGCACGAGGATCCGCTTGCCGCTCGGGGCCAGCCGATGAACCACCGAACCGCCGCCGGGGCCGCTTCCGATGACGATGACGTCGTAATGATCCTGGCTCATGAGCGCCTTGCGTGCGAGGACATCGGAGCATGGACCGGCGAAAGGCGAGATGTCTCGCCGAAGAGTGCCTCTCGGTGCGCCCTGCCTCCGCACCGGCCTAACGGCCGACCGGATCGAGAGTTGCATGACCATCGGCCGGCGACGCCCCGTCTTGCGGGGCGGCGGGGTTCGAGGCGATAATGGGGCACGCGTCGCGTGGTGCCGGGCACGGCTCCCCGATGCCGCGTCACGAGGGCGGGGTGCGGATGGCCAAGGATCTCACCGACGATGAGCAGGCATCGTTTCGGGCCGAAATCGACCGGCTGCGCGAGGAACACCGCGATCTCGATGCCGCCATCGAGGCCCTGCTCCATCTCGGCTCAATCGACCAACTGCAGGTCCAGCGCTTCAAGAAGCGCAAGCTCGTGCTGCGCGACCGCATCAGCTTTCTCGAGGATCAGGTGACGCCCGACATCATCGCCTGATCGCGCGGCGAACCGCGAAGGCCTGCCACTTTTCGGCCGTCTCCCGCCGGAGATCGGAACCTTTGCGACGCCCACGGATTTCCGCAGCAGCCGGACAACGGCGGGGGCATGGGTTCTAAGGAGCTGACAATGGACGGCGGATCAATCATTGCCTGGATCATCGTGGGCGGCATCGCAGGATGGCTGGCAGGCCTGCTCGTTCAGGGCGGGGGGTTCGGACTGATCGGCGACATCATCGTCGGCATCGTCGGCGCCATCATTGCGGGGTACTTGCTGCCGACGATCGGCATTCATCTCGGCACGGGCTACGTTGCGGCGATCATCGACGCGGTCATCGGGGCGGTCATCCTGCTGTTGATCATCCGGCTCGTAAGACGAGCCGCATAGGGCGGCGCGATTTTCTCAAGGTACCGAGACGGACTATTATAGGATGGGCGCCTTCTCACGAAGGCGCCCATCGTCGTTGCAGGACCCTCGCGCATGCAGCTCACCGGCTTCCATCATCTGACGGCGATCACGGCCGACGCGCCGGGCAACCACCGATTCTACACCCAGGTGCTCGGCCTGCGCCTCGTCAAGAAGACCGTCAATCAGGACGACGTCTCCGCCTACCATCTCTTCTATGCCGATGGGCTGGCCTCGCCAGGGTCGGACGTGACGTTCTTCGATTGGCCGGTGGGACGCGAGCGACGCGGCACCTCGGCCATCGTCCGCACGGGCCTGCGCGTACCCGGCCGGGACGCGCTCGATTGGTGGGCCGGTCATCTCGCCCGCCACAAGGTCGAAACCGGCGCGATCGTGGAGCGCGACGGCCGCTGGGTGCTCGATGTCGAGGATCCCGAGGGACAGCGGCTGAGCCTCGTCGCCGACCCGGGCTCGGAGCCGCATCATCCCTGGACGGACAGTCCGGTCGCCCGGGACTACCAGATCCTCGGGCTCGGCGCGATCACCTTGAGCGTGCCGGAGCTCGCCCCGACCGATCGCGTGCTGCGCGAGGTGATGGCCATGGAACCCGTCAGGACCTATGCCGACGGCGCCGAGGCCCATGTCTATGCCATGGCCGGCGGTGGAGAATCGGCGCGGGAGCTGCACCTGAAGGTCGAGCCTGACCTGCCGCGGGCGCGGCAGGGCGCCGGCGCGGTGCATCACGTCGCCTTCCGCACGCCGGACGAGGCCGGCTATCGGTACTGGGCCGATCGACTCAAGACCATGCGCGTGCCCTCGAGCGGTCCGGTCGACCGCTTCTACTTCCGCAGCCTCTATTTCCGCGAACCGGGCGGCATCCTGTTCGAGATCGCCACCGACGGTCCGGGCTTCGCAGTCGACGAGCCGCTCGACAGGCTTGGCCGCAGGCTTGCACTTCCTCCCTTCCTCGAACGTCGGCGCGCCGAGATCGAGGCGGGGCTGAAGCCGCTCGAGACCTGACGTCGTTCACGGCGCCCGGTGGATGGGGTCGATCCAGGCGACGGCGGTCGGCGTCTCGACGGGCGTAATGTCGAGATTGACCACGACCGCCTCGCCGTCGCTGCGCACGAGCACACAGTCGAGCACCTCGTCCGGGCTGGCGTTGATCTCCTGGTGAGGCACGTAGGGCGGGATGAAGATGAAATCGCCCGGGCCGGCCTCCGCGGTGAACTCCAGCCTCTCACCCCAGCGCATGCGCGCCTTGCCCCGCACCACGTAGATCACGCTTTCGAGCGCACCGTGATGATGCGCGCCGGTCTTGGCATCGGGACGGATCTTCACCGTCCCGGCCCAGAGCTTGCGGGCGCCGACCCGCGCGAAATCGATGGCCGCCTGCCGATCCATGCCGGCGGTCTGCGGCGTATTGGCATCGAGCGAATCGCCGGGCACCACCCGCACGCCGTCGTGCTTCCAACGCTCCCCGGCCTCGTGATCGTGACTCATTCTCCCGCTCCCGCCGCTTCTCCCGATGAAACTGCTCGCATTTCAAGGCTGGAGCAGTTCGGCAACAGCCGAACATGCTCTAGCGATAATGCACCAAACCGGCGCCTCGCGCGAGACACCCGCGACGAGGCTAATCCCGTCAGGCGGCGGCCGCGTGATGGCTTTCCCCGAAGGGCGCGATCGTGAGGCACTGCCCGTCCCGCGCGGTGAGCACGCAGCCTTGCGGCACCTCGCGCCACTGCGCCCGCTCGCCGTCGAGCGGCTCGGAGACGACGATGATGCTGCCCGCGTTCTGCCGCCAGTAGAGCGTCGGCGCGCGGCCGTCGCTGGCCCAGCGGACGGCATGCAGGTCACGCCCGTCGGTCAGCGCGGCGGTGAATTTCAAGGGCTCCCCGAGCCCGGCCTTGGTCATCAGGCCGTGGACGGCATCGAGCGTGCGGGCGAGGGCGCCGACCGGATCCGTCGCAAGGCCGAAACCGAAGGCGGCCAGGAACAGCGCCTCCGAATCCGTCGTGCCGGCGCGGTCGTGGTAGCAGTCGTCCGGGATCAGCGCCTCGAGCCGCCGCTTGATGGCGCAATATTGCCCGACCTGTCCATTGTGCATGAACATGAAGCGGCCGACGGAGAACGGATGGCAGTTGGCGCGCGCGATGGCGGGCCCGGTCGAGGCGCGGACGTGGGCGAAGAAGAGCGACGAGCGGACCTGATGGCAGAGGGAGCGCAGGTTCTCGTCCGACCAGGCCGGGCGGATCTCGCGATAGACGCCCGGAACGGCACGGTCGCCGTACCAGCCGACTCCGAACCCGTCACCGTTGGTGGCGACCTTGGCCTCGGTGGCGCGCAGGGACTGGGCGATCAACGAATGGGCCGGCTCGGCCACCAGCGCATCGAGGAAGGTCGGCTCACCCTGATACGCGATCCAGCGGCACATGTGGAGGGCACCCCGGCCGGTGGTTCGGCCAATCGATAAAGTCGCGCCCTCAAGCTTAACAGCGGCTTAACGATCGTTAATCGTTTTTGTCGACGGCGACTCCGCGAGGACGTGGAAAAAGCTGCCCGTGACATTTCCGCGACGGCCGCCGGCAGCGACCGGAGCGGAGCCATAGGCATCCATCACCTCAGCGAAGGGCGGATCCTCACCGGGCTCGGTGACCACCGCATAGTGGAACTCGTGGCCGCGCAGCCTCGTCCCGGCCGGCCCGAGGCAACCGTCCGCCAGCAGCCGCGCGTCGCGATAGCCGAGGTTCATCTTCCGGCGCGCGAAGCTCGTTTCGACCGACACAAGTCCCGCCATCGGATGGAGCGTGCCCGCGGCATCGACGAGGCTCCGGCCGAGCACCATGTAGCCGCCGCATTCGCCATGCACCGGCCGCGTCCGGGCGACATCGCGCAGGCCGGCCATGAACCGCGACGCCGCCGCGATCCGGGCGCCGTGCAGTTCCGGATATCCGCCCGGCAGCCAGCAGGCATCGGCCGACTCGGGCGGCGGCTCGTCGGCGAGGGGCGAGAAGAACAGAAGGTCGGCGCCTGCGCGCCGCCAGCCGTCGAGCACGTGCGGATAGAGGAAGGAGAAGGCCGCATCGCGGGCGATGGCGATTTTTTTGCCGGGCGGTGGCAGCGCCGGACCGGGAACCGTCCCGGCCGTCGGCGTCACGATCCCCTGCCGCGCCGCCAGAATCGCGTCGAGGTCGACGTGGCGCGCCACGACGTCGGCGAATCCGTCGAGCCTCGTGTCGAGATCCGCCGTTTCGCCAGCCTGGACGAGGCCGAGGTGGCGTTCCGGCAGCGCCAGCGTCGCGTCGCGCGGCAGGGCGCCGAAGACCTTCAGGCCGGCGGCCTCGACCGCTTCCCACACGAGGCGACGGTGCCGTTCGCTGCCGATGCGGTTGAGGATGACGCCGGCGATGCGCAGGCGCGGGTCGTAGGCGGCGCAACCGGCGAGCTGCGCGGCCGCCGACTGCGACTGACCGGAACAATCATGCACGAGCAGCACCGGCAGGCCGAGGAGCGCCGCCATGTCGGCGGACGATCCGCTCCGCCCGCGCGGCGCCGGCACGCCGTCGAAGAGGCCCATCGAGCCTTCGCCGATGACGAGATCGGCGCCCGCCTGTGCCTCGCCGGCAAGGCTCGCGGCGAGCGCGGGCGGCATCGCCCAGGTGTCGACGTTGACGCTGGGCCGGCCGGTCGCCGCCGCATGGAAGGCGGGGTCGATATAGTCGGGACCGTTCTTGAGCCCTGCAACGACGAGACCCCGGCGTCGAAACGCGCGCATCAGGCCGAGCGTCACGACGGTCTTGCCGCTGCCCGACCGCGGCGCCGCGATGATGAAGCCCGCGCTCATGCGGATCTTTCGGGCGCCGATGCCATGCCGGGTGCCAGAAGATCATGCAGTGCCGCGATGGCGCCGATCGCGACGATGGCCGGCGCCTTGAAGCCTTTGGCCTCCGCCTCTTCCTTGGCGCGGCGAAGCGTCGTGCGTAGCACGCGCTGCTTCGGGGTCGTCGCATCGGCCACGACGGCGACGGGAGTGTCTGCCGCCATGCCGCCCTCGATCAGCGCCGTGGCGATCTCGTCGAGGAAGGTCATGCCCATGTAGAGGATGATCGGTAGGCCGGTGCGGGCCAGGGCGCCCCAGTCGCAGGAGTCCTGTCGGGTGGCGAAATGGCCGGTCGCCAGGATCACCCCGTGGTTGGTGTCGCGCGTCGTCGCCGGCACCGCCGCAAAGGCCAGCCCGCCGATGCCGGCCGTGATGCCCGGCACCACGCGGAACCTGATGCCGGCCTTGACCAGAGCAAGCGCCTCCTCGCCGCCGCGACCGAAGACGAACGGGTCGCCGCCTTTGAGCCGCAGCACGCGCCGACCTTCGCGTGCGAGCTCGATCAGCCGCTCGGTGATGTCGCGCTGCTTGGGCGAGGGCAGCCCACCGCGCTTGCCCGCGAATTCGCGCGTCGCGGCCGGGTTGGCGAGGCTCATGATCTCGTCGCCGACGAGCGCGTCATAGACGATGACGTCGGCCTGCCGCAGCGCGTCGACGGCATGGAGCGTCAGCAGGCCCGGGTCGCCCGGTCCCGCGCCGACGAGCCACACCGTGCCGGGCTCGAACGTCGGGAGGCGACCGGTGCCGGCCAGAAAATTCAGCGGGTCGACCATCTGTCCGTCAGCCATCGTCGCTCGATCGGGCTCCTCCACGAAAGCGCCGATGATAGTCGGCATCGTAGAGCGCCGAGGCGCGGAAGTCGCGGGCGCCGAGAACGCGGCCGATGAGGATCAGGGCGGTGCGCTCGACCGGCTCGGCCGCAACGACGCCCGCGATGGTGCCGAGCGTACCGCGCAACACGCGCTCTTCGGGCCAGGACGCACGGTAGACGACCGCCGCCGGGCAATCGGCCCCGTGGCTCGGCAGAAGCTCCGCCACGACCCTGTCGAGCGCATGGATCGAGAGGTGGATGGCGAGCGTCGCACCCGTCGCCGCGAAGGCGGCGAGCGTCTCGGCTGGCGGCATGGCCGACGCTCTGCCGCTGGTGCGCGTCAGCACCAAAGATTGCGCGACCTCCGGCAAGGTCAGCTCCGTGCCGAGCGCCGCTGCCGCCGCCGCGAAGGCGGGCACGCCGGGCGTAATCGTATAGGGAATGCCGCACCGGTCGAGTGCGCGGAGCTGCTCGCCGAGCGCGCTCCAGATGGACAGATCGCCGGACTGGAGCCGCGCCACGTCGCGCCCCGCCGCATGCGCCGCCTCGAACTCGGCGACGATGCTCTCGAGCGTCATCGGCGCGGTGTCGACGATGCGCGCGCCGGACGGGCAATGGTCGAGCAGCGCGCGCGGCACGAGCGAGCCGGCATAGAGGCAGACCGGACAACGCGCGAGGAGATCGCGGCCGCGCAGGGTGATCAGGTCGGGCGCGCCCGGGCCGGCGCCGATGAAGTGGATCGTCATGGCTCGTCCGCCGAGGCGGCCACCGCGCAAGTCGCGTCGGCCGTGGCGATGCGGGGCAGGATCAGTCGCGCGCCCGGTCCCGCCGCGGTCAGCGCCGCCGCCTCCGCGACGGATGGAATGCCGAGGCAGGCCTGGACCCGATCGGAGCGCACCGTGAGCCGATCCTCGACATCCGACATGGCCTCCTTGGACAGGATTCGCACCGGGAGGCCGAGGATGGCGGCGGCCTCGTGCAGCACGGGCCGGTCCTTCTCGGCGACGGTCGCGACGACCAGATCTTGCGGCGGCGCTCCCGTCGCGGCGAGGGCGCGCCGGACGAGCGCGACCAGCGTTCCGGCCGTGCAGGCCCTGCGGAAGCCCAGTCCCACGGCGATCACGGCTTCACCCAGGCCCATTGCACGACCGGCATGGCCGGCCGGAAGCCGTGGAAGGTGCCGACCGGCACTGCCTCGGCGGCCTGCAGCAGCACGAGGTTGCCACCTTGGCGCGCATGGAGACCAGCGAGCAGGGCCTGCGTCTCGATCGTCACGGCGTTGATCACCAGCCGACCGCCAGCGGGCAGCGCCTCTACGCAGGCGTCGACGACGCCGGTCTCCGTGGCGCCGCCGCCGATGAAGATCGCCTCGGCTTGCGGCAATCCGGCGAGCACCCCTGGCGCCGCGCCCCCGACGACCTCGAGCCCCGGCACGCCGAAGGTCGCGGCATTGCGGGCGATGCGGGCCGCGCGCTCGGCCTCGCGCTCGACTGCGATGGCCCGGTTCGACGGATGGGCCAGCATCCATTCGATCGCGACCGATCCCGACCCCGCGCCGACATCCCATAAGGTCTCGCCGCGCCGCGGCGCGAGCCTTGCCAAAGTGACGGCGCGCATCTCGCGCCTGGTGATCTGCCCGTCCGTCTCGAAGCCGCTGTCGGGCCTGCCCGGCACGAGCGAAGGAAGCCTCGCGTCCGGGCCGGCCAGAACCTCGATCGCGATCGTGTTGAGCGGATCGATGTCGCCTGCGGCGAAACCTTCAGCCGACATCTCCCGCAACCGCTCGCGCCGGCCGCCCATGGCCTCGCAGACGGTCAGGCGAGACGGCCCGAAGCCCCGTTCCGTCAGCAGCCGCGCCACCGCGGCCGGTGTGGACGCGTCGGCCGCAAGGACGATGAGCCGCGCCCCGGGATAAAGCGCCGGGATCAGGGCGTCGACGGGGCGGCCGCAGCACGACATGAGCGCGCAATCCTGCTGCGCCCAGCCGAGCCGGGCGCAGACGAGGCTGAAGGCGGAGGGCTGGGGAAGGCACCGCATCTCCGCCGCCGGCACGCGGCGGGCCAGCGTCGAGCCGACGCCGAAGCAGAAGGGGTCGCCGCTCGCCAGCACCGCGAGCGGGCGACCACGCCGCGCCAGGATCGCCGGAAAGGTGGCCTCGATGGGGGACGCCCAGGCCAGCGTCTCGGCCTCGATTCGACCGAGGAGAGCGAGGTGACGGCGCCCGCCGACGACGAGTTCGGCTTGCGCCAGCGCGCGTCGCGCCGCATGGGAAAGGCCGTCCAGGCCGTCCTCGCCGATGCCGACCAGCGTCAGCCAGGGCGCAGCCCCGCTCACGGCGTCACCGCGATGATGACATGCGTCTCCTGATCCTCGGCGGCACGACCGAAGCCTCGGCCCTGGCGCGGCATATCGCCGGGCGACGCGACATCGCGCCCATTTTGTCGCTGGCCGGCCGGACAGAGACCCCGGCGCTGCCGCCGATCCCCTGCCGCATCGGCGGCTTCGGCGGCGCCGATGGGCTCGCGGCCTACCTGAGAGGCAAATGGATCGAGGCGGTGATCGACGCCACCCATCCTTTCGCCGCCCGAATATCGGCGAATGCGGCTAACGCCTGCGCCGAGACGGGCGTGCCGCTCGCCGCCTTCACCCGTGCCGGGTGGGACGCACGGCCCGGCGACGACTGGCTTCAGGTGCCGGACCTCGCCGCGGCGGCGGAGGCCCTCGGTGACGTCCCGCGGCGCGTGTTCCTGACCAGCGGCCGGCTCGGCCTCGCCGCGTTCAAAGCCGCGCCGCGGCACCACTACCTGCTGCGCAGCATCGACCCGCCATCCGAGACCGATCGGCCGCCGCGATGCGAGATCGTGCTGGCGCGCGGCCCCTTCGACATGGCAGCCGAGTCGGCGCTCATGCGCCGGCACGGCATCGAGATCCTGGTCACCAAGAACAGCGGCGGCGATCGAACCAAGCTCGACGCGGCGCGGAGCTTTGGCGTGCCGGTCGTGATGGTGGAGCGGCCACTCCTTCCGAGCGTCGTGACCTTCACCACGCTCGACGCGGTGCTGGCCTGGATCAATAAGGTCAAGACGGCGATTTGACCCCTCATCCGCCCCCGCGACAGCGGGGGCACCTTCTCCCCGCATACGGGGAGAAGGAATATCCAGCATCGTTAGCACCCTTCGCCCCTCAGGGGAGAAGGTGTCGCGGCGAAGCGGCGACGGATGAGGGGACGCTCGCTTCACCGGCCCGCCTCCCCGCCATAGCTGCGTGGCGTCAGCATCCAGCGCCTGCCGGATCCGCCGTCGACATAGCGGGTCTCGCTGGAGCCGATCACCACCAAGGTCGCCATATCGGCAAGCGTCGCGTCGGCCTCGCCGAGCGTCGTCAGGTGAAGGCGCTCGTCAGGCCGGCCGACGGCGCGCGCGAAGGCCAGCGGCGTGCCGCCCTCCTTCAGGGCGCGCAGGCAGGCGAAGGCCTCCGCGAGCCGGCCGGGCCGCGCCTGCGAGGCGGGATTGTAGAGCGCGACGACGAAATCGCCCTCGGCCGCCGCCTTGAGCCGCCGCAGCACGACCTCCCACGGTTTCAGGTTGTCGGAGAGCGAGATGGCGCAGAAATCGTGGCCGAGGGGAGCGCCGAGGCGGGCCGCCGCCGCCTGCATGGCGGTGATGCCCGGCAGCACGCGCAGCGGCACAGTGCGGAAGGCCGGCTCGGCCTCCAGCGCCTCGACGACCGCCGCCGCCATGGCGAAGATCCCCGGATCGCCGCCCGACACGACCGCCACCTGACGACCTCGCGCGGCCAGCGCGAAGGCGTGGCGTGCCCGGTCGAGCTCGACGCGGTTGTCGGACGGGTGGCGCATAAGCCCCGCCCGCTCGGGCACGCGCGCCACATAGGGGGCGTAGCCGACGAGATCGGTCGCCTCCGCTAAGGCAGCGTCGGCCTCGGGCGTCAGCCAGGCGGCGGGACCGGGGCCGAGCCCGACGACGGCGAGCGACCCCGTCACGGGCCGCCCTCCCGGCCGGGCGCCCGGCCGCGACCCGGCACCAGCACGACGGCGAAATAGGGTGCGTCGTCGCTCGGCTTGTCGACGAGGCGCATGACGCGCTCCTGCGCCATGGTGCCACGCTCGACATAGAGGGCGCGGTCGAGGAGGCCGGTGGCCGCCAGCGCCGAGCGCACCTTGCCGAGGTTCTGCCCGAGCTTCATGACGACGAGCGCATCCGTGGCGGCCATGCGTTCGCGCATGGGGCCTGCCTCCAGAGTGCCCGGCACCACGGTCAGGACGTCGTCGCCCCAGGTCATCGGCGCGCCGGCTGCCGCCCAGCAGCCGGACATGCCGGTCACGCCCGGAACGATCGCGACCTCGAAGCGCTCGCGAAGCCGCACGTAGAGATGCATGAACGAGCCATAGAACAGCGGGTCGCCCTCGCAGATCAGGGCGACGTCGCGCCCCGCCGCGAGATGGCGGCCCAACCGATCGGCCGCCTCGGCGTAGAAGGCACCGAGCGTCTCGACATAGGCCGGATCGGCAAAATGCCGCTCGGTGGTCATCGGATAATGCAATGGCTCTTCCTGCGGCGCACCCCGCAGCCAGGGCGCCGCGATGCCGCGCGCGATGCCGCAACGGCCGGCCTTGGCGAAATAGCTCACCACCGGCGCCGCCTGCAACAGCTTCACCGCCTTGACGGTGAGCAGATCCGGGTCGCCCGGACCGAGGCCGATGCCGTGCAGCCGGCCGAGAGGCGGCATGGCCTATTCCTCGTCGCTGGCGAGCGCATTGACAGCCGCCGCCGCCATGGCGCTGCCGCCCTTGCGGCCGCGCACGATCAAGGCCGGCACGATCCCCGCGGCGACGAGCGCCTCCTTCGATTCGGCCGCGCCGACGAAGCCGACCGGCATGCCGATCACCGCCGCCGGCGTTGGCGCCCCGCTGGCGATCATCTCCATGAGATGGAACAGCGCGGTGGGCGCATTGCCGATGGCGACGACTGCGCCTTCCAGGCGATCGCGCCAAAGCTCGGTCGCGGCGGCGGTCCGGGTGGTGCCGAGCCTTTCCGCCAGCGCCGGCACACGAGGATCGTTGAGGGTGCACAGGACGTCGTTGCCGGCCGGCAGGCGCCGGCGCGTCACGCCGTCGGCCACCATGCGGGCGTCGCACAGAACCGGCGCTCCGGCGCGGAGCGCGGCACGGGCCGCCGCCACCGCGCCCGGCGAGAACAGGATGTCGGCCGCCGCTTCCACCATGCCGCAGGCATGGACGATGCGCACCGCCACGCGCTCCTCGTGCGGGTCGAAACGGGCGAGATCGGCTTCGGCTCGGATGATCGCGAAGGATTTCCGATAGATCGCCGCGCCGTCGCGGATGTAATCGTAGGCGCTCACGCGTGCAGCTTCGGTTCGAGGGAGAGCAAGGCTTCGTCGAAATCGAGGCCGCGGCGGATCGGAAGGTCGTCGGCGCGCCCGCCCCGCACGAGGTCGTAACGGCCCTCGCTCGCCACCAGAGTCAGCGGCGCCGTTCCGGCATGAGCGCAGCCCTTGCGACAGCCCGACAGGTGGACGGCGATGCCGTCGCCGGGGGTGTTAATTCCCAGCCGGCGTGCCAGCTGCGCCGCGTGGTCGAGCACGGGCGTCGAGGCCCGGTCACAGCCGGGCGCGCCGACACAGGCCGCGATGGCGAGGCGGGGGTCGGCCGGATCGACGATCAGGCCGACCGCGGCGCAGGTGGCCGCCACCTCGTTCGGCCGATCGTGGCCGGGCAGCAGGATCGAACGCCATGGGGTGAGACGAAGCTTGGCGCCCGCCACAGCGAGGATCGTCTCGAATTGCTTCCGGTCGAGCCGGCCGAAGGGCGCCCCGATGCCGAAAGCCACGCCAAGCGGGCCGATCGCGCCGCGCGGCCCGGCCACCGGTGGTCGCGGCGCCTCGCAGAGGTCGAGCCCCGCACGGCGCAGGACGGCCTGGGCGCCGACGCGCGTCACGAGATCGGCCATGCGGCGGAGCCCGGCATCGGCGGCCTCCAGGAAGACGCGCAGGAGAGACTCGGCGGCATCGGCCATGTCGCCCGGCCGACAGAGCCCCGCCACCTCCTCGCCACCGCCGAGCCGCACCGCGAAGGCAGGGCCGTCGCCTGACCGGAACGCCTCGAAGCGGATGTCGGCCGGCACGTCGCGGAGGCCCAGCGGGCCGCCGTCGTCGACGACGACGGAGAATTTTGCCGGCAGGGCATGCAGCGCCGCGGTCTCGACCAGGCGATTTTCGAGCGCGGCGACGTGGGACGAGATGTCGAAGGCGGCGGATGCGCGCTCGTCCTCCCCCATGGAAATGGGGGAGGACACCGCCTCGGATGTCACTCCCGCCAGCGGGCTCGACACGACGTTGCGAACCGCCTCGGCCGCAGGCGTCGGGTCGAGCAGGCCGAGATCGCCCAGACGGTCGAGCGCGGGCGCGAGCCCGTCCTCGCGCAAGCCCCTGATCTGCAGGTTGGCCCGCTGGGTGAGATTCATGGCTCCATTGCCATAGCGCCGCGCGACCTCGGCGATGCCGCGTGCCTGTTCGACGCTCAGGTGCCCACCACGCGGCTTGACGCGCAGGATGAGGCCGTCGCCGCTCGCCATGGGGCGCAGCGCGCCGGGGCACCAGCCGACCCGGTCGGCCGTCGCGATCATGCCGGCACCTCGCATTCGGCCGCCGACTGCAGGCCGGTTGCCGACTGCAGGCCGGTTGCCGACTGCAGGTCGGCCAGAATGGCGGCGCTGGAATTGCGCCGCGACACCCAAAGGCCCCGCGCCATAGCCTCGGCAAAGCGTGCCGCGATGGCGCGTGCGGCCTGCGGATTGCTGGCCTCGAGGAAGGCGCGAACCGTCTCGTCGCCCAGCGTCGCATCGAACAGCAGGTCGAAATGCCGGCTCGGCACGACATCGGTCGTCGCCGCGAAGCCGAAGAGAGCATCGACCGTCTCGGCGATCTCGGCCGCACCCCGATGGCCGTGGCGCATCTGCCCCGCGATCCAGCGCGGATTGGACGCGCGTATCCGCACCACGCGGGCGACCTCCTCGCCGAGACTGCGGACACGGGTCACGTCGGCGCGCGTCGCGTCGCCGTGATAGAGCGCCGGTGTGCCGCCGAGGGCAGCCGCGGCGGCGGCAAAGCCGCCGGCGTGCTCGGCATTGACGTCGGAGGCGAGGATGTCGGTCTCGGGCAGATCGGCCATGTGGAGATGGGCGTCGGCGGTCCCGACCCGGGTCCGGAAGGCGAGCGCCGCCTCGCGCGGCTCGGCCGTCGGCCCCGCATAGGCATGCGAGGTGGCGGCGAGGTAGCGCGCGCCGAGATCCGCGCGCCTGTCCCAGGCGCCCGTATTCAGCACGTCCGCGACGCCGGCCCCGTAACTGTTGGGCGCCGCTCCGAAGACGCGGTGGAACGGCGTCTCGCCGGCGGCCCGGCGTGCTTCGGCGAGCGGATTGTCCTCGCTGAGGTCGTCGAGCGCCGCGACGGCGCGCGCCGCGGCGTCGAACAGCGCGATCTGCTCGGGGAAGGTGTCGCGGAACAGGCCGGAGATACGCAGGGTGACGTCGACGCGCGGGCGCGCCAGCCGGGCGCTCGGCAGGACCTCGTAGCCGATGACGCGGGTCGAACCGTCCTCCCAGGTCGGCCGCGTGCCGATCAGCGCGAAGGCCTGCGCCAGGTCGTCGCCGCCGGTGCGCATGGTGGCGCTGCCCCAGAGGTCGAGCACGAGCGAGCGCGGCCACTCGCCATGATCCTGCGCGTAGCGGGTCATGAATTCGGCGGCCGCGCGGCTGCCGATCTCGTAGGCTGTACGGGTCGGCACGGCACGCGGATCGACAGTGTAGAGGTTGCGCCCCGTCGGCAATACGTCGGTCCGGCCGCGGTAGGGCGACCCCGAGGGCCCGGGCGGCACGAAGCGCCCGTCGAGCGCGGCAAGAAGCCCGCGCATCTCGGCATCCGCGTACCCCTCATCCGCCCCTGCTTTCGCAGGGGCACCTTCTCCCGCAAGGGGAGAAGGGCGCAGCCAGTGTAAACTTGGCTGCGTGGCGCCGGATGAGGGATTGCCACCGCCAAACACATGCAGCCCGTCGCCGATGCGCGCCTCCTTGAGGTCGCAGAGCCACGCGTCGAGCCGCAGCAAGGCCTCGCCCGGCGCCTCATTCGCGGCGAGACCACAGTCCGCGGCGAGCCCGGTCTCGCGCGCCCGCTCGAGGATCGCCGCGGCGAGGAGGCGCGCGCGCCGCGCGTCGAGGCCGTCGGCCTCGGCATATTCGTCGAACAGCGTCTCGATCTCGGCCATGACGCCATGGCTGCCGGCCTCGATCAGCGGCGGCGTCAGGTGGCCGATCGTCACGGCCGCGCTGCGCCGCTTGGCCTGGGCCGCCTCGCCGGGGTTGTTGACGATGAACGGATAGATCACCGGCACGGGACCCAGCACGGCCTCGGGCGCACAGGACGGGCCGAGCGCCAGCGCCTTGCCGGGCAGCCATTCGAGCGTGCCATGCGTGCCGAGATGGACCAGCGCATGGATCTTCTCCGTCTCGCGCAGCCAGACATAAAAGGCGACATAAGCATGGCGTGGCGGCAAGGCGGGGTCGTGATAGTCGGCGCGTCGCTCGGCCGTGCGGCCCCGGTCGGGCTGGATCGCCACGACGAACTTGCCCGACCGGACGATGCGAAACGCGAAGGCACCCTCGCGCGCGGCCGGGTCGTCCTCCGGCTCGCCCCAGGCACCTCGAACCTTTGCGGCGAACTCGGCCGGCAGGCCCGCCAGAGCACGCCCGTAGTCGGTCAGGCTGAGCGCCGGTTCAGGCGCGCCCGTCGTCAGCGTGGCCATGACGTCGACCGGCAGGGTGCCGATGTCGAAACCTTCGGCGGAGAGACGCCCGGCGATGGCGCGCAGGCTCGCCGGCGTATCGAGTCCCACCGCATAGCCGCCGCGACCCGCCTTGCCGGGATAATCGGAGAGAACGCAGGCGAGGCGGCGTCCATATCGCGGCGTACGTCGCAGCCGAACCCAGGCGCGCGCCAGGTCGGCCACATGGGCGATGCGGTCCGGTTCCGGCCGGTGAGCGAGCGGCGCGAATTGGAACGCAGCATCCCGCTGCCCTTCGGACTTGAACGACAACAACCCGGCCAGAATGCGCCCATCCGTCTCGGGCAGGACCACGTTCATGGCGAGGTCGGCGGCGCCGAGGCCGCGCGTCGAGGCCTCCCAGGCCTCGCGCCGAAGGCCGGCCTGCACGACCTGCAAGACGGGCACGTTGGCACGATCGAGCACCGTGCCGCCGTCCGGCAGCCGGGCCGAGAAGGCGGTGGCGTTGAGGATGACATCCGGCGGATCGGCGTCGAGACGCGCCGCCAGCGCCTCGGCCGCCGCCGCATCCTTCAGGCTCGTCACGGAGAAGGCGGAAACGCGCAACCCCCGCGCGTTGAGCGCATCCGCCAGGGCCTCGACCGGCGCCGTATCGGCGGCGAGCAGCGCCGCGCGATAAAAGACGATCAGCGCATGGCCGGCGGCGCCCTCGCGGCAGAAAGGCCGGTGCAGCGCAGCGGCCGGCAGCGGGAGCGGCTCGGCCCAAGCGAGGTCCCGTCCGAGCCGCGCGCCGGCGAAGCGCAACACCTGCGCGAGGTTGTCGGGACCGCCCTCGCGAAACCAGGCCCAGAGCCGGCGCAGGTCTGCGTCCGGCAGGGTCGACGCGGCATCGAGCCGATCGTCGGCCCGTTCGCAGCCCGGCACGACGCCGAGAGCAAAACCGTGACGCCGCGCCGCCGCAGCGAGCTCTTCCGTCCCGTAACGCCAGTAGTCGAGGCCACCGAGCAGCCGCACCACCACGAAACGCGCCCGCGCCGCGACCTTCTCGACATAGAGGTCGACCGAGAACGGGTGCTTCAGCCGGTTGAGATTAGCGAGCCGCAGCGAGGGCAGCGCCGCGTCCCCCGCGTGTAGGGCTGCGAGGCCGGCGAGATCGCCGTCCGAGAAGGACAGCACGACAAGCTCGGCCGGCGTCTGCCCCAGATCCTCGGCTACGACCTCGGCGTCGAGCGAGCGCGTGTCGCTGGGGAGAAGGTGCATGGGCGGCCAGGCCTCAGGTGCCGACGGCGGCCGCGACCGCGTTGCGGTCGATGCCCTTCTCGCCGATGACGACGAGCTTGCCGAAACGCTCCTCGCCCGAGGCCCAGGGGCGGTCGAAGCTCTGGCGGAAGCGGTTGCCGACGCCCTGCACGAGCAGCCGCATCGGCTTGCCGCGCACGGCGAGGTACCCCTTCATGCGCAAGACGCCGTGGCGGCCGGCGATCTCGGCCAGCCGGGCCGTGAAGGCGGCGGGGTCGTCGACCAGCGGCACGTCGAGCACGAAGCTGTCGAAATCGTCGTGGTCGTGCCCTTCGGCCCCATCGTGATGCGACGGCCGCGCGGCGAGATCGTCCTCGGCCCTGGCATCGAGGCCGAGCAGCAGGGCGGGGTCGATGCGGCCTTCACGCGTCGCCACGACCTTGACGGCGCGGGGAATGGCGCTCTCGATCTCACGGCGGATCTCGGCCAGCCTGTCCTCGCTGACGAGATCGGCCTTGTTGAGCACGACGAGGTCGGCGCACAGAAGCTGGTCCTCGTAGACCTCCTCGAGCGGATTGTCGTGATCGACCGAGCCGTCGGCCGCGCGCTGCGCGGCGAGTTTTTGCGGATCGTCGGCGAAGCGCCCTTCGGCGACGGCGGCGCCGTCGACCACCGCCACGACGCCGTCGACCGTCACCCGGGCGCGGATCGCCGGCCAGTCGAAGGCCTTGACCAGCGGCTTCGGCAACGCCAGGCCCGAGGTCTCGACGACGATGTGGTCGGGCCGCGGGCTGCGCGAGAGCAGCGCCTCGATGGCGGGCACGAAATCGTCGGCGACCGTGCAGCAGAGGCACCCGTTGGCGAGCTCGACGATGTTCTCGTCCGGACAGCTCTCGATGCCGCAGGAGCGCAGGATATCGCCGTCGACCCCGACGTCGCCGAACTCGTTGACAATGAGCGCGAGGCGGCGGCCCCGTGCCTCCTCCAGCAG
Source organism: Lichenihabitans sp. (assembly GCA_965277635.1). GTDB lineage: Bacteria > Pseudomonadota > Alphaproteobacteria > Rhizobiales > Beijerinckiaceae > Lichenihabitans. The sequence goes on from CBDIDE010000002.1 coordinate 778,239, forward strand.
GTGGCGGATCATGGTCGTCTTGCCGGCGCCGAGGAAACCGGTGACGACCGTGACCGGAACCTTGTCGAGCGAACTCATGCGGCTTGTCCTTCAGGGTTGGACTGCGGCGCCGGGGGCACCCGCGCGACGACACCCGTCCGGATGGCGAGGGGTCGCTGCTTCCAGGGGATCAAGCCGTCCGGGGTGGCGGCATAAAGGCGAGCTGCCTCGATCAGGACCGGCACGGCCGTCTCTGGCAGGAGGTCGCCATAGACATAGGTCCACTTGCCGGGCGCCGCGAAGGAGACCGTGCAGGGCCGCTTGCAGACGCTGAGACACTCGACCGGCACGAGGCCGAACGAGAGATCCGTCCCGAGCTCGGCGCCGAGGGCGTCGAGGAGCCGGCGACCGGCCCGTCCCTCGAGCGGCAGTGGCGGCTCGCCCTCGGCCCGGCAGGTCACGCAGACATAGACGGTCGTCGACGCCGCCAGATTCCGATCCTCGCTCACCCGGTCCCCATTCCTCAGCGCCGCCACGACGGACGGCGGTTCCAGGGGTGAGGCTTTGCGGCGCGACAGGATGGCCGAAAATATCCGGACCCTCACGGATCCGGACAGCGACCGAGGCACCCCGCCCGGCACGCGCGCTGACACAGCATGGCAGGTCTCCTGACTCACGGGGTCCGACACCCGGCACCGCCTTCCCGGACCTCGGCGCGCGCGAGGCGGCCGAACATCCAGTGGCACGATGGAACCGGGCTACCCGTTCACAGTTGCGGGGGCAGTTGCGGCATCCGCTGGCCCAAAGGTCGGCAACCGCATTCCCTTGCGAACCCCTCTCGGGGACCATGCATCGTCAAGCCTAAGGATGGGTCGCGGGAGTGTCAATGACGACGTGACGGTCGAGGGCGCCGCGAGGCCGGGCCACCGACGATCATGGTCTTTCGTGTCGCACCCATTGCGGCTAAGGTCGGGCTCCCGGCGCGTCGGGGCGGAGAGAGCGATCATGCGGCGGCTCAGTCTCATCGTCGGTGTCCTGATCTGCTGCATGGGCCCCGCGGGTGCTCAGACCGCCCAGGCGCCGTCCTCCTCGCCGCAAGCGCTCGCGGTTCCCGCCAAGGGCTTTGGCCGGGTCGATCTCGACAGCGACGCCGTGCGCATCCGCGCCGCCGTGCGCAAGGCCGGCGCCGGCGACGTCAAGGGCAAGACCGCCGACCAGCTCTTCGCCGCCGGCATGGCCGCGCGGTCCGCCGATCCCGACACGGCGGCCACCGATTTCGCCGCTTCGATCGCCGCAGGGCGCGACGATGCGGCCGTCTGGCTGCAGCTCGCGCTCGCGGCCGATGCGGCGGAAGGCACGATCAAGGATGATGACGAGCGCAGGAGCGCGCTCCACGACTGGGCACCGGCGGCCGCCTATCTGAGCTACAAGCGAGCGGGCTCGCGCCGCGACGAGGCGGCCGCGCTCGATACGCTAGGCGCCATTTCAGCGAAATACGAATCGTGGCGGCAGGCGCTCGACAGCTATGCGGCGAGCCTCAAGCTCGTCGACGACCCCGCAACCCGCAAGACCTACCAGGCGCTGCGCGAGGAGCATGGCTTCCGCATCACCGACTACAAGATCGACAGCGATTCGCCCTCGGCGAGGGTGTGCTTCCAGTTCTCAGACCCGCTCGCCAAGGGCCGCATGGACTTCGGCAGCTACGTGGCGGTCGGCGGAATGGCCAATGCGGCCGTCTCGGCCGACGACCAGCAGCTCTGCGTCGAGGGCCTCGTCCATGGCCAGCGCTATGCGGTCACAGTGCGCAAAGGCTTGCCGTCGGCGGTCGGCGAGGATCTGCTGAAATCGGCGGATTACGACATCTTCGTGCGCGACCGCTCGCCCCAGGTCCATTTCGTCGGCAAGACCTACGTGCTGCCGCGCGTCGGGCCGGAGGGCATCCCGGTCGTCTCGGTCAACACGTCTAAGGTCGATGTGACCATCCTGCGCATCGGCGACCGCAACCTCGCCCCGACGGTGCATGGCGAGGACTTTCTCAATCAGCTCTACGGCTATCGGCTCGATGCCATCGCCGAGAAAGATGGCGCCAAGGTGTGGTCGGGGTCGCTCGACGTCGAGCAGCGGCTGAACGAGGACATCACGACTGCTTTTCCGGTGCTCGAAGCGGTCGGCAAGATCGCTCCCGGCGTCTATGTCATGCAGGCGAAACCGCATATGGACGTCGATACCGGCCAGGACAACGGTCCCCGGCCGACGCAATGGTTCGTTGTCTCCGACCTCGGGCTAACCGCGCTCAGCGGCCAGGGCGGCATCACGGCGGTGGTGCATTCGCTAGGGGAGGCAAAGCCCGTGCCCGGCGTCGAGGTGAAGCTCGTCGCCAAGAACAACGAGGTGCTGGGCACCGTGCCGACCGATGCCGAGGGCATCGCGCGCTTCGATCCCGGTTTTTCCCGCGGCACCGGCGGCAACCAGCCGGCACTGCTCGTCGCCACCACGCCCAACGGCGACTACAATTTCCTCGATCTCGCCCAGGCCCCCTTCGACCTCACCGACCGCGGCGTGCAAGGCCGCCCAGCGCCGAAGGGCGTCGACGGCTTCCTCTACACCGAGCGCGGCGTCTACCGGCCCGGTGAGACGGTCTACATCACGGCGCTCGTCCGCGACACGGCCGGTGCCGCCGCGGCCGGCCTGCCGCTGACCCTCGTCGTCACCCGTCCTGACGGCGTCGAGGATAAGCGCGTCGCGGTTGCGGATGCGGGTCTCGGCGGCCATGCGCTGGCGCTGCCGTTGCTGCCGAGCGCTTCGACCGGCACCTGGCGGGTCGCGGCCTATCTCGACCCCAAGGGCGACGCGATCGGCGAGGCGAGCTTCCTCGTCGACGATTACCTGCCCGAGCGGCTCGCCTTCGACCTCAGCGCCGACCAGACGGCCCTCGCGCCGGGCGAGGCGGCGAAGGTCGCGACCGTCACGCGTTTCCTCTACGGCGTGCCCGGCAGCGGGCTCGAGATCACCGGCGAATCGGTCGTCGAGGCGGCCAAGGCGCCGGCCTGGCCGTCGCTCGCGGGCTACGAGACCGGCCTCTCCGACGAGACGGTCGAGAGCGTCACCACTCCGCTGCCCGACAAGGTCACGACCGACGTCAAGGGTCTCGCCACCGTCGGCGTGCCGGTGCCGGACGTCGCCGCGACACGGCCCACCGAGGCCAAGATCGTGCTGCGCGTCGGCGAACCGGGCGGCCGCGCCATCGAGCGCTCCCTCACGCTGCCGATCCGGCCCAAGACGGCGCTGATCGGCGTCAAGAAGACCTTCGGCGCCCTCAGCCAGGGGAGTGCCGCGAGTTTCGATGTCGTGACCGTCGACCCAGACGGCAAGCGCAACGCGAAGGCCGGCCTGCACTGGTCGCTCTACCGGCTCGACAACGACTATCAATGGTACATGGATGGCGGCCACTGGGCCTTTGAACGCGTCAAGGCCACCCGGCGCATCGCCGACGGCGCGGTCGCGACGACCGCCGACGCGCCGGCCCCGATCTCGGCACCGGTCGACTCCGGCCAGCATCGCCTCGACATCAGCTCGGACGATCCATCCCTGCCGCCGACCAGCATCACCTTCGATGTCGGCTGGTCGGCCGAGGCTTCGGCACCGACGCCCGACCTCCTCGATGTGACGCTCGGCCACAAGGATTACGCGCCGGGCGACGCGCTCCATGTCGCCGTGCATGCGCGCTTCGCCGGCGAGGCGACCCTCGCCATCGCCAACAGCCGCGTCCGGGCGCTCAAGACGGTCGACCTGAAGGTCGGGGATAACATGATCGACGTCCCGGTCGGAAGCGACTGGGGCACCGGAGCCTACGCGCTCGTCATGGCGCACCGGCCGCTCGACGCCAAGGCCAAGCGCATGCCCGGCCGGGCGCTCGGCGTCGCCTGGTTCTCGATCAATGCCGCCGACCGCGACCTCGCCGTCGCCATCGACGTGCCGGAGAAGACGCGCCCGCGCGCACCGCTGACCATCCCGATCAAGCTGACCGGCATCGAGCCCGGCGAGGAGGCCGAGGTCACCGTCTCCGCGGTCGATGTCGGCATCCTCAACCTCACCCGCTACGAGACGCCGAAGCCGGGCGCCTTCTTCTTCGGTCAGCAGGCACTCGGCACCGACATCCGCGATCTCTACGGATTTCTCATCGACGGGCTCGGACTGAACCGCGGCGCCATCCGCTCGGGCGGCGACAGCGCCGGGGCGCTCTCGAGCGAGAAGCCGACGCAGCCGCCGCTGGCGCGCTTCTCCGGCATCGTCAAGGTGGGACCCGACGGCACCGCCAAGGTCAGTTTCGACCTCCCCGCCTTCAACGGCACCGTACGGGTGTCGGCGGTGGCGTGGTCGAAGACCCGCACCGGCAGCGCCTCGGCCGATGTCGTGGTGCGCGACGCGATCGTCGTCGCCGGCACCCTGCCCCGCTTCCTCAACCTCGGCGACAAGGCGCGTGCCCATTTCGAGCTCGACAATGTCGAGGGCGCGGCCGGCGACTACAGGCTGAGCCTCGATCCCGCCGGCCCGTGGTTCTTCCCCGCCGGCGCACTCGACCAGACGGTGAAGCTCGACGCGGCCACCCGCAAGGGGCTCGACGTGCCTCTGACCGCCGCCGGCATCGGTACGGCGAGCCTCGGCACGGCGCTCAGCGGCCCGAATTTCAGCTATACGCAGAGCTTCGCGCTCAAGATCGAGCCCGGCTCGCCCGCCGTCTATCGGCGCGACATCCGCCGCATCGACCCCGGCGCGAGCCTCACGCTGTCCCCAGACCTTCTGGCCGACTTCGTACCCGGCTCCGGCACGGTCTCGGTGTCGATCTCTCCGCTCGGCGGCATCGACGTCCCGGCGCTGCTCCTGGCGCTCGACCGCTATCCGGCCGGTTGCTCGGAGCAGATCGTCAGCCGCGCCATGCCGCTGCTCTACGTCAACAAGCTCGCCTCGGCGCAGGACCTGGCGCTCGACGCCGACCTGCCGGCACGGATCAACGGCGCGATCGCACTGCTGCTCTCGCGCCAGAACTCGACCGGCAGCTTCGGCCTGTGGTCGGTCGATAGCGACAACGCCGACATCTGGCTCGACAGCTACGTGGCCGACTTCCTGAGCCGCGCCAGGGAGGCAGGCTACGCGATCCCGCCGGCGGCCATGACGGCGGCGCTCGACCGTCTGACCAATTTCGTCGCCAACAACGGCGAGGCCAAGGACGACGATGCGCTCTCGCTCGCCTATGCGATCTACGTGCTGGCCCGCAACGGCCGCCCGGTGCTGGGCGACCTGCATTACCTCGCCGCGACCCGGCTCGACGCCTTCTCGACGCCGATCGCGCGGGCCCAGATCGGCGCCGGCCTCGCCATGCTGGGCGATCGGACGCGCGCGGCGGAGGTTTTCACGGCGGCTCTGAAGACCTTCGGCACCGACAAGGAGGATCGCGGCTATCGGAGCGACTACGGCTCCCGGTTGCGGGATGCCGCCGCGGTGTTGGCGCTCGCGGCCGAGTCGGGCCTGACGGACGATGCATCCCGCGCCGACGGCGTGCTCCAGGACGCGTCGCACGCCCCCTATCCCACCACCACCCAGGAGCAGGCCTGGCTAATCCTGGCCGCGCAGGCGCTCGAACGCGAGGCGACGTCGCTCAAACTAACGCTCGATGGCGAGACCCATGACGGCGCGCTCTACCGCACCTATGCGGCGCGCCGGCTCGCCGACAAGGCTGTGATCATCGGCAATCCCGGATCGGCGCCGCTTCGGGTCGCGGTCACGACCTCGGGCCAATTGCCGGCGCAGGAACCGGCGGCGAGCCAGGGCTATCAGATCGAGCGGCGGTATTACGGGCTCGACGGCAAGGAGCGCGATCCCTCGAGCGTCAAGCAGAACGACCGGCTCGTCGTGGTGCTCAAGGTGACGGAGGACGAGGCCAAGCGGGCCCGCGTGCTGCTGACCGACCCGCTGCCGGCGGGCTTCGAGATCGACAATCCCGACCTCGTGTCGAGCGGCTCGACGGCGGGCTTGTCCTTCCTGCCCGACGACAGCGACGTGAAGCCGACCCATACCGAGTTCCGCGACGACCGCTTCACGGCCGCCTTCGACCGCACGAGCGACCAGTCCGCCTTCTTCTCGGTCGCCTATATCGTGCGCGCCGTGACGCCGGGCCGCTTCATCCATCCGCCGGCGACCGTCGAGGACATGTACCGGCCGGAGCGGTTCGGCCGGACCGGCAACGGCATGGTCGAGGTGAAGGCGGCCGAATAGGGAGGAGAATCGCCTATCTTTGGCCGCTCGTCCCTTCGCCTGCAACTCCACCCGGCTTCGCCGTGCGGAGCCTCTTGCAGGCTCGGCCCGCGCAAGCGGGAACCCAGCAGACGATGAAGGTCGCAGGCTACGTTCATTTGGAGGGCCGAGTTCCGTCTAGAATCCCGCTTGCGCGGGAATGAGCGGTGGCAGTGCTTAGGCGAAGCCGCAACGAACGCCGTTTTCACCCCACGCCGACCTTTCGCCTGCGCGTGGCGTTGGGTGTGGCAGCGGGGCAGCGTCCTAACCCTACCCGAAACGAAAGCATGATCCATGGCAGCCAGCCAAACTGACCAAACGCAAGCTACCTCGTCGCCCGACGCGAGCCGCGTGCCGCACCCGCCCTATTATCCGGTTCTGAAGGGCCAGCCCGCGCTGGTGACCGGCGCCAATTCCGGGATCGGCAAGGCGGTGGCGCTCGGCCTCGCGCAGGCGGGCGCCGATGTCGTGGTGAACTACGTCACCCATCCCGAGACGGCCGAGGAGGTGGCGCACGCGGCCGAAGGCTTCGGGGTTCGGGCCATCGCGCTCAAAGCCGACGTCAGCAAGGAGGACGAGGTCGAGGCCATGTTCGCCAAGGCGATCGACCATTTCGGCACGCTGCATGTGGTGGTCAGCAATGCCGGCCTGCAGCGCGATTCGCCCTTCGACCAGATGACGCTCGAGCAATGGAACACGGTGATCGGCGTCAACCTCACCGGCCAGTTCCTGTGCACCCGCGCGGCCTGCCGCGAGTTCAAGCGGCGCGGGGTTATCGATGCGGTGTCCAAGGCGGCCGGCAAGATCATCTGCATGAGTTCGGTCCACCAGGAGATCCCCTGGGCCGGCCATGCCAATTACGCAGCCTCGAAGGGCGGCATCATGCTGTTGATGAAAAGCATCGCGCAGGAGCTGGCGCCGCTGCGCATCCGCGTCAACAGCATCGGGCCGGGCGCCATCCGAACGCCGATCAACACCGCGGCCTGGGAGACGCCCGAGGCCTATGCGGATCTGATGAAGCTCGTCCCCTACAAGCGGATCGGCGAGCCGGAGGATATCGCCCGGGCCGCCGTCTGGCTCGCCTCGGATGCGGCCGATTACGTCACCGGCGCCACGCTCTTCGTCGACGGCGGCATGACGCTCTATCCGGGCTTCGCCACCGGCGGCTGACCCGCGTCCCAAAGGCGCAGGAATTCCTCGAGCGTCACGATCCTGAGGGTGACAGGCAGGGCGAACCCTTGGAGGTCATCGCGCTTGCCGAGGACGCGTCCGTCGTAGGTGATGAAGTAGCGGCAGCCGGCTTCCGCGGCCTCGGAAAGATGGGCGGCGTCGCGCTCGTGCTTGCCGGCCCTGGCATTGCCCTGCACCATGGCCCGGACCCGCATGCGGGCGATGTGCTCGGCCGCCGTCAGCGGCCGGAATGGGCGCGGCTCCGTCGTCGGCAGCCCGCGCAGAGGAGTGCCGGGCGTCGCGGGATGCGCGACCTCGGCCTGCACCCCTGCCCCGACGCGAAGCTCGACCGCGCCCGAGGCGACGAGGGCCTCGAAACGGTCGACGAGGACGCTCCGCGACGGCGTCTTCCGATCGAGCGCGTTCGCGTCGAGCGCGACCATCATGAGGAACGCTCGAACGTCATGCGAACCCCTTGTTCGCCGCGCAGCCTTCTCCCGCAAGGGGAGAAGGGCGCCAATCTCGCCGGCCTTCCTTCTCCCCTTGCGGGAGAAGGTGCCTGAGCGAAGTGAAGGCGGATGAGGGATGGAAGAATTTTTAAAGCGCCTTCGCTCACCCCTTCTGCCCCTGGCCTTCGCGGCGCGCGACAGATGGCGATAGGTGCCGTCGAAGATCGTATTGGTCTTCGACGTCCAGGTGGTGTCGGCCGACAGTGCCGCACGGCTCGCATGGATGCGCCGCGCCTGCAATTCGCGCTCGGCCGCCTCCTCCTCCTCCATCTCGACGAGCTCGAAATCGGACTCGGCGGGCAGGACGATGATCTGCATGAAGGGCTCGCCGGGCCGGAACACGTGCGTCTGGCCTTCGGCCCGGATTGACCAGCCGGTACTTGACCCGTTGCATCCTGAGACCCCTTTGCGCTCAATCCGACCGGGTCATCATGGAACGAGGCGGACGGTCCGCAAAGCGCCTCGCGTCAGCCCTTGAGCAGCCATTCGTGCGCCGGATCGTTGTGGAAACGCCAGGCCCGCTTCGGCCCGGCCATGACGTTGAGATAGTAGAGCGTGTAGCCGTGCGCGGCGCCGACCGGGTGGTAGCCGCGCGGCACGAGCACCACGTCGCGGTCGCCGAAGCTCACGGTCTCGTCGAGCGAACGATCGTCGGTATAGACGCGCTGCATGCCGTAGCCCTGCGGCGGGTCGAGGCGGTGATAATAGGTTTCCTCGAGCAGCGTCTCGGCCGGAAAATTGTCCTGGTCGTGCTTGTGCGGAGGATAGCTCGACCAGTTGCCGGCCGGCGTGATCACCTCGACGACGAGCAGGCTCTCGGCGCGGTCGTCGACATCCGCCAGGATGTTGCGCACGTGGCGCGTGTTCGAGCCCTTGCCGCGGGTCTCTTCCTTAATGTCAGCGGGGGCGATCAGCCGCGCCGGCCTGGTGCCCTTGGCGGGCGCCGTGCAGAGCGCGATCTCGCAGGGCCCGGCGGCCGCGACGCGGTACGAGGACCGCGCCGGGACATAGACCGACCAGGGCAGGCCCTCGAAGACATTGTTCCGTTCGCCGATCGTGCCGAACTCCTCCGGGCCGGCGGTGACGCGCGCGCGGCCCGAGATCATCACGATGCAGAGCTCGCGATCGCCGGTCTCGCCACCGATGACCTGGTTGTCGGCGAGATCGAAGACCTCGAAGCCCACATAGGTCCAGCCGGCACTCTCTGGCGTGACGCGGTGCACGCGACCCTGGGCGTCGGGCGTCTGCGGATGCGCGAGAAGGGCAGATTGGGGCATGGGCTTCGCTCCGTCATCGGTTCATTGACCGCCCGTCATTGCGAGGAGCGCAGCGACGACGCAACCCAGTAGCCGGCCGGGATGGCCTGGATTGCTTCGCTCCGCTCGCAATGACGGGGTTCTTGCCCGCCGAAGCTCCCAGATTCAGCGCAAGCCCGCATCGGCGAGATAGCGCTTGAGGTTGGCCACGCCGAGCTTCGCATAGTGCAGCGGGTTGGCCTTGTCCGGGTCCTGCTCGGCCTCGATCACCACCCAGCCCGAATAGCCCGACAAGGCACAGAACACGGACGGGTAGTCGACCATGCCGTCCCCCGGCACCGTATAGACGCCGAGTTCCTTGCCCTTGCCCAGAATGGCATCGAGGAAGCTCCAGTCTTCCCGCCGAGCCTGCTCCATCACGGATCGGCGAACATCCTTGGTATGGACGTGGCTGATGCGGTCGCGGTAGCGCTCCGCGAGTGCGGCCGGGTCCGCTCCGCCCCAGGTGGCATGGCCGGTGTCGAGCAGCAGGTTCGCGGGCGGCCGGGTATGGGCCATGAAATTGTGGATGTCGGCCTCGCTCTCGACGATCGTGCCCATGTGGTGGTGATAGCAGAGCCGGAACCCTTCGGCCGCCAGATGCTCCGCGAGTTCGGTGATCTTCGCGCCGTAATCGGCCCAGTCGCTATCGGCGAGCTTCGGGCGCTTCGAGAGTGCCAGATCGCGTCGTCCATGAATGGCGTTCGACGTCTCCGCCACGATGAAGACGTCGGTGCCCATCGCCTTGAGCAGGTCCCGGTGCGGCTTGGCAAGGTCGAACTCCTCCTTGGCCGAGCGGTCGAGCAATTCGATCGAGTGCCAGCCGCCGATGCAGGCGAGGCCGTAGGGCGCGAGCGCCGCCTTCAGGGCCTGCGGCTCGCGAGGGAATTTGTTGCCGAGTTCCATCCCCTCCATGCCGGCCTCCTTCGCCTCGGCCAGGCAGGTTTCGAGCGGCGTCGCGCCGCCGATCTCCTGCAGGTCGTCGTTGGACCAGCCGATGGGATTGGCGCCGATGCGGATAGGCATGGAGAGAGTCTCCTTCAGAATTGGCTGGACGCGATCCTTCTCCCGCAAAGCGGGAGAAGGGAATACCGCCTCACCCCGGCACGCGTTGCTTCTGCCGGGCGGCCTCGTAGCTTCGGTGCGCCTCGTTTACGCTCGGGCGCACCGAGACTTCCGGCACTGCCACGTCCCACCAATGGCCGCCGGCATCGGTCGCGGGGCCGGGATCGGTGTCGATCAGGATGAGCTGCGTCCGGTGCGAGCCCCGCGCCGTCTCGAGCGCGCGCTCCAGGTCGGCGATGCCCGAGACCTTGACGGCCTCGGCGCCGAGGCTTCTCGCATGGGCCACGAAATCAATCTCCGGCAGAGTCTCGTGCCGAGCATCCACCAGGAGGTTGTTGAAAGGCGCGCCGCCGGTCGCCTTCTGCAGGCGATTGATGCAGCCGAACCCGCCATTGTCGAGCAGCACGATGGTCAGTTTCAATCCCAGCATGACCGAGGTGGCGATCTCGGAATTCATCATCAGGTACGAGCCGTCGCCGAGCAGCACCAGGACCTCGCGGTCGGGATGCGCCAGCTTCACCCCGAGCGCGCCGGCGATCTCGTAGCCCATGGCCGAATAGCCGTATTCGGCATGGTAGCCGAGCGCCTGGCTGGCGTTCCAGAGCTTGTGCAATTCGCCCGGCAGGCCGCCAGCGGCGCAGACCAGGATGTCGGAGGGATGCGAGCGGCGCTGCACGGCGCCGATCACCTGGGCATCGGACGGGCGCTCGGCGTTGCTGGCATCCGTATAGCGCGCGGCGGTCTTCACCCAGTCGGACTTGCCGGACTCGGCCGCGGCCGTCCAGTTGGCCGGCGCCCGCCAGTCGCCGATTGCCCGGTCCAGCGCCGCGAGGCCGACCTTGGCGTCCGCGACGAACGGGGCGGCGAGGCGCTTGCCGGCATCGAACGGCTGCACGTTGAGCCCGACGATCCGCTGCGCGCCCTTGAACAGCGCGGCCGAGCCGGTGGTGAAATCGGCGAGCCGGGTGCCGACGGCCAGCACCACGTCCGCATCTTCGGCGGCGCGATTGGCGGCGGCGGTGCCGGTGACCCCAAGCGCGCCGAGCGAGACCGCATGGTCGTGCGGCAGGGAGGATTTCCCCGCCTGGGTTTCGGCGACGGGAATGCCGTGCTTGTGGGCGAAACCGGTGAGGTCGCGCTCGGCGTCGCTGTAGAGCACGCCGCCGCCCGCCACGATCAGCGGCGACTTGGCGCCGCGCAGGATCCGGACAGCCTCGTCGAGTTCGGCCGCGTCCGGAGCAGGACGCCGGATGCGCCGCAACCGTTCGGCGAAGAAGCTTTGCGGATAGTCGTAGGCCTCGGCCTGCACGTCCTGGCAGAAGGCGAGGGTCACAGGCCCGCATTCGGCCGGGTCGGTCAGTACCGCCAGTGCCCGCTCCAGCGCCGGCATGATCTGCTCGGGTCGGGTGATGCGATCGAAGTAGCGCGACACCGGCCGGAAGCAATCATTGGCCGAGACGGTGGCGTCACCGAAATCCTCAACCTGCTGGAGCACCGGGTCGGGGCGCCGGTCGGCAAAGACATCGCCTGGAATCAAGAGCACGGGCAGCCGGTTGACATGGGCCACGGCCGCCGCCGTCACCATGTTCGTCGCGCCCGGGCCGATCGATGTGGTGCAGGCCATCATGCGGCGGCGGCGCTGCGCCTTGGCGTAGGCGATGGCGCTATGCGCCATGGCCTGCTCGTTGTGGGACCGGAAGGTCGGCAGCCTGTCCTGGGCGGACTGCAGCGCCTCGCCCAAACCGGCGACATTGCCATGGCCGAAGATGGCCCACATGCCGGCGAAGAGCGGCACGCGGGCGCCGTCCACGTCCGTCATCTGCGCGCCGAGATAGCGCACCATGGCCTGGGCGGCCGTCAAGCGCAGCGTGGTCATTCTTGTCCTCCCGTCCTGTCCTTTATCGGGCGGCCCGCAGCCGCGACCAGGCCTCGACCAGCCCGGCGAAGCGCTCCGCCATCGCGTCGACGACCGCCTTGTCGTCGAGCGCGCCAGCGAACCAGGCTCGGGCCGGTTCGCCGAAGATAGTACGCCCGACCGCGAAGCCCCGGACGAGGTCGCACCCCGCCGCGAGCCGGAAGCCCTCGGTCAACTGCTCGGCCGGTGCGTCGAGGCCGAGCAGCATGATGCCTCGGCAGCGCGGGTCGTTGCGCCGGATCGTCGCGGCGACGGTCTCCCAGGCGCACGCGGAGGGCTGGCTTTCGAGTTTCCACCAGTCGGGCCGCATGCCGATGTCGTAGAGCCTTTGCAGGACACGCGCGACCGTGTCGTCGCCGAGCGCGCCGTGCTTGCCGGCAATGATCTCGACGAGCAGCTCGCGGCCGAGCGTGCGCGCCGCATCCTGAAGGCGTCGGAGGTCGCGCTCCTGACGGTCGCGGAGCTCGGCCGGATCGTCGGGATGCATGAAGCACAAGCACTTGATCGTCTGGCTCAGCGGCCATTCGATGAGCTTCGCGGCGAGCGAGCCGCCGCCCTCGAATTCGAGCGGCCGCGATCCGGGCTCCTCCACCGGCCGACCAATCCAGAACGGCAGCTCGGCGGCGCGGAACAAGGCTTCGCGACCGTAGGTACCGTCGATCAGCATGCCGAAGCCTGGCCGTCCGTCCGCGACCCTCGCCGCCGCTTCGACGGCGAGCAGCTTGAGGTCGGAGATCCGCTCCCGCGGCACGCCTGCCTCGTCGGCCATGGCTTCGAGCTGCACCCGATGATCGATGGCGAAGGCCATGATGCCCGCTGGATGGACGTGGGGCGGGGTCAGCACGTCGCGCGTCGTCGCCCAATGCAGCTCGTTGAGCGCCCGGTCGTGCCGCATGGCCCGGCTCGACGCGCCATGGTCGAGGAAGTGCCTGAGCTCGTCCCAGGTTGGATATTCGGCCGAACAGAGCAGGCGCGACACCGCGAAGGCGCCGCAGGCGTTGGCATAGGCGCAGGCCGTCTCGATCGGTTCATCACGCAAGTAGCCGCGCAAAAAGCCTGACATGAAGGCGTCGCCGGCGCCAAGCACGTTGAAGACTTCGACCGGGAAGCCCGGCCCCTTGATGCCGTCCTCGATGCGGGTCGGGATGGCGCCGTCGAAGACCACGCAGCCCATGGGGCCGCGCTTGCACACGATCAGCGCGGCGGTCAGTTCGCGGATGGCCCGGATCGCGTCGAGCGGCTCCTCGACGCCGCCGGCGATCATCAGCTCCTCCTCGGTGCCGACGATCACGTCGCATTCGGGCAGGATCGGCGCCAGATGCGCGCTGACCTCGCCGGAGGCGATGAAACGCTCCTCGCCCGCGCCATGGCCGGCGAGGCCCCAGAGGTTCGGTCGGTAGTCGACGTCGAAGACGATTTTCCGTCCATGGCGTTTGGCAAGGCGCATAGCCAGCGTCTGCGCGGCGGCGGACCTCTCCTTGGCGAAATGCGTACCGGTGACCACGACGGCCGAGGCGCTGGCGATGAAGGCCTCGTCGATGTCGCTCTCGTCGAGCGCGCCGTCGGCGCAATTGTCGCGGTAGAAGATGAGCGGGAAGTTCTTGGAATTCCTGATGCCGAGCAGCACCAGCGAGGTCAGACGATCGGGATCGGTGTGAACGCCTGCGACATCGACGCCCTCGCGTCGAAGCTGCTCGCGGATGAAACGCCCCATATGCTCGTCGCCGACGCGCGTGACGAGGCCGCTCCTGAGGCCCAGCCGGGCGGTACCGATGGCGATGTTGGTCGGGCAGCCGCCGACCGCCTTGGAGAAGCTCGCCATGTCCTCGAGGCGGCCGCCGACCTGGGCGCCGTAGAGGTCGACCGAGGACCGGCCGATGGTGATCACGTCGAGGGTCGGAGGACTGCTCACGAGTGCGGGGCTCCAGAACGGACTGCCCCGGCTGCCAAGCCCGCGCGTCGGCGGGTGCCGCGCGTGGCCTCCCTTGCGGACCGGTCCGCGCCGGCCCCTTACCTCCGGACCATACAGGCCCGGCTTGAGGAATGAAACACCACTTCCAGAATGCCGTCAATAACGGAATAAACATGCCGCCGATTACGGCGCGACCTCACGGACTCGCCCGCTCCGGTGCGAAGATCGGGTCGAAAAGGCCGATCGCCTGACGGGCGGCCGAGGCGGTGACATGGCCGGCATCGAAATAGAGCGGCATCCCGTTCCGCTCGACATCGCAATGGACACCATCGCATAGCCAGTCGGCCGGGTCGATGACGGTGAAGCCGTAGCGTCTCCGCAGCGCCTCGATGATGTCGCTCGACGGCTTCAGCGCCGCCTCGGTCTGCGCCTCCTCGAGCGGCGGCGGCGGCGGCGCGTGACGGAGCGCCGCGAGCGCCAGGACGCGCGGCACCATGAAGGTCGGCTGCGGCGGGCTTGCTATGACGACGACGCGCCGGCCGAGCTGTTGGAGGGCGGCGATCGTGGCGCCAAGGTTTTCGAGGTCCGCCCCGGCGGCGAACCAGTTTGCGCCCAGGATCACGGTCCTGAGCTCCGGGCGATCCCGGATGGCGGCGAAGGCGGCATCGTTGAAGGCCGTGCAGTCCGGCGCGTCGCGGAATTTCACGCCGAGCAGCGGAAGGCATTTGCTGAGCAGGATGGAGAGCCCGGCGGTGCCCTGCGTCCTGGCGTCGATGTCGAGCGTCGGCGTCCACATGCGGGCATAGGAATTGCCCCACAGGACGAGGCTCGGCGGCCGGTCCACCGCGCCGAAACGGCATGGGAAGGTGCGTGCGCTCGCGAGGGCGGCCGGCAGGCATTCGTCCCTGATCATGTCGAACTGCGCGTCGGCCACCGCGGCGATCTTCGGCGGCAGCAGGGTCAGCGCAACCCTGCCGCGCCCCGCCTGATCGAGCAGCATTCCCACCGCTACAGCCAGCATGGTGCCGCCGACGGCGCCCGCGAAAAGTGGTCTGCGCGTCGCCAGGATCCTGCGGCCGATCAGCGGCCGCTCGATGGCCCACCATGACAGGACCGCGAGGCCGAAGGAGAGCGCGACGAGGCCGAGCTTGGTGGGGATGTCGAGGTCGCCCGTCGTCCGGTAGGCGGCGAAGACCAGGAGCGGCCAGTGCCACAGGTAAAGCGAATAGGAGATGCGGCCGATGAAGACCATGGGCACGGCGGTGAGGAGACGGTTGGCGCGACCGCCCGCCGTCGCTCCCGCGCGCAGGACGAGGACGGTCCCGAGACACGGCAGCACGGCGGCGGCGCCGGGAAAAGGCGTGGCGCGCGTATAGGCCAGCGCCGCGACGGCGATCAGCCCGAGGCCTGCCCAGGCTTCGCCTGGCAGTTTTCGGGTCGGCGCCGGCCGCAGCGCCAGAAGGCCGCCGAGCAGCAGTTCCCAGCCGCGCGCCGGCAGCAGGTAGAAGGTCGCGGTCGGGCTGTGGAAGGCGCCCCAGGCGCTTGCAGCGAAAGACAAAGCCGCAAGGCCGATGAGAGTCGTCAGGAGGGACCAGGATCGCCGCCGGACAACAACCAGCAGCAAGGGATAGACCAGATAGAACTGCGCTTCGACCGACAGCGACCAGGTATGCAACACGGGCTGCAGGTCGAGCGTGCCGACGGCGAAATAGTCGTTGGCGACCGTGTAGAACAGGATGTTCGACGTGTAGAGGGCGGCATTCACGACGCCCGCCCCGACGAAACGCAGGTCGCCGGGCAGGAAGACCAGGAGACTCAGGCAGCCGCACGGCGCCAGCATGGCCAGAAGCGCCGGGGCGATGCGGCGTAGCCGTCGCTCGTAGAAGGAGAGGAGCGAAAAGCTCTGCCGGCCGATCTCGCGCTCGACGATGCCGGTGATCAGGTAGCCGGAGATGACGAAGAAGACGTCGACCCCGACGAACCCGCCCGAGACCGGATAGACGCCGTAGTGATAGAGGATGACCGCCAGAACCGCGACGGCCCGCAGCCCGTCGATGTCCGGACGGTAGGAGGCCGAACCCGGATGCGGGGACGAAGCCGCCGTGCTCAGGCGGCGGGTGCCGCCGCAGCGATGCGCTTCTTCTCGATCTCGCGTTTCAGCGCCCGCGTCTTGGCCGAGAGGTCGACGTCCTTGGCCTTGAGCAGGAAGGCGTCGAGGCCGCCGCGATGCTCGACCGAGCGGAGCGAAGCGGCGGCGATGCGCAGCCTCACGGTGCGGCCGAGGGAATCGGAAATCAGGCTCACCGAGCACAGGTTCGGCAGGAACCGCGTCTTGGTCTTGCGGTTCGAGTGGCTCACGAGGTGGCCGACCTGCACGGCCTTGCCGGTCAGTTCGCAGCGGCGGGACATGGGGAACTTCCTTCGGCGCTCTCGTTGCGGCCGGTCGCGGCCAAGCGCCCGCCTCCGAAAGCCTTGCTTCGTGTCTCGGAAGGCGCGTCTATAGTGACACGTCGCGCATCCGTCAAGCTTTTGACCGTGTTTAGCCGGTGATGCGCCAGGAGCCGTCGGGATCGCGGCATCCGGTGCCGTGGCCGATCTGCGGGCGGCCGGCGAAAAAGATCGTATGGGTGAAGCTGCGGCATTCACCCGGCGCCGCGCCCGGGGAGGCATCGCTCGCCGCGGGGGTCGGCGTCTCGGCCGCGCCGGGCACCACGAAGCCATAGGTGCCCTTCTGGCCCCGCCAGCTCTTGCGATCGCCGGAGGAGAGCGCCTGGGTCTCCGCCTTGAAGGCATTGTCGCGATCGGCCATGGCCAGCCTCGCGCCGATCGGGCCATCGAGGAGAGGACCCATGGAGACCGGAGCGGCCGCCTGAGCCGGCGGCGCGCCGTCACCGGGTAGCGCGGGTGCCGCGGGCTCGGCCGGCGTTCCAAGCGAGGCCAGCGGCACGTGCCCGTCGTCGCCCGTGCCGGTCATCGAACAGCCGCCGATGCCGGCGCCCAGCAGGGCCGCCCCCATGACCGCGATCCACGCCTTGCGCATCAATGCTCGCGCTCCCCACCCGATTCGCTCCAGATCATGTCCGGCCTTACATGGGATTGGGGCGAAACTCTGTCCTGGTACCCGGCAGTCTCAAAGCGGCCCTGAGGCCGCCTTGCGGGCTGCGAGCCAGCCTGAACGAACCGGCATAGATTCCGGCAAGGTCGGTGACGATCGACAGTCCCAACCCCGAGCCGGGCTTCGATTCGTCGAGGCGCCGTCCGCGCGCCATGACGAGGCCGCGGGCCTCCTCGGACAGGCCCGGGCCGTCGTCGTCGACCGTGATCTCGATGGCCGAGGGGGCCTGGTCGCCGGGCTCGGTCAGCGCCACGACCGTGACCCACACATGCGAGGCGGCCCATTTGCCGGCATTGTCGACGAGGTTGCCGACGAGATCCTCGAGATCCTGCTTCTCGCCGCGGAAGCGCAGGCCGTCGGGGACAGCGGCCTCGAAGGCGATGTGACGATCGCGGTAGATCTTGCCGAAGGTGCGCACGAGCCCGTCGATGACCGGCGTCACATCCGCCGCTGTGCCGATGACGCTCGATCGCGCCGCCGCCCGCGCGCGATCGAGATAATAGGTCACCTGGTCGCGCATGATGCCGGCCTGGTCGCGCACCTTGGCGGCGAGCGCTTCGGCATCCCGGGGCTCGCCCTGCGCCGGCGCCTCGTTGAGAATGACGCTGAGCGGCGTCTTGAGCGCATGGGCCAGGTTGCCGACATGGGTGCGGGCCCGGTCGACGATCTCCCGGTTCGACGCCATCAGCAGGTTGAGTTCGTTGGCGAGCGGCGCGATCTCGGGCGGAAAGCGACCCTCGATCCGTTCGCCGTCGCCCCGGCGGATCGCCGTCACTCCGGCCCCGAGACGTCTGAGCGGCCGCAATCCGAAGCGGACCTGCAGCGCCGTCGAGGCGACGAGGGCCAGCGCCAGCAGCGAGAAGGTGAGAAACAGCGCGACGTTGAACGTATCGATATCGATCTCGACTTCTTCCGGCGAGGCCGCCACCTGGATCAGAAAGCGCCCGCTGTTGCCGTTGTCGATGGTCCGCTCGACGACGCGCAGCCGTCGATCGTCCGGCCCGGTGATGTAGCCTTTCAGAGGGCCGCCGGCGTCCGCTGCATTGCCGGGCTCCGCGAGCGGGGTCAGGCGTTCGGCGAAAAGCGAGCGGGAGGCCTTGACGTCGTCGTCGCTCTGAACATCGAGCCGGGTGATCTGCCAGTACCAGCCCGACAGCGGAAAATCGAACATCGGCTCGCCGAGCTGTCCGGGATTGATTCGGCTCTCCTCGCCCGGCCCCGCCACATCGGCCGCGAGCGCCTTGAGATAGACCGAGAGCCGCTCGTCGAAATCCGCCTCGGCCGACTTCCGATTGATCGCCGACAGCGTCAATCCGGCGAGGAGCAGGATGAGCGAACTCCAGAACACCGAGGAGAGGAAGAGACGCAGCGCGATCGAGCGCGTCGCCAACCAGGTTCCGCCGGGCTGCTTCGGCCCGTCGAACGCCAGGGTCGACCGCCGGCCGAAGAGCCGTCCGAGCCGGGTCCGGCCGCTCCGCACGCTCACCCGTCCCGCTTGCCCGGAGCCTTCGGCGATGCGCCCGCCTCCTCCGGGGGGGACACCAGATAACCGAGGCCGCGCATGGTCTGGATGATGTCGACCCCGAGCTTGCGGCGCAGGCGCCCGACGAAGACCTCGATCGTATTCGAATCGCGATCGAAATCCTGGTCGTAGAGATGCTCGACGAGCTCGGCACGCGACACGACACGACCGGCGTGGTGCATCAGATAGGACAGCAGCCGGTATTCGTGCGAGGTCAGCTTGACCTGATTGCCGTCGACGACGACCCGGCCGGCCCGGGTATCCAGCGTGACGGAGCCGCAGCTCAGTTCCGCCGAGGCATGCCCGGTGGCACGGCGCAGCAGCGCCCGGACCCGGGCTAAAACCTCCTCCATGTGAAAGGGCTTGGCGACGTAATCATCCGCTCCCGCGTCGAACCCGCGAACCTTGTCGCTCCAGCGATCCCGCGCCGTGAGAATCAGCACCGGCATGGACCGCCCGGCGCCTCGCCAGGCTTCGAGCACCGAGATCCCGTCCTGCTTGGGCAGCCCGATGTCGAGCACGACCGCGTCATAGGGTTCGGTGTCGCCGAGAAAATGCCCTTCCTCGCCGTCGAAGGCGCGGTCGACGGCATAACCCGCCCCTTCGAGCGCGGTGGCGAGCTGTCGATTGAGGTCCCTGTCGTCTTCGACCACCAGTAGTCGCACGATCGCTACTCCCCTGCCCCGGGTCGCCGTTCGCCCGGTCGCGGGAGAAATGACGGTCCCATGAAGCCCGGCCTCCCCGGAAATCGCCCGGGTGGTCCGATAAAACCCGGTCTCGGCAGAAACCGTCCGGGAGGTCCCATGAAGCCCGGCCGCGGCGGGAGGCCTTCGGGAGGCCCCGCGAAGCCCGGTCGCGGCGGGAAGCCTTCGCGAGGTCCCATGAAGCCCGGTCGCGGTGGGAGGCCTTCGCGAGGTCCCATGAAGCCCGGTCGCGGCGGGAGGCCTTCGGGAGGCCCCGCGAATCCCGATCTCGGCGGAGGTCCTTCCGGCGACTCCGCACGGCCCGGCACCGCCATCGGTCGTCCGTTGACGACCGTCCCGTTGGTCGCGCTGAACAGTCGATGGATGATGCGACCCTCGGGACCGAGCAACGTGACATCGTAGACGAGGGCTCCCTGCAATCGGCAGAGCTGGATGTCGATCGCATCGGCACGCGTGGCACGCCCCGCCTCGCGCATGACACGGAAGGGCTGGATCAACTTGTTTGCGACGAACAGGTCTCGCGTCTCGGCCGACGACACGCAGACGAGCGGCGGCCCTTCGAACCGCGGCTGAGCGGCCGCATGCCGGCTCAGTCCGATGGCCGACACCACCATCAGGCACAGCCCGCCCGCAAAGCAGCGGCTGTTTCGGTCAAAACCCATCGGTCTCGCTCGGCACAAGCAAGATCATCGTGGTTTCGGCCACGCCGTGCTGTTCGGACCCGCGACGCGTATCATCGACGATATCGTAGCGCGTCGGACTGAATAGGCCATGAACGTGCGTGACCTTGACGGGCGAATCATATAGGTGCATATGCTCCTAACTCTCCTCTTCACGGACTTGGCGGGAGTCCTCCCCCATGGACTGCACCTGTTCGGCTCTCAGGATGGCGGCGCGGCGCCTGACCCAGGCCTATGACGGCGCCTTGGCGCCACAAGGGCTCAACACGCCGCAATTCGCGCTGCTCGGCGCCCTCGGCCGCTGGAACGGCGCGCCGCCGACCGTCCGCCAGTTGGCGCAGCAGATGACGCTCGACCGGACGACGCTCGGCCATAACCTGCGCCCGCTCGAACGCGACGGGCTCGTCGAGATCGTCGCCGATACCGAGGACCGCCGTGTCCGTCGCATCCGGTTGACCGATGCGGGACATGCCAGGCGTGCCGCCGCCTTTCCGCTGTGGCGCGCCGCGCAGGATCGGTTCGACGCGATCTTCGGCGAGGAGCGATCGCGCGATCTCATGGCGACGCTCGAAGATATCGCTCGGCATCTCGATCTGTCGGCTTCCACCGCAACGACCGGAGACCGTCCCCATGCTGGCTGACCGGCTCAACGCGATCTTCGAGCGGCGCGGCATCCATTATGGCTGGGTGGTGATGGCCGTCGCCTTCCTGACGATGCTCACCACAGCCGGCGCCATGGGCTTGCCGGGCGCCCTGCTGCTGCCGCTCAGCGGCGAGTTCCATTGGAGCGTGGCCGATATTTCCACGGCACTGGCGGTGCGGATCGTGCTCTACGGCCTGATGGCGCCCTTCGCCGCGGCGCTGATGAACCGCTTCGGGCTGCGCATCGTCATGACTGCGGCGGTCGGCCTCATCTCCACCGCGCTGATGCTGGCGACGCTGATGACCTCCTACTGGCAGCTGATGGTGCTGTGGGGCGTGGTCGTCGGGCTCGGCACCGGCCTCACCGCCATGGTGCTCGGCGCCACCGTCGCCAACCGCTGGTTCACCAAGAGCCGCGGGCTCGTGCTCGGCATGCTGACGGCCAGCAGCGCCACCGGGCAGCTCGCCTTCCTGCCCCTGGCGACGCTGCTGGTCAGCCACTATGGCTGGCGGATGGCGGTCTTCCCGACGGTCGGCGCCTGCCTGTTCGTCGGGGTGCTGGTCGTCCTGCTGATCCGCGACTGGCCGGCCGACCTCGGTCTCGGCGCCTATGGGGAGGCGCCGGGGCTCCTGCCGGCGATGGCCGGCCCTCCGGCTGGCGACCCGTTCCGGCAGGCCTTCGGCACCCTGGCCGAGATTGCGCGCGTGCCGGCCTTCTGGGCGCTCTTCGCCACCTTCTTCATCTGCGGTCTCTCCACCAACGGCCTGATCCAGTCGCATTTCATCGCCTTCTGCGCCGATTACGGCCTGGCCGGAACGGAGGCCGCCTCGGTCCTGGCGCTGATGGGGGTGTTCGACTTCTTCGGCACCATCCTGTCGGGCTGGCTGTCGGACCGGCTCGACAACCGGTGGCTGCTGTTCTGGTATTACGGGCTGCGCGGCCTCTCGCTGCTGTGGCTGCCGCACTCCACCTTCACCTTCTACGGCCTGTCGCTCTTCGCGCTGTTCTACGGCCTCGACTGGATCGCCACCGTGCCGCCGACCGTGCGCATCGCGGGCCGCATCTTCGGGCGCGAGAAGGGTGCCATGGTGTTCGGCTGGGTCTTCACCGGCCATCAGCTCGGCGCCGCTTTCGCGACCTTCGCGGCCGGCGAGGCGCGAACCGACCTCTCGACCTACCTGCCCGCCTTCTACGGCGCGGGCGCCATGTGCCTCGTCGCCTCGCTCGTCGCGCTGATGGCCCGGACCCGGAAGGAGCCGAAGCTCGCCGAGGCGCCGGCGCCGGCACCGGCCTGAGTGATTTTGCGGCTTGGCATTCGGTCTCGCCAGTGCCATTCGATGCTGGAACAGCATCAGGATATCGTCTTGTCCAGGCGGCCCCGCACCGGCAAAGGGTCTAACGAGGCCGTCGACCACCGGCATCGGCACGGTGGCCGGGCCGGGTTCCGGCCGGACAGGCCTCCTCCCCCGGCCGACGCCCGTGAGACAAAGGACGTGGCTCGACTGTGGGGCAGCCATGCGGTGAGCGAGGCGCTGCGCTCACCGCACCGCAAGCTGCTCCGGCTGATGGCGACCCACGCCGCGGCCGAAGTGATCGCACCTCTCGCCGCGGCGCGCGGCCTATCGATCGAGGTTGTCTCGCCCGACGCCATCACGGGGCGCGTGCCGCGTGACGCGGTGCATCAGGGGCTGCTGCTCGACGCCCGCCCGCTCGAGCCGATCGAGATCGACGACATTCCGGAGGGCGGCACGGTTCTGGTCCTCGACCAGCTGACCGACCCGCACAATGTCGGCGCCATCCTGCGCACGGCTGCGGCCTTCGGGGTCTCGGCCCTGGTGATGACCGACCGCCATGCGCCGCCGTTTTCCGGAACGCTCGCCAAGGCAGCCTCGGGCGGGCTCGAACATGTGCCGGTGGCGCTCGTCGTCAACCTGGCGCGCGCCCTCGATGAGCTCGGCCAGCGCGGCTTCTTCCGGATCGGGCTCGATTCGGAGGGCGAGGCCTCGATCGAACAGGCGGTGCCGAAGGGCGCCGTGGCCCTCGTGCTCGGCGCCGAGGGCACGGGGCTGCGCAGACTTACCCGGGAGCGCTGCGACCTCCTGGCTCGGCTCGACCTGCCGGGGCCGATCCGCAGTCTCAACGTCTCCAATGCCTGCGCGGCAGCCCTGACGGTGCTGAAGCTGCGCCCCACCAACGCTCAGTAGTAGCTGCCGACGCCGAAGCGGTACACCACCGGCGCGGGCCTCGGGTCGCCGCCGCAGCCGCAGCCGTGGGCACGCCGTGACGTGCCGGCATAATCGTTGTTGACGACGATGATCTGTGGCCCGCCCGCGTAGCTGGCACCAGAGGCATAGCCGCCGTAGCCGTAATCGCCGCCGTAGCCCTGGTCGAGCGGGGCCTCGACATAGCTCGACGCCAGAGGCGCCTCGGCATAGCCGCTGTAATCGGGGGCCGCCGAGAGATCGGCACCATACCCGCCATAGCCGCCGCCGATCACGCGGTAGCGGTAGCGAAGATTGCGGGCAAAGCGATCGTAGCCAACGCCGCGATGAAATGCGAACCGATCGACACGGTCGAACCCGCGCCCGATCAGCTCGCGACGATACCAGTCGGGCCGGCCACGGAAGGCGGTGCCGACATGGCCATAGAGACTCGGCATCGGCCGATTGCCGAGCGCCGTGTTGGTATGACCGTAGCCGCTGAAGACATTGCCGCCGTTGGGCCTGACATGGATCGTGCCGGCGACCGGAGGCATCGCGTGAAAGCCGCTCCTGCCCCAATGGCCGCCGCCGTGGAATCCGCCCTGATGCATCATCATCGGGCCGCCGTGGCCGCCATGTCCTCCGGCGCCCCCGGCCCAGGCGACCGTCGAGACGCCTGCCGCGAGCAACGCCCCCGCCGCTCGAATGAAAAGCTTGCTCATGGCAATGACTCCGCGCTCCCGTGCTGGCTCGTGGAATCGCTATTTAGCTGTTTTCGCTCGGCAGGACAGACCATCGTTAATTTTTGGTAAACGCCGAAGGCCTTGCAGGCGCGGGTCCCGGCGCCAGCAAGCGCAAGTTCTGGCCACATGGAAAGCCTTCGGCGCATGCGCCGCTCCGGCGTTGCCGACCATCCGGCTGCGATCTGGACCTTGCCGCCGCGCCGGCCTAAGAAGGCCATCGAAAAGTCCGGCATGGAGGCGGCCATGATCAGATTGTCGAACGGCCACCGCCTCGATTACGTGGTGGCGAGCGGTTCGCTCGCCTTCGACGGGCGTGGCTGGCTCTGGGAGAAGCCGCTGGTGAGCGCGGGCCTGATCCGGCCCGAGCTGTTCACGGTGGTGCTCAAGACCCTGACGCGCCAGCCGCGCGCCGGCAATCTCAAATGGCATAGACCGTGGGACTGCGTGCGGCTCGTGCCGGGCGGTGCGGTCAACAAGGTCGGGCTGACCAATCCGGGCATCGACTGGTGGGTGCGTGAGATCGGCCCCGGCATCGATTACCGGCGTCAGGCGACGATCGCCTCGATCTTCGGGGAGACCGATGACCTGGTCGCCATGGCGAAGATGCTCGACCGGTTCGACCTCGTCGGCGTCGAGGTCAACCCGTCCTGCCCCAACACCGGCCATGGGCTGCTCGAGGCCGAGGCCGTGGTCGCGGGCGTCGAGGCCGTCCGCTCGGTCACGCGCCATCCGGTGCTGGTCAAGGTCTCCGCCGCCCAGGATTACAGGACGATCGCGCGAAAGCTCGTCGGCACGGCACAGGCCGTGGCGCTGAACTCGGTGCCGTGGGAGCGCGTGTTCCCGGATCGCGCGAGCCCGCTGCGGTCGCTCGAGGCGCGGATCGGCGGGGGAGGCGGCGGCGTCTCTGGCCGGCCGGCCCAGGCACTCAACTGGCGCGCCGTGGCCGAGATCGCGGCGGATGCCACCTTGCCGGTCATCGCGCCCTCGATCATGGCTTTCGCCGACCTCGACACGGTCCGCGCGCTCGGGGCGAGGGCCGTCTCCTTCGGCGCCATCCACCTGCGCACCCCCTGGCTGCCGACGACGATCGTGCGGCGCGATCTGGCGCGGATGACGGCCAGTTCCACAGCCGAGCGAGCGCCCGCATGAAGACGAGCGAGGACGGCTGCCGCGTGACCCTGCGGGCTCCCGACAACTGGCACGCCCATTTCCGCGACGGGCCGCTGCTCGATTTCCTGGTGCCGGTCTTCCTCGACGCGGGCTGGCGGCGGCGCATCGTGGCCGAGCCCAACATCACGCCGCCGGTGCTGACCGGGGAGGAGGCGCTCGGTTACAAGGCCAGGATCGAGGCCCGCGCCCGCGAGGTCGATCCCGCGACCCGGCTCGAGATCGTGCCCACCATCCAGATCACGGAATCGACGGCGCCCGAAACCGTCCTCCATGCCCACGCCCTCGGCATCAAGGTCGGCAAGGTCTATCCCTTCCTCGTCACGACCCATTCGGGCAATGGCGTGCAGGATTACGACAGGATCCATCCCGCGCTCGAGGCCGCCGAGGCTGCCGGGGTGACCGTTCAGTTCCACGGGGAGCACCCGTCCGAGGATGTCGAGGGCCTCGACAAGGAGGCCGCCTTCACCGCGGTGCTCGACCGGATCAGGACCCGGTTCCCCCGGTTGCGCCTCACCATGGAACATATTTCGAGCCGCGCCGCGGTCGACTGGATCAAGGCTCAGGACGACCATGTCGGCGCCAGCATCACGGTGCATCACCTGTTCAGCACGGTCGACGACGTGCTCGGCTACAGCCGCTCGAGCCGCGGCCTGATGCGCGTCCATTGCGGCTGCAAGCCGCAGCCGAAGTTCCGCGCCGACCGGCAGGCGCTCGTCGATATCGCCCTCTCCGGGCATCCGCGTTTCTTCTACGGGGGCGATGACGCCGCCCATCTCAAGCGCAACAAGGAGGCCGCCGCCTCCGCCTGCGGCGTCTGGAACACCTCCGTGGCGCTGCCGCTGCTCATCGCGCTGTTCGAGCGGCACGATGCGCTGGCGCGGCTCGAACCCTTCGTGTCCGAGTTCGGCGCGCGTTTCTACGGCTTCCCGCTCAACGAGGAGACGGTGACGCTGGAGCGCGATCCCTGGACCGTGCCGCTCGAGGTCGGGGTGCCGGCGCTCCATGACGGCATCGTGCCCATGGCGGCGGGCGAGGAGATCGCCTGGCGCGTGCTCGACTGAACGAGGGAGTCGCATGACGACACGCCGCTACCACGATCTCATCGAAGCCCGCTGGGACCACGAGTGCTTCGTCTGCGTCGGGCTCGACCCCGACTGGTCCCGCGTCCCGCCGCTCGTCAAGGCACGCGCCGAGGCGCAGCACGGCGCCGCCCGCTCGGCGCGGGCGCGAGCGACGGTCGACTTCTGCTCGGCGATCGCGGCGGCGACCTTCGACTATGCTTGTGCCTTCAAGCCGAATGCCGCCTTCTTCGAGGCGATCGGCGACGACGGGCATTGGGCGCTCGGCGAGGTGATCGCGCGCCTCCACGACCTCGCGCCAGACGTGCCGGTGATCTACGACGCCAAGCGCGGCGACATCGGCTCGACCAATCTCGGCTATGTCGAGGATGCCTTCGACCGGCTCGGCGCCGACGCCATCACGCTCCATCCCTACCTCGGCGAGGAGGCACTCAAGCCGTTCCTCGACCGCGCCGAACGCGGCATCATCGTGCTCTGCCGGACGTCCAACCCCGGCGGCGGCGAGCTCCAGGATCTTCGCGTCGACGGCCGACCGCTCTACCAGGCCGTGGCCGAGCGGGTGGCCAGGCACTGGAACGGCTGTGGCAACTGCTCGCTCGTCGTCGGCGCGACCTATCCGGAGGAGCTTGCCGACGTGCGGCGCATTGCGCCCGACATGCCGATCCTGATCCCCGGAATCGGCGCCCAGGGCGGCGACCTGCACCGCACCGTGCTCGCCGGACGCGACCGGCGCGGACGCGGCATGGTGATCAACGCGTCGCGCAACATCATCTTCGCCTCGGGCGCGGAGGATTTCGCGCAAGCCGCGCGGCGCGAGACGCTCAAGCTCCACGACGAGATCAACCGCTGCAGGACGGGTGCCTAGAATGACGGAACGCGGAACCAAACCGGACGCGCCGCTCGGCCTCCTGCGCCGGGTCGGCGCCTTCTACGAATGCCCCAGGGACCCGTCGGGCGCGCGGCGCGGTCCACTCGTGGGCTATGCGGGCCGCGACCACACGGGGCGGCAGTATGTCGGCGACGTCTACGTCAATTTCGCCCAGGCCGAGCGCCACCCGGCGCTGCTCGCGATCTTCTCGCGCAATCTTGCCGCGATCGCTCGCGAGCGGGGTCTCGGCCCGGCCCTCGAAAGGGCGGTCGGCTTTTGCGGCGCGCCCGAGGGCGGCAAGGCCTTCGCCTACCAGCTCGCGGTCGATGTCGGGAAGCAGTACATCTATCCGGAGAAGAAGGTCACGGCGGTCGCCGATGCGACGACGCGCGAGGCCTCCGAGCTCGTCTTCAGCCGGCACGAGCCGGGCAAGGGGGAGAGCTGGTTCATCGTCGAGGACGTCTGCAACAACTTCTCGACCACATCGGCTCTCGTGGCGCTGATCGAGAGCTTCGGCGCGACGGTCGCGGGAGTGCTCTGCTTCCTCAACCGCTCGGGCGTGGTCGACACCGACTATGCGCCTCGCGAGGGTCTCGTGCTGCCGGTCGTCGCGCTCGTGCGCAAGCCGTTCAAGCAATATGACCAGGACGATGCCCTCGTTCAGGAGGATATCGGGCGCGGCAACGTCGTCTGGTCGCCGAAGCGCGACTGGGCGCGCCTTGCGGCCACCAATGCGGGAGGCGCCTGATGTCGCTCAAGGGCCGCTCCATCGTCGAGGCGCAAATCTTCACACCGGCCATTTTCGACGAGCTCTACGACCGCACGACCTTCCTGCTCGAGCGCAAGCCGCAGCCGCTGTTCCGCGACGAGACGGTGGTGATGCTGTTCTACCAGCCCTCGACCCGCACCCGCATGTCGTTCCAGATTGCCGCCGTGCGCCTCGGCGCGCAGGTCATCTATACCGAGGATGCGGGCAAATTCTCCTCCGCCGCCAAGGGCGAGATCCTCGAGGACACGACGCGCGTCGTCGCCGGCTACCGGCCCCGCGCCCTCGTGCTGCGCCACACGGAGGATAATGCCGCCCATGTCGTGGCCGGGAACATGACGCGGCTCGAGCATCCGGTACCGGTGTTCAACGCCGGCTGCGGCGCCGAGCAGCATCCGACCCAGGCGGTCCTCGATCTATATTCGATCCGGCGGGAGCTCGGCCGCACCGACAATGTCGAGATCGCCTTCGTGGGAGACTGCCGCTACAGCCGCACGGTGCGCTCGCTCGCCTACCTGATCGCCAAATATCCCGGCACGCGCATCCATTTCGTCTCGGTGCCGGAGCTCAAGGTGCGGCCCGATATCACCGCCTATCTCGACCGCCACGACGTGCCCTATACGGAAACCGGCAACTGGAGCGAGCTCGTCGGCACGGTCGATGTCCTCTACATGACCCGGCCGCAGAAGGAATGGTTCGCCGACGGGGCGCTGTTCGATCGGGTCAAGGACCGGTTCGTTCTCGACCTGCCGACCGCGAAACGCATGAAGGCCGGCGCGCGGATCCTGCATCCCCTGCCGCGCAATAACGAGATCGCGCTCGACGTCGACCCCCTGCCCCAGGCGGCCTATTTCCGCCAGTCCGATTACGGGCCCCCGCTGCGCACCGCGCTCTTCGAGATGGTCTGCGGCGGCTGAGCCGGACGGCCTTCGCTCACCTCCGTAATCAGGCGGCCGTCATCCCGGCCGCGTCACTCCGCCGCCACCGCCGCCGCGTGCTGCTTCTTGGCCTTGGCGGCCGACGCCTTGGCGGCGTCCGAGACCTGGAACATTTCGAGGCTGTCGAGCTCGTCGTCGGGCACCGGCGTCAGGGCGAGGTCCATGTAGGCGCGCCGATTCGGATCGGCCTTGATCGCCTTGCGGATGCGGCTCATCCGCCACCAGAGCTTGAAGATCGCGACATGCTTGCCGGCGACGTCGAGCGCGTATTTCGGATAGAAGCTCAGCGGGTTCTCGATGGGGAAACCCGGCCGCCGGTCGGTCCTGACCTTGCGGCGCAGGTAGCCGCCCTCGAGCGGATGGATCTTCTCCACCGTCACGCAGCCGTAGAACCAGATCAAGAGGAACAGCATCTTGCCCGGGCTGATGCCGACGGCGGCGCCGCGACGCATCACCGTCTCCATGTGCTCCGGCGTGTAATAGGTCTCCCAGGCGAGCCGGTAGGCGCGCTCCCAGTCGGCCTTCGACATTTTGGGATGGCCGGTCGTGACATGTTCGAGGTCGTATTTGTTCATGTCGGGGTCCATCGCGACCCCCGCGGTCAGGAGCCGTTTGTGATCTTCCGATCCCGGCAATGGCGTCAGGCAGAAGAATTCGAGCAGGTCGAGCGGCAGCTCGCGCTTGATGATCTCGATGTCGCGCACGATGCTGTCCGGCGTGTCGCCGGGAAAACCGAGGATATAGCCCGCATAGGTGAAGCAGCCGACCGCCTTCCATTGCAGCAGCATGGTCCGGTATTCGGCGATGCGGTTCTGCTTCTTCTTGGCGCCGGCCAGGCTCTCCGGGTTGATGTTCTCGAGCCCGAGGAACACGCGGGTGACGCCGGCGCGCGCCGCCTTCTCGATGAAGCGCGGGATGCGGTGGCAGAGCGTGTCGACCTGCACCACGAAATGGAACCGCAGCCCCTCCTGCTCGCGCATGGCGATGAGCCGGTCGAACATCGGCTCCCAGTTCTTGTTGCGGGCGAGATTGTCGTCGGTGATGAAGAAATGGTCGATGCCCTGGGAGAGGTTGTCGCGCACGATGCGCTCGACGTCCTCGGGCGAGCGGAAGCGTGATTTGCGGCCCTGCACGTTGATGATGGTGCAGAAGGAGCACTGGAACGGGCAGCCACGCCCGGCGTCGAAGCTCGTGAGCTTGCCGCCGGTCCGCTCGATCCGTGCGGCGGGCAGGAGCGGCGTCGGCACGCCGTCGAGCCCCGGCAGGTCGGCCATGAAGTTGTAGAGCGGCTGGAGCCCGTTGGCGAAGGCGTCGCGCAACACGACGTCGAGCCGTCCCTCGGCCTCCCCGGCGAAGAGCGATATGCCAAGGGTCTGGGCAGCTTTCAGGTCCTCCGGCATTTCGGGTAGCATGGCGAGGCAGCCCGAGACGTGGAAGCCGCCGATGGCGACGTTGATGCCCTCGGCGCGCAGCGGCCGGGCAATGTCGAGCGCGCGGGGGAACTGGTTCGACTGCACGCCGACGAGCGCCACGAGGCCATGGCCGCCGCCGTCCTGGATGGCGCGGGCGATCTGCTGGGGCCGGATCCGCGTGTTGGTCTCGTCGAAGGCGAGGATATCGATCTCGACGTCATCGCCCAGAACCTTACGGGCGCTGCAGTCGAGCGCCAGGCCGTTGAGCACGGCCAGGGTATTGGAGGGAATCGCCGAGCGCATCCACTGGATGACATAGCCCTCGTCGTCGTAATGCGAGGGCTTCACCAGGACCAGGGTGAAACGGCGGCATGCAGGCGCTGCGGACATCGGCCGTTTCCATCCTATCGGCTGCGGATCCACCCTAGTTCCGGCACTTTGCGCCCGAATCTGGACCGCAAGTCAACCGGTCCGGCGGAATGCGACATTGCAAAGGATCGTGGCATTCCGGCCACAGCCGGATCCACGGACGATCAGCGACGGAACCAGACCATCTGCGCGAGTGTGAGGATGATCTCGGCGACGATCAGGAGAACGATGGTCGCTTCGAGCTTGGTGGCGCGGTCGGCCTCGATCACGTCGGTCAGGGCACGGGCGGTCTCGACGATCACGTCGAGCTTGCGCTTGAGCGTGACCGTGCGTTCCTTGAGCTCGTATTCGTCCTCGACCCGGGCGTGGAGTCGTTCGAGGTCCGGCCGATCCCAGAGCACGTCCGGCTTCTCCTCGACGGCGACGCGGCCCGACACCCGGTGCTGGACCTGCAGCGCCTGGCCGATCAGCCGCAGCATGGCGCGACGCGTCCCTGGCGGGCGGCCGGTCCGGCTCAACCCTGCCGCGAAAGGCTCGATGACCTCCAGGACCTTGTTCACCTCGCGCTCGTCGCGCCCGAGCGACACCGTCTTGGCTAGGCTGTCGGCGACCACCAGCAGCCGCGCCGGCGAGAGGTCGGTCATCAGGATGGGACCGCCGGGCGCGATCCTGTCGCTGCCGTCGACGGAGGCTTCGAGCACCACGGTTTCGTCGTCGACGCGGTCCCGCTCGCCCGACACGCGCGGCCGGATCTGGCGCAGCAGGTCGTCCTCCTCGACCGGCGACAGGCCGACCAGGACCGCGACACCGAACCGGTAGAGGACCACGAAGCCGGACGGTCCCACCGCGAAGGCCAGCGGATTGACCGAGATCGTGTCGGTGCGCTCGAGGCCACCGGTATCAATGCGATCGCCGAGCGCCAGAGCGCGGGCCGTGACGCGCTGCGGCACGGAGGCGGAAAGGAGCTGGACGACATCGGTCATGCGGCTAGGATTAGCCGAATTCTGATCAACCTTGAAGGTTGGCGGGCCTGGTCCGCGAACCAAGTCACCTGCGACACCGTTGAGCGTGAGTCAAGCGACTGGGTCGAGCGAGGACGATATGGCGGACGAGACGGCTTTGATCGGAGAGGTCGCCCGGCGGCATGCGATGAGCGAGAGTGTCGTGCGTGCCCTTTGGGAGGCGCTTCTCGTCGGCGGCGGACGCCAGGCGCAGTTCAGCCATCCCGACCTCGGCGGCATGGGCCAGTGGTCGGGCGGCATGGTGCAGATCGGCGACATGTTCAACGAGCGACTGAAGGCCCAGGTCGCGACCGTCTGCGCCGATCTTGCGGAGGTCGCTGCCAGGGGCCGGGATCGGGCCGGATCGGGCCAATGCGAAGGGCAGGACCGCGGTTCGGGCGCCGGGCGGACGGCGGCGACATCGTCGCGCGGCGCCTGGTGGCCGGACGACCTCGGCCAGCCCGCCTCGGTCGGCGCGCAGGATCGCAGCCGGTACGCGATCTTCCCGGAGGTGCGCCGCCTGGCCGTCGAGCGCGATGGCCGCGTGACGGTCTACGACACCGGCGCGCATCGGATCTTCGGCGTGTCGCAGCAGCAGAGCACCTGCTCGGCGATCGCCTTCACGAGCCAGATCGGGGCTGTCATGCTCGACGCGCTGCCCATCGCGGAGACGCCGCGGGGATGACCAGGTCGACACGCGTCGGCGGCTGCTTCTGCGGCAGGGTGCGCTACGAGGCGCAAGGGACGCCCTTCCACGAGACGCTCTGTCACTGCACCGATTGTCGCAGGGCGGCCGGCGCTCCGGCCGTCGCCTGGTTCACCGTCGGTCGGGCCGGGTTCCGGTTCACGGCGGAGGAGCCACGCGTGTTCCGGTCGAGCGACAGAGCGATCCGGCGGTTCTGCGCAGGCTGCGGAACTCAGCTGACCTTCGAAGCCGACGCGCTGCCGGACGAGGTGGACGTGACGACGGCGAGCCTCGACGACCCGAACGGGGTGCCGCCGCGCGACCATTCCCACGCCGAGAGCCGTGTCGCGTGGGACGAGCTTTCAACGGCCATTCCGGTTCGGAACAGCGACCTGGGCTGAAGGACCCAGGTCGGTCATCGCGTCCATGGGCTCGTTTCGGGCACCACGGGGGCGGCCAGCGGGTCGGAGGCGTCCTCGAGCTTCCCCGAGGCGAACTTGCGGAAGCGCGCGAGCTCCGCGACGGCCCCGCGCAGAGCGGCGGCGAGACGGTCGGCGGCGACGCCGTCCTGGTTCAGGATGAAGCGGAAGCTCTTCTCGTCGAGGATCATGCGGGCCGCCGCGCCGTCGTGACGGAATGGCCGCGGCTGCGGCAGCGCGGTCGCGTCGGCGGCGAGGCGCTCCAGCCAGTCTGGGCCGAGGCCGACCCGGGCGATGTCGACCAGAGCGGCGAGATCGTCCGGCGTGCCGAAACCTGAGGCGGCGACGACGCTGGCGAGGCCATGCGCCTCGACGTAGCGCGCGACAGATCGGACGAGGTCGACGCCCTGCGCATCGCCGTCGAGCCGCATCGAGATCATGAAGGCTCCGGTGTCGGCGGCCGCGGCGGCCTGAGCCAGCGAGAGCACCTGGCTCAGCGTGCAGTCGATCCCTTCCGCCTGCAGCTGGCGGGCCGCCTCGATCCCCTCCCAGGTCGCGGCGATGCCCATCAGCACCTTGTCGCGCCCGACACGGCGCCGCTCGAACTCGTCCATGAAGCCGCGGGCCCGCATCGCCATGCCGTCCGCGTCGAAGCACAGGTCCGCGTCCACCTCGATCGTGACCCGCCCCGGCACGATCCGGCTCAGCGCTTCGGCGCAGGCGACCAGCATCCGGTCGGCGACCCGGCTGGTGACGCCATGGCGGCTGCGGCCCCACAGCAGGGCCTCCTCGATCAGGTCTGCGGTCACCGGGTCGCGGGTCGCCGCGAGCATGAGGCCCGGCGTCACCCAACCGTCGTCCGGCTCGAAGCGGCGCAACGCCGTGACGGCGGCGGTCTCGGCGATGAGCCCGGTGCGCGCCTTCACCTGGTCGAGCCTCGTGGGCATGGTGCTCCCTCGTCCGCTTCAACCCTCAACGCATATCCGGCGTTGTCAGTGCCAGCCGGCCGGTCCATTGTCGGCGAAGGACAAGGGAGTGACTGCATGCTCAAAGCGCTCGATCCGCTGCTGACGCCCGACCTGCTCAGCGCCTTGAGGGCCATGGGACACGGCGACACGCTGGCCATCGTCGACGCCAACTATCCGGCCGCCTCCTGCGGGCCCCCGGTCGTCCGGCTCGCCGGCGCATCGGCGACCGAGGCCGCCTGCGCGGTGCTTTCCGTCATGCCCCTCGACGACTTCGTCCCCGACGCCGCCTGGTGCATGGAGGTGGTCGGCGACCCCGGTGCCGAGCCGCCGATCTTCGCCGAGTTCCGCGACGCGATCCACCGCCACGAGGGCATCCGCTTCGGCCTCGCGCGGCTCGAACGGTTCGTCTTCTATGAACGGGCCGCGCAGTCCTTTGTCATCGTGTCGACCGGAGAGAGGCGTCTTTATGGTAATCTTATCTTGAAGAAAGGTGTTGTAAGGTCGGATTAACCAGATTTTGCAGGCCCGGGACCGGCTTTGCGGCTGGTGGCAGGCTCGGCCCCGGGGGTAAGCGACGGTGAACGGGAGGACGGTCGCAGACAGCGCGAAGCTGACGGGCCTCGTCGTATCACACGGGCTCCAGTCACTCTTTGGCCGCGCGGTCCGGCCGCTGCGCCGGGTGGTGGCACGGCAGGCTCGTGCGCCGGTCCGGCTGCTGATCGCGCCGCAGGACATCCGCACCGCCGACCCGACGGTGGCGGCCGATATCTACGCCGGTTATTTCATCTTCGACGGCAAGACCGTCAACACCCATGGCCGCTCACCCTTCGGGCTCGATCCGCCGTCGACCGGATGGGCCGAGGTGTTGTCCGGTTTCGGGTGGCTGAGGCACCTCAGGGCGGCCGACACCTCGCTGGCGCGGGTCAATGCGCGGGCCCTCGTCGGCGATTGGATCGCTCAGCTCGGCCGCGTGCGGCAAGGCCCTGCCTGGGCGCCGCGGGTCGTTGTCGAGCGGCTGCTGTCCTGGCTCAGCCAGTCGCCCCTAATCCTGGAAGGCGCGGACGGCGTCTTCTACCGCCAGTTCATGCGCAGCATAGGCCGGCAGGCGGCGTTTCTCCAGGATGCGCTTCGCTCCGGGCTGCATAGCGAGGCGCGCCTGTTCGCGGCCATCGCCCTGGCCGAGGTCGGCCTCTGCGCCGAAGGTTTCGAGCGCTTGCGCCGACAGGGAACCCGGATCCTGATCGACGAGATCGGCATCCAGATCCTCGCCGACGGTGGCCATGTCAGCCGCAATCCCGGCGTCCTGGTGGACCTGCTGCTCGATCTCCTGCCGCTCCGGCAGGCCTTCGTGGCAGCCGGCATCGCGACCCCGCCGGCGCTGCTCAACGCGGTCGACCGCATGATGCCGATGGTGCGCACCTTCAGGCATGGCGACGGATCGCTGGCGCTGTTCAACGGCATGAGCCAGACCCGCCACGATGCGCTGGCAACCATCCTGGCGCATGACGACATCCGCGGCGCCCCGCTGGTGAACGCGCCCTATTCGGGATACCAGCGGCTCGAGTCGGGATCCGTCGTCGTCATCGTCGACACCGGCCGGCCGCCGCCGGTCGCTTTCGCCCATCAGGCCCATGCCGGGACGCTGGGGTTCGAGCTCAGCATCGGCGCGCAGCGGATGATCGTCAATTGCGGCGCTCCACTCTCGGGCGGAGCCGCGGTGCGGGAGGCCGCGCGGGCGACGGCGGCCCATTCCACGCTGGTGCTTGGCGCCAGCTCGTCAAGCCTCTTCGCCTCGACCACCCGGCTCGGGCGCTGGCTTGATGGGGTGCTTTACGCCGGGCCGTCCCACGTCCCTGTGCGGCGGAGCGATGTTGCCGGATCGACGGCGCTCGACGCGTCTCACGACGGCTACCTCGGCCGCTTCGGCTTCGTGCATCGGCGGCAGCTCACACTCGTAGGCGACAACCGTGTGGAGGGGCGGGACATCATCGTCGAGCCCTTGGAGGGTCGGGCCCGAAAACCGGCCGAGCCACAGCCGTTCACGCTTCGGTTCCATCTGCATTACGCATTGCGGGTGCAGATGATCAAGGAAGGAACCGCCACCGTGTTGGCTTTGCCGAACGGCGAGCTTTGGCTTTTCGAAGCGGGCGGACTGACGATCGGGATCGAGGAGAGTATATTTTTTGCCGGTTCTCCGGGTCCGCGCCGGACGGAGCAGTTGGTCGTCCGATCGACGACCGACAAGAACAATACCGTCACATGGTCCCTGTCTCGTCGCGACCCGAGCTAGTTGTGGGTCGCGGTCGGGACGGCTTGAATCGAGGCCAAGCCTGACTGATACGGCCTCCGCGCCGCCCCGTCGCGCCTACGTCCCCTGCCGCTAGGCCGAAAGCCCGTCAGTCTGCTCCGGCCGTGATGGCGGCGACCTGCTGGGGTGGGTCCATGATGAACCTCCGTATAAATCCGCTGCGCGGCGGGAGTCTGGCGTCATCCAAACCAGGGCGACGCCGACAAATGTCAACGTCTCCGCCGCCCGAAGGTTTCGGAAACCTACCGTTGAACCGGCGCAAATTGTGCCGCCATCATCGGCGCGCTGCCGGGGATCAGCGCGCGGCGCTGCCAGGTGTTGGCCCTGGACGCCGGCTTCGGAGGCGCGGAGACGACTGGCTGCGCCGTGGCGACGAGCCGAGGCGGCGGATTCTTCGGGCGCGCCGCTTCGATCCGTTTCGTCGCGGCGGGCCGAACCGGAGCCGCGACGGCGATCGAGGCCGCCGGAGGGGCAGCGGCCGGAGCCGCCGGAGGGGCGGCAGCGTCGCGGACGGCCGTACGGGGAGCCGCGATCTTGTCCGTCGCGGTCTTGCCAGCTGTGGTCTTGCCAGCCGTGGTCTTGCCAGCCGTGGTCTTGCGCGCGACGGCTTTGGGCGCCTTTGCTGCCGCCCGGCGCGCGGTCTTGCGGGGCTTGACCGCGGGTTTGGCGTCCTCCACTGGGACGAAGGCGACCATGTGGTCGGCCGTCATATAGGCCTGCAATCGGCAGAGCATGTCGCAGTCGCTCGCCGCGGGTGTTCCGTCCCCCGCCCAGGCGGAGCCGGCGGCGGCAATGAGCAGAGCGGCGAGGCAGCATCGCCATCGGAACGACGTCATGAGCGCAATCCTCGATCGATAGCCGGCTCGCATCATAGACCCTAAGGATCCTACCCTGCGCGGGACTTGCGCCCATGGTTAAGCGGGCACCGACGGCCTTGCGGCAAGGATTTCCAAGCAGGGCCGGCCGGCCTATAGATCGACTGGGATTTTCGATGGAGGCGGGATGTCCGACATGCGGCTCGTCGTCACCGGCGCCGGCGGCCGAATGGGTCGCATGCTGGTCAAGAGCATCACCGAAACGGATGGTGTCACGGTTTGCGCCGCACTGGAACGGCAGGGTTCGCCCGTTCTCGGCGAGGACGCCGGCGCGCTGGCGGGCTTGGGTCCGCTCGGCATTCCGGTGACCGAGGATGCGCTCGCGGCCATCGTCGAGGCTGACGGCATCCTCGATTTCACCGCACCCGCCGCGACGCTGGAGTTCGCCGCCCTCGCGGCGCAGGCCCGCATCGTCCATGTCGTCGGCACCACGGGCCTCTCCGACGCCGACATCGGCCGGCTCGCCGCCGCCGCCCGGCACGCGCCCATCGTCCGCTCGGGCAATATGAGCCTCGGCGTCAATCTCCTCGCGGGGCTCGTCCGGCAGGCGGCGCGGGCGCTCGGGACGGACTGGGACATCGAGATCGTGGAGATGCATCACCGGATGAAGGTCGACGCGCCGTCAGGCACGGCGCTGCTGCTCGGGGAAGCGGCGGCGGCGGGACGCGCGACGGACCTCGCCGCCGCCGCGGTGCGCAGCCGCGACGGCTTGACCGGCCAGCGCCCGCCGGGCGCGATCGGCTTCGCGGCGCTGCGCGGCGGCACCGTCGTCGGCGACCATCGCGTCCTCTTCGCCGGTGCCGGCGAGCGGCTCGAACTCTTCCACGTCGCCGAGGATCGCGGCATCTTCGCCCGCGGCGCCGTGAGGGCGGCGCTCTGGGCGCGGGGTCGCAAGCCCGGTCTCTACAGCATGGCCGATGTCCTCGGCCTCGACATCCCCTGAACCCGGAGTTCTTATGGATCGCCTGCTCGTCCTCGTCCGCCACGGCCAAAGCGACTGGAATCTCAAGAACCTGTTCACCGGCTGGAAGGACCCCGGCCTATCGCCGAAGGGCGTCGAGGAGGCGCAGGCGGCCGGGCGGGCGCTGCGACCGGTGGGCCATTTCGATGTCGCCTTCACCTCGGCCCTGATCCGTGCGCAGCACACGCTGGAGCTCATCCTCGGCGAGATCGGCCAGCAAGGCCTTCGGACGACCGCCGACAAGGCGCTGAACGAGCGCGATTACGGCGACCTGTCCGGCCTCAACAAGGACGAGGCGCGGGCCAAATGGGGCGAAGAGCAAGTGCACATCTGGCGCCGCTCCTACGACGTGAACCCGCCCGGCGGCGAGAGCCTGAAGGATACGGTCGCCCGCGCCCTGCCCTTCTACAACCAGAAGATCCTGCCCGGTGTGCTCAACGGCGAGCGCACGCTCGTCGCGGCGCACGGCAATTCGCTGCGCGCCCTCGTCATGGTGCTCGACCGGCTGACGCCCGAGACCATCCCCGGCGTCGAGCTCGCGACCGGCGTGCCGCTCGTCTACCGGCTCAAGGCCGATTCGACGGTCGAATCGAAGGAGGTGCTCGAGCCGTAGCGAGCAGTTCGTCCGCTCAGTGGCGCATATTTCGGCTACGAGCCGCTGGCCATTGCGGCGGCGACCCTGGTCTCCGCGTCCTCCGGCGCAGCCCAGGTCCAGCCCGGCAACTGGTGCCGGGCAAAGGTGATCTGCCGCTTGGCATAGGCCCGAGTCTCCGCCTTGGCGCGTCGCACGGCCTCTTCGAGCGACATGGCGCCGTCGAGATGGGCGAGGAGCGGCGGCACGCCGAGCGCCCGCATCGCCGGCAAGGTCGGGTCGAGGCGTCGCGCCGCCAGAGTTGCGGCCTCGGCGAGCGCGCCTTCGGCCATCATGGCGTCGAAGCGCCGGTCGATCGCGACGCGCAAAGCCTCCCGCTCCGGCGCGACAACGAAGCCGGTGAACAGTCCCTCGGGCAGAAGCGGCGGGGACCGCTCGGCTTGGAACCGCGCCAGCGGCCGACCGGTCGCGGCGAAGACTTCGAGGGCGCGTAGGATCCGCTGCGGGTCGCTCGGTCGCAGGCGGGCCGCCGTCTCGGGATCAAGCGCCGCGAGCCGGGCGTGCAAGGCCTCGGGTGCGATGCTTTCCGCCTCGCCGCGTAGGCGTGCGCGCACCGCCTCCGGCACGATCGGAATGTCGGACAGTCCTTGCGTCAAGGCCTTGACGTAGAGCCCGGTGCCGCCGACGACGATCGGCAGACGAGCCTGCCGCCGCATCTCGGCCAAAGCGTCGGACGTGTCGCCGAGCCAGCGCCCGACCGAATAGGCCTCCGCCGCATCGACATGGCCATAGAGACGATGCGGCACACGGGCGAGATCCTCCGCGGTGGGGCGCCCCGCGAGGATCGCGAGATCGCGATAGACCGCCATGGAATCGGCATTGACGATCACCCCGTCGAACCGTTCGGCGAGCCGCAGCGCAAGGGCGGACTTGCCGCTCGCCGTCGGGCCTGCGATGAGGATCGCCTTTCTGTGCTCCACCCGTCCGGTCCCGATGAATCTTCCCCTGTCTTGTGTCGCGACGCTCGTCGCCCGTAAAGGCCAGGCGGAGATCGATGCCAACCTCCTCGCGGCGCTCCGCGCGATCCTCTCTACCGGTGCCGAGCCGCGCTGGCTCGACCCCGGCCAGGCGCTCGATCTGCCGTTCGAGGTGTCGCGCGAGTCGGTCCCGGCGCTGCGCGAGAGGGTCGGCGCGTTGGTGCAGGGCCACGTCGTCGACGCCGTGCTCCAACCCGCCGCGAACCGTCGGAAGAAACTTTTCCTCGCCGACATGGATTCGACCATGATCGAGCAGGAATGCATCGACGAGCTCGCCGATTTCGCCGGCCTCAAGGCCCATGTCGCGGCCATCACGGAACGCGCCATGCGGGGCGAGATCGCCTTCGAGCCGGCGCTCCGCGAGCGCGTGGCCCTGCTCAAGGGACTGCCGGTCGGCGTGATCGACGAGGTCCTGGCACGGCGTATCACCATGACGCCGGGCGGCGCCACATTGGTCAAGACTATTCGGCAGCATGGGACCTATTGCGCGCTGGTCTCGGGCGGCTTCACCCTGTTCACCGGGCCGGTCGCGGCGCAACTCGGCTTCGACGAGCATCGGTCGAATATCCTCGACGTCAAGGAGGGCCGTCTCGCCGGCACAGTGGCCGAGCCGATCCTGGGCCGCGAGGCCAAGCGCAATAGATTGCTCACCCTGCGGAACGAACTCGGCCTCGCGCCGTCCCAGACGATGGCGGTCGGGGACGGTGCCAACGATCTCGCCATGCTGGCCGAGGCGGGCCTCGGCATCGCCTTCCGGGCCAAGCCCGCCGTGGCCGCCGCGGCGCACGCCCGGATCGACCACGCCGACCTCACGGCCCTGCTGTTCGTGCAGGGATTCTCGCGCGACGAGTTCGTCGGTTGAGCCGGCTCACTCCAGTGCCAGCGCCACGTAATGCTCCTCGCCCTGGCCGTTCGAGACCAGCAGCAGCGCCGACTTCTTGCCGGAATCCTTGATCGCCTTGATCTTGAGCGCCACATCGGCCGGGTCGGTTACGGCGTTCTGGTTGATCTCGACCAGCACGTCGCCGGGATGGATCGCCTTGTCGTTGGCGGCCGAGGTCGGGTCGACCGCCGTGATGGCGACGCCCTTCACCGTATCCTTGATGTTGAAGCGCTTACGGATATCGTCGGAGAGCTGCGACAGTTCCATGCCGAGGGCGGACTGGACGGCGGATTTCGGCGCGTCGGGCTGGCCGCCCGGCAGCGCGGCCTGTTTCACATTATCCTCGAGCCGTCCGAGCTTGACGGTAAGATCCTGTGGCTTGCCGTCACGGATGACGCCCACCTGCACGTCCTTGCCGACCGGCGTCATGGCGACGATCTTGGGCAGGTCGTGCGAATCCTTCACGTCCTTGCCGTCGAACTTCACGATCACGTCGCCGGTCTTGATGCCGGCGGGCTTGGCCGGCCCGTTGTCGTCGACGCCCGCGACCAGCGCGCCGCGGGCCGCACCGATCCCGAGGCTCTCGGCGATCTGGTCGTCGACGCCCTGGATGCGCACGCCGAGCCAGCCGCGCCGCACCTCGTGGAACTGCCTTAGTTGGTCGATGATCGGCAGGACGGTGTTCGCCGGCGTAGCGAAGCCGATGCCGATCGAGCCGCCGGAGGGCGACAGGATCGCCGTGTTGATGCCGATCACCTCGCCCGCCATGTCGAACAGCGGCCCGCCGGAATTGCCCTTGTTGATGGAAGCGTCGGTCTGGATGTAATTGTCGTAAGGTCCGGAATCGATGTTGCGGTTGCGGGCCGAGACGATGCCGGCCGTCACCGTTCCACCGAGCCCGAAGGGGTTGCCGACCGCCATGACGGCGTCGCCGACGCGCATCTTGTCACTGTCGCCGAACGGCACGAATTTCAGCGGCTTGTCGGATTTCACCTTGAGGACCGCCACGTCGACCTTGGTGTCCTTGCCCACCACCTCGGCCTTGAGCTTGGTGCCGTCGGTGAGGATCACGGTAATGTCGTTGGCACCCTCGATGACGTGATTGTTGGTGATCACGATGCCCGACGGATCGATGATGAAGCCGGAGCCGAGCGAATTGGAGCGGTGGCCGCGCGGCGCCTCATCGCCGCCGCCCTCGCCGCCGTCGCCCGGGCCGTTGTGGCGCTGCAGCTGGTGCTTGAAGAACTGTTCGAAGAGATCGTCGAGCGGCGTGCCGGGCGCCAGTTTCGGCATGGCCGAGGCCTGCTTCTCCTCGACGACCTGAGAGGCCGAGATATTGACCACCGCGTCGGTGACGCTGGCCGCGAGGTCGGCCAGCGATTCCATCCCGCCCTTGGCGAAGGCGGGATGCGGGCCGGCTGCGCCGGGCAGCATCGGCCCGGCGGCGAGCGCCAAGCCGAGGGCCGCGGCCGCGACGCCGCGCATCAGCCGCGCCGGGACGAGCGGCCGAGGACCGAAGAAACCGTGAACGAAGCGATCGAGGCGCATGGCACATGTCCGTTGTCCCGGGACGACGCCCAGGCTGTTCCCACAATCATACACGAGGCACCGCACCCGGCAATTTAACCCCCGGTCGCTTACGGCGTCGGTGCGGGCAAGGAGCCTGTCGGAGCGGGGCTTCCGGCGGCGGGAGGCGCGCTGCCGGCAGCAGGCGAAGCCTGAGCGGGTGCCGCCGTGCCGGCCGGTGGGGTGCCGGGCGAAGGCGCCTGAGGCGCCGACTTCAGGCCGGCCGGGGCCGGGGCGTCGGGACTCTGGAAATAGCGGAAGAAGTCCGAGTTCGGCGAGAGCACGAGGCGCGTGTGGTCGGGGCGCAGGCTCGACACGTAGGCTTGCATCGTCCGGTAGAAGCTGAAGAAGGCCGGGTCCTTGCCGTAGGCCTCGGCGAAGATGCGGTTGCGCTCAGCGTCGCCCGTGCCGCGCAGCGTGTCGGCTTGGCGCTGCGCCTCGGCCTTGATGACGACCACGTCGCGGTCGGCCTTGGCCTTGATGGTCTGCGCCTGCTCCGAGCCCTGCGCGCGATATTCGGCCGCCTCGCGCGCCCGCTCGCTCTGCATGCGGCTGTAGATCTTCTCCGACAGTTCGCGCGGCAGGTCGGCGCGGCGGATGCGGACGTCGTTGACCGCGACGCCGAGACGCGCGCCTTCGGTATTCACCAGGTCGCGGATCTTGACCATCAGCTGCGCCCGCTGGTCGCGCACGATCTGCGGCAGGGTCGCTTCGCCGAGGACCCGGCGCAACGCCGAGTTCAGCACCGAGGCGAGCTGGTTGTTGGCCCGGCTCACCGAGCCGACCGCCTGGTAGAACTTCAGCGGATCGGCGATGTGGTAGCGCACGAAAGCATCGACCAGGATGCGCTGATTGTCGGAGGCCAGCACCTCCTGCTGCGGCGATTCGAGATCGAGAATGCGATTGTCGAGATAGACGACGCTTTCGACGAGCGGCTTCTTGAAATGCAGCCCCGCGTCGGTCAC
Source organism: Lichenihabitans sp. (assembly GCA_965277635.1). Classification (GTDB taxonomy): domain Bacteria; phylum Pseudomonadota; class Alphaproteobacteria; order Rhizobiales; family Beijerinckiaceae; genus Lichenihabitans. Next base: position 820,845 of record CBDIDE010000002.1, read on the forward strand.
GACACCGACCGGCTCGCCGAAATAGAGCACCAGCGCCTGCTCGGTCTGGCTGACGGTGTAGACGGCCGTGCTCAGCACGAAGAGCAGCACCACGACGACCGCAATGCCGACATAGCCTGTGGCCCTCATGGCTTGGCTCCCGGCGTGGCCATGTTCGGCACAGCGCCGAGCGGCAGCAGCGGCAGCACACCACTCCCCTTGTCCTTGTCGTCGATGATGGTCTTGTCGGCGCCGGCGAGCACCGCCTCCATGGTCTCGATATAGATGCGCTGCCGGGTGATGTCGGGCGCCTTCTTGTATTGCGCATAGACCTGGTCGAAGCGCGAGGCCTGCCCCTGTGCCTCCTGTACGGTCTGTTCCTTGTAGCCCTCGGCCTCCTGCACGGTGCCGGCGGCAGCGCCGCGCGCTTCCGGCACGACCCGATTGGCATAGGCCTCGGCCTCGTTGCGCTGGCGCTGCAGATCCTGCTGCGCGGCGGTCACGTCGCGGAACGCGGCGATCACCTGCTGCGGCGGATCGACCGAGAGGAGCTGGACCTGAAGCACCAGGATGCCGGCGTTGTAGCTCTCCAGCACCTTCTGGATGAGATCCTTCACCTCGGGCTCGATAACGCTGCGGTCGGTGGTCAGCAGCTTCAGGAGCTGCGACCGGCCGATGACCTCGCGCATGGCGCTCTCGGCCACGGCCTTCACGGTCTCGTTCGGGTTGCGCAGGTTGAACGCATAATACTCGGGATGCTGCGGATCGATCTGCCAGATCACGCGGAACTTCACGTCGGCGATATTGTCGTCGCCGGTGAGCATCAGGCTCTCCTGCGGCACGTCGGCGCCGACCTGCACGCCGGGGCGGCGCGGATCCTCCTGGGTCAGAGCGCCGATGTCGATCGCGTTGCGGTCGGTCACCGCCAGCTTCTCGACCGAGCCGATCGGGTAGGGCAGGTTGTAGTGCCAGCCGGCCGGCGTCTTGCCGGTGTAGCGGCCGAAGATCGTGTTGATGCCGACCTCGTTGGGCTCGACCGTGTAGAAGCCGCTCGCCAGCCAGATCAGCACGACGGCCAGGAGGGCGATGAGGATGCCGACGCCGCCGAAGCCGCCGCCGGGCAGGACGCCGCGAAGACGCTCCTGAAGGCGACGCAGCAGGTCTTCGAGGTCGGGAGGGGTCGGCCCGCCTCCCGGGCCGGACGGCCCCTGGCCCCACGGTCCCTGGGTGGGTCGCCACGGCCCACCGCCATTGCCGCCGCTCTGATTGGTCCAGGGCATTCAGATCCTCGCTTGCGGCGGAGCGCCAGCCCGTCGTGGCGACCCATATAGGCGAGCGCCACGGGCGCCGCAATCGAATGCGCGTCCGGCCGCATCGTCGCAGCCGCAGGCGACCGTCAGCGGCGCGTGTAGGTCACGAAAGCATAGGCCGCCTCGTCCCCGGCCGACGGGGACTGCGGTTGCCGGGCGGTCTCGCGCCAGCGGCGCGGATCGACGGCGGGGAAGAAGGCATCGGCCGGAGGCGCGAGGTCGACCTCGGTGATGGCGAGCCGATCGGCCCTTCCGATCAATGCCGCATAGAGCGTGGCACCGCCGGCGACGATCACCTCGCCGGAACCGTGGCGGGTCGCCAGATCCTCGGCGGAGCGGAGCGCCGCCTCGAGGTCCGTGGCCCGCGCGACGCCGTCCGGCAGGTCGAGGGCCGGGTCGCGCGAGACGACGACCGGAAAGCGGCCCGGCAACGGCCGGCCGATCGAGGTCCATGTCTTGCGGCCTATGATCACCGGCCTGCCCATGGTGGCCGAGCGGAAGTGGCGCATGTCGCCCGGCAGGCGCCAGGGCAGGCCGTCGTCGCGCCCGATGGCGCCGTTGCGGGCGACGGCGGCGATCAGCACGAGCGGCAGGCTCATGGCTGCGCCGCGGCATCGGGCGAGCCGGCGAGCCGCGTCAGGGCGTCGCCGGTCAGGCGGCACTGGGTCCAATCATCGAGCATGATGGCGCCCTGCGCCTTGTAGAAGTCGATCGAGGGACGGTTCCAGTCGAGCACGCTCCATTCGAGCCGCGCCAGACCCTCGTCGCGGCAGCGCCGCGCGAGCGAGCGCAGCAGCGCCTTGCCGATGCCGTGGCCTCGCATGGCTTCGCGCACATAGAGGTCTTCGACATAGAGGCCGTGGCACCCCCGGAAGGTCGAGAAATTGTAGAACCACAGCGCGAAACCAGCGGGCGCGCCATTCCATTCAGCGACGCTGGCGAAAAGCTTCGGCGCCGGGCAGAACAGCGCCTCGGCGATCAACTCCGGCGTCGAGCGGACCTCGTGAGCGAGCTTCTCGTAGATCGCCAGCTCGACGATGAAGCCATGCACGAGCCCGGCATCCTCCGGCGTCGCGTCCCGGATCAGGAGTCCGCTCAAGCCGCCGCCCCCTCGGTTCGCGTGCGGACGCCGGCCGGGACCTCGACCCTGAGCACGTGCAGGATCGTCAGCGCCATCGCCAGCAGCGCCGGCCCCATCAGCGAGATGGCGCCATCGGGCGCGCCCGCGGTCACGGTGTTGACGAGAAGGCCGAGCGACTGGGCGAGGCCGCATCCGCCGAGCAGCACAAGATAGCGTGGCCGGCTCAGGCGAGCGATCAGGGCGGGCGCGAGGAGCACCAGGGCGACGCCGAGGATCGTCTGGTCGTAGTCGTAGACGTAGGGGCTGACGAAGAGCCCGGCCATGATGGCGAGGCCGAGTTCGACGCGCGGGTCGCCGCCGCGCAGCATCCGCCGGCCCACCATGACGAGGACCACGGCTGCCGCGCCACCATGCACGAGCAGCGCCAGCCGGGACGGCAGCCCGAAGCTCAGCGCGAAGGCATAGATGGAGGTCATGCGATGCAGCGGATAGGCCCCCGCGGCCATCATCCGCCCGACATCGGGCATCGAGGTGAGGAAGGCTGTGAAGACTTCGCGTCCGAAGACGCCAAGACTGAGCAGGGTCAGCCCCAGGGTGCCGGCGGCGGCGACCGCCAGCGTGAGCCAGCGCCGGCGCAGCGCGAGCCATATCGGCAGGATCAGCACGAGATGCGGCTTGAGGCTCAGCAGCGCGAGCGCCGTGCCGCCCGACAGAGGCCGCCGGCCGAGAGCATGATGCCGAAAAGTCGGTTTTCGGATGACATCATGCTCTATCGAATTGGAATCGATCACGTTCATGATTTTGGATCGACCGGATCCAAAATCATCGTGATCTAGCGCGCAAATCGCGACGAGCGCCGTGAGCCCGCCCGTCAACAGGCCGTTCTGGCCGCAGCACAGGTTGAGCGCCATGCCGACGAAGGAGGCCAGCAGCACCGGCCAGCACTCCGCTCCGCCCAGGCGCCGCAGCGCCGCCACGTAGAGCGCGAGGCTCGCCAGCGAAAAGACCAGGAACCCCGGCACCAGGCCGAGCCGGTAGAGCGCCGCCACCAGGAGGCCGTAGGGCGGCGGATAGGACCAGGGCATGAAGACCGGCCGGCCGCCGAGGCTCTGTTCGAGCGGCATCATGGCGGTGGTCCGATAGGCGTCGGCCATACGGCCTTCCGCGATCAGGCGACCGACGAGATGCACGGCATGGAAATCGACGATGTCGGGGCGGTTCGGCGCCGTTCCGACCGCAGCGACGACAGTCCACAGGCCGCCGAGCAGGGTCGCCGCCAGGGCCGCGCCGAACATCGTCTTGACGAGCAAGCTCGGACGATAGGAGCCCGTCATTTCGATTCCCGTCTCATACCGCCACTGGCGCCCGGATGGCGGGCCAGGGATCGTAGCCCTCGAACGTTATATCGTCGAAGGTGAAGTCGAAGAGCGACGTCACCGCGGGGTCGAGGCGCAGGCGGGGCAACGGCCGCGGAGTGCGGCCGAGCTGGGTCCGCACCTGCTCGACATGGTTCGCGTAGACGTGGGCATCGCCGAGGGTGAGGATGAAGTCTCCTGGCACGAGGCCCGAGACCTGCGCCACCATGGCGGTCAGCAGCGCATAGGAGGCGATGTTGAACGGCACGCCGAGGAACAGGTCGGCCGAGCGCTGGTAGAGCTGGCACGAAAGGCGGCGCCGGCCGTCCGGCAGCGGCGCCGTGTAGAACTGGAACAGGCAGTGGCAGGGCGCGAGCCTCATGCGGTCGAGGTCGCCGACGTTCCAGGCGGAGATCACCAGGCGCCGGCTGTCGGGATCGCGCTTGATGAGGTCGAGAACGGTCGCGAGCTGGTCGTGTTCGCGGCCGTCGGCGCCGACCCACGAACGCCACTGGCGACCGTAGACGGGGCCGAGGTCGCCGTCGGGGCCGGCCCATTCGTCCCAGATCGTCACGCCGTTGCGGTTGAGGGAGGCGACGTTGGTATCGCCGCGGATGAACCACAGGAGCTCGTGGACGATCGACTTCAGGTGCAGCGTCTTCGTCGTGACCAGGGGAAACCCCTCGGCGAGATCGAAGCGGAGCTGCGCACCGAAGACGGAACGCGTCCCGGTGCCGGTCCGGTCCGATTTCGGCGCGCCGGTCGCGAGCACGGTCGAGAGTAGATCGAGATAGGCTTGCATGACGGCCCCAGCGCTCGCGCCAACAATTAGGCGGATTGATTGAACAAACCATTCATGGGCCCGGCGCCGACCACAGCATGCGGCTCGGTGCTGCGGCGATCCACAGCCGCCGCTTATGCAGGTAATCGAGCCCCAGAAGCAGGTCGCCGACCGGCAGCCGCGGCACGATGGCGAGAACCGGATGGTCGAGCACATCCCTGCCGACGGCCAGCCGGTCGAAACGATGCAGGCTCGCCGTGACGCGTGGGCCTGCGGCGCCCTGGCCGACGGTGGTGCCGTCGCGGGCAAGGTCCGAGGCCGAGAGGCCGGTGAGTTCCGCGGCCTCGCGCGACAACGTGGTGGCCGCGGCGCCGGAATCGATGAGCCCCTTGAAACTGCGACCGTCGATCGTGACCGGCGCGAAGATCAACCCGTCGTCGCCCCCGGTCGCCAGGACCTGACCCTGCGCCCTCCAGGGCGGCCCTTCGGCGTGACAGCCCGGACCATGGAGGACGAGGCGCCGGGCGGGAAAATCGATCTCCACGTCGTATCTCGAGAGCACATCCGCGCCGAGCACGCCGTCGTGCCGGGTGCGGCCGCTCGTCGACGCACGCAGGTTGCCGACCGCGAGCCTGAGCTCGCCGAGCGCCTCCGATCCGAGCGCGACCTGCGGGAGCACGACGTCCGGCACGGCCGCGCCGCGCCCGCCAACCCCGATGATGGCGGAGAGATGGCGCGGGTCCGAGGCGACGTGCAGGCGCTGAGCCGTCTCGCGGTCGATGACGCTGCGCACCGCGCCCGTGTCGAGCACGAAGCGCATGAGTCCGCGGCCGCTGCGGACCGGCACTTCGAACACCTGCCCGGAAAAGGACAGCGGCAGCGAGGCCGATCGACAGTCGGCCCATGCCGGTACGCGGCAGGCCACGACGACCGCGAGGCCGAAGAGCGCCACGCCGAGTCGAGACAGGACCTTCCGTGGCGACCGGGGCGGCCGCGAAAATGCCATGCTCACCATCGGCGGCAGGTCTTCCCAGACCCGGTCGGACCGTGCCGTTTGCAGCAACCTCGCGCCATCCCTCGTCACGACCCTTTTTTCCGCCGCCGTCCTGGCCTATATTCGCATCGCCGTCTCACGACGGCTATGGCGATAAACGGACATCGTAATAAACCATTCGGACCCGGGGGCGGTACCCGGCGCCTCCACCCAAGCCCGGCAGCGGCCGGGCTTCGGCGGGGGCGAAATAGGATCGACGAGGGTGTAAAGGGTGCTCTTTTGCTCGGCATTGTACCACCGTTATCGGGCTAAACTTATAGTTGCCAACGACAACTATGCTCCGGTGGCCGTCGCCGCGTAATGCGGTGAAGGTACTGGGAATCAAGCCCTAGGGGGTAGCACCTCTAGGCGGGGTCCGGAGGCACCTGGCAACAGAAGCCTCCACTTCAGTCTTCAGTCCTCACGTGAGCCCTCGATGCCCGACCTTATCCGTTACGACCTGCTCGTCCAGGATGCGTTGCGCGGGGTCGTCCGGCAGGTTCTCACCGAGGTGGCCCGCAACGGCCTTCAGGGCGAACACCACTTCTTCATCACCTTCAAGACGGCGACACCGGGCCTGCGCCTCTCCAAGCGCATGCGCGAGCGCTATCCCGACGAGATGACGATCATCCTGCAGCACCAGTTCTGGGGATTGACGGTGCTCGACACGGGATTCGAGGTCGGCCTGTCGTTCCACAACACGCCCGAACGGCTCCTGGTGCCCTTCGCGGCCATCACCATGTTCCAGGACCCGTCGGTCAATTTCGGGCTGAAGTTCGACGTAAACGAGACGGCGGCGACCCCGCCCCATCAGGAGCCCGCGGACGAAATCGGCAAGGCCAAACGTGGCCTCGTCGCCGTCGAGGCGCTTCCCGGCGTGCCGGCGCCCGCGCCGGCCAAGGCTGCGACCGGGCCTGGCGAGGCAAAGTCACGCCAGGCCGCCGACAAGCCGAAGCCCGTGCTGGCCAAGGTACCCGACCCTGTGCCCGAGACGGAGGACAAGGGCGGCCCGAAGGTGATCTCGATCGACGCCTTCCGCAAGAAGCCCTGACCCGAGGGAGCCCCGTGGGCGACATCGTCAACCTGAGGCGAGTGCGAAAATCGCGAGCCCGCGCCGAGAAGGCGGCCGAGGCCGACCGCAACCGGCTCGCCTTCGGTCGCAGCAAGGCCGAGACACGCGCCACCGAGGCCGAGACGGAGCGCCGGGAAAGGGACCTCGACGCCCATCTTGTCGCGCCGTCGGATCATGGCCTTGAATGAGACTGCGGCTCGTCGGGCCGGCGTCATCAAGCGTTCGCTGACCATCGCCGGCCACCGCACCAGCGTCTCGCTCGAAGAGGCATTCTGGGTCGCGCTCAAGACACTTGCCGGGCAACGCGGCCGCACGGTCGCGGCGCTCGCCGCGGAAGTCGACACCCTTCGCGGGAACGCCAACCTCTCCTCGGCATTGAGGGTCATGGTGCTCGAAAGCCTGGCCCCGCCACCCCGGTCAGGGTCTGGGACGGTCGGCGAGTGATGCCGCACGAGTTTCCACGTCATCGAGGTCACGGCCGCATGCCCCACGTCGAACAACCCGGGCTCGTCGTCCGGCAGAAGTCGCCGCTCAACCTGGAATTCCAGTTCTCCACGCTCGATGGTTGGCTCACGCCGGTCGACCAATATTACGTGCGCAGCCATTTTCCCTCTCCGGAACTGCACGGCACCGGCTGGCGGCTCAAGGTCGGGGGTGCAGTCGAGCAGCCCCTCGCGCTCGCGCCCGAGGATCTCGCGGCGCTGCCGCAGACGAGCTTCGCGGCCGTGATGGAATGCGCCGGCAACGGCCGCGTCTTCTACGAGCCGGCGCGGGAGGGCCTGCAGTGGCAGAGCGGCGCGGTCGGCAATGCGGAATGGGGCGGTGTCCTGCTGCGCGACGTGCTGGACCTGGCGGGCGTGAAGCCCGGCGCCGTCGACGTGATCCTCGTCGGCGCCGATCGCGGCATCGTCGACGGCGGCAAGAAGACGGCGTCGCCCGGCGCCATCGCCTTCGCCCGTTCGCTTCCTCTCGCGAAGGCGATGTCGGAGGACGTGCTGCTCGCCACCGCCATGAACGGCGAGACGCTGACCACCGAGCACGGCTATCCGCTCCGGGCGGTCGTCGGCGGCTGGTTCGGCATGGCCTGGGTGAAATGGATCACCGAGATCCGGGTCGTCGAGCGACCGTTCCTGGGATATTGGCAGGCGCGCGACTATTTCCGCTGGGAGCGCGATCTCGGCGAACCCGTGCTGGTGCCGCTGTCGCGCATGGAGGTCAAGGCGCAGATGGCGCGGCCCGTGAACGGGGCGGTGGTGCGCGTCGGCGAGCCGGTCCGCATCTTCGGCGCGGCCTGGGGCGGCGAGGACGAGATCGAAACCGTCGAGGTCTGTGCCGGCGACGGTCTCGGCTGGCGCCAGGCGACGCTGCTGCAGCCCGAATCGCGCTTCGGCTGGCGCCTGTTCGAACATCTGTGGACGCCGCCGAAGCCGGGTCGCTTCACCCTGCGCTGCCGCGCCTACGACACCGCCGGACGCACCCAGCCCGAGGCGCAGCATCAGGACTGCGAGAGCTACGTGGCCAACTGGATCGTCCCGGTCGAGGTCAGGGCGGTCACCGGAAACCGGGACGTCTCGGACGATTTCGTGATCTGAGACGCCGTCCGGCCGATCACCGCGTCACGCGTCGATGTCGAACTTCACGCCCTGTGCCAGCGGCAGGCTGCGTCCGTAGTTGATGGCCGAGGTCTGCCGGCGCATATAGGCCTTCCAGGCGTCGGAGCCGCTCTCGCGTCCGCCGCCGGTCTCCTTCTCGCCGCCGAAGGCGCCGCCGATCTCGGCGCCCGACGGCCCCATGTTGACGTTGGCGATGCCGCAATCCGACCCGGCCGCGCCGAGGAAGCGCTCGACGTCGCGGATGTCGGTCGCGAAGATCGACGACGACAGACCCTGCGGCACGCCGTTCTGCAAGGCGATCGCCTCCTCGATGTCGCGATATTCCATCACGTAGAGAATCGGCGCGAAAGTCTCCTCGACGACCGGTCCGCTCTGCGCCGGCATCTCGACCAGCGCCGGGCGGGCGTAGAAGGCCTGCGGCGCCTCGGTGGCGCGCTCGCGCGTGCCGCCATGCACCGTGCCGCCGGCGGCACGAGCGGCGTCGAGCGCCGCCTGCATGGCGCCGAAGGCCTCGCCGTCGATCAGCGGCCCGACGAGGGCCGAGGTGGCGAGCGGGTCGCCGACCGCGACGCCCGCATAGGCCTTGACGAGGCGCGGCACCAGCCCCGCATAGACGCTCTCGTGCACGATCAGCCGCCGCAACGTGGTGCAGCGCTGCCCCGCCGTGCCCATGGCCGCAAAGGCGATGGCCCGCAAGGCGAGGTCGAGGTCGGCCGAGGGCGTCACGATGGCGGCATTGTTGCCGCCGAGCTCCAGGATGGCGCGGCCGAAGCGCTTCGCCACGCGCTCGCCGACCGCGCGGCCCATGCGGGTCGAGCCTGTGGCCGAGACCACCGCGACACGCCGGTCCTCGACGAGCGCCTCCCCCGCCTCGCGGCCGCCGAGGATCAGGCTCGACAGGCCCGCCGGCGCGTCGCCGAAGCGTGCCATGGCACGCTCGACGAGCGTCTGCACCGCGAGTGCGGTCAGCGGCGTCTTCTCGGACGGTTTCCACACCACGGTGTCGCCGCAGACGAAGGCCAGCGCCGCATTCCAAGACCAGACCGCCACGGGGAAGTTGAAGGCCGAGATGACGCCGACGACACCGGCCGGGTGCCATTGCTCCATCATCCGGTGATCGGAGCGTTCCGACGCGATGGTGAGCCCGTGCAGCTGCCGCGACAGGCCGACCGCGAAATCGCAGATGTCGATCATCTCCTGCACCTCGCCGAGGCCCTCCGAGACGATCTTGCCGACCTCGATCGACACGAGCCGCCCGAGCTCCGCCTTGGCGGCGCGCAACTCCTCGCCGATGAGCCGCACGAGTTCCCCGCGCCGTGGCCCGGGCACCAGACGCCAGGTGCCGAATGCCGCCGCGGCCCGGCCGATGACCTCCGCCACCTCTTGCGCCGAGGCGTCGCGCACGCGGCCGATCGTCTCGCCTGTGATGGGCGAGCGCACCGCCCGCGTCCCATCCGCGAAGCGGTCGGGCGCGACGCCGCAGCCTTGCAGGATGCGCGCCGCTTCAGCCGCGAGGGACGAGGACGGGGACGGGGACGGGGTCATGACAGCCTCGAGAACGGTCGGGGTCGGGATCGAGCCGCCTTGTGCCACGAAAGCACGCCGGGCTCAAAGCGGGCGCGGGCATCGCCGGGGCGAGCGCGGGCGAAGCTGAAGGACCCCTCATCCGGCCTGCCTCCGGCAGGCCCCCTTCTCCCGCAAGGGGAGAAGGGGATGCCTCATCCTGCGAGATTGGCACCCCCTTCTCCCCTTGCGGGAGAAGGTGCCGACGCGAAGCGGCGGCGGATGAGGGGGCGAAACGTGACGGAACACTTACCCGATCGCCTTGAGCATACACGCCGTCTTTTGCTTTTTCGGTATAGAACCGCCACGTTCGCCACCTACACCGTCCATGCATGTCCCGTTCCGCCGATCATCACCTTGCGCGATAGTCTGACCATTCTGGCCATCCTGCTGGTCGCCGTCCTGACGACGGCGCTGGTCGCACCCTATTTCATCGACTGGAACAGCCATCGGGCGCTGATCGAGGCGAGGTTGTCCAAGGCAGCCGGCACGCGCGTCAGGATAGCCGGCCCGATCGACGTCAAGCTCCTGCCCCAGCCGGTGTTCCGTCTCGGCAAGGTCACGATCGGCGGGGCGACGCCGGGCGCGCCGAGCTTCACCGCCGACGAGGTCGACGTATCGATCGCCATGACGGCGCTCATGCGTGGCGACATCCAGGTGGCGGATGCCACGCTGCGCCGCCCGAACCTCGACCTGACGAGCACCGCCCGCGGCGCGGCGCCCTTCGGCCTGCCGGAGGTCCGGAAGCCGGAGCGATTCCAGTTCCAGCACGTCGCCATCGTCGATGGGATCTTCGCGCTCGACACGCCCGATCACGGCCGCCTCACCCTTGCCGGGCTCGATCTCGACGCCCAGGCGACCTCCCTGCTCGGCCCATTCACCGCCACCGGCAGCTTCGGCCCCGAGGCCGACCGCCATCCGTTCCGGCTCGCGACGGGAACCTTCGAGAACGGCAGGATGCGGCTCAAGCTCGGGCTCGACGGCGCCGCCAGCCGGCCCGCCGTCGACGTCGACGGCACGCTCAACGCCATCTCGGCGCAAGGCGCGAACCTGAAGCCCAAGCCGTCCTTCGAAGGCAGCATCACCGTGGCGGGCGCGCTGCCCGTCGCCGAATCGCCGGCCATCGTTCCGTGGCGCCTCGCCGGCCACGTCGTGAGCGATGGGGCGACGGCTCGCCTCACCGATGTCGAACTCAAGGCCGGCGCCGACATGCGGGCCTTGGACGCGACGGGCGGCGGAGATGCGTCCCTGGCTGCGCCAGCGTCGGTGCGGCTCAAGCTGCATGGCGCACAGCTCGACCTCGACGCCCTGGCCGTCGCGCCCGACAAATCGACGCTCGCCCCGCCGCGCGGGATCGATCTCTTGCGCCGGCTCGACCAGAACGGCTCCGACGGCGATCCGGTCCAGGCGTTGGCGGCGCTGCCGTTCGGGCTCGCGCTCGACTTCGATCTCGATACGGCGACAGCCGGGCCGCAGACACTGCTCGGCCTCGGCGGCCATATCGGCGTCGACGGCGGCAAGCCGATCGACCTTCGTCTTTCCGCCAAAGGTCCGGACAATGCGCATCTCGCGCTCGACGGCCGTCTCGAGACGGACCCCGTCGCCGTGTTCCGCGGCCATCTCGACATGGCCTCGCGCGACCTGCCGCGCCTGATGCGATGGATGGCGCCGACGCTGCCTGAGGGATCCGACTGGGTTCGGCGCATGGTTCCGGCGCAGTCCGTGAGCTTTGCCGGCACCGTTGACCTGTCGGCGACCGGGATGGCGGCGCGCGACCTGACCCTGACCCTCGACCGGACGACCGCACGGGGGACGCTGTCCTATACGGCGCCGGTCGGCGGGGACCCGGGACGAATCTTCGCCGATCTCGGCTCCGACGCGCTCGATCTCGACGCGCTGCCGGATGTCGAGAACAGCCCGGTCGATTGGGGAAGCCTCGATCTCGACCTGACGCTGAAGGCGCGGGCCATCACCGTGGTTCCGACCGGCATCGGGCCGGTCGACGCGGGGCAGGTCGCGCTGCGGCTGAAGAAGACCGGCGCGCAGATGAGGCTCGACGAGCTTTCGGCCGACATCGGTAGCGCCCGGGTCCGCGCCAGCGGCACCATGGATGCGGGATCGGGCGAGCTCGATGCGCATGTCGACGCGCCACAGCTCGATGCTGTCGCGGGGGCCTTGGCACGCCTCATGCCGGGTCGCCTCACGGATCTGTTGCGCGTCCGGGCGCCGGCACTGTCCCCCGCCCGCCTCGACCTCCATCTCGGCGCCACGCGCGGCGGCGACGGCTCCCTGCTGCCGACCACGCTGACCATGGCCGGGACGCTGAACGCAAGCCGCGTCACGGCGGAGCTGAAGCCCGAGCACCCCGGCGACCTCGATCCGGCGACCGCGACCGTGGCGGCCAGCCTCGACGCCGAATCGGGCGACGGGATTGCCCTCATGCGGCAACTCGGCCTGCCCATCGGATCGGGCTCGGTCCAGCCGATGGGGGCCGGGCGGTTCAAGGGAACCGCCTACGGTTCGGCGTCGGCGGGCTTCGAGACGACGGCGGCGCTCGACCTCGGCGGTGCGACGCTCGGTTTCAAGGGCCGGGCCAAGCCCGAGCTCGGCGGCGGCCGTCTCAGTCTCGCCGGACCCGACCTCGCCCCGCTGCTGCGGGCGACCGGGCTGGCGCAGCCGACGCTGGGCGTGGCGTGGCCGGCCGAGGCGGAGGCCGATCTGTCGTGGCATGACACCAGCCTTGGCTTCCACCGCCTCGCCGGGCATCTCGACGGCGTCGGCTTCACCGGCGATCTCACCTTCGATGTCGCGCCGCCCGTCGCCGGCAGCCAGGTTCTCAAGCCGGCGCTGTTCGGCGGGCTCGCCATCGACCGTCTCGACGCGTCGAGCCTGTTCGGGCTCGCGTTCGGTCCGACGGTGGCGCCAAAAGGCGGATCGACGGCGGTGGTCAAGACCGCCGCCACATGGACCAATGCCCCGTTCGGCCCCGTGGTGGTGCACCTCCCGCGCACCGAGATCGCGGTGAAGATCGGCACGCTCGGCCTGCGCGACGGGGTCGACGCCCGTTCGGCGTCGCTGACGCTCAAAGCCGATCGAAGCACCGTGACGCTCGCCGATCTGACCGGAGCAATCGGGGAGGGCCACCTCGGCGCCACGCTGACGCTGCGGCGGGACGGACCGAGCGCGTCCCTGAACGGCACCGTCTCCTCGAACGGCATCGCGCTCGGCGGCGCCGGCCCGACGGCGAGGCTTGCCGGTTCGATCGACCTCGTCGGCGTCGGATCGAGCCCGGCCGCCGTCGTCGGAAGCCTGGCTGGCACCGGCTCGATCAGGCTCCTCGACGCTCGTATCCCCGGGCTCGATCCCGCCGCCATCGCCCGCACGGCCGTGACGGCGGAGCGGAACACCTCCCAGGTCGATGCCGATGCGGTCGCCACGAACCTCGATGCCGGCCTCGCCCAGGCGCCGCTGCCGCTCGGCGACCCGGATGGCCCGGCGGTGCTGGCGACCGGCATCCTCAGGCTAGGCCCGCTGCATGCCGAGGGCAGCGGCTGGACGGCCGATGCCGATGCGTCGCTCGACCTCAAGAGCCTCACGCTGCAGACAAAGATTGCTCTCAAGGCCCGTCAGCCGCTGCCGGACTGGAAGGGTGGGTCGCCCCAGGTCATCGCGAGGTTCGACGGTCCGCTCGGCGAGAAGCCGAGCCGCAGCGTCGATGCCGCCAGTTTCGTCAACGCGCTACAGGCCCGCGCCATCGCGCGCGACCAGGAGCGCATCGACGTCATGCAGCAGGACGTTCGCGAACGCGCCTATTTCAACCGCCGCCTCAAGGCGATCGAAGCCGACCAGCAGGCCCAGCGCGAGCGCGCCAAGGCGGAAGCCGAGATCGAGCAGCAGCTCAAGGCTACGTCGCTGAAGGCCCCGGCACCGGCGGCGCTTGCTCCGCAACCGCCATTTGCGACCGAGCCGACGGCGGGTGTCGGCGCACCGGCGCCGATGCCCCCGCCTAGACCCTCCAAGCGAGGGCGCACGCAACCCTTGAACATCAGACCCTCGATGGCGCGCCCGACACCTTCGTCCGACCTGCCGCCGACCGCCGCAGTCCCCGATCCGACGAACGCCGGGCGCTATTGAGCCGATGCCGGACATGATGCAGGCGGCGGTCATCGGCGCCGGGCCGGCCGGCCTCATGGCGGCCGAGGTCCTGACCCGCGGCGGAGCGACCGTCACGCTGTTCGACCGCATGCCCTCGGCCGGCCGCAAGTTCCTGCTCGCCGGGCGCGGTGGCCTCAACCTGACCCATAGCGAAGCGGCATCGAGCTTCATCGCGCGTTACGGCGCCGCGGCGGAGCGGATGGGTCCCGCCATCGAGGCTTTCGGGCCGGAGGCGCTGCGGGGCTGGAGCGAGGGGCTCGGCGAGCCGACCGTCGTCGGTTCGAGCGGCCGCGTCTTCCCGCGAAGCTTCAAGGCCTCGCCGTTGCTGCGGGCCTGGCTGCGCCGGCTCGGCGGCCTCGGCGTGGAGTTCCGGCCGCGCCACCGCTGGACGGGCTGGGGCGAGGAGGGGTGGCTCCGCTTCGACATGCCCCAGGGCACCGTCACGGTCGCGGCCGAGGTCGTCGTGCTCGCGCTCGGCGGCGCGAGCTGGCCGCAACTCGGCTCGGATGGTGCCTGGGTCCAGGCGATCGAGGCCGCGGGCGTGGCGGTCGAACCGCTGCGGCCAAGCAATTGCGGTTTCCGGGTCGACTGGTCGGAGCACTTCCGCGACCGGTTCGAGGGTGCGCCGCTCAAGGGCATCCGTCTCGGCTTCGGCGGTCAAGCCTTGCGCGGCGAGGCGACCATCACCCGCGCCGGGATCGAGGGCGGCGGCGTTTACGCGCTGTCGGCGCCGCTGCGCGACGCCATCGCGGCCGGCGGCGAGGCGCGGCTCGACATCGCGTTGCGACCCGACCTTTCAGCCGAGGAGCTTGCGCGCCGGCTGGCCGGCCGGCCGCCGCGTCAGTCGCTGTCGACGTTCCTGGGCAAGGCCTTGAAACTCGCGCCGGTGGCGATCGGCCTGCTTCAGGAGGCCGCCGTCGTGGCCGGCGAGCCGCTTTCCGCCTTACCGTCCGAGGGCCTTGCGGCCCGCATCAATGCCGTACCGGTGAGGCTCGTCGGCACCGCCCCGATCGCGCGGGCGATCTCGACCGCCGGCGGCATCGCCTGGACAGGGGTCGACGCAGACTTCATGCTGGTCCTGCACCCCGGCACCTTCCTGGCGGGGGAGATGCTCGACTGGGAAGCACCGACCGGCGGCTATCTGCTGCAGGGCGCCTTCGCCACTGGGGCGGCGGCCGGACGCGGCGCGCTGCGCTGGCTCGGCCGCCACGGCTGAGCCGCCTCACATGTTCGGGTAGTTGGGGCCGCCTCCACCCTCCGGCGGTACCCAGGTGATATTCTGCGCCGGGTCCTTGATGTCGCAGGTCTTGCAGTGGACGCAGTTCTGCGCGTTGATGACGAAGCGCGGATCCGACTTCGCGGCCTCGTCCGCATAGACGATCTCGTAGACCCCGGCCGGGCAATAGAGGCGGGCCGGCTCGCCGTATCGCGGCAGATTCTTCGCAACCGGGATCGATGGGTCGCTCAGCACCAGATGCGGCGGCTGGTTCTCCTCGTGATTGGTCGAGGACAGGAAGACCGAGGAGAGCTTATCGAAGCTCACCACGCCGTCGGGCTTCGGGTAGCGGATCGGCTCGACAAATTTCAGCGAGCGCAGCGAGGCGTGGTCCGGCTTGCCATGCGCCATGGTGCCGAAGAGCGAACCGCCGAAGAGCTGGTTCGACCACATGTCGAGCGCGCCGAGCGCCACGCCCGGCATGGTGCCGAACTTCGACCAGAGCGGCTTGACGTTCCTGACGCGCTTGAGATCCGTCCCGATGGCGGAGGAGCGCCAGGCCGCCTCGTAGCTCTCGAGCTCATCGTTGGCGCGGCCGGCCGCGAGCGCCTCGGCCACATGCTCGGCCGCCAGCATGCCGGAGAGCACGGCATTGTGCGACCCCTTGATGCGCGGCACGTTGACGAAGCCGGCCGCGCAGCCGACCAGCGCACCGCCCGGAAAGCAGAGCTTCGGCACCGACTGCCATCCCCCCTCGGTGATGGCCCGCGCCCCATAAGCCAGGCGCTTGCCGCCCTTGAACGTGTCGGCGATCATCGGATGGGTCTTGAAGCGCTGGAATTCGTCGAACGGCGAGAGCGTCGGGTTCTGGTAGTTGAGGTGGACCACGAAGCCCACCGACACCAGGCCGTCTTCCATGCCGTAGAGGAACGAGCCGCCGCCGGTCCTGTTGTCGAGCGGCCAGCCGAAGGAATGCTGGACGAGGCCAGGCACGTGTTTGTCCGGCGCGACCTGCCAGATCTCCTTGAGGCCGAGGCCGTATTTCTGCGGCTCTCGACCTCGATCGAGCCCGAAGCGGGCCACCAAGCCCTTGGCAAGCGAGCCCCGCGCGCCCTCGGCCACCAGCACATATTTGGCGCGGAGCTCCATGCCGCGCGTATAGGCTTCGGTGATGCGGCCGTCGCGGCCGACGCCCATGTCGCCCGAGGCGACGCCGACCACCTCACCCTTGTCGCCGTAGAGCACTTCGACGGCGGCGAAGCCGGGGTAGATCTCGACCCCGAGCACCTCCGCCTTGCGGCCGAGGTAACGCGCCACATTGGCCAGCGAGCCGACGAAATTGCCGTGGTTGCCCATCAGCTTCGGCATCAGGACATTGGGCAGGCGGATGCCGCCAGCGGGACCGAGATAGTAGAAACGATCGTCGGTGACAGCGACCGTCAGCGGCCGATCGGCCTCCGCACGCCATTCGGGCAGCAGGGCGTCGAGGCCGGAGGGGTCGACGACCGCACCGGACAGGATATGGGCGCCGACCTCCGAGCCCTTCTCCAGCACGACGACGGAAAGGTCGGGCGCGAGCTGCTTCAGGCGGATCGCCGCCGAGAGGCCCGCCGGTCCGGCGCCGACAATCACGACGTCGAACTCCATCGCCTCGCGCGCCGGCGGCTCGAATGTGTCTGGGGCGCCGGCAGGTTGGGGCATAGGCGACGTGCTCCGCAGGGTTCAAGAAACAGGCTTCTATCTTCTAGGAGCCGCACCCCGCTGGTGCAAATGCGTCGGCATCTGCGTCACGTACGCGAGGCTTGCAGGCCGGCTCGTAGCGCGGATACTCAGCGTTGCAAATTCCGACCCCGGCGGCACACACGTGGCTTGCCAGCGAGTATGTTCACAACCAACCAGCAGCGCATCGCTCAAAACACGGTCTTTGTGATCTTCCTTATACCTTCTATCAAATCAGTTACTTCCGCTTTTGTCGGTTCCGACGTTTTCTTATGATCACATTTATTACGAATATCACCATCATTTTTCAAGGTATCATTCAAATCAGATATAGATAAATTCTTCTCCTTCGGCGTACAAGAATGACGATCCGCGACCGAGACAAGATGGCCTTCAAGAACAACTCCAGCTATCGCACCAGCTCCTCTTTGATAGCCGTTTGTGTTTAGCTCATAGGCCGCATCCAACTCGCTATCGAATAGATCCGCGCTTACCATGGTCCTGATGTTCAGGAGCGAAGATTTAAGATTATTTTGCAAGCCCTGTATCATGTTAAATTGCTGATACAGGGCCGGCAACGCAGCGTCAGGTCCAACTACAACGTCGCCTTGACGAGTGATTGTCGTTCCCCTCAAATAATCTGACATAGTATAGTTGGAGTAAAGTATCTCTTTCCGATTAATTTTTGGAGAATAATAAGCTCTAAAATCCTCAACGCGTTCAGGCAGTATCTGTTTAATCAAAGAAAGCGATTCTGAATACCAGCTTTCATACTTGCTTCTTACATCTGGATATCCACCCTCTTCGTCCGATTTTTTAGCAGCGGGCTTTTTGGAATTCTGCTTCATGTCGTATTGCATACGCAAGGTCAGCTTTCCGCCGACTTCGACTAATCGCTTCAGATCTTGCTCGTAGCGTTCAAAGGGGCTGCTCATACGATTCTCAAGCCAAAAGCTTCTCTGCAAGCTTAGACAAACTGTAATGAGCCGCAATCGCTAACATCGAGATCCCTAAACTTACACACAAGCGATTAAACCAACTCGGACCGGTCGAGTTCACCCCATCAGCAGCGCCTGGCGCTCCGTCAGCGTTTTCGTGATCGCCTCGATGCCGCCCGTGATGGCCGCGGCATTGGCGATCATCCAGGCGCCGTCGCGGCTCTCGAGCATGGCGCGCAGCAGCTCCGCCTGGCCGATCAGCCGCTTGTCCGCCTCGACGAGTTGCGCCAGCGTCGCGGCTTCGTTGCGGTAGCGCTGCGTCATGCGGTCGTTCTCCGGCGCCGGCTGGGCGCGGACCTGCGCTTCGGCGGCGCCGATGGCCCGCGACAGCCGTTCGAGGAGTTGCGCTCCGGCGAGCGCGACCGGATCGGGCCGCGGTTTTTCGCGAGAGGGCGGCGGCAGGTGTTCGCGACGATAGGCCACTTCGGCCGCTTCGATGGTCCGATGCGCCAGGCCCAAGAGCCAGCCGGTCTTGCTCCTGACCAGGAGGTCGTCGGCGCGCAGCCGATTCTCGAGGCGGTAGAAATCGTAGCCCCAGCCGTGGAAGAGATTGATGGCGACCTGTTCGAGGCGCGAGGCGTCATAGAAGTCCGGCAAGGCGCTCATCGCTGCACCATGCCGGCCTCGGTGCCGACCGGATAGAAGCCGGTCGGCTGGCCGCCGATCTGGAACGGTACGCCGGCGGCGGCGTTCGGCGCCGAGACGAGCCCCTTCTCGGCCATGCGCAGCGCGAGATAGTAGCGCACGGCCTCGATCGGCGTGAGGCCGATCGCCTGCAGCGAGATCAATTCGCGCATCCGCTCGTCCTTCGGCAGGATGAGGATCTTGAGGTCGTTGAGCATGATGCCGTAGACGGCCAGAAACTCGGTCAGATGGGCCTTCACGCCTTCGCGGATCTCGGTGATATGCTCGTTGATGTTCTCCATCTTGGTGACCTGCACCACCTGGTTGATGGCCTGCTCGATGGCCGGGCCGGCGTAATCGGCGATCTCGCGCGTGTCGATGACGTTGCCGTTGAACGGCAGGTGGGTGATCAGGTCGAGTGCCGCCTCGCGCGTGTCGACATGGACGTAATAATCGACCTGATAGGACATCTCGGCCATCTCGGCGCTGGTCGCCACCCCCTGGCTGCGGATCAGGAGCTTCGAGCGGTTGATGTAGATGACCTCGTAGACCCAAGGCGAGTTGCCGCCGAAGAAGCCCTGCACGATCGAGCCGAGCAACGGCTTGTCGGGCGTCGTCAGGGTATATTGCCCGGTCTCGTAGACGTTGAGCACCGCGCCGCGCGATTTCAGCACGCAGAAATGATTGCTCTCGACGGTCAGCAGCGATCCCGACACGATGCTCTCGTCGACGATCTTGATCGCGATGTTCTTCGTGCCGAGCATGTCGACACCCTCGCGATTGAGGGGGGTTATGACCTGGCGGGTGATGGCCATGCGTGATCTCCTGGCGACGAGGACAACGAGGATGAGGGCCACCCCGACGAACCACAGGGCCGTCATAAGGCGGATCCGGACGTGAAGGCGGAGGAATGAGGGATCGCGTAGCCGCGTTTGCACGCCGTCGTCCCGGGGTTGGACTCGTGGATCTTTCGGCGCGACGACATGGTAGGAAGCCTACATCAGGAGATGGACCGCATCCATGACATCGCGATGAGTTCCGGCTCCAGGAGCGAGATCGAGGCGCTGCTGCGCTGGTACGTCGACATGGGCGTCGATATCGCGCTCGACGCCGAGCCGCACGACAGGTTCGCCGAGGCGGATGCGGCGGTGCAGCCCGAGCAGGTGCCCCCGCCATCCGCTCCCGCACCGTCGCGGCGGGCGACCGATGCCGACCGGCCGTCTCCGATGGCGGCCCGAACCATCGCCGGCCCGGCGGCGGCGCTGTCGGCCGATGCGGCGGCACGGTCGGCCCGCGAGCAGGCGGCGCAAGCCCGAACGCTCGAGGAGCTGCGCGCGGTGCTTTCCGCCTTCGACGGATGCGGCCTGAAGCAGTCGGCGACCCAGCTCGTCTTCGCCGACGGCAATCCGAAGGGGCGGCTCATGGCGGTCGGCGAGGCGCCGGGCGCCGACGAGGACCGCCAGGGGCGGCCCTTCGTAGGTCGCTCCGGGCAGCTCTTCGACCGCATGCTCAAAAGCATCGGGCTCGACCGCAGCCAAGTCTATATCGCCAACGTCGTGCCCTGGCGGCCACCCGGCAACCGCACCCCGACGCCGCAGGAGGTGGCGATCTGCCATCCCTTCATCCTGCGTCAGATCGAGCTTGCGGCGCCCGACCTCTTGATCTTCCTCGGCGGCGCCGCCACCCACGCGCTGCTGCCCGTCAAGGATGGCATTCTGCGGCTGCGCGGCCGCTGGTTCGACTTCCCCGTCGGCGACCGGATCATCAAGGCCATGCCCATGCTGCATCCGGCCTATCTGCTGCGCACGCCCGCCCACAAGAAGCAGGCCTGGCGCGACCTCGTCGAATTGCGCAAGGCGCTCGACGGCGCCTGACGGGATGCCGGCCTGTGAAGCCGGACGACAGGCCGACTTGCCTTGCGGACTCAATCCGGCTTCTGTTCTGCCCGATTCGGAACGGAGCGCGACACCTGGGAGAGGACCTGAAGACCGCGGGCCAGAAGCTCGTCGACCTGCTCGACTATGTCGAACAGGTCGTCAGGCTCGACGAACGGGTGGCCTTCCGCCTCGCCGACTACCGGCTCGCCGACGGCACGAGCTTCGTCCTGCGCGACACCGAGATCGCCGGATTGCCCGGCCTGCACCTCGACGAGCATGACGAGGACGGCGCCGTCTGGCTGCGCGCCGAGCGGCTCGCGCGCCTCGCCCCGCCCGAGCCGCCGGCGGCGCTGGCGCCCTGGCTTGCGCTCGACGCGGGCCCCGCGGCGCGGCCGACCATCTACGATCATCGGATCGAGACGGTGTCGGCTGAGGCCCGCAACGCACTGCTTGCGGCCGGCGAGGCCGACGACGAGGATTTCAGCGCCGTTCCGGAGCCGCTCACCGCCCCCTGTGGCCCGCCCCGCTTCGACCGGCGGCTGGCGCTCGCGCCGGCCGAGCGCGCCGCGGCGGAGGCCTGGATCGCGGGACCCTGGCAGGCTTGGTCCGATGCCGAGGCGCCGCGCCGTCGCACCATCGCGCTCTATGGCGCGCTCTACCGCCTCCAGCAGCAGCTCGAGCTCGGCGGGGCCGAGAGCGCGGTCGAAGCCGTCTGGGGTATAGGTCCGGTCCTGTGGGCCAGCCCGGTCCGCGACGTCGACCGGCCGCTGATCGAGCGCACCGTCGAGATCGAGCTCGACGCCGACGGCACCATCCGGGTGCGGCCGCGCGCCGTTCCGGCGCGGTTCGACCTGAAGCCGTACGACGAGCTCGGCTGCCCCAATCTCAATCAACTGGACCAGACGCTGCGGCGCGAGATCGAGCGGACGGCGGAGGACGAGGGCATGACGCCCTTCCGGACCGCGAGCTTCGAGCCGAGCCTGCTCGCGGCCGCCACCCGTCTCGCCCCGAACGGCCGCTACGCGCCAGGCCATCGCCCCGCGGTCCCGGAGGGCGACGGTCCGGTCATCACCGATGGCTGGGTGCTCTTCGCCCGGCCGCGTTCGCGCCACGTCGTGCTCGACGATATCGCACGCTTCCGCGATCTCGCACGGGACGCGCCGACGCTGCACGGCCTCGCCGCACGGCTGGTGACGCCGCCCGCGGCCGCCAGCGCCGAGCCGTGGCAGCCGCTCGGCGACAGGCTCGGCACGCTGGAGGAGGACGGCGCGCCGGCGGAGGCGCCGCCACTGACCGACGTCTTCTTCCCGAAGCCGTTCAACGAGGACCAGATCGCCATCGTGCGCCGCCTCGCCGCGGGCGACGGGCTCGTCGTTCAGGGTCCGCCCGGCACCGGCAAGACGCATACGATCGCCAACCTCATCTGCCATGCCATGGCGCTCGGCCAGCGCGTGCTCGTGGTGTCGCGCGGCGAGGCGGCGCTCGCCGTGTTGCGCGATCTCCTGCCGGAGAAAGTGCGCCCGCTCGCCATCTCGATCCTGTCGAGCGAGCGGGCCGGCCTGCGGCAGGTCGAGACCGCCATCCGCGAGATCCAGTCCGTCGTCGAGGAGAGCCGCCCCGAGATCCGCCAGTCGGCGATCCGGCGCTGCGAGGCGGAGATCCTCAAGATCCGGGCGCGGCTCGACGCCATCGACCATGAGCTCGACGCCATCGCGGAGCGCCAGACCGCGCCGGTCGGGCCCTCCGGCACGCCGCCGGCGGACCTCGCCAGGACGCTGCAGGCCGCGCGCGGGCGCCATGCCTGGTTCATCGACCGGCCGGAGACATTCGCGGCCGAGACCGGTCTCGACGAGGCCATGGCGGCTCTGCATCAGGCGCGCCGCGCCGCGGGCGTTCTGATCGACCATGTCGATGCCACGCTGCCCTCGCCCGAAACGCTGCCGGATGCCGCGACGGTAGCGGCCTGGCACGACGATCTTTGCCAAGCCGACACCTTGCGCGAGGCGGCCGCCGCCGGACCGGCGCGGGCCTTGCGCATCCCCTTGGGCCGGCTCGACGACGCGCAAGGCGCGGCTCGGGCGCTGCGCGACGTCGCGACGGCCCGGGATGTCGCCGCCCGCCAGGCCTGGCTGCTTCCCATCCTGGAGGGGGGCGCCACCGGCGAGGCCTCGCCCTGGCTCGACGTGCTGCGCGACATCGGGTCGGATTTCAGGATCGCCGAGGCCGAGCGGATCCGGCTCGCGCCCTTCGCCATCGAGGTCCCGGAGCGGCTGCTCGACGACGAGACCGGCCGCGCCGCGATTGTCCGCGCTGCGGCCGGCGAGCGCCCCTGGAGCCGGATCGCGATCGGCCGCTCGCTCAGCCGGGACCTCGTCGGCGAGGTGCGCCTTCGCGGCCTGCCGCCGCGCGAGGATTCGACGTCCTGGCGCGCCGTCGCCGATCATTTGCGCCTTCAGGACGAGCGCCACGCGATTGCCGCGCGATGGCGCCGCTTCGCGGCCGAGGCCGGCGTGCCCCCGGGCGACGATCCCGGCGATCCCGCGCCGGCGGCGCATTACCTCGCCACCCTCGACCGGGCGACCGCCGCGCTCGAATGTCTCGTCACGGTCGCGCGCGCCCTGCCGACGCTCGCCACTGTCGCGACCGATCCTGGCCTTGCCCGCGCGCTCGCGGACCAGGTCGAGGGCGCTGTCGCGGCCGCGCGCCTCGCCGCAGCCGACACCGCCCGCGCCACGGTCGCCGCAGGCTTTACGGGGGACGACAGGACCTCGCGCATGGCCAGGCAATTCCTGCGCGATCTCATCGGGCGCAGCGATGTCGAGCCGGCGCGGATCGAGGGACTGTGGGCGGCGCTCGTCGTCCGCGTCGCCTCGGCCACCGGCGCGTCGGCGGATTTTGCGACCATCCGCGAGGTGACCGGGCGCATCGCTGCGGCCGGCGCACCGGCCTGGGCCGCGCGGCTCAGATCCGAACCGGTCGAAGGCGAAGCCGACCCGCTCCTGCCGGACGACTGGCGCGAGGCCTGGGACACCGGCGCCGCCGAGGCACACCTCGAACGCATCGACGGCCGCACCGCGCTCCTCGCCCTGTCGCGGGAGCGCGAGGCCGCCGACCGCCGCGCCCGCAAACTCTTCGTCGAGCTGGTGCGCGAGCGCGCCTTCATGGCGCTGGAACGGCGTCTGTCGCCGCAGGTCAAATCGGCGCTCGTCGAATATGTCCGGGCGCTCGGACGGCTCGGCAAGGGCACCGGCAAGGGCGCCGGCCGCCACCGCCGCACGGCGCGCGAGGCCATGGACCGCTGCTACGACGCGGTGCCGTGCTGGATCATGCCGACCTGGCGCGTCGCCGAACAGCTGCCCTCCGATCTCGCGGCTTTCGACCTCGTCATCCTCGACGAGGCCTCGCAATCCGACGTCACCGAGCTGCCCGCACTGCTGCGCGGCAAGAAGATCCTCGCGGTCGGCGACGACCGGCAGGTCAGCCCGACGCCGCCGTTCGTGACGCAGGCCCGCCTCGAGCAGTTGCGCCACCACTACCTGCGCGACCTGCCCTTCGCGAGCCTGCTTGAGCCGGGCGAGAGCCTCTACGATCTGCTGCGCGCCGTGTTTCCGGACAGCCGGCTGATGCTGAAGGAGCACTTCCGCTGCGTCGAACCGATCATCCGGTTCTCGATGCAGTTCTATCCGGAACGGCTCGTGCCCTTGCGCGTCCCCTCGGCCACCGAGCGCCTCGACCCGCCGCTCGTCGACATCCTGGTGCCGCATGGCATGCGCGACGGGGCGCGCAAGATCAACCGGGCGGAGGCCGAGGTGATCGTCGCCGAGATCGCCGAGATCGCGTCCGCGCCGCATCATGCCGGCCGCTCGATCGGCGTCATCTCGCTCATCGGGGGCGAGCAGGCGGAGCTGATCCGCGTCATGCTCGCCGAGCGGATCGGCGAGGAGGCGATGCAGCGCCACAAGATCTTGACCGGCGACAGCGCCACCTTCCAGGGCAACGAGCGCGACATCGTCTTCCTGTCCATGGTGGCGGACCGCAAGCGGCGCTCGACGCTCACCATGCTGCGCTACGAGCAGCGCTTCAACGTGGCGGTGTCGCGAGCGCGCGACCGTGTCGTCCTGGTGCGCTCGGTGTCGCTCGACGACCTCAACGCGAAGGACCTCAAGGCGCGGCTGATTGCCCATTTCGACGATCCGATGCCGGCCCGGCCCGGCGCCGCGGGCGACGAGGCGGCCTGCGAATCGGCGTTCGAGCGGGACATGATGCGCGCGCTCGTTGGGCGCGGCTACCGGGTCGAGCCGCAGGTCGGGGCCGAGGGCTTTCGCATCGACCTCGTGGTCGAGGGGACCGAGGGGCGGCGCCTCGCCATCGAATGCGACGGCGATTCCTTCCACGGACCGGCGCAATGGCGCGAGGACATGCGCCGGCAGCGCATCCTGGAGCGGGTCGGCTGGCGGTTCTGGCGCTGCTTCGCCTCGAATTTCTACCGCGATCCGGAGGGCGTCGTCGCCGATCTCGTCGCGACGCTCGACCAGGAAGGTATCGAGCCACTCGACGGCACCACCGGGACAGGCCGGCTGACCGAGCACCGGGTGGTTGCACCGCCACCCGCGGCGACGGGCGAAGAGGGGCCGCCGCTCCTCGATACCGATGCGGACGAGCCCGATGCGCTGAAGGCTGGCGACCGCGTGGCGCTCGTCTTCGACGACCGGAAGCGCCTGACGATCCGCCTCACGGAGGATGCGACCGACGAGGGCCGCGGCCTCGTCGGCCGGCAGACGCCGCTCGGCCGCGTTCTCACGAGCGCCGAGGAGGGCGACGAGATCGATGTCCCGCGGATGGACGGGCCGCCCGCCAAGGCGCTGATCGAGGCGGTCGAGCGGGTGGAGGTCTGAGCGAGGTCCGGTGGAACCGATCCAAGCGGGTCGTGGACCCCCTGGAGAAACTGATCCCTTGATGCAATTATCGAGAAGCGACGTCGTTCCGAGCCATCATTGCGAGGAGCGAAGCGACGCGGCAATCCAGGCATGGCCTTGGCCAGACTGGATCGCTTCCCGCCCCTGCTTCGCTCCGCTCGCAGTCGCAGTCACGATGACGAAGGGAGGCCTATACCGGGTCGTCGCGATAGCGACGAGTCACGCCGCATCGTCTCCGCCCGCCCGGCAAGCCGCAAGGAGCGCCAGCGATGGCTCATGTCAGAATGACACTGGAACAGGCCGCAGGAGCCCACGACGTCGATCGCGCCAGGATCGAGGCTACGACCGAAGAGGACATCCGCCGCTACATGATCGAAGATGGCGAGGATCCCGACGCACCTATCGGGACGCATAAGGTCGTCCTGCCTGCTGCCGTCGTTCGAAAGCGGACCGGCCTCTCGCAGGAGGCATTTGCCGCGGCCATCGGCGTGCCCCTCGCGACACTGCGCAACTGGGAACAAGGCCGGACACTGCCGGACCCGGCCGCGCGATCGCTCCTGGCGCTCGTGGCCGCTGATCCGGAAAGAGCCTTCATGGTGCTGGCGACCCAGGCTCATGAAGCGGGCTGAGCCCGTTCAGCGCGGCGGGCCGTCGAGCATGAGGCCGCCGTCGCTCCAGAGCGCGTTGTTGCCGCGCGGCAGGCCGAGCGGCGAGCCTGGCCCCACCGTCCGCGCATAGACTTCGGCGTAATTGCCGATTGCGGCGATGGCGCGCACCGCCCAATCGCGGTCGACATCCTTCTCATCGACGCCGGGGACGAGGCCGCCAAGCACGCGCAGCACCGGATCCTCGGTGGTCCGCAGGATCGCCGCATCGGCTCGGGTCACGCCCGCCCGCTCGGCCAGCAGCAGCGCCTCGACCGTCGCATCGACGACCGCGGCCCATTGCGGGTCGCCGGCACGCATCGCCGGCGCGACCGGATCGGCGGAGAGCCGGTCGGGCAGGATGTCGAAATCCTTGATCCGGTTCTGGAAGCGTGTCCGGATGTTGGCGAGCCGCGAGACGCTGTCGACGACGGCGGTGCAATGACCGGTCAGCAGGCCGACGTCCATCTCGCCATCCTCCGACCAGGGAAACGGCAGGACCTTGATGCCACGACGGGCGGCGGCGCTGTCGAGCACCGCCTCGGGCGGTGTCCCGCCGATGAAGCAGACCTGCTTGCCGGCGAGGTCGGCGAAGGAGCGGACGCCGCTGGCACGGCTCACCAGGAAACCGTCGCCGTCATAGAAGACCGGATGGCCGAACCTGAGATGGCGCGCGACAGCGAGGGCGTGCGAGGGCGAGGCGCCGATCAGGAGATCGATCGTCCCCGCGTCCAAAGCCGCGAAGCCATGCGCCTCGTCCGGAACGATCGCCGGGGTCATGCGTCCGGCATCCTTGAGCACGGCGGCCGCCACGGCGCGGCAGATCTCGCTCCCGAAGGCGTCGAGCGAGCCGTGGATGTCGGTCCGTCCGTAGTCCTCGGGCACGTGGATGAGCCCGCAGGACAGTGTTCCCGCCCTTTTGACGTGGTCGAGGATAGGTCCGGCCTGAGCTTGGCCGGCGGCGGCCATAACACCGGCCACCAGCACTGCCCGCCACATCCGCATGAATCGCATATGTTGCATTCCGCTCAAGCAAGGGCGGTCGCCCGGGCCGTCCTTGCCGATCTCGTCCGCGAGAGACGATCAGGGCGTCCAGGTGCCCGACGTCGGCGTGCCGGGCGTCGTGCCGGGGCGCGGGTTGAAGTCGGCGGGCGGCGGATCGATCGGCTGCCCGTTGACGTAGTCGGTCGGCGTCATGTGCAGCCAGGCGCAGCCGTGGCCCTGGAAGTGCGGCAGCGTCGTCACCAGCGACGGGGCGATGATCGCGTAGCCCGGCGGCAGCAGAGGCGCGTTGCCGAGCAGCCGGTTGTTGTCGAACGCGATGGAGAGGTCGCCCATGTCCGCGACCTTGTCGTCGGCCGGCCCGAGATCGGTCTGCCCGAGGTTGCGACCGAGCGCGCGGCCGCGCGTCTCGTCCGGCAGGTCGGCGAGAGGCTCGAGGTTGAACACCTCGTCGATGAACTTGATGACCGAGCTATGCTCGGAATATTGGTGCACCACGACATGCGACTTGCCGTAGGGCGAGATCACGATGGCCGGGATGCGCGGACCGCCGGCGAGCGGCTGGCCTTCCGGATCGAGCGAGCGGATACGCGGCGGCACGTGATCGTAGAGGCCGTCCGTCTCGTCGTAGGTGATGACGATGGCGCTCTCGTTCCAATAGGGGCTCTGCGCGATGGCATTGACCTCGTCGGCGAGGAGCGCCTCCGAGATCTGCGCATCCGAATAGGCCGGGTGGTCGTCGTTGCCCTGGAAGTTCGCCTGCACGGTCGGGTTGGGATCGAGCGGCCGGAGGAGGTCGTTGTTGCCGTAGCCGCCGCGCACGTAGAACACGCCGCCCTCCTTGGGCAGACGGGCATAGTCGATGTCGTTGTAGAAGTCGGCGAGGCCGTGCAGGTGGGACAGCTCGCGCGTGTTGTCCGCGATATAGCCGAAATATTGCGGGCCGTTGTGATGGGTGACGTAGCTCGAATTGGAGATCACGCCGCTCTGGTCGGTCGGTTCGAGATCGTAGCCCTCCTGGTACCAGCCCCAGGGAATCGACTTGAGGTCCTTGGCGGCGACCTCGTTCAGGTCGTGCTGGATATCGGCCAGGTCGGCGGCCGGGTTCTGGTCGGCGCGGATGACGTTGAACACCTGCGGGCCCATGAAGGAGAGCGGCAGCGTCGCATAGGTCTGGTTCAGCGCCGGGGTCGCCCGGTTCTCGGTGAAGGGCAGCGGCAAGCCGGTCGGATCGTTGTTGGAGCCACCGTAGGGCGGCGGGTCGGACACGACCGGCTCGCCGCCCGAGACCTTGATCCGAGGGTCGGAGGTGTTGCTGCTGGCCTGGTCGGGATGCAGCGCCCATTGCGTCTCGCCGGACTGGCCGGCGATCATGGCGATGGCGTTCGGCGTCGACGGCCCGATCTCGGTCTGGTGGAAATTGTCGAACATCGCGAAGCGGTCGGCATAGTGCCACAGGAACGGGACGGTATCGCAATCGAGATGGCTCATCGCCAGCTCGGCCCGCTGCTTCTGCACGAGCGTCGGTCGGCTCGACGGCGCGAGCCCCGTGGCGAGCGAGACGATCTGCCCGTTCTTGGTGGTCAGGCCTTCCTCGTTCAGCGCATAGCGATCGTTGGCGGCCAAGTTTCCGGAACCGAAATCCATGCCGTTGTCCATGCCGGTGTGGCTATGGTCGACGGAATCCGTATCGGCCGGATAGAGCGGCACGGTGCGCCCATTCTGGTCGACGACGCTCTGCGTGATCAGGAAGGGAGAGATCGTGCCGGTCGAGCCGTCGGTGTTGACGATCGGCTGGACGAAGCCCCGCGTCTGGCCGGCGGATTGCGTGAACAGGCCGTTGGCGCCCGGAAAGGTGCCGAAGTAGTGGTCGAACGCCCGGTTCTCCTGATAGAGAACGAACACATATTTGATCTTGTGCTGCAGCAGGTTCAGCTTGGTCGCCGGATCGAGCCGCGGCTCGGCCGAAACCTGCGTGGCGAGGCGGCTGACCATCGGCGAGCTGGCGGGCTGGGTGGATACGTCGGTTGCGGCCGTCTGGGCCAGCGCCGCCTGCGTCTGCAGGGCGAGGGTCGCGGCCAGCATGGCGCAGGATGATGCGAGACGTCGCTTGACGATCATCAATGAAGCTCCCCACGAGGCCGTCCGCGGGATCGCGGCCGGCTCAAGCCGGGGCGGACTTAGCCTGCCGGATGCGACACGCGGCTTACGATCCGGTGACGGATTCGTGACATCGGCCCCGCGAGCCGCACGGCCTCACTCCCAATCGAGCACCACCTTGCCGCACTCGCCCTTGCGCATGGCCTCGAAGCCTCGCGCGAAATCCGCGACGGGGAAGCGATGCGTGATCACCTTGCGGACGTCGAGGCCCGACTGCAGCATGGCGAGCATCTTATACCAGGTCTCGAACATCTCGCGCCCGTAGATGCCCTTGATGGTCAGCATACGGAACACCACCCGGGTCCAGTCGATGGCGAAGGACTTCGACGGGATGCCCAGCATGGCGATCTTGCCGCCCATGACCAGGTTGTCGATCATCTGCTGGATGGCGGAGGGCACGCCGCTCATCTCGAGGCCGACGTCGAAGCCCTCCTTGAGGCCGAGGCGGTCCATCACCGATTTCAGGTCGTCCTTGGTCACGTCGACCGGCACGACGTCGGCGACCGCCGCCGCCAGCTCGAGCCGCGCCGGGTTGACGTCGGTGATGACGACATGCCGCGCCCCGACATGGCGCGCCACGGCGGCGCTCATGATGCCGATCGGCCCGGCGCCGGTGATCAGCACGTCCTCGCCGACGAGATCGAAGGAAAGCGCGGTGTGGACCGCATTGCCGAGCGGATCGAGGATGGCGCCGAGCTCGTCGTCGATATCGTCGGGCAGCGGCACGATGTTGAAGGCCGGCACCCGGACATAGTCGGCAAAGGCGCCGGGGATGTTGACGCCGATGCCGCGCGTCTCGGGGTCGAGGTGGAAGCGGCCGCCGCGCGCCGCCCGGCTCTTCATGCCGATGACGTGGCCTTCACCCGACACGCGCTGGCCGATCTTCAGCCCGCGCACCATGGCGCCGAGCTCGACGATCTCGCCGGCATATTCGTGGCCGACCACCATCGGCACCGGGATGGTCTTTCGCGCCCACTCGTCCCAGGAATAGATGTGGATGTCGGTGCCGCAGATGCCGGTCTTGGCGACCTTGACCAGTACCTCGTCGGCGCCGGGCACGGGGATCGGCTCGTCGCCCATCCAAAGGCCGGGCTCGGGCTTGGCTTTGACCAGCGCTCTCATGGGCCTGCCCCCTCACCCACCACCTCGACCGTCGCGGGCGCGCACGGCCTCCCGCCTTGTGGACACCAGATCCGCGGCCGGGACAAGCCGGGTTTCAAGGTGGCCGCCGCAGTTTTAGAGGTGATCGCCACAAAGAAGGCAGAGCGATCGAGAATCCTCGTTTCCAAAGTGGATCGTGCCTGTCACAGCATGGAGACGCTGGCATAATATGGCATATTATGCTATATTTCAGCGACAGGAGGTGGATCATGCCCACACGCAATGTCGTCCTGACCAAGCATCAGGAGACTTTCATCGAAGCGCTTGTCCAGAGCGGCCGCTACCAGAACGCCAGCGAAGTGATGCGCGACGGCCTGCGCATGGTCGAACGCCGCGAAGCCGACGAAGCCGCCAAGCTGGAGGCGCTTCGCGCCGCGGCCCATTTCGGTGTCGCCGCGCTCGAGCGTGGCGACTTCAAGGACTTCCCCAACGGTGCCGCCTTGGTCGATCACCTCAACACACTCGCCGCGCGCATCCGCGCCGGCAAGCAAGGCGAGTAGCCCTTGGTGACGTCGAAGTGGATCATTCGTCTCGGCGATGAAGCAGAAAAGGATTTCGTGCGAATTCTGCAACGAACCCAGCAGGCGTTCGGAGAGCGTCAGGTCACCATCTACGCGACCACGCTGCTCGAAGCTCTGGCCCTCCTCGAAGACGGCCCCGACATCCTGGGCAGCGCCGCGCGCGATGAAATTCTTCCGGGTCTGCGTAGCCTCCATGTGGGGCGCAACAGGCGGCGCGGACGGCACTTCGTGATGTACCGGTCTGGCGCCGGCCGCGTAATCGAGGTCATCCGTATTCTGCATGACGCCATGGATATGGCGCGACATGTGGCAAGCGAGGCGGACTATGACGAAGCAGAGTGACCCCAGGGAAAAGATCGAGCAGCGGGGAAGCCGTGACGCTCGAATTCCTGCGCCAGGCCTGGACACGGCAAGCTACTTACGAGTGTCTCCGACTCTGAAATCCTGTGGGCTCTTACTTACGAGACAGTGCCATCCATCTGAAAGCGCAGCATGATTTTGTCGTGCTGCGGGACTCGACAAAGCATCAAATGATCTCGGAGCACCCTGAAGATGTCGGGCAATGGCGAATCCTCACACCACCCCCACCGCCCTCCCGGCCTCCTTGAACGCGGCAATCGCGAAATCGACGTCCGCCTCGGAAAGCGCCGCGGACATCTGGGTGCGGATGCGCGCCTTGCCCTTCGGCACGACGGGGAAGAAGAAGCCCGCCACATAGACGTCGCGCCCGTCGAGCGCCGCCGCCAATTCCTGGGCGCGCTTGGCCTCGTGCAGCATGACCGGGATGATCGGCGTCTCGCCCGGGATCAGCTCGAAGCCCGCCTCGGCCAGGCCGGCCCTGAACCGTTTCGTGTGGCTCATCAGCCGCGCGCGGCGGTCGTCGGCGGCCCGCGCGATCTCGAGCGCTTTCAGCGAGCCCGCCGCCACGGCCGGCGCGAGCGAATTCGAGAACAGGTAGGGCCGCGCCCGCTGGCGCAGCAGTTCGATGATCGACTGGCTCGCCGCCACGAAGCCGCCCATGGCGCCGCCGAGCGTCTTGCCGAAGGTCCCGGTGACGATGTCGACGCGCTCGTGCACCCCGGTCAAGGCCGGCGTCCCTTTTCCCATCTCGCCGAGGTGGCCGGTGGCGTGGCAATCGTCGACCATCACCAGCGCGCCGTGGCGTTCGGCCAGGTCGCAGATGGCGGGCAGGTTGGCCACGTGGCCATCCATCGAGAAGACGCCGTCGGTGGCGATCAGCTTGAAGCGGGCGCCGGCCTTCTCCGCCTCCTCGAGCTGCCGGCCGAGATCGTCCATGTCGCCGTTGGCATAGCGGTAGCGCTTGGCCTTCGACAGGCGCACGCCGTCGATGATCGAGGCGTGGTTGAGGCTGTCCGAGACGATGGCGTCCTCGGCCCCGAGCAGCGGCTCGAACACTCCGCCGTTGGCGTCGAAGCAGGCGGCGAACAATATGGCATCGTCCTTGCCCAGATGGGCCGCGATGGCGGTCTCGAGATCGCGGTGGAGCGTCTGCGCGCCGCAGATGAAGCGCACCGAGGCCATGCCGAAGCCGAACCGGTCGAGCGCCTCCTTGGCGGCGGCGATCACCTCCGGATGATCGGCGAGGCCGAGATAGTTGTTCGAGCACAGGTTGACGACGTTGCGCAGGTTGCGCGGCGCCACGACCTCGATGCGTCCGCCCTGCGGCCCGGCGATCAGCCGCTCACGCTTGTAGAGCCCGTCGAGCCGGATCTCGTCGAGCACGCGGTCGAGATGGTCGTCGAATGCCGCGGACACCATGGCTCTCCTCATCGGCGGCCTCGCTCGCCGCCTAAGCAAGCTCTCGCGAGCTTGCTTCCACTTAGAAACGATTAGCAACATTGATTTTGCTTGAAAAAAGCAAAATCAATCGTGGCTTGAGCCACGCAAGGCTGCTTAGGATCAGCTTGCCCGCCATCGCGCGCGCTGCACAGCCCTAAAATTTAGCGGGAGCCACGGAGCGGGCCTTATTGGGGTGCCGGCGAATTGTCGTCCTTGTCCCAGCCATGCGCCTTGATGGCGGCCTGCATCTTCTGCTGCAGTTCGGGCGACAGGGCGCGCAGCCATTGCGTCGTGTTGCTGATCAGGCTCGAGCTCAGCTTGGGTTGCAGGGCGAGGACGTCGCGGCCGGCCGGGGTCTCGTAGAAAGCGTTGAGGCCCTTGAGATCATCGACGCTGAACGTCATGGCGTAGGAGCGCGCCTGCA
Source organism: Lichenihabitans sp. (assembly GCA_965277635.1). Classification (GTDB taxonomy): domain Bacteria; phylum Pseudomonadota; class Alphaproteobacteria; order Rhizobiales; family Beijerinckiaceae; genus Lichenihabitans. Next base: position 853,849 of record CBDIDE010000002.1, read on the forward strand.
GCGCGAAGAGCTCGTCGATATGCGCGCTCAGCATCGGCATGATGACCTCCTCGACCATGGTCTTGGCCCGGTCTGGCTCGTGCACCCCGAACTGCTGCATCATGCCGACCATGGGGGCGCTCATCGCCCGTATCGTCGCTTGGCGGTTGGCACTGGTCTTGGCGATGATCTCGTCGGCGAGGCGCGTCGCCTCGGGACTCGGTTCGCTCGCCGCTCCCGCAGCCGGAGCGGGGGGCGTCGCGGCCGGCGGCGTGGTCTGGGCGCGGGCGGCACAGAGCGAAGCGGCGATGGCCAGCGCGGCGACCGCCGCCACGCCGGATCTCATTATCGAACGTCGCATGGTCATTGCTTCCCCCCTTGATCCCCTATCGGTCGCATCTATGCTGGTTGAGCGAGGCGTCAATCCCGTGACGGTCGTCAATCGTGGCCGACATGCTCCGCGACACGGCCGACGCCTCGCGACTCCGCGGGCTTGCACGCTCCGCCGCCAGGGCGCATCTTTCAGGCATGGTCCCTCCTTTCGATGCCCGGCAGGATCCAACGTCGCAGGGCGTCCTCGCGGCGCTGAACCAGCGCTCCCGTGACATCTTCAGGCGCATCGTCGATTCCTATCTCGCCACCGGCGAGCCGCTCGGCTCACGCAGCCTGTCGCGCCTGCTGCCGGTGACGCTGTCCCCCGCCTCCGTGCGCAGCGTCATGCAGGACCTCGAGGAGCTCGGCCTGATCTATGCGCCGCACACCAGCGCCGGCCGGCTGCCGACCCAGCTCGGCCTGCGCTTCTTCGTCGATGCGATGCTCGAGATCGGCGATCTCAGCGAGGCGGAGCGGCGGCGCATCGAGACCGAGGTCAAGGCCGCCTCGCATGCCCGCACGCTCGATGGCGCGCTGGCCGAGGCGACGAGCCTGCTGTCGGGGCTGACGCGCGGCGCCGGCCTCGTCGTGACCACCAAGGACAATGCGCGGCTGAAGCATATCGAGTTCATCCGGCTCGACCCGGAGCGAGGCCTCGCGATCCTCGTGGCGGAGGACGGTTCGGTCGAGAACCGGGTCGTCCAGACCCCCAAGGGCCTGCCGGCCTCGGCGCTCGTCGAGGCGGCCAACTTTCTCAACGCCCGGATCAGGGGCCGCACCCTGACCGAGGCACGGACCGAGATCGAGACCGAGCGGCGCGCGGCGGAGAGCGAGCTCGATCTCTTGACCGAGAAGCTCGTCGATGCGGGGCTCGCCAGCTGGGCGGGTCTGCAGGGCGAGGGGCGCCAGCTCATCGTGCGCGGCCAGGCCAACCTGCTCGAGGATCTGACGGCCCTCGACGACCTGGAGCGGATCCGGCTGCTGTTCGCCGACCTCGAGACCAAGACGGACGTGATCGAGTTGCTCAACCGGGCCGAGACGGGCGAAGGCGTGCGCATCTTCATCGGCGCCGAGAACAAGCTGTTCTCGCTCTCCGGCTCCTCGATGGTCGCGGCGCCCTTCCGGGACGGTCAGCAGCGCATCGTCGGCGTTCTCGGCATCATCGGCCCGACGCGGCTCAATTATGCCCGGGTGGTGCCGATGGTGGATTACACGGCCCGCGTGATCTCCCAGGTGGTGGGGGGGCTCTGAGCCGGACGCCTTGCACCTCGTCACGCGAGGCTGCCTGGAGCCGCTGTTCACGCGTGCCTCGAAACGGGCCAAAGGTCGGACTATCTGGGCGGAGCGCCTCCATCACACGCCGGAAGACACTCCGATGACCGTGCCGCCCCGCCGCGTTCTCCTGCCCATCGCCGGCATCGCCTTCGGCATCCTGCTGCTGGCCTTGGGCTTCGTGTTCCAAGGCGGGGGCGGCGGAGCCAATGCGTCGGGCATCGGCGGGCCTTTCACGCTCACCGACCAGACCGGCAAGACGGTGACCGATGCCGATTTCGCCGGCGAGCCGAAGCTGGTGTTCTTCGGCTACACCCATTGCCCCGACGTCTGCCCGACGACGCTCTCCGATATCACGACCATGCTCGGGGCCCTCGGGACGGACAAGAAAGCCGCGGTGCTGTTCATCACCGTCGACCCCGAACGCGACACGCCGGCCGTGCTCAAGGATTATCTGTCGAGCTTCGATCCTCGCATCACAGGGCTTACCGGCAGCCCTGCCGCCATCGCCAAGGTGCTGCAGGACTATCGTGTCTACGCCAAGAAGGTGACGACCGGCGGCGGCGACTATACGATGGACCATACGGCCCTCGTCTACCTGATGGACAAGTCCGGCAACTTCGTCCAATCCTTCAATCCCGAACTCGAAAAGCCCAAGCAGGCTGCCGCGGCGTTCAGCAAATATCTTTGAGGCCGCGACGCGGGTTCCGTCAATAAATGCCGATCGGGAAATATTTGAGATAGAGGTCGGCATAGCGGCCCTTGGCGGCGACGCGGGCCAAGGCATAGTCGAGCGCAGCGCGCAGCGCGTCGTCACCGTGCCTCACCGCGATCCCCGCTCCGTCGCCGAAGAACCGCCTCTCCGTATAGGGGCCGCCCGTGAAGCTGCAGCAGGCGGCCGCGTCCGGCCCGCCGAGCCATTGCGCCAGCGCGATGCCGTCACCGAACACGAGGTCCACCGCGCCCCCCTTGAGTGCCGCCCTGGCCGCGGCCGCGTCGCCGTAGGGACGCAGGTCGACCTTGGGAAAGAAGGCCTTGAGGAAAGCCTCGTGGGCGGTGCCGCGCGTCACGCCGACCCGCTTGCCCGCGATGGCATCGGGTGCGACGACGGCGAAGCTTGTCTCGGAGCGGGTCGCGAAGCGCGCCGGCGTCTTGTAATAGGGCGAGGTGAAATCGACCTGCGCCAGAGCCGCGTCGGTAATCGCCAGCGACGCGATGGCGGCGTCGGCCAGGCCGGCCTTGATCGCCGGCACGATCGTGTCGAATGGTCTCACCTGGATCGTGCAGGTCACGTCGAGCTCGGCGCAGAGCGCGCGGGCGAGATCGACATCGAAGCCTACGAGCGTCCCGTCGGGGAGCGTGAAGCCGAAGGGCGGATCGTCCGCTTCCGTGAGGAAGCGGATGCTCCTGAGCGTGTCGGGATCCGGCTTCTCCGGGGTTACGGCCGGGTCCCAGAAGCTCGGCACGACCACCCCTGACGCCGTACCGGGCAGTGCCGACGGGGCAATCTCCGCGGCCCGGGCCGCCGCGGGAAGCGGCAGGAGGATCAGGCCACCGACCAGCAACTGCCGAAGGGGCTTGAGAAATTTACAAATGCAACTATCGATGGTCGCCGCTATCATGGCCTGATCCGATTGCCTTCCGACGTCGAGTTCTATCATGGGGATCGAGGCGCGTCAGTGGACCGGCAGGCCCGTAGAGCTCGCCCGCGACGTCCGGCGCCTCTCTCGGTCGGGGCCGCATGGCGCCGACCGATCCCCAACGTCCCCATCCGGCCTGCCGGTCGAGATCGCCTTCCTGGCGGCCCAGGGCGTCGCGCCGGATCTCCTGCTGCGGGCGTCGGCCATCGCCCGGCAGACCGGCGTCAGCGCCGACCGTGCCCTGCTCGGGGAAGGTTTCGCGGCCGACACGTTCTATGCCCTGCTGGCACGCCACCTCGGCGTACCCTTCGTCGAGGAGCCGATGCGGCTGGCGCCGCGATCAGCACAAGGCCTCCAGGGCATCGCGGCCGGCATGGTCCCCCTGGCGCCGAACGCCCGCCGCCTCGATGTCCTGCTCGCCCCGCAGGGTCCAGGGCTCGCGGCGCTGCTGCGCCATGCGCCGCCCGGGCAGGGCCGGACGACGCGGTTCGGGATCAGCTCCCGACGCCGGATCGAAGCCATGGTGCGCGAGCGCGATGCTGCGGTGGTCGCCGACGAGGCGAGCCACGGCCTCGGTCGATGGGACGCGACCTTCTCGGCGCAGGCGGGCTTGCGGCCGCGCCAGAGCATGGCCGTGGCCGTCCTCCTCGCTCTCTTCGGCGCGGGCCTGGTCTGCTATCCGGCGGCGACCCTCGCGACCGGGCTCGTCGCCATCTCGCTGCTGTTCTTCGCCGCCGTCCTGCTGCGCCTCGTCGCCACCGCGGCCAATGTCGCGCCGGCACCTTGCCGCGACCGGCTTCTGCCCGACCACGAGCTGCCGCTCTACACCGTAATCGTCCCGCTCTACCGCGAAGCCGCGATCGTGCCGCAGCTCGTCACCGCCATGGACCGTCTCGACTATCCGGTCTTATGTAGCAGGCTCACCAACGAACCCCTGCCGCCGCCGCGCCCGATCGGCGATGATGGCGGATGGCCGAACCGCAGATCGTCAACACTCTTTCCGCCAAGATCGCGGATGTCGAGCGTTACATCGCGGACATGGAGACTCGCGTCGAGAACGCTCGGCACGACCTGGCGCATCTCCAGGCCACGCTGAGGCTGTTCCGGCGCTGCGACGACACGGCGCCGGTCTACATGGGGCTGACGCGCATCTTCCGGCGCGGAGAGGTCACCGGGCTTGCCCTGGAGGCGCTGCGAGCCTCACCTGATGGCCTCGACACGCGCGAGCTGGCGCGAGCCGTGATGACGGCCAAGGGGCTCGACGTCGAGGACCGGGTGTTCCGCAAGAGCCTCGCGCAATCGATCGTGACCTTGCTCGGGCGGCTTGAGCGACGCGGCCGGGTGCGGTGCGAGGGAAAGCGGCGTGGCGTGAAGGTGTGGCGGCCGAAAGCCTGACGCCGCGTCCGCGAAATGCCCGGCGCAAGCCACGGTTGGCACGATCTATCCGGGCATCAAGCGGGAGCGTTTGGCAGGCATGTCGGGAACATTGTATTTCGGCGATAACCTCGACGTGCTCCGAGAGCATGTCAGGGACGAAAGTGTCGATCTCATCTACCTTGATCCGCCGTTCAACTCGGCTGCCTCCTATAACGTTTTGTTCAAGGCGCCGGACGGCAAAAGCAGCCAATCACAGATCACGGCTTTCGAGGACACTTGGCATTGGACCGAAACATCGGAGACAGCCTTCGATGAGGTGATGCGCTCAGGCCGCACCGACGTAGCGAACGTGCTTCGCGCCATGCGGCAGTTCCTCGGCGAGAACGACATGATGGCGTATCTTGCAATGATGGCAGTCCGGATGATAGAACTGCACCGGGTGCTGAAGTCGACAGGGTCGCTTTACCTGCACTGTGATGCGACGACCAGTCACTATCTCAAATTGATTGTAGATAGTATCTTCAATGTAAAGAACTTCAAGAATGAAATCATTTGGGAACGAACTAATTCACATAATATGAAGTCGACACATTGGCATAAATCATCTGATACTATTCTGTTTTATACGAAGTCGGATAATTTTAATTTCAATCGCCAGTATGGTGACTACGAGGAAGCGCAGCTTTCGCGCTTCAAGAAGGACGCGGACGGCAGACTCTATAAAGCGGAAAATCTTACTTTCTCGACAGTCAGGCGACATCGTCAATTCGAGTGGAGAGGCACAAAACCGCCCTCTCATCGGTCTTGGGGTGCGGATCTTGAACGATTAGAAAAGTGGTATGCCGAAGGTCGCATATTGCTGAAAGCTGATGGCACGCCACGGATGGATGGCTTGAAGGTCTATTTGGACGATCTTCCTGGCAAGCAGATCGGAAACATTTGGACTGATATTGATAGGGTCACAAACACGGGAGGCGAACGCCTCGGTTATCCAACCCAAAAGCCCGTTGCTTTGCTTGAGCGCATCTTATCCGCGTCATCCAACGTCGGCGATGTTGTGCTCGATCCCTTCTGCGGCTGTGGCACGACGGTTCACGCGGCACAGAAGCTCAAGCGGCGCTGGACGGGTATCGACGTGACACCGATCGCGGTGAACCTCATCTCGCGGCGTCTCAAGGAAGCGTTCCCCGGCCTGGACTTCTCGGTTCGTGGCATCCCGCGCGATATGGACGGCGCGCGCGAGCTAGCGAACCGTGACAAGTTCCTGTTTCAGCTTTGGGCTTGCGACCTCGTAGATGCGCAACCGTTCAAGGACGGCAAGAAAGGTGCGGACGGCGGCATTGATGGGATGATCTACTTCAAGCCGGACGGCAAGACGACGAAGGCGGCCGTGGTGTCGGTCAAAGGCGGTGGCAATGTCGGGGTCGGCCAGATCCGCGATCTTCGGGGCACCATAGAACGACTTGGCGAGCCCATGGGCGTGTTTGTGACCCTCACCCCACCAACCGCGCCCATGACGAAAGAGGCGGCGTCGGCGGGCATCTACGACACGGGAACGCATCGCGTGCCGCGCATCCAGATCCTAACGGCGGAACAGTTGCTCGGGGGAGAGAAGCCGCGCTTGCCGTTCGGGCACAACGCGTCGTATCGCAAGGCCGGCCGCGAGAAGGACAAGAACGCCCAATTCGGGCTTGAGCTTTAGGCCGCCGCCCTCTGCCAATACCCCGCCCACTGCCGGCTCACCGGGTGCCGCAGGGCCGCCTCGGCGGCCATGAGGTACTGTTCGCCGTTCGACACGCGGCGATGGTCCTCGCGCCATGCCATTTCGGCCGAATAGGCGCCGAGGTACGGCCCGGCGATATGGTGGTGGATGCCGATCTCGGCGCGGCGGATGCGCGAGAAGAACGACTCGGCCTGATTGGTGCAAGCCTCGCCGTCGCTGTAGGCTTCCTCGTGGTTGATGCGCTTCGTGAGGAAGCGGTCGTGCAGCCGGTCCCATGACGCGGCCTCGTCGGCGTAGATCGTGCTCTCGGGCGCCACGCGCTTGCCGATCGTCTCGACGGCCTGGGCTTCGGACTTGAACACGAAAGGCAACGTCGAGCCGCCGCGCTCGCGCATGATGACCACGACCTTGCGCTTGCCGGTCTGATGGCGGGCAAGGCGACGGTCGACCCGGTTCTCTTTCCAGTTGGCCGGCTTCACATAGCCGCCGAAATAGGCGCCATCCACCTCGACCTCGCCCGAGACGGTGCGCTCGGCATCCTCGGCCGCGATGGCCTCGCGGATCTTGTGCGCCATCACGAACGCGGTCTTGTACTGGACGTCCAGGTCCCGGCTGAGCTGCAAGGCGCTATGGCCCTTGGCGCCGTTCACGAAGATGGCGATGGCGAGGAGATAGTCGCGGATCGGCAGCTTGCGGCTGGCGAAGATCGTGCCCGACGTGACGGAGAACTGATGGGCGCAGGCCTTGCACTTCCACAGCTTGCGGGTCCGATAGGCGTAGACGGCACCGCACTGGCAGCGCGGGCAAACCGGGGCGCCCTTGGTGGCCGACCAGCGCACCATGCGGAATGTGTCGAACGCTTCCTCGTCCGAAAGCCGGGCCACCCGAGCGAGGCTCAGGCTCCTTGCGGCTTTGGAGAGGAGGAAGTGTTGGGACACCGGCGGGACATCCTTTTCGGATGACCCTGACTATAATGTCTGCAATAGATGATGGCAACCAGAAAGTTTGCCCTTGCCTCAAAAAGTCGGCAATGCTACGCCGTCGGGATGAGCCCGGAACAGTGTCGCGCAGCTCGAGCGTGGTTGGATTGGAGACAGGACCGCTTGGCGGACGCCGCCGGCGTCGGCCTTTCGACCGTGAAGGGCTTCGAGGCCGGGAAGTCGAAGCCGATAGCGGCCACGCTGGCAGCCATGAAAGCTGCGCTGGAGACGGCAGGAATCGGATTCGTCGAGGGTGAGACATTGGGAGTCACCGGACCGAGGCCGTCGTGATGGACGGGATTCGTCGTTTCTGATACAAGGTGGACCGGGAGGGGATCGGACCCTCGTGAGCTTCCGTGGATAGGGGTGCGCACGTCGCCAGACCCGGCCCAAACTGATTGTAGAATTTGGACCGCCGCCGAAGCGGCGGCGGTCCTATTGAACTAGCTTCAGAGCAGCCGGACGCTGGCCACTCTCCCGTTGCTCCGGATTTGTGCCTTTCCGAACGATAAGGCCAAATATCAAGTTCTCGATCTCAGCAATGGGAACTTTAAGATCAGAAGCGATAGTTTGCTTTGTGATTTTCTTTGACCAAAGATCGCTAAATACTTTCTGCCAAACAACAGACTCTTCACGATCTATTTCGTTTGGCTCGTTTGTTCTATATTTTCGACGCCCCATTTCGATGACCATGCCCCGATATAACCAATTCGAAAGAATACCCAGCTTGTTAAGCCGGTAGGCTAGAGCAGCGACTGAAACGCCCCAGCGACGTTTCGCAACAACGATTTGATCGAGGGAGAGCGCGCGAGGAATTTTAGCCTCAATGTCGGACTGCGGCATCAGAAATGACGCTGCGAACAAGTGCGCCTCAAATTCTGCGGACTTGCCCTGTTGAGGCCCGCCATGTTTGTGCATGACGAGGTGACCTAGCTCGTGGGCGGCGTCGAACCGACTTCGCTCGGCTGACTTAGCCGTGTTCAAAAAGATGTATGGGGTATCTCCGCGCCAGCACGAAAAAGCGTCGAGCGTGGCTGTATTCTCGGCAAGAGAGAAGACACGAACACCCTTGGCCTCAAGCAACTTGATCATGTGTTTGATCGGCAGTTCACCGAGGCCCCAATGCTGCCGAAGCCATCGCGCAGCCCGTGCAGGATCGCGCTCTTCCACAGCTTCGATGAGATCGGGAGTAGGCAAGTTGTAGCGAGCGGCTGTCCAGTCCGCCAACAGGTAGGCGATGTGCCCGGCCGCGATAGCGGCGTCGCGCTCGCCAGCCTTCATCGCCGTCATGCTGCGGAAACTAACGCCTTCCCTAGTCACCGGATCGATCTCATCACCGTAAAAGAAATCAATCGGAAAACTTAGCGCTTTGGCTATGGCGGCTACGGTCTGTTCTTCAGGTTCATGATTCCCATTCTCTAGTCTCGAAACGTGAACCGGCGTGAGATCAATAGCTTCCGCCAAACCTTTGCTCGACATCCTGCGACGGTGTCGGGCGATGATCATTCGAGACGGATTGAACATTTTACTTACTTGTGACGACGACATCAAAATCGGGCAGAAGATCATCGTCACCCGCACTGGATACATCAAACGGTTTGATATCGCCATGGTTGATGATAAAAATACGCTCGTGAAATCCGCTAAACTGTCCACCTTCAATCGCCCGAGGTGATGAAAGCTCTGCTGTGATTACTCTGTCTGCGTCAACAGCGACAAAATAATAATATGCGGTGCATTGTACATCAGCAAACTCGTCGCCTTGCTCCTCGCCTTCTGGAAACAGGTTGAGCTGCGCAGCGGCCACCAAACGCTCGGAGGCCCGCTTCTTGTCCGAGATAGCCTTCGGATCATTAAGGGGATCGGCCGCGACATCGGCATTCTGGAAAATGAACTTGAGACCGGACGCCTTGTTGACGACGGAGGGGATGTTATCGGCGCTGTTGCGCTTCCAGCCTTTCGCTCGGAACGTGAACCGCATGGCCCTGGTGCCGTAGATCCACGACAGGAGACCTCCGCCTGAGACAGGATCGTCGTCGGTGGAGTCCGCGCGAGCGGATGCGGCCTTGCTGGCGATCTCAATCATTTCCGTCTTGTTGGTGCCGAGCGCGGCCAGGCGTTGCTCGACATCCCACTCGTCTCGAATCAGTTTGGTAACAAGCATGCCACCGACTCACGTTAATTTTCTCGACCACGATCGTGACAGAAGAAATTAACATGCGCAAGGGGTCGCACCGGGGCAGCGTGGTTCCCACATGCGCAAGGCCGCCAACTGAGGCCGCCCGTGTGCTACAAAAGCATATGCCAGACATCTTCGACTTCTGGGCCGAGTGCCCTCCCGAAGCCCGCAAGCACCCCCAGGATGAGCCGGTGTTCGCGAGGGCCGGGTACATGGGCTTCAACCTGGATTGCCTGCCCTGCAATTTTTGGGGGCCGCTCAGGACGGCGCCCGTGGTGCTACTCTTCCTCTCCCCAGGCTTCGACGAATCGGACGTAGCCTATTCCGCCTCCGCTCAAGGGCAGGCCGATTATGCAGACCGTCGCAAGGGCTTCCGACCTCTCGACACGGCAGAGCAGCACGCCTCGGGTTGGCGGTGGTGGGCGGCGCGAGCGCGGGCGTTCGGCGATCCGGCAAGGGTGAGCGACAAGATCGCGATCCTCAATATCGGCGCATACCACTCCAAAACGTTCGACGATGCGCACGCCCTGATGGCGCTGCCGTCCTCGCGCGTGGCGATCGACTACGCGCAGACGGTGCTCTTTCCGGCTGCCGAACGTAGCGAGCGTGTCGTCATCTGCCTAAGGAAGCCGAGGGCCTGGGGATTGACGGTTGGGAAGGAATACCCCGGAACGCTATTCGCACCGCGAACCAATGCGGCCGGACATATGGTCGTCGGCGACAACCGAGAGGCCGCCATCAAAGCGGCTAAGGCCGCGCTAACCCATTGATTTCGTTCGTTGGTGAGCTTGCTGCATAATACCGCGACTATCCGAGAGCGAAGCTCGACATCAAGCTGATGATCGAAGCCGACGACCCCGAGACGCGGGGGGCCCTCGAGCGGCTTCGCCTTCCCGATCGCTACGACATCATCGTCGGACCTGCCGGCTGGCCGCAGACCAAGCCGCGAGCCCTCAACATCGGGCTCCACTATGCGCGCGGCGACCTCGTCGTCGTCTACGATGCGGAGGACGTGCCCGATCCGGGCCAGTTGCGGGCGGCGGCGGCGCGCTTTCGGGCGCGACCCTCGAGCGTCGCGTGCCTCCAGGCGCGGCTCCTCGTCGACCATCTCGAGACGAACTGGCTGAGCCTGATGTTCGGGCTCGACTACGCGGCCCTGTTCGGCGTGATCAAGCCGGGGCTCGCCACGCTCCGGCTGCCGCTTCCGCTCGGGGGCACCTCCAACCATTTCCGCGCCGCCGCCCTGCGCCGCGCCGGGGGGTGGGATGCCTGGAACGTCACCGAGGACATCGATCTTGGCTTCCGGCTGGCGCGGCTTGGCTACCAGACCGAGGCGCTCGACTCGACAACCTATGAGGAGGCGCCGCTGACGCTTCGCCGCTGGCTGCCGCAGCGCAGCCGCTGGCTCAAGGGCTGGATGGTGACGCTGATGGTCCACACCCGACAGCCGCGACGGCTGTTCCGCGAACTCGGACTCCTCGGCGGGGCCGCGGTCACCCTTTCGCTGCTCGGCACGATCTCGAGCAGCCTGCTCGGGCCGCTTTTCGGGCCGCTGGCGCTCTATGCCATCTGGCGCGGCGGCTGGCTGAGCCCCGTCTCCCCGTTCGCGGCCCTCGCCGGCTCGGCAAGCCTCTACCTGCTCGTCGCCGGAGCCGCCAGCGTGCTTTGGCCGCAATTCATCGTGCTATGGCGGATGCGGCGCCCCGACCTGCTCGGCTGGAGCATCACCATGCCCGTCTACCTCGTGCTGATCAGCATCGCCGCGTGGCGCGCCTTGGCCGAAGTCGTCATGGAGCCGCAGCGCTGGAACAAGACCGAGCATGGCTTCGCCGACCGGCCCAGCTTGTCGGAGGCCGGCGCCGATCAGGCCGCGATCTTCCATGCGCCCCGGCCGCTGTCCTTGATGTCGTAGAGGGCCCGATCGGCGCGAGTCAGGAGTTCGGACAGCGCCGCGTCGGGATCGAATGTGCAGGCACAGCCGACGCTCGCGCCGATGCTGACCGGGCCGGCCGGCGTCTCGATCGGAATTTCGACGGCCCGCACGATCCGTTCCGCGAGTCGCGGGATGGCCTCCTCGGTGACATCGGCCACCAGGATGGCGAATTCGTCGCCGCCCATCCGCGACACGATATCGCTCGTCCGCACCTGCATGGCGAGCCGTCGGGCAACCTCCCGCAGCACCGCGTCGCCGACCGCATGGCCGTGCCGATCGTTCACGGGCTTGAAATAGTCGAGGTCGACGAGGACGACGCCGAAGCCCAGCCCATCCGCCCTCGCCTTGGCCGCATAGAGGCTGGCGCAATTCTCGAAGCCGCGGCGGTTGTAGAGCCTGGTGAGGCTGTCCGTCGTGGCCTGGCGTTGCAGAATCGCCTGGACGCGCTTCTGCTCCGAGATGTCGACGACGACGCCGATGATGCTGTCCGGTCGACCGAATTCGTTGCGCACGAGCCGCCGCTTGCACTGCAGCCATCGGGTCCGGCCCGAGGACGAGACGACGCGATATTCCGTCAGCATGTCTTCGGTGCGGCCCAGCAGCAGCGGCGTGATGTCGGCCAGCCCGGCGTCGTCGGGATGGACGAAGGCGAGGTAGTCGTCCCAGCTCGAGGGGGAGCGGTCCTCCCCCGCGATGATGCGGGTCAGTTTCGGCGACGTGTCGAAGACCTGCGTCGCGAGATCGAGGTGCCAGAAGCCGCCTTCGAGCACCTCCATGACCAGCGACAGGCGGGCCGAGGCCTCCCGCTCGCCCTGCTCGGCCTGCTTGCGCGCCGTGATGTCGGTGGCGACGCCGATCAGCGATACGATCCTGCCATGGTCGGGGCCGAAGACCGGGGTCACCGTCGTCTGCCACCATTGCGTGCCACCCGGCAGCGCATAGACGTCCTGGAACTCGACCGCAGCACCGGTCTCGACGCAGGTCCGGTACTGGTTCGTGACGTAGTCCGCGACGGGAGCCGGCAGGCACTCATGCGGCCGACTGCCGACGAACGCCCGAGCCGTGATGCCAGTGACGTCGGACAGGCGTCGGTTGATGGCCGTGTAGACGAAATCGCCGCCGCGCACGGCAATCGCGAAGGCCGGAGCTCCGATGACATCGACGTCGATCATGATGGGTCAGCTCACCATGGCGTTGAGAAAGGGCCCACGCGTGCCGATCAGGATCGCCGGCCTCTCCTGGTCGATAGTCTGTCGTGTGTCGGTCATGGGCAAAAATCCCGATTGGCAGCCGAGCCGTGGATGAGGTTCGCCCTCAGCCGCGATCAACGTCGACAGCCGCGCTTCAGACTCCACAAAGGCCACGGATGATTAATTTTGCGCTCTGCCGATCACCGAAATTCTCATCGGGAGATCCGTCGGCCGAGCGCGCCTATCCTATTGATAACGCGTTGCTTTCAATATTCCCACGAGAGGATTCCATGGACTCCGTTTCGGATTTTATCCACCGGCAATCGGGTCCGATCGCGCGCGCGGTGCTCGGGTTACGCGTGGAACACCGTCGAATGGCCTTCCGACGGGTCAAAGATCATCATGCGCCAGGGTCTCCCTTGAACTCCCTCGTGGATCATCGGGGATGAGTAAAGTATAACGAGAGCATGATGCCGAAACGTGCGAGGCAGTTTCCGAACGACATCACGCACCAGCTTATCGAAAGCGATCGCGTTCATGCGTTTGGATTATTCGATCCAAACTCATCGTGAGCTAGAATTCCTCCCAGCCCGCGTCCGCCGCAGCCGGCTCCGACCTTGGTACCGCGCCACCGCGCCCGACCTGCTTCATGGCCGGAGCGGATCGCGGGGCTGCGGCGAGTCTCGACATCAGCGACGATTTCGGCGCCGCCGTCCGGACGGCGGCCGCCTTGCCGCTTGGCAGCGTCGTGGCAGGACGCACGGCCAGCGCCGAGCCGCGATGGCGCAGCGCCGGCACGCCGGCACGAATCGTCTCCGCTTCGCCGAGCCGGAAGCGGCCGATCGACTGGTTCAGTTCGTTCGCCTCGTCCGACAGGGCATGGCTCGCGGCGGTCGTCTGCTCCACCATCGCCGCATTCTGCTGGGTCATCTGGTCCATCTGGTTGACGGCCGTGTTGACCTGATCGAGGCCGGTCGCCTGTTCCTGGGCCGAATTGGCGATCTCGGCGACGATGCCGTTGATCTCCGTCACCTGCGTCACGATGCGTTCGAGGGCGACGCCGGTCTGGCCGACGAGTTCGACGCCCTGGTCGACCTGATGGGTCGAGGCGCTGACGAGCGCCTTGATCTCCTTGGCGGCTTCGGCGGAGCGCTGCGCCAACGCCCGGACCTCGGAGGCGACGACGGCGAAGCCGCGACCCGCATCGCCGGCCCGAGCCGCCTCGACGCCCGCGTTCAGGGCGAGAAGGTTGGTCTGGAAGGCGATCTCGTCGATGACGCCGATGATCTGGCCGATCTGCTGCGAGGATTTCTCGATCCCGCTCATCGCCTCGACCGCCCGCCTGACGACCGAGCCCGACTGTTCGGCATCCTTCTTGGCCGTGCCGACCGCCTGACGGGCATGGGCTGCGCCAGCCGCGGTCTTGCGGACGGTCGCCGTGATCTCATCGAGAGCGGCCGCGGTCTCCTCCAGGCTCGCCGCCTGCTGTTCGGTGCGACGGGACAGGTTGTCGACGGCGGCGGACATCTCGTCCGTGCCCGACCGCATGGTCTCGGCAGATCGGCCGACGGAGGTTAGGACCTCCTGCAGCTGCTCGACCGTCGTGTTGAAATCGACCCGCAGGGCGTCGTATTCGCTCGGCAGGGCTTCTGTCAGGCGACTGACTAGATCGCCTTCCGCAAGTTGGCGAAGGCCGTCGGCGATCAGCTGAACGGTCCGCTTCTGAGCGATCTCCTGGCTTGCACGCTCCTGCTCTATGCGAAGGCGCTCGACTTCATTGGCCGTTATGTCTGTCGCTAGCTTAACGATCTTGAAAGGCCTGCTGTCCTTGTCCACCACCGGATTATAGGACGCCTGGATCCAGCATTCCCGCCCACCCTTGCCGACACACTTGAATTTATCAGCGATATACTCACCTCGATTCAACCGCTCCCAGAATTGCTGATAGTCCGAGCTTTTGCCATAGGACGGCTCAACGAACATACTGTGATGACGACCGGTGATTTCCGCCAGAGAATATCCGAGCGTCGCCAGGAAGGTCTGATTGGCGGTGATGATCGTTCCGTCGAGATTGAATTCGATGACCGCCTGCGAACGGTCGATCGCATCGAACTTCGATCGGAGTTCCGCCAGGCGATCTCTGTCCGCCTGAGCCCTGCGCGTGCCGAAAATCCTCATCGCGGTGCAAGTCTCCGGCCATTAGAAGATCAAAGCATTCGGTCCCCGAATCTTCCAGTCTCGGGCGCCGAGACCAAGATGAGCGAAATTATTTAAGCTTTCATTGAGGATGCGCAGGGACCGTGGAGAGCGTCGACGCATGTCGGCGGCTCTCGTCAACCGGGCCCGGGATGTCCCGCGCCAATCCCATCCATCGCCGCCGCGGGCGGAAAGCGACGGCTGAGGAAGGGTGATCCCGCGAGCCCGAACCGCCACGGCGTGCCGATGCCCTTGCTGATGCCGATACGTGGGCCGATGGCGATCTCGACCTCGCCGATCCTCGCGTCGAGGTCGAAGGGCGGCGCATCGAGCGGCAGACCGTTGTGGGCGAGCGTCACGCCGAGGGCCTCCGTGAGCCTGCCCGGCCCGGAGCAGAGCAAGCCCAGGGGCTCGACGCCCCGCCGCGCCCGCATGAGCGCGAGCCCGAGGACCGGCTCGACCGCCCGGATCAGCACGGCGCTGCCGGGCCGGCAGACGAGGTTGAGGCACCAATGCATGCCGTAGGAGCGATACACATAGGCTTGGCCCGGCGCGCCGAACATCGGGGCGTTGCGCGGGGTCGGCCCGCGGAAGCTGTGCGAGGCAGGGTCATCGCGGTCGTAGGCCTCGGTCTCGACCACCTTGCCGCCGACGCTCTCGACGCGGAGCATCGCGCCAAGGAGATCGCGTGCGACCTCCGCGACCGGCCGGGCGAAGAAGTCACGGTGCAGCATGCGGGCTACTCGGCCGCGGCCGCCGCCTCCTTGGCGCGGCCGAGCGCCACCGGCGGCACGAGCGCGGCGCAGACGAAGGTCAGCACCGAGACCACGAGCACCGCCCAGAAGGTGAGGTGGAGCGAGCCTTCGAGCACGCTCCGGATCCCCGCCTCGGCCGCGTCGCCTTCGAGGAGCCGGCGAAGATGGTCGGAGCTGACGGCACCGCCCGGCGAATGGGTCAGGCCATAGTTCAAGACGGCGCCGAAGACCGTCGCGCCGAGCGTCGAGCCGAGATTGCGGGCGAAGATGTTCGAGGCCGTGGCGCTGCCGCGCTGCGCCCAGTCGACGATCTCCTGGATCAGCACGAGCGAGGCGGTCGACAGCAGGCCCATGCCGAACCCCATAACGAAGGAGCCGATGCCGGCGATGACGGGCGACGACCCGCCATGGAGCATCACGAAGGCGATCGAGCCGAGCGGGATAAGCAGGCCTCCCGTCATCAGCACCGGCCGCAGACCATAGCGGACGAAGGCACGGGCCGCGAGCGTGGCGCCGATCGGCCAGCCGAACGTCACCATGGTGAGCGCGAACCCGGCCACGAGGGCAGACTGCCGCAGCACGCCTTGCACATACATCGGCAGGAAGGTGGTCAGCCCGATGACGGCCATGCCGGAGAGAAGCGCGGTGCCGTTGGCGGCGGCGATCGGCCGGCGTCCCCACAACGCCAGCGCCACCATGGGATCCGCGGCCCGGCGCTCCTGCCACAGGAACAGCGCGGCGCTGACGGCGGCAAGTGCCAGCGCGCTCCAGGCCACCGTGCCGTTCGAGGTCCCGAACTCGGTCAGCGCGATCATCAGCGCCGCCACCGCGAGGGTGAACAGCACGGCACCGATCGCGTCGATGGTGCGCCGCCGCGTCGCGACGTTCTCGTGCAGGAACACCAGGAAGCCTACGGTCGCCAGGATCGCGATCGGCACGTTGATCCAGAAGATCCAGGACCAGGACAGTCGCTGGATGATGAGGCCGCCCGCCAACGGGCCGAGCACCGCCGACACGGCCCAGACGCTTGCCAGAAATCCCTGGATCTTGCCGCGCTCGTGGGCCGAGTAGAGGTCGCCCACGATGGTGACGGCGATCGGCTGGATAGACCCCGCGCCGATCCCCTGGACCAGACGGAAGACGATCATCGAGGGCATCGACCAGGCGAGGCCCGCCAGCACCGAACCGAGGAGGAACACCGCGATGCCGAACAGCATCACCGGCTTGCGGCCGTAGAGATCCGACAGCTTGCCGAAGACGACGGTCGTCGCGGTCTGGGTCAGCAGGAAGGCGGAGAACACCCAGGAGTAGAGGTCGAGGCCGCCGAGCTGCCCGACGATCTGCGGCATGGCGGTCGAGACGATCGTCGCCTCGATCGCCACCATGAACGTCGCGACGATGACGGACGCCAGCACCAGCGGGCGGTTGGTTCGGCGGATTTCGGACATGAACGCCCTCTTAGGCCGCAGAGTCCGGCGCCGCAAGCCTTTCCGGCGCGCGAGCCGGACGTTCCAACGGTGGGGACACGCTTCGACACAGGTCGACACATGAAGAAATCGATATATCCGAGATGACACTCACGAAAACCATATTTTGCGGCTCTACTCGTCGTGTCAAGGATCTGTAGAAAGAGCGCCTATGCTGGACCACAACGCAGATCGGACCTTGAACGTCTTTTCCCGCAAAGGTTACCGCGGCATACGTTGTGCGGTGCCTGCCGACCTCCCGTTGCCGGAATTTCTTCTGTCCGGAACATGGAATTTTGAATCGCAATACAAGCGCGGAGAGAATTCTCTTTCATATTTCGCCATACCGTCGGCATTTGGCGTGACCGACGTCACGGGTCACTACTTCTTTACGGATTTCGATGCCGATCGGGATAGTGCCTCCGGCTGACCCGCTTCGCCATCAAGCCATTGTCGCATCCTCCTCGACGCGGTTTTCGCCGAGCCGCGGCTGCGGACGCGACACGATCTCCATCAGCAGGCCGCCGGTGCCGAGCCGGCGGATATCGGCGGGCGTCACCTCGAGTCCCGCCAGCAGGCGGTGCAGCACCCAGTCGAAGCCGTTCTCCTTGGGGCTGCGGGCGCAGCCCGGCGCACCGAGCACGGGCTTGCCGGCGAGCGTGCCGACGAGCAGCAGATTGCCCGGATCGACCGGCATGCCGAAATGCTCGACGGTGCCGCCGGCCGCCTCGATCGCCGCCGGAATGACGTCGCGCCGGTCGGCGATGGCCGATGCGCCGTAGACGATCGTCATGTCGTGCACCGGCGCCATCCGCCATAGCATGTCGGCGAGCGCCAGAGTGGCGTGCGGCACCCGTTCCTCGGCGGCGACGACGGCCCCGGCCGGCGCCAGGCGCCCTTCGAGCACCCTCAGCGTCTTGGCGATGACCGTCGGCTTGAGCCCGGGCAGGAGCGTCGAGACGACCCCGATGCGCAGCGGCCTGAACGGCCGCAGGGTAATCGGCGCAGGCCGCGCCACGGACCGCGCCGCCTCGAGCACCCGGCTCGGCACGGCGAAGGGAATGATCTTTACGGTCGCCACCATCTCGCCGGTCTCGACCGTCCGGAACGGCGGCAGCGTCGCCAGCGTCACGCTCTCGTCGACGGCGTTGATGCGGTCGACGGCATCGGGATCGACCGTGAGAATGCCGGCCGCTTCGGCGAAGATATTGGCGCGCCCCGTAAAGGCGCGGTCGATGCGCAGGCCCGGCCCGGCGATCGCCTCGGCGAGGCTGCGCGCCGCCGCGTTCTCGTCGACATCGTCCGCGTCGAGCCGCGCCACGACGATGCTCGCGACGTTCGCGGCGGCGAGCGCCTCGATATGGTCCGAACGCACGGTATCGCCCTTGCGCAGCACGATTCCCGGCGCCTGGACGCCATGCGCCACGATGGCGCCGAGGGTCTGGTCGATCGGGCAGGCACCGAACCTCACGCCGCGCGGCTCCCTGTCTCGGCCCGCAGCGGCTTGCGGCGCAAGGCGCCGATCACCTCGCCGAGGACCGAGACGGCGATCTCGGCCGGGCTGACGGCGCCGATATCGAGCCCGATCGGCGCATGGATGCGGGCGAGAGCGTCCGGATCGAAGCCGGCCCTCGTAAGGCGTGCGACCCGGCCCGCATGGGTTTTGCGCGAGCCGAGCGCCCCGACGTAGAAGCAATCGGCCCGGAGCGCCGCCTGCAGTGCCGGATCGTCGATCTTCGGGTCATGGGTGAGCGCCATGAGCGCAGTGAAGCGGTCGAGCCCGAGGCCGGGCAGCGCCGCATCGGGCCATTCGGCCAGGACCCGGACGCCGTCGAACCGCTCGGGCGTAGCGAAGGCGGTGCGCGGATCGACGATGGTGACGTCGAAGCCGACGAGCTTCGCCATCGGGGCCAGCGCCTGGCTGACATGGACGGCGCCGACGATGACGAGGCGGACCGGAGGCACCTGCACGGCCAGGAAATATTTGCGGCCGTCTTGCTCCACGCTGCCGCTCGCGCCCGAGCGCAGCCGTGCCTCGATCGTCTCGGCCAGGGGATCGCCCGAGGCCTCGTCCGCCGTGACGAGCCGCTGCTCGCCGGTCGCAAGATCGGTCAGGAGCACCGCCGCGCGGCGCTTGGCCCGCTCCGCATTGAGCCGGCCGAGGAGGTCGAGCCGCATCAGTCGATCCTCTCGACATAGACCTTGATCCGGCCGCCGCAGGAGAGGCCGACGCGCCAGGCCGTCTCGTCGGCGACGCCGAACTCGAGCATGCGGCTGCTCCCCTCGCCGATCACGTCCATCGCCTCGGTCACGACTTCGCCTTCGACGCAGCCGCCGGAGACGGACCCCAGGAAATTGCCCGCCTCGTCGACGACGAGATGGCTGCCGACCGGGCGCGGGGCCGAGCCCCAGGTCTCGACCACGGTCGCCAGCGCCACGCTCCGGCCGGCCCGGCGCCAGGCCTCGGCCTCGCGCAGAATGTCGTCTTCGGTGGAGATCATCGTCAACCTCATCAGGCGGAGAGGGCGAGCCAGCGCTTCGGGTCGGCCTCGCCGGGGCGCGTACCATCGAGCGCGCGGCAGAGATCCGCCACGCTGCTAAGATTGTGAATCGGACGGAACTCGTCAACGAAGGGCAGCATCGCCCGGATGCCGATCGCCTTGGCTTCGAACCTGTCGTAGCGCAACAGCGGATTGAGCCAGATCAGGCGGCGGCAGGAGCGGCGGATGCGGTCCATCTCGGCGGCGAGTTCGCCGCTGCCGTCGCGCTCGAGCCCGTCGGTGAAGAGGATCACGGTCGCCGATCCGCCGGCGACGCGGCGCAGCCAGTCCTTGTTGAAGCGATGGAGCGAGGCGGCGATGCGCGTGCCGCCGGACCAATCGCGCACCGCCTCCCCGCAGGAGGCGAGCGCCGCGTCGACGTCCTTGTGCGCGAGCGAGCGGCTGACGTTGGTGAGCCGCGTGCCGAACAGGAAGGTATGCACGCGGCGATGCGCCGAGAGCGCGTGAAGGAAATGCAAGAAGACGCGCGAATATTCGGCAACGGAGCCGGAGATGTCGCAGATGGCGACGATTGGCGGCAGCTTCACCGCAGGCGACCGGCGGGCGAGGTCGATCACCGCGCCGCCGGCCCGGAGCGACCGGCGGAAGGTGCGGCGCGGATCGACGAGATGGCCGCGCGGGTGCGGCACGAAGCGGCGCGTCCTGAGCTCGTCCTTCGGCAGACGAAGCCGCGCGACGACCCCCATCGCCGCCTCGATCTCGTCCACCGACATCTGGGCGAAATCCTTGGTCCGCAGCACGTCTTCGTCCGAGGTCGTGAAACGGGCGTGAAGGTCGAGCGAGGGCGGCTGCACCTCGCGGTCGAGCTTGCGGTTGAACAGCGCGTCGGCGACGCGTGTCGCGCCCGCCGCAGCCTTCTGCGGCTTTGCGGACTTCGGTTTGGCGACTGGCGAGCGCGCGCCGATCATCTGTTCGAGAAAGCCGCGCCGCTTCCAGAAGATCGCGAAAACCTGATCGAAGAGCCCCGAATGCTCGTGGCTCTTGACGAAGATGGCATGGAGCATCGCACGGAAATCGCCGCGCGAGGTGAAGGGCGTGACCTCGACGGCGCGCAAGGCGTCGAGCACCGCCCCGGGGCCCACGGGCAGGCCGGCATGGCGCAGGGCGCGGGCGAAATAGACGATGTTGTCGGCGAGCTTGCCGGGAGCCAGGGTCGCAGTCATCAATGCCGCACGATTGCGCCGTCCGCCATCGCGAGCGCGGCGAGGCGATCCAGATCGTTCAACCAGCCGCTTGGATGGCTTCGCGTCGCTCGCAATGACAATGTCACGCATCCTGATGGGCTTAAGTACTCCATGACGCTGACGCAGCCATTTCGCCTCCCGGTGCCGCCCATCTCATAGCATGAGCTGTCGCGGTTCACCTCGATGGCCTGACCGGGAGCGGAGACCATCGACCCCGATCAGGGCGCCATGAGGCGAGGCTCGCCAGAGGCAGCGTCTTTGCGATCCGGACCGCCAAAGCCGTGCATCCTGAGCGCCCACTGCAGGCCGATAAGCGCGCCCTTGAACACCGGCAGCAGCGCCAAGCAGAGAATCACGGTCAGCGGCAGCCAGACCGTGAGATGCAGCCAGACCGGCCAGTCGTAGGCGATGTCGACCGCCAGCAGCGACGCGATGACGAGATGGCCGACGAAGAAGATCGTCACATAGGGCGGCGCATCGTCGGCGCGGTGATGATGCAACTCCTCGCCGCAGGCCGGGCATGCGTCGGCGACCTTCAGATAGGTGCGATACAGATGCCCTTTGCCACAATGGGGGCAGCGCATCAGCGCGCCGCGCCGCATCGCGCCCAGGATCGGACGGGCATTGTCCACCGCCGGTGCGGTGTCGGAGACGATAGTCATCGTAGGATGGAACCTCGGAAAGACGACCTCCGGTATATAGGAAATCCTCCCGCCGCAGCCATGCGATCTGATCGTCCTTGATGTGCGTCCGACGCCCGAGTCAGGGCATCAGCTGGCCGCCGTTCACCTCGATGACCTGGCCGGTCATGTAGCCCGACAAGGTCTCGGAGGCGAGGAACAGATAGGCTCCCACGCATTCCTCGGCCGTGCCGAGCCGGTCCATCGGCACGGTCTTGCGCGCGGCTTCGAGCTGTTCGGGCGTCGAATAGCGCTCGTGGAAGGGCGTCGTGATGACGCCGGGCGACACCGCGTTAACGCGGATGCCAAAGCCGGCGAATTCCTTGGCGTGGCCGTGGGTGATGGTCGAGACGAAGCCCTTCGAGGCGGCGTAGAGCGTCGCGCCTCCGGCGCCCCCGTTGCGGGCCGCGATCGAGGTCGTGTTGATGATGAAGCCGCGCGTGCGCTTGAGGAAGGGGACGGCGGCACGGGTCGCGGCAAGGACCGAACGCGCGTTGAGATTCATCACCCGCTCGTAGTGGGCGTCGGTCATCTCGGCGAAGGGAACGCGGCCGAGCATGCCGCCGGCATTGTTGATGAGTCCATCGAGGCCGCCGAGCGCCCGCGCGGCCTCCTCGACGACCGCTTCGCTCTTGCCATCCTGGCTCATGTCGCCGCGGACCAGCACGGCCGTGCCGCCGTCGCGGCCGATGGAGTCGGCGATCGCCTGGGCAGGTTCGGGGCTCGCATTGTAATGCACGGCCACCCGGGCGCCCTGCTGGCCGAGCGCCAGCGCCAACGCCGCGCCGATGCCGGTGGAGGCGCCCGTCACCAGGATGGCCTTGCCGGCGAGGTCGGGAATGCGGATTGCCCGAAGGGCGGATACGAGATCGGTCACGATATGTCCTTCACATGCTCACTTTGGGCAGAGTCGACCCTGCTAGATAAGGCGCGCTTTGCGTCGCAGCGCCTTTCCGAGTAAATAGCGCGCCCGGTCATGCTGAAAAACGCCTTTTTCGCGCGGCAGCGAGAGACGATGCGCTCGGCGCACCGTCCTGCGAGGACCGGGATCTGAAGGATGTGTTGACGTGAAGCGTGCGGTTGCCTTCGTCCTCGTGTTCCTGGTGCTGGGCGGCCTGATCGGCGGCTTGTCCTATTTCCAGTTTGTCATGAAGCCTCAGATCATCAAGCAGGTGATCAGCCACATGGTTCCGCCGACCTCGACCGTCGCGGTCGCGGAGGCGCGCACCGAAAGCTGGGTGCCACGCATCACCGCCATCGGGACGTTCAAGCCCGTGCAGGGCATCGATGTGGCGCCCGAGGTCGGCGGGCTCGTCACCGCAGTGAAGTTCGATTCGTCCCAGGAGGTCGCCAAGGGCGCCCAGCTCGTCACGCTCGACGATTCGACCGAGCAGGCGGACCTCGCCTCGGGCCTGGCGCAGATGAAGAATGCCGATGCCTCGCTGCTGCGTCAGAAGGAACTCATCGCCGGCGGCAATACCGCCCGAGCCAGCGTCGATCAGGCGCAGGCGGCGCGCGACACGGCTGCCGCCACGGTCGAGCGTGCCAAGGCGGTCATCGCACAGAAGAACGTCACGGCGCCCTTCGCCGGCCGCCTCGGCATCCGCCGTGTCGATGTGGGACAATATCTGTCGCCCGGCACGTCAATTGCCACGCTGACGCAGCTCGATCCGATCTACGTCGATTTCCCGGTGCCGGAACAGGCCCTCGCCGTCCTCAAGCAAGGGCAGCGGGCGGATATCAAGGTCGATGCCTATCCGGACCAGAGTTTCCAGGGCCAGATCAAGTCGATCGATTCGCGCGTGTCGCAGGATTCGCGCTCGGTCCTGATCCGCGCCGAATTGCCCAACAAGGACAGGCGGCTGCTGCCGGGCATGTTCGCCAATGTGGACGTGCTGTCGGGTACGCCTCAGGAGGTCGTCACCGTGCCGCGCACGGCGGTGACCTATTCGCTCTACGGCGACAGCCTCTATGTCGCGGTGCCGGCGCCGGCCAAGGCGGAGCCCGGCGCCGCCCAGGCCGCGCCGGCGCCCGAAGCGCAGGACTTCGTCGTGCAGCAGCGCTTCGTGCGCACCGGGGAGGCGCGCGGTGACCGCCTCGCCGTCCTCGACGGGATCAAGCCGGGGGAGGAGGTCGTCACCGAGGGGCAGATCAAGCTCTTTCCCAACGCCCACGTGAAGATCGATCGCGCCGCAGGCCTCAAGCCGCGCCCGGTCCTGCCGAGGGAATAGGCGACCCCGATGTTCACCGACATCTTCATCCGCAGGCCGGTGCTGGCGAGCGTCGTCTCGCTGCTCGTCCTGCTGATCGGCTTCCAAGCCTATACCAAGCTGCCGATCCGGCAATATCCGGAGCTGTCCTCGACGACGATCACCATCACGACATCCTATCCGGGTGCTAATGCGGACCTGATCAAGGGCTTCATCACCACGCCCATCGAGCAGGCGGTGGCGAGCACCGAGGGCATCGACACGCTGGTGTCGAACTCGCAGCAGAACACCTCGACCATCACGCTGAACCTGCGGCTCAATGCCGATCCCGACCGGGCCGTCGCCGACGTCCTCTCCAAGGTCAACCAGGTCAAGTTCCAGCTGCCGCGCGAGGCCAACGACCCGGTCGTGGTGAAGCAGACTGGCCAGGGCTTCGCCCTGATGTATCTGAGCTTCAACTCGGACAAGCTCGATTCGGCGCAGATCACCGACTACATCACCCGCGTCGTGCAGCCCAAGCTGCAGACGATCGACGGCGTCGCCAATGCCCAGATCCTCGGTGGGCAGACCTTCGCCATGCGCATCTGGCTCGACCCGAACCGCATGGCGGCGCGCGGCGTGACGCCCGCCGATGTCCGCACGGCGCTCGCCGCGAACAACTTCATCTCCGCCGCCGGCCAGGTGAAGGGCGATTACGTCCAGACCAGCATCAATGCCGAAACCTCGCTCGACAGCGCCAAGGCCTTCGGCAACCTGACCGTGCTGTCGCGCGGCGACGCCATCACCCGCCTGGCCGACATCGCCAAGATCGAGCTTGGGCCGGAATCGGTCGATTCCTCCTCGGTCTTCGACGGCCTGAAGGCGGTCTTCGTCGGCATCTACGCGACCCCGACCGCCAATCCGCTGACCGTCATCGAGAACGTCTCCAAGGCTTTCCCGTCGATCAAGGCCGAGCTGCCGCCCGGCATCGATTCGGCCATCGCCTACGATTCGACGGAATTCATCCGCGCCTCGATCTGGGAGGTCGCCAAGACGCTCGGCGAGGCCGCCATCATCGTCGTGGTGGTGATCTTCCTGTTCCTCGGCAACCTGCGCTCGACGCTGATCCCCATCGTCACCATCCCGCTCTCGCTCGTCGGCGTTATGATCGTTCTGCTGGCGATGGGCTATTCGATCAACCTTCTGACGCTGCTGGCGCTGGTGCTCGCCATCGGCCTCGTGGTCGACGATGCCATCGTGGTGGTCGAGAACATCTACCGGCATATCGAGGAGGGCATGACGCCCAACGACGCGGCGCTGAAGGGCGCGCGCGAGATCGCCGGGCCGGTCGTCTCGATGACCATCACGCTCGCCGCCGTCTATGCGCCGATCGGCTTCGTGGCGGGGCTGACCGGCGCGCTGTTTCGCGAATTCGCCTTCACGCTGGCGGGCGCCGTCGTCGTCTCGGGCGTCATCGCGCTCACCCTCTCGCCGATGATGTGCTCGCGCCTGCTGAGCGCGCAGAGCGGACAGGGCAGGTTCGTCCGCTTCCTCGACCGCGCCTTCGACGCGCTGCGCCGCCGCTACGAGCGCCGCCTGCACAAGACGCTGAACTTCCGCGCCATGACGCTGATGGTGCTCGTCGCCGTCATGGTGATGACCGGCATCTTCTACGTCTCGACCCCGAAGGAGCTGGCGCCCGACGAGGACCAGGGCATTCTCTTCACCCTGGTCAAGGCGCCGCAATATGCCAATCTCGACTATACCGAGCATGCGACAGGCACGCTCTACGACATCCTGAACAGCGTGCCCGAGAAGGCGCATGTCTTCGCCATCAACGGCTCGGGCGGCGTAGCGCAGGCCTTCGTCGGCCTGCTGTTCAAGCCCTGGGAGGACCGGCAGCGCAGCGCCAAGCAGATCCTGGGGTCGCTGCAGCCGAAGCTCGCGACCGTACCGGGCGCCCAGGTCATCGCCTTCTCGCCGCCGGCGCTGCCGGGCTCGACCGGCGGCCCGCCGCTGCAGTTCGTCATCCGCACCACGGGCGACTACAAGCAGCTCGCCGAGACGGTGGCGAAGCTCAAGAAGGAGGCTGACGCCAGCGGCCTCTTCATCTTCACCGACACGGACCTGAAGTTCGACACGCCGCAGATCGAGTTCAAGATCAATGCCGCCAAGGCCAACCGGCTCGGCGTCGCCATGCAGGACGTCGGCTCCTCGCTCGCGACCTTGCTCGGCGGCAATTACGTCAACCGCTTCAACCTCTACGGCCGCTCCTACGAGGTCATCCCGCAGGTGCCGCGCGAGTTCCGCGACACGCCCGACTGGCTGTTGCGCTACCAAGTACGCTCGATGGGCGGGGAACTGGTGCCGCTGTCCTCCTTCGCGACCGTGTCGCGCAGCGTGCAGCCGAACGCGCTGACGAGCTTCCAGCAGCTCAATTCCGCGACGCTGCAGGGCGTGCCCTTCCCGGGCCGCACGCTCGGCGAAGGACTCGATTTCCTCAAGGCGAAGGCAAAGGAGATCTTCCCGGCCGGCTATACCTATGATTTCGCCGGCGACAGTCGCCAGTACGAGCAGGAGGGCAACGCGCTCGTCGCCACCTTCGTCTTCGCGCTGATCGTCATCTTCCTGGTGCTGGCGGCGCAGTTCGAGAGTTTTCGCGATCCTTTCGTGATCCTGATCGCCCTGCCCTGCTCGATGTTCGGTGCGCTGCTGCCGCTCAATATCGGTGGGGTGATGCAGCTCTTCTCGATCAACATCTATTCGCAGATCGGCCTCGTGACGCTGATCGGCCTCATCTCCAAGCACGGCATCCTGATGGTGGAATTCGCCAACCGGATGCAGGAGGAGGGCATGAGCCGGCGCGCCGCCATCGAGCATGCCGCGGGCGTGCGGCTGCGGCCGATCCTGATGACCACCGCCGCCATGGTAGTCGCCATGGTGCCGTTGATGATCGCCACCGGCGCGGGAGCGCAGAGCCGCATCGCGATCGGCGTCGTCATCGCGGCCGGCATGACGATCGGCACCATGTTCACGCTCTTCGTGACGCCCGCCGTCTACACCTTCGTGGCCCGCGACCACAGCAGGGGCAAAGCGACCATACATCCGGCGGAGGAGATGATCGGGCCGCACCGGCCCGCCGAGCCGATGCCGCGCGCGGCCGAATAGAGGAAACAGGGACAGGGCGAACGACCCTCGTCCGCGCCCCCCGGGCGCGCTTCCGTCAGCCCGGCGCCGCCGCGGCCTCGGGGCGGCGGGCCTCGCGTGGCGGGCCGGCATTGAACCTGTTCCAAACTCGGCGGAACTGGCGCGCCGACGCGAAGCCGGCACGTTCG
The DNA here is from genome assembly GCA_965277635.1 of Lichenihabitans sp. Taxonomy (GTDB): domain Bacteria; phylum Pseudomonadota; class Alphaproteobacteria; order Rhizobiales; family Beijerinckiaceae; genus Lichenihabitans. The sequence continues at coordinate 880,860 of CBDIDE010000002.1, forward strand.
GCGACATGCTCCATGTCGAAGCGCGTCTGTCCGAGAAGATCGCGCGCGAGCGCGATCCGCAACCGGTTCAGGTAGTCGGTGACGCTCATCCCCGTATGCGCATTGAAGAGGCGCGACAGGTGGCGCGGGCTCGCATGCGCCTGCTTGGCGAGGTCGCCGAGCGTCCAGGCCCGGGCCGGGTCCGCGGCGAGCGCGTCCTGCGCGCGGTGCACGACGGGATGGAGGTGGCTGCGCCCTTCGAGCCAGGGGGAAAGCTGCGGGTCGGCGCCGCCCCGGCGCAGATAGACGACGAGATAGCGGGCGACCTTCACGGCGCAGCCCGGGCCGGCGAGCCCGCCGACGATATGCAGCATCAGGTCGATGCCGGCCGTGACACCGGCGCTGCTCAGCCGATCGCCGTCCTCGACGTAGAGGCGATCCTCCACAACATCCGCGCGCGGCGCGAGCCGGGCGAGTTCGGCGCAGCAGCTATGATGCGTCGTGCAGCGGTGTCCGTCGAGAAGACCGGCGCGCCCGGCGAGCAGCGCTCCGGAGCAGATCGAGACGAGGCGGTGGCCGGGCCGTATCGCGCCGCGCAGCCATTCGACGATGCGCTCCTCGGCCGCCTCGGCGCGCGGATCCTCGATCGGGCCGTCCTCGCCGAGCACCGAGGCGGCGCTGCCGGGCACCACGACGATGGCCCCCGCCGGCACCACAGTCGGCAGCGGCGCGATATTCGCCAGCTCGAGACCGACCGAGCTCGTCACGTCGGGCTGCGGCCCGGCATAGGTGACCTCGAAACGAATCTGCGTCTGCTCGAGATTGACCTTGCGCAAGACCTCGATCGGCCCGGCCAGGTCGAGCAGCAGGAGCCGCGGCGGGACCACCACCAGCACGGGAACGGTGCACGGCGGCGCGCCCGTCACGCGGCGAGATCTGCGGGCACGTCGGCGAGGGCCTCCTCGACCGTCAAGATGCGGGCGAAGCGCCCCGCCAGCACGAGTTCGGTGCGAGCCTTGATGTCGGCCGCGCTCCAGCGACGGCCCGCTACATCATCCATCGGGAAGGTCAGGGTCGCCTCGCTGACGAAATCGACCGCATAGCCGCTGTCGGAGGCATGGCGCGTCGTCGTCTCGCAGCATTGCTCGGTGCGGATGCCGCAGACGATCAGACGGCGGATGCCGCTCTCGACAAGCCAGGAATCGAGGCCGGACCCGACGAGCGCGCTGTGGCGACGCTTGTGGAAGACCGCCCGCGGCGTGATCGACAGCGGGTCCATCGCCTCGACGTGGCCCGAGGCGAGCGAGAACGGTCCTTCGTCCTCGACGTGGAAGATCTGCACGACCGCGATGCCGCGACGGACCGCGCCGTCGATCAGCGCCTGGATGCGCTCGAGGACATTCGGCACGTCCTCGGCCGTCCAATAGGGCCGGTGCCGGAACGACTCCTGCACGTCGATGACCAGCACTGCGCTTCCCCGACCGGACATCCTCGTCTCCTCGATTGAACGAATGTCGAGGGAACTTACGCCTTTCCGAGACGGGCGAAAGCCGCCGGCCGGACCGGAATGGGACATCGGACGCCATGAGTTCCGGAGGCCCGAAGATCGTGCGTGTCGACCCATGCGGACATCACCAGCCTGAGCTATGCTGGAAGCTCGGTGTCGCGTTCCGCCGAACGAGGTCAGGACCAAGCCAATGTCACGACGGGATTACGGGTTCGGGACCTTCATCCAGCTCCTCGTCTCGCACCGCTTTCCTGTCTGGATCCGCTACGGAGGGGCGCTCGCTCTCGTCATCCTCTTCGTCGCCCTGCGTCTGGCCATTCCGGTCGGCGGCGTCAAGTTCGTGCTGTTCATCCCGGCGGTCTTCGCCGCCTCGCTCGCCTTCGGCCCGATTCCAGGCCTCATGGCTATGGTCCTGACGACGCTCGCCGCCTTGGCGATGCTGGTCTGGCGGGACGGGCAGCCGCTGGTCTCGCCGAGCGACATGTTCTCGGCCGTCGTCTACGTGATCGTCGGCAGCGGCATCGCGATGGTGTGTCATGTGCTGCGCGCCACGACGGGCCGAGCGCTCGCGGCGGAACGATCGAAGTCGGTGCTGCTCGAGGAGATGGCGCACCGGACCAAGAACGACCTGCAGACCGTCGCTTCCGTGCTGTCGCTGCAGGCGAGGTCGATGCCGGCGGATGCCGGACGGGCAGCGATCGAAACGGCAGCCGCGCGCGTCATGGCCATCGCCAAGCTGCACAACCGGCTACGCACCGACCGCGGCCATGGGGTCGTCGACCTTCGCGACTACCTCGACGACCTGTGCCAGGACCTGATGCGTCCCTACGGCGAACTCCGCCCGGTGGCGGTGCGATTGGCCTCCGACAGCGTCGTCCTCAGGACCGCGATGGCGGCACCAATCGGGCTCATCGTCAACGAGCTCGTCACCAACGCCTTCAAATATGCGTTTCCGGACAATCGGAGCGGAACGATCCGCGTCGACTTCCACCGCCTGGCGCCCGGCCCTGGATACGAGCTTACGGTCGCAGACGACGGCGTCGGCGCTCGCGAGGCGGGCGAGGGTCTCGGCTCGCGCCTGGTCAATCAGCTCGTCCAGCAGATCGGCGGCACGATCGAGAGGAGCGGCGGGACGCCCGGGACCACGACGACGGTCACCTTCGGCGAACTCGTGTAGCGGAGCGCGCGGTGGCGATGCTTCCTCAGCTCTCGCCTGATTTGGTAAAGAGTAAAGTGTCACCGCAATCCGCAATCGCAATAATATGTCACCGCGATCCGGCGTCGAGCTGCGATCCCTTGCTTAACCGATCATCGATACCACATCCGACTTTGCAGAAATCGTGCTGGCGGTCCTGGGCGTCTCGGCCAAGATCGAGGCCCGCCGCCTGGTCGACCCGCACGGCAAGGTATCACGCGGCCGCGAAAGCTCGAGGTCTGAAGTTCGGCCGCAAGTCGAAGCTGACGCCGCATCAGGCGCGGAAGGCTCGCGGGGCTCGGAGCGGGTCGCCAAGGGCGAGAAAATCCTGCAGGCTGTTGCGCAGAGCTACAACGTCCACCACAGCACGATTTCGAGGCTGAACGCATGACCAGCCATGATAGCGACAACGAGTACCTAGACCTGCCTGACGATGCCGAGGAGGGATTTGCGGCGCTTCACATGCGGAAGATAAAGGAGGTGGAAGCGGCCTGGGAGGACAACCGCAACGGCAGCTATTATGCCGAGCGCCGATATGTGGACAACCTTATAGCTTTCGACGAGGTACATAACCTTGGCATTTTAATAGCTTTCCGCACACCTCCCCCCGGCGATCGGGAGTTTAGCGACTTCTTTCAGGACTTTCGGCGGCATGCCGAGATTGCATCACAGAAGATTCTCATCGAGGCCGCGCGCCGGCAAAAGACCGGGGCGCAGCAAATCATCGTGCTCGACGCAGCGGCGCGCCAGGCGATCCACGTCTTGATCGAGGCGCTCCGGGAAAAGCTGAACGATCTAAAGCTGCCCGAGGGCAAGCGGGAGTCTCTCTTCAACAAGTTGAATGCCTTCGCTTCGGAGGTCGACCGCAATAGAACCCGGACAGAGGCGTTTTTTGCCTTTGCGGTCGAAAGCGCCCACACGGCCAAAACCATTAACGACGACATCAAGCCATTGCAGCAGACAATCGACCGGATTTTTGATTGGGTCGAGAAGGCGAAGAAGCTGGTAGATGCCCTGCCGCCCTGGCGTGATCGGAAGCAGATTGAAGGTCCTCCTAAGAGGATCGAGGCCCGGCCAGGTCTGCTGTCCGAAGCTCTGGATGATGATATTCCCTTTTGAGGCTAATTGGATTGATGCAGCTGGATCGGTTCTGCGAGATAAATCTCAGAAACTACGGATTTCGGTGACACTTTACTCTTTCCCCATTTCAGCGTTGTCTCTCACGAGGTGGCACGCGGCCGCATGCCACCGTCTCAAAACCCGTAAGGCAAGCCGTAGAACCCGTAGAGACTCTGGCCGTAGGCCGGGTCGGCCCAGGGCTGGTCTTCCGCCGCGTAGCTCGGCGCCTTCTCCAACGTCTCGCGGTCGACCTCGACCACGTAGCCGCCGCGCGCCGGATCATAGGTCAGGGCCTGCCAGGGCAGCGGATAGAAGCGTTCGCCGAGACCCAGAAAGCCACCAAACGACATCACCGCATAGGCCACCTGCCCGGTCACCTTGTCGACCATGAAATTGTAGATGGTACCGAGCCGGTCGCCGGTCCGGTCATAGACGGAGGTGCCTGCGACCTTGTCCGAGGCAATCAGCCGGTCGGTCTCGTCGATGGCGACCGCTTGCGGGGTAAGCTCTTCCGCCGGCACGGTGGCCGAAACCTCGCGAGATGCGGCGGGGGCTGTATCGTGCGCGACCATCGGATCCTCCTTCCTTGATTGCCGGAGTCAACGGGAGTCGCGAGGATGGGTTCCGATCCGGCCCTCAGGCCTCGGCGGAAAGCGTCGGCTCCTGGTTGAACGCGGCGGCGAAGAGCGCCCGCGTGTACGCGCTCCGCGGCGCGGCGAAGATCTCGGCCGCGCTCCCGGCTTCGACCACATGCCCGTGGCGCATGACGACGATGTCGGCGGCCAGCGCCCGCACGACCTTGAGGTCGTGGCTGATGAACAGATAGGCCAGGCCGCGCCTCGTCTGAAGGTCGCGCAGCAGGTCGACGATCTGGGCCTGGACCGACATGTCGAGGGCCGAGGTGGGCTCGTCCAGCACGACGAATCTGGGTTCCTGCACGATGGCCCGGGCGATGGCGATGCGCTGGCGCTGCCCGCCCGAGAACTCGTGCGGATAGCGATCCATGGAGGCAGGATCGAGCCCGGTATCGGCGAGGGCACGTGCCACCATCTCGCGCCGCTCGGCGGCCGGTCGCCTAGGGCCGACGGTCAGGCCCTCGCCGACGATGTCGGCGACCGACAGGCGCGGCGACAACGAGCCGTAGGGGTCCTGGAACACGACCTGCATGTCGCGGCGCAGCGGCCGCATGCCGGCGCTGTCCAGACTGTCGATACGCTGGCCCAGATAGGTGACGGGCCCCTCGGAGCGGATCAGGCGCAGGATGGCGAGGCCGAGCGTCGTCTTACCGGAGCCCGACTCGCCCACGACGCCGATCGTCTGCCCCTCGCTGACCGTCAGGGAAACGCCGTCGACCGCCTTCACATAGCCGACCGTGCGGCGCAAGAAGCCGCGCTTGATCGGGAACCACACCTTGAGATCCTCGGCGGTGAGGATGGGCTTGGCGGCGGGATCCTTGGCGGGTGGCAGGCCCTTGGGCTCGGCCGCGAGCAGCATCCGCGTATAGGGATGCTGCGGCGCCTGGAAGATCTCGGCGACCGGGCCGGCCTCGACGATCTTGCCGCGCTGCATCACCGCGACATGGTCGGCGATACGCCGCACGATGCCGAGGTCGTGCGTGATGAACAGCAGCGCCATGCCGAGGCGCGCCTGCAGGTCCTTGAGCAGGCGCAGGATCTGCGCCTGGACGGTGACGTCGAGCGCGGTCGTAGGCTCGTCGGCGATCAGCAGGTCCGGCCGGTTGGCGAGCGCCATGGCGATCATCACCCGCTGGCGCTGACCGCCGGAGAGCTGGTGCGGATAGGCGCCAAGCCGCGTCGCCGGATCCGGGATGCCGACCTCCGCGAGAAGCTCGATCACGCGGGCACGGAGCTTCGCGCCGCCGCGCATACCGTGCAGTTCGAGAATCTCGCCGATCTGCCGCTCGATCGTGTGGAGCGGGTTGAGCGAGGTCATCGGCTCCTGGAACACCATGGTGATGGCGTCGCCCCGGATGGCGCGCATGCCGCGCTCATCGAGCCGCAGCAGATCCTGGCCCTTGAACAGGATCTCGCCGCCGGTCGTCTCGGCCCCAGAGGCGCCGAGAAGACGCGCGATCGAGAGTGCCGTCACCGACTTGCCGGACCCCGATTCCCCGACGATGGCGAGCGTGCGGCCGCGATCGAGCGTGAAGGACACGCCATCGACCGCGCGGGTGACCTGACCGCCCTGGCTGAACGAGACCGCGAGGCCGCGGACGTCGAGCAACGGCGCGGGAGACATGGTGGGGGCGGGCGTCAAAGGCGGAACTTCACCGGACCTGGAGCGAGGCGCATCTCCCATCAGGCAAGACACGGCGCGCAAACGCAAGCCCGCCGGGCGCTTTGGCGGTGGCGTCCACGGTTCCGATCAGGACGGAGCCGCCTCATGGCCTCCGGATCAGCCACGCAGGACGGCGCCCGTCCGCTTCGCGACGGCCTCGACGATCCGGCGGCTGACGGCCTCGAGATCGACCTCGGTCAGCGTGCGGTCCTTCGGCTGCAGCGTCACCGCGACCGCGACCGATTTCTGCCCGTCCGGAACGCCCTTGCCTTCATAGACGTCGAAGACGGACGCCTCCGTCACCAGCGCCCGATCCGCCGATTGCACGGCCGCCAGCAGGTCGGCGACCGCCACCTCGCGATCGGCCACGAAGGCGAAGTCGCGCTCGACGGGCATGAGATCGGAGAGCACCAGCTTCGGCCTCGCCTTGGTCGGCCGTGCCTTCGGTGGCGGCAAGCCGTCGAGGACGATTTCGAAACCGACCAGCGGTCCCAATACATCGAGCGCGCGCAGGACGTCGGGATGGAGTTCGCCGGCATGGCCCAGCACCGCCTTGGGTCCCATGCGGAAGGTCATGACGCGGCCGGGATGGAAATGCGAGGGGCCGCCCGGCACCACCTGCAGGCCGCCGAACGGCAGACCGAGCGAGGTCAGGAGCGTCATGGCATCGGCCTTGGCGTCGAAGACATCGACCGACGCGGAGGCGCGCGACCAGTGTCGTCCGGTCCCCTCGGGCTTGGCGCTGCCACGCCGCACGGCCGCCGCCGCCATCCGCTGATCCGTCTCGCCATCACCGAGGAAGATCTGACCGACCTCGAACAGCGCCGCATCGCCTGCTCCGCGCGCTGCGTTGCGGCCCGCGGCGGCCACCAGGCCCGGCAGCAGACTCGGCCGCATGGTCGAAAGATCGGCCGCGATCGGATTGGCGAGCACGAGTTCCGATGCTCCGCCGCCAAAAAGCTTCGCCTGCGCCTCCGAGACGAAGGACCAGGTCACGGCCTCGAGGAGGCCGTAGCCGGCGAGCGTTCGCTTGGCGAGGCGGGTCCGCTTCTGCAGAAGCGTAAGCACCGGGCGCGGCACGCCCGGCTCGCGAACCAGCGGCTGCGCCTCGACGCTGTCGAGCCCGGCGATGCGGACGATCTCCTCGACGAGATCGGCCTTGCCGTCGACGTCTGGCCGCCAGGACGGCACACGGGCCACCACCCGGTCGGCATTGTCGGGCTGGCCGGCGAGATCGAAACCGAGCTTCTCCAGAATGCGTTGCATCTCGGACGGCGCCAGGTCGAGCCCGGTCAGCCGCGCCACCTCGCTGAACGGGAAGTCGATGCGATGATCCGGCTCGGGCACCGCGCCGGCCAGCGTCACGTCCGAGGCCTCGCCGCCGCAAAGATCGAGGACGAGTCGCGTCGCCAGATCGAGCCCCGGCACGCACATGGCCGGATCGACGCCGCGCTCGAAGCGATAGCGCGCATCCGACGACACCCCGAGGCGACGCCCGGTCTGGGCGACATTGAGCGGATCCCACAAGGCGCTCTCGATCAGCACGTCGGTCGTCGTCTCGTCGCAACCCGAGGCCTCGCCGCCCATGATGCCGGCGAGCGACTCGACGCCTTTCGCATCGGCAATGACGATCATGTCGGGCGTCAGCTCGTAGGTCTTGACGTTGAGGGCAGCGAGCGTCTCGCCGGCCCGGGCGCGGCGCACGACAAGGTCGCCATGGACCTTGGCGGCATCGAAGACGTGCAGCGGTCGGCCGCGGTCGAACGTGAGATAGTTGGTGATGTCGACGAGCGCATTGATCGGCCTGAGGCCGATCGCCTTGAGGCGGCGGCGCATCCAGGCGGGCGAGGGACCGTTCCTGACACCGCGCACGAGGCGCAACGCGAAGGCGGGACAGAGGTGGGCGTCGGCCTCGGCCAGGTCGAGCCGGACCGTCACCGGGCTCGGGAATAAGCCGGCGATCTTCGCGTCGGGCGAGGTCTTGAGCCGGCCGAGCCCGGCCGCCGCGAGGTCGCGCGCGATGCCGTGGATGCCGGCCGCGTCGGGACGATTCGGCGTCAGGCCGATATCGATGACCGGATCGTCGAGCCCGGCATAGGCCGCGTAGGCCTCGCCGACGGGCGCGTCCTCGGACAGGTCGATGATACCGTCGTGGTCCTCGGAGAGTTCGAGCTCGGCCTCCGAGCAGAGCATGCCGTTCGAGTCGATACCGCGGATCACCCCCGCGCCGAGCGTGATCTTCTTGCCCGGGATGTAGGTGCCCGGCGGCGCGAACACCGAGCGCATGCCGGTGCGGGCATTGGGCGCGCCGCACACGACCTGCACCGGCGCGCCCTGCCCCGTCTCGACGACGCAGACGCGCAGCCGGTCGGCGTTGGGATGGGGCTTGGCCTCGATCACGCGCGCGACGGTGAAGCCCGCGAATTTCCGCGCCGGATCGTCGACGCTCTCGACCTCGAGCCCGACGCGGGTCAGCGTGTCGCAGATCTCGGCGAGGGAAGCCTCGGTGTCGAGATGGTCCTTGAGCCAGGAGAGGGTGAGTTTCATATCAGGAACCGGGACGATTCTTGGCGATGAGCTGGACGGCAAGATGGCGCTTCTGGTCATCCGGCAGCGCGCGGAGAAGCGCGATTGCCCGTGTCGCCAGATCGATCAACTGCGCTGAACTTCCACGATCCAAGGTAGGTCTCGGATCGTAGTCGGCACGAATGCGCTCGGCCTGCAGATCCACGAAAGCCTGTGCGATCGTGCGAAGGCCCGGAGCGATCCTCACATCGTTCGCGAGGCGCTTGCACAAGATTCGCGCTTGCCCATGATCCAGTGCCCGATAGATCGGTGTTACGATCTCCCAATAGTCGGCGGACCGGAAATGCCAGCCGATCGTCTGAGACACGCACTCCGACGCGAGAGCGTGGAAAAGTGCGTAATAGGCCGTGCTCACCGCCCTTTTCAGCGAGGCCTGCCGTGGGCGCCCCGCCTCGCGGAGGACGAGATCCGTGGCAATGGCAAGAAGATCGTCGGCTGTCATGGCGAGTTAGAGCCATCATCCTCGACAACGGGATCGTCGGGGCGGCCTAGATGGAGGTAAGCGTAGCGCTGCTCGCCTTTGGCCCGGAGGGCATCGCGCATCTCAAGGGCAGCTCCGCTGTAGGTGTCGGCGGGGATGACAGGCGTTCCTGGCTTGAGCCAGACCATGATCGATAAGGCCGGCTCGCCGTAGACGTCGTCCTCCGCTATGACCTCGGTGCGATCATAACCCGCGTCGCGCCATCGGCGTCCGAGCACGCGGTCTACGATGGCGCGCGCCTCATCGTTCGTGAGCATCGTGAGCGCAACCATGGATCCGTCCCCTCCCCTACCCCGTGAGCCCGCCGGCCAGCGTCGGGATGTCGAGGGGCCGGAAGCCGTAATGGGCGAGCCAGCGCACGTCCGCCTCGAAGAACGGGCGAAGGTCGGGCATGCCGTATTTCAGCATGGCAATGCGGTCGATGCCCATCCCCCAGGCGAAGCCCTGGTATTCATCCGGGTCGAGGTCGCAATGGCGCAACACATTGGGATGAACCATGCCGCAGCCGAGGATCTCGAGCCAGTCCTCGCCCTCGCCGAAGCGGATCTCGTCACCCTTGCGGGCGCATTGGATGTCGACCTCCATCGACGGCTCGGTGAAGGGGAAGAAGGAGGGGCGAAAGCGCATCTTCACCCGGTCCACCTCGAAGAAGGCGCGGCAGAACTCCTCCAGCACCCATTTGAGGTTGGCCAGATTGGCATGCCGATCGATCACCAGGCCCTCGACCTGATGGAACATCGGCGTATGGGTCTGGTCCGAGTCGTTGCGGTAGGTACGGCCGGGGCAGACGACGCGGACCGGGGGCTTTTGTGCCTGGAGAGTGCGGATCTGCACCGGGCTCGTATGGGTGCGCAGCAGTCGCCGTTCGCCGTCTGGCTTCGGGGCGAAGAAGAAGGTGTCGTGCATCTCCCGCGCCGGGTGGCCCTCGGGAAAGTTCAGCGCGGTGAAATTATAGAAATCGGTCTCGATGTCCGGCCCTTCGGCGATGGAAAAGCCCATGTCGGCGAAGATCGCGGTAATCTCGTCCATCACCTGGCTGATCGGATGGATGCGGCCCACGGCCACGGGTTCGTCGCGCGCCGGCAGCGTTATGTCGAGCCGCTCGGCGGCGAGCCGCGCCTCGAGCGCTGCCCGCTGGAGCACGCTTCGGCGCGCGCCGAGCGCCGCCGCGACCCTATCCTTGAGCGAGTTGAAGACGACGCCCTTCTGCCTTCTCTCCTCGGACGCCATCTTGCCGAGGCTCGCCAGCAGGGCCGAGACCGAGCCTTTCTTGCCGAGGGTCGCGATGCGCAAAGTCTCGAGGTCGGCCTCGGTACCAGCCGCCTCGATCTCGCCGAGGATCTGGCGCTCGAGCTGCGCATCGTCGGGCATGCTGCTCACCCTCGACTGCAGATCCGGACTCTCACGCGGCCGCGGGAAGCGCGCCCTTGGCCTTCTCGACGATGGCCTTGAAGGCCTCCGGCTCGCTGATCGCGAGTTCGGAGAGGACCTTACGGTCCATCTCGATGCCGGCTTTGTTGAGCCCGTCGATGAAGCGGCTGTAGGTCATGCCGCATTCGCGCACGGCGGCATTGAGCCGCTGGATCCACAGCGCCCGGAAGCTGCGCTTCTTCACCTTGCGGTCGCGGTAGGCATATTGCATCGACTTCTCGACCGCCTGCTTGGCGACCCGAATCGTGTTCTTGCGCCGGCCATAGAAGCCCTTGGCGGCATCGAGCGTCTTCTTGTGCTTGGCGTGCGAGGTTACGCCACGTTTCACGCGGGCCATGGATGATCCTTATATTCTGTGAGGAGTTGGAAGCGAGACCGGCCGATCAGCTGTTGGGCAAGAAGAACTTCTTGATGTTGTCGCCGTCGGTCTTGAACAGCACGCTGGTGCCGCGCAGGTTGCGGATCTGCTTGTTGGTCCTCTTGATCATGCCATGCCGCTTACCGGCCTGGGCGTAGAGCACCTTGCCGGTGCCGGTAACTTTGAAGCGCTTCTTGGCGCCTGACTTGGTCTTGAGCTTGGGCATTTGGCTCTCGATATGGCGACCGGGCCGGCATGGAAGCCGACCGGTTCATCCGCTGGATGTGGACGAGCAAAGACATCGCCACGGCAGCCCTGGCAAGCCGGACGATGCAAGGCGGGCTCTATGCCGCAAAATCGCCGCGAGAGCAAACCTTTTCGCGCGCCTCGCATGGCTCCGGCGTTGACGCGGACGCGTTCCGCTGCCTATAAGCACCGCTTCGCGGCATCTTTGCCGACATTCGGATCAGCGCCGCCCGGTCGTCCGGCGGCACCGTCCCTCAGGGAACAGCAATGGCGAATACCTCATCGGCCAAGAAGGCCGTCCGCAAGCTCGCTCGTCGCACGGCGGTCAACCGAATGCGCCGCAGCGCCATGCGCACGCAGCTTCGCAAGGCCGAGGAAGCGATTGCCGAGGGTGACGCCGCGGCCGCCGCCACCGTGCTGCGCGCAACGGAATCGATGGTGATGCGCTCCGCCCAGAAGGGCATCATCCACAAGAACACGGCGGCGCGGAAGGTGTCGCGGCTCGCAGCCCGGGTAAAGGCGCTCGGCGCCTCCGCGTCGGCCTGAGCGCGCGGATCACGTCCGCACCCGCAAACTCCCGCCTTCGCGTCATTTAGGTCAGGCGATCATACCTTCCGTCCGGCGATCGACGCCGACGGGCTGTTGAGATCGCCTGACGGCGGCTCGGTTGCCATTGCGTGCTTCCGCGCGCTCGGCCACACTCCGGATGCTTAAGAATTCCGGGGGGAAAGCCGCAATGTTCGCACAACGACTGACGCCGGTCGGCGACAGCCTCCTGTTGTCCTTTCTGGTGGCTGCGATCCCGATCCTCGCGGTGCTCCTGCTGCTCGGCGTCCTGCGCAGGCCGGCCTGGCAGGCGTCGCTGGCCGGCCTCGTCGCGGCGCTGATCCTCGCCGTCACGGTATGGGCCATGCCGGTCGGCCTCGCCCTGAATGCCACGATCGCCGGCATGGTTTTCGCGCTGTGGCCGGTGATGTGGATCGTCGTCAACGCGCTGCTGCTCTACAACATCGCCGTCGCCTCGGGACGGTTCGATAGCTTCCGCGATTGGCTGGTCGCCAACCTGCCCAATGACCGCCGGGTCGTGCTGGTCGTCGTGGGGTTCTGCTTCGGCGCGCTGCTCGAAGGCATCGCGGGTTTCGGCACGCCGATCGCCATCACCAGCGCGCTGCTGATCCTGGTTGGCTTCGCGCCGATCGAAGCCTTAACCTTCACCCTCATCTTCAACACCGCGCCGGTGGCGTTCGGCGCCCTCGGCGTGCCGATCACGGTCCTCGGACAGGTCACGCATCTGTCGGACGTGACGCTCGGCGCTATGGTCGGGCGGCAACTGCCCTTCATTGCTTTTTTGCTGCCCTTCTACGTCATGACGATCTATGGCGGCCGGCGGTCGCTCGGCGCCCTCTGGCCCGTGCTGCTCGTCGCCGGAGGGTCCTTCGCCACCGTGCAGTTCCTGGTCGCCAATTTCGTCGATTACAAACTGACCGACGTCCTGTCCTCGCTCGGCTCCCTGGTCGTGACCTTGCTGTTCCTTCGCGTGTGGCGTCCGGCGCTCGATCCGGCCTATGCGATCGGCGCCGTCAAGCCGGTCGGCACGTCCGGCAACTGGAACGGCTGGGTCCCGTGGCTGGTCGTGTCGGTGATCGTCATTCTCTGGACGCTGCTCAAGATCTTCGCCATCGGCGACGTCAAGATCGCCTGGCCGGGCCTGAACAACGCGATATCGATCACGCTCTACGACAACAAGCCGTACCCGGCCATCTGGGATTTCCAGCCGCTGGCGACCGGCACCGCGATCCTGGTCGCGACGCTGATCACGTCCGCGCTCGTCGGGATCGGCGCCGCCGATTTCATCAAGGCCGTCGGCACCACCTGGCGGCAGGCCCGCATCGCGATCCTGACCGTCGCGCTGATCGTGGGCCTCGCCTTCCTGATGAACTATTCCGGCATGACCTACACGCTCGGCAAGGCGGTCGCCTCGGTCGGCGTACTGTTCCCGTTGCTCTCCGCCTTCCTCGGCTGGGTAGCGGTGTTCCTGTCGGGCAGCGACACGTCCGGCAACGCGCTCTTCGGCAACCTTCAGGTCGTGGCGGCCAACCAGCTCGGATTGAACCCGGTGCTCATCGCCGCGACCAATTCATCGGGCGGCGTCATGGGCAAGATGATCTCGCCGCAGAATATCGCGACTGGCGTCTCGGTGACCGATCTCAAGGGCCAGGAAGGTCTGGTCTTTGCCCGGACGTTCATTCACAGCATCGTCCTGACGTTGCTGCTCGGCATCCTGGTGGTGCTGCAGCAGCATGTCTTCCCCTGGATGATCCCGCACTGACGGACGAGATCGCCGCTCCTATTCGGCCGCGAGCGGCACCGCATAGGCGCGCAAGGCGGCGCAGACGTCGTCGACCGTGCTCTCGACCTTGTCGCGGTCGTCGCCTTCCCCCATGACGCGGATCAGCGGCTCGGTGCCGGAGGGTCGGATGAGCAGCCGGCCGCCGCTGCCGAGATGCTGGCGGGCGCGCTCGATCATCGTCTTGATGCCTTCGTCGTTGAGCATGTGCGGATCGGCGACGCGCACGTTCTTGAGCACCTGCGGCAGCGGCTCGAACCGCCGGCACACTTCGCTCGCTGGACGGCCGAGCCGCTTGATCACCGCCATCACCTGCAAGGCCGCGACCAGACCGTCGCCGGTCGTCGAATAGTCGGACAGAATGATATGGCCGGACTGCTCGCCGCCGACATTGTGGCCATGCTCGCGCATATGTTCGAGCACGTAGCGGTCGCCGACGGCGGTGCGCACCGTGTCGATGCCGAGCCCGGCCAGATGCCGCTCGAGGCCGAGGTTCGACATCACCGTCGTCACCAGGCTCGGCTTGGCGAGGCGACCGTCCTCCTTGAAGCTCTCGGCGATGACCGCCATCAGTTGGTCGCCGTCGATCACATTGCCCTTCTCATCGACCATCAGCAGGCGATCCGCGTCGCCGTCGAGCGCGATGCCGACGTCGGCGCGAAGCTCGCGCACCTTGCGCACCAGCGCCTCGGGCGAGGTCGAGCCGACATTGTGGTTGATGTTGAAGCCGTCCGGCTCGACGCCGATCGAGAAGACCTCGGCGCCGAGCTCCCACAGGGCTTCGGGCGCGACCTTGTAGGCGGCGCCGTTGGCGCAGTCGACGACGATGCGCAAGCCGTCGAGCGACTGGTGGCGCGGCAAGGTCCGCTTGGCATATTCGATGTAGCGCGCGTGGGCGCTGTCGATACGCACCGCGCGGCCGAGGTTCGGCGACTTCGACAGGCGGGTCCCGAGGTCGGTGTCGAGGAGGTGCTCGATCTCGGCCTCGACCTCGTCGGACAGCTTGTAGGCATCCGGTCCGAACAGCTTGATGCCGTTGTCCTCATAGGCGTTGTGCGAGGCGGAGATCATCACTCCGATATCGGCGCGCATCGAGCGCGTCAGCATGGCGACGGCGGGCGTCGGCATCGGCCCGAGCAGCATCACGTCCATGCCGACGGAGGTGAAGCCCGCCACCATCGCATATTCGATCATATAGCCCGAGAGCCTGGTATCCTTGCCGATCACGACGCGGTGGCGATGCTGGCCGCGCTGGAAGATGAGCCCGGCGGCTTGGCCGACCTTCATGGCGAGATCCGGCGTGATGAGGCCGTTGGCCCGTCCCCTTATGCCATCCGTCCCGAAATATCTGCGACTCATGACGTCTTTCCGCACGCTGCCAGCCAGCCACCCGTTCTGCCTGAAGGCTCCTACCTGTAGCTGAATCTTCGGGCAGAGGCGTTCAAATTTCGTGAAATTATGTAACGAGGCCGATCACCGTGCCCGACGCCTGCCCATCTTGCAACGACGGCGGAGGCGTCGCACATCAGGCGGCATGTCCCGCAGGGCCGCCTCCGGTCCGCCCTGCGGCGCTCTCATCGACAGCCGGCCACGCCGCGGAATTTCGACCATGTCCGACTCTGCCCTGCATCGCTTCCTCGGCGGCTCGCCCTTGGCGGTCGCCGTGCGGCTCGTGTTCGTCTCGCTGATCGTCGGCGCGCTGATGTCCTGGCTCGACATCGATCCCATCGACCTCTTCGTCTGGCTGCGCGTCTCGGTGCAACACCTCTGGGCGACAGGTTTCGAGGGGCTGCGGCAAGTCGGGCATTATGTGGCGATCGGCGCCGCGGTGGTGCTGCCGGTCTGGCTGGTGCTGCGCATCTTCGGCAGCGGCGCGCGCGGACGGCCTGGGCGCGCGCCGGACGGTCCGTGGCGGCTGCCGGGCGACGCCGAGACCCAGTTCAGAGCCGGCCGGAAGGACTGAACGCTGGCCAGTCCGCTGATCCGCGCATGGCTCGGCGACGGCCCGGCAGAGCGCATGCGCCACGGCTCGACGGCGAGGATCAGCTCGGCAGGTCCGGGAACGCGTGAGCGCCGTCCGCCCCAAGCGGCAGCGGCACGACGTCGAGCACCGCCTCAAGCCGCAGCGGCGCATAGAGATGCGGGAACAGCGCATCGCCGCGCGACGGCTCCCATCGCAGCGCGGACCCCAGCGCCTCGGCCTCGACCCCGACGAGCAGTAGGTCCGCCTGTCCGGCAAAATGCCTGGCCGCCGTCTCGCGCACCTGGTCGGCCGTCGAGAAATGGATGAAGCCGTCCGCGAGGTCGACGGGGGCGCCGTCGAGGCGGCCCCGCGCTTCCGCCTCCCGCCACACGGACGCGGGGACGATCTTGTAGATGATCTGCTGCATCATGCCGATGGCACTCGATTTTTGAGGGCGCACTGCGGCCTCCTCACAGAGGGCTCCGCACCGCCGCCTCCGGTTCGGCCCGCTCGAGAGCGGGGTCGTGCCCGAGCACCAGGGTGATCACGATGCCGACGATCGCACAGGCGGCGAGGAACATGAGGCTGGCGAACTCGCTCCCCGTCGTGTCCTTGAGCCAGCCGAAGACCTGCGGCCCGAAATAGCCGCCCAGATTGCCGATCGAATTGACCGCAGCGATTCCGGCCGCGGCGCTGGCGCCGCTCAGCAGGGCGGTCGGTAAGGTCCAGAACACCGGCAGCACGGCGAAGAAGCCGAAGCCGGCGATGCAGAGCGACGCCATTTTCAGCGTCGAGGTCGGCGAGAGCGCCGCCAGCACCAGGCCGACCACGATGGCGACGAACGGGATGACCGTATGCCAGGTACGCTCGCGCGTACGGTCGGAATTGCGGCTCCACAGGATCATCCCGAGCGCGCCGACCGCATAGGGGAGCGCCGTGATGAAGCCGATTTCGACGTTCGACAGGCCGCCGAATTCCTTGATGAGCTGCGGCAGGAAGAAGCTCAAGCCGTATTGCGGGATGTTGCAGCCCATGTAGACGAAACCGAGCGCCACCACGCGCTTGTCGACGATCGCCTTCAGCCAGGACAGCTTGACGAAGCGCTCGCGGTTGCGCCGTTCCGCATCGAGAAGACCCTGCAGCCACTGGCGCTCCGGCTGGTCGAGCCACGCGGCCTCGAGCGGCCGGTCCGTCAGGTAGAAGAAGGTGACGACGGAGAGGATCAGCGCCGGCACCGCCTCGATCAGGAACACCCATTGCCAGCCGTGCAGCCCGAAGACGCCTTCGAGATTGAGCACGAACCCCGAGATCGGCGCGCCGATGACGGTCGAGATCGGGATCGCAAACATGAACAGACCGATGATCCGCGCCCGGTAGACGGAGGGGAACCACAGGGTCAGGAAGAAGATGATGCCGGGGAAGAAGCCGGCTTCGGCGACACCGAGCAGCAGCCGCACGATGTAGAAGCTCTTCTCGCCGACGACGAAGGCCTGGGCGCCCGACACCAGCCCCCAGGTGAACATGATCCGGGCGATCCACAGCCGCGCGCCGAAACGGTCGAGCGCCATGTTGCTCGGCACTTCGAAGAAGAAATAGGCAATGAAGAAGATGCCGGCCGCTCCGCCGAAGGCCGCAGCCGACAGGCCGAGGTCCTGCCGCATGCCGTTGCCGGCGAATCCAACGTTGACCCGGTCGAGATAAGCCACGAAGTAGCAGAGCATCAGGAAGGGGACGAGGCGCCAGCTCACCTTGTCCATTGTCCGCTTTTCTATGCCGTCCATCGTGTCCTCGCCCCGATCTCTTTGGTCGCGCGGCTTCTACCGGTCGCTACGCTTGGTCCGATCGAGACAGCTTACAGATCCAGGGCTGGAACACCAGCCCGCCACCACCCTGACGTTGGAACAGGGGAAGAACGACGCGCAGCGATCGCTCAGGTCTTGGCGCGCGGCTTGGCGGGCTCGGTGTCCTTGTCGGTCTTCGAACTCTCGTTCGACGCGGGCTCGCGCGGCCCCGTCTTGGGCGGCGGCCCGGCGACGGCAGCGCCGCCCATGAACGAAGGCGGGTCGCTAGCCGGGAAACTCTCGTCCACGGCTTCGTCGATGCGGTCTTCGCGGCGCTTCTTGTCGTCCATCGGAACAGCTCCTCTTTCGCCGCGTCACAGCATGGCGAGCGGCACCTTGCGGGTCGGCGGCGGGAAGGCGCGATCGAGTTCCGCCAGGCTCCCTGGATCGAGGACGAGATCCGCCGCGCCAAAATTGTCGCGAACGTGATCGGTCGTGGCGGCTTTGGGGATGGCGATCAGCCCATCGCGCCGCAGGAGCCAGGCGAGCGCCACCTGCGCCGTCGTCGTCCCGTACCGCCGCGCCACGGCGTCGAGGGCGGCGTGGCCGAGCATCCGCCCCTGCTCCACCGGACTATAGGCCATGACCGGAATGTCACGACCGGCGAGCCAGGGGAGAAGATCATGCTCCGCCCCCCGGCGCGTGAGGTTGTAGAGGATCTGGTTCGCGGCGCAGCCTTCACCACCGGCACCGACGAGCTCGTCCATGTCGGCGGTGTCGAGGTTGCTGACGCCCCAGCGGCGGATCTTGCCGCCCCTGACCAGGTCCTCCATGCCGTCGGCGGTCTCGGCAAGCGGAACCGAGCCCCGCCAGTGCAGCAGGTAGAGATCGAGCCAGTCCGTCTTCAGCCGTCGGAGGCTGGCCTCGCAGGCCGTCGCGAGACCGGCCCGGGTGGCGTGTTGCGGATAAGCCTTGGACACCAGGAAGACCTGCTCGCGCAGGCCCGCGAGCGCTGAACCGAGAAACGTTTCGGTCGCGCCCTCGCCGTACATCTCGGCCGTATCGATCAGCGTCATGCCGAGTTCGACACCGGACCTGATCGCATCGGTTTCGGCGGCGCGCCGGCGTGGATCTTCGCCCATCCGCCAGGTGCCCTGTCCCAGGGCCGGCACAGTCTCGCCATCGGGGAAGCGGACGGCCCTTGTCATTGTCTCAGCGCCAGGCCGACAGTTCGTCGTGCGTCGGCAGCCGCCCCTGCGGCGTGAGCTTGTCCACCGCTTGGGGCAGTTCCTGCGAGAGGCGCTGGGACACCTCCTGTTCGGACAGGTTGAAGCGCTGGGCGAGTTCGCGAATCGTGTCGGGACCAAGGGCTTGCGAGATCTGCGTCGGCGAGGCGGGCTGGTTCTGGCCCGGGCCGACCCAGGAATTGACCGTGCCGCCGGCGCCACCGTTCTGGAAATGACTGATCAGGCCGCCGAGACCGCCGAGCAGGCCACCGGCCTCGCTTTGCGACTGGGGGGCGGTGCCCGGCTGAGGCTGCTGCGGTGCTGCGCCGCCCTTATGACCGAGAAGTCCGCCGAGATCGCCGAAGCCGCCGGTCATCGCCTTGGCGCCGAGCATGGCGATGAGTGCCGCGGCGAGTGGCGCATAGGGGCTGGCGCCCGACGGGCGGTCGCTACCCTGCCCGGCCTGATGTCCGAGCATCGCTCCGATAGTGTTTTCAAGCAGGCCCATGGCCACCTCCATGTCAAAAGGCGGCCGAGTCCGATCGTCCCCGGGCCGCTCTGGACAAACGGCGGCCGCGTGTCCTGGTTCCGATCAGACGTTGCGCAGAGCGCCCCCGTCGACACGGATGGTCGTGCCGGTGACATAGGAGGCCTGAGGGCTCGCCAGGAACACCGCCGCGGCGGCGAATTCCTCGGGCGTGCCGTAGCGGGCGGCAGGGATCGAGGCCCGCGCCGCCCGCTCGATCTCCGCGACCGGCTTGCCGGTGCGCTCCGCCGCCGCCTTGTCGAGCGCCTCGACCCGCGAGGTGGCGATGCGGCCGGGAAGGAGGAGATTGACCGTGACGCCGTCGGCCGCGACCTCGTTTGCGAGAGTCTTCGACCAGCCGAGGAGCGCCGAGCGCAGCGCGTTAGACACCACGAGGTTCGGAATGGGCGCAACGATTCCGGACGAGGCAACGGTGATCACGCGTCCCCATTTATGCTCGCGCATCCCGGGTACGAGCTTGCCGGTCAATGTGATGAGTGACACCACCATGGCGTCGAACTGCTGCGTCCAGATCTCGCTCGTCGTGCCGAGCGCCGAGGTCGGCGGCGGGCCGCCGCTATTGTTGACGAGGATGTCGACGGCCCCGAGTGCTTTCAAGGCGTCGGCCGCGAGATGCGTGCCAACGTCGGGCGCGGCCAGGTCGGCCTCGATGCAATGGCTCGCTCGCGGCACCGCCGTCTGCAGCTTGGCCGCGGCGCGGCCCGATATGGCGACCGTAGCTCCGGCCTCGATCAGGCCGCGGGCGATGGCCGATCCGAGGCCGCCGCTGGCGCCGAGCACGAGAGCCCGCTTTCCGACAAGATCGATTTTCATGATGGCTGCTCCTTGGCATGCTCAGCGCCGACCCGAACTCACGGAACGATGCCAATTCTACTGCGCCACAAGCTTGAAAAGCGGCTCATCCTGAGCTGAGCCGCACGAAACGGGTTGTGACTCAGTTGCGAGCCTCCGCGGCTGGCGCCACGGACCCTCGCCGGAGTCGACGGCCCGTCTCAATCGAGACGCGCGAGACTCCGGCGCCCGCGCCCGATCCGGCGGAAAGACCGCTTCCAGCGCTCGCCCGGGACGGGCTCGGTCTCGAACACGTAACGGGCCAGGATCGACGAGCGCTCACGCAGACGCTGGCGCCGGGGAGGACCAGCATCGGCGGGTGAGGCCGTTGCGCCGCCGTCCTCGACCGGATGGTCGCGTCGGGGCCACGCGATGCCGGAGACGGGCAACCCGGCCGGCGCAATGGGCGGGCCCGCAGCGGGCGTCTCGGTCGCGCCCGCAATCGCCTCCTCGCCCGGAGACCTCCCGGAGGGCAACGCCGACGGTTTCGAGGCCGAGGCCGCCACCTTCGGCTTGTTCTTCGAACCCGGTTTGCGTCCGCGGCGCAACGCAGGCCGTTCAGGCTGCCTGACGTCGGTCGCCGTCATGACATGCGGTTCGATCAGGCTCTGCAGAACGCGGCCGGACGGCTCGGCAGCCGGCGGCCTTGGGGGAATGTCCGTGTCGACGGCACCGGCGAACAAAGCCCGCTCGGCGCGGCGGACCGCGTCGCTCATCGGCTCAGCCGCGTCCCTGGGGCTTAGAAACGCCGACCGGCGTGCACCTCGTTTCAACTCGACGACGAACGGCTTCGGCTCGCGTTTCATTGACCCTCGTCGTATTGTAACCATCGTCGCGCTTTTCTACTCTGGCTCAGCCCGAAGGCACGGATCCGGCGGAGTGAAAACTTCCCGCCACAAAAGTGACTGTAGGTATGGCCGGCCGCTCTCGACAGGCTCGACCGCCCTCGGTGATGGGCGCGCGGACCTTTTGCCAACCGGTCGCGCCGTTCGGACCGCACTTCGCCGACACTTGCCTTGTCCCGAGAAACACCGAGGATGCGCCGCCGGTCGCCAATAATCCCACCGCGTCGCACGATGATTCGGCCGACCTTCCAAGGGCAATCCTGAATTGTTGAGAGGCCGGACGACGCCACGCGCGACGAAGCTTGAACGCCACCTTAATCACTATAGAAAGCGACATTTCTGCTCTTCGTCAAGTCTCACACGCGGCGCATGCAACGCGATCGCTTGAGCGTCCTGAAGCTCGAGTTCGTCGAAGCGGCAGGTCGGCGGGGATATGATGGTGCCTACCCCGGCGGACGCAGGGCGGGTCGCCGCCGCGAATGGCCGGCTCGCGACGCCGACCCCGATTCTGTTTCCTTTGACCCCGACCCCTGAAACAGCCGATAGTGACCGATGCTCAGAGGACTAGTCGGGCCGAAAGGAACAGACGATGACCGAGAAGGCCGGGGATCTGCATTCACGCGCGAATGCCAAGTCGGACAAAGCCAGGAAGATGACGCGCGAGAGCGATAAGGTGTGGGCGCAATACGAGGCCGAGGGCCGGGCGATCCGGGCGCGGACGGAGCGGTTGCGGTCCTTGCGGTTGGCCAAGGAGGCGGCCGACAGCAACGCCGCTCCGCCGCCCGTCGCCGCGGTGCGCAAAAGCCGGAGAAAGACGATCAGGCCCGGCGCGGCCGTTGGCGGGCCGACGGCCATCGCCAAGGAGCCTTCGACGGATCTCTGAGGTCGCGGCTGCCGCGGTTCGCAGAGTGAGGTTTGGATGCCAACGAAATCTTGACTCGGACCGCGAGAAGGGCCATCTGGAGCTTTAGCGTTCTAGCTGCGCGATTCGGCTCGATTGCGGCTGCGCGAGGCACCGCCTTTATGTGATGATCGGCCCGCGCGGAGGTGTCGGGCCTCTTCGGACGGCCTTGCCGCAGAATTCACGACGGGCGGCTTCCGCGACGGATGCGTCCGACGAACGACGGGAGATCAGGGTTTGCAGGTTCTTGTTCGCGACAACAACGTAGATCAGGCGCTTCGCGTGCTGAAGAAGAAGATGCAGCGGGAAGGCATCTTCCGCGAGATGAAGCGGCGCGCCGAATACGAAAAGCCTTCGGAGAAGCGGGCACGTGAGCGGTCCGACGCCATCCGCCGCGCCCGCAAGCTGGCCCGCAAGCAGGCTCAGCGCGAGGGGCTGCTGCCGCCGACGAAGCCGCGCGATACCCGCCAGCGTCCCGCTCCGGCGCGGCCCTTGACCCCAACGCCGGCCGTACCCACGCCCTGATCGACGCGCGCTCCATAGTTGAAGCGTCGCGCGGATTGGGCGCCGATCGCCGGAATGTTCACACTTCGCGGAGTCTGTCGGTGTGATCAGACGCGCGGACCTGCGAACTCTCCGCGTATGTTTCCGACGGAAATCGCCGTTCTGACGAAATCGATACCGGCCGGCCGAAAGGTGGCCCGCCGGACGCAGTCTCAGCTCTCCATCCATGACTCGGCTAGGATCAGATCAGACGCAGTCGTTCGACTGTTCGCCTGAAGTCCGCCGTGCTCGCTTTTAGAAAAAACAGAACCGAATCGGACCGAGGCTGCGCAAGCCTGATGCGCGAAGCATGCTGGGCTATTGCCGAACTGCTCCAAAGCCTGAAGGGCGAGCAGTTTGATCGGCCTGGCATCGTAAAGCGGGGCCATCCGATCCCGTGCTGCCTTAGTCCATCACCGCTGCTTTGAGAATGCAGACCATCGTCGCTTTCGCGGCGCTCGGGCTGGTGTTGCGGATCAGGTGAGGCCGGTCGCATCGGTAGCGCAATGTCTCCCCGGCTCTGACGCGTTCGGTGCGGCCCGAGATTTCGACTTCGAGCTCGCCGTCGAGCACCGACAGGCACTCGATCGAGCCGCGCTGGTGGGCGTCGGATTCGAGTACACCGCCCGGCTCGGCGCGAAAGTCGTACCACTGCAGCCAGTCGACCGTCTTGATCCAGCCGATGATCGCGAGCCGGCAGAGCCCGTCGTCGGACATGAGGATCGGCGTGTCGCCCCGATTCGAGCGCTCGACGAACGGTTCGTCGTCGCCGGCGTGGAGCACCTTGTCGATCGAGACGTCGAGCGCCTGCGCTAGGCGCCAGATGGTCGCGAGCGTGGGGTTGGTCTCGTTGCGCTCGATCTGGCTGATGATGGATTTGGCCACGCCGGATTGCTCGGACAGTTCCGACAGCGAGAGGTTGTAGGTCTTCCGAAGCCGCAGAACTGTCTTGCCGAGTTGCCCCGAAAGCGCCAGCGCTCCCGCCTCCAGCGCCTTGGCTTTGTCCCGTCCTTCGATTCCCATAGACCCGCTCAATCGCCCGACGCGTTTGCGACAGTAAACGATTTCGTTTGGAATATCGAACGGAACCGCATGGGGACCGGATCTCTCTCCGACTGCCCGATGCAATCCCGAGCAAGTTGCCCGGCCATGCGACACCCTCCGCGCGTCACCTGTTTCGTGACGTGCGTAAGGCGGACCGAATGAGGCCTATCCCATCCGATGCAGTTGCTGGCTGAGCCAACTCACCCGATCCTGCAGCCAGCCGTTCAGGCCGCGAAGGTTCTCGGACACGACCGGCCAATTCACCATGGTCTGTGCTCCCGGGCTCCTTGCCGGATCGACGGACGCATCATGAACATAGGCGGCGCCGACGACAAGCAGCGCGCCGACAACGAGACCGAACAAGAAGCGCATGGGACCCTCCTGGCGGAAAACGGCAAAACGGCGACGATGTTCCATGTCCGCCGACGCGCCGGACGCCACCGTGACTTTCCGGCCACCCTGGTCAAGCTTTCGCCTGTGCCCATGACCGCGGTGCGGAAATGCTGTGAGTTATTCGGCTATTGTCATACGGTCGCCATCCACGGGTGGCTAGGACATGCGCAGACCGGATCCAGGAGCGTAGAACCCTGCGATGACGCCTCATGCCAAGCACTTCCGCGCCCTGTTCATCTCCGACCTGCATCTGGGCACGCGCGGCTGCCAGGCCGAGCTCATGCTGGACTTCCTGCGCCATCACGATGCCGACATCATCTACCTCGTCGGAGACATCATCGACGGCTGGCGCCTGAAGAGCGGCTGGTACTGGCCCCAGACTCATAACGATATCATCCAGAAGCTGCTCCGCAAGGTGCGCAAAGGCGCGAGGATGATCTACATCCCGGGCAACCACGACGAATTCGCGCGCGACTACGTCGGGATGACCTTCGGCGGCGTCGAGGTGATGCGCAACACCGTCCATGCCGCAGCCGACGGCAAGCGCTACCTCGTCCTCCATGGCGACGAATTCGACATCGTCGTGCGCCACGCGCGCTGGCTGGCCTTTCTCGGCGATTGGGCCTACGAGACGGCGCTCGTCACCAACACCTATTTCAACCTCGTCCGCCGCAAGCTCGGCTTCCCGTACTGGTCGTTTTCCGCCTGGGCCAAGCTGAAGGTCAAGAACGCCGTCAACTTCATCGGCGCGTTCGAGGACGCCCTGTCTCAGGAAGCCGTCCGGCACAACGTCGATGGTGTCATCTGCGGCCATATCCATCATGCCACGATCCAGGAGATCAACGGCGTGACCTACGTGAATACCGGGGACTTCGTCGAATCCTGTTCGGTCGTCGCCGAACATCATGACGGGCGGCTCGAAGTGATCCGCTGGATGAAGTTCGGACCGATGATGCGGGCGGGGGATGCGGACGAGAGCGAGGCCGCGTCCATCACGGAGGCCAAGGCTGCCGCCTGATGCGCATCCTGATCGCGACGGATGCCTGGCATCCGCAAATCAACGGCGTCGTTCGCTCGATCGAATCGCTGGCGACCGAAGCGCGGCGCGTGGGCGCGCAGGTCGAATTCCTCACGCCCGAGGGGTTCTGGACCGTCGGCATGCCGACCTATCCGGACATTAGGCTGGCGTTCGTCAGCGCACGCGCGGTCGCCGAGCGCATCGCCCGGACGGCGCCCGACCACCTCCACATCGCCACCGAAGGTCCGATCGGCCTCGCGGCGCGGCGCGCCTGCCTGCGCAGCGGCCGGCTGTTCACGACGAGCTATCACACGAGCTTTCCGGACTATCTCGCGGCGCGGGCGCCGGTGCCGCGGTCTTGGTCCTATGCGTGGCTGCGCTGGTTCCACAATGCGGGATCGGGCGTCATGGTCTCGACGCCGAGCGTGGCGCGCGAACTCGGCGCGCGGGGTTTCACGACCGTGATGCGCTGGTCGCGCGGCGTCGACCACGAATTGTTCCGGCCGAGGCAGGAGTCGGTCCTCGACCTGCCGCGTCCCATCTTTCTCTATGTCGGCCGCGTCGCGGTGGAGAAGAACGTCGAGGCCTTTCTGTCGCTGAACCTTCCGGGCACCAAGGTGGTGGCGGGCGACGGCCCCGCCCGCTCGATGCTCGAGCAGCGCTATCCCGAGGTCAAGTTTCTCGGCATGCAGACCGGCGAGACCCTGGCCCGCATCTATGCCAGCGCGGACGTGTTCGTCTTCCCGAGCCGCACCGACACGTTCGGGATCGTGCTGCTCGAAGCACTGGCCAGCGGCCTGCCGGTCGCGGCCTATCCGGTGCAGGGGCCGAGCGACGTGATCGGCGACAGCGACGCCGGCGTGCTCGACGAGGACCTCGGCGTCGCCTGCCGGCAGGCGCTCTGCGTGCCGCGCGAGCGGGCGCGGGCCTTCTCGCTCAACTACACCTGGGCCGAGAGCGCCCGCCAGTTCATCGACAACGTGCTGAACGCCCGCACCTCGCGGCCGGCCGCCTGAGCGTTGCTAGACTCGGCCCCGCCGATCCTGGCTTGACCTTCCGACCGGCGGCGACACGCGCCTTGCGGCGCGGCCGGAAAAGGCGTCAACTCCGCCGAAGTCTTCAAAGACGGACACCCCCGGCGGTCCGGATCGCGGCAAGACCGGACCGCCGGCTCGCGGAGGTTTCGCCATGCCGGAAAACTCGCCCACCGTAGCCACGGCCCGCCCGCGCACGCTCGCGCTCGTGGGCCCGTTCGGAAGCGGAAAATCGACGCTGTTCAACAAGCTGCTTCTCGCCTGCAGCGAGACGCTGAAGCGCGGCACGGCGGGGGGCGGAGGCGAGACACGGCTCGGCCACTGCATCCACATGGGCGATGCCTGGTCGATCCTCGACACGCCCGGCTCGGTCGAGCTCACCTACGAGTGGACCGCGGCGGCCGCCATGGCCGACATCGCGGTCGTCGTGTGCGACGCGGATCCGGCTCATGCCCTCACCGTCGCGCCCTTCCTCAAACGGCTCGAGGACGACGGCGTGCCTCACCTGCTGTTCATCAATCGCGTCGATGCGCTCGACGGCAGCCTCGCCGACACGGTCGCGGCGCTGCAGGCCGTGTCACGCAGGCCTCTGGCGGTGCGCCAGGTGCCGGTGCGCGAGAGCGGCCGCGTCGTCGGCTATGCGGACGTGGTCAGCGGGCGGGCCTACATGCATCGCCGTGGCGACGGCACCGAGACGATCGAGCCAGAGGTCCGCGGCGCCGAGGACCGGGACCATATGCGCGAGGTGCTGGCCGAGACGCTCGCCGACCATGACGACGACCTGCTCGAAAAGCTCATCGAGGGCCTGGTGCCAAGTGCTGCGGAGGTCTTCGACCGCATCAAGGTCGAGCAGAGGCACGACCAGATCGCCGAGGTGCTGATCGGTTCGGCGGAGCAATCCTACGGGGTCGAGCGGCTGTGGAAAGCCTTGCGCCATGACGCACCGGGCGCCGAGGAAACGCTGGCTCGCATCGGGCTCGATGCCGCGGGCGAGCCGCTGGCGCAGGCCTTCAAGATCGTGCATGCCGGCCATATGGGGCGGCTCGCCTATGCGCGGGTGTGGCGCGGCGCGATCGCGGACGGAGCGACGCTCAACGGCTCGCGGCTCGGCGGCCTCTACGAGTTCCATGCGGGCGAACCCGCCAAGGTGACGCGGGCCGAGGCCGGGCAGACGGTCGCCTTCGGGCGCCTCGACAGGATCGCGGCCGGCGGCACGTTGAGTCCCACGGAGGCCGCCGAGACCCTCCCCTTCCCGACGCCGCCCCAGCCCGTCTACGCCATGGCGGTGACAGCCCAGAAGGGCGACGACGTCAAGCTGTCCGGCGCGCTCCAGCGGCTTGTCGAAGAGGATCCTTCCCTGGCGGTCGAGGTCCATCCCGAGACGGGCGAGACGCTGGTGGTCGGCCAGGGCGACCTGCATCTCAAGGCCGCGGTCGAAAGTCTCGCCAGGACCTCGGGCATCCACGTGACACTGTCGCCGCCCCACGTCGCCTTCCGCGAAACCATCCGCCATGAGGTCGAGCAGCATACGCGGCTCAAGCGCCAGACCGGCGGCCACGGGCAGTTCGCCGACGTCAAGCTCAAGATCGCGCCGCGCGCCGCGGGCGAGGGCTTTCGCTTCGTCGACGAGGTGGTCGGCGGCGCCGTGCCCAGACAATATATCCCCGCCGTCGCTTCGGCCGCGGAGGCATCCTGCGTCCACGGCCCGCTCGGCTTTCCGGTGGTCGACATCGAGGTGACGCTGACCGACGGATCGTTTCACTCGGTCGACAGCTCCGACATGGCCTTCGAGACCGCGACGCGGCGGGCGATGGCCGAGGGCCTGGCCAAGGCCGGACCGGTGCTGCTCGAGCCGATCGATCAGGTGACGGTGACCGTACCGAACCGCTTCACCGCCAACGCGCAGCGCCTGGTCGCGGGCCGCGGCGGCCGCATCCAGAGCTACGGCGAGGCCGCCGGCCGGCCGGGCTGGGACGAGATCATCGCTCTCATCGCCGCACCCGACCTCCAGGACATGATCATCGATCTGCGCTCGCAGACCATGGGCCTCGGCACCTTCCGGCGGAGCTTCGACCATTTCGCCGAATCGCGGCGACGAATCTCGGGCCTGCAGGACCATGCGCCCAAGGCGGCGCATGGATGACGGGTGCCTCAATCATGCGACCAGCGCCGCCGCTCGGCGGCGCGCTCGACGAGAACTTCGCTCGGGTCCCGTCCGTAAGACACGGCGGTGGCGTCGGCGACGTCCTGGCGGAACAGGCCGATGTCGCGCAATTCGTGGTCGCTCATTCCGGCCATCTGGTTCATCAGCCGGCGATGCTCGACGACGCGCGTCGGCCACGCCATGACGGCGGCGGCGAGCGAGGTGAGGGCGCCAGCCAGTCCGTGAGCCGGGCGCGCCCGATCGTGGGAAAGGTGATGGTGAAGCGCGAGGTGCATGATGGTCCCCTTGTTTGTCCCTCTCATTTGGGGGCGCCGTATTAATTGGTCCAACGAATGTTTGACATCTGATCGATCGCGTATCATTATGATTAGATGCTCGACACCGACCAACTCCGCTCCTTCCTGGCCATCGTCGACACGGGCAGCTTCACCCGTGCCGCGGATCGGGTGAACAAGACCCAAAGCGCCGTCTCGATGCATGTGAAGCGGCTCGAGGAGCGGCTCGGCCGGAGCCTGTTCGTCAAGCACGGCCGCGGCACGAGACTCTCGGCCGACGGCGAGCGGCTCGTCGATCATGCACGGCGCATGCTGCAGGTCGAGGCGGCGGCCCTGTCGGACCTCCTGGCGCAGGGCCTGTCGGGCCGGGTCATGCTCGGCATGCCGGACGATTACGCCGAGACTTTCCTGCCGGACATCGTCGGCCGCTTCACGCGCGCGCACCCGAGCGTCGAGATGTCGGTGGTCTGCGAGCCGAGCATCGTGCTGGCCGAGTTGATCCATACCGGAGAGGTCGACGTCGCGGTGGTGACGGATTGCGACCGCACGCGCAGCGTCGAGATCATCCGCGAGGAGCCTCTGCTCTGGGTGGCGGGCCAGCGCTCCGGGCCGATCGAAGAGCAGCGCCCGCTGCCGCTCGCCATGTCGACGCCGAGCTGCGCCTGGCGGAGGGCAGCGCTGACGGCGCTGACCGATGTCGGCATCGACTATCGGCTCTTCCTCGTGTCGAGCAATTATTCGGCGATCGCCCCGGTGGTGCAATCCGGCCTCGCCCTGACGGTGCTGCCGCGGGCCGCGATGCGCAAGGATCAGCGAATCGTGCCGGCCGAAGCGGGGCTACCAGTGCTGTCGCCCTGTCGGGTCGGGCTGCTCCGCGCCTCCTCGGGCGAAACGCGCCAGGCCGCCGCATTGGTCGAAGTCATCCGGGCGAGCCTCGATCCTGACGCGGCCACGCTGCCGGATGCGCATTGGCGCGGCCCGATGGAGACACGCGTGCGGACATTGGCCGAGGCGTGACGAGAAAAGCCGTCGACCGTCAAGCCTTGAGGAATTCGGGCGGCAAGCCCGGCAGGCCCTCGCAACAGCCGCCCAGCACGGCCAGGACCGCACGGGTCCGCCGCGCATCGACGCGGCAGCGCTGCACGCGCCCCTCGCGCGTTTGGCTGATCAGGCCCGAGGCGACGAGTTGGGCCAGGTGATGGGCGAGCGTCGAGCGCGGAATGTCCAGCGCCCGCTCGATCTCGCCAACCGACAGTCCCGCCTCCCCTGCCCTGACGAGCATCTGGAACGCCTGCAGCCGATGCGGGTGACCGAGATCGGCGAGGCAGCGCGCCGCCTGACTGAACGGCAGCGCCGGCTCCTCCCCCATCAACCGCAGCCTTGCAGCGAGGGCGCGAAGACCCGGCCGCCATCATGGCTCACCGTTTCGATGAAAGGCAGGCCGCTTTGGACATAATCCTCGATCGCGCCGCGCTCCAGGCCGACATCGAGCAACTGGGCGTCGCTCAGGCGGCTCAGGCTTTCGGCGGCCCGCTGGCGCTCATGGGCGATGCGGGTATTGGCGAGCCAGCGGCTCAAGGTGGCGATCATGGCTTGCTCCTGCGCTAAAACAACGATATGACTAGAAATATAGTTGTAATCGTGCCTGCGACAAGGGGGGATTGAAGCGAAATGGCAAAGGACTCCGCGGCGTCGCCCGCGACCGGCAGTTGTCTCTGCGGCGCCGTGCGCTACACGATTACCGGGCCGCTGCGCCCCATCCTGGTCTGCCATTGCGCCATGTGCCGGCGCGCCATGTCGAGCGTCGCCGCCTTCACGGCCTGCGCGCCTGGCGACATCCACATCGAGGGCACCAAGCTGCGCTGGTATCAGTCATCGCCGATCGCCAGACGCGGCTTCTGCGCCCAATGCGGATCGAGCCTGTTCTGGGAGCCCGCTCACGGCGGTCACCTGTCCGTCTCCGCCGGCAGCCTCGACGATCCATCGAAGCTGACGATCAGCGAGCACATCTTTCTGGCGGAAGACACGAGCCCGATGCGCGCCCTGGCACCGGCCGACGCAGGGTGAAGAAACGGCGCGACTGCGCCGATCAGATACGAAGAGTGCCGACCGGCCCGGCCTAACGACGCCTACGTCGTGCTCGTGACGCCGTCCGGCGGAAGCAGAGACCGATGGCATCATGCCCGATGCCGCCGGATCCGATCACGTCCATGGTGTGGATCGACCGGGTCCGACGCGCGCTGTTCTAAGGGCCTTTTTGGAGACCCACGAGCCTCATGCTGAGGAGGTTCGCCAGGACCGTCTCGAGGCACGGCCGACGCTTGCCGTTCCTTCGGCAGCTCTCCGCTGGCTTCTCCAACGAGCGAAGCTCGTCGGAGCTCCAAGCCAGCTCCGCTCAGGACAGGCTCTTCGACTCGACGGCTGCGCCGTCGGCTCAGGATGAGGAAATGGGAATTGTCGAACGGGCTCTAATGGAACGGGCTCTTCGACAGCAGCGGCTGGATACCGCCATAGACTTCGTCGCTCGCCGCAGCGACCTGTTCGACATTGGCTTTGAAATCGGCCTCGTCCATCGTCCGTGACGTGACGTCCACTCGGACGAAGATGTCTCCGGTGTCGTTGATGCCGATCTTTACGCGGTCCATCGAGCTATCGAAGGTCAACAGCTTCTTGGCCAAGTCCGGTGACAGTGTATATTTGTCATGGTCGGCAATGATCACGAAGATCACATCCAGCTCGTCGCCGACGACGAGAACCTTGAATTTCGGCAGCGACTTGCCGGTGAAATCGATCGACCAGATCTTCGGCGTCAGCTTCGTATAATGATAGCCTGAGCTGTCGAGCAGAGCCGCGGTCTTCTTGGCTCCGTCATCCGCTGGTGTCGCAAGACTCGGCAACGTCATGTTCAAACCGAACAACCCTGATATCATCGAGGCGAGAAGGATGCGTCTCGGAAAACCTTTGACCAACATGGCAATTCCTTTTCGATAAAATGCTGCAGCCGGCAGCCTTGCAATGGGGAACACATATTCGCCATATTTGCGCCCGGCGCAAGCCATTCGCGTCCGTGCCGAGTTTGGAATGAGACGAGGCCCACGAGCGATGCCGGCTCCCTGGCCTTCCCGACCGCCATCGCATGCACGAGGCCGGATGTGGACCTGACCTCGCTCAGCCGACGCGACGCGCGACGGATCGCGCTTCGTGCGCAGGGTCTCTTGCGCGCCCGGCCACCGCGCCCGCTCATGCATCATCTGAGGGCGATGATCGGACGGCTCGGGCTCGTGCAGATCGATTCGGTCAATGTGCTGGCTCGCGCCCACTACCTGCCGGGCTTTTCGCGCCTCGGCGCCTACGACACGGGTCTGATGGACCGGGCCGCCTGGACGGGGCGGCGCAAATTGTTCGAATATTGGGGCCACGAGGCCTCGCTGCTTCCGGTCGAGACGCAGCCGCTGCTGCGCTGGCGCATGAGCGCGGCGGCCGAAGGTTCGGGCACCTGGGCCAATCTCGCGCGGTTCGCGGCCGAGCGGCCGGAGCTCGTCCGCGGGGTGCTGGCCGAGATCAGGGACCGGGGCCCGCTTGCCGCGGCGGATCTCGGCGGCGCCCCGGCCACAGGGGGATGGTGGGGCTGGAGCGACGACAAGCGGGCGCTCGAAGTGCTGTTCTGGAGCGGACAGGTCGGCGTCAGCAGGCGGCGCGGTGCCTTCGAACGCGTCTACGACCTCCCCGAACGCATCCTCCCGGCGGCGATCCTCAACCGTCCGACGCCGCCCAAAACGGAGGCCCAGCGCAGCCTGATCCGCATCGCCGCGCAGGCGCTCGGCATCGCCACGGGAGGCGATCTCGGGGCCTATTTCAGACTGCCCGTGACGGATACACGGGCGCGGGTCGCCGAACTCGTCGAGGCGGGCGAGCTGCGGCCCGTGCGTGTCGAAGGCTGGCCGCAGCAGGCCTATCTGGCGCCCGGCGCCGACCTGCCGCGCCGCGCCGCCGCCGCCGCGCTGATCTCGCCCTTCGATCCTCTGTTGTGGGAGCGCCCCCGGACCGAGCGCCTGTTCGGCTTCCGCTACAGGCTCGAGATCTACACGCCGGCGCATAAGCGCGAGCACGGCTACTACGTGCTGCCCTTCCTCCTCGGCGACAGGCTCGTGGCACGGCTCGACCTCAAGGCGGACCGGGCAGGATCGAGGCTGATAGTGCTCGGCGCCCATGCCGAGCCGGGCACCCAGCCAAGGCGGATCGTCGAGGCGCTCTGGCCCGAGCTCGACCGGCTGGCGCGATGGCTGGGGCTCGGCACCATCCTGTTCGAAGGACGCGGCGACCTCGTCCCGATCCTGGCGAGCCGTGGCCTCTCGATCAGCGTCGCAGCGGGAAGCGGCGGGGAGACATCGGGTTAGATTTCGCCGCGTGGGTCGGCGCGTGGAAATCGTCCGGCTTGGTCCTCACCCAGGCGAGAAATTCGGCCAGACCCGGCTCGCGCCGCAGGCTATCGACATCGGCGAGCCGGCGCGCCAGCTCGGCCTCCCGATAGCGGGCATGGATGGCGCTGTGGCAGATCTGGTGCAGCCGCACGGTTGGACGCTTCGCGCCACCCTTCAGCCGCGGCGTGAGATGATGTCGGCTTGCTTTCGCACCGGGCGGGATCGGCCGTTCGCATAGCGGGCAGACCGCCGAATCCGCAGGACCGCGGCTTTCCCCGAGCATCATCCGACCCACCTTCGCATCCGACAGAGGCCTCGCACGGGTCTTTTCGTAGGGCGGCGAAGAGATTTCAACCGCGGCATGGGAACGGGGAGCGCGGACGAACCAAGCATCGCGCCGTGCATTGAGCTTGCGACGCACATGGCGCCAGGAGAACCGGAGAGATGCCCGCACAAACGCTCAGCGACAAGGCGATGGCAGTTTTCGCTTTCGCGGCCTATCATCAGCTCTCATCGGGAGAAACCGTCGTGGATGTTGTCCTTGACGATGGCGCCGGCCGTGCGGCCGACCCGCGGGCCATCCGGGAACTCGAAGCCGGGGATCTTGCCAAGACGGAAGGTGAGCGTGCCGCTTTCACCGACAAGGGCAAAGCCCGGCTCGCCATGGTCATCGAAGCCCTGAAGGCTGCCGCCTGAGAGGGCTTGAACGCGATTGCGGCCGGCCGATGCGCCCGGCTCCGGGCCCCTGGCCGCAGCCCCGTCCTGATCGCAGGGGCGCGCGATCGGGACGGGGCAACTTTCAGTCCGTCGTCAGCGAAACGCCGTTCTGGCGCGCGACGATGTCGGAGAGCGTCGGCACGTAGCCGTCGCCATGGCCGCCGCCGACCGCCAGCGCGAAACTGTTGCGTACCGCCGCCCCGATCGGGTTGGCGGCCCCGGAGGCCTGGGCGAAGGACGCCAGATAGGTCACGTCCTTGTGAGCATTGCTCAGCGTGAAGCGGTGCGCATTGGGGTCGCGGCCGATCACATAGCTGAAGAAGGTCTGGTAGAAGGGGCAGTCCATGCGGCCACCGCGGATGACGCTGTCGAAGACCTTCGGCGTCAGGCCGGCCTTGGCGCCCACCATCAGCGCTTCCGCATAGAGCGCCGCATAGCCCAGCGACACGAAATTGTTGAGAAGCTTCATGGTGTGGCCGGTGCCCACCGGCCCCGTCGGGACCACCCGACCGGCGAAGCAGTCGAGCACCGGACGGGCCCGGGCCACGGCGCCGTCTTCGCCACCGACCATGACGTCGAGCGTGCCCTCCCAGGCATCTTTCGGGGTCCGGCTCAGCGGCGCATCGACGAAAGCGATGCCTTTCGGCGCCAGTTCGGCCGCGAGGCGCTGCGTGACCGCCGGCTCCGAGGTCGAGCAATCGATGATCAGCAGCGGCTTGCCGGCGTTGGCGAGGCCGTCCGGGCCGTTGACGATCGCCTCGACCTGCGGCGAGCCGGTGACGCACAGGACGACGATGTCGCTCCGCTCGGCGAGTTCGCGCGGCGTCTTGACCTCCTCCGCGCCGCGCTCCTTGAGATCCTCGACCGCCTCGCGCTTGCGATGGCCGAGCACCGTCAGCGGATAACCCTTCTCGACGATGTTCTTGGCCATGCCGTGGCCCATCAGCCCGACACCGACGAACCCAATTCTCTCCTGCATCGCTTCTCTCCCACTGGACCGCGACGATGTCGGACCCTGTCTATCCGGATCGCGACCGTGACCGAATTCAATACCTCAGAGCGCATTCGAAAACTGCCCGCGGGCACAGCCTCGCGCATCACTGTCTATGCGAAGCGTGGCCGGCATCCCATAGCCTGTGGCCGAATTCGGCGGGCGCACCGTCTCCGTTCGCAACCTTAAACGTCTTGTCATGATCCGCTGAACACGGCCCGCGACGGCCCTTACCATCCTGACATCATGTCGACGACCGTTTCATAGTTTATTTTTTCGGAGACCGAGCGATGACATCGCAGAATGCCGGCATTGTCGCGCCGCTCCTGCCAGACCGGTGCCGAAATGGCAGAGATGGCTGACCATCTTCGTCGGCATCGTACTGATGATCATCGGCGTCATCCGCGTTGTGAACTATGTCGCCACAAAAGACAATCTTCCGGCGTGCGGTTCGCGGCGCGCCAAGGATACGCGCTCGGACGTCTTCAAGGAGAAGAAGCTCAATCCGACCAGTTGTAGCGAGATCAAGACGATTTCATCTTCGGATGACCTGGTCGAGCGCGAGGCCGCCTTGCCTGCAGGTGACCAGGCTACGCTGGATGTTCAGTACAAGTTCGTTCGCAACGACGCTGGACAGCAGATCCAATACACGATCAGCGCCAAGCCACAGTGACGCCCCGGTCTCGTGATCGGGCTATTCGTGAGTCGGCGAATCCGGGACCGCGACGGCGCGTCGTCAGGTCGACGGCCGAGACGGTCGAAGGGTCAACGCTCGAGCGTCATGGCAATGCCCATGCCGCCGCCGATGCACAGCGTCGCCAGGCCCTTCTTGGCGTCGCGCCGGTTCATCTCGTAGAGCAGGGTGACGAGGACGCGGGCGCCCGAGGCGCCGATGGGATGGCCGATGGCGATGGCGCCGCCGTTGACGTTCACGCGGCTCGCGTCCCAACCCATGTCCTTGTTGACTGCCAACGCCTGGGCCGCGAAGGCCTCGTTGGCTTCGACGAGATCGAGGTCGCGCGTCTTCCAGCCGGCCTTCTCCAGCGCCTTGCGCGAGGCCGGGATCGGTCCCGAGCCCATGACCGCCGGATCGACGCCCGCGGTCGCCCAGGAGGCGATCCGCGCCAGCGGCTTAAGGCCGCGCCGTTCCGCCTCGGCGGCCGTCATCAGCACCACGGCGGCGGCGCCGTCGTTGATGCCGGAGGCCGAGCCCGCCGTCACGGTGCCGTCCTTGGAGAAGGCGGGCTTCAGCTTGGCCATGGCATCGAGGGTCGCGCCGGGGCGGATATACTCGTCCTGGTCGACCACGATGTCGCCTTTCCGGGTCTTGACCGTGAAGGGCACGATCTCGTCCTTGAAGCGGCCTGCCTTCTGCGCGGCTTCCGCCTTGTTCTGCGACGCGACGGCGAACTTGTCCTGCTCCTCGCGGCTGATCTGCCAGCGCGCCGCGACATTCTCCGCGGTGTTGCCCATGTGGTAGCCGTGGAAGGCGTCGAGCAGGCCGTCCTTGAGCATCGTGTCGACGAATTTGAGGTCGCCCATCTTGGTGCCCGAGCGCAGATGCGCCGCATGCTGGGCCTGCGACATCGATTCCTGGCCGCCCGCCACGATGATCGACGCGTCGCCGTTGGCGATCTGCTGGAGACCGAGCGCCACCGCACGCAGCCCGCTGCCGCAGAGCTGGTTGAGGCCCCAGGCGGTCTTCTCCTGCGGCACGCCGGCCGCCATGGCGGCCTGCCGGGCCGGGTTCTGCCCGTGGCCGGCGGTGAGCACCTGCCCGAGGATCACCTCGTCGACCTCGCCCGGCTCGACCTTGGCGCGGGCGAGCACCGCCTTGACGACCTCGGCGCCGAGCTCGTGCGCCGGGATGGCGGCGAAGGCGCCGTTGAAGGACCCGACGGCGGTGCGCGCAGCGCTGACGATGACGATATCGGTCGACATTCGATGCTCCTTGGGTGTTTGATCGATCCGGTCCCGCAAGGGACCCCGGGGCGATGCGGCACGGATCCAATCTGATCGCGCCGGGACAGGTCCGCCGGTGACGAGCGGCGCGCCCGGATGCGGTGCGCTCAGGTCTATCTGGAGACACGAGCTTCCGCGTTCAACCGAGAAATAGCCGTTCCCCGCTTTTCGCGATAGGACTATCTGTTGAGCGGTCGAACGGCGGGGGCGCGACCGTCACGCTTCTTTTGCGAGTGGGCCGAGATGACTGTGAGCGAGAAACCGCCGATCACGATCAAGAAATACGCCAACCGGCGGCTCTACAATACCGACACCAGCACCTACGTGACGCTCGAGGACCTCGCCGTGATGGTCAAGCGCGGGGATGATTTCCTGGTGTTCGACGCCAAGACGGGTGACGACATCACCCGCTCGGTGCTGGCGCAGATCATCTTCGAGCAGGAGGGAAAGAACGGCCAGAGCCTGCTGCCGACCACCTTTCTGCGCCAGCTGATCCGCTTCTATGGCGACAGCATGCAGATGGTGGTGCCGAGCTATCTCGAATTCTCGATCGACAAGCTGACCAGCGAGCAGCACAACTTCCGTGAGCAGATCGAGAATACCTTCGGCTCGAAGCTGCTGCCCGGCCAGGCGCTGCGCAACCAGATCTTCGACCAGATCGAGGACCAGACCCGCAAGAACATGAAGATGTTCTCGCAGGCGCTCTCGATGTTCAACCCCTTCGTGCCCGTCGCGGGAGCGCCCGCGGCCGAGGCGGAGCCGAAGGTCGAGGACGACCTCGACGCCATCAAGCGCGACATCGGCGAGATGCAGAAGCGTCTCGACCGGCTGACCAAGGTCGAGAAGGAGTAGCGGCGGCCGGAATGTCTTGCTCCCGGACCAGGGGTCGCGCTACACGGCCGCGACCCTCGTCCACGCCCGAAAGCCCATGGCCATTGCGATTCCCCGCGTCTTCTCAGGCGTGCAGCCGACCGGCAACCTGCACCTCGGCAACTATCTCGGCGCCATCAAGCGCTTCGCGACCCTGCAGGACGGCCACGAGTGCCTCTATTGCGTGGTCGACCTGCATGCCATCACGGTGGCGCAGGACCCAGTCGAACTCGCCGCCAACACCCGCGAGGTGACCGCCGCCTTCATCGCCGCCGGCATCGATCCGGCGAGACAGGTCATCTTCAACCAGAGCCGCGTGTCCGGCCACGCCGAGCTCGCCTGGATCTTCAATTGCGTGGCGCGCCTCGGCTGGCTCAACCGCATGACCCAGTTCAAGGAGAAGGCCGGCAAGGACCGCGAGGTCGCCTCGATCGGCCTCTACGACTATCCGGTGCTGATGGCGGCCGACATCCTGCTCTACAATGCCGATTTCGTCCCCGTCGGCGAGGACCAGAAGCAGCATCTCGAACTGGCGCGCGACATCGCGCAGAAGTTCAACAACGATTTTTCCGCCTCGATCCGCCAGGTGGCCGGCCGCGACGGCTATTTCACGCTGCCGGAACCGCTGATCCAGGGCGAGGCGACGCGCGTCATGAGCCTGCGCGACGGCGCCAAGAAGATGTCGAAGTCGGACGCGTCGGACAATTCGCGCATCAACCTCACCGACGACGCCGACACGATCGCCCAGAAGATCCGACGCGCCAAGACCGACCCGGACCCGCTGCCCTCGGAGGGCGCGGGACTTGCGGCGCGGCCCGAGGCCGGCAATCTCGTCGGCATCTACGCAGCGCTCGCGGACCGCGACCGGGACGCGGTCCTCGCGGAGTTCGGCGGCAGCCAGTTCTCAAACTTCAAGGGCGCCCTCGTCGATCTGGCCGTGGCGAAGCTCGGCCCGATCGCGGCCGAGATGAAGCGGCTCGTCGCCGACCCGGGCTACATCGACGGCGTGCTGGCGGCGGGCGGCGAGCGGGCGCGCGCGCTGGCGGAGCCGACGATGCGTGACGTGCGGCGGATCGTCGGGCTGCTGGCCTGATTTTCGCTGCCTTTTGCGTTCCGGTCCGCCTCGGCCCTATAAGCTCGACGGCACAGTGCCTATCTTTACGACCTGAGGCCGGCTTTGAACCGGCTGGAGGACATCATGTTCATCGAGACCGAAGCGACCCCCAATCCCGCCACCTTGAAGTTCCTGCCCGGCCGCCCTGTCATGCCCGAAGGAACGCTCGACATCCGCGACGCCGCGGCGGCCGGCAAATCGCCGCTGGCGCAGGCCTTGTTCACGATCGAGGGCGTCACCGGCGTCTTCTACGGCGCGGATTTCATCTCGGTCACCAAGGCCGAGGCGGAGGACTGGGCCCATCTCAAGCCCGCCATCCTCGGCGCCATCATGGAGCACGTGATGTCGGGCGCGCCGCTGCTCGAATCGGCCTCCGAGGACCATGCGGCGGCGGCCGACGACGAGTTCTACGACGCCGATGACGAAGAGACCGTCGACACGATCAAGGACTTGATCGAGACGCGAGTGCGCCCGGCCGTGGCGGGGGATGGCGGCGACATCACCTTCAAGGGCTACAAGGGGGGCACCGTCTATCTGAGCATGCGCGGCGCCTGCGCCGGCTGCCCCTCGTCCACGGCGACCCTGAAGCAGGGGATCGAGAACCTGCTCAAGCATTTCGTGCCGAGCGTCCACGCCGTCGAGCAGATCTGAAGCGGCGCGCCCCGGACCCGGGTGCCGCCCCAACCATGGGGGCTTGGTCGGCGTGATCCTGGCGATCGATACCGCGCTCGCGGCGACCTCCGTCTGCCTTCTCGTGCCGGGGGAGACGGTGCCGGCCGCGGCCGAGACGGTGCCGATGCAAAACGGCCATGCCGAGGCGCTGTTCCCGCAGCTCGACCGCGTCGTCGCTCGCGTCAAGGGCGGCTTCGATGCGGTGACCCGCATTGCGGTGACGATCGGCCCCGGCTCGTTCACCGGCATCCGCATCGGGGTGGCGGCCGCGCGCGCCATCGGCCTGGCCCGGCGGGTACCCGTCGTCGGCGTCTCGACCTTGTCGGCGCTCGCGGCGCCCGCCATGGCGGCCGGGGTCCGTCCGCCGATCGTCGTCGCCATCGACGCGCGCCACGGCAACATCTTCGTGCAGAGCTTCGGTGCCGGCGGCGAGACACTGCTCGGCCCCGCCCTCATGTCGGCGGCGGAGGCGGCGCGGGCGCTCGCGCCCGGCCCGCTGCGGCTCGTGGGGTCGGGCGGTCCTATCGTGGCGATCGCTGCCGGTGCGCTCGGCATCGCCGCTGATGCCGAAGGCGGCCAGACGGTGCCGGACATCGGCTTCGTGGCGCGGCTCGGGCTGCTCGCCAATCCGGACTACGCCCTCCCTCGCCCGCTCTACCTCAAGGCGCCCGACGCGAAGCCCCCGGTGCCGGCATCGCTGGTCGGAGCCCGCTAGCCATGCCGTTCTTCGGCAAGGCGAAGCCCTTCCATATCCAGCCGCTGGTGCGCGACTTCGCCGAGGATTGCGCAACCCTCCACGCGGCCGCCTTCCCCCACTCCTGGGCCGCGCCTGAGTTCGAGCACCTGATCGGCGCGGAGACGACGCTCGGCGACGCCGCCGTCGAAAGCCGTGGCCGAAAGCTGTTC
Source organism: Lichenihabitans sp. (assembly GCA_965277635.1). Taxonomy (GTDB): domain Bacteria; phylum Pseudomonadota; class Alphaproteobacteria; order Rhizobiales; family Beijerinckiaceae; genus Lichenihabitans. The sequence continues at coordinate 920,625 of CBDIDE010000002.1, forward strand.
GGTTTCGTCCTGTCGCGCAGGGCGCTCGACGAGGCGGAGATTCTTACCGTGACGGTCGATGCCGCGCTGCGCGGCCAGGGGATCGGCGGCAAGATCCTCGACGTCCACCTGCCGCGCCTCGGGCGGCACGGCGTCACCGCCGTGTTCCTCGAAGTGGCCGAGACCAATTTGGCGGCGCTGCGCCTCTATGCCCGCTTCGGCTTCGATACGGTCGGCCGCCGGCAAGGGTACTACCGCGCGGTCGACGGGCGCGCCGTCACCGCCCTGACCATGCGCCGCCGCCTGTCCTGACCGGCGACGATTTCGCGCCCGGCCAGGTTTTTGTTCGTGTTGCTGTCGAAAATTCGTAAGATAAGGACGGTAGGCCTTTCCCGGCCGTAGCGCGGATCCATGACGCAACAGACCTCTCGCTCATCGACAGTCACGGCGGCCCTGGATGCGGTCCGCGACGGCTCCAGCCCTTCTTCGTTGAAGATGTTCGTCAAATCCTTCGGCTGTCAGATGAACAGCTACGATGCGGCACGCATGGTGGACATGCTGGCGCCGGAAGGCTTCGTCGAGACCGACGAGGCGTCGGAGGCCGACCTCGTCGTGCTCAACACCTGCCATATCCGTGAGCGCGCCGCCGAGAAGATCTATTCGGAGCTCGGCAAGTTCCGCGAGATGAAGCAGGCCGAGCCGCAGCGGCGCATGACGCTCGCCGTGGCCGGCTGCGTCGCCCAGGCGGAGGGAGCGGAGATCATCCGACGCCAGGGCGCCGTCGACCTCGTCGTCGGACCGCAGAGCTACCATCGCCTGCCCGATCTCGTGCGTCGCGCCCGGGCCGGCTCGCGCGTCGTCGACACCGATTTTCCGCTCGAGAGCAAGTTCGACCACCTCGTCTCGCCGCGCCCTGAACGGACGCGGGCGCGGGGCATCTCGGCCTTCGTCACCGTGCAGGAAGGCTGCGACAAGTTCTGCACCTTCTGCGTCGTGCCCTATACACGCGGTGCGGAAGCCTCGCGGCCGCCCGAGGCGATCGTGCGGGACGTCGAGGCGCTGGTCGATGCCGGCGTGCGCGAGGTGACGCTGCTCGGACAGAACGTCAATGCGTACCACGGCGGGGATGCGGCCGGCGGGCGCTGGTCGCTGGGGCGGCTCGCCGGGCGGCTCGCGGCGATCCCGGGCCTCTCGCGTATCCGCTACACCACCAGTCACCCGAACGACATGGAGGGAGACCTGATCGAGGCTCATCGGGAGCTTCCCGCGCTGATGCCCTTTCTCCACCTTCCGGTGCAGTCGGGCTCGGACCGCATGCTCGCCGCCATGAACCGGAAGCATACGGCCGCAGGCTATCGGGATCTCGTCGCCCGCATCCGCGCCGCGCGGCCCGATATCGCCCTCTCGTCCGATTTCATCGTCGGCTTCCCGGGCGAGACGGACGAGGATTTCGCCGCGACCTGCGAGCTCGCCGAAGAGGTCGGTTTCGCGTCGAGCTTCTCGTTCAAATATTCGGCCCGCCCCGGCACGCCCGCCGCGGATCTGTCGGATCAGGTCGACGAGGAGATCAAGCGCGACCGCCTCGCCCGGCTACAGGCCATTCTCGAAGCCCAGCGGCAGGTCTTCAACGCCCGCTGCGTCGGCCTCACCCTCGACGTTCTGTTCGAGAAATCCGGACGTCATCCGGGCCAGATCGGCGGCCGCAGCCCCTATCTGCAAGCGGTCCACGTCGAGGGCGATGCGGCACTGATCGGCACGGTGCAGCCCGTCGAGATCGTCGCGACGGGACCCAATTCGCTGACCGGGCGACTGGCCGCGCCCGCGCCGGCGCGCAGGACCATGGCCCGATGAGGACGCCCGACCGTTCCCAACCTGCCCGCCGCGCCATCAGGGATGCGCTGCCGGTGCCCACCCCGCGCATCGTCGAGGCCCGGCCGCCGGGCCAGGACAGCGAGCCGGCGGAAATCACCCTCGCCTTCGACGACAATCGGCTGATCCCGCTGCTGCTCGGACAATACGACCAGAACATCGCCAAGCTCGAACGGCGGCTCGGCGTCGTCGCCAATGCCAATGGCAATCACATCGTGGTCCAGGGGCCGGCGGAGGCTTGCGAACATGCGCGCCGCGTGCTCGAAACGCTCTACGAGCGCGTGCGTCTCGGCCAGCCGGTGACGCTCGGTGACGTCGACGGCGCCATCGAGGAAGGCGTGCTCCAGGGCACGCTGTTCCCCAAGGAGACAGACCTCGAGCGGCCGGTCTTCGACGAGATCCGCACCCGAAAGCGTGGCGCCGTGAAGGCCCGCACCGCCGCCCAGGACCTCTATCTGCGGGCCCTCAAGAAACACGAGCTCGTCTTCGCCGAGGGACCGGCCGGCACGGGTAAGACCTGGCTCGCCGTGGGCCATGCGGTGGCGCTGCTCGAGCGCGGCGCCGTCGAACGGCTGATCGTCTCGCGCCCGGCCGTCGAGGCTGGCGAACGCCTGGGCTTTCTGCCGGGCGACATGCGGGAGAAGGTCGACCCCTATCTGCGACCCATCTACGACGCGCTGCACGAATTCATGGATGCCCGCACGGTCGAACGCGGCCTGCAGACCGGCATGATCGAGGTGGCGCCGCTCGCCTTCATGCGCGGGCGCACGCTGTCGAATGCCGTGGTCCTGCTCGACGAGGCGCAGAACGCCACCACGGTGCAGATGAAGATGATGCTGACCCGTCTCGGCGAGGGCTCGCGCATGATCGTCAATGGCGACCCGAGCCAGACCGATTTGCCGCCCGGCATGAAGTCCGGGCTCAAGGAGGCGATCGACGTCCTGAGCCGAATCGAGGGGATCGGCCACGTCGTGTTCAAGGAGGGCGACGTCGTGCGGCACGACCTCGTCCGCCGCATCGTGGCAGCCTACGAGGCGAATGCCCGAGCGGCCTCGGCCGCCGGCGCTGCCGCGGAGGCTGCGAAACCGTCGCGATGACGCTCCTGGTCGAACTCTCCGTCGAGGACCCTGCCTGGGCCGCGGTCGCCGATCTCGAGACCCTGGCGGAGCGCACGCTCGCGGTGGCGCTCGACGAGTCCAGCGAGGCCGTATCCGGGGCGGCCGAGGTGTCCTGCCTGTTCTGCGACGACGCCGCCATCCGGGCGCTCAACGCCCAGTGGCGCGGCCAGGACAAGCCGACCAACGTGCTCTCGTTTCCGACCGGCACCCCGGCCGCGGCCGGCACGGTCCGCCTGCTCGGCGATATCGTCCTCGGCTTCGAGACGATCGAGCGTGAGGCGCGCGAGGAGGGGCGACCGCTCGATGCGCATGTGGCGCATCTGCTGGTGCATGGCCTGCTCCACCTGCTCGGTCACGATCACGCGGAGCCGCGCGAGGCGGAGGCCATGGAGGCGCTCGAAACGCGCATCATGCGCAAGCTCGGCAGGGCCGATCCCTATGCGGATCCGCCGGCGGCGGACATGCCATGAGGGAGCAGGAGCGCGACAGCCCGGCGAAACCGGGCGAGAGCCGTGTGCGGCTGTCGGATCTGCGCGAGACGCGGCGCCCCGCGACGCCCGGCCTGCTCGATCGGCTGCGATCGCTCTTCGGTCTCGGCGGAGCCTCGATCCGCGACGACATCGAAGACGCCTTGGACGGGACCGATTCGAGCGACGTCTTCTCGCCCCAGGAACGGGCGATGCTGCGCAACGTGCTCGGCCTGCACGAGGTCAGGATCGAGGACATCATGGTGCCGCGCGCCGACATCATCGCCGTCAATGTGGCGATGACGCTCACCGAGGTCCTGGCGGTGTTCCGCGACGCCGGGCATTCGCGCCTCCCGGCGCATGGCGAGACGCTCGACGACCCGCGCGGCATGATCCATATCCGCGATTTCGTCGACGTCCTGGCCGGCTTCGTCACCGGGACCGACACGGCGCGGCCGAACCTGTCGGTCAAGGTCGCCGACGCCGAGGTCATCCGGCCGGTGCTCTTCGTTCCGCCCTCGATGCAGGCCATCGACCTTCTGGTCAAGATGCAGACGAGCCGCACCCACATGGCGCTCGTCATCGACGAATATGGCGGGACCGACGGCCTCGTCTCGATCGAGGATATCGTCGAGGTGATCGTCGGAGACATCGAGGACGAGCACGACGAGGACGACGAGCCGCTCGTCGTGCCGGAGGACGGCGGCACCTATCTGGCCGACGGTCGCGCCGACCTCGAGGACGTCTCGGCGATGCTCGGCGTCGAACTCGCCACCGAGGACGACGCCGAGGAGATCGATACGATCGGCGGGCTCGTGACCTCGATCGCCGGCCGCGTGCCGCATCGCGGCGAGGTCGTCACCGACCGGGACGACCTGGAATTCGAGGTGGTCGAGGCGGATCCCCGCCGCGTCAGGCGGATCAGGATCCGGCGCCGCGAGCCCCCGACGTCCGCCGAGACGAGAGCCGCAGCCGCGCCGCCCTCGGCCGCGACGCCGGTCGACGACAAGCCGCGATCGGCCTGAGACATGGATGCAGGATCGCCGGCTCGCCGGATCGACGCGCCGGACCGGGACCCGTCCATGATCGCGCTTGCCCATTGGATCGCCCTCTCGGCGGGCTGGCCACGCCGCCTGACCGCCCTCCTCTGCGGCGCCTGCGGGGCCTTGGCGATGGCTCCGGTCGACGCCTTTCCGGCCATGGTCGTGCCGATGACGGCGGCGGTCTGGCTGCTCGACGGAGCCGACCGGGCACCGCGGGGCGGCACCGGCTGGCGCGCCCATCTGTGGCCGTCGCTGGCGTCGGCGGCCGGCACCGGCTGGTGGTGGGGCCTGGGCTATTTCGTCGGCGGGCTATGGTGGCTCGGCGCGGCCACGCTCGTCGAGCCGGACAAGTTCGCCTGGGCGCTGCCGATCAGCGTGCTCGGCGTGCCGGCTATTCTGGCGCTGTTCACGGCCTTCGGCTTCGCGGTGTCCCGCCTGCTCTGGATGCCCGGCGCGGGGCGCATCCTGTCGCTGACGCTCGGCCTCGGCCTGGCGGAGTGGCTGCGCAGCGTCTTGTTCACGGGCTTTCCGTGGAACGAATACGGCATGGCGCTGGGCAACATCCTGGTGCTGGCGCAACTCGGCAGCGTCGTCGGCCTGCATGGCCTGACGCTCGTCACCATCGCCCTCTGCGCCGCGCCCGCGACCCTCGCCGATGACGACGGCCCCGACGGGCGGCGAGGCTGGCGCCGCATCCTTCCCCCGGCCTTGGCGCTGGCGGGGTTTTGCGCCATCGCGATCTTCGGCGCGCTGCGACTTGCCAACGGTCACGCCGGCACGGTCGCCGGCGTCCGTCTCAGGATCATGCAGCCGGACATTCCCCAGGACGCGGCCTTCACCTACGCCAACGGCCGGGAGATCCTGCGCCGCTACCTCGCCCTGTCCGACAAGGCCACCTCCGCGACCACCAGCGGCCTCTCCGACGTCACCCACCTGATCTGGCCCGAGAGCCCGTTTCCCTTCATCCTGTCGCGCCAGCCCGAGGCGATCGATGCCATCACGGCGGCGCTTCCCGCCGGAACCGTGCTGATCACCGGCGCGGCGCGCGCCGAGGGCCAGGCCGGCTCCTCGACGCCTGTGCGCTACTACAATTCGATCCAAGTGCTGACCAGCGACGGCTCGATCGTCGACGGCTACGACAAGGTCCACCTCGTGCCGTTCGGCGAATATGTGCCGTTCGAGTGGATCCTCGGCCGTCTCGGCGTCGAGCATTTCGTGGATATCCCCGGCGGTTTCTCGGCCGGGTCGCACCATCGCCTGCTCAACGCGCCGGGCCTGCCGCCGATCGTCCCGGCCATCTGCTACGAGGTCATCTTTCCGGACGAGATCATGGCCGGCATCCGGCGTCCCGCGCCGCAGGGACTGATTCTGAACCTGACCAACGACGGCTGGTTCGGCAATACGTCGGGCCCCTATCAGCACTTCGCGCAAGCGCGCCTGCGCGCCATCGAGGAGGGCCTGCCGCTGATCCGCGCCGCCAATACCGGGATCTCGGCCATCGTGGACCCTTACGGGCGCATCCTCGCCAGCCTGCCCATCGGGGTCGCCAACGTCCTCGACGGTCCGCTGCCGGAAGGCCTGAAGCGTACGCCGTTCGGGCGATTTCACGAGCTTGCCGCTTTCGTGATAAGTGCGCTGCTGTTGACGATCGTCCTCGTCCTGCAGTATCGGCGCAGGCGCTTCGTCTTGCGGTATGACAGGTGATCGCGAGGCGAGGTCGGGGAGAGGTTCGCAGTGTCGCGGAGGGGGACGGACAAATGGCCGAACGGCCGGGAGCAGGCATCCTGCCAGGAGACGTGAAGGTGAAGAAGAGCCCGAATCCCATCGACAGGCATGTCGGGAGTCGGGTGCGCATGCGCCGCGTGCTGATCGGGATGAGCCAGGAGAAGCTCGGTGGCGCCCTCGGCCTGACCTTCCAGCAGGTGCAGAAATACGAGAAGGGCACGAATCGAATCGGGGCGAGCCGCCTGGAGCAGATCGCCCGCGTCCTCAACGTGCCGCCTGCCTTCTTCTTCGACGACATGCCGGCGGTCGAGGGGACCGGCCCGCAGGCCGGTTTCGCCGAGGATACCAGCGGCTTCGTGGTCGACTTCCTGGCCTCGTCGGAAGGGCTGCTCCTGAACAGAGCCTTCGTACGGATCAAGGAGACGCGGGTCCGCAAGAAGATCATCGATCTCGTCACGGCCCTTGCCGACGAACAGCTCGACGAGGCCGCCACGCCGGTGGGCGACGGCCGCGCGTGAGGCGGGCCTTCGCTGGTCGGCCCCGCCTCCGGGCCGGAGGCCAGATTGAGTATGGTGCAGCCGCGCCATCGTTCGCTATACCGAACGAATTCGCTCAAACCGCTTGACCTGACGAACGCGGACTGCCAAACGGTTCGCGGCCGCATCGTCGACAGGCTCGAATTTGCCTCGCGATCGGCATCGGCCGCCTGCCAGTCGGGAGTGCAAACGTGATCCGCCCCAACTATCTCTTCACCAGCGAATCGGTTTCCGAGGGGCATCCCGACAAGGTCTGCGACCGGATCTCCGACGAGATCGTCGACCTGTTCTTCCGCGAAGGCGGCAAGGCCGGCATCGATCCCTACCAGATCCGGGTCGCCTGCGAGACGCTGGCCACGACCAACCGCGTCGTCGTCGCCGGCGAGGTTCGCGGACCCTCGATCGACCAGGCCATGATGGAAGAGACGATCCGCCGGTCGATCAAGGACATCGGCTACGAGCAGGACGGCTTCCATTGGGACAGGGCGCAGGTCGAGATCCTGCTGCACGCCCAGTCCGCCGACATCGCCCAGGGCGTCGACGCGATCGACAACAAGGACGAAGGGGCGGGCGACCAGGGCATCATGTTCGGCTACGCCTGCCGCGAGACGCCTGAGCTGATGCCGGCCCCGATCTATTATTCGCACCGCATCCTGCAGGGCCTCTCGGAGGCTCGCCGCTCGGGCGCCGAGAAGCGCCTCGGCCCCGACGCCAAGAGCCAGGTGACGGTGCGCTACGAGAACGGCAAGCCGGTCAAGGCGACGCAGATCGTCGTCTCGCACCAGCATGTCGACGAGAGCCTCACCTCGGACGACATGCGCGACCTGATCGAGCCCTACGTGTCGAAGGCGCTCCCCGACGGCTGGATCGACCGCGACACGGTCTGGCACGTCAATCCGACCGGCAAGTTCTTCATCGGCGGCCCGGACGGCGACTGCGGCCTCACCGGACGCAAGATCATCGTCGACACCTACGGCGGGGCCGCCCCGCACGGCGGCGGCGCCTTCTCGGGCAAGGACCCGACCAAGGTCGACCGTTCGGCCGCCTATGCGGCGCGCTACCTCGCCAAGAACGTGGTCTCGGCGGGGCTCGCCGAGCGCTGCACCATCCAGCTCTCCTACGCGATCGGCGTCGCCGAGCCGCTGTCGATCTATGCCGACCTGCACGGCACCGGCCATGTCGACGCCGGCAAGCTCGAAAGAGTGCTGACGGAGGTCATGCGTCTGTCCCCGCGCGGCATTCGCGAGCACCTGCATCTCAACAAGCCGATCTACGCGCGGACCTCGGCCTATGGTCATTTCGGCCGCAAGACCGAGGCCGACGGCGGCTTCTCGTGGGAGGCGACCGACCTCGCCGACAAGCTGCACACCCATTTCGCCTGACGGGTCCGTCAGCCGGTCAATGGGCGACGACGGCGGCGAGCGTCACCGCGCCGGCGTCCTGCATGGACGGCGGGCCGGGCGCCCGCTTCGCGCGGCGCAGCGGGCCGCGATCGATCGGCTGCTGCCGGGGCTCGAGATCGACCTGGGCGATCTCGGCAACCCCGTCGCGCTGTTCCGGCGGCCAGTCCGCTCCCTGCGGATCGAGATCGGCTTCGGAGGCGGCGAGCACCTGGCGGCCGAAGCGCGCCGCCTGCCGGAGACGGGCTTCATCGGCTGCGAGCCATTCCGCAACGGCGTCGCCAAGCTGGTCCGCCAGATCGAGGAGCTCGGGCTCGACAACCTGCGGGTCCATGCCGGGGATGCGGGCGAGGTGCTCGATGCCCTGCCGCCGGCCTGCCTCGAGGCCGCCGACATCCTCTATCCCGATCCGTGGCCCAAGCGCCGGCAGCGTAAGCGCCGCTTCGTCTCGGATGAGAAGCTGGCGCGGCTGGCTCGTGTGCTGCGGCCCGGCGGCGTCCTGCGCTTCGCCACCGACATCGACGACTACGCCGGCTGGTTGCTGGCGCGCGTGCTGCGGTCGCCCGATTTCCTCTGGGTCGCGGAGACCGCCGAGGATTGGCGCCTGCCCTGGCCGGACTGGCCGTCGACCCGCTACGAGGCCAAGGCGCTTCTCGACGGGCGCCGGCCGGTCTATCTCACGATGAGGCGGCGCTGACGGCCTCAGGCGGGCGCGTATCGATGCAACGCCGGCCCGTGCCGCCTGAGCCAGGCCTCGGCCTCGTCCGTCTGCGGCGCGAGGCGGCGGGCGACGGCCCAGAAGGCGGCCGAATGGTCCATATGGACGAGGTGCGCCACTTCGTGCGCCGCCAGGTAGTCGAGCACGGCGGGGGGCGCCATGACCAGTCGCCAGGAGAAGCTGAGCGTGCCGCGCGACGAGCAGGACCCCCAGCGGCTCCTCGTGTCGCGCAAGCTGATCCGCGCGATGGTCTTCCCGACAGTGGCCGCATGGCGCCGCGCCGCCTCCGTCAGGTCCCGCAACGCCTCGCGGCGCAGGAAAGCCAGGACCGCGGCACCGACATGCTCTGGCCGGCCGCCGACACGGATGCGAAGCTCCGCACTCCCGTCCGGCGCCGGCAGCACGACCGGCTGGCGCCGCAACGCCGCAGCATCGTGGGCGATGAGATGCTCGACGCCCCGCACCGGCACCCGCGCCCCGGCCGCGATGGGGCGCGGGGCGGGAAGCTGGCTGAGCCGCTCGCCGATCCATTCGGCATGACGCTCGGCGAAGGACAAGGCGGTCTTGAGCGAGGCGCGCGGCGGCATTGTCAGCACCGCGTCCTGGGTCGCGGTCCGCACCCGCAAGGTGAAGCGGCGCGCGCTCGCCACGCGCTTGACCGCGATTCGATAGGTGACGCCCGCATGGACCACCGTCAGCGGCACCCGGGCGCCGCGCAGCGGCGGTTTGGGCGGTGCGGCCGAAACGAGGACTTCCGTAATTCGGGCCATGGCGCAGTCTAGGGGGCGCCATCCGTCATCGTCCAGCGCCGTGGGCATGAAAACCAGTGGATCAGCACCGCAGTGCTGTCATTCCGCCGCGGCCGCCACGCCGTCGAACTCCTCCACATGCCGCGTGAAGGCGACAATGCGCGGCGCGATCTCCGAGCGAAAGCGCGAGCCGTTGAACACGCCGTAATGGCCGACGCCGAGCTGCAGATGGTGGGACTTCAGCTCCTCCGGCAGGTTGGCGCATAGCGCATGCGCCGCATAGGTCTGGCCGACGCCCGAGATGTCGTCTTTCTCCCCCTCAACCGTCATCAGCGCGGTGCGCCGGATCGCGCCGAGGTCGATCCGCTGGCCCGCATGCATCATTTCACGCTTCGGCAGCGAATGGCTGACGAAGACCTCTTCGACGGTCTGCATGTAGAATTCCGCCGTCAGATCCATGACGGCCAGATATTCGTCGTAGAAGTCGCGATGCTTCTCGGCCGGCTCGCCGTCGCCCTGCACCAGGTGGCGGAACATGTCGAGATGGGCATTGACATGCCGGTCGAGGTTCATCGCCATGAAGCCCGAGAGCTGCAGGAAGCCGGGATAGACCTCGCGTCCCATGCCCGGGTAGGGGAAGGGTACGGTCTCGAGACAGTTGCGCCGGAACCATTCGGTGCCGCGGGTCTCGGCCAGCACGTTGACGGCGGTGGGGCTCTTGCGGGTGTCGATGGGACCGCCCATCAGCGTCATCGAGGCCGGATGGCAGGGGTTGCGGGCCGCCTCCATGAAGGCGACCGCGGCGATAAGCGGCACGGCCGGCTGGCAGACGCCGAGCGTATGCAGCGGTGTGTCGGAGCCCTGGCTGAGAACGGTGATGATCGCGACGAGATAGTCGATGTAGTCGTCGAGATCGAACCGCCCCATGGCCTTGGGCACCATGCGGGCATCCATCCAATCGGTGATGTAGACGTCGAAATGCGGCAGAAAGGCCTCGACGGTGCCGCGCAGCAGCGTCGCGTGATGGCCCGACATGGGCGCAACGATAAGCAGTTTCGGCAGAGGCTTGCCGCGGACCGGCTCCGCATGGGCGAAATGCATGAGGTTGCAGAACGGCCGCTGCCAGACGATCTCCTCGTGGAGCGCGACGGTGCGCCCGGCGACCACCGTCGTGTCGAGCCCGAAGATCGGCTTGCCGTAGCGGCGCGTCATCCGCTCGAAGAGTTCGGCGCCGGCGGCCGCGTTGCGTCCCAGAGGCGTGTAGGACCAGGGGTTGAGCGGATTCTTGAAGAACAGCCGCGTCGCATCCGACATGGCCCGTGCCGGCGCCAAGGCCAGGTGCGTCATCTCGTAGGCCTGATAGGACATCTTCATCGTCTCTATTCCCGCGACAGCCCTGCCTTCGCGAACCGCCACGGACGCGAACTCCACGCGGCGGCCACGAGCCGCCATGTGAACCTTATGACATGAAATGAGATGGGCCTTAACAGCCATTCAACGCAGGCGCCGCATCATCGCGGTCCGCAGCGCCGACCCATCACCGCCTCATTCCCCCATCTGCAGCAGGGTTCCGGCCTGGCGGGAGAGCCGCAAGAGCCACAGGAAGGCCGCCGTGCTGGCGCAGAGCAGCCCGGCGTTGATGGCGAGCGCCCGCACCATCAGGTCGGCCCGAAACACATGCTCGTTCAGCATCGCCCGCAGACCTTCGAACACATAGGTCGGCGGCAGCGCCCAGGCGACCGCCTGCAGCCATCCCGGCATCACCGACACCGGATAGTAGACGCAGCAGAGCGGCAGCAGCAGGAACATGAGGCTCCAGGCGAGCGCCTCGGCGCCGAGGCCGTTGCGCAGCAGGAAGCCCGAGACCACGAGCCCGACGCTCCAGCTCGTCAGCAGAAGGTTGGCGAAGAAGGCCCCGAGCCCGAGGCCCAGCCCCCAGAGGTTGAAGCCGAAGAACCAGACGGCGAGCCCGGTCACGGGGATGATGCCGATCATCAGCCGCACCACGCTCATCGTGATCAGCGCCGCAACAAATTCGAGCGGGCGCAACGGGCTGATGAGGATGTTGCCGATGTTGCGCGAATACATTTCCTCGAGGAAGGAGATCGAGAAGCCGAGCTGGCCGCGGAACAGCACGTCCCATAGCATCACGCCGCCGACGAGGGCCCCCGCCACGACGCCCGCCTTGCTGCCGAACGCCTCGCCGGCGCCGGAATGCTGGCCCACATAGGTCTGCAGGAAGCCCCAGGTCACCATCTGCACCGTCGGCCAGTAGACGAGGTCGACCACGCGCGGCCAGGACGAGCGCAGGAGATAGAGATAGCGCGTGACCATCGCGGCGACGCGCGACGGCGAGAAGGATTTCAATGGCGCCGCGAGGAGGATCATAACAGGACCGGAGCGGCGGGGGCGACGCTCTCGACGCCACGCCCGCGGGCGACGTCGAGAAAAACGTCCTCGAGATTGTCACGGCCGAAACGCCGCATGAGGTCCCCGGCCGATCCGTCGGCGACGATCTCGCCGCGCTTCAACATGATGACGCGGTCGCACAGGCGCTCGACCTCGGCCATGTTGTGCGAGGCCATCAGGATCGTGGCCCCGCTCTCCCGGCGGTAGTCCTCGATCACGGTGCGGACCCAGTCGCCGGTGTCGGGATCGAGCGAGGCGGTGGGCTCGTCGAGCAGCAGCACGTCGGGCCGGTTGATCAGCGCCTTGGCGAGCGCCACCCGGGTCTTCTGCCCAGCCGACAGCATGCCGGCCGGGCGGTCGAGGAAATCCCTCAGCGCCAGCCGGGCCGCCACCTCGTCGATGCGCGCCGCCCGGTTCCGCACGCCGTAGAGCCGGGCGAAGACGGTCAGATTCTGGCGCACGGTCAGGCGATGCGGCATGTCCACATAGGGACTTTCGAAGTTCATGCGGCCCAGCACACGGTGGCGCTCGCGCGCCATGTCGGCGCCGAGCACGCTCACCCGCCCCGAGGTCGGCAGGATCAATCCGAGGATCATGCCGATCGTGGTGGTCTTGCCGGCGCCGTTGCCGCCCAGGAGGCCGGTGATCGAGCCTTCCGCAACCGAGAAGGACAGGTCTTTGACGGCTGCATGGCCCTTGTAGAGCTTGGTCAGCCGGTCGAGGCCAATGGCGGGCACCGTGACCGCAGGTTGGCCTACCGGCACGGCGACGATCCTGCCGCCGGGGCGCGAAGGGTGGTGACGATATCCAAAAAGCACGGCAGCGCGGGGCAGCACATTGGGCTAGGAAGGAGGCTCATTGCGAGTCCGGATCGGGCGACCGCCGGCGATGTCGAGGGCAAGAGATGACGGCGCAACCTTAGCACATGCCCGACCTGACCGATATCGATCTCGGCCGGCCGGCCCGGCGCCTCAGGGTCGAGACGCTGTCGCGGCTGCGCTGGCTCGCCATCGGCGGGCAGTCGGCGGCCGTGCTGTTCATCTACTATGGCCTCGGCTTTCCGCTGCCGCTGATGGCCTGCCTGCTCGTGGTGGCGCTGTCCGGGCTGGTGAACGTCGGCCTGCGGCTGCGTTTTCCGGTCAGTCATCGGCTCGACGACGCGCCGGCGACGATCCTGCTCGGCTACGACCTGTTGCAGCTCTCTGCCCTGCTGTTCCTCACCGGCGGCCTCGAAAATCCGTTCTCCATGCTGTTCCTGGCGCCGGTGATGATCTCGGCCGCCTCGCTGTCGCCGATGCGCACGCTGCTCCTCGGGGGCCTCACGGTCGTTGCCGCGACGATCCTGGTCAACTGGCACATGCCGCTGCCCTGGCAGCCCGGGCAACGGCTGGAACTGCCGTTCCTGTTCAGCGCCGGCATCTGGGTCGCCGTCGTGCTCGGGGTCGCCTTCATCGGCATCTATGCGTCGCGCGTGGCCGAGGAGGCCCGCCAGCTCTCCGACGCGCTGGCCGCGACCGAACTCGTGCTGGCGCGCGAACAGCACCTCACGCAGCTCGACGGCCTTGCCGCGGCCGCCGCGCATGAGCTCGGCACGCCGCTCGCCACCGTGACGCTCGTCGTCAAGGAGATGCTCCAGCTGGTGCAGGCTGGCGACGGGAAGCTCGAACCCTGCCAGATCCACGACGACCTGCGCCTGCTCGACCAGGAGGTGCGGCGCTGCCGCACCATCCTCGGAAAGCTCGCCTCCCTCGACGGCGAGAAGGCCGGCCCGCTCGAGGAGCTGACGCTGCTCCATGTGCTCGAGGAGGTGGTCGGGCCGCAGCGCGACTTCGGGGTCTCGGTCGAGGTCGTCGACGATGCGCTGGGGCCCGAGCCGGTCTGCCGCCGCAACCCGGGGATCCTCTACGGGTTCGGCAACCTGGTCGAGAATGCCATCGATTTCGCCCGTAGCTCCGTCCGGATCGAGGCGCGCTGGACCCGCGATGTCGTCTCGGTGACGATCCGCGACGACGGGCCGGGCTTCGCGGCCGATATCCTGGCGCGCGTCGGAGAACCCTATATCACCTCGCGCGGCTCGGGCCGGCGCGCCAAGGCGGAAGCGGGGTCGGGGCTCGGGCTCGGCCTGTTCATCGCCAAGACCCTGCTCGAACGCTCGGGCGCCACGGTGTCGGCCGCCAATGCCTCGCCGCCCGCGACCGGCGCCATCGTCGCCGTCGAATGGCCGCGCACCAGCTTCGAGCGCGAGCGAATACGCGGGGCGGGTATGCGCCGCCCCCCTGTTCTGTTCATGCGCACGCATTAAATAAGATGAGGAAATCTGGAGAATGACGATGAGCCTGCAACCCGGAGGCCAGCCGGCCCTGGACCGGACGGTAACGGATCCGACCCTGTTGATCGTGGACGACGACAAGCCGTTCCTCACCCGCCTGGCCAAGGCGATGGAGACCCGCGGCTTCAAGGTCGAGGCAGCCGAGTCCATCGCGCAGGGCCGCAGCGCCATCGAGGCCCATGCGCCCGCCTTCGCGATCATCGACATGCGGCTCGGCGATGGCAACGGCCTCGACGTCATGCAGGAGCTGAAGGCTCGCCGCCCCGATGCCCGCGGCATCATCCTGACCGGCTACGGAAACATCGTCACCGCGGTGACGGCGGTGAAGCTCGGCGCCTTCGACTATCTGGCCAAGCCCGCCGACGCCGACGAGATCTATGGCGCTCTCATGGCCACCCGTCACGACAAGGCGGAAGTGCCGGAGAATCCGATGTCGGCGGATCGCGTCCGCTGGGAGCATATCCAGCGCATCTACGAGCTCTGCGGCCGCAACGTGTCGGAGACCGCCCGCCGGCTCAACATGCATCGCCGGACGCTGCAGCGCATCCTGGCCAAACGCGCCCCACGCTGAGGCTCTACTTGGCGAACGGCGACGGCGGCGCAGGTGCGGCGGACGCCGCTCCGCATCTCACCTCGATCAGCAACGGCACCCACGGCGCCACGGCATCGCCGAGCGTCACAGGGCTCGGCGAGCTCACATCGGCAATCGTCACGCCGGCGCGGCCCAGGAAGGCCCGGATCGCCGCAGACCCGGTCAGACCATAATCCGCCTGGAGAACCGTTCCGCCGATCGACTTGGGCGAAGCCAGACCCGTCCTGACGGTGCCGACAAGCTGGCCGGTCCGGGAGATCACCGGACTTCCGGCGGCACCCTGCTGGAGCGGGCTCGAGACCGCGGGGCCCGTCGCCGCCTCACGAAGGATTGCGGGCGCCACGCCGAGCCCGTCCGACTGTTTGAACAGAGCGAAATAGGCTCCCTGCGGATCGGCGGATGCCGCAATCGACGGCGACGTCGTCGCGGAGGTCGGAACGTCAAGCAACGCGAGGCCGCTGACGGCGTCGGAAGCCTTGAACGACGCGGGGGTGCCGCCGACCTGCGGCGACGGGCAAAGCTGCGGCACGAGGCTCGTCAGCGCGAGCCCCGGCGCAACGATAACCGCCTGCGCCTCGACACCCGGCGTCGCGGCCGCGACGCCGGGTGTCGTCGGCTTGGCGGCGGGCGGGAACGGATCGAAGCTCGCGGCCATGGCAATGGTAATGCGGTCCATCCGCCTCGCGTCGGCCTTGGGATAGGTGAGCGTGAAGCCGCGGATGAGGCGATCGGCCGTTGGCCGGGCGCTGCTCTCCGGCTCGATGGCGAAGCGCGAATAGAACTTGCGCTCGCCGGTTTCGCCCGTGACGACGAAGAAGTCCGGCTTCGAGAACTTGTAGGTAATGGTGCGGGTGGCCGTCGGGCTGCTCATGCGATCGAAGGCGGCGGCAAGACCGCCCTCCCCGGCCGGACGGAACAGCGTGTCGACCACGAGCGAGCCGTCGCCCGAGGCGGAGCGCGTGCCCGTGTCGGTCGTGGTGACCTTGGTCAGGATCTTTTGCGGCAGCCCCAGGACGAGGCCGGCGCGCTTGTCTCGGACCGTCGCAAACCCTACCGCGCCGGCCGCGGCTTTCGCCGCAGCGACGAGGCGCTCGCGCCCCGCCGGTTCGAGCACCGCCAAGGGTGGCTGCTTCGCGTCTCGGCCGTAGGCCACGAGCGCATCGCGGGTTCGCGGCCCGAAGGCGCCGCTGACCGCCGCCGTATAATCGCCGACCCAGATAAGGGCATTCTGGACGGCGCGGCGATCCGCCTCGGGCAGCGCCTCGAAAGCCGTCTTGAGGGCGTCGTCGGGAGACGCCGCGGGCGCCGCCGGCGCGACGGCCGCCGGAGCGGCGAAACAGGCGGCAGGCAACAGGATTGCAATCGCGAGGGTCGCCGCGCCGAGCCGCGCCGGGAGCGACGATCGGATCATGACCGGTCGAGCTGCCGGAGCCCGGCGCGGAAGCGCGTGGCATTGGCGACGTAATGGTCCGCCGCGCGCCGCAGATCGGCGACCGCCGCCTCGTCGATCGTCCGCGCGAGCTTCGCCGGCGCCCCGAGGATGAGGCTGTTGTCGGGAAAGACCTTGTTCTCGGTGACGAGCGCATTGGCGCCGACGATCGAATTGGCGCCGATCCGGGCGCCGTTCATGATCGTGGCCCCCATGCCGATCAGGCTATTGGGACCGATCGTGCAGCCGTGCAGGATCACCCGATGCCCGACCGTGCAGCCGTCGCCGACGGTGAGCGGAAAGCCGGGGTCGGCATGGAGGACCGCACCGTCCTGGATATTGGTCCGCGGCCCGATCGCGATGAGGTCGTTGTCGCCGCGCAGCACGCAGCCGAACCAGATCCCGACATCCTCACCGAGCCGCACCTTGCCGATCACATGCGCATCCGGTGCGATCCAAACCCGCTCGGGCGGGGGCAGCACCGGTTCGACGTCGCCGAGCCCATGGACCGGCATGGCTCATGCCACCGGAATGCTCGGCGTCTTGCCTTCCGTCCGCTGGCGGTAAAGGCCGGCAAAATCGATCGGATCGATGAACAGCGGCGGGAAGCCGCCGTTGCGCACGCTGTCGGCGACGATCTGCCGCGCAAAGGGGAACAGCAGCCGCGGACATTCGATCATCACCACCGGATGCATCTGGTCCTCCGGGATGTTGCGGACCCGGAACACGCCGGCGTAGTCGAGCTCGAACTTGAACAGCGTGCCCGCCCCCTCGCCCGCAGCGCCTTCGAGCGACAGCGACACCTCGAAGTCGGTCTCCGACAATTGCCGCGCGTTGACATTGACCTGGATGGAGATGTTGGGGCCCTTCTCCTGCGGCCCCAGCGAGTTCGGCGCGTTCGGGTTCTCGAAGGACAAGTCCTTGATATATTGCGCGAGGGCGTTGAGCTGAGGTCCGGTCTCGGCAGAACCGTTGCCGTTGCCGTTACTGCCGTTCGTATCGGCCATAGCCCAACTCCTTGATCGCCCGTCGTTCCTGCGGCGGGGCCGCGTAGCATGGATCGCGGAGGCCGACAAGCAAGGCTTGGCAAGCTCAGTACGAGCCTCGGATCAGGGTGACGGGAGCCCCCGCGACCGCAGTACCCGGCAGGCGTCGCAGCAGGCGAGGGCCGCGACCACGAGACGAGGAGAGCCTGCCGCAGTGCCGCTCGGCGGCGCCTTCCGCCCGGGCCATGGCCTGTCGCAGGGCGCCCAGCGCCCGCCTCTCGTTGGCCCTGCACAACGAAAAAAGGATCGACGTTGATTGCCGCCATCGGGGCCGGCGGCCACGCGGCAAAGCGCATCAAGGCGCCCCGTCGCGGCATCTGCCGCCGGCACGTCCGAGACGCTCGCGGAAAAGCCGATCACCAAGGCGAATGGCGCGGCCTCAGCGGCCCGGGACATTGTCGAGCCGGGTGAAATCGGTGTCGCCGAGATCGATGATGCGGGGGCCGCCGTGGCGGCCCGTCGCGGCCGGCGGCTCGATCGCCAGCCCGAACCGCCTGATCACCCATTGCCGTCCGGACGGGGCAAGGAGGAAGAGGCCGCAGAGATCGCTGAGGAACCCGGGGACGATCAGCAGCAGCGCGCCGATGGCGCCGAGCATGCCGTCGATGAAGGCGCCCTCGCGCCCGCGTGGGTTGTCGGCGAGGCCGCGGAGCGAAGCCAGCGCGCTCGTTCCCGAGCGGCGCAGCATGACGACGCCGAGCAGGCTGAAGGCAAGGCTCAACCCCACCGCCCCGCCGAAACCGACGCGGTCGGCGACCGCTGCAAAGACGCAAAGTTCGGCCAGGAGGCCAAGCCCTATGAACGTTCCGAGGTTTCCGCGACGAAGCATGGCCGTGCCGTAGGTTGCCGAGGGAGGCGGCGGGGCTCTATACAACCCGAGGATCGCCCGCAATGCCCCCCATCCTGGGACGAAGACGAACCCCGCGTGTAGATATTCCGCATCCTGTCTCCACATTATATCGAGAATATGGGCGCCTCCGGGCACTCCCGCAACTCGTGCCACTGATTGAAAGCTAAGGCCCCGCCATGCATGAGCCCTTCGACGTCACGACGATCGTCTTCGCCGTCCTGGCGGTTTTCGTCGTCTGGAAGCTGCGCTCTGTGCTCGGCACGCGAACGGGCAACGAGCGACCGCCTTACGATCCCTTCGCGGCGCGCCGCAAGGCCGGCCAGGGCAATCCGCCGCCTCCCGGCGATACCGGTAAGGTGATCCGCCTTCCCGGTGCTCCCGAAGAGCGTGCGGCGGACACCGTGCAACCCGCGTCGCCGGCCGAGCCCGCCCAGCCCTGGACGACGCTGGTCGCGCCGGGCTCCGCGACCGCCGCCGCCGGCCTCGAAGCGATCACGTCCGCCGATCCGTCCTTCTCGGCTCCGGCCTTCATGGAGGGAGCCCGCGCAGCCTACGAGATGATCGTCACGAGCTTCGCCAAGGGCGATCGCGACGCTCTCGTGCCGCTTCTGGCCAAGGACGTCTATGACGGATTCGCCGCCTCGATCGCCGAGCGCGAGGCCAAGGGTCATCGGGTCGACACCACCTTCGTGTCGATGAATCAGGCGGTGATCGAGGACGCGGCCCTGCGCGGCCGTACCGCCCAGATCGGCGTGAAATTCCAACCGCAGATGATCACGGTGACGCGCGACCCGAGCGGCGCCATCGTCGGCGGCAGCCCCGACCAGGTCGCCGACGTCGTGGATCTGTGGACCTTCGCCCGCGACATCGATTCGCGCAATCCGAACTGGAAGCTCGTCGCCACCGAAACCCAGAACTAGGCGTCGCGACGAAGCATCCGGCCCGTGTAATTTCGATCGACGGCCATGTCCGCTGCGGCCCTTGCGTTTTCCGGCCCACGTCTCGATCCGCCGTTCCGATTGGCGGAAACCGACTTCGACAGCCTCGTCGGCTTCGGCGAGGACGATCTCGTGGCGTCATGGCGTGTGCTGCAGCGATCGGCTCGGGCCATCGCATGCGGACTTACGCCGCTGCGCGCCGCCGTCGAGCCGGAGGCTTGGATCAGTGGCGTCCGACGCCTCGCGGCGCTCGCCGAGCCCGCAGACAGGGCGGCGGCGCAGACGCTGTTCCGATGTCATTTCACGCCCTACCGAATCGAGTCCGCGGACCCGGCCACGCGCGGCTTCCTGACCGGCTATTACGAGCCCGCCGTTCCCGGCTCGCTGGCGCGGACGCCGGCGTTCATCGCGCCGGTGCTGGCGCGCCCGGAAGCCTACGCCAGGCTCGGCCCGGGCGTCGCGGCCGAACCCTATCCGGAGCGCGCGGCCATCGAAGCCGCCGCCGAACGCGGCGAGGGTCGCCCCGTGGCCTGGCTCAGCGACTGGGTGGAGGTCTTCCTCGTCCAGGTGCAGGGCTCGGCCCGGGTGGTCCTTCCCGACGGCAGCGCGCTCCGCCTCGTCTATGACGGCCGCAACGGCCAGCCCTATACGTCGATCGGCCGCATCCTCGTCAAGGAGGGCGCGATCCCGCTCGAAGCCATGTCGCTCGAGCGACTCAAGGGCTGGATCCGCGCCAATGGACAGGAGCCGGGCGCGGCAGGCCGTGTGCTGATGCAGCGCAACCGCTCCTACATCTTCTTCCGGAGCGCCCCGGCGACGACCGGCGAGGGACCGATCGGCGGCCAGGGTTTGCCGCTCGAGGCGCTGCGCTCCATCGCGGTCGACCGGACGATCTGGCCCTATGGCCTGCCGTTCTGGATCGAGGCCGACCTGCCCTGGCGGAGCGCCACGCCGTCCGCCTTCCGCCGCCTGATGGTGGCGCAAGACACCGGTTCGGCGATCCTGGGGCCGGCCCGCGCCGACATCTTCTTCGGCTCGGGCGAGACGGCCGGGACCGGGGCCGGCGGCATCCGGCACGCAGCCGACTTCACCGTGCTGCTGCCGCGCGACGTCGCGCCGCGCGGGGTCGCACCATGACGCCGCGCCGCTTGAGCGACGAGGAGATCGAGATCTGGCTGAAGGTGACGCGTACCGTTTCGCCGCGCCGCAGCGCCGTCGCGCCGAGCCCGGCGCCGCCACCCGAGCCACCGACGTCGTGCCCCTCGCCCGACCCGCCCAAGCCGCGGCGCCCCACGACCGCGAGCTATTCGCCGCCGATGTCGGTGCCGAAGCCAATCCAGCTCGCCGCCTTCGAGCGCCGCTACAAGAAGCGCGTCGAAGGCGGGAGGATCGACATCGACGCGACTCTCGACCTGCATGGCATGAGGCAGGCCGAGGCACATTCCGCGTTGATCCGTTTTCTGCTGCGGGCGCATGACGACGACGCCCGCCTGGTTCTCGTCGTCACCGGCAAGGGCAGTTCCGAAAGGCACCGGGACGGTGGCGAGGCGGGCGTGTTGCGCCGCGCCCTTCCGCATTGGCTGCGCGACCGGATCCTCGAGGGCGTCGTGCTCGGCTTCGAGGAGGCCGGGCGCGGCCATGGCGGCGCCGGCGCGCTCTACATCCGGCTGCGGCGCCGCTCCGCCGAACGCTGACCTTGCCTTATTGCGCGGGCGTCGTCGGGTTGGCAGGGCTCGCCGGCGTCACGGCGGCAGGCGCTCCAGTCGGTGCCGGAGGCGCGGCGGCAGGCGCCGACGTCTGGGCACCGGCGGGTTCCGGAGCCGTGCCGGACGGCAGGTCGGTCACCTTGAGCGCGGTGAATTTCCAGGTGTCGACCTGGGCCTTCTCGGATTGCGCCCGCATGCCGATCTGGCCGCCGCCTTCGGGCATCTGCCCTTTCACGGACGCGAATTGCTGCCCGTTGATGAAGGCCGTGATCGTGTCGCCGTTGGTCTCCACCTCGAGGATGTTCTTGGACCCGGAACCGCGCTTGATGTTCGGATCCTGCTTCCACTCGACAACATTGATCCATTTGCCGGCGACCTTGCGGGTCAGTTCCGCATAGCCGCTCGGCGTGATCATGAACATGTAGTAGTTGTCGTAATCGGTGGCCCAGAACAGCGGACCGGCCATCGTGTTGTCGGTGTCGGTGAGGCTATTGGGCGTGCGCACCGTGATGCAATAGTCGGCGTTCGAGAACAATATGGCTTTGTAGATCAGAAGATTCGAGATGTCCGGCTGCGGCTTGACCTTGACCTTGCCTTCCTCGACGCTGACGTCGGGCGAGTCGAAGCCCCAGCTCGAATCGACCTGCTTGAAATCGTCGCTGAACAGGGTCTTCGCGCCCCGGCAAGCCCAGGCCGGCCCGGCAGCGACCATGACGGCGGCCGCGGCGCAGGCAAAGATCGATCCCCTTATCATCAATTCCCCCTCGGACAGTCGCCGGTTCGGATGTGGCGTAAGCCTGACTATTGGGCTAACTCGCCGGACGGGCACTGGGTTTCACGATCACGATGTGAAGCCGTCGCGGACCGTGGGCGCCAAGTACGAGCTTCTGCTCGATGTCGGCCGACCGCGACGGGCCGGTGATGAAATTCAGGGTGCGTGGCATCCGTCCCTTGCCGGCCGCCGCTCGGACCCGATCGAGGACCGTCTCGTAGTCGCCCGCGACATCCTCGGCCGCGACCACCACCACATGCGTCTCGGGCAGGAAGTTGAGGGTCGTCGGATTGTCCGGCCCGGAGACGAGTGCCAAGGTGCCGCTCTCGGCCACGGCGCCGAGCGCATGGGAGACGGCATTGGGATCCTGGCCGAGCGAGCGTCCGCGCGTCACCTCGAGCGCCGTGGTGCCCCAGGGCATCGCCGCGAGGCGCGAATCCTCGCCGGTGCGCACCGTCGCCGGCAAGTTGTGGTCGCGCAGAAAGCGGGCGACCTCGCCCGGCACCGCATCGGCGCCGTTCACCTCGGCGACGGTCGCCGAAGCCGCCTCCGCCATGCGGCGAAACAAGGCTACGCGCGCCTCCGGGTCGAGCTGCCCGCGCGCCGGGACGATGCCGCGCGGCGCCGCGGCGAGCCGGGCATCGACCGCCGACCGGCGCGGCGCCTCCTGGCCCGTGACGCCGAGCGAGCGGCGGATCGCGGCCATGACGTCGCCGCGAGGATCGCTGCCCGGCGCGCTCACCGGGCGGCTCCGCGGCGCTTCTGGCGCGCCCAACGGCTCTGGAAGGTCTCGCCCTGGGGTGCCGGCATGTCGCGATAGCGCGTCCAGCCTTGGGCCAGCGGCAGCGAGGCGAAACGCCCTTTGCTTCGTCCGATGAGGTTCAATGCCCGCATCGCCAAGCCCGTGGCGGCGCGATAGAGGCGCGGCCGCGTCGCGAAGAAGCCCCAGACCGTCAAGCCGGAGCGGACGGCGGCGGGCGACAGGTGCCGTTCGAACTCGCGTTCGCGCCAATGGCGCATCAACTTCGGCAGCGGGATGCGCACCGGGCAGACCGATTCGCAGCGCCCGCAGAAGGTCGAGGCATTGGGCAGGTGCCCGGCCTTGTCGACGCCGATCAGGCTCGGCGTCAGCACCGCGCCCATCGGGCCCGGATAGATCCAGCCGTAAGCATGGCCGCCGATCTCGTGATAGACCGGGCAATGGTTCATGCAGGCGCCGCACCGGATGCAGCGCAGCATCTCCTCGAAGCTCGTGCCGAGCATCGAGGAGCGGCCGTTGTCGACGAGGACGACGTGATATTGCTCCGGCCCGTCCGGGTCCCCGGCGCGGCGCGGGCCGGTCGAGAGCGTGGTGTAGACCGACATCTCCTGTCCGGTGGCCGAGCGGGCAAGCACACGCAACAGCTGCGCCAGGTCGTCGAGCGTCGGCACGAGCTTTTCGATCGAGGCGATGACGACATGCACCTTGGGCAGGATCTGCGTCAGGTCGCCGTTGCCCTCGTTGGTGACGATGATCGAGGTGCCGGTCTCGGCAATGAGGAAATTCGCGCCCGTGATGCCGACGTCGGCGGCGAGGAAGCGGTCGCGCAACACCCCACGCGCCTCGCTCTGCAGCATGACCGCCTCGGAGAGGTCGCGGCCGGCGGGCAGGTGGGTATGGACGCGGCGGAAGTCGGCCTCGACCTGGTCGCGCGTCAGGTGCACGGCCGGCGCGATGATATGGGAGGGCGTCTCGCCGCGGATCTGCACGATATATTCGCCGAGGTCGGTCTCGACCGGCTGGAGGCCGGCCGCCTCGATCGCGTGGTTCAGGCCGATCTCCTCGGAGATCATCGACTTGCCCTTGGTGACGGTCTTTGCCCCGACCGACCGGCAGATGTCGACCACGGTCCGGCAGGCCTCGGCGGCGTCGCGGGCGAAGTGCAGCCGCCCGCCCGCCTCGGTCAACCGCTCCTCGTAGCGTTCGAGGTAGAGGTCGAGGTGGCGCAGCGTATGGGCCTTGATGTCGCGCGCGCTGTCGCGCAGCGCCTCGAATTCGGGCAGCGCCGCGGCGGCGTTGGCGCGCTTCTCGATGAAGGCATGGCGCACGTGCCCCATCGCCGTCTGCAGCGTGGGATCGCCCATCGCACGATGGGCATTATCCTTGAACTGCGGCGAGGTGGAATGGATCGTCATCGGGACGGCTCCTCCGGCGCGCCGATCGGCGGCAGGTCGCCCATGCCGGCGAGGATCTCGGCGACGTGGCGGACGTCGGTATTGGCGCCGCGACGCGACAGCTTGCCGGCCATGTTCATCAGGCAGCCGAGATCGCCCGCCACCAGCGTGCGGGCGCCCGAGGCGACGACATCGTCGGCCTTGCGCCCGACGATGGCATCCGACAGCTCGCCGTACTTGACCGCGAAGGTGCCGCCGAAGCCGCAGCAGACATCGGCATTCTTCAGCTCGACGAGATCGAGGCCGCGCACCGTGCCGAGCAGCTTGCGCGGCTGCGACCTGACGCCGAGCTCGCGCAGGCCGGAGCAGGAATCGTGATAGGTGATGGTGCCGTCGAAGGTCGCATCGACCCTCGTGACGCCGCGGACGTCGGTCAGGAACGAGACGAGCTCGTAGGTTTTGTCCGCTAGCGTCCGGGCCTCGGCGCCGAGGTTGGGATCGCCCTCGAACAGTTCCGGATAATGCCGCCGGATCATGCCGGCGCAGGAGCCCGAGGGAGCAACGACGTAGTCGTAGGGGCGAAAGGCCCGAAATACCTGTTCGGCGATGCGCGCCGTCGTGGCGCGATCGCCCGAATTATAGGCCGGCTGGCCGCAACAGGTCTGCAGCGGCACGTCGACCGTGCAGCCGGC
The DNA here is from genome assembly GCA_965277635.1 of Lichenihabitans sp. Taxonomy (GTDB): domain Bacteria; phylum Pseudomonadota; class Alphaproteobacteria; order Rhizobiales; family Beijerinckiaceae; genus Lichenihabitans. The sequence continues at coordinate 945,146 of CBDIDE010000002.1, forward strand.
ATCCTGCAGCAGCTTGACGGCGGCGAAGCCGACGCTCGGCCGGAACAGGTCGACGAGACAGGTGACGAAAAGGCCGACCCTGAGGCCGGGGCGCCGGTCGAACTCCTTGCCTTCCACCATTCCGATAAAGCCCGCCTTCCCAGAACGCCGCGATCACCGGCCGCCGTTCCCGTCATCTAGGTTCGCGGGGGCACGGGCGTCAATGCGGCAACCAATCATCGACCCCCCGGGTTGAGGCGGAGGCAGGTGCCCCACCGACGCACACGGCAGAGGGCGCGACAATGAGTGCGGAGGAGCATGATGGACAGACGCATCGTTCTGGTCGGCCTCGCGACGATGGCGGCCGGCCCGGCCCTCGCGCAGTCTAATCCCGCGCCACCGACCGATGCGCCCGCCGCTCCGTTGCCGGGCAAGGCCGCCGGGCCCGAACCGGCGCCGGCGCCGGCCATGAAGATCGCGCCGCCGACGGGTGGCGGCGTCTCCGACACGTCGAGCGCCTGGATGAAGAAGACGATGGCGGCCGGCTCCCTGTCGCTCGCCGCGAGCCGCATCGCCCTGACCAAGGCCAAAGCCGCCGCCGTCAAGCAATTCGCCGACTTCGAGACGGCGGAACAGAATGTGGTCGCCGACATCCTCAAGTCGCGGACGATGCCGGACTTGAAACCGATCGGCGAGGTCAAGCCGCCGAACGATGCCGAACTGGCGATGGCCATCGACCAGAAGGGTAAGGACCTGCTGCAGAAAATGCGCGTCATGAAGGGCGGCCCTGATTTCGATCGCGCCTATGTCAAGGCGCAGATCGAAGGGCATCACGAGTTGCTCGGCATCCAGGAGGATTACCTGAAAGCCGCCGACAATGCCGACGACACCAATATCGCCAAGCTCGCCAGAGGCATGATCAAGGAGCATCTGGCCCTGCTCGCCGACCTCGACAAGAAGATGGGGTGATCCGGAGATGCTCTTAAGCGGCGATTGACAACCCCATTTCCTCATCCTGAGCCGACGGCGCAGCCAAGTTTACGCTGGCTTCGTAAACTTGCCGGCCGTCGAGTCGAAGGACGGCAAGCGTTGGCCGTGCTTCGAGATGGTCCTGGCGGACCTCCTCAGCATGAGGGTCGTGGGTTTCCAGACAGGCTTTCAGTAAGAGGATTATCGGTTGCCAAGCAACCGCTCACCGCCTCAGCAGGAACACCGCTTGCTGGCCGACGAGGTTCCACACCCAGGGTGAGCGCTCGCCCAAGGGGCGCCCTCGCCCGTCGAGCACCACGCTGCTCTCGATCACGGCGCCGATTTCGGCCGCGAGACCCATGAAGTCGCGGATCGAGCAGAAGTGGATGTTGGGCGTCTCGTACCAGGACACGGGAAGGTGTTCGGTGATCGGCATGCGGCCGCGCGTCGCGAGTTCCCAGCGGATGCGCCAATGGGCGAAGTTGGGAAACGAGACGATGGCGCGACGCCCGATGCGCAGCATGTTCTCGAGCACGTCCCGTGGCCGGCGCGTCGCCTGCAGGGTTTGCGACAGGATGACGTAATCGAAGGCGTCGTCCGGATAGGCCGCAAGATCGGTGTCGGCGTCGCCCTGAATCACCGACAGGCCCTTGGCGACGCAATCGTTGACGCCCTTCTGCGAAAGTTCGAGCCCGCGCGCGTCCACCCGCCGGGTGTCGGCCAGAAGCCGCAGAAGGGTCCCGTCGCCGCAACCGAGATCGAGCACGCGCGTGTCGGGTTCGACCATGGCGGTGACCAGGAGAAGGTCGGCGCGCGTCGCCTGATGGGGCGTCGGCAGCGTCGTGTCGATGGTCATGGGCGGGTCGCCGGCACGCCGATGCCGAGACCCCGCACGCGGGCGGCAGCGTCGATGAAGCCGCGCGTGGTGGCGAGGAGTTCCGGGACGTCGAGCAGAAAGGCGTCGTGGCCCTTGTCGGTCTCGATCTCGACGAAGGAGACGGATGCACCGCCCGCATTGAGCGCATGGACGACGGCGCGCGATTCCGAGGTCGGGAACAGCCAGTCGGACGTGAACGAGACGACGCAGAACCGCGTCTTCGTCTGGCGGAAGGCGCGCGCCAATTGGCCGCCGTAATCGGCCGCGAGGTCGAAATAATCCATCGCGCGGGTCATGTAGAGGTATGAATTGGCGTCGAAGCGCTCGACGAAGCTACGGCCCTGGTAGCGCAGATAGCTCTCGATCTGGAAATCGGCGTCGAAGGAGAAGGTCGGCGCGGCGCGGTCCTGCAGCTTGCGGCCGAATTTGGCGTGCAGCGCCTGGTCGGACAGGTAGGTGATGTGGGCTGCCATGCGGGCCACCGACAGGCCCTTTCCGGGCCGCGTGCCCTCGTCCAGATAGCGGCCGCCACGCCAGTCGGGATCGGCCATGATGGCCTGGCGGCCGACCTCGTGGAAGGCGATGTTCTGCGAGGAGTGGCGCGCGCCGGTGGCGATCGGCATGGCGGCGAACACGCGCTCGGGGTAGAGCGCCGCCCATTGCAGGACCTGCATGCCGCCCATCGAGCCGCCGGCGACGCAGAACAGCGTGTCGATGCCGAGATGGTCGACGAGCATGGCCTGCGCCCGCACCATGTCGCGGACAGTCACGACGGGCAGATCGAGCCCGTAGGCACGGCCGGTGGCGGGGTTGAGCGAGGCCGGCCCGGTCGTGCCGAGGCAGCCGCCGAGCACGTTCGAGCAGATGACGAAAAACCGGTCGGTGTCGATCGGCTTGCCCGGACCGATCAGCGTCGTCCACCAGCCCGGCTTGCCGGTCAACGGGTGCTCGTTGGCGACATGCTGGTCGCCCGTCAGCGCGTGGCAGACCAGCACCGCATTGGCGCGGTTCGCATCGAGCGTGCCGTAGGTCTGGTAGGCGATGGTCAGCGGAGACAAGGCGCCGCCGGCATCGAGCCTCAGCGGAGGATCCCCCGGAAAGGTCACAACCTGGCTTGTGGGTTGATCGGCTTCCCGGCGCCGCGGCCGAGATGGGACGAAGAGCGCCACGACGGACCCTTTCTGCGTTCTCTATTCAGAACGGTTCGTCCGTCGTATAGGATTTCTGGCACTTTGGGTCAAGCTCGGCAAAAGCCCCGCTGCAAACGAACCAAGCCGTCCGTTTCTGGAATGAACAGCCCGCGGATCGCAGAAACCCGTGCGAAAGCCGAATGGCGATTTGACGCGACGAAACGTCCAGACCAAAATCGCAAAATCTTAAAACGAATTGGTTGATACGGCGCACAGGGTCTCGGCCCGCCGCAGGATCGTCATGTCGCAGACCGATACCGAAGACACCGCCGCGGCAGCCCCGCGAACCTTCAGCGCGTTGCGCGACCTGCTGCTCGAACGGCGCTCGTCCATGCCGAAGCGGCTGCTGCAGGTGGCGGAATTCGCGCTCGACAACCCCGAGGACATGGCCTTCGGAACGGTCGCCAGCGTCGCCGAACTCGCCAAGGTGCAGCCTTCGACGCTCGTGCGCTTCGCCCAGGCGCTCGGCTATGAAGGCTTCTCCGACCTGCAGACCGTCTTCCATTCGCTGTTGCGCAACCGCTGGCCCGATTACGAAGATCGGCTGAAATCGCTCTCGCCCGGCAATGCCGGAGGCGCCGAGGCGCTGCTCGCAGGCTTCTGCGAGAGCTCCGCCATGTCGCTCATGCGGCTGCGCGAACGCATCAGCGGGGAGGCGCTCGAGCGCGGCATCGAGATCCTGGCCAGGGCCGAGACCATCTATCTCCTCGGCCAGCGCCGCGCCTTCCCGGTCACGGCTTACCTGGCCTATGCCTTCGCCAAGCTCAAGATCCGGAGCGTGCTGGTCGACAACCTGGCCTCGCTCGGGCCCGACCAGGTCGCCTTCGCGACCGAACGGGATGCGCTGCTTGCCGTGAGCTTCACGCCCTATACGCCGGCGACCGTCGAGATCGCCAACCGGCTGGCGCAGAAGATCCCCGTCGTCGCCATCACCGATTCGGCCTTCTCGCCGCTGACCCAGAATGCGACGCTCTGGTTCGAGGTGGCGGAGGCGGATTTCGGCGCCTTCCGGGCCATTTCGGGCACGTTCGCGCTGGCCATGACGCTCGCCGTCGGCATCGGGCAGAAGCGCAGTGCCGATGGACCGCCCATCTCGTAAAGCCTGCGCCCGATCACCTTGGCGTCATCCCGGCCGGAGCGAAGCGAAGAGCCGGGACCCATACGGTGCTTAGGATAAGCGCCACGTTCGGCACGTGGCCCGGGGCCACGTGGTCATGGGTCCCGGACAGCCGCGTGCCGCGGCTTCCGGGATGACACCGGCCGTAATCAGCAGGACGCCACCTCAAAGCAGCGGCGGCTCCGCCGGCTCCGTCCGGTCGGTCTCGGCTGCGATCGCCTTGGCGGCCCGGAGATCGGCCACGAACTTCTCATATTCGTCCCGCTGCGACGCCTCGTCGGGCAACCGGAGCAGGAAGGATGGATGCACGGTCACGAAGACCGGCCCGAACTCCGGCGAGGGCAGCACCTGGCCGCGCGCCGCGAGCACGGAGGCGCTCTTGCCGGTCAGCGCGCGGATGGCGCTGGCACCGAGCGCGATCACAAGACGCGGCTTGAGGATGGCCAGTTCCTGCTCAAGCCAGACGTGGCAGGCACCGATCTCGCCGATACCGGGCTTCTTGTGGATGCGCCGCTTGCCGCGCGGCTCGAACTTGAAATGCTTGACCGCATTGGTCACGTAGGCGCGCTTGCGGTCGATGCCGGCCTCGGCGAGCGCGCGGTCGAACAGGACGCCCGCCGGCCCGACGAACGGCCGTCCCGCGAGATCCTCCTTGTCGCCGGGCTGCTCGCCGACGAAGACGAGGTCGGCGTCGGGCTCGCCTTCGCCGAACACCGTCTGGGTCGCGAACCGGTAGAGGTCGCAGCGCTGGCAATTCATGGCCTCGCGGCGCAGCGCGTCGAGGCCGTTGCCGCCGGCCGCGGGCGGGGCGGCCTGGGCAGCCTCGCTCAGGGCCGCCTCGGTTCGGGCCTTGCTCGCGCTGCGAGCCAGGATCGTCGCGGCGCGTTTCGGAACTTCACTCTGCGGTCGTTTCACCATGGCGTCCTCGGTGTCTCCCGCCGAGCGGATCAGCGGCGCGATCAGCGGCGCCTCCGGCAGGTTCTTCCAATACTTGACCGGCATCTCGCGCTTCATCGCGTCGACCTTCAGCCGCGCCGGGTTGAAGACATGGGCATAGTAGGTACGCCACGCGTCCTCGATTGCGTCGTCCGCCGGCACGTCCTCGCGGGTCCCGCCGGGGCCGAAGGCGAGACGATCGAGATCCCAGGACACGCTGGCATCGGGCGTGACGATGCTCCAGCGCATCGCGCGGAAGCGCTCGACGAAGAAGGGCGCCGCCAGCCTCGCGATATGATGGTCCGGCTCGAACCAGGCGAGATAGCGCGGCCCGTCGTCGGTCGACAGTTCCTTGAAACGCACGAAGGCCGTCATCTTGTGCCGATCACGCCGCACCGCCTTGGCCATCATCTCGACGCGGAACACGTCGTCGTCGGTTGTGAGATCGAGCAGCTTCGGCTCGTCCTGCAGCCGGCAGAGCATCCGGTAGAGAAGCGCGAACCGCTCCGGATCGCGGTGGCAGACGACCCATTCGGCGAGGTCGATGAAGCGGCGCGGCACCCGCAGCGACCGCCGCCCGGCCGGCGGAGTATCGTCTTCGGCCGAGACGAACAGGTCGCCCGCGCCGCCCTCGACCCGCCAGACGACCTCCTCGGGCGGCACGGAGGCCTCGGCCAAACCGCGTGCGGCATCCCGCCAGCCCTCGAAATCGTCTTGCCGGGCAAGCACGATCTCGCGCATCAGAGCAGGCTCAGCTGCTGCGCCGGCGCCTTGAGCCTCGCGGCCAGCGCCGCGCCATCGAGCGCCGCGCCCGGCGTCCAGTCCGCGGTCGCGATGAAGTCCTGGACGGTCTTGAGCGAGCGCGTCAGCCGCGCCACGTCGTCGCGCTTGAGCGCCGTCAGCCGACGGATGCGCAGGATCGCCTCGACGCTTTTCACCCCGAGCCCCGGAACGCGCAGCAGCGCTTCGCGCGGCGCGCGGTTGACATCGATCGGGTAAAGTTCGCGGTGCTTCAGCGCCCAGGCGAGCTTGGGATCGAGGGCGAGATCGAGCATGCCGTCGTCAGTGGCGCCCATCAGGTCGTCGACCGAGAAGCCGTAAACGCGATAGAGCCAGTCGGCCTGATAGAGCCGGTGCTCGCGCATTAAGGGCGGTTTTCTCGCCGGCAGCGACCGGCTCGATCCCGGAATGGGACTATAGGCCGAATAATAGACGCGCTTGAGCGCATAGCCGCCGTAGAGCGCGGTGCTGGCGCGGATGATGTCGCCGTCGCTCTCGCCGTCGGCGCCGACGATCATCTGCGTGCTCTGCCCGGCGGGCGCGAAGAGCGGCGCACGGCGCGAGCGCCGACGCTCGTCCTGCGCCTCGTCGAGCTTCTCCCGCAGGCCCGCCATGGCGCGGCGGATCGTGCCGCCGCGTTTCTGCGGCGCGAGTCTGGCGAGCGAGCTTTCGCGCGGCAATTCAATGTTGATCGACAGCCGGTCGGCATGGCGTCCGGCCTCCTCGATCAGCCTCGGGTCGGCCTCGGGAATGGTCTTCAGGTGGATGTAGCCGCGGAAGCCGTGCTCGGTGCGCAGCAGGCGCGCCACCCGCACGATCTGCTCCATCGTGTAATCCGGCGAGCGGATGATGCCCGAGGACAGGAACAGCCCCTCGATATAGTTGCGGCGATAGAAGTCGAGCGTCAGCCGGACCACCTCCTCCGCCGTGAACCGCGCCCGCTCGACGTCGCTCGACACGCGGTTGACGCAATAGAGGCAATCGTAGACGCAATGATTGGTCAGGAGCAGCTTGAGCAGCGAGATGCAGCGCCCGTCCGGCGCATAGGAATGGCAGATCCCGGCGCCGGTGGTCGAGCCGATGGCGCCCGCTGTCTTCGGCTCCTTGCGGGCCGTGCCGCCGCTCGACGCGCAGGAGGCATCGTATTTGGCCGCATCGGCCAGGATGGCCAGTTTCGACGTCAGGTCCCGCTGACCCATCTTGCCTCGGCTGAGTTCTCGCTTTGTTCTATAGCGCCGGACCTTGTGGAAAGCGAGTCTGCGCATCGCAGCAGGCCTCGGCGCGCGACCCAAACCGCGCCTCAGCGGTTATGGTGCCAGCATAGCTTCGAGAGAGACGCGCCGATGCCGATCAAGGTTGTGGTCTGGAATGAATTTTTCCATGAACGGGAGAACGCGGCGGTCCGCGACATCTACCCGGACGGAATCCATGCGACGATCGCCAAGGCGCTTTCGACCGATGCCGGGCTCAGCGTCTCGACCGCCACGCTCGGCGAGGACGAGCACGGGCTGCCGTCCTCGCGGCTCGCCGAGACGGACGTCCTGCTCTGGTGGGGTCACAAGGCTCACGGGCAGGTCGCCGATGCGGTCGTCGAGCGCGTGGCGCAGCGCGTCTTCGAGGGCATGGGGCTGATCGTGCTCCATTCCGGTCACTTCTCGAAGATCTTCAAGCGGCTGATGGGAGCGCCCTGTGCGCTGCGCTGGCGCGAGGCCGGCGAGCGCGAGCGGCTAGGGGCCATCGACCCGTCCCATCCGATCGCCCGGGGCATCGGGCCGGCCATCGAGCTGCCGAGCTCCGAGATGTATGGCGAGCCCTTCCTGGTACCCGAACCGATGGAGACCGTCTTCATCTCCTGGTACGAGGGCGGCGAGGTGTTCCGCTCGGGGCTGACCTTCAGGCGCGGCGCCGGACACATCTTCTATTTCGGTCCCGGCCACGAGACCTATCCGATCTATCATGACGCCAAGGTGCAGGCGGTGCTGCGCAACGCCGTGCATTGGGCGCATAATCCGACGCCGGCCTGGACGGACGTCTCCGAGGCGCCGAACGTGCCGGTCGATCAGGCGCCGGAACGGATCGAGGCGCGCGGGCCGTCGTTGCACAAGGCCGGCGAAGCGGGCTTCCGATGACCGAGCCGGCTCCCAAGCGCCTGATCATCCTCGGCACTGGCCATATCGCGCATAAGCATGCCGAAGAGTTCGGGCGCATCCCGAGTTGCGCACTCGTCGCCGGCGTCGACATCAACGCCGAACGGGCCCAGGTTTTCGCCGATCTGCACCATATCCCCGAGAGCTTTGCCGATCTCGACGCGGCGATCGCCTGGGGCGCATTCGATGCCGCCGTCAATGCCACGCCCGATGCGGTCCATATGCCGACCACGCTCAAGCTCATCGCGGCCGACAAGGCTCTGTTCTGCGAAAAGCCGCTGGCGGTGAATTTCGAGGATGCCCTGGCGATGACCGAGGCGGCCGAGAAGGCCGGCCTCGTCGCCATGGTCAACCTCACCTACCGCAACGCCGCGGCGATCCAGCTCGCCCGACGGATGGTCGAGGCCGGCGAGATCGGCACGGTCCGCCACATCGAGGCGAGCTACCTGCAGAGCTGGCTCACCGCGGCTCACTGGGGCGACTGGCGCACCGACGAGCGCTGGCTCTGGCGCCTGTCCTCAGCCCATGGTTCCAAGGGCGTGCTCGGCGATGTCGGCATCCATATCCTCGATTTCGTCACCTTCGGTACCGGGCTCGACGTCACGGCGCTTCAGGCCCGGGTCAAGACCTTCGACAAGGTCGAAGGCGGCCGGATCGGCGCCTACACGCTCGATGCCAACGATTCCGTCGCCATGACGGTGGAGCTCTCGAACGGGGCGCTCGGCGTGGTCCACATGACGCGCTTCGCCACCGGCAATCTCAACGACCTCAACCTCGCCATCTACGGTGAGGGCGGCGCGCTGAAGATCTGGGCCAACCACCTCGACTCGCGGCTCGACACCTGCCTCGGCCCCGACATGGCGACGCAGACCTGGACCAGGGTCGACTGTCCGCCGACGCCGCGCAACGAGGCACGGTTCGCCGCGGCGCTCGTCGCCGGCCGCAGCGGCGAGCCGACGTTTCGCGATGCCGCCGGAACGCAGAAGCTGCTCGACCTCTGCTTCGTCTCCGATCGCGAAGGGCGGTGGCTCAGGGTCGATTGAGCGATCGCCGAAGCGAAACTCCAGAACCGCACTCGCCTCGTGACGCGAATCGCCGTGCAGCAGCTGCTCCCGTCCGACACGCCCGGGTTTTCCCTGTCGCTCAGGCGCGCGAGCGACAGGGATCGGCTATGAGCGTCAGGGCCGCACGCCGGCCGCCGGAGGGCTGACTTGAACCAGATGCTCAAACCCGTCAGGGCCGCCGAGGACGCGGCGGGGCTGTCGACGACGACCACGCTGCTGCTCGCCGCCGCCTGCGGCGCCCTCGCGGCCAATCTCTATTACCCGCAGCCGCTGATCGCGATCATCGGCCCGTCCGTCGGCCTGCGGCCCGAACTCTACAGCCTCGTCGTGACGCTGACTCAGGTCGGCTATGTGCTGGGCCTCGTCTTCGTCGTGCCGCTCGGCGACATGCTGGAGAGTCGCCGCTCCATTTCTGCCTTGGCGCTATGCACCGGCGCCGCCGTGCTCGGCGCGGCGTTGGCGCCCAATGCCTGGGCCTTCCTCCTGGCCTCGCTCATGATCGGCATCTTCGCCAGCGGCCTGCAGATGCTAGTTCCGCTCGCGGCCCATCTGTCGCCTGAGGCTGCTCGGGGGCGGACGGTCGGCAACGTGATGAGCGGACTGATCATGGGCGTCCTGCTGGCGCGCCCCATCGCCAGCCTGGCGTCGGACTATCTGGGATGGCGGAACTTCTTCATCGTTGCCGCGGCCGCCGCCGCGATGCTCGCCGCCCTGATGCTGTGCGCGTTGCCAAGCCGTCGTCCGCGCGATCCGCCGCGCTACGGGGCCTTGATCGGCTCGCTGTGGCAGGTGCTGCGTCGCAACCCCGTGCTGCGCCGGCGCATGCTCTACCAGGCACCGCTCTTCGGCGCCTTTTCCCTGTTCTGGACCGCCGTGCCGCTCGAGCTCGCCGGACCGTCGTTCCACTTCACGCAGACCGGGATCGCCGCCTTCGCACTCGCCGGTGCCGCCGGCGCGCTCTCGGCACCGTTTGCCGGGCGGGCTGCAGACCGTGGTCACACCTGGGCCGGTACGGGGATCGCCATCATGATGGTGATCGCGAGCTTCGGCCTCTGCTGGCTCGGCGGCCGTGGCTCGCTCGCCGCACTGGTCGCCGCGGCGATCGTGCTCGACGCGGGCGTACAGGGCAACCAGCTTTTTGGGCAACGGGCCATCTACAGCCTTGCGCCCGAGATCCGCTCGCGGCTCAACGGCCTGTTCATCGCGGCCTCCTTCGTCGGCGGGGCGTGCGGTTCGGCGGTCGCCAGTACCGTCTTCATTCACGGCGGCTGGGACGGCGTCACGGCGCTCGGTGCCGGCGCGGGCGGGCTCTCGCTTCTGGCGTGGATGAGCGAGCTGCGCACCCGCCCGTAAACGGTCCATTAACCATATTCGGTGAAACTCGATGAGCCGCAGTCCAGGCGATGCTCCGCGAGAGGTCCCATGCCCCCCACCGCCAATTCCTACCCGCGCGCCGACTCTGCACCGCGTGGCAATGACGCGCCCGAAGCCTCGCGCTTCGCCGAGCGCAGCGTGGGAGCCGAACTCGACAATATCTTCCGCCTGGCGCGAGCCGACCGCACCCCCGCCGCGCCGCCGGCGACCGAACCGCGTCGGGTGACGCAGACCGATCTCGACGCCGCACTCGACATGCTCAACCGGGCCGCGCGCGCCATGGACATGCTCCAGACCCGCTACCAGGAAGTCGAATCCTACGCCCGGGACGTCGCCGATCGGGCCGAGCGCGATCTCGCCTCGGCGCATGGGCACGCCCGGGAATGGGAGGCACGGGCCATCGCCGGCGAAAGCCTGGTGGAAGAGCTGAGGGTTCGCCTTGTCGCCGCGGAGCGCCGGGCCGACCTGGCCGAACGGCGGGCCGATGTGGCCGAGCGCGGCGCCATGGAAGCCCGCGATTGGCTGGAAAGCTTCTACGAGAAGATCGTCGCCGCCTTCGACGGCCATCCCTTCCCGAAGGCGGCCGCCGCCTGAGCGAGATCGTCCGTCCGTCGGAAGGCGGCTTTGCCGCCCCTCCGGTTAAGCTTTCGGAAACCATCCTGCACCATCCTCCCCCGTCGATGCCTGAGGACAGGCCGTATCGAACCGGAGACGTCATATGAGTGAAGCCGCCCTCCTTCGCGTCCTCGCCGACAGGCTCGACGAACTCGACAGCCTGAAACAGTTTCCCGTCGATGTGACCGATCCGGGCATCGTCACGGTCGGCTGGACGGCGGGCAACGACCACCCGGGCTATGCCGTGCTGAGCCAGGCGATCAGCGCCATGGTGGAGCAGCATTGGAACGCGCTGCGCTCGCAGGTGGTGAAGAAGAAGGAAACCGAGGTCAGCGAAGCTCGGCAGAGCTGGAGCGGCCTCGCGGCCGAGCCTGAGGCCGAGCCGGCCGCACCGGAGAACGACGTGCCGGCGCCGGGCCTGGGCGTTCCCCAGCAATTGTCGCGCGTCCAGCTCGTCCAGCGCCACGCCTGATCTGGGCGCCGGTCAGCTCGCGAGGTCGGCCGGACCGGCTGCAAACAGATCGAGGATCGTGAAATCCGACACAAGCTGCCGGTCCGCCACGTGGACCGGTATGCCACGACGCCTCGCGTCGCGCACGATGCGATTTTCGAGACGCTTGTCGCCCATCGCGACGAGCACCGCTGCGGCTCCCTCGAGATCAGAGGCCGCAGCGGCGCGATGCCGGTGATCCACCGCGAAATGGTCGGTGAAGCGGCGCGTGGCCGCATCGATCCGATCCGCGACGAAAACCACATCATCGCTGCGGATCACCGCGAGCCTCAGCAATCCAGCGACCGCGAGGCACCGCCGATCACCACGATGCGGTCGTGGTGGGGCGCTGAGGCCGCCTCACGCCCCTCATCCGCCGCCCCGACGTGCCCGTCGACAAAGACGCTCTCCCGGTCGATCTACGGCGGGAGTTTCGGCGGACGACGCAAGACCGGCGTGAATCATGACACCAAACCTTTCAAACGACCGGAGCGGACCCGAGCGGGAGGGAGAGTACCGCTCGGGTCCGATACCGGGACACGGAACGCGTCCGAACCAAAAAATACTAAGTCTATAAATTTTGTCAATTAATATCGGCGAGGGGCTTAACCGAACCCTCTTGCGTCGATGCCGAAATCAGACCAAAATTAGTCGTTCCGACACCAGGATTAGCCGCCGAGCCTTCAGGAAAGGCGTCGCTGGCGACTCGATCGCGGGAGCAGCCATGACGATCGATCTTTTCGCCGCCTCATTCATCTGCCGCCATGCCGATTTCGACGCCGAACTGCCTTGGCGACGGCGAGGCTCCGGCAACCTGGCTCGCTGGCGTCATCTGGGGATCGGCCTTGCAGCGGTCCTTCGGCGCCTTCGACGTGCCGCCACGTTGCTCCGGCGATGCTGACCGGGCTCCATGCACATCGTTTCGGATCGATGTGGTCCCGCGACGGCATGATGCTGGCAAGCGCGTCGATCAGCGGACACGCGCATCAGATGTCGTAGACGAGCTCGTGCCGCGGCCCCGTCACGCGCCGGCGCATGTCCTCGATCGACGTTCCGTCGAGCAGCTTGGCGGACAGATCGCGGACTTCGGTCATCAGCAGGCGGATAGAGCAGGCCCGAACGTCGTCGCAATCCGAGCAGGGCCGGTAGCCGGTGCGGCTGGCGCAGGCGATCGGGGCGAGCGGGCCGTCGAGCGCCCGGATCGCCGCGCCGGCCATGATCTCGTCCGGCGGGCGCGAGAGCATGTAGCCGCCGTTCTTGCCCTTGCGGGTGACGATCATGCCGGCCACCCGGAGTTCGCCGAGGATCGCATCCAGGAACTTCTTCGGGATGGCGTTGGCGCCGGCGATCTCGACCGATTGAGCCGTCCGGCCCGGCGGCAGCGACGCCAGGTGGACGAGCGCCTTCAATCCGTACTTGCCCTTGTTGGTCAGCATCGCGATCCGCTTTTCGTCTGCGGACTTTATATATGATCGGTGCCGGGCGAAGGCGAGGGAAAGCTGCGCCCTATGGGTGTCTTTGCCGAAACCGACCCGCGTCACGCGCCAACGAAAAGACTTACGCCGCCTCGGGCGGCGAACGCTGTGCCAGCCGTTCGGCCACGAGCCGGGCCACCGCCGGATGGTCGAGCTTGCCGGAGCCGAGCAGCGGCACCCCCTCGACGACGATCACCTCGGAGGGTACGGCGATCTCGGCCATGCCGCGTTCCCGGGCGAAGCTCTGGAACGCCGGCCGCGTCGCGTCGCGCTGGTCGGTGACGAGCACGATGCGCTCGCCCTTGCGCGGGTCGGGAACGGCGGTGGCGGCCGAAGCCGCCCCGGGCCAGAGTTCGGCAGCCAAAGTCTCTACGGCCGCGAGCGACACCATCTCGCCGCCGATCTTGGCGAAGCGCTTGGCCCGACCCTTGATGGCGATGAAGCCGTCGGCATCGATCGAGACGATGTCGCCGGTGTCGTGCCAGCCCTCGGCGGGCGCCTCGATCGCGCCTGGCCTGTCCGCCTTGAGGTAGCCCAGCATGACGTTGGGGCCACGGACCGCGAGCCGGCCGGCATCCTCGATGCCCGGGACAGGAGCGAGCCGCGCCTCCATGCCGGGCAGCAGCTTGCCGACGGTGCCGAACCGGTTGAACATCGGCGTGTTGACGGCGAGCACCGGCGCCGTCTCGGTGATGCCGTAGCCCTCGAGGATGCGCAGGCCGAACTTCTCCATGTAGGCGGCGCGCGTCGCCTCCTTGACCGGCTCGCCGCCGGCCACGACGAAGCGCAGCGAGCGGAAGTCGTAGGCATTGGCCATCCGCGCATAGCCGTTCAGGAACGTGTCGGTCCCGAACAGCGCGGTGGCGTTCGAGCTGTAGACGAGCTCCGGGACGATCCGGTAGTGGAGCGGCGACGGATAGAGGTACACCGGCACGCCCGAGACGAGCGGCAGTACGAGCCCGGCGGTGAGCCCGAAGGCGTGGAACACCGGCAGCACGTTGAAGATCTTGTCGTTGAGCCCGAAATCGATGCGTGCCGCGACCTGTGCCACGTTGGTCAGCATGTTGCGGTGGGACAGGACGACGCCTTTGGGCGCGCCTTCGCTGCCCGAGGTGAAGAGAATCACCGCCGGGTCGTCGGGCGCGCGCCGGACGAGCGGCGTCTTCGCCTTGAGCAAGCCCTTGAGCTTGTCCGCCGGGCCGATACCGGCCCGAAGGTCCTCGAGATAGACGAGCTTGAGCTTGGCCGAGAGCGTCTCGGCGAGCTTGTCGAGCTTGCCCTTCTCGATGAAGGCCCGCGACGTCAGGATCGTGTCGACCTGGGCCGCCCGGCAGGCCGCCAGAATATTGGCCGCACCGGCGGTGAAATTGATCATCGCCGGCACACGCCCCGCCGACATCAGCGCCAGGAGGGTGACGGCGGCGCCGTTGGCGTTGGGCAGCATGACGCCGAGCGCCCGGCCCTCGGCGGCGAACGGCATGAGCTTGGTGCCGAGGATGCGGGCGGCGAGCGCCAGCCGCTTGTAGGTCAGCGTGCCGGTGACGGGATCCTCGACCGCCACCCGGCTCCAGCCGTTGCGGTCGGCCGCCGCGATCACCGCCTCGACCACGCTCGTGCCGGTCGGCGTGGTGCGGAACACCATGTCCGACATGACGTCGTAGAGCGCCGCGCCGGCCGCCTGCCGGCGTCGCTTGCCCACGAGGTCCGGGTCGATGACGAGCCTCACCGGCTCCAGGATCGTCACGACGAGCTTCGGCCACCAGCCGAGGCGCGTCTGATGCGCGGTGAGGCGCGAGAAGGGGCTGCGCTCCAAGCCCTCGATGCGCACCGGCACGACCTCGACCCCGGTCTTGTCGGCGATGAGCCCGGCCCCGTCGTAAACCTTCATCAGGCTGCCGGTGACGGTGAGCCGGCCCTCGGGGAAGATCACCAGCGTCTCGCCGGCCTTGACGGCGTTGATGAGGGTGCGGGTCGCCATCGGCGCAGCGGGGTCGATCGGCAGGGCGCGCGTCATCCGCATGAAGGGCTTGACCCACCAGCGCTGGGCGATGGTGCGGTCGATGGCGAAGACGGGGTCGCGGTCGAGCAGCGAGAGCGCCAGGCCTGCGTCGAGGAAGGAGACGTGGTTCAGCGCCACGATCGGGTTCGGCCCCGCCTTGGCGAGATTGTCGCGACCCCTGATCTCCAGCCGGTAGAAGGCCCGGAAGACGATCGACAGGAAATCCCGGAAGGCACTCGTCGGCAGGGTCGCCCAGATGAGCACGGCGGCGCCGACGTTGGCGAGGCCGATGAGGCCCATCAGCGTCGGTGCCTTGAGCCCCACCGCCTGCAACAGCGCCACCGCGACAGCGCCCGCCACCATGAAGACGGACGACAGGACATTGACGGCGCCGATATTGCGGGCCCGCTTCGACTGGGCGCTCCACACCTGGATGGCGGTGAAGACCGGCACGACGAAAAGGCCGCCCGCAACCGCGAGGCCGAACATGTCGATAGCCGTGTGGACGGCCGCGCCGCGGGCGAAGAAGGCGGCCACGCCCAAGGCCGCGGAGGCCGGCGGGGCGCCGGCGACGGTGACGCCGAGGTCGATCGCGAAGGCGCCCATCAGCACGGCGGCGAGCGGCGTCGGCAGCAGGATGACGCGGCCCGCCGCGAGCCACGATGCGAGCCCCGAGCCGAGCGCGATGCCGACCGAGAAGACGGCGAGGAGCATCGTGACGGCGTTCTCGGCGCCGCCGAGCCCGTTCTTGACGAGGCCCGGCAGCAGCGTCAGCACCACGGCGCCGACGAGCCAGAACCACGAGACGTAAAGGCCAGTGCGCCACAGCCGGCCGTCCGACCGGAGGTCGCGCAGCAGGCTCGCGGTCGAACGCAGGATGTTCGGGTCGACCCGGAGCTCGGGCGCACCCTCGCCCGAGGGCGGGATCAGCGCGGCCGAGGCCCAGCACAGCACCGCGAAGCCGATGACGATGCCGCCATAGGCCGCGAGGTCGACGAGGCCGGCCGAGGCCTGGCCGCCGACGATGGTGCCGAACAGGATCGCCAGGAACGTGCCGCCCTCGACGAGCGCATTGCCGGACGGCAGTGCCTCGGGCGCCAGATGATCCGGCAGGATGCCGTATTTGATCGGCGCGAACAGCGCCGCGATGGCGCTGAACAGCACGAGCGCCGCGAACAGGACCGGCAACGACGACAGGGCGAACCCGAGCACCGACAGGCCAGCGGCGGCGATCTCGAAGAGCTTCAGACGCCGTGCGACGAGCGCCTTGTCGTAACGGTCGGCGATCTCGCCGCCGATGCCCGAAAGCAAGAGCGGCGGCGCCACGAACAGCGCGCCGGCGATGGTGACCAGCAGATCCGCCCTGCCGCCTCCGACCTTGAACAGGATGACGAAGATCAGCGCGTTCTTGAGCACATTGTCGTTGAACGCCGAGAAGAACTGGCACCAGAACAAGGGCGCGAAGCGCCGGGACATCATCAAAGACCGGATCATCTGGTCCTCCGTACGGCGCGTCCGAGCCGTGTGCATCTAGCAAGTTTCATTCTGGCGCGACACCGGTTTGATGGCAGCGGCCATGGCCTTGCCACCGGTGGATGGGCGCTATCACGCATCCGCACTTTTGAACGACGTGCAAATTATCGCGCTTTCGCGAATCACGCAAGCGAATTTACACGCCGTTTAAACTTGTTTTTGCACGGCGTTCAGACATCATGCGGCGATGACGCGAAACGAGGCGCGGCCGGGCCCGCGCGGCGAGCACAGCCGCGAGGAATTCGTGGCGCTGGTGATCGATGCCGCCGAGACGATCGGGCGGGCCGAGGGGTTGCGCGGCCTCGGCATGCGCCGCATCGCGGCCGTGATCGGCTATGCGCCGAACTCGATCTACAACGCCATCGGCGACCTCGACGAGGTCATATTGCGGCTCAACGCCCGCACGCTCGGACGGCTGCACGACCATCTCGTGACCCTCGTCGGCGAGAAGCGCTCGGCGCGGGCGAAAGTGCTGCGCCTGGCCGACGGCTATCTGGATTTCGTCATGGCCGAGCCGCGGCTGTGGAGCCTGCTGTTCGACCACAGGCTGCCGGCGCAGGCCGCCTATCCCGATTATTACGATGTCGCGCTGGCGCGGGCGACGGGCCTCGTCGACGAGGTGCTGGTGCCACTGATCGCGGCGCCGGCCGAGCGCCATCGAGCCGTGGCGGCGCTCTGGGCGGCCCTGCATGGGCTCGCCTCGCTCGCGAGCTCGGGCAAGCTCGCCGTCGTCACCCGCGATGATCCGCGGCGCCTGGCGCGGCTCCTCATCGGCGGCTTCCTCGACGGAATCGGATCCGACGGGGGACGCTCGCCGCCCGAATGAGCTTGTCAGGCGGCCGCGCCGGCGTTCGGCGAGTCTCGATGGCTCAGGGGTGGAGGCGGAAATCGTTCGGGTGCGTCAGCAGCTGGGCCTTCGTCACGCCATCGAGCTTGATCGAATTGCTCGGACCGACGTGGATGACCGCGCTTCCATCCAATGCGGTCGTCGTATGGCGGAGGACGGCCGCCACGCTGGCGAAATCTGCTCTCGGCAGGCTGATGAAGTCGTGCGTCGACCCGGAGACGATGAAATTCGTGATTTCGTCGCGGCCGAAGTTCGAGGTGAAGACGAAGGCCGTGTTCGCGCCGCCGCCGGTCATGAGGTCGTTCTCGACGCTTCGAAGGATCTGCCCGGGCTGGGAGCCGACGATCGTATTGGTGTGGTTGCCGTTGCTTCGGCGCTGGCTTACCAGCGCTCCGTCGGAGGCGTAATCGCTGATTCGGACCACCGCCCCGCTGCCGTCGTGATCGATTTCCTGATAGACGTAGGGCTGGTTGTTTATTCCGGTGACCAGCGAATAGGGGCTTTCGGCAACCGAAGACTGGTCCGTCACATTGGTCGCGATCGCCGTAAGCGTGTGAGTGCCGGGGCTCAAATGCGCGTCGAACACCCAGGCCCCCGGGGCAGAGAGGGTCGCCGCGCCGAGGTCCTTCGATCCGTCGTAGATCTCGACGCTGACCGGCCCGAGGTTGTCCGATGCCGTGCCGGATAAAATCGCCTCGGTCGGGCCCGCGAATGCCGCGCTGGAGTCGAACGCGACCGCGGGAGGTGACGTATTGGACATCGGGTTTCCGCCGTGACTGTGCCGGTTTCGGCTACGGGTCCGGAGGCTATGGCCGCTGCATTAATATTCACCTAACGGTCGTACGCGTGGCCAAATACTACGATTGGTCGAGCCGGCAGGCGCTCCTGGAAGGAGGATCGTCCTCGCGGTCGCCAGGACTCAGTCGATCATGTAGCGCACGCCCACGCGGATCTGATGCGCCGTCAGATCCTTCCGGACGGAGGTCAGCGGATAGAGCGGGATGGTCGTCTTGCCGAGGTCGAGGTAGCGATAGCCGACGTCGAGCAGCATGTGCGGCGAGACCGCGTAGGAGAACCCTGCCATGGCGGCCCAGGCGAAACGGTAATCGGTCCGGCTCGGGATGCTCTGAGTGGTGAGGGTGCCGGTCGGCGTCAGGATCGGCGTCGGCAACGCGCTGCCGTTGAGCGACACCGAGCCGTCCTGATGGTTGCCGCTGACACCGGCACCGGCGCCGATGTAGGGCGTTACACCGAACCAATTGCCGAGGTCGACATAGCCGTTGGCGAGGCCGTCCCATCGCCACACGCGGGTCTGCAGGGAATAGGCGCAGAGGCTGCCGCAGTTTTCGACGGCCTTGTAGTCGAAAGGATCGAGATAATCGGCCGTAATGTCGGCGCGCAGCCAGGAGTTGAACTTGTATCCCGCGCCGAGGCCGAAAGCATAGCCGGCGGATTTGGCATTGCGGTCGAAGCTGCCGAGCGTCGCGTCGAACTTCGGATGATCCTCCTCCGAATAGGCGGCGTCGCCGCGCAGGTACCATCCGGTGCCGAAATCGAGCGGCTGTTGGGGCTCGGCCTCCTCGCCATTCGGCGCGTAGAAAGCGCCGAGATCCGCGGCGCGAACCTCGTGGCCGCCTCCGGCGATGCCTGTCGCGGCGAGAACGAGAGCCCCGATCGTTGTCATGAGCCGCATGAACGCCCCCTCGTCGGCCGGTGAGACCGAACCTGATATCAACCCTTCCGAAACCATAAATCGTAAGGTTTAAGAATAGTTTAACTATAGCGAGGGAGATGACGTCCTGTGATGGCGATGCGCCGGAGAGCGGTGGCAGACGCCACGAGGCGGCGTCGGGGACGCCGCCTGCGAGCCTCGACAGCTATAGCACGATCGGTTTAGGTCGAATCGCTTCGCGATCTTAAACCGATGAACGTGCTCGCTCTTCTAATCTGGAGCAGATCGGCAACAGCCGATCAGGCTCTAGGACCGGGATGGCGACGGCGGCGACGCGTGATCGGCGCCGCCGCGGACCTGTCGTCCGGACTCAGTCCTTGCGGACCAGCGGCGGTGGCGGCGGATAGTAGGCCGGCACGATCGGGGCCGCGGCCAGCGTATCATTGAACATCCAGCGCATGCCGAGCTTGATGTCCTGCGCCTCGAGCTTGTATTTCTGCGTCTCGTGCGGGCAGCCGCCAGGACCGACGTTCTGGCACTGGATGCCGTTCGACGTGGCGTCGCCCATGTTGAGGTAGCGATAGGCGAGTTCCAGCTTGAGGTTGGGCGTGACCGAATAGGCCAGGCCGGCATGGGCCGCATAGGCCAGGTTGAACTTGCTGCTGTCGCGGGCAAAGCCTACTCCCTCCGCGACGCCGCCCTGGCCGTAGTCGGTCAGGCCGTAGATGCGGTTGTAGGCGCCGCCGACGCCGGCGCCGATGAAGGGCGTGATGCCGTACCAGGTGCCGAGGTCGAAATAGCCGTTCGCCAGGAACACCGAGCTCTGCACGTTGCCGACATACTGGTCGTAGCCGCGGGTCGTGAAGCCTGAGGCGAGGCCGGGAGGCAGGTCGTAGCTCTCCGTCGCATTGATCGACTGCGAGGTGCGATATTCGCCGGTGATGTCCGCCCGGAACCAGTTGTTGAACTGGTAGCCGACGCCCGCGCCCACGAAGGCGGCGTCCCCGAGGCGCTCCTGGTCGAACCGCGCGTTCGGCACCGAGAAGTTGGCGTCGAAGCTCGAGCGGATGGCGGGTTTGGACGCGATGCCGACACCGACGTCGCCGCGCAGGTACCAGCCGCCGAATTCGACGGGCTCGACCGGCATCGGTTCCAGAATCGGTGGCGGCGGCAGATCGGCGGCTTTGGCGGCGCCGGCGGCCGCGCAGGCGACCGTTCCGACGAGTAGAAGGGCCTGAAGCTTGCCCATGACACGGTTTCCCCTTGAAAATCGCGCAAGGGCTTGGACCCCGGCGTCTGGCGGACCGTGCAACCATTCCAGGTAAACTTTAAAAGGACCTTAACCCTAAGACTTAACCTTGATGCGGGCTGCTCCTCCTTATTGGACGGTCTTGGTCTGATGCGGCGGGGCCACAGCCCGGGCAGGATCGTGCGTCATGGTACGCCTCAGGCCCGGCTAAGCTTGCGATCCCCCGCCGATTTGCCTAGGGATTTGCTTTAAGTGCATGAAAATGCGGCCTCCGTCGGCGAGACCTCCCGGGATGCGGTCACATGGACGAGGCGGGAGACTGTCTTCATGAAGGTCGTTTTGGCGCAGCCGCGCGGGTTTTGCGCGGGCGTCGTCCGCGCCATCGAGATCGTCGAACGAGCCCTGGCCAAGCATGGATCGCCGGTCTACGTCCGGCACGAGATCGTCCATAACCGGCATGTGGTGGAAAGCCTGAAAGCGAAGGGCGCGGTCTTCGTCAAGGAGGTGTCCGAGATCCCCCCCGGCGCCGTGACCGTCTTCAGCGCCCACGGCGTCTCGCGCGAGGTGGAGCGGGAGGCGGCCCGGCGCGGCCTGCCGGTGCTCGACGCGACCTGCCCGCTCGTCGCCAAGGTGCACAACCAGGGGCGGCGCTATCTGGCGCAGGGCCGCGCGGTGATCCTGATCGGCCATGCGGGGCATCCGGAGGTCCAGGGTACGATGGGGCAGCTCGACGGGCCGGTCCATCTCGTGCAGACCATCGCGGATGTTGCGGGCCTAGCGCTCGATCGCAACGCGCCGGTGGCCTATGTCACGCAGACGACGCTCAGCGTCGACGATACGCGCGGCATCATCGCCGCGCTCACGGCACATTTCACCGATATCGTCGGCCCCGACACGCGCGACATCTGCTACGCGACCCAGAACCGGCAGATGGCGGTGCGTGAGCTCAGCAAGGTCGCCGACGTCATCCTAGTCGTCGGCGCCGACAACAGTTCGAACTCGAACCGGCTCAGGGAAATCGGCGCCGAGCACAACATTCCGAGCTACCTTGTCGCGGACGGCAAGGCGCTCGATCTCGCCTGGGTGAAGGGCGCCCGGGTCGTCGGCGTGACGGCGGGCGCCTCGGCGCCGGAAGTGCTGGTCGACGACGTCATCGGCGCCCTGCGGCGGGCGGGACCGGTCGAGCTCTCGACCTTGCCGGGACTGGAAGAAACCGTATCGTTCCGCCTTCCTGCGGGGCTCGTCAACGCGTAAAACCCCGTCCAGAGGCCGGTTGCAACGGCCTGAAGGAGAAGACCTTGGGCATACCCTTCCATCAGACGGCGCGCATCGGCGCCTACGTGCTCAAGCAGCACCTGACGGGCCGCAAGCGCTATCCGCTCGTGCTCATGCTCGAGCCGCTGTTCCGCTGCAACCTCGCCTGCGCGGGCTGCGGCAAGATCGACTATCCGGACAAGATCCTCAATCAGCGCGTCTCCTATGACGATGCCATGCGGGCGATCGACGAATGCGGCGCACCGGTCATCTCCGTCGCGGGCGGCGAGCCGCTGCTCCACAAGGAAATGCCGCAGATCGTGAAGGGCGCCATCGCCAAGCGCAAATATGTGGTGCTCTGCACCAATGCGTTGCTGATGGAGAAGAAGCTCGACCAGTACGAGCCGAGCCCCTTCTTCACCTGGTCGGTTCATCTCGACGGCGATGAGCAGATGCACGACAAGTCGGTGTGCCAGACGGGCGTCTACGACAAGGCGGTCGCGGCCATCAAGGCGGCCAAGGCCAAGGGCTTCCGCGTCAACATCAACACGACCCTGTTCAACGACACCAATCCGGAGCAGGCGGCGCGGTTCTTCGACGCGGTCACCGACATGGGCATCGACGGCATCACGGTCTCGCCAGGCTACGCCTATGAGCGGGCGCCCGACCAGCAGCACTTCCTCAATCGCGCCAAGACCAAGGAACTGTTCCGCGGCATCTTCGCGCGCGGCAAGGGCGGCAAGGCCTGGCCGTGGTTCCAGTCGACGCTGTTCCTCGACTTCCTGGCCGGCAACCAGACCTATAGCTGCACGCCCTGGGGCAACCCGACCTATACGGTCTTCGGCTGGCAGAAGCCCTGCTACCTGCTCGGCGAAGGCTATGCCAAGAGCTTCAAGGAGCTCATGGATACTACCGAATGGGACAAATACGGCACCGGCAATTACGAGAAATGCGCCGACTGCATGGTCCATTGCGGGTTCGAGGCGACCGCCGTGAGAGACGCGCTGCAGAAGCCCTGGAAGATGCTCGGCCTCGCGGTCAAGGGCATCAGGACCGAAGGGCCGACGGCACCGGAGATCTCGCTTAGCCATCAGCGGCCGGCCGAATTCGTCTTCTCCCGCACCGTGCAGGCCAAGATGGACGACATCGCCAAGGTCGAGGCTGACAAGCCGGCGAAGACGGGCCGCACCGTACCGATGCAGGCGGCCGAATAGGCCGCGGCACCGCGTCCAGCCCAAAGGACGGCCGAGGTCGACCGTTCAGGATTCATCGCCGGGCTTAACCCGGCCGCAAACTTTGCCCTTCATCCTGCAATAAGCCGGCCGCCCTCCGTGGCAGCCGAATTTCGCAGGCGCGGCATGACGGCTTCCTTCACGCAGGCTACGGCGCCATCGCGCGCCGCCTTTCGGCCGCGGCTCGATACTGTACCGGCCGCGCTGATGATCGTCCTGCCGCTGGCGCTGCTCATGTCGTGGCCGCGCGCCGTGACGGTGTGGCAGACCGGCGCCTTTTTCGATTCCGACGATGCGCTGCGCATCGTCGAGGTCCGGGCGTGGCTCGGGGGCCAGGGCTGGTATGATCTCGTCGCCCATAGGCTGGCGCCGCCGGCTGGCCTTCTCATGCACTGGTCGCGTGTCGTCGACGTGCCGCTCGGCCTGCTCGTCCGCCTGTTCGGTCTCGTCGCGGATCCGGTCCACGCGGAGCGGTTGGCGCGCCTCGCCTTTCCGCTCGCGCTGCAGGCCGCGATGATCGCCGCGACCGCCTGGGTGGGCCGCATCCTGGCCGGTCCAGGCGCCGTGCTTCCGGCGGCCCTGCTGATCGTACTGAGCGGCATCGCCTTCGGCCAGTTCCAGCCGGGCCGGATCGATCATCATGCTCCGCAGATCCTGCTGCTGATGCTCTCGACCGGCACCACGCTCATGAGCCTCGATCCCATGAAGGCGCGCTTCGCCGCCCTGACCGGCCTGATCATCGCGCTCTCGCTCGCCATCAGCCTCGAGAACCTGCCGTTCTTCGCCGTGCTGCTGGCGGTTCCGCCGCTCGCCTGGGCGGTCGGCGGCCAGCCCTGGCGGCCGGCACTCGCCTGGTTCGCCACGGGTCTCGGCGTCTGCGTGCCGGCAATGTTCGCGCTGACGGTCGCGCCGGCCCGATGGAGCGCCGTCGCGACGGATGCCTTGTCGATCGCGCATGTGGCGGCGCTCGGCGCCGGCGCCATCGCGCTGCTGGTCCTGGCGGAGCTGACGTCGCGGCTACCGACCGCCAGGTTGCGGTGGCTCGCCGCCACGCTGGCGGGAGCGGCTGTCGCGGTTCTGGTGGCCGCAACCTATCCGTCCGTCCTGCACGGTCCCTACGCGGCCATGGACCCGCTGATCGAGCGGATGTGGCTCAGCCACGTGCAGGAGGCGCAGCCGATCACGCGAGCCCTGCGTGAGCAGCCCGGCCTCATCCCGCTGGTTCTCGGCCCGTTGCTGGCCGGCGTGATGGCGACCGCCGCCGCGGCCTGGTTCAGCCACGGTTCCGCGCGCGGCCGCTGGCTGGTCGTTGTCGCTCTGTTGACGGCCGGTTGCGCGGGGGCCGCGTGGGAGTTCCGGGTGACCGGTTCGGTCGGGCCGCTCGCCCTTCTGGCCGGCGCCGCGGTCATGGCGAAAGCCATCGATCTCGCTCGGCGGTCGCGTCCGCTTTGCCTGCTGCTGCCGTGCGGATCGGTCCTGCTGTTCTCGTCCGTGGCCTGGGCGATGGTTCCCCTGCCGGAGACCGCGTCACCTGGCGCGGCGGAGATTGCCGCGGCGGCCGCCTGCCGCGACGGAGCGTCCTTCGCGCCGCTGGCCCTCTATCCCGCCATCACCGCCTTCGCGCCCATCGATGCGGGCTCCTATATCCTGGCCGACACCCAGATGTCGGCGATCGGCGCGCCCTATCACCGCAATCAGGCCGGCAATCTCCTGGTGCTCAAGGCTTTCCTTGCCGAGCCCGAGGCCGCGAAGGCCATGATCCGGTCCTCCGTCGCCAACGTCGTGCTGGTCTGCCCCGGCGACCCGCAGCTCGCCATCGCGGCAAAGCTCGCGCCTCGGGGGCTTGCGGCTGCATTGCTTGACGGCCGGGTGCCGGACTGGCTCATTCCCCTTCCGGTGACCGGAACTCCTTACCGGGCCTATGCCCTCGTGCGGGCGGGCGATCCGATCTGCCCACGATTCCGGAGCGTACGGCCGTGACCGCGCTCGCCAATTCCGGACTCGGGGCGCGGCACCGCGTCGGCGGCCTCCGGCTCGACAGCGTCGCCACGGTGACGCTCATCGTCTTCCCGCTGGCCCTTCTTTTGTCCTGGCCGCGGATGGTCGCGGTCTGGCAGACCGGCATCTTCTACGATACCGACGATGCCATGCGCATGGTGCAGGTGCGCGACTGGATGGCCGGACAAGGGTGGTTCGACCTTGTCGCCCATCGGCTCGATCCGCCAGCCGGCACGCTCATGCACTGGTCGCGCATCGTCGACGTGCCGCTGGCGGTGCTGATCCGGCTGTTCGGCCTCTTTGCGGACGCCGTCCATGCCGAACGCCTCGCCCGTCTGGTCTTCCCGCTGGCGCTCCAGGGCGCGATGATCGCCGCGACCGCCTGGACGGGCCGCGCGCTGGCGGGAGGGCGCGCCGTGCTGCCCGCCGCCATCCTGATCCTGCTCAGCGGCATCTCGTTCGACCAGTTCCAGCCCGGCCGCATCGACCACCATGCGCCGCAGATCCTGCTGCTCATGCTCGGGGTGGGGACGACCCTGCGCAGCCTCGATCCGGGGCGCGCCGCATGGGCGGCGCTGACGGGATGCCTCATCGCCGTCTCGCTCGCCATCAGCCTCGAGAACCTGCCCTTCTTCGCCGTGCTGCTGGCCGCGCCCGCGTTGGCTTGGGTGGCGCATGGCGACCCCTATCGGCGGACCATTCTGAGCTTCGCGGGCGGCCTCGGGCTTGCAGGCCCTCTGCTCTTCGTCCTGACGGTCCCGCCGTGGCGCTACCTCGTCCCTGCCCCCGACGCTTACTCGATCGCTCACCTCGCGGCGATCATGGTCGGCACTGCGGGGCTTGCCGGGCTCGCGATTCTGTCGGCGAAACTGTCGGGGCCCGCATCGCGCGGCGTCGCCCTGGCGGCGGCCGGCGGTCTCACCTTGGCCACGGTGCTCGCCATCGATCCGGCCTGCCTCGGCGATCCCTATGCGGGGATGGACCCACTGATCAAGCGGCTCTGGCTCGACAACGTCACCGAGGCGCAGCCGATCTTCCGCCTGGCGCGGCTGCATCCACACATCTTCACCACGACCGTCTGCCCGATCCCGTGCGGGGCCGTCGCCACGCTGATCGGTCTATGGCACTGCCGCCGGTCGCGACCGGCGCCCTGGCTCGTCCTGGCGGCGCTCGTCGGCGTGGGGCTCGCCGGCACGTTCTGGCAAATCCGGGTCGCCTCCTCGCTCTCGCCCCTGGCGCTCCTCGGCGGTGCCTGGGCGGTCGCCGCGGCGCTCGATCTGGCGCAAGCCCGCAACAGAGCCGTCTATGCGGTGTTGCCCTTCGTCTGCCTAGGCCTGTTCTCGAGCCTCGCCTGGGCCATGGTGCCGGTCGGCACGACGACCAAACCCGGAGCGTCTGAGGCCGACCCCGAGTCCTGTCGCGCCAGCGCCGCCCTGGCGCCGCTCGCGGGTTTTCCGGCCGCCGTCACGGCCTTCGCACCGATCGATGCCGGCGCGCATCTCCTCGCCTATACGCCGATGAGCGTTCTGGCCGGCCCCTACCATCGCGACCGGCACGGCATGCGGATGGCGCTCGATGCCTTGCTGGCCGTGCCGGACGTGGCACGCGGCATCGTCGCGGGCTCGGGCGCCAAGCTCCTGGTCTACTGCACCGCCGATCCGCTGTTGCGCAACATCCGCAGGGAAGCGCCGGGCAGCCTCGCGGCCGCGCTGCTCGACGGACATCCGCCGGTCTGGCTCGCGCCGATGACGCTCGACGGCCCGACGCCGTACCGGGCCTTCGAGGTCTCGGCCGAACCGCCATGAAAAAAGCCGCCACAGGATCCTGCGACGGCCTTACCTTCATATCGAAACAAGGATCAGTGCGCCTCGGCCGCCACCGCATCCTGCCGCTTCTCGAGGTCCTCGCCGGTCTTCTGATCGACCACGCGCATCGACAGGCGGACCTTGCCGCGATCGTCGAAGCCGAGCAGCTTGACCTTGACCTTGTCGCCCTCCTTGAGGACGTCCGAGGTCTTGTTCACGCGTCCCTGTGTGATCTGCGAGATATGAACGAGGCCGTCCTTCGAGCCGAAGAAGTTCACGAAGGCGCCGAAATCGACGACCTTGACGACCGTGCCCTCATAGATCTGGCCGACCTCGGGGTCGCTGGCGATCGACTTGATCCAGTTGATGGCAGCCCTGATCGAATCGGCGTCGCTCGATGCAACCTTGACCGTGCCGTCGTCCTCGATATTGACCTTGGCCCCGGTCTTCTCGACGATCTCGCGGATCACCTTGCCGCCGGTGCCGATCACTTCGCGGATCTTGTCGGTCGGGATCTTCAGGGTCTCGATGCGCGGCGCGAATTCGCCGAGTTCGGAGCGGGCGCCGCTGAGCGCCTTGCTCATCTCGCCGAGAATATGCAGCCGTCCCTCGCGCGCCTGGCCGAGCGCGACACGCATGATCTCCTCGGTGATGCCGGAGATCTTGATGTCCATCTGCAGCGAGGTGACGCCCTCGGCCGTGCCGGCCACCTTGAAATCCATGTCGCCGAGGTGGTCCTCGTCGCCCAGGATGTCGGAGAGCACCGCGAAGCGCTCGCCTTCGAGGATCAGGCCCATGGCGATCCCTGCCGTCGGCGCCTTCATCGGCACGCCGGCATCCATGAGGGCGAGCGAGGAGCCGCACACGGTCGCCATCGACGAGGAGCCGTTCGATTCGGTGATCTCCGAGACGAGACGCACCGTATAGGGGAACTCGGCCGCCGTCGGCAGCATCGGACGGATGGCGCGCCAGGCGAGCTTGCCGTGGCCGATCTCGCGGCGGCCGGGCGAGCCCATGCGGCCCGTCTCGCCGACCGAATAGGGGGGGAAATTGTAGTGGAGCAGGAAGCGTTCCTTGTAGGAGCCTTCGAGGCTGTCGATATATTGCTCGTCCTCGCCGGTGCCGAGCGTCGCCACCACCAGGGCCTGGGTCTCGCCGCGCGTGAACAGCGCCGAGCCGTGGGTGCGCGGCAGCATGCCGACCTGCGCCAGGATGGGCCGGACGGTCTTGAGGTCGCGTCCGTCGATGCGCGTGCCCTGGTCGAGAATATTCCAGCGCACCACCTTGGCCTGGACGGCATGGAAGGCTTCGGCCAGGAGGCTCGCCGCGAACTTGGCTTCGCCGTCGGCCGGCGCCAGGGCGGCCATCATCTTGGCGCGGGCGGCATCGACCGCCTTGTAGCGCTCGGCCTTGGCGGTGATCGCGTAGGCGGCGCGCAGATCTGCCTCGATCACCGACAGCACGACCTGCTCGACGGCCGACATGTCGGGGATGGTGAAGTCGCGCGGCTCCTTGGCGGCTTTCTCGGCCAGCCGGATGATCGCCTCGATGACCGGCTGGAAGCCGGCATGGCCGGTCATCACCGCCTTGAGCATCAGATCTTCGGAGAGCTGCTTGGCTTCCGATTCGACCATCAGCACGGCCTCGCCCGTGCCGGCGACAACGAGATCGAGGGTGCTTTCCTTCATCTCGTCGATGGTGGGATTGAGCTTGAGCTCGCTCTTGATCAGGCCGACCCTGGCGCCGCCGACCGGCCCCATGAAGGGGATGCCCGAGATGGTCAACGCCGCCGAAGCCGCCACCATGGCGAGGACGTCGGGGTCGTTCTCGAGATCGTGCGAGAGAACCGTCACCACGACCTGCGTGTCGTTGCGGTAGCCCTCGGGAAAGAGGGGCCGGATCGGCCGGTCGATCAGGCGGGAGACCAGGGTCTCCTTCTCGCTCGGTCGCCCTTCGCGCTTGAAATAGCCGCCCGGGATGCGTCCGGCCGCGAAGGCCTTCTCCTGGTAGTTGACAGTCAGGGGAAAGAAGTCCTGGCCGGGCTTGGCCACCTTGGCCGAGACGACGGTCGCGAGCACGGTCGTCTCGCCATAGGTCGCGAGGACCGCGCCATCCGCCTGCCGGGCGATCCGGCCCGTTTCGAGCACGAGCTTGCGGCCGGCCCAGTCTAGTTCTTCACGATGAATCTCGAACATGTCTCGTCTTTCATGGCGGGCTCGATGCTCGGCCATGCGCAAGACGGCGAGGGATTGCGACGCTCATCGCCTCAATCCCCGGCGATCCTGCCATGGCCCTGCCCGCCGATAGGCCCGAGGGCAGCCCCATGCCGTCCTTCGGGTGTCGTCGATAAGGGTAGCTCACGCCGCCGGTCGCGCGGACGGCGCCGAAGTCAGCGGCGGATGCCGAGGCGCTCGATCAGCGCGCGGTAGCGCGCCTCGTCCTGCTTCTTGACGTAGTCGAGCAGCGAGCGCCGGTTCGACACGAGCTTGAGCAGGCCGCGCCGAGAATGGTTGTCCTTGGTGTGGGTCTTGAAATGTTCGGTGAGGTTGACGATCCGCTCGGTCAGGATAGCCACCTGCACCTCCGGCGACCCGGTATCGCCGGATTTCGTCGCATAGTCTTTCATGAGCGCGGTCTTGCGCTCCGCCGTGATCGACATCGGGTGTCCTTTCTGTCCTGGGAAAGGCCGAAATATCGGCCTTGCTTCGCCCGATCGGCGCGAGATGCCGGGATGTCGTCCAGCCGAACCGCGCAGGTTGCAATGACGGGCAGGCCGCCTCTATACACGAAAACCGAGTCGGGGCCAGGGTTTTGTTGCGTGGTGGAGCGCCCCGGCGGGCCGCCTCAGCGTCGGGACATCCCGGCGCCGATCAGCACGCGGCTCGGACGACGCTCGACCACCACCGCGCGGGCGAGTCCCTTGCGGTCCGTCGACGTCAGGGTGATGGGCTTGCGGCGGGACGCCAGCTTCTTCATTTCGACCTTGACGTCGGTGACCGGCATGCCGATCAGCTCCGCGGCCAATTCGGCCTGGTGGTCGAGATCGTCGGTCAGACCCGCCGCGGCGGCGATCGCCTCGGCGACATCCGGCGGATCGTGCCGGACCCGTCTCGGGCCATATTTCGTCTTCCAGACTTCGCTCATCGTAATCTCCGTCCGTGACCCTTTCTAGCGGATTTGTTGCATCGCAACAATAGCTGCTGCGGCGCACCAGGGTCCTACGCAAAGCATGGATGTCCGTCACGCCTGCCGTGCCGACCACCTGCGATCAGAACGGCAGATTGAATACTCGGTAGGGCTGCAATGCCCCGGTCTCGATCGGCCCGAAAGCAACCACCACGCCGCCGCAGGATGCATAGGCCATGCCTTGGCTCGGCGCATCGCGGCCGCGCAGGATCAGCGGCTGGCCGCGCCGCAGGCGGACGGCGTCATTGCGATGAATGGGGATTTCCGCAACCTCCTGCAAGCCCGCCTCGACGCCGAGCAACGGTGGCGGCTCACCGTCGCCCTCGGGCAAGTTTACGGCCTGGGCTTCGCCGAAGGCGCCGACCCGTGTCCGCCGCAACGCGTTGACGTGGCCGAGGCAGCCAAGAGCAGCACCGAGATCGCGCGCTATGGCGCGCACATAGGTCCCCTTGCCGCATTCCGCCTCGAAAACCGCCTCGTCTGGCGTCACCTCCAGCAGATCGAGCGCGTAGATGGTCACGGACCGGGCATCGAGTTCGAAGGTCTCGCCGTC
This sequence comes from Lichenihabitans sp., assembly GCA_965277635.1. Lineage (GTDB taxonomy): Bacteria > Pseudomonadota > Alphaproteobacteria > Rhizobiales > Beijerinckiaceae > Lichenihabitans. The sequence goes on from CBDIDE010000002.1 coordinate 975,487, forward strand.
GCGCGCCCGGTCATAGGCCCGCTCGCCGGCGACCTTGATGGCGGAATAGGACGGCGGCCGTTGCATCAGCGTGCCGACGAAGCTCGGGAGCGCTGCGGCGATGGACTCGCGGCTCGGCCGCTGGGCCGAGGTTGCGATCGCCTGCCCTTCCGAGTCGTCGCTGTCGGTCTGCGTGCCCCAACGCACCCGGAATCGATAGCTCTTCCGCCCATCCTGCACGAATGGCACGGTCTTGGTCGCTTCGCCGAGGGCGATCGGCAGGATCCCCGAGGCCAGCGGGTCGAGCGTGCCGGCATGACCGACCTTCTTGGCCTTGAACAGGTGCTTGATGCGGCTCACGGCCTGCGTGGAGGTGATCCCCACGGGCTTGTCGAGCACCACCCAGCCGTTCACGTCGAAGCGCTGCTTCTTGCCAGGACCTCTGGGCCGCGACACCGGCTCCTCGACCATCGTCATTCCTCGCCCCCCTCGCGCAGGTCGGCCGAACGATCCGCGTCACCCTCCTCCTCGCCGCCCAGCACGGCCAGATCGCGCCTGACCTCGGGCGAGTCGAGCAGCCGGTCGATCCGCGAGGACTTCTCGAAACTGTCGTCGAGGCGGAACCTGATGTCGGGCGCATAGCGCAGGTTGACCTTGTGGGCGAGTTCGACCCTCAACTCCTTCTTGTGTCGGTCGAGCGCCTCGATCACCACCGAAACGTCCTGTCCGCCGAGCGGCATGACGAAGATCGTGGCGAGCTTGAGGTCCGGCGACATGCGCACCTCCGGCACGGTCACGACGTGGCTTTCGAGCACCGGATCGGCGACGACGCCGCGCGAGAGCGCGTCCGCCATGACGTGGCGGACGAGTTCGGCGACGCGCAGCATGCGCTGCGACGGCTGGGCTCCGGAATGGTGGGCTCTGGACATGATTGAAACGTCTTCCTCAACGACTTGAGCCGAAGCCCAGGCCTGCGCGGCGACCGTCGGGCCGCCTCGCGGTTGCACGGCAGCGCCGCTGCCCACTCCGCCAATATTGCGATATCCGACAGAGCGCCCCGGTCAGCACCGAGCGCGTCGTCGCATCCCACCAATCGAAGGCCGCGGATCGCGAAGCCGCATCGACATGCGCGCCCTGCTCATCGAGCCATCACCGGAGGAATGGTCGCCTTAGAGCGACCGCTTCTCCTCGTGCACGCGATAGCACTCGATCACGTCGCCTTGCCGCATGTCCTGGTAGCTCTCGAAGGCCATGCCGCATTCCTGGCCCGCCACGACTTCCCTGACCTCGTCCTTGAACCGCTTGAGGGTCGAGAGCTTGCCCTCGTGGACCACGACGTTGTCCCGGATCAGCCGCACGTTGGCGCCGCGCTGCACGGTGCCGTCGGTGACCCGGCAGCCCGCGACCTTGCCGACCTTGGAGATGTTGAACACCTCGAGGATCTGCGCATTGCCGAGCATTTCCTCGCGCAGCGTGGGCGCCAGGAGGCCCGACATGGCGGCCTTCACATCGTCCACGAGATTGTAGATGATGTTGTAGTAGCGCACCTCCACGCCCGCTTGCTCGGCGGCGGTGCGGGCCTCCTTGTGGGCGCGGACGTTGAAGCCCAGCACCACGGCGCCCGATGCCTCGGCCAGGGTGACGTCGGATTCGGTGATGCCACCGACGCCGGAATGGACGACGCGCGCCCCGACCTCGTCGTTGCCGAGCTTCTCGAGCGTCGCCATGATGGCTTCGACCGAGCCCTGCACATCGCCCTTGACGATCAGCGGGAAGTCCTTGCGGCCGACGGTCTTGATCTGGCTCATCATATCGGCCAGGGAGCCGCGCACGGTGCCGCCGCGCGCGGCGAGCTTCTCGCGCTTCTGCCGCTCGCGATATTCGGTGACCTCGCGCGCCCGCGCTTCGTTCTCGACCACCGCGACGCGATCGCCCGCATCCGGCGCACCGGAAAAGCCCAGCACCTCGACCGGAAAGGACGGACCCGCGTCTTCGACGTGATTGCCCTTGTCGTCGAGCAGCGCGCGCACGCGCCCCCACTGCGAGCCGGCGACGACGAGGTCGCCCACCCGCAGGGTGCCGCGCTGCACGAGAACGGTGGCGACCGAACCGCGACCCCGGTCGAGCCGGGCCTCGATCACCGTGCCTTCGGCGTCGCGCTCCGCGTTGGCCTTGAGGTCGAGCACCTCGGCCTGCAGCTCGATGATCTCGAGCAGCTTGTCGAGGTTGGTGCGCTTCAACGCCGACACCTCGACTTCCAGCGTGTCGCCACCCATGCTCTCGACCTGCACGTCATAGTGCAGCAGTTCCGAGCGGACCCGCTCGGGCTTGGCGTCCGGCTTGTCGATCTTGTTGATCGCCACGATCATCGGCACCTTGGCGGCCTTGGCGTGATTGATCGCCTCGATCGTCTGCGGCATGACGCCGTCGTCCGCCGCCACGACCAGCACCACCACGTCCGTGACCTTGGCGCCGCGCGCCCGCATGGCCGTGAAGGCCGCATGGCCCGGCGTGTCGATGAAGGTGATCGGCGCGCCGTTGGGCGAGCGCACCTGATAGGCGCCGATATGCTGCGTGATGCCGCCGGCTTCGCCCGAGACCACATTGGCCTGGCGGATGGCATCGAGCAGCGAGGTCTTGCCATGGTCGACATGGCCCATGATGGTGACGACCGGCGGCCGCGGCTCGAGCTCGGCCTCCTCGTCCGGCGCATCGAAGAGGCCCTCCTCGACGTCCGATTCTGCCACGCGCTTGACCGTATGGCCGAGCTCCTCGGCCACCAGCTGCGCCGTGTCGGCATCGATCACATCGGTGATCTTGGCCATGTGACCCTGCTTCATCAGCAGCTTGATCACGTCGACCGCGCGCTCCGACATGCGGTTCGCCAGTTCCTGGATGGTGATCGTCTCGGGCAGCACCACGTCGCGCGACAACCTTTCCTTGGGCTCATTGGCCCCGAAGCCCTTCATGCGCTGCGTCCGCCGGCGGAAGGCAGCGACGGAGCGCGTGCGATCCTCCTGCTCGGAGGTGGCGCTCGTCACCGTGAGCCGGCCGCGGCTCTTCTCGCCGCCCCGCGTCGGACGCGGCGGCATGACGCGCGGCACCGGCAGCCCCAGGCGGCGCACGGGCCGGCCGAGCGCCTCCTCGCCGGCCGCGGCCGTTCGCGCGCCGGCCGATGCCGCCTCGCCGCCGGCCGGCAGCCGGCGCTTGGCCTCGTCCTCGGCCTTGCGCTTGGATTCGAGTTCCTGCGCACGGCGGGCATCTTCTTCGCGCTTGCGCGCCTCGGCGGCCTCACGCTCGCGCCGATCGCGCTCTTCGCGCTCGGAACGCAGCTTGGCATCGGCCTCGGCCCTGCGGCGGTCCTCCTCCTCGCGCGACTTGGCGCCGACGAGCGCGCGGGCACGCGCCTCGCGCTCCTCCTCGGTCAGGGTGCGCAGCACGACGCCGGTCTGCGGGCGTCCGCCGGTCGTGCTCTTGGCGGCAGGCGGCGCAGCGCGGCCGGGGGTCGCGGCAGGGGCCGGGCGAGCAGCCTGCGGGGTGGCACTGCGCGTCGAGGCAGGTTGGGCGCGGCCGGGCGCCGCCGAAGCCGCGGCGACACGGCCAGCCGGGGCGGTGGGACGAGGCGCACTTGGCGCGGCGGCCACGCGAGGCGCCGATGGAGGAGAGGCGGGAGCGGCGGCAGCAACGCTCGGAGCGACCTTCGCCGGCTCGGTCGTGGCCGGGCTCGCAGCTGGCGCAACTTTGGCCGTCGCCGGAGAGGCAACGGCGGGCGCTGCGGCGCGTATCTCCGCAGCCGGCGGCGTGGCAGCGGAAGGAGCCTGATGGGCGACCGGCTCAGGCCGGGGCGTGGCCGGGGGCGCGGGCGGGCGCGGAGCGGGCGCCGCTGGTGCGGCCTGAGCTGGTCGGGGCGCGACGGGCGCCGATACCGTTGCTGCCGCCGGAGGCGTCGGCGGCCGGGCCACGACGGCCGGCGCGGCCGCGGCAGGCGCATGCTGAGCACCGGGCGCGGCATCGCCGGGGCCAAGCGTGCGCCGCTTGACCTTCTCGACGACCACCTGCTTGGTGCGGCCGTGGGAAAAGCTCTGCCGCACCGTTCCCTGCTCGACAGGGCGCTTCAAAGACAGCGTCTTCGTCTGGTTCACGGTCAAAGTCTTTTCGCCAACGTTGTTCGATTCACTCATCAGTCATCCGTCCCAAGGGCCATGCCCGTTGCCCAAACCTGGAAGCGCCGCAGCATCCCGCCGCCATGCGGCCGAGCCAGGCAAGTCTCTCGCCTATTCCTCGATGAACCGGGCCGTCCCCGCCGCGGCCTCCGTCATCGGGGCTCCGCAGCGGAACCGGTCCAACCGCTGCGAGCGCGACACGAAGCCTTGACTTGCCGATCCGACAGCCAGGGCAGCGTGTATCACATTTGTCCGCCCCAATGCCAAATCCAATTGGCTCGACGCGAAGATTTGAACGCGCGGCAGCGCCCCCGCCGCCTCCCCGAGACGCGCCCTGATCGCGGCGTCGAGCTTGCGGCGACCGTCCTGGCTGCCGTCCGCCGCATGAATCACCGCCGCCAGGGAACGCTTCGCGGCGGCGCTCTCGACCTTCGTCATTCCCGCCACCACCAGGCCGGCCTTGTTGGCCAGCGAGAGCGCCTGCAACGCGTCCTTCTCGAGCAAGGCATCGACCAGCGCCGGCAGGTCCGCGCTCGCCTTGACCTCGGCCTTGAAGGCGCGCCCAAAGGCTTTCCGGCGCACCGCCTCGGCGACGGTCGAAGCCCGCCCCGTGACCCAGGCGCCGCGGCCCGGCAGCTTCGCCCGGATGTCCGGCACCACCGTTCCGTCGGGCGCGAGCACGAAGCGGATCAGCTCCTCGGGCGCGGCTTTCGTGCGCGTGACGATGCAGCTCCGCTCCGGTTGCCCCGAGTCCTCGCCATCCACCACCAGGGTCTCGGGGTCCGACACGTGCTTCGCCGTCCCTAGATCACGATGATTTTGGATCGAACCGATCCAAAATCATGGACGTGATCGTTTTCGATGACTTGGAGCATGGTGTCGCCCGAAAACCGCTGCGCACTTTTCGGCACCATGCTCTAGGCCTGCCCCTCGACCGGTTCCTCTTCCACCGCCGCCTCAGGCTCGATGGCCTCGATCCAGCCGGCGTGAACCCGCGCCGCCATGATCATCGCCTCGGCATCCTCGCGCGACAGCTCGAAACTTTCCAGGAAGCCGCTATGGCGGGTCGCCTCGCCGTCCTTGCGTTCCGTCCAGCCGACGAGGTCGTCCGGAACACACCCTGCCAGATCCTCCACCGTCTTGACGTCGTTCTCGCCCAGGCTGACCATCATGGCCGTGGTGACGCCCTCGATCTCCTTCAACTCGTCGGCGACGCCGAGCTCACGCCGCTTGGCATCCTGCTCCGCCTCGATCGCCGCGAGACGATCGCGCGCCCGCGTCTGGATCTCGGCGGCCGTATCGTCGTCGAACCCCTCGATGGCGCTCAGCTCCGAGACATCCACGTAGGCGAGCTCCTCGACCGAGCGGAACCCCTCGGAGGCGAGGAGTTGCCCCACCACCTCGTCGACATCGAGCGCCGCCATGAAAATGTCGGTGCGCTCGACGAATTCCTTCTGCCGCCGCTCCGATTCCTCGGCTTCCGTCAGGATGTCGATGTCCCAGCCGGTGAGCTGCGAGGCCAGGCGCACGTTCTGCCCGCGCCGCCCAATCGCAAGGGAGAGTTGGTCATCCGGGACGACGACTTCAATACGCGAGGAATCCTCGTCGAGCACCACCTTCACGACCTCTGCCGGCTGCAGCGCATTGACGATGAAGGTGGCGGAATCGATGGACCAGGGAATGATGTCGATCTTCTCTCCCTGGAGCTCATTGACCACGGCTTGCACCCTGGAGCCGCGCATGCCGACGCAGGCGCCGACCGGATCGATCGATGAGTCGCGCGACACGACGCCGATCTTGGCCCGCGAGCCCGGGTCGCGCGCTACCGCCTTGATCTCGATGATGCCGTCGTAGATCTCCGGCACCTCCTGGGTGAACAGCTTGGTCATGAACTGCGGGTGGGTGCGCGACAGGAAGATCTGCGGCCCGCGCTGCTCGCGCCGCACGTCGTACACATAGGCCCGGATGCGATCGCCGGGCCGGAAGGTCTCGCGCGGGATCAGTTCGTCGCGGCGCACGATGGCCTCGCCCTTGCCGGCCAAATCGACCACCACGTTGCCGTATTCGACGCGCTTGACGAGGCCGTTGATGATGTCCCCGATCCGGTCCTTGTAGTCGTCGTATTGCTTGTCGCGCTCGGCCTCGCGCACTTTCTGCACGATGACCTGCTTGGCCGATTGGGCCGCGATGCGGCCGAAATCGAACGGCGGCAGGGTCTCGGCGATCCAGTCGCCGACCTCGGCGGCGGGGTTGCGGCGGCGGGCGTCGGCCGTGGTGATCTGCGTCGCGTCGTTCTCGACCTGGTCGACGACGAGGAGCAGGCGGGAGAAGCGCAATTCGCCGGTCTTGGGGTTGATCTCGGCCCGTACCTCGGTCTCCTGCCCGTAGCGCGAGCGGGCGGCCTTCTGAATCGCCTCCTCCATCGACGAGAGCACGATCTGCCGGTCGATGGATTTCTCGCGCGCGACGGCGTCGGCGATCTGCAGAAGTTCGAGCCTGTTGGCGCTGACGGCCATGGATGTCTCCTCAGGAGGTCTTTTTGCGCGAAATGATCTGGCGCGGGCCGGCCGGCACCACGCGTCTTGGCTTATGGACGTAGCGGCTTGGCGCCGGCGATGTCCTCGCCGCGTCGTCGGCTGCATCGTCCCCTATGTCGCGCTCTCCCCTGAGCGAGGCACGGATCAGGGCTTCGGTCAGCACCAACTTCGCTTCGCCGATGTCGGCGAGGGGAAGTACCACGGTGCTGTCGGTGCCCGGCTTGGCGTCCATCAAATCGAGCGTGAGTTCGGTATCGTCGACGCCGCGCAGAATCCCCTTGAAGCGCTTGCGGCCGTCCATCGGCACGGCGAGCTCGATGCGGGCCTCGTGGCCGAGGGCGCGGACATAATCGGAGCGCCGCACCAGCGGGCGGTCGATGCCGGGCGACGAGATTTCCAGCCGGTAGGCGCCGGAGATGGGGTCGTTGAGGTCGAGCACCGGAGAGAGAGCCTTGCTGATGAGCTCGCAACCCTCGATGGACATCGAGCCGTCCGGGCGTTCGGCCATGATCTGCAGCGTCGCGGGCGGCCCCGCCATCAGCTTGACGCGGACCAGGCGATAGCCGAACTCCGCCAGGATCGGAATTGCGGTCGTGGCGATGCGCGCCGCCGTGCCGGTCTCGCGAGCGAAGCGCGGCTCGTCGATCGCAGCGGTGTCGGGCGATCCCTCACCAGAGAGCGGTGCCTGAAGCGTCGTCATCCTGTCCGACTATCGTCCTCGAAGGCGCCGGTCGGCCCGGCTGTTCCAGCGGGGCTCGCGGCAATAAAAAAGAGCGGGTCCGGCAGGAGCCCACTCTCAATCTTCAGCCGAACCTTGTCGTCGACCGTGATCGACTTCGCCGTATATACACCTTTGCGGCTCGTCCGCAAGAGTGTGACTCTGTCGTAATCTTCTGATTCGGCGAGAACGCGCGATGATGAGAGAAGCCGCAGCGGACCTCGGGGCATTTGGCGAGAGCGTCGTTGTCCTGAACGTCTTCAAAGGCATGCCGGGACCCTCGCCAGGCCGGCCAGGTGGTCTGCCCTCTCGGCGAGATCCTGCTGCTGTGCCTGCTGGCAGGAGCCGAACCCTTCGTCGACATCGCTCTCTTCGGCGAGAAGAAGCTGGCGCTGTTGCGCCGGTTTCGGCCGTCCTAGCAGAAAGGCGGCAAGGCGCCGATCTCCATCGTTTCGGCCTTCGCGGCGCGTCAGCGTCTCGTGCTCGGCCAAAGGTGGCGGATTAACGCGAGGGCTTGGGACGCTGCCTTTCTCCCTTGAACGGACAAGGAATCGATTAGCGAATCATTGACCCGGCGTCGGTGCCTCGCGCCACACGCTGCGCCACCGGCGACAACGTCCACCGGATCGATCTGATTTCCATGACGCGCCCATCGCTACGCTCTGCGCAGTCGGGTCGCGATCTCGGCGACGGCCCGCTCGAAGGCCCGGAACAGGTCGGGATCGGCATGGACCCGGCCGCCCGACAGGCGGATGAACCCTTCCGTCATGCCGTTCTGCACGAAGCCATCGGAATGGGCCAGGATGCCGTCCGGATCCTCCATCGCGCCCGATGCCGCGCCCTCCTGCATCTCTCCGGCGCGGAGCCGCAGCGTCGCGCCGAAGACCTGGTCGAAATAAGCGGCGACCTTCTCCGGATAGGGACGCCCGTCGACCGTATAGCCGACGAGCGGCTTGGTCTGCGCCGCCATGTAGCCGATCTCAACCGCCGTACCGGGGTCCATGTCGGGAGCGCGCCGGAACGGGTCGAGGCAGAAGACGCCGCCGTCGCACCCGTCCATGATCTGCTTGTCGGCCCGCACGATGGCGAGCGTCGTCTCGGGGCCCGGCGGCAGGCCGCGCACCTCGTCCTGCCCATCGAACGGCGCCACGCCCTCGCATCCCGCCTTGCGGCAGAGCGCCCGCATCCGCTCGAAGATCGCCGCGGCGTCGGGACGGAAGACGAGGTCGCCGGCGAGATAGAGGCGGGGGATGCTGGCGGTGATCTCGACCTCCCGAAGTCGGACCGGCCACGATCGGCAGGTCGCAAGCGGTTCCGGAGGAGTGCCTTGACGCCATCCACAGCGAGCGTCAAGGCTGTCTTGCGTCTCCGTCGGTGCGGGATCTGCCGATCCGCGGAGACTATGCCGAAGGATTCCTACGTTATATACGAATGGATACACCGTCTGGCTCTACGCCACATCCCGAAGAACGAGGACCCCAATGCCCGGCACGGCCCACACATTGCAATTCTACATCGGCGGCGCCTGGGTTGACCCGGTCGAACCGAAGCCTTTCGACGTCATCGACCCCTCGACCGAGGAGGCCTTCGCCCAGATCTCGCTTGGGCAGAAGGCCGATGTCGACAAAGCCGTGGCCGCGGCGCGGCAGGCGTTCCCGAGCTTCTCGCGCACCAGCCCGGCCGAGCGGCGCGAGCTCATGCGCAGCGTCGTCGAGGTCTACCGGAAGCGGCGCGACGACCTCGCCCTCGCGGTGTCGCGCGAGATGGGCGCGCCGCGTCCCTTCGCGCTCTCGACCCAGGTCGGCATCGGCCTGGCGCATCTCGAAAAGATGGTCGAGGTACTGGGGGAGTTCAGGTTCGAGCAGCCCAAGGGCACATCGCTGGTGGTCAAGGAGGCGATCGGCGTCGTCGGCCTCATCACGCCGTGGAACTGGCCGCTGAACCAGATCACCTGCAAGGTCGCTCCGGCGCTCGCGGCCGGCTGCACCATGGTGATCAAGCCGAGCGAGATCGCGCCGCTCGACGCGATCATCTTCGCCGAGATCCTCGACGAGGCGGGCGTGCCGAAGGGCGTGTTCAATCTCGTCAACGGTGACGGGCCGACCGTCGGCCAGGCGCTGGCGAGCCACCCCGACGTCGACATGATGTCCTTCACGGGTTCGACGCGGGCCGGCATCCTGGTGGCCAAGGCCGCGGCCGACACGGTCAAGCGCGTCGCCCAGGAGCTCGGCGGCAAGTCGGCCAACATCCTCATGCCCGACGTCGACTTCGAGGACGCGGTGACCAGGGGCGTCCAAGGCTGCTTCCGCAATTCGGGCCAGTCCTGCAACGCGCCGACGCGGATGTTCGTGCCGCGCGACCGGCACGACGAGGCCGCCGCCTTCGCCAGGGCCACGGCCGAGGGCTTCAAGGTCGGACCGGCCGACCAGGAGGGCACGATGCTCGGCCCGGTGGTGAGCCAGATGCAGTTCGACAAGATCCAGGGCCTGATCGAGAGCGGCATAGCCGAGGGCGCCACCCTCGTCGCAGGTGGGGCGGGACGCCCGGCGGATCTCAACCGGGGCTATTACGTGCGCCCGACCGTCTTCGCCGGTGTCAAGCCGGAGATGCGGATCGCCAGGGAGGAGATCTTCGGACCGGTGCTGTCGATCCTGCCTTACGACACGCTCGACGAGGTCGTGGAGGAGGCCAACAACACCGTCTACGGCCTCGCCTCCTACGTGCAGGGCAAGGACCTCGACAAGGCCCGAGAGGTTGCGCGCCTGATGCGCAGCGGCACCGTTCACATCAACTACCCGGCCTGGGACTCGGGCGCCCCGTTCGGCGGCTACAAGCAATCCGGCAACGGGCGCGAATATGCCGAATTCGGGCTCGACGATTTCCTCGAAACCAAGGGCATCGTTGGATATCGGGCCGCGTAGACCCGATGGAACGCCGGCGATCCGGCGAATGACGCCTCGGGCGCGACGAACGGGACGGAAACGATGAGGCTGCAGGGCAAAATCGCGATCGTGACCGGAGCTGGGTCGGGCTTCGGCGAAGGCATTGGCCGGGCTTTCGTGCGCGAGGGCGCGCGCGTGGCGGTCGTCGACCGCAATCTCGGTGGGGCGCAACGCGTCGCCGCCGATCTCGGCGACGCGGCGATCGCGATTCGAACCGACGTTACGGTTGCGGCCGACGTCGCCGCCATGGTGGAGACGACCGAGCGCCATTTCGGCCCGCTCGACATCCTGGTCAACAATGCCGGCGTCGGCCACACGCCGCAGCCGCTCGACGCGCTCGCCGAGGAGACCTTCGATGAGATCGCCGCGGTCAACATGCGGTCGATCTATCTCACCGCCAAGGCGATCGTGCCGCGCTTCAAGGCCGCCCGGCGCGGCACGATCCTCAACATCGCCTCGACCGGCGGCGTCAGCCCGCGGCCCAACCTCACCTGGTACAATGCCTCGAAGGGCTGGGTGATCACCGCGACCCGTGCCATGGCGATCGAGCTCGCGCCCTTCGGCATCCGCGTCAATGCGCTGAACCCGGTGGCGGGCGAGACGCCGCTGCTGAAGACCTTCATCGGCGGCGACACCGAGGAGATCAGGGCCAAGGTCCTCGCCACCATCCCCCTCGGCCGCTTCTCGACGCCGGACGACATGGGTCATGCCGCGGCCTTCCTGTGCTCGGATGAGGCCAGCATGATCACCGGCATCGCCATGGAGGTCGACGGCGGCCGCTGCCTTTGAGGGCCGGAGATCGCTTGACCCGTCGGCGGCGAAGACGCATGTACGGATCGATTGGAGCCGAGCCACCCATGGACAAGTTCGACCATCTGACCGGCGTCGCGGCGCCGCTCAAGATCACCAATGTCGACACCGACAAGATCATCCCCAAGCAATATCTCAAGACGATCAAGCGCACCGGCCTCGGCAAGGGCCTGTTCTCGGAGATGCGCTACAACGACGACGGCTCCGACAATCCGGATTTCGTGCTCAACAAGCCGGCCTACAAAGGTGTCAGCATCCTTGTGGCCGGCGATAATTTCGGCTGCGGCTCCTCGCGCGAGCACGCGCCCTGGGCGCTGCTCGACTTCGGCATCCGCTGCGTCATCTCGACGAGCTTCGCCGACATCTTCTATAATAACTGTTTCAAGAACGGCATCCTGCCGATCGTCGTCACGCCCGATCAGCTCGACAAGCTGTTCGACGACGCGGAGCGGGGCGCCAATGCCCGGCTGTCGGTCGACCTCGAAAGGCAGGAGATCCGCGGCCCGGACGGCGGCATGATCCATTTCGACATCGACCCGTTCCGCAAGCACTGCCTGCTCGAAGGGCTCGACGATATCGGCCTCACGATGGCCAAGGGCGGCCGGATCGAGGCCTTCGAGCGCACCATCGCGGCGGCGCGCCCCTGGGCGTGATGGGTCGCGAGGGCGGCGCGCGCTTTCCAGCCGCAAACCCGTGCTCTACGGTCCGGGTCGCTCTCAAGTCGGCTCGGATCCCATCCATGCGGTCACGTCGTTCCGTCCCTCTGCTCGGCCTGACGCTCGCGCTCGCCCTGTCGCGGCCCGCGGCTGCCGAGGATTTCCAGGCTTGCCTCGCCGGATTGCGCTCGGCGGCCCTGGCCCAGGGCGTATCGGCCGCAACGTTCGACGGGGCGGCCGCCGGCCTCACACCCAACGACGTGCTCCATTACCAGCACGAGCAGCCGGAATTCACGATTCCCGTCTGGGACTACATGGCGGCCCTGGTCGACCAGGAGCGTGTCGACGACGGCCTCGCCATGCAGGCCAAATATGCCGATGCGCTGCGCCGCATCGAGGCGCGCTTCGGGGTCGATCGCGCGACGCTGGTGGCCTTCTGGGGCGTCGAATCGAACTACGGCAAGTCCTTCGGCCAGCGCCCCGTGGTGCAGTCGCTGGCGACGCTCGCCTGCTACGGCGACAAGCCGGCCTATTACCGGTCGGAGCTCATGGCCGCGCTCGCCATCCTGCAGCGCGGCGACGTCAAGCCCGATCAGTTCGTCGGATCATGGGCCGGCGCCTTCGGCCATACCCAATTCATGCCCTCGACCTTCCTGCGCAACGCCGTCGACATGGAGGGCGACGGCCATCCCGACATTGTGGGCTCGGTCTCCGACGCGCTCGGCTCGACCGCCAATTACCTGCGCAAGTCCGGCTGGGTGCCGGGCCTGCCCTGGGGCTACGAGGTCAGGCTGCCGCAAGGCTACAAGGGGCCCTCGGGCCGCAAGGCGTCCCATCCCGCCGCCTTCTGGACGGCGCACGGCATCAGGCGGATCGACGGCCGGACGGTCGGTTCGGGCCGCCTGTCCCTCCTGCTGCCGGCCGGGCCGGCCGGGCCGGCCTTCCTGGTCACGCGCAACTTCGATGCGATCTACGCCTACAATGCCGCCGAGACCTACGCGCTGGCGGTCGGCACGTTGGCGGACCGGCTGCGGGGCGGCGGTCCCCTGGCGACCCCCTGGCCGACGGATGATCCGGGCTTGTCGCGGGCCGAGCGACGCGAGCTGCAGGGCCTGCTGCTGGCCAAGGGCTACGATATCGGCGGAGCGGATGGCGCGATCGGCGCCAAGACCCGGGAGGCGATCGCCGATTTCGAGCAACGCAACGGTATGGCGCGGAACGGCCGGGCAAGCCTCAAGGTGTTGCAGGCGCTGCGCAGCGGCCAATGATCCGATGAACGCGCCATCCACGTGGCGTTCATCCGGCAGACGTTAGTCATATTGGTGTTTTCAAGGCGCGAGCGTGAACTTCACCGCGACCCAGCGCATTGAACGCGATATCCAAGACAGGCAACTCTGGGGAGACACTGCATATGTCCAAGTTTCTGAAAGGCGCGATTCTGGCTCTCGGCCTGCTCGGCACCGTCTCGGTCGCCGAAGCGATGCCCGCCGTCCCGAATCTCGCTGCTCCGGCGGCGGTCGCGGGCGTTCCGCAGATCGAGAAGACGGTCGTCGTCGTCACCCGCCGCGTGGTCCGGCCGCGCGTTTTCGTCCGCCGTCCGCGCGTCATCGTCCGCCGGCCGTTCGTCCATCGCCGAGTCATCATTCGCTGACCGGTCGTGCATGCCCTGCGCCATTTCTAAGCGCCTTCGGCGCGTTGAAACGCCAAGACGACCCGGCTCTATGCCGGGTCTTTTTTTCGTGCACCGAACCTTGCGCGCAGCGGCTGCATTCTTACGAGTTGGCCTCGCAGCCAGGGCCGGTCGGCTGACGCGAATATGTCCGCGAGCCGCCTTAATTCGGCGTCTTCCACACTTTTTGACCATTTCCTTCGAAACCGAACACCGGGTTGCGGCGTAGCTCTTGATCGGGACAAGCGCCGACACCGGGTAGGTCGAGATGCAGCCTTACACCATTCTGGTCGTCGAGGACGATCCGGTCATTCGCCTCAATGCCGTGGTCCTGTTCGAGGAAGCCGGTTTCGGTGTCGCCGATTTCGCGACGGCCGACGCAGCCGCAGACTTCATCAGCGACCGGCCGCAAGCGGTCGGGGCGGTGTTCACCGACGTTAACATGCCCGGACAGATCGACGGGCTCGAGCTTGCCGCGATGATCCGGGCACGTTGGCCCGACATCGCGGTGCTGGTGACCTCGGCACGCTACGGGGAGAAGCCGCGTGCTCTCCCGCCGGAGGTGATGTTCATCCCCAAGCCATGGCTCCCGCTCGACCTGCTCGTGACGATGCAGCAGGCCGCCGAGGCCAGTTGACGGGCGAAGGCGAAACGGGCTCTGGTCCGGCGGCCTGAACCATGATCTGTGCGGCAGCCGGTCTCGGCCGGTCGTCCTGCGCGCGGCGCGGCATCGGAGCAGCCCCGGGGGGAAGCAGCGCCAGGATGAATGCCATCGAGACGATTCCCGAACCCACGCCGCGCCTGTCGCAACGCATGCAGCGCAGCGCCCGTCTCGTCCTCGTCGTGGTCCTGCTGGGGCTCGGCGTCTGGACGATCAGGAACTTTCTGCCGGCGGTGATCTGGGCCTGTATCCTGGCCATCGCGATCTGGCCGCTCTATCGACGCGCCCAGGCCGGCAGCATCCGAGATCGGCACAACATCGCCTTGCCGGCCTTGTTCACCGTCGCCGTGGCGCTGCTTTTCGGCCTGCCGTTCATCATCCTCGCGCTCCAGGGCGCGCGTGAGGCGCATGAGGTCGTGGTGATGATCCAGAAGGCCACGACCTCGGGCGTTCCGGTGCCGGAGTGGGTGTCGCACCTGCCCTTCGGTTCCGACACGGTCACGCATTGGTGGCAGGACAATCTGGCGTCTCCGGTGCCGACCGCCGACATCCTGCGCCGTGTCGATCGCGGCTCCGCGCTGGAGCTCGGACGCAAGTTCGGCGGCGAGGTGGCACACCGCACGGTCCTTTTCTTCTTCATGCTGATGACGCTGTTCTTCGTCCTGCGCGACGGCAACAGCATCGTGCGCGACCTGCTGACGGCCAGCAGCAAGCTGTTTGGCGCGCGCGGCGAACGGATCGCGCTGCAGATGGTGTCCTCCGTCCACGGCACGGTCGACGGGCTGGTGCTGGTCGGCCTCGGGGAAGGCCTGCTGATGGGAATCCTCTACGCCTTCATGGGGGTACCGCACCCGACGCTGCTCGGCGGCCTGACCGCCATCGGCGCGATGATCCCCTTCGCGGTCTTCTTCGTCTTCATCGCGGTCGGCCTGCTGCTGGTGGTGCAGGGTGCCATCATCAAGGCTGCGGTCGTCATCGGCATCGGCGCCATCATGGTGTTCGCCGCCGATCATCTGATCCGCCCGGCGCTGATCGGCGGCGCCACGCGGCTGCCGTTCCTGTGGGTGCTGTTCGGCATCCTCGGCGGCGTCGAGACCTGGGGCATCGTCGGCTTGTTCATCGGGCCCGCCCTGATGGCGGCGCTGATCATGCTCTGGCGCGATTTCACGCGAGGCGAAGCGTCGCCGGACGAGCCCGCGCGACACGTCGGGACGCCGGGCTGACGCGAGCCGACAGAGGCGACCGGCGCCACCCGGTGGCGGGACGGCGCCGCGGGGCCGCCGGCGCGATCAGATCCCGACGCCCTTGCGTGAACCTCGCTCGGGCTGATACACAGCGGGCGAGACTTAGTCCTGCCTGAGCCCGCCCGCGTGAGCGGGGAGATGATCCTGCACCTGACGTCATTGACAGATCACAAGCGGAACTTGAAGAGGGGTAGATCATGATCCAGCCGCAGCCCTATCCATTGGTCTATAAGAACGCTGCTCCAGAGGAATTTTCGGCTTACGTCAACGAGATTGTCCTTAAGAATATCGATGAATTCTCGAAAAATGCCGCTGGCGGCAACCGTAAGTACATGAAGATGGATTACGTGGCGCCGGACGGCGATGCGTACCTTTACGAGATGAAGAAGCGGCTGGCGGAGCACTTCAACCTTGGCGACTATGTGGTGCCGCCGAAACTCAAGGATTTCGTAGGCTACATCACTGACGGAGGATATATTCATCCTCATACGGATCCGGATCTGCCCGGCAAGCGACATGTGCGGATCAATGTTCTGGTCAAGCAACCGGGCGGATGCGTCCCGCTCCTCGAGGGCTTTCCGATCGCCGTTTCGGTAGGCGACGCCTGGCTCAACCTGGCCTCGCAATGCATCCACGCCACGACGCCAGTCGTCGGCCCGGGCTATCGCAGTGCGATTTCCTTCGGCTACCAGATCGATCCCAAGCGCGGCGACGAGTTCTACGCCATCCACAAGGGCTGGATGGACGAGGTACGACAGAAAGCGGCTTGATCGATCATCGATCGGGTCGAAGTCATCGCGCGGCAGAAAGACGTCGCGCGATTCATCGTTACGGAGGGGGCATGCCAGTAGCGCACGACGATATCGTATGGATCGAGAATGCCACCGCGAGCCTCGCCGCCAGGCTGAACCAGGGCGATACCTCGTCCTTGTCCGATCTGTTCGACGAGACGACGCTCCTCATGCCCCCGGCCCGCCGCACCGCGAAAGCCGCGGGCGCCACCGAGCTTCTGCGCAACATGGCCGTCGGCAACGAGGGCATCCGACTGCATTCGACCCAACTCGAGGAGCTGGGCGAGGGGTTGGTGCGTGATGTCGGGACGCTCAGCCTCCGCCGCCGTCAGAAGCCCGAAGAGCGCATAAACTACCGCTATCTGATGGTGTGGCGGAAGTCCGGCGCCGCCTGGAAGCTGACGACGATGATGTGGAACCGCAGTACACCGAACGGCGCTCAAGGCCAGGGCCAGGCCGGTCGGCAACAGGCGGAGGCCTAAGCTCTAAGCAGCCTCGCGTGGCGAGAGCCACGATTGATTTTGCTTTTTCGAAGCAAAATCAATGCTGCTAAACGTCTCTAAGTGTAAGCAAGCTCACGCGAGCTTGCTTAGTCGGTCGCGGTACCAAACGAGCCCCGGTCCTTCGGCGGCGCTCGCCAGTGTCCGCGGTTCCCAAGTCTTGTGGGACCGCGGCCGACGATCGATATCAGGGCGCGTCGTAGCCTTCGACGAGCACGAGCTCGCCCTCGCTGACCGGCCGTCGCAACTTTATGGCGGCCTGATATTCGGGCGAGTAGAAATATGTCCGCGCCGCCTCGTAGGACGGGAATTCCAGGATCACATTACGTGGTCGTGCGTCGCCCTCGAGTGCCTCGGACCTGCCGCCGCGGGCCAGGATCCTCGCACCATAGATCTTCATCGCGGCGGAGGCCGCCGCGGCATAGGCCTTGTAGGCCTCCGGTTCGTTCACCGTCAGTCTCGCGATGATATAGCCTTTGGGCATTGCGTCCTCCGTCTTCGCCGCCCGCCGTTTTGGGGCGCGGCGCGCCTCGGCGCAAGCCCTGGCGCGCGACGCCGTGCGCCGGAGACGCTTCGGGCGCCAAATCCCCTCTGGCCTTCGGCGGCATTTGCCGCTATCACCCCATCCCGAGGCTGCCGTGCCCTGGCGCGGCGGCCCTTGAACCTTTGGAGAGCGAGATGGCCGTTCCGAAACGGAAGACATCGCCGATGAAGCGCGGATTCCGCCGGTCGGCCGATGCCTTGAAGCAACCTACCTATGTCGAGGACAAGGATTCGGGCGAGTTGCGCCGCCCGCACCACGTCGACCTCAAGACCGGCATGTATCGCGGCCGCATGGTGCTCAAGCCGAAAGCTGCGGCAGCCGACGCCGAGTGAACAAGTCTGAGTGATCGGGTCTGCCCGAGCTCTCATGGAGCAAGGTTCGAAGAGGCGGCCAGGGCCGCCTTTTTCGTGCGTCGCCGTCAGGCCGCCTTGCACGAACGGCTTGCGCCGAGCGCGGCGCTGGTCGTCGCCAATCTTTGGCGGGCGCCTCCATTTCAGAATGCGTAAAGCATAGCTAACGCGAAAGTTAAATTTACTCGGAACTGGAACCCTGCGCTGTCGTTTCGTCACCATGGCGCAGATTCATGACATCCGGAGCAGGACGGTGGTGATCGTCGAGGATGAACTCCTCGTGCGAGACATCGCGACCTGCGAACTCGAGGACAACGGCTATACTGTGGTCGAGTTCGAGACCGCCGACGCCGCCCTCCCCTACCTGCGGACGCATGGGGGGGAGGCGTGCGTGGTGGTCACCGACGTGCAGATGCCCGGCACGCTCAACGGCCTGCAATTGGCGGATATCGTCAGCCACCTGTGGCCGCATGTGCCGGTGCTGGTCACCTCGGGTGGTCCGCTGGTCGACCCCAAGCGGCTGCCGCCTTGCGCAATCTTCCTGCGCAAGCCCTGGCACCCGGCCGAGATCGTCGAACACGTCCGCTTCCTGGCCCGCACCGGGATGGGTCATGCCGACAGGGCGGCCTCGACGATGCCGACCCAATAGCCGATTCCGAGCGGCAGCGCTTCGTCGTTGAAATCATAGGCCGGGTGATGCAGGCCGGCGGAGTCGCCGTTGCCGATGAAGATCATCGCGCCGGGACGGGCCTCGAGCATGTAGGCGAAATCCTCCGCCCCCATGATCGGCGCCATGGCGGTGTCGACGCCTGACGGACCGGCGAGGCCGCCGGCCACGGCGGCGGCGAAGGCCGCCTGGGCCGGATGATTTCGCGTCACCGGGTAGCCCCGGCGATAGGTGACCGAGGCCTCGACGCCGCTGGCCTTTGCCGTGCCGGCCACGATGGCCTTGAGCCGGCTCTCCGCGAGATCGCGGATCGAGGGTTCGAGCGCGCGCACCGTGCCCCCGAGGGTGGCCGTCTGCGGAATGACATTATGCGTCGTGCCGGCATGGAACTGGGTGACCGAGACGACGCAGGCGGCGAGCGGATCGATGTTGCGCGAAACGATCGACTGCAGCGCCGCCACCATCTGGGCGCCGGCGAGGACGGGATCGAGGGAGCCGTGCGGATAGGCCGCATGGGACCCCTTCCCTTCGATCGCGATTTCGAAATGATCCGCCGAAGCCATGATGGGGCCGGGTCGCAGCGAGAATTGGCCGAGCGCCAGGCCCGGCAGGTTGTGCATGCCGTAGACCTCGGCGACGTCGAAGCGCTCCATCAAGCCTTCTTCGACCATGACGCGACCGCCGCCGCCGCCTTCCTCGGCGGGCTGAAAGATGACGACGGCGGTGCCGGCGAACGCCCGGCTGGCGCAGAGTGCCTTGGCCGCGCCGAGCAGCATGGCGGTATGGCCGTCGTGGCCACAGGCGTGCATGCGGCCTTCGGTCCGCGAGGCGTAAGGAAGGTTGGTCTGCTCGGCGATGGGCAGCGCGTCCATGTCGGCCCGCAGGGCGATGGTGCGGCCCGGCGTGCCCTTGCCCCGGATGACACCGACGACGCCGGTACGCCCGAGCCCCGTCACGACCTCGTCGCAGCCGAAGGCGCGCAGCCGCCCGGCCACGAGGTCCGCCGTCCGCTGCACGTCGAACATCAGTTCGGGATGCTGATGGAAATCCTGCCGCCAGGCCTTCGCCTCCTCGGCAATCCCCTCGACCGTTCGGCTCGCTGGCATGTGCATCCTCGACAATGTCGCTCCGAGAGAAGCCTACCGCCGCGCGAGCGTCAACCGCAGCCGGCGCTGCCGATTTGTCCCCGGCCCCATCGATGCGCTAAGGAGGGCCGCCGGACGCCTCGCGATTCGAACCGCAGTCGCCGTCGTGCGGTCGGCGTCGCCAGTCCGGCGGCAAGGGCCCTGGAACATCGCATGCCTGAACTCGAGCGGCCGCCCTCGGCCGAGGATGGTCGATCGCTGGCGCTGGTGCGGCGACTGCTGAGCGAACATGCCGGCGCGCATGCCGCCGCCTACGCGCTCGCCTTCGTGCTGATGGGCATCAGTGCGGCCGCCACCGTCGTCTCGGTGTCGCTGCTGAAACCGGTGGTCAACGGCATGACGAACCTCAACGTCGCCGAGCCCGGCGCGTTCAGGCAGTTGCGCGTGCTCGCGCTCGCCGTGGCGGTGCTCTACATCGTCCGGGGCCTCGCCACCTGCGGCCAACTCGTCTTGATGTCGCGCACCGGCAACCGCATCGTCGCGGCGCTTCAGGCGCGGGTCTACGACCACCTGCTGCACCAGCCGGTCGCCTTCTTCTCGGACCGGCATTCGAGCGACCTGATGGCGCGGCTCGCCATGGCGGCCAACGGCGTGCGCGACAGCGTGCAGCTCATCGTGACCTCGGTCG
Source organism: Lichenihabitans sp. (assembly GCA_965277635.1). GTDB lineage: Bacteria > Pseudomonadota > Alphaproteobacteria > Rhizobiales > Beijerinckiaceae > Lichenihabitans. Next base: position 995,491 of record CBDIDE010000002.1, read on the forward strand.
GCCGCGACGCGCTGACCGTGCTCGGCCTGCTCGCCGTGATGATCTACGAGGACCCGATCATGGCGCTCCTCGCCATCTCGCTCCTGCCGATCGGGGCGATGCTGCTCGGCCGGCTGATGAGCCGGATCCGCCGCTTCGCGCGACGCTCCTTCGACGGCTCGACCCGCATCATGCAGCATATGGCGGAGACCGTGCAGGGGATCCGCATCATCAAGAGCTTCAATCTGGAAGGGGTGATGCGCGGCCGCATGACGGAGGCGGTGCGCGACGTCGAGAAGGCAGCCAACCGCATGTCGGTCGGCATCGCCATGGCGAGCCCGGTCAGCGAGACGCTCGGCGGCCTCGTCGTCGCGCTGATCATCCTCTATGGCTCGTGGCGTGTCGCCGTGGCCCATTCCGACCCCGGCTCCTTCTTCGCCTTCATGGGCGCCCTGCTCTCGGCCTACGAGCCGGCCAAACGGCTCGGCCGGCTCAACCTCGACCTGCAGAACGGTCTTGTCGGCGCCCGCCTCGTCTATGACCTGCTCGACGAGCCGCTGCCCGACGCCGCGGATTCGACCAAGCCGCCGCTGCAGCCGGGCCCGCGCCGCATCACCTTCGAGGGTGTCCGTTTCAGCTACCGCCCTGGCGAGAGCGTGCTCGGCGGGCTCGACCTCGTGGCGGAGCCCGACCGCACGACAGCGCTCGTCGGCCCGTCAGGGGGCGGCAAATCGACCATCGTCAGCCTGGTGCAGCGGTTCTACGAGCCGCAGGGCGGCACGATCAGGATCGACGGCCAGGACATCGCCGGCGTGAACCTGCAATCGCTGCGCGCGGCCATCGCCTTCGTGGCACAGGACGTCTTCCTCTTCCGCGGCACGATCCGCGACAATATCGCGCTCGGCAGGCCGGACGCGTCCGCGGCCGAGATCGTGACGGCGGCCCGCAAGGCCCACGCCCATGACTTCATCGCCGCCTTCGAGCACGGCTACGAGACAAACGTCGGAGAGCACGGCACCAAGCTCTCCGGCGGTCAGCGCCAGCGCATCGCCATCGCGCGTGCCTTCCTCAAGGAGGCCTCGATCATCCTGCTCGACGAACCGACGGCGGCGCTCGATTCGGAATCGGAGCGGGAGGTTCAGAAGGCGTTGGCCGATCTCAGGCTCGGACGGACCACGATCGTCGTGGCGCACCGTCTGCAGACCATCGTCGATGCCGACCTGATCTGCGTCGTCGAGAACGGGCGGGCCGTGGAATTCGGCACGCACGACGAGTTGATGACGCGGCGCGGCTCCTACCACAATTTCTTCGCGACACAATTCGGCGACCGCGCCCGGCGCATCGCCTGAAGGAGGCCAGACCCGATGCTCTAACGCATCGGCGGATCCACCAGGCGGACGAATTGGGCCGAAGGTCGCGCGGTGCGGTACTGGCCGTGGATCACGTTGGCAAAGGCGATCGCCACCACGGAGAGCAAGGTGATCCACCAGAGCTGGCTGCTTTCGAGCCCCCAAACCAGGATCACCAGTCCGGTGGTGATCTCGGCCAGCAGAAAGGGCGCGACGGTAGGCGAACTGCGCCCCGCCGCCACCATCGCGCCGCCGACCAGGACCGCCGATGCTATCGCGCCGACGACGCCGAGTTCGTACCAGACCTCGAACAGCAGACTGCCCGGCGTCGCCGCGGGCAGGAAGCCGACCTGGATGGCGCGGGTCGCCATATCGAGGCCATGGCCCGTCACCAGGCGAAGCGGCTCGCTCGCGACCAGCGTGGCCCAGACGTGGACCGATTGCGAGGCGTCGGCGAGCGCCGGCAGACGGTCCCCGAGCGTGTCGGCGAGACCCGCCAAGACGGGATCGACGACGAGCGGCAGGGCGGGTCCGAGCAGGATCAACGCGCCGACGAGCACCCCCAGGCCAGTGCCGACGCGGCTCGGACTCAGCGTCGCCAAGGCGAAGACCAGCGCTCCGAAGGCCAGCGCCACGAGCGCCACCGACGTCCAGGCCGCCATCGCGGCCAGGGTCACGCCGACAGCGAGCCAGCCGGCCGAGGCCCATCGGTCACGCACCGCCAGGGCGCCGATAGCCGGCCAGACCAGCATGACCAGGCCGAACACGGCACGCTCGAGGGTGGAATCGGCGTTCTGGAAGGCGCCGAGCGCCTGCGGCCCTAAGACTGCCGCCGCAAAGGTCGCGAGAGCCGCCAGGGTCAGCCCTAGCGGGAAGAGATAGAGGTTCGACGTCCGGGTGCGCTCGGGCAACAGCGCCAGGGCCGCGACGACAAAGAGGACGGTGCCGGTTTCCCGGAACAGGCGCTCGGCGGCGTCCTGGGGAAACGGGGTCCAGAGCAGCGACACCGCGCTCCAGCCCAGAAGCCACAGCCCGGCGAGACCCACCAGAGACTGCATCCCTGTCATCAGGCGGACCATGGCAGGCGGTCGTGAAAGGAGCGTCGCCGAGACGATCAGCAGCCCCGCTCCGACGGGAAGCAGCGTGAATACGGCCCGCCGGGACACCACGAGGCTGACCGGCACGACGAAGGCGAGCACGACCAACCCGACGCGACTCAGCAGCAGGGCGGCATCGGTGGCCGGATCGTCGAACGGTCGCCGCGAAGAGGGTGGCATGGTGTGGGACTGAGACAAGGAAGCGAGCCCGCAGGTCCGCGACCCTAACGTGAAAGCCGCGAATACACTGTGCTCAATCGGTAACAGACGGACATCAATCCGCTCAATCCCGGACGCATTCAGGCCGCCCGAGAATGGCCAAAGCATGGTGGTCCGCGACGGCCGCAGGCGGACTGTCGTCATACGGCCCCATCGTCTTTAGGCGATGGGTGTGAGACACTCGCCGAAACATCCCTGATCCTCGGAGCGAAATGCGCATGGCACCCCTGGGTGTGACAGCCTTGATGAGTTCCGCCGTCGCCGGCTTCGCCTATGGGATCACGCCTGGACCCGGCGTGCTCGCCGTGCTCGGCATCGGTGCCGATCGCGGTCGTCGTGCCGGCGCGGTCTTCCTCGGAGGCCATTTCGCCGGCGACCTGATGTGGTACACGCTGGCGCTCGTCTCCATCATCGGGGCGACCAGCATCGACCAGACGGTGTTTCGCCTGCTCGGCATCGCCAGCGGAGCCTATCTGATCTACCTCGGGCTGCGGGCAGTGATTGTGTCCGGCACACCGCAAAACGCCAGGTCCAGCGGCGGCGCGAGGCCGTTCGCGTATGGACTGATCTTCGGCGCAACCAATCCCAAGTCCTATCCGGTCGCGGCTGCCATGTTCACGGCACTTCTCGCCGGAGAGGCGCGGAGCCTCGCCTGGAGCTCGCTGCCGGCCCTGTTGTGCTTTGCGGCGCTCGGCTCCGCCATCGCCTATGCGGTATTGGTCGGACTGATCGGGCTCAGCAGGTTCCGCACGTTCTATCGTCGGTACGAGCGCTGGCTGCGTCGTGCCTCGGGGCTGATGTTCATCGCCTTCGGTGGCCGCTCCATCGTGGATGGGCTACGGCGTTAGAGCACGATCGGTTCAAGTTGGAGCGCTTCGCGATCCTAAACCGATGAACGTGCCCGCTCTCTCAATCTGGAGCGGATCGGCGCCAGCCGATCATGCTCGGCCGGACACGGCGCGATCTGGCCCGACCGCCGCGCAGCCTGAAGGGGGGCGCGGTCGGCCGGACATTCCTCAGGCATATTCGATGCCTGACGCATGGTCCGGTTTCCGGCGCTGCAATCGGTCCAGCGCCGCGAGCCCGGCCTGACGTGCTGCGGCGGCTGTCTCGAAGGATTCGTGGCCCCGATGCAGGGTAATGCCGCCGAATCGACGAATTTCCCAGGTGAAGCACATGGCTGATCCGTCCGCGCGCATGACGAAAACCGTCGGCAAATCGAACGCCATGGCAGCAAGTCCGGCTCTTTCCCGGCGCTTGGCTGCCGCCGCCACCCTGGCAGCTTCGGTAAAATGAGGTCCTCGTCGCATTGTCACAAACCCTCAATACGAACGCGACGACGCTCGCCGATCGAGACGCCACTGACGTTGCCAAAACCTGCGTGCTCATTGTCGGAAATCGCGGTAGGTAGGAGTCTGTCGTCAATTAAACCAAGCACTTCGAAATAGTGTGTGGGGGTATAATGCGCAGATGCTTTACGAGTTCAAAGACGGACGGATTTATCTGACGCGCACCCCGGAGGAGCGGGCTCCCCTGCTCAACCGCCTGTCACGCATCGAGGGGCAGGTCCGGGGATTGCGGCAGATGATCGAGGACGACCGCTATTGCGGGGACGAGATCCAGCAATCGAACGCCGTCACCGCGGCCCTGCGCGAGGTGGCGTTGCTGCTCATCGCCCAGCATCTCGATGCGGGGCTGGACTGCGCCATGCAGGCGGACCTCAAGGCGGCGGCTGTCGCCGATATCCTTGCCCTGCTGCGGAAGGCCGTGAAGCTGTGACGCCGCGTCGATCAAGCACGGCGGATGCATGGGAGCGAGGTCGGCCGGTGCACGACGAAGCCCGGCGTTGCCTCGAGCCTACCGCTCCATCATGTCGATGGAGAAATTGACGTAGTCGGCAGCATCCTGGACCTGGCGTTTCGTCAGTCCGGCGGAGAGCGACTGGCAGCGGCGGGAGGCGGTCGCCAGCGCCTTCGGCCTTGAATATCCTCGTCGCACCAGGGGCACGATGTCGCCGAAGAGGCAGCCCGCGTAACGGTCGTCCGGGCCGTATCGGTGGTGGACGGGGTCATCGGCGAAGGACGAGGTCACGCTCATCACGGTCAGTACCGACACGATCGCTACACGCATGGCGGCAAACTAGGACGGCCGGCCGGCGGCGTCCACCCTGCGCTGGCCCGACCGACCCACTCGCGTGCGGAATGGTTTACGGCGCGCCTGCGACGAGGCGCGCGAATGTCGCGAGATCGACGTTGCCGCCGCTCAGAACGATGCCGACGCGCTTGCCGTCGAGCGCAACGAGACGCTCGAGCGCCGCCGCCGCCGCGAGGCATCCGGTCGGCTCGACGATCATCTTCATCCGTTCGGCGAAGAACCGCATGGCACCCACCAGCTGCGCATCGCTGACCGTCACGATGTCCTCCACCAGGCGGCGGATGACCGGGAAGGTCAGGCCTCCGAGATGCTGCGTCAGGGCGCCGTCGGCGATCGACTTCGGCACCGGGATGTGGACGATCTCGCCCGTGCGGAACGAGCGCTGGCCGTCGTTGCCGGCCTCGGGCTCGACCCCGATCACCCGGCAGCCCGGCGACAGATGCGCGGCGGCAAGCGCGCTGCCGGCGAGGAGGCCGCCGCCGCCAAGACAGACGAGGAGCATGTCGAGGGGGCCGGTCTCCTCGATCATTTCCTTCACGGCGGTGCCCTGCCCGGCGATGATCTCGGCATCGTCGTAGGGCGGAATGAGCGCCAGGCCGCGCTCCTCGGCCAGCGCCCGGCCGATGGCCTCGCGGTCTTCGGTGTAGCGATCGTAGCCGCGGATCTCGGCCCCATAGCCTTGCGTGGCGGCGACCTTCATGGCCGGTGCATCATGCGGCATGACGATCGTCGCCGGCGCGCCCTGCAGCCGGGCGGCGAGCGCGATCGCCTGGGCATGGTTACCGGACGAGAAGGCGACGACGCCGCGCTCCCGCCGATCGTCGGGCAGCGCCGCGATGGCATTGTAGGCGCCGCGGAACTTGAAGGCACCGGCGCGCTGAAAGTTCTCGCACTTGAAGACGAGCTTGGCGCCCGCGAGAGCGTCGGCGGTGCGCGACGTGAGAACCGGCGTGCGATGCGCGACACCGGCGATACGGGCGGCAGCGCGCTCGACATCCGCGTAGGTCGGGATCGGGGCCGACATGGTGACCTCATCGGGCATGGACATGATGCAACCGTGTTAGCTCCCGTTCGGTCCCATTGCCATAGCTTTAGATCGGCTTCGACCGGCGGCCCCGGCCCCCTACTTCGCGGGGGTGCTGTCGCCGGCGACCGGCGGCCGGAGCGACGGCATCGGCCGGTCGAGCGGCCAGAAGAGCGCGAGCAAGGGGACGCCCGCGGCCACCACCATGACCGACAGGGGCAGCCCCAGCCGCGCGTAATCGCCGAAGCGGTAGCCGCCCGGCCCCATCACCAGCGTGTTGCACTGGTGTCCGATGGGGGTGAGGAAATCGCAGCCCGCGCCGAGCGCCACCGCCATCAGGAACGGGTCCGGGTTGAGGCCGAGCTTCACCGCCAGGCTGCCGGCGATCGGCCCCATCACCAGCACGGTCGGGGCATTGTGGAAGAAGGGCGTCACCGCCATGGCGATCACCATGACGACGGCGAGGATGGCGACCGGGTGAAGCCCGCTCGTCGCCGCTTCGAGCCCTCGCGCCAGGAGGTCGGTGCCGCCGGTATCGCGCACCGCGTGGCTCAGCGGGATCAGCGCGCCGAGCAGGAACAGGATGTGCCATTCGACGACCCGATAGGCCTCGTGCATCGTCATGGTGCGCAGCAGGAGCAGGATGACGGCGGCGCCAAAGAAGGCCACCGCGACCGTCACGACATGGGCCGCCACGAGCCCCATGGCGAAGGCGAGAACGAGGAGCGGCGTGAAGCTGCGCTGGCTCGATCCGAGCATGATCGAGCGCTCGGCGAGCGGCAGCACGCGCAATTCCCCGAGCGCCTCGGGCAGACGCGGCGAGACCGAGCGCAGGACCACCACGTCGCCGAGCCGGAAGCGTATGGTCGACAGCCGCTGCAGGATTGCATGGCCGCGCCGGCTCAAGGCCACGAGGCCGACCCCATGACGCGACTGCAGCGCGGCCTGCACCGGCGTGTGCCCGATCAGCGGCGAATTCTCGGTGACGACGCCCTCGACGACGGTGACATGCCCGGCGCCGGCCTCGCTTCCGGCGGCAAGGTCGAGCCGTGCATAGGCCATCATCCGGTCGAGATCCTCGGGCTCGCCCTTGAGCAGCAGCACGTCGCCCTCCTTGAGGCGCGAGGCCGGCGTCGGCGCGTAGCGGCGGAAGCGCTCGCGCACGATGCCGGCCACCGTGACCTCACCTTCGAGCATGGCTTCGAGCTCGGCGACGCTGCGCCCCACGGCCGGCGACTGGGCGGTGAGAACCGCTTCGGCGGTGTAGTTCTCGATGGTGAAGGCGGCATCCATCGAGGAGGCTGCGCGGCGCTCGGGCAACAGCCGCCACCCGAAGGTGAGGAAGAGGAGGCTGATCAGCGCGATGCAGAGCCCGACGGGCGTGTAGTCGAACATGCCGAAGGGCTGGCCGAACATGTCGGCGCGCACCTTGGCGATGATGATGTTGGGCGACGTACCAACCAGCGTGACGAGGCCGCCGGTGAGGGAGGCCGCCGCCATCGGCATGAGGAGGGCCGAGGGCGAGGTCTTGTGCCGGCGGGCGAGCTGCAGCGCGATCGGCATGAAGATGGCGAGCGCCCCGACGTTCTTGGTGAAGATCGAGAGGAGAAGGACACAGCCCGAAAGCACCGGCACCTGCATCCGCACCGTGCGCAGCTTGGGCAGGATCGGCCGCATCAGCGCTTCGATCGTTCCCGATCGAGCGATGCCGGCGCTGACCACGAGCGCCGCCGCCACGATGACGATGATCTCGTCCGAAAAGCCTTCGAAAGCGTGCTTCTCCGGCACGATGCCGACGCCGATGCCGACGAGCAGCGCCAGCATGGCGACGAGGTCGTAGGGCAACCGGCCCCAGACGAACAGGCCGATCGTGACGGCGATGAGCCCGAAGGCCAACCCCTGGTCGAGTGTCATCGGATGTCCTGGCAGAGGGGCACTTTGCGGGCGATGCGGCGTTGTCCCGGCCGAGCCCGCACGCTCAGGACGCCGAAGATAGTGCCCGAGGGCGATGGGGGAAGGATGCAGGAGAGGCGTTTGCCGATGAGCGTGCCGTCCGGCGGGGGTCGAGCCCGTGCGTTCCTGACGGGCGTGGCCCGGCGCGTCGGCCAGCGGCCTCCGGACGCGCCGCTGAGCCTGCCGCCGGACCCCACCGGCGCGGAAATCGCCGACCTGCGCGACCGTCGTCTCGGTCTGCCGGCCGAGATCCTCGACCGCGCGCTGGCGCAAAAGGTGCTGAACGGCTGGCTGCAGAACCGGCACCAGGTGATGCTTCCCTTGACGTTCCGCTTGGGACGACTCGATGCGGAGGCGGTCGAGGTGCTGATGCGCTTCACCGCCGCGGCGCTGCTCGATGCCTCACAGGCGGACGAGGCGGCGCGGCGGGGCGTGGAGCGCTGGCTCGGCGAGATCGGCGCCGACGAGGCGGCCCTCGCGACCTTCCGCGCCACCTTGGCGGCACCGCCAGCATCGAGCGCCCTTCTCAAGAGCGTGCGCGCCCACGGGCTCGAAGCCTATGCCTATGCGGCCGCCGTGGTGGCGGCCGACCTGCGCGACCCGGCTGGCTATTTCTACGCCAGCTACATCGCCGCACGGCTGGGGTTGCCGGCCGACATGGTGCGCTCCATCGATCGGCGCTATCGCCGGTAGTCGACGCCTCTCAGGCTTCCGCGCCCTCGGTGATCCGGCTCAGGGCATCCTGGAGGTCGCGGCTCTCGACCAGGAGCTTGCGGGACAGGTCGGCGAGCGTCACCCAGCCGATCGCCGTGCCCTTGTCGTCGGTGACCGGCAGGCGGCGGATATGGTTCGCGGCCATGAGATCCATCGCCGTATTGAGCGTATCGGTGTCGCGGCAAACGATCGCCGGGCGCGAGGTCACGTTGCGCACGAGCGTCGTCGCCGGATCGAGGCCCGCCGCCACCACCCGGAACAGGATATCGCGGTCGGTGACGATGCCGTCGAGCGCCGACGGGCCGCCAACCGGCAGCGCACCGACATCGAGCTCGCCCATCAGCTCGGCGGCTTCCTTGACCGAGGCGTCGCCGGCGACGAATTCCACCCCCGTGCTCATGATCTCGACGACTTTCACCGGTTGGTCTCCCGTCTCGCCCGCCGCATGGACCGCGCTGGCCGATACGGATCAGCCTTGTCGAGGCGTGGCGTCGCTGCTTTATACCCGGGATCGCATCCGCAGAACCGTGGTTGCCGTCCCGCTCAGTGAAAGTCCCGCCCCCGATGATCGCCCCCGACGTGCCGGCCGATGCGCTCGCCCAAGCCAATGCGTGGCCCTTCGAGGAAGCGCGCAAGCTCATCAGGCGCGTCGAAAGCACCGGACAGACGAGTGTGCTGTTCGAGACTGGCTACGGTCCCTCGGGCCTGCCGCATATCGGAACCTTCGGCGAGGTGGCGCGCACCAGCATGGTGCGCCACGCCTTCCGGATGCTGACGGAGGACCGCATCGAGACCCGCCTCATCGCCTTTTCCGACGATATGGACGGATTGCGCAAGGTGCCGGACAACGTGCCCAACAAGGCGCTGCTGCAGCAATATCTCGGGCGGCCGCTGACCGAGGTGCCGGATCCGTTCGGCGAGGCCGCGAGCTTCGGTGCGGCCAACAATGCGCGGCTGCGCGCCTTCCTCGACCGCTTCGGCTTCGACTACGAGTTCGTGTCCTCCACCGAGGCCTATCGCTCCGGACGGTTCGACGCCGCCTTGCTGTCGATGCTCGACCGGCTCGATGCCGTGATGGCGATCATGACGCCCAGCCTGCGGGCCGAGCGGGCCGCGACCTATTCGCCTTTCCTGCCGATCCACCCCGACACTGGCATCGTCATGCAGGTACCGCTCGAACGCCATGATGCCAAGGCCGGCACCATCACCTGGCGCGACCCCGCGTCCGGCAAAGTGTTCGAGACGCCCGTCACCGGCGGCCGTTGCAAGCTGCAGTGGAAGCCCGACTGGGCCATGCGCTGGCATGCGCTCGGGGTCGACTACGAGATGTCCGGCAAGGACCTGATCGATTCGGTCAGGCTCTCGGGCCGCATCTGCAAGGTGCTCGGCTCAGAACCACCGGAGGGATTCAACTACGAGCTCTTCCTCGACCAGAGCGGGCAGAAGATCTCGAAGTCGAAGGGCAATGGGCTCACCATCGAGGACTGGCTGACCTACGCGTCGCCCGAGAGCCTGTCCGTGTTCATGTTTCAGAAGCCGACGGCGGCCAAGCGGCTGCATTTCGACGTCATCCCGCGTGCGGCCGATGACTATCTCGGATTCCTCGACGCCTACGGCCGGCAGGCCTGGCGCGAGCGGCTCGGCAATCCGGCCTGGCATATCCATTCGGGTGCGCCGCCGGAGCCTGAGCGCCTTGCGCCCGCGGAAGGCGAGCGCGGCACGCCGGTCTCCTTCGCCATGCTGCTCAACCTCGCCACGGTGGCCAACAGCGAGGATCCCGCGGTGCTCTGGGGCTTCCTGCGCCGCTATGCGCCCACGGTCTCGCCCGCAAGCCACCCTCGGCTCGACGGGCTGGTGGGCTATGCGGTGCGCTATTTCAGCGACGTGGTGCGGCCGGCGAAACGCTATCGCGCACCGGATGAGGTCGAGGGCGACGCCCTGGTGCGGCTCGACGCGGCGCTCGGCGCGCTCCCGCCGGAGGCCAGCGCCGAAGAGATTCAGACGATGCTCTACGACGTGGCGCGGCCGATCCCACGCTACCAGGATTTCAAGGCGAAGACCGCGACTCCCGAGCGCCCCGGTGTGTCGAACGACTGGTTCAACATGCTTTATCAGGTGCTGCTCGGCGAGGAGCGCGGCCCTCGCTTCGGGTCTTTCGCCGCTCTTTACGGCGTCACGGAAACACGCGCCCTGATCCGCAAAGCGCTCGATGGAACGCTCGCCAAAGATAACACTGCGGTCTTTGCGGATCGCAGCGCGCCTGCAACGATTGCTTAGGTAAAGCAGCCCCTCATTCGGGTGGCGCAGGAGGGATCACATCTTGTTCATCATATGATGCATGCGATGATGGCTATACATGTGATGGTGCATCCCATGATGGTGAGGCATCATCATCCCGTGGTGCATCATCATGCCGTGATGCATCATCCCATGGTGGTGGTGCATCATCATTCCGTGATGCATCATCGACTTCTGGTGCTGCTTCATCGACGAGGCATTGGCTGGCGCACCAAGGCTCACCGACAACATCAGGGCGCAGGCCAAGCCGGCAATCTTCAGGGTTTTCATGTCGTTCTCCGAAAGGCTCGCCCGCGGCTGTCGCGCCTTTCGAAGCCCGGACTTAAGTGGAAACAGCGCAGGCCGGACCTTTGTTCAGTTCCGACTGCGCGATTTTTGACGCAAGCTCGCCTTAATTGCTGCGAAGCGCCGCTTCTACATCCGGCAGAATGTTCCTGACGATCACCGACACGCCGGCGCGGTTGGGGTGCATGCCGTCGGTGATGTGAAGATCCGGTTTGCCGACGATCCCGGCGAGGAAGAAGGGGTAGAGCGGCACTTTTTTGTCGCGCGCCAGGGCCGGAAAGATGGCGTTGAACCTCCCTCCATAGTCGGCCCCGAGGTTCGGCGCCGCAATCATGCCGGCGAGCAGCACCTTGATGCCGCGCGCCTGGAGCCGCGCCAGAATCGCGTCGAGCGCCGTCTTGGTGCCGGCCGGGTCCATGCCCCGCAGCATGTCGTTGGCGCCGAGCTCGACAATGACGAGATCGGTACCGTCCGGTACCGACCAGTCGACCCGCGCCGCACCATCCTCGGCCGTGTCGCCCGAGACGCCCGCATTGGTCACGGTGGCGTCAAACCCGTCGGCCTTGAGCACCGTCTCGAGCTGCGCCGGAAAGGCGGCATCTTGCGGCAGCTCGAAGCCGGCCGAGAGGCTGTCGCCGAAGGCCACGACATGGAAGCTCTTGGCCGCGGCCGCCGACGCAGCCATGAGCGGCACTGCGGCAACGAGGGCGAGCGCCAGCAGGTGGCGCCGGAGTGCTCCGCCCCCATATGGGAAGCGGAGCCGGCCGCGGAAGGATGAGGAATGGGGCAAGAGGCGATCTCGCTCGACGATGTCCATGTCAGCCTGGGTCGGGGAGCGGCGCGCGTCCATATCCTCAAAGGCATCGGCCTCGCGATTCGTTCCGGTGAAGCGGTCGGGCTGACGGGTCCATCGGGGTCGGGCAAATCGACGCTGCTCGCGGTCCTGGCCGGCCTCGAACGCCCGGAGCGCGGCAGCGTCACTGTCGAGGGCACCCGCATCGACCGTCTCGACGAGGATGCCCTGGCGCGGTTCCGCGGTCGGCGCATCGGCATCGTGTTCCAGTCGTTCCATCTCATTCCCACCATGACGGCGCTCGAGAACGTCGCAGTGCCGCTGGAGCTCGCCGGCCGGCGCGACGCCTTCGGGCGCGCCGAGGCCGAGCTTCGCCAGGTCGGGCTCGGCGAGCGGCTCGGGCACTATCCGGCGCAGCTGTCCGGCGGCGAGCAGCAGCGCGTCGCGCTCGCCCGGGCGCTCGCCCCCGACCCAGCGATCCTGGTGGCCGACGAGCCCACCGGCAATCTCGACGAGGCGACGGGCCGCACCATCATGGATCTCATCTTCGAGCAGCGGGCGCGGCGCGGCGCGACGCTGGTGCTGGTGACGCACGACCCGAACCTCGCCGAGCGCTGCGACCGGAAGACCGTGCTGCGCTCGGGCCGAGTCGAACCCGAGGCGGTGTCCCGCGTCGCGGTGGCGGCCCGGTGAGGATGCCCATCGCGGCACGGCTCGCCTGGCGCGACCTCCGGGGGGGCCTCGGCGGCTACTGGATCTTCCTCCTGTGCATCGCGCTCGGTGTCACCGCCATCGCCGGCATCGGCTCGGTGGCGGGGGGACTCGCGACGGGGCTTGACCGCGAGGGGCGCACCATCCTTGGCGGCGATGCCGCCTTCTCGACCGTCTCGCAGCCACTCGACGCGGCACAGCAGGCCTATCTCGCGGCACGGGGGCGCCTGTCGAGCGTCGTGACGACCCGGACCATGGCCCGGCACGGCGACGCCGCGCCGGTGCTGATCGACGTCAAGGCGGTCGACAGTCACTATCCGATCGCCGGCCGCGTCGACCTCGACCCGTCGCAGCCCATCGTCCAGGCCCTGGCCGAGCGCGACGGCGCTTATGGCATCGCGACCGACGAGACGGTGGCGGCACGCCTCGGCCTCAAGCCCGGCGACGCTGTCTCCATCGGCAAGGGCAGCTTCACCCTGCGCGCCATCCTGCGCCACGAGCCCGACCGACTCGGCGGCGGGATCGCTTTCGCGCCGCGCGTGATGATGAGCGAAGCGGGGCTCGATGCCGCGGGACTGCTGCAGGCGGGGTCGCTCGCGCGGTTCACGACGCGCGTCGAGCTCGGCAAGACGGGGATCGTCGGCGATGCCGCCGTCGCGCGCTTCGTCACGGACGCCAAGGCAGCCTTTCCGCAGGCCGGCTGGGACGTCAGGACGCGCAATGCCGTATCGCCCGAATTCGACCGCAACCTCAGCCGTTTCACGCAGTTCCTGACGCTCGTCGGCCTCACCGCGCTGGTGGTCGGGGGCGTCGGCGTCGCCAATGCGGTCAAGGCCGCCATGGAGCGCAAGCGGGCGAGCCTCGCAACGCTGAAGGCGCTCGGCGCACCCGGCCGCGCGGTCTTCGCCATGGGCCTGGTCCAGGTGCTGCTCGTCGCGGCGCTCGGCATCGCGGCGGGGCTCGGTTTCGGCGCCGCCCTGCCCTTCGTCATTTCGGCGGCCTTCGGCGCCCTGATCCCGTTCCCGATGGTTGCATCGCTCGATCCGGGCGCGCTCGGCCTCGGCGCGCTCTACGGCCTGCTGACGGCCCTCGTCTTCTCGCTCGCGGCGCTCGGCCGGGCGCATGACGTGCCGGTCTCGGCATTGTTCCGCGATGCCGTCGAGCCTGACCCCGTACCCTTGCGCCTGCCTTATAGGATCGCGCTGGTCGGCGCCGTCGCGGCGCTCGTCGCCGCGGCGGTCGGCTTCTCGGCGGACCACCGGCTGGCGGCCTATTACATCCTCGGCGTGGCGATCGTCTTCGGCCTCTTGCGGCTCGTGGCCTATGGCTTTACGGCTGGCGCCCGCGCCCTGCCCCGCCCGCGCCGGGTCGAATGGCGGCTGGCCCTGGCCAATATCCACCGGCCTGGCGCGCTGACCCCCGCCGTCGTGCTGTCGCTCGGCTTGGGTCTGACGCTGCTCGTGGCGCTGGCGCTGATCGACCGCAACATTCACCGCCAGATCGACGCGGGTCGCGCGGGAGTGACGCCGAGCTTCTTCTTCACCGACGTGTCGAACAAGGAGGCCGGGGCCTTCGCCGGTTTCATCAAGGCGCAGGTGCCGGGCGGCACAGTCGAGGCCGTGCCGATCCTGCGGGGCCGCATCACCGCGCTGAACGGGGCCTCCGTCGAGACGATCAAGGCGAAGGAGGGCTCCGCCTGGGTGCTCGAAGGCGACCGCGGCATCACCTTCGCGGACGCGCCGCCGCAGGGCTCGCGCGTCGTCGCGGGAGATTGGTGGGCCAAGGGCTACGCGGGGCCTCCGCTCGTCTCCTTCGATCGCGAGATGGCTCAGGGGCTCGGTCTCAAGCTCGGCGACGAGCTCACGGTGAACGTGCTCGGGCGGGCGGTCACAGCGAAGATCGCCAACCTGCGCAAGGTCGACTGGCAATCGCTCGGCATCAATTTCGTCATGGTCTTTTCGCCGAACACTTTTGCCGGTGCGCCCCATACCGTGCTCTCCACCTTGGCGTTTCCGAAGGGATCGGACGTCGCCGAAGAGGCGGCCCTCGCCAAGGCCGTCGGAACTGCCTTCCCCACCGTGACCATCATCCGGGTGAAGGACGTGCTCGACGCCGTCAACGACCTCGTCGGCAAGCTGGCGGTGGCGACGCGCGGCGCCTCCGCCGTGACGATCGTCGCCTCCGTGCTGGTGCTGGCGGGAGCGCTCGCGGCAGGGCGGCGCGCGCGGATCTACGATTCCGTGATGCTCAAGGTGCTGGGCGCGACGCGGCGCCGGCTGCTTGCGGCCTTCCTCATCGAATACGGCCTGCTGGGGCTCGCCACGGCCGCCTTCGGGGTCCTGGCCGGCACGCTTGCCGCTTATGCGGTGGTCGAGCATGTCATGGACTTCCGCTTTGCCTTCGCCTGGATGCCGGCCGTCGAGGCGGCCCTGGCCGCACTCGCCGTCACGGTCGGGCTCGGGCTCGCCGGAACCTGGCGTATCCTGGGCCAGAGCCCGGCGGCCTACCTGCGGGAGGGGTAGGCGCCACGTCCATGCCGCTCGATTTCGAATGGGACTCACGCAAGGCTCTGCTCAATCGACGCAACCACGGCATCTCGTTCGAGCAGGCTGTTCGTGCATTCCAGGATCCATTCGCAATCGAGCTGATCGACGAGCGGGAGAACTATGGCGAGGAACGTGTTAATCTCATCGGCGTGAGCGCTGGCATGCTGGTGCACGTCACCTATACCGAGCGGCCTGAACGCATCCGCATCATTTCGGCCCGGCGGGCGGAACGACATGAGCAAGACGAATATTATCGCCAGAATTCGACCTGATGGTGCGATCGTCGAGGTCCTGCAAGACGGCAGCGAGCGATCGTTGCCGGATCGACCAGCGCGATCGATGCCGGAAGAGAAAATAAAAGCGGCGGCGGAGGCCGATCCGGACGCTCGACCAATGACACCCGAGCAGATGGCGGGAGCGCGCCGTATTGCCCGGGTTAGAACGATGCGACGAGCGCTGATGCTCACCCAGGAGGAATTCTCGGCTCGTTTCCACATTCCTCTCAAGACTGTGGAGGACTGGGAGCAGGGTAGAAGCGAGCCGGACGATACTGCGAGAGCCTATCTCACGGTGATCGCCAAAGACCCCGAGGCCGTGGCCCGCGCCTTGAGCCTTACGAACCGATAAGCGCAGGGTTTGCGAGTGGTGTCATCAACGCCTCCACCACCCGCTCGATCCCGGCGAGGTCGCGAGCGATGCCGAGGCCATGCAGGCCGGCGTCCTCCAGCAGTGCCGCGACGGCACCGGCCTGGCTAGCGCCGACCTCCAGGAAGACCGCGCCTCCCGGCGCGAGCAGAGCGGGCGCCTGCCGGGCAATAGTCCGATAGGCGTCGAGCCCGTCGACGCCACCATCGAGCGCGGCGCGCGGATCGTAGAGGCGCACGTCGGGATCGAGCGACGCGATGGCGGCGGTTTCGACATAGGGCGGATTCGACAGGACGAGGTCGAAACCCGCCACCCCGAGGGCCGCGCCCCAGTCGCCGCAGACGACGAGGCTGCGCGCTTCGAACCTGCAGCGGACGAGGTTGGCGCGCGCCACGCGGCAGGCGCCGGAGGCGCGGTCCACGGCCCAGCCGCGCGCCGCCGGGCAGGCCTGCAGCATGGCACAGAGGATGGCGCCCGAGCCGGTGCCGAGGTCGAGGATGCGCAGCGGCGCATCGCGCCGCCCGCCGAGATGGGCGAGCGCGGCGGCAATCAGAGTCTCCGTGTCGGGTCGCGGGTCGAGCACGGCGGGCGTAACCTCGAGATCGAGGCTCCAGAACGCGCGGCGTCCGAGGATGCGCGACACCGGCTCGCGGGCCAGCCGGCGTTTCACATAGGTCGAGAAAACCGCCCCTGCATCGGCATCGAGCGCCCGGTCGGGATCGGTGATCAGCGCGACGCGGTCGACGCCGGCGGCGGCACAAAGCAGGAGGCGGGCGTCGACCTGCGGATCCGGCACGCCGGCCGCGGCAAGATCAAGGATCGCCGCCTGCAAGGCCGCGGCGAGCGTGGCCTCAGCCAGCGGCCTTTTCCATCAACCGGCGCAGCCGCGCCGCGAAGGCCGGCGCATCGGCCGGCATGTCGCCGTCCATGATGCGCGCCTCGTCGAGCAGCAGCCAGGCGGCGTCCTCGACCATGGCGCGCTTGTCGGGCACCGCATAACTGTCGCCGAGCGCCGCGACCAACGGATGGGTCGGGTTGATCTCAAGCACCGGCTTCGTCGCCGCACCCGAGAGCCGCCCGTGCTGCGACAAGATCTTTTCGAGCCGCCGGTCGGGGCCGAACTCCGGTGCGATGAGGCAGGCGGGGCTTTCCGAAAGGCGGTCGGAGGCCCGCACATCCTCGACCGCCTCGGCCAAGGTCTGCTTCATGAAGGCCAGCAGCGTCGCGACCTTGGGGCCGACGTCCTCGCTCTTCGGTGCCTCGGCGCCCTCCGCCAGGGGCACGAGCTTGATGTCGGCCGCGCCCTGCGTCACCGATTTGAATGGCTTGCCGTCGAAGCCCGTCGCCGTCGAAACCCAGAAGGCGTCGACTGCATCGGGCAGCAGCAGAACCTCCAAGCCGCGCGCCCGAAAACCCTCGAGCTGCGGGCTTGAGGCGAGCCGCTTCACGTCGTCGCCGAGCACGTAGTAGATGGCGGTCTGGTTGGGCCTGAGGTCGGCGATGTAATCGGCGAGCGTCCGGCCGCCGTCGAGGTGTTTCGTAGACGCGAAGCGCGCCATCTTGAACAGCGCGTCGCGCTTGTCGGGATCCTCGTAGAGCCCCTCCTTGAGGACCGGCCCGAAATTCTCCCAGACGCCCTTGAATTTTTCCGCATCGCTCTCGGCAAGCTTGGTCAATTCACTGAGCATGCGGTTGGTGACGCCCTTGCGAATGGCCGCGAAGATGGGGCTATTCTGCACCATCTCGCGCGACACGTTGAGCGGCAGGTCGGCGGTGTCGACGACGAGGCGGACGAAACGCAGCCAGCCCGGCAGGAGATCGGCCTCGTCGGTGATCAGCACACGGCGGACATAGAGCTTGGCGCGGCCCTTGCGCTGCGGATCGAAGAGGTCGAAGGGCTTCGAGCCCGGCACGAAGGCGAGCACCGTATATTCGTGCCGACCCTCGGCGCGCCAGTGCACCGTCAGGGCAGGGTCGTCGAACTGGTTCGAAAGGCCGCGGTAGAACTCGGTGTAGTCCTCGGGCTTGATGTCGGATTTCGGCTTGGCCCAGAGCGCCGCGCCGTCGGTCACGCGCTTCGGCTCCTCGCCCGGCGTCTCGACGAGCTCGATCGGCACCGGCACCGCGCCCGAATGCTCCTTGAGGAGGCGCTCGACCCGGTAAGGTTCCAGGAATTCGCTCGAGGCCTCGTTGATGTGCAGCGTCACCCGCGTGCCGCGGCGCGGCGCATCCGCGATCGGCAGGGCGGAGACCTGATAGGATCCCTTGCCGTCCGAGACCCAGCGCCAGGCGTCGTCGGTGCCGGCGCGATGGGTCTCGACCGTCACCTCGTCGGCCACCATGAAGGCCGAATAGAAGCCGATGCCGAACTGGCCGATGAGGTTGCCGCTCTCGCCCGGCGCATCGGCGCCGATCCTGTCGAGAAAGGCCTTGGTGCCGGAGCTCGCGATGGTGCCGAGCGCGTCGTCGAGCTCGCCCCGCGTCATGCCGATGCCGTTGTCGGCCACGGTCAGGGTCTTGGCCTCCTTGTCGAGCAGCACCCGGATGAGGAAGCTCTCGCCGTCCTCGATCAGCTCGGGATGGGCGATCGCCTCGTAGCGAAGCTTCTCGCAGGCGTCGGCCGCATTCGAGACGAGTTCGCGGATGAAGATGTCGCGCTCGGAATAGACCGAATGGACCATCAGCTCGAGCAGGCGGGCCACATCTGCCTGGAAGGTCCTGGTCTCCGGCGCGGAGGCTGGCGGTGCGGCGTTCGCGACGTCGGCGTCAGTCATGGCGGCGCAAATCTCCTCACGATCGGTCAGAACGAAGCGGACGCCGCAACGGCATCGGGCCCGCGTGGCTCATATCGCTTTTGACCCCGGATGATGCAAGTCGACGCGCGCACGAAAAAAGACCGGCAGGAGCGCGAAGCTCCATGCCGGTCCACATGCTGTTCGCACCCATGACGGGTTCGGGGTAGAGGCAGATCCCAGGGGCTGGGGGGCTGACGAAACCAGGATCGGCAAACCCACGAACAACATGCGTCTTATCGCCGGCCAGTACGGCGCGGCAGGGGCCGCATCGGGGCAAAACTTGGATGTCTTCGGGCTGTGGCCGAAGCCGATCCGGCCCTTGAAAGGCCGGGCGCTTCGCGCGATGTTCCAGGGTCGTGGAGAGCGAGCACAATGAGTGAAGGCGAAACGACGGATGCGCAGCGCAACCCCCACGGCGCCAGCCTGCGCCGGGGGGCGGTGACCGACTTCCCGGGGCGAGCTCCTCCGGTAGGCGAAGGCGCTGTCGTCTCGTTCGATCGCCACGAGCTTCGCGACATCTTCGATCTCTACGGGCGCCGGGTCGCGGAGGGCGAATGGCGCGATTATGCCATCGCCTTCACGTCGGCCAAGGCGGTGTTCAGCATCTATCGCCGCGCCTCGGAGGTGCCGCTGTTCCGCGTCGAGAAGGATCCGAGCCTCGCCCGGCGGCAAGGTGCCTATTCGGTGGTGGCGGCGACCGGACTGATCCTCAAGCGCGGGGCGGAGCTTCGCCGCGTGCTGCAAGTCCTCGAACGCAAGCCGAAGCTGGTGGTCGTCTGAGAGCGCTGACACGTCTACGCCGCCAGCGTGAACTCGGCCGCGGCAACGGATGAGGACGGGACCGCGGGCGCCGATCATAAAAAAACCCCGGATCGCTCCGGGGTTTTCGTTTCTGGTCCGGCGCTGCGGACGATCAGTTGTTGCGGCTGCCCGTCAACTGGAGCAGGGCGGTGAAGATGTTGATGAAGTCGAGGTAGAGACGCAGCGCGCCGTTGATCGACTTCTTCGCGGCGATCTCCTGCGAGTCGCCCGCATAATACATCTCCTTGATGCTCTGCGTGTCCCAGGCGGTGAGACCCGAGAAGATCAGGATCGCCAGGATCGACAGCCCGAACTGGAAGGCCGAGCTCTGCATGAACAGATTGACGACGCTCGCGATGATGAGGCCGAACAGGCCCATGATGAGGAACGAACCGATCGGCGACAGGTCCCGCTTCGTCGTGTAGCCGTAGAGGCTCAGCGCGCCGAAGGCGGCCGCGGTCTCGAAGAAGGCCAGCGAGATCGACTGCTTCGTATAGACGAGCAGGATCGACGACAGCGACAGGCCCATCACGGCCGAGAAGCCGAGGAACATGTTGCGTGCCGACGCGGCCGACATGCGGTCGATCCGGAGCGACAGGAACAGCACGAAGCCGATCGGCGCGAGCATCACGAGCCAGCGCAACGGGCTGCCGTAGAGCGCCACGCCCATGCTGGTCAGGTAGAGGTGGCCGAAGCGTGCCGCCGCCTGGCTCGGGTCGCTGGTCGTGGTCAGCATGTTGGCGCCGAGCGCGACGAGGCCGGTGATGCCGAGGCCGAGCATCATGTTGTTGTAGACCCCGATCATGTACGAGCGCAGGCCCTGGTCTACGGCGGCGCCCGCCCGGCCTGCACGCTGGCCGTAACGCAGCGTTGCATTGCGGTCGAAGTCGGACATTGGATCCCTCTCTAGGTGGACTGAACCCGAAGATACGCGCCCAGGCTTGGTCTCAAATGACCGAGAGTCCAGGCTGACGCGAATATGGCCTCATCCGCGAGGCCCGGCAAGGTCGTTGGCGACCGATCTTCATTACAAACGCTACAGGTTGGCGAGACCGCCGAGCGCCAGGGCGGTCAGCCCGTCCGCCAGGTCCTCGACGCCGGCCCGGTCGAACCTCAGCCCGAACGGCGCCGCGGCCAGCCATTCGGCGTCGCGGACGAACGTGATTGTCTGGCCCATCAGCCAGGCCGCGGCGATCGCGATCCTGCGATCGCCGGCGGTGGGCATGAAGCGCCGCACG
The DNA here is from genome assembly GCA_965277635.1 of Lichenihabitans sp. Classification (GTDB taxonomy): domain Bacteria; phylum Pseudomonadota; class Alphaproteobacteria; order Rhizobiales; family Beijerinckiaceae; genus Lichenihabitans. The sequence goes on from CBDIDE010000002.1 coordinate 1,016,092, forward strand.
ACGGCCTGCGCCAGCATCACCGTCGGAAAAGGCTCCTCCCGGCTCAGCTTCTGGCGGATCGCGGTGGGCTTGAGCTGCTCCCAGGCGAAGATGCGCAGGCTGCGCTTGAAGCGGGCCGATTCGGCGAGCGGCATCAGCGTCTGCAGGATGAAGAGATGGAGCGCTTCCTCGGGCGGAAAGACATCGAGCGTCGCGAGGCTCAGCAGGGGCTGGGCGCTCATCGATTCGCGCACCGAGCGCAGCACTTCGAGGTAAAGCCCCGACTTGCCGCCGAAATGATAGGTGATGGCGCCCTGGTTGACCTTCGCCTTGCCGGTAATGTCGCGCACCGAGGCGGCCTCGTAGCCGCGTTCGGCGAAGACGACGATCGCCGCACCCATCAGGGCGCGGCGCGTCGCATCGGTCGGTCGGCTCGGCCGTGCCGAGCGGCCGTCACCCGCGGCGTCGGGCATGGATCACGGCATGAGATGGGACAAGAGCGATCCCCCGGCCGCCGTGGTCAGCGACCACAGCGCGTGCGCCGAAGATGTGATCTTCGGCATGACGCCATCCTCTTCTCGGGGCGTGTCGGCAACGGCCATGAGGCTCGGCCGCGGGCTCGGCGCCACCGTCGCTACGTCGGCCGGCCGGCTTCGCTCCGCGCGAGGCGGGGCATGCGGCCTCGGCCGGATCGGCTTCGCGACGGCCTCGAGAGAGCCGGCGACGTCGGCCGGCGCGTCGGCACCCGGGTCGAGGTCGAAGGGCCGCGTCGCCACCATCGTCAGGACCGGCAGGGGCGTCAGCATCTCGGCGGTGCCGATCCCGGCATCGCCAGCGCCGGGAACGCGGGCCGCGAACTTGCCGCCGCTCGTCAGTGCCGCGGCCGTCGGCGCGGCGGGGCCGCTCGCCTTCGGCAGGGCGGAAAAGACCGCCGCGGCGATGAGCGTCGCCGTCACCGAGGCGGCGACCTGGTAGAGAAGCTTGCCCGCCAGGGCAGGAAGGGCGTTCCTCGTGTGCAGCATCCGACGTCCCCGGAATTCCTACGATCGTATGAATATGTCACGCTCGTTTGGGGCAAATCAATGGCTCCGCTCCGGCTGATCTCGGGTTTCTTGAGAATCGTCGGAGGGTGTGGCGGCGAGGCCGCGTGTCAGCGGCAGGGCGATCGCGCAGAGCGCCGCCATGACCCAGAAGCCGCCACCGCCAAGATGCGCATAGAGCGGCCCTGACACCAGGGTCACCAGCACGTTGGCGATGCCGATCGCCACCGCGCCGTAGAGCGTCTGCCCGGTCGCCGCGAGATGCTGGGGAACGACGCGCCCGATGAGCTGCATGGCGGAGAGGTGCAGGAGCGCGAAGGTGAAGCCGTGCAGGGTCTGCACCGCCATCAGGGCCGGCACGGCGGCGGTCGAGGCCATGACGCTCCACCGCAGGATGCCGGCCGCCGCCGCGATGGCGGCCCCGCCGGCCGGGCCGATGCGCTTCAGGAGCGGCGGGCCGATCAGAAGGAAGACCGCCACCTCCGCGATCACCGACAGCGACCAGAGCAGGCTGATGGTCGGCGGCGCGAGGCCCGCCGCGCGCCAGCGGATCACCGCGAAGGAATCGCTCATCGCATGGCTGCCCATGACCAGCGCCGCGACCAGCATGAGCATCCGGAACGGCCGGTTGCGCAGCAGTTCGGCGACGCCGGTCGTGCTCCCGGTCGATGTCTCGGCCGCACCGGCGGGCGCGGACGGAAGCCGCGTGGCGAGCAGCGCCAGCACCACGAACAAGACGCCGCTGACGACCATGATGACCGGCAGGCCGCTGCGGGCGACGGCGAAGCCCGCGACCAGGGTGCCCGCCACGAAGGCGGCCGAGCCGGCGCCGCGGACCCAGCCGTAGGGGAAGACACGGCCCTCGTCCGACGCCGCCAGCGCCAGCGCGTCGGCGAGCGGCGCCAGCGGCGCGATGGCGATCGACCAGGCGGTCGCCACGAGGGCCGCGGCCCAGACGCCCGAGATGGCCAGATAGGCGAGGCCGGAGAGGCCGGTCGCCGCCGCGAAGGCGGCCAGGACAAGGCGCCCCTTGCCGATCCGGTCGGCGAGCCGCCCGGCCAGCGGCGCCGCGACGAGCTTGACCGCCGTCGAATAGGCCAGCACCGCGCCGATGGCCTCGGCGGAGAGCCCGCGGCTGCCCAGGAAGGCCGGGAAGAAGGGCGATTGCGTGCCGTAGGCGCCATAGAGCGCCGCGAACAGCGCCAGGAAGGCGACGAGCGGGCCTTGCCGGAGTGCCGCAAGGAGCGGGGAGAGCCGGCTTGTCAGCGACATCCCGCCCCACGATAGAAAGCGTCGCGCATCCGTCCGGCTCCCGCTCACATGTGGTGCGACGCCGTCAATCCCCAAGCTTGGGGATTTTTGTCGGCGCCACGCACCGCCTGTGGTAGCGAACCGGCATCGCCGTTTTCCGTTCCCCGCGGCCGTCGTCGTCCCGAGCGAACCGCGCGCCTGGGGACCCACGTCGCGCAACCAATGGAGCCTTGAGCCATGGCCCATGACCTGCAAGCCGCAGCATCCTCCGGCAAGGTGCTGATCCGCAACGTCGGCCTGATGCTGAGCGGCGCCATGGAGCGTCCGATCCTCGATGCCGATGCCATCCTGGTCGAGGACGGGCGCATCGCGGCCGTGGGACGCCTCAAGGATCTCGACGGGGAGGGCGCCCGGACGGTCATCGACGCGCATGGCAGCGGCGTGGCGCCGGGCCTCATCGACAGCCACGTCCATCCCGTGGCGGGCGATTGGACGCCACGCCAGAGCCAGCTCAACTGGATCGAGTCGACGCTGCACGGCGGCGTCACCACCATGATCTCGGCGGGCGAAGTGCATACGCCCGGCCGGCCGAAAGACATCGTCGGCCTGAAAGCCATGGCGATCTTCGCCCAGCGCGCGTTTTCGGCCTTCCGTCCGGGCGGCATGAAGATCCATGCCGGCGCGCCGGTGATCGAGCCCGGCATGGTCGAGCAGGACTTCAAGGATCTGGCCGCGGCCGGCGTGACGCTGCTCGGCGAGGTCGGGCTCGGCGGCGTCAAGGACGGGGCGACGGCCCGGCAGATGGTCGGCTGGGCGCGCCAATACGGCATCCAGTCGACCATCCACACCGGCGGACCCTCGATCCCCGGCTCGGGGCTGATCGACGCTGCCGTCGTGCTGGAAGCCGATACCGACGTCGTGGGCCATATCAACGGCGGCCATACCGCCCTGCCCGATCGCGAGATCCGCTGCATCTGCGAAGGCTGCCGGCGCGGGCTCGAGATGGTGCACAACGGCAACGAGCGCGCCGCGCTCTATACGCTGCGCACGGCCCGCGACATGGGCCAGATGGAACGCCTGATCCTCGGCACCGACGGGCCGGCCGGCTCGGGCGTGCAGCCGCTCGGCATCCTGCGCATGATCGCCATGCTGTCGTCCCTGGGCGACGTGCCGGCCGAGATCGCCTTCTGCTTCGGCACCGGCAATACGGCGCGCATGCGCTCCCTCGACTGCGGCCTGATCGAACCCGGCAAGGCGGCCGATTTCGTCTTCCTCGACCGGCCGCAGCACGGTGCCGGCGCGACGCTGCTCGACGCGGTTCGGCTCGGCGATCTGCCCGGCATCGGCATGGTGATGATCGACGGCCTGGTGCGGACCGGGCGCAGCCGCAACACGCCGCCCGCCGTCGCGGTGCCTGAGGTCGTCGCCGCCTGAAAGCCGATGCCGTGACCTCCCCAGCGCGCGATCCCGCCTCGCTCATCGGCTGGCTCCTCGAGAAGGCGACGGCCGAGGATGACGACGAGAGCCTGCTCGACGGCCTGTGCCGCGGGCTGATCGAGGCCGGGCTGCCGCTCTGGCGGCTGAGCCTGTCGACACCGACCATCGACCCCAACCATCGTGCCGTGTCGACCAACTGGCGGCGGGACACGGGCATTTCGCGGGTCACGACCTCGCATGGCGAAGACGACGACGCCATGTTTCGTCGCAGCCCTGTCGCGCATCTGCTCGATCAGGGCGGCCTCGCGGCGCGCTGGCGGATCGAGGCAGGCGAGGGTTGCGACGAGTTCCTGCTGCTGCGGGAGCTCGTGGACGATGGGTGCACCGACTACCAGCTGTTCCTCGTGCCCTTCTCGCCCGGGACCGCCATGCTCGGGGCCGCGATCTCGTTCGCGACCGACCGGCCCGGCGGCTTCGGCGAGGTCGAGATCGCCTTGATGCGCCAGGTCCTGCCGGCGCTGGGTCTCGCGGCTTATCGGCTGAACCTCTCGCGCACGGTGCGCGACGTCCTCGGCGCCTATCTCGGACCGATGACGGCGGCGCGCGTGCTGGCCGGCGAGATCCGCCGAGGCCGCGGCGAAATGCTCTCGGCAGCCATCCTCCTGGCCGACCTGCGCTCCTTCACGGCCCTGGCCGACAGAGAGGATCCGGCGCGGGTGGTCGGCTGGCTCGACGGTCACCTCGAGATCCTCGGCGCCGCCGTCGCCCGGCACCGCGGCGAGATCCTGAAGTTCACCGGCGACGGCTTCATCGCGGTGTTCCCCGTCGTCCGGCCGGGACCCCTTCCCTGCTCTGTCTGCCTCGCTGCCCTCGCGGCGGCCGAGGCGGCGCTCGCGAGCAACGAGGAGCTCAACGCGAGGCGCCGCGAGGCGGGCGAGCCGGAGCTCGCCGTCGACCTCGTGCTGCATTTCGGCGACGTGCACTACGGCAACGTCGGCACCACGCATCGGCTCGACTTCACGACGATCGGCCGGGCCGTCAACGAGGCGAGCCGGATGGAGGCGATCTGCGACGAGGTCGGCCGGCACATTCTCCTGTCGGACAGTTTTGCCGGGCGCTGCGGTCGCGGCTTCAGCGACCTCGGCCTGTTTCCCCTGCGCGGCGTCGGCGCCCCGCAGCGCGTTTGGACGGTGTGACATGATGTCCGGTCGGTGGCGCAACGCCGCTCCCTCCCGGCGCCGAAGAGGACCATCGCCATGACGCCTGCCCCGATCGCCGCCGTCGGCTTCTCCCTGAGCTCGAAGGACGGCAGCGTCGCCGACCTCGAACCGGGCTTGCGGCATTTCGCCGATCTCGGCGCCGACATCGTCGAGATCGGCGCCTATTCGGTCGATCTCATCGCCGGGGGGCGTATCATCCCGGAGCGGGTCGAGGATCTGGTCCGGCTCACGCGATCCCTGCCGCTCGCCTATACGTTCCATGGACTCGTCACGTCGAATTTCATGGACCCGGAGACGCTCGGGCGCCAAGTCGCGGTCGCCAAGGCCATGCTGGAACTCTGCGACCGGATCGGCGCCGGGGTGCTGGTCCAGCATTCGGGCTCGCTGCGGGCCGACCAGCAGGCCGAACGGGCCGCCGCCGACCAGCGCGAGCTCGACGCCCTCGGCGAGCTGGCGGGCGTGGCCGCGCGCTACGGTGTCCGGGTGGCGCTGGAAAACATCTTCACCGTCGAGCCCGGCGAGTATCGGCGCAGTCCATCCGGGGTCGCCGCCGCGGTGCGGCGCCTCGACCACCCGAACGTCGTGGCGCTGATCGACTTCAGCCACGCCTATATCGAGGCGACGTTCCGGGGGCTCGACTTCAGGGAGGAGCTCCGCGCCATGGCGCCGGTCACCGGTCACCTCCACGTCCACGACAGCTTCGGCCGGCTCTCGGGGCCGACACGGATCTATGCCCGGCCGGAATCCGTCGCGCTCGGGCTCGGCGACCTGCACCTGCCGCTCGGCTGGGGTGACATTCCCTGGCGCGACATCTTCGCCGATCTGGCCGTCCTGCCGGGAACGACGCTGATCATGGAGATCGAGCAGACTTTCCGGCCCGAACATCCGGCCTGCCTTGCCGAGGGGCGCCATCTGGCCGGGCTCGCCAACCGCCGCACCGCGACGGCGTGAGACCGGCAACCGGTCCACAAATTGATGTCAGAGCAGTTTCGCCAGCAGGAGATGCAAGGCCTGGCGCTCGGCCGCGGCAAGCGGGCTCAGCGTCTCCTCGGTGATGCGCAAGGCCCGAGGCGCCAGGCGGTCGACGAGGTCGTGCCCGGCTCGCGTCAGCGTGACCCGGCGACGGCGACCGTCCTCCGGATCGGCACCGGTCTCGGTCAGCCCGCGCTGCGACAGGCGGTCGATGACGCCCTTGATGGTGGCGGCATCCATGCCGACCAGGCGGCCGAGATGGTTCTGGCTGAGCGGGCCCGTCTCGGCCAGCTTGGAGAGCGCGGCCCACTGCGTCGCCGTGACCTCGCCTTCGACACCGGCCGCGAAGATCGCCGCATGGCGTTGCGAGACCTGTCGCAGGATGAAGCCGATCTGCTCGTCGAGCCGATAGTCCGTCCTGTGGGTATCCCCCGCGTTTCCGTCCCCGCTATCCATGTCACCCTTCCGGCCGTCACCGCCGACCGCTCCATTCACACGGCCAGGAAGGCCTCACAGATTTCGGCATTGGCCTCGATCTCCGCAATGGTCCCGGCGAAACGCACCTGCCCGTGCTCGACGATCAGGGCCCGGTCCGCGATGGACCGGGCGAGATGGAGGTTCTGCTCGGAGAGAAGGATGCTCAGGCCCTCGCCCTTCAGCATCCGGATGGCGCGCGCCATGTCCACGACGATCCTGGGTGCCAGGCCTTCGGACGGCTCGTCGAGCAGCACGAGGCGCGGGTTGCCCATCAGCGCCCGGCCGATGGTGAGCATCTGCTGCTCGCCCCCGCTCATCTCGCCGCCACGGCGTCGGCGCATGGCGCCGAGGCTCGGGAAAAGCTCGTAGAGGCGCCCGGGCGTCCACGGCGACACGCCCTCGCGTCGCCGCTGACGGCCGACGGCGAGGTTCTCCTCGACGGTGAGGTCGGTGAAGATGCGCCGGTCCTCCGGCACGAAGGCGAGGCCATGCCGCACCAGACGATATGTCGGCCATGCCGACACGTCACGACCGTCGAAGGCGATCCGCCCGTCGCGCCGGGCGAGGAGGCCGGCGATCGCCCGGAAGGTGGTCGTCTTTCCCGCCCCGTTGCGGCCGATGAGGGCCACGACCTCGCCCGCCGCGACCTCGAGCCCGAGGCCGAACAGGATCTGCGCCCGGCCGTACCAGCCCTGGAGATTGGAGACCGAGAGCATCATGCCGGCCTCGCGGCATCGCCGGGATCGCGGGCGCCGGGATCCTCGCCGAGGTAGACCGTCCGCACGCGCGCATCGGTACGGACCGCCTCGGGGCTTCCCTCTGCGATCACCTCGCCGCGGTCGAGCACCATCACGCGGTCGGCGTGCTCGAAGACGATGTCCATGTCGTGCTCGGTGAACAATATACCGATGCCCTGGCCTTTCGCCACCGCCGCCACGAACCGCATCATGCCGATGCGCTCGCGCGGCGCCATGCCGGCGGTCGGCTCGTCCATGAGAAGCAGCGACGGCTGGTTGGTCAGGGCCATCGCCATTTCGAGCCGCTTCAGGTCGCCATAGGCGAGTTCGGCACAAGGGCGATACCATTGCGTGGCGAGGCCGACATGGTTGAGCAGGGCATCGGCCTCGTGCCGGAAGGCACCGGCGCCCGTGCCGAAGGGTCGCCAGGCGCGCCCGGCCGCGGCGACGAGCGCCGTCTGGACGTTCTCCCGCACGCTCATCGAGCCGAAGGTCGCGGTGATCTGGAAGGTGCGCCCGACGCGGCGCCGCCACATCTGCCGGGGTTTGAGGCCAGTGACGTCGGCGCCGTCGAGCCTGATCGTGCCACCGTCCGGCCTGATCTGTCCGTTGAGCATGTTGAAACAGGTCGACTTGCCGGCACCGTTCGGACCGATGAGGGCCAGGATCTCGCCGGCCGCAAGCGAGAAGGACACGCCGCGCACCGCACGGACCCCGCCATAGGACTTGACGAGGCCGTGGACGGCGAGGAGCGGCGCAGGCTGCGTCATGGCCGGCTCTCCGAGGGCGCCGGCATCGTCGCGACCTGCCGTAGCCGCCGCCCGCGCGCGAGGCGGCGCGCAAACCCGCCGATCCCCTCCGGGAAGAGCACGACGAGAAGGACGATGGCGGCGCCGAGCACGAGCTTCGAGTAATCCGTATGGCTGATGAGCCAGATCGAGGCGCCCTTGTAGGCCACGGCGCCGAAGACGCCGCCCGAGACGGTGCCGATGCCGCCGAGAAGCACCATGGCGAGGCCGTCGACCGACACCGACAGGCCGAGCGCGTCCGGGAACACGCTACCCTTCAGGAAGGCGAAGAGCGCGCCGGCCAGAGCGGCGAAGCCGCCGGCCACGACGAAGGCCGTCCATTGCATCCTGCTGCGACCAAGGCCGATCGTCTCGGCGCGCTGCGGCGAATCACGCACCGCGCGCAGCGCATAGCCGAAGGGCGAGAAGGCCATCATCCGCAGGAATCCGATGCCCGCGGCCGCGATGGCGAGCGTCAACCAATAGAAGGATCGCGGCGTCGAAGCCCAGACCGCCGGCCAGACGCCGAGGAGGCCGTTGTCGCCGCCGGTGACGGCCGTCCAGGCGAAAGCGACCGACCAGGCGATCTGCGCGAAGGCGAGCGTCAGCATGGCGAAATAGACGCCCGACAGCCGGATGCAGAACCAGCCGAAGATCGCGGCCCCCGCGAGGCCGAGCGCCACGCCGGCGCCGATCGCTCCCGGCATGCCAAGGCCGAGCGTCTTCGTCGCCAGCGCGGCCCCATAGGCGCCGAGCCCGAAATAGGCCGCATGGCCGAAGCTCACGAGGCTGCCGACCGACATCAGAAGCTGCAGGCTCGCCGCGAAGAGCGCGAAGATCAGGATCTCGGCGCCGACCGCCAGGCCGTAATTGCCGAGCGCCGGTCCATAATCGAGAATGGAGAGGCTGTGGCCACCGACCGACAAGTCGTAGCCGCCGAGCCTGACCGGCAGCAACGCGGCTCCAACCAGCAGGACCAGTACCGCCATCCGCGCCGAGGGCGTGAACGGCCGCCAGATCGCATCCGACCCGGCGACGGTGCCCCGCAGGGCCGCGGCTGCCCGACCGAACAGGCCGTAGGGGCGCACCACGAGCACGACGGCCATTACCACGAAGACCAGGACGAGCGATACGCCCGGCAGCACCAGGATGCCGAAGGCGTTGAGCTCGGCCACCAGAACCGACGCCACGAAGGCGCCGCCGACGCTGCCGAGGCCGCCGATCACCACCACGACGAAGCATTCGACGATGACGCGCAGGTCCATCGTATGGTCGACGGCGTCGCGCGGGATCTGCAAGGCACCGCCGAAGGCGGCCAGGAAGACGCCGAGCATGAACACGCCGGTGAACAGCCAGCGCTGGTCGACGCCGAGCGCCGTCACCATCTCGCGGTCCTGCGTGGCGGCCCGCACCAGGATGCCGAAGCGGGTCTGGTGGAACAGCAGCCAGAGCAGCAGCAGGACGGCCGGTCCGAGGCCGATCAAGACGAGATCGTAGCTCGGCGCGAGCTGGCCAAAGATCGGCACCGCGCCGCGAAGGCCGGGCGCGCGCGGGCCGAGCAGGTCGTCGGCGCCCCACACGATCAGGCAGAGATCCTCGACCATCAGCGTCAGGCCGAAGGTGGCGAGGAGCTGGAACAGCTCCGGCGCGCGGTAGATGCGGCGCAGCAGCAGGATCTCGACGAGGGCGCCGAGCACCGCCACGGCTGCGGCCGCGGCGAGGAGGCCGCCCCAGAAGCCGAGCGCGCCCGAGGCGGCCCAGCGCTCCGTCAGCGTATAGGCCGCATAGGCGCCGAGCATGTAGAAGGCACCGTGGGCGAAGTTCACGATGCGCGTGACGCCGAAGATGATCGACAGGCCCGAGGCGACGAGGAACAGCGAGGAGGCCTCGGCTAATCCGGTCAGGGCCTGGGCGAGAATGAAGTCCACCGAGCCTCCAGACTACCCTGCCGCTCGCAGGCGTTACCCCTGCAGTTCGTTCTAGAACTGGTGGTCCTCATGCTGAGGAGGTCCGCCAGGACCGTCTCGAAGCACGGCCGACGCTTGCCGTCCTTCGACTCGGGTCCTGCGGACCCGGCTCAGGATGAGGAATGTGAGCTGTCAAATCTTGCCTATTGTTGCGGCCGGAGCTTCGTCGCCTCGTCCTCGGGCGGCAGCACGCTCGCGCCGTCGACGTACCGGAAGTTGGTCATGATGCCCTGGCCGTTGCGGAGCGCCGTGGTGCCGACGAAGGCCCCCAAGGTCGACTGGTGATCGGCCTTGCGGAACGTCGCCGGGCCGAAGGGCGTGTCGAAGGTCAGCCCTTCCGCCGCGGCGATCAGCTTGTCGGTATCGGTCGAATTGGCCTTGCGCAGGATGTCGGCGGCGACCTCGATCAGCGTATAGCCGACGACGGAACCGAGCCGCGGATGGTCGTTGTACTTGGCCTGGTAGGCCTTGAGGAAGGCGTCATGCGCCGGCGTATGCAGGTCGTACCAGGGGTAGCCGGTGACGATCCAGCCGGTCGGCGCCTCGTCCTTCAAGGCATCGAGATATTCGGGCTCGCCGGTCAGGAAGCTCACGACCGAGCGGCCCTGGAACAGCCCTCGAACCGTGCCCTCGCGCACGAGCTTGACGAGGTCGGGGCCGAACTCGACATTGAGGATCGCGTCGGGCTTGGCGGCCGCGATGGCCTCGACCACCGGGCCGGCGTCGATCTTGCCTTGGGTCGGCCATTGCTCGGCGACCCACTGGATGTCGGGGCGCTTGGCCGAGAGCAGCTTCTTGAACACCGCGACCGCCGACTGGCCGTATTCGTAGTTCGGCGCGATGGTGGCCCAGCGCTTGGCCGGGAGCTTGGCCGCCTCCTCGGCCAGCATGGCGGCCTGCATGTAGTTCGACGGCCGCAGGCGGAAGGTATAGCGGTTGCCCTGAGACCAGACCATGGCGTCGGTCAGCGGCTCGCCGGCGAGATAGAGGATTTTCTTCTGCTTGGCGAAATCCGCGAGCGCCAGGCCGACGTTGGAAAAGAACCCACCGGCCAGCATGACGACGCCCTCGCTCGACACGAGCTCATTGGCGGCCGTGATGGCCTCCGCCGGCTTGCCGGCGTCGTCCTTGGACACGACGACCAGCGTCTTGCCGTTGATGCCGCCATGAGCGTTGACGTCCTCGACCGCCATCTGCCAGCCCTTGCGATAGGGCTCGGTGAAGGAAGGCAGCGCCGAATAGGAGTTGATCTCGCCGATCTTGATCTCGCCGCTCGCGGCGCGCGCCCCCGGGCTGCCCAGGCCGCAGATCAGCGCGGCGAGAGCCGCCGCAACGCCCAGTGATCGCTTCATTCGCTATCCTCTCCTGCCTGAGGCCAATCGCACGACCGATCCCACAAAACCTGGACTTCGTCAGACCACCTTGACTTGGCCCTTTCCCCGCTCATCCCCGCGAAAGCGGGATCCAGGAGCCAAGGACTCAAGCCTCTTCAAAACCGGCGGCCTATGCCGGCACGTTATGCTGGATTCCCGCTTTCGCGGGAACGAGCGGGACAGGCGGATGTCCGCGATCCGGCGGCGCACCTACCGCAGCCCGTCCTCGCCCTTGATCTCGCTCGCCTTGAGGCCGCCGACGCGCGGCAGCGGCCGTCCACTGTCGGTCACGGCGATCGCCACCACGATCTCGCCCCGTCGCGGCGCGTCGTTGACCCGCACCTCGAAGCCGTCGAAATGGCTGCGCACGAAAGCGGCATCCTTATGGCCGAGCGGGATATCGAGCACCGTGCCGGGACCGCCGCGCTTCTTCGACGAAGGGATCAGCGCAGCGCCTCGGCCCAGCGCTTTGCGGACCGGCGTCCCCATCCTGGGGTGCAGGATGGCGGCCGCGTGTTCGAGCTCGCCATCCTCACCGACGAGTGCCGCCTTGCCGTAGCTCTGCGCCTTCTCGCCGGCGATGCCGAGCGCCGCAATTGCCCGCGCCGTCAGCAGCCCGCCGAGTTCCTCGCCGATGGCGATCAGCGGCTCGAGATCCTCGACGTAGCGGCCGGCGAAGGGGTTGTCGATCACGGCGACCGCCGCGGCGCGGCGCGTCGGGGGGTCGACCGCATGACCGAGCTCGGCCATCGTCTCCTCGACGAAGGTCACGATCTTGCGGATCTTGGCGCTCATCGCAGGCCATCCTCCCCCTTGACGTCCTGAGCCTTCAGGCCCCCGGCGCGGGCATGGACGCGCGCCCCCGTCGTCATCACCAGCACGAGCGCCATCTCGTCGGCACGCGGCGCATCGGTCAAGCCGACCTCCATCGCGTCGAAATGGCTGCGCACATAGGAGGCATTGATGTGGGTGATCGGCACATCGAGCCGTGTGCCGGGGCCGCCCACCTTCTTGGTCGAGGGCACGATGGCCTTGGCGCCACCGAGGATTTCCCGCATGGCATAGCCGCCGGGCGCGTGCCAGAGCGCACCATGTTCGAGCTCACCGGCGCTGCCCACGATGGCGCCCTTGCCGTAACCCTCGATGCGCGACGCCTTGCCGCCGAGCGCCTCGACGAGGCGGCGCGCCATGGCGAGGCCGAGCGGTTCGAGATCCTTCATGAAGGGCTGGATGTCCTCGACGTAGCGGCCGGCGAAGGGGTTGCGGATGACGGCGACGACCGCGCCGCGCCGCAGCGGTGTCGTCGCCACCGGACCGCCTTCGTGAAATACATCCTCGATCGTGACGAGACGCTTGCGGACGACGACCTCAGGCATGGAAGCGGATCTCCTGCGGGGTTGGCATCGGGCTCTGGCGTTCGCGTCCTTCTCCCGCCTGCGGGAGAAGGTGCCCCGAAGGGGCGGATGAGGGTACCCCAGGCCTCCACTTTCCCTCATCCGACCCGGCTGCGCCGGGCCACCTTCTCCCGCAAGCGGGAGAAGGGGAGCCGAGTCCGTTTACGACTCGCGTCACGCCTTGCAGATGCAGCGCCGCACCATAGACGAGGCCGCGGCGCTGAAGCGCCGCGGCGCAGGCCAGCCCGCCCGCCAACGCTTTATCGATTTCCACCGCGCAGAGCCGGCCGACCCCGCGCGTCACGCGCCGCGACCCGAGATCGGTATCGGGCTGCAGGCTGTCGGCCGGGACCCTCAGGATCGCCGGGTGTCCGGGAAGATCGACCGCATTGGCAACGACGGTCGCGGCTGCATCCGCCTCGGCGGCGGTCGATGCCAGCACGGTCACGCTGTCGGCGATGCCGAAGGAGAAGCTGCGCCCGCGCCAGCCGCTGGTGGCGATGCCGCCCACCTCGGCACCGACTGTTGCCCGGCCGAAGAGGCTCGGGCGGTCGGGCCGGTCGATCATGCCGACCGCAAAACTCTCTCCAGGAGCACAATGGAGCGCGATATCGCCACCGTTGTTGACATAGGCGCGCTCGAGGCCGCCGGCGGCAAGCATCACCGCGAGAATGTCGTCCGCCACCGCGCCGGCCACCGCCGCCATCGGGGTGATGAAGCAACGCGCCGCGAAGGGCGCGACCGTCGCGGCCATCCGCCGTGCCACGGGCCCACGAGGGTCGGGCGCGCCGCGGCCGGCGGGACTGCGCAGCAGCGCAAGCTCGTCGCAGAGTTCGTCCAGCACCCCGTCGAAGCGACGCATGGCGTTCCGGTAAGCTCCCGCGACGGCCGCGGGCTCTCCGAAAGCCTCGACGACGAGGTCGATCGGCCCATGCTGCAGGTGCAGCCGCCGCCCCTCCGGCAGCATGCGCATCTGCGGGGGCACCCTCACCGGACGGCCACCGGCGCGTCGGGCAGCAACGGCCAGGGATTGTCGGCGCGATGGCGCGCCTGGCGATGGTCGCCCGCGCCGAGCACCTCGTCGAGCGGCCGAACCTCGTCCATATGGCCGCCGAGGGTCCGGTAGTCGTCGAGCCGCAGCGTGAACTCGATCGGCGCGACCAGCGCCGGGGTCGGCACATAGCCGAACCCGTTGGCCGGCACGCGCGACACGTCCACCATGAAGGTGATGCCCCCGCCCGGCCACACATAGGTCGGCGCGCCGCCACAGGTGACGGTCGTGAGGGCATCCTTCACCGAGCGGGTCAGCCGCACCGGATTCTCGGTGACGCCGGCTCTGAGCGAACCGCCGGCCCCGCCCATGAACAGCACGGTGCAGAGCGCCGGCTCGCAATTCTCCTTGATCAGCGCCACCGAGCAGGCGAGCGCCGCGGGCAGGTCGGCCTCGACCGGCCGAAGCGCCTCGTCGAGCCGGAAGAAGGCGGCATGTTCGCCCGTGGTCGAGACCATCAGCAGCGTCAAGCCGGGCCGGGCGAGTTTCGGGTTGAAGGCCCCGAGGATCTGCAAAGGATCGCGGAGGTCGGTGCCGCCCCAGCCGGTGCCGGGCTCGGCCACCTGGAAATAGCGCCCCGGCGTCGAGCGCCGTCCCTTCATCTTGATCCCCGTCTCGGCGATGCCGAGGAGCTTGCCGGCCTGGTGCTCCGACAGCACACCGGTGATGTGGTCGTCGACCACGACCACCTCGTCGACGAGCCCGTGCCACTGCTTGGCGAACATGCCGATCGTCGCCGAGCCGCAGCCGACCCGCATGCGCTCCTCGAGCGCACCGTTCACCTCTGGCGGCCGGCCGGCCTGGACCACGACGCTCGCACCGTCGTCGATGGCGAGTTCGACCGCGTCGCCGTTGCAGAGCGCTAGCAGGCTGTCGCAGGTGACGCGGCCCTCCTTCTTGGAGCCGCCGGTGAGGTGGTGGACGCCGCCGAGCGAGAGCATCTGCGAGCCATATTCGCCGGTGGTCACGTGGCCGATCGCCTCGCCCTCGACGCGGGCGAGCGCCCGCTCAGGGCCGAGATGGCGATCGGTGTCGATCTTCACCTTGACGCCGCAATAGGAGAAGATCCCCTCGGTCACCACCGTGACCATGTCGACGCCCTCGACCTGCGAGGAGACGATGAAAGGCGCGGGCTTGTAGTCCGGATAGGTGGTGCCGGCCCCGATGGCCGTCACGAAAGCCTGCGGCTCGCGCAGGAGCGTGCCATCCCAGTCGAGCGCGCCGGCGCCGAAGGGCACCACCCGACGGCCATCCTCGAGGGCATGGTCGAGCACGACATGCGGATCGACCCGGACGAGCAGACCCGCTTCGTTGGCGTAGCGGTCGCAGGCGCCCTTCTGGCCCGGTCGGATGTAGCACATCACCGGGCAGGCGTCGCAGCGGATCTTGTCGTCGGACGCTGCCGCGGGCTGCTCGGCCGCCATGATCGCTCCGATCCGGACCGTATCCGGCCCGGTTCATTCGTGTACAAATGAGTTTGCGCTTCGTCCGCACGGCCTGTCAAGATGGAAGCGACCCTGTCCTTCCCCGGAACGGGGAGGGTGGCGCCCGCAGGGCGACGCGTCGGGAGAAGGTCTTGCTTGTTCGTACACAAACGATAGCATCCGACCGTTCCCGCGTTCCGACCCTCCTCAATTCATGCCCGATCCCATCCGCGTTACGATCAACGGCCGGGAGCACGCCCTGGCGCTGCCCGCCGACGTGCCGCTGCTCACCGTGCTGCGCAACGATCTCGGCCTCACCGCGGCGAAATATGGCTGCGGCCTCGGCGAATGCGGCGCCTGCACCGTCATTCTCGACGGCCTGCCGGCCCGCGCCTGCATCGTGCCGCTGCGCGTGGTGGACGGCCGCCGCGTCGAGACGCTCGAAGGGCTCGGCACGATCGACAAGCCTCACCCGGTGCAGCAGGCCTTCATCGACGCGCAGGCCGCGCAATGCGGCTATTGCCTCAACGGCATGATCATGACCGTCAAGGCGCTGCTCGACCGCAATCCCGACCCCGACGAGGTGGAGATCCGCCGCGAGCTCTCGGGCAACCTCTGCCGCTGCGGCACCCACGTCGAGATCTTGCGCGCCGCGCGGCGCGCCGCGGCGCTGCTGCAGGCTGGAGGCGCGACGGCGTGACGCCGATGGACGAGGCCTTCGGCCGCGAGGGATTGCTCCTGGTGCTGCGCAGCGCCCATCCGCCGGGCGCACTGCGCGAAGAGCCCGCCGCCGCCTCCCCCGAGCCCGAGACGCGCACGGCCGAGCGTTTCATCGCCATCGACGCCTCCGGCGCCGTCACCGCCTATAACGGCCATGTCGACCTCGGCACCGGCATCGCCATCGCGCTGACGCAGATCGTCGCCGAGGAACTCGATGTCGCGGTGGACCGCGTCGCCATGGTGCTGGGCCATACCGATGAAGCTCCGAACCAGGGCGCCACCATCGCCAGCGAGACGGTGCAGGTGACGGCGGTGCCGCTGCGCCAGGCGGCCGCCCAGGCGCGAGCCTATCTGCTCGGCCTCGCGGCGGAGCGGCTCGATACATCGATCGAGGATCTCGACGTCGAGGATGGGATCGTGCTGCGGCGGGCGGCACCGGGCGAGCCGCCGGCGAACGTCCAGGTCTCCTACGGCGAGCTGGTCGCTGGGCGGCACATGACGCTGATGCTCGACCCCGCGACCCCGGTGAAGGCGCCGGGCGCCTACAGGATCGTCGGGCAGCGGATGCCGCGTCTCGACATCCCGGCCAAGGCGACCGGCACCTTCACTTACGTGCATGACGTGCGCGTGCCGGGCATGCTGCACGGGCGCGTCGTGCGGCCGCCCTATGCGGGGCTCGATGCCGGCGATTTCGTCGGCAACAGCCTGATCGAGATCGACGAGAGCTCGATCGCCGACATTCCCGGCATCGTCGCCGTGGTGGTGATCCGCGACTTCATCGGCGTCGTGGCAGAGCGCGAGGAGAATGCGGCCCGCGCCGCCGAGCGGCTCAAGACCCGCTGGTGTGTCGCCGAGGGTGTGCCGAACCTCGAGTCACCCGAGCAGGCGCTGCGCGCCAACCCCTCGACGCCGCGGATCCTGCTCGAGCGCGGCGATGTCGATGCGGCGCTGGCCGGCGCGGCAGAGCGCATGCCGCGCAGCTATGCCTGGCCCTACCAGATGCATGGCGCGATCGGCCCGTCCTGCGCGGTCGCCGATGTCCGGCCCGAAGGCATCACGGTGTGGTCCAGCACGCAGAATCCCTATCTGCTGCGCGCCGACCTCGCGCATCTTCTCGGCCTACCGGAGGAGCGCATCGCCATTCAGCGCCACGAGGCGGCCGGGTGCTACGGGCGCAACTGCGCCGACGACGTCTCGGCCGATGCGGCGCTGCTGTCGCGCGCCGTCGGGCGCCCGGTCAGGGTGCAGCTCACCCGCGCCCAGGAGCACGCCTGGGAACCCAAGGGCGCCGCGCAGGTGATGGACGTCGAAGGCGGCCTCGACGCCGCAGGCAACCCCGCGGCCTATGTCTTCGGCACGCGCTATCCGTCGAACGCCGCGCCGACGCTGGCGTTGCTGCTGACCGGGGCCGTGCCGCCGGTGCCGCAGGTCTTCGAGATGGGCGATCGCACCGCCATCCCGCCCTATGCCTACGACAATGTGCGGATCACCGTGCACGACATGGCGCCCATCGTGCGCGCCTCCTGGCTGCGCGGCGTCTCGGCGCTGCCGAACTCCTTCGCCCACGAATCCTACATCGACGAGCTCGCCACCGCGGCCGGCATCGACCCCGTCCGTTATCGGCTGCGCCACCTCGACGACCCACGCGCCCGCGAATTGATCGCCCGCGTCGCCGAGCGCGCCGGGTGGATCGACCATGCCGGCCCGCGAACCCTGCCCGACGACGGCGAGCGGCTGCGCGGGCGCGGCTTCGCCTACGCGACCTACGTCCATGGCAAGTTCCCCGGGACCGCTGCCGCCGCCTCGGCCTGGGTGGCGGATGTGACGGTCGATCGCACGACCGGCGAGGTCGAGGTGACGCGGGTGGTGGTCGGCCAGGATGCGGGCCTCATGATCAACCCGGCCGGCGTCGAGCATCAGGTGCACGGCAACGTCATCCAGTCGACGAGCCGCGTGCTCAAGGAGCGGGTGACGTTCGAGGATGGCATCGTCACGAGCCGCGACTGGGGAACCTATCCGATCCTCGGCTTCGCGGAGGTGCCGGCGATCGACCTCGTGCTGGTCGCGCGGCCGTCCGATCCGCCGCTCGGGGTCGGCGAATCGGCCTCCGTGCCGAGCGCCGCCGCCATCGCCAATGCGATCTTCGATGCGACCGGCGTCCGCTTCCGCGAGCCGCCCTTCACGCCGGATCGCGTCCGGGCCGCGCTGAACCCCCTGCCCGCTCCGGAGCGGGCGACGCCACGGTCTCGGCGACGACGCGCGGCGCGGTCATGGCGCTGGCTCGCGGCCCTGGCCGGCGCAGCCGCGGGCGCCCTTGGCCTCGTCGCGGCGCTGCTGCCGGCGCCGCCGGCCATCGCGCCCATCTTGCGCCCCGACACGGATGTGTTCTCGGCCGCGACCATCACGCGCGGCCGGCTGGCGGCGGCGGTCGGCGACTGTGCCGTCTGCCACATCGGCCCGAACGGCGAGGCTTTCGCCGGCGGCCGGGCGATCCACACGCCCTTCGGCACGATCTATTCGAGCAACATTACGCCCGATCCCGAGACCGGCATCGGCGCCTGGTCCTATCCGGCCTTCGAACGGGCCATGCGCCGAGGCGTGAGCCGCGACGGCCATCAGCTCTATCCGGCGCATCCCTATCCGAGCTTCGCCAAGGCGAGCGAGGCGGATCTCGAAGCCCTTTACGCCTATCTGATGGCGCAGCCGGCCGTCCGTCACGTGCCGCCTGTGACCGCGCTCCCCGGCGCCTTCGGGCTGCGGCCGCTGATGGCCCTGTGGAACAAGCTGTTCCTGCGCCCCGGCACCTTCACGCCGGACCCGACGCGTTCGGCGCAATGGAACCGCGGCGCTTATCTCGTCGAGGGTCTCGGCCATTGCTCGGCCTGCCATTCGCCGCGCAATGCCTTCGGTGCCGAGCGGGGTGGCGCGCATCATCTCGCCGGCGGCATCGCCGAGGGCTGGGAGGCACCGGCCCTGACCGCGCTGTCCAGGGCACCGATCGCCTGGACCGAAGACGCCTTCTACGACTACCTCTCGACCGGCCATGCGGCGCATCACGGCGTCGCCGCCGGCCCGATGGCGCCGGTGGTCACCGAACTCGCCGCCCTGCCCGACGAGGATCGCCGGGCGATGGCGCATTATCTGGCGAGCTTCCAGCCGGCGGCCCCGGATCAGGCCGCCGTCGAGGCCGCAGTGGACCGCCTGCGCCAACGCATGGCCTCGCCGTTCGCCGCACCCGAGGAAGGCGCGCGGATCTTCGGCGGGGCCTGCGCGGTCTGCCATGCGCCGGACGGGCCGACGCTGTTCGGCGTCAGGCCGGAGCTTGCCCTCAACACCAGCGTCCATGCGCAGCGCCCCGACAATCTCATCCGGGTGATCCTCGACGGCATCATGGAGCCGGCCCATTCGGCGCTCGGCACCATGCCGGGTTTTGCCGCCACTTTCTCGAATCGGCAGGTGAGCGACCTCGTGCGCTACATCCGTATCCGCTTCGCGCCCGATGCTCCGCCTTGGGATGACGTCGAGGCCAGCGTGGCGAAGCTCCGGGCGGCGCCGTAGGCGGACAGTCCGGGCTAATTCGCCTGCGCCAGCCACCTCGCGCAATCCGGTCCGAGCTCGGCGAGCGCCTTGGCCTCGTAGGCCTCGACGTCCTCCGCCGTCAGCGTATCGCGCCAGCGGCCGTTGGTGCCCTTGTTGATGAATGTCGTCGCGCCACCGTTCCATAGAGTCCCGCCGAGCGGCGCCGCCAGTTCGGCGTGCGACTTCATATAATCGAAGCCGCAATGCTCGACGATGTCCGGGAATTTCGCCTCGTCGATCGGAATGTTCAGGAACGATGCGATCTCGCGGATCGAACCGGCCAGATCGGCCTTCATCCGGTTGAAGTGAAGCAGCTTGACGTTCGGCAGATCGCGCACCGCCCACCAGGAGCGGACATTCTCCCAGAACGGCCAGAACGGATAGCCGTCCTTCGCAAACCATTCGCGGTAATAGTCGTGCACACTGTCCGGCGGCTTTGCTATCGGATCGCCGACGAGGCCCGGCGTCGTGTTGAGCGCGTCATACCAACGTTGGTTGGCGTTGGCATGGTGATTGTACATGCTCCAGATGGCGTCGCGGCCATCGCGCCCGATGTAGAGATATTTCGCCAGCGGCGAGAAGACCAGCGCGTCGACCGGAAGGTGGGTTTTGACGAAGCGGCGATTCGGGATGTGTTCGAGGCCCGCGATCGCCTCCGGCGGCATGATGCGCAGGTCGATCCAGGGTGACAGATGCGGAACGTCGATGCCTTCGGCGCCGCCGAAGATGAGCTGCGCGACGATCTGCTGGGTCCAGGTCGTGCCGGACTTGGCATAGGTGGCGACCACGATGTCGTCGGGGCGGAACTTGAACTCGTTCCACACCGTCGAGTTCATGTGGTGGTTGTGCATCTCGCGTGTCTTGACCGGCCACGCGATATCGGCCTGCGTCTCCATGGAACCTCCTCCCGCCTTATTTTCGGCCAGCATAGCATGGTGGCCTGCGAGAACGCAGCCGGCCAGAATGGCGGGTGGCGTGTCCAAAAGGGAGCAACTGCAAGCAGGTATCGATCACCTGCTCAAGCCCATCACGACCAGCGACCTCGACGGCGCTCGTCACGCCCGTAAGACGGCCGCGGCCGCGGGAGGCGGTCGCCCGCCATCTTTGGAAGGGACCGGGCGATAGAGCGCGAACCGCATAGTGAAGGTGGCGCGGCCTTGGCTCAGGGAGCGTAGCGGGCTTGCGTAGCCGAGCATGCAGGCGAGCGGCGCCAGGGTTGTGATATGGGCGTCGCGGCCGCGACGGCCGCGCTCGATTGCGGCGCAGCGACGCGCCTCGAGGTCGGCGATGATCGGGCCGACATAGTTTTCCGGCGTCACCAACTCGATCATCATGATCGGTTCGAGCAGAACCAGGCCGCCCCTTTGCAAAGCCTCACGAAACGCCGTCCGCGACGCCATCGTGAAGGTTTCGGCCGAGGAATCGACGTCGTGATAAGCGCTGTCGATCAAGGTCACCCTGACGTCGACGAGCGGGAAGCCGGCGAGAATGCCGGAGCGCATGACGTCGTCGATGCCGACCTCGACGCCGGCCGCATAGTCCTCCGGAACAGCGCCGCCGACGATCTTCGATTCGAAGATATTGCCCGCGTCGGTCTCGTTCGGCTCGACGACGATCTTGACGCGCGCGAATTGGCCGATGCCGCCACTCTGCCGTTTGTGGGTATGGTCCTGCTCGACCCGGTGCATCAGCGTCTCGCGATAGGCGACCTGGGGCGTGCCAACACTGACGTCGATGTCGTGGAGGCGACGCAGGATATCGACCTTGCCGTCGAGGTGGCGCTCGTCCACGCCCTTGATGATGGTCTGGCCCGACTCGCCATCGGTCGAGGCCCGAAAGGACGGGTCCTCGGCGGCGAGCGTCCGCAGGGCAAGCCCGAGGTTGTCTCGATCAGCCCTGTGCTTCGCCTCGATGGCGATTTCCACCAGAGGCCACGGCGGCTGAAAACTATCGCCCACCGCCATAGCCCCCGACCGGCGCGCCCTGCCCTTTCGCTTTGCTTTTGCTGGTGGTGTTCCACCTCACAAGGCGAGCCGGCGGTGGTTCGCGTTTGATCTCGAGGGTCGCACCGCTTTGACGCAGGCGGTGCCGGAAGCGTGACGCTTTGCGCGCGCCCCAAACCGCCAGATAACACGAGCCGGTGTTGCCGTCTTCGAAGAGAGCCGAGCCGCCGAATACGGCTGTCAATCCGCCCTCGCCCGTCAAGCCCCGCCCCCGAAGACGGCGACGACAAGATCCCGCGGCGCGGCGCTCACGACCGTTTCGCATCCTGGATTGAAGCGTTCGGATCGGAAGACGTAAACGGGAGACATCACGCTCATGGATCGATGATGCCCGTACCGCCGAAGCTTCGCAACGGGCGCTAATTCGCGCCGGACTCGGCCGCCACTCGCTCACGCCGCATCGTCGATGAAGCCGCCCGACTGGCGCCGCCAGAGCTGGGCGTAAATGCCCCCGCGGCGCAAAAGCTCATTGTGCGAGCCGGTTTCGACCACGCGGCCCCGGTCCATCACGAGCAACCGGTCCATGCTGGCGATGGTCGAGAGGCGATGCGCAATGGCGATCACCGTCTTGCCCGCCATCAGCCCGGCGAGGCTTTCCTGGATGGCGGCCTCGACCTCGCTGTCGAGCGCGGACGTGGCCTCGTCGAGCACCAGGATCGGTGCATCCTTGAGGATGACGCGGGCAATGGCGACGCGCTGACGCTGGCCGCCCGAGAGCTTCACCCCGCGCTCGCCGACCTGGGCCTCGTAGCCGCGCCGGCCCTGCCAGTCCTCGAGGCCGAGGATGAATTCGTGCGCATGGGCCTGGCGCGCCGCCGCGACGATCTCGGCGTCGTGCGCTTCGGGCCGGCCATAGGCGATGTTGTCGTGGATCGAGCGGTGCAGCAGCGAGGTGTCCTGCGTCACGACCGAGATATTGGCGCGCAGGCTCTCCTGGGTGACCCCGGCGATATCGGCGCCGTCGATCAGGATGCGGCCGCCCTCGATCTCGTGGAAGCGCAGCAGCAGGTTGACCAGCGTCGTCTTGCCGGCGCCGGAGCGCCCGACGAGGCCTATTTTTTCACCCGGCCTTATGCGCAGGTCGAGGTCGCGGATCAGCCCGATCTCGCGGCCGTAGCCGAAGCTCACGCGCTCGAACCTGATGTCGCCGCGCTCGACCTCGAGCTCGCCCGAACCGAGCCGGTCGGGCAAAGCGATCGGCTTGGCGATGGTCATCATGCCTTCCTGGATGGTGCCGACGTTCTCGAAGATGTCGGTGACCTGCACCGCGACCCAGCCGGCGGCGGAGGCGATCTGCCAGGTCAGCGGGATCGCCATGGCGACGATGCCGACGTCGATCCGCCCGCGCTGCCAGAGCCCGATGGCGAGCGAGATCTCGCCCGCCAGCATCAGCGCGTTCAGCATCTGCAGCGACATGAACAGCGTCGAGAGCATGCGCATCTGGCGGCGGAAGGCGCGCGTATGGGCGTCGACGACGTCGCGCACATAGGCGTCCTCATGGCTGAGCCGCGCGAAGAGCTTCAGGGTCAGGATGTTGGTGTAGCTGTCGACGATGCCGCCGACGACGAGCGAGCGCGCCTCCGACGTCCCCTTCGAACGATCGCGCAGCCGCGGCACGATGATGCGCAGCATCACCGCATAAGCCGCGAACCAGGCAGCGATGGGCAGCATCAGCCAAGCGTCGACCGAGCCGAGCAGCGTCAGCGCGGTCACGCCGTAGACCGTGATGCCCCAGATGGCGGTAATGCCCGCCACCGCGCTCTGGCGCACCGCGGGGCCCGTCTCCATGACGCGCGAGGCGATGCGGCCGGCGAAGTCGTTCTGGAAGAAGGGCCAGCTCTGCCGCACCACGTGCCGGTGGCTCTGCCATCGCACGAGGTTGGTGACGCTGACCACGATCCCGGTGTTGGAGACGAGGTTCTGCAGCGCGATCGCCAGCGGCCGCGCGCCGAGCACCACTACCGCCATGGCGAGAAGGAAGCGGCCGTTCAGGGCGAAGAAGGTTTCGCGCGGCGTGGAGGTAATCGCGCGCACCAGCTTGCCGATGAACCAGGGCACGGAAGCGTCGAGCAGGGCGACCATCAGCCCGGCGACGAAGAGCGCGCCAAACAGCGCCTTCGCCTGGCGGACGAAGTGCCAGTAGAAGCGCAGCAGGTCTTCCGGCGGCTGCACGACCTCGCCGGGCGCGGTCGGCGCGATGATCTCTTCGAAAAAGCGGAACATGAGTCCCCCCGGCAGCCGGTGGGGCTGCAGGCGCGAACGGATTGCTACGGTGAAGCTTCGCCGATACGCCCGCATCGCGGCGATAATGTGCCAATGACAACGCGAGACGATCAGACGCCACCGTCCCTTGTGGAAACAGTTTGCCCATCCGCTTGTCCCCGCGACAGCGGGGATCCAGGTGCAAAGACCCACGATGTCTCACACCGGACGGCCTTTGGCCGCCGCTTCGCGCTGGTTTCCCGCAGTCGCGGGAATGAGCGGAGAAGCACTACGCACTGCCGCCCAGCCGCTCGATCAGCGCCATGGCGGCGGCCGGCGCCTTGGGCTTGAAACCATTGATCATGAACAGGAACACGTCACGCTTGGCCTTGCCCTCGTGCGGCGGCCCGACGCGGTCGAGATCCTCGGGGGCGCCGCCTTCGGCCCAGCGTTTCGCCCGGTCCGCCCAGCGGCCGAGGTCGGCGGGCGCATAGCCGGCCGCATGATGCTCGGAGGCATTCTGGAGACGGGCATAGACGAAGGGCGCGGTGATGTCGGCGATCTGTGGATGCTCGTCGCTGTCGGCCACCACCGCGGCGACCTCATGGGCGCGCAGCAGCGCGACGAACCCGGGCACGCGGAAGCTCGGGTGGCGGACCTCGACCGCATGCCGGAGGTCATGCCCGTCGACGCGTCTGGGCAGCAGCTTGAGAAAGGCCTCGAAATCGGCCGGATCGAAGCTTTTCGTCGGCAGGAACTGCCAGTTGATCGGCCCGAGCTTCCGCTTGAGCTCGACGATGCCGCTCTTGAGGAACCGGTCGATCGAAGCGCCGGCCTCGCCGAGGATCCGGCGATTGGTGGTGAAGCGCGGCCCCTTCAGCGCGAAGACGAAATTTTCGGGCGTCTCGTCGTGCCAGCGCGCGAAACTTTCCGGCTTCTGCGATCCGTAATAGGTGCCGTTGACCTCGATCGCGGTAACCTTGCGGCTGGCGAACTCCAGCTCCCGCTTCTGCGAGAGGCCGGCGGGATAGAAATTGTCACGCCACGGCTCGAACACCCAGCCGCCGATGCCGACCCTGATCGCGCCGCCGCTTGCCATCGTCTCGCCCCTCGTCGCCCCGGCGAGCATAGGGGGTCGGACAGCGCCGGGGAAGACACCGGTCTCGCCATGGGCGGCGGCTTTGGCATAGAAGACGCGTCCCGACCCCGGAGGCGCCATGCAGATCAGCCTCATCTGCCTCGATGCCGACGATACGCTCTGGCACAACGAGCGCTTCTTTCGCCTGACGCAGGAGCGTTTCGGCGAATTGTTGCGGCCTTATGCCGATGCGCAGGCGATCGGCACCCATCTGTCCGAGGTCGAGCGTCGCAACCTCGCGACCTTCGGCTATGGCGCAAAGGGCTTCACGCTGTCGATGCTCGAGACCGCGCTCGAGGTCACGCAAGGCCGCGTCCCGGCCGCCGTCATGGCGGAGATCCTCTCGATCGGGCGCGAGCTGATGCGCCATCCGGTCGATCTTCTGCCGGGCGTCGCCGAGGCGCTCGGAAGCCTCGCCGCGATGGGCAGGCTCGTGCTCGTGACCAAGGGCGATCTGTTCCATCAGGAATCGAAGCTCGCCGCCTCGGGGCTCGGCGCGCTCTTCGCCGGCGTCGAAATCGTCAGCGACAAGCTGCCCGAGACCTACCGGCGGATCTTCGCCCGCCATGGCGCCGTGCCCGGCCGGAGCCTGATGGCCGGAAACTCGGTCCGCTCCGACATCCTGCCGGCGCTCGAGGCCGGCGGCCATGCGGCGCTTATCCCCTACGAGCTGGTCTGGAGCCACGAGGCCGCCGAGGCGCCGCACGACCACCCCCGCTTCCGGCAGCTCGCGAGCCTCGGCGATCTGCCCGGCTGGCTCGCCGATCTCGATCGAACCGGCCAGGATGGTCGCTCATGAGGGGGCGAGCCGGGCGAGATCCTCGACCCGCTTGAACAGACGCGCCGTACGACGGGCCGCCAGGGCGGCCGCGTCCGCGTAGCCCCAGGACGCGGCACCGAAGCTCATCCGCGCCTGCGCCGCGGCGGCGGCGCGCAGCTCGTCGCCAATGTGGCGTGACGATGCTCAAGCCTGGCTGTCGCTGGGCCTGTGCTCGCGCGCGGCGAGGCGTCTGCCGACCTGCTCGTCGCTGAGCCGCGCCTCATAGATCGAGCGCCGCTCGATGGTCCGCGACACCATGGTGGCCACGATCACGATGAGCAGGAGGGGCGCGATGAAGGAGCGGTCGCGGCCCGTCAGCTCCATCATCAGCACCAGCGCCGAAATCGGCCCCTGCGTCGTAGCGGCGAGCAGCGCGCCGGCCCCGAGCAGGGCGAAGAGGCCGGGCGGCGCGCCCGGCCAGACGAGCAGCCAAGCCTGGCCCAGCGCGCCGCCGAGAAGCGCGCCGAGCGCCAGCGACGGGGTGAAGAGGCCACCCGGCGCGCCGCTGGCGAAGCAGGCGAAGGTCGCGAGGGGACGCAGCACCAGGAGCACGAGCAACAACGGCGCCGCGATCTCGCCCGCAAAGGCGAGCTGGGAGATGTCCTTGCCGTTGCCGAGCAGCTGCGGGAAGGGAATGGCCACGAGGCCCAGAGCGCTGAAGGCCGCGAGCGGCAGCACGACCCTGAGCCAGCCGCGCGGCCTGTTGCGGTCGGCCCAGGCGATCGCCCGCACGACGCCGACCGAGACGATGCCGATGACGGGTCCGGCGACAAGAGCCCAAAGCAGCGTCGACACCGAGCCGTCATAGGCGGGAATCGTGTAGGTCGGCGCGTTCGGCAGGACGAGCCAGGCTGTACCGGTGGCCAGGAGCGACATCAGGAGCGCCGGCAGGACGAGACGGAGGGACAGGACGCCGCGCAGGACTTCGAGCGCGAAGAGCGCACCGCCGAGCGGGACACCGTAGGCGGCCGCCATGCCGGCGCCGGCGCCGCAGGCGACGAGCAGCCGCCGCTGCTCGTCGGTCAGGCGGCCGGCCGAGGAGAACAGATTGGCGAAGACCGCGCCGGCCTGCTTCGGCGCGCCCTCGCGCCCGAGCGCCGCGCCCATGCCGACGATGACGATCGACAGCACGGCGCTCGCCAGGGTGCGCAACACCGGCAGGCGCCCGGCCCCGAACCAGATCGCGGCGGTGATATCGATGCTGTTGCCGCTCGAAAGGCGGACGAGCGCGATCTGGCCGACGCCGGTTATGAGTCCGGCCATGACCAGCACCGCAACGTGGTGCCATGCGGGCGCCGTCGCGGCGGCATCGAGCAGCGTCGCGTCGGGCGGCGCCGGCCAGGCAATGGCCTGAACGGCCTTGAGCAGCAGGGTCAGCAGCACCGCGCCGCCGCCCGCTGCGATCCCGGTGAGGACGACGGCGAGCCAGAACGGCCCTGCCCCGGGTACCGCCAGCGTCGCGGGAACCTTGACCGTATCCGGGAGATCGACCTGTTGCAAAGCTCCATCCACTGGCTATGAAGGCTGCCTATTAGCCGGTATGCGATCCTCCGGGTCCAGCCTCCGGATCGAGGGCTTCGGTGGATGGACATGGGAGGCGGGCGCATGGGCGAAGCCGGCATGGTCATCGTGGGGGCCGGGGAGGCCGGCGCCCGGGCCGCCTCGGCGCTGCGCGAGCGCGGCTATGCCGGTCCGGTCACGCTTGTCGGCGAGGAGGCGCACCGGCCCTACGAGCGGCCGCCCCTCTCGAAACGCATGATGACCGCCGAGACGGCGGAAGCGCCACCCTTCATCCTCGACGAGGCCAGGCTGGCCGCGCAGGATATCGCTCACCTCGCCGGCCGGCGGGCGACGCGCGTCGACGGCGAGGCGCACCGGGCCTACCTCGACGACGGGCGGGTGCTCGGCTTCGACAAGCTGCTCATCGCCACGGGAGCCGGACCGCGCAAGCTGCCGACGCCTGGGGCCGGCTCCGACAACGTGCTCTACCTGAGGACCTTCGCCGACGCGCTGGCGCTGCGCGAGCGGCTGGGTCGCGGCCGCCGGCTCGCAATCATCGGCGGCGGCTTCATCGGTCTCGAGATCGCCGCCAGCGCCGTCGCGCGCGGCTGTTCGGTCACGCTCGTCGAGATGGCCCCGCGCATCCTGATGCGCGGCGTGCCGCGCGAGGTGGCGGAGCGGGTCAAGGCGCGGCACGAGGCAGCGGGCGTGATCTTCCGGATCGGCGCCGGCATCGAGCGGATCGAACGCCGGCGCGAGGACGAAGCCGTGATCCTGGCCGACGGGTCCGTGGTCGCCTGCGACGCCGTCATCGCGGGGATCGGCGCCGTTCCGGAGACCGCGCTGGCGCAGGCGAGCGGCCTTGCGCTCGACAACGGCATCAAGGTCGACGCGTATCTGCGGACCAGCGCGCCGGACGTGTTCGCGGCGGGCGATTGCTGCTCCTTCCCGCATCCGCTGTTCGGCGGGCGGCGGCTACGGCTCGAAGCCTGGCGCAACGCGCAGGATCAAGGCAATGCCGCGGCCGCCAACATGCTCGGCATGGAACAGGTCTTCGCGGCCATCCCGTGGTTCTGGTCGGACCAATACGACCAAACCTTGCAGGTCGCGGGCCTGCCCGACGAGGGGAAGACCATGGTCGAGCGTGACCTCGGGGAAGGCCGCATCTATTTCCATCTCGACGGCGAGGGGCGTCTCGTCGGCGCCAGCGGCATCGGCCCGAACGGCGCCATCGCCCGGGACATCCGCCTGGCGGAGATGCTGATCGCCAGGCGCGCCGTGCCGGAGCCCGCAGCGCTCGCCTCGCCGGCGGTCAAGCTGAAGGGGCTGCTTTAGTCGAGCATCCGCTTTACATCCGTGGTTGGCGGTATCGGTGAAGCGAGCGAGTCCGGCAGGTCATGCGACAGGCTCTCCACGTCTTGGACCAGCACACCCGAGGCAAGGGCCTCGTCGACATCACGCGCCCCGTGCTGCGCTGGGTCGCCGCGCAAGGCATGGCGAGGGGACTGCTCACGCTCTTCTGTCGCCACACCTCGGCCTCGCTGCTCATCGGCGAGAACACCGACCCGAGCGTGCGCGCCGACGTCGCCGCCTTCTTCGAGCGGATCGCGCCCGAAGACGGCCCGTATACCCATACGCTCGAAGGTCCCGACGACATGCCGGCCCATCTGCGCGCGGCGCTGACGCAGACGAGCCTCGCCGTGCCGGTCGACGACGGGCGTCCCGTGCTCGGTACCTGGCAGGGCATCTTCCTGTTCGAGCACCGCACCCGTCCGCACCGGCGCGAGATCGCCCTTCACCTCATCGGCGAGTGAGGCGGCTGGCCTCTAAAGCATGATGCCGAAAAGTCGGCACGGGTTTTCGGACGACATCATGCTCTAAGCGACTGGAATCGATCACATTCATGAGTTTGGATCTAGTCGATCCAGAGCCCGCGGCTCCGGTGCCAATCCTCGATCGATTGCGCCGGATAGAGGGCGAAAATCTGATCCTCGGGACCCGTCTGCGGCACCACCCAGGCCGGCTTGAAGTCCAGCATCAGGTGGACGGAGGCGGGCGGCTCCGGCAGCTCGGTGTCGATCACGGAGGCGAACGGATGCACGAGCTCGGGCCAGGCGGGATCCCACAACCAGAGTGCGGCGGCGCAGCGGGTACAGAAGTGGCGCTCGCCGGTCGAGATGCTGCAGGTCCCGTCCGCCTCCATGATCTCGGCGCGGTAGACCGCCTTCGTTCGCTCGGGATCGGCCACCTTGAGGCTCGCGGCGACGCCCATCAGGTTGATGGCATAGCCGCCGCCGCCTGCCGTCTTGCGGCAGATCGAGCAATAGCAGCGCTGATAGGGCTGCGGCGTATGGCTGTCGCAGGAGAAGCGCACGGCGCCGCAGCGGCAGGATCCTTCGAGCATCATCGGCATGGCATCGTCTCCCGTCTATCCGGCCGGCCGCTTGACCGCGGCCGTCAAGCTGCGCTTACTTGTCGAGCATGCAAACAAAAGGCCGCCTGCCGAAGGCGGTTCCCGGGGGCCTTGAGTGAACGACAAGATCGAGGCCAGGAACCGGCGGCTCGACCTCGCGGCGAGGGCCGCGTGGCTCTACTATATCAAACGGCGCACCCAGGACGAGATCGCCACCGACCTCAACGTGTCGCGGCCGAATGCCCAGCGGCTCGTGGCGTTGGCGCTCTCCGAGGGGTTGATCAAGTTCCGGCTCGACCATCCGCTGCTCCAGAGCATGGAGCTCGGCGAGCGGCTGCGGGACAAATTCGCGCTCGACATCTGCGAAGTCGCGCCGAACCTCGACGGGGGCAGCGACCGCGCCGGTGTGACGCTGCTCGCGGCCCAGTTCGTCGAGACGCTGCTCTCCTCCAAGAAGCCGCAGACCCTGGCGCTCGGCACCGGCCGCACGCTGCTCGAGACCGTGCGGCAGGTCGGCTCGATGGACCGGCCGGACCACCGCATCGTCTCGGTCGTCGGCAACCTGACCTGCCATGGCCGCGCCAGCCCCTACGACGTGGTGATGCGGCTCGCCGACCGCACCGGCGCCCAATGCTATCCGCTGCCGCTCCCGGTGCTCACCGCGACCTCGCAGGAGCGCGACTACCTGGCGGCGCAACGCAGCTACAAGACCATCACCACGCTGTTCCGGGAAGCCGATGCGGTCATGCTCGGCGTCGGCTCCATCGGCACGACGGCGCCCCTGCTGCTCGACGGTTTCGTCACCCCCGATGAGCTCGGCGAGCTCGAACGCTGCGGCGCGATCGGCGAGCTGCGGTCCCGGCCTTTCGACATCGACGGCGACCTGATCGAAAACGCGATCACGGCGCGTATGACCGCCATGCCCCTGGTGCGCGAGCCGCGCTGCCCGACCGTGCTCGTCGCCTGCGGGCGCTCGAAGACGGATGCCATCGCTGCATCCTTGCGCGGGCGGTTCGCAAATGGTCTGGTGGTGGACGAACCCACCGCGACGCGGCTGCTCGACCGCCGCCTGTGAGGGCTCCGAGAAAAACACTTGACAGAACACACGCGAGGCCAGAGCATTTGCTCTAGCGCCGAGCAATTTTAGCTCAGGCTTCAGGGAGGATTCCGATGCGCTTTGCTCGTTTCTGCGGGCTTCTGGCGGCTGTTCTGGCAAGCGGAACGGTCGGCGCCCAGGCCCAGCAGACCACGTTGACCATCGCGACGGTCAACAATGCCGACATGATCGAGATGCAGAAGCTCTCGCCGACCTTCGAAAAGGAAACCGGCATCAAGCTCAACTGGGTCGTGCTCGAAGAGAACGTGCTGCGCCAGCGCGTCACGACCGACATCGCCACCAAGGGCGGCCAGTTCGACGTCATGACGATCGGCGCCTACGAGGCTCCCATCTGGGGCAAGCAGGGCTGGCTGACGCCGCTCGACAACCTCGGCGCCGATTACGACTACAACGACATCATCCCGCAGGTGAAGAACGGCTTGAGCGTCGACGGCAAGATGTACGCCGCGCCCTTCTATGCCGAGAGCTCGATGACCTTCTACCGCAAGGACCTGTTCCAGAAGGCCGGCATCACCATGCCGGAGAAGCCGACCTACGAGCAGATCGCCCAATATGCCGACAAGCTGACCGACAAGAGCGCCGGCATCTACGGCATCTGTCTGCGTGGCAAGCCGGGGTGGGGCGAGAACATGGCCTTTCTCGGCACGGCGGCCGTGGCCTGGGGCGGCGAATGGTTCGACATGAAATGGCAGCCGCAGTTCACCAGCAAGCCTTGGGAAGGCACGCTGAAGTGGTACCTCGACGTGATGAAGAAGGACGGACCTCCCGGGGCGACCGCCAACGGCTACAACGAGAACCGGGCGCTCTTCTCCACCGGCAAATGCGCCATGTGGATCGACGCCACGGTGACGGCCGGCTACCTCTACGACCCGAAGCAGAGCCAGGTCGCCGACAAGGTTGCCTTCGCGCCCTCGCCCAAGACCGACGCCAACCCCAAGGCCAGCGGCTGGTTCTGGGCATGGGCGCTCGGCATCCCTTCCTCGACCAAGCAGTCCGATGCGGCCAAGAAGTTCGTGAAGTGGGCGACCTCGAAGGACTATATCAAGCTCGTCGGCGATACCGAGGGCTGGATCGTGGCGCCTCCGGGCACGCGCCTGTCGACCTATGACAACGCCGAGTACAAGAAGGCCGCGCCCTTCTCGACCTTCGTGCTCGACGCCATCAAGTCGGCCGACCCGACCCACCCGACCGTGAACCCGGTGCCCTATACGGGCGTGCAGTTCGCCGCGATCCCCGAGTTCCAAGGCATCGGCACCACGGCCGGTCAGGACATCGCTTCCGCGCTGGCTGGGCAGACGACCGGCGACAAGGCCCTTGCCGAGGCCCAGACCGCGGCCGAACGCGCCATGAAGCGGGCCGGCTACGTCAAGTAGCGTAACTGGCCGGCGCGGTCACACCGCGCCGGCCGGCGATCGAGCGAACCGGGGGGGTAAGTCGATGGCGTCTACTGCCGTGTCGCGTGACATGCCGGCGCAGACCAGAGCCGGCCGGAGCCGCCGAGGCGTCGACACGAGGCCGCTCGTGTGGCCCTCCATCGCCGTTCTGCTGATCTGGATGATCGTGCCGCTGGCGCTGACGCTGTGGTTCTCGATCCGCAACTACAACCTGACCGATCCGACGCAGACCGGCTTCGCGGGCCTGTCGAACTACACCTATCTGCTGACCGATCCGTCGCTCATCACGGCGCTCTTGAACACGCTCTACCTCGTCGGCGGCGTGCTCATCGCCACCATCGTGTTCGGAGTCCTCTTCGCCGTCCTGCTCGACCAGCCCTTCTACGGCCAGGGCGCGGCGCGGCTCTTCGTCATCGCGCCCTTCTTCGTCATGCCGACGGTCGCGGCGCTGGTCTGGAAGAACCTCCTGATGGATCCCGTGAACGGGCTCTTCACGTTCTTCACCAACTCGCTTCACCTGCCGACGATCGTCTGGTTCACGGACTGGCCCCTGCTCTCGGTCGGCATCATCGTCGCCTGGCAATGGGTTCCCTTCGCGACCCTGATCCTTCTCACCGCGATGCAGTCGCTCGACCGCGAGCAGATCGAGGCCGCCCGCATGGACGGCGCCAAGGCCATCGCCCGTTTCCGCCATATCATCGTGCCGCATCTGGCCCGGCCGGTCACCGTCGTGGTGATGATCGAGACGATCTTCCTGCTCGGCATCTTCGCCGAGATCCTGGTCACCACCAGCGGCGGCCCAGGCGACGCCTCGACCAACCTGCCGTATCTCGTCTACAAGACGGCCCTGCTCCAGTTCGATGTCGGCGGCGGCTCGGCGGGCGGCGTCATCGCCATCGTGCTCGCCAATATCGTCGCCATCTTCCTGGTGCGCACCGTCGCCCGCAATCTCGACAATTGAGGCCGGCCATGAAGACCAAGGACCGTGATCGCATCGTCATGACGTGCCTGGGCTGGGGCGTGGCCTTCCTGGTCTTCTTCCCCATCTTGTGGATGGGGATCACCTCGTTCAAGACCGAGATCGACGCGGTACAGAATCCGCCGAAACTGTTGTTCCATCCGACGCTCGAGAACTTCACCGCCGTCAACGAGCGCGTGAACTACGTCGGCTCGGTGGTCAACAGCGTCGTCGAATCGGTCGGCGCCACCATCGTCTGCCTGCTCTTCGCCATGCCGGCCGCCTATGCCATGGCCTTCTATCCCGGCCGCAAGACCAAGGATCTCCTGATGTGGATGCTTTCCACCAAGATGATGCCGGCGGTCGGCGTACTGGTGCCGATCTACCTCATCTTCCGCAACACCGGCCTGCTCGACACCTGGACCGGCATGATCATCATGTATTTCCTGATGAACCTGCCGATCGTCGTGTGGATGCTCTATTCCTTCTTCCGCGAAGTGCCGAAGGAGATCCTCGAAGCCTCGCGCATGGACGGCGCCCAGCCACGCCAGCAATTGCTGCTCCTACTGCTGCCGTTGTCGCTGCCCGGCATCATGTCGACCGCGCTGCTCTCCATCATCCTGTGCTGGAACGAAGCATTCTGGAGCATCAACCTCACAGCCGCCAACGCGGCACCGCTGACGCAGCTCATCGCCAGCTTCTCGAGCCCCGAAGGATTGTTCTGGGCGAAGCTGTCGGCCGCGTCGCTGCTTGCCATCGCGCCCATCCTGGTCTTCGGTTGGCTGACGCAACGACAACTCGTCCGCGGCCTGACGTTTGGCGCGGTCAAATAGGGTAGGAACTCATGGCAACGGTCGCATTGAAGGATCTCCGGAAGAGCTACGGACCGGTCAACATCATCCAAGGTGTGGATCTGGCGATCCAGGATCGGGAGTTCGTCGTCTTCGTCGGCCCCTCGGGCTGCGGGAAATCCACGCTGCTCAGGATGATCGCCGGGCTCGAGGAGATCACCGGCGGCGAGCTCAAGATCGACGGCGCCGTCGTCAACGACGTGCCGCCCGACGCCCGCGGCCTCGCCATGGTGTTCCAGTCCTACGCGCTCTATCCGCACATGACGGTCGCCGACAACATGGCCTTCGCGCTGCGGCTCGCCAAGGTGCCGAAGACCGAGCGCGACGCCAAGGTGATGGCGGCCGCCAAGATCCTGCAGCTCGAAAAGCTGCTCGACCGCAAGCCCGGGCAATTGTCCGGCGGCCAGCGCCAGCGCGTCGCCATCGGCCGGGCCATCGTGCGCCAGCCCAAGGTGTTCCTGTTCGACGAACCCTTGTCGAACCTCGACGCCGCGCTCCGCGTCCAGATGCGCATCGAGATCGCGCGACTGCACGCCGAGCTCAACGCCACGATGATCTATGTCACGCATGACCAGATCGAGGCCATGACCATGGCCGACCGCATCGTGGTGCTCAGGGCCGGCATCATCGAGCAGGTCGGCACACCCCTCGAACTCTACCATTACCCGGCCAATACGTTCGTGGCGGGCTTCATCGGCTCACCCAAGATGAACCTGACATCGTGCAAGGTGAAGAGCGCGAGCCAGCCCGGCGTCACCGTGGAACTGCCGGGCGGCGGCCAGGTGACCGTCCCGGTCATGTCGGCGAATGTCGCGCCGGGCGCGGCGGCGACCATCGGCCTTCGGCCCGAGATCCTGTCGATCGCCGCCGATGGTCCACTCGGCGGCAAAGTGGCGGTGGTCGAACAGCTTGGCGGCGAAACGCTCGTCTACGTCGATGTCGGCCAGGGTCACCTGGTCACGGTGAAGACGGCCGGCAGCGCCCCGGCGACCGTCGGCCAGGTCGTCCGGTTGCAGATCGACGCGGCGGAGGCACGGCTGTTCGACAAGGATGGACTGGCGATGCAGCCCCAGCAGCGGCGCAGCTACACATCCAACGAGAAGAAGATCCACTGACCATGTATCTCGACCTTTTCCGCCTTGCCGGCAAGACGGCCGTCGTGACGGGAGGCGGTGGGGCGATCGGCCTCGCCACCTGCCATGCCCTCGGCGAAGCCGGAGCCCGCGTGGTCGTCGCCGACCGGGTCGGCGACGCCGCCCGCCAGGCGCAGCGCGAGCTTCAGGGCGCGGGTGTCGAGGCCGACATGGTCGAGCTCGACGTCACAAGGCCGGCGGATGTCCGTGCCGCCGCCGAGACCCTCAACCGCAAGCATGGCGCGGTCGACATCCTCGTGGCCAATGCGGGCATAGCGCGCTCGGGAACGCCGAGCGAAGACGTCGAAGACGAGCAGTGGCTCAACGTCATCGACATCAACCTCAACGGCGTCTTCTGGTGCTGTAGAGACTTCGGCAAGTTCATGCTCGAGCGTGGCCACGGCAGCATCGTGACCGTCGGCTCGATGTCGGGCGTGATCGCCAACAAGCCGCAGGCGCAAACCGACTACAATGCCTCCAAAGCCGCGGTGCATCACCTGACGAAGTCGCTCGCCGCCGAGTGGGGCGCGCGCGGCGTGCGGATCAACTCGGTCGCCCCGACCTATATCGAGACGCCGATGACCAACTTCGGCGCCCAGACACCCGGCTGGCTCGACACATGGCTGTCGATGACGCCGATGCACCGCATGGGCCAGCCGCGCGAGATCGCCTCGGTGATCCTGTTCCTGGCCTCCGAGGCCGCGAGCCTGCTGACCGGCTCGGTGGTGCTGGCCGACGGCGGCTACACCTGCTGGTAGCCGTCACCGCCGCTTGATCATCGAGTTTCGCCAACCAAACGCAACAGGCTACCCTGGCGTCACGGTCTGGAGCGGACAGGGCGCCCGATCGTGCCGGCCGTCCGCATGGTCGCTCAACACGACGCGTTGTGCGTCATGATTGCGGGCGGCGGCCTGGCCGGCGGTCGACGCAGTCCCGGCGAGAAATGCCGCTGCGAAAAGGTAAATCGTGTCGCGGGTCAGGCGGCGGATGCGGGGCATAGCTCGGTCCTCGGATGGCTGGATGTCCGACCCGCCGCTGCGGGGCGGATCCCGTCAAGCCACCCGAAGGCCCAAGGCTTGCCGTGTCACGTCCCTACATCGCCTGTCGATTGCGGCATGAGCACGGCATCGCGCCGGAGTGTCGCGCCATGCAGGGTTGCCCGCGACGCAGATCCATCACCGATAATGATGACCCCGATGATAATAGTGATGGTGATACCTCGGAGAACCGCGATAGACTCGTCGCGGCGCGCCAAGCACGCCCCGGACCCCGCCGACCGCGCCGCCGACGGCCCCGCCGACGACGCCTCCCACGATGCCGCCGACAGGTCCGGCGGCGCGGCGGCCTTGCGCCGCCCCATGCTCTGCACCCCTGACGATGCCTTGCGCCTGGGCGCCGATGGGCAGGATGAGCAGCGCGGCGAGGCCGACGGCGGCGATACGATTGAATGTCAAGATCGGGCTCCAAGGACGGACTATCCGAGGGCAACGCGCGGGATCGCCATCGGTTCGTGCCGCGGCCTGCGCCTCGCGGCGTTCCTCTGCCGCAGAACTCAGCCGGCGAGTCGCAGCCTGTCGGGATTCTCGTCGCCGTTACGGGCCAGAATTGCGGAGGGGATCGCCGCGCCCGCGCAGGGGCGGCCGAGAAGGTAACCCTGCGCCTGCGTGCATCCCGAGGCCCGCAGAACCTCCATCTGGGTCTGCGTCTCGACACCTTCGGCCGTCGTCTTCAGCCCGAGGCTCGACGCCATGGCGGTGATGGCCCGCACGATGACCCGCGCTTCCTCCTGGGTGCCGAGGTCGCGCACGAAGCTGCGGTCGATCTTGACCTTGTCGAACGGGAAGGCGCGCAGGTAGCTCAGGGACGAATAGCCGGTGCCGAAGTCGTCGAGCGCCACGCGGATGCCGCGCGCGCGCAGTCGCCGCAGGTGGTCGAGCGCCAGGGGCGTCGCGTCGAGGAACAAGGATTCGGTGATCTCGATCTCGAGCCGCTCGGGCGCCAGGCCGCTTGTCTCGAGGGCATTGTCGATCATCGCGAGCAGGCCCGGGTCGCGCAATTGCAACGGCGAGAAATTCACCGCGACCCGCACCGCGCCCGGCCAGCTTTCGGCCGCCACGCACGCTTTCATCAGGGCCCAGGCGCCGATCTCGACGATCAGGCCCGCGCCCTCCGCCAGAGGGATGAAATCGGAGGGCGAGATGCTGCCACGCTCGGGATCGGTCCAGCGCAGCAGAGCTTCGACCACCTCGACCCGCTCCGTCTCGAGGTCGATGATCGGCTGATAGGCGAGGTCGAGATGCTGGCGCGCCATGGCGCGCCGCAGGTCCGCGAGCATGGCGTGGCGGGCGGCGCCACGGTCGAGCATGGCGGCATCGAAGACGCGCCAGTGCCCGCGTCCCTCCGCCTTGGCGAGGTAGAGGGCCATATCGGCCCGCTTGAGGATATCGGCCGGCCGGTCGCCGTCGCGCGGCGAATTCGCGATGCCAACGCTGGCGCCGATGTTGATCTCGACGTCCTGCAACATGACGGGAGCGCCGATCCGCGCGAGGATCCGTTCGGCCAGCTCCTCGGCACTGCCGTCCTGGCTCAGCTTGAGCACGACGAACTCGTCGCCTCCGAGGCGGGCCACGGTATCGCTCGGCCCGATGCAGGCGCTGAGCCGTCCCGCGATGGTGCGCAGCAGATCGTCGCCCGCCTGATGCCCGTGCGTGTCGTTGACGCCCTTGAACCCGTCGAGATCCAGGAAGATCAGCGCGAAGGGCTTCCCTTCGGCGCAGATGGCCGCAAGTCGCTCCTGCAGCAGCACGCGGTTGGGCAGGTCGGTCAGGCCGTCATGCCGGGCCATATGGGCGATGCGCTCCTCGGACTGGCGCGCCACCGTCACGTCGGAGGCAATTCCCCGGTAGCCAGTGAAGACACCGTTCCCGTCGAAGACCGGCTTCCCGCTGATCCTGACCCACCTCGCCTCGGCCGTGATCGGCAGGACCAGGTCGCGGAACGACTTGAGGCTGGCCATCGCTGCCGCCAGCTTGAGGAAGTCGTCGCGCGCGGGTCCGGGCTGGGCAGCCCCGGCCGTTATCCAGGTCCGCAGGTTGAGGCCCTGAAGGAAAGGGCGGCCCTGTTGCGGCTCGTCCTCGTGGGCAGGCAGGGAGACCTGGCCTCCGAGCAGGTCCGTCTGCCACATGATGTCGCGCGAATTCTCCTCGAAGTCATGCAGCAGGATCCCGATGATCTCGTTCTTGGCGAGAATGTTCCCTTCACTCTGGATGAAGCGGCGGTAGAGGGCGTTGAGGTAGACGCAGCCGACGGCCATGAAGACCGCATAGGCGGCGAGGAGAACGGGAAGTTGCGGCTGCGCGCCGCCGAATCGGATCGCGCTGGTCAGCACGACGCCGGCACCGGCCAGCAATGTGTAGCCGACCGCGCCGACGAGGAGCGGCGACAGGACGAGCCCGGCCGAGATGGCGATGCCGGCCTGGTAGGCGAGGATGACGTCGTGCCAGTAGCCATGCACCTGCGAGAAGACGGAGAATTGCACGAAGACGACGGCGCCGGCGTAAAAGCAGGTCAGCGCCTGGCCCCAGTGCGAATCCGTCGACGTGCCCCGCCCGTAAGCCTTCAGCACCAGAAGACCGTAGCGAACCAGCAATCCGGCCAGCACGATCTGGGTGCCGTCCACGATGAGCAGCGAAGACAGCGTCACCAGCGAGGCAAACTGATAGTTGACGACGAGGCCATTCAGCGGCAGCACCCCGAGGCCAATGGTAAAGACCCGGGCGATCGTCGTTTCCGAAAGCCTTGCATGCGTGTCGGACGGTCGGCCCGCAAGCAAGTTCCCCAATGCACGCCGCATTATCGCGCCTTCTAGACCCGGTCGTTAGGCGATACTAGCGTTATAGAGCTTTCAGCCTTCCCAAAATTGATAGTTAATGGACTGCATGACGTCGCGTACCTGCGTCAATCAGAAGAGTTCAAGAGCGGAGGAGAGGTCGTCGGCGGCAATCCGATCACGGCCATCGCGCTTGGCGCGATAAAGAGCTTCGTCGGCCCGGGCAACGAGCGCCTTGGCGGCGAGATCCGAACCCGCCCCGGCCGCGATGCCGATACTCAGGCTGACATGCGGTTTCACCGACGAGGCCGCATGCGGGAGCCCCAGCGCCGCCACGGCACAACGGATCCGCTCCGCCACCGCCTCGGCCGCCTCCAGATCGGTATCGGGCAGGATGACCGCGAATTCCTCGCCACCATAACGCGCCGACACGTCGCGGTGCGAGCGCAACATCCGCTCCATCGCAGTGGCGATCGCCGCGAGACACTCGTCGCCCTTCTGATGGCCATAGCAGTCGTTGTAGGCTTTGAAGCAGTCGACATCCATCATCAGGAGGGACAGGGTCGAGCCCGTGCTCGCGGCGCGTCCGACCTCGGCCGAGAGCGCCTGGTCGAACCGGCGGCGATTGGACAATCCCGTCAGGCCGTCCTTGGCGGCGAGATCTTCGAGAAGAATCTGCGTTTCCTTCTGGGCGGTGATGTCCCTTACCGTCTCGATCACGGCGATGAGATCGCCCGTCTCGCCATAGATGGGCCCGGCGTCGATGGCGACGTAGAGGCGATGGCCCAGCGCCGGCATCATGCACCAGGCCT
This sequence comes from Lichenihabitans sp., assembly GCA_965277635.1. GTDB lineage: Bacteria > Pseudomonadota > Alphaproteobacteria > Rhizobiales > Beijerinckiaceae > Lichenihabitans. The sequence goes on from CBDIDE010000002.1 coordinate 1,055,671, forward strand.
CCGCGCACGCCCCGAAGTCGCTCAGGCCGACACTCTCCCAATTGCCGCTATGCCGGATCGCCTCGTAATCGCCGGTCGCGACATAATCGGCGAGGCAAGGCCGTCGTTCGGCGTAAAAAGCTTTCCAATGATCGGACGTGTGGATCATGGCCTCGGCCGCCACGCCTGTCAGCCGTTCGCAGGCCCGGTTCCAGATGATGACGCGATGATCCTTGTCGATCACGAACGTCGGCACGACGAGATGTTCCATCAACCGGATGGAGAACATCCGATCTGCGTCTGCAGGGCCGCGGGCGGTGGAGCTCGTCTTTTGACGCACGGTCGTCTCATCTCGCCGATCCTGACGGAAAGGCTTAACCGACGCCGGTTAAGGCCCGGTTGAGAGCAGCGAACACGTGGATCTCCCGAAACCAAAAGTTGCAGGACGAGACGCGATCACGGTCCGCGACGGATCGGCTCGCAGGGTCGGCGTTCCGAGCGACTGTCGACCGCGCCAACCTTGCGCGGCCGGCGTCTCGGCTCGATCGAACGGCATGACGGGATCGTCCCGTCATGCCCGAAACAGACACCGGCGGTTCAGGACCTCGGCACGCTATCGCTGCGACTGAAGGAGCGTCCGCTCAGCACGCGCCCCAATGGAGGAAACGGTGTCCATAGGTCGTCCGGCAAAAGATGCGCGGCCGGTTATAAATAGGACGGTAACCGCCCCCGCAGCTTCCCCAATGCAGGAAGCGTCCATTATATCTGTTGTAGCAGAACAGGCGTGTCTGCTCGATGGGCGAAGCCGATTTTTGAACGTCGACAAGCGGCGCGGCGCTGATCGGCCCCGCCCAGGACGCGCTCGCGCCGATGACGAGCATCGCTCCGGCGGCCGCAAAGGTCATAACGGATTTGAACATTGTATTTCTCCGATAATATATTTTCCTTGAATATCCAACTTAAGCCGGCTTTTCGTCTGAACCGCTTCGGTTTATTCGAAAGAAAGTCCAAATCATTACTGATTATAATCTACGTTGATGAACGTAGAGCTCCGCTCAGGAAATCTTGCAAATCATAATTTTAAATCACATGTCTTGGTTGTCTTTAGTCTTATTAATCAACGTAACAATTAGAGACTAGTATTTCGAATTGCACAATAGAGATCGTATTCGCGAAATTTAGAGCTAGACATCAAGATCGAACACGCCGGCAGGCGCCCCGCCGTATGGCCATGTCGACGGCGCAATGCTGCCACAAACTGCTCGCCTTGGCAACACGCTCGCGGCGCGCAAACGGAGCCGAGCCGACCCAAACTGCGGGCCAACCCCTCACCCCGCAGGCCCGCCGTCCTGGCGGTGGGTCGACGCCATCGTCTTTGCCTCGAGCCCGCGCAGAAACTGCCCGATCCGGCGGCTGGCTTCGGCGAGCTCGGCCTCCCCGGTGGTGAACGACACGCGCACGAAGCCCTGGGCCGAACTGCCGAAGGCGGAGGCGTCGAGCACGGCGACGCCCGTGGCGCGATAGAGCGCCCAGGCGAACTCGAGCGAGCTGAGGCCGGTCGCCCTTATGTCGAGCAGGACGAACATGCCGGCATCCGGCAGCACGACGTGCACGCCCGGACAGGACGCCAGATGAGCCACCAGCAGATCGCGCCGGCGGCGGTAGGTATCGCGCATCGCGGCGGTCACCTCATCGTAGCGCCTCAAGGCCTCCAGCGCGCCCTCCTGGATGAACCCGGGCAGGCCGTAGAACATGGCGAGCGCCAACCGCTCGAGATGGGCGACGAGCGCTTCAGGGCCGATCACCCAGCCGAGGCGCCATCCTGTCATCGCATGGGATTTCGACAGGGACCCCACCGTCACGCTGCGCTCGGCCATGCCGGGCAGCGCCGCGATGCTGACGTGTTCACCCTCGAAGACCAGCGCCTCGTAGGTCTCGTCCGCCACCACGGCGAGATCGTGCTCGCACGCCACCGCGGCGATCTCGCCGAGCTCCGCGCGGGTCAGGGCCTTGCCGGTCGGGTTCGACGGCGTGGCGAAGGCGATGGCCCGGGTACGCGGCGTGACGGCCCGACGCAGCGCCGCGGGATCGAGGGCGAATTGCTGGCCCGTCAGCCTGACCGGCACGATCCTGGCACCGGCCGCCTCGAAGGTCGCCTCGTAGGTCACATACATGGGTTCGAGCACGACCACCTCGTCGCCCGGCTCGAACAGGCAGAGCGAGGACGCGAAGAGGCCGTTCTGCGCGCCGGCCATCACCATGACATTGCCCGCGGCGAGCGAGCGGCCGGAGCGTCGCGTCTGCAGCGCCGCGATGGCCTCGCGCAATTCGGGACGGCCGGGAATGTCGGTATAATGCGTGTCGCCGCTCTCGAGCGCCGCGATGGCGCGGCGCACGATCGGTTCCGGCGTGGCGAAATCCGGATCGCCGATCGAGAGCACGATCACATCCTCGCCGCGCCGCTTCGCGGCATCCGCCTCGTGATGGATGTCCCATGCCGCGACGCCGGGACTATGGACCCGCTCGACCAGGGAAGAGAACCGCATGCCTTGCTCCCGGCGGGACCGTACTGCCGCGTTTCGCGCCAGGCCCGCGACGCAACCATAAAGCGATTCGCCGCCCGTTCCGACCCGCGACGTCGCGATGACGCGAGCCACGGGGCCGTCTATAGTCGAGCCATGCCGACGACGCTGCTGAAACAGCCTGCCATGTCTCCCGAAGACTACCTCGACTGGCATCAGCGCCAGGACGAGCGCTACGAATATGTCGACGGCGCGCCGCAGCTCAAGCATGTCGGCTGGGACGGCCCGCGCATGATGGTCGGCGCCACCCAGGCGCATATGCTGCTGAGCGGCAATGTCTTCGCTCTGCTGCGCGACGGTCTGCGCGACGGCCGATGCCGCGCCGTCATGGCCGACGGCAAGGTCGTCACCCCGCGCGGCAATTACCGCTATCCGGATGCGGCGGTCGATTGCGGCCCGTTCTCGGCCACATCGACAGTGCTGGCGGAGCCCAACCTCGTCGTCGAAATCTGGTCGAACAGCACGCGCTGGATCGACCTCACCCGCAAGCTCGACGATTATCGCAGCATCGCCACCGTGAAGGCCATCCTGTTCCTGCCGCAGGAGACCTGCGGCGGCCAGCTCTGGACGCGCGGCGACGCCTGGGACCTCGCGGAACTCGACGGACGCGACGCCGAGGCCGCGATCCCATCGCTCGGATTGACGCTGCCCTTCGCGACGCTCTACCAGGGCCTCGACGTCGGCTGAACGAGGGCCTGGATTTTGATGACGGACCTTCCCGGCGAGGCGCGCCTCGCCGAGCTTTTCGCCTCGCTCGGCCTCGGGCCGCAGCGCATCGACCATCCGCCCGTGCACACGGTCGAGGAGGCGCGGGAGCACTGGCGCGACCTGCCGGGCGCGCATACCAAGAACGTCTTCCTCAAGGACAACAAGGGCGGCGCGCTGTATCTCGTGACGCTGAGTGCCGAGACCCGCATCGACATGAAGGCGCTGGCGCCGCTCATCGGCGCGAAAAAGTTGTCCTTCGCGAGCGCCGACCTGCTCGGCGACGTCCTCGGTACGAAGCCAGGCGCCGTCAGCCCGCTGAGCCTCGTCAACGACAGGGATCGTCGCGTCGCCTTCGCGATCGAGCGTGCCCTGACGGAAGCGCCCCGCCTCACCTGCCACCCGTTGCGCAATACCGCGACGGTGTCGCTGCCCTGGCCCGACCTCGCCAGGCTGCTCGATGCGATCGGCGTCGTGCCCCGCATCCTCGATGTCCCGCCGGCCATCGCCTAGCCGGCGAAGCCTCGCCCACTACCTGCCGACGCTCTCCATCAGTTCCGCCCTGATCCAGAGATCGAAGGCCTTGACCTTGGCCGATTTCGGCTCGCCGAGCGGCGTGACGAGCCAGTAGGCCAGTCCGTTCGGGATCGGCGCCGGAAGGGGCGACACGAGCCGGGCGTTGCGCATCGCATAGCCCGCCAGCGTCGGCCAGGCGATCATCACGCCCTGGCCGCCGATCGCCGCATCGAGGCACAGCGCGGCATCGGAGAAGGTCGGCCCGGGGCCGAGGATCGTCTCCTCGGCGCCATAGGCCGCGAGCCAGCTCCGCCAGACCGCGGGGGAGCCGTGGTCGCGGATGATCGGCAGGCGGCGCAGATCCTCGAGCGTCCTGAACTCGGAGGCGAGCGCCGGGCTGCAGACCGGGAAAAGATGTTGATCGATCAGATGGTCGGCCCGCAGGTTCGGCCAACGGCCCGCACCGACCCGCACGCCCACATCGACATCGGAGGCCGCGAAATCGACGAGGCCCACCGAGGCATCGATCCGGATCTGCAGGTCGGGACGCGCATCGTGGAATCCCTTCAGCCGTGGTACCAGCCATTTGGCGGCGAAGACGGGCGCGACCGTCACCGTGAGGACGTCGTCGCGCCGGGTTTCGACGAGCGCCAATGCCCGGGAGATTTCCGCGAAGCCCTTGGACAGGCCGACAAGCAGCCGTTCTCCCGTCGGCGTGGGCGCGAGACCCTTTGGCCCGCGCAGGAAAATGGGGCGTCCCAGACGCCGCTCGGCATTCTGCACCTGCTGGCTCACGGCGCCGGTCGTCACCCCGAGTTCCTCGGCCGCCTTGGCCAGGGACCCGAGGCGGCCGGCCGCCTCGACGGCGCGCAGCGCGCCGAGATGATATCGCAGCAGGTTATCCATATAGATTTTCTAAAGACCTCCGGCGAAGAACTCCATTTCTTTCGCCTGTCGAAAGGCGCGACGCTGCACCGCCAGGTCACGGCGGCAGGGGAAGAGCATGCGCGGGTCCCGCATCATCACGGCGTTGCGTGAATTTCGTGCCTCTTGGGCCAGGGACGGCGCTCCGGCACAGCCGGATCCCATCGACCATCCGGCCCTGAAGGCGATGAGCCTGCGCGATCTGGCGGACCTGCCGCTCGAGCCGCCGCCCATCGCGGAGCCAGGCGGTCGCGACAGCGTGAGCTTCCGCCTTCGACCTCTCCACGCCACGGTCACGCGGCGACCGGGATGCCCCGCAATTCGCGCCCGTTGTGGCCGTCGATCGCCACATCCAGCATGAGGTTCGGCGCCACCTCGCCGAGCCGCACGGCGGTGAAATCCTCGCTCCGGCCGCGGCCAGAGCGTTCGCTCAGAACGCGCAGCTTCCGTCCGACCTGGCGATCGAGATGGCTCGCCAGCCTCGCTTCAGCAAGCGACCGCAGGCGGCTTGCCCTCTCCTTGACGATCTCGCCCGGCACCGCCGGCATGCGCGCCGCCGGCGTCCCGGTCCGCGGCGAGAACGGGAAGGCGTGGAGATAAGTGAGCCCGCACGCCTCGACCAGCTCGATGGATTGCGAGAACTGCGCTTCCGTCTCGGTGGGGAAGCCGACGATGAGATCGGCACCGAAGACGAGGTCCGGGCGCGCCGCCCTGAGCTCTCGACAGAAGCGGATCGCGTCGCCGCGTCCGTGGCGCCGCTTCATGCGTTTCAGGATGAGGTCGGCGCCCGATTGCAGCGACAGGTGCAGATGCGGCATGAGGCGCGGCTGCGACCCGATCGCCTCGATCAGCTCCGGGTCGGCCTCGATGCAGTCGAGCGAGGACAGGCGCAGCCGCTCCAGCTCCGGCACGACGCGGAGCAGCCGTCCGACGAGGCCGCCGAGACGCAGGCCTCCTGCATCGTAGGAGGTGATGTCGACGCCGGTCAGCACGATCTCGCGCGTCCCCGCCGCGACGCGAGCCCGGACGGTCTCGATGATCTGCTCCAGGGGTACGGAGCGCGAGGCGCCACGGCCGAACGGAATGATGCAGAAGGTGCAGCGGTGGTCGCAGCCATTCTGGATCTCGACGAAGCCGCGCGTATGGAGGCTCGCCGCGTCGCCTGCCGGCCGATGAAGGACGGGTGCGGTGCCGACGCGCGCCCAGCTTTCCGGCGCGGTCTTGCGGGCATTGGGAACGAGCCGCGACACCTCGGGCATCGACCGAAACCGCTCGGGCTCCGTCTCGGCCGCGCAGCCGGTGACCACGATCTCGGCCGCGGCATGCCGGCGCCGGGCGGCGCGGATCGCCTGCCGCCCCTGCCGGCTCGCTTCTGCGGTGACGGCGCAGGTATTGACGATGACGAGAGCCTCATGGCCGGCCGCATGGGCGGCCCGAGCCATCGCCTCGGATTCGACGCCGTTGAGCCGGCAGCCGAAGTTCAGCACCTCGACGCCGGTCACGCGGCGAGATCCGCCAGACTCAGGAGGCCGCGCTCCTCGAGCTCGACCGGGCCGGTCATCAGCACATGATCGTCCCCGCGCCAGGTGATGACGAGGTCGCCGCCGCGCTGCGACACGGTCGCCTGGCGCCCGGTGAGACCACGCCGCGCCGCGGCGACCAGGGTCGCGCAGGCCGCCGAGCCGCAGGCGAGCGTCGCGCCCGCGCCCCGCTCCCAGGTTCGCAACAGGATGTGGTCGCGCCTCGCGACCTCGGCGAAGGAGATGTTGGCGCGGTCCGGGAACAACGCGTCATGTTCGAGCCGGCGGCCATGCCCTTCGAGGTCGATGGTGCGCGCGTCCGGTACGAAGAAGACGGCGTGCGGATTGCCCATGCCGAGCACCGAGGGCCGCGGCAGGCCGAGCTCGGCGAGAACGGCACCGAGGTCGGCGGCATCGGGGTCGAGCGCGTGGCGGAGCGGGATCGCGCGCCAGTCGAAGCAGGGCGCGCCCATATCGACCGTGAAGCGTGCCTCCGCCTCGCGCCGGCAGGAGACCTCGGTTCCCTCGATATCGAGGGTCAGGTCTTCGCGCGTGCCGCCCGCCAGCATCACCCAGGCGACGCAACGCGTGCCGTTGCCGCAGGCCCGGGCGCGCGACCCGTCCCGATTGAAGATCCGCACCCTTGCGTCGACGCCCGGCCTTGCGGGATCGCCGATCACCATCATCTGGTCGAAGCCCAGGCGTCCCTCGCCGACGCGCCGCGCCGTGTCGCCGGTCATGGCGTCAAGGCGGCCGCGCTCGTCGACGACGAGGATGGAATTGCCGGCGCCGTTCATCTTGGCGAAGGGAAGGGAGGTCATAGCCTGTATTTAAGCCACCGAGGCGTCGAGCGATACCCCGGGGCGGAGCGGCACGAAACGGGGACTGCGACGGTGAGCGACGACATCCGGTTGCGACAGGCGGTGCCCGCGGATGCGCCCGCCATCCGTGCCTTGACGCGCGAGGCTTACGCGAAATGGGTCCCGCTGATCGGCCGCGAGCCGAAGCCGATGATGACGGATTACGTCGCGGCATTGCGCGAGCACCGGTTCGATCTGCTCGATCGCGGGGACAGGCTCGCCGCGCTGATCGAGACGATCCGCAAGACCGATCACCTGCTGATCGAGAACGTGGCGGTCCTGCCCGCCCTGCAGGGATTGGGTCTCGGACGCAGGCTCATGGCGCATGCCGAGGACTTGGCCGCCGCCTCCGGCCTGAACGAGATCAGGCTCTACACCAATGCGCGCTTCGCGGAGAACGTTCGGCTCTACGAGCGCCTCGGCTACCGGGTGGATCGGGAGGAAGATTTCAAGGGTGGCCGCGTGGTCCATATGCACAAGCCGATCCGATAGACCGCGGCGTGCTGTCCGAGGTGAGAGATCGGAATAGCCATTGAACTCCCATGATGCGGTTCGATAAAGGTTCGTCTACGAGTCGGTTCGCCAGACGTCCGGCTGGGCGATCACTGAAGGAAAACCGTGATGGGTGTGAATCGGGTGATGCGCCGTCTGGCGCTCGTTTCGGCCTTGCTCGGCGGCATCGGGCTCGTGCAGGCGGCCTCGCCGCCTTCGGTCTCGGCACAGACGACGCCACCCGCCGCACCGGCGCCGGCTGCGCCCGCAACTCCGGCCGCACCCGCAACGCCCGTGGCGCCTTCCCCATCGACGCCCGCGGCTCCGGCGGGCGGGACGCCGGCCCCGCCCGCTCCGGCTCCTGCCCCGGCCGCGCAGACTCCCGCCCCGGCACCCGCCGCACAGACTCCCGCTCCGCCGACTCCTCCAGCCGCGCAGGCTCCCGCTCCGGCCGACAAACCCGACGCGGAAAAGAGCCCACCCGACACGTCGATCAGCCAGACGATCGACCTGCAGCCCCGCCCCGTGGTCGAACTCAGCGGGCAAGCGACCTGGGACGAGGGCTTCAAGGTCCTCAACGATTCCTTCACCAAGCTCAACGAGAGCCTCGCGAAGCTCAACATGCGTCCGACCGGGAATGCGACGGCGCTGTTCACCGAGACCGACGACGCGGGCTTCAAGTTCACCGCCATGGTGCCGGTCGAGAAAGCGCCGGACGGCAAGCCGGACCTGCCGGCCGATGTGAGTTTCGGCATGTCGCCCGGCGGCAAGGTGATGAAGTTCCAGCACCGCAGCGCCTATGAGGACATCGATTCGACCTATGAGGCCATCACGGCCTACCTGGACGAGAAGGGCCTCGAGGCGAAGAACATGTTTGCGGAGGAATATCTCAACCGCACCAAGTCGCCCGACGATCCGTCGCTCGAAGTGGACATCCTCGTCTTCCTGAAGTGACCCTCGGCCGTCGGCGCCCATCGCGCGGCCGGCGCCACGCCGGGCGGATCGCTGCGAGCGCCCTGGCTGCAGCAGCCCTGGCGCTCGCAGGATGCGCGGTCGTTCCACAGATCGGGACGCTGCCGGGCCCGATCGTGGTCCTGCCGGTCGACCAGGGGCAGGCCCGGGCGATGATCTCGGCCTATCGCGCGGCGCATGGCCGGGGAGAGGTCTCCCTGGATCCCGTCCTGCAACGGGTGGCACAGAACCAGGCCGACGCCATGGCGCGCGCCGATGAATTGAGCCACACGGTGGCCGGCGCCCTGCCGCAGCGACTTGCCGGCGAAGGCGCCGACCGGCGTGCCGCCATCGAGAACGTCTCGGCCGGCTATGGCAGTCTCGCGGCGGCCCTGGGCGGCTGGCGGCGCTCGCCCGCCCACAATGCCAATCTCCTGTTCGGGCCGGTGCGCCGCATGGGCATCGCTGCGGCCACCGCCCCGCACACCCGCTTCAAGACCTTCTGGTCGCTGGTGATGACGAACTGAACGCGGCGCGGCATCCGGCTGGCGTCAGCGGCCGTAGGCATCCTCGAAGCGGACGATGTCGTCCTCGCCCGTATAGCTGCCGACCTGCACCTCGATGAGTTCCAGTGGCATCTTTCCCGGATTGGCGAGGCGATGGACCGAGCCGATCGGCAGATAGGCCGCCTCGTTCTCGTGGCGGAGCAAGACCTGGTCGTTCACGGTGACCTCGGCCGTGCCGCGCACCACCACCCAATGCTCGGCGCGGTGGAAATGCTTCTGCAGCGACAGGCGATGACCGGGCTTGACCATGATCCGCTTGACCTGGAAGCGGGTGCCGGCATCGATGCGCTGATACCAGCCCCAGGGCCGATACACTCGCAGATGCTCCTCGGTCTCGCGGTGGCTTTTCTGCTTGAGCGCCGCCACCAAGGTCTTGACCTCGTCCGAGCGTGCGCGCGACGTCACGAGAACGGCGTCCGGCGTCGCCACGACGACCACGTCCTCGAGCCCGACGACCGCCGTGAGCAAGGCGTCGCTGTGGATCAGGCTGTTGCGTGTCTCGACCGCCTCGACGTTGCCGCGCAGCACATTGCCCACCGCATCACGCGGCGACACGTCCCAGATCGCGCCCCAGGTGCCGATGTCGGACCACCCGAAGGACACCGGCAGCACGCCGGCTCGCCCGGTTCGCTCCATGATTGCATAATCGATCGAGATCTTCGGGGCAGTCGCGAAGGCGGTCGCGTCGAGCCGGATGAAGTCGAGGTCGACGGCCGAGGCGTCGAGCGCCGCCTCGGCTGCCGCCAGCACCGTGGGGGCGTGGGCCCTCAGTTCGTCCAGCATCACATCGGCGCGGAACAGGAAATTGCCGCTGTTCCAGAGATAGCCGTCCGCGATGTAGCGCGCCGCGGCGGCCTCGTCCGGCTTCTCGACGAAACGCTCCGCCCGCGCCGCCTGCGGCCCCGGGATGGGGGCGCCGGGCTGGATGTAGCCGTAGCCCGTGGCCGGTGCGGTCGGGCGAATGCCGAGCGTCATGACATAGCCATCGCGGGCGGCAGCCGCGGCATCGCGGCAGGCTCCGACGAAAGCCTCCGTGTCGCCGATCAGATGATCGGCCGCGAGCACGAGAACGATCGTCCCGGGGCCACGTCGCGCGGCAAGGCAGGTCGCGACGGCGACGGCCGGTGCCGAGTCCCGTCGGCTCGGCTCGAGGACGATCTCGGCCGCGACCCCTATGGCCTGCAATTGCTCCGCCACGATGAAGCGGACATCGCTCGAGGCGAGGACGACCGGCCGATCGAAGGCGCCATCGCTGACGCGCCGCACCGTCGCCTGAAAGCTCGACAGGTCGCCGAGAAGCGGGATGAACTGCTTCGGCATGCTCTCCCGGGAGGCGGGCCAAAGCCGCGTTCCCGAACCGCCGCATAGAATCACTGGAACGATGGCGTCCACGCTGCCCCGCTGGCGCGCTCCCGCATCGATGTCGGCCTCGGCGGAACGCGGCTTTTCGGGCATGCGCGGACTCCCAGCGTCGATTTTCGTCGGGCGGCCGCGCGGCGAGCGCTTTTACGCAGTCGAGCAAAGTCTCGTTTACCGCGCGGCCTTAAGAATGCCAGCCGTGGTACGAGTGGAGTCGCGTATGCTCAAGCCGAAAGTATGGTTGCGACGGACGGCCGTCGACGGAACCAAGCACAATACGGTGGTCAGGGTCCGTTACACCAACGAGACGGAACCCTACCGGCAGGCCCGGATCGTCGCGTCGCAATTGCGCGTGCTGGCGGTCAACACCGATGGACGGCCGGCGGTCGCCGGCTCGTTCGACGCCGAATTCATGGAGCGCGGCATGCGGTTCCGCTTCACCAGCGCCGTCAAGCGGGAGGAGTTCAAGGGACGAGTGCAGAACTACCTGTCGCGCACGGTGACCAGGCGCCTGGTGTTCTCGGCCTAACCTCCGCAGGCCAAGATCTCGTCGAGGCTGCCGGTTCGGACCAGCAGCCTCAGTGATCATCCGAAGCACCGCATTCTCCTCATCCTGAGCCGAATGCGGAGCATTCGAGTCGAAGGACGGCAAGTTCGAGCCGTGCTTCGAGACGGTCCTGGCGGACCTCCTCAGCATGAGGTTCGTGGGTGTTCAAACTGCAGTCATCACGCCTGCACGCCGTCGACGTACCAGTCGAGCTTGAGCAGATCCGCGTCGGCAATGGAGGCACCGGCCGCGACCTTGACCGCGCCCTTCTGGTCCTTGATCGGCCCCGCGAAGGGGTTGAGCGAGCCGTCGATGATGCCGGCCTTGACCTTGTCGGCCGCCTCGCGCGCCTCGGGCGTCACGCCCGGCCCATAGGGCGCCATCTCGACGACGCCGTCCTTGAGGCCGAGCCAGACGCTGCCGGTCTTCCAGGTGCCGTCGATCACTTCCTTGGTGCGCTTGATGTAATAAGGCGTCCAATTGTCCATGATGGCGGTCAGCTGTGCCTTCGGCCCGAACTTCTGCATGTTGGAGGCCTGCCCGAAGGCCAGTACGCCGCGTTCCTCGGCGGTCTGAATCGGGGCGGGGCTGTCGGTGTGCTGGCAGATGATGTCGGCGCCCTGGTCGATCAGCGATTTCGTCGCATCGGCCTCCTTGCCCGGATCGAACCAGCTATTGGTCCAGATCACCTTGACCTTGAAGTTCGGGTTGACCTTCTGGGCCGCGAGCGTGAAGGCGTCGATGCCCATCACAACCTCGGGGATCGGGATCGAGGCCACATAGCCCGCGACGCCCTTCTTCGAGACGTGCCCGGCGATGGCGCCGCAGATGGCGCGGCCCTCGTAGAAGCGCTCGTTATACTCGGCCATGTTGGCGAGCGTCTTGTAGCCGGTGCATTGCTCGAACTTGACCTTGGGAAACTGCTTGGCCACACGCTCGACCGAATTCATGAAGCCGAAGGAGGTGGCGTAGATGAGACCGTTGCCGCCGCTGGCAAGCTGGCGGATGACGCGCTCGGCGTCGGGCCCCTCGGCCACCTTCTCGACGAAGCTCGTCTTCACCGCGTCGCCGAGCGCCTCCTGCATGGCCTTGCGGGCCACGTCGTGCTGGTAGGAGAAGCCGAAGTCGCCCACGGGCCCGACATAGATGAAGCCGACGCCAAGGGGGGCGGCGGCTCGGGCCGGGCCACCGAAGGCGGCGCCTGCCGCCGCGGCCGCCGTGCCGGCCAGGAACTGTCGTCGGGCAAGTTTGATGGTCATGCGTGTCTTCCCTTCATGGACGCCGAATAAACCCAAAGAATGATCAGCCAACCGGCCGGAACGGCTTGCCGAGGCAGGCCGGCGCGTTGAGCCTGTTGCGCATCGAACTCGACGAGATCAGAGTCAAGACGACAATCGTCGCCAGGTAAGGCAGCATGGCGAGGACCTGCGTCGGCACGAAGACTGCGCCGCTGCCCTGCACGTAGAGCTGCAGCACCGCGACGCCCCCGAAAAGATAGGCCCCGCCGAGCACGCGCCACGGCCGCCAGGCCGCGAAGACGACGAGCGCGAGGGCGATCCAGCCGCGGCCGGCGGTCATCCCCTCGGCCCACATCGGCGTATAGGCGAGCGACAGATAGGCGCCGCCGAGCCCCGCCATGGCGCCGCCGAACAGCACCGCATAATAGCGGATGCGGATCACGTCATAGCCGATCGAATGTGCCGAGCCGTCGGCCTCGCCGACGCCGCGCAGGATCAGCCCGGCGCGGCTCGACTTCAAGAACCAGGCCACCCCCGCGGTCGCCGCGACCGACAGGTAGATCAGGATGTCGTGGTCGAACAGCAGCGGACCCAGCACCGGAATGGCGGAGAGGCCGGGGATCGGCAGCTTGGGCAGGATCGGGATCGGATGGCCGACGAAGCCCTGCCCGATCAGCGCACTGAAGCCGACGCCGAAGAGCGTGAGCGCAAGGCCGGTCGCGACCTGGTTGCTGGCGAGCGTCAGCACCAGCACCCCGAAGAGCGCCGCCGTGGCGGCCCCGGCCGCGGCCCCGGCCAGGATGCCGAGCACCGGGTTGCCGGTCGTCGACATGGCCGCGAAGGCGCAGATGGCGCCGACCAGCATCATGCCTTCGACCCCGAGGTTGAGCACGCCCGAACGCTCGACGACGAGTTCGCCGAGCGCCGCGAGGAGCAGCGGCGTCGCCGCGGTTATAACGGAGACCAGCAGGGGGACGAGAACGGAAGCGTTCATGCCGGAACCTCTTCGGCGCGGATGGGCTGCGGCCGGACGAGACGCAGGCGGTAGCGGACCAGGAAGTCCGAGGCGAGCAGGAAGAACAAGAGCATGGCCTGGACGAGCCCGGTCGCCGCATTGGGCAGCCCCATGTCGACCTGGGCATTGTCGGCGCCGATATAGGAGAGCGCCATGACGAGGCCCGCGGCCAGGATGCCGAGCGGATGGAGCCGCCCCAGGAAGGCCACGATGATGGCGGTGAAGCCGTAGCCGGGGGTGATCTTGGGGATGATCTGCCCGATCGGGCCGGCCACCTCGAAGACCCCGGCGAGACCCGCGAGGCCGCCGCCGACGAGCAGCGTCAGCCAGACCACCTTGTCGCGGCTGAAGCCCGCGTAGCGTGCCGCGGCGGGCGCCGAGCCGACGGTGCGGATCTCGAAGCCCAGGATCGAGCGCGTCATGACCACCCAGGCGACCAGGACGATGGCGAGCGACACCAGCACGCCGACATTGAGCCGCGTGCCGTCGAGAAGCGTCGGCAGCAGCGCCGAGTCCGAGAACATGCGCGATTGCGGGAAGTTCATGCCCTCGGGATCCTTCCAGGGGCCGATGATCAGCATGCTCAGGAACAGCTCGGCCACATAGGTGAGCATCAGGCTGACCAGGATCTCGCTGACCTCGAAGCGCGTCTTGAGGAAGGCCGGAATGGCGCCCCAGGCCATGCCGCCGAGGATGCCGGCGAGGCACATCAGCGGCAGGATCCAGACGCCGTCCTGGCCGTAGAAGAGCAGCGCCACGCCACCGCCCGCGATGGCACCCATGATGAGCTGGCCCTCGGCGCCGATGTTCCAGACATTGGCGCGGAAGCCCGCCGCAAGCCCCACGCCGATCATCACCAGGGGCGAAGCCTTGAGCGCGAGCTCGGTGAGGCCCTGGAGGCTTAGGAGCGGCCCGACGAAGAGATCATAGAGCGCGCGGCCCGGGTCATAGCCCATGGAGGCGAAGAGGACGAAGGCGGCGGCGACCGTCGCCAGCACGGAGAGGGGCGGCGTCGCCCATTGCAGCGGCCGCGAGATCTGGCGGCGGGGCTCGATCTTAATGTGCATTGGCCAGTTCCCGCGTTTCGGTGGCGGCGGCCGGCACGCTGTCCGCGCCATGAATGCCGCCCATCAAGAGGCCCAGCTCCGCCAGCGACACGCTGGCGGTCGGCATGGCGCTCGACAGCACTCCGACGTTGATCACCGCCAGCCGGTCGCTGATGGCAAGCAGCTCGTCGAGATCCTGCGAGATCACCACCACCGCGGATCCCGCCGCGGCAAGGCTCAGGAGCGCCGCATGGATCGAGGCCGCGGCACCCGCGTCGACGCCCCAGGTCGGCTGCGACACGACTAGGATGCCGGGGTTCTGCAGGATCTCGCGCCCGACGATGAATTTCTGCAGGTTGCCGCCCGAGAGACTCGAGGCGGCGCTGCCGGCGCCCGGCGTGCGCACGTCGAAGTCACGGATGATGCGGGCGGCGAAATCGAGCGCGCGGCCGGCGCGCAGCAGGCCGCCGGAGCAGAGCTTCAGTCGGCCGTGGGCGCTCAGCACCGCATTGTCGATGAGGCTGAATTCCGGCACGGCGGCATGTCCGTTGCGCTCCTCGGGCACCGAGCACAGGCCGAGCGCACGGCGCCGCGCGGCACCGAGCGATCCGGCCGGCGTGCCGTCGAGCATCACGGCGTGGCTGCGCGTCACGGTCCGCTCGCCGCTCAGCGCCAGCAGCAGCTCGTTCTGGCCGTTGCCGGCGACACCCGCCACGCCGAGAACCTCGCCCGATCGCACCTCGAAGGAGACCCCCTTCAGCGCGATGCCGTGCGGCCCGTCGGCCGGAAGATCGAGCCCGTCGACGACGAGGCGCGGCTTGCCGGCGGGGCTGCCGCCGCGCTGCTGGAGCGGGCGGATCTGCGCGCCGATCATCATCTGCGCCATCGAGGCGGCGGTCTCTTTCTTTGGGTCGCAGCTCGCCACGACCTTGCCGCCGCGCAGGATGGTGGCACGGTCGCAGAGCGCCTTGATCTCGGCCAGCTTGTGGCTGATGTAGAGGATGGTGCAGCCCTCGCGCGCCAGCTGGCGCAGCGTCTCGAAGAGCCGGTCGGCCTCCTGCGGCGTCAGCACCGAGGTCGGTTCGTCCATGATGAGGAGCTTCGGCGACAGCAGCAGGCAGCGGACGATCTCGATGCGCTGGCGCTCGCCGACCGAGAGCGAATAGACATCGCGGTCGGGGTCGAGCGGCAGGCCGTAGACGGTCGAGACCTCGCGGATGCGCTGCGCCAGCCGGGCGGGACGCTCCGGCTTGTCGAGGCCGATGGCGACATTCTCCAAGACCGTCATGGCCTCGAACAGCGAGAAGTGCTGGAACACCATGCCGATGCCGAGCGCGCGCGCCGCATGCGGGTTCTGGATCGCGGTGCGTACGCCGTTCCACAGCATCTCGCCCTCGTCGGGCTGCAGGATGCCGTAGATCATCTTGACGAGCGTCGACTTGCCGGCGCCGTTCTCGCCCAGAAGCGCGTGGATCTCGCCGGGTTTTACGGCGAGGCTCACGCCCGCATTGGCGACGACGCCTGGAAACCGCTTCGTCAGGCCGCGCAGCTCAAGCCGATTGCTTGAACCGCTCGTGCTGTCCTCGTTCATGCATGACCTCCCCGGTCGCATCGTCGTAAAGCGGCCGCACTCGCGTGTGTCATGCTGTTGCTGACACACGCCACTTGTAGGACTCGAGCTTGTTCACAGGGTCGGATTGGAACTTCTCTCCAATCCGACCCTGACAAGCTCTTGCGGTGCGGTCCGCGAATGTCTCGATCAGTTCCGCGGCGGTGAGGGCCGCGATGACGTCCGGCCGCTTGTCGCGGATGCCGCGGTCGCCGATGGGGCAGACGAGCGAGCCGATCCGCGCCTCGGGAATGCCGATGTCGCGGAAGGCGCGCTCGAAGCGCCGTCGCTTGGTGCGCGAGCCGATGAGCCCGACATAGGTGAAGTCGCCGCGCTCCAGCGCCGCCGCCACGATCAGGCTGTCGAGCGCGTGGCTGTGCGTCAGGACAAGGCAGGCCGACCCCTCGGGTGCCGCGGCGATCTCGCGCTCCCAGTCGGCCGAGACGACGATCTCGACGTCGTCGACCGAGGCCTCACCGAACTCCTCCGGCCGCTCGTCGATCCAGCGCAGGCGGAACGGCAGGGGCGCGAGGGCGCGGGCCAACGCCCGGCCCACATGGCCGGCGCCGAACAGGAGGACCAGCGGCCGGCCGCCATTCTCCGAAGCATCGAGAGCTTCGACAACGCGCTCGTCCGCCCGCTCGGCCAAAAGCCACACGCGGCCGCCGCAGCACTGGCCGATGGCCGGCCCGAGCGGCACGTCCCAGCGCCAGTTGTCCTCGCCGCGCTCCAGCATGGCGCGGGCGGCTTCGACCGCGTCGAGCTCGAGCCGGCCGCCGCCGATGGTGCCATGGACGCGTGTCGGGCCGACCAGCATCGAGGCGCCGGCCTCGCGCGGCGTCGAGCCCATGGCGCGTTCGACCAGTACGCGGGCTACGGGCGTGCCTTGCGCGATCCAGCCGCGCAGGGTCGAGGCGAGATCGCGGCTCATGCGGCCCTCGCCTCGCGGCGCAGCCGCTCGATGGTGGCGAGCACGCATTCGGGGGTCGCGGGCGCGTCGAGCCGCGGACAGATGCGATAGTCGGCGACGCTGGCGATCGCGTCGGAGATGGCGTGCAGCACCGAGATGCCGAGCATGAAGGGCGGCTCGCCGACCGCCTTCGAGCGGAAGATCGTGTCCTCGCGATTCTCGACGCCCTCCAGCAAATGGACGTTGAAGATGCGCGGACGGTCGCCGCAGGCGGGGATCTTGTAGGTCGAGGGCGCGTGGGTCCAAAGCCGCCCCTTGGCGTCCCACACCAGTTCCTCGGTCGTCAGCCAGCCGGCGCCCTGGACGAAGCCGCCCTCGATCTGGCCGATGTCGATCTCGGGATGCAACGAGCGGCCGACATCGTGCAGGATGTCGACGCGCTCGATGCGGTTCTCGCCGGTCAGCGTGTCGACGGCCACTTCCGAGCAGGCCGCGCCGTAGGCATAGTAGAAGAACGGCCGCCCGAACCCCTTGTCGCGGTCCCAATGGATCTTCGGGGTCTTGTAGAAGCCCGTCGCCGACAGAGACACGCGCGCCACATAGGCCTGCTTGATCAGCGTGCGGAACGAGATCTCCTCGTTGCCGATCCGCACCCGGTTCGGCAGGAACACGATCTGCTCCTCGGGCACCGACCAGTGCTTCGACGCGAAAGCCACGAGGCGGCTTTTGAGCTTGCGCACCGCCGCCTGGGCCGCCTTGCCGTTGAGGTCGGCGCCCGAGGAGGCCGCGGTCGCCGAGGTGTTCGGCACCTTGCCGGTCGAGGTGGCGAGCACCTTGATGCGGTCGAGGTCGAGCTGCAGCTCCTCGGCCACGACCCGCGCCACCTTCGCGAAGAGCCCCTGGCCCATCTCCGTGCCGCCGTGGTTCAGATGCACGCTGCCGTCGTTGTAGATATGGACCAGCGCCCCGGCCTGATTGTAATGGGTCGCCGTGAAGGAGATGCCGAACTTCACGGGCGTCAGGGCGATGCCGCGCCGGATCACCCGGCTCGTCGCATTTGCGGCGCGGATCGCCGCCTTGCGGCCCGCGTAATCGCAATCGGCTTCGAGTTTTTGCACGAGCTCGGCGACGATATTGTCCTCGACGACCTGGCCGTAGGGCGTGACGTTGCGTTCGTCCTGCAGATAGAAGTTGCGCTTGCGCGCCTCGAGCGGATCGATGCCGATCGCATAGGCGATCTCGTCGAGGATGCGCTCGCCGCCGACCATGCCCTGCGGGCCGCCGAAGCCGCGGAAGGCGGTGTTCGACACCGTATGGGTCTTGAGCGGCAGCGAGGAGAGCCGCACATCCGGATAGAAATAGCAATTGTCGGCGTGGAACAGCGCGCGGTCGGTCACCGGACCCGAAAGGTCGGCCGAGAAGCCGCAGCGCGCCGCCGCCTCCATCTCGACCGCGTGGATCCGCCCGTCGTCGTCGAAGCCGACCTCGTAGTCGAGCACGAAATCGTGCCGCTTGCCGGTAATGGCCATGTCGTCGTCGCGGTCGAGCCGCAGCTTGGCGGCACGGCCGGTCTTCTGCGCGACGAGCGCCGCCAGGCAGGCGAACATGTTGGCCTGCGTCTCCTTGCCGCCGAAGGCCCCTCCCATGCGCCGGACCTCGACCAGCACGCTGTGGTTCGGCACGCCGAGCACATGGGCGACGATATGCTGCGTCTCGCTCGGATGCTGGGTCGACGACCAGATCTTCACGTCGCCGTCCTCGCCCGGCTCCGCCAGCGCGATCTGCCCTTCGAGATAGAAATGGTCCTGACCGCCGACGACCATGCGGCCTGCGAGCCGGCGCGGCGCGGCCTGGATGGCGGCCTGCGCGTCGCCGCGGCGCAGCACCATCGGCTCGGTGACGAGCCGCCCCTCGGGGCGCGCCGTGTCGACGTCGAAGACCGCCGGCAGGTCCTCGTAGGTCACGATCGCGAGGCGCGCCGCCTCGCGCGCCGCCTGGCGCGAGGTCGCGGCGACGGCGAAGATCGGCTGGCCCATGAACTCGACGAGGTCGGTCGCGAGCAACGGCTCGTCGTGCTTGTTGGTCGGGCTGATCTGGTTGTGGCCCGGTACGTCCTGGCCGGTGATGACCAGCACCACGCCCGGCGCCCGGCGCACCTCCTCGAGGTCGAGCGTCAGGATCTTCGCATGGGCGCGCTGGCCGAGGCCCGGATAGACGTGCAGCATGCCGGACGGCTCGGGCAGGTCGTCGATATAGTGCGCCTCGCCCGAGACATGCTTGTGGGCGCTGTCGTGGCGCATCGGCACCTTGATGGCGCTCTCATGCGTGTCGTTGGCGTAGGGGTTGGGGTTGTGCGGCTCGGGAAGCGGCGCCTGGGTCCGGTCAAGCATGGGCGAGGCTCCTTTGGCCGACGAGGCGCGTCTCGATCGTCTCCTCCGTGGTCTCGACGAGCAGACGTTCGAGCAAATTGCGGGCCACGGCCATGCGATAGGCGGCGCTGGCGCGCATGTCGCTGAGCGGCGTGAAATCGCGCTCCATGGCCTCCTGGGCCTGGGCGAGGGCAGCGTCACCCCAATGGCGGCCGATCAGCGCCTGTTCGGCTGCCGCGGCGCGTTTCGGCGTCGCCGCCATGCCGCCGTAGGCGATCCGTGCATCGCGGACCACGCCGTCCTCGACACGCAGCCGATAGGCGCCCATGACGGCCGAAATATCCTGGTCGAAGCGCTTGCTCACCTTGTAGGCGCGGAACCGCTCGCCGGGGCGCGGCTTCGGCAGGGTGATCCGCTCGACGAATTCGCCCGGCCGGCGATCCTGCTTGCCATAGGCGAGGAAGAAGCGCTCGATCGGCATGGCGCGCCGCTCCGCGCCGCATCGCAGGTGCAAGGTGGCGTCGAGCGCGATCAGGCAGGGTGGGGAATCGCCGATCGGCGAGCCGTTGGCGACATTGCCGCCCATGGTGCCGATGTTGCGGACCTGCACGGAACCGAGGCGCCGCAGCACTTCGCCGAAATCCGGATAGAGGGTCGAGAGCCGGGCGCCGAGCCGCGAATAGGTGACGCCGGCGCCGATCTCGAGCGCATCGGCCGTCTCCTCGATCCGGTCGAGTTCGCGCACGCGGCCGATCCAGACGAGACGCTCCATGCGGCGGAACTGCTTGGTGGCCCAGAGACCCACGTCGGTCGAGCCGGAGACGATCGTCGCCTCCGGATGCCGAAGCAGTGTTGCGGCGAAACTGTCGGCCGACGCCGGCGCGTGGAACGCCCCGTTGGCGCCGGCGAGCTTCACGTCGCGACCGTCGTCGAGCGCCCCGAGCGCCGCCAGGATCGTCCGGTCCTCGGCGGCGAGCTCTTCGCGAAGGCCGAGGTCGTAGACGTGCCTGACGGCACGGACGATCGGCGCATAGCCGGTGCAGCGGCACAGGTTGCCGGCCAGGATATCGTTTATCTCGTCGTCCGACGGGCAGGCCGGATAGGTCTTCACCATGGCGAAGATCGACATGACGAAGCCCGGCGTGCAGAAGCCGCATTGCGAGCCGTGGCCATCGACCATCGCCTGCTGCACGGCGTGGAGCGACCCGTCCTTCTGCCGGAGATCCTCCACCGTGAGGAGCTGGCAGCCGTCGAGCGTGCCCATGAACTGGATGCAGCTGTTGACGGCCCGGTAGCACAGCCGGTCGCCCTCGGGGCGGACGACGACCACCGTGCAGGCGCCGCAATCGCCCTCGTTGCAACCTTCCTTGGTGCCGGTGCGACGGGCCTCGCCGCGCAGCCAATCGAGAACCGTGAGGCCGGGATCGAGGTCGCGAAGCTCGCAGGCCTCCCGGCCGAGCAGGAAGCGGATCGAGGTGCGCGGGCCGCTCGCATGGGCGTCGGCCTCGGCGCCGGCGTTTCCCTGTCCCTTTAGCGTCTTTGACGGCATTCCGGCTCGCTCCATTGCAAGCTGCGACCGAATTCGCGTTGTCGGCCTGCTTGTCCCCGAAATTCAGAGGCGAAGGTCAGGGAGCAGGACGATCCGATGGGACCACGATTCCGGCGCAGGTCGAAGCGCATAATGATGAAATGATTTTACGACGTTTCCAAACAATGGAAAACGGGCTGCATCGCCGGCACTCATTGGGCGCTGGCGAGCGCGCGAAGATCGAGGCCCTCGCTATCGGTCTTTACCATCGAGGCGAGTTCCGTCACCAGAAAATCCGCGAGCATCCGGACCTTGGCAGGCAGCAATTGCCGGTGCGGATAGACGACGGCCAGCGCGGCCGGGGGCGGCGGACAATCGAGGAGCACCGGCCGCAGCGCGCCGGACCGGAGATGCCCCGCCACCTCGAACACGGGCTTCATCACGATGCCGTGCCCGGCGAGCGCCCAGGCGGTCAGCACGTCGCCGTCGTCGGCGTCGAGGCGCCCATGAACATGCAGGGTCACCGGCCCGGACGGCGGCTCGAGCGTCCAGCGGTACTGCTGCGAGCCCGGGAAGCGCAGCAGCAGGCATTCGTGGCGGAACAGATCGTCGGCGGCCTGGGGTGTGCCGTGCCGTTCGAGATAGTCAGGGGAGGCACAGAGCAGGCGCGGACAATCGGCGATCTTGCGGGCGATCAGGTTCGAATCCGGCAGCACCGCGAGGCGGACCGACAGGTCGACGGCCTCGTGGAGGAGGTCGAGGAGATGGTCCGACAGTCGCAGCCGGATCGAAAGCCGGTCGTGGGCCTCGCAGAAGGTGGCGACGAGCGGCGCGATCACGCGGCGGCCGAGGCCGAGCGGCGCGCCGAGCCTTATGCTGCCGGCGGGAATGCCGCCGGCATCGAGGGCGACGCTCTCGGCCGTCTCGATGGCGCGCAGCACGCCCTGCGAGGCCTCGTAGAAGGCGGTCCCAGGCTCGGTCAGCTGCAGCGTGCGCGTGGTCCGGTTGAGCAGCCGCACGCCGAGATGATTTTCGAGCTGCTGCAACCGATGGCTGATGACGGCCGGCGAGAGCCGCAACTGGCGCGCCGCCAGCGACATTCCCCCGAGATCGACGACCCGCACGAAGGTCTTGATATTGTCCAGGAACGACAAGTCGCCCTCCCCGGCAAGCTGACGCGGACCACGCATCCGCATCCGTCGGCTCGCCAGCGCCGCGCCGCGCGCCGGTCGGCGCCACGGGGTTTCGCTTCCGTCATTCTTCAACTTTTCCCAAAGGTGATTGAAATCCGGCAGCCTTGCAAGAGCGGCTCCCAGGGAGCACCGTCCCGTGTCGATCGGAGCGGGTAAAGCGGCATGGACAGGGCGGCAACCACGGCGGTGCGGGGACGCGTACTGACGTTCACGAGAGACCCCGCCTCGGCCGGCGCGGCGCCGGCGCATCGCTATGTCGAGGACGGCCTCGTCATCATGCGCGGCGGGACGATCGAGGCCGTGGGCGAGGCGCGCCACCTGATGCCGACGCTGCCCGACGGCGCTGCCGTCGACCATCATCCCCGTCACCTCGTGATGCCGGGCTTCATCGACACCCATATCCACTATCCCCAGACCCGGGTCATCGGCTCCTACGGCGCCCAGCTCCTCGACTGGCTGCAGACCTACACGTTCCCCGCGGAAGAGCGGCTCCGCGATGAAGGCCACGCGGCCACGACGGCGCGGTTCTTCCTCGACGAGCTGCTGCGCAATGGCACCACCACGGCGGCGGTCTATTGCACCGTGCATCCGAGCTCGGTCGACGCCTTCTTCGTCGAGAGCGAGCGGCGCGGCACGCGGATGATCGCCGGCAAGGTCATGATGGACCGCAATGCGCCGCCCGGTCTCGTCGACACCGCCGAGCAGGGCTACCTCGAAAGCGAGGCACTGCTGCGCCGCTGGCACGGCCGCGGACGGCAGCTCTATGCGGTGACGCCGCGCTTCGCCCTGACCTCGACCGACGCGCAGCTCGAGGCGGCGGGCGAGCTCGCCCGGGCACATCCTACGGCCTACGTGCAGACGCATCTCTCCGAGAACCACGACGAGATCGCGGCCACCAAGGCGCTGTTCCCCTGGGCGAAGAGCTATGCCGACGTCTACGATCGCTTCGGCCTGCTCGGCCCGCGCTCGCTCTTCGGCCATTGCATCCATCTCGAGGACGACGAGGTGCGGCGTATGGCCGAGAGCGGTTCCGTCGCGGTCTTCTGCCCGACCTCGAACCTGTTCCTGGGGTCGGGCCTGTTCGACCTGGCGCGGCTCAGGCAGCGCGACATGCCGGTGCGCGTCGCCCTTGCCACGGACGTGGGCGGCGGCACCAGCTATTCGATGCTGCGCACCGCCGCCGAAGCCTACAAGGTGCTCCAGCTCCGGCGGCAGAACTGGCCGGTGCTCGAAGCCTTCCACATGATCACCCGCGGCAATGCCGAGGCGCTCGGCCTCGGCCACCGCATCGGCGCGCTCGAACCCGGCTATGAGGCCGACCTCGTGGTGCTCGATCCTGGGGCGACGCCCGCCATGGCGCATCGCCTGGACGATGTCGGCAACAATCTGCAGGAGGAACTCTTCGCCCTGATGACCATGGGCGACGACCGCTCCGTGGCGGCGACCTATGTGGCCGGGCACCTGGTGACGCCGGGGCAAGCGGGATACGGGACGGACCGACCGGGCCGGGCGTGACGGAACGCGCCAGACGCTTCCGCCCGGAACGGTTCGCCGGAGCGATGCTCCTCGCCTGCAGTGCCGGTCCCACCGCCCGGTCCAGCTTGCGTGGGATGAGCGGCCTCGGGCCAGACCCCGGGGAACTCGCGTCAGGCCATCCGGATTGCTCTGGCACGAGGCCCGAACGACCTTGCCAAACGCGTGATTCGGGCGCCAACTTGCCATCCCGGCTTCGTGCCGATCTCGCATGGGATGCGGTCCATGAAATCCCTCCTCGTCTCGGCTGCCTTCGTGTTGGCCATGGCACTTCCCGCGCAGGCACAAACCGCCAACGGCAATCCGACGACCGCCGCGCCGCCCGCCCTTCCCGGCACGCCGCGGCCCGTCACCCGCACCGCGCCGAGCGTCGGGCGCGGCGCCAAGCCGCCGAGCCTCGGCGCCGACACAGGCCTGCCAAAGCCGACCAAGGCGGACCTCGCGGAGCAGCGCAAGCTCGAGCATGACATGCGGATCTGCATCGGCTGCTGATTCCTGGGAGCGAACCCCAACTGGCGCGCGAGGATGACGATCGATGCAGATCGACCGACGGATTGTTTGGGTGATCCTCGTCGCCTGCGTGATCGTGCTGGCGTGGCTGGTGCTCGATCACGTCCTGTTTCCGACGCTGCCGGTGCCGGCGGGTGCGCCTCCCATCACAAAATGACGGCCGATCGCCGTCCCGCGGCGTGATCGGACCCTTGATCTAGCAAGGCCGGCTCGGCGTTCCCGACTGACATCACCCTGTCATGGCGCGAGGCGCACCATGTCGGCGAAAGTCGGACAGGGACCCGGAGGAGGCCGATGACGGAGACCGGACCGAACGGCAGCGACATGCTCGCGCGCATGGACGAGTCCACGATCACGCGGCAGCATTGGAAGATCATGTTCATCTCGGGCATGGGCTTCTTCACCGACGCCTACGACCTCTTCATCATCGGCGTGGTCATGTCGATCCTGAAGACCGAGTGGCATCCCTCGCCCGTGGCGGTCGGCCTCGTGACCTCGACGGCGCTGCTGGCCTCCGCCTTCGGGGCGATCCTCTTCGGCCGGGTGGCCGACATGGTGGGCCGCAAGCGGATCTACGGCTACGAGGTGCTGGTGCTGGCGGCCGGCGCCATCGCCTCGGCCTTCTCGCCCGACATCTGGTGGCTGATCGGCTTCCGTATCGTGCTCGGCATCGGCATCGGCGGCGACTATCCGGTCAGCGCGACGCTGATGAGCGAATTCGCCGGAAAGAAGTCGCGCGGCATGATGGTGTCGCTCGTCTTCGCCATGCAGGCTGCGGGTCTCATCGTCGGGCCGCTGCTGGCGGCGGCGATGCTGGCCTCGGGCCTGTCGAAGGATCTGGTCTGGCGCCTGCTGCTCGCCTTTGGCGCGATTCCCGCGCTGGCCGTCTTCCAGATGCGGCGACACATGGCGGAAAGCCCACGCTACCTGCTGGCCAGCGGACAGCACGAGGACGCGCATGCGGCCACCGGCCATCTCCTCGGCGAGGCGCATGGCGCCGTCAAGGACGGCCGGGCGGCCCGCAAGACATCCTTCTCGGAGGGCTTCGTGGCGCTCACCCGTCGGCGCGGCATGGCCCTGCGGCTGATCGGCGCCAGCGCGGCCTGGTTTCTGATGGATTTCGCCTATTACGGCAACACGGTCTCGAGCCCGCTCGTCATCCACGCCGTGGCGCCCGGCGACAGCCTCATCATGGAAACGCTGACGCAGCTCGCCATCTTCGCCATCGCCGCCGTGCCGGGCTATTTCGTCGCCGCCGCCATGATGGACCGCATCGGCCGCAAGACCATCCAGATCCTGGGCTTCGCCATGATGGCGATGAGCTTCGCGGCGATCGCGCTGATCCCCGGCATCGAGAAGCTGATCTATCCGTTCCTGATCATCTACGGCATCAGCTATTTCTTCACGGAGTTCGGCCCCAATGCGACGACCTTCGTCTATCCGGCGGAGCTCTTTCCGGTCGAGGGGCGCACCACCGGCCACGGCATAGCCTCGGCCGCCGGCAAGGTCGGCGGCTTCATCGGCGTCTTCCTGTTCCCGATCCTGCTCAGCGCGGGCGGCCTTTTCGCCGCCGAATCCGTCGCGGCGGTCGTCAGTGTCCTCGGCATCTTCGTCACAATCTTCATGCTGCCCGAGACCATGGGCAAGAGCCTCGAGGAGATCAGCGCCGAGGAGACCGGGGCCGAGGCGGCGCTCGCCCGCCCGGCCTGACGTCGTCCGCGCGAGATATGGCGGGTTTCCGCCAGGACATCATCGCGTTATGTATCCGGAGATACAACGCACGATGCCGTGCTGGCCATCGGCGATCGCAGCCCGGAGCCTGTCATGAAGATCGCCAATCTCCTCACCGCCTTGGGCCTTGCCGCGCTCGGTCTCATCGGTCCGGCCGTGGCGGCAGAGACCCATGTCGCGGTCGCGGCCAATTTCACCGAAGCCGCCAAGGAGATCGGCGCCGCCTACAAGCAGAAGACCGGCAATGACGCGATCCTCAGCTTCGGCTCGTCGGGCCAACTCTACGCCCAGATCACCCAGGATGCGCCCTTCGAGATCATGCTCTCGGCCGACCAGGAACGTCCCGAGAAAGCGGTCAAGGACGGGCTCGGAATTGCCGACAGCCGCTTCACCTACGCGGTCGGCAAGCTGGTGCTGTGGAGCAAATCGGCGGACCTCGTGAAGGGCGAGGACACGCTGAAGAGCGGCTCCTTCACCAAGCTCGCGCTCGCCAATCCGAAGGGTGCGCCTTACGGCGCGGCGGCCATCGAGACCCTGAAAGCCCTGAAGATCTACGACGCCCTGGAGCCCAAGATCGTCGAGGGCAACAACATCTCCCAGACCTTCCAGTTCGTCGAGACCGGCAATGCCGAGCTCGGCTTCGTGGCGCTCTCGCAGCTCAAGGGCGACGTGGGCGGCTCGCGCTGGCTCGTGCCCCAAGCCGACTATACGCCGATCAGGCAGGATGCCGTTCTGCTGAAGAAGGGCGCCTCCAACCCGGCCGCCACCGCCTTCATGACCTTCCTCAAGGGCCCCGAGGCGCGCGCCATCATCGAGAAATTCGGCTACGCGTTCGGGACGGACAGCTGATCCTTGTTCGCGGGCCTGTCGCCGGACCTCTGGCAGCCGATCGTCCTGACGATCGAGCTCGCCGGCACGACCACCGTCGTCCTGCTGCTCCTCGGGACGCCGGTCGCCTGGTGGCTGTCGCGCTCGCGGGGTCGGTGGACCGAGGTGGCCGCGAGCATCGTGGCGCTGCCGCTGGTGCTGCCGCCGACGGTGCTGGGATTCTATCTGCTCGTCGCGCTCGGCCCGAACGGTCCGGGCGGCGGCCTCGCCTCCCTTTGGGGTGCGCGCACGCTGGCCTTCACCTTCCACGGGCTCGTCATCGGCTCGGTCATCTATTCGATGCCCTTCGTCATCCAGCCGATCCGCAACGCCTTCGAGGCGATGGGCGAGCGGCCGCTCGAGGTCGCCGCGACCCTGCGGGCGTCGCCATGGCGCGCCTTCTGGACGGTCGCCGTGCCGCTGGCCCGGCCCGGCGTCCTGACCGGGGCGATTCTCGGCTTCGCCCATACGGTCGGCGAGTTCGGCGTCGTGCTGATGATCGGCGGCAACATCCCCGGCAAGACCAAGGTCCTGTCCCTCGCCATCTACGATTATGTCGAGAATGGCCAGTGGCGCGAAGCCAACGTGCTCGCC
This sequence comes from Lichenihabitans sp., assembly GCA_965277635.1. Lineage (GTDB taxonomy): Bacteria > Pseudomonadota > Alphaproteobacteria > Rhizobiales > Beijerinckiaceae > Lichenihabitans. The sequence continues at coordinate 1,082,815 of CBDIDE010000002.1, forward strand.
GCCGGCATGCTGGTCTTCGGCTTCGTGGTGATCCTGGCCATGCGCACGATCGAGGCGCGTGCAGCGCGCGTCGGCGCGTGAGCGAGCCGGGGATGATTCGCGCCGCCTTCCGCGGGCGGCTCGGACAGTTCGACCTCGATGTCGCCTTCGCGACGCCGGCGCGTGGCATCACCGCGCTGTTCGGTCCCTCGGGCTGCGGCAAGACGAGCGTGCTACGCTGCATGGCGGGCCTGCTCCGCCTGAAGGACGGCTCCTGCGCCGTCGATGGCGAGATCTGGCAGGACGCGTCGACCTTCCGGCCGCCGCATCGGCGCCCGGTCGGTTACGTGTTCCAGGAAGCGAGCCTGTTTTCGCATCTCGACGTGCGGCGCAACCTGCTCTACGGCGCGCCGCGCCGCAGCGACACCGCCGTCTCGGCCGGCGGCTTCGACGACGTGGTCGACCTGCTCGGGCTTGGTACGCTCCTCGGACGTGCGCCCCGGCATCTCTCGGGCGGCGAGCGCCAGCGCGTGGCGCTCGGCCGTGCGCTGCTCTCGCAACCCCGCATCCTGCTGATGGACGAGCCGCTCGCCGCCCTCGACGCGCGCACCAAGGACGAGATCCTGCCGTTCCTTGAGCGCCTGCATGCACGCCTGTCGCTGCCGGTGATCTACGTCAGCCACGACATGGCGGAGGTCGAGCGGCTGGCCGACCAGATCGTGCTGATGGAGGCCGGCCGGGTCGTCGCCTCCGGACCGCTCGGCGCGGTGCAGAACGACCCCGCCCTGCCGCTCGCCGGCCGGCGCGACGCGGCCGTCAGCCTCGACGCCATCGTGCTCGGCCACGATGCCGCCTATGGATTGTTGACGCTCGCCCTCGAGGGCGGCGAGGTTCTGGTCCCGGCCGCGGCGGGGCCGCCGGGCCAGCGCCGACGCCTGCGCATCGCCGCGGCCGACGTCAGCCTCGCCATGGGTCCTCCCCGAGGCAGCACCATCCTGAACGCCCTGCCGGGGAGGATCCTCTCGGCGACGCCGGCCGGCGCTCACGAGATGCTCGCCGTGATCGGTCTCGGCCCGGCGGGGACGGGCGCACGCCTCTTGTCGCGGGTCAGCCGGCGGTCGTGGGAAAGCCTGGGTCTCGGCGTCGGCGCGGCGGTCTATGCCCAGGTCAAGGGCGTCGCCCTGGTCCCCCAAGCCGACCGCATCTGAAACAGGCCGTCGTTTCGGTCCTGCCGAACTTGGTCTTGACACTTGACTGGCGCGCCGTCCCCCGACAGTGTTCGCGCGATCCCGCTGCATGGGATCGATAACGATAAGCTGTCTTCGGAGGAACCATGAGGCTGTCCAGGCGCGCGCTGCTGGGCGCATGTTTTGCCGTTTCGATCGCGGTGCCGTTGGCGCCCGCCTCGGCGAAGGATCTCACGATCCTGACCTCGGTGCCGGGTCTCAACTTTCCGTTCTTCGTTCACATGCTCAAGGCCATGGAGGCGGAGGTCAAGGCGCAGGGCGGCACCCCGCTCGAGGCGGACGGCCAGAACAACGCGCCCAAGCAGACGGCCGACGTCGAAGCCGGCCTGACCAAGGGCGTCGACGGCGTCGTGCTCGACCCCATCGACGTCAACGCCATGGCCCCAGCCCTCAAAGAGATCATCGACGGCGGCGTGCCTGTCGTTACGATCGACCGGCGCGTGCCGAGCGTCAAGGGCATCCTCGCGCATGTCGGAGCCGACAATGTGAAGGGCGGCGAGGCGCAGGGCCAATGGGTGCTCGACACCTTCCCGAACGGCGCCAAGATCATCAACCTGCAAGGCCAGCCGGGTGCCAGCCCGGCGATCGATCGCAACAAGGGCCTGCACGACATCCTCGACGCCCATAAGGATAAGTACAAGTTCGTCGCCGAGCAGACCGCCAATTTCGCCCGCGACCAGGGCCTGTCGGTGACCGAGGCGCTGCTGGCCTCCCAGGCGACGCCCCCCGACGTGATCGTCGCCGCCAACGACGACATGGCGCTCGGCGCGCTGGAGGCGGTGCGCGCCCGCAACCTGCAGGACAAGATCAAGGTGATCGGCTTCGATGCCCTGCCCGATTCACTCGCCAGCATCCGCGACGGCGGCATGGCCGGCACCGTCGAACAGTTTCCGGCCGAGCAGAGCAAGACGGCCGTCGACATCCTGATGACTTACATCAAGACCAAGCAGAAGCCCGAAAAGGATCTCGTCCTGCTGACGCCGATCGTGATCACCAAGGCGAACCTCAGCAAGGCCGAACGCCTCGACGAGGTGAAGTAGCGGCGGTCACGCGGAGCCGGAGTCATGAGCTCTTCGGCCGGAACGCCGACGCCGCTGCTCGCCATGAGCGGCATCGGCAAGCGCTTTCCCGGCGTCGTGGCGTTGAACGGCGTCGGGCTGGAGCTCGTGCGCGGCGAGGTGCTGGCGCTGCTTGGCGAGAACGGCGCCGGCAAGTCGACGCTCCTGAAGATCCTGTCCGGTGCGCAGCGTCCGGACGCAGGCACCATCGTGCTCGATGGCGAGCGCCAGGTCTTCGCCGAGCCCTACGAGGCCCAGCAGAAGGGCATCGTCACGATCTATCAGGAGTTCAACCTGATCCCGACGCTGAGCGTCGCCGAGAACATCATGGTCGGCCGCGAGGCGGGCCGCGCCGGCTTCGTCAGCTGGCCCGGCACCTTTCGGGCGGCGCGGGAGGCGCTCGACCGCCTCGGCCTCAAGATCGAGCCGAGACGGCTGGTGCGCGACCTCAGCGTCGCCGACCAGCAGATGGTGGAGATCGCGCGCGCCTTGTCGATCGAGGCGCGGCTCATCGTCATGGACGAGCCGACGGCCGCGCTCAGCGCCGCCGAGGTCACCCGCCTGCTCGACCTGGTACGCGTCCTCAAGGCGCGCGGCATCGGCATCATCTACGTCACCCATCGGCTCGACGAGGTGATGACGGTGTGCGACCGCGCGACCGTGCTGCGCGATGGCCGCCTGGTCGGGTCGGTCGAGGTCGCGGCGACCTCCGTCGACCAGCTCATCCAGATGATGGTCGGACGCGACCTCGGCGCCTTCGCGGCCGTCGAGGGCGGCGCGGCGCGCCCCGGGCCGCCGGCCCTGCGGGTCAGCCATCTGAGCACCGATGCCGGCGGGCTCGACCCGCACGCGACGCTGGTGTCGGACGTCTCCCTCTCGGTGCAGCCGGGAGAGATCCTGGGGATCGCGGGCCTCGTGGGCGCCGGCCGGACCGAGCTCGCACGGGCGGTGTTCGGCGCCGATCCGCTGTCGGGCGGCGAGATCTTCGTCGACGAACAGCCGGTGAGGATCCGCACGCCCGCCGACGCCATCGGGCACGGCATCGGTCTCGTGCCGGAGGATCGCAAGCAACAGGCGCTGTTCCTCTCGCTCGCCGTGCGCAACAACGTCTCGGTCGCCGCGATGGAGCGGCTGCGGGCGCCGCTCGACTACGTGTCCGACGCCTGGGAAAAGGCGCTGGTCCAGCATTATCGGAGCGCGCTCGGCATCCGCATGGCGAGCCCGGATCAGGCCATCGCCAATCTGTCGGGCGGCAACCAGCAGAAGGTCGTCCTCGCCCGCTGGCTGGCGCTGAAGCCGAAGATCCTCATCGTCGACGAGCCGACCCGCGGCATCGACGTCGCCGCCAAGGCCGAGGTCCACCAGCTGCTGGCCCGCCTTGCCCGCGACGGCATCGCGGTCATCGTCATCTCCTCCGAACTGCCGGAGGTTCTCGCGCTCGCCGACCGCATCGTGACGCTCTGCGAGGGCCGGCTCACCGGCGAAATCGCCCGGAGCGACGCCTCCGAAGAGCGGCTGATGCGCCTGATGACCCTGCGCGGTTCCGCGCCAGAGCACGATGCGTCTAGCGCGGATCGTTTCTCGATCCTAGACGCATGAACGTGCTCGTCTTTCTTGCCTGGAGCATGTGTGCCTATAGGCAACATGCTCACACCGCCTGAGGCCCCTCCCATGACCTCCATGCAAACCCGTCCCGAGACGGCGAGGACCGAAGGCATCGACGTCTTCGGCATCCTGGCCCGGTTCGCGCCGCTGATTTTCCTGGCCATCCTGATGGCGGTTTTCGCGACCCTGCAGCCGCGCTTTCTGTCGACCATCAACCTCCTGAACGTCCTGCGACAGGTGTCGATCTCGGGCCTTCTCGCGATCGGCATGACTTTCGTGATCCTGACGGCCGGCATCGATCTCTCGGTCGGCTCGCTCCTGGCCTTCTGCGGGCTGGCGGCCGCGATCGTCGCCAAGGGCAGCGCGACGGGCAACTTCGGCGCTCTCGGCGGCGCGGCGGCGGGCTACGGCTGGGCGACCGCTCTGCTCGTGGCCGTGGTGATCGGGGTCGCGGGCGGGCTGCTCCAGGGCGCAGCCATCACCAAAGCCAAGGTGCCACCGTTCGTGGTGACCCTCGGCGGCATGTCGGTGTTCCGCGGCGCAGCGCTGCTCTTGTCGGGCGGCGGCCCGATCAGCGGCTTCGACGAAGGCTTCCAGTTCTGGGGCCAGGGCCGGATCGGCATCGTGCCGACGCCCGTCATCATCTTCATCGGCTTCGCCATTCTGGCGCATCTGGTGCTGCGCTACACGCGATTCGGCCGGCAGGTCTATGCGGTCGGCGGCAATCCGGAGGCGGCGCGCCTGTCCGGCCTCAAGGTGCCGCGCATCCTGCTCAGCGTCTATGTCATCATGGGGTTCTTCTCGGGGCTCGCCGGCTTCGTGCTCGCGGCCCGGCTGAACTCGGCCGAGGCGGTGGCGGGGATCGGTTACGAGCTGACGGTGATCGCTTCCGTGGTGATCGGCGGCACGAGCCTCTTCGGCGGCGTCGGCACCATCTTCGGCACGGTGATCGGCGCGGTGCTGATCGGCGTACTGCTGAACGGCCTCGTGCTGCTGAACGTATCGTCCTACATCCAGCAGATCGTGATCGGCCTCATCATCGTGCTGGCGGTCGCCTTCGACACGTTCGCCAAGTCGCGCCGGCGGCGCGCCTGAGGCGCGCGGGCCCGTCGGGCGGAAAAACACGCCGCACGATTGCCCGCGGAGCCGTTGCGCGCACTGGACAAGCGTGCGCGAGGGTGCCACACATCGGCCGAAATTCGACGCGCGGCGAAGGGCGCGGTGGCGAAGGGTCGCATTGTTGGGTCGCGAGCGCGGTTCTATCCACCGATCGGGGAAGACCGTCAGGGCCGGCCATCGGGCGAGGCCTGACCTACCGCCGACGGCACGCCCGCCACTTGGAGTTGATCGTTGTCGACCGCAACCATGACGCCCGGGGAACCGACCCGCAGGGACTTCCTCTTCATCGCGACCGGCGCGGTCGCGGCCGTCGGCGCGGCCTCCGTGATCTGGCCGCTGATCAGCCAGATGAGCCCGGACGCCTCGACACTCGCCCTGTCGTCGACCGAGGTCGACATCTCCAAGATCCAGGAAGGCCAGATCGTCACGGTGAAGTGGCGCGGCAACCCGGTCTTCATCAGGCATCGCACGGCCAAGGAGATCAAGACGGCGGAAGACACGCCGATGTCGGACCTCAAGGATCCCGAGACCGACCAGAAGCGCGTTCAAAAGCCGGAATGGCTGATCGTCGTCGGCATCTGCACCCATCTCGGCTGCGTGCCGCTTGGCCACGAAGGCGCCTACGACGGCTGGCGCTGCCCCTGCCATGGTTCGGTGTACGACGTCTCGGGCCGCATCCGGCAGGGTCCGGCACCTTACAACCTCGCCGTGCCGACCTACGCCTTCCTGACCGGCACCAAGGTGAAGATCGGCTGAGCGGCCGATGCCAGCGCCCGAGCCCATGTTGAGAGACGACGATCAATGAGCGGACCATCGACCTACGTTCCACAGAACCCCGTTCTCCGCTGGTTCGAAAGCCGGTTGCCGATCATCGGGCTGGTGCATTCGTCCTTCATCGTCTTCCCCAACCCGCGCAACCTGAACTACTTCTGGACTTTCGGCGGCATCCTGGCCTTCATGCTGGTATCGCAGATCGTCACCGGCGTCGTGCTGGCCATGCACTATACGCCCGAGGCCACCATGGCCTTCGACAGCGTCGAGCACATCACGCGCGACGTGAACTTCGGCTGGCTGTTGCGCTATGTGCATTCCAACGGCGCCTCGATGTTCTTCATCGCGGTCTACATCCACATCGCGCGTGGCATGTACTACGGCTCCTACAAGGCGCCGCGCGAGGTCCTGTGGATCCTCGGCGTCATCATCTTCCTCCTGATGATGGCCACCGCCTTCATGGGCTACGTGCTGCCCTGGGGCCAGATGAGCTTCTGGGGCGCCAAGGTCATCACCTCGTTGTTCTCCGCCATTCCGGTCGTCGGCGATTCGATCACCATCTGGCTGTGGGGTGGCTATTCGGTCGGCAACGCCACGCTCAACCGCTTCTTCTCGCTGCACTATCTCCTGCCCTTCATGATCCTCGGCGTGGTGGTTCTGCACATTTGGGCGCTGCATGTTCCGGGCTCCAACAACCCGGTCGGCGTCGAGGTCAAGAGCAAGAAGGACACGCTGCCGTTCCACCCCTATTTCACCATCAAGGACGGCTTCGGCCTCGTCTGCTTCCTCATCGTCTACGCTTATTTCGTCTTCTTCATCCCGAACTACCTCGGCCATGCCGACAACTACATCCAGGCGAACCCGCTGCAGACGCCTCCGCACATCGTTCCCGAATGGTACTTCCTGCCGTACTACGCGATGCTGCGGGCGATACCCTCGAAGCTCGGTGGCGTCTGCGCGCTGTTCGGCTCGATCCTGATCCTGGCCTTCCTGCCCTGGATCGACACCAGCCGCGTCCGTTCGGCCAATTTCCGACCGGTCTACCGCATCTTCCTGTTCGTCTTCTTCGTGGTGGTTGTCGGTCTTGGCTATTGCGGATCACAGGAACCGGTGGGCGCGATCGTGACGTGGTCGCGCGTGCTCACGCTCTATTATTTCGCGTTCTTCCCCATCATCTTCGTGCTGGGCTTCTTCGAGACGCCGCGCAAGATGCCGGCCTCGATCACCGAAGCGGTCCTCGGCCGACATGCGGGTTCGGGGGCCTTCGCGGGGGCGCAGGCCGCCTCCAGCCCCTCCACGGAAGGTTGAGCGCGGCCGCCATGCTGATCACGGAAACCATGATGTCCGCCAAGTCACGGCTGCTTTCGGCCGCTCTCGCCTTCGGCCTCGTGGCGGCGGCCCCCGCCCTGGCTCAGGATGCCCAGACCGCGGCCGAGAATCCGCTGCCGTCGATGCAGAGCTGGTCCTTCGCCGGCCCCTTCGGCAAATACGACACGCAGCAGTTGCAGCGTGGCTACGAAGTCTACAAGACCGTCTGCTCGAACTGCCATTCGATGAAGGATGTGGCCTTCCGCAACCTGTCCGATCCGGGCGGCCCGGAGTTCAGCGCGAGCCAAGTCAAGGCGCTCGCCGCGACCTTCCAGATCACCGACGGCGTCGACGATTCAGGCAATCCGGCGCAACGTCCGGGCCGGCCGTCCGACTATTTCCCCTCGCCTTTCGCCAATGACGCGGCGGCGCGGGCCGCCAATGGCGGCGCGGTGCCGCCCGATATGTCGGTCCTGGCGAAGGCGCGCTCCTACGAGCGAGGCGGCGCGTGGTTCCTAACCGAGCCCTTCACCCAGTACCAGGAAGAAGGCCCGGACTACATCCACGCGCTCCTCAACGGCTTCAAGGACAAGCCGCCGGAAGGCTTCAAGCTGCCCGAAGGCAAATATTACAACGTCTATTTCCCCGGTCACGCCATCTCGATGCCGCCACCGCTCAGTGACGGGCTCGTCGACTATACGGATGGCTCGCCGAAGACGGTGGCGCAATATTCCAAGGACATCGCCGCCTTCCTGCAATGGGCGGCCGAGCCCAAGCTCGATCAGCGCAAGCAGACCGGCTTCAACGCCGTCGTCTTCCTCATCGTCTTCGCCGGCCTGCTCTATTACATGAAGCGGAAGATCTGGGCGGGCGTGAAGGACGCGAGCGGCACCGAGGGCACCGGCCTGGCGCCGGCGACAGGACCGCGACCGAGAGTGTGACGCACGCGTCTCGTACTTGACGACAAAAGGCCGCCGCGGAACCCGGCGGCCTTTCGCTTTACTGCACGGAAGCGCGTCGTCTAATCGATCAGGGCGCGTATTCCAGCACCATCGTGCCGATGCCGGCCGCGACGTTGAGGCCCGACTGCTGCTGCACCGAGAGCGGCTGCAAGGTGATGTGGTTGCCGCCGACGAGCGCGTTGGCGCCCACCCCGACGCCGACCGTCGCGGAGGCGCTCCCGCCGCTATAGGTGCCGGCCAGGGAGCCCGGCCCGATCGGGCCGCCGACCGTGACCACGTCCCAGACGAGCCTGCCGGGTCCCTGGATGCCGAGGTCGAGGCCGAAGCGGCCGATCGTGCCGACATAATGCTGCGGGTGGGCGCCGTTGGTGGGATCGTATTCGCAGTTCAGCGCCCGCTTCGACGTGATGAGCAGGCCGGCTCCGCCCGCGACGTTGCAGACGAGCTGGCCGAGCGGCCCGGCGGAGGCCGCCTGCGGTAGGGCCGTCAAGGCAAGTATCATCGTGCCCCCGACGGCGATCATCGTCTTCATAGCCATGTCCCTCTCCTGTTGGTCGGACCGGAGGCGAAGCGTCGGCTTCGCCTCCGCGTAAGTTCGAATCGCATCGATTCGCCCTGGAAAAGGCGGGATCGATCGCGGCCTCGCCACGCGAGGCACCACAGAGCAACCATGAAATGGCCGGCAGGATGACGGGGTCGAGGCGCGACCGCGCTTCCGTCGGACCTGTGATGTTTTTGCCGCGCCGGCGCGTCTCAGTCGAGCGACGCCGTGAAGGTCTGGATCTTGGCGCAGGCCGTCTCCAGCAGCGCGGTCGAGGTGGCGTAGGAGATGCGGAAGTTCGGGCCGGTGCCGAAGGCCGAGCCATGCACCGCCGCGACGCCCTCGGCCTCGAGCAGTTCGGTGACGAAATCCTCGTCGGTCTCGATCCGCCGGCCCGACGGCGCCCGCCGGCCGATCGCCTCCGCGCAGCTCGGATAAACGTAGAAGGCGCCCTCGGGAGAGGGGCAGCGGAGGAGCTTCGCCTGGTTCAGCATGGAGACGACGAGGTCGCGCCGCTCCTCGAACACACGCCGTCGCTCGGGGATGAAGTCCTGCGGTCCGTTCAGCGCCTCGACCGAGGCCCATTGGGCGATGGTACAGGCACCCGAGGTCTGCTGGCCCTGCAACAGGTCCATGGCCTTGATCAGCCGCTCCGGCCCGGCCGCATAGCCGATCCGCCAGCCGGTCATGGCATAGCTCTTCGACACGCCGTTCATGGTGAGCGTGCGGTCGTAGAGGTTCGGCTCCACCTCGGCCGGCGTCGTGAAGACGAAATCGCCGTAGACGAGGTGCTCGTAGATGTCGTCCGTCAGGATCCAGACGTCCGGGTGGCGCACCACCACATCCGTGATCGCCTTGAGCTCGGCGCGCGTATAGGCAGCGCCCGACGGATTTGACGGCGAATTGAGCAGCACCCATTTGGTGCGCGGCGTGATGGCGCGCTCCAGATCCTCCGGCTGCAGCTTGAAGCCATGCGCCATCGTGGTCTCGATGATCACCGGCGTCCCGCCGGCGATCAGCACCATGTCCGGATAGGAGACCCAGTAGGGCGCCGGGATGACGACTTCGTCGCCGGGGTTGAGCGTTGCCAGGAAGGCGTTGAACAGGATCTGCTTGCCGCCGGTGCCGACGATCGTCTGCGATGGCCTGTAGTCGAGGTTGTTCTCGCGCTTGAACTTCCTGGCGACCGCCTCGCGCAACGGCACGATGCCGGAGACCGGCGGATATTTGGTGTCACCGCGCCGGATCGCATCGATCGCCGCCTGCTTCACATTGTCCGGCGTGTCGAAATCCGGCTCGCCGACCGAGAGCGAGATGATGTCGCGCCCTTCCGCCTTGAGATCGCGCGCCTTCTGCGTCACGGCGATCGTCGCGGAGGGCTTCACGCGAGACAAGGTGTCGGCGATGAACGCCATGATGGTTCCGCTCCTTGGTTTTGAGGCGCGGCACCATAGGATCGAGCGGTGCGAGCGGCAACCCGAAAGCCACAGTCCCCGGTCGATTTGCCGGATGGCCTTGGAATTCCCGCAATGCTGGCCGAAAAAGAGGCATGGCATCGACGTTAAGGCTGGCAGGCGCCGGGCTGATCCTCGTTCTGGGGGTGGCGGCGGCCGGACTCGGCGACTTCGTCTTCGACGACGGGCGTCTTTTCTATGCTGCGCTGGGCCGGGACAGGCTCGTTGCCGCCTGCCTGCCCGAATTGCTGCATGGCCTCGAGGCGCGCGGTTTTTCGCCCTCGGACGTGGAATTCGAGACACGGCCACGCATTTCCGTTGGGCTCGGACCGCTGGCGAGCCTCGGCGCCGATTTCACCTTCGAGGACGGCGCCGCTGCGACGCGGATCGATGGTTCGATGGCCTGCGTTGTCGGCAGGAGCGATGTCCACGTCGATTTCCGGACCCTGGCGCCTCCGGTCCGGCTCGGCTGAGAACATTTGGCGGACCGGGCGCGCGACGCCGGTCGGCTTGAGGCAAGGTCCCTGGCGTCTCATGATGACCATCGCCACATGAGGATCAGGTGCAGGACAAGCAGGAACGGTCGGCCGGCATTGGCGGCGGGCGTCTCCTTATGACTTGCAGGTTTCTTGCAAGGGGGTCGCGGGCGCGAGGTCTTGAGGTCTGATTGTTCGATAGCGAGAAAGGGCTGCTACGCATGGACGACCTGTTCACGAGCTTCGCTCGGTCCTACGACGCGCGCCGGGCGACCGACATGTCGCTCGCCGACTACCTCAAGGCCTGCCGCGACGACCCCATGATGTATGCGAGTGCGCCCGAGCGCATCCTCGCGGCGATCGGCGAGCCCGACTTCATCGACACGGCCAAGGACGCGCGGCTCGGCCGCGTCTTCATGAACCGGACGATCCGGGTCTACCCGGCATTCTCCGAATTCTACGGCATGGAGGAGACGATCGAGCGGATCGTCAGCTTCTTCCGCCATGCCGCGCAGGGGCTCGAGGAGCGCAAGCAGATCCTCTACCTGCTCGGGCCGGTCGGCGGCGGCAAGTCATCGCTGGCCGAGCGGCTGAAATCGCTGATCGAAGTGCATCCGATCTACGTGCTCAAGGCCGGCGACGAGATCAGCCCGGTCTTCGAGAGCCCGCTCGGCCTGTTCGATCCCGAGGCCATGGGCCCGATGATCGAGGAGCGCTACGGCGTCCCGCGCCGGCGCCTCACCGGGCTGATGAGCCCCTGGTGCATCAAGCGGCTCGACGAGTTCGGCGGCGACATCTCGAAGTTCAGGGTGGTCAAGGTCAATCCGTCGCGGCTGCGTCAGATCGGCATCGCCAAGACCGAGCCGGGCGACGAGAACAATCAGGACATTTCGTCGCTGGTCGGCAAGGTCGATATCCGGCGCCTCGAGAGCCTGTCCCAAAGCGACCCCGACGCCTACAGCTATTCGGGCGGCCTCAACCGCGCCAACCAGGGCATGCTCGAATTCGTCGAGATGTTCAAAGCGCCGATCAAGATGCTGCACCCCCTCCTGACCGCCACCCAGGAAGGCAATTACATCGGCACCGAGAATATCGGCGCGATCCCGTTCAACGGGATCATCATGGCCCATTCGAACGAGGCCGAATGGCAGACCTTCCGCGCGAACCGCAACAACGAAGCCTTCATCGACCGCATCTACGTCATCAAGGTGCCCTACTGCCTGCGCGTGACCGAGGAGAGGCTGATCTACGAGAAGTTGATCCAGGGCTCCGAACTGACCGGCGCGCCTTGCGCACCGGGCACGCTCGAGATGCTGGCGCGGTTCTCTGTGCTCTCGCGCCTGCGCGAGCACGAGAATTCCAACCTCTATTCCAAGATGCGGGTCTATGACGGGGAGAGCCTGCGCGAGGTCGATCCGCGCGCCCGCTCGATGCAGGAATACCGCGACTCGGCGGGCGTCGATGAAGGCATGGACGGCATCTCGACCCGCTTCGCCTTCAAGGTGCTCGCCGCCACCTTCAATCACGATACGACCGAGGTCGTGGCCGATCCGGTCCACCTCATGTACGTGCTCGAACAGGCGATCCGCCGCGATCAGTTGCCGGCCGACACCGAGAAGCGCTACCGCGAGTTCATCAAGGCCGACCTCGCGCCGCGCTATGCCGAATTCATCGGCCACGAGATCCAGAAGGCCTATCTGGAATCCTACCACGACTACGGACAGAACCTGTTCGACCGCTATGTCGACTATGCCGATGCCTGGATCGAGGACCAGGACTTCAAGGATCCCGATACGGGACAGTTGCTCAACCGCGAGCTCCTGAACCAGGAGCTGACCAAGATCGAGAAGCCGGCCGGCATCGCCAATCCGAAGGACTTCCGCAACGAGGTGGTCAAGTTCTCGCTGCGCGCCCGGGCCGCCAATGCCGGCCGCAACCCGTCCTGGACCAGCTACGAGAAGATCCGCGAGGTCATCGAGCGCCGCATGTTCTCCCAGGTCGAGGAATTGCTGCCGGTGATCAGCTTCTCGTCGAAGCGCGACAGCGACACGGAGAAGAAGCACGGGCAGTTCGTCGAACGGATGGTCTCGCGCGGCTATACGGAGCGCCAGGTCCGGCGCCTCGTCGAGTGGTATATGAGGGCGAAGAAGGCCGGCTGATCCGTCACGGGGGCTACCGAAGCGAGACGCCATGCATATCGTCGACCGACGCCTCGATTCCGGAGGGAAGAGCCTGGCCAACCGCCAGCGCTTCCTCCGCCGCGCCAAGGCGCTCGTCCAGCAGGCCGTGCGCCAGAGCGGCAAGGATCGCAGCATCAAGGACTTCGACCAGGGCGGCGAGGTCAGGATCCCGCTCGACGGCGTGCGCGAGCCGCGCCTCAGGCGCTCGTCGACCGGCGGCAAGCGCGAAGGCCTGCTGCCCGGCAACAAGAAATTCCTCGAAGGCGACACCATCCCGCGCGACCCCTCGGGCGGCGGCGGCTCGGGCTCGGAGGGCGCGACGGACGGGTCGGGCGAGGACGAATTCCGCTTCGTTCTGACACAGGAGGAATATCTCGATCTGTTCTTCGACGACCTGGAGCTGCCCGACCTGATCAAGCGGCGCCTCGCCACCACCGCGGTCAAGAGCATGACCCGGGCCGGCTACTCGGTCTCGGGGTCGCCCGCCAACCTGTCGTTGTCGCGCACCATGCGCAATTCGCTGTCGCGGCGTGTCGCCCTGTCGCGGCCGAAGGCGCATCAGATCGTCTCGCTCGAGGAGGAGATCGACCGGCTGACCCGGGAGGGCGGCGCGCCCGAGGAGCTCGCGGCGCTGAAATCCAAGCTCGCCGACTGGCACGGCAAGAACCGGCGCGTCCCCTTCATCGACCCGATCGACATCCGCTACCGGCGCTTCCAGCCGGTGCCGAAGCCGATGGCCCAGGCCGTCATGTTCTGCCTCATGGACACCTCCGCTTCCATGACCGAACACATGAAAGACCTGGCCAAGCGCTTCTTCGCGCTGCTCTACATCTTCCTCAAGCGCCGCTACCGGCACGTCGACGTGGTGTTCATCCGTCACACCCATGCGGCCTCGGAGGTCGACGAGGACACATTCTTCCACTCGGCCGAGACGGGCGGCACGGTCGTGTCGAGCGCGCTCGAGGAGATGATCCGCATCGTTGCCGAGCGCTATCCGCCGGAGGACTGGAACATCTACGCGGCGCAGGCGTCCGACGGCGACAACTCGGGCGGCGACAGCGAGAAGACCTCGACCCTGCTGGCCCAAGGCATCCTGCCGGTGTGCCAGTATTTCGCCTATATCGAGGTCGGACGCGAGCACGAGACGCCGCATATGGGCTTCTTGCCGCGGCAGACCGAGCTCTGGCGCACCTACGAGGCGGTGCGCGAGAAGGGATCGAGCTTCGCCATGTGCAAGGTCCGCAACCGGGCCGAGATCTATCCGGTCTTCCGCGAATTGTTCGAGCGCAAGACCCCGGCGGCCTCGGAGGGCGTCTCATGAGCGATGCAGCGACCGAGGAGCGACTGCTCTTCTCCGGCACCGAATGGGATTTCACGACGATCCGGCGCATCCACGACGCGATCGAGGTCATCGCCCGGGAGGATCTCGGCCTCGACATCTATCCGAACCAGATCGAGATCATCACCACCGAGCAGATGCTGGATGCCTATTCGTCGGTCGGCATGCCGCTGTTCTACAAGCACTGGTCCTTCGGCAAGCATTTCGCCCATCACGAGGCCGGCTATCGCAAGGGCCTGCGCGGCCTGGCCTACGAGATCGTCATCAATTCCAATCCGTGCGTCAGCTACAACATGGAGGAGAACACCGCGGCCATGCAGGCCCTGGTGATCGGGCACGCGGCCTTCGGCCACAACCACTTCTTCAAGAACAACTACCTGTTCCGGCAGTGGACCGATGCCGAAGGCATTCTCCATTACCTCGATTTCGCCAAGGGCTATATCGCCGAATGCGAGCAGCGCTACGGCGCGACGCCGGTCGAGCGGCTGCTCGACGCGGCCCATGCGCTGATGAGCCACGGCGTCCATCGCTACCCGAGGAAGCGCAAGCCCGACCTGCTGTCGGAGGATCGGCGCGAGCGGCAGCGGCGCGACCACCAGGAGAAGATGTTCAACGACCTGTGGCGCACGTTGCCGGACAAGCCCGCCGCCAAGGCCGAGAACCTCAGCGAGGAGCGGCGCCGCGCGCTGCTCGAATTGCCGCAGGAGAACCTGCTCTATTTCCTGGAGAAGAGTGCGCCGCGCCTGGCGCCGTGGCAGCGCGAGATCCTGCGCATCGTCCGCCACATCGCGCAGTATTTCTATCCCCAGGGCCAGACCAAGGTGATGAACGAGGGCTGCGCCACCTATTGCCACTACGAGATCATGAACCGCCTTTACGAAAAGGGGCAGATCAACGAGGGCGCCTATCTCGAGTTCATCACCTCGCACACCAACGTGGTGGCCCAGCCCGATTACGACGACCGGCGCTACAACGGCATCAACCCCTACGCGCTCGGCTTCGCCATGATGAAGGACATCGAGCGCATCTGCACCGTGCCGAGCGCCGAGGACCGGGCCTGGTTCCCCGACATCGCCGGCATGGGCAAGCCCTACGACACCCTGCGCCACATCTGGGCCAACTACCGCGATGAGAGCTTCTTGGGCCAGTTCCTCAGCCCCACCCTGATGCGCAAGTGGCGGCTGTTCGAGCTCGTCGACGACGGCGACGAGTCCGAGCCGCTGCGCATCGAAGCCATCCACGACGAGCGCGGCTATAGGCGCATGCGCCGCGCGCTATCGCGCCAGTACGACGTGGCCTGGACCGATCCGGACATCCAGGTGGTCGACGTCGATCTCGCCGGCGACCGCCGGCTGATGCTCCAGCACAACGTGCTGAACGGCATCCTGGTCGACGAGAAGGAGACCCGCGACGTGCTCCAGCACGTCGCTGACCTCTGGGGCTACGACGTGCAGATGAAGGAGGTCGACCCCTCGACCGGCAAGGTGCTCAAGGACCACACGGCAAGTTCGCGAGGGGTGCTGACGGGAGGTGGGTAGAATTACTCAATGCAAGGGCCGACGATGAACAAGATCCCGTCATGGGCGGAACCCTCCTTTTGCAGGTTCGATGACGGCGCCCGATCCATGAACGCACTGCGCAGTTACGCACCCGATTTTTGCAGTTATTAACGCTTTGTTCTCGATGGCTGGCGCTGGCCGTGGATATTTCTAAAGTTTTGCGCAGCCCGCCTTTCTGCTACCCACCTACTCACAGAACTCGATATTATTCCGAATGCGCCTGCGACCCGCGACCCGCGCCGACTTACCCCGCATTCATGAAGTGCGACACGGAACGGCCGAAAACCGTTTGAGCGACCCGAACCGCGTCACAGATGCGGAGGTCGCGTGGTACATGGACAATGCGATCTTCCTCGTTTCCGAGGATGAGACGCATCTACAGGGCTTCACATGCGTGAACCACCAGACTGGCTACGTTTGGGCGTTGTTCGTCATTGATGAGGCTCAGGGTCGGGGCCATGGAACGGCGCTCCTCGCCGCCGCAATGTCGCGGCTAAGGGAAGCTGGGCATAGGCAAGCGTTTCTATCGACCGGTATAGGTACGAAAGCAGAAGACTTCTATAGGTCGAGGGGCTGGCAGCCGACAGGTATCAACATGCAGGGCGAGGGCGTCCTGCGACTATGGCTATAGAGCTGCCGCATGGTGCAACATTTTTGACTTTTGCGCCATCGTCTCTGATCTTGGATCAGTTAGCCCGTAGCACGCAACAAGTGACCGTAGGTCGATCCCAGCAACGGCGATCGAAAGGCTTCAAAACCGCGTCCGCGCCCGCATCGCCGCGGCCAGCGTGCCCTCGCCGAGGTAATCGAGCTCGCCGCCTACCACACGCCGTGGCGAGGCGGGTAACGGCAACCCCGAAATGCTGGCGCATGTCCGGGGTCTCCTTGCGGCCCTCACGCTCCGTATTGCGTGTCGTTCACCTGGTCCATCCAGGTCACGGGCGAGCCGTCGAGCTTCTCCTGGACGGCGATGTGGCTCATGGCGGTGGTCGCCGTGGCCCCGTGCCAATGCTTCTCGCCGGGCGAGAACCAGACCACGTCGCCCGGCCGGATCTCCTCGCGCGGGCCGCCCTCGCGCTGGGCCCAGCCGCAACCGGCCGTGACGACCAGCGTCTGGCCGAGCGGATGCGTGTGCCAGGCCGTGCGGGCGCCGGGCTCGAAGGTGACCAGCGCCACGGCGACGCGGGCCGGCTCGGGCGGGCTGTTGAGCGGATCGATCCGTACTGTTCCGGTAAAATACTCCGCCGGGCCTTTGCCGGAGGGTTGCGAGCCGCTTCGCCTGATGTCCATGGGGTTTCCTCCCGTGCCGTCAGAACATAGGTGACGAACGGGAGCAGCCAACCTCCCCGTCCGTCTTTCTGCGGCCGCTCGATACGATCGCCGCTGCCGCACCCGCGATCTAAGGCGAAGCCGGAAGGTCGAGGCGGTAGAGGTCGTGGCCGAGCGCGAAGATCGTGTGGCCCCCATCGGGCCGGGGCAGGACGCGCATCTTGTTGGTCGACAGGCCCATCGGAACCGCATGCCAGTGGGTGCCGCCGTCCGTCGTCTCGTAGCCGCCCGTGGAGCCGCCAACCCAGCCGCGATCGGCACTGACGAAGGCAATCCCGTAGGGAACCCAGCCGTGCTCGTGTGTCACGGTGAGAGGGCGCCAGTGCTCGCCGCCGTCCTCCGTCTTGACCACATAGCCACGTGCCTCGGCGGCGGGCGCCTCGTAGCTCATGATGGTGGCATACCCTACGGCCGGGCTCGGAAAGGCGAGCTTCCAGTTGTTGTCGCCTGCCCGCGGGCTGTCGAAGACGGCGCGCCAGGTCTCGCCGCCGTCCGTCGTCTTGAGGATGCGGGCATGCGCCTTGCTCTCGTCGGATTGGCTCGCGCCGGCGATGAAGCCGGTCCGCGCGTCGACGAAATGGATATCGAGGATCATCCCGGTCACGGCGCTCATGTCGCGTGAGCGCCAGGTGGTACCGCCATCGAAGGATTCGAGCAGCGCGGCGGGGCCGCCGACGCGCCCGCCGGCGCGGATCGCGACGAGCTTGCCGTCCTGCTTGAGGATGTCGAGAGCGCAGAGGCCGGCGACCGGGGGACCCGACCAGCCGGTGACCGGCGTCCAGGTCGTGCCAGCGTCATGCGTGACATAGAGCGGCTGACGATCCGTGACATCGTCGAAATAGCCGGGGCCGACATTGCCCATGAAAGCCGTCCGGGCGTCGGCGAACTCCAGGGTCCGGACATAGGTCCCGGCCTTGCGCCAGGCGAGGCGCCAATGGGCGCCGCCGTCCTCGGTCCGGTAGAGGCGCCCCGTGCCGTTCCCATAGAGGCCGACGCGCGAATCGGCGAAGGCGATGGCATCCTGCTTGTTGTTGAGGCGGTAAGGTTCGGTCGCGACCTTGTGCCAAGTGCCTGCCGCCGCGGTCGACGCGTCGCGCGCCAGGGCGGCCGGCCCGCAGAGCGCCGCAACCGCCAGCAGCGCCGCCGCCCCGACCCTCGCGCGACGCCGGATAGGACCCTCCGCGAAACCTCGCATCCGCCGCCGAGCCTTTCGTCAATGTCGATGACGTCGATGCCGGGTTTATGCCAACAGGAAGGGCCGCACCAGCCAGGAGCCCGACATGTACACCGGACCGATCATCGATCCCCACCACCATCTCTGGGATCTGTCGCTCGGCAAGCACTACTGGCTGTCGCCCGCCGACCCGGCCGTGCAGGCTCGCGCAGGCCTCTCGACGATCGCCCACGACTATCTGGTCGACGACTATCTGCGCGATGCCGCAAAACAAAATGTGGTCGCGACGGTCCACATCGAGGCGCTATGGGCCGGCGATCCGGTCGAGGAGACCCGTTGGCTCGAGACGCTCGACAAATCGCGAGGCGTCGCGGCCCGCTACGTTGCCGCCGCGGCGCTCGGCACGCCCGGCGCATCGAGACTCATCGCTGAGCAGGCCGCCTTCGGCCGCGTGGTCGGCGTCCGCGGCATCCTGAGCTGCCATCCGGATCCGACCAAAAGCTTCGTCGCCGATCCCGCCCTTGGCTACGACGCCGCCTGGCGGCACGACGTGGGCCTGTTGCGCGACCACGGGCTCCATCTCGAACTGATGATGTATCCCTACCAGGCGGACGCCGTCCTCGAGCTCGGTCGGGCGTTTCCCGACCTCACCATCATCATCAACCATTGCGGCAGCCCGATCGATCGCGACCCCGAAGGGCTGCGGCGCTGGCGCGACGCCCTGAGGCAGATCGCCGCCTTGCCCAACCTCGCGCTCAAGATCTCCAATCCGGGCGCCTACGATCCGGCCTGGTCGCTCGACAGCATCCGGGACGTGGTGATGCATTGCATCGACTGCTTCGGGCCGGACCGCGCAATGTTCGGCACCGACTATCCCGTGTCCCGCATCCAGATGAGCTTCGATCAGATCTACGGGACGTTCAAGACTATCGTCGAACCCTTGCCGGAGGACGAGCAGACGAAGCTCTTTTACGGCAATGCCAAGCGTTTCTACAGACTTTGACGAACGGCAGGGCCTACGCCTCGGCTTGCCCTCGCGCCGCCAATCGTGCCGCAAGCACGAGAAACTGGCCTTGATTGCGGGTGCCGGTCTTGGCGAGCACCATCTTGAAATGAGTTCGGGCCGTTTCGTAGCCGATGCCGACCGTCTCTGCCGCAGTCTTCAGATCGTAGGTCGACCTGAGCGCATCGGCGATCCGGCTCTCCGGCGCCGTCAGCCGGAACGTCTGCCGGAGAACGCTGGCTGCGCTGCGGGGCGTCGCGTTGAGGTCGGTGACGAGCAGAAGGACCGTGGCCGACCCGAAGACGTCGCACGCCTGGGCCCGTAGCGGCTGGGCCTGGACGACGAGGGGGCGCAGATCGGGTCTCCGCAGAACGACCGGCGACAGATCGGGCGAGTCGGGCCGGACGCGGCTCCACAGCGCCGCCTGGACGAGCCGTTTGAGGGCAATGGTTTCAGCCGGATTGCGCGAGGCGAGGCAGCCGTCGACGAGCCGGACGCCCTGGTCGATCAGCGCCTGGGCCGAGGGTGTCGAGCGGATGACCCGACCGAACCGGTCGAGAAGGAAGGCGGCCCCTGCCAAGGTGTCGAAAACGTCGGTTCGCCCTTCGATGCGGATGTGGCTGACCTGCACGGCCAGCGCGGCGGCCCGCGAGAGAACGCCCTGCAACCGCAGGAGCGCATGTTCCTCGTGCGGGTCGAAGAACCCCTGGTCGACAGACCGCTGCAGCGCCAGACACCACGTCTCGCTCGCGGCCTTGAACCCCAACCCCGCAAACCAGCGCAGGCCAAACCGTCCGAGGTAATCGCGGTAGTAGGGGGATCGATCCATCTGGTCCGGGGTGGTGAAATCCTGATCGACCATCGTCCCGGTCCGCAGCATCTTGCCGACGCCCTGGTAGCGATGATCGCGGCGCGCCCAGCCCTCGGCGAAGTAACAGTGAAGCTGCTCGGCCGAGGATTCGGTGCATGGCGCGCTCGGAGTCCGGCCTCGCAGGGGCAGGATGAAAGCGCCTTGCGCCCCTGAGAGATCGGCGATGCCGGCGAGCGCCGCAGGCCATCGCGTCGGATCGAGAGCAGCCGATTGAAGCAGGTCGTCGATCTGAACGAGAGGGTCCGATTGCATGGCCGGGCGTGCGTCATCGTGCCGGAGTTGGCCGGACCTCTTAAAGCACACTCTCGGGAAGACAGGTTATGCGGTGACGCAGCAAGGTCAACATCGGGCCGCTCGACTATTTGGAACGGCTTCGCAGAAGAGCCCTCTTGGACCCCGTCATCCGAAGGACCGGCATGGCGTTTCAGGTGACGTCTATCAGTTCGGCCCACACCACATTCAGCAATAGGCCTCCGCCCCGCAGCATTCGCGCAGGCGGCGCGCCAGCGCGCTGCCGGACCGGGCCTTCTCGGCGCCGCGCGAATCCGTGCGGCTGATCCCGACGCGGTGGGCGGCGGCGGCGAGAAGCCGCTTCACGTCGCTCGGGTCCTGCCGGTCAGCCCTCATCACCTTGCGGATCAACGGGTCGGCCATCGCCTCGTCGATCGTCAGGTCGCCGTGGTATTTCATCTCGCTCGCTCCCGGTGCCGTCCGGCTCCGATGCGCCGCCTTGACCCCCGCCGCATCGGATGTTACCTCCTGGTAACAATCTGCACGTTACAGACCGGTAACACCCGCGTCAAGAGCCATGACCGACACGATCACCCACCTCGAGGACCACGTGGCGCCGGCCCCTCCGGCCCGTCCCCGCGAACGCATCGTGGTCCAGGCGCGCGATCTGTTCCGCAAGCACGGGATCAGGGGCATCGGCGTCGACGCCATCGCGGACGCGGCCGGCACCAACAAGATGACGCTCTACCGGCACTTCGGCTCGAAGGACGAGCTCATCGTCGAATGCTTGCGCAAGGTCGCCGAGGATGTAGAAGCGATGTGGCAAGCCCTGGAGGCGGCCCATCCCGATGACCTGTGGGCCGCGCTCGACGCCTGGGTCCGCCACGGCGCCGAGCGGATGGTCTGCGACCGGCGCGGCTGCGACCTCGCCAACGCTGCGGTGGAGCTCGGCGAGACCGACCATCCGGCCCGGCGCGTCATCGCGGATCTCAAGACCGCCTATCGGCATCGGCTGGCCGACCTGTGCCGCCGGGCCGGCGCCCGCGACGCGGACCTTCTGGCCGACACCCTGACGCTGCTCCTCGAAGGCGCACGCGTCAGCCGGCAGAGCGTGGGACCGGAAGGCCCGAGCGCGCGCTTCGTGCGGATGGGCCAGACGATCATCGCGACCTTCCGGACTCCTCCGCCGTCACAATGACACGGGCGGGTCCAGACGATCCGATGGCAATCACGCAGGCTTTGCACGCCGCTTCGCGACCGGGGAGGCTTTTTCGCGATGATGTTCGTTTCATTCGCTGACGGCATTGGATAGGAACTCGGCACCGAGCTCGAGACCGCTCACCGGGCGGACCGTCCCATCCCGGAGTCCATGCCATGCCCCCCGCGATCCTCGTCATCGACCAGGGCACCACCTCGACCCGCGCCATCGTGTTCGGGCCGGACGCGCGGCCGGTGGCGAGCGCCCAGGAGGAGTTTGCTCAAATCTATCCGCAACCGGGTTGGGTGGAGCACGACCCGGAGGACCTGTGGCGGACGGCGCTCTCGACGGCCCGGCAGGCCCTGGCCGCGGCCGAGGGCAAGGGTTTTACCGTCGCGGCGCTCGGCATCGCCAACCAGCGCGAGACGGTGGTGATCTGGGACCGGGCGACGGGGCGCCCCATCCACAATGCCATCGTCTGGCAGGATCGGCGCACGGCGCGGCGCTGCGCCGTGCTCAAGGCGGAGGGTGCCGAACCGATGGTGCGGCAAAAGTCCGGCCTGCTGCTCGACCCCTATTTCTCCGCCACCAAGATCGCCTGGCTGCTGGACAGCATACCCGGAGCGCGGGCCAGGGCGGAGGCAGGCGAGCTCGCCTTCGGCACCGTCGACAGCTTCCTGCTCTGGCGTCTGACCAATGGCGCGGTCCACGCCACCGATGCGAGCAACGCCTCGCGCACGGCTCTCTACGATATCAACGCGGGCGGTTGGGACGAGGACCTCCTCAAGCTCTTCGGCGTGCCGGCGGCACTGCTGCCGCAGGTCATGGATTGTGCTGCCGATTTCGGCACAGCCAATGAAAAGCATCTCGGCCGGGCGCTGCCGGTGCGCGGCGTCGCCGGCGACCAGCAGGCGGCGCTGATCGGTCAGGCCTGTTTCGAGCCCGGCACCGTCAAGGCGACCTTCGGCACGGGCTGTTTCGCGCTGCTCAACATCGGACCCGAGCCCATCGCCTCGACCCACAACCTTTTGACGACGGTCGCCTATCAGCTCGACGGCCGGCGCACCTACGCGCTCGAAGGCTCCATCTTCTCGGCCGGCGCCACCGTGCAATGGCTGCGCGACGGGCTCGGCATCATCGGTTCCGCATCGGAGTCGGGCGCCCTCGCGGCCGAGGCCGACCCGGCCCAGCCGGTGTATCTCGTGCCGGCCTTCGCGGGCCTCGGCGCGCCGCATTGGGACAGCGAGGCCCGCGCCGTTCTGACTGGTCTCACGCGCGGCACGACGCGGCGCGAGATCGCCCGCGCGGCGCTCGAAAGCGTCGCCTACCAGACGCGCGACCTCGTCGGCGCCATGCTGGCCGATGCCGAAGCTCTGCCCGGCGGCGCGGGGCCGCACCCCGACACCCAGCCCGTCTTCAGGGTCGACGGCGGCATGAGCGCCAGCGACTGGACCATGCAGTTTCTGAGCGACATGCTCGACGCCGATGTCGACCGGCCGGCCGTGCTGGAAACCACGGCCCTTGGGGCCGGCTATCTGGCGGGCTGGCGCTCCGGCCTCTATCCGGAACCGGCCGACTTCGCGCGCGGCTGGACGGCCGAGCGCCGTTTCCGCCCGGCCATGCCGACGGAGGAGCGCGCGCGCAAATATCGGGGATGGCAAGACGCTGTCGCCCGGACGGTGCTGAAAACGTAGATCCTCGCGTTCCTTCGCTGCTAGCTCCATCGCATGTTGACGACGATGGCGAATGGTCGCGCCAGCCGCCTATCTCGCCGGCGCGACGGGATATGGTGGCCGAGCCGCGCGATAAGATCCGAGCCGGGGCTGCGCATCACGCAACATGCGTGACGCCGGAAGGAGCGGGTTGGTTCTTCACGATCTTCGGTTTGATGGACGGGAAAGATTGCGACTGATCTGAATAGACTTGGTAAGAACCCGTCGCCCTCCGTCGGAGCGTTCCGACACGCCGGGCGAAGGAGAAAGCCCAATGATCTATGAAATGCGCGTCTATCGCTGCTTGCCGGGACGGCTGCCTGCGTTGCTGCAGCGCTTCGAGACAGTGACGCTGACGATGTGGGAAAAATACGGCATCCGCCAGGCCGGTTTCTGGACCACGGTCGTCGGGGACTCGAATCAGGATCTCACCTATTTGCTGGCCTGGGATTCCCTGGCGGAGCGGGAGGAAAAATGGGCCGCTTTCCAGGCGGACCCCGAATGGATCGCCAAGCGGGCCGAAAGCGAGCGCAACGGCGCGATCGTGGCGACGATCAGCAATCAGCTCCTTCAGCCGACCGCCTTCTCCTCGGTTCGCTGACGCGGCCGACTCACGTCCGTCGGGCGTGCGGGAACACCAGATGCTGTCTCGGCAGCGGCCGGGCGGGGAACGAGGTCGCATCACGGCAAATTTGGGAATCGACGATACGCGTCATCCTCCGTCGTGACCCGCCTCCGATGGATCGCGAGCGGCGAATGGATCAGATATCGAGCGTCGTCTCCCGCTCCCATTGCGTGAAATGGGCGGCGTAGCGGCTCCAGTCCTCGTGCCTGAGCTTCAGATAGGCTTGCGAGAAGTCCTCACCCAAGGCGCGTTTCAGCCCGGCGTCCGCGTCGAAGGCGCGCAACGCATCGAGGAGGTTCAGCGGCAGCTTGGGCGCATCCGTCACCGTATGGCCGAACTGGTACATGTCGATGTCGCTGCGCGGCCCGGGATCGGCCCTGGTGCCTATGCCGTCGAGGCCGGCCGCGATGATGACCGCCTGCAGCAGGTAGGGATTGGCGGCGCCGTCCGGCAGGCGAAGCTCGAACCGGCCCTTGCCTGGAACGCGGACCATGTGGGTGCGGTTGTTGCCCGTCCAGGTGACGCTGTTCGGCGACCAGGTGGCGCCCGAGACCGTGCGCGGCGCGTTGATCCGCTTGTAGCTGTTCACCGTCGGGTTGGTGATGGCGGCGAGCGCTTCGGCATGGGTCATGATGCCGCCGAGGAAGTGATAGCCCCGCGGCGAGAGGCCCATCTCGTCCGCATCGTCGTGGAACATGTTGGTCGTGCCGGCCTCGTCCCAGACCGAGATATGCGCGTGACAGCCTGAGCCGGTCAGGCCCGGGAAGGGCTTCGGCATGAAGGTCGCCCTGAGCCCGTGCTTCTCGGCCACGGACTTGACCATGAACTTGAAGAAGGAATGGCGGTCGGCGGTCACCAGCGCATCGGCGAAGGCCCAGTTCATCTCGAACTGCCCGTTCGCATCCTCGTGGTCGTTCTGGTAGGGCTGCCAGCCGAGCGCCAGCATATGGTCGCAGATCTCGGCGATGACGTCGTAGCGGCGCATCAGCGCCTGCTGGTCGTAGCAGGGCTTGGCGGCATTGTCCTTCAGGTCCGAGATGGCGGCGCCCTCGGGATCGATCAGGAAGAACTCGGCCTCGACTCCGGTCTTGACGAAAAGCCCCTGGGCGGCCGCATCGGCGACGATGCGCTTCAGCACCACGCGCGGCGCCTGCGTGACCGGCGCGCTCTCCATGACGCAATCGGCCGCCACCCACGCGACCTCGGGCTTCCACGGGAGCTGGATCACGGCCGAGGCGTCGGGTACGGCAAACAGGTCGGGATGGGCCGGCGTCATGTCGAGCCAGGTGGCGAAGCCGGCGAAACCGGCGCCGTCGCGCTGCATGTCTCCGATCGCCGCCGCCGGCACCAGCTTGGCGCGCTGCGCGCCGAACAGGTCGGTGTAGGAGATCATGAAGTAACGGATACCGTTGTCCTTGGCGAAGAGGCTCAGGTCCTGGGACATCGGTCGTTCCGTTCAGGGTTTGAGGCGTGCAGATTACGAAGGATGTTGGTGGGTCATACGATCGATCCCAACCGCTCATCCCCGCGGATGCGGGGATCCAGTCAGCTTAGAGTTCAGCCTTTCACAATCGCAATATGGCACTGCCGAGGGATACTGCGTTCCCGCCAAAGTCGAACATACGGCCGGCCTTCGGCCGGCATCATGACGCTGGATCCCCGCATTCGCGGGGATGAGCGGAGACTGGGCGCACCCACTTGCACCTCCATCAAAGCCCACCCTGCCCCGGGATCCAGCTCGTCCCGGCCAGCGGCACGCGGGCCATGGCGGCGGCCTCGACCGTGAGCGCACAGAGATCCTCTGGTTCGAGGTTGTGGACATGGGTCTTGCCGCAGGCCCGCGCGATGGTCTGCGCCTCGAGCGTCATGACCTTGAGATAATTGGCGAGGCGCCGGCCACCGAGCACCGGATCGAGCCGCCTCATCAGCTCAGGATCCTGCGTCGTGATGCCGGCCGGGTCGCGGCCCTCGTGCCAATCGTCATAGGCGCCCGCGGTCGTGCCGAGCGCCCGATATTCATCCTCGTGGGCAGGATCGTTGTCGCCCAGCGCCACCAGCGCCGCCGTGCCGATGGAGACCGCGTCGGCACCGAGCGCCAAAGCCTTGGCCACGTCGGCGCCGTTGCGTATGCCGCCCGACACGATCAGCTGGACCTTGCGATGCATGCCGAGCTCCTGCAAGGCCAGGACCGCGGGCCGGATGCAGGCCAGCGTCGGCATGCCGACATTCTCGATGAACACCTCCTGAGTCGCGGCGGTGCCGCCCTGCATGCCGTCGACCACGACGACGTCCGCGCCCGCCTTGACCGCGAGGGCGACGTCGTAATAGGGCCGCGCCCCGCCGATCTTGACGTAGATCGGCTTCTCCCAGTCGGTGATCTCGCGCAATTCGAGGATCTTGATCTCGAGGTCGTCGGGACCCGTCCAGTCGGGATGGCGGGCGGCCGAGCGCTGGTCGATACCCTTGGGCAGGGTGCGCATCGCGGCGATGCGGTCGGTGATCTTCTGGCCGAGCAGCATGCCGCCGCCGCCCGGCTTGGCCCCCTGCCCCACGACGATCTCGATGGCGTCGGCCTGGCGCAGGTCGTCCGGGTTCATGCCGTAGCGCGACGGCAGGTACTGGTAGACGAGGGTCTTCGACTGGCTGCGCTCCTCGCTCGACATGCCGCCGTCGCCGGTCGTCGTGGAGGTGCCGGCCGCCGCGGCGCCGCGGCCGAGCGCCTCCTTGGCATTGGCCGAGAGCGAGCCGAAGCTCATGCCCGCGATAGTGATCGGGATCTTGAGCTCGATCGGCGTCCTGGCATGGCGCGAGCCCAGGACAACGTCGGTGCCGCAGCGCTCGCGGTAGCCTTCGAGCGGATAGCGCGACATCGAGGCGCCGAGGAACAGGAGGTCGTCGAAATGCGGCAGCTTGCGCTTTGCGCCGCCGCCCCGGATGTCGTAGAGGCCGGTCGTCGCGGCCCGGCGGATCTCCGAGAGCGTGTAATCGTCGAAGGTCGCCGATTTTCGCGGGGTCGTCGGCGGGTTGTCATAGGCCATCCGGAAACCTAACCATAGGCATCGGCGTGATCGATGCTGAAATTGTAGAGCGTCCGCGCCGAACCGTAGCGCCGGAACTCGGAGGGCCGCAGATCCGTGATGCCGGCCCGGTCGAGCAGCCGACGCAAGATCTCGATATGCTCGGGGCGCAGCTCTTTCTCGATGCAGTCCGCGCCCAGGCTCTTTACCGTGCCGCGCACGAAGAGCCGCGCCTCGTAGATGGAATCGCCAAGCGCGTCGCCGGCGTCCCCGCAGACGACGAGGTTGCCGGCCTGCGCCATGAAGGCCGACATATGGCCGACGCTGCCGCGCACCACGATGTCGATGCCCTTCATCGAAATGCCGCAGCGGGAGGAGGCATTGCCCTCGATGACGAGCAGGCCGCCGCGGCCGGTCGCCCCGGCATATTGGCTGGCATCGCCCCTCACCCTCACCTCGCCCGACATCATGTTCTCGGCGACGCCCGGCCCGGCCGAGCCGTGCACCGTGACCCGGCCCTGCTGGTTCATGCCTGCGCAATAATAGCCGACGTTGCCCCGCACCTCGACGCCGAGCGGGGCATTGATGCCGACCGCGACCGCATGGGCGCCGCGCGGGTTCAGAACCTCCCACAGCGTCTCGTTGGTTCCCGGCCGCTGGGCGTGCAGCGCCTGATTGAGCGCGCGCGGCTCCGCCGTGGCGAGATCCACCACCGGCATGGATCAGCGCTCCCAGAAATAGACGGTCGCCGGCTCGGGCTCCCAGACCCGCGCGGCGCCGATGTCCGGCAACCCGGCGAGCGCCCGATATTCCGAACCGAAGGCGACATAGCGGTCGGTCTCGGCCAGCACCGCCGGCTTGCAGGCGATTGGGTCGCGCAGCACGCCGAACCCGGTCCTGGTGCCGACGACGAACGTGTAGAAACCATCGAGGTCGTCGAGGCCCTTCTCCAGCGCCCGGCCGAGGTCGAGCCCCTGGTTCATCCGCCAGGTCAGATAGGCGGCGGCGACCTCGGTGTCGTTCTCGGTCTCGAACCGCATCCCGTCGCGCACGAGGTCGCGGCGCAGGTTGTTATGGTTCGACAGCGACCCATTGTGGACGAGGCACTGATCCGGCCCGGTCGAGAACGGATGCGCGCCGAGCGTCGTCACCGCCGATTCCGTCGCCATCCGGGTATGGCCGATGCCGTGCGTTCCCGCCAGGGCGGCGAGGTCGAAGCGCCGGGCGACGTCGGTCGGATAGCCGACCTCCTTGTAGATCTCGATCGTCTCGCCCGTCGCCATGAGACGGATCTCGGGATGGTCGGCGCGCAGGAAGGCCATGACCGCGTCGGCCTTGGCGGCCGGTACGCCGAGCACGCCATGCGTGGCTTTGCGTTCGAAGCCGACCGGTGCGCCGATCGCCTCCGCCACCGAAGCCGCGAGGCCGGCGAAGGCCTTGTCCGGATCGGCGCTCTGGACGGTGATCTTGATGCGGCCGCCCTGCGGCGCGCCATAGACCGCAAAGCCTGCGCTGTCCGGGCCGCGGTCGCCCAGCGTGCCCAGCATGCCGGAAAGCATGTGGCCGAGTTGCGGCTCAAGCGCCTCGTCCTTGATGAACAGTCCGACAATGCCGCACATCGGCCGCGCCTCCCGACAGGATCTGCCACACCTAAGGCACGGGACGATGCCACACAAGAATAATTATTTCCTGTGAGGATTGCTCGGGGTGCCGGCGGCCTGTGCCGCTCGTCGCCCGACCGCTCACCGCGCCGTTGGCGCATGGCCTGTCGGGATGTTACGCTGATGCAAAAGGCGCCGGCGGCGATCAGAGCGGCCTCGGGCGCCGGCATCAGGGACGACATCCGAATGGGCAAGCGCGCAGGCACCAGCCGGGTGGGCCGCTCCCTCGACGATATCGCCGACACTCCTCACCGTTCGTTGGCGCGCGACCGGTCCTCCTTGCCCGCGGCGGCGCCCATCGAGGGCCAGGATCCTCACGCGCTCGATGGCGCGCGCGACAACATGCTGGAAGTCGCCATCGGTCGGGAGGTGCGCAGCTTCCGCAACAAGCTCGGCATCACGGTGGCGGATCTCGCGGCGGCGACCGGCCTGTCGCTCGGCATGCTCTCGAAGATCGAGAACGGCGTCACCTCGCCGTCTCTCACCACCCTGCAGTCGCTCTCGCGGGCGCTCGGCGTGCCGGTCACGGCCTTCTTCCGTCGCTACGAGGAGCGGCGCGGCGCCGTCTTCGTAAGAGCCGGCGAAGGCCTCTCGATCGAGCGGCGCGGCACCCGCAACGGCCATCAATATCATCTACTCGGCCATACCGGAGACCGCTCGTCGCGGGTCGTCGTCGAGCCCTACCTGATCACGCTCACCGAGGAATCGGACGTGTTTCCCCTGTTCCAGCATTCGGGGCTCGAATTCCTCTACATGCTGGAAGGCGAGGTGATCTACCGCCATGCCGACAGGCTCTACCGAATGCTGCCGGGCGACAGCCTGTTCTTCGACGCCGATGCGCCGCATGGCCCCGAAGAGATGCGCCGGCTGCCGATCCGCTTCCTGTCGATCATCTCCTACCCGCGCACCGAAGACTAAGCAGGCTTGCATGGCGAAGGCCACGGTTGGTTTTGCTTTTTCCAAGCAAAATCAATGCTTCTCGACATTGTAAGTGTAGGCAAGCTTGTGAAAGCCTGCTTAGCGGTGGGGTGCGGCTCAGGCGGCTCGCGGCAGCCGGATCTCGGGGACCGGCGCCGGCAGCGGGATCGTCCGGTCCCGGATCGCCGCGGCCATGCGGCGGTCGAGTCGGTTGTCGCGAGCCTCCTCGCGCGCCGCCTCCGCTTCGAGGCGACGCAGCAGGACCGTCAGTGCGCTGCCGTCGCGACCCGAGTCCGTGCGGGCGCAATCCTGCAGGACGCGGCCGATCATCCACCGCCGCAGGCGGCCGTCGCCGGGCTCGGCCTCGACCGCCTGGAGCGCCCGCAGCGCGGCGCGAAAGGCCGTCAGCAGAGAGGGCGGAAGCCCTGTGCCCTTGTAAAGGGCCGCGAAGCCGAGACCGTCCGGGCTGCGCGTCAGGCCCGCGATCCGCCCGAGGTTCTTTCCCGAGAGCTCGGCAAGAGCCGCCTCGAACAGGGCGAGATTGCCGCCGAGCAGGGCGCGCATCAGCAGGGCCGGCGTCAGATGACCCGTATCGTGCAGATAGGCCACGAAGCCGAGGTTGCCAGCGGCCGACCCCCGATCCGGCAGGGTCGCGCCGATCGTCATCGTGGCGCGTTCGCGGGCTTCGATCGCGACGCGGCGGGCCCGTTCGGGGTTGAGCCACCCGCAACGCTCGGCGAAGCCGGAAAGCGCCTCGGCGGTCGCGACGACCAGCGCGTGTCGTGTTTCGGGCAGGAGGTCGCTGCGGCCCGCGAGGGCGTCGCGAATACGCCCGTCTTCGCCGAACCGCTCGATCAGCCGGCGCGCCGCGAAACTCCCCAAGACGGCGCCGAGGTTGCGACTCAAGGCCAGCGCCGCCTCGGCGCCGCCGATCTCCGCGAGCGCTCCGGCGAGCGCCGCCGAAACGCGCGTCCGGCGCGCCAGGGCACATCGGGTGACGTCGTCGCCCATCGCCGCCGCGTCGATGAGATCCGCGTCCCCGAGCACCGGCGAGCGCTCCAGCACCAGCGCGGCGATATCGGGCCGGTCGGCCATCAGCGCGACAAGAATATGGTGCGGCGCGTCGGCCGCCGGGGCGAGTCCCTCGGCGAGAGCGCGGCGCACGAGCGGCGAGGGGTCGTCGAGCAGCACCGTCAAGGCCCGCTCGGCGTCGCCGAGATCGACCGGGTCGAGCTCGGCGTAGAGATAGGTCCTGGCAAGGGCGCCGGCGGCCTCCGCCCGCTCGCCCGCGCTGGCCTCCTCGGCCCAGCCGAAGAATTCGCAGATCAGCATGATCGACCCTCGGCGACAGGCTGAGCAGGGCGCCGCCGATGCGGGCCGCGCAGCGGGACTGTCGTCAACCGTCCTGCCGAGGAATTTGCGCCATTATGGTAAAATAACGCTTAAGGCCGCCGGCTGCTCACAGCTGCACGTCCTCGCCGAACTGGCCGACCGGCAGCAGCCGCGAGAATTCGACGGCGATGCCATGCCCGAAGACGCGCACCACATTGCCCGGCGTGTGACCGATGGTGACCGGCGTGCCGATGGGCAGTCGCAGATCGGTCGCCATCGCGGCGCCCGACAGCGACACATCGATCAACTTGACCGGCACCTCGCGCTCGTCGGGAAGGATCAGCGTCGCGCGCGGGTTGCGCGGCACGATGCGCTCGTGGCGGCGGTCCTCGGGCAATCCCAGGGCGTGGCGATTGGCGAGCCAGGTGAGCTGGTCGGCGAGCTTCTCCCGCTTGATCAGCGGCACGTTCGTCTGCAGCGCGAAACCGTTGACGAACAGTCGCGCGATCTTGCCCTCGACGCGGCCGAGCTGATCCAGATAGCAGATCACCCGCTCGCCGACGGCCCCCTGCACCGGCACCACGAGGGCCACCCCGCCCGGCGACATGTCGATCGTCTGGCAGGGATATTCCTGCCGGCTCGCCAGCATGTAGCGGCCCAGCACGGCGACCTTCACGCGCTGGTGGCGCCGTCGCTCGCGCGGCAGCGCCTCGAACTTCAGCAACGACGAAACGCTCACGGGGCGTGTCTCTCGGCGGGTCGGGCGTGACGTGTCATGCCACGCACGCTAGAGCGGGCGGGTTAAGGCCGCCTAAAGACAATGCTCCACGCTCCGGCTCAACGACCGCCTTGATGGACCGTAAATCGGTTGTAGCGGACCGGCGCGGCCGGCGGGCTCGCGCGGTGCCCCGGCGACAGAAGCCTCTGGCTCGGACTCGCTACGGTACGGAACGAGACCAGCGTCAGATCCTCGAGAGGGCGCAGTCCGAGCCAGGACGGGACGCAATGCGGCGCCAGAGCACCAAGCAGGCGTGCGTGGGTCTTGGCATGATGGCGAAGGGGCAGGATCAGCAGTTCGAGATCGATCTCCGCACCACCCCCGTCGGGCTGCCCCCTCAGGCCTGCCACGACGGCGGCCTGGTCGTCGAGAACGATGTCGAGCAGCCCCGCCACGGCATCGTGCTGGTCCGCACCGAACAGCGAGAGGAACGAGCTCCCTTTGAGCGGCCGCAGGGCGAGCGCATCGAGGCGTGTGCCGGCGAGACGAATGGGAAAATCGCGATCGCCGAACCCTCCCGTCACTTCGAGCACGAAGGTGTCGGCCAGAATCGAGCGGATCGCGGCCGGATCGATGTCGCCGCGCTCGGGCGCCGCCCTGGCACCGCGCAAGCGATCCCAATAGGCGAAGAGCTCCCGGCAGGTGAAATGTTTCAAAATGGGCCTCCAGCTTCGTTTCAGGCCGCCGCCTGTCGGTTTCCGGGACGGGATCGTGCGGATTCGGCCTGCGCAGCCAGAGGCAGCAGGCCACGTGCCAGGGCGATTAAGGTTAAGCAGGGGCGAAGCTTGTCCGGGCGCGGCGGGCGTGCCAGATTGAAATCCCTCATGCACGCGCTTCAGAGAGGACGCCGGCTCGCCGTTGCTCCCGGCAAACCGGCACCAGACAAGGTAAAGCCCGACAGGTTGCTCCCCTGTCGGGCACCTTAATCAGCGTATAGGATCGTCAGGCGGATGGGATGCGGCGCGGCGGTTACGACGGGCGCGCCCTCGTGGGTCGCGGCCGCGCCTTTTCTTGGCGCGTCGCCGCGCCGCCGCAAGGATCGCCGCCGTGCTTGACCCGACCTATCGGGCGCCCGATCCAGAGCCGCGGCCGGAACCGATCTTCAACATCCCGCGCGGGCTCCTGCTCGTCATGGCGGTTCTGGTCGCCATCCACGGCCTTCGTCAGATCATCCCGCAGGACTGGGACGACGCGATCCTGCTGAGGCTCGCCTTCGAGCCGGGCACCATCACCTATGCGTTCGATCCGGGGCGCGTTACGCGGGCGGTCCAGGCCCTGGCCGGCGACGGCGCGGCCGGGCTGCAGCAGGCCCAATGGGCGCGCTTCGTCGTGCAGGAGTATGGCCTGCAGCCCTGGACCGTGCTGACCTACGGGCTGCTCCACGCGAGCTGGGCCCATGTCGGGCTGAACCTCCTCTGGCTTCTCGCCTTCGGGGCGCCCGTGGCGCGGCGCCTCGGCACGCCGCGGCTGATCCTGTTCCTCTGTGGCGGCAGCCTGGCCGGGGCGATCGCGCATTACCTCACCCATTGGCTCGACCTGCAGCCGGTGATCGGGGCGTCGGCGGCGGTTTCGGCCTGCATGGGCGCGGTGCTGCGCTTCGTGTTCCAGCCCCGCCTGCCGGTCTCGTCCCTCATCGGCCTGTCCGATCCGGCGCGCGATGTCGCCTCGCGGCAGCCGCTGCTGTCGCTCGGCGCCATGATGCGCGACCGCCGGGCCGTCACCTTCCTGATCGCCTGGTTCGCCACCAACCTGCTGTTCGGCATTGGAGCCATCTCGGCCGGGCTGACCGGCGGCGCCGTGGCCTGGCAGGCCCATATCGGCGGCTTCCTGTTCGGGCTCCTGGCGCTGCCGGTGTTCGACCCTCCGGCACCGGTCGTGCCACCCGCCCCCGACGGGCCGGACCCGGAGCCCGGATAGCGCGGGGTTGGACTTTTGGCGATCGAGGCTTGCGGGCAGGCGCCCGGCGTATCATGCTGGATGGACGGAGGAAGGCCGCTTTCGAAGCAGAGCCTTCATGCACGAGGGAGACGATCATGACGGTGGCGCGTATTCTCTCCAGCAAGGGCCGCGACGTCGTCACCGTCGCGCCGCACCGCACCTTGTCCGAAATCCTGCGCATCCTCAACGACAAGCGCATCGGCGCCGTGGTGGTTGGGGGCGCCGACGGCGAGGTGCTCGGGATCTTCTCCGAGCGCGACCTCGTGCGCGCGCTCGGCCGGGACGGGACGGAGGTGCTGGAGCAGGCCGTGTCGCGCCACATGACCTCGCGCGTCGTCACGGCGACCGGGGACATGACCGTCAACCAGGCGATGGAGCGCATGACCGAAGGCCGCTTCCGGCATATTCCGGTCGTCGAACACGGCCGTTTGGTGGGACTCGTCTCGATCGGCGACGTCGTGAAATATCGTATCGCCGAGATCGAGGAGGAGCGTCAGGCCATGCTGGACTACATCGGCACCGCCTAAGCAAACCCGCACGAGTTTGCTTACACTTAGAAACGTTAGCAGCATCGATCTTGCTCGCGAAAGCAAAATCGATCGTGGCTTTAGCCACGCAAGGCTGCTTAGGCGGCGTCGGGTACGGTCTCCAGCCTAGAACCGGTTTCGCCCACGACGATGCGCCGATAGAAGCAGCTTCGCCGACCGGTATGGCAGGCGCCCCCGTCGCCGCCGACCTCGACCCGCGCCAGGAGCGCATCCTGGTCGCAATCCGTCCTGAGCTCGACGAGGCGCTGCACCTGTCCCGATGTGTCGCCCTTGCGCCAGAGACGGCCGCGCGAGCGCGACCAGTAATGCACCGTGCCGGTGTCGAGGGTCATGCGCAGCGCCTCGGCATTCATATGGGCCACCATCAGCACCCGGTCTTGCCGGTCGACCGTGACGCAGGTGATCAGCCCCGCCGCATCGTAGCGCGGACGCAGGGCCGTGGTCTCCTCGATCGAAGCGGGGTCTCTGGCGGGCGTCATGGCGGAACGGGCTCGTGGCGGGACCGGTCACGCACTATATCCTGCCAAGGACCCACGCAAGGGCTCGGCCGGAGCGGCCGATGCAAGGCTTTCGATGCTCAACGACATCTACAACGCGCGTATCCTGGAGCTCGCCGGCAACATCCCGCGCCTCGGCCGCATGGCGGCGCCCGATGCCACCGCCACCGCTCATTCCAGGCTCTGCGGATCGACCGTGACGGTCGACGTCACGATGGCAGACGGCGTCGTCACGGATTTCGCCCATGAGGTGAAGGCCTGTGCCCTCGGCCAGGCCTCCTCGTCGATCATGGCCCGGACGATCATCGGCCAGAGCGCCGCCTCGCTCCGCGCCGTGCGGGAGGACATGCGGCGCATGCTCAAGGAGAACGGTGCGCCGCCCGACGGCATCTGGGCCGATTGCGCGGTGCTCGAGCCGGTGCGCGACTACAAGGCACGCCACGCCTCGACCATGCTGACCTTCGACGCGGTGGTCGATGCCGTGAGCCAGATCGAAGGCCACGCCGCGGGTCGGCGCCATGCCGCGACCGCCGGCTGAGTGCGGTGGCGACGGCGTTGGTCCGGCTCGTCATCCGGCTCTACCAGCTGACGCTGTCCGGTCTCGTCGGGCGGCAATGCCGCTATCTGCCGACCTGCTCGGACTACGCCGAGGAGGCCATTGCCCGGTACGGCCTTTGGGCCGGCGGCTGGATGGGGATGGCCCGCCTGAGCCGCTGCCACCCTTGGGGGGGCGCCGGATACGATCCGGTGCCGGGAACCTGCCCGCCGGGCTGTGCGCATAGACCCTGGCGTTACGGCCGCTGGCGACAGCCGCCCGAAAAGGAGGCTCAGGACCGGGCTAGCAGCTCGGCCGCAAGCCCGTAGATCCGCAGCCGCGCCTCGGCCGGCAAGGCGCGCAGCACCGTAAGATAGGTGCGGCCCATGTGGCAGAGGCGAGCATCCGACGGTGGCGGATCCAGCATCTTGCCGTCGAGAAGCACGCCGATCTCGTCCTGGCTGAGGCCTTTGGCGGCGAGCCCCGCGACAACGAGATCGAAGTCGGCGGGCGTCGGCGCGACAGGGTCGCCCTTGCCGTCCTTCCCGCTCGTCAGGGCGGCGAGCTGGCGTTGCGCCAGATTGGCGACGAGGTCGCGGTGCGTTGCCGAAAAGGCGTCGAGCGACACGTCGGCGCTCCCATAGAGGAAGTCGGCGCAGAGCTTGGGATCACTCGGCGCCATGGCGTCGAGCAGGGCGAGGCGCGCGTCGAAATAGGCGGAGAGGGCCTCGTCGCCGGCGCGTCGCGCGAGCAGGCCTTGGGACTGCTGCACGTCGCGCATCGCCTGCCACATCAAAGTGTCCGGCGAGGCCAGCACGCCGCTTCGTGCGAGCCTCGCGGCCCATTGGTCGAGAAGTTGGTCCCGGACATGCGGGAACGCCCCGCCGAGCCCGGCGAAGACGGCCGCATATTGCGGCACTTCCGCGACCCGCGCCTCGACGCTGCGACGAGCCTCGGCGGCCGTTCCCGCCGCGGGCGCCGGAGGCTGGGGCCGCGAGGCCGTCAGCTTAGGCGGCGCCTCCGGAGCTCCCGTCCGCGACGGTTCCCGCAGGGTCTCGCGGGGCGACGGCGCAATGAAGCGCCAGCCCAGGACGGCCAGCACACAGAGCGCGAGGCCAAAAAGCAGCAAGCGTAAGCTATTCATGACCCGCCGAACCTCGGAGCGTCATCATAGTCGAGCCCTCGGCGAGGGCAAAGGCCGCGTTGGCGCTGCGTCAGCACCGCAGGGTCATGCCCGCGGCGCCCGTCTGTTCCGCGGCGCAAGACTTGCCGCACCGCCCGCTTTGCCGTATCGGCTCGCGCTCTCGACGCAGCTTACGCCGATCGTTTCGGCGAGTGAGCCATGGAGCCGATGATGACGATCTCCCTGACATTCCCCGATGGCGCGGCCCGCTCCTACCCGGCCGGCACGACCGGGCTCGACATCGCCAAGGGCATCTCGCCCTCGCTCGCCAGGCGCACCGTCGCCATGGTGATCGACGGCGTGACCCGCGACCTCGGCGATCCGCTCGATGCCGATGGCCGCATCGAGTTCCTCGGCCGCGACGACCCGCGTGCCCTACCCCTCATCCGGCACGATGCCGCCCATGTGCTGGCCGAGGCGGTGCAGAGCCTTCATCCCGGAACCCAGGTCACGATCGGCCCCGTCATCGACGACGGCTTCTACTACGACTTCCACCGCGCGGAGCCGTTCACGCCCGATGATTTCCCCGCCATCGAGGCGAGGATGCGGGAGATCGTCGCGCGCGACCGGCCCTTCACCAAGGAGGTCTGGAGCCGCGACAAGGCCAGGCATTTCTTCGAGACCAAGGGCGAGGCCTTCAAGGTCGAGCTCGTCGACGCGATCCCGGCGGACCAGGACCTGAAGATCTACAAACAAGGCGACTGGCTCGACCTCTGTCGTGGCCCGCACATGACCTCGACCGGCAAGGTCGGCTCGGCGTTCAAGCTGATGAAGGTCGCCGGCGCCTATTGGCGCGGCGATTCGAACAATCCGATGCTGTCGCGCATCTACGGCACCGCCTTCGCCACCCAGGCCGAGCTCGACGCGCATCTGCAGCGGCTCGAAGAGGCCGCCCGGCGCGACCACCGGCGCCTGGGGCGCGAGATGGACCTGTTCCATTTCCAGGAGGAGGGTCCCGGCACGATCTTCTGGCACCCCAAGGGCTGGAGCCTGTTCCAGACGCTGATCGGCTACATGCGCCGGCGGCAGGACGCGGCCGGCTATACCGAGGTCAACACGCCCCAGGTGCTCGACAAGGCCCTATGGGTGACCTCGGGCCATTGGGATACGTTCCGCGAGAACATGTTCTTTACCCAGACCGAGGACGAGCGCGTCTTCGCGCTGAAGCCGATGAACTGTCCCGGCCACGTGCAGATCTTCAAGAACGGGTTGAAGAGCTACCGCGACCTGCCGCTCAAGATCTGCGAGTTCGGCATCGTGCACCGCTACGAACCCTCGGGGGCGCTGCATGGCGTCATGCGGGTGCGCGCCTTCACGCAGGACGATGCCCACATCTTCTGCACCGAAGACCAGATCATGGCCGAGAGCATGAAGGTCAACGACCTGATCCTCTCCATCTACGCCGATTTCGGCTTCGACGACGTGCGCATAAAGCTCTCGACGCGGCCCGAGAAGCGGGTCGGTTCGGACGAGGTCTGGGACAAAGCCGAGGCGGCACTCGGGCGGGTGATCGAGGACGTGAAGCGGCGCGGCATCGAGACCTCGATCAACCCCGGCGAAGGCGCCTTCTACGGGCCGAAGCTCGAATATGTGCTGCGCGACGCCATCGGCCGCGACTGGCAGTGCGGCACCTTGCAGGTCGATTTCAACATGCCGGGCCGGTTCGGCGCCTTCTACATCGATCCGCACAGCGAGAAGGTGACGCCGGTGATGCTGCACCGGGCGATGTTCGGCTCGCTCGAGCGCTTCACCGGCATTCTGATCGAGAATTTCGCCGGCCACCTCCCCCTGTGGCTGTCGCCCGTCCAGGCGGTGGTCGCCACCATCACGCAGGAGGCGGACGATTACGCGCTCGACCTGATCGCGCAGGCGCGCAAGCTCGGGCTCAGGGTCGAGGACGACCTGCGCAACGAGAAGATCACCTACAAGGTGCGCGAGCATTCGCTCGCCAAGGTGCCGGTGCTGATCGTCGTCGGACGCAAGGAGGCGGAGGCGCGCACCGTCTCGCTGCGGCGCCTCGGCTCGAGCGCGCAGACGAGCGCCGGCGTGGCGGAGGTGCTGGCGAATCTCGCCGCGGAGGCGCTGCCGCCCGACCGGCGGCCGAAACCAGGCGAACAGCCTGCCGCGTGAAGGCTGTCGCCCTCTCGATTGATGGCGGAGAGGCGCCGACAGTGCGGCACGAGCCGCCTCGCCCGTCGTGCTACGGTGCCCGACCGAAGGTCGGGCCGATGAGGGGCAGCGCAAGCCGGCCACCCGGGAGCCTCAAGCGGGCGGATCGACGCTTGGCGCCGATCTCCTCGGCGCCAAGGTCCCATTCGACTGATGCCGGCGCGACGCGCAACCCAGTGAGCGCGCCGGCTCAGTCTTGCTCCGGCCGCGTCGTCTCGATGCGGAACGGGTGCGCCGGATAGACGCCCAGGATCTTCAACTCGCGTGAAAAGAAGGCGAGCTCCTCAAGGGCGCGGCGCAGCGGCGGATCCTCCGGATGGCCGTCGACGTCGGCGAGGAACTGCGTCGCCGTGAACTCGCCTTCTACCATGTAGCTTTCGAGCTTGGTCATGTTGACCGCATTGGTGGCGAAGCCGCCGAGCGCCTTGTAGAGCGAGGCCGGCATGTTGCGGACCCGGAACACGAAGGTCGTCACCACAGGGCCGTTGCCGGATCCGGCCAGCGCCGGGGTCTTCGACAGGATGACGAAGCGCGTCGTGTTGTGGACCTCGTCCTCGACGTCCTCGGCCAGGATGTCGAGCCCGTAGATCGCGGCGGCGAGGCGCGGCGCGAGCGAGGCGCGGACCGGATCTCCCCATTCGGCCACTTCGCGCGCCGAGCCGGCCGTGTCGCCCGCCACATGGGCGGTGAGCCCCAGTCGGCGGATCAGCTTGCGGCACTGGCCGAGCGCATGGACGTGGCTGTGGATGTGCCGCAATCCCTCCAGCGATGCGCCTTTCAACCCCATCAGCTGAAAATGGATCGGCAGGAAATATTCGCCGATGATGTGCAGGCCCGAGTGCGGCATCAGGGCGTGGATATCGGCGACCCGACCGGCGATGGAATTCTCGATCGGGATCATGCCGAGGTCGGCGCGGCCCTCCTGAACCGCCGCGAAGGCATCCTCGAAGCTCGGACATGGCAGCGGCTCGCAATCCGGATAGACGTCGAGGCAGGCCGTGTGGGAATTGGCGCCGGCCTCGCCCTGATAGGCGATGATGGTCTTCTTCATGTCGGATCCAACAGAGTGCGGGCGCGCTCGAGCTCGCCCGGCGTGTCGACGCCGAGCGGTACCGTGTCGACCAGGGTGATGTCGACGCGCATCCCGGCTTCGAGCGCGCGCAATTGCTCGAGCTTCTCGCGGCGCTCGAGCGGTGACGGCGGCAAGCGGACGAACCGGCGCAGCGCCGCCCGCCGGTAGGCGTAGAGCCCGATATGGTGGAGGAGCGGCCCCTCGCCCCAGGGAGCCGTGGCGCGGGTGAAGTAGAGCGCGCGAAACCGTCCGGGCGCGATCTCGGTGCCGATCGCCTTGACGATGTTGGGGTCGTCCGTCTCCTCGGCGCGGCGGATGATCGCAGCCAGCGTCGCGATGTCGACGCGAGGATCCGCCAGCGGCGCGACGGCGGCGCGGATGATGGCGGGATCGATGGTCGGCAGGTCGCCTTGCACGTTGACCACGACGTCGTGACGGCCCTCGGGATCGAGCGCCTCGAGCGCCTCCTCGATCCGATCGCTGCCTGAGGCATGGTCGGTGCGCGTCATCACGGCCCGGCCGCCAGCCGCCTCGACGGCGCGCAGGACTGCGGCCTCGTCGGTCGCCACCACCACCGGCCCGAGGTCGGCCTCGCACGCCCGCTGCCAGACATGGACGATCATCGGCAGCCCGTGGATGCCGGCCATCGGTTTGCCGGGCAGCCGGGTCGAGGCCATGCGGGCCGGAACGATGATGATGGGAACCATGAAGCCTGGGGGTCAGCGGCCCTTGCGCGACCGGCCGAAACGGGGGCCAAAAGCCGCAAGGCCCCGGCGCTTATACGTGTTGCCAAGGCTTCGGCAAAGTGGCACTTGAAACCTGAGCGTCACCGCTGGTCGGGCGGAATCGGCGCGCCTCTGCCGACTTGTCTGGGAGCCGTCCGGGTTATGGATTCATTCGAAGTCAACAAGACCGCTGGCGCGGTTCTTGGTACGCTCCTGTTGACCATGGCTCTCGGCCTGTTCTCCGGTTTCATCTATGCCCCGTCCGTACCCTCCAAGCCCGGCTTCGATCTGCCCGCGGCGCCGGCGGAGACGGCCGACACGGGTAGCGGCACGCCGGCCGCTGCAGCCGAGCCGCTGCCCGTCCTGCTCGCCCATGCCGACGAGAAGAAAGGTGAGAGCTTCGCCAAAGCGTGCGGCGCCTGCCATAATTTCGAGAAGGGGGCCGGCCCCAAGATCGGACCGCCCTTGTGGAACGTCGTTGGCCGCGACGTGGCCTCGGTTCCCGGCTTCGCCTATTCGGATGCGCTGAAGTCGAAGGGCGGCAAGTGGGACTTCGCCAAGATCAACGAGTTCATCACCTCGCCCAAGACTTACGCGCCCGGCACCAAGATGACCTTCGCGGGCGAGTCCGATCCGCAGAAGCGCGCCGACATCATCGATTACGTGCATACGCTGTCGGACAATCCGGAAGCTCTGCCGACCGCGACGCAGACACCCCCAGCAGCGCCGGCCGCCCCCGCCGCGCCGGCGAAGAAGGGCTGAGGCAGGCACGGGGCGGGATTGCTTCCGTTCAGATGAGCCATTATATTAGCTCATCTGAACGGAGGCGATCATGATGATCTCGATGCCCGCGCTGGCCGGAGCCTTGGGCCTTGGGCCGGGCTTGCGCGAACCGCTGGCCTTCGTCTCCGCGCTCGAGGAGGGCTTGTCCGTCGTGGCGCTCGATCACCTGGCGGAGGCCATCGCGCCGAACGACGAGACGTTCAAATATCTCATCGTGCCGAGACCGACGCTGATGCGCCGGCGAAAGGGACCGTCCCGCCGCTTGACTACGGAGGAGAGCGGCAGGCTCACGCGTCTGGCCAAGATCTGGGCTTTCGCGGTCCAGGTCTGGGGAAGCGAGGCCGAAGCCCGCGATTTTCTCGGGCGACCGCACCCGCTGCTCGACGGCCGCAAGCCGCTCGATCTTGCTCTGGCCAGCGATTTCGGCAGCGACGTCGTCGAGAACGTTTTGGGCGGCCTGCAATACGGGATCGCGGCCTGACTCGGGTGGCGGCCCAGCGTCTCGACCGTGTCCTCCACGCGTATCGGATCGGTGATCCGGACGGCCTCTATCCGATCTTCGACGCCGGTGGTTCGAAACTGTTTCACGGCCGCTGGCACAGCGTCGGAACCGCGATCCTCTACGCGAGCGAACATTATTCGACGGCGATGCTGGAGAAGCTGGTCCACGGGTCAGGGCGCCTGCCGCCGAACCAGCATTTCATCACGATCACCATCCCCAACCATACATCCTACGAGGTCGTCACGCCCGATCGCCTGCCCGGCTGGGATGCGATGTCGGGCGCACAATCGCGCAGCTTCGGCGACCGCTGGTTCGAGGAGCAGCGGTCGGCCATCCTCATCGTGCCGAGCGTGGTGGCTCGCATGGAGCGGAACATCCTCATCAATCCCGATCATCCGGACGCCGGATCGATCACGCATGATCTCCACACGCCCGTCTGGTGGGACCGGCGTCTGTTCGACCGGCAGGGCGGCTGACGCGCCAGCGCGGGCCACACTGGCCTTGCTTCCGAAAACCGACATAATCCTCCCGTCCTTGGGCGTGCGATTCCCGCAGGAGAAAGCCGAGAGCCATGCCGACATTGACCCGCCGATCGGCGCTCGTCCTCGCGGGCTCGACCGTGGTCCTGCCCTTCGTACGCGGACTGGAAAGATCCGCCGCGGCGGCGGAGAACGAAACGGAAAGCTACGGCCTCTCGGTCTTCGGCGATCTCGGCCTGTCCGCGGATTTCAAGGCGCTCCCCTACGTCAACCCGCAAGCCCCCAAGGGGGGCTCGATCGTCATTGAGCCGACGACGATCGGCAACAACCAGAACTTCACCACCTTCGACACGCTCAACGTCTATATCCTGAAGGGCAACGGCGCCGCCGGGGTCGGCGCGATCTTCGACACGCTGATGAGCGGCACGCTCGACGAACCTGACGCGCTCTACGGTGTCGTGGCCCGCTCGGTCAGTTGGTCGGCCGACAGGCTGACCTACCGGTTCAGGCTGCGTCCCGAGGCGCGCTTCCACGACGGCTCCAAGCTCACGGCCGCGGACGTCGTCTTCTCGCTCGACACCCTCAAGGCCAAAGGCCACCCCAACATCGTCACCAGCCTGCGCGATCTCGACAAGGCGGAGGCCGAGGCGGACGATATCGTCACCGTGACGCTCAAGCCCGGGCACAGCCGCCAGCTCCCGCTCATCGTCGCCGGTCAGCCGATCTTCTCCAAGGCCTTCTACGCGGCGCACGAGTTCGACCAGACGACGCTGACGCCCCCGCTCGGCTCGAGCGGCTACAAGATCGGCGCCTTCGATCAGGGCCGGTTCATCGAGTTCAACCGCGTCCCCGACTACTGGGCCAAGGACCTGCCGATCAATGTCGGCCAGGGCAATTTCGACGTGATCCGCTACGAATATTATCGCGAGCGGCAGGTCGGCTTCGAGGCCTTCAAGTCGGGCGCCATCACGTTCCACGAGGATGCGACGTCGATCAACTGGGCCAAGGGCTACGATTTCCCCGCGGTGACCGAGGGGCGGGTCAAGCGCGACACGGTTCCCGACGAGGCGCCGCGCGGTGCCCAGGCCTGGTGGCTCAACAGCCGCCGGGCGCAGTTCAAGGATCCTCGCATCCGTCAGGCGCTCGGCCTCGCCTTCGATTTCGAATGGACCAACCGCAACATCATGTTCGGTCTCTACCAGCGGACCTGGTCCTATTTCCAGAACTCGCCCATGGCCGCGACCGGCCTGCCTAGCGCCGACGAGCTCAAGCTGCTCGAGCCGTTCCGCGGCAAGGTCGTCGATGCGGTCTTCGGAGAGGCCGTCATGCCGCCGGTCTCGGATGGCTCGGGGCAGGACCGCGCCCTCCTGAGCCAGGCGTTCAAGCTTCTGCAGGAGGCCGGCTGCAAGCGCGACGGCAACGTGCTCAAGCTCCCGGACGGTAACCCTTTCCGCATCGAGTTCCTGGATTTCCAGGGTTCGCTGGAGCGCCATACCAGCCCCTTCATCAAGAACCTGCGCCTGCTCGGGATCGACGCGACCTTCCGCACCGTCGATGCGGCGCAATACCAATCACGCGTCAACAGCTTCGACTACGACATCGTGACGCTCCGCTACGGGGCGAGCTTCACGCCGGGCGAAGACCTGCGGGTGATCTACGGCTCCGACGCCGCCCGGACGCCCGGATCGCTGAACCTGACGGGGGTCGCCGACCCTGTCCTCGATGCGCTGATCGCCAAGGCGCTGGTGGCGGAAAGCCGCCCCGAGCTCGACGCCATCTGCAAATGCATCGACCGCATCCTGCGCGCCGGCTACTACGGCGTGCTGATGTGGAACAACCCGGACCACTGGCTGGCCTTCTGGGACCAGTTCGGCTGGCCGTCGCGGCGTCCGAATTTCGATCCGGGCGTGCTCTCGACCTGGTGGTACGACAAGGACAAGGCCGCCAAGCTCAAGCTGGGTGGTTGACGCGGGACATCCTCCCCTGCCAAGTCAGGGGCGGGGGACCATGCGGAGCATGGTGGAGGGGCGTATCCACCTGGAGGAGTCCCGTGGCAAGAGCAGTGACCGACCGCGCCCGGCAGCTACGGAGGACGCTGACGCTGCCGGAAATTTTGCTCTGGCAAGACCTTCGGCGACATCAGCTCGATGGTCTCCGATTTCGGCGACGGCATCCGATAGGGCCGTTTGTCGTCGATTTTTATTGTGTCGGCGCAAAGCTCGCGATCGAAGTCGAAGGGGCGGCGCATGATAATCCGCAACAGGCGGCTCACGACGCGCGGCGTTTCGCTTGGCTGGCAGGGCAAGGGGTAGACGTATTGCGTTTCGCCGCACGCGATGTGTTGGACAGGACGAAGCGCCTCGAGGTTGGAGCAACGATCGTTTCGAGAGCCCGTGGCCGTTCCACCCCCTCCACCGTGCTGCGCACGGTCCCCCTCCCCCGCCATGCGGGGGAGGATACGCGGCTGCCGTAAGTCACGATGCTCGCCTATATCGCCCGACGCCTCCTGCTCATGATCCCGACGATCTTCGGCATCATGCTGATCTCCTTCATCATCGTGCAGTTCGCGCCGGGCGGCCCGGTCGAGCGCATCATCGCGCAACTGCAGGGGCTCGACGGGGGCGGTGCAAGCCGGCTCGGCGGAGGCGGCGCCGAGATCGGCGGCGGCGCGCAGGCCCAGGCCGGCGCGACGGGCGAATCGTCGCGCTATCGCGGCGCCCAGGGGCTCGACCCGAAATTCATCAAGGAGCTCGAAAAGCAATTCGGCTTCGACAAGCCGGCCTACGAGCGCTTCTGGATCATGATCCGCAACTATGCGGTCTTCGATTTCGGCCAGAGCTATTTCCGCG
Source organism: Lichenihabitans sp. (assembly GCA_965277635.1). Taxonomy (GTDB): domain Bacteria; phylum Pseudomonadota; class Alphaproteobacteria; order Rhizobiales; family Beijerinckiaceae; genus Lichenihabitans. The sequence continues at coordinate 1,127,542 of CBDIDE010000002.1, forward strand.
ACGTCTCCGTGCTGAAGCTCATCGGCGAGAAGCTCCCCGTGTCGATCTCTCTCGGCCTGTGGATGACGCTGATCTCCTACGCCATCTCGATTCCGCTCGGCATCGCCAAGGCGGTGCGCGACGGCTCGCGGTTCGACGTCTGGACGTCGGGCGTCGTCATCATCGGCTATGCGATCCCGAGCTTCCTCTTCGCCATCCTGCTCATCGTGCTGTTCGCCGGCGGTTCGTTCTGGCAGATCTTCCCGCTGCGCGGCCTGACCTCCGAGAACTGGGCGGACCTGTCCTGGCCGGCCAGGATCGGCGACTATCTCTGGCATATCACGCTGCCGATCATCGCCATGTCGATCGGTGCCTTCGCCACCGCGACCTTCCTGACCAAGAATTCCTTCCTCGACGAGATCCGCAAGAGCTACGTGCAGACCGCCCGCATGAAGGGCCTGAGCGAGCGGCGCGTGCTCTACGGCCATGTGTTCCGCAATGCCATGATGATCGTCGTGGCGGGCTTCCCCGGCGCCTTCGTCTCGGCCTTCTTCACCGGGGCGCTGCTGATCGAAAGCATCTTCTCGCTCGACGGGCTGGGACTCCTGTCCTACGAATCGATCCTCAACCGCGACTACCCGGTGGTCTTCGCCAATCTCTACATCTTCGCGCTGCTCGGCCTCGTGGTGAACCTGATCTCGGACCTGACCTATACCTGGATCGATCCGCGCATCGACTTCGAGACGCGGAACGTATGATGGACGCGCTCGCCAGCTCGGCGTCGCCCGCCGAGCGCCGGGCACTGGCGCCCCCCCTGCCCCGCAAAGGACTGCTCGGGCTCTCCCCGATCAACCAGCGGCGGCTCGACAGTTTCAGGCGCAACCGGCGCGGTTATTGGTCGCTGATCCTGTTCCTCGTGCTGTTCTTCGTCTCGCTCGGGGCCGAATTCGTCGCCAACGACAAGCCGATCGTCGCCTCCTACAAGGGCGAGATCCTGTTCCCCTTCCTGCACGACTATCCGGAGGACAAGTTCGGCGGTTTCCTGGCCGAGACCGACTACCGCGACCCCTTCGTGGCCAACGAGATCAATTCGAACGGCTGGATGCTCTGGCCGCCGATCCGCTATTCCTACCGGACGCATAACCTCGACCTGCCGGTGCCGGCCCCCTCCCCGCCGACCTGGATGCTGTCCGACAAGCAATGCATCGCCTCGATCGAGCGCCACGGCGCCAAGCCGCCCGCCGCCCACCCTTGCAATGCGATCGAATGGAACTGGCTCGGCACCGACGACCAGGGCCGCGACGTCGTGGCCCGGCTGATCTACGGCTTCCGTATCTCGATCCTGTTCGGCCTGATCCTGGCCGGGATCTCGTCCGTCGTCGGCATCGCGGCCGGTGCCGTGCAGGGCTATTTCGGCGGCTGGACCGACCTCATCATGCAGCGTGTGATCGAGATCTGGTCGTCGCTGCCGCACCTCTACCTCCTGATCATCGTCGCCTCGATCATCACGCCCTCCTTCTTCGTGCTGCTCGGCATCCTCCTGCTCTTCTCCTGGGTCAACCTGGTCCATGTGGTGCGGGCCGAGTTCCTGCGGGCGCGCAACTTCGAATATGTGACCGCGGCGCGCGCCCTCGGCCTGTCGAACGCCCGCATCATGGTCAAGCACCTGCTGCCCAACGCCATGGTGGCGACCTTGACCTTCCTGCCCTTCGTGCTCAATGGCTCGATCACGACGCTGACCTCGCTCGATTTTCTCGGTTTCGGCCTGCCGCCGGGCTCGCCCTCGCTCGGCGAACTGCTGCTGCAGGGCAAGTCGAACCTGCAGGCCCCCTGGCTCGGCCTCACCGGCTTCTTCGCCATCGCGCTGCTGCTGTCGCTCCTGGTGTTCATCGGCGAGGCGGTGCGCGACGCCTTCGATCCAAGGAAGACGTTCCGGTGAGGGAACTTGAAGAAAGGGGTTGATCGGTCTACCGTAAGGAAATTCCTTACGAGACGAGCGATGATCACAAGCAAGGTCACGAGCAAAGCGCAGACGACGATCCCGCAACCGATTCGCGCGGCACTGCATCTCAGGGAAGGTGATGAACTTGCCTATGAGATCAGGGGCGGCGAGGTCATCCTGTCGAAGGTGAGGTCGGCTTTGCCCAAGGATGATCCCTTCGGCGCGTTCGTCGAGTGGGACGGCGAAGCCGACCGGAAAGCCTATGCGGACCTTTGATCAAGGCGACGTGGTTCGGGTTCCGTTTCCTTATACGGATCGATCCACGCGGCAGTTTCGTCCCGCCTTGGTCGTGTCCAAAAGCCTCCCTGCCGAGGGCGCGACCCTGCTCTGGGTCGTGATGATCACCAGCGCCGAAAACCGCTCGTGGCCCGAAGATCTGCCTATCGGGAGCGAGGAGACGTCCACCGGCCTGCCCGTCCCGTCCACCATCCGCCCCTGCAAGATCGCCACGATCGACGCGGATTCCGCTAAGAGGCTCGGCCATATCTCGTCCGCTTTGATGGAGTTCGTGCGAGCGTCGCTGCGCCGGCACACCGGATAGATCTCACCTGCGCGACGATGTCGGGGTAGGCCGAGCAGCGGTAGATGTTGCCGCCCATGCGTTCGCGGATCTCGGCGTCGCTCAGGGTCGGTAAGAACGAGGCCGTCCCACACGAAACTCGGAACGCCGACCTTGTGCTCTTCGAGCATGGCGATCGAGGAGCAGATCTGCCCTGGCGACCTTCGGTGCGTCCCCGCGCTCATCCCCGAGGTTCTCGCTTGCGACAAGACGGGAAGGTGCAGTCGCTTCGCCCGGGTTGACCGCCACCAAAATCTATGTGGTGAAGTCGCGGCCGAGACGCCCTAAACTCGGGCGCGGCGCGTTCGCCGCTGAGGATCACCGACCGTGGACTACATCTCGACCCGCGGCAGCGCGCCGACACTCCCCTTCGAGGGCGCGCTGCTGGCGGGCCTCGCCCGGGACGGCGGCCTCTACGTGCCCGCCACGATGCCGCGCCTCTCGCCCAGGGAGATCGAGGGCCTCGCCGGCCTGCCCTATGCGGAGGTCGCGGCCCGGATCATCGCGCCCTTCGCGCAGGGGAGCTTTTCGCGCGAGACGCTGTGCCGCATGACGGAGGCGGCCTATGCGGGCTTCCGCCATCCGGCCGTCGTGCCGCTCGTCCAGCTCGACCGCAACCTCTTCGTGCTCGAACTCTTCCACGGGCCGACGCTGGCCTTCAAGGACGTCGCCATGCAGCTCCTCGGCCGCATGATGGAGGAGGCGCTGGCGAGGCGCGGCGCCCGCACCACCATCGTCGGCGCCACCTCGGGCGACACCGGCGCGGCCGCGATAGAGGCCTTCAAGGGGCTCGACTCGGTCGATCTCTTCATCCTTTACCCGCACGGTCGCGTGTCGGACGTGCAGCGCCGGCAGATGACAGGCGTCGACGCACCGAACGTCCATGCCGTCGCGCTCGACGGCACCTTCGACGATTGCCAGGCCATCGTGAAGGCGCTGTTCAACCACCACGCCTTCCGCGACGAGATGAACCTGTCGGGCGTCAACTCGATCAACTGGGCCCGCGTCGTGGCTCAGGTCGGCTATTATTTCGCGGCCGGCGTGGTGCTCGGCAGCCCGCATCGCAAGCTGAGCTTTGCCGTGCCGACCGGCAATTTCGGCGACATCCTGGCGGGCTGGATCGCCAAGGCCTTGGGCCTGCCGGTCTCCCGCCTCGTCGTCGCCACCAACGAAAACGACATCCTGGCGCGCTGCCTCGCCTCCGGAACCTACGAGGTTCAGGGTGTCAGGCCGACGCAGTCGCCCTCGATGGACATCCAGGTCTCGTCGAACTTCGAGCGGCTGCTGTTCTCGGCCTATGCGGGGGACGCGGAGGCTTTGTGCCGCCTGATGGCGAGCCTCAAGCAGTCGGGCCGCTTCACGCTCGATGCCGGGCCTCTCGGCCGCATCCGCGACGAGTTCGACGCGCATCGGGTCGACGAGGACGCCACCGAGGCCGAGATGCGCCGCGCCCATGCCGAGGCCGGCATGGTGATCGACCCGCATACGGCGGTCGGCGTCGGGGCGGCACGCCAGGCTCTCGCGGCCGATCCCGCGACTCCCATGGTGGTGCTCGGCACCGCCCATCCGGCCAAGTTTCCCGACGCGGTCGAGCGCGCCACCGGGCAGCGCCCTGCCCTGCCGGCGCATCTCGCCGACCTGCTCGGCCGCGAGGAGCATTTCACCGTGCTGCCGAACGAGGTCGGGGGCATCGAGCGCTTCATCCGAGAACGAGCCGGCCGCAACAACGGACGCCCCGCGTGAGCGTCGCCGTCACCACCCTGCCCTCGGGGCTGCGCGTCATGACCGACGACATGCCGCATCTGCAGACCACCTCGCTCGGCATCTGGGTCGGCATCGGCTCGCGCCACGAGACCGAAGCCGAGCATGGCCTGTCGCATTTCCTCGAGCATATGGCGTTCAAGGGCACGCGCCGCCGCACCGCGCGCCGCATCGCCGAGGAGATCGAGAGCGCCGGCGGCGAGCTCAATGCCGCGACCTCGAGCGAGCAGACGGCCTATTACGCCCGCGTGCTCTGCGCCGACACCGGCCTCGCCCTCGACATCCTCTCGGACATCCTGACCGACAGCACGTTCGACCCCGCCGAGGTCGAGCGCGAGAAGGAGGTCGTGCTCCAGGAGATTGGCGCCGTCGAGGACGTGCCGGACGACCTCGTCTTCGAGCTCTTCATCGCGACGGCCTATCCGGACCAGCCCATCGGCCGACCCATTCTCGGCACGCCGAAGGGCGTCTCGACCTTCAGCCGCGACAAGGTGGCGGGATTTCTGGGTCGCCGCTACAGCGCCGGCGAGACGATCGTGGCGGCGGCGGGCGCTGTCGATCACGATCGCCTCGTCGAGGATGCGGCGCGGCGGCTCGACACCCTGACGCGGGAGGCCGGTCCACCGGCCTCCCTGGCGCGCTATGTCGGCGGTGATATCAAGCTCAAGCGCCGCTTCGAGCAGGCCCATATCGTGGTCGGCTTCGAGGGGCCGTCGTTCCATGCGGACGACCATTACGCCGCGCATATCTTCTCGAACGCGCTCGGCGGCGGCATGTCCTCGCGCCTGTTCCAGACGGTGCGGGAGGAGCGCGGCCTTGCCTATTCGATCAACTCCTTCGACTGGGCCTATGCGGATACCGGCCTCTTCGGCTTCTATGCCGCCACCTCGGAGCGTCACATCGCCGAGCTCATGCCGGTGGCGCTCGATGCGCTGGCCGAGGCGACCGAGACGCTCGACGAAGAGGAGGTCGAGCGCGCCAAGGCGCAGCTCAAGGTGTCGCTCCTGGTGGCCCTCGAAAGTTCGGCCGCCCGCGCCGAGCAGATCGCCCGCCAGCATCTCGCCTATGGACGGGTGCTGGATCTCGCCGAGATCATGGGACGGATCGACGCCATCACGGCGGCCGATGCCCGGCGCGCCGGCGTCGCGATGCTCAAGAGCGCGCCGACCGTCGCGGCGGTCGGCCCGGTGCGCGGGGTGCTCACGCCCGATGCCGTCGCGGCGCGGCTCGGGCTTTCCGGACGAGGGTGACGTGGCGCTCTTCCGGCTCGGCTCGACCTATGATTCGACGACCATCGTGCGCGGCGGCGGCGTCTACATGCGCCCGGCCGAGATGCGCGACTTCGACGAATGGGCAGCCTTGCGCGAGCGCAGCCGGACGTTTCTGAGCGTTTGGGAGCCGGTCTGGCCCGCCGACGACCTGACGCGCGCCGCCTTCCGCCGCCGCATCCGCCTGCACGCCGAGGAGATGAACCGGGACGAGGCCTTCCCGTTCCTGGTCTTTCGCGACGACGACGCCATGCTCGGCGGCCTGACCGTCGGCCAGATCCGCCGCGGCGTCGCCCAGACGGGGACGCTCGGCTACTGGATGGGCGAGCCCTATGCGGGCCGCGGCTACATGAGCGCCGCGGTCCGCGCGGTCACCAACTTCGTCTTCTCGACGCTGCGCCTGCACCGGCTCGAGGCCGCCTGCCTGCCGCACAACGAAGCCTCGATGCATCTGCTCGAAAGCGTCGGCTTCCAGCGCGAGGGCTACGCGCGCTCCTATCTCCGAATCAACGGCCGCTGGCAGGACCACATCCTTTTCGCCATGATCGAATCCGACCCCGTTCTGCCGGGGCGGCGGGACGAGGCGCGGTGACACCGGACACCTTCATCCGGAAATGGACCGAGAGCCGGTTGCGCGAGCGGCAGGCCGTGCAGGAACATTTCATCGATCTATGCCACCTACTGGGCGAGCCGACGCCGGCCGAAGACGATTCTCTCGGCGAGCGTTATTGCTTCGAGCGCGGCGCCCGCAAAACCGGTGGCGGCGACGGCTGGGCCGACGTCTGGCGCAAGGGCTGCTTCGGCTGGGAATACAAGGGCAAGCACAAGAACCTAGACGCTGCGCTGCGCCAGCTCCAGGCCTACGCGCTCGACCTGCAGAACCCGCCCTATCTGGTCGTCTCCGACATGGAGCGGATCGTCGTCCACACCAACTGGACGAACACCGTCTCGCGCCGGCTCGACTTTACCCTCGACGACCTGCGCGAGCCGCGGCGCCTCGAAGAGCTGCGCCAGGTCTTCCAGGGTTCGGAGGCGCTCCGCCCCGGGCTCAGCCCGCAGGAGCTGACCGCCAAGGCGGCCTCGGCCTTCGGCGATCTCGGCCGACGGCTGCAGGATCGCGGCGAGGAGCCGCGCGCGGTGGCGCATTTCCTGAACCGCCTCGTCTTCTGCATGTTCGCCGAGGACGCTGGCCTTCTGCCGACGGGGCTGTTCAGCCGTGTGATCAAGGCGACGCAGCGAAGGCCCGAACACGCCAAGGCGCAGCTCGAAGAGCTTTTCGCCAAGATGCGCACTGGCGGCTTCTTCGGCGCCGACGTCATCCGCTGGTTCAACGGCGGTCTCTTCGACGAGGCGGGCGCCCTCGCGCTCGAGCCCGGCGATCTCAAGCTGATCCTGGATACGGCTTCGGAGCACGATTGGTCGCAGATCGATCCGGCGATCTTCGGTACGCTGTTCGAGGAGGCGCTGAAAGCGACGCGGAAACGGGCCGCGCTCGGCGCCCACTACACCGATCGCGACAAGATCCTGAAGATCGTCGAGCCCGTCATCGTCCGCCCGCTGACAGCGGAGTGGGAGGCGGCGCATGCCGAGATTGCCGAGGCCATGGAAGAGGTCGCCGTCGCCGAGGCCGAGCGCAAGGCGGTGCAGGAGCGCGCCGCCGAGAGCCTCAAGGCCGATGCCGCCAAGGCCAAGGCGGGCGAGGCCGGCCGACGCAAGGAACTCGTCGCCCTCGCCAGGCGGGCTGATGCGGCGCGGGACCGAGCCAAGGAAATTCTCGACTCTTTTTTGATCCGTCTCGCCGCCTTTCGGGTGCTCGATCCCGCCTGCGGCTCGGGCAATTTCCTCTATGTGGCGCTGCACGCCTTGCGCGACATCGAGCTGCGCGCGCTGATGGACGGCGAGCGGCTCGGCATCCCGCAGGTGCCCCCGCGCGTCGGGCTCGATGCGGTGCTCGGCATCGAGATCGAGGCCTATGCGGCCGAACTCGCGCGCGTGACGCTCTGGATCGGCAACCTCCAGTGGGAGCGCAAGAACGGCTACACGGCCTATCGGGAGCCGATTCTTTCCGCGCTCGACCAGATCGACAACCGCGATGCGCTGCTGAACCCGGACGGGACCGAGGCCGCATGGCCCGCGGCGGATGCCATCATCGGCAACCCGCCGTTCCTGGGCGGGAAGCGGCTGCGGTCCGGGCTTGGCGACGACACGGTCGAGCGGCTGTTCCGGGCCTACAAGGGCCGCGTGCCGGCCGAGGCGGATTTCGTCTGCTACTGGGTCGAGAAGGCCTGGCGGGCGCTGGGCGAGCCATCCGAGGCCTACCAGTTTGGAGCCGGGCGCAAGGCGGGGCTCGTAACGACCAATTCCATCCGGGGTGGCGCGAGTCGAAAGATCTTGGAGCCCATCGCGGCCGCTTTCGCGCTGCGCGAAGCCTGGGCGGATGAGCCCTGGGTGCTGGAGGGCGCCGCTGTCCGCGTCTCGATGATCGGCTTTGGATGGGGATTTTCGGAGCAACGGCTCGATGGGGAGCCCGTATCCCAGATCAACGCCGATCTGACCGGCGTGGCCGTCGATCTCACGAAGGCCAAGCGACTCAAGGAGAACGCCGGCGTCGCCTTCATGGGCGATACCAAGGGCGGCGCCTTCGACATCCCCGGCGAACTTGCACGCCAATGGCTGCGACTGCCGCTGAACCCGAACGGCCGGCCGAACAGCGACGTCCTTAAGCCGTGGCGCAACGCCATGGACATCACACGCCGATCCTCCGACAAATGGATCATCGATTTCGGTTGGACGATGAGCGAGGCAGAAGCGGCGTTTTATGAAGCTCCGTTTCGGCATGCACTGCTATACGTGAAGCCGGAGCGAAATCTCAATAACCGGGAGGCCTACAAGAGCAACTGGTGGCGCCATGTCGAATCACGCCAAGGCTTAATGAAGCGAGCTGTTAGACTTGGACGATTTCTGGTTACCCCTGAAGTTTCAAAGTATCGAATTTTTGCTTGGTTAGACGCAAAGATATTACCGGATCATAAACTACAAATTATTACAATCGAAAATAACATATATTTTGGTTTACTTCAATCAAATATACATCAAATCTGGGCACTCAAAGTTGGGTCATGGCATGGCATTGGCAACGATCCGCGTTACACGATCTCGACCACCTTCGAGACCTTTCCCTTCCCGGATGGTCTCACGCCCAACATCGCGGCCGCCGATTACGCCGACGACCCGCGGGCGCAAAGGATCGCGGAAGCGGCGGCGGAGCTGAATCGCTTGCGCGAGAACTGGCTCAACCCGCCGGATCTGGTGCGGATAGAACCCGAGGTCGTGCCGGGCTATCCGGACCGCATCCTGCCCGTCGACGAGGCGGCCGCGAAGGAGCTCAAGACCCGCACGCTGACCAACCTCTACAACCGGCGCCCCGCCTGGCTCGACATGGCCCACAAGCGCCTCGACGCCGCCGTGGCCGAAGCCTACGGCTGGCCGACGGACCTCTCCGACGACGAGCTTCTGGAACGCCTCTTCGCCCTCAACCAGGAGCGCGCCGCCGCCGGCCGGTGATCTCGCCTGGCTCGCGGTCCCCCTCCCCCATGGAATGGAGGAGGGGGACCGCGCGAAGCGCGGTGGAGGGGGCGGCACCTGTTCGTAGAGCCAGACGGCCCTGCCCCTTTTCGCCGCTCGTTCTTACTCCCCCTCCACCGCGCTTCGCGCGGTCCCCCTCCCCCGCTGCGCGAGGGAGGAGAGGCTGCCCCGCTCGTCCTGCCCTCCCCGCGACGATCCGGCCCCGGAACATGCCTTGGAGCCGCTCGGTTGCCATGCATCCGAACGGAGGCACCAATGAGCAACCCTGATCCTGATCGTCGTGGGCTGATGATGGGAGCCGCGGCCGCCGGTCTCGTCATCTCGGGCGCGGCAGCTGCGCAGACCCGTACCGATACCCAGCCCGCGCTCCTCGACGGCAAGCCGGTTCCCGAGCCCGGGCCCGACAAGACCGCCGGGCCTGTGATGCCGGGGCGCGGCAGCATGCTCGGCGGCAAGGTCGCGATCGTCACCGGCGCCGCGCGGGGGATCGGGCGGGCGATCGCGGTCGAGATGGCCGCGAACGGGGCCGATGTCGTGGCGCTCGACATCGCTGGTCCGGTGTCGTCGGCGTCCAATGCCGTGCCGGCCACGCCCGGAGAGCTCGACGAGACCGTCAGGCAGATCCGCGCCTACGGCCGTCGCGGCGAGGCGGTGCGCGCCGACATTCGCGACATCGCCGCGCTGCGGGCCGTCGCCGATCAGGTCGAGAAATCTTACGGCAAGATCGACGTCGTCGTCGCGAACGCGGCGATCCAGCGCTGGGTGCCGCTGATGGAGATGGAGGACGCGGACTGGCGCGACGTCATCGACAACAACCTCAACGGCACGGCGAATACGGTGCGGGCCTTCGCCCCCAGGATGATCGCGCGGCGCAAGGGCCGCTTCATCCTGCTTTCGTCCATGCAGGGCAAGCACGGTACCAAGGACGCGTCGAGCTACTCGGCCTCGAAATGGGGGATTCTGGGCCTCATGAAGTCCGCCGCGCTAGAGCTCGGGCAATACGACATCACGGTCAATGCGCTCATTCCCGGCCTCGTCGATACGGCGCTCACGCGCTACGACAAACGCCTGAGCGAGAGCATCGGCGAGACGGGCCGCCCGGCGCCCGAACATCCGTCACCCCAGGAAGCATGGGAAATCCGCGCCACCACGGTGCCGCTCAAGGTCGGCTGGCTGCAGCCGGACGACATCTCGCCCGCCGCCGTCTTTCTCGCCTCGGACGCCGCCAACATGGTGACCGGCGCCGAATACGAGGTGACGGGCGGCGACAGCGCCAAGGACATCTAATTCCGCCGCGTCGCAAGCTCCTTTCAGCGCTCATCCTGAGCCGGCCGCGAAGCGGCCGCGTCGAAGGACGGCGAGCGTCAGCCATGCTTCGAGGGGGTGCTGGCGGCCCCCCTCAGCATGAGGATCGGAAGGTTTCAAACAGAATGTCAGATCGCAGGCGAGGCGGCTCTCACCGCTGCCCGATGCGGGCGGGCTCGAACAGATCCTTGAGGCCCTGCGGCTGCGAGCGCCAATATTGCGGCGGCGCGGAGACGGAGGCGCCGAGCTCGGCCGCCGCATGCCAGGGCCAGCGCGGGTCGTAGAGCATGGCGCGTGCCAGCGACACGGCGTCGGCCTCGCCTTCGACGAGGATGTTCTCCGCCTGGCGGGCGTCGGTGATCAACCCGACCGCGATCGTCGGCAAGCCCGTCTCGGCCTTGATCCGTGCCGCGAAGGGCACCTGGTAGCCCGGCCCGAGCTTGATCTTCTGCTCCGGCGACATCCCGCCCGACGACACGTGGATCGCCGCCGCACCGCGCCCCTTCAGCACCTTCGCGAGCTCGACCGTGTCGCCGATGTCCCACCCGCCCTCGACCCAGTCCGAGGCCGAGACGCGTATCCAGACCGGCATCGAAACCGGCACCGCCGCCTTCACCGCATCGAAAATCTCGAGCGGGAAGCGCATCCGGTTCTCGAGGCTGCCGCCGTAGCGGTCGGTTCGCCGATTGGCGAGGGGCGAGAGGAACTCGTGCAGCAGGTAGCCGTGGGCGCCGTGGATCTCGATTCCTTCGAGGCCGAGCCTGACCGCGCGTTTCGCGGTCGCGACGAAATCGTCCCGCACTCGTGCGAGGCCGGCATCGTCCAGCGCCGCCGGCGCCTCGTCGGCCGGCGCAAAAGGCACGGCCGACGGGGCTTGCGTCACCCATCCGCCCGGCGCTTCGGAGCGGACCTGCCGGCCGCCCTCCCAGGGCAGCTTGGTCGAGGCCTTGCGGCCCGCATGGGCGAGCTGGATGGCGACCGGGATCGGCGAATAGGCCCGCACGGCCTTCAGCACCCGGCCGAGCGCGGCCTCGTTGGCGTCGGAATAGAGGCCGAGGTCGGAGGCGGTGATGCGCGCCTCGGGCGACACTCCGGTCGCCTCGATGATCAGGAGCCCGGCGCCCGAGAGCGCCAGCGAGCCGAGGTGGATCATGTGCCAGTCCGTGGCCGAGCCCTCCTCCGCTGAATATTGGCACATGGGGGCAATGACGATGCGGTTGTCGAGTTCGAGCTCGCCGAGCCGCCAGGGCTCGAAAAGATGGCTCATAGGATGTCCTCTGCGGGATGGGATACCGTTGCGGCCGCCGAAGCGACTCGGGCTTTCTCCTTCACAAGTCCGAGAGAGCCGATTGGTTCAGAATCGCGTCGTCAGCGCGGTCAGCCAGTCGGGGCTTGCCGCGACCAGCGCCGCCTCGATGCGATGATCGAGCCCGGTGAGGATAATGAGGCCGGTGCAGGCGAGCGCCGCACCGAGCGCCATCTTGAGTGCGGTCGCGGCCTGCAGCATGCGGGCGCGCCAGCGCATCAGCACGCCGCGCGCCAAGAGGCCCATGACGAGGAGCGGCACCGCCGCCCCGATGCCGAAGACCGTCATGGTGGCCGCCACCTGCCCGAGGTTGCGCCCTTGCGCGGCAAGGCTCGAGACGGCGCCGAGCGTCGGACCGACGCAGGGGCTCCAGACGGCCCCGAGCAGCAGCCCGACGCCGAACTGTCCCCAGAGCCCGGCACGCGAGAAGCCGCTGAGACGCGCGTCGGTCCACTGCCCGATCGGGCCGGCAGCCGTCGCCAGCCTCACGCCAAGCGGCGGCACGAGCAGAAAGATGCCGGCCGCCACCATCACGGCCGCCGCGGCGAGCCGCACGGTGTCGCCGTCGATCGGCAGAGCGAGACCGATCGTGGCGAAGAAGAGCCCGATCGCTACGAAAGACAGGGAGACGCCGATCGCCAGCGCCGCCGGCGCCAACCGGTGCTCGGCCGCCGCCGCGCCGAGCACGATCGGCAGCAACGGCACGACGCAGGGCGACAGTACCGAGAGCAGCCCGGCCAGGCCGGCCAGGACCAGCGTGCCTGTCATCGTGCGCTCTCGATACGCTGGGGCATGATCTTGTCCGAAAACCCGTGCCGACTTTTCGGGATCATGCCCTAGAGAGTCTTGTCGAGCAGCCGCGCGATCGAGGCCTTATCGGTGTCGCCGGTCGAGCGGCCTTCCTCGGCGGCGCCTTTAAAGGCGATCAGCGTGCTCTGCATGCGCACACCGAGTTCCTTCAAGACGTCCTTGCGCGAGTCGAAATCGACGTCGAAGACGGCGAGGTTCTTGAACTTCGGCGCCGACAGCAGATCGGAGAGGATCGGGCGCTGCGCCTTGCAGGTGGGGCACCAGGGGGCCGTCACCTCGACCAGCACCGGGCGCCCGGCGGCTTTGGCGGCGTCGAAGGCCTTCTGCGTGAAGGTCTGCGTCTCGGCCGCCCGGCCCACGGCCGGAAGAGCGAAGGCCAAGACGGCGGCGACCAGGAGATGACGTCGATGGATCATAATATCCTCCTTTGAAGGACATACGATCCGGGGCCGGGATGGTTACAGGGCGACTTCGCTTATTTCGAGCCGACCTCGGAGAGCACCTGCGACAGCGTCCTCGCCGTTCCCTGGTCGCGGATCGCCTGGCGATATCGGGCGAAATCCTCCGCGAAGGCCGCATGGCCCGCGAGGTCCCAGCCGGCGAACATGCTCATGTCGAGCGCCGCCTTGAGGTCCGGATCGGCAGCGAGCAGCGTGTCGGCCTCGCTCAGATGCGGCTCATCGAGATCGTAGCGCTGGCCCTCGTCGTCGGTGCCCGCGATGTAGTTGGCATAGGCCGCGAGCACGAAGGCGATGCGGCGGTGCTCGGCGCCGCGCTCGAGCGTCCCGACGGTATTGTCCTGCAGATAGACCGGCATCTTGGCGGCGCCGTTCGAGCACAGGCGCAGCATCTGGTCGCCGATGGCGGGGTTCGCGAAGCGGCGGATCAGCATGTTCGCATAGGGCCCCGTCGGCATGTCGGCCGGCGCGTCGAGGAGCGGCGCCGCGTCGCGCGCCATGAACTGCTCGAGCAGCGTGCGGACATCCTTGTCCTGCATGGCGAGATGCACGAGCCGGAAGCCCATCAGGGTGCCCGGATAGGCCAGCGCCAGATGCGAGGCGTTGAGCATGCGGAGCTTGACCTGCTCGTAGGCATTCACGTCGTCGGTGAACTGTACGCCGACCTTTTCCCAGGCCGGGCGGCCGGCGCAGAAATCGTCCTCCACCACCCACTGGATGAAATCCTCGGCGAAGACCGGCGCCGCGTCGTCGAGGCCGTTCTGCCGGTTGAGCCGATTCACGTCGGCCGGCCCGACGGCGGGCGTGATGCGGTCGACCATCGAGGACGGAAAGGTGACGTGTTTCTCGATCCATTGGGCCAGCGCCGGGTCCTTGGCGCGAGCGAAGCTCAGCACCGCGTTGCGCGCGACCGAGCCGTTGTGGCGCAGGTTGTCGCAGGAGAAGACTGAGAACGGTCCGGTGCCGGCGTCGCGGCGTCGCCGCAGCGCCTCGGTAAGGATGCCGAACGAGGTCTTCGGCACCTCGGCCTTGAGGTCGGCCGCGAAGGCCGGGTCCTCGAGCTTGAAGCGGCCGGTCTCGTCGATGTTGTAGCCGCCTTCCGTGATGGTCATGGTGACGATGCGGATCGCCGGATCGACGAGGCGCTCGAGCACCGCCTCGATATCGGCGGGCGCGTGCATGTAGTCGACGATGGAGCCCACGATGCGCGCCTCGGGCTGGCCCTCGGGCGGATATTCGGTCAGCGAATAGAGGCCGCCCTGCCCCTTGAGCGCCTCGGCCTTGGCGCGCTCGGCCGGCGTATCGATGAGGCCGATGCCTAGGATACCCCACGCGTCCTGGCCGTCCAGCGCCAGCACCCGGTCGGTATAGACGGCCTGATGGGCGCGATGGAAATTGCCGACGCTCAGATGCGCGATGCCGGCCCTGACCTTGGAGCGGTCATAGGTGGGTTTGCGGATCGAGGCCGGCAGGCCGGCGAGGGTGTCGGAGGTGATCAAGGGCGTTCCCCGGGCTTTGGTCGCGGCGCATTTTTGTTCGCGCGCCGAGCAATCTAGCGTGCCGGAGTCGGGACGGCGAGGGGGAGTTTGGTGTCACCGTCCCGGAGCGACGAGCCGAGCCTCGACACAATCCTCACGGCTCGGGCGCCAGGAGGTCACGTTCTGTTCGATCACGCATTCGGAGATGCGGGGACCCTCCGCCGTCGGAATGCAGCGTTGGGCGCCGAGCGGCAGGTCCTCGCCCTTGAACCGGCAGGTGCAATCATGCCGCGGGACGAAGGGTTCGCGATGCTTGAACTCGACGGCACAGGCGCCCGTCGGCAAGATTGCGGCCAGGCAAAGCATGGCGATGGCAGCGCTCTGGCTCACGGCAGCCTCCCCGCGGCACTATGGCGAGGCTACGCCGGGCGGAGATGTCTGTCGAGCGTTTCGGAGCGGCACGCAGGGCATTCAAGGACTCGTGACATGGCTGGATGAGAAGCGAAGATCACGTCAGTCGCAACAGCGGCTTACGGCGTTTGTCACAAGCTCGCGACTGGTCGGATGAGAGCTTGTTCGGTCCGGTCCTTGCGCAAAGGGCCCTGGCGGAACTGACCGAGGCGCAGCGCGAGGAGGTCGCGCGCGAGCGCATCACCTTCGCCGAGGTGGCCGCGAGCCCGTAGCTCGTCTGACAAGGGGCGCGGTCGGCCTTTGCGGCCGACCGGGTCGTCGAGCCGCGCCTTGAGAGCCATGAACGGGCTCCTCTGCCGGCCGCTAATCTCAAGCGTCGACGCGCGCCGCGGCGGCGTTGTTGCGGTACTGATGGTCGACGACGGCCTCCGAGACGCCGAAATGCGCCGCGATGGCGTGGCGGGATATGTCCTCCTCGTTGATCATCGCGACCACGGCCTGCGACGGCGCCAAGAGCTCCGCCGCGAAGGCGCGCCCCACCGCTTGACGATCGACGTAGAGCGTCGACACGCAGGCGCTGGGGCTTTTCTTGAACCCGATATAGTCGCCGACCGCGCGGGCCAGCACGAAGGACGAGGTGATCGACCCCTGATCCGACGTCAGGACGCTGGGCTCGCCGCCAAGCGTCGACCGGAAGGCCAGCAGAGATCCCGGCGGCTTCGCGCCGAAGGACAAGGAACCATCGACACCCGTCGCCTGCGCCAGGCCATCGACCCCGCCGACCGACCGATCGACGGCCAGACAAATGGCCTGGCGCATGTTCTTGGCCAAGGTGATGCCGACCTGCCATGGCATGGCGTCGAGGCCGCTCGGCATCGCGCATCGGTCCCGCAGCGCCGGCAGGCCATGCAGCCGGTTCCTCTCGCCGTTCACCTCCATCTCGTGCTTCACCCAGCCCCAACCGTCGTCGAGGCTGTCCGCCAGCACGGCGGAGGCAAAATCGAGGCGCGCCTCCTCGTCCTCCATCTGCTCGATGAGCCGATGGATCGAGGTCGCCACCTCGTCCGGCAGGTCGGTCGGGGACAGGCCCAGCGCGCCGGCGGTCCGGCAGAAGCGGAATTCCTCCGGAAAGCTGCGCGATTCCTCGATCCGGTCGAGGCTCGATTGCAGCGGACGATCGTATCGAAGGCGGGCGCGCAACATCCTCACCACGGGCCTCAGCACATGGTCGAGCAGGTGGTCGGCGAAAGCCTCCACCGCGAAGGTGCCGCCGATGCCGAGACGTGATCCGCCCTCGATGCCGGGACGGCGCGCCAGAAGCTCGATCCGACGTCCCGCCGACCTGGCGAGACAGACGAACGGCTTCGGGTCGCCGACCTGCCGATAGTCTCCGAGCGCGAAAGGTGCGTCACGGCGGTAGAGGATGCGCCACCATCGGTCCGCGAGCTGCAAGGCGGCCTCCACGATATCGGCGTCGCGCGTTCCGGCAAGCTCCTGCCCGTCATGGAAGCGCAGCCGGACCGCGATCCGGCCGTCGATACGGTCGCTCGACAGCGGGCTTGCGTCGTCGCTCTCAGCCGAGACCGAGAGACCGAGCGGCAGGCCGGCGCTCAAAGACGCGGCAGGCGCGTCGCCGAGGAGCTTGAGCTCCCCGGTCTTCTCATGGCCGAGAGCCGTCAGGCGGGGGATCGACCGGCGGCCCTCGTTCTCGACCTCCACCAGCCCAGCGCCGACGAGCGCGCTCAGCGACCGGCTGACGTTGGGCTGGGCTCGGCCGGCCAGCTCGGACAGGCGACCGATGCTTTCCGGATGCTCCCGGCCGATCAGGCCGAGCAGGTCCCGGTGCGACGGCACGGCCAAAACCTCGAGCCATCCGGCCGCATCCTGGGACGCCAGGCGCGCCAAGAGCCTGTCCCGCAGGGCCGTCCCGGAGATGGTCTTGGTCATTGTTCGTCCTCCAGAAACTCGAACGCGGCATTCTGCGCGGCGCAATAGGCCTCGATCCGGTCGAAGCCGTCCGCGATCAAGGCGGATGCCGTCCTGAACTCATATTTGATCCGCCGATCGACCCGAAAGGCGGGATGCTCGTGATCGAACGGTTCCTCAGGCTCCGCGCCATCGTAGGAATGCGCGTTGTCGAAGCCCAGAAGACGGTTGCCCCGCTCGTCCTGCAGGATAAGGGCATAGGACAGGCCATGCGGACGTTGCGGAGTCACATCGATCCATTCCGCCCGGATGACGAGCTGCCATCCATTGGTCAGGCGCCGGACGCCTGCCAAGTCGATCAGGTTCGCCAGCTCTTTGTCCCTGAACGTATATCACCTAGTGATATGAATCAAGGACCGTGCGGCTCGCTCGCGGCGGGCGGTGCTGGCCTCAAGGCCGACAGGCAATGCGCGCCGCCAACCTTATGACGATCGGTTGCGCCGCACCAATCTTGCCGCCCCGCCCTTCGATCGAGCGCCGCGACGGGTTTCACCCCATCCGGTTCCACCCCCTGCCCGTGTCGCCGAACGCCCCCCAGCCGGTCGCCGTCACCGCCACCGTGTCCTCGAGCTTGACGAAGCCGCGGGCGGGATGGCGCAGCGTCGTCTCGATCGAGACCACCATGCCGGCGTCGAGCGGCCGGTCGGCGTGATAGGCCGGATAGGGCGGCGTCATGCGGTCGGACAGCCAGGGCGCCTCGTGGCCGACGAGCCCCATGCCATGCGCCGCGAAATGGATGTGTGCGCGATGCGCCGAGCCTTCGAGCATCGCCTCGGCGCCGGCGAAGATCTCGCCGCCGCGGGCGCCGGCGCGGATCGGCGTCCTCGCCGCCTGCTGGATGGCATCGACCTCGGCGAGCAGGTCGTCGAGCTCGGCGTCGGGCTCGCCCAGGATGCCCATGCGGCAGAGGTCGCCGATATAGCCGTCCTGGTTGCCGCCCGAATCGAGCGACATGATCTCGCCCTTGCGCAACCGCTGATCGGAGGGTGAGCGGTTGAGGCTCGTGCCCATGGTCATGAGGCAATAGTCGAACTCGAGGCCGCGCGCCCGTTCCTCCCGCTTGAGCCGCTCGTTGAGATCGAGCTTGGAGACTCCCTCCTGCGCGGCCGCGAAGGTCGCCAGCATGGCCTCGACCACCTTCTCGGACGCCTGACGCACCTTGTCGAGCTCGGCCGGCGTCTTGACGGCGCGCAGCATTTCGAGGGTCAGCGTGGCGTCGCCTAGACGGTTGTGACCGAGCCCCTCGCTCAGGATCTTGAACGCGTCGGCGGGGAGGAAGCCCATCTCGACGCCGATGCGCGCACCGCGCGGCGCGGCCTTGTCGATATAGGCCAGCGCGGAGCGGGCGGCATCGGGGCTGGTCCAGTGACGAAACTGCGTCTCGGGTGTCCAGAACTTGCCGAGCTCGGCCTCCATCGCCTCCATCGGATTGCCCAGATAGGCGGCTCGATCCGGCCGGCCCTTGATGTAGACGATCACCGGCAGGTAGCGGCTCAGCCCATGCGCATCCATGGCGCCATAGAAGAAGTAGCGATAGCCGCCGAAGAAATATTGGATCGAATGCTTGGAGGTGATGGCGAGCGCATCGAACCCGGCCTCCTCCATCAGGCGATCGAGCGTCTCCGTGTCGAAGGGAATCCCACGGCGCGCGCTCGCGGGTTCGGCCAAGGCTGCGGCGTCATGCATCGTCGGGCTCCCTCGGGGCGAGCCTGATGGAAGTCCCTCAAGGCTCGCTTGGTTTTCCGCACCATAAGGCCGGGCGCTCGGCTTGGCTATCGGCGCGCGCCCATGGCAGATTGGGCGCCGGGGGCGCCATGACCGTGAAGATCCGCGACAGTTCCTTGGCCTATCAGGGCTGGCTGAAGATCCGCCTTGTGAGACTCGCGGGAGACGACGGCGGCGTCTTCGAACGCGAGGTAGAGGACCACGGGGCGGGCGTCGGGGTGCTGCCCTATGATCCCGACCGGCGACTGGCCCTGCTGGTGCAGCTTCCCCGCGCGCCGGTGCTTCTCGCCGGCGAGAGGCTCCACCTGCTCGAAGCGCCGGCCGGCCTCAGGGCGCCGGACGAGGACCCGGCCGAGGCCGCGCGGCGCGAGGCGCATGAGGAAGCCGGCGTCGTGCTCGGCGAGCTCGATCATTGCGGGAGGATGTGGTCGCTGCCGGGCGTCTCGACCGAGCGCATGGACCTCTATCTCGCACCTTATCGGGCGGCGGACCGCACGGGCCCGGGCGGCGGCCTCGCCGAAGAGCACGAGAACATCGAGGTCGTGGAGATGCCGCTCGCAGCCCTCGCGGCGCTGGCCGACCGCAACGCCCTCCTCGACATGAAGACGCTGGTGCTGGTGCAGACGCTCAGGCTGCGCCGCCCCGAGCTCTTCTCATGATCGCGCCTCGAGCCACCGGACCAGGACCGCGACGACCAGGGCCAGTCCGAACAGGACGGCAAGGAAGCCGGCCACGGCGGGCCAGCGGCCGGCGCTCCAGAACCAGCCGCCGGCCGTGCCGAGCAGGCTCGACCCGGCGTAGTAGCTCAGGAGATAAAGCGAGGCCGCCTGCCCCTTGTGGTCGCCGGCGAGGCCGCCGATCGAGCCGCTCGCCACCGCGTGGCCGGCGAAGAAGCCCAAGGTGACGAGCCCGATGCCGAGCACCACGGCGCCGAGCGGCATGAACAGCGAGGCCGCGACCCCGCCGAGCGCCACAAGGCTGGCCGCGGCCATGACGGGAGCCCGGCCGAACCGGTCGGCGAGGACGCCGGCGAGGGGCGAGCTCACGGTGCCCAGCAGGTAGAGCGTGAAGATCAGTCCTTCCTGGGCCTGGTCGAGCCGATAGGGTGGTGCCTCCAGCCGGAAGCCGGCGTAATTGTAGAGCGCGACGAAGCCGCCCATGATCAGGAAGCCGAAGCCATAGAGCGCCAGCAGCGCCGGACGGCGCAGCGCCGCCGCGAAGGCGCGGGTCTGCCCGGCGAGATCGACCGGCCGGCGGCGAAAATGTCGCGAGGGTGGCAGCAGCAGGATGAAGGCGAGCGCCAGAACCAGTCCGGCGAGGCCGACGAGGCCGACCGCCGCTCGCCAGGATGTCGCCGCGGCGACGAGGCCGGCGATGACCCGGCCGCCCATGCCGCCGACCGCGGTCGAGCCGACATAGAGGCCCATGGCGAGGCCGAGGCCGGTGGGCTCGGTCTCCTCCGCCAGATAGGTCATGGCGACGGCCGGCACGCCGCCGAGCGCGATGCCTTCGAGCGCCCGCAGGCCAAGAAAGAGCGACCAGGAGGGCGCGATGGCGGCGGCCGCGTTGCAGGCCGCGGCGAGGGCCAGCGAGCCCGCCATCACGGGCTTGCGGCCCCAGAGATCGGAGAGCGAGGCCGCAGCGACGATCGAGAGCGCCAGCAGGCCCGTGGTGACGGAGATCGCGAGCGAGCTCGCCGCCGCGCCGACACCGAATACCCGCGCCAGGGTCGGCAGCAGCGGCTGCACGCAATAGAGCAGCGAGAAGGTGGCGAAGCCGGCGAGGAACAGCGCCGCGGCGGCCCGGAGATAGCGGCGGGAGCCGACACGGTTGAAGCTCTGCACGGAATGGACGGCCGGGCCGCTACCGACCGCAGGCTCGATCGGACGTTCCGCCGGAAGACCGAGAGCGTCGGTCGACATCCCGGAGGCGGTGTCGGGAGAGGTCAATCGATTTCTCCGGTTTGGCGCCCGAGGCCGAAGGTCGTGGGCCATTCGATGACACCGGGCTCGACCGCGTCGGCCGCGCCGCGATATGCGCGCGGACCTGTCCGAGCAGGCGGCCGGCTCCCGCCGCGGCGATTATATGTCGTCCGGGCCGCCGCTGATGCCGCCTCTCATCATGACGGCTCTGCGCGAGGCGCAGTGCTTCGCCTCGTTCGACCGGCGCCGGCGCGAGCACGCGGGCAACGGTGACCTGGAAGACCGACCGTCCGAAACGCAAAAACACCCGGCGCCCCTTTCGGGTGCCGGGTGGTGATTGGTCCGCCGAATCAAGGGGTACGTTATTCACATCTCATCCACATCCTGTTTCGTGACTTATGCACATCAAAGCGCGGCTGGCGCGGGGACCCGCCAGCTTCGGCCGCTCAATCCGGGTCGCGACGCGCCTCCCGCCGCATCTCCTCGCGCAGCAGCGCACGTGTCTCCGCCTGCCGGTCCATCCGCTCGAGGATCGAGTGCATCTCGGCCGTGGCGCGCTTCGTCTCCGCGATGTCGGTCTCGAGATCGAGCAGCCGGTCGAGGCGCAGCAGGATGTCGCGCACCGGTCCCATGTCGGCGAGCTCCGCGGTCTCGATGACGACGTGCTTCGCCGGTTCGTCCTTCTTCGATTCCCTGATGTACTGCCAGGCCTGGCCGCCGACGGTCAGCAGCAGCAGCAGGATCGCGCCGAACCATTCGACGAAGTCCCTGCCCTGCACGTCACCGGGTTCGACCATGCCAGAGCCCCCGATCGACCTTGCCGGCCTGGCCGCCCAGGTAGATGGCCATGATGATGTCGACGGCGAGATGCGCGGCATAGGTCTTCCAGCCCGGCAGGGCGGGATCGCCGAGATAGAGGCTGAGCGACAGGCAGAACCAGGCGAAGCAGCAGAGCGTCGCGGAGAGCGCCCTGATCCGCACCGACCACGGCGCGAAACGGGCGAAGGTGCCGTTCAGGATCAGGGCGACGAGCCGGACCGCCCCGAGGCCGACGAGCGCAACGCCCCAACTTCGCTCGGAGGCGTAGTGGGCCATCACCGAGAAGGCTTGCCGATCGAAGGTATCGCCGGGCTGCAGCAGGGTCTGGCCGTAGAGCAGCAGCACGAAGGAATTCGCCCATTCGGGCAGGCGCATGATGAAGTGCTGGGTGACCCCGGAGACGACGCGAAAGGCGATCATCGGCTCATCTCGCGCGCCTCGGGGCCGAGGCGGGCGCCGACTTGCCGAGCGCCGCATGCGCGATCGACATCAGCGCCCCGGTCTTGTCGGAGGAGCCTTTCGAAGAACCGAGCCAATAGGTCAGCACCGTCGTCCAGCCCACCGTCATGGCGCCGAGGATCTGCTGGCCGCCCACCGTATCGCCGCCGTGACCCACGAACACGAGGCACGAGACGACGACGAAGCCCATGACCGCGATGACCGAGACGACCGGCGCGCCCCAGGCAATGACCGAACCGCCCTTGACGAGGTCGGCCTCCATGGTACGGGCGCTTTCGAGGTTCTGCTCGTCGATCTGCGCCTGGCTGATGGCGGCATTGATCAGGTCGGCATGGTCCGACTGGACCTGCGGCAGCGCCGCCTGCGCCTTGGCGGGGTCGGACTGGATTGTCGCCTGGATGTCGGCGGGCGACGACGACGGCGCGCCGACGGCCTTGGCGACGGCATCGAGGACCAGGGTCGCGACGCCGCCGACGAGCGGGCCGCCCGTCGCATAGGCCGCGGTCTCGAGCAGCTTGGCGATGAGCGGCGCGCCATATTGCGCGAGGGTCGGGATGAGCACTGAAAAATCCATGGTCAGGTGGCCTTTCCGGTCAGCGAGGCCCAAAATCTCGCCCAGAATCCGGGCTGCGGCCTCAACGGCAGATTGTCGATATGCCTGAGGGGCGGGAGCGCGACGTCGGGCGACGATGTCGAGGGGGGCGCCACGATCGCCGGCTCGCCGATGCGCGCGCAGGGCGACGAGACGCCGTAGGACGTCAGGAATTGCCGGCGCTCGGCGTCGCGTCGGCTGCCGAGGGACGCTGGCCTTTTCCAAAGGAGCATGGCATCGGCGGCGCCTTCGGTGTCGCCTGCATTGAGCTTGCGCACGGTCGTCGAGCCGGCGAACCCGGCCCCGCCGATGTTGAAGGCGAAGCTGACGAGGGCGTCGAACTGGTGGTCGGCGAGCGGCACCTTGACGACGCCGTCGACCGCGGCCTCGAACGGCGCCAGGTCTGCCGCCAGATAGGCGTCGGCCTCGGCCTGCGTGATCGTCATGCCGAGCTTCACTGGGGGCGGAGACGCCCGGCCGGTGTGGCCGACGCCGATGGTCGGGACGCCTACACTGTCGAGATAGGCGGCGAGCCGACAGCCCTCGCGGGCGGTCAGGACCGCACGGCCGATGGCTGAAGTGGTCCTGGTCATAACTTGTCCTTTGCGGTTTGCTCGGATGCACCGGGTGCAGGCATTGCGGCCAAGGATCGAGGCCCCGCACGCGGGGTCTCGATCGTCATCGGCGAACGATTCAAGCGCCGAAGCTGGCGGTGCCGGCCTGGGCGCAGACGCCGTGGGTCTCGACCGTCGACGTGTCGGGCTTCAATGCAGCGCCGGCGTCCCGCGTGGTCGCAGCCCCGAGCGTAGCGGCCGCGTCGGTGCCGATCGCCGCCGCTTGAGACGCAGCCTCTTGCAAGGACGCCAGGGCGGATCGGGCGCTCCCGGTCACGGCGGCGATCGTCGCCACGATGTCGTCGCGGATCTTGGTCAGTTCGGCGACGCCATCTTTGACCTTGGTCCGGATCTCCCCGGAGAGGCCGCCGAACGACGCGATATCGGCTTCGGCCTCTTTCAAGATATCGTTCAGGCTAATGATCTTGCTCCTCGTGCCGGCACGACAAAGCGCCCTCACGCGGCCGGTGCGCGTGGGACGAAAGGCTCTGACGGAGATGGGTTCGCGCGGCGCTGCCTCGGCCGAGACGAGCGCGGCGGGCCGCGCCGCCCTTGCGAGGCGCTACAGTTCGGCGGACGCGTCGACCCAGGCCGAGGCGGTGTTGAAGCACACCATCACGGCGTTGCCGGCCACAAACGACGCGGCTGCCGCCCCCGACAGGTTGAACCCGAAGCCGGACGGCGACGCATAGGCCGTGCCACCGCTGCCGAACGCATAAGGCCCGCTGCCGCCTGCCGTGAAGCCTCCGATATGGGCGGCGGACGACACGTTGAGGCCGGGCGTAGCGCGCATCGGAACCGGAAGCTGCAAGACGCAGCCGAACACCGCCGTGGGCGCATAGGCCTGCGCCATCCCCAGCACATCGACCGTGCCTACCGAGTTGCGCCGCCAGTAGTACCTCTGGCACAGGGCCAGCTCGGCCCCGACCGGCCGGCGCTCGAACGGCGTCACGACGGGGCCGGGTTCGAGTTGCACCCGGCCGAGGCTCCCGGTCGAGAACTCGATCGTGGTTGCGGTGCCGGCGGCGACGCCGGTGAGCACGAGCGGGCTTGCGGCGTACGAGCCGCTTGCGCTTCCCTGGTAGGCGCGGGCCGTCGCGGTCCCGGTCCAGGACAGCATATAGGTGCCTCCCTCCAGGTTGGCGTCCTCGACCACCTGCAGGAGCGTTCCGGCCGAGATTGTGATGGTGGTGTCGGGCTTGGCCGTCGTGAACGCATAGGTACAGCCCGAAGCGCCGGCTCTCCAACGGTCATGGGCGTAGGAGCCGGCCGCCAGCGCCGTTCCGCTCGCATAGGCGCGCTGGTTGACGGCGAAATTGGCGTTGATGATGCGGTTGCGGAAGCCCGCCAGCGGGCCGCCGTTGAGGCTGGACACGATACCGCTCGGCCCATCGACGATCGTCCATTTGTTCGACGTGTTCGAGTCGAGCGACAGATAGCCGTACGGCGAGGCGATGGTGGCGCTCGTGGCGCCGTTGATCGTGTCGGTGCCAGAGCGCGCAACGGTGATCGCGTTCGTGGCCGAACAGGCGCCGCTCTCGTCGACGATCGTCAAGGTCGCGCCGCTCGGGTAGGCGCTGGCGGCCGGCAGGGTCAAAGTGCGAGCCGCCGTCAGCGCGATGACGGCCGCGGTCCGATCGGTGGCCTGTACGGCGTAAGCGGCGTCGTTGACTTGAGTGCGAGCGAAGGCGGCGGACACGGCGGTCGCGACGAAGGCCGTGGTGGCGCCCTTGGTCGTGCTGTCTCCCGCCGTTGGGGTCGGGAAGATCGGCGGCGAAAGGAACGACACGGCGCCGGTCGCGGCCGCGATGTCGAGAGCATCGTACCAGGTCGAGCCGTCGGCCGAGACCTTGAAATGGAAGTTGGCGTCGCCGCAGAGTCCGATCTCGGCCCGGCCGGAAAAATTGTCCTGGAACAGGAACGACGCGGTGTTGCCGGCCGCCTGCTTCGAGAGTTTTACCCGCACGTCGCCCGTGCCCGACGCGCTCGTCGGCAGCGCCGTGAACAGCGCCGAGTTGAGCTTGGTCGAAAGTGGGTTTCCGGAATCCGCCGCGGTGCCGATGCCGAGCGCCGGAGCGTTGGAGGCCAGAAGGAAGCTGGCTGCCACAAACCCCGTCGTTGCGAGCTTCATCGAATTGTCGCTGGCCGCCTGGGTCGGCGCGGTCGGCGTGCCGGTGAGGGCGGGCGAAGCCAGCGGCGCCGCGCCAGAGACGTCCGCGACCGCCAGCGTTACGGCGCCCGTGCGGCCGGCAACGCTCGTGACGGCCCCGCCACCACCGCCGCCGCCGGCGAGCGCCGACCACGCCGCGCCGGTCCACACGATCGGGCTTCCGGTGGCGTCGTCATAGGCCAGCATGCCGATGGTCGGCGCGTAGAAATTCCAGGCACCGTCCTGCCAGGCGGCAATGTTGAAATCCTTGCCGGCCCAGGCGCCCGAGCCGCCCGCGGCGACGATCCAGCACTGGCCGTCGGCCGGCGATGCAGGCGGAGCGGCGAGCGCTGCGCTTCGGGCCTGGCAGTTGACCAGTGCGTCGAGGATCGTCAGCGCCGCATTGTGGGTGACGCTCTTCTGGTTCTGGTTGGCATCGATGAAGGGCAACTTGAGGTTGGGCGAGGCGCTCATAGGTAGACCGTCCGGGTCGCTACCTGCCCGCGGCCGATCGTGGCGCTGAGCTGGTAGAGGTTGAGGCTGTAGGAGTGCTGGGCCGTGCCGAAATCGGCGGACTGCGCGGCCGCCGTGTAGACCCACGTCGGCGACGGCAGCGCCGAGACCGTCCGCACCACCGCGCCGCCCGCTCCGAGGATCTCGAGGTCATAGGCCTCGGTCTCCTCGTTGAGCGGCACGGCGTCCGGATCCCAGCTGTCGCCGGCGAAGCGGGTGCGACGGATCCAGGTGAAGGTCACGTCGGCCGCCGGCAGGACGCGGCGCCCCTCGATCTGCGACACCGGGAAGGGCCGCAGGCCGGTCCCAGCAAAAGCCAGGTCGATCTCCCGGTAGCGCGCATCCGACACCGGATAGGGGCTCGGGCCATAGCGTAGCGCCTGGACGAGATTGCGGTCGTCGAGGCTCATGTCGAGCGGCACGAGATGCCCGGCATCGAGGAAGACGACCCGGCTGCCGGCGGGCGCAGGATTCTGCATGGTGCCTTCGGTTCCGAGCTGGCCGCGCAGAAGCTTTGTCAGGTTGTAGCTCCCCTGCCCGGTCAGCACCGCGTTCTGGAACTGCAGCACCTCCCATTGCGCGATGGCGGCGTTCTTGACCGCGATCGCCCCGGCACCGCCGAGCACCTGGGTTTCGCTGAGCGAAGCAAGGCTCGCGGTGCCGTAGAAGCGCACCGAGACCGTGTTGCCATAGTCCCAGCGGTCGACCGGCCCGGCATAGAGCGGGCTCGTCAGCTCGCCCAGCACCGATGGACTGTCGAGCGTCGTCACAAGATCGAAACCGCCGCCGCCGTTGCCGCGGTAGATGTCGATCCCGGCCCAGGGCGATGCGTAGGCGACGACTCGCGGCGCCCAGATCTCGGCTTCGGCGCCGGTCACCGGCGGCAGCTCCATGAACTCGATGACGGGCGCCCCGAGCGCCCTCGGGCGCGGCGCCGTCGGCTGGGGCTCGGGCGTCGAGGCGACGCGCAGCAGCGACGGGTCGAAGCCGACGAGATCGAGCGCCCGATAGGTCGTGGTGGCGACCGAGCGGATGCGGAAGGGCAGCGCCGGACCATAGAGCGTGAGCGTCAGGGCATCGCCCGCGTCGAGCCTCAGCAGCGAGGGCGGCAGCTTGATCGAGCCCGTCTCCCGCGCGGCCCAGACCTGCTGGAGGAGGCTCATGGCGACGTCGGAGGCATAGGTCCGGTCGAGTGTCGCCGGGCTCGCGACCGATGCGACATTCTGGCTGTTGCCGATCGCCTTGCGGGCCTCGACCCCAGCGCTCGCATAGGCCCGGAACGGGTCCGAGAAGGCCAGGCGCAGGGTGCCGGGCAGGTCGGTATCGGCGGCGCGCGTCAGCGCATAGCCGGGGTCGGTATCGCCGTCGACGACCAAATTGCCGGCCGTCAGCGGCGTCACCCGGACGTTGCCTTTGGCGAAGAACAGGATGCGGCCCTGGCTTTCGCAGGCATCGAACTGATAGGCGTCCATCAGTCCGGCCAGGATGTCGCGCGGCGCGGCGAGCGCATTCGTGGCATAGCCGAGCACGAGGGTCGAGGCGCTCTTCAGGCCCGAATAGTCGAATTGCGAAACATCGACGGCGGCGCAGAGCTCGGCGATGATCCATTGCAGCGGCACCTGGTCGATGCGGCCGGTGAGCCAGTGGCCGAGCTCGTAGTTCGGCGTGTCGTGCCAGACGGCGGTGAGGCCGGGGAAGTTCGGATAGGGCCGCGCGTCCCACGCCCAGGCGAACATGTTGTCCGTCGTGAGCATCGGCCCGCCATAGACCGAGGAGGTCGGGGCATTGTCCCGCCAATAGGCGAGCATCGCCTCGAGATAGGCGCGCTGGACCGGATCGTCCTTGAAGCCGAGCGAGAAATACGGCAGCGAGGATTCCGAGCTCTTCGGATCGTAGAAGACGTTCGGCTGGTTCGGCCCCTTGTCGACCGCCGGGCAGCCGAATTCGGTGAACCAGATCGGCTTGCCCTGCGCCACGAAACTCGTCGCCGCGGCGCTCTCGACGCCGCCGGGGCGGCTGCAATGCGGGTTCAGCCACCAGTTGCGGATGTCCTTCTGGCGGAACACCCATGGCTTGTGATGGGCGGTGTCGACGATCGGGGTGCGGGTCTGCGCCACCCGGTCGGCGTCGCTGGCATAATACCAGGTGTAGTCCTCGCCGCCCTCGATGTTCGACGCAAGATAGGTCTTGTCGTAGATCGTGAAGGGACCGGCGACCGGATCGGAGTCGATGTTGGGGGCACCGTCCCGCCAGTCCGCCATCGGCAGGTAGTTGTCGATGCCGATGAAGTCGATGTTGGGGTCGGACCACAGCGGGTCCATGTTGAAGATGACGTCGTTCGTGCCGTCGGTCGGCCGGTGCGAGTGATATTCGGTCCAGTCGGCCGCATAGCCGATTTTGCAGCCCGTGCCGACGATGGCGCGGACCTGGGCCGCGAGGCTCTTCAGCGCGACGACGGCCGGATAGGTGCCGTCGCCCGGCGACGAGCGGATCCGCGTCAGGCCGACGAGCTCCGAGCCGATGATGAAGGCGTCGACCCCGCCGGCCGCGACGCAGAGACTGGCATAGTGCAGCACCATCGGCGCATATTGGGCGAAGAAGGCATCGACCTCGGTCGCGGCCTCGGCCGTCTTGTCGGGCGAGCCCGCCTGGCCCGGCGCCGGACAGCAGGTGATGCGGCCCCGCCAGGGAAATGGCGCCTGGGCACTGCTGCCGTAGGGATCGGGGAGAGTGTTGCCGGGCGGCACGTCGACCATGACGAAGGGGTAGAACATGACCCTGAGGCCGTCGGCCTTCATGGCCTGGATGGCCTGCGTGACCGTATCGTCGGAGGGCGTGCCGCCGAAGGCCGGCACGAGACCCGTCGTCGGAGGTGCGTCGACGAGCCCCGTCGGATCGAGGATCAACGGATCGATCAGCGACACCACCTGCGCGGCCTCGCGGGTCAGGCCATTGACGGCCCAGTCGACCGGCGTGACGGTCTTGAGGTTGGTCTCGACCTTGGGCACGATCCGGCACAAGCCGGCCCGCAGGTCGCTCGCGAACCAGGTGACGATCAGCGACACGGCCGCCTTGTTGGGAAGCGCGTCGCGCAGCTGCGCCAGCGATTCGTAGAAGTCCGCCGTGCCGTTGGGTGTGTGGACATTCTCCGGGAACCAGGAGCCGTAGCCGTCCGACGACTGGTAGACTGTGGTGCCGTAGATGAACTCGCCGGCGCCCGGCAGCATGGCGACCGAGCGCAACAGGTTGGTCACATCGTTCGGATCGGGGATCGGCGGGGCACGGTGCAGCTCCGCGGTGATCTGCGGCATGCGGTTGCCGAAGGCATCGAGCGCCATCAGCTGGAAGACGATGTAGCAGGTGCCCCGATAGGCCGGCACGTTGCCGGTGCCCTCGATCGATTCGATGAAGGCATCGGGGAGCTGGCTCTCCGAACCATTGTAGAAGGCGTAGCCGTACTGGCTGAGATCGACCTCGTTGCCGTCCGCCCAGACACGGCCGAGCGAGACATTGTCGCCGCCCTCGCAGAAGGCGACCGCGAAGGACAAGAGGTAATGCGTGGTCTTGGCGGTGGTGCCGAAGCCCTTGCCCGAGCCGGTCTTGACGTTGCTTTCGGAGGTCTGGAACTGGGTGGTCCAGATGACGTTGCCGCCGAGCCGCATGCGGCCCCAGAGCTTGCGCACCGCCATCCCCTCGTTCGACGAGGTGACCGCGATGGCATCGAGCTTCGGGGCTTTCTTGCGCGGCGTCAGCGCGTTGACGAGCAGGCTGTCGACGACCGACCCGCCGACCGCGCCGATGGCGCCGCCGATGAGCCCGCCGATCGGCCCGCCAAGAAGCGTGCCCACGGCCGAGCCGGCCGAGCGGAGAAGGAGCGTGGCCATGGGAGGTCCGGTGGGGCGGAGGATGTACGGTGAGGTCGAAGGCGTCGCGTCTGAGACGGGTGGGCAGGCGTCGGCGCCGCGAAGCTCAGGACGTGAGAAGCACCTGCATCTGCGTGAGGTAGTCGGCCGTCTGCGGCAGGCCGGCGGATCGCAGCCTGCCGATATAGGCCTCGACGCTCAACGGCGGCTTGCGATAATGGGCAAGATCGTCTCGGACCGCATCGACGAGAGCGCCGTCGTCTAGGCCGTCGACCTCGATGAGGAAGCGATCGGGATGGCAGGTATGAATGCGATATGGGCTGAGAACCGCGGCCGGAAAGTCGCGCTCGTTGAAGGTGACGATGCAGTCCGCGCGACCCACGATGGCCGCCGCCAGGATATGGCGGTCATCGGGGTCGGGCAGGTTCAGTGACGGGATGATCGCCTCGTATCCCGAGACGAGACAATCGGGCACCGCGCGGTCCATCTGCGCCCGCACGTTTCGAATCCGGTCCCGGTCGATGTCGGGCATTTTCGCCAGTAGCGCTTCTATCCATTCTTCATGCACATCCGCGCTCCATCGCGCACGGAACAGGCCCGTCATGGCCAGCTCCATGACGAGACTGCGGAGCGCCGCGCCGAAGAAGACGTTGGCATCGAAGAAGACCGTAAACGTCGAGATCACGGCATCAATCGAGCCCCAACTCCTGTGACAACGCCACCATCTCGTCGATCGCGGCCCGGCGCTCATCGCGCGAGCGACCTCTGTAGGTCATGAGATCGGCGACACGGACCCGTCGGTGCGTACCGACCTTGTGGTACGGAATCTCGCCCGCATCGAGCAGCTTGACGAGGTGCGGACGAGATACGTTGAGCATGTCCGCCGCCTGCTGGGTCGTCAGCTCGGCCTCGGTCGGGATGAGCGAGACCGGCTTGCCCTCGGCCATGGCGGACAGCAGTGCAACGATGACCCTGACGGCGACCGCCGGAAGCGGTACGACGACGTCGGCAGATTCCAGCACCCGGATGCGGATGTCGGTCTCCGCGTCAGCTATGGGTTTGAGGCGCAACAATGCCTCCCTGGCGATGAGCGCTTCGCTCTGGGTCGGGATCAGAGGATCGCGGGTCTGATCGAGAAGCGCGAGCATCTCGGTTCCTTTCCTGCCCACTGTACTCCCCGAGGCGCGGGCGGAGCCTGTGCCGATCCAGCCGGCCAACTCCTATCAAACGAAATAAGTGTAACCCGTATCGTTGCCGCTTACGTTATTTTTTTGGCCACCCGAACTCCCCCGCCACCCTGGCCCTCCACCAGCCGTTCATGGTCACCTCGCGGACCTTGTCGCGCGACTGGGCGTGGATCATGCGGCCCGGCCCGGTGAGGATCGCGGCATGCTTGGCGATGGCTCCGGCGCGCAGGCGGAAGATCACCACGTCCCCGGTCCCACCCGCGCCGCGCGGCAAGGGCACCAGGTGGCGGCCGGCGGCCTCCAGCAGGAATTCGCGCTTCCCGGTCTCGCCCCAATCGGGCGTATAGGGCGGCGGCGTCTCGGGCTCGGCGCCGTAGATGTCGCGCCAGACGCCGCGGATCAGCCCCAGGCAGTCGCAGCCCGCCCCGGCGAGCGAACCCTGGTGATGGTAGGGCGTGCCGATGTAGCGCCGCGCCGCGGCGACGATCTCCTCGGGGATCGGTGTCATCGCTTGTCGCTGAAGATCGAGCCGCCGGTCTGGTCGAGCGCGCCCTGCACGCCGTAGCGCGTGACGACGTCGACACCCGGGATATGCGGAAAGCCGCGGAAATTCGTCACGTTGTTGAACTTCGACTGGCAGGTGGCAAAGTTCTTGCGGCAGCCCGCCACCGCGCGGCCGATGTCGCCCGCGGCGATCGCGAAGGGCGGCGGCAGCCAGAGTTCGAGGATGTCGATCCCCGAGGTCTTGCGGTGCGACTTGATCTCGAAGGGGATCAGCGCGTCGTGGCCGGTCGAGAAGGTCAGCGTACCGCCGGTGAACCAGTCCGAGGCGAAGCTTTCGAGGCCCGAGACCACGATGTCGCGTGAGGTCGTGGCCGTGCTTACGGCGACGGGCGCCTGCAAGGTCGGCAGCGTCAGGTCGATGCCGCAGCGCGCGTCGCCCAGGGCCGCCGAACAGCTCCGCTCATAGGTCTGGCCGATCTTCTGGTCGAGGCGATGCGCGAGCGAGCGGAATTCCGCCGAGAAGGCGACCCCCTGCCGCTTGATCTCGCCGAGATTGCCCTGCGCGATGACGACGATCTGGGTCGGATCCTGCCAATTGATCCAGTAGAGTTCGACCGTGGCATCGTCGAAGCGGCCGGCCAGGATATCCGCGTCGTTGAGGCTCGCCGAGGACAGTGCGCCGGTGGCTTCGAGATTGTCGATCGACAGCCCGAGCCCCTGCTCGATCTGCGAGGCGGTGAATCCGGTCTCCGCCGAGAAGGTCGTGCCGAGCGCCGTGATGTCGCGATCATGCTCGGTGAAGCCATAGACCGTGCCGTCCGTCCGCGTCACCTTCCAGCAATAGGCGAGCGTCGTCACGCCGGTGTCGAGATGGGCCTGCAGCGCGGACGATAGCGTCTTCATGCCGCTCAGACCTTCACTTCGATGATCGGGATGTTGGGGATCTGGCCCGCTTCGAACCAGGCGAGGTCGACTTCGAGGTAATCCGTGTCGAAGTAGGGCGGCTCGCCGAACCACGGATCGAGCGGGTCGCGGTTGACCACCGGGCTGCCGAGCTGCCAGCGGCTTACCACATGCAGGAACTTGATGTCGCCGGGCCGGATGGTCTCGGGGTCGAGCTCGGCGGCCAGCGCCTGCGGCCGGGTCTCGTTGGTGCCGACGATGATCGCGGCCCCGCCATAGAGCCGGCCCAGCGTCAGCGCGCGCTGCAAAACCTTGCGCAGGCCGAGGCGCCGCTCGGCCGCTTCGGCGGCCGCCACCAGCGGCCGGTCACCGGCCCATTCGCGCCATTCGCGCACCATGTCGTAGGGCACGATGTCGACGATCTTGCGGGCCAGCCAGTCGCCCCGGTACATGGCTTCGACCTGGCCGCGGTCGAGGTTGAACAGGAAGAAGGCGTCGGCCTGAGCCTTGTCCTTGCCGGCATTGAGCGAGGCCGCGAGATTCGACAGGCTGTCGCGCACGTCGACCGTGAAGGCGGAAAGGGCCATGGGGACTCGCTTGGGAGGGAGAAGAGGGCCCGCCAGGTCCCCTCATCCGTCACGGCTTCGCCGTGACACCTTCTTCCGCGCGCGGAAGAAGGAGCGCGGTGGCCTCAGACGAGGGTGATGAGCCGGTAGTCGCCGCGGCGCTGCGCTTCGAGCGCGTAGCGCAGCGCGTCGATGACGTGGTTGTGGCGGTCTTCGAGCACGGGCAGGACGTCGCCCGTCAGCCGGTCGATCCGATAGGAAAAGAGCGTCAGCTCGTCGATGGCGTGGCGGCAGCTCGGATCGACCACGATGTCATGCGCCTGCAGGAAGGCGATGCCTTCCTCGACGGAATTCTTGCCCTTCTTCGACGGCTTGATGCGAAAGCCGTCGCGGCGCAGGTGGTCGATCAGTTCGGGCCGCGCACTGTCGGCCGTGATCGGCCAGGCGCCCGCCGGATGCGGCGCGCCGATCTCGCGAAATAGCGTGCCGATGGCGTCGATCGGGCATTGGGTGCGGTAGGCCTCGCGCTCGACATAGATGGTGCGGCCCAGGCGGTAGCAGCGCACCAGCACGGTCGGATCGACCGCGAACCCCCAGTCGGCGCCGAAATAGGGCCGCGCATCCTCCGGCAGGTCGAGGCTGCCGATGCGCCAGTTGCGGAACACGCGCGCTTCCGCATGGAGCTGATAGGCGCCACCCCAGACATGGGCATATTTCTCGGGATCGTGCTGCTGGTCCCAGAGGCGCTCGGCCTCGAGCACATCCGGAAACCAGGGATTGTCGTCGAAGCTGACGCGGCGCAGGATCGCGTCGGGGCGCGGCGGACCGGCGCGGAACATGGCGTCGACCGGGTCGGTGGGCTGGCGCGGGTTCCAGGAGAACCACAGCTCCGAGCCGGGCTTGCGCACCGTTGGGGTCAGGATGTCGAGCGACGCCTGGCTGACCGTCGCCGCCTCCTCGACCCAGGCGATGTCGATGCCCTCCATGGACTTGATCGATTCGGGGTTCGAGCGCAGCCCGGCGAAGAAAATGAGCGAGCCGTTGCGACCCCGGATCGCCTCCGCGGTCGAGCGGTAGCGGCCCTTGAGCCCGAGCGCCGCGATGCGGTCATCGAGAAGCCGCTTGGAGGAATCGCGGATGGAGCGCTGGATCTCGCGCGCCGCGAGGATGCGCAAGGGGCGCTGCGCTGCCGTGAGCACCAGGGCGGTCGCGATGGAATGGGACTTGCCCGAGCCCCGCCCACCATAGAAGGCCTTGTAGCGCGAGGGGCGGAAGAGATCCCGGAAGGCTTCGGGAAGTTCGATCTCAAGGTTTTTCGACAGGCGCGACGAAGCGGACCGTGATGCCATGCGCCGCATCGTCCCCGTCAGGAGCCTGTTTCAGAGTGCCGTAGCCGCGGTCGATCAGGGCATTGATGGCGGCGACGCGGGCCTGCTCGCTCACGGCCTCATGCGCGAGGCGCGCCAGTTCCCGGATGGCTTCGGGCACATGAGCCCTGATGGCCTCGCGGATGGCGAGGGTGGCGTCGTCGGGGAGCGACTTCGCCTTGCCGGTGCCCCGCGTCGCCATGATCTCGCCTCGTCGGGCAGCGATGGCGGCCGCCGAAGCCGCATCTCTGCAGCTGACCCTCATAGACCACGACAGCCGCCCAAAGTCAAGAACAAAAAGAGAACAAACTGCGTGCCGGCGATGCCGCAACGCGGCCGGGCAGGATCAGAGCCGGCCGAAGATGGCGAGCCGAGTCAGGGCGCCCGCCAGGAAGCCCGCGAACATGACGAAGCCGTTGGCGAAGACGCCGAACCCTCGCTCCCGCAGCACGGCATGGGTGATGAGGCCAAGCACCCAGATCGCCAGGACGGACATGCCGGCGAGCCCGATCAGGGCCAGGGTCGAGAGTTGCGAAAGGGCGGCAAACACGAGATGCGGCTCCCTGTCGGCGCGGTAGCCAGCCCAGGACCGCCAGTTTCGCGCCAACACTCTAAAACTTCGTTCATGCTTATGCGGTCTTATGCTCCATCTTCGATGGAGGAGCCCCATGAGTCTCGGACCCGGCATCCTGGCTCTCGGCCTGCTGGCGACATCGGGCTTCATCGGCGGCTTCTGCATCACCAACGGGTCGGGCCAGTACCTCGACATGCTGCCCAAGCAGCATGCCGAAAGCGTTGCGCCGAACGCCAACGAGGACGCGGCGGCCGGCCTCATGGCAGCGAGCGGGACGACCAAGCGAGGCGGCCGTCGGCGCCACGTCGGGGGCGGCGGCGGTGGCACTGCCGATACGGGCGCCGACAACGCCGCAACGAACGGAGGCGGCGGCGACGGTGGCGCGGCGGAGGGCGGGGACGCCGGCTCGGCGAGTCCGGGCGACGCTCCCAAGGCAGGCGGCACGGGTCCGAACACCGGCGCGGCGCCGCAGCACCTCGGGGGCGCCGAGGCGGCCGCGTTCCTGGCCGGCAATACTGTGGTCGAGGACGCGCCTGCACGGCGCTACGCGTATTTCGCGCCGCGCGGGGTGAGGATGGACGGCAACCGGCAGGGCTTCGTCGCGAGGCCATGGGATCGTGCCAAATCGACCCTCTGCAGCCCGGGCAGCGACGGCATCCTGGCGTGCCACGCGATCCAGGTGCGCATGAACCATCCCGGCGCCGCGACCGCTGGCGCGCCGATCGGCGAGCTCCGCCTCGAGGGGGATCGCTGGCTGCCGATCCTGGCCGGCAATGTCGAATCCTTCCCCGACCACCTGCCCTTCCTCGACAGCGTCGTCACCGAGATGAAGCCCGAGCCCTCAGCACTCAAGCCGACGGCAATCGGAGCCGCGGCGTTCGCGACGCTTGTCGGTCATCTCGCGGCGATCGACCCGGAACAGAGTCGGAGGACGACGTTCGTCGCCTTCGCCAAGGACGGAAGCCGTCTCGACATCGAGCGCTCGCAGGACGATGACGCCGCGCTCAAGGTCACGCCTGGCCGCTGGAGCTTCGCCAAGGCGATGCTGTGCGAGGACCGCGTGGGCGCAGGCCAAGCTCCGGCCTGCTTCGCCCTCCAGGCCTGGGGCAAGACCTCCCTGCGGCTCGTCCCGAAAGACAAAGGCGACACCATCCGCCTCGACATCCTGATCGAGACCGACAGGCCCCAACGTCAGGCCGCTCAATAGCGGACGACCTATCCCCGGCCCTGACGGCTCAGGACGAGCAGCCCTTCTGGCGCATCTTGGCCGTCGCGATCTGGCGTGTTCCCTGCGACAGGTTGGGATCCGACAGAAAGACCTTGTAGTAGCTGCACAGCTCCTGGTGGTTCATCTTGTCGAGCGGCTTCGGTGGATCGTAGGGATTCGTTGTCGTCTCGCATCCGCCCGCGGCGAGCCCGCAGCAGATGATCACCGCGAGAGTTGAGGCCTTCATCCAGTCGCTCCCTTCGTCACCGGTCCGGCCGCACGATCCTAAAGCAGTCTCGCACCGGAGGGAATCGCTTTGCGGCTCCATCCCGATGAAACTGCTCGCCTTTCAAAGCTGGAGCGGGTCGGCGGCGGCGCACCTTGCGGCGGAGCAGGATCACTGGGCGGCGAACGAGCGCTTACGGCAGCCGGATTCTTCAGCGACCGGACGGCAAGGAGCGGCGCAGGCCCGTCGGATGGTCATCCCCAGATGCTTGAGGCCGCGCCCTATGGTCGCAAGGCCACCTGCCCTATAGTGCGCAGGTCCCCACTTCGCGGAGCACGAATCATGCATATCTTGTGGACCATCATCATCGGCTTCGTCGCCGGCGTCATCGCCAAGTTCATAATGCCCGGACCGAATGAGCCGAGCGGCTTCATCATGACCACTATCCTGGGCATCGTCGGCGCCTTCGTGGCGACCATCCTCGGCCAGGCGGTCGGCTGGTATGGGCCGGATCAGGGCGCGGGCTTCATCGCCTCGATCGTCGGTGCGATCATCGTCCTCGCCATCTACGGCTTCTTCGTCGGCCGGAGCAGGTCCACGCTGTAATGCGGCCGGCGGCAGACGGCCGCATCGCGGCCGTCTCGCGGTCCAGCATGTGTCAGGTCCTGGCGAGCGCCGAGCGGATCGGGCAGTAGCCGGTCGCGCCCCGGTAGGCCAGGAAGGAGCCGGCGGCGAGCGCCAGGACGCTCAACAGCACGTTCGGACGCGGACGGGCGGCGACGGCCGCCAGGAATACGCCGCCCCCGACCGACAGGGTGCGTTCGGCAAGGGAAAGGTCGCCGCCCTCATGGACGGCGACAGGTGATCGGGACATGGTCTCTCCTTGCATGGCGATGTGCCCTGTTACGTGAGAGTACGCGAGGACGGCCGGCGCAGTTCCAGGGCGAGTGATCTGACGTGGAACGCGAGCGTCCACGAAGCGCGACGAGCGAGGCATGCGCCGGCACCATGCGACGAGACGGAACGGGCGCGAATGATGGCTCGAGTTGCCTCGCGGCAACTTTTGGCCGCTAGCCCGGTTCTTGCATCGATCTCGTCACGCCCGCCCTCGATGAAAGCGCCGAGCCATGAAAGTTCGCTGCGGCTACGATATTTCGTATCATTGCCCGATGCCGACGCCGATGCAGTTCCTGCTGAGCGTTCACCCCTCCCGCGAACGCAACCTGGTGACGGAGCAGGTGCTGCGGACCGACCCCCCTCTGCCGCAACGCACCGTTCTCGACAGTTTTGGCAACAGGATGACCCGCCTCGTTGCGCCGCCCGGCGACATCCGGGTGACCTCGGACTTCGTCATCGAGGACAGCGGCCTGCCCGACGAGGTCGACTGGACGGTACCCGAAATGCCCATCGACGACCTTCCCGACGATGTCCTCGCCTATCTGCTGGGTAGTCGCTACTGCGACACCGACCTATTGGGCGATCTCGCCTGGTCGACGTTCGGCGGGACCCCGCGAGGCTGGGCAAGGGTGCAGGCGATCGTAGATTACGCCCACAATCACATCCGGTTCGACTATCAGCAGGCGCGGGCGACCCGGACGGCGAGCGAAGGCCACCGCGAGAAGGTCGGAGTGTGTCGCGATTTCGCCCACCTTGCCGTCACCCTCTGCCGCTGCATGAACATTCCCGCGCGCTATTGCACCGGCTACCTCGGCGACATCGGCGTGCCGCCCGTGCCCGACCCGATGGATTTCAGCGCCTGGTTCGAGGTCTATCTCGGTGGCCGCTGGTATACGTTCGATGCCCGGCACAACAAGCCGCGCATCGCCCGCATCGTCATGGCGCGAGGCCGCGACGCCACAGACGTGGCGATCTCCACCGCCTTCGGCTCCGCCTATCTAGGGCGCTTCACGGTCGTCACGGAAGAGATCGCCGATCTCGCCGGCTTTGCCCAAGGTCCCACGGCGCCGCTCTCTTCGCGGGAGATCCGCGGCTCCCTGCCCGTGCCGACCGCCTGAGGGCGGGCAAGATGCAACAGGCGCGGCTCCTGTCCGCCACGGTGCGAGGCTCGGCGGATGCGGATGATGCGGCGGCGGACGAAGCATGGCACGATGGGTGCCCCTGCGAAGCACCAACGGCAGACGAATGACCGTCTTATCGGTACGGCACCAGACGCGCTACGATTACAGGGCCCCGGTACGGTTCGGGGAGCATCGGCTGATGTTCCGCCCGCGCGACAGCTACGATCAGCGGCTCATCTCGTCCGACATGCGGATCACGCCCGAACCCAGGCGAGTCCGCTGGTTCCACGACGTCTTCGGCAATTGCGTCGCGGTCGCGGCCTTCGCCGGGGAGGCGACGTCGCTCACCTTCGACACGTCGATCGTCCTCGACCATACGCCCTCGAACGCGCCGGATTTCGAGATCGAGGATTATGCGCGCACCTATCCGTTCACCTACGGTGCCGAGGAGCGCCCGGACATCTCGCGGCTCATCGAATGCCAGTATCTCGATCCCGACCACCAGCTCGACAAATGGGTTCGCCGCTTCACCCGCTATGGCCAGCAGACCAACACGGGCGAACTTCTGATGACGCTGACCTATGCGATCAAGGAGAGCTTTACCTATATGCATCGCAACGAGCGGGGCACGCAGGATCCGCTGCAAACGCTCTCGACCGGCAAGGGCTCCTGCCGCGATTTCGCCGTGCTGATGATGGAGGCGGTGCGCACGCTCGGCTTCGCGGCCCGCTTCGTGTCGGGCTATCTCTACGTGCCGCCGGCCGAGGGCGAGACCCATTCCGGCGGCGGCAACACCCATGCCTGGTGCCAGGTCTACCTGCCCGGTGCCGGCTGGGTGGAATTCGACCCGACGAACGGCATCGTCGGCAATCGCGACCTGATCCGGGTCGCGGTGGCGCGCGACCCGCGGCAGGCGATCCCGCTGCAGGGGACCTTCTTCGGCGCGGCAGCCGATTATGTCGGCATGAGCGTCCTGGTCGATGTCGAGGAGCGCCGCGAGGGCGCTCCGGCTAGGACCCAGGCTCCGCCGTCGGCGGAGGTGCCGACGAGCGCAGCCGCCTGACCCGGCGCGGGGCGTCCGCCGCGTCAGCTCCCGGTTCGGGAGAGTCCGTCGGAGGCGACCTGATTGCCGGGGTCGATCACCTTGGCGCGGGAATAGGACTCGCGGGCCTTGACCGCATTGCCGGATTTCTCGTAGGCGACCCCGAGATCGGCCCAGGCTTCGGCGTTCTTGGTGTTGACGTTGAGGGCGGCGTTGAGATCCTCGATCGCCGCCGTATATTTGCCCTGCGCCATGAGGCTCTGGGCCCGGGCCTGGTAGGGCGCGGCCACGAAGGGATCGCGATCGATCGCATTGTCGAAGTCGGTGATGGCCTGCGCCTGCTCGCCCTGGCGCTGGTGGATCAGCCCGCGCGCGTGGAAGGCCTGCGCTCCGAGCGCACCCTCTGGATTGAGACGAATCGCCTGATTGAGATCGGACATCGCCTGGGTGTAATTGCCTTGCGCGCGCAGTAGGTTGGCGCGGCCGATATAGGCCGGCGCATGGTTCGGGTTGCTCTGCAGGGCGCGGTCGAAGTCGGCGAGGGCGAGATCGCTGTGCTTGGTCTGCCGATAGGCGAGCGCCCGATTGGTAAAGGCGGCGGTGTTCTTCGGATCGAGCTGGACCGCCGTGGAGAAATCCGTGATCGCGTCGGAGAAGTCGCCGATGCGCGCATAGGCGGCGCCCCGGGTGTTGTAGGCCTCGGAATCGTTGGGGTTGCGCTTGATGACGTCGGTCAGCGAGTCGATGTTGACGCTGGTGTCCTTGGTCGGCGTCGTGACCTCGGCGACACCTGTCCCGATCGACCCGACCGAGCCCATGCTCTCGCATCCGGCGAGCGCCAACGCCATGGCCAGGAGCGGCGCCACCGTCCGGACGTTGACGCGGCCACCCGCGCGGCCTTTGCCGCAACCGTGTCCCGTGCCGCGCAAGAGTTTGACGTTCATCATGTCGCCCGTTTCAACCGTTTGTTCCGTCCGATCGACCGCTGCTGGACGGCAGACACTCGAACTGCAAGTGAAATGAGGCACGACTGAGTTAATGCGAGGTAATCGGCCGCCAGCCAGAGGATTTCGATGGCCTGTGGGAATGATGCCTCAAGCCGCCGCGAAAGATCCTTCACCGCAGTCCTGGCAGCGGCTTGGGCTTGACGGGCAGCAAGCCTTCGCGCTGCAATGTCTTGCGGGCGAGCTTGCGCGCGCGGCGCACGGCCTCTGATTTCTCGCGCGCACGCTTCTCGGACGGCTTCTCGTAGTGGTCGCGCAGCCTCATCTCGCGGAAGACGCCTTCGCGCTGCATCTTCTTCTTCAGCGCCCTCAGGGCCTGATCGACATTGTTGTCGCGGACGAGGACCTGCAAACCGCTATCCCGCTGGTCGAGGGCCGTCCGTCGCGGGGACGGCCGATGTCGCTATGAATAAGCCCCTGGCGCGACGGCGCGGAGCGCAATCCACCCGGACGGCGGCGCATAGCAGAAACCCATGATGCTGTCCATGACCTCTGTAGCGGCGTGCAGGGCATCGAATTTGGGGTAGCGCAGGTTTCGGGCGCCCCCCTTCGCAGACCAGAGAAGGGATCGCGCAGCGATTACGAACCTCGAGGCGGAGCCGGCGGATCCGCCCGCTTTAACGCGCCATTAAGGCTCATCGTTTACCAACACGGACGTCCGGCCTGGCCGGGCACGACTGTCCTTTGGACAGGTCTGCCCGCTTTGTTTGACGCCTCCCTGTTGAACTTCAGAGCTGCCTTCGAGCAGCTCTTTTTTTTGCGCCGGACCGCATCGTCGCGCGGATCGCGGTTAACCTTAACGCCGAGTTAAAACCTCCGCTTTAAGGCTTGGTGTTAAACTTGCTGCCTTGATCGGAATCGGTCCGCGTCGGTCCGATTTGACACAAATGTGACCGGATCGATGTCACGGCCGGTTGCGACACAGTCGAGGATGGACGATGGGCGGGGCTTTCCTGGGCAATGGCGGCGACAACACCATATCCTTCGCCCGCAAGCTGGCGGAGTCGCCCCGCTTCAAGACATTGTTCCGCGACGGCATGAAACTTGTCGAGGAGGTCGCGGCCTACCTCGACGGACCGGGGCGGCAGGACGCCAGAACGCTGACGCGCCCCTTGGCGCTTGCCTACGCGGCTGAGAGCATGCGGCTGACGACGCGGCTGATGCAACTCGCCTCGTGGCTGCTGGTGCAACGTGCCGTCAACGAAGGCGAGATGACCCCCGGCCAGGCCGAGGCTGAAAGGACAAAGGTGCGGCTTTCACCCCAATCGCTCGCCTCGGGCCCCGACACCTACGGCCTGCTTCCGGAGACGCTGCGCGGCCTCAGCGATCGATCGCTGCGGTTACAGGCCAGGCTCATCTATCTCGATCGCTCCGCCTCCGGCACCGAGACCGTCTCCCTTGCCTCGCCCGGCCTGCCGGACGTCGCTCTGACCGTGTCCAAGGCGGGTCCGGGCGAGCTCGGCCTGCAATGGGAGATGCTCCGGGTCGCCTTCAACGGCCGCTGATCCGCGTACGGCAGGCGGGGCGGAAAGGATGATGGCGCGTCCCGGCTCCCCGCCGGAACGCGACATTCTCCAGGTCTTGCTCCAGATCTTGCCGAACCTACTTCTTGCCGAAGCTCAGGCCCGAGAAGCGGCTGTTGAACCGCGACAGGCGACCGCCGCGGTCGAGCAGCTGCTGGCTGCCCCCTGTCCAGGCCGGATGAGTCTTGGGGTCGATGTCCAGGTTCAGCGTATC
This sequence comes from Lichenihabitans sp., assembly GCA_965277635.1. GTDB lineage: Bacteria > Pseudomonadota > Alphaproteobacteria > Rhizobiales > Beijerinckiaceae > Lichenihabitans. The sequence continues at coordinate 1,169,441 of CBDIDE010000002.1, forward strand.
GCCGTCGCTGCCGAGCGTCGAGCGCGTCTGAAACTCCGTGCCGTCGGTCATCACGACCCGGATGAAATGATAGTTGGGATGGGTGTCCGTCTTCATGGGCTCGTCCTAGCAGCGACCCAGCATGGCACGGCCGACATCCGCGGCCGCCGATGATTTCGCCTTGCTGGGAGAATTGCGGTCCTATACCGCAGCCTTTCGTGGAATACAATTGCGTCGAAGACCTGTAAGGCAACGACCTTCGCTCACCGGCGAACCCAGGTGGATGCCATTTCGGAACCAGAGGTCACGGCACCGGCGTCACGTCGGAGGCGGCGGCAGGGCCGCCGGGAGGGACGGCCCTCGCTCAAGGCGCTGGCTCCGCTCCTGCCCTATGTCGCGCGCTACAAGGGGCGCGTCGCCGCCGCCATAGCCGCGCTGGGCCTCGCTTCGCTCGCGACCTTGGTCGTCCCCGAGGCGGTGCGCCGTCTCATCGACTTCGGCTTCGCGCCCGAGAAGGCGGGACTCATCAACGCCTATTTCGGCGCGATGGTGGCCGTCGTGGCTGTTCTCGCCTTCGCATCGGGCGCCCGCTATTTCCTGGTCATGACGCTCGGCGAGCGGATCGTCGCCGACCTGCGCGCCGACCTCTTCGCCCATCTGAGCGGGCTCGACGCCGGCTTCTACGACACGGCCCAGTCGGGCGAACTCGTCTCGCGGCTCACGGCCGACACGACGCAGCTCAAGTCCGCCTTCGGCTCCTCGGCCTCGGTCGCGCTGCGCAACCTGTTCCTGTTCGTCGGCGCGATCGTCATGATGATCGTGTCGAGCCCCAGGCTGTCGGCTGTCGTGCTCGGCGCCATCCCGGTCATCGTCATACCCCTGGTATTCTCCGGACGCCGCGTCAGTCGCCGCTCGCGCGCCGCCCAGGATCGGTTGGCGGAGGCAACGGCCTTCGCGACGGAAACGCTCGGCGCCATGCGCATCATGCAGGCCTTCAATGCCGAGCCGGCGACCCGCGCAAAGTTCGGCGCGGCGGTCGAGACCGCCTATGGCGCGGCGCGCAACGCCATGAAGGCACGGGCGCTGCTGACCATGGTGGCGATCTTCCTCGCCTTCGGCAGTGTCGTGGCGGTGCTGTGGCACGGCGCGCATGACGTGATGTCGGGCCGGATGTCGGGCGGGCTCTTGTCGCAATTCGTGCTCTATGCGGTGCTCGGCGCCTCCTCGCTCGGCCAGCTCAGCGAGGTGTGGAGCGAGATCTCGGCTGCCGCCGGCGCGGCCGGCCGCCTCGCCGAGATCCTGGCCATCCGGCCGCGCATCGCGGCTCCGATCAGTCCGGTCGCTCTGCCGGCGCCGGCGGACGGCCGGGTCGTCTTCGACCACGTCGATTTCTCCTACCCGAGCCGCAGCCAGACGGCCGTGGTCCACAACCTCTGCTTCGGCATCGAGCCCGGAGAGCGCGTCGCGATCGTGGGACCGTCGGGTGCCGGCAAGTCGACCGTGTTCCAGTTGCTGATGCGCTTCTATGACCCGCTTGCGGGACGGGTCCTGATCGACGGGGTCGACCTGCGCGCGGCCGATCCCGCCGCCGTGCGTGACCGGCTGGCGCTCGTCCCGCAGGATCCGGTGATCTTCTCGGCATCGATCGCCGACAACATCCGCTACGGGCGGCCCGAGGCCAGCGACGCCGAGTTGCGCGAGGCTGCCGAGAGGGCTGCGGCGCTGAGCTTCATCAGGGCGCTGCCCGCGGGGATGGAGACGCCGGTCGGCGAGCGTGGGGTCACGCTCTCGGGCGGACAGCGCCAGCGCATCGCCATCGCGCGCGCGATCCTCAAGGATGCGCCGGTGCTGCTCCTCGACGAGGCGACCTCGGCGCTCGACGCGGAAAGCGAGACGCTGGTCCAGGGCGCGCTCGAGCGGCTGATGCGTGGACGCACGACCCTTGTCATCGCCCATCGGCTGGCGACCATCGTCTCGGCCGACCGCATTCTCGTCATGGAGAGCGGCCGCATCGTCGAGGAGGGCACGCATGCCTCCCTGAGCGGGCGCGACGGCCTCTACGCGAAACTGGCGCGGCTGCAGTTCGACAGGCGGTCTCCCGAGGTCTCGGTGGCGGGCTAGCGGCGGCGTCGCCGTTTCGCCGGAATCGATACGGATAAGGCCAGGATCTCTCCTCGCAGCTTTGCAGTCGCCCATGGCAGACGTCCGCGCCCGGCTCTATCTCATCACTCCTCGCGTCGGCGACATGACGGAGATCGAGCCGTACCTCGCCGCGGCGCTCGGCGCCGGAGACGTCGCCTGCCTGTTGCTGCGCCTCGACGCAATGCCCGCGCGCGCCGCCAAGGATCTCATCAGGCAGGTCGCGGCGATCGTCCAGCCGCGCGACACGGCGCTGCTGGTCGACGATGCACGCCTTTCGGCCCATGCCGGTGCGGACGGCGTCCATGTGGAGGGGCTCGGCCAAGTTTTCACCGACGCCCTCGACAGCCTGAAGCCCGAGCGGATCGTCGGTATCGGCGGAGCGCTGTCGCGCGACGAGGCGATGCAAGCCGGCGAAGCGGGTGCCGACTACCTGATGTTCGATGCGGGTCCAGGTGCAGCGGCCGAGACGCTCGGCTTGACGGCCTGGTGGGCCGAGATCTTCAACGTGCCCTGCGTCGGTGTCGCGCATCGACCCGAAGAGGTCGAGGCGCTCGCCGCGAGCGGAGCGGAGTTCGTCGCTCTGAGCGACGCCGTGTGGCAGGATCCGCGCGGCCTCGCGGCCGTCGTCGGCGAGGCGGAGGCGGCCTTGGTCCGCGCCGCAAGACGGGTGGGAGCATCGGCGTGAGCCGGGTCGTCCGCCGGGCGCCGTTGCTCCTGCTCGGTCTCGTCCTCTCCGTCGGCCGGGTCGCGGCGCAGGGCACGGGCGCCACACCGCCCGGCCCCGAGCCGAAGCCGCCCGTTGCGCCGGCAACTGCGGACGCTCCGGCGCCCGATCTCGCCTTCGGCGCCTTCCAGCGCGGCTATTTCGCGACTGCGCTGAAGGAAGCGACCCAACGGGTCACCGACAACCCCGAGGACGGCGCCGCCATGACCCTCATCGGCGAGATCTACACCCAAGGGCTGGCGGTCAAGACGGATCTTGCGGAGGCTGCCCATTGGTATCGCCTCGCCAGCGAGCGCGGCAACCGCGAGGGCACGTTCGCCTATGGCATGGCGCTGCTCGAAGGCAAGGGCGTCCCCCAAGACAAGGCCGCCGCCAAGACCTATTTCGAGAAGGCAGCGGGGGAGGGCCATGCCGGGGCTTGGTACAACCTCGGCGTGCTGGCGCTCGAAGGCACCGGCGTGATCCGCGACTACAAGGACGCTGCCGACGATTTCAGGAAGGCGGCCGCGGGGGGCGACGTCGACGCCTTGTTCGCGCTCGGCACCATGGTCAAGGCCGGTCGCGGTACGTCTCAGGACCTGCCGCAGGCGGCGAGCCTGTTCAAGGCCGCCGCAGGGCAGAAGCATCCCGGTGCCGAACTCGAATACGGCATCATGGCCTTCAACGGCGAGGGCATGCCGAAGGACGAGGCGCTGGCCGCCAAATACTTCCTGCGCGCCGCGACGGAGGGCAATCCCGTGGCGGCGAACCGGCTGGCGCGGCTTTATGCGGCCGGTCGCGGCCTGCCCAAGAACCTCGTCGAGGCGGCGCGTTGGCACCTTTTGGCGCGCGCCAAGGGCATCGCCGATCCTTGGCTCGACGGCATCTTGGCCTCACTGACCCCGGCCGACAAGGCCAAGGTCAATGAGAGCCTGCAGAAGGCGCTGAGCGAATGAGCCCGGCGCCGCTGCGGTCGGAGGCGCTCGCCCGCCGGGCCGAGGACGCCTGCCTCAACGGCTGGCCGGCGATCCGTCAGGTCGTGCTCGACGCGGCGGTGCTGCGCCTCTCCGGAGGCTATACGCGGCGCGCCAATTCCGTGAACCTGCTGGGGCCGATCCGGCGCGACGCCGCCGATTTCATCGCGGCATGCGAGAGCGTCTACGGTCGCCACGGCCTGCCGACGCTCTTCCGGCTGTCGTCGGCGGTTCCGAGCGACCTTGGCCCGGCGCTCGAGCGGGCGGGCTTCGGGCCGCCGGAGGACGAGACGCTGGTGCTGCGCCGCGACCTCGGAGCATTTCAGCGCACGGCGGAAGACGACGTCTCGCTCACGACGAGACCGATCGAGACGGGCTGGCTCGATGCCCTCGCACGGATTCAGGGCCTTTGCGACGCGAAGCATGACCTCCGCCGCCGGATCATCGGCGCCATCGCGGTGCCCGCTGCCTTTGCGACGGCCCGGATCGAGGGGCAGGCGGCGGCGCTGGCCTTCGGCGCGGTGCATGACGGCGTGGTCTGCATAAACTCCGTGGCGACCGATCCGGCCTTCCGCCGACGCGGCCTGGCGCGGCGGGCGATCGAGGCCGTCCTGGCCTGGGCGGCCGACAAGGAGCGGGCCGCCGAGGCTTGTATCCCGGTCGTGGCCGGCAATCACCCGGCGGTGGCGCTCTACCGCGGCCTCGGCTTCGAGGACGAGGTCCTGCGCTATCACTACCGCAGGCGCCCCGACATCTGACGGCGCCGGGGGCTTGCGGTCTCGGCTCCTTTCAGTCCACTTGGCCCGCTTCAGGCTGATCTTTTCAGAAACACTCCCGGTTTGCCCGCATGATCCGCTCCGCCCTGATGAATGTGATGACCGCCGCCGTGATCAAGGCCGGCCGTGGACTCAAGCGCGACTTCGGCGAGATCGAGAACCTGCAGGTCTCGATCAAGGGACCGGGGGATTTCGTCAGCGCGGCCGACCGGCGCTCGGAAAAGACGCTGTTCGAGGAGCTCGCCAAGGTCCGCCCAGGCTATGGCTTCATCATGGAGGAGAGCGGCCGCGTGGAAGGATCCGACAAGAGCCACACCTGGCACATCGACCCGCTCGACGGCACCGTGAACTTCCTCCATGGCCTGCCGATCTTCGCCATTTCGGTCGGTCTCGAACGCGAGGGCACGCTCGTCGCCGGCATCGTCTACAACCCCGTCACCGACGACATGTTCTTCGCCGAACGCGGTCAGGGCGCCTATCACAACAACCGCCGGCTCAGGGTCGCCGCACGCCGCGACATCGCCGAGGCGCTGGTCGGCTGCGGCATCCCGGCGCTCGGCAAGGCACAGGCCCACCCCCGTTTCAAGGCCGAGATGGCCGAGGCGATGGCGCGCGTCGGCGTCCTGCGGCGGCTCGGTGCGGCCGCGCTCGACCTCGCCTTCGTGGCGTCTGGCGGCTACGATGCCTATTGGGAGCGGGGCCTGAAATCCTGGGATGTCGCCGCAGGCGTGCTTCTGGTGCGTGAGGCCGGCGGTTTCGTCTCGACCGCCGAGGGCGGCGATGACGTGCTTACGGCAGGCTCGGTCGTGGCCGGCAACCACGACATGCATCGGCAGTTGCTCGACATCCTGCGCAAGCTTCGCTGAAGGGCGCGCCGGCCTGGCTCGGCGCTCGGCCGCGCCTTATCAAAAAGATCGCTTCATCAAAAAGATCACTTCGGCGGAGGTTATCTGGTAGAACCGCCACAATCCTGCCGCTGAACGAGCGTCCCACCGGGTAGAATCGACCTTATGGCGACACGCAACGATCCTCTGCGGCTGTCCTCGCCGCATATCTTTCTGGTCAGGATGATCGTCTTCATCATCCTGGTCGGCTTCATTGCGCTGATCCTCAACCAGCAGATCGCGCGCGCCTTCATGGCCAATCCGCCGCTGAACGGCCTGATCCTCGGCGTTCTGCTCGTCGGCATCATCCTGGGCCTGCGTCAGGTCTTCCGGCTGTTTCCGGAAATCCGCTGGGCCAACAGCATCAACGCGCCGGATGCACCGGCCGCCAAGCCGCCGAAGCTGCTCGCCCCGATGGCGGCCTTCATGGCCTCGGGCACCGGGGGCATCGGGGGCACCGGCCGCGCCTCGATCTCGACCTTGACGATGCGGGCCATCCTCGATTCGATCGGCACGCGGCTCGACGAATCGCGCGAGATCGCCCGCTATCTGACCGGGTTGTTGATCTTCCTCGGCCTGCTCGGCACGTTCTGGGGCCTGCTCGAGACCGTCGGCTCGATCTCGGGCGTGCTCAAGTCGATGCAGACGGGCGGCGACAATGCCGTGATGTTCGACGACCTCAAGAACGGTCTCGCGGCTCCCTTGAGCGGCATGAGCGTCTCCTTCACCTCCTCGCTCTTCGGCCTCGCCGGCTCGCTGGTCCTGGGCTTCCTCGACCTGCAGGCCGGACAGGCGCAGAACCGGTTCTACACCGAGCTCGAAGACAAGCTGTCGAGCTTCACCGCGTCCCCATTGAGCGAGCCTGCCTCGGGCCAAGCGATCACGCTGCCGCCCGAGCTCCACACCGCTCTCGACAAGATCGCCGCCACGGCGGAGGGCAGCGGTGGCCGGTCGGCCACCATGGCGATGGCCAATCTCGCCGAAGGCATCCAGGCGCTCGTGCAGCACATGCGCTCCGAGCAGCAGCTCATCCGCGATTGGGTCGAGTCCCAGGCCGATCAGAACAGCGAGGTGCGCCGCCTGCTCGAACGGCTGGTGCGCGAGAAGGAACTGCGCTGAGGGACCCTAGGACATGGCGCTTGCCCGCACTCGCCGCCCGATGCGGCAGATCGACTACTGGCCCGGCTTCGTCGACGCGTTGTCGACCATGCTGCTCGTCATCACCTTCCTGCTTTCCGTGTTCATGCTCTCGCAATTCTACATGTCCCGCGAGGTCACCGGAAAGGACACGGCGCTGAGCCGGCTCAACCGGCAAATCGAGGAGCTCACCTCGCTCCTGGCGCTCGAACGCTCCGGCAAATCCGACGCCCAATCGGACCTCTCGGTCCTGCAGGCGACGCTCGATACGGCGGAAAAGCAGCGCGACGAGCTTCAAGGCGTCATGGCCCGGACCACCTCCTCGGCTGCCGCCGCCGGATCGCAGGTCGAGCAGGCCAACCAGGCGCTCGACGCGCAGAAGGACGTCACGTCGCGGGCCATGGCCCGGGTCGATATTCTCAACCAGCAGATCGCCGCCCTGCGCAAGCAGCTCGCCGCCATCGGGGCGGCGCTCGACGCCTCCGAGGCGCGCGACAAGGACTCCCAGGTCAAGATCGCCGACCTTGGCTCCCGCCTGAACGTCGCGCTGGCCGAGAAGGTGCAGGAGCTGTCGCGCTACCGCTCGGACTTCTTCGGCCGCCTACGCGAGATCCTCGGCAGCCGGCCTGATATCCGCGTCGTCGGCGACCGCTTCGTGTTTGAATCGCAGGTCTTGTTCGACAGCGGACAGGCGGTGCTCAAGCCCGACGGCGAAGCCGAGCTCGACAAGCTCGCCTCCGCCGTGATCGACCTCGAGCGCGAGATTCCGCCCGATATCGGCTGGATCATGCGGGTCGACGGCCATACCGACAACCGGCCGATCAGTTCCTCCCAATTCAAATCAAACTGGCAGCTCTCGGCCGACCGCGCCATCGCGGTCGTCCAATATCTGATCGGCAAGGGTGTCGACCCACATCGGCTGGCCGCCACCGGCTTCGGGGAGTTCCAGCCGATCGAGGCGGGCGACACCGAAGAGGCGCGGGCCAAGAATCGGCGGATCGAGCTCAAGCTGACCGAGCGGTAGAGCGGCGCTCGCCGTCTATGCGTCCTTCGGGAAGTCGGCCGAGAGCCCTGTCTCCCGCCAGGCGTCGATCTCCGCGAGCGTATCCTTCAGCTTGGCCGTCACCGCCTCGATGCCGAAGGCGCCGAGCACGAGATGCTTCGGCGGGTCGTCGATCTCGGTGATCCGGATCATGGCCTCGCCGGCCCGCACCGGATCGCCCGGTTGCGTGCCGCTGATGGCGGACGTTCTCGCCATGCGTGCCCCGACCGTCTCCGCGTAGTCCGCGATGCGGCTTTCGGTCTTGCGCAGCGACCGGCCGGCCCAGTCGGTGCGAAACGGCCCCGGCTCGACGCAGGTGACCTTTATGCCGAGCGGGGCGACCTCCTTGCCGAGGGAATCGCTGAAACCCTCGACCGCGTGCTTGGTGGCGGAATAATAGCCCGATCCAGGGAAGCCGATGAAGCCGCCGACCGACGTGATGTTGATGATGTGTCCGCGCCGCTTGGCCCGCATGCCCGGCAGCACCGCCCGCACCATCGCGGTGAGGCCGAACACGTTGGCCTCGAACATCGCGCGGATCTCCGTCTCGACGCCCTCCTCGGCCGAGGCGAGGTAGCCGTAGCCGGCATTGTTGACGAGCACGTCGATGCCTCCGAACGTCTCTTGGACCGACCGAACGGCGGCGGCGATCTCGTCGTCGTCGGTGACGTCGAGGGTCAGTGGCAGCGCGCGCTCGCCGTGCCCCGCCACGAGGTCGGAGAGCTGCGCCTTGTCGCGGGCGGTGACCGCCGAGCGCCAGCCACGTTCGAGGACGAGCTTGGCGAGCTCGCGGCCGAAGCCGGTCGAGCAGCCGGTGATGAACCAGATCGGTTGCGATGTTGAGGACATGTCGGAACCTCGATGCTTGAGGGGAACGGGATCGTCCGATCAGCGCTCCACCATGGCCATCTGGGCCTCGGTGTAGCGTGCGCCGGCGATCTTGTCCGGCGGCAGGGCGGCATCGAGCGCCACGATGTCGCCGGGGCCGAGGTCGATCAAGGCCGCCGCGACATTCTCGTCGAGGAAGCGGCGCCGCTTGGTGCCCGGTATGGGAACGATGTCGTCGCCCTTGGCGAGCAGCCAGCCCAGGGCGATCTGCCCCGGCGTCGCGCCGCGGCGTGCCGCAAGCGCCGCGACCGCTCCGGCGGCCGTCATGTTGGCGTCGAAGTTTTTGCCCTGGTAGCGCGGATCGTTGCGGCGGTAGTCGCCGGTCGGATAATCCTCGGCCCGCTTCGCCGTCCCCGTCAGGAAGCCGCGGCCAAGCGGGCTGAACGGCACGAGGCCGATGCCAAGCTCGCGCAGCAGCGGAATCATGCTTGGTTCGAGATTGCGCTCCCAGAGCGAATATTCGCTCTGCAACGCGCTGATCGGATGGATGGCATGGGCGCGGCGGATGGTTCTCTCGCCAGCCTCCGACAAGCCGAGATAGCGCACCTTGCCCGCCTCGACGAGCCGCGCCATGGCGCCGACCACGTCCTCGATCGGGACGGCCGGATCCACTCGGTGCTGGTAGAGAAGGTCGATGCGGTCGGTCGCGAGACGTTTGAGCGAGGCCTCGACGACCTCCGCGACATGCTCCGGATGGCTGTCGGTGCCGACAGGCTTGCCGTCGGCGAAGCGGAAGCCGAATTTCGTCGCGATCTGGACGGTGCCGCGCCGCCCCTTCAGGGCACGGCCCAGAAGCTCTTCGTTGGTGAACGGTCCATAGGCCTCGGCGGTGTCGAAGAGGGTGACGCCGAGATCGATGGCGCGGTGGATCGTGGCGATGCTCTCGGCATCGTCGGGAACGCCGTAGGATTGGCTCATCCCCATGCAGCCGAGCCCTATTGCGGAGACCTCGAGGCCTTGGCGGCCGAGTTTGCGTGATGCGAGCATGAAGGACCTGAGTAGGTGATGGGGGTCGGGCGCCGACCCTGGGAGCATCGGCTGGAACCATCTTGCGTCCCATGTCGAGGCGAATGCGACATTCGCGTCGATAAGGATGCGGCGCCTTTGACCCGGTGGCCGTTGGTGTCGACGGATGCTTCCGAACGCCGGGCGACGCCGCATGTTCCCGCGTTGCCGGATCGGCCGCAGCCGCCTAAACAGCCGGTTTCCGCCGCCGGAGGCGGCCAGACACTCGTCGGCAGATCGTCAGCTTGCCCCTCCTGTCCCATCCCCGCGCCTTGGCTCTCCTCATCGCTGGCGCCTTCTTCATGGAATTCCTTGACGGCACGGTGATCGCCACCGCGCTGCCGCAGATGGCGCTGTCTTTCGGTCTCCGGCCCGTCGATCTGTCGCTCGGCCTGTCGGCCTATCTGCTGACGCTCGCGGTTTTCCTGCCCGCCAGCGGCTACGTCGCGGAGCGCTTCGGTGCCCGGACCGTGTTTTCGGCCGCCATCGTCGTCTTCACCCTGGCCTCGGTCGCCTGTGGAGTGTCGGTGGGACTGAAGACGTTCGTCGCGGCCCGCGTGCTGCAGGGCGTCGGCGGCGCCATGATGGTGCCGGTGGGGCGGCTCGTCGTGCTGCGCACCACCGCCAAGAAGGACCTGATGACCGCCATCGCGGTGCTCACCTGGCCGGCGCTGATGGCACCGATCCTGGCTCCGCCTCTCGGTGGCTTCCTGGTTACCTACGCGAGCTGGCGTTGGATCTTCTTCATCAATGTGCCGCTCGGTGTCGTCGGCCTTTGGGCGGCGCTGCGGCTCGTGCCGGCGGAGAGATTCGGGCAGGCCCGGCGCTTCGATGCCTGGGGCTTCGCGCTGACCGGGCTCGCGGTGCTGGCCCTGATGGGAGCGAGCGAGATCGTCGGGCGCGAGCAGATCGACTGGCGCCTCGTCAGCCTGCTGGTGCCGATCAGCGCGGTCATGGGGGCGCTTGCCCTCAGGCACATGCGACGAACCGCAGCACCGATCCTGGAGCTCGACACGCTGCGGGTGCCGAGCTTCTCCGTCGCGATCATGGGCGGTTCCCTGTTTCGCATGGCGGTGAGCGCCGTGCCGTTCCTCCTGCCGCTGATGTTCCAGGTCGGCTTCGGGTTCGACGCATTTCGGTCGGGCCTGCTCGTGCTGGCGCTGTTCATCGGCAATGTCGCGATCAAGCCGGTGACGAGTTCCATCCTGCGCCGCTTCGGTTTCCGCGCGACGATGGTGGGCAACGGCCTGCTGGCGGCGGCCAGCATCCTGCTCTGCGCCATGCTGCGGCCCTCGATGTCGTTGTGGCTCGTGCTGGGAATTCTGTGCTTCGGCGGCGCCACCCGTTCGATGGGCCTGACCGCCATCAACACGATCGCCTTCGCGGACGTCGAGGAGACGAGGATGAGCGGCGCCAACACGCTGTTCAACATGCTCCAGCAGATGTCGCTGGGCCTCGGCGTGACGCTCGGCGCCGTGACCTTGCGCGTCGCGCAGCTCTGGCGTCCGGCGCAAGCCACCCACGCCACGCCTGCCGAATTCTCGATCGCCTTCGCGCTTGTCAGCCTCGTGGCGCTCGCCGCCCTGGCTGACGCGCTCGCTCTCCCGACCGATGTGGGCGTGGAGGTCGCCAAAGGGTAAGCGATTCTCATGGGGAATCGGGGTCGACCCGAAGCCTAGCTCGGCTTATCTGTGGCGCATGAAATTCCTCGACGAAGCCAAGGTGATGATCCGCTCCGGCGACGGCGGCGCGGGCTGCGTGTCGTTCCGGCGCGAGAAATTCATCGAATTCGGCGGTCCGGACGGGGGCGATGGCGGCCGGGGCGGCAGCGTGATCGCCCAATGCGTCGACGGCCTCAACACGCTCATCGACTACCGCTACCAGCAGCATGTCAAGGCCAAGACCGGGATGCACGGCATGGGCCGCAACCGGGCGGGCGGCAAAGGGGCCGACGCCATCCTCAAGGTGCCGGCCGGCACGCAGATCCTCGAGGAGGACGGCGAGACGCTGATCGGCGACCTGACCGAGGTCGGGCAGACACTGATGCTGGCCAAGGGCGGCAACGGCGGCTTCGGCAACGCCTATTTCACCACCTCGACCAACCGGGCGCCGCGCCATGCCAATCCGGGCCAGGAGGGCGTCGAGCGCACGATCGTGCTGCGGCTGAAACTCATCGCCGATGCCGGCCTCATCGGCCTGCCCAACGCGGGCAAGTCGACCTTCCTGGCCGCCGTTTCGGCGGCCCGGCCGAAAATCGCCGACTACCCGTTCACCACGCTCAAGCCCGGGCTCGGGGTCGTGCGGGTCGGCGACCGCGAATTCGTGCTGGCCGACATCCCCGGGCTGATCGAGGGCGCGCACGAAGGGTATGGCCTCGGCGATCGCTTTCTCGGCCACGTCGAGCGCTGCAACGTGCTCCTGCATCTCGTCGATGCCACCGGCGAGCACGCGGGACGGGCCTACAAGACGATCCGCACGGAGCTCGAGGCCTATGGGGCCGGGCTGGCCGACAAGCCCGAGATCGTGGCGCTCAGCAAGGTGGATGCAGTCGATGCCGAGACGCTGAAGGCCCAGGCGGCGCGCCTGCGGCGGGCCGCGAAGCGGACACCCTTCAGGGTCTCGGCCGTCACGGGTGCCGGCATGCCGGTCCTATTGCATGCCCTCCTGTCGGAGATCGACCATGGGCGCAAGGTCGAAGTCGCCGGGCTTGCCGAGGACGCGGCTTGGCGCCCCTGAGCATCCTGCCCAAAATGAAGGGGCGCCACAAAGGGCGCCCCAAAGATCGTCAGCTGAACAGGTCGCTCAGTGCTGTTCCTGCTTCTTCTTGGAATGATGATGCCCGATGGCACAGCCGGCCGCCGCGCCGACGCCGCCATGGCCCGCCATATGGCCGGCAATCCCGCCGACGATGGCGCCCGTGACGCAGCCCGCCTGCGCGGTCGCGACCGAGCCCAGCATCGATACGGTGGCAATAGCAATGATCAACGAACGCATGGTCGGCTCCCGTTTGTGGCCCCAGCGAACAACGCCCATTGCTCGAAAGGGTTCGAGGGGGGATGGAGAATTCGTTGTAAAGCCCATACGTCTGTTCCTGCCGCTCCCATGCGCGCCGAAGGCGTCATGATCCGGATCGGCATAGTGGCGAGACGGTCCGCATGACGTTCCAGTCGATCTATTCCCACGGCTTTGTACGCGTCGCGGCCTGCACCATCCGGTCGCAACTGGCGGACCCAGCCGCCAATGCCGCAACGATTGTCGATGCCGCGCGGACGTGCCACGCGCGGGGCGTCGGGGTCGCGGTCTTCCCCGAACTCTGCGTCTCCGGCTATTCGATCGACGACCTGCTGCTGCAGGACGTCGTGCTCGATGCCAGCGTCGCCGCTATCGGGACGATCGTCGAAGCTTCGCGCGAGCTCATGCCGGTGATCCTAGTCGGAGCACCGCTGCGCTACGGGTCGCGCCTCTACAATTGCGGCCTCGCCATCCATCGCGGCGCGATCCTCGGCGTCGTGCCAAAGACCTATCTGCCGAACTATCGCGAGTTCTACGAACACCGGCACTTCGCGTCCGGCGAGGGCCACGACGGCGGCGAGATCACCGTCGGCCGGTTCACGGCGCCCTTCGGCACCGACCTTCTCTTTGCGGCCGACGACGTGCCGGGCTTCGGGCTGCACGTCGAGATCTGCGAGGACCTCTGGGTGCCGGTGGCGCCGAGCGCGCTCGGTGCGCTCGCCGGCGCAACGGTGCTGGCCAACCTTTCGGCGAGCAACATCACGATCGGCAAGGCCGACGCCCGTCGCCTCCACGCGCAGGCACAGTCGGGCCGGTGCGTCGCGGCTTATCTCTATGCGGCGGCGGGCGCGGGTGAATCGACCACCGACCTCGCCTGGGACGGGCAGTGCTCGATCTTCGAAAACGGCGTCGTGCTCGAGGAGACGCCGCGCTTTCCGGCTGCCGACCAGATGGCGGTCGCCGACATCGACCTCGACCTTCTGCGCCAGGAGCGCGCGCGTCAGGGCACCTTCGACGATTGCACGCGGGCCTGGGGCGGCGCGACGGAAGGCTTCCGCAGGATCGCCTTCCGCCTCGATCCGCCGCCGACCGACATCGGCTTCGAGCGGCGCATCGAGCGCTTTCCCTTCGTGCCGGCCAAGCCCGAGCAGCTCGCCCAGGATTGCTACGAGGCCTACAACATCCAGGTTGCCGGGCTGAGGCAGCGGCTCGAGGCGATCCATGTCGAGCGCCTGGTGATCGGCGTCTCGGGCGGCCTCGACTCGACCCAGGCCCTGATTGTCGCCGCCAAGGCTTTCGACCTGCTCGGCCTGCCTCGCGGCAACATCCTGGCCTTTACGATGCCGGGCTTTGCAACCAGCGACGAGACGAAGCGCAATGCGCACCGGCTGATGGCCTCGCTCGGTGTTTCGGCGCACGAGCTCGACATCCGCCCGGCGGCCGAGAAGATGCTGAAAGATCTCCACCATCCGTTCAGCCGCGGCGAAAAGCTCTACGACGTCACCTTCGAGAACGTGCAGGCGGGCCTCAGGACCGACTACCTGTTCCGGCTCGCCAATCAGCACGGCGGCATCGTGCTCGGCACCGGCGACATGAGCGAACTGGCGCTCGGCTGGTGCACCTACGGCGTCGGCGATCAGATGTCGCATTACAACGTCAATGCCGGCGTGCCGAAGACGCTGATCCAGCACCTGATCCGCTGGGTGATCGCGTCGCGTCAGTTCGACGAGGAGGTCGGCAAGACGCTCGATCGCATCCTCGCCACCGAGATCTCCCCTGAACTGGTGCCGGTCGAGGCCGGCGCGGCGCCGCAAAGCACCGAGGCCACGGTCGGGCCTTATGCGCTGCAGGATTTCAACCTCTTCTACGTGCTGCGCTACGGCTTCCGGCCGTCGAAGATCGCGTTCCTGGCGAGCCGGGCGTGGGGCGAGCGGACCCGAGGTGCGTGGCCGCCCGGCTTCCCCGAGGATCGCCGGCCGCAATACGACCTCGCCGAGATCCGCCGCTGGCTGCAAGTCTTCCTGCGCCGCTATTTCGGCTTCAGTCAGTTCAAGCGCTCGGCCATGCCGAACGGTCCCAAGGTGGTGGCCGGCGGCTCGCTCTCGCCGCGCGGCGACTGGCGGGCCCCGTCCGACGGCAATGCGGCGGCGTGGCTCACCGAACTCGAGGCGAATGTCCCGGATGGGGAACCTGCAGCATGAGCCGGGACGTCGACCGCCTCCGGTTTGGGCCGCTGCTCGACGCCTGGCGGCCGGCCTGAGCCCATCGCCGTCGCGCCAGCGTGAGTTTCACCCATCGTGTCGGAGCAGCAAGGTGGCGGCCAGTGCGAGACCGAGCAGTTTCATTCCGGGACTGTTGTCGGCTCGTGCCCCCTCCTGCTGGCCTGGTCCCGATCCGCTCCTTGAGAGCGTCCGGCGAGTGGCGGCCGGGCAAACGGATTATTGCGCACAATCGATGGATCGGAGCGAGACGGATGGCCGCCTCCGCGCGGGATTTTTCGGAGCTCGGAACCGAAAAGGAGGTTTTCCGCTTGACGACCTGAAAGGCCCCGCAAGGGCCGGGCGGAGGCGACACGATGACCGATGATGCGACGACCCCTGTGAGCGGAATGCGGGCCGGGGCGGAAGATTTCACGCGCCTGGTCAGCGCGATGTTCGACAGCGGCGATCATGCCGAAAGGGCTCGGCAGGATCTCATCGCGGCCGGGATCGCGGACAGCGCCATCGTCATCGCGGGCGCCGACACGGCTCGCCCTTTGGGCGACACGAGCGAAGCAGAACACCAGGAAGGCTTCTGGGAAACGCTCAAGGAGCTCTTCATGCCGGACGAGGACCGCTACAGCTTTGCGGAAGGGATTCGCCGGGGCGCCGTGACGATCTCGGTCAAGACCGATACGGCGACGCACGATCGTGTCATCGACGTTCTGGATCGGGACGGCGCGGTCGATCTCGACGAGCGCGAGCAGAGCTGGCGAAGCGAAGGCTGGAGCGGCTACACGGCGCGTGACCCGATCGCCGACTCCCGCAGCCAGGAGCCCGGCTTGGTCGTTCTGCCTGAGGAAGAGCCGAGCTATGCATCGCCGTCGAACGCCACCGCGGGCTTCACGGCCAGTGCCGCCGATCATTTCCCCATCGATGCCGCGCCGGCGGTCGAGAGCCCCGGCGCGCTTCCGGAAGCGGAGCGGCTTGCGACGCCGGACACGGCCTATGCTGCCTCGGCTCCCGGTCGCGATCCCGCGGCAATGGCGCGCGTCGGCATCCGCGACACGTCCCATGGACGGTCGAGGATCCGGACCTATCTCACCGACTCTTCCTCCGACGCAGAGGGCACGAATCGGCCGTGACTCGGTATCGCGCCGGGGCAACCATCCGTTTCGTTCGACATCGCGAGAGCCATCATGGATCATGATCAGCCGCCGGGGCGCGGCAGCCGGCACAGCGTCACAGCCTTCTTCGACGATCGGGCCCATGCCGACAAGGCGCGCGCCGATCTCCTCGCGGCGGGATTCCGGGACGAGGACATCGTCCTCAAGGCCGTCGACCAGGCCGCGGCCGACACCGTTTCCGGCTCGCACCGCGAGGGTATCCTGCGCTCGCTCGTCGACATCTTCGTCTTCATGCCGCCGCCGGACCAGCTGACCTATGCGGAGGCGCTGCAGCGCGGCGGGGTGGCGCTGGCCGTGCGGACCCCACCGGAAGGCTACGAGCGCGCCATCGACATCCTGGACCGGGACGGCGCCGTCAATCTCGATGAACGCGAAGCGGACTGGAGATCCGAAGGCGCGATGCCGAGCCCGGCCGTGCCGCGCGAGGGCGGCCCCGGCTCCCCCGAGCAGGCCGTGTTCGAAGCCGACAACCGGCATGATCCGCTCGTCAACCCGACGGCCAATCGCGACGTGCGCGAACGGATCGGCACCGGCACGGCCAATATGGCGGCCGCCAGCGACCCGGCTCCCGAGAGCGCGGCGACCGCCGCGATCCCTGTCCCGCCGACCGCAGTCCGCGACACGACGCACGGCCGCGAGCGCGTTCGCAGCTACATCGACAGCACCGACGCCATGCCGCGCGGCCCCGATCCGCAGATCTGAAAGCGCACGGCACGCTCTTGAACCGCCATGGTTGCCTCACGATGTCTTGGCGGTTGCCCACGATGGGCGGCGATGGAGATGCAATCATGAGTTCGGTGTCGGATACGGGTCCCGAGGGCGCGTGGCGCCGTCGCGGTGGATGCGGAGTGGCTGGCTGGCGTCCCATGGAGGTTCTGGCCGTCGTGCTGGGCTTCATGGTCTATTGGCCGATCGGCCTTGGTCTCATCGGGTGGAAGATGATGCGGCGGCGCGGCGGGTTCGACATGAACGCCGACTGGTTCGGCTCCTTGCGCCAGAAGATGGAAGGCTTCGCCGGTGGGACGGGCTCGGCGGGTCCGTCGGCCAGAGGCGGAATGGGCGGCTTCGGCTTCGCGCCGCGAAGCGGCAATGCCGCCTTCGACGAATGGCGCAAGGCGGAGATCGAGCGGCTCGAAGAGGAGCGCCGAAAGCTCGAGGCGGCGCAGCGCGAGTTCGAGGACTTCGTCGCCGAAGCACGCAAGGCGCGCGATCGCGAGGAATTCGAGCGATTCATGCGGGGCCGCAGCGCGCCCCAAGGCTGAACGATCGCCTGACGTCATGGCGGGAGAGCGGTCGCTCTCCCGCCATTTTCACGTTGGGGTAAGGATATTCGGGAATTTACCGCAGGTGGTGCGTCGGCCGCCGGTGCGCTGAACATGGACTTAACGTTACCGCTCCAGTTTGAGCGGCATGTCGCGCCGCCTCAAGACTTTCATCTTTGCTTCGGTGACCTTGGCCGGACTCGCCGGTTGCTCGACCTATGTGGTCGAGCAACGGCCCGCGTGGCGCGCCGAAGCGGAGAATGCCTGCCTGGCCGCGGGCGCGGTGCGCGAGAGCGTATCGCTGCGCCCGGCGCCGGAAATCAACGGGCCGGGCATCTGCGGCCTGACGCATCCGTTCAAGGTGACGGCGCTCGCCGACGGGGCGGTGACGATCAATTCGACGCAGACGCTCGGTTGCCCGATGGTCGCGGCGCTCGACGCCTGGCTCAAGCAGGTGGTGCAGCCCGCGGCGCTCGCCCGATTCGGCGAGAAGGTCGTCCGCATCAATTCGATGGGCAGCTATTCCTGCCGCGGCATCAACAACATGGCCGGCGCCCACCTGTCCGAGCACGCCTTCGGCAATGCCATCGACATTGGCGGCTTCGTGCTCGAAAGCGGTCGCGAGCTCAACATCATGCGCGGCTTCAATGGCCCCGACGAGCAGGAGCGCGCCTTCCTGCACGAGGCCCATGCGGGCGCCTGCGGCTTCTTCACCACGGTACTCGGGCCGGGCTACAACATCTTCCACTACAACCACTTCCACGTCGATCTGGCGATGCATGGATCGACGTCGCGCGGACCGCGCCGCTATTGCAAGCCCGTGCCGCAGACGAACCTTCCCGAGCCGCCCCGCAAGGACAACCTGCCCGACCCGCCCACCATCGACGAGGAGATGGATATGGCCCGGGCTCCTCTCCCGGTCGAACCGGCCGGGGCCGAGCAGCCGTCCCTCGTCGCGAGCGTGCCGATGGCGCCGAGTCCACGGCAGACCTATACGCCCGCCCGGCAACCGTCGGAGGCCGTCGCTCGTGCGGCCGAGCCGGTCGATCGGCGCCCGCCGCCGATCAGCTTTGCGGCCGAGGCACCGTCTTTCGACGGGGCGCGTCCGCCGGCACGGATCGTGCCGGGAGCGCCGCGTCAGCTTTCAGCCCACCAGATCCCGCCAGGCCGGCATCCGCCGCAGGACGCCGCCTGGCAGGATCCTGCAGCCGATCAGGGAATGGGTACAGGGACCGGCGATCCGCCGGCGGACGAGGCCGCACCTGCCCGTCGCGATGACGGTCCGCGGACTCGCCGGCGCCCGGCCGCCGAATCGCCCGCCGATTGGGACCTGACCTCCTCGATCCATTGAATCGACCCGCCCGTGAGGGTCGGTTTCACAGGTCCGACAGGCACTTCAGCAATCCTTAGCGGTTTTGCGCAACGCTGGGGTCAAGCGGCAACGAGACGTGGCCAGGACATTGCGGTCCCGGCATTCGGGGTCGGGAGTGCGCGCATGTTGGGCACAGGCGAAGACTCACCGACGTCGCTCGATGGTCCGCGGACAAGCGCACCGCCACCTCATCCAGCCAGGCAGGAGCCGCAGGTCGTCGGGCCCTGGCGCGACTTCAAGGGGCGCGGCATCCGAGGCATGAAGGCTTCTCTCCGGTCCGGACCGCCGATGTCGCCGGCCGCGAGCGGGGACGCTCGCCCGGCGTGCGCGCCCGCGACGGCGGCCACGCACGACGCGGAACTCCTCAAGTCCGTCTTCGATAACCTGCGCCAAGGGGTGCTCGTCCTCGGACCCGACAGCCGCGTCCGGGCCTTCAACGGCTGGGTTTCACACCTCCTGGCATTGGACGTCGGCGCGCTCCGCATCGGGCTCGCCGCGGACGAGCTGATCGCAGCCGCCCATGCGGCGGGACATTATGGGATGCGGAGCGTCGCGGAGGCCCTCGCCACCTGGCGGCGACGCTTCGATAGCAGGCTCCCGTCGCAGCATGAATTGGCCTTGTCGAACGGCAACACGCTGCGGGTGGCCTATGCGCCAGCTCCAGACGGTGGCTGGATCATCACCTATGAGGATGTCACGGCCCGGATCAAGACCGCGCGGGATCTGGCGGCCCAGAACGAGCGCTTCGACGCCGCGCTGACCAACATGCCGCATGGGCTCTGCCTGTTCGACGACGATCGCCGGCTGATCCTGTGCAACCCGGCCTATGGCGATCTCTATCGCCTTCCTGAGGAGCTGATGCGGGCCGGCACTCCGCTCGGCAGCATCCTCGCGCATCGGGAGGCGGTGGGCAACGGGCCGGCCGATATGGGAAGCTATTTCGACGTCATCGTCGAGGCGGATCGCAAGGGGGGATTCGCGAATCGCCGGGTGGCGCTGCAAGACGGGCGTACGATCCGTATCACCCACAATCCCATGCAGGGCGGCTACGTCGCCCTGCATGAAGACATCACCGCGACGGTGCGGGCCGAGGAGGAAGTCCGGCATCTCGGCTCGCATGATGCGCTGACCGGACTGCCCAACCGCGTATCGCTACGCGAAAAGCTAGGCCAGGCGTTGGCGCGTGTCTCGCGGGAGCGGCCGGTCGCGGTGCTCTGCCTCGACCTCGACGAATTCAAGATCGTCAACGACACCCTGGGCCATGCGGTCGGCGACCTGCTGCTGCAGGCCGTGGCCGAACGGATCGGCTATTCGCTCGGCGAAACCAGCACCTTCGCCCGTCTTGGCGGAGACGAGTTCGTCGTGCTCCAGCACGATCCGCGCAACCGGGACGATGCTGAAGCCCTGGCTCGGGTGCTGGTCGAGCGGATGGGCACGCCGTTCGACATCGAGGGCCATGACATCGTGGTCGGCGTCAGCATCGGGATCGCTTTCTGTCCGGACGACGGCGTGATGGCCGACGACGTCCTGAAGAAGGCCGATATCTCGCTCTATCGGGCCAAGACCGATGGGAAGAGCAGGTTCAGGTTCTTCGAGAGCGCCATGGACGAGGAACTGCAGACGCGGCGCATGCTCGAACTCGACCTGCGCCAGACCGTGGCGCAAAACGGCTTCAGCCTGCACTACCAGCCGCTGGTGGACGCGAAGACCGCGCACATCCGCGGGTTCGAAGCGCTGCTGCGCTGGAAGCACCCGGAGCGCGGCTTCATCCCGCCGCTGGAATTCATCCCGCTCGCCGAGGAGATCGGCCTCATCGGCACGCTCGGCGCATGGGCGCTGCGTCAGGCGTGCCGGGATGCGGCGAGCTGGCCGCAGGACGTGTCGGTCGCCGTCAACCTCTCTGCCCTGCAGTTCCGCGATGGAACGCTGTGCGACGTCGTCGCGAGCGCGCTCGAGGACGCCGGGCTCATCGCGAGCCGGCTCGAGCTCGAAATCACCGAGTCGGTCCTCATCGTCGATAGCGCCGGGACGCTCGCCACGCTGAACCGGCTGAAAGCGCTCGGAGTGCGCATCGCGCTCGACGATTTCGGCACCGGCTATTCCTCGCTGAGCTACCTCCGCGCCTTTCCCTTCGACAAGATCAAGATCGACAAATCCTTCATCCGCGACCTCGGCGACGGCGTCGGCTCGACGGTGATCGTCGGGGCGGTCGCGGGCCTCGGCGCGGCGCTCGGCATCAACACGACGGCCGAGGGCGTCGAGACCGAGGAGCAGC
This sequence comes from Lichenihabitans sp., assembly GCA_965277635.1. GTDB lineage: Bacteria > Pseudomonadota > Alphaproteobacteria > Rhizobiales > Beijerinckiaceae > Lichenihabitans. Next base: position 1,190,277 of record CBDIDE010000002.1, read on the forward strand.
TCGCGCGGGTGCGCCAACACGGCTGCAGCGAGGTCCAAGGCTTCTTCTTCGCAAGCCCCTGCCCGCTCGAGGCCGTCCCGGCGCTGCTGGCCCGCATGCCGCTGGTCGGCGCCGACGCGCTCACCGCGGCCTGAGCCCCGAGGCACAGGCGCGCGGACGGCCGGCTGTCGCGGCGGTGCCACAGGCATCGGCTATTCGCACCTTGACGTGCGACGCATGGCCCGGCGCCTTGACCCTGCGGGTCGCGGCATCGCATCGTTCGATCCAAATCGCCAGACGAGGATCGTCGATCATGGAACGTGCGTTTCGAGCCCTTACGCTCGCCATTGCGCTTGCTGGCGTCGCGGGCGGCGCCCTGGCTCGTCCAGTCGTGCCGGCGGAAAAGCGCTACTACGACTATGACGGCGACCTGCCGGCCTGCAACGACCCCGGCGTGCTCGACCGCATCAAGGCCAGGTTCAGCACCAAGGAATCGGAATACTGGAACACATCGCTCGAGATCGTCAGCTATGACCGGGTGAAATTGGTCGCCGCCCGCCCCTGGGGCGCCGATCATATTCCGCGCAACTATTGCGCCGCGCGGGCGCTGCTCAACGACAATTCCTACCACGACGTCTCCTATTCGGTAGCCGAGGACCTCGGCATCATCGGGTTCGGCTACGGGGTCGAGTGGTGCGTACAGGGTCTCGACCGCAACCTCGCCTACGCGCCGAATTGCCAGCTGGCGCGTCCTTGAGGATCGGCTGGCGCCGATCAGCGCTGGCCCTCGGCCTTATTGCGGCGGCGGCGCTCGCCGCCTCGGCCGTGGCATCCCCGTCGGCCGCCCAAGAGAGCGCCGATCCGCCCTGCGTGCTCGACAAATGCCTGGGAGCCGGGCCGGACGCCACGACCCCGCCCGTCCCGCCGGCCGGCAGGCGTTTCGGGCCGGGCGGATCTTCGGCTGCCGCACCGGGCAATTTCGACTTCTATGTCCTGTCGCTCTCCTGGTCGCCCGGCTTTTGCGCCACGGGCGGCGCCGAGAAGGCCGGCCGGCAGTGCGCCCCGGGCAGCGGACTGGGCTTCGTCGTGCATGGGCTCTGGCCGCAATTCACGCACGGCTTCCCGAACGACTGCGGGCCGGCCGGCCGCTTCCCGTCGCGTCAGGCGCTCGACAGCGTCGATGGGCTCTATCCCGATGTCGGCCTCGCCCGCTACGAATGGCGCAAGCACGGCACCTGCTCGGGCAAGAGCCCGACCGACTATTTCGCCGACGTCAAGCGGGCGCGCGGCGGCATCGCCATCCCGCAGCCGCTGCTCGCGCCGCACGACGACCAGACCTGGGTGCCGATCGATGTCGCGCGCGCCTTTGCCGCCGCCAACCCGGGCCTGCGGCCGGACGAGATGGCCGTCACCTGCCGGCAGGCGACGCTCGAAGAGATCCGCATCTGCCTCGCCAAGGACCTCAGGGGCTACGTGCCCTGCCCCGAGGTGGCGCGCGGGTCGTGCCGGACGCGGCAGATGAACGTGCCGGGGCTGCGATAGAGCCGCACTGCCAGGCCGCCGCCGCAAGCTCCGAGCAGGGTCGAACCGCTAAGGTCAGCGTCTCCAGCGCCCGAAGCGGGTCCAGCACACAGGCTCCATGGCTTATGACGATCAACGTTTCCGCCCGCACTCTGGTGCCGTCGACCCTCAATCTCGGCTCGGGCAAGGACTACCGGAACGATTGCTTCAACATCGACATCGACGATAGCTGGTATCCCGATGCGATCGTCGATTTCGGCGGCCTCGACCTCGGCCCGGATGGCATCTCGGTTTCGACCCAGCGCTTCGGCGACGTCCAGGTGCGGCCCGCGTTCTTCGACCGGATCATCGCCAACGACGTGCTCGAGCACGTCCCCGATCTCATGCGGCTGATGACCAACTGCCTCGCCCTGCTCAAGGAGGGTGGCGTCTTCGAGGTCAGCGTGCCCTACGACCTCTCCTGCGGCGCCTGGCAGGACCCGACCCACGTCCGCGCCTTCAATGAGCGCAGCTGGCTCTATTACACCGACTGGTTCTGGTACATGGGCTGGAGCGAAGCGCGTTTCACGCTCGACCGGCTGCAATTCGTGCCGAGCGACATCGGCCGGGGGATGGCCGAGACGCTGCCGCTCGGCGAACTGATCCGCGTGCCGCGCGCCATCGATTCCATGTCGGTCTCGCTGCGCAAGATCCCGCTGACCCCGGCCGATCGGCAGACCTGGGATTACTGGCGCGAGCGCAAGCGTCTGGCGGAGCGGGAGCGCGGGCCGATGGCGGCCGACGCGCCGCCGACCATCGATCTCGTGACCGACTTGCCGGCTCCGTCAACTGCGGCGGCCCCGGCCGTGCCGGCCGCCTTTGCGGGCGGCTGGGCCGAGCATGGCGATCGGCATTGCGTATGGATCGTCACGCCGGAGGGCTACACGCATTCTCGCGCCTTCGACGATTGTGCGACCGCCTTGAGCGAGGCCTTCGCGGACCTCGGCGGCTCGGCGCCCCTCGTGCGCGACCCCCACGATTGGCAGGGGCGTGCCCCGATCGTAATCGGTCCGCATCTGCTGCCGCCGCAGGCGGACTTGCCCCCCGGCAGCATCCTGGTCAATTTCGAGCAGGTCTCGACGGGCGAGGGCTGGATCGGCGAAGCCTATCTGTCGCTGCTGCGACGCTTCCCGGTGCTCGACTACAGCCAGCGCAACCAGGCGGCACTGATCGGCAAGGGCATCAGCCATGCCGGGCTCATCGGTATCGGTCATTCGCCGAGCCTGCTGCGGATCGCTCCCGCTCCCGTGAAGGACATCGACGTCCTGTTCTACGGCTCGATCAATCCGCGGCGGAAGCGGATCATCGATGGGCTCCAGGCGCGGGGCCTCGAGGTCGTCAGCCTCTTCGACGTCTACGGAGCCGAGCGCGACGCGTCCATCGCGCGCGCCAAGGTCGTGCTCAATCTGCATTTCTACGACAGTGCCATTTTCGAGGTCGTGCGGGTCTCCTACCTGCTGGCGAACGGCATCTGCGTCTTGAGCGAGGGCGACGAAGGCGATCCCGACGTGGCGCCGTTCCGCGGTGGCCTCGCCATCTGCTCCTACGCCGATCTCGTCGAGCGCTGTGCGGCGCTCGTCACCGACGAGGCCACGCGGACCACGGTGGCAAACGTCGGACAGGAGCGGATGATGGCGCGGCGCCAGGCGGACCTGCTGCGCGAGGCGATGGGACGCTGAGCCGGAACGAGATTCTTCTTTCCGCAGCGCCCTCATCGCGGCCATAGGGGCCGCCATGAACTATCGCCACGCCTTCCATGCCGGGAATTTCGCCGATGTGGTCAAGCACGCGCTTCTGGCGCGCGTGCTGGTCTATCTCATGCGCAAGCCCGGGGGGCTGCGCGTCCTCGACACGCATGCCGGCACCGGTCGCTACGACCTTGCGGGCGACGAGGCGAGCCGCACCGGCGAGTGGCGCTCCGGCATCGGCGCGGCAGCGCTGTGGAATGCCCCGCCGCCGGTGGCGGAATTGCTGGCGCCCTATCTCGGTGCCGTCGGGCCGCGCGATCCCGATGGGCGCCCCCTCTCCTACCCGGGCTCGCCGGCCCTGGTGCAGGCCCTGTTGCGCTCGAACGACCGGATCGTGCTCTGCGAGCTCCATCTCGCCGATGCCGAGGCGTTGCGCATCGCCATGGGACGCGACCGCCGGATCACGGTGATGCAGCGGGACGGCTATGGGGCGCTGAAGGCCCTGCTGCCGCCGCCCGAGCGCCGCGGCCTGGTGCTGATCGATCCGCCCTTCGAGGAACCTGACGAGTTCGAACGGCTTTCCTCGGCCTTTCTCGCGGCCCACCGCAAATGGCCGACCGGCACCTACCTGCTCTGGTATCCGATCAAGGACAGGATTGCGGTGACGCGCTTCGCCGACGCGCTTCAGCAGGCCGGCATCCCGCGCATCCTGCAGATCCATCTGTTCGTCGGCGACCGCCCCGGCGGCAAGACCGGTCTCGCCGGCATGGGCCTCGTCGCGGTCAACCCGCCCCATGTCCTTCAGACCGAGGCGGAAGCGCTGCTGCCCTTCCTGACCGACGCACTCGGCCGCTCGTCGGAGGCCGCCTGGTCATGCCGCCTCTTGGCCGGCGAGTGACGGAGTTCCGCTCCCGGCGTATCCATCCTGGCCTACCCGAGGCTGTTCTGTTAAGCGGCGTCCTTTCACGACAGGATCAAGGACCATGATTCTCCGCTCTTCCCCCGCCTCGCCTTTCGGCCGCAAGGTCAAGATCGCTGCTGCGATCCTGGGTCTCGGCAGCCGCCTCTCGGTCGTCGACACGGACACGATGAGCCCCACCGATTCGATCCGGCGCGAGAACCCCCTCGGCAAGATCCCGACGCTTCTGCTCGATGACGCGCGTACCCTCTACGACAGCCGGGTGATCGTGGCCTATCTGGATCATCTCGCCGGCGGCGGTCGGCTGATTCCCGCCGAGACCGAGGCGCGCTTCGAGGCGTTGAAGCTCGAAGCGCTCGCCGACGGCATCTGCGACGCGGCGCTGCTCCAGATCTACGAGGGTCGGTTCCGCGATGCCGAGACGCATAGCGCCAAATGGCTCGAGCATCAGGCCGGCAAGGTCGAGCGCGGTCTCGGCAGCCTCGAAGCGGACCCGCCTCGAGGCCCGGTGACGGTCGGCCATGTGGCGACAGCCTGCATGCTCGGCTACCTCGACCTGAGGTTCGACGGCGCCTGGCGCAAAGGCCATCCGAAACTCGCAGGCTGGCTGGTGACCTTCGCCATTGCCGTTCCGGCCTTCGAGGCGACCCGCGTCAAAGGCTGAAGGCGCGCCGAGCTGTGACGCGCCTGCCGGTGAGCCGTGTTGCTAGAAGTGGTAGTTGAGACCGGCGCGAATGTCCGAGGTCGAGATGCCGACCCGGGTGAAGTCCGGTGAGCCGACGAAATTGTCGCCCTTGCCGAGGTCGGTGTAGAGATATTCGATCTTGCCCGACAGATTGGGCATGATCGCATATTCGGCGCCGGCGCCGATCGCATAGCCGCTGAGGAAATTGCTGTTGGCGGCGTAGAAGCCGGCCGGCACGTCGTAGACGGTGGTATGGAGATTGCCGCCCGCATAGCCGCCGGTCGCGTAGAAGAGCATGCGATTGACCGCGTAGCCCACGCGGCCGCGCACCGTCGTCTGGATGTTGAGCGTGCTCTTGGCGGTTAGCGGGCCTGCCGTGGTCTGCGTATTGCCGATGCCCGCATAGGCCACGTCGCCTTCGAGGCCGACCACGATATTGTTCGGCAACTGGTAATTGTAGCCGAGGGTGCCGCCGATCAGTCCGCCGTTGGGGCTGCCGGCGATGGCGTTGCCGCGACCGTTGAAGTTGCCGAAGCCATAGCCTCCCACGATGCCGCCGTAGAACCCCGTCCAGGTGAAGATCGGCACGAGCGGCGCTGCGTAAGCCGGCGCATAACGGCGTGGCAGATCGGCCGCATGCCCCGCAGAGGCCAACAGCAGGGCCGGCAACACCACCCCGGCCACGACCAGCTTTCTCATCTTGAACTCCTGCACGCTTACGCACGCCCGGCGCGCCGACAAGCGTCGCGTATCGCCGAGCTCACCTCAATCGCCCATCGGATTTAACCTCGATCGCCATCTTAAATCAAATATGGCAAGAATTCGTCGGATATCATTATCGCTGTATCAACCATAGTAAAGTCACATACGATCCGTTAACCTTTCCCATATCGATAACAGTTCAAATTTCATGATTGAGAAAATGTGATCAATCGATCTATTGTTGGGTTAAGGAGCGATTAAATGGGGAGCATCGTCCGCCACAGGGTACGCAAGGATCCGATCCGCGAGTCGTGCCGGCGGCCCCAACGCCGCATGGGTCGGACAAGCTAATCGGCGCTCGGCAGGCGCCGCATGGTGAATTCGATCGTACCGTCGGCGAGTTCGCGCCAGGATTCGATCTCGGTCATGTAGGCGGCCTTGGGAAACCGCTCGAACCAGGTCTTCGCCGTCGCACGGGCCTCGTCGCGCGGCAGCCTGAAGGTCTCGCGGCGCCAGGAGCCGCCCGTCTTCGCCTCGGCGCGGGGCGTCTGCCGGTCGCGCCGCGCGCCGACGCGGCGGGCCACATCGGCGGGATTCTTGCGCTCGACACCCATCCTGCGGCTCCTGCGGATCTCAACCCACCGGTCTCGCCCACGATATTAGCGCGGGGCCGGCAAAGCGCGAGTCCTAACGTCGCGTCCGCGACGGGCCGGATCGTCAGGCGACGCCGGGGTCGTGGGTCCGTTCGAAATTGGGCCGGGTTGAGGGGCATAGCAAAATGTCTGAAGCGGGCGTCACCTCGTCTTAGGGCAAATTGGGCGATGCCTGGCGCGGATCAATAGTTGCCGTGAAATCCGAGGACGATACAATAGGTAACGGCTTGACGCGCCCGTAAACGAGAGGAGAGTCGACATGTCTGGCTACGCTCCCGGATACCAACTTGCTTACGCAGGCTATGAGTATGCGTATAACGGCGGATACCCGCGCACCTTATACGTAGGTCCCCAATATTTCCCCGCGCGCTACACTTACGAAAATTCCAATGGCTACGGAGGTTATTATCATGGTCCTCGATATTATTCCGGAAGCTATACTGTATTCGCGAGAAATGGCTATGTTGAAACTTATTCAGGCCCGAGTTATTCCGGATCAAAATACGTTCCTGATTTTCTTGGTTATGGAAGTTCTTATACACCACCCCATTATTCCCCAGGCGGATACGATGTATCGGTTATAACTGATTCTGGTAACGGCAATGGGGCCTATGGTTATGGTTATGGTTATGGTTATGGTTATGGTTATGGCTATGGCTATGGCTATGGCTATGGGGGTTACATTAACTCCTTCAGTTATTACGGCAATCTCTACTATCGCAGTGGTGGGTATTACGGCGGCGGCGGGTCCGCCTACCATGCGTATGGCTAGGACACCTCCTACGCGCTTGGCGGGAGCTACGGCCAAGGCGGTATGGCGGTGGCGTAGGTTACTGCGGGTACGGACATGCCGCTATTGTCCTGCCCCTGAAATTCGATCCTGAATTTCAGGCTCAAGCAGGCCACCAAGTTGCCAATCTAATGTCCTTATCGAATCTGATCGTGATCGAGATAGCGGCCGGCTCATTTTAGCCGATCCGCTACGCGACGCCGAGCTTCTTCTGCAGGCTCGTCGACGAGGTCGTATACTGGAAGGTCAGCCGCTTGTCGGGATAGACGTAGCGATGGATCTTCTGGGCGGCGAGCGCGGCCTCGTGGAAGCCCGACAGGATCAGCTTGAGCTTGCCCGGATAGGTGTTGATGTCGCCGATGGCGAAGATCCCCGGCACGCTGGTCTCGAATTTCTCGGTGTCGGCCGGCACCAGGTTCTCGTGCAGGTTCAGGCCCCAGTCGGCCACGGGCCCGAGCTTCATGGTGAGGCCGAAGAAGGGCAGCAGCACATCGCAGGGCACCGTCGTCGTCGATCCATCGTCGTGCTTGACGACGGCGGCAGCGAGCCGGCCGTCCTCGCCTTCGAGGCTCACGACCTGCCCGATCTCGAGATCCATCGAGCCCTGGGCCACATGGCCGCGCATGGCATTGACCGAATGGGGTGCCGCACGGAAGGCGTCGCGGCGATGCAGCAGCGTGACCCGGCTCGCAACCGGATGCAGATTCAGCGTCCAGTCGAGCGCCGAATCGCCACCGCCGACGATCAGCACCCGCTTGCCTAGGAAAGCCTCCATCCGGCGTACGGCGTAGAAGACGGAGGTGCCTTCATAGGCCTCGATGCCGGCGATCGGCGGCTTCTTGGGCTGGAAGGAGCCGCCGCCGGCGGCGATGACGATGGCTTTGCACGCGATGATCGTGCCGGCATCGGTCGCGAGGCGGAAGCGAGGCGCGGCGGCATCGCCCAAGGTGTCGAGCGCGCTGACCATCTCGCCGTAGTGGAACACTGGGCCGAACGGCTTGCTCTGTTCCATGAGGTTGTCGACGAGGCCCTGCCCCGTAACCAGCGGGAAGCCCGGGATGTCGTAGATCGGCTTCTCGGGATAGAGCTCGGCGCATTGGCCGCCAGGCTTGTCGAGGATGTCGACGAGATGGGCCTTGATGTCGAGCAAGCCGAGCTCGAAGACCGCGAACAGGCCGACCGGGCCTGCCCCGACGATGACCACATCGGTGGTGATAACTTCGCTCATTGGCCTTTCGTCCGCTGCGCCGCGCAGGTTGAAGGCCCGACGCCTGAAATGCCGTGCCGATGGAGCTGGCGGCTGCCGGGGCTGACTTACCCCAGCGAGGCGAGCGTGTGAAGCGTCGCCGGCGACGCGTCGTTGCCCGCTGGCGTCATCGCGTCAGCCCTGTCGCGCGGGCGTGCGGACGACAAGCCCGTCGAGCTGCGGCCTCACCTTGATCTGGCAGGACAGGCGGGAATTCGGCTGCACTTCGAAGGCGAAGTCCAGCATATCCTCTTCCATTGGCTCGGCCTTGCCGGTCTTGTCGAGCCAGGCCGAGTCGACGTAGACATGGCAGGTCGCGCAGGCGCAGGCGCCGCCGCATTCGGCCTCGATCTCCGGAACCGCGTTGCGCACCGCGGTCTCCATCACGGTCGCGCCCTCTTCGGCCTCGATCTCGCGCGCATGCCCGGCGGAATCTATGAAGGTGATCTTGACCATGCCTCGCCGATCGGCCCCGCCCGCGCGAAAGACAGCCCGGAACGACGGCGGAGTCGTCGAACCGGCTTCGGCGGCCCGGATCCGCATCCCGTCGGCCGCCGCTTCACGTCGTCATAGAGCCTTTCGGGCGCCTTGGCGATAGGATCGGCGGCACGGTCCGCGCACCTGATTCAGCCCTGGTCGAGAAGCTCCGCGATATATGTCGTGGCACCGGCGATGGCTTGGCGGAGGTCCCGTCTTTCGGCCTCCCCGAGCCGCCCGCCCGGCGCGCCGGCGCTGCGCCGCAGGCGGGCCTCGCCCTCGCCGGCCAAGGCGGCGACGCGCGTCGCTCCCACGGCACGCGCCGAGCCCACGAGGAGATGTAGGAGGTCGAGATCGCCCTGCCCGCCCCGCTCCGGGCCCATCTCGAGCGCGCGGTCGATCTGCTCCGCCTGACGCACGAACAGGCGCAGGAGCTCGGTTTCGAGCCTCTTGTCGCCGAAGGTCTGCCTGGTGAGATGAACGAGGTCGAGCGGACGGTCGAGCCGCGCCGCGGGGGAAGACCGCCAGCCACTTCCGGCGCCAGCCGTCTCGATCGCTTCGGAGAATACGGCAGACGACGATCCCATGGCATCATTCCCACGCATTGAGGTACCGTCCGCACCCCAGCTCACGGGAGCGCGCCTCTCGGATCCCGCCCGTCCCGCCTCCGGGATGGCGACTTCATGGTGAACAAGATATTAACGACGTTCGCCGATCGTTCCGTGATCAGGTTTGCAAGGCAGACCACCGAGAGTAGACTGCAATTTGGTTAATGTTTCGCGCATCCGACGCGCCCGGCCACCGGCAGGCCGGCCGCGCGGCATGTCTGATCTTTTCCCGCGTGAGTAGGACGAGGCGAGTATGGCGGTTCAGAAGGAAGCCAAGGATCCGGCCGCGGCCGCGCTGCTGGCGATCGAAGAGGCTCTCAACCTCGTCAAGCAGGAGCATGCCGCACCGGCGCCGGGCCAGACCGCCGTCGCCCCGGCCGCTGAAGCACGCAAGGAGGAGCGCGGCCCGCGCCCCGAAGAGCGGGCGCCCGAGCGGCTTCCCCTCGCCAGGCCGGACCTGCGCGGTGCGGAAACCCGCGCCCCGGAGGCTCGTGGCGCCGAGACGCGCGACAGGAGCGGACCGGCCCGAGAGGAACCGCGCGCCGGCAATTTCGACGCGGCGCTGACGGCGGCAGCCGGCCGGCCGAACCGGGCTCCCGACATCCGCCCCATGCAGGATGGACCGCGGCTGCCTGAGGCGCCGACCGTGCCGCTCGCGGAACAGCGGGCGGGCCAGCGGCCATTGGGCGACACCAATCCGCATGCCAACGACGACCGGCGCTCGGTCGGGCAGATGCTGCAATCGCTGAGCGCGCAGCCGAGTTCCGCGCCGCTGGTGGCGGCCGGGGTGGGCTCGCTGATCTGGGCGAGCCTCTGCGTCGTCGCCATCGTGGCCGCCAAGCTGTTCGATGGCGGCGTCTCCTTCGCCGCCATCGGCCGGCCCGAGGTCCTGCTGGCGCTCGGCACGACGCTCGGGCCGATCGTCCTCTTCTTCATCCTGGCGGCGCTCCTGCGCCGGACCCAGGAGCTGCGGCTCACGACGCGCTCCATGGCGGAGATCGCCGTGCGCCTCGCCGAACCCGAGACGCTGGCCAGCGAGCAGGTCGTCACCTTGTCCCATGCCATTCGTCGCGAGGTGGCCTCGATGGGCGACGGCCTCGAGCGCGCCCTGGCGCGCGCCGGCGAACTCGAAGCCATGGTCCGCTCGGAGGTGTCGAACCTCGAACGCTCCTATATGGAGAACGAGCGGCGCATCCGCACCATGATCGACGAGCTCGGCAGCGAGCGCGAGGCGATCGTCGTCAATGCCGAACGCGTGCGCGGCGCCATCGCGGGCGCGCACGAGAACCTGGCGCGCGATCTCGAGGCGGCAAGCGGCAGGATCGCTGGGAACGTCGATGCCGCCGGCGCACGCGTCGCGGCGTCGATCGGCGCCAAAGGCGAGGACATCACCACCGCCATGGCGCTGGCCGGCGAGACGACCGCGGCGCATATCGCGTCGCATGGCAGCGACGTGGTCGACCTTCTGATCGAGACGACCCGTGACGTCGCCGCCCGACTCACCGAGGCGACGAGCGGCGTATCGCGCGAGATCGCCCAGCAGATCGAGGTCGTCGACGACAAGCTGCGCCGCACCGGCGGGGACCTTCTCGACAATATCCGTGCACGCGGCGAGGACGTGGCGAACCGCGTCGAAGACATCGCCCACCGAATGGGAGAGGACGTCTCTGCCCGCGGCGACGTGCTGGCCGCGCGCCTGTCCGAGACGCAGCACCAGATCCAGGATGCGGTCACCGCCCAAGGACTGGCGCTCGACCGGAGCCTCGGGGACACAGGCGAGCGTATCGCGGCGCTGGTGGCGGAGCGGGCCGGCGCGGCCTCGGCCGCCTTCGAACTCTCCGGCGAGGCCTTCCACCGCGCCTTCGCCGAGCGGCACGACGATCTCGAATCGGCCGCCGCGCGCCTGGCGGACCTCCTCCAGCAGCGTACCGACGCCGCCCGAGCCACCTTCGACGCGGCCAGCTCGAGCCTCGCCGAACTCTTCGAATCGCGGCTCGGCGATCTCGCCGGCCATGGCGACCACCTCGTCGGCATGATCGACGAGCGCGCCGTCGAATCCCGTGAAGCGATCGAACGGTCGATCGCCGCCCTCGAACGGCTGATCGCCGAGCGGGAGGCCCGCATGGATCAGGCGGCCGACCGGGCCGCCGCACTGATCGACGCCCGCACCGACGACACGCGCCAGACGATCGAGGCCGCCGCCGGCCAGGTGGCCGAGCTCATGGCCGCTCACGATGCCAGTCTGGCGACGACGCGCGACCAGCTCGACGACCTGCTCAATCGGCATGTCACCGACACGCGGGCGGTCTTCGCGGCCTCCAACGACAATCTCGATCGGATCTTCGCGGAACGGCAGTCGCTGATCCAGGCGAGCGGCGAGCGGGTCGCCGCCGTCGTGGCGGATCGGCTATCGGCCGCACGGGACACGCTGGTCCATGCGTCGAGCGAGCTCGCGGAGCTGCTCGACTCGCATCGCGCCGAGGTGACGGTCGCCGGCGAGCATATGACCGGTCTCCTGGACCAGCACATCACCGCGGCGCGCGAGACCCTCGACGGTTCCTCGCAGTTCTTCGATGGCCTGCTTGCCGACCGGCGGGCCGACCTGCAGTCGGCGGGCGATCGGGTCGCGGCTTTGCTCGACAGCCATACGACAGGCATAAACGCGGCCCTCGACGGGGCCACGGGCATCTTCGACCGTGCCCTGTCGGAGCGGCGTGAAGGACTGGCCCTAGCCGGCGAAGACATGGCAGCCCTCATCGAGGCGCGCGTCGCGGCGGCTCAGCAGGCGCTCGCCACAGCCGGCGAGCGGATGGGTCGTCTTCTCGACGAACGCGCGAGCAGCCTCTCCGGCATCGACGCGAGCCTCGCGGATCTGATGCAGGAGCATGCCGCCGGCGTGCGGGCGGCGCTCGATCAGGCGACCGATACGCTCGACAGGCTGATGGACGACAGACGCGAGGCGCTTGCGGCGACCGGGGAGGACGTGGCGGCCCTGATCGAGGCGCGCGTCGCCGCGGCCGAGCAGGTGCTCGCCGCATCCGGCGAACGCGTCAGCCACATTCTCGACGAGCGCGCGACGGACTTCGTCGGAAGCGACGAGCGGCTCGCCGGCCTGATGCAGGAGCATGCCGCCGGTGTGCGCATGGCGCTCGATCAGGCGGCCGACACGCTCGACCGGCTGATGAGTGACAGGCGCGGGGCGCTTGCCACGACCGGGGAAGATGTGGCGGCCCTCATCGAGGCGCGCGTCGCCGCGGCCGAGCAGGTGCTCGCCGCATCCGGCGAGCGGATGAGCTACATTCTCGACGAGCGCGCGACCGGCTTCGCCGGCAGCGACGAGCGCCTCGCCGGCCTGATGCAGGAGCACGCGGCTGGTGTACGCATGGCCCTCGATCAGGCGGCCGACACGCTCGACCGGCTGATGAGCGACAGGCGCGAGGCGCTTGCCGCGACCGGGGAGGACGTGGCGGCCCTGATCGAGGCGCGTGTCGCCGCGGCCGAGCAAGTGCTCGCCGCATCCGGCGATCGTGTCGGCCACATTCTCGACGAGCGCGCTACCGGCTTCGCCGGCAGCGACGAACGCCTCGCGAGCCTGATGCAGGAGCATGCCGCCGGCGTGCGCATGGCACTCGATCAGGCGACCAACACGCTCGACCGGTTGATGAACGACAGGCGCGGGGCGCTTGCCGCCGCCACGGACGCCATCGTCTCGCTCATCGACGAGCGCACCTCCGCTGCCGAGGCAGCCCTGGCCTCGTCCGGCGAGCGCATCGCCGCGCTGTTCGACGACCGTCAGGATGGCTTCAACGGCTCCGACGAGCGGATCGCCGCGCTACTCGAGGGGCATGCCGCGCGGGTCGGCGCCTCGCTCGAAGGGGCGAGCCACAACCTGCAGTCCGTGCTCGAGGAACGCCGGCACCTCCTCGGCGAGGCTGGCGAGGGCGTGGTGACGCTCGTCGAAGCTCGCATCGCGGCAGCCGAAGCGTCGCTCACCCAGGCCGGCGAACGCGTCGCCCGACTGTTCGAGGATCGCCATGCCGAGATCAGCGGCACCGATGGACGGCTCGAGAGCCTGCTGACGGGCCACGCCGAGCACATCCGCGCCTCGCTCGCCTCGGCCACCCAGGGGCTCGACGACCTGCTGGCGGAGCGGCGCGAGGCGCTGGCCGAGACCGGCGAGGGCTTCGCCGCTCTGATCGAGGAACGGGTCGCAGCGGCCCTGGCGGCGCTGGCGGCCTCGGGCGCCGCCGTCGAGCGGCTGCTCGACGACCAGAAATCGGTGCTCGCAGGGGCCGCCGACCTCGTCGCTGTCACGATCGGCGAGCGCGCCGCGGCGGCGCGGGACGGCTTCGCGGCCTCCGCCAAGGTGCTTGGCGAGTCGCTCGACGAGCATCAGGCGCGCCTGCTCGATGCCGGCGATCATCTCCTGGCCGCCATCGACGACCGGGCGAATGCCGCGCGCGAGGCGCTCGTGGCGTCGAGCGAGACCATGGAACAGATCGTCGCGGGTCGCACGGCGGACCTCGAGGAGATCGGCGGTCAGCTTGCAGGCCTGCTCGACGAGCATGTGTCGACGACACGGGAGATGCTCGGCGACGCCGGCAAGACCTTCGACCGGCTCTTCGCGGAGCGCCGGGGCGACCTCGCGACGGCGAGCGGCCAGATGACCATGACGGTCGACGGCGGCATCGAGGCCTTGCAGGAGGCGATGGCGCAATCGGGCGACAGGCTTGCCCAGCTGGTCGACGAGCGCGCCGGCGCGACGCGCGAGGCGCTCGATGGGTCGATCGAGAGGCTCGACCGCATATTCGCGGCCCACGCACAGACGCTCTCGGGCCACGGCGCCGACCTCACGATCGCTCTGGACGACCGCATGGCGGCGGCGCAGGAGGTCATGCGATCCGCCGTCGCGACCCTGCGCGGCATCTTCGAGGGCCGCGAGGACAAGGTCCGCACCGTGTTGGCCGACCATGTCGATACATTGCGCGACGGTTTCGTCGAGGCCACGGAAGCGGCGCTCCTGACTCTGGAACAGACGACCGGTTCGCTCAATTCGCGTTTCGCCGACACGGCGGGCGAGGCCATCGCCGCCATCGGCGTGCATGGCGACCGGGTCAACCAGACGCTGGCGGCGCGGATCGACAGTTTCGGCTCCACCATGCTCGGCCGCAGCGAGGCCGTGGCGGATCGCATCGCGAGCCAATCCGACCGGCTGGCGCGACAGATCGAGGAGGGCCTGGCCCGCATCGGCAGCATGTTCGAAGGACGCGGCGACGTCGTCAGCCAGGACGTGGCGGCCCATGTCGAACGGATCATCGGACAGATCACGCGCGAGATGGCGGAGGTCGAGGACCTGCTCACCAATCGCGGCGGTCTCCTCGTCGAGCAATTGGGCGAGCGGACGCGCGAGGCGGGCGAGATGCTCGAAGCCCGGATCGCGGGTTTCGAGGAGCGTGTCGGCACGCGGAGCCACGCCGTTGGCATGTCGCTCGACGATCTTCTGGGCAAGGTCACGACCGTCCTCGAGGCCCGTTCGAAGTCGCTGACCGAGACTCTCGCTCATCGGGCGCTCGAACTGGCCAAGGTGCTGGGCGACGGCGGCCGCGAGGTGACGCGCCTTTTCGACCAGAAGAACGAAGAGATCCGCGACATCCTGCTCGACCGGTCCACGGCCCTCGCACAGAGCCTCGACGAGCGGGCGCAGATCATCGACCTCTCGCTCGGCGGCCATACCGATCGCCTGAGCGAAGGTCTCGACGGGCGCATCGCGCGGCTCGAAAGCGGGGTCGTCGAGAAGCTCGCCGTGATGGCAGCCGACCTCGATCGCAACGGCACGCTGATCGACGAGAAACTCGGCGCGCGCGCCGCCCAGCTCGATCGCCTGATCGAGGTCCAGTCGCATGAGGTCGACGCGGCGCTCGAACGTCAATCGAGCCGCATCACCGACGCCATGGTGAGCCGTGCCGAGGAGCTGCGTCAGCGCTTTGTCGCTTCGACCGATAGCGCCGCCGAGGTGCTGGAACAGCGGACCGCCTGGATCCGCGATACGCTGACGGCCAAGATCGGCGACGTCGAGAGCCTGTTCGGGTCCGGCCTCGGCGGCATGGAAGCCTCGCTCGACGAGCGGATCGGCACCATCAACGCAGCCGTGCAGTCGCATGTCGAGCTGATCAAGACGACGCTTGACGGCGGCGCGGGCGAATTGCGCAACGCCTTCGGCACCCAGGTCGCCGATCTCGGGCAGCAGTTCGGCGACGTCCATTCATCGATGGGCGAACGGATCGGCACGATCGGCTCGACGCTGGGCAGCCATATCGGCACGCTCAGGACGACGCTCAACAAGTCGGTGGCGGACCTGAACGAGCTTCTCGGCTCGCATGCGGACGACATCGGACACAGGGTGAGCGAACTCCATGCGACGCTCGAGGCGAGAGCGGGCGAGATCGGCACCAGCCTCGCTTCGCATTCGACGATGATCGACGGCATCCTGGGCCATTCCGTGGTCGACCTCGACCGGACGATCGGCGGCCACGCCGACACCATCCGGACGACGCTCGAACAGCGCGCGCAGGAGATGGACGGCTCGCTTGCCGGCCATGTCGGCACCATGCATCGTGCGCTCGAGACCTCGGTCAGGGACCTCGACGCGATCCTTGAACGGCGCGGTGGCGAGATCGGCGAGACGCTGAACGGGCGACTGCGCGACATCGAAGGCGGTTTCGGTGGCCGCATCGAAGCGATCGGCAAGGTGCTCGGCAGTTCGACCGACAGGCTCGACAGCACCTTCGGCGAGCGCATCAAGCAGCTCGACCGTACGCTCGAGCGGCGCGCCGACGATCTCGAGACGTCGCTGTCGCGGCACGCCGACGGGATCAAGACCAACCTCGACAGTTCCGCGGCGCTGATCGAAGGCGTCGTCGGCGGCGGGGCGGGCGAGATCGCCAAGACGCTGGACCAGCGCCGGACGGACCTCGAAGCCCTGCTGACGCATCACCTCGACGCCATCCGCACGGCGCTCAAGACCTCGGTCGAGGATCTGGATGCGACGCTGAGCGGACGGGCCTCGGATGCTCAGGACGCCATGAAGAGCCGGCTCGACGAGATCCACGCCGTGATGGGGGGTCGGATCGGCGAGATCGCCACCATGCTCAACGGACAGAGCAGCAGGCTTGGGGAGACCATCGAGACGCGCGCGGCCGAGATCCGGGAGGTCTTCGATCGCGAAGGTGCGCTGCTCGTGGATCTGCTGTCGGCGAGAGGCAGCGAGGTGGCCCAGAGCATCGCCGAGGCCAGCGAGGCCGCGGCCCAGGCCATCGCCGGCCAAGGCGGCACGCTCGTCGAGGGGATTGGCGAGCGCCAGGCGGATCTGACAAAGGTGCTCGACGATGGCGCCCGGACCATGCGGCAGGCGCTCGATACGGGAACGACGCAATCGGTCGCCGCCTTGACCACGACCGGTGAGCGTCTGCAGAAGGGCGTGGGCCGGCTCATCGAACAGCTCGGCGAGACCGATAGATCGATCAGCGGCCTCATCGACCATGCCGGCGGCAGCCTCTCGGCCGTGGAGGAAGCGCTGGGGCACCGCCTGAGCGAATTCGGCCGGACGCTGGAGACCGTCTCGGGTCAGATCGAGGCGATGACGGCCCGGACGACGACGAGCCTCAAGGACGCCGAGGCCGTCACCGGTACCATCGGCGAGCATCACAAGGCCCTCGCGTCCGCCGCCCAGGACCTCAAGACGACCCATAACGAGATCGACCGGCATATGGAGCAGCGGCGGACCGCGATCGAAGCCCTGCTCGGCCATGTCGGCACGCAGACGGCCGGCTTCGATGCGGCCCTGGCGTCCTTCACCACGCTGATGGACGAATCGCTGCAGAGCACCGAGACGCGAGCCCGCGACCTGGCGGCCTTCCTGGCCGAGACGGCGCAATCGACGAGCACCGCGATCGGTGAACATTTCGACAGCGTCCGCTCGGCCACGGCGGGCGAGCGCGACAAGACCGCGGCCGCCCTCGAGACGGCCTATGACCAGGCCATCAAGGAGATGAACACGCTGTTCGGCCAGGCGGTAGACCGCTTCCGTGGCGCGGCGGAGGATGTCCGTTCCATGGCGGCCGAGATCGGACGGCAGTTCGAGGGCACGCGCGAGGAATTGCAGCGCGCGACCATCGACTTGCCCAAGGAAACCGCGGAGCAGGCGGCGGAGGTCAGGCGGGTCATCGGCGAACAGGTCGAGGCCTTGGCCGCGCTGACGTCGCTGATCACGCGAGCGTCCGCGGGCGATGACGTGGTCGAGCCGGACCAACCGAATCCACCGGCCCCGGAGAGAAGCGTCGTCGAACAGGCCGCGCCACCCGCGAGGGCTATACCCCCGGCGGCCACGCTGCGGCCGACGACCTCGCTGCCGGCCGACGCGGCGGAGACCCCCGCCAGCCGCAATGGACGTGCCGCGGCAATCCGGCGCCAGGGCGCGGAACGGCCGTCGGGCGGACGCGGCCCCGGCTGGCTCTCCGACCTTCTGGCGCGCGCCTCGCGCGACGACGAACCGGCGTCGGCCCACGACGGGCCGCTGGCTCCTCTCGCGACCGAGCCGGCCGCCTCCGAGCCGACGCCCACATCATCGCAGGGGGCGGACCGGGCGCTTCAGATCCTCGACATGATGTCAAACAATATCCGGCGCCTCGCCTACGACAGCGCCCTCGTCGACATGTGGGACCGCTTCCGCAAGGGTGACCGCAACGCCTTCAGCCCGCGGCTTTACACGGCCGAGGGCCTGCAGACATACGAGGAGGTGCGCCGGCTCTACGCCTCCGACCGCCAGTTCCGCGACACCGTCAATCGTTACATGGAGGAATTCGAGCGCCTGCTGAACACCACCTCGCGGGACGATCGCGACGGTGCCAAGGCGAAGGCCTATCTGGGCTCCGACACCGGCATGGTCTACACGCTCCTGGCCCATGCGGCGGGGCGTCTCGGGTGAGACGTCGGCTCGACGTCACCGTCGAGCACTTCCCGCTTGCGGCACGTTTCGTCATCGCGCGCGGCGCCCGCACCGAAAGCGTGGTCGTCGTTGCGACGCTCGACGTCGGCGAGCAGAAGGGTCGGGGTGAATGTGTCCCCTACCCGCGCTACGGCGAAACGGTCGAGAGCGTGACCGCGCAGATCGAAGGCCAACGCGAAGCGCTCGAATCCGGCGCGGATCGGCAGGCTCTGCAGGGCCTGCTTCCACCTGGCGCAGCCCGCAACGCGCTCGATTGCGCCTTGTGGGATCTCGACGCAAAGCGCCTCGACCGTCCGGCCCATGAACTTGCCGGCGTGCATCGCGTGCCGCCCGCCACCACGGCCTTTACCCTCTCGCTCGGCATGCCGGACGAGATGGCGGCGGCGGCGAGGGCCGCGGCATGGCGGCCTCTGCTCAAGATCAAGCTCGGCGCCGCGGAGGATCTCGCCTGCCTCGCAGCGGTGCGCGACGCGGCGCCGGAGGCGGAGCTGATTGTCGATGCCAACGAGGGCTGGGCACCGGCGGAGCTCGAATCCAAGCTCGCGGCCTGTGCCGCTTTCGGTGTTGCGCTGGTCGAGCAGCCGCTTCCGGTGGGCCAGGATTCGGCCCTCGCGGCGGTGGGTCGGCCCGTGCCCGTGTGCGCCGACGAAAGCGTGCATGACAGGCGGGGGCTCGAGGCCCTGCGTGACCGCTACGATGCGATCAACATCAAGCTCGACAAGACCGGTGGCCTGACCGAGGCGCTGGCGCTCGCCGATGCCGCCCAGGCCTTAGGCTTCGGATTGATGGTCGGCTGCATGGTCTCATCGTCGCTGTCGATGGCGCCTGTCATGCTGCTCACGCCCCGCGCCCGCTTCGTCGACCTCGACGGTCCGCTGCTGCTCGCCAACGACCGCCCGCACGGCCTGCGCTACGAGGGCTCGATCGTTCATCCTCCGAGCCCCGCGCTTTGGGGATAGGCGCGGCGACGCGCGCCGATCCTCGACGAGGATCAGCGCCCGGGCTGTCCGGCCGGTTCAACCGATCGGCACCAGTTTCCCCGTCTCGTCGTCGTGCTGGCAGACCTCGCCGGTCGCGATGTCGTAGACCCAGCCGTGCAGCTTTAGCCGTCCGGCCGCCTTGCCGGCAGCGACCGACGGGTGGGTGGCGAGATGCTGGAGCTGGGTGCGGACGTTCTGCTCGACGAGTGCCTGCACCTTGGCCTCGCCCTCGAGATCGGGATGCAGCACGTCGACGACGCTCAGCGCCGAATGGGCGTTGCGCAGCCAGGAGGCGACGGTCGGCATCCGGGCGAACACCTCCTGGCCCTTGAGCAGCCCCTTCATGGCGCCGCAATCGGAATGGCCGCAGATGACGATCTCGGTGACGCCGAGTTCCATCACGGCATATTCGATGACCGCCGACACGCCGCCCAGCATCTCGCCGTAGCCCGGCACGATGTTGCCGATGTTGCGGCACACGAACAGGTCGCCCGGATTGGTCTGGGTGATCATCTCCGGCACGACGCGGCTGTCGGCACAGGCAATGAACAGGATGCTCGGGTTCTGAGCCTTGGCGAGACTCCGGAACTCCTCGCGCAGATGAGGGAAGACCTTCTGCTGGAAGGTCTTGACCCCGTCGAACAGGCGATCGACCGCACTCCCGGCGTCGTCGCGCGCCGTCGTCTCTTTCTCGCTGCCGATAGGGTTCTGTTGCATTCGGGTCTCTGGCTGGCAAGACGGGTGTCCGGGCCGGATCCTTCACCGGCTTCGGCATACAAGGGCAAGGCCGGACTCTACCGCAGGCGATGCGGCCGCGTCACGCGTCCACCATGCAACAGCCATGCCTTCCGGGGATCGCTCAGCGGGTCCGGCCCGCCCGGAAGGCCGCATAACGCGGCGCGACGGCGGCCGCGATCACCGGAGCCGAATCGAGCGGCCGATAGGTCCAGTGCTCCAGCCGTCCGGTCCAGCGCCGCACGGCGCCCTCCTCAGTCAGTCGGTCGAGGTAGCGGGTGACCTTGGGATGGCCTCCGGACGGCTCGTAGACATGCACCGGCGCACCGGTCGCCGTCGCCTCGCCCACCATGTTGGCGCTGTCGCCGGTGACCAGGATCGCCTCGGCATGGGCCAGGATCTGCGCGTAGGGATTGTCGCCGCTTCCGTCCCACAGGAAGGCGCGGCCTTGCGCCACCGCATCGGCAAGGGACGCGGCGATGGCCGCCATCGCCGCGGGCGGGGTGCGGCGCGACGGCGTGACCATGAGGCTCGCGCCGGTCGCCGCGATGGTGCGGGCCATCTCGGCGAGGCGGGCGACGTCGATCGGCGCGAACGAGTGATTGACGCCCTTGCCACCCAGTATCATGGCCACGCGGGGACGAGGCAGGTCCTTGATGCGCGCATCCGGTGCGGCCCGTGCCGCCGCAAAGACCGAACGGCGCAGCCGATGCGCCGGCGTCAAGGTGACGACGACGTTCTCGGCGCGCAGCGTGTCATGCTCGGGGATCCAGATCACGTCGGCCGTGTCCGGCCCCGTATAGGGGTCCTTGACGAAGATCGTGAAGGTGCGGCCGCCCGAGGCCCGCTTGACACGGCGCAGATAGGGCACGGTGCGCCGGCCGGCCGAAATCGCCACGTCCGGGAAGGGCGGCGCAATAGGGCTGCCAGGCTGCCCCGGCCGGTCACGCGGGTCGATCGGTCCCCAGGGCGTCAGCCATGACCAGGGCGGGCGCGGTGCGATCACGTGCCGCTCCGGGGCGAGGCCAAGTTCGTCGGCGATGCCGAGACATTGGACCTCGTCGCCGATCTTGCCGTCGGTGATCAGCCAGGCCGTGGTGCCGGGCGGCAGCGCATGGTCCAGCAAACGCTAGAGACCCATTTCCCGACGCAGCCAATAGGCGAAGTGATGGGTTATGGAGGCGATGCGCCGCGCGTCGATATCGGGCAGGTACCAGGCGCCGCTGTAGCTGGCCGCGAGCGCCGAGAGGATCGGCGTCGTGCTGAGGACCTGTTTGCCGGACACGACGAGGCCGCTACCTTCGAGGTAGTCCGTGTTGGTCGGTCCGCCGAAGGCGCCGACATCGTCGCCCGCATAGGACGCGAGAGAGAAGGAGTCGATCCGCGCCACGAGCGTCGGCGCATCCCGGTTCGGCACCATGCGGTCGGCGAAGACCTGGGCCAGCGCCCGGGCGAGATCGTCATGAATCGCCGCGGTCGCCGCCGCCGACAAGCCCTTGCGCGTCAAGGGAGACGTATCGACCGTAATGCCGCGGAAGCGCAGATCCGATCCAGGCGCCTGCTCTGCCGAGGCTCGGGTCGCGGACATCATCGCCAGCGCAGCCAGGGCCGCCAGCGTGCTGCGCCGCGTCAAGTCCTGCGTGGTCATGTCATCCAAACCGGGTTGAGTCATCCGCCACTGTCGTTCCGAGACCCGCGGTAGACCAGAAACAGCGTGACCGACAACGGGCCGATGGAACGGAACCCGTGTCAGACTTTCGCGACCCCCCAGGCTAATGGAAGGCGACGCCCACGACTTCATAGCTCTTGCCGCCGCCGGGCGTGTTGACCTCGACGCTGTCGCCCTTCTTCTTGCCGATAAGGGCGCGGGCGGTCGGCGAACTGATGGAGACCTTGCCGTTCTTCACGTCGGCCTCGGTCTCGCCGACGATCTGGAACACCTTCTTCTCCTCGGTATCTTCGTCGATCAGCGTGACGGTGGCGCCGAACTTGATGGTCGCGCCGGAAAGCTTGGCGACGTCGATGACCTCGGCCCGCGACAGGCGGTCCTCGAGTTCGGCGATGCGGCCCTCGTTCAGCGACTGCGCCTCCTTGGCCGCGTGATATTCGGCATTCTCGGACAGGTCGCCATGCGAACGGGCCTCCGAAATCGCCTGGATGATACGCGGTCGCTCCTCCTGCTGGCGCATCTTGAGTTCCGCTTCGAGAGCGAGGTGCCCTCCCACGGTCATCGGCACTCTGTCCATCACGTTCCACTCTCGTCCTGGCCCGGCGAACACCTTGGGTCCGCAGCGCGATTTGTTGGATCCGGCCGTCCTCCCGGCCGACCGGCATTCATAACCTTTCCGACCGACACGGGCGCTATAGCCGGTGCAATGCGGACACGGCCTTCGCCGCCCTGCCCGCATCGATCACCGACCCGTCATCCCGCGAAATAATCCTGCAGCGCCCGGACTTCGAGCTCCCCGTCGAGGTAGGCCCGGATCCCCTTCGCCGCAGCGATCGCACCGGCTAGAGTGGTGTAATATGGGACCTTGTGCAAGAGGGCGGCCCGGCGCAGGTCGCGCGAATCCGACAGCGCTCGGGCCCCCTCCGTGGTGTTGACCATGAGCTGAATTCCGCCGTTCTTGATGGCGTCGACGACGTGCGGCCGCCCCTCCGATACCTTGTTGACCTTCGCGGCGCCGATGCCGGCCGCCTCGAGCGCCTTCTGGGTGCCGCCGGTCGCCATGATCCGGAAGCCGAGCGCGCGCAAGTCGCGCATCGTGTCGAGCACGCGCGGCTTGTCGGCATCCTTGACGGAGACGAAAACAGTGCCCGAGCGCGGCACCTTGGTGCCCGAGCCGATCTGGCTCTTGGCGAAGGCCAGCGCGAAGGACCTGTCGAGGCCGATCACCTCGCCGGTCGAGCGCATCTCGGGGCCGAGAACCGTATCGACACCCGGGAACCGGGCGAAGGGGAACACCGCCTCCTTGACCGCGACATGGCCGAGCACCTTGGGCGCGAGGTCGAAGCTCGCCAGCGGCTCGCCGGCCATGATGCGCGAGGCGATCTTGGCCAGCGGCTCGCCGATCACCTTGGCCACGAAAGGCACGGTGCGCGAGGCGCGCGGGTTCACTTCGAGGACGAAGATCTCGCCCCCCTTGATGGCGAATTGTACGTTCATCAGGCCTATGACATTGAGCGCCAGAGCGAGCTTCTCGGTCTGGCGCTCGATCTCGGCGACGAGGTCGGGCGCAAGCGAATGGGGCGGCAGCGAACAGGCCGAATCGCCCGAATGGATGCCGGCCTCCTCGATATGCTCCATGATGCCGGCGACGAAGACCCGGCTGCCGTCGCAGAGCGCGTCGACGTCGATCTCGATCGCATCCGACAGATAGCGGTCGAACAGCAGCGGATTGGTGCCGAGCACCGTGTTGATCTGCCCGGTCTTGTCGTTGGGGTAGCGGGCTTTGACCTCGGGCGGCACGAGGCCGGGCAGCGTATCGAGCAGGTAGTCGTCGAGCGCGCTCTGGGTGCGGATCACCGCCATGGCGCGGCCGCCCAGCACATAGGAGGGGCGCACCACCAGGGGCAGGCCGAGCGCGGAGGCCACGAGCCGCGACTGTTCGACCGAATAGCTGATGCCGTTCTGCGGCTGCTTCAGGCCGAGCTTGTCGAGCAGCCGCTTGAAGCGGTCGCGGTCCTCGGCGAGGTCGATCGAATCGACGCTCGTCCCGAGGATCGGGATGCCGGCCTTCTCTAGTGCCGTCGCGAGCTTCAATGGCGTCTGGCCGCCGAACTGCACGACGACGCCGACGAGGGTGCCGGCGCGTTGCTCGGTCTCCAGGATCGCCAGCACGTCCTCGACGGTCAGCGGCTCGAAATAGAGCCGGTCGGACGTGTCGTAGTCGGTCGACACCGTCTCCGGATTGCAGTTGATCATGATCGTTTCGTAGCCCGCCTCGGAGAGCGCGAAACAGGCGTGGCAGCAGCAATAGTCGAACTCGATGCCCTGGCCGATGCGGTTCGGACCGCCGCCGAGGATGACGATCTTCTTGCGTTCCGAGGGTTCGGCCTCGTCGACCGGAGCCGCGCTCCCGAAGGGGGCCGCGTAGGTCGAATACATATATGCGGTGGGCGAGGCGAATTCGGCCGCGCAGGTATCGATGCGCTTGAACACCGGCCTGACGCCGAGCTCACGGCGCAGGCCCGCGACCTCGGCCTCGCTCGTCCCCGACAGCGCCGCGAGACGCGCATCGGAAAAGCCCGCCGCCTTGACGGCGCGCAGGTTCGCCGCGCCCCGCGGCAGGCCGAAGCGACGCACCTTGGCTTCGAGGTCGACGATCTCCTGAAGCCGCTCGATGAACCAATGGTCGATGCGGCAGGCCTCGTGGATCTCGGAATGGCTCATGCCCTGGCGCAGGGCCTGGGCCACGATCAGCAGCCGGTCCGGGGTCGGCACGCCGAGGGCCGCGCGCAGCGCGGCATGGTCGTCGCCCTGGCCGAGACCCTCAACCGGGATCTCGTCGAGGCCGTTGAGGCCGGTCTCGAGCGAGCGCAACGCCTTCTGCAGGCTTTCGGCGAAGGTGCGCCCGATCGCCATGGCCTCGCCGACCGACTTCATCGCGGTCGACAGGATCGGCTGGGCACCGGGAAACTTCTCGAAGGCGAAGCGGGGAATCTTGGTGACGACGTAATCGATCGTCGGCTCGAAGGAGGCGGGGGTCGCGCCACCGGTGATGTCGTTCTTGATCTCGTCGAGCGTGTAGCCGACCGCGAGCTTGGCCGCGACCTTGGCGATCGGGAAGCCCGTCGCCTTCGAGGCCAGCGCCGAGGAGCGCGATACGCGCGGGTTCATCTCGATGACGATCATCCTGCCGGTCGAGGGATCCACCGCGAATTGCACGTTGCTGCCGCCGGTCTCAACGCCGATCTCGCGCAGCACCGCGATCGAGGCATCGCGCATGATCTGGTATTCCTTGTCGGTCAAGGTCAGCGCCGGCGCCACCGTGATCGAATCCCCGGTGTGGACCCCCATCGGGTCGATATTCTCGATCGAGCAGATGATGATGGCGTTGTCGGCGCGGTCGCGGACCACCTCCATCTCGTATTCCTTCCAGCCGAGCACGCTCTCCTCGACCAGCACCTGCGTCGTCGGCGAGGCGTCGAGGCCGCGCTCGACGATCTCGATGAACTCCTCCTTGTTGTAGGCGATGCCGCCGCCGGTACCGCCGAGCGTGAAGGAGGGACGGATGATGGCCGGCAGGCCGATATCCTCCACCACGGCGAGGGCCGCCGGCAGGGAGTTGACGTGATGCGAGCGGGCCGTCTCGAGCCCGATCCTGGTCATGGCGTCGCGGAAGAGCTCGCGGTCCTCGGCCTTGTCGATGGCGACGGCGCTGGCGCCGATCAGCTCGACATCGTGGCGCGCCAGCGTGCCGTCGGCATCGAGCGCCAGGGCGCAGTTGAGTGCGGTCTGCCCGCCCATGGTGGGCAACAGCGCGAAGCCGCCAGGAGAGGCGTGACGCTCGGCGGCGATGATCTTGGCCACGATCTCCGGAGTGATCGGCTCGACATAGGTCCGGTCCGCCATGTCCGGATCGGTCATGATGGTGGCCGGGTTGGAATTGACGAGCACGATGCGGTAGCCGTCCTCGCGCAGCGCCTTGCAGGCCTGGGTGCCCGAATAGTCGAACTCGCAGGCCTGCCCGATCACGATCGGTCCGGCCCCGATGATCATGATCGTGGAAATGTCGGTGCGTCTGGGCATTGCGGGTCCGTCGTGGGCGATATGACATCATGCGGGCCGGGAAGGCGGCCAGCTTTAGCCCAGGCTCGGCCCGAAACGGGAGCAAAATCTGTATCGACGCGGGAGGTGGATCCCGCGCCCGATCGTCGACAGGTGGGATCAGGTGCGGCCGAAACCGTCCTCGTCGGCTTCCTCGATCTCCGCCTCGACGAGGCAGAAAGCCGGCACGCTCGTGGTCCTGATCTCGTCGGCCATCTCGCCGTACCAGAGCACCTCGACGCTCTCGCCCGTGCCGCCCGTCACAACCATGGCAGGGCCGCCCGATTTGAGCTGCACGATATCGCCCTTCTTGAAATCCATCGCCGTTCTCCGAACCTGGGACACGGACCGCAGGCGCGGACCGTCGGGCGCGCTCCTAGCACGGCGATCTGTCATGACCTAGTGTCCCGATTCCGACGTCGTGCTGCACATTGCTGGCGACACGGCTGCTAGCCTTGCCGCCGTCCGACGTGCCGCCCCGCGTCCGCAGGCCTCGGCAGGGCCGCTTGGGCGCGCCCGAGCCGCTCCATGGCGTGACGCATCGGGCCGTCGGCCGCCGTCGCCCGCCCAGCGTCGGCATCGACATGCAGCAGCATATGTTCGCCGCTCGCCACCACCGCGCCGTCCGCTTCGCGGCTCAGCGTGTGAAAGACATGGAGGCGCTTCGCGTCCTGGGCCAGGATCTGCGTCGTGACCGCCAGCGGGTCGTCGAGCCTCGCCTGGCCGAGATGCATGAGATGCGTCTCGACCGTGTAGAAGGATCGGCCCGAGGCGATATAGGCGCCGTCGACGCCGATATGGCGCAGCAGCGCGTCCGTGGCCTCGCCGAAACAATGCAAATAGCGGCTTTCGGTCATATGGCCGTTGTAGTCGATCCAGTCCGGCGCCACGCGCGTCGCATAGAGCCGCAGCGGCGCCGTTTCATCGACCTGCGCGTCCGCCGCCGCCGCGGCGAGCCGCCCCATCAGCCTCCGCTCATAGGTCTTGAGCACGGCGCCGGCGCCATAATCCTGCGCTCTGAGGCCGCCGAGCACCGCAACGAGACAGTCGTCGCGTCTGCGTTCGAGGTCGCGGATCGACACGCCGGCCGCCTGGTCGTCCGACTGCGCCGAGACCTTATCGATCAGCGCCTCGGTGAGTTCGGGGGCTTCGAGCTTGGTCCAGGGCAGCTTCAGCGCCGGACCGAACTGGGCCAGGAAATGGCGCATGCCGGCCTCGCCCCCCGCCATCCGATAGATCAGGAAGGTCCCCATGAAGGACCAGCGCAGGCCGGCGCCGAACCGGACCGCGTCGTCGATCTCCTCCGTCGTGGCGATCCCGTCGTTGACGAGCCACAGCGCCTCGCGCCAAAGCGCTTCGAGCAGCCGGTCGGCGATGAAGCCGTCGACCTCCTTGCGGACGTCGAGCGCCCGCATGCCGAGGCCTTCGAAGAAGGCGGCGGCGGCCGTCTTGGTCGCGGGCGCGGTCCTGTCCCCGCCGCAGACCTCGACGAGCGGCAGCAGGTAGACCGGGTTGAACGGGTGACCGACGACGAAGCGCTCGGGATGTTGCATGCCGGCCTGCAGCCGGCTCGGCAACAAGCCCGAGGTGGACGACGACACGATCGTGCCGGGCCGCGCCGCAGCATCGATCTCGGCGAGCACCTTGACCTTCAGCGTCTCGACCTCGGGCAGGCTCTCGATGACGAGATCGGCGTCGCCGACCGCCTCGCCGAGGGTGGTGGTCAGGGTCAGCCGGCCTTCGGGCACAGCAAGGCCGGGAAAGAGCTTGGCCTGGGCGCGGCGCGCATTGGCCAGCACCTCGTCGAGCTTGCGGCCGAGCTCGGGATCGGGATCGAAGACGCTCGCGTCGTGTCCGTTGAGCAGCACGCGGGCCGCCCAGCCGGCGCCGATGACACCGCCGCCGACGAGGCCGATCTTGCGGGCGGCGCTCATCCGGCGCGCCCCGGCCGGCGCAGCTTCAGCTTGTCACGCACCTCGGCTGGGCCGAGCACGCGGGCCCCCATGGCTTCGAGGATGGTCCTAGCCCGCTCGACGAGCTGCGCGTTGGTGGCCAGCGTCCCGCGGCCGAGAAAGAGATTGTCCTCGAGCCCGACCCGGACGTTGCCGCCGGCGAGCGCCGCCATGGCCACGTAGGGCAGTTGCATGCGGCCGATCGAGAAGGCGCTGAACACCGCGTCTCGTGGCAGGCGATGCTTGAGCGCCATCAGCGTCAGCGGATCGTCCGGGGCGCCGTAGGGGATGCCCATGCAGAGCTGGATCATGGCCGGCGCGTCGACCAGGCCTTCCTTGACGAGGTCGTGCACGAAGACCAGATGCCCGGCGTCGAAGACTTCGAGCTCCGGCCGGACGCCCAGCGCCCGCACCCGCGCCGCCATGGCGCGCAGGGTCGAAGGCGTGTTGGTCATGACATAGTCGCCGAGCGAGAAATTCATGGTGCCGCAATCGAGCGTGCAGATCTCCGGCCGCAAGGCCTCGACATGGGCGAGGCGCTCGGCCGGCCCCACCATGTCGGTCCCTTTGGGATCGAGCGGCAGCGGCGTCTCACCCGCGCCGAACACGACGTCGCCGCCCATGCCGGCGGTGAGGTTGATGACCACATCGATGTCCGAAGCCCGGATGCGCTCGACCACCTCGCGATAGAGCTCGACGCGACGCGACGCCTTGCCGGTCTCGGGATCGCGCACATGGATATGGGCGATGGCCGCGCCAGCCCGCGCCGCCGCGATCGAGGCATCGGCGATCTGCTCGGGAGTAACGGGAACATGCGGGCTCTTGGCCAGCGTGTCGCCGGCGCCCGTTACGGCGCAGGTGATGAAGACCTCGTGGTTCATAATCGCCCTCGTCGCTGCTCGCCGGCACCATGAGGCAGCGCGCCTTGCGCCGCTCGACCTGCCGCGACCGGCGCTTGGCGGCAGGCGACATCACCGAAGGCGACGGCGTGCCTTCGTCACGTCGCAAACGCTCGAAGGAAGGTCGCAACGCGTCACGTCGGCGCCATGACGCCGCCCTAGCATCCGCCCTGGACTTGGCAGGGATTTTTGGGGAACAGCATCATGCACAGCGGCAAGCCACGCGGCGGCGTCGATCGACGCGAGTTCCTCACGGGCGCCATGCTGCTCGGCGGCATGGCCGGATCGCTGCCCATGCTGGCCGGCCGCAGCCTGGCGGCCGATGCCAAGCCGCGCCAGGGCGGCACGTTCAAGCTCGGCATGTCGGGCGGCGCCGCCTCCGACAGCCTCGATCCGCGCCTGCTGACCGACTGGGTGCCGGTCAATATCTGCTATCAGATCATGAACGGGCTGGTCGAGATCGGCCGTGACAACAAGCCGATTCCGGAGCTCTTCGAAAGCTGGGAGGTCAAGCCCGGCGCCAAGGAGTGGATCTTCAACGTCCGCAAGGGGGTCACCTTCTCGAACGGCAAGACGCTCACGCCCGAAGACATCATCTATTCGCTGAACCTGCATCGCGGCGACACCAAATCGGCCGGCAAGGTCAATGTCGAGGATGTAACCGAGCTCAAGACGCTCGGTCCGAACCAGGTCGGCATCACGCTTGGCTCCGGCAACCTCGACCTGCCCTACCTGCTCTCCGACTATCACTTCATGATCGTGCCCGACGGCCATACCGACTGGTCGAAGCCGATCGGTACCGGCGGCTACGTGCTCGAGACCCTGGATCCCGGCGTGCGCGCCGTGACGCGCAAGCACGGCAACTACTGGAAGCCCGATTGCGCCAACGTCGATTCGATCGAGACGATGGTCATCAACGACACCAGCGCCCGCACCAATGCACTGATCACCGGTCAGGTCGACGTCATCAATCGGCTCAACCCGCGCACCGTCAAGCTGCTCAAGAAGAACCCGCATCTCCAGATCGTGCGCAGCGCCGCCGGCCAGCACGCCACCTTCCTGATGAACACCACCGACAAGCCCTTCACCGACAACAACGTACGCCTGGCGATGAAATACGGGGTCGACCGGCAGAAGATGATCGATACCGTGCTCGACGGCTACGGCGAGGTCGGCAACGACCACCCGATCCCCAAGACCAGCCCCTTCTACGACGCCGACCTGCCGCAGCACGCCTACGACCCCGACAAGGCCAAGTTCTATCTGAAGCAGGCGGGCCTCACCGAGCTGCCGGTGAACCTGCAGGTGTCGGAGGCAGCCTTCACCGGCGCGACCGACGCCGCGGTGCTCTACCAGGCCAACGCCACCGCCTGCGGCATCAAGATCGACGTCAAGCGCGAACCCTCCGACGGCTATTGGGACAACGTCTGGATGAAGGTGCCCTTCTGCGTCTCCTACTGGGGCGGTCGGCCGACCGCCGACCAGATGCTGACCATCGCCTATCAGTCCGACGCCAAGTGGAACGAGACGGACTGGAAGCGGCCGGAATTCGACAAGATCCTCGTCGCGGCGCGCACCGAAGCGGACGAAGCCAAGCGCAAGGCCATGTACGGCGACCTCGAACGCATGATCTCGGAGGATGGCGGCGCCATAATTCCCATGTTCATCGACTACCTCGAAGCCGGGTCGACCAGGGTGCAGGGCATGCAGCCGAACCCGATGTTCGACCTGATGGGCCAGCGCATCGGGGAGAAGATCTGGCTCGCGGCGTGAACGAGTTCGACTCCACCCCGGCTGTCGAAGTCGTCGAGAACCTGTGGATCCCGCTCGGCGACGGCACGCGCGTCGCGGCGCGGCTCTGGCGTCCCGCCGATGCCGCGGTGCGTCCGGTGCCGGCGGTGCTCGAATATATCCCCTACCGCAAGCGCGACGGCACGCGCGGGCGCGACGAACCCATGCACGGGTTCTTCGCCGCCCACGGCTATGCGGCGCTCAGGGTCGACATGCGCGGCTCGGGCGACTCGGACGGGTTTCTCGCCGACGAATATCTGGCGCAGGAGCAGGACGACGCGATCGAGGTGATCGCCTGGATCGCGGCGCAGCCGTGGTGCTCGGGCGCGGTCGGCATGATGGGCAAGAGCTGGGGCGGCTTCAACGCGCTCCAGGTCGCAGCGCGCCGCCCGCCGGCGTTGAAAGCGATCATCACCGTCTGCTCGACCGACGACCGCTTCGCCGACGACATCCATTTCATGGGTGGCTGCCTGCTCAACGACAATCTCTGGTGGGGCTCGATCATGCTGGCCTATCAGGGCCGGCCGCCGGACCCTGCGATCGTCGGCGCCGCGTGGCGGCGAATGTGGCGCGAGCGCATCGACCGCATGCCGTTCTGGCCAAAGCTCTGGCTTGAGCATCAGAGCCGCGACGCCTATTGGCGGCACGGCTCGATCTGCGAGGACTTTTCCGCCGTCGCCTGCCCGGTGCTGGCCATCGGCGGCTGGGCTGACGCCTATACCAATGCGGTGCCGCGCCTGCTCGAAGGCCTCGATGTGCCCCGGCTCGGCATCATCGGACCCTGGGCGCATATCTATCCGCAGGACGGCGTGCCCGGTCCGGCCATCGATTTCCTGGGCGAGGCGACGCGCTGGTGGGACACCTGGCTCAAGGGTGAGGACACCGGGATGATGGCCGAGCCGATGCTGCGCGCCTTCATCGAGGATCACGCGCCGCCCGCGACCACGCGAACGCGGTCGCCGGGCCGCTTCGTCTCAGAGCCCATCTGGCCGAGCCCGACGATCACCGGCCGCGCCTTCCATCTCGATCGCGGTCGGCTCGTCGACGCGCCGCCCGCCGAAGCCTCGCTCGACCTGCGCTCGCCCTTGTGGACCGGGTCCGGCGCCGGCGAATGGATGGGCACCGGCGTCGTGGGCGAGAGGCCGCCCGACCAGCGGCTGGACGACGGCCTGTCGCTCTGCTTCGACGGGGAGGCGCTCTGGCGCGACCTGGAGATCCTCGGCAATCCCGTGGTCGAGCTCGACCTCGCGGCCGACCTGCCGGCGGCGCAGATCGCCGTCCGGCTCTGCGATGTGTCGCCGGAGGGCGCTTCGCTGCGGGTGAGCTACGCGGTGCTCAACCTCGCCCACCGCGACGGCTCGGCCGAACCGCGGCCCCTGGTGCCGGGTGAAACGGTCCGTATCCGGCTGCTTCTGAAGGCCTGCGGGCACCGCTTCCCGGTCGGACACCGCATCCGCCTCGCCCTGTCGACGGCCTACTGGCCGCTCATCTGGCCAGCCCGTGACGCGGCGACCCTCACGCTCGGCCTCGGCCGCAGCACGCTGACCCTGCCGGTGCGCTCGGCGGGCGATGACGCGACCTTTCCGCCGTCGCGTCACGGCCCGCCCGCGCCGCAAACGCGCGTTCGCGAGGGCCGGATGGAACGCCACGTCAGCCACGATCTCATCGCCGGGACCGTCACCACCGTCACCCGCGGCGAGGGCGGCCTGTTCGGCGAGGGTGTCGTACGCTGGGACGAGATCGGCACCGCCCTGTCGCACGACCTCACCCGCACGCTGACCATCGGAACCGACGACCCGCTTTCCGCCGAGGCCAGGATCGAGCAGCGCTATACGATGGAGCGGCCGGGATGGTCGATCGCCATCGAGACCGAAGCCGTCATGACCGGCACGGCGGACGCCTTCCGTCTCACCGGTACGCTGCGGGTCTTCGACGGCGGCGACCTTGTCGCCGAGCGACGCTGGGACGAG
Source organism: Lichenihabitans sp. (assembly GCA_965277635.1). Classification (GTDB taxonomy): domain Bacteria; phylum Pseudomonadota; class Alphaproteobacteria; order Rhizobiales; family Beijerinckiaceae; genus Lichenihabitans. The sequence continues at coordinate 1,222,685 of CBDIDE010000002.1, forward strand.
AGCATCGCGCGCCGGAACGTCTGAGCGGCGGTTCCAACAGTTTCGAGCCAAACACGGCGAAACTGTTGGAACTTTCGACTCGGCGGACCCGAAAGCACGTCTGCCGCGCCCTGCCTTTACCTTTGTCACTCTGGATCGGCCGCCGCTTCCCGCCAGTGCCGGATCGGTAGCGGGCGGACCTGCGGCCGCATTCCCCACAGATCGCAGAGACGGTGCAGACCCTCGCGCAGCCGCTCGAGCGCCAGCGCCTCCGCGGTCCGCACATGGGAGGTGTCGCCGACGAGCGCCCGCAGGGCTGACACCGGCTCGCCATCGATGACGACGCGCTGCACGTAGGGCATGAGGCGCAGCCCAACGGCCGCTGCGGCACGCAGGAAATGCTCGCGGTGGCGCTGCGCGATCTCGCTCGGATTCAATGCGCTCGGCCCCCGGCCAATGCCGCCGTCGACCATCGGACGGGAGATGTCGAAGGCCGACAGGCCGTCGAAACGGGCGCCATGCCAGTGCGCCCGCAGGCGATCGCCGGCATGCCAGAGAGCCTCGTTGGCGGCGATGTCGATGCGGTCGAGCAGGTTTCGGGCGCGCAGCATGTCGAAGGGGTCGGCGAGGCGGCGGATGCCCGCACCGTCGATGCGGGCTGATCCATGCCGGCGCGCCTCGACGAGGCGCTCCGGTGTCGCATCCTCGAAACCGGGCCGCGGCACGTCGCGACGGGCACCGACAGTTCTCGACAAGGTGACGGCGGTCTTGCGACGCAACATGCTCAGCCCTCTCCGGTGTCGATCTCGATGCCGCAGCGGCGCAGCGCGGCGCGCGCATCCTGCGCATGGGTCAAAGTGGCGAAGGGGATCCGAGAGCGGCGACAGGCCGCCTCGAGCGCCCGCGCGGCACGATCCGGCGCAGCTCTGTCCCCCGCGGCGCGGTCAGGCTGTTCGGGCCGGCCGACGATACGCAGAACCGCGATGCGGCCGTCCGGCGCCAGCAGGACGAGCGCCGGCGCATCCTCGTCGGCGCCGGTGACCCGGAGCCGCAGGGACACGACCTCGGGACGGGCATCGGCCAGCCGGGCGAGAAGTTCGGCCTCGATGCGGCTCAGATCCGGCCGGCGTGCGTGATCGAGCCCGAAGGCGCGGCGACGGCGTATGACGAGTGGCCCTGACGCGCTCATCGGACGGTCTCGCAGGCGAGACGCCGATGCTCGGCGCAATAGCTGCCGCGCCCGACACGGGGTCGGCCGCAGAATCCGAAGCATGGCGACGCGGGGTCGCCCAGAGGCCATCGGCAGTTGCCCGTCTCCAGCGCCAGCAGGCGCTGGGCCGCATCGGAGAAATGCGTAGGCAAGCGGGGGCGATCGCCGGTGTGAGCCGATGTTGTGTTCATGGTTTGTTCCTGGCATGATCGCGCCGCTCGGCGGGAGCGGACACGCGATATTTATGCCCAATATGGGCACAAACGTCAAGTCCTATGATCGGACGCGGCTATTCCGGGAGGCGCTATAATGGTGCAGATTGACCTCATGGCGAACAATCTGCGCGCGCTGCGCGACGGTCGGGGCTGGTCGCAGGACCAGGCTGCCGCGGCGCTCGACACCACCCGAAACCAATATGCCAAGCTCGAGGGCGGAAGCCGCCGCCTGTCGGACAAATGGATCAAGCGCGCCGCCGACGCCTATGGGGTCGACCCTGGTGAGGTCGTCACCGAGCGTCTCGCCACCGTGCCGGTCGCGGGCTATGTCGGGGCAGGATCGGAGACGCATTTCTACTCGGACTCGCAGGGGCCTCTCGGCGAGGCGCCCGCGCCTGACGAGGCGACCTCCGATACCGTGGCGGTCGAGGTGCGCGGGGACAGTCTTGGCGCCTTCTTCGATGGCTGGATGGTCTATTTCGATGACCGCCGCGAACCGGTTACGGACGATCTCATTGGCGAGATCTGCGTCATCGGCCTTGCCGACGACCGCGTCCTCATCAAGAAGATTCTGCGCGGCCGCAGCCCGCAGACCTTCGACCTGCATGGACAGTTCGGTGAACCGCTTCTGGAAGCGGAGGTGACATGGGCGGCGCGGGTCACCTCCATGATGCCGCGATAGGGCGCCAGGCGGCGTGCCGGCGTCCGGATCCGACCCGCTGCGCCCGACGACGCTTATCGGGCCGATGCGAACCGTCCCGTTCCGTGGAGAGGCGATGCGGCCCAGCCGATCATTGTTCCTGGCGAAACACGAGGGGCCGCGATGCCGTAGGCGGGGAAAAATTGGTGGCTGGTCGGAGTGAGAGGATTCGAACCTCCGACCCCCTCGTCCCGAACGAGGTGCGCTACCAGGCTGCGCTACACTCCGACAGAGCCCCGCACGACAATGCGGGCGGCCGTCTTATAGACGCGGCCTCGACAGGCGGCAAGCGTGATGATCATTGCTGTGATGATCATTGCTTGTCACGGCCGCGCGTCGCGCGAAAAGCCGGTCTTGCGGGCTCATCAGCGCCGCACGAGGGCGGCGGACGGCCTGATCGCCGCCACCTGTCCCGCCTTGGCCGGCACGAACACGTGCCGCGTATGCCGGACTTGGAACCCGACCGGGGCCAACGCGTTGGTCTTCCGCTCAAGCTGGGAGGCAACAATGGGCAAGGCTGCATTACTCTGGCTGATCGGGATACCGATCCCTGTGATCATCGTGCTGTTTCTCCTGTTCCATCATTAGATCAGATGAGTTTAGATCGACTCAATCCAAGCTCATGATATTATGGATTTCAGCAACTTGGAGCATGATGTCGTCCGAAATTCGGCGTGTTCTTCGGCATCATGCTCCAGTATCGCGCCCCGTCCGGTTTCGCCATTTGGCGGAGAGCGAGAGGGTGTGCTGAGCTTCGATCGGAGCAGCAGCCCCTATCCCGATCTGCGCGCGGCGGTCGAGCGATCTGGGTCCGATATCGACTCGGTTGCCAGGACGTTTCGCTGTTGTAGAGAATTGGGATGATACCCAGCCGGGATGCTGCGTCGCTGTCGGGCGCGCCCTCGACCAGGGTATATTTTAGACGTGATCCGATTGACCAATGCCTTTTCCGCCGCGGCGCAATGGACCGCCCGCCAGATGGGCAGGGGTTCGACATTCGCGCTGGCATGCCTGGTGGTCATCGTGTGGGGCGCCTCGGGGCCGGTGTTCCGGTTCTCCGACACTTGGCAGCTCGTCATCAACACGGGGACCACGATCGTGACGTTCCTGATGGTGTTCCTGCTCCAGCACGCGCAGAACCGCGACTCGACCGCGATCCAGCTCAAGCTCGACGAACTGATCCGCGTGAACCAGGACGCCCGCAACAAGCTCCTGGCCCTCGAGGATCTCACCGAATCCGAGCTCGATCAGGTCAAGGGCGCCTTCGCGAGGCTCGCGGCACAAGGCGCCACCGGCGTCGAACTCGAGGAGGCTCAGGACGAACTCGAGGAGGCCAAGGAAGGCATCGAGCAGGCTCAGAGCGCAATCGTTCGCGCCAAGACGGGCCAAGTCTCCTGACGGGATGCGCCCGGTGCGGGCGCAGGTTGCGTGCTGAAATCCCGGAGCACCCGAACCTCACCGTCTCGCCGGACGTACATTGTCCGGGTCATTGCCCGCCCCGGACATGACGCCAGGCCCGCGGCGGAAAGCGTCAGGACGCATGGATAGTCGCCGCAACCGTTTCGCGCTCGACGCGCTGAGCTTCTTCATCGCCGACGTTCAGACCGGCTTCGGTCCGTTCATCGCGGTCTACCTCGCGACCTCCGGCTGGAGCGACGGCGAGATCGGCCGGGCGCTGAGCGTCGGGTCGCTCGCCGCGCTCCTGAGCCAGCTGCCGGGGGGCGCCCTGGTCGACAGATTGGCCGACAAGCGCATCGCCGCGGCGGCGGCTTGCCTGGTCGTCGGAGTTGCGGCGCTGCTCTTCGCGCTGTCGAATTCGAGCCTCGCCGTGATGAGCGCCGAGGTGGTGCACAGCTTTGGCAGCGCCATGCTGGGGCCTGCCGTCGCGGCCGTAAGTCTCGCGGTGGTGGGCCGCGTCGGGCTGGGTTCGCGGCTCGGCCGTAACGCACGTTTCGCGGCGATCGGCAACGGCGCCGCCGCGGCCCTTCTGGGCGCTGCGGGCACCTGGCTGTCGCCGCGCGCTGTGTTCTGGCTCACAGCGGGCTTCATGCTGCCCGGCTTGGCGGCGTTGCGGCAGATCGATTCGCCGGACAATGGCGAGGCCGCGGAAACCGCCGCCCCGGAGGGATGGGGGCTGGCGGGCGCATGGCGGGATCTCCGAACTCTGCTTCGGCGTCCGGCGGTGCTCGGCTTTGCGGCCTGCGTGACCCTGTTCCACTTCGGCAATGCGGCGCTCCTGCCGCTGGCCTCGGCCCATCTGGCGCAGAGCTTCGGCGCCGCGACGAACCTCGCCGTGGCGGGCGCCGTGCTCGTGCCCCAGGCCATCGTGGCGCTGATCTCGCCCGCCGTAGGCCGCGCGGCGGACCGCCGCGGTCCACGCATCGTCCTGGCCGTCGGCTTCGCGGCTGTGCCGCTGCGCGCCCTGATGCTCGCGCTGGTGTCGTCCCCTGCGCCCTTCATCGCCGTGCAAGCGCTCGACGGTCTGGGCGCGGCGGCTTTCGGCACCGTAGTGCCCCTCGTGGCGGCCGACCTCACTCGCGGCACCAACAGCTTCAATCTCTGCCTCGGCCTGCTGGGCGTCGCGACCGGTATCGGCGCGTCCCTCTCGACGGCACTAGGCGGCGCCCTGGCCGAGCGCTACGGTTCCGGCATGGCCTTCCTGGCGCTTGCGGCCTGCGGCGGCGGAGCCGTGGTCGCGGCCTATCTGGCCGCACCTGACCGAAGGGGCGCGCGCTGACCAGGACGCGTGCCCCAGCCGATGACGGCGTCGAACTCGCGTCGACGTCGAACCAAGCCTGGTCGACTTAGAGCATGATGCCGAAAAGTGCGAAGCGGTTTTCGGGTGACATCATGATCCAAATTATTGAGGTCGATCACGTTCATGAGCTTGGATCGATTCGATCCAAACTCATCGTGATCTAGCGAGGGCAAACCGCGGCAGTGAGCCTCGACAGGAGCAAGCCCATCCTGCCCTTAAGCGGGTCAAGCGAGCGGAGCCCTCGCTCTATCATGCATCCCCGCGCGCCCCGAACTCGCAAATAGGGTCGGTGCGGCGGTCGGATCTGCCTCCAGGACCCCGATCAGATCCCGGACGCTGATGATCCCGATCAGGGTGAAATCGTCGAGCACCGGAACGTGGCGGATATTGTTCGCGCTCATGAGCTGGCGGACATCGTCGAGCGCATCCCGCGGGCCGCATGCGATCACTTTCATCGACATGAAGGCCGCCACCCGCATCTTGAGGGCAGCCGCCGCATGAGCCGCGATGGCGCGCACCACGTCGCGTTCCGAAAACATGCCGACAACCGTATTGCCCTCGGTGTGAACGACATCCTTGACCACGAGGGCCCCGATCCCCTCGCGGTTCAGGAGTTCGATGGCAACAGCCACGGTCTCGTTCATGTCGACCGTAATGATCCGCGTCCCTTTGCCGCGAAGGACTTCTTCGACCCTCATAATCGCCTCCCTGGACACGAATATCGAGCCCTGTTCCTGACCCGACGACCACTCTGGTATACATAATGCCAGATGTCAAACGGCAATTTCAGAGCTCCGCACTCGGGTTAACGCGGCAGCTTCGGGAGCGTCCCCTCGCTCCGCTTGCGGCGAAGGGGTTTCTGGCAATTATCAGGCTGGATTCGGAATCCCGAGGGCGATGTGCAGACGGGCTTGAGCCCGCATACGGGGCAATCATTGCAGAAGGGTCGCGCGCCGTCGTCAGTGCCCTGCGGCCGACAACGCTCCATAAAGGCCCGCCTGACGGGCGCGCTCCTGCACGAGGCTCAGAAGGACGTCGATGGTCGGGGTGCGGACCCTCATCAGGCGGGCGAGTTCCTGCACGGCCGCGACAAGCGCGTCGATCTCCAGCGAGCGGTCACGCTCGAGATCCTGCAGCATGGACATCTTGTGGCCAACGACGGCGCCCGCCTTGGCCAGCCGCCGATCCATCATGTCGTCCGGGATCTCGATGCCGAACGCTTTGGACACCGCCCTGGCTTCGTGCATCGCCGCCGTGCAGACCGCCCGGAGGCCGGGTTCGGACGTGATGCGATCGAGCGTCGCATGGGTCAGGGCGGCGATCGGGTTGAAGCAGACGTTTCCCCAGAGCTTCAGCCAGATGTTCCAGCGGATCTGGTCGCGGATGGGGACATCGAAACCCGCCGCCGTCATGGCCTCGGCAAGAGCGAGGATCCGCGTCGAGCGGGTCCCGTCGGGTTCGCCGAGGGTGAACCGCTTGAACTCGTTATGCGCGATGACGCCGGGCCTGATCACCTCGCAGGCCGGATCGACAACGCAGCCGATTGCGCGTTGCGGGCCGATGAGATCCCATTGCCGCCGGCCAGGATCGACAGAATCGAGGTGGCGTCCCTCGAAAGGTCCGCCGTCCTTGTAGAAATACCACCACGGAATTCCGTTCATGGCCGTGACGACGGCGGTTTCCGGCCCCAGCAGCGGCGCGAACCGCGGCGCGGTCTCGCAGGCCTGATGCGCCTTAAGGGCGCAGATCACGAAGTCCTGCGGTCCCAATTCCGAAGGGTCCTCGCTCGCCGCGACCTTGGCCCGCTTCTCCGTGCCGTCGACGAGCAACAGTAGGCCGCGTTCCCTGATCGCCTGAAGCTGGGCACCCCGTACGACCACGGAGACCTCGCACCCCACCAGCGCCAGTTCGACCGCGAGGTAGCCGCCAATGGCTCCGGCGCCGAAGATGCAGATCTTCATCGTGCCTCGCTGACTCTCGAGCCATCCTGATCCGCGATGATCCGAGGAGCCCGGTCTCCTCGCGGAGAAGCGGCGGGCCAGCCGCCTGTCGTCAAGCGACGCATGGCAGCGCGCTTCGCCGACCGGGGCAGGCAGCCCTGCGACCCTTCCGCGCTAGATCACGACGAGTTTGGATCGAATCGACCCAAAATCATAAACGTGATCGATTCTAATAGGATAGAGCATGATGTCGTCCGAAAACCCGTGCCGACTTTTCGGCATCATGCCCTAGCCGGAAGAGTGGTCGCTCGGCTCGGACACGACGCAATCGACTTGTCCGCGCATCGTGGGTCAGGGTCATCTCACAGCCGAAGGGCCTGCCGCAACATAGGCGGCAGGCCCCGATACGAAACCCATCAGCCGCAAGTCGGTGTCATTCGGCCGGGTGGCCGACCAGCGGTTCGCTCGCCTTGGCTGAGAGGCGCATCGGCCGAAGCACGAAAAGCGCCAGGGCCACGACCACGAAGTTCATGATCGCCGCGACCACGAACACCATGTGCCAGCTGCCGGTATGGGCCTTGAGCAAGTTTGCCAACGGGACAAGGAAGGCCGACAGACCCTTGGCGGTATAGAGGAAGCTGGCGTTGGTAGTGGCGTATTTCGGCCCGAAGATGTCGGTGCAGGTCGACGGGAACAGGCTGAAGATCTCGCCCCAGGTGAAAAAGATCAGCGCCGCGCAGAGGACGAAAGTCCAAGGATTCGTTCCGGCCACGCTGAGCAGCCAATAGGCGATGCCGCCGAGCCCGAAAGCGATCGCCATGGTGTATTCGCGCCCAATCTGGTCGGAGACCCAACCAAAGAACGGCCGCGCCCCACCGTTCGCGACCCCATCGACGATGAGTGCGATCGTCAGGGTCGAGGCGCCGAACAGGATCACCGTATCGGCGACGTTGTAGCTCTTGGCGATGAGAGCGATCTGCGCCGTCGCCATGAGGCCGCTGGCCGAGACCAGCACGAACATGACATATAGCAGCCAGAACACCGGCGAGGTGAGCATCTGGCGCGGCGTGCTGCTGTTCTTCGACTGGAGGACCTTCACCTTGAGCGCCGGGGGCACCTCGCCCGGCAGCGGCGCCTTGAGCATCCAGGCGACGGCAAAGACGACGAGGCCCTGGACCAGCCCGAACCAGAAGAAGGTCGAGGCATAGCCGACTGCGGCGATGGTCATGCGGATCGGGATAACGGTCAACACCGATCCGGCGCCATAGCCGGCGGCCGTGATGCCGACCGCGAGGCCGCGCCGGTCGGGGAACCATTTGACCGCATTGCCGACGCAGGTGGCATAGACCGCCCCGCCGCCGACGCCCGACACGGCGGCACCGAGATAGAGCATCCCGAGCGAGCCAGCGAAGGAATTGATGACCCAGCCGAGCGCCACCAGCAACCCGCCGACGGCGACCACCAGCTTCGGCCCGCGGTGCGGCCCGAGACTGTCGGCCAGCCAGCCCTCGACCGGCGTCAGCCAAGTCTCGAGCGCTATGAAGATGCTGAATGCAACCTGGATGCCCGCCACATCCCAGTTGTTGGCCTTGGCCATCGGATGAACGAACAGGGTCCAGCCGTACTGCATGTTGGCGATGAGCACCATGCAGACGACCCCAGTGATCAACTGGGTCCATCGATTGACAGGTGGTCCACCCTCAACGGTGGTCGCGCTCATGGTCATGCGGTCCTCCTCTACAGCCTCGAACACTATCTTGTGTCTTCTGGCATCAATATATCTGGCATACCACATGCAACACAAGGCCTAATTTCGCGAAGGCCTTAATAGGAAAATCAGGGACGTCGGTCAGACGCCCCTGTTCATTCGTACCAGCATTGATGAATTGTGCGTTGCACCATCGATTTGCTGCGGTGCGGCCGCGTCCAATATTGATCGGCGATTATCGCCCGATCCGCAGACTTGTCCAGCTACGGCGGCCTCGGCGCGGCCTATTCCGCAGCGGCGCGCGTCGGCGGGTCGAGCGCGCCCGAGGCATGGACCGCGGCAACCTTCTGATCGGGGAATTTCAGCACCTGACGGAGGATCTCGTCGGTATGTTCGCCGAGCAGCGGCGAGCGCGTCACGACGGTCGGGCTGTCCGACAGTTTGATCGGATTGCCCACCGAGAGATATTTGCCGCGTTCCGGGTGGTCCACCTCGACCAGCGTGCCGGTGGCGCGCAGCGACTGATCTTCGGAGATCTCCTTCATCGACAGGATCGGGCCGCAAGGAATGTCGAGCGGATTGCAGATGGCCATGACCTCGAACTTGGTCTTGGTCATCGTCCAGGCTTCGACCGTATCGAAGATGTGTTTCAGTCGGGGCAGCCGTGCGGCGGGCTTGGCGTAATCGGGATCGGTGATCCACTCCTCCTTGCCGATGACCCGGCAGATCTTGTCCCACACCGGGGCCTGCGTGATGAAGTAGATGTAGGCGTTGGGGTCGCTCTCATAGCCCTTGCACTTGAGGATCCAGCCCGGCTGGCCGCCACCCGAGGCGTTTCCGGCGCGCGGCACCGCATCGCCGAAGGCCTTGCCCTCGCCGAACTGCGGATATTCGTTCAGCGGGCCGTGCGCCAAGCGCTGCTGGTCGCGCATCTTGACCCGGCAGAGGTTGAGCACCCCGTCCTGCATGGCGGCCGTGACGCGCTGTCCCTGCCCGGTCTGCGTGCGCTGGTAGAGCGCCGTCACGATCCCGAGCGCCAGATGCAGCCCGGTTCCGGAATCGCCGATCTGCGCGCCGGTCACCACCGGCGGCCCGTCATCGAACCCGGTCGTCGACGCTGCGCCCCCCGTGCATTGGGCGACGTTCTCGTAGACCTTGCAATCCTCGAAGGGACCAGGGCCGAAGCCCTTGATCGAGGCGACCACCATCTTGGGGTTGATGGCGTGGATCTTCTCCCAGGGAAAGCCCATGCGGTCGAGCACGCCGGGGCCGAAATTCTCGACCAGAACGTCGCAACTCTTGATCAGCTCGGTCAGAACTTCCTTGCCGGTCGGGTTCTTGGCGTCGAGCGTGATCGAGCGTTTGTTGTGGTTCAGCATGGTGAAGTACAGGCTGTCCACATCCGGAATGTCGCGCAGTTGGCCCCGCGTGATGTCGCCGACGCCGGGGCGTTCGACCTTGATCACGTCGGCGCCGAACCAGGCCAGCAGCTGCGTGCAGGTGGGGCCCGACTGGACATGCGTGAAATCGAGAATGCGGACGCCGTTCAGTGCCTTGCTCATGATATCCTCCCGACGTAGGTCAGAGTTTCTTTCACCCGGCCTGTTCCGTCGAGAACAGGCCGTTCGTTAGTTCGGACAGCCGACAATTATTGCGCCGGCTTCTTGCGAAGCTTGCTTTGTGGATTGAGGTTGCCGATCCGGCCGCTCTCGCTGCCGGCCGCCGGATCGATCGCCGCGTTGACGAGGGTCGGCCGGCCGGAGTCCATCGCCTCGTTCACCGCGCGTCTCAATTCGTCCGGTGTCGTCACGTGCACGCCGACGCCGCCGAAGGCCTCCATCATCTTGTCGTAGCGCGAGCCCTTGACGAAAACCGTCGGCGCGACGTCCGGGCCGCCAGTGGGATTGACGTCGGTGCCGCGGTAGATGCCGTCGTTGTTGAAGATGACGATGCAGACCGGAAGCTTGTACCGGCAGATCGTCTCGACCTCCATGCCGGAGAAGCCGAAGGCGCTGTCGCCTTCGACCGCGAGCACGGGCTTGCCGGTTTCGATGGCGGCCGCGATAGCGAAGCCCATGCCGATGCCCATGACGCCCCAGGTGCCGACGTCGAGGCGCTTGCGCGGCTGATACATGTCGATGATGCCGCGCGCGAGATCGAGCGTGTTGGCGCCTTCGTTGACGAGGATCGCGTCCGGCCGCTCCTTGATGATGGCGCGCAGCGCCCCGAGCGCGCCATGGAAGTCCATCGGCGCCGAATTCTTCATCAGCCTCGGCGCCATCTTGGCGATGTTGTCTTCCCGTTTCGTCTTGATGGCGCCCGTCCAGTCGGCCGGCGGGGCCGGCCACTGGCCGTCGATGCCCTCGACAAGCGACGCAACGCAGGAGCCGATGTCGCCGACCAGCGGCGCGACGATCGCGACGTTCGAGTCCATCTCCCTTGGCTCGATGTCGACCTGGATGAACGTCTTGGATCCGGGCTCGCCCCAGCTCTTGCCCTTGCCATGCGACAGGAGCCAGTTGAGGCGCGCGCCGATCAGCAGCACGACGTCGGAGTCCTTGAGCACCGTCGAGCGGGCCGCGCCCGCGCATTGCGGATGCGTGTCGGGCAGAAGACCCTTGGCCATGCTCATCGGCAGGAACGGAATGCCGCTTTTCTCGACGAGGGCGCGGATCTGATCGTCGGCCTGGGCATAGGCCGCGCCCTTGCCAAGGATGACCAGCGGCCGCTTGGCGCTCTTGAGGACATCGAGCGCCCGCTTGACCGCGCCCGGGGCGGGGCGCTGAGCCGGCGCCGCGTCGACGACCTTGACCAGCGACTTCGACCCAGCCTCGGCGTCCATGACCTGAGAGAAGAGCTTGGCCGGCAGGTCGAGGTAGACGCCGCCCGGACGCCCGGACACGGCGGCCCGGATGGCGCGCGCCACGCCGATGCCGATGTCGGCCGCATGCAGCACCCGGAAGGCCGCCTTGCAGAGCGGCTTGGCGACGGCCAGCTGGTCCATCTCCTCATAGTCGCCCTGCTGCAGATCGACGACCTCGCGCTCGGAGGAGCCCGAGATCAGGATCATCGGAAAGCAGTTTGTCGTGGCATTGGCCAGTGCCGTCAGGCCGTTGAGAAAGCCGGGCGCCGACACCGTGAGGCAGATGCCGGGCTTCTGCGTCAGGAAGCCGGCGATCGCGGCGGCATTGCCGGCGTTCTGCTCGTGCCGGAACGAAATGACGCGAATGCCCTCGGCTTGCGCCATGCGGCCGAAATCCGTGATCGGAATGCCGGGCACGCCATAGATCGTCTTGATGCCGTTGAGCTTGAGCGCGTCGATGACGAGATGGAAGCCGTCGGTCAGGTCCTGCGGCGCGTCGGCGTGGACGGTATCGGCATCGACGTTGTGCGGGGTGCCGGCCGGTGCGGCGGTGTTCAGCATCATTTCGTTTCCCTGATTCTTGACCGTTTCTTGTCGAGGGGCGGTTCAGTCGAAGAGTTCATGCCCGTGGGCATTGACATAAGCCGCGAGACCCAGCGTGTGGTCGCGCGCAAGCTTCTCGGCTCGCTCCGTGTCGCGCGACTCGAGCGCGCCGATCATCTCGTAGTGCTCGGGCAACGACCGGCTGATGCGCTCCTCGCGACCGATGGTCAGCTTCCGGAAGCCGCGCACGTGCATCAGAATGCTGTCCGTCATTCCAATCAGCACCTCGGAGCCGCCGAGCGAGATCAGCGCCTGATGAAAGGCGATGTTGGCGTCGGAGTAGACCTGGATATCCGTCTCCGGCGGATGGGCCGGCGAGAACCCGGTGAAGAAATCCCGCAGCGCCGAGATGTTCTCGGTGCTGGCGACCTGGGTAATGAGCCGCGCCGCCATGGCTTCCAAGGCAGCCCAGGCCTGGATCATCTCGACGACCTCGACCTTGGTTTTCTTGACGACCAGGATGCCGCGCCGCGGGACGGTGCGCAAAAATCCGTCCTGCTCCAACATCGCCACCGCTTCCCTGATCGGCGTCCGGCTGATGCCGAGACGATCCGAGAGCGCACGTTCATCCAGCATCATCGGCTCCGACGACGCATAGATGTCCATCCGCAGGATCGCGTCCTTGAGGGCCGCATAGGCTTTGCTCTTGAAGCTCGCTTCCGGCGCAATGCGCTGAACCAGGAAGCCGGCTTCGGCATTGACCCGTCGCGACGCCGTCCGCACGCTCACCATGTCACCTCTGTTCGCTGTCGCGCGTCATCCGATGGACGGGTTGTTTTTGGCATGCCAAATGCCAATCGTCAAGGCTGGGACTTGCATCCTTGTGGTCTGGCATGCCAAATGCCACAACAGCGCGACCATTGGCTCGACTGGAATGGCAGCTGCCGCCTCGGTTGACGGCCGTCCGTCCAAGGCGCCCGCCGAGGCCGAATTTCACGGAGGAACATCATGCCCGAGCGTACAAATGCCAAGACGGACGCTGTCCGCAAGGTGCTCGATCAGGTCAAGGCGGACGGACGCACCAGCCTCACCGCGCCAGAGGGCAAGCTCGTCTGCGACGCCTACGGCATCAAGGTACCCGGAGAGGGCACCGCCCGCTCGGCGCGCGAGGCCGCCGAGCTGGCGCGAGGCATGGGCTTTCCGGTAGTGGCAAAGATCGTGTCGCCCGACATCCTGCACAAGACTGAGGCCGGGGGCGTGCTGGTCGGGCTGAAGAGCGCGGAGGAGGTCGAAAAAGGCTACGAGACGATTCTCGCCAACGCCAAGCGCTACAAGTCCGACGCCGAGATCGTCGGCGTGCAGATCCAGCAGATGCTGAAGGGTGGCACCGAGGTGATCGTCGGCTCGATCACCGATGGCTCGTTCGGCAAGCTGGTGGCGTTCGGACTCGGCGGCGTGCTGGTCGAGGTGCTCAAGGACATCACCTTCCGCCTCGCACCCGCCACGCGGGACGACGCGCTCTCGATGCTCGACGGCATCCAGGCGAAGGAGATGCTGCATGGGGTGCGCGGCGGTGAAGGGGTCGATCGTGGCGCTCTCGCCGACATCATCGTACGCGTGTCGCAGCTCGTCACCGATTTCCCCGAGATCGTCGAGCTCGACCTCAACCCGGTCTTCGCCACCAAATCCGATGCGATCGCGGCCGACGTCCGCATCGTGCTCGACTTCGCCTATGAGCCGCGCAAGGCGCTCTACTCGCAGGACGAGATCGTCACCGCCATGAACCGCATCATGCGGCCGAAGGCGATCGCGGTGATCGGCGCCTCGGCCGAAGCCGGCAAGATCGGCAATTCGGTGATGAAGAACCTCATCAACGGCGGCTACAAGGGACAGATCTATCCGGTCCACCCGAAGGCCGACGAGATCCTGGGCTACAAAGCCTACAAATCGATCAAGGACGTGCCCGGCGTCGTGGATACGGCGGTCTTCGCGATTCCGGCCAAATTCGTGGCCGCCGCGCTGATCGAATGCGGCGAGAAGCAGATCCCTGGCGCGGTGCTGATCCCGTCAGGCTTCGCCGAGGCCAACGAGCCCGAATTGCAGGCCGAGATCGTCGAGATCGGCAAGAAGTACAAGATCCGCCTGATGGGGCCGAACATCTACGGCTTCTACTACACGCCCGAGAACCTGTGCGCGACCTTCTGCACCGCCTATGACGTCAAGGGCTCGGCGGCGCTGTCGTCGCAGTCGGGCGGCATCGGCATGGCGATCATCGGCTTTTCGCGCTCCGCCAAGATGGGTGTCTCCGCGATCGTCGGCCTCGGCAACAAGTCGGATATAGACGAGGACGACCTCTTGGCGTTCTTCGAGCAGGACCCCAACACCAATATCATCGCCCAGCACTGCGAAGACCTGAAGGACGGCCGCGCCTTCGCGGATGCGGCGCGACGCGTGTCGAAGAAGAAACCGATCGTCGTGCTGAAGGCCGGCCGCACCTCGGCCGGCGCCAAGGCGGCCTCCTCGCACACCGGCGCGCTGGCCGGCAACGACAAGATCTACGAGGACGTGTTCAAGCAGGTCGGCGTGATCCGGGCTCGCTCGCTGCGCCAGATGCTCGAATTCGCCCGCGGCATTCCGGTGATGCCGACGCCGAAGGGTGAGAACGTCCTCGTCATTACCGGCGCCGGCGGCTCGGGCGTGCTGCTGTCGGATGCCTGCGTCGACAACGGCCTCTCGCTGATGAGCATGCCGCCGGATCTCGACACCGCGTTCCGCAAGTTCATCCCGCCCTTCGGGGCCGCCGGCAACCCGGTCGACATCACCGGTGGCGAGCCGCCCCAGACCTACAAGAACACGGTGAAGCTCGGCCTCGAGGATCCGCGCATCCACGCGCTGATCCTGGGCTATTGGCACACGATCGTGACGCCGCCGATGGTCTTCGCCAAGCTGATGGTCGAGGTGAAGGAGGAGATGAAGGCCAAAGGCATCGAGAAACCGATGGTCGCCTCGCTCGCCGGTGACGTCGAGGTCGAGGAGGCCTCCGAATATCTCTACCTGAACGGTATCCCGGCCTATGCCTACTCGACCGAACTGCCGGTCGAGGTCCTCGGCGCCAAGTACAAATGGGCGCGCGGCGCCGGCTTGCTGTAAGCATTCGATCGTGGGCGCCCGGTCGCATAGAGCACCGGTCCGGCCCGAATGATCCCTCGCCACTTCGGTCGGTCCGGGCGGCGGGGGTTTAGGCAGCCGCTCCCGGTATGGGAGCGGGAACGCCTCAGGCGATCGTCCTACCGGCCGCAACGCCGGCCTAGACGATCGCTGGTATGAGGTATACCATGACGGTTGGATGCCAGAGGCGTCCGGGACAATAAGTTTCAAGGGAGAGAACCATGTTTCGTTCGCCGCGTGCGGTCCTGTGTACCGCCGCTCTGCTCGCCTCCGCTGCCGTTCCGGCTGCCGCGGCCGGTAGCGCCTACAAGCTCGTCAAGACCATCGACCTACCCGGCGACAAGGGCGGCCATGGCGACTGGACAACCTTCAACCCGAAGACCGGCATGGTCTGGCTCTCGCAATCGCCCGACCACAACATCGTAGTCATCGACACCAAAACCAACACGATTGCCCATGTCATTCCTGGCGTGGCCAACAGCAACGGCATCGCGTTCGCCGGAGACTATGCCTTCGCGGCCGACAATGATTCCAACACGATCGTCGTGATCGATCAGAAGACCTTCGAGAAGGTGGCGACCCTCACCCCCGAGGGGAAGGGACCGGACACGGTCAATTTCCTGTCCAAGGAGGGCCGTATCTACACCTCCTCGAACAGCGACGACGCGACCGTGTTCGCCGACAAGAAGCCGTTCAAGATGGAAGCCAAGATGCGGCTGCAGCCGGATCCTGCCAAGGACGGCCCGGACATCGCGGTCTACGTGCCGTCCAAGGACAAGATCTATCAGCCGAACGACAACATGGTCGACGTGATCGACGCCAAGACCGGCAAGATCGTCAGCGTCTGGGATGTCGGCCTCAAGGGATCGGCCAAGGCCGCCGCCTTTGACGGCAAGACCAATCACCTGATCGTCGGGACCGGCGACAAGAAGGTGCTGGTGCTCGACGCCGACACCGGCAAGGTGGTCGCCTCCGTTCCGGTGGCAGGCGCCATCGACGCCTCCATCGTCGACGAGACGGCGCGGCGCGCCTACGAGGGGGACAAGTCCGGCGTCGTCGATGTCATCGACCTCGACACGAACAAGGTCGTCGACACCATCCCGTCCGAACCGAAAATGCACACCCTCGCGGTCGACACCAAGACTCACGCGGTCTACGTCTATCGCAACGAGAGCAACAAGGTCGACGTCTTCGAAATGGCCAAGCCGAGCTGAGCCGGCAGAGGATCGTCATCAATACGGGCGAGCCCTGCTCGGCTTGACTCATCGAACCCAGCGTCGGCATCGCCACGGCGATGCCGACCGCCGCCGCGACAAAGTTGCGCCTCACGGTCTTGAGGTTGGCACCGCCCTCGATATCGGATCGTTGACACATTATCCTGCAAAGGGTCCGCCGGTGTCGGCGACGAAAGCGAGCCTCTCATGCTGAATCAGAACGCCACCGAGGTCCGACGCTTCGAGCATCCGGGCCAGGGGCGAAAGCGCGCCAAGCCGACGCCGAAGGGGCGCCAGGTCGAGCCCGGCGCACTGCACGAGATCGCGACCCTGCTCGGCGACCGGCCTCGGCAGCGCGACCTGCTGATCGAATATCTCCATCTCATCCAGGACAAGTATCACCAGATCACGGCGGCGCATCTGGCGGCGCTCGCCGAGGAGATGAAGCTCGCCTTCGCCGAAGTGTTCGAGACGGCGACCTTTTACGCCCATTTCGACGTGGTGAAAGAGGACGACCCGGATGTCGCGCCGCTGACGGTGCGCGTCTGCGACAGCATCGCCTGCGCGCTGTTCGGTGCGGACGAGTTGGTTCATCGGCTGACGGGCACGCTGGGTCCGGGGGTGCGGGTCGTGCGGGCGCCCTGCGTCGGCCGCTGCGATACGGCGCCGGCCGTTGAGGTCGGCCATAATTTCATCGATCGTGCCACGGTCGAGAGCGTCGGCGCCGCCGTGGAGGGGGACGATACGCATGCCCATCTCCCGGCCTATGTCGACTACGACGCCTATGTGGCACAAGGTGGCTATCGTCTGCTCGAGCGCCTGCGCTCCGGCGCGCTGCCGGCCGAAGACATCCTGAAAGCCCTCGACGATGCCAGTCTGCGCGGCCTCGGCGGGGCGGGATTCCCGACGGGACGAAAGTGGCGGGCGGTGCTCGGCGTCCCTGGCCCGCGCCTGATGGCGATCAACGGCGACGAGGGCGAGCCCGGCACCTTCAAGGACCGCTACTATCTCGAAACCGATCCGCACCGCTTCATCGAGGGCATGCTGATCGGCGCCCACATCGTCGAGGCGACGGATGTCTACATCTATATCCGCGACGAATATCCGGCCTCCCGTGAGATTCTCGAACGCGAGATCGCCAGGCTGCCGCCCGGCGGCCCGGCGCTGCATATGCGGCGCGGCGCCGGCGCCTATATCTGTGGCGAGGAATCCTCGCTCCTCGAAAGCCTGGAAGGCAAACGGGGACTGCCGAGGCACAAGCCGCCCTATCCGTTCGAGGTCGGACTGTTCGGCCGGCCGACGCTGATCAACAACATCGAGACGCTGTTCTGGGTGCGCGACATCGTCGAGAAGGGCGCCGCCTGGTGGACCGCCCAAGGCCGCAACGGCCGCCAGGGCCTGCGCAGCTTCTCGGTCTCGGGCCGGGTGCGCGAGCCCGGCGTGAAGCTCGCGCCGGCCGGTATCACCCTGCGCCAGCTCGTCGACGAATTCTGCGGCGGCATGCTGGAAGGCCATAGCCTCCAGGCCTATCTTCCGGGAGGTGCCTCCGGCGGCATCCTGCCGGCGTCGATGGACGATATCCCCCTCGATTTCGGGACGCTTGAGAAGCACGGCTGCTTCATCGGCTCGGCGGCCGTGGTCGTCTTGTCGGACAAGGACGACATCAAGGGGGCGGCGCTGAACCTGATGCGTTTCTTCGAGGACGAGAGCTGCGGCCAATGCACGCCGTGCCGAGCGGGGACCGAAAAGGCGGTCAAGCTCATGCAGCGGCCGGATTGGGACAGGGCACTGCTGAGCGAGCTCTCCGAGACTATGCGCGACGCATCGATCTGCGGCCTCGGCCAGGCTGCGCCGAACCCACTGCTCAGCGTGATCAAATATTTTCCCGATGCATTCGCTCCCCGGGAGGCCGCGGAATGACGCAGAACATCACCTTCGAGCTCGACGGACAGCAGGTCGAAGCAAGCCCGGGCGAATCGATCTGGCAGGTCGCGCAACGGCTCGGCACCCGCATCCCTCACCTGTGCTATTCGCCCGCTCCAGACTACAGGGCGGACGGCAACTGCCGCGCCTGCATGGTCGAGGTGGAAGGCGAGCGGGTTCTGGCGGCCTCCTGCAAGCGCCAGCCCGCCGTGGGCATGAAGGTCAGGACGCAGAGCGAGCGCTCGGTCAAGGCGCGGAAAATGGTGATGGAGCTGCTGGTCGCCGACCAGCCGGCCCGCGAGACCTCGCACGACCCGGATTCGAAATTCTGGCACTGGGCCGACGAGGTCGGCGTCACGACGAGCCGCTTCCCGGCGGCGCGGCGCTGGAATGGCGATGCGAGCCATCCGGCGATGCGGGTCAATCTCGATTCCTGCATCCAGTGCGGCCTCTGCGTGCGCGCCTGCCGCGAGGTGCAGGTCAACGACGTCATCGGCATGGCCTATCGCAACCATGGTTCGAAGATCGTATTCGATTTCGACGATCCGATGGGCGAGAGCACCTGCGTGGCCTGCGGCGAATGCGTGCAGGCCTGCCCGACCGGCGCGCTGATGCCCTCCGCGCTGCTCGATGCCAACCAGACCCGCACCGTGTGGGCCGACCGCACGGTCGATTCGCTCTGCCCCTATTGCGGGGTCGGCTGCCAGGTCACCTACGAGGTCAAGGACGAGAAGATCGTCTACGCCCAGGGGCGCGACGGGCCGGCCAACCACAACCGGCTCTGCGTCAAGGGCCGCTTCGGCTTCGACTACATCCAGCATCCGCATCGTCTGACGAAGCCGCTGATCCGCCTGCCGAACGCCGCCAAGGACGCCAACGACCAGGTCGACCCGGCCAATCCGTGGACGCATTTCCGCGAGGCCACATGGGACGAAGCGCTCGATGTCGCGGCGCGGGGCCTTGTCGGCATCCGCGACACGCATGGGCCGAAGGCGTTGGCCGGCTTCGGTTCGGCCAAGGGCTCCAACGAGGAGGCCTATCTGTTCCAGAAGCTGGTGCGCACCGGCTTCGGCGTGAACAATGTCGACCACTGCACCCGGCTCTGCCACGCTTCCTCGGTCGCGGCCCTCATGGAGGGGCTGAACTCGGGCGCCGTCTCGGCGCCGTTCTCGGCGGCGCTCGACGCCGAGGTCATTGTGGTCATCGGCGCCAATCCGACCGTCAACCATCCGGTCGCCGCGACCTTCATCAAGAATGCGGTCAAGCGCGGCGCCAAGCTCATCGTCATCGACCCGCGGCGCCAGGCCCTGTCGCGCCATGCCACGCACCATCTGGCGTTCAAGCCGGGCAGCGACGTGGCCCTTCTCAACGCGATGCTGCACACGATCATCACCGAGGGCCTGACCGACCAGCAATATGTGGCGGGCTACACGGAAGGGTTCGAGAAGCTCAAGGAGCGCATCGGCGACTTCCCGCCAGAGAAGATGGAAGCCGTCTGCGGCATCCCGGCCGAGACGATCAAGACGGTCGCGCGGACCTATGCCAAGGCCAGGGCCTCGATCATCTTCTGGGGCATGGGCATCAGCCAGCACGTCCACGGCACCGACAATGCGCGCTGCCTCATCGCGCTGGCGCTCACGACCGGCCAGGTCGGCCGGCCCGGGACGGGGCTGCATCCGCTGCGCGGGCAAAACAACGTCCAGGGCGCCTCCGACGCCGGGCTGATCCCGATGTTCTATCCGGACTACCAGCCGGTCGAGAAAGCCCAGGTGGAGCATCTCTTCGAGGAGTTCTGGGGCCAGTCGCTCGATCCAAAGCGTGGCCTGACGGTCGTCGAGATCATGCGCGCCATCCATCACGGCGAGATCAAGGGCATGTATGTCGAGGGCGAGAACCCCGCGATGTCGGACCCCGATCTCCAGCATGCGCGTGCGGCGCTGGCCATGCTCGACCACCTGGTGGTGCAAGATCTCTTCGTCACCGAGACGGCCTTCCATGCCGACGTAATCCTGCCGGCGTCCGCCTTCGCCGAGAAGGTCGGCACCTTCACCAACACCGACCGGCGCGTGCAGCTCGCCCGTGAAGTGGTGAAGCCGCCGGGCGAAGCGCGCCAGGACCTCTGGATCATCACCGAACTCGGCAAACGCATGGGCCTGCCCTGGACCTATGCGGGGCCGGCCGATGTCTTCGCCGAGATGACGCAGGTGATGCCATCCTTGAAGAACATCACCTGGGAGCGGCTGGAGCGCGAGGGCGCCGTGACCTATCCGGTCGACGCGCCCGACAAGCCCGGCAACGAGATCATCTTCGCCACCGGCTTCCCGACCGAGAGCGGGCGCGGCAAGATCGTGCCGGCCAATGTGCTGCCGCCCGACGAGGTCCCGGACGCGGATTATCCGATGGTCTTGTCGACGGGCCGCGTGCTGGAGCACTGGCACACGGGGTCGATGACGCGCCGCTCGGGGGTTCTCGACCAGATCGAGCCCGAGGCCGTGGCGTTCCTGTCGCCCAAGGACATGCGGCGCATGTCGCTCCTGCCCGGTGATTTCGTGCGGCTGGAAACGCGTCGCGGCGCGGTCGACATAAAGATCCGGTCAGACCGCGACGTGCCGGAAAACATGATCTTCATGCCTTTCTGCTACGCCGAGGCGGCCGCCAACCTGCTGACCAATCCCGCGCTCGACCCGTTCGGCCTGATCCCTGAGTTCAAGTTCTGTGCCGTGCGGGCCAGCCGCGCCGAGTTGCGGACGGCGGCGGAGTGAGGCTCGACGCCGCTCGGAGGCGTGTGAGTTGAAAACGATGGTGCAAGAGGCCGGTGTCCTCCATTCGGGCACAGCGACACGGCAGGCGGGAGCGGCAGGGACTGAAGCGTCCCTGTCGACCTATCTGCTCCGCCCCGATCCGGCGGACCAGCGGCTCAGCCGCGAGGTCGCGGGCCTGGACCAGGCCGGCCGCACGGTCTCGACGCGCGTCGTCGTTGAGCGGCCGCTGACCCTCTATCTCAACGCGCAGGAGATCGTCACCATGATGACGATCGGCGACCATCCCGACTATCTCGCCCTGGGCTATCTGCTCAACCAGATGATGCTCAAACCGGACGACACGGTGACGGGCGTCGATTTCGACGCCGAGCTCGACGTCGTCGTGGTGCGGACCGAGCGCCCTACCAATTACGAGGACAAGCTCAAGAAGCGCACGCTGACCTCCGGCTGCGCGCAAGGGACGGCCTTCGGCGATCTCATGGAAGCGATCGAGGGCGTCGAGCTGCCCAAGACGTCGTTGCGGACGTCGTGGCTGTACCGCCTCGCCCATGTCATCAACGTCACGCCCTCGCTCTATCTCGAGGCGGGCGCCATCCACGGCTGCGTGCTCTGCGAGGAAGACCGGCCGCTCGTCTACATGGAGGATGTCGGCCGGCACAACGCGGTCGACAAGATCGCCGGCTGGATGTTCCACCACCGGGTGGAGGGCGGCAGCAAGATCTTCTACACGACCGGGCGGCTGACCTCGGAGATGGTTCTCAAGACCGTGCGGATGGGCATCCCGATCCTGGTGTCGCGATCGGGCTTCACGGCCTGGGGCGTCGAGCTCGCGCGCCGAGCCGGGCTGACCCTGATCGGGCGGGCACGCGGCAAGCGCTTCGTCGCGCTCGCCGGGGAAGAGCGGATCGTCTTCGATCTCGATGTCGCCTACGTCGAGGAGGAAGCCGTGAAACATCGCCGCAAGGGCGCAGCCTCCGATGATTGAGCCGACCTGCGGCCTGCTCTTGGCCGGAGGCCTGTCGCGGCGGATGGGCGGCGGCGACAAGACCCTGCGCACGATCGGCGGCGAGGCGATCCTGGCGCGCGTCGTTCGCCGCCTGGAGCCGCAATGCGCGGGCCTGCTCATCAATGCGAACGGCGATCCGGAGCGCTTCGCGTCCTTTGGCCTCCCCGTCGTGGCCGACGACCTCAAGGATTTCGCCGGTCCGCTCGCCGGCATCCTGGCCGGCCTCGACTGGCTGGCGGAGCGTTCACCGGACATCGGCTGGGCCGTCAGCGTCGCCGGCGATACGCCCTTCATTCCGGCCGATCTCGTGGCGCGATTGCATGCGGCGCGCGCCGACGCGAGCGCTCGGCTCGCCTGCGCCGCCTCGGGCGGGCGCACCCACCCCGTCATCGGCCTCTGGCCGATCTCGTTGCGGCACGAGCTGCGCGCCTTCCTGGTCGAGGAGGGCTTGCGCAAGATCGACCTCTTCACGTCACGCTACGGCGTGGCCGAAGCCGCATGGCCGACCGAGCCCTTCGACCCATTCTTCAATGCCAATGCGCCGCAGGATATCGCGGAGGCCGAGGCCATCGCCCGGCATATCGACGAAACGAAGACTTAGCGTTGCGGCGGGGCAAAAGCACGGATCCGCCATCATGGTAAGCGTCTTGCAAGGCGGAAAACTTCAGCGCACCCCTTTGCGGATGCGGAAGATGAGGACGCCATCCGTGGTCTCCTGGCCATCGAGGGTGTCGCCGGTCTCCCGCAACAGATGCGGGATGTCGATCGCCGCCAGCGGATCGGTACATTCGACGATGACGATATCCCCCGGCGCTCCCGCCTTGAGGGCCTTGCGGGCCCGCAGCGCGGGCAACGGACATTTCAGTCCTCGCAGATCCAGTGTTGTCTCGGTCATGCTTGGTTCCGGGATCTTGTGGCGAGCACGTAAAAGACCCCTCATCCTGAGCAGGGTCCGCAGGACCCGTGTCGAAGGACGAGGACTCCAGAGGTCGATGCCCTCGTCCTTCGACTCAGCCGCTACGCGGCTCGCTCAGGATGAGGGCTTGGGAAAGACATCAAACCAGAGCAATACAGCGTAAATGCTTCATCCGATCGCCCCGCACCTCGGCAATTTTGCAAACGGCAGATCGCCATGAAGACCATCGGTATCGCCGGCTGGAGCGGCGCCGGCAAGACGGTTCTGATCACCCGGCTCATTCCTCGCCTGGTGGTGCGAGGTCTGCGCGTGGCGACGATCAAACACGCGCATCATGACTTCGATATCGATCTGCCAGGCAAGGATTCGTTCGAGCACCGCGTCGCCGGTGCGAGCGAGGTGATCGTCGCCTCGTCGCGACGCGTGGCGCAAATCCAGGAACTCCGCGGCGCTCCCGAACCGTGCCTCGCCGAGCTGCTGAACCGCATGTCGCCCTGCGACCTTGTGCTGATCGAGGGGTTCAAGCGCGAGCCGCACCCGAAGATCGAAATCTTCCGGACAGCCAATGGGCGTCCGCCGCTTTATCCTGCGGATCCGACGGTCGTCGCCATTGCGTCGGACCGCGACTGGCCCGACCTTCACGTCCCGCGCGTTCATCTCGACGATATCGAGGCGATCGCCGACCTTGTGATCGCGCAGGCGCGGCCTGTCGCGGAGGTCCGGCAAAGGTTGGAAGCCCATGGCGCAGCTCAGCGATGATTGTTTCGCCTTCGGTGGGCCGCTGATGTCGATCGACGACGCGGTTGCGCTCATCGCCGCGCGCGTCGATGTCGTCACCGGCATCGAGGACCTGCCGCTCGCGCAAGCGGACGGACGGGTGCTGGCCGAGGACGTGCGGGCCGGGATCGCGCTGCCCTCCTTCGCCAATTCGGCGGTCGACGGCTGGGCGGTGACCTTCGCCGACCTCGATTCCGCTGGCCAGACCCGGCTGCCGGTCCGCGGCCGCATCGCCGCCGGAGAACCGGCCGAGGGCATCGTGGTGGACGGATGCGCCGTACGGCTGTTCACCGGAGCGCCGATCCCAGCCGGGGCCGACACCGTCTTCATGCAGGAGGACGTCGTCCGGGAGGGAGATCATGTCGTCCTGCCGGCCGGGCTGAAGCGCGGCGCCAATCTGCGGCCTGTCGGGGAGGACGTCGCGCAAGGCGCCCTCGTCCTGCCGGCGGGACGGTCGCTGCGGCCGCAGGATCTCGCGCTCGCCTCGGCGGTCGGCCAAGCGACCCTGCCGGTGCGCATGCGGCTGCGGGTGGCCCTCTTCTCCACGGGCAACGAGTTGCGGGAGCCCGGGACCGACCTCCCCGTCGGCGCCATCTACGACGCCAATCGCGCGATGCTGCGCGCCCTGATCGAGCGCGCGGGGGCGGTCGTGACCGATCTCGGCATCCTGCGCGACGACCGCGACGCCCTGCGCCAGCGTCTCGCCGGGGCGGCGGCGAACCACGATCTCATCGTCACGACGGGAGGTGTCTCGACGGGCGAGGAAGACCACGTCAAGGCCGCCGTCGAGGCGGCGGGCCGCCTGGTCTTCTGGCGGATCGGCATCAAGCCCGGACGGCCGGTCGCGATGGGCGTTATCGGCGGTACACCGTTCATCGGGCTGCCCGGCAACCCTGTCGCCGCCTTTGTGACGTTCTGCTATGTGGTACGGCCCGTCATTGCGCGCCTGTCGGGCGCTGTCCCACAGATGCCGCCGACCTCGCCGGTCATGCTGGCCTTCGACTATCGGAAAAAGCAGGGGCGGCGCGAGTTCGTGCGCGTAACCGTCGCGCCGGGCGACCGAGGGGGGATGGAAGCCCGCCAGTTCCCCAAAATCGGCGCCGGTATCGTGACCTCGCTGACCGATGCTGACGGCCTCGTCGTCCTGTCGGAGGACCTGACGTCGGTCAAAAGCGGCACGGTCGTGCCGTTCGTCTCCTACGCGGCGCTGCTGTAGGTAGGATTGGCATGACTTCTTACGCGGTCAACGCGGCTTCTGCGAGGCCTTGTCCGCCTCCTTGCGAACGACGTCGGGCGCGGCGCTCTTGCGGTCTTCGCGGTGCTTGTTGCGCTCGTAGTCGGCACTGTCCGGGACATTGCCGGACACGCCGCCCTTCACATCCCCATCCTGGCTCGATGCCTCCTTGTCGGGATCCAGCCTCTTGTCCAAATGACCCATGTCCGTGCTCCATCGTCGCCGGACGTCAATGTCTGGCGACGACGCTGGTTGCCGAAGCCGTTTAGGATTTCCGCGAGACGTGGCGGCAACGACGATGGCGCGAGCCGGCAGACCGGCATGCCGTCTATCGGTCATGCATTGTCCAAATGTGTTCATGGCTTTGCGCGCCGCCTCCGCATCTCGCCCGGGGCTGTCCTTCCAGGGCGGGATCCGCATTCCCTCCTATCGCAGGTTGGTACAAGACCGCGAAATCCTATTCCGCGCATCCCGCTTCCGCAGAATCAGCGGCGAGGGCGGGTAGCAGACGCCCGCGAGCGCGACCTTCCGCTTGCAGTCGCGCCTGGTCAGTTCTTGCCGCAACTGTCAGCCATGTCCGGCGTGCATTCCACGAAACCGGTGTCGATATAGGGCGGAACGGACTGACCCTTGGTGAGGGCATCCAGCGCCTTGATCGCCTGGTAGCCCATCTGGTAGGGACTCTGCCCGACCTGGTAGTCGCTCAGGCCCTCCTTCAGAAGCGGCATTTGCGGCGCGAAGGCATCGCCGAACGAGATCACCAGATCCTTCGAATCGACCCGCGCCTTGACCCGGCCGATGGCGGCCCGGTAGGCGGCCGGCGCATATTGGGCCCATCCGCCGACGGCCACGAAGGCGTCGAGCTTGGGATTGGCGGTCAGCACGTCGTTGAGCTGCTGCACCGCCAGGCTGATGTTGTCGTTGTTGTAGACAGGGCAAGAGCTCGGCTCGCTCCAGCCGTTCTGGCCAGTCAGACGCGCGACCGGCTTGTCCTTGCTGCCGCCGCCGAGCGTATCGCGGACGCCCTGGACACGGAGGTCGAGGTTCAGGGAGCCGGCCGTGCCGGTCTGAATGCAGACCGAACCGCCATGCGGCTTCATGTCGGCGACCTTCTTGGCGAGCTCGACGCCGAAGTTGTAGTTGTCCGTGCCGATGAAGGTCGAGCGCAGCTTGGCATCCTCCGGCAGCAGATCGCCATCGAAGGTCACGATCGGGATATTGCGGTCCTTGAGGCGGCCGAGGACCCGCGCCATGGATTTCGGGTTGGTAGCGGAGACGGCGAGCCCGTCGATGCCCTTGCTGATCACGTCGTTGACGACCTGGATCTGTTGGCCTTCGTCGACCTGCGACGGGCCGATGTAGTAGCACGTGTCGCCGAGATCCTTGGCGGCCTTCTCGCAGCCTTCCTTGATCGGCGCGCTGAACACGTCGTTCACGGTCTTCACCACGACCGCTAAGGTCTTGGCCGAGGCTGGCGTGATCCCGCAAAGCGCGACCCCGGCCAACAGCGTCGCCATGCCGAGACGGGCGTATATTGAATAGTACATCGAAGCGTTCCTCCAAGTTGATGACGAGTTACGGCGTTGCATGTGCATTGGATGACTGACCGATTGCGTGCTTGCCGTTTCACCTCCTTTCGAGCCGTGCGACGCGCCGGCGCACGTCATCTGCGCAACGAGCGGACATGTTCGAGCAGCACGGCGAAGAGGATGAAGGCGCCGACGAACAGGCCCTGCCAGAACGGGTTCACGCCGGCGAGCAGCAGCGCGTTGCGGATCACTTCGAGCAGCAGCGAGCCGATGACGGCGCCAATGGCGGATCCGAAACCGCCGAGCAGGTTGGCGCCGCCGATCACGGTCGCGGCGATCACCTGCAGCTCCTGGCCCTGGCCGAGCGCGTTGGTGGCTGCGCCAAGCCAGCCGACGAGGAAGAGCGCCGTCAGCCCGGTAATGGCGCCGACCAGCATGTAGACCGAGAGCTTCACGGCATCGACCGGGATGCCGGTCATCCGCGCGGCCTTCTCGTTGCCGCCGACAGCCCGCACGTAGCGGCCCCACCGGGTCATCGACAGGACGAACTGCATCACGACGGCAAGCAGGATGACGGCACAGAGCACGTTCGGCAGGCCGAACGTCTTGCCGCTGCCGAGCGCCAGCAGCGTGTCCTGCGCCGGACCGAAATCGTAGACGACCTGGTTGTTGGTCACGACCAGGGTCAGGGCCCGGGCCATGCTCATCATGGCGAGCGTGACGATGAACGGCGGCAGCTTGAAATAGGTGATGAAGAGCCCGTTCACCAGGCCGACCAGGGCGCCGACGACGATGACGGCGAGCACGCCCACGGCGAATGGATAGCCGGCGCTGTAGACGAGGCCGAGCGTCACGCCCGTCAGCCCGAGCGTCGAGCCGACCGAAATGTCGATCCCGCCCGTCATGATGACCGGCGTCATGCCGATCGCGATCAAAGCGATGAAGCAGAAGTTGGTGGCGATATTGGCGATGTTCACGCCGCTGAGGAAATTCGGCGCGACGGTGCCGACGATCGCGCCGATGACTAGCACGGCGACCAGGATCCAGACCTCCTGGCTGTGGACGATCGCGGCAACGACGCCCCGTTCCCGTGCCGCCAGCACGGTCTCAATGTCCGCGACATTCAACGGCGGCTGTTCGAGCGTGCTCATGGTGACCCTCGCTCAGGCTGCGGCTTTGGCGCCGGTAATCAGCGCGGTGACTTCTTCGGGCGAGGTCCGGGCGATCGGCTTGTCAGCGACCTTGCGGCCTCGGCGCATCACGACGATGCGATCGCAGACGTCAAAAACGTCGGGCATGCGATGGGAAATCAGGACGACGGCCGTCCCCTGGTCCCGCAGCCGCCTGATGAGCGCCAGGACCTCGGTGATCTGGCGCACCGAAATGGCGGCCGTGGGCTCGTCCATCAGCACGATCCTGGAGCGGCCGAGGCGCGTGCGGGCGATGGCCACCGCCTGCCTCTGGCCGCCCGACATCCGCATGACGAGGTCGCGCGGGCGCGTCTCGGTCTTCAATTCGCGGAACAGCTCGCCGGCGCGTCTGCGCATCGCCGCGTGGTCGAGGATGCGAAACGGTCCGAGGCCGCGGGTCAATTCGCGGCCGAGAAAGACGTTGGCGGCCGAACTGAGGTTGTCGCACAAGGCGAGGTCCTGGTAGACGACCTCGATCCCCTCGTGCCGGGCCTCCGCCGCATTCGCGAGATGCAACGGCTTGCCGTCGAGCAGATAGTCACCGCCGCTCGGCGGGTGATTGCCGCCGATGATCTTGACCAGCGTGGACTTGCCGGCTCCGTTGTCGCCCATGAGGCCGACGATCTCGCCGGGCTCGATGGCCAGGGTGACGCCGTCGAGGGCGCGGATCGCGCCGAAATGACGGGACACGTTGCGCAGTTCCAGGAGCGGCATCGGCGTTTCCTCATCGAGGTCCGTGGCCGGACGCGTTAAGCCGGTTGTCCGGCGACGCTGGTTCGGTGGGATCGGAACAATTCGGGACGGCGGGCGAGATGCTCGGCCACCACCAGCGGCGCGCCGTGCAGCACGCTGGTCCAGCCGTGCCGCGCCCAGCGCAGATCCATCGAGCGTCCCGTCTCGGCGATCGGCGCATGCGCTTCGACAAGCTCGCCGAGGCGTCCCCTCGGGTAGCCGTCGATGTCGAGCACGCCGCCCCCGAGGACGATCGTCTGGGGCGAGAACAGGGCGACCGCGGTCGCCACCGCAAAGGCTTGATGACGGACGAACAGGACCATCTCGTCGGCAAGAGCGGGCTTGTGCGCCGCGGCGTTGAAGACGGTGCCGATCGCCTCGCCATGGCGGTCGGCGATCTCCTGCAGCGCACGGCCGGACGCATAGGCCTCGAGGCAATCGGTGCGCATGCCGGACAGGAGGCGTCCGTCACCCCGAAACGGCATGAGGCCGATCTCCAGAGCCCAGCCGTTGCCCCGGAACACGCGTCCGTGCTGGATGAAGGCGGCCCCGATGCCGGTACCGAAAAAGATGCCGAGCACGTTGTCCCTGCCTTGCGCCACCCCGGTCAGGGTCTCGCCCGTGAGGATCAGAACGGCATCCCGCTCCAGCAGGACCGGACAGCGGGTGCGGCGGCTCAAGTCACTCGCCAGAGCCCGCCCGTTCAGGCCGAGGATGTTGCCGGCGAAGAGGACACGATCCTCGTCCGTGTCGATGAAGCCCGGAACGGTGGCGACGATCACCCATGGAGACAGGCCGGCCTCGGTCACGACGGCATCGACCATTCCGGCGAGGGCGTCGACGGGATCGGCGTCCCTGAGAATCTGCGTCGGAAACAGCCGGACGAAGCCATGCGGCCGGCCGTCGAGCGAGTAGCCGAATTTTACGTTGGTGCCGCCGATGTCGATGACGAGAAGCGGTTTGCCGATCGTCGCGGCACGAAGCGCCGGGGCGGCCGTCACGAGGCACCCTTTCGGGCGCCGAGAAAGTCGCGCAGGGCCTCCTTGAACTCATCGACATAGCGGGTCCGGTCGACCGTCTTCGAGGTGATCTCCCGGAATTGCGCGCCCGGGATCAGGCGGGCCAGCATGCGGGCCGTCTCGAGGGGATGGACGTAGTCGCGGTCGTTGGCGATGATCAGCGTCGCCACATCGAGCGCCCGCATCCGCTCACGGGAAACGCCCGGTCCTCCCGCGGGAATGCGACTCAGCAAGGCGATGGTCGACGACGGATCGCGCCGGTCGAAGAACCCGCGCAGCGAGGCGGCATTGTCGGGGGACACAGCCTCGACCTCCGCCAGCCGGGGAAGCGCCTCAAAGCGCCGCTTGCCTTCCCCCGGGCCGTAGACGGACAGGAACTCGGCGACATCGCGGTAGATGCACAGCGCGTCCGGCGCGTCTTCGTCCACCCAGGCCGGCCGCGCCAGGACCAGGCCGAGCACGCGCTCGGGATGGAGCACCGCGATCCGCAACGCGATCGCAGCGCCGAGCGAGATGCCGCCCACGACCGCCCGCTCGACCCCCAGATGGTCGAGGAGCGCCACGGCATCCTCGGTGAATTGCGCGATGGAGATCGCCGCCGCTTCGCCGAGCGCCGAGGCACCATGGCCCCGGCATTCGAGCGTGATCCGGCGAAGGCCGTCGATGTCCGGGAAAACCTCGGCCGGCTGGCTGCGATCGGCCCCGAGGCCGTGCTGCCAGAGGACGGGCAGCCCCTGCCCGACATCGGCGAAAGCCAGGGCGCAGCCGTCCCGCGTCTCGAAGGTGCGTTGGCTCATCGTGCGCCATCCGATGGCGAGGTCGGAGCGGCTCCTCCCGGGGTCATCAAAGGGCTCCCGCCGCATCGGCCAGATCGACGGGCCTGCCGCTGTCGACCGATCGCGCGATCGCCACCATGGCCCGGATGGAGGCGACGCCGTCGCCGATATCCGCCCCACGCAGGGGACCGCCGTTCAGCGCCGCCTCGGCGAAGCTCTCGAGCTGCCGGCGATAGAAATGCCCGTCCGCGCCGAGCACGCGCGTGGTGGTCGCGTCCTTCTCGTGGAAGATCTCGACGTCGCTCGATTTATAATACCAGGGATTGTAGATCCTGGCCGCCACGCTGCCGTTCTGGCCGTAGAGCTGAAAGCCTTCGTGCCAATCCATGCGGACCGCGACGGTCAGGTCGAGGTGGCCGAGCGCGCCGCTCTCGAAGTCGACGTCCACGAACCAGCAATAGGCGCCGAATTTCTCCCGCAGCCTGGCATTCACCGAGCGGATCGGTCCACCGAGATAGCGGGCGAGGTCGACCAGGTGGCTGCCGTGAGCGAGCATGAGATAGCGCTGCCGGTCCGCCTTCGGATTGCCGGCCGGCCGCAGCGCGCCGGTGCCTTGGCGGGCCAGCGGCTGGACCGCGTCGGTCATCGTGTAGCGGTGGGTCGAGTCGCAGTACCAGGCCTTGAGGGCCAGCAACTCACCCATCTCGCCTTCGACGAAAGCCTTGGCGGACTGGATGCCGGGATCGAAGCGCAGCATGTGGCCGATCTGGAGAAGGCGCCCGCTCTTCGCGACCGCGGCGGCGAGATCCTCCACCTCCTCGACCGAGATGCCGATGGGCTTTTCGCACAGGACGTGTTTGCCGGCCGCGAGCGCCCGCAATGCAGCCGGCACATGGAATGCATCCGAAATGCCGATGAGCACGGCCTCGACCTCGGGGTCCGCCAGCATCGCGTCGTAGTCGAGGTAGATCCGGGCGGCATCGTAGAAGCCGCCGAACCGCCGGGCCAGGCCTTCGTCGGCGTCGCAGACGGCATGCAGGCAAGCGTTCCGGGCCTTTTGCACCGATTCCAGGTGGGCAAATTGGGCGATCGGCCCGCAACCGAGAATGCCGACGCGCAGCTGCCGTTCGTCTTTCCTCACCCGTTCCTCCCGCCTTTTGTATATGTGTAGGACATAAACAAAGATGCCACAAGCCGAGAAATGTCCCCGCCAAGGTCAAGCGCCACCCGCCTCGCCGAGTTCAGGAATGGCGAATAGGTCTTCCCGGATCATCGCGGCCGCGCCGATGGCCGCGCCTTCGGCTCCATACCGGGACAAGGTCACGGGCGGGACCCGAAGTCCGCGCATGGCGTCGCCCAGGATCGAGGCGACCTCCGCGGCGACTCTCGGATAGAGCGCCGCAAGCGGTCCACCGAGCACGATGCGTTCGGGATCGAGCAACCGTATGGCATTGAGGAAGCCTGCCGCCAGCCGATCAGCCCATATATCGAGCGCCTCCCCGAAGCCCGCCGGCTTGTTCACGCACCTGGACAGGTCGAGGATCGCGGCCTCGACCGGCCTGTCCTTCGACAGGAAGGGCGAGAAGAACCGATGGCCGGCGAGCAGCTGGAACGTCTGCCTCGTGCCGTCGGTACAGCATGGGGCCATGACCATCTGGCCGATCTCGCCGGCATAGCCGTTGAACCCGTCGACGACACGCCCCTGCCGAACGATGGCGCTGCCGATGCCTTCCGACATCAGGATCAGCAGCATATCCCGGGTCTCCGCCTCGCTCGCGGACGAAGAGACCGCATTCGCCAGGGCGACCGCGTCATTGCAGAGGCGGATCTTGAGATCGCTCCCGAGCCGCTCGGTCAGCAGCATCTTGAGATCGACCTCGCGCCAGTCCAGGAACGGCGCGATCGCCACGCGCCCGTCGCGGCCGACGAGCCCCGGAATCGAGACGCCGATGCCGCGCACCTTGTCGCGGCTCGTGCCGGCAGCCCCGATGGCACGGGTCGCCAGCGCCGCCAGCCGGTCCGTCACCGCCGCGACATCGCGGGCGTCAGGGCCGATCGGAACGGCGAATTCGGCCACGGCCGCCATGGTGAAATCGATCAGCACCGCCGTCAGCGTGGTGGTCGAAATGTCGAGGCCGACGAAATAGGCCCCCTCGGCCTTGAGCGATACACCGACGCTCGGCCGCCCGACGCGCGCGGTCTCGGCGAGACCCGCCGGCTCGAAGACCAGATCCGCATCGAGCAGGACCTTGATGGCGTTGCCGACCGTGGTTCGCGTCAGGCCCAGCTCGCGCGCGAGGTCGGAGCGCGACATCGGCTCCGAGCGCCGGAGAAGCCGGAGGCACCGCGTCGCGTTGATGTGGCGGAGAATGCTGGTCGTGTTCAATCGCTCGATGCCAATTCCGTCCCGCCTCGATGGCGGTCACCGAACGGGATGTCGGGCGCAACGTCAATCGTCATGCGCCATCGTTCGCGGCATGCGCTGCCTATGCCGGGATCGAGGAGCCGGGCTGGCGGCGGCGAACCTCGTTTCCGCATACCGAGCCGTCACCCTTGATCTATTTGAATTTCCCGCGTCCGGATACGGGCCAAACCTCTTCGACGACCCCGTTTCGCAACGCCACGATCTCTTCGTGGAGATGAACGGTCGTGTCCGAATAGCCGACCACGAGTTCGATGACGTCTCCAACCCGCGGCGTCGGGCTCGGCGCCGTCAGTTCGATCGTCGTGTGTTCCGCCGAGAGCCGGATCGAAGCGACCGGCCCGAGCCCGAGCGGTGCCGGCAAAGCCGCATCGGCGCTCATCGCCTTCTTGCCGGCGTCGAGGATGATGCGTGTCGCCGTCGGACGGCTGGTGACGGTGGTGAGCAGCGTCAGCGCGAAAGGAAGATCCACGTGGTAGTGCGTGGCGTAGTGCATGTCGGAGAAGATCCCGCCACCGACCTGCACTTCCGTGATCCCCGCCTGGCTGCAGCAGCAGGGGAAGGTCCCGGTTCCTCCGCAGCTGACGATCTCGACGCGATGTCCCTGGCTGCGGCAGAATTCGGCGCTCGACGTCAGGGCGGCGAGCGCCCGTTCGATGGCGCGCGCCTTGTCGCCGGCATCGGCGATGGCCACGGTTTGGCTCTCCCACCCCATGACGCCGCGAAACCGCAATCCCTTGTGCCGCGAAATCGCGTCCGCCAGGTCGAGCACGGCCTCTCCCGGAGCGACCCCGGCACGCCGCATGCCGAGATCGACCTCGACGACGACGGAGAGCTCGGCGTCGCGGGCCCGGCTCGCCTCGGCGAGGGCGGCCACGTTGCTCAGGCTGTCCACGGCGACGACAAGCTCGGCACGCTCGGCCAGCCTCAGCAGCCTCTCGATCTTGATGTCGCCGACGATCTGGTTGGCGATGAGGATGTTGCCGATGCCGGCATCCGTCATCGTCTCGGCCTCGCCGAGCTTGGCGCAGGTGATGCCGACGGCCCCCGCCGCGAGTTGCCGGCGGGCGATCGCCGGCGACTTGTGCGATTTCACATGCGGGCGCCAGTTTACGCCATGGGCGCGACAGGTTTCCGCGATATGCTCGATATTGCGATCGAGGATGTCGAGATCGACCAGGAGAGCCGGCGTATCGAGGGCCGCTTTCGGCCGGCCGATCAGCCTGTCGGTACTCATCGGAGCGCCAGGCCCGATGCGACAGGACCCCGTTCAGCCGCCCGATAGGCCTGGTCGACGAGCCGCAGCGTCTCGAGATTGTCCTCGGCATCGGTCTCGAATGCCGTGCCCGTCCACAGGCAATCGACGAAATGGCCGATCGTGTCGTCGAAACTCTGCTGATAGCTCGCCTCGAACGCATAGTGCCGGCTGTGCGGCCTCTCCGAGAGGATGTGAAGGTCGCAGCCGTCGACGACCGCGCTCGCCTTCGATCCGACGATCTCGAGACGGTCGTGCGAGCCCGCCGGAAACCCCGCCGCCGCCATCGTGCCGCGCACGATGATCGGCGCGCCTCCTCTGGTCTCGAGCGCGATGGTGGAGAGGGCCTCGCCGACGACGTTCGGGCTCGCATGCCGGGTCTTCGCGTAGACGACCGCAAGCTCTCCGCAGAGGTAGCGCATCACGTCGAGGTGGTGGACCAGAACCTCGGCGATCATCAGCCGGGGTTCGTGCGCCATGAACGGCTGGCGTTCCAGCCCGGGGCTGCGGCCGGTGGCGTCGGGAATGAGCCCCGACGACAGCATGCTCATGCAGGCTTCGAGTGGCTCGCCCAGCGCGCCATCCGCCATGATTTTCGACAGGTCGCGATACCAGGGACGGAAGCGCCAGTTCTCGTGCGCCATGACGCGGATCTTGCCGCGCGTGCGCGCCACGACGGCCTCGGCTTCAGCGAGCGTCGGCGCCAGCGGCTTCTGGCAGATCACGTCGATGCCGCGCTGCGCCGCCGCATCGATCCAGCCGACATGGGTGTCGCGCGGAGAGGCGATGTCGACGGCGTCGATCGTCTCGCGCTCGAACATCTCGTCGCGATCCTGATAGACTGCGGCGATGCCGAATTCTCGTTGGCGTCGGCGAGCCTTTTGCGCGTCGGGATCGCAGACCGCGACCACCTCCACCCTGTCGCCGAGCTTGCCCCAGGCGAGGAGGTGATACCAGCTGATCATGCCGGCGCCGGCCAGCGCGACCCTGATCGGACCGTTCCCCGCCCGGCTCATGGCGCGCCTCCGAAACCGAAGAGGCGAGCCGGATTGCGCCACAGGACGCGATCGCGGTCGTCGGCGTCGGGCAGCCAGCGGGCGAGCGCGGCAAGCTGGTCGGCATAGGACAGCGTCCCGCTGGTGCCGAGGAAGGGCCAGTCGGATCCCCAAACGCAGCCGTCAGGACCGAAGGCGTCGATGACGGCTTCGGCGTAGGGCGCGAGATCCTCGTAGCTGCCGGGTCGCGCGGAGATCCGGAACGGCGCCGAGAGCTTGATCGCGGCCAGTCCCTCACGGCCGAGCGACAGCACGGCCGCGAAGCCCAGCTGGCGCACTCCTGCTTGGACGTCGCTGACGCCGAAATGGTCGACCAGGACCTTGACCTCGGCGGAGCGGAGCAGCGGCGCGGCCCGCACCCATTGGGTGTCGTCGGCGAAGACTTCGGCGAACCAGCCGAACGCCTTGAGTCGTGCCAGGAACGGCTTGATCCCGGGACGGCTCAAGGCATCGGGATCATAGGTTCCGAGATTGAAACGGACGCCCACCACGCCACGTCGCGACAGGGCCTCGAAGGTCGCGTCGTCCGTGCCGGGATCGAGCATGGCGAGACCTTTCAACCGCTTGGGCTGCCGGTCCATGGCGTCGAGCATCGCCGCATTGTCGAAGCCGTAGCCGCTCGGCTGCACCAGGACCGCGCCCTCGACACCATTGCGGCGGAGCACGGCGTCGAAATCCTCGGCGGTGCCAACCTCGTCGGCGCGCGGCCTGTAGCCCGGGCCCGCGGCGAGCGGGAAGCGGGCGGGATCGATGACGTGAGCGTGGCAATCGATGACGCGGGCGGGGCTGGACATCGGCGTCCCCTAATGGATCTGCGCGGCGATGCCGCGAATGGCCTTGGTCGAGACGGGATCGAAGAGATGGGCGGCATGGAGGTCGAGCACGACCGTCGTCGTCTCGCCGGCCCGCAGCGCGCAGTCGCGGCCGAACCGTGCGATGATCTCCTGGCCCGTCGGGTCGAGGGCGAGGATCGCGAGCGTTTCCGCGCCCAGCGGCTCGATCGTCACGACGCGGACCTGCAGCTTGCGCATATGCGGCTGCGCATGGGGGTCGGTCGCTTCGTAGATATCTTCCGGCCGGAGGCCCAGGACCGCCTGACCGCGTGCCAGAAGGACGTCGGCCTCCGGCGAAAGCTCCTCGAGAGCGAAGCTGAACGCATCGAGCACGATCTTCGCGCCCGCCCCGTTGGCCTCGATCCGCGCCGGGAGCAGGTTCATCGGCGGGCTGCCGAGGAACTGGGCCACGAACATGTCCGCGGGTTCGCGATAGACGTCCATGGGCCGGCCGACCTGCACCACCACGCCCTTGTTCATGATGCAGATGCGATGGCCCATCGTCATGGCCTCGATCTGGTCGTGGGTGACGTAGATCGTGGTCGTGCCGAGGTCCGCCTGCTGCTTGATGAGCTCGTTGCGCGTCGTCATCCGCAGCGCCGCATCGAGGTTCGACAGGGGCTCGTCGAGCAGCAGCACCTTCGGGTCGCGAACGATGGCGCGCCCGAGGGCGACCCGCTGCCTTTGTCCGCCGGACAGGGCGTGGGGCTTGCGCTGGAGAAACTCGGAGAGGCCCAGCCGGCGCGCGGCGCCGAGCACCCGGCGCTCGATCTCGGGCTTGTCGAGGCCGCGGCGCCGCAGCCCGAAGGCGAGATTCTCGTAGACCTTCATATGCGGATAGAGCGCATAGGACTGGAACACCATGGCGATATCCCGGCTTTTCGCCGGAACATCGTTCATGACCTCGCCGTCGATGCTGATGCGTCCCGTGGTGATGGGCTCGAGGCCGGCGATCATCCGCAGCACGGAGGATTTTCCGCATCCCGACGGACCCAGCAGAACCATGAACTCGCCGTCCGCGATGGTGAGATCGACGTTGCGCACTGCGGGCTCTGCGCCACCGCCGTAGCTCTTGCCGAGGCCCGAAATGGAAACGACTGCCACCTGATCTTCCCTTGACTAGCGTACGGCGCCGGCCGTCATGCCGCGGATCATCGTCTCGGACGACAGCGCGTAGATGACGAGCACGGGAATCATCGCGATCATCAGCCCGGTCGACAGCATCCCGACATCGAGCTGGTGGCCGCCCATGAAG
Source organism: Lichenihabitans sp. (assembly GCA_965277635.1). Classification (GTDB taxonomy): domain Bacteria; phylum Pseudomonadota; class Alphaproteobacteria; order Rhizobiales; family Beijerinckiaceae; genus Lichenihabitans. The sequence goes on from CBDIDE010000002.1 coordinate 1,259,667, forward strand.
CGCATCAGCCCCAGCGGCAAGGTCCGCTTTCCCTCGTCGGTCAGCAGCACGACCGCATAGAGAAACTCGTTCCACAGCAGGATGAAATTCAAGACTACCGAGGTGAAGATGGCCGGCAGGCCGATCGGCAGCGTGATCCGCCAGAAGATCTCGAACTGCGAATAGCCATCCATCTGCGCCGCGTCGAACAAGTCCTGCGGGATCTGCGCGAAGAACCCCTCCAGGATGTAGACCGTCATGGCGAGCTGCGTCGCGACATAGACGAGGATCAGGCCGATCAGGGAATTGTAGAGGCCGTAGTCGAGAAGGATCTCGAACAGCGACAAGATCAAGAGCTGAGGCGGGATGATCATCCCGGCGAGGATGCAGAAGCGGACCGCGCCGCTGCCCCGGAACTGGAAACGAGCTAGGCAGTGCGCCGTCATGGCGCCGATGATCGTCACCAGGACCACGGCCGTCGTGACGACGATGGTGCTGTTCCAGAAGTAGGTCCCGTAGTTCGAATTGTTCCAGGCCGTGACGAACTTCTCCCAGTGCCATGTGCTCGGCCAGGCGTAGGGGTCGGCCAGGATCTCCGGCGTGGTGCGCACCGACATGGCTGCAACCCAAAGGAACGGGCCGCCGGAAATGATCGTGTAGAGGATCAGGAAGGCGAGGAGCGGCGTGCGCCGCACATGACGCGCGAAGGCGAGGGCGGAAGTCATGCTCAGAACTCGAGCCGCTCGCGCCGCCGCAGCAGCAGGTTCATGGCGACGACGAAGACCAGGATGATGGCGAACCAGAGCACCGCGATGGCCGACGGATAGCCGAGATCGAAGGTGTTCCAGTCGAAGGCGCGCTTGTAGACATAGGTCGACACCGTCTCCGTCGACCACAGCGGCCCGCCGCCGGTCATGATCCACACCAGGTCGAAGACCATCATCTTGCCGATCAGCGACAGGATCAGAAGATTGATCAGCGTCGGACGCAGCATCGGGATGACGATATAGAAGAGCTTGGCCCACCAGCCGCAATTGTCGAGCTCCGCGGCACCCAGAACCTCCCTGGGCAGGGCGTGGAGCGCGGCCAGGCAGATGATCATGTTGAAGCCGAGCCATTTCCAAAGATGGGTGACGAGCACGGCCCAGAGCGCCGTCTTCGGATCGCCGAGCCAGGAATGCTCGAGCGCGCCGAGGCCGATCGCCCGCAGGACCTGGTTCACCAGGCCCCAGTCGTAATCGTAGATCCACACCCACACGATGCCGACCACGACATAGGACATCAGCACGGGCGCGAACCAGACGATCCGGTAGATCCGGGCGAGGGGAACGCCGGAAAACAGGCACAGCGCCAGGACGAGACCGCCGGCGACATCCGCCAGCGTGCCGACGAGGGAGAACAGCGCCGTGTTCCAGACGGCCTTCCAGAAGGTCCGGTCGCTGGCAAGCAGGGTGTGGAAGTTCGCCAGCCCGACATAGGTCGCGCCATGCGGCGACGTGATCGTGTGCAGGCTATTGTAGAAGGTCAGCAGGATCGGATGGATGATCAATAGAACATAGAAGACGATGCCGGGCAGGAGAAAGACGGCGAGCGTCGGCCAGGATGCCTGGCGCGCGGAGGCGAGTCGCCGCACGCCACGGGGTCGAGGCGAGGTCCCCGAGAGTTCAGCCGGAATGGTCACGGGAGCTCGGTCGGTTGGGTGAAGCGATCGGCGAGGCGAAGGGTCAGCCCTTGTAGCAACCCTGATCCATCATGCCGACGGCGTCGTCGACCGAGAGCAGGCCGCCTGGAAAACCGGAATTCATGACCTGCGTGAAGGTGTCTCGGCATTGCCCCTGGAGCAGATCGACGGGCATGCCGACGAAATATTTCTCGCCGTCCTGGCGCTCCATCAACTCGGTGAAGTATGGCGCGTGAGGACCGGTGAAGGATGTCGCGCCGGTCTTGACGGCTGTCTGCAGGAACACCGTCTCGACCCATTGCTTGCCCATCTCGGGCGTCGTCATCGCGTTCAGGAACGCGGCCGCGAGGTCCTTGTGCTTGCTGGCTGCGTTGATGCCGAAGCTGGCCCCGACGGCGAGCGTCTTACAATTGTTGCAGGCACCCCCGTCCATGGCGGGGAACTGCATGATGCCGAGCGGAAAGTCCGCCGGCTGACCGCCCTGATCCACCGGAACGAAGGCCCGCCCCGTATACCAGCTTCCCATCGGCAAGGTGAGCGCGCCCGGCTTCTGGTAGAAATAGGCGTGCGACTCGCCGAGCTTGAGGGTCATGAAGTTCTTCGGATAGGCCCCGGCGTCGACGAGCTGCTTGACCCAGGTGAACACCTCGACGACCCGCGGGTCCTTGTAGGACAGATGGCCGCCCATCAGCTTGCCGAAATCGTCGCTGCCGAGCTTGCGCAGAAGCGACTCGGCCAGCATGTAGGCGCCCGGATAGGGGCGGTCGCCGACGCCCTGCGCGATCGGCGTGATGCCCTCCACCCGCGCCTTCTTGACGATGTCGAGGAACTGCCCTTGGGTGAATTGCGCATTGGCCGGCAGGGTGAAGCCGAGCTTCTTGAGCAGATCCTTGTTATAGTATAGTTCGTCGGTATAGGCCTCCTGCGGCACCGCCCAGGTCTTGCCGTCGTGGATCCAGGTCTGCCGCGCCCAGTCGTGAATCCGGCTCCAATCGATCAGATCATCGAGCGGGGCCAGATAGCCGGCTGTGATATACTGTGTCTGGTCGGGTTCCACGTAGAAGACATCGGGTCCCTGGCCGGCCGGCAAGGCGGTCTTCAGCGCCGCGTCGAGGCCGGTCTTCTCGTACCATGTGATCTTCACGTGAACGCCGGGATGGGCCTTTTCCACATTCCGGGCGGCGGACTCCCGCAACGCCACCTTGGCGGGCTCGTCGGCCTCATGGCTCCAGACCGAGAGCGTGACGTCCTGCGCCCGAGCGCCTGTCGCCACAGGCCCGGTCACACCCGCGATCAGCAAAGCCGCCAAGCCCAGGCGCTGCGCAACCGAACCCTTCATGATGATCCCTCTCTTTATCCGGAACCCGGTCCGGCAAACTAGCGTCCGCTGTACCATTGAGACAAATGAGATTATCGATCATCCACACATTGGACTTTCAAATGCCATGCGGGCCACGCTGAACCAGATCGAGACGTTCTTCTGGATCGCCCGCCTGCAGAGCTTCCAGGCCGCGGCGGACGAGCTCAATCTCAGCCAGCCGACGATCAGCCTGCGCATCCGCGATCTCGAACATGCGGTCGGCACCAAATTATTCGAGCGGGCGGGACGGCGTCTGCGCCTCACCCAAAGCGGCGCGGACCTGCTTCCCGAAGCGGAGCGGATCGTCAATCTTGCGACCCGATTCACCGAACGCAGGACTGGCGGAAACCAGTTGCGAGGCAAGCTGCGGCTCGGCGCGTCGGACAGTTTCGGCATGATCTGCATGCCGAGCCTGCTGTCCGCCTTGAGCCGGAGCCATCCGGAACTGTCCGTCGCCATGACGATCGACAACAGCCTCGTGCTGCGCGAGCGGCTCAACCGCCGCGAGCTCGATGTCGGCTTCCTCGCCGAACCGGAGGTCGAGACGCATGTCCGGACCGAGCTCATAGGGGCGATGGCGCACGTCTGGGTCGCGAGCCCGAAGGTCCGCATCCCCGAGCGCAGTGTGACGCCGGCGGTGCTGGCCCGCCATCACATCGTGACGAACCCCGACGGGTCGATGCTCATGCGGATCGTCAAGTCGTGGTTCGGCACGGCCGGCCTCGAGCCGCAAAGGCTGAGCACCTGCAACTCGCTCTCGGTGATCGTTCGCATGGTCGCGGCCGGAGAAACCGTCAGCTTTCTCCCCTTGGCCATCGTGGCCGAGGAGATCGCGTCGAAGCAGGTCCGCGTCCTGAATGCTTCCCCGAAGATCCCGGAGCCGAGATTCTTCGCGGCCTACCAGCGCGACAAGGAGGGCGACAGCATGCGCTCCGTCATCGACGTGGCGCGGCGGATCAGCGTGATGGCCAACGTCCTCAACGACGGACACCTCGGCCGCCGCGGCGAGGCACGGCGCCAGGGCGCGCCCGCGACCTGATCTGGCTCACTCGCCGGACGATCGCCGTCACACGATCTCCAGATAGTCACGGTCGGGCAGTGCCGGGAAGGGCGCCGTCGGCAGCGTCTGATACCAGAAGGCGACCGAGGCGATGTCGTCCTGCAGCGGCAAATAGCGCCGTTCTTTCTTCTCGGTGCGCCAGCCGAGCGCCTGGATGGTGACGCGCAGGTCCGCCTCGAAGCGGATCGGATCGGTGATGTGCCAGCGGTAGAGCCCGAAGCGCTGCTGGGCGTTGTAGGTTCCGTCCGGCCGGATGATCTGCGGCAGGCCGGCATAGGGCGTGGTGAAGGGCACGTAGGCGCGCGGGAAGGTGGGGTCGACGGTGCCGCAATCGAAGTTGTAGGCGCCGCAGAAATAGTCTTCCGTGCCGGTTCCGCAGATGGTCGGAAAGGCGTCCCCATCCAGAAAGAACTTGATCTCGCCCTCGCCCCACCAGCCCGCATTGTTCACGCCCCAGGCCATGTAGGTGCCGACATACTGGCCGCGGCCGGTGATCTTGTCGACGATCGTGTAATCCTGCTTGAACGGCAGCGGGTTGGTGCGGCGGAACTGGGCGTGGAAATAGGCGGCGTCGTCGGGGACTTCGGTCAGGGCATAGTTGATCTGGTAGTAGACGATGGCGTGGTCGTCCGGATCACGGTTCTCGAGCGTGATGCGGGCTCTCTTGCGAAACGGCATCTCCCAGTAGCAGTTGAAGGCGCGGCCCGGATTGACGCAGACCGCGAGCGAGGAGACCTGCGCATAGCTGTTCCAGCCGCAGGCGAAGAAATCGCCCAAGGGGACCTCGACCGAAGGCTGCTCCTGATCGTCCCAATACATGCGCAGGATGAGATCGCGCCAGCGCACGTTGGCGGGCGTCAGCCAGATCTGCTGGATCGCGCCGGGGCCTTCGATCTCGGCCAGCGTGCGGGTCTCGCCCGCCTCCATGCGGATCGAAGGCGAGATCTTCCAGCCGGGCCCGAGACCGCGCGCGTGGACGGCGCCGGTGCCCTCCGTGGCCTGGCCGCCGCCGCCCTTGGCGCCGGAGAAATTCTCCGGGGAAATGGAGCGCGTCCTAGCAGAGGAGAGCCGATAGAGGTTGCCGAGGTTGACGCCGAGTCCGGAAAACGAGGTCATTGCCGATCCTGATCTAGTGAGGAGCGAGCCGCCGGTGGCGGCCCTATTTCAATCCGCTGGTCTTGATCGATTCCATGATCTGCCGCTGGAAGACGAAGAACAGCACCAGGGTCGGCAGCGCCACCACGGTCGAGGCCGCCATGATGTAGTTCCACGATCCGGTGTACTGGCCTTGGAAGCTGGCGATCGCCACCTGGACGACCCAGAGCCGCCGGTCGCTGACGATGGTGAGCGGCCACAGGAAGGCGTTCCAGTTGGCGAGGAAGAACAGGATCGCCAGCGCCGCCAGGATCGGACGGCTCATCGGCAGCACGACGCTCCAGTAGAGGCGCCAATAGCCGGCACCGTCCATGATGGCGGCCTCCTCGATCTCCGGCGGGATGCCGAGATAGAACTGGCGCAGCAGGAAGATGCCGAAGGCGTTGAAGATCGAGGGGATGATCAGGCCGGCGTAGCTGTCGAGCAGCCCCAAGGCCTTGATCAGCACGAACAAGGGCACGATGATCACCGGCAGCGATACCAGGAAGGTCGAGAACATCGCGAGGAAGATCACCTCGCGTCCGGGGAAGCGCAGCCGCGCCAGGGCATAGCCGGCCATCGAGTGGAGCAGCAGCGCCACGACCGTGACGGTGGCGGAGACGAAGAAGCTGTTCAGGAGAAAGCGCAGGAAATCGAGCTGGGTGAAGACGTAGACAAAATTGGCGAAGGTCGGCCCTTGCGGCAAAAGTCCGGCGCCGAACACTTCGCCCTGCGGCTTGAACGCGGTCGACACCATCCACAGCAGCGGCGCAACGGCCATCAGGCCGAGGATCAGGCTCGAGAGCGAGAGCAGCATCGGCACGCTGCGATACGCCGGCGGCATCGCCGACGGGCGCGGCGCCTCAATCGTCAAACCGCCCTCCCCGGGTCGCGGCGAAGAGCAGGAGCGTCAGGCCGAGCAGCAGCACGACGAGCGTCGTGGCCATCGCGCCGGCATAGCCGAATTCGTTGTACTGGAACGCCTGCTGGTAGATGTAGTAGATCGCGAGCTCCGTGGCATTGGCCGGACCGCCTTTCGTCATGACGTAGATCAGGTCGAAGACCTGGCCGCCCGCGACCGCCGTCACGGTGGCGGTGAGCACCACGAAGAAGCTCGTCGGCCGCAGCAGCGGCAAGGTGATGTAGAGGAAGGCCGCCGCCGGCCGCGCGCCGTCGAGCCGCGCCGCCTCGTGATATTCCTTGGGGATGTCCTGCAGGCCGCCGAGGAAGATCAGCATGTAGAAGCCCATCAGGAACCACACGCTGATCGCCACCACGGCGACGAGCGCGAGACGCGGATCGCCGAGCCACGACAGGCCGCCGAGGCCGAGCGGCGACAAGATCCGGTTCACGATGCCGATCTTGTCGACGAGCAGCACCTGCCAGACGAGCGCCACGACGACGAGGCTCACCATCTGGGGCAGGAAGAACAGGCTGCGCAGCACGCCGGACAGCCGCGAGCGCCGCTGCACCAGAAGTGCCAGCCCGAGCCCAACGACATAGAGGCTCGGCACCAGCATGACCACATAGGCCAGCGTGACCCGAAGGCTCTGCAGGAACAGAGGGTCGAGCAGCATGCGGCGATAGTTGGCGAGCCCGGCGAAGCGATAGCCGCCGAAGCCATCGACCGCGAAGAAGCCAAGGGCGAGGGCGAGCAGCATGGGCAGTCCGGCGAAGACCGCGAGGCCGAGCGCGTCCGGCAGGACGAAGAGGTAGCCGGCGAGCGCCTCGCGCTGGCGGCGCGTCAGGCGAGGTCGGGGGCGAGTGCGCCGCGCGTCACGAGCCGCCCGATCGACCGCGGCCTCCATGCGCTGCTCGTTCCGGCTCAGAGGATTTCGGCGCCGCTGTAGCCGGCCAGGAAAGCGTCGACCTGCTGGGAGGCCAGGGCCGCCTGCTGCGCGGGATCGGCGCCGTTGAGCTGGCAGGCCTGGATGGCATCCGAGATCGCCTTGTAGACCTGCGGCGGCAAGCGCGGCTCGGCGCGCGTGCCAGGATAGATCTCAGTCGTGAAGGTCTTCATAAAGCCGCTGTCGAAGGCGGCCTTGCCCATCGCGAAGGCGGATTGACGCGGCGGCATGTCGCTCTTGGCGACCGTGCACCAATCGACCATGCGCTTGAGCGAGTCCGGGCTCGCGGAGGCCAGCGCCCAGGCGCAGAACTGCCCGGCCGCCTCCGGGTTGGCGCCCCGCGCATTGGCCACGATGGCCCAGCCGCCGCCGACCGTGACATACTTGCCGTTGGCCGGCGTCGGCAGCTTGAACACCCCATAGGGCACGTCCTTGGCATTGGCCGCCATGGCGCTGATACCCCAGATGCCGCAGTTCTGCATGGCGCAATAGCCGGAGCCGAGGTTCGGCGCGATGTCCCAGGCGCCGCCGCCGAGCGGCTTGCGCGGCGCCGCGCCGGAGGCGACGGCGTCCTGCCAGAATTTCAGCGCCTGCACGAAGGCGGGCGAATTCAGCGCGCTCTTATGATCGGCGGTCTGGAACTCGCCGCCGCCCTGCCAGAGGAACGGATACCAGGTGAAGTTCTGGTAGTAGCCCGGCGTCGTTTCGAACAGCACGCCGAAGCGATCCGGCGTCGTCAGTTTCTTGGCAACCTCGAGGAGTTGGTCCCACGTCTTCGGCACGTCGGTCTCGTTGAGGCCGGCTTTATCGAATGCGTCCTTGCGGTAATAGAAGGCCATGGGCTCGACTTCCATCGGCACGCCGTAGATCTTGCCGTCGACCTTGCGGCTGGCGATGATATTGGACGTGAAGTCGGCCTGCACCTTGGCGTCGATATAGGGCGTAAGATCCTGCAGCACGCCGCCGTTGTAGTAGCGCAGGAAGTCGCCGGGGCTGATGAGGAACAGGTCGGGCCCCTGCCCCGACGCGAAGGCCGTCGGCAGCTTCGCCCCGTTCATGTAATCGCCGCTCGGGATATAGTTGAGCGCGATCTTGACGTCGTGGCTGTCGTTCCAAGCCTTGACCGTATCCTCGAACCACTTGGCCTGGCCCGCCACGGGGCCCCCCGGCGCGTAGAACTGCCAGAAGCTCATGGTCTTGGCCGCGGCGCGGGCGCGTCTCACGACCGGAAAGCTGCCGAGTGCCGCCGAGCCGCCGAGCGCGGCGCCGGTCCCGAGCAGGCGCCGCCGCGTCCATCCGCCGGATCGGTCCATCCGGCCATCGCGCTGATCGGTCACGCTCTCCTCCCTTGCAAAGCCGAAGCGAGCCCTGCCGCATCGGCCGATTGAGTTCTGAAACGTTTCAGATAGGCTAGAGAACGGTCGGCGATATGGCAAGGGGGCATGAGCACACTCAAGGATGTGGCGATGCGGGCCGGCGTGTCGATCGCCTCCGTCTCGACCGTCGTCAACGGCACGGCCGCGGTCAGCCCGGCCATGCGCGAGCGGGTCGAACGCGCCGTCGACGAGCTCGGCTATGTGCCTCACGTGCTGGCACGCAACCTCAAGCTCGGCCGCACGCGGTCGATCGGGCTGGTGCTGCCGGATATCACCAATCCGCATTTCTCCGGCCTTGCCAGCACCATCGAGGTGGCGCTCGATCAGGCCGGCTTCACTCTGACGCTATGCTCCACGACGGACGATCCGGCCAAGGAGGCGAGCCAATTGCGGGCCATGCGGGCTCAGCGGGTCGCCGGCATGATCTTCATCCCCGGCGGCCGGACGCAGGACACCGCGACGCTCGGAGCTCTGCTCAAGGTGCCGACCGTGCTGCTCGACCGCACCCTGGCGGGCCTCGATCTCGACAGCGTCGTGCTCGACAATGTCATGGCGGGGCGGCTCGCCACCGACCACCTGCTCGACCAGGGCCATCGACGGATAGCCGTCGTGGCCGGCAGCCCAAACCTTGCTCTGTCACGCGAACGTGTGGCCGGCTGCCGCGACGCCATGCTGGCGCGGGACGTGCCCTACGACGAGGCGCTGGTGGCCGACGGCGGCTTCCAGAGCGAGCCGTCGTATCGCGCGACGCTTGGGCTGCTGTGCCGCCGGCCGCGGCCGAGCGCCATCGTCGCGGCCAACAATCATGGCACGGTCGGCGTCATGATGGCGCTGCGCGATCGGGGGCTCGGCTGTCCGCGGGACGTATCGGTCGTCGGCATCGACGATTTCACCTGGGCCGAGGCCTTCTCGCCCCGGTTGACCGCCGTCGCCCAGCCGATCGTGGCCATGGGGCGGGAGGCTGTCCGTCTGCTGTTGGGGCGGTGCGAAATCGCCGATCGCGGCGACACGGCCGCCGTGGTGCTTCAACCACGCCTGATCGTGCGCGACTCGACCCGACGCCCCGCCGCTTCACGGCGTAAATCGCCGCTTGCGCACCCGGGCCCCGCCGGATCTCGATCGTCTTCAATCCCGTGACGCGGATGCCAGAACATTCGGCCGCGAACGCGTCCAGTCCCTCGACCATGCGGCCGAAGATGTCTACCGGGCCAAAGCCGACAAGACTGGAGCGGAGGCTCGGCCGCGGGCGTGAGCCGGTCGTGCGTCAGAAGGTTGCCGAGACACCTCCATCAACGAGCAGGATCTGCCCCGTGACATAGCGTGCATCGTCGGAACACAGGAAATAGGCGGGGCCGGCGATATCCTCCGGCCGGCCGGCGCGGCCGAGCGGGATGCGGCCGTATTTGAGGTAGATGTCCTTGAACCAGTCGGTGTCGTGCTCGTGGCCGGACCCGTCGGGCAGCAGCGCCATGCGGGTGTCGACGAAGCCGGGCGCGAGAGCGTTGACGACGATGTCCTCGGGTGCGAGGTCGCAGGCGAGCGAGCGGGTGAAGTTGACGAGCGCGCCCTTGGCGGTTGAGTAGGGAATAGAATCCCGCGAGCCCCGCAGCCCCATGATTGAGGCGACGTTGAGGATGCGGCGGCCGGCGCCTGCCGCCCGGATGAGCGGCAACATGGCGAGGGTCACGCGCACCGCGCCGTCCTGGTTGATGTCGAGCACCTTGCGATAATGGTCCATCGTCATCGTCGCGATGCCGGTCATGTCGAGGATCGCGGCATTGTTGACGAGGATCTCGCAGCGTCCATGTCTGTCGCGTACCGATGCGGTGAGCTCCGCGACCGACGCATCGCTGGCGATGTCGACTGAAGCCGCGCTCGCCGTGGACCCGAGCGCCGATGCGGTGCGCTCGGCTTCGCCCGCATCGACGTCGGCGATGACGAGGGTAGCGCCCTCAGCCGCGAGCCGCTCCGCGATGGCGCGCCCGATCCCGCGCGCGGCGCCGGTCACGACGGCCACGCGATCCATCAATCTTTGTCCGGTCATTCGTCGTCCTGTCGATCGGCGGGCTTCAGGCGCGCTCCGATGACGATCGTCAGCACGATCGAGATCAGAAGCACGATGGTGACGAGAGCATTGATCTGCGGCGAGAAGCCGACCCGCATCATCGCCCAGAGACGCAAGGGGAGCGTGGTCGTGTCGCCGGCCAGAAAGACCGAGATCAACGTTTCGTCGAAGGAGAGCGTGAAGGCCAGGATGGCGCCCGTCGCGACGGCCGAGCGAAGCTGCGGCCAAAGGACGTAGCGCAGCGTCTGCCAGCGCGAGGCGCCGAGATCGGCCGAGGCTTCGACGAGCGATTTGGTGAGGGATTGCAGCCGCGTCTGGACGAGCCGGAACATCACCGCCAGAACGAAAACGGTGTGTCCGACGACGATGGTCGGAAAGCCGCGCTCGATGCCGGCTCCGGCGAAAAAGATCAGGAGCGAGAGGCCCGTCACGATCGGCGGCAGGAGAAACGGCAGGTAGACGACGAGCTCGACCACCCGGCGGAACAGCGCGCCCTCCCATTCGACATAGAGCGCCAGAACCACCGCGAGCGTCGCCGCCAGCGCCACCGCGACGCAACCGACGATCGCGGTGGTCCGGATGGCGTCGAGGATCGATGCGTTGTCGAGGAGCTTGCCGTACCATTCGAGCGAGATGGTCTCCCAGTGAATGCCCGCCCGGTCGACCGTGATGATGGAGAACAGCGCGCCGATCAGCACCGGCGCATAGAGCACCAGAAAAGCCGCCCCAGTGACGAGGCCGAGGCCGATGTCGGTCAAGCGCTCCGCCCGCGACTGCATGCCGTCAGACCTTCTGACGCTGCGCGGCGTAGCCGCCGACGACGATCACGACCAGGGCCACGGCGAAGAGAACCACGCCCATGGCGGCGCCGAAGGGCCAATTGTAGGCCAGCCCGAACTGCGACCAAATCACCCGCCCGAAGGTGAAGCCCGATGGGCCGCCGACCATCTGCGGCGTGATGAAGTCGCCGAGTGCCAGCACGAAGGCGAAGAGCGCGCCGGCGATCGTGCCCGGCAACGACAGCGGCAGCACGATGTGCCGGAAGGTCGTCCGCAGCCCGGCGCCGAGGTCGGACGAAGCCTGGAGCAGCGAGCGCGGAATGCGCTCCAACGACAGGAAGATCGGCAGGATGACGAAGGGCAGGAAGATCACCGCCATGGTCATCAGGATCGCGGTCTGGTTGTAAAGGAACAGAAGGCTGGGTCGTGATAGGAGACCGCCGCCGACCAGCATCTTGTTGAGGAAGCCGTTCAATCCGAGGATCGAGCGCATCGTATAGATCTTCACGATGTAGCTCATGAACAGCGGCATCACGAAGAGCAGCAAGAGGATGTAGCGGGCACGCCCGCGCCGTCGCCAGATGAAATAGGCGATCGGATAGCCGACGAGGATGTCGATCGCGGTGACTTCCGCGCACAGCAGCAAGGTCAGCAGGAAGGTCTTCAGATAGGCCCAGTTGCCGAAGAAGGCGACGTAATTGGCAAGTGTCGCGGCAGGCACGATCCGCTGGCTCTCGACCCGCCAGAACGACATGACCAGGAAGGCCCCGATCGGCACGACGATGAACAGGATCGGCCCCGCCATCACGAGGCCGAAGATAGCGACGCGGGCGCTAGGGCGCATCGTCAGGTCTCAACGGCACGATGGCGACGTCCGCGGCGGCGATCGAGGCGATGACGGCTGAGCCGGGCTCGAGGCCGTCGCGGCCCCGGTCGCTGGCGACCTTGGCGAGAAGCGTCTGCGACGGGGCGCGGTCCGGCCGCAGCCGGACATGGGTCGTCGCCCCGACGAAAATCGTGTCCTCGATGCGGCATGGTATGGCCAGGGCATCGGGTCGCTCGCCGAGATGGATCTTCTCCGGCCGGACCGCGAGGAGAAGCGGGCCGGGAGCGGGCGCGGCGAGACGCGGGAAGGCGCCGATGGCGCACTCGACCGCGCCGTTGCGCGTCGCCGCCTCGATGAGATTGTTGTCGCCGAAGAACCGGGCCACGAAGGGCGAGCGCGGCGCGTAATAGATGTCCTTCGGCGCTCCGGTCTGCTCGATGCGGCCGCGGTCCATGACGACGATGCGGTCCGACATGGTGATGGCTTCGTCCTGGTCGTGCGTGACGAACAGGAACGTGATGGCGATCCGCTTCTGCAGATCCTTGAGGAAGAGCTGCATCTGGCGGCGCATTTCGGCATCGAGCGCCGCGAGCGGTTCGTCGAGGAGGATCAGCTGCGGTTCGCAGACGATGGCGCGGGCGAGCGCGACGCGCTGCTTCTGCCCACCGGAGAGTTGCGACGGGTAGCGGCCGAGGAGCGCCCCGAGGCCGACGATGTCGAGCGTGTCGGCCACCTTGCGGCGGATCTCGGCTTTCGGCCGGCCGCGCACCATGAGGCCGTAGCCGACGTTCTGCTCGACCGTCATGTGCGGAAACAAGGCATAGTCCTGGAACACCGTATTGAACGGCCGCCGGTTGGTCGGCAGCGCCGTGATGTCGCGCCCGCCGAAGCGCAACCGTCCCGAGGTCGGTTGCGTGAAGCCGGCGACGAGGCGCAGGATCGTGGTCTTGCCCGATCCGGACGGGCCGAGGATGGTGAGGAATTCCCGGTCCGCCACCTCGAGCGACACCGGTTCGAGGACCGTCGCGGTGCCGTAGGTCTTGGTGATGGCCTCGAGCGCGAGCCCCATCGTCAGACGACTTCGTAGCGGCGCACGATCTCCCAGTCGACCTCGACGCCGAGCCCCGGCTTCACGGGCAGCGGAATGGTGCCGTCCTCCAGCACCAGCTCCTCGGCGGCGAGTTCGCGTCGCAGGCGCTCGTGGCAGAGCTGCGGAGGCAGGTATTCGATGAAGGCGCAATGATCGGTCACGAAAGCCAGATGGGCGGTCGCCGAGATCGAGATGCCGGTTTTCCAGCAATGCGGCACGATCGTCAGGTTGCGGTCGGCAGCCATGTCGCACACGATCTTCGCTTCCCCGATCCCGCCGACGCGCCCGACATCGGGCTGGGCGACCTGCACCTTGCCGACATCCATCAGCTCGGCGAATTCGTGGCGGGTGGCGAGCCACTCGCCACAGGCGATATTCATCGGCGCTTCGGCCGCGACCTTCGCCATTTCCCCGACATTGTCCGACCAGATCGGCGTCTCCAGGAAATAGATGCCGAACTCCTTCCAGTCCTTGACGACGGAGAGGCAGGTCACGGCATCGTCCCACAGGTATTGCACGTCGATCATCAGCGTGATGTCGGGCCCGATGGCCTTGCGCACCGCCGCCACCACCTCGGTGTGGCGATCGTAGCTCTCTTTCATGCCGCCATGCGCATAGGGGCCGTTCATGGTGGCTTCGCTCTTCATCGCCTTGAAGCCGAGCGCCTTGGCGTCGAGCGCCGACTGGACGAGCGCGTCGCGATACTCCTCGAAGCGATGCCCTGCCGGCTGCAGGGAGGCATAAGGGGTGATGCGCTCGCGCGTCGCCCCGCCGAGCAGCGCATGGACGGGCTTGCCGACCGCCTTGCCGCAAAGGTCCCACAGCGCCATGTCGATGGCGCTCATCGCATGGACCACCATGCCGCGCCGGCCGTTCATGGCGGTGCCGAGATAGATCTTCCGCCAAAGCGGCCCGATCTCGAAGGGATCGGCGCCGATCAGCATGTCGCGGATGCCGAGGCCCATGGTGTGCGTGCCGGGCGCCTCGATGCAGGCCTTCGCCATCCACGGATTGGCATCGCATTCGCCGACGCCCACGACACCGCCGTCGGTCGAGATCACGACGACGAAACTGTCCTGGGCAGAGGAGGTGAAACGCGGATCGAAATCGGGCGCGAGCAGCGCGTGACAGTCGACCTTGGTGATCTTGAGGCTCGGCGGCGCGGAATCGAGGATGGGCGAAATGGTTCGCATGACGGTCCTGGACGAGAATGATGGTGGCCGGCGGAGCGGATCCGCCGGCGTCGATGTCGCGATCGAGCGGAAAGGCGGCGTCAGGGCGCGGCTTTCACCTCGTTCCACAGCGCGACGCGCTTCTCGAAATTCTCCGGCGTCTGCAGGAAGGTGAGCTTGTCCGCATAGGTGAAGCCGGTGCGCTTGTTGGCGTCCTCGTCCGTCGTATTGCCGTAGCTCTTCTTGTCCGACAGGAAGGCGCCGACCTTCTTGTCGAGGCAGGCGTCGAGCCAGGCGCTGGCGAGGTCGACATCGCGTGCGCCGGCGGAGATCACCCAGCAATCGAGCCAGCCGACGGCGCCCTCCTTCGGGATGACGAAGGCGGCATCGACGCCCTTCGCCTTGAGGCCCGGGACCTGCGGCTCGCCCATGGAGAACATCGCCTTGATGCCGGACTGCGCGAAGATGCTCACGCCGTCGTCGAAGCCGGCGTAATAGGTGAGCAGCAGCTTCTTCTGGTCGATCAGCTTCTGCTTGACGGCGGCGAATTGCGCATCGCTCAGGTTGAACGGCTCCTTGATGCCGAGCACGATGGCCGCGAGGACGATGTTGTTGTTGGCGTCGTCGAGCGCGATGAGCTTCTGGACGTTGGCCGGATCCCACATCACGGCCCAGCTGTCCGGGGGCGTCGGGAAGGCGGCCTTGTCGTAGACGAGCGGCAGCGAGCCCCAGGCGAACGGCACGCCATATTGCTTGTCGGCACGCATCAGCGGCGCCACGCTCTTGAAATCCGGTGCCAGATTGGCCGCGTTGGGGATCTTGGCGAGATCGAGGGCCTGGATCAGGCCGCCATCGATATAGCGCTTGAAGCTCGACGTGTCGAAAGCGACGACGTCGAAATCGGCACCCTTCGACCCCTGCATCTTGGCGAACATCTCGTCGACCGACCCGGTGTAGGCGATCGTCGTCTTGACGCCGTGCTTGGCTTCGAAGGGCTTGACCCAGTCGGGCTCGGCATAGCCTTCCCAGGTGAGGATGCGCAGTTCGTCCGTCTTGGCGGCGGCTGGGCGGGCGACGAACGGCGCCGCCAGGGCCGCGAGGCCGCCCGCGACCGCGCTCCGGCGCGTCAGCGGGAAGGATGTGTCGGTGGTTCGCGTCATTGGTCGTTCTCCCTCGGTTTATGGATCGGCGCTAGATGTCGAAGGTCCGCAGGCCGGCGACATGCCGGTCGATCTCCTGGTCGAGCCCCTCGGGGGTCTCGTGCAGCAGGGCGTCGATGTAGACGCGGTGCTCCTCGATCACGCGGTCGAAATCGACGTCCCGATAGGTCTCGATCGAGAACATGATCAGCACGTGCCGCGAAATGGCGTTCCACAGCGTGATCATCAGCGGGCTGCCGGCGATGTCGAACATGGTCGCGTGGAAGGCGATGTCGGCACGGTTGACCGAAAGCCAATGGCCCCGCGACCGCTCGATCGCAGCGACGCACGTCTCGAGCCTTGCGAGCGCTGCCTGATCACGCTTGACGACATCCGCCGCGAGATGGGCACCGAGGCGTTCGACCGCGACGCGCGCATCGTGAAGCTGGCGAGCCCAGGCCGCGTCGAAGGTGGCCACGCGCACGCCACGGCGCGGATTTGCGACGACGATGCCCTGGCTGGTCAAGATGCGGATCGCCTCGCGCACGGGCACGCGGCTCACGTGGAGCGCCGCGGCGAGCTCCGTCTCGATGAGGCGTTCCTCCGACGCCAGCCGCCGCGCCGCGATCGCCTCGACGATCTTGTCGGCGACTTGATCGGCCAGCGTCGCAGGATTGAGCGGTGAGAGCGCGGCATCGTCGAGGGAGAAGAGAGCAGCCACCCGTTATAATCCAAATTACTGTATACAAAATACTAACCGCGGCGCATCCGGCCTGTCAATGACCTTCGCGACCGATGCCGACGATTATCCCGTGGCGCACATAAAATACGATATATCAGGCGAGTCGCGGGGCTCGGCATCGTCCAGGCCAGTCCCCGACACCGTTCCACCTGTTCGAGGCGCTGCCTTCTCCAGGCGGTTTTCGTGAGCGTGAACCCTGTGGGATTGACAGTTTCCCATAAAGTACGATGAATTAGACCTAAGGTTTGAGCATCGAGGGAGAACAGTCGTGAAGCTGACCGTTGCAGCATGTGTCGTGGCCTTGGCCACGACCGTGGGACTCTCTGCCGCTGAAGCGCAGTCGAAGGGCGAAGTTCGGCTGCTCACCTACGAGGGCTATGCGGACCCCGCCTGGGTCAAGGAGTTCGAGGCCCAGACCGGCATCACGGTCAAGGTCACCTACGTCGGCGGGGTCGACGAGCAGATCGCCAAGATGAAGGCCTCGAACGGCAAGGATTACGACGTCGTCGCGGTCGACACCGCCAGCCTCAAGGCCTTCGCCGATCAGAAGCTCGTCGCGCCCATCGACAAATCGAAATTCACCAGCCTGAAAAACATTCTGCCGCAATTTCAGGACATGTCGAATGCCACCTTCGATGGCGTCACCTATGGCATTCCGTGGGCCTGGGGCTCGCTCGGTCTTGTCTATGACAAGAAGACATTTCCCGACGCGCCGACATCGTGGTCGATCTTGTGGGATCCAAAATACAAGGGCAGGGTCATCTCGCTCGACGATGCCAACAATTGCGTGAACTTCGCCGCCATCGCTCTCGGTATCAAGGACCCGTTCCATCTGAACGAGGCCCAGTTCACCGAGGTGAAGCAGAAGCTCGTCGACCTCAAGCACAACCTGCTCACCTATTTCGCCGGCTTCGACGAGGGAACGACGATCTGGTCCGAGAACAACGTGGTCCTGATGCTCTCGATGGGCGAGCTCAACGCCATCAACCTCAAGAAGAAAGGCTTCGACGTCGGCTACACGATCCCGAAGGAAGGCGCGGTCGGCTGGCTCGACAATCTGACGGTCAGCGCCGGGTCGCCGCATCCCGAACTCGCCTATGCGTGGATCAATTTCGCCTTTCAGAAGAAGATCGGTGCCGACATGGCACAGAAATCGGGTTGGGCCAGCACGACCGACGAGCCGCAGGGCATGGACTACGGCAGCAAGCTGATCTGGGCCAAGAACCCGGAGGACTACGGTCGCCGCCAGACGCTTTGGAATGAAGTCAAGGCGAGCAACTGACCTCGCGCCCGCGATGGCGGGGCAGGCGCAACGCGCCGTTGACGCCGCGCGACCCGGGCCGGCCGGGTCGATGTCGGCCAGCCCTCGGCCGCATCGCCCTCCAACCGATGCGCCAATTTCGAGGTCCCAGCGCTTGCAACCTCTCCTTCACGTCGAAAACGTCACCAAGCGCTACGGGTCGACGACCGTCCTGCACGACGTCGACCTCTATGTCGCGGACAATGAGTTCCTGACGATTCTCGGCCCCAGCGGCTCGGGCAAGACCACCATCCTGCGGATCATCGGCGGCTTCGAATCCATCGACAAAGGCCGGCTCATGTTCGATGGGCGCGATCTGGCGCATGTGCCGATCAACCGGCGACCGTTCAATACGGTCTTTCAGGACTACGCCCTGTTCCACCACATGAGCGTGCGCAGGAATGTGGGCTACGGGCTCTCTGTCCGCGGCACGCCCAAGCAGGAGATCGCGCGACGCGTCGTCGAGGTTCTGGCGACCGTCGGCCTCGAACAGTTCGGCGACCGCTATCCGGCGCAGCTTTCGGGCGGCCAGCGCCAGCGCGTCGCGCTGGCGAGAGCCATCGTCTGCGAGCCGCGGCTCATCCTGCTCGACGAACCGCTCGCGGCGCTCGACGTGAACCTGCGCGCCCAGATGCAGCGCTTCCTCAAGGATCTCCAGCGTCGCCTGGGCATCGCCTTCGTGTTCATCACCCACGATCAGGAGGAAGCGATCGTTCTGTCCGACCGCATCGTCGTGGTGCGTGACGGCCGCGTCGAGCAGGACGGAACGCCGCACGAGGTCTATCATCGGCCGCGCACGTCCTTCGTCGCCAGCTTCTTCGGCGAAAACAACCTCATCGAGGGCAAGGTCTCGGCCGTGGACGGGGGAATGGTCCGCGTCGAAACCCCGCTCGGGATCTTCGCCGGCACGGCGAGCGGCCCGGTCTCGGTCGGCCGGCCCGTGCTTCTGGCGGTGCGGCCCGAGCACATCGCAGCAACAGGCGAAGGCGCCAATGCGATCACCGGCACGGTGACCGATATCCGCTTCCTCGGGCCGACGGCAATGCTCGACGTCAGCCCGGCGGCGGCCCCCGGGCTGACCATCAAGCTGCGGCAACTCGGCGGCGGCGGCGCAAAGGCGCCAGGCGAACGCATTACCGTCTCCTGGTCTCCGGCCGATACGGCCGTGATCGCGCAACCCAGCGTGGAGCCTGGTCGGACCGGGTCCTCGCCGCCATGACCGGCGCCCGCTCCATCCTGCCCAAGCTCGCCTGGCACACGGTCAACCTCGGCCTGCCGGTGATCTTCGTGCTCGCGCCGATTCTGTCCTTCATCCTCATCAGCGTCTGGACGCTCGACCACGGCCATGTCATCGCGCGCTTCACCCTGGCCAATTATGCCGCGTTCCTGACCGACGGCGACTATGTGTCGGTCTATGGGACGACCGTGCTGCTCTCGCTCGAGGTGACGATCCTCAATACGGCGCTCGCCTCGGCGGTCGCGCTGTTCATCTTTCGGCGCGCAGCTCGCATCCGCTTCCTGATGCTGATGATCTTCGTCCTGCCGCTGTTCATGAGCTACATCATCAAGGTCTATTCGATCCGCGGCATTCTGGGGCAGCGCGGGCTCTTCAACGAAGGGCTGCTGGCGCTCGGCCTGATCGACCAGCCCATCGGGGCGCTGCTGTTCAGCCGCACCGCCATCTTCCTGACGCTGGCGATCCTCTATCTCCCCTATGCGGTCCTGCCGATCTATCTGGCGCTCGACCGCATCCCGGCGAACTATCCCGCCGCCTCGGCGGATCTCGGGGGCAGCACCCGCGACGAACTGCTCCACATCGTCGCGCCGCTGGCGATGCCGGGGATCGTCGTCGCCGCGGTCTTCACCTTCGTCCTGACGTTCGGGGATTTCGTTACGCCGCAGATGGTCGGCGGGACCGAGGGCTTCACCTTCGGGCGCATCGTCTTCAGCCAGTTCGGGCTGGCGCTCAATTGGCCGCTCGGGTCGGCCTTCGCGGTCATCCTGCTCGGCACGGCCTTGATGGCCGTCGCGCTCGCCGGGCTTGTCCTGCGCAAGGAGCATGTCCGGTGAGCCGGCGCGTCGGTGCGCTCGACATCGGGCTCGGCATCGTGACCGCGGCGGCCTTCACGGGTCTTTACGCGCCGCTCGTCGCCGTCTCGGCGCTCTCGTTCTTCCAGCTCGTCCGGTTGCGGGGCGTCATCTCGTTCGCGCCGTTCTCGCTCGAGCCCTATGCCCGTCTGTGGGTGAACGATGACATCCTTTCGGCCCTCATGACGACCTGCTTCGTCGGCGCGGTGGCGACCGCTCTGGCGCTGGGGCTCGGCCTCCTCTTTGCGTTCTACTTCATCACGGCGCGGCGCGCGCTCGGCACGCTGATGCAGATCCTGATCTTCCTGCCCTTCCTGCTGCCGCCGATCATCACCGGCCTGGCGCTGCTGATCTTCTTCCGGCAGCTCGGAATTGAACGCGGAATCCTCACCATCATCGTCGGCCATGTCGTCTTCATCGTGCCGATCATCTACCGCACCGTCCTGGTTCGGCTGCAGTTGTTGGGCCGCAGCCTGACCGAGGCATCGCTCGATCTCGGCGCGTCGCAGTGGCAGACGCTCCGGCTCGTGGTCCTGCCGCAATTGCGTCCGGCGCTGATCGCCGGCGGCCTCCTCGCCTTTTCGATGTCGTTCGACGAGACCCTGATCACCCTGTTCCTGGCGGGGTCGGACACCACATTGCCCATCCGTCTTTGGGGCATGATGCGGGTCGGCTTCGTCCCCGAGATCAACGCTCTCGCGACCCTCATCCTCGTCTTCGCCGCCTGCGTCACCCTCGCGGTCGGCCTCATGCAGCAGCGCGCCGGCAATCGCGCGCTGTGACAGCCCGGAGTCCTGTGATCCCATGAAAATCGATGCGGTCGATTTCTTCTATCTGGCGATGCCGACGATCACGACGGAGGCGGACGGCAGCCAGGATGCGCTCCTGGTCCGGGTCAGTGCGGGGGACCATGTCGGCTGGGGCGAATGCGAGGCCTCGCCCCTGGTTTCGATCGCGGCCTTCGTGTGTCCCATGTCGCATGGCGTGTGCCGCCCCGTCGGTGCCTCCGTGCTCGGGCAGGCGCTCGACGGCCCGGCGGATATCGCCCGCATCGCCGCCCTCGTCGCCTACGACAGCATGGACCTGCTGCAGGCCGCCCACACCTGGTCGGGCGTCGAGATGGCCCTGTGGGACCTCGTCGGCAAGGCGCGGGGCGAGCCGGTGTGGACGCTGCTCGGCTACCGGCGCGCCGAGCCGAAGACACCCTATGCCTCGCAGCTCTTCGGCGACACGCCGCAGCAAACCCTGGAGCGCGGCAGGGCGTCGCGCGACGCCGGTTTCGCGGCCGTCAAGTTCGGCTGGGGCCCGATCGGGCGCGGTTCGCTCGAGACGGACCGCGACCATGTGATGGCGGCCCGTGAGGGCCTCGGCACGGACGCCATCCTGCTCGTCGACGTCGGGCAGATCTTCGGCGAAGATGTCGCGGCCGCCACGGCCCGCCTTCCGGCGCTCGAGGCGGCCGGTGCGGTGTGGCTCGAGGAGCCGTTCCATGCCAGCGCCCTCGACGCCTACGGCGCCCTGGCCGACCGGAGCCCAAGGGTGCGGATCGCCGGCGGCGAGGGCGCCCATAACGTCTTCATGGCGCGCCAGCTCATCGACTACGGGCACGTGGGGTTCATCCAGATCGATTGCGGCAGGATCGGCGGCATCGGTCCGGCCAAGGCGATCGCCGACTATGCGGTGGCCAAGGGCGTCACCTTCGTCAATCACACCTTCACCTCGCATCTGGCGTTGAGCGCCTCGCTCCAGCCTTTCGCCGGCCTGCGCGATCATCGCCTGTGCGAATTTCCGGTGGCGCCGAAACCGCTCGCCATCGACCTGACCCGCAACCACATCGCCCGGGACGCGCACGGCGAGATCGCCGTGCCGGACGCCCCGGGCCTCGGCATCGACATCGATCGGGACGCGCTGCGGACCTATATCGTCGATGTCGAGATCAAGGTTCGGGGCGAGCGCATCTTCGCCACGCCGGATCTCGCCTGAGGCCGACGAGCGCCGTTCTCCTCGGACGAACGTAGTATTCGATGGCGAGCGGAAGGCCGGGACGATGAACATTCTCTTGGAAACGGATCCGGCCGGACCGGACGACACACCGTCTCCGGAACGGCCGGACTCCGATCTCGGCTCGACGAGCTACCGGCTGCGCGGCGTGCAGGGCCGCCTGATCCGCACCCTCGGCGAGAGCATCGTGCGCGGGCTCTATCCCCCCGGCATGCTGCTGCCGCGCGAAGCCGATCTCATGGATATCCACGGCGCCAGCCGCACCACGATCCGCGAGGTGATCAAGGTCCTCTCCGCCAAAGGCCTCGTCGAGACGCGCCAGAAGGTCGGCACCCGCGTCAGAGCGCGCGACGAATGGAACATCTTCGACGGGGACGTTCTCGCCTGGCACACGCTCGACGGCGTCGATCCGGACATCCTCAAGGACTTGATCGAGATGCGCCAGCTCGTCGAACCGCCGGCGGCGCGCTTCGCGGCGGGGCGGGCCAGCCTCGACGACATAGCAAGGATCGAGGAGGCCTGCGCCGGGATGCGCGCGGCGATCGGCGATGCAGCCGCCTATGCGCGGGCCGACGTGCGCTTCCACATGACCGTACTCGCGGCGTCGCACAACATGCTGCTGAAGCGCTTCGCCCATACGGTGGCGAATTTCCTGCAGGTCAGTTTCCGCATCCAGCAGCGGGCGATCGAGGAGAACGAGGCCCGCTTCGATGAGGATCTCGCGACCCATGTCGCGATCTTCGACGCGATCAATCGCGGCGATGCGGCCGGCGCCGAGGAGGCCATGCTGCGCGCCATCCTCGACGGCAAGGCCAACCTCCAGCGCGCCCGCGCCCATTTCCGCGACGTCAAACGTTGCTGATCCGCATCGCGCTCACGATACCGGAAAAAATCCGGTCACTGGTCGAGCGACGGCATGAAGCGCGCCACGATCTGATGGGCTTCGCCCGGATAGGTGAGGCGCACGAAGGTGATGGGCTGCTCGGCGCTCCAGGTGCGCCGTTCGACGACGAGGCAAGGGGTCGCCGTCTCGATCTTCAGCATGGCGGCGGCCTCCGGATCGGCACCGCTGGCCATGATCCGGTGTTCTGCCGTGGTCCACGGCACGCGTCGAACGAGCCAGGTGCTCGGCGACAGTCCGGAGAAATCCTCCACGGCGGCCTCGGGGACCGCCGCCAGGTTGATGATGCGCTGCTCGAGGCAGAAGGGATGCGCTCCCCCGAAGTGGCAGCAGGTCAGGTCGAGGAGCGGTGTCTGCGTCGGAAGCTCGATGCGGTCGCGGTCGGCGGTGGTCCAGTGGCGCTTGCGACGGGTATCGATGGCGAAACGATACGCCAGACCGAGGGCCGAGATTTCCGCTCCGATGTCCTGGATTTCCAGGATCGCCGATTGCGAATGGGGTCGTATGACGAAGCTGCCGGCCTTGCGACGCCTCTCGATCAGCTTGGCGCCGGCGAGTTGCGTCAACACCTTGTTCACCGTCGTGCGGGAACAGCCGTAATAGGTCGACAGGTCGTGCTCGATCGGAATTCGGTGTCCCGGTGGCCATTCCCCGGACAAGATCTTGTCTTGGATATCGGACAATATTTGCTGATGCCGCGATCCGGGCAGCTTGTGCGGCGGCTCGCCTCGCAAGTGATCGGCAAGGTTCGAGACTATAGAGGCCTCAGCAACAAATGTAATCTTTTCCTCCGACCAGCGCACCGTCAAGCAGCCTTCAACTTGATGTCGCGAAGGACAAGGCCACTTTTCGGCGGGACTGTCTAGCCCGTTTCCGGCCTGGAACGACCCGCACGGCGGACGGCGTGGACAGCAGACGGGGGGTCCTCCGTCGGCTTCGAGGAGATCGCGCGGCGAACCCCAGGCCCGAAAATTATCTCTATGCTTTATGGAAAAGCGTTGGGAAATCGGATCCCCCCGAGCGACGACGATCGACGCGTCTCATCCTCCGCAAACCCAAGGCGACACTCCCTCCCACCTTGGGCTTGACAACCGCTTTGGGCTACGATTATGTCTACACATAATAGCAATCGAGGTGATGGTGGTTCAGGGAGATCACCCGTGCGAAGCATGACGTCATCTGCTTCGGTGACCGCAGGTTCGGAGGACCCGGACCTGGCCGTCCTGGGTCGTCAACCGGCCATCAAGCTCGTCATCGAGGACCTGACATGCCGGTTCGGCGACATGCTGGCGCTGAGCGACGTCAATCTTCGGATCTCGACGGGCGAGTTTGTCTGTATCCTCGGCGCCTCGGGTTGCGGGAAGAGCACGCTGTTCAACGCGGTCTCGGGCCTCCTGCGGGCCACGTCGGGACGCATTATCCTCGACGGGCGCGACGTGAGCAACCGGCCCGGACAGGTCGGCTACATGCTGCAGAAGGACCTGATGCTGCCCTGGCGCACGGTGCTCGGCAACATCACGCTGGCGGCGGCGCTGACGCGGGGCGCCACCGAGGCTGACCGAGCGGAGGCGGCAGAGCTCGCCACGCGCTACGGCCTCGGCGACTTTCTCAACCATTATCCGCATGCGCTCTCGGGCGGCATGCGCCAACGCGTCGCCATGATGCGCACCATCGCGGCCGGGCGCCAGGTCATGCTGCTCGACGAACCCTTCGGAGCGCTCGACGCCCAGACCCGGCTCGGCATGCAGCAATGGCTTCTGCAGGTCTGGCGCGACCTCGGGCGCACGATCCTGTTCGTGACGCACGACGTCGACGAGGCGATCTTCCTGTCCGACCGGATCGTGGTGATGACGCCGCGGCCGGGCCGCATCGCCGAGATCCTGCCCGTCGAGCTGCCCCGGCCGCGATCCCTGGAGTGTCTGACCACCGACGCGTTCATCGCGCTCAAGCGCGAGATCATGAGACAGCTCTACCACGACGAGCCGGCCGCGGGAGCCATCGGATGAGAGCGCGACTGACCGGGGGCGCCGCGCCCTTCCTGATATGGGTCGCGGCCATGATCCTGATCCTGGCGGCGTGGCAGCTCGTCGTCTGGATCTCCGGCCTGCCGTCCTACGTCATACCCTCGCCCCGCCTCGCCTTCGGCACGCTCGTCGACAAGTGGCCCCAGCTGCAGCATCTGTCGGGACAAACCATTTTCGAGACCGCGGCCGGCTACGGGATCGGCGCCGTCGTCGGCTTCGTTCTCGCCCTGGCGATGGGCCAGTTCCGCATCGTCCAGCGGCTCGTCATGCCGGCCCTCATCGTCTCGCAGGCCGTGCCGATCGTGGCCATCGCGGCGCCCTTGGTGATCGTCTTCGGCTTCGGCCTGACCCCCAAGCTGATCATCGTCGCCTGGATCGTGTTCTTCCCGGTCGTCGTCAACGTTCTCGACGGGCTCGCCACGATCGACCGCGACATGATCAATCTCGCCCGCCTGATGGGCGGGGGCGGGTTGCGCACCTTCCTCATCGTCAAGCTGCCGGCCTGCATCGGCCCGCTGTTCTCCGGATTGAAGATCGGCGCCACCTATGCGGTCACAGGCGCCGTCATCGGCGAATGGACGGCATCCGCCAAGCAGGGTCTCGGCACCTATCTGCTGACCTCCAACGCCCAGATGAACACCGCCGGCGTCTACGCCACCATGCTGCTGCTGACCGCGATCGGAGTGGGGTCGTTCCTGATCGTGCTCTGGCTCGAAATCGTCGCGACGCCCTGGCGAACCCGGTCGACCGCGCCGCGATGGCTGCATTGGGTTCCGGCCGGCCACGAGGCCCGCCGCGCCCGTTCCCTCGACAACCGCATTTCTACCCTGGAGCATTGAGATGACTATTGATCGTGAGAGAGTTCTTGGCGCCACGGTCGGCGCCCTGGCGTTGCTGGCCGGCTTGGGCCTGGTCCCGGCGGCGGCGGCGGATCTGACGCCGGTCCGCTTCGTCTTCGACTGGACGAGCGCCGACTTCGAGATGATCCCGACCGTGATCGGGCAGCAGAAGGGTTTCTACGAAGCCGAGGGTCTCAAGGTCGACGTGATCCTGCCGCCCGACTCGCAGACGACCGCCCGCCTGCTGGCCGTCGGCCAGGCCGAGATTGGCTTCGAGGCCACCACCGACGTCGTGTTCGGCGCGGCGCAGGGCGTTCCGATCACCTCCATCGGCGTCTATTCGCAAAGCAACAACTGGGGCCTGTTCGGACGTCCGGGCGAGCCGGTCAGCCTCGACAACCTCAAGGGCAAGTCGATCGCCATCTTCACCGATTCCTGGACCAAGGCCATGATGCCCTTCGTGCTCAAGGCCGCGCATCTGACCGAGAACGACGTCAAGCTGATCATCGCCGAGGACAGCGACACGCCGCTCCTGCTGGCCGGCAAGATCGACATCGCCACCAATACGTCGAACTACATCATCCCGACCGTGCAGACGACGCTCCACAAGGACCCGACGAGCTTGATCGGCCCGGCGTGCGGCGCGCCCGACGTCCCGGTCTGGGCCTATACGGCGAGCACCGACTATCTGGCCAAGCACGGCGACATCGCCAAGAAGTGGATGCGCGCCACCATCAAGGCGACCGAATGGGCCGTCGATCATCCGGACGAGGCCGCCGCGATCTTCACCAAGGCTTATCCGGACGCCGGCACGCTCGAATACAATACGCTCGGCTGGAAGACGACCGTGCCGCTGCTCAAGGGCCCGCAGGGCTACATGATGCAGACCGACCAGCACTGGCTGCCGATCGCCCAGGCCCTCAAGGACACGGATCAGATCCCGACCGTGCTGCCGGCTTCGAAATATTACACCAACGAGCTGGTGAAGTAGCCGGCTCTTCGCGGCTCGCATCAAAACAGACAGGGCCTCGGATCGCCCGTGATCCGGGTCCCGCGGCCGCCCAACGAGAGCTGACCTGATCATGGCCAAGCACCGCATCATTCTGGACTGTGATCCCGGCGTCGACGATGCCATCGCCATGCTGCTGGCCTTCGCGTCGCCCGACGAGGTCGAGATCGTGGGGATCACCACCGTGGCCGGCAACGTTCCTTTGACCGACACGACCCGCAACGCGCTGCGTGTGTGTGCGCTGGCGGGCCGCCCGGACGTGCCCATCTACGCCGGCTGCGCCCGGCCGATCCTCCCGGCCGGGCGCAATCCCGGCGGCGTGCATGGGACGGACGGCCTGGGGGACATCGGCCTGCCCGACCCCTCTGTCGAACCGGAGACGCGGCACGCCGTCGATTTCATCATCGACACCGTGACGCGCTTTCCCGGCGAGATCACGCTGTGCCCGATCGGCCCGATGACCAACATCGGGCTGGCACTGGTCAAGGAGCCGGCCATCGCGGGCAAGATCAAGCGCATCGTCTTCATGGGCGGCGCGGCCTTCTGTCCGGGCAATTCGACGCCCGAGGCCGAATTCAACGTCTGGTTCGATCCGCATGCGGCGGAGATCATGGTCTCGGCCGGGATCGCGATGGTGATGTTCGGGCTCGACGTGACGGGCCAGGCCCGCATGACGGCGGAGCGTCTTGCCGTCCTCGAGGCGGGCTCCGGGCCGATCGCCGGTGCGGCGCTCGCCATGATGCGGCACTACGGCAGCGGCGACCCCTGCCTGCACGACCCTTGCGTCATCGCCTCGCTGATCGATCCGTCGCTGTTCGACGGCGTCGACGCCCACCTGTCGGTCGACTGCACATCGTCCTTGACCATCGGGCGGACCGTCGCGGCGGTCTCGGAGCGGCATCGCAAGGGTGCAGCAGCGACCTGTCGCGTGATCACGAGCGTCGATGACGAGAGGCTGTTCCGCTTGCTCGACGAGCGGCTGCGCCGGCTCGACGGGGAGAAGGATCGGCAGCAACCCGCGCGGGCGCGCCAGGCGTAAGCTTTGGCGCGGCCTTCGGGCAGTTCAGTGAACACAGACAATGCCACGACTGCCGATTGTCCCGCGCGGCCTATCAGGCCAATCGCTGACCGGCTGGCACGTCATGGCGATCGGCGAAGGAATCCCCTGCGCGGACGCCGGCGGCAGGGTCCGCCCGGGCGATCGCATCGGCGTTGCAGCAGGAGCAAGCCCGTCTGGCGACGGATGCAATCCGCCCGCTGATCGTGCGTCGACGATGGTCGTTCGAGGCCGATCCAACACATCCGCGCCCGACGTCATCGCTCGAGATCCGACATGTCGCGGTTCTCGTCCGACGCTACGCTCGCAGGTGCATCCTCCATTGTCTCGGGACGATCCGGCAGATGGACAGCCCGTCGTGCCGGGATATCTCGGGTGCGCGGCCCGAACGGCGGCGCTCCGCTCGATAGGCCCATGACGCGCGACAGCCCCACGCCGAGGGCAGCACCGATCCGCCTGAGGCGGCCGCGCTTCAGGCGCGCGGCCATGCCAAGATCCACGATTTGCGGCACCAAAGTCCACGACGACGCGCCGAGAAGCGCCAACAGGGCGCGGCGGCCGTTCTCCGTCGCACCTTCGGGACGCGCCAGGCGAAGCAGGATGGCGGAGCGCAGGCCCTCGACCATTGCCAACTCGAACGTGGCCGCGATGTCGGGGTCCCTGCGTCGCAGCGCCGTCAGCTCGTCGGCGACGTGCCGCTGCAATGTCTCGTCGGTGCCCGCAGCACCGGCTGCCAAAACTGTCGCGACGTCGTCGAAAACGCTGACGTTCATCGACATCCATCGGCACATTTCGGTGGTCAGGGCGCTATTGCCGCGGATCAGCTTGCCCATGGCGTCGGCGTGCGAGTCGAAGGCCTGTCTCGCGGCGAGCCTATGCCTTTCGATCTCCGTCACGGTCACCATGTGCCCCTCGCACTGTCATACCGTAGGCCGCGGCGCGCTTGACCATCGCGTCCAGGCGAGCCTGGTCACGATACCACGAGTCGATGGCGGGATTTGAGTCTTTGACGGTCAAGGGCGCGGCCCGCGCTTGCGCCTTCCCGGCGCTCCGCTTCGCGTCGACGGCCTCAGCCACGCGCCTTGTTTCCTCCAACCCATGCAGTGTAAGAACAAATCCTGCCCGGCACAACAAAACTCGCGGATCTCGCGCGGTACAATTCTCGACCACGAGACACCGTCGGTCACAGACATGCGCGAGCGACGCGAGCCCGACAGGCATGACCGAGAATGCGTCGCGTCCGCTACGACCGCGTCCGTGCCACCGGCATCCGAGGCGGATCACGCATGGAATCGAAAGTCGTGGAAGGTCAGGTCGGTCTTGGCGACGCCCTGCAGCGTGATCGTGTCGCCGTTGCGCGCGGAGATCACGGTATCGGCGCCCTGCTGGGTCGCATTGTTCAACACCGCCGCGATGGAGCCGAATGCGGAGGGCGGCAGGCTCAATGTATCATGCGCGTTGCCCGAGGCGGTGAACCCGGCGATCAGGTCCTGGCCGAACGCAGGCTTGAAGACGAACGTGTCGCGACCACCGTCCGCCACGAGAGTATGCGTGCCGCCGACAACCACGGTCTGGGTTTCCGCGACGAGACGCCCCGCGGCACCGAAGATCTCGACTAAGGAACTCAGGCCCTGCTGCTTCAACGAGGTGCCCGATGAGTAGCTGATCTGTGTTTGGCTATGCGGTAGATTGGTTGTCGTCCATTGCAGATAGACGCTGCCGTTGGCATTATACTGGGTCGTTCCGAGATATGAGCCGGAGGTGTCGTAATTGTCGATCGAGGCTCTTGCGCCTGGCCTGTTGCCGACGGTCGTGAGATCGTAATTCGCCGGCGCCGACCGGGTGTTGCCGGCGGTGTCGGTCGCGACGGCGCTCAAGCCGGTATGGAAGCCCGGCGGCAAGCTGATCGTCAGCGACCAGGTGCCATCCGGTGCGATCGCGGCCGTACCGAGATGCGTGCCACCCTCGAAGAGGTCGACCGCCGTCACACCCAAGGGCGCGGAGACGGTTCCGGACAGAACCATGGTGCGCGGACCGGCGAAGCTCACGAGCGGATCGACCGTGATGGTCGGCCCTGCAACGGGGACCGCGGCGAGCGGCGCGGACACATCGGCGATGGCCGAGGCAGGGGTGGCCGCAAGGATGGGCTGCGCCGGGACGGTCGCTTCATTCGCCGCATCCGCCGGAACGGGAGCGGCATCGACAAGCGTCGTTGCCGGCAATGCGCTCACGGTCGCCGCAGTCGAGGGCGCGCTTGCCTGCAACGCACTCGTCGCCGGTCCGGCACTCTCCTGTGAGGTCGTCCCGCCCGTCGTTCCGGGATCGAGGCTCGCCTGCGATGGCGCCGGGCCCGTCGTTCCCGGGGCGGGGCTCGCCTGCGATGGCGTTGGGCTCGTGGTTCCGGGATCGGGGCTCGCCTGCGACGTCGTCGGGCTCGTGGTTCCAGGGCCGGGCGCCGTCTGCGACGTCGTCGGGCTCGTGGTTCCAGGGCTCGTCTGCGATGGCGTCGGGCTCGCGGTTCCCGGGCTCGTCTGCGCGGTCGTTCCTGCGTCGGAGCTCGTTTGCGATGTCGTGCCGCCGGCGGCAGCCGCGTCGGTGGGCGGAGCGGCGGCGACGTGCTTGTATTGTTCGAGCACCGTCATCTGGGCCGCATCGGTGCCGTTCGACGGTTCGGCCGAATACATGTAATTGCCCCACCAGGGGCCGGCCGCCCAGTAGGTCGCGCCCTGCCACGCTGCCGTGTGCTGATCCATATAGGCCAGCATCTTCGACATGGCCGAAAGGCTGGTGGCATCGGCGGCGACGCCGAACTCGCCGAGAAACAGCCTGTTGCCGGTGCTCTCCGCCCACTGGGTGATGGCCTGGAGCCGTTGCACGCCTATGTCGGCCGAGACGACGGCGGCATGGGTGCCCGACCCATCCGAATCGAGATATTGATGCACCTCGAAGGCGTAGTTGTTGGACGGATCGACGACCCCGGCCCCGATGACGCCGGCGTTTCCGTTGCCGGTCCAGGTCCAGGCGCCGTCGTAGCCGATGCCCGGAACCAGCACCTCCTGTTGGGCGCCAGCACTGCGGATCGCTGCGATGGCACCGTTCACCGACTGCAGCCACCCGGCGGCGCTCGATTGCTGCGGCTCGTTCATCAAGCCGAAGATGACGTTCGAACTGCCGGCAAAATGGCCCGCGACCTTTCCCCAGAAATCGGCAAAGGCGGAGTTCGGCACCGCGGCGCTTCCGACCGCTTGCCCATTGTAATTGCCGTAATCGTGCAGATCGAGGTCGACCGTCAGGCCTTTGGAGGCAGCGTAGGCGACGACATCGTCGATGCGCGCCAGTTCGGCGGCGTCGAGCGATCCGTTCAACGTCGGCTGCAGACGCTCCCAAAGGAACGGCAGCCGGATGACGTTCATGCCCTTGGCGGCTTCGTAGTCGATCTCGGCATGGGTCGGGTAGGTGTAACCCTGACCGTAGGGTTGACCCACGGATCCGAATTCGGCGCCGGCCAGATTGACCCCGAGCAGATCCATCGTCGTCGCACTCATCGTGATCCCGTCCGTCCAAATCCGTGAGGGTCGGGGCTGGCGCCTGGCGCGCTCCCCACAGGACTGAGATCACCAATGATGTCTTACGGATCAGTTAATACATTGTAGTATTATGCACATCTTGCGGAATTTTTGTGACCTTCCACAAAAATTCAAGACGATCTGATCGATGCATGGCAATATTTTGCGCATAAGAACGTTTTATGACTTCCGCCAAGGCAACAATGCCTAAAATGACGCCGACGTTGAAGCATTCTCGGATGACGTGCATCCATAGAAGGCGCATTTCTTCGGTCAAAAAGCGCCAATACGATGCGGAACCTGAAGCGGACGACAGACTGTCGATGCTCGCGCCTGACCGGATCGCTCGCCCGGGGTTCGGCCATGCCTCGCGCTCGGTCGGATGGTCTCTCAAGCGCTGCATGAATGGCAGGCAGAGATGTCGGCCTGTCAGGCTTCGATGTTCTTCTTCGTCGACTGACGCCGCAACCGTAAGCTCATGACGAAGCCCCCGATCACATAGCAGATCTGGAGCAGGACCAGCGAATACAAAGAATATAGGATCGCCTGAAGCACAACGGCGCCGGTGGCCCAATAGAAGACGAAGGCGACGACGGTGAGGAATCCGGCAATGCACAGCATTGCGGGCCACCGCAATACCGTGGCGCACATGAAGCCGATCGCGGCAATCGCGGCGCCATAGAGCAGCACTTGACATCCTCCGCACCCGTATGATCGGGTTATGCGGGACGCTAATTAACGGGTGTTAAAAAAGCAAGGTCGCAATCGACCGAATAACGATCCACCGGGGTGAGCCATCGCGTCGCGCGCGACGCAATGACGGCCCTACGGGTCGGACGCAAGCCGTCGGCCCTCAAAACCGTCGAAGCAAAGACCTGACGCAGGTCTCGACAAAGAACCGAGGTGGCACCAGGGCCAGCGTTTGCGAGACGAGGCCTTGATATAGGAGTCTCGCTCCAATGACGGAGTAGAGTCTTCGGAGCTCCTTATAATTGTCCGTGGCGATGGAAGGGCCATCCGTGAAGGCCCGCTTGATGAAGGTGCAATCCGCCAACTCGGGCTCGAGATTGCGGCCCTCCAGCCACTGCAGCATCTTGGCCGCGCAGGCCAGTCCGAAGCGCCGCCGCTGATCGCCACTGAGATCGGCGGATGCGTCGGCGAACATCTTGGCCAAGCTCTCCGCCGTGCGATAGCGTGCCAACCTTGCCCGGTCGAAGACAATGTCGGGCTCTGCCCTGTCGAGGCGGCGGGACGACAGAGCCGCGAGTTGGTTGTTCACCGCCAGAATTCGCGTGTTGACGAGTGAGGCGCCGCCGGTGGCACTGCCGGAATGAAACCGGTAAGCGCCGACGACGTCAGTCAGATTGACGAGGTCGCCGACCCTTCTCAATCTCCAGTAGAGATCGGTATCTTCCGCATAATCGACATAGCGATAGCCGCCGACAGCCTCCACGGCCGATCGCCGCATCGTACCGAAAGGCATCAGATAGGGCTCGCGGGCGGGAATCCATGAGTCGTCGACGGCGTCCAAAGCCGGCATCGTGATGACATGACCGGTGAAGTTTCCGTCCAAGTCGATACGCTTGGCGGAGCCGGAGACCGCCACGCAAGATGAGTGCCGATCGAGATAATCGACCTGCGTCTGGAGCCGATCCGGTGTCGAAATATCGTCGGCGTCCTGAACCGCTATGTATTCGGCTGACGCCGCCCGAAGCCCGACGTTCCGCGCATCCACGATTCCAAGGTTGGCCTGATCGATGATGACGATTCGCGGATCTGCTGTGGCAAGCCGCCGGACGGCGTCGAAGGTGTCATCGGTCGAGCCGTCGTTGACCACGATGATGCGCAGGTCTGCTAAGGTCTGCGATTGTATGCTCCCGACGGCGTCGCCGATCGTCGCAGTGGCGTTGAAGGCTGGGATGACGACGTCGACTCGTGCTTCTGGCATCGGCTGATCTCGCTCCAATTTGCACGGCTCGGACATCTGGCCCGTCAGCAGGCGTGCAGGTCACGCCGCGATGCGATCCGACAGGAACTGGATGACCTCGTCCCGGTCGCGGTCGGCGAGCGTGTTCCACCGCATGATATTTTCTCTTGCCGCGACCGCGCTGCGGTTTTGCCAGTCGGGCTCCCGAAGACGAGCCGCGAGAATCCGGGCCGCCTCGGGCACATTGGCGGGATCGATGTAGAGGCCCGACGATGACAGGACTTCCCGGAACACAGGTTCACCAGGGGCCACGACCTGCAGCCCGGCATATTGCGCCTCGATCAGCGGGAGCCCCAGTCCTTCATCGTGCGAGGTAGAGATCAAAAGATCGAAGTTTGCGATGGCGGCGCGCGCGTCATCCTCGTCGAGAAAGCCATGCAGCGTCACATGCGGCATGCGGGACAGAGCGGCGAAATCCTCGCCCCACCCGGGTCGGCCGATGATGTGAAGCCGAACCTCGCGGCCAACCGCCCGACCGAGCTCCAGCGCGATCGCCGCCGCCACCAGAAGGTTCTTGCGCGGTTCCACCGTACCGATGGCGCCGAGAACCAGCGGATCCGCGTCGCTGGCCCGGCCTTCGGACGACCGCAGGCCGAAGACGTTGCGAACCTTGGGACGATAGGGGCGCACGACCGCATCGGGACGCAGATAAGGCGCGAGCGCCTCGGCGGTGGCGAGGGAATTCACCAGGAAATAGCGCAGCTGCCGAATCGCGAGGCGGAACGGAGGCGCCATGTAGATCCTGGCGGCGCGGTTGAGGTCCTGCTTGCGCGTGATGAGGAACAGGTCATGCACGTACATGACGCACCGTTCGCGGAACATGGTCGCCAGCGGCGACGGCGGGAAGCCGGAAAACGCCCAGACGGTGTCGGGCCGCCGCGCCATGGCCAAGGGAATGGCCATCATCTGGGACGCCGCGACGGCCAGTCTCCCCCGAGCGCCGCTGCGCATCCCCGAGACCGGCAGGGGAGCCAGAGCCTCTTCGGAGAACAGCTCCTCCGTGATGCGCTCGATGCCCGAGGCGCGTCGTCCGAGATGCGTCCGGTCGACGACGAGGGATCTGGTTCTAGTCATGGGCTGGCGGTCCGGATCGAGGGCCCGAGTCAGGCGAGGTGGAGCCTGGCGCTCCGGCTGAGGTCGCGCAGGCGACGATGGGAGTAGATCGCGAGCCACGCCAGCGCGGCGAGGGCCTGCAGGCTGATGAAGGCGGCCGGATCGGTGGCGAGGGTTCCGCAGGCCAGGACGAGGAAGAAGGCCAGCGAGAGAAGACGCTGCGATTCCGCGAGCGTCCGGCCGGTATCGCGGTAGGCGATATACTTCACCCAGCGCGCCATGACGAGCGACAGCAGCAGCACCGCGCCGACGGTGTTGATCCGCAGCAGCACCGCATAGCCGCTGAGCCGGACGATCTGCAGGACGACGTAGAAAAGTCCCCGCGATCCCGTGTCCAGGCGGTTGTAGATCCAGAACGAAGCGCGCTGCGCGGCCAGATAGGCGATCCAGCCGGCATAGAGCAGCACGAACGATTGCCATGACGCGGTCGCGCCCGGTAGCAGCAAAGATTGCGGCTCGTAGGCCAGCAGCAGGCCGAGCGCCGGAAGCGCCATGACCAGCGCCCAGGCCCAGGCCTGCACCGGCTTCATCCGGGCCGCGTAGAGCGCTGTCTCGGCGAACGTCTTGGGCTTGGCCTCGTGCCTGGTGGCGAGGATGTCGTTCTCCACGTAGCCGAGTTCGTAAACGGCCCAGAATGACAGGTGCAGAAGCAGCAGCGCCAAGGCGCCCACCAGCGGGGCCGCCATGATCCAGGCGAAGGCGAGCCAGAGATGGACGACATCCTCAAGGAGAAACCCGTAGAGCATGTAGTTTTCGCCGGGGCGCTTGGCCTTCTGGGTATAGAGGAACGGAAGATAGCTCTTGGAGAAGGCTGGCAGATATTCGGCCGCCGGCCACTTCACCAGCACCGGAGTGTGAGCCGCGGCAAGAATGTCGGCGTCATGCTCGCTGTCGGTGATGACGATCGCATTTTCCATCATGCCAGCGTAGCGTGCCTCGATCCACGATTGCTTGCCCTGGTTGCGGATACGGTAGCCGGACCAGAGGCTTCCCGCCGCGACCAGCGTCGCGCCAGGATCGATATGCCGGAGGATCGGCTCGACCAGGATGCCGAGGCCGAGCGTCGCGACGTGCAGCGGAAGCCGATGTTTCTTGGTCAACCAGTCGAGCAGCGTCCGGTTCTTCCAGCGCTCGGCGCGCGCTGCCGCTCCGCGTCGCCAAACAGCCAGGCTCCAGGGCATCAGCACGGTGCAGGCGAGGGTCCTGATCCAGTCGCGATAGAGCCGCCGCGCCTCGGCGGTCCGCAGAAGAGTCCAAGGCCGGACGAGGTCGACAGCCAGCAATATCGCGTGGGCGAGCAGACGTGGACGCAACGAAGCCAGGTATTCTTCCGTCGTGTTCCGCAGCCATAGTGTCTCGTCGAAATCCACGACGACCTGCAAGTCCTCCCCGCCCCCCTCGACGGCATTGTCGATGACCGAGCGCGCCTCCTCTACGGTAAGGACGTCGAGATGGTGTCGCGGGCGCTCCTCGACCCTGCTCATCGCGAGGTTCCCTGGCGAGCCGCGGCGCCTGCCGCATCGCGGTAGATCGCCTGATAGGCCTGGGCGATCCTGTCCCAGGAATATTTGCGGACGTAGGCGGCGCTTCTCCGTCGCACATCCGCTTCATGCGCAGGCGCGTCGAAGAGGGCGTCGATCCGCGCCTCGGCCTGCGCGGCATCGGCCGCGAACAGCACCGTCTCGCCGATGTCCGCCGGCTCGAACTCGCCATGCGTCGTGACGACCGGGACTCCGTTGCCGAGCGCCGCGATCAGGCTTCCCCGCCGCTCTGACACGCCATCGGGATAGGGCAGATAGGCGGCGCTCGCCCCAGCCAGCAGATCGGCGGCCTCGTCGTCGCCGCGATCGAGCAGCCATTCGGTGCGCGTCCCGGCGAGCCGTCGCCGCATCTCCGCGAGATAGTCCCCGGCCCAGGTCACCGGGGCGCCGACCACCTGGAAGGTCCAGGGCCGCTGCCTGGCGGTCGCCAGCTCGACGAGCTCGACGAATTGCTCCAGGCCTTTCAGAGGCTTGATCTGCCCGAAATAGATGATGTTGCGCGGCGTCGCGGTGCGGTCGGTGCGGGGCCGGAATGGGACATTGCTGCCGATCGGGATGACCGAAGTCTTGGCGCGGGCACGCGGGAACCGGCTCAGAAAGCGCGCCGCCTCGAAATCCGTCGTCAGCACCAGCTTCGATGCGCGCGCCGCGAAGGCGCCCAGCGAGGCGCGCCGAACCCGGTCGAAGCTCGAGAATTCGTGCAGCGTCACGACCTGCGGGATCGCGGACAGGAACCCCGTCGCGTGAGGGCCGAGGCTCCGCCATCCGACGATCATCGGATATTGCATCTGGACCAGGTCGGGGCCCATGTCGCGCAGCCGTCTGGCCAGCCGCAAGGTGCCGGCGACCGACCAGTCCCGATGATCCAGGATGTCCGCGTCGACGCCCTGCTGTCGCAGAGCCTTCGATAGGGTCAGCGCGTAGTCGTGGATGCCGCAGCGCCCGGTCTGCGGCGAACCGCTCACCAGACATGCCCGCAGCGGTCTATCCCTGCTCGTATCAAGCATCGTTCAAGCGCCTCTTCGAGTCGGACGGCATCGGGCTCACGCCAGGATCAGCTGCATGCCGAAATGGACGGCTGGACGGAGATGGCGCGGCAGGATCAGCACTGCCGTCCGCAGTTTCTCCACGTCGCGCGGCAGCAACGGACGCAGGATGCGCAGCGCCGCCGCGTAGGTGGCGGCCCCGGCCACGATCGCCACGATCATCCCGCTAAGGCTCGGCACCTCGATGACGATCAGGCGGGCCACGACGGCACAGAGCGCCGCCGCCCCGAGCAGCCGGGCGAGGATGCCGAAGGGGGTCGGGCAATCGAGATGACGCCGCAGGTACCACAGCGTCACCACGGCGATGATGAGCTGCACGCCGCCCCGGCTGAAGGCCGCCGCCACAGGTCCGAATGCCGGCACGATGGTCACGCCGGCGAGAATCGACAGCGCCGCACCGCAGAGCGCGCTGGCGAGCAGGAAGCGCGTGCGCTCCATGGCGATCAGGAACACCGAGGCGATCGAGGTCGAGGTCACGAAAGCAGCGGAGGTGAGGAGGATGGTCGCCGTCGTGATCGCCGGCTCGAAGGCCGGTCCATACATCATCGGCAGCAGCACGGGGGCGATAGCGGCGGTCCCGAGGCAGGCCGGAAACAGCACCAGCGCCATCAGAGGGATACTCGCCGCATAGACCGCGCGTGCCTCGCCCTGCTCGTCGCGTCCGACATGCTGGGAGAGGCGCGGCAGCAACGCGCCGGTCAGAAGAAGCGGACCTTGCGTCGCCAGGTTCGACAGGGTGAGGCTGACGGTGAACAAGCCGACCGCATGGCTTCCCCAGCTCCGCTCCAGGAAGAAGACCTCCATCCGCGAGGCGAAGAATGCGGTGAGCAGATAGCCGCCCCAGGTTTCCAGCGAGAACCGGGTCACCCTGCGGCGCAGGACGGCGTCGATCCGCCCTCCGAGGGGTTCGACGCGGCTCAGCATGGAGATCGGCACGAGCGAGCCGAGCGCCATGGCGCAGAGGGCGCCGATCACGCCGAACGCCATGGCGCCCACGGCGGTGCCGAGGATCTGGACCAGGCAGGCGAAGGCCGCGACCCGTGCCAGCGCGGCGAAGTCCTGGTGGCCCTTGAGCCAGGAATTCGCAAAATTTGCCATCGATTGCGCCAGACATGCGCCCCCGACGAGGATCCAGAAGATCGGGGAGATGGTGTAGGTCTCGGGTGTCAGCGGCACGCTCGCCTGCAGCGGCGCACGCCAGATCAGCCAGGCGGCGTAGAGCCAGAAGGCGGCCGCGATGACGAAGGTGCAGGTGAAGAACGACCCCAGCAGCACACGCGTCAGCCGGCCGGCCTCCTCGACCTCGTGTTTCGCGAGCAACTCGGGGAGGAAGCGCGTGAGCGTTCCGGTGATGCCGAGGTCGGCGATGATGATCGAGACGGTGACGGCCCAGGTGGCGAAGGCCACGATCCCCGTGCCCTGAACGCCGAGCAGCCGCGCCACGACGATGGTGCTCAGAAAACCGCCGAGGGTCGTGAAGATGCCGGCGAGGGCGTTCACGACGGAGTTGCGGACGAAAGTACTCGCCATCGACGGTCGATCTCTGGTTGAGCGGGCTGCGGCGTGAGGATTCACACCGAAATAAGCGGCTGTGTCGGCGACGGTTCTCAGCTGCCGACGACTGTCTTGACGACGCCCCATTGCGGCGCCTCCCGTCCCGAGACGGGGAAGAGGTTGTAGGGGTTGGGGCCGAAGTTGGCGCCATACATCCACAGGTTCACCGGGAGGCCCTGCGCCTTCCAGAAGGCCAGCCCCTGACGAAGGACGTCGAGCCAGCGCGGATCGTCGGTGCCGACGTTGGTCTCGCCGATATGGCCGCGCAGATGCCGGTCGGCGCACCACTGGGCGAAGCCCCGGGTCCGGTCGACCAGGATCGTGTCGGGGATCCCGTGCGCGGCGAGCGCCGCATAGTCGAAATGCGTGCCCGAGCCGTCCTGGTCGGGATAGCAATGGGCCGAATAGACGAT
Organism: Lichenihabitans sp.; assembly: GCA_965277635.1. Taxonomy (GTDB): domain Bacteria; phylum Pseudomonadota; class Alphaproteobacteria; order Rhizobiales; family Beijerinckiaceae; genus Lichenihabitans. The sequence continues at coordinate 1,298,356 of CBDIDE010000002.1, forward strand.
CCGGTCATGCCGGTCCTCGAGCGGATAGCGCGGATTGGCGGCCACCCAGTTCGCCGACGACGAATAGCGGTCGCCCTCGATGTAGACGAGCTTCGAGGTTTCCACCTTGTCGATCGCGTCGACCACGGCCTGCATGATGGCGGCGAGATCTTGGCCGTCATTCAGGTCCTGCGGCTCGTTCATGACGTCCCAGCCACTCACCCCCGGATGGCGGGCAAAGGCCGAGGCGACGCGGGTCCACAGGTCGGCCAGGTGGTGGCGCGTCAGGACGCCATCGCGGCCGTCGACCGTGCGATCCGTGCCGTCGACGAGCCTGTGCATGTAGTTGTGACAATCGAGGACGACCGTCCGCCGCAGCCGCGCCGCGGCATCGGCGACCGACTTGATCTGTGCCAGATAGACGGGGTCGAGCGGGCCGCCGGGCTGCGGCTGCAGCCGCTCCCATTTGAACGGCAGCCGCGACGGGCCGTCGGCGCGCGCCGCCACATAGGCGAGGTCGGCCGGGCTGGCGGCGAAATAGTCGGTTCCCTCCCGCCCGGGGAGCACGGAGCCGCCCTCGAGGCCCTGGAAATTGACGTTGACGAAGAAGGGCCACGGCCTCCCGGCCGCATGGGCCCGCCGGAGGCCGAGGGGCAGAAGGCAGGCGCCGAGGATCAGGCCGCGCCGGCTGAGCCCCGATCGGGGCAGGATCTCGGGGAGCGAGCGCATCAGATCACCTGATTGTAGGCGCCGACGCCTTCGTTCTCGCGCAACACGCCGTCGATGGCCGCGAACATGTCGCGCATCCGCACCTCGGAGACGGGGCTCTCGACGACGACCACGAGTTCCGGCTTGTTCGACGAGGCGCGAACCAGGCCCCAGGTGCCGTCCTCGACCGTGACCCGGACTCCGTTCACGAGGTTGACGTCGCTGATCTGCTGGCCCGTGAACCTCTCGCCTTGCGAGCGCATCGTCCGGATGCGGTCCACCACGGCGCTCGCGACCTCGTATTTGCGCTCGTCGGCGCAATGCGGCGACATGGTGGGCGAGCCCCAGGTCCGCGGCAGGTCGGCATAGAGCTCCGCCATGGTCTTGCCGGGGTTGCGGTCGAGCATCTCGATCACGGCGATCGCGGTCAGCAGGCCGTCGTCGTAGCCCCGCCCGATCGGCGCGTTGAAGAAGAAGTGGCCCGACTTCTCGAAGCCCGCCAGCGCCTTGAGGTCGGCGACGCGGCGCTTGATGTAGGAATGCCCCGTCTTCCAGTAGTCGGTCCTCGCGCCGTGGCGCTTGAGGACGGGATCGGTCTCGAACAGGCCAGAGGATTTCACGTCGACCACGAAGGTCGCGCCGTGATGCAGGCCGGACAGGTCGCGCGCCAGCATCACGCCGATCTTGTCGGCGAAGATCTCGTGGCCTTCGTTGTCGACGACCCCGCACCGGTCGCCGTCGCCGTCGAAGCCGAGCCCGACGTCGGCGCCCGTCGCCAGGACTTCGGACGCCATGGCCTCGAGCATATGCATGTCCTCGGGGTTCGGGTTGTAGCGCGGGAAGGTGAAGTCGCCCTCGACGTCGAGCGGCACGACCTCGCAGCCGAGGGCTTCGAGGAGTTTCGGGGCGAAGGCGCCCGCCGTGCCGTTGCCGCAGGCGGCCACCACCTTGAGGCGGCGCTTGACTCGCGCTCGCGACATGAGATCGGCGAGATAGGTTTCGGCGAAATTCTCGACCGGCAGATAGGCGCCGCCTTCGCCCGGCCGGCCCTCCCCGCCAAGCACGATCTGCTTCAGCTCTTCCATCTCGTCCGGGCCGAAGGTGACGGGGCGCTGGGCGCCCATCTTCACGCCGGTCCAGCCGTTGTCGTTGTGCGAGGCCGTGACCATCGCCACCGCCGGCACGTCGAGGGCGAACTGGGCGAAATAGGCCATAGGGGAGAGCGCGAGCCCGATGTCGTGGACGCGCATCCCCGCCCGCACCAGGCCGAGCGCTAGCGCGTGCTTGATGGAAGCGGAATAGCTGCGGAAATCGTGACCCGTGACGACCCCGCCGATGCCGCGCCGGCGCAGCATCGTGCCGAGACCCAGACCGAGGGCCTGGGCTCCCAGCAGGTTCAGCTCCTGCGGGAACAGCCAACGGGCGTCGTATTCGCGGAATCCGGTCGGCTTGACGACCGGCGTCTGCTCGGAGGCGAAGCTGTTGGGCGGCAAGGTGGCAACGGGCGACATGGGCGCTTTTCCTTCAGGTTGCGGCGGACCGGGCTCAGCGTCCGTAGACGTCCTCGAAGCGGACGATGTCGTCCTCGCCGGTGTAGCTGCCGACCTGCACCTCGATCAGCTCCAGCGGGATCTTGCCCGGATTGGCGAGGCGGTGGACGCAACCGATGGGCAGGTAGGCGGCCTCGTTCTCATGGCGCAGCACGACCTCGTCGCCGACCGTGACCTCGGCCGTGCCGCGCACCACCACCCAGTGCTCCGCCCGGTGGAAATGCTTCTGCAGCGACAGTCGCTGGCCCGGCTTGACGACGATCCGCTTCACCTGGAAGCGCGTGCCGGCATCGATCCGCTGATACCAGCCCCAAGGGCGATACATGCGCAGGTGGTCGTCGGCCTCGGGCCGCAGCTTGGTCTTGAGTTTGGCGACGAGGGTCTTGACCTCCTCGGCGCGGTCGCGCGAGGTGACCAGGACCGCATCGGGTGTCGCGACGACGACGACGTCGTCGAGGCCGACGACGGTCGTCAGGATCGAGTCGCTATGCACGAGGCTGTTGCGCGTCTCGACGACCTCGACATGGCCGCGCAGCGCATTGCCGGTGTCGTCCTGAGCCGAGGCCTCCCAGATCGCGCTCCAGGTGCCGACATCGGACCACTGGAACGAGACCGGCAGAACGCCGGCCTTGTCGGTGCGTTCCATCACCGCATAGTCGATCGACGTATTGGGCGCCGCCGCGAAGGCTTCGCCGTCGAGGCGGATGAAATCGAGATCCTGGGCGGCGAGCTCGACCGCAGCCTTGGCGGCGGCAAGGACTTCGGGCGCCAGCGCCCGCAACTCGCCGATCATCACGTCGGCACGGAACAGGAAGTTGCCGCTGTTCCACAGGTATCCCTGCTCGGCATAGGCGGCGGCCGTCGCTCGATCCGGCTTCTCCACGAAGCGGGCGACCTTGAAGGCAGCCGTGTCGTCGATAGGCTCGCCGGGCTGGATATAGCCGTAGCCGGTGGCCGGCGCCGTCGGCTCGACCCCGAGCGTCATGATGAAGCCGCGGCGGGCGCTCTTGGTCGCGACGCGGCAGGCTTCGACGAAGGCGTCGACATCGGTGATCAGGTGGTCGGCGGCCAGGATGAGCACGACGGCCTCGGGATCGTGCCGGGCCGCCAGGCAGGCCGCCACCGCAACGGCGGCCGCGGAGCCGCGGCGCTTCGGCTCGAGCACGATATCGGCGTCGATGCCGATGGCCTGGAGCTGTTCGGCCGCGATGAAGCGGACGTCGCTCGTCGCCAGCACCACCGGCCGGCCGAACTCGATGCCGGAGATCCGCTGCGTCGTGGCCTGGAAGCTCGACAGTTCCTGCAGCAACGGGATGAACTGTTTCGGCATGCTCTCGCGCGACGCCGGCCACAGGCGGGTGCCGGCTCCCCCGCACATGATCACCGGGACGATCTTGCCGACTTCGCCAATGCGCTGTTCGTCGCTCTTGCCGAGCGCCATGTCATTGGCGAGCGTCGGCACGTTCACTTGCATGTTCATATCGTCACCTCATCGTATCGAGAGAATTGGCAGGCTCCGCGCGGGGAACGCTCAGGCCGTCCGTCCGGCCATGTCGAGTGCGACGACCCAGAGAAAGCGCCAGGAATTGACCAGGTATCGCCGACCGAGCCGACGTGGCTCGAGCGCCAGCCTCCAGGCCCATTCGAACCCCGTGGCGCGCAGCGCCTGCGGCGCCCGGGCTCGGGTGCCCGCGAAGAAGTCCAGCCCGGCGCCGAAGTTCAGCACATAGCAATCGCCGAACATGCCGCTGAAGCGATTGGTCCAGACTTCCGATTTCGGCGAACCGACGCCGAAGAAGAGGTGTGTCGTCCCATGCCGGCCGATCGCTTCAGCGAGATCCTGCGAGGCGGCATCGTCCGTCTCGAAGCCGAAGGGCGGCACCCGCATCTCGACCGCGTCGGCGGGAAATCCCCGCTTTGCCATGGTGGCGCGGATCCGCTCCGCCGTCTCGGCGGAACTGACCACGAAGAACAGGCGATGCGCCTCTGGCGAGACCCGGCCCAGCACGCGCCGGCACAGGTCCGCGCCGGTCACGCGGCCGGGCAGCAGCAGGCCCCGCAGCCGCGCGTAGAGATAAACCGGCATCCCGTCGGCGGTGATCACCCAGGCCCGGCTATAGGCGCGCCTGAAGTCCGCATTGGCCGAAAGGTTGACGACGTGATCGAGATTGGCCGTCGCGACGACGCGGCAGCCCTCCCCGCTGGGGACGCGCGCCTCGACGATCGTCTGTGCCAGTTCGGCCTCATCCGCCGTGCTGAAGTTCAATCCGAGAACAGGCTTGATCATGTCAGCTCCTTGTAAGATCCTGGTCACCCGCCTGTCGCGGCCTGCCGATGCGAGGCACGGCCCCGGCCGGCCTCAGGCCCAGCTGCCGCTCCCGGCACGAAGCGGCAACCCGTCCGCGCGATCGATGCGGACTGGCGCTCCGAGGCGGCGGCCGGGCTGGCGAAGCTTGGCGGGGCCGCTCCCGTCCGCAGCCCAACGGCTTTGCAGGCTGCCGTAGATGAACCAGAGCAGAGCGGCGGTCTTGATGGTCAACAGCGCGAAGCTGACCATCATGTTCAGCGCGATGTAGATGCACACAGCATGCGTGAACCGGTTCTTGTCCGGCCGATCCTCGGACGCCGCCATGACGATCGTCGCCCAGATGGCGACGACCACGAAGATCGACTGCGTGGTGATCAGATAGGCGATGCCACTGTCGACGGCCTTGGACATGAATTCATCGGACAGGCCCAGGAATTCCGCCATCCCGTAATTGGTGAGCAGGTAGACCGTGTGGGCGATGCGGCCCTTGAAGTCGTCGCCGCCCGGCTGGAAATGGCCGAAGTGGACCAAGATGAACGCCAGGGCGGTCACTCCCGGGATATAGATCAGCGCGCTGTAGCGCGGCAGGCGCGGCGCGAGAGCGCAGCAGACGACCATGGGCACGGTCGACGCCATGGCAAGCCGCCCGTCGCAACCGATGGTCGCCATCGCGGTGGTGACGATCAGGAACCAGCGCGTCCCGGTGCCGAGCTCGCGGTAGCAGGCGCAAAGGTATGCGACGATCACCATGCAATAATTGCCGAGCGACACCGGTTCCAGGAAGATCGACGACAGCCGATGCAGGTTGCCTAGGATGAAGAAGCGATCGTCCGGGCGCGTCGCGCTGACGAAGAGGGTCGAGCTCTTGTTCCAGAAATCGTCGGCGTTGTAGCCCCGCGTGTTGATGTAATAGCTCATGATCTTGAACAGGTTGGCATAGACCTGCGTGTCGAGCGCCTCCAGGACCAGGAAGATCAGCATCACGATCTGGATGGCCACGACGACCCTGCCGAGGCGTCGGGCATCGAACGTCATCCCGAGGACCACGAAGGTCGGGATGATCATCACGTCGCGCAGATATTTGATATCGAAGGTCTGCGACGACAGCGAGCGGATCACCGCGAAGGCGGCGAACAGGCCGAGCAGCGCATACCACGGCGTCATCTGCGGCTTGAAGTTCCGCAGCGCCACGAGATGTGCCGCGCCGACGAACATGATCTCGCAGGCCACGACGGGCGCCGGGGTCAGTTCCTTGACGTTGCCGTTGACGAAAGCCAGACCCGCGTTGAAGCAGACCGCTCCGACGACGATGATCCCGGGAAGCCATTCGAGCCCAGCGCCGGAGACGGCACGGGCGCGGACCGGCGCGTCGAGGGCGAGGGCTCTCATCGGCCCGCCCCCGCTGCCGGCTCGGGGCGCGTCGAAAGCGGCCGTAGAGCCTCGACCCCCTCGGCCGCCAATGTCGCCAACGCCGCCTGATAGGTGGCGTCGGCGAGGTAGTCGCGCAGATGATCGCGAAGACGCGCCGCCGCGGCGCGCGCCTCGTCCTGATTGTCCCGCACGCGGCGAAGCTGGGCGGCCGCATGATCCGCCGAAGGATCGGCCCAGACGGCGCCCTCGATTCCCTGGAAGGAGAGATGCTCGTCCCTGGCCGGAACCAGCCTGTAGTCGACTGGGAAGCATAGATCGGGCCGGCAGAAATCCACATTGCCCGACCAGTTCGTCGCGACGACCGGCACGCCCTTGGCAATGGCTTCGGCGAGCGTCAGGCCAAACCCCTCCGAACGATGCAGCGACAGACAGGCGTCGGCGCTGCCGAGAAAGTCGTCGAGACGCGCCTCGTCCCAGATCTCGTCGATGAGCCGGATGTTGGCGCTGGCGCCGATGGCCTCGCGCAGCCTGTCGCGGTCGGCCGGATAGCGGCTGCCGTCGCCGACCTTGAGCACGAGTTCGGCGGTCTCGTCGTCCCCGAACGCGCTGCGGAACGCCGCGACGGCGGCGAGCGGGTTCTTGCGCTCGAACGAGGAGCCGAAGTTGAAGATGCTGACGACGCGGAAGCGGCCGGTGGCCTCGGACTGGCGGCTGGACGGGGCGGCGCCCGCCGCCCCGATGGCGACCGGATGCGGCACGACGAGCACAGGCTTGGCGGTGTGCCGTTCGACGGCGGCCTTGCAGAAGGTCGAGGGAACCATGATCGCGTCCATGAAGCGGATCGCTGCGATCCATTCGTGGGGCAACGCCTCGAGCTCCCAGGCCCAATAGCCGATGTTGTAGCCCCGCCAGAACCGCATCGGATTCGAGCGGATGATCCCGGGCAGCAGCATCGGCGGGTTCAGATGGTAGATTGACACGTCGGCACGCCCCGTGGCGCCGTCCGCGCTGCCGAACGGCAGGCCGTCGTCGCTGTCATAGAGGCTCGCCACGTCGGCGCCCGACACCGCGTAGCCGGCCCGGGCCAGCACGGCCATGCAGAGCCGAGCGGATTTGCCGAGCCCCGAGGCCGACGACAGAAGGCCGACGACGCGCAGGCGGCGCACAGGATCAGGCCACCGGTGAGACGGCGACGGGAAGACGCGAGGGAGCACCGACCGGCGGACGGCCCGCGCCGCAGGCGTCAACACCCTGCGAATCCTCGGCCTGAGGCCGGACGCCATGGTCACGCCGAGACCTTCACGGCGGACGAGCGATGTCCACGGATGGCGCGCCGGCTGTTGCGATCGGCGAGGCGGGATCTGTTCAGCACCGTCGCGACGGTGCGAGCGGCGATGACGTCAGAGGTCGTCAGCGCCTGTTCCACGTCATCGACGGTCGTCCGGCCGTAGTCGGTGACGAGCACGAAGGCGTCGACGAAACTGGCGACGGCCTGCGAGTCGACCGACACCATCAGCGCCGGCAGATCGATGATCGTGTAGTCATAGGTCTGCTGGGCGGCCGCGAGGGCGCGCTGCATCTGCGAGGATCCGAGCAGATGGAATGGGTGGAGCGGCGCGACCCCGCCGCAACTCAGGAGATCGAAGCCGAACCCCGTCGTCGTCACGCAATGGTCGATCGGCGCGACGCCGTCGATCAGGTCGGCGATGCCCCGTTCGGCTTGTGGTGCGAAGGTGGTCGACAGATCCGGCTTGGCGAAATCCGCGTCGATGACGAGCACCCGGGTCCGTGTCTCGGACAGCATCTGCGCCAGGTTGTGGGCCAGCGTCGATTTGCCCTCGCCGGGCCAGGCGGATACGATTCCGACGATCACGCCGCCGTTTCGGCGACCGCCTTGATCGATCGCGAGCTTGATGATCCGCAAGGTCTGCGTTGCGCCGCACCAGGGCCGACGCGAATCGAACAGGGTCACGAGCCCGCTCGGCGGCTGTCCGAGCAGCTTCGCCTCGAGCCGGGACACGGCCATCTGGTCGCTAGGCCTGACGACGGCGGCGGCCGTCTTGGCCAGCGGCAAGGCCCCGGCCAACGGCAGACCGAGATCCCGCTTGATCTGCTGCGGCCAGCGGATCCTGCGATCGAGGCTTTCGCGGAGCATGACAAAGCCGCCCCCGAGCACGAGACCGCCCACCGCCGCGAGAAGCAGGATGACGGACGATTTCGGCGCGCTCTTGGCAAGCGGCGGCTGAGCGGCCGTCACCAGCCGCGCCTCGGTCACCGGCAGCGACTGCTGCTGCATGAACTGGGTGACCCGCACATATCTGTTCTGCAGAGCCTCGGCGTCATTCTGGGTTGCCGCAGCGGCGGCGGTCAGGCTTTTCAGGCGGCGGTTGGCCTCTTCGCCGGCCGCAGCCGTGCTCTGCGTCGCCGTGGCCTGCCGCGCCGCGGCAGCGACCTCGTCCGCGGCGGATTTGAGCTTACCGCGGCTCTCGGCCAGAAGCTGGGACAGGCGCTGCTGGATGCTGGCGATGAGCTCGGCCTGTGGCCCGGTCGGCGCGCGGCCCGCGACGGGCAGTCCCGCCTGACGCAAGGCTTGGGCCAGATGCTGGAGCGAAGCATCATTGGTCGCCGACAAGCCGTCGAGCTTCGCCGGCGTCAGTGGCTCGATGGATCCCGACGGCGCCAACGCGGTCAACTTGTCGATCTGGCTCTGATAGAGCGCAAGCGCCAGCCGCGCCTCGTCGCTTGGCGGCGGACCCTGCTCCACGCCAGGCTTGGCGGCTGCGTAAGCGCCCAGGACGGCGGCATTCTGCCGGCGAAAGGTGTCGACCGCCGCCGCGGCGGCCTCTGCCTGCGCCTTGACCTCGTCGACCCTCTGCTTCATCCAGGCGGCGGCGCGCTGGTTGGCCTGCATCCGCCCATCCAGCTGATCCTGGATGTAGGCGTCGGCGATCGCATTGGCGATCTCGGCCGACTTGACCGGCTCGAGGGTCGTGACCGCAATGTCCGCCAGATAGCTATGGCCGGTCCGGAGCACCTTGACCTTGTGCATCAGCGCATTGACGGCGCTGACGCGTCGATCTTCCTCGGTGGGCGCCGCAGCCGGCTTATGGACGAACTTGTCGAGCAGTCGCGCCTTCCACCCCGGTCCCGATCCGATGAATTCGGGGTCCCGGTCGAGGTGCAGCCGGTCGACGACGTCGAGGGCGACATGCTGGGACTTCAGGATTTCGATCTGGCTCTCGATCACCGCCGGATCGATGAGCGGTTCCGAGGTCACCTGCGAGGGCGACGGCGGCGTCTGCTTCGTATCCGTCATCAGCACGGCGGTGGCCGTGTAGGCGTCGGGCGTGACGAGCAGATAGGCGATCGCGAGACCCAGGCAGGCTGCCAAGGACACCAGGACGATGCGGCCACGCCGTCGCACGACGTCGATGAGAACGTGCAGGTCCAGCCTCTGCGGGTCCGCCGCGCTGCCGGCGACCGACCGGTTCTGATGCATCAACTCCGAAACGACGTTCATATCATGGACCCTTCAACTGGTAAGACGGCAAGTCTCAGGTGCCGATATGAATTGAATTTCAAGCGTACATGTCAAACTGATGTGAAGAGCGCCGCACCATGCTCGCGACGTGTCGTCATATTGTTGATTATAACAGGCGCCTAGCTGACTATGAGCTTCTGTCCATAAATGGCATCGCGCGGTTCGAGTATTTTCAGCGAACCTCTTGTCCGGACAGCAGATGGATTGTGGACGCGTCCGTCCGGGTGACCATCGAACCCCGCGTTGGCACCGCCATCTCGAAGACAACTTGGGTCGCTCGAACCGAACCGAGCGACGCCCATTCGATTCATTCCGTCTTCATGCTGCGCTGCATATAGAACGCCACAGAAGTTGTAAACACCCTCTTCGGCTTTTTTTGTCGAGGTGATGATATATTTCCAACTTCAGCTCAAACATTGGGCGCATTTTCACGCGAAGCGACGTAGGAAATGAGGCGAAAGATTGGCACCTGTATCAAAAATTAGTCATGATGATCTTTGGAGTGGCAGTGGGTTGGGTTCATTTTAGGTTCACATTCCGTGCATACTTAGTCAGAGATAGCGATGGGGGTTGCGATTACGCGAAAAAAAAGATTGGTCGTGTTGGAACCCAATGGCGAGAACCGCGGTTAACGGAGCGTTTGCCCCGTCCATGTTGCGGTGCAATATTGCAGGTGATGATCGCAAGCGCCCTGGGCGATGATCGATCGATGTTTGGAGCGACCGACGATGACATTCAAACATGCCTTTTTCGACGGCCTGCAAGAAATCGAGCCCACGAGCGCCAGGACATCGAAGCTGGTTGCTCTGCGCAGGCCCGACTCGGTCAGACCGGAGCAGGTTGCAAGCGGCGCGGCAGTTCGCGACAGCGGCGCCACCGAGCCCGCGCGCCAGCGCGGCGCGTCGTCGCCTGTCGTGAAGAGAGCATTCGACTTCACCTTCGCCGCCATGTTCATCGTGGCTCTCATCCCGGCCTTTCTCCTGATCGCGGCGCTCATCAAGAGCACGTCTCGCGGCACCGTGCTGTTTCGCCAGAAACGCTATGGGACGGACGGCCGCCTGTTCGAGATCTGGAAATTCAGGACGATGTATGTCTCGCTCGGCGATCAGAACGGCGTCAAGCAGACCAGGGAGAACGATCCCAGGGTGACGCCGTTCGGTCGTTTCCTGAGGCGCACGAGCCTCGATGAATTGCCCCAGATGTTCAACGTCCTGCGGGGCGAGATGTCGCTGATCGGCCCGCGCCCGCACGTGCCGGGCATGCTGGCCGGTGGCGTGCTCTACGAAGAGCTCGTGCCCGTCTACCATCAGCGCCATTCGGTGCGGCCCGGCATCACCGGTCTGGCCCAGGTCTCGGGCTATCGCGGCACCACGGAAAATCCGGACCTCGCCAGAGGCCGCGTGCACCACGACCTGATCTACATCCAAAGCTGGTCGTTTTGGCTCGACATCAAGATACTTTTCCTCACGGTTTGGCGCGAACTGAAGGGCGGCACGGGAATCTGAGCCGTCCGCTCCGGGGGACGGGCACGCCTGCATCCCGATATCCGATACCGACGTCGCCGTTGGCCGCTTTCGTGACCGGCCGCAAGCCCGGCGGCATGTTGCCCGCCTCCAGCCAGGAAGGCCAGATATGCGCCATAGTCCATCGTTGTCCTACCGCCGGCATCTCGGCGCCGCATTGACCTGCGCGGTGCTCCTCGGCACCTGCTCTGCGGGTTGGGCGGATTACAAGATCGCAGCTGGCGACATGCTGAGCTTTTCGGTCGCAGGCCTGCCGGACCTGGCCGCCAAGACCCCGGTCGATATCGACGGCGCGGCGACGATTCCGCTCCTCGGGCAGGTTCCGGTCGCGGGCCTGAGCGTCGAGGACGCGCTTGCCAAGATTCGGGCGGCGCTGCCCGGCAAGGAGTTTCACCGTCGCACGGCCGACGGGCGTGAGTTTCCGGTGATCATATCGCCGGACGAGATCGGCCTGACGATTTCCGAGTATCGGCCGATCTATCTGAACGGCGATGTCGCCAATCCGGGATCGAAGGCCTATCGCCCCGGCCTGACGGTCCGCCAAGCCGTCGCGCTTGCGGGGGGATACGATGTGCTTCGGTTCAAGCTGGACAACCCGTTCCTGCAACTGTCCGACCTGACCAGCACCTACAACACCCTGTGGATCGACTACGCCAAGCAGCAGGCGTCGATGGCGCGCATCCGGGCGGAACTCGACGGCAAAGCGCAGATGGACGCCAAGGCGGTGATCGGCACGCCGATCGCCTCGAGCTTGACCCAGGAGATCGTCGACAATCAGGCCAGCCAATTGGCGGTGCGAAACGCCGATTTCATCAAGGAGCAGGCCTATCTGAGGAATGCCGCGGCCAAAGAGAGCGACCGGGCCAACATTCTGAACGAACAGCAGGTGAAGGAGAAGGACGGGGTCAAGGCCGACGAAGCGGATCTTGCGCGATACACGGCCCTCTACCAGAAAGGTGCGGTCGCGCTTCCCGGGCTGGCGGATGCCCGCCGCACCGTGCTGCTCTCATCGACGCGTTCGCTCCAGACCACGGCTCTCCTCGATACGGTGGAGCGCGAGGAGCAGGACCTGAGCTGGAAGCTCGAGAGCGTCGCAAATACCCGCCGGATCCGGCTTCTCCAGGAGCTTCAGGACGCAACCACGGCCCTCGCAGGCACACGCGCCCAGCTTCAGGCCGTCAGCGACAAGCTGCGATATACCGGGATGGTCAAGTCGCAGCTGGTGAGGGGCGACGACAGCCGGCCGAAGGTTACCATCGTGCGAAGCGAGGGCGGCAAGCAGGTCGAAATCGACGCTGGCGTCGATACGGAACTGCAGCCGGGCGACACGGTCGAGATCGCCCTGCAGGTGGTCACGCCGGTGGCCGCATCGCAGTGAGCGGCGAGCGTCGCAACGGATTCGATCGGCCGCCAGGATCCTGACGTTTCCTCCTCCCGACACGCGCTGAATGGAGCGCCTGCCGCCGACGGCTCCGCCCCGGGCAGGCATATTCGCGGTCCCGCAAGGGGCCGGTCGTGCGGCGCCCCGCCTAAGCGATGTCGATGAAGACGCGGCCGCCCTCGACCTTGACCGGATAGGTCTTGAGGTTGACGCAGACCGGCGCGCCCTTGGCCTGCCCGGTCGTGTAGTCGAAGCGCCCGTTGTGCTTGGGGCATTCGATGATGTTGTCCATCACCAGGCCATCTGCGAGATGAACCTGCTCATGGGTGCACAGGCCGTCGGTGGCAAAATATTCGTCATCGAGACTGCGGTAGATCGCGAAAGTTCTGGAGGCATGGTCGAAGCGGATCACGTCCTCCTCGTCGATGTCGTCCGCTGCGCAGGCATCGACCCAGCTCATGGCATGTTCTCCTCTTCCAATCGATCGTCGCGCCACGGCCGCAACGGGCGCGGCCGACCAGACGCGGTCGCAGGCCGCGGACCGCGGAGTAGCCCGGTCTCTCTTCGAGACCATACCACCCCGGCACGCATTCTTTACAGGCGGCGAGCAGGTTCGCATAGACGTCAACGGTCCGCCCGATCCCGACGCCGGCGGTTGAATTATCGTTTGACCACCGTGACTTTTTGGAATACTAATTCCATTAGCTGTTAAAAATAGTCGATACAATCCGCATTTTATGGTGAAACGCCGCGATCGAGGGAGGATTCGGCCTCGACCAACCTGTCCAAATTTGCGGACTCCTCAGGAGTGCCGCGATTTCGCTTGGCGCCCTGGCGCTTGTCCGCCCTTGGCCGATAGGTCTACGGAATGGCTGTTCCCGTGCGGTTCGCACTCGATTGCACGTTCGCTCCACGCCTCGCAGTCGGTGGGCTTTGGGCCCTCGCGGTTCGTCTCGGCCTTCGGGGCATCGAGATCCATAATGATCTTGGGAATGTCGTCACCCGCGATGGCGGCCAGGTCCGCGCCCGTCGGGCCGGCGGCTGTGACGGTCCACTCTCCTTTGAGCCTTCCGCGGCGAGTGTGCATGCGCTTCCCGACCTCGAAGGATCGCTGCGCGTGAGCATGGTTGCGATGCGGCTGGGCCTTGCCCGTGCGGCCCGACCCGGCAAGTATGGATGATGGACTTCCCGTCAATCGGGAAAGCCGAGGGGGAATGCCCACCGGCTCATAAGGAGGAAACACCATGAAGCGTTTGATACTCGCGCTGACGGCGTCCGTCGCGCTCGCCGCCATCGCGCTGCCGGGCTCGGCCTTCGCCACGACCATCGGCGTGACGATGGACAAGTTCGACGATAACTTCCTGACCAGCGTGCGCAACGCCATCGACGCCGAGGCCAAGGCCAAGGGCGTGACGGTGCAGGACGAGGACGCCAACGACGACACCGGCAAGCAGATCAGCCAGATCCAGAACTTCATCGCCCAGAAGGTCGACGCGATCATCGTCAACCCGGTCGACACGTCCGCTACGCCGAAGATGACGCAGCTCGCCGTGGCGGCCAAGATCCCGCTCGTCTACGTCAACCGGAAGCCCGAGGACAAGCAACTGCCGCCCGGCGTCGCCTTCGTCGGCTCGAACGAGAAGGTGTCCGGCACGCTGGAAGGCGAGGAGCTCGCCAAGTGCCTGCACGACAAGGGCAATATCGTCATCATGGAGGGCCAGCTCTCCAACAATGCCGCCCTCGATCGCACCGCCGACATCGAGGAGGTGATGAAGAAACACCCGGACATCAAGATCATCGAGAAGCAGACGGCCGAGTGGGATCGCAACAAGGCGATCGACCTGATGAACAACTGGATCACCTCGGGCGACAAGATCAACGGCGTCGCCTCCAACAACGACGAGATGGCGATCGGCGCGATCCTGGCGCTGAAACAGGCCGGCGTCGATCCCAAGAGCCTGTGCGTCGGCGGCGTCGACGCGACGGCCGACGGCCTGGCCGAGATCGCCAACGGCAACCTCTACGTCACCGTTTTCCAGAATTCCAAGGGCCAGGGCAAGGGGGCGATCGACACCGCGCTCGCCCTGATCAAAGGCGACAAGGTGCCCTCCTATGTCGACGTGCCCTTCGAGAAGGTCACCAAGGACAATTACAAGCAATATTCGCAGTAAGTCGCCCTCGCCGCCCCGGCCTGCACCGGGGCGGCCTCATCGCCATGACGCCCGGGGGTCCCCATGCTCAGTCCGCAGACCTTCAAGACGGTTCGCGAAGCGGGCGTCGCGCCCAAGGCCGACTACCTGCTCGAGGTCGACAACGTCCGCAAGGAGTTTCCCGGCGTCGTGGCGCTCGACAACGTCAATCTGCGGGTCAGGCCTGGCACCGTGCATGCGCTGATGGGCGAGAATGGCGCCGGCAAGTCGACACTGATGAAGATCATCGCCGGCGTCTACCAGCCCGACAGCGGCGAGATCCGCCTCAAAGGCAACCGGATCGAGATCAAGACCCCGCTCGATGCGCTCGAAGCCGGCATCGCCATGATCCATCAGGAGCTCAACCTGATGCCGTTCATGACGGTGGCCGAGAATATCTGGATTCGCCGCGAGCCGCTCAACGCCTTCCGGCTCGTCAACCATCGCGAGCTCAACCGGCGCACCGCCGAACTGTTCAAGCGGCTCAACATCGACGTCGATCCGGCCTCGGAGGTCCGCGACCATTCCGTCGCGACCCGCCAGATGATCGAGATCGCCAAGGCGGTGTCTTACGAATCCGACATCCTGATCATGGACGAGCCCACCTCGGCCCTGACCGACCGCGAGGTCGACCATCTGTTCCGCATTATCGCGGGCCTGAAGGCTCAGGGCAAAGGCATCGTCTACATCACCCACAAGATGAACGAGCTCTTCACCATTGCGGATGACGTCTCGATCTTCCGCGACGGCCGCTACATCGCGACCCACCCCGCCAAGGACCTCACCCGCGACCAGGTGATCTCGATGATGGTCGGGCGCGAGATCACACAGATGTTCCCGAAGGAGGAGGTGCCGATCGGCGACGTCGTCCTGTCGGTGAAGAATCTCGGCCTCGACGGCGTGTTCAGGGACGTGTCATTCGACCTCAGGAAGGGCGAGATCCTCGGCCTTGCGGGCCTCGTCGGCTCCGGCCGCACCAATGTCGCCGAGACGATTTTCGGCGTCACTCCCGCAACCTCCGGCGAGATCATACTCAACGGCAAAAAGATCACGATCGGCTCGCCGCGCGACGGCATGAAGGCCGGCATGGCGCTGCTGACCGAGGACCGCAAGGACACCGGCTGCTTCCTCATGCTCTCCGTGCTCGAGAACATGCAGATGGCGGTGCTGACCGACAAGTTCGTTCAGGGCGGGTTCGTGCGGCAGGGCGCCGTCAACGCCGAATGCATGAAGATGAAGGACGCCATGCGGGTCAAGACGCCGAACCTCGACGAGCGCATCGAGAACCTCTCGGGCGGCAACCAACAGAAGGTGCTGATCGGCCGCTGGCTGCTGACCCATCCGCGGATCCTGATCCTCGACGAGCCGACGCGCGGCATCGACGTCGGCGCCAAGGCCGAGATCCACCGCCTCATCACGCGCCTCGCCGGCCAGGGGGTCGCGGTGCTGATGATCTCCTCGGAGATGCCCGAGATCCTCGGCATGAGCGACCGCATCGCGGTGATGCACGAAGGCCGCATGACCGGCATTCTCGATCGTGCCGAGGCCGACCAGGTGAAGATCATGCAGCTGGCGGCGGCCTGACGCGGCGCGAGCGGTTTCAGCCGAGGAACGACAGGGCCGGCGGCCCAGGCCCAGGGAATGCGAGGAACGCCATGGTCGAGCCCCTCTCCAACACCATCGCCGTCGCCGAGCGCAAGCGGGGACGCCGCCGCCTGCCCAACGAGGCCGGCATCCTGCTGGTGCTGATCGGCATCGCGCTGCTGTTCGAGGCGCTCGGCTGGGGCATTCGCCACCAAAGCTTCCTGTTCAACCCGGAACGCCTGCTGATCATGGTGCTGCAGGTCTCGACCGTCGGGGTGATCGCCATCGGCGTCACGCAGGTGATCATCACCGGCGGCATCGACCTCTCCTCGGGCTCGGTGCTGGCCGTCGCGGCCATGGTGGCCGCGAGCCTGGCGCAGGAGCCCGGCTACGCCCGCGCCGTCTTCCCCGCGCTGACCGGCCTGCCCTTCGTGGTCCCGGTCGTCTGCGGTCTCGTGATCGGCGCCATCGCGGGCTGCATCAACGGTACCCTGATCGCGGTCACCGCCATCCCGCCCTTCATCGCCACGCTCGGCATGATGGTCACGGCCCGCTCCGTCGCCCAGCTCTACACGCGCGGCCAGCCGATCTCGATGCTGGCCGAGAACTACACCTGGATCGGCTCGGGCGCCGTCCCGGTGATCATTTTCCTCGCCACCGCGGCGATCTTCCACGTCGCCCTGCGCTACACCCGCTACGGCAAGTTCACCTATGCGATCGGCGCCAATCCGCAGGCGGCTCGGGTCAGCGGCATCAATGTCAGCCGGCACCTCATCCTGGTCTACACGCTGGCCGGCCTGCTGTCGGGCCTCGCTGGGCTCCTGACCGCGGCGCGGGCGCAGAGCGGCCAGTCCAGCATGGGCCTCGGCTACGAGCTCGACGCCATCGCGGCGGCGGTCATCGGCGGCGTCAGCCTGGCGGGCGGCGCCGGCCGCATCTCCGGCACGGTCATCGGTACGGTGATCCTCGGCGTGATGACCTCCGGCTTCACCTTCATCGGCATCGACGCCTATGTGCAGGGCATCGTCAAGGGCATCATCATCGTCGCCGCGGTCGTCGCCGACCAGTATCGGCAGCGGCGGCGGGCGAAGGCGTGAGCGAGCGAAACCGGCGCCTCGCCGACGCGGCGTTTCGGATAGGACCCGTCCGGACGGCCGACGATCTCGCGGCCACGATAACGCTCTTCAGGGCCTATGCGGCCTCGCTCGATGTCGACCTCGCCTATCAGGACTTCGAGGCGGAGATGGCCGCCATGCCTGGCAAATACGCGCCGCCCGCCGGCGAACTGCTGCTGGCCCGCCGCGCCGACGGTCCAGCCTTGGGCTGCGTCGGACTTCGGCCGATGGATCGTCCCGGCCTTTGCGAGATGAAGCGCCTGTATGTGTCTCCAGACGGACGCGGCCGCGGGGTGGGACAAGGCTTGGCCGACGCGCTGATGATAGTCGCCGAGGGCATCGGCTACAGCGAGATCAGGCTCGACACTCTGCCGTCGATGACAGGCGCGCAGTCGCTGTACCTGCGGCTTGGATTCGAGGTCATCGCGCCCTACTACGACACGCCGGTGGCCGGCACGCTGTTCATGCGTCGTCGTCTGGGAGCGGTGCGGATGCCAAAGATTTGAGATCTGCGCGCGGCGTCGAGCCAGCCAGGGTCGAGTTTAGTACCCTGAGCCGCCGCGGTTTTCTCGGAGACTCCCGATCCTTTGGGAAGGAGCCGATGACGGGTTGAACCCCTCCCTTCTGTTCTGAGGTCCGCGAACTGGAGGTGCGGGGCGGTGAGGAGCGCAAAGGCGAGCACAGCTTGTCGCACGCGGCAATCCGATCGATGGCGACCGCGACCGGTTGCGCGCGACGCCTGCACGCGGGGGCCTCGCATCGTTGCGAGGAGATTTGGCCATCGATGCGAGATACCGAACCCGATCGCGCGAAGGCCGCCGACAAACATGTATCAAAGGATTCGCTTCGATACATACATTGCGGTTGCAGAAGGACGCGCGGTCCATGCTAGCATTGCTCTAAGCAAGGGGCACGCCGGCTTGCCGGCACAGGCTCGTCTGGCCAGCAGAATCGCTTCGGCGTCTAGCCGGTTCGTACAGACATCCGAGGCAGGCCCAGCGCGGGCGGCGCTCAGACAAACCGCTTGTTGATTGCCGCCTGTCCGATTGGAACGCGTGCTCATGGCTCAGCCAAATCGCCGGCTTGCCGGCAATCCTTTCGATGGATGTGGAGGGCTATTCCAGTCTGATCGAAGCCGACGAGGCCGCGACCCTGCGCGCGGTGAAGAGCGCGTTCGATGACGTGGTCCTGCCGACGATCGGCAAGTTTGGTGGGCATATCTTCAAAACCGTGGGCGACGGGCTTCTCGCCGAGTTCGCGAGCCCGGTCAGCGCCGTTAATTGGACCGCACAATGTCAACGCTCCCTGAGTGCCCGGCGCAACGAACGAGGGCCGCAACTGCGGGTACGGGTCGGCATCGTCGTCGGCGACGTGGTGGTCACCCCTGACGATCGCTTCGGCCACGGCGTGAACGTCGCTGTGCGGGTACAGGAGCTGTCGCCAGCCGGCGGCATGGCGATCTCGCGCGGGGTCTTCGAATATCTGAGCGGAAAGACGGACCTCTATTTCACGGATGTCGGCGAACGGCAGCTCAAAGGCCTGTCGCAGCGCCAGCGCATCTGGATCTGGAATCCGAGCGTGATCGGCGTCACTCGTCCGCAGGGCATCGCGGTACCCGATCCAGCGACACACCCCTCGATCGCCGTTCTCCCGTTCAGGAACTTGAGCGGCGATGCCAACCGCGATCTCCTCGTCGAGGGCATGTTCAACGAGATTACGGCCAGCCTGTCTCGCGTGAAGGAGTTTCTCGTCATCGCGCACCATTCGGCGGCCGCCTATCGCGACGCTGTGGACCTCAGGATCGTGTCTGCGGAACTCGGCGTTCGATACGTCTTGCAGGGCAGCGTCCAGTTTGCCGGCACGCGCATGCGCCTATCCGTTCAGCTGATCGACGCCGGAACAGCGTTGCATATCTGGGCCGACAGAATCGAGGCCCAGGTCGAAGACGTCTTCGAGGTGCAGGATCATGTGGCCGAGAGAGTCTCCGGCGCGCTGCATCCGACAATCCGCAAGGCCGAGGTCGAGCGTTCCCAACGCAAGGCCCCGGAAAGCAGGGCTGCCTACGACCTTGTCATGTGCGCCATGCCTTATCTTTGGGCTCACCGGAGGGGCGAGAACGAACAAGCCATGTCGTTCATCAATCAAGCCTTGGTTCTGGAGCCCAGCAACGGCCGTGCGGCCGCCGTCGGCGCATGGGCGCATGGGCAGCATATCACCTACAACTGGACGGACGACCTTCCCAGACAACGCGCCCTCGGGAAGGCGTTGCTCGATATCGCCCTTGACCGAATCGACGACGATCCGCTAGCCCTCACCGCCACCGCGTCGGCGATCATCCTGATCGAGGGCTCGCTCGAACGGGCGAATTTTTTCATCGACCGGGCAATCGACATCGACGTCAATCACGCCTGGGCCTGGACGAGGCGGGGATTTGCGAGGGTCTACGGCGGGCTGCCCGACGAAGGCTTCGCCTGCTTCGAGCGCTCGGGCCGCCTCTCGCCCCGCGACCCCTTCAGTTTCAATTCGCTGATCGGTATCGGCCTGGCGCATTTCGCCTCCGGCCGCCCCGCCGAGGCTGCGCGCTGGACCAAACGCGCGCTCGCCGAGAAGCCGGGAATAACCTGGCCGCTCCGCGATCTCGCGGCCTTTCTCGGATCGGCCGGAGATGGCGAGGAGGCCAGGCGAGCGCTCACGACCTTTCTTCTCGAGCGGCCTCATGTGACGTCGACGGCGGACATTCGTGACCCTCTCCGATACATGCATCCGGGCCTGCTCGACCGGTACGTTGCCGGCCTGGTCGAGGCGGGGTTGCCGAATCCCTGATCGTCGGATCTTCGGCCTGGCCCACGGTCAGCGTTTCGCCGCAACATGTCGGCAGGCGGTCCCTCGGTGCATGGCGACCGGCAATGTCCCGATAGGCCGGACGTGCCCCGCTCGTCTCCGGAACTTGCCTTCGCCGGGCGGCGGAATAGAGTCCTGTCCGCAGGCGCTCCGAGACTCCCATGATCACCCTCGACCCCGACCGCGACATCCTCGGCCTCATCGACGTGCAGCCGACCTTCATGCCAGGCGGGGAACTGCCGGTGGCGGAGGGCGACGCGGTCATGCCGGTCATCAACCGGCTGCTCGGCGGCCCGTTCCGGCATGCCTTCGCGACGCAGGACTGGCACCCGCCCGGTCATTCGTCCTTCGCCAGCGCCCACCGGGGCCGCGCCGCCTTCGACACGGTCGCGATGTCCTACGGGCCGCAGACGCTCTGGCCCGACCATGCGGTCATCGGCACGTCTGGTGCCGCGCTGCATCCCGACCTCGACCAGACCCGCATCGAGCTCGTGCTGCGCAAGGGGTTTCGGCCCGGCATCGACAGCTATTCGGCGTTTCGGGAGAACGATCGCGAGACCGTCACGGGCCTCGACGGCTGGCTTCGCGCGCGAGACATCCGCCGCATCTTCGTCTGCGGCCTTGCGACGGATTTTTGCGTCGCCTGGTCGGCGGAGGATGCCATCGATCTCGGCTACAAGGTTGTCGTGATCGAGGATGCCTGCCGCGGCATCGGGCTGCCCGATCCCAACGGTGGCACCAGCCTCGACGCGGCTCGCCGCCGCATGACGGCCCGTGGCATAACGCTGCTCGCCAGCGCCGATATCGCATCAAGGCGATGAGCCGGACTCGCCGCTCATCCCCCGCGAAGGCGGGAATCCAGCGCAGCCGACCGAAGCCGTCCGTCCGGATTTCGGCAGCCAGCACCGCACCCTACGCTCTCCTGGATCCCCGCCTTCGCGGGGATGAGCGAAATGCATTCACGCTTCAAAAATCAGTCTAACAGCGATCTACAGCGCCATGTGGCGGCGCTTCATCCCGGCCTCGAAGACTGCCCGGCAGACGGTGCTCAGTTGCGACCTGTTGTGCCGCATGCAGGCGATGAGCCGATCCTCGTCCGGATAGGCGCTGCTGCACAAGGTCATCGCATCCTCCTGGCAGGCCGCTTTCTCCATCGGGGTGACGTTATATTTATCGACCTGCCCCAGCACACTGCCGCAGGTCACAAAGCAGATCAATACTGCCGTCAACACCGCTCTCGTCATCCCGAAAGGATCCCTTATCGTGTTTCGCCGACAAGCCACCTCCACCATCGCCGTCGAAAGCAAGAACCGTGCGCAATAGATGTTTCAGCTCAATTCGGTGTTCACCAATACGTCGGACCTGAGCGCAACGGCCGCCAATATACCCTCAGTCGGCACGAGTGTCGACCCGGATCCCGGCGGCATTAGGCAAGGCCTGATTTAACCATCCGAACCTGACGCTCGGATTTTCCGGCCGATGACGCAGCCCGGCAACAGCGGCGGAGGCCGTAGCGTGTAAACCTTCGGCTGGCCACCGGTTGCACGACGAGGTGATGGGACTTGCCGGATCCGCGACGTCCGAAACATGACCACCAGGGTCGACGCAACGGCCGGCGTGTGCCGGATCTCGTCGCGACAGGCGGACGATGACGGCATCCGTCCTCGTTCTCGCGGCCTGCGCGGCCCTCGTGGTCCTTGGGGGCGCCCTCGCGGCGACGCTGGTCGCCCTCGCCCGGCTTCGCGCCGGACTGCGGACCTCGTTCGATCGCGAGGCGCGGTTGCGGTCGCTGATCGATGCCGGGGCCGCCCTGCTGATCGAAACCGATGCCGCCGGATACCTCATCCGCTCGCCGGAAGGCGAGGCCGGCCTGGGCCGGCCATTCCGCCTTACGGCCGGAACGTGCATCCTCGATCTCGCCCATCCGGAGGATGCCGCCGCCCTGCGGGCCACTCTGGCCGGCGAGGTGGCGACCTGCCGCTGCCGCCTGCGCCGCGCGGATGGCCGTTTCGTGACCTTCGAAATGGGTCATTGCGTCCCTGCGGAGACGGCGGACACCGCGCCCAGCCGCGCGGTTTGGCTGCGCGAAGCCCCGCCCGACCCGCCACCCTCCGCCGCGTATGAGACCGAGACCTTCCTGCGCAGCGTCATCGAGAGCAGTGCGGATTGCATCCAGGTGGTCGACCTCGACGGCAGACTGCAGTTCACCGGCCGCAACGGCCTCTATCTCATGGGGGTCGGATCGGAAGAGCAGATCCTCGGCCGGCCTTTCGTCGATCTGTGGTCCCCGGAAACGCATGGGGAGGTGCGGGCCGCGCTCGCGGCCGCAGGGTCCGGCGCGGTCGCCCATTTCTCCGCGCGTTTCGTCACCCACGGAGGTACGGCGAAACATCTCGACGTGCTGGTGACCCCGATCCGCGGCGCGAGCGGCGATCCCGAACGGCTCGTCGTCCTGTCGCGTGATACCACCCATCTGCGCCGTGCCGAAACGGCGGTGCGGGACAGCGAGGCGCGCTATCGCCTTCTGGCGGAGAACGCCTCTGACATCATCGTCCTGCAGTCGGCCGATCACGTGAGAACCTACGTGTCGCCGGCGGTCGGCACCGTGCTCGGCTATTCGCTCGACGATTTTGCCGGGCTGCCGGCCGCCGTCTTGGTTCATCCGGACGATCTGCCGGGCATGATGGCAGCGACCGTGGCACTCGGCACCGAAGGGCAGACGACCAGCGTCCACCGCATGCTCCACAGCCGAGGCTACTGGGTCTGGGTCGAGGCCACCTACCGGCGCATCGCGGGGGCGGAGCGCGGCGCCCCGGACATCATCGCGGTGATCCGCGACGTCACCGAACGACAGAGCCAGGCCGACGAATTGCGCACGGCCAAGACCATGGCCGAACTGGCCCAGGCCCGAGCCGAGCTCGCCAACCAGGCGAAGACCGAATTCCTCGCCGCCATGAGCCATGAGATCCGGACGCCGCTCAACAGCATCATCGGTTTCTCCGACCTGCTCTCCGCGTCCGGACGTATCGTCCCGGAGGACCGTCGCCACCTCGATCTGATCCGCTCCGCGAGCGATGCCTTGCTGACCCTGCTCAACGACATTCTCGACGTCTCGAAGGTCGAGGCCGGAGCGATCGAGATCGAGCGGCGTCCCTTCGATTTCACCGGCCTCGTCGAGGCGACCGTGATCCTCGTGCGCGGCAGCGCCGATGCGAAGGGCCTCGCGCTCGCCGTCGAGATCGATCCGGGGATCGCCGCGGCGCTCGTCGGCGACGAGGCGCGTCTGCGGCAGATCCTTCTGAACCTGCTCAACAACGCGGTGAAGTTCACGGAGGCCGGACGCGTGACGCTGCGGGCCGAGCTGCTGTGGCGGTCGGAGGCCGCCCAGACGCTGCGCGTGTCGGTGATCGACACGGGTCCGGGCATCGCCAGGGACAGGCAGGACCGCCTGTTCCGGCGCTTCAGCCAGCTCGACGGATCCGTCAGCCGAACCTTCGGCGGCACCGGCCTCGGGCTCGCCATTTCACGCCAGCTCATCGGGCTGATGGGCGGCACCATCGGCGTCGTCAGCGAGCTCGGCGAGGGCGCGACGTTCTGGTTCGAAGCGACGCTGGAGCTGGGGCCCGAACGGCCGGCCGAAGCGGCGGATCCCGAGACGGCGGCGGCCGGCACTGGCCGGTTGCTGCTCGTCGAGGACATTCCGGCCAATCAGGAGGTGGCCAAGGCGGTGCTCGAGGCTCGCGGCTATCGCGTGGACATCGTCGGGGACGGTCGCGACGCCATCGCCGCGGTGCAGGCGGCGTCATACGATCTCGTCCTGATGGACATCCAGATGCCCGGCATGGACGGGATGACGGCGACCCGTGCCATCCGGGCCCTCGCCCATCCGGCCAGCACCCTGCCGATCATCGCCATGTCGGCCAGCGTCTTCCCCGAGCAGATCCGCCAGTTCCGGCAGGCCGGCATGGACGATCACGTGGGCAAGCCGTTCAAGCGCACCGCTCTTTATGCGGTCGTCGATCGCTGGCTCGGCCGCGAGCGGACGGAGCCAGGCTTCGACGCGACGCCGGACCAGGATGGCTCGGCGCGGATCGACATGCAGGCCTATGCCAGCCTGACGCGGCTTCTAGGCAAGGCCAGGACGGCGGCCATGCTCGGCCAGCTTGCCGCGCAGGTCACGTCGCGTTTCGAGGGCGACCCTGCCGAACCCGAGATACGGGTCCGCCTGAGGCGTGACGCCCACGCCATGATCGGTGCCGCCGGAATCATCGGCTTCCGCAGCCTTGCGGAACGCTGCCGCTGCCTCGAATCGGCGGCCGACAACGCGCCGGACTTCGCCCTTCACCTCGAGCGCGTTCGCGACGAATCGCGCTGGTCCGCCGACAAGATCCGGGAGCTCATGGCGGGGTTGGGCGGCGACGCGGTTCCTTGATCACGCCGCTCGCGGGCCGACGGCATCCGGCAGCCGATCGTCGGGAGACAGGATGCTCCAAGGCTCCGCGTTGCGGCATGACCCGACCGCGAGGCGGCCGCTCGCCCACCAGATGGCGCCCATCAGCACGAAGACGACATAATTGCCGACGGCATAATGCCATCCGAGATGGACCGATCCCACGACGATGACCGCCGCCACGGCAACGAGCGCATAGGCGACCGGACGGCCGATCTTCCACATGCCGAGGCAGCACAGGAGGATCATGCTGACATGCAGGCTCGGGAAGGCCGAAATTCCCGCCCCCACCCCGGAGGATGCGGCCCGGTACGCCTGCCAGAGTTCGCGCTGCGTCCAGGCCGCCGAAAGCGCCGTGTCGGCATCGAAATCGAGATAGCGTACGAGGTCGCCGAACGGCCCGTCGTCGTGCGTGATCCTGCCGTAGAACGCCGGCCCACCGGACATGAATATGCCGGCCAGGACGATGCCGTTGATGATCCAGGTCAGAATGAACCCGATCAGGAACCGCCGACGATGCTCGGGGTCGCGCCGGATCATACAGAGATACAGCAGGACCAGGGTGATGCAGCCGATCCAGACGGGCCCGTAGACGATCTCGATCAGGCGGGTGACAAGCGGGAAGCCAAGGAGCGGCTGAATCCACCGCCACGGCTGCTGTCCGAAATGGACGGCGCAGTCGATCCTCGCCAGCCAAGGATCGGCCCAGAAACCGTTGAGGCAGGGCAGCACCGTCTTCAGCGTCGTGAACGCACCCATGAAAGCCGCCAAAGCGAGATAGAGCGCCAGACCGGCGGCGACATTCGGCGCAAGAAACGTGCGCAGGATCTGCCAAGCGAGGGAGCAGGGGCTTGCGGGATGCTCTCGCCACGCCCTGACGACGAACGTCGGAGACAGCGCGACGGTGATCGCCCCGGCCGCCAGGATAGCCCAGCTCTTCACATAGTCACAGATGGTGAAGATCAGATAGTCGCGCCCCACCAGAGCGGCCGTCACGCCCGTGCACAGGGTGAACAGGGCGACGATCCCGTAATAGACCTGGTCGCTCGCGATCAGGCGCCGCGTCTCCGCAACCCACGCGTCGCTCCGGGCCGAAGTCGATCGAACCGCGAGCATGTCGCCTTCCTGTAACGCTGCTCCTCTATCGGCGTACAATTAAGCTCAATCGGCTTGATATTCGGTTAAGCCCAAGACGGCGTGCAACGTCTAAGGCTCTGCTGAGACTTAGGAACCTCGGCGGGCGGGCGCATCAACTGCGGAGACGCACAGGCACGGCCACGCTCGCGCTTGAACGGAGAATTTACCAATTCGGCCGAAACTTGTCGGGTGGCAGTTGCCAGCCCGAGCATCACGGTCATGCCGTCTCGTATCCTGATCGCCGACGACGATCCCTTCTCGCGCACCATCCTCGAGGCGGTCCTCAGCGGCCGCGGCGAAGCCGTGACGGTGGCCGGCGACGGCCTGGCCGCCGTCAAGCTGCTCGGCAGCCGACGTTTCGATCTCGCCATCCTCGATTATCACATGCCGCTCCTCGACGGTGTCGGGGCAGCCCGCAAGGTCCACGAACTCATCGGCAAAGCCTGCAGGCCGCGCTTCATCGGCATCACGGCCGATCCGGACGGCCTCGAGGAGCGCGACCAGACCCACGGCATCTTCGACGCCATCGTGCAGAAGCCGATCAACATCGAATGCCTGCTCGATGTCGTGGAGGCGAGCCTGCGGCAGGTGCGCGAGGCGGCGGCGACCGACAAGGTGCTCGACGTCTGGCGTGCGCGCGGTCTCGACCGCTGCCCGCGGGCCCGCTTCGCGACCTCGCCCGGCGCCGCGACACGGATGCAGCTCGAGCGGGTCTTCGATCTCGGCAAGCCGGAGAATCCGGACTGCATTCTCATTACCGACGATGCCGACGCCACCTCCGTCGCGCGCCTTCGCACGGCCGGCAACCTCTATACCCTGCCCGCCATCGACCTGACCGGGCGCTTCGAACGCACCGCGGACGCTGCCTTCAGGCTCTACGAGGTCGGCACCTGGGACGACGTGGCGGTGAGGGTGCGCGACTTCGCCAGCCGCCGCCACCAGCTGACCCGCCGGTTCCTCGGCACGACGGACCCAGGCGACCAGCTCCTGGCCTATGTGTTCGTCTCCGGCCACGACCTGCGTCCGGTGATCGACCTCGCCGAAGATTACGGCATCAGCTACCCGGGCCTCTTCCCCACGGCAAAGCTGCTCCCCGCCGCCGAGCGGCTCGTGCAAAAAGGCCTGCTGCGCCGCTTGAAGGTCACGGCGCAGACGTCGTCAGCCGGCCCGGCAAAGGTGCTGATGTCGGCGCCGCACTTCGCGCTGTCGGATGCCGCGCTCGAGAAGCTGACCGGCGTCACCGGCCTCGATCAGCTCGACCAAAGGGCCGTGGCAGCCGGCTAGGCCTGCTGGACTGCCGAGCTGCCTAGCTGCGCCGCTCACGACAAGACGCGAGCAGCGTCAAGCGGTCGCCCGTTTGACCGGCTCCCAGCAATTGTCTATAAAAACCGTCGACAAGCAGGATATACTCGTTCGCGAGCCTGCGACCGATGCGGCGATCCTGCGCCGCGAGCCCCGGACGACGGCAATGGATGTGCTCAGCCAAATCAACCCCTGGTACTCCGTCTCGGGACTGGTGGTGGGAGCCCTGGTGGGATTCACCGGCGTCGGCGGCGGCTCGCTGATGACGCCGCTCCTGGTCCTGGTGTTCGGCATCCATCCGGCGACGGCGGTCGGCACCGATCTGCTCTATGCCGGCCTGACCAAGACAGGTGGCACCATCGTGCACGGGCTGAACCGCACCATCGACTGGCGCATCACCAGACGCCTCGCGGCCGGCAGCGTCCCGGCGGCGGCGGTCACAATCGCGATCCTGTCGCAAGTCGGGCGGGACAGCCATGGGGCGAGCAGCGTCATCACCTCGGTGCTCGGCGTCGCGCTGATTCTCACCGCGATCACCCTGCTGTTCCGTCGCTGGATCCTCGGCCGGCTGGCGCGCCATGCCGAGCGGCTGACCGAGCGCCGCATTCGGCTCTACACGATCATCCTCGGGGCCGCGGTCGGCGTCCTGGTGTCGCTATCCTCGGTCGGTGCGGGCGCCATCGGCGTGACGGTGCTGCTGGTGCTCTACCCGGGACTGCCGACCGCCCGGATCGTGGGCTCGGACATCGCGCATGCAGTGCCGCTGACGCTGCTGGCCGGCGCCGGCCACTGGTATCTCGGCTCGGTCGACTGGGCCATGCTGGTCTCGCTGCTGATCGGCTCGCTGCCCGGCATCGCCATCGGCAGCCAGCTCGCGGCCCACGTGCCGGACCGCGTGCTGCGTCCGGTTCTCGCCGGCACGCTCGCGCTCGTCGGCGCCAAGCTGTCGTTCTGAGAGATCAATAGCCGATGACCACCGGGAAAGCGTCGGCGAGGTGGCGCGGCCAGCGCCGCGGCGCGATCAGCACGGCGTCGCCGCGATAGGTCAGGCCGGCCGCCCAGGCATTGCGGCTGAGCCAGACCCCCGCGGCGCGCGCGATGCGCCCGCGCTTCGTCCCTGTCACGGCGAGCAAGGCCTCATCGAGGCTCGCCCGGCGCTTTACCTCGACGAAGGCCAGGGTCTCGCCGCGCCGCGCCACGAGGTCGATCTCGCCGCCTGCGACCTTGAAGCCGCGATCGAGGATGCGGTAGCCGCGCAGCATCAGCCACAGCGCGGCGATCCGCTCGGCGCGCCGGCCCCGGCGATTGGCCTGGAGACGCCCGCCTTTGCCCGCGCGTCGCATCAGTCGCGCCCGCGCTTCGGCGCGGCGAGCGCCAGCGCCCGGGCATAGACCTCGCGTCGCGGCAGGCCGGTGCCGGCGGCGACCACGGTCGCGGCATCCTTGAGCGACATCGTCGCCATGGCAGCGGCAAGCGCGCGCTCGACATCGGCGACGCTCGAGGGCGCGGCTTCGCCCGGCGGCGAGACCAGGATGACGACCTCGCCTTTGGGCGGCCCATCGGCCTCGTACAGCGCGGCGAGGTCGGCGAGCGTGCCGCGCCGTACCGTCTCGAACCGCTTGGTGAGCTCGCGCGCCACGGCGGCGGCGCGCGGCCCCATCACGACGGCGAGGTCGGCCAGGGCTTCGGGCAGACGGCGGGCCGATTCGAACAGGACGAGCGTCCCGGGGATCGTGGCAATCTCGGCGATCCGGCTGCGCCGCGCGCCACGCCTGGATGGCAGGAAGCCCTCGAAGAAGAAGCGATCGGTCGGCAGTCCGGCGAGGACCAGTCCGGTCATGACCGCCGAGGCTCCGGGCGCCGCCGTTACGGCATGGCCGGCTGCCACGGCGTCGATCACGAGCTTGTAGCCTGGATCGGAGATCAGCGGCGTGCCGGCGTCCGAGATCAGGGCGAGGGCCTCGCCGCGACCGAACCGGGCCAGGATCTGCGGCCGCATCGCGGCGGCGTTGTGCTCGTGGTAGGATAGGAGCGGCGTATCGATCGCGTAATGGTCGAGCAGCACGCGGGAGACGCGGGTGTCTTCGGCCAGCACCGCATCGGCCGCGCCCAGGACCGCCAGCGCCCGCAAGGTGATGTCGGCGAGGTTGCCGATCGGCGTCGCGACGATGTGGAGGCCGGGCGCGATCGGGGCCGCCGCAACCTGCGTCCCAAATGCGCAAAAGGTCCGCCGGGACGGCGCTCCGCGGCTCGCCGACGTGCCGTGCCGTCCTTCCTCGCCATCGCTTCCCCCGCCTGATGTCATCATCGCCGCCCGCTCCGCGCGGGTCCTCCTCTAAGCCGATGTCCGGCACCGATCGCGCCAGACGGCGCCTCATTCGGTGAAAGTGCACCACGGAGGCTACCGGCAGCACGCGGTTGATGGTATCGTAAAGCGATGTTTACATAGGGTGCGGGACTTTGCTGGCACGCGTACGTCGATTTTCGAGCCTTGCGGGAGCGATCGGCCTCAGCGGCCTGCTGGCGGCCTGCGGTCCCAACGGGCTGAGCGGCGGCGGCCCGAATTTCGCCGCCCAGCCGCAACAGCCCAATCTCTCGGCGCCGACCACGCCGGTGCAGTCGGCGCCGCTCGGCAGCCCCGCCGCGCAGCAGGGCAGCACCATCGGCAGCGGCCCCGACAAGGTGGCGCTGATCCTGCCGCTGACCCAGAACGGCGCGCCGAGCGCCATCGGCACCTCGCTGCGCAACGCCGCCGAACTGGCCTATACGGAAGCGGGCGCCAACGACCTGACGATCCTGGTCAAGGACGACCGCTCGACCCCGGACGGGGCGCGGGAGGCGGCGCAAACCGCCATCGGCGAAGGCGCGGAACTGGTGCTCGGCCCGGTTTTCGCAGCCGACGTGAGGGAGGCGGCGCGGGTCGCGCGCGCGGCCGACAAGCCAGTCATCGGCTTTTCCACCGACACGGGATCCGCCTCGCGCGGCGTCTATCTGCTGTCGTTCCTGATCGAGAACTATGTCGACCGCATCGTCGACTACGCCTCGTCGCAGGGCAAGAAGAGCTTCGGCGCTCTGGTCCCCGAGAATGATTATGGCAATGTGGCGCTCGGCGAGTTCCAGCAGGCGGTGGCCAAGGCCGGTGGTCGCGTCGAGACGATCGAGCGCTACAAGCCGGGCGCCGCGCCCGCGGCGGTGGCCCGCATCGCGTCCGCCCTGCCCCGGATCGACGCGCTCTTCATTCCGGAGCAGGCCGATGCCATGCAGGCGGTCGCCCAGGCCCTGACGCAGAACGGCATCGACAGCCACAAGGTGCAATTGCTCGGGACCGGCGTCTGGAACGACGCGCGCGTGTTCAAGCTGCCGGCCCTCCAGGGCGCCTGGTTCGCGGCACCGGAGAATGCCGGCTTCAATGCTTTCGCGCAACGCTACAAGGCCAAATACGGTGTCGAGCCGGCGCGCATCGCGACGCTCTCCTACGACGCCGTCACGCTGGCGGCGGCACTCGCCCGCAGCCAGGGCGCGCAACGGTTCGCCCAGGACACGCTGACCAATACGTCGGGCTTCAACGGTGCCGACGGCCTGTTTCGCTTCCGCCAGGACGGGCCGAACGAACGCGGCCTCGCCGTGCTGCAGATCGACAATGGCGCGGCCCGCACCGTAAGCCCGGCGCCGCGCAGTTTCGCCAGCAACCCCTCCGGCTTCTGAGCGAATCGGCGCTCATCGTCCGATCGGGCTGCCGATCGACCAGGTGTGTCCGAAGGGATCGCGCAGCTGCCCGTAGCGGTCTCCCCAGAACTGATCGGCGATCGGCATTGCCACCATCGCCCCGGCGTCGAGCGCGCGCGCCCACCACCGGTCGGCATCGTCGACCTGAAGATGCAGCGTCACGGCCGCGGGCGGCGGGGTGACGCGTCCGCCCATCCATTCGGGAAATTCGTCAGAGAGCATCACCCAGCCCCCGTTGATCCTCAGGCTCGCCTGCATGAGCCGCTTGCCGTCCTCGGCCGGATTGCGCTCGACGATGTCGCCGCCGAAGGCGCGGGCGTAGAACTCGAGCGCCTCGCTGCCGCGGCCGTCCGCGACGGTGAGAAAGGGCGTGACACCATCACGCGGGCGTTCGGGCTTTGCACGATCCGTCATCCGATCCTCCTTCGCCGATCAGAAGATCATTCTACACCAGAGTCGCTGCGCGCTTAAGCCGCAAGGATCGGCGCAACCGCCTCTCGCGCGTCGACATCGGCGCCCCCGAGATCGCCGCCTGATCAAACCGAAGGCAGTCATCATCGCGGCGAATGAAACCTTTGGCGCGGCGGCTCGGTTGATCGGGCGACGCGATGACCGCGTCGCTAAGGGAGAGTAAGATGCCGAAGACCGCACATCACGAAGCCGCCGAGCATCACGAGCGGGCGGCGAAATCCCATCGCACGGCGGCCGAACATCATGAGAAGGGCGACCACGCCGCCGCCGCCAAGCACGCCGACGAAGCGCACGGCCATTCGACCAAGGCCCATGCCTCGTCCGGCGCCGCCCACAGCAAGTCGAAGAAGTAATCCGCCGGCGCGGCCGCCGTGCCCGGCGCGGTGCGGCGGCCCGATCGGTCCGTGCAGGCGCCGACGAGTTTTCGCCGGTTGACCGCGGGATCGCAATAGAGAGCGCCCTCGCGTCACTGCTGGAACCGCGCCACTGCTGGAACCGCGCAACTGCTGGAACATCGCCAAGCGGAACCGGCACGTGCGTCCGACCTAGTTCCGCCTCCTTCGACCCCCATCTGTTCGCAATCCCCGCCGATGCCGATGCCATCGTTTCGTGGATGCGCGGGAAGCGCCCTTTGCACGCGTCGATAGGAGCATGCCATGGCGCCGCCGTCTCACAATCATGCGCCCCCTTCTGCGGTCGCCGAACACTGGATGCGCCAACTCAAGACATATTGCCGGCCGAGCACGGAGCGCAGCATAATCGAACTCATGGTGACACTGCTGCCGTTCGTGGCCGCATGGATCGCCATGGTCGTCGCCATCAACCTCGGCCACATATGGATATCGGGTTTGTTGTTGCTGCCGACGTCCGGCCTCGTCGTGCGACTGTTCATGATCCAGCATGATTGCGGGCATGGCGCGTTCTTCCCCGCGCGGGCGGCGAACGACTGGACCGGACGGGTGCTCGGCATATTGACGCTGACGCCTTACGACTATTGGCGCCGCACGCATGCGGTCCACCACGCCACCACGGGTGACCTCGACCGCCGGGGCATCGGCGATGTCACCACGATGACGCTTCGGGAATATCTCGCCGGCTCGTTCTGGCATCGCCTTCGCTACCGGCTGTACCGTAATCCCGCGATCATGTTCGGGATCGGCCCCATTTACCTGTTCCTCTTTCAGTACAGGCTGCCGTTCGGCTTGATGCGTAAAGGTCAGTTCTGGGTCAGCACGATGGCGACGAACCTGACAATCGCCGCGATATCATTGCTCATGATATGGATCTGTGGTTTTTGGCCGTTCGTTCTCGTCCATGTGCCGCTCGTCATCATTGCCGCATCTGTCGGCGTCTGGCTCTTCTACGTGCAGCATCAGTTCGAGGAGACGCGCTGGTCGAGCGCCGATTCGTGGAACGCCCATGACGCCGGTCTTTACGGAAGCTCACATTATGACCTTCCCGGCATCTTACGCTGGTTCACGGCCAATATCGGTGTCCATCACGTGCATCATCTGGTCAGCAAGGTGCCCTTCTACCGGTTGCCCGAGGTGTTGCGGGACCATCCCGAATTGAGGGATATCGGCCGGCTGCGCCTCTGGCAGAGCTTCGGTTGCGTCCGCCTCGTCCTTTGGGACGAAGCTCGCCAACGGCTGATCTCGTTCAGGGACGTGAAGGTGGCCCGCCAGGACTTGTGCGTGTGACGCCGTGACCCTCGGCGTCTTCGGCCGACAGGCTCGCCTGCCGGAGAGTCGAGGTCCCCCCGACTTCGGTCAAGGTCGAGGCCGCGACGATGGCCCGACCGAGCGCGACGGCTGCACCGCCATCCCAGGTCGTCGCGGCGAAGCGCAACTCGGTGCGCGCGCCGAACAGGTCCCCGTCGACCCTGACCTGGGTGCAGTAGAACCAGTGATTGTCGCAATAAGCCTCGACATTGCCCATGTGGTCGCCGAGCATCAGTGCCTCGCGCGCCTGCAGCCGATACTGATGATGGGGTGGCGGCAGGCCGGCCCAGTCCGGATCGAGCCGGGCGGCCGGAACGGCGGCGCGGCGCGCGATCAGGCTGATCGTCACCGGGCCATCGAGCTTCGGCCAGGCCGCCTTGGCACAAGCCATGATGACAGCGCTGCCATCGGAGCTTTCGGGCCACGCGGCGCAGTGGAGCGGCACCGTGAAGGTCAGGACGTCGCCCCGCTCGGCGAGGATCAGATGGGAACCGGGCGCGGACGCATCGGCCGGTGCCTCGGGCCAGTTGCGATTGTCGACGGCCGCGAGGATCGGATCCTCGGCCTCCTGTGCGACAAGGGGCGATGCGGAGAGAAGCGCCAGGACGGGCAACAGCGCGAGAGTAACGGGATGACGAAGGCACGCGCTGACGCTGCTCCGTCCGTCTTGCCGAACCGCTGCTTGCGAGCCGTTCATCCGCGAGCCGATCAAACAGAGTCGGATCGGCTGTCACCGACCGCGTCGTCGTCATCCTGGCGCGCCAAGCCTGCCGGCCCTGATCGAGCTGCCTCTTGCAGACCATACGCCGATCATCGAAGTAAACAGCCGCGATGATACCAGGTCGCTTCGCCGAAGCAATCAAACCAACTACTCTTGGTAAAGCTTCGATGACATCGATGCGGACGATTTGAATCGAATACAGTAAGAATTGGCAGCAGGACCGAGCGACGCGGGTCCGGCTTCGGCGAGGTCAGGCCCGGGCCTGCGCCGGAAACCGCTGCCGCCAGTGGCGCGCGATGCTTTCGCGCGAGGCGATCCATACGCCGGGCCGTGCCTGCATATGGTCGATGAGGCGCGCCAGCGCCCCGATGCGGCCGGGGCGGCCGATGATCCGCGCGTGCAGCCCGATCGACATCATCCTGGGCCGGCCCTCCTGCCCCGACCGATAGAGCCAGTCGAAGGCATCGCGCACATAGGCGAAAAACTGATCGCCCGTCTCGAAGCCCTGGCTGCGGTTCATGCGGCTGTCGTTGTTGTCGAAACTGTAGGGCACCACCAGATGCGGCCGCCCGGCGACCCTGAGCCAGTAGGGCAAGTCGTCGTTATAGGCGTCGCTGTCGTAGAGGAAGCCGCCCGTCTCGACGACGAGCCGTCGCGTGTTGAGGCTGGGCCGGCCGGTATACCAGCCGACCGGACGCCGCCCGACGGTCCGCGTCACGACTTCGACGCAGTGCGCCATGTCGGCCCGCTCCACCTCTTCGGGCACGAACTGGTAGTCGATCCAGCGCTGGCCATGACAGGCGACCTCGACGCCCCAGTCACGCAGCGCCGCCGCGACCTCCGGATTGCGCTCGAGCGCCATGCCGACCGCATAGACCGTCGCCTCGACGCCGCGGCTGCGCAGGAGCCGCATGATCTCCCACACGCCGACGCGGCTGCCATATTCGAAATTCTGCTCGACGTTGGGGTTGCGCTCGCCGGGAAGCGGCGCAGGGCGATCCATGTCGGTCAGCGCGCTCTCCGATTGCGCATCGCCGTGCAGCACCGAATATTCGCCACCCTCCTCGTAGTTCAGCACGATCGACACCGCCACGGCGGCGCCGCCCGGCCAGGCCGGATGCGGTGGATTGGCCCCATAGCCGACGAGATCGCGCGGATAAGGCCCGCTGGCATCGAACATGCTGGAACGCCCCAAAGACACGCCACCCGGATCCCGGGTTGACCCGCAGGCCGGACACCTGCTCAATTGCCGAGCTTTGATACCCAACCTTTAGCATAGGCCGTTCCAGATGACGCATCGCAAGGCAATCGACACGGTCCGGCGGCGGATCGGCCCTCTCGAAAACGACCTCATCGACGAGCTGTTGGCGGGGCGGATCGACCGCCGCGCCTTCCTGCGCCACGGCAGCATGCTCGGCCTGTCGCTGCCGCTGCTCGGCGGCGTCGCGGGCTTGATGGGCCTCGTCGCGCCGCAACGCGCCTGGGCGCAGGGCAAGGCCGGCAGCACGATCAAGGTCGGCATCGCGACGCCGGCCGGCGCGGTCGATCCCGTCACGGTCGCCGACGATGGCGGCCTGACGATGCTGATCCAGGCCGGCGAGTTCCTCTGCGTCACCCAGCCGGACCTCACCCTGAAACCGGCGCTGGCCGAAAGCTGGAGCCACAACGACGACAGCTCGGTGTGGACCTTCAAGCTGCGGCCGAACGTCAAGTTCGTCAGCGGTGGTACGATGAAAGCGGAGGACGTGATCGCCAGCATCGACCGGCTGGCCGACCCGGCCAATGCGTCGAACGCGCTTTCGGCCTTCAAGGGCATCCTGTCCAAAGGCAACACGAAGAAGATCGACGACCTGACCGTCGAATTTCATCTCGACGCGCCCTATGGCGCCTTCCCTTACGTGGTCTCGTCGGACAACTACAACTGCATCATCCTGCCGGCCACCTACAAGGGCGACTACGAGAAGAACTGGGACGGGACCGGCCCGTTCAAACTCGAGAAATTCACCCAGAAGGTCGGCGCCAGCTTCGTGCGCAACGACGACTATTGGGGCGAGAAGGCGCTGCCGGCGCGCACCGAATTCAGCTTCTTCGACGCCCTGCAGCCGCGCATCATCGCGCTGCAGAGCGGTCAGATCGACCTGCTCGACCAGGTGCCGGTCATCGGCGGCCAGGCGCTGCTGAACGACCCGAACATCACCATCATCCGCGAGAAGAGCAGCGCCCATCAGCAGGTGCATATGCGCTGCGACACGGGGCCCCTCGCCGACAAGCGCATCCGTCAGGCCATCGCGCTGAGCCTCGACCGCAAGAAGATCGTGGCGGGCCTGCTGCACGGCTACGGCGAGCTCGGCAACGACAGCCCCTTCGCGCCCGCCTTTCCCTCGACCGCGACCTCCGTCGCGCAGCGCCAGCAGGATCTCGCGAAGGCCAAGCAGCTCGTCGAGGCGGCCGGCGGCGGCAACCGGGTCAAGGTGACGCTCACCACCGAGACCTATCTGGAGATCCCGCAATATGCCGTGCTGATCCAGAATTTCGCCCGCGAGGTCGGCGTCGACATCGACCTCAAGATCGAGGCCCAGGATGCCTATTACGGCAAGGCGGCCTTCGGCCAGTCGGATTGGCTCGACAGCCCGATGGGCATCACCGACTATGGCCATCGTGGTGTGCCCAACGTCTTCCTGCGCGCGCCGCTGCTGAGCGACGGGCCGTGGAATGCCGCGCATTTCAAGAACAAGGACTACGACGGGCTCGTCGACCAGTTCGGCCGCACCGCCGAGGTCAGCGCGCAACGCGACATCGCCGCCAAGATCGAGACGCTGCTGCTCGACGAGACGCCGATCATCTTCGGCTATTTCTTCGACTATCTGGTGCCGACCAAGAAGACGGTGAGCGGCATCCCGCCGATCGCCAATCGCCTGTTCCTCGATCGGGCGAGCATCGGCTGATCGATCGGCCCCCTCATCCGCCCCGGATCTGATCCGGGGCACCTTCTCCCGCTTCGCAGCCAAGTTTACGCCGGCTGCGTAAACTTGCCGGCGAGGGGAGAAGGGCGCCAACCTCGCCGGACTTCCCTTCTCCCCTTGCGGGAGAAGGTGCCCTTTGCATCGCAAAGGGCGGATGAGGGGTATCGCCCAACCAGACCACGGAGCCCGCCCATCGTAAAGATCCTGCTCCGCCGCCTGCCCTATGCGCTCGTGACGCTGTTCATCCTGAGCGTGCTGGTCTTCGCGGGCGGGCAGCTTTTGCCGGGCGATGTCGGGCGGGCGATCCTGGGTCCACTCGCCGACCCGCGCGCCGTGGCGGTGCTCGACCACCAGCTCGGCGCCGACCGCCCGCTGCTGGTCCAGTATTGGGACTGGATCAGCCATTTCCTGCGCGGCGACATGAGCACCTCGACCGCCTACCGGTCGCCGGTCGCGCCCTTCATCGGCGCGGCGCTGATCAATTCGCTCAAGCTCGGCGCCGTGGCCTTCGTGCTCGTGGTGCCGCTCGGCATTTTCGGGGGCGTGGTCGCGGCCCTCAATCGGGGACGACCGCTCGACCGCATCATCACCCTGACCGGCCTGTCGGCCACGATCGTGCCGGAATTCGTCTCCGGCATCGTTTTGATCCTCATCTTCGGCATCGGGCTGCGCCTGTTCCCGGTCTCGGCGACGCCCCCGGCCGGCTCCGGCGCCTTGACGCAGCTCTACTACCTGATCCTGCCCGCCATCCCGCTCGTCTTCATCGTCTTCGGCTATATCGCCCGCATGGCGCGGGCCGGCACCATCGAGGCGCTCGACAGCGACTATACGCGCACCGCCGTGCTCAAGGGCCTGCCCTGGCGCAGCGTCGTCCTGCGCCACGTGCTGCGCAACGCGCTTCTGCCGACCATCACGGTCATCGCCTCGCAGACCGGCTATCTGGTCGGCGGCCTCGTGGTCATCGAGACGCTGTTCCACTACCAGGGCGTCGGCAGCCTGATCTATACGGCGGCGCGCGGCCACGACTTCCCGATGCTCGAAGCCGGCATCTTGAGCGTCGGGGTGATCTACGTCGTCGCGACCCTGATCGCCGATCTCGTCACCGCGGCCTTGAACCCGCGCATCCGCTACGGAACGGGACCATGAGCGTCGCCGCGACACCGACGGGGATCCGGCAGGCGCCGCGCTTCGAGCGGGCACGCCTGCTCCTGCGCTCGCCGGCCTTCCTCGTCGGCCTCGTCATCCTGCTGTTCTGGATCGGCTGCGCGCTCTTCGCCCTCCGCTTCGTCGATCCTTACGCCGACGACATCCTCAACGGCCTGGTGCCGCCCTCGGCCGACCACTGGTTCGGCACCGACCAGCTCGGCCGCGACATGTTCGCCCGCGTCATCGCCGGGGCACGCGACATCCTGATCGTGGCGCCGCTCGCGACCCTCCTCGGCGTCGCGCTCGGCACCGCGCTCGGTCTCGTCATGGGCTTCTTCCCCGGCCTCGTCGACGACGTCCTGAGCCGCATCGTCGAGGCCGTGCTGGCCCTGCCGCTGCTGATCCTGGCCCTCCTGGCGCTGAGCGCCCTCGGCGCCTCGAACGTGACCGTCGTCGTGGCCATTGGCCTGAGCTTCATGCCGATCGTGGCCCGCACGGTGCGGGCCGCGGTGATGACCGAACGCAGCCTCGATTACGTGGCGGCGGCGCGGCTCCGGGGCGAGAGCGCGCTCCACCTCATGTTCGTCGAGATCCTGCCGAACATCCTGCCGCCGATCGTCGTCGAGCTCACGGTGCGGCTCGGCTATGCGATCTTCACCGTGGCGACGCTCTCCTTTCTCGGAGTCGGGCTGCAGCCGCCCTCCTCTGATTGGGGCCTCGCCATCTCGGAGAATTACGGGCTGATCGGCGGCGGCTACTGGTGGACGGTGCTGTTCGACGCGCTCGCCATCGCTTCGCTCGTCATCGCCATCAACCTCATCGCCGACGCGATTCAGGAGGCCGTCGAATGAGGGATGCGGCGCCCGCCGGCGAGGACGCCCTGAGAGTCGAGGGTCTCGACGTCTCCTATCGGGTTCGGGGCCGGGCGCGCCCCGTGCTGCGGGGTCTCGACCTCACCATCCCGCGTGGCGGCAGCTACGGGCTCGTCGGCGAATCGGGCTGCGGCAAGTCGACCGCCGCCATGGCGGCGATGCGCTACCTGCCGCGCAACGGCCGCATCGACGCAGGCCGCATCCTGATCGACGGGCAGGATGTCGCCCGCATGCCGAACGCCACGCTGCGGCGGCTGCGCGAGCGCACCGTCTCGATGGTCTACCAGGATCCCGGACGGGCGCTCAACCCCTCGATCCGGGTCGGCCGGCAGGTGGCCGAGGTCTATGGCGTCGCCGGTCTCGGGGCCGAGGAGGCGCGCGAAAAAGCGCTCGCCATGCTGAAACGCGTTCGCATCGCCGATCCGGGAAACGTGATGGAGCGCTATCCCCACCAGCTCTCGGGCGGCATGCAGCAGCGCGTGGTGATCGCCATGGCGCTGGCGCTCGACCGCAAGCTGATCGTGCTCGACGAGCCGACGACCGGCCTCGACGCGACGGTGGAAGCAGAGGTGCTCGACCTCATCGAGGCGCTGCGGCGCGACTATTCCACCGCCGTCCTGTTCATCGGCCACAACCTCGGCGTCATCGCGCGGATGTGTGCCCAAGTCGGCGTGCTCTATGCCGGCCGGCTCGTCGAAGAGGGGCCGACGCGAGAGGTCTTCGAGGACCCTCGCCATCCCTACACCGTGGGGCTACTGCGCTGCCTGCCGCAGCGCGGCGCAGGACGACGCGCCGAGCGGCTCGACACCATTCCTGGCTTTCTGCCGGCGGCGCCCGACACTATCGCCGGATGCGTCTTCGCGCCGCGCTGCGGACTGGTGCGGGACATCTGCGGCAAGGAGGAGCCGCCCCTCATCGATCTCGGCGAGGGCCGTGCAAGCCGCTGCTTCTTCCACGAAGAGGCGCCGCGCCTGCCGCGCAACACCCGGCCGCAGCCGCCGCGTGACGTCCGGCCGCAGGCCCAGGAGGCCCTGCTCGCCGTAGCCGGGCTCGCCAAGACCTTCGGGTCGGGCGATCGGCGGGTCCATGCGCTGCGCGACGTCTCGCTCGCGATCGCGCCGGGCGAGACGCTGGGGCTCGTCGGCGAATCGGGCAGCGGCAAGTCGACGCTCGCCCGCATCCTGCTCGGCCTGACGCCGCCCGATGCCGGCAGCACGCTCACGCTCGACGCCACGCCGCTGCCGCCGCTCGGTCGCCGCCGGCGCCTCGACGCCGTGCAGATGGTCTTCCAGAACCCCGATTCGGCGCTCAATCGCGCCCACACGGTCGGGCGGATCATCGGCCGCGCGCTTCGCAAGCTCGCCGGCCTCAAAGGTACGGCGCTGACCCAACGGATGCTGGCGCTGACCCGCGGCGTCCAGCTCGCCGACCATTACCTCGCCGCCAAGCCGCGCCAGCTCTCGGGCGGCCTGAAGCAGCGCGTCGCCATCGCGCGAGCCTTCGCGGGCAAGCCCAGGCTGATCGTCTGCGACGAGCCCACGTCCGCGCTCGACGTCTCGGTGCAGGCCGCGATCTTGAACCTCCTCGCCGACCTGCAGGCGGAGGCGGGCGTGAGCTACCTCTTCATCAGCCACGACCTCGCGGTGGTCCGTTATGTCGCCGACCGCATCGCGGTGCTCTATCTTGGCCGGCTGATGGAGGTCGGCCCAGCCGACCGGGTGCTGGGCGGCCCGCATCATCCCTATACCGAGGCGCTGCTCTCCGCCGCGCCGGGCCGCGACGGCACCAGCCGGCGGGTACGGCTTCAGGGCGAGATCCCGAGCGCGCTGGATCCGCCGCCGGGCTGCGTCTTCCACACCCGCTGCCCGCGCCATATCGGACCGATCTGCGATACCGAGGAACCGCCGCTCACGGAGCGCGAGGCGGGCCACGCCATCCGCTGCCATCTTGGCCTCGATGGCATGGGGCGGGAGGCGGCGGAGCCCGCGCGGGCAGGTTGACCACCGACAATTCGAAACCGTCACAGCCGGATACCACCACTCGGCGCGGCGAGCTCCTAAACTCTCCCCATGATTGCCCGGAACGGGCGACGAAAGGGAGGGCCTGGTGCGACTGGCCGGAGCGGCGTTTCTTCTCATCCCGATGTTCGCCGGACCCGCCTGGGCCCAGATGACGCTGCCCACGGCTGCGCCTCCGGAGGGCGCGACGCTGTTCAAGAATCAATGCGCCGTCTGCCATACGCTCAAATCGGCCGAACCGCCGCGACAAGGCCCGACGCTCGAGGGCGTCTTCGGCCGCAAGGCGGGCAGCATCGCCTCCTTCCACTATTCGTCGGGCTTCGCCAAGGCCGACTGGACCTGGGACGAAACCCACCTTCAGGCCTGGCTCACCAACCCGCAGGCCACCATCCCCGGCGCCATCATGCCCTACAAGCAGGCCAAGCCCGAGGTCCGTTCGGCCATCATCGCCTACCTGAAGGATCCGAAGTGATGGCCAAGCCGGTCCATTCCATGATCCGGGTCCTCGACGAGACGCGCTCGCGCCACTTCTATTCCCGCGCCTTAGGCCTGGACCTCGCCGAGCGGCTGGAGTTCGACGGCTTCGCACTGATCTATCTGCGTCACCCGTCGTCGTCTTTCGAGGTGGAGTTGACCGTCAATTTCGACCGCACCGAGCCTTATGAGCTCGGCGACGGCTACGGCCATCTGGCGGTCGTGGTGGAGAACGTCGAGGCGGAGCACCGGCGCTTCGAGGCCGAGGGACTCGCGGCCGGACCGGTGCGGGACTTCAAGCATGGAGGCGCGACGTTGGCGCGCTTCTTCTTCGCCACCGATCCCGACGGCTACAAGATCGAGGTCATCGAGCGCGGCGGCCGCTTCGCCTGATCGGGCCGCCAAGGACAGGAGGAAATCCCATGAGAGACGTCGACCCCCGCCGCCGCTACAGCCGGCGCACCGTCCTGACTGGCGCCGCGAGCGCGGTGCCGGCCGCCGCCATCGCGGCCAAGACCGGCCTCGGCGTCTCGCAGGCCTGGGCCGAGGATGCCCAGGCGCTGACCCCGGCCGAGCTCAAGACCATGGTCAAGATGGCGCGTGACATCTACCCGCACGACGTCCTCGGCGACGCCTATTACGTCACGGCCATCAAGCCCTGGGACAAGAAGGCGGCCGGCGATCCGGCCGTCAAGACCATGCTGAGCGAGGGCGTAAAGCGC
The DNA here is from genome assembly GCA_965277635.1 of Lichenihabitans sp. Lineage (GTDB taxonomy): Bacteria > Pseudomonadota > Alphaproteobacteria > Rhizobiales > Beijerinckiaceae > Lichenihabitans. Next base: position 1,340,169 of record CBDIDE010000002.1, read on the forward strand.
CTCGACCAGGACGCGCAGGACACGTTCAACGTCGCCTACTTGGACGTGCCCTGGGAGGCCGACCGCGTCACGCTGCTGCGCGGCATCGAGCACACCGACTTCTTCAAGAAGGTCCGCTCCGACATGATCGTGTCGCTCTACAACCAGCACGAGATCTGGCCGAAGTTCGGCTACGAAGGGTCCTCCGCCGATAAGGGCGGCTACATCCACCGCGGCTTCAACGACATCGACTGGCTGCCCAAGGTCTGAGCAACACCGGGACCAGGCATCAGCTCTCAGTCGGAGGACAACCCCATGGCAAAATTCGATCTCAACGACGACAGCCTCGTCGTCATCGTCGGCTCGGGCGCGGGCGGCGGCACGCTCGGCAACGAACTCGCCCAGAAGGGCATCAAGGTCGTCATCCTCGAGGCGGGTGCCCGCAACGAGATGGCCGACTTCATCAACGACGAATGGGAGAGCTTCACTCAGCTCGCCTGGACCGACATGCGCACCACCTCCGGCACCTGGCGGGTGGCACGCGACTTCCCCAACCTGCCGGCCTGGATCGTCAAGTCGGTCGGCGGCTCGACCGTCCATTGGGCCGGCGCTTCGCTTCGGTTCGAGGAACACGAGTTCAAGACCAAATCGACCTACGGCGACATGCCGGGCGCCAACCTCCTCGACTGGCCGATCACCAAGGCCGAGCTCGACCCCTGGTACGCCAAGGCCGAGGACAAGATGGGCGTGACCCGCACCAACGGCATCCCGGGCCTGCCCGGCAACAACAACTACAAGGTGCTGGAGGCCGGTGCTCGCAAGATCGGCTATCAGGAGGTCCATACCGGGCGCATGGCCATCAACTCGCAGCCGCGCGACGGCCGCGGCTCGTGCCAGCAGATCGGCTTCTGCTTCCAGGGCTGCAAGTCGGGCGCCAAATGGTCGACGCTCATGGCCGAGATCCCGAAGGGCGAGGCGACCGGCAACCTCGAGGTCCGGCCCGACAGCATGGTGCTCAAGATCGAGCATGACGCCGCGGGCAAGGTGACGGGCGTCGTCTATGTCGACTCGTCTGGCACCACGCAGCGCCAGAAGGCCCGCATCGTCGCCGTCGCCGGCAACTCGCTCGAAAGCCCGCGCCTGCTGCTCAACAGCGCCTCCTCGATCTTCCCCGACGGGCTCGCCAACTCCTCAGGGCAGGTCGGGCGCAACTACATGCGGCACATGACCGGGTCGGTCTACGGCATCTTCGAGAAGCCGGTGCACATGTATCGCGGCACCACCATGGCGGGCATCGTCCGCGACGAGGCGCCCAACAACCCGAAACGCGGCTTCGTCGGCGGCTACGAGATGGAGACGCTGTCGATCGGCCTGCCGTTCATGGCGGCCTTCCTCAACCCGGGCGCATGGGGACGAACCTTCACCGCCTCGATGGAGGCCTATTCGCGCATGGCCGGCATGTGGCTCGTCGGCGAGGACATGCCGCAGGAGACGAACCGGATCACGCTCGACCCCGTCGTCAAGGACAAGCACGGCATGCCGGTCGCCAGCGTCCATTACGACGATCATCCGAACGATGTCGCCATGCGCAGCCACGCCTACCAACGGGGCGCAGCCGTCTACGAGGCGGTCGGCGCCACGGTGACGCTGCCGACGCCGCCCTATCCGTCGACCCACAACATGGGCACCAACCGGATGAGCGAGAAGCCGCGCGACGGCGTCGTCAACAAGTTCGGACAGACCCACGACGTCCCGAACCTCTTCGTCTCGGACGGCTCGCAGTTCACCAGCGGCGCCGCCTGCAACCCGACGCTGACCATCGTGTCGCTGGCCATCCGCCAGGCCGACCACATCGCCGGCGCCATGCAGCGTCGTGAGATCTGAGACGGACGAAGGCGCCCAAGCCGTCAGCCGCCGTTTGTCGATACGTCGATGAACGGCGGCCAGCCTACTCCGCCGCCGCCAGATAGCCGCCCGGGAAAGCCTCGGACGGTTTCTCCGCCGTTTGCCGGGACGCGTGCATCAGACAGCAGCAGCGCAGCAGCGAGGCGAAGTTCCTGACCTCGCCGTGATGATCCAGCACCTCGTCGTAGAGTTTGGTGACGAACTTGGCGAGGCTCATGTTCTCGTGCTGGGCAAGGCTTTCCAAAGTATCCCAGAAGGTGTTTTCGAGCCTGATCGAGGTGGCGTGGCCGCCGATCCGCAGCGACCGTGTCTGTTGGTCGTAATTGACCTGAGGTTGGTGAGCGAAGAGACGACACATGGTTTTCCCTCCCGGAAAGGGTGCTGGGAGACGCGCCGGGTCTCTTTGGTCTGCATCGCGCAGGGGAGATGCGGATCATTCATCTGGGCGCTTGAAGCTTCGAGCTTCTTTGAATGATTGCAGTGTAACGCCGGGCGAGCCGGTTGCAAGTCGCGTGGATCCGGTCGCGCGGTGTTCGGTGCGGCGGAACCGCGCCGGGCAGCCCGGCGTTGCAGACCGGCGGGGTGGACGATTGCGAGACCGTGGCCGGCTGCGGGCTCGATGATCCGCGCTTCGGGCGAGTCGGGCCGTCGTGCCCGCGTACGCCCCTCAGGATCACACAGAGGTCCATGGCGACGATACCACGACCGACCGGCTCCGCGTCCAGGGATCCGACGCGCGCCCTGGCGACAGTCGGGGCCGTCATCGCCGCGCTCTATTTCGGCAGCGAGATCTTCGTCCCGATCGCTCTCGCCATTCTTCTGAGCTTCGTGCTCGCGCCGGGCGTGCGGCTGCTGCGCAAGGCGCATCTCGGCCGTGTCGTGCCCGTCGGCCTGATGACGGCGCTCGCCTTCCTCATCATCTTCGGGCTGAGCGGTCTGATGGGAGCCCAGTTGCGCAACCTCGCGATGGGCCTGCCGCAATATCAGGCAACGATGAGTGCCAAGGTCGAGGCGGTGCGCGGCCTGATGAGCGGCGGCGCGCTGAAACGGGTCGGCGATCTGTTTTCAACCCTGTCGCAGGACATCGCCAAGCCTCCAGTCGCCGCCCAGGTCCCCACCGCGACGCCGGGGGCGAAGGTCTCGGAGCCGCTTCCGGTCGTCATCCGCCAGCCGGATCCGACACCGATTGAGACGCTGAGCCAGATCCTGCGGCCGCTGCTCCATCCGCTCGCGACCGGCGGCATCGTCGCCGTCTTCGTCATCTTCATCCTTCTGCAGAGGGAGGACCTGCGCAACCGCCTGATCCGCATCCTCGGCGCCGGCGACATCCACCGCAGCACCGCGGCCATCGACGATGCCGCCCGGCGCCTGAGCCGCTACCTGCTCGCGCAGCTGGCGGTCAACACGATCTCCGGGCTGCTCGTGACCCTGGCGCTGTGGACCATCGGCGTGCCGAGCCCGATCCTGTGGGGCATCCTCTTCGGCTGCCTGCGCTTCGTGCCCTATGTCGGGCCGCCGCTCGGAGCCATCCTGCCGATCCTTCTTGCCGCCGCAGTCTCGCCGGGCTGGTCGACCGCCTTGTGGACCACGGCGGTCTTCGTTCTCATCGAGGTCGTGGTCGGCCAGGTGATCGAGCCCTTTCTCTACGGCCACAATACCGGCCTATCGCCGGTCGCGGTGGTGGTCGCCGCCACCTTCTGGACCGCGCTTTGGGGACCGATCGGCCTCATCCTGTCGACGCCGATGACAGCGTGCCTCGTGGTGCTCGGTCGCCATGTCGAACAATTGAGCTTCCTCGAACTGCTGCTCGGCGACCGGCCGCCGCTGACGCTCCCCGAGGCGTTCTATCAGCGCCTTCTCGCCGACGATCCGGTCGACGCCGCCGACCAGGCCCGGGAGGCGCTGCGCCAGAGCGGCTTGACCGATTATTACGATGATGTCGTCCTGGCGAGCCTCCTGCTGGCGCAGGAGGATGCCGACCAGGGGCGTCTCGATGGCGAGCGCCAGCAGCGCCTGGCGCAGGCGACGGCCGAGGTCATCGAGGATCTCGCCGACGCCGATGCGGCGGGGCCCGACGCGGCGCAGCCGCAGGCGCTGATCGAAAGGGTGACCCGACGGAAACCCGAGACAGAGGGCGACGTCGCTCCGACCGAGGCCGCCTCCCCGGCGAGGCCCGGTCCGCCCTGGCGCGCTCCCGACACGGTTCTGTGCCTCGGCGCACGCGGCCCGCTCGACGACGCCGCCGCGATGCTGCTCACGCAACTGCTCCAGAGACATGGGTTCGGCGCGCGCTATGCCTCCTTCGAGACGATGCTGAAGGCCAATATCGATAAGGCCGACATGGCCTCGTCCAAGCTGATCGTGCTATCCTGCCTGCATGGCTCGACCCCGGCCTACCTGCGCTTCGTGATGCGGCGCCTGCGCCGCAAGGCACCGCAGGCCAGGATCTTCATCGGGACCTGGTGGCGCGGCGCGGAAGGGCGGGGCCCGGTGCCCGACGAAAGGCTCGGCGACGGCTATGCCGCGACGCTCGCCGAGGCGCTGGCGCTCTGCATCGGCCATGCTTCCGCCGAAACTGAGCCTGAAGATGAGAGGCAGAGCGAACTCGTCGTGGCCGATCCCGTCGAACGGTGAACCGCGGCGGTGGAAGCCTCCGTCGATGTCGCATGTGGGACCCGCATGACGCCGCTGTTCTTCGAGGACTTCAGGGCCGGGCAGAGCCTGCCGGACGCTCGGACGACCGTCACGGCAGGCGATGCGGCGCGCTTCGCCGCCAGGTTCGGCGTACTGGCGCCGACGAAGTGCGAGGCCGATGCGGAGGCCGTCTGCGGCTTTCACGTGGCGGCACTCTGCATGCGGCTGATCTTCGATGCTTTCCTGCAGCAGACGGCGGGTCTCGGCGCGCCCGGGGTGGACAGGGTGGACTGGCCGCATCCGGTGGTGGTGGGCGATCATCTGCGCTTGCGCAGCGAGGTCAGGGCGACGCGCCCATCGCGATCCCGGCCCGGCATGGGTCTCGTCACCTTAGATTTCGCGCTGTTCAACCAGCACGATGTCTGCGTGATGACCCAGAGCAATGTCATTCTCGTGGAGCGGCGGACGCCACTGGGTGGTGGAGCATGAGCGACTTCTTCGAAGACCTCGTCATCGGCACCGAGATCGACCTCGGCAGCCACACCTTCACCGAGGAGGAGATCATCGGCTTCGCGGAACGCTACGATCCGCAGCCGTTCCATCTCGACAATGCCGCGGCGGCGCTCTCCCATTTCGGTCGGCTCGCCGCCTCCGGCTGGCACACGGCCGCCGTGTGGATGAAGCTCTATGTCGCGCATCGTCAGGCTACGATGGCAGCGCTCCTGTCGCGCGGCGAGACGCCCTCGCGGCCGGGGCCGTCGCCCGGCTTCCGCCGGATGAAATGGAAGCGGCCGGTCCATGTCGGCGATACGATCCGCTATGCCTCCAAGCTGATCGGCAAGCGGGTGACCTCGACGCCGGACTGGGGGCTGATCTTCCACCACAATACCGGCACCAACCAGAGCGGCGACGTGGTGTTCGAGTTCGACGGATCGGTGTTCTGGCAGCGGCGGACGGCGTGACCGAATGGCACCAGGGCCGGTTCCATCGCGGGAACACGCGACCTTCGTCGATTTGACTTCGAAGAGCGGTGCTCGTCATGCTCGATCGGGCACTCCCGACGGATCACGCGCGGCATGGCGAACGCGCTGAATGATCACCCTGTCAGCGATTGCGCGATGAAAGATCAGGTAAGGACAAGGGCTGATCGCAATGCGCCTGACGCCTTCGAGGTCGTTCGCCTGTCCTATATAGGGATGGTGTGCCAGCAGGCTCGTCACAATCTGCAACCGTTCCCGGACACGAAATGCGCCTTGCGGTGATTGTTCCGCAATGTAGCCGATGATTGCATCGATCTGCCGTGCCGCGCGTCTGGTGAAAACCAGCTTCACGGGATGGGCTTCGTCCAGAGTGCTTTGATCTCCTCGTCCGACGCGAATTCACCGCGTTCGATCTCTGCGTCTGCTTCGGTGAGGTCAGCACGCTCCTCAAGGGTCAAGCGGATCCTTGGCTGATCTTGCCCGGCGAGTTGCAGCAGGGCGCGCGCTAAGTCGTCCTGCACCTCGGGGGGCAGGCCCCGCACCGTCTCGACAGCATGGTCCAACAATCTCGCCATGGCTTCACGTCTCGCCGGCGGTTTACGGCATATATAGCGTCAAGGGCGGACGAAGCGCATCATGCAATGGGCGATGCCGTCCTCGTCGAAATCCACCGAGCAGCGCCGGAAGCCGAGGGCCGCGTAGAAAGGCTCGGCTGCCACCTGCGCCGCGATCTCGATCTTCGCCGGACCGAAGCGGCGCGCGCTTTCGGCCATCGCCTCGCTCATCATCCAACGGCCGAGCCCGCGGCCCCGCGCGAAGGCCGCCGTCGCGACCCGGCCGATATGGGCCCGACGATCATCCGAGGCCGGCCCGAAGACGCGCAGGCAGCCAGCCAGATCCTCGTGGTCCGCCGTCCAGACGAGGAGATGGTGCGCATCGGGGTCGCAGCCGTCGATATCCGCATAGGCGCAACGCTGTTCGACCACGAAGACGTCGGCGCGCAGCTTCAGCAGCGCATAGAGTTCGTCCCGGCCGAGATCGGCGAAGCTCGACCAGCGATGACGCGCGACGAGATCGCTCAATGTCCCTCGAAGCTCAGGAGGGTTCGCACCGGCACGCCGAGATCGCGGATCTTCTGCGCCCCGCCGAGATCGGGCAGGTCGATGACGAAACACGCTGCCATCACCTCGGCGCCCATCTGCTTGAGCAGGGTCGCGGCGCCCGTCGCGGTGCCGCCCGTGGCGATGAGGTCGTCGACGAGGATGACGCGCTCGCCCCGCGTCACGGCGTCCTGGTGCATCTCCATCTCGTCGAGCCCGTATTCGAGCGAATAGGCGATCGACACGGTCGTATGCGGCAGCTTGCCTTTCTTGCGGATCGGCACGAAACCGGCCGAGAGCTGATGCGCCACCGCCCCTCCGAGGATGAAGCCGCGCGCCTCGATGCCGGCCACCTTGTCGATCTTGGTGCCGGCCCAGGGCTGCACCAGTTCGTCGATGGCGCGTCTGAAGGCGCGCGCGTCGCCCAGCAGCGTGGTGATGTCGCGGAACAGGATGCCGGGCTTGGGATAGTCCGCGATAGTGCGGATCGAATCCTTCAGGTCGTCGTGGGGTGGGGTCATGCGGGCCTCGGGCTGTTTGCGCCACCTTACGGAAGCGCGGCCGTTGCGCAAAGCCGCGGCAAGGCTCAGAGCGTCAGTGGACCGAGGTCGGCGACCTCGCGCGATCCCGGCGGCAGGCCGTGCTGCATCACCGCGAGATCGACCCCGCCTCCGGCCTTCCGATCGATGCGGATCAGATGATAGGTGGCGCGGTGGCCATGCGTTCCGGGCACCGCCGAGCAGGACGGCACGCCCACCACGGGGATCCTCGTGCCGCCCGGTCCCGCCAGATGCACCACCGAGGCGCGATGGTTGTGGCCGTGGATGATGATCTCGGCACCGGCTCCGGCGAGGATCCGCTCGAGCCGTCCGGCATCGCGCAGGCCACGTCCCTCGCTCGCGCCGGTGCGGTGCGGCGGATGATGGATCATGACGACGCGGGCGAGCCCCTGTCGGCCGGTCTCCTCCAAGAGGGACCCGAGCGCCTCGCATTGCTTATGCCCGAGCGCGCCCGAGGCCAGGAGCGGCGCGGTCGGCACCGCCGATGAGAGACCGATCAGGGCGATGTCGCCCCGCCGCCGCAGATAGGGAAACGCAAAGGCGGGATCGATGGCGTCGCCCTCACTCACCCACGGCAGGAAGGTCCGCGCGAGATGCGGGACCGATCCCCGCACGTAGGCATCGTGGTTGCCGGGCACGAAGGAGACGTCGTGCGGCGGCCCAAGCGTCTCGAGCCAGACCCGAGCCAGCGGGAACTCGGCCGCGAGCCCGATGTTGAGGATATCCCCGGTCATGGCGATGTGGTCGGGGGCGTGAGCCTTGAGGTCGGCCACGATCTTCTCAAGCACGGCCATGTCGTGCAGACGGCCGCGCCGCCGCCAGTTGACATAGCCGGTCAAGCGCTTGCCGATGAGTTCCCGGGTGTGTGGCCGGGGCAGCGGGCCGATATGGGCGTCGGACAGATGGGCGAGGATGAAACTCACGGCCGCTCCTGTCGCCGAGCCGAGAGTCGTCGTCAAGTGCGCATCGCGACGCTTCCCACGACGGCGACGCCGCGGAGCAAGTCCGTCAGGCCGTCGCGGCCGGGCGATCGGACAACGCGATCGCCCGGCCCTGGCCCGAGGCCCTAAGCGGGAAGCGCGCCGCTCTTCTTGGCGGTGTAGGTCGCGATGGCGTCCATCAGCGGCGGAGACAGGACGTCATAGGGTTCGAGACCGATCGATTTCAGCTTGCCGCGCACATCGTTCATGCCCTTGGGATCGAAACCCTGCTCGATGATCGAGGAGACGAAGGCGGCGAATTGCGGCTCCTGCCAGCCCGTCGCGTCGCTGAGTTCGACATGGACAAAGTCGAGGCCCTTGAATGGATGGTCCTTGACGATGCGGCCGAACATGTGGACGCCGCATTGCTTGCAGGCGTGGCGCTGGATCGTCGCGGCGTCGTCGACGACATGGAGCTTCTCCTCATGCGCCGTGACCTTGAGCTTGTCGCCGGGCACGACCGCGACCACGGAGAAGAGGGCGCCCGACGGCTTCCAGCATTTCGAGCAGCCGCAGGCGTGGTTATGCGCGACGTCGCCCGTGATCGTGACCTCGACCTTGTCGGACGGGCAATGACAATGGAGCTTGCCCCCGGCGAAGGAGCCGCTGCCCTTCTTCAAACCGTTGTCGATCGAGGGGTGAAGAGACGGACTGGCCATGTGTTGATCCTCCCTGATGCGCGCTTGTTGTCTCGGCGGCGGACGGCGACGAGCGCCGTCGTGATCCGAGGCGCCGGGCGACCCGCCGAGAGCCGGCAGCGCGACGCATCGGATTTGTAGCCTGCGTGGCGCTCCGGGCCTAGCTCCGGAGCGACGAAGCGCGATAGAAAGCGACCGCCACCGGCCTGATGGACCCAGGCACGCCCCGTCACATGGCGCTTGTCCGGCTGCCGCATTCTTGGTTCTATCGCCGAACGCCAGTCCGCCGCCCGGCAGGCGCCGAGACACGCGAGCCGAAAGGGGAACGTCATGCCGTCGATCGTCATCGCGCAAGGGGGTGGCCCCACGGCCGTGATCAATCAGACCCTCTGCGGCGCCATCGGCACGGCGCGGCGGCTCGACCCCGGCCTGCGCATCCTCGGCGCGCGGCACGGGGTGCGCGGCGTCCTCGCACGCGATCTCGTCGATCTCACGGGTCTCGGCGACGACGATCTGCGCCGCCTCGGCAATACGCCGAGCGCGGGCCTCGGCTCGACGCGCGACAAGCCGGATCCGAAAGCCTGCGAGGCCATCTTCGCGGCGCTCGAGGCGGTGGAGGCGCGGGGCTTCATCTATATCGGCGGCAACGATACGGCCGGCACGCTCGAACTTCTGCGCAGCCGGGCCTCGAATGACTGCCGTTTCGTGCATGCGCCGAAGACCATCGACAACGACCTGATGGAGAACGACCATGTGCCGGGCTTCATCTCGGCCGGCGCCTTCGTGGCCCATGCCTTCGCCAGCGTCGACCTCGACGTGAGGGCGTTCGGCGGCATCTACGTCGCCGTCGTCATGGGGCGCCATGCCGGCTTCCTGTGCGCATCGCCCGCCGCCTGGCAGGACGGCCCGGACGATGCGCCCCATCTCGTCTACGCGCCCGAGAAGCATTTCGGCGTCGCCCGCTTCCTGGACGAGATCGGGACGGTCTACGGCCGCCTCGGGCGCTGCGTGGTCTCGATCTCGGAGGGCGTGCAGGACGAGAACGGACTTCCCTTCGTCGAGGCGCTGGCACAATCGGCCGGCGGCGTTGTGGAGCGCGACGCCCACGGCAACGTGCAGCTGACGGGTGGCGATCTCGGCATGGAGCTTCAACGGGTGCTGAAGGCCCATTTCCCCAAGGCCCGGACGCGGGTCGACACCTTCGGCTATCTGCCACGCGGCTTTCTGGGCCTGATCGACCGGACCGACCAGAGGGAAGCCTTCGTGGCGGGCGCCTTCGCGGCCGAGCAGGTCTTCTCGCAGAGCGGCTCGGTGGCGCTCGACTTCGACGGCGAGCGAACCTCGCCGAAGCTCGTGCCGCTCGATCGGGTCGCGGCGCGCACGCGCCACATGCCCGACAGTTTCTTCGACGGCACCCATGCGATCTCCGACGAGGGCCGACGCTATTTCCGCCGCCTCCTGCCGCCGCGCCCGGACATCTTCACGTCCTTCCTGTGATCACCGGGACGGGACGTCAGTCGCCTTGGGCGAGGCGCGCCCGGACCGCAGCCTCGAAGGCGTCGAGCTCCTCCGGCGCGATGTCCGACACCGCCCAATAGCGCATGCCGCCGACCGTCCAGTCCCGCACCTGAAAACCACGGTCTGCCGTGTCACCGCCCGGGTGGGATGTGAGCGGGCCGACCGGCTGCGAGATCAGGCTGATGACATGCTTGCCATGGCGGAAGACCAGCGCCGCGGCCGGCTGGCCGTTCAGCACGTCGACACGTCCACCGATCAAGTCAAAGCCCGCTGAGGCGAGATCGAAGACCTGGGGCGCGAAGGACAGGCGGCCGGTGAACCATGGCTTGACCGTGTGCTGATCGGAGGATGCGACGTCGAAGGGCTGGGGCGCCATCACCGCACGCAGGTGATCCGCCACGACCTCGGCCATGGCCGACGCCGGCGCTCGTGGCGGCGTGACAAGCGTGGTGAGCCCGGCGCCAACCACCATGCCGATCGCGAGGCAGGCGGCGAGCGCCAAGCGCCAGTCCGGCGCTCTGGCACGCCTTGCAAAGACCGATGCGCCGAGCAGAGCCGGCCACGACGGAGCGGCGATCCCGTTCGCGACGGCTTCGGGCCCACCGATCCGTTCCAGCGCTTGCCGCAAGCCGTCCGGCGCCGTCTCGCGCGGCAGCGCCTTGCGCAGCGCGGTCCTCAAGGCGAGGAGCGCCTCGCGCTCGCGGGCGAGATCGGGCTCCGCGGCGAGGCGGCGTTCGAAGTGGAGGGCCGAGGCCGCGTCGAGCTCCCCGTCTATATGCGCGTTGAGGAGGAGCCGCGTCTCGTCATGGCCGCTTGGCGTCGTCATCGTCTGTCCTCCGCCAGATCCGCGACCAGCAATGCCCGTCCGCGCGCCAGGCGCGACATCACCGTGCCGACCGGAACGTCGAGGATCTCGGCGATCTCGCGATAGCTCAGATCCTCCATCTCGCGCAGCACGATGGCTTCGCGGAACCGCACCGGCAGGGCCTCTACGGCAGCGGCGACCCTGTCGCTCCGCTGGCTGCGCAGCAAGGACTGCTCGGGCGTCGCCGAAGGCGCCGCGCCGAAAGCCGGCTCGCCGCCCGGATGTGTCCGCTCCGCCTGTTCGAGATCCTCCACGAGGACGAGGTCCTTCGGCCGATTCTTGGCCAGCCAGGTGAAGGCGGTTCGCCGGACGATGGTCAGGAACCAGGCGCGCGCATTGCCGCCGTGGAACTCGCCGATCGCCTGGAAGGCGCGCAAGGCGGCGTCCTGAACGATGTCCTCGGCGTCGTGCGGATTCCGCGTCAGCCATTTGGCCAGGCGGAAGGCCTGATCCGCCTGCGGCATCACCACCTCCGCGAACCGCCGCCTGGCTGCGTCGTGTGTCACCTGCGAAGGCCCTCAGGGAACGACCGTGATCCTAGCATGCATGTGAGGATGCAGCCCGCAGAAATAGTCCACGACGCCGGCTTTGGCGAAAGTAAAGCTTGCCGTGTCGTGGGTATCGAGCGGCTTCGAGCGGAACGATTTGTCGGTCAGCACGATCGAATGGGGAATGTCATCCATGTTCTCCCAGGTGACCTCGGTCCCGACCTTGACCGTCAAGTCGGCTGGAACGAAGCTGAAATTGTCGATCCGGACCGCGGGCGGATGTTCGGCCCGAACGCCAGTCGGGCCCGCCAGGACGCCGGTCAGGAGGCCCAGCGTGACCGTCCCGGCGGCGAGCCGCCGGCAATTGCGCTTGCTCATCATCATGATGCTCTCCGAAGTCTCTTGCGCACCGTCATCCGGCCAGCGAGCTGTCGATGATGGCGAGCGGCTGCGAGCCTCGGGCGAGCGTCACCTGCGTGATGCCCAGCATGGAGCGCAGCTTGTCGGCCGCGACCGTGACCGGCCCGGGAGACGCGGCGGCCCCGGGCGCCGGCTGCGGGAAAGCGGTCGAGCGGGCCGTATGGAAGGTGACGTGGCCTTCGACCTTCTGCACCAGCTGATGGATATGGCCGTTCAGCACCGTCACGGAGCCGAACGGGCGGAGCAGCGTCAGGGCCTGTTCGGAATCGGCGGTTCCCCAGCCCCAGGTCGGGTAGAGCGCCCAGAGCGGAATATGGGCGAAGACCACGATGGGGGTCGAGGCGGAGCTGCCCTTGAGATCGTCGGCGAGCCAGGCGAGCTGCTCGGCGCCGAGATTGCCCATGCCGCCCGCCTTGAGGTCGACGACATTGACCAGCGCGATGAAATGGACGCCCTGGTCATCGAAGCTGTACCAGCCCGCGCCCTTCGCTCCCTTGCCGTACCGGTCGAGGTAGAGCTTGCCGTTGTCCTCGTCGATCATGTCGTGTTCGCCCGGCACGTAATGGACCTTCAGTCCCGCGCCGCCGATGACCTGGTCGGCGTCGTCGAATTGGCTGGCTTTCGAGAGGTGGCTGATGTCCCCCGTGTGGATCATGAAGGCGGGCTTTGCGGGCAGCGTGCCCGCGAGGCCGATCGCCTCCCTCAGCGTCCCGAGAGCGTCGGGATTGGCGGCCTTGTCGAAACCGACGTGGCTGTCGCTGATCTGCAGGAAGCTCAGGGCGCCTGTAGACGTCGTCGCGGCCGACGCTTCGCCCATCAGGGCCGAGGTCGGAATGCCGCCGTTGACGGTCCACAGGACTCCCGTGCCGGCCCAGATCATGCATTCGAGCGCATGTCGGCGCGTCACGTGGTCGGCGTCATCGTCGTGGGTCATGCCAAACCTCCAGCTCGGCTGCCGCGAGGCCGGACGGCGTCGCTGCGACCAAGACCGGTCCGCATCGGGGTTTATTCCCCCGGGACGTCGAATTATTTCGGATGAGCCGAGCCGGGCTTCATAAAATATTGTGACACGAGCGGAATAACGGCTCTGGTTGGCGGGTCTTCCTCATGTCTTCGCATCGAGGAGAAGGACCATGTTCAAGTTCATCTACACTCTTGGCGCCTGCATGATGCTGACATCGGGAGCGATGGCGGCGCATATCCATGTCGCCCCGGCGGGCGATCAATACGAGGCACACTATCCATTTGCCGGCACGCCAAGCCGCGCCCAAACGGGAAGCTGCGTCACGATCTGCGGCGGCGACACCTATCCCTGCGATCCCCTGAACTTCAAGAGAGCGGACGGACGCTGCTCGCTGTGACGCCAATCAGGCGCGACGATCAAGTCTAGGGCGTCGCACCGAATCGAACAGACGATGAAGATGCCGATCGCGGTGCCGGCATCCCGCTTCCGATCCGGTTCAACAACCAGCAAAGCGGAACCATTGGTAGCCCGATACGTTCATCCGGCCTGTGCCAGATGGAGGTATGCGATGCGTTATAGTATGTTTGCGGCGGCTTTCGCCTTGTCGACGCTTGGCGGCCTGCCGGCAGTTCAGGCGCAAGTCGTCCAGGGGACGGTCAACGGGGCGCAGCGCGGCGCCAACGAAGGCGAGCGAACCGGCGGACCGATCGGCGGCGCCGTGGGCGGAGCGATTGGGGCCGGCGTCGGCGCGGCGACCGGCGCGGTCGGCACGGCCGGCCGAATCGTCGGGGGCGTCCTCGATCCCGTGGCGCGGCCGCGGTTCCGCGAATATGTGGTACGCGAGCACCGTCCTTCCTTTCGGTATGCCCAGCCGCTCCGCGTCGGCGTGGTTCTGCCGCGTGCCGGCGTGACCTATTACGAGGTGCCTGGCGAGTTCAAGGCGCGGCCGGGCCTGCGCTACACGGTCGTCAACGACCGCCCGGTGCTGGTCGATCCCGCCACCCGACAGGTTGTCGAGGTCATCGAATAGCCAGCGGCTCGTCTCTACGACAAGCCCGCTCCGGCCTTGCCGAAGCGGGCTTTTTCATATCCGTCAGCCGCGCCCAACATAGGGCATCTTGGTGGCCATGACGGTGATCGACTGGACGTTGGCGTGGAGCGGCAGCCCGGCCATGTAGACCACGGCCTCGGCGACGTGTTTCACCTCGAAGGTCGGCTCCGGCTTGACCGACAGGTCCGCCTGCAGGACGCCGCCGCCCATCTTGGCGGCCATCGGGGTCGCCGTATTGCCGATGTCGATCTGGCCGCAGGCGATGTCGTATTTGCGGCCGTCGAGCGAGGTCGAGCGCGTCAGCCCGCTGACCGCATGCTTGGAGGCCGTGTAAGGGGCGGAATTCGGCCGCGGCATGGTCGACGAGATCGAGCCGTTGTTGATGATGCGGCCGCCGCGCGGGCTCTGGTCCTTCATCAGGCGGAAGGCCTCCTGCGTGCAGAGGAAGACGCCCGTCACGTTGGTGTCGATCACCGATTTCCACTGCTCGACACTGAGCTCCTCCAGCGGAATCGGCGGCGCATTGGTGCCGGCGTTGTTGAACAGCACGTCGAGCCGCCCATAGGCCGTCTTGATTTCGGCGAACAGCGCCGCGACCGATTTCGGATCGGTGAGGTCGGACGGCACGACCAGTGTCTTGCCCTTCGCCTGGGCGGCGACGCGCTCGAGCTGTTCCTTCCGCCGCCCGGTCAGCACCACCGTGAAGCCGGCGCCCGAAAGGGCCAGCGCCACGGCTTCCCCGATACCGGAGCCGGCGCCGGTAACGAGGGCGATCTTCTGTTCGGTGGTCATGGTCGGACGTTCTCCTTGAGGCCAGTTATCGCGTCACCGCCCGCATGACGCGGCGCCGCTCGAAGCCGACGAGCAGCAGGCCGCTCGCCGCAATCAGCGCGGCGCCCACGAAGACATGCGGCTGCGGATGGTCACCCCAGATCGCGTAACCGTAGAGGAAGGCCCAGACAAGCCCGCTGTATTCGATCGGCGCCACGACCGAGGCGGGCGCGAAGCGGAAGCCCTCGAACAGCAGGTATTGGCCGAGGCCGCCGATGATGCCGAGGCCGAGCATCAGCGCGAGACCGAAGCCATCGGGAATCGTCCAAGCCCAGGGCAACGCCGGCAGGCAGGCGAGGCTGGACAATGCGTTGGCCGCGAGCATCTGCGTCACCGTCGAATCCGAGCGGCCGATCCGGCGGACCAAGATGGCCGAGGCCGCCCAGCAGCAGGCCGCCGCCAGTACGGCCATTGAGGGCACGAGGTTCATCGTGCGGCTCGGCGCCGCCGCTACCACGACGCCGGTGAAGCCCAGCAGCACCACGAACCAGCGCATGGCATCGACGCGCTCCTTGAGGATTAGGGCCGCCAAAGCCACGGCGATGACGGGGGCCGCGAAATAGAGCGTCGTCATCTCGGCCAGGCCGAGATAGCGCGACGCCGAGTAGTAGAGCAGCCAGGCGGCTATGATCAGCCCGGCGCGCAGCAGGATCGGGCCCTTGTTGCGGCTTCTCGCCAAAGCCCTGACGCCGTCCCGTCCCCCGAGCGCCAGCGCGATGACGACGATGACGAGCGAGCGCAGGAACAGGATCTGCGGCACCGCATAGGTCGCGGCCAGCCACTTCACCGTCGCGTCCTGGACCGAGAAGATCGCGTAGCCGCCGGCGGTCAGCGCAATGCCGGTGAGGACGCCGGAGGGCTGGGACACCGCTCCCTTGGCTTTCGCCGCGCTGCCGGGAGACATTAACTTGGCAGGATCTGGTTCACGCGGCGCTCGGGAACGCCTTGTCCACGCCACCCGATACCTGCTTCGAGGCATCGAGCAATTCGATGGCCACGATCCGCCCATCCACATCGAGGTCGAGGACGACGCCCGGACGCGTTTCCTCACTGTCGAAAACCGCCGTCTCCGCGAAACGGACGTAGAGTGTGTCGGTCTCCGGATCGTACTTTGTTCTCATCGTCTTCGCTTTCGATCGAAGAATGCCGTCACGACGCGGTAGGTTTCATCGTCTCTAACGCCCGTTCAGTCAGCATGTCTTCGGCATGCGGACTGAAGATGATGTTCATGGTGGCGCCTCCCAGTGTCTTGTGCTGGACGGGCCCTCGCTTTTACGAACCCACCTTTCCCCCCAACTCGTCTTCGATATGGGCCCGGACGATCTCGTCGAAGGTCTTTTCCGCCTTGAAGCCGAGCGCCTCGGCGCGTGAGGCGTCAAAGTCGGTGGCCCAGCCGTCGACGATCTTGATGATGGTCGGATCGGGCTCGCGGCGGATCAGCTTCACGGCCTTGTCGCCGGCGGCGCGGCGCAGCGCCTCGATCTCCTCGCCGACGGTGGCCGAGAGGCCGGGCAGCGAGATGTTGCGGCGCGTGCCCAGCGGCGCGAGGTCGATCCCGGCCGCATGGATCAGGAAGCCGACCGCCGCGCGCGGGCTCGCGAACCAATGACGCACGTCCTCGGAGACCGGCAGCACCGCCTCCTGGCCGGCGAGCGGCTCGCGCAGGATGCCCGAGAAGAAGCCCGAAGCCGCCTTGTTGGGCTTGCCGGGGCGGATGCAGATCGTGGGCAACCTGATGCCGATACCGTCGAAGAAGCCGCGCCGGGAATAGTCGGCGAGCAGGAGTTCGCCGATCGCCTTCTGGGTGCCGTAGCTCGTCAGCGGCGTCGTGAAGAACTCGTCGCCGATCTTTTGCGGAAAGGGCGCGCCGAATACCGCGATCGAGGAGGTGAAGACCACGCGGGGCTTGCAGGGGCTCTTGAGGCCCTCCTGGCGGATCGCCTCGAAGAGGTAGCGCGTGCCGTCGAGGTTGATGCGATAGCCCTTGTCGAAATCGGCTTCCGCCTCACCCGACACGATGGCCGCGAGGTGGTAGATCAGGTCCGGCCGTGCGGCGACGAGCTTTTCCGCCTCGCCCGGCGCCGACAGATCGGCCGTGACCGTCTTCACCTCGCCCGAAAAGCCCTGCGGGGCGGCGGGCGCGACGACATCGACCAGCGTCAGCGCGGTGACCGGCTCCTTGCCGATGCGCCCGTCCGCGACCAGCCGCTCGGTGAGCTTGCGGCCCACCATGCCGGCCGCGCCGATCACCAGGATATGCATAGAAACATCCTTTCATTTTGCGTTGTCATCGAGAGGAGCGGAGCGACGCGACAGTCCGTCAATCTCATTGACGGCTTCGCTTCGCCCGCAACGACAGCGGCTGTAAAGACCTCCGCCAACCTCTACCGCCCGACGCGGGCGCTGACGAGGCGCTCGACCAGCAGCGCCAGGATGATGATGGTGCCGATCGCCGTTCCCTGCCAGAACGGCGACACGCCCATCAGGTTCAAGCCGTTGCGGATCATCACCATGATCAGCACACCGAGCAGCGTGCCGATCATCGAACCGCGGCCGCCGAAGAGGCTGGCGCCGCCGATCACCACCGCCGCGATGGCATCGAGTTCCATCCCCTGGCCGGCGAGCGGATCGACCGACAGGAGCTGCGCGATCGAGAAGACCATGGCGACCGCCGCCAGCGCGCCCGAGAGCACGTAGGGAAGCACGGCGTAGAGGAAGACATCGAGGCCCGCGGCGCGCGCCGCCTCCTTGTTCGAGCCAACCGCATAGATGGTCCGCCCGCCCTTGGTGAAGGTCAGATAGGCCCAGGCCAGCGCATAGAGGCAGAGAAGGAACAGCACGTTCGACGGGATGCCGAGGACGTTGGTGTAATCGATGTTCTGCATGCTCGGCGGGAAGGACGAGATCGCCGTCTGGCCCGAGAAGATGTAGCAGAGGCTGCGGCCGATCGCCATGATTCCGAGCGTCACCACGAAGGCCGCAAGCCCGAAGCCGACGATCAGGATCCCCGAGACGAGGCCGATGAAGGCGCCGGCCGCGACCGCGGCGAGGATCGAGAGCGGCAGGTCGACATGCTGGACCGCGAGCCCCAGGATGATCCCCGTCAAGCCCGCCACGGAGCCGACCGAGAGGTCGATGCCGCCGGTCAGGATGACGAAGGTCATGCCGATCGAGACGATGCCGATCACGACCGACTGGTCGAGGATGTTGAAGATGTTGGAGCGGGTCCGGAAATAGGGCGACAGGACGGACAGCACGACGGCGATGACGAGCGCCAGCCCGAGCATGCGGATCTCGAGGCTGCGCCCGAGCGCGCGCCAAGGCGAGCGTCGAGATGAGGTGGCTGTGGTGACGCTCATAATGGCTTCCGTAGAAGAGGCGGCGTCATCCCTCCCCGGTCCGGGGAGGGAAAACCGCAACCGTCGCAAGATCGCGTCATAGGTTCGCCGCCAAGGCGTTGACACGCTCGACCAGCTTTTGCATCGGTGGCAGCGGCAGGCCCTCCGGCACGGTGAGGCCGATCCAGCCCATGTCGTGGCCGCGCGGGCTCCTCAGCGGCACCATGGCGGTCCGGCGCTGCCCGTCGGCTTCGGCGACGAAGGCGGGCTCGCAGCGACCGAGGGCCTGCGGGATCAGCGTCGCGGCGATCGGCTTGGCCTCGCCGCTGGCGAAGCCAGGGTCGGCCGCCGCCGCGCTCACGCAGGCATTGAGGCAGATCATCCGCTCGTGCTCGATCAGCGCCCAGAAGCCGGCGCCGCCGTTGCCTTCGGCGAGTTCGGCGAGAGCCGCGGTATTGCGTGCCATGGAGGTGCGCGGCGCGGCGAGCAGGGTGAGCTTCTCCTCGTCGAGGAGCGCGCTCGGCAGGTCGGCGACCGACAGGCCGTCGCTGATCACGACGACGCGGTTCGAGATGCCGAGCAATTCCTCGAAATCGGAGGAGACCACGACCACCGCGACGCCCTTGGCGGCGATCTCGCGCAGCATGGCGTAGATCGACGACCGCGTGCCGATGTCGACCCCCTTGGTCGGCTCGTCGAGGATCAGGATCCTGGGCTCGAGCAGCAGCCAGCGGGCGATGATGATCTTCTGCTGCATGCCGCCGGAGAAGTTCAGCATGTTGGCGTCGAGCAGCCGGTCGGGCGGCAGGCCGAGCTGGCGCAGCAGCCGCTCGACGGCCTTCTGTCGCGTCCCATAGCCGCGGCCGAACCCTCGGTGCGAACCGAGGTGGGCGAGCAGCAGGTTCTCCTTGACGCTCAGGTCCGGCACGATGTTCTGGCTGCGGCGGTCCTCGGCGACGAAGCCGATGCCGGCCCGGATGGCGTCGCCGGGCTTGCGGATCGCGACCGGACGACCATCGATCGCGATGGTCCCGCGCGTGCGCGGCCGCAAGCCGAAGATCGCTTCGACGGCCTCCGACCGTCCGGCGCCGACAAGGCCGCCGAGCCCGAGG
Organism: Lichenihabitans sp.; assembly: GCA_965277635.1. GTDB lineage: Bacteria > Pseudomonadota > Alphaproteobacteria > Rhizobiales > Beijerinckiaceae > Lichenihabitans. The sequence continues at coordinate 1,359,532 of CBDIDE010000002.1, forward strand.
ATCTCGCCGCGCCGCACCACGAAGGAGACGTTCTTGACCAGCGGCGGCGCCGCCAGTCCCTCCACGGCGAAGGCCACCGGCGCCTCCCTGCCGTGCGCCGCTCCGGATCCGCCCGCGTAGATGGCGCCGAGGTCCTGTCCCACCATGGCGCGGATCAGCTCCGCTTGGCTCAGGCCCGTGGTCTCGCGCGACGCCAGCACGGTGCGGCCCTCGCGCAGGATGGTGACACGGTCGGTGACCGCGAAGACTTCCTCGAGGCGATGCGACACGAAAACCAGGCCGCGGCCGTCCTGGCGCAGCCGCCCCATGATGCCGAACAGGCGCTCGACCTCGCTTGGGGAGAGCGAGGCCGTCGGCTCGTCGAAGATGATGAGCTTGGCGCCGAGGCCGAGCGCCTTGGCGATCTCGACGAGCTGCTTCTGCGCGGCCGAAAGGCGCCGCACCTCGACGTCGAGCGGCACGAGGCCCTCCTGGCCGAGGCTCGCCAGGAGCTCGCCGCCGCGCCGCCGCAGGCGCGCGAAGGAGAGCCGCCCCGGCTTGCCGAGCTCGGGGAGGAAGATGTTCTCCAGCACCGTGAGGTCGGGGACGAGGCTCGTCTCCTGCATCACGATGGCGATCCCGATCGAGAGCGCGTCCCGCGTCGAGCGCAGGCGGATCTCGTGGCCCTGATAGGTCACGGTGCCGCCGTCCGGCACCACGTGGCCGGAGATCACCTTGGAGAGCGTCGACTTGCCGGCGCCATTGGCGCCGAGCAACCCGTGTACCTCGCCGGCCGCGAGTTCGAAACCGGCCCCGTCGAGCGCCCGCGTCCGCTCGAAGGTCTTGGTGACGCCTTCGGCGCGCAGCAGAGGCTCGGCGGCTCCGGCCTCGCTCACGGAGAGGTTTCGCCGAACACCGTCTTCTTCACCGTCGGCAGGACCTGGTCGATGTTCTCGCTGGTGACGGTGAGGATCGGCACCAGGATCTCTTTCTCGGGCGTGCCGCCGTCGAGCTTGGTCAGCATCGCCTCGGCTGATTTCTGGCCCATCAGATAGGGCTGCTGCATGCCGGAGGCGACGAGCGCGCCGGACTTCAGCAGGTCGACGAATTCAGGAATGCCGTCGAAAGCCGCCACGAGAATGTCGCCGTCACGCCGCGCCGCCTTGACGGCCCGCAGCGCCCCGAGCGTCGGCTGGTCGGTCTGGATGAAGAGGCCGCGCATGGTCGGGTTGGCGGTCAGCATGTCCTGCGCGAACTTGAAGGTCTCGTCGGCGGTGTAGGATTGCATCTGCTGCAAGCCCGCCTGCTTGCCGGTGGCGCCGCCCTCCTTCAACCCGTCGAGGAAGCCCTTGGTGCGGGCCTGGCCGTTCTTGCGGGCCTGCGAGATCGTGATGAGGCCGACCGAACCGTCCTGCCACCCCTTTTCCTTGAGCGCGGCGGCCAGCGCCACGCCGACATCATGCGCGCCCTTGTAGTTGTCCGAGATGATGAACGAGGCATAGTCGCCGCTGTTGGTGCCGATGTCGGCGATGACGACGGGGATGTTGCTGCGCTGGGCCAGCGTTAGCACGCTCGGGGCGGTCGAGGAATCGGTCGGCGAGATGATGATGCCCGAGACGCCACGGGTCACCGCGTCCTGTGCGTTCTGCAATTGCGTCTGCGGATTGTTGTGGGAATCGAGCGCCTGGAAATCGTAGCCCTTGGCCTTGACCGTATCCTCGATCCCTTTGGAGAGGGCGCGCCAGAACGGCAGGTCGAGACCGGGGGTGAGATAGACGATCGTCTTGCCGGCGGCGGCGGCCGGCGACAGCTGAGCCAGGCCCAGGGTGGCCGAGACGGTCGTCACCGCGATGGCGGTCCCGGCGACGAGACGCAGGAAGGCTCTACGCATGGGGTTTCCTCGGGGTTCGCGCCGCGCTGCAACGGCAGCGTCTTGATGTTGGGCAGCGCCGAGAGAGAAGGGCCGGCCAAGCCGCTTGTCAAGGACCATGGATCCGAGTCGCGACCCCATGCGGAATTGGCATTTTCACTTATGAGCGCCGCTGCGGCCGAACGGTCAGGCCGAGAGGGCCGACCCGCAAAGCGGGCCGGTTCGAAGATCTGCCGACCGGGCGGAGCAGGGAACGGACGTCGCTCGCCCCGCCGCGAAGCAAGATGCCGCGCCTCACCACCTGCGGTGGTGCCATCCCCAGTGATGGTGCCACCCACGGTGCCAGCCCCAGCCACGATGCCACCCGCGGTGCCAGCCCCAGTGACGATGCCAGTGGGCCTGCTGCACCGGCCCGACCAGCCCGGACTCTGCGGAGGCATTGGTGGGGCCGAGATTGTCGACCGGCATGGCCTGAGCCGGCATTGCGGCGAGGGCCACGCCGCCGAGGACGGTGGCAACGAGGAAAGTCTGGCGCAACGATCGAGTCATGGTTGTCTCGCTGTTCTATTGTACAGCCAAGCCAACGCCGACAGGCTGCCTCCGGTTCATCGGTCTGGGCCGGATGCTTGGCGATTTGGGCGGCCATGGTAAAAGCCTCGCCATGCTGTCCACGATCGTCATCGTCCCCCCGCCCGAGGCACCCGGCCGGAAACCTCCGCTGGCGCCGGTGCTGCGCACCCTGTCGGCGCTCGTGCCGGCCACGGTCGAGGGTGCGGTGCGCGACGTCGCGCTGCTCGTCGTCGGCGACGGCGGTGAGGTTTCGGCCATCGCCGACGAGGCCGGCTGCGGGCTCATCCGGGAGGCGAGCTTCGAGGTCGCGATGACGCGCGCCGTCGCCGGCGCCCGAGCGGCCTGGATCTGCGTGCTGCAGGCCGGCGCGCTGCCTGGGCGTGGCTTTGCCGAGGATGTCGCCAACGCGCTCGGGGAGGCCGGCGACCCGCCTCACGCGCTGCTGCTGCGCAGCGAAGGGGGGCGGTTCGGGCGCATCTTCCCGTCCCTGGCCGCTGTGGCGGGTGTGATCGCGCCGCGCCAACGCTTCAGTGGCCGCGCCTGCGCCAGTTTCGCCGATCTCCTGCATCACGCACGGCCGACCCGCACGCTGCTCGGCCGCGTCGTCATGGTGGCCTGACCGATCAGGTCCGGCGCAGATGCTCGTCGAGCCGCGGCAGGATCTCGACGAAATTGCAGGGCTTGTGCCGATAGTCGAGTTGCTGGTTGAGAATGCCGTCCCAGGCATCGCGGCAGGCGCCGGGCGAGCCGGGCAGAACGAAGACGAAGGTCGTGTCGACGAGCCCCGCCGTGGTGCGCGATTGGATCGTCGACGTGCCGATCTTGGCGAAGCTGATCTGGTGAAAGACGGCAGAGAAACCGTCCATCCGCTTGGTGAACAGCGGCTCGATGGCCTCCGGCGTGACGTCGCGGCCGGTGAAGCCCGTGCCTCCGGTCGTGATGATCACGTCGGTCGCAAGATCCGCCGCGAAGCCCTTCACCGCCTCGGCGATGGCGTCCCGCTCGTCCCTCACGACGGTCCGCCCGGAGAGCCGATGGCCGGCCGCCGCGAGCCTTTCGGCCAGAACGTCGCCGGAGCGATCCTGCGCGAGCTCGCGGGTGTCCGAAACGGTCACGACCGCGATGCCCAGCGGAATGAAAGCGCGCATGTCAGCGGAGTTCGGCATGATCAATCTCGAACGGGATCGGCGCGCCGACGATCGCCTGCCGCGTCGACTCGATCGACCATGGCCTGCCGAATCTCGGGATGCAACGGCGCCATGCTGCCGTTTATGACGATGCGGCGTGATGGCGCCCGCGCGGATTCGGCGACGGTGGCACCACGCAGGCGTGAGCCGCCCCATGCGTGGGGTGCCCGCGCGGTGCCGAAACGCGGCATCAAAGCGAAATTTTTGCCGCGAGCCACGGGATGGGCCGGCTTTTCCCCTGCCAATCGCGCGTCTGGCGCGATCGACGCCGATCCTGTCTGGCCTTCGGTTCGAATCTGGGATTTGCTGATCAACCGGGCCTGCGGTGGCAGGATCGGCACCGGCGGATGATCGCAAGCCGGCCTTTTTCCGTCATTCCGGTCGAAAGACCGGGGTTGACACGGCAGACTTGCTTACGGCAGGCCCTATATGGCGTTAGGGTCCCCTCTGTCGGGATTGGTCGCGACAGAGGCCGCTACGGGTCAAGCGGGACAACCACAGGAGATCAGGACGTGGCGACGAAGAAAGCTGAAAGCACCAAGGCGGCAGCCCCCAAGGCCAAGGCCGCGGCTCCCGCCAGGAAGCCAAATGCGGCCCTGATGAAGCCGCTGACCCCCTCCCCGGCACTCGGCGAGATCGTCGGCAAGGCGGCGCTGCCGCGGACCGAGGTCGTCAGCAAGGTGTGGGACTACATCCGCAAGCATAATCTGCAGAACCCCGCAAACAAGCGTGAGATCATTGCCGACCCCAAGCTCAGGGCCGTCTTCGGCAAGGACAAGACCACGATGTTCGAGATGAACAAGCTGCTGTCCGCCCATCTCAAGTGAGGAGAGTGCGGCGCTCTAGCTGCTGCAGATAAGGCCGGAACCGGGACGGACGCGGCGATCGATCGCTGCGCCTCATCGGCGGCGCGGCGCGTAAGACGCAGGCATCCGGGCGGCGGAGGCACGTCGTGACGGTGCCGCGGAGTCGCGATGGCGGCAGCATGACCGTCGGTGAACATTGTCTCGGTCTTGACGTTGCGCTTGGCAGGTCCCGGCGGGCACGTCGCATTTTCGCGTAGGTAGCTGGTGCGTGAGGAACACCCGGAATGATGTCGGACAACGAGATGAAGATCCTGGGCCACGCCCGGATCCTCGAATTTCACAAGTTCTATTCCGAGTTCCAGTTCTGGATCGCAACCGGCAATGAGCGGTTCCGGGTGACGATCCGCATCTACGAGACGAACGACGGCCGCTTCTATTTCGTGCAGAGCCATTTCATCAAGACGCCGATGCAGGATGCGCCGTTCAGCACGACGAACCTCACTCACCTGACGCCGCATCTGGCGCTGGGCACGGCGGTCGAGTCTATCACCACGTATTACGATGATGCCGTCGGCGCGGGCCACGAGCCCGCGGTCGACTGGTTCGTCGCCAACGGTCTGTTCTGAAGCGCGTTTCTGCGGGCCAGTCGGTCGTGGCGCGGGCTGCAGGGCGCGTCAGGCCGCCTGGACGAAACTGTCGAGCACCATCTTGCGCCCGGCCCGGTCGAAATCGACGGTGAGCTTGTTGCCGTCGACCGCCGCGATCGTCCCAGGCCCGAACTTCTGGTGCAGCACGCGGGCGCCCGAGGCGTAATGGGCCGCCTGGGTCGATTTGGCGACGAGTTCGCCCTCGATCACGCCCGGGAGCCGGGCCGTGCCAGACGTGGGGCGCGCGGCTCCGCTGCGTTGCGCCCGTTGCCAGCCGGGCGTGGCATAGGACGAGGCGAAGCTTTCCATCCGATCGAAGCGCGACGGCGCATAGCCCCGGCGCCGAGCTTGCGCGCCCTCGCTCACCTCGACATGCTCCTCGGGCAGCTCGTCGAGGAAGCGCGACGGGATCGTGGTCTGCCACAGGCCGTGGATGCGGCGGTTGGTGGCGAAATAGATCATCACCCGCCGCTTGGCCCGCGTCAGGCCCACATAGGCGAGACGGCGCTCCTCCTCGAGCCCGGCCCGCCCGTTGTCGTCGAGCGAGCGCTGGTGCGGGAACAAGCCCTCCTCCCAGCCGGGCAGGACGACGGTGCCGAACTCGAGCCCCTTGGCGCCGTGCAGCGTCATGATCGAGACGCGCTCCGCGTCGCCGGCGCTGTCCGCCTCCATCACCAGCGACACATGTTCGAGGAAGGAGGCGAGGTCGGGGAATTCCTCCATCGAGCGAACGAGTTCCTTCAGGTTTTCGAGCCGGCCGGCCGCGTCGGCGGTCCGGTCCTTCTGCCAGAAGTCGGTGTAGCCCGAGTCCTCGAGGATGGTTTCGGCCAGGGTCGCGTGCGGCACCGAGCCGATGGCGGCTCGCCAACGGTCGAAGTCATTGAGCAGCGCGCGCAGCGTCTGGCGCTGCTTCGGCTTCAAGTCGTCGGTCTCGACCATCATGCGGGCCGTCGCCATCAAGGGCAGGTCCCGGGCCCGCGAGACAACCTGGATGTGGGTGAGGGTCGAGTCGCCGAGGCCGCGTTTGGGCGTGTTGAAGATGCGCTCGAAGGCGAGGTCGTCGTCGGGCTGCGCGGTGCAGCGCAGATAGGCCAGCGCGTCGCGGATCTCGAGCCGCTCGTAGAAGCGCGGGCCGCCGATCACGCGGTAGGGCAGGCCCAGCGTGATGAAGCGCTCCTCGAACTCGCGCATCTGAAAGGAGGCGCGCACCAGGATGGCGATCTCGTCGAGCGACTGGCCCTGGCGCTGCAGCTGCTCGATCTCCTCGCCGACCTGGCGGGCTTCCTCCTCCGAGTCCCAGACCCCCGTGACGATCGGCTTCTCGCCCGGCTCGCCTTCGGTGAACAGCGTCTTGCCGAGCCGGTCCTCGTTATGCGCGATGAGGCCCGCCGCGGCGCCCAGGATATGGCCGGTCGAGCGGTAGTTGTTCTCGAGCCGCACCACGGTGGCGCCGGGAAAGTCGTGTTCGAAACGCAGGATATTGTCGACCTCGGCGCCGCGCCAGCCGTAGATCGACTGGTCGTCGTCGCCGACGCAGCACAGGTTGTGACGGCCCTGCGCCAGAAGCCGCAGCCAGAGGTATTGGACGACGTTGGTGTCCTGATATTCGTCGACCAGCATGAAGCGGAAGCGACCCTGGTACTGAGCCAGCACGTCGCCATTGTCGCGGAACAGCCGCAGACCTTCGAGCAGCAGGTCGCCGAAATCGACGGCGTTGAGAACCTTCAGCCGCGCCTGGTAGGCCGCGTAAAGGTGCTGGCCGCGGCCATTGGCGAAGGCCTGGGCTTCGCCGGCCGGCACGCGCCCGGGATCGAGGCCGCGATTCTTCCAGCCGTCGATCATATGGGCGAGGCCGCGCGCCGGCCACCGCTTCTCGTCGATGTTGGCGGCGGAGATCACCTGCTTCAAGAGCCGGATCTGATCGTCGGTATCGAGGATGGTGAAGTTCGATTTCAGGCCCACGAGCTCCGCGTGGCGGCGCAGGATCTTGGTGCCGACGGCATGAAACGTGCCGAGCCAGGGCATGCCTTCGCCGGCCGGTCCGGTCAGCGCCGCGACCCGCTCCTTCATCTCGCGCGCGGCCTTGTTGGTGAAGGTGACGGCGAGGATCTCGTGCGTGCGGGCGTGGCCCGAGGCCAGGATATGGGCGATGCGGGTCGTCAGCACGCGCGTCTTGCCGGTACCGGCCCCGGCCAGCACCAGCACCGGACCCTCGATCGTCTCGACCGCACGGCGCTGCTCGGGGTTGAGCCCGTCGAGGTAGGCCGGCGCCAGGGCGGCGCGGGCACGGGCCGCGATGCCGCCAGGACGGGGCGTGACGGATTGAGCGCTTTCGGGCAAGGCAGGCTCCCCAGGCCCCGCCACCATGGCGACTCGGGCTTCGATCGAGAGAACAGAAGGCGAATGTTTACGCCGAATATGGGGCCGGATGGAAGGGCGGACGCAGTGAGTTCTGCGGCGCGGCCCGCGGAAATGGCCAGCTAACGTTGTCGAAGGACGAGCGTGCGCTCATGCCTCGATTTGCCCTCCCTTCGACAAGCTCAGGATGAGGAATCGAAAATTCGAGGCTGACCAAATATCTCTGCATCGCTTATGACGCGGTAGACTTAACCTTTGGTACTAAAATCCATCAGGCGGTGCTCCGCCGTCGGACGAAGTCTCCGATCGTCCGGAAAAGCTCCACTCCAGGAACCGCCATAAACCGCCGGCTGTTGTAACAATCTGTTGAAACTCGTGTCCTTCATGCTGAGGAGGTCCGGCAGGACCGTTTCGAAGCACGGCCGACGCCCGCCGTCTCTTCGGCGAGTTCAGGGCAGGCTCTTCGACTCGGATGCTACGCATCCGCTCTACGGCGCAGTCCCCAAACCGCTCTGCGGCTCGGAGCTTCGAGCCGGCTCCGCTCGGGATAAGGGAAACGCGAGTTTCTAAACAGCCTCTAAATCGGTCCTGGATCAAGGGACCGGAAGCGTTCTCTGCTTCCATCAGGAGAGCATGATGATCATCGATCGACGATCCATAATCGCCGGGCTCGCGCTCGTCGCCGCGACACCTGCACTGTCTCCGGCCCAGACAAAGGCCGAAATGGCGGAGGCTGCCGGCATGAACTTTGCCGACGTCAAGACGGCGATACAGTACTTTGGGGCCGTTCTCCCGCGGGCCGAGCTATCGCTGGCGACATGCCAGACGGGCGTGGAAAAAACCACCCACAAGGATGCCCGCGAATTTGCCGGCTTCGAACTCGGCGAAGCCATTACGGTCAACATGGTCTTGAAGGATCTCGGGACGATGGCGCCCGCCATGGATCCGAATGCGATAGCGACGCTCGACAAGGTCAAGAAGGCGGCGAAGGGAGAGGCTTTCGACCGCGCCTTTATCGCGTTCCAGCTCGAAAACCATGAATATCTGCGGGATCTCGCCGATGCGTATCTGCACAATACGGCTGGCAGCAGCGATCCGATGGAAAAGCAGGGGCGGCATCTGGCGTCGCTGATGTTGGCTGTCTTCAAGGAACACACGGCGATCTGCAAGCGGATCAACTCCGAGCTGAAGGCCTAGGCGGAGGCTCCCACGCCATCAATGCCGGACCGATCCTCGCCATCTGCCTCGAACACCCGCAGCGCGGCGAGGAGGCGAAGGATCACGGCGCATCTCTTCAATCCAGCGAGACGATTATCATGACACGTTCATTCCGCTCGACCGTTCTTGCGGCGCATGTCATGGCCGGCGTTGCCGTCCTGACAGCACCCTCGGCCTCAGCGCAGCAACCGCCCTCATCGCTTGACGCACCGATAACCGAACCGCCTCACACCGCGGCGGCCACTCTGGCGGAAACGCCCGACAGCGGCACCATGAAGCGTGCCGACAAGGGTATGCTTCAAGTCCTGAAGAAGCTCGGGGAGCTCGGCGTGAAGCCGATCGAGTCGCGCACCGTCGAGGAAGCGCGCGCGCAACCAACTCCCGCCGATGCCGTGAAAGCCGTGCTCAAGGACAACGGCAAAGACCCCGTGGCGCTGATGGCGGCCATGAAGGTGTCCAAGAAGGACATGACCTATCCGACCGCGGGCGGCACCCAGCCGATCCGCATCTATACGCCGGAGGGCGCCGGGCCGGGTCCGCTGCCGGTGATTGTCTACTACCACGGGGGTGGCTGGGTCATCGCCGACATCGACACTTACGACGCGTCCGCCATGGCCCTCGCCAAGAAGGCGAAAGCGATCGTGCTGAGCGTAGAATACCGTCATGCGCCGGAAAACAAGTTCCCGGCCGCTCAGGACGATTCATTTGCGGCGTACAAATGGGCGCTGGTCAATGCCGGGCGGTTCGGCGGTGATCCCACTCGCATCGCGGTCGCCGGCGAGAGCGCGGGCGGCAATCTTGCAGCCAATGTCGCCATCATGGCCCGCGATCAGAACGTGCAGAAGCCGGCTTATATGCTGCTCGTCTATCCTGTGGCCGGGACGGACATGAACACGTCGTCCTACATCGAAAACCAGAACGCGATGCCGCTTTCGAAGGGCGCGATGGGCTGGTTCATCGACAAGACCTTGGCGAAGCCGGAGGATGCAAAGAGCCCGATGCTGAACCTCACCACGATGGCGGATCTCAAGGGCTTACCTCCCGCGACAGTCATCACGGCGGGGATCGATCCTCTGATGTCCGACGGCAAGACGCTAGCCGAAAAACTGAAGGCAGCCGGCGTCAAGACGACGTATCAGAACTATGAGGGGGTTACGCATGAGTTTTTCGGAATGGCTCCCGTCGTTCCGGACGCCGAGAAGGCGCAGGACCTCGCAGCGAAGGATCTGCGTGCGGCCTTCAATGAGACCAAGCAGAACTGACGCATGATCAGTCATGCGGCGGCCGCATGGCCTTCGATAGCGAACAGCATCTCTCAGCCCGTCGTGCTTCGGCTTGCTGCGCAAGCAGCCGCTCAGCATGAGGGCGGAGGTGTATCGGCTGCCATGCGGCTCGCCTTCATCCGAATCGCTGGCGCAACGCCGCCTTCTGCACCTTGCCCATGGAGTTGCGCGGCAGGTCTTCGACGAAGACGACGCGGCGCGGCTGCTTGTAGCGGGCAAGGCAATCCTTCAGCGCGGCGACGATTTCCGCCTCGCCAAGCGTCGCGCCGGGCCGCCGCACCACGACCGCGGCGACGGCTTCGCCGAGATCGGCATCCGGCAGGCCGATCACGGCACTCTCGAGGACGCCATCGAGCGCGTCGATCTCGCTCTCGACCTCCTTGGGATAGACGTTGTAGCCGCCGGTGATCACCACGTCCTTGCCCCGACCGACGATGGTCAGATAGCCGCGCGCGTCGTACGTGCCGAGGTCACCCGAGACGAAGAAGCCGTCCGCGGTGAACTCGGCCCGGGTCTTCTCCGGGTTGCGCCAATAGCCCTTGAAGACGTTGGGGCCTCTGATCTCGACCATGCCGATCTGACCCGGCGGCAGAACGCGGCCTTCGGCGATGACCCGCACCTCGACGCCCGGCAGCGGGCGGCCGACCGTGCCGGCGATCCTGCGACCCTCGTAGGGGTTCGAGGTGTTCATGTTCGTTTCGGTCATGCCGTAGCGTTCGAGGATGGCGTGGCCGGTGCGGGCCTCGAACTCCGCGTGGGTGTCGGCCAGCAGCGGCGCCGAGCCCGAGGTGAAGAGCCGCATGCCGGCCGCCGCCTCCCGTGTCAGGTCATCCTGATGCAACAGGCGAGTGTAGAAGGTCGGCACGCCCATGAGTGCGGTGGCACGAGGCAGGAGGCGCACCACCTCGGCCGGATCGAACCGCGCCACGAACAGCATGGCGGCGCCGGCGAAGAGGATCGTATTGGTGGCGACGAAGAGCCCATGCGTGTGGAAGATCGGCAGGGCGTGGATAAGGACGTCGTCCGAGGTGAAGCGCCAGAGGTCCGTCAGCACCCGCGCGTTCGAGGCCAGGTTCTCGTGGCTCAGCATGGCGCCCTTGGAGCGGCCCGTCGTGCCCGAGGTATAGAGGATGGCGGCAAGATCGTCCGGCCCGCGCGCGACCGGCTCGAAGCCCGGCGCGGCCGCGCCGACCTTGTCCATCAGCGTGCCTTCGCCCCAGGCGCCGAGCGTCTCGATGCGAGGCGCCACGGTGCCTCCGATGCCCGCGACGGTCTCGCGGCGCGAGGGGTCGACCACCAGCAGCCGAGGCTCGGCGTCGCCGACGAAATAATCGAGCTCGGCCCGCGTATAGCCGGTGTTCAACGGCAGGTAGACCGCCCCGGCCATCACGCAGCCGAGATAGAGCGCGATCACCTCGGGACTCTTCTCCACCTGAACCGCCACCCGGTCGCCCGGTTCGACGCCGAGGTCGGCGAGCGCACGTGCCATGCGGCCGACAAGGTCGAACAGCGCGCCGTAGCCGATGACGCGGCCATCCGAGGTCTCGATCACGCGGCGCTCCAGCGCCGGCATTCGGGTCCGGATCTCCGCCATCAGGTGGTTGGTCATGACGTTCCCCGCTCTTGTCTCGTGCCTGCGGGCGGGATTGTCGGCGACGTCTTGGCCGCCGTAAAGGCAGGCTACGTCTTGAAGAACGCGTCCGCAGCGTTTCGCGAGGCCTGTTTGGCCACGATCGCGCTTTCCAGCCGGGTGATCTCGCCGCGCAGCAGCGCGATGCGGGCATCGAGTTCCTCGACCGACAATGTGTCGAGCGGCTCGCCGATCTCGTGACGCACCGGCGGCTTGCGCAGGGCGCGGTCGTCCTCGTCGCGGATCACGGCCTGCCTGCCACGCTGAGGACGATTTTGCCGACATGGTCGCCCGCCTCCATGCGGCGGTGCGCCTCCGCCGCCTCGGCCAATGGATAGACCTTGTCGATGACGGGCCTCACGCGCCCCGAAGCGATGAGCGGCCAGACCTTGGCCTCCAGCGCCTGCGCGATGGCGGCCTTCTCCTCGATCGTGCGGGGCCGCAGGGTCGAGCCGGTGTGGATCAGGCGCTTGGTCATCAGCAGCGTGATGTTCACCTCTGCCTTGGCGCCGCCGAGAACCGCGATCTGCACGATACGGCCCCGTTCGGCGGCGGCCCGATAGTTGCGGTCCACATAGCTGCCGCCGACCATGTCGAGGATGACGTCGGCACCTTTTCCCCCCGTCGCCTCCCGGACGGCTTTGACGAAGTCATCCTGCTTGTAGTCGATGGCCCGGTCGGCGCCGAGCTTTCGGATCGCCTCGCATTTCGCGGCCGAGCCGGCGGTCGCCAGGACGTTCGCGCCGAACGCCTTGCCGAGCTGGATGGCGGTCGTGCCGATGCCCGAGGTGCCACCATGCACGAGCAGCGTCTCGCCGGGCTGAAGCCGGCCGTGGCCGAAAACATTGACCCAGACGGTGAAGAAGGTTTCGGGGAGCGCGCCGGCTTCGATCATCGAGAGACCGGCCGGCAACGGCAGCGCCTGCGACTCGGGTGTCGTGACATAGGGCGCATAGCCGCCGCCCGGCACGAGGGCACAGACCGCGTCGCCGACCTTGAAGCGGATCGCGCCATCGCCGCGGGCGGCAACGCGCCCCGCGACTTCCAGCCCCGGCAGGTCCGAGGCGCCGGGCGGAGGCGGATAGGCGCCCGAACGCTGCGCCACGTCCGGCCTGTTGACCCCCGCCGCTTCGACCGCGATGAGGATCTCGCGCGGACCGGGCACCGGGACCGGCCGCGCCTCGGGCTTGAGCACATCCGGGCCGCCATGCTCGGAGATGGCGATGGCGATCATGGTTTCGGGCAGCGGCATTGTTGTCTCCGGGTCGATCATTCCAAGGGTGGGGCGCGGGACGGTTTCGTCCACCCTGGATCCTTGCTCAGGGCGACGAGCATGTGACGAAGCAGCGCTAGAACGTCACCAGGCTGCGCAGTCCGAACACCGCCGCATTGCCGATCCGCCTGGTCGGATTGGCAGGATCGAGAACACCGCCGCCAGGATTGAACACATACTGAAAATCCGGCTGCAACTGCCACCATGGCTTGATCTGAGCCTGATAGGTCGCCTCGATCACGGTCTCGCTCGAACGCACGGGGCCGATCGGCGCCCCGGCCTGCTCGGCGGCCACGTCGCCGGCCCGTGCCCGCGCACCGATCCTGGCCCATTCGACGCCGATCCCCGTCGTGTCGTTGGCTCGGCCGAACGGTCCCTTGTAGGTGACGCCGCCCTGCACGAACAGATCGACGAGGTTGCGATCGCTCGGTGCCCCCATCACGCGTGCCGTCACGCCGAGCCCGCTGTCGCTGTCGGGACTCGGACGGTGGACGAGCTGATCGAGCGTACCATAGACGCTCCAGTCGCCCCTCTTGGATCGGGGGATGCCGACCAGCACGCCGGGCGGCTGCGCCGTGGCCCCGGTCTGGTAGAACGCATCGGCAAAGCGATTGGAATTGTACCACGCTCCGACCTTGTAGGTCCCGGGCAGCCCGGCCGCCCCCTTCTCATGATTGAGCGCGTATTGAACTTCGCCGATCGCGAAGGCGCCGCTCGACACGTCGAAATTGGTGCCGGACGGATCGTTCTGCTGAGGATCGCCGGGGCGCAAGCCGGCCGGACTGCCATTGTAGAGGCCGAGCAGGGCCGTGACCTTGTCGTTCGGCCTGGCCCGAATCCGGATGCCTGGCGTCGGGAGCGGATAGTCCGGGCCCCCGGAGGGCAGGTCGACCGCGGCCAGCGTCGGCCAGCCGAACCCGGAGTTGAGGAACAGGGCCTCGTAGTCGGAGACCGTGAATTCGAGGTCGGCGCTCTGCTGCCCGATCTTCACGTCGACCTTGCCGTTCCAGAAACTCTGCTGATACCAGAGCTCGTTGAGCCGGGTCGCGGGATCCGCCTCGATGCCGCTGACGACGTTCAGGTTCTGCAGGTTTTGGCTGCTCAGGCCGCGCCCGTGGATCTGGAAGGCGCTGACGTTGAAGATGCCGCCCTCGAGACCGAAAGCCTTGGCCGTATCGATGCCGACGCTCATCTGCGTCAGCCCTTCGACGATCGCGCCGCGCCTGACCCCTCCCGTCGCATTGCCGAAGACCTCGTCGGTCTCCGATAGGCCGAAACTGACGCCGTAGCGATCGAGGACAGGCCGGAGGCCGCCGATGCTTCCGAGCAGATCGGATCGAGTCGAAAGGTCGCCCGCCCAGGGCGGCATCGTATCGGCACCACTCTTCTTGCCGGGTTCGGGGCTGCTCGCCGCCGCCGGCGCTCCCGCTTGATCCTGCGCGTCGGCCGGGTGCGGGAAACATGCGGCGAGAACGGCGACGCATCCGGCCACGACGACATAGCGCCGCGAGAACCGGTCGCGAACCGCCCCAACGGTGGTCTCCACCCTATCGAAAACCTGTCGCTTTCCCTGCATCGACAATGTTTTCGCACGCTTCCGCCGCCCTGCATGTCACGCGCGATCCACAGCGGCGGAAATCCACCTTGCGCCGTGGCGACGCCGGTCGAGCGGCAAGCCTTGCGGGATCGCCGGGTTTCACCGGCGTGCTTGCCAAGCCGAACCTCCGCGCTTAGTGCATCGCGCCAACCCCTGACACGCGCGAGGACCCATGCCGACCCACAAGCTCTTCCTTCTGCCGGGCGACGGCATCGGTCCCGAGGTCATGGCCGAGGTCGAGAAGGTCGTCGAATGGTTCGCCCGCAACGGCATCGCGCAGTTCGAGATCGACCGCGGCCTCGTCGGCGGCTGCGCCTATGACGCGCACGGGGTGGCGATCGGTGACGCCGACATGGACAAGGCGCGTGCCGCCGATGCGGTGATGCTCGGCGCGGTCGGCGGCCCGAAATGGACCGATGTCCCCTACGACATGCGGCCCGAGGCGGGCCTCCTGCGCCTGCGCAAGGAACTCGGCCTCTTCGCCAATCTCAGGCCCGCCATCTGCCATCCCGCTCTGGCGGATGCCTCCTCGCTCAAGCGCGAGGTCGTCGAAGGCCTCGACATTCTCATCGTGCGCGAACTGACTGGCGGCGTCTATTTCGGCGAGCCGAAGCAGATCGTCGATCTCGGCAACGGCCAGAAGCGCGGCATCGACACGCAGGTCTACGACACGTTCGAGATCGAGCGCATCGCGCGCGTCGCCTTCGATCTGGCGCGGCTGCGCGGCAACAAGGTGACCTCGTCCGAGAAGCGCAACGTGATGAAGTCGGGCGTGCTGTGGTTCGAGACCGTCAGCGCTCTTCACGCCCGCGAATATCCGGATGTCGAGCTCAACCACCAGCTCGCTGACGCGCTCGGCATGCAGCTCGTGCGCTGGCCGAAGCAGTTCGACGTGATCGTCACCGACAATCTCTTCGGCGACATGCTCTCCGACGTCGCCGCCATGCTGACGGGATCGCTCGGCATGCTGCCTTCGGCGTCGCTCGGCGAAACCGACCCGCAGACCGGCCGGCGCAAGGCGCTCTACGAGCCGGTGCACGGCTCGGCGCCGGACATCGCCGGCAAGGGTGTCGCCAACCCGCTCGCCATGATCGCCTCGTTCGCCATGGCGCTGCGCTATTCGTTCGACCTCGGTGCCGAGGCCGACAGGCTCGACCGGGCCATCGCCCTGGCCCTTGCCGATGGCAACCGCACGCACGACGTCGTCACTCCGGGCGCGACGGCCGTCTCCACCGCCGTCATGGGCGACGCCGTGATCAAGGCGCTCGAGACGGTCAAAACGGGCTGAAGTCGAGATCCTGCTGCGGATAGAAGCGCGGGTTGTTGGGCAGGTCGAAGCGGCCCGGCAGCGTCGACTCGCCGAAGCGGGCCGGCGCGTAGCCGGCATAGACCGGAATGTGTTCGGTCGTATTGGCCGCGACATATTCCGGCGTATCCGAGCCCACCGGCACGACATTGCCCGGGTCGAGGAAGGACCGCTTCTGGATCGTCAGCGGCGGCGCCTTGACCTCGGCGAGCAGCACGGCCCGGCTCGACGGCGTGGCTCGGCGGGCGTGGTGGTGAACCTGGGCCTGGGCGGCCGCGGTGCTCAGAAGCGCCGCCGCAAGCGCAACGAAGGTCCGGCGAAGATGACGATTCGGCATGTGATCCTCGAGAGCTTGATCTTGACAAGATAATCGGGCTCACGGGATTAAGTTTCCCTTACGGAGCGATTTCGTCGTTCAGGATGAATTTACTCCTTCGCCGCGACGTCCTTCGACAGGCCGCGCAGTACCGGCATGCCGGCATTGACGTCGAGCCACGTGGGGCGGCTGCCGGCCGCGGTCAACGGCGAGGGGCTGCAAGCGGATCCGCGCCGGCGTTCCGCGTCGACGAACATCCGTTGCAGGGCGGTGTCGTCGCCAGCCGAGACGAGGTCGATCCGGTCGATGACGCAGCGCAGGCTGTCGCGCGCCGCCGGCCGTCCGGCGCCGCCGCACAGAAGCCCCGCGATCCGCAGAATCTTGTTCGCGCCCGGTGAATTGCGGAAGCCGAGACAGGGGGCCTGCACGCCGCCTTCGGCGAGCCGGATATCGGCGGCCTCGAAGGGTCCGAAACGCGTGGCGAGCTCTGACGGCGCCGAGGCGCGGACGCCGCCGAGCCCGCTGTCGCGCGCCATGTCCTCGATGTCGTCGGCAAAGGCGCGCGCGGCCTCGGGTGCCCGTCCGAGGCGGTCGAAGGACAAGCCCAGGAAGGGCGCGTCGGCACGAGCTTCGCCGAAGGTGACGATGTCCTGGCGACCGCCGCCGGCCGCATGGCGGCGGGCCCGGTAGGTCTGAGACAATCGGGCGAAGTCGGTGCCGGCAAGGCCGAAGATCTCGATCGGGCGATTGACCTCGACCCAGGCGTCGGCAGCGATCTTGGGCCTGCTGTCCGAAGCGTCGCGGGCCGGGACCAGCGCGATGGCGAGCACGAGCCCCAAGCCGGTGAGCCCGACGAGACTCGCGATCTTGGCAACGCCGAGCAACGTCCGCCGCAGGCCGCGGCCCAGTTTCGGCGTCCGCGGCAGGTCCTCGAACCAGCCCGAAAGATCGCGCCCGCCGATACTCGTCATCGCCCAACCCCACATCCCCATACGCGGATGGCCGGGCGAGCCTGCGAGACGGCGGTGAGCCGATCGTTATCGAGGAGGATGAAATTGCGATCAGGCCGACCGAGTTGCTTGGCGTGGTTAGCGCAATCTTGCCGGAGGCCGGTGGAGAGCGGCCCCTCCCGCACCTGTAGGCGCAGCGGCGCGGGAGGGGCCTCACCGGGAGACGCTCGACGGCAACCGGCTGTGCGGAGAATGAACCCGCCTGCCTGAACGGCAGCACAAGGCGTCCTTCAGCCGCCAGTCATCTTCGGCACAGCGCCCAACCCTCGCGAACCGGTCGGGACGGCTCGCCGGCCCGACAAGGCGATCGACATCGTCCGCCGGCGGCCGCCTTCGCGCTCCGGCGGGCGCGATGCTCAGTAATGACGGGCTTCCGGCTGATCGCCGTCGGGCTGATGGCCATCGGGCGAATGGCCCTGGTGCCACTGGCGGTCATCGTGCTGGGGCTCGCCATGGTTTGGCTGCTGAGCGTCGCGGGCCTGCGGGTCGTGCGGGGCCTGCGGGTCGTGCTGGGGAGCATCCTCACTACTCACCGGACGTGGGGTGATGCCGCGGGTCAGCAGCGACACCTTCGCGCCGAGGTCGCTCACGGCCGAGGTTTCGACGCTCTCCGCGTCGCCGTACAGCGTCCGTCCAAGCTCCGTGAACCTCTCCTCGATGATGCTCAGGATCTCTGCCTTGAAGCTGTCCAGCTTCGCGTTCATGTCGTCCGACATGTGCAGGACATGGGCGGCGATATCGGTCGCGTGCTTGGCGACGGTGTCGATCTCTTCCTTGGCCTTGCTGAGACTATACATCGGATCATCCTTGCAAATGCATCGCGGAGCGAAGGCGGCTGCGCTCCGCCAACGCCGTCGGGGAAAGGCAATGAGCGCGAGGTCGAGCGCCAGAAGCTCCGGGGTGAGAGGCATGTCGTCCATCCTGGCCTCGCCATCCGTCGGTCGATTCTGATCTCGCCTCGAAACCTATCATGGAAGGTTCGCGGCTCAACAGGGCGACGGGCTGTCGAAGCGGGTCGACGTCGCCACATTCGCTCGATGAGATTAATGGGCATGGGGCGTCGCAAAGTCTTGGCTTCGGGTGGTGGAGAGCCACCGCTCGGGGATGGATGGTGCGGCAGCGCCTCGCCGGCACGGCAGGCCAGTCAAAGGCGAATGAGAGAGCGGATGACCGGGACTTTGCGTGCGGCCCTGAACGTCATGCGTCGCGCGCGGCTCGCGACGTGGCTCGCCCCTCGACGGACCGGATTCTTCATCCCCTATGCCGGCGCGGCAACCTGCCGACCGCACGGCTATCCCGCCCTGGAGCCCCGCTTCGCGGCGGCGCGTCCGGCCTTCCTCGACCTCGTCGCCTCGGCTGGCGCCTATGCGGCCGATCTCGAGCGCATCGCTCGCGGCGGTCCGGGCCTTGTCGGCGAGCGGCCGGCGCGCTTCGGGCAGGAGTGGTTTCCGCGTCTCGACGCGGTCGCGGCCTACGCGCTTGTCCGCGCCTCGCGGCCGACGCGCATCATCGAGATCGGTTCCGGCCATTCGACCCGCTTCCTGGCCCAGGCGATCGTCGATGGCGCTCTCGCGACCGATCTCACCTGCATCGACCCCCGGCCCCGCGCTCCTCTGGCGGGCTTGCCGCTCCGCCATCAGGCGCGCCGTTTCGGAGCGACCGACGAAGGCGCGGCAGCGGCGCTCGGAGCGGGCGACATCCTGTTCATCGATTCGAGCCATGTCGCCATGCCCGGCACCGAGGTCGACCGGCTGCTGCTCGACGTGCTGCCACGCCTCGGCGCCGGCGTCCTGGTGCATCTGCACGACATCTTCCTGCCGGATGCCTATCCGGCCGCCTGGGCGCGGCGCGGCTACAACGAGCAGATCGTGGTTGGGGCGCTGCTGCAGGGCAGCGCCTACGAATTGGTCTTCGCCAGCCGCTATGTCGCGACCCGGACCGACCTTTTGGCCGGAAGCCTCATCGCGGACCTGCCGCTGCCGCCGGGCGCCTTCGAGGCGAGCCTCTGGCTGCGGAAGCGGACCCTGTGACGAGCGCGCCGACGGTCCGCATCATCATCGCGACAAGATCCTGCGGTCCGCCAGGGCGCGACCGATCACGCCTGCGGGCCGCTTACCATCGCCATCACATAGGCGTCGACGAAACCGTCGTCGGTCCGGGCAAAGCATGAAAGACGCCCCTCCACCGCGAAACCGAAGCGGCGGTAGAGCGCGATGGCGGGCGCGTTGTCGGCAAAGACCGTCAGCTGAATGCGCCGTAGGCCGATCAGGGTCCAGGCGGTCTCCACCACGGACCCCAGCAAGGCGGTCCCGATGCCTCGACGCTGGACCCGCTCGTCGACGGCGAGCATGAAATATCCAACATGGCTCTGGCGACCGCCGAGCGGGTAGAGGGCGGCGTAGCCGGCGATCGTCTCACGGATCGTCGCCACGACCTCGAACTTGCCGGGCCCTTGAAACTCGAGGAAAGCCTCCACCTCCTCGAGCGACGTGAGGGGATCGAGCACCGAGCCGCTGCGCTGGACGCCATCCTGGCTGAGCAGGCGGTGGAGCGCGGTTGCGTCCCCTTGCCTGCGTGGCCGCAGGGACAGGCCCTCGGGCCAACGGCGACTGGCCGGCAGGCGCGGGGTCGGATCGAGCCGGCCTTCCGAGTGCGGCCGCGTCGGGATCTCGCTCGGGATGATCGACATCGGTTCGCCGGCCTGGTGACGATTGCGGACAGGGAGATGCCGAGACGCTAGTCCGGGCCGGTTAACGAACCATTCACTATGTCGCCGGCGCTCGCGGCAGTACCGATGCCGATCCGGCTTGGACCGGACATGC
The DNA here is from genome assembly GCA_965277635.1 of Lichenihabitans sp. GTDB lineage: Bacteria > Pseudomonadota > Alphaproteobacteria > Rhizobiales > Beijerinckiaceae > Lichenihabitans. The sequence goes on from CBDIDE010000002.1 coordinate 1,379,404, forward strand.
TGGTAAGGGACGGCCTATGTCGCGCTTCGAAATATCTTGCGGGTCTCGGGCCGTCGCCATAGTGGCCGTCCGATGACGACACCCGCCCCGGCGACGGACGAGCCCCGCTTCGCGACCGAACGCGACCCGCGCCTGCGGCTCCTGATCCCGATGATCGTCGCCGTCGCCTTCCTGATGGAACAGCTCGACTCGACGATCATCACCACCGCCATCCCGGACATGGCGAAGAGCCTCGCCACGACGCCGGTCCGCATGAATCTTGCCGTGACCGCCTACGTGCTGACGCTCGCCGTCTTCATCCCGGTCAGCGGCTGGTTCGCCGACCGCTTCGGGGCGCGGCGCATCTTCGTGCTGGCTCTGGCCCTCTTCACGCTCGGTTCGGCGCTTTGCGGCGCGGCCGACAATTTCGCGATGCTGGTCGTGACGCGAGTGCTGCAGGGGCTCGGCGGCGCCATGATGACGCCGGTCGGCCGGCTGATCCTGCTGCGCAGCTTTCCGCGCCGCGAATTCGTGACCGCGATGACCTATATGACGCTGCCCGCGATCGTCGGTCCCGTCATCGGCCCGCTGCTCGGCGGCCTCATCACCACCTACGCCTCCTGGCGATGGATCTTCTACGTCAACCTGCCCTTCGGCATTGTCGGCATCCTGCTGGCGATGCGCTTCGTCGAGGACGTGAGGGAGGCTGGTCTCGCCCGGTTCGATGTCGTCGGCTTCCTGATGGTCGGCGGTGGCGTGGCCCTGCTCCAGTTCGGCATGGAGAGCATCGGACGGCCGGTCGTCTCCGTCGCGGGCATCGCCGGAATGCTCGGCGCGGCGGCGGTTCTTCTCGTCGCCTATGGTGCCTATGCGCGCCGCGTGGCCGCGCCGGCGGTCGATCTCGGCCTGTTCCGGCTGCGCTCCTTCACGGTCGGCACGCTCGCCGGCGGCCTCTGCCGGATCGCCATGAATGCGCCGCCCTTCCTGCTGCCGCTCATGTTGCAGGTCGGCTTCGGCATGAGCCCGGTCATGTCCGGCTCGCTCACCTTCGTCAGCAGCCTCGGCGCGCTGCTGGTCCGTACCGTGGCCCAGCGGCTCTTGCGCCGGTTCGGCTTCGACCGGGTGCTCGCCGGCAGCGCCGTCGCCGGCGCCGCCGTCCTGGCGGGCTTCGCGCTGCTCGAACCGCAGACGCCGCACTGGCTGATCGCCGGCTATGTCTTCGTCTTCGGCCTCGTCCGCTCGACCCAGTTCATGACCTCGAACACGCTCTCCTATGCCGACATGCCCGCCGAGCGGCTCAGCCGCGCCACGAGCCTCGGCGGCGTGCTGCAGCAGCTGACCGTCAGTTTCGGCGTCTCGCTCGGCGCCATGCTGCTCGAGCTCGTGAGCTCGGGCGACCACGTGTTGAGCCCGCAGCGGTTTCACGAGGTGTTCATGCTCGTCGCGGTCCTGCCCCTGGTCGCCGTGCCGGGATTCCTGCATTTGCGGCCGGAAGACGGCGTGCAGGTCAGCGGCCACCGCCGCGACGGCCTGGGGCGGGCAACCGGCACCTAGATCGCGGCGTGACCAGGCGAACGCGCCGCAACCCTTTCGTTTCCCCGCCAACCTTACCGATCCGTATGGTGGCGGCCAAGTTGCGCGAAGGATGACTGTGGTTCCATGGGCCGTGGTCTCGGACGATCGGCGCCAAGACCGATAAGCGATGGGGCCATTGTTGGCGTGGCCCGACCGTGAAGGTCAAGTTCAGGACCGAAAAGAACGCCAGATCAGTAACTTGGAGGAGCGGACATGCGGTGAGGCGCCATGCGCATGCGCCGTCTCCCCCGATTCTTACAGCGGAACCGCAAGATGAAGTTTTGGATTGTGGCAGCCTTCCTCTTGATTCCGGTATTTCCCGCCACGAGTTTCGGTCAGGATCGTGGGTCGCAGAGCGACCAGGACGCCTGTCGTCCGGAGGTCTTTCGCCTGTGTGCCGATGCGATTCCCGACGAAACGGAGATTGTCGCTTGCTTGCAGCGACGCGTGTCCGAACTCAACCCCGCCTGTCGCCAGGTGATCGACCCGGCGCCGACGCAACCGAGGAACAGGGCGAAGACGACGAAGCAAAACCGATCGTGAGATCGGAGGTCATCACGTGCTCGCCACGTTGAACCACCACGCCTTCGCGCTTCTCGCGGCACCGCCCGGATTGCACGGCGCCGGGCTTTGGGCGGCGACTTTCCTGGCGCAATGGCCCATCCTGGCGGCGCCCGCGACCCTCGTCCTGATATGGGTGTTCGGGCTGCATCAGGAGCGGCGAGCCGCGGTCGCGGCTGCCCTGACCGGCTTTCTTGCCCTCGCAGTCGCCGCTGTGTTGTCCGGGCTGATCGTGACGCCACGCCCCTTCATGGACGGCCCGGCGACGAATTTCCTGGACCACCCGCCCGACAGTTCGTTCCCGAGCGACCACTGCACGCTGCTCTTCGGCCTTGCCTTCGCCTTTCTGGCGAGGCCTCCGGCGCGATTCCCGCGGCTGTGGATCGCCGTCTTCGGCCTGGCGCTGGCTGTCGGTTGGTCGCGCGTCTTTCTCGGTGCCCACTACCCGCTCGACATCGTCGGGGCGGCGCTCGTCGCGGGGCTGGCGGCTTTTTGCATCGCGTCGCGGCTGGGCAAGGCCGTGACGCTCGCCATCACACGGCTCGGCGAACGCATCTGCCCTTCGTTTCTCATCCGTCACGCGGGTCACGGTGGCGAGGACGGTCCGATCGCGGCGCGGAGCGAGCGATGATTCCCCTCCCGGGCTGTCGCGAGCGAAGCCTAAGGCTTTGCTTTTACAAGTTTACCGATATGTAAATCTCGCGTCATGGAGGCCCAAGCCGGCCTCGCCCTTAATGGCTGCCAGTCGAAGCCATGAAGGACCTTTGCCATGAACCGAACATCCATCCGCATCGCGGCCGTCGTGCTGCTCGCCGCCGCACCGGGCACCGCCTTCGCCCTCGAAGGGGGCGCTCTCGCCAATGAGGCGACGCTGACCCTCGACCAGGCCCGCGCCGCGGCCCTCAAGACCCAGCCCGGCACCATCCTCGACCAGGAGCTGGAGCATCGCAAAGGCGGCTCCGGGCTGCGCTATTCGTTCGACATCAAGGTCGGAACCGTGACCCACGAGGTCGGCATCGACGCCAAGACCGGCGCCGCGCTGCAGAACACCGCCGAGGGCCAGCAATGAGCCCGCGCCACCACGACGACGGCGGGGGCACCGTGAACGGGGCGGCGTTTCGCTCGACGCGACGAGGCATTCTTCTGGGGGCCGTCCTGGGCCTCGGCGCCGGGTTGGGAGCGATCGCTCCCGCGCTGCCGGCCGCGGCCCGCGAAACCGCGGTCGCCCCGGAGACGAACCCGCCCGGCGACATCCCCGACGATCAGGTCTTCATCGTCTATACGGCGCCGCAGGGCTTCACCATCAAGGTTCCCGAAGGCTGGGCCCGCACCGACCGGCCGGACGGCGTCTCCTTCGCCGACAAATACGACAGCGTCGACGTCGCCATCACATCGGGGCCTGTGCCGACCGTCGCGAGCGTGCGGGCGGGCGAGGCCGCCACGATGGAGAAGACCGGCCATGCGGTGAAGATCGGCTCGGTCAAGACCGTGACCCTGCCGTCCGGCGAGGCCGTTCGCATCGCCTATACGTCGAACTCCGAACCCAATCCAGTCACCAACCGGCAGATCAGGCAGGAGAACGAACGCACCGTGCTCGGGCATGGCGGCAAGATCGCGACGCTGACCATGTCGGCGCCGGCAGGCGCCGACAATGTCGATCAGTGGAAGCTGATGAACGACTCGTTCCGGTGGAAATGACATGCCGTTTCTCGTCGCGGACGACCTCTACCGCTTCTATCACCCCGGCGACGCCGAGGTGCGGGCACTGCGCGGCGCCTCGCTGACGGTCGAGCCCGGCGAGACCGTCGCGCTGCTCGGGCCTTCGGGCAGCGGCAAGTCGACCCTGCTCGCCTGTCTGGCGGGCCTCGACGAACCGGATGGAGGCTTGGTCACGATCGACGGGTCTCGCATGACGCGACGCCCCGAGGCCGAGCGGGCGGCGCTGCGCGCACGCTCGATCGGCATCCTGGCGCAATCGCGCAACTTGTTCGATCATCTGACCGTCGCGCAGAACGTCGCGCTTCGGAAGAGCCTCAAGGGCACGGCTCGAACGGACACGACGATCGGCTCCTTGCTCGATCGAGTGGGTCTCGCGCATCGGGCCGATGCCTTGCCCGCGACCCTCTCGGGCGGGGAGAGCGCCCGCGCCGGCCTGGCGGTTGCCCTCGCGGCCGATCCGCCGCTGCTGCTCGCCGACGAGCCCACGGCGGAGGTCGACGCGGAGACCGAGATCCGCATTCTGGAGCTCCTCGATGAGCGACGCGCCGCAGGCGGCGCCGCACTCATCGCCACCCATAGTTCCGCCCTGACGAGCTGGGCATCGCGCGTGCTCAAGATCGAGGACGGGCGCATCGCCGAGGGACCATCCCCGCAAGCCGCGGGCCGGTCCATGCCGGCGGCGGCGAGCCGCGCGTGGGCGACGAGCACGGACGTCGCTGAGTGCAACGGCGCGCTTCTGATCGAGCTTTCCGATGTCTCACGGTCTTTCGCGACCGGGTCGCAGCAGGTCGAGGCGCTCGCCGGCATCTCGTGTCGCATCCGCGTCGGCGACCGCATCGCGCTGGTCGGACCATCGGGCAGCGGCAAATCCACCCTGCTCGACATCCTGGCCGGGCTTCAGCGTCCGAGCAGCGGCGGGGCGTCGTGGCCAGGGTTGCGTCAGGATCTGCCCTTGCGGCCACGCCAGATCGGCGTCGTATTCCAGGCCCCCTCGCTCCTGCCCGCGCTGAGCGCGATCGAGAACGTCAGGCTGGCTCTCGACATCGCCGGACTCGAGCCCGCGAGCGCCATGGACCCTGGGGCCGCCCTCGATCGGCTCGGGCTTCTCGATCTCGCCGATAAACTGCCCGACCAGCTCTCGGGCGGCCAGATGCAGCGGGTGGCGTTGGCCCGTGCCCTCGTGACGAAACCCAAGGTCCTGCTCGCCGACGAGCCGACGGGCCAGCTCGACCGGGAGACCGGCCGGCGCGTCTTCGACGCCTTGCTGGCGGCGCTCGACGGGACCGAGACCGCGCTCGTCGTCGCTACCCACGATGCCACCATCGCGGCCCGTCTCGAGCGGTCGTGGCTGATCCAGGCCGGCCGGATGACGGACGCCGCAACCCGGGAGCAGGCCGCATGATAGCGATGTGGATCAAAGGCATCCTCACCCATCGATGCCGCGCCCTGGTGCTGGCGGCGAGCGGCCTCGCCGCCGCGACGGCGCTGATCGGCATCGTCGGCGTCTTTGCCAGCATCAGCGGCAGCACGATGACGCGCCGCGCCATCGCCGACCTGCCGGTCGACTGGCAGGTGGCGATCGCGCCGGGCTCGGATGCGGCGGCGCTCACGCAGAAGCTGTCGGCGTCGGCGCCGATCAAGGTCGCCCGCACGGTCGGCTATGCCGATGTGTCGGGTTTCCAGGCCGCGACGGGCGGCACCACGCAGACCACCGGCGCGGGCCAGGTCCTCGGTCTGCCGACGGGTTACGCGGCGGCCTTTCCCGGCCAGGTCCGGCCGCTGCTGGGCGCCACTGAAGGCGTGCTGATCGCCCAGCAGGCGGCGGCGAACCTCCATGTTTCCGTGGGCGACAGCGTGTCGATCCTGCGAACCGGCAAGGACCCTGTCTCGGTGAAGATCGACGGCATCGTCGAATTGCCGAATGCCGACGCGATGTTCCAGACCATCGGTCCGCAGAAGGGGCCGGCCCCGACGGCGCCGCCGGACGACGTCATCCTGCTTCCGTTCGATCAGTGGACCTCGATCTTTGGCAAGGATCTGGGAGTGCAGGGAGGCGGCGCGCGTCTGCAGATCCATGCGAGGCTCGATCACGCCGCGCTGCCGTCCGCGCCGGCGGCTGCCCTGGCCGATGCGACGGGCCACGCCAAGAATTTCGAGGTCCGCGCGGCCGGCCTGGCGCAGATCGGCGACAACCTCGCCGCCAGGCTCAGCGCGGTACGCGAGGATGCCCTGTTCGCGAGCGTGCTGCTGCTCTTCCTTGGCCTTCCGGGCATCGCGCTCGCGGCACTTCTGACCGTCGCGGTCGTGCGGACAGAGACGGGCCGCCGCCGGCACGAACATGCCCTCCTGAGCCTGCGCGGCGCCTCGGTCCCGGCGATCACCCGGATCGCCATCGCCGAGAGCGGTTGCGTGGCCGCCCTGGGAACCGTCGCCGGGGTCTTCGTCGCCGGGCTGGTTGCGGCAACCGTCCTCGGCGCCGACCTCGCGTCGCGCGCCGTCCTGGTCTGGCTGGGCGCAGCCTTCGCGGCCGGTGTGCTGCTGGCCCTGGCCTCGGTTGTGGGTCCGACGCTCGTCGACCTTCGCGCCAATACGGTCGCGGCACAGCGCGCAATGCTGGTCCGGACGGCGAGGCCCCTTTGGCAGCGCGCCTATCTCGACGTCATCCTGCTGGTGATCGCCGGACTCCTGTTCTGGCGTGTCGCTCAGACAGGCTATCAGATCGTCCTTGCGCCCGAAGGGGTGGCGGCGACCTCCGTCGATTACACGGCGTTCCTGGCGCCCTTGTGCCTGTGGATCGGGGCAGGCCTTTTGGTGCTCCGCCTGGCGAGCATCGGCCTCGGGGCGGGACGCAACCTCTTGGCGGCAGCCCTCCGGCCGCTGGCGAAGCGGCTCGGCGATCCGATCGCCGCGTCGCTCGCACGCCAGAACCGCAGGATCGCCGGAGGCATCGCCCTGGCGACGCTGGCTTTCGCCTTCGCCACGGCCGTGGCGGTCTTCGCCGCGACCTACAATGCCCAGTCGCTCGTCGACGCCCAGTTGACCAATGGCGCGGACGTCACGGTCGCAGGCACGATCGCCGAGCCGGCTGGGGCGCGCCTCGATGTCATAAGACGTCAGCCCGGCGTGCTCGCGGCCGAGCCGATGCAGCATCGTTATGCCTATGTGGGCAACGACCTGCAGGATCTCTACGGCATCGATGCGGCCACCATCGGCAAGGCCACCGCAATCGCCGATGCCTATTTCGCCAACCACGATGCACGGACGACGCTCGCCGGGCTGGCGAAGACGGCGGACGGCGTCCTTGTCTCGCAGGAGACGGTCAACGACTTCCAGCTCGCCATCGGCGACGTGATCAACCTGCGCCTGCAGACCGGACCCGACCGTCAATATCGTCCCGTCCCGTTCCATCTGGTCGGCGTCGTCTCCGAGTTCCCCACCGCGCCGCGCGACAGCTTCCTCGTGGCGAATGCGTCCTATGTGGCGGCCCAGACCGGCAACGCGCACGCCGAGACGGTTCTCGTGCGCACCGCCGGCGATCCGAGCGTCCCCGCCGCGGCGATCAGGACGGCGCTCGGCCCCTCGTCGCCCTTGAAGGTCGCGGATCTCGCCCAGGCGCAGCGAACGATCGGCTCCAGCCTGACGGCCGTCGACCTGCATGCCCTGACCGGCATCGAGCTCGCTTTCGCGATCGTCCTCGCCATCGGATCGACCGGCCTCGTCCTCTGGCTCGGCTTATCCGACCGGCAGCGTAGCGCGACGATCCTGTCGGCCCTCGGCGCGTCTGTGGCCGATATCCGGCTTTTCGCGCGCGCCGAGGCCGGCATCATCCTGATCGGCGGGGCGGTCTGCGGCTTCGCTCTGGGCGAACTCGTCGCCGCGATGCTGGTCCGGCTTCTCGGCGGCGTCTTCGATCCGCCGCCGGAAGCGCTTCGCCAGCCTTTGGGCTACCTTGTCCTGGTCCTCGTGGTCACGACCGGGGCGCTCTGGATCGCGGCCGCCCGGCGCCAACCGGAAGGGGTGGAGGCCAGGATCACCTGAGCTACTCTTGATGCAGGTCCTTGCAGGTGATGCCATGCGGCTGGCAGGCGATCCCCGTCGTCGAGCATCGCGACCCGCTCGCTCCATCGCCGATGCACAAGACGCAGCCGTTGGTCCAGGCCCGGCAGGCAGGATTCTGCTTGCCGTAGCCCTGGACCGAAATCTTCGGACCGGGATGAACGGGCGGCGTCGCGAACGAATCCGCCCAGGCGGAGGCGCCGAGGAGCAGAAGCCAGACCGACGACAGACGCAGGGCTCGGGGCATCATTCCACCGGGGCGCCCTTGACGGCGCGAGCCCAAGTGCCGTAGCGCCCTGCTGGGGAAGACGCAAGGGCGCGAGAGGATGGCAGGCAAGGCTGGCGCGGCGACGGTGCCATCGCGAGGCGCCGAGGGCGCCACATCCTCCTCGACCGGGCGGATCGTGCTGGCGAGCCTCGTCGGCACCACCATCGAATTCTACGACTTCTACATCTACGGCACGGCCGCCGCGCTCGTGATCGGGCAGACGTTCTTCCCGCAATCGGCGCCGGGATCGCAGGCGCTGAATGCGTTCCTGACCTTCGGCATCGCCTTCCTGGCGCGGCCCGTCGGCTCGGTGCTGTTCGGACATTTCGGCGACCGCATCGGGCGCAAGTCGACGCTGGTCGCCTCGATGCTGGTCATGGGCCTGTCGACCACGCTGATCGGCCTGCTGCCCGGCTATGCCACGGCCGGCGCCTTGGCCCCCTGGCTGCTCTGCCTTCTGCGCTTCGGCCAGGGGATCGGGCTCGGCGGCGAATGGGGCGGGGCGGCGCTCCTCGCCACCGAGAACGCGCCCCCGGGCAAGCGCGCCTGGTTCGGCATGTTTCCGCAGCTCGGGCCGCCGCTCGGCTTTCTCATGGCCAACGGGCTGTTCCTCGCCCTGCTGCTCGGCCTCGGCGAGGCCGATTTCGTCGCCTGGGCCTGGCGCATCCCTTTCCTGGTCAGCGCCATCCTGGTGGCGATCGGCCTCTACCTGCGCGTCTCGATCGAGGAGACCCCCGCCTTCCGCGCCGCGCTCGCCCGCAACGAGCGCGTCGAGGTGCCGCTGGCCGATGTGCTGCGGAACCATGCCTGGCCACTGCTGCAGGGCTCGCTCGCCATGGTGGTCTGCTACGCCCTGTTCTATATCTCGACCGTCTTCGCGCTCGGCTATGGCACCGGCACCCGCCATATCCCGCGTTCGGATTTTCTCGGACTGCTCTGTGTCGCGGTGGTCTTCATGGCGGTGGCGACGCCGGTCTCGGCTGCGCTTGCCGACCGTTTCGGCCGCCGCCCGGTGCTGCTCGTCGCGAGCGCGCTAGCGGCGCTTTCCGGTTTCGCCATGCCCGCGATGCTGGGCCACGGCGGCACCGGCGAGGTGCTTGCCTTCCTGTCTCTCGAACTCGGCCTGATGGGACTGACGTTCGCACCGATGGGCGCCCTGCTGCCGGAGCTGTTCCCGACGCCGGTGCGCTACACGGGAGCCTCGAGCGCCTACAATCTCGGCGGCATCCTCGGCGCCTCGCTGGCGCCGTCGCTGGCCCAGCTCCTGCTCGACCACGGCGGCCTCGCCTTCGTCGGCTACTACGTCACCGCCGCCGCGATCATAAGCTTCCTGGCCGTTCTGAGCATGCGGGAGACGGGACGGGCCTGAGGCGCGATTCGGGCCAGGCATCGCAACACCGGCATCGTCGGCCGAACCGTTCATACCATCCTGGATCGATCCAAAAGCTCGTCCTAAGGCCTCGAGAGCTCGACGAGCATCAGGTCGAAGCCCGCGCCCTCGTCGTGGAGCATCGGAGCGCGCCGCCGGTGCCGCAGGCAGAGCGCGGCACGGCGCTCCATCATGATCGACCCTTGGCGCTGCGCGGTCGCGACAGCCGCAGAGAGATCGGTGGCGACGGCGGCGGGGTGGCCGAGCGCCGCCTGGATGCGTCCACGCGTCAGATAGGCTTCGGCAAGGGCGTAGGGCGCTGCCGTATCCGAGCCGACCTGGTCGAAATCGAGGAGGTCGAGACCCTCGCCGGCACGGTGGTGCCGGCGCAGGCCGTCGGCCAGGAGGGCTCGGACATAAAGATCGAGCTCGACCGCGCCCGTCGCGCGATATCGGTCCCAACCGTCACGCATCCGATCGATGCCGGCACCATCGCCCTCGACCGCGGCCGCCCACCCGGCGAAAATGTCGCCCCAGGCCGCCCAGTAAGGGAACGAATGTTCGCGGCCGATGCGCGCGCAGGTCTCGCCGGCCAGGCCGACCGTGGCCGGCTCCTGGCGCAGATGAGCGAGCGCCGCTTCGATGCCGAAGGCAAAGGCGCGGGCATAGGAATCGCCGACGGTCCTGGCCTGCTGCTCGGCAAGCCGGATCTCGTCCATGGCGAGATTCGGCCGCCCGAGAAACCACAGAAGCCACGCCCGGCCGATTCGCGCCAGGATCGCTGGACGGGTGCCGTAGAGGGTGGTGCCCGGGTCGAGCCGGTCGAAAATATCGAAAGCCTGCGCGTAACGCGTCTCGGCCGCGGCGAACTCACCTTGCGTGAACTCGGCCCACGCGGACAAGCGGTAGGCCTCGCCCTTCAATAGCGCGTCGCCGGTCAGCACCGCCAGATCGATCATCTGACGGGTGATGTCGGCGGCCCGCCCGAACGGCCCGCGCGACAGGTGGACCGTCGCCCGGCCCCAGAGCGAGGCGAAGAGGCCGTCGTCGTCGGCAACCGCCTGGGCGAGATCCGCCGCGCGCGTGAAACATTGCTCCACCTCGGGCGCCGCATAACCTCGCAGTCGCACGAAGAGCTGGCCGCGGCTGAGTTCGACCGCGAATTTCGCCTTCTGGATCTCCGCCGCGTCGTGCATGAGATGCGCCTGGTCGAGCGCGTCATCGAAGTGGCGCATGGCCTCGGTCAAGGCGCCGCGATCGAGCGCCCATGCGCCGGCCGCGCAGAATGCTGCCTGGGCCTTCACAGGATCATGAGCCCGAGCCCAATGGACGCCAACCGTCCCGAAATGGCCGCCCGACCCTCCGGCTCTGTCGGCCAGCATGGCCGCATAGCGGCCGTGCAGATCCCGGCGCGTGTCGAGCGGCAACGTGTCATAGGCTGCGTCGCGGAGACCGTCGCGGCTGAACCGGAAGGTCTTGCCGGCTTCGGAGCTTTCGACCAGTCCCGCCGCGACGAGACCTGCGAGTTCGACCTCGATGCTGCCCGGCGTTCGGTCTGTCAGCGCGACCACATCGGCGGCGGCGAAGTCTTGTCCGATGACGGCCGCGACCTGCAGGACGGTCATGTCCTCGACCGGAAACGGCAGGTCTTCGGGGCACGCGACCACCTTCTGTGACGGGTTGAGGCGGAAAGCCTCGACCGGACGGTCGACGCCGCTGACGCGCGTCGTGCCAAGCGGCACCAGACCGGCCACGGCGCCGGCAAGCCGCGCCGTCAAGGCACAGATGACGATGGAATTGGGCTCGGCCAGATCGCGCAGGCCGATCGCGCCGGCCGCGGCATCATCCGACCACCCTCGCGGGTTACCCGCTCTAGCGCTGTCGCTGAGGCCGGGATTCACGATCGCCGTATGAATGCCGATGCGCACGTCCACCGCCGCGCCGAATCGCGCCAGGAGGTCGTCTCGCCCGCCACGTACTCTCTCGAGGATCGCAAGCGCCGCCTCGACAGCCCGCCGCACATCGTTGTCCTGCGCGCGCCGGAAGTCCAACCGAAGAAGACCGCTGTCGGCGATCTCCTGTCCGCGCTGTCCGCCGAAGGGCTCGAGCGCCTCCCGGACAAGGGCCCGCCCAGCGCCGATGAGTGCGCAGGCGCGATCCAGATCGAGATCGCCCGCGGCGTTCGCCGCGGCAGCCGTCTCGATGATCACCGTCGTGAGCTGCCGCCGCCCCGGTACGATGGTGACGATCGACGCATCGGCCTCCGCCGGCCGCCCGGCCGCCACGAGGATGCCGCCGCATTGTCCGCAGAACTTGTTCGATGCCGGGTTGGAGATCCCGCATGTGGCACAGCCGACCGTCGGGTCGGCACCGCACTGCATGCAGCACTCTCCATCGCGGCGATCAGCATCTCCGCATCTCGGGCAGCGATTGCCCTGGAACACCGGCGAACCGAGCATCAACCCACGACCCCCGCCAGCCTTTCCGCCTACATTGGAAAAGACACCGACATCCTATCACAAAACAACGGTTCAGATGCATCTGGCCTCGTCGAGCGAGGCACTCTCGATTTAAGACTTTTCTTAGGCTCGTGTCGAGAGGGCAACGTGTCGTCGCGATATTCTCGTGGACACGGTAAGCGGACCTCGTCGGCCGTGCGAGGCGCGCAGGACCAAACCGAGTACGACCGGCCGTCGAGCCCCTGCCCGTCCGGACGCCGACGGCGGAGAAGGGTCCACGGCGCGGGAGCCTCATTCGTCGAATCGATCAAATTTGCTCGATTGATTTCAGTCTCTTTTGAGCCGTGCGTGAGACAAATCGACCGTCACGGAATTGGAGCCTGAGATGTATGAGCTTCCCTTGCTCGACGGACGTCGAGTTGTAATCTTCGCCAGCCATGTCGCATCCGTCGAGAGGATCGATGACGGACGATGCGTCGTCGCCATGGACAACAATCAGCAGTTCAAGGCGGCGGCCGACGTCAACGAGGTCACGAGAACCCTCTCCGACCTCATTCGCATGGATGTTCGTAAGCCGTAGATCCGGCGCTTCGCATCATGCGTTCATCAACCCAGGTGTGATCTGTTCTGTAACCCGGGTCCGATTCAGGCTCCATGACATCGCCAGCGAGTCCTCGCTGGCAATTCGACGGCCCGACAGAAATCCTGTCCATCTGATCCGATATGGCTCCGAGCGTGCGGGCCGGGGCGTTTGATGATAAGGCGGTGGCCATGAGCGCCGTCCGTTCCGCCAAGCCGATGATCCCCGACGAGCGTCGGGAGGGCGCCCTCGCCTCGGCCCTGCGCACAATCGGGCTCGAGCGTGCCGGCATCATGGTGCTCGAAGGCGCGATGCGCGATGCGGACTCGTCGCTCGGCCGAAGCTTCGCGGCGGCGGTCCGGCTCGTCGGTCGCCTGCGCGGACGGGTCATCGTCACCGGCATGGGCAAATCCGGCCATGTCGGGCGCAAGCTCGCCGCGACGCTCGCCTCGACCGGAACGCCCGCCTCTTTCGTCCATGCCGCGGAAGCGAGCCATGGCGATCTCGGCATGATCCAGGCGAACGATGCCGTGCTGGCGCTCTCTTGGTCCGGCGAGACGCCCGACCTCGCCCATATCCTGACCTACGCGCGGCGCTTCGCGATTCCCGTCGTCGCCGTCACCAGCAATGCCGAGAGCGCCCTCGGCCGGGCCGCGGATCTGACGCTGATCCTGCCCAAGGCAGAGGAGGCCTGCCCCAACGGCCTCGCGCCCACGACCTCGACGACGATGCAGCTCGTGATCGGCGACGCGCTGGCCATCGCGCTGCTCGAGGCCAGAGGTTTCTCGGCGCTCGACTTCAAGACCTTCCATCCCGGCGGCAAGCTTGGCGCCCAGCTGACCTTCGTACGCGACGTGATGCATGCCGACGATCGCATCCCGCGCATCGCGCTCGACGCCGCCATGGCCGACGCCATCGTGGAGATGACTGGAAAACGCTTCGGCTGCGTCTGCGTGCTCGATCCCGACGGACGTCTCGCCGGCCTCATCACCGACGGCGACCTGCGCCGCCACATGGGACCCGCGCTGATGACGACGGCGGTCCGGGCCGTGATGACGCCCTCGCCCCTGACGGTCGGGCCGGATGGGCTCGCCGTCGAGGCCCTGGCCCTGCTCAACGACAAGCGCCGCTCGGTTCTGCCCGTGGTGGATGCCGACCGGCGGCCGGTCGGGATCATCCACCTGCACGACCTCTACGCCATCGGCGTCGCCTGACCCTGTGCCTTCGAGCCTCGACGCGCCGCCTCGCCGCGCCATCTGGAGCGGGTGACAGAGGAGTTTCGACCGTGACCGAGGATTTTCGACACGAGGCGCTCGACCTCGACGGCGCGCGCTTCCACGTCGCGCGGCTTGGGCGAGGCGGGCAGCCACTGCTGCTGCTACATGGCTGGCCGGAGTTCTGGTGGACCTGGGCGCCGCTGATGGAGCGCCTCGCCGCAGCGGGCTTCGACTGCATCGCACCGGACCTGCGCGGCTTCGGCGACAGCGCGCCCGCTTCGGGGCCGTCGGCAGAGGTCGGAGCCGAGCGACACGCCAAGGACATGCTGGCGCTGCTCGACGCCCTGAAGATCGAACGCGTCGGCCTCGTCTCGCACGATGTCGGTGCCTACGTGGCCCAGGTCCTCGGCCGCGCAGCGCCACAGCGCTTCTCGGGACTGTTCTTCTTCGACTGCCCCCATCCGGGCATCGGGGCGCGCTGGGCCGAGCCCAGCCACCTCAAGGAGATCTGGTATCAGACCTTCCACCAGATGTCCTTTGCGGCGGCGCTGGTCGGCCAGTCGCGCGACGCGTGCCGGGCCTATGTCGGCGGCATGATCCGCCACTGGGCCGCCGGCAATCCCGCGGCCTTTGACGGACCGGTGCTTGAGCGTTTCGTCGATAACTTCATGAAGCCCGGCGTGCTGCAGGGCGGCTTCAACTGGTACATCAGCCAGAACGAGGCGCGCATGCGCGTGATCCGGGGCCAGGCCCCGGCGCTGCCCCGCATCGACGTGCCGGCCTGCGTTCGCTGGGGCGATCGCGATCCCGTGCTTCTCTCGGCCTGGGGCGACAGGCTCGGCGAGACTTTCGCGGCCATCGATTTCGAACCCCTCCCCGGCGTGGGCCATTTCCCGCATCGCGAAGATCCTGACCGGGCCGCGGCCGAGATCGCCGGCTTCTTCGCCTCACGTGCAGGCGAGTTTGTCGCACAGCCGGATCGATGAAACCGCATGTGCCATGGCGCGCGGCCCCGGATAGCCGAGCATGCCGATGCCGTCGATCATGAAGGATGGGGTCGCCGAGAACCCGAGCGCAGCGGCGAGATGGGCTTGGCGCTTGACCACGTCGCCGACTTGCGGCAGGTCGGCCGCCGCCTCGACCGTCTTGGCGTCGAGCCCGAGACCCGACACGACCGCCAGCGCCGAGGGACCGTCGACCGCTCCGTGCCCGGCGAAGACGCGCTCATGGAAGGCCAGGGCCTTGGCCGGCCCAAGGTTTCGCAGCACCGCCTGCTGCACCTTGGCGGCCTGCACCGACCCGGGGCCGAGGACCGGATTGTTGACGAGCCCCAGCCGCAGGCCTGGCGTTCGCGCCAGCAGCGCCTGGAGATCGCCCGATGCGGCGCGGCAATAGGGGCAGTTATAGTCGAAGAACTCGACCAGGATCACCTCGGGAGCCGCCGCGCCGGTCCACAGGATGCCCGGCAGGCCTTCGAGGTTCGGCTCGGCCGGCAACCGGTAATTGTAGACCTGGCCGCCGCGATCGTCGGCGAAAGGAGTGAGGCTCGCCTCCTGCGCCCGGGCCCGGCGCCCGACGACGGGGAGTGCGCCGAGCGCCAGGGCGCCGGCCAGGACATCGCGACGGTGCATGGTCATGGCGGCCTTTTCCCCGACGATCATGGCAGGATTGGTGCGTGCCGTGGCCCATCGGCAGAAACCCGCGTTCCCATGGTAAATACATTGTTAACCTTCGCTCCCTAGCCTCGGCCCCGGTGGGCGTGGATGCGCCAGGCCGCAACGTGGGTGGGCGATGAAGACGGCGACGATCGGATTGTCTGGCTCCCGAGGGCTCACGCGGCGCGCCGTCCTGCTCGGCGCCGCGGCGTTGGCCGGGCTCGTCGGCACCGAGGCCCACGCCGAGGATTTTTCGGCGTTCCTGGCGGGCCTTTGGCCCGAAGCCCATGCGCAGGGGGTCAGCCGCCGCACCTTCGACGCGGCCTTCGCCGGCGTCGCGCCCGACCCCGAGGTCATCGCCAAGACGCGAACGCAGGCCGAGTTCCACAAGACCTTGGCCGAATATCTCTCGACCGCCGTCTCGGACAAGCGCATCGCGCTCGGCCGCGACAAGTACAAGGACTTTGCGCCGTGGCTCGCCAAGGCCGAGGCACGCTACGGCGTCGACCGCTACGTCATCCTGGGCGTCTGGGGGCTCGAGACGAAATTCGGCACCTATATGGGCGACAACTACGTCATCCGGGCCTTGGCGACGCTGGCGGCCGCGCGCTACCGCGGCCGCTATTTTCGCATGGAGCTGATCAGGGCTCTCGTCATCCTCGAGGAGGGGCACGTCGACCCGGCCCACATGATCGGCTCCTGGGCCGGCGCCATGGGCCAGACGCAGTTCATGCCGTCGAACTTCAAGGCCTATGCGGTCGATTTCGACGGCGATGGCCATCGCGACATCTGGACGAGCGTTCCCGACGCCATCGGCTCGACCGCGAATTTCCTCAAGAAGCACGGCTGGATCGCCGGCCAGACCTGGGGCTACGAGGTCAGGCTGCCGGCGGGCCGCGGCGGGCCGGGCGAGGGCTCGCGCTATCTGCCTTTCGCGACCTGGGCGGCGCGGGGCTTGACACGGGCCGACGGCGGAGACATGCCGCATATTGGCCGGGCGGCTCTGCTTCGGCCGGCGGGCGCCGATGGCCCCGCCTTCCTGGTGACGCCGAATTTCAAGGTCATCAAGACCTACAACAATGCGACTTCCTACGCGCTCGGCGTGGCGCTGCTCGGCGACAGGATCGCCGGATGGGGGCCGCTGAAGACGCCCTGGCCCGTGGCCTCGCGATGATCTGGAGCATGACGCCGAAAAGTCGGCACGGGTTTTCGGATGACATCATGCTCTAAGTTACGAGAATCGATCACGTTCATGAGTTTGGATCGACTCGATCCAAACTCATCGTGATCTAAAGGGAAGCGACCCATGCCGCGACACGCCCGCCGCCCGCTTGCCTCGGCCGCCCTGGCCGCTCTGGCGATCTGTCTGACGCTCGCCGCCGCCCGGGCGGCCGACGACCAATCGCCGATCCAGTTTATGCTCCAGTCGCAGCAGCGTGCCGTCGAGTCGCCGGTCCGCCATTCGGCGCCGGCTTTCGTGCGTCCCCATGTCCGGCGCCCCGTGGCGGACCGCCGCCCGATCCCCTACGCGACGGCCGACCGCCGCGCGCCTCCCCGCGTGGCCGTGACGGCAGCGCCGGCTCCGACGCGGGTGACGGTCTATGGCGACCGCTTCGCCCAGGCTCTCGCCGGCGGCCTCGAGGACGGCGCCGTCCCGAATGTCGCGACGACCTCGCTCGCCGGCGAGGATCAGGGCCTGGCGCGATCCGATTTCCGCGCCTGGCTCGACGACCTCGCGACGCGGCTCAAGGCATCGCGGCAACCGGGCGTGGCCATCATCATGCTCGGCTCGAACGACCGGCAGGCGATCCTGGATGGCGGGGTCTCGCTCGATCCCGCGTCGGACCGCTGGCGGGAGGTCTACGGCAAGCGCGTCGGTGCCGTGGCTGCAGCGTTCCGGGACGCCCACGTCCCGCTGATCTGGGTCGGCCTGCCGACCGTTCAGGGCGAGGCAGCCTCGACCGACTACGTGCGCCTCAACGGCATCATCCGCGATGCGGCCGAGCGCCAGGGCGCCACTTATGTGGATAGCTGGGAAGCCTTCAGCGACGACGCCGGCCGCTACAGCCCGATTGGGCCGGACATCGACGGGCGGACGGTGCGGCTGCGCAAGGCCGACGGCATCGGCTTCACCCGGGCCGGCGCCCGCAAGCTCGCGAGTTTCGTCACCGGCGAAATCAAGCGGCTGCGCGGGCCGGCCGCCAAGCCGGCGGCGAACCCGGACGTCGCCAACATCACCATCGAGCGCACCCGCGATTTCGACCAGGCGCTCGACATCGACATCAACGCCCAGATCCGACGCGAGGCGGGTCTCGCTCCGAGCAGCGCCAAGGCCGAGACGCCGCCGGCCCAGGCTGTCGCGGGCCCGGTTCTGCCGCTGACGGCACCGCCGATCTCGCCCGACGGACAACTGGCGACCGTCGTGCCGCCGTCCGCCACGATGCAGGCGAGGCTGCAGGCTCCGCCGACGACGGGGTCGCTGCCCCCGGCCACGCCGAAGCCCGGCCGCGCCGACGATTTCAGCTGGCCGCGCCCGTGAGCCGCCGCGCCTCGCTGGCGCTCGGGGTCCTGATCCTTGCCGCCGTGGCGATGGCGCGGACCGCCGAGGCTGGCGAACAGCCCCGCCCCGACGACCTGAAGACGCTCACCGCCTGCCTCGGCACCAACAAGGATGCGACGGCCCGTCGCCGCTGCATCGACCTCGTCGCCGCGCCTTGCCTCGCCGGGCCCGACGGCCAGTCGACGCTCGGCATGGAGACCTGCTACGGCCGGGAACGCCTCGCCTGGGACCAGGTCCTCAACCGCGTCTACGGCACGGCACACACGGCCTTCGACGCGGCCGGCAAGACCTATCTGCGCGACGGGCAGATGTTATGGATCAGATATCGCGATCAATCCTGCCAGTGGCCCGCAAAGGTCTATGCCGGCGGTTCGATCGTCGGCCCGCTGAGCGAGGCGTGCCTGCGCGACGAGACCGCGACACGCGCCATCACGCTGATGGAGATCGAGGACTCGCTCAAAAAGCATTGAGCGGCCGACTACATGACCGCCGGATAAAGATATTCCTTGATCAGCTCCTGAACGAACATCAGCAGCAGCAGAAGGATGATGGGCGAGACGTCGATGCCGCCGAGGTTCGGCAGGATGCGGCGGATCGGCCGCAGCAGCGGCTCGGTCAGCGCATTCAGGAAGTTCCAGACCGAACGGACGATGTCGTTGCGGAAGTTGATCACATCGAAGGCGAGCAGCCAGGACATGATCGCCGTCGCGATGATCACATAGCTGTAGAGATCGAGGATGCGGAGGATCAGGTTGATGAGCGCGAGCATGGGTCATCCGGACTGGCCCGGACATGCTGTTGCGACCGTCCGGCTCGCTTCGATGTAGCGGTCCACCAAGGCTGCCGCAAGACTTGGAGCATCAGGCCTCGCGCGTGCTGACCCGATAGCCGTATTCGGCGGCCGATTCGGAGAGCCAGTGCCAGAAGCTGCCGGCCATCGAGCGCGGCACGGCGACCTCGAAGGTCGGCCGCTCGTCGATCTGCCACACGATCGCGGAGACGCCGGCAACGACCGTCACCGCCACGTCGCCGGGCCTGAAGGCGCGCGGATGCAGATCGATCTCGAAGCCCTTGGCCAAAGCGTCGCGCAAGCGCAGGCCGCTCAGCGTCAGTACGGCGCGCGCATGACTCTGGTCGATGACCGTGGCGAAGGGCGCCAGAGGCTCGAGCCCTGCCGCGAGCTCGGAGAAAGGGCGCGGCCCGCGCACCAGCCATTGGTCGGGTGCCGTCGAGAGCACGACGAAGCCGCGGTCCTGGGTCCAGGCGCGAGGACCCGGCAGGGTGAGGCCGAGGTCCTGGGCCGCCCTGGCGAGATCCGGCGCTCGTCCCCGCCGCGCGCTGAGCAGCGCCGTCGAGCCGCGGTCCGATTCGGCGATGTCGAGCCCGGGTTCCCCGAGCGCATGACCGAAACGGCCGCGGCGCCACAAGCCTGCCCAGGGCGAGACGTCGAGAAGCGCGAGGTCAGCCACGCAGCCGCACTCCTTCGGGATCGACGAAGACCGGCGCGCAGACCTCGACGAGCGTGTCGCGCCCGCGCACCGGATCATAGGCCCGCACCCGTTCGCCGAGCCGCTGCGGCCCGCGGCGCAGGAGACCGAGCGCAATGGTCGAGCCGAGCGTCGGCGAGAAGCAGGTGGAGGTCACGTGGCCCTCGTCGTTGCGGGACTTGTTCTCGGCGCCGGGCCGCAGCAGATGCGCTCCCGCCCCGATCGGATCTTGCGGATTGACCGGCCTGAAGCCGACCAAAGCCCAACGATCGGGATCGACGAGAGCGGATCGTTGCGTCATGGCGGCGCCGACGAAGTCCTTCTTGGTCGAGACCATGCGGCCAAGGCCGAGGTCGCCGGCCGTCGTCTGCCCGTTGAGCTCGCCGGTGGCCGCATGGCCCTTCTCGATGCGCAGCACGTTCAACGCTTCGAGCCCGTAGGGCACGATGCCGTGAGCGGCGCCTGCCGCCATCAGCGCCCGCGCCAGTCCATCGCCGTAATTCGCCGCCACCGCGATCTCGTAGGCGAGTTCGCCCGAGAAGGAGATGCGGAACAGCCGAGCCGGCGTGCCGTCGCGCAGCGCCGTCGCCATGGCGCCCATGAACGGGACGGCCTCGTTGGAGAGGTCGGCATCCGGGCGCAGCACGCCGACCAGGACGTCGCGGGAGCGCGGCCCCGCCACGGCGAATTGCGCCCATTGCTCGGTCACCGAAGCCAGGGCGACGTCGAGATCCGGCCACAGCACCTGGGCCGCGAATTCCATATGGCTCATCACCGCCACCGCATTGGCGGTCGTGGTGGTGACGAGGTAGCGCTGCGGTTCGAGCCGCGCCGCGGTGCCGTCGTCCATGACGAAGCCGTCCTCGCGCAGCATCACCCCGTAGCGGACGCGCCCCACCGGCAGGCTCGACATGGTGTTGGTGTAGAGCCGGTCGAGGAAGGTCCCCGCGTCGGCGCCGACGACCTCGATCTTGCCGAGCGTCGAGACGTCGCAGAGCCCGACCCGCTCGCGCACCGCCGTGACCTCGCGGTCGCAGGCGTCGCGCCAGCCCTTGTCGCCGGGGTTCGGGAAATACTGGGCGCGCAGCCACAGGCCGGCTTCCATGAAGACGGCGTTCTGCTCGACCGCCCAGGCATGCGCGGCCGTGAGCCGCGTCGGCCTGTAATTCTTGCCGCGATGCGAGCCGGCCAGGGCCGCGAAGGCGACCGGCGTGAAGGGAGGACGGAAGCGCGTCGTGCCGGTGGCCGGCACGGACCTGCCGGTCAGTTCCGCCATCAGCGCGAGCCCGTTGACATTGGCGGTCTTGCCCTGGTCGGTCGCCATGCCGAGCGTCGTGTAGCGCTTCAGGTGCTCGACGGCGACGAAGCCCTCCCGGTGGGCGATCTCGACATCCGATGCCGAGACGTCGTTCTGGAAGTCGACGAAGGCCTTGCCTTTGGCCGCCTTGACGCGCCAGAGCGGGGTCACGGCGGTGCTCTCCGCATCGGCGGACGGGATGGTGACGGAGCGCGGATGGAAGCCCGCCGCGGCCGCCGCGTCGCAGCCGGCCCGGATGCCGTCGGCGAGACAGGATGCGAGGGCGAAATCGCCGCGCGCGGCGCCGACGACGGCCATTCCGGGCGGCAGCGTGCCGGGCACGAACGAGGCAAGGGCCGAGGCCCATTCGGGCCGGCCGCCGAGGTGCGAGGTCAGATGCACGGTCGGCTGCCAGCCGCCCGAGACGGCGATGAGATCGCAGGGCACCGTGACGGTTTCGCCGCGCGCGTCGCGGATCTCGGCGCCCTGGACCGCGCGCGATCCGAGCGCCCGCTCGACGATGCCCTCGACGAGGCGGGTCCCCGTCTCGCGGCTGAGCATGTCGAGGCTCGACAGGGCCTCGGGGCGCGGATCGACCACGGCCGCCACGGTGATGCCGGACTCCTGCAGATCGCGGGCGGTCCGCAACGCATCGTCGTTGTTGCCGAACAGCACGGCGCGGCTGCCGGGCCGCACGGCGAAGCGGTTGAGATAGGTCCTGACCGCCCCAGAGAGCATCACGCCCGGCCGGTCGTTGTCGGCGAAGACGATCGGGCGCTCGATGGCGCCCGCCGCCAGCACGCAGCGCTTGGCCACGATGCGCCACAGGCGCTGGCGTGGCTCGTGCGGTGGCGGCAGCGCCACATGGTCGTTGACCCGTTCCAGCGCCGCGTAGGTGCCCCCGTCATAGACACCGAAAACGCTGGTCCGACGCAGGATGCGGACCTCCGGCAGGCTCGCCAGCTCCGCCTCGACCGATGCGGCGAAGGCCGGACCCGATTGGCCGCCGATCTCGCGCTGCTCCGAGACGAGCCGGCCGCCGAGGACGAAATCCTCGGTCGCCAGGATGACGCGGGCGCCGGACCGCCCGGCGGCGAGCGCCGCCACGAGCCCCGCCGGACCGCCGCCCACCACCAGCACGTCGCAGAAGGCGGTCGCCTTTTCGTAAAAATCCGGATCGGGGGCGCCGGCGGCACGCCCGAGCCCGGCGGCGCGGCGGATCATCGGCTCGTAGACCTTCTCCCAGAAGGCGGCCGGCCACATGAAGGTCTTGTAGTAGAAGCCGGCGCCGAGGATGGGCCCGGCGAGCGAATTGACCGCCATCAGGTCGAAGCGCAGGCTCGGCCAGCGGTTCTGGCTGCGGGCCACGAGGCCGTCGTAAAGCTCCGCCACGGTGGCGCGGGTATTGGGCTCGCGCCGCGCGCCGTCGCGCAATTCGACGAGAGCGTTGGGCTCCTCCGGGCCGGCCGACAGGATGCCGCGCGGGCGGTGATACTTGAACGAACGGCCGACCAGGCGCACCCCGTTGGCGAGCAGGGCCGAGGCCAGCGTGTCGCCAGCAAATCCCTGATATTGCTTCCCGTCGAAGCCGAAGGCCAGCGGCCGGCGCTCGATCTGGCCGCCGGCGATCATGCGGAACGGCTGCACCCGCGCCGCGCCCGCCACCGGGGAATTGGGGGTGACGCGCGCGGCGCGCTCCGGCGCCTCCGCGCCACTTCCGGAGCCGACCGGGCCGGCATGTCCGATCGCGTCGCTCATCGGGCCATCTCCCTGGTTCCCTGGGCCAGCGCCGATGCCGCCGTCACCTTGGCGATCTCATGCGTGGTGACGTTGCGCTCGACGACGAGCCACGCGCGACAGCCGCCGACATGCTGCCACCACTCCCGGATCACCCCGGGCGGGTTGTCGCGCGTGTAGACGTAATCATAGAACGCCGCCATGCCGGCCTTGGGATCCGGACGCACCGGCGCCGCGTCGCCGAGATAGCTGAATTCGGCGTTGCCGCGCTCGCCGCAGAAGGGGCAGGGAATGCGCATTCTCTCGGGGCCCGTTCAGTGCAGGTTCGGTCGGGCGCCGTGACCCAGCTCGTCGATCACATGGCCGGTGGCGAAGCGGTCGAGCCGGTAGGGCGCGTTCAGGATATGGGGCCCGTCGGTGGCGATCGTATGGGCGAAGCAGAAACCCGAGGCGGGCGTCGCCTTGAAGCCGCCGTAGCACCAGCCGCAATTGAGGTAGAGCCCGGCGATGGGCGTCAGGTCGATGATCGGCGAACCGTCCATCGACATGTCCATGACGCCGCCCCAGGAGCGCAGCACCCGCAGGCGCCCGAGGCCGGGCATCATGGCGACCGCCTCCTCGACCACTTCCTCGACCATCGGCAGGTTGCCCCGCTGCGCATAGGAATTGTAGCCGTCGAGCGAGCCGCCGAAGACGAGGCCGCCCTTGTCGGACTGGCTGATGTAGAAATGCCCGGCTCCGAAGGTCACGACGCAGGGGATGAGCGGCTTGACGCCTTCCGACACGAAGGCCTGCAGCACATGGCTCTCGATGGGCAGCCGAAGACCGGCGAGCGCGGCGACGCGCGACGTATTGCCGGCGCAGGCGAGCCCCACCTTGCCGGCCTTGATGAAGCCGCGCGACGTCTCGACGCCGACGACCCGGCCGTCCGTGATCCTGAACCCGGTGACCTCGCAGTTCTGGATGATGTCGACGCCGCGCTTGTCGGCTGCCCGCGCATAGCCCCAGGCTACGGCATCATGCCGCACCGTGCCGCCGCGCCGCTGCAGCAGGCCGCCGGCGATCGGGAAACGGGCATTGTCGAAATCGAGCCCGGGGCAGAACGCCCGAACGCCCTCGCGGTCGAGCAGCTCGGCGTCGACGCCGTCGAGGCGCATGGCATTGCCGCGCCGGGCCGCCGCGTCGCGCTGCGCATCGGAATGGACGAGATTCAGCACGCCGCGCTGGCTCACCATGGCGTTGTAGTTGATGTCCTGCTCCAGGCCCTCCCAGAGCTGCAGCGACTTCTCGTAGAACGGGACGTTGCCGCGCTCGCGATAGTTCGAGCGGATGATGGTGGTGTTGCGTCCGACATTGCCCGACCCGATCCAGCCCTTCTCGAGCACGGCGACGTTGGTCAGGCCGTGGTTCTTGGCGAGGTAGTAGGCGGTCGAGAGGCCATGGCCGCCGCCGCCGACCACGACGGCATCGTAGGCGGGTTTGGGCGACGCGTCGCGCCAGGCGGGCGGCCAGCCCTTCTGGCCCTGGAAGGCCTGCGACAGGATGGAGAAGATCGAATATTTCACGGGGCTGGCGCTCGGTAACGTGCACCGCCTCAACGAGGCGGGCACGACGACGGTGCTGCCCGAGATGGGTCCGCGCAGCGACACTCGACTCGAACTCTTAGCCCGACTTCGGCCCCGGCTCAACAGCGACGACCGCCGCAACGGCGCCCGTCGGTGCCTGATTTCCGCATGGGTCGATGACGGCGATTCCCCGAGGAAATCGCCGCGTCTGGTCGTCAGGATGGCTTTGCGCAAGCCAAAGCCATCGATCGAAATCCCGCTCAGAGCAGGCCTTGTTCCTTCAGGAAGGCCGTGGCGACGGCTTCGACGGCCTGTCGCTTGACGTCGACGTCACCGTCGAGACGCTGCATCGTGGCGTCGTCGATCTTGGCCGACAGCGCCTCGAGGGTCGGCTTGAGGTCGGGATGGGCATCGAGCGTCGCCTTGCGGACGACCGGGACGAGCGCATAATTCGGGAAGAAGTTCTTGTCATCCTTCAACAGCGTGAGATTCAGGGCCGCAACCCGGCCATCGGTCGCGGTGACCACGGCCACATCCACCTTGCCGCCCGAGAGCGCCGGATAGACGAGGCCGATCTCCATCGGGCGCACGTTGGCGCGTCCGGCCTCGAATCCATAGGCCTTCTGCAGTCCGAGCAGCCCGTCTTCGCGCTTGGGAAATTCGGCCGTCGTCGCCATGACCAGCGATTTCCCGCCCTTGTAGGCCGCCGCCATATCGGACAGCGTCACGATGCCGTCGGTCTTCGGGTTCTTCTTGCTGATCGCCAAAGCGTAGGTGTCATTGGCCTTGGAGGGCGCCAGCCAGATCAATCCCTTGGCGGCGTCGAGCTCCTTCACCTTGGCGTAGGTCGCCTCCGGCGTCATCTTGTCGGTGATCTTGTCGAAGGTGACGAGCGCCGTGCCGGTATATTCCCAGTAGAGGTCGACCTGGCCGCTTTCGAGCGCGGCGCGGACGATGTTGGTCCCCATGCCGTCTTTCTTCTCGATCGTGTAGCCCTTGCTTTCGAGCAATTGCTTGGTCATCTCGGCCATCAGGTACTGCTCGGTGAAATCCTTGCCGCCGACGGTCAGGTTGGCCGCGCAGGCGACCCCACCGAAGGCCAGCAGCGTCACCGCCGCCAGCACCGTCCGTTTCAGTTTCGACACGATCATCATGGTCCTCCCCAGTTTATCGGTCCTATTGCCGCCTCAGCGAAGCGGGTTTATTCCTCGCGGCACGAGGTGGTATTGCAGCCGGCCGACGAGAAAATCGGTGAGGACCGCGAGCAGCGCGGTCGGGATGGCGCCGGCCAGCATCATCGGCAGGTCATCGAGGGCAATGCCTGTGAAGATGAGCTCGCCGAGCCCGCCGGCTCCGATCAGGAAGGCCAGCGGTGCCGTGCCGACGCAGATCGACAGCGCCGTCCTGATGCCGCCGAAGATGACGAACAGGGCATTGGGAACCTCGACGCGCCAGAAGATCTGAGCGGCCGTCATGCCCATGCCGCGGGCCGCCTCGATCAGCGGCGCGGGCACGCTCCGGAGGCCGGTGAAGGTGTTCCTGACGATCGGCAGCAGGGTCGCCGCCCACAGGCCGAACACCGCCGGGACGGTACCGATTCCGAGCACGGTCATGCATAACGCGAGGATCGCCAGGGTCGGGATGGTGGTTCCCAGATTGAACACCTGAAGGAACAGCTCGGACGTGTTGCGGAAGGCAGGCCGCGACAGGATCGCGCCGGCCGGGAGCCCGGTCAGGATAGCGAGGCCGCCGGCCCAGGCGACGAGCTCGATGTGCTCGACGCCGAGGAAGACGATGTCGTCGCGGTTGGCGAGGATCGCGGCAGGCATGTCGCTCGTCAGCGCCCAGACGCCCGCCGCGACCGCCAGCAGCAGCCACGGCAGCACGGCCGCGGTCACCGCGGGAAGGGGCCTGCCAACGCTGACCGCCAGCGAACGCGCGCCCACGCTCATGTCGGCGCCTTCGCGACGGCGAGGCTCTTCATGATCGAGCGATAGGTCAGCACGCCCTGAACTCTGCCCTCATCGTCCACGCACGGCATGATCGGCATGTCGTGCGTGAACATCAGCGCCACCGCGCTGCGCAGATCGGCCGTCACCGGAATGGTGGCGCGGATCGGCTCGGCATGGTCGCCGCAGGTTCCAGGTCCGGCGAAGTCGCGTCCGCCCGACACGATGCCGCCGGGCCGCCCGTCCGCCTCCATCATGAGAACCGCCGGACGGCCGCTGGCCGCGATCCGTGCCCCTGCATCGGCGGCCGGGTCGTCGCGCCGCACGGCGCCGACGTCGGCAAGCATGGCGTCGGCGACGCGAATGAGCGGCAACCGTTTCAGCGTGCGGTCGGCACCGAGGAAGGTCTCGATGAAGGGCGTCGCCGGATTGGCGAGCAGCTGGTCGGGCGTGGCGAACTGCTCGAGCCGGCCGGCGCGGAAGATGGCGATCTTGTCGGCCATCTTCACCGCTTCGTCGAGGTCGTGCGAAACGAAGATGATCGTCTTGCGCAACGTCTGCTGCATGCGCAGGAACTCGTCCTGGATCACCTCGCGGTTGATCGGATCGATGGCGCCGAACGGCTCGTCCATCAGCATGACCGGCGGATCGGCCGCCAGCGCGCGGAGCACGCCGACGCGCTGCTGCTGGCCGCCGGAGAGCTCCTTCGGATAGCGGCCAAGGAAGACGGCCGGGTCCATCCCGACCAGCTCGAGCAGCTCGGCGGCGCGCGCCCGGGACTTTTTCCGGTCCCAGCCCAGGAGGTCGGGCACGACGCAGATGTTCTCCGCGACGGTCTTGTTGGGAAAGAGCCCGATCTGCTGAATGACATAGCCGATCGAGCGGCGGAGCTGGATCGGGTCGACCGAGCCGGTGTCGCGGCCGTCGATATAGACCTTGCCGCCCGATGGTTGGATCAGGCGGTTGATCATCTTCATGGTCGTGGTCTTGCCGCAGCCCGACGGACCGAGGAGAACGCAGATCTCACCGGCCGCAAGCTCGAAGCTGACGCTGTCGACGGCGGTGATGCGCCCGCTCGGTGTGTCGAAGACCTTGCTCAGGCCATCGAGCCGGATCACCGGACCGCCCCCATGGACAGGCCTTTCGAGGTGATGAGCCTCTGCACGACGGCGAGCGCCAGGTCGACGACGATCGCGAGCAGCGACACCGCCACCGCGCCCGTGATGAGCTGGCGCGGATCCGACTGGCTGATGCCGCGCTCGATGAAGGTTCCGAGGCCGCCGGCCCCGATATAGGCCGCGATGGCCGTGACGCCGATGTTCATGATCACGGCGGTTCGCACCCCCGCCATGATCACCGGAACCGCCAGCGGGATCTCGACCTGGCGCAGCCGCTGGAACGCGCTCATCCCCATGCCGATGCCGGCCTCGCGCAACGCCGGATCCACATTGGCGATGGCCGTATAGGTGTTCCGGATGATCGGCAGCTGCGAATAGAGGATCACCGCGATGACCGCCGGAACATAGCCGATGCCGTGGCCGAAGGGGGACAGCAGCGGGATCATCAGTCCGAAGAGCGCGATCGACGGCACTGTGATCATCATCGAGGCGAGATAGAGCACCGCATCGGCCGCGCGCTTCGACTGGGTGATCGCGAGGCCGATCGGCACAGCGGTCAGGACGGCGATCGAGACCGCGACGACGACGATGGACAGATGTTCGATCGTTCGCGAGACGATGAGGCCGAGATTGGCATAGGCGAAGGTGAGTATGTCCATCGGCCGAAATCCCAGGGGTCGTTCGCCGTCGTCACAGGTCGTCGTAGAGGCTCGCCGCAGTCTCGTAGGTGAAGCGAAGCGGGACGGATCCTTCGACCATCCACGCATCGACGATCTCGCCCGCCATCAGCCGGCAGGCGTTCTTGCTGTCGACCACCGCGCCGCCGTAGAGACGGTTCGCCAGGTTGAGGATCCCGGTCTGGTGCATGGCGGCGCTGCCGCTCCCGCAGGCATCCTTGACCAGGACCACGTGGTAGCCGAGGTCGATCGCGTCCTTGACGGTCGCGGCAATGCAGGCTTCCGTCCAGACGCCCGCGACGAAGAGCCATTCGACGTCCAGGGCCTTGAGGCGGCGTGCCAGCTCGCCGCCGCCAAAGGCGCTCGCCTCCGCCTTGACGACGGCGGTCTCGTCCCCGATCGGCCCGACCTCCGGGCAGATCGCCGAGAGCGGATCGTCCTTGTCGCTGAACGCCGAGCGTCCGTCGGCCAGCATGGGATGGAACGGACGCGGCTTTCCGGCGGCCGAATCCACCACATAGGCGGCGTGGACAACCGGGACGGCATGACGACGTGCCGCTGCCTGCAGGT
The DNA here is from genome assembly GCA_965277635.1 of Lichenihabitans sp. Classification (GTDB taxonomy): domain Bacteria; phylum Pseudomonadota; class Alphaproteobacteria; order Rhizobiales; family Beijerinckiaceae; genus Lichenihabitans. The sequence continues at coordinate 1,407,802 of CBDIDE010000002.1, forward strand.
CGCAGACATTGGCGAGAAGCGCGCCGAATCCCTCGACCAGGTGGCGCCTGTCCTGGCGATGCTCCTCCTGAAGGTCGACGAAGAGCGCGGCTGCCGTGCCCGGTGCGACCGAAAGGCTGCGCCTCACGCGGCGCCTCCGAGGAACTCGTCCTCGTAGGGAAAGCGCGACAGAAGCTCGGTGCCCGTTTCGGTGATCAGGATCTCGTCCTCGAGCTTGACCCCCTCGCGGCCGCCCTTCTCACCGATATAGCTCTCGACGCTGACCACCATGCCCGGGACGATGTGCCCATCCCTGCCATAGGTCGCGTAGTCCATGGAATGGGCAATGAACGGCGTCTCGCCGTGCATGCCCACGCCGTGCATGACGGAGGTGTAGCGCTGGTCGACGAAGCGATCCGGGATCTTCCACGCGTTCTCGGCGATCTCGCGGAACGCCATGCCGGGCTTGACGATGCCCATGTTGTGCTGAACCTGATCATAGGCCATGCGGTAGAGCATCTTCTGGTAGTCGGTCGGCTTGCCGGGGCCACAGCGGAACGTGCGGGAGAAATCCGAGAAATAGCCGTAGCACCCGATCGTGTCCGTATCGAGCGCGACGAGTTCGCCCGGCCTGATCTTGCGGCCGCTGGCCTCGTTGAACCACGGATTGGTGCGCTGGCCGGAGCTGAGCAGGCGCGTCTCGATGAACTCGCCGCCCTGGCGGATCACCTCGTGATACATGATGGCGAAGAGGTCGTTCTCCGACACGCCCGGCTTGATCGCCTCGCGCACCGCGGCGACCGCCGCTTCCGCGCCGGCCATCGAGACCTGGAGGCACTTGACCTCCTCCGCCGTCTTGACGGCGCGGACGGCGAGGATCTCGCCCTGGCAATCCTTGACCTCGCAACCGCGCTTTTCGAGCGCCAGCGCATGAAGGTGGTTGCAGCGGTCGAGCCCGATCTTCATCGATCCGCCATGCGACTTCAGGAGATCGGCGATCTCGTCGGCGAAGGCCCCGGCGGTCTCGTCGTCGCGGTTGGACACCGAGGACCAGACGAGCTTCGAGGGGCGCGCCTCGTCGATCGTGTCGAGCACCATGGAAACGTGGTAGCTCTGCGGATATTCGAAGAGGACGATCGGACCCTTGACCGGAATGAAGAAATAGCGGGTCGAATTGCGCAGGAAATAGCCGAACATGTTGCGCGAGCCGGTCGCGTAACGCTGGTTGTACGGATCGAACAGGACGAGGGCGCCGTAGCCGGCTTCCGCCATCCAGACCCGCAGCTTGTTCAAGCGGCCGTGACGCAATGCATTCGCGTCGACGTAGGAGGGCTCGGTATCCGAAAGCCACATTCCGCCGGCCGGATCCGCGGCCGCGGGATGGCGCATGCGATCCTTGAAATCGACGTCCTCGACTTGGTCCGGATCGAAAACGACTATGCCCATCTGACCTCTCCCTGAGAGACCCAAACATGCGACGCGATTCCGTCGCAGATTGTGCGGTTTACCGCAGGCAGTGTGCGCAGTTCCGGTTCTCTGGTCGTCGACGCCTCAACGGCGACGCGTCGTCCGCGGCGGATGGCCGTGGACCTCGCGATAGGCCCGGGCGAAGCTCGACATGTTGGCGAAGCCGCAGGCGAGCGCGACGTCGCGCACCGGAAGGCTCGAATGGGCCAGAAGGTCGGCGGCGCGCCGCAGGCGCAAGCGGCGATAGTAGGCGCTTGGCGCGACGCCCGCCTCCGAACGGAACACCCGTTCGAGCTTGTCGCGCGAGACGCCGAGCCGCCCGGCCAGATCCGCCATCTTGAGCCGCTCCTCCACCGCCTCCTCCATGATGGCGATCGCCGAGAGCACGAGCTCGTTCTGGATGCCGGTCCGCAGGCGCAGCGGCATCATCTTGCGGTCGACGCTGGAGCGCAGCGGGCTGTGGACGAACCATTCCGCCACCCCGGCCGCCAGTTCCGCGCCAAAATCGGTTGCGATGATGTCCAGCATCATGTCGAGGCCGGCGACGCCCCCGGCCGAGGTGAAGCGCATGCGGTCGATCACGTAAAGCTCGCGACGCAGGTCGATCTCGGGAAAGCGCTCCTCGAAGGCCGGCTGGCTGGTCCAGTGCAGCGTGCAGGCATGGCCGTCGAGCAACCCGGCCCGAGCCAGGAAGAAGGCCGCGTCAGCGACGGCACCGACCCGGGCACCGCTCCGCAGGCTCTTCCGGATCCAGGCCACCGCGTGATCGGCGACCAGATGGTCGGCATCACCGCCCGAACAGACGATGATGCGGTCCACCACGGCCGCATCATGCACCGAATGCACCGGCTCGATGGCCATGCCGTTGGAGGCTTCGACCTTTCCGGCGGAGAGCCCGACCGCCATCCAGCGGTAGCAGATGCGATGGGCCAGAATGTTGGCGGCACGCAGCGGCTCGATGACCGAGCTGAAGGCCATCATGGGGAAGCCCGGAAAGACCAGGACCGCGAATGTGATCGGCGCCAAAGGAACGGCGTCGGATGTCGGCCGCCCTTGACGGGCCGGACCCTGAGCCAAGTTGCACCCCGCGCTCTATGACCCGTTTGGAAACTCGCTTTTCCTCATCCTGAGCCGGATGCGCAGCATCCGAGTCGAAGAGCCTGCCCTGAGCAGAGCTGGCTTGGGGCTCCGACGAGCTTTGCTCGGTGGAGAAGCCAGCGGAGAGTTGCCGAAGGGACGGCGGGCGTCGGCCGTGCTTCGACACGGTCCTTGCGGACGTCCTCAGCATGAGGGAAGTGAGTTCCCAAACAGACTTAAGCAGCCTGGCGCGGCGAAAGCCACGATTGGTTTTGCTCTTTTGAAAGCAAAATCAGGACTGCTCAGCATGTGAAGGACAAGCAGGCTTGTGGAAGCTCGCTTGGGTTGAAGAGCAGAGCGGCAGCCGATATGTCCCCCGCGCGCCGATGCGGTCAACGTGATTTCGACGCGGAAAACGGATCGAGCGACATGAGCGTGTCCTGGGCGTCGTCGAGTCCCGAAGAGCTGAGGGCCCATCACGCCCGCGATGCGGCGGAACGGGCCGGCCCCCTGCCCGGCGACGTGATCGAGACGGCGCTTCCCGCACAGGGCGCTTTTCGCGGCGGCCTCTTGTTCACGCCGTCCGCCTGCGCGGCGGATGCCGTGGTGGTCTATTTCCATGGCGGCGGCTTCGTCGCCGGCAGTCCCGAGACGCATCGCGGCGTCACGGCCTGGCTGGCGCAGCGCACCGGCCTGCGCGTGCTCTCGGCGCGCTATCGCCTCGCGCCGGAGCATCCGTTCCCGGCGCAGCGCGAGGATGCGGTTGCGGCGTGCCGGGCGGCGCTCGCCACGAGCGATACCACCGACCCTGCAAAGCTGATCCTGGCCGGCGACAGCGCTGGCGCCTGCGTCGCGCTGTGGGGCCTGCGCGGCCTCGATCGCCGGACCCGCGCCAGCGTCGAAGGCCTGGTCCTGTTCTACGGCGGCTATGGGCTTGTCGAGGGCGACAGCATCGCCCGCTACGGCACGCCGGACAATGGGCTCGATTCAGCGACGCTCTCGGTCATGTACCGGCGCCTCGGCGACGCCGGTCCTGCGCGCGGCTTGACCTGGCCGCTGGATTTCGCCGGCGAGATCGTCGAACCGACCTACGTCCTCGCGGCGGGTCTCGATGCGGTCTTCGACGATTCGGCCAGGCTCGTTCACGCGCTCGGACATCTCAATCCCGCCAGCAGGTTCATCGTCGTCGACGATCAGGACCACGGTTTCCTGAAAAGCGCCGGCAAGGATCCCGTCGCCCTGCGGGAACTCGACAAGTTCGCAAGATGGATGGCCGCGCTGGCCCGCCGTAGCCCGGAGGCGACCGACGCTCAAACCTGAAGGCGGACATCGAGCGCGTCGCGGATTCCGTCGCCGACGAAGTTGAAGCTCGTGACCGCGATGGTGATGGCGATGCCGGGAAAGATCGCCAGCCAGGGTGCGATCAAGAGGTCGCTTTGGGCATTGGTGAGCATGTTGCCCCAGCTCGCGGCGGGCGGCTGGATGCCATAGCCCAGAAAGCTGATGTAGGATTCGAGCAGGATGGCATTGGCCGTGTTGAGCGACGCCGCCACCAGGATCGGGGCCAAAGTGTTGGGCAGTATCTGCCGAAGCACGATGCGGGCGGACGATGCGCCCGACAATTGCGCCGCCAGGATGAAATCCCGCCGCTTGAGCGACAGCACCTGCGCATAGACGATGCGGGCGATCTCCATCCAGGAGGTGAGCCCGATGATGAGCACCATCGAGAGCAGCGTCGGCCGCACGAAGGCGGCGATGAAGAGCAGCAGGAAGATGTTCGGGAAACACAGGACCATGTCGGTCAGTCGCATCAGCAGCGCGCCGATCCAGCCGCCGAGATAGGCCGCGAAGGCGCCGACGAGCGAGCCCACGAACACCGTCACCAGCATGGCCGCGAGCCCGACCGAGAGCGAGATGCGGCCCGCGTAGAGAAGCCGGCTCAACACGTCGCGGCCGAGGTCGTCGGCACCGAGGATGTGCCCGGTCGTGAAGGGCGGCGCATAGGTGCTGGTGAGGTCGAGGGCCAGCGGGTCGTAGGGGGCAAGTGCGGAAGCGAAAATCGTCGCCAATCCCAGCAAGACGATCACGATCGCCCCAGCGACCGCCAGGCGATGCTTGCGGAAGCGGCGGAACACGCGGCCCCGCTGCGGCGCGCGCGGCGCCTCGAGCGCCGCCGTGGTGGTCAGGTCCGTCACGTGCGGGCGCCCCCCAGCTTGATGCGGGGATCGATCAGCGCGTTCAGCACGTCGGCCAGAAGGTTGCCGAGCACAACCGCCACCGCGCTCAGCATCAGGATCGCCATGAGCACGGGATAATCGCGCATCGAGAGCGAGTTGACGAACAGCAGGCCCATGCCGGGCCAGGAAAAGACGGTCTCCGTGACCAGGGCGCCGCCGAGCAGGAGAGGCAGTTGCAGCCCCATCAGCGTGACGAGCGGCACCAATGCGGCGCGAAATCCGTGGTGGACCAGGACACGCCGTCCGGACAGGCCCTTGGCGCGCGCGGTGCGCATAAAATCCTGGTTGAGCACCTCCAGCATCGCGGAGCGGGCGTAGCGGCTCCATTGCGCCACCAGCACGAGCGCCAGAATGCCGGCCGGCAACACCAGGTGATGCAGCAAGTCCAGGATGACGCCGCCTTCGCCGCCGAGCGTGCCGATGCCGCCGGCCGGAAACCAGCCCAGTTCCACGGCGAAGATGTAGATGGCCACGAGCCCGAACCAGAAGGTCGGCAACGACAGCGCCACCATGGCCCAGGTCGTGGCGAGGTAATCGAAGACCGAATAGCGCCGGACCGCCCCCAGCATTCCGACCGCGACGCCGATCACCATGGCGAGGCTGAGGCTCGTGCACATCAAGAGCAGCGTCGCCGGGATGCGCTCCAGCACGATCCCCGCGACGGGCCTGCCGCCGAAGAAACTGTAGCCCCAATTGCCGGTCAGGAAGTTGCCGGCCCATTTGAGATATTGCACGTAGGCCGGCTGATCGAGCCCGAAGATCACCTTGATGCGCTCGATATCCTGCGATGTGACGGTCGGGTTCAGCGTATAGACCGCGAGCGGCCCGCCCGGCGCCAGCTCCATCAGCCCGAAGCCGATCACCGAGACGCCGGCGATCAGGATGAGCGACTGCCACAGGCGATTGAGGATGAAGGATGCCAAGGCGCGCTCCGCGCGATGCGACGGATCGGGCGCCCGCCGTCTCGCGGCGCCCGATCCCGGTCAAAACGTTGATCGCTACGGTCCGGCGAGACGGCTCAGAGTCTGTTCGACAATTCCCATTTCCTCATCCTGAGCCGGCCGCGAAGCGGTCGAGTCGAAGGACGGTAAGCGTCGGCCGTGCTTCGAGGCGGTCCTGGCGGACCTCCTCAGCATGAGGGTCGTGGGTTTCCAAACAGCTTCTCAGCCGATCGCCCATTCGTTGCAGTTCCAGGTGTTGATCGCCGTGTAAGCGTTCGGCTTGTAGTTCTTGACGCTCTTGTCCGTTCCCACGATGAGCGGGAGAACGAACAGCGGCGCGAACGGCAGGTCGTCGAGCAGGATCTCCTGGATGCGCCCGTAGATCTCCTTGCGCTTCTGCTGGTCGATCTCCGCCGCGCCGCGACGGCAAAGGTCGTCGATCTCCTTGTTCTGATACTGGACATAGTTGGCGCCCGAGCCGCCCTTCGCCGGGATCTGATCGCTCATGATGCGGGCACTGTAGTCTGGATCGGGGTAGAGCAGCGGATCCCAGGCGACCTGCAACGTATCGAACTGGGATTTGACCGTATATTCTCCCCAGACGACCGATGCCGGCATGTTGTTGATGCTCATGTCGACGTTGATGGCCTTGAGGTTCTGCTGCAGGAACTGCTGCGAGCGCTCGCGCGACTTGTTGCCGGCGGTGGTGGAGATGGTGAAGGCCATCTTGACCCCGTCCTTCTCGCGCGTGCCGCTCGACCCGACCTTCCAGCCGGCCTCGTCGAGCATGGCCGCGGCCTTCGCCGGATCGTAGCCCGGATCCTTGAGCGCGGCATTGTAGGCCCAGTGGCTGGGCGACAGATAGCTCAGAGTGCGCGGCGGTATGCCGAAGTAGAGCTTTTCGATGAGGCTCTTCTTGTCCATGGCGAGGTAGAGCGCCTGACGCACCCGCTTGTCGCTGAACTGCGGCTTGCCGCAGTTGAAGTAGATGAACTCGACGAAGGCCGTCGGTACGGGCTCGACGATCTTGTTCGGCAGCTGGCGCGCCCGGGGCAGGAGTTCCGGCGGCAGCCCCTGCAGATCGAGGATGGAGACCTGCCCGGTCTGGAACTGGGCGAACAGGACCTGCTGGTCGGGCACGTATTTCTGGATCAGCGTTTTGAGGTGCGGCCCATCGCCGTGATAGTCGGGGTTGCCCTCGAACTCGATGTGGTCGCCGGCCACCCTCTCCTTGAAGCGGAACGGGCCGGTGCCGACAGGCTGCGTGTTGAAGGCTGCCGTGTTCATGTCGGGGATGGCGGCCAGCAGATGCTGCGGGATGACGCTGGTCTTCTGCCACACGACGAGATAGGGCGCGAAAGGCTCACCGAGCGTCGCCTTGATCGTATGATCGTCGAGGGCGACGAAGGTCTTGACCCGATCGTGGCCGGCGCGGCCGCGCACCGCGATCTTGGGATTGATCATCGTCTCGTAGGTGAAGACCACATCCTTGGCCGTGAAGGGCGTTCCGTCGTGCCATTTGACATCGGATCGCAGCTTGATCGTCCAGGTGAGCCCGTCGGCCGAGATTCCGCCGTTCGCGACCGACGGGATCTCGGTCGCCAGGTTGGGGATGAACTTGCCCTTGTCGTCGATCTTCCAGAGCGAGTCGAACACGGCGAACTCGACCGACGTCTCGACCCCGGTATTGACGTAGAGCAGCGGATTGAAATTCACCGCTTCCTGGGTGAAGCCGATGATCAGCGTTCCCGCCTCGGTGCCGGCGACACGGTGGAGCAAGGAAGACGGCGCTCCCGCGACGCCGCCGACCGTCCGGTCGATGGTCAAGGCCCTGGCTCCGGATGCGCCGAGAGCCGTTCCAAGCGCTGCGGCTCCGGCCAGCACCTGACGTCTGTCGACGCCAGCGCTCTTGTCTCGGCCGGCGGCCCCGTTTCCGTCCTCGTCCACCATCTGCCGCGCTCCTGCTGCCGAATGACCCTGAACCATGATCCGCGGGGGCGGGACATCTGCCGTCTTGTGCCCGTGTGAACCGGTCCTTAGGCTTGAGTGTTCGCGGCCATCGGGCCAAAAGTCAACGTCGCAACGAACGCCCGTGGAGCCGTCTTGCTCGCCATCCGAAACCTGTCCGTGACCTTTCGATCCGAAGACGGCGGCCTGCGGGCGGTCGACCGGGTCGACCTCTCCATAGGAAAAGGGGAGAAGCTCGGAATCGTGGGCGAGAGCGGCTGCGGCAAGTCGACGGTCGCCATGGCGATCATGCGGCTGCTGCCACCGCAGGCGGAACTGTCGGGCGATATCCAGTTCGACGGCACGTCGCTCATCGGCCTCGACGAGAGCCGCATGCGGGCCATGCGCGGGCGCAGCGTGTCGGTCATCTTCCAGGACGCGATGTCCTCCCTCCACCCGATGATCCCGGTGGGCGCGCAAATCGCCGAGGTCGTGAGAGCGCATGAGCGCTCGTCCGGGCGCGCCGCGGGCCAGCGCGCGCTCGAATTGCTCCGGCTCGTTGGCATCGCCGCGCCGGACTTGCGGATGAAGGCCTATCCGCACGAATTGTCCGGCGGCATGTGCCAGCGCGTGATGATCGCCATCGCCATCGCCTGCGAGCCGCGGCTGATCATCGCGGATGAGCCGACGACGGCGCTCGACGTGACCATCCAGGCGCAGATCCTCGACCTGCTCGACGAGGTGTGCCGGCGCACCGGCGCCTCGGTCCTGCTCATCACGCACGATCTCGGCGTGGTCGCCGGGACGACGGATCGCGTCGCCGTGATGTACGCCGGACGGGTGGTCGAAACCGCACCGACCGACGCGCTTTTCGCGCGTGCCCATCACCCCTATACGCAGGGCCTCCTGCGTTCCGTCCCGCGGCTCGACGCCGGCATCGGGGCCGATCTGCCGACCATTCCAGGCAACGTCAGCCAGATCGCGGGACAGATCGGCTGCCGCTTCGCCCCGCGCTGCGCCTATGCGCAGGACATCTGCCGCGAAAAGGAGCCGCCGCTGGCGGAGGTCGGGCCGGGCCATGCCAGCGCCTGCTGGTTCAACGCGGTCATTGCCGAACGCACTGGGACGGCGATCCAGTGAGCGACACGACGATCCCCCCGCTCGTCGAGGCTCGCGACCTGAGCGTGCGCTTCGATCTCGGGCGCCACGGCTTTCTGTCCCGCCGTCGCCGGGTCCTGTCGGCGGTCGACGGCGTCTCGCTGTCGATCCGGCGCGGGGAGACGCTCGGATTGATCGGAGAAAGCGGCTCGGGCAAGTCGACGTTCGGACGGTGCCTGCTGCGCGTCTATCGCCCGTCCGGAGGACAGGTGCTGTTCGACGGTACGGATGTCGGCACCCTCGACGGCAGGGCGCTGCACGAGTTTCGCCGGCGCGCCCAGATGGTGTTCCAGGACCCGTCCTCCGCGCTCAACCCGCGCATGAGCGTCGGAACCAGCATCGCCGAGCACCTGCGCAACCAGGCCTTCGGCCCGGGCGAGGTCATCCGGGCGCGGGTTGACGAGGTTCTCGACATCATCGGCCTCGGACGACACTATGCCGGGAGCTACCCGCACGAGCTGTCGGGCGGGCAGCGGCAACGGGCCGTCATGGCCCGCGCCATCAGCACGAGCCCGGATTTCCTCGTCGCCGACGAGCCGGTCTCGGCGCTCGACGTGTCGATCCGCGCCCAGATCATGAACCTGATCCGCGACCTCCAGGCTCGCCTGGGGCTCACCTTGCTGTTCATCTCGCACGACCTCAGCGTGGTGGCGCATGTGTCGCGGCGGATCGCCGTCATGTATCTCGGCCAGATCATGGAAGTGGCCGATCGCGAGACGCTGTTCCGTAATCCCCTCCACCCCTACACCCACGCCCTGCTGTCGGCCGCACCGGTGCCGGACCCTGCGATCGAGAAGCACAGGCGCCGCCTGCTGCTCGTGGGAGAGATCCCCAACCCGACCGAGGCCCCGCCGGGCTGTCGCCTGCAGACCCGCTGTCCGCGGGTGACCGAGCGCTGCCGGATCGAAAAGCCGCCATTGGCGACGCTCGAGCCCGGCCACGTCGTCGCCTGCTATCATCCGGGTCCGCCGGAGGCGGCCGGCGCGGGTCATTGAGCGCAGGCGATGGAGGTTCCTGCGCCGATGCGCATGAACCGGTCTCGTCGTGATCGACCGCTGCGATCGAGATCGCGCCGGCGACCGCGAATGTCCGATAACCGCAGCTGGATCGGCGCGATCATCGGGCGTCGGCGGGCCTGCTCATCGACTCAAAACCGGGTCCTGGCCCGCATCGCCGCGGCCAGCGTGCCCTCGTCGAGATAATCGAGCTCACCGCCGACCGGCACGCCATGCGCCAGGCGGGTGACGGCGACACCGGTGTGGGACAAGAGGTCGGTGACGTAATGGGCCGTCGTCTGGCCGTCGACCGTGGCGTTGACGGCCAAAATCACCTCTGTGATGCCGCCCTCGCTCACCCGCCCGACGAGCGAGGCGAGGTTGAGATCGTCGGGGCCGATGCCGTCGAGCGGCGACAAGGTCCCGCCGAGCACGTGGTAGCGGCCCCTGACGACGCCGGCGCGCTCCAGCGCCCAGAGGTCGGCCACCGTCTCGACCACGACGAGAAGCGCGGGGTCTCGGCGCGGGTCGGCGCAGATCGAGCAGGGATCGATCGTGTCGATCGAGCCGCAGACCGTGCAGGTCACGATCTTTTCCCGCGCCACCCGCATGGCATCGGCGAGCGGGGACAAAAGCTCCTCGCGCTTGCGCATGAGGTGGAGCGCAGCGCGGCGCGCCGAGCGCGGCCCCAGGCCCGGCAGGCGCGCCAAAAGCTGGATCAGACGCTCGATCTCGGGACCGGCGACGCGTTCAGGCATGCCGTGCTTCTCCTCCCCCGCGAACGGGGGAGGTGTCGGCGCGCAGCGACGACGGAGGGGGCGCCAAGCCAAAACGGTTCCCCACCCGGCGCCCTGCGGGCGCCACCCTCCCCGGCTCGGGGAGGGATATCGCTCCGGGCGGCATCGTCAGAGCGGCAGCTTCATGCCGGGCGGGAGCGGCAGGCCGGCGGTCACCGCCTTCATCTTCTCCTCCATGGCCTTCTCGCCCTTGGCCTTGGCGTCGGCGTGAGCCGCGACGATGAGGTCCTCGAGGATTTCCTTCTCGTCGGACTTGAGCAGCGAATCGTCGAGGCTCAAGCCCTTCATGGCGCCCTTGGCCGTGAGCGTGACGCGCACGAGGCCGCCCCCCGACACGCCCTCCACCTCGAGCCTCTCGAGCTCCGTCTGGATCTCCTCGACGCGCGCCTGCATGGCCTGCGCCTGTTTCATCAAGCCCATGATGTCCTTCATCGCCGCATCCCTTTCTAAAGATCGTCCTCGCCCGGCATGTCCTCGATATAGGCGACATCATCCTCGGCGCCGGTCTCCGCGGCCGCGACGAGCGGCGGCGCCTGGTCGAGCAGCGAATGGACGGCCACGATCTCGGCACCCGGGAAGGCCTCCATCACCTTGCGCACCAGCGGGTCGGCCGCCACCTCGGCACGCTTCGCCCGCTCGGCGAGATCGGCCTGTTCGCGCAAGCTCGGCGCCCCGCCGGAAGAGACCACGGCGACCATCCAGCGCAGGCCGGTCCACTCCTGGAGACGCTTGCCGATCTGCTGGGCGAGGTGCGGCGAGGCTGTCGGCCCCGCCTCGAATTCGAGCGTACCCTGCTCGAACCGAACGAGCCGCACGTCGCGCTCGAGCGCCGTCTTGAGCTGGATGTCGCGGTGCGCCTGAGCGAGCGCCACCACGTCGGCGAAGCCGTCGAGGCGGACTTGCGGGGCGGCATCGTCGGATTGCGGCAGGGCGTGTGCACGGGCGGGGGCGCGGGCCGGCCCTCCGTACCCTTGCCCCATCGCCTTGGCGCGGGGCGTCGGGCCGGACGCGGGCACAGCGGTGGCGACGCCGTCCGGCGCCCCTGTCGGCAAGGCGGCAAGGCGGCGCAACGCTTCGTCCGGCGTCGGCAGGTCGGCCGCGCAGGCGAGGCGCACCAGCACCATGTCGGCCGCGGCGAGCGGACGCGGCGCATCCTTGATGTCGGCGAGGCCCTTCAGCAGGAGCTGCCAGGCCCGCGTCAGCACCGGCAGGCTCAACGGGCCGGCGAAGGCCGCGCCGCGCCGGCGCTCCTCCTCGGTCAGGGCCACGTCCTTGGCGGCCTCGGGCACCAGCTTCAATCGGGTGACGAGGTGGACGAAGTCGGCGAGGTCGGAGACGACATGGCCGGGATCGGCGCCGGCGTCGTGCAGATCGTTCAGGATCGCCATCGCCTCGGCGAGCCGGCCGGCCATCACCGTCTCGAAGAGATCGATGATCTTCGTGCGGTCGGCGAGCCCCAGCATGGCCCGCACGGTCTCGGCCTCGACGCGCGGTGCGCCCGCGCCGCCCGACGCCGCGGCCCCATGGGCGATGGCCTGGTCGAGCAGCGAGAGCGCGTCGCGCACCGAGCCTTCGGCGGCGCGCGCTACGACGAGCAGCGCCTCGTCGTCGGTCTCGACCCCTTCCCGTTCGCAGATCGAGGCGAGGTGGCGGATCAGCACATCCGCCTCGACGCGACGCAGATCGAAGCGCTGGCAGCGCGAGCGCACCGTCACCGGCACCTTGTCGGCCTCGGTCGTGGCGAACAGGAATTTGACGTGGTCGGGCGGCTCCTCAAGCGTCTTCAAGAGGCCATTGAAGGCCTGCTTGGAGAGCATATGCACCTCGTCGATGATATAGACCTTGGTGCGCGCCATGACGGGCCGGTAGCGCGCGCCCTCGATGAGCTCGCGGACGTCGTCGATGCCGGTATGGGACGCGGCATCCATCTCGATCACGTCCGGATGGCGTGATTCGATGATCGCCTCGCAATGCGTGCCGATCTCGGCCATGCGAATCGTCGGCGCGTCGACCTCGGGGCCGCCGTCCCGCGCTGGGAGATGATAGTTCAGCGCGCGCGCCATGATGCGCGCCGTCGTGGTCTTGCCGACGCCGCGCACGCCCGAGAGCAGATAGGCCTGATGGATACGCTTCAGCTCGAACGCGTTCGAGAGCGTCCGCACCATGGCGTCCTGGCCGATCAGGTCGGCGAAACTCGAGGGGCGGTATTTGCGGGCCAGGACCCGGTAGCTCATGTCGAGAGGCAAGGGCGAAACCCTGAAAGCCTCGCGCGAGGCGCGGTCGTGGCCGGATGCGGCGACCGAGAGGCGGCCGCGCGGTAGGAGGCTGGACAGAGACCCGCCCGGTCTCGTTAGGGCTGCTTCCTTCCGGACCTGACCCGGTTGGCGAGTGAAACGTCCCCCGCCAACCTCCCGGGCCTTAAATGGCGCAAAGCGGTGCGGCATGCAAGGGTAGGACGTTCTCGCGATCAGGATGCTTCCGCCGGCACGGCGGCACGTCCTCCTCAATCCCGGTCGGGCGCGCCGAGCGGGAACAAGGGCCGGTAAGGTCGCGCCTCGTCGAGCGCCCGGGCGAAGGAGGGTCGCGCCAGCAAGCGGCGCCGGTAGGCGTGCAGGTTGGCGAAGCCCGGATCGATCGGATGCGTCCAGTCGGCATAGAAGAGCGATGGCGCGGCGGCGCAGTCGGCGAGGCTGAAATCCTCGCCCGAGGCCCAGATCCGCCCCGCCATGCGCTCATCGAGCCAGCGGTAGCTGGTCTCGAGCATGGTCCGCGCGTCGGCCACACCCTTGGCGTGGCGGTCGCTCGGGGCGCGCAGGCTGTCGAAGACGATCGTGCCTTGCGGCGTCATGACGTAATTGTCGAAGACCCGGTCCATCATGCGCACGTCGAGCGCCGGGCCGGGATCCTCGGGGATCAATCGCGCCGGGCCGGGATGATGTACCCCGAGATGCTCGATGATGATGCTGGCCTCCATCACCGTCCTGTCGCCGTCGACCAGCACGGGAAAGCGCTTCAGCGGCCAGAGTTTGGCAAAGTCGGCCATGGCTTCGCCGCTGTCGAGCATGCGGAACTCGAAGGGCGTCGCATTCTCGTAGAGCGCGATCAGCGCCTTCTGGCAATAGGACGAAAAGGGGTGGGCGTAGAGCTTCAGGGTCATGCACGGCTCCTTAGCCAGCTACGTTCGGCGAGCAGTTGTGTCCTAACGCAACCGATCCTACTTTGCAATCAGTTTGCCCGGAGTGTCCTGCGATGGAAGGTCTTCACCGCTCCGGTTGCCCGATCAACCTGACGCTGGAGATGCTGGGCGATCGCTGGAGCCTGATCGTCATCCGCGACATCATGTTCGGCAACCGGCGGCACTACCGCGACCTGCTCACCCGGTCGCAGGAAGGCATCGCCTCGAACATCCTGGCCGATCGGCTGAAGCGGCTTGTCAACGCCGGCTTGCTGACCCGGCGCGGCGATCCGAGCCATCGCCAGAAGGCAATCTACAGTCTGGCGGAGCCAGCCATAGAGCTCGTGCCCCTGCTCGCGCAGATGGGCGCCTGGGGCCGCCGTCATACCCCGGCCTCCGAGGCACTCTCGATCCGCGCCGAATTGCTGGAGAAGGGCGGCCCACCCATGTGGGAGGCCTTCATGGCCGAGCTCCGGACGTTGCACCTCGGCGCGCCGGCCGCCGGCCCCTCGGTCCTCGCCAAGCTTCAGGAGGCCTACGAAGATATCGTCGCCCGCCAGGCCGTCGACCTTGAGCGGCGCCGTGACATCGATCCGGGTTGATCGGCGCACGCCGGGCGATTACGACGCTCCGATCGCGGCCATACGGGATCCGGGATGACACCAGCAGCCCCGCGGCCGGCCTTCACGCTCGATCCGCAACTCGCCGCCGATACGCTGCCCGTGGGCGACCTCGACCTGAGCCGCCTCCTGTTGATGAACGATGCGCGCTTCCCCTGGCTGGTTCTGGTGCCACGCCGCGAGCGCCTCGTCGAGATCGTCGACCTGCCACCGTCCGAGCGCGCCATGCTGATGGATGAGATCGCCCGCTGCTCGCAGGCGCTGCGCGACGTCTCGCGCCCGGAGAAGCTCAACGTCGGAGCGCTCGGCAACCGCGTCGCGCAGTTGCATGTCCATGTGATCGGGCGTTTCAAGAGCGATTCCGCCTGGCCCGACCCGGTCTGGGGCCGAGGCGCCCCACAGCACTATGAAGACGGCGCCGGGCCACGCCTCGCAGCCTCCGTCCGCACCGCACTTCGCCTCGATCGCCGTCCCCGAGAGCCCCATGACCCCTGAAGCCTTCGCCAGAACCTCGTCCTTCCTGGGCTTTGCCCATAATGCGCTCGATCGGCTGGCCAATTTCCGCGACGAGGCGCGTTTTCTCGACCGGCAGCGGCAGGAGCCGGCGGCACGTTCGATGGTGGTCGTGGGCGACGGCGTCGTCCTGCGGGACGTCACAGGCGGCGCGACGCCTTGGTTCGGCCTCGACGATCTCGCGCCTCTCGGCGAGGTCGAGGAGATTGTCTTCCTCGGCCGGGATGCGGCAGGACCGGCCTTCGCGACGCTCGTCGGTGGAACGACGAGCGAGGCTTTGGCCTCACGGCATCCCGGGCTTTCGGCCGTCAACCTGCGGGCGATCGCGGTCGACGGCAGCGTCCCGGGGCCGGATCTCGGTGCGCTCGCCGAGGGCAAGGCGCTGCTGAACTGGCACGCCCGCCACCGCTTCTGCCCGAACTGCGGGGCACCCTCGCGTCTCGCGGGCGCCGGCTGGCGGCGCGAATGCCCGGCCTGCGGCACCCATCATTTCCCGCGCACCGATCCGGTCGTCATCATGCTGGCGACCGACGGCGACCGCTGCCTGATGGGCCGGCAGCCACGCTTTCCGCCCTCGATGTATTCCTGCCTGGCGGGCTTCGTCGAACCGGGCGAGACGATCGAAGCGGCGGTGGCGCGTGAGATCGGCGAGGAATCGGGCATCGCGGTCGGTCGCGTCACCTATCTGGGGTCGCAGCCCTGGCCTTTCCCCTCCTCGCTGATGATCGGATGCCTGGCCGAGGCGGGCTCGACGGCGATCACCATCGACCGCCAGGAGCTCGAGGACGCGCGCTGGTTCACACGCGAGGAGGTCAGGTCCATGCTGGCCGGCACGCATCCCGAGGGCCTGCTCTGCCCGACCCCCATGGCCATCGCCCATCACATCGTGCGCGCCTGGATGGAGGGCCACGAGGGACCGGCGTAAACTTAGCCGCGCGCGCGGCTAAGGATGGGAGCTGCGAAGCAGACCGTCAGAAGGCCTTGAAGGTGATGATGGTGCGGGTGTCGACGATGCCTTCGATCACCTGCACCTTCTCGCCGACGAAGCGCCCGACATCCGTCTCGCGCGAGACGTAGAACTTGGCCAGAATGTCGTAATCCCCGGCGATCGAGTAGATCTCGGAGGCGATCTCCGCTTCCGCGAGCGCGCTGGCGACCGGGTAGGTGCGCCCGAGGGCGCATTTGATCTCCACGAAAAACGTCTGCATGCCGACCCTGCCGAAGCTTCAGGACCCTATTTTGCGACGATTTCCACGTCGCGGTCGAGGGTCGACTGGACCTTGAACTCGCTCTGATACGTCTTGCCGTCGTGGCGCGCGATGGCCACGTAGTCGCCCTCCGCCAGCACCAGCGATGGGAAGGCGCCGATCAGCTCGCGGATGACGTCGCCGCCCGGCGTCAGGATGGTGAAGCTCGTATTGGCCATGGCCTCGCCGCCCGGCCCGTTGACGAGCTTGAGCGTCAGGGTCGCGGCGTTATGCTTCACGGTCGCCTGGATCAGCTTGCCCGACTGCACCTTGAAATCGGCGCTGACGACCGAATTGGTCTTGCTGACCGGAGTCAGCGAGCCGACGCCGACCGTGTCGAGATAGGTCGAGACGACATGGTACATCCCCTCGGGCAGGCGGATGACGCTGCCAGGCTTGGCATCGGCCACGACGAGCTTTGCCTCCGGATTGCCATGCTCGGGCACGAAGACCGACAGCGACAGCTTGTCGGCGTCGATCGGCGCGTCACCCATAAGACCATTGACCTCGATGCCTCCGGCATTGAGGTTTAGCCGCTCGCTCGTCACCCTGTCGGCGATGTCGACACGTTTCATCGTGCTGGCGAAGCCGTAGGCCGCGTGGACGATGTAGCGCCCGTTCGGCAGGGTGAAGGCGGGTTGCGCGTCCGACGACTGCGCCACCAGCTTGTGCATCCCCTCCGCCTGCGCCAGATCCTCGAAGATCCGCCATTCGATGCCGGCCCGCACCAGCGGCAGGTCGGCGGTGAGGGTTGCCGAGAGATGCAGGATGCCCTGGCCGCGCTGCGGCATCTCGACCGGCCGTCCGGTCGCCGGTGGAACGGCCATATCATGTGGCTGGGCGGTCTGGGCCTCGGCCGCCGAGAGATGCGCCGCGCAACCGGCGAGGATCAATGCCAGGGTCGTGAAAAGCCTTGCCATGGTCCTCGAAGCTGCCGGATCGAACGGGCGACGCGCCCGCCTGTGCGCCGCAATTCCGCCGGCAAGATGGCGGAGCCGCCACGGCCCGCTCTTGTGGCGGCGACGGTTTCATGCTTTGCCCCGCCCATGACCGATACCGCATCGTCCGCCCGGACCATCCTCGCGCTTCAGGCGCGGCGCCGTTCCGTGCCGCCCCCGGCCCTCGCCGAGCCCGGCCCGGACACCGAACAGCTCGAGACCCTGCTCGGCGTCGCGGCGCGCGTGCCGGACCATGGCAAGCTCGTGCCCTGGCGTTTCATCGTCTTCAGGGGTAACGGTCGGACGCGGGCCGGCGAGATCATCGCCCGGATCTTCGCCGCCCGGACCCCTGAGGCCGACGAGATCCGGCTCGCTGCCGAACGCAAGCGGCTGGCTCATGCGCCTGTCGTCGTCGGCATCGTGTCCCGCGCGGCGCAGCATCCGAAGATCCCGCAATGGGAGCAGCAGCTCTCGGCCGGCGCCGCTGCCATGAACCTCGTCATCGCCGCCAATGCGATGGGCTTCGCGACCTCCTGGCTGACCGAGTGGTATGCCTATGACGTCGAGGTCGCCGCGGCCCTCGGGCTCGCGCCGCACGAGCGCTTCGCCGGCTTCGTCCATATCGGCACGCCGACGGCGGTGATCGACGATCGCGTGCGGCCTGTCATGAGCGAAATCGTCAGCGAGTTCTGACGGTCCGTTTAAGGACGGATGATCCTAAGCAGCCTTCCGTAGCGAAAGCTACGGGTGATTCTGCTTTTTGCAAGCAAAATCAACGCTTCTGACGTTTCTAACCGTAAGCGAACTCGCGAGAATTTCTTAGGCGGCCTTCGAGAACAAGTCGACGATGGCGTCGCAGAAGGCCGGCAGATCCTGCGGGTTGCGCGAGGTCACGAGCGCTCCGTCCTTGACCACGGTCTCGTCGACCCAGGTCGCACCCGCATTGCTCAAGTCGACCCGCAGCGATGGCCAGGACGTCATCCTCCTGCCTTTCACGGCGTCCGCGTTGATCAGCATCCAGGGACCGTGACAGATCGCGGCGATCGGCTTTCCGCTGTCGGCGAAAGCCTTGACGAAAGCGATGGCCTTCTCGTCGAGACGCAACTTGTCCGGGTTGGTCGTGCCGCCGGGGAGGACGAGCCCGTCGAAAGCGTCGGCCTTGGCGTCGCCGACCGCGACATCGACGTCATATTGCCCGGCCGCCTTGACGTCCTTGGTCATCGCCTGGATCTTACCGCTCTTCAGCGAGACGATCGAGACGGTGGCGCCGGCGCTCTTGAGAGCCTTCACGGGTTCGGTCAGCTCGACCTCTTCCACCCCGTCCGTCGCGAGAACCGCGATCTTGCGTCCATTGATCTGCGTCATGACGATGCTCCTGACTTGAGAGTTCGTCGGTAGATCGTCCTCGGTCTATGGTTCGTTCCCGGGTCCGGGTGCGAAAGCACGAAGGGTGTCGTGCCCGTGCAGGCGTGCTGCTGCCATGTCCCCCGGGCCGATCGGCCCTCAAACGTCCTCGAGATCGAAGTCCAGGATGGCCATCTGCAGCGTATAGGACTTGCCCCTGGGGTCGTCGGCCGAGACGACGCCGAGAAAGTCGCTGCCGGCGTTGAGCTCCACCGAATCGGTCTTCTTGGCGCGCGGCACGATCTTGAGCGTCTCGTTGTCGAACAGCAGGCGCAGATAGGATTCGAGCGCCGGACGCTCGACCGGGATCTTCATGGCGAAGGCGAAGGAGCGGTCGCCGTCCTCGTCGTCGACGCTGATCGCGGCGATGCGGCGTTCGCCGAGCATCACCTCGGCCTGTTCGGCATCCGACGGATGGGGCACCACCTTCAATCCGCCGTTGCCGAATATACGCCGCAGATAAGCTTGCAGCTTGTGCAGTTCACTCTTGTCCAAGGTCGAGCTCCGGTTCGGCACGGATGCGCCTTCTAGATCTCCGCGCCCATCCGGTCGACGGATTTCTGCGCGATGATCTGGTCCATGGAGCGGGCCGGCTCGGCGCAGCCGGCTTCGCCGACGACCCGCCCCGGGATGCCCACGACCGTCTTCTTCGGCGGCACAGAGGCCAGCACCACCGAGCCCGCGGCGATGCGCGAGCAATGGCCGATCTCGATGTTGCCCAGAACCTTGGCGCCGGCGCCGATCAGCACGCCGTGGCGGATCTTCGGATGCCGGTCGCCGGTCTCCTTTCCGGTGCCGCCCAAGGTCACGCCCTGGAGGATCGACACGTCGTCCTCGATCACCGCCGTCTGGCCGACGACGAGGCCCGTCGCATGGTCGAGGAAGATGCCCTTGCCGAAGGATGCGGCCGGGTTGATATCGGTCTGGAAGACGTTCGAGGACCGGCTCTGCAAATAGAGCGCCAGGTCGTGGCGCCCAGAGCGCCAGAGCGCGTGCGCCATGCGATGCGCCTGGATGGCATGAAAGCCCTTGAAATAGAGCAGCGGCTCGATCAGCCGCGTGCAGGCCGGGTCGCGGTCGAACACCGCCAGGATGTCCGAGCGGAAGGCCTCGGCGATCGACCGGTCCTGCGCCACGATCTCGCTGAACAGCCGCACCATGAGGCGCGCCGGCAGATCGTCGTGGTCGAGCCGCGTCGCGACCCGCTGCATCACCGCGGCCTCGAAGCTCGGCTGGTGGATGACCGTGGTCAGCACCAAATTGGCGAGCTCGGGCGACTGGCGCACGATATCCTCGGCATCGGCCTGGATCCGGTCGAACAGCGGATCGGAATCCGCAAGCCCGATGATCTTGGCGCCAAAACTATGCCCCATGTCCGGTTCTCCCTCGGCACGGCATCTTTCGAGTCAACACATACGTCTCCCGCCGGATCGCACAAGCCCCTTTCGGTCCGCGACCATCGCGGTCAGGGCCGCGCCTGCAGGAACGACAGCACGCCGGCCTTGAAGATCTTGTCGCCGACCGCTGGGTTGTGGTCGCGCCCGGTGATCTCCAGCACCTGCCCCTGCGGCAGCAGGGCCGCCAGGCGATGAGGGTCGCCGGCGACCTTGTCGTTGGTGCCGACCGCGACCAGCGCCGGGCAGGCGATGCGCCCGACCTCCTCTGGCGTCAGGGTCTGGCGCGATCCCCTGATGCAGGCGGCGAGCGCCTGGAGATCGTTGCCGCCGGCCTCGGCGAAGCGCCGGAACATGCGCTGCGTGGGATCGGCGAGGCCGTCGGGATCGTCGGTCTCCATCGCATCGGCGATGCTCTGCGGCAGTCCGACACCCTCGACCATGTGGATGCCGAGCCCGCCGAACACGACCGAGCGGACCCGTTCGGGCGCCTGGAGCGCCAGATAGGCCGCGACCCGCGCGCCCATCGAATAGCCCATCACATCGGCCCGGCCGATGCCGAGATGGTCGAGGAGGGCCAAGGCGTCGCGCGCCATGGCGGGAGTCTCGTAAGCCTGCGGATCATGCGGCTTGTCGCTGCCGCCGTGGCCACGATGATCGAAGGCGAGCACGCGACGGCCGTCCCCCGCGAGCAGCTTGACCCAGCCTGTCTCGACCCAGTTGACCTTCATCGACGAGGCAAAACCGTGAATCAGCAACACCGGCTCCTCCCGGTCGGAACCCGTCGCGGGCTCGTCCAGATAGGCGAGGCGAAGATCATCCGTGACGAAAAGCATCGGCGGCCGGTCCTGTTTTCGGGTTTGCGGAGTGCGTCATTTTCTGGTTTCTGGCCCCCGGAAACCCTTATACGGTCTCCGGTCGCCCGTTTCAGCGCAGCCGGCAGCTTGGCGGCTTCGCCTTCTCCTCATCCGTCGCCGCTCCGCGTCGACACCGCCTCCCGCAAGGGGAGAAGGGAAACCCGGGGCGACATCCTGTGACGTGATCCACCGAGGCACCCGCATGGCCAGCCATTCTCATACGCCGCATTTCCATAACGACCTCGGCTTGCCGACGATCCGGGTCGGGGTCAAGGAGTTCATGTGCACCGGGGCGCTGCCGCCGGCCGACCATCCGCATGTGTTCATCGACATGGGCGACAGCGACGATGCCGTCTGCCCCTATTGCTCGACGCATTATGTCTGCGATCCCGGGCTCGGCCCGCACAGCGAGCCGCCGGCCTGCGAATATCGGCCCGACACCGCGCCCTGACCGGCATCGACGGGCGAGCATGATGTCACCCGAAAACCCGTGCCGACGTTCCGGCATCATGCTCTGATGCCGCATGTCGCCGTCGTCGGTGCCGGGATCGGCGGCCTTGCGGCGGCTCTCGCCCTGGCCGTGGCCGGTTGCCGCGTCTCGGTCGTCGAGCGGGCGCCGGCGCTGCTGGAGATCGGCGCCGGGCTGCAGCTCTCGCCCAACGCCACGGCCGTGCTGCGCCGTCTCGGTGTCCTTGATCGCATCGAGCGGACGGCCGTGGCGCTCGAGGCGCTCGAGATCCGGCGCGGCCGGGACGGTGCTACCCTTGCGCGGATGGACCTCGGGGCCGGCACGCTGCGGCGCTTCGGCGCGCCCTTCCTGGTGACGCTGCGGGCCGACCTGCAACGCGCGCTGCGAGAGGCCGTCGCGGATACCCCCGGCGTCACGCTGCGGATGGGCGCGAGCCTCGCGGGGTGGATGCAGGACGGGAGCGGCATCCGCCTTCAGATAGACGGCAAGGAACCGAACCCGCCGGTCGTCGACGGCCTTGTGGGAGCCGACGGGCTCCGCTCCATAGTACGGCAGCAGCTCTGGGGCGAAGCACCCCCGGAGCCCGTACGGCGCAGCGCCTGGCGCGCCACCATCGAGGCTGGAGCGGTCGCGCCGGATCTGCGCGTGCCGTGCTCCCGGCTCTGGCTCGGCGCCGGCGCTCATCTGGTGCATTACCCCGTGGCGGCGGGCCGGCTGATCAATGTCGTCGCGGCCGTCGACGGGCCGATGTCCTTGGGTCAAGGGCAGAATGCCCTGTGGTCGCAGCCGGGCGATCCGGCCGAAATCGCCCGCCGCTTCGCCGACTGGGCCGCGCCGGTGCGCGCGCTGATCGCGACCGCGCCCGCCTGGGGACAATGGCCGCTGGTCGAGCGCCCGGCGCTGCCACACTGGTCCCGCGGCGCCGTGACGCTCGTCGGCGACGCCGCTCACCCGATGCTGCCGTTCCTGGCCCAAGGTGCCGCCCAGGCGCTCGAAGACGCCGCCGCCCTGGCCGATGCGGTCGCGGCGCGTCCCGCCGATCTCCCGGCTGCCTTCGCGGCCTACGAGACGGTACGGCGCGCGCGCGCCACCCGCGTCCAACACGAATCGCGACGCCAGGCGCTTGTCTATCATCTACCCGTTCCCGCCTCGCTGGCGCGGGACCTGGTCCTGCGGATGACGCCATCGCGCCGCCTGCTCGATCGCTATGCCTGGCTTTACGGCGACCACCGCTGAGCGCGTCCGTCGCGGGGCGGCAGCCCTGCGTCGCATGGCTTTCATTTTGCACCGGGCAGGTTAGACAGGCGCGGGCGCGCAAAAGATTCGGACCTTATGCCTTACGATTCTGAGAGACCCGATCTGCGCTCGGCCCATGTGATCGTCGTCGCCAACGAGAAGGGGGGAACCGGCAAGTCGACGGTGTCGATCAACGTCACCATCGCGTTGCTCAAGGCGGGCTACCGCGTCGCCTCGATCGACCTCGACACCCGCCAGCGAACGCTGACGCGCTTCCTCGAGAACCGCCAGTCCTGGGGCCGGTCGGGCGCGCACCCGGCCGAACTGCCGTTCCACCATGCGCCCGACCGTGGCGACACAGCGAGCGTCGCCGACAACGAGACGCACGAGTTCGGCGCCTTCGCGGATGCCGTGCGCCAGATCGAGCACGACTACGAATTCGTCGTCATCGACACGCCCGCCAGCGACAGCTACCTGATGCGCCTCGCGCATTCCTTGGCCGATACACTGGTGTCGCCGATCAACGACAGTTTCATCGACGTCGACGTCTTCTCGCGCGTGCATCACGATCGTGCGCAGCGCGGCACGGTCGCGCATTACGCCGAGCTCGTGCTCGAAGCGCGCCGGCGGCGACGGCAGGTCGATGCCGGGCTGATCGACTGGGTGCTGCTGCGCAACCGGGTGGCCTCGATCCAGTCCAACAACACACGGCAGATCGCCTCGATCCTCGACCGGCTGGCGACGGAGCTGCAGTTCCGCTCCGCCGAAGGCCTGCACGATCGCGTCATCTTCCGCGAACTCTTTCCCATCGGTCTCACGGTCCTCGATCCGATCGAGGACGTGGCCAAGGGCGGACTGCTCACCAATTCCCAGCAGGCCGCCCGCAAGGAGATCGCCCAGCTCCTCGACACGCTGCAACTGCCGATCCGCAACGGCGGCCAGTCGCATATCGAGTGCCGCCACATCTGGTTCGACCGGATGTCGCGCACCTACCGGGACCTTGCCCGCGCCAGGCCGTCGTGAGCCTGGCCCACGGGATCGAATCATCGCTCCTGGCGTTCAGCACAGGCCGGTCTCCTGCCGCCCGCTCCCGCCAGGTCCGATTGCCGCGAGCCGCCGCATCATGAAGCTGTTCGACTGCCAAGTTTGTAGCCAGACGCTCTATTTCGAGAACACCCGATGCGAGAATTGCGGGCATCGGCTCGGCTATGTGGCGCAGGACCAGACGCTCAACGCCATCGAACGTGCCGACGAAACGGGCAGCCTCGTGTGGCAATTCGTCGGCAACCCGGACCGTCGCTACAAATTCTGCCGGAACGCCGAATACGATGCTTGCAACTGGCTCGTCCCTGCGAACGACGCCGCCGAGTTCTGCATCGCCTGCCGGCACAACCACGTCGTTCCCAACCTCTCGCACCAGGGCAACCTGCAGCTCTGGCGGCTGATGGAGCTCGCCAAGCATCGGCTGGTCTACACGCTTCTCGAGCTGAAGCTGCCGCTCGTCACGCGCGCCGAGGACCCGAGCGAAGGCCTGATCTTCGACTTTCTCGAAGATCCGCAGGGCGGCGGCAAGGTCATGACCGGCCACGAGCTCGGCCGCATCACCATCGCCATCGCGGAAGCGGACGACGCCGAGCGCGAGCGGCGGCGCAAGAGCATGCACGAGCCCTACCGCACGCTGCTCGGCCATTTCCGGCACGAGATCGCGCATTATTACTGGGACCGGCTGGTGCGCGACGCGGCGGAGCTCCATCCCTTCCGCGAACTCTTCGGCGACGAGCGGGAGGATTACAATGCGGCGCTCCAGCGCCACTATCGGGACGGGGCGCCGCCCGATTGGCGGGAGCGCTTCGTCAGCGCCTATGCGACGAGCCACCCCTGGGAGGATTTCGCCGAGACCTGCGCGCATTACCTTCACATCGTCGACACGCTCGAGACCGCGGAAGCCTTCGGGGTCGAAGTCAAGCCGCACGGCATCGCGCATGCCGAGGCGCTGAGCGCGACCGTCGATTTCCATCCGGATCGGGAGCCGTCCTTCGATCCGCTGATCAAGGCGTGGCTGCCGATCACCTTCGCGCTGAACAGCCTCAACCGCTCGATGGGCATGGGCGACATCTACCCCTTCGTGCTCTCACCGGCGGTGATCAGGAAGCTCGGCTTCATCCATCATCTGGTGCACGGGACCGTCGACCTGCCGAAAGCCAATGCCGCCCCCGACGACGAGCCCGTGGCGCCGGTCCCCTCCAACGCCCCGCCGCCGAGCCCGATCGGCGCCAACGCGGGTTGAGCTGCCGAAGGTCGATCCGATTTCCGTTCGGTCGGCGTGCTTGGCCATCCCTCATCCGCCCCGCTCGCAGGATAGGGCCACCCCTTCTCCCCTTGCGGGTGAAGGTGCCCCGGACTTGATCCGGGGCGGATGAGGGGTCGACGCGCCGGTCATCGGAAACCGTGCGAGACCACCTGGGCATGCCCCTTGCAAGCTCCCGGGCTCCATGCTTGATCGCGGCCCGCCAGGCGCGGCCCGATCGGGATCATGTGCTTGCAACAGGGATGAGATGCACGCTTCAGCCAAACCCCTGACGGCCGGCGGGCGTGATCCCGCCAAGGACCGGCCGCTCATCGACGACATCCGCTTCCTCGGCTCGCTGCTCGGCGACATCATCCGCGAGCAGGAGGGCGAGAGCTGCTTCTCGCTCGTCGAATCGATCCGGCGGCTGAGTGTCGCCTATCAGCGCAATGCCGACGCGGCCGCCGGCCATTCGCTCGACCTCCTGCTGCGCGGGCTGACGCCGTCGCAGGCGGTCTCGGTGATCCGCGCCTTCACCTATTTCTCCCATCTCGCCAATATCGCCGAGGATCGCCACCGCGTCCGGCGCCGGGTGCTCCATGAGCGGGACGCGGGCGACCCCCTGCATCAGGACGGCAGCCTCGCCAAGACGTTCGAGCGCTTCGACGATGCCGGCATCGACAGGGACCGCGTCGCCGAGAGCCTGGCCCGGGCCTGGGTGTCGCCGGTGCTGACCGCCCATCCGACCGAGGTGCAGCGCAAGAGCCTGCTCGATGCCGAGCTGGCGATTGCCGAGCTGCTGTTGCAGCGCGATGGCCTCGACCACGGCCGCGAGCGCGAGCGCAACGAGGCCCTGCTGCGCACCCGTATCACCCAGATCTGGCAGACGCGGCTGCTGCGCTACCGCAAGCTCGCGGTGCGCGACGAGATCGAGAATGCCCTGAGCTACTACAAGACGACCTTCCTGCGCGAGATCCCGCGCGTCTATGGCGAGCTCGAACACTTCCTCGGTCGCCGTGCCACGTCGTTCTTCCGCATGGGCAACTGGATCGGCGGCGACCGCGACGGCAATCCCAACGTCAATGCGCAGACCCTCGCCCTCGCCATGCGCCGGCAGTGCGAGACCGCGCTCGACTACTACATCGCGGAACTGCATCTCCTCGGCGCCGAACTGTCGCTTTCGGAAACGCTGGTCGGCTCCTCGCCCGAGGTCAAGGCGCTGGCCGAGGCTTCGACCGACACCAGCCCGCATCGCGAGGACGAGCCGTACCGGCGCGCCGTCCTCTGTATCTCGGCCCGGACCGTCGCGACACGGCTCAGGCTCACGGACAGCGACGGCGGTCATCCGGCCCGCGTGTCGCTCGCACCCTATGCGACGGCGGCCGAGCTGCGGGCAGACCTCGACGCCATGACCGCCTCGCTGCACGACCACCACGGGGCGGCGCTGATCGACTTCCGCCTCGGGCCGCTGATCCGCGCCGTCGAAGTCTTCGGCTTCCACCTCGCCACGGTCGACCTGCGGCAGAGCTCGGACCGCCACGAGGAGAGTCTCGCCGAGTTGATGGCGCTCGCCGGCGTCGAGCCCGACTATGCGTCGCTCGACGAAGCAGCCAAGCAGGCGCTGCTCATGCGGCTCCTCGGCGAGCCGCGACCCCTGCGGCTGCCCTTCGCGGCCTACTCCGAGCGGACGCAGAGCGAGTTCGACGTCTTCGTCGCCGCCCGGCGCCTGCGACAGGACTTCGGCGCCGAGGCGATCCGCCACTACATCATCAGCCATACCGAGACGGTCAGCGACCTCCTCGAAGTGCTGCTGCTGCAGAAGGAGTTCGGCCTGATGGACGGACCGCTCGGCGCCCCGGACACCAAAGCCGAGCTGATCGTCTCGCCGCTGTTCGAGACCATCGCCGACCTCCGGCACGCCGAGCCGATCATGCGGGCTTTCTATGGCCTGCCGGGAATCGAGGCGCTGGTCGAGCGCTCGGGCGCCGAGCAGGACATCATGCTCGGCTATTCGGACAGCAACAAGGACGGCGGCTTCTTCACCTCGAGCTGGGAGCTCTACCGCGCCTCGACGGCGCTGGTCGCGCTGTTCGAGGAGAAGCCCGCGATCATTCTGCGCCTGTTCCACGGCCGCGGCGGCACCGTCGGGCGCGGCGGCGGCCCGAGCTATCAGGCGATCCTGGCCCAGCCGCCCGGCACCGTCAAAGGGCAGATCCGGCTGACCGAGCAGGGCGAGGTCATCTCCAGCAAATATGCCAATCCGGAGATCGGCCGCCGCAACATCGAGCTCCTGATGGCGGCGAGCCTCGAGGCGACGCTGCTCACCCCGAGCGAGCCGCCGCCAGCTGAGTTCCTCGACGTGGCGGCGACGCTGTCGCGGCTCTCCATGGCGGCCTATCGCGCCGTCGTCTACGACATGCCGGGCTTCACCGACTATTTCTTCGCCGCGACGCCGATCTCGGAGATCGCCGAGCTCAACATCGGCTCCCGCCCGGCCTCGCGCAAGGCGACGCAGCGCATCGAGGACTTGCGCGCCATTCCCTGGAGCTTCTCGTGGGGCCAGTCGCGCGTCAGCCTGCCGGGCTGGTTCGGCTTCGGCTCAGGCGTGCGTGGCTTCATCGCCGAGACCCCGGGCGGCATGGCGCTGCTGCGCCGCATGAATGCGGAATGGCCCTTCTTCAGGACGCTGATGTCGAACCTCGACATGGTGCTGGCCAAGACCGATTTTGCGGTGGCGCGCCGCTATTCGGAGCTGGTGCCGGACCGGACGCAGGCCGAAGCCATCTATGCGGCCATCGAGGCCGAGTGGAAGCTGACGACGGAGCAGCTCAACGCCATCACCGGGACGAGCGAACGCCTGGCCGACAATCCGAGCCTGGCGCGCTCGATCGAGCACCGCTTCCCCTATATCACGCCGCTGAATCACCTGCAGATCGACCTGATCCGCCGCTGGCGCGCTGGCCAGTCTGAGGAGAAGCTGCAGCGCGGCATCCTGATCTCGATCAACGGCGTCGCGGCGGGGTTGAGGAACACGGGGTAAACGTGCCGCACCGGGGTCTGATGACAAACGCCGTCATCGAGATGACAAATCTCGACAGCAGGGCCACAATCGCGTGAAAGGATCGCGTCGATGAACATCACACTATCCCTCACGGGAGAGCTGGAACGTTATGTCGAGTCCCAGATCGAATCTGGCCGCTACCGCTCCTCCAGCGAGGTGATCGTGGAGGCATTGCGCCTGCTTGAAAGCCATGAACGAACAGAGGCGGCGAAGCTTCAGTGGCTACGCGAGGCTTGGCAAACCGGAATCGCGAGCGGTGACGCAGGCGAGGTCGATTTCGAGACGCTGAAACACGAGGTCCGACGGCTCACACCCGCGAAAGCCTAATCGTTGGGTCGGCTGCTATTTTCCCGGGCAGGCGCTTGATGACCTGACATCCATCTGGCTCGGTATCGCGACACACGACGAGAAGGCGGCCGATCGGATTTTCGATCTCATTCGTGATCGCTGCCAATCTCTCCGTGATCATCCGCGTATGGGACGCGCGCGTCCGGAAATCGGGCTGGACGCCCGTTGCCTCGCCGTCGGGAATTGGATCGCCTTCTACCAGCTTATCGCAGACGGCGTAGAGATTGTTCGTGTCATAGATGGACGCCGAGATCTATCCACCGTGCAATGGACGGAAACGGACCAGCCTTGAGTCCCATATCTGGGCGCCGCTCTCCGCGTAGCGACTCGACAAAACAAGGTCTGGCCGGGCCGTGTAGAGGCGACGCTAATCCATCGTCGGAGTCCGCTGGCTTGAGAACTCCGAGCGTGGTCAACGCAAGAACAACGAGGAAATCACGACGCCCGGTCCGCCGCAGGGGCACCGCCCGGCACCGCGGCTGCGGCACGCCGCCCCGCCCCGCGCTTGCGGAAGGCGACGAGCTGCTGGTCGGCCAGGACGCCGATCAGGATCACGCCGCCCATCACGGCGAAGTTGAGCGAGCTCGGGATGCCGAGCAGGTTCACGAGGTTCTGCAGCAGCTGCAACAGAATCGAGCCGAGCACGATGCCGAGCACCGAGCCCTCGCCGCCGCGCAAAGAGCAGCCGCCGAGAACCGCGGCCGCGATCCCGTAGAGCTCGTAGAAGTTGCCGTGCACCGACGGTGTGACCCCGTTCACGTACATCGTCATGAACACCGAGGAGAGCCCGGTGAGCGCCCCGCAGATGATGTAGGCGGCGGTGATGACGCGACGCGTGTTGATGCCGGAGTAGCGCGCCGCCTCCTCGTTCTTGCCGACCGCGAACAGGTAGCGGCCGAACACCGAGCGGTGCAGGACGACGCCCATTACGACGGCCACGATGATGAAAGCGATGAACGTGTGCGGGACGACGCCGAACGCCTTCCCCTTCGTCAGCCAGTCGAGCCACGGGTAGGTCTCGCCGAAGGCGAATCCGGCGTTTCCGTCGCCGGTGATGTAGCGCGCGACGCCGCGGTAGATCAGTAGGCCGCACAGCGTCACGACGAAGGGCTGCATCCGCATGCGGGTAATGAGGAAGCCGTGGATCGAGCCGAGCCCCATGCCGGCGCCGACCATCAGAAGGACCGCGATCGTCCAATGGACGTGATAGATGACCAGGAGATCGATGAAGAGCACGCCGAGAAGAGCGAACTCCGAGCCCACCGACAGGTCGATGCCGCCGGTGACGATGACGAAGCCCTCGCCGATGGAGAACAGGCCGAACAGACCGACCTGGTTGGCGGTGTTCGAGAGATTGATCTGCGACAGGAAACGCGGGTTGAGGAACGCGACGACGGCGGCGACGATCAGGATGAGGATGAAGAGGCCGAGGTCCTTCTTGAGCATTGCCTTAGAGCCTATTTGACAACTCGGATGGGGCTGCGCCGCTGCCGATTTTCGGATGATCGGCAGGAGCGCCGTGAAGAGCGTGGTTATCGCCACGGTCGAGCGGCGCGACGAACCGAGCGCCGAAAAGCGGCGCGGCCCTGCGGGTTGGAGCAGCCTCCATCCCAGTTGTCAAACAGGCTCTTAGATCTCAGTTGAGGGTGCTGCCGACCGCGAGCCGCAGCACGTTGTGTTCGCTGAACTCGCTCCGGTCGAGGAAGCCGCTGATCGCGCCCTCGTGCATCACGGCCATCCGATCGCTGACGCCGATGACCTCTTCCATGTCGCTCGAGATCATGAGGATCGCGACCCCCGCATCGGCAAGCTCGCGCATGATCTCGTAGATCTCCTTCTTCGCGCCGACATCGACGCCGCGCGTTGGCTCGTCGAAGATGATGACACGAGGACGCATCGAAAGCCATTTCGCCAGGACGACCTTCTGCTGGTTGCCGCCGGACAGCGAATTCACCGAATTGCCAACGTTGGGAACCTTGATCCTGAGGCGCCGTCGCTGCTTCTCGGCGTTCTTCGTCTCGGCGCCCTCCCGCACGAGGAATGCCTGGGCGTAGGAGGGAAGGTCCGGAAGCGAGATGTTCTCGGTGATCGAGACGTCGAGCAGCAGGCCCGAGCCCTTGCGGTCCTCGGGGATCAGATAGATGCCGCGGCCGATCGCATCGTGGGGCGAAGCGACCACGACAGGCTCGCCGTCCAGGCGGATCGCGCCGCCATGGGGAGGATCGATGCCGAACACGGCGCGCGCCAGTTCCGTCCGGCCCGAGCCGACGAGGCCGGCAAGCCCGAGGATCTCTCCTTTGCGCACGCTGAGACTGACCGTTTGGTCCGGGTAGGTCGAGGTGCGCATCTCGACGATGTCGAGCATGCTGCCGCCCACCGGCCCGGCGGGCGGGATGTAGAGCGACTTGAGGTCGCGGCCGATCATCAACCGGATCATGGCGTCGTGCCTGATGTGGCCGCGATCGAGCGCGCCGACCGTGCGGCCGTCGCGCAGCACGACCACCCGATCGGCGCAGTGCTCGATCTCGTTCAGCCGATGCGAGATGAAGATGACGCTGACGCCGCTGGCCTTCAGGTCGGCGACGATCTTGAGCAGCCGGCTCGTCTCGGTGAGGGTCAGGCTCGACGTCGGCTCGTCCATGATGACGAGCCGCGCCTCGAGCGACAGCGCCTTGGCGATCTCCAGGAGCTGCTGCTGGGCGATCGAGAGATCGGCGACCGGCGTGTCGGGACGAAAGTCGACGCCCAACCGATCGAGAAGCGGCTGGACCCTGCCGTGCAGCGCCTTGCGGTCGACGAGCCGCAATGGGCCGCCGTAGAGCGGCTCGCGGCCGATGAAGACGTTCGCCGCAGCGTCGAGATTGTCGAAGAGGTTGAGCTCCTGGTGCACGAAGGCGATGCCGGCGGAGGTCGCGTCGTTGACGGTGAGCGAGGCGCGCTCGATGCCATCGATCCGGATCGTTCCCTTGGTCGGTGCGGCGACGCCGCCCAGCACCCGCATCAGCGTCGACTTGCCGGCGCCGTTCTCGCCGATCAGCCCGATCACCTCGCCCGGCGCGACCGCCAGGCTGACGTCGTCGAGCGCCACGACGCCCGGATAGGTCTTGGTGATCGAGAGAAGCTCGAGAAAGGGCGCGACGCTCGGCAAGGTCTCGCTCGGATCGGATCTTGAGGTCTGCATCGCGCGACGACCGGCGCCGGGCGCCGGTCCACGCCTGGGTCGAGCTTACTTGGCGCCCGTGCGCTGCTTCAGCTCGGCCCAGAAGGCATCGACGTTGCTCTTGTCGATGATCTTGGTCGGGATGATGATCAGCGGATTGGTGGGAATGACGGACTTGTCGCCGCCGACATATTTGGCCATCAGCTTCATGCCCTGATAGCCCCATTCATAGGGCTGCTGGACCACCGTGCCGACGATCGAGCCTTCCTTGACGCCGCCGAGCGTGACCGGATCCTCGTCGAAGCCGACGATCTTGATCTTGCCGAGCTGGCCGGCTTCCTTCACGGCCTCGTAGATGCGCGGGGTGTTGTAGGAATAGAAGCCGATGAAGCAGGTCACCTCCGGATGCGCCGTCATGGCGTCTTCGACATTGTGCTTGGCACGCGCTTGATCGACGTCGTCGGCGCGGACGTCGACGAGTTCCACCTTCGAACCCTTGATCGTCGTCTTGACGCCCTCGATGCGCTCGCGCGCGTTGTCGGCGCTCGGCAGGCCGACGAAGCCCATGCACTTGCCGCCGTCGGGCAGCGCCTTCAGCGCCAGCTCGCCCGCCTGCTTGCCGGCATCGACGTTGCTCGACCCGATATAGGCGATGCGCTTGGTGTTCGGCGCATCGCTGTCGGTCGTGAACAGCGGGATCTGCGAGGCGACGTTGTTGAGCGCTTCCGTCTCGGTCTTCGGATCGACGGCGCTGACCATGATGGCGGAGACGCCCGAGGCCACGAGGTCGTCCATCAACCGCTGCTGCGCGGCCGTGGTCGCCTGTTCGGGATATTTCAACTGGAGGTCGTAGTCCGGCAGCTCGCCTTGCGCCTTCTTGATGCCCGCCTCGGCATTCTTCCAGAAATCGGACGCGCCGTTCACGACAAAGGCCAGGGTCTTCTTGCCCGCCGCCTGCGCGGGGACCGTCATTATCGCTGCCAGAGCCGCGACAGCGGTCATCGTACCGAGAATTCGCTTCATCGTCATCCTCCCTAGGCCCGGTTGCGGGCGTGAGGCCTACCCCTTCGCGGCGGCTCGGCCCGATCCTCGACGTGTCACTGACGAGAAAGCTCGCGCTTCCTCGCGAATAATATTATTATTCCCCCGAACTAAGCGCATCGGCCGCCACGCGTCAATGGTTTCTCGCACACCGGCCGAGCCGAACGCACCCTCCGGAGGAAACGGCGTCCCGCCGTCGGACAATGGATCCAAAGCACAGCGAAACTTCGGGCGACCGCGCCGCCATTCCCCGCCGCACCAAGGCCGCGGGCGCCCATAATGCCGTTCTGAGGGGAATCGGCTTCGCCATCGTCTCGGGCGAGTTCCCGGGTGGCAGCGCGCTGCCGGCGAAGGAGGTGTTGATGCGGCGATACGGCGTTTCGAACACGCCGTTGCGCGAGGCGCTGCAGTCGCTGGCCTCCAAGGGCCTGGTCGCGGCCCGGACCAAGGTCGGCACCTGGGTGCGCGAGGAAGCCCATTGGAACATGTTCGATCCCGACATCCTGGCCTGGCGCCTCGAGGTCGGCATCGACAGCGCCTTCCTGGCCAAGCTCTTCGAGATCCGTCAGACGCTGGAGCCGGCCGCAGCCGCCATCGCGGCCGGGCGTCGGACCGAAGCGCAGATCGCCGAATTGCGTGCGCTCATCGATGCCATGGCGGCAGCCAGCTCCGACAGGATCGCCTTCACCGAGGCCGACGTCGCCTTCCACCTCCTGGTGCTCTCCGCGTCGGGCAACCCGTTCATGCAGTCCATCGGCGCCCTGATCCGCACCGCGCTGGCGGCGTCCTTCACCTCCTCCTCCCCGACCGACGATCCCGAGCGCGCGGTGGGTGCCGTCTCGCAGCACGGGCGGATCGCCGAGGCCATCGCGGCCGGCGACGGGCAGGAGGCGGCCGAGGCGATGATGACCGTCATCCGCCAGGGATGGACGAACAACGGCGGCCGCTTCGAACAGCTGGCGCACCTCGCGCTCGAGAACTTCGCGATTCCTTCTTCGCAAAGAGCAAGCCGCCGCGATCGCCGTCCTCGCGCCCGACCTGACGAGGCGGAGCAACCGGCCGGCGAGGTGGCCTCGACGCAGCCGACGAGCGGCTAAGTCGATGCCTGCCGCCTTCCGCGACCCGACAAAGCCGTCTTCTGCCTGATAGCACGCTGAGCTACCGCCGATGTTCGGCGCGCCGAAACCCTCGCTAGACGTTCGTGATTATGGAGTCGGCGGTCTGCTTCATCGATCGCCCCGCGGCCCTCGTGGATCCTTCCTCTCTGTGTAAAGCGAGGGTCGCGGTCATATGGGGCAGCCTATCACCCAGTCGGCACGGCGCCTCTCCATCGGAGGGAGTTTGACCGCATGGATAGCGGATCGAAGAGAGTGCGGAGGTTTTCCCAAGCGGCGCGGGCCGCGGCGGCCGAAGCCCGCAGGCGGAGGATGGCAGAGCGAGGGCCGATCGACGAGCCGAGGTTGTTCGTCGTTCGTGACGAGCGGTCGCAATGTGATTTCCGGTGGGAAATCAGGAAATATGGCGGCATCGTCGTGGGAAGGAGCGTCGAGGCGTTCGATTCGCCGCGTCACGCCCGGACCTTGGGCGAGAGGGCGCTCAGACTTTTTCTCGATACGGGTCAAATCCACCAGGCCAGAGGAACATCCGACGTGTTCCGCCCCGTTGTTCCCTTGGACGTGACGACACCCTGACAGGGCTTCGACGGGTGGCGCCTGCGAACCGCCGCCCACGCAGAGCGGGTGTGGAGGGTCGCCAGAGATCGCACCCCAATCGTGACGGCTCCGCCGCAGATGCGGGGGAGGACGTATACGGCTCAGCTCGCCCTGTTCCCATCGAGGAACAGCCGATAGGCGGGGTTCCGGGTCTCGTCCCAATAGGGATAGCCCAAGGCCTCGATCGACGCCGCGAACTTCTGCCGCTCGGCCTTCGGCACCTGGATGCCGCAGAGCACGCGGCCGTAGTCGGCGCCGTGGTTGCGATAGTGGAACAGCGAGATGTTCCAGTGCTGGCCCAACCCGTTCAGGAACTTCAGCAGCGCGCCCGGCGCCTCGGGGAACTGGAAGCGGTAGACGAGCTCGTCCGCGAGCCCCGCGACGCGCCCGCCGACCATGTAGCGCACATGGGTCTTGGCGATCTCGTTGTCCGAGAGGTCGACGACGCCGTAGCCGCCCTCGCCGAGCAGCTTCAGGATCTCGCGCTTCTCCGCCTCGCCCTCGCGCAGCTCGACGCCGACGAAGATCTCGGCCGACCCCTCGCCCGCATAGCGGTAGTTGAACTCGGTGATGGCGCGGCGGCCGAGCGTCTGGATGAACTTGCGGTAGCTGCCGGGCCGTTCGGGCACCGTGACGGCGAGGAGCATCTCGCGGCCTTCGCCGATCTCGGCCCGCTCGGCGATATGGCGCAGCCGGTCGAAATTGACGTTGGCGCCGCTGTTGACGGCCACCAAGTGTCGCCCCTTCAGTCCCTCGCGCTCGGCGTAGCGCTTGAGGCCGGCGAGCGCCAGGGCGCCCGAGGGCTCCGCGGTGGCGCGGGTGTCGTCGAAGATGTCCTTGACGGCGGCACAGATCTCGTCGGTGTCGACCGTCACGACTTCGTCGAGCAGCGCGCGGCAGAGCCGGAAGGTCTCGGCCCCGGCCTGGCGAACCGCTACACCGTCGGCGAACAGGCCGACGCGATCGAGGGTGACGCGCTCGCCGGCGCGCAGCGCCGCCGCCATCGAGGCCGCGTCGTCCGGCTCGACGCCGATCACCTTGACCTCCGGCCGCAGGAACTTCACGAAGGCCGCGACGCCGGCCGCGAGGCCGCCGCCGCCGATCGGCACGAAGATCGCGGCGAGCGGATCGGGGTGCTGGCGCAGGATCTCCATGCCGACCGTGCCCTGGCCGGCGATGACGTCGGGGTCGTCGTAGGGGTGGACGAAGCCGAAACCCTTCTCGGCCTCGAGATCGCGGGCGTGGCGATAGGCCTCGTCGAACGTGTCGCCGTAGAGGATCACCTTGGCCTCCCGCGCCTTCACGGCCGCCACCTTGATCGAGGGGGTGGTGCGCGGCATCACCACGGTGGCCTTGAGTCCGAGCTTCTGCGCCGCGAGTGCCACGCCCTGCGCATGGTTGCCGGCGGAGGCGCAGATCACGCCGCGCTCCCGCGCCTCGCGCGGCAGGCCGGCCATCTTGTTGTAGGCGCCGCGCAGCTTGAAGGAGAAGACGGGCTGCAGGTCCTCGCGCTTGAGCCGCACACGATTGCCGAGCCGGGCGGAGAGGCGCGGCATGATGTCGAGCGGGCTCTCGATCGCCACGTCGTAGACCCGCGCGCTCAGGATCTTGCGGGCATAGGCGGCGGCATCGAGCGGCTGCGGCGCCATGGCGTCGTGCGGCAAAGAGAGGTCGAGCATGGCAGCGTCCGTCACGCCCCTGCGGCCCGGCGCAGGGCCGGCGCGGAGGTCATCGGGTCAGCCACTACGCCGCGCCGACAGTATGCGCAAATGCCGACCGGTTCGGGCAGCCCCTTCACATGCTCGCCGGAAAGCGGCTCGAACCCGTCGATCTCGGGATCGAAAGCCGCCGCCGTCTCGCGGGAGAGCACGCAGCCGATGCGATGGGTGCGCTCATCGTGAATCTGCGGCGGGCACGCGGGCCGCCTGTTCCCGCGGCGCCGCCTGGACCAGCAAACGGCCGATCTCGCCGGCGAGGTCGGCGCGCAGATAGGGCTTGGGCAGCAACGGCACGTCGTCCGGGATGGCCCAGCCGCCCTCGGTGTCCGTATAGCCGGAAGTCAGGAGAACCGTCAGTCCGGGCCTCAGCTTACGGGCCTCGCGCATGAGCTCGATGCCACCCATGCCGCCCGGCATCACGATGTCTGAAAACATCAGGTCGATCGGGATCGGCTCCTCGAGGATCGCCAGCGCCTGTGCCGCGGTGGCAGCCGAATGCGTCCGGTACCCCAACTCCTGCAGGCTTTCGACGGCCATGTCGCGCAGGCTCGCCTCATCCTCGACGACGAGCACGACCTCGCCCCGCTCCGCGCTGGGCGGCAGCGGCGCCTCGCTCTTCGACCGCTCTTCGCCGAGCGGCTCGGAGGATAGGGGCAGCAGGATCTCGATCGAGGTGCCGAGGCCGAGGCCGCTGTGGATCCGCACGTGGCCGCCGGCCTGCTTGGCGAAACCATAGACCTGGCTCAAGCCGAGCCCCGTCCCCTTGCCCACATCCTTCGTCGTGAAGAAAGGCTCGAAGGCCTTGGCGAGCGTCGCGGCGTCCATCCCGGTGCCGGTATCGGCGACGACGATGCGCACGTACTCGCCCGGCGACAGGTCCGGTGCGTCGCCGAGATCGTGCCGCGACAGCCGCACGCTTTCGGCCGACAGCGCGATGCGGCCGCCGTCCGGCATGGCGTCCCGCGCGTTGACCACGAGGTTGATCAGCGCCGCTTCGAGCTGGCCGGCATCCACCCGCACCGGACAGGGCGTGGCGGCGGGCCGGTAGTCGATCTCGATGTTCTGGCTGACGGCCCGCCCGAGCAGCGGCCTCAAGTCGCCGAGGAGTTGGCTGGCGCAGACCGTCTCGGGCCGCACCATGCGCCGGCGCGAGAAAGCGAGGAGCTTGTCGGTCACATCGGCGACGCGCATCGCGGCGGCGAGCACGTTGCCGCCGAGCCGCTTCACCCGGTCCGGATCCCCGGCCCGGCGCACCATCATGTCGACGTTGCCGACGATGATGGTCAACAGGTTATTGAAGTCATGCGCGATGCCGCCGGTCAACTGGCCCACGGCTTCGAGCCGCTGGGAGCGGCGCAGTGCCTCCTCGGCGAACTCGCGGCGATGGATCTCGTCCTGCGCCTGAGCCAGCGCCTCCCGCTCTCGCCGCGTCAGGCGGATCGTCTCGAGCGTCACCAGCACGAGCACGATCGAGGCCGGAACGATCGCGACGAGATAGAGCAGCATGCGGCGCGCCCAGGCCCGGAGCACGGCGGCGAGCGAGCGCGCCGCCACGACGTAGAGCGGGTAGTCCTGCACCTTGCGATAAGCGTAGAACCGCTCCGGCGCCTTCGGATCGGCGATGGAGCGGTTGCGGTAGAGTCCGGCCTCGGGATTGGCCACGAGCGCCGCCTCGAAGGCATTCGGCCTGACCAGCGCCGGGGGAGTGCCCTCGGCCGGCGGATAGCGGACCAGGATCTGCCCGTCGGAGCGCACCATGGTCAGCACCCGGCCGCTCTGCCGGCGCGCATCCTCCTTGATGAGTGTCGCATAGAAATCGGTGAACAGGGTCGGCGAGATCGCGATGTTGATGACGCCGGCGAAGTTTCCCGCCGTGTCGCGCCGCGCCCGTGCCAGGCCGAAGAATCGCCGGCCATCGATGCGGCTCGTCTGAACCGCGCTGACGAAGCTCGGCTGCCCGAGGCCGCGCAATGCCTGGAAATAGTCGCGGTCGGCCATGTCGATATCCGCCGGCACCGGATAGACCGACGAGGCGACCACGACGCGACCGTCGCGGTCGATGACGGTGATCGACAAGACCTGCGGCAGATCCGCGATGGTGGCCCTGAGCCGGTCATGGAGCGCGGCTTGGCGAGCCCGGACCGTCGCGTCGTCCAGACCACCGAGGAGGTCGAGAACGCGGTCGGTGACGAGTTCCTGGGTGTCGAAGACGCGCGCCGCATGTTCGCGCGCGACGCCGCTCGTCCAGACCGCTTCCCGCCGCGCGTCGCCGAGCGCCGCCCGATAGGTGAACCAGCCCAGCGCCACGAGCAGCACGGCGGGAGCCACGACCGATGCCAGCAGCAGGAGCCGCAGCAGGGCGAGCGCGCTGAGGTTCAGACCCTTCATCCCAAGCCCGGCGTAAGGTTACGCTCATGCTGGGCCAGCCAGAGGATTTTGGCAATCCGCCCTTCGTTCAGCTCGAGGCTCGGACCTTGGGCTTAGGCGAAGGTTTCGGGAACATCCCGCCGCCCGCTTGCGAGCGCCCGGCGCGCCGGCTGTCTTGGTCCGGATCGATATGAAACAAGTGGAGCGATAGGCGGGGAGCGATTCCGCGGGAGCCGAAAAACGACGAATTGCCCAGGTTGGCAGAAGGGCCCAGGTTGGCGATGGTGGGCACGACAGGGATTGAACCTGTGACCCCTCCCATGTCAAGGGAGTGCTCTCCCGCTGAGCTACGCGCCCGGGAGAGGGCGATATAGCGGCTGCCAGGGGGCTATGCAAGCCATTATCGGGGGCGCGCCGGCTCGGAACGGCCACCCAGACGGCCTTCGGCCAGGTGGGCGGCTTGCGCACCGAATTCGTAATAGGCGCCTTTGATCGCGCGAAACGACGCGGCCCGTGGGGGGGTGACGGGCAAGGGCATCTCCTCCGCACCGCTCTGCCCCAGGATGCGACGCGCCAGCGTGCGGCCGAAGATCGTGCCGGGCGCGATGCCGCGCCCGTTGTAGCCGGAAAAGCCTATGACCTTCGGGGCGAGCTCGTGGAAGCGCGGCGTGCTGTCCGCGGTCATGCCGATATGGCCGAACCAGCCCGTCTCGAACTCGACGTCGCCGAGTTGCGGGAAGATGCGGCGCATGGCGCGGCGCGCCCAGGCCCGATGCACCGCCTCGCCGGTGCCGCGCAGGGAGCCGACGCTGCCGAAGAACAGGCGGCCGGCCGTATCGAGCCGGAAGGACGACAGGATCTCCTTCGTATCCCAGGCGCCTTCGCGACCCGGCAGGATCGTAGCGCGGAGGTTGTGGCCCAGCGGTGGCGTCGCGAACTGGAAATAGGGCAGGAGCACCAGCTCTTCGGCCACCTGCGGGAAAGGCGAGGCCACCCCGTAGGCGTTGGTGGCGACGACGACCCAGGGCGCCCGCACGGCGCCTCCGGGCGCATCGAGCCGCCAGGCGGCCTCGCCGTCCGGTGCCGCCCGCGACACCGGGCTCCGGGTGAAGATCCTGGCCCCGGCGGCCATCGCCGCCCGCGCCAAGCCGCGCACATAGGCGAGCGGCTGGATGGTGCCGGCCCGCGCGTCGAGTAGCGCGCCCGCGTAAGCCGTGCTGCCGATGCGGGCCGCGGCCTCCGCCGCGTCGAGCAGGCGAACCGGCGCCCCTCGCGCCTGCCATTGCGCCGCGCGAGCGGTGATCTCGGCAAGCCCCTTCTCGCCGACCGCGCAATGGAGCGTGCCGGCCCGCTCGGGCTCGCAGGCGATGCCATGCTTCGCGATGAGCTCGAAGACCAGCGCCGGCGCCTCGCCGAGAAGACGCAGCAGGCGCTCGCCGTAGTCCGCGCCCAGCACCCCTGGCACGTCGTCGGGCATGACCCAGAGACCGGCATTGACCAGCCCGACATTGCGTCCCGATCCGCCGAAGCCGATCTCGGCCGCCTCGAGGACGGTGACCATGGCGCCCGCCTCGGCGAGATGGAGCGCCGCCGAGAGCCCCGTGAACCCCGCACCGATGATCGCGACATCGGCGTCGATCTCGCCCTCCAGCGGCGCGGTCACCGGGGCCGGCGGAGCCGTCGATTGCCACAAGCCATGAGAGCGCGCGTCGATCATCATCGCCGCACGAGAGAATGAAGCGGCGGCGTGCGTCAATCCCGCGTCGAGAGAAAACGGCGCGTATCGGCTTCGAGAGCGACGGCGCTGAGCACGCCCCATTTGAAGGCGCCCGTATCGACGTTGATGCGTCGCGGCAGATCCTCAGGAACTCGGCACGGCGTATGGCCATGCACCAGCACCTTGCCGAAATCGTAGTCCGAGCGGTAGCAGTCCTCGCGGATCCACATGAGGTCCTCGGGCGACTGTGCGTCGAGCGGCACGCCCGGCCGCGCGCCTGCATGGACGAAGAAATAATCGCCAAGCGTCAGCGACAGCCGCGTCTCCCGCAGAAAGGCCCGATGCGTTTCCGGCAAGCGATCGAGAACGGCGCGACGCATTCTGCCGGGATTCTTGCCGCGTGCCGCCTTGCCGACGTCGACCCCATAGGAGCGGAGCGTCTCGAGACCGCCGAGCTGGTACCAGTGCTCCAAGCTGGCGCCGAGCGCATCGTCGGGCGCCGCGAGAACGCCGATCAGCACGTCCTCGTGATTGCCGCGCAGCGTCTCGAAGGGGAGTGGAAAGCGGCCCAACGCAAGACGCTCGATCACGCCAGCCGAGTCCGGCCCACGATCGATATAGTCGCCGACGAAGATGGCGCGGGCGTCGCCAGCAGGGTTGCGGGCGAGATCCGCCTCGATCCTGGACGCCATGAGATCGAGCAGGTCCGCGTGGCCGTGGATGTCGCCGATCGCATAGATGCGCAGCCCCTCCGGTAGCGCAGCAGACCGCGCGGGGGTTTGCGGGCCATCCGCGAGCGGCCGGCAAAAGCGGCCGAACAGACGGTGAAGGAAGCTTCGGCTCATGCGCGCCTTCGTGGCGCCATGGCGGCGCAACCTCCATATGGGGCCTCGGAGGGGCGGCGTCAGGGCAAGCGCGACGTGGCGGCGCGATGTGGCGGCGCGATTTGGCGAGGGCGCTGTTGCGCATATTGCGCATATAAGCTTTCACCCCTAGACTGGCCGCGCCGCATCGGACCGATCGTCATGCCGAGATCGCAGATCTACCCCGTCAAGAAGGTCATCGGCTTCGACGAGGAGCTGCTGCGCGCCGTCGATGCGTGGCGGCGCGGTCGCACCCCCATCCCCAACGTCTCCGATGCGATCCGGCAGATCCTCACCAAGCACCTGCGTCAGAAAGGCCATCTGGCCAAGCCCGGCAAGGGTGGCGACGCGGCGAAGGCCGGTTGAGTCCGATCCTGGGCGGAACCGCCCAACCGGACTCGCCGCTCGATGAGGATCGGGTCGTCGTCAGGCTGCTCGATCCGGATCAGGTCGCCGCGGAACGGCTCGCGGCCTGGAGCGACAGGCTGCTGACCGCCGAGGAGCGTCGGCGCGCCGAGGACTTTGCGCTGCCGCGGCTCCGCCACGAGCATCTGTGCACGCGGATCGTGCAGCGGTTGAGCTTGTCGCAGGTCACCGGCGCCGATCCGGCCGACTGGCGCTTCGTCACGCCGAGAGGCCTGCGCCCCGCGATCGAGGCGCCGGCGACGTTCCGCTCCATGCGCTTCAGCCTGTCGCATACGCGAGGCCTCATCGCCTGCGCGGTGAGCGCCGGCGTCGATCTCGGCGTCGACGTCGAGCATCTCGACAATGCCGGCTACGTCGAGGCCGTCGCCGCCGGGTTCTTTGCCCGATCGGAGGCCGAGACCATCCTCGGCATGGCGCCGGAACGCCGCCGGCGGCTCTTCCTGCAGCATTGGACGCTCAAGGAGGCCTGCTACAAGGCGCTCGGCACAGGTCTTGCCCTGCCTTTGGATGCGCTGCAAATCGAGACCCTCGGAGACCAGGGCATCGAGGTCGCCTTCGGGCCGCAGATCGGATCGCATCCGGAACACTGGCAGTTCCATGATGCGGCGCCGACCCCCTGCCACATCCTCGCCCTGGCGATCCACAAGGGCGCGCGCCAGGATCTTTCGGTCGCAACAGATTG
Organism: Lichenihabitans sp.; assembly: GCA_965277635.1. Lineage (GTDB taxonomy): Bacteria > Pseudomonadota > Alphaproteobacteria > Rhizobiales > Beijerinckiaceae > Lichenihabitans. The sequence continues at coordinate 1,449,635 of CBDIDE010000002.1, forward strand.
GCTCATGGACGTCTGACCGGTCCACGCCGACTTTCTGTGTGGACGAGACCTCACCGACCTTGATTTGGTATATTGAGCCCCGATCGTCTTGCGATCTATCCTCGCTCGCGTCCGCACTCTTGCCACACATTTGGTGTCTTGGCTTATCGGATACGGTCCTGTTCTCGTGGTCTAGCGCGTTCGGCGCCCGGGACGCCAATACTATGCCGCGACGGCTGTGGTCGGACATAACTTGATGACGAGATTGAACGATCGGGGCGGAAGCGAGTTCCACAATGGCCAGTAAATCGATCATCGACCGCGTCCTTCTCCTGGCAGCCGCCGTCTGTGCGGCGGGGCTGATCTGGCAGCTCACGGTGCTGCTGACGTCCAAGGGCCGGATGCCCGCCGCCCACGGGGTCGACATGGCGTCGAGCGCGGCAGCCGCCACCGGCAGCCCCGCCCCGCCCGTCCAGCCGCCGGCGAAACCCGATGCGGTCGAGCCGGCGCAGGCGCCGGTCCGCGTCGTCTATCCGGATGCCGACACACCCAAGACGACCGCCAAGATCACCGAGGCGGTTCCCTCCGCCACCACGTCCCCGCCGGCGGCTTTGTCCCCGCCGGCGGCTCCGGCGGCCGTATCGGCGGCGGCAACGCCCGACGCCTCCTCGAATTCCCCGCCGACCACCGGCGTCATCCCGGTTGCCATGGTCGCGCCGATCTCGAAGCCATCGGCGACGCCCGCGCCGGCCGAGGCCGCGCCTCGTGACGCCGCGCCGGTCGCCGCGTCCCCTGCGGCCGCCACGCCTGCGTCGGCACCGGCGCCCGACAGGGTGGCGTCGGCCGAGCCCGCCGCGCAGCCGGACACCCCCGTCGACCCTGCCCCTGCAGCGCCGACTCCCATCGCGAGCCAGGTGATCAACATCAATAGCGCGTCCGTCGAGGCCCTCAATCGCCTGCGCGGCGGCGGCCACATCGGCCAGGCCATCGCCAAGCACCGCCCCTACCGCTCGGTCGACGATCTGATGAGGAAGCGCGTTTTGCGGCGCGACGTCTTCGAGCGCATCCGCGGGCAGATCGCCGCCAAATAGGACGGGACCGTTGCGCGGCCATGCCGCTGCGGACCATGCTTGGCCTTCCGGAGCGGAACGGCGTAGCATGACCAGCCGCCGCCGAGCGCGGCGGCCATGACCGGAGCAGACCCCGTGCCGGATGCATCCAACCGGGAGGCCGAGTTCGAGCGCCTGATCGGTCGCGCCCGGCTGGTGCTCGTCTTCGAGAGGCTCTGGCCGTCTCTCGTTCTGGCGGCCGCCATCCTCGCGGGCTTCGTCGCCCTGTCCTGGCTGGGCCTGTGGCTGATCCTCCCGGTCTGGTCTCGGGTCGTCGGGCTCGTGCTCGTCGTGGCCGGCCTCGGCTTCGCCGCGGCGCTGGGCTGGCGCGCCTGCGGCGTCGGGCGTCCCGACATCCTGGATCGGCTCGACCGCGATTCCGGCCGCAGCCATCGCCCCATCTCGTCGGCCGAGGACCGGCTCGCCGATCCGACACCCGATCCTGTCACGCTGGCCTTGTGGGAGGCGCATAGGCGCCGGCTCGCCGAGGCCGCCGGCGCGCTCAAGGTAAGGCCGCCGTCGCCGCGCCTCGTCGATCGTGACCGCTTCGCGATCCGCGCGGTTGCCCTGCTGGCGTTGATCCTGGCCGCGTTCGTGGCCGGCACCGACAAGGAGGGCCGGCTGGCGGCGGTCTTCAACTGGCATGGCGGCACGGATGCCCGGGCCGCAGGCTTCAGGCTCGACGCTTGGGTCGACCCGCCGGCCTATACGGGCCGGGCGCCGGTTCTTCTGTCGGGCCCCAACGGCACGGCATTGCCGGCCGGGACGGGAACGATCGATGTCCCGGTCAGGTCGACCGTGGTGGTGCGCTCATCCGGAGACGGCAAGGTCGAGGTCGCGGCCGAGGGCGGTCTGACGCCGATCGAGATTCCGGCCAAGGCGAAGGCCGAGGGCGACGGCACCGTGGGGTCGGGGATCGCCGAAAAGCGCTTTACCCTCAGGGCCGACGGCAAGCTTCAAGTCGGTCGCGACGGAGCCTCCGTCGCCGGCTTCTCGCTCCACGCGATTCCCGATCGGCCGCCGACGATCGTGATCACGGGGCGGCCGAAGGCCAATCTGCGCGGCTCGCTGACGCTGAGCTACAAGATCGACGACGATTATGGCGTGGTCGGTGCCGAGGCGGATTTCAGCCAGCCGGTGCTGGACGGCAAGCCGATCGCCGGCCGCACGCTCGTCGAGCCGCCCAAGATGCCGCTTGGCCTGCCCAACGGAGCCCGCGGCCTGGGTGACGGCGCGACCACCGCCGACCTGTCCGCTCATCCGTGGGCCGGCGCGGAGGTCATGGCGGTTCTGAGCGCCCGCGACGAAGGCGGCAATGTCGGCAGGAGCGCGCCCTTCGCCCTGAGACTCCCCACCCGCCCCTTCCACAAGCCGCTGGCCAAGGCGCTGGTCGAGCAGCGCCGCAACCTCGTGCTCGACCCCGACCATCGGGAGAAGATCAGGACCGCGCTCGAGGCGCTGACCATCGCGCCCGACCTGTTCGGTGTCACGCCGGCCGTCTTCCTCGGCCTCCAGGCGGCGCAGAACCGTCTCGACGACGCCAAGAACGACGCCGACCTCCTCGGCGTGGCCGACCTGCTCTGGTCCATGGCTCTGAGCATCGAGGATGGCGACCTCAGCCAGACGGAGCGTGACCTGCGCGCCCTGCAGCGCGAGCTGCGCGATGCCATCGCCCGCAACGCGCCGCCGGAGGAGATCGCCAAGCTCGCCGACGCGTTGCGCCAACAGCTCGACAAGATGCTGGCCGAGATGGCGCAGAACAACGCCGGGAGGCCGCCGAACCAGGGGCCCAATCCCCAGGGCACCAAGACCATCACTCCGCAGGATCTGCAGAACCTGCTCGACAAGATGGAGCGGAGCGCCAAGAACGGCGACATGGCGGAGGCCCAGAACCTGCTCGACCAGCTGCAGAACATCCTCGAGAATCTGCGCTCTGCGCGCGGCGACCCCTCGGGTGGCCGCACCGGCAAGATGAACCAGTCGATGGGCGTGCTCGACCGCATGATGCGCGACCAGCAGGCGCTGCGCGACAAGACCTTCCGGCGCGGCAACCAGCAGCAGCGGCTTCGCCCACCGGCGCTGGACGACGATCAGGAGAGCCAGCCCGGCGACCCGCCGCAGACCGGCCAGGACAACCAGGACGGCGATCCGCAGGCCGGCAGCGACGATTCGAACAAGGACCTCGAGGGCCAGCAGCAGGCGCTGCGTCAGCAGCTCCAGCAGTTGCAGAAAGAGATGCGCGATCTCGGGCTCGACGGCGAGAAGGGGTTCGACGACGCCGAACGGGCGATGAAGGACGCCGAGAACGCTCTCGGCCAGGGCAAGCCCGGCGGCGACCGGGCGGTCGAGGCGCAGGGACGGGCGCTGCAGGGCCTGCAGCAGGGCGCCCGTGGCCTCCAGAAGCAGATGGCGCAGGGCCAGGGCGGCGGCGAAGGCGAGCAGCAGGGCGTGGAGGGCATGGGACGCGCCGACGGCACCGGCGAGCAGACCGGCACGGACCCGCTCGGGCGCGACCGCAACGGCCATCTCGACGCGCAGCATGGGTACGACGACCAGGGCGCGCTGGCGGGGCGGGCGCGTCAGGTGATCGAGGAGCTGCGCCGACGCCTCGGCGACCGGCTGCGCCCGCAAGACGAGCAGGACTACCTCGAACGTCTGCTCAAGCGTTACTGATACCAATTTGCGATGAGCGGGACTTGTCGGTTCCGTCGTTGCGAGGAGCGAGAGCGACGAAGCAATCCAGACATATAGGTTTTGGATTGCTTCGCTGGCAAGCTTACGCAGCCAGCGTAAACTTGACTGCGCTCGCAACGACAACGTCGAGTGCCGTTCGGAACATGCCGCCACCCCGCACTGTCCAGAGCGGGCCGGGCGCGTCGTTTCAGGCCGAGCGTCGCTCCTCGACGACCACCGTGTCGACGATGGACGAATCCTCGTAGAGCATGCGAGCGACCGCCCCCGCGATCATGCCCCCGGCGATCGGCGCCACGATGAACAGCCAGAGCTGCGCGATATAGGCGCCCCCGGCAAAGAGCGCGGGCGCGATGCTGCGGGCGGGATTGACCGAGGTGTTGGTGATGGGGATCGAGATCAGGTGGATGAGCGTCAGGGCCAGCCCGATCGGAATGCCGGCGAAGCCCGTGGCGGCGCCCTTCGAGGTCGTGCCGATGATGATCATCAGGAAGAAGAAGGTGAGCAGCAGTTCCGCCAGGAAACACGACACCATCGAATAGTGGCCGGGGCTGAGGTCTCCGTATCCGTTCGAGGCGAAACCGCCGGCCACCCATTCCGGCTTTCCGGACGCGATGACCCAGAGAACGGCTGACGCCAGCACGGCGCCGACCACCTGCACGACGATATAGGGCACGACGTGCTTGTTGGCGCAGCGGCCGGCTGCCCACAGGCCGAGCGTCACGGCCGGGTTGAAGTGGCCGCCCGAAATGTGGCCGACCGCATAGGCCATGCTGAGCACCGTCAGCCCGAAAGCGAAGGCGACCCCGGTAAAGCCGATGCCAAGTTGTGGATAGGCGGCCGAGACCACGGCCGCCCCGCAGCCGCCGAAAACCAGCCAGAACGTGCCGATGAATTCGGCAGTCAATCGCCGTTGCATGTCGCTGTGCATACTACCCCCCAGTAGAACTCGATGCCCTCGCCTGATGACGACTCGGTTGCACCGAACTTGCCGCGGCTAAAGCATACAGGCGTTGCGAGTGTCCGTCATTTGAAAAACTAAGGCAGCGCGTTACTCGGAAATTCTTAGTCGTCCAGGCAATCATGCCGGTTATGCTGTCAAGATCGACGATCCTCGGCGATGATCGGCAGAAGGCGACGCGGCTTGACGCTCACCGAGCTTTGTCCGACCGTTCCCGGCATGGAGATGACCGGCCCCTTCGCACCACCCTTCGATGTCGACCGGCTCGGCGCCTTTCTGCGGCAACGGCTGGCCGGAGCGGAGGGGCCGCTCCGGCTCACCCCGATCGCCGGCGGCCAATCGAACCCGACCTTCGTCCTCGACCTCGGCGCGAGGCATTACGTCCTGCGCAAGCAGCCGGCGGGCACACTGCTGCCCTCGGCGCATCGGATCGACCGCGAGGCCCGCGTCGTGCAGGCGCTCGCCGGCACCGGCGTCCCCGTACCGAAGGTCGTGCTGTTCCATGACGATCCCGACCTCCTCGGGACCCCGTTCTACCTGATGGACCGGGTCGAGGGCCGGGTGTTCCACGATTGCGCGTTGCCGGGCGTCGCACCGGCGGAGCGCCGCGCGATCTATCTCGCCATGGCCGAAACGCTGGCGCGGCTCCATGCGGTGGTCCCCGACGCGATCGGTCTCGGCGATTTCGGCCGGCCGGGAGATTATTTCGCGCGGCAGACGGAGCGCTGGGCGCGGCGGTGGCGGGCGTCGCCAGCGGCGGACACGGTTCCCCGTCTCGGACGCATCGTGCGTTGGCTCGGCGACAATCTGCCGGCCGACGATGGCCGGAGCGCCGTCGTGCATGGCGACTTCCGCCTCGGCAACCTGATGATCCATCCTGGCGAGCCCCGCGTCGTGGCGGTGCTCGACTGGGAGTTGTCGACCCTCGGCCATCCGCTGGCCGACCTCGGCTTCTGCTGCCTCGCCTGGCACCTCAAGCCCGACGAATACCGGGGCATCGCCGGGCTCGACCAGGCCGCCCTGGGCCTCCCGAGCCAGGCGGAGTTCGTCGCCCACTACCTGAGCCATGCTCCGGGGATGGGGCCGCTCGAACCCGTCCATCTGGTCTTCGCGCTGTTCCGTTTCGCGGTGATATTCCTGGGTATCGCCGACCGGGCGCGCACTGGCAACGCGGCCGGCGGCGACGCCGGGGCGGTCGGGCGTCTCGCCGCCAATTGTGCCGACCATGCGCTCGCGATCATGGATGCCGGCACAACCGGGACGTAAGGAGAGACCGCCGATGGATTTCGCCTATTCGGCCAAAGCGCAGGCCCTGCGGGAGGAGCTTTCGGCCTTCATGGAGGCACGGGTGCGGCCCGAGGATGCGCGCTGGCGCGCGCTCGCCGAGACCGGCACTTATCCGCTCGAGGTGATCGAGCCGCTCAAGATCGAGGCCCGCCGACGGGGCCTGTGGAACCTGTTCCTGCCCGGCCTGCGCGACGACGAGCCCGGCACCCGGCTCTCCAACCTCGACTATGCGCCGCTCGCCGAGATCATGGGCCGCATTCCCTGGGCGTCCGAGGTGTTCAACTGCTCGGCGCCCGATACCGGCAACATGGAGGCGCTGCATCTCTTCGCGACGCCCGAGCAGCGCGAGCGCTGGCTCGATCCGCTGCTCAGAGGCGAGATCCGCTCCGTCGTGTCGATCACCGAACCCGACGTCGCCTCCTCCGACCCCACCAATCTGCGAACGACCATCCGGCGCGACGGCGACCATTACGTCGTCGACGGCCGCAAGTGGTTCAACACCGGCGCCCTGCACCCCAATGCCCGGTTCCTGCTCGTGATGGGCGTGTCGGACCCGACCCCCGAGGCACCGCGTCACGCCCGCCATTCCTTCGTGATCGTGCCGATGGACGCGCAAGGCTTCAGGGTCGAGCGCAATGTGCCCATCATGAACCACCATGCGCCCGAGGGCCATTGCGAGGTCAGCTTCACCGGCGTGCGGGTGCCGGCCGCGAACCTGCTCGGCCAGGACGGGCACGGCTTCGCCATCGCCCAGGCGCGGCTCGGCCCCGGCCGCATCCACCATTGCATGCGCACCATCGGGCAATGCGAGCTGGCGCTCGAGCTGATGACCGACCGCGCCCTGACGCGCCGCGCCTTCGGCCGCGCGCTGGCCGATTTCGCCAACAACCAGGATGCCATCGCGCTGTCGCGAATCGCGATCGACCAGGCGCGGCTCTTGTGCCTGCGGGCCGCCTGGCGGATGGACCGGGACGGCAATCAGGCGGCACGGGTCGACGTCTCGGCGATCAAGGTCGTCGCCGCGCGGCTGCAGACCGAGGTGCTCGATCGCGCCATCCAGGTCTTCGGCGCCATGGGCCTGTCGAACGACACGCCGCTGGCGTATCTGTGGACCTGGGGCCGGGCGCTGCGCTTCATCGACGGTCCGGACGAGGTGCATCTGCGCATCGTCTCGCGGCACGAGATCGGCAAGCGGCAACGGCTCGCCCCCGCTCCCACCGGCTGACGCCGCGACAGGCGTCAGAGCACGATCGGTTTAGGTTGAATCGCCTCGCGATCCTAAACCGATAAACGTGCTCGCTCTCTTAGTTTGGAGCAGGATCGGCAACAGCCGATCATGCTCTGGACCCAGCCGGGCGCAACCTCTATCCATCGGCCCGGGTGGGATTCGAGGGTAGAGCGTGTGGACGGATCTGGATTGGCTGCTCGCCGGCATGGGCCGAGTCTGGGCGCCGGTGGCGAACCCGCTCGGCCTCGTCCTGGCGCTGGGGGTAACCGGGCATGCGCTGCTCAGGAAGCGCGACGTCCCGGCCTGCATCGGCTGGATCGGGCTCGCCTGGCTGGCGCCGACCTGGGGCGCGCTCATCTATTTCATGTTCGGCATCAACCGGGTCGAGCGCCGCGCCCGGCGCCTGACGCGCGCCCGCCGCGACCGGAGGCGGACCCCGTACCTGCCCGTCTACGAGATCGCCGATCATCTGGCGCCGCTCGAACGTGCGGTGCGGGAGATCACCAACCGGCTGGCTGAAGGCGAGACTGCCGTAACGGTCTTCCGCAACGGCGACGAAGCCTATCCGGCCATGCTCGCGGCCATCGAAGGTGCTCGCGCCAGCGTCGGCCTCTCGACCTATATCATGCGTGACGACGCGGTCGGCCGCCGCTTCGTCGAGGCCCTGGCGGCGGCACGGGCGCGCGGCGTCGAGGTTCGGGTGCTGATCGACGGCATCGGCAGCGGCTATTTCCCCGCGATCGTGCGCCGGCTGCGCCGCGAGGGCGTTCCGGTCGACCTCTTCATGCATTCCGCCCTGCCATGGCGGATGCCCTTCCTCAACCTGCGCAACCACAAGAAGCTGTTGGTGCTGGACGGCACCGTCGGATTCGCGGGCGGCATCAACATCTCCGCGGCCAACGTGCTGGCCGACGATCCGCCCGCGCCGGTGTCCGACACGCACTTCCGTTTCCAAGGTCCACTCGTGGCGCAGCTGACCGACGATTTCGCGCGGGACTGGTCCTTCACCACGAACGAGGATCTTCAAGGCGAGGCCTGGTTCCCGGAGCTGCGCGGCAAGGGGTCGGCGGCCGCCCGCGTCATCACGTCGGGACCGGACCAGGACTTCGAGAAGATCCAGCTCATCCTGCTCGAGGCGATCGCCTGCGCGCGGAGCTCGATCAAGCTGATGACGCCCTATTTCCTGCCGAGCGAAGAGATCGTCACCTCGCTGGCGCTCGCGGCGGTGCGCGGCGTCAAGGTCGACGTCATCGTGCCGAGCCGCAGCGACCATCGCTTCGTCGATCTCGCCATGCGCGCCCATATCGCGCCGCTGCTCGAGCGCGGCGTGCGATTCTGGTCGGGACCGGCGCCCTTCAACCATTCGAAGCTCTTCGTGGTCGACCGGGAATGGTGCCTCGTCGGCAGCGCCAATTGGGACACGCGCAGCCTGCGGCTGAATTTCGAGCTGAATGTCGAGGTCCACAGCACCGAGCTCGCGGCCGAGCTCGACGCCATCATGAAGGCGCGCCAGCAGACGCGGCTGCGCCTGCGCAACCTTACCGCGAGAACCTTGCCAGTGCGGCTGCGCGATGCCGGTATCCGGCTGCTGCTTCCCTATATCTAAGGAACCGGCGTTCGCTCGGCATGGCGCCGTGCTTCAGCATGACGGCGATCGGCCGATGGTCGGAGCGTTCCCGTGGCAGCACGCGCGCCTCCTCGCAGGTCATGCCGCGTACCAGGCAGCGGTCGATCCTGAGCGGAACGATGTCCCCCATCCGGTGGGTGGCGCGGCGCGGACCGACGTCGCGGAATCCCGGCAGCAGCGCCGGACCGACGAGGTTGAAATCGCCGAGCACGGCGGCGCGCGGCGGCAGCAGGGCCGAGATGGCGCGGAGCTGCTGGCGGTTGAGCCGCTGGCCATGCGACAGATGGACGTTGGCGATGCCGAGGTCGCCGAGCGCCAGGATCTGGCAGACGCGCTCGATCAGCGAGCCGGGTGGCAACAGGCTGACGGTGGGAGGATGCTTCCACGGCACGGGGCTCCACATGGCGAGGCCGTGGATCCGACCCGGCAGCGGCGCCCAGGCGTAGTGGCCGCCGGCATGGCGGCTAAGCCCCTCGAACTGGCTCGTCGCCTCCTGCATCAGCAGGAGGTCGGGCGTCTCGCGCTCGATCAGCTGCACGACATCCTCGACCGAGGCGCCGATCGTGCGCAGCAGGTTCCAGCTGACGATCTTCAGGCCGGTCGGCAGCTTCGCCGAGGCGTGATGGATCGGCGATGCCTCGCCGTCTCCTGGTCCGCCGCGTCGCCCCGATCCCTTAGCCTTTTTCATGATGGCCGCCTTGCTGAACATCCCGGAATGGGAGATGGATTCGTTTCGCACGGCGGCAAGCCATCGTGCACCGTGACGAAAGGAGGCCGGCGGAGAGCCTGCGTCATTCGACCGCCGCGCGACTCTGCGTCAATGACAACGCCCCGAACTTGCGTCAAGGCTCGGATGCCGACCGTCGCACTCAACCCCACGCAAGAAGAGAGGCAATGCCGTGATGAGCCTCGATGCCCTGACCCTGGCACGCGTGCAATTCGCCTTCACGGTCGGCTTCCACATCGTCTTCCCGGCCTTCTCGATCGGCCTCGCGGCCTATCTGATGGTGCTCGAGGGCGCCTGGCTCAGGACCGGTCGCCAAGTCTATCTCGACGTCTTTCAATATTGGCTGAAGATCTTCGCGGTGGTGTTCGGCGTCGGCGTCGTCTCGGGCCTCGTCATGTCCTACGAGTTCGGCACCAACTGGTCGCAGTTCGCCTACCGGACCGGACCGATCCTCGGCCCGCTGCTCGGCTACGAGACGCTGACAGCCTTCTTCCTCGAGGCCGGCTTTCTCGGCGTCATGCTGTTCGGCATGACGAGGGTCGGGCGCGGCCTGCATTTCGCCGCCACCTGCCTCGTCGTGATCGGCACGCACATCAGCGCCGCCTGGATCCTCGCCAGCAATTCCTGGATGCAGACGCCGCAGGGCTACAAGATCGTCGACGGCCGCTTCTTTCCCGACAGCTGGCTCGCCATCATCTTCAACCCGTCTTATCCGTACCGTTTCGCCCATATGCTCGGCGCCGCCTATCTCAGCGTCGCCTTCGTGGTCGGCGCGGTCGGCGCCCTCCACCTGCTCCGGGATCGCGGCAATGCCGCGGCGCGGGTGATGGTCTCCATGGCGATGTGGATGGCGGTCGTCGCGGCGCCGGCGCAGATCGTCGCCGGCGACCTGCAGGGCGACAACACGCTCCAATATCAACCCCAAAAAGTCGCCGCCATGGAGGGCGACTGGCAGCGCCACGCGCCCGGCGAAGGCGAGCCGCTGGTGCTCTTCGGCCTGCCCGACCAGCAGGCGCAGACCAACCACGACGAGATCGCCATCCCGCATATCGGCTCGCTCTACCTGACCCATTCGTGGAGCGGCACCATCAAGGCGCTCGGTGAGTTTCCGCCAGGCGACATCCCCTATGTGCCGGTGGTCTTCTTCGCCTTCCGCATCATGGTCGGGCTGGGGTTGCTGATGTTCGGCGTCGGAGCGCTGGGCCTCGTGCTGCGCCGCGGCGGCCGCATCTACGCGACGCGGGCCTTCCTGCGGCTCGTCGTCGCCATGGGGCCGGCGGGGTTCCTCGCCATGCTGGCCGGATGGACGGTGACCGAGGCCGGCCGCCAGCCCTACACGGTCTACGGCCTGATGCGCACCGCCGAGAGCGTCTCGCCGGTGGGTGCGGCGGGGGTCGCCGTGTCGCTCGGCGCCTTCGCGGCCGTCTACCTCGTGGTGTTCAGCGCCGCCGTGCTGTTCCTGCTGCGCTTGATGGCGGTGGCGCCGCATCCCGGCGAGCCGGGGCCCCCGAAAGTGCCGCAGCGCTCGGCTGGCCTCGTGCCGGGGCCGGCCGGCGCCGTCGAGGAGCCACCGGCGGAACCGGCGGAGTAGGATGATGGATCTCTCCCACCTCGACCTGGCCCTAATCTGGGCCGCGCTCCTCGCCTTCGCGGTGCTGGCCTATGTGGTGCTTGATGGCTTCGACCTCGGCGTCGGCATCCTCTTCCTCGTCGAGCGCGAGGCCGAGGACCGCGACGTGATGGTCAATTCCATCGCGCCGGTCTGGGACGGCAACGAGACCTGGCTGGTGCTCGGCGGCGGCGGACTCTTCGCCGTCTTCCCGCTCGCCTATGCGGTGATCCTGCCGGCGCTCTATCCGCTGATGATCGCCATGCTGCTGGCCCTGATCCTGCGCGGCGTCGCCTTCGAGTTCCGCTTCCGCGCCGCGGGCTTCGGAAGGCGCTGGTGGGACCTGGCCTTCTGCGGCGGGTCGGTGACCGCCGCAGCCTGCCAAGGGATGGTGCTCGGCGGCCTGCTGCAGGGTATCCATGTCGAGAACAACGCCTATGCGGGGGGCTGGTGGGACTGGCTGACCGGCTTCACCCTGCTCTGCGGCATCGCGGTCGTCATCGGCTATGCGCTGCTCGGCGCCTCATGGCTCATCTGGCGGACCGAAGGATCGCTGCAGCGGCGCTGCCGCCGCCATGCCCGCACGCTTGTCACGGCCACGCTGGCGCTGATCGTCGTCGTCAGCCTGTGGACGCCGATGCTCAACCCCCGCTTCATGCATCGCTGGTTCGGCTGGCCGGGCATCCTGTTCATCAGCCCGGTACCGCTGCTCGTCGTGTTGACGGCCTGGGGATTCTGGCGCGGCCTCAAGCTCAAGCACCACCTGACGCCGCTGCTCTGCGCCGAGGCGCTCTTCGTGCTCTGCTACGTCGGCCTCGGCATCAGCTTCTATCCCTCGATCGTGCCGCCTTCGATCTCGATCTGGCAGGCGGCGGCGCCCGATGCGAGCCTCGGCTTCCTGCTCGTCGGCGCGGTGATCATGATCCCGATCATCCTCATCTACAGCGGCTACAGCTACTGGATCTTCCGCGGCAAGATCTCGGCCGGGATGCACTACCATTGAAGATGAAACAGTTGCTCTGGTTCGTCTTCATCTGGGCCGCGAGTGTCGTCGTCGTGGCCGGGGTCGCGGAAGGCCTGCACTGGTGGATCGCGCCGCGGTGACCAGGCTCAGCCGACGCGGCCCCGTGCCGCGACCGGAACGGTCTCGAGGACCTCGTCGCCCGCGACCAGCACAATGTCATCGAAGAGGTTCGACACGACGCAGGCGTGGTTCGGCACGATGCGCAGGCGCTCGCCGATGACGGGCTTCCTGTCGCAGCCCGAGAGATCGATGTTGCCATGCTCCTCGCTCAAGCCGCGGATCACCGCCTCCGGATAGCCGAGCACCAGCCCGAAGCCGTCGAGGCCGAGCGTGTCGCTGGTGAGCGACTTCGAGCCGGCGTCGATGATGGCGCGCTCTGGCGTCGGCCGGCTGACCACGGTGGTGAGCACGCTCAAGGCACAGTCGTCCAGCGCGCCCACGCCCTTCGCCACCTGGAACCGGTCGAGGTAGATGTAGGTCCCCGGCCGGTGCTCGGTCGCGACCTTGACGTCGCCGGCATGCCAGAGGTCGGGCGTGCCGCCGTTCGAGACGACGGCCGGCGCCAGGCCCTCGCGGCGCAGCAGGTCGACGGCCTCGGCGAGCCAGGAGGCATTGGCCTCGACCTTGCCGGCTGCGGGATAGGTCATCAGCCCAGCAAAGGCGAGTCCCGGCGAGGCGGCGATGCGCTTGGCCAGCGCCAACGCTTCGGCCGGCGTCTGCACGCCGCAGCGCCCCATGCCGGTGTCGCATTCGACCAGCACGGGAAGCGGATGCGCCGCCCCCGCAAAGGTGCGCGAGAGGCCGGCAACGACAACCTCGCTGTCGGCCGTCACCGACATGCGGACACGGGCCGCCAGCGCCTTCAGGCGGGCGAGCTTGGCCTCGCCGAGGATGTTGTAGGGCAGGAAGATGTCCCTGACGCCGGCGTCGACCATGACCTCGGCCTCGCCGAGTTTTTGGCAGGTGATGCCGACCGCCCCGAGTTCCACCTGGCGCAGGGCAAACCGGGGGAGCTTGTGCGTCTTGATATGCGGGCGCAGCGCCAGGCCGTGCGCCTGCGCGTAGGATTGCGCGCGCGCAAGGTTGGCCTCGACGCGCTCGACGTCGATCAGCACGCAGGGGGTATCGAGGTCGTCGAGGAACATTGGTCAGTCTCCGATCGGCAGGTGGGCGGCATCGCGCCGGCCCGCGCCCTGATGGTGCTTGATGCGGCGCATCCGCTCGACGGCTGGAGGGCCGATCCGCTCCGCCACCGCCATGGCCAGCATGTCGGTGATGGCCAAGAGGGCATAGCGGGCCGGCGAGGGGCGGAAGATGTCGATGCCCTCGTCGACGCGGAACGGCAGCACCAGCGAGGCGGCAGCGGCAAGCGACGAGCCCGCAGCCGTGACCGCAATGGCCGAGGCGCCGTAAAGACGCGCCGTCGTCACGGCATCGACCACCGACGCCACTTCGCCCGACACCGAATAGGCGACGACGACGGTGCCCGCATCGGCGGCCGCGGCCGTCATGCGTTGCATCTCGCCGTCGACATGGGCGGCGGCGAGAAGGCCCAGGCGAAACAGCCGGTTCTCCAGTTCCATCGCGGCGAGCGACGAGGTGCCACCCGAGCCGTAGGCCCTGATCATGCGAGCCTCGGCGACGAGCCCCGCGGCCCGCTCGAGCGCCTCGGCGTTCACCGCACCGCAGACGGCCTCGATGGCGCCATGGGCGCCGGCCGCGACGAGGTCGGGCACGCGCGCGCCGCTCTCGCGCCCACCGGTCGCCGGCCGGATGTAGCGCCCCGATGTGGCGACGGCCTGGGCCAGCCTGAGCTTGAACTCGCGCAAGCCCCCGCAACCGAGGCCCCGACAGAAGCGGGTCACCGTCGGCTCGCTGACCTCGGCCCGCGCCGCGAGGCGCGCGATGGCGGCGCGCGTGGCGAAATCCGGGTCGGACAAGATCGCGGCGGCGAGGCGCTGATCCGAGCGGCTGCCCGAGGCCGCCGTCTCGCGCAGGCGCGCCACGATGTCGATCTGCGGCAGCGCCGGCACGGTCAGAGACGGACGCCGGACGCGGCGTCGAAGACATGGACGCGGGCCGGGTCTACGTCGAGGCGTAGCACCTCGCCGGGCGCGACCGCGACGCGCTCGCGGAACACGCAGCGCACCGCGACCCCTGCGATCGTGCCGAAGACATGGGTCTCGGCCCCCGTCGGCTCGACGACCGCGACCTCGAACGGAAAGCCTTGCCCATCGGGGGCGAGGCGGTAATGCTCCGGCCTGATGCCGATCTCGATCGGCTGCCCGGAGGCAGCCGTCGTCTCACCGACCGGCAGCGTGACGCCGCTCGCGGTGCGCAGCCGCGCCGGACCATCGCCGCGCTCCAGCGTGCCGGGGATGAAGCTCATGGCCGGGGAGCCGAGGAAGCCGGCGACGAAGCGGTTCGACGGCCGATCGTAGAGCTCGAGCGGGGCGCCGACCTGTTCGATCCGCCCGGCGTTCATCACCACGATGCGGTCGGCCATGGTCATGGCCTCGATCTGGTCGTGGGTGACGTAGACGATGGTGGTCTTCAGCGCCTGATGGAGCGCCTTGATCTCGGTGCGCATCTGCACCCTGAGCTTGGCGTCGAGGTTCGACAGCGGCTCGTCGAACAGGAAAAGGTCGGGCTCGCGCACGATGGTGCGGCCCATGGCGACGCGCTGGCGCTGGCCGCCCGAGAGCTGGCGCGGCAGCCGGTCGAGATAATCGCCGAGGTTCAACGTAGCGGCCGCCTTGGCCACTTTGGCGGCGATGCCCGCGGCCGCCTCGCGCCGGATGCGCGGACCGAAGCCGACGTTGCGGCGCACGTCCATATGCGGGAAGAGCGCATAGCTCTGGAACACCATCGAGATGTTGCGGCGCTGCGGCGGCAGGGCATTGGCGAGCCGATCGCCGATCCACATCTCGCCCGAGGAGATGTCGTCGAGCCCGGCGATCATGCGCAGCAGGGTCGACTTGCCGCAGCCCGAGGGGCCGACCAGCACCACGAACTCGCCGTCCGCGACGTCGAGCCTCACGCCGTGCAGCACGCGGGCCGATCCATAGGCCTTGACGAGGTCCCTGATGCGCAACGACGCCATGCCTAGTCTCCCGCGATCACGTCTCGGACGAAGCGGAGGTTGCCGGCCGTCAATCCCGCATCGACCGGCAGAACCGCCCCGGTGATGCCCGAGGCGGCGTCGGAGGCCAGGAACAGCGCGGCGCGCGCCACCTCTTCCGGCACGACGAGCCGGCCCAGCGGGTAGTGCGGAAGCAGGCGATCCATGAGATCGGGCGTCCGCGCCAGGCGATGATCCCAGACGGGTGTGCGCACCGAGCCCGGGGCGACCACATTGGCCCGCACGCCCTGGCGTCCGCGCTCGGTCGCGATCGCCTTGGCATAGGCGACGAGCCCGGCCTTGGCCGCCGAATAGGCCGGATTGCCGTAATGGGCGAGCGCATTGACCGAGGCGATGAAGACGAGCGAGCCGCCGCCGCGCGAGACCATGCGCTCGATCACGGGGGCGGCGACGTTGAACGCGCCGGTGAGGTTGATCGCGAGCTCGCGCTCCCAGACGATACGGTCGACCTGTTCGAGCGTCTCGCCGCGGGTGAATCCGGCATTGCTGACCAGCACGGCAGGCGCCGCGTCGGCCGCATCGAGGCTCGCGATGGCGGCCGCGGCCGCCGGACCGTCGGTGAGGTCGAAGGCGAGGCGATGGGCGAGGTCGAGCCCGTCCATCAGGGCCGCTTCTCGATCTGCGCCTGAGACCAGGGCGCCGGCCCCGGCGAAGGCTGCGACGAGCGCCCGCCCGATGGCTCCGCCGGCACCGGTGATCAGCACGTGCCGCCCGTCGAGACCCATGGGAAGTGCCGAGCCGCCCGTCGCCATGTCCGTATCCGAAACCGCCTGCCGCCAATGCTCGCGGCAAAGGCCGAGTAGATCCGCGTCCATGAAAAAAAGCAACATTGCAGGACCTCAGATTTACAAGAAATCCCCCTTGCGAGAAATAAAATTACAGTCGACAATCGTGCCAAGCCTGCGCTCGGCCGGCGGATAGGAAAGGGGACGTCACCACATGAGCAACAGGATCGGAGCTTTGGTCTTGGCGGGCGCCAGCCTGCTGGCCCTCGCCGGCGCGGCTGACGCCGGCACCGTCCGCGTCACCATCGCCGAATATTCGAACGGCACCGGCCCTTACTTCAACGATGCCGCCAAGGCCTTCGAGGCCGCCAATCCGGGCACCAAGATCGAGATCGAGGTGGTGCCATGGGACAACCTGCAGCAGAAGCTGACGACCGACATCTCGGCCGGCGCCAATGCGGACCTCTCGATCATCGGCACGCGCTGGCTGCTCGACTATGTCAGCCAGGGGATCGTCGCCCCGCTCGACAGCTACGTGACGCCTGACTTCAAGGCGCGCTTCATCGACACGTTCCTGAAGCCGTCGGTCATGAACGGCAAGGTCTACGGCCTGCCGATCGCCGCCTCGGCCCGCGCCATGTACTATAACAAGGACGTGTTCAAGAAGGCCGGCTACGACACGCCGCCCGGCACATGGGCCGACTTCAAGACGGCGGCCGAGAAGATCAAGTCGACCGGCGGCGGCGTCTTCCCCTTCGGCCTGCAGGGCAAGGAGATCGAGACCGACGTCTATTTCTACTATGGCTTCTGGTCCTACGGCGGCGACATCATCAAGGACGGCAAGTCCGGCATCGATTCGCAGGCCGGCATCGACGCCGCCAAGCTCTACAAGGGCTTCATCGACGCGGGCCTGACCGAGCCCGGCGTCACCTCCTACAACCGCGAGGACGTGCAGAACCTGTTCAAGCAGGGCAAGGTCGCGACCGTCATCACGGCGCCCTTCCTGTCGGGTCAGATCAAGAAGGAGGCGCCGAACCTCGCCTACGGCGTGGCGCCGATCCCGGCCGGTCCCTCGGGCGACCAGGGCACCTACGGGGTGACGGATTCCATCGTCATGTTCCAGAACTCGAAGGTGAAGGACGAGGCCTGGAAGTTCCTCGACTTCCTGTTCACCACGCAGCAGCGGGCCAAGTTCGACGAGGTCGAGGGCTTCCTGCCGGTGAATGTCGAGGAATCCAAGATGCCGATGTTCGCCGACAACCCGGACCTCAAGGTCTTCACCTCGCTCCTGCCGAAGGCCCGCTTCGCGCCGGTGATCCCAGGCTGGGAGGACATCGCCCAGACGACGTCCAACGCTGTGCAGAAGATCTATCTCGGCCAAGGGCAGATCGAGCCGACGCTCAAGGAAGCGGCGAGCAAGATCAACCAGACGCTGACGCAGAAGTGAAGGAAGCCTTGCCCCGCTCATCCCCGCGCAAGCGGGGATCCAGGAGGGCTTGGGATCGCCCAAGAACGACAGCCTTCGGCTGGATTTCTTTCGCTGGATTCCCGCGTTCGCGGGAATGAGCGGCATATGTGGTGTCTGCGAATCCCAATCCGATTCGCAGACCGACCGCTGCGCTACCGGCTCGCCGGGCAGGCACGTCAAACGACATCATCCAAATCAACCCTGCATGACCCGCAACCTGACGCCTTACGTCCTCATCCTGCCGAGCTTCGCGCTCGCGGCGCTGATCATCCTGTGGCCGCTGAAGGAGATCGTGGCGCTGGCGCTGCACGACGTGAACCGGTTCGGCATCCTCAAGGGCTTCACCGGGCTTGCCAACTTCCGCGAGCTCTTCGGCGACCCGGATTTCTTTGCGGCGCTGTGGCGCACGCTGCTTTGGACGGCCGCCGTCGTGCTCGGCACGCTCGTGCTGTCGGTGCCGGTCGCGCTGATCCTCAACGAGGATTTCTATGGGCGCGGCTTCGCCCGCATCCTCGTCATGCTGCCCTGGGCGGTGTCCTTGACCATGACCGCCATCGTCTGGCGCTGGGCGCTGAACGGGGAGAGCGGCATGCTCAATTCGGCGCTGCGCGACCTCGGCCTGATGAACCGCAACATCCAATGGCTGGCCGATGCCTCGACCGCCTTCCCGATGCAGATCCTGATCGGCATCCTGGCCTCGGTCCCCTTCACGGTGACGATCTTCCTGGGCGGGCTGTCCTCGGTCCCGGAAGACCTCTATGACGCCGCCGCGGTCGAGGGCGCCGGCAGCTGGGACCAGTTCCGCCTGATCACGCTGCCGCTGCTCAAGCCCTTCATCAACATCGCCTTCGTGCTGAACACGATCTACGTGTTCAATTCCTTCCCGATCATCTGGGCCACCACGGAAGGCGGCCCGGCCAATTCCACCGACATCCTGGTCACCTATCTCTACCGGCTCGGCTTCCGGCTCGGAAAGCTCGGCGAAGCCTCGGCCGTGTCGCTGATCATGTTCGCCATCCTGATCGTCTTCACCATCGTCTATGTCAGGCTGGCGATGCGCGAGGAGCAGGCGTCATGAGCCGCAAGGCCAGGCGATCGATCCTGTTCTGGCTCCTGCTTTCGCCGCTCGTCGTCGCGATCCTGTTCCCCTACGCCGTGATGGTCATCACGGCGTTCAAGCCCGCGACCGAGGTGCTCGACCCCAACTGGTGGCCGCACGACTGGCACTGGCAGAACTTCCCCGAGATGTGGGAGACCTCGGGCATCGCCCCGGCGCTGTGGAACTCGCTCTACGTCTCGGGTCTCACCACGGTGCTCACCATCGCGGTCTCGATCCCCGCGGCCTATGCGCTGAGCCGCTTCCGCTTCGTCGGGCGCGTGGCGTTCCGCCAGTTCCTGCTGATCTCGCAGATGCTCTCGCCGATCGTGCTCGTGATCGGCCTGTTCAGGCTCGTCGCCGGCATCGGCCTCATCGACAACCTCAACGTCCTGACGGTGATCTATGTGGCCTTCAACATCGCCTTCTGCGTGTGGATGCTGCAGAGCTATTTCTCGACCATCCCGCGCGACCTAGAGGAGGCGGCCTGGATCGAAGGCGCCAGCCGCTGGCGGACGCTCGTCGTGGTGTTCCTGCCGCTGGCGACCCCGGCCATGGTGGTGACCGCCGTCTTCACCTTCATCAACGCCTGGAACGAATTCGTCATCGCGCTGACCATGCTGCGCAAGGAAGACAACTACACGCTGCCGATCCGGGTGTTCTCCCTCGTATCCGGACGCTATACCGTGGATTGGCAATATGTGATGGCGGCCGCCTTCCTGGCCTCCGTTCCGGTGGCGATTGTCTTCGCCTGGCTGCAGCGCTACCTGGTGCGCGGCCTGGCGCTCGGCGCCGTCAAGTGACCCTGAGGAGACCATGACCAGACAGCATTTCGGCACATCCCACGTGCCGCTTTCCCCGGCCGTACGGGCCGGCGACTTCATCTATGTTTCGGGCCAGGTGCCGGTCGGCGCCGACGGCAAGGTCGTCGAGGGCGGCGTCGAGGCGCAGACGCGGCAGGTTTTGGAGAACGTCAAGGCCGCCCTGGCGCTGGCCGGCGCCGACCTCTCGGACGTGATCAAGACCATGGTGATCCTAACGAAAGCGAGCGACTTCACCGCCTTCAACAAGGTCTACGGCGGCTATTTCGCGACGAAGCCGCCTGCCCGTACCACCATGGAAGCCAAGTTGATGATCGACATTGCGGTGGAGATCGAAGCGGTGGCGTACAAGCCGCTGTGACAGGATTGCCGGAACGGCAATCTTTCACCCCTCATCCGCCTCGTCGTTGACGAGGCACCTTCTCCCGCAAGGGGAGAAGGGGGCGCTTGGTCCTGCGAGATTAGCGCCCTTCTCCCTTGCGGGAGAAGGTGCCCCGGACTTGATCCGGGGCGGATGAGGGGTCGCGCAAGCCGATCCGCCTCCCACCTCCGCCACCGCTTCAACCAGAGCCAACATCGCTTGCCATGCGCATTTTCACTGCTTCCCTTGCCACCGAGACCAACACCTTTTCGCCGGTGCCAACCGACCGGGCAAGCTTCGCGGCCGCCTTCTATGCGGCGCCGGGCGCCCATCCCGAGACGCCGACGCTGTGCTCCTCGCCCATGGTGGTGCTGCGGCAGCGCGCGCGTCAGGACGGCTTCACCCTCATCGAGGGCACCGCCGCCTGGGCGGAGCCCGGCGGGCTCCTGCAGCGGCAGGCCTATGAGGGCCTGCGCGACGAGATCCTGGACCAGCTCCGTGCCGCCCTGCCGGTCGACGGCGTCGTGCTCGGCCTGCACGGCGCCACGGTGGCGCAGGGCTACGACGATTGCGAAGGCGACCTGCTGCGGCGCATCCGGGACATGGTCGGCGAGGGCGTGCTCATCGCCGCCGAGCTCGATCCGCACAGCCACCTCACCCGGCTGCGGGCCGAGAGCGCCGACATCCTCGCGGCCTTCCTCGAGTTCCCGCATACCGACTTCGTCGAGCGCGGCGAGCATGTGGTCGACCTGGCGCTGCGCGCGCTCAAAGGCGAGATCCGGCCAAGAATCTCGACCTGCGACTGCCGCATGATCGACATCTTCCCGACGAGCCGGGATCCCAACCGGTCCTTCGTCGACCGAATCAAGGCCATGCAAGGCAAGGACGGCGTGCTGTCCGTCTCGCTGA
The DNA here is from genome assembly GCA_965277635.1 of Lichenihabitans sp. Classification (GTDB taxonomy): domain Bacteria; phylum Pseudomonadota; class Alphaproteobacteria; order Rhizobiales; family Beijerinckiaceae; genus Lichenihabitans. The sequence continues at coordinate 1,470,399 of CBDIDE010000002.1, forward strand.
TTCACGGCTTCATGGCGGGCGACGTGCCGGAGATGGGCACGCAGATCCTGGTCGTGACCGACGACGACAAGGCGGGTGGCGATGCGCTCGCCGAACGCCTGGCCCACGAGGTCTTCGCCCTGCGCGGCACCACCGCCATGCCGATGCTCCCGACATCGGCGGGGCTCGACCGCGCCGTGGTGGCGGCCGCACGAAAGCCCGGCAAGCCGGTGGTCGTCGCCGACGTCTGGGACAATCCCGGCGGCGGTGTCGCCGGCGACGGCACGCTGATCCTGCGCGAGATCCTGGCGCGTCACATGGAACGCGTCGCGGTCGCCACCATCTGGGACCCGATCGCCGTGCAGTTTTGCCTTGCGGCCGGCGAAGGCGCGCGCATCGGGCTGCGCTTCGGCGGCAAGGCGGGCCCCAACGGCGGCGCGCCGATCGATGCCGAGGTCGAGGTGGTCAAGGCCGTATCGGAAAGCTGGCAGAGCTTTGGCGCAAGCCGGGTGACGCTCGGCGCCGCGGCCCTGGTCCGGATCGACGGGACCTCGATCCACGTCATCCTCAACACCAACCGCACCCAGACCTTCGAGCCCGATATCTTCTCGAACCTCGGCCTCGATCCCGGCGCGCAGGACATCCTGCTGATCAAGTCGACCAATCACTTCTACGCGGGCTTCGCCCCGATCGCCGCCGAGGTGATCTACATCGACGCGGGCGCGCCGTACCCGTCGAACCCTCGCGTCACCGCCTATCGCAAGCTGACCCGACCGATCTGGCCGCGCGTCGAGGATCCGTTCGCGGGCGACATCGCCTGACTGCATCGAGCGGCACGGCGGGAGGATCTGAGCCAAAGCCCGCTTGGGCTCAGCCCCAGTCGGCGAAGCTGAGCTGGCGTCGTGGCGGCACTGCCGGCCTCTCGGCGACGCGACGCGGCTCGATCCGCACCGGCTGCCGCTCGCGCTTGTTGAGCGGCGAGGGTTTTCGCGCACTGGCTTTGAGCCTCGCCACCGCCTTGTCGCGGGCCTGCGCTTCGGGCGCGGCGGGATTGCCGTCGAGCCACTTGCCGTGCTTGATCACCTCGTTGACCCGCCCCTGGTTGACGCCGACCTTGAAGGCGATCTCCTGCTGGGTCATCGTGGTCGAGCCATGCAACTCGCGGATGCGCTGCGCCAATTCCGGCGTCATCTTCTGACCCGTGATACGGCGTGCCGGGGCGGCCCTGCGTATGGCGCGATCGCGCTTGCGCAATCCCTCGAGGATCGCCAGGGCCGTGGTCATGCCCTGGGCCGCGAGAGCCTCCTCGAATTCCTTCAGCGTCGCCATCCTGGCCTCCTCGTTCGAATCGCCGCAGGAGCATAATGGCGCTTGTTCCTGTTTTGTTCAAGCTTTGCCTGCTGAATCAGAACGGTAACGACAATGTCATTACACATGATATGATACCGGAGAAGGAGGACAACATGTCCGCTGCCGCGTCCAAACGCCACTCGCTCAACATCCGCATCAAGCCGGAAGAGCGCGACCTCATCGATCGCGCCGCGCAGGCGCGCGGCAAGAACCGCACCGACTTCATTCTCGATGCGGCGCGACGGGCTGCCGAGGACGCGTTGCTCGATCGGACCATTTTCGTGGTCAGTCCCGAAGCCTACGCGGAGTTTCTGACCCGCCTCGACGCCCCGGCACAACCCAATAGGCGACTTAAGCAGACCATGCTCATGGCCGCGCCGTGGGACAATGCGTGACGATTTTCGCGCCCGAACCCCTCTCGGACGATCATCAGCTTGTAGACTTCGCGTCCGGTGTTCCGCCGCTGGATGATTGGCTAAAGCAACGTGCGCGGGCGAACCAGTCCACGGGCGCATCCCGCACATTCGTCGCCTGCGAAAAGGGCAAGGTTGTCGGCTACTATGCGCTCGCGTCCGGTGGTGTCGAGGTGGCGGCCGCTCCAGGCCGCTTTCGGCGCAACATGCCCGAACCGATCCCTGTCGTCGTTCTCGGCCGGCTTGCTGTCGACCGTACCCGTCAGGCGCGCGGTCTCGGCCGCGCGCTGTTCCGTGACAGCGCCAAGCGCGTCCTCCACGCCGCTCACTCCATCGGCATTCGCGGACTCCTCGTCCACGCCATCTCCGACGACGCCAAGGCCTTCTATGTCGCCTTGGGATTCGAGCCCTCGCCGCTGGAGCCAATGACCCTTACGGTCACCCTCACTGACTTGCGCGCCACGCTCTGACGGCGGTCTCGTTCAAGAGCCGAAGCTCCTTCGCCCTCACCGCGCCGTCTTTTCGCCGCCCGCCGCGACGATGACGCCGATGATAACGAGCCCGGTGACGAGCAGGCGGACGCCGGCGCTGACTCCATAGGTATTGAGCATGGTCAGCAGCATCACCAGGAACAGCGAGGCGCCCCAGAGACCGGTCACATTGGCCTTGCCGCCCATCACCGAGGTGCCGCCGATCACCACCACGGCGATCGAGGTCAGCAGATATTCGTTGCCGATGTCGAGCGACGAGCCACGGAAATAGCCGGCGAGCAGCGCCCCGGCGAGGCCGCCGAGCGCGCCGGAGAGCGCATAGGTCATCAGGCGGATCCGTTCCACCGGAATGCCGGCAAGCCGCGCCGCGCGGGAATTCTGGCCGATGGCCGCGACCGAGCGGCCGAACACCGTCCGATGCAGCACGATGCCGGTCACGAGGCTGAACAGCGCGACCGCCAACGCGATCAGCGATACGCCGGCGACCGCGGTGCTCGTCGCCTCCGCAAAGCCCGGCGGCGGTTTGATCTGCAGTCCCCGCCCATAGGAAATGCCGACCGACTGGATGACGAAGCTCGCCGACAGCGTGGCGATGATCGGCGGGATGCGCAGCAGGCGGATCAAGAGGTAATTGGCGACGCCGATCGCGACGCCAGAACCGACCGCGCCGGCGAGCCCATAGGCCACCAGCGCGTCGTTGCCGTCCATCAGCTTCATGGCCACCGCGCTGGCGAGGCCGATATTGGCCGGCAGCGACAGGTCGACGTTGCCGGGCCCAAGCGTAATGACGAACATCTGCGCCGTGCCGACCAGCGCCGAGAAGGCCGCGAGCGCGACCGTGGCCGAGACCATGCCGCCGGCCCCGACGCCGCCCGTATAGACGATGGCCGCGATCCAGACCGCGATGGCGCCGAGGAAAGACCAGAGCCAGGGCTGCGCCAGAAGCTTCGTGCCAAGGCGGCTCATCGGGGGGCGCCGGTGCGGTTGATGAGGACGCGCGCCGCCAGCACCACAATGAGGATGACGCCCTGCGCCGCCACCTGCCAGTCGGGCGAGATATGCATGAAGTTGAGCAGCGAGCCGGCGAGCGTCAGCGTCAGCGCGCCGATCACGGCGCCGATGGGCGAGATGCGCCCGCCGACAAACTCGCCGCCGCCGAGGATCGTGCCGGCGATGGAGAGCAGCGTATAGCCATTGCCGAGATTGGCGTCGGCCGAGGTGGTCAAGCCGATCAGCGCCAGGCCGCTCAGCACGCCGCAGACCCCGGCCAGCCCGAACATCGCCATCTTGGCCTTGAGCAGCGACCAGCCGGCGCGCTCGACCGCGACCGGATTGCCGCCGGCGCCGCGCAGCACCGCCCCATAGGAGGTGCGCATCAGGCCGACATGACCGACGAGGCCGATCGCGAGGGCGGCGAGGATGGGAAACGGCACGATCGGCGTCTTGAGGCTCATCAGGGCGTGCAGCCACGCCGGCGCATGGCCACCGGGCCTCGGCAGGAGGAGGATGGCGAGGCCCTGCCAGACGAAGAACATGCCGAGCGTCACCACGATCGACGGCAGGCGGCGCAGGTGGATCAACGCGCCGAGCACCGCATAGGCCAGGATGCAGCCGAGGAGGATCAGCACGCCGAGCCAAGGCTCCTCGTTGAGGAACGTGGCCGTGACGCAGCCGACGAATCCCACGAAGGTGCCGATCGACAGGTCGAGATCGTTGACCGCCATGACGCACATCTGGCCGACGGTGGCGAGCGCCACCGGCACCGCGAGGTTGAGCATCAGCGTGAAGCCGAAATAGCTGATCGCCCGCGGATTGATCGCCCAGATGGCGCCGACGATGATGGCCAGCGAGAGCGCCGGCAGCGCCTTGCGCAAGCCTCGCCGCAGGGCCGCCGAGGCCGCGCCGGCCTGCGTCGCCGGGGCCGGAGTGAGAGCCGTGACCGTCATTCAGGCGACATCCGCGGCGGACGCTTCGTCGGCGAAGGAGGCCGCGATGATGCCGTCCTCGCTCAGCGCGTCGCGGTCGATCTCGGCCACGATGGCACCGTCCCGGAACACGTAGGTCCGGTCGCAATGGCTGAGCTCGTCCATCTCGGTCGTGTACCAGAGGAAGGTGCGGCCGGCTTTGGCCTCCTCACGAATCAGGTCGTAGACGTCGAGCTTGGTGCCGATGTCGACGCCGCGCATCGGGTCGTCCATCAGGACGATGCGGGCGTCGGACCCGAGCGCGCGGGCGAACAGCGCTTTCTGCTGGTTGCCGCCGGAGAGCGACAGAATCGGGTTGCGCATGTCGGGCGTGCGGATGCCGATCCGCGCCTTCCAGCGGGCCGCGAGCTCGTCCTCGGCGGAGGCGGAGAGCAACGGGCCGCGCCGGAACTTCGCCAACGAGCGTGCCCCGATGTTCTCGGCGATCGACCAGAGCGGGAAGATGCCGTCGCTCTGCCGGTCGCCGGCGACGAGCGCCACCGGGGCATTGACCTCGCCTTGCGCGTTGCGGCGCCCGGCGAGGTCGAAGACGCCGATGATGAGAGCCGTCTGGCCGTGGCCGGCCAGCCCGGCGAGGCCGATCACCTCGCCCTCGCGCGCAACGAGCTCGCGGCCGTCGCCCTGGCGCGCCGGCCTGAAGCGCACGAGCAACGGTGCGTCGGACTTGCGCGCCGCGGTCGCCGCCGGAACCGCGTCATGCGCTTCCGCGCCTCCCATGGCGACGATGAGCTTGTCCCGGTCGAAGCTCGCGGTCGGGCCTTGCGTCACGATGCGTCCGTCGCGCATCACCACGACCCGGTCGGCGGTGCCCAGGATCTCGCCGAGGAGATGCGAGATGAGGATGCAGCTCACGCCGGCCGCAACCGCCCGGCGCAGATAGGCGAACAATTGCTCGGCCGTGTGGGCGTCGAGCGAGGAGGTCGGCTCGTCGAGGATGACGAGCCGCAAGGGGTCGGTGGTGACCGTGAAGGCGCGCGCGATCTCGATCATCTGGCGCTTGCCGATCGGCAGATCGCCGACGATCGCGTCCGTCGCGATGCCGTGGCGGGGGAAGATCTCGTCGAGCTTCGCGCCGATGAGCCGGGCGGCCCTGCGGCGCCAGCCGATGCCGGTCAGCGAGGCGTGCAGGACGCGGGCATTCTCGGCCACGGTGAGGTTGGGGCAGAGCGACAGTTCCTGGAACACGCAGCGGATGCCGAGCCGGTGCGCCAATCCCACCCCATAGGCCGCCTGCGCCACGCCGCCGACCGCGATCGACGCCGTGTCGGGCATCAGCGTGCCGGCCAGCACATGCATGAGGGTGGATTTGCCGGCACCGTTGTGGCCGATCAGGCCGACGCATTCGCCGGGCGACATCGCCAGATCGACGCCGCCGAGCGCCTTGACGGCGCCGAAGCTCTTGGCCGCGCCGCGGACCTCGATGACGGAAGGCGACGAGGACATCAGCCCGTTACCCCCTCATCCGCCCTGCCTTCGGCAGGTCACCTTCTCCCGCGAGGGGAGAAGGGAGATCCGGCGACATCAGCGCCCTTCTCCCCTCGCGGGAGAAGGTGGCGCCGCAAAGCGGCGTCGGATGAGGGGTCATTTCTTCATGTTGGCGTCGATCGCCTTCTTGGCATCGGCGAGCGTATATTCGGTGCTGGCGACGCCGCCAACCGGGATCTTGGGCAAGGCGGCTTCGAAATCGTCCTGGGTGAAGGCCAGATACGGCACGAGCAGGTCGTGCGGGATGTCCTTGCGGCCGTCGAGAACCTGCTGGGCCACCCAGAAGGCGAGCGACGATACGCCTGGCGCGATCGACGCGGACCAGGTCTTGTAGCCGTTGGCCGCCTTCTGCTCCTTCCACCACTGCAGCTCGTCCTGGCGGTTGCCCATGATGATGACAGGCGTCGGCCGGCCGGCGGTCTTGAAGGCCTGGGCGGCGCCATAGCCGTCGCCGCCCTGATCGACGATCGCGGCAATCGGCGGCAGCGACGGCAGCACGGTCGCCACCGCCTTCTGGGCCGTGGTCTGGTCCCAGTCGCCCTCGACCGAATTGACGATCTTGAAGTCCGGGTATTTCTTCACGCCCTCGAGAATGCCGGCGTGGATGGCGTCGTCGATCGAGGTGCCGGCGACGCCGCGGATCTCGAGGAGGTTGCCGCCCTTGGGCAATTGCCCGGCCAGGAACTCGACCTGCTTCTCGCCCATGTCCTTGTAGTCGACCACGACCCGATAGGCGCACGGCTCCGTCACGACGCCGTCGAAGGAGACGACCACGATGCCGGCGTCGCAGGCCTGCTTGACGGCGCCGTTCAACGCATCGGGCGAGGCGGCGTTGATGACGATGGCGTTGTAGCCTTGCAGGATCAGGTTCTGGAGCTGCGCCGCCTGGGTCGGCACTTCCTTGTCGGCGGTGGTGAAGACGTCGGCCGCGGCCACGACATGGTCGGCCACGGCCTTGTCGGCGACGGCCGCATAGCTCTTGAGCATCGCCTGGCGCCAGGAATTGCCGGCGTAGTTGTTGGAGAACGCGATCTTGGCGTCCTTGGTCTCGGCCGAGGCCGCCGAGGCGGCTAGAACGGCGGCGGTCGCCAGCAGCGCATGAGTGACATAACGCATGAGAATTCCTCCCCGGACCGGTCTTGGCTCTGATCCCGCGAGATAGTCTCGCTCCGGCTGGTCCGACAAATCTCATAGGCGTTGCCGCACAGCGATGCAACGACCGCCAATGTCCGGTCCGCGACAGCCTCTTGCGGCTCCAGCAAAGTCGCGGCGTCAGGCCTTCTTCGCCTCGTCCATGCCCGCATAAACCGCGTCGTATTTGGCGGCCATGATGAAGTCGTTGTCGTGCAGCCCCTTGATCTTGTGGGTGAAGAGCGAGACCGTCGCATAGCCCCAGCCGAAGGTGATGTCGGGGTGGTGGCCCTCCGCCTCGGCGATGTCGGCGGCTTTCGACACAAAGGCGAAGGCCGCGGCGAAATCCTTGAAGCCGTAGCGCCGCTCGAGCCGCGTGCCGACGTCGGGGAGGCCCCACTCGGGGACGTCAACCTGGCGCTTTTCCGCCTCCTCCGGGGTCATCGGCGGCACGCCACCCTGGCAGGGGGTGCAGGTCTTGGACGCAAGCGAAGCCATGGCGAAAATCCTCCGGTCGAGATGGACGGTGAACGGTCCGCCGGGCGGGATCGTTGCACCGCTTCAGCGATGGAGCCAGGCCGCGAGCCGCCGGCCCACCTCCGCGATCGAGGCGGGATCGCGCGCGAAGCAGAGCCGCATGAAGCCCTCGCCGGCCTCACCGAAGGCCGAGCCCGGCGCGACGCCGACGCCGATCTCGTCCACCAGGCTGAAGGCGAGGCTGCGGCTATCGGCAAAACCGTCGGCCCGGGCGAAGAGATAGAAGGCGCCCCCGGGCCTGGCGAAATGTAGCCGGCCGGAGCCGGCGAGCGCCTCGCAGAGGATGTCGCGACTGCGGCGCGCCCGGGCGACCATCGCCCGCACCGTGTCTTCGCCCTCCTCGAGGGCAATGGCGGCGCCGCGCTGGAGCGGCACCGGAACGCCCGACGTCGAATATTGCACGAGATTCTCGATGGTGCCGCCGAGGTCGGGCGGCGCTTCGAGCCAGCCGACGCGCCATCCGGTCATGGCCCAGTTCTTCGACAGGGTCTGGACGAAGAGGACGCGGTCGTCCGCAGCCATGACGTCGTGGAACGAGGGCGCGCGCTCCGCCTCATAGACCAGCCGGCCGTAGATCTCGTCGGCGACGATCCAAATGCCATGCCGGCGCGACAGGTCGAGCAGAGCCTCGAGGTCCGCGCGGGAGGCGATCCAGCCGGTGGGGTTCGAGGGCGAGTTGACCACGATCGCCCGCGTCCGGCCGGTGAGCGCGCCGGCGAGCCGGTCGATGTCGAGCGACCAGCGGCCATTCGAGCCCCGGCCGGAGAACTGCATCGGCACCTCCGCCACGGCGCCCCCGGCGGCCATGATAGCGCCCCGGAAGTTCGGCCAAGCCGGCGTCGGCACCAGCACCTCGTCGCCCGACCCGGCCACCATGCGGATGGCGATCTGGAGCGCATGCATGCCCCCGACCGTGACATGGAAGCGCTCGGGCGCGAAGGGTGCGGCGTCGTCGGCGAAGGGCCTGCCGTAGCAGCGCGTCATATAGACCGCGATGGCGGCCCTGAGCTCCGGGATGCCGCGCTGATAGGTGTAGAAGGTCTCGCCCGCCGCGAAGGAGCGCGCCGCGGCGTCGGCGATGAAGCCCGGCGTCGGCAAGTCTCCTTCGCCGACCCAGAGCGGGATCAGACCCTGGCGGTTGCGGCCGTAGTTGAAGATCTCGACGATGCCGCTGCCGGGCGGCCCGAGGGCCTCGGGCCGCAGGCCGTCGAGGAGGCTTCGCCCGTGCGGTATGGCGTCGGGCGAAGCCGGGCGGGCGTCGGCATGGAAGACGGACATGACCGGCCTTGCCGAGGATCAGACGCGGTCGCGAGCCAGAAGGTCGCGGATCTCGGTCAGCAGGATTTCCTGGCGCGAGGGGGCCGCCTCCGCGGCGGCAGGTTCGGCGGCCATGCGGTCGCGCACCATCTTGATCAGCTTGAAAATGAGGAACAGCGCCAGGGCGACGATGAGGAAGTTGACCACGTAGGTGAGGAAGCTGCCCCAGGCCAGCACCCCGCCTTGCTTCTGCGCGTCGGCCAGGTTGGTGGCCGTGACATTGTGGCTTAACGGAATGAAATAGTTGGAAAAATCGGCGCTCCCGACCATGCCGATGATCGGCATGACGATGTCCTTGACCAGGCTGTCGACGATCTTGCCGAAGGCCGCGCCGATAATGACCGCGAAAGCGAGATCGATGACGTTACCCTTGAGGGCGAAGTCGCGGAACTGCTTCAACTGGGTGCCGAGGGAAAATCGATCGTCTACCATGGGAGCTCCGCCGTCACGTCGGGAACCTACCATAGCGTGCGGCCGGCTACCCGTCAGCCCCGTTCAAAAAAATGACAAACCTCGGGCTCGATCGAACGAGCCCGGGGTGCTTCTGGCTTGAAGCCCGTGTCAGAAGGCGCGGCGGATCGACAGGCGCGCGCGGATATCGTTCGAGTCGGGAGGCAGGGCGACCTTCGACCCATCCCCCAGGGTCACGGCCTTCGACAGATCGGCGGCGCCCGCGAGCTTGAGGTTCGTATAGAGAACCTCGCCGCCGATGATCAGATCCTTGACCGGCGTCCAGATCAGATTGCCGCCGACCTGATAGACCGTGGCATTGTCGGCGCTCGAGGTCAGGAGCTGCGCCGCATAGGGATTGTGATAGCGGACATAGTCCCCGTAGATCGAGCTGTTCCATTCCGGCGCCCAGTAGTGCTGGAAGGCCGCATAGCCACCGAACGCGTGCTGCAGGCCGATCCTGCCGCCGGGAAGGATGAAGGCGTCATTGTTGGGGATGCCGACCTGGGTGCCATGGTCATAGACGTTGGTCGGTCCATTATCGTAGTTGACGGAGTTGATATAGTCGGTGGCGCCGCTCTCGTAGGTGCCCTGGATGACGAAATTGTCGCCCTTGGCGAGTTGCGGAACCAAGAGCTTCACGCCCGCGATCGCCGCGAAGCCAGCCTCATCCTTGGGCGCGACGGTCAGGCCGCTCGGCAACTGCACCTGAAGGGACGAGACATTGTGGTAGGCGCCCGCGAGCTGGGCCGAACCCCAGGCCTCGTCGACGCGCAGGCTGCCGACGACATCGGGAACCTTCTGGCCCGCGTAAGCCTGATAGCCGGCCTTGGTGGCGGTCGGGTTTAGGTTGGCCTGGAAGAAGCCATTGTCGCCGACCTCGCGCTCGCTCGGATCCTCGACCGAGATGGTCGCCGAGAAGCTCTTTCCGAACGTCGCCGTGTAGGCGAAGAGCTGCGTCGGCTGGTTGGAGTTGGCGAGCGAGTTGGTCAGTAGCTCGTGGCTCTGCGCGTCGAAATCGAAGAAGGACTGCGCGCGACCCGCCGTGATGCCGCCGAACTGGATGAAGGCCTTGTCGAGGTTGGCCTGCGGGCTCGGGAAACCTTGGAAGATGCTGGTCTTCTCCGAGAAGGTGGCGCCCGCCGGGGTGAAGCTGCCGCCGCCGGTCGGACCGGCCTGGGTCGACTGCGTGGTCATGCGGTAGGCGATATAGGTCCGGATGGTGCCGTAGGCGGTCGCCGTCCTGGCATCGGCATTGAGGTAGGCGCGGGCCCGGAAAACGCCGATGTCGCGCTTGTAGACCACGCCGGCGAGATTGCGCGCATACGCAAACTGATTGTCCGTCGGGGCATTGGGCCGGATCGTATATTCCGCCCGCACGGCGCCGTTGACGCGCAGGCAGGTATCCGTCCCCGGGATATAGAAGAAGCCTGCGCCGTAGGCGTCGCAGACGCGCACATATTCCACCGGAGCCGACTTGTAGGCCGGCAGATCCGCCGCCGCGGCACCACCGACTGCCGTCAGCACTGCCACGCTGGCAAGGAATGAGTGTTTCAAGGTCATCATATCGCTACCCCAGCCCCACATTATACAAGTTCATCCGTCTTCAACACGGTGAGGATTACAGATTTATGACAATGATATCTGCGTCATGTCATAATCCGTACTGTGTTTTCTGTTGTCGTTTTTTGGCAACAACGGCTGCCCGAAGAATTCGGCCCCGTCTCGCTTGCTGAATAGCCATGGAGGCAGCCTGCGTCATGATCAAGCCGTGATGGCGTCATAATTCCCAGCGGCCCCCGCGAGCGGTATTTTGGCCACACCGTCCGCTCGGCGCGGTGCCTCTTGCATCGGCGGGCTGCCCGGCGACACCCGACATCGTCGCCCCGGCAGACGCCGCCGCGGAGCCGAATGAGAGAGGCGCCCGACCACCGGTGATCGGGACGTGACGCCTACGCTTCCGCCCGGATGCTTGCGCCGGACTGACCTTCAGCAGGTTTCCGGTGAATAGCGACACTTCAGCTCGTGGTTGATCTGGAGCTCGCGCGCCCCGGCGCTGCCGGCCGGATAGCCGCCGTAGGCGCCGTGGGGGCCATGAACGTAATTGCCGTAACCGTAGCGGTTCACGTGATAGCGCGGAGTGCGATGCGCCACCCGATACGTGCCGTGATGACGATGCGCGGCGGTCGCCGAAGCCGCGACCATGGGCACGAAGGCGCAAGCCGCGACCATGGCGATGGCCGCACCCTTGAGCAGGATCTTGTAGACCATGGCGTTTGCACCTCGATCGGATCGGATCCCCCGCGACGTGAACGTGGAAGGGTCGGCGGAGTTTCCGCTTCGTTCGCGGCGGACGGTGACGATCGCGGCGCGGCTCCTGGAACAAACAGGATCGTCGGCCCTTCTTGGGAGAGGGGCGCCGGGAAAGGTGATCGCATGGATGAGACCCACGCCGAGCCGACGATGTCCTACTGGCACGTCTATGTCGACGCCGACGGCACGAGCCGGCAAAAGCGCTGCGACCTCGGCGCGTTCAAGCTCCAAGCCATCGGCCCCGGCATCGCCCCGCAATGGAACGACAAGATGGAGCCAGCGCCGGCCAACGTCACCTTCACGGTCCTGCCGGTCGGCTGGGTCGGGGAATGGCACGAGAATCCGAAGCCGCAGTGGATCGCGATCCTCGACGGCCGCTGGTTCGTCGAGACGATGGACGGCACCCGCGTCGAGATGGGTCCCGGCGAGCTCATGATGGGTGAGGATCAGAACAGCCGGGGCGGCAAGGGGCATCGCTCCGGGACGGTCGGCAACGTGCCCTGCAGGATGATCGTTACTGCGCTCGACATTTCGCCGACGGTGGACCGGCCGGGACACTTCCGGTAGCGCGTCTTCGGCGCCTGCCGACGTCCCCGGACACGATTTTTGCGCCGGACTGTCGGCACCCGGCATAATGCATCGTCTTCAAGGGAGGACGGGAGACGATCCGCATGCATTATGCCATCCTGTGCTACAACGACGAGGACGCGGTCTGGTCGTGGACCAAGGAGCAGGACGACGCCGTCATGGCGCGCCTCGGCGTGGTCCACGACCGGCTGACGCGGGACGGCAAGCTCGGTCCCGCCCTGCGCCTGCTGCCGACGACCGCCGCCACGACGCTGCGCAAGAGCGACCCGCCGCTCGTCATCGACGGTCCCTTCGCGGAGACCAAGGAGCAGCTTCTCGGCTTCTACGTCATTGATGTCGCTGATCTCGACGCGGCGCTCGCGGTGGCGCGCGAGCTCGCCGAGGCCAATCCCGGCGGCGCCTACGAGATCCGGCCGATCGCGCTCTACGTCCCCGACAGGCGGGATGTCGCCGTCCGGTGACCGACCTCGCCTGCATAGAGACGACGCTCGTCGCCGCGCGCCCGCGGGCGCTGAGCGCCCTCCTGCGCTATTTCCGCGACCTCGACACCGCCGAGGAAGCCTTTCAGGAGGCGTGCCTGCGGGCGCTGCAGAGCTGGCCGCGCAACGGGCCGCCGCGCGACCCCGTCGCCTGGCTGATCCTGGTCGGCCGCAACGCTGGGCTCGACGGGGTGCGCCGCCGCGCCCGGATGACGCCGCTGCCGGACGAGGCAGCACTGTCGGACCTCGACGATGCCGAGGCCGAGCTCGCCGAGCGGCTCGACGGCGCCCACTATCGCGACGACGTGCTGCGCCTCCTGTTCATCTGCTGCCACCCGGACCTGCCGGCGACGCAGCAGATCGCGCTCGCGCTGCGCATCGTCTCCGGCCTCTCGCTGGCAGAGATCGCCCGCGCTTTCCTGGTCGGCGAGAGCGCCATGGAGCAGCGCATCACCCGGGCCAAGGCGCGCATCGCCAAGGCCGAGGTGCCCTTCGATTCGCCCGGCCCCGTCGAGCGCGCCGAGCGCCTCGCCGCCGTCTCGGCCATGATCTATCTGGTCTTCAATTCGGGCTATTCGGCCGGCACCGGATCGGAGCGCGCCCATTTCTCCGGTGAGGCGATCCGGCTCGCCCGGCTGCTGCTGCGCCTGTTCCAGACCGAGCCCGAGTTGATGGGTCTCACGGCGCTGATGCTGCTCCAGCATGCGCGTAGCGCGGCGCGCTTCGACGCGGCAGGCGACATCGTACTGCTCGACGACCAGGACCGCGCGCTCTGGGACAGCAAGCAGATCGCCGAAGGCCTCGCGCTCATCGACAAGGCGATGCGCCACCGCCGGCCGGGCCCCTACCAGATCCAGGCCGCCATCGCCGCACTGCATGCGCGAGCGTCGCGACCGGAGGAGACCGACTGGGTCGGGATCGAGGCGCTTTACGCGGCGCTCGAACGATTCGACCCATCACCGATCGTGACCCTGAACCGCGCGGTCGCGGTCGGCAAGCTCCAGGGACCCGCTGCGGCGCTGGCGATGATCGAGCCGCTCGGGCCGCGGCTGTCGGGCTACTTCTACTTTTTCGGTGCCAAGGGCGCCCTGCTGAAGCAGCTCGGCCGGATCGAGGAGGCCCGCATCGCTTTCGACCGGGCCATCGCGCTCGCCGGCACGGCGGCCGAAGCTGCCCACATCCGCCGCCACCTCGATCGCATGGCGGGCGAGACGGCGCCGGCCGAAGCCGTGAAATAATTTCTCGGGCTGTCTGTCGGACTCCCGTCCGTCCCGCCGTCCTTGGGGCAGACGGCCGGCCTCAAGGCCGCCGTCGATCTCACCCGTAAATCCTTCGTCCACGGAGAACGTCGATGCTTGAAGCCAACCCCCCGCCCCGCGTCGAAACCAAAGGCGGCGTCGTCGCCTATCTGCAGGTCGACGGCGCCATGAAGGCTGCCGAATTCTACAAGCGCGCCTTCGGCGCCGAAGTCGCGACCGCGATGCCGGTCGACGAGAAGGGCCGCACCATGCATGTCCATCTCTACATCAACGGCAGCTCGGTGATGCTCGGCGACGCCTATCCCGAGCACGGGTTTCCGCTGCGGCCGCCGCAGGCGTTCAATCTGATGCTGCCCGTCGAGGACATCGATGCCTGGTTCAAGCGCGCCACGGAGGCCGGCGCCGAGGTCGTCATGCCGGTCCAGGACATGTTCTGGGGCGATCGCTACGGCCAGCTTCGCGACCCGTTCGGCGTCGTCTGGGCCATCAACGCGCCGATCAAGCAAGCCTGAGACCGCGGGAAGACTGTCATGCGCAAGATCACACCCTGCCTCTGGTTCGACGGCAATGCCGAGGAGGCTGTCGACTTCTACCTCTCTGTCTTTCCCGGGGGACGGGTTCTCGAGACCATGGCCGGCTCCGGCGGCAAGGCGTTGACCGTGACCTTTACCCTGCTGGGCCAGGAGTTTATCGCGCTCAACGGAGGCCCGCATTACAAGTTCACCCCGGCCGTCTCGTTTTTCGTACCATGCCAAACCCAGGAGGAGGTCGACCACTTCTGGTCGCGTCTGCTCGAGGGCGGCGGCGAGGAAAGCCGCTGCGGCTGGCTGAAGGACAAGTACGGCCTGTCCTGGCAGATCGTGCCGGTCGCTATGTTCGAGGTGCTGCAGAGCCCGGACCGTGCCGGGGCGTCGCGCGCCATGCAGGCCATGATGCAGATGGTGAAGCTCGATATCGCGGCGCTCAGGAGGGCCTACGATGGAGGCTGAGGCACCTTTCCATCGGGAATACCCGCCCCAGGCCGCCTGCCCTCGTCCCGCCACAGCAGCACCGTCCCCGAAAGGATCGACCCATGACGACCGCCAGTGAAACCGCGCCCGGCTCCGACCGCGAGCTTGTCCTCACCCGCCTCATCCCGGCCGCCCGCGAAAAATTGTACCGGGCCTGGACGGAGCCGGAGCTGCTCAAGCAATGGTTCGCACCGCTGCCCTGGACCACGCCATCGGCCGAGCTCGACGTTCGGCCGGGCGGCGCGAACCTGATCGTCATGCGCGGTCCCGACGGGAAAGATTTCCCCAATCGTGGCGTCTATCTCGAAGTCGTGCCGAACCGGCGGCTCGTGTTCACCGACGCCTATACCCAGGCCTGGGAGCCGTCCGAAAAGCCGTTCATGACGGTCATCGTGACCTTCGAGGACGAGGGTGGCCAGACCCGTTACACGGCCCGCGTCCGCCATTGGACGCAAGCCGACCGGCAAGCCCACGAGGACATGGGCTTCCATCAGGGCTGGGGCCAATGCGCTGACCAGCTCGCCGCCCTGGCAGCGACGCTCTGACGGTCAATTAGCGCGGCACAGCCCTCTCCGCTCATTCCCGCGCAAGCGGGAAGCCAGGCACGAGCTATCGAGGTCCTCCGCTACGGACGGCGTGCGGCCGGCCTCTTCGCTGGATTCCCGCTTGCGCGGGAATGAGCGGGAAGATAAATACTAATTTTTTCTGTTGTATTTTTTAATTATCGTTTTCTGGTAGGGGAATCCCTATAGTCTCTGGCGCGACGCGGATCATTGGGCGTCCGCCAGGATGAAGATCGATGAGCCAACTGATCACCGCGAGCCGCCTCCACGACGGCGCGGTCGTGTTTCTTGGGGATGACGGCGCCTGGGTCGAGCGGCTGGACCAGGCGATGCTGCTCGACGACAAGGATGCGGTGGCACATGGTCTCGCGCAGGGCAGCGAGGCCGAGGCGATGAACCTCGTCGTCGACGTCTATGCCATCGACGTCTCCAAGAAGAGCGGCGGCGTGGTGCCGCTGAAGCTCCGGGAAGCGATCCGGGCCCGCGGACCGACCATCCACCCGGAGATGGCGAAGCCCGGCTCGCAGCCGCCCGTCGCGGAAGAGGACGACCATGTATCGGTATGACGAATTCGACGCCCGCTTCGTGGCGGAACGCGTGGCGCAGTTCCGCGACCAGGTCTCCCGCCGCCTCTCGGGCGAATTGACCGAGGACCAGTTCAAGCTGCACCGGCTGATGAACGGCGTCTATCTGCAGCTGCACGCCTACATGCTGCGCATTGCCGTGCCTTACGGCTCGCTGCGCTCGAAGCAGTTGCGCATGCTGGCCCATATCGCGCGGCGCTACGACCGCGGCTATGGCCACTTCACCACGCGGCAGAACCTGCAGTTCCACTGGCCGGCGCTGAAGGACTGCCCGGACATCCTGACGGATCTCGCCACCGTCGAGATGCACGCCATCCAGACCTCGGGCAATTGCATCCGCAACGTCACCGCGGACCATTTCGCCGGTGCCGCCGCCGACGAGGTCGCCGACCCGCGCCCCTATGCCGAGATCCTGCGGCAATGGTCCTCGCTGCACCCCGAATATTCGTTCCTGCCGCGCAAGTTCAAGATCGCCGTGACGGGCGCGCCGCGCGATCGCGCGGTGATCCAGGCGCATGACATCGGCCTGCAGGTGGTCCGCGACGATCACGGTGCGCTCGGCTTCAAGGTCTATGTCGGCGGCGGGCTCGGCCGCACGCCGATGATCGGCTTCAAGATCCGCGACGTCCTGCCCGAGGCGGAGCTCCTCGCCTACGTGGACGCGATCGTGCGCGTCTACAATCTCGAGGGCCGCCGCGACAACAAGTTCAAGGCGCGCATCAAGATCCTGGTGCACGAGAAGGGTGCCGAGGCGATGCGCGCCGCGGTCGAGGCGGAATTCGCCAAGGGGCCGAAGGGCCTGACCCTGCCGGCCGAGGATGTCGAACGCATCCGCGCCTATTTCGCCCCGCCGGAGCTTGTCGCCGGGCCGGCCACCTCCTCCGCGACCGAGGCACGCCGCGCGGCCGACACCCGGTTCGCGGCCTTCGTCGACACCAATGTCGCGGCGCATCGCATGCCTGGCCATGGCATCGTGACGATCTCGCTGAAACCCATCGGCGGCGTGCCGGGCGATATCTCGGCCGAGCAGATGGACCTCGTGGCCGATCTCGCCGACCGCTACTCCCATGGCGAATTGCGCGTCTCGCACGAGCAGAACCTGGTCCTGACCGACGTCCGGCTCGACGACCTGCCGGCGCTCTACGATGCGCTCGAGCCCGCCGGCCTCGCCACGCCTAACGCTGGCCTTGTCACCGACATCATCTCCTGCCCGGGCCTCGACTATTGCGCGCTCGCGACGGCGCGGTCGATTCCGGTGGCGCAGCGCATCTCCGAGCGTTTCGGCGAAGGCCCGCGCGCCGACGAGATCGGGCCGCTCAAGATCAAGATCTCGGGCTGCATCAATGCCTGCGGCCACCACCACGTCGGCCATATCGGCATCCTCGGCCTCGACCGGAAGGGCGAGGAGACCTACCAGATCACGCTCGGCGGCTCGGGCGACGAGCATGCCTCGCTCGGCGACCTCACCGGGCCGGGGTTTTCCACCGACGACGTGGTCGATGCGGTCGAGACCGTGGTCG
Organism: Lichenihabitans sp.; assembly: GCA_965277635.1. Classification (GTDB taxonomy): domain Bacteria; phylum Pseudomonadota; class Alphaproteobacteria; order Rhizobiales; family Beijerinckiaceae; genus Lichenihabitans. The sequence continues at coordinate 1,487,853 of CBDIDE010000002.1, forward strand.
ACACCTATCTGGGCCTGCGGCAGGGCAAGGACGAGGACTTCCTCTCGGCCTATCGCCGGGTCGGCATGGCGCCGTTCAAGAAGGCGCTCTACGAGCGCGACGCCGGCCAGGGGATATGAGTCATGAGCATGCATGACGTGACATTGTTCGGCGACCAGGTCGCCGCCTCCCGGCTCGGCCAGCGCTTCGCCGCGATGGATGCGCAGGTGTTCCTGCGCCTCGCCATCAAGGATCTCTATCCGGGCCGTATCGCGCTTGTCTCGAGCTTCGGCGCCGATTCGGCCGTGCTGCTGCACATGGTCTCGGAAATCGACCGGGCGACGCCGGTGATCTTCGTCGATACCGGGCACCTCTTTCCCGAGACCCTGGCCTATCGCGATGAGCTCGTCGCCCTGCTCGGCCTGACGGATGTCAAATCCGTGCAGCCCTCCGCCGAGGACCTGGCCGAGCTCGACCCGGAAAGCTTCCTGTGGTCGAGCGACCCCGACGCCTGCTGCGACATCCGCAAGGTCCAGCCGCTCGCCAAGGCGGTCGAGGGTTATGACGCCTGGATCACCGGCCGCAAGCGCTTCCAGAGCGCGACCCGCGCCACCCTGCCGCTGTTCGAGGCCGAGGGGGAGCGTGTGAAGATCAACCCGCTCGCCGGCTGGGACGCCTCCGAGCTCCTCGGCTATCTCGATCGGCACGACCTGCCGCGCCACCGGCTGGTGACCAAGGGCTATCCGTCGATCGGCTGCATCCCCTGCACCTCGCCGGTCAGGCCCGGCGAGGACGCGCGTGCCGGCCGCTGGCGCGGGCGCGGCAAGGTCGAATGCGGCATCCACCTCGGCACGCTCGATGCCGGGTCGGACATCTGATAGGGGTTCCGGTCGAGCGGTGTCGCTCACCCCTCATCCGCCCCGGATCAAGTCCGGGGCACCGTCTCCCGCAAGGGGAGAAGGACGCCGGTCTCGCAGGATCGAGAACCCTTCTCCGCTTGCGGGAGACGGTGGCGCGAAGCGCCGGATGAGGGGTATACGACCTCCGTCACCACGCCAGCGATCTCGTCGGAATCGGAATGATGCGTCTCTACAAGAACGGTGCCTTCATCGACGATGGCTGGCGCGCGGTCGCCGACGATGCGGCGCCCGGCCCCGGCCCCTCGGTCCTGTCGCTCAAGGCTTGGCAGGCGCTGGGCGAGGGGCGCGACGGCATCAACGTGCCGCTCGGCGTCAGGATCGAGGCCGGCGAGACGATCGACGCCATCCTGCCCGACCTCGACCGCCTGTCGCTGATCGAGCTGGTCTTCCCGAAATGGGCGGACGGCCGATCCTTCTCGAAAGCCGCGATGCTGCGCGGCCAGCACGGTTTCGCCGGAGAAATCCGCGCCTCGGGCGACGTGCTGTGGGATCAGCTCCAGCTGATGCGGCGCTGCGGCTTCGACGCCTTCCTGATCGACGACGCGCCGACGCTCAGGGCACTCGAAGCCGGCAAGCCGCCCTTCATGGACGAGTTCTACCAGCCGGGGCTTGGATCCGAGACGCCGGCAGGTGGAAGCAGGCCTTGGCTGAGACGGATGTCCTGAACGACCAGCCTCGTCGCGCGAAGCGTCCCTAAGCGCGCGTGCTTCCCTGCATTCGCCTGATCTCCGCCTCGAGCTTGTCGAGCGTCTGCGTCCAGCCTTCGGGCGCGCCGTCGGTCATATGGGCCGTCAGGGAGGGTTCATCGGAGGTGTAGGTCTGCACGACGTCGAGCCGCGTCCCGCGCCCCTCGGGCGTGAACGTCACCTCCGTGTAAGCCCCGAAGAGCCGACGGCCGCCGTCATCCTCGGCGTAGAGGTCGAGCACCAGCCGCTCGTTAGGGATGACCTCGGCAACGGTGCCCCGCGTCCAGACATCCCGGCCCTCGGGCGAGCGCATGCACACCTCGAACGGCCCCCCGACACGAAGCTCGACCTTGGCCTGCGGCGCGCTGTAGCCTTTCGGGCAGAACCACTGGCTCACGTGGTCGGCGGAACTCCAGGCCTCGAACACCACCTCCGGCGGCGCATCGAAGCGTCGCGAGATCCTGAGCGGCGCTGGCTGTCGCGGCGCGTGGCCTTCAGTCTGTTGCGTCATGATCGTTCATCCTTCTCTTTGGTTTCGAGATATCGACCGAGCCGGTCGAGGCGCCGAGCCCACTCGGTCCGACGCTCGTTGATCCATTTCTCGGCTTCGCCGAAGGCGATGGGATTCACTTGGCAGGTCCTGACCCGGCCGGTCTTCTTCGACGTCACCAGACCCGCACCTTCCAGGACCGAGAGGTGCTGCAGCACGGCCGGCAGCGACATGGCGAGCGGCTGCGCCAATTCGCCGACCGACGCCGGGCCGCGCGACAGACGTTCCACCATCGCCCGCCGCGCGGGGTCGGAAAGCGCCTGAAACATCCGGTCGAGCGGTTCCGATTGGTTAAGCATTGGCTTTAGTATCTTGTCCGCGACAGTTAGGCAATCACCTAAGTTTTTGGATCAAAAGCGGCCGTTGCGGCATAGGTCACTCAATCATCGCGACCCGCGCGCCCGCAATCCGTCGACCGGCAAGGAAATTTCATGCTCCTCCACAACGACCAGCCCCAGCACGCCGACCAGTTGCCCGAGGTCGGGCCGGGACATAGCCCGCGGCGCAGAAGAATCCTGATGACGGGCTTGGGCGCCGGCTTCGCGCTTGCGGCCAACCCGGTCATGGCGCAGGTCATCCACACGCCGGCCGACGGCCTCGAGGCGGGCGAGGTCAAAATCCCGACGCGTGACGGCGACATCCCGGGCTACCGGGCCATGCCGACCCAGGGCGGTCCCTTCCCGACGATCGTCGTCATCGAGGAGATCTTCGGGCTCCACGACTACATCAAGGACATCTGCCGGCGCCTCGCCAAGCTCGGCTATTACGCCATCGCGCCGGAGCTCTTCGCGCGCGAGGGCAACCCGCTGACCGCCGACATCGGGACCATCCTCAAGGACATCGTGCCCAAGGTGCCGGACGCGCAGGCCATGTCCGACCTCGACGCCGCGATCGCCTTCGCCAAGGCCTCGGGACAGGCCGACACCGACAAGCGCGGCACCATCGGCTTTTGTTGGGGCGGCCGTATGGTGTGGCTCTTCGCCGAGCACGACCCCAAGCTCAAGGCGGCCGTCGCCTTCTACGGCATCCTGGGCGGCGCGGCGTCGCCTCCCTCTCCGATCAAGCCGACGAACCCGATCGATTTTGGCGCCAAGGTCACGGTGCCGGTGTTGGGCCTCTACGGCGGGCAGGACAGCAACATCCCCGGCGATCTCATCGCGAAGATGCAGGCCGAACTCAAGCAGGGCGGTCACGGCGGCGAGATCGTCGTCTATCCCGATGCACCGCACGGCTTCTTCGCCGATTACCGGCCGAGCTACCGGCCGGCGGACGCGAGGGATGCCTGGACGAAGGCGCAGGCCTGGTTCAAAGACCACGGCGTGGCCTGAGGGCACGGCGTTCCTGCATCGGATCTGCCTCTTCGCGGCCGCGCCGCGACAAGGCAGTTTTCCCGCAAGCGGAATCGGGATGTCGCACCTCGTGATTGCGGAGGGCGGTCCCGCCACGGTAGAAACCTCGGCACCGGGTTTGGCCTTCCGCCGGAGCGCCAGCCCTGATCGCCCGGAGCTTCATGGGGACCTTCGCCACCCTTCATCCGCTGTATCATCTCGGTGCGCTGATCTCGGTCACGGCCCTGGCGCTGCGCGGGCAGTTGCAGCTTCGCCTCGTCCTTTTGCTGAGCTTCGTGTTCTATTCTGCCGATGATTACTTCGGATATGTAGATCATGCTTGGCAATATCAGCTTTGGAACGGTCTTTTCTTCTGCATCAATCTTTATGTCCTGACGGAGATCATTCTCGACCGGACGACGTTCGGCCTCACCAGGGAAGAGAAGGGGGTGCTGTCGGGCTTCCTGAGCCTCACCCCCGGCGAGTTCCGCAAATTGATCCGCATCGGCCAGTGGCGCAGCGCCGAAGATAGCCGGCTCGTCACCACCGAAGGCATCGTGCCGACGTCCCTGTTCTACATCCATCGGGGGACGATCGAGGTCTTGAAGGCCGGCCGTTCCATCACGCTGGAGCCGCCGACTTTCATCGGCGAAGTGGCTTTTCTGCGCGGCAGCCCCGCCTCCGCCACGGTCGCCATCGCGCCGGGCACCCGCTACCTTGAATGGTCCACGTCCAGCCTGCGCCGGCATCTCGACCGACACAATGCGCTGAGAATGGCCTTGAACCGCACGCTCAGCGACGATCTCGCCTTGAAGGTCGCGCGGGCCTGACACCGCCGATAGGCCTGCGTCACGCTCCAGGATCGGCCTCGAACCCCGCCGCCGCGATGCCGGCAAGCGCGCAGGCCTCGTCATTGTCCGACGTGTCGCCGGAGATGCCGACCGCGCCGACCAGCACGCCTGCCTTGCGGATCAGCACGCCGCCGGCGGCCGGGATCAGCGAGCCACCGACCGCGTGCGTCGCGGCGGCGATGAAATGCGGCCGGTCGAGCGCCATGGCGGCGATCGCACGCGAGCCGAGGCCGAGCGCCAGGGCGCCTTCCGCCTTGCCGCAGGCGATCTTGGCCCGCTTGAGGCTCGTGCCGTCCTCGGCCGCGAAGGCCTTGAGCGCACCGCGCGCGTCGAACACCGCGACGGCGAGCGGCTTCAGCCGCTTGTCGCGCCCGGCGGCGAGCGCCGTCGCCATGATGGTCTGGGCGACGGCGAGCGTAAGGTCGGGCATGATGCGTTACCTTTCATAGGCGTTCAAGCTGAGCTCCTCCTCCGCTCGCGGAGGAGGGGGACCGCCGCAGGCGGTGGAGGAGGCGAGCACGGTTTCGGATTTCGGCGATCGGTATCCACGGGGAGATAGATTGGGGCAAACGTAGCCCCTCCACCATGCTTCGCATGGTCCCCTCCCCCGCCGCGATACGGCAGGGGAGGACACATGCCTCGATCTAAGCGACCACGCTCTCGAGCGGCAGGACGTCCTCGGGCGCGAAATGCAAGGTCACCGTCTCGCCGCGCACCGGCGGCGGCAGGTTCGGCGTGTTGAAGCGGTCGAGCATGATGCGGCTCTCGCCGACCCCGACCTTGATGCGCACCACGGCTCCGAGAAAGGAGACGTCCTCGATCGTGCCCTTGACCCGGTTGCAGCCGTTGCCCGGGTCCTGCAGCGTCACCGCCTCGGGCCGGAGCGCGATCGAGCAGGTCTCGCCATTGCGCTCGGGCAATTGCCGGGCGGCACGGAAGTCCTGCCCGTCGATGCGGATCGCGCCTTGCGCGGCATCGACCACCTGGGCCTTGAGAATGTTCAGCGTGCCGACGAAGGCCGCGACGAAGCGGGTGCGCGGATTGTTGTAGATCTCGAAGGGCGTGCCGAGCTGCTCGATACGGCCGTCGCTCATGACCACGATCCTGTCCGACATCGACAGGGCCTCCTCCTGGTCGTGGGTGACGTAGACCGTGGTGATGCCGAGGTCGCGCTGCAGGTTCTTGAGCTCCTCGCGAAGGGCCACCCGCACCTTGGCGTCGAGCGCTGAGAGCGGCTCGTCGAGCAGCAGGAGCTGGGGGCTCGTGGCGAGCGCGCGGGCCAGCGCCACGCGCTGCTGCTGGCCGCCCGACATCTGGTAGGGATAGCGGCCGGCGAGATGCGGCAGCTTGACCACCCCGAGCATCTCGTCGACCCGCCGCTTGATCTCGGCCGCCGGCTTCTTGGCGACCTTGAGCCCGAAGGCGACGTTCTGTGCCGCCGTCATGTTGGGAAACAGCGCATAGGACTGGAACACCATGCCGACGTTGCGCTGGTTCGGCGACAGGTGGGTGACGTCGCGCCCGTCGATGCGGATCGTCCCGGCGGTGGCGGTCTCGAAACCCGCGATCATGCGCAGCGTCGTGGTCTTGCCGCAGCCGCTCGGGCCGAGGAAGGAGACGAACTCGCCACGCTTGACCGCGATGTCGAAGGCCTGCACGACCTGGTGGTCGCCGTAGGTCTTGCGCAGGTTCTCGATGACGAGGAAGGACATGCCGGCTCTCAGAAGGCGGGACGCGAAGCGGTGCGCGGGTCGCGCCCGAAGACCTGGATCAGGCCCATGCAGGCCCAGGTGATGGCGAAGGCGATGATGGCGAGCGCCGCCGGCTCGTAGGCCTTGTTGGCGCCGACGAGCTGCAGGTAGGGGCCGAAGGCTGGCCGGTCGAGCAGGCTCGCCAGGGTGAATTCGCCGATGACGATGGCGAAGGTCAGGAAGGCGCCGCTCATCACCGCCACTTTCACGTTGGGCAGGATGACCTGGAACAGGATGGTCGTGCGCACCGCGCCCAGGCTCTCGGCCGCCTCGGTCAGGCTGCGCACGTCGATGGCGCGCAGGCCGGTGTCGACCGCGCGGTACATGTAGGGCAGCGCCAGCGTCACATAGCCGAAGACGAGCAGCACATTGGTGCTCCAGTCCGCCGCGGTCAGCGGCAGGATGGACGAGGAATTGTAGAGCTTGAGATAGCCGAAGACGAGCACGATGGCCGGGATGACCAGCGGCAGCAGCGTCACGAACTCCACATAGGGCCGCATGCGTGGCAGCTTCAGGCGGATCCAATAGGCGGTCGGCACCACGAGCAGCGTGCCGACCACGATGGTGGCGACGGCCACGATGACGGAGAACAGGAAGGTCGACTGGAACTGCGGGTCACCCAGCACATTGGCATAGGCCTGGAAACTATACTGGCCGCGCAGGATGCGCAGCGAGAACTCGAAGGTGGCGATCAGCGGCACGATGAAATAGACGATGCCGATCGCCAGCGCCAGCCAGGGCAGGATGCGGGCGCGTTTCATCGGAGCCACCGTTCGGAGCGCGTGCGCAGGATGATGTAGGCCGCATTCGACAGGCCGGTGATAACCACCATGCCGAGCGCCAGCGCATAGCCGAGGTTCGGGTTGTGCAGCACGTCGCCGCGGATCTGCGCATAGAGCAGGATGGTGACGAGGTTCAGCGTCGAGCCGGTGAGGCCATAGGCCGTGGCGATGGCCCCGAAGGCATTGGCGAAAAGCAGCAGCGTCGTGCCGAGCAGGCTCGGCCACAGGATCGGCAGCACCACGCGGCGCCAGTAGCCGAAGGGCGAGGCGCCGAGGATGGTCGCGGCCTCGCGCCACTCGCGTTTCAAGCCGTCGAGCGCCGGCGCGATGATCAGCACCATCAGCGGGATCTGGAAATAGAGATAGGCCAGCGTTAGCCCAGAGAAGCTCAGGACGTTGAAGCCCGCCCGATAGAGGCTGAAGCCGAAGACGTCCTGCAGCAGGAGGGTGACGAGGCCCATGCGGCCGAGCGTCGCCAGGAAGGCAAAGGCCAGTGGGATGCCGGCGAAGTTCGAGGCGACGCCGCTGAAGGTCATCAGCGTCGGCCGGAGCCAACCCGGCAGGTTGCCGAGCACCACCGCCCAGGCCAGCATGAAGCCGAGCGCGGCGCCGATCAGCGCCGAGGCGGCGCTGATCTCGAGGCTGATCGCATAGGCGCTCATCACCTCGGGCTGGAACAGCGCACCGATATTGGCGAGCGTCCAGCGGCCGGTGTCGTCCTGGAAGGCGCCGACGACGAGGTAGAAGGTCGGCACCAGCAGGAACAGCAGCGCGAAGGCGAAGAAGGGCACCACGCCGACCCAGGCCCATGACAGGGGCACCCGGCGCGGCCGGGCGATCGCCACCTGCCCCAGGACCTCGACCGGCTGTTCCATGCCGTGCAGCCTCCGCGCTGCTTCGCGTGCTTTACTTCACGTTGGCGCCGACCACCTTGTCCCACTGCTTGGTGATGATCTCGTTCGAGGCCTTCTGGTCGGCGAGCGACGGGAAGACCGCCTCGTCATAGGCGGCGGCCGGCGGCAGCTTCGACATCAGGTCGGCCGGCACCTTGCCGGTCTTGACGAGGTCCTGGAAGCGGATCGGGTGGCAATAGCCCTTGAGATAGACGAGCTGCCCCTCGTCCGAATAGATGTAGTCCATCCACAGCTTGGCGGCATTGGGATGGGGCGCATAGGCGCTGATGGCCTGCACGTAGACGCCGGCGACGACGCCGGTCTTCGGCACCACCACGTCGATCGGCGGATTGCCCTTGAGCGTGTCGCGGTCGGCGAGCGCGTTATAGTCCCAGCGGATGACGATCGGCGTCGCGCCCTGCGCGAGCGAGGCGACCTTGCCGATGGTCGGCACGAAGTTGCCGTCCTTGTTGAGCTTGGCGAAGAAGTCGAGTCCGGCCTGGGCCGCCTTGGCAGCATCCGCCTTGCCCGCGGCACCGTTCGGGCCGGAGAGGCCGGCCGCATAGACGCCCTGGATGGCCTGGTTCGAGGTGCGCGGATCGCCGGCGAGCGCCACCGTGTTCTTGTAGTCCGAGCCGAGCAGGTCCGGCCAGTCGGCCGGCGAGGTCTTGACGATGTCCTTGTTCACCTCGAAGGCCAGCACCCCGTAATAATCGCCGTACCAGGCGCCGTCGGCGTCCTTCTGGCTGTCCGGAATCGTCGCCCAGGTCGGCACCTTGTAGGGCAGGATTAGCCCCTCGGTCTTGGCGGTCGGGCCGAAGGAGAGGCCGACGTCGATCACGTCGGGCGCCTGCGGGCCCTTGTTGTCCTTGTTGGCCCGGATCGCCTGGACCTCGTCGCCCGAGCCCGCATCGGGATTGAGCTCGTTGATCTTGAGGCCGTATTTCGCCTTGAACCCGTCGATCATGGCGCCATAGCCGCACCAGTCGTGCGGCAGTGCGATGACCGTGAGCTGGCCCTCGGCCTTGGCCGCGGTCGCCAGGGCATCGGCAGTCTGCGCCTGGGCGGAGACCGCCGTCAGCAGAGCCATCGTCGAGATCGTGCAGAGTGACGTTGCGGCGAGTTTCATACCATCCCCCAAGGGTGCTGCGAGCGACCGGTCGACATGAAGCTGCCACACGGTGAGCTTGGGCGCTAGCATGACATTTTAACAAACACATAACGCCGTCTGGGCGACGCCGGGAGGCGGCCACGCGACATCGTCGAATGTTCAGGGCGCCGCCGTGCCGTATGCTCGGGAACCCGGAGGCCGCTCCGCGCGCTTCCCTGACGCCGCCGAGCCTGACCAGGCTCCAACGCAGGCCACGCCCGCTCCGCCCCCTGGCCGATGGAGATGCCCGCCGATGACGATGCCAAGGTGCTGCCTCGCCCTCATCCTCGCCTGCGCTCCGCTCGCCGCCGCCGCACAGGACAGCCCTCCGGCATCCGCTGCGCCCCCGGCCGCCGCACGCCCGGTACCGCAGCCCGGCATGATGACGCTGACGATCTTCCTGCGCCACGACGAGAGCCAGACGCTCGGCGAGATCAACGACCGGCTGCGGCGCCAGCATTACTTCGAGAGCTTCCCGCCCAAGGGCGTCGACGTCCTGTCCTGGACCGTGGTGATGGGGATCGGCCAGGTCGTCACCCTGCGCTTCCCGGCCGAGCGGCTGCGCGAGGTCAACCGCGCCATCGAGCAGACCGCCTGGGGCGGCTACCGGACCGAATTCTACCCGACCTACGACTACCGCCCGACCGCGGCGCAGGAACGCCAGGGCCTGCCCTCGGCATTCGAATGATGATGGCCGTCGCAAGGCGGGGCGGCAGGCTTGATGCTGTTGCTCGCCCTGCCGGCGATCGTGGGACCGTAAGCCGCACGGCAGTGTCTCGTTTTGACTTTCCGCTCGCGTGAAGCGTTTCGTACGCCTGAAGGCAAGCGAAGCTCTTCACGAAACCGGACTGGCGGCCTTAAAACGGGATCACGCAACTGGCGAAGGAAAGACAGCAGTGACTCCAACGCCGGACAACCCGCCAGCGACAAAGCCGTTCCCGAACGGCGGGGGTGAGCTTGGCCTTCTGATCAGAGACTATGGCTGGAGTGCAACCTCGCTCGGGCCGATCGACGGTTGGCCGCAAAGCTTGCGCACGGTGACCGGGATGCTGCTGCTCTCGCCGGTGCCGATCGTGCTCCTGTGGGGCAAAGACGGCATCATGATCTATAACGACGCATACTCGGTCTTCGCGGGAAGCCGCCATCCTCAGCTGCTCGGCTCGAAGGTGCGTGAGGGCTGGGATGAGATCGCCGATTTCAACGACAACGTCATGCGTGTCGGACTGGCCGGCAAAACGCTCGCCTACCGTGACCAGGAGCTCACGCTGCAGCGTCATGGCCGGCCCGAGCCTGTCTGGATGGATCTCGACTACTCGCCGGTGCTCGACGAGACCGGCACGCCTGCAGGCGTCATCGCAATCGTTACCGATACAACCGACCGGGTCGTGGCCGAGCGCAGGGTCAGGGAGAGCGAGATCCGCTTCCGCGCTCTGGTCAACGCGACATCCGATGTGGTTTACCGGATGAGCCCGGACTGGAGGGAGATGCGGCAGCTCGATGGCCGATCCTTCCTCGCCGATATTGACCATCCCGAGGTCGCGTGGATGGACGTGTACCTCCTTCCCGAAGACCAGGCCGCCGTTCAAGACGCGATCGAGCATGCGATCGCCAACAAGGAACCGTTCCAACTTGAGCACAGGGTGAGGCAGGCCGACGGCTCGATCGGTTGGACGTTCTCGCGCGGCGTGCCGATGCTCGATGGCAATGGCGAGATCATCGAATGGTTCGGTTGCGCGAGCGATGTCACCGAACGACACCGTGCCAACGAGCATCTGCGGCTCGTCATCAATGAGCTCAACCATCGCGTGAAGAATACGCTGGCGATGGTGCAGGCGATCGCGATGCGCACCTTCCGCGATGCTCCCGATGTTCCGGCGGCCCAGGAGCGCTTCGCGGCGCGGTTGGTCGCGCTGACCCAGGCCAATGATTTGCTCACCGGCGAGCGCTGGGCGGGCGCATCAATTCACGATGCGATCAGCCAGGCCGTAAAGCCACACCAGCATGATGCAGCCCGGTCTCGCATCGATGGACCGGACATCCGAATTTCTCCCAAGACGGCACTGGCCTTGGCATTGGCCATGCACGAGCTTTCCACCAACGCCGTGAAATATGGCGCGTGGTCGAACGACCGGGGTGTCGTCGAAATCACATGGACCGTCGAGAGTGACGGAGCGGGTGGACGTCGGCTTCAGATCGTATGGCGCGAACGGGGTGGCCCGACTGTCGCCGCACCAACGGCGCGAGGCTTCGGCTCACGCCTGATCGAGCGCGGCCTGGCGGGTGAGATGAACGCCGAGGTGGCATTGCGGTTCGAGCCGGAGGGCGTGCGCTGCGCCATCGCCGCGCCCCTCACCTTCGAAATCGAGGGCTGAGCCGTGGCGCTACGCATCCTGGTCGTGGAAGACGAGATGATAATAGCCTTCATGATCGAGGACATGCTCCTCGATCTCGGGCACGAGGTCGTCAGCGTCGCGATGCGCCTACCCGACGCGCTGAAGGCCGCTACCAATCTCGACTTCGATCTGGCGCTCCTCGACGTCAATCTCGATGGTCACCAGAGCTTTCCCGTGGCCGAGATACTGACCGCGCGGGGCATTCCCTTCGCCTTCGCGACCGGCTATGGTTTCGCAGGCATCGAGCAGCCCTTCAAGAGCCGACCAGTGCTGGTGAAACCATTCCTTCCGACAGACCTTCAGCGCATCCTCGCTGAGACCGGTCAGAACTGAACGCAACCAGCTTTTCTGAATCGCCGACCGAAAGGTATCCGACGGGACTCCACCGCCCATTGCGGTTCGATGGCAGATCCTCCGACAATCCCAATCGCCGACCAACATCGATGTGCCGCAGGTTCCAGGATCGGCTCTCGCCGCCGCAATGGCATCAATGGGCGCGAGCCGGACCTAAACCGGCCGACCGCGGAGCTTCGGCCTCCCGCCCTGAGCTGATGCCCAACCACGACCACCGGATCCTTGTCCCTCCCGGTGCTCCCAAACCCGGCGGCCAAGCGTGTTCGTCACGCCCGTGTAGTACCGCTACGCCTGGGCGCCATCATGTAAACCCAATAGGGCAAAGTCGTCTCATCCAAGACCGGTGCCGGTTGACACTGTCGTCCCGGACGCCGCGGCACGCGGCGATCCGGGATCCAGGCCTGGCTGAACCGGCAAGCGTCTCATCGTGGATCCCGGGTCCGCGCTACGCTCAGCCCGGGATGGCGATCCGGCTCATTTCCCGCCCCAGCGCTGCGGATAGCCCGGCATATCCTGGCAGCCGCACATGGCGTAGAACAGCGGCGGCATGGTCGGGTTGACGTATTTGTCGAGGGTGTCCTGCGTGATCGTCGGCTGCGGCAACTTCCAGGTCGGCCCGATCACCGGCTCGCCCTTGAGGATCTTGACCGCCGCGATGACCGGCGAACGCCACTGGTAGGTCGGATAGGTCGGCGCCATGGCGGTCAGCTTGTCCTTCTTCCATGCGGTGAGGAAATCCATCTGGTCCTCACCGGTGATGATCGGATAGGGCTGCCCGGCATCCTCGAAGGCTTCGATGGCGGCGACCGCGGTCGCGCCGGCATCCATCCAGATCGCATCGATCTTGCCGAAGCGGTTGATGTAGTCCTCGACGATGCTCTTGGTCTTGGCATTGTCGCCGCCGGTGAATTCGGCCCCGACGACGTTGATCTTGTTGGCCTTGAAGATGCGGTTGGCGGCCGACCAGCGGGTCTCGAGCACATCGACGCCGGGCAGGATGCGCAAGCCCAGCACCTTGCCGCCCTTGGGCAGCTTGGAGACGATGAAGTCGGCGGTCACGATGCCCCAGCCGTAGCCCCCGATGGGGTTGACGAAGGTGACGGGGCAGTCCGTCTGCACGCCGCGGTCGAACACCACCACGGGAAGTTTCTTGCAGGCGGCCTCGACCGCCGGCGTCAGCGCCGCGGTGGTGTTGGGCGACACGATCAGGACGTCGCATTTGCCGCTGGCGACGAAGGAGTTGATGTCGGAGATCTGCTTGTCATCCTTGCCTTCCGCGTCCGCCGCCGTGAAGGACTTGATGTCGGACTTCAGCATCTCGACCTCGGCCTGCATGTCGGTCCAGCCGACGACGCGCCAGGGGTTGTCGACGCCCGCATTGGAAAAGCAGACGTTGTAGGGTCCGGGCTTCTTGTATTTCGACGTGTCGATCTCCTTGCCGCCGAGGTTCTGCTCCCAGGGCTTGCCTTCGGGTCCCTGCGGCGTCATCGACAGCAATTGCTTGGCGTAGTCGAAGTCCTTCTGGCTGTCGAAGTCCTGCGCCCGCGCGCCCGCGGCAAGCATCAAGGCGAGCGCCATGGCGCCGCAGGTCGTCATCAAGGTCTTCATTGGTCGTCCTCCCTCTGCGTCAGTCGAGCGGCTTTGCCGCGTGTTATCCGCCGGTCCTCTGGCGATAGGCGCCCGAGGCGACGGCGAAGATCAGGATCAGGCCTTGCGCCGTGTCGCGGAGTGCCTGCGGCAGGCCGACGAGATTGAGCAGCGTGAACAGGGCGAAGAGGCTCAAGGCGCCGAACACCACGCCGACGACGCTGCCGCGCCCGCCCATCAGCTGGGCGCCGCCGATGACGCAGGCCGCGATGGCCTGCAGCTCGAGGCCGTGGCCGACATCGGTCGAGACGCCGGCGAAGCCACCGAGCAGGATGCCGGCCGTGACCGCGCTGAGCGCGGACAGGACGAAGGCCGCGATGCGGGTGAGATCGACCCTGACGCCGGCGAGCTCGGCGGCGCGCGGATTGTCGCCGACGGCGAAGACGCGGCGGCCGAAGACCGTGCCGTGCAGTCCCCACCAGGCCAGCAGCGTCACGACGGCGAGGACGACGACCGAGAGCGGCAGCATGCCGATCCCCGGCACGTCGCGGAGCACGAAGCGGCCGAAGGCCCGGAAATTCTCCGGAAGATAGCCACGCGGGGAGCCGCCCGACCACATCATCGCGACCCCGTTGACCGACAGCAGCATGCCGAGCGTCGCGATGATCGAGGGCACTTTGAGATAGGCCACGGCGACGCCGTTGAGAAGGCCGACCGCGAGCCCCATGGCGTAGAGCGCGCCGATGGCGCCCCAGGTCAGGGCGGGGTCGCCGCCCGTCATCATCGAGGCGCCGATCACGACGAGCGTGACAAGCGAGCCGACCGAGAGGTCGAAGCCGCCCGAGACGATGACGAAGAGCTGGCCGGAGGCCAGGATGGCGAGCGGCGCGGCGCGGCGCAGGAAGTTCATGACGCCGGCCGGCTCGACGTAGGACGGCTGCCTGAACGCGATCGCCGCATAAAGAACGACGAAGACCACGACCCCGATGTTGACCTGCCGCGACAGGTCGGCGATGCGCGGGCGCGGCGGCCGCTCCTTCAGGGCGACCGTCATGCCACATGCCCCTGGCCGCGCGCCGAATAGACCGCCACCGCCGCGATGACGATGGCGCCGCGCAGCACCTGCTTGGGGAAGGCGGGCACGCCGAGCATGTTGAACGAGGCGTCGATGACGGCGAAGAGCAGCACGCCCGCGATCGTGCCCCAGACGCCGCCGCGACCCCCCGAAAGCAGCGTGCCGCCGATGACCACGACCGCGATCGATTCGAGGTCGTAGACGCCGTCGCGGCCGATCCAGGGCGCGCCGGAGCGCAGCCGGCTCGCGAGGTAGAGGCCGGTCATGCCGGCGAACAGGCTGCACAGCATATGGGCCGCGATGGTCACCTGGCCGGTGCGGATCCCCGCGAGCCGGGCGCCGGCCGCATTACCGCCGACCGCGTAGAGATGGGCGCCGAACCGCGTGTTGCGGAGCAGCCACGAACTCGCCAGCGCGAAACCGAAGAGGCCGAGGACCGACCAGGGAAGCGGGCCGAGGGCCCCATAGGCGACGGCCTCGAAGGCGGGCGGCACGGAGCCGGTGAAATCGTTGAACTTGGCCGAGAGCACGCCCTGCATGACAAGCCCGCTCCCGAGCGTCGCGATGAGCGGGCTCACATGCAGTCGGGTGATGACGAGCCCGTTGAGGGCGCCGACCGCCGCCGAGAGGGCGAGGACCGCCAGGACGGCCGGCAGCACCATCGCCGGGTCGCCCCGCATGATGAAGGAGGCCAGCACGGCGCCGACGCTGATGAGGCTCGCCACCGACAGGTCGATCGAGCCGCACAGGATGACGAAGGTCTGCCCCAGCGCGACGGTGCCGAGCGCCACCATGCGCTGCAGCAGGCCGACGATGCCGCCGACATCGAGCTGGTTGAACGAGCCGGTCCAGAGGGCCGCGGCGAGATAGAGGGCGACGGAGCCGGCGAGGAGCAGCAGCGGGACCGAGGCGGCGAGGCGGCGCGGACGGGCGGAGGGCAGCGCAAGACTCATGAGGCGAGGTCGAGCTTGGCCGAGGGCAGGCCGTCGCGGTGATTGACCGCCAGCGCCATCACCTCCTCCTCCGACGCGCCGCCGGGGACCTCGCCGGCGATGCGGCCGAGATGCATCACGACGATCCGGTCGCTGACGCCGATGACTTCCGGCAGGTCCGACGAGACCATCAGGATGCCATGCCCGCGCGTCGCGAGGTCGCGCATGATGGCGTAGATGGCGACCTTGGCGGCGACGTCGATACCCCGCGTCGGCTCGGCGAAAATCAGGAGCTGCGGCGCCCAGGCCAGCCAGCGGGCGATGACGACCTTCTGCTGGTTGCCGCCCGACAACAGCCGGATTTCGCCGTCGAAGCGCACCGCACGCACGTCGAGCGCCCGCATGTGATCATCGAGCGCCCGGTCGGCCATGGCGCCGCCTTTCGGCCGGCCTAAGGCGGCTGCGAAGGCCCGCAGCGTCAGGGCCGCGTTGTCGCGCAGAGATTGCGCCAGCGCGAGCCCCTCGCGCTTGCGGTCGTCGGGCAGGAAGCCGATGCCGGCCCGGATGCCGTCGCGCGCCGAGCGCGGCGCGAGCGCCTGACCGGCCAAACACATTGTGCCACGCGTAAATGGGCGATCGCCGAAGATGGCCCGCGCCAGCGCGGTCTTGCCCGAGCCTTCGAGGCCCGCGATGCCGACGATCTCGCCCCGTCGCACCACGAGGTCGATGTCCGACAGGCTGTCGTTGCCGCCACCCGACACCTCGAGCAGCACCTCGCCGGCGCCACTGCCGCGCGCCGGGAAGAACTCGGCGAGATCGCGTCCGACCATGGCGCGCACCAGCCGCTCGGGCGGCACGGCCGCGGTCACGTCGGTCAGCACCTTGCGACCGTCCTTGAGCACGCTCACGCGGTCCGAGACCGCGGCGATCTCGGGGATGCGGTGCGAGATATAGATCACCGCGACGCCGTCCCGGCGCAGCCGCCGCACGAGGCCGATGAGGCGCGCCGCCTCGGCGTCGTCGAGCGCCGCGGTCGGCTCGTCCATCACCAGGATCTGTGGCTTCGAGGCGAGCGCCTTGGCGATCTCGACCATCTGCTGCTCGGCGACGGCAAGGTCTCCCGCACGTGCCGCGGGGTCGATCGAGGAGTTGAGGCGGCCGAGGATGTCGCGGGCGCCCGCCCGCATCGCGGCACGGTCGAGGATGCCGCGCCGCGTCGGCTCGTGGCCGAGAAAGATGTTCTCGGCGACCGAGCGGTCCGGCAGGAGGCTCAGCTCCTGATGGACGATGCTGATGCCGGCCCGTCGCGCCGCGATCGGATGGGCGAACTCCGCCACCATGCCGCCGACCCGGATCGTCCCCGCATCGGGCTGGTAGACGCCGCCGAGGATCTTGATCAGCGTCGACTTGCCGGCGCCGTTCTCGCCGCAGACGGCATGGACCTCGCCGGGCGCGCAATCAATGCCGACATCCGTGAGCGCCCGCACGCCTGGGAACGCCTTCGAAATGCCCGTCATCTCCAGCGTCGGGGCGGTCTGCACCTCAAGCCTCCTTGCGCCGAACCCTATTCGGCCGCGATGCGCCGTGCCGCGCCGAGTCGCGACCCGGGATCACGATGCATCCGTCCGTCTTTCATGATCATGAGGAAGCGGTCGGGACCGACCAGCACCGACTGGTCCTTGAGGGGATTGCCGTCGACGAGGAGCAGGTCGGCCAGCGCGCCTTCGCGAATCATGCCGAGCTCGCCACTGTGGCCCATCAGCTCGCCGCCGACGATCGTGGCGCATTTCAGCGCCTCGGCCGGCGTATAGCCGAAGAACTTGACGAAATGGCCGATGTCCCGCGCGTTCTCGCCCATGGGCGTCAGGGTGAAGCCGTAATCGCCGCCGACCACCACCTTTACGCCGGCCTTGCGCAGCCTCTCGTAGACCCGGCAGGTGGCCTCGAGCTTGCGCGGGAGACCCATGCGGGCGACCGTCGCGGCGCTCATGCCGACGCGGTCATGCTCGTAGACCGCATTGTGGACGAGGCCGAAGGCGGGGCCGACGAAGATGCGGTCCTTCGCGGCGATCAGCATGTCGATCGCCTCCTCGTCGGCGAAGTCGCAATGGTAGATGCAGTCGACCTTGTTGCGCACGGCGCGCTTGACCGCCTCGGCGGCACGCGAGTGGGAGGAGACGCGCTTGCCCCAGTCGTGCGCTACCTCGACGGCGGCCGCGACCTCGACCTCGGTCATCGAGGTCGCCTCGGCGCGCACGTTGCTGGTGAACTCGTCGCCGGAAATATTGATCTTGATGTTCTCGACACCCTCGCGGACGCACAGGCGCACCGCCTTGCGCATGCCGTCGGGCCCGTCTGCCACCAGGCCGAAGCTCTCGGCCACGATGCCCTGGCGGTTCTCGTCGCCGAGGCCGCCCGTGACCGTGATCTCGGGGCCGGCGGTGCGATAGCGCGGCCCGGCGAGATGGCCGTTCTCGATCTCGTCCTTGACCACGACGTCGAGCCGGAGCTTGGCCGAGGCGGCCGAATAGCAGCTGGTGAAGCCGTGATCGAGGATCTTCGTGGCGTTGCGGCAGGTGCGCAGCAGGTGCTCCTCGACCGGGATCTCGCCGAGCTCCTTGTTCTGGCCGACGCCGACGAAGGAGAGGTGGCAATGGCCCTCGACGAGGCCCGGCATGAGGAACAGGCCTTGCGCGTCGATCGCGCTTGCGGCCCGGCTGCCATCGATCTGGTCGCGCCCGCGCGCCACCGCCTTGATGCGATTGCCCTCGACCAGGACTTCGCCCGGATAGGCCTCGTCCTGAAGCGCGTCCCAGACCAGCGCATTCCTGAACAGCGTCGCGGTCATTGCCGGATCCTCCCGAAAAGCTGCATTGGGTCCGGCCGTCTTCCGCGGCCGTTGATCGCAGGCTAGATCGCAACAGCCCGCGGTGCCATCGGAAAAGTGGTCAAGACCTGTTTCCACGGGACAAAAGCGCGGACCCGTCTTGCTGCGCCTATCCTCCCCTGCGAAGGGGAGGAGGGGGACCGCCGAAGGCGGTGGAGGGGGTGGTGTCTCGAATCTTCGAGACTCGAGCCCGACCGCTGCCTCCTCCATCACGCTGCCCGAGCTTGCTCGGGCAGCGTGGTCCCCCTCCTCCGCCGTGGCGGAGGAGGATAAGCGCGACGAGACTCGCTTCTAAAGCGTCACGACCTGGCCCTCATGGATCGACCGGTCCGCCGCGAGCACGATCTTGAGGCTCTTGACGCCGTCCTCCATGTGGTCGGACAGATCGAGATCCTCCTCGATCGCCTTCAGCAGATAGCGCTGCTCGCGCTCGCACAGCGCCTCGTGGTCGGGCTCGTCGGTCATGTCGATGCGCTCGTCGGGCTTCGACATGTCGGCATAGTGGCGCAGGATCTGGTTGGTCTTGGTGTGGGCGTTGATGTCGTCCGAGCGCACCGCGCCCGCCGTCTCGGCCATGACGATCGACACCGAGCCCTTGGGCCCGATGACGTCCTTCACGAAGAAGGCGGTCTCGCTCATCATCGGACCCCAGCCGGCCTCGTACCAGCCGACCGAGCCGTCCTCGAACATCACCTGCAGCATGCCGTAATTGTTGACCGGCACCTCGTCGGTCAGCCTAGCACCGATCGCATGGACCTTCACCGGCTTCGCCGAGGTCATCTGGCACATGATGTCGACGTAGTGCACCCCGCAGTCGACGATCGGCGGAAAAGAGTCCATCAGCCGCTTGTGCCAGGCCCAGGTCTCGCCGTTCGACTGCTGGTTGAGGTTCATGCGGAACACCAGCGGCGTGCCGAGCTCGCGCGCGATCTCGACGAACCTGATCCAGGACGGATGCTGGCGCAGAATATAGCCGATGACGAGCTTGCGCCCGGTGCGCCGCGCCGTCTCGACGACCTTCTCGGCATTGGCCGCGGTGTCGGCGAGCGGTTTCTCGACGAAGACATGCGCGCCGGCCTCCATCGCCTTGATGGCGAAATCGGCATGCGTGTCGGGCAGCGTGTTGATCGAGACGACGTCGGGCTTGAGCTCGGCGAGCGCCGTCTCGAAGCTGTCGAAGCGCCGGGCGTCGCGCAGCGCCTCCGGCAGCTCGCGCGATTGGATCCGCCGCTCGCACACGCCCGCCACCTCGAACCCCGGGATGCGCGTGTAGGCCAGCGCATGGCTCATTCCCATGTTGCCGAGGCCCACCACCAGAACCCGATAGGTCATCGTCCCCTCCTGATCGCCGGCGCCCTCAGGGGTTGGTCTCGATCGCCGCCAGGTCGACCTTCTTGTAGGCATCCGACAGCGGGAAGCCGTCGGCATCGGCTTTCACCTTGGCGGCGTCGTAGTCGTTGGCGAAATCGACCCAGTCGTTCTTGACGACGTCCTCGACCTTGAAGTCGCCGGTGATCTGGCCGATCGCGCGCCCGGTGTCGAAGAACAGCTTCCAGCTGTCGAGGATGTGGAAGCCCCATTTCTTGCGCTCGACCCAGCGGCCGTGGAAGACGTCGTTGAGCTCCAGCATCGATTGGGTGGCGACGGCGGGGCTCATCTGCGAGCCGAGGCCGGGGAACTGCTCCATCACGATCTGCGTCGCGGCGCGCGGGTTCAGCAGGCCGAACTGCAGGCCCGCCGCCCAGCCGCGGAAATAGTGGCCGTAGGTGTCCGTCTTGCTTTTGTCCTCGAAGTCGGCCTTGCGGATGACGAAGCTGTTGGCGGGAAGCTTCGAGAATGTCTTGCCGAGGATGTAGTCGAAATCGAGCCCCTGGCCCTTCCACTGGGCGCGCAGGCCCTCCCAGGTCAGCGCCGCGTCGCCCTTGCCCTGTGCCACGGCGGTGCCCCAGGTCGGCCAGCCGGCGTCCACATAGGTGACCTTGGTGATGTCGACGCCGGCGGCTTTGAGCATCGGGTCGGCGATCGACTGCCAGCCGGCGCTGCCGAGCACGATGGTCTTGCCTTCGAGCCCCTTGACGCTCGAGGGCGCCTGGCCCTTGCGGAAGGCGAAATCGAACACGTCGCCGCCGCCCATCTCGAACACCGAGACGAGCGGAATGCCCTGCGCCAGGGCGAGGGAGAAGACGCCCGGCGACGGATAGCCGACATCGGCCTGCTTCTGGTCGACGAGCTTGACGGTGGCGGTGGCATCCGACGGCCCCGGCTCGATGGTGGTGGGGATGTCGCCGAAATAGCCGAACTTCTTGGCGACCCAATAGGCATAGTCGTCGAGCACTTCGAGCGTGCCGCGCGGCGACACCCAGCGGATCGGCTCGGCCGCATAGGCGCGGCGGGTGCCGGCGGTGCTGCCGAGCGCCAGCGCCGAGACGCCCGCGGCGCCGATGGTGAGCAGGCGGCGGCGGTCGATGGCCGGCCCCGTGATCGTCCCGTTCGTCATGCTGACCCTCCCGAATTCATGCGTTTTGCAATGATTGAGGCGATGGGCCTCGGCTTTCTTGTCGGCTTATGCTTCCCAGCTCGCCCATCGCTTGCCCAGCCAGAAGAAGAAGACGTAGAGCGAGATGCCGATGATCGCCAGGATCAGGATGATGGCGAAGAACTGCGGCATGCGGATCAGCGACGAATAATAGGTAAGGCGGTTGCCGAGGCCCTCGGCGCCGCCGACCATCTCGGCTCCGATGGTGGTGAGCAGGCCGAAGATCGAGCCGACCATCAGGCCGACGATGATCATCGGCATGGCCATGGGAATGCGGATCTTGGTGAAGATCTGCAACGTGCTGGCACCGAAGGAGCGGGCGAGCGCGATCTTGGCGAGGTCGACCCGGCGGAAGCCGGTCGCCGAATTGATCATCACCATGGGGCCGGAGGCGAGGGCGACCGCGATGATGCGCGGCTCGCTGCCGAAGCCGAAGCGCAGGATCAGGAGCGGCACGAGCGCCAGCATCGGCGTCGTCACCAGCAGCAGGATGTAGGGCGTGACGATCTTCTCGACGAAGGGATATTGGGTGATCACCGCCGCCAGCACGAAGCCGATGGCGCCGCCGATGGCGAAGCCTACGAGGAGCTCGTAGAGCGTCACCAGGAGATGGTGCCAGAGGAACGGCCATTCGGTGACGAGCGCCACGACGATCTGGCTCGGCCGCGGCATGATATATTGCGGCACCTTGAAGGAGATCAGCAGCAGCTCGGCGCCGCCGACGATCGCCACCGCGACGAGGACGATGGCGAGGACCTCGAGCTTGGAGCGGTGCTCACCGAACGCGAAGGCGGAGAGGTTGGCGAGGCCGGCGCCCTCGGTGCGCTCCTGCCTCCGGTTGAATTCCGGGATCTTGTCGCCGAGGACCTTGTCCACCCGCTGCTCCGTTCCGCTATTTCATCTCAGACAACGGCGAGACCGGGCGCCGGCCCGCGCCCGTGGTCGATGCTGGCCTTGACCGCCAATACCCGCTCGATGAACTCGGGCCGCATCTGGATCTCGACCGGGCGCGGGCGCGGGATGTCGATGTCGTAGGTGGCGGCGACCCTGCCGGGGCGGGCCGACATGACGACGACGCGATCCGCCAGGAAGATCGCTTCCGAGATCGAATGGGTGACGAAGACGATGGTCTTGCGCGTCTCCATCCAGATCTCCTGGATCAGCAGGTTCATCTCGTCGCGCGTGAAGGCGTCGAGCGCGCCGAAAGGCTCGTCCATCAGCAGCACCGAGGGGTCGACCGCGAGGCTGCGCACGATCGAGGCGCGTTGCTGCATGCCGCCTGAAAGCTCGCGCGGATATTTAGTCTCGAACCCGTCGAGCGCGACACGCTTGAGGAGGCTCGCGATGCGCTCGCGGTCGGGCCGCTTGCCCTTGATCTCGAACGGGAAGGCGATGTTGTCGGCAAGGTTGCGCCAGGGCAGCAGGTTGGCATCCTGGAAGATCATCGCGATCTCCTGATGCGGCTTGACGATCCTGTCGCTGCCGAGACGGATCTCGCCCGAGCTCAGCTCGTGCAGCCCCGCCATCGACCACAGCAGGGTCGACTTGCCGCAGCCGGACGGGCCGAGAACGCAGAGGAACTCGCCTTCCCGGATATCGAGGGAGACCGCATCGAGCGCATGCACCGCGCCGGACCGGGTCTGGTAGAACTTGGTGGCGTTGCGCACCGCCATCTTGGTCGGCGCCGCCGTGGCCAGGGGAGGCTGGGGCAGAACGGCGCTCCGGCTCATGCTCTCATCTCCGGTCCAAGACACGGGCGTCGACACGACCGCAGCGTCCTTCGCGCTCGCCTCCGCGTCGCGGCGACCCGGGAGCCTCGAGCTGAAATCATGTTACAGAACCTCGCGGGGTGCAACAGCCTTTTTAGACCGGTGGTTTTCGATTGTTTTTTTGCCGATGCTCGCGCAGACTGTATCGAATACAGGCCGTCTGGAATTTTGTTCCGGCCCGTGGGCGTGGAACCGACGGTATAGGAACCGCGGTTGCAAAGGCCGCAACGGCCGGCGCTGAAACTCAATTTCTCCGTGTGGCGAGGCTGGTCCTGTCTCGCGGAGGTCCGGCCACAGCGGTTCGGGAAGGAGAGCAGCTTCCGCCATGGGACGCGCCAACCGCTCTGGCTCGCTGAGCGCTCTCGATAGGGCCGCATCCGCACCGGATGCCGCCGGCCTAGACGCGGCGCGCCCGGCGCCGCCGTCGGGGGCCCGTGGTCCATGGCTCTCGGTCTTCGACGAGGCGCAAGCCTCCGAGCTTCCCTCGACCGCGCACGCGGCGATCGACGTCGTGTCGCGGATCCAGCGCGTCGAGGCCGAGCTGTCGCCGGCGGAGCGCCTCGTGGCGGAAGCCGTGCGCGTCGATTTCGAGGGGGCGACGCGCATCACCATCGCCGAACTCGCGCTCAAGGCCGGCGTGAGCCAGCCGACCATCAGCCGCTTCTGCCGCTCGGTCGGCTGCGGTTCGTTCAACGATTTCAAGATGCAGCTCGCGACGACCCTCGCCGTCGCGGCCGTCTATCTACGCTCCGACAGGGTCTTCGACGACGACGTCGGCCATCTGGCGCGGTCCGTGATGCTGCGCGCCGCCGGCGCCGTGCGCGAGGCGCTCGACCAACTCGACACGGCCGCCACCGAGGCGGCGATCGCGGCCTTCAGCACCAGCCGGCGGATCGACATCTACGGGCAGGGTGGCGGCTCGGCGGTGATGGCCGAGGACGCCAAGCTGCGCCTGTTCCGCCTCGGCATCCCGGTCGCGGCCTTCGTCGACGGCCATCAGCAGCGCATGTCGGCCGCCACGTTGCGGCCGGGCGATGCGGTCTTCGCCATCTCCAACAGCGGTCGCTCGAAACCGGTCGTCGAGGCGGTCGCCATCGCGCGCTCGCTCGGCGCCCACACCGTGGCCCTCACCCGGCCGGGCACGCCGCTCGCCGAGGCGGCCGCGATCGTCATCCCCATCGTCATCGCCGAATGCGAGGATGTGCTGGTGCCGACGCCCTCGCGCTACGCCCACCTCGCGGTGATCGACACGCTGGCGACCGGCGTCGCGGCCCGTCTCGGCGCGGCCGGTCGCGAGGCGCTGCGCCGCGTGCGCTACGCGGTCGCCAGCATCGGCATCGCCATTCCGACGCCGGTGACCGATCCGACGCCGCTGATGAACTCGCGGACGCCGCAAGAATGACCCGGGCCGTCGCGTGATCGCGGCGTGAATGCCGGGTTTTCATTCGGGGGGAAACAAATGCAGACCGACGTTCTGTCCGCCACCGAGATCGCGGCCGCGATCCGCCGCCGCGCCGTCTCGCCGGTCGAGGTGATGGATGCCGCCATCGCCCGCATCGAGGCCCGCAATCCCGGCCTCAACGCCTTCGTCCACACCGCCTTCGACGAGGCCCGCGCCCGGGCGCGGAACGCCGAGGCGGCCGTCATGAAAGGCGAGGCGCTCGGGCCGCTGCACGGCGTGCCGACGGCGATCAAGGACCTCTTCGACTTCAAGCCCGGATGGCCCGCCACGTTCGGCGGCATCCGCGCCCTGAAGGACTTCAAGACGGATTTCTCCTGTCCGTTCGCCGAGCGGATCGAGGCGCGCGGCGGCGCCATCGTGGTCGGCAAGACCAACAGCCCGGTCATGGGGTTTCGCGGGGCGTGCGACAATTATCTGTTCGGGCCGACCCGCAACCCGTTCGACACGACGCGCAACAGCGGCGGCTCCTCTGGCGGCTCCGCCGCGGCGGTCGCCGGCGGCCTGCTGCCTTTGGCCGAGGGGACGGACGGCGGCGGCTCGATCCGCATACCCTCGGCCTGGTGCGGCACCTTCGGCTTCAAGCCGTCCTTCGGACGTGTGCCGGTCGTGAGCCGGCCGAACGCCTTCGGCGGCACGCGGCCCTTCGTCTTCGAGGGGCCGATCACCCGCACCGTGGAAGATGCCGCCCTCGCCATGTCGGCGCTCGCCGGCTACGACCCGCGCGATCCGTTCGCGCTCGACGAGATGCCCGATTTCCTCTCGGCGCTGCGGCGCCCGGTGCGCGGGATGCGCATCGCCTATAGCCCCAACCTCGACGTCTTCCCGGTCGAGACGGAGGTCGCCGAGATCGTCGCCAAGGCGGCACGTGCCTTCGAGGCGGCCGGTGCCCATGTCGAGGAGGTCAAGGTCGGCCTCAGACGCTCGCAGCGCGAATTGTCGGATCTCTGGTGCCGGCTGATCATGCCGATGAACATCGGCGCCCTCGACGGTTTCGCCGCGGCCGGCATCGACCTCCTGGGCGAGCATCGCGCCGACCTGCCGCCCGAATATCTGGCCTGGGTCGAGGCCTGCCGGGGCATGACCGTGCCCCAGTTGAATGCCGACCAGACCATGCGCAGCGAGGTCTACGACGCCATCCAGGGGGTCTTCGCCACCTATGACCTGTTGCTCACGCCGACGGTGGCCTGCCTGCCGGTGAAGAATGCCTCGGACCGCAATACGGTCGGGCCGTCCGAGGTCGCCGGCGAGGCCGTCGATCCGCTGATCGGCTGGTGCCTAACCTATCCGTTCAATTTCACCGGCCATCCCGCGGCCTCCGTGCCGGCGGGATTGTCGGCCTCCGGCCTGCCGGTCGGCCTGCAGATCGTCGGGCGGCGTTACGCCGACCTCGACGTGCTCGCCGCCAGCGCTGCCTTCGAGCGGCTGCGTCCCTGGGCCGAGACCTATGCCCGCACCGCGGCGGGCGGCTGACTCCCGAGGAACGGGTCCGGTCGCAGAAATGCCGACCTGGGGCTGGCCCCTTTTCGTGAGGGACATTGGCTCGCGGGACGGCCGGCCCTTCAAACTGGATGGCGTGGGCTGACGGGGTCGAGCGTAGAGTGGCGCCCGAGTGAGCCGCCGAGCGACGTCGAGTGAAGCGTTGCGGCGCACCGGAGCGCCCCTGGTCATCCACGCGCGAGATGACTCGCAGCTGCTGTCCATCGTCGCCAAGTCCGAGGCGCCCGGTCATCTCGCGCGCGCGATGAGACTTGTGACCCCGCCGGGACGCGTGATAAGCGTCGCGCGCCACGGCGATCCGGAGAGGTGGCTGAGTGGTTGAAAGCACCGCACTCGAAATGCGGCATAGGTGCAAGCCTATCGGGGGTTCGAATCCCTCCCTCTCCGCCAATGTCGCCGTAACCTTCTGATTCCGTTATGGTTTCCGAGATAAAGGGCTGGAAAGTCCCGTGCCTGCCGCGGCACGCCGTCGGGGCGGCCCTGTTGGAGGACTTCATCCATGTGGCGGGCGGCGGGGCGGTGACGGGAGGCTCGATCCAATCGCGGTCCACGAGGCTTTCACGCTGGCTTAGGCCTCACACCCCGGGCGGTATCGAGATCGGAATGGCGGCGCTCGGCTCTGGTCAGGGCCCTCATCGTGTCGGCCTCCTCCGACCAGGCGGAAGTAACGTCTGCCTGATCGCGGCGATCCTCGGCCAAGGTGGCAAGCTCCGTCCGGCACGGGCGAAGGACGAGGAGTTCTAATCGAAGATTGCAGTCCTTGTGGTTCGTCGTCGGCGGCTTCGGTCGTCGGTCTGGAAACCGCTCCTCCGAGCTCGGTTGTTGCCGAACATGCCCTATATGTGCGCGGTTCCCGTGGCGATCGCATCCGCCGCACGAGGCCGCAGATGCGGATTGAGGTAATGTTCCGCTGCCATGATGGCCCGGGTGAGGAGGAAGTTCAGGGCCAGATAGATGGCGCCCGCCACCACGAACACCTCGAGCGTCCTGAACGTCTCGGCGATGAGCTTGCCCGCGAGGCCGGTGACCTCCATGAGGGTGATGGTCGAAGCGAGGGCCGTCGCCTTCACCATGAGGATCATCTCGTTGCCGTAAGCCGGCAAGGCCTGCCGAAGCGCAATCGGGAACACGATGCGGCGGAACAGCAGGAGACCGGTCATGCCGCAGGCGCGGCCGGCCTCGATCGGCCCTGCCGGCACGGTCTGCAGGGCACCTCTGAAGATCTCGCTGCCATAGGCGGCCGTGTTGAGCGTGAGGGCGATGACCGCACACCAGTAGGGCTCGCGCAAGATCGGCCACAGGCCCCAGACCTGCAGCGTCGGGCGGAACTGGCCCAGGCCGTAGTAGACCAGGAAGATCTGCAGCAGCAGAGGCGAGCCGCGGAACACGAACACGTAGGCCTGCGCCATGGCGCGCGTCGTTCGACCGCCAGCGGACGTAACCAGCGCGATCAAGAGAGCGAGAACGAGTCCCGCACCGATCGATGTGGCGGCGAGTTCGAGCGTCAGGGGCAGACCCTGAACGAGCAGCCTGAAGGTCCTCCATAGGAAATCGAGGTCCATCAGCCCTCCCTCCGCAGGCCCGCCATGCTCCTGGCCTCGGCCCGGCCGAACAGGATCGTCGAGGCCCAAGTAATCGCAAGATAAAGCATCACCGCGGTCAGGTAGAAATCGAAGGGGCGACGGGTCGAGCCGGCCGCAATCTCGGACTGGCGCATCAGTTCAACCAACCCCGTCACCGAGATCAGGGCCGATTCCTTCAGCACCAGCTGCCAGGTGTTGCCGAGCCCCGGAATTGCGAAGCGCAGCACCAGTGGCGCCACGATGCGGCGGAACATCCGGAAGGCAGGCATCCCGACCGCTCTGGCTGCCTCGATCTCGCCCCGGGACACCGCGAGGTAGGCGCCGCGAAACACCTCGGCCTGATAGGCGGCCGAAACGACGCCGATCGCCAGCATGCCGGTCAGGAAGGTCGGCATGCCGATGAAGCCGGTCGCGCCGAACAGGCCGCCGACGCCGCCGAGCGCCGCGCTCCCGCCGAAATAGAAGAGATAGATCACCAGCAAGTCCGGAATGCCCCGCAGCACCGTCGTGTAAGCATCTCCGAGGCCACGCAGGAGAAGAGCCCGCGACAGCTTCGACCAGGCCACCAAGGCGCCGATGACGGCTCCGGTCGCGAAGCCGCAGACCGACACCGCGAGCGTCATCACGGTCGCGACCAACAGCACGCCCCCCCATCCCCGAGGCCCGAAGCCGACGAGATCGAGATAGGTGGCGATCACGCCCATCAGGCGGGGCCCCTAGGCCCGGTCGCCCCGTGGGGCCGAGGGAGAACACCCCGGCGCCTGTGCTCGAAGACCTGCTGGATCTTGGACATGTTCTCGAGCGAGCTTCGCACATGGGCGCGGGCGGCCTTGACGGCAGCACCGGCATCGCGCGCGCAGATGGCGTCCGCGATCGCCCGGTGCTCGGCGAGGTCCGAGCCTCCGAGGTCGACCCACAACACCTCGAGCCAGAGCGCGAGCTGCAGTTGCTGGTAGATCTGGTCGGTGAGCCTGACCAGCGGTTCGTTCCGCGTCGCGGCGGCGATGACCTTGTGGATGTAAAGTCCGAGATCGAGGCTTCGCGCCGCGTTCGAGGGCGTCGCATCGCCGCTGTGGTGCAGATCGACCAGTTGGTCCATCACGCCGCGAATGCGGGTGAGGTCCTCCTCGGTGGCGTGAAAGCAGGCGAGTTCGGCCGCGCAGGCATCGAGCGCCTCGCGGACGACCAAGAGCTGGCAGACCGCCGCCACATCGAGGTCGGTCACCGTATAGCCGACGTTGCGCTGACCGACGACGAGCCCCTCCTTCTCGAGCTTCATGAGCGCTTCCCGCAGCGGCGTGCGGCTGACCCCGAACCGCTGCGCAAGGGCAAGTTCGGACAGGCGCTCCGCAGGCCGGATCGCACCGGTCAAGATGAGGTCCTTCAACTGACGATAGGTCGTCTGCCGGACCGACTCCCGCGCCGGCGAAGTCTTGGGTTCCACCTTGAGCCCCTCTCGTACAGCGCGGCCTCGGGCCAGGAACCCCTTGCGCTTCCGGATTGGATACGATTATGTATTTCACGTTGGATGCAATAAGCAACCCGATAATGTTGATCGGGTTGCGCGGTCGCGGCGCACGAGACGCCAGGGCACCGCGCCAGGGACGGAGGTCGAGGGTGGAGCCGGACACGCTGGATCAGCTTCGGGCGCGCTACGGCAAGGCGTCTGGTGACGACATTCACGATCCCGTCTTTCGCGAGGTCGCCGCCTTGGTGTTCAAGGACGGGGATCGGCGCCCCGCCCCCTACTCGGGCATCCCGACGCTGCTGAAGGCCGCCTATCGCCCGGACGCCGCACCGACTTTTCACGATCTCGATGTGGCGTTGCTCGGCATCCCCATGGATCTCGGCGTGACCAACAGATCGGGCGCGCGCCTCGGGCCTCGCGCGCTGCGAAATGTCGAGCGCGTCGGGCCCTACGAGCATGTGTTGCGCGCGGTTCCGTCGGCGCAGGTCCGGGTCGCCGATGTCGGGGACGTTCCCTTCCGCAGCCGCTTCGATCTGGCCATGGCGCACGAGGACATCGAGGCGTTCATCGGTCGGATCGTCGGTGCCGGCGTGGTTCCGCTTTCGGTCGGCGGCGACCATTCGATGAGCCTGCCGATCCTGCGCGCGGTGGGCAAGACCCGTCCCGTCGGAATGGTCCACATCGACGCCCATTGCGACACGAGCGGATCGTTCGAGGGCTGCAAGTTTCATCATGGCGGACCGTTCAGGCAGGCGGTGCTCGACGGCGTTCTCGATCCGGAGCGCACGATCCAGATCGGCATCCGCGGCAATAGCGAATACCTTTGGGAATTCTCCGTCGCGTCGGGCATGACGGTCATCCACGCCGAGGACGTCCATGATGTCGGCGTGCGGAGCGTCGTCGAGCGCATCCGTGCCGTCGTGGGCAACGGTCCCGTCTATGTGAGCTTCGATGTCGACGGTCTGGATCCGGCCTATGCGCCGGGGACCGGAACGCCCGAGGTCGGCGGCCTCACCTCGGCCCAGGCCCTCGGGATTCTGCGTGGCTTGAAGGGTCTCGACGTCGTGGGCGGCGACGTCGTCGAAGTGGCGCCGCAATACGACCCGACCACCAACACGGCGCAGATCGCGGCCCAGGTCCTCTTCGAACTGCTCTGCCTCGCGGCACCGGCCGCAGTGGCCCGCGGCGTCGGAACCAAATCGACGACAATCACACCGAGGAGTTGATCGCCATGCGTAAAACCGGATTTGCCGTTGTTGCAACCGCGCTCTGTCTGTTCGCCACTGGAGCCGCGCAGGCGGAGCCGCGGCCCACCGCCATCACGATCGCCACGGAAGGCGCCTACGAGCCGTGGAACTTCATGACGTCCGATGGCAAGCTGGCCGGTTTCGAGATCGACCTCGCGAACGATCTGTGCGGACGCATGAAGGTCACGTGCAAGATCGTGGCGCAGGACTGGGACAGCCTGATCCCGTCCCTCCAGGCCAAGAAGTTCGATGCCATCATGGCGTCTCTGATCGTCACCGAAAAGCGGCTCGCCGTGATCGCGTTCAGCACGCCATATGCGCCGACCTCGGCGGCCATCATGGTCGAAAAGACCGGGCCGCTCGCCAACCTGCCTGGGACGGGGACGACGATCGATCTCGGCGCCGATGCCGCGAAGGTCGAGCAGGAGCTGGCACCCCTGCGCGCGGCCCTGAAGGGAAAGTCGATCGGCGCCCAGGTCGCCACCGCCAACGTGGCCTTCCTCGACAAGTACTTCAAGGACGCCGTGGACATCCGCGAATACAAGACGGTCGAGCAGCATGACCTCGATCTGCAGAACGGCCGGATCGACGGCGTCGTGGCGCAGACGACCTCGCTGAACTCCAGCCTGTCCAAGCCCGATTTCAAGGACGATGCCATCGCGGGGCCGACCTTCGTGGGCGGTGTCTTCGGCCAAGGGATCGCGGTCGGACTGAGGAAGGACGACACGGCCTTGAAGTCCATGTTCGACGAGGCCATCGCGGCCGCGAACGCGGACGGCACGATCGATCGCCTCGCCAAGACGTGGTTCAAGACGGCCCTGCATTGAGCCCGTCCTCATCGACCGACCGGCGCCACGGAGAAGCCACGTGACCCTACGCCCGAACTCGCTCGAAGCGCGCGACGTCGCCCATGTCCTGCATCCCTACACCGACGCGTCGCTACATCGAAGCGAAGGACCGCTGGTTCTCAAGACCGGCGACGGGATCTACGTCGTCGACACCGACGGGAACCGGTATATCGAGGGCCTCGCCGGCCTGTTCTGCGCCTCGCTCGGCTTCAGCGAGCCGCGGCTGGTGGATGCGGCCACGCGGCAGATGCGTGAACTGCCGTTCTACCACAGTTTCGGAGGCAGGTCGCACGAGACCGCGATCGACCTGGCCGAGCGCCTGATCGCCTTGGCTCCGGTCCCGATGTCGAAAGTGTTCTTCGCCAATTCCGGGTCCGAGGCCAACGACACGGCGATGAAGCTCGTCTGGTACTATCACAACGCCATCGGCAAGCCGGACAAGAAGAAGATCATCGCGCGGATCCGGGGATATCACGGGGTCACGATCGCCTCGGCCAGCCTGACCGGCCTGCCCAACAACCATCGCGATTTCGACTTGCCGATCGACCGGGTGCTGCATACCGATTGCCCCGGCTTCTACCGCTACGGGCAGCCGGGCGAGACCGAGGAGGATTTCGCGACGCGCTGCGCGCAATCGCTCGAACGGCTCATCATCGACGAGGGGCCCGATACGATCGGAGCCTTCTTCGCCGAACCGCTGATGGCGTCCGGTGGCTGCATCGTGCCGCCGCCGACCTATTACGAGAAGATCCAGGCGGTTCTGCGCCGGTACGACATCCTGCTCGTCGCCGACGAGGTGATCTGCGGCTTTGGCCGTCTCGGCACGATGTTCGGGTGCGAAAGCTTCGGGATCTCGCCCGATATGATCACCATGGCCAAGCAGCTGTCGGCAGCCTATCAGCCGATCTCCGCCCTGATGATCAACGAGACGATCTATTCTGCGGTGGTGGCGGAAAGCGACAAGATCGGCACCTTCGGGCATGGCTTCACCTACGGCGGCCATCCGGTCGCCACAGCGGTCGCGCTCGAGACGCTGAAGATCTACGAGGAGCGCGACATCGTGGGGCATGTGCGAAACGTCATGCCCCGGTTTCAGGCCCGGCTCCGCGCGCTCGGCGATCATCCGCTTGTGGGGGAGGCGCGCGGGCGGGGGTTGATCGGCGCGCTGGAGCTCGTGCGCGACAAGGCCAGCAGGGCGCCGTTCGAGCCGTCGCAAAAGGTGGCGATCTACGCCGGCAAGAGCGCGCTGGCGCATGGCGTGATCACCCGCGCGCTCGGCGACACCGTCAATCTCTGCCCGCCCTTGATCATCACCGAGCCGCAGATCGACGACCTCTTCGACCGGATCACCAAAGCGCTCGACGACACCGGCGCCTGGGTCGACGGCAAGTCCTTCGCAGGAGCCTGAGCCTTTCAGGCGCCGCGCTCCCCCGCTGCAGCATGAATGAACGAGACAGGACAGGGCGGCAGAGAGTCGGATCATCGGAAGGATGGTTGCGCGCTCGGGTTTTGAACCGGAGCACGGCACGCGATGGGGCAGGCCGCCTCCGCCGGCGGGCCGGACCTTAAGGGTTCATTAGGGTTAACGATTTACGACTTGTCGAGGCGACGGAGCGGCTCCGCTCCACCTCAACCCGGCAGGCGAGCCGTCCGATGCGTCGATCCGGTTCCAAGGCCAGCGCAACCCGGCGCAACCGTCTCCCGGCGAGCGTCGGGGCGGCGCTCATCCTGACCCTGGGCCTTGCGGGCTGCATGACGGATCGCGACACGACCGGCGCCATCGCGCTCGCGCCCCCGCCGCAATCAGAGTCCGGCCTGCGCGACTATGCGGGCACCTGGGGCAGGCGGCACGACGCCGATCCGGGCGACGTCACGGCGGCCATCAACTACGCACGCGCGCTGCGCGGACTGACGCAATATGCCCAGGCCGCCGCCGTGCTCGAAAGCACGGCCGTCAAACATCCCTACGATCGGGCTGTGCTCGGCGCCTATGGCAAGGCGCTGATCGACACCGGCCGGCTCAAGGAAGCGGCCGATGTGCTGGAACGCGCTCACACGCCCGAGCGGCCGGACTGGACGGTCCTGTCGGCCCAGGGCGCAGTGGCCGACCAGCTCGGAGACCATGCCGCCGCCCTCGGCTATTACGAGGCCGCCCTCAAGATCGCACCGGGCGAGCCGAGCGTCATGTCCAACCTCGGCCTCTCCTACGCCCTGGCCAAGCAATTGCCGCAGGCGGACCAGATGCTGCGAGCCGCGGCAGCGAGTCCCCGTGCCGACGTCCGGGTCAGGCAGAATTTCGCTCTCGTGCTGGCGCTCGAAGGCAAGTTCGCGGAGGCGCAGGCCGTGGCGCGGCGCGACCTCTCGCCGACCGACGCGGCGGCGAGCGTCGCCGCCATCAGGGAGGCGGTCGCCCAGCCGGATAGCTGGGACAGGATCCGCACCCTCGGCCGTAAGGTTGCGAAGGCCGATCGCGGGCGATCGGCGCCCGCTGCGGGCGCGCCGGCGCTGTCGGAGTAGGTCAGCCCGGCGTCAGGGCGCCCCGGCGATCTCCATGGCGGCCCGAGCCGGCACGGCTGCCGGCTCGCCCATCCACCCGACCGCGGGCCTGGCCTGCGAGGAGCGGATGGCCTTCTTCGCCGTGCGCATGCCGCGCATCGCGATCTCGAGCGGTTTCGGCAACTGGCGCCGGAAGAAGGCCAGCTTGCGCACATGCGTCTCGACCTCCCAGCGCACCACGGCGCCGGCCGGGAAGAAGACGATGTCTCCGGGGCCGAGACGGCGAGCCGGCACGATGCCGTCATCGAGGATGATCGAGCCTTCGAGGATATGGATGGTCTCCTCGGTGTGGTAGCGCCATTCGAACCGGCCGGGCGTGCAGTCCCAGATCAGGGTGCAGGCGGTTCCGTCGCGACTGCGGGACAGTTCGGCATTGCGGGCGGTCGGCGTCCCGTCCAGGATCCAGGCCGGATTGATCGGCGCCGGTTTGAGGTCAACGGCAATATTTCCATGAACGATCGACGGTCGCACCACAGCCCACTCCCATGATGATCGAAATGCCAGGTAGGAAAAATCCAATAGCTGTTTATAGACGAGACGAATCGCGACCGCCAAGATAAATCATGGTATACAGAAATTAATATTTCTGCCTTCGTTAATGACCTGGATTAATATACTTGGTAAATTGCGTGGTTCGATCAATATCGACGAAAGATCTGGATTGATCGATGCCTTCAGACAACCCGGAAGAGCGGCGGTTCCTTTTGTCGGAATATCGGATCTCAACTGACGGGACAATCAGGCAGATCCGCCTTCATCCAGGTCGTGCCGGCCGCAGCCCAGCCTGGCAGTTAAGGCAGGCGTATGCCGCGCTCCGCTTCCATGTAGCCTCTCCATTGTGCCCGCAGTTCGCCGGGACGGCGGCCGTACCGCTCCTCGAGGAAATCGGCGGCGACGATCCGATCCGTTCTGAAATGTCGGAACCCCCGGCGGAGCTCGCACCACGCCGCCAAGAGGCGCACGGTCTCCGCATAGCCGATGATCGTCGGCCAGATCGTGCGCTCGCTCTCCCGCAGGTGTTCGTCGCGATAACGGATGAGGATCTTGCGCCCGCTGCGAATCCACAGACGGGTCCGGGCGATGTCGAGGCCGTCGGGCGCCATCGCCTGGTTCGGGGCTGCGCCGATGCTGGGTTCGACGATGAACGGCCGCAGGCGCTCGGGGACGGCCCCGGCGATTTTGGCGATCAGGTCGCGCGCCGCGCCGGCCAGGACCGCGTCTCCCTTGCCGGCCACCCACTGCGCACCAAGCACCGCGGCTTCGATCTCGTCCGGCGTGAGCATCAGTGCCGGCATGTCGAAGGCGTGGTCGAGCACGTAGCCGAGGCCCGCCTCGCCGCGGATCGGCACCCTTTGGCCGATCAGGTCACCGACATCGCGGTAGACGGAGCGCGTCGACACCTCCAGCTCCTCGGCCAGCCGCGCGGCGGTGATCGGACGGGTCGAGCGCCGCAGAATCTGGATGATCTGAAACAGTCGGTCGGCACGGCGCATGGCGGTCTCCTGCTGACACCATGCTGTCAGCAGGCTTGGGCGACAAGCGGAGGCGTCGCGTCCGCGACCCAGCTGCCAAAGGGAGCGTCATGGATATTGTCTCGATCCGCATCATCACCGATGACATCAAGCGCCTCGTCCGATTCTACGAGGACATCACCGGCCTCTCGCCGACGTGGTACACCGAGGACTTCGCCGAACTCGCGACGCCGTCCTGCACCCTGGCCATCGCCAGCACGCGCACCATGGACCTCTTCGGGGCCGGCGCGGCCCGCCCCGCTGACAATCACTCCGCCATCATCGAGTTCCGCGTCGGCGACGTCGACGCGGTGTTTCGGCGATTGGCTCCGATCATCGGCGACGTGGTGCAGAAGCCGACAACGCAGCCGTGGGGAAACCGCTCCGTGCTGTTTCGCGACCCCGACGGGACCCTCGTCAACTTCTTCACGCCGGTCAGCGCGCAGGCGGTCGCGAAGTATGACGGTTGAACAAGGCGTTGTCCTACGCGGCGCGGTGACGACCGCTGGGCCGATGTGCCGCGCGACGAACCAGGGAGCTACCGGCGCCGTAACGCCGCTTCGAAATGATCGGGTCGAAACCGGTCGGACGTGAT
This sequence comes from Lichenihabitans sp., assembly GCA_965277635.1. Taxonomy (GTDB): domain Bacteria; phylum Pseudomonadota; class Alphaproteobacteria; order Rhizobiales; family Beijerinckiaceae; genus Lichenihabitans. The sequence continues at coordinate 1,523,043 of CBDIDE010000002.1, forward strand.
CGGATCCGACCCTACAACCCGCGCTCGTAGATGTCGCGGCAGTCAGGATCGAGCTGCGCGACGTGCCGACCCATGCAGGCGGCGATCTTGGTCTCGTCCGGCACGTCATCGTTGCAGAATTTCATCACGTTGTTGTAGCAGGCCTGCTCGGCGCGCTGCCGGACCGCATCCTGATGGACCCGGGCCAAAGCCAGGTCCGGCCACAGCAGGACCAGGGTGGCGACGCAGATGTGTATCTTGGCCATTCAGATCTCCTCGAGGCGCCGGCGAGACTCGGCCGGCGCGTCTGCGCCCTGATTGCGCCCCCTTGGGTTAGCGCCGGCTTAGGGAAGTCCCGATCGCCGGCGCGGCTGTTCGGCCTGGCCGGTCAGTTGATCCGGCAGGCCATCCCGGCCGGGCCGAGATGATATCCGGGAGGGCACGGGCGCGGACGCGCGCAGCCGCTCACCATGAGGATCGACAAAGTCAGCGCGACCGCGACGGCATAGAGTTTCATGGGATCTCCGCAGAATTGAGAAAGGCTTACCCCAGTCGGACAGATGCCATCCGAATCGATAAGGAAGTCCCAACGTCCGCGGATCCCGGGCGGATCACTTGCCGCGCTTCTTCAATCCGGCGTCGAAGACCTTGCGGCATTCCGGGCTGAGCGAGCGGCGGTTGGCCTTCATGCAGGCGATGATGCGATCCTCGTCCGGGACGTAGTCGTTGCAGAGCCGGAAGACGTCGGGCTGGCAGAGCGACTGCTCGACGTCGCTGTAATCCTGTTGGGGCGAGGTGATCGCCCAGGCGGAGGGCGTGCCGGCAGCGAGCGTGCCGAGAGCGACGGCGAACGCCGCAGCATATCTGATCATCATTCTACGTCCTGTCGATGGGCGCCGCGTCCAGGACAAGCCGAAGATCGCGCGTCGTTTCCGGTATGGCCCATATCCTTGCGGCCGACTTGCACAGTCAAGTCCGCAGGAATCGCCAGCATCGGTTTTGCGTCGCGGTGAGCTTTGCGGGTCGCAGCGGCTCAGAACAATCCCGCCACGATGTTGATCGTGAGGCCGAGGATCGCGGCATTGAATACGAAGGACACGATGCTGTGCACCGTGCCGATTCGTCTCAGTCGCTGCGCCGTGAAGGCGATGTCGGCCGTCTGCGACGCGACGCCGATGACGACGGCGAAATGCAAGAAATCCCAGTAGTCGGGCAGCGTGCCGCCGGGGAAGCCGAGCCCGCCTTGATCTTGCGTCGAGGGGTCGTCGTCGTCGGGGGCGTAAAATTCATGCGCGTAGTGAAGCGCGAAGATCAGCTGCACCACGAACCAGGAGCAGGCGACGGTGCCGAAGCTGAGCCCGATACGGGCAGCTTTGGCGAACCCGTGCGCGTCCTTGGCGGCGGCGAGCTCGACCGCGACGGCCGCCAAGCTGGCGATGGCGAGGAGAAGCACGAGTCCGAGGATAAGCCCCTGGCCCTCGTCCATCCTGGCCGCGACGGCCCGGATGGAAGCGGGGTTGCCGTTGCGGAACGTCGCCAGCACCAGGGCGATGAAGGTGAGGCAGCCGGCATCCCAGGCGATCGGCGCGCGCGTCGTGGCCTCGAGCCCCATCGGGATGACGGCGAGGATGGCGGCCGCGAGAAGGCCGACGCCAATGGCGCTCAACAGGCGCGGGCGCGAGCGAAGCGGACCGAGGTAACGCTGGCGGGACAAGACTGAGCTGGACATGAAGTGGTCCCGGTGATCGGGCCTTCCTGGACGTCCGCTCGCCGCCGCGCAAGCTCAACTCTCGCCAAGCCGTCGTGTTTTTGGCGACGGCAGGGCATGGTCGCTGTCGTCCTTGAGCGCGACGCCGGTCAACGACAGGGCGAAGGCACGCTCGACCAGCCAGGCGATCTTGCCGGCGCCTCGCGCGGGCGAAAGGCCCCCGGGGCGGATGTTCGACACGCAGTTGCGCTCGGCGTCGCTGCGGCCGGGGCGCGGATCATAGGTCAGGTAGGCGCCGAGGCTGTCCGAGGCCGAGAGTCCCGGGCGCTCGCCGACCAGCATCACGCAAAGCCGGGCCTGGAGCAGGGCACCGATATCGTCGCCCAAGGCGACGCGCGCCTGCCGGGCGACGCAGGCGGCCCCGACTCGCAGTCCCGAGGCCCGCAATCGCGGCAGCAGATCCGTGACGAGAGCCACGGCGTGCCGATTGACGGCGGTCGCCGACAGGCCGTCGGCCACGACGATGACGACGTCGCTCGGCTGCGCTGCTCGCGCGACTAGAAGCTCGCGGCTCCTGGCCGACAGGGCGCGACCGAAATCGGGCCGGCGCAGATAGGTCTCGCGGTCGGGCGCGGCGCTTTCGACCTCGATCGCGGCGAGGCCGAGCGCCTCCAGAGCTTTCGCCACGTCCGCACGATCGAAGGCGTCGTGCACGGCGTCCCGGGCTCGCGCATGAGCCAAGGCGAGAGCCAGCACCTCGCGCGTCGGCAGCCCGCTGCCGGCCCGGCCGAGGGCGAGCCGCGCCGGCGTCAGCGTCGAAAGCGTGCTCCAGGGATCCGGCGTCACCGGTTCGGGCGGGGCGGCCGGGACTTGAGCGCCCGTCATGCGGCGGTGGCGAAGCCGAGCAGCGGATGCCCCGCGGCTTGGGGGACGAGGCGGCCGTCGGGTCCGGTGATCCCCATGCGCTCCAGCCAGGCGTCGAATTCCGGCGCGCGCTTCAGGCCGAGCAGTTCGCGGATGTAGAGCTGGTCGTGGAACGAGGTCGACTGGTAGTTCAGCATGACGTCGTCGGTCCCGGGAACGCCCATCACATAGGTGACGCCGGCGGTGGCGAGCAGCGTCAGCAGCGTGTCCATGTCGTCGGCATCGGCTTCGGCATGGTTGGTGTAGCAGACGTCGCAGCCGAGCGGCAGGCCCATCAGCTTCCCACAGAAATGGTCCTCGAGCCCGGCCCGGATGATCTGCTTGCCGTCGTAGAGATATTCCGGCCCGATGAAGCCAACCACGGTATTGACCAGCAGTGGCTTGTAGCGGCGGCACACCGCATAGGCGCGCGCCTCGCAGGTCTGCTGGTCGACGCCGCGATGGGCGCCGGCCGAGAGCGCCGAGCCCTGGCCGGTCTCGAAATACATGACGTTGTCGCCGAGGCTGCCGCGCTTGAGCGACAGGCCGGCCGCGTAAGCCTCGTCGAGGAGCGCGAGCGTCACGCCGAAGGAGGCGTTGGCGGCCACGGTGCCGGCAACCGACTGGAACACGAGGTCGACCGGCAGGCCGCGCCCGATGAGGTCGATCGAGGTTGTCGCATGGGTCAGCACGCAGCTCTGGGTCGGGATTTCGTAGCGATGGATGACCTCGTCGAGCAGGCGCACCAGATCGCCCAGCACACCCGGAGAATCGGAGGCGGGGTTGATGCCGATGACGGCGTCCCCGCAGCCGTACATCAGGCCCTCGACGACGGTGGCGGCGATGCCGTCGCGATCGTCGGTCGGGTGGTTCGGCTGCAACCGCACCGCAAGCGTTCCGGGCAGGCCGATCGTGTTGCGGAAGCGTGTCACGACGCGACATTTCCTGGCGACCTGGATCAGGTCCTGGTTGCGCATGATCTTCGAGACGGCCGCCGCCATCTCGGGCGTGATGCCGGGTGCGATGCGAGCGAGCATGGCAGGGGTTGCGGCCTCCGACAGCAGCCAGTCGCGGAACGACCCCACGGTGAGATGCGAGACCGGGCCGAAGGCGGCCTCGTCGTGGGTATCGATGATGAGGCGCGTCACCTCGTCGTCCTCGTAGGGGATCAGCGGCTGGGCCAGCACGTCCTTCAACGGCACGTCGGCGAGGCAGAGGCGCGCAGCGACGCTCTCCTCGGCGGACGAGGCCGCGATGCCGGCCAGCATGTCGCCCGAGCGGCGCGGCGTCGCCTTGGCCATCAGCTCCTTGAGATCGCCGAAGACCCAAGTCTGCCGGCCGACCGCGTGGCGAAATCCCATAGCTCCGTCCTCCGGCGCGTTCGGTGGAGCTTACGGCGAGGGCGGCGGCGGCCACAACCACTTGGAACAGGTTCGTCCAACGCCACGGCGTGGACCTGCTTGTTTGGTCGGAGGCCTATGACGACGTGGTCGAGGCGATTGCCGCCGAGAAGCGCATCAAACGCTGGCGGCGCGTCTGGAAGGTAAAGCTGATCGAGGCCTCCAATCCTGATTGGCGGACCTGACCTCCGCGATTCATTGAGGAAATTCGAAGGACCCCGCGAAATCCGATCCGTCTCTTCGCCATCATCCCGGAAGCCGCGAAGCGGCTGTCCGGGATCCAGACGACTTCTTCAGACTTGTTAGGCCGGCATGGATCTCGGGTCTTCGTGGCGCCAAGACGCGCGCTCCGCGACACCGGGAGAAGATCATTGCCCGAGTCGATCAACAGGCGACGGCCGAACCGCCAATCGTCGCCGCGAGGTGGCGGGCGCAGGCCGTGCCGGGCCGGCCCAATTCGCGCACGATGGTCATGTGATCCTCGCCGGGGACTGTCGTCAGGGGCTGCCGAGCGCCGGCCCGATCGAGATGAGCCGCGAAGGCCGCGCTCTGCTCATGGAACGGCACCGTCTCCTTTTCGCCGACCATGAGGGCGACGGATGAGCCGGGCACCGGCGTCGCATGGCATGGCGACCAGAGCGCCACCTCCCCGGAGGTCAATCGCAGCTCCGGCTGGACGAAGCTCTCCGTGATCGGCGCGAGGTCGTAGAGGCCGCTGACCAGCAGCACGCCACGAACGGGCGGCAAGTCAACCGCCGCCTCATGCGCGCCGCGGCAGACCAGGAAGCTCGCCAGATGCGCGCCGGCCGAATGGCCGCTGACGCTGAGCGCCGCCGGATCGCCGCCGAACTCCGCCGCATGGGCGTGGAGCCAGCGGGCCGCGCGGCGCACCTGATCCACCAGGACCTCCATGCGGGCCGCCGGCATCAGCGAATAGTCCATGATGGCGGCGATGGCGCCGGCCGCCGTGATCGCCTCCGCCATGAACGTATAATCGTCCTTGGAGAAGGCGCGCCAGTAGCCGCCGTGGACGAAGAGATGAACCGGCCGTGCCGGCCCGCCCTCGAGGCTTTGAGGGAGAACGAGATCGAGCCTCTCGTCGGGGTGTTCGCCATAGGCCAGGGTGCGGACCGGGCGTGCCTGCCGGGTCGCCGCGCTCGCAGCCTGGTAGTCGGCGACGCTCGCCTCCCAATGGGCGACATGGGCGCGGATCATGAAGGGATCTGTCGTGGTCACGTTGCCTCCGCCCTCCCGCTCCCGAGACTCATCCGAACACGCGCCGCAGATGCGCGAGCCCGTCGCGCGCCAGCGCATCCTCGCTCGCGGCCAGCGGGCGCCAGAGCGAGACGGCCCGGGCGATCTCCCTGATCTTCGGCGTGAAGGCCTCGATCACCACCGGCCCGGCGTAGCCGACATCATCCAGCGCCGCGACGATCTCCGGCCAGGGCAGGTGATCCTCGCCCGGCGTGCCCCTGTCGCTCGAACAGGCGTGGAACTCGACGATGTGCGGGCCCGCGCGGCGGATCGCGGCCGGGATATCCTTCTCCTCGATGTTCATGTGGAACGTATCGACGAGCAGGCCGACATTGTCGCGGCCGATCTCCGCCACGAGTTCGAGGCCCTGGTCGACCGTGTTGACGAGGTCGGTCTCGAAGCGGTTCAGCGGCTCGAGCCCGAGCCGGATCCCCTGCCCTGCCGCATAGTCCGCCACCGGCTTCAGGCTGTCGACGGCGCGCTCCCGCTGGCGGCAGCGCGCGTCGCGGTCGAGCATGCGCGTATTGCCGACCCCCGCATACATCGGGCCGACCACGCTCGCGCTGCCGAGCGCGGCCGCGATGTCGATACATTGGTGCGTGTAGTGCGCGGCGGCCGCGCGGATCGCCGGGTCCTCGGCGCTCATGTCGCGGTTCGGTCCGAAGGCGCCGCAGACCGTCACGCCGAGCCCGGCCCGGTCCAGGGCCTCGCGGATGCGGCTCGTGTCGATCGTCGCCGGATCCTCGATGCAGATCTCGATAAGATCGAAGCCGAAGTCCTTGACCCGGCCGATCAGCTCAAGCGTATCGATGCCGAACGGCGAGACCCAGATGAATGTGCTGGCTCCGAAGCGCACGGCCGATCCTCCCCGACCGCCCGGGAAGGGCGGGATTTTTGCCCATAGTGGCCGATCGCGCCGCGGCGCGCCACCATCTCAGCCCTGGCAGGCCGCATCGTAATCGGCCAGCACGCGCTCGATCGCGGTGCGGCAAAGGTCGGGCGCCCGCGGTGCGACGCGCCCTTCCGCAACCGCGGGATGAAGCGCGGCGAGATATTGGCTGATGAGCGTCGAAGGGATCGGGCGGTCGCCGAAGAGCCCGAGGAGACGCGCCACCGCCGCCTGCGCTACGGGATGCGGCCAGTAATAGCGGATGCGGTCGCTGTAGCTGAAATGGCGCTGCAGCCGGAGCTCGCCCGCCGTGCCGTGATAATATTTCTGCCAGTGCCCGGGCTCGGCCAGCATCAGCCGCTCCAGCGCGGCGGAGAGGCTGTCGCTCGCCTCCTGCCAGCCGAGCGCGGTCGCCATCGCATCGAGCCCGTAGAGCGCCTCGCGCAGCGCGAAGGTCAGCCCCGGGCCGACCTTGAGGATGGCGAAGCCGTCCTCGACCAGCGCCGATAGTGCCGCGGCGGGCTGGTAGTCCGTCGAATGGGCCTCGAAGACGAAGCCCGGCAGGTCGGGCAGCACGGCGGCGAGCGGCGACGCCTTCGCCCGGTCGTAGACGACGACCTCGGCATTGCCGAATTCGACGCCCGGCTGCACGACGACGCCGACCGCACGGCCGAAAGCGACCTCGAGGCGGAGCGCCGCGAAAGCCGCGCGGTGGACCGCGACGGTGCGCCGCGCCGCCTCGGGCGCCGTCACCTCGACATGGTCGAGGGCCTCGAGCGCGCCGCCCGGCACCGGCACCTCGGTGCCGATCACGTAGGACAGCGCCTCGGGCCGCGGCGCCGCAGCTTCGGCGACGCGCGCCAGGCGGGCGGCACGCCGGGCGGTCACCTCGTCGGGCAGGGCCGCGCCCTCGCCCGCACAGCCCATGCTGGTGTCGAGATGCAGCTTGGTGAAACCCGCGCCTGCATAGTCGGCGACCATCGCCTCGGCTCGTGCCATGGCCTCGTCCGGCGCCAGCGACTTCCAGGGATTGGGGCCGAGGTGATCGCCGCCGAGGACGAGCTCCGCCGGATCGAAACCGACCCGCTCGGCGATAGCCTCGACATGGCGGCGGAACGCCGCCGGCGTCATCCCGGTGTAGCCGCCCTCCTGGTTGACCTGGTTGCAGGTGGCCTCGATCAGCACGGCCCGGCCACCGCGCCGGCCGAAACGGAGCGCCGCCTCGATCGCGGTGGGATGGGCCGTGCAGGCCGAGGCGATGCCGCGCCGCCGCCCCGCGACAGGCGCCCGGCCGAGCCTCTTCAGGATGTTGATCATGGGCTGTGTCTCCCGCCTGCTTCTCCCGATTGGGGGTCGGCCAAGGTCACGATAACGCCGGCGTCGCGGACCGCACGGCAGCGGGCGGGATCGACACCGCAATCGGTGATGACACGCATGGACGGCACAAGCCTCGCCACCAGAAAGGTGGCGCGACGGCCGAACTTGCCCGATTCGGTCAGGACCACGGTGCTCGCGGAGCGGGCGATCATGCGCTCGGCGAGGCTCGCCTCGGCGGCGTCGATGCTGTAGATGCAGGCGTCGTCGCCGATGGCGTTGGCGCCGAGGAAAAGCTTGTCGAGCCAGAGCCGGCCGAGCATGGCCTCGGCCGCCGGCCCGACGAGCGACGCGTTCTCGCTGCGCAATTGGCCGCCGATCAGAGTGACCTTGAGCTTGGACACGCCCATCAGCTCCTGCGCGACGCGCAGGCCGTTGGTGAAGACCGTCAAGGGCATCGGTTCGAGCCGCAGGCGGCGCGCCAGCTGCAGCACGGTCGTTCCGGCGTCGAGGAAGATCGAGCTCTGCGGCTCGACGAGATGATAGGCCAAGGCCGCGATGGCGCGTTTCTGTGGCAGGTTCTGCTGCTCGCGAACCTCGAAGGCGACCTCTGCATCGGCCTTGCCGATCAGCCGGACCCCGCCGTGCGTGCGGCTGACGAAGCCCTGCTGCTCGAGCGTCTGCACGTCCCGCCGGACGGTCGCCGCCGAGACCCCGATCATCGTCGCCAGGGCGTCCATCGAGGAAGCGCCCTGCGCGTAGAGGTGATGGCGTATGGCTTCGAGACGGTCGACTTTCATGGGCCTCGATTGCAAGCTGCGGCTGCCGGGCACCGAAGTCTATAGATCGGAAACGCACCAATGAAGGAGGAGACATGATCACCGGCACGATCCTGACCGTCGGCGAGATCCTCGTCGAGATCATGGCGAGCGAGCGTGGCGAGGGATTCCGCGAGGCGCAACCCCTCCGAGGCCCATTTCCGAGCGGCGCACCGGCGATCTTCATCGACCAGGTCGGGAAACTCGGCCATCCGGCGGCGATCGTCTCTGCGGTCGGGGACGACGATTTCGGCCGGCTGAACCTCGACCGTCTCACGGCCGACGGCGTCGATACCGGCGCCGTCGCGGTGCTCAAGGGCCACGCCACCGGGTCCGCCTTCGTGCGCTACCGGCCCGACGGGGCGCGCGACTTCGTCTTCAACATCCGCCACAGCGCGAGCGGATGCATCGCGCCGACCGGCGCCGCGCATGCCGCGATCGAGGCCTGCGGGCATCTGCACGTCATGGGCTCGTCGCTGTCGATCCCGGCCATGGCGGACTGGATGGCGCAGGCCGCGGCCAGCGTCGGGGCGCGCGGCGGCAAGGTCTCCTTCGATCCGAACATCCGCAAGGAGATCCTCGACGACCCGCAGGCCCGCCACGCGCTCGACACCGTGCTCGGCCACACCGACCTGTTCCTCCCCTCGGGCGACGAGCTTCTCATGCTGTCGGGACGAGCTGGCGTCGAGGCGGCGGTGGCCCATCTCCTCGGGCAGGGCATTGCCGAGATCGTGCTGAAATGCGGGGCTGACGGGGCCGTCCACTACGACCGGGGCGGCGCGACCCGCGGCCCGGGCTTCGCGGTCACCGAGATCGACCCGACCGGGGCCGGCGATTGCTTCGGCGCCACCTTCGTGGTGTGCCGCCGGCGCGGCATGGCGGTCGGCGAAGCGCTGCGCTATGCCAATGCGGCCGGGGCGCTCGCCGTCGGCGCCGTGGGGCCGATGGAAGGCGCCTCGACCTTCGCCGAGCTCGACGCCTTCCTGGCCGCCCAGGCTCACTGAACGACGGCTTACGCGGCCGGCCGCGGCAGCCGCAGGCCGCCCTTGGCCGTGATGAAATCGATCACCGCGCCGACCCCCTCGCCCACCTTCATGTTGGCGAAGACATAGGGCTTGTCGCGCCGCATTCGCTTCGTATCGCGCTCCATCACCTCGAGCGAAGCGCCGACATGAGGCGCGAGATCGATCTTGTTGATGACGAGGAGGTCCGAGCGGGTGATTCCCGGGCCACCCTTGCGGGGGATCTTCTCGCCGCCCGAGACGTCGATCACGTAGATGGTGAGGTCCGCCAGTTCGGGCGAGAAGGTCGCCGCAAGGTTGTCGCCGCCCGATTCGATCAGGATCAGGTCGAGGCCGGGGAACTTGCGCGTCATCTCGTCGATGGCGGCGAGGTTGATCGAGGCGTCCTCGCGGATCGCCGTATGCGGGCAGCCGCCGGTCTCGACCCCCATGATGCGCTCGATCGGCAGCGCCTCGGCGCGTGCCAGGATCTCGGCATCCTCCTTGGTATAGATATCGTTGGTGATGGCCGCGATGTCGTGGTCGGCCCGCAGGCGCTTGCACAGATGCTCCATCAGGGCCGTCTTGCCGGAGCCGACCGGGCCGCCGATGCCGACGCGCAATGGGCCGTTATGGGATGTCATGAGCGGAACAGCCTCGAATAGAGCGTTTCGTGATGCAAGGAGGCGATGTCGGAGCGTAGCGCGCAGGCGCCGAGATCGTCGAGCGTCGTCTGCGACGCCCAGGCGCCGAGCGCCTCGGCAGGGCCGGCGAGCGCCGCGACGATCCGCTGCGCCTCCGTCTGGCCTATGGCGCCGAGACGCAGGACGGCGGAGACGAGGTTCGCCACAAAGGCGAGCCCGAAGGCCTGAAGACATGGAGCGAGCGGCAGGCCGAGCCGCCCGGCGGCCGAGCCGAAGGCGATCGGATAGGCGACATCGCCCTCCGCCGGCAGGCCCGGAGCGATGGCCTGCGGCCAGGCGGCCCGCGTCACCTCGACGAAGGCGCGACCCGTCGAGGCCGTCTCCAGACGGCGCTCGCGCGAGGGGGCGAGCGCCAGGGCGAGGTCGTTGAGCTCGGCGAGCGATGCCGCTTCTTCGGCCGCGGCGATGCGCCAGGCGGCGGCGGCCAGCACGGCATCCTGGCGGATGGAGCCGTGCTGCATCAGGTCACCGATCCACTCTTCGGCCGCCGCCGCATCGCGCAGGAGACTGGCGTCCATGGCCGCCTCGAGCCCGTGCGAATAGGCGAAGGCGCCGACCGGATAGGCGGGCGAGAGCCACGCGAGCAAAGGAAGCAGCGGCCCGGACGCGCTCAATGGTCGTGCTTGTGGCCACGGCCGTGCTTATCGTCGTGATCGTGATCGTGATGGCCGTGCTTATGGTCGTGTTTGTGGTCGTGGTCATGATCATGGTCGTGCTTATGGCCGCGGCCGTGCTTGTGGCCGCGCTCGTCGCCATGCTTGTGATGGTCGACGGTGGCCTGCGGCGACGGCGCATAGGCGCCGCCCTCGGGGTCGAAGGGCGCCTCGATCTCGACGACGGCCGCGCCGAGGCCGCGCAGCATCTCCTCGATGACATGGTCGCCGCGAAGCCTGATCGCATGGGCGGTGATCTGCGCCGAGATGTGCCGGTTGCCGATGTGCCAGGCGAGCCGCACGAGATCGCCCGGCGTGCGTCCCCGCGCTTCGATGAGCGGTTCCGGCGCCGCCACGACCTCGACGAGCCGGCCGTCCTCGAGCACCAGCGCGTCGCCGCCGCGCAATGCGACGGCCTCGGGCAGGTCGAGCAGGAAATCGAGGCCGCCCAGGCCCGACATGGCAATGCGGCGGCGGTGGCGGTCGTCGAAATCGAGCACGACGGTGTCGGCGGGATCGCCGCTCCAGTCGTCCCGGCCTCGCACCTCGGTGGCACGGATCACATAGGCCTCCTCAGGACTGGTCCAAGAGATCGGGCTCCTTGGGCAGGAACCCGTCGTCGAGCGCCTGCTCCAAAGTGAAAGGCGGCGCCTCGGGGAACAGGGTGAAGTCGATGCCGGTTTCGCGGGAGGCCCGCAGCCGGGCGGAAAGATAGCATTCCGCAAAAACCTCTGCCGGATAGCCGCGCAGGCTTGGCGAGGACTTCACGATCCTCGCAAGCCTCCAGCGCTGCTCGTCGATCGTGCCGCGCCATCCGCTCGAGCGGGCGCCGGGCTGCGTGCGCCATTTCAGCAGGTGCGCCATGAGTACGGTCAGCCGCTTCTCGACCGCACTCCGCTCGGATCCACCCACGCTTTCCACCTCGTCGATGAGATTGTCGAGATCGAGTTCCTCGAACTTGCGCTCGCGCAGGAGCCGGGCCTGCTCCTGCGACCAGAGGAAGAAATCCTCCTGATAGAGGCCGGTGTTGCGGACGGCGGTAGCGGTCATGGCCTCTCCTCGAGCCTATAGCTCCTCGACCTTGTCGGGATGGACGATTTCCACCTTCCGCTCGACGACGAAGCCCTCGCAGAGTCGCCGCCATTCGGCGAGATGCGGCGTGTCGAAATGCGCCCCGAGCGCGTCGCGCGAGTCCCAGCGCTCGACGAAGACGAACTGGTTCGGCTCGGTGATGCTGCTGAGCAGGTCGTAGGAATGGCAGCCTTTTTCCTTATGGGTGGCGGCGATCACGGTGCGGGCGTTTTCAAGAAAGTCGGCCCGCTTCTCCGGATGGATGGTGAGGGTGGCGACGACATAGATCATGGCTTCATTTCCTCGGGTGGGGCGGGCGCCGGCGGGAGCACCTCATCGTCATTAAGGGCCTCGCGGTGCGGAAGGCAACCGTCGGGCAGTCCACCTAAAGCCGCTTGAGGTCGCCGAGGCCGACGAAGTCGCGCTCGCGGCACGTCAGGACCAGCACCTGCAGCGTCTTGGCCGCCGTCTGCAGCACGCGGTGCATGCGCTCCAGGCGCCCCGCGTCGGTGTTCACCAGGGCGTCGTCGAGGATCAGCACGGAGGCTCGGCCGGAGGTCCGCAGAATGTCGGCCAGCGCCAACCGGGTGATGACCGCCACCTGCTCGCGCGCGCCCATGCTCAGGGTACCGAAGGGCTCGGCGATGCCGCGCCGCAGCAAGCCCTCGATCTCGAGCGTCTCCTCGTTCAGCACCACATCGGCATCGGGTTCCAGAAAGCGCAGATAGGGCTTGACCCGCTCGCGCACCGGGCCGAGCCAACGGTCCTTCGACTCGCGCTGCGCCTCCGTCAAAGTGTCGTGCAGCAGCCGGCTTGCCTCGGCTTCGAGGTCCTTGGAGACCTTGTCCCGGCGAAGGCGCTCGACGGCTCCGTCGAGCGCGGCGAGCTCCTCGCCGAAGCCGGCCTGGCCCATAGCGCCGAGCTCCACCTCGAGATCGCGCCGGTCCGCCTTGAGCCGGTCGATATCCGCCCGGATGACGCGTTCTGCCGATTCGGCACGCTCGAGATCGAGCCGCAGCAGCTCCGGATCGAGCGCCGCGAGACCCGCAGCGGCGCGGGCGACGGCGCCCTCGGCCTCGCTGACGGCACTCGCCGTCGTAGCTTCGCGCTCGCCAAGCAGGCTGTCGGTCGCCTGGGCGCGCGCCGATGCGAGGTCGGCGCGGAGGCTTTCGAGCTGGGCGCGGGCCGTGGCGACCCGGTCGTCCGCGATGGCGAGATCGCGCGCCGCCCGGTCGCGATCGCCGAGGCTGGCGAGAGCGGTCGCCTCGGCGCCGAGCTCGGTCTGGCGCAAATCTTCCGCATGACGCTGCAGGGCGCCGACACCGGCCTCGCTCGCGTCGATATCGGCATCCGGCGGTATCCGGCTCAGCGCCGCACGCTCGCTCTCGATGGCCTGGCGCAGCCCGTCGAGCCCCTCGGGAGCGACGGCGGCGAGAAGCTTGTCCTCGGCCGCCGCCGCAGCCTCAGCCTCGCGCCGCTTGGCGACGGCCTCGCGTGCCTCGCCGAGGCTGGGACATCCGACCTCCCGCAAGGCATCGTCGAGCCGGCCCTTCGCCTCCTCGGCGGTGCGCGCCAGGAGGTCCACTCCGCCTCCGGGCCGGACCGTCAAGTGGCCGAAGCCCTGCAGCGCCAGCACGCCGTCGCGTGACAGGCGCAACGGCTCGGAGGTCGGGATCTCGCCGCCGTCGAGCGTGGCGCCGCGTCCATGCTCCGGCGCGAAGATGATCTGCACGCTGGCGGCATCGAGCTTTGCACGGTCCTGATCGGCCGCGCGCTGCAGCGCCTCCAGCGACACGATCCGCTTCGCGTCGATCCCGATGCCGGCCACCGAGGCGCGGATCTCACGCCGCGCGCTCGCGTGGGCTTCGGCGCGGCCCAGTCGCCGCTCGAGGCTCACCAGGGCCTCGGACCGGCGGCGCCGGGCCAGGGCCTCCTGCCCGAGACGCAAAGCGGTCTCGGCGTCGAGCCGCGCACGGCGGCTCTCGTCGTGCCGCTTGCGATCCGTCTCGGCCAGTCCTTGCCAGTGCGCCAGGATGCGACGAGCCTCGCGGGCTTCGCCGAGGCGCCGATCGACGTCGGCTTCGGCCGCGTCGACCTTGGCGATCATCTCCCGGCGACGCTGCCGGCGCTCCGTCGCGAGAAGGCAATCCTGCGCGGCGTGATCGCGGCGGCTCGTCACCTCGTCGCGGATGCGCTCGAGCCCGGCCAGATGGTCGACGGCCGCTCGCCGGACCCGAACGGTCTCGGCGGCCTTCGCCGGACGGTCGTCGGCCTCGTGTCGCGCAAGCGCCTCCTGCTTCGATGCGAGCAGGGCAACCTTGTCGTCGAGGTCCCGCAAGCTTTCGGCGACCTCGCGCCGGCGGGCTTCGAGCTTGTCCAACTCCACGGCGGCCTGGCGGTAGGCCCCCCGCGGCTTGTCGTTGCGGCCCCAGAAGATCTCGCGGCGCTCGGCCGCGGCGGCCAGCAGCGCCCGGCCCCGCTCGCCGCCGACGAGCTGACCGATCTCGTTTTCGAACGCGGAGGCCAGCGTTTCGCGGCCGCCGCCGACGCCGAGCGAACCGTGAGCGTGACCCTGGTCGACCCACAGCAGGCCGTAGAGGCCCTGATGCTCCTCGCGCTTGGATTCGCCACGCCCGGGCGGCGTGAAGCGGAAGAGATCGGCCAGCCGCTCCTCGACGGCATCACCCGCGAGACGTTCGCCGCCGACGACGAGCTCGGCCTCGGGGCGCTGATGAAACGCCTTGCGCAGGGTGAAGCGGCTGCCTTGCAGATCGAAGTCGATCTTGACCTCGGGCCGCACGATCTGCCGGAACGGCAGCATGCGCTCGATATGCTTTCCGGTCGACGAGTGGCGCTCGAACAGGACAGCGCGCAGCGCAGCCAGGACGGTCGATTTTCCGGCTTCGTTGTCGCCGACGACGACGCTGAGCCCATCGCCGAGATCATCGATCACCGCATGGTCGAGCTTGCGGAAGTTGCGGATCTCGATGCGCCTGAGCTGCATGGCGGGGATGGTCCAGTGACGGTCTTGGCGGCCAGGTCAGGTCCGGCCTGCGTGGTCGAGATAGATCATGCGCAACGCCATGCGGGCGGCATCGCGCTGCGGCTCGGCGGGGTCGGCCGCCCTGCGCCTGAGCCGCTCGATCGCGAGACGCACGAAGCCGCCCGTATCGATGGCATCGAGATCGTCGTCGCCGGGCTCGTCGACCAGTGCCGTGTCGTCGACCTCGAGATGGTGGAAGCGGGCCGCATGACGCTCCAGCGCATCGGCCAGGGTCTTGCGCGCCGCGAGGCCGATGACGCCGCGGAATTCGAGTGCAATGACGATGCGGGACGCCTCACCTTCGAGCGCGGCAAGAGCCTCGATGGCTCCCTCGGCGGTGCCGTCGAGCAGGTCGACCTCGCGCCTGATCCAGCGATAGTGGCCGGTCGCCACCGTCTCGACCCGCTCCTCGGCGCCCGCGTCGAGGGTCACGACGTGGACGGAGCCGCTGGCGTTGGCCCGATGACGATCCGTTTCCGGCGTCCCCGAATACCAGCTGCGCGGCGCGATCCTCAAGGCGCCGTGCCAGTCGCCGAGCGCCAGGTAGCCGAGGCCGGCACGCTTGGCACGGTCTTCCGGAATGGCGTTGACGGCTTCGGCACGCTCGGGAAGGCGCGTGGGAATGCTGCCATGGGCGAGGCCGATGCGCACCGCACCTTCCGGCGTCGGTGCAGCGTCGAACCAATCGGTCTGATCGAGGGCCTCATGGCGCCGCCGCAACGGTGCCGGCAGCACGGCAGCGCGCCCCCCCCAGGCCACGATCGGCTGAGGCCGGTCCGCGACGATGACATTGTCCGGCAGGCCCCAGCGTCTGAGTCGCGTCCAGACGCTGTGCGCGAGCGCGGCGTCGTGATTGCCGGGCAGGAACACCCATTGTCCCGAAAACGCCTTGAGGGCGTCGATCGTCTGGATCAGCGTCCTGTCGAGGACCTGATTGCTGTCGAAGGCATCGCCGGCCACGAGCACCGCGTCGACGCCGCGATCCCGGGCAAGCTCCGCGATGCGTCCGACCACCGCGATCCGCTGCATGCGCAGGAGGCTGCCCGCATCCCCCGGGATGTGCCCGAACGGCTTGCCGACCTGCCAGTCGGCCGTATGAATGAAACGAAAGCTCATGACCCACCGTGCCCCGCGCGTGGCGGGAGCCCGGAAGCGGGTTATGGCAAGGAGACCCCGAACGCAACCGGATCCGACGGCGACGGTCGCGCTCCGGTCGCCGCCGTCTTCACGCCGCCAGAAGCCGCTGCACCTCGCCGACGAGGTCCTTCAGGTGGAAGGGCTTCGACAGGATCTTGGCGTCGCGCGGCGCATTGTTGTCGGGGTTGAGCGCCACGGCCGCGAAGCCGGTGATGAACATGACCTTGATGTCCGGATCGAGCTCGGTCGCCCGACGGGCGAGCTCGATCCCGTCCATCTCCGGCATGACGATGTCGGTCAGAAGGAGCTCGAACGGTTCCTCCCGCAGCCGGTGATAGGCCGCGAGGCCGTTGTCGAAGGAGGTGACCGTGAATCCCGCGTTCTGCAGCGCCTTCACCAGAAAGCGCCGCATGTCGTTGTCGTCTTCGGCCAACAGGATCTTGGTCGGCGATTCGGCGCCTGCGTCCATCATTCCTTCCTCGATATCGGTCGGCTCGTCCCGGAATTAACCATACGCCACAATCGGGTTAAAGCCTCGTAAAACGCTTAGCATTTCTTCCCTGTTCCACGACATTTACGCGCCGTCGATCCCACGATTTTCAACAAAGATGATGAACGCCGCCGCGAACGGCTGCCCGGAGGTCGCTCGCCGATGGACACGGGAAGCATCGATTGGCACAGTGCGCAGCGTGGCGGTGGTTCGACGAAGGGGAGCGGGGCGGATATGGCAGCGGGGCCGGAGCAGGGTAATGCGCCGCAAGGACGCAGCACGGGCGCCGGCAAGGACGCGACGGCGCCGGAGTTCGACCCGCCCTGCGACGTGATCGAGCCGCTCCGCCTCACCTCGTGCCTGGTGCTGAGCTCGCCCCATTCGGGCAGTCTCTATCCGGCAAGGTTCCTGCAGAGCGCGCGGCTCGACGCCGCCAGCCTGCGCCGCTCGGAGGATGCCTTCGTCGACGAGCTTTTCCTCCCCGCCGTCGGTCTCGGCATGCCGCTGCTGCGGGCGCGCTTTCCGCGCTCCTATCTCGACGCCAATCGCGAGCCCTACGAACTCGATCCGCGCATGTTCGAGGGACGTCTGCCGCCTTATGCCAATACCCGCTCCGTCCGCGTCGCGGGCGGTCTCGGCACCATCGCGCGGGTCGTCGGCGACGCGCAGGAGATCTATGCGGGCCGGCTGCGCATCGAGGACGGCCTGCGCCGCATCGAAGAGCTGCACAAGCCCTACCACGCCGCCCTGCGGATGCTGACCGATCGCGCGGTGCGGCGCTTCGGCCGGACGCTGCTGATCGACTGCCATTCGATGCCGTCCTGCTCGCCGGCGCCCGGCCATGCCGCGCGGGACGGGCGGCCCAAGGCCGACGTCGTGTTGGGCGACCGCTACGGCACGAGCTGCGACCGCCTTTTCGCCGACGCCGCCGAATACGAGCTGCGCCGGGCGGGCTACGCGGTCGAGCGCAACAAGCCTTATGCGGGCGGCTACATCACCGAACATTATGGGCAGCCCGGCACCGGGCGCCACGCTCTGCAGATCGAGATCAACCGCGCCCTCTACATGGACGAGCGCAACCTGCGGAAGCTTGCGGATTTCGCCGCCGTCGCCGGCCATCTGCGCGGCGTGGTCAAGGTCCTTGCGGGGCTTCTGGAGGCCGGTACCGCGGGCGAGCGCGAGGCCGCGGAATAAGGCTCCAACGACGATGATCGCCGCGGCCGCGAGGTGCGCATCGCCGCACAGCGGAACCATATCCGCAAAAAGAGGCCGCCCATGTTGCCACAGGCGGCCCAAGTCTAGGGAGGAAACGCCCAAGGAGGGCATGCGGCAACGAATTGCCGCAACGCAATATTGGCATTTGCGGCGCACAAAAACAAGCTCTTCCGCCCTATTTTTGCAAAATGCGTCAAGCTGCCGCATGATTTTGCAATAAGGCGCCGATCTTGACGCAGGATGATGGCGGCGGTCTCGCGCTGCGGCCGATGCAAAGGCGAGAAACGAGGCCGGACACTGGCGACGCCGGAGAGACCGCGCTAGAAGCGGCGGCGGAGCGGCCGCGAGCCGATCCGGTCGGGACCCTCCGGGAGCGCGCATGACGGCCGTCGATTTCGAGAATTTCGTCGCGGAGCTGGCGACCGTCGCGGGCGAAGCCATCCTGCCGTTCTTCCGCACCGCCATCCATGCGCATGACAAGAACGTGGGCGGACCCTTCGATCCCGTCACCGAGGCCGACCGGGCGGCCGAGACGGCGATGCGCCACCGAATTCTCTCGACCTTTCCGGCGCATGGCATCATCGGCGAGGAGTTCGACGACCACCAGCCCGAGGCGGACTACGTCTGGGTGCTCGATCCGATCGACGGCACCAAGAGCTTCATCTCGGGCTTCCCGACCTGGGGCGTCCTGGTGGCGCTGCAACATAAAGGCACGCCGGTCTATGGCATCATGCACCAGCCTTTCACCCGCGAGCGCTTCTTCGGCGACGGCGCGCGGGCCACGTGGACGGGGATCAATCCGCTCGGCACCATGATCCAGCACGCGCTCAAGAGCAGATCCTGCGCGACGCTCAGCGACGCCACGGTGATGACCACGAGCCCGGGCCTGCTCGACGATGCTGAGCGCCAGGCCTTCGGACGCGTAGCAGAGGCGGCGAGGCTCTGCCGCTACGGCGGCGACTGCTACAGCTACTGCATGGTGGCATCGGGCCACGTCGATCTGGTGATCGAGGCGGGGTTGAAGCCCTACGACATCGCCGCGCTGATCCCGATCGTCGAAGGCGCGGGCGGCATCGTCACGACCTGGGATGGCGGCCGCGCGGCGGGCGGCGGCGCCATTGTCGCCGCGGGCGACAGGCGGATCCACGCAGCGGCGCTGGCGATGCTCGCGGGTTGACGGCGGTGGAGACAGCCGGAGGACAGGACGCCGCCCTGCGGATCACAGAGCTCGAAAGCCGCAACCGGGAGCTCGCCCGGCGGCTCGTCGACGTCGAGGCCGACCTCGAGCGCCGCGCCGGGGCCGCCGCGCGCGGCGTGCCGAGCGCGCTGCAGATCCTCAGGCGGATCAAGACGCGGGTGCTGATGCGCACCCTTGGCCGCCGCCTGCCGCAACAGGCCCAATGGGTGCTCGATACCGGGGTTTTCGATGCCACGGCCTACAAGGCGCTCGCCGGCCTGGCCGGCATGAGCGACCTCCAGGCCGCCGCGCATTACGCCACGGTCGGCGAGAAGACGGGCCTGCGGCCCAATGCCGAGTTCGACCCGGCGATCTATGCCGAGAGCTATCCCGAGCTGACCGGCAACGAGATGGGCCTGCTGGTCCATTACACCCGCTACGGCCGCGCCGAGGGACGGCTGCCGGCCTTCGACCCGCATCTTCACGTTCATGAGGGTGGCCGCGCCTGGGACAAGGCCAAGCCGACGATGCTCGTCGTCTGCCACGAGGCCTCGCGCACCGGCGCGCCGATTCTCGGCTGGAACCTCGTACGGGCCTTCGCCGACACCTACAACGTCGTCGCGGTGCTGCTGCGCGGCGGCGAGCTCGTGGAGACCTTCGCAACCGATGCGGCGGCACTCGCCGGACCCTTCCGGCCGAACGCCGTGATCCCGCGGGCGATGGCGCGGCTGGCGGCCGAACTCGACGAGCGCTTCTCGATCGACATCGCCATCACCAACAGCATGGAATGCCACCCCATGCTGCACGGCCTCGCCGAGGTCGGCATCCCCTGCGTGGCGCTGGTGCACGAGTTCCCGGCCAACATCTATCCGCCCGGCACCATGACGGCGGGCCTGATGATGGCGACGCAGGTGGTCTTCGACGCCGACGTGCAGCGCCAGGCGGCGCTCGATGCCTGGCCGGGCGTCACCCGGCAGAACCAGCACGTGTTCCACCAGGGCGCCTCCGAGGTGCCGCGCGATCCGAAAGCGAGTAAAGGCGGCCCCGCCGAGGCAGCGGCCAAGCGGGCCGTCCTGCGCCAGATCGTCAAGGGCACCGACGGCGCGCGGCCGGTGGTGCTGGGCCTCGGCACCATCTCGATGCGCAAGGGCGTCGATCTCTTTGTCGCGGTGGCTCAAGCCGTCGCGGCGCGGCTCGGCCGGACCGCGGTGCGCTTCGTTTGGATCGGCAACGAGCCGAAGCCCCATCCCGACGGCAACTACTGCGATTGGCTCGCCGACCAGGTGAAACGCGCCGGCCTCGGCGAGATGGTGACCTTCCTCGATCCCGTCGACGATCTCGACGGTGCCTACGCGGCGGCCGACGTGGTCCTGTCGCCGTCGCGGCTCGATCCTTTCCCCAACGTCGCCATGGATGCGGCGCTGGCCGGCCTGCCGGTCGTCTGTTTCGGCCGAGCCAACGGCTTCGCCGAGTTCCTGACGGGCGACGAACGCACCCGCGCCCTCGCCGTGCCCTATCTCGATGTCGCGGCGGCGGCGGCGGAAGTGCTGCGACTTCTCGCCGACGCTTCGCTAAGACGCGACATCGGCAGCGCGTTGCAGGAGCGGGCGCGCCGCGACTTCACCATGCCGCGCTACGTCGAGCGGCTCGAGCCCGTCATCGCCGCGGCCAAGGCCATCAAGGCGCAGGAAAAACGCGACATCGCCTTTCTCGGCGCCGACGACACCTTCGCGGCCGAGGTCTGGCTCAACCCGCATGAATCGATGTCGCGCGAGGCGGCGATCCGCTTCCACGTGCGAAAATCGGCATCGGGCCAAGAGCGCGCCCAGTATTGCCGCCGGCCGGCGCTGGGCTTCGTGCCGCAGGCCTATGCCGACCATCATCCGGAGCTCGACGCAGCGCCGTTCGAGAACCCGCTGGCCCATTGGGTGCGGGCCGGCAAGCCGGCCGGGCCGTGGTCGCATCCGGTGACCGTCCCGACGGCCTCGACCCCGCGGGCGCCGGCGGGGGCGGCGAGAACCGCGCTCCACATCCACCTGCACTATCCCGAACTGGCGCAGGGCATCCTCGAAGCGCTCGCCGCCAATGCGACACGGCCCGATCTCTTGGTCAGCACCACCTCCGACGACAAGGTCCGCGACCTCGAACGCCGGTTTGGCGCCTATCGGGCCGCTCCGGTGGTCGTCGCGGCCTGCCCCAATCGCGGGCGCGATATCGGGCCCATGCTGACGCTCTTCGCCGACAGGCTGCAGTCTTACGACGTGGTGGGCCATTTCCACGGCAAGCGCAGCCTGGCGCTGACCTCGGTCGGGCTCAGCACCGATCTCGGCGTGCAATGGCACGAGTTCCTCCTGCAGACTCTGCTCGGCGCCAAGTTCCCGATGGTCGACATCATCCTGGGCCGGTTCGCGGCCGAGCCCAAGCTCGGGCTCGTCTTCCCCGAGGATCCGAATCTGACCGGCTGGAGCCTCGACCGCGACCTCGCGAGCGTGCTCGCCCATCGCATGGACCCGACGATGAGCGTCCCTCGCTCGATCGATTTTCCCATCGGCACCATGTTCTGGATGCGGCCCGCGGCCCTGAAGCCGCTGTTCGACCTGAAGCTCGGCTGGGACGATTATCCGGAAGAGCCTGTACCGATCGACGGCACCATGTTGCATGCGCTCGAACGCCTGCTTCCGGTGATCTGCCATCATACGGGCTTCACCCATGAGACCACGCATGTTCCCGGAGTGGGGCGGTAGCAGTGGTCTTGATCGAGGCCACGAAGGGCTTGCGTGTCGTCTAGGTGCTATCATATAGTGCTTGCATGAACAGCAAGCAAGCCAAGACGCTCGCTGCCATTTTTGCCGATCCGGTTTCGGCATCGATCACGTGGATCGAGATCGAGCGTCTCCTGCGTGCGATTGGATGCAAAGCGATCGAGGGTTCGGGGTCTCGGGTCCGATTCGAATGCAATGGCCTCGTTGCGTCGTTCCACCGCCCTCATCCGACCAGGGAGGCCAAACGATATCAGGTGCGCGACGTGCGCGAGTTCCTCTCGAAGATCGGGGTCAAGCCTTGAACATCCTCACCTACAAGGGTCATCTCGCGCGCGTCGAGTTCGATGCAGAAGACGGTCTCTTCGTCGGTCGCCTCGCCGGCATCAACGACGTCGTCGGTTTTCATGCCGACACGGTCAGCGGCCTCACAAAAGCCTTTCGTGAAGCCGTCGAGGACTATCTCGCGACGTGCGAGCGCATCGGCAAGCCCGCGGAGAAACCCTATTCCGGCAAGATGATGTTTCGGGTCGAGCCGGAGGTTCACGCCATGGCCGCACGGGCCGCGCAACTCTCCGGCAAAAGCCTGAATCAGTGGGGAGAGGAAGCGCTCCGCGCCGCGGCGATGTCATCCATTCCGACCTGACGACGAAGCAGGAGGGATTGCCGCGCGCTGGGCCACGGGCGAGTCGTCGCCGGTGGCGGACAGTGCTCCCGATCATCCATAGCCCGCGGCCCAGCACAAGGGCCACGAGGCTTCTCGTCTCGGCGAGTGCCCCTCCGGCCATACTCCGCTCCAACACCGGTCGCATCCAGCGACTCCGTTCGCATCGCGGTCGCCGTCGTCCCCAATCACCTGCCCATCTAGTTTCAAAGCATTCCAAACTGCAGCTTCATAGTCGTTCTAAAGAACAGGTGCCTGCAGATTAGTGACATTCCAATCTGCTTTGGTGATCCACGCCAGACGCGATTTGTCCTTGATTATCCGGCCTGGCCACTCTATTACCGCACATCAATCCAAGTCTTGAAGGAGCGGGCATCGTGCTGGTGGCCTATCTCATCATGTTGCGCGAGGGGATCGAGGGGGCGCTGATCGTCGGCATCGTGGCCGGCTATCTGAAACAGACCGGTCGCAGGCAATTCATGCCCTACATCTGGCTCGGCGTCGCGCTGGCCGCCATCATCTGCGTCGCGCTCGGCGCAGCCCTAACCGTCACCCGGACGGAATTCCCGCAAAAGCAGCAGGAGTTGTTCGCAGGGGTCGTGGCCGTCGTCGCGACCGGCATCCTGACCTCGATGATCTTCTGGATGAAGAAGGCCGCGCGCTCGATCAAGGCCGAACTCCACGACTCGATCGACAGCGCGCTGCGTCCCGGCGACAACCAGGGGCGGGCGCTTGTCGCCATGGCGTTTTTCGCGGTCGTCCGGGAAGGCGTCGAGACGGTCTTCTTCCTGCTTGCCACCTTCCAGCAGAGCGTCGGAGCGGCGGTGCCGGTCGGGGCCGTCCTCGGTCTCGCCTCGGCCGTCGGAGTCGGCGCCGCCATCACCTACGGTGGCTACAGGCTCGACCTGCGCCGCTTCTTCCGGTGGACGAGCATCCTGATCGTCTTCGTCGCGGCCGGACTGCTGGCCGGCGGCCTTCGGGCTTTCCACGAAGCGGGCGTGTGGAACGGGCTGCAGGGAACGGCCTTCGATCTCAGCAACATCCTGCCCGGCGACAGCGTCCTCGGCACGCTGCTGACCGGCTTCTTCGGCTACCAGGACATGCCGAGCGTCGGCGAGGTGCTGATCTATCTGGCCTTCCTGGTGCCGGTGCTGCTGCTCCTGCTGCGCCCTGCCCGGCCGCAGATCCGCACCGCCAGTCCCGCCTGACCCTTCCGCGAGAGATCGAGACGATGACCCTGCTTCCCCGCCCGACGACGAGCGCTCCTCTCGGCGGACTCGCGCTTCTCCTCGCCTGCGGCCTCGCCGGCACGGCGCGCGCCGACGACCCCGCCCCCGTCACCGTGACCATCACCGACAAGGGCTGCGAGCCGGCCGCGCTCAGCGTGCATCCGGGCAAGACCGTGTTCAAGATCAAGAACGCGAGCCGAAGGGTGGTCGAATGGGAGATCCTCAAGGGGGTCAATGTCGTCGAGGAGCGCGAGAACATCATTCCCGGCTTCGTGCAAACCGTGACGACGACGCTCGAGGCGGGCCGCTACGACATCACCTGCGGCCTGCTGTCGAACCCCAAGGGCACGCTGACGGTCGCGGCGGCCGATGGCGCGGACGCGGCCCAGGCGGCGTCGATCTCGCCGATGGATCTCGTCGGCCCGCTCGCCGAATACAAGGCCTACGTCACCCGCGAGGTCGACGCGCTGGCGGCGGAGACCAAGACCTTCACCGACGCCGTCAAGGCGGGCAAGCTCGACGAGGCCAAATCGCTCTACGCCCCCACGCGCCAGCATTACGAGCGGATCGAGCCCATCGCCGAGCTGTTCAGCGATCTCGACACCAGCATGGACAGCCGCGAGGACGATTTCGAGCTGAAGGCCAAGGATCCGAAGTTCACCGGCTTCCACCGCATCGAGAAGGGCCTCTTCGCGGACAAATCGACGGCGGACCTCGCGCCTCTCGCCGACAGGCTGATGGCGGACGCCAGCGACCTCAAGTCCCGCATCGCGGGGCTCACGATCACGCCGAAGAGCATGGTCGGCGGGGCCGCCAGCCTCATCGAGGAGGTCGCCTCGAAGAAGATCAGCGGCGAGGAGGATCGCTACAGCCGCACCGACCTGTGGGACTTTCAGGCCAATCTCGACGGCGCGCAGAAGATCGTCGACCTGCTCGACCCGCTGGTCGCCAAGCGCAACCCCGAGCTCGTCGCACGCGTCAGGGAGAATTTCGCCAAGGTCGACGCGATCCTGGCGAAGTACCGGACGTCGGAAGGCGGCGGCTATGTCTCCTACGACAAGCTCGAGACCGCCGACCGCAACCGGCTGAAAGGCCCGGTCACGGTGCTGGCCGAGGACCTCTCGACCTTGCGCGGCACGCTCGGCATCGATTGAGGGGAGCTCTCATGGCCGTGGATGATCGTCCCCCCTCCGGCTGCCCGGCCCATGCCATGCTGATGGCCCGCGACGCTCCGACCTGCCCGGGCCGCCGCGGCCTCCTGCTCGGTCTCGCGGGCTCGACGCTGGCGCTCGGCGCCGGGCCGGCCGCGAGCGCCGAGATGCCGGTCCACACGGAGAGCGACGGGACGCAGGACCGCCAGCCGTTCTACGGCGCGCACCAGGCGGGCATCGTCAATCCCGAGCCCGCCGCGGCGCTCGTCGTCTCCTTCGACGTCCTGGCCGACGGGCGCCCGGGCTTGGTGCGGCTGATGCGGCTCCTGAGCGAGCGCTTCGCCTTCCTGACGCAGGGCGGCGAGGTGAAGGTGGTCGACCCGAAGCTGCCACCGCCCGATTCGGGCCTGCTCGGCCCGAAGGTCTTCCCCGACAACCTCACCATGACCGTGGCGCTTGGCGCCTCGCTGTTCGACGACAGGTTCGGGCTGAAGACGCAAAAGCCGAAGCGTCTCGTCGCCATGACCGAGTTCCCCAACGACGCGCTCGACGCCGACTGCTGCCACGGCGACCTGCTCGTGCAGATCTGCTCGAACACCGCCGAGACCAATATCCACGCGCTCCGCGATCTCCTGAAACACACGCCCGACCTCCTGGCGATCCGCTGGAAGCAGGAGGGTTTCCTGCCGCCCCATACGGTCAAGGCGCTCGGCAAGGACACGGTGCGCAACCTGCTCGGCTTCAAGGACGGCACCGCCAACCTCGACGCCGCCGATACCGCTCTGATGGACCGGATCGTGTGGGTCGGCAAAGGCGCGGACGAGCCCGCCTGGATGCGGGGCGGCAGCTATCAGGTGGTTCGCCTCATCCGCACGCTCGTCGAGCGCTGGGACCGCACGCCGCTCGGCGAGCAGGAGACGATCATCGGCCGCGACAAGCCGAGCGGCGCACCGCTCGGCTTGACCCAAGAGCGCGACGACCCGGACTATGCCGGCGACCCGACCGGCAAGCGCGTCCCGCTCGACGCCCATATCCGCCGCGCCAACCCGCGCACGCCGGAGACCGCGGCGAATCTCATCCTGCGGCGCCCCTTCAACTATTCGAACGGCCTGACCAGGGCCGGCCAACTCGACATGGGGCTGCTCTTCGTCTGCTTCCAGAACGATCTCGACGCCGGCTTCCTGACCGTGCAGGCCCGGCTCAACGGCGAGCCGCTCGAAGAATATATCAAGCCCGTCGGCGGCGGTTATTTCTTCGCGCTGCCCGGCGTGCCGGCGCCCGAGCACTATCTCGGGCAGCCGTTGCTCGAAGGGACGGTATAGACGGACGCGCTCAGCCCCGTCGCAAGAACGGCGCCATGCCCTGGCGGGCGAGCTCGTCCGCGCGCTCGTTCTCGGGATGGCCGGCATGGCCCTTGAGCCAGTGCCAGCGGACCTCGTGTGCCGCCGCCGCGGCATCGAGCTCTTGCCAGAGCTCGATGTTCTTCACCGGTTTCTTGTCAGCGGTGCGCCAGCCGTTGCGCTTCCAGCCGGTGATCCAGCCGGTGACGCCGCCGCGCACATATTGCGAATCGGTATAGAGGTCGACCTCGCAGCGGCGCGTCAGCGCCTCGAGCGCCTTGATGGCGGCCGTGAGCTCCATGCGGTTGTTGGTCGTGGCCGGGGCACCGCCGAACAGCTCCTTCTCGCGGGTGCCGGCGCGCAGGATGGCGCCCCAGCCGCCAGGGCCCGGATTGCCCGAACAGGCGCCGTCCGTCCAGATGGTGATCGGATCGCTCATCTGAGGCCGTAGTCGCGCGCCGAGACTATACCCTGGTGAAAGCGCAGCTTGTTGAGATACTCGAGCGGGTCCTTGGGCTTGACGAGGGCGCCCGGCGGCACGTCGAGCCAATCGACGAGCCTGGTCAGCATGAAGCGCAGCGCGGCACCGCGCGCCAGCACCGGCAGGGCGTCCACCTCGGCCGCGTCGAGCGGACGCACCGCCTGGTAGGCCTCGATCATTGCGGCGCCCTTGCCGATCTCGTAGCGGCCCTCGGCGTCGAAACACCAGGCGTTGAGGCAGATCGCGAGGTCATAGGCGAGGGCATCCGTGCAGGCGAAATAGAAGTCGATCAGGCCGGAGAGGCGGTCGCCGAGGAAGAAGACGTTGTCGACGAAAAGATCGGCATGGATCACGCCCTGCGGCAGGGTCTCGGGCCAGCGCTCGTGCAGAAAGGCGAGTTCCGCCTCGGTCGCGGCCGCGAGGCCGGGGGCGACATCGTCGGCGCGCGACCCGGCGGTCGCGAAGAGCCGCGGCCAGGCCTCGATCGAGAGCGCGTTCGGCCGCCGCATCGGGAAATCGGCGCCGGCGAGATGCAGCTCCGCCAGCGCGTGGCCAAGTTGTCCGCAATGGCTCACGCCCGGCGCCGCGATCCACACGCCGTCGAGGAAGGTGACGATGACGGCCGGCCGGCCGGCGAGCCGGCCCAGCGCCTGCCCGGCCCGGCTCCTGACCGGCTGCGGGCAGTTGATGCCGCGCGCCGCGAGATGCTCCATGAGTCCGAGGAAGAAGGGCAGGTCCGTCTCGGCGACGCGCTTCTCGTAGAGCGTCAGGATGAAATGCCCACGCTCGGTCAAGAGCAGGTAGTTGGAATTCTCGACCCCTTCGGCGATCCCCTTGAGCGAGAGCAGCGCGCCGAGATCATAGCCGCCGAGGAAGTCTTCGAGCTCGGGCGCGGTGACTGCGGTATAGACGGCCATCGGGTCTCAGCGTCTCGCGTGGGCTTGCCTGGCGGCCATCGTGGGCGGACGCCGGGGCCGTGTTAGCGACTGCCCCGCCCACGGTCAAACGACGCGCGCCGGGCGTGCGGCGCCGATCGTGCGACCTCGTCCCGTCGCACAGGCTCTACATCGTCGCGCCGATCTGCCAGGGCACGAATTCGGCGTCGCCGTAGCCGAGCGCTTCCGACTTCGATTGTTCTCCCGAGGCGACCCGCAAGATCGTGTCGAAGATCTCCTTGCCCTTATCTTCGATCGACACGCCGTCGAGCACGTCGCCGCAATTGATGTCCATGTCATCCTGCATGCGGCGGTAGGTGTCGGAATTGGTGGCGAGCTTGATCGAGGGCACCGGCTTGCAGCCATAGGCCGAGCCGCGCCCGGTGGTGAAGCACAGCACATTGGCGCCGCCCGCCACCTGCCCGGTGGCCGAGACCGGGTCGTAGCCCGGCGTGTCCATGAAGACGAAACCCTTGGCCGTGACCGGCTCGGCATAGCGGTAGACGCCGGCGAGGGTCGAGGTGCCACCCTTGGCGGCAGCGCCGAGGGATTTCTCCAGGATGGTGGTGAGCCCGCCCGCCTTGTTGCCGGGCGAGGGATTGTTGTTCATCTCGCCGCCGTTGCGCTTGGTATAGGCCTCCCACCAGTGGATCGTGTCGACGAGCTTCTCGCCGATCTCGCGCGTCGCGGCGCGGCGGGTGAGCAGGTGCTCGGCGCCGTAGATCTCGGGCGTCTCGGACAGGATCGCGGTGCCGCCGTGGCGGACCAAGAGATCGGCGGCGGAGCCCAGCGCCGGATTGGCCGTGATGCCCGAATAGCCGTCGGAGCCGCCGCATTGCAACGCGAGCGTCAGTTCCGAAGCGGGAATCGTCTCGCGCCGTGCCGCATTGGCGGCCGGCATCATGGCGCGCAGCCGCGCGACGCCCTGCTCGACCGTTTTCTTGGTGCCGCCGGTCTCCTGGATGGTCATGGTCTGGAAGTGGTCGGATTCGCCGAGGCCGTATTCGGCCTTCATCCGGCCGATCTGGAAGACCTCGCAGCCAAGGCCGACGAGCAGCACGCCGGCGATGTTGGGATTGGTCGCATAGCCCCACTGAGTACGCTTGAGCGCCTCGAACCCCTCGCCCTTGTCGGCCATGCCGCAGCCGGTGCCATGCACGAGCGCGATGACGCCGTCGATGTTGGGATAATCGCCGAGGAGCCCCGAGCGCTCGAAATCCTTGGCGATGAAGCGCGCCACCGAGGCGGAGCAGTTCACGCTGGTCAGGATGGCGAGGTAGTTGCGGGTGCCGGCGCGGCCGCTCGCCCGGCGGAAGCCCTGAAAGGTGGCCTGCTGGTCGAGCGGCAGCACGTCCTCGGCACGCGCGCCTTGCGCGAACTGGTAATCGCGATCGAAGTCCTGGCCCATGGCCATATTGTGCTCGTGCACCCAGTCGCCGGGCGCGATCGGCTGCGTGGCGAAGCCGATGATCTGGCCGAATTTCAGCACCGGCGCGCCGGCAGCGATCGGCACCGAGGCCATCTTGTGGCCCTTGGGCACGCGGGCCCTGGGCACGATCCCCGCGCTCGTCGGCTTGCCGGAGTCGAGCACGTCGACCGCGACGACGACATTGTCCTGCGGCTGGAGGCGAAGGGTCCGGGGGGAGGAGTCTCCGCCGAGCGGCGGCGTCACGGCGATGGTCATGGGCGGGACCTTCAGGGCTTCGGGCACGGCGGAGGGAGGCCGATGACCGAGACCTGCAGGCCGCTCCCTCGTCTCGACGCCATCCGGCGTCGCTCCGATCTATATGCGGCGGTTCGGCCCGGGTCGCAAGCCGGATCGCCCAGCCCGGCTATTGGGCGTCGGCCGCGAACAACCGCCCCCAATCCCATCCGGCCGCCTTCGCCCCGTGAAGATAGGCCGAATAGAGCCCGTCGCCCCAGAGCGGTTCGGCGTTGGTGGCCACATAGAGGCTCGGCACGAGAAGGTTGGCGAGCGCGAGCGCGATGCGCAGCCGCCGCGGCCAGCCGGGCAGGATCTCCAGCGCCAGGAGGAGGAAGGCCAGCGTGCTGAATTCGACGAGGCGCGACGTGTCCGTGCCGATCACCGCGAGGATCAGCGAAACCAGCATCGCCAGCGTCATCGGTCGCAACCTCGGATGTCCGAGCCCGACGGGTACGATGGCCCAGTAGAGCTTGTAGGCCAGCACGGTGCCGAGCAGCGCCCGCCCCGGATAGGCGAGCACGAGGCCCGGCGCGGTCTCGCTTGCACCCGGGCTCGGTCTGCCGGCCGTAAGCAAGGCCTGGACAACCTCGCCACGCCAGGCGAACAGATAGGCTGCCACGTAGAGCCCGTAGAGCGTGCCGAAGACCACGAGCCAGTCGGCGCGCTCCTCGCCCTCGGTCTTGACGACGATCGCAAGCGCGGTCAGGGCCGTCGCGGTCTCGTGCGTCGACAGCATCAAGGCGGCCAGGACGACCTTGTCGACCGTGCTGGTTCGGATCAGGAGCGCGCCGCAGCCGAGCATCAGCACGAAGACTTCGCTGTATCCGGGCCCGACGAAAGCATAGGCCAGGATCGACGACGACAGCAGCGACAGCTTTTCGATACCGGCGAGCCTGCCGCGGTCGAGCAAGGCGAGCGCCGATGCGACGCTGCCGAAGAGCACGGCATACCAGAAGAAGACGTAGCCGTTCTTCTCGAACCCCAGGACGTGGGCCAGTACCGGTAACCCGACGCGGCGGCTGGTCGAGCCGAACGGGTCGGTGAGCCAATAGTTGCTGGCCATCTCGGCATAGGTGGTGCCGTTCGAGACCAGTACGCTGACGCCGATCAGCAGCGCCAGAAGCCCGAAGGCCAAAAGGGCGCGCCCGAGGAGCGATCGAAGACCTCGCCACGCCGAAGCAGACAAGGCGGAGAGGCGATAGGCCAGCGCCAGCACCACCAGCAGGAAATAGGCTCTGGGGTAGAAATGCTTGAACACGACGGCCCCGTGCCCGACGCGTGCGGTCACGTTGCAGGCCAGAAGAAGCAGCCCGGAGGCAAGGAGCGCGGCGAGCGGGGCTGGCGACGCGAGGCGCCGCAGCACCTCCGCGATCGCGCCGGGCAGCGACCGCCATGTCGGGCCGATCGGCACCGGCATGGCTTCGGCGGATGATCTCGTCGTCCGGGGCATGGCCCTCTCCGGCCTCGGCGGCCGACCTTGTCGCACACTGGCGGCCCGTCGACTCATTTTCAACTCACTCAGCGGCCGGCGGCATGTTCGGCGGCGACGGCCGACGCCATCCAGCCTTGCCGCTGCCGCCGAAACGCGCTTATTGCCGAGGATCGATGCAAGCTCCGCGGACCGCCATGCCAAGCCTCGCTCTCGACGCCTCGACCACCCTCCCCGCCGACGGCTTTGCCGGCGCGCTCGCCGGCCGGGTCTGGCGACCCGAGACACGCGGCCCGGCGGTCGTGGCGATCCGCGCCGAGGGCGTGTTCGATGTCTCGCGCGCCTTCCCGACGATGCGGGACCTATGCGAACGGGACGACCCGGCCGATGCCCTGCGCAGCGTCGAGGGCGAGCGTATCGCCGGGCTCGCCGAGATCCTGGCCAATTCGTCCGAGGAGAGCCGCAACTGCGGGGTGCCGTGGCTCCTCGCCCCCATCGACCTCCAGGCCATCAAGGCGGCGGGCGTGACCTTCGCGATCTCGATGCTGGAACGCGTCATCGAGGAGCGGGCGCGCGGCGACCTCACAGCGGCGGCGGCGATCCGCGACGAGATCATTGGCCTCGTCGGCGAGGATTTCTCCAAGCTCAAGCCCGGCTCGCCCGAAGCGATGCGGCTCAAGACGGTGCTGATCGAGCAAGGCGCCTGGTCGCAATATCTCGAGGTCGGCATTGGCCCGGATGCCGAGATCTTCACCAAGGCGCCGTCCATGTCGGCGGTCGGCACCGGGAGCGATGCCGGCATCCATCCGAAAAGCTCGTGGAACAACCCCGAGCCGGAGGTCGTGCTGGCGGTGGCCTCGACGGGCCGCATCGTCGGGGCGACGCTCGGCAACGACGTGAACCTGCGCGACTTCGAGGGCCGTTCGGCGCTTTTGCTCAGCAAAGCCAAGGACAATAATGCGAGCTGCGCCATCGGGCCGTTCCTGCGCCTCTTCGACGCCACCTTCTCGCTCGATCACGTGCGCCGCATGGAGCTGCGCCTGACCGTCGACGGCCCGGAGGGCTACCGCCTCGACGGGGCGAGCTCGATGGGCAAGATCAGCCGCGACCCGGCCGAGCTGGTCGGCGAGATGATCGGACCCAACCATCAATATCCGGACGGGGCGGTGCTGTTCCTCGGCACGCTCTTCGCTCCGACCGAGGACCGGGACACGCCCGGCCAGGGCTTCACCCACAAGATCGGCGACATCGTGACGGTCTCGGCGGTGGAACTCGGCGCGCTCGTCAACCGCATCCGCCACAGCAGCGATTGCGCACCCTGGACCTTCGGCGTCGGCCATCTGATGCGCCACCTGGCGAGGCGCGGCCTGCTCTAAGTGTTTGGTCCCGGCATTTGGTGGATTGGATCGAAGCTGAACCGTTGTGGCTCTGAAGTCCACCGTTTGCGGATGAACTCGTAGGGCGTGAGGCCTTTCAGCGTCTTCAGTCGCCGACCGAAATTGTAGGCTGAGACGAAGTCGTTGAGGTGCCGTTCGAGCTGCGCGTGGCTGTCGTAGTGGTAGCGCTTGACGGTCGCTTCCTTGATCGTGCGGTTCATCCGTTCGACCTGACCATTGGTCCATGGATGATTGATCTTGGTGAAGCGATGCTCGATGCCGTTCTCCCGGCAGCGCATCGCGAACATGTGGGTGATGTAGCGGGCTGTCGGACCGTTGGCGTAGCGCGGCGCGTATCGGAACTGGATGCCATTGTCGGTCAGGATCGTGTGGACCTTGTAGGGAACGGCTGCGATCAGGGCGACCAGGAAGGCCGAGGCCGTCACCCTATTGGCGCTTTCGACCAGTTGCACGAAGGCAAATTTGCTCGTCCGATCGATGGCGACGAAGAGGTAGAGCTTTCCCTCCGCGGTCTGAACCTCCGCTATGTCGAGATGGAAGAAGCCGATCGGATAGGACTTGAACCTCTTCTTCGGCTCCTTGTCGCCTTCGATCTCCGGTAGGCGGCTGATGCCGTGCCGTTGCAGGCAACGATGCAGCGACGAACGGGTCAGATGCGGGATCGTGGCCTGGAGCGCGTAGAGGCAGTCATCCAGCGCCAGCAGCGTATGCCGCCGGAAGGCGACGATCACCGCCTCGTCTTCGACGGACAGAACAGTCGACTTCGGCTCCCTCGGCCCGGTTGGCAGATCGGCAATCGAACCCCGCTTCTTCCACTTCGCGACCGTCTTCTGGTTGATCCCGTAGTGCTTCGCCAGAGCCCTCAGGCTCGCTTGACTATGTTGTATCGCTCGACGGATCGCCGCTGTCGTCGTGGCGCTCCCATGGAGAACCTGACCCATAGTGCCTCCTTCCATTCAATGGAAAAGATTGCACCATTAAACCCCGGGATCAAACACTTAGCGGACATATCCCCCGCGACGCCCTTGCGTCCGGCGCGCGAAGCCTCTTCACTGCGTGGAGCCTGGGGCTATCGCCGGCCAATGGGGAGACGAGCGCATGTCGGATCGAACGAAGACGCGGGTGATCATCGGCCTTGCCATGCTGGCGATGGCGGCGACGCCCCAGGCCCATGCCGCGACGCCGGCCGACACGCTGGTCATGGCCAAGAACATCGACGACATGCTGAGTCTCGATCCGGCCGAATGCTACGAGCTGACCGGCGTCGAGATCGACAGCAACCTCTACGACCGGCTGATCCGCAACGACCCCAAGGACGTGACCAAGCTCGTCGGCGGCGTCGCCGAAAGCTGGACGGTGAGCCCCGACGGCAAGACCATGACGTTCAAGCTGCGCCCGGGCCTCACCTTCACGGACGGCAAGCCGGTGACGGCCGAGGACGCGGCCTTCTCGCTCGCCCGCGTGATCAAGCTCAACAAGAACCCGGCCTTCCTCATCTCGCAGCTGGGCTGGACCGCGGACAATGTCGACCGGATGGTCAAGGCCGTCGACCCCTCGACGCTCGAGGTCACCATCGTGCCGAACTACGCGCCCTCGCTGGTGCTGGCGCTGATGTCCTCGATCGTCGGCTCGGTGGTCGAGAAGGCGGTCGTGATGGCGCACGACCAGGGCGGTGACCTCGGCAACGGCTGGCTGAAGACCCACTCGGCCGGGTCCGGCGCCTTTTCGCTGCGCGCCTGGAAGGCCAACGAGAGCGTCGTGCTCGACGCCAACCCGACCTACCGGGAAGGTGCGCCGCCGTTGAAGCGCGTCGTGATCCGGCACGTCCCCGAGCCCGCCGCGCAGCGTCTGCTGATCGAGAAGGGCGATGCCGACGTCGCCCGCGACCTCACCCCGGACCAGATCGCCAGTATCGCGGGCGACAAGGATGTCAGGATCGTCGCCTCGCCGCAGGCGACGCTCCATTACATTGGGCTCAACGTCAAGGATCCGCCGCTCGCCAATCCGAAGGTTCGCCTGGCGCTGCATTACCTCGTCGATTACGACGGCATGGCCAATTCGTTCCTCAAGGGTCAATACCAGGTCCATCAGACCTTCTGGCCCGCGGGCTTCTGGGCCGCGCTCGACAAGAGCCCCTTCACCTACGATCCGGCCAAAGCCAAGCAGCTGCTGACCGAAGCGGGGTTTCCGAACGGCCTCGACCTCACGCTCGATGCCGCCAATTCGGCGCCCTACAGCACTATGGCGCAGGCGATCCAGGCCAGCATGGCGAAAGGCGGCGTGAGGGTCACCATCATCCCGGCCGAGCAGAAAACGTTGCTGACCAAGTACCGGGCGCGCCAGCATCAGATGCTGATGGTCTATTGGGGGCCGGACTACATGGACCCGCACACCAATGCCGACAGCTTCGCCCGCAACACCGACAATTCCGACAATCCGCAGACCAAGCCTCTGGCCTGGCGCAACAGCTGGCTGATCCCCGAGATCAGCAAGCGGACGGAGGTCGCGGTCGAGGAGCGCGACACCGCCAAGCGCGAGCAGATGTACAAGGACCTGCAGCAGACGCTGCTCGACGACAGCCCCTTCATCATCATGTTCCAGGAGGTCAAGCAGACCGCCGAGCGCACCAACGTCCAGGGCTTCCTGGTCGGCCCGACCCAGGACGTCGTGCTCTACGGCATGACCCGGAAGTAGCGCCGGCGCCCTCAGGCGTGGAAGGTGAAGTCGCTCGGGTTGTGCCTGAGTGCCGCGACGCTGGTGTTGTGCAGCGTGATCGTGTCCGTGGGCCCGATGGCGATGACGGCGGCGCCGCCGACCTGGTGGGTATGATGGAGCAGGTCGGCGACGGAGGAGAACGAGGACGCCGCGAGGCTCAGCGTGTCGTGCGAGGCGCCGCCGGCCTGGAAATCGGTGACCATGCTGTGACCCGGATGCGCCCGGAACACGAAGGTGTCAGCCGACGCGGTGCCGGTCAGCGTCGCGTCGTGGCCGGCCGCGACGGTGTTGCCTCCGCCCGACACGATCTGGTTCGTGGCCAGCCCCGAGAGCCGACCGGCGCGGGTCGTGACCGTGTGGGAGGCGCCGTTGCGCCGGACGAAGACGTTGCCGAGAACGTTGCCGTTGTCGTCGTAGATCTGTTCCACGGTGACGTAGGGCGCGCCGCGCAGGCCGGTCTCGATGGCGAAGTTCGGCGTCGTCGTACTTTGGCCGGCCGCATTGGTGGCCACCGCGACGATGGCGTCGCCGCTCGGCGCGGGGAGGATGGCACTGAGCGACCACGAACCGTCGCCGTTGAGAGTGGCGGCGCCGAGGTCGGTCGAGCCGTCGAAGAGCTCGACGGTGGCCGCATGGTCCGAGACGGTGCCGGTGAAGGTGGCGCGGCGCGGACCGTGGAAGGCGACGCTCGTGGAGAAGGTCAGCGAGGGCGCAGTGGCCGGGGCTAGGGCCGGCGCCGGGGTGACGGCTGGCGCCTGGGCCGTGGCGGCGCTTGGCGTGGCCGCGGACGGATCGATCGTGTAGCCGAGCACGTCCATGACCTGCAGATCGAGGGCGGTCACCTTGCTGGCGACGCCGGCCGTGATGTTGCCGGCGAGGCGGTCGCCGATGACGGACGCCGACCAGTCGGCGCCGTCGCCGGGGTTGCCGAAGGCCTGTTCCATGGTCTGGCCGTCGATGGAGAAGTAGCCCGCCCCCTGCGTCGTCTCGTGCTGTCCGGGCGCCGCGTAGCGGAACAGGTCGAGCGCCGTCAGGGTGCCGGAACTCTGGCTCGGCAGATAGGCGGCGCGACCCAGGACTTCCGAGATCTCGTGCTCGATGCAGGCGACGGGGTCGTAGTTGCCGGCCGTGACGGAGCCGTCGGCATTGTAGGCCCAGGGCAGCGAGCTCGACAGGCCGACGAAACCGTCGGTGCTGGTCGCGGTGGCATTGTCGAGGCCCAGGGCCTTCTGCAGGGCGGTCGACACGAAAAATTGCGACGACCCGTAGGGATTGGTCGAGGGCAGCGCCGCAACCGCGGTCTGGTCGTCGGCCGAGGTGGCATGGCTTTTGAGCGCGCCCGACAGAGTGGCGTAGTCCACGTTGGCGCCATAGGACTGGTTCTGGCCCGCCGTCCCGGCCTTGATCGCGTTGTTGTTCTCCTCACCCCACGAGAAGGTGATGTTGACGGTGATGGGATTGACGATCAGGGCGTCCATGGTGCTGACGGCGCTGTTGACCGCGCTCTGGAACCAGGACGGCGCCGTGCCTGCACTGCTGTCGTAAGAAATTTTGATGTTCACCGTCGTCTGTCCCCGTGAACGACTTCATGGGAACAAACTGGCGTCTTCTTGATAAACGGCAGCTAACAAGCATGATTTATCTGTCATTAATACCAGATGACGTAAATAATGTAATATATTGATAGTCGGTAATGTAGATTTTATGTGAACCTTTAGACCTAACGGAGAATTTATGATTGCGCATAATGTTCGTTAATCACCGTTAGTAATGATTAACATCGATTTATACTAACTATTTGTGCGATTAACGCAGCTTTCTAGTGACGAATGGGTAAGCTAAAGGTCTCGGAAATTTTAATCGATAACGGCGTCTTAGCGACACCCGGCAGCAGCCGAGGCAGGCACACAGGCTCCACACAGGCTCTCGACGCTGGCCCCTCCCGGTCGACGGGACGAATTAACCTTTACCTCGGGAATGTGGAGACGGGGCGCCGCAATTAGGTTAAGAATTGGTGACCATCAAGGATCGACGCCCATCCAATTCTCTATCCCCGCGCAATGCAGACCCTCTTCACAAATAAATCGCGCTCTCTTAAGAGCATCATGCGTTCGTTAACGATAGGACCGCCCCCTTCGTGTCGCCGATACAGCGCACAAAATCCTGCCGCAAGGAGACTTGCAGGTCAGGACCTGAGGCAAGATCAGAGTTAGTCTTCCGGACCAGACCGCACGGGCAGATCTCGCCGAACGGCCGTTGATCCCCCACAGGAGCCGACATGACGCCGCCGACGATTTCGATCACCGACCAGGGAGGCCTCACGGACAGCCTGTCGCAGGTGGTGACGGGGCAGACGCAGGGCATCGCCGCGGGAGCGCAGGTCGCGCTCTACGACAACGACGTCACGACGCCGGTCGGCAGCGCCACCGTCGCGGCGGACGGCAGTTGGTCGACCGACATCGTGCTGCTCTACGGCGACAATGCTCTCGTAGCGCGCACGAGCGCGGCGGACGGCGAAACGGCGACCAGCAACACCGTCGCCTATGACCTCGAACCCGTCCTGTCGCCGCCGTCGAACGCGCCCACGCCGCCGGTGACGGCGACCCTGCCGGGGTCCGCGCCGGCCTGCGTGCCCTCACCGCACGTGTTCGGCCCGCACCGCCCGCATTCGCTGTTCGTCTTCGGTCCCGCGGCCGGGCAGACCCTGATCACCGATTTCCATCTCGGCGGGCACGGTCACGACGTGATCAGCCTGCCGGCGGGCCGCTTCGCCTCGATCGCGGCCGTCCTGCACGGCCTCCACGATGTCGGCGGCGACGCCGTGATCTCGCTCAACCCGCGCACCTCGATCACGGTCGAGGGGATCAGCGCCGCGGAGCTGCGCGCCCATCCGCACGATTTCCGGCTGCATTGCTGATCCGGTCGCCAGCCACGCGACCGTCACGGCGTCAGCGCAGCGAGGCCCAGGCCTTGAGGAAGAAGTCCGGCGCGCCGAAATTGCCCGATTTGAGCGCCAACGCCATGGCGGGACCCGAGCGGCTCAGCGTCCAGGGCACGCCGGGATCGATCTCGGGGCCGATCGATAGCGCCTTGACCCCGAGCGCCTCGACGACCGCGCCCGACGTCTCTCCGCCCGCCACGACGAGGCGCGCGACGCCGCGCCCCGGAAGGTCCCGCGCCACGTCGGCCAGCAGACCCTCGACCGCGCGACCCGCCGCCTCGCGCCCGAGCCGCGCCTGCACGGCCTCGACGGCCGCCGGCTCGTCGCTCGAATAGACGAGCGGGATGGCATCGGCAGCCTGGCCGTCGAGCCAGTCGAGGACCTCGGCGGCCGTCAGCTTGCCCTCGGCGATGGCCAGCGGATCGATGCGAAACACCGGCAGGCCGGCCTCGATCGCCGTCGCGACCTGGCCGCGCGTCGCCGCCGAGCAGGAGCCGGCCAGGATGGCCGCCCGACCCCGCGGCGCGTCGATGCGCTCCGCCGGCGGCGTCAGCGCCGCGATGAGCCCGCGGTCGCGATAGGCCTCAGGCAGGCCGATGGCGACGCCCGAGCCGCCGGTGACGAGCCTGAGGCCGGCGGCGGCGGCCCCGATGGCACGCAGATGCGCATCGTTCAACGCATCGACGATGGCGATGGCGAGGCCCGCGGCCCGCTCGCGCTCGAAGGCGGCGCGGATCGCCGTCGCGCCGGCCGCGACATCCGCATAGGCGACATGGCCGACCTCGCCCTTGGTCTGACGGCGCAGCACGCGGCGCAGGTCGCTGTCGCGCATCGGTGTCAGCGGATGGTCGCGCATGCTGCTTTCGGCGAGCGGCACGGTGCCGACGAAGAGCTGCCCCATGTAGATCGAGCGGCCATTGGCCGGAAAAGCCGGGCAGGCGATGGAGAACTCCGCCCCGAGCCTCGACATCAGCGCCTCCGCCACGGGGCCGATATTGCCGGCATCGGTCGAATCGAAGGTCGAGCAATATTTGAAGAAGAAGCGCTCGGCCCCCGCCGCGACAAGCCTTTCGGCCGCAGCCAGCGACTGCGCCACCGCCTCGGCCGCCGGGATCGTCCGCGACTTCAGCGCGACGACGAGCGCGTCGACGCCGCCGAGGTCGAGATCCTCCTCCGGCAGGCCGGTCGTCTGCACCGTGCGCAGCCCCTCGCGAGCCAGCATCAGCGACAGGTCGGTCGCGCCGGTGAGGTCGTCCGCGATACAGCCGAGCAGCATTGTCATCCTCCCGCAGCGGCGGCCGCCCAATCCTCTTGCGCCCAGCGCTTGAGCACAAGCGCTTCCTGCCAGCGGTCCGACAGTTCCTCGCCGTTGACGTCGGTTATCGCATAGTCGCGCGGGCCGAGCTCGCAGAGGAAAATGCAGTCCTCGTCCGTTTCGCTGCGCGCCTGCCACGAGGCGAAGCCACGCCGCCACCAGTCGCGGAACGTGTCGATCCACACCCGATGCTGGGGAAAATGCAGCGGCAACTGCACCTGGCAGCGGTTGGCGACCCGCCCCTGGAAGGAATCGGACCGTTCGAGGATGCGGGCGACGCAGTCCTGATAATCCGGCGTGATCGGCTGCATCATCTCGCGGTCGACGACGTAATGGGACAGGTCGGCGCTGAGCCGCATGGCCGGAATGGCGTCGATGAGCAGCAGGGTCGCGAAGAGGTCGTTGGTGATTGAGTTGCGATGCGTCTCGAACTGGACCGGCACGCCCTCCTCGGCGGCGACGGCCATCCAGGCTTCGATGACCGGGATCATGTCGGCCACCCGCAGCGGCATGACCTGGCCGACGATGATGACGAAGGGCGAGCCGATATCCTTGGCGAGATGCAGCGCGGGCCGCAGTTCCTCGACGGAGCGCGGGAAGGCAGTCAGCAGGCCACAGAGACCGGTGCGGGCGAAATGCGGCACCGTGGCGTGGGCAGCCTCGATATCCATCGCTCCGAGATCGATGGCCAAGCCGTCGAAGCCCGCCTCGCGCACGCGCTCGAAGCGCTCTTCGACAGGCTGCTCCGGCACGCCGGGGCGCCGCAACTCCGTCGCCCAGAGGGACTGATAGACGTGGAGGGTCACAGAGTCCTCCCTTCTCCCGCTTGCGGGAGAAGGTGGCCTGACGAAGTCAGGTCGGATGAGGGTAACCACAAGGCTTTCTCTCTCCCCTCATCCGTCACGGCTTCGCCGCGACACCTTCTCCCGCGAAGCGGGAGAAGGAAGGCGTGCATCGCCCTCACGCTCGCTTGGCGCGGACGCGCGGCGCGACCGGCTCGAGATCGGTGTCGTCCGAGATCCAGATGGCATCGTCGGGATAATCGGCCTCCGTGCGGCCGGCCCAGAAGGCCCGCACCACGGCCCACTGGAAGGCGAGGTAGGACATAGTCGGCGGCTTGCGGCCCTTGTCGACGAAGATCTCTCGGTGAAGGCTCGGCAATGAGTAGCAGGGCACGCCCGGGAAGGCGTGGTGGGCCGTATGGAACTGCATGTTCCAGCCCAGCCAGCGCATCAGCGGGTTGGTCCGGGTCGTGCGGGTGTTCTCGGTGATCGTATCGACATGCGGCAGGCCGAGATGCTCGATCGTGTTCTGCAGCTGATGCACCGGCTTCATCGCCAGCATCGGCAAGAGCCAGAGTTTTGCCGCGAGCCAGCTTCCGGTAGTGACCGACAAGAGTGCAATGGCAGCATAGCCGGCGAGGTGCCAGCGCGCCTCGCGGATCACCTCGACATGACGGCTGGCGGGGATATAGGGTTCGCTGACGATGCCGAGCGAGAAGCGGATGACCCGGCGGACGCGCGTGTACCAATAGGTCGGCCCGAGCACCCAGAGCAGGTAGGAGAGGAGCGTGTAGCGGTCGCGGCCGAGTTCGCCGTCGGCCTCCCAGTCCTGCGTATAGCGGTGATGGGCGAAATGCTGGATCTGGTCAAAGTCGCGCGGATAGATCAGCACGAAGCCGAACAGCCGCCCGAAGAGCTCGTTCAGTCTTTTGGTTTTGAACACCGTCCAATGGCTGAGCTCGTGCTGGCCGGCATAGAGGAAATTGATCAGCGTTCCGTGCAGCAGAAATGCCGGCACCGCCCACCAGCTTCCCCAGGTCGCATAGAGCCACGCACCTGTGAGCGCGATCGCGCCAAGGTGGCTGCCGAGCTGGACGAAGCCGCGCCGGTCCGACTTGGCGCTGAGGCTTTTCAGCCGCGCCGGCGCGATCATGTCGCGGCGTCCGAAGATCTCGTCCATGGGTCTTCTCCTCAGGCGGTCTCGCGGCGCTGGAGCAGCATGCGCCCTATCAGCACCGTGGTCGTGACGGCGATCAGCACCACCGACAGGGAGGCGATCGCCGGATCGATATTGTCGTGGACGCCCATCCACATCAGGCGCGGCAGGGTGATGGCGTTGACGCTGGTGATGAACAGCGTGACGCCGATCTCCTCCCAGGACAGCACGAAGCACAGCAGCGCCGCCGTCAGCACGCCGAAGCGGATGTTGGGCAATATGATCCGAAAGGCCCGCTGCCAGACGCTCGCTCCGAGCCCGCGCGCCGCAAGATCGATGCGACGGTCGACCTGGGCCAGGGCCACCAGGATCAGCACCACCGCGAAGGGCGCGATCATCACTACATGGGCGAGTGTCACGCCGAGCCAGGTGTCGTAGCCGACGAGGCCGGAGACCTGGGACAGGCTGGTCAGGAGGAAGTAGAGGATCATCGCCGAGACGATCGGCGGCACGATCATCGGCAGCAGCACGAAGCCGACGAAGACGGCGGCGAAGCGCGGCCGGGCCATCCAGACGCCGAGCGCGAAAGCCAGCGCCAGCGCCGTCGCGACGAGACTCGCGACGACGCCGATGCGCAGGCTGAGCAGCATGCTGCGGCCCCAGTCCGGGTTGTCGATGAGCTCGCGATAATGCACCAGCGAGAGTGCGCCCCTCGGCATGGTGAGAAACCGCGCCGGCGTGAGGGAGATCGGCACGACGGCGAGAAGCGGCATCAGCAGGAAGACCGCTACCAGGCCGGCAAGGACGAGGGCGAGCGGGCCGGGGCGCTGGATCATCGGGCGCCCGCCAGGCCCGCGGGGCGGATGAAGCGGAACAGCGCCGCCATCATCACCCCGACGAGCAGCACCAGCACCACGCTGACCGCCGCTCCGAGCCCCCAGTCGGGGCTCTGGAACATGCGCAGATAGACGAGCTCGGCCACCATGATGCTGCGCCCGCCGCCGAGGATCGCCGGGGTGACGAAGAAGCCGAGGGCGAAGACGAAGGTGATCAGCGCCGCGCCGATCACGCCGGACGCCGTCATCGGCAGGAAGACGGAGCGGAAGATGCGCCAGCGCGAGGCGCCGAGCCCACGCGCGGCGAGCAGCACGCGTTCGTCGACGGCCCGCATGGCGGAGGCCAGCGGAAAGGCCGCGAAGGGGATCAGCACATGCGTCATGCCGAGCACCACGCCGAGCTCGCTGTTGGCGAGCGGCAAGGGCGCGCCGATGAGGCCGGCCGCCTGCAGCCAGGTGTTCAAGAGGCCGCGGTTCGACAGGAGAGAGAGCCAGCCGAAGGCCCGCGTCAGCACCGAGATCCAGAACGGGACCAGGATGCCGAGTTCGGCCAGGCGCCGCTGCGCCGGGGTGCCGCGCACCCAGACATAGGTGATCGCGTAAGCGGCCGCGACCGCCAGCACCGTGACGGTCGCGCAGATGCGAAAGGTGCGTACCAGCACCGTGAGGACAAGCGGATCCGAGGCCAGCCGCTCGTATTGGCCGAGGCCGGGTTTCGGCAGCGTCACGCTCCAGGAGGCGACGCCGAGAAACGGGATCACGTAGACAAGCGCCAGGAATGCAACCAGCGGAGCCGTGAAGAGCAGGGCGGTGAGGCTGGCGCGGCGTGGCATGGCTGAGCGGTCATTTCATCGGCGACGGCTGTCCTTCTCCCGCGTGCGGGAGAAGGTGCCTTGAGCGTCAGCGAAAGGCGGATGAGGGGAACCCGAGGCTTGACCCGACCCTCATCCGGCTCTCGCGTTCCGCGAGATCCACCTTCTCCCGCAAGCGGGAGAAGGGAAGAGCGAGTTACGCCGAAATGATCTTGGTATAGGCGTCGAGCGCGGCGCCGTAATTGTCGGCATACCAGGGCATGTCCAGCGCGATCTGCTTCGTCATGTTGGCCGGGTCGACCGGGTTGTACTTCTTCTTGTCGGCCGGGATCAGCGCGTCGGTCGCGGGATTGGCCGGCCCCTGGCCGAGCATGTCGAACATCACGAGCTGTTTTTGCGGATCGGACATCGAGGCGATGAACTTCATCGCGTCCGCCTTGCCGCCCGGATTGTTCTTGATGACCGCCAGTGCCCCCGGCGAGATCAGGCCCTGGTCCCAGATGAACTTGATCTGGCCGTTGG
Organism: Lichenihabitans sp.; assembly: GCA_965277635.1. Taxonomy (GTDB): domain Bacteria; phylum Pseudomonadota; class Alphaproteobacteria; order Rhizobiales; family Beijerinckiaceae; genus Lichenihabitans. The sequence continues at coordinate 1,565,968 of CBDIDE010000002.1, forward strand.
AATCTCGGTCGAGCAGCGAGGCGCGGGTCGACCAGATGAGCCCCATCGAGGCGTCGCCATTGAGCATCACCTGCTGGCTCTCGGCGCCCCCGCCCCAATACGAGACGACATTGTCCTTGAAGGCCGCGATCTTGTCGTTGGCGCGCTTGAGGTCGAGCGGATAGAGCTTGTCGGGCGCCACGCCATCGGCCAGGAGCGCGGCTTCCCACATGCCGACGCCCCATTTGTAGAGCGAACGCTTGCCGGGGAATGTCTTGACGTCGAAGAAATCCGCCATGCCTTTCGGCGGATTGGCGCCGAATTTCTGCGCGTCATAGGCGATCACATAGGAGAAGAAATAGGTCGAGGCGGCATAGTCCCAGCCGAAGCCCGGCCGCATCTTCGACTTGTCGACGATCGTATAGTCGATCGGCTCGATCATGCCCTGCTTGCCGAGCGAGATGGCCGAGAATGGATCGGCATCGACGAGATCCCAGGTCGGCTTGCCGCTCTTGTATTGGGCCGTGATGGCGCCTTCGGTCGGCCCGGTGCCGTCCTCCTTCACGGTGATGCCGGTGGCCTTCTCGAAAGGCTGCCCATAGGCTTTGTCATAGGCCTTGATGGCGTCCCCGCCCCAGTTGACCAGCACGAGGTCCTTGTTGGCGGCCTGTGCGCTCCCGGCCCGCAGGGCGAAAGGCGCACCGGCCATCAGCACGGCGGCGAGCTGCGCGAAGCGGCGGCGGCTGATCTCGCCGCGTTCGACCTTGGCGGCGAGGATGTCGAGGCAGTCCTTCTGAAACGCGTCGTTCACCGTCATGCTCCTGCTGCTGCTGAGGAAAGGCCGTCCGGAAGGAGAAAGCCCTTGTCGGCCGGCCAGGTGACCCAGAGGTCGCGGCCATGGGCCAGGGCGCGCGCTGCGGTCTCGGTCGGCAGCGTGACCTTGAGCTGCGTGCCGCCGCGCGTCGAAAGGCCGAGCCGCATGGCCGAGCCAAGATAGGTCGTCGTCGTGACTGAGGCCGCGACGCCGTTGCGATCGTCCGGACAGACTTCGGCCACCGCCATATATTCAGGCCGCACGGCGAGCGTGCCGGTGCGCCCGACATGGTCCTGGCGCGGCGCCACCAGGCGCCGGCCTTCGAAAGAGCCACTGGTGCCCAGGCTGCAATGGCCGACGCCGTCGACGGAGATCAGGTTGATCTCGCCGAGGAACTCGGCGACGAAACGGTTCGCAGGGCGTTCATAGACGTCCTGCGGGGTTGCAACCTGCAGGAGTTCGCCATGGTTGAAGATGGCGATGCGCGAGGAGAGCGAGAGCGCCTCGCTCTGGTCGTGCGTCACGAAGATAAAGGTCGTGCCGAACTCCTGGTGCAGGCGCTTGACCTCCTCCTGCATGCGGCCGCGCAGGTGCTTGTCGAGGGCCGAGAACGGCTCGTCGAGGAGCAGGATCGCGGGTTCGAAGACGAGCGCGCGGGCCAGCGCCACGCGCTGCTGCTGCCCGCCCGACAGTTTCGCCGGCAGCTTGCCCTCGTGGCCGGCGAGGCCGACGCGGGCGACGATCTCGCCGACGCGTCGTTCCACCTCGCGGCGCGGAACCTTCCTCACCTGAAGCGGGAAGGCGATGTTCTGCGCGACCGTCATATGCGGGAACAGGGCATAGCCCTGGAACACCATCCCGAACGCGCGCTCCTCGGCCGAGCGCGCCGTGATGTCCGCGCCCTCGCTCATGAGGCGACCGCCGGTCGGACGTTCGAAGCCGGCCAGGATCATCAGGAAGGTGGTCTTGCCGGACCCCGAGGGACCGAGCAGCGTCAGGAACTCGCCGGGCGCCACGTCGATCGACACGCCCTTCAGCGCCTTGAAGCTCCCGAAGGCCTTGTCGATGCCGATCGCGCTCAGTCCGACTGCCCGTGCCGTCACGCAATTCCTCTCCGCCCAATGGAGCGAGGTTAGAGGGCGCTCCGCCTCACGACAAACGAATAGTTATGCCGTTTGGCGAAAACAGGATTCACGCCACCGCCATGCCGATGCGCAGTCGTGCCGAGATCCTAGGCGGGCCGCAGCACCGAGGCGGTCTGCACCAGGCGCGATTTCAGCCAGTCCGAGAAGGCCAGCATAGCTGGATTGGCGACGCGGTGATGATCCATGACCAGATAATAGGCCCGGCTCGACCGGATGGCGAAGTCGAACGGCCGCACGAGCCGCCCGGTATCGAGCGCTTGGCGGCAGGTCAGCTCGTCTCCCATGGCGATGCCCTGGCTGGCGCTCGCCGCCGCCAGCACGAGGTTCATATCGGAGAAGATCACCCCTTGCGCGAAGCTCTGCGGCGCGGTGCCCGAGGCTGCGAACCAGCGCGTCCAGTCGTCGTAGTCGTCGAGATGGAGCAGCGGGGCACGGAAGACGTCGAGGGGCTCGGCGAGGCCGCCGATGCGGTTGAGCAGAATCGGGCTGCAGAGCGGCGTGAACTCGACCTCGCTCAGCAGTTCCACCGCGCATCTCGGCCAGTTGCCGTCACCATAGGCGATGAACGCGTCGACGTCCGGATGGCTGACGTCGTCGAGCCGCGCCGGCGTCACGACCCGCAGGGCCACATCCGGATAGAGCTGCTTGAATTCCGCCACATGGGTGCAGAGCCAGAGCGAGGCGAAGCCCGGCGTGCAGCTCACGGTGAGCGATCCGCGGATGCCCTGGTCGCCATATTGCACGGCGGCGTCACCGAGCAGTGTCAGCGCCCGGCGCACCTCGACCGCGTAGCGCTTTCCCTGCGGCGTCAGTGTCACGCCCTTGCCGGCGCGCTTGAGGAGGTCGAAGCCGAGGTCCTGCTCGAGGAAGCGCAGCTGGTGGCTGACGGCGCTGCGGGTGAGATGAAGCTCCTCCGCCGCCCGCCAGACGCTGCCGTGCCGGGCGAAGGCTTCGAGCGCGCGCAGCGCTTGCGTGGAGGGGACGCGCACCAGATGCCTCTATGGCAAGAGACGGGCTGGCTCGTTTTGCGCTTGCAACAGCTTCATCGCTTGCCTGCCCACCCCTCGGCTGCAGTCTGGTTCATCTCTTCGATCGACAAGGATGGCCCGTCTTCTCGTTTCAGGAAGCCAAAGGCGTCCGAAATCTGGCCGGTCGGTTCGGCCGCACTCACTTCCGTCCGCCCATCGAATAGCTCGTCCTCGGAGAGCTGCTCATCAGGCTGTCTCCGGGGATCCTTGCACAGCATGATTTGATCTCTTGTGGTGACGACCAGCGCGCTCGTGGCCACGTCTCAGGTCGACCCCTGATCGGCGCAGCGTCAAGACTATCGAACCTTTGCGGTGAGGGAAATTGGCAACATTCGCGAAAAACTATCGCTTTCCGCCGATCTGCCTCACCTCTTATCGTCCGCGCGGTCTTTCCTCAAGCCCAGCGGATGCCCATCATGGCCCTCCAGGACTCCCATCCCGCGGACCCCTTCAGCCTGCGCCGCCGCAACCCGCGCGGCGGCACCAAGCCTCTGAGCGAATGGGGATTCCGCAATGAAACCGATGTCCTGACCGACGTGCTGCTCGGCTCGCCGGCCCATCTCAGGCACCTCGCCACGAGCTCGCTCTCGCGCAAGCACCTGCGCGAAGCCCCGTGCAACATCCAGATCGCCCAGGCCCAGCATAAGGATCTGGTGGCGGCCTACGAGCATTTCGGCGTGCGCGTCCACTGGCACGAGCCCGAGCCCGAGCTTCCCATGCAGGTCTATGCGCGCGATTCGAGCGTGATGACGCCCTATGGCGCGATCATCACCGCCATGGCCAACTGGTGGCGGCGCGGCGAAAATTATGCGGCCATCCAGACCTATGAGCGGCTCGGCCTGCCGATCTACGACATGGTGACGGCCGGCACGTTCGAGGGCGGCGACTTCAACGTCATCGAGGACGGCTGCGTGCTGATCGGCTGCGGCGGCGCCCGCACGCAGGAGGAAGGCGCCCGGCAGGTCGAGGGCTGGTTCAAGACGGAGGGCTGGGAGACGCGCCTCGCCTTCATCGACGAATATTACGTCCACATCGATCTGATGGTCGTGCCGATCGCCCCGAAGCTGACCGCCGTATGCCTCGCCTGCACGGAGCCGGGCATCGTCGATTGGCTGAAGGGCAAGGGCCACGAGATCATCGACGTGCCGTTCGAGGATACGATGGCGCTCGGCTGCAATTTCATGGCGCTCGGCCGCGACCGGATGATCGCACCCTCGTCGAGCAAGACCCTCGTCGCCGCCCTGCGGGCCAGGGGCTTCGAGGTTGCAGAGGTCGAGACGGCCGAGATCTCCAAGACCGGCGGCGGCATCCATTGCATGGCCCAGGCGCTCCGCCGCGTTCCGGGCTGAGGAGCGGGCTACTCCATCACGGCGCTGTGGTCGACCGCCACAGGCGCAGCGGACTTCTTCAGCAGGAAGACCAACGGCATGGCGGCGAGCGACATCAGCATCATCAGCCTGAAGTCGTCCATATAGCCGATCATGGTCGCCTGGGTGGTGATCATGGCGTCGAGCGCTGCGCGGCCGCTCGCCGTGAACGGGCTCAGCATCTTGACCACCGCAGGCAATTGGAACATCGGATTGAACGGCGTGACATAGGAGGCGATGTCGGCATGGTTGATCTGGACGTTCTCGGTCAGCAGAGCCGAGACCACCGAGATGCCGACGCTCGAGCCGATGTTGCGCGACAGGTTGTAGAGACCGGTGCCGTCGCCCCGCTTCTCGGCCGGCAAGGTCGAGAAGGTGACGACGGTGAGCGGCACGAACAGGAAGCCGAGGCCGGCGCCCTGCACGAAGCCCGTCACGATGATCCTCGCTTCGGACACGTCCTTGGTCCAGCCGGTCATGTCGTACATGGCCCAGGCGGTGAGTCCAAGACCCACCAACAAAAGCCAGCGGGTCTCGATCTTGCCGATGAGCTTGCCGACCAGGAACATGCAGGCCATCGTTCCCATGCCGCGCGGCCCCATCACAATGCCCGCCGTGACCACCGGATAGCCCATGAGGGTCTGCAGGTAGGGCGTCATCAGCGCCATCGAGGCGAGATAGGTCACGCCGACGATGAAGATGAAGATCATGCCGAGGGCGAAATTCCGGTCGAGGAACAGCCGCGGATTGACGAAGGACTGCTTCGCCGTGAAGGTGTGGACCAGGAAGATGTAGAACGCGCAGGCCGCGACGATCCCCTCGATGATGATCTCGCCGGACGAGAACCAGTCGAGCTGCTCTCCCCGGTCGAGGAACATCTGGAAGGCCGCGATGGCGAGGCTCAGCGTGCCGAAGCCGAGCCAGTCGAGCCGCGCCGTGATGTCGGTCTTGGTCTCGCTCACGAAGGCGCTGACGCCCGCGAAGGCCACGGCGCCGATGCCGAGGTTGATGTAGAAGACCCAGCGCCAGCTCACATTCTCGGTCAGCCAGCCGCCGATGACCGGACCGAGCACCGGCCCGACCATGACCGAGACGCCGAACAGCGCCATGGCGCGGCCGCGCTCCTCGGGCGGATAGATGTCGAGCAGGAAGGCTTGGCTCAGCGGCACCAGCGCCGCCCCGAAGAAGCCCTGCAGCAGCCGGAAGCCGACGATCTGCATCAGCGACTGCGCCAGGCCGCACAGGATCGAGGCGACGACGAAGCCGGCGATGGAGACCAGCAGCACCCGCTTGCGGCCGAAGCGGCTGGCGATATAGCCCGAGGGCGGGGTCATGATCGCCGCCGCCACGATATAGGAGGTGAGCACCCAGTTGATCTGGTCGGCGCTGGCCGAGACGCTGCCCTGGATATAGGGCAGCGCCACATTGGCGATCGTCGTATCGAGCGCCTGCATGATCACCGCGAGGATGACGCAGGCGGTGATCGCCCCCCGGTTGGGGATGACGGCCTCAGCCATGGCGTGCCGCCAGGCCGTCGACATAGGCGCGGGCTTTGGCGATCCACGGCTCGGCCCGATCGAGGTAGGGCCGCGCCGCCGCGACCCACGGCTTGACCATTTCGGGCAGGCCCCGCGCATGCCCGGTGTCGACGTCGACGACGACGCTCATACCCACGCGCAGCGGCGGCTTCGATGGGTCGAGATCGATGCGGACGCGCATCGGGATACGCTGCACGACCTTGACCCAGTTGCCGGTGGTGTTCTGCGCCGGCAGCAGCGAGAAGCTCGACCCCGAGGCCGGGCTGATGCTCTGGACCGACGCCTTCCATTCGACACCCGGATAGGTGTCGATCGTGACCGTCGCCGGCTGGCCCGGCTTCACATAGGTGAGTTCGGTCTCCTTGGGGCTCGCCTCGACCCACATGTCGGTATCCGAGATCAGGCTGAAGCCGGGCTGCGAAGCCTTGAGATAGGCGCCGACCTGGAGCGCGTCGACGTTGGTCACGATACCGTCGAAGGGAGCCTTGACGATGGTGTCGTTGAGGTCGCGCTGAGCGTTGTCCACGGCCGATTTGGCCTGCAGGTAGAAGGGGTTCTGATCGACCGGCTGGTTCGGATCGTTGCCGAGCTGGGCCAGCATCGCACCCGCCTGCGCCTCGGCCACCAGGATGCGCTGGCGCGCCGAGACGAGGTCGTGGTTGGCCTGGTCGTAGGCGGCCCTCGACGCGGCGGCATTGGCGACGAGATCCTGCTGCCGCTTGAACGCGGTCTCGTAATAGGGAAGGTCGGCCTTGGCCTGAGCGATCTGGGCCTGGGACTGCTTGTAGCTGGCCTGCAGCGTCAGCACCTGGTTGCGGACCGTGCCGAGCTGCGCCTGAGCGCCCTCGAGCGCGATGCGGAAGGCCTCGCCCTTGAGGCGGAACAGCACCTGTCCCTTCTTCACGTGCTCGTTGTCATGCACCTCGATCGCCGAGACCGTGCCGGAGACGTCGGTCGAGACACCAAGAGACTGCGCCTGCACATAGGCATTGTCGGTCGACATCACCTGGCCGCCGACCACGTAGTCATAGCCGCCCCAAACCAGCGCCACCGGCAGCAGCGCGAAGAGAAGCGGCCGCAGGAGGCGGCGGCGTCTCGGCGGCGGAACCGCGACCACGACGGGCTTGGCAGGAGCGGGCGGGGCGGGCGGCGGCTCAGTTGCCGGGGGTGCGGGCGGCGCCTCGGGCGCCGGCGCGGGTTCCCTGGATGCGGGGGGCGGCTTGTCCGCCGGCGACGGGACCTCGCGCAGAAGTCGGCGTGGCTCGGCGCGGGCTGAGGCTGCGGCCTCCATCGGCTCCGCCTCATGCATCTCGATGTCGCGCCGTGACGTTCCCTCAACCATGACTTGCCTCTGCCTCGACGACCGGCAGGGTGCAGGCCTCGATCAAATTCGCTTTCATCGTGGTCAGCGCCTGCATCAGGCAGGCTTGCTGGTCCTCGGTGAGCCCGCTCAGCGCCTCGGCCCGGGTCGTGTCGCCGATGACGCGCAGCAGCGACAGGCTCGGATGCGCGTCCGCCGTCAGGTACAAGAGCCACACGCGCCGGTCGCTCGGGTGCTGGCGGCGCTCGACCAGGCCGCGCGCCTCGAGCTTGTCGAGGATGCGCACGAGCGTGATCGGCTCGACCTCGAGAATGTCGGCAAGGCCGGCCTGGTGGATCCCCTCGTTCTTGGCGAGATGCACCAGCACCTGCCACTGCGAGCGCGTGAAGCCGAGCCGCGCGGCGCGCTGCTCGAAACGCTTGCGCATCAGCCGAGCGACGTCGTGGATCAGGAAACCGACCGTTGGCGAGTTCATCGGCAGCAGCCCCCCGGCGCCTTGGCAGTCACCAACATGACGGAAAATACCTTACACATCGTATGCACACAACGTCATAGGCTTGCAGATCATAGACATGCTTACGATCACCTATATATAGGTGCTGCCGCAGGACGGCAAGCGACGATCTCGAGCGAGGTATCCAGATGATGAGGGGTGGTACGCTCTTCTGCGCGATGATGGTCTCAGCATCGTCGGCGCTCGCGGCGCCCGCCTCCAGTTGCGGCGGCTTCGCCTTGCAGGGCGGCGCGCAGCTGCTCTGCAGCCACGTCGATCCGACGGCGCCGGCGCAGATCTGCACCTACAGCTGGAGTCTGATGGGGGCCGATGGGCTCGACGTCGTCAGCGGGTCCTTCCTGCTTGCTCCCGGCATGAACAATCTGACGGTCTATCAGGGCAGCGGCTTCTCCTACGCGATCTCGAACCCGATCGTATTGTGCCAGGGACGCAAGTCAGGCGGATAGATTGCCCGGGCCACGAGGAGGTGATCGAAGCGATCGCGGTCGGCAATCGCCAGACCTCTCAGTCGAAAGAGATGCGCTGATGGACCGGCGATTTCCTTGAAGTCGCCAAAGAAGCATATGCGTGTCGAGGAGCAGCCTCACGCCTGTTCGCTCTCCATGGCATCGATGAGGTCGGACAGCAGATCATTGAAGTCGCTGCCGACCCGGATCCTTCCTTTGAGCAGACCGGCGACCCGTCGAGACGGCAGGATGCGCGGACGCAGCCCGATCTCGGCAACGATCACGTTGCGCGATGTAATCAGGATCGATCCGCCTTGGCGCGCCTCGCGCAATAGCCGGCTCAAATTGGCGCGCAACTCACGAACCGACTCGGATCTGCTTATCCGATGATGGGGTTGCCGTGTTTGCCAGGCCCTCTTGTCGCTGTCATGTGTACATATCGGCTGGACTCGAGCAGCGGTTTCGCTTGCATCCGGCCGGTTCCGCTCGGCCGGGAAATGGCTTCCTGCCGCGATCGTATGATGCAGAATGGCGCCGGGCCGGTTGCGAGCCGTCCGCGTCACCGAGGGCCGGTCAACGGCGCCGGATCTTTTTGTAGGGAGACCGCATGCCTGAGCCCATCGCCACGCCGCGTGTGAAACACATCCAGACCGTCTCGCTGGCGCTGCTCGTCACGGCCGGCACGGTCAACTACATCGACCGCGCCACCCTGGCGGTGGCCAATCCGCTGATTCGTCAGGACCTTGGCCTGTCGGTCGGCGACATGGGCCTGCTGCTCTCCGCCTTCCTGTGGGCCTATGCCTTCGCGCAGTTGCCGGCCGGTGCGCTGGCCGATCGGCTCGGCTCCCGCCGCATGCTGACGATCGGCCTGTCGGTCTGGTCGCTCGGGCAGATGCTCGGGGGTGCCGTGACCTCGTTCTGGCAGTTCATCGGCGCCCGCATCATCCTCGGCGCCGGAGAGGCCCCGCATTTCCCGACCTGCGCCCGGATCTCGCGCGATTGGTTCAACCTGCGCCAGCGCGGGACCGCGACCGGGATCTGGAACTGCGCCTCGTCGCTCGGCAGCTTCATCGCCCTGCCGCTCTTGACCTTCCTGATGACGGCCTTCGGCTGGCGGGCCATGTTCGTGTCGATGGGCGTCGCGGGACTGGCGCTCGCCGCCCTCTATTACGCGCTCTTCCGCAATCCCGAGGAGGTCGATCTCACGCCCGAGGAGCGTGCCTTCCTGAACGAGGGCGATGCGGCCGGCGCGCGCTCGCGCGTCACCTGGTCCGACTGGCGGCGCCTCTTCGGCTTCCGAACGACCTGGGGCATGATCGTCGGCTATTTCGGCTGCATCTACGTCACCTGGCTCTATACGGCCTGGCTGCCGGGCTATCTCGAGATCGAGCGGCATTTCACTATCGGCAAGACCGGAATCCTCGCCGCCATCCCCTTCGCCTTCGGGGTGGTGGGCGGCGTGCTCGGCGGCCGCGTCGTCGACATGCTGGCGCGGCGCGGCGTGGATCCGATGATGAGCCGCAAGGCGCCGATGGCGGCCTCGCTCGTCTTGACCGCCCTATTCACGCTGATCGCCGCCGTAACGCCGAGCGATACGCTGGCGATCGCCTGCATCTCGCTGTCGCTGTTCCTGGTCTATCTGTGCTCCTCCTCGGCCTGGGCCATGGCCTCGGTCGCGGCGCCGCCGAGCTGCACCGCCTCGCTCGGCGCCATGCAGAACTTCGGCGGCTATATCGGCGGGGCGCTGGCTCCCACCGTCACCGGCTTCATCGTGCAGGGGACCGGCCATTTCTCGCTGGCGCTGATCACCGGCGCGGTCGTCGCGCTCGTCTGCGCGGCGGGTTACTGGATGCTGATCGACCACGCCATCCCCGCAGCCGAAATGGCGCCGCCGCGCGGACGGGCTGCCGCCGTCGCGGGAGAATGATCTCACGCGCGGACCGAAGGCGGGACGGAGGGGCGGGCACGGCGGCTCTCCGCGTTCGCCTTGACGAGGGACATCCGCGCCGCCAGTCTGGGCGGCAGGGCAGGTCGATGCCCGTTCCACCGAGGTCACCCATGTCCGTCAGCACGCTTCACGCCGGCAAATCCTCGGCCGAATGGCAGCAGCGGGTCGAGCTCGCGGCCTGCTATCGGCTCCTCGCCCATCACCGGATGACGGACCTCATCTATACCCATTCGACCGTGCGGGTGCCGGGCGAGCCCGGCCGTTTCCTGATCAACCCTTACGGCCTGCGCTGGGAGGAGATCACCGCCTCGTCGCTGGTCAAGATCGACGTCGACGGCAACAAGGCCGGCGACAGCCCGCACCGGGTCAATCCGGCCGGCTTCACCATCCATAGCGCTGTCCATATGGGCCGGCACGATGCGGCCTGCGTCATCCATACCCATACGCGCGCCGGCATGGCGGTCTCGGCCCTGAAGGGCGGCCTCATGCCGCTGAGCCAGATCGCTCTGCAGTTCCATGGCCGCCTCGGCCTCCACGACTACGAAGGCATTGCGCTCGACCACGACGAACGCGGCCGCATCATCGCGGATCTCGGTACGTCCTGCGGCCTGATCCTGCGAAACCACGGCCTGCTCACGGTCGGGCGCAGCGTGGCCGAGGCCTTCAGCCTGATGTATTATCTCAACCTCGCCTGCGAGGTTCAGGTCGCGGCCCTGTCGATGGGCGCCGAGCTCGTCACTCCGCCGCGCGAGGTCTGCGAGAGGGTCGGCCGGCAATACGACCAGATGGCCTTCGACGATGGCGATCTTCAACTCGAATGGGCCGCGCATCTGCGCATGCTCGATGCCCTCGATCCGTCGTATCGGACGTGATCTTCGAACGGGAGGACCATCCATGAGCCAGCCGGGCAAGACCGAGTTCGATTGGACGCTGCCGTCGCGCGACTACCGCGACCCCGCCCGCTACGAGCGGGAGCGGCAGGAGATCTTCGCTCGCAACTGGATGCTGTTTGCCTGGTCGGAGCGGCTGAAGGAGGCGGGCGACTACGTCACCGGCACGCTGGCGGGCTATCCGGTCTTCGCGATGCGCGACGACGAGGGGCGCGTGCGCGCCTTCCACAACGTGTGCCGGCACCGCGGCGCGCAGCTCCTGGCGGGTGAGAGCGGCCACTGCGGCAAGCTCGTCGTCTGCCCTTATCACAACTGGAGCTATACGCGCGCCGGACGCCTCAACAAGGCGGTCGATTTCGGCGGCGAGGCGGTGTTCGATCCCGAGGCCTGGAGCCTTCATGCCATCGACGCCGAGGAATGGCGCGGCCTCGTCTTCCTGCGTCTCAAGCGCGGCGGCGTGAGCCTGAAGGACTGGCTTGGCCCGATCGACACGATGGCCGCCGACTATCCGCTGGAGCGGCAGCACTATTTCATGTCGAAGGA
>CBDIDE010000002.1:1582500-4125000 GCA_965277635.1 Lichenihabitans sp.
GGCTTGGAGGGTGGTCCCCCCAGGTTCAGACAGGATTTCACGTGTCCCGCCCTACTCGAGGATCGACAACAGAATGTCGCGTACGGGGCTCTCACCCATGCTGCGCGCCGTTCCAGGCGCTTCCGCTATCCTTGTCATCGACCACTGGCCTGATCCGCTTTCGCTCGCCACTACTCACGGAGTCTCGTTGATGTCCTTTCCTCCGGGTACTTAGATGTTTCAGTTCCCCGGGTTAGCTTTTATGACCTATGTATTCAGTCATAAATACTTCGTATCAGTGACCAGTAATCAGCAATCGGTCACCAGAGTCGCCTCTGATAACTGATCCCTGATTACTGATCACTGGAAGTGGGTTGCCCCATTCGGAAATCCATGGATCAAAGCCTGTTCGCGGCTCCCCACAGCTTATCGCAGCGTACCACGTCCTTCATCGCCTCTCAGCGCCAAGGCATCCACCAGATACCCTTATGGCACTTGATCGCTCTCATCGTCAGTGATCAGGCTTCGCCAAAGCGAAGCAAGAACAGTCATCAGTGATCAGATCTCGTCCAATCACCAAGGCACCGTCCACACCCACCGACGTAAACTCTCGCCAGCCATCACTAAGCCAGACAAGCAATGAACAGATTGAATCTGATCACTGATCACTGTCTACTGATCACTGACAGGCTCCGCCAAAGGCGGAGCCAAAAGACCTATGCTTGCTTCAAACATATCCGAGACCGCCCGCGGTCATGCCGACGGTCACTGATCCGACCCTCGCGGGACGGATACGACTAGGATGCTCGCCTCACCCGGTCCCCGCCCCGAAGCCGAAGCCCCACGACGAAAACCCGATCAGGCGATCGGATATATTCCCTCTTCACGATGTCGAACAACAGACCCGACCCAAAGGTCAGGCCATGCGCCGACCCGGACAAGCCAGGCGGCGAATTCCTAGTCATTGCGGACGTAGCAGAGGTCAGGTCTCAGGCATCAGGTAGCAAGATGCGATCTGTACGACCGCCTGATCCCTGATCCCTGTCAGCTTCGCCTCCGGCGAAGCCCCGATCCCCGATCCTGGTGGAGCCAGACGGGATCGAACCGACGACCTCATGCTTGCAAAGCACGCGCTCTCCCAACTGAGCTATGGCCCCTGAGGTAAGCAACCGGTGCAGAGCACCGCAAGGCCGAATGGCCGCCGCGCCACCTTCACCGCGCATCACGCGGTGAACCGGTGATGCTGGCGCGAAAGCCAAGCGGCCGGACGGCCGCGCCGGCGATTGAGGCCACCAGCAAACCATTTTGCCGGGCCGCGGAGCGGCGCCGCAAAATGGTGGGCCTGGGACGACTTGAACGTCCGACCTCACGCTTATCAAGCGCGCGCTCTAACCAACTGAGCTACAAGCCCCAGGACGCAGAGGTCAGGTCTCAGGCATCAGGCAGGATCGACCTCGATCATGCCTTCTGATCCCTGACCTCTGATCCCCGATCCCGGTCATGTCCGCAATGGAAGAAAGAGAAACGAAGGCGGCGACGTCCCGCCAAATGGATCCTCGACTCAAGGATCCGTGATCTAAGCGTCCTGGATAGACGACAAGCCTCGACCGATCATCGCTGATCCCCGATGCCTGACCTCTGATCCCCGACATCCTTAGAAAGGAGGTGATCCAGCCGCAGGTTCCCCTACGGCTACCTTGTTACGACTTCACCCCAGTCGCTGACCCTACCGTGGTCGCCTGCCCCCTTGCGGTTAGCGAAACGCCTTCGGGTAGAACCAACTCCCATGGTGTGACGGGCGGTGTGTACAAGGCCCGGGAACGTATTCACCGCAGCGTGCTGATCTGCGATTACTAGCGATTCCAACTTCATGCACTCGAGTTGCAGAGTGCAATCCGAACTGAGACGGATTTTCGAGATTGGCTCGGCCTCGCGGCTCCGCGTCCCTCTGTCACCGCCATTGTAGCACGTGTGTAGCCCAGCCCGTAAGGGCCATGAGGACTTGACGTCATCCACACCTTCCTCGCGGCTTATCACCGGCAGTCTCCCTAGAGTGCCCAACTGAATGATGGCAACTAAGGACGTGGGTTGCGCTCGTTGCGGGACTTAACCCAACATCTCACGACACGAGCTGACGACAGCCATGCAGCACCTGTGCGCAGGTCTCCGAAGAGAAGGACACCGTCTCCGGTGACCGTCCTGCCATGTCAAAAGCTGGTAAGGTTCTGCGCGTTGCTTCGAATTAAACCACATGCTCCACCGCTTGTGCGGGCCCCCGTCAATTCCTTTGAGTTTTAATCTTGCGACCGTACTCCCCAGGCGGAATGCTTAAAGCGTTAGCTGCGCCACTCAGCAGTAAACTGCCTAACGGCTGGCATTCATCGTTTAAGGCGTGGACTACCAGGGTATCTAATCCTGTTTGCTCCCCACGCTTTCGCGCCTCAGCGTCAGTTCCGGGCCAGTGAGCCGCCTTCGCCACTGGTGTTCTTGCGAATATCTACGAATTTCACCTCTACACTCGCAGTTCCACTCACCTCTCCCGGACTCAAGACCGACAGTATCAAAGGCAGTTCCAAGGTTGAGCCTTGGGATTTCACCCCTGACTTATCAATCCGCCTACGCGCCCTTTACGCCCAGTAAATCCGAACAACGCTAGCCCCCTTCGTATTACCGCGGCTGCTGGCACGAAGTTAGCCGGGGCTTCTTCTCACGCTACCGTCATTATCGTCGCGTGCGAAAGAGCTTTACAACCCTAAGGCCGTCATCACTCACGCGGCATGGCTGGATCAGGCTTGCGCCCATTGTCCAATATTCCCCACTGCTGCCTCCCGTAGGAGTTTGGGCCGTGTCTCAGTCCCAATGTGGCTGGCCATCCTCTCAGACCAGCTACCGATCGTCGCCTTGGTGAGCCGTTACCCCACCAACTAGCTAATCGGACGCGGGCCAATCCTCCGGCGATCAATCTTTCACCAAAAGGTCGTATACGGTATTAGCTCGAGTTTCCCCAAGTTGTTCCGTACCGAAGGGTATGTTCCCACGTGTTACTCACCCGTCTGCCACTCCCGTATTGCTACGAGCGTTCGACTTGCATGTGTTAAGCCTGCCGCCAGCGTTCGTTCTGAGCCAGGATCAAACTCTCAAGTTGTATGAGACATTCATCCCGGCAGGTCACTACTAGAGGAGATCCGCGCCTCACGGCGCCAAACCCCTCTTCGACGAGTCCCAAACACACCAGGCCAGCCGCACGGCCAAGCCCGCCACACCGGAACCGCCGAAACGGTTCCCCTGCGACAGACCAGCCCCACGCCAGCCCAAGGTGGTTTGAAAACGTGACCGCCGATTATCCTTGACTCATGCCCACCCGCTTCCGGATGGGTGCCCCCAAGACCCGACCCCGAAAGGCCAGACCCCGAGAGCCGCAAGGACACCGCCGCCCACGTTTCTCTTTCTTCCGATACAATTGTCAAACAGCGAAGGACCACGCCATCCACGACCCCGAAGAGCCGCATAACGCATCCCCGACAACCAATAAGGCCGTCTCAATCCTCACATCGTCCGCGAAACCCCAACCCCGTACCGCCCCAGCCCGAAAGCCGAACCGGCCAAGATCAGTCCCGCGACCCGAACGGATCGTCACGCGACACGCCCCGTCCTCCAGACGAGACCGGAACGACACCAAACCCGGCCAACCCTCGCGAGCCAGCCGACCCAAGCCTCAAACCTGATCTGTGGTGTCGACACCAAAAAACGCCGCCCAAGGGCAACGCCGCCGCCGATGACCCGATATAGAACCCGCAAACCCCGCACGTCAACCCAAACTTTCAAAAATTCGTCACGAGAGCCCGCACGTCCGGAGGCTTTGGCCGGTCGGAACCAGCACTTGCTCGGGCGCGGCTCAAGCGGAACGACCCCGCCGCAGGAGCAGCGCCGCAATTGAGCCATGAAGCCGAGGCTTCGTCGGAGCCGGATTCGCCTTGCTTCGGGCGGCCCGATGACAGCCTATGGGGCAGCGAATCGGCCGCAGTCGACGGCCGGACGGTGCGCGGCAACGCTTCGAGGACGTGGATGTGAGCTTGGTCTCCGGCGCAGAGCTGCGGCATTTCGGCATCGCGGGGCTCGACCTCGGCATCGAACCGCCGATCGAAACCGCCCGCGGCCGGCACCTTGCCCACGACCGCCGCAAGATCTCGCTGCGCTGGCTCGCCGCGGTCGTGCTGACCGGCATTGCCGGCGCCGGCCTGATCGGCGTCACCACCTATGCGGCGCTCGACGGCCAGGCCAACCTGGCCGAGGCACCGGAGCTCGCCTCCAACGCACGCCGCGCCAATCTGTCGCCCGACCATCCCGTCAAGGGCGACCGGCTCGTCAGGGCGGCCGATATTGTCGCCGAGAAGCAGAGCTTCCGCATCCCGGTTGCGGTCAAGGTCGGCGACAAGCAGATCGTCAAGCTGCGCAGCTTCACCCATGTCGCCACGACCCTCGCGCTCGCGCCGACCGGCGCCGACGACGTCCCCGAATTCAACCCGCTGAAGCTGCTCGCGAGCGACGCCAACCCGCCCGACGTGCAGGCCGATCCCGGTCCGCCGCCAACGCTCGACGATTCGGCCGTCTCCTTCACCACGCGGGATCTCGCCGCGGTCGATCCGTCGCTTTACGGCGCATCGCTGTCCCCCGACGAGGTCCAGGCCCAGGTCGGCGATTTCAGCCGCAGCCTGGTGACCGTCGGTCGCATTCCGCTGCCGCCGCAGCTCTTGCTCATGCGGACCAGCCGGGCCGGCCTGCTGCCGGCCAACGGGCTCGGCTACGCGGATCCGCTCGGCCACACCGTGCCCTTCTCCTCGATCGAAGTCCGCATGGTCCCGGAGAACGTCACGGTCGCGCCGCGCGCCGACCCGGTGCATGATGCCCGGCTGCCCGACGAGCGGCTCGTGGTGTTCCGCCACGGCGACCAGCTCGAGGATGTGCTCAAGGCCAATGGCGCGACGCGCGACCAGGCCCGCTCGATCATCAACGCCTTCACGCCCCGGCGCGGCGAGCCGCCGGTGGCCGACGGGCGGCGGCTGAAGTTCTTCTACGCCAGGATCGGCGACAACAAGCCGGCGCAGATCGCCCGGCTGTCGGTTTACGCCGACGAGAATCTCGAAACCACCGTCGCGCTCGCCGACAACGGCAGCTACGTCCAGGTGACCAGGGCCGATGCGGGGCAGAAGCCGCGGCCCGCCGCAAGCGACGAGCAGGACAGCGGCGGCTTCCGGCTCTACGACAGTCTCTACGAGACCGCGCTCAAGCAGGACATCCCGCGCCCGATGATCGATGGTCTGGTGCGGATCTTTGCCAATGACGTCGATTTCCAGCGCGCCGTCGCGGGCGGCGATTCGTTCGACGCCTTCTATGCCGACGCCGATAGCGAGGACAGCCACCCCGAACTGCTCTACGCCTCGATCACCATCCATAACGAGATCTACAAATACTACCGCTTCCAGGCTCCCGACGACGGCAGCCTCGACTATTACGACGAGAACGGTCGCTCGGTGCGCAAGTTCCTGATGCGCAACCCCGTCCCGAACGGCATCTTCACCTCGGGATTCGGCCTGCGCTTCCATCCCGTGCTCGGCTATACGCGTCCGCATACCGGCGTCGACTGGACGGCGCCGCTCGGGACGCCGATCCTGGCGGCCGGCAACGGCACGGTGCTGCGTGCCGAACGCTCCCCGAGCTACGGCAACCACGTCGAGATCCAGCACGCCAACGGCTATATCACCACCTACTCGCACATGTCGGGCTTCGGCCGCGGCATCGTGCCGGGCGCCCGCGTGCGGCAGGGCCAGGTCGTCGGCTTCCTCGGCCAGACCGGCCTCGCCACCGGCCCGCATCTTCACTATGAGGTGATCGTCAACGGCCATTTCGTCGACCCGATGAAGGTCAAGCTCGCCCGCACGCGCGAAATGGACGGCAAGCTGCTCGTCGAGTTCAAGCGCGAGCGCGACCGCATCGACGGCCTCATGGCGAGCGGCGCTACCGCCGCGCCGATCGACGGGAACAAGCACGCCTCGAACTAAGTGTTTAGTCCCGGCATTTGGTGGATTGGATCGAAGCTGAACCGTTGTGGCTCTGAAGTCCACCGTTTGCAGATGAACTCGTAGGGCGTGAGGCCTTTCAGCGTCTTCAGTCGCCGACCGAAATTGTAGGCTGAGACGAAGTCGTTGAGGTGCCGTTCGAGCTGCGCGTGGCTGTCGTAGTGGTAGCGCTTGACGGTCGCTTCCTTGATCGTGCGGTTCATCCGTTCGACCTGACCATTGGTCCATGGATGATTGATCTTGGTGAAGCGATGCTCGATGCCGTTCTCCCGGCAGCGCATCGCGAACATGTGGGTGATGTAGCGGGCTGTCGGACCGTTGGCGTAGCGCGGCGCGTATCGGAACTGGATGCCATTGTCGGTCAGGATCGTGTGGACCTTGTAGGGAACGGCTGCGATCAGGGCGACCAGGAAGGCCGAGGCCGTCACCCTATTGGCGCTTTCGACCAGTTGCACGAAGGCAAATTTGCTCGTCCGATCGATGGCGACGAAGAGGTAGAGCTTTCCCTCCGCGGTCTGAACCTCCGCTATGTCGAGATGGAAGAAGCCGATCGGATAGGACTTGAACCTCTTCTTCGGCTCCTTGTCGCCTTCGATCTCCGGTAGGCGGCTGATGCCGTGCCGTTGCAGGCAACGATGCAGCGACGAACGGGTCAGATGCGGGATCGTGGCCTGGAGCGCGTAGAGGCAGTCATCCAGCGCCAGCAGCGTATGCCGCCGGAAGGCGACGATCACCGCCTCGTCTTCGACGGACAGAACAGTCGACTTCGGCTCCCTCGGCCCGGTTGGCAGATCGGCAATCGAACCCCGCTTCTTCCACTTCGCGACCGTCTTCTGGTTGATCCCGTAGTGCTTCGCCAGAGCCCTCAGGCTCGCTTGACTATGTTGTATCGCTCGACGGATCGCCGCTGTCGTCGTGGCGCTCCCATGGAGAACCTGACCCATAGTGCCTCCTTCCATTCAATGGAAAAGATTGCACCATCAAAGCCCGGGACCAAACACTTAGCGCATGATGCCGAAAAGTCGGCACGGGTTTTCGGATGACATCATGCTCTAAGCTCCTAGAATCGATCACGTTCATGATTTTGGATCGACTCGATCCAAAATCATCGTGATCTAATGCACCCGCAACGATGCGGATCGGCGGCTCAGAACCCGAGCCGTCGCTTCACCGTCGTGACCTCGAGCCCGGCGAGACGGAGGTCGCGGAGCGAAGGAGCGTGGCGGCTCTTCGAGAGCTTGTGCCCGGCCTCGTCGAGGATCAGCCGATGATGGCGGTAGCGCGGCGCCGGCAGGCCGAGCAGATGCTGGAGCAGCCTGTGCAGGCTCGTGGCGGGGAGCAGGTCGCGGCCGCGCACCACGTCGGTCACGCCCTGATCGGCATCGTCGACGACGACCGACAGGTGATAGCTGGTCGGCGTGCCGTTGCGCGCGACGACGGCGTCGCCCCAGGCCGCCGGCGCGGCCGCGACGCGGCGCGGCGCACCCGAATCGGGGTCGATCTCCTGCCAATCGAGCGGCCCGGCGACGGCGCGCAGAGCGGCCGTCATGTCGAGGCGCCAGTCGCGCTTGTCCGGCGAGGCGAGGCGGCGGGCTCGCTCCGCCGCGCCCAACGACCTGCAGGTTCCCGGGTAGAGTGGCGCGCCGTCCGGGTCGGTGAGCGGCGTCCCGCGCCTCGCCTCCCGGATCATGCCGCGGGTGCAGAAGCATGGGTAGGCGAGGCCGCGCCGCACGAGGCTGTCGAGCATAAGTCCGTAATCCGCGAAGCGGGTCGACTGTCGCCGCGCAGGCTCGTCCCAGGCGAGGCCGAGCCAGGAGAGATCCGCCTCCATGACCGATTCGTACGCCGGGCGGCAGCGCTCCGGATCGATATCCTCGAAGCGCAGCAGGAAGCGCCCCCCGACCTCGCGCGCGAGCCTGTCGTTGAGCAACGCCGAATAAGCGTGGCCGAGATGCAGATGGCCGTTGGGGGTCGGCGCGAAACGAAAGGTCGGCCGCCCGGCCCACTCGCCGGCCCGCTGCACCTCGCGCCGATCCGTGTCATGCTGATCCATCATGCGGCTTAGATAGGCGAATGCGGCGGGACGAATCCATGGCGACGCCGCGAAAGGCACGCACGGCCGACATACGGCCGGCGTGCGACATGAGCTATCGCGGCGGGGAGCCGATCGACGGCGAGGCGGCGCTCGGGCGCGGCATTGCCGCTTTGCGGAGGCTCGATCCGGCCTTCGTGGATCATCTGCTTGCGGTCGGCGGCGAGCCGCCGCTGCGCCGGCGCGCAGCCGGCCTCGAAGGCCTCGCGACCATCATCGTGGCCCAGCAGGTCTCGACCGCCAGCGCCGCGGCGATCTTCGGACGGCTTGCGGCGGCGATCCGGCCCTTCGAGGCCGCGGTGCTCGCGGCGGCCGACGACGACCTGCTGCGCGGCTGCGGCCTGTCGATCCAGAAGATCCGCGCGCTGCGGTCGGTCGCGGCAGCAATCATCGACGGCAGCCTGTGCCTCGACGCCCTGGCCGCACAGCCGGCCGAGGCGGCGGTCCGGACAATGGTCTCGGTCAAGGGCATCGGCCCCTGGACCGCCGACGTCTTCCTGCTGTTCTGCCTCGGCCATCCCGACGCCTGGCCGGCCGGCGACGTCGCGCTCCAGGAGGCAGCCCGGGTAGCGCTCGGCCTCGACGCGCGGCCCGACGCCAAGACCCTGCATCGCATCGGCGAGCGGTGGCGGCCGCATCGGGCGGTGGCGGCGCGGCTCCTGTGGAGCTACTACCGGACGGTCAAGCGGAACCGCGACGGCATGCTCCTCGCCGCGGCAAAAGAGTGATCGCCCCAGCAGGCAACCGGCGTCTGGCCTAACCATCTAAATATGCGTAGACAGTTAGTCATAGGCTCTCCTATCGTGCCGGCCCGTCGCATGGGAGGCGCAAGATGGTTCGGCTGCTGATTGCGCTGTGCACGATCGTGACCCTCGGCAGGCTCGTGGGGGAAGCGGCGGCGCAGAGCCGCGCTGGTCTCTATACGGCGCATGCGCTGGTGACCGGAGAGGACGAGCGCAATCGCCCGCTCGGCTTCCGGCTGTGTTTCGAGGACGTTCTCGTCAAGGTGTCCGGCGACCCGGGCCTCGCGTCCGACAACCGGGTCGACGGTCTTGCCGCCCATGCCGAGCAATATGTGGCGAGCTATTCCTACCGCGATCGTTTCGAGGGCAAGCCGAAGCACGACGAGCAGGGCACCTATGACCGTCCGTTCTTCATGACATGCGTGTTCGATCCGGCCAGGATCGACGCGGCCCTGAGCAAGTTAGGGCGAACGCCGTGGCTCGCACCAAGGCCGGTCCTCGTGATGCTCCTCGTTGTCCATGGCCGCGTGAAGAGCGGCGTGCTGTCGAGCGACGGTCCGTTCGACCCGGACATGCGCGAGTCGCTCGCCGCAGCCGCGCGCCGCTACGAGCTCGTCATCGACCTGCCGAGCGCGGCGACGCTGCGCGATCAGGGAATCGCGATCGGGACGGCGACGGAGGCCGCGACGGATCGTCTGCACGCCATAGCCTCAGCGTCCGGCGCCGATCTGCCGCTCGTCGGCGAGCTGACCTGGAGCGACGCGGCGCTAGGCTGGGTGGCGACCTGGCGGCTCGCCGTGAACGGCGGATGGCAGCGCTGGACGGTCAGCGGCGTCAATTACGACGAGGCGTTCCGGGTCGCGGTTCGCGGCGCGATCTCGGTACTTTCGGGCCACGGGCCGCCGCGCGCCGAGCCGTGATCCTTCCTGCCGAGCGGACAGTGGTTCACCGCCAAGCCCGAGCCGGTCTGCGCCCCGACTTGACGGGCGCCCGCAATTTGCCGATCTCCGGGCCTCGATCATCCGATCGACGGAAGGCTCAAGGGGTACGGCATGGCGGCAATTCTCGACGGACCCCGCGTGCCGGCACGCTCGGGCGAGGCCCGGCACCTCGTCGTCTTCCTGCACGGCTACGGCGCCGACGGCAACGACCTGATCGAGCTCGGCCGGCAGTGGCAGGCCTGGTTGCCGGACGCCGCCTTCGTGGCCCCGCATGCGCCCGAACGCTGCACCCAGGCACCGACCGGCCGGCAGTGGTTCTCCTTGACCATGCGCGATGATGCCGAGCGCTGGACCGGGGTCAACAAGGCCGCGCCCGGGCTCGACGCCTTCCTCGATGCCGAGCTGGCGCGCCATGGGCTCGACGACCGCCGGCTGGCGCTCGTGGGCTTCAGCCAGGGGACGATGATGGCGCTGCATGTCGGGCTGCGCCGGGGCCGCCCGCCCGCCGGGATCCTGGGCTATTCGGGGGCGCTCGTCGGCGCCGAGCACCTCGGCGAGGTGGCGGCCGGCCCCGGCGTTCCCGGCCGCAAGCCGCCGCCCGTCCTGCTGGTGCACGGCGATGCCGACAACGTCATCCCCGTCGAGGCATTGTTCACGTCGGCCGAAAGCCTCGGCAAGGCCGAGGTGCCGACCCAGTGGCACCTCTCGTTCGGCGTCGCGCATGGCATCGACCAGGGGGGCCTCAAGCATGGCGGCCAGTTCCTGGCGCAATGTTTCGGCCTGCGCACACCGGGCTGACTACCGTTTGAGCCTGCTCCGCAAGGCGTCGATGCGCTTGGACGCCTCGGCCTTGGTCAGGCCGTCCTCGAAGGCGCCGCCGTCCCTCGCCTCTTCGGACAGCGTCTTGAGATAGGACGCCTGGGCGCCGGTCATCGGCTCGTCGCCGGTCGTCCAATCGTCGGGATCCTTCACGGTGTTCGATCCCGGATCCGCGTCGAGCTTGGGGTTCTGAGCCTCGGGCGCATCGGCCATGGTTCGCCTCGTGTTCACGGTCTGTACGCGACTCAATGACCGACCTGCACGAAGGTTCCGGCGCGTCGGGCTCAGCGCGTGGCGTCGAGCTCGACCCGTGCGCCCCGCTGCAACAGCAAGAGATCGGTGGCGATCGTCATCAGTCCGAAGCCGCGCGCCGCCATGGCCTTGGCCTGGGCGCCCGAGAAGCAGAACAGCCCAGCGATCTTGCCCGCGGCGCGGGCTTGGGACGCGACGCGGCTCAGCGCCGCATCGACCTCGGACGACGCCGGATCGACCCCCGCCCCGCGGCTCAAGCCGATCGACAGGTCGGAGGGCCCGACGAAGACACCGTCGATGCCGTCGACCGCGAGAATATTGTCGAGCTCGGCCAGGGCGGCGCGCGTCTCGATCATCGCGAGCGTGAGGTGCAGGCCGTTTGCGGCGTTGAGATAATCGCTTCCGCCGAGCCCGCTGAACGCCTTGGCCCGGCCCGGTCCCCAGGACCGCTCCCCGAGCGGCGGATATTTGGTGAAGCCGACGAGCGCCTTGGCCTGTTCGACCGTCTCGATCATCGGGGCGACGATCGCGGCGGCGCCCGCGTCGAGCAGGCGCGACGCGGTGGCGAAGTCCCCGACCGGGATGCGCGCGATGGCCGGCTTGCCGCCGAGCGCGCAGGCCGCGATACCGTCGGTCGCCCGCGCCATGTCGAAGCCGCCGTGCTGCATGTCGAGCACCGCCGTGTCGAAGCCTGCGCCGAGAAGCGCCTCGATCGAGGCCTGAGCCGGCGTCTCGATCCAGGCCGCGAAGACCGGCTGGCCGCCGCGAAGCGTGGCCGCAAGCCGCGGCAGGATGGCGTCAGTCATGCGGCGGCGATCCTTCGAACGATGCGCACCGGGCCGAGGGCGCAGAGGCGGCGACATCATGCGTCCGGCGGCCCGTCAGCGGCGCAAGCAGGGGTTCGAGTTGCGGCACCGGCCGGCGGCCGACGCTGCGCCGCAACGGAATCGGACGGTAGAGCTGCTTCGAGGCCTCGACGAGGTGGATGCCCGCGCCGGGCAGGCCCAGCCGGGCGCCGATCCGCTCGAAGGCGGGCGCCAGACGCAGCAGGACCTGTCGTTCGAAGGGCGGGAGGTAGAGGACCTCGGCGAAACGTTCGGGCGAGAACAGCGTCTCCCGCAGGAGGCCGCCGAGCTGGCGCTTGGAGAAGGGCTGCCCGATGCCGAACGGGGTCGTGTCGGCGCGCGCCCACCAGCCGCGCCGGTTGCAGGCGACCGCGATCATCCGGCCACCGGGCGCCAGCACGCGCCAGACCTCGGCCAGGACCTCGCGCGGATGCTCGGTCGGCTCCAGCACATGCACCAGCAGGAGGCGGTCGACCGAACCGTCCGGCAGCGGCAGGCCGCTCGATTCGACCAGCGCGGCCGACGAGGCGCTCCCTTGCGGCCAATGCACGATGCCCTGCTCGGCCGGCATGAAGGCCAGCACCCGCATCGCCTCGCCCCGGAAAGCGTCGAGATAGGGCGTCGGAAAGCCCAGGCCTGCCACCGCCATGCCGCTCGTCGCCGGCCACCAAGCCCGCACCACCCGCCCGATCGAGCGGTGAGCGATGCGCCCCAGGGGGGCGGCATAGAAGGCGCGGAGGTCGACGACGTCGATCGGCATGGGCCGTTATGTGGCACGATTCCGCGCTCGGCGAAATGCCGGACGCATCCAGCCGCTTCGGGCCGAGGCAATTTGTGCGACACCATAAACCGTGTTCGAAATTTGGCCTTTACAGGGCGGCGGTCCGACGCGATTTTGGCGCCGAGAGCAATGTCGGATCAGATAGACCCGCTCGGCGATTCCATCCCGGTGAAACTGCTCGCATTTCAAACTTTGAGCAGTTCGGCGACAGCCGAACATGCTCGAGCCTCGTGTCTCGGACTCCAGAGGGTGGGTCAATGCGCGTTCGAAACCTCGCGACCGCCGTCCTGTCGGGGCTCGTGATGCTGTTCGGTCTGGGGGTCGGGCTGCGTCCTGCCGAGGCGACCGTCAGGATCCACGTCGATCTGACGAGCCAGACGATGCAGGTCCGCTCCGACAGCGGCGCCTCTTATGTCTGGCCGGTCTCGACCGCCCGCCGAGGCTTCGTCACGCCGCGCGGCAGCTACGGCGTGCAAAGCCTGCAGCGGATGCATGTGTCGCACAAGTACCACAATTCGCCGATGCCCCATTCGATCTTCTTCCGGGGCGGCTATGCGATCCACGGCACCTATTCGGTCGGCGCTCTGGGCCGCGCCGCCTCGCACGGCTGCATCCGCCTGGCGCCCGGAAACGCGGCGCTGCTCTATCAGATGGTCCGGGCCGAAGGAGCACGGATCTCCATCACGGGCTCGGCGCCGGCCGATGTCCGCTATGCCGGCGCGGAATACCGCCATCACCACGGCGACCGCTTGGCTTATGCCGCACACCATCACCATGGCCATGCACAGGTCGCCGCCCGGCGCATCCCCGTCGACCCGGTTGCCTATGCGCCGCTCGCCCCGAGCTATGACGAGTGGATGGACGACCCGCTCGGCGGCAGCGGCTACTGAGGGCGTCCCGCAGCCCGAAGGGCGCTGAGCGTGGTGGCCGGGGTGATGGCGTCGGGATCGACCCTGACATGCAGGATCGCCGGCTTGCCCGAGGCGAGGGCGCGCTCGAAGGCCGGCGCGAAATCCGCGGTCGTCTCGACGAGGTCGCCATGGCCGCCGAAGGCTCTGGCAAGGGCGGCGAAATCGGGATTGTTCAAGGCGGTCGCGGTC
Source organism: Lichenihabitans sp. (assembly GCA_965277635.1). Taxonomy (GTDB): domain Bacteria; phylum Pseudomonadota; class Alphaproteobacteria; order Rhizobiales; family Beijerinckiaceae; genus Lichenihabitans. The sequence goes on from CBDIDE010000002.1 coordinate 1,596,130, forward strand.
ACCCGGCCCGGATAGGTCCGCTCCTGGTGCATCCGGATCGTCCCATACATGCCGTTGTCGACGACGATGACCACGACGGCGAGCCCGTATTGAACGGCGGTGGCGAATTCCTGGCCGTTCATCAGGAAGCAGCCGTCGCCCGCGAAAGCCACGACGGTCCGGTCCGGATGGAGGCGCTTGGCCCCGATCGCCGCCGGCACGCCGTAGCCCATCGACCCCGAGGTCGGCGCGAGCTGGGTGCCCCAGTCGCGGAACCGATAGAAGCGGCCCGGCCAGATGGCGTAGTTGCCGGCGCCGTTGGTGACGATGGCGTCGCGCGGCAGGCGGTCGCACAGCCAGAGCACGATCTCGGCCATGTTGACCGGGCCGGGTGCCGACGGCGCCGTCCCGGTCCAGTCCAGATAGTCGGCGCGGGCCTGCGCGGTGGCGTCACGCCACGGCACCTCGTTCGGTGGCTGCAGGCTCTCGAGCGTCGCCGCCAAGCAGGTCGGCGCCGCCTGGATGCCGAGCGCCGGGTGATAGACGCGGCCGATCTCGCCCTCACCCGCATGCACCTGCACGAGCGTCTGGCGCGGGTTCGGGATGTCGAGAAGCGTGTAGGACTGCGACGGCATCTCGGCCATGCGGGCGCCGGCCAGGATCAGGAGGTCGGCCTCGGCGATCCGCGCCTTGAGCTTCGGGTTCGGGCCGATGCCGATCTCACCCGCATAGTTCGGATGGCCGGCATCGAACAGCGACGCGCGCCGGAAGGAGGTGGCGACCGGCAGGGCGAAGCGCTCGGCGAAGCGCTGCGTCGCGGCGCAGGCCTTGGCGGTCCAGCCGCCGCCGCCGAGCACCAGCATCGGTCGCAGCGATGCCCAAAGCAGCTTCTGCAGCTCCGCCATCTGGCCGAGCCCCGGCCACGCCGGGGTGGGCTCGACACGGACCGTGTCGGCGACCGTCGCCCGCTCGGTCAGCATGTCTTCCGGCAGGGCGATGACGACCGGACCGGGCCGCCCCTGCATGGCCACGTGGAAGGCGCGCGAGACAATCTCCGGGATCCGCGCCACATCGTCGATCTCGGTCACCCATTTGGCGATCGAGCCGAAGACGGCGCGGTAGTCCATCTCCTGGAAGGCGCCACGGCCGCGCATCGAGCGCTCGATCTGGCCGACGAAGAGGATCAGCGGCACCGAATCGTGCTCGGCGATATGGATGCCATGGGCCGCATTGGTGGCGCCCGGCCCGCGCGTCACCATGCAGATGCCGGGGCGATTGGTCAGCCGGCCCGCGGCATCGGCCATCATGGCGGCGCCAGCCTCATGGCGGCACACGGTCAGCGCGATCGGCGCCTCGTGCAGGGCGTCGAGCACCGCCAGATAGGACTCGCCCGGCACGCAGAAGACGTGGTCGACCCCCTGGATGCGCAATTGGTCGACGAGGATCTGGCCCCCCGTCCGGGCGTCTTGGTCCGGCATGACGTCTCCTCCCGGCGTTCGATTAGAACCCGCCCGCGAGGAGATCAAGGCAATCGCTGGGGCAGGAGCAGGCCGTCAGGGCGGCACAGGCTCGATCGCCTGCCGGCCGCTCGACCAGCGGATGACCGTTTCGATCAGGTGATCGGCATCGATCGGCTTGGTGATGAGGTCATCCATGCCGGCGGCTTTCGCCCGCTCTGCCTGTTCGGGGAAGACATTGGCGGTCAGGGCCAGGATCGGCAGGCGCGTGAAGCGTCCGCCCAGCGCGCGGATAGCGCGGGTCGCCTCGAGGCCGTCGAGTTCGGGCATCTGCATGTCCATCAGCACGAGCGCATAGTCCCGCCGCTGCACGGCCGCCAGGGCGTCGGCGCCGTTGCCGACCGCGTCGACGACGCAGCCGAGCGGCGACAGGATGGCCTGCACGAGCTTTTGGTTGATCGCCACATCCTCGGCGACGAGCAGGCGCTTGCCGCGCATCGCCGCTGCGCGGTCCGAATCGCGCAGCCGGTCGGGGCTCGCGTCGGGGGGCGCCGTCATCTCTGCGATCGGCAGCACCAGCGAGACGAGGAAGCGCGAACCGGCCTTTGGCGTGCTCTCGACCTCGATGCTCGCCTCCATCGCTTCGGCGAGGCGCTTCGAGATGGCGAGGCCAAGCCCGGTGCCACCGAAACGCCGGCCGATCGAACCGTCGGCCTGCGTGTAGCGCTGGAACAGGTTGGCGATCTGTTCGGGCGCGATGCCGATGCCGCTGTCTTCGACCGCGATGCCGAGATGGAGCGTGGCGCCCACGGCCCTGGCGTTCACCTTGAGCCGCACGTCGCCGGCGCCGGTGAACTTCACGGCATTGGACAGCAGGTTCAGCAGGATCTGGCGCAGGCGGTCGGGGTCGCCGGTCACCGGGATCACGGCATCGGACGTGACCTCGACGACGAGCCGCAGTCCCTTGTCAGCCGCCTGCGGCCGCATCAACGCGGCAATGTCGCGGGCGAGTTTCGCCGGCGAGAACACGCGCCGCGCGATGGTGACGGTGCCCGATTCGAGTTTCGAGAGCTCCAGCACGTCGTTGACAGCGGTCAGCAGGCTGCGGCCGGCCTCCTCGATCCGATCCACCTGACCGAGCTGCGAGTCGCCCAGGCTCGCATCGCGCTTCAGCACCTGGGTGAAGCCGATGATGCTGTTCAGCGGCGTCCGGATCTCATGGCTGAGATCGGCCAGGAGATCCGATTTCGCCTGCGCCGCCGCCTCCGCTGCCCGCAGGGCCTCCGTCCGTTCGGTGTCCTGCGCCTTGCGCGATCCGGTGTCGCGCAGGATGCCGACCCAGCCCGAAGGCTCGCCGCTCGCCGGATCGATCATCAGCGTCGGATTGGCCTCGAGCCAGATCCAGCGTCCTTCCGCATGCTGCGCCCGGAACTCCACCATCTTGGGCGCGCGGGCGAGGCGCAGCCGGCGCATCCTGGTGAAATGCCGGCGCAGCGACGCCCGGTCGTCGGAATGCACGACGTCGAGCGCCATCGTGCCGAGCAGATCGGGGGGCGCCCGGCCGGTGATGGCTTCGACCGAGGGCGAGGCGAAGCCGATGCGGCCGTCGAGGCCGATGCCGACAATGATGTCGGCGGCCTGCTCGGCCAGCAGGCGATAGTGGCTCTCGGCGAGGCGCAGCAGCCGTTCCGATTCGAGCGAGGCCTGGTGGGCCCGCCGGAGATCGAGCTCGTCCATGACGATGCCGGCGAGCGCGGCGAGACGCGCAAGGTCTCGCCGGGCGGATGAAGCGTGTGGCCGACGATCGATCGCCGACACCGTGCCGATCCGAAACCCGTCCGGCGTCACCAGTGCCGCCGCGGCGTAGAAGCGAAGATGCGGATCGCCGGCGATGGAGGGCCAGTCGCGGTAGCGCGGGTCGGCCATGGCATCGGCGATGACGATCGTGTCGGGCGCGTCGACTTCCGTCGCGTCGGGCCACGGCAGGTGATCGCGCGGAAAGGTCGCAGCGGGCAGGCCGAACCTGCCCTTGATGCGGAGGTGCGTTTCGTCGATCAGGGTCACGAGCCCGATCGGCGCGGCGAAGAGGTCGGCGGCGAGGGCGGCGATGCGATCGAAGACGGCGTCGGACGGCTCGTCCGGACCATCGAAGCGTCGCAACGCCGCGAGCCGCCCCGCTTCCCCAGCGTTCATGCCCACGCCCGCGTCACCATGAACCTCTCAGCAACGGATACGCTTGTCACCGTCTCGATGCCTGCTTCGATCGGGCAATCTTCATTACCGATCTTCGCCAAGCAATTGATTTAAATCCTATGGAATTGTCCAAAATATTCGCGAATTAGGGTTATCCATGTCGGTTTACGGATTTTTCGTGATCAGCCTTGCCGCTTCGTTGCCGAACCGCGATTTTCTACCAGGGATCTTAATGTCCAGCATGACCAAAACCCTCGATCGCATCGTGATCGCCACGCACAACCGCGGCAAGCTCAAGGAATTGCAGGAGCTGCTGCTGCCCTACGGCATCGCGGCGGAATCCGCCGATGCGCTGGGACTGCCCGAGCCGGAGGAGACCGGCACCACCTTCCTGGCCAATGCGGAGCTCAAGGCTGTGGCCGCGGCCGGAGGCGCGGGGATCCCGGCGCTTGCCGACGATTCGGGGCTTTGCGTCGACGCGCTCGGCGGCGATCCCGGCATCTATTCGGCGCGCTGGGCCGGCCCGGACAAGGATTTTCCCGGCGCCATGCGGCGGATCTGCGCGCTGCTCGACGAGGCCGGCGCCAAGGACGAGGCCGCGCGGCGGGCGCATTTCGTCGCGGCCCTGGTCCTGGCGTGGCCCGACGGGCGGCGCGAGAGCGTCGAGGGTCGCGTCTCGGGCGTCATCGTCGAGACGCCGCGCGGCACGCTCGGCTTCGGCTACGATCCGCTGTTCCGGCCCGACGGCCATACGCGCACCTTCGGCGAGATGAGCGCCGTGGAGAAGCACGGCATCCCGGCCGACGGCGGGGAGGCGCTGTCGCACCGGGCGCGGGCGTTCCAGGGTCTGGCGCGGCGGTGCTTCGGTGCGGGCCGACCCTGAGGCCGGCCAACCACCTGCCGGCCGAGACCGCATGACAAGCGAACTTGCGTGACCGTGGCGGCGCCGGCATGCCATAGTCCCGGTATGACACATCCCGATGGCGCCGATCCCGGCTTCGGCATCTACGTCCACTGGCCGTTCTGCCTGTCGAAATGCCCCTATTGCGACTTCAACAGCCACGTGCGCCAGGCGCCGGTCGATGAGGCCCGCTTCCTCACCGCCTTCCGCACCGAGCTCAAGCATCGGGCGGGGCTGACGCCGGGCCGGACCGTGTCCTCGATCTTCTTCGGCGGCGGCACGCCCTCGCTCATGCGGCCCGCGACGATCGGCGCGATCCTCGAGGCCATCGCCTCCCATTGGTCGGTCGATCCGCACGCCGAGGTAACGCTCGAGGCCAATCCGACCAGCGTCGAGGCCGAGCGATTCCGCGGCTATCGGGCCGCCGGGGTCAACCGCGTCTCCCTCGGCGTCCAGGCGATGAACGATCGCGATCTCGCCGCGCTCGGGCGGCTGCATACCGCGGCTGAGGCCATGGCGGCGGTCGAGATCGCGGCCAAGGCCTTCGAGCGCTATTCGTTCGACCTGATCTACGCGCGGCCCGGGCAGACACCGGACCAGTGGAAGGCCGAGCTCGGCGCGGCCATCGACCGTGCGGCGGAGCATCTCTCGCTCTACCAGCTGACCATCGAGCCCGATACGATCTTCGAGCGGCTGCATCGCGCCGGCAAGCTCGTCGTGCCGGATGCCGATGCGGCCCGTGCCTTGTGGGAGGTCACCCAGGATGTAGCGGCCGCCCGCGGCCTGCCGGCCTACGAGGTCTCGAACCACGCGCGGCCGGGCGCCGAGTCGCGCCACAACCTCGTCTACTGGCGCTACGGCGAATATGCCGGCGTCGGCCCGGGTGCGCATGGCCGCATCGACACGCCGAGCGGCCGGCGCGCGCAAGCGACCGAGCGGCATCCCGAGATGTGGCTGACGGTGGTCGAAGGTGAGGGCCACGGCCTCGTCAGCGAGGAGGCCCTGTCAGCCGAGGAACAGGGCGACGAATTCCTGCTGATGGGCCTGCGTCTCACCGAAGGCATCGATCCCGGCCGGTTTCAACATCTTGCGGGTCGCGCGCTCGAGCCCCGACGGGTCGACGACCTCGTCGCGGAGGGGCTGATCGAGCGTCGCGCCGACGGGCGTCTGCGGGTCACGGCCGCCGGTTTTCCGGTGCTCGACGCGGTCGTCGCCGATCTGGCGGCTTGACGGTTCGGCGCCGCTTCTTCAAGCCTGCCGTGGAGATCCTCCTGATACTCCGGACATGACTTGAATTCCTTCCACCGCAGGCGCATGCGCCGCCTCCGCCGTCGCCTGCATGTGCAGACGCGGCGTATCTGGTGGCCGCGCTGGCGCCGCCGCGTGTTCTTCCTCGCCGGCGGACTTGCGGTCGGCCTCTCCGCCATCGCCATGGCGATCCTGGCCGACCGGGCGCAGGTCGTGTTCGGCCAGATCCGCGCGGCCGCGCCCGCCGCGCCCTTCATCATCACGCCGCTCGGATTCGCGCTCGCGGCCTATCTCACGCGCGCCTATTTCCCGAGCGCCGGCGGCAGCGGCATCCCGCAGGTCATCGCGGCCCACAGGATGGACGAATCCTCGGCCCGCACCGCGCTGGTGTCGATGCGGGTCGCCGCCGGCAAGGTGCTGCTGTTGATCCTCGGCCTCCTCTGCGGCGCCTCCGCGGGCCGCGAAGGGCCGACCGTGCAGGTCGGCGCCTCGATCATGTTCGGCCTCGGCAAGCTTGCCCGTCACCGCGAGCCGGGGCTGCTCATCGCCGGCTCGGCCGCCGGGATCGCCGCAGCCTTCAATGCGCCGCTCGCCGGCATCATCTTCGGCATCGAAGAAATGAGCCGCAGCTTCGAGACGCGCACCAGCGGCCTGATCCTCGGCACCGTGATCGCCGCCGGACTGACCTCGCTCGCCATCCTGGGCGACTACACCTATTTCGGAACCACCCCCGACACGCTGCCGTTCGGCCCGCAATGGATCGCGGTCGTGGTCGCGGGCATCGTCGGGGGACTCGGCGGCGGCCTGTTCAGCCGCATCCTGATCGAATGCGGGCGCGGGCTCCCGGGGGCGGCCGGCCGGCTGATCCGGCGTCAGCCCATCCTGTTCGCGGCGCTCTGCGGTCTCGCGGTCGCGCTCTGCGGCTACGCCACGGGCGGCAGCATCTTCGGCACCGGCTACGACCAGGCCAAGCTCATCCTGGCCAACAACGACAGCCTGCCGAAAAGCTTTGGGCCGCTGAAGCTCGTCTCGACCGCGCTATCCTCGGTCAGCGGCATCCCGGGCGGCATCTTCTCGCCGTCGCTGGCGGTCGGGGCGGGACTGGCCCAGGATCTGCTGCCGATCCTGCCGCATATCCCGCTCGCCGTCCTGGCGATCCTGTGCATGTCGGCCTATCTGACCGGCGTCGTCCAGGCGCCGATGACCTCGTTCGTCATCGTCTCGGAGATGACCGAGAACCACGCGCTCGTGATCCCCATCATGATCTGCGCGCTGATCGCCAACGCCAGCTCCAGGCTGATCTGTCCCGAGGGGGTCTATCACGCCTTGTCGGAGAATTATCACGCCGCCGGACACTGAAGCCCGCGAAGCGCCCGATATCGTCATCCTCGTCGATGCCGATGCCTGCCCGGTGAAGGCGGAGGTCTATCGCGTCGCCGCCCGCCACGGGCTCAAGACCTATGTGGTCGCCAACAGCTTCATCGCCGTGCCGCGCGACGCCGGAATCGAACGGGTCGTGGTGGGATCGGGGTTCGACGCGGCCGACGACTGGATCGCGGACCGGGCCCGACCTGGAGCCGTCGTGGTCACCGCCGACATTCCGCTGGCGGACCGCGCCATCAAGGCCGGGGCGGCGGTGATCGCCCCGGATGGGGGGAGCTTCACTCCCGCTTCGATCGGCATGGCGCTGGCGACACGCAACCTGATGCAGGGTCTGCGCGAGGCGGGTCAGATCACCCGAGGCCAGAGGCCCTTCAGCCCGAAGGACCGCTCGGCCTTCCTGCAAGGCCTCGAGCGGACGATCGTCCGCCTGAAACGCGGCGGCCCATAGCGAGTCGCCCTCCGGGCTATTGCCGCGGCAGGCTGTCGAGCGCGAGCAGCGTCTTCTGCAGCCCCTTGTCGAGCCGTCCGGCGTCCGCCACGGTCACGAAGTCACGCTCGCTGTAAGGCCAGGATCGCGATCCCGCGAAGATCCGCATACCCTTAACCGTCATCACCGCATCGCCGCGACGTAGCGTCGAATCCTCGTAGATCGACACCTTGCCGGGCTTGCTCGGTCCCTGCGCCACATGGGCGACCTTCGGCCGATGCAGCCGGACGGTGAGCGGCCGGGATGCGCGGCGATCCGAACGGTGCACGAAGCGGGCGCCGCTGCCGCCCTCGTCGACCGGCGCAGGCGCATATTGAGGCTGAGCCGGCGCCGCATCCTGCCCGCCACCGAAGATCTGATCGAAGAAATTGCCGTCGCCGGCCGAGGCGGTTCCGGCGGCGCCGATCAGGATGGCGGCCGCGGCCGCCGCGCGGATCGCCTTGCTGCCCGCCCATCTCCGCAGATCTCCGCGCATCGCCCCAACCCCAAAACGATAGACCCGCGCGTCGGACCCTCGTCGCCCGGCGCCTCACGCCACCAGTCGTGGCCCGCTTCGAGAACGCCGAATGCTTAGGTTAAGTTGCGTCCCGGATGAAGCGGAAAACCTGGCGCCGCCGACAGCGCCGTCGTCACCGTTGCCGCAGCGACGTTCGCTGTTGTGGCGCCGCCGTTTTCTTTTGTCTTTGTCGCCGGTCATGGCTATGTCGCTGCGGCCGCGTCGGCCTGCGTCCCGGGTACTCCGCCCGGAGCGTTCCCTCTGATCCGAGCCTTCAATGACGAAACCGTCCAGCCTGGCCCTGGCCCTCTTCGCCACTCTCGTCCCGGCCGCGGGTGCCCTCGCGGCGCCGGCCACGCCGGAGGAGGCCGACCGATTGAAGGCGGTGTTCGAGCGCTATCTCGGCCACCCTGCTCCGGCCGCGCCGTCCAGCGTGACCGTGACGCCCGAGGGATCCGCCTATCGGGCCAGTTTCGATATCAAGCAGATGATCCTGCCGCTGGAGAAGTTCGGCGTATCGGTCGATCCCGTGACATCGACCGTGCTGCTGACCCCCAACGATGACGGCACCTGGAAAGTGTCGGCCGATACCCTGCCGCCGACGACGGTCCACATGAAAGACCAGACGATGGTGATGAGGTCGAGCACCTATAGGTTCGAGGGCACGTTCGATCCCAAGCTCGGCGCATTCATCACCTCGACCTTGCATCAGGAGGGCATGACCTCCGACCAGGATTCGCCCGCCACGAGCCAACATCAGCGAATCGGCCGGATCGATGGGACCATGACGAGCGTCCCGGCGGGCGGCAACACGGCCTCGGTCGACGCGCAGTACACGCTCGGCGACATGAGCGACGAGGTGACGATCCAGCCCCCTAAGCCCCAAGCCAGCGTGGCGGTGACGCCCTCACCGGCGCCGATGGCGTTCAGCTACAAGCTGCCGACGGGCGCTGCCAGCGTATCGGCCGCCAAACTCCACATGAACAGCCTGCTCGACATATGGGCCTTCCTTGTCGCCCATCCGAGCCACGACGCGCTCGCGGCGGCACAGGACGAGCTGCGCGGCCTGGTGCGTGCCGCCCTGCCTTTGCTCGCCGCGTTCAAGGAATCGGGATCGGCGGATGATTTCGCCCTGACCACGCAGCTCGGGACCTTCTCGGCGCACAAGATGACCAGCAGCCTGGCGCTCGACGGCCTCGCCGGCGCCGGCAGCATGGCCCTCTCCCTGAGCCTCGACGGCCTCAAGGTGCCGAGCCAGGATCTGCCGGTCTGGACCGTGGGCTTTCTGCCGACGGCGTTCGACCTCAAGCCGACGCTGACCGGCTTCCATCTCGACGAGATGATGCGCGAGGCCGTGAACGACTTCGACCTCAAGACGAGCGAGCCTTTCACGCCTGATCAGCAAGCGAAGATCGGGCATATCGTCTGGCCGGGCGACGGCAAGCTGACGCTGGCGCCGAGCCGCATCACCACCGGACTGCTCGACATCAAGCTCGAGGGCGAGGGGACGCTCGGCAGCGAGCCCGCGGGGAAGCTGACGGTCAGCGCCACCGGCCTCGACAAGGCCATCGCAGCCCTGCAGCAGGCCACCGCCTCCGACCCGTCGGCCCAGCAGGTGCTGGCGCAGTTCATCCTGGCCAAGAACCTTGCCAAGCCCGGCCCCGACGGCAGTTCGATCTGGGAGCTCGAAGCCAACGCCGCGGGTGCGGTGACGGTCAACGGCACCCCGCTGCAATAGGTTTGCAAGGCAGGTGAGCGACGCGATCGTCGCTCACGCAGGCGAGAGGACCGGCGCGGGCTGGAACGGGCGGACCTGGCCAAGTCGCGTTTTGCGCACCAGGAGAGAGAAGAGGACCGAGCTTGGCCCTCCCCTCGCGTCACGCACCCGCGAGCGGCACGGTTTCGCGCAATTCACGCGGCAGCGGGAAGAACATGGTCTCGGTGACGGTCGCGACCGTCTCGACCTCGATGTCGTAGCGCTGCGCGAAGGCGTCGATGATTTCCTCGACCAGCACCTCGGGCGCCGAGGCGCCGGCCGTGATGCCGATGGTGCGGATTTCCGCGAGCGGCGCCCAGTCGATGTCGCCGGCCCGCAGCACGAGCTGGCTCACGCGGCAGCCGGCGCGTTCGGAGACTTCCTTCAAGCGCTGCGAGTTGGACGAATTGGCGGATCCCACCACCAGCATGGCATCGACCGAGGGCGCGATCCGCTTGACCGCCTCCTGCCGGTTGGTCGTGGCATAGCAGATGTCCTCTCGGTGCGGACCGACGATGCTCGGAAAGCGGAGCTTCAGCGTGTCGACGATGCCTTGCGTGTCGTCGACCGAGAGCGTCGTCTGCGTCACGAAGGCGAGCGGCTTCTCCAGGAACGCGGGCGAGGCCTCGTCGGCGAGACGATGCACGTCAGCGACGTTCTCGACCAGGATGACGGCCCCGTCCGGCAATTGCCCCAGCGTGCCGACGACCTCGGGGTGACCCGCATGGCCGACCAGGATGATCGTATAGCCGCGCCGATGATGCAGTTCGGCCTCGCGATGCACCTTGGTGACGAGCGGGCAGGTCGCGTCGATGGCGAAGAAGTTGCGCGAGGAGGCTTCGAGCGGCACCGCCTTCGGGACGCCATGCGCCGAGAAGATCACCGGAGCGCTCGTCACCGGGATCTCGCTGAGTTCCTCGACGAAGACGGCACCCTTCTTCTTGAGCGACTCCACGACATATTTGTTATGCACGATCTCGTGGCGAACATAGACCGGCGGCCCGTACATCCTGAGCGCCTGCTCGACGGCATCGATCGCCCGGATGACGCCGGCACAAAAACCGCGCGGCGCGCAGAGCAGGATGTGCAGGGGCGGTTTGGTCATCTGCGAGATTCCATGGAGCTTGCGGGCGTTGTGATGGAAGCAGCCGGCAGGGTCAAGGCGGCGCATTGTCCGCCTCGCCGTTTCGGCCGCCGCCTCCCAACAGTTCGATTTGCGCCGCAACGGCGGCGTGTGCCCCTCGCAGATAGGGTGGCACCCGCAGAAACGGAAGCGGCCTCGACTTGCTGTGGCCGGCCCCGATCGCTGCTAGCAAGGCCAGCGACGCCGAGGCAGGGCAAGGATGCGCCGCTTGCCGGCGCCGACCCGGTCAGGCGGCGCGACGGACCGTTTCGGTACCGGACGCGGCCTCCGCCTCACCCACCATGGCGATCCAGCGGCGCTGCTCGAGCGCCGCTGCCCGCCGGTTGCTTCGCGCCTCGTGAGCGCGCACGGCCAGGCGCTGGGTCGGATCATCGAAGCCGGCCACCGAAAGCGCCGCGTCGAGATCGGTCCGAGTGAGGCCGATGTCGCGCAGCATATGATCGTCGAACCCGGTCATCTGTGCCACGAGGCGACGGCGCATCCAGGCGGTCTTCGCGGCGGCGACCAGGGCGACCACGGACCTGACGAGGCCGAAGGCGCGGGACAGGACAGGCGAAGCTCGCATGACGATTCCTTAGATTGGCTGAGCAAGCCGAACCTAAGCTTTTCAACCGAATCAAAAAAGCGAATGTTGTTGATCGTTTCCATTCGCTTTGATGATATGACGATGCGATCGGAGCCCGCCATGACAGCCTCGCTCGACCTCGACCAGCTGCGCACCTTTCTCGCCATTGCGGATACCGGCACCTTCACACGCGCCGCGGACGTCGTGCACAAGACGCAATCGGCCGTCTCGATGCAGATGAAGAAGCTCGAAGAGACGGTAGGCCGCGTCCTCTTCGAGCGTGACGGGCGCTCGACCCGCATGACGGAGGACGGCGAAAAGCTCATCGACTATGCCCGGCGGATCCTGCGCCTGTCGGGCGACGCACTGGCGAGTTTCACCGAGGCGGAACTCGCCGGCCGGGTCAAGCTCGGCCTGCCGGACGAATACGCCGACCGTTACCTGCCCGAGATCCTGGCACGCTTCTCCCGCTCCAATCCGCGGGTCGAGGTGACCGTCGTCTGCGAGCCGACGCCGATGCTGGTCGAGCGGATCGGCGTGTCCGACCTCGATCTCGCGATCATCACGCATACGGAATCACGCGGCGCCGCGGTGGTGATCCGTCGAGAGCCGCTGCTCTGGGTGACCTCGAACCGCCACGGGACGCATGAGATCGACCCCCTGCCGATGGCGCTCGGCCGCGCCATCTGCGCCTGGCGCCAGGCGGCAAGCCTCGCGTTGGAAAGCATCGGCCGCAAGCACCGGGTGCTCTATTCGAGCTGGAATTCAACCGCCGTCGGGGCGGCGGTTCTGGCCGGGCTGGCGGTATCGGTCCTGCCGGAGAGCGCCGTGCGGCCGGGCATGCGCATCCTGGGGGTGTCGGATGGCTTTCCGGTGCTGCCCTCCTGCAAGATCGGGCTGCTGCGCAGCCATGCCGAGGCATCGCCGATCGTCGAGGCGCTCGCCGGCCATATCATCGGCAGCCTCGACAATGTGTCGAGCCTCGCCGATCGGATGGCCGCGGCGGCCGAATGATCAACAATCTTGATGAGGAGAGAGGATCTCAGGCCTATTGAAAGCCGCTGAGAATGGCATTGTAGAATTTGGTCGAAAGGTTCGACCCGATGGTCGTGGTGCCAACGACGATCCCGACCGCCACCGCGGCACCGATCATCGCATATTCGATGGATGTCGCGCCGTCGATATTGGAGAAGAACAGACGCAGCTGCCGCATGAGGAGAATCTCGGAACCGTCTCCGCAGCCTAGCCGCGACCTTTTAACAAATCGCTGACCGGCCGTCCGGATCCATGCCACGAGACGAAAAACCCCCGCGCCGCGAGGCACGGGGGAGCCGCAGAAAATCTTAGTCGAAACTAAGATTACATGGTCTTCTTCTTCATCTTCTTCATGTGCTTCTTGGACATCTTCTTCTTCATCGGCTTCATCGGCGTCGTGGTATCGCCGCCGGGAGCAGCAGGCGCCATCGTGTCGGCGCCGGGCGCGGCCGGGGCCGCGGGCGTCGCATCCTGAGCGAAGGCCATGCCCAGGCTGAGAACCGAGGCGGCACAGGCCAAAGCCAAGGATTTCTTCAACGAATTCATCATTCTCTCCCTTCACTAGCCCCCCGTCGCCGCGCTTGGGTTCCGAGCCAGTCCGGGCGCAACGCGCGGGGCTCCGGTTTTGTTGCCTCGGACGCGCATGATTCTGACAGCGAGGCGCATCGAGAGCAGCGTCCCCGGGCGATTGCCAGCCGCCTCGGCGCCCCCTATCTAGCTTTGCGGCGTGGCCTTGTGGTCCGCATCCTCCTTCCGGCCGCGACGGCTGGGCACCGGCGTGAAGGACCAGCATGGCGCGCGATACCGTCGATTCAACTCCCATCGAGTCGCGCGACGATCTGGTCGCCTGGTTCGAGACGGGCCTGAAACCGCACGACACCTTCCGCATCGGCACGGAGCACGAGAAATTTCCCTTCTACCGGGCCGACCTCGCGCCGGTTCCCTATGACGGGCCTATGGCGCGCGACGGCGGTGTGCGGGCGCTGCTCGACGGGATGGGAACAAGCCTCGGCTGGGAGCGGATCGAGGAGGATGGCCGTCCGATCGGCCTTGCCAACGACGGGCTCGGGGGCGCGATCTCGCTCGAGCCCGGCGGACAGTTCGAACTGTCGGGCGCGCCGCTCGCCACGCTGCATGAAACCCTGGCCGAAACCGAGGACCACCTTCGTCATCTCAAGACGGTGGCCGAGCCGCTCGGCATCGGTTTCCTCGGCCTCGGCAGCAGTCCGAAATGGACCCGTGCGGAGACCCCGGTCATGCCCAAGGGGCGCTACCGCATCATGGCGAACTACATGCCGAAGGTCGGCAGCCGCGGCCTCGACATGATGTTCCGGACCTCGACCGTGCAGGTCAACCTCGACTATGCGGACGAGGCCGACATGGTGAGGAAATTGCGCGTCGCCCTGGCGCTGCAGCCCGTCGCCGGGGCGCTCTTCGCCAATTCGCCCTTCACCGAAGGGCGCCCGAACGGCTTCCTGTCGATGCGCTCCCATGTCTGGCTCGACACCGACCGGGCGCGGTCGGGCATGCTGCCCTTCGCCTTCGAACCCGGCATGGGTTTCGAACGCTACGTCGACTATGCGCTCGACGTGCCGATGTATTTCGTCAAGCGCGGCGCGCGCTATCATGACGTGGCGGGGGCGAGCTTCCGCGACCTGCTCGCCGGGCGGCTCGCGGCGCTGCCGGGCGAGCGCGCCACCCTGTCGGACTGGGCCAACCACCTGTCGACCATCTTTCCCGAGGTGCGGCTGAAGCGCTACCTCGAAATGCGCGGCGCCGACGTGGGCTCCGCGGCGACGATCCCGGCCCTCGGCGCCCTCTTCGTCGGGCTGCTTTACGATGACGCGGCGCTCGATGCCGCCGAGGCGATGATACGGCCATGGGACGCGGAGGCCCGCCAGAGGCTGCGCGACGAAGTCCCGCGGCACGCGCTCGCCGCGACGATCGGCGGCCGCACGGTGCGGGAGGTGGCGCGCGACGTCCTGAGGCTTGCGCGAGGCGGTCTCGAGCGCCGCCGGCGGCTCGATGCCTCGAGCCGCGACGAGACCATGTACCTGTCGCCGCTGATCGACATCGTCGAGACTGGGAAGACCTCCGCCGAACGGCTGCTCGATCGCTTCCACGGCACCTGGAAGAGCAGCGTCGACCCGGTATTTACCGAATGTGCTTTCTGGTAGGCGCGCCGGTCTACTTGCCGAAGGGCACGTAGGTAGGGCCCGCCGAGGACACGCCGGCTTCGACACGAACCGACCCGCCGACCTTGACGCACGTATCGCTGCCGGGCAGCTTGGCGAAGCCCGGACCGGCCCATTCGCAGCCCGTGGAACGGGGCTCCGGCTCGCGGCGCGGCAGATCCTTGGCCGAAGCGGCCGAGATCGTCAGGCTTGCGACCGCGCAGGCCGCAAGGCAGGATTTCAGCCGCATTGGTCCTCTCCCATCGGCTATTTCGCCGTCCGGATAGCATGTTGCACCCTCGGGAGCCACAAGACGCTTGCCTCGAAAGTTAGCTCAAGCTTAAGAATTGCATCGACGCCTGAGGGCGGCCGATCCGAGGGCCGCCGCGCCAGGCCGTCGCGGCCCGCGACGCGACGCCGCCCACCGGTTCGAGGAGATACTCCATGATTCGCACGTCCGCCGTCATCGCCGCCGGTTTCGCCGTCGCGCTCGGGGCCGGGGCTGCCTTCGCCCAGACCGCGACCCCGGCGGCGCCGGCGCCCGCGACCGCCCCGGCGCCCGCCGCCGCCCCGGCAGCGCCCGACACCCCGATGGCGCCGATGAAGAAGGGCATGAAGCCGCGCACCGCCAAGTCGATGGCCTGCTCGGCCGATGCCGACAAGCAGGGCCTGCACGGCAAGTCGCGCAAGACCTTCATGAGCAAGTGCAAGGCCGGCAAGTGATCGGCTGACCCGTCAGGGTTCGGCCGCACCCGTGGATCCGACCCGCGGAAAGCGCGCCATGGCCTCGAGGTCGTCGAGGTCCATGGTGTTGCGCATATATTGCCGGCTCGCGTCGCGGAACGGCTGGTAGTCCCATGGTCTCGTCGTGCCGGTCATCAAGGCCGCATCGACGAGCCGCCGCCGCGCCTGACTCTCGCGCACCGCCCGGTCGAGACGGTCGAGGTCCCAGCGGCGCGCGACCTCCGCCCGAAAGCCCGCGACCACCTCGGCCTGCTCCGGGTCCCCGGCGAGGTTGCGCAGCTCGCGCGGGTCCGACGCGAGGTCGTAAAGCTGGTCGGGATCGGCCGGCGAATGGATGAATTTCCAACGGTCGCGCCGGATCATGACGAGCGGCGCCACGGCGCCCTCGGCCAGATACTCGCCGATGACCTCATCGTGCCCGCCGGACCGGCCTTCGAGATGCGGCAGGAGGCTGCGTCCGTCGATCGGGCTGGCGAGGGCCGCGGGATCGCCGCCCGCGAGGTCGATCAGGGTCGGCAGCACGTCGATCAGCGATACCGAGGCCGCCACCCGCCCCGCCGCAAAGCGGCCCGGCGCCGAGACGATCAGCGGCACCCGGGCGCCGCCCTCGAAGAAGGTCATCTTGTACCAGAGCCCGCGCTCGCCCAGCATCTCGCCATGGTCGCCGAGGAACAGCACGATAGTGTCGTCGAGCCCGGTCTTGCGCAGCGCGTCGAGGAGCCGGCCAAGCTGCGCGTCGCAGAAGGAGATCGCCCCGTAATAGGCGTGCCGGGCGTTGCGGATCTGCGCCTCGGTGATCTCCACCGCATCCATGGCGCAGACGTGGCGCAGCCGGGCGCTGTGCGGATCGAGCGGCACTTCGGTCTTGAGGACCCTCGGTAAGTCGATGGCGGCGTGATCGTAGAGGTCCCAATAGTCGCGGGTGATGGCGAAAGGATCGTGCGGATGCGTGAGGGAGGCGACCATCAGGAATGGCCGCTCGTCCTTGCCGCGCACGTGGTCGTAGATCGCCCGCTCGGCCGCGAAGGCGACCTCCTCGTCGAAATCCATCTGGTTGGTGCGCACGCAGAGGCCCGCATCCGTGACCGAGCTCATGTTGTGGTACCAGCTCGGCCGGTCGAGCGGGTGCGCCCAGTCGGGCGTCCAGCCGTAGTCGGCCGGATAGATGTCGGTCGTCAGCCGTTCCTCGAAGCCGTGCATCTGGTCGGGACCGCAGAAATGCATCTTGCCCGACAGGATGGTGCGGTAGCCGAGGCGCCGCAGGTAATGGGCGAAGGTCGGCAGGTCGGCGCGAAACTCCGCCGCATTGTCGTAGCCGCCGGTGCGCGACGGCAGCGACCCGGTCATGAAGGCGGTGCGCGAGGGCGAGCAGAGCGGACTGTTGCAATAGGCGCTATCGAAGACGACGCCCCGCGCCGCCAGCGCCTCGAGATGCGGCGCCGTGACGAGCGGGTGGCCGTGGATCGGCAGGCAGGCCGGCGCCAGCTGGTCGACCATGACGACGAGGATGTTGGGTTTGCGCATTGGGCCGAGACCGTGCTTCGATGAGATCGCCTTTGCCGGAATTGAGCAGCCGACCGGTCGGTCCGCTCACCAAGGACCGATGCCGATTGGCGGCACCGCGACATCGGCGAGGCGCGAAATCGACATCGATGTCGAAGCGGCTGTCGAATCCGCCTCGACCCATGCGTCTCAGCTTCGACCGGCCGTTCCGCGCCGGCGCAAGGAGGACGAACCATGCAGTACATCCTGCTGATCTACGAGGACGAGAGCGTCTACGGAAGCAAGGGCGACGAGCCGGCCATGCAGGAGATTAGAAGCAAGCACATGGCCTTCGCGCCCTCGCTCGGCGCCGCGCGACTCGGCGGCGCGGGCCTGAAGGCGACCTCGCAGGCGACGACGGTGCGCACCGCCGCCGGCAGGAAGACGGTACACGACGGCCCCTTCGCCGAAACCAAGGAGCAGCTCGGCGGCTACTACCTCGTCGAGGCGTCCGATCTCGATGCGGCGATCGAGATCGCCAAGAAGGTGCCCGTGTTACGGGACGGTGCCATCGAGATCCGCCCGCTGTTAGGACCACCCCCATCAGCGTGACGACGGATCCCGCCGGCGCAGCGCTCGCCGACGCTTGTCGGGCGGATGGCGGGCGCATCCTGTCGGCCTTGGTCGGCCGCTACCGCGACCTCGACTTGGCGGAGGAAGCCCTAGCCGAGGCCTACCTGCGCGCGGCTCGGTCCTGGGCGACCTCGTGCCCCGCCGATCCCTCAGCCTGGCTCTACACGACCGCAAGTCGCGTCGCGCTCGACCTGGTCCGTCGCCGCGGCACCCGAGCACGGGCCGTGATCGAGCCGCCGCAGCCCGGCGAGACGGCCGAGGAGGTGCTGATCTCCGACGCCGCCGTGATCCCGGAGGAGCGGCTGCGGCTGATCCTCATCTGCTGCCATCCGGCGGTCGCGCCGGAGTCCCGCGCGGCCCTGACCTTGCGGCTGGTCTGCGGCCTACCGGTGGCCGACATCGCGGCCGCCTTTCTGGTCAGCGAGCCGACGCTGCTCCAGCGATTGACCCGTGCCAAGCGGAAGATCAGGGAGGCCGGCGTGCCGTTCGGGCTGCCTGACCCCGCCCTATGGCCCGAGCGGCTGGAGGCGGTGCTGTCGACGCTCGAGGTCGCTTATGCCAAAGCCTATGAGGATGCCGCCGGGCTTTCGAGCCACGCCGGCTTCGCGGCGGAGATCCGGAACCTCTCCGGCCTCTTGGCAGAGCTCATGCCGATGGAGCCGGAAGTGCTGGCGCTCGCCGCGACGGTCCGCTTCGCCGAGGCGCGCCGCGCGGCCCGTCTCGACGACGCCGGAGCGATGATCCCGCTCGACGAGCAGAACACATCGCTGTGGGACCGCGCCATGATCGCCGAGGCCGACGCGCTGCTGCGCCGCAGCGCGCGTATCGACGATGGCCGACCACCCGGTCCGCGCGCGCTGCTGGCGGCCATCCATTCCGCGCATGCCGACCGGGCGCGGACCGGCCAAACCTCCTGGCCGATGATTCTCTACCTCTACGACGCCTTGATGCTCGAATCGGCGGGGCCGGTCACGGCGGTCAATCGCGCGGTAGCTCTCGCCCGGGTGCACGGAGCGGAGGCCGGGCTTCATGCCCTGCCGCGCTTGGAGGACAATGCGGAACTGGCGCATTGGCTACCCTGGCAGGTGGCGCACGCCCACCTTCTCGCCGACGCGGGAAGGATCGCAGACGCCCGGAATGCCTTCGATGCCGCCTTGGCGCTTCGGCCCGCTCCCGCCGAGCAGGCCTATTTGACCCGACGTCGCGATCGTCTGCCGCGGCCGGCTTGACAGGAGCAGGTCAGCCACGAAGGAATGCCGGCCTGGAACGGGAGTGCATGACGACTGCCCTCCGAGGTCGACCCTGGGTCAGTGAATGAAACTCTCGATCGCGGCGCGGATCGTTGTCGCCTGGGCGACGGTCGGCCTGTTCCTGGCCTTCGGCAAGACGCTCTTCGAGTTGTCGAGCGCCGCGCTGCCCGCGACGGCGCTGTTCCTGTGGCTGCTCGGGGTGATCGTCTGGTCCGCCTTCGGCGTCGTCGAGGAGGCCGAACACCTGGCCGAGAGCCTCGGGGAGCCCGTCGGCACGCTGATCCTGACGCTCTCCATCGTGCTGATCGAGGTGGCGCTGATCAGCGCGGTCATGCTCGGCGCGGGCGAGCCGAGCCTTGGCCGCGACACGATGTTCGCCGTGCTGATGATCGTGCTCAATGGCGTCGTCGGGCTCGCCCTGCTCTTCGGCGGCTGGCGCTATGGGCAGCAGGCCTTCAGCCTGATGGGCGCCATGGCCTTCCTGGCCGTCATCCTGCCGCTGACGGTGATCGCGCTCGTCCTGCCGAACTATACGCGCTCGACCGAGGGTGGCACGCTGAGTACCACCCAGTCGATCGCCTTCTCGGTCTTCACGCTGGCGCTTTACGCGACATTCCTGGCCCTGCAGACCGGCCGACACCGCGACTTCTTCATCGACGCGGCCGAGGGCGATGCGGCGCAGGGGCACGGCGAGACCCCGACAGCGCGCTTCATCGCGACCCACACGGCGCTGCTGCTGGTCTCGGTGCTGCCGGTGGTGCTCCTGGCCAAGCAGCTCGCCAAAGTGCTCGACCGCGGCATCGAGAGCCTGCATGCCCCGCCGGCCTTGGGCGGCGTGCTGATCGCCCTCGTCGTCTTCATGCCGGAGGGTCTGGCGGCCTTCCGGGCGGTCTCGGTCAACCAGCTGCAACGGACGGTCAACCTGTGCCTCGGCGCCGCGGCCTCGACCATCGGCCTCACCGTGCCGGCGGTCCTGATGATCGGCCTCGCCACCGGCAAGCCGATCGTGCTCGGCCTCGCCCCGAGCGAGACCGTGCTCTTGATCCTGACGCTGGCGCTGGCGATGCTCACCTTCTCGGGGCCGCGCACGACGGCGCTCTACGGCGCCATGCATCTCGTCGTCTTCCTGGTCTATCTGACGCTGATCTTCAACCCTTGAGCACGGACGCAGAGCACGTCCGCCGCGTGGACTTAACGCCGCGTTGCCGGACCATGACGTGCGCGCGATCGGACCAAATCAAGGTTAAGCGCGGGCTAACGGAAAGCAATCCTTAACCATACCGAGCGATGGTCGTAGGGAACACCAGCCCACGAGACGTCCATGTCCATCCTCGCCCTGGCCAGCGGCGGCGCCGCAATCTCGGTCTCGAAACTCGAGAAGACGGCGACCGGCGAATATACGGCGGGCTCGGTCGCCACCAACCTGGTGGAGGCTCTCCGCATGAATCTCGAGCGTCAGCAGGATGGAAATTACGCCGCGCCGTCCTGGCCGCTGGCGCGCAGCTCGAGCGCCGTGCAATCGGCGCTCTACGGCTTGCAGCTCGGCGGCTGAGGATCGGGCGCCGCGCCGGCCGGATCACATCGCCTTTTCGAGCTGGCCGCGGATCTCGCCGCCCGCATTGGCCTTGGTGTGGACGTTGAAATACATGTCGCCGTCCATCAGCGCCTTGGCCTGGGCGTCGGTCAGGGGCGCGGAGCCCTTGATCGGCGAGTCCACCGAACCCTTGATCGGGACCATCACGCCGGCGCTCTTGCCGGCCGGAGCCGGTCCATGGAAATGGGCCGCCGTGGCCTCGCCGGTCAGCCCGCTGTAATCCACCGTCCAGTCGAGCATCTTGGTCGCCGTATCGTAGGTCGCCTTGAGGGTGCCGGTGCCCTTGCTCGCGTTGGGCGGCGTCTCGCTCGCGGCATTGAGCATGGCCGTGTAGTTCACGGTCTCGGCGAGGGCCGGGCCGGCCACGAAGAGTCCCGCCGTCAGGAGGCAGGCCGCAAAAGTCGTTGCACGCATCGCAATCTCTCCCAGGAAAAGCGCCGAAATGGCCTCCTCGCAGGTCGATATAGGGCGCGGATGTCCGGCGTCGCGGCCCGTCAGCCGCGGCCGGCGAGCCGCCGGTCGAGCAGGACGAGCGCGTAGGACGCCGCCAGGAAGCCGATGCCCATGACGACCGCGTTGACCGCCACCCGCGCCCAGCCGTGCGCCGCCGCGTCGAGGAACGGATAGGCGTAGCGCCCCTCCGCCGTGCCGCGCACCAGCGCATAGACCAGGTAGAGCGCCGGATAGAGCGCCCAGACGGGCGGGTCCGATCCCTCGAGCGATCCCTTGGGGGTGAAGGCCAGCCAGAACAGCGGCACCAGCACCGGCGTCACCTTGTGCAGGATGAAATCGGCACCCGCCGCTCCGCCGCTGAGTTCCCGCAGCCCATGCAGCAGCACGGCGAAGACGATGCCGACGAGCAGCATGTTGAGCGCCACGCCCGCCACGAGACGCGGCTCACCCGCCGCGGGGCGCCCAATCGCGATGAGGGAGAAGAGGATCGCGACGATGAGGTTGGTCGTGATGGTGAAATAGGCGAGCATCGTCCATGCCGCGCCCGCGGCGCTGCCGACGAGGTCGGCAGAGGCGGAAAACTGCAGCGCGAGGCCGACCCAGGCGACGAGAGCGATGGCGGCGGCGGCGAGGCGGGCGATCAGGGTCGGCGGCATGGGTCCGGCTCCCCGCCTCCTCCACCGAGCTCCGCCCGGTCCCCCTCCTCCGCGGAGCGGAGGAGGACACGCGAACCGCGCCGCGTGGCGGAGGCCTACCTGCAAAATATCAGCGCGAGAACTTCTTGTACTTCAGGCGGTGCGGAATGACGCTGTCGATGCCGAGGCGGCGCTTCTTGTCCTCCTCGTAATCGGCGAAATTGCCCTCGAACCATTCGACGTGGCTTTCGTCCTCGAAGGCCAGCATGTGGGTCGCGATGCGGTCGAGGAAGAAGCGGTCATGGCTGATGATGACGGCGCAGCCCGCGAAAGCCTCGAGCGCGTCCTCGAGCGCGCGCAGCGTGTCGACGTCGAGGTCGTTGGTCGGCTCGTCGAGCAGCAGCACGTTGGCCCCCGACTTCAGCATCTTGGCGAGATGCACCCGGTTGCGCTCGCCGCCCGACAGCTGGCCGACCTTCTTCTGCTGGTCGGAGCCCTTGAAGTTGAAAGCCGAGCAATAGGCGCGCGAATTGATCTCCTTCTTGCCGAGATAGATCACCTCCTGGCCGCCCGAGACCTCCTCCCAGACGGTCTTCTTGCCGTCGAGCGCGTCGCGCGACTGGTCGACATAGCCGAGATGCACTGATTCGCCGAGCCTGATCGTGCCCTCGTCGGGCTTGTCCTGTCCGGTGATCATGCGGAACAGCGTGGTCTTGCCGGCGCCGTTCGGCCCGATGACGCCGACGATCCCTCCAGGTGGGAGCTTGAAGGAAAGATCGTCGATCAGCAGGCGCTCGCCGTAGCCCTTCTTGAGCCCCTCGAAATCGACGACATTGTTGCCGAGCCGCTCGGCCACCGGGATGACGATCTGCGCGGTCGAGGGCGCCCGGTCGGCGCTCTTCTGCAAGAGCTCGTCGTAGCGCTGGATGCGGGCCTTCGACTTGGCCTGCCGGGCTTTCGGCGAGGAAGCGATCCACTCGGCTTCGGCCTCGAGCTGGCGCATGCGCGCCTCCTCTTCGCGGCCCTCCTGCGTGAGCCGCTTCTGCTTCTGCTTGAGCCAGGAGGAATAATTGCCCTCGTAGGGGATGCCGCGGCCGCGGTCGAGCTCGAGGATCCAGCCCGTGACATTGTCGAGGAAGTAGCGGTCGTGGGTGACGATGAGGATGGCGCCCGGATAGTTGCGCAGGTGGCCCTCGAGCCAGGAGACGGTCTCGGCGTCGAGATGGTTCGTCGGCTCGTCGAGCAGCAGCATCTCGGGCTTTTCGAGCAGCAGCTGGCAGAGCGCAATGCGGCGCCGCTCGCCGCCCGAAAGCGTGGTCACGTCGGCGTCGTCCGGCGGGCAGCCCAGCGCTTCCATGGCCTGGTCGACCTGCGCATCGAGGTCCCACAGGCCCTGCGCCTCGATCTCGTCCTGCAGCCGCGTCATCTCGTCGGCCGTCTCGTCGGAATAGTTCATGGCGAGCTCGTTGTAGCGGTCGAGGATCGCCTGTTTCGCCTTGACGCCCTGCATGACGTTGCCGCGCACGCCGAGCGTCTCGTCGAGCTGCGGCTCCTGCGGCAGGTAGCCGACGCGCGCGCCCTCGGCGACGAAGCCGTCGCCGGCGAAATCCTTGTCCATGCCGGCCATGATGCGCAGCAGGGTCGACTTGCCCGAGCCGTTGACGCCGAGCACGCCGATCTTCGCGGTCGGGTAGAAGGAGAGGTGGACGTTGTCCAGGACCTTCTTGCCGCCGGGATAGACCTTGGTCAGGCCTCGCATGTGATAGACGAATTGAAGGGCGGCCATGGCTTACCGTCGCGGCTTGTCGATGCGGGATTGAGGATTGCGGGGAGAGTTAGCAGGCGCTCTCGGCCGAGACAAGGCGGGCGGGCGGCGACCATGCGATTGCCGTGATCGGGGCTAAGGTGGCGCGCTGTCGCCGGCTGGCGGCGGCCCTGCGACCGTGCTAGCCAGCCGGACGTTCCGGCCGCCATGCGGCCGTGTCCGGACCAGAGGAGAGGCTCGTGAGCTCATCGGCTGCCGTATCGTACCATCCGGACGCACGAAGCGAGACGAACGGCCGGGAGGCATCGAACGCGCCCTCGATCACGCCGCCCGAGGACGCGGGGCCGCCGCTCTTCTCTCCCGACACCATGCCCGGCGAAGACACGCTCGGGCGGACTGCCGTCGCCGGCCTCCTGGCCGAGCTCTGCTGTCACCGCGAGGCCGGAACGCCGATCCTGATCGGCCTCTTCGGCCGGGCGGGCGCCGGCAAGTCGTCGCTGATGAGCGTCATCCTCGACCGGATCCAGGCCCTCACCGGGGCCGAGCGCGCCGATCCGTTCCTGCCCGGCGTCGTCACGGTCAAGGTCGACGCCTCTGCCGGGACCGACCCTGCCGCGACGCTCCTCTCCCGCCTCTTCGGAGCGCTGAGCGCCAGTTTCCCGAGCCTCGCCGAGGAGGCCGTCTACGCCGGCGGCGATCCGCTCAAGGCGGCGCATGCGGCGGGCGAGCGGGTCAACGACCTGCGCCGGCAGCTCGACGCCGAGCGGCAGACGCTCGACGAGCTCGGCGGCCGCCGCGCCCGCCTTGCCGAGACGGTGCTGTTCAATTCGCCGGGCTCGCGCATCGACACCTACGCGCGCCAGAACCGTGCCCGCATCGAGACGCGGCTGCGCGCCTTCGGAATGCCGGTCGCCGATCCCGTCGCCAGCTACAAGGAGCTCGTGCGCGAAGCCGCCGAGACCGGCAGCGGCTCCTCGCGGACGGGGTTGGCGCTGCGCGCCCTTTGGGGCTTCAAGGGACAGGGCACGCTGCTGGTGCTGGCCGTGCTGCTGCTCCTGGCGGGCTGGGGCTGCACCTTCCTCGCCGGCCATCAGAGCCGTTGGGTCAGCTGGCTGAGCAGCTTCGGCGATCGCTTGGCCGGTCCGACGGCCTGGGCCGTGGACCATGCCGGCTGGCTGATGCCGCTCGCCCATGCGGCCTTCGCGCTGGCGGCGCTGTCGGTGCTCGTCGACATCATCCGCGCCATCCGCTTCCTGCAGCCGGTCTTCAGGGGCGCCTCGCTGCTCGGCGGCGACCTCGAAGGCCGCCGTCGCGATCTCGACAGCCTGCTGGCGCATCAGACGCGCCGCGTCGACCACCTCGCCGGCGAGGTCGAGGCGGCGGTGCGCGGCGCCGATATCGCCGAACGCCGTGTGGAAGCGCGGAAAGCGGCCGGATTGCTGCAGCCGAGCCTGTCGGTCGCGGGAAGCGACCTCGGCGGCGCCACCACGTCGCACGACATGGCCGCCTCCTTTCTCGGCGGGGTGCGGGCCGCCATCGACGCGCAGGGCTCGGCCGAGTCGGTTCCCGTCCCGAGCCGTATCGTCGTCGCCCTCGACGAGCTCGATCGCCTGTCGCCCGAGGCAGCGGCGAACTGGCTCGATACGGCCCAGCGCCTTTTCGGCGGGCGCCACTTCGTGACGCTCGCGGCCTTCGACCGGGCCCATATGCTTTCGGGATTCTCCGAGACCGATCCGGCGCTCGCCGCTGCCCGCCTGCGACGCTGCCTGCAGCTCGCCTACGATCTCGACGCCGAGGCGGAGGCGCCCGACAGCCCTACGCCGGGCCCCCTTCAGCGCGGGTCCCTCCTCGATCGGCCGTGGCGCTCCTTCGAAACGGGGCTGATGGAGGCGCTGCAAGGGTTTGCCGGCCCCAGCCCGCGGGCCAGGAAGAGCTTCGTCAATCGCTACCGGGTGGCTCGCGCCGATCCCCGTCTGGCGGAGGCCGGCCCGGCCGATCTTGCGGGTCTCGCTGTGGCCCTGGCGCTCGACGGCAGCGGCGGTGCCATCGACCTCGCGTCCTATCGGGACGGTTCCGGACAACCCGAGTCGGACCCTGCGACGGACGATCCGGGATCGGGCGGAGCCCTGGCCGCGGCGCGGCGAGCCTCGGGCCGTCCCCTGGTCGGCGACGAAATGCGGCGCGGCATGCAGGTGGCGCGCCTCTACGCCCTTTGAGCCGTCGCGTAAGGAGGGACGATGCCCGTGCGGTCCTGCCGCTCGGGGCGGCGACCAGCGTGCTCGTTGCCGATCAGGCCGCCGCCATCTCGCCCTCCGGCGGCTTCATGGCGCCGGTCATGATCGCGACGGCATCCGACATGGTGTGAAGCGACGGCTTGATGACGCAGGCTCGTCGCCCCAGGCGGTGGATGTGGATCCGGTCGGCGACCTCGAAGACATGCGGCATGTTGTGGCTGATGAGGACGATGGGCAGCCCCTTGGACCGCACATCCAGGATCAGTTCCAGCACCTTGCGGGATTCCTTCACGCCGAGTGCGGCCGTCGGCTCGTCCATGATGATCACGCGGCTGCCGAACGCCGCGGCGCGGGCCACGGCAACGCCTTGGCGCTGGCCGCCGGACAGGGTCTCGACGGTCTGGTTGATGTTCTGGATCGTCATCAGGCCGAGGGCGTTCAGATGCTTGCGCGCCTCCTTCTGCATGGCGGCGCGATCGAGCAGGCGGAAGGCCTGGCCGAGGAACCCCGCTTTCCGCTGTTCCCGCCCTAAAAACATGTTGTCGGCGATGGTCAGGGCCGGCGACAGGGCGAGGTTCTGGTAGACGGTCTCGATGCCGGCCGTGCGGGCCTCGATGGGCGAGCGGAACTGCACCACCTCGCCGTTGAGCCGGATCTCGCCGACATCGGGGGTGACGGCGCCCGCCAGAGCCTTGATCAGGGTCGATTTGCCGGCGCCGTTGTCGCCGATCACCGCCAGGATCTCGCCCGGCAGCAGGTCGAAATCGGCATGGTCGAGGGCGGTCACGCGGCCATAGCGCTTGACGAGGCCGCGGGCCTGGAGAACGGGTTCGACGCTCATGCCGAGACTTTCCGGATCCATTGGTCGAGCGCGACGGCGACGATGATCAGGACGCCGACGGCAAACTGCTGCCAGAGCACGTCGAGGCCGGCCAGCGACACGCTCGAGCGGAACACGCCGACGATCAAGGCGCCGATCAGCGTGCCGACGATCGAGCCACGTCCGCCGAAGAGGCTGGTGCCGCCGATGACGACGGCGGTGATGCTGTCGAGGTTGGCGTCCTGCCCGCTCGTCGGGCTGATGGCGCCGACGCGCCCGATCAGGACCCAGCCGGCGATGGCCGAGATGAGGCCGGCGATGACATAGACCTTCAGCAGCGTCCGATCGGTATTGATGCCGGCGAGGCGCGCCGCCTCCGGATCGTCGCCGACCGCATAGACATGCCGGCCGAAGGCCGTCCGGTTGAGCACGTACCAGACGATCGCGGCGATCACGAGCATGAACAGCGAGCCATCGATGATCCGCGCCGTCCCGATCTGGATCGGCTGTCCCATCAAAAGCAGGAAGGAGGCCTTGTCCTGGATATCGGCGTTGCGGATCGATTCGGATTGCGAATACCAGGTGTTCAACGCCGTGAAGATCGACAGCGTGCCGAGCGTGACGATGAACGGCGGCATGCGCAGCCGCGTGACCAGCATGCCGTTGACGTAGCCGCAGGCCGTTCCGACCAGGATGCCGATCGTGAAGCCGATCTCGACCGGCCAGCCCAGCCCGACCGAGACGCGGCCCATCACGATCGAGGACAGCACCATGACGATGCCGACCGAGAGATCGATGCCGGCGGTCAGGATGATCAGCGTCTGCGCGATGCCGAGGATGCCGATGATGGTCACCTGCAGCAGGATGGTCGACAGGTTCGAGCCGGTCATGAACCGTGCCCAATTCACCGACGCGCCCAGCACCACCCCCATCAGCAACACGATGAAGGGCACGATCGTCGGATAGGCATGGAGGAAGCGCTGGAGGCGCTTGAGCGGCGTCTGGGTGTCCTCCTCGAACACCACCGGTGCAGCCGCCGCGCCCGAGAGGCTTTGCTCGAACTCAGAGGGCCTGCGCGTGTCCTGGAGTTGAGACATGGTCGTACCCTGAAGCAGCCGAGGGTGAAGCCACACGCGCCGGCGGGAGCCGGAGCGCCCAGGAGCGCCAGCGGTTCAGGTTCAAGCGCCTCGCGAACCCAAGCCGATGGACGCGCCCGCCATCGCCCGCGAAGCGGACCGGCGAACGCCGATCACGCACCGCGAGCCGTCGAACCGTGGCGACGAGATGGCCGGACTCAGCCCCAGCAGAGCTTCAGGCCCTCGGCGCTGGTGATCGACGGAACCCCTTTCACCGGCTTGTCGGTGATGAGCGTCGCGCCCGTGTCGGTGAAGTCGAGCCCAGGGGTCTTCTCGGGCTTCTTGCCGGTCTTGATGAACTCGGCGATGGCTTCGACGCCCTTCGACGCCATCAGCAACGGATATTGCTGCGACGTGGCGCCGAGAATTCCGGCCGCGACGTTCTTCACGCCGGGGCAGCCGCCATCGATGGCGACGAAGAGCACGCCCTTGTCCTTGCCGGCCGCCTTCAGCGCCTGGTAGCCGCCGGCCGCAGCCGGTTCGTTGATGGCATAGACGACGTTGATGTCGTCGGCCTTCTGCAGGATGTTCTCCATCGCCGTGCGGCCACCTTCCTCCGACCCCGCCGTGACGTCGCTGCCGACGATGCGCGGATCGTCGGAGCTGCTGTAGTGCTTCGGGTTCTTCACCGGGATGCCGAAGCCCGTCAGGAAGCCGTTGTGGCGCAGGTAATCGACGGTCGGCTCGTTGGCGGCGAGGTCGAGCGTGGCGATCTTGGCTTTCTTCGCCGCCTCGTCGCCGAGCGTCGCCTTGGCCCATTCGCCGATGAGCTTGCCGGCTTTGAAATTGTCGGTCGCGAAGGTCGCGTCCGCCGCATTGATCGGGTCGAGAGGGGTATCGAGGTCGATCACCAGAAGGCCCGCATCGCGGGCCTTCTTGACGCTCGGGACGATCGCAGTCGAATCGCTCGGCACGAGCATGAAGCCTTTGGCACCAGCGGCGATCAGCGCTTCGATGGCCTGCACCTCGCCGTCGTTGTCGCCATCCGCCTTGCCCGCGTAGGCTTGCAGCGTCAGGCCAAGCTCCTTGGCCTTGGCTTCGGCGCCTTCCTTCATCTTGACGAAGAACGGGTTGGTATTCGTCTTGGTGATCAGGCCAATGATTTCGCCGGCCGCCAACGACGGCAGCGTCGTCATCGCCAGGATCGTTCCGGCCAGCAGAACCTTCTTAATCATTTTCAGTCTCTCCCTTAACGATTATGATTTTATCATTGCCAAGGTGATGCCGTGCCCGGCGACCCGCCGCGGATTTCCAGGATCCCTGCCGCATGCCGACAGGCGTCGTCGGCCTGCGCCGTTCTCCCTCGCATCGACGTCAGACTGCGTCGGTCGGCCGCGGATTGTCAATCGATTCCAAGGTCTCCAAACAAGGTCCCCAAAAAGGCAATCGCACGTCCGGCAGCGGCCCCGGGGGCGCCACGGCGAGGGTCGCCAAATCGCGGTCGGCATCCTCCCCGCGTCGGCCACAAAAGGGGCGCATCGCCGTTGTTTGCCTTCCGTCGGCGCATGCCTCATGGTCCGCCCCGGCAGAACTCCGACGCGACGCCTCGCTCCATCACGGAGATTTCAGTGAGTACCATCGATATTGCGGCGCTCGACGCGATGTCCCTCGTGCGTGATCCGTTCGATTTCGTCATCGTCGATCGCTTCATCCGGCCGGAGACCTTCAAGGACATCGTCGCCGATTTCCCGCGCATCCCCGGCGAAGGCTCCCATCCGCCGGCCGAGCTGTCGATCAAGGGACGCTTCAAGGATCTGATGGACGACCTCGAAGGGCCGGCGTTCCGCGCGGCGATCGAGCGCAAGTTCGACCTCGACCTGACCGGCCGGCCGACCATGTACACGGTACGCGGCTTCGTCGGCGACCGCGACGGCAACATCCACACCGATTCGAAGACCAAGATCATCACCGTCCTGCTCTACCTCAACGAGGGCTGGGAGGCCGACGGCGGCCGGCTTCGCCTGCTGCGCTCGGGCACCAGCCTCGAGGAGCCGGTGGCCGAGGTCTCGCCGAACGGCGGCACGCTCCTGGTGTTTAGGCGGGCCGATAATTCCTGGCACGGCCACAAGCCGTTCAAGGGCCAGCGGCGCGCCATCCAGCTCAACTACGTCACCGGCGCCGATGTGGTGGCGAGCGAGCAGCGGCGCCATGCGCTGGCGACGCGCGTCAAGAAGCTCAAGACCATGTTCCTGCCCATGGCGGGCTGAGGAGCCTCGACCGCGGCGAGGTGGCGAACCTCGTCTGCCGTCGATGGTCGCCCGGCGGTCCGCGTCGGGCCCCCGTCCGCGCCGCGATGACCCTGCAACTTTGCCCCTCGATCCACGTTCGATACCCAGACCTCGCCGTTTGCTTTCTGGTGCGTCGAGATCTGCCCGTGGCGTTCCAGTCTGTAGAGCGGGGGGGATGTGCCCGAAACTTTGCGGCGGGACGGATCCGGGTGGCCTCTTATTTCCGGCGAGTTCCCCTTGAAAGCAGAACGCATCCAGCTCGCCCTCGATGCCGGCCGGACCGGCATCTGGGTGTGGGATTCGGCGACGGGCGAATTCACGGGCGATTCTGGAATGGCGGCGCTTTGGGGATTGCCGCGCAGCGTAACGATGACGATGCACGTGCTGCGTACATCGCTCAGCGTCGAAAACATGGCGCGCGTCGAGGCCGAGATGCGGGCCACCGCGCAACCCGGCGGGGCCGACGCATGCCAGATCGAGTTCCGCATCCGGCGCAGCAGCGACGGAGCCGAGCGGTGGATTGCGATCCATGGCCGCCGCTTTCAGCCCGAGGGCCCGGACGGTCCCGTCGAACTGATCGGCATGGCGCGGGACATCACGGCGCGCAAGGACCGGGAGACGCACATGCATCTCCTGATGCGCGAGGTCACCCATCGGTCGAAGAACCTGCTCGCCATCATCCAGGCGATGGCGCGCCAGACCGTCAAGGACAGCCTGAGCGCGACCGAGTTCGAGGAGCGGTTCTCCGCCCGGCTGCGCGGCCTCGCCGTGTCGCACGATCTCCTCGCGGCCAAGGACTGGCACGGCGCCGCAATCGAGGACCTCGTGCGTTGGCAGCTCGCCTCGGTCCTCGACAAGGCACCCGCACGCGTCGCGATCAACGGCCCGATGCTGGTTCTCAAGCCGGAGGCGGCGCAGAATATCGGCTTGGCGTTCAATGAACTCGCGACCAATGCCATGCGCTTCGGCGCGCTATCGGGCGAAACCGGGCAGGTGGCGGTCGACTGGTCGCTCGATGCCGCCGACGTCGAACCGCGCCGGTTCCACATCGGCTGGCGGGAGACCGGCGGCCCGCAGGTGTCGCCGCCGCGCCGCTACGGCTTCGGCCACAAGGTCATGGAGCGCTTGGCGGCGCGGGCGCTCGACGGCACGGTGAGCCTCACCTTCGGCACGGCCGGGCTGCAATGGTCGCTGCACATCCCGGCGAGCTTCGTGCTCGACGGCGCCCTGCCGGCGCCGACCACCGGCTGAAGGCGGCCATGACCGGGAGCGAGCTGTCGCCCCCTCCGTCCGATCGTCTCGACCATCAAGCTTTTGGCGGTCGAGGCCATGTACAAGCCCCGTCTTCCATGCATTGATGCGCCCGACAGCCGTCGGCGGGCGCCGAAAGCCTCTTCCGCGCAGGAAGCCCGCGCCGTCGGCGGCTTCGGTTGGCGGATCGCGGCCGCAACGGCCGGATCGAGGGGAGGATGGGAATGTCGAAGCACGTCAGGTCCGTCGCGAGCGCGGCGATGATTGCCGCCCTGGCGGTTCCGCTGGCCGCCGGCGCCGCCGAGGTCAAGCAGGTCGAGATGCTGCACTGGTGGACGTCGGGCGGCGAGGCCGCGGCGCTCAACGTCTTGAAGCAGGATCTCGCCAAGCAGGGATTCGCCTGGAAGGACGTGCCGGTGGCGGGCGGCGGCGGCGACGCGGCGATGACGGCGCTCAAGGCCATGGTCGCGGCCGGCAACTATCCGACGGCCTCGCAGATGCTCGGCTACACCGTGCTCGACTATGCCCAGGCCGGCAAGATGGGCGACATCTCGGACGTCGCCAAGAAGGAGGGCTGGGACAAGGTGGTGCCCGCGCCGCTGCAGAAGTTCGCCGTCTACAACGGCAAGTGGGTCGCCGTGCCGGTCAACGTCCACTCGGTCAACTGGCTGTGGATCAACAAGGCGGTGCTCGAGAAGATCGGCGGCACCGAACCCAAGACCATGGACGAGCTGTTCGCCCTGCTCGACAAGGCCAAGGCGGCCGGCATCATCCCGCTCGCTCTCGGCGGCCAGAACTGGCAGGAAGCGACGATGTTCGATTCGGTCGTCGAGGCGACCGGCGGCCCCGAATTCTACAAGAAGGCGATGAACGACCTCGACGACGCGTCGCTGAAGTCGGACACGATGAAGACGAGCTTCGACAACTTGAAGAAGCTCACGACCTATGTCGACCCCAACTTCGCCGGACGCGACTGGAACCTCGCCACTGCCATGGTGATCAAGGGCGACGCGCTGATGCAGGTGATGGGCGATTGGGCCAAGGGCGAGTTCAAGGCCGCCGGCAAGACGGCCGGCACAGACTATCTGTGCCCGCGCTTTCCCGGCACCGACGGCAGCGTGATCTACAATTCGGACATGTTCGGCATGTTCGACGTGCCGGCCGATCGCAAGGCGGCGCAGGAGCAGCTTGCCACCGACACGCTGTCGAAGAGCTTCCAGGTCGCCTTCAACATCGTCAAGGGCTCGGTGCCGGCCCGCACCGACGTCTCGGACGCCGAGTTCGACGTCTGCGGCAAGAAGGGCATCGCCGACCTCAAGGCCGCCACCGATAAGGGCACGCTGTTCGGCTCCCTCGCGCAAGGCTACGGTGCGCCGCCGGCGGTGGCCGATGCCTACAAGGACGTCGTGACCAAGTTTGTCCACGGCCAGATCAAGACCTCGGATGAAGCCGTCAAGCAGCTCGTCCAGGCGATCGACGACGCGAAGTAAGAGGTTTCCTTCTCCCGCAAGCGGGAGAAGGACTCACATAGGCTCCCGCATGTCGTCGCTAGCCACCGTCGACCCCCTCCTCACGCCGTCCCGCGCCCGGCCGCCGCGCCTAACCTTGCGGTCCCGCCTCGGCGAAGTCCTCCCCAAGCTCGTGCTGGCGCCGAGCTTCATCGCCGTGGCGGTCTTCGTCTACGGCTTCATCGCCTGGACGATCTATCTCTCCTTCACCAACTCCAAGGCCTTCCCGAGCTACGCCGTCACCGGGCCGCGGGCCTATGAGCGGCTGTGGCGCTGGACGCTCGAAAGCGACCCGCCTTCGTCCTGGTACACGTCGATCACCAACATGGCGATCTTCGGCGTGCTGTATATCGGCTTCGCGCTCGCCATCGGCCTGCTGCTGGCCATCCTGATCGACCAGAAGATCCGCTTCGAGAGCGTGCTGCGGCCGATCTATCTCTATCCGATGGCGCTCTCGTTCATCGTGACGGGCGTCGCCTGGAAGTGGTTCCTCGACCCCGGCCTCGGTCTCGAACAGACATTGCACCATTGGGGCTGGACGAGCTTCCATTTCGATTGGATCAAGAACAAGGACCGCGTGATCTACACGGTGGTGATCGCCGGCGTGTGGCAGGCCTCGGGCTTCGTCATGGCCATGTTCCTGGCCGGCCTGCGCGGCATCGACGGCGAGATCACCAAGGCGGCGCAGATCGACGGCGCCTCGAGCTACCAGATCTACCGGCGCATCATCATCCCGATGCTGCGGCCGGTCTTTCTCTCGGCCTTCATCGTGCTGGCCCATCTGGCCATCAAATCCTACGACCTGGTCGTGGCGCTGACCAGCGGCGGCCCCGGCGGCTCAGCCTGGCTGCCGTCGAACTTCATGTACGAATATACGTTCAGGCGCAACGAGATGGCCGTCGGCTCGGCGAGCGCGGTGATCATGCTGATCGCCATCTCGGCCATCATCGTTCCCTACCTCTACTCCGAGCTCAGGGAGCGGGTCAGATGAGCCTCGCTGCCACGGGGGGCCGCCGGCCGGGCGGCGTCAAGCCCGCCCGGATCGCCATCTACGGCCTGCTCGCGGTCTTCGCGGTGGTCTATCTCACGCCGCTCTTCGTCATGCTGGTCACCTCGTTCAAGACCATGTCCGAGATCCAGGACGGCAACATGCTGGACCTGCCGCGGTCGCCGAGCTTCGCGCCCTGGGCGCGGGCCTGGGGCGAGGCCTGCGTCGGGCTCACCTGCGCCGGCATCAAGGGCTATTTCTGGAACTCCATCAAGATGGTGGTGCCGGCGGTGGCGATCTCGACCGCGCTCGGCGCGCTCAACGGCTACGTGCTGACCAAATGGCGCTTCAAGGGCCACACGCTGGTGTTCGGGCTGATGCTCTTCGCCTGCTTCATCCCGTTCCAGTCGGTGCTGCTGCCGATGGCGACGATCCTCGGCAATTTCGGCCGGTTCGGCGGGAGCCTCGAGAACACGATCGGCACGAGCCTCGGCTTCGGCAACCCCACCGCCAACCTCGTCTTCGTCCACGTCGTCTACGGCCTCGGCTTCACCACCCTGTTCTTCCGCAACTATTACGAAGCCTTCCCGACCGAGCTGGTGCGCGCCGCCATGGTCGATGGCGCCGGCTTCTTCCAGATCTTCGTGCGCATCCTGCTGCCCAATTCCATTCCCATCATCGTGGTCACGGTGATCTACCAGTTCACCAATATATGGAACGACTTCCTGTTCGCCTCGGCCTATGCGGGCACGGGCGACGCCATGCCGATGACGGTGGCGCTCAACAATGTCGTCAACACCTCGACCGGCGTCGTCGAATATAACGTCAACATGGCGGCGGCGATGATCGCCGCCCTGCCGACGCTTCTCGTCTACATCGTGGCGGGCCGTTATTTCGTGCGTGGCCTCATGGCCGGCGCCGTGAAGGGTTGAGGCCGATGGCGTTCCTCGAGATCAAGAACCTGCAGAAGCGTTTCGGCCCGGTCGAGATCCTCAAGGGAATCGACATCGACCTCGACAAGGGCGGCTTCCTCGTCCTCGTCGGCCCGTCGGGTTGCGGCAAGTCGACCCTGCTCAACACGATCGCCGGTCTCGAGACCATCTCGGGCGGTGAGATCCACATCGACGGACATATGGTCAACGACCTGCATCCGTCGAAGCGCGACATCGCCATGGTGTTCCAGAGCTATGCGCTCTATCCCAACATGACGGTCAGGGGGAACATCGCCTTCGGCATGGAGATGCGCGGCGTCGCCAAGCCCGAGCGCGAGAAGGCCATCGCCTCGGTGGCCAAGACCTTGCAGATCGGCCATCTGCTCGACCGCAAGCCGTCGCAATTGTCGGGCGGGCAGCGACAGCGCGTCGCCATGGGACGGGCGCTGGTGCGCGACCCAAGGGTCTTCCTGTTCGACGAACCTTTGTCGAACCTCGACGCAAAATTGCGCGTCGACATGCGCACCGAGATCAAGCGGCTGCATGCCGCGACCGGCAAGACCATCGTCTATGTCACCCACGACCAGATCGAGGCGATGACGCTCGCCACCAAGATCGCCGTGCTCAAGGACGGCGAGGTGCAGCAGGTCGGAACGCCCTCCGAGATCTACAACCATCCGGCCAACCTCTTCGTCGCCGACTTCATGGGCTCGCCGGCGATGAACCTGATCGAGGCCGAGTCGGCCGAAGAGAACGGGCGCACCGTGCTCAAGCTCGCGAGGGGAAGTCAGGGCAACGTGACTCTCGCGGCACCCGCGACGCTGACCGTATCGCCGCTCGCCGCCGGCCGCAGCATCATCCTCGGTATCCGGCCCGAGGCCATCACCGACCGGGAGGGCGCCGACCGCAATTCGCGGGCGCTCGAAATGGTCGACGGGCTCGTCGACGTGGTCGAGCCGGCGGGATCCGACACCTTCGTCGTCACCCAGCTCGGCGGCAAGGCGATCACCGCCCGCATGCGCTCGGACACGGTGGTCAAGCCCGGCGCGACCTTCCCCTTCGCGTTCAACCTCGACAAGGCGGTGGTCTTCGATCCCGGCACCGGCCGGCGGCTGTAGGAGGCACCCTCCCATCCGGCGGCACGTTGTGCCGCCACCTTCTCCCGCAAGGGGAGAAAGGGGTGGCCCTATTCTGCGGGATTGGCGCCCTTCTCCCCTTGCGGGAGAAGGTGCCCGTTGCGCAGCAACGGGCGGATGAGGGGTCCTCAGGCCGCAGCCGCCGCGATCGCCTCCGCCAAAATCTCGAACACCCGCGGCTCGGCGCAACGGGCCACGTTGAAGCGCAGGTAGCTCCGCGCGCTGTGCGAGGCACTGAACACGTTGCCGGGCGCGAAGATCACGTCCCGGGCCAGCGCGAAACGTGCCACCTCCGCGGCGTCGATGTCGCCCGGCAGCCGGCCCCACAGGAACATGCCGCCGCCAGGCTCGACGAAGGGTTCGATGCCGAGCGTCGCCAGGCGCCGACGCGTCCGTCCCATGGCGTCGGACAGCTTGGCACGCAGGCCGTCGAGATGCCGACGGTAGCTGCCGTCGGTCAGGACGCGGTGCAGCAGCGCCGCCGCGAAGTGACCGCTGCCGAGGCCGGTCGCGAGCTTGAGGTCGACCAGGGCCTCGATCCAGTCAAGACGCGCCGCCACATAGCCGCAGCGGATCGCCGCCGTCACGGTCTTGGAATAGCTGCCGACGACCACCACGCGCTCGAGCCCGTCGAAGCCCGCGAGGCGCGGCGCCGGCTCGGATTCGAGATCCGCGAAGGCGTCGTCCTCGACGACGATCGTGTCGTACCTCTCGGCCAGTTTCAGCAGGCGATGCGCCGTGACGGCCGAGATCGTCGCCCCACTCGGATTGTGCAGCCCCGCGTTGGTCAGGTAGAGGCGCGGCCGATGCGCGGCGGCGGCCTGTCCGAAGGCCTCGACATCGGGTCCGTCGACCCCGAACGGCACCCCGACGACGGTCACCCGATGGCTGCGCAGCATGGCATGGAAATTGAAGTAGCAGGGATCGTCGACCAGCACCGTGTCGCCCGGCTCCAGCAGCAGCCGGCACATGAGGTCGAGCCCGTGCGAGGCCGAATCGGTCAGCATGATCCGGTCCGCCTCCGCCGCGATGCCCCGTTCGGCGAGCCGCAGCACGAGATGCTCTCGGAGCGGCGTGAAACCGAGCGGGCTGTCGTAGCGCGTGCGGACGTCCGCCTCGGG
The DNA here is from genome assembly GCA_965277635.1 of Lichenihabitans sp. GTDB lineage: Bacteria > Pseudomonadota > Alphaproteobacteria > Rhizobiales > Beijerinckiaceae > Lichenihabitans. Next base: position 1,632,858 of record CBDIDE010000002.1, read on the forward strand.
CTCCCTGGCCAGGAAGCGCAGGCCCTTCTGCAGGCCTTCGTCGGGCAGCCAGGACGATGGCAACCAGCCCCAGCCGGGCTTGAGCACCTCGGGCCCGCACGACATCGCCTGGCGGGTGACCCAGAGCGGGTCGATGGCGCGGTCGAGCTCCGGGCCGAGGCGCTTGAGCGAGAGCGGACGCGTGCCGCCCGCGACGTAGAAGCCCGAGCCGCGCCGGGCGATGATCTCGCCCTCCGCGATCAGCCGGTCATAGGCCTCGACTACGGTCGATTTCGACACGGCCAATGCGGTGGCGCAATCGCGCACGGATGGCAGGCGGGCGCCGGGCGTGAGCTTGCGGGCGTCGATCCGCGCCCGGATCGAGGCCATGACGGTCTCGACCAGGCTGCGGCCCGCGCGGAGGTTTTCGGGATGATCGAGCATCTGTACCGCACTTTCAACCGGACAGTTCGGCCGAATTGTACCCTATTGTCTCTGTCGTGACCAGTCTCGATCGGCGATCCTCCGTCGCACAGGAGACGGATCGATGACCCTGACCATCAAGTTCTTCCCGCCCCGGTCCCGCGCGACCCGAGCGATGAGCGCCGCCGCGGCCCTGCGGCGACTGTTCGGCTGGCCTTCGCGCGTCCTCGCCGCCCGCCGCGTCATGCGCCAGCTCGGCGCGCTGAGCGATTGCGAGCTCAAGGACATCGGCCTCTATCGGCAGGATCTGCGCGACGCCGTCGCCCTTCCGCGCGACGTCGATCCGGGGCTGATGCTGCGCCGCAAGGTCGAGACGCGGCGCCCTCGGCGATAAGGCGACGGCGCATCGCCGCCTTGCTTTCTCCCGATCTTCGCCACATGGCGCCAGCATTCCGGCGACGATGCCGTCGCGACGCTCCATGCCGCAATGAAACTGCCGGCGCTCTCCAACGTGCAGATCCTGCGCGGGATCGCGGCGCTTCTCGTCGTGCTCTACCACATTCCCGACGAGCTTGCGGACCGCGGCTGGGACAGCAGCGTCTTCCCGGTGATGTGGGTCGGCTCCGCGGGCGTCGACATCTTCTTCGTCATCTCGGGCTTCATCATGGTCTATTCGACCGTGGGCCTGTTCCGGAAGCCCTGGGCGCCGGTGAGCTTCTTCCTGCGGCGCCTCGCCCGCATCGTCCCGCTCTACTGGATCTTCACGACGATCGCCATCTTCGTCACCATCCGGGGCGAGCGGCACCTCGATCATCCCGATTATACAATCCCGCATTTCATCGCGTCCTACCTCTTCACCTTCTATCTGCGGCCCGGCTACGACAATTTTCCCATCTACAGGCAAGGCTGGAGCCTCAATTACGAGATGTTCTTCTACGTCTGTTTCGCGCTGGCCGTGATGCTGAGCCGGCCGCGGGCGCTCCTGGCGCTGTCCCTGGGGTTCTTCGCCATGGTCGGGCTGGGCGTGGCGGCGCTCCACGGCCTGATCACGCTGCCGGGGTCGCTCGACTCCCTGGCCAATAGCGACCTTCTCGAATTCGTCTTCGGCATGGTGGTGGCGCAGGCCTACCTCAAGGGCTTTCGGGTTCCCCGTCCGGTCGCGATCGTCCTGGCTTTCGCGGCGCTGATGACGATCATGCTGACGACGGTCGAGGTCGCCGGCGACTGGTTTCCCTATCGCGGTTTCGTCTGGGGGCCGCCGGCGGCTGTCCTCGTCGCCGCGGCGGTGATGCACGAGCCATTGCCGACGGGCGCGGTTCGGCGGTCCTTCGAGGCGCTCGGAGACGCCTCCTATTCGCTCTACCTCGTTCATTCGGCCTTCTTCATGATGCTGTTCTGGCTTCTCGGCCATGTCATGGACGTCCACCGCATCCCGGCGCTGTGGTCGGGCGCCCTGATGCTCTTCGGGGCGATCGGGAGCGCATCACTCCTGTACCGTTTCGTGGAAGGCCCGATCACCCGCACCCTGCAGCGCTGGCTGCGCCGCGTCGGGCCGGGGGTCGGCGGGCGTCGGCCGGCGCCGCGTCACGCGACGGCATCGCTGGCCGCCGATCCGGCGGCGCCGGTCTGATGCGGCGCTCCTGGATCGCGGCGCTCCTCGGCCTGCTGTTGGTGTCGACGGGCGCAGGCGCCGCCGAGGCGCCCGCCTATGGGCCGGAGCTCGAAGGCTTCGCCTATCCGTTCCCCGTCGCGCGCTTCACCTTCCGCTCGCAGCGCGAGGATCTGGCGATGGCCTATATGGACGTCCGGCCGGCTCATCCGAACGGCCGAACGGCCGTGCTGCTGCATGGCAAGAATTTTTGTGCCGCGACATGGGAGGGAACCATCCGGGTGCTCGCCGACGCCGGCTTCCGGGTCGTCGCACCGGACCAGATCGGCTTCTGCAAGTCGAGCAAGCCCGAGCACTACCAGTACAGCTTCCAGCAGCTCGCGCGAAATACCCAGGCGCTGCTCGACAAGCTCGGCATCGAGCGTGCCATCATCATCGGCCATTCGACCGGCGGCATGCTGGCGATCCGCTACGGGCTGATGTATCCGCAGCGAACCGAGCGGCTCGTCCTCGTCGACCCGATCGGCCTCGAAGACTGGAAGGCCGAGGGCGTTCCCTCGATCAGCATCGATCAATGGTACGCGCGCGAGCTCGGGACGACGGCGCAAGGCATCCGCGCCTACGAGCAGGCGACCTATTACGCCGGTCAGTGGCGCGCCGACTTCGAGCGCTGGGTCGAGATGCTGGCCGGCCTCTATCGGGGTCCCGGCCGGGAGATCGTGGCCTGGAATTCGGCGCTCGTGTACGACATGATCTACACGCAGCCGGTGGTCTACGAGCTCGGCGACCTCCAGGTCCCGACGCTGCTGATGATCGGCGACAAGGACGTGACCGCCATCGGCAAGGATCTGGCTTCTCCCGAGGTGCGGGCCAGGCTCGGCGACTATCCGGCGCTTGGGAAGCGGGCCGCAAAGGCCATTCCGCGCGCGCGGTTGATCGAGTTCCCGGATCTCGGCCATGCGCCGCAGATGCAGGATCCGGCAGCCTTCCACAAAGCGCTGCTTACCGGTCTGGCGACGCCATGACCGGCATGCCGGCACCCAGGATGTCGTGAGGCTTGCAATGATCGACCCCGCCGCCAAGGCCCGACACGCCGCATCCTTCGGTGCCGCCGCCACCACCTACGAGCGCGGGCGGCCGTCCTATCCGCCGGATGCCGTCGCCTGGCTGCTTCCGGACGGCGCCCGACGGGTCGTCGATCTCGGCGCCGGGACCGGCAAGCTGACGCGCGACCTTCTGGGCCGCGGCCTCGACGTCGTCGCCGTCGAGCCGTCGGACGGCATGCGGGCGGAGCTGGCACGCGTCCTTCCCGACGCCCGGACCGTGGCGGGCCGCGGCGAGAGCCTGCCGCTGGAGGACGGCTCGGTCGATGCGGTGCTCGCCGCGCAGGCCTGGCACTGGGTCGATCCCGCGCGCGCGGTGCCGGAGGTGGCGCGCGTGCTCAGGCCCGGCGGCCGCCTCGGGCTGATGTGGAACCGGCGCGACGAGACGCGAGGCTGGCTCGCCGAGCTCAGCGCCATCATCCATCGCCACGGCTTCGTCGAGGACCGCAGCGAGGCTCCGCCGGTCGGGCCGCCGTTCGGACCGGTCGAGCGGCGCGACTTTCCGTTCACCCAGACCCTGACGCCGGACGCGCTCGTCGACCTCGTGGCATCGCGCAGCTATTTCCTCGTTCGGCCGGCGGCCGAGCAGGCGGCGATCCTCGCCGATGTGCGGGCGCTCATCGCGCGGCGGTTCGGCGATGCGCGCGAGATCGTCGTGCCCTATGTGACGCGCTGCTCGCGGGCGGATCTCACGTGACCGAAAGCTGATTCTTCGCGCCCGCGTCGAGGGTCGGCTTTCGGTGGATTTTCGACGGTCCGCGCCATTGGAGAGCGATATGCTGAAACCCATTCTGAATCTCGATGAGGTCGAGTTTGACGACGTGGAGGAGAACGGCCTCTACACATCGAAACGCAGCCGGATCAGCGATCATATCGGAGCGAAGAAGCTCGGCTATAATTTGACGATCCTACCACCCGGCAAGGTTCAGTGCCCCTTTCATTGCCACCATGGCGAAGAGGAAATGTTCTTGATCCTGGAGGGAGAGGGCGAGTTGCGGTTTGGCGACGGTCGTGTCCGTCAACGTGGTGGAAATTGGGGTGTAACTGGAGCGGCTTCGTTTCAGGCGGCTGCGGTGGAAATCCGTACGGTTTCTGTTTTGCTGCCGGGGGCCATAAGTTCGGCCATGGGCTCGGTTTGCATGTAACGGTTCTGCGTCTGCCATTCGTCGTTGGCCTCGAGGAGGACGGCGCCGATGAGGCGGACGATGGAGCCCTCGTTGGGGAAGATGCCGACGACATCAGCACGTCGCTTCACTTCCTTGTTCAAACGCTCCAGGGAATTCGTCGAATGGATCCGGGTCCGGTGCTGGCTGGGGAAGTCCAGATGCGCCAGCACGTCGGTCTCGCTGTCGTCGATGAAGCTGCCGAGCTTCAGGCATTTGCCCCGGAGCTGGTCGGCGACATGGCGCAGCGCCTGACTGGCGCTGGCGCGGTCGGGCTGGATGAAGGCCTGGCGCAGGGCCGCCGCCGCCATGCTCTGCTGCGCTTTCGGGACATAGGACAGGGCATTGCGCATCCAATGAACCCGGCAGCGTTGCCAAGAGGCGCTGAACACCCGGCGGATGGCGACCTTCAGCCCCTCATGAGCATCCGAGATCACCAGCTTCACGCCGGAAAGGCCGCGGCGCACCAGGCTCTTGAGGAAAGTCGACCAGAAGGTCTCCGCTTCCGAGGGCCCGATATGAAGGCCGACGATCTCTCGCTTGCCGTCCGTGTTGACCGCAACGGCGATTATGGCCGCGACCGAGACGATACGGCCGCCTTCGCGCTGCTTCAGGTAGGTCGCGTCCAGCCAAAGGTAGGGCCACTCGCCGGTGAGCGGGCGATCAAGGAAGCCGCCGACGCGCTCGTCGATGTCCTTGCAAAGCTTCGACACCGTGCTCTTGCCGATCCCCGACAATCCCATCGCCTGAACCAGATCGTCAACGCGACGGGTGGAGACACCGCTGATCCAGGCCTCTTGGATGACCGCGACCAAAGCCTTTTCCGAGAGCTTCCTCGGCTCCAGGAACGGTGGGAAGTAGCTGCCCTGCCGGAGCTTCGGGATGCGAAGCTGCAACGAGCCAAGCCGCGTGTCGAGCGAGCGGTCCCGGTAACCGTTGCGATAGGTCGCCCGCTCCAGTGTGCGTTCGTGACGCCCGGCGCCGATCATGCCTTCCACGTCGGCCTCCATCAGAAGCTGCATCACCGCCTCCGCGACCGTCCTCAGGAAATCTCCATCTCCCGCTTTGGCCAAAAGTTCGGCAAGCGGTAGTCTGTCCTCGGTCATCGGGTTCTCCGGTCGGGTTGAAGTCTCGCAACTCCACCTTAGCCGGCCAATCCGGTGGCCACCTCCGTCACACCTTCCAATGTCCGATTTTCCACCACCACCGCGGACACTACCTTGGCGACAGGCGCTATCCGATCCGAAAGCACGACGTGATCGCATGCCCGACGGGCGGTCCCGAGGTGGCTCATCAGATTATCAATACCGGCACGACGACGATGCGCTATCTGGCACTCTCGACCCTCGTCGAGGTCGAAGCGTGCGAATATCCGGATTCACGGAAGGTATCGGTCGTATCAGGAAAGCGTGGCCAGCGAGGGCTCAGGGGCGTGTTTCGAGCCGAGACGACGGTCGACTATTACGATCGAGAGAAGGGTTGAGAGCAATCGTCCGGTCGCGTCCACCGGCTTCAGGCCGAAGCTGTCGTCGGCTCGAGCGTGAACAGCTCCTGCGCCCGGCCGACGCCGCGCAGCGCGTAGCGGCCGACCGAGACGATGTGGGCGCGGGCCTCCGGCGGTGCGGCCGAGGCGAACTCGTCCGACAGCAGCACGCTGCGATCGGCCGAGCGGCACATGGCGGCGATGCGGCTGACCTCGTTGACGGCCGGCCCGACCACGGTGAAGTCGAGCCGGTTCTCGGCCCCGATATTGCCGTAGAAGACGTCGCCGATGTGCAGGCCGAGATAGACGGTGGTGACGGGCCGTCCCTCGGCCGCCCGCCGCGCGTTGAGCGTCGCGACCCGCCGGCGCAGCCCGGCCTCGGCTTTCAACGCCGCGGCGCAGGCCTCCCCGCCAGCCTCCGCCTTGAAGATCGCCAGGATGCCGTCGCCGATGAGCTTCAGGACGTCGCCGCCGGCCTCGTCGATCGCCGAGATCGCCGCCTCGGCATAGTCGTTGAGGAGCGGGATGATCTCGTCCGGCGGCGCGGTGTCGGTGATGGTGGTGTAGCCGTGCAGGTCCGAGAACCAGAGCACCGCGTGGATGCGGTCCGCCACGCCGCGCGAGATGCGGCCGGCGAGCACGCGGCGGCCGGCATCGCGCCCGAGATAGACCTCGACCAGCGTGCCCGCGATGCGCGCCAGCGAGGCGCATTTGACCGCCAGCGCCACGACCGGCACGAGCCGGCGCAGCGCCTCGAGGTCCTCGTCGCGAAAACCGTCCCGATGACCCGTCAGCCAATTCGAATAGACGCAGTCCATCTCACCGAAGCGCCCCTCTCCGGCGAAGCGGTGAACGAGCGCCAGATAGTCGGTATGCCCTTCGTTGCGTAAGTCGGCGAGCTGAATGAAATCGTCGCAAGGGTCGGTGGGGCCGAGCCGGCGGCGCAGCTCCGTCCCGCCGGAGGTCAGAATGTGGTGGAAGACGCTGCGGCGCCAGCTCTCGGCCGCCTCGCCCTCGTTGGTGCGGCCATATTCGACCATCGCATCCTCGACGACGCCGTCGTTGCGCCAGCGGAAGGCGCGGCCCTCGTAGACCGGGTGGAGCGTATCGATGAGGGTGAGGCCACGCGACAGGTCGAGCCCCGCCTCGCGGCAGCGCAGGCAGAAGCCGTGCAGCAGGTCGGGCTCGCTCGCCCCCTCGAGGCCTTGGTCGACGATCCATTTGGTGATGAGCTTGATGTCGCGCTGTTCCATGCTTCGAGCTTAGCGCAGCGCGATGGCGGCGACGAGGCGGCCGTAATCCGCCTCGCCGCGGTGGGTGGCCCGGCGATAGGAAAAGAAGCGCGCCTCGTCCGCATAGGTGTCGAGCCCGAGATTGTCGAAACGACCGATCCCGGTCGCACGCAGCCGCGCGCCGATGAAGCCCGGCAGGTCGAAGAGGTGATGATCCGGACGGCCGGCGGCAACGAAGAACGCCGCGTAATCCGCGTCCTGCGCCACGAAACGCGCGCGGAATTCGGGGCCGACCTCGTAGGATGCCTGGGCAATGGTGGGTCCGAGCACGGCCGTGATCGCCTCGCGTCGCGCGCCGAGCTCCATCATGCGGGCGACGGTCGCCTCCAGCACGCCCGTGAGGGCGCCCTTCCAGCCCGCGTGACAGGCGCCGACGACGCCGTCCGCGGCCGAGGCGAAGAGCACGACGCCGCAATCGGCGCCGGTGACGCCGAGGGCCAGGCCACGCGCGCTTGTGGCGAGGCCGTCGCATTTCGGCCGGGCGCCCTCGGCGAAAGGCGCCTCGATGGCCAAGGCATCGGGCGAATGGACGAGCCAGGGCATGGCCAGGCGATCCGGCGCGACGCCGAGGGCCTCGGCCATGCGGCGCCGGTTCTCCGCGACGTTCGAGCGCGCGTCGCGCGAGCCGGTGCCCCCGTTGAGCGAGGCATAGAGGCCGTCGGAGACGCCGCCGCGCCGCGTGAAGAACCCGTGCGCGACGGACGGGTGATGGAGCGTCGGAGCCGCGATGAAGTCCGCCGTCGTCATGTCCCCTCCGTCGCTCCGAACCCCGGCGGCGGCGGCAGGCCGGGCGCCGTAAAGGCCATGACCTTGAACAGCGCGCCCATGCCGGGGCGCGCGGCCGTGCCGGCGTCGGTCAGCCGGTCGACCGCCGCATCGATCGCCTCGGCCTGGGACGGCGTCGCCTGGCGTCTGAGCGCCTCCGCCCGCGTCTTGATGCCGAGCGCCTTGAGCCATGCGCCCTGCCCCGTCGGGCCGTGCACCTCGGCGCCGGCGGCGCGCGCCGCCCGGCCGAGCGCCGAGAAGTCGACATGGCTGGTGAGGTCCGCCTCGCCCGGCTGGGCCAGCACGTCGACGAACCGATGCCGCCTGACGGCCTGCAGGGTCTCGCCGAAGCGCGGCTCGGCATAGCCGTAGTCGACGATCAGCACGGCGCCGCCCTCCCTCGCGACACGAGCCGCGAGCAGGGCTGCCACGCGCCGGGCCGCGATGCCGATCTCGAGGATCGTGCCCGGCGGCGCGTCGAGCTTGAGCGAGGGTTCGGTGTCCGGCGCCGCGCCGAAGGCGAGGATGCCGTCGCTGAGGCCGACGAGCCTTTCGCACCATCCGGCCAGCGTGCGCAGATAGTGGCGCACCGGCAGGGCATCGAAGAATTCGTTGGCGAGCACGATCGCCGGGCCGGCCGGCACGGTCTCGACCGCGTCGTGCCAAGCACCTTGCACGCCGCCCCGCGCCATCGCCGCCGCCTGGAGGTCGCGCAGTACCGGGCTCGTCTCGACGAAGTTGAGGTCGACCGCGGCCCGGAAGGCCGGCAGGGCCGCGGCCGCCCGCAGCGCGTCGGCCATCAGCGTCCCGCGGCCGGGGCCGAGCTCGACGAGGCGCACGGGATCGGGCGACCCCATGGCGCTCCAGATCGTCGCGGCCCAGAGGCCCACGAGCTCGCCGAACATCTGGCTGATCTCCGGCGCGGTGACGAAATCGCCCGCGCCTCCGAGCGGATCGCGCGTCCGGTAATAGCCGAAGCGCGGATGGCCGAGCGCGAGCTCCATGTAGCGCTCGACGCTGATCGGGCCGCTCTCGGCGATGAGCGCGCGAAGCTCGACCTCGAGCCCGCTCATGCGAGCGCGGTGCGCCGCCGACGGGCGCCGATCACGATCACGACGACGCCGAGGAGGATCAGCGGCAGCGACAGAAGCATGCCCATGGTGGCGCCACCGAACAGGAAGCCGAGCTGTGGATCGGGCTGGCGGAAGAATTCCGACACGATGCGCGCCACGCCATAGCCGATGCAGAACAGGCCGGTGACGAGGCCGGGCCGGCGGAAGCCGCCGAGCCGAATCACCACGGCCAGCAGGACGAAGAGGCCGATGCCTTCGAGTCCCGCCTCGTAGAGCTGGCTCGGATGGCGCGGCTCGGGTCCGGCCCCGGGGAACACCATCGCCCAGGGTACGGAGGCGTCGGTCACCCGGCCCCAGAGCTCCGGCTTGATGAAATTGGCGATGCGGCCGAGGAACAGCCCGATCGGCACGACGGCCGCGACGGGATCCGCCACCGAGAGCAGCGGAAAGCGGTTGCGCCGCGCGAAGAGCCACAGGCCGAGCGTCGCGCCGAGGAGGCCGCCGTGGAAGGCCATGCCGCCGTTCCACACCGTAACCATTTCGAGCGGATGCCGGATATAATAATCGAGGTTGTAGAACAGGACATAGCCGATCCGGCCGCCGAGCACGATGCCGAGCGCCACATAGACCACGAGGTCATCGATCGAGGCGGGCGTCGGCCGCGGAATCGGCCCCCACAGACGGTCGGAGCGCACGAGGGCGCGCGCATAGGCCCAGCCGAGCACGATGCCGGCCACATAGGCCAGCGCATACCAGCGGATCGGGAAGGGTCCGACATTGACCAGGACGGGATCGATGACCGGATAGGGCAGCACGAAGAACATGGGCGGCGACATGGCCCGCGCTCCGTGACGGTGTCAAGGCGGGGCCGTGACAGTCGAGACCGAGGCCTGGCCGGCGTGCTAGGGGGATGTGTCTCCCCGCCTGTCCCGCCGACGATGCCGCTCGCCACGACCACCCTGCTCGCCCTCCTTGCCCTCGTGATCGAGGCCGCCCTCGGCTATCCGGACTGGCTCTACCGAGCCATCGGGCATCCGGTCGGCTGGATGGGCGCCTTGCTCGGCCGGCTCGACGCCGTGCTCAACCGCCCCGGCATGTCGTTCGCGGTGCGGCGGGGGGCCGGACCGGCGGCGCTGATCCTGCTCCTCGGCGCCACCGCCGCCGTGACGGTGCCGCTGCAGATCCGGTTCGGACAATCCGCGCTCGGACTGGTCGTCCTGGCGATCCTTGCGGCCAGCCTGCCGGCGCAGCGCGGCCTCCATGCGCATGTCCGCGCGGTGGCGGACGCGCTCGACCGCAAGGGCCTCGCGGGAGCGCGGCAGGCGGTGTCGATGATCGTCGGCCGCAACCCGGCGGCGCTCGACGAGGCGGGGGTGGCGCGCGCCGCGATCGAAAGCCTGGCCGAGAATTTTTCCGATGGCGTCGTGGCGCCTGCCGTTTGGCTGGCGCTCGGCGGCCTGCCGGGGGGCGCCCTCTACAAGGCGGCCAATACGGCCGACAGCATGATCGGCCACAAGAGCGAGCGCCACCTCGCCTTCGGCTGGGCAGCGGCGCGTTTCGACGACCTCGTCAACCTGCCCGCCTCGCGTCTCGCGGCGCTCTGGATCATCCTGGCGGCGCCGCTGTGCGGCTCGTCGGCGAGTGCGGCGTGGCACGCGGTGCGGCGCGACGCGTCACGCCACCGCTCGCCCAATGCCGGCTGGCCCGAGGCCGCGATGGCGGGCGCGCTCGGCCTCAAGCTGAACGGACCGCGGGTCTATGGCGACACCATGGTGCAGGACGCCCATATGGGCGACGGCCGGCGCAACGCCACCGCCGCCGACATCCGCAAGGCGCTGACGCTCTACCGGACGGCCTGCGCGCTACAGCTCGTCGTGCTGGCGGGGCTGGCCGTTGCGCTCGGTTCTTGAAGGACGCGTCCGGCTCGACGCCGATTCGGCGAGCCTCGCGGGAAGAGACCGCCTGGCCGACGTCATCTCGACTCGTCGCTCGCGACGCGGCAGAGCTAGGCCCGTGCTTCGAGGATCATATTGAACGGCGTCTCCGTTGCCTTGCGGACCTGGCCAAATCCCCCGTCGCCGATGACAGCCGACAGCTTGCTGAAGCCCGCTTGCGCGCCCAGCGCCATTCCCACCGGCTGATCGAGCGACGTCGGCACGCAGACCATGGTCGAGCCGGCGTAGTATAGCCGACCGACCGGATTGATGTTGTCCTCCACCCGGTCGCCCGCGGCGGGTTCGACAATCATCCAGCTTCCGTCCGGCTTCAGTGCCCGCCGCACCTGCCGTGCCGCGCCGACCGGATCACCCATGTCATGCAGGCAGTCGAAGAAGGTCACGAGGTCGAGGTCCTTGCCGGGGAAGTCCTGGGCCGAGGCCACTTCGAACCGGGTATTCGCGGCCACCCCGTGCTGCTCCGCATGGTCGCGCGCCGCCTCCACGGACGAGGGATGAAAGTCGTAGCCGACGAACGTCGACTTCGGGAATGCCTTCGCCATGATGACGGTCGAGACTCCGTGGCCACACCCGACGTCCGCCACCATCGCACCGCGCTCCAGCTTGGCCATGACACCGTCCAGCGCCGGCAACCAGGAGGCGACCAGATGATTATGATAACCTGGCCGAAAGAACCGTGCGACTGTACAGAAGAGGCACTGCGATTGGTCTTTCCAGCCGACGCCGGCGCCGGTTCGGAAGGCGGGTTCGACGAGGTCTTGGTTGTCCATCATCGCCACAGCAAGGTCGAACGCGCCTTGGAGGTAGACGGGACTGTCGGGCTCGGCGAACACCATCGCCTGCTCGGGTGGCAGCGTGTATCTGTCGGTGGCGGAATCGTAGGTCACGTATCCGGATGCGGCCTGCTGGCCCAGCCATTCGCGCGCGTAGCGTTCGGCGATGTTCGCTTTCTCGGCCAATTCGCCCGACGTCATGGCTCCGTTCTCGTTGAGGACCTTATAGAGGCCGAGGCGATCACCCATTCGCACAAGCGGTACGCTGAATGCTCCGCCGAGATCACCGAGGATTTGTCCGATAAATTGATTGAGTTTTGCTTCGTCAACCATGGTTGCTCTCCACAAAAACCTGTGCTGTCGCGGCACATAAACGAATGAATTCAATGATCAAGGTCACTCGCGTCAGATCCATCTATCTTTGATGGACTCTATCGCGCGAGCATATTTGAGCCTCAGCAAGGTAATTTGATGGCGCGGCGCGATTGCTTGGCCGGTGCAGGCCGATGATGTCGAACGGGTGGAAGAGACCTGTCGAGTAGCGGCTCAACCGGATGCGAAACGGTCCGGATCGGCCGGCCGGAGCGCGCAGCCGGCCGCCAGTTCCGACAGCGGCAGAGATCCGCCCCCGTCAGCCTGCTCTCAGGCACATCATCACCGCGCCAGCCCGAGCAGGCGGTCGAGGTCGATATGGGAGGCCAGATGCTCGGCGAGGCCGTCGAGCGTCGCCTCGACATCCGCTTCGTAGTCGAGGCTGGAGCCGGCGCCGCCGAGTCGGCCGAGCCAGGCGGCACGCTGGCGGTCGTGCGCGAAGAGGCCATGAACATAGGCGCCGAACACCCGTCCGTCGGGCGAGACGGCGCCGTCCGCGGCGCCGTCGGCAAGCCGCAGGGCGGGCATGCGGCACCCCGGCCCGCGGGTCATGCCCACATGCATCTCGTAGCCGGCGAAGGGCACGCCGTCCGCAACCGAGACGCCCGAGACCGCCGTCAGCGCCTTCGGGCCGCCGAGCACGGTCTCGACGTCGAGGAGGCCGAGGCCGGGCGCCGCACCGGGCGGCCCTTCTATGCCCTCGGGATCGGCGACCGCGCGGCCGAGCATCTGGTAGCCGCCGCAGAGGCCGACCACGTGGCCGCCGCGCCGCGCGTGGGCCAGGATATCGATGTCCCAGCCGTTGCGGCGCAGCGCGGCGAGATCGGACAGCGTCGCCTTCGAGCCGGGCAGGATCACGAGATCGCAGATCGGCAGCGCCTCCCCGGGCCGCACCAGGACGAGGCTGACGGCCGGCTCGAGCCGCAGCGGATCGAGATCGTCGAAATTGCTGATCTGCGGCAGCACCGGCACCGCCACCACGATGCGCCCCGCCTGCGGACCAGCCCGAAAGGCGGCGTGGCCGAGCGTCACGGCATCCTCCGCCGGCAGGCGGGAGGCGGCGGGGAAATGCGGCACGAGGCCGAGCGCCGGCCAGCCCGTATGCTCGGCGATAAGGCGCATCCCGTCCTCGAACAAGGTGGGGTCGCCACGGAACCTGTTGACCAGGAACCCGACGATCATGGCGGCGTCCTCGGGCGGGAGCACCGCCTTGGTCCCGACGATCTGGGCGATGACGCCGCCCCGGTCGATGTCGCCGACGAGGGCCACCGGCACGTCCGCGGCCCGGGCGAAGCCCATGTTGGCGATGTCGCCTCGACGCAGGTTGACCTCGGCCGGGCTGCCGGCGCCCTCGACCAGCACGAGGTCGGCCTCGGCGCGCATTCGGGCGAAGCTGTCGAGCACGGCGCCCATCAGGCCGGGCTTCATCGCCTGGTAGTCCCGCGCGCGGGCATTGCCGATGACACGGCCCTGCACCACCACCTGCGAGCCGACCTCGCTCTGGGGCTTCAGCAGCACCGGGTTCATGTGGATCGAGGGCGCCACGCCGGCGGCGCGGGCCTGCAGCGCCTGGGCGCGGCCGATCTCGCCGCCCTCGGCCGTCACCGCGGCATTGTTCGACATGTTCTGCGGCTTGAAGGGACGCACGCGGAGGCCCCTCAGCGTGAAGGCGCGCGCGAGACCCGCGACGATGAGCGACTTGCCGACGTCCGACCCCGTGCCCTGCACCATCAAGGCCTTGGCCGTCATCGGATCAAACGGCGCATGCCTGATCCCTTCCCCGCTCATCCTCGCGAACGCGAGGATCCAGCACGATCCCGCGAGACAAGACGGTCGGCCTTCGGCCGATGTTTTGCGCTGGTTCCCCGCTTGCGCGGGCGGAGCGAGCCAGGGCCCACGCCGAGCGAAGCTCGGTGGGGTGGCACGCGGAGGGACGAGCGGGATGGGAGGAGCCAGATCTCAGGGCATCTCGACCGCACATCAAAACTCGATGCCCTGCTGCGCCTTGACCCCGGCCGCGAAGGGATGTTTCACGGCCACCATCTCGGTGACGAGATCGGCCGCCTCGATCAGCGCCGGCTTGGCGTTGCGGCCGGTCACGACGACATGGAGGTCCGGCCGGCGGGCGCGCAGCGCCGCGACCACGTCGTCGAGCGGCAGGTAATCGTAGCGCAGGGCGACGTTGAGCTCGTCGAGCACCACGAGGCGGATGGCGGGATCGGCCATGAGCTCGCAGGCCTTGCCCCAGGCGGCGCTCGCGGCTGCGACATCCCGCGCGCGGTCCTGCGTCTCCCAGGTGAAGCCCTCGCCCATCGAATGCCAGCGCACGAGGGCCGAGCCTTCGAGCATGCGCCGCTCGCCGGTATCCCAGGCGCCCTTGATGAACTGCACGACCCCGACCGGCCAGCCATAGCCGGTGGCCCGCAGCACGAGCCCGAAGGCCGCCGTCGACTTGCCCTTGCCGGGGCCGGTGTGGACGATCAGCAGGCCTTTGGACGCAATGGTCCTCGAGGCGACCTCCGCGTCCTGCACGGCCTTGCGGTGCGCCATCTTGAGCTTGTGGCGGGTCTCGTCCGCGTCCGCCGCCATCAGACCATGCTCTCCTTCACCTTCTCGACGAGCTGCTTGAGCGAGAACGGCTTCGGCAGGAAGCCGAACTCCTGCCCCTCGGGCAGATTGCGCGCGAAGGCCTCCTCGGCATAGCCCGAGACGAAGATGACCTTGGCGGTGATGCCGCGCTTGCGCAATTCGCCGAACATGGTCGGGCCGTCCATCTCCGGCATGACGACGTCGGACACGATGAGGTCGATCGGCTGCCTGGCCTGGCTGACGACGTCGAGCGCCTCCGCCCCCGACGCGGCCTCGATCACGGTGTAGCCGCGCGAGGTCAGGGCCCGCGCCCCGAAGGCCCTGACCGCGTCCTCGTCCTCGACCAGAAGGATCGTGCCATGGCCGGTGAGGTCGTTCGAGACGGGCTTGACGGGCTCCTTGCGGGCGGCTTCCTCGACCGGCAGCGGCTTGTGGCGCGGCAGGAAGATGCGGAACGTCGTCCCCTTGCCGACCTCCGAATCGGTGAAGACGAAGCCGCCGGTCTGCTTGATGATGCCATAGACCATGGAGAGGCCGAGACCCGTCCCCTTGCCGACCTCCTTGGTGGTGAAGAAGGGTTCGAAGATCTTGGGCAGCACCTCGGGCGGGATGCCGCTGCCCGAATCCTCGATCTCGATCAGCACATAGTCGGCCGGGGTCAGCGACTTGTCGCCGAAGGCCGCGCATTCGGCCTCGGCCACGTTGCGGCTGCGCACCAGGATGCGCCCGCCCTCCGGCATGGCGTCGCGGGCATTGACCACGAGGTTGATGACGACCTGCTCGAACTGGTTGAGGTCGGCCTTCACCAGCCACAGATCGCGGCCGTGCTTGACGTCGATCTCGATCTTCTCGCCGACGAGCCGCCGCATCATGTTTTGCAGCTCCGCCAGCACGTCGCCGAGCTGGAGCACCTCGGGACGCAAGGTCTGGCGCCGCGAGAAGGCCAAGAGCTGACGCACGAGACCGGCCGCCCGATTGGCGTTCTGCTTGATCTGCATGATGTCCTGGAAGGACGGATCGGTCGGCCGGTGGTTGGCGAGCAGAAGGTCGGAATAGCCGAGAATGGCGGTCAGCACGTTGTTGAAGTCATGCGCCACCCCGCCGGCGAGCTGGCCGATGGCCTGCATCTTCTGGGCCTGGACGAAGCTCTCCTGAAGCGTGCGTTGCTCCGTCGTGTCGAGGGCGAAGATGTTGACGGAGGCCTGTTCGCTCCCCCTGGCGTCGCCCCCCGAGACGAAGAGCTTGACCGAACGGTCGTCGCTGCCACTCAATGTCGCATCGAGCGGCGGGACGTCGCTCCGGCCGAGCAGGGCCGCGGCGACCGCATTCTGCAGGGCCGGCCGGTCGCTCTCGATCACCCCGGCATAGATCGAGCGGAACGTGTCGCCCTGGCCGCGCAGCGCCTTGCCGAACAATCGGATGAACGCCGCGTTGGACCGGATGATGGTGCCGACCCCGTCGAGGGAGGCGATGGCGATCGGGGTGGAGTTGAAGAAGCGCGCGAAGCGGACCTCGGCGGCTCTGAGATCCTCGGCCGGCTCCTCGCCGGGCGCGCGGTTGATGACGAGCGTGCGGGAGGGGCCAGGCAGCCGGTCCTCGGCGAACGCGATGCGGTGCAGCAGCCGCACGGGCAGGTTCTGCCCGCCGCGCTTCTTGAGATCGAAATCGAACTGCTCCGTCTTCACGTCGCCCGGCGCGCCGACGACGGCGCCAAGCATGGCGGCGCCGTCGGCCGACATGATGTCGGAGAGGGACAGGCCGCCCGAGCCGACCTGGGCCAGGTCGTAGTCGAGCCAGTCGGCCAGGGTCGCGTTGAGGTAGGAGATCCGCCCGTCCGCCGCCGCCGAGAAGAAGCCGGCCGGCGCATGGTCGAGGAAATCGATCGCATGCTGGAGTTCCTGGAACACGTTCTCGTGCCGTTCGCGCTCCCGGGTGACGTCGGCGACGCTCCACAGCGTCGCCCGCCGGTACCCGCCGCGGTCGAGCGGCCGCACCTTGACCCGGTACCAGCCGACCGCCGTGTCGCCGCCGAGCGAGGGCGAGAGGCGCAGTTCTTCGACGGCCCGCTTCTGCTCCTGCGCCGCCTTGGCCAGGCGGAACACTGCCTCGGAAATCTCTGCCGGGCCGGTGAAAAGCCGCTCGACCGGCCGCAGGTCGGTCACGTCGGGGGCGCCCGACATCGCCAGATAGGCCTCGTTGGCATAGAGGACGCGGCCGTCTCCCTCCGTGACGAACAGGCCTTCGGTGTTGGTGTCGGCGACGAGCTTGGTGATGTCGTTGCGTGCCGCCTGCCCGGAGAACTGCAGGAACCCGACAGCGTAGAAGAACAAGGCGATCAGGCCGATGATGGCCAGGGAGGCCAGGAAGGCGAGGGTCAACCGGCCGGCCTGATCCTGCGGCAGGAAGGAATAGGAGGCAGCGGCGGCGACGAGCAGAAGCGCGATCGCCAGAACCAGAATCGGGCTGCCGGTGCGTTCCGTCCTGTCGATCGCCGCGATGGGCGTGTCCGTCATGATCCCCTCGATTGGCCGCCGCGGCCCGACGCGATGAGAGCGACGCAAAGAATATGGTTTATGCTCAAGATGGCCTCAGGCATAGAGCAGCGTTAGGATGCACGCGCCAGGTCGCCGACCGGCTCCCCGCCCCGGGGTCGCCACGACAGCCTGGTGGTGAGTCGTTAACCATTGATTAACCTTATTGGAGCGTCCCCGCTCCCTCATGCTACACTTCAGCATTGAGTCAGTACGTGTGTCGAGAGGCGAACCGCAGCATGCAGTCTTTGAGCACTTTTTTCGAGGACAACAAGCCGCTGGCCTTCATATCGATTTTCGTGGCCCTGCTGGCTCTGTTCGTGATCCTCCTCGTCCTCCGCCGCATGCTGTTCGGACGGCGGCTGAAGGCGTCCGGGGGAGCCCGGACCCGGCAGCCGCGCCTGGGTTTTGTCGACGCCGTCGATCTCGACCGTCACCGCCAGCTCGTGCTCGTCAGGCGGGACAATGTCGAGCACCTGGTCATGGTCGGCGGCCCCAACGACCTCCTCATCGAATCGACGATCGTCCGGGCGCAGTCCGTTGCACCGATGTCGGGCGGCCGGGACAAGGATGCCGCGATGGCGCAGGGCGCACCGATGCCGCAACCGCCCGCGATCCCGCCAGGGCTGGGGCAGCCGTCCATGCCGCCGCTGGTCGCGCCACCCGTCGCCGCAGGACCGGCTAAAGGCGCCCCACCCGTGACCGCGCCTGTCCCCCCGAACAGTGTGACGGCGCCCCCGCCTCTTGCTGCGCCACCGGCCGACCGGCCGCGTCCGGGACCCGCCGCGCCGCCGCGCCCGGCGGCTTTTTCCGGCCCTGCGAGCGTGCCGCGCACCGACGACCAGGCCGGCGCCGGCTCGCCCTTTGAGGGCGAGGGTGCGGCGACGAGGCCCGGCCAGGCCCCCGCAAGCCGCCCGACATCCTCCGCGCCTCCGGCACGTCCGAGCGGCCTGCCGCCCCGCCCCATCCCTTCCGCGGCTCCGGCCCGTCCCGCACCGCCCCCCCGGCCGGGCCTGCCGCCGCGGCCGAGCCTCGCCTCCACGCTGCCGCCGCGCCCGCTCCGCCCGGCCGGCCTCCAGAGCGTTCCCCGCCCCGATGCGGTGCCGCCGGTCGAACCGCCGCCGGCACCGGATGCCACTTCGCCGGCCGCGCCGCGCCCCGAACCCGACCAGGGCGCCGCAGTGGCGCAGGCAACGCCGCCGAAGAACCTCGAAACCCTGGAATCGCTGGAAGAGGAGATGGCCAAGCTGCTCGGTCGCCCCTCCCCCCGCCGGGACGGGTGATCGGGCCACATGTCGATCCGCGCCGCGACGCTGCGGCGATCGATGTCGGCAAATGTCGAAGAAAAGCGCCGGTCGGGCCGACCGGCGCTTTTTTCGTGTCGCGGCGTCGTCGGGCGACTACTCGTCGCGATAGACGCGCTCACGCCGCTCGTGGCGCTCCTGGGCCTCGACCGAGAGCGTCGCAATCGGCCGGGCATCGAGCCGGCGCAGCGCGATCGGGTCGCCGGTCTCCTCGCAATAGCCGTAAGTTCCGTCGTCGATCCGGCTCAGCGCCGCATTGATCTTGGCGATCAGCTTGCGCTGGCGATCGCGCGCCCGAAGTTCGATGGCGCGATCGGTTTCGGACGAGGCCCGATCGGCGAGATCGGGGTGGTTTTCGTTCTCGCTCTGCAGAGTCGCCAGTGTCTCGCGGCTCTCGCGCAGGATTTCATCCTTCCAGGCCAGGAGCTTGCGGCGGAAATAATCGCGGTGCCGCTCGCTCATGAACACTTCATCCGAATCCGACGGCCTGTAGCCGCCGTCGATGGCATCAGACAGCACCATGCGTGACAAACTCCCGCCGCATTTTGAGGCCTTCGCCGTGTCGTTGCCACGCGGCGACAGACGGCGCAAGAGGGTGTGACGCACATCCTTGACGAGAGGGCGTGCCTTGCGAAAAATTTAACCTATGATGCGGGCGCCGCAGTCTCTCGCCGGGACCTTCGCGGCGAGGGCGAAACCCTCGCATTGTGGCCCGGCTTGCGGTAGAGCCCACTCATGGTTGAGCTCATCCTCATGCGCCATGGCAAGGCCGTGGCCTCCTCGCCGGCGGGCGACCATGCGCGAAGCCTGAGCCAGCGAGGTCTCGCCGAGGCGGGCGAGGCGGGCGCGGAGCTGGTCCGCCTCGGCCTGCCGGACTTCGCCCTCGTGTCCGACGCACGGCGCACGCGGGAAACGTTCGACCGGGTCGTCGACGCCGCCGGACGGCCGATCGCGCATCGTTTTGAACCCGACCTCTACGGCGCCTCCCCGCGAGCGATCCTCGCCGCGGTCGCCTCCGCCCCCGAGGATTGCCGCCGCCTGCTCGTCATCGGCCACAATCCGGGCATCGGCGATCTGGCGCGCCAGCTCTGCGGGCCGGACGAACGCGGCCGCGCCGCCACCATGGACGCGCACTTCCCGACCTCGGCCTTGGCGCTGATCCGGCTCGACATCGGCAGTTGGGCGCAGGCCAAGGCCGGCGGGCGGCTCGCGGCCTATATCGTGCCGCAGGCCTGGCGGGACAGCCGATGAGCCGCGGGATCGCCCGCCGGACGGCCGCATGCTGCTCGGGCTGATCGGCCTCGTCCTGTCGGCGTGGCTCGGCCAGGCCGCGCCCGATCGCACCGTGATGGCCTGGATGAGGCCGGACGTCGTCTTCCGGCCGCGCCAGCGCGCCGTGAGCAACTGGCATCTCGAGGGTTTCGCCCATCTCGACACGTCGCCCGGCACGGCCCTGACCCTGCTGCTCGGCCGCGACCCGCGCAGCGTCACGCGCTGCGTGCGGCTCAACAACTACTGGTGCATCAAGCGCGCCGGCTGGGCCGGCGAGATCGCGGCGGACGGCGAAGGTCACGTGGCCTTCGCCTCGGCGGCCGAGGGCGCCGACGTCGCCGCGCTCCTGCTGCGTCGCTATTACATCGATTACGGCCGCCATTCGGCGCTCGCCATCGTGTCGCATTGGGCGCCAGCGTCGTGCGGCGCTCCCGTCATGGTCCGTGGCGGCCCCCGGCGAGCCGCACCCGCCGATCGTCTCGCCGTCCACGGCATCGGCGGCACGCTGCGCGCCCGCTTCCTGGCCCATCGCGGCCGTCGGGTCACAGGCCGCCGGCGCGTGCGGATGCATGCCTCCGTCGTGCCGGACCGGCTGATCGCCCTGCCGGCCCCGGCACCGGCGATCGCGGTGGGCTTGGGCGAAACGCCGGTCAAACTCTCCTCGACGCCGCTGTCCCTGCCGCTGAGCGCGCTCGCCGCGCCTCCGGAGCAGAGCCGGGCATTCGTCTGCTCGGGCGACACGGCCCGTATCCAGGCCTATGCGGCGCACGCGGCAGCGGGAATCACGCCGCACCCGACCGACGACCTGAAGCTGTTCGACGCGACCGGCCGACCGACGGGAAATCTTGCGCGTCTCATGCGCAATATGGCGGCGGTGGAGATCGGCCCCCTCGAGGCCAGCCCTTCGTTGATCGCGGCCGCGGTCGAACGTGCCACGGCACTGGCCGAGCAGAAGGGCGGCGGCGAGGCCGCCCGGTAGCGCAATCGGGCGGCGCGCGATCTGGCGTCATGGCGCAAGACTGGCGGCGGGGACGTCGGTCTCGGCCGTCAGGTCGCGATGGACGGCGTCGAACCCCGCCGTCACCCGCACGCGGCCCGGCGCGATCCGCCAGGCGTGGCCCGCCTCGTCGAAACGGGCCAGCAGTCGCGGATCGACCCGAAATGTGATCCGCCGTTGCTCGCCGGGCCCGAGCTCCACGCGTTCGAAACCGCCGAGGCGGATCGGAAAGCCTGGATCGCCGGGCCGCTCGACATAGGCCTGGGGAACGGCGGCGCCGGCGCGCCCGCCGGCGTTGCGCACCGTGAGACCGACCGTCAGCCGCCCGTCCTTCATGCCGGCCGACAGGTCGCGAAGGCCGAAAGACGTATACGACAGGCCGAAGCCGAACGGAAACAGCGGCGCCTGGTGTCGCTTGGCGAACCATTTGTAGCCGACCTCGGCGCCCTCGGAATAATTTGCCGCATAGATGCGTCCGTAGCGGCCGCCGCGTCCGACCGGGCCGCGCGGCGCGGCGTTCGGATCGCCCTGCAGCGTCGGATGCGGCAATTGCGCCTCGGCCACCGGCCACGTCACCGGCAGGTGTCCCGAAGGGTTTGCCTGGCCGAAGAGGATCGACGCGATGGCCGCGCCGCCGCGCTGACCCGGATACCAGGCCTCGAGGACGCCCCGAACCTGGGCCAGCCAGGGCATGAGCACCGGGCCGCCGGTCTCGAGCACGACGATGGTGCGCGGGGTGGCGCGCGCGACCGCCTCGATCAGGCCGTCCTGGCCGCCCGGCAGCGCGAGGTTCGACGCATCGGCCGTCTCGGTCATCCATTTGTCGGCGAAGACGATGGCGACATCGGCATCTGCGGCGAGGCGAGCCGCCGCCCGGACATCGTGGCCGTCCGAATAGCCGACCTCGGCGCCGGGTGCGTGTCGCCGGATCGCAGAGAGCGGCGAGGACGGATCGAAGGTCAGCGTCGCCGGAAATCCGTCCGGCGCCGGCTCGCTCGACGCGATGCCGCCCGTCGGCACGACCTGAGACGAGCCGCCACCGGCCAGAACCCCCTTGTCGGCGTGAGCGCCGATCACCGCGATGCGCTTCAGGCCAGGAGACAGCGGCAGGAGGCCGTCGTTCTTGAGCAGGACCGAGCCGGCCTCGGCGATCCGCTGCGCCACGGCGGCGGCGGGCGCGGGATCGAAGGCGCCGGGGCGCGGCGGGTCGTCGTAGATCCCGGCGGCGAAGACCGAACGCAGGATGCGCCGTACCATGTCGTCGAGCCGTGCGGCCGGCACCTCGCCGCGCGCCACGGCTTCGGCCAAGGGGGCGCCGAAGAAGTCCTGCGTGTCGAGCTGGTCGCCCGACTCCTGGTCGAGCCCGGCGAGCGCCGAGGCGACGGTCGAATGGACCGCACCCCAATCCGACATGACGAAGCCCCGATAGTGCCAGTCCGTCTTCAGCACGCGGTTGAGCAGCCAGTCGTTCTCGCACGCATAGGTGCCGTCGACCTGGTTATAGGCGCACATGACGCTGCCCGGCCCGCTGCCCTCGATGGCGAGCTCGAAGGCCAGCAGGTCCGATTCGCGCAGCGCCGCCCGGTCGATGCGCGCATCGAGCACGACCCGGTCGGTCTCCTGATCGTTCAGCACGAAATGCTTCACGGTCGAGATGATCCGGTTGCGCTGCGCGCCGGCGACCGCCGCCCCGGCTAGCGTGCCGGCGAGCAGCGGGTCTTCCGAGAAATACTCGAAATCGCGACCGCCGCGCGGGTCGCGGATGATGTTGGCGGTGCCCCCGAGCAGCACGTCGAAGCCCTTGGCGCGGGCCTCGGTGCCCACCGCGCGGCCCTGGGCAAAGGCGAGCGCCGGGTCGAAGGTCGATGCTAGCGCCAGGTTCGACGGCATGGCGGTCGCGGTGTCGCCGGGGCGGATATTGCCCGGATCGCCGACGCCGAGCTCGGCATCGGTCTCCTGCAGGGGCGGGACGCCGAGGCGCGGAATGCCGGGCACGAAGCCGGCCGATCCGATTGCGCCCGCGGGCTTGGGCTCGCCGCCCCACGGCGCGCCGAGGCCCCCGTGCACGAGGCCGATCTTCTCCGCCGACGTCATCGCCGCGACCACGAGCGTGGCGCGCCGATCTGGGCCGAGGTTGCGGTCGTCCCACGGGTGCGCGGGCGCCGGGCCCACCAGGGCCGCATCCGCGAGCGCCGGGACCGCGAGACACGCGAGGGCGAGGGTAAGTCCGGTCCGCATGACGGGGACTCAACGCCGCCTCGCGGATGCGGTTCAGGTCAGCTCGAAGACCGGCATGCGGTCGCCGATGCCGCGCAGGCTGCGCGTCTGCCGCTGGGCATCGACCTTGCTGGCGGCGAGCAGCTTCGCCGAGTCGGCGTGCTTGACGATCGCCTCGCTGGCGAAGATCGAATCGGCGGTGGCAAGCTCCTGGACGCGCGAGGCGATGTTGACCGTCTGCCCGAAGTAATCCTGCCGATCGTTGAGGCTGACGGCGAGGCAGGGCCCCTCGTGCAGCCCGATCTTCAGGATCAGGTCTTCGGCCTCGCGCCGCTCGTTCATCTGCCGCATGGACTGGCGCATGCGCAGCGCGGCAGAAAGCGCCCGGTCGGGCGTCGGAAAGGTCGCCATGACGGCATCCCCGATGGTCTTCACCACGGCCCCGCTCTCGGAGGCGACGATCTCGTTCAGGATGCGGAAATGCGCCCGCACCAGATCGTAGGCGACGAGGTCGCCGACCCGCTCGTAGAGCTCGGTCGATCCCTTGAGGTCGGTGAACAGGAAGGTCAGGCTCATGATCTTGAGCCGCTGGTCGATGTCGAGCGTGTCGGTGCGGTAGATGTCGCGGAAGGTCTGGTTGCTGAGCAGCCGCTTGGCGGTCAGATAGGGGCGACTCTGGCCCAAGAGATCGGCAAGCGCGTCGCCGTGGATGAAGATCCCCGGCAGGACCCGCCGCTTGGAGCGGTTGTCGAGCGACAGCCGCAGCGGTCCCGGCCGGAACGTCGAGCGGCCGACCGTGGTCGGGACGCTGTCGAAGACCATGGCGAGATCTTGCCGCTCGCGCGTCGGCTCGCCGACGATCTCCACGTGGTTGGCCGTATGGGTGACGGCGTCGAAGACGATGACGGACGCGCTCGGCAGCTGCAGCGCCAGGATCATCCGCTCGCCGGCCTCGAGCTCGGCCGTCTCCAGCATGGCCTTGGCGGCACGCTCCTCGAAGCCGTCGAGCGCGGGCAGCGCGACGCCCGAGCTGAAGAAGATCTGGCGCTGGTAGTCCCAGAAGCCGAGGCTCGCCGGGTCGTGGGCGGCGATGCGCCGGACGCGCGGGCTGACCGTGAAGCTGACCTCCACCGTGTCGTCGAGCACCGCCTCGCTGTCGAGCGCGCAGAAGGCGCAGCGATAGGCCTCCTGGCGCACGCTCTTGAGCGTCGCGTTGGCGTCGAGCACGCCCCGGCAGCTCGGGCAGACGATGTTCCAGGACATCTCGAAGAGGCCGAGCCGGGAGGCGTGCAAAAGTGCCGCGATCACCGCGTCGGGGTCGAGCCCGTGCCTGGAGGCCAGCGCCAGGGCGTTGAGCCGCGCCAGCTCTTCCTCCGCGCCGTCACGGACCAGATCGGCGATGGCACTGACCGCCCCGGCGTCGGCCGAGCGGCGCAAAGCGTCGAACAGGGCATCGGTGTCTTGCATGGGACCAAACATAGAACATCCGGCGCCGCGATGCACGCCCCGGATGCGATCGCTCCCGTGGTCCGCCCGTGCCAGGGTGATCGGGTGAAGCTTTTTTAGTCCCTCATCCTGAGCAGGCGGCGAAGCCGCCGCGTCGAAGGACGACGGATCGCCCTCGTGGTTCGACACGGATGATGGCGCATCCTGCTCACCATGAGGGCGGAAACGACCTTCACACGATCGCCGCGGGCCCGGGCGCCGCGCGGCTTCTTGAGCACCCGCAAAGCTGCTATCGATGCCCGATGCAGAGCGACTCGCATCCCGGCACCATCGAAGCGCGCATCGCCGCCGTCCGCGCCAGGATCGCGCAGGCCGCGCGGGACGGCGGCCGCGATCCCGCCTCGGTGACGCTGGTGGCGGTGTCGAAAACCTTTCCGGCCGAGGCCGTCGTGCCGGCCCTCGTGGCCGGGCAGCGCATCTTCGGCGAGAACCGCGTGCAGGAGGCCAAGGCCAAATGGCCGGAGCTGCGGAATCGGTTCACCGATGTCGAGCTGCATCTGATCGGCCCGCTCCAGTCCAACAAGGCGCGCGAGGCGGTGGAGCTCTTCGACGTGATCGAGACGGTCGACCGGCCGAAGATCGCTGAGGCGCTGGCAAGCGAGATCGCCCGCGCCGGCAAGCCGATGACGTTCTTCGTCGAGGTCAATACCGGCGCGGAGCCGCAGAAGACGGGCATCCTGCCCGGCGAGGCCGACGCCTTCATCCGCCGCTGCCGCGAGGCGCTCGGCCTGAATATCGCGGGGCTGATGTGCATCCCGCCGGCCGACGAGCAGGCCTCGCCGCATTTCGCGCTGCTCAACACGATCGCGGCGCGCAACGGGATTCCCGGCCTGTCGATGGGCATGAGCGCCGACTACCCGCTCGCCATCCAGCTCGGCGCCACCCATGTGCGGGTGGGCAGCGCGATCTTCGGGGAGCGGGCGAAGCCGCATGAATCGGGATAGACGCCGGCGCGCGTGATTCCGGTTCGACGCGAGACTGAATCGGCGGTTGATCGCGGCGCTGGGCCGAGGGTCGCTTTGGGTGGTTTGCTTCCTGTCCGCTTCGAGGGAGCGGAGTCGCGTAAGCGGACATCGGTTCAGCCGGTGGCGTTCGGATCAGTAGTCGTTTTCGGTCAACAGCGCTTTCAGCTCACGATGAGCGAGATCGAGACGCTCGCCGAGGCCTAACCCTGGATCGTCGAGCCAGGAGACCGTAGCATGCGCGAACGCAGCCATGCCGGTCCGTGCTGCAAGAACAGCCTGCAGGTCAGCGACACCTCGCGCCTTCAATGCGGCAGCAAGCGCGTCGGCCAGCGCGGCCATTTTCGTCAGCTCACGCTCGTGAAGCACGGGCGTGTTGGAGATGACCTCGTGCCGTGGCTTCGAGAATGGCCGGTTGTCTTCAAGCGCCGGCTGGATCGACCGGAACGCTCGAAACAGCGTGTCGAGCGGTCCGAGTCCGCCCGGCGCGTCAGCTATTGAGGCCGCCAGGGCCGCTCGCAACTTGGCCTCGCCATCGAACAGGGCCTCCCGCTTGTCGGGGAAATGACGAAAGAAGGTCCGCTCCGTCACACCGGCCCGCGCGGCGATCTCGGCAGCCGTGGTCTGATCGTAGCCCCGCTCCCGAAACAGCTCCAACGCCGACCGTTGCAGTCGAGCGCGCACGTCACCCTCGTTTTTCGCCACCGCGATACCTGTTCCTTATTGTCAGTGACTGACAGACACCTATGTCAGTCACTGACGAGGTCCGTAGCACCTCGCCGCTTGGCATAGTCAAGGAGATTAGCATGCGTGTGTTTCTGACGGGAGCGAACGGCTGGGTCGGCTCGGTGATCGCCCGCGACCTGCTCGATATCGGTCATTCTGTGATCGGCCTGGTGCGCTCGAAAGAGAAGGCTGATGCGCTTGCCGCCACTGGCGTCACGCCGCTGCTGGGCTCGCTGCGCGATCTGGACGTGCTCAGGGAGGGGGCCGGTGCCGCCGATGGCGTCATCCACACGGCCTTCGGCGTCGACATGTCGAGGATCGTGGAACTGGCCGATGAGGACCGTCAGGCTATAGAGACCTTCGGAGAGGTGTTCGCCGGTTCGGACCGACCGATCGTCGTGACCGGCGGCGTCGGCCTGTTGCCTCCCGGGGAAACATTCAGGGAAGACTCGCCAAGGCCGCCCGTCATGGCTGGGTTTCCACGCGCGTCGGAGCAGACGGCGTTCGCGCTCGCCGAGCGCGGGTTGCGAGCATCCGTCGTCCGCCTTCCGCGTTCGGTTCACGGCAGCGGGGAACGCCATGGTTTCGTTCCCATGCTTGCGGCCGCAGCTCGGGAAAAGGGCGTTTCCGCGTATGTCGGAGATGGGCAAAACCTCTGGCCGTCCGTGCACCGGCTGGATGCCGCGCGTGTGTTCCGCCTCGCTCTTGAACGGGATGCCCGGAACGAAGCATTTCATGCCATCGCCGAGGAAGGCGTCCCGTTCAGGCTGATCGCCGAGGCGATCGGACGGCAGGTCGGCGTGCCCGCAAAGTCTCTCACGTCCGAAGAAGCCGAGGCACATTTCGGCTGGCTCGCGACGTGGGTGGCGGGCAACGGTCCGGCCTCCAGCGAGAGGACCAGGGCGGTTCTCGGATGGGAGCCAAGAGAGAAGGGGATCATCTCGGATATCGAGCGGCCGAACTATTCCGAATGACCGGCTTGTTCGACCGCGGACTTTGAAGCTGAGGCCCTACCCCGGACCGCTGAGGTCCGACACCATGTAGCGCGCCTCGGCGCCATAGGGGCCGAGCTTGGTCGCAAGTCCCGGCACCTTCCGCACGGCGAAACCGAGCCTGCCCCACAGCGGCACGGTGCCGTAGACCGACACGAGGGCGAGCGCCGCGATGCCGCGCAGCCGCGCCTCGGCCCGGACGAGGTCGATGAAGGCCCGCCCGGCACCCTGGCCGCGCGCCGCCGGAAGCAGGGCCACGTCGTGAAGATAGAAGCAGTCCGCGTCGTCGGGGATCGCGCCGAGCGGCCTATCGAGCGCCGGCACCGCACCGAGCCGCCAGGGGTGGGACAGGCCGTAGCCCATCACCTCGCCGTCCCGGGCGAGCATCCGGCAGCCTTCGGGACAGAGCCCGAGCTTCTCCGCCATGATTTCGCGCCGCTCGGGCAGCAGCGCGTGGACGACGCCCTGGATCGCCATGACGGCGTCGAGATCCTGCGGCGTCGCGGGCCGCCACGCAACGGGTCGATCCATGCGTCACCCAATGCGTCCGGAGCCCTTTATCCTTCCCTGGAACGGGGACGGTGTCACGCCTCCGGGCGTGACGGAGGGGCACCCCACCCGTCCGCGTCGCGGACACCCTCCCCGGTCCGGGGAGGGACGCCCGCTTACTTCTTCAGCTTGGTCCAGACGCGGTCCATCAGCTTGGTGGCGGCCTCCGGACAGGAGGGCGTGAAGGCCATCTTGATGTCGTCCGGCACCTTGAGCTCCGGCGCGTCCTTCATGGCCGCGTCGTAGTGACCCTCGGCCCCCGTGACGGCGCTGGCGTAATGGGTGAAGTTCGACGACATGGCGCTGTTCTCGGGCTTCATCATGAACGCGATGAAGAGCTTGGCATTGTCCGGGTCCTTGGCGCCGGTCGGCACCGCCATATTGTCCATCCAGCCGACGACGCCCTCCTTCGGGAATACGAACTTGACGTCCGGGTTGACGGCGCGGGTGCGGGCGGCATCGCCGTTCCACGCCTGGTGGATCCAGGTCTCGCCCGAGCCCTGCCGGTCGATGATGCCGTCGGAATTATAGACCTTGACCGAGGGCGCCTGGGCTTCGAGAAGGTCGGAAACCTTCTTCATGTTGGCGGTGTCGGTCTGGCAGGGCGTCATGCCGAGATAGACCTCGGCGAGCGACATGACCTCGCTGGGCGAACCGAACATGCCGACCTTGCCCTTGGCCTCGGGCGGCGGGTCGAACAGCATCTTGAGCGAATCGTAGGGCCCCTTCACCTCCTTGGTGTTGACCGTGAAGGAGGTGACGCCCCAGTCGTAGGGCACCGAATAGGTGCGGTCCGGATCCCACGTCGGGTTTTGCCAGCGCGCCTCGATATTGCTGAAGCCCGGGAGCTTCGAGGCGTCGATCTTCTGGATCAGCCCTTCCTTGGCGAAGATCGGCACGAAATCCGACGACACGACGACGATGTCGTAGCCGGTCGAGCCGGATTTGAGCTTGGCCAGCAGGGTCTCGTTCGAATCGTAGGTGTCGAGGGTGACCTTGACGCCGGTCTCCGCCTCGAACTTCTTGATGACGTCGGGGGCCGTATAGTCGGTCCAGTTGTAGATGAAGAGATCGCCCCCGGCGCGGGCGATGCCGCTCGCGCAGGTGAGCGCCAGGACGGCGGCGACGGCAGTGAGGCAGGATCTGGTCAGGCGGCGTTGCATGGGCGAATGGTCCTTATCCGGGCAGGTTTCCTCAGGCTTTCACGCTTCGGCGGTTGGCCAGAAGATAGGACAGCACGACGGCCGTGATCGACACAAGAAGAAGGATCGTGGCGGCCGCGTTGGCCTCCGGCGTCACCCCGAGGCGCAGCATGCTGTAGAGATAGACGGGCAGCGTGGTGGCGCCGGCCTGCGCCACCATCAGGGTGATCAGGAAGTCGTCGAGCGACACCACGAAGGCCAGCGTGGCGCCGGCCACGATGGCCGGCATCAGCAGCGGCAGCGTCACCCGGCGGAACACGGCCCAGGCATCGGCATAAAGGTCGCGCGCCGCATCCTCGATATCGACCGGCATCTCGCGCAGCCGCGCCCGGATGGGCAGCAGCGCGAAGGGGATGCAGAAGACCGTATGGGCGATGATGACGTTGCCGAGCCCGGCCCGCAGCCCGATGGCCTCGAAGAAGATCAGCGTCGCGATGGCGGTGACGATCTCGGGCGCGACGAGCGGCATGGCGATCAGCGCCTCTCCGGCGGCGCGGCCTGGAAAGAACCGGCCGCGCTCGAAGGCCAGCGCCGCCGGCACCGAGACGAGGGTAGACACCGGCGTCGCCACCGCCGCCACGACGATGCTGTTCCAGGCGGCGCGGCGCAGGTCCTCGTTGCCGACGGCCTTGACGAACCATTTCACCGAGAATCCGCTCCAGATCAGCGCCACCCGATTGGCGTTGAACGCATAGACGATGAGCACGACGAGCGGCGCATAGAGAAAGACCAGCGCCAGCATGCTGAACAGCCGATATTCCGGCATGCGGCGCCAATCGAAGCCTTTCGCGCTCATGCGCAAGCTCCGGAAGAGGCGCAACGCAGGTCGAGGCGGGCATACCCCTCATCCGCCCTCTGCTTCGCAAAGGGCACCTTCTCCCGCAAGGGGAGAAGGGGGGGCTCATTCTGCGGCACTGGCGTCCTTCTCCCCTTGCGGGAGAAGGTGCCTTGCCGGAGGCAAGGCGGATGAGGGGTGAACCATCCGACGAGATCCACCTGTCGACCCTGCCTCGCTATCATGTCGCCACCCCGATCCTGGTGCGCCGCCAGGCGCTCCACATCAGCGCTCCGAGGACGAAGACCATCAGGATCATCGACAAAGCGGCGCCGAAGGACCAGTCGCGGCCGGTGGTGAACTGCTGCTGGATCAGGCTGCCGATCATCAGCTTCTTGCCGCCGCCGAGGATATCGGGCGACAGGAAGGCGCCGAGCGCCGGCACGAAGACCAGCAGGCAGCCGGCGACGACGCCGGGCCAGGCCAGCGGCCAGACGAGGCGCCGCATGATGGCCCAGCGGTCGGCGTAGAGGTCGTAGGCCGCTTCCACCATGCGCGGGTCGACCTTCTCGAGCGCGCCGTAGATCGGCAGGACCATGAAGGGCAGGCTCGAATAGACGAGGCCGAGCTGCACCGCGCCGTCCGAATAGAGGAAGGTGATCGGCTCCTTGATCAGGCCCACGGCCTGCAGCACTTGGTTGACCAGCCCCTGGTCGCGCAACAGCAGCACCCAGCAATAGGTGCGGATGAGCAGATTGGTCCAGAACGGGATGGTGACGAGCAGCACCAGCACCTGGCGCAGGCGCGGCGGCCGGGTCGCCATGTACCAGGCGAGCGGCAGCCCGATCAGCAGGCAAAAGATCGTGCAGAACAGCGCCTGGATCAGCGAGCGCGCGAAGATCTGCAGATAGGTCGTGTCGAACACCAGTTGGTCGTCGAGGTCGCGGTCGTAGACGAAGCGAACGTAAGAGGCGGGCGTGAACGGATGGCTGACCCCGCCGTAGGGATCGGGCGTCAGGAAGGAATAGACCGCCGCGATCGCCATCGGCAGCAGCATGAAGACGACGATGACGAGGAGGGCCGGGCCGGCCAGCAGCAGCGCCCGGTCGCGCTTCGCCGAGAAAGCCGCCACGGCCTCACTCCTCCAGCGGCAGCAGCGCGCCCGGCGGGAACAGGCAATGGACGGCCTGTCCGGGCAGGAGCGGCGAGGGCAGGTCGCCCCGCTCGATCTTGACGATGGGACCATCGTCGAGCGCGACCGCGCAGGAGGTCGTGGCGCCGAGATAGGTGACCTCGACGATGCGTCCCGGCAGGGTGGTCCGCTCCGCCGTAGAGACCGGAGCCAGCATCACCCGTTCGGGCCTGATGGCGGCGAAGGGCGTGGCGAGGCCGACAAGGCTGCCGGGCAGCACGTTGGCCTCGCCGATGAAGTCGGCCACGAAGCGGCAGACCGGCCGCTCGTAGATCTCCTCCGGCCGGCCGAGCTGCAGCACCCGGCCGTGGTCCATGACGGCGATGCGGTCCGACATGGACAGCGCCTCCTCCTGGTCGTGGGTGACGAGCACGAAGGTGATGCCGGTCTCGCGCTGGATGCGCTTGAGCTCGACCTGCATGCCGCGGCGCAGCGTGAGATCGAGCGCCGAGAGCGGCTCGTCGAGAAGCAGCAGCCGCGGCTGGGGCGCCAGCGCCCGCGCCAGGGCAACGCGCTGCTGCTGCCCGCCGGAGAGCTGGTCGGGCCGCCGCATGGCCATGGGCTCGAGCCGCACGAGGCGGAGCATGGCGGAGACGCGCTCGGCGATCGCGGGGCCGCGCAGGCCCTGCCGCTCGAGCCCGAAGGCGATATTCTGCGCGACCGTCATATGCGGGAACAGTGCATAGGACTGGAACACGGTGTTGACCGGCCGCCGGTTGGGCGGATCGTCCACCACATATCTGCCGTCGAGCCGGATGACGCCCGAAGTCGGATGCTCGAAGCCCGCGAGGAGGCGCAGCAGCGTGGTCTTGCCGCAGCCCGACGGGCCGAGCAGGGTGAAGAATTCGTTGACCATGATGGTCAGCGAGACGTCGTCGAGCGCCTTGACCGCGCTCGGGCCGGTGCCGAAGGCCTTGGTCACGCCCTGCACCTCGACGAGCCTGGTGCCGGCCTCGGCCCGTGGCGCTGTCCCTGCCGCATCGCGCGGAGCGGGACTCGTGGCCGCACTGTCGGAGCTTGCGAGGGAGTGCGGCTCCGCCAGCCGCCCGAGGGCCAAGGTCTGCATCCCGCCGGTCACCTCAAACGGTTTCGCCGATCGCCCGCCGCGCCAGTCGCCGCGCAACCATGGTCGCGCGGCGATCCCGCAGAGCTCGTGCCGCGACTGTCGCGGAAGACGCGGCCGTTGCAAACAAGATTTTTTCGGCAGGGCCGGCGTTTCGGCGGGCAGGTTGATCAAAAATCGGTCGTTTGACCAAAACCGGCCGCCGCCCTAGACTCGCCTCGAGGAAGCCGCTTGGAGATCCGGCCGATGTCACCCGCCCAAAGCCGCCCGAACGACGTGCTGACCCGGCACATGCTCTACCCCTTCACCAACGCGAGCTACGCGGCCAAGAACCCGCCCCTCGTGATCGAGGGCGGCGAGGGCGTCTTCATCACCGACAGCGAGGGCAAGCGCTACATCGACGGCCAGGCGGGCCTATGGAACGTCAACGTCGGGCACGGCCGCAGCGAGATCAAGGATGCTATCGCGGCGCAGCTCGACAAGCTGAGCTTCTATTCGCTGTTCGGCGGCACCACGACGACACCGGCGGTCGAGCTCGCCGACCGGCTCTGCCGCATGGCCGGGCCCGAAGGCATGGTCAAGGCCTTCTACTCTTCGGGCGGGTCGGAGGCGAACGAGGCCGCCTTCAAGCTGGCCCGGCAATATTGGCGCCACGCCGGCGAGCCGACGCGCCACAAGATCATCTCGCTCAAGCAGGCCTATCACGGCGTCACGCTCGGCGCCCTCTCGGCCAACGGAAGCGCGGCCTACCGGGCGCATTTCGAGCCGCTGATGCCGGGCTTCGTCCAGGTCGAGACGCCCTTCGTCTATCGCAATCCCTTCACCACGGACCCGGAGGCGCTGGCGCGGCTCTGCGCCGAGCTCCTGGAGCGCGAGATCCTCTACCAGGGACCCAGCACCGTCGCCGCCTTCATCGCCGAGCCGGTGCAGGGCGCCGGTGGCGTCATCGTGCCGCCCAAGACGTTCTGGCCGCTGGTGCGCGAGGTCTGCGACCGGCACGGCGTCCTGTTCATCTCGGACGAGGTCGTCACCGGCTTCGGGCGGCTCGGCTCGATGTTCGGCGCCCGCCACTGGGGCGTGAAGCCCGACATCATGGTTTTCGCCAAAGGCATCAACTCGGGCTATGTGCCGCTCGGCGCGACGCTGATGAACGCCCGCATCGCCGACGCCTTCCTGACCGAGGACGACGCCCAGTTCACTATGGCGGCCTTCTGGCACGGCAATACCTATGCGGGCCATCCGCTGGCCTGCGCGGCGGCCCTCGCCAACCTCGACATCGTCGAGCGCGAGGGGCTCGAGCGCAACGCCGGCGAGGTCGGCGCCTATCTCATCGATCGCTTCCGGGATGTGCAGACCCGGCACCCGACCATGGGCGACGTGCGCGGCCTCGGGCTGATGATCGGTATCGAGCTCGTCAAAGATCCCGAGACCAAGGAGGCCTTCCCGCTCGCGGCCCGCTTCGGCAGCCGCATCACTGAGCTCTGCAAGGCGCGCGGCGTGCTGCTGCGCAACCTCGGCGACACGTTCATCATCTCGCCGCCGCTGGTGCTGACCAAGGCCCATGCGGACACGATGGCCGAGGCCTTCGAGGCCGCCATCGGCGCCGTCGAGCGCGGCTGAGGCTTTGGCGCCCGACCCCGTCGCTTTCGTGGTGCCGGCGGTGCCCGAGCGGGCCGACCGCGACGCGCTGCTGAGGCTGCTCGCCGCCTACGAGGCCGAGAAGGCGGGGCCGCTGCAGATCGAACAGGTTGCCATCCTGATCAAGGACGAGGCGGGCGCGACGATCGGCGGCCTCTATGGCTGGACCATGTTCCGCTGGCTGATCGTCGAGTCGCTCTATGTCCCGGAGCGGCTGCGCGGTGCCGGGACAGGGACCGCCCTGATGGCGCAGGCCGAGAGCACCGCCCGGGCGCGGGGCTGCCTCGGCATCTGGCTCGACACCTACGACTTCCAGGCGCCCGGCTTCTACGCGAAGCTCGGCTTCGAGCCCTTCGGCGCGGTCGAGGACCATCCGCCGGGCCACCGGCGCATCTTCATGCGCAAGCGCTGGGGCTGAGGAGCGAACGGCGATCGGGCGAAGCTTCCTCCCCTGCTCAGCGCGGGAGGGGGACCAGGCGGAGCGTGGTGGAGGGGGAGCCATGGGTCTCAAAGCCTGCCAAGACCGTCCATGGCTCGCCTTGCGCCAGGCAGCTCGCCCCCTCCACCATGCTTCGCATGGTTCCCCTGCCCCATAGATGGGGTAGGACACGCCTGCTTCGTTCACCCGATTGCTTTGGTGAGGGGCTGGCGCGCTCACGGCTCGATCGCGTCCACAAACGGCGCGCTCGACATCGGGACTGCCCCGTCGGCCGTGATCAGCACCTGCTGCTCGAGCTTGACGCCCTCGGCGCCGCCGACCTCGCCGATGTAGCTCTCGACGCAGACCACCATATTCTCCTCGAAATGGGCATCGTAGCCCCAGTCTTCCCAATCGGCCGCATAGACCACGATCGGATATTCGTCGACCATGCCGGCGCCGTGGATCATCATCATGTAGCGGTTGGGGACGTAGCGCTCCGGCACCGGCCAGCAGCGCTCGGAGAACTCCCGCAGCGAAAGGCCGGGCTTGATCAACGCGATATTGGTCATGACCTGCTCTTGCGCGATGTCGTAGAGCGCACGCTGCTCCGGCGTCGGCCGCCTGTCGGGACAGACCCAGCTGCGCGAGATGTCGGCGAGGTAGCCGAAGGGTCCCACCATGTCGGTATCGAAACCGACGATCTCGCCGGGCGCGATCACGCGGTTGCCGCTCTCCTGGAACCAGGGGTTGGTGCGGTTCCCCGAGGCGAGCAGGCGGCATTCGATCCACTCGCCGTCATGCGCGATATTGGTCTCGTGCAACACGCTCCAGAGCTGGTTCTCGGTGATGCCGGGACGCAGCGCGCCACGCATGCGCTCGACCGCGATGTCGCACACGTCCATCGACAGCTGCATGCACTTGATCTCGTCAGGCGTCTTGATCATCCGCGCCTGCTCGAGCGGCTCCTGCGCGTCGAAGAGCCGGATGCCGGCATCGGTCAGGTGCTGCGCGCCCCAGGGCTCGCACCGGTCGATCGCGAGGCGGCGGTTCGAGCCGCCGTGCCGCGCCATGAGGTCGATCACCTGGGCAGCCCAGGCCGCGGTCTTCTCCGCGACGCGCGGCCCCGCCAGGAAGTAGAACCACGAGACGCTGGCGCGCATCTCGTCGACCACATCGAGATCGTCGTTGAGGTGAAAGCAGGTACCGAACTCGAACAGGATCACCGGGCCGTCGGTCGCGACGAAGACGGAGCGGCCCGGCGCGTGCATGGTCCATACCGCCATGTTCCGCGCATCCGTGGCGTAGCGGATGTTCATGGGGTCGGCGAGCAGCGCGCCGGCATAGTCGCGCCTGGCGAGCTCGGCACGCAGCCGCGCCAGGCGGTCGCGGCGCAGGCGTTTCTTGTCGATCGCGGCGATGCGGCCGGCGATGTCGAGGCCGAGCGGCGCGACCTGGCGCGCCTCGGATGTGTTAGGCCCATAGGGAGCGCGTTCGCGCGCCATATCCAGGATCCGGCTCATCGCAGTCCTCCGGCAGTGCGGGATGTCGATGCAGCCTGAACGGTCTGGGGCTGCTGCTGGGTGATGCAGTGGATGTTGCCGCCCCCGTCAAGGATGCCGTCGCCGGGCACGATCACCACCTCCCGCCCCGGAAAGGTGGCGCCGAGGATGCGCGCCGCCTCGGCGTCGCTCGGCACGTCGAAGCCCGGCATGACGACGGCCCCGTTGGCGAGGTAGAAATTGACGTAGGAGCGCGGCATCACTCGACCCTGAGCGTCGCGGCGCCGGGGCGGCATCGGCAGCGCGGTGATCTCGAGCCGGCGCCCGCGCGCGTCGACGGTCGCCTCGAGCGCGGCCCTAGCCTCGGCGAGGACGGCGAAGTCCGGATCGTCCGCATCCGGCGTCGACGGCAGCAGGACATGGCCCGGCGCCGAGAAGCAGCAGAGGTTATCGACATGGCCCCGCGTCTCGTCGTTGGTGAGGCCGCGCGGCAGCCAGACGACGGTCTCGACGCCGAGGGCGGCGCTGAGGTTCGCCTCGATGTCGGCCTCGTCGAGATGCGGGTTGCGCAGGGGGTCGAGCAGGCATTGCGCGGTCGTCAGCAGCGTGCCCTCGCCGTCGACATGGATAGAGCCGCCTTCGAGGATCTGCGGCCCGGCGATGCGACGGGCGTCGGCGAGATCGAGGATGCGCCGGGCAACGCGTGCATCCTTCGAAAAGCCTGCATAGACGAGGCCCCAGCCGTTGAAGCCCCAGTCGACCCCGGCGAGGTGGCCCGCATCGTCGACCAGGAAGGTCGGCCCGGTGTCGCGCGTCCAGCTGTCGTCGAGCTCGGCCGGCACGAGTTCGGCTGCGCCGCGCGTCAGCCGGTGCGCCTCGTCACGATCCTGCGGCCGCACCAGCAGGCTGACGGGCTCGAACCGGGCGATGGCGATCACCGCGGAGGCGAAGGCCTCGCGGGCCGGCCCGAGCCCGTTCTTCCATCCCTCGGGGCGGCACGGCCACGCCATCCAGCAGCGCTCGTGCGGCGCCCATTCGGCCGGCATCCGGAACGCCCCTGGAGAAGTCTCAGGCATGCTGCCGCTCCTTGAGTCTCGCGCCCTGCCGCAGCAGCGTCGCCGCATGCGCGGTGACACCGGCCGTCAATGCGGCGAGGGCCGTCACGAGGTCATCCTCGGGCGCGCCGGCCAGGGCCTGCAGGATCAGGCCGTCGATCCCGGCGAGCATGAGCCGAGCCAGCTCCTGCGCCTCCGCGTCGGTCGGCTCGGACGCGTCCCCGCAGCCTTGCAGCAGCGCCGCATAGGCGTCCACATAGGCCTGGTACTGGCGAGCCGCGAGCCATTCGCTGCCCCGGCTGCGCAGCGCGTAGAGCGTCAGCTCGTATTGCACGATCTGCTTGCCGCGGGTGCGCCCCGCATAGGCCCAGGCGGCATCGAGCCCGGCCGCGATCCGCTCGTCGAGGGTCGCGCCCGCCGTTGCGGCGGCGGCCAGCGTCGCGACCAGCTCCGCGACGAGCGTGTCGAGGACGGCGAGGAGCAGGGCTTCCTTGCCGTCGAAATGGTAGTGCAGCGTGGCGAGCCGCACGTCGGCCTCGGCCGCGATCCGCCGCGTTGTCGTCGCGTCGAGCCCATGGGTTTCGAGCGCCCGCAGCGCGCCGACGACGATGCGGGCCCGCGTCCCGGCGCTCTTCGGTGTCGGCCGCGCCGGCGCTCTCGTCCCGACCACGTCCGTCACAATCCTGCCGCCTGGGCCGCCGCCGCGATCGCCGCCTCCTGGTGGGGCAGGAGCGCCTGTCCCGGATAGGAGGCAAAGCTCGGCAGGAACGGATCCGCGATCGCCGTCCGGATGCCGCTGAGCTCCTCCATCACGGCAAGGCCGCAATAGGGCACGTAGCTCGCCGAATAGCCGCCCTCGTGCGACAGCACGAGCCTGCCGCCGCAGAGCGTCTCGGCTGCCTCGCTCATCAACCGCGTCAGGGCACGAAAACTGTCGCTGTGCAGCATCATGCGGCCGAGCGGATCGGCCGCGGCGGCATCGAAGCCCGAGCAGACGACGATCAGCTCCGGCCGGAAGCGATCGAGCGCCGGCAGCACGATCCGCTCGAAGGCCCTACGATAGGCGCCCTCCCCGCAGCCCGCCGGCAGCGGCACATTGATGTTCGACCCCTCGCCGGCACCCTCGCCGCGCGCCGCCAGCGTGCCGGAGCCGAGCGGGAAAAGGCCGTCTTGATGCAGTGAGATCGTCAGCGTCTCGGGGTCGTCGTAGAAGGCCTGCTCGGTGCCGTTGCCATGATGGACGTCCCAATCGACCACTGCGACCCGGCCGAGGCCATGCGTGGCGCGCGCTTTCAGGATCGCCACCGGCACGTTGCCGAAGAGACAGAAGCCCAAGCCCCGGTCGCGCTCGGCATGGTGACCGGGCGGGCGCACGAGCGCGTAGCCGTTGCGCACGGCGCCGGTGAGCACGGCATCGACGAGCGCTGCGGTGCCGCCGGCCGCGAGCCGGGCGATCTCGTAGGAGCCGGGGCCGAAGGGCGTGAGGTGGCTCGCCTCGCCGCCGCGCGCGTCGCTCATCGCCTTGATGCGGGCGATATAGTCGCGGGCGTGGAACCGCGCCAGGTCGTCTTCGTCGAGGGGGAGCGAAGGAATGGCGGTCAGCCGGTCGAGCAGCCCCGAGACTTCGAGAAGATTGCGGAAGCGGCGCTTGGTCGAGGCGTTCTCGGCATGTTCGCCGGGCTCGACCGTAAGCCCGGCCGGATGGATCGCGGCGGCGTTGCCGGTGTCGTGCCAGAGATAGAGCTCGTGGAAATTCCATCCCGTCGCCATGAGAACCTCCACGCTCAAAGGACGTGCTCCGGAAAAGCCCGCTCGAAGGCTGCCGCGAAGCCGAGGACGCGCGCATCCGCCCCTCGCGCGCCGACGATCTGCAGCCCGACCGGCAGGCCGCAGATCCGCCCGCAGGGAACCGAGACCGCCGGCTGCTGGCTGAGGTTCAAGGGAAAGCTGAAGCCGGCCCATTCGATCCAGCGGCTCAGGCCGCTGCCGGGCGGCACTTCGGCGCCGGCCGCGAAGGCCGTCACGGCGCAGGCCGGCGACACCAGGATGTCGAAGCGTTCGAGCAGCGCATCCATGCGGCGGCCGAAGTCCGCCCGCGCGTCCATGGCCCGGAGATAGTCGACGGCGCTCAATCGTGCCCCGGCCTCGGCGATCTGCCGCAGGCCCGAATCGAGCCCCTGGCGCGCCGGCGCCGGGAGCGAGGCGACGCGGTTGGCGGCGCCGGCATACCAATGGGCCGTGAACGTCTCGAAAAGACCGCCGCCCGGCAGGTCGACGGGCTCGATCTTTGCGCCGAGCCCTTCGAGCCGCCGCACCACGCCCGACACGACCGCGCCCACCTCGGGGTCGAGCCTGCCGCAGGGCGGCACCGACCAGAACCCGATCCTCGCCCCCGCGAAGGCTTCCGGGGCGGCGTCGAGGTCCGCCAGGCGACCCGGTCCCTGCAGCCAGTCGTTCCTGTCGCGTCCCGCCATGGCGGCGAGCATGAGGGCGACGTCCCCGGCGCGCCGTGCCATCGGGCCGAGATGGGCCACCGTGCCGAAGGGGCTCGCCGGATAGGCCGGCACGCGGCCGTAGGTC
Source organism: Lichenihabitans sp. (assembly GCA_965277635.1). Lineage (GTDB taxonomy): Bacteria > Pseudomonadota > Alphaproteobacteria > Rhizobiales > Beijerinckiaceae > Lichenihabitans. The sequence continues at coordinate 1,671,918 of CBDIDE010000002.1, forward strand.
GGCTTGAGCCCGGTGATGCCGGTGAAGGCGGCGGGCACGCGGATCGAGCCGCCGCCGTCCGTGCCGAGATGAAGCACGCCGGCGCCGGTCGCGGCGGCCACCGCCGCGCCGCCCGACGAGCCCCCCGGCGTCATGGCGGTATTCCAGGGGTTGCGGGTGATCCCCGTCAGGCGGCCGTCGGTGACGGCCTTCCAGCCGAATTCGGGGGTCGTCGTCTGGCCGAGGAAGACGGCGCCGGACGCGCGCAGCCCGGCGACCGCCGGCGCATCCTCGGCGCAGGGCTCGTCCGGGGTCGCCGGACTGCCGTAGCGTACCACCCAGTCGCGCACCCGGACCATGTCCTTGAGGGTCGTTGGCACGCCATCGATGCGTGAGAGCGGCGTGCCGCGACGCCAGCGCTCCTCCGAGGCCCGGGCCGCGGCAAGCGCCCCCGCATGGTCGATGCGCGTGAAGGCGTTGCAGCGGGCATGCACCGCCTCGGCACGATCGAGGCAGGCGGTGGCGACCTCGACCGGCGACAGCCGGCCACCCGCATAGGCCTCGGCGAGGTCGGCGGCGGAAAGGCGGAAGACGGGGTCGGCGTCGTCGAGGGGCGTCGCCGCTTGATGTCCGTCGGTCATCGCCTCTCCTCGGCCGGGGTCCGCCGGACCGTAGACAGCCGGCACGACCCGGTCAAACGGCCCGCGCGCGACGCATTTCCGGCCTGAATGCTCAGCGGGCGAAGAGGACCGCCGCCGGATCGCACCGGGTTTCCCAGCCCTCGCGCTCGAGCGCCGGCGCGATGTCCTCCTCGATCGGATAACCGAGGCAGAAATAGCCGATGAAGCTCCAGGACGGCGGCACGTCGAGGGCGGCCGTGACCGCCCCGGGATCGAGGATCGACACCCAGCCGAGCCCGATCCCCTCGGCGCGCGCCGCCAGCCAGAGCGTATGCACGGCCATGACGGCCGAATAGTCGATGGTCAGCGGCATCGTCATGCGGCCGAGGCCGTGGCACTTGGCGGTTGCACGGTCGGCGAAGACCGCGAACTGGCACGGCGCGTCGTCGAGACCGGCCAGCTTCAGGCGCGCATAGAGCGCGGCGCGTTCGCCCGCCTGGCACCGCAGCGCCTCCGCGTTGCAGGCCTCGAACGAGGCGCGCACGGCGCTCCGCCGCTCGGGTGTCTCGACCACGACGAAACGCCAGGGCTGGCTCAGCCCGACCGATGGCGCCAGGCAGGCGATCCGCACCAGCCGCTCCATCGTGCCGTCGGGAAGATCGTCGCGCCGGAAGCGCCGGACATCGCGGCGCCAGACCAGAAGCTCGTGCAAGGCGGCGCGCGCCTCGTCGCCGAACCTGCCCTCGCCCGTCACACGCCGACCTTCATGCTTGTCGCCGGCCGTGACGACCGACGCGCCGCGATCCGGCCAGGCAGCGGCCTCATGGTGACGGTTCCTCCAGGACATCCTCGACGTAGATCTTGCGGACCGCGACGACGCCGGCGGCCGTCAGCGGCGTCGCCAGGATCAGCCCGAGCGGTCCGAAAAGCGAGCCGAGCACCGTCTGCGACAGGATGGTCAGCACCGGCGCCAGCTCGACCGTCCGCTTCTGGATCAGCGGCGCGATGACATTGCCTTCCAGGGTCTGCACGGCGATGTACAGCAAGGCCACGTAGCCGGCCACCTGAGGGCCCTGGCCGAAGGCCACGAGCACCGCCGGCAGCGCGCCGGCGAGCGCCCCCACATAGGGGACGAAGTTGAATAGCGCCGCGATCAGCCCCAGGGTGACGGCGAGCTTCACGCCGAGCAGGTAGAGGCCGAGCCCGGTCAAGAGGCCGATCGCCACCATGTCGACGAGCTGGCCGATGAACCACCACCGCAGCGTATGGGCCATCTCGCTCATGACGTCCTTGCCGCGGCTGCGCCAGGACCGCGGCATGAGCAGCAGCGTGCCCTTGACGTAGAGGCCCGGATCGATGGCGAAATACACCGCCGTCACTAGCATGACGATGAGGCTGCCGATGCCGCCGAGCGTCTTCGTGCCGACGCCGGCCGCGATGCCGGCGATGCGGTGGCTGCCCTCCTCGATGAATCCCTTGAGCCGGCTGACCACGGGCTGCAGCCAGTCGGCCGAGCCGAGCCGCTCCCAAACCGCTTTCATTTGCTCGGAAATCTGTCCCGAAAGCTCCTTGATCTCGGTGGCGAGGATCGGCCCGCGCAACGTCAGCGTGACGCCGACGACGCCGACGATCGCGAGGATGATGACGGTGAGCCACAGGCCGACCTTGCCGCCGAGCTTGTCGGCCAGGACATCGGCGCCGCCGCGCAGCAGCGTCGCCAGCAGCGCTGCCGCGAAGACCAGGAGCACCACGTCGCCGAGGCCCCACAGGACCGCAGCGGCCACCACCGTGCCGAAGATCAGGGCGAGCGTGTCGGCGAGCCGCTCGGTCGCGGCCGTGCGGCGCTCGTCGACCATGAGCGATGCCGCTGGCAGCGGAGCAGGCAGCGGCGCGGTCATGTCGGGTCTCCGCGATCGATGAGCCCGGCCATGACGCGGCTCGAGACATCGCCTTCGCACGCAAGCCCGTCGGCGACGCCGCGCCGGTCCGCGGCCGTGCGGTTCTGGCTCAGCTTCCACTTGCCCTGAAGGTCGAGGATGTCGATCTCGATGCCGACGATGGCGCGCATCTGCGCCACCACGAAATCCTCCGGCGCGTCGGACACGGCCCAGGGCGCCGCGCGCCGTCCCTCGTGCTCGGCCGTGAGCGCCTCGATCTGGCGGCGCAGCCAAGCCGGATCGTCGACCACCCTCAGCCGCCCCGTGGCATGGACCGCGACATAGTTCCACGTCGGCACGACCCGGCCGGTCTGACGCTTGGTCTCGTACCAGGAGGGCGTCACGTAATGATCGACCTCGAGGAACAGCACGAGGGCGTCCACCTCGCCCGCGAGCTTCGTCTGCGCGTTGGCGCGGGCCAGATGCGCCTTGAGCAGGCCAAGCCCCTTGGATCCGCCGTCGGGGTCGAGCAGCACGGGCACATGGTTGGCGGTGAGACCGGCGGCGGCCGTGACCAGCGTCGCCAGCGGATTGCGGCGCATCACCTCGTGCAGGGCGTCGAGCCTGTCCTCGCGAAAGGCCGGCGGCATATACATGACACACTCCTAAGCAGCCTTGCGTGGCGAAAGCCACGGTTGATTCCACTTTTCAAAGCGAAACCAAAGCTGCTTGACCTTTCAAGTGCAAGCAGGTTCGAGAGAACCTGCTCGGGCCGATGCGGCGATCTTAATCCGGACCGGGCGATTTGACGATCCGGCTGCGTTCGAACAGCACCACGGCGACGATGCCGAAGGCCAGCGGCGCGATGAGATAGAGCAGGCGGAAGACCAGCAGGGCCGCGATGACATTGGCCTTGGGAATGCCGTCGGACACGTCCGACAGCGCCTTGACGAAGACATATTCGAGCACCCCGATGCCGCCCGGGGCGTGGCTCAGCAAGGCCGCCGAGAAAGAGGCCAGGAAGACGCCGAGCACGACCAGATAGCCGGGGTTGTAGTCGACCGGCAGCGCGCAATAGATGATGCCGGCGGCACCCATCAGTTCGAGCGGACCTGCCATCAACTGGCGCAAGGTGATGCGGAAACGCGGATAGACGAGCTTGAACCGGCCGAGGACGAGCGGCCGGAAATGCATCGCCGAGCCGGCCACATAGGCCGCAACCGCGATGAGCATGACGACGCCCACCGCCCGTGCCACGGTCACGTTGAGATCGAAGAGCCGCTCCACGATGCTCGGCACCGTGACCAGCACGATGCCGCCGAGCAGGAGCGTGCCGAGGAAGAAGGTGAACGAGCAGAAGGCGACGAGCAGGCCGACGTCGGCGAGCGTCAGGCCGCGCGTCGAATAGGCCCGGTAGCGCACCATGGCGCCGGAGAACATCGACATGCCGATATTGTGCGAGAGCGCATAGGTCGTGAACGACACGGCCGAGATGAAGGTCCAGCTCAGCTTGAAGCCGAGATGCAAGAGCGCGATGCGGTCGTACCAGGCGAGCGCCATGTAGGCGACGAGGGTGAAGGCGATCGCCACCACCCAGCGATGGCCCGAAATGGCCGTGAACGCATCCTCCACCTGCGACAGCGAGAGCCCGTGCAATTCCCGGAACAGCAGCCAGCCGGAGAACAGCACGGCGCCGAGGCCGATGGCCGGCCAGACGTAAGGCAGATAGGCCTTCAGCCCGGCATCGGCGGGTGTGGAGGACGGAACTTCAAGACCTGACACGGCATCCCCATGAGCTCAGCCGCATCGTGCGCCGCCCGACTGAGTTTCTCTTATGCGACGTTTCCCGCACACTCGCGGCATAGTTTGTCCGAATGTTGCCGCGGCATGAGGGATGCTCAGCGCGAGACGCCGTCCGCGGCCGGCGGGGCGGGGATCAGACCATGGCGCTCCATGATGGCGCGCATGCGGGCGGGATCGGGCGCAACGCCGGGCCTGAGTTCCGCGCCCGTCTCGCGGAAATAGGCGGGTCCGAGGACGCCCGGCGTCAGCACGCACAGGCAGGAGGCGGGCGCGCCGCTGCGATTGTCGAAACCGTGGACGATGCCGCGGCGGATGAAGACACTGTCGCCGGGACCGAGCTCGACCGGCTTGCCGTCGACCATGAAGGTGATGGTGCCCGAGAGGCCGTAGACCGTCTCGTCCCAATCGCGATGATAGTGCGGCACCGGCATCCGCCCGTCGGGCGGACAGGTCATCTCGAACAGGTCGAGGCTGCCCGACGTGTCGTCCTTGCTGTGCAGGAAGCGCAGGGTGAGACCCCCGACCGCGATCGTTTCGGCCATGTCGGCGTGCTCCGGTTCAGAAGGGCTTGACGACGACGAGGATGACGATGCCGATGAGCAGCACCGTCGGCACCTCGTTGAGGATGCGGTAGAAGCGCGCCGGCTTGGTATTGGCGTCGTTGGCGAAGCGGCGCGTGGCGCCGGCCAGCATGCCGTGAACGCCGGTCATCAGCACGACCAGCGCGAGCTTGCCGTGCAGCCAGCCCGCTTTGAAGAAGCCGCCCTCGTAGGCGAGCCACAGGCCGGTGATCCACACCACGATCATGGCCGGGGTGCAGATCTGCCGCAGCAGGCGCCCTTCCATCACCTTGAAGGTCTCCGATTGCGGCGTCCGCGGTCCGGCCTCGGCGTGGTAGACGAACAGCCGCGGCAGATAGAGCATCGCCGCCATCCAGGCCACGATGGCGATGATGTGGACGGCCTTCAGCCAGAGATAGAAATCACCCATCTGCGATCCTTTGCGGAAAATGCGTCGCCGCCTTTAGCATGGAAGCCGCGCGTCCATCAGGCGCCAAACAGTGCATCAGGCCCTGACGCGCGCGAGCATGCGCTCGACATGGGCGATCGGCGTCTCGGGCGTGATGCCGTGGCCGAGGTTGAAGACATGCGGGCGGCCTTCGAAGGCCGCGAGAATCGTATCGACGGCGGCGTCGAGCGCCGCGCCGCCGGCGATCAGCACCAGCGGATCGAGGTTGCCCTGCACGGGCAGATCCGGCGGCAGCACGGCCTGTGCCCAGTGCGGATCGACGACGGTGTCGAGTCCCAGCGCCGTGACGCCGCTCGAGGCCGCCGCCAGGAGCTGGCTGCCCGAGACGCGCGGAAAGCCGATGATCCGCGCACCGGGATGGCGGGCCCGCACCCCTTCGACGATCCGTTCCATCGGCGCCTGCGACCAGCGCAGGTAATCCGCCATCGGCAGCACGCCCGCCCAGGAATCGAAGACCTGCACAGCGTCGACGCCGGCCTCGATCTGGGCACAAAGATAGTCGACCGAGACTGCCGTCAGGCGGTCGACCAGCCGCTGGAACAGCACAGGATCGCGATAGGCGAGCTGGCGCGCCGGCCCCTGGTCGGGCGTGCCCTGCCCGGCCACCATGTAGCTCGCCACCGTGAACGGCGCGCCGCAGAAGCCGAGCAGCGCGGTCGCCGTGTCGAGCGCCGCCCTGACGCCGCGGATCGTCTCGAAGACTGGCGCAAGGCGCTCCATGTCGAGCGTCTCGCGTAAGCCCTCGACATCGGCTGCGCTCGTGACCGGCTGCAGGCGTGGCCCATGGCCGGCCTCGAAGGAGACGGCGCAGCCGAGCGCGTCCGGGACCACCAGAATGTCGCTGAACAGAATGGCGGCATCGAAGCCGAAGCGCCGTACCGGCTGCAGGGTGACGTCGATCGCCAAGCGCGGCGTGTAGCACAGGTCGAGAAACGATCCCGCCTCGGCGCGGAGCACCCGATATTCGGGAAGGTAGCGCCCGGCCTGCCGCATCATCCAGAGTGGGGGCCGTGCCAGCGCTTCGCCGTCGAGCACCCGCAGGAGCGGCTTGGCCGGGAGGGAAGCGGTGCCGGGCGCGGGTCCGTTCAAAACAAGAATCCTTTTAGAATCGTCATTCTGTTTGGTTTAGAGAGGCCGGATGGACCCGTCCCTCATAAGCCACAAGTTGACCCCTGTCGCGGGGGCGCCCGGCAAGGTTAACCGATCCTTTCCGAACGGCCGACAGGGTTGACGAATCCTTAACGGTTAAAATCCGTTAAGGTCTGCGGCCGAAACGCGCCGACGACCCGCTCTCCCCGCAATTCCCGCTGCCGACAGGCGCATGGCGCCGCGCGTCCCACGGGGTCTGCCCTGTGGATGGCGGTGCGACTTTTCAACACCCCGCGGCGACGACGGCCGGGTCCGGCCGCGCCATCCAGCAGGTTTCCACAGCGGCGGTGGCCGGAACGGGATAACAAGGGTTTTGCTAGGCCGCACAGGCCCCTCGCCGGAGGCTTTCGTGGGACGACAATATTTCCATCTGCATCTCGTGTCGGATTCGACCGGCGAGACGCTGATCGCCGCGAGCCGGGCGGTCTCGGCGCAGTTCCAGGACGTGTCTTCGATCGAGCACGTCTATCCGCTGGTGCGCTCGCGCACCCAGATCGACCGTGCCATCGCGGAGATCGAGGCGGCGCCCGGCATCGTGCTTTTCACGCTCGTCGACCCGGACCTGATCCGGCGGCTCGAAGAGGCCTGCCGGGACGCCGGTTCGCCCTGCCTCTCCGTGCTGCAGCCCATCCTGTCCCTGTTCGGCTCCTACCTCGGAACCGCCTCGACGCCGCGCCCCGGCGCGCAGCACACGCTCAACGCCGACTATTTCAAGCGGATCGACGCCTTGAACTTCACCATGCTGCACGACGACGGCCAGCAGCCCGAGCGGATGGCGGAGGCGGACGTGCTGCTGCTCGGCGTCAGCCGGACCTCGAAGACGCCGACAAGCATCTACCTGGCCAATCGCGGCATCAAGACGGCCAACATCCCGCTGGTGCCCAACGTGCCGCTGCCGCCGGTGATCTTCAGGTTCAAGACGCCGCTCATCGTCGGCCTGATCGCCTCGCCGGAGCGCATCGTACAGATCCGGCAGAACCGGCTCCTGTCGCTCAACGCCAACGACGAGACGCCCTATGTCGACCGCGTCTCCGTGGCCGAGGAGGTGGCGCAATCGCGCCGCCTCTTCGCCCAGCACGCATGGCCAGTGATCGACGTAACACGCCGCTCGATCGAGGAGACCGCGGCGGCGATCATCGACCTGCATAAGGTGCACCGGCTGAAATTCATCGCCCAGGCCTGAGCTGGCCTTCCGCATCATGCTCGAACGGGCGGCATCATGCCCAAGCTTTCGCCGGACTGCTGCAAGCTTGGCGTTGCGATTCCGGCGCCAACGTGGCATATTGAAGGGGCTCGCCAAGTGATGTGGGAGAGACCTCGTCCGTCAGGACGGGGCGCCGACGGAGAAACCGCCCCGGAAACTCTCAGGCAAAGAGGACCGCATCACGAGGGCACTCTGGAGAGAGGCGCTTGCGCCCGCCGAAGGGGACGCGGATCGTTTATTCGGATCTGCTAATCTCTCAGGTACCCGTGACAGAGGGGGACGTACCGAACTGGGCCTATGCCCGGTTCTGATGTCACTCTGACCACGGGACCTTTGTCCATGCACAACATCGCCGTCATCGGCGCCGGGATCACCGGCGTGACCACCGCCTATGCGCTCCTCGACCGGGGCCTGAACGTTACGATCTTCGACCGCAACCGCTATCCGGCCATGGAGACCTCCTTCGCCAACGGCGGCCAGCTTTCGGCCAGCAACGCCGAGGTGTGGAACAGCTGGTCGACCGTGCTCAAGGGCATGAAATGGCTGCTCAGGAGCGATGCGCCGCTGCTGATCAACCCCCGCCCCAGCCTTCACAAATATTCCTGGCTGGCCGAGTTCGTCGCCAACATCCCCCAGGCGCGGCGCAACACCATCGCCACGACCCGCCTCGCCATCGCGGCGCGGGCGCATCTCTTCGCTATGGCGCAGCGCGAAAATATCGACTTCGACCTCGTCGAGCGCGGCATCCTGCACATCTATCGCGGCAAGGCTGGCTACGATCATGCGGCCGCCGTCAATCCCCTGCTCATCGAAGGCGGCCTCGATCGCTATCCGGTGACGCCCGCCGAGATGCGGGCGATCGAACCGGCGCTCACCGGCAGGTTCTACGGCGGCTTCTTCACGCCGTCGGACGCGACCGGCGACATCCACAAGTTCACGCGCGGCCTCGCCCGGGCCGCGGCGCGGCGCGGCGCCCGCTTCGTCCAGGATGCCGAGGTCGGCGACATCGAAGCGAAGGACGGCGGCGTCGAGGTCCGGTGGTCCGAGGGCGACGCCGCGATCCGGTCTGCGCGGTTCGATGGCGTCGTCATCTGCGCCGGGCTCGCCAGCCGGCGTTTCGCGGCGGCGCTCGGCGACCGGGTCAACATCTATCCGGTCAAGGGCTATTCGATCACGGTCGGGCTCGACGAGCCGAGCCGCGCCTCGGCCCCCGAGGTGAGCCTGCTCGATGACGAGACCAAGATCGTCTCGAGCCGTCTCGGCGAGGACCGCTTCCGCGTCGCCGGCACGGCCGAGTTCAACGGCGAGAACCGCGACATCCGGGCCGACCGCGTCAGGCCGCTCGTCGATTGGACGCGCCGCCTGTTTCCGGGCGTCGACACGAGCCGCGTCGTGCCCTGGGCGGGCCTGCGGCCGATGATGCCCGACATGATGCCGCGCGTTGGCCCTGGCCGTCGACCTGGCGTCTTCTACAACACCGGCCACGGTCATCTCGGCTGGACGTTGTCGGCGGCCACCGCCGAGATGGTGGCCGATGCGGTCGCGCCGCACGAAGCGCCGGCCGAGGAGCTTTCGCGCGCCGCGTGAGCGGCGAGCGGACCATCAGCTGCGCCCCGCCTGCATGGCGCGGCGCATCCCCTCGATCGAGGCCGCCCAGCCGATGAAGACGGCCTCGCCGACGATGAAATGACCGATGTTGAGCTCGACCACCTCGGCAATCGCGGCGACGTCGCCAACATTCGCGTAGTCGAGGCCGTGGCCGGCGTGGCACTCGATGCCGAGGCGGTCCGCGAGGGCTGCTGCGGCGATGAGCCGTTGCAACTCATGGCGTCTGGCCTCGCCGATGACCTCTGCATAGGCGCCGGTATGAAGCTCGACCACCGGCGCGCCGAGGGCGGCGGCCGTCTCGACCTGCCGAGCGTCGGGATCGATGAACAGCGACACCCGGATGCCGGCGCCGACGAGCGCCCCCACGACCGGCCGCAAGGTGTCGCGCTGCCCGGCGATATCGAGGCCGCCCTCGGTCGTCACCTCGCTTCGTTTCTCCGGCACCAGGCAGACGGCATGCGGCTTGAGCCGCGTCGCGATCCGCACCATCTCGGACGTTGCCGCCATTTCGAGGTTGAGCGGCAGGCCGACCTCGGCCTTCAGCCGTTCGACGTCCTCGTCCCTGATATGCCGCCGATCCTCTCGCAGGTGCGCCGTGATGCCATCGGCCCCGGCCCCGCGCGCGAGGAGCGCCGCCCGCACCGGATCGGGGTGGCGGCCGCCGCGCGCGTTGCGGATCGTCGCCACGTGGTCGACATTGATGCCGAGGCGGAGGGGCTTGGTCATGCGGTCTCCTGCACGCGCTGCCGCGCCATGCCGCGTGCGAGCTTGAGCGCGGCGACGAGGCTGTCGGGCCGCGCGATCCCCTGCCCCGCGATGTCGAGCGCCGTGCCATGGTCGGGCGAGGTGCGGATGATCGGCAGGCCGAGCGTCACGTTGACGCCGCCGTCGAAATCGAGCGTTTTCGCCGGGATCAGCGCCTGGTCGTGATACATGCAGATCGCGACGTCGTAGCGTTCGCGAGCGCGGACGTGGAACATCGTGTCGGCCGGCAGCGGCCCGACGACCGCGAAGCCCTCGTGGCGCAGATGCTCGACGGCGGGACGGACGATGTCGCGGTCCTCGGTGCCGATAGAGCCGGCCTCGCCAGCGTGAGGGTTGAGGCCCGCCACCGCGATGCGCGGCGCGGGAATCCCGAAATCCCGACCGAGGGCGCGCGCGACGACGCGGATCGTCTCGACGATCAAATCCGCCGTCAGCGCGCCGGGCACGGCCGCCAGCGGAACATGGATCGTGACCGACACGACCCGCAACGCGGGCGAGGCGATCATCATCACGGCGCGCGCCGCGCCGGTCAGCGCCGCCAGGAACTCGGTATGGCCGGGATGCGAAAATCCGGCCGCATAGAGCGTGCCCTTCTGGATCGGGTTGGTGACGACGGCGGCAGCCTCATCGCGCAACGCGAAGCCGACGGCGCGTTCGATACTTTCGATCACCGCGGCGCTGTTGGCCGGATCGGCGCGTCCGAGGGACGCCGACACCGACGCTCTGAGCGGCAGGACCGGCAGCGCCTCGGCGAAGATCGCCGCGGCCTCCTCCGGCGACGCGATGACACCGAGCGGGCAGGACGGCAGCAGGCGTCGCAGCCGGTCCGGATCGTCGACAAGGAAGAAGGGGGGTGCCGTCCGGCGCAAGGCCGCCCACGCCGCGGCGGTGATCTCGGCGCCGATGCCGCCGGGCTCCCCCATGGTGACCGCGATCGGCCGCTCCTCGTTCATGACCGTCACTCTCCCTCCACCTGATCCTTCGGTCGATGCAGCACCGGCCGCGGTCGCTCGAACACCTTGCGCCCTGCCTTATAACCGAGAAGCGCCGGCGCCAATGCGGCGACGGCCCTCTGGCTCTCGTGGCTGGCGATCCGCGTATTACGGAAGACGACCTCGAAGGTCGTGATCGCAGCCCGGACGTTCCCTCGATCGCGAATGCATGGGCGCCATCGCGGACGAAGCGGCACGGTCCAGGATCGACGGCCGCTCATCGGTCTTCCGATTTATTCGTCGGGGTCGACATCGCATGAGCAGGAATATAGATTGGCGCTAATTTTCTATATGGGAGGCTTTCGTGGCCCTGAGCCTCAAGGACCCTGAAACTGATCGGTTGGCGCGGCAGGTCGCGAGCCTGACCGGTGAGACGCTGACGGAAGCGGTGCGGAGCTCGCTTGCGGAGCGTCTCGCGCGCGAGCGTCTGAAACGTGGCAAGGCGCGGAGTCTCGAGGCCGAGATCGACGCCATCGTTCGACGCGTCGCGGCTCTTCCGGTGCTCGATGACCGCACGGCCGACGAGATCATAGGCTATGACGAGAGTGGGCTTCCAACCTGATGGTGATCGACAGCTCGGCCTTCCTGGCGATCCTGCTTGGCGAGCCGGAAGCGTCGGCGTTCAGGATGGCGCTTGGCGCGGATGCGACGCGACTGACCAGTTCCGCGAGCGTGCTCGAAACCGCGATGGTGATGCTGAGCAGGTTCGGGGAGCCCGGCGCCGCCGAGCTGCAGGCCTTTCTCCGGGTCGCCGACGTGCAGTCGGCATCCTTCGGCCCCGAGCATCTCGGCATTGCCATCGAGGCGTTCCGGCGCTTCGGCAAGGGGCGGCATCCGGCGGCCCTCAATTTCGGCGACTGCTTCTCCTACGCCTTGGCCAAGACCGCCGGCGAGCCTCTCCTGTTCAAGGGCGACGACTTCTCTCGCACCGATATCGAGCGGGTCGTGTGACGGTCGCCGGCCTGTCGCGGATCTTGTCGGGTCGAGCACGCCCGCGGTCCTGCGATGTCGCGACGCCGCCAGCCCTTGACGCGTCTCCCGCGGCCCCGCGGCCTCGGTCCGGTGCCGCGCGCTCGCGTCGAATCCGGGTTGTGCGTCAGCCGATCGCCGCCTAGAACGGCCGCCTTCAGGCGGAACTCGGAAGAAAGCTGAACGTCATGCGCGTCTATTACGATCGGGATGCCGATCTCAATCTGATCAAGGGCAAGAAGGTCGCGGTCGTCGGCTACGGCAGCCAGGGCCACGCCCATGTGCTCAACCTGCGCGACTCGGGCGTCAAGGACGTCGTCGTGGCGCTGCGCGAAGGCTCGGCTTCCGCGAAGAAGGCCGAGGCCGAAGGCGTCAAGGTTCTGTCGGTGGCGGAGGCTGCCAGATGGGCCGACCTCGTCATGATGCTGACCCCCGACGAGCTGCAGGCCGACATCTACAAGGCCGAGCTCGCGCCGAACATGAAGAAGGGCGCGGCGCTGCTGTTCGCGCACGGCCTCAACGTGCATTTCAACCTGATCGAGCCGCGCACCGATCTCGACGTGCTGATGGTGGCGCCGAAGGGTCCGGGCCATACGGTGCGCTCGGAATATCAGAAGGGCGGCGGCGTGCCTTGCCTGATCGCCATCGCGCAGGACGCGTCGGGCAATGCGCATGACCTCGGCCTGTCCTACGCCTGCGCCATCGGCGGCGGCCGGGCCGGCATCATCGAGACGAGCTTCAAGGAGGAATGCGAGACCGATCTCTTCGGCGAGCAGACGGTGCTCTGCGGCGGCCTGGTCGAGCTGATCCGGGCCGGCTTCGAGACGCTGGTCGAGGCCGGATACGCGCCCGAGATGGCCTATTTCGAGTGCCTGCACGAGGTGAAGCTGATCGTCGACCTCATCTACGAGGGCGGCATCGCCAACATGAACTATTCGATCTCGAACACCGCCGAATATGGCGAATACGTCACCGGCCCGCGCATCATCACGCCCGAGACCAAGGCCGAGATGAAGCGCGTGCTGACCGATATCCAGTCGGGCAAGTTCACGCGCGACTGGATGCTCGAGAACCGCGTCAACCAAACCTCGTTCAAGGCGACGCGCGCCAAGAACAATGCCCACCAGATCGAGGAGGTCGGCGAGAAGCTGCGCGCCATGATGCCGTGGATCTCCAAGGGCAAGCTGGTCGACAAGGCCCGGAACTGACCCCAGCGCCGACGCCGAAGGCGTCGTCTCCTGTGCATGACGCGGGTGGAGGCCGACGATGCCCTTGCCGGTCTCTTTTCCTGCGGCGTAAGGTCACGCGCCACGTGACACCCGTCGGCGTCGCGGGGCGATCGGCTCCGTTGGCCCGGCGATGCCGCCGAATCCGGAGCCGGAGGAGGCCAACATGACCGATCATCTTGCGGATGTGAAGAAATACGCCAAGCATCCCGTCAACGAGGCGGCGCTCAACGCGATGGCCAAGACCTATCGGCTGGTCATGAGCCAGAGCGATACGCGCTATGTGGCCTGCTCTGACCCCGCCGAGCGCGACCGGGTCCGCGACAATTTCCTGAAGAAGAAGCTCGGGCTCTCCTCGTCCGACCTCGACGAGGCGATCAAGGCCGTCTGCGAATCCATGAAGACCGACCGGACGAAATCCCGTCTGACCTTCTACTATCTGCTGGCGGAACATTACGGCAAGCTCGGCACGTTCGGCTGATCGCCGCGAGGCGACCGCGGCCGCGCATCGACCGGCACCCGCGTGCCTCGCCGTAAGGGCGTCGGCGTGTCGAACAGACCGCCCGGGACGGATCGACGTCCATATCCAGTGTCACGGCACGGGCAATTCTCGCGCCTGTGTCTGCAGTGGCCAAAGGCGCCGGATCGGACCTCGTCAGTCCCAAGATCGTAGCTCCCGGCACGTCGATGAGCACCGGGGGTGGAGACATGTAGGCGACGTCGCATAGCTTCGCAGACCGCGAGCGCGCGACGGCCGACGTGGCACTCGGCTCCGCGATGCGGTCTTCCGCTCTGCCAGCGCGCAAGACGCAGTCCTGAAGGCCGCCGGATCGATCGCGGCGGATTCCGACGGCCTGATTCATGATCATCGGCGCAGCGCCAGGATCGGCGTCGCTGCAAGAAAACGAACGCGATTGCGCTATAGGACAGCCATGAACATCCTGTCGATCCAATCGCATGTCGCCTACGGCCATGTCGGCAACGCCGCGGCGACCTTCCCCATGCAGCGGCTCGGCCACGACGTCTGGCCCATCCATACCGTCCAGTTCTCGAACCATACGGGTTATGGCGCCTGGCGCGGCCAGGTCTTCGATGCCGGGCTCATCGGCGAATGCGTCGAGGGCCTGACCGAACTCGGCGTGCTGGCGCGCTGCGATGGCGTGCTGTCGGGCTATATGGGCTCGGCCGATACGGGCCTCGCGATCCTCGGCGCCGTCGAGCGGGTGCGCGCCGCCAGTCCGTCGGCGCTCTATTGCTGCGACCCGGTGATCGGGGATACCGACACCGGTGTCTTCGTGCGGCCCGGCATCGCCGAATTCATGCGCGACCGGGCGGTGCCGGCGGCCGACATCGTGACGCCCAACCAGTTCGAGCTCGAGCTGCTGTGCGGCCATCCGGTCGGTGCGCTCGATGCGCTGCGACAGGGGCTCGCGGCGCTGCATCGCCTGGGGCCGCGCACGGTGCTGGTCACCTCCTATCTCGGCGAGGAAACGCCGGGCGACGCGATCGACCTCGTTGCCTCCGACAGCGCGACGCTCTGGCGCCTGCGCACGCCGCGGCTCGACCTCAGCATCAACGGGGCGGGCGACGCCATCGCGGCGCTGTTCTTCGTTTCGCTGCTGGAGCGCCGCTCGGTCTCCGAGGCCCTGGCGCATGCGGGCTCGGCCATCTTCGGCCTGCTGCGCATGACGGCCGAGGCCGGCGCGCGCGAGCTCAGGCTGGTCGCGGCACAGGACGAGTTCGTGACGCCGAGCCGCCTGTTCGCGCCCGAGCGGCTTTAGATCCGCGCCGTCAGCCGGAGCGGCGGACCTTCCCGATTGCCAAGACGGAGAGGCCCGGGATCGGTAAGCCGGACAGGATTCGATCCTCGGCCCGCAGGATCCGGGCGAGCCCGCGATGCAGCGCCCCGCGGCTTGGAGGTCGGATGACCGGGTTCCGCTCCAAGCCCGCGACCTTGAGCATGGCCGCGGCCACATAGAGCGAGCGGAACATGTAGCGCGCTGTCCTGACCTCGAGCCCCGCGGCTTGCATCGTAGAGGCCAGCGAGCGCCGCGTGTAGCGCCGATAGTGACCGTAGCGGCGGTCATGGTCCGACCAGACCTCCGGGCGTGCCGGCACCGTCAGGATGACCGCTCGGCAATTGGGGAACCGGTCAAGGGTCTCCCGGAGCAGCGACACGTCGTCGGGGACGTGCTCGATGACGTCAAGAAACATCAAAGCGTCGACGCCATACCGGTAGTCCGGGTCGAGGTCCTGTGCCTTGATACCGCTATGGATGCGGTCGGGGACGAGCGTCCGCGGCGGCGTGCCGAGCTCGACGCCCCTGATGTCGTGGCCGCGGGCCAGCAGACCGTCGACCACGACGCCCGTCCCGCAGCCGACTTCCAGGATCGCGGCGGCGGCCGGGATCAGGCCGTCGCGCTCGATCTGCTTGAGCGTCCGATCGAGGACCGCGTTGCGGGCTTCGAACCAATAGTGGCGCTCGACGCCCGCCGGAAAATTGCTTTCGAACTGCGCGGTTTCGTATGCTGTGGAGTGGTAGACCAAGTTACTCTCCCGTCGGCAGAGGGCGCGCGGCGGCCGTGTCGAGCGCGGGTGCGCGGGTCCATAAGGCGATGGGGCCGTAATGTCCCGCGTCGCGGTAGGGCGTCAGGGCGCGCATCACGATCGGCGACGTCTCGATCCAGTGCGGCGGCAGTCGGCTATCGATGAGAATCACGTCGGGCCGCCCCTGCGATATGTCGCGCGCCACGATCGATCGCTCCGTCTCCGCGAGACGGTCGAGCGTCCGGCGGGTCTCGGCCGTTATGTCTCCCCGTTCGAGCTTGGCGATGCCGCCCGCCAGCCAGTTCGAGGCCAGGGATCCGACCCACTGGCCGCCGACTTCGGTGACGAACGGGTGTCCGACGGCGATGTCCGTCGACAGGACGACCATGGTCGGGTTGGGGCTGACGCGCCGGACCGCGTCCGCAAGGCCGGGGGCGTCTCGGCCGAGATCGTAGCGCTGATCGAAGGCCAAGAGCGCCAGGCAGGCCATCGCCCCCGCGAGGATCAGGCCCGAGACCGAAGAGCGCCGGGTGGGGGGTTGCGTCTGCGCGGCGAAGACTTCGCTGACGATCGCCAGGATCGCCAGGCTCACGGCCGGTAGGGCCTGGTAGGCGAACCCCTTGCCCTGGATGAAGAAGCAGGCCTCGAAGCCGATCGATGCCAGGGCCAGCGAACGGGCCAGGACGCTGCCTGGTCCGTGCCGGCTCGTGACGTACCAGCCGATGAGGGCGGTAAGCCAGATCATCGTCGTCGGCGCGGTGACTAGGTCGGGAAGGCTCAGGCGCACTGGCACGTAGGCCGCGAGAACCATCGGCAGCACGACATGGCTGAAGGCCGGTGCGGCCGCCAGAACGCCGGCTCCGTAAAGAGCCGCGATCATCCCCGCGACGATGACCTCGGCCGCGGCGAGGGACGTCCGCCACGTCTGGCTCAACCCGAGCATGGCACAAGGTCCGACGAAGGCCAGGACGAACGGCGGCTTGATCGCAAGCGCGAGACCTCCGCCGAACCCCGCCAGGCACGCCAGTGTCCAGGGCAGCGCCGCGCCTCGGACACGGGCGGAGAGTGCCGCCAGCATCGGCAGGCTCGCCACGAGGGCGATATGCTCGCGCTGTCCGAGGCAATCGCCGGGCATCAGGAGAAGGACGAGCAGGGCGGCGCAGAGATAAGGCGCCGCGGTTTCCCGGCGCAGGAGGGTGCCGCGATCGAGAATCAACCCCGTCAACAGCAGGCTCGCCACGGTGGCCGCCGCGACCATGACGACGACGATGAATTCGGGCGAAGACCCGATGGCGCGCGCCGCTAGGACAGCCGGCATGTAGATCAGGATCGAGGCCGGCGGATTGACCTCGATGATGTCGACATAGGGTCGCCGGCCATCAAGCCATTGCGTGGCCATGTCGAGCAGCCACGATACGTCGGTGTTGGCCGGTGCCATGCCGCGGACCACGAGGCAGAGCATGACGGTCAGGACGCTTGCGCCAAGCCACAAGATTGCACCGGACGAGATCATCTGCGGGCCGCAGAGCGATAACGGTGGCGAGGATCGGCCCTGGCGAACCGGGGATGCGTCCGCCAGCACATCCTCGGCGCTCACGAGGCTTTCCGCCCCGGCGCGTCGCTCAGCTCCGCCTTCAGCGCTTCGAGTTGGCCGCGTGCGTCGCCATGGGGCAGTGCGGGGGCGAACCCGACCATGCGATCGACGATATAGAGGGGTCTGCCCTTCACCTCGGAATAGATACGGCCGACATAGAGGCCCATGATTCCCGTCATCAGCATGTTGGTTCCGCACAGGAAGGCCGTGACGAAGGCTGTCGAGCTCCAGCCCGGCAGTTGATCCGGCGCCATGAACCAGTGGACGATGACGAACGCGCCGAACATCAGCGCGACCGCCGAGACGGCGAGACCGAACCATAATGCCAGCCTGAGGGGCTTGTCCGAAAAGCCGATGATCGCATCGGCGGCGACGCTGACGAGCTTTGGAAAATTATATTTGGTCCGGCCGGCCGCGCGGGCCGGCCGCTCGAATGTCACGTAGCCGTGCCGGAAGCCCGCCCAGGAGAACAGCCCTCGTACGAACCGGTCCCGCTCGGGCATCTGCCGCACGACATCCACGACCCGCCGGTCGACCAGGCGAAAATCGCCGACGTCCGATGGAATGTCGACATTGGCCAGATGCTTGAGCAGCCTATAGAAGATCTTGGCCGGCAGGATCTTTCCCTGGCCGTCGCCCGGACGGGTCGCGCGTCGCGCACAGACCACGTCGAAGCCTTCTCTCCAACGCTCGACCATGGCCAAGACGACTTCCGGAGGATCCTGAAGATCGGCGTCCATGATGATCACGGCTTGGCCGGAGGCGAGATCCAATCCGGCCGTTATGGCGACCTGCTGGCCGAAGTTCCTCGATAGTTTCGCCAGGCGGTAGCGCGGATCCTCCTTGATTTTGGCCTCGATGAGGCAGGCTGAACCGTCGCGGCTGCCGTCGTCCACCAGGACAACTTCCACCGACTCTCCCAGCCGCTCGAGCACCTGGTCGAGCCTGCTGAAGAAGAGCGGCAGCACCGCTTCTTCATTGTAGATGGGAGCCACCATCGAAAACACGGGCTGGGAATTCAAGGTCGGGCCGTCGGTTCAGTGCATCTCCCTCTATGTTATCCGAGCGAAGATTAAGGTTCGCTTGGCGCAACGTCGTTAAGCCGGAGTTTTCGGCGCGAACGGCGCGGAACGCAAAGCAGCGTCGGGTGTTGTCGTCGCGATCTCGTGGTTTCAGGAGAATGAAATGGCTGCCGGCAAGAATCAAGCGCGCGACACGGACGCTGCAGCGCTCAAGACGCCCAACGACCTCGGTGACAACGGGCGGCAGCGAATCGCCCAGTCGGTCAATCGGCTCGTGGCCGATGCTTTCGCGCTCTATGTCAAGACCAAGAACTTTCACTGGCACATGACGGGTCCGCATTTCCGTGACTACCACCTGATGCTCGACGAACAGTCCGATCAGATCTTCGCGACCACCGATCCGCTTGCCGAACGCGTGCGCAAGCTCGGCAAGCGCACGCTCCATTCGATCGGCGAGATCCACCAATTGTCGCGCATCAAGGACAACGATCGCGACCACGTCGGGCCGCTGGACATGCTTCGTGAGCTCGTGGCCGACAACAAGGCCATGGCGGCGGCGATGCGCGAGACGCACAAGCTCTGCGACGAGCACGAGGATGTGGCGACCGCGAGCCTGCTCGAAGTCTATATCGACGAGACCGAGCGCCGGACCTGGTTCCTGTTCGAGGCGGTCCAGGACGCGGACCCGTCGGGACACTGATCCTCGCTCGACGGGGGGCGGCCCGCACGAGTGGCGCCGCGTCTTTTGTGTGCTGACCCGACGCTCTCGTGGTAGATCCCGGCCATGAAACGCCGCTTCTTCACCCTCGACGTGTTCACCGACACGCCTCTTTCCGGCAACCCGCTGGCGGTCGTGTTCGATGCCGACGGGCTCGACGGGGCGCGTATGCAGGCGATCGCTCGCGAGTTCAACCTGTCGGAGACGGTCTTCGTGCTCGCGCCGAAGGATCCCGTCAATACGGCCCGCGTCAGGATCTTCACGCCTGGACGGGAGCTGCCCTTCGCCGGCCATCCGACGGTGGGGACGGCGGTGCTGATCGCCGAGCAGCGCGCGCCCGAGATGATCGGCCGCCAGGATCTGTCGATCGTGCTCGAAGAGGAGATCGGCGACGTCGGCTGCATCGTGCGGCGCCACGAGGGCCGGACCCGGGCGAGCTTCACGCTGCCCCGCCTGCCGCTGCCGGCCGGCGAACCGCCCGCCGTGGCCGACCTCGCCCACGCCCTGTCGATCGCGACGGACGACATCGGCTTTGGCGGCCACCGGCCGGTTCGCCTTTCGGCCGGCGTCCCGTTCACGCTGGTGCCGTTGAGCAGCGTCGAGGCCGTCGATCGCGCCAAGCCCGACATGGCCCACTGGCCGGACGACCTCGAGACCTTCGTCTACGCCAGGATCGAGACCGGGACGGCGCTCGCCTTTCACGCCCGCATGTTCGCGCCGACCTTCGGCATCCCCGAGGATCCGGCGACCGGCTCGGCGGTGGCGGCCTTCGCGGGGCTCCTGCCGCAGGCCGAGGGGCTCGGCGACGGCGATCATACGATCACGATCCGCCAGGGTTTTGCCATGGGCCGGCCGAGCCTCATCACCCTCGGGCTCGACATCGAGAAAGGCGGCCTCGCCTCGGCCTCGATCGGCGGCCACGCCGTCGTCGTGACGGATGGCATGCTCCACCTGTGACGACGCAACCCGAGGTCGTCGAGGTCGGGGCGGTCGATCTCGACTATGCGCCACAGCCCTGGGCGTTCGCGATCGACCGGGCGGCCGAGATCGCGGCCCATTGGCGCGACGCGCTGCGGCGCAAGCCGAAGATGTTCAACGGTCGCGTGCTGTTGATGCATCGCGGCGCGGTCGAGCGTGACCCGGAGACCGGCGCCGTCTTCCGCGGCGCCTATCTGGAGACGGATTTCGCCGCCTTCCTGGCCTGGCGGGATTTCGGCCTGCCGCCGGCCGGCGTGCGCAACGGCTTCGGCATGGCGGCGCTCTGTGCGGCCGACGGCGGCTACATCCTGGGCGAGATGGCGTCCCATACGGCCAACGCGGGCCGCATCTATTTCGCCTCCGGCACCCCCGACCCGAGCGACATCCGGGGCAGCAAGGTCGATATCGAGGGCAGCATCCGGCGCGAGCTGGCCGAGGAGACGGGCCTCGATCCTGCGACGCTCGACGTCGAGCCTGGGATGACCTTGGTCATGAACGACACGCGCGTCGGCTTCATGAAGCGGATTCGCTCGCCGGAGTCGGCCGACGTCCTGGCCGAGCGCATCGATGCCTTCCTGACGCGCGATCCCGAGGCGGAGCTGGCGCGCGTGCATGTCGTGCGCCGCGTCGAGGATATCGGTCCCGCGGTGCAATCCTTATGCGCCGCCTATCTGCGGGCGGTGCTGAACCGGGCATGAGGGCGGTTGCCCGAGGTCATGCCGCTATTGCGGATAGCCGTGACGGGCGCGCGAGGCCGCGACGAGCTTGCGGGCTTGGGCGTCGCGTCCCTCCTGGCACACGGCGGAGGCGCGGTCGATCTCATTCTGGATCTGGTTGTAGACCTTCAGGCTGACGTTGCCGCTGGCGTAATCGTTGGATTGGATGGCCTTCCAGCGGGCGATGTCGCCGGCGCAGCCCGACCCTTCCGGCAGGCGGAAGTCCTTGGGCGTATAGGGCCTTGACCCATAGCCGGTCGGCACGCCGCTCTGCGCCTGGGCGGCCATGCCCATGGCGGCCATCGCCAGGAGAACGAGGGCGGGACGGAGAGCTGGAGCATGATGCCGAAACGTCAGCATGGGTTTTCGCGCGACATCATGCTCTATGCCATCGGAATCTAAGAGGCGGCGCATCTTGGGCTCCTGGTTCGTGTCCGGGTCCAGGATTATGACGTTCCGGCGGCACCGGAAAGGGGACGTTGCACGTCCCGGTCCTGCGCGCCGCGCTGGACGGATCGGTGCCGCGTCGGGTTAGACTGCGCAGTCTGTCTTCATGCGGATTTGGCGTCTTCATGTCCATGCCGTCCCGACCCCTGCCCCACAGGCCGTCCCTGCCCCGCAGGCAGGCTGTCGCCTATGCGGTCGCGGCGTTCGGCCCCGTCGTTTGCGCCATGGTGGTGGGAACATGGGCCATCCTGCCCAATCTCGGCTGGTACGCGACGTTGCATCGGCCGTCTTTCCGGCCGCCGAGCTGGCTCTTCGGGCCGGTCTGGGCGCTGCTCTATCTGCTGATGGCCTGGGCCTTCTTCCGCGTTCTGCGGCGTCCCGACTGGATGCCGGACCGGCCGGCCGCGATCCGCGCCTTCCTGGTGCAGATCGGGCTCAACGTCCTGTGGTCTTTCGCCTTTTTCGCCGCGCACAGCCCGAAGCTCGGCTTTGCGGTCATCCTGGCGTTGCTCGTCGCCGTGATCGCCTGCGGCCGGCGCTTCGGGCAAGTGGAGCGCGCCGCAGGCTGGTGCATCGTGCCTTACGGATTCTGGGTCGGCTTCGCGGCGTTGCTCAACCTCTCGATCGCCATCCGGAATTAATCCTCGACGACGCCGATGAAGGGCAGTTCGCGATGCCAGTGGGCGGCGTCCATGCCATAGCCGACGACGAAGACGTCGGGGCAGGAAAAGCCGACGAAATCGGCCTCGATGTCGACGGCGCGCTTGCCGGTTTTGTCGAGCATCACGCCGACCATGACGCGGCGCGCCCCGCGCCCGAGCAGCAGGTCTCGGGCGAAGGCCAGGGTCCGGCCCGATTCGAGGATGTCGTCGACGATGAGCACGTCGCGCCCCGCGACCTCGGAATCGATGTCCTTGAGGATCGCGACCGTACCCGAGGAGGTGTGCCCCGTGCCGTAGCTCGACAGGTGGATGAATTCGACCCGTGGCGCGAGCCCCGCATGGTGCAGCGCGCGCAAGAGGTCCGCCGCGAACATGAAGGATCCCTTGAGGATCGCGACGACGAGCAGGTCCCTCGGTTGTTCCGCCGCGATGGCCTCGGCGACCTCCGCGATCCGCCGCCCGATCGTCGCTGCGTCGAACAGGGTCCTGATGCTTCGCTCGCCCGTCATCGCCGCTCCGGTCACGCCGACACCGCGTCGACGTCCTCTGTCGAGCACGGTTTCAGCGCGCGAGTCCAGCGGGCTTCGACGCGGCGTGGGTCGTATCGGCCGCATCCGCGAAACTGACAACGAGGTCGTGACCCTCCGGCGGCGGCGCCGCGAGGCGGCTGCGGAACGCGATCGTCTCGCCTGCGCCGAGCCGCGGCTTCGGTGGCACGGCCGTCCAGCTGTAGAGCTCGTTCTGCGCCTTGTCGCGCACGGAAAAGCGCAGCTCGGGCACGATGGTGGCGCCGGTGCGTAGGTTGGCGATGCGGCCTTCGAGCGTCAGCACCGGCATCTGCCCGGGCGCGGCATCGGTGATCTGGCTCTCGACATGGTCGAGCGCCAGTCCCCGCAGGTTCACCGGCAGGCCGAGCGCGGCGAACAGCGCCGCGCTCTTCGGCGCGAAGCGCACCACGTCCTCCTTGCGGGCGATGCCCGCCATCGCCAGCACCGCCATCGCTCCCAGCATCGCAACGGCAGCGGCGCCGCGCGCCCGCCTGAGGCTGCCGGCGAGGCGGGCGCGTGGATGCGGCCGGGGCGGCCGAGCAGTGGCGGGATCGCACTCCCACCGCGCTTCCGCCACGATTTCCGGGCCGAATAGCGACAGGACGTTGTCGTTCGGGCCTTCGGCCAGCCAGCATTCGCGGCAGTCGGCGCATCTGACCTTGCGGCCGCCGCCGAACAGAAGATCGGCCGGGATCTCATAGTCGCTGGTGCAGTGCGGGCAGCGGATCAGCATGGGCGTGGCGGGTGCGAGGACGAGTGTCCGCACTTCACCCCTCGCAAGGTTAAGGCGCGGTTAAATGGATCGTGATACATCTCCCCGGGCAATGGACGAGGCTACCGGAGCGGCGCTTGGTCCGGTTTGAGAATGTCGGTCTGCGCTACGAGATGGGGGACGAGATCCTCAAGGATCTGTGCTTCGCGATCGAGCCGCAGAGTTTCCAGTTTCTGACCGGGCCGTCGGGCGCCGGCAAGACCACGCTGCTCAGGATGATCCTGCTGTCGCTGAAGCCGACGCGCGGGCTCATCACCCTGTTCGGCCGGGATTCGGCGAGCCTCGACAAGGACACGATCACCGACCTCAGGCGCCGCATCGGCGTCGTCTTCCAGGACTTCCGGCTGCTCGACCACCTGACCACCTACGACAATGTCGCGCTGCCGCTGCGGGTCCAGGGCCGCGACGAGGCGGCCTATCGGAGCGAGGTGGTCGAGCTTCTGCGCTGGGTCGGGCTCGGCGAGCGCATGCATGTGCTCCCGCGCGTGCTCTCGGGCGGCGAGAAGCAGCGCGCCGCCATCGCCCGCGCGCTCATCGTGCGCCCCGAACTGCTGCTCGCCGACGAGCCGACCGGCAATGTCGACCCCTCGCTGGCGCGCCGCCTGCTGCGCCTGTTCATGGAGCTGCACAGGTCCGGCACCTCGGTGGTCATCGCCACCCACGATCTCGCCTTGATGGACCAGTTCCACGACGTGCGCCGGCTGGTGCTCGGCGATCGCCGCCTCTACGTCTATGATTGAGGCCATGGCCGCGCTGCCACAGGACGATCCGTCCCGCTCCGCCGAGGCTCCGTCCGACGACTTCCCGTCGCGGCGCGAGGTGCCGCTTGTCCCGGCCGGCTCCATCGCCGGCCGGGCGCTGGTCACCGTCATCGCCATCATGACCTTCCTGGCCTCTCTCGCGGCCGGCAGCGCGCTGCTCGTCGCCGGCGCCGCGCACGACTGGCAGCGCTCGGTCGCCGAGGAGGTGACCATACAGGTGCGCCCCACCGACGGGCATGACATCGATGCCGAGGTCAAGAAGGCGGTCGACATCGCCAAGGGCACCCGCGGGATCGCCGACGTCGAGGCGTTCAGCCGGGCGGAGGCGCGCAAGCTCCTCGAACCCTGGCTCGGGTCCGGCCTCGACCTCAACGACCTGCCGATCCCGCAGCTCATCGTGGTCAAGCTCGATCGCGCCGCGGCGCCGGATCTCGGGGCGCTGCGCCGGGCGCTCGACACGCAGGTTACGGGCGTCAGCCTCGACGACCATGGCCTCTGGCTCGCCCGCCTCGCCACCATGGCAAAGACCGTGGTGCTGGTGGCGGTGGTGATCGTGGTGCTCGTCCTCGTCGCCATGGGACTGGCCGTGGGCTTCGCGACGCGCGGCGTGATGGCCGGCAACCGCGAGATCGTCGGCATCCTCCATGTCGTCGGTGCCGAGGATCGCTTCATCGCCCGCGAGTTCCAGCGCCATTTCCGCCGCCTTGGCCTCAAGGGCGGCATCATCGGCGGCGGCTCGGCGGCGGCGGTGTTTCTCGTCGCCGGCGCGCTCAGGGCCGCCATGGCGACGACGCCCGGCGGCGAGCAGCTCGAGGCCATGTTCGGCGCCTTCAGCCTCGGCTTCGGCGGCTACCTGACCATCGCGGCCATTGCGCTCGGCATCGCGGTGGCGACGGGATCGGTGTCGCGCACCATCGTGTTCCGCCACCTGCGGAGCCTCGAATGAGCCTCGCGCGCAGAGCATGGCTGGGCCTGGGGCTGGCGGCGGCTGTCGGCCTCGTGGCCTGGAGCTTCGACGGCTTCCTGGGCCAGATCGACCAGGTCGAGGCACCCCCGGGACGCCATGCCGACGGTGCTGTCGCGCTGACCGGGGGCGCCGACCGCATCAGCGATGCGATCGAGCTTCTGGCTCGGGGCGACGCCGACCGGCTGCTCATCACCGGCGTCAACCCGCTGACCTCGCGCGCCGGGCTGCTCAGGACGATGCCGCAGGCCCGCCGCCTGTTCGGTTGCTGCATCGACCTCGGCTACGAGGCCGCCAATACGATCGGCAACGCCAGCGAGACCGAACGCTGGGTCAGGACCAACCACATCCGATCGCTGATCGTCGTCACGTCGAACTACCACATGCCGCGTGCGCTGGCCGAGATCGGCTCGGCGCTGCCCGACGTCGACCTCAGGGCCTATCCGGTCGTGACCGAGCGCGACCGCAGCCGGCCCTGGTGGAGCGACGCCGGGGGCGCCCGACTGATCCTGTCCGAATATGTCAAATATGTCGCGAGCCAGCTCCGGCTGCGGCTGGCGCCACCCCGCCCCGAGCCGCGGCAGGAGGTCACCGCGCGCTAGGTCGCGATGGTATTGGGGTCGGATCGATCCAGAATCATGGACGTTTTCGATGCTGATGCGGTCGAGCATGCCGAAACCGTTCAGGTTTTTCGGTGTGCTCCAGCCGCGCCGACGCCGCGATCTCCTCGACGCCGTGCGCAAGCTCCCTTCCCACGTCGGGCCGGCTTTGGCACAAGAGGCCCATGCTGGTCCTGCGCTCCGCCCTGTTCAACGTCCTCTTCTACCTCAATCTGCTCGCGCTGATGGTCTTCGGCCTGCCGACGCTGCTGTTCGGTCGCGGCGCCATCATGCGACTCGCGGCGCTATGGGGGCGCTCGTCGCTGGTCCTGCTGCGCCTCGTCTGCGGCCTCGACATCGAGGTTCGGGGGCGCGAGCATCTGCGATCCGGCGCAACCATCGTCGCCGCCAAGCACCAGTCGTTGTGGGAGGTGTTCGTGCTGCCGACGATCCTTCCCGATTTCACCTATGTGCTGAAGCGGGAACTCTCCCGCATCCCGCTGTTCGGCCTCTATGTCACGCGGGCGGGGCAGATCGCCATCGATCGGGCGCGGGGCCGGGCGGCGCTGGCCCAGATCTGCCAGGCGGCCGGGCGGGTCTTCGCCGACGGGCGGCAGTTCATCATCTTCCCCGAGGGGACGCGCCGCCCGCCCGCGGCGCCGCCGAACTATAAGTTCGGCGTCTCCTTCATCTATGGCGAGACGGCGACGCGCTGCGTGCCCGTGGCGCTGAATTCCGGCCTGTTCTGGCCGCGCCGTTCCTTCCTGCGCCGTCCCGGCACCGTCGTGATCGAGTTCCTGGAGCCGATCGAGCCCGGCCTCGAGCGGGCGCAATTCCTCCGGCTCCTCGAACAGCGGATCGAGGCCGCCTCGGACCGGCTGTTGCACGAAGCCGTGGCCAGGGACCCCTCGTTGATGGCAGTGGGTCCCACGGTGCCACCGACCGATCGGCTCGCATAAAACACCATTGGAAAACCGGCCGGCCGGATTGACGGCAAGGAGGCGAAGGTTCTATCTTTGTTCTCGTTTTCGGGGGAACAAAGATGGGACAAACCCTGTCCATTGCCGCGGTCCGCGCGCCCGACTCGTCCGTGCGGCGACACACGGCACAGGCATCGAGCGTCGATGCGCCGCTGGCCGGGTTGGCGGAGAGCGGTCTCGCCGAGCGCTTCCGTTACTGGTGCGGCGCCTCGGGCCGGCGCTATTTGTTCTCGGTCTTTCCGGTCGATGGGCGCCACGGGCTCGACGATTGTCCTTCCTATGCGGGCAGCGTGATGGTGGCCGTGCTGCGACAGGCGGACGGCCGTCGCCGCATCCTCCACGCCGCCGATACCGGTCCCTTGCCGGAGGTGGTGTTCGGCGGCGCGGCGCTCGCGGCGGCGGTCGCAGCCGGAGCCAACGAGATTCACCTGCACCTTCTGGCGCCGGACGTCGCCGCCCGCGCGTCGATCGTTGCCGACCTGCTGGCTTGACGCAGACAGCGCGCCGCGGTTCTCCGCTCGCTTGGGCGCGATCGGCCGTCGCCGACCGCCGCCATGGTTAAAGGGCGAGCAGTATCGGGGAATGGAATCGCAGAGCGATTCCACCCGGCCCGTTTCTAGGACAGCGGGCGCAGCCGGACGCCGGTCGCGGGATCGAACAGCAGCACGTCGTCGGGCCGGACGCCGAGGACCACGGCCTCCCCGGGTGCGAGCCGTGCCCGGTCCGTCGTGAAGAGCTTCAACGGCTGCCCGTCGAGATCGAGATGGACCACCGAGCCGAGGCCGGTCGGCTCGATGAGGTCGATCGTGGCCCTGGCCCCTGCCCCGGACCGGGCCAGCGTGATCCGCTCCGGCCGCAGCCCCACCGTGACCTGCCCGTCGCTCGTGGACTGCATGAGCCGCAGCCGTGCCAGCCGCTCGTGGCCGACGGCGATGTCGCTGCCGCCGTCGCGTGATGTCGCCGTGGCGACGAGGAAATTCATCGCCGGCGAGCCGATGAAGCCTGCCACGAAGGTGTTGGCCGGGTCGTCGTAGAGCGCGTCGGGCGTGCCGACCTGCTGCACGATTCCTTCGTTCATGGCGACGATGCGGTCGGCCATGGTCATGGCCTCGATCTGATCGTGCGTGACATAGATCGAGGTCGAGCCGAGGTCGCGGTGCAGTTTGCGGATCTCGTAGCGCATCTGCTCGCGCAGCCGCGCATCGAGATTCGAGAGGGGCTCGTCGAACAGGAAGGCCTTGGGCTGACGCACGATGGCGCGTCCCATGGCGACGCGCTGGCGCTGTCCGCCCGAGAGGGCGCGCGGCTTGCGTTCGAGCAGGCCCGCAAGGCCGAGCTTGGCGGCGGCGCGCTTGACCGCCGCGGCGATGGCCTCGGGCGCCGTGCGCCGCAGCTTGAGGCTGTAGCTCATGTTGTCGCGCACCGTCATGTGCGGGTAGAGCGCGTAGGACTGGAACACCATGGCGAGGTCGCGGTCCTTGGGGGCCAGATCGTTGACCCGGCGTCCGGCGATGGTGATATCGCCGGCGGAGACGTCCTCGAGCCCGGCGATGACGCGCAGCAGGGTCGACTTGCCGCATCCCGAGGGTCCGACCAGCACGACGAACTCGCCCGAGGGAATGGCGAGGTCGATGCCGCGCAGGACCTGGGTCGAGCCGAACTGCTTGTGGACCCCGACGATGTCGATGGCGCTCATGTGGCTCTCCGGGCTGGATCAATAGGATGGAGCATGATGTCGTCCGAAAACCCGTGCCGACTTTTCGGCATCATGCTCACCCCTTGACGGCGCCGGCCGTCAAGCCCTGCACCAGATAGCGTTGAATGAGGAAGAAGAAGGCGCAGACGGGGATCAGCGCGAGAACGCCGGCCGCCATCATCTGCCCGAAGTCGACCGAGAATTTCGACACGAAGGAGAGCAGCCCGACCGGAAAGGTGCTGGCCTCGGGCGAAGAATTGAGCATCAGCGCGAAGAGCAGTTCGCTCCAGGCGGCGGTGAAGACGAAGCCGAGCGTCGCCGCAACGCCCGGCAAGGTCAACGGCAGGATGATGCGCAGCAGCGCACCGAGCCGCGTCGCGCCGTCGATCATCGCCGCCTCCTCGAGCTCCTTCGGGATGGCGTCGAAGAAGCTCTGCATCAGGAAGGTCGCGAACGGTACGTTGAAGGCGGTATAGACCAGCACCAATCCGGTCAGGCTGTTGGTGAGGCCGAGCGGCGCCAGCAGGCGGAAGATCGGCGCGATGATCATCACCAGCGGGAACATCTGGGTCAGCAGCATCAGGCCGACGAGACCGACCTTGCCCCGGAAGGCGAAGCGCGAGAAGGCATAGCCGGCGAGCGCCGCGAAGGCGGTCGTGAAGGCCGCGGTCGCGGTCGACACGATGGTGGAGTTCTCGAAATAGAGCGGAAAATCGGTGTGGCGGATGACCGAGGCGTAATGGTCGAGCGTCACGTGCGACGGCCATAGCCGCACGCCCTCGCTGTAGAGCAGGTCGTTCGGCGTCACCGAGACCTTGAACAGCCAATAGAGCGGAAACAGCGCGAAGCCGACGTAGAGCGCGAGCAGCCCGTAGTGCGCGGTCCAGCCGGCTCGGCGCTGCCAAGGCGAGCCACGCATGGCTAGATCACGATGATTTTGGATCCGATCGATCCAAAATCATGAATGTGATCGATTACAATCGCATAGAGCATGACGTCATCCGAAAACCCATGCTGACTTTTCGGCGTCATGCTCTAGAGGCTCCGGATCAGGGTGCGGCGCAGCGCCACGATGGTCATCGCATAGGCGAGCAGCAGCACGAGCAGGACCGCGGCCAGCGCCGAGGCATAGCCGAAATCGAGCCGCTGGAAGGCCTGGGTGAAGATGTAGCTCGCCAGGATCTGGGTCGAATCGGCCGGGCCGCCGCGCGTCATGACGACGATGAGATCGGCAGAATTGGCGATCCACACGGTGCGCAGCATCACCGTGATGGCGACCGTCGGGGCGAGGAACGGCACGGTGATCGACCGGAAGCGCTCGAAGGAACCGGCGCCGTCGATGGCGGCGGCCTCGTAGATGTCGGCCGGGATCGACTGCAGCGCCGCCAGCAGCGTGATGGCGAAGAACGGCACGCCCCACCAGACGCTTGCCGTGATCGGCCCCCACAGCGCATGAGCGGGATCGGACAGGATGTTGTTGGGGGCGGCGGCGAGACCGAGCCCGTAGAGCCAGTGCGGAATCGGCCCCACGACGGGATTGAACAGCCAGGCCCAGTTGAGGCCCGATAGGAAGGTCGGCACCGCCCAGGGCAGAAAGACCAGGGCCTGGATGAGGCCGCGGCCCGGACAGGGCCGGTTGAGCAGCAAAGCCAACCCCAACCCGAGCCCGAATTGCAGGACCACGGAGGCGACGGTCCACACGACGGTATTGCGCAGCGCGTTCCAGAAATTCGCATCCGCCCAGATGTCGCGGAAATGATCGAGGCCGACGAAATCGCCGCTCATGGGGTCGAGCAGCGTGATATCGCGAAAGGCGTAGCTCAAGCCGATGACGAGCGGCACCAGCATGACGGCGCAGATCAGAACCAGCGCCGGAGCCGTATAGGCGTAGGGCTCAAGGCGGAGCGTCAGACGACGCAGGCCGCCCGCGCGCCGCCGCGTGCGCGGCCCGGCAAGGGCGGTCATGCGTGCAATCGCCTTGGCCAGCCGCGAGAACCAAGCACCCCGAGCCCGTCATTGCGAGCGCAGCGAAGCAATCCAGAACGATCATGGGAGACGATGGATTGCTTCGTCGCTGCGCGCCTCGCAATGACGGCCATGGGCATTGCCCTCACTTCGTCGCCAGGAACTTCTTCTGCTGCTTGGTGAGGTAGTCGGCCCATTGCTTGGCCATGTCCTGCGGGGTGATCTGGCCGAGCAGCGCCTGCTGGCTGGTCTTGACCGCCAGCGAATCGGCGAAATAGGCGAACCCCTGCAGATAGGTCGGCATGACGGTCGGCACGACGTCCTGGTCGGCCAGTTCCTGGAACCAGCCCTTGAACTGGTCGCCGGCGTAGAACGGGTCCTTTTCGGCGGACTTGTAGATCGGCAGGGCGCCGGTGCGCTTGTTCCAGACCAGGTTGCCCTCGGGTCCGTCGAGCGTGGCGATGAGCTTCCAGGCGAGGTCCTTGTGCTGGCTCGAGGCGAACATCGACCAGCTCGCATAGCCGATGGTGGTGAAGGCCTTGCCGGACGGCCCCTTGGGCATCGGCGCCACGCCGAAATCCTCGGGCTTCATGCGCTCGGCGACGGCGATCAGCGCATCGGGGTCCTGATCGAGCATGGCGCAGGTGCCCGAATAGAAACCGGCGACGATCTCATTGAAGCCCCAGTTGACGCTGTCCTTGGGCGCGTAGCCGTTCTTGTAGAGGTCGACCAGCCAGGCGACGCCCTTGACCCAGCCGGGATCGGCGAAGGTGGAGGTGCCGTCCTCCTTGAAGAACTGGTTGGAGCCGGCCTCGGTCGCGGCGAACATCACCCAGCCGTTGAGGCCACCGGGGCCGCCGCGCAGGCAATAGCCCGATTTGCCGGGCAGCGCGGAGACCTTCTTGGCCGCCGCGACGAAATCGTCCATCGTCTTGGGCGGTGCGTCGACGCCGGCCTGCTTGAACAGGGCTTTGTTGTAGAACAAGGCCCGCAGGTAGAAGCCGTAGGGTAGCGCATAGGCGGTGTTCTTGACGTAGCGGCCCATTTCGAGGGCGCGCTCGTTGAGCTCGGCGGTGTGGCTCCATTTGGCGAGATAGGGCTCGAGATTCTCGAGCCGGCCGCCATTGGCGTAGAGCGACAGCCAGCGGTCCGGCATCTCGACGACGTCCGGCGTGTCCCCCGCCGAGACCATGGTGGCGAATTTTTCGAAGGCCTGGCCCCAGGGGAGCGAAGTGATCTCGACATGGACGCCCGGATTGGCGTCCTCGAACGTCTTGACGATCTGCTTGAGCGTGTCGGTCCGCTCGGGACTGGTGATCACCTCGGTCAGCTTGAGGGTGGTATCGGCTCGGGCCGGCGCGCCGAGAAGCAGGGCGAGCGCGCTCGCCGCCATGAGCGTGGTGGTCAGGCGTCTCATCGGAACTCTCCCTTTTGCGGCCTTCAGCGGTAGGCCTCGCCCATGGCGTTGGCGAGATCTTCCCACAGGACGTCTGGGTTTTCGAGTCCGACATGCAGCCGGACCATCGTGTCGGGCACGCCGAAATCGAGCGCCGAATTGGGACCCGCCGCCTGGGCGCGGGTGACGAGCGCCGGCACGACGAGGCTCTCGTGGCCGCCCCAGGAGACGCCGAGCTTGAAATAGCGCAGCGTGTCGCAGAAGCGCGGAACGTCGATCGAGCCGTCGACCGTGAAGGAGAACAGGCCCGAGGTGCCGGAAAGGCCCGGCGGCAGCGGCCCACGCAGCCCCGGATGATAGACTGCGGTGACGGCCGGGTGATCGGCCAGCCGCCGTGCGATCGTCATCGCCGCCGCCTGGTGCTGGACGATCCGCACGGGAAGCGTGCGCAGCCCGCGCAACAGCAGCCAGGCCTCGAACGGCGCCAGCTTGGCGCCGATATAGGGGCAGATGGTGCGGCGAATGGTGCCGATGAGGTCGGCCCGGCCCGCCACGACGCCCGCCACCGTGTCGGAATGGCCGCCGATATATTTCGAGGCCGAATGGATGACGAGGTCGACGCCGAGCGCCGCCGGCTGCTGGAAGACCGGCGTCGCCCAGCTGTTGTCGATGAGGGTCAGCGCGCCGTGCCGCCCGGCGAGGGCCGCCAGGGCGCCGACGTCATGCGCCTCCATGGTCCAGGAGGTCGGGCTCTCCATGTAGAAGAGCTTGGCGCCCGGAAGGGCGCGCCCGACGGCCTCGAGGTCGCCGCCGTCGACATAGTCGACCGCGACGCGCAGGCGCTTGAGCAGCGTCTCGAACAGTCGGTAGGCGTCGGGATAGAGATGGCGCACCGCAACGATGCGATCGCCGGGCTCGACGAAGGCCAGCACCGCGCCGGAAATGGCCGCCATGCCGGACGGGAAGCCGATGGCGGCATCGGTCATTTCGAGCGCCGCCATCTTGGCCTCGAAGGCCTCGACCGTGGGGTTGGTGGTGCGCGAATAGACCGGCCGCGTCTTGCGGCCCGCATAGGTGTCGCGCATATCCGTGAAGGACGCGAAGGTGAAGAGCGAGGTCTGGACGATCGGCGGCACCACCGCCTCGAAGGCGTGATCGCCGTCATGGGCGACGATGGTCGCGGCGCGATCGACGGGTGACAGCCCCGCGGAGGGTCGAGAGGTGGAGATCATCCGGTGCAGGCTCGAACGGCAGGCCGGGCGATCTACCGGACCGTTCCGGCCAAAGTCAATCGCGGACACTTGGCGGCGAAGCATTCGCCGCTATCGGGCGACGCCTCCGCGCCCCGAGGATGCGCCGGCGCCGCGGCTGGACCTGCGCACCGTCGAGAGATCCACGACCTTGAGGCGACGCCCGGCGGGGCCGGCCAACGCCGTCGTCAGCGATCGATGGAGCATCGACGGCGTGAACGGCTTGCCGATGAAACCATCGGTTCCGCCTTTGATCGGCTTCAGGAAGCGTTCATCGCTCCGGGCGAAGGCACAGCTCAAGACGAGACAGTCCTTTTGTTGACGTCGTCCCAAGACATCGAGCAAGCCATCATATGCTCTTTCGTCTTCCACGATCACTACGTCATGCAGTTCGCTCGTCACGATATCGATCGCATGGTTGGCATCGCTGGCGGTGCTTACCGATTCAAATCCGATGAGCCTCAGAAACTCTCGGGTAAGTATCGGAAATATTGGATCGTGATCGACAACGAGGACTTTGAGATGTCGAAAACAGTTCATGGTCGCGCCTGTTTGGTCTTCGTAGTAAGTAGATAATTAACGATAATGACAGGACGGTTGATGAATTATTGACTTGAAAATCGGCATTTTAAGAAAATACGATTCATTAAAAGAATCGCGAGGCGCGGGAGGCCTTTAGTCGTTTAAATTATTTTGTGTATAGATTCGCCCTCCCCTGCAGGTTTCGCTCAAGATCCGAGACGTCGCAGGACCCGTGACGTAGTGAGGCCGGACTCTCGGCGCGAAGACAGCGAATCGGTGGCATATCGTTCGCCGCATCCGATGTGGCCTTGGTGACGGCTTCGGCCACAGGCGAAGGGTCCGGCGGACGCGGGGTCCGCCCGGCGTTCGAGGCGAATACCCCGCGCGGATGACGACGCAACCAGGTCGAAGGGCCGTCCATGTTGGCAGGAGACTCAGCCGGCGAGCCTCGTGGCCAAGGTCACCGCAAGGCAAAGCCTGAACCGAGGAAGATCGCCACCGCCGCCTCGACGCGGGTGTCGAGGGTGCGCGGATCGACCGGGATGCCGAGCAGCGCCTGGCGTGACAGGCGGCCGAGCATCAGGCTGAAGAAGAGATCGGCGGCGAGCTCGGGGTCCCCCACCTCGCTCTTCGAGAAATCGATCGCTTGTTCGAGAAAGGCGGCGAGGCAGCGCACGCCCTGCATCCAGCCCTCCTCGTGCAGGACCCGGGCGAGCTCCGGAAAGCGGGTGGCCTCCGAGGTGAGGACGCGGCCGAGCGCGATCGTCTCGGGTCTCAGGCAGCCGTCGACGATGTGGCGGCCGAAGGATTCGAGGACCTCGCGGACCTGCGCCCGGCCCAGGGCGCCATCATGGTGGGGGATCAATCCGGCAAAGGGTCTGATCCATTGCTCGAGCCTGCGGCGCAGCACGGCGATGAACAGGCCCTGCTTGTCGCCGTAGCGTGCATAGAGCGACGGTTTTCCGATGCCGGCCGCCGCGGCGATCGCATCGATCGCGGTGCCGTCGAACCCCTGGTCCAGGAACATCGCGGAAGCGACGTCGAGGACTCGCTCCTCGCGCCGCACCGCCTCCTCGCGCGTTGGCCGCCCCCCTGCCCCGCGCCGTGCCCTGACCGTTGCCTCCGCCATGGTGTCGCGCTCTTCCGTCATGTCGGTCGAACCTGGCGCCACGTGAACCGCGACACCTGCCGACCGTGCGGCCTTTAACAAAACGTAACCGTTTCGTTCTAACACAATTACGCCGTGTTGAGCGAAGACGCTGGAGGCTGGGCAAAAGTTGCGGATCGCTCAGGTCCGCGGGCGACGGGAACGAGCGATGCTGCAGCGCAGTCAAGATGGACATGAAACCCTGCCGTTTTCACGCCGCCCCGCAACCCGCCGCGGCCCCCGGCAGGCGGAACTCGCCCTGATGCGCACCTTGCTCGATGGTCCGCGGCAGATCTGCGCCGGACCGATCGGGCGCTGCGTGAAGCGCGGCTGGTGCCGGGCGCTGATCGTCGACCCACCGAAGGAGATCCGCGGCGGCGTCTCAGTGCTCTACGTCCTGACCGATGCCGGCCGGACGCTGCTCGGCCTCACCTGAGCCCGCTACGGAGGATGTGACGGCGGCCGCCAGCCCGTCGAGCCACGCGTCGCGGATGCCGAGCTCTTCGAGGTGGCGACGAGTGTTGCGGATATAATCGACGTTCGCGCCCGCGATGCCGAGGCCCTGGCGCACGAGCCGCGCCTGCTCGGCCATCGGCAACCCGCCGGCATATTGGGCGTGACCGCGACGGGCCACGTAGGTCAGCGCGTTCAGGCGCTCTCCATGCTCGAGGCGCACGGGCGCCGCAATTTCCTCGTAAACCCCGGTCACCAGTTCGCGCTCGCGGACGGCGGCGAGGGTTGCGGCCGACGCCTCTCGTGCGATACGAAAGCACAGTCCAACGCAGGAGCCGCCGCGGTCGAGGCCAAGCACCAGCCCCGGACGCTCCGCGGTGCCGCGCCAGTGGTGCGAATAGATGCAGAGGGCCCGATGGAAGCCGTAGACGCGCGCTCTTTGCCGCTCCGCATAGGCGAAATCGGGACGCCACATCAAAGATCCATAGGCGAAGATCCACAGGTCCTGATCGGGCCCCGCTCGTGGCATCGTCATTCTCTCCGTTTTCTGCCGGCCGTGTCCTGGCCCGCCCGCCCGCCGGGGCAATATCGCCTGCTTCGCGGCAAAGACGGTGCCGCGTCAAGCCGGTGCGCCCCTGTCGCCGCGCTCGGCGAGGCGCCATGAGGCTCGATACGCTCGTCCTGCGGAGTAGTCGCCGACGCCGCCCCTGGCTGTCGCTGTGCCTGCTGTCGCTGACGATCCTGGTGCTCGGCTGGTCGGCTCTCTGGCTGTTCGCCCGCCACGAAGCAGCCAGCCGCATGGACCAGTGGATGGCGGCGGAGGCGGCGCACGGCCGCGATTGGTCATGCCCCAGCCGCACCATCGCCGGCTTCCCCCTCGCCCTGCACATCTCGTGCACGCATCCAGCGTTCAGTGGCAAGGTAGGCGGAGTCCAGCTGACGGCGACCTTCGGCGCGCTCGATGCCGGGGTCGTGCTCTACCAGCCCAAGGCGGTCGACGCCTGGATCAGGGGTCCCCTAGCGATCAGTCGCGAGGGCGAGGGCGATATCGCGGCAAACTGGGCGGCCTTGCTGATCGAGACGAGGCTGCTCTCGGACGACCGCGCCCGCGTCGCGCTGGTGGCCGACGACCTGACCGCGACCGATGCCGACGGCCGCACGAACCGTGTCCGTCATGCGGAATTGCGCGTCGGGCCGGCGCCGTCGCGGCCACCGGCGGACCGGGCCTACGAAGTCTGGCTCGACCTTTTCGACGCC
The DNA here is from genome assembly GCA_965277635.1 of Lichenihabitans sp. GTDB lineage: Bacteria > Pseudomonadota > Alphaproteobacteria > Rhizobiales > Beijerinckiaceae > Lichenihabitans. Next base: position 1,708,133 of record CBDIDE010000002.1, read on the forward strand.
GCTTGTCCGGCCCTCGACGCGGTTCTGGGGACGCCCGATCCGCTTTCGGTCGAGCAGCGGGGGGTCGTCACGGCGGTTCAGGACACGGCGTTCGAACCTTGGCCGCGGCTGCTCGAGCGATGGCGGCAGGGCGGCGGGACCTTCCATCTCGATACGCTGAAGCTGACCAAGGGTGACCTGAAGGCCGAGGCGCAGGGCGTGATCGGGCTCGATGCGGAGCACCGGCTGAGCGGGCGTCTGCAGACCGCGATCTCGGGCTACGAGGGCGTCGCGGCCCGCCTGGGATTGCCGCTCCATGCCGTGTCGGTCGGCGGTGCCCTGGCAGGTCTGCTCGGACGCAAATCGCCCGAGCCGGGAAAGTCGATGATCGGGGCCATTCCCCTGCCGGTGACCCTCGCCGACGGTCGAGTGTCGATCGGACCGTTCAAGACGCCGGTACGCCTCGATCCTCTCTATTGAAGGCGCGGATGGTCCGGAGCCGAACGGCGGAGGTCCGCCGCGTCGTGACGGAAGGTGTAGAATTGCGGCAACTGGCTCTCGCTCTGCTCGCCCTCCTCGTCCTGGCCATGCCCCCTGCCCTGGCACAGGAGCAGGTGCCGCCGAGCGCCAGCGCGAGGCTCGATGCGTTGAAGGCCGCGATCGACGGCGTCGAAGCCCGACTGGGACGCGGCGAGCTGTCCGACGCGACGCTCGTCGCGCTGCGCGGCGAGATCGATCCTGTCGCGGCCCAGGCCACCGCCATCACGGCGGAACTGACGCCCCGGGTCGACGCGGTCAAGGCGCGCCTGACCCAGCTCGGCCCGGCCCCTGATCCCAAGGCGCCGCCCGAGCCCGCGGACGTGTCGAAGGAGCGGTCCGCGCAACAGAAGCTCTTCGGTGATCTCGATGCGGCGGTCAAACGCGCCAAGGTGCTCGCCGTGCAGGCGGGCCAGATCAGCGATGGGCTCGTGGCGCGGCGTCGGGCGCTCTTCACCCACGCGCTCCTGGCCCGCTCGGCGAGCCTCTTCAGCCCGGCCCTGTGGAGCGGTGTCGTCGCCGACCTGCCCTCGGACTACCGCGCCCTGTCGACGCTGACCGTCGATTTCACCGAGGTCTCGTGGAACAAGCTGTCGAGCCTGCAGCGCGGCGGTCTCGGTGGGCTTCTCGCCGCGCTGGTGCTGCTCTACTGGCCGTTGTGGCTGGTCGCCTGCCGCATCCGCAGCCGGGAGGAGACGGCCGATCCGAGCCGCCTGCGCAAGGCCCTGGCGGCGATCCGGGTCGCGGCCGCGACCGCGAGCGTGCCGATCCTCGCGGTGCTGGCGCTCGGCGGCCTCGTCGAGTTCTTCGGCCTGCCGACCCAGTTCCAGCAGATCGGGCATGCCCTGACGATCGGCGTCGCCGTCGTGGCGGTGATGACCGGGATCAGCCGCGGCCTGCTCGCGCCGAAGAGCCCGAACTGGCGTCTGGTCCCGCTCTCCGACGTCGGCGCCAAGGCGCTCTACCACGTGACCATCTCGGTCTCGGTCGTGGTCGCCGCGCAGAAGCTCGTCGAGGCGATCAACGAGCTGATCGGCGTCGCCGTGCCGACGGCGGTGGCGACGCGCGGCCTCGGCGCCTTCGCGGTGGCGATCGTCCTGCTGCTCGAGACCCGCAAGGCGCATCGGGCCGCGGCGGCGATCAAGGACATGGTCCGCACGCCGCAGATGAACCACTGGACGACGATCATAAGGTTGATCGCCTGGACGGTCATCGCCGCGCTGATCGGCGCGGCCGTGATCGGCTATGTGGCCTTCGCCTCGTTCCTGGTCGAGCAGGTCATCGCCGTCGCGGGCACGCTGGCGCTCCTCTACATTCTCCTGACCCTGGCCGACGAAGGGATCGCCTACGCGCTCCGGCCGAAGGGCGGCCTCGGCCGGATGCTGATCGCCGGCATGGGCCTGCGCGCCGCCACGCTGGACCAGATCGGCATCCTGTTCGCCGGCCTCGCCAAGATCGTGCTCTATGTCGCGACCGTGCTGCTGGTGCTGGCGCCCTGGCAGTTCGAATCGGGCGATATGCTCGCCACCTTGAACGCCGCCTTCTTCGGCTTCTCGGTCGGCGACGTCACCATCTCGATCTCGACGATCGTCGTCTCGATCCTGCTGTTCGCCTTCTGCATCGGCGCCACTCGCGCCCTGCAGCGGTGGCTCGAGGTCAAATATCTGCCGCATACCAAGCTCGACGCCGGCCTGCGCAACTCGATCAAGACCTCGCTCGGCTATATCGGCGCCGTGCTGGCGCTAGCGATCGGGCTGGCCCATATGGGCGTCGGACTCGAGAAGCTCACCATCGTGGCCGGCGGCCTGTCGGTCGGCATCGGCCTCGGCCTGCAGGCGATCACCAATAATTTCGTCTCGGGGCTGATCCTGCTGTGGGAGCGGGCCGTGCGGGTCGGCGACCGGATCACCGTCGGCGGCGAGCAGGGCTATGTGCGGCGCATCAACGTGCGCTCGACCGAGATCGAGACCTTCGACCGCGCTCTCGTCGTCATGCCCAATGCGAGCCTCGTCACCGGCACGGTGAAGAACTGGGTGCGCAACGACCGCATCGGCCGCATCGACCTGCCCTTCGTGCTGCCGGTGACGAGCGACCCGGAGGACATCCGGGCCATGCTGGTCAAGACCGCCAAGGCGCATGAGCTGGTGCTCGCCATTCCGACGCCGCAACTGTTCTTCACCGCGATGACGGAGACGCACATCCACCTGGAACTCATCTGCTATGTCGAGGATGTCGATGGGGCCATGCGGGTCACGAGCGACCTGCTGTTCGAGATCCATGCCGCCTTCAGGCAGATGGGGCTGATCGCGGCGCCCGCCCCGCCGACCGTGACGAGCCCCGCGCTCGACAAGCTCGATGCCTGGCTGAGCGCGAAGGCTGCCGGGATCGAGCCCGGCGATACCCGGAAAGGCCGCTCCGCCGCCGCCGAATAGACGGCCTACGCGGCGACCGTTTCAGGCCCGCCCGCGGCGCAGCCAAGCGCCGAGGAAGGAGCCGGTCCAGCGGGCCACGGCGGTGTCGTGCAGGAACCAATCCTCCTTGTGGCTATGGGGCGGGGCGGCATTCGGCAGCGCGAGCCGCGCGGCGCCGCGCACCGTCCAGCGGCAGATCATCGCGTAGGTGACCTCCGGGTGGAACTGCAGCCCGAAGGCCGCGTCGCCATAGGCGAAGGCTTGGCATGCGAAATCCTCGCCGACGGCGAGGCAGTCGGCGCCATGCGGCAGTTGAAAGCCCTCGCTGTGCCAATGATAGACCCAAGTCGGGAAGGGAGCGGCCGCGATCGTCGCCGCGGCGGCGGTCGGCATGACCCGGTAGTAGCCCATCTCGACACGCGCCGCCGGATGGGCGACCACGGGCTGGCCGAGCTTCAGCGCCAGCATCTGCGCTCCGAGGCAGATGCCGATCAGCGGCACGGATTCCTTCAGCGGCACGTCGAGCCAGTCGATCTCGGCCTTGATGAAGCCGTCGGGATCGTTGGCACTCATCGGGCCTCCGAACACGACGGCGCCGGCGTGCCCGTCGAGCGTCGCGGGCAGGGCATCGCCGAAGCGGGGGCGGCGGATGTCGAGGTCGTGGCCGAGGAGCTTCAGCAGCCTGCCGATCCGGCCTGATGTCGAATGCTCCTGGTGGAGGACGATCAGCACGGGCCTGCGAGGACTCTCGTCGCGCGACGCGGGGACGGGCGCCCCGGACCGGCACGGCTCGATGTCGGGAAGGGTCGCGAACGTCGAAGGCATCGGAAGCCACGGTCTCATTGCGTTGCGCTATGCCCTGCGTTTGCCGTCACCAGGCGATACGTCCCGAAGGGCCCGTCCGCAAGCCGTGCATCGCGTCCGCAGCCGTGTCGCTCGGCCATGTTCGTCATCGATTAGCAAAGTCCATGCCAGGCCCGAATGTGTCGCGGTTGACATTGCTCGTCCGATACGACGCTCTATCTCATCAGCGCAAGCCGAACCGGGGCGGGGCCGGGGCGATCGGCGCGAGCACGGTGTCCCATATCCGGCCGGTTTCGGGGCGTCGTAATCGATCACCGACCCAAGGAGACGTCCAGCATGACACCTGCTCAAGCCCGAATGGCCCGCGCTGCCCTGGGCCTCACGGTCGAGCGCCTGGCGAGGACTGCGGTCATTCCGCCGGAGGCGATCGTGGCAATGGAGCAGGGCCATGGTGAACCGGAGGCCGCCGCCAAGCTTCGCGCCACGTTCGAGGTCGCGGGGGTGGAGTTCTTGGGCGAGGATGGCGTGACCTTCCGCGACGGGCGGCCCGATGCCGCGCGAACGTTGCCGCTCGAAGACCTCAACGCGGCGAACGACGAATGATGCCGCGCCGTCCACCAATCAGCCCACGCCGCCGTGTCGGCATCACATTCGTGGTCCTGGTGCTGCTCGGCGGCTCCGCGGCGGCCGCCACCTATCCGTTCGAGGGCACATGGGTCCGGGCCGACCGGATCTGCTCTCCGGCCGCTCCAAGCCTGCGGACCTACACGGCCAGGGAAATCGTCTCACCGGCCGGCCGCTGCATGCTGCGCAGGGCGGTCTTCGGTTCGGGGGAATGGGAGCTCTTCGAAGATTGTCGCCGCTCCGAGCATGCCGGCAATGTCATCGAGAAGATCCGCATGATGGGAGCGGACCAGATGATCGTGAAGCGTCAGGTCAACCGCCTGAAGATCCCTCGCGGCCGGAGGTATTCCCGCTGCATGACCTCGGCGCCGAAGCCGGCTGCGCCGCCGATCCGCCCAGCAATGCCGACGTCCGGCGTGAAGCCGACGCCGGTGCCGAGCGCGAAGCCCTCGCATACGCCGGATACCGACGACGAACGGCCAAACCATTGATTTATATGTCTATTATAGACGCTCTCAGCGGATGAGCCGGCGGCAGACCTGCTCCAGCTCCTCCAAGGTGCGGTAGCGGATCCTGAGCTCCCCGCCGTCCGGGCACGGCTCGAGGGAAACACGCAGGCCGAGAACATCGCTGAGGCGGTTGGCCAGGGCCAGCGTGTTCGGGTGGATGGCCGGCGTCTCCGGGGCGGCCCGGCGCGCCGCCACCTTGTCCGCAGCGGGCAGGGCCTGCTGGCGAGCCTGAGCCATCTGCTCGACGTGGCGTACGCTCAGCCCCTTGGCGACGATGCGTCTGGCAACCGGCTCCGGATCGTCGAAGCCGAGCAGGGCGCGGGCGTGTCCGGCCGTCAGCCTGCCGTCGACCACCATGGCTTCGACGGAGGGTGGAAGCTTCAGCAGGCGCAGCATGTTGGCGACATGGCTGCGGCTCTTGCCGATGGCCTTGGCGAGATCGGCGGGCGAATAGCCGAAATCCTGCGACAGGCGATCGTAGCCGCGCGCCTCCTCAATGGCATTGAGATCGGCCCGCTGTACGTTTTCGATGATCGCCAGCTCGAGCGCCTCCTTGTCGCTGGCGGCGATAACGATCACCGGGACCTCGGGCAGCGCGGCGGCCTGGGCGGCACGCCAGCGACGCTCGCCGGCGATGATCTCGTAATACCCCTCGTGTCCTGCGGCGGGCCGGACGACGATCGGCTGGATGAGGCCCTTCTCCCGGATCGACTGGGCGAGGTCATGGAGGTCGTCGGAGCCAAAATGCCGGCGCGGGTTGCGCGGGCTCGGCCTCAGGCGGTCGAGCGCCACGGCGCGCCTGTCGCGCACCTCAGGCGAGGGCATCTGCGTGGCCGAATCGGCGATCAGGGCGGCGAGGCCGCGTCCGAGGCGCGGGCGGCTCTGCTCTTCGGCCATGCTCATCGCTCCTCCTCGCGGGTTCAGGCGGCCCATTGCCGCTCGCGTTGGATCACCTCGGAGGCGAGGCGAAGATAGGCCTGGCTGCCGGCGCATTTGAGATCGTAGAGGAGCACCGGCTTGCCGTGCGAAGGCGCCTCGGAGACGCGCACATTGCGGGGGATGATGGTGTCGTAGACCTTCTCGCCCATGATCTGGCGCACGTCGGCCACGACCTGCATCGCCAGATTGTTGCGCGGATCGAACATGGTGAGCAGGATGCCGTGGATCGTCAGCGCCGAGTTGAGGCTCTGCTTGACCTGCTCGACCGTCGCCAGCAGTTGCGACAGACCTTCGAGGGCGAAGAACTCGCATTGTAGCGGCACCAGAACCGAATCGGCCGCCGCGAAGGCATTGATGGTCAAAAGATTCAGGGATGGCGGGCAGTCCACCAGGACATAGTCGAAGTGGGGCGCCTCCCCGGCCATGTCGACCTGCGCCAGCGCGTTGCGCAGCTTGTAGGCGCGGTCCTTGTGGCTGGCGATCTCGAGATCCAGGCCGAGGAGGTCCATGGTCGAGGGCGCGATGGAGAGGTTCGGCACCGAGGTCGGGCGGCAGGCCTGCCGCATTCTGTGCGCGCCGGTCATGACCCCGTAGGTCGACACCGTCCGGTCCTTGCGCTCGACCCCGAGGCCGGTCGAGGCGTTGCCCTGCGGATCGAGGTCGACCAGCAGGACCTGCTCGCCGACGGCGGCGAGCGCGGTACCGAGGTTGATGGCGGTCGTGGTCTTGCCGACACCGCCCTTCTGGTTGGCGAGAACGAGGACCCGAGTGCGACCATTCATGATGCTTGACCTCAATCCCGCGCCGCCCGATGCCCCGGCCGCACCAGCACCACCCGGCCCTCCGGCGACGTCAGGCTCGGCAGGACGCTAACGATCGACGCAGGCTGGCCGACGCCGATCGACGCGAGCTCGCCGGCGCTTTTGAGAAACAGCCCGGTCGCACCTCTGCTCAATGGAATCTTGCCCATTTCTAGGAGATCGGGCAAGGGCGCCAGCGCCCGCGCGGTGATGACATCAACATATTCGAGCGTCGGCGTGACATTTTCGATTCGCGCATTGTGGATGACCGCGGCCGCGCCGGTCTCGCGGGCGGCCTCGCGCAGGAAGGCGCATTTGCGGGCATTGCTTTCGACCAGATGGACGGCGGCGCCAGCCGTGTCGCGCAGCAGGATGGCGATCACGAGCCCGGGGAATCCAGCGCCGGAGCCCATGTCGAGCCAGCTCCGGGCCTCGGGCAGGAGCGCGACGAGCTGCGCCGAATCGGCGATGTGCCGCGTCCACACCCGATCGAGCGTCGAGGGGCCGACGAGATTCTTGATCCGCTGCCAGCGCCGCAACAGAGCCACATAGAGCGCAAGCCGCTCTTCCGTTTCACGTGAAACAGGCACGAGCGCGACCGCATGGCGACGGTCTGCCTCCGCGGCTTCCTCCGGGTCAGGACGGGGCACGAGCGGGGTCGATGCCGGCGGGGATCTGCGGCTTCGTGGCTTGCGCACGCGCGAGGAGGAGCGTCACGGCCGCCGGCGTCATCCCCTCGATCCGCTGGGCCTGGCCGAGCGTCGCCGGCCGGATGCGGCTGAGCTTGTCGCCGAGTTCGCGCGAAAGGCCGGGAATGGCACCGTAGTCGAGCGCATCCGGCAGGGTCGCATCCTCTTGGCGGCTGCGGTCGATGTCGGTCGCCTGCCGGTCGAGATAGACGGCATATTTGGCGTCGGCCTCGATCTGCGCCATCACGCCGGCCGGGATCGCGGCAAGCGCCGGCCACAGCCGGGCGAGGTCCACGGCATCGACGGTCGGATAGGAGAGCAGGGCAAAGGCGGAGCGGCGCACGCCATCCTGACTGACCGCGATATTATGGCAGGCGAGCTGCTGCGGCGTCGCGACGAGGCTTTCGGTCAGCGCACGGGCCTGCCTGATCGCGGCGATCCGCCCGGCATAGGCCGCGGCACGGACCGCTCCGACACACCCCCAGCTGTGGCCAAGCTCGGTCAGCCGCTGATCGGCATTATCGGCCCGCAATGTCAGGCGATATTCGGCGCGCGAGGTGAACATGCGATAGGGCTCGGTGACGCCGCGCGTCACGAGATCGTCAATCATCACGCCAATGTACGAGCGGGACCGCTCGAACAGGATCGGCGCGCCCTCCCCGGCGCGCCGCGCCGCGTTGAGGCCGGCAACGAGGCCCTGCGCGGCCGCCTCTTCGTAACCCGTCGTGCCGTTGATCTGGCCGGCGAGAAAGAGGCCAGCGATCCGCTTGGTCTCAAGGCTTGGCCGCAATTCGCGCGGATCGATGAAATCATATTCGATCGCATAGCCCGGCTGGGCGATGACAGCCTGCTCCAGCCCTGGAATGGTGCGGATGAAAGCCTGCTGCACCTCGGCCGGCAAGGATGTCGAGATCCCGTTGGGATAGAACAAGGGATCGTCGAGACCTTCGGGCTCGAGGAAGATCTGGTGGCTATCACGCTCGGCGAAGCGCGTGATCTTGTCCTCGATCGAGGGGCAGTAACGCGGGCCGGGGCCGGTGATGGCGCCCGAGAAGAGGGGTGCGCGATTGAGGTTGGCGCGGATCAGGTCGTGCGTCACGGCGGTGGTGCGGGTGATGAAGCAATCGCGCTGCGGCGTCTCGATGCGGGTCGTGAGGCTGGAGAAAGGCTCCGGCTCCGGGTCCCCCGGTTGGCGCTCCAGCCGGTCAAAGGCGATGGTCTGGCCGTCGAGCCGGGGAGGCGTGCCGGTCTTCAGCCGGCCGAGCGCGAAGCCATGGGCATCGAGGGCCACCGACAGGCCGTGGCTCGGTGCCTCGCCAATGCGGCCCGCCGGGATGCGCGTCTCGCCGATGTGGATCATGCCGCGCAGGAACGTGCCGGTCGTGAGGACGGCCGCGCCGCAGCCGAGGCGCCTGCCGTCGGCGAGCATCACGGCCGTGAGACAGCCGTCTTCGATGACCAGCCCATCGGCTTCTCCCTCCAGGAGAAAGAGGTCGGGCGTGCTGCCGAGTTCGGCCTGCATTGCGGCGCGGTAGAGCTTGCGGTCGGCCTGCGCCCGAGGGCCACGGACCGCCGGTCCCTTGCGGCGGTTGAGGACCCGGAACTGGATGCCGCTGCGATCGGCGACCCGGCCCATGACGCCGTCGAGGGCATCGATCTCGCGCACCAGATGACCCTTGCCGAGGCCGCCGATCGCCGGATTGCAGGACATCGTGCCGATGGTGGCAAGAGATTGCGTCACGAGCGCCGTGCGGGCGCCTATCCGGGCACTCGCTGCGGCGGTTTCGCAACCCGCATGGCCGCCGCCGATCACCACGACGTCGAAGGACAGAGCCATCATCATCATCCGAAGAAATGTTTGCGGCCGGCGCCAACGCCCGCCTATACCGCGAATTGCGGTGTGCGGAAAGGCAGGCTCGATCCTTCTGTTTCACGTGAAACGTGGATGGCGCAGACCTACTTGCCGATGCAGAAGCGTGCGAAGATCTGGCCGAGGATCTCTTCCGTGCCGACCTCGCCGACCAAGCTCGACAAGGCGGCGATGGTGGCGCGCAATTCCTCCGCGACCAGTTCCAGCGGCGCGGTCTCGCCGAGCGCCGCAAGCGTGCTCAGGTGGCGCTGCGCCGCGTCCAACGCCAGTCGTTGTCGCAGCCGCGTGACCATCGCCTGCTCCGCTCCGACGAGGGCCGTGTCGGCGAAGCGGCGCAAGGCCGCGACGAGGCCGTCCATACCCTCCCCGGTGCGGGCCGAGATGACGTGGTCCGCGGCGCGGGCGGCTCCCGCCCGGTCGGCCTTGGTCAGGACCAGCCAGCAGAGGCCCTCGGTTGGCGGCGGCATCGCGGGGCCGCCCAGTTCGCACAGCCACAGCACCAGATCCGACGATTGGGCACGCCGACGAGCGCGGGCGATGCCTTCGCGCTCGACCGGATCCTCGGTGTCGCGCAGGCCCGCCGTATCGATCAACCTTAGGGGATGGCCGCCGAGATCGAGGTCGACCTCGATGGGGTCGCGCGTCGTGCCGGCATGGACCGAGACGATGGCGATCTCGCGCCCCGCCAAGGCATTGAGCAGCGTCGATTTGCCGACGTTCGGCGGGCCTGAGATGGTGACGACCAGGCCCTCACGCAGCTTTTCGCCGCGGCGCGAGACATCGAGCTCGGCGGCGATCAGGCCGCGCACGGCCCCGATCTCCGCGCCGATGTCGCGACGGAAGGCGGTGACGAGGTCGTCTTCATCGGCGAAATCGATAGCACCTTCGGCAAGCGACAGGGCGCTGACGAGCCGGTGACGCAGGGTCTCGGCCCAGCTACCGAGAGCGCCATCGAGCGCGCGGAGCGCCTGGCGGCGCTGCGCCTCGGTCTCGGCGTCGATGAGGTCGGCCAAGCCCTCGACCTCGCCGAGATCCATCTTGCCGTTACGAAAGGCGCGGCGGGTGAATTCGCCGGGTTCGGCCGGCCGCAAGCCGTCGAGACGCGAGAGCGCATCGAGCACGGCGGCGACGACCGCCCGGCCACCATGGAGCTGGACTTCGGCCGCATCCTCGCCGGTGAAGGACGCGGGGGCGGGGAACCACAGCAGCAGCGCGCGATCGAGCAGCAGGCCTGTGCCAGGATCCTTCACGGCGGCCAGCGTCGCCATGCGGGGGTGGGGCAGGCGGCCGGCGAGGCGCACCAGCGCGTCACGCGTCTCCGGCCCGGACAGACGGATCACGGCGATCGCTGCCCGGCCGCCGCCCGAGGCAAGGGCGAAGATCGTCTCACGGGTCATCGCCGCCGCCTCGGGCCGGAGCCGTCTTCAGCTCCTGGATTGCCGTGTCGCTCCGCTCCTCGCAATGACAGTCCTCAAAGTGTCTTCGACTCGACCGTCACGCCGCAGAGGGTTCATCACCCGACAATCCGGTCCTTAGGTGTTCATCGATTCGAAGAAGGCGGTATTGCCCTTCGGCGTCTCGCGGAACTTGCCGAGCAGGAACTCGACGCCGTCGACCGTGCCCATCGGGTTCAGGATGCGGCGCAGCACGTACATCTTCTTGAGGATGTCGGCCGGCACCAGCAGTTCCTCCTTGCGGGTGCCCGAGCGGGCGATGTCGATCGCCGGATAGGTGCGCTTGTCGGCGACCTTGCGGTCGAGGATGATCTCCGAATTGCCGGTGCCCTTGAATTCCTCGAAGATCACCTCGTCCATGCGCGAGCCGGTATCGATCAGCGCGGTGGCGATGATGGTCAGCGAGCCGCCCTCCTCGATGTTGCGCGCCGCGCCGAAGAAGCGCTTCGGCCGCTGCAGCGCGTTGGCGTCGACGCCGCCGGTCAGCACCTTGCCGGAGGAGGGGACGGTGGTGTTGTAGGCGCGGCCGAGCCGGGTGATCGAGTCGAGCAGGATGACGACGTCACGACCGTGCTCGACCAGGCGCTTGGCCTTCTCGATCACCATCTCGGCCACCTGCACGTGGCGCGTGGCCGGCTCGTCGAACGTCGAGGAGACGACCTCGCCCTTGACCGAGCGCTGCATGTCGGTGACCTCCTCGGGCCGCTCGTCGATGAGCAGCACGATGAGATAGCACTCGGGGTGGTTGGCGGTGACGGATTGCGCGATGTTCTGGAGCAGCACGGTCTTGCCGGTGCGCGGCGGAGCGACGATGAGGGCGCGCTGACCCTTGCCGATCGGCGCCACCACGTCGATGACGCGCGCCGACATGTCCTTGCGAACCTCCTCGGTCTCGAGCTTCAGCCGCTCGTCGGGATAGAGCGGTGTGAGATTGTCGAAATGGACCTTGTGGCGGACCTTCTCGGGGTCCTCGAAATTGATCGTATTGACCTTGAGCAGCGCGAAATAGCGCTCGCCTTCCTTGGGGCTGCGGATCAGTCCCTCGACGGTGTCGCCGGTCCTAAGGCCGAAGCGGCGGATCTGCGAAGGCGAGATATAGATGTCGTCCGGTCCGGCGAGGTAGTTGGCATCGGGCGAGCGCAGAAAGCCGAAGCCGTCCTGCAGCACCTCGACCACGCCCTGGCCGATGATTTCGATCTCGCGGTTGGCGAGTTCCTTGAGGATGGCGAAGAGCAGCTCCTGCTTGCGCATGAGCGAGGCATTCTCGACCTCGTGGCTTTCGGCGAAGGCCAGCAGTTCGGTCGGAGATTTGGACTTCAAGTCCTGGAGTTTGATTTCCCGCATGGGAAGGGATCCTCGGGGTGCCGCCACGCCATCCCGAAGGACCGCGGGCGCGACAGACTGATATGAAAGGCGGAAGGGGAGGGTTGTCGGCTTGGAGGCCCGGCAAATTCACGGGCGCACGCACGGTGACATCGTTGAGGGGGAGGGATCAAAAAGGCTTACGGGAGGAACAGGGTAGGAGATCCGCATTGGCTCGGGAAGTCGGCCCGCAAGGCGGCGGCCTCGGCCACACGCGCGCCCCGCGGACCCACGGGCAGTCATTCTTCGGGGATCGGGGTCTCCGCGGGTGCCTCGTCGGTTCCGGCGGTGGCGACCCGCGGACGCCGGCGGCGACGCGGCGGGAAGCGAGGCGCGTCGTCGCTCGGACCTTCGGCCGCGGCCTCCGTCGTGTCGGTCGGGATCGGCTCGCTGGCTGCAGCCGATGGGGACGGCCCCACGCGCACCGGCGCCCTGATGAAGGCGGGAAGGTCGGGAGCTTCGGCGGGCTGGGCATCCGGCTCACGCTGAACCGGGTCCTGGCGGGCAGTCAGCTCCGGTTGAGCCTCCTCGGCAGCGGGATCGCGGGGGCGGTCGCGAGGCGGGCCGTTGAATGTCCGGCCGCCCTGCTGTTCGGGGCGGCCACCCTCCCGAACGTCCGGACGAGTCTCGGGCGGCCGATCCGAATAGCTGCGCTCCTGCCCGCGATAGTCCGGATTCCGGTAGTCCTGATTCCGGGCGTCCTGGCCGCGCTGATCGGGGCGCCCATCCTGATCCCGATAGGGTCGCGGTCCACGTCCCATGCGGTCGTTTCGCCGGCCACCCTCGTAATTGCCGCGGTCTTGACCCTGCCGATCCTGACCCTGCCGATCCTGCTGGCCACGATCCTGGCGGTCGTGACGCTCGCCGTTGAACGATGGCCGCTCACCGTTATAGGCGGGGCGCTCGCCATTGAAGCCGCCTTGCTGCCGCTCCCCGCCGTTATAGGGCCGCTCGGCATAAGGCTGGGACGGCTGCGGCTGGTTGTATTGGGGCTGGGGCCGTTCCGGCGGCGAGGCGAACCGATCCGGCACGGCATTGACGTCGTCTTCGTCGGTCTCGTCGGGATCGGGATCCTCGGCCGGGCGACTGAAGCCCATCTGTGCTTGCTGTGCGGATGCGATCAACCGAAAGTAATGTTCGGCGTGCTGCAAGTAGCTTTCTGCTGCAACAGGGTCTCCGGACGTCTGAGCGTCGCGCGCAAGCTGTAGATATTTTTCAGCGATGTGATGCGCCGTCCCTCTGATCTTGACATCCGGACCATTCGATTCATAGGAACGCGTGAGAGGGTTGGGGCCCTTGCGATTGTTATTGTTATTATTGTTGTTGCGCCCACGCATACGCTTGTTCTGACCTGGTCTCATCGATCGTCCTTGAGTGACATCAGGCCCGCAATCTACACAGGGTGATCCCGTGTCGGATTGATCCCGCGGCGCCGTTCCGATCAGGCCTTGCGGCCGGAACCGTTCCAGTAAGACAATCACAGCTCGGCGACCTGCGCCTGGCCACGATCAATCTGAAAACCTTCTCATGTCGATCGAGGGTCTACCGGAACAAGGTAATATCGGCCCTACCCTGATCCGAATGGCCGATCTCCGAGGGATCAAAGGCCAATGGTCGGGTAGTTGACAACCGGTCTGTGGGCTGCGGAGCATCCACACGGGCGGTGCGTCCCGAATTCTGAATGAGATAATATACCGTCTTGGGCTCGGCGCCAAGCCCTTCCCGCCGATCCTCGCCAAAAAAAACCAGCGAGGCGATCATTCTGCCGCCGCGCCGGAGTCAATGAGAAGCCGAGCCCGTGCCCGCAGCTTCTCGGTCTCGCTCTTGAGCTGGCCGCAGGCGGCGAGAATGTCGCGTCCGCGCGGGGTTCGCACCGGGCTCGCGTAGCCGGCCTTGAAGACGATGTCGGAGAAGGCCTCGATCCGATCCCAGTCCGAGCAGGAATAGCGCGTGCCGGGCCAGGGGTTGAAGGGGATCAGATTGATCTTGGCCGGAATGCCCTTGAGAAGGCGGACGAGGTCGCGCGCCTCCGCGAGGCTGTCGTTGACGTTCTTCAGCATCACATATTCGAAGGTGATGCGCCGCGCGTTAGAGAGGCCCGGATAGGTTCGGCAGGCGTCGAGCAGGTCGCGGATCGGATATTTTTTGTTGAGCGGGACGAGGTCGTCGCGCAGGTCGTCGCGCACGGCATGCAGCGAGATCGCCAGCATGGTGCCGCATTGGCGGCCGAGCGCCCCGATCTGCGGCACGACGCCCGAGGTCGAAACCGTGATCCGCCGCCGCGACAGGGAGAGGCCGTCGCCGTCCGCCATGACAGCGACCGCGTCGCGCACCGCGTCGAGGTTGTAGAGCGGTTCGCCCATTCCCATGAAGACGATGTTCGACACGGCCCTCACCCCTTCTCCGGAAGGAACGAGGCCGTCGCCGGGCGGCGCCAGGCCGGGAAAATCGCCGAGCCGGTCGCGCGCCACCAGGAGTTGGGCGACGATCTCGCGCGCCTCGAGGTTGCGCACGAGCTTCTGGGTGCCGGTGTGGCAGAAGGTGCAAGTCAGCGTGCAACCGACCTGGCTCGAGACGCACAGCGTCCCGCGGTCGGATTCGGGGATGTAGACGCATTCGATCTCGGCGCCGCGGTCGTGCGGGCCGGTCGGCGCCAGGCGGATCAGCCATTTGCGCGTGCCGTCGCGCGACACCTGCTCGCTCACCACCTCCGGCCGGGCAAGACTATAGGCCTCGGCGAGCCGGCTCCGCAGTGCCTTGCCGATGTTGAGCATGACGTCGAAGCGCGTCGCGCCCTGGCCGTATATCCATTGCCAGAGCTGCGCGACGCGCATCCTGAGCTCGCGCTCCGGGACATCGAGCGCGCGCAGCGCCTGGGCGAGTTCGGCGCGGTCCAGCCCGGCGAGCGACAGCCTGCCCGCAGCCGGAACGAGCGGCGGGGCAGGGGTCGCGAGAGGTGTTGCGAGAGCGGACACGATCTTAAGCTTCCGATGTGCCTCTAAAGGGTCGCCAGCACGGCGTCGGCGGAGGATACGTCGACCCGGCCCGGCGCATCCTCGACTGCCAGGCTTTTCACGACGCCGTCCTCGACCAGCATGGCGTAGCGCTTCGAACGGAGGCCGAAGCCGCGCGCGGTGCCGTCCATGGTGAGGTCGACCGCCTTGGCGAAATCGCCGTTGCCGTCGGACAGGAACTCGATGACACCCTCGCCACCCGAGGCATGCGACCAGGCGCGCATGACGAAGGCATCGTTGACGCCGGTCACGGCGATGGCGTCGATCCCCTTGGCCCTGATTTTCCCGGCGTTCTGAATATAGCCAGGCAGGTGGTTCTTGTCGCAGGTCGGGGTGAAGGCCCCCGGCACCCCGAAGAGCAGGACCTTGCGGCCGTTGAACACCGCTTCCGTCGTACGCGGTTCGAGTCCGTCCGGTCCGATGACGAAGAAGGTGGCGTGCGGCAATCGGTCGCCGATCTGAATGGCCATACGGGCTCCGCGGCAGCGAGGTAGAATGATGCGTCTTTAAGGCTTGCGGATCACCGCGTCGAGGGGCACCGAGACGTCGATCGCCCCGCCCGCGCTCGTGAGCGTGAGGCGAAGCGGTTCGGACGGGACCTTGCCGGCCGGCCGTGGATCGGGCGCCGACAGCGTGAAGCCGAGATGGCCGCCGGGCTCCTCGCGGCCTGCTGAGGCGGTGACGTACCAGGGCTCCGGCGCCTCGGCGAACAGCACCGCGCCGGCCGGCGCCGTGGCTTCCACCTGGGCTGTTCCGCCAGGACCGGGGATCACGGCCTCGATGCCGAGGGGGCCGCCCTCGCCGAGCCTGCGTGGCACGGGAACCCGTCGCAGCGCGCCGCGCACCGCCTCGGTCTCGGCCGCGCCCGCGCCGCCGAGCCCAAGGTGCGCCTCGGCCCTGACCGGCACACAGATCTCCGAACACACCGCGTAATCGAGCTTGAGGTCGAGCCTGACCGGCCTGCCGGCCTTCTCCGGTGTGACCTCCACCGGGAAAACAACGTCGTCGCGATAGCCGAAGGCTTCGCTGCCCGCCTCATCGAGCCTCTCGGGTGCCGGATAGAGGACCTTGGCGTCGCGGAGATTGTCGGACCCTGAAAAATCGAAGACCGGCGGCGCGCCCGCGTCGCCCGGGTTGCGCCAGTATGTAATGAACTTGGGCGCCAGGCGGATCTCGACCCCGGCGAGCAAGGTTTGCGCTGGCAATGCCGCGTCAGCGGGCGCCGCGCCGCCGTCGATGAGCCGGGCCGAGGCGAAGCGGCTCGTCGACCAGGCCGATAGCTCCGCCATCGCGCCATGCGGCGACGACAGGCCGCCCGCGAGGCTCAGGGCCACGCCGGTGCAGCGGAGCGCCGAGGCGGCGGAGCGCGACAAGGGGATGCTCATGCCTGCCACATAGGCCTCCGCACGGCGTTTCGCCATTCCCACGCGTGCTGGCCGCGGGTTTGCATCGGACGCCGCGGCCGTGCACTCCCTTGTCCTATGGCTGCCCGAGGCCATAAAATGGAGACGATGATCGACCTCACTTCTCTTACGGCGCATCCGCCGGGCTTTCTCGACGGCCAGTTGCTCGTCGCCATGCCCGGCATGTCGGACACCCGGTTCGCGCGCAGCGTCATCTACGTCTGCGCCCATTCCCAGGACGGCGCCATGGGCATCGTGGTCAATCAGCCGGCCAGGAAGGTGAGCTTCTCCGAGCTCCTGGTGCAGCTCGACGTCATCGCGCCCGACGAGGCGATCCGCCTGCCGACCGGCGCCGGCGCGGTGCCGGTCGTCAAGGGCGGTCCGGTCGAGACGGGCCGCGGCTTCGTGCTGCATTCGGCCGATTATTTCGTCGACAATTCGACGCTCGAGATCGACGCCGGCATCTCGCTCACCGCGACCGTCGACATCCTGCGCGCCATCGCCAGCGGCAAGGGGCCGGACCGGGCCATGCTGGCCCTGGGCTACGCCGGCTGGTCGCCCGGCCAGCTCGAGGCCGAGATGCAGCACAACGGCTGGATCAATTGTCCGGCCGATCAGGGGCTGATCTTCGACGGTAGCCTCGATACCAAATATGACCGGGCGCTGCGCAAGCTCGGCATCGACCCGGCGATGCTCTCGGCGGACGCGGGTCACGCCTGAGACGGGCGATATCCGATCGTCATGTCCGCCAGTCGCCGAGCGTGGCCTGCACGAGCGCCAGCGCCGCGACCGCCGCCGTATCGGCCCGCAGGATGCGGGGCCCGAGCGAGAGCCGCAGCCGGCGCGGCAGGCCGAGGAGCGCCGCCCGTTCCGCCGCGTCGAAGCCACCCTCGGGACCGACGATGACGCCTAGAGCATGATGTCGAAACGTCGGAACGGGTTTTCGGGTGACATCATGCTCTGAATTGTTGGCATCGATCACCTTCATGATGTTGGACCGGTTCGATCCAAAATCATCGTGATCTAGCGCGCCGCCGCGGTGCGCACCCCCCTCCATGAGCGCCGCGACGGGATCGGCGGTCTCCACATCCTCGTCGCAGAAGACCATCAGCCGGTCGGCCGGCCAGCCGGCGAGGACCTCGGCCAGGTCTCGCGGGGGCCGCACCTCGGGCACCGAGAGCACGCCGCATTGCTCGGCCGCCTCGATCACATTCGCCCGCATCCGTTCCGCATTGACCCGCGCCGCCTGGGTGCGTCGCGTGATCACCGGCTGGAGCACGTCCGCCCCCATCTCGACCGCCTTCTGCACCAGATAGTCGAGCCGCGCATGTTTGAGCGGCGCGAAGCAATAGACGAGATCGCCGTGCGCCGGCTGCGGGCGGGTGCGGGTCTCGGCCGTCAGCACATGTCCGCTTTTTCCGCCGGAAAAGCGGGTCTGCCATTCGCCGTCGCGGCCGTTGAAGGCGAGGACCGCCGCCCCTGGCCCGAGCCGCAGCACATGGCCGAGGTAATGGGCCTGGTCCCGTTCGAGCGCGACGATGGCGCCGATATCGAGGGTCGCCTCGACGAAGAGGCGCGGAGCGGTGAAATCGGGGCGAGGCATGGCGCTGGATCGCTCGGGCAGAGGGAATCATGTCACACCTCCCGCCTGCGTCGGCCCCGGTGACCCTGTCAACCCCTGTGGCGCCGGTTCGGCCATCAAGTCGCCGCTTTTCGAAGGCCTCGCTGGCTTGGTAAGAGGGGTCCCGCGGCAACCGGCAGGAAAGGCCCGCATCACCGAGAGATCTGGCGCATGACATTTTTGCTGTCTGTCTTCCGTTCCCTTTCGCGTCCGTCCGTGGCCGCGATCACGGCTGCCGCGCTCCTGGTGCCGACCCTGGCCCGCGCCGATTGCGGGGACGACCTCGGTGCGCTGATGAAGAAGCGCATGGCTCAGGTGACGGCGCTGAACCAGATCACCCGGACGCACGGGGGCAAGCTCGAACCGATCTCCGCCTGTCCGCGGCTCAAGGCACTCGCCGTCGCCGAGGCCGAGGTCGTCGCCTACATGACGAAGAACAAGGACTGGTGCAGCCTTCCCGATGATCTCGTCGCGAAGATGAGCCAGAGCCGCGCCCGCACCGCCAGCGTGGCCGTCAAAGCCTGCGACTTCGCGGTCAAGATCAAGAAGATGCAGACACAGCAGGCGCAGCAGGCCCAGCAGGCGGCGAACCAGCAGCCGGTGCTCAAGCTGCCGGCCGGACCTTTGTGATCGCCTCTGCAGGCGGTGGTCGGTGAGCGGACCCGCTCCGGGCCCCGGCTCCGAGACCTTGCCCGATGCCGCCTCGGGGCTGTTCTCGCCCTGGCCGGCCCCGTTGCGCCCCTTCGTGCAACTGGCGCGGATCGATCGGCCGATCGGCTGGCAATTGCTGCTCCTGCCGTGCTGGTGGGGCAGCGCGCTCGCTGCCGCCGCCGCCGGCCTGCGCCCAAACCCTCTCCATCTCGTCCTGTTCATGATCGGGGCGATCGTCATGCGCGGCGCCGGCTCGACCTTCAACGATCTCGTCGACCGCGACCTCGACCGCAAGGTCGAGCGGACTCGCGGCCGGCCGCTGGCGAGCGGCCGGCTCGGCCTCAAGGCGGCGCTGGCTTTCCTGATCGCCCAGGCGCTGATCGGCCTTGCGGTCCTCATCTGCTTCAACCGCTTCACCATCGGGCTCGGCCTGCTGGCACTGGTGCCGGTGGCCGTCTACCCCTTCATGAAGCGCATCACCGACTGGCCGCAGATCGTGCTCGGCCTTGCTTTCGCCTGGGGCGCGCTCGTCGGTTGGACGGCGGTCCTCGGTTCCCTCTCTGCAGCGCCGATCCTGCTCTATCTCGGCGCCATCCTGTGGACCATGGGCTATGACACGATCTACGCCATGCAGGACATCGCCGACGACGCGATCGTGGGAATCGGCTCGACCGCCATCGCCTTCGGCAGTCACGTCAGGCTGGGCGTGGCAGGGCTCTATGGGGCGTCGATCCTCGCCTGCGCGGGAGCGCTCGGCATCGGCGCGGGCCCGCTGGCCTGGGCTGGGCTGGCGGGCTTCGCGATCCATCTCGGCTGGCAAGTCTCGCGCATGACGCATGACGATCCGCGCCATGCCCTGACGCTGTTTCGCGCCAACCGCGACGCCGGCCTGATCCTCTTCGCCGGCCTCGCGGCGCAGGCGCTTCTCGGCGCGCGCTGAGGGACGCTCGGGCCGGGCACGGTGGGGAACCCCGGCCGTCTTCGACGATTGTGATGCTCGAGCGGTCGCGCGTCCGGCGCCCGACCTCGGAACCGCGCGAGCATCCATGAGTGGACCGAAGGCCGGCGCAGCGCCGGCCAAGTACAAATCCGCCTATCCGGGCGTCAACCCCTGGGTCATCGCGCTGCTGGTGTCGGTCGCCACCTTCATGGAGGTGCTCGACACGACGATCGCCAATGTGGCACTGCGCTACATTTCGGGCGGCTTGGCTGTAGGGCCCGACCAGGCGGCCTGGGTGATCACCAGCTATCTCGTCGCCAATTCCATCGTGCTCTGCGCCTCGGGCTGGCTCGCGAGCACCTTCGGGCGGCGCAACTTCTTCCTCGCCTGCATCGCGCTCTTCACCCTGAGCTCGGTGCTCTGCGGTCTCGCCTGGAACCTCGAATCGCTGCTCGTCTTCCGCGTGCTGCAAGGGCTTGCGGGCGGCGGCATGACGCCCGTGGCCCAGTCGATCCTGGCCGCCGCCTTCCCGCCCGAGAAGCGCGGCCAGGGCTTCGCGCTCTACGGCATAGCGGTGGTGGTGGCACCGGTCGTCGGCCCGACGCTCGGCGGCTTTCTCAGCGATAATTACTCCTGGCACTGGTGCTTTCTGATCAACGCGCCGGTGGGCCTGATCTCGCTCGTCGCGATCTGGTTCATCCTGCCCGAATCCAAGGCGGCCAAGACGGAGCGGGCGAAGCGCCGGAAAGAGGGCCTGCGCTTCGACCTCATCGGCTTCGTCCTGATCGCCACCGTGCTCGGAGCGCTCGAGGTGGTGCTCGACAAGGGTCAGGAGGACGACTGGTTCAGCTCGCGCTTCATCCTGACCTTCGCGTTGGTCTCGGCGAGCGCGCTGGTGCTGTTCGTCCCCTGGTCGCTGATCCGCAAGGACCCGATCATCGACACGCGGATGCTGGTCGGGCGGCAGTTCGGCACCTGCTTTCTGGTGATGCTGGCGACCGGCGCCATCCTGATCTCGACGACGCAGTTCCTGCCGCAGTTGCTGCAGGACGATTTCGGCTACACCGCGATGCTGAGCGGGCTCGTTCTCGCGCCCGGCGGCCTCGTCACCATGGTGATGATGTTCGTCGTCGGCCGGCTCGGCATGGTGCAGCCGAAATATCTCATCGCCGCCGGCGCGCTGATCGTCTCGGCCGGGATGATCTATCTCACCAACCTCTATGCGGATCTCGATTTCGGGTTCTTCGCCTTCTCGCGCATGATCATCGGCGTCGGCCTGCCGCTGATCTTCATCCCGATCACCACCGCATCCTACGACGGCATCCCGCCGCACAAGACCGATCAGGCCTCGGCGCTGATCAACATGGCCCGCAATTTCGGCGGCTCCATCGGCGTGTCGCTGGCCCAGACCACCCTGGCGCGGCGCGAGCAGTTCCATCAGACCCGCCTCGCCGCCCATGTCGGCACCTGGAACCCGTGGTACCACGACACGCTGCAGCAGGTGCAGGGCTATTTCGCCACCCAGCCCACGACCGGCGGCAGCCCGGCGCAGACGGCGACGGCCTGGATCGGGCAGCAGGTGCAGGCGCAGTCGAGCTTCCTCAGCTATATCGATGTCTTCTTCGTCCTGGCGCTGCTCTCGCTGGCGGCCGTTCCGCTGGCCTTGAGCCTTCGTCCCGTCGCCCGCGCCAAGGGGCCTCAGGCCGCCCATTGAGGCGGCCGCACACGGCGAGATGGCGGCGGCCGTTCCCTTCGCCGCGCATCGCGGCTAGAACAGGCGGCCCGTCCAGCCGGATTGCGGCGCAACCTCGCCGGCCCCGAAGACCAAGCATGACCATCAGAGTCCACAAGGGCGACCTCCCGTCCGATCTCGACTTCGGCGCCAGCGTCGCCATCGACACCGAGACGCTCGGCCTCAATCCGCACCGCGACAGGCTCTGCGTGGTGCAACTGTCGGGCGGCGACGGATCGGCCGAGGTGGTGCAGATCGCCAAGGGCCAGAGCCGGGCCCCGAACCTCGAGCGCCTGCTCGCCGACGAGACGGTCAAGAAGCTGTTTCATTTCGCGCGCTTCGACATCGCCGTCATGTTCAACGCCTTCGGCGTAATGACCGCCAATCTCTACTGCACCAAGATCGCCTCGAAGCTCGTGCGCACCTACACGGACCGGCACGGCCTGCGAGACCTCTGCCGCGAGCAGCTCGGCATCGATCTCTCCAAGCAGCAGCAATCGTCCGACTGGGGCGCCGAGACCTTGAGCGACGCGCAGGTCGCCTACGCGGCCTCCGACGTTCTGCATCTGCATGCCTTGAAGACCAAGCTCGACGTCCTGCTGGCACGCGAAGGTCGCGAGCCTCTGGCGCAGAGCTGCTTCGCCTTCCTGCCCTCGCGCGCCCGGCTCGACCTCCTGGGATGGCCCGATACCGATATCTTCGCGCACGAGTGAATGCGAGCCGCACGCGGCCTCGGCGCGAGGCCTATTGCGCCTTAACTTGGCCATGGCATTAAGGTTGTATCGGCGGTTGAGTTCGTCCGTCGAGTTTGGTCGCACGCGCGCATGACAGATTTCGCCATGATCGGCTCTCCGGAGCATGCAGGGGTTGCGGTCCACGATGCGGACGCGGCATCGTTCATGCGCCGCAAGGCCTTCCTGGCCGCGGGGCGCCATTCGGTGCGCGTGCGGCTTTTGCGCCGCCTCATCCTCGCCGGCTCGGTCCTCGGCATCGGCGGCCTGATCGGCTTCGCCTTCTTCAATCCCTTCCGGACGGCGATCCCGTCCGTGTCGATCGACGGCGCGGGCTTCAACGGCACCCAGGTGACGATGCAGAATCCGAAGCTCACCGGATTCAAGGCCGACGGTCGCCCCTATACGCTCGACGCCAAATCCGCCGTGCAGGACGCGCGGACACCCAATCTGCTCGAACTCCACGACATCGATGCGCATGTCACCATGGCCGACCAGAGCGTCGTCCATGTCGTATCGGATCTTGGCAACTACGACAGTTCGAAGGAGACCATGACCTTCGATCACGACGTGCATCTGACGAGCGATTCGGGGCTCGACGTGCGTATGAAGAGCGCTTACGTGGAGTTCAAGACCGGTGTCGTCGATACCAAGGACCCGGTGAGCGTCGTCATGAACTCCGGCACCGTCTCGTCCGACCGGATGCATATGAGCGACAACGGCAAGGTCGCGCATTTCGAGGGGCACGTGCATTCCGTCATGCTGCCGGCCGGCACGGGGAAAGCGATGGCTGCGACCCTCAAGGGGACGACGCCGTGAACCGCCCGCTGCTGTGGCCGGGCGCGGCCGCGCTGGCGATCCTCGGCATCCTCGCCTCGTCCCCTCTGGCTCGAGCCGCCGCCCCTCCCGCCAAGCCGGAGGCCGCAAAGCCTGCGCCCGCCAAGGGCGCCGGCCCAGGGGTCCCTCTGCTGCCCGGCGCCGGCTCCAAGGAGCCGGTGAATATCGATGCCGACAAGCTCGACTATTTCGACAAGGACCAGAAGCTGATCTACACGGGCGATGTGGTCGCGGTACAGGGGGAATCCACCCTCAAGGCCTCGGTGCTGACCATCTTCCTGCAGAAGGATGCGCAAGGGCAGGGTGGCGGCGCTACGGCCCCGGCGCCGAACCCCGCGTCCGGCGCCGGGAATGTCGGCCCGGCTGCGGGAAGCTCGGTCAAGCACATGGAGGCGGATGGTCCGGTGACATTGATCTCCAAAGATCAGGTCGGCACCGGCAATCATGCCACCTATGACAAGACCGAGAACAAGGTCTATCTGACCGGCAACGTCACCTTGTCTCAGGGCACCAACGTGACCCAGGGCGATCACCTGATCTATGATCTCACGAGCGGCCAGGCGCAGGTCTTCTCCGGCGCGACCAACGGTCGGGTGAAGAGCGTCTTCACGCCGGGGAGCGCCACGCCCGATCAGCCCGCCGCGGCGAAGCCGTCGCCGAAGCCGGAAAAGCCGGCGCCGCATCGTCGGGTCAAAGCCCAGCCGAAGACCCGCCCCACCACGGCCGCGCAATGACGTCGGCCGGCGCCCCCGCGATAGGCTGAACGGAGCCATGGCCCGCGCCAACCTCCTCGGCAGGTCGATCGGCTGGCTGCGGGGTGCCCGCGGGGCGCCCGAGGTCTCGCTCGGGCAAGATGACCCTTACACCGAGGACCTGGGTCATGATGGCCCCGCGCCGGGCCAATCCCACCTCATGGGCATGGTCGAAGACGATCGGATCGGGCACGATCTCGCCTTCCGGGCTCAGCCGACGTACGGGTATGAGGATCACGCGCCGGATCTCGGCGACGCCGCGCAATTGGCCGCCGACGCCGCAGGCGACTGGACGGGCGCCGCCGAGCCGGCGTTCGGCACGGACACCGCCGCGGCGGCCCCGATTTTCTATGAGGGCCGTCTCGGCGTCAGGAATCTCGGCAAGGCCTACAAGGGACGCAAAGTCGTCCAGGACGTCTCCATCCACCTGCACCGGGGCGAGGCGGTCGGGTTGCTCGGCCCGAACGGGGCCGGCAAGACGACCGTCTTCTACATGATCACGGGCCTGGTGAAGCCCGACAAGGGCACCATCGACCTCGAGGGACATGACGTCACGGCGTTGCCGATGTACCGGCGCGCGCGGCTCGGCATCGGCTACCTGCCGCAGGAGGCCTCGATCTTCCGCGGCCTCAACGTGGAGGACAATATCCGCGCGGTTCTCGAGATCACCGTGAAGGACAAGGCTCAGCGCGAGGCCGAGCTCGACAACCTGCTCGAGGAGTTCAACATCGCCCGGCTGCGCAAGGCCCCGTCGATCGCGCTCTCCGGCGGCGAGCGGCGGCGCTGCGAGATCGCGCGGGCGCTGGCCGGGCGCCCATCCTTCATGCTGCTCGACGAGCCTTTCGCCGGCATCGATCCGATCGCGGTCGGCGACATCCAGGATCTCGTGCGCCACCTCAAGCAGCGCGGCATCGGCGTGCTGATCACCGACCACAACGTGCGCGAGACGCTGGGCCTGATCGACCGCGCCTACATCATCCACTCGGGCCACGTGCTGACCGAGGGAACCGCCGACGAGATCATCGCCCATCCCGACGTGCGGCGCCTCTATCTCGGCCACGATTTCCGCATGTAGCCGCGCCCGTCCGAGGCACGTCCTCGGATCTAGCCGGCGCTCCGCAGATCCGTCGCCTCGCCGACGCCGAGGCTACGCAGATGCACCCGGCACCGGAGCATCACCATGGAGGCGACGGACCGGTGGACGGTGGCGATGCTGGTCACGGAGGCGAGCTTGCCGCGGCGATAGAGCCGCAGCACGACGTCGATCTGTCCGTTGTCCAACGGCGTGGGCGAGAGCGTGAAGCTGATCATGGCGGGCCGGGCGAAGGAGACCGTCACGAGCATGCCATCGGCTGCTGTCGCCAGGCTTGCGTTCGTGTGACGGCCCCCGATCCACCGAGGAGGGTTGTTCCGCCTCTCGTCCCGGTGGTCCGTCGACCGCCTTCTACCGCGTCGGCCGCAGCGGCCGGGTCGCGCCGAGCGCCTGCTCCTGGCGGGCCAGCATGGCGTCCTTCCAGACCTCGACCCACATCAGCACGGTCAGGACGGAGACCGTCGCCAGGAAGGCCACGCCGACCATCGGATGGCGCCAGGCGGTTTCGACGCATCGGGCGATGATCGTGCTGAGCGCCGCATTCGCATTCGAGACAAAGCTGTTCCACATCGGGCCACCTCAGGCGAGATGACCATGGTCGATGCAAGGCAGGGGCCGGGATCGCGCTCCGGCACGACAAGCGGCACCGGTGCCGCCGCGATCAGAGCGGGAGGTGCCGCCGCTTCAGCCCCGCATCGAAGGTCTTGAGGCAGACGTGGCTCAGCATCGCCCGCTTCGAGCGCATGCAGGCGATTAAGCCGTCCTCGTCCAGTGCGTCCGAGCAAAGCGTAACGGCATCGTTGCCGCAGGCCAGATGCTCGGCTGGCGTGATGCTGTACTTGTCCTCGGCCGCGAATGCGGAGAGGCTGCTTGCGATGACAATGGCCGCGGCCATTGTAACTCTCACCTTCATGACGGCGTCCCGATTGAATTGTCCGTGAGGCGAACGAGCATGACGCCACCGCGGATTAACAGGGCGTTAACACCCTCCGCGTCGGGACGAGAGATGCCGGCCGGGAGAATTTTAACGCTTCGTTCAACCGCCGATTGATCATCGTGCTTTAGACATCGGCAACGATCTTGGGCGCGGGACCGGGGCATGCGATGCGCAGCGAACCAGCGGGCCTCGATGCGAGGCTGACGATCCTCGAAGCCGGGTTCCTGTTCATCGTCACCATGGTCGGCGCGGCGGAAATCGTCGCCCTCGGCTGGATCGCGGGCATCATGGTGCGGGGCGCATGAGGGAGTGCATGTCTCGATCGCCGCGCTGATCCGCGCGGCAAGCCTGTCGTGGAGCCGGTTCGATCGCGGCCCGCGATGGCCCAAAGCAAACTTGTTGGTCCCGACTCCCGTTATCGTGCTGCATGTACGGGCGCCGCATCGGTGCCGTGGCGGACGGGGTGCAACGTGGCGAAGGACCGGAAGCTCTCGACCTACCGGTCGAAGCGCGATTTCACCAAGAGCGCCGAACCGCACGGCGGCGACGCCCTCGCGCCATCACCCCGGCTGCGATTCGTCATCCAGAAACATGACGCGACCCGGCTGCATTACGATTTGCGGCTGGAACTCGACGGGGTGTTCAAGTCCTGGGCCGTGACTCGTGGGCCGTCCCTCGACCCTCACGACAAGCGCCTGGCCGTCGAGGTCGAAGACCATCCGCTCGATTACGGCGACTTCGAGGGCACCATCCCCAAGGGGCAATATGGCGGCGGCACCGTGCAGCTCTGGGATCGCGGCTATTGGGAGCCGGAGGGTGACCGGCCGCCCGAGGAGGCGCTGGCGAGCGGCGACCTCAAGTTCAGGCTCGACGGACGGCGGCTGCACGGCAGCTGGGCGCTCGTTCTCATGAAGCGCGATCGGACCGGAGGCAAGCGGCGCAACTGGCTGCTGATCAAGCACCGCGACGAGCACGCGCTCGACGGGAACGGCGACGCGGTGCTGGCCGAGGATCGCTCCGTCGCCTCCGGCCGCCCGATGGCGAAGATCGCCGCCGGCAAGGGCCAGGGTCCGAAGCCATTCATGGCGGCGACGCGGGCGAGCGGCGATCCCGATGCGAGCTGGGACACACGGACCGGCCATGCGGCTGCGGCGCGCAAGTCTGCAGGGACGCGTGCCGCGCCGAAGACGGCGCAGCCCTCAAAGTCCGAGGATCTGCCGGCGTTCATCGCACCGCAGCTCTGCCGTCCGGTCGACCGGCCGCCAGGCGGCTCGGGGTGGCTGCACGAGATCAAGTTCGACGGCTACCGCATGCAGCTTCGCCTCGAGGCGGGGCGGGCGACGCTGCGCACCCGCAAGGGGCTCGACTGGACCGCGAAGTTCGGCGCGATCGCGAAGGCCGCCGCGACTTTGCCGGACGCCATCGTCGACGGCGAGATCGTCGCGCTCGACGGCCATGGCGCACCGGATTTCGCCGCGCTTCAGGCGGCCCTGTCGGAAGAGCAGACGGACGAGCTCATCTTCTTCGCCTTCGATCTCCTCCATGAGGGTTCGGACGACCTTCGAAAACTGCCGCTGGCGGAGCGCAAGGCTCGGCTTCAATCATTGCTGGCCAAGCGCCCCAAGGAACCCTTGATCCGCCTCGTCGAGCATTTCGACACGGGCGGGGATGCCGTGCTGCGGGCGGCGTGCCGTCTGTCGCTCGAAGGCATCGTGTCGAAGCGCGCCAACGCACCCTATCGATCGGGGCGCCAAGACAGCTGGACCAAGGCCAAATGCCGGGGCGGCCATGAGGTGGTGGTGGGTGGCTGGGCCACGACGAACGGCCGTTTCCGCTCGCTCCTGGCCGGGGTCCATCGCGGCAAGCATTTCGTCTACATCGGACGGGTCGGCACGGGCTTCGGCGGCGAGAAAGCGGCGGCCCTTCTGCCGCGCCTCCAGGCGGCGGAGGCCGCGCACTCGCCGTTCACCGGCCGTGGCGCGCCGAAGAAGAGCCCGGGCGTCCACTGGACGAGACCGGAGCTCGTCGCCGAGGTCGAATTCGCGGGCTGGACCGCCGAGGGGATGGTGCGCCAGGCCGCCTTCAAGGCCTTGCGCGAGGACAAGCCGGCGGAGGAGGTCGAGGCCGAGACGCCGGCGGCGGCCGAGAGCGCTCTGCCGCGGCCGGCACGGTCCGCCTCTTCGGCCCGGCCCGGCTCGCCGGTCGTCATGGGCGTGGTGATTACCCATCCGGACAAGGCGCTCTGGCCCGATGCCGGCGACGGCAAGGCGGTGTCGAAGCTCGATCTCGCGCGTTATCTCGAAGAGGTGGGAGCCTGGATGCTCGCCCATATCAAGGGCCGGCCGTGCTCGATCATCCGGGCGCCCGACGGCTATGCGGGCGAGCAGTTCTTCCAACGTCATGCCATGCTCGGGACATCGAGCCTGCTCGACCTCGTCACCGTGGCCGGCGATAAGAAGCCCTACCTCGAAATCGACCGCGTCGAGGGGCTGGCCGCCGTGGCGCAGGTGGCGGGCCTCGAATTGCATCCCTGGAATTGCCGTCCGGACCATCCGGATGTTCCCGGGCGGCTGGTGTTCGACCTCGATCCCGGCCCCGAGGTGTCTTTCGCGGATGTGGTCAAGGCGGCGCTGGAGATGCGCGAAAGGCTCGAGGCGCTCGGGCTTGCGGGCTTCTGCAAGACGACCGGCGGCAAGGGGCTCCACGTCGTCACGCCGTTGCGCACGACAGGACGCGGCGGCCCGGATTGGCCGGCCGCCAAGGATTTCGCGCGCGCGCTCTGCACGGCGATGGCCCGCGATGCACCCGATCGCTATGTCGTGAGCATGGCCAAGGCGCAGCGGCACGGCCGGATCTTTCTGGACTATCTGCGCAACGATCGCCTCGCCACCGCCGTTGCGCCGCTCTCGCCCCGCGCCCGGCCCGGCGCGACGGTGTCGATGCCGCTGACCTGGACGCAGGTGAAGGCCGACCTCGATCCCAAGCTTTTCACCGTCCGGACGGTGCCGGCCCTGCTGCGCAAGACGGAGGCCTGGGCCGATTATGCCGAAGGCCAGCGACCGCTCGCGTCCGCGATCAAGCGGCTCGGCAAGACCCGGGCCGCCGGCTGACGACCGGATCAGCGGCGGGAGGATGTCTTCCGTGCCGCGGGTTTCGTCCGCGCGGCGCTGGACGATGCGCTTGTCCGGCGGCCGCCTTTGCGGCCCGACGCCCGCCGCTTCGAGGCCGGCTCGTGGCTGGCCTCGAGAAGGCTCGCCCGCAAGGCGTCGAACACGTCGAATCCCGTCGTGGCCGAGGTCGGCTTGGGGGCGACGAGCGGCTTTCCGGCGCGTTTGGCCTCGACCATCTCCTTCAGGGCCGCTTCGTAGCGATCCTTGAACTTGGTGGGATCGAACTTGCCCATCTTGCGATCGATGAGATCGCTGGCGACATCGAGCAGGTCGGCGGTGATCTTCGGGGACGCCGGCACCTCGGCCATGATTTCCGCCTCGTCGCGCATCTCGTAGGGCCAGTGGAGAAGCGTCGCCACGATGCCGTTGCCGCGCGGATCGAGCAGAAGAATGTGCTCGCGCTCGTGCATCACGAGCTTCGAGAGCGCGGCGACCTTGCGCTGCTGCATCGCCTCGCGGATGACCGCAAATGCCTGCGCCGAAGCCTTGTCGTCCGGAATGAGGAAGTAGGGACGGTCGAAATAGAGCGGATCGATGTCGCGCCGCGCCGTGAATTCGGTGATCTCCATCACATGCGTGCTTTCGAGGGCCAGCTTGTCGACAGGTCGTGTCCGTCAACGTGGTGGAAATTGGGGTGTAACTGGAGCGGCTTCGTTTCAGGCGGCTGCGGTGGAAATCCGTACGGTTTCTGTTTTGCTGCCGGGGGCCATAAGTTCGGCCATGGGCTCGGTTTGCATGTAACGGTTCTGCGTCTGCCATTCGTCGTTGGCCTCGAGGAGGACGGCGCCGATGAGGCGGACGATGGAGCCCTCGTTGGGGAAGATGCCGACGACATCAGCACGTCGCTTCACTTCCTTGTTCAAACGCTCCAGGGAATTCGTCGAATGGATCCGGGTCCGGTGCTGGCTGGGGAAGTCCAGATGCGCCAGCACGTCGGTCTCGCTGTCGTCGATGAAGCTGCCGAGCTTCAGGCATTTGCCCCGGAGCTGGTCGGCGACATGGCGCAGCGCCTGACTGGCGCTGGCGCGGTCGGGCTGGATGAAGGCCTGGCGCAGGGCCGCCGCCGCCATGCTCTGCTGCGCTTTCGGGACATAGGACAGGGCATTGCGCATCCAATGAACCCGGCAGCGTTGCCAAGAGGCGCTGAACACCCGGCGGATGGCGACCTTCAGCCCCTCATGAGCATCCGAGATCACCAGCTTCACGCCGGAAAGGCCGCGGCGCACCAGGCTCTTGAGGAAAGTCGACCAGAAGGTCTCCGCTTCCGAGGGCCCGATATGAAGGCCGACGATCTCTCGCTTGCCGTCCGTGTTGACCGCAACGGCGATTATGGCCGCGACCGAGACGATACGGCCGCCTTCGCGCTGCTTCAGGTAGGTCGCGTCCAGCCAAAGGTAGGGCCACTCGCCGGTGAGCGGGCGATCAAGGAAGCCGCCGACGCGCTCGTCGATGTCCTTGCAAAGCTTCGACACCGTGCTCTTGCCGATCCCCGACAATCCCATCGCCTGAACCAGATCGTCAACGCGACGGGTGGAGACACCGCTGATCCAGGCCTCTTGGATGACCGCGACCAAAGCCTTTTCCGAGAGCTTCCTCGGCTCCAGGAACGGTGGGAAGTAGCTGCCCTGCCGGAGCTTCGGGATGCGAAGCTGCAACGAGCCAAGCCGCGTGTCGAGCGAGCGGTCCCGGTAACCGTTGCGATAGGTCGCCCGCTCCAGTGTGCGTTCGTGACGCCCGGCGCCGATCATGCCTTCCACGTCGGCCTCCATCAGAAGCTGCATCACCGCCTCCGCGACCGTCCTCAGGAAATCTCCATCTCCCGCTTTGGCCAAAAGTTCGGCAAGCGGTAGTCTGTCCTCGGTCATCGGGTTCTCCGGTCGGGTTGAAGTCTCGCAACTCCACCTTAGCCGGCCAATCCGGTGGCCACCTCCGTCACACCTTCCAATGTCCGATTTTCCACCACCACCGCGGACACTACCGGCAAAAGCGCGGCGAGCGCCGAGGCAGATGCCTCACCTTAGCCAGGGACGTCCCTCACCCGGCTAAAAGATTTGTCATATTTAGTGGAAGTCGAAGCATCCGCTTGTCGACGCAGCGGTTCAGCGCCTCCGCAAAAAGCGAAGCCGGCGGCCGTCGGGGCTTGGAGTGGTCTTCACGCGATCTCAGGGTATCGACGATGCCGGTAGAGAACGGGGCCGAAGCCGTCTTCGACAGCATCGGCCCCGGCTCCAGTTCACTACAGTCGCGGCGATCTTCACCGATAGCGCGGATTGGTATAGCCCATCTGGATCGCGCGCAGCCCTTCTTGTTTCTCCGCCGACGGGGAACCGCCATCCAGGCTCGAGAACACCTGCTTGGCGCTCTCCCAATCACCTTTGTGGTACAGCGCCCAGCCGCGGATCACCGATAGACCCCGCGGTTCGGCACGTCTCTGCCGGCGCTGTTCCAAAAGCGTCATGGCGGTATCATACTGCCCGGCCTCGTAAGTCTTGACGATCTGGTCGGCACTGGCGTCCCAGGCTCCGCTCGTATTGTTGATGCGCCCGCGACGCGCATGGACCGCGACGCGGACCGGCCTGCTCCCGTGCGGCGACCTGACCATCACCCATTTGGGCCTGGACCACGTGGGTCTGGATCGCATCAGCGCCTCAAGCTCGGCAATCTTGGGGTACGCGCCGCGGTAACGCGCAACGAGCTCCGCATAGTCGCGGTCGTGATGAAGTCTACGAGCCGTTACGATCAGACCAATCGCGGCGGATTCGTTCGGCTTCCAGTCGGCCGATTTGCGGAACCAACTTTCTGCGCCCACGAGGTCGTTGACCTTGTAGAGATGCCACCCGAGGGACTGCGCGCCGTCAGGCGACTTCTCGTCGTCGATGGCCTGTTTGAACGCCGCCAATTCGTCGTCTGTCGGTGCCGCGGACTTTGGATCGGTCAGCGCCGCCGATAGCGTTTCGATCATAAGCTTGCGATTCAGTTGATCGAGGCCGCCATATTGTATGGCGAGCCTTCGCGCCTGATCGCCGTTGCCGCCATCCCGGAACGCCAGCACAAGTCCCTCGGCTGCCTTGCCGTTTGGTCCATCCGCCAGGGACGCCTGGAACCATTTCTGCGCGCCGGCGAAGTCTTTCCGCGCATACGCGTACCACCCAAGCAGTTGCGCATCGGCCTGGCCCTCCGGGCCGGCAGCGTTCGCCGCGACCGCGTCCAACTCGGTCTGTGTTGGCTGCACCGACGAGATGCCGTCGGCCACGGCTCCGATCTTGCGGCGCAGGAGGTCGAGACGGACCTGCTCGAATTCACCGCGGCCATCGGGGCGACGCTTCCCCATCTGAAGCAGGCTGTCCAGCGCCCCGGGTGCCCCGAGCACCAGGCTCGCCTTCTGCACCGTGGCGAGGCGCGTGTCCGCCGGGGTACAGGTCGCGAGCACATAGCGGTAAGCCTCAGTCGCCCGTGCCTCGTCACCTACATGGGCCAGCGCCTCGGCCGTCCGCCATAGGGCATCGACGTCGCCGCAGGTCAGCAACATCTTGTTGCCGGACGCGACATCGATCACGTCGCCCCATCGCTTTGCGTCCGATGCTTTCACAAGCGCGTCGTGAGCTTCGGCGAGGGCGAGCTTGCGAGCCAGATCGCTCGATGGCTGCCAGTCGGGTTTGTCCGTTCGAATCCCCTCGATCTTGGCTCGCAGGCCGTCGAGATCGTGCCGGGCGAAGAGATCCCACAAGGGCTGTTCGTCCACCGCACCGCGAGCATCGGCGAAAAGATCCTGCGGTGGCTCCCAATCAGGGTGCTTGGAGCGGAGCAGACGGATCTCCGCTGCCACCCGACCAAGATCGTTTTGCGACGCGAAGTAACGAAGCGCGCTCTCGTCGACACTCGCCGGCCCGTTCGTGGGCTGGCCGTCCGCGGCGGGAGCGGCCGGTTTCGGCACATCAAGGGCGAATGGAAAGACAGTATTTGCTCGCGCCGGGGGTGTAAGCGGAGCGACAGTTTGCGGACTGGGTCGCGCGGTCGCGACCACCTCGCTAAATAACGGTGCCGGGTCAGCGCTCGCAGCCGGGGTTGGGGAGGTGGCGTGGGAGCGGACAGTCGCTAGAGCGGCGACCGTGACGCAGGTGATGAGCAGGGTACGATTCAGAGGCATCGGGGGTACCTTTCCTGAACGAGCGCTAGCGACAGCAACCGCAACGTTTCGGGGTAGTAGAGATTGTCGCGCGATGAAATCAGGTTGGGCGATATTGTCGTTCCCGACGCGATACATCGAGCGAGGGCAAGCACAGTGCTGTATCCGGCACCCGACATAACCTGCCGATTCGACCCGCTGGCGATGTCGATCACGGCCGGGGAGCTGTCGACCTTCGCCAGGGCCTCAGCTGCAAAGCGAGCCAGTGTCTCTCGTGGAACATCAGGGTCGCCGGCGAGATAGAGTGGGATGCGGATCGCGTCGTAACCGAACTCCGCAGGATAATTGCGGGCCGGGGTAGGCTCAGGCCCGCCCAACGCCACCCAGTTGGATGGCAATCGGCGGGGACCGAAGCGACTTGCATCCAGAAGCCTCAAACCGGTCCGATGCAGGCCTTCCCAATCGGCATCAGGAACCAGAAGAGCCAGTTCCCTAAACGCCGGGAATACCCAGTAGGACAAATTCACAACCGGTCCGTCGTGTCGGTCCGCGGCAGTGAAGCCCTGAACGCCTGGCAGCAAGATCGGTCCGATCGCGGTCGGCTTGATGAGTTCGCGTGCCACAGCCTCGGCGATCGCGCGCGCCTCTCTCGTGTAATCCGGTCGCCCGAATCGCTCCGCAGCCTTGGCGAGCGCCCACGCGATCAGGATATCGCCATCGGCAGCGTCGTTGAGATCGGTAACCTGCCGGTTCAGCGGATCCCATTTCCAGGCGAACAGCGCGTCGGATCGCTTGCGCAGGTGATCGGCGGTCCATTGCCAAATCGTCGCGAACGACGTCGCATCATCGGCCGCCAGCGCCAGCAGCAGTCCGTAGCCCTGTCCCTCGCTGTGCGACACGCCGCCGTTGGCGTTGTCGATCACCCGGCCATCCGGGGACACGAACCGGTCACGATAAGCGGCCCATTCGTTCCGAAGCCAAGCCTTTGAGACTTGGTCGAGGATTGTCGTCGTTCGGTTGTCGGCTGCGATATTGGCTCCTCGCGCCGGCTCGGGACTTCCGGGCGTGGCCATGGCAGCTACCGAGCCGGCGAGGGCCGCCGCGCCAACGAGCAATGTCATCCCGCGTCTCACTTCGTGCCCGCCCGACGGATGAGCGCGTGGGTAGAGACGCCGAGCAGCGCCATGAGCAGCACGAGGACCGCCAAGCTGAGCTCGATATTATTCGACACGATACCGCCCAGGATGGGACGGACGTCCGACAGCGAGACATGGCTCGGGAGCACATAAAGGACCCGAGTGGGCTGGACGGAGGCGATTAGCTCCTTATCGAGATCGACGCTCACCGTATCGCCGCGAAGCTCCTTCCACTGCCCGTTGGATACGAGATGGGTAAGACCGGCCTGAAGCAAGTCGGCGTCAGCCGATGTTACGACAAGCCACTGACGGGGGTCGGACGTGAAGTGCGGAACCTCCATGCCTGCGACTTTGCCGCCTTCGATCCTCGGATCCACCGCGGCGATCACCAGGGAGGTGCTGGTAAGAGGTACGGTCGTAGCGGTCACGTCGGTGTCGAAGAAAAATCCCTGGTTCCTGAGCAAACGCCGGGCGCGGCGGAGTAGCGCTCTCGGATCGAGGCGGCCCTGCACCACCTGCCCTAACATTGCGGTTGTGCTGTCGTCGCGAGCGGGAGCGGATAAGGTCGCCTCTACTTCGTTCGAGGCGAGGCCCACTGGACCGAAGGTCTTCGCGCGCAAGGGAGCGGACAGCGCCGCGGGAAGCGCGTCGCGGGGCGCGACAACGATGCCGGGTGCATCAAGGCCCGACGGGCTTCCGAAGTGGACGCTCGGTCCTGGCATCTCAGGATGGCCACTCGCGAGGTTGGCCAACACGGTCAGACCCGAACCGATCGACGACGCGGTGGCGTCCGCCAAATACAGGTGCGGGGCGGAGCCGGCGTCTCCGTCGCGAAAGTTGGCCATCGCGCCGGGGATCTGCGGCGTCGTTCCCAAGTGGGCGAAGTGCGGGAAATCAAGCTCCGAGCTGTCGGCAAGCGTGAAGCGGATCCCGTTCGTTGCACCGGCGGTATCGCACTGTCGGTCTGCAAGGGTCCTGGTCGTCACTTCGATCGCGATCTCGTTCTTGCCCGGGTGAAAGAAGCGCAGCGGGAGTTCGACGATCTCATGCTGGAGGAGACCGCCGCGGTCGGAACTGAGACGAAGCGATGAAACGAGCGCTCCATTGACGCGGAAGACCAGATTGCTTTCTGAATCGAGGTTTGTCGCATAGGCTCCGTCGATCAACAGGCGGGCCTTGTCATAATTGGCGGGGTAGAAATCGCTCGGCAGCTCGACGTCCAGCGATGTCGTGTAGTGCCGCCCTGAGAAGTTGTCGGTCGCGTGGCCAAGATTGGCGAAGGACCTGCGCGTTTCACCTTCGATGAGCGTCGAACCGATCGCAGAGGAGGGCGGCGAATGCGCAGCCTGCTTTGCAAATGCCGAAACCTGCGCGTCGATGTCCGCATCGTCGTAACCCGACATGATCAGCGCGAGGCGTCCGGAGACAGGATCGCGGGCAAGCGTCACGCCGTCCTCGCGTCCGACGATGCGCAGGGACTTGAGCATATCGTCGTCGGAGTGGGATGCGGTCAGAACCACATCGAAGCCGGGGCCCTGTCCAGGCCCAGCACCCGCATCGACCACGGGTCGGCCGAGGCCGGCGCGATTTACGAGCGCATCGATGAAGCGTGCCGCGCGGCCTATCGCGGCCGTACCGGACGCATCGTTCAGGCGAAGGTGGATGCGCGTGGTCCCGTCGTCCGCCAGCGGCTCGCCGGCGAGTTCGTCGAGAGCACGGACGGCGCCGGTCGACGACGTCGGGATCACGAAGCCAGTCTTGCTCGGATCAAGAAGGGTCCATAGCTCGTAGGTCGCCGCGACGGAGCAGTCGACACGATGGGTCATGGCGACACTGACGTCGACCATATTGAAGCCCGGCACGAGCACCCCTGCGGGAATCGCCACGGGAAACGTCGAGACGCCGTTCGGTGACCGTGTCGGCACGGTGGCAAGGAGATGCCCGTTCACCGAGAGCGCTACGGAGGACCGCTCCGGCAGCACGGCCACGGTGTTCTGCAGGGCGAGCTGGAACATCCGGGTGCCATCGAGTTCGCCTCTTGAAAGGAAGACCTTGAAACTGCGACGGGAGGCCTCGCCGCGGAACACGAGTTCATCGTGGCCTGCTGGAAGATGCTTGATGACGACCGGTTCGACCGAGTCGGCGTTGAAGACGGGTGCGGGTGCGGCGACGGCGGCCAGCGTACCGGTCGCGAGGAGCGCGAGAGCGGCGGAGGTGTGCAGAAGGTATGTCCTAGGACTTTGCATGAGATGAGCCTCGCTAGAAAGGGTGGAACGGCCCCGCATCACGCGGCGGAGCTCTCGGTTTTCGTGGCGGCCGGAGCATGCTCGGCCGCACCGCGGCGGAAGGCGGCGTAGAAGAGTCCCCGGCCCATCTGCACGGCCGCTAGTCCTGCGAAAACAGCGGAGCCGTAAAGGACGCCGAGGCGCACCGAGGCTCCAGTCCGGTCTCTTCGCATCGGCGCGATGTCGGCAAACACGACCCGTGCGACGATCCTGAAACGGTCGCCCGAGGCGCCGTAGAACTTGAGGCCGAAGCTTTGGCCCTGCTCGAGCGTACGGCGTCCGGCGCTGACGACCGGGGCTTCCAGAACCCGTCCGTCGGCGTCCCCCGTCGCGATGCGCAGCGTCGCCGTGGCCCTGAGGGGGAGCCGAAGAGTCTCAAGAGCCTTCACGCGCAGGCCGCCGAAGGACATGTCCTCGATGACGACGGGGACGTACTCGGCGCCGACCGTGAGGGTGCCCTTCAGCTTGCTTGCGGCCCGAGGTGTACTCCGGCGCTCCCTCCGCTCCGACACAGCGCCAAGCGCGATCCCGGTGAGGGCGAGATTGAGCCCACTCCAGACGCCTACGACGGTGATGAGGTCGCGGACGTTGGGCTCGCTCATGTAGCGGTAAGCGAGCACCACCATGCTAGCGGCGACTAACGAGAAGATCATGAAATAGGGCGTTGCGAACGAGGACAGGCGATCCTCGCCGAGCGTCTGTCCCTTGGCCGTTACGTTGAACTTGGGACGGCGCGGGTCGAGGAAGACACTGATGACGGCCCGGAGCAACATCACAGACTGGATGTACTCGTAGACGTCCGAAACCCAAGGCCAGCGAAAGCGACCGAAAATATAGCTTTGGATCATCAACGCTGACACCATATAGGTCACGGTGTAAGCAATGAATTCTTGACTATTTGCGACATATATTTTCATGCCAAAGAAGATAAAAAGCATCGGAGCAAAAATGAATATCATCCGAGAAATCGGGAACAGCCAGAACATACTGCTCGACAGGTAGCAAAGCCGCTGGGCCAGGGTGAGCCCTTGTTTGAAGAGCGGGTTCTTGAGCAGCATGATCTGAACCATGCCGCGGCACCAGCGGGAGCGTTGACCGATGAAGGACTCGAAAGTCTCGGGCTGCAGCCCAGCTATCATCGGCTTCTCGACGTAGAGGCTGTTCCAGCCGCGCGAATGCAATTCGAGCGCGGTCTCGGCGTCTTCGGTGATCGATGAACCGTGGAAGCCGCCAACCTGTTCTAGAGCAGCGCGCCGCAGGAGCGCCGCGGAGCCACAAAAGAAGGCAGCGTTCCACTTGTCCAGGCCCTTCTGCACGAGCCCATAGAACATTTCGTTTTCCGGCGGGATACCGACCGCTGCTAGGTTCTTCTCGATCGGGTCCGGGTTCAGGAAAAAATGCGGTGTCTGAACCAGGAAGAGTTTCTCGTCAGCGTTGAAGAAGCCGACAGTCTCGGTAAGAAATTCTTGAGCTGGAGCATGGTCGGCGTCGAACACGGCGACGATGTCACCCTCGCTGTGTGCGAGGCCATTATTGAGGTTGCCGGCCTTGGCGTGGCTGTTTTCGTCCCGCGTGAGATAGCGAACGCCGAGTTCCGCGCAGAGCGCTTGCATGGATTTGCGGCGGCTCGTAGCCGCGGCTGCTTCAACGGGATCGTCGGACGACGCCTTGGCCTCGGTGCCGCCGTCGTCGAGCAGGAAGACGTTAAGCTTGCCGCTCGGGTAGCTCATGCGCTTGGCCGCGGCGAGTGTCGGCGCCACGATTTCGATACTCTCGTTGTAGGAGGGGACGAAGACATCGACCGTGGGTGCCTGCACGTCGCTCAGACGCGGCGCCCTGGGGCGATCGATAGGATCCGCCACGGTAAACACGCTCAGGAAGAGCATGGTGACGCAGTAGAGTTCCGCGGCGACAAGGATGGTGCCGGCCGTGAAATCCAGAGGCGACTGCAGGGAGGGCACAGTGTTGGAGAGACGCCAGAAGACGTAGCGCAGGATGACGAACGTTCCCAGACCGAGAAACACTGCACGCCATGGCCCGCGAAGGTTCAGCAACTTGATGCCGGCCATGGCGGCAATGGCGGTCGCGGCCAACGCAAGTTGTGCTTCAACGCCGAGAGGCAGCCCGGCTAACAGTAGCATGATGGTGCCGGATGCAAGCCAAAGAATAAGCGCGGGTAAACGCATGATGCAGTCCCCTGTAAAATACTGATTTGGCGCAGCGCTCCGCAACGAACCGAGCGCGCTGGCGGATGACTCATGCTGCATCGCAAACGGTGCGTCTACAATTAGCTTCCCTGAATGAGCGGTAATGTTCTATTAGTATTAACGAGGGTGGGTAGAATATTTGGTTAATTGCCGCAACGGCGTGAACGTCTGGATCCTTTCGATATCGACGATTGGAATAGCCGCAGAACGGAGCTTCGTTTCCCGTCGATTACGAAGTCGTTGATGATTTAGGGCGGCCGA
Organism: Lichenihabitans sp.; assembly: GCA_965277635.1. Classification (GTDB taxonomy): domain Bacteria; phylum Pseudomonadota; class Alphaproteobacteria; order Rhizobiales; family Beijerinckiaceae; genus Lichenihabitans. Next base: position 1,747,007 of record CBDIDE010000002.1, read on the forward strand.
CGACGAGATTTTCCCTGACGCCCGCCACCAGCGGCGCTGGCTCCACATGATCCTCCCCCCTTGAACTGGTCCAGCCCGATGTATGGCTTTCGAGCCTGGAGGGTGGATCGATGGGAAGACGACCGAAGCCCGAGGAGATTGTGAGCAAGCTGCGTCAGGGGCGACCCGCGCTCGAGCATTCGGATGAGGCCGGCGACGATCGCCGGGCCGAGGGCATCGGCCGCGCGGCGAGCGGCGGGGTCCGAAGCGGCTCCGCGCAGCAAGGCATCGGCGTAGAGACCGGCCAGAACGCGGTCCTCCTTCGCGATATCGTCGAACGAGAAACGAACCGAATCGTCGTGCCGACGCGCGTGCCGATCGGCCTCAATGATCTCATCACCCCGCCGGACCGCATCCGCCGCGCGTTCGTGACGGGCCGCCTCCGCCATCTTTCGAACGCGAGCCCGCGTCGGCAGCGAGGTCATGATGACCGTGGCCCCGGCGATGGCCAGCGCGACAGAGCCGCCGGTCATCATGATGCCGGCGGCGGCGAGCCCGAAGGCCAGGCGGCGACGTTCGGGCGTGTCGAGGAGCCCAGCCCTGCGGAACGCTATGTCCGCACGCCGCCGTCGGAGGCGGTCGCGCTCGCGATAGAGAGCGACGATGGCCTCGCGACGTGCTTTGAGCGTCCGCTGTGCATCCGTGCGTGCGTGGGCTTCGGCGTCCTCTCGGCCTTGCGGGCCCGCCGTCGGAAGGCTTCGAGCTCGTCGGCGTCCGCATCCGCGGCGGCCTCGATGAATGCGGTGCGTCGCTCGGCCGCGAGATCTCGCTCGGCGATCATGCGCGCGCGTTCAAGGCCGGCATCCCGGGCCTGAGCAGCCGGAGGAGCGGTTGGGAAGGCGGCGACAACCTGCCTCTCGGTCATGTCGAGCGGCTGACCCGCGGATTTCGCCTCGCGGCGCAGCAGGCGCACCAGGGAGGTGCTGAAGCCGGTTCGGTCGTCGACGATGAGCATGGCCCGGTCGCCGCATGCGACCGACAGGCCGCTGCGCTCGAGAAGGCCGGAGAACCCCGCGAGATCACGACCGGAGGTTTCGAACAGGGCGAACACCGTCGCTGACCATGATGCCATCGCGACGCCATGCCAGCTCGCCTGCTGCCGGTCGGCACGTGAGAGGCCGTCCTTGTGGCGCACGGGGGCGAAGGAGGCGAGGCGGTCAGCATCCTGATTAAGGCCGCGACGCCTTAGTTCGGCGATGTTCGCTTCGATCCGCGGGCCGGGCGTGATGCGCTCGCCGAACAGCAGCTCGAGACGCCGGCTAACCAATTCATCACGCTCGAAATTCCCATGGCTTGCGACGGCTCGGCCGGTCGCAAGATCGATGACCGAGTAGACCGCGTGGACATGCGATGCTCGAGTGCCCTTCCAATGGGCCACGACGGCTCGCGGAGCATCGGGAGAGATGCCATGCTCGGCCTCGACCGTGATGAGCGTCTGGGCCAGCTCCTTTTCGGTCAGAGGATGGTCCGGAGAGACCTTAACATGAATGTAGGCGCGCTTTGTTCGGGGGTTCGTTCTGGCGATCGCCTCCATCAGCCGCAGCGCGGGATGAAGGTCGTCGGCACCCCGAACCAGATCAGTTTGAACCTGTACGCGCTCGTTCGACTCTGTCTTGAGGAGGTGAGCCTCCAGGCCGCCGGCCTGCCGCCATGTGCTTTTTACAATCACGGCTTTTCCGTCCCACCGAGCGCCGTCGTGATCTTCTGAACCAGGACCTTCAGCTCGGCGCGGATGCCGCTGACCTGCTGAAGAATCCGATCGTCCGCGCCCATTCCGGCGTTGAGCTTCGCCGCGATCTGGTTGAGGTTGTTCCCCAGGCGTCCCAACTCGCCGAGCAGCGCCCGGAGAAGGTCGGCATTGGCGACACGGCGCCGCAAGGCGCGCCGCTCGTACGCGACGGACAGCGAGGTGCTCACCACGCGCCGCGCCCATTCGCCCGAGGTGGTACCCTCGGCCGCGGCGACGCCATCGAGGCGATCGCCGTCGGCCTCAGTGAGGCGGAAGGAGAAGCTCCGCGGATATCGGGTCACGCCTGATCTCCCCCTTTCCGCCCCGCGGACAAAGCCGCCTTCGCGCGATGCCCGGGGGTCCATGGGGGCGGAGCCCCCTGGCGAGGAGCCGTGTTGGTAAACACGGGATCACTCGCTCCCTTCCCTGACCTCCTCGCAGCTTTTGCCAGACGGCATCGCCTGTCGGGTTCGGGCCTGATCCGTTCATTTACGATCGCATCCGGTGCGATTGTTGTCCGCGTGTCGTTCGGACGTCGTCACGCGGCCGTTCGATCGGCGTTCGCCGCTGTTCGGCTCCGACCCCGCTCATCACAGCCTCGGCGGGGCGGGCTTGGTCTCCGGTGCTCTGGACCGAGCCGGATCGCCCTCGGGCTTCTTGCTTCACGCAGCGCGGCCGCAGCCGCTTCGCGCGCCGCGGTGGCTTGCCGCGCCAGCCGGAGACTACGCCAGCCCTGTTTCCACCACACTCGCGACAGCACCTAAATTGAAAACGCTCTCCACTTTCCCGGGGCAAGTTCAGGGGCCCGTTCAGCCTTCCCTCGATGTCGCCATCCAGCCCCGGCGTTCTGTTCAGGCCTGCACCAGACCCAGCAGCGCTCGCGCTTCGTGGGGCGGGGCGAGAGCTAACAGCCGGAAGGACGAAGTCGGGACTACGCGGCTCAGAGGGCCGGGGGACGTAAATAAACCACAATACGCTTCAATCCAGGGCGTCGAGCCAGAGGGACCCGGATGCGTGCCCCGATTGCGAGACGATCGCCACAATGACAATCACACGCTACGAGGATGGCCCTCGATTCTGTCGGGCGCTGAGCCACAACGGCACCGTTTACCTGTCTGGCATGACCGCCGATGATACATCGGGAGGCGTCGCGGACCAGACCAGGGCCGTCCTGGACAAGATCGATCGCTACCTCTCTTTAGCCGGATCCGACAAGACAAAGGTGCTGAGCGCGACGATCTGGCTGGCTAACATCGATGACTTCGATAAGATGAACCGAGTGTGGGACGAATGGATCGATCACGATGCAATGCCGGTCCGCGCCACGGTCGAGTCTCGCCTTGCCGGTGACCAATATCGCGTCGAGATTATGGTCATCGCGGCCGCCTAGTTGGCAGGCTCTACGACAGCTCTCAGCTAGAAGGTGGCCAGTGGCGCCAGTCGATGATTACGCGCTCAATCCGGTTATGCATGAGCGGGTCGCCTAGGAGCGAGGCGGGCCGGAGTGCGACATCGGTTCGACCGCGGCGCGCCGCCCAACTGAATGCGAGCCCTTCACGCCTCCCTGGAAGAGAAGCAGCCATGGCACGCCACCTGACCCTCGCAGCATGCCAGACGGGTCCGATCCAGCGAACCACCAATCGTTCGCAGGCTGTGGGTCGCCTCGTCGCGCTTCTGGAGCGCGCCGCTGCCGCCGGCGCGCAACTGGCCGTCTTCCCGGAAATGGCGCTGACGACGTTCTTTCCCCGCTGGCTCATCGAGGACGAGACGGAGATCGACTCATTCTACGAAAGCGAACTGCCGAGCGCGGCGACGCGGCCGCTCTTCGATGCGGCGCGCCGGCTCCGGATAGGTTTTGCCATCGGCTATGCGGAAATCGCCCGGAACGACGGTGGAAGGCGGTTCAACACCATGGCGCTCGTGGACCGGGACGGGGAGGTTATCGGCCGTTACCGCAAAATGCATGTCCCGGGATCCGAGGAGCCCGAGAATAGTACGACGGTCCACCTCGAGCGGCGCTATTTCGAACCTGGTGATCTTGGATTCCCGGTGCTGTCGTTCGAAGGGTTTCGGGTGGGAATGGCTCTGTGCAACGATCGTCGCTGGCCCGAAACCTACAGAATGCTGATGCTCAATGGAGCCGAGATCGCGCTGATCGGATATAATACGCCCATGCAACTGCGAGAGGCGCCGGCGCTGGCGCACCTTCGCATGTTCCATAATCATTTGCCCATGCAGGCCGGCGCTTACCAGAACACCTTGTGGGTAGCTGCCGCTGCCAAGGCGGGCGAGGAGGACGGCCAGGCACTGATCGGAGGGTCGTGCATCATTGCCCCGACGGGGGAGATCGCGGCCCAGGTCACCTCGATCGAGGACGACGTCGTGGTATATCGGGCGGATCTCGGACTGATCGCGGCCTGCCGCAGCGTCAACTTCGATTTCGCCCGTTACCGCCGCCCCGACACCTATAGCCTGATCGCCCAGCGCACGGGACCGATCTCGTAGGGAGCCGCGAACCTGAGCCCGACGTCTTCCTCCATGCGCCAAATTGGAACAGCAGGCCCACCTGAATGATGGCATCGACCCGCGCCGACGTCGTCGTGCTTGGCGCCGGAATCGCCGGCGTTTCCGTCGCCATACATCTCGTCGAGCGTGGCCGCTCGGTCGTTCTCGTGGACCGTCGCGGTCCTGGCGAGGAGACGTCCTTCGGCAATGCGGGTCTGATTCAGCGCGAGGGAATCGTTCCCTATGCATTTCCCCAAGACATCAGGACCGTCCTTCGGCACGCCAGGAACAGGAGCATCGACGCCTCCTATCACCCTTCGGCCCTGCCTTTCATCGCTGGTCGTCTGGCGCAGTATTGGTGGCACTCCAGAGGTGCGAACCATCTGCGCATCCAGCGACTCTACGAGCCCTTAATCGCCAGATCTCTCGACGAGCACGCCACGTTGATCGACAAGTCGGGTGCCGAGACCCTCATCGGCAAGACGGGCTGGCTGAAAGCGTTCCGAAGCGCTCGCGCCTTCGACATCGCGGCGGCCGAGGCCGATCGCCTGAAGACCGAGTTCGGTCTTGGCCATGAACGACTTTCAAGCGCGCAATTCGCCGCCGAAGAACCCGATGTCCTGGCGCCCATGGCCGGGGCGATCCGTTGGACCTCGTCATGGTCGATCCGAGATCCCCACGCGCTGATTCAGGCCTATGTCCGGTATTTCCAGAGCCGTGGCGGGCAGTTGGTACGCGGCGACGCCGCCGGGCTCGGTGAACACGCCACGGAGCGCGTGTGGTGCTTGGACCTGGAACACGGGCGCGTGCAGGCGCGCGATGTTGTCGTGGCGCTCGGACCCTGGAGCGATGTGGTGACGCGGCCGCTCGGCTACCGGCTTCCGATCATGATCAAGCGTGGTTATCATATGCACTACCGGGCGCGCGACGGGAAAACTCTCAACAACCCGCTCTTCGACGCCGAAGCCGGGTACATGGTTTCGCCGATGCGCGCCGGCATCCGACTGACCACCGGTGCGGAATTTGCTCTGCGCGACGCGCCGCAAAGCCCTGTGCAGTTGGAACGCGCCGAGCGCGTCGCGTTGGCGGTCGCGCCGCTGGGCGAGAGGATCGATCGGCAGCCCTGGATGGGCGCCCGGCCATGCACGCCCGACATGATGCCGATCATCGGTCCCGCTCCGCGTCACCGGGGACTTTGGTTCGCACTGGGGCATGGCCATCACGGCATGACGCTGGGCCCCATCACCGGCAGGCTGCTGGCTGAGCAGATGACAGACGGGGCGCCCTCGCTCGATCCCGAGCCTTACCGCCCCAACCGCTTCCGGATCTGAGGACAAGAAGCGATAGCCGCCCTTGCCGCCTTGCGCGAAAGCATCGCCATCGAGACGACGCTGGCCGCCGAGTTGGTGGACTCAATCCGCCGAATGAGCGCAAGGTGTTGAAGTCAGGCGGCAACAAGCGCGTCGGTCTTGCGTCAACGGTCCAGCCGGGAGATCTGCTCGCTACGTGAACGGGCCTGACGCGTCGGATTGCCCTCGGACCGCCGGTCCTCCATGCGCGACGCGCCGTCGCGGAGATAAGCCATCACGGTCGCCGCCGCGCAGCCGCGCAGGCCCTGCCGGCGCGCGATATAGTAGGGCTCGGGGGGCGCACATCGAATGGTTGCACGAGCAACCCACGCCTGAGATAGGTGCCGCTCAACGAGACCAGAGCCACCGTCAGCCCCAGCCCCTGGGCGGCCATCTCGAGAAAGATGTTCGTCGAGTTGGTCCGCATGACCCGCTCTAGGGCGAATCGCGGCGTGCCGAGCGCTTCGGCCATGATGGTCCAGTATTCCTGCCGTCCCGAGACCATGATCTTGGGAACCGATCGAGATCCGACGGGGCATGGAGCGAGCCCGCTAGATGTTTGATCCCGGGGTTTAATGGTGCATTGTCGTCACAAGCGGCGAGGGATGCGCTATGGGCCAGGTTCTTCACGGAAGCGCCACCACCTCGATCTCCGGGTGGCTTGCCGCGAAGCCCGAGAGGCATGCGGGCAGCCAGTTCTCGGCAAGGCTCATCGGACAAGCGAGGACGACGCTCCGGCTGTGCGCGGCCCAGATAGGTTTCGAGAGACCGCACACAAGTGCTCAGGGGCGGCGGGTTGCGCTGCATCCAGGTCTCCCGGGCGAAGCTGGAAAGCTAGCCGATCGACGTCATGACCACGGATTTTTTCGGATTGACGCGGAAATAATCGAGTGTACCGACGATGGGCACGATTTACCGTCGTCTCGACCTTTCCCGGATCCGATCGTTATGCCGGACGACATCACATTGCCGAACGAGCGTCGACGCCACAGCGCGCGTTCGACCTTCGATCGCGTGGCCGATTTCGTCCTCGGCTTCCGGCCCGAGGACTTTCCCGAGACCACACGGCACAGGGCGGCTCTGCTGCTGCTCGACACGCTCGGCATCGGCGCTGCGGCGGCTGCCACGGAGACCGGCGTCCTGGCGCGACGGGTGGCGACGCTGCTGCATGGGGCAGGGGATGAGCGCTACGCCGCGCGGATCCTCTTCGACGGCCGCAAGGCCAGCCTGGCGGGCGCCGCCTTCGCGAGCGCCACGCACATCGACAACCTCGACGGCCACGACGGCTACAACCCGACCAAGGGTCACATCGGGGTCGTGGGGTTGCCGACGCTCGCCGCCCTGGCCGAGCACCGGCCCGACCTCACCGGGCCCGAGGCGCTGGCGGCGCTGATCGTGGGCTACGAAGTGGCGGGTCGCGCGGGCATCGCTCTGCATGCCTCGGCCGCCGACTACCACGCCTCTGGCGCCTGGAACGCGCTTGGCGTGGCTGCCATGGCGGCGCGCCTGCGGCGCATGACCGCCGCTCAGCTTCGCGAGGCGCTCGGCATCGCGGAATACCACGGCCCCCGCAGCCAGATGATGCGCGAGATCGCAACGCCGACCATGCTCCACGACGGTTCGGGCTGGGGAGCGCTCGCCGGATTGTCGTCGGCCATCCTCGCCGAGGAGGGGTTCACCGGAGCCCCCGCCGCCACGATCGAGGCGCCCGAAGCCGCGCCCCATTGGGACGACCTCGGCCGCTTCTGGCAGACCGAGCACCAATACGTGAAGCCCTACCCGACCTGCCGCTGGGCGCATGCGGCCATCGACGCGGCGCGCACGCTTTGCCTTGACCACGACCTGCGCGCCGACGATTGCCGAGATCCGCATCCGCAGCTTCGACTATGCCGCCGCGCTCCTCCAGACCATGCCGGACACGACGTCGAAGGCGCAATACAGCCTGCCTTTCCCCGTCGCCACCATGATCGTCCACCGGCGCATCGGACTCGAGCACATCTCCGGGGCGGGGCTTGCCGACCCCGCGGTCGCCGCGCTCGTGGCGCGGACACGGGTTTCCGTCGATCCGAGGCACGAGGCGCGCTATCCCGCGGGACGCTGGGCCGACGTCGACATCACGCTTGCCGACGGAAAGGTGGTCTCGTCGGGCGACACCCATGCTCGGGGCGGCCCCGAGCGACCTTTCGCGACGGCGGACATCACCGCGAAGTTCATGGAATTCGCCGTGCCGCCGCTGGGCGAGCGGCGCGCCCGCGCGATCCGGGAGGCGACCCTCGCACTGAGCGAACCCGGCAGCCGTTTCGCCGATCTGGCGCGCCACCTCTACGAGCCCTGACTTCCCATGGTGTTTCGCCTGCTGAAATACGGCGCGCGCCGGACATACCCGGTGACCGGGGACGTCCCCGCGACCCCTGATCTCAGGCGTTGCGCGCGCTGACGGCGGCCAGCAACGCCTCGACAGAGACGACCAGGTTCGGCTCCGTGGCCCGGGTGTAGGGGGCGCCCACCTGCTGCGCCGCCGCGGCGGCGAAAAGATAGCCATGAGCCGTTCCCAGCACCTCGTCGCCCGGTCCCGCGAAGGCGCGGATCAGGCAGCCGATCAGCTCCATCGAGCCGGCACCGCACAGGATGGCGGACGCATCGAGCCCATGGACCGAGGCGATGGTGGCGCGCAGAAGGACCAGTCCGGGTCGGGGTAGAGCGGCACGGCCTCGAGCACCGCCCGCCCCGCTGCGACGGCCTTGGCGCTGACCGGGAAACCGCTCTCGTTCTGCGCGAGCGAGACAATGCCCGCCGCGAGATCGGCCAGAGGATAGGGTGCCATGGACGCGACCGAAGGGTTGGCGGCGATCAACGATCGGGCTCCGTGGCGCTCGACGGCCCTTTCGAGCGAGGTGCGGCCGGGAACCATCACCGATCCAGCCGCCGGCCGAAATCGCCTCTGCTCGCGGCGGGCCTAGCGGAGGCCGGGCGCGCGACAGCCAAAAATTCCGAGGGTCATGACCACAAATCTTTTTTGGGCGTTGCTATGGATTGTCCCCGTCGGCTCGGCTTAGCTCGGGCGGTAAAGGCCGGCTGGAGATCGAGCGGGGGGCCCCTCGGAGCCGCCCGTGCCGACCGCGTGATGGAGAAGGAAAACCGAATCATGCGCTCCCACGCCCCAGCGGTCGTCCTCGGAGGCGGCGTCGTCGGCTGCTCGATCCTCCACCACTTGGCCAAGGCGGGTTGGACCGAGGCGGTGCTGCTCGAACGGTCCGAACTGACGAGTGGCAGCAACTGGCATGGGGCGGCCAACATCCACGGCCTGCACGACGTGACGAACATCAGCCGCCTGCAGCACTACACAATGAGGCTCTACAAGGAGCTCGAGGCCGAGACCGGCCAGAGCTGCAGCGTGTTCCAGCCCGGCTCGCTCTATCTGGCGCAGACCGAAGCGCGCGAGCACCAGCTTCGGATCCAGGCCGCCAAGGCGCGGCGCTACGGCATGGATTTTTACGAGGTCGGCCGGGGCGAGGCCGAGCGCCTGCATCCCCTCGTCGATTTCGACGGCATCCGCTGCATCATGTACGAGCCCGACGGCGGCAATGTCGACCCCTCCGGCGTGAAACGCCTATGCGGTCGGGGCGCGCCAGCGCGGCGCGGAGATCCACCGCTTCACGCCCGTGATCGCCACCGATGCGCAGGCCGACGGCACCTGGATCGTTCGCACCGACAAGGGCGACATCCGGACGCCGTGGGTGGTCAACGCGGCCGTTCGACCCAGATGGCCGGCGTCTGCGGGCCTAACGGGATGATAGTCCTCGCACTCGGCCGTAGGATTGACAAGCCTCCGGCGCGCATGGAACGACTATTGCCTTGTCCAGGACTCCCGATCTGCGCCGCGACAAACGCTAGCACTGCCTAAAGCCACGCCAACGAGCATCGACGCGGGAGAAAGAGATGCGCGACCTCCACCATCATCTGTTCGAGGCATTCCGGGCACGTCAGATCAACCGCCGGGAATTGATACGGCGGGCGAGCGTCGCCGGCCTGTCGCTTTCGCTTTTCGGCAATCTCGCAAGCGTGGCGCGGGCACAGGACGCCGGTCCCGTGAAGCGCGGCGGAACGGCACGCATCGGGATCATCGCTCCCGCCAGCGACGTCGACCCGGTCATGATGTACAATGCCGGCGCCAGGATGACGGCGCAGCCAGCCGGCGAGTATCTCTGCTTTCCCAATGCAGACTATACGCTCGATCCGCGGCTTGCGATCCGGTGGGAAGCCGAAGCCACACCCAACGTGTGGACTTTCACGATCCGGCCGAACGTCACGTGGCACGACGGCTCGCCGCTGACTACCGACGACGTGGTCGCAACCTTCGCCCGGCTGACCGACCCGGCGCAGAAATCGGCGGCTCTCTCGGCCTTCAAAGGAGTGCTGTCGCACGGACAGATCGAGAAGGTCGGCACCGATCAAGTCCGCTTCCATCTTGACCGGCCTTTCGCCGATTTCCCGTATCTCGTCTCCGCCTTCAACTACAATTCCGTGATCCTGCCCAAGGATTATCGCATCGGCGACTTCGTGCGGGGCGACATCGGCACCGGCCCCTTCATCCTGAAGGAATATATACCCAAGGTCGGGGCCACCTATGTCAGGAACCCCCACTACTGGAACGCCGACCTGCCCTATCTCGACGCTCTCAAGATCGCTTTCTATGCCGAGGACTCGCCGCTCGTCCTGGCGATGCAGGCCGGCGACCTCGACATCTATCCGCAGATGCCGTTCCAAGGAGCGCAAGCGATCATCAACGACGATCGCCTGAAGGTCTTGCGTAATCCGTCGAGCGCTTACCATCCGATCCACTTGCGGGTCGACAAGCCCCCCTTCAACGACAAGCGGGTCCGTCAAGCCTTCGCGCTGTCGCTGGATCGTCCGGCTATCCTGCAGGGGCTATTCGGCGGCCACGCTGGGCTCGGCAACGACCATGCCTTTGCGCCGGTGTTCCCCGTCTCGCCGGCGCAAGGCGACATCCCGCAACGCGGGCAGGATTATGAGCGGGCACGCAGCCTCATCGCCGAGGCCGGACTGGAGCCCGGTCTTGCGGTCTCGCTCACGGGGGAGCAATACCTCGAAATCGCGCAGTTCGGTACGGTTGTGAAGCAGCTGGCGAAGCCTGCAGGCTTTGACATCGAGCTCAACATCATGACGGAGAGCGCCTATTACGGGTCGGGCAGCAACCAGCCTTGGCTCGAGGTTCCGGCCGGCATTACCGATTGGAGTCCCCGCGGCGTCGCGTCGCAGCTGATCGAGCCCGCCTATACCTGCGACGGCGTCTGGAATTCGCCGCACTGGTGCAACAAGGCGTTCGACGGGTTGATGAAGGATCTCGACGCAGAGGTCGACGTCGTCAAGCGCAAGCAGATCGCGACCGCTGCGGCACGCATCCAGCAGGACGAGGTTCCGGCTGTCATCGCCTTCTGGATGGACGAGTTCCGCTCGACGACGCATCAGGTCCACGGCCTCGCGCCCGGCCCCGTGTCCCACCTCGACCTGGCCAAGGTGTGGCTGTCGACGTAACAGCGTGCGGGACGGTCTCGCTTATGCAGCCTGGCGTTCTGCGTGGGAGGGCACGGTTGATACGTTTTGTCATGCGCCGGCTTGTCCTCGTGCTCTCCACGCTTGTCCTGGTATCCGTGATCCTCTTCGTCGTCGCGCAAGTCATGCCCGGTGACGTCGGCCGCACGATACTTGGACCTTATGCCACGGCCGGCCAGGTCTCCCAGCTCGATGCCGAGCTCGGCTTCGATCGCCCGGTCTATGTGCGCTACGGGAACTGGGTGAGAGACTTCGCGCAAGGGAACTGGGGACAGTCCTACCTGCTTCACGTGTCCGTCCGCGATATCGCCCTCGATCGTCTGAAGAACTCCATCATCCTCGGTGGCTTCGCGCTGGCGCTGATCGTGCCGGTCTCGGTCGGAGCCGGGGTGATCTCGGCGCTCTACCACGGACGCCTCGCGGATCGCGCGATCTCGATCCTGGGAGTATCGTTGATCGCGCTGCCGGAATTCGTCACGGGCGCGTTCGTCCTCGTGATCTTCGCCGTCAAGCTGAGATGGCTGCCGGTCTCCTCGCACGTCCCCTCCGCCGATCCGCGCGATTGGTTCCGGCAGCTCCTTCTCCCGTCGATCCCTGTGATGTTCGTTCTGTTCGGTTACATCTCCCGCATGGCCCGCGCCGGCACGGTCGAGGCGCTGCGCTCGAACTACGCCAGAACGGCGATCCTCAAAGGCCTGTCGCGGTCCCACGTGCTGTTCAGCCACGTCCTACGCAACGCCCTGCTGCCGACGATCACCGTCATCAGCCTGCAGACCGGCTACCTGATCGGCGGCCTCGTGGTCACCGAGACGCTGTTCAATTATCCTGGCATCGGCAAGTTGATCCTCGACGCTGCGATCGGACATGATCTGCCCGTCCTTCAGGCGACGGTGCTGATCGTCGCGCTTCTCTATACATCCCTGACCCTGACGGCCGATGTGATCTTCTGGTTCATGAACCCGCGCATGCGGCTTCGCCAGGGCAACTGAGCCATGACCGCCGCCTCGCCCTCGCAGACGCACCCGGTCCTCGCAGGAGCCGATGCCCCCGTTCCTCCCGCCGGCCCGAATGCGCGATCGACGCTTTCAGCCGCCTTGATGCGCTCGGGGGTTTTCGTCACCGGCGGCGCGATCCTGCTGTTCTGGATCCTCGATGCCTTATTCTGGCGCCTCGTCGTCCCGCAGGATCCTCAGGCGCTGAATCTTCTGGCGACCCTACAGAGTCCGTCGGCGGCGCATTGGCTGGGGACCGACGACCTCGGCCGTGACGTGTTCTCGCGCACCCTCGCCGGCGCATCCACGGTCCTGGCAGTGGCGCCCGCGGCGACGATCCTCGGCCTGTTCTGCGGCATCGTGCTCGGCTTGGTCACGGGCTATTACCGCGGCTGGACTGACGAGGTGATCATGCGGCTGCTCGACGCCCAGCTCGCATTCCCTCTGATCGTCTTCGGAATTCTGGTGCTCGTCGTCCTCGGCTCGTCCGTCGTCAACGTCGTCCTGGTCATCGGATTCATCTTTACACCGAACATCGCACGCACCGTGCGCTCCGCCGTCCTCGTCGAGGGCGTGCGCGACTATGTCGGCGCGGCGAAGCTTCTGGGCAATTCAGACCTCTATGTCATGTTCTGCGAGATCCTGCCCAACGTCAGCAGCGCGGTAGCGGTCGAGGCGACGATCCGGCTGGGCTACGCGATCTTCACCTCGGCGACCCTGGCGTTCCTCTCGCTGGGTATTCAGCAACCTTCGCCCGATTGGGGCCTCTCGGTAAGCCTCGGCCGAGCCTATATCCAGGTCGCTCCCTGGATGGTGCTGGCGCCGGCGGCCGCGCTGGCTACGCTCGTCGTCTCGGTAAACCTCATCGCCGACGGGCTCCACCAGGTGCTGGTCGAATGAGGGGGGATGTCGCATTGGACGCAAGCGGCGGCTTCGACGCGCCGGAGCGGACCCTCGATGTCGAGAGGCTCACCGTGAGTTACTGCTCGCGGCGGCAATCGAGGCGCGTTCTCGACGATGTCTCGCTCTTTATCCGACCCGGCGAGGCTTACGGCATTGTCGGCGAATCGGGTTGCGGCAAGACGACGTTGGCCATGGCGGCCATGCGCTACCTGCCGCCGAACGCCGATGTCGAATCCGGCCGCATCCTGTTCCAGGGTGACCAGGACCTGCTCAAGGCGAGCAACGCGGCGCTGAGGCGCCTTCGCGGCGACCGGATCGCCATGGTCTATCAGGACCCCGCCAGCGCGCTCAACCCGTCGATCAGGGTAGGAGAGCAGATCGCCGAGGTGTACCGTCAACATCGCCGCATGGCGAAGCGGGACGCGCGCGCCGCCGCCGCGGATATCCTCGCGACAGTACAGTTCTCGGATCCAGGCCGCGTATCGCGCCGTTATGCCCATGAGCTTTCCGGAGGCCAGCAGCAGCGCGTGGTGATCGCCATGGCGATGGCCGCAAGCCCGGATCTGCTCATCCTGGACGAGCCCACGACAGGCCTGGATGCGACGGTGGAGGCAGAGGTTCTCGACCTCCTCGAGCAGTTGCGCGTGACGTCCCGGGCCGCGATCCTCTTCATCAGCCACAACCTCGCGATCGTCTCGCGCATCTGCGAGCGCGTCGGCGTCCTCTATGCCGGGCGCCTCATCGAAGAGGGGCGCACCGCCGAAGTCTTCGCTTCGCCGAGCCATCCCTACACCGCCGCCTTGCTGCACTGCGTCCCGCGTCGCGGGATGCGCAAACACAAGGAGGCACTCCATGCGATTCCGGGCACGATTCCCGAACCTGGCAGCCTGATCCAAGGATGCGTCTACGCGCCGCGCTGCGCGATGGCCCAGCCCGCATGCGCGACGCAGATGCCGGCCCCCGCCAGCTTGCCGGGGGAGCGCATCTGCCGATGCTTGTTTCCGCTGCCAGCGGCCGCCTCGATCCGCCCCGCGGGAGCGGGTCGAGACGCCGGCGCGGCACCCGGGAATGACATGCTGCCGCCCCGGGAAGACATCCTTGAGGTGGAGAACCTACGCAAGGTCTACGGCCGCGGCATCGTCGCGCTGGACGGCGTCTCGTTGCAGGTCGGGCGCGGTGAAGTGCTCGGCGTGGTGGGAGAATCGGGCAGCGGCAAGACCTCGCTGGCCAAATGCATCATCGGCTTCCTCGAGCCGAGCGACGGCCGGATCAAGCTGGGCAAGACTTTACTGACACCTGCGAGCCGGCGCGAGGATCGGGTGCGGCGGTCGATGCAGATGGTCTTTCAGAACCCGGATACCGCGCTCAACCCGAGCCACAGCGTAGGCCGTATTCTTGGCCGGGCGATCCGGCAGTTGAATCCTGGCGTGTCGCGCGGCGACGCCCAAATCAAAACGAGCGCGCTCGTCAAAGCCATCAGGCTCGATCCGAGCCACCTCAAGCGGTTGCCGAGCGCTCTGTCGGGCGGGCAACGGCAGCGGGTCGCGATCGCGCGTGCCTTCGCCGGGTCTCCGGAGCTGGTCTTATGCGACGAGCCGACCTCGGCGCTGGATGTGTCGATTCAGGCGAGCATTCTCAACCTGCTGGCTGACCTGCAGCTCGAGCAACATGTCTCCTACATCTTCATCTCGCATGATCTCGGCGTCGTCCGCTACCTCGCCGACCGCATCGCGGTCATGTATCTCGGTCAGATCGTCGAAGTGGGACCTTGTTCAGCCGTTCTGGCGCCGCCCTACCATCCCTATACGGAGGCGCTGCTATCGGCCACTTACTCTCTCGACGCTGCCAGTGGTCGCGGGCGCATCAAGCTCACCGGCACGCTCCCCAACCCCGCGGACCTGCCGGGCGGCTGCCGGTTCCATCCCCGGTGCCCACGAGCCCTTGGGCAAATCTGCCGCGACAAGGAGCCGCCGCTCCAGCGGGCGGATGACGGCCATGTCTATCGCTGTCACATCGGCCCTGATGCGCTCGTAGCCCTCCAGGCCTGAACCGGAACGGGACGGGGTCAGGGCCGTGGTCGGCTCGTCGCGGAACAACAGCCGGTCGACGCCGTTCGCCATGGCCCAAGCAAACTCGACGAATAGCAACTCGCCGATCGAGAGCCCGGCCACCATGGCGGACCTGTCAGCCTCACCCGGACAAGACCATATCAAACCGTCCAGACCACGCGTAGCAGCGCCGCCGCCGCATCGGCCCCGAAGTCATCGAAGGTGATGCCCCGTCCATCGTCGAGCCAAAGCGCGTCGTGCTCGCCGATCCGGGCCAGGAGAATCCGCCGGCCCTCGACGGCCGGCAGTCGCACATAGGCACCCACATCGACGACGTCCGGCAAACGCATGTCGCAGTGGCCGTCGCCGATGACAAGCTCGGACAGACGGCCGCGCAGATTGGTCACCATGAGCGCGGTCTCGCCCCGGTTGAGCATGAGCACGCCGTCCTCGATGGCGAGGGTCAGGGGACCGACGGGGCTTTCGAGTGGGCCGAGACGCAAGGGTTCGCCGGTGTTGACGACCTCCCAGCCGCCCCAAGGCGAGATATCCGTCACCTCGCCGACCGCCATGGCGGGTATCAGCGCGCCCCAGCCATAAAATCCGTCGGTGTCGGGCTGATCCAGGGGCTCACCTGTCTCGGCGTTGTAGTTCTCCGGACAGAGCCGCCGCTCTGTCCAGACGTTTGAGAACAGCTCGAAGCTGCGCCGAGCCAGATCTGACGCCTCGCCATGCCGGCCGGCGCGGCGCAGCCCGTGCCAGACCATGAAGTTCAGCGGCGGCCAGATGCGGCCGCGCCAGTAACTGTTGTCCTTGGCAGCGGGATCATCGCGTGTCGTGCCGGGGATGACGAAGGCACCGCCGAACGTCTCAGGGTTCGTTAGGTGACCAAGCAGGCGTTCGATCTGTTCGGGTGATGCCGCGCCACAGATCAGCGGATAGAAACTCGTCGGCCCGAGGCTCCTGACGAAAGCGCCCGAGCGGAGCCGGTTGGCGAAGATCCCCCGGCTCGCGTCCCAGAGGTTCTCGCGGATTTTCATGCACTGCGTTTCTGCTCGTGCGGCGTGCGCTGCGGAGGCTTCGTCCTCGCCGAGTTCGGCCGCGATCAGGGCCAGCATCTCGGCGTCGAGCGCCAGCAGACTGTTGAGGCCCACGTCGGCGCTCTCGAGCGTGCGGGTCGCGGGATCGTAACGGGCTTCGTCGTGGATCGGCGCATTGTCCATCGACGATTCGTTGCGGGCGCCGAAGCTGGTGCCTTTGTAGAGCCCCTCGCCGACATCGGACGTCCCGTAGGAGCAAAGGCCTAGAGTATTCGGATCACGGTTCGCCCACCACCAGGCATGGTTACGGGCCAGCGTCTCGTAGGCCCCTTGCAGGATCGGCCGCGACCGGCTGCGCAGATAAATCAGCCAGGTTAGGAAGGCCCCGAGCGGCAGTTGCGTGCGGTCCACCCAGGCGTCGTTCGCGGTGATCAGGCAAGCGAGGTTGCCCTGCGGCGTGGCGCTCGCCAGCGCTACCGCGATGTTTTCGCGCGCCACCTCCGGGTCGATGAGACCGGTCAGCAGCGCCGCATAGAGCTGGTCGTTGAGCCAGACCCCGAAACCGCCGAATTTCGCCTGGTTCCAGTTGCGGCTGATCGAGGTGTAGGGCCGGCCATTGACCTCGTCCCAGACCGTGTTCCATGCCATCACGTCGCGGATCGCGTCCAGCGCGCCAGCAAAGCGGCCGCTGTGGGCGGGTGCATTGTCCGGTTGCGGCGCCGCTTCAAGAAGCGCGCGGGCGCGGGCGACGGCCAGGTCCTCGCGATCGGCGACCGCCAGGGCGAAGCGACCGTGGCGCATCATTTCGAGGTTGAATCGCAGCGCCAGCACGGGCGCTTCGGCGGCCCGCGAGGCGAGATGGAAATAGCCATGGGCTTCGTAATCCTCGGCCACTGCTTCGATGCTGCGGTGACCTGTCACCTGCACGGGCTGATCGGTCGAGAGCAGCGCCACGAAACGTGAGCCGACCTTGATGGTCGCGGCGCCGCTCGCCGCATCGAACCGTGCCGCGCCGCCGCCGTCGGCCGACAGGCAGAGGTTCACCCAGAACCGCAAGCCCCATTCACCGAGCTTGTACGCCCGCCATCCGCCGACAACGCCGAAGGGATCGATCTTCTCATAGGTCCAGTTCAGGCGGGTGTCAGCGTGGGCGAGGTCGAGGGAGACGCGACGCGCATCGAGCGCATGAGTGCCGAATTTGACGCCCGGCCCTGATGGAAACAGCGTGGCCTTGCCAGCGCTGCCTGCATAAGCCAGGGGCGTCAGCCGCACGCCGAGCGGCAGAAAGACCATTTCGGCCGGGCGCTCGGACCAGGTGAACCAGGCGCGCCGAAGCGGGATCGTGGCATTCTGCAACATAATGAGTCCTTCGGAGGCCGGCCGCGGCGGCATCTATCGAGTCGCCTCAGATCGGGCTATGAGGGGATGAATGCGCGAAATTGACAAAGATTGCCATTTTGGCGGTCGGAGATCATCCATGGCGACCATGAACGTTTCTCTTCCTGATCCCATGAAGGATTGGGTGGAATCACACGCCCGGACAGGCTGTTACAACAATGCGACTATGTCCGCGACCTGATCCGGCGCGATCAAGAGCGCGTCGGTCAGACGGCCGAGATTCAGGGGCTCATTACGGAGGGCATTGGAAGCGGGATCAGTGACCGGTCGGTCGACGACGTGCTTAGAACCGCGCGTAAGCAAGTCAGGCACGCCTCGAGGCAATGACATACCTGACCACGCGGCGATGCGATCAAGATATCATCGACCTCTACGTCCACGGCGCCACCACCTTCG
This sequence comes from Lichenihabitans sp., assembly GCA_965277635.1. Classification (GTDB taxonomy): domain Bacteria; phylum Pseudomonadota; class Alphaproteobacteria; order Rhizobiales; family Beijerinckiaceae; genus Lichenihabitans. The sequence goes on from CBDIDE010000002.1 coordinate 1,764,980, forward strand.
GCATCGATCACGCCGAGCGATACCATGCGGGGTCGGTCGAGGTCTTCGACCTGTTGACGCGCAATCCGCGGATCGCCCGCATAAGAAATGAATTCTCTCCACCGGTGCGATTGCATCGGTATCAGGCACACATGATTGCCTATGTCGAATAGGGCGAAGGCATTTCGATCCTCCGCAACTTGTATGGGCGGCAAGACTGGGATCGGCACTTGCCGTGAGATCCTGCGATGGAGTGTCCGCTCGCCAGCCTGACGATAAAAGTGCCGCACCATCGAACCTGCCGATCAATCGTCGAGGAGAACGGTATGGGCTGGCGACCATGACAAGCTCACGGGCGTTCCCAGCGCCAGGTCCAAAACCTCGCGGTTCTGCCCAAAAACCTTGAGCGAGGCGCCGTCCACGCCGCGCAGCAGCGTCGTCGAGGTGGGTCCGGCATAGATCACCTGTTCGACGACAGCCTCGACCCGATTGGTCTCGCCCGACGATGCGCCGGCCGGCAGGATCGTCATCTTCTCCGGCCGCACCACTAGCGTGGCCTCGGTGCCTTCCACCGGCAATGAATCGAGAGTGCGGATCAGCCCTCCGGCGATCTCAATGCCGCCGGACATCACACGGCCGGTCATGACATTGGTGTCGCCCAGGAAGGCGGCGGCGAAGCGCGTGCGCGGCCGCTCGTAGATGGCGGCGGGCGCACCTTCCTGCACGATGCGGCCACGGTCGAGAATCGCGACCTTGTCCGACAGGGTCAGCGCCTCTTCCTGGTCGTGCGTGACGAAGATGGTGGTGAGGCCGCTCTCCTGCTGAATGCGGCGCAATTCAACCTGCATGTCCTGGCGAAGGCGACGGTCTAGCGCCGAAAGAGGCTCGTCGAGCAGCAGGACACGCGGCTTCGTCACGATGGCGCGGGCCAACGCCACCCGTTGCTGCTGGCCGCCCGAAAGCTGCTTGGGACGGCGACCTTCGAAACCGTTCAGATGCATAAGGTCGAGCACGCGGGCGACCTCCTCGCGCGCCTTGGCGCCGCGGATACCCCGCCGGTTGAGCCCATATGCGACGTTCTCGACAACGCTCATGTGCGGAAACAGTGCATAGGACTGGAACACCATGCCGATGTTGCGCTTCCACAAAGGCTCGTCGGTGACGTCGGCGCCGCCGATCCTGACCCGGCCGGCGTCGGGCATGACGAAGCCGCCGACGATGCGCAGCAGCGTCGTCTTGCCGGACCCCGAGGGGCCAAGCAGGCTCGTGAAACGACCTTCCTCGAAAGCGGCGCTCACATCATCGAGCACACGGATCGATCCGTAGGCCTTGGTGATTCCCTGAACCTCAACTCCGTTCAACCCGCCCTCCCGGTTTCGTCAGCACCGCGAAGATGAGGACGAGGGTGATCGACACGCCGAGCAGGATCGTCGAGATCGCGTTGATCTCCGGCGTAAACCCCTTGCGGATCGAGGAATAAATCTCGACCGGCAGCGTCGAGACCCCTGGCGTCGCCAGGAAATAGGAGACGACGAACTGGTCGAGCGATACCGCGAAGGCGAACAGCGCTGCCGCGACGAGGCTCGGCGCCAGCAGCGGCAGGGTAATGGCGAAGAAGGCGTGGACTGGCGTCGAGCCGAGGCTCATCGCGGCTTCCTCGAGGTCGGCCCGCAGCGTCTTGAAACCGGTGCCGACGACCAGCACCACATAGGGGATCGCCAGAGCCACATGGCCGATGATCATCGCATGCAGGCCGCGCCCGATGCCGGTCCAGAAAAAGAACACCAGCATGGCCGTGCCGGTGATCAGCCAGGGAATCGCGATGGGGGGCAGCAGCAGCAGTTGCAGCAGCGTGCGGCCCCGAAAGGCACGGCGCTCCAGCGCCAGCGCGGCGAGGGTGCCGATGGCGGTCGACATCAGAGCCGTCACCACGGCGATGATCAGGCTGTTGCGGCTCGCGTCGATCAGCTTGGCATTGCCGGCGAGCGCCGTGAACCAATGGGTCGTCGGGACGATCGGGAAGGTGTAGAGTTCCGAGGCGTTGAACGCCATCAGGATCATCAGCCCGATCGGCAGGTACAGGAAGACCACGACGAGACCCAGGAAGAGGCGGCCGGCGGTTCCCATCAGGCGGCGAGCCGCTTGCGCAACACGCCGGAAAACAGCGCGAAGGTTGCCAGCACGACCGCCAGCATCATGAACGAGAGCGCCGCGCCGAGCGGCCAGTTGAAGGCCTGGGTGAACTGGTCCTCGATCACCGTGCCCATGGTTACGCCGGTGCGGCCGCCCAGGATCCGAGGCTCCATGAACGAACCGATGACGGGTACGAAGATCAGGATCGCCCCCGACACGAGGCCGGGCGCCGCCAGCGGCAGGATGACTGTCAAAAAGACGGCGGGCGAGCGCCCGCCCAGGCTGCGGGCGGCCTCGATCACCGCATCTTCGATGGCTGCCACCGCAAGGTAGCAAGTGAGCACCATGTAAGGCAGGTAGGCGTGGACGAGGCCGATCACGATGGCCGGGAAGCTGTAGAGCAGGCCGAGCGGCCCGGCCGAGGGAAACACGAGATGGACCGCCTGATCGATGATGCCGCCGTCGCGCAACACCATGGTCCAGGAGAAGATGCGCACGAGGCCATTGGTCCAGAACGGCAGGATCACGAGCAGGAACAGCACCTGCCTGAGGCGTCCCTCGGTGGCTCGCGCCAGGGCGAGCGCGGCCGGCAGGCCGATGGCGGCGCAGAGGCCGGTGGTCCAGAATCCAAGCTTCAACGAATCCCAGGCGACGCCGTAAAGATAGGGCCGTTGCGCGAACGCCATGTAGTTCTGCGTCGTGAAGAGAAGCGGCTTACTGCCGAAGGGCGTCGACTTCAGGAAGCTGAACACCAGCATGGCGCCGAGTGGCAGGAAGACCGCGAGGAGCAGCCAGCCATAGGCCGGCAGCAGCAGGGCGATGGTCGCGTAGGCCTGCCGCCGCCCCCGTCGCGCCGCGGGCGCCGATCCAATCTTGGTTGCTGCGACTTGGCTCTGCATCCTCGCCTGCCTTTCGCCGGCATATATGCCCCGTGACCGCCCCGATGTGCCGCACGACGCAGCGTCTATTCTACATTGTGCGCGGCACGCTCACGTGTTTCGAGCCTCGCACCAGTGTGACGAAGCGGCGTCTGAGCTCGGTAACAAACCCGGAGAGACTGCCCCGATGTAGCCTGTGTCACTATCCACAAACCATAAATCGGGTCGGGCCAGACGAACCGATTGCTTTCCGTCAGGACGATCCAGGAGCGGCGCTCGTCAAGTCGAGACGTTTCTTGACCAAGCTAGGGATTTCAATGGCATCGTCGGGGTTTGTCGGTGTCTATGAGTGACCGGCAGGATTCGGACGATAGCGCACCCATCGTCCTCGTAAGCGACGATCGCCAATACCAGGCAAGGACGATCCTTGTCGCCTTCCTCCCTCCCTTCGGCATGCAAGCGATGCCAGAGGTAGGAATAGCGGAACAGCAACCCGACGCGGACATCAATCGGCAGCAAAGGGACCAGTCCCGGAGTCGAGCCCATGATGCTCTGGCGCCATGACCGCGCGCTCCACCGCATCGATCTCTTCCTCGTTCAGATCTGTCGTGAGCTCCACCCGGCGATCACGCAGGGAAAGTCGCACGAAATTCTCGTAAGCGATAAGGACGGTTCGTGGCCGCCCATCCCTGGTGATGATCACGGGCTGCCGCGTCGCGGAGTCCTCGTAAACGCCAAAATCCTTCGAGACCTCGGCTAATGTGGCGGTCGCGGGCATCGATGCGGTCTCCTCAAACTTACATGTACGAAATGCTCATGGCCGTCACAATGAACCGAACCGAGTTCCTGCAAAACCTATCGAAAAATGACACTCTCAGATGAGGAGCTCGGCACGCTCAGCTCGCGTAAAACGCCTTCACCTCTTCCCAGAGGTCCGCATAGGCCTGCCGCCGGTCATCGGGCAGCGCGCCCATGAACTGGAGCTTGCCGAGGTATTCGGGCTTGTGGATCTGGCGATTGAGGTCGCCGGCCGGCAGTGCCTCCATGGCGGCCGCATTGGCCGAGGCCGGGGCGCCGAGGCTCGTCGCCCAAGTGTTATAGAATTTCGGGTCGATCATGTAGTTGATGAAGGTGAGGCCCATCTCCTTCTTGCTGCTGCTCGACGGGATGCAGAGGTTGTCGAGCCAACCGATCGCCCCTTCCGTGGGGATGACGAAATTCACCGGAAGCTTGTGGACGTTCTTGGAGCGCGCCACAGCGCCCGACCAGTAGATCGAGACATCGAATGCGTCGCCCGCGAAAGCCTTGTTCCACTCGTCTTCGCTCGACCACAGCAGCTTCACGTTCGGCTTGAATGATTTCAATGTCGCGCCGATCGCCTTCATATCCTTGGGGTCGTTGATGTTCTGCCCCGTCAGCAAGGCCCCGACCCCGATCTCGGTGACGGCGTCGTCGAACAGCGCCGTACGGCCCTTGTAAACCGGATCGGCCAGAACCTTGTAGCTGTCGATCCCTTGCTTGCCGTCGCGCACCGCGAGCGCGTTCATGCCCCACACCCACGAGACACCCCAGGTCTTGCCATCGGCGACAATGTTGGAATGCCCTTTGAGAGCCGGCGTCAGGTCCTTGGCGTTCGGCACTTTGGAAAGATCGATGGGGTCGATCAGATTGTCGGCTTGGGCCTGGCGGTCGCGGGCGGAATTGATCAGCACGACGTCATAGGCGCCCGGATTGGTCCTAAGCTTGGTCAGCATCTCGGGTTCGGCGTTGTAATAGTCGTGCTTGACTTCGATGCCGGTCGCCTCCTTGAAGGCCTTGACCGCGAAGGCTTCATCGGTTCCATAGCCCTGCCAGTTGAGCACAGTGATCGATTTTGCGTCCGCGGCGCGCGAGCGGCCCGATGCAAGCCCGGCGACAGTCCCGGCAATGCCGGCACCAAACAGGACGTTGAATTGTCGGCGATCGAGGTGTGACGGCATGGCGAATGTCTCCATCATTGCCGCACGGCTGAGTCTGCGGCTCCCCCTAGCTGTGCTTCGCAGCTCAATTATCGGATGCTAGCGCCAAATCCGCCCGGGTAGCAAGGTGATTTGTTTGTGTACAAACGAGTAAATCGATGCCCGCTTTGACGGACAGGAGGGCCCCGTGGGGGGTGATGGAGCAGGCTCCGAATTCAGGTTGACGCCAGCGACTCGATCTGAGGCTGTAGCGCCCTTCTCCCCTTGCGGGAGAAGGCGCCCGAGCGTAGCGGCGATGCGGGAGGGCGGCTGAGGGGTGCTTTGAGCGGTGCGTCCCTTCATCCGGCGCTTCGCGCCACCTTCTCCCGCAGGGGGAGAAGGGAATGCCCAGCAGCCGTTAACCTGAATTCCGAGCCCCGAGGACTCCCCGCGGCCGGCCCGAACATTTCGTACCCCGACCCGCTTCGAATGCGTTGAGCTGATGAGACGCCGGCCCTAGCTGATGCGCTCACTGCCGCCTTGAAGACGCGAGGTGTCGCAGATCTCAGAGCTGTGCTCGCCGCCCAGACCGGCATGGCCGCCTTTGCGCACGCGGTAATCTCTTGGCTCGACGACGCTGAGCTAGGTCTGGCCAAGCGTCTCGATCTCGCCTCTCGCGAGCTGAAAGCGCTCTTCGAAACCGACAAATGACCGATGACGTAAACTCTGAAGCTTTGCCAGCAATGCCGTGGAGGCTTCTCATGGCTGACACGCTTTGGATGATCGTCTTTCTCCAGGTGGCGATGGGCGGCTTCGATACCCTGTATCACCACGAACTCACCGAACGTTTGGCGTGGCGGCCGTCGCAGGTGGGTGAACTCAGGCTCCACGGTGTTCGCAACCTTGCGTATGCCATCATGTTCGCAGCGCTTGGTTGGAGCGAGCCGCATGGCGCGGCGGCGGTGGCGCTCATCACGCTGATGGTGGGCGAATTGATCATCACGTTGTGGGATTTCGTCGAAGAGGACTGCACGCGCAAGCTTCCCGATAGCAAACGGGTCAACCACACGTTGCTGACGCTGAATTACGGGGTCGTACTGGCCTTGCTCGTTCCGTTGCTCGGACGGTGGGCGGCACTGCCGACCGTAATCGTGCCCGCCTATCACGGCTTCTGGAGTTGGCTCTGTGGGATCGCCGCCATCGGCGTAATTGGATCGGGGTTGCGCGATCTCGCCGCTGCTCGGCGGACGGCTCGAATCAGACCAAGCGATCCCGCGCCGCTCTCGGAGGCTTTGGTGGACCGTCACGCCATTCTCGTCACGGGCGGGACCGGTTTTGTCGGCAGCCGCCTGGTCGCGGCTTTGGTTGCCGGTGGTCATGACGTGACCGTGTTGACCCGCTCACGCGCCCACGCGGCCGATTTGCCGGCGCCACTTCGGGTGATCACGTCGCTGGATCAAATGTAAGCGCTGTGCCGAGCCCACGTGGGGACGAGGGCCTGTTAATTCAGGGCGAAGGGCTCAGCGGCCGATCTTGGCCTTACGGCTCAGGCGGCGGTCTTGAGCCCCGGAATGGCCGGGTAGGCCCAGGGCAGGAGGTCGTCGATCCGGCTCTGGGGATGGCCGCTCACGATGCGGGCGATCACGTCGGCGAAGTAACCCTGCGGGTCGACGTCGTTCAGCTTGCAGGTCTCCACGAGCGAGGCGATCACCGCCCAGTGCTGGCCGCCGCGGTCCGAGCCTGCGAAGAGGGTGTTCTTGCGCGTCAAGGCAAGAGGCCGGATCGCGCGCTCCACCGTGTTGGAGTCCATCTCTACCCGGCCGTCCTCGACGTAGAGCGTCAGCCCGGCCCAGCGCGAGGTCGCGTAGCGGATCGCCACGGCGAGCGTGCTCTTCTGGCTGACGAGGGCCAGCTTGTCGCGCAGGAAGCGTTCGAGCGCGATCAGCAGAGGACGGCTCCGGGCATTCCTCGCCAGCCGCCGCATCTCGGCCGAATGGCCGGCGATCTCGCCTTCGATCCGGTACAGCGCCGCGATGCGCGTCAGCACCTCGGCGGCGATGGGCGAGGCGGTGGCGAGATCGATGAACTCCCTCCGGACATGACTCCAGCAGAAGGCGAGCCTGGCGCCGTGACGCTCGGCCAGCGCGCGGTAGCCGGCATAGCCGTCCTCCTGCAGCACGCCGGAGAAGCCCGCCAGATGCGCGATGGGGCGCTCGGCCTTGCGGTCGGCCGCATAGACGTAGGCCACCGCCGGCGGGTCGGTGCCGCCCCAGGGACGGTCGTCGCGCGCATAAGCCCATAGCTGCCCCGTCTTGGTGCGGCCCCGCCCCGGGTCGAGCACCGGCGCCGTGGTCTCGTCGGCGAAGAGCTTGGTCGACGCCCGCAGGTGATCGAGCAGCCGCCCATGGACGGGTTCGAGCAGCTGCGCGGCGCGTCCCACCCAGTCGGCCAGCGTGGAACGGTCCAGGATCACGCCCTGCCGGGCGAAGATCTGCGCCTGCCGGTAGAGCGGCAGGTGGTCGGCGTATTTCGACACGATCACCTGCGCGACGGTGGCATCGGTGGGCAAGCCGCCCTCGATCAGCCGCGCCGGCGCGGGTGCCTGGACCACGCCGTCCGTGCAGGCGCGGCAGGCGTATTTCGGCCGCCGCACCACCAGCACGCGGAACTGCGCCGGCACCACATCGAGGCGCTCCGACACGTCCTCGCCGATGCGGTGCAGCGGGGCCGCGCAGCACGGGCAAGACCGATCCTCGATGTCCACCACGGTCTCGATCCGCGGCAGGTGGCGCGGCAGCGAGCCCCGGTTCGGCCGCCGCTTGGCGACACGGGCGGTGCGCACGGCCGGAGCCTCCGCCTCCGCCTTCGCCGCGTCGGCAGCCTCGGCCTGTTCGGCCTCCTCCAGCCCGAGCTGCAACTGGTCCAGGGGCAGGCTCTCGGCGCGGCGGCCGAAACGGTGGCGCTGGAGCTCGCGGATGATCTTGCGCAGACGCTCGTTCTCGACCCGCTCCGCCGCCAGCATGGCCTGCAGTGCGGCGGGGTCGTCGGTGAGGGCAGCCTCGCTCGGGATCATGGACGAATCAGATCACATCCGTCGCCCGGCGGCGACATCCGCGGCGGCCGTCCACACCTTTTCCCCCTCTCAGCCGGCCAGCATGGGCGTCACGGTCTCGCGTGGAACGTGCACGCGGCGCCAGTCGAGTCCGTCGATCAGCGCCGCCATCTCGGCGGCACTCAGCCGGATGACGGCGTCGCTTGGCTTGGGCCAGCGGAAACCTCCCGCCTCAAGCCGCTTGGCCACCAGCACCATCCCGGTGCCGTCGAAGAACAGGAGCTTCAGCCGGTCCGCCCTTTTGGCGCGAAAGGCGAAGACCGTGCCCGAGAACGGGTCGCTGCCCAAGCTCTCGCGCACCAGCATGGCGAGGCCGTCCATCCCCTTGCGGAAATCGACCGGCCGCGTCGCCAGCATGACGCGCACCGCGCCGACGGGACCGATCACGTGCCGGCCTTGAGCGCGCCGATCACCGCCGCGATTGCGCCGGCGTCAGCGTCGCGGCCGACCCGAACCACGACGCCGTTCATCTCGAGTTCGATGCTCGACCCCTTCGTCCTCCGCCGGCGTCTCCGCGTCTTCGAGCCGGTCGAACGCTCACTGACGGCGAGCGCCTCGGGCTCGGGCGAAACGACCACGGGCACGAACAGCGGCCGCTCGACGGACCGTGCCGCCTGAAACCGCGCCAGTCGCCGCCAGCCAAACAGCTGCTGGGGCGTCAGACCATGGCGACGCGCGACGCCGCAGACAGAGTCCTCGCCGGCGTAGCTTTCCGCGACGATCGCCGACTTCTCGGCCGCCGTGAAGCGGCGTCGGCGGCCTGCTCCGGTGAAGACGTCGAAGCGCCGCGGCCCCTCCGACACGTGCATAGGCTCAGTGATCGACATGTGTCGAAGCCTCCTCGGGCCCCGATTATCGAACGCCAGGCGGTCCCTCGGAAGGTGGAGGCCAGACGACGCTTACGATCAAATCGCCGAGGACGCGTCGATAGATGCAATCGTCAATCTGGCCGGCGAGCCACTCTCCAATGGTTTGTGGACTGTGCGAAAGCGCCGCCGGATGCTTCGATCCCGTCTCCACGCCACTCGCCGGATCATCGAGTTGATCGGCCGTCTGCAGGCGCCGCCGGCCGTCCTCGTCAGTGGTTCGGCGATCGAATGGTACGGATTGCGCGGCGACGAGACGCTTGACGAGACGGCGGACGGCGTCGACTGTTTTTCGCGTTCTCTGTGTGTGCGGTGGGAAAGAGCGGCGGCGGGTGCGGCGTCATTCGGCGTTCGCGTCGTATGTCTTCGCATCGGCCTCGTGTTGGCAGCCGAAGGTGGGATGCTATCGCGGATGCTGACGCCGTTCGAGTTTGGCCTCGGTGGGCCGTTCGGTACTGGTCGCCATTGGATGAGCTGGATTCATCGAGACGACCTGGTCCGTCTGATCGTCCATGCGATTGCAACGCCCACCGTGGCTGGGCCGGTCAATGGCACGGCGCCCCTGCCGGTGCCGGCCGCGCTACTCCGCTTCGCACTTGGAGCGTTCGCTGAAGAACTCCTCCTCGGCGGTCAGCGCGTGAAACCACATACCGCGCTCGAAAGCGGCTTCCGCTTCATTTATCCCGGCATCGACGGTGCGCTTGCTGCAATCGTCGGCCGAGCACGGAAGATGATCGATAGACGCCAACTTTCTGGCGATGCTGACGGTCGCGTCCAGTCAAGGCGAACAGGCCGTTCCCATCAGAATCATTGGAAATCCATCGATTGACGTCGACAGTGATCGAAGTCGAACACATTTCCCGACACCCATCCATGATCGTAAAGACTTCGCGATCAGGACACTAGTGTCCTTGTCAAATCTGAAGTTCGATTGCGAACTTCAGATTTGACAAGGACGCCAGGAGCGATTTCCTCGCGAAGAATCCCATGAAGCACATCGATGCCGCGCCTCATGCGATCGGGATCCGCAGCCGCGTAACCAATCAGAAGCCCCGAGCGAAAATTCGCTTGGCGGTACTGCATCGAAAGCGGCGACACACTCACTCCGTGCTCCCTGCCGGACTCGGAGATGCCAACGTCGTTGAAGCCATTGCGCAACAGGCAAACCATCTGCATGCCGGCCTCCGAGTCGACGAGTTGACCCCATTCTCCGAGGACGTTTGTCCAGATCTCGCGAAATAATTGCCTTCGCTGCCCATAAACCCGGCGCATACGACGCAAGTGCTTGGTCATATGCCCCTGTTCGATGAAGTCCGCGAGAGCGGCCTGGAGCAGCAGCGGAGCGAACTGGCCCGTGATGCTGATGGCGCGGGTGACGCCGGACACTAGGGAGCGCGGGAGAACCATGAAGCCCAGCCGAAGGGCGGGAAACAGGATCTTGGCGAAGGTGCCGACATAGATGACCCTCTGCGAGCGATCCGATCCTTGCATGGCCGGAACTGGCTGCCCCTGGAACCGGTACTCGCCGTCGAAATCGTCCTCGATGATCCAGAAATCATTCGCCTCGGCGATCGCGATTAGGCGCAGGCGCTGTTCCATCCGCATCGTCGCCCCGAGAGGATGATGGCATGACGGGGTCACATAGGCGGCACGCAGCCTTGGGCTCGCGGGTGGTTGGAGCCTCCATCCGGTCTCGTCGACATGAAGCGGCAGCAGTCTTGCGCCTGCGGTCGCGAAAGCAGATTGCGCTCCGTAATATCCGGGCTCCTCGACCCAGACGTCGTCGCCCGGATCGGTGAGGAGGCGTGCCAGGAGGTCGAGGGCGGCCTGCGCTCCGGTGGTGACCACGATCTGATCCGGCGTACAATATACGCCGCGCGCGGTCTTCAGGTAGGCCGCGATCGCCACGCGCAAGTCCGGATGCCCGGCGACATGATAGGTGCCGAACAGAGCCTCGCCGGCGAAATTGGCGCGCCGGGCCAGAAGGCGACTCCAGGTCGCGAAGGGGAAACTCTCCGAATCCGGCATGCCGGGATGGAATAGCATGCGGCCGGGCAAGCCATGATGGACCGGCTGTTCCATCAACAGGCGTCCGCGCTCGGAGCGAATCTCCGGGGAGGCCGCGACGCTCGTGTCGGGGCTCGGACCGGGGCCGGGCGGCAGGTCGACGATCGTCGGCCGGGCGCCGCGGCGGGCGAGCAGATATCCCTCGGTGACGAGTTGATCGTAGGCGGCTGTGACCGTGTTCCGGGCCAGCCTCAGATCCTGTGCCAGGCACCGGGACGACGGCAGAGCCGTTCCCGGTCGCAAGATCCTCCCGGCGATCAGGGATCGCAGGGCCCGGTAGAGCTGCTGGTGAAGAGGCGTGGAGTGACCTCTGTCCAAACCCAGCGCGTCGATGGGGAAGGATTGCTTGGCGGCCATGTTCGACCTTGGGCTGCCGTCGAAGCTTAAACTGGATCCTTCAACTTCCGCAAGACTGGCTCTCGCGAGGGTGTCCGAAGCAGCGGATGATGGTCGACGCGCTAACGATCTCGGGACGGTCATGGGCATCAAAATCGGCATCAACCCGATCACCTGGAGCAACGACGACATGCCGTCGCTGGGCGGCGACACTCCGCTCGAGACCTGCCTCGACGAAACTCGGCAGGCCGGCTTTCGGGGAACCGAGCTCGGCGGCAAGTTTCCGCGCGAGAGCGCCGTGCTGAGTGACCTGCTGAGGCGCTACGATTTGGACCTGGTGTCGGGCTGGTTCGACGGCCGCCTCCTCGAGCGCGACGTCGACGCCGAATTCGAGGCCATCAAGGCCCATCTGTCGCTCCTGCGCGATCTCGGCGCCAGACATGTGGTCTATGCCGACACGTCGCGGGGACGCCATGACGCGATTTTCCGGCCGATTTCCGAGCGGCCGCGGCTCGCCGCCGAGGACTGGCCTGCCTATGGCAGGAAGATCACGCGTCTGGCGGAGCGCATGGCCGAGTTCGGCGTCGGCATGGCGTTCCACCACCACATGGGTACGATCGTGGAGGGCGACGCCGAGATCGACGCCCTCATGGCCCATACGAGCGATGCCGTCGGCCTGCTCTACGACACCGGGCACTGCGCCTTCTCGGGCGGCGACCCGGTGGCGCTGCTCGACCGGCACATCGGCCGTGTCGTCCACGTGCATTGCAAGGATGTGCGCCCGGACGTGCTCTCCCGTGCCCGCGCGCAGGACATGAGCTTCATGGATGCGGTTCTGGCGGGCATCTTCACGGTTCCGGGCGACGGCGCCATTCCCTACGCCACCGTGTTGCGCAAGCTCGCGCAACACGGTTACGCGGGTTGGCTGGTGGTCGAGGCCGAGCAGGACCCCGCCAAGGCCCATCCGCTGACCTATGCAGCGATGGGTTACAAAAACCTGGTGCGGCTCGCCGAAGAGGCGGGGTTTGCGATCGCGCCGCGATCTTCGGCGCATTGACATGGCCGACCGGCTCAAAATCGGTGTGATCGGCGGCGGCCTGATCGCGCAGGTCGAACATATTCCGAACTTGCTCGCGCTCGGCGATCGGTTCGAGATCGCAGGTGTCAGCGATCCGTCGGCGACGGTGCGAGACGGCCTCTCGGCGAGGTTCGGCGTTTCGACCTGCGCCGACGCGTCGGATCTCCTGGGGCAGGTGCTCGACGCGGTGGTCATCGCGGCACCCGATCCATGGCACGGGGATCTTGCCCGAGCCGCCATGGACGCGGGAATTCACGTCTTCTGCGAAAAGCCGCTCTGCTACGGGCTTGCGGAGATGGACGAGCTCGCGGCCGCGCAGCAGCGCAACGACGTCGTGCTGCAGGTCGGCTATATGAAGCGCTTCGATCCGAGCTACGAGGCGGCGTTGGAACTCGTCGCAGGGAAGCGTGACCGCCTGCGGCTCGTCACGGTCGAGGTGAACGATCCCGACGCCTGGCCTTTTGTGGCCCATCATCCGCTCGTTTCGGCCGCGGAAGACCTGAGCGAGCTTTCGGCCGAGACCGCTCGCCGGCGCCGCTCCCAGGTCGAGGCGGCGCTCGGTCTTTCGCCCTGCGAAACGGTCTTTCGCGGCTTTACCGCCGCCTATTGCTCGGCCCTCGTGCATGATGTCAACGCGGTGCATGGCCTGCTGGCTAGCGCGGGGGTCGAGCCCGGCCCGGTTCTTGGCGCGACGCTCTTCGCCAAGGGCGCCGGCGGGCAAGCCGCTATCGATCTTCGCGGACGCCAGGCGCTGTGGACGCTCACCTACGCCGAGATCCCGAAAGTCGCGGATTACGCCGAGCGCATCACCTTGTATTTCGAGGACGAGATCGTTGAGCTGGTCTTTCCCGCTCCCTACCTCAACCACCATCCGACCCGGCTTTTGCACAAGCGATCGGTGGGCGGCCGCTCGACATCCACGCTGATCCATACCGGCTATGAGGAAGCTTTCGTCCGCGAGCTCGTGCACTTCTGGGGATCGATCGTTCGAGGCTGTGAGGCGCGCAATTCGATCGCGGACGCGCGCAAAGATCAGGCTCTTCTGATCGAGATGGCCCGCGAGGCGCAACGACAGATGACAGATTGAATCCGTGATTCGATGCTCGGCCGCTGGAGAATGACATGGGAACGGTGAGCATAGAGCAAGTCTGGCGGCGGTTCGGAGCCTATACGGCCGTCGCTGATCTCAATCTCACCGTGGCGAATGGTGAATTCCTGGTTCTGCTCGGACCCTCCGGCTGCGGCAAGACCACCTCACTGCGGATGCTGGCAGGACTGGAAACACCGACATCCGGTCTCATCCGTCTCGATGGCCGGGTCGTCAACGACGTGCCACCGGGACTGCGGGACATCGCCATGGTGTTTCAGAGCTATGCGCTCTACCCGCACATGAATGTCTATCGGAACCTTGTCTTCGGACCCCGGATCCGGGGCGAGAATAAAGCTTCGACCGACAAGGCCGTCCGGGAGGTCGCGGGCGTCCTCGGTCTCGATCAGTTGCTCGAGAGGCGGCCCGGCGAACTGTCGGGAGGGCAGCGCCAGCGTGTGGCGCTCGGGCGGGCGTTGCTGCGGCAGCCGAAGCTGTTCCTGATGGACGAGCCGCTGTCGAATCTCGATGCCGCCCTGCGCGGCCAGGTTCGAGCCGAGCTCGTGCGCCTGCACCGCAAGTTCGGGATCACCACGGTCTATGTCACTCACGATCAGGTCGAGGCCATGACGATGGCGGATCAGATCGCCATCATGTCGCACGGCCGCCTGCAGCAAGCGGGCGCGCCGCAGGACGTGTTCGACGATCCGCTCAACCAGACAGTCGCGACCTTCATCGGTTCGCCGCCCATGAACATCCTTCCAGGGGTTCTCAAGAGCGAGGACGGACGCCTCGTCGTCTATGTGCTCGGGCACGACCTCGTGCTCCCGGCCTGGGCGGCGCTGTCCTCCGCTCGGGCGCTGCCAGGCGCCGTCAAAATCGGTGTGAGGCCGACCGATATCGCGGTCGGCCTGTCTGCGACGCCGCTGAAGCCGAGCGGCCGGATCGGCGTCGTCGAATCGCTGGGTGCGGAAACCCACCTGACGGTCACCTGCGACGGCGACAGCGTCGGCTGCCTTGCGCCGGGGCGTATGCGGCTCGACGTCGGGAACACCGTGTCCCTGAGCTTCGACCCCGAATACCTCTACCTGTTCGATACCGACACGGGCGTGTCCCTGCTGGATCGCTCGGCCCGCAAGGCGACGGCCACTCTCACCCATGGTCGATACGCGAATATCGCAACACTCTGAACAAAGGGGGAGTCCGGTTATGATGGGTTCACATGTTCGACGTCTCGCCTGCACGCTCTTCAGTGGAACGCTGGCCCTCGGGCTCCTCGCGGCCACGCAAGGCACGCGGGCGGCCGACAAGACGGTGCTCACGGTCGCCTACGGGTCGACCTACGTGTTCGACACCGATGATCTCGCCAAGCAGTGGTGGAACGGCATCAAGCAGCAGTTCGAGAAGAAGTTCCCGGATGCCGAGGTCCAACTCGTGCCGATCCCCGGCAGCTACGATGACATCGTCAACAAGCTGAGCCTTCTCTACCGCTCGCCCAGCACCGCGCCAGATGTCGCGCAGATCGCCACGCCCGTCATCGGCCAGTTCGCCGCCTCGGATTACCTCCTGCCCCTCGACGACAACCTGAAGAACGAGGATTGGTGGAAGCAGTTCCCCGAGAACATCAAGAGCGAGGGGGTATTCCAGGGCAAGACCTTCGCAGTGAACACCGGCGAGAACGACTCCCAGCTCTACTACAACAAGGATATGTTCAAGAAAGCCGGCCTGCCTGTGCCGTGGACGCCGCATAGCTGGGACGATATCCTGGTGGCGAGCCGTGCCATCAAGCAGAAGTTGCCGGGCATCATTCCCCTTTGGCTGAACGCCGGCACGAGCTCGGGCGACAATGGCATTCTCCAAGGCGCTGGCAACATGCTGGCCGGCTCGAGCGTGCCGACCATTTTCGATGCGAAGACCAACAAATGGATCGTCGACAGCGCCGGCCTGCGCGAGGTGCTGGACTTCTACCATTCCGTCTACAGCGAGAAGCTCGGGGCAAACCTCAGCGATCTGTTCTCGCCGTCCGCCGTCACGGTCCCCTTGACCCTGCTGGCCCAGGGCAAGCTCGCCATCGTGTTCGGCTCGAACTACTATGGCGGCAACTGGACCAAGCTGATCAGCGCTCCCTATTGGGCGGAGGCCCCTCAGGTGGCGGGCGTCGTGCCGATCCCTACCATCCATGGCCAGGCGCCGGGGATCTGCTCCACCCTCGGCGGCTGGGACTTCGCCATCTCGGCCCGGACGAAGAATCCGAAGATGGCCTGGGAACTCGTGAAGCTGATGGAGAGCGATCAGAACCAGATCGACGCGGCGAACTGGGCTGGTTTCGTGCCCGCCAACCAGCAGACGGTCAAGAAGCCTGAATTCATCGATTTCGCGCCGCCCTTCAACGAGGTCTCGGCCCAGGTTCTTCCCTATGCCATCCTGAGCCCGGCCAGCGCCGACTATCTCGTCTGGTCGCATGGTCTACAGGAGGCGACCGGCGCCATCGCCCAGCATCCCGAAACGACGACGGAGGCCGCGATCGGCATCATGAAGGACTATGTCAACAATCAGCTCGGTGACACGGCGACCGAAACGCTGAAATGAGCGAAGGCACCATGGCGAATGAACAAGCGCGCGGGGCGGCTTTGCCCGGCGCGCCGCCGGCGGAGATCCGGCGCCGGCTGAAGTTCGACGGCGCCGGCGCGCTCCTCCTGTTGCCGTCCGCATTGCTGCTTTCGGTCCTGTTCGTCGGCCCCGTGGCCTATGCCTTCTATCTGGGCTTCACCAACATCTCGCTCGTCGGTCCCAATGCGGTTCACTACAGGTTCACCGGCCTCGCCAATGTTTATCGGCTCTGGGGCGACCGGACCTTCTGGCTGTCGCTGAGGCTCACGGCGATTTTCCTGGCTGCTTCCGCGGTGTTCGGTGTGACGGTGACGGGCCTTCTCCTCGCCGTTCTCATGCAGCATGCCGCGACTTGGCTGCGGACGACGGTCGGCGCGATCGTCGTCCTCGCCTGGATGCTGCCGCCCCTGACCGCGGCCCTTCTCTGGTATGCGTTCAGCACGACCGGCGGCACCCTGAGCCTGCTGACGGGCGGCCAGTTCGACGTCTTGAACACCTTTCCGATGACGATCGTCTGCCTCGCGAACGTCTGGGCCAATGCCGGCTTCTCCATGCTGATCCTGTCGGCCGGGCTGCGCAACGTTCCCTCGGAGGTTCTGGAGGCGGGGCGGATGGAAGGCGCGTCGCGCTGGCAGATCTTCTATCGCCTCACACTGCCGATCATCCGGCCGACCATCGTGACCAACATCCTGCTCGTGGTCCTGCTGAGCCTGGCGAATTTCTCGCTCATCTACATCATGACGGCAGGCGGTCCGGGCAATGCCACGGACATCCTGCCGATCTATTCCTATCAACAGGCGTTTCAATTCAGCCGGCTGGGTTACGGGGCCCTGCTGGGTGATGTCGTGGTTCTGATCGCGACGATCTTCGCCTACCTCTACGTCCGAGCCGTGAAGCCGTCGGGTCGCGCGCAACGGCCGCGTCGAGGAGTTCTGGCATGACGCTGGCGCGCGAGCCGCGCGCGATGCGGTGGCATGCGCGCTGGACCGATGCCGTCGTCGTGAACAGCCTCCTGGCCTTCATCGGCCTCCTGTTCCTGGCGCCGCTGCTCTGGCTCGTTCTGGCGGCCATCGACGAACGTGCGGGCTGGGCGCTTGCGGTCCCGACCGTCACTTTGTCGCACTTCGTGAATGTCACGCGCGGCGACTATCTCGGCTCGCTCCTGAACACCGTCGCTCTCTCGCTGATCGCCACGATCGTCTCGACGCTGGCGGGCGCGCTCGGCGGCTATGCGCTCTCGCGACGCAACATCCCGCTGCGCGACGAACTCATGGTGACGATCCTGTTCCTCACCGGCATACCGATCGCCATCATGATCGTTCCCGTGTTCCAGGTCTTCGCGAGCTACGGCCTGCTCAGCCTGATCCCGACAGGGGTGTTCCTCGGCGCCACCAGCCTGCCGTTCTCGCTCTGGCTGATCAAGACGGCAGTAGATGCGGTGCCGAAGGAACTGGAGGAAGCGGCGCTCGTCGAGCGCGCGAGCTTGCTGCAGATCATCGTCCACGTGACCTTGCCGGTGGCCATGCCGGGCATCGCGGCCGCCGCGATCTTCAGCTTCATCAACGCCTGGGGCGCATTCCTCGTGCCGCTCGTGTTGATCACCGACCCGGGGCAGGCGCCGGGACCGATCATGATCTACGGCCTGATCGGCGCCGCCTCGGTCCGCTACGGCGATATCGCGGCCTTCTCGATCATCTACTCGCTGCCCGTCATCGCCCTCTACGTGCTCTGTGCTCGGTTCTTCACCGGCGGCTTCGTGATGGGAGGCGCCGTCAAGGGATAGGCGCCCGACCGGATCCGCTCCGAGGCGCCCTTCTTGGACGATGCCCGAGCCGCGTCACCGCCGGCGCAACAGCGTATTGGCGATGGCCAGCACGGCGACGGTGAACACGATCAGCAAGGTGCCGAGCGCGTTGACGCTCGGCGTCACGCCATTTTCGACCTGGGCCCAGATATACATCGGCAGCGTGCTCTGCGAGCCGATCGTGAAGAACGTCACGCCGAACGTGTCGAGCGACACCGTGAAGACGATCAGCGCCGCCGCCACGATTCCCGGCATGACCAGCGGCAGGCTGACGTGCACGAAAGTCTGCAGCGGGCGGGCGCCGAGGTCGGCCGCGGCCGCGTCGAGGCGATGATCATAGCCATAAAGGCGGGTTGCGACGGCCAGCACGGCGTAAGGCGACGTGACGACGACATGGCCGGCGATCGCCGTCCAGATCGACAGCCTGAGGCCGAGAACGGGGACGAAGACGATCAGCAGCGCCGCTCCGAGGAGGATTCCGGGCACGATCATCGGCATGAGAATGAAGACGTTGAACAGGCCCTTGAAGCGAAACCCCGATCGCGCGAGTCCGAACGCGCACAGCGTGCCGATGGTGGTGGCGATCGGCACGGTCACGACGGCGATGAAGATGCTGTTGCGAAACGCCTCGATCAGGAAATATTCCCCGAACAGCTCCTTGTACCAGTCGAGCGTGTAGCCCGTGATCGGAAAGCTGCCCAGTGGGGACTTGTTGAAGGAGAAGAAGATCAGCAAGGCAATGGGCAGATACAAGAAGAGATAGACGCCGCCGCCGTGCAGCCAGAGAAGCGGGCCGATGCGGGCTTTACCGACGGCCACCGAAGATCTCCTCGAGCTTGGCGACGCGGCGCAGGGCAAGGATCAGGCCGAGCGTGAGACCGGCGATGACGAACACCATCGCCGAGCCGACGCCGAAACGAAGCGCTTGAAACTGCGACACCACCACGTTGACGATCATCATCCCGCGCGCCCCGCCGACCAGGGTCGGCGTGACATATTCCCCGAGCATCGGAATGAAGACGAAGATGAAGGAGGTGAAGATGCCAGGCATGGTCAGCGGCAGCATGACGTGCAGGAAGACACGCCATGGCGGGGCGCCGAGGTCCATCGCGGCCGCCAGCAGCGATTGATCGAGACGTTCTAGCGAAGTGTAGAGGACCAGCGCGCAATAGGGAATGTACAGATAGACCGAGACGAGCACCACGGCATAATTGTTGTAAAGAAGAATGCGCAGCGGCTCATCGATCAGACCGAGACCGGTCAGCATGCGATTGACGAGGCCGTGCTCCCCGAGGATCGTCACCCAGGCGTAGACGCGAAGCAGGTAGCTGGTCCAGAACGGCAGGATCACCAGCACCAGCATGACGCTGCGCACGCGTCCCGGCAGCTTCGTCAGGAAGAAGGCGAAGGGATAACCGATGACCAGGCAGCATGCGGTCACGGCAGCGGCAAGAAGCGCCGTCTTCGCCAGGATGAAAGCATAGAGGGAGTTTTTGAAGAAGAACAGGTAGTTGGCCGGCGTGAACTGGAAGACGACGTGGAACTCCCGGATGACCAGGACGCTCGCGACGGCCATGATGGCCATGGGCAGCACGAAAAAGACGAGGTCGAGGATCCCTAGCGGCAGAAGGGCCAGGGTCCAATTGGGCCGGGTCTTCACGAGGTCACATCCCCGGACACAGCAACGAGCCGCGGGCGAGGATGCCGCTTCGCCTGTCGGCAGCGACCGTCGACAAGCAGCGGGGAAGAGCGGCTGGCCTGCTGCGGCGTCGCTGCCGGAGATACGGGGTCGTCAGCCACCCGCCACCTCGTTGAAGGCATCGACATAATCGCCGATGTTCGGCGGCGGCCCGATCACCACCATTTTCGCGAGGATGTCAGGCTGGTCGTAGAAGAGTTCGTGGGCGAGCGCCGACTTGCCCTCCTTCTGCAGCGTCTCGAGCGGCCCCTTGTAGGCGAGCGGCCGGCGGTATTTCATGAAGTTGTTGAGCACGTACTTCGCCTGCACCCGATGCTGCAGCCAGGCGATGGCAGCATCTTTGTGGGCCGCGCCCTTGACCAAACAATCGCCGTCGAAATAGCCGATATAGCCTTCGGGCGGCAGGAAGCCTTTCACATCGGGTCCGCCGGCATCCTTGATGCGCAGGGCGCCCCCAGCGCTCAGCGCGGTGACCCAGATGCTTTCGTCGGCCATCAGCTTGACGAGTTCTTCCTCCTGCGGCGGGAATTTCAGGATGTTGGGCATTAGCCGCCCAAGCGCATCCTTGGCCTTGCCAAGCTCTTCCTTGCTCATGTCGTAAGGCTTCTTCGCTCCCGTCGCGATGCCCATCCAGGCGATCACGTCTTCCTGCTGCCGCGTCAGGGCGATGCGCTGGCGCAATTCGGGATCCCACAGGAACTGTATGCTGGTCGGCGGCGTCTTGATATGCTTGGTGTTGTACCAGAGCACGAGAGGCGACCAGGCCCAGGGCTGGGCCATGAACATGGTGCCGACCTTCCAGATGCTCATGTTTTTGAACTGATCGAACATGTCGTCGTATTGCGGCCAGGACGCCATATCGATGACGTCGATCAGGCCTTCCTGGTAGAATTTTGGGACCCAGAGCGCGTCGACGCCGACGATGTCGTACTGGCCGCCGCCGCCAAGCTTGATCTTGGCGAGGTTCTCCGAATTGCCCGATGCGCTGATGAAGTTGAGGTGAACTCCGGTCTGCTTCTCGAAATCCGCGACCTCGTCGGGCATGATGCGGCCGCCCCAGGTGAAGGCGTTCACCGGTCCCTCGAGCGCTGCGGCCCGGGCCGGCAAGGTGCCGCCGAAGGGCAAACGCAATCCTGCAGCGGCGCCGAGACCTGCGGCGCCCGTCAGGAATTGCCGGCGACTTCCCTGGATGGTTCGTGCTGAAAATCCTAAGTCTTTCATGGCGACCTCCTGGCTCGGCAATGGTTGGTTGGGAGAGCTACCTTGGCCTACCGAGCCCGGCCGGTAGCCCGATCCTTGAGATGGTTCGTAGACGCTGCCCTGCCGACCGGGCCGTCCTTGAGCCCGAACGATCGCCGGCATCCGGTCCGCCATGGTCACGGGGCATCCGGACCTCCTCCTTCGTCCCCGGACGGTGGCGTTGGAAAGCCGATCGATTTCGCGACCGGCCACACTATGAAGCTCCGGTCGCCGGCCTGCGGGGCCGGCTGATCGTGTCCGGTGACCAACGATTGGCGGACCGAAGCCTCACTGCCGTCGACCAGCACGACCTCGATGTCGCGATGCGTGCCGAGATAGGCGACCTTGGCGACGCGGCCGGCCAGCACGTTGCTCCGCGTGTCCTGCGGCGCATGGACTGCGAGAGCGGCATGATCCGGCCGCACGACCACGATGATCTCGCGGCCGCTCCAGCTGGCGTGCGCGGCGGGGACCTGGATCGTGGCACCGCTCGCCAAAAGCACGGTCGCCACGCCATCCGATATGTCGAGGCAGTGCCCTCTGAACTTGTTGGACGAGCCGATGAAGTCCGCGACGAAAAGGCTCGTGGGATGCTCGTAGACGTCCTGCGGCGACCCGACCTGGGCGACGGCGCCCCCCTCCATGACCGCAATCCGGTCGGACATCGACAGGGCCTCCTCCTGATCGTGCGTGACATAGACGAAGGTGATGCCCACCTCGCGCTGAATCCGGGTCAATTCGAGTTGCATCTGCTTGCGGAGCTTGAGGTCGAGCGCGCCGAGCGGTTCGTCGAGGAGCAGCACCGTCGGTCGATTGATCAGGGCACGGGCGAGCGCGACGCGCTGCTGCTGCCCGCCGGAGAGCTGGTCCGGACGACGGTCGCCGAGTCCGGAGAGCGACACCAGCGCCAAGGCTTCGTCGACACGGCGCGCCATATCGGCCCTGGCCTGGCGCGCCATGCGAGGGCCGAACGCGACGTTCTGCGCGACCGTGAGATGAGGGAACAGGGCGTAGTTCTGGAAGACGGTATTGACGGGTCGCAGATAGGGCGGGACGCGGGCGACGGGCTTGCCGCTGATCAGCACCTCGCCCTGATCCGGGAACACGAAACCACCGATGACATTGAGCGTCGTCGTCTTGCCGCAGCCACTCGGGCCGAGCAGGGAGAAGAATTCACCCTGCCTGATCGACAAGGACACGGACGCAAGCGCGCGAAAACCCTTGTAGCCGTGGCTCACGTCACGGAGTTCGACCGTCGTGGGCACGGGCTCGCTTTCGGTGGCGACCAAGCTCCTGCCGTCGGGCAATTGAGAGCGTCGCTTCTCACTGTCATAGGCCGATTGTCGCGCGGAAAAGCCGGCCGAACTCGGCCCCTTCAGGTCGTCCGCAGCCAGCGTCAGCTTGGTCATGAGACCGGCGCCCTTCCGTTTAAGCCGCTGTCTCGACGGGGCGGCGCCCGGCCGCGCTCTCGACGGCCGCCTCGACGAGGCGGAGTCCTCGCAGCCCGTCCGCGAAGCTCGGATAGTCGCTAACGTCGCCGCGCATCGCCGCCCAAGACTGGGCGATGACGTTGCGGAAGGCGTCAACGTAACCTTCGGCGTGGCCGGCCGGCGTTTGCGACATCCAGGCGGAGGCGGCCGGCAGATCCTCAGGCGAACGCTGGTGGATCACGTTCCTCGTCGGGCCACATTCCACGTAGACGTTCGGATCCTGCTGGTTCCATTCGAATCCGCTGCGCGACCCGTCGGCCGATAGCACGATGGTGTTCGGGCGGCCGGGTGAAACTCCGCTGACGGTCGCGGCGCCCGCCGCGCCATTGGCAAACCGGACCAGAAGGTCCGCCTGGTCTTCCAAGGGGACGTCGACCGAGACGCTGCCGCCGTCATTGCTCGCTCCGGCTGGGCGCGGGCCCTCTCCGGCCCCGCCCCGCCAGACGCGACGAGCCTGGTGGGTCGAAAACTGCGCCGTGATCTCGACGATCGGTGTGCCTGAAACATATTCGGCGAGATGCAGCCAATGGACCCCGAGGTCCATGAGCGCGTAAGACCTGCCGGTCGTTCCGGGCGTGAACAGCCAGACGTATTTGTCCGGAGCGAATACGTCCTGCGACAGGTAGCATCCGCCCAGGCGGCGCAGCGCCCCGAACTGGCCTTGTGCAACGCGGTGGCGAAGCAGAGCCACGAGCGGATAACCACGGTACGTGTAGGCGATGGCGCCGATCCGGCCGGCCTTGTCGGCCGCGTCCATCATCCGCAGACAGTCCTGCGCGCTCGTCGCCATAGGCTTCTCGCAGAGCACGTGGGCTCCGGCCGCGAAGGCGGCACGACTATGCTCGGCATGAAGATGATTGGGGGAGCAGACATGAACGACGTCCGGCCGGCAGTCGCGGAGCATGCGCGCCACATCCGCATAGGCGGGGTGGCGCCCGAAGGAGGCCGCCGCGGCCTGCGTCCTGCCGCAGACGGCAACGATCTCGCCGTCCAACTCGCGGATGATCCGTGCGTGAACGCGCGCTATCCCGCCTGTGCCGATGATCGCTGCACGCATCGTCCGCTCCGCGTTGCCGAACGCCTCTCGTATTGGCCGTGCCACGGGCTGCCGCTCACCATCGCTGCGGCCGCCCGACCTGCTCGCCGCCCCGCTTCATGCCGACGTGAAATCTCGAACCTGTTCCAGGGCATCGGCCTTGCTGCCGGGTGCCATGACGACTTTGACGGAATCTCCGGTCTGGGCGACTTCGACCGCCTCCTGCGCCCGATCGAGGCCGAAGCGGTGGCTGACGAACTTCTCCAGCGGCAACCGCTTCAGGTTCGCCGCCATCAGCCGCATCGCCGGCAGATAGGAGGTAGCGGTTTCACCGCCGACACCGACAACGGTCACGTTCTTCGTACAGATGTCGGCGTTGGGATTGATGGCGACCGGTCCCATGTCGACGAAGGTCCCCGCCTCGACGACGACGCCGCCCATCCGCACGAGCCGCAGCGCTTCGACGAAGGTCTCCGGCACGCCGCTGCACGACAGCACGATATCGGGGCCGCGGCCTCCGGTCTTCTCGCGCATGCGGGCCAGCCGTTCGGCAGGGTCGGTGTCCTCGGTCGCCAGCGTCATGTCCGCTCCGAAAGCCTCGGCCGCCCTGAGGCGCGAGGGGAAGCGATCGGTCGCGATGATCTTTCCCGCTCCGAGCAGCTTGGCCTTGATCAGGTGACACAGGCCGAGAGGCCCCGCTCCGAGAACCGCGACCGAGCCACCGAAACGGCTGCCTCCGCTCATCCCGATGATGGAGAGCGCCGTCTCGACGCCGTGCGTCACGGCCATGATTTCGGTGAGGACCGCGACCTCGTCGGGAAGATCGTCCGGCACGCGGAAGATCGGCGTCCCGGGAAGGAGATACATATATTCCGCCCAGCCCCCGAAGAGATGCGGCGCCGGCGCGCAGTGCAGGCTGTTGCCGTAATCTTCGAGCTGTTCACAGAAATAGTACGGATAGCCGTTGCGGCAGAAGTGGCAGGTGCCGCAGGGCACGTTGGCGGCCGGAACGATACGGTCGTCAACCTTCAGGGGCCGGCCTTCGCTGTCGCGCACCGTGCCGCCGATCGCGGCGACCTGCCCGACGTTCTCGTGGCCGCAGATCAGCGGATAGGTCAGGTCGCGTTCGTGCGGCGTGCCCGCATATTGCTTGCTCTCGCCTCGGAACGTGTGCTTGTCGGTGCCGCAGATCCCGGAATAGCGCACCCGCATCAGCACGGCGCCGGGTCCTGGGTCGGGCATCGGAAAGTCATGGATCTCGATGCAGCGCGGCATTTCCGTCACTGCGGCTCTGACGAACATCACGCGTCTCCGATGGTTGAGGCTTGTTCTGCAAGCGCGGTGGAATCGCGGTCGGGTGCCGGCGCGATCCTATCGAGATCGATCACGACGCGTCCCTCGACCTCGCGCACCGGAAAAGTGCGGACGCGAACCGCCGGGTCCGGCAGCGCGCAGCCGGTCTCGAGGTCGAATTCCCAGCCGTGCCATGGACAGGCCAGCACGGGGCGCGTCGTGTCGAGCGAAAGCGAACCGGGCCGATCCGCCTCGAGCCGGCCGCTCAGGATGCCGAGACAGAGCGGGCCGCCCTGATGCGTGCAGTGGTTGTTCACCGCATAAAGCCGACCCTGCCAACGCACGACGCCGACCTGCCGCCGCCCCGCGTCGACGAGCCGCAGCCGGCCCTCGGCGAAATCGCCGGATATGCCGACATCCAGGCTCATGCCGCCACCGTGAGCGAGGACGGCAGGTCCGCTTCGTCCCAGCCATAGAAGGTCAGGGCGTTCTCGAAGAAAATCCTGCGATGCCAGTCCTGCGGCAAGCGCGCGGACACCGTATTGACCTCGTCCGCGTCCCAATGCGGGTAGTCCGAGGAATAGACGAGGCGCTCGGAGCCGTTCATCGAGGCGAGCAGGTCCACGATCTGCCGGCGCTTTGGCGATGTCTCGAGCGGCTGCGTCGTCAGCCAGACGTGTCGGGCGACATATTCGCTGGGCAGCCGCTTGAGCCAAGGGACCTCGCGGCGCAAGCCTTTATATTCGGCGTCGAATCGCCACAGGAGGCTCGGCAGCCACGCGGACCCCGCCTCGATCAGCAGCAATCGGAGCTTCGGGAATTTTTCGAAAACGCCGTGGCTGATGAACGAGACGAGGTGCGTCATCACCGCCTGCGGCCACAGCGTATGGGCCTCGAAATACAGATTGACGTTGCCGCCGCCGGTGCTCGCCGGATTGGCCCAACCTCCCGCGCCGCCATGGATGGCGATGGGACGGCCCGTCTCTTCGGCCGCCGCGTAGATCGGGTGGAAGACCGGGTGCCCGAACCCGTAGTTGAAGGGATTGTCGACGAGCATCACCTGGACCATGCGCGGGTTGTCGGCATGGCGTCGGATCTCCGCCGCTGCCTGGTCCGGAAGCTGGCTGGCGACGAGGATCGAGGAGGCGATCCGCGTGTCGAGGCCGAGCCATGTGTCGACCGTCCAGTCGTTGAGGGCGCGCGCGAGCTCGGTGGCGAAATAGGGGTTGTGGTGGCCCGCGACGTGGCTGTCGTCGCCGAAGGTGAGGATCGCCCGGCGCAGGTCGCCCCGATCGAGCACCTGGCGGCGCATCGTCTCGTAGTCGGAGCCCGGCTCGCCGCCGCCCTCCGGATAGGTCTCGGCGCGCATGAATCCGTGCGGATTGGGCAAGCCGTCCTGAACCGTCAGCGGGACGATGCCGGCCGGCCCGCGGCCCGAAATATATTCGCGCCAGCCGCTCGACAGATAGGGAAGCAGATCCTGATCGCTCTTGCGGGCGTGATGGACATCGCAGTCAATGATCGGGCCGCTATACATGGCTGCACCTTTTCGAACGCCGCATAGCCCGGGGAGCGACGAGACCGGTCCCGGACAGGGGCGGAAACGCGGGACGGGCTCGGCGATGGCGCATGGCGGTCACCCCAGCGTCGCGATCGTGTGGAACCGGATCAGATCCTCGTTCAGCTGAAAACCGAAGCCCGGCCGGTCGGGGATGGACACGCAACCGTCGCGATCGATCGTCAGCGGCTCGATCAGCATCTGATCGCGGCTGTGCAGCGTGAATCCGCTCGGCGGATCGTGCGGAAACTCGAAATACGAGCTGTTGCGGATGCTGCAAGCGACGTGCAGATTGGCCAGGAGCCCGATGCCATTGCCCCAGGTATGGGGCGCCACGTCGAGGTGAGCCGCCTGCGCCAGGGCCGCGATCTTGCGCAATTGCGAGACGCCCTCCGACAGAAGCGCGTCAGGCTGCAGGACGTCGTAGCAGCCCTGGTCGATGAGCAGCTTGAATTCGTGCAGGCCGTGGTTGTCCTCGCCCCCCGCGAGCTTTAGCGTACCGAGCTTGTCGCGGAGCCGTCTCAGGCCGGCATAGTCGTGGCGCGGCAGCGGCTCCTCCAGCCAGACGACCTTCATGTCCTGGAGCACCAGGGCCACGTCGAGCGCGCGTGAGAAGCCCCATGGGCGGTGGCCGCCGAATCCCGGCTCGACACCGGCCTGGTTGGCGTCGACGAGGATGTCGATTCGGTCGCCCACGGCATTCCGTATGCTCTCGACCACCTTCAGGTCGTCACGGGGATCGGGATGATGGAATCGCAGCTTTACGGCGCGAAAACCCTCGTCCAGCATCCGGCGAACGTCGTCGACGCGCTGCTCGGGGGGCCGGATCTCCGCCGTGGCGCAATAGGCGGTGACCTTGTCGGAATACCCGCCCCACAGCGTGGAGATCGGCAGCCCGGCCAGCTTACCCAGGATGTCCCATAGCGGGATTTCCATGAAATAGGTGGGGGACCCGAGGATCTCGGCATCCTCGAGAACACCGGCCAGGGCCTCGATGCGGCGCGGATCCTGTCCGATGAAGTAGGGAGCGACGAACCTTTCGACGGTCACAGCGGCCTCGAGGCCGGCGTGAGCCGCGCCGATCCCCGTGATCCCCTGGTCGGTTTCCACCTCGACCAGAACCATCATGATGTTGGTCTGATTGCGTCCGCGCGCCCAAGCAGGATGGAAATCCGCCGTAAGTGGCAGGTCCAGGACCCGTGTCTTGATGCGCGTGATCTTCATCTTTTCCGGTCGAGCCTTCTCGGTCGTGGCGCCTTCATCGAAATATTCTCAGGGTCGAAGCCGCGGCCGGATCATCGTCGCGGCCGAGGCGGGAACTCACGCCCGCAGGGAGCGCATCATGGCGTCGTGCTGAGGTCGAATTTCTGCACCTCGAGCGGTGCGGTCCGGCGGAAGTCGGCTTTCTCGATCGGAAGATCGGCAAGGGCGACATGGGCAGCGGCATTGATGTTGTGGATGACGTCGTCGATCTCGCGCGCGCCGTGCTGGGGGTGGGTCGGCACCATCACGGTCCGGTTGAGAATTTCGAGCGACCGGGCGCACATGTCCGGCGAATAGTTGCGCCGGCACTCGGCGTTCTGCGCAAGGTTGAACGGGTTCAGCGCCGGATGCGCCGCGCCCGCGCCCATGAGGACCTGGTCCCATTCGGTATATTTGTGCCGTCCGGTCCTGCCGGCGACGACGCTGGGGAACAGGGCGGCGAAGCGGTCCGCCGCATCGGCCGAAGGAAGCGTGTAGAAGACCTGAGTGCCGCAATCGTCTTCGGGGCTGTTGAGGGGGCTCGGCTTCAGCCCCAGGTTGCCGAGAGACTCGGTGCGGCTCAAGATGGCGTCCCGCTCCTGGCGCATGGCCCCGACCATGCCGGGCAGCCGATCCAGCTGAACGTTGAGGAGCGCCCCGGTGATCTCGGTGGCCCGCGCGCCATTGGCCACGAACGGCTTGACGCCATCGACGCGCCCTTGCCAGTAGAAGTGGCAGGGGTCGATCGCGCATCGGACCCGCTCGGCCATGTCGTCGTCGTTGATCGCGACGCCGCCGCCTTCTCCGCTCGTAATGTTCTTGTAGTAGTTGAAGCTGAAGCAGCCGGCGTCGCCGATGCTGCCGAATTTGCGTCCGTGATAGCTACCCCCGACACCCTGGCAGGCATCTTCGATCACCAGGAGCTTGCGCCGGGCCGCGATCGCCAGGATCGCCTCCATGTCGCACGCCGTTCCCCACATATGGACGGGAACGACGGCCCGAGTGCGCGGCCCGACTGCCTCTTCGAGCGCGACGGGGTCGAGCGTCAGCGTTTCATCGATGTCGACGATGACCGGGATGGCGCCGACCGACAGGACCGAGGTGGCCGTGGCCATGTAGGTGTGGGCCGGAATGATCACCTCGTCACCCGGGCCTAGCCCGAGGGCGGCCATCGCGGCCGCCAGCGCGTTGCTCCCGCTCGCTGCCAGCGCGAAATGTTTGACGCCGAGATGACCCGCATAGCGGGCTTCGAACCGGTCGCATTCGTTGCCGACCCCGTAGCGGAACAGGGCGTTCGCGCGCAGCACCTTCGAGACCGCGTCGATTTCTTCTTGGCCAACGACATACATGGCTGGAACCCTTCGCTGCATTCGATCAAGAATCCCGCATCTTGGCTCCGAAAGTTAGAGCCAATCAACGACTATCTGAGGGAGCCACTTTGGAGAGACTCCGTCTCGAGATCTCGAAATGCCGCCTCAAGGCCGGCGATCGCGGCGACCATGGTTCTTTCGTCGAGCCCGGCGAAACCGAGCAGGAGCCCATGCGCCGGCGCCTGATAGCGGTAGTTGATCGAGACCGGCTGAACGTCCACGCCGTGACGCAGCGCGGCCGCCGCCACCACGCGATCGTCCCAGGGTGGGATAAGGGTGGCGAGCAACTGCATGCCGGCATCGTTTGCCGCGATCGAGATCCAGGGCGCGAGCCGGCGCTGGCATAGGTCGACCAGCATGGCCTGGCGTCGGGCATAGAGCCGGCGCATGCGCTTCAGGTGCACGGCAAAATGACCGTCCTGCATGAAAATGGCCAGGGTCGACTGCAGGACCAACGGCGCGAACTGGCCCGTGACGCTGACGGCCCGGCCGAACGCCTCGGCCAGGGCGCGAGGCACCACAAGGAAACCGATGCGGAGCGAGGAAAACAGGGTTTTGCCGAAGGTCCCGACATAGATCACCCGATCAGAGCGATCGAGCCCGTACATGGCCGGCACCGGCCGGCCGCGGAATCTGTATTCGCCGTCGTAATCATCTTCGATCACCCAGGCATCGTGCTGCTCGGCCAGGACGAGCAGACGCATCCGGTCGTTGACGTTCATCGTCAGGCCGAGCGGCCATTGGCAGGATGGCGTCACGTAGACGGCCCGCGGCGGCGGCAGATCCGGGTCGTCGAGAGTCCAGCCACGACGGTCGACCTTGAGCGGCGCCAGTCGTGCGCCGCTGCCCAGGAGCACGCTACGGGCGCCAAGATAGCCGGGATCTTCCATCCAGACCGGGTCGCCGTCATCGAGAACCGTCCGGGCAACGAGATCCAGGGCCGCCTGCGCGCCGGTCACGACGATGACCTGCTGCGGTTCGCATTCCACGCCCCGGGCCACGCCGACATAGGCTGCGATCGCCTCGCGCAGACGCGGGTGTCCGGCATAATCGTAATACCCGACCATATCGCCGCCCCGCTGCCGCGCATTCTGGGCGAGCAGCCGCGACCAGGTCGAGTACGGGAAGGCCGCGGTTTCCGGAAAGCCCGGTTGCATGTTGATCTTCTTGGGGCTGCGCGTCGGCTGCGGTTCCTTGGCCAGGAGCGTGCCGCGGCGGGACAAGCGGGGCTGCTCGGGCCGGGACGTCAGGCTGAGGCGCGGTGCCGCGAGTGAGAAGGCGACCCATGTGCCTGAGCCCGTCTCCGCTTTGACGTAACCCTCGGCCAGCAGTTGGTCGTAGGCGGCCAGCACCGTATTGCGCCCAATGGCGAGCTGCTGAGACAAGGTCCGCGACGAGGGGAGCCGCGTTCCGACCGGGAGACCGCCCCTGATGATGTGGTGCCGCAAAAGGTCGTAGAGTTGGCGCGTCAGCGGCACGCCGGAGTGCGGATCGACCGCCAAGGCGTCGAATGGAAATGCAGCCCGTTTTCCCATCATGAGAATCTTGCCCTGGCAGATGCTGCGCACCGCGGCGTTGGGTTCACACATGTTGAAGAGGGCCGAACGCCGAATCCTAGCGATGACCTCCTCACTAGATGGCCGCGATGAACAAACATGCCGTATCGTAAAATGAATCCTTCATTTCGCGCCGAACTGGCTCTAGCGGTATCAGCAGTTGCCGAAGATATCTTTCCAGACGCCAACGCAGCCAGGGTGATCGCATTTGGATCAAAGCCCGTCGGATGGTGCTGTTTATCCTTCCCGGTTCCGGGAAAGGATTTTGCGCCTCGAATAGGCAACGATTTTCAAATGCGATCACCCTGCCAATGCAGCACTCCGATCACCCTAGCACCCGGTGGTCTGGCGTCGCGCCCAGATCGCCGGATGCTGCGAGGTCTCATGTCTGCGTCGTCCGCCGAATAAGCGAGGTCGCGCCTTCAATTCAAGCATTGCAACGTCCGGCAGAAAGATTAACGAGGCGGTATTTTTTGCAAAAGCGCATGAACGTCCTCGGGGCCGAGATCAAGCGCGGAGTCTGGCTGCGCGGGGGTCCTCGACGTGGACGAGATGCGCCATCGCACCGAATCCTATCTGGCGAACATCGGGATCACCCGGCTGCGGTCTCCGATGAATTGGTGAAGATGTTGTCGGGCGGCGAGCGTGCGACGATCACCATAACCCAGGCCATGTATTTCGGAGCGCGCCGTCTCATTCTCGACGAGCCGACGTCGGCGCGCTCCGTCCGGGAGACACGAGCCGTGCTGGAGTTCATCCGGGAAGCGAACGCCAAAGGCATCGCCGCCATCCTCATCGGCCACAACGTCCACCATTTCATGCCCGTCGCGCACGAGATCACGGTGCTTCACCAGGGCGAGGTGGCGGTGACCTTCAACAAGAGCGAGGCGGATGCCGGGGTGATCGAAGCCGTCATCATCAATGGACGCGAAGGCCTGGCGCTTCAGCGGATGGGTACGGCGAACTGGCCCATCGTCGTGACGATTACACCCAGGTCGATCGACCGCTTGTGGAGGAGAGGACCAAAGGAGAGATTACCCGCGCAGCAGGTCGAACATGAGGTTGAAAAAGCGGTCGCTATCGACTTCGATTGCAATCTCTGCATTATCCGGTTCGCCGCGTTCGGCCCAGAAATCCGCAACCGTTGCCCCGAACGTAAAAGTACCGGAGAGATCGACGCCGATATGGGCGGGGCGGGTGCGGACCAGGGTGGGGTCGATGACAAGTGCGAGCGCCAGCGGATCGTGCATCGCGCCGCCGACGCCCATCGTGTTGCGGTGGAGTTTTTCATAGAAGAGCAGCCAGTCGTTGACGAGTCGTCCGAGCGGCGTGTTGATGGCAGCCAGTTCGGCATATTGCGGGGCTTCGATCAACACCTGCATGGTGACGTCGAGACCCACCATGGTGATGGGGATGCGGCTGTCGAGCACGATCCTAAGGGCTTCGGGATCGCAGAAGGCGTTGAACTCGATGGGCGTAATGATCTCGCTTTTGCGATAAAAGACCCCACCCATCCAGATGAGTCGACCGATCTTCTGCAGGGCGTCGCGATGTTTCAGGAGGAGAAGGCCGATATTCGTGAGTGGCCCCGTGGCCACCACGGTCATCGGCTCGGGGGCGGCGCGGAGTTTCTCGGCGAGGAAATCGACCGCATGCTGGGCTATCGGGCCACGACTCGACGGCGGGAGATAGGGCGAGCCTTCGAGGCCGCTCGGGCCATCGGCGGTACCGAGCACCAGCGGACGGGCGAGCGGGCGGTGGCAACCGGCGGCGACCGGGACGTCATGCGCTCCGATCGCGTCAAGCACGCGGATCGCATTGGCCGTCGTCTTCTCGATTTCGGCATTGCCGCAGGTGGTGGTGACCCCGATGAGGGCGATGGCGGTCGAGCGATGCGCCATAACCAGGGCGATGGCGTCATCGTGGCCGGGGTCGCAATCATAGAGGATGGGGGTCGGCATCGGGCGATCCTTCAGGCGGCACGGCCGTAGCGCGCGATGGTCGATTTGAACAGGGCGAGGAAGCGCTTGCCGTCGAGACCCGTAGCGATCCTGGCGGTTTTTGGACCACCGCCGGCGAGGATCTGGCGGCCGCGATGAGCGACGGTCTGGCCGCGGGCGATGCGGCCGTCGAGCACGACGTCGACGAACAGCGGCTCGGTGAGCGTAACGAGATCTGGCGCGAAGGCGAGCGCCACGGTGATCACGTCGTCCATGGGAAAGCCGACGAGATCGAAGAATTCGCGCCAGATGTCGATATAGATCGGGAAGGTTTCGGCGATCATGGCGAGCACCGGATTTTTACCCGGACTGGCCTGCATGTCGGCGATGTCGTCGCGGGTCAGCATGCTCGCCGCCACCCGATTGTCTTCGCAGACATCGAGCGGGACGAGGATCTTCTCGACCTCAGCCGCCAGCACGAGGCGTGAGGCCTCTGGATCGGCCCAGATGTTGTATTCGGAGACAGGCGTCATGTTGCCCGGCGTGGTGAAGGTACCGCCTAGGACGATGAGGCGCTTCAGCGCCGCCGCGAGTCGCGGCTCCTGCAGAAGTGTCATGGCCGCATTGGTGAGGGGCCCGGTCGTCACCAGCGTGATCGCGCCGGGATTGGCCATGACGGTGTCGATGATGAAATCGACGGCGTGGCCCGAGGTCGCTTGCCTGATCGGCGGCGACGCGGGCGGATTGAAGCGCTTCAGCCGGTCGCCGAAGCGAGCGACGAGGCGCTTCTCGAAATGGACAGGCTGCTCCATGTCGGCCTTGGGATGGCCGACGATCGGCCGCCACGCCCCGGCATGGACGGGGATGTCGTCGCGCCCCGCGAGTGAGAGCGTGTTCAGGACGACGCTGGTCACCTGCTCGATCGGGCCCGCCGCACCCGTCACCGTGGTGACGCCTTCCAGTTTAAGGTCGGGGTTCGCGGCGGCGAACAGCACCGCCAAGATGTCATCGCCGGCCGAGTCGACGTCGAGAATGATGCGTTCCACGGGGTCAGCGGTCCTTCATGGCAGCGGATGGCCGGGCGCGACCGTGAGAGCGCGCTTCATGCTGTCGAGCGTTTCGCGGATCAGGCGGGGCCGGGCGCGGTAGGAGAGGGCGAAGAGCGCAGCGAGGGTCACGGCGTAAGGTAGCGCGAGCACGAGATAGGACGGGTAGCCGAAGGTCTGCAGCCGCAGCGAGACTGCATCGGCAAAGCCGAAGAGCAGGCACCCCGACAGCAGCTTCAAGGGATCACCCGCCGAAAAGATCAGGATCGCGACTGCCATGAAGCCGCGGCCGGACGACATGTTCTCGGTGAACATGGTGATGTAGCCGAGCGACAGATGCGCGCCCGCAAGCCCCGCGAAGAGGCCGCAAAACAGCGACGCGATATAGCGCACGCGCGGCACCGAAATACCGAGCGCCTCGGCCGCTTCGGGCTTTTCGCCGGCCACGCGGATGTAGAGGCCGAGGCGGGTGCGGACGAAGATCAGAGCCACCGCCGGCACGGCGAAGAACGCGACATAGACTAGCGGCGTGTAACCGGAGAGGAGCGGGGCGGCGCTGCCGAGGATTTCGGCTCCTGGAATGCGGAGGCGCGGTAGGCCGACGATCCCATGGCCGAGAATCGAGCCGCGCGTGCCGAAGATCGCCTTCATCAGCGAGATCGTCATGCCGCCCGCCAGGATGTTCAGGGCGAGACCGACCACCACCTCATTGGCCCGGAAGGTCACGACAAGCACCGCGAAGACGAGCGCCATCGCCATGGCGGCGCCGACGCCACAGACCACGCCGAGCAGGGCCGAATGGGTCCAGATCGAGCCGAGCACGGCGAAGAAGGCGCCGAGGAGCATCTGCCCTTCGAGTCCGATGTTGAAGATTCCCGCTTTGGTGGTGAAGGCGCCGCCGAGGGCGACGAGCAGGATAGGCGTCGTCGTGCGCAGGGTCGCGACCAGGACGGCGACGCCGAAAAGCTTCTCTAGAATCTCCATCGACGCTCCCCGGCGGAACTGTCGCCGCGGCGGCGACGTAGCACATCGGCCGACACGCTGAGAATGATGAGTGCCTGGATGACGGTGATGATCTCGCGCGAGGCGCGGGTGTCGACCTCAAGCAGCAGCGAGCCATTGCGGAGCGCGCCGAAGAAAAGCGATGTCACAATGGTGCCGAGCGGCGAGCCGTTGGCGAGCAAAGCCGCGATCAACCCATCGAAGCCGAAACCGGGCGCGAAGCCTTCCATGAAACGATGGTGGACGCCGAGCGTCTCGGTGCCGCCGGCGAGCCCGCCGATGGCGCCGGAGATCAGCATCACCTGGAACCCGTGGCGGCGGACATCAATGCCGCCATAGGACGCAAAATTCGGGGCCGAGCCAGTCATCGTCACGGCATAGCCGAAGACGGTCGAGCGAAACACGAAGGCCGTGGCGAGCGCCAGGACGAGAGCGAAGACGAGCCCGAGGTTCAGGCGCGAAAAATCGAAAAGTGTCGGCAGATAGGCGGTCGGCCGGATGGGCGGCGTCTCCGACCACCCGCCAGGTCGCTTGAACAAGAAGATCGTGGCATAGGAGGTGAGCAGCACCGCGATATAGTTCGACAGGATCGTCGAGACGACCTCGTTAGCATTGTAGCGCACCCGGAACCAGGCGGGGATCGCCACCCAAGCGGCGCCCGCGACGACTGCGAGGGCAAGGGCCGCGATCACATGAAGGCCCGGCGGCAGCGCGACAGAAAAGCCGACCCAGGCTGCCGCGAAGCCGCCAATGAAGAGCTGGCCTTCGATGCCCACGTTGAAAAGGCCGCCCCGCAGGGCCACGCAGGCCGCCACGCCGCAGATGAGAATGGGCGTCGTCTGCAGCAACGTGCCGGAGACTTTTTCCGCGTCGCCGAAGGCCCCGCGCAAGAGCGTGTCGAACACGCGCAGTGGGCTTTCCCCGACCACCAGAATGATGACGGAGCCGAGCGCGAGGGCAACGAGGAGGGCCGTGACGGGACTGAGCGTCGCACGCATGCGGTCGTTCATCACGCGACCTCGGGCGTGGCGGCGGGGCTGACGCCCGCCATCATGCGGCCGATCACTTCGCTGTCGGCGGCATCTCCGTCGACCTCGCCCATGATCTGGCCGTTGAAGAGAACCATGATGCGGTCGGCCAAGGCGGCGAGTTCGTCGAGCTGCGCCGAGATGAGCAGGATGGCGCGGCCGGCCTGGCGCTGCGCCATGATCTCGTCGTGGATCGCTTCTTGGGCGCCGATGTCGACGCCGCGCGTCGGCTGGTCGATGAGGAGGAAGTTGGCCTTTGTCGTGAACTCGCGGGCGAGCACGACCTTTTGGATGTTGCCGCCGGAGAGCCGTTTAACCAGTGTGCCCGGTCCCCGCGCCCGAATGTCGAAGCGGGCGATGAGATCGCGGGCAAAGCTCTCGGCCATGCGCCAGTCGATGAGCCCCTTTCGGCCCCAGGGAGCCGTGCCTTGGCGGCCCATCAGCACATTGGCGGCGATGGATGCATTCGGATCGACCCCGCGGACGAGCCGATCGGCCGGAACATGGGCAAGGCCGGCCGCACGGATGGCGCCGGGATTCAGGCCGGTGAGTTCGATACCTTCAAGCGTCGCCGTTCCGTGGCTGGCCGGCCGCAAGCCGGCCAGAACTTCGGCGAGTTCGGTTTGGCCGTTGCCGGCGACGCCTGCGATCCCCACCACCTCGCCGGCGCGGACGGTGAAGGTTGCGTCGCGGAGGCCGGGCAGATTGCGATCGTCCCGCACCCAGAGGTTCTGCACGTCGAGCACGACCGACCCCGCCGTCCGCGGATGCGGACGACGGTCGAAGATGACCTCACGCCCGACCATCATGCGGACGAGGTCCGCCTTGTCGACCTCGGCAGTGCGCCGCGTCGCGACATGACGGCCGTTGCGCAGCACCGTCACGGTATCGGAGACGGCCATCACCTCGTCGAGGTGATGCGAGATGAAGAGAACCGTGATGCCCTGGTGGACGAACCCCCGCAGTGTTGCGAAAAGCTCGCGGCTCTCTTGCGGCGTCAGTACCGCCGTCGGCTCGTCGAGAATGACGATGCGGGCGCCCCGCGCCAGCACCCTGAGGATCTCAATCCGCTGCTCGATGCCGACGGACAGCAGTGCCACCTGCTCCTCGGGATCAACCTTGAGACCGAATCTGGCCGAGAGCGCGCGCGTGGCTGCGATTTGCGCCTTGTGGTCGATGAAGCCACCGCGCCGGATTTCCATGCCGAGGAACACGTTGGCCGCGACCGTGAGCGACGGCACGAGCTTGAAATGCTGATGCACCATGCCAAGACCCGCCGCGATCGCGACGGCTGGGCTCGCAATCACCACCGGCAGGCCGCCGAGCCGGATCTCGCCCGCGTCCGGCTGCAGCAGGCCGAACAGGATGTTCATCAGCGTCGTCTTGCCCGCCCCGTTTTCACCGACGATGGCGTGGATTTCGCCCTGGCGAACCGAGAGATCGACGCCGTCATTCGCGGCGAAGGTGCCGAAGCGTTTGGTGATGTCGGCGAGTTCGACCGCCAAGCCGGTTTCGGAGGG
The DNA here is from genome assembly GCA_965277635.1 of Lichenihabitans sp. Classification (GTDB taxonomy): domain Bacteria; phylum Pseudomonadota; class Alphaproteobacteria; order Rhizobiales; family Beijerinckiaceae; genus Lichenihabitans. The sequence goes on from CBDIDE010000002.1 coordinate 1,801,886, forward strand.
GTCAGCGGACAGAGCCATTCCGTGCGCTGCCGGTTCGCATTATTTGGCTTTGGCGATTTGAATCTTGCCGTCGATCACATCCTGCTTGATGCTTTCGAGCTTCGCCTTCACGGCCTCGGGAATCTTCGCGCCGACATCGGAGCAGACCTTCAGTTCGACACCGCCGGACGCCAGATCGAAGGTGCGCGTGCCGGGCTGAATCTTGTGACCCTCGACCTCGTCCTTGATGATCGAATAGACTGCGATGTCGCCGCGCTTCAGCATGCTCGCCAGCACGTCGCCCGGCGCCGAGGCGCACATGTCGATGTCGACCCCGATCGAATATTTGTCGGCCGTCGCGCTCGCCTGCATCACGCCCTCGCCGGTCGGGCCGGCAACATTGAAGACGATGTCATCGCCCTGTCCGTAGAGCGCCATGGCCAGTTCGCTGCCCTTGGCCGGGTCGTCGAAGGTGCCGGCGAACACCGGGTTCACGGTTACGTCGGGCGCAGCGTATTTAGCACCCTGCTGATAGCCGCCGAGAAAATTGCGGATCACCGGGATGTCGCGGCCGCCAACAAAGCCGATCGCCTTCCCCGAACCGATCTTGTCGAATTTGCCGCCCATGTCCTCCAGCATCCCGGCGAGGGCGCCCGCCAAGAACGAGCCCTGCTCTTCGGCGAAATTGGCGTAGATCAGTCTCTTGCTGTCCAGTACGCCGTCGATGAAGACGAACCTCTGATTGGGATATTGGGTGCTCACCTTCTGCAACGCGTCAACCAGTTCCCATCCCATGACGAAGATCAGGTCGTACTGCTTGCTCTTCGCGAGATTGGCGAATTGCTCCTCATAGTCGAGCGCGCGATTGCCGGTGTCGACGAGCTTCAAGTCGATCCCGAAATCGGTCTTGGCCTTGTTGAGGCCATTGACGATCGACACGCCGAATCCTTGCGCGAAGTACCCGGAGATGGCTGCGACTGAGACCTTGTCGGCGGCTACGGCCGGAAGAGTGACGAGGGCGAGAAGCGCCGTGGCCGAAACAAAGCGAGTGAAGGCACGCATCATATTCACGCTCCCCGCAGATACCGACATGTCGGAAGCGGCCCGTCATCCAGGATAAGGGGCTGCCCATTCGTTGATACTCATACAAGCTGCTAGATTGCGCTGGGCCTGTCAATCGGCCTGTCTTGAAGTTTCGAGGGCAACGCCAGGACGAATATCGGCGGTACAGTATCGCCTCGGCCACCCATCAAATGCCTGAAAGCACACCGACGGCGGCCGAAGACCACGGCGTCACGGCCGTGTTCGGACTCCAGACCTTTTCACTGTCTTTCATGATCACGCCCGCACCGAGAACGCCGATTCGAAACACCACATATGGGGGGAGCAGCGTTGCGCCCGCGTTCACGTTCAGGTGCAACCCCATGCACACGAACGCCGCCGGTCCCAGGAGGACGTTCGTCCGCAACTCGGCACTGCACTGGCGATATTGACGCTTGGCGTCGATCCTATGACGAGAAGAAAGGCAACGAAAACGCTGACGGAAAGGTCGAGGAGGCGGCTGAGGCCGAAGTGAAGCGCGGCGGTCTTGTTGGAGGCAGGGACACGACCGTTTTGTGACACCGATGCCGGTCTCAAATACATCGCTGCCGGTTTTGAACTCACGCATCGGGACCAACGCTGCTCGACAATCACCAGACAAAATAGATTGTTGATGGTCGAACAAATTTAGATCCTCGCATGCCGGACATTCTTCTCAGAAAGCTCGCCGTTCAGGTCGACGCGACCGTTCACGGGGCGGGCCGTCTGCGGCGGTGCCCGTCCGGCGGGCGACCGCAAGATTCGCTATCGGATATCGTCGGCCTCTTGAAAACGGGTGCGCGGGTTCAGAGCGACTCGGGCTCGTCGTCGGACGTGATGCGGCGCAGGAGGTCGAGGAGGCTCGCCTGCTCGGTGGCCGAAAGCGGTTCCAGCAGCCGACGTGCCACCTGCATGCTGCTGTCGAGTCGTTCCAGCGTGTAGCGCACGCCGAGGTCGGTCAGGGCGATCATCGACATGCGCTGATCGGTCTTGGACGGCCGGCGGGTGATCAAGCCCCGCTTCAGCAGGGCTCGGACGACCAAGCTAATCGTCGATGGATCCATCGCGGTCAGCCGGCCAAGATGGTTTTGTGAGAGTTCGCCGTGTTTGAGCACGCTCGCCAGGGCGGCATGCTGCGTCGGGGTCAGATCATCGCCGGACAGAACGGCTTGAAACGCCGCTGTCGCGCGCTGGTGGGCCCGCCGGATGAGGTGGGCAGGGTGATGTTCGAGATTATAGCCGGTTCGGGCATAGTAGGCGAGGATCTCGTCGCGGCTGAGGATGTGTTCACGGTTCTCCGGGCGAGGCGCCGTGCTCCTCCTGTTGGCCGCACCCGGGCGCGTAGCCGCAGCCCTTTCCGACCGCGGCGCACTCGTCTCCACGTCGTTATCCTCCGCCCGCCCGGTTCGGAAAGGCGCTCTGCGAGCCTGCACGTTCGTGTCCTTCTTTGAAGCGCCAGCGCTTTGCCTCAAGCGGCAAGGTCGCGGTTCGCCAACGCCTCGCCATTCCCAAGCGCCGCGACGACGGCGGCCGCGTCGCTGACCACGCCGAAATGGGTGGCGATATCATAGAGCGAACTGTCCTGCTCGCGCTGGCCAGTTGCTGCACAGCAATCGTGGGGAACGACGACCTCGTAGCCGTTGAAGAAGGCATCGTGCACCGTCGAGCGGACGCAGATGTTGGTCACGACGCCGAAGACCACGAGCTGGTTTACCATCAGATCTTTCAGGGTCATATCGAGATCGGTCTGGAAGAAGGCGGAGTAACGCCGCTTCGTGACATGGATTTCATCGGGTCTCGCGCCGAGGTCCTCGATGATTTCGGTGGCCCAGGTGCCTTCGACCGAATGCGGCGTCCGCTTGACCCATTCGCGTTCGCGCCGGACGTTCGCGCGATGTGCATCCTGCACCCAGATCATCGGCACATCCGCGGCACGGGCCGCCGCAATCACAGAAAGCTGCGGGGGAACCAGCGTTTCATAACCGGGCAACACCATCTTCCCGCCGTGTTTACAGAATTCGTTGATCATATCGATCACCAGCACCGCCGTGCGGTGGCGATCGAGAGCGATATGTTCGTCGTAACGATGCGCTGAGAAGACATCCATGGACATGGCGCGATCTCTCTCTTCAGGCCGGCCGGGCAGCACCGTCGGCAATCAGATGATTGATGATCATACGAACCCGGTACAAAGAACAAGTCAACCCCGATTGCGGCATGGTGGTGCTTCATTGGGCATTCCACTTCGGAAGAGCACCGTCTGCATGGTTGTGAAGCAGCCTTCGATGAGATTGCGAAGTCCTTGACAAGCGGGGCTGCCCCTGCTTTCGATTGTATGACCATCAACGACAATGCCTCACGTTGCTGTGAGCTGATCGACGCCGTAGGAGGGGCTCACAGCTGCGCCAACCGACCGAGCCTGCAAGACACCGCGATCGGGACGGCTCGCGGTTCTCATCGGAGCTCCGCTGTGCAGCGTCCGAAAGCGTGCTCTATTGCACGCTGGAGACTGCGTTCCGACGCCAACGGCTTCACACGATCGATTGCATCCGCCGTGGCGCGAAGCCCGTGGCCCCGCTGTCGAGCAGCCTCGACGACCTCGATCCTGCGCCGCGCATCATCAAGGCGCTACCGCCAAAGCCGGAGCGTGAGTCATGAAGATTGCCGTCACCGGATCGAGCGGCCTCCTCGGCCGCCATATCGTGGCCGCACTCTGTGCTTCCGGCCACGACGTGGTGGGCGTCGATGCGATCTCCCCACCACCGGGTGCCGGCGGCCGCCATGTCACCGCCGACGTGACGGACCTCGGCGCCCTCGTCCAGATCGTGCGTGGCGCCGAGGCGCTCGTACATGTTGCCGCGATTCCCCGTCCCACGGGCCGGGATCCTGGCACCGTGTTCCGCACCAACGTCACCGCCACCTACAATACCGTCGAGGCCGCGGCGCTGACCGGCACCCGGCGTTTCGTCTACGCCTCCTCGTTCAGCGTTCTCGGCTACCCCTTTTTCGAACAGCCGATCGAGCCGCCCACGCTGCCGGTCGACGAAACGCATCCGATCGGCGCGCAAGACCCCTACGCTCTTTCGAAGTGGCTCGGCGAGGAAATCGTCGAAGCCGCGGTGCGTCGGGGCACGTTTTCGGCGGTGAGCCTGCGCATGCCTTGGATCCAGACCCCGCAGACCTTCTTCGACGAGGTCGGCAAGCGCCGCCAGACGGCCGACGCAGGACGCGACCTGTGGAGCTACCTCGACGCCCGCGACGCTGCCGCCGCTTTCCGCGCGGCCGTCGAGCGGCCGACGCCGGGGCATTTCCGCCTGTTTCTGAGCGCCGCCGATACCTTTATGGATGAGGCCACCGAACCCTTGGTGCGGCGGGTCTATCCCCATGTGCGACTGACGCGCTCCCTCCCTGGGTGTGCCGCAGTCATCGGCACCACGGCAGCGCGCGATGCGCTCGGCTTCGTCCCGCGCTATTCCTGGCGGGATTACGGGACTTCGGGAGACCCAGACCCATGACGCGTTTTGCCGGGAAAAGCGTCCTCGTCACCGGCGGCGCGGGAGCGATCGGCTCCGCCGCCGTCCGTCGCTTCATCACCGAGGGGGCCCGCGTCGCCATCGTGGATCAGGCGGCAGGACGGGCTGCGGCCCTTGCGGCCGAGATCGGCGACGGGGCGATCGCCGTGCAGGCCGACGTGTCGGAGGAAGCGGAGGTCGAGCGAGCCGTGGCCCGGGCGGTCTCGACCTTCGGACAACTCGACGTCGTCTTCAACAATGCCGGTATTTCCGGCGTCGTCGCCCCTGTGTACGAGTTGGCTGTCGCGGATTGGGACGCGATTGTTAGCATCAACCTGCGCGGGATCTTCCTCGTGCTGCGCGCCTCGCTCCGGGCCATGATCGACGCCGGTACGGCCGGATCGATCGTCAACATGGGTTCGTCCATGGCCGGCTGGGACGTGCTCGCCGGTGGTTCCGGCTATGTCGCCACTAAGCACGGCGTCGTCGGCCTTACCCGCGGCGCGGCGCTCGACGCGGCGCCCTACGGCATCCGCGTCAACGCCATTTGTCCCGGAGTGATCGAGACCCGCCTCGGCGTTCCGGCCCCGGACGAAACCGCCTACGCGAAAGGCATCCAGCGCTTCGCCGATCGGATTCCCCTGCGGCGGATCGGCCAGCCGGACGATGTCGCCGCGGCTGTCGCCTTTCTTGCCTCGGACGATGCCCGCCACGTCACCGGCGTCGACTGGCTGATCGATGGCGGCCAGACGTTGCAAAGTTGGGCCAATGCACCGGAGGAGTTCGCCTATCCCCGTGCGGAACGGATGGGCGGGGTCCGCGGACCGACGAGGTAGTTCGCCATGCCGCCGGTGATCTCTGTGCCGAGAGCCACGACGTCCGACTGGCGGATCCTATCAACTGCTCCGAGCGGATGTTGGCCGACGGTTTGGCCGGCACGGATGCTGAATGAGAATTCTCCAACGTCCGCAGTGCCCATCTATGTCTCGTCGGGTGCGCCAAGCCGTATTCGTAAGTTGATGAAATTATTGCGCTTATTCCATGATGGAGATTACCGCCCCCGGTCTGATCCCTAGTATCTGCGCCGTTGCTCCAAAACTGCTGACTGCGTCCGCCCCGAAAGGGGTATTGCGCCGACACCTGGCCTGTGGATAACCTTAGCGGGTCGACAGCCCGGCCACGGATGTACTGGCCGGAGCTGCCGCGCCGGAGGTATCCTACGCAGCGGAGCGAACCCGGTGACTTCTGCCCCGGGGCGAAGGTTGGGTGGGAGCCCGGCACCGGAGCACCGGGCCGAGGGGATCAGCCCGCGAACGTCATGACGCGCAGGTTTCCGAAGATCGACTCGACGTCGACCGGGACCATTTCGTCGGGATCGCGGCGAGGCCGAACCGCGGACTTGCGGGCGCAGATAGCCTCGACGTGGCGCAAGGCGTCCCGCGCGGTTTCCCGATTTGATGGCCCGACGCTTGCCAACAAGACCTCGCGAACTGGGTTCTCACCGGGATGCGCGCCCCAAGAGCCGTAACGCAGCTGCGCATCAGGGTTGTCGCAACCGCCCTCGTTCACAAGCTCGTTGTCGTTCGCGTCGCCGGCGGCCCATCGCTCTTGATTGATGGCCATCGTAGAGCCGAGGGATGGCTCGGAATCGTTGTCGTTTCTTCCGCCGTCGCCGCCGTCCCGCTCGTCGTCACCCTCCGGCAGGTCGTATCCCGGCTCGGCCTCGCCATCGTTGGCGCCGTCGCCACAGCGGCCGTCGCTCCAGTGGGTTTGCCGGCCTTCAGGGGTTCGTCGGTAGCCCGAGACGCAGTAGGCGGATGGATGCTGCTCCGGCGCGCCGAGCATGGCCTCGGCGTCGCTGTTGTCGAGTTCGCCATACATGAGTAGCGGATCGCCATCGTGGTCGTCTTCCTCCATGTCCTCGTGCGCCACGTCGAGCGCGTCGAGCAGGGCAATCAGGTGATCGACCGCATCCATGGCCTAGCGACGCAGGTAGCGCTGGCGGGCGAGGTCGAGGGAGGCGAGATCCGAATCGGTGAACGCCTCGAAGGGAGCGTGTCCGTCCGAGATCGCCGTGTGCGGCGCCGTCGGCGGCCAGTAGGGCCATAGCGGCGTATGGGCTGACACGCGTCGCTCGCCACGAAATCGGCGGCCCCAAATAGCGGCTCCGGTGGCAGCTCGGGAGCGAGGCGCGGTAATAAGCCGTGCTGAACGGCGGGCGAGGGTATGCTATGCCCATGGACAGCCATTGCGGTCTCCTTCGAAGACGACAGCGGTGGTTAGGGCCGTCTTGGTGGTGAGACACCTTGGCGGCCCGATGTTTTGGAGTCCAAGCCGTGGTACCAAAGAAAAAGCGCGGGCCTGCCGCAACCGGCAAGGGTATTCAAATCCAGGTACGGATGCCGCCTGCGGACGTGGCTGTTCTCGATACCTAGATTGCCTCCCAGCCCGATCCGAAGCCGACCCGGCCAGAGGCGATCCGCGTGGCGTTGCGGGAGTGGCTGGCGGGGCTCGGGCTGCTGAAGCACCGCGAGGACCCGGAGGGGGCGAATTGAGCCATGCGAGCTGTCAGGCGCCCGGTCGCGATGACGGCGATGTCCGTGCTCCTATCTGGCTGCGGGGCCATCGACCAGTCGCATGTCGACCCGATGGCGGTCGCCGTGCAGACCTGCTTGGCTCGGAACAAGCTGTTTACCGACGCCTGGGGCTGCATCCAGGACCTCAATGCCCTCGAAAAGCTGGGCGGTGACGATGGCCGGCGGGCGCGGTTCATCAGGCTCGGGGACGATCTCGCGACGCAGGTTGAGGCGAAGACGGTGAGCGACAACGACGCGAGGGCGCAGCTCTTGGGAGGGCTTATCGCCGAGGGTTCGATCTGATGCGCCGTCCGCACGTCTTCGAACAGTCGGCGCCGTCACGGGGGGGCAGGCTGGCCTATCAGGAGCCGGAGCGGGGGCCGCGCGATGCGTCGATCGCGCTGGTGCTTCCCACCTAGATCACGCGGCTTTCTTGGCGCGTGCTCGCTTCGGTTTGATCGTCTGCTCCAGACTGGCGGCGTCCGCTGCCACAGCATGTCGCCTGCGGTTTTGCCCCAAGCCTATCGACGTCGCCAGCTTGGATCGCTGTGCCGCGTAGGCCGGTGCGACCATGGGATAGTCCTTCGGCAGATTCCACTTCTCCCTGTATTGCTGGGGAGTCATGCCGAGGATGGTGAGATGTCGCTTCAGGGATTTGAACATCTTCCCGTCATCCAGGCAGATGATGAACTCGCTCGTGACCGACTTCTTGACCGGCACGGCCGGCTTGAGGTCTTCGACCTTCGGCGCTTCGGCGACGGCAGGATTGCTCATCCGGTCGAGCGCGGCATGCACGGTCCCGATGAGCGACGGCAGATCGGCCGTCGGAACGGAATTGTTGGCCACATAGGCCGCGACGATCTCGGCGGTGAGATCGATCGGGTTGAACTGGGCTCCTGGCGATACCTCTTGCATGTTCAATGCGCTCCACTTGTTCAGTCAACAAAGTTCGATATGCGTGGTGCAGGTCCGCGATGCAAGATGTTTCTCCGTTGGGAGAGGCCGCGATGCCGAAGATGAATAAGCTCTTCAAGATTGGACAGCTTAGCCTGACATGTCTTGACGGAAACAAGTCGGTCTGACCACAACATGCTTTCCAAGGTAATGGCCGATGCCGAACTGGCGATGATCGACGAGAACCTCTGCCAGGCCGAACTTAGAGCGCGGCGGAGCGCGCCAAACAGACCGTGCGCCGGAAGGCGATCTACGAGGGGCTGTATCCGGAAACCGCGTATGAGGCTCGGCCGGAACGCTCTGGGGAATTGGCGACAATTCAGAGCCGGCCGACCGATTTACCGCATCAACCGCCCTCCGATCCGCTGCCACATCCTGCCGTCAACCCGTTGTTCTCGTTCAGGCTTTTGGCGATATCCTCGGCATCCTGAATATCGAGGCCGACCTGCGGAATGCCGTCGATCACCACCGGCAGCTGAGTGTCGACGTCGAACACGGTGTGGGTTCCATCGTCCTCTACACGGATGTCGAACTGTCGGGTCATGGCGGATCTCCCTGGCGCCAGCCTATCGCCGCTCCGGTTCCGATACCACCCTTCGTCGGCGGCCGATCGAGGCGGACAGTGCGATGCGAAGAGCGGCGGATGAAGCCTGATCGCAGGACAATGTGTCGACGTAAACCGCGTGAGGCTGAACTCCTATGACGTTCCGTCGGCGCTAGCGGGTCGCCGTCGCCGAACAGTGGAGGTGACGGTAACCAAATTCTTAAGTGAGCCATTCAAGTTACACTTTTCGCGATTTTCTGGTGTATAACTCATTGGGCGGTGAGTTTGGAACATCGATTCATCTCCATCATGGGCGACTTCGCCTCAACTGAGTCTTCTTCGGAAGTCAAGGTATCTAACCAAGAGAACCGACGGCAATATTTGGTCTGCGATATAATGAACGCAGCAATATCGGACCTCGTTGCAGTTTTATCTGCCGCAGATCAAGAAGCAGAATACTCTGCCATATCTTTCTCTGAGCAGCTAGCGATAGATTCACGTAGACCAACGGGGATCATTCTGTGCGCGAGCAGATCGACCCTAAATTTTAGGGAGACATTATTCATTCTGTTCGATACTATTAAATCCGCGTTTCCTGGCGTCATGATCATCTGTATTACGGACGAAGAAGATCCTAGTTTCATCAAATCATGCTATGACAGAGACGTTAGGCAGGTCTTGCCTACAAATTTAACGGTTAATGTAACCACAATAATAATTAAGTTGATTGCAACGGGCGGAACCTGATCCTCCCCCCTTGAACTGGTCCAGCCCGATGTATGGCTTTCGAGCCTGGAGGATGGATCGATGGGAAGACGACCGAAGCCCGAGGAGATTGTGATCAAGCTGCGTCAGGTCGACGTACTGGTATCGCAGGGGAAGACCGTGGCGGACTCGGTCCGCTCAATCGGGGTGACCGAGGTCACCTACTACCGATGGCGGAAGGAGTACGGCGGCTTGAAGCTTGACCAGGTCAAGCGCCTGAAGGAGCTGGAGACGGAGAACATGCGGCTTCGCAAGGCGATCGCCGACCTCACGCTTGACAAGCTCATCCTGAAGGAAGCCGCTTCGGGAAACTGGTAAGCCCCGCGCGTCGGCGCGTCTGCATCGAGCATGTGCGACAGCATCTGCCTGTCTCCGAGCGCCGCGTCTGTGCGGCGCTCGGTCAGCATCGCTCGACGCAGCGCAAAGCGCCGCGGGGCTTTGACAACGAGGAGGCTTTGACGGGCGACATCATCGAGCTGGCGCGGCAGTACGGCCGCTACGGCTATCGCAAGATCGCGGCGCTGCTGCGCGATGCCGGTTGGCTGGTGAACGACAAGCGGGTCGAGCGGATCTGGCGATGCGAGGGACTGAAGGTACCGGCCAAGCAGCCGAAGAAGGGCCGCCTCTGGCTCGGGGACGGCTCCTGCATCCGGCTGCGCCCGGAGCACCCCAATCACGTCTGGTCGTACGACTTTGTCGAGGATCGCACGCACGATGGTCGCAAGTTCCGCACGCTCAACGTGGTTGACGAGTTCACCCGGGAGAGCTTGGCCATTCGGGTCGCGCGGAAGCTCAACTCGACCGACGTCATCGACGTGCTGTCCGACCTGTTCATCCAGCGTGGTGTGCCTGGCCACATCCGTTCAGACAATGGTCCCGAGTTCATCGCGCAGGCTGTGCAAGACTGGATCAAGGCCGTTGGAGCAAAGACCGCCTATATTGCCCCTGGAAGCCCATGGGAGAACGGCTACGTCGAGTCGTTCAACGCTCGTTTCAGAGATGAGCTGCTTGACGGCGAGATCTTCTACTCGTTGATGGAAGCCCAGATTATCGTTGAGAGCTGGAGAAGACATTACAATACAGTGCGCCCCCATGGCTCAATCGGCTACAAGCCACCAGCACCGGAGGTGTTCGTGCCCGCCTTCGCCGCATGGCCGGCTGCGCAACCCCGACCAGCTTCGCCGGCCATGCTCAGGGTGGCGCCCAGACCGACCCTGAACTAACATTCAGCCCGGACCACCTCATGGGGGCCGATCATCATGGCCTTGTCGAATGCCGCACGCCAGCGTTTCAGCGAGCGGCGACGGGCCGATCCGCCTGGCGTGGCGGCGCTGAGTGCGGAGGAGCGCGCCGCTCGCGATGCCGTGATGGCCGAACCGATCTGGCCGACACCGACCGGCGCCGCTCGTGACCAGATGCCGACCTTCATGAGCTGGAACCGCTACGATTGGGCGGCAGGCACGAAATATCTGGGACGCCGAGCGGCAGGCGATGCGGAGCTGAATGGACCAGATCTCACGCGAGCACCAGGAAAAGGCCGATGGCATCATCGCCGGATGCGGGATGTCGCTCGACGGCTCATGTAAGGGGACGGGACCCAGCGCCTCTTCCATGAATACGAGACCGATCCAACCCTTGGGCAGACGCGGAGGAGGTCGTTAAGGTAACGGGCTGATATTCTGCCCCCCAAGCTTGCAGCGCGAGGATTGGACCTTATCGGGGCCGCCGAGGGTTTGGCGAGATGACGCCACCAGGGAGACCGAAAATGCCCGCAAACTATAACGCTAAGGAAACATCGAAGCTGATCGAGCAACTCGCCGAGAACGTCAGCGCCATTCGGCCGGACGAGTCGCTCGAAGACTATAAGGCCAGGATGCATTCGAACTGGCTGATGCTCGTCGGCATCCTTCGCAATCAGCACGCGCTCATGGAGGAGCTTGAGGAGCAGGATTCCGACGCCGGATCGGCTTAGCCGGACAGCAGCCCCTCGGCTTCGGCCTCCTCCGGGACGTCGATGACTAGTCACCGTCGCCAAGTTGGCGACCGTTTTTCCCCCGTCCTGGACCACCTCGAACCAGAACCGATCGGGTCTCCGGATGGAGGGTCTCGTAGATCGCCTTGCGCGCCGGTCCGCTCAGATTCCGCTGAGGAACAGCGTGTTTAGCGCTGTGTAAATGATGATGCAAAATAGCGCAGCGAGTACACCGTACTCGATGACGGCGGAGCCAGAGCTGTCACAGAAAAATCTGGACATAAATGTCCTCTCACGGGTCCCTCATGGACTTGAACGACCTGACCTAACGTCGGTATGTTAACAAATCGCTTGTGACATGTGCGCATTGTGACGCCTATGGGCATCGGAAGCGGATCATCGGCCGATCATTCATTGTCACCGGGGGCGGCCCGCATCGATCTCGACGCCCCTGTCGAGCGATGTTCCGGCGATGCGGTTGAGGCCCTCGGCCCTCACCCAGGGCCTTGCCGCGGGCGTCATCCGTCGCGAGCAACGATTCGAGATGCATGGTCATGATCCTGATGGAGGGGGATTGTTCAGCTCGGCCAAGTCTTGTCGGTCGAGCTTGGGCAGCAGATCGTCGGGTACATCGTCGCCGAGCGGGAGCACGAACCGGCACCGGCCGGTCTCGTCTGTTGCGACGTGGAATTCGGTGAGAATCCAGCCGCTCCAGGCCACCGGATAACGGAAGAGGACGCGGCGGCCGGGGTCCTGGTTTGGCATGCGATAGCCTTTCGAGTGGAATGGATGCCGGGCGGCGCTGCCCTTATCCGCCCGAAACCTCACGGGGCGCGGAGGGCAGCTTTCTGCTCTTGGATCAGCCCGGCGGAGACCGCGCGGCCGGACGGCACGTTCGAGGAGCGGTGGTGGAGCCCGGTCAACTCGCCGGTTCTCGACGAGGACGGCGAGGTTGAGGCCATCATCCACAACGCCAACGACATAACCGAAAAGCTCCGCGCCGACGCGGCGCTGCGCGAGAGCGAGGCCCGGTTCCGGCTGATGGCAGACGTGGTGCCGCAGCTCGTCTCGATCGCCGACCGGCACGGGCGGATGGAGTTCCTGAACCGCAGATTTGTCGAATACACCGGCACGTCACCCAAGGCTTACGAGCCGACCGAGATGGCCGCGAACTTCATAGATTCCGAGGACGGCGCCAAGGTGGTCACTGCCTTCGGAGCGGCGCTGAAGATGGGCGAGCCGTTCGAGATCGAGCACCGCATCCGCTCGGCCGCCAACGAGCGGCGCTGGTTCGTCACGCGCGCCGAGCCCTATCGCGACGAGACGATGGGCGAGGTCGTCCGTTGGTTCGGTGCATCCGTCGACATTCACGACCGCAAGCTCGCGGAGGCGCGTCTCCGCGAACTGAACGAGACGCTGGAACGGCGCGTCGCCGACGCCATTGTCGAGCGGGATCGCGCCTGGACAACACCCGCGACTTGCTGCTCGTGGTCGACGATGCCGGCATTTTCCGCGCCGTGAACCCGGCTTGGACCCACATTTTGGGTTGGCGAGCTGACGAAGTGGTCGGCGCCTTCTACCTCGATTTCATTCACCCCGACGACCACCTTTCGACACAAGGAGCGTTGGTGACCTCATCGGAAGGCGCCCTGCCCTAGTTTCGAGAACCGGTACCGGCACAAGGACGGTAGTTACCGCTGGATTTCCTGGGTGGCCGCGCCCGAAGGCGCGCTGATCTACGCTTCCGGCCGCGACGTCACGATCGAGAAGGAGCGGAAAGCGGAGCTCGACGCCGCGCAGGAGGCGCTGCGGCAGAGCCAGAAGATGGAGGCGATGGGTCAGCTCACCGGCGGCGTGGCGCATGACTTCAACAACCTGCTGACGCCTATCATCAGCTCGCTCGACATGTTGCAGCGCAAGGGCCTAGGCGGCGAGCGCGAGCAACGCCTGATCTCGGGTGCGGCGCAGTCGGCGGAGCGCGCCAAGACGCTCGTCCAGCGCCTGCTGGCCTTCGCTCCGCCGCCAGCCGCTGCAGGCCATGCGGGTCGACGTCGCCAAGCTGGTGACTGGGATGGGCGACCTCGTGGCGAGCACGACGAGGCCGCAGATCAAGGTGGTCGTCGAGGCGGCCGAGGACCTGCCCGGGGCCAAGGCCGATCCCAACCAGCTTGAAATGGCACTTCTGAACCTTAGTGTGAACGCGCGCGATGCCATGCCCGATGGCGGTACGCTGCGCATCTCGGCCAGCTCAGACGGTGTGGGTTCTGGACATCGCTCGGGGTTGCGACCAGGCGCCTACATCCGCCTGTCGGTTGCTGACACCGGCTGCGGCATGGACGAGGCGACACTCGCCCACGCGGTCGAGCCGTTCTTCTCGACCAAGGGTGTCGGCAAGGGCACCGGCCTCGGCCTGTCGATGGTGCATGGCCTTGCTTCGCAGCTCGGCGGGGCGCTCGCGATCCAGAGCCGACCGGGGCTCGGCACGAATATCGAGCTCTGGTTGCCGCAGAGCGTCGCCGCGCTGCAAATCTCCGATGCTGTTTCGGACGCGCTGCCGGAATTCGCGTCGTGCGGGCGAGCGCTCCTCGTCGACGACGAGGAACTCGTGCGCATGAGCACGGCCGACATGCTGTCCGACCTCGGCTACGCCGTGGTCGAGGCAGCATCCGGCGAGGAGGCGATGAGGCTGATCGATATGGGGGAGCGGTTCGATCTTCTCGTCACCGATCACCTGATGTCTGGCATGACCGGCACGGATCTCGCCCGCGCTGTCAGATCGACTCGCGCCGACCTGCCCGTGCTTCTGATCTCGGGCTATGCGGAAAATGAAGGGATCGCACCCGATCTCCCCAGGCTGACTAAGCCGTTCCGCAAGGACGAGCTCGCGATGAGCCTCGCCCACCTGTCGACTGCGACTTGAGCGGAGCGGCAGCCCCGCTCAAAGGGATGTGGCGAAATCGCGGATCCACCGGCGGAGGGAGGCGTTCGGTTCCGAGGCCTCTCATGCGAAGCGTCGCATAAACGAGCGTTTCGACGACCCGTTTGGAAGCGGCTCCGGAGCAGCCAGTAAGCCGTCGCGAAGCGTCGAAAACGCAGTGTCATGGAGTGGAAGCGGTTCCGCGTATCTGCAACGCGCCGCCTAAGTTCGACCGCAACGTCGGCTAGGATGCAGAAGCGCGATTTCTCCTCGGGGTGCTTGTCTTTATGGCGAACCATGCCCTTCTTCGAGTCCACCCGCTTTCAAGGAAAAGGCGGCCTTGAAGGGCGAGAAGACGCTGGCCGATACGCGTTGGCCCAACAGTTCGATTTCCAGACATACGCTTGCTCGACATCACGCGTGTGCAGTAGTAGGTGGCCGGCCTACGGACCGTGGAGGTGGCGGGGAATGCTTGACCGGCGACAACTCGCGATCATGCAGATCGCTTGAACGGGACGCCGCGCACAAGGGAGCCGACCGCGATCTATCCCGAGCCATTCTCAGGCATCGAGCACATGGCGGACGATGCCGATGAAGCCGTCGACGCTCCAGGCCGATCGACCGATAAACAGACCGTCGATGTGCGGCTGCGCCGCCAACGCGACGCAATTGCCCGGGTTGACGCTCCCGCCGTAGAGTACCCGCATGTTGCCTCCAGCCGTCTCCCGCAGCACGGCCTTGATCAGCCGATGCTGCTCGTCGGCGAATCCGGGCTCGGCGGGCGTGCCGCCCTCTCCGATCGACCACACGGGCTCATAGGCGATCACAACGCGAGCGGCCTCTTCGGCCGTGATGAGCGACACGGCAGCCCGGACCTGTTTGTCCAGCACCTGCGCCGTCCGGCCGGCATCGTACTCATCCCTCGTGTCGCCGACGCAGACGAGCGCCGTCAGGCCGCGTTTCACGGCCGCTGCGGTCTTGAGCGCCACGGTCTCGTCGGTCTCACCGAAGTGGGTGCGGCGCTCGCTATGGCCGATCTCGACGAGTGTCGCGCCGACGTCCTCGACCATCCGGGCTGAGATCTCACCCGTCCACGGGCCGTCCTCGGCCCAATGCATGTTCTGCACCCCGACGATGACGCGCGTGCCGCGCAGGAGATCCGCGACATCGACGACCGCGGTGAAGGGCGGTATCACGAAGAGCTCGACGCGGTCGGACCGGGAGAGGTCGGACGCCTTGAGGCCCTGGGCGTAGGCGCGGGCCTCGGCGCGGACCTTGTTCATCTTCCAGCTCGTGCCGATCCAGAGGGTCTCGAACGCCATGCCGCCCTCCGTCACGACACGCGGGACGTGAGGCCGGTGTCGGCGAACGGCGCCCAGAAGGCCACGGAGTCCCGCATGGCGGTCACGACGTCCCGGTCGGTCGGCTCGCGCTCGCGGAACGCCAGTTCGAGGCACAGTTCGTTGTCGTGTCCGCCACCTGCCTCGACAGCCTGGATCAAAAGCCTTGGTTGGATCCGCCCCTCGCGATTGTATTTTTCCGTGAAGGGCCAGTGGCCGCCCTTGTTCATCGAACTCTGCTTGATGTGGATGATCGGCGAGTGGGTTGCGAAATTCCTCGCCCAGGCGAACGGGTCCGTGTCGGTTGGGTCGGCGGAGGTCACGTCGCCGTGGTCGATGTCGACCATCGGCAGAAGCGGGACGGGCAGATCAGCGACCGCCAGCTGATCGTGGAGGCGGCGCGTCTCGACTTGCGTGTGGCCAAGCTCCCGAGCCACGGACATCGGTTCCCAGAAAAGGTAGGAAAGCCCACGCGACTTGGCGTGATCGGCCACCTCGCGCCAGCAGGCCATCGCTTCGGCCATCAGCACCGCGCGGCGGCCCACGTCGTCGAAGTCCCTGTAGGTCAGGATGGCATATTGCGTGCCGACCGCCGGGCAGCCCAGGTCGGCGGCGATGTCCGACAGGGTCTTGAACCAGTCGACGTAATACGCCCGCACCTCGGCGTCCGGGTGGCCGAAGTGGTTCAGCCGGCCGTAGGGACCGGTCATCATCGACGTGACCTTGAGGCCGCGCGCAGCGCAGCGGGCCGCCATCCCGTCGCTCAATCGGCGGCGGAGCGGCGCCGGCCACGCTGGATTTATGAATTCATGGGTGAGTTGGACGTGGCCGATACCCACCTCGCCGGTCAGCACGTCGACGAGGTCCTCAGGCTCGGCAAAGCGATTCACGAAGGGATTGGTGCTCAACGACAGCGTGAACGTCATAGCGCCCTCCCCTCCCTGGACGCCCCGCATCTTCGGATGCGTGGGCGGCGCAGCATGACCACCCCACAAGGGCACAGGCGCGCAATCATCGAGTGGAAAGAAAACAGCAGTTGCAAATTTTTTGCAACTGCTGAATTTTAACACAGGATTTCCGCATGCTCGCAGAGCTGGAGTGACTGCAGGGAGGACGCGATGAGTAAGATCGTCATCGGCTCGGACGGCGCGGGGCAGCCGCTGCTCGATGTGATTACCAAGCACCTCGAAGGCAAGGGGATGGAAGTGGTGGACATGTCCGCCAAGGCCGGCGACCCGCCCGAGTGCTATGCGCAGACGGCGGAACGCGTCGGGCTCTCGATCGCACATCGCGAATTCGAGCGCGGAATTCTTTTCTGCGGCACCGGCATCGGGGTCTGCATCTCGGCCAACAAGGTGCCCGGCATCCGCGCCGCCCTCACGCACGACACCTATTCGGCCGAACGCGCCTCGAAGAGCAACAATGCTCAGATCATTACGCTCGGAGCGCGCGTTGTCGGGCCGGAGCTCGCGAAGGCCGTGGTCGACACTTGGCTTGTCTCCGAGTTCGACAGCCAGAGCGCCTCCGCCGGCAACGTCCAGGCTATCGATGCGCTCGACAAAAAATACTCGCCGGCCTGATCCGCGTCATCGGTCCGGCGTTCAGCATCGCTGAGCCGTTTTCGGCCGGACGCTCACGTCGGAAGACCTTGAGCGGATGACGGCGGCAACAATCGCTCGACAAGGAGTTGACCGCAGCCCCAAGTCATGAAAGTTTTTACAACTAACGAACAATATTACAGGGTGGACAGCGTTGATGCGATCGGCCGAGCCGAACCATGTGTTGCGCGAAACCGAGTCGAGCCTTGCTGCCCGCGCGGCGTGGCTTCACCACGTCGGCCGTCTGACGCAAAACGAGGTGGCGACGCGGCTCAATGTGCCGAACGCCAAGGCGCACCGCCTCATCGCCCGCGCGGGCCGAGATGGGCTGGTGCGGGTCTTCGTGGATGGCGACATCGAGCGTTGCGTGCAGCTCGAGCGGCAGCTCTGCCGCGCTTACGGTCTCAGCGTCTGCGAGGTGGCCCCCGATCTTGACGACGAAGCGCTGCCGCTGCGTTCGCTTGGCGCCATCGGCGCTCGGTTCCTGCATCTTTCGTGCGAGAGAGGCGCTGATTCGGTGATCGGCCTCGGCTATGGCCGAACGCTTGCGGCCTGCGTCGGCTACTTGCCGCGCCTCGACTTGAGCAAAACGTGCTTCGTGTCGTTGCTTGGGGGCTTCACGCGGCGCTTTGCGGCCAACCCGTTCGACGTCATCAATCGGATCGCCGAACGCACTCAGGCCGAGGCCTATGGGCTGCCGGTACCGTTCTGCCTCAACTCGGCCGAGGATCGCGCCGTCATGATGGCGCAGCACGGCATCGACGAAGTCTTCGCCCTGGCGCGCAACGCGACGCTCCATCTCACGGGCATCGGCATCATCGACGGACACGCGGCGTCGCTGGCAACCTCGGGGATGATCAAGCAGCACGAGTTCGACGAGGTGGCCCGCGCGGGTGGCCAGGGAGAGATCTTGGGGCAGTTTTTCGACGCGCGCGGGCGTCGTGTCGAGACCGAGCTTTCGGGCCGCATCACCTCTCTGCCGCTGGACGAGCTGAAGGACGGGAAGCTTGTCGCGGTGGCAGGCGGAACTGCCAAGCCTGCCGCGATCCGCGCCGTGCTGTCGAGCGGGGTGCTGCATGGTCTTCTCACCGACGAGAGGACCGCGGCGGTCTTGGTCAGGCCCGCATCGAGAGGATGACGAGGCGGCGGCGCAGAGGCAAAGGGCCCGGCGCTGGATCGTGTGGGGAGGACGGCGATGTGCGATCAGCAGCTCGACACCCGCGCCACTCGCGTTGGCGGACCGGTCGAACCGTCCAGCCGCTCGGGGAGACCCGCGACCACCGCCGCGCGGAAGGTCGTCGGCCGATGACCCGCGACCTCCTAGTCGGCGTCGACGCCGGTACGTCGGTGATCAAATCCGTCGCATTCACACGCGACGGGATGCAGGTCGGCAGCTTTGCCAGACCCAACGATTATCGCGCAGTCCCGGATGCCGGTGCCGAGCAGGACATGGCGCAGACCTGGACCGATGCCGCTGCGACTTTACGTGGCCTCGCGGAGGTCGTGCCGGACCTGACGCACCGAACGGCTGCGATCGCGGTCACGGCTCAGGGCGACGGCACTTGGCCGGTAGACGCCGAGGGCGAGCCTGCCGGTGCCGCGCTGATCTGGCTTGACGCCCGCGCCGCGCGGATCACGGAGAGGCTGCGCGCCGCGCCCGAGGGCCGCCGACATTTCGAATCGACCGGCTCCGGCCTTGCCGCCTGCCAGATGGGGCCGCAGCTCCTGTGGCTCTGCGAGCACCGCCCTGAAGTCATGGCGCGGACCGCCACCGCCTTTCACCTGAAGGACTGGCTTTACTTCAAGCTGACGGACGCGCGGGTCTGCGACGCGTCAGAGGGGGTCCATTCTTTCGGCGATTTTCGCACGATGGATTACGCGCCGGCCGCCATCGACGACCTTGGCCTCCGCGCGTACCGCGAGCTTCTTCCGCCGATGATCGACGGAACTCGGCAGACCCACCCTTTGAAGGCGGCAGCGGCACGGGAGATCGGCTTCGGCGAGGGCCTGCCGGTGTGCCTGGGACCGATCGACATTGTGGCGACCGCGCTCGGCGCGGGCCTCTACGATCCGGAGCGCGACACGGGATGCACGATCGTCGGGTCGACCGGCATGCATATGCGGATCGCCCGCTCGGCTGCAGACGTCCGGCTCAACGCAGAGGCGACCGGCTACACGCTGGCCTTCCCGGTTCCCGGTACCTTCGTCCAGCTCCAGTCCAACATGGCCTCGACGCTCAACATCGACTGGCTGGTCGACCTCGCGCGCGGCGTGCTGCGTCAGCATGGCGTAGCCAAGTCCCGCGCCGACATCTTCGTCGACCTCGACGACCATGTGCTCGCCGCCGAGGCCGGCGCGATTCTGTATCACCCTTACATTTCCGAAGCCGGCGAGCGCGGCCCCTTCGTCGACACGAACGCTCGCGCGGAGTTCCGCGGCCTCTCGGCCCGTCACTCCTTCAACGACCTGATGCGTGCGGTCTACGAAGGTCTCGGATTCGCGGCGCTCGATTGCTACGCCGCCACCGGAGCGATCCCTCCGGAGGTCAGGGTGACGGGAGGTGCGGCGCGCTCCAGAGCGCTGCGCACCATCCTCGGCAGTGCGCTCGATACCCGCATCCGCTCCTCGACGCGCGACGAGGCCGGCGCGGCCGGGGCAGCAATGATGGCAGCGGTATGCGTCGAAGCCTATCCGGACATGGAACGTTGCATCGAGCGCTGGGTGACGCCGACGCTAGGCGAGACGCTCGAACCGCATCCCGGGCTCGCCCGGCGCTATGCGGCGATGTTTCCTGCCTATGTCGCCGCGCGGCAGGCCTCCGCACCGGTATGGCAGGCGATGGTGGACGCTCAGGCCGCAGCAGAACCGCCGGCTCATGGTTGACCCGAGCGCGAACCCGACCGACCGGCGGCGGCCCGAACACAGGATGCGTGAGATGACGGATCATGGAACTGTCGATCTTGCGGTGATCGGGGGCGGGATCAACGGCGCCGGGATCGCGCGCGACGCCGCTGGCCGCGGCCTGTCCGTCGTGCTCTGCGAAAAGGGCGACCTCGCCGAGGGAACGTCCTCCCGCTCAGGCAAGCTCGTCCACGGCGGGCTGCGCTATCTTGAATATTACGAGTTCCGGCTGGTGCGCGAGGCGCTGATCGAACGCGAGGTGCTGCTGCGCGCGGCTCCCCACATCATCTGGCCGATGCGCTTCGTTCTTCCGCATTCGCGCGAGCAGCGCCCGGCCTGGATGGTCCGAACGGGTCTGTTCCTCTACGACCACCTTGGCGGCCGCAAGATGCTGCCCGGATCGCGCAAGCTCGATCTGCGCGTCGCGCCCGAAGGGCGGGCCATCAAGCCCGAGTTCAAGACCGCGTTCGAGTATTCGGATTGCTGGGTCGACGACGCGCGCCTCGTGGTGCTCAACGCGCTTGATGCGAAGAACCGGGGTGCGATCGTCCTGACCCGCACCGCCGCGATTTCGGCACGGCGCAACGGCGACGGGCTCTGGACGGTCGAGATGAAGAGTGAAGACGGCGGGAGTTCGCAAGTGAGGGCGCGCGCCCTCGTCAACTCGGCCGGCCCTTGGGTTCAAGACGTGGTGGGCCGCGTCGCCGGCCGCAACTCCAGCTACAAAGTCCGGCTGGTCAAGGGCAGCCACATCGTCCTGCCGAAGTTCTGGGACGGGCCGAACGCCTATCTTTTCCAGAACGACGACAAGCGGGTGATTTTCGTCAATCCCTATGAGGGCAACCTGTGCCTCATCGGCACAACCGATATCCCCTATGAGGGCCGACCCGAAGAGGTGTCCATCCATCAGAGCGAGATCGACTATCTGCTGCGCGTCGTCAATCGATACGCCAGGACGCCGCTCCGGCAGAGCGACATCGTTCATTCGTTTTCGGGCGTGCGCCCGCTCTACGACAACGACGCGGATGCCAGCGCCTCGGCGGTAACGCGCGATTACGTGTTCGAAGTCGACGATCCCGACGGACAGCCGCCCCTCCTCAGTGTCTTCGGCGGCAAGATCACGACCTTCCGCAAGCTCGCCGAGCACGCTCTCGACAAGCTGGTCAGGCACTTTCCCAAAATGGGCACGGCCTGGACCGCAAATGCGACGCTGCCGGGCGGCGACCTTCCGAACGCCGATTTTCCGACCTTCCTGGCGAAGCTCACGGGCGAATATTCATGGCTGCCGGCCGATCTCGCCGATCACTACGCGCATCTCTACGGGACGCGGGCCCGCCAACTGCTGGGCGGCGCTCGGGGTATCGAGGCGCTCGGTCGCCATCATGGCGGGCTCCTCTATCAGCGCGAGGTCGACTTTCTGCGGGACACCGAATGGGCGATGACGCCCGCCGACGTGCTGACCCGTAGGACGAAACACGGCCTACATCTGAGCGCCGACGAGAAACGTGATTTCGAACGCTGGATGGAGGCCGCCTGAGGCCCTGCGTCCGATCCTTTCCGACCAACATGACACTCAGTAACAGGTCGCCCGCCATGAGCTCCCAGGCCATTCCCCAACCGAAACGGCGCGCGACACCCCGCGTCCGGCTTGCAATCGCATCCGCGGCCGTGGTCGTGCTGATCGCCGCCATGGCGCTCGATACGAAAGTCGTGAAGATCGGCTCGGCGGGCGACGTGCAGCCGGGCGTCTTCACCCCCGCCGCCTTCGGTGCTTCGGAATTCCCGAAAGTGCAGGCCGCCGTCGAGTCGAAGGCGGTGGACGCCGCGACGCTCGCGGCCGCTCTCGCCAAGGATCAGGCGGCGGCGGTGACACAGTATGGTGTCGCCACGGGGGCTGGACCCGACTTCGCGGTGAAGTTCACCGGGGTCGTCGGCAAGAGCGATTCCGGAAATTACGACGTGAAGGTTGCGGGCGTTCCCGACACGTTGGCGATCCGCATCCAGACCGGCCCCGCCATCATGGGCACGGACCTGCGCGACGCTTCCGGCACCATCAGCTTCGGCCAGTTCACCAACCAAATCGAGTACCAGAACGCGGGTTCGGCGCTGAACAAGGAGATGAAGAAGCAGGTCCTGTCCAAGATCGACGCCGCGAACCTGACCGGCAAGACGGTGTCGGTCGTCGGTGCCTTCCAGCTGACCGACCCGAACAGCTGGCTCGTCACGCCCGTGAAGCTGGACGTCAAGTGATGGTCGCGACCGAGACCTTGCCCCCGACCGGCGACGTCGTGCTCTCCGCGCGCAACGTCGCCAAATCCTACGGCAGCATCCACGCGTTGAAGGGCGTCAACTTCGACATTCACCGCGGCAGCGTCACCACCCTCTTCGGCGAGAACGGGGCCGGCAAGTCGACCCTGATGAAGATCCTATCCGGCGTCGTGAAGCCGAGTTCCGGCGTCATCGAGCTCGATGGCGCGCCGGTCGTGTTCACGTCGTCGTCGGATGCGCGCGACCGCGGCATCTCGATCATCCACCAGGAACTGAGCCTCGCGCCGAACCTCTCCGTACGCGACAACATCTTCATGGGCCGTGAGATCCGCGGGCCTGCCGGCATCGACTATGCCGAGGAGGCGCGCCAGGCCCGCGCCCTGATGGAGGAACTCGAGGAGGACATCGACCCGATGACCCTGGTCGAGGACCTGCGCCTCGGCCAGCAGCAGATCGTCGAGATCGCCCGGGCGCTGTCGGTGAACTCGCGCATCCTCATCATGGACGAGCCGACCTCGGCGCTCAGCGCCGCCGAGGTCGAGGTGCTGTTCAAGGTGATCCGCGACCTGACCGGCCGCGGCGTGTCGATCGTCTACATCTCGCACCACCTCGAGGAGGCGCTGGAGATCACCGACTTTGCCGTGGTCCTCCGCGACGGGGCCATGACGGCCAAGGCCGACCGCAAGGACATCGACCTCGAATGGATCGTCCGCAAGATGGTGGGCGAGCACTTCGACCTCGGCTCGCCCCCGACCGGCTACGGCTTCGGGAACGTGGCGCTCTCGGTTCGCGACGTCAGCGTCGCCGATGCGGCCGGCGACGGCGCCATGGTGGTGGACCGCATGTCGCTCGACGTCCGTGCCGGCGAGATCGTCTGCATCTACGGACTCATGGGCGCCGGGCGGACCGAACTCCTCGAATGCGTGTTCGGCCGGGTGCCGAAAATAGGCGGGGAAGTCTATCTCGAAGGCCGTGAGATCTCGGATCTGACGATCGCCCAGCGCATCGACGGCGGCCTGGCGCTCGTGCCTGAGGACCGTCAGCGCGACGGCCTCGTGCAGACCATGTCGGTCGGGCAGAACCTGTCGCTCGCCTCGATCGGCGCCTTTGCCAAACGCCTGTTCCTGTCGCGCCCCGCCGAGCGAGCGGTGGTCGATCACTCGATCCGCGACGTCCACATCAAGACGTCGGGCGGCGGCGCGCCTATCGGCTCGCTCTCGGGCGGCAACCAGCAGAAGGTCGTCATCGGCAAGATGCTGACGACCCATCCCAGAGTGATTCTGCTCGACGAGCCCTCCCGCGGCATCGACATCGGCGCCAAGGCGGAGGTGTTCCGCATCCTGGCCGAGCGCGCCAAGGCGGGCCTGGCGGTGGTCTTCTCGACTTCGGAGGTCACCGAGTGCCTTTCCATCGCGCACCGGATCATCGTCATGCACCGGGGCCGGATCTCCGCCGAGTTCAGGCCCGGTGTCACCAAGGAAGAGATCATGGCCGCGTCCGGCGAGGCCGTCGTCCATTGATCCCCGATTTCAGCGAGCTCCGACCATGACCAACGCCACCACCACGAACCATAGCCGACCGGGGATGTTCGGCGGGGGTCTCGACATCGGCCGGCTGCTGCTCGAGGGCCGGGCCTATTTCGCCCTGGTCGTCATCGTGATCGTGTTCTCGGCGCTGTCGCCCTACTATTTCACCGTCAACAACTTTCTCACCATGGCGTCGCACGTCGCCCTGTTCGGGATCCTGGCGATCGGGATGCTGCTGGTGATCCTGAACGGCGGCATCGACCTGTCGGTCGGATCGACGTTGGGCTTGAGCGGTGTCGTGGCGGGCTTCTTGATGCAGGGCGTGACGCTCAACGCGTTCGGCGTCGTGCTCTATCCGCCGGTATGGGTCGTGGCCGTGCTGGCCTGCCTCCTCGGCGCTTTCATCGGTCTCATCAACGGCGTGCTGATCGCCCGCTTCAAGGTCCCGGCTTTCGTAGCCACCCTGGGGGTGATGTACATGGTCCGCGGCGTCGCGTTGCTGATGACCAACGGCCTCACCTACAACAACCTCGGCGGTCGGCAACAGCTCGGCAACACAGGGTTCGAATGGCTTGGCTTCAACCATCTGCTCGGAGTGCCGATCGGCGTCCTCGTGATGGTGGTGATCGCGCTGCTCGGCAGCCTTCTTCTCACCCGCACGCCGTTCGGCCGCTGGCTCTACGCTTCGGGAGGCAACGAGCGCGCCGCCGAATTGTCGGGCGTGCCGATCATCCTGGTGAAGCTGTCGGTCTACATGATGTCCGGCGCCTGCGCAGCCATCGCCGGGCTGATCCTATCCTCGCAACTCACCTCGGCCGGCCCGACGGCCGGGACCACCTACGAGCTGACCGCCATCGCGGCGGTGGTGATCGGGGGCGCGGCGCTCACCGGCGGCCGCGGCAACATCCGCGGCACGCTGCTCGGCGCCTTCGTGATCGGCTTCCTGTCTGACGGCCTCGTGATCATCGGCATCTCGGCTTATTGGCAGACAGTGTTCACGGGCGCCGTGATCGTGCTGGCGGTGCTGCTCAACGCCATTCAATACCGCCGTCGCGTCAAGGCTCCCGCCCCCTCCGGCGGGCAGACCACGTCCCCGCTCAAGGCGGCATGAGACCCTGCGGGGCGCGATCCCGCGCCCCGAGGACGGCGGCCACGGTGCCGTCAAAACCCGAACACTGATGGGAGAAGACATGTTCAGGAAGACCAAGCTGCTCGCCTTCACGGCCCTGGCGCTCGCGATGGGCGCCGCCACCCCGGCCTTCGCGGCCGGCGGCCTCGTGACGATCATCGTCAACGATCCCTCGAACCCCTATTGGCTCACCGAGGGCAACGTAGCCTCCGCCGAGGCGAAGAAGCTTGGCTACGAGCCGGTGGTCGGTGCTTCCAAGGGCGACACCAACACCGAGAGCAACCTGATCGACACGGCCATCACCAACAAGTCGGTGGCGATCATCCTCGACCCGGCCAATGCCAGCGGCTCGATCGGCGCGGTCAAGAAGGCCATTGCGGCGGGCATCCCGGTATTCCTGGTCAACGCCGAGATCAACCAGGAGGGCCTCGCCAAGGCGCAGCTCGTCTCGAACAACGCTCAGGGCGCGGCGCTCGGCGCCCAGCAATGGGTCAAGGACGTCGGCCAGAAAGGCAATTATGTCGAGCTCGTCGGGGCACCATCCGACAACAACGCCGCAACCCGTTCCAACGGCTACTCGACCGTGCTCGACCAGTACGACGACTTGAAGAAAGTCGCCTCGCAGGTCGCCAACTGGGACCGCACCCAGGGTCACGACAAGATGCAGAGCATGCTGCAGGCCCATCCGGACATCATCGGCGTCATCAGCGGCAACGACGAGATGGCGCTCGGTGCCATCGCGGCGCTGAAGGAAGCCGGAAAGTTGTCGAGCATCAAAGTCGGCGGTTTCGACGGCTCGCCCGACGCAGTCGCGGCCATCAAGTCGGGAGAGCTACAGTATTCGGTGCTCCAGCCGGTCGCGACCTTCTCGGCCAAAGCGGTCGACGAGGCGGACAGCTTCATCAAGACCGGCAAGACCGGCGCCGCGAGCGAGAAACAGCTTTTCGATTGCGTCCTGATCACGAAGGCGAACGCCGACAAGATGACGGCGCCATTCACGATGTCGAAGTAGGAGCGAGCACGCACGGTCGCCTCCTCGACCCTGCAGATCGAGGAGGCGACCCGCTGCATCGTCTCATTTGCCGTCATTGCTCCGCTCGGAATGAAGGGAGAGGGCTGCGCCCTGCGCCGATACTCGGTCGGTAGGACTACGCGATGCTCCTGGGACTCGACTGCGGCTCGACCGCCATCAGGGCCGTCCTCTTCGACACGGACGGCGGGACGGCGGCAACGACTGGCACCCGCCGGACCGAACCGCTGCAGCCCGCGCCCGATCACGTCGAGCACGACATGGATCGCTTCTGGCAGCTCGCCGGCGAAGCGATCCCGGAGGCATTGTTGGAAGCCCCGCAAAAGGCGGGAGGTCGAGGCCATCGACAGCACTGGTCTTGGGCTCGACATCAATGGCTGAGCGAAGGCGCTAGCCCTGCCGCGGGGCGCGCAGGCGCGCGGTCGGACCAGGACCAGGAACGGCCACAGGAGATCAGGCAGCACGTTGCCGGTTCCGATCCAGGGACGAGGCAAGCAAGCCTAGGAGCAGGATCATGCGGGGAGCAAGCCTGGACACCTATCTCGACTCCTGGTCGGACGCCGAATCCAATTGGCGACCGCTGGCTGACGTCGTGCGGGGCATCGCGGCGCTTGCAAGCAGATAGCGTGGCTGATTTCGGACGGCCCGCTCGGTGGCGATCTCGGGGAGGCTGTCGGCGGCAACGTGCAGGGAGAGGTGCAAAAGGAGCTCGATCGCAAGTCGAACGAGCTGGTGGTTGCGGCCTGCCGGCGCGCACCTGTCGTCGCCATCGCGTCCGAGGAGATGGATGACCCCATGGTCTGCCGTCCGGATGCGGACCTGCTGGTGGCCATAGATCCTCTCGACGGTTCCTCCAACATCGAAGTGAACCTGTCGATCGGCACGATCTTCTCGATCCTGCCCAAGCCTAAAGAATGTCGCGAGCACCGAGGCGATGTTCCTGCAGCCGGGTGTCAACCAGCTCGCCGCCGGTTACGTGCTCTATGGTCCCCAGACCACGCTGGTGTTGACGGTCGGCAAGGGGGCGAGCATCTTTACGCTCGATCGGCGTGTCGGTGACTTCGTGATGACGCAGGATGTCGTGGCAATCCCGCCGAACACGGCAGAATTTGCCGTCAACGCCTCGAACCGCCGCTACTGGTCAGCTGGGATCAGCCGATATGTCGAAGACTGTCTGGCAGGGCGCGACGGCCCTCGCGGGCAGAACACCAACATGCGGTGGGTCGCCTCACTCGTTGCCGAATGTCAGCGCATATTGGTTCGCGGCGGCATATTTCTTTACCCAGATGACGCCGGCCCGGCTATGAAAACGGTCGCTTACGCGTCCTGTATGAGGCGTTCCCTATCAGCTGGATCATCGAACAGGGTGGCGGCGCAGCCATTACAGTGCATGGACGCATTCTTGACTTAACTCCTGTTTCCATCCATCAGCGAACGTCGTTCATTTTTGGATCGATTGACGAAGTAAATTTGGTCAGCAGATATGTCTATCAATGATACTAACATTTAACTCCATGACAATTGATCAACCCGGCCGGTGCTTCGTTTCTGAAGATTCAAGGAGTCATTTGCGGCGTAAACAATCGAGACATCTCCAAATGGCGCATGCGTTGGACACGGACGAAGCGCGACGCGGCGACCTCAACAGCTTTGCCTATGGTCTTGCGCGACATCGAGGCCGTCCGCGCTGCAATTCCGGAGTCGTGGATGACAAGCCCAGTCGAGGGAAAGATCAACCGCGTCAAAATGATCAAGCGGCATGTGTGGACGGTCCCTGCATTGCAAGGGGAATCTGTCGCGGGATCACCCCGGCGGGTGCAGTCATGTGTCCGGCCTGTTTCGCGCGGCACACGGCCGCTGGCCCTGATGTGATCCGCGGATCGAGTCCCAATCAAATGTCCGCGGTCGAGCCGCTTCCGCTTGCAACGGGTTCTCCCGATCCCCGGCGTCGCCGGTCAATCATCACGTCGTCTTCGGCACCTTGCAATTCGAGAGTTCGTGTTCGCCCGGCGGAGTTAAGCCGCCACAGCGGCGGTCGGACTGTGATTGTCGTTGGCCCTGTAATCCTCTTTGTGGACCAGCAGCGCCCAGGCGGTACGCGCCATTTTGTTGGCGAGTGCGACGGTGACGAGCCGCGCTGGCTTGCGCTCCAGGAGAGCACGAACCCAACCGCTTCCGAGGGCCTTGGCTCTAGCATATCGAAGAACGGCGGTCGCTCCGATCACGAGCAAGCGACGCACGTACCGATTACCTTGACGGGAGATGCGGCCGAGTCGCTCTTTACCGCCGCTCGAGTCCTGTTTGGGCACGAGACCGAGCCATGCAGCAAATTCACGGCCAGAGCGAAAGTGAGCGGGGTCGAGCATCGTGGTGGCGATCGCGGAAGCAATGATCGGGCCGATGCCCGGGATGGTGGCCAAGCGTCGGCTCACGTCATTGCCCTTGTGCCAGGCGCCGATCTCCGTTTCGATTTGGAGGACGGCGGCTTGGACGTGGTTGAGTTGTGACATCAAAGGGTCGAGGGCGCGACGAGCAAGGGAGGGTATCCGGGTGTCCGTGTCGTCTTTCATCACCGCCACCAGCTCTGACAGCCCGGTCATCCGCTGAGGCGCAACGATGCCCAGTTCGGCAAGGTGGCAACGAAGGGCGTTGATCAACATCGTTCGCTGCTTGACCAACAACTCCCGACTCTTGTGAAGCATCAGAACCGCTTGCTGATCGACCGACTTCACGGGCACAAAGCGCATGGATGGCCGTGCGACCGCCTCGCAGATCGCCGCTGCGTCGGCTGCGTCGTTCTTGTTTCGTCGGACATAGGGCTTCACGTAAGAGGGCGGAATCAACCGAACCGTGTGGCCCAGCGAGACGAGTTCCCGCGCCCAATGATGCGAGGTGGCGCAAGCTTCGATGCCCACCAAACATGGGGGAAGGCGAGAGAACAAGTTCAGAACCTCGGATCGTCGCAACCTTCGGCGCAGGACGACGTCGCCTTGATCGTCGACGCCGTGAACTGGAAAATGCTTTTGGCGAGGTCGAGGCCGATTGTGCAAATCCGCATCAGGAAATCTCCTATGAGGCCGGGCATGCAGCGCCCAAGACGGTACCGCGACTCAACGCTGGGGAGCAGGGGCCGTCCACCTCATCAAATGTATGGTCGCGCGCATTATCTTATTTTCAAACAGCGTATACTTATTGCCGCGTGAGACATCGACCGTGAAGTCGAGGAGCAATAACGGCTGCACCAAAAGTGCAAAAGATCCCCAGATTGCCGCGCTACAGGGCGCCGGGACTCAGTCCGGCGCGACGCTGAAGCGTAGCCAGTCGCTTGCCGCATATCGGCTTGCCTCACGCGCGACCATGATGACGCGCCAAGCATAGCTGCCGCGCAATTTCGTGAGCGTGGCAAATATGCTGGACGTGCCGGTGAAGGCCGAGAACACTTCTCGCGAGCTCGCGTCGTCGAGAGCGCGGACTTCAACGAAGAAGCGCACCGGTTCAGGCTGGACTTCCGAGGTCCAAACAAGTTCGACACCGTCCCGTGCAGGGTCGATCTTGGCATCGCCACTTGGCGCGATGAGAAGCGCAGGCGAGAGCGTTTCGGGGCGGGCCACGTTGACGGAAAGAGCCGCGAGGCGACCGCGAGCCGCTGGGAGATCAGACACCAGGAACCAGGCGCGCGCGATGTCGGCATTGCGCGGAACGCCTTCCCCCTCTTCATACAGCTGGCCGAGATTGTACGCAGCCCGGTGATCGCCGTGCGAGGCGGCGCGCGCATACCAGGTTGCCGCCTGCGTGATATCGCGAGCGACGCCGCGACCGCTGTCGAGCATGACGGCAACGTTGAACTCTGCTTCCGGCAACCCTGCCTCTGCGGCGCGCCGATACCAGGCAAAGGCCAATGGAGCCTCTCCTTCGCCGCCGAGGTCATATTGCACGGCTTTGTCGAACCACGGGGTTGGATCAGCGGCTTTCGCGAGCGACGGAGCCAGAGCCGCTGCGAACAACAGGCCGCGAAGCGCGCGGGAACGCATGCGCTCGGACTAGTGCCAGGAAATCTCGACGCGCCGATTTTGAGCATCGGCGACCCCCCGCCCGGTTGGCACCGGAAGTTCGGTTTCGCCCTTGGCGAGGATCTGGAAGCGATCTGCGGGGATGCCCCGGTCCAGCAGACCGGTCAGCACGGCGATTGCGCGTTGCTGCGACAAGGTCAGATTTCGCTCGGGATTTCCAACCCTGTCAGAGGTCCCCGTGAGGATCATTACGATGGGCTTCCCCTCGTTATAGGCGCGGGAGGCACGATCCAGGACCGCATTATCCTTCGCACGAAGCGCTCTGCTGCCGCTCTTGAAGAGTATGACGAGCGGGGCCGGGGCTCCTGTCGACACCCTCGTGGTGGCCGGCTGCTCCGGCGGTCGCACGAGCTGTCCCTGCGGCGCGGCCTGGGCATAGCCGGTCGCGCTGCCGAGCAGGACGGCAACGAGCAGGGGACGAGTGCAGCGGATGAGGTTCATCTGAAGCTCCTTTGCGGCTGGGTGGATTGTTCATCCGGCGACCGAGACCTCGATCGTGCCGGGTCGGGGGAAAGGGGCGTCCTTCATAAGGCGGCCCCGCACGGGCTCCGATACGACGAGGATCTTGGCCACGCGATCGGCATTGCTTTGATCCTCGTCGTAGAAGAAGGTCACGGCGTTCGCGGCGGTGAGCGCGGTCGATCCCACGGGTTCAGCCACGTCGAAACCTTGGGCTCGCAAGGTCTGGCTGATGTTAAGCGCTTTCGTTCGCGCTGAAGGGCTGTGGAGCGTGTAGCGCAACACCAGGCGGGCGGGTACATCCTTGGGCAGCGCGACCTCCGTCGAACCGGCGGCCGCCGGATGAGCAGAGGGAGAGGGAAGATCGGAGGTCTCGAGGCCTCGTGCGGGAGAGGGAATCTCTGAGGGCGCTTCGGCGACAAGGGCGTCCGTGCGCTCGGGCGGAGCAGGTCGCGATTCGATTTCCTTGCGCAGCGCCTCGATCTGTTCCGCGGCGCCGCGCTGCGCCTCCGCCAACTTGTCGGAGAGTTCCTCAGCCCGGCGTTTCTCCTGCTGGAACTTTTCTTCGGTATCTACTTCCGCCAATTTTAATGATCGCCGCTCGTCGTCTCTGGCTGCAACGTCGCGGATTGCTGCCGCCAGTCGCTCACGCAAACCGAGAAGATCCCGATCGAGGCGCGCTGCACGGGCCGCTTCGCCATCGATCCTCTTCTGCATTTCCTCGATCGTCAGGGCGGCGTTGCGCTTCGCATCCGCCAGGGTCTCCGCAAGCTCTGCGGCCCGCCTCCGGTCTTGTTGCAGGTCTATTTGGTTGCCGCTCGTCGCCTCGAACGTGCGTCGAGCGTCAAGGTCCAGCGCTTTCGCAAGCTCCAGCGGCGTTCGCTGTTTGTCCTTTTCTAGCAACTGAGGGATGGTGCTCGACGGTAGCTGAGATGTGACTGTTTTCCTATCCATGATACCGACAT
Source organism: Lichenihabitans sp. (assembly GCA_965277635.1). Classification (GTDB taxonomy): domain Bacteria; phylum Pseudomonadota; class Alphaproteobacteria; order Rhizobiales; family Beijerinckiaceae; genus Lichenihabitans. Next base: position 1,833,471 of record CBDIDE010000002.1, read on the forward strand.
ACACTATCATGATTACAAAGATGAGAGCAAAGGTGATATCGCGTAGCATATTTAGTCTCTGTATTTGTTCATACTTGACCACAACACACATTATATTAGATAAGTTCGATAACCAAGAATCTATGATACTGGTCTATTTCCAACACGCATTTTCGAGGCAAGAGCTATCGTAATGGGTACGATTTGGCAGCGGAGGTACTCATTTGGGATAATCTGATTAGCCCCTTTTGCAAACCGCGCGGCTGCTTACGTCAAGCTGAGAGGAAGTTGTCGGCTGCTGTCAGGCAATGGCTCCGGGATCGCTGATGCTCGATGTCACGCAAGGGCGCTATTCCGGCGGTCCACAGGCTGGACCAAGCCTCCACATTCCCGGTCGTCGAGGGTAAGGGCAAGGTCCGCGCCGCCGTCGCGAACCAGTCTCGCCGCTTCCCCTTGCGTGAGTTCCCGCACGTCGACCGCCACCAGCGGCCGTTGATGCTGCAATTCAAACAGCAGGCATGTGAATGGCTCACCCGCCAAGTCCTCTACCAACGCCAGGCAAAGCCGTTGCGGACTGTCATCCCTTTCCGCGCGCAGCGAGGCCGCCGCGGCCTCCGCTTCACCCAGCATGCGCCGAGTGTACACGAGGAAACGCGTGCCCGCCCCCGCCAACCAAGTTCGCCGCGTCGTGTGGTGGAACAGCTTGGTTCCAAGCTCCGCTTCCAGATTGCGGATCGAGTGGCTGAGCGATGACTGCGCCATTCCGAGCCGATCGGCCGCGCGCGCGAAGTGCAGTTCCTCTGCGACCGCAACGAAACGGCGGAAATGGCGCACACCTCCGATTATCAGACTCGCTGGATATTAGGCTGTCGTGAACGCGTTAGAGAGCATTAGAATAACGTCTTGCCTCATCGAACATCATGTCGCGTACCTTAAGCTTGGCGCTTGACCATTGAAATGCACTTACCTCTATGCTTCACACCAGCAATCCCCCACCTTCGACTGAGAGGACTTGACCTGTCGCGTAATCATTCAGCATCAGATAGATGTAAGCCATGGCGGCTTCCAACGGTGAGCCGCCTCGCGGCACCGGTAGGGGAGACGCATAGGACTTCAGTCTGTCGTCAGGCATCGTCTGCTTCACATAGTCGGTCAGGATAAGGCCGGGACACACGGCGTTGACCCGCACGGGCACCAAGTCGATCGCAGACCACGGGCCAGATGCTCCACCGCGCCGATAAGCGCTGTCCCAATCGGTGCGCCCTTTACCGGACGATGCGCGAGAATGCCGCTGGTCAGCGTGATTGACCCGTCCTGCGCGATCTTGCCGCGGCTATGCTTTGCCGCTGCTACCGCACCCCGGAACCGCACCTCCAGCGCCTCGCGTGCCCAAACGAGATCGAGCTCGGCGATGGATGCGAACATCGCGCCGCCCCAGTCTCCAGCCGCGATGGCCAAGTGATCGAAGCCGCCGAGGTCCTCGAAGAAGGCCGCGACGGAGGCTTCGTCCCGCAGATCGATGAGGCGACCCGTTGTGCCGGGCAACCACACTGCCGAAAGGCACGGTGCGAAGTAAGCTCCGCAGGCACCTTTGCTCGTGAGCGCTGCGATGACCACTAGCGCATCGAAGAGCCTCTCGTCCGCGGCGGCCGCAGACGGTTACGGAGGCCTCGCGCTCATCCGAATTTCGTGATCCGGACCGGCTGCGCGACGATGTCTTGCGCCCGCACCGTCCGGCGCCCCTCGGCCGCCGCTCTCGTCATCCCGTCTTCGATCGCGATTCGAACGGATCTGGGATTCATCTGCGACAGCTTAAGCGGGACTACACCCCGGCGCACCGAAGACTGTTAAGCGCCCGGTGAGGCGTTCGTCGTTGCAGGACGTGGCGCGGCTCGCCGGCGTCTCGGCCGCGCCTGTGTCCTACGTGGTCAACGGACGAATGCGGGAAGTCGGCGCGGAAACGCGGAAAAAGATCGAGTCAGCCATCCAGTCGCTGCGCTACCAGCCGCAAAGGAAAGGGATCAGCCTGAAGCTTAATCGCGAGTTCGCAATTGGCCTCGTGATCGTCGACCCTCACCCCAACTTTCTGTCGGACCCGTTTACGACCGAGGTGGCGGCGGGGCTCGGCAACGCGCTCACTGAGCCGGGCCAGGGCCTCACCGTCACGGGGTGTACCACGGAGGAAAACTTCGATGCGTTCCTTCGCCGACCAATCGGGGTCGACGCTTTGCTGTCGCGCTACCGCCTCCTGAATTGGATCAACTACGGAGGAGGCGCCGTACGCGCGAGCGCCGTGGGAATCGACCCGCGGGAGTTCATTCGCGGAACGGCGGTTGAGGGAAGCGAGGTCGAACTCGCCGACGACCTCGAGCTGGTCGACACGGGGGACGGCGCCCATCGGCTCGCTCGCTTGCTGGAGGACATGGTGGTCCGGTTCTCGCTCGACCTAGAATAAGAAACCGAAAGGAGGGCGCTCGGCGGAGCCCTCCCGGAAAGAGACCCCGCGCTGCCCCGCCGATTTCTTCATCTGGGCGCGCAACCGCGGACGACGCCAGCATCCACGTTTGCGGCTAACCCGTTAGTTTCACGGATTGAATTGAAGACAAGGTTTACGCGGTGTGTTTTGCCGGCGCGGGGGTTCCCTGATGGCGCCCGGCGCGATCAGAGCCGCCACAGCCGGCGCGCCTCATATCGATGAAACGACGAGGCTCCGCACGTTCGGAGAACGCTGCTGCATCAGCCCTTGACCTCCTGTAGTCAAACCTTATTTGTACCTAAAGTACACTTTTTGATCGCCTTCCTGCCCCGACATTCCAACCGGACGCTTACAGAATGGTCAAGCGAACTCGCCGCATAACGACCGTTGACAGTTACGCTGCCTATCTAGGTCTTCGACGCGGCCAGCCCACCGGCCGCGACCAGCGCCGACCAAAAACCTGGGTGATCTTAGCGACCTGTACGGGAAGCGCTGAATTATCGCGGAAATTCGGTTCGCCCCTTATTCACATCGACGTCGCCGACCAGCCGGAAGAAGCGGTCGAAGCACTGCGGCACTCGCGGTACGGCTGTTGCGAGCCAGTTGGACTGCCGAGTGAACCTTTTACGCTTCGGCAAGGCTGGGACGATTGGGCCCTAATGTGTGTCGGTCCCGAAATGGCCGGCACAGCAGAACTCAGTCCCGGTGTCGCCATCGAGCGCGGATCGATCTGCTTGCGCAGGCATGCGGCAGTTCCGATCGCATCGCTTCGTCGCTCCCTCCGCTCATCTCTTTCAGACCTGCGAATCCACGAGGCGGCCTGGACCGCTCGGGCTGTCCAAGCTAGGTCCTTAATCGGTAGGCCCGAGGTGATTGCGCCGCGTTTCACTCCGTCTGTATTTCCGTCGACGAGCCGATGCGCCAGAGCCGACGATATCTACGTTTTCGACCCTTGGACAGGTCTCCGTAAGCTTGGCAGCATAATCGCTGCGGCGCTGTTGGACGCCGAGGCTCGCGACGTTCCGGGCAATGGTTAGCTATTGATTCAAGGTCAAGGAAAAATCCGAACTTTCAACTGAACTGCTCATCCAGATCCTCGTGACATCTTTATTTTGCATTGGAGACGAAGCGCAGTGTCGATCCGACAAGTGAGATTCCAAAGTGGCACCATTGTACCGGTCTATGCGACTTTGCGGAGCGGACTACCGGATCCTTACGTGGCTGCGTACGTAGTCGGAGACCTGATTAGGAGAAAGGCCCACAGAACCGTCTTGAACGACCTCCGTGGCATCTCTCTTGGGCTGGCCTTCTGCGCCAAGCTGAACATCAATACCGCCGAGCGATGCCTGACCGGGATATATCTCAATGATGGCGAGATGCGGCGGCTGGCCCGTCACTATGAAGAAAAGTGCGAGGGGGGGCTTCGGGTCGCGGCTCGTGCCGGTTACACAGCCTTCACGAATTTTCTCATCTGGCTAGGCAAACTCATCGATCCCCGTGCCGAACCGGAACGACAGGTCGCACTGTCGCACTTTAAGCTTGACGTTGAGACCCATCGGCCACCTTCGGCTCACCAGAAAAGCGAGCCTGTTCTCGGATTAGACGAGCACCAGCGCACGTTGTTCCTGAGCGTCATTATCCCAACGCATCCCAGAAACCCGTTCGGGAGAATGGCCTATCGGAACTTCGTCTTCATGTCCGTCAGCTATGTCTTCGGGCTGCGCACCGGCGAGATGCTCGGCCTCAAGGTCGAGGACGTGACGCTCAACCTAGTTCCTGCCACCCTCCGTGTCGAAGTGCGGGACGACGATCCAGAAGACACACGCGCCGAACGAGCAGCGCAGAAGACCGTTGGACGGCTCCTTGAACTACGCCCAGAATTCGCTGACGCCTTCAAGGTTCTCAAAGAGGAAAGGAGTCAGTTCGCTGCTGCAAGACGCCACAAATATTTGTTCGTGAACCATAGGGGTCAACCGCTCAGCAGCCGCGGCGCGCGCCGGCAATACCAAATGCTGCGCGACGCTGTGCCGGAGCTCGCCGGCCTGATCAACCATCGTTGCCGGCATGATTGGAACGACCGATTTGATGAAATGTGTGACGAACGCGGTTGGGACCGCGAGGAAGCCTTCCGGCAGCAGTGCTATCTCCAGGGGTGGAGCACGGGTTCATCGATGCGGAATTATTACGCGAAGAAGAGCCTGGCCAAGAAAGCCAACGCTCTCTCCCTGGAGACGCAGGCGGCGGTGCTGAATGGGACCCGGAAGCAGCCCGGCCAACAGCCGAAAGCCACAAAGGCGGGCCGGAGCTTAATGTCCAACTCTCCAGCACGAACCTCACGCCCTATACGAAACGATACCAATTAACCGACCGAGCCGAGCAATCGCCGGCTGAGGAGACATGCGAAGATGAGCACGTGCGGAGACCACAACTCGCGGGATCAACGAAAAGCGGATGACGAGATCCTAGACTTTGACGTGCTCGACTCTGTTCCATTTGTCGACGAGCTCGAGGAGTCACTCGTTTCGGAAGACTTGGCAGGGGCGGACGACGATGACAAACAAGTGACTGCGTTTTGGGGAGACTTAATTGATACTTCGGGGGACGTTTGGCAGCTCAATTGGCGCCGTCGAATCCGTTTTTCTAGCATAGACTTCTTAATATCAGAGCAGATCCCCGAGTCCATAGCGATGGGCGTACGCGAGGCGCTCGAAAGCTACTTACGAATGCTGATGCGAAAGCGCTCAGCTACAACCGTCTATATGGCGCACCACGTAGTGACAAAGCTCCTTCGCGAACCCGACATCCTGGCTAACTTTGGCGCGGCGGGGTCTCGGCTGATCGCAACTATCTACGAAAGGATGGCGGCGAACGGGGTGCAACTCCCCACTATCCGGCAGCACGCCTCTACTTTTCGCAAGTTCTACGTTTGGGGGGCGGCTCGAGCCGAGCAGAAGGGCTGGAAGGGCTTCGACTTTCAAACGGCCGTGCAATTGGCGGGAATGACGATCAAGAGCCCGAAGCCGGGACGCGCGGTCTTGAGTTTCGACCCGGAGGAAGGACCTCTCTCGTCTCAGGAGTACCTGGACGTGCGTGACGCCATCCTTGCCGCGGCGGACGACCCCGCTGCCGACGTTGCGAAGGTGGTGGCTGCTGCTCTGATGCTAGCGCTTGGCGTCAATCCGGAGAGCCTGCGCGAAATCCACGAGTGCGACCTGATCCGGCCTCGGCACGCCGGTGATCCCTACGTTCTACGGGTTCCGCGGATCAAAAAACCAGGGCAGCGCAGGCGCAGAGATGCATTCTGCGAACGATTACTCATTCCCGCATTTGGCCTCCTCGTCGAACGGTTGATCGAATTGAATTGGACTATCGCGCCGCCGGAACCGAGCCTTGATGAAGCTCTCGGACGTCCCCTCTTCCGTCGCGATCTGCCGTCGACAAGACGACTCGCCCTGGGGTACGACGCGGAAGCGCTTCTGCTTCGTCACACCTATTTCGGCCAGTTGCTCGACGAGCTTGTGAAAGAGAGGCATCTCACTAATGACATCGGCCTTCCCCTGAGACTCACCCCGAGGCGGCTCCGGTATAGCTTTTTATCGCGAGAAGTCGCTAAGAAGACGCGGGTCGAAGTCTTGGCGACTATGATGGACCATAGCGATCATAGAAGCCTTCTATCCTACTTCAACGCCCGGCTCGATATCGTTACCCGCCTTGACGACGCGCTTGGGCAGCGCCTCGCCCCGCTAGCGCGAATCATGTTAGGTGAAGAGCAGGCTGCCGACTGGCACCAACTCCCTGGCATGCCCGAGGACTCCGCGGCGGATTTGGGACTGCGTGCAGCGCCCTTCGCGTGCGTCCGGTGTCCGTTGTTTCGACCTCGCAGCGCGTCGCGGCTCCGTGCCATGGCCGGCGTGCTGTCGGATACGGCTCGGCGCATGCAGGCCGATGGACAACCCGAAGAGCAGACTGGTCCGCTACATGACCTCGCCGCAGCGGCCGTCGCCGCAGCATGGCGCTGCGAGCATCCGCGAACTCTCGCATGAACGGGCAAATTCCTAACTGGAACGAGACAAACAACATGGATCAGGTAGATTCGGTTGATGAAATGAGCTTCTTTGTTTCTAGCGCCATGTCTTATAGACAGCGGAGCATGTTCGAAGGGGAATGGGATAACCCGAGCTGGAAGCTTGAGAAAATTTCTCGTATTTCAAATCGACAGCGACCGTTTGTTCATTTCTATACGCGTGAGAAAAGCCATCCTGAATCGAAACCCTTCGATGAACCGTTCTCGTCCTTTGCCCGGGCCGTCATCGTCTTCCTCCGTGCGAAGCACTCTGAACCACTCTCAAAAAGTCCCTACGCCTTTACAATTTCGGCTTTAAGACTCTTGCACGCCGAAGCGATGCGATCAACTCGGCAACCCCTTGAGCTGACTCATGATCATTTCCAGCGCGCTGCCACGCAGGCGCGTTACCGGCCTCTCTCTGTCGCCGCGAACATCATTTGCAAGCTACAATGGATCGCCGACCTAGTCCTTGAGTACCGGCTCTTCAACTGGCGTCAGGCTTGGGTCGCAGAGAAGATCAAAGTTCAAGGAGGGCAAGCGAATAAGACCGAAGCAGGTGACGGCTTGCTGTCGAATTGTGTGCTGTCGGCGATCGCTGATGCTTCGTACCGATCTGATCTCTGCTGCCTCGATGCACTTCGGCAATGCGTTGTTGACCTTATGCTGTGTGGCGGCTTCCGCGCTAACGAAGTGCTGACGCTGCCGGAAGACGCATGGTACGAGGAGCTCGTTTCGGCCGATGACGGCGAACTGGTCTGCGACGAAGATGGGCAACCGCTTCGTCGATGCGCGCTGCGCTACTGGCCCGAGAAGGGCGGCAGCGGCCAAACGCTCCTCAAGGCGATCCCCACGGTCATGGCGGAGGTCGCCGAGCGTGCTTACAAGCGCGCGCTCGAACTAACGGAGGACAGCCGTGCCGTGGCCAAGGCGCAGGTTGAGCGCTTTGGGACCACGGTGCTCGGCACGTCATGGGATCTTTTACCCGACGACGACCTGCTCCGCTCGGACCAAATAGCAGACGCTGTTGACCTTCAGGGCGAGAGTCGATCGGGCCGCGGCCGCGAGTTCTTGCAGGCGAACAACGTCCCGCATGAGTTTCGCAAAGTAACTATCAAAGGGCGGATTTATTCAATGGCGTTTGCACGTAAGGCAGACGTTTATTCGAAACTTTACGAACTTTCCGACCACGGAAACTGCTTCCCGAACGATTCCGCCAGTCTCTATCCTCACGAGTGCCTGTTTCTTGTTAGACATCACAGCAAATTAGCTCACCCTGGAATTAAGGGAACGGTGAGGGTTCTCAGCTACGGTTCCCTGGTTCAGTATCTCACACCGGCTACCAAATCCAAGACGTTCTTTCGTCGGCTCGGTTACGAACGCGCCGGGGAGACGCTCGAGATGGCCACCCGAGGGCCACGCAATCTTCTTAATGTCCTGGCCATTGAAGGAAAGCTCAGCGATCTCGAACTCGCCCATTGGATGGGCCGTGTCGACGTGCGCTCAAATGGGGCCTACTACAAAATGCCGGAGCATCGTCGGGCTACCGCGGCGGCAGCCTTGCTGTACGACGGATTGCCTTACCACTCCGCTGCCCAACTCGAGCAGCAGCCACTTGGCCGAGCGGAGGTATTGGCAACAGAGGGGCGCGGGCATGTCACTGAAGCGGGCGCCTGCGAACGGGACCTAGGTGACCTTCCCTGCCCCAGACACACTGAGATGGTTGCACTCAGGCAGGGTCGAGCCGGACCGAACGAGTTGGATGATGCTACGGTCGCGGCGCTCGTCAGCGAAACCATCCGACTCATCGAGGCGTCGGTCCTGGAGGTTGCCGAGGGCTCCGTCTACGCGGAGGAGTGGCTGGCCGCCCATAAGGCCTTCCTTGTCACCCTCGTCGACGGCCACGCCAGCGGAGATCAAGCCCCCAAGAAACGGGAAGAACGGATTGGAGCGGAGCAGTGACGACATTGGCGGGCATTAAGGAACGTCTAATCGCCGCGATGAGGGACCTTAATGCGGAACGACCGGTGACGTGGAATACGGCGATCGATCTCGCTAGGGCCTGCGGCGTGTCGGTAACGAGGCAATGGATCGCCAGGGACGAGGACATAGCTCAGGCACTAAGCCAAGCTCGAAGTCGACATCGCACCTGGAGTCGATCTGGAGGACACAGCCAGAGGCGCTCACCCGATCTTACGGAAGCGCTCGCACAAATCAGAAAACTCAAGGAGGAGATCGCGGTTCGCGACGCGACGATCGCTGGATACGATGAGCTGTTTGTTAGGTACGTGCACAATGCGGCTCAGCACAACGTTTCCGTCGAAGAGCTTAAAAGGCCGTTTCCAGCGCCTCTAAGGCGAGTTGGTTAACATGTCGTTCGGATCGAATCGAAGGTCCCCACGACGCACACGACGCTGGAGCGCTTGGGGCAGCAATGCCAGCGCCTCCGAGAGAGAGCATCGGCAGGTCAACGCGCTTCATCGAATGGGATCCCCCGCTTTGGTGGCTCGCCAGCATTTTCACGTGGAAGAAGCTGAGGGTCGCAGGGCTGCCGATCTGTTTCAAGGTCGTAATGATTTTCGCCCGCTAGTGCCCACTGGAGTGGTGGAATTTCACTGAGCGAGCCGGCGCGCGGAGCCCTTGGGTAGCGCAGCACGGCGGCTCGCGGTCCTGGGGGACGGTCACCGGGGTTGTTTCGGTCAAGGTCGAGCTTACGAGAACGAGCCTAATCACGGAGACCTCCGATGACCGACGACACCATGCGCGTTTTGGAGATGGCGATTTCCTAAGACCATTGCCGAAACCACATTACAGCGGATCATGAACGCCGATGTCGACAACATAATCGGTGTCGCACGCCATGAGCGCAGCCCCGAGCAAGCGATCGAGCCGGCTCTGCTTGGCACTATCGGCCGGCACGAGTAGGGCTTCCAAGCGTTCCCGTTGATCGAACTTCATTGCCCATCTGCGTGGGGACGAAATAGCCACGAAAGTAAATTCAACGGGGATCACTAGTTTACAATTATGGATAGTTCCCCCTTCTGCATAAGGGGGAAGCTTACGTTTGCAAACTTGGCCAAATTGACGTTTTGGATGAGAGGGTTAGCGGCTGCCAGGCTTAAGCTTGTGTAAACCGTCAGAGTGTAAAGTCCCGCTGCCGTCGTCATGGCCTGCTCCGATCTGAGAAACGCTGCGGTATTCTCACCAAGGAGCTCACGTGGCCAGCCGCTCCCGGGTCGCTGGCTCAAGGATCGCATCAATATGGCCCGACGGAAAGAGGTTAGAAGGACTCAAGAACCATAGCCGAGTGAATGACCGACGAAGATGATCGCGTCAGCTTGGCCGGCGCCGTTTTCGGCGCATGAACTGTCAAGCCGCGAGGCCATGCCGTTTTCGCCCGGACCGCTCGGCCGCGTAAAGCGCCTGATCGGCGCGTGTCAGCAGGGTATCCGCGGCGTCGCTGCTCTGCAGGGCCTGTGTAGCGTGGCGGAGTCGGTCCGCTTGATCGGAGTGACCAAAGGTGACGTACTACCGGTAGCGCTGTAGTAGTTCGGCGGGCTGAATTACAACCAGGTGAAACGCCTGAAGGACCTCGAGACGGAGAACTCGCGGCTCCGCAAGGGGATCGCTGACCTGACGTTGAACGAGCTGATCCTGAAGGAAGCCGCCTCGGAAAACTGGTCAGCCCCGCGCGTTGGCGCGTTGAGCTATGCAGAAAACCGGGTGACGACGACAGATTGAACGCGGCGTATCGAGGGGGGTGTCCAGCCTGCCAGAACCTCTCAGAGCGAGCGATACGCCTACGGAAGAGATTACCAACATCGTCCGCCTTCGTCATCCCGATGACGTCGACGACCCCCTGACGAATGTGCTGCGCACCGGCGCTCGGTCAGCATCGCTCGACCCAGCGCAAGGTGCCGCGGGGCCGTGATGACGAAGAGGCGCTCACCGCCGACATCATCGAACTGGCGCGCCAATAGGCATTATGGGCGGGGCGGATCCGCATGGCCGCCTTGGAACTCCGCCTCGATCTCAGCACGCACGGCCTCAATCCGCGCCCGACAAACCGCATGTGCTGTTTTCGCCAAGCGAATGTCGCGAGCCAAGTTGTCGATATCGGCGGCACCTTCACCGGCTTTCAGGCGGGCAGCGGTCCGCGAAAGCACAGCATAGGCTTCGGCGTACGTTGCCGTGGAAAGAAGCGAGAGCTCCCGCTCATCAATCTCCTGTTCGTTCATTTGCTCCTCCTGTGATATGCCCCGCTCGAAACTTCCAGATCGCCATCGCGAAACCTGATGATGAGCCCGCGCGAGACGCTGGCGACGCTTGCATCCGTGATGATCCTACCCCGCCGATCCAGGACGATGGTGAAACCGCGTCTGACAAGACCAATAGGATCCAACGCTTCGGCCATGACCGCGGCGGCTTCGATTGATGCCCTGCTGCGTGCGAGGACTGCTCGCGCGCCCCGCCCTACATTCGCAAACGCCTCATCGGCAGAGGTCTCAAGCCGGGCGATCACAGCGGCGGCACGCCCGAGCGCTGCCGGTAGCTTCTCGGCGCTGCTGTCTATCCTTAAGAGCGTCCAGGCCGCGTGAGACGCCGCTTCGAATTTCGCTACCGCATCCGTTCGCGCGCGATCGAGACTGGCACCCCCTGCCGCCAGCGCTGCCTCGAGCTGTCGGTTGGCGGTTTGGCCGAGCTGACAGATTCGAAGTGTTGCCAGCCCCCCGTTCGCGCGCAGGTCGAACCAGGCCCCATCGACGCTCGCCTTCGCGACGGCCAGCGTTCGCCCGGCGGCGACTTCCGCGGCGCTCATACGGCGGTCGACCTCGGACTGCGTCAGCGCACAACCGCCGCCGGCAAGTCGCCCGATCGTATCGAGATCAGCCACGGCTTTCCTCGCGGGATCGACAATGAGAGACAAGACCGCCGCGGCCGCCTTGCTGGGCGTGTCCTCACTACGGTAGGCAACTTCGTCGGCTAGCGAGACGTCCCCAGCATGTCCTAAACCAACGAGCACCGGGACAGGAAGAATGGCGATGGCGCGCGCCAAATCCTCATTGTCGAGGTAGCGGAGGCCGGAACGCGAGCCCCCACCCCTTACGAGAAGCACAATGTCCGGAGCATAGCCTGCGAGTGGCCTGACGGCATCGGGAAGAGCTTTCGTGATCGCTTGCGCAGCACCGGCGCCTTCGAAGGGCGCGATGATCGAGCGTGTGATGAGGAGGCCGGCTCTGCGCAACCGATCGAACTCGCGTTCGACGTCAGCGAAGCCCGCGCCTCCGGCCGGGTGGATCACAGCTATTCGGGTGATGTCAGCCGGGGCTTTGAGCCGCCGCTGCCTGTCGTATAATTCTTGCGCAATAAGTGCGGCCTTTGCCTTCTCGCGCATCCGGGCGGCCAAGCCCTCCCCGAGCGCGGATGCGACACCCACTACCCGTGCCCGGACGTGCCACCGCACGTCGAACTCGGGCTCGAGCCGTAAGACGGCGGTCATCCCGACCAGCTGCACGGGCTCGAATGCCACCCCTGCGGCGACGCGCAGCTCGGGAAGATCCCCGGCGACAAGAAACGCCCTCAACTGGCCATCGTCGCCGTGCCCGGGCCCTGAATCGACGAGCTCCAGAACAAAGCCCGTTCGCGATGGCTTGCAGCCGACCACCGCGCATTCGATCCATAGACTGCTCGGCCAGCGCGACCGGAGCGTCGCCCCCGTGCGGCGCAGGAAATCCCGCAATGACATCGGAGCTTCGCGCGCCGGCTCTGTCGCTGCGGCGGCGAGCGCTTGTGAGAGCATATCTTTTCGCCGACCCCAGTTCGGGTACATACTTAAAGTACGTTTTTTGATCGTCAAGGGCAGCCGCGGCTGGGACACGCCAGCGTGTCACCGCTATCTGTGCGGTCCCGACACGCGCCCATGCCCGAGGCGGCGATTGGCCAAGCGTCGGCAACCGCCTGGGCTGTCTCGGCACGTCACCTTTGACACGGCTATCCCGCTGAACCGATGGCGAACAGGGACGCCCCGGCGCTGAAGCGTCGGTTTGCCGCCGTCCGCGGCTCGGTTTCTCCAGGTCGCTGTTTAGCCTTCCGGCTTCGCGCCGGAGCGTTCCGCGCCCTCTTTGACCCTTCTCCTCTCAATGAAAACCCCGAAAGCGGCAAGCCGGCCTTTGGCCTTATCGCCGTCGTCGATGAACACGGCGCCGGCCTCCTCCATCGAGCGCCGAAGCTTCTCAAGCAAGGCCGGCCGCAGCTCAGCACCGAGCTCGAACTTCTTGACAGAGGTACTGCCGACCTTAGCCCTCGCGGCAAGATCGAGCTGAGACCAGTTCAAGGCAGCCCGGGCCATCCGGCACTGCCTAGCGGTGATGGTGTTCACCATGTCGCCAAAAACGCACGAGGACGGCCTCGCTGAGGCTTGAAAGTGTACTTAAAGTACATATTCTTCCTCTCGCAACATGGAGAGAACAGAGATGCCCGAGTCCCCTTGGCTGACGGTCGATGCTGAGCCTACCGCGAAAGTGGCAAGCCAGGAACCCCATTGTGGATTGGACGATCCGCATCTTTCATCGGGAGATGCCGGGCAAGCTCCGCCGTCGGCGGATCCGGTGGCAGGCGACCCCTTTTCAGCCGACGAAGCCGAGCGGCTCGCCATCATCCTCGAAGCCACGGGGAACTTCCGCGTGCTGCGGCGGGTCGGGAATTCTGAAGCACCGCTCTTGCCGCTGCTGCCTTCCCGAGGCAGGCAGGTCGGTGTCGTTCTCGACTGCGAGACGACCGGGCTCGATCCGGAGGAGGCCGAAATCGTCGAACTCGCGATGGTGCAGTTCGAGTTCGACAGTCATGGCATCGGCCGGGTGCTCGGCGCGATGTCGAGTCTTCAGGAGCCGTCCAAGCCGATCCCGCCGGAGATCACATCCCTCACGGGCCTGCGGGACGGAGACGTTGCTGGGCACGCCATCGACAACGACGTGGTGGAAGACTTCGTGGCGGCTGCCGACGTTGTGATCGCGCACCACGCCAGCTTCGATCGCCGTTTCGTCGAACATCGATGGCCCTCTTTCCAGCTTGTTCCGTGGGCATGCTCTCTCACTCAGGTGCCGTGGCGTGACGAAGGGTTCGAGGCGGCGCGACTGAAGCTTCTCCTCGCTGAGGCGGGATATTTCCACCGCGGCCATCGCGCCCTGGATGACGCGATGGCGACGCTGCACCTCCTTGGCCTGCCCCTGCCGCGGTCCGGCCGCACTCCCCTCGATTGTCTCGTCGAACGCGCCAACGCACCCAGCGCTAGGGTCTGGGCCATCGGCGCACCGTTCGAAGCGAAAGACCTCTTGAAAAAGCGCGGTTTCAGATGGTCCGACGGCTCCTGCGGCCCGCGCGCGTGGAACGCCGACCTCCCCTGGCCTGCCGCTGAAGCCGAACTCGAGTTCCTGGCGACACACGTCTACTGCGGCCCCTCCTCTGCCATAGCGGTGCCGGTGACTGCCTTCGACCGATTCACCGACCGCGCGGGGCTTCCCCGGGCAGCATCGGCCGAACACTAGCAGCGACCTCCACTGGCCCCGCACGCGAGACACCATGACAGTGACGATCCAGCCACCAGCCATGATCAGCAGCGAACCTGAGCTGATCCTCCTTCCCTTCTCCTGCGACGAGATGGCAGCCTTCCGCAACGTCGGCGACCGGAGCACGAGTTTTCAGTGTCTCGCTCACGCCGCCATGCGTCTGCAAGTGCTTCGAACCTTCCGGAGCGTCAGCCTCGGGGCTGGTGCCGACGCGGGAGCTGCCAAGGCCGAGGACACCGCATTGGCCGCGCTTGGCGCTTGCCCGGCGCCTGACCGGCAGGCGCTGGCACTGAAGACCGATCTATTCGCGGCGCGAGAAGCCCGCGACGATAACCTCGCCGCGATGCTCGCCGCAGCGTTGAGCGCCGACGCTGCGCGGCTTACGGCACAGGACGAACGCCGCCATCCGGCATCCATGCCGGCACCCCCCTCTCCTGCCCTCTCGCCCAGTGCGGCCAAGCGCCGTCGCTTCGCGTCCCAGCGTGCTCTCGGTCCGGGATGATGGCGGTTCGAGGAACGGCAGGGACGCGCAAGAATGCGCCGGCCGGCTGTCGTCTAAAGACGACACCGCGCTACTCCCATCCCCTCTACGACCTGCGCGACGTCGAAAACGCGCTCGGGCAAAGGGGAGCGCCGGAAAGCGCGGATGACAAGTTCCACGGCGACCCTGAAGAGGCTCCGCCAGTACGGCGTGAGGACAACGAGTACCAGGCGCGGGTCGGCGGCATTCTGGCGAGAGGCGAGGCTGGTCGATGGCGCGTGACGCTGGGACCAGTGCCAAGTGCTGTCGCAACGCTCGAAGAGCTCGCTCGCCGGACGCCGCACCTTGATGAATTCAGCAGTCTGGTCCGGCGCCACCTGAAGGCGGCGACTAATATCGGCCTGCCGATGCATTTTCCTCCCACCTTGCTGCTTGGACGACCCGGGACGGGGAAAACCTGGTACTTGTACAAGCTCGCGCACGTGCTGGGCGTGCCGTTCAGACATTACCCTATGAACGCCTCAAGCCTGTCCGAAGGATTGCAGGGTGGCCATCCAAGTTGGCGGAATGCCCAGCCGGGCCTCATCGCGACGACCCTGCTGAATGAGAAGGTCAGCAATCCTTTGATGCTGATTGACGAATTCGACAAGACGCAGGAGCACGGCCACAATTCGGACCCTTATCGACCCTTCTACACTCTCCTCGAACCAATCAATGCTGCCAAATTTCGAGACGAGTATCTGCAGTTCCCGATCGACGCCTCGGCAGTGATGTATGCCATGTCGGCCAATGATATCGCCCTCGTTCCCGAGCCCATCCTCAACCGGCTCACCATCATCGAAGTGCCTGAAATCGGCGCGGGCCAACTCGCCGCCATCGTGGATAGCATCTATGTCGAAGCGAACGCCGCCCGGCGAGGTTTTTTCGATGCCGAGCCTGGTGCGCCGATCCGTGATGCAATTCTGGAGATCGGTACGCCGCGCGGAATCAGGCTCGCCATCGAAGCAGCGATGGTCGAGGCGGCTTCTCAGGGACGCCGGACGATCCTGCCCGAAGACGTTCGCGCTCCTTGGCGTCCGCGGCGAGCGAGAGCTGGGTTTCTCTCGTGATGAAGTGAGGCCAGGAAGCCAGCACGGGCACGATCGTTCTCGCGCGAGCTGGCTCGGCGACGGGACCACGACCGAGACTGATCACATTATCCTTAAGAACTTCAGGATGCGGCTCGTGACTATCTGCGGTATCGGATCACAACCTGCGCCACAGGGACGGTCACCACCGACTATCACGCATTGGGGGACGCGCTAACCGCTTGCCCTACGATATACCGTAAGCGCTCGGGGAGTGGCGCCTTGCGCGGGTGAAGCGGCAGGCTGGATATAGATGGTCCTGTTTGGCTCTGTATCGGCACCATGTCTGGACATAGGACGAACCCAGTCCACATCATCACGGCGACGACTCGCCGGGTATGGTCGGCTGACGATAGGCGCGCGATCGTTGCCGAGGCGGAGGAGCCAGGTGCCACGGTGTCGATGGTGGCGCGGCGGCATAATCTTCATTCGAGCCTGCTGTTTCGATGGCGACGAGACGAGCTCGCCAGAACCAGCGCTGCCGGCACGTCCTCACCGGCTTTCATTCCGCTCGCCTTGCCTGGTCCTGTAGATCCGCCCCAGCCTGCGCCGACCGTCGGCACGATCCAGATCGACGTTGCAGGCGGCCATCGTTTGCGGATCGAGGGCAACGTCGATCCCAAGGTGCTGCGGGGCGTGATCGAGGCCTTTGTCGGCCGATGATCCCTGTACCTGCCGGCGCGCGTGTCTGGCTGGCGACCGGCCATACCGACATGCGGAAGGGTTTTGATGGCTTGGCGGCGCTAGTGCAGGATCATCTCAAGCGCGATCCGTTCTCCGGTCAGGCCTTCGTGTTCCGTGGCCGGAAGGGGCGGCTGCTCATGGTCCTGTGGTGGGACGGGCAAGGGTACTGTCTGTTCGCCAAGCGGCTGGAGAAGGGCCGTTTCCTGTGGCCGGCGACGGAGGGCGGCGCCGCGGCCGCGCTGACGCCGGCACAGGTCGCCATGCTGCTCGAAGGCATCGACTGGCGGGCGCCGATCCGGACCGACCAGCCGCGGCTTGCGGGCTGAGTGCGGCAGGATGACTCAGTGGGCCTGCAGCACGCCAAAGGCCGTGGCGGAGGTTGCAAACTAAAGCTAAGCTATTGGGGTGATTGCCGATCCTGCGCAGCTCCCCGACGATGTCGACGCGCTCAAGCGCATGATCGTCGCCATGGCGCAGGACGCCGTTCATGCCCGCACCCTGATCGAGAAGCTGCGGTTTGAACTGGCCCGCTTGAAGCGGCAGCAGTTCGGCGCCTCGTCCGAGAAGCTAGACGGCCGGGTCGAGCAGCTGGAACTCGCCATTGAGGCGCTCGAGACGGACCGGTTCGAGCGTTCAACGGACAGCGAAGCGCCGGTAAGCGAACCGCTCGTGGAGGAGGCAGGGCCGAAGCCGGCCAGGCGGGCTTTAACCCGACCACCTGCCGCGCGAGGAGGTGATCCACCCCGGTCCTTGCGCCTGCCCGTCCTGCGGCGGCAAGCTGCGCCGCATCGGTTCGGACGTGACCGAGACGCTCGACTACGTGCCCGGCCGCTTCAAGGTGATCCGGCATGTGCGCGAGGCGTTCTCCTGCCGGGCCTGCGAGACGGTCGTGCAGGCGCCGGCGCCGTTCCAAGCGATCGCTCGGGGTCGCGCCGGACCCGGGCTCCTGGCGCACATCATGGTCGCCAAGTTCGACGATCATCTGCCGCTTTACCGTCAGGCCGAGATCTACGCCCGGGAAGGCGTGACGCTGGAAACCTCGACCCTGTCGGGCTGGGTCGGGGCGACATCGGCCGCGCTGATGCCGCTCGTCGACTTGCTGCGTCGTGACGTCGTCGTCGGATCGGGAAAGGCCGACACGCGCTCCCGCAAGAAGTCCACAAAGGCCGCCAGCTTGTTCGGCCGACCAACCGCCCGTGGGCCGTAGGCCGGCGCCTCGACGCCGCGCTCGATATACTTGCGCACCGTCTTCGGGTCTCGCCCGGTCCGCCGGGCGATGGCGGTGATCGACACACCCTATCGATGCAGCTCGAGGATCATCATTAGCTCTCCAAGTCGGATCATCGTCGCCCGCCTGTCCAAAGGGGGACCAGCGGCGATGACGGCTCGGTTCGTTTCGCCGGGGCTAGCCCCGGCGAAACGAACCGAAAGGAAGGCCAATCAGGGAATATTCAAAGCCCACAATCGGGCTCTCCCGCACTTTCGGTGCAGCTCACGTTGCCATGACGCGGGCGCGGAGCAGGTCGAGCCCAGCTCTGCCGTACATCGAGCGTTTTATGAGCTTGATCTTGTTGATCTTGCCTTCAACCGGACCGGTACTCCACGGCAGGGTTAGTGCGGCGGCAACGGCATCGAAGTCGCGGCCGAGCCCCCGAGCGAGTGAGGCAAGCGGGCCAGCCGTTGCATCATCCAGCCACCGACCGAGGGCGCCGCTGTCGCGCGTCTTGATCATAACGTCGAAGCGACGGGCCAACTCCGCTGCCGCCGCAATATCCGGCGAGACCGCGCACAGCGCATCGACAAGGGCACGTTCGTTACGGAGCAGGCTGCCGGGTTCTGCCGCCAGGATCCTTGCTGTTTGACGAGGCGACGGCGGTCGCCATGGCGGTGTGGTCGTCATCGTCGGCACTCCTGCTGCCGGCATGCCATTTCGCAATCGGATCTTCACCCATTGGCGGAAGGCGCGGGTGTTGCCGACATAACCTTGATCACAGATCTCCCGGTAGAGCTGGGTGGCATTGCGGCAGCCTTCATGCCAGCGTCGCTGAAGATGGCTTTCGAAAGCTTCGGCCGGTGCGGGTTTGGGAGCCTTTGCGCTGCCACGTTCCGGGCTGTCCGTCCTTCAGCCATTTCCGGATCGTCTTGAGGTCGGTGCCGATCTCGCGCTGGATTGCCAGCTGGCTCCAACCGCGTTGCTGCAAAGCGTTGACCTGATCGAACCGTACCTGGCGGCTCATTCGTCGCTCTTGCTGGCGCCTGGAAACTCGTTCTCGAGAAAAGGTCGCGGTTTCGCAGAGAGTGCTTCCGACAAATTCGTCGTCGAGCTGTGCCGTGACTGATTTGCCAACCTCACAAACCATGCGGTTCCGGCGCTCGATGACGTTCAGCAGCGCATCGGAGCAGTTGCGCAAAAGATGCCAGCGATCGGCGACCTGCCGGGCAGCTGGTGCCCCGTCGCGCCCGCCTCGTGCATAAGCGCCGGCGCGATCACGAGTGATGATCTCAACGCCGGGATGATTGCTAAGCCATCCGGCGAACGTCGCCGTTTCTCGATCAGGCAGAAGGTCGACGACGTCGTTGCTCTCGAGATCCACAAGGACGGTCCCATAGCGCTGACCCTTCCGCCACGCCCAGTCGTCAACACCGAGCACGCGCGGCGTTTGGCGCGTTGACCCACGGTTAGACCGGACGATCCGCAGCATGGTATCGGCGCTGGTTGGCATGCCCAGTCGATCAATCAGCCGCGCGCCGGCCTCGCCGCCCAGAGCCAAGCCGACACACCGCAAGATATCACCGAGCCGCCCGGTCCGGCGGGCGCGCGGCGCGAAGGCCGCCTGGTCGGTCTCGGCGAAAATGCGACGCTGGCAGTGTAGGTTGCCACATCGCAGACGCCTTACGCTCAGCTTGATCGTCACAGCTCGGCCCTGCCAGGGGAGATCGGCAATCCGTCTTTCATATCGGCTATGGAGCCGGCTCGATCTTTCGCGGCAGTCCGGACATTGCGCTACGGCCGGACGGGACCTGCAATGGATCGTGATCCGATCGGCAGATCGATGCACCTGATCGACGACCAGAACCGCCGGGATCAGTGGCAAAACACGTTTCTGCATGGCTGCACAGGAGCTCCCGAGATTCAGCCGCTGAATCAACAGGATTCGCTTAGGTTGCACCGAAAGTGCTGGAGAGCCCACAATCGCGGAGAATTGCAGGACCGATGACACCCTCGTGAACTGGCTTGCCAGCAGCGACCAGCAGCTGGCCGATCTGGATGAGGACATGGCGGAGCGGTATCTCCGCCGTCGAGCTGCGGCGCAGACCATACAGCCGGGCGACCGAGCAGCGCTGAAGCGTTTGCTGTCGGCGCTACGCCAAGCTGGCGCGGTCGCAACTGCGGCCGCCACGGCTGTCACGCGGCATGGGGCGATCTTCGGCGCATTCAGCAACTACCTGCGCAGAGAACGCGGTCTCGTGGCGACCTCCACCCAGCGTCACCTGCCGGTCGTTCGCCTGTTCCTACGCGAGGTTTGCCCGGACGGCACCGGTGACCTCGGAGGATCGGCCCAAGCGACGTCGTCCGTTTCATCGAGCGTCATGCGGGGGGTCGTGTCCGTCAACGTGGTGGAAATTGGGGTGTAACTGGAGCGGCTTCGTTTCAGGCGGCTGCGGTGGAAATCCGTACGGTTTCTGTTTTGCTGCCGGGGGCCATAAGTTCGGCCATGGGCTCGGTTTGCATGTAACGGTTCTGCGTCTGCCATTCGTCGTTGGCCTCGAGGAGGACGGCGCCGATGAGGCGGACGATGGAGCCCTCGTTGGGGAAGATGCCGACGACATCAGCACGTCGCTTCACTTCCTTGTTCAAACGCTCCAGGGAATTCGTCGAATGGATCCGGGTCCGGTGCTGGCTGGGGAAGTCCAGATGCGCCAGCACGTCGGTCTCGCTGTCGTCGATGAAGCTGCCGAGCTTCAGGCATTTGCCCCGGAGCTGGTCGGCGACATGGCGCAGCGCCTGACTGGCGCTGGCGCGGTCGGGCTGGATGAAGGCCTGGCGCAGGGCCGCCGCCGCCATGCTCTGCTGCGCTTTCGGGACATAGGACAGGGCATTGCGCATCCAATGAACCCGGCAGCGTTGCCAAGAGGCGCTGAACACCCGGCGGATGGCGACCTTCAGCCCCTCATGAGCATCCGAGATCACCAGCTTCACGCCGGAAAGGCCGCGGCGCACCAGGCTCTTGAGGAAAGTCGACCAGAAGGTCTCCGCTTCCGAGGGCCCGATATGAAGGCCGACGATCTCTCGCTTGCCGTCCGTGTTGACCGCAACGGCGATTATGGCCGCGACCGAGACGATACGGCCGCCTTCGCGCTGCTTCAGGTAGGTCGCGTCCAGCCAAAGGTAGGGCCACTCGCCGGTGAGCGGGCGATCAAGGAAGCCGCCGACGCGCTCGTCGATGTCCTTGCAAAGCTTCGACACCGTGCTCTTGCCGATCCCCGACAATCCCATCGCCTGAACCAGATCGTCAACGCGACGGGTGGAGACACCGCTGATCCAGGCCTCTTGGATGACCGCGACTAAAGCCTTTTCCGAGAGCTTCCTCGGCTCCAGGAACGGTGGGAAGTAGCTGCCCTGCCGGAGCTTCGGGATGCGAAGCTGCAACGAGCCAAGCCGCGTGTCGAGCGAGCGGTCCCGGTAACCGTTGCGATAGGTCGCCCGCTCCAGTGTGCGTTCGTGACGCCCGGCGCCGATCATGCCTTCCACGTCGGCCTCCATCAGAAGCTGCATCACCGCCTCCGCGACCGTCCTCAGGAAATCTCCATCTCCCGCTTTGGCCAAAAGTTCGGCAAGCGGTAGTCTGTCCTCGGTCATCGGGTTCTCCGGTCGGGTTGAAGTCTCGCAACTCCACCTTAGCCGGCCAATCCGGTGGCCACCTCCGTCACACCTTCCAACGTCCGATTTTCCACCACCACCGCGGACACTACCCATGCGGGGCGATGGGAGCCCCGGATGGGGAAAGGCGCTGTGTTGGGCAATGCGCTCGTTTCTCCGGTATCTCCACCATAAGGGCCTGAACCCTCAACCCTTGGCCATCTACGTGCCGTCCATCAGGAGATGGAGGTTTGTGGGCCTGCCGACCTATCTCTCCGCGGCGCAAGTTCAGGCCGTCCTGGACGCTTGCGAACGACCGCGCTCGGTCGAAGTGCTGATTCCGGGGCAAGCCGCCCACTCGTTCCGAGATGATGTCGCCCCCTGTTCCGATTAATTGCCGCCCGGCATTCCGATCAATCGTCGCCCATGATTCCGGGATGATGTCGCCCGGGTGTGGGGGGTGACGGGAGCCTCTGCTGGCTGTGCGTAGGGTCTGCTTTTTGGCTTTAGCCGAGGAGCCGATTGATGCCAGCGGGGAGAGTTTGCATGCGCCGCGCGCGTGAGGTTTTGCGTCTGGGTGCTTCCGGGATCTCCAAGCATGAGATCGCGCGTCGGCTGGGTCTGGCGGCTTCGACGGTCCGCGAGACCCTGAAGCGTTTTGAGGTCGTGGGCTTGGTGTGGCCGCTGACAGAGGGCTATGCGGACGAGGATCTCGAAGCACGGCTCTAAAAGAACGCGGGGACGAAGCAGGGCCATCGTCGCCAGCTTGAGCCCGACTGGACGGTGATCCATCGTGAGCTCAAGCGCAAGCACGTCACGCTCTCGATCTTGTGGGACGAGTACAACGCCAAGACGGCCGTCATCAAGGCGTGCCTCTACGAGCCATCGGTCAACCGCACCTATACCGAGATGGCGGCGCATTACGACACAGCCATCCTGCCGACGCGGCCGCGGCGACCACGCGACAAGGCGAAGGTCGAGGCCGGTGTGCTGATCATGGAGCGCTGGATTCTCGGGCGCTTGCGCAACCGGCGCTTCGACAACCTGGCGGAGCTCAACGAGGCGATCCGGGATCCCCAGGCTTTCTCCCAAGCCCGTGACAGCCCGTATGATCGCCTTGCAATCAGCACTGTCCTCGAGGTCCTTGACGAAGCTGCGGTCGATCTTGATCCTGTCGAATGGGAAGCTGCGCAGGTAGCCGAGGCTGGAACAGCCGGTGCCGAAATCGTCCATCGCGATGCGCACGCCGAGCGCACGAAGGCCTCGGAGCACCGACAGCGTGTCATCGTTGTCTTGCAGAAGCACAGCCTCCGTAATCTCGAGCTCGAGCCGATCCGGCCGCAATCCCGAAGCCGCGAGCGCCGCTTTCACGGTGGCGATCAGGTGACCGCCGCGGAACTGAGCGGGTGACAGGTTGACCGCGATCGTGGCCACCTGGGAACCCAACGAGACGGCGGCGCTCGAGGCGATCCGCGATCTCACAAGCTACATTCCGAAAGCTCGCTGGACATCGCTGCAGATGGAAAACAAGGCAACGGATCACACCTCTTCCCAGGGAAAGGTGTCGAGCCGCACCGCGCCCTTGTCGGTGACCAGCACCTGAGTCTCGAGCTTGATGCACTCGCGCCCGCCCTCCTCGCCGATCAGGCTTTCGACGCACACGGTCATGTTTTCCTCGAAACGCCCGCCGTAGGCCCGCCCGAAATCGGGATGCAGCAGCACGAGAGGGTACTCGTCGGCGAGGCCGACGCCGTGCAGCGCGGAGCCATAGCGGCGAGGCAAATAGCGCTCCGGGATGCGCCAGGATTTTTCGTTGAACTCGACGAAATCCATCCCCGCCCTGATGATCCCGACGTTGTGATGGATCTGCTCCAGCGCGTGCGAATACAGCGTCTTCTGCTCGCTCGTCATCGCGGTGTGGCCGATGGTCCACGAGCGGGATAGGTCCGCGCAATAGCCGTAAGGGCCGATCATGTCGGTATCGAAGGCGCAGATATCGCCGAGTTCGGCCACGCGGTCGGAACATTCCTGGAACCAGGGATTGGTGCGCGGCCCGGTGGTGAGGAGCCGGCATTCGACCCATTCGCCGCCCGACCGGATGTTCTCGTAGTGCAGTTCGGCCCAGATCTCGTTCTCGGTCTTGCCCGGCAAGGAGACGTCATACATCCGGGCCATCCCGGCCTGGCCGACCTGGATCGTCCATTTGATGAGTTCGAGCTCGTCGGGCGACTTGATGGAGCGAGCATGCTCGGTCAGTTCCTGCCCCTCGACGATGGCGATGCCGTGGGAGCGCAGGGCGTCGATGCCGAGCGGTTCGCATTTGTCGACGGCGAGGCGCTTGTTGCCTCCGCCATGTTCGCGCATCAGGTCGTCGACCTCCGCGGCCCAAGCCTTGGCCCGGGTGGCCACGTGCTCTCCGGCGGAGAAATAGAACCAGCTCTTGGCGGTCCGCACCTCATCGATCGTCTCGATGCCCCGGCCCAGATGCTCGGAATTCCGATATTCGAAATCGATCGCCGGCCCATCCGCGAAAACGATCGCGTAGTGCGACGGATTATGCGTCATCCAAACCTGCATGTTGGAGACGTCGAGCGCGTAGCGGATATTGACCGGATCATAGAGCAGGATCGCCGCGCAATCGTGCTTCTTCAGCTGATCCTTGATCCGCTGTTTGCGATAGGCGCGCACCCGCTGAAGTGTTTCCAAAGCAATGGGGCTGCGCATCGGCTTGTCGGCCCCCTCGCTGTTGAGGTAGGCGGCCTTGCGCGGGTCCTTGAAGACGTCGGTCCGCTGAGCCGACTTGGTCGAAATGTCTTGAAGCATGGTCATCCTGCCGCCGTCGCGATCTCAAGGTCTATGCGGTGCCGATACTCTCGGCTCGGTCACGCCCGGACCGGGCCGAGAGTATCGGCATGACGAACTGCTCGAGACATTGAAAACGGCAGAGCGGCGTTGAATTTGGTTCAGGATGCGGCCCTCTTGTGCGTTGTCTGTCCGGGCGGCAAGGGCGTGAACCGCCTCAAGGTCACGAGAGAACAGGTTCGGCAGCGCGTTGCTCCTGGGCGGCGATCGCCTCCTCGAGCCAGCCCACGCGCAGATGCGGTACCGACGCCAGCAGACGCCGTGTGTAGTCATGCTGCGGGTTATCCAGCACCTCTGCCGTGTTTCCGCGTTCGACCACTTCGCCGAAGTGCATGACCGCGACCTGGTCCGCCAATTTGGCGACCGTAGAAATGTCGTGACTGATCAGGACGAAGCACAGATCGAGCGTGCTCTTCAAGTCAAGGAGCAGGTCGATGATCGCGTCGCGCACGATCGTATCGAGCGCCGAGGTCACTTCATCGCAGACGACGACTTTCGGATTGACCGCGAGCGCCCGGGCCAGGTTGACGCGCTGCTTTTGTCCGCCGGACAGCTCGCGCGGCAACCGCCGGATATAGTCGACCGGCAGCTGGACCTTTCGCAAGAGGTCGGCGACCATATCGTCTCTCGCGGCGCCCTTCACGTCGAGAAAATACTCGATCGGGCGGCCCAGGATCTTGCCGATCCGATGGGACGGATTGAGCGCGACATCCGCCATCTGCATGACCAGCTGGAGTTGGCTCAACTGCGCCTTGCTTCGCTTGGAGACGGACGCGGGCAGCACCATGCCGTCAAGGATCACCTCACCCTGGGATGCCGGCAGCAGCCCGCACATGACGCGCGCGGCGGTCGATTTACCGGATCCGGACTCGCCGATGATCGCCATGACCGATCGTGGCGGCACGGCAAGGTCGATGCCGCGCAGGATTGGAATGGCGGGTTGCCCGTGGTCGTCCCGCCCGCCGTATCCGGCCCAAAGGCCGCGGACCTGGAGAATCGGCCGCGGGCATGCTCCGGCGGGGCCGGACGCGACGGTGGGCATCGCTCGCCCCCCTTTTCGCACGCGGTCGGGATCGCAGGCCGCGATCAGCGATCGCGTATAGGCGTGCTGCGGATAGCCGATAATGGCTTGCACCGATCCGCGCTCCTGAATTTCCCCGTTGCGCAAGACGATGATGTCGTCGGCGATCTGTGCCACGACGGCAAGGTCATGGGACACGTAGAGAGCCGCGGCATTGCGCAGGCGAATGAGGTCCTTGAAGGACTTGAGCACCTCGATCTGCGTCGTAACGTCTAACGCCGTCGTCGGCTCGTCGAAGACGATGAGTTCCGGGCCGGTACACATCGCCATGGCCGCCATCAGGCGCTGGAGTTGGCCGCCCGACACCTGGTGCGGGAAACGATCGGCAATCGTGTCGGGAGCCGGGAGATGCATCTCCCGGTAGAGCGCGCCGGCCCTGTCGCGGGCGTGACCCGCATCGGAAACCCGGTGGGCCAGGGAGGCTTCGACGACCTGATAGCCTATCCTGAGACTGGGATTGAAGGCGGCCGCCGCGCTCTGAGCCACATAGGCCACGCGGCGGCCTCGGAACTCGCGCAGCGCGTCGCCTTCAAGCGCCAGCACGTCCGTTCCGCCGAACCGGATCGTGCCCCCGGCGATCTCGAGCCCCGGCCTGACATAGCCCAGCGCCGTAAGCGAGATCGTCGTCTTGCCCGAGCCCGATTCTCCGATGAGGGCAAGAACCTTACCCGGCTCCACGACGAAGCTGATGTCGCGCACGATCGCCGCTCCGGTCTCCGGGTTGCGGATCGTCAGGCCGGCGATGTCAAGCAGCGGCTCCATCAAATCAGCTTGCTGAACATCGTGGGCCCGGATCGCGTCGCGAGATCGTCCACGATCAAGTTGAGCGCCACGGTCAAACTCGCGATGGCCACGGCAGGGTAAATCGGCGTGATCGCTCCCGAGGTCAGCCCCGTCATGTTCTCGCGCACCATGCTTCCCCAATCGGCCAGCGGCGGCTGAACGCCGAGCCCGAGAAAGCTGAGCGCGCTGAGAAACAGGATCGCGAAGCCAAGCCTCAGGCCGAAGTCGACCATGAGCGGCGGTGCGATATTGGGCAGGATTTCATGGACCATGATCCATCCGATACCCTCGCCTCGCGCTTTGGCGACCTCGACATAATCCATCACGGCCTGGTCCATGGCGAGAGCGCGCGCGATACGAAAGACGCTCGCCGAGTAGATCAGCCCTGTGACGATCACCAGCACCGGGATCGACGAGCCCAGCGCGGCAATGACGACCAGCGCCATGATAGTTGTCGGAAAGGACAAGAACGCATCGTTGAGGCGGCTGAGCACCATGTCCTTCCAGCCTGCCGTGATCGCTGCGAAAATGCCGATCGAGGTGCCGACCGTCGAGGCGATGAGTGTCGCGCCGACAGCCATCGCCAAGGTGAGCTGGGTGCCGACGAGAAGGCGGGACCACAGATCCCGGGCCAGATAATCGGTGCCCAGGAGAAACTGCCGCGATGGCTGAAGGAAGGGTGTGTCCGCGGCGAATTGCGCTTCGTCGAACGGAGCGATGAAGTGCCCGAAGAGAGCCACCAGCACCCAGGCAGCGACGATGCAGATCCCGACGAGGCCTGTCTTGCTCAGCATCCTGCGGCGTGGACGCGCCGTGAAGGTCTCTCCTCCTTCCATTGGGTTCACGCTCGTCATCACGGATGCCTCATGCGGGGGTTGGAGGTCAGCGCGATGATGTCGGCGATCAGCATGAAGAGGATGTAGGACGTGCAGAAAATCAACGCGCACGACTGGACGACAGGGTAATCCCGGCTGGCCACGGCATCGACCATGAGTTTGGCCAGACCCGGATAGGCGAAGATGACCTCGACGATCACCACACCGCTCACGAGATAGGCGAGATTGAGAGCCACTACGTTGGCGATAGGCCCAATGGCGTTCGGTAGAGCGTGCCGGAACACGATTTTCCAGCGCGAGATGCCTTTGAGCAACGCCATTTCGATATAGGGCGCGCCGAGAATGTTGAGGACCGTGGCCCGGGTCATCCGGGCCATTTGCGCCGTGATCGCCGCGGCGAGGGTCACGATCGGTAAGGTAATGATCGAAATGAAGCGTCCGACCGAGGAACCTGTCGTCATGTAGGAGATGGCTGGAAACCAGCCGAGCTTCACGGAAAAGATGATGACCAGGATGGTGCCGAGCAGGAACTCGGGAATCGACACGAGAACGAGGGAAATGACGGAAACGCCGCGATCCGTCTTACTGCCGGGAAAGGTGGCCCCGCAAAGCCCGAGAAAGACCGCCAGCGGCACCGCGATGGCGGCTGTCAGCCCGGCCAGGATCAACGTGTTGGCGAGGCGCTCGCTGATGAGTTGGGTGATCTGGGCGCCGCTGGCGAGCGAGGTACCGAGATCTCCGGTGACGAAACCCCAGAGCCAATCGACGTATCTCTCGACCAACGGGCGGTTGAGCCCAAGCTTGTCGCGAAGTCCCGCAAGTGTTTCGGGCGTTGCCGATTGACCAAGCATGGCCTGGGCGACGTCTCCAGGCAGTATCGATGTCCCGACGAAAACCAAGACCGAAACGATCCAGAGAGTGACGGCGCCGACACCGAGACGTCTGAGGATGATTTTGGCAATCAACGTGGCGCTCCTGAACGATTTTCGAAGCTACGAGGCATCAATGCCGGCCGGAACCGCTCCTCGTAACATGATTCGTTCGCAACCAAATCTATTGCGTCACAACCTGCATCATGAAGCTCCAGCTCCGCTCAGGATGAGGAGCTTTTTGCGCTTGTGGCGCAGTAGAACCAGGCCCTTTGCCCGTTGCCGGCCCGTCGGCGCTCCGATCAGGCGTCGATCCAGACCGTCTCGGCAAACAGCATTCCCCCGGCCTGGCCGATGGGAATCGGCTCTACGCCTTTGACCTTGCTCGAGACTCCATCGACGAAGTCCGTGAACGCGGGAATGACATAGCCGCTGGTGTCGTACATGATTTTTTGGACATCGCCGTAGAGCTCTTTGCGCTTGGCCTGATCGAGCGTGCCGCGCGCCTCGACGATCAGCTTCGCCAGACCCTCGTCCGCGATGTGACTCTCGTTCCATGCGGCTCCGGGCAGGAAGGCCAGCGACAGGATCATGTCGTAGACGGGCCGCGGATTCCATTCGCCGGCATAAAAGGCGCGCTTCGCCCAGACGTTGCTCCAGAACCCATCGGCCGGCTCGCGACGAAGATTGATGTTGAGGCCGGCACGCGGTGCCGTCTGTTGCAGCATCAGCCCCAGGTCGATCCCTCCGAGCGAGGCTTCGGAGACGTGGAGGTCGACCGTCTTCCCGGCCATCCCTGCCTTTTTGATGAGGTCGCGAGCCCGATCGACGTCGAGCGCGCGCTGCGGCAGCTCCTTGTTGCAATAGATGCTGTCCGGATGAAAGATCGTATCATTCCCGATGACGCCGAAATTTCTCAGCGTCGTCTTCAGAAAACGCTCTCGGTCGAACAGGAACTTGATGGCTGTGCGCAGATCGTTGTTGTCGAATGGAGGGGCATCCATTTGCATGGTGATATTGACGAAGCGGGCAGACGGGGTTCGGAGCAGTTGCGCTGTCTTCGATTGCTCGACCTGCGTCGCCACGTTCGGTACGATCTTCAATGCAATATCCGCATCGCCGGTCAGCAAGGCGTTGACCCTGGCGATATCGTCGGTTACCCCAAACAACTCCATCGAATCCACGTAAGCGCCGGGACGATGGTACTTTTCGTTGCGGATGCCTATGGTCCGAATACCCTGCTTGAACTCCTTGATCCGATAGGGGCCGGTGCCCTGGTCGGTCGAGAAATCGGTCGCGCCGTCGGCAATGATCATAAACTGCGACGTGCCCAGCACGATCGGCAGATCGGCATTGGGCGACTTAAGCTCGATGACGACGGTATTCTTGCCGTCGGCCTCGACCGAGGCGAAATCATCGGCGATCGCCTTTGCGGCGGAACCTACCTTCGGGTCCTGGTGGCGCATGAGGGAATAAACGACGTCGGTCGCATCCAGCATTTTGCCGCTGTGGAACGTGACGTCCTTGCTGAGCCGGAACGTCCATCGCTTGCCGCCATCGGTCGGTTCCCAGGACTCGGCAAGATCGGGCACCGCCTGCAGTTTCGTATCGAGCCGCGTCAACCCATTGTAGAATGTTGCGCAACGCCAGTAATCGTTGGAAAAGATCGCCTTGGCAGGATCCAACGTGTCGTTCGCACTCTCGGAGTAGCTGGCGATGCGCAGATGCCCGCCGCGTTTCGGCTCGCCTGCGTATGCCCGCCGCAAGGGCAGCAGGGTTCCGGCAATGCCGGCCGCCGCCAAGCCTTGGTTGAACCGTCTCCGGGACGGCCCGCCATCCTTCTGTTGCATAGCGATTTTCCCCCTGTCCCGGTTGTCAAGGTGTCCGAACAACGGAGATCATTCTGCTTTCGCGCAGCATGTCGGGTTTTTTTTCAAATCCAATTGAATTTAATTCATGCGGCTTGATCATTGGGATCTGCCGGGCACCGGCCCGCCGCTTGCTGCATTTCAAGGCAGGACTTTGCGCGGATTCATGATGCCCAGGGGGTCGAGCAACCGTTTCAATCCCCGCATCACATCAAGCTCTGCTTGGCCCTTGTAGCGCAACAAGGCACTCGCCTTATCTTCGCCGATTCCATGCTCCGCGCTGATCGAGCCCCCTTTCGACACGACAAGGGATAAAATGAAGTCGGACAGATCGGCACCTTCGTCATCCGTCGGACTCTTCACTGTTCCAATGGGTCGCAAAACCGAGACGTGCAAGTTTCCATCGCCGAGATGGCCGTAGACGGCCGAGTTGTGAAGGGGAGCTCGCAGGGCCAGTTCCCGCTCCAACTCGTTGACCAGGGGGCCGACTCCTGATTTCGGAACGGAAACATCGTGCGCCACGACCCAACCGCGTCGCCCGATCATCTCGGGTACCGCCTCGCGAGCGCGCCACAGCGACCGGCGTTGAGTCTCGGATGACGCGACGACGGCATCGGTGATGAGCCCGGCGTCAAAGGCCTTCTCAAGGCCCTGCGCTATGATATCCATTGTATCGTCCCGGCTGCTCGCTAATTCCAGCAACACGACCGGGCCGGAAACGTGCTCGAACGGCACACGGATATCTGGACAGACGTCGCGGACCAGAGCGAACGTACGACGGGAGATGAACTCGAAACAGCTCACGCATGAGGCGGAGTACTCCTGTAGCAGGGCAAGCAGGCCAATTGCGGATTCGATCGTGGATGCGACCGCCATGGCGCAACCGACCGAGGACGGCCGGGGGTACAGCTTCATCACCGCCGCGGTAATGAGGCCGAGCGTTCCCTCGGAACCGATGAACAGATTGCGCAGATCGTATCCGGCATTGTCCTTGCGCAAGCCGCCGAGGCTTGAGAGCACCTGGCCGTTGGGCAGTACCACTTCGAGGCCTAAGCACAGATCGCGCGCATTGCCGTAGCGCAAGACCTGGAACCCGCCGGCGTTGGTGGCGAGATTGCCGCCGATCTAGCAACTGGCCTCGGCCCCGAGCGACAGGGGAAAGAGTCGGTTACGTGCCGCGGCCGCTTCTTGAACGTCGAACAGGACACAGCCTGCCTCAACCGTGATCGTGTCGTTGCCGAGATCGAGATCACGGACGGCATTCATTCGCTCAAGCGTCATCAAGAGCTCCGAGCCATCACTGCGCGCGCGGGCGCCGCCCAAAAAACCGGTCCCGCCGCCGCGCGGCACGAGGCCCACACGCGTTTTAGCGCACGCCCTGATCACGGCCACGACATCCTGCGTGCAGCGCGGTCGCAGAAGGACGCGCGCGCCTCCCGCGAGGCCGCCATAGGGGTCGGCGTTGTAGCGATCGAGGACGGCCGGGTCGCCGACGACGCCATCCTGACCGAGGATGTCTCCCAAACGCGCCAGCAAAGCATCGTCCGGAACATTCAACCGTGCTGTCATTGGGCCGAGTCTCGATTTTGGGCTGACGCCAATCCGTTGCGGCGGCAGGAGCCGCGACCCCGGCTGCTGAAGCAATAGGGGAATGCTCGCGCAGTGACGGCAATCAAATAATATTTGGCGCCGTCAAAGTCTTTGCGCGCGCTACGTTCTAACAGAACCAACAAGGCTGTTTACGCTGCTTCGTCTTGCCTCGCGTTGAAGCAAATTCAATCCAGGCGTTATCGTTTTCAATATCCTGAGCCGAGCTTCGGCATAAAGCTCAGCCTCGCGGCTATTGGAAGATGGACGAATGTCGAGAGACGAAGGCCGGAAGCAGAAGCGCGAGGCGCGCCGTTCAGTGTCGGCGGGCGGCGGACAGTCCGTTTGGCAGCCGTTTCGCAATCCGTTGCCGCCCCTGGCCCTGTTGGGCGACGACGATCTCGGCAAGATCGACGATACCGCATTGCGGATCCTTGAAGAGCTCGGACTGGAATTCCAGAACCCCGACGCCATCGACATCCTGGCCAAGTCCGGCGCCGAGGTCGACCACGCCACCGGCATGGTGCGGCTAGACCGGCATCTCGTCCGCGAGCTGATGGCAAAAGCCCCCTCGAGCTTCACGCTGCACGCCCGCAACCCGGAGCGCAACGTGACGATGGGCGGCAGCTGGATCAACTTCGCTCCCGTCGCCGGTCCGCCGAACGTCTCCGATCTCGATCAGGGGCGCCGCCCGGGCACCTTCGAGGATCAGTGCAACCTGATCAAGCTGCATCAGACGCTTAACGAGCTCCATCTGGCAGGGGCCGCTCCGGTCGAAGCCATCGATCTTCCCGCTGAATCCCGTCACCTCGATCTCTACCGCGCCCAGATCCAGTTTACGGACCGGGTCTGGAACGGCCGCGCCATCGGCCGCGAGCGAATCGAGGACGCGCTCGAAATGGTGGCGCTGGCGCGTGGCCGCCGGCCCGCCGATCTTGTGAGCGAGCCGAGCCTTCTCACGGTCATCAACGTCAACTCGCCGCGGCGGGTCGACAACGAGTTGCTCGCCGGGCTCATGGCCATGGCCGCGCACGGGCAGGCGGTCATCATCACGCCCTTCACGCTCGCCGGGGCCATGAGCCCGATCACCATCGCGGGCGCGCTCGCGCAGCAGACTGCCGAGGCCCTCGGTGTGATCGCCTTCACCCAAATGGTGCGGCCGGGCGCGCCGGTGATCTTCGGAGGTTTCACCTCCAACGTCGACATGCGCAGCGGCGCGCCCGCGTTCGGCACGCCCGAATATGTGCGGGCGGTGATCATCGGCGGCCAGATCGCGCGGCGATGGAAGGTGCCGTACCGCTCCTCCAATGTCACATCGTCCAATGTGGTGGACGCGCAGGCCTCGGTGGAATCGATGATGTCCGTTTGGGCCGCCATCATGTCCCATGCCAATCTGGTCTATCACGCGACCGGTTGGCTCGAAGGCGGCCTGACGGCCTCGTTCGAAAAGAGCATCATCGATGCTGACATGATCGGCGCCATGCGGGCTTGGCTTCAGCCGCTCGACGTTTCGGAGGCGGCGCTTGGCTTCGACGCCATCGCGGCGACGCCGCCTGGCGCGCATTTCTTCGGCGCGACCCACACGCTCGAACGCTTCGAAACGGCGTTCCACCATTCCAAGATCGCCGACCTCAGGCCATTTCAAACCTGGGCGGAAGACGGCGCCAAGACGGCGACCCAACGCGCCAACCGCATCTGGAAATCGGCGTTGGACCACTATCAGCCCCCGTTCCTCGAACCGGCGGCATCCGAGGCGATCGACGCTTTCGTGGATCGCCGCAAAGCAGAAATCGGCCGCCGCGAGGTTTAGTCACTCTCCGCGCTTGTCGGACGCGGTCCCCTTCGACCCGGATGGACGGCGCATGCGGAGCTGAACGATCCCGCCTCGACGCCGCCCCCGGGTTGGCAGGTATCGACGCAAGGTCCGCCCTCCACGACGTACGCGAACTCCCGGCGCTTCGGCTTTGGCATTGTCGGCTGTCTCCTGCTATCTCTCCGCAGCTAGAAGTCGCAGGGCTCTTGTGTCGGGCGTGTCCGCCTATGCGAGCGGCGGGAGACCATGGCTCGAAAGATTCCACCCTTCGCTGCGCTACGCGCGTTCGAGGCCCTGGCAAGGCGTGGAACGTTGCAGGAGGCCGCCGATGAGCTCCATATTTCGAGCTCCGCGGTCAGCCACCAGGTCAAATCGCTCGAGACATTCCTCAGCGCCAAACTCGCCGTCCGGAGATCCCATGGGCTCGAACTGACGCCAATCGGTCAGCAGTTCCTGGCAGGACTCGGCGACGCGCTCGATCGTATCGAGGCGACGACCCTGTCGGTGCTTCAAGAGCGGAAAAAAGGTGGAGTGACAGTCCACCTCTTTCAATCTCTGGCGCAGCTCTGGCTC
Source organism: Lichenihabitans sp. (assembly GCA_965277635.1). Lineage (GTDB taxonomy): Bacteria > Pseudomonadota > Alphaproteobacteria > Rhizobiales > Beijerinckiaceae > Lichenihabitans. Next base: position 1,866,979 of record CBDIDE010000002.1, read on the forward strand.
ATCCCCCAGCTCGGCGACTTTCTTTCCGTGAACCCGGATGTCTCGATCAAGCTCGTCTCCAAATTCGAAGATGTCGATCTCTCCGGCACCGACATCGACCTCGCCCTCAAATATGCGATCGCTCCGCCGAGCGGGCCTTTTGTCGTTCAAAAGCTCTTCGACGAGATGATGATGCCGGTCTGCTCTCCTGAATATTTGCGGATGGGCGGACCGATCGAAAAGCCAGCCGATCTCCTCAACCATCGGCTGATCGGCAGCGGCTACGAACCGGACGAGTGGAATATCTGGTTCAAGGCGGTCGGCGTCGAGGCGCCTCCGGTGGATCTGCCGCTCATGTTCGACCAGCGATCCCAGGTTTTGCAGGCCGCCGGCGAAGCGCTCGGAATAGCGATGGACCGTCGGCCGCTGGGCGATCTAATGCTCAAGCGAGGGTTGCTGGTTCCCGCGATATCGGCTCCGGTTCCGACAAACGCCGGATATTATTTGTTGGCTCCGCATCGATCGTTCGCCTTGCCCCACGTGAAGCAGTTTCGGGCATGGCTGTCGGCGATCTGCACGGACCTGCGCGAGGCCTAATACCAACCCGGAAATTCATTCATAGCAATCGAACGCAATTCGATTGCAACCCTTCGAGGCGGCGGCGACAGCTTTCGTCGAATAGTCGAAGGAGAGTCTGGATGCGCCGCACAGGCGGGCAAATTCTTGTCAATGCCCTTCGGACGAACGGGTGTCGCGCCGTGTTCGGCGTGCCCGGCGAAAGTTATCTCAGCGCCCTGGATGCGCTATACGATGTCGGCAACGAGATTCGCTATGTCACCGGCCGTCAAGAGGGTGGTTCGGCCTTCATGGCCTGCGCCTATGCGGACCTGACGGGCGAACCAGGCGTTTGTTTCGTGACCCGGGGTCCGGGCGCGACCAACGCATCGATCGGGCTTCACACGGCATGGCAGGGCTCGACGCCGCTGATCCTGCTGATCGGTCAGGTTCCCACCGCCCAGCGCGAGCGCGAGGCCTTCCAGGAAATCGACTACCGGCGCATGTTCGGCCAGGTCAGCAAATGGGTTGCCGAGATCGACGACCCGGCCCGCATCCCGGAATTCGTCAACCGCGCGTTTCGCGCCGCGACATCGGGCCGTCCGGGACCGGTGGTGCTCGTCTTCCCCGAAGACGTGTTGTCGGCCGAGGCGGAGGCGCTCGATCTGCCCGCGGCTCGGGCGACGCCCGTCCATCCCGACCCGGCCGCAATGGAGGAGGTTCGACGCCTTCTTGCCAAAGCATCCCGGCCGCTCCTGCTGCTCGGGGGCTCGGCATGGACGCGGCAAGGTCACTCATCGATCATCGCCGCCGCCGAACGGCTCGACCTCCCGGTCGCGGTGGGCTTTCGCCGCCAGGGGCTCTTTCCCAATGATCACCCGAACTACGTGGGCAATCTCGGTTTCGGCGGCGCGCCGGTGCCGAACGCCTATGCGGCCGAGGCCGACCTTTTGATCGCGGTCGGCACACGCCTCGGCGACGGCACGACGCTCAAATTCAAGCTGATCTCGGCCCCTCTGCCGGCCTGCCGCCTTGTCCACGTCCATCCAGGACCCGAAGAATTGGGCCGTCTCTATCAGGCGGACCTGCCCATTCAGGCCGACCCCAATGCCTTCGCGGACGCGATGGCCGAACTCACCCCGCCAGCGGAGATCCGATGGGCGGCCCGACGGAAAAAACTTCGCGCCGAGTTCGTCAGTATGACCGATCTTCCGGCTCAGACCGGCCTGGTCGATATGGGCGAGGTGATGCGCTACCTCAATCGAGAACTGCCCCCGGATGCGATCGTCACGACCGGGGCTGGCAATGCATCGGACTGGCCGAACATCCACTACAGCTACAGGTCGTTCCGCTGCGGCCTCGCCCCGATATCGGGCGCCATGGGCTTTGGCGTGCCGGCTGCCGTGGCGGCCAAGGTCGCGGCCCCGCGGCGCGTCGTGGTCTACATCGGCGGCGATGGCGATTTTCTGATGAACGGGCAGGAGATGGCGACGGCGGTCCAATATGGCTTGGATCCGATCTTCGTCGTCGTCGACAACGGGATGTACGGTACGATCCGCATGCATCAGGAGCGGCGCCATCCCGGCCGCGGGCTCGGGACGGAACTCCAGAATCCGGATTTCGCGGTTGTGGCCCGTGGCTACGGCGGCCATGGCGAGGTGGTCGAATCGACCGATGACTTCGCGCCGGCCTTCGAGCGCGCGAAGGCCAGCGGCAAGGCTGCGGTCATTCACGTGAAAGTCGGGCCTGACAGTTTCGGCCCCAATCTTACTCTCGCTGACATACAGACTGTCGAAACCTGACAATGACCCTGGCCCTCAACCCTCTCGTCGCGCGCTTTCAAGCCTCCATCATCGGCGCAGTGTTCGATCTCGCGACGCGCCTGCGTGAGGAGGGGCGCGAAATTCTGGATTTGTCGCTTGGCGAACCTGATTTCGACACGCCCGCGCATGTGCGGGACGCCGCCAAGGCGGCGATCGACGCGGGCGTCACGCGTTACACGCCCGTGGACGGGACCAGCGAGCTCAAGCGCGCGGTGCGGCGAAAGTTTCTGCGCGACAACGGCCTCGACTACACCTTGCGCGAGATCGTCGTCGCGGCCGGCGCCAAACCCTTGTTGGCCGCGGCCATCCAGGCGGTCGCAGCGCCCGGGGATGAGGTGGTTCTGACGACGCCGTGTTGGCCCTCGCATCTCGGAATGGTCGAGCTTGCCGAAGCGAGGCCGGTCCGTGTGCCAACCTCGCTCGACGGCGGCTTCAAGATGAGTCCCAGTCAACTGGCGGCGGCGTTGACGCCGCAGACGCGCCTCGTCCTCATCTGCTCGCCGTCCAACCCCACCGGAGCGGTCTATTCGGCCAATGAGTTGTGCGCCCTTGCGGACGTCCTCCGGACGCGGCCCGACGTCTGGGTCCTGACCGACGACATCTACGAACACGTCGTTTTCGCGCCCAGCCGTTTCGCCACCATCGCGGCTGCCGCGCCCGATCTGCGCGAGCGGATTCTGACGGTCAACGGCGTCTCCAAAACCTTCGCGATGACCGGTTGGCGCATCGGCTATGCGGGCGGGCCGCAGCTGTGGGTCGATGCCATTCGAAAGATCTTCTCACAGTCGAACGGGGGTCCGTGCTCGATCAGTCAGGCCGCGGCGTCGGCGGCGCTTGACGGCCCGCAAGACTTTTTAAGTGACTGGGCCACGATATATCGCCGCCGGCGCGATCTCGCGCTTGCCCGCCTCGCAAAGATTCCAGGCCTTTCCTGCTCTATCCCGGAGGGGGCATTCTTCCTGTTGCCGAGTTGCGCGGACCTGATCGGCAAAGCGACGTCGAGCGGTGAGCGCATCGAAACGTCGACCGAGTTCGCGCAATATATTCTCGAGGATTGCGGGGTGGTCGTGGTGCCGGGCGCCGGTTTCGAAGGCGACCCCTATTTTCGTATATCGACAGCAACGTCCGATTCGGTGATCGCCGATGGCATTGATCGGATCGCGACGGCTTGCTGTAAGCTGGTCTGAAGAAAAACGAGCTCCCAACCGGCACGTTCCCTCCGTCGATCCGCCTGCCCTTCGCGTCGGATGCCCGCCCCGATATCTACCGCTGCCCGCGCGGCAAGTGCTCACCATGGCCCGCGTGTCCGATGACGAAGGGTAACTGCCCTACCGCGTGCAAGTAATATATAGGTGTCTGCCCCGAAAAGAAGTTGGGTGATATCAGTAGTTTGTGATTCAGTCGGTGTTGCGAAGCATCGACGGAGAAGCACATGTGGACCGATACCACCCGGGCGAAGCATGCCCGCAAGGGCCTGCGGTATTCAAGCGATTTAACGGATGGGGATGGGCGGTGTTGGAGCCGAGGCTCCCTGCGCCCGCGCGTCTGGGCCGGCCGCCGAAATGGTCGAGGCGCGAGATCATCAACGCGCTGCTTTATGTATTGCGCAGTGGCCAGCCCTGGCGGATGCTGCCCAAGGGCTTTCCGCCAGTCTCCACGGTCCAACGCTACTTCTACGCTTGGCGCAACAGCGGGCTGTGGGGGACGCTGAACCATCTCCTGTTGATGGCCGTGCGCGAGGCGGCCGTGCGCGAAGCCTCGCCCAGTGCTGGGGTGATCGACAGCCAAAGCGTCAAGACCACCGAAGCTGGCGGACCCAGCGGATATGACGCCGGCAAGAAGATCAAAGGGCGCAAACGGCACATCCTGACCGACACCTCTCCGCTGGCTTCTCCAACACGCTTCGCGTGCCGGAGCCTCAAGCCAGCTCCGCTCGGCCTTTTGGTCGGGGCCATCGTCCACACCGCCGACATCCAGGATCGCGACGGCGCACCCAACGTGTTGGCTTCCATCCGCGCCGCCTTCCCCTGGCTGCGCCACGTCTTTGCCGATGGCGGCTATGGCGGAGAGAAACTCCAGAGCGCGCTGATCGGGCAAGGGGACTGGACGCTGGAGATCATCAAGCGATCTGACACCGCCAAGGGTTTCGAAGTCCTTCCCCGCCGCTGGGCCGTGGAGCGCACCTTTGCCATCTGATCCAGAAATCGCTCGGCCATGCCGACATCGCCACCGCGGCTATTTACACCAATGTCCTCGGTCCCGAAGAGCGGGCGATCGCCGCCACGATGTGGTGGCTGAAGGCTGCCGCCGTTGGAACGGGTGTTGTAACGTCTTATCTGACTCGCCGGGAAGGCAGAGAAATTGGACAGCGACGATGGCGAGCGGTTGGGCCCGTGACGGGGCGGTTCAGGATCAGATCGACGATTCCATCATGGATGCGGTGGCAGGCGCGCGGGCGAGCCTGCCAACCGGCGAGGGTGTGACACACTGCCTAGAATGCGGTGACGAAATTCCGGAGGCGCGCCGCCGCGCGCTGCCCGGGGCCCGGACCTGCGTCCTATGCCAGGCGGCGCGTGACCACCGTCCCGTAAATGCCGGGTTTAACCGAAGAGGCAACAAAGACAGCCAGCTCAGATAGAGCGGAGCCCGCACGGGACAGGCCCGCCTGTTCGTATCACCGTCGACAAGGGCCGCTCGGCGGCGGCAGCCGCCGGCCGCCGAGTCGCAGCTGAAAGCGTCCGCTGCGTTCTCGGCACGGCCCTGAAACATCAGCGCATCGCGGCTGATCTCCGAGCGTCACGCTCCCCCGACCGAGCGTGTCTCCCGCGGCAATCGATGGGCGAGACCGAGACACGCAACGCCTGGCTTAGCTTCCGCCAATCTCGACCCGGAGTCATGGTGCTGGCGGGCCGCATGCAACGGTCGGAGGACAACAAACCTCGACAATGACGATGGGCCGGCAGCGCCTGGAGAACCGCTGAATCACGCTCATGGGCATTGCCCCGGCGCCCGCCGATGCGCGAGCGGTGATCGTTCGGCATCCAGCCGTTGCGTAGAAGACGCAGGGTCTCGGGTTCAGCGCTCCGCTCCTCTGGCCGCCAAGTCGCCGCTCTGGCGCGCTTTCAAAGCTCCACGTCTGCCAAAGGGGCCTCGATCTGCTCGAACGTGCATTGGCGCGGCGCCTTGTCCGGACGCCAACGCATCAGCTTCGTTCCATGGCGGAAGCGGTGGCCGGTGACGTGATCGAACCGCACCTCGACGACCAGGTCGGGCCGGAGCGGCTCCCATTCGCCGCTCCGCTCGGTGCTCCATCGGCTCGAACCGGCACGCCCGCTTCGTCGCCTTCCTGCGCCACCACCACCCGGTTGGGCTCGACCTTCGATCGGCCGCGGGCGCCGGGCTCGGCTATGTCGAGCCGGACGAGATCCGCTCATTCACCGGCATTGCGGCAGTCGCGAAAGCCCTGAACCACATCCATTTCGGCTGGGCGCTGATCTCCGCCGTGACGCTGCTGGTGGTTCTGCCGCTCGGCGCACTGAAGCAGGCGGCACCGCGACGTGCGCTCGTGGCTCGGTCCTGACGTGCCGGGACATCCCCGATCTCTTCTGTTCGGGCTCGATCACCTGGTCCGCATCAGGCGCGACCAGCTTCGCTTCTACGCCGACATGCGCGCGCGCCACGGCGCCCGGGTTCGCCTGCGGCTCGGCCCGTATCGATCGTGGCTCCTCTTCCACCCGAGCGACATCGAGGCGGTGCTCGTCCGCCATGCGGACTCCTTCATCCGCTTCCGCAAGCTGACCCGCGTCCTCGCGCAATGGAACGGCGACAGCCTGGTGATGGCGGAAGGGCAGAGATGGCGTGATCGCCGGCGCAAGGTCCAACCCGCGTTCCAGACCCGCCGGATGGCGGATTACGCGGGCGTTGCCGCGGATCACGCCCGGCAGATCTGCGCACGCTTCGGCTATGACGCCCGGACCGGAACGCTCACCATCGATACGGATGCGACGATGGCGCGGTTAACGCTCGACATCGCCACCGGCACGCTGTTCGGTGCGCCGCCGCTGCCGAACGGCGACGCCGTCGAGCGCGCGATCCAGATCCTGTCCGACACGGCGTTCCGCGAATCCGCGTCGCCACTTACGCTGCCCGACTGGCTCCCGCTGCGCGCCAAGGCTCGAAAACGATGGGCGATCGGGTTGATGAACGACGTGGTCTCGGGTCTCGTCAGCGGACGCCTCGCGGCGCCTGCGACGGATCGCGGGGACCTCCTGTCGATGCTGATCGAGCAGCACGACCGCGCCTTCGTTCCGATCCGTGACGATGCGATGAGCCTGCTGATCGCGGGACACGAAACGTCCGGCGCCCTGCTCGGGTGGCTGTTCCTGGCGCTCGTCGAACATCCGGACTGGCGCGCCCGGGTTCTCACCGAGGTCGCCGGTGCGGTGGGCGACCGCGGCGTGACGGTCGAGGATCTCACGGCGCTGCCGGTGCTGCGCGCGATCGTCGCCGAGGTGCTGCGCCTGAAGCCGCCGGCCTACACGCTGTTCCTCCGGCAAGCGACCGAGCCAGTGGCGCTGGAGGGCTTCACGATCGCGTGTCACGACCTCGTGCAGGTCGTCCCCTACACTCTTCACCGCGACCCGCGCTGGTTTCCCGATCCCGAGCGCTTCGATCCGGGCAGGTTCCTTCGCGAACCGACGTGGCCTCCATACGCCTACATCCCGTTCGGCACCGGGCCGCGGGTCTGCATCGGACAGAACTTCGCGCTCGTCGAGGCCTGCGTGGTCGCCGCGACGATCCTCCAGCGATGGGAGCCCTTCGCGGTTCCGCAGAGTCCGATCCCCGAGCCGAAATTCTCGCTTCGCCCGAGCGGTGGCCTGCCCATGACGTGGCGCGAGGTCGGGCTCAGTCGAGCGTGAAACGATGCCGGCTTCCGGGGCTCGGCACGATGCAGGTCTCGGTGGTGCCGAACCATCGATAGCGGTGGCGGGCGACGATGTCGTAGATCCGATCGCGCCCTGGCCGCGGCACGAGACGAAGCAGCACGAGCCATCGCCATGGCATCTTCATGTGTCGCAGCAGCGCGAGACCGGCATCGGAGCGGGCGAGCGCATGGCCGTCAACGATCACGAGGTAGCTCCGCTCGAGGTCGGCTCGACCGAGACCGTGCCGTGCAGCGGTCGCGAGGCCGTGCGGAGGTCCGGGATTGTGGTGCAGACAATGTGCAGATCGGCATTCGCCTTGGGACGAACGCGCCCGGACGAGCTCGACCGTCGAACGCCGGCAGCGGCATGACCGGATCCCGAACTCCGGCTCCAGCGTCAGATCGGTCGGGAACCATCATTGAGCTTTCGGCCAGGATGCGCCAACAGTTGCCGTTGGCTGGTCGCCAGCTTGCGGACGCTCGGGCTTCGACCGGTGATCGGGCCGGAGTCGACCCTTCGCGGACGCTGGGAATGTCCGCTTGCAGGCACTTGCCCACTGCAGGCATCGACGGCGACCTGCCACGCGTCAGTCGCGCGGTATGGACAGCCCCGCGAGAAGCGGAGCATAGGCGGCGAGCCTGCGGGATACGAACTCAGTGAAGAGCCGCACGCGCTTCGTCTTGCGTGTCTCCCCCTGCGTGAGAAGCCAGAGCGTTCCATGCATGTGCAGGTCGGTGCCCGGCACCCTCACCAGGAGAGGGTCAGCGTCTCCGATGAAGCACGGCAGTGTCGTGATCCCAAGCCCTTGCCGTACTGCAGCGATCTGCGCCTCGCCGTCCGTGGTCCTAAACGGAACCCCCGTGGTGCGAACCTCACCCTCGCTAGCCCAATCCGGGATTCCATGAATGCTTATGACGATCCACCGGATGGGATCCGGAGCGCCCGCACGCCGAGCGGCTAGTCGATCGCGGGACATGTAGACGCCGCCGAACACCTCCGGTCCCTTCAGGCCGTGAAGATTGGGCGGCAGCGTTTTGCGGTCGTAGACGACGCGGATCGCGACGTCGGCCTCTCGATTGGTCAGATTTGCCAGCTCGCCGGACGACAAGATTTCCATCTCGATGTCCAGATGCAGACGCGCGAAATCGGCGAAGTCCGGCATGAGCAGGTGTGTCGCGAGGGGCGGTGCCAACGTCACCCGCAGACTCCCGCGCACGCTTTGGTCGCGACCGAAGACGCGCGTCTCCAGCAGGTGCGACGACGCTTTCATCTGGTCCGCAAACTCGAGGACCTCCTCGCCCGCAGCCGTCAGGCGGTAGCCCGAAGGCAGCTTTTCGAACATGTGCACCCCGAGGCGTTCCTCGAGCTGGGCGATGCGTCGCAGCACGGTGGAGTGGTTCACCCCGAGGCGCTCGGCGGCGGCCCGCACCGAGCCTCCGCGCGCGACGGCAAGAAAATAGCGGACGTCATCCCAGTCGATCATGGTGCAATCCGGCACCGCGAAGTGCGCCTTCCAAAGCCAGTATCCAACACATCGAACAGCATCTCGTATGTGGGTAGTACGAGCGGTCGTCATAGCCTACGTCGACAAGCGCGACCTAATTCCGAACGGCGGACACCGGTCGTCGCGGCTGGCGTCAGCCGTCCAGCCGGATCGATTTCGCACCACCGATGTGTGCGCTTTCGCACTCAACGCCTGACGCCGGCGAACCCATCTCGAGTTTCTCGGATGCCTCCCCGAACGACCAAAGACGGAGGCTGAAAGGAGAAGTCATGGGAAAGCTTAAGGGTAAGGTTGCAGTCATCACGGGTGGATCGAGCGGCATGGCGCTGGCGAGCGCCAAGCGGTTCGTTGAAGAAGGCGCCTATATTTTCATTACGGGCCGGAGGCAGGAGGCGCTCGACGAGGCCGTCAAGCTGATTGGCCGGAACGTAACCGGCGTGCGCGGCGACGCGGCCAGTCTCGACGACCTCGACCGTCTGTTCGACACGGTCAAGCGGGAAAAGGGCAGGATCGACGTCCTGTACGCGAGCGCCGGCATGGGCGAAGCCGTCCCACTGGGCGAGATCACCGAGCAGCATTTCGATGCGACCTTCGGCCTGAATACGCGCGGCACGCTGTTTACGGTTCAGAGGGCGTTGCCGCTGTTCAACGATGGCGGATCGATCTTCATGACCGGGTCAGTTGCTTCGGTGAAAGGTTTTCCTGGTTACGGCGTGTATTCGGCGAGCAAGGCGGCGTTGCGCTCATTCGCACGCACTTGGCTCAACGAACTGAAGAACAGGAATATCCGGGTGAACGTGCTGAGCCCGGGGCCGATCGCCACAGCGATGCAGGACCAAGTTCTCACCGAGGAAGCGAAGCGGATGTTCGAATCCCTGATCCCGCGGGGAAAGATGGGTCGTCCTGAGGAAATTGCGGCAGTCGCGCTGTTTCTTGCTTCAGACGATTCGAGCTTCGTGAATGGGGTGGAGTTGTCTGTCGACGGCGGCTTCTCGGCCATTTGAATTCGCGCCGAATCGCGGGAAGTGGCTGATCGGTGGGAACTAGCGTGTCCATGGTGGAACGACTTCCGTGCTGAACGGTCGGCCCGGTCGCGCGAAGTCGTTCACGGCGGGACGTCTACGCGAAGGTCGCCACACAGCGGAACGGATAATCCAGCACCGTTGGAGGCCGGAGAATCAATATCAACACGGATCGGAGAAGCATTATGAGCTATGCGATTGTAGGATTCGGCAAGATAGGCCAGGCCCTCGCCCATGCCTTCGCCCGTAAAAACATCGACTTGACCGTCGCGAGCCGCCGGCCGCCCGAGGCGTTGGCGCCGCAAGCTCGGGCGATTGGACCCACGGTCGTCGCCAAGTCGCTGCAGGATGTAGTCGAGGCCGACACGATCATCTTGGCAATCCCGTTCTGGGAGCACCGCGAGGTTGCGAAGGCCCTGCCGAGCTGGGAAGGCAAGACAGTCATAGACGCGACGAACGCGTTTGGAGTTCTCCCTGAAGAGCTGGGCGGTCTCCCGTCCTCCGCCGTCATCGCGAAGGCGTTCACCGGCGCCAATTTCGTGAAAGGTTTCAATCACCTGCCTGCGGCCGCCCTGGCTGCCGATCCGATCGTCGAGGGCGGCCACCGGGTCATCTTTCTGTCGAGCGACGACGAGGACGCGACCGCTCCCGTGGCGGCCTTAGCCAAACAACTCGGGTTCGCACCCGTCAAGCTGGGAAAGCTCAACGAGGGTGGCGCGCTGGTCCACGCACGCGGCCGCACTTGGGGCCAGCTCATCTTCCAGGATTTATTCAAGAAGGAGCAGTAATCGATCTAAGACCGCGTGATTTGGCCCGAGAAATACGATCCCAAAACGTCGGCCATCTATGCGCTCGATGACATCGCCGTAAACCCTGGTGCGGAAGCCGCTTGAGTAAGCGTCTGGATTCCGCGCGCGACCCAACTTCTGCTACCCACCCAAGGGTGTCGGTCGCGGCGGCGCTGGGCCGCCGCAGTTTTCATCATAGCTCGGTCTGCTCGGACAGGACCAGGGCGTCGTCGACCTCGATCCCGAGATAGCGGACGGTGCTCTCCAGCTTCGTGTGGCCGAGCAGGAGCTGGCAGGCACGGAGGTTGCCCGTGCGCTTGTAGACGAGCGCCACTTTTGTGCGGCGCAGGCTATGGGTCCCGTAGGCAGCTGGGTCGAGGCCGGCGAGGGCGACCGAATCGTCGACGAGCCGGCTGTACTGTCGCGTCGTGACATGGTCGCCGACATGGCTTCGGCTCGGGGACAGCCAGTCTCCCGAGCGCATCCCGCGCTTATTCAACCACTCTGCGAGCGCTTCACGGGTCGGGTCGGTCAGCTCGAAGGGAACAGGCCGGCCGGTCTTCTGCTGTATGATGGTCGTGCGCAACCGCACGCTGTCGCCCAGCTGGATGTCGGCGACGCGCAGCTTGACGAGATCGCAGCCGCGCAGATTGCTGTCGATCGCGACGTTGAACATGGCGAGGTCACGGACGCGGCGGTCGTGCTGGAGGCGGGTGCGGATGGCCCAGATGTGCTTGGGCTTGAGCGGCGGCTTCGGCCCGACGATCCGGCCTTGGTTCCACGAGACGCGGGTGTTCGTTTCATTGATTGTCATGGTGAGCTCCTTTCGGAAGCTCACAAGGCTCATCCCGTCGACGCTCGGGCGCGAATCACTGTCCCGCGCCAGCAGCGGTCGTTGGGAGGTCGCCATCTTGCGGACATTCGAGCGCGGCTGCCGAACCGGCAGTGCCTCGAAGGTGAAACGGCGCAGAGCTGGAGCTGGCCTAAGCGGTAACGGCGGTCTCGCCGGCATGCCCAGGCTTCGGCGGTCGGGGCCCCCGTGGCTTGTTGATGGCTCGCACGCGGCCCGCGACGGAAACCTGGACGAAGGCGCCAGAGCGCAAGGCGACCGCAAGCTTCTCTTGGCCGATGTCTACGCGCTGGACGAGGGTCTTGAGAAGCTTCGAACGGCTTTCACGGGCCGTGGCGCGCGCCGCAAGCGGCACGAAATCCAGGATGGCCGACAGCACGGTCTCGTCGAAAACGTCGGCGCGGAAGCGCGTGTTGGGATTGTCGAAAGCCCGTCTAGGACGGCGACCCGAAGGCGTGTAGTAGCGGTAGATCCGGCCCTGTTGGTTATAGACGAAGTCGAGACTGAGCAATTCTCCGTTCGGCCCGAATATGCGTCCTTTTAGTGGGTTTGGAACGTGGGGCCGCGCGGGCGGCCTGTGTCGACGTAAGACGGCGGCGATCGCCCTCTGTGTCGCGAGCCAACGCGCCTCCGAAATGATCGCGCGATGCTTGCCGGGGATGGGCTGGCCACCGTGGACCAGATCGCCACAGTAGAGACGATTGGCGAGGATCCCGCGCACGCTCCGCGCGCTGAAGGGCTTGCCGGCCTTGTTGCAGACACCTCGCGCCGTCAATTCTCTCGCGATGAGGCGTGCCGAACCCAGCAGATCGTAGCGCCGGTGCATGTGACGGATGACTTCTGCCTCAGCCTCGTCAACGGTCAGCACGCCATTGTCCACACGGTAGCCGAATGGGCGCAGCCCGGTCTGCCATAGACCTTGTGCCCTGACCGCAGCGAATTTATCCCGCAGACGTTCGCTTACTAGTTCGCGCTCGAATTGCGCGAAGGAGAGCAGGATGTTGAGCGTCAGCCGCCCCATGGAGGACGTCGTATTGAACGCCTGAGTAACCGCAATGAAGTCGACCCCGTGCGCCTCGAACCGCCCGAGAAGCGACGCGAAGTCGATCAGGGAGCGGGACAAGCGGTCGATTTTGTAGACGACCACGATGTCAATCTCCCCAGCGACGAGATCGGCTAGCAGGCGCCGGATCGCCGGCCGGTCCAGGGATCCTCCGGAGCAGCCCCCGTCGTCGTAGCGCTCGGCGAGGACGATCCATCCTTCGCCTGATTGGCTGACAATATACGTCTCGCAGGAATGCCGCTGAGCGTCGAGGGAATTGACGCTCTGATCGAGCCCTTCCGCCGAGGACTTGCGCGTGTAGATGGCACAGCGTTTGATGGCAGGCCTCCGATCGCCTCATGACCGCTGCCAGGCTACGACGACTGATAGCACCTCCAAAACGGCCGTCACCGTTACTCGACGCGACGGCTGTGGAAGACATCGTGAGAGCCGCGAGCGCATCGGTCACCGAGACTGGCATAGACGGGTCGGCACTCGCCGGACGCCCATGTCCGCTACGATCCGCCACAAACCTGGAAGCAGACCTTCGGCCACGATGGGCCAGAAGCCGGCATTGGCTCAATGTCTAGATGCGAACGGTCGTTGGCCTGCCGCGCCCCCGACCGTTGTCGATTTGCCTGTGGATACACGGTGCTCGGGATTGACCGACTTCTTGGGGTCGCGATCTGCAAGTAGAAGACTGATGCTCATGGGGGGTGCGATGACGGAGGCTCAGCCGGGAACTTCTGCAGGCCGCAAGTTGACGGTGTTCCTCGATGGCACGTGGGACCAGGCGATCGGCAACACCAATGTCTGGCGGCTCAAGTCGCTTTGCCGGTCCGATGCTGAGTCCAAGCAACTAGTCTTTTATAGCGCCGGAGTGGGTACGAGCTTCGGCGAGAATATCCGCGGCGGAGCGTTCGGCTACGGCATCGATGACGTGCTGACGCTCGCCTATCAGTGGCTGGTCGAGACCTACCTCGATGGCGACGAGCTGTTTATTTTCGGCTTCAGCCGCGGCGCCTTCGCCGCGCGGAGCCTGTCAGGCTTGATCTCGCGCTGCGGGCTGCTGAAGCTTGGGGCGCCACTGTCGATCAGCCAGCTTTACGCCCGCTACCGGCGTGGTGATGCGGTCCGCACCATCCATGAATTGCTTGAGACGGGCGCGGCTGCCCCAATCGACAACGAAGAACGCTGGCTGGCCCGATACAGCCTGCCCATACCGGTAAAGCTCACGGGCGTCTGGGACACGGTCGGCGCGGTTGCCACCAGCAACGCCCTCCACCTGCTGACCGGCGGCGATCACAGTTTCCTCGACGTGAACCTGCGGAAGTCGCAGCAAAATGTGTTTCACGCCGTGGCCGTCGATGAGAACCGGGCCGTGTTCGACGCGACGCTCCTAAGTCAGTACGTGCCGGGCCGCGACCCTTCCGCACCCTTCACCTCGCCACGAAGCCTGGACAGCGTCGAGCAGCGTTGGTTTGTGGGTTCGCACGGCAATGTCGGTGGGGGTAGCTACAACGACGTGTTGGCGCAGCTGCCACTGCGCTGGCTGATGGGCAAGGCGGAGCAGCACGGGCTTCTGTTCCGGCAGGCGCTTGACATCGACGAGAATGCCGCGGCGGGCGCGATCGATGACTCATTCAAGGCTTTCCTAAGTGGAGCCTATGCCCTGCTGCATGCCGAGCAGCGGCACTGGCGGCCGATTGGACGGCCCCCCGAGCCTCGCACCGAGACGGTGGTGCACACCATAAACGAGACGATCGATGTGTCGGTATTCGAGCGCTGGCGCAACAAGCCAGACTACCGGCCGCAGAATCTGGCCGAGTGGGCGGGCCGGCACGGCGTCAGGATCGAGGATCTCACTGCCTCCTGCCTGGCGAACCACCCCAGCACGGTAGTTCCTGATTGACCGCTGCAATGGACCGCGGCTTCGCAAGTAGGGTCGAAGTCGCGCCAATAGCTGCCGTTGGCTGATGGCCATATTGCGGACGTTCACCCGCGAGAGCGATTGGGCCGAAGTTCACCAGGGCCGTCCCATGGGTTGGCTATTAGTTCGGAGCGCTTCTTGGACGGTAACGGGCGCAGAGGATGCCGATGCGTGGCAGACGCCATTCGCCCGCACAACGTCGAAGTGCGAAACCTACCCGGCCCTCCTTCTTCTCTGCCGCGCGGCTCGCGTCCTGGGCCTCTCGGCTGCCGCCGTCGCTGTTGGGGAAGGCTCAAGCTGCGGCTCACCAAGAGGTCGGCCATTTTCAAACGCGATCCGGACAACGCCGCTCCACCCTGCAGGAACCAGGCCCTCCGAGGCGATCGCAGGAGGCGCTTCGGTCGCCGCCGGCGCCTTTCCCACCAGCGCGGCGAGCTTGCTGGCGATCGGTGAGCCCAAGCCCGTGCAGGGGTCTGGCCCGATCCGGGCGCGATAGAAGCCGTTGTCGCCTTCCGTGATGTCATTGAAGCAGACCTGGTTCGACCAGAGCGTCGGTGTGATGAAGCCGAGCTTGCGGCCGAAGGCAGCGAAGAGACCGGCGTATAGAGGAGCAACCGCGCTGGTGCCGCCGACCGGCTGCGCCGTTCCATGCACAACGATCTCGTAGCCGGTATCGGGATCGGCGTTGGCGGCGATGTCTGGCACCATGCGGCCGGGTCCGTGCGGCGCATTTGCCTGCCATGATTGCTGCGGGAACAGCGTCGAGAACCCGCCGCCCGTGCCATGGCCGTTCGGATTGCCAGGGTCGTCGTTCCACACCACCTCTGTGCTCCTCGTCTTCCGCGTGCCCCCGCAGCCGATCGCATGCGGGCAGGCCGAAGGCAGGTCGACATTCGTGGCGTCCTCTCCACCGTCCGAGGCGTCATTGTCCCCGGAGGCGGCAAAGATCACCATCCCGGAGCGGGCCGCTCCAGTCGCGGCATCCTCGAGCGCCTGGACGAGATCCTGTCCGAGTTGCGTCGAGGCTTGCGACCAGACGGCTTCGTCTGCACCCCAGGAGATCGAGCAAGTGTCACAACCGTCGGCGGCTGCCGCCCGGATGCCGCTCGCAATCGCACTGGGTTCGTTGCCGGCCCAATATACGCGGATCGTGGCAGGCTTCCCGGTCGCGACATAGTACGCGCCCGCGGCGATCTGAAGGTCGAGCGCGACCTCTGCATCGGCGTCGCTCGAAGGGCCGTCATGGCTCGGGCTGTTGCGGTTGCCGTTCACCGAGACGTCGATGATGGTCGGTACGGGCTGGTCGATCGATTGGAAGAAGCGTTCCATGTCGGCCCGGACCCAGCCGCCGCCGAGTTCGATAATCGCAATCGTGCCGCCGCCGGCGAGATTGCTTGGCCAATCGTAGGCCCGGCACAGGTCCGGCACCTGCCAGGTCTGGGCTGGTGCCGTTCGTGGCGCGAGCACGCCGGTGCCGGTCGGGAACTTGATGTAGGGATGGCAGAGCTGGATCGATCGCGCTAGCCGAGCGCGGGCGACGAACGGACGGGTGGCGCTGGTGTAGAACAGCGACAGATCGGCCTTGAACGCGGTCCGTGATTGCCCGTCGAGATAAACCATGTGACCGGACGGGTAGTGGCGAACTGTGATGTTCGCCCGAACTCGCGCGTTCTCGAGCGGCATGGCGGCGAGCGTCAGCGCGGTCTGGTAGAACGGCGTCACTGAGTCGAAGTAGCCGTTGGCCGAGAACACCTTTAAGTCGGGGTTGAGTGCCATCACGGAGGCAAGATCGCCCGCGGTGTAGAGGACGACATTGCCGTTCACGTCCTTGCCCTTCTGAACGCCCGTGGGGTCGACGTGCGAGAAGTCCCAGAACCTGAATGTCTGATCGTTGAGGTCGGTGAAGGGCGAAGTCGCGACGAACTTGAGTTCATCGTTGAGGTAGCTGTTCCACATGGCCGTGTAGACGCCGGAGACCGCCGTCATGGTGGGATCGTTGCCCCCGGAGTTTGGATCGATCGAGCCGGCGATGCCGGTGTCGATGGCCGTCGCCCGCCCGTCATAGGCTCCGAGTGCGAGGCCCTGGTCCTGCAGCAACGTGGACAGAAACAGGAGCCCGATCGAGTTGCTCGCCGAGACATCAAGGCCCCAGTAGATCAGCACGGTCGGCGAGATGCCGAGCATCTCGCTGAGCGTGTTGAGGACGGCTCGATCCACCTTGGGGAAGGCCTTGCGGGCCGGATCATAGGGTCCGCTCGCAAAAGCCGTGGCCTGGTCCATGAAGGACGGCAGGTCGGGCGGGGTCGGAGTGACGGTCACGCGCTTGTGGTACCAGGCGTCCGCCGCAAGGGTTGGCAGGAGCCCCACCGCGTTGCCGGTCTGCGAATAGTCGAGAATGGATGACTGCAGGACGATGCCGTTGAGATCGACCCCGTCCTCATGGAGAAACCAGGCGAGCACGCAGCTGCGGGCCGTTCCATAGGACTCGCCGAACAGGAACTTGGGCGAGTTCCAGCGATCGAAGGCGGTAAGGTAGCGTTTGATGAAGTCCTTGATCGAGCGGGCATCGGGATCGACGCCCCAGAACTCCCGGTTCGTGTGCGGCGCGATCGCGGCCGAGTAGCCGGTCCCGATCGGGTTGACGAAAACAAGGTCGCTGCGGTCGAGCAAGCTGTCGGGATTGTCTTCGATCGTGTAGGGCGCAGGCGGCGTGAAGCCGGGCAGACTCGTTCGGATCCGTCGCGGCGCGAAGGACCCGAGCAGCAGGAACACGGCCGAGGAGCCTGGGCCACCGTTGTAGAAGAAGGTCACGGGCCGGGTGGTCGGATCCATGCCGTCCGCCGTGAAAGCCACATAGAAGAACTTGGCATTGGGCAAGGCCGTTGCCGGGTCGACCGTGACCAGATGACCGGCTTGGGCCGTGTAGGGAATCGTCTTGCCGGCGATTGTGGCCACGTGGTGCGTGACGACCGCATTCTCGGTCGCATCTGTTACCGAGGCGTTCGGCCCGCTGCCGTAGGGCGCGTTGTCGATCAGCGGCTGGTCTGGGGTCTGCGAGACATTGTCGGCCATGACGAAGGTCCTCGTTCCGGAGTGAAGGGAAGGCCGGTTCGATGTCGGTGCCGAGCACGATGTGCTGAGAAGCAGGATGACCGATGCCGGCGCGTCTGTCACGGAAGGCATCTTGCTCGGCGACTTGATGTTATTTCCTGCGCCAGTGGCGAAGCTCGGCCAGCAGGGCTGTCAAGGACAGGACGAAGGCTGGCACGGTTGGCAGAAAAATTTTGACGAGGTCTGCGCACGTCATCGGGGTGTCCTCGGCGCATAAAAAAAACCCGCCGGTAAGGGCGGGTCGGACGTGTCCCAGAATTAGGTGACCTGATCCGGAACTGTAATCTACCCTGCCACAACAGCCGCCCAGAGTCAAGGGATGTTCTTGTTTCGTTCTGGTACTATGAACCCTCCGAGAGAAGAAGGGTGGACAGCTGCTCGTGTTCGAAATGTGCGCAAGATGCTTTTTTTGCACAGCCAGAAGCTTCGCTTGTTCGGATTGGTTTCCCGGACGGATTCTAGCGGCTACCCTGCTGGCCTGGAAACCTCCGGAGTTCTTCCCAACCCGGAGTTTCTGGGAGGGGCCAAATGAAGGCGCATATTGTCGGCGGCGGGTTTGGGGGTTTGGCGGCGGCGTTACTCATCCGGAACGCTGACATGTCCGGTCCAGACATTACGATTTACGAGGCAGTCGAGAAGCTCGGCGGCGGGTTCTTTTTGGCTGGCGATGCGAAAAGCGGCTACAACCTGCCTGGGTCTATCTTCGATAAGGAGTTCCGCTGCGCTTTGGATCTGCTCGCAAAGGTCCCCACTCGAGCTTACTCCAATATCAATGTTGCAGAGCAATTCCTCACTTTCAATAAAGAACACCCGTTTGTCGACCAAACCCATATCGTCGATCGGAACCTCAACCGCTTGCATGACCAGCGTTATGAGCTGAACCTTAGCGACGGCCTCCGTCTGGCGAAGCTTTCGCTCACCCGCGAAACGTCGTTGGACGGTCATCTCATTAAAGACTGGTTTTCCCCAAGGTTCTTCGAAACGGAATTCTGGTTGCTCTGGTCGACGCTGATGGGTTCGTTGCCACAGCACACCATCATCGAGTTCCGGCGGTACCTGAACCGTTTCGTGTATTTGTTTCCCGACCTATCGAGCATGGCAAATGTTCTGCGCTCGCAATTCAACCAGCATGAAGCCTTCGTCGAACCACTGGTCGCTTGGCTCGAAAGGAAGCAGGTGAACTTCTTGAAGGGCGCCTTCGTCAGCGACATAGAGTTCACCGACTCGCCTGGCCGCATGACCGTCAACCGACTCAAGTATGAACGCGGAGCCGGTTCGATGTCGGTCGACGTCGACCCGAACGACATCGTGCTCGTGACCACCGGCTCGCAAGCCGCCGATCTCTCGGCCGGAACGATGGACACGCCACCGGGGCCGCCCCCTAAACCCGGGCGGTCATGGGCGCTGTGGAAGAAGATGGCCGGGAAGCACAAAGGCTTCGGTAATCCAGATGCCTTCTTGGCGACGACCGAATCGCCGATTCGCGCTGGGTGACATTCACCGTGACCACGACCGGCACCGAATTCCTAGACGAGATCACCAACCTGACCCATAGCGGCCCTGGAAGCGGCGGGCTCCTGACTTTGAAAGATTCGAACTGGGTGATCTCGCTGTCGGTCTTCAGCCAGCCTGAAGTCCTCAGCCAGCCGCCAGATACATCTGTCTGGTGGGGCTATGGGCTCTTTCCGGAAAAAGAAGGCAACCTCTA
Organism: Lichenihabitans sp.; assembly: GCA_965277635.1. GTDB lineage: Bacteria > Pseudomonadota > Alphaproteobacteria > Rhizobiales > Beijerinckiaceae > Lichenihabitans. The sequence goes on from CBDIDE010000002.1 coordinate 1,886,216, forward strand.
TCAAAAGCCCATGTATCAACGCACAGGTGAGGAGATCTTGAGGGAATTGCTGCAACATCTCGGTCTGAAACAAGGGGATTCGAAGACGGAAGAGATCGTCCGCACGTCGATCTGCATTCCCTCCAACATGCCCTACGTGAACAACATCTGGCTGGCCCGCAAGCGTGGCGACAGGCCACCCGTGATTCCGGAGGGCGTGACCAATCTTAGCCTCATTGGTCAGTACGTCGAGCTTGAACGGGAGATCGCGTTCACATTTGAATACTCCACGCGCACGGCCTGGGAAGCGATTTATCGCCTCCTCAAGCGCGGTCCCACCCCTCCGGAAGTCTACCAGGGCCAGTGCGACTTGAAGGGCGTGTGGGCGGCCACGAAAGTGTTTCTGGGTCTGACGACGACCTAGGTGTTTAGTCCCGGCATTTGGTGGATTGGATCGAAGCTGAACCGTTGTGGCTCTGAAGTCCACCGTTTGCAGATGAACTCGTAGGGCGTGAGGCCTTTCAGCGTCTTCAGTCGCCGACCGAAATTGTAGGCTGAGACGAAGTCGTTGAGGTGCCGTTCGAGCTGCGCGTGGCTGTCGTAGTGGTAGCGCTTGACGGTCGCTTCCTTGATCGTGCGGTTCATCCGTTCGACCTGACCATTGGTCCATGGATGATTGATCTTGGTGAAGCGATGATCGCGGGGAATCTCCGGTCGACCCGGCGCCGTTCGCCGTGCCGGGTTGACGTGTGCGGGGGCGGCATTGATGACGGGTGTCTCGGTTGTTTCGGGAACTTCGGCTTTTCGACCCAACTCAGCCTATCGCGGCGGTTCTGGGCCGACGCGGCGTTCGTCAGAGGTCGGTTTGCTCGGGCAGGACAAGAGCATCATCGACCTCGATGCCGAGATAGCGGACGGGCTCTCGAGCTTCGTGTGGCCGAGCGGAAGCTGGCAGGCCCGCAGGTTGCCCGTACGCTTGTAGACGAGCGCCACCTTGGTCCGGCGCAGGCTATGGGTGCCGTAGGCGGCCGGATCGAGGCCTGCCAGGGCGACCCAGTCGTCGACAAGCCGGCTGTACTGTCGCGTCGTTGTGTGATCGCCGGCATGGCTCCGGCTCGGGAACAGCCAGTCGCCAGATCGCAAGCTGCGCTTCTTCAACCGCGCGGCGAGCGCTTCGCGGGTCGGGTCGGTCAGCTCGAAGGGAACAGGGCGACCGGTCTTCTGCTGGACGACGGTGGTGCGCAATCGCACCCTGTCGCCCAGATGGACGTCGGCGACGCGCAGCTTGACGAGGTCACAGCCGCGCAGCTTGCTGTCGATCGCGACGTTGAACATGGCCAGGTCACGGATGCGGCCGTCGTGCTGAAGGCGGGTGCTTGAACCGTTATTGTCATGGTGAGCTCCTTCAGAAGTCCACCATGCTCGTGCCGTTCGCGCTCGCGCGCAAATCACTGTCCCGCGCCACAAGCCGACGTTGGCTGCTCGCCAGGTTCCGGACGTTCAGGCAAGAGGAAGGACAAAGCAGATGCCGAGCTTTTCGGTCCTTAGACGGCCGTTCGAATTTTCGGGTCGCCAGAGAGCCGCGACTTGCCCTTATCTGGCCTGCTGCTCGCGCGCGTACCGGATGGGCGGCATTCCGACATGACGCGCAAAAGCAACGCTGAACGTACTCGCTGAGCTGTAGCCTACACTTTCGGCGATCCTAGCAACACCTCCCTTCCCCCTGCACAGCAGATCCTTTGCCAATGCCATGCGCCACCCCAGCAGATACTCCATTGGCGCGACTCCGACCTCGCGCCTGAACCGCTCGAAGAATGTCGAGCGCGACAGCGCGGCCTCGCGCGCTAGCTCGGCGACTGTCCAACTATGGGTCGGACGGTCATGCATCTGCCGTATGGCGACCGCGAGACGGTCGTCGGAGAGCCCTCGCAGGAGGCCTGCAGGCGCAGCCGGCCCGGTGGTGGACCGGAGCGCCTCGATCAGCAGGACCTCCAGCAGGCGTGCCAGAACGACGTCGCGGCCTGGTCGATTGGCGCGCGTTTCCCCGTTCACCTGCTCGACCAGCGTGGTCAACCTGCTCTGTCCTCGTACGTGCACCAATTGCGGGAGAAGCGACACCAAGAGCTTGGCGTCGTCCGCGCCGAACGTGCAGTGGCCCACCAGCATCCGGACGACCGGGAGGTCGTCGTGGCTGCCGAGCCGGAACACGCCGGGGTTCGTCTCGATCGGCTGAAACTCGACGCCTGGCGCTGGCGGTTTGAGGCTCGACGCGACGAAATCGTAGGCCGCCGGCACAAGAACGAAATCGCCCGGTTCAAGAGTGATCGGCTGCTGGCCCGCGATCGACAGATGACATGAGCCTTCGAGCATCGCTGCATAGAAGGGGCGCCCCTCGTCCGAGCGTCGCACGGCCCAAATTCCGGACGCACTGACGAGCTTGGAGAAGGAGGCGCTCGGTTGAAGCAGGCCAACGACTTGCGCGAGCGGATCGGGCATTTCGGACGGACACCAACGAAATTTGGACTTCCGCTCGTAGCAGGTCCAGTGCGGCAAGCCTACCTTCCTACCATCCCAAAAGGAGTTGCCATGAACACCATCCTCATCACCGGATGCTCGTCCGGCTTCGGTCTCGAGACCGCGCGCTACTTCTTCGATCGGGACTGGACCGTCATCGCCACGATGCGCACGCCTCGCGAAGACGTCCTGCCCCGTTCCCAACGGCTGCGGATCCTGCCGCTCGACGTCACCGACCCGGACAGCATCGCTGATACCGTAAAGGCGGCCGGGGCCATCGACGTGCTCGTCAACAACGCGGGCGTCGGCCTCCTCAACGCGCTCGAAGGCGTGACGATGGACAAGGTCCGCGAAGTATTCGACACAAACACGCTGGGAACGATCGCCATGACCCGGGCCGTCCTGCCGCAGTTCAGGGAGCGGCGCTCAGGCGTGATCGTCAATGTGACGTCCACAGTAACGCTTCTGCCGCTTCACCTACTGTCGGTTTACACGGCCAGCAAGGCGGCGGTGAACGCGTTCACCGAGTCCCTGGCGCTGGAGCTGGAGTCGTTCGGCGTACGCGCTCGGATCGTTCTTCCGGGCCTCGCTCCCGAAACCGCCTTCGGCGACAATGCGCGGGCGCGCATGGGCATGAATGTTCCGGAGCCCTACGCCGACGTGGCGGCACAAGTCTTCGCTAGGTTGCAGGGGGCGACGGGGGACATCACGCGGGCGCGGGACGTGGCCGAGGCAGTTTGGCGCGCCGCTACCGATCCGTCCTGTCCCATTCGCCTTCCGGCCGGCGCAGATGCTGTTGCATTGGCCGAGGCAGCCTGAGCGCAGGCAGCGTCCCAACGCGAGCCTGGAACTGTGCGCAGCGTGCGACTCCGGTGAACCGAAGCGGTCTGTTGCTGCCAACGCGCAACGACCGCATCACCCAATCCTGCAAAGCAGCCGCCGCATGTCCGGCGCGAGCGTACCAGGAGCTGGCATTCGGTCGCTGGAGTGGGCGCCACCTCATCGAGATGATCGCGCGCTCGGATGCCGCACTGGAGAAGGTCCTCGCCGCGAGCCGGCGGGTCGATCTCCTCGAGGCGTTCTTCGAGCTGTGCCGAGTGCCGGAAGCGACTGCGGTCGGAAATGGTAAGGCACGACCAGCCTGTAGGCGAACTATGCCCGAACGCCGCAATCGCGGCCCTGATCCTGGCCCTGATGGCCCTGATCATGGTCCTGATCCGTCAGAATCGGAGGGGTGCGGGGAACCCGGCTCGCTGAACGAGCGCCAGCTCTGGTTCCTAGGGGAACTCACGGGTGGAGCGGGTCCCGACGCCGCTGCGTTGATGCGACGCTTTGGCGTGTCGGCGCGGACGGCGAAGCGGGATATCGCTCGGCTCAACGTCGTCGGCCGGATACGATTCATCGGCACCCGGCGGCGCGGGCGGTATGGTTTTCCAGCGGCGTCGTCTGGCGCTCGACCTCCAACATAGGCGGCGGGACGCCAACGACCGGATGCAGCAGGATGACCTTGCAGAAGATCGCGAAATGGATCAGCGCGTCGGCGGGTCCGAGGGGCTCCGCCTCCTCATGCGATCGACTGGCCGCAGTTCTCCGCCTTCGTCCGCTTCACGCGGACCCATGATCGGCCACGTCACCCAACGCCGATCACAGTTCCCGCCTGGTTGACGAAGGCCTTTTGGAGAATAACCGGGAGTGGACGGCTGCGCTCGTCCGGATGTTCGTCAGGATCCCGCGGAGATTCTCGCCATCGCGAGGGCCGCGACGCTGAAGACCGGCGAGGATCACCTCTGCGAGGCGGACTTCTACACGGCTGAGTTCGATCTACTGCACGATCGGCAAACCGAAGCCGCAGACGGCACTCGCAAGGCGACTGGAGAAGGTCCTGCGAACTTCGTCGAAACGTGGATAGAAGGCCGAACTGACAATTCTCTTTGTCGCGAAATAGGAGCATCTCCGTTCCGCATCTCACGGGATTTCCGAATGGCCGACCGCTACGTGATTATGCTGAGTTGCAACGGCTCTTCACGAAGCCAAGCGTGCGGCTGAAGAAGGCGACCTTGGAATGAACAAAGGCTTGATCATCGCCGGGATCATTTTGCTGCTGGTCGGCGCGGTGTGGACCATCCAGGGTCTCGGCATCACCGGCGGCAGCTTAATGACGGGAGAGAACCGATGGTTTTATATCGGCATGGCGACGGCGATCGTGGGAGCAGCCCTGGTGCTTTGGGGCATACGCCGGCCGTGGGTGCTATGATGGGCTCGCGTCTCTCTAGGGACTTCCTCCGGATCGGCATGGTTCTTGCGGCGCCGCCGTTGCTGCTGGCGATTTGGTTCGGCGTCCTTGCGATGTCACAACAAGGTTCAGCGGTGGCGATCGAAGAAGATCGAATGTTGTGCGTGTTCTGGGCCGTCCTCGCCGTCGTCCTCCACGCAGCAGCATGTGCGATAGGATGGATCGCCGACGGCTTCCTCTCGAGACCGACCTGATGCGCCGTCCGTATGTCTTTGAAAGATCGGCGCCCCGCTTTCGGCGCCCGGTTTTCCAAGAGCCATCGCCGGAAGCGGCTCGCCAGGTCGCCGGCGTGATGCCAGAGCTCATCAGGATCGCTGAGGCCGGCGGCCAATCGACCCTAGCGTACCTGCTGACGCTCGCGCGGGACGAAGCAGAAAGAGCCATGCGTCGAGCTACGGACGAGGGTTCTTCGGGCGATTGACGCCATCCAGGGAAGGATGTCAGCTTGCAAGGATTGGGGGAGATGATCCATGCGCCGCTTTCTTCTTGTGTCGACGGTCGCAATCGGGCTCGGTGCGATGGCCTGGGGTCCGGCCGCGGCGCAGCAACCGAAGACCGCTGCTCAGTGCAACGCCGACTATGCCGCCAACAAGCCGGCGATCAAAGCGGCCAAGATCAAGAAGAAGGATTTCGTTGCGTCGTGTCGTGCCGGCAACGAAGCGATCCCCGGCGCGGCCGCGCCGCCGCCCGCTCAGACTGCCGCTCCGGCCCCGGCGCCTGCGGCACCGCCTCCCGCCGCTGCGCCGGCATCCAAGCCTGGCTTCTTCGGGCGCAAGAAGGCAACTCCAGCACCCGCGCAAACGGCGACGCCTGCGCCGTCCCCTGTAGCCCCAACGGCGCCCGCCGGCGCGAACCAGTTCCAGGCGGCAGCCCAGGCGCAATCCCGCTGCCCCGGCGCGCTCGTGGTCTGGGTCAACACCAAGTCCGGCGTCTACCATTTCGCTGGAACCAAGAACTACGGGAATACGAAGCAAGGCGCCTACATGTGCGAGTCCGATGCTGCGGCCGCAGGGGATAGGGCCTCGAAGACCGAGAAGCATCCGTGAGAGGCGTCCTTGCCGTCGCTGTGCTTGTCCTGCTGGCGCTCGGTGGCGCGCCTGCGGTGGCCTATTATCATGGCCACGGCGCCTATTACCGTTCTGTCGACGGGACGTTGGTGCATCGGCCCTACCACACGTCTCGGCACCTGCGAGGCGAGATGGCGGTCTGCCGCGATGGGACGCATAGCGTGTCGCACTATCATCGTGGGGTGTGCTCGCACCATGGCGGCGTCGGGCATTGGGGATAGTCGTCGCGCGAGAACCGGCCTCGCTGCGGTGCTCGCCGCTTTCCTGAGTTCCTCGCCGGCCGCTGCCGTCGATCTGCAGGTCCGCAATGGTGACGCGCCTTTCTGCACCCGCCTCGACAGCCTGGAACGGTTCGTCCTGACGGCCGCGCGGCGAGGAATGCTGACCTTCGATGACCCGCTCTGCTACAGGCTCAAGGCGGGGGTCCGGCTCGAGGTGACGGGCGATGTCGCGACGCTCGGCAAGGTCGAGGTCTACGCCGTCACGGTGCATGGCTCCGGCGGCGATGTCGACGGCTTCACGCTGAGCAACCGCGTAGAGGGCGCATCACACCCTGCCATCCGACCAGAGCCTTAGGCCCTGCAAGAACACCGGCGCTGGTTACCCAAAGACGCCCACGACCTCCTGAATGATCGAGAGCAGGCCTGCAAAGTGGATGTAGGCCCAGATGACCGTGATCAGCAGCACATTGACGGCCAAGGAGATGGCCAGGGCAATCCGGTAGAACCGCAGGCACGCGATCCGGCGTCTTGCATGAGTGTAGCTCGCCGAGCCTTGGCGATCAGACATCATCACGTCGCGGCGCGAAGCTGTCGATGACGAGCCCAGGCTCGAGCGCCTTAACGCCGTGCTCCGTTTCCGGCGGCACGCTATACGCTTCGCCGGCTGTGACGCGCCGCATCGTCCCGGCAATCGTCACTTCGAAAGCGCAGCGCGCGATATAGCTCGCCTGCACGTGAGGATGGCTGTGGATGGCGCCGATGGCAGCCGCCTCGAAGGTGAATTCCACCATCATCGACTGGGGCCAGTCTAGTCGCAGCCGACGTCGCACGCCCGGGGGCGGAGATCTGCCATCCCTCATCTGATGGATCGGCGATCAGTAGAGAGTCGATCACGGCGTCAACTCGCCCGCTTCAAGGCTTCGATCAGCACCGGGTCGTCGCCGCCGGCGCTCTTACGATTGGCCCCGCTCGACACGATCCATTCGCGTGGTAGCCTATCGCCCGACATCGATTGGCGCCAGCCACTCATTGAGCTTCGACCAGCGGCGTCGCCTGCCGCCGTTCTTCACCGCGATGGCGACCGCCTTGCGCTGCCCGACCAGCACGACCAGTTTCTTGCCACGTTTCACGCCGGAATAGAGCAGGTTCCTGGCCAGCATGTTGCAATGCCGCGTAATCACCGGGATTACGACGGCCGGATAACTGATGTCATGTCGCCGGACAACGAGCGTCCAGGGCGTCATGCGTGCAAGGTGAAGTCGCTCCTGTGCTGTTTGAGCTCCGCGACGCTGACGCCCTGAATGGTGATCGAGTCCCTCTGGTCGAGGTGGAGGGTCGCGTCGCCGGCGGCATCCGTCGTGGCGTGGGCCAGGATGGCGCCGAGGCGGCTCGCCGCGCTGTCGGGCAGGCTGATCGTGTCGTGATGCGCCCCGCCGAGCACGAAGGAGGTGATCGTGTCGGCTCCGAAATGCGGGGTGAACACGAAAGTGTTGGTGCCGCCTTTCGAATAGAAGGTGTCGTTGGAGATCGAGTCGAGCGTCTGGCCGGGCTCGAGACCTTGCACGGTCTGATGTCCGTCCTTGTATTAGACGTCCTCCTCGACCGGCTGGCTGGAGGCATTGTAGGTGTCGACGACGGCGAAATCGGGCGTCTTGGCATAGGCCGTGCCGCCGCCCGTGTTGTCGATGGTGGCGGCGTCGAGCGTGCCCGACAGCGTGGTGGTGCCGGTGTTGTCGAATGTCCTAACCTGCGTCGTGCCCGACAGATTGGCGGTGCCGGCGTTGGTGAGCAGCGTGCCGGACAGCGTGCCGGCGACGTCGAGGGCAGCTGCGTAAAGCCCCCCGTTGTTGGGTGGCGCGCCGTCGGCGATCTTGCCCGAGAAGCTCGTGCTGGTGTTGTCGGCGCCCGCGTAGAGCGTCGCCGGAGCTGTGCCGCTGTTGCCGACGACCTGGGGCGGGAAACCGCTCAGATCGGAGTTGACCAAATCCGCAAGCGAGCCGATGTGCTGGTCGTGGCCGCCGAGGTCGAGCGCGGCCCCCTGGGCGATCGACACGGCGCTGCCCGTCCCGAAGGCGTCGGCGACGCCGCCACGGAGCGTCCCGAACATGACCTGGGTCGTGCCCGAATAGGTGTCGTGGCCGGACAGGACCGTGATCTGGGCGGTCTCGTCGGCGAGAATGCCGCCCGTGCCCGAAATGTCGTTCGCCACCGTCACGGGTGTCGAGGAGTTATAGTACAACTCGAGGTTGCCGTCGTCGACGATGCTGCCCGCGACGCTGCCGTTGGTCCCCTGCCAGGGGTTCGGCGAGCTGGCCCGAGACTCTCTGGCCATGCTGCTCATTGCTCGTCGACAGGGTCAGGACGTCGCCCGTGGCGATCGTGGTGCCGCCCGTGTAGGTGTTGACGCCCGTGAGGTCGAGCGTCCCCGCGACGTCGAGCGCCACCGTGCCGACCCCGTCCTGGATGGTGCCGTCGAAGGAACCCACAAACGTGTTGCCCCCGACCGTGAGTGTGCTGGCGCCGCTGGCGCTGTTCGTCACGGTGCCGGCAGCGGCGGTCGGTGATGAATAGGTCGTGTGGCCGTTCGCGTTAGAGGATAGATCCCCGAAACCGTCGCCGGTGAGGGACGCGACGGTCTGGCTGGTGCCGGCGAGGTCGAGCGTGCCGCTGGCCGCGCTGATCGTGGCGGCGCCGGAATTGTCCGTGCCGGTCGTATAGGTATTCGCGAAGTAGGCCCCTCTGCCGGCGTTGAGCGCCCCCGGCGGCGCCGGCTTGAAGCGTGCCGCCGTCGATCACGGTCTCGCCCGTGTAGGTGTTGGTGCCGCTCAGTACCAGTGCCGGCCTTCTGATCGAGGCCGCCCGTCCTCGAGACGACGCCCGCATAGGTCGTGGTGCTGTTGGCTTGGTGGTCGAAGGCGAGCGTGCCGTTGTCGGCCACGTCGCCGACGATGGACCCGTTGGCGCTCGTGCCGTCGCCGAGTTGCAGCGTGCCGGCCGAGATCGTCGTGCCGCCCGTGTAGGTGTTGGTGCCCGTGAGCGTCAGCGTGGCGGGGCCGTCGATCACGACGCGCCCGCCCGTATTGCCGCTCGACCCGTCCTGGATCGTGCCCGCGAAGGTCGACGCGTCGGGCGTGTTCAGCGTGACCGTGGTGGCGCCGATCGAATATGGGTGCGCGAGTTTCCCATCTATATGCCTACGGCTGAATAGATGGCCAAGCGCGAAGTTAATCGCCACCACATCTTGGCTCAGCTAGCTGGCAACTGCCGCTTGACGCGACCAGGATCGCCTCGGCCTCGTGGGGCGGCCCGACGAGGTCCGCGCACCGCGCCCGAGCCGCGGCCGGGGACGCGCGACAGATAGCACCTGCGGAGCTGCTGCGGGCATCATCGATCCCACTCGTGGCCCGGAGCAGGGATCGGCCGGACGACGTCGAGGCCCGTCCTCGCCGCCGCCAAGCAATTGGCGTTGCCGATGCGGGCGGCGACCGTCTCCGCGGCCCGATAGGCGCGGCACGCGTCCTCCAGCCGGCCCATAGCGGCGAGGATGTCGCCATGCACGCAGAGGCTGTAGCCGGCGTCCTTCGTCGGCCAAGCGGAGCGCGGCATCGAGATGGCCATGGTCCGCGGAATTCAGCGCGTTGACCAAGAGGAGCTTGGCGTGGAGCCGGAGGGTCGTTCGCCATGGGCCGATGACGTCGCCGGCCGGTGCCACGGCCGCTTCCAATCGTTCGATGCCGGCCTGATAGGCTACGTCAGCCCGAAGCTTGGGCTCGATCCTGTCGACCAACCTCGCCGCCGCGTCGGTCTGGCCCGTCTCGCGCAGCGCGTCGACTGCCGCCAGGAGGTAGCTCAGCCGTTGCTCCAGGCCAAGGTCCTCCAGTTCGCCAAAGCCCGCCTCGAAGTTCGCCGTGGCGCCGTCGACCTGCCCATCGAGCAGGTCGAGGTAAGCGACAAACGACAGGGGGCAGGCAGTGTCCCAGAGATCGCGGTGGAGCGCCGTTCGGACCCTTGCAGCCCGGGTCCGGCGGGCTTCGATCAAAAGGGCCATCTCGGCGCGTGCGGTCGCTGGATCAATCTCGCGGCTCAGGAAGCGCTCGCTGATCGCCAGCTCGGCGCGGGCTACCACACCGCCCGTCGCCACCGCCTCGAGCTCGTCGCGGCGGCGCGGCGTGATCGGTGCCATGAAGCCGCGGAACCGCTCCGCCTGCGACCTAGCCGACCTCGGGATCGTCGTGGCCCGCGCGAGCGTCGTCAGGAGCTTGGGGCGGTCGACCGCCCGGTCGGGGGAGTGGAGGATGGTCCTGATGAGCTCGATCAGGAGTTGGTCGTAGGCGAACTCCTCGGTTCCCGGCGTTGGGAACAAGCTTCGGCACAGTTGTGCCGCAGCCTTGCGGTTGCTCGCCTCCAGTCCCGATTCGTCCTGGGCGCCGCAGGTGAAGATGAGGCGTTCTAAGGGGCCCCTGCGGAGTTCAGCGGGGGTGCCTCGTTTCAGGAAGCCGATGATCGCGGCATCCTCCGCCTGGTTCTCTTGCGCATTTTCCTCAAAGCCGTCGATGAGCGCAGAGCGAGGTTCACCGATCAGCTCGTCGGCCGCCCGGTCCGAATGGCCTGCGGCATCCTGCCAAGCCTGCAGCCCCCGCGGCCCCAGCGCCTTCCGGCCCCACCGCTCCTTGCCGATCCTGGAGACCGTCGGGACGTTTAGCCTGATCGCGGCACCAGGATTGTTCCTCTGCAGCTCCATGAAGGACCGGATCGCGGCCCTCACAGCCGGCGACCGGAGCGTGATGGGCGCGCGGCGGTGCTTGGCCTGGACGGCTCGGAAGCCACCGGGGCCGCAGCTCTGCAGGAAGTCTTCCGCGACCTTGAGGTAGAGGCGCTCGCCGTCGGGGAGTGCCATCCAGGCGACGGCTGTCTAATGCAGCTGGTACATGTAGCCGCGGAACGGCTCGACGCCCGTTCTGCTCGATTGCCTGAGGGCGACGAGGAGCGGCAGGTCGGCTTCCGTCATCTGGGGTCCTTGAGGTCGGGGCGGTCCCGTCTCGTTGGCGCGGCTCCTGGCGGAGGCCGGTCGGTGAATCCGAGGAGCGAAAGGTTCTCCCGAGCCCTCGAAATACCTCTCGTCTCGCCGACGGCAGGGGCGGCGGCGCGGTCAGGGCTCGGCTGCGGAGGTCGGCGCAGGCCACCGATGGTTCCAGCCGGTGCCGCAGCGCGGGGAATGGGGCCTCATCCGGGAGACCCCGGACGCTGCGTCGCCGCGCGCCCCCCTTGGTGGGCAACGCGGGGCGCTCCTAGGATTGGACAGCCGCCCCGGCGGCCGGCTCGGGCCGGGAGGCGGTCGGGGTGGCGCCGCCTGCCCAGGTGAGACGGATCACCTCTCCCTGGGCGACCGATTGGACGGCATGCGGCCACAGCGCGACGATGCAGGTGCCTCCCGGATGGCGTACCGAGGGGTAGATAACACCGTTCAGCCCCTGGCCCCTGGCTGACGCGGCGAGCACGTTCCCGGCCGGGTAGCCGAGCGCCGCATCGGGCGCGAGCGAGGGGTGGCTGCGAGCGCCGCGCAGGTCGAGGAACTCGCCGGCCATGCTGGCGAACATCTCCACGTAGTCGACGATGGCATTGAAGTCGCCCGCGTCGGCAAGGGCCTTGGTGAGGTGGTGGCCGACCTCCGCAATGCACGTCTCGGTCGCGAGCGCGGCATACCAGGCGCCGCGGTCCGTCCCGTTGAAGCGGTTGGGCTCCCTCGGCTTCCAATATGCGAAGCTCGCGTTGATGAAACGGGCGTGTGCCACGCCATGGACCAGCTCGCCCGCGGGCAGTCCGGAACGTCCGCGCTCCTCCGCCTGCAGGCGGGCGCTCGTGGCGCCTTCAATCTCGGCCAGCACCTCCATCTCGTCCAGGTCGTCGACGAGCAGCGACAGGACGGGATCGCGCAGCCTCGCGGTCGAGACCAGCCGGACGGTCCGGCGGAAGGCCTCGCGCACGACCGGCAACCCATCCGGCGTGGAATGGTCAGAGGCCGCCACGAAGCGCGTCCACGTATTGCCGGGCGTCCAGCATCCTGGGGATGCCCCCCTCAATCATCGCGGCGACCGGCGAGAGTCGATCGAACACGGGTCCTTTGTTCGGCAGCTTGGGCCAGCGGTCCGCCATCGAGTCCGCGAAGAGCAGGTGGAGCCCCTTGAACACGCCGACCACGGCCGACACCCTCGTCATCTGATCCTGGCTCAGTGCGTTGTCCCACTTGCCGGCCTTGATGCGGTCCCAGGTGCTGGCGGAGACGCCGAGCAGCGCTGCGGCCTCCTCGTTGTCGAGCTGCCACCGCTTGGCCAGGCGCCGGAACGCCTTCAGCGCCACCGCGCTCAACCTCACGCGATCCCGCTCGGATGCGAAGGTCAGCACGCCCCTCGCCGGTCCAAGAGCGGCAACCAGATGCAAAGCCTCACCCATAATGCACCTCCTGGTGCGTATATGCGCGTCATCTGATGAAACGTCAAGACGCTGATACGCGCGCCCGGTCGCCAGTGCGTTGAAGCGTTCGCCTGCGGCCCCGCAGTTGCAACGGCAGGCAGGATTTCTGAGCTGCTGGATGCCGAAGGCGGCCTCGGGCTTGCCGCCACGGATCATGGAGCCAGCGGCCAATTCGCTAAAACCCGGAGCCTTAACGCAAAGCCCAGGCTTCGGCGATGTGTATCTTCAACAACCCGTTCCAGCAGTACTCGAGGACGACGAATGAAGGCGCGAATAGCTCAGAATGGACCCCGCAAGGAAGAAGACGATGAGAAAGGACAGACACGATGGCGCGCTCTGTTCGGCACCGCGACGCCAGATGGCGAACAGCGTAGCCGCAATGCGCGAGCTCGGATTAAGTGAACAAGACGTGTCGGATGCGACCAGCCAGGCTCGCGCGGCCCTGCGATCGAGCGCCTGCGAAGTGAGCGGGGATGCGACGCCCCGAAATCGCAAGATCATCCTGGCGGTGCTGAAACAGATCACGGCGGCGCAAAATAAAGTCTTCGTCCTCGTCGGGACCGAGCGCCTCGAAGCGATGCTTGGCAAGCTACCGGATTCCGCGGCGCGCTTCCGGGTGATCGATTCGAGGATGCCGCTTCGGGTCAAAGCGAGCCGAGCGGGCAGGCGCGTGTTGCGCCCCGGCGTCCGGCGCGTCTGAGGAAACCGTGACGGTGCGATGACGGCGCCGATGCCAATCCCAATTGCGCCATTCATGTCTCACACATCTTACGTGGACTGGCGCTCAGTTCTCTGGGCGAGATTCCGGCCCGTAGGCCTTCAGCATGTCGCGGTCCAGATCCTCAAAGCCAGGCCTCAGGAAGAACCACATCTTGCCGTCCGGCGTGAGCTCGATGCGGTCGAGGAACGTCCGAAGCCTTTGGTTGACTGTAGAACGGCCGCGGTACCGCTCGGCGGGATCGGGCGCGTACAGTTTAGCTTCAACCGTCAGCATCCGGTCTTCGATGTCGTCGAGGAGTTCTGCTCCGCTCGCCGACATCCGTCTTAGCGAGGCGATTTCGGTTTCGACCTCGCTAATGGCGATCTCGAGGGCGTCCAACCTCGCCTTCACAGCTCCTGGCGAGGTTCCCTGCTCGATTGCATCGAGCAGGTTGTCGCGGCGGCCGACGAGATTCTCGCGGCGCTTCTCCGCCGCCGAGCGGTCGGCGTCGGCTCGCCTGACCCTGCCGTCCAAGGCGAAGGATGCTGTGTCAGCGAAGTGCGCATATGCATGGATTAGCAGACGCTCAAGCCCCCAATAGGGGAACGCCTGCCGGACTCCGCACCCAGCCGAAGCACGGGCCTTGCCGCACATCAAGTGCGGGCGCGACCGCTTACCTTTGTCGATGTAGACGAGCGGCGACCCGCATTCCTTGCACTTGGCCAACCCCCTGAGCAGGTTGCTGAACTGAGCGCTGGTCCGGCCCTGGCCGCACCCGCGGGCCTCGGCTGCCGCCTGGGCCGCCCAAAATGTACCCTGGTCGATCACGGCGGGAAAGTAGTCATCGACATCTTCGCCATCGACGCGCTGGCGCCCGAAGCAGGCGGGCGAGGAGAGGATCTTGGCGACGTAGCTGTCGTGCCACCTTGAGGCCTTGGACCGTCCGATGCCCCACGTCGCCACGCCCGCCGCGTTGAGACGCTTGGCGATCGTACGTCGACCGTCGCCGGCGATTGTCTCTGCGAAGATTTGCCGTATGATCTGGCCTCTGTCCTCGACGACTTCGTACTGGCCGGTCCTCGGGCCGCCGACGAGCCTGATCCACCCTGGGCAGCGCGCCGTCATGGCTTGGCGGCGAGCGCGGGCCGCCTCCCGCTTGCGACGCCACGCGTCACCGACGCGCTTTCCCTTCGTGGCGCTCTCTTCGTAGGCGCGGGACATGATCACGATACTGATGATCAGCTGAGTGGCGTCGGCGGCGACGCCCTCCCGGCTATAGGCCCGGCCGTCGATCAGCGTGACAATTTCAATCCCCGCCCGAAGCAGGCCGAGGAACAGCTCGAGTGCGTCGATGACCTGTTCGCGACTGAGTCGGTCGAACGATTCGACCAGCAGCACGCTTCCGCGCTCCACCGAACCCTCACGGACCCTCCCTAAGAAGGCGCCGAGAGCGGAGGTGGGATCGCGGTTGCGGCCTCTGAAAGCCGACACTCCTTCGTCGCGGAGCTCGTCGTCGAGAACCAGTCGGTTCTCACGGGCATAGGCCGAGGCAGCCTCTTGTTGGCGTTTGCGCGTCGCGCCCCTTCCCTGCTCGGGCGTGGAAAAGCGGATGTAAGAATATGCTCTTCGGCTGGCCTGCATGCCCGCAAATTAGCTGACATCGCTTGTAAGCACAACATGCTGTTCAACGGGCCGCCCGGGGCCGGAAAGTCGATGCTGGCGCAGCGGCTGCCCTCGATCCTGCCGCCGATGACGCCGCGCGAGCTGCTCGCCGTGTCGATGATCCATTCCGTGGCCGGGACGCTGGCCGGCGGCGCCCTGACCGACCGGCGCCCGTTCCGCGCCCCGCATCATTCGGCCTCCATGCCGGCACTGGTCGGCGGCGGCGTCGGGGCGCGGCCCGGGGAGGTGTCGCTCGCCCATAACGGGGTGCTGTTCCTGGACGAGCTTCCCGAATTCTCGACGCCGGTCCTCGATTCGCTGCGCCAGCCGCTCGAGAGCGGCGAGGTGTCGATCGCGCGGGCCAACCATCGCGTCACCTATCCGGCCCGCTTCCAGCTCGTCGCCGCCATGAACCCCTGCCGCTGCGGGCTCGCCACCGAGCCCGGCTATGCGTGCAAGCGGCAACCCAACGAGCGCTGCATGGCGCAATATCAGGCGCGGCTGTCGGGGCCGCTGATCGACCGCATCGACCTCCACATCGACGTGCCCGCCGTCACGGCCGCCGACCTGATCCTGCCTCAGCCGAGCGAGGGCTCGGGCGAGGTCGCAGCCCGCGTGGCGGCGGCGCGTGCCATCCAGGTCGAGCGCTACGCCGCCCTCGGCCTGCCGCACATCACCACCAATGCGGCGGCGCCGGCCTCGGTGATCGAGAGCGTCGCCGCGGTCGACGCCGGCGGCGCGGCCCTGGTGCGGGCGATGGCCGAGCAGACGCGGCTGTCGGCGCGCGGCTTCCACCGCGTCCTGAAGCTGGCGCGCACGCTGGCCGACCTCGACGCCGCGCCGGCGGTCGGGCGAATCCACCTGGCCGAGGCCCTGAGCTATCGGCCGGTATCGGATCGGCGCGTCCAGGCCGCCTGAACGGCCCGCAAAGGTTAACCGGAATATACCGGATTCGCCGGCATCACGCGCAAGCTATGGCAAGGCCGCACCGGCATTCTGCGCTCTGCGGCCCTCCCGGCCGGGATTTTTGGCGATGCGCGACCTTTATTGGGCGATCCTGGGCGCTTTCGCGGCCCTGCTGGCGATGACGGGCGTCGACCGGTGGCGCTTGGTGCGCTCCCTGCTGCATCTGCGCGACCGCAACGAGAAGCTCGGCGACGAGATCTGGGAGGTGCGCGCCGCCGTCGAGGCCAGGCAAAAGGCCGAGGCGGCGAGCGAGGCCAAGTCGCGCTTTCTCGCCACCGTCAGCCACGAGATCCGCACGCCGCTCAACGGCATCCTCGGCATGGCCGACCTTCTCGGCGACACGGCGCTCGATCGCGAGCAGCAGGCCTATGTCGAAGCCGTGCGCTCGTCCGGCCGAGCGCTCGCGACCCTGATCGACGAGATCCTCGACGTCTCCCGCATCGAAGCCGGCAGGCTCGACCTCGCCGCCGAACCTTTCGACCTCGCGGCGCTGGTCGAAGGCGTGGTCGAGCTCCTGGCGCCCCGCGCGCAGGACAAGGGCCTGGAGGTCGCGGCCTTCGTGGCGCCGGACCTTCCCACGACCGTGGTCGGGGACGCGGTCAGGCTGCGCCAGGTGCTCACCAATCTCGCCGGCAATGCCGTGAAATTCACCGATCATGGCGGGGTGGGCCTCAGCGTCAGGGCCGGGCGCGAGGGCGCGTTGAGCTTCGCCGTCCTCGACACCGGCCCCGGCGTCCCGGTGACCCATCGGGCCTCGATCTTCGAGGATTTCGAGCAGGGCGACGGAACGACGACCCGCCGGCACGGCGGCACCGGTCTCGGCCTCGCCATCTCGCGGCGCATCGTCGAGCAGATGGGCGGCGCGCTGACCCTGTCGGACAATCCGGGCGGCGGATCGGTCTTCGCCTTCGACATCGCGCTCGAGCCCGCCCCCTGCGACGGAGCGGTCACCGGCACGCTGCCGCGACCCGATCTCGAGGATCGGCAGGTGCTGATCGCCGCCGCGTCGCCGGTCCAGGCGGCATTCCTGCGCGAGAGCCTCGAAGGCGCCGGCGCCACCGTGACGCTGGTACGCGAGACACGGGCGGCCCTATCGCGCCTGGCGAGCCGCCCCCGCCCCGATGTCCTCCTCGTCGATTGTGCGCTCGGCCGCGACGAGACCTCCCGGCTTGCGGTCGCCGCCGCCCGCGCCGGGGTCGGGCGCCGCATCCTGCTGTTCTCGCCCTACGAACGCCGGGCCTTCGGCCAAAGCCTCGCGGCCGGTTTCGACGGCTGGCTGGTCAAGCCCGTCAGGGCGCGCTCGCTGATGGAGCGCCTGTCCGACGCTGTCGCTCGCCCGCTCGCCGAGGGACGCCGCGAGGGATCGCCGCCGGCCGACGACGGCAGGCGCCGCCCAGCCCGGCCATCGCTGCGCGTCCTTCTGGCGGAGGACAACGAGATCAACACGCTCGTCGCCATGAGCTTCCTCACACGCCTCGGCGCCGAGGTGGTGCATGCGGCGGATGGAGCCGAAGCCCTCGCCCTGGCGCTTGCGGCGATCCGCGGCGAGAGACCCTCCTTCGACGTGATCCTGATGGATGTCGCCATGCCCAAGCTCGATGGCATGACGGCGGCCCGCCGCCTGCGCGCCGCCGAATGCGCCGCCGGCACCCCGCGCACCCGCATCGTGGCCCTGACCGCCCATGCCTTCGCCGAAGAGCGGGCGACCTTCCTCCATGCCGGCATGGACGAGGTCCTGACCAAGCCTGTCGAATTCGCGCAGCTTGCCGCGGTGCTGCACTCCGACATGGCTTGGCGCGACGCCGGCTGACCCAGGCCGACGGCACGCGGCCGTCGGCCGCTACTGAATTTCGAGGGGAATCGACAGTGCGTGGCTCAGGCCCTTCTGGCTGCGAAGCAGCAGCTTCAACATATGGTTTCCAGGGCCGAAGCTTGCGGCCTTGCAGTTCGTCACAAAACTATACTGTTCCGAATTCCAGTCCCGATAGGCCCCGACCAGGGTGAAAGCCGTCGTGCTGGTAATCGGCCGATCGTCGACGAAGGCCTCTATCGAGACCGGTTCGTCTTGCCTGAAGACGATCCAGCCCGCGACATCGAATTCATTGCCGCGCTGGATTCCATAACTGTCCAGAAAAGGCTTCGTCGGGTCGTGCCAGAGAGCAAGCTTGCCGGTGGCATCCGGATGAAAGTCCTGGGACGTGCTCAAGGCGACGACGGAAGGCTCCGGCCGATGGTGCCTACCCGGGGCGGGTTTGCGCATCATGCAGATCGACTGATAGTCCATCAAACCTTCGAGCGCGATGAAGTCGATATCGAACATCGCTCCCCAGAGTCGCTTGATCCACTCCGGCGAAAGAATTACCGTCGGGCCGCCCTTGTTCCATGGCTGATAAGGATTAGCGACGAACATCCCATTGTTCTTGATCAAATCCTTATACGAGAGCGTAAACTGCTCTTCGTAAGGTGTTTGCCCATTATAGCTTAGAAAGAATGAGCCGCCTGGCTTGAGGATACGCCGTATTTCCATCGCCCACATACTCCAGTTGTGGAAGACTTGGCTGAACACGCCAACGGCATAGACAAGATCGAAAGAGCTCGACTCGAACGGCAGCACCGGGCTGTCGCTGAGCTGAAAGAACCGAAAGGGCGGCGTCAGGTTCGCCATGCACCAGTGCATGCTGGTGTCATCGATGTCGCAACCCCAGAATTCGCCCGTCCGCGCCTCGTCTTCGAAATGCCTGATGACACGCCCGACGCCACAGCCGAAGTCCAGACATCTCGCGCCATCGAAGGAAAAATCGCGTGGAAGGCACCGTGCTATTGTTCTTTTCGTTTCCCGGCCAATGATCTCGAACCCGTCCAAGGTCGGCGATCCGATGCGCAACGACAGTTCCACCGGCGGCAACGGCAGGTGTCCCACCGCCGGGGCGCGCCGGGGCGCGAGCTCGAAATAGATCTGGTTGATCCGCGGGTAGATCTGCGTTCCACCGAGCAGGCCGTTCTTGATGGCCTTGTCGAAGGCCTCGAACCTCTGAGCCTCGTTGAGAGGCATCGGGGCCAGGCCGGCGGCCTTGCCGCCGTCGATGTAGTGAAGCAACGGATTGATGCCAGCCGAGGCGACATCGTAATTTTCGCTGATGTACCAGATCGTGTCGAACGACGGGCTCGGGTCGCGTCCCTCGGCGGCGCCTGATTCGATGTAGTGCCTTATCGGATCCTTCCCGGCGGCGGCGACATCACGATATCGATCCAGGTACCAGGATTCGTCGAATAGATGGCTTGCCCTTATCTTCTCGGCAGCGGCATCTTGTACGAGCTGTTTGGAGTTTCTTGCGATCTCCTCTTTGTTGAAGCGTGACATCGATCGCATCACTCGTTTCAGCATCGGCCAACCTCAGTTTCACATCAAGACCGAATCCAGACCACCGATAACCGGGATCGGCGCACTACTTCTCCGTCGGCGGGGCATTCGGGAAGGCCGCGGTGCGGGCTTCGCGTCGAGTGAAGCAGCGAAACCGCGAACCCGCAAGGGCCCGGGACGCGCACCGCCGGCTGTTCGAGACCACGCCCGAGGGCCGCGTTCATTCCGACCCTGGCTCGTCTCTTGGCTTGCCGTCGGAGACCTCGCCATTCTTAACTCGTGTTTCGCGTGGTAGAGGCCGCTCCGGATCCGCTCGCCTGCGGGCGTCCGGCGCACGGCTTTTGGAGGACTGATGATTGCGATACCGACACATTCGGCCGCCGCGCGCGCCAGGCCGCGCTCGCTCGTCGCGGTCGCCGTGCCGGTCCTGACCGCGGTCTGTCTGGTGCTCGCCGCCGCGATGGTCGCCGATACGATCGCCACCGTCGTCCGGCTGCACAGCGCCCTTCCTTATTTCGACGAATGGGACGAACTCGATCTGCTGAAATACGTCCTGCACGGCGACACGTCGTGGTTCGGAGCTCTGATCACCCAGCATAACGAGCACCGCATCGTCTTCCCCCGGCTGCTCTTCTATGCCGACGATTTCCTGTTCGGCGGCCGCGGCATTCTCGACCGCCTCGCCATCCTGGCGATCCAGATCGGACAGGTCGCGATGCTCGTCGGCCTCCTGCGCCGCGCCCTGCCGCGCCCTGCGTTCATGCGCCGCGATTACGCCTTCCTGGCGCTGGCCTCCGTCATCGTGATGCTGCTCTCCTGCCTGCGCCAGGAGGAGAATTTCTCCTGGGGATTCCAGGTGCAGTTCGTCGGCATCTTCGCCGTCGGCACCGTGGCCTTCATCCTGTTCGCGACGGCGCTGGAGCGTATGCGGGACGGAGATCCGAGCCTCGGCTGGCTGCTTGCGGCCTATGCGGCAGCCTTCGTCGCCACCTTCACCATGGCCAACGGCCTCCTCTGCGCCGTGGTGCTGATCGTCCTCGCCGTGCTGTGGCGGGCGCCGCTGCGGGTCGTCCTCGCCAGCCTGGGCGTCACGGCGCTTCTGGCGGCGGCCTATCTCCATGGCTACGAACCGCAGACAGCGCACACGCCTCTCGGCTTCTCGCTACGGCACCCGCTGCGCGTGCTTTCCTACACGGCCGCCTATCTGGGCAACTTCCTCGACCCCGACATCGCCTGGGCGCGGCTGCTGGGCCTCGTGGGGCTCGCCGGCACAGCTCTGGCCGTGGCGCGGACTTATATCTGTCGCGATCCCGCCCCGGCCCGCCTGGCCCTTGTCGGCGTCATGCTGTTCACGGCCGGCACGGCCACGATCACCGCGCTCGGCCGTCTCGGCTTCGGCCTCGATCAGGCGATGTCGAGCCGCTATTCCACCGGCAGCGCCGCCTTCTGGTCCGCCCTTCTGATCTATGCCTGGTCGGTGAGCGCCGAGTGGCGCCGGCCGGCCATTCTGCGCGGCCTCGTTGCCGCGACGGCGCTGGTTCTCGTAGCCGGTGCGGTCCGCTCGCAGGGGGAAATGAAGAACGGCATGGAGCAGCGCGCCTATGCCGAGGCGTTGACGAGCGACGCGCTGCGTCTCGGGCTGTATGACAAGGACACGTTCGGCAACGTGTATGATGCGACCGAGGTGATCGTCCGCCTCGCGCCCTTGCTGAAGGCGCAGGGCTGGTCGATTTTCGGCGAGCGCGAGACCGGTCTCGTCGGCCGTCCCCTGACGGAGGCGGGCCCGCTCGGCGATGCGGCCGCCTGCCGGGGGAGACTCGCCGCCGTCGTGGCCGTCCCCGCCTTCGGCCACGAGGGCGTGAGCGTCGTCGGCCAAGCCTGGGGATTGCATCACAACCGGTTGAATGGCCGGACCTACGTGACCGACGATCACGATAGAATCGTCGGATTTGGCGCGCGTGGGCCATCGGACGACGACCCCAGCACATGGACCGGCTATGCGGTGGCGACGCCGGGCGCGACGCTGCGGGCCTTCGCGCAATTCTCGAACGGCACCCTCTGCCCCTTGGGCGAGCGGACGGTCGATCCCCCGACTACGGCCAGCCATTGAACGGTTGCACCTCGCGCGAAATTGCGGGATTCGACCACGACGATCCTGGATCGACGGGGGCGCAGACCCGTCGCGAGTCCAGGACATCGCTTCGATCGAGACGAGCAGAGAGTGGCCCCACCCCAGATCATCCCGCTGACCCTCCGGGTCGAAGAGACCGAGGTCCTGCCGCAGGTCTCCACGGTCGAAGAGCTGCGCGACTGCGAGGGGTCGTGCTTCTGCGAACTCATGCCGCATTCGGATCTCACGGCCGGCGAGCTCTTCCCCGGTCATGTGGCGATCCGCACCGGCGAGCGCGACAAGCCCGACTGGTGGTCGGATGACGACAGCAATGTCGCCGCCCTGCACCTCTTCAAGCTGCGCGACGTTTTCTGGTTCCCGGCCTTCAGCGTGGTCGCCACCGCCGCCGGTGCGGTGATGCGCCTGCCGATGGCGGATGCGGCCTATCTGTCGCCCGATCTGACGATCGTGCCCGGCGTCACCCTGGTCGGCGGCGACACGCTCTATACCGTGCCGGATCGGGTCGAGCAGCTCGAACGCGTGGCGTTGACGATGGCGCTCGGCGGCAAGATGAACTACGGTCATTTCGTGCTCGACTGCCTCCCGGCGGCGGCCTCGATCGCCAAGAGCGGCGTCCTTGGCGACTTCGCCTTCGGCTTTCCGCCGCTCAAGCTCTGGCAGAGGCGGCATCTCGAGCTTCTCGGCATCACTCCGAGTGAATTCGACGGCGACGTCTACCGGGTCGGCGAGATCGTCTACACCACCGGCATGCATCACTATCTGCATACGCCGAACCTCAACTATCAGGAGGTGCGCAGGCGCCAGCTCGCCGCGCTCGGACAGACATCCGAACGGGCCCCGCGGCGGCTTTATCTGTCGCGCGCCAATTATCCGAACCGGACCATGGCGTCGGAGGACGAGCTGCGCCGCCGCCTGCTGCGGCTCGGCTTCGTCCGCGTCGACCCCGCCACGATGAGCGTCGACGAGCAGATCGCGCTGTTCCGCGGCGCCGAAGTCGTCGTCGGCAGCGCCGGCGCCGCTTTCGCCAACGTGCTCTATTGCAACCCGGGCACGCTGATCATCGAGATCCAGCCGGCCGGCATGGAAAACCAATGGGTCCGCAACATCTGCCTGCAGAACCGCTGCGATTTCGTCGCCTATTTCTGCAACGTCATCGACGCCGACCGGCGCATGCCCGAGATCAACCTGCGCTACGACATCGACGTCGACCGCTTCATGCGGACCATTGCCGCCTTCCCGCCGCTCGACCAGCCGCCGCCGGCGGTCGGATGGTATGCGACCCTCTCCGGCTTGCTGAGAGGCCTGGGCGGCTCCTGACCATCTGTGTTTGAACCCTTCCGGTTCCCATGAGCGGGCGAGGCTCAGGCCGGCGGGGCGCGCCGCCGCCCGATCCGGCGCGGCCCCTCCACGAGCCGCACTACCGCGCCGCGCAGCGTGCGCACGTCCTGCTCGGTCAGCCCCATGCGATGGAACATGTTGCGCAGGTTGCGCCGCATCACGGGCTGCTTGTCGTCGGGCTTGAAATAGCCGGCCTCGGTCAGTTCGGCCTCGAGGTAGTCGAAGAAGGATAGGACGGCGCGGCGCTCCGCCGGCGGCGAGCGATGCACCTGCGTGAAGGGAAGCGCGGCATTCGCATGCCGGCGCCATTCGTAGGCGACCAGCAGGACCGCCTGCGCGAGGTTCAGCGACCCGTAGGCCGGGTCGATCGGGAAGGTCACGACCGCATCGCAGAGCGCGACCTCGTCATTGTCGAGGCCGGTGCGCTCGGGGCCGAACAGCAGCCCGCGTCGCTCCCCGGCTGCCACCGGCGCGCTCCAGGCCGCCATCGCGGCCTCGGGCGCGAGCACCGGCTTGCCCTGGCCGCGCTCGCGCGCCGTCGTCGCATAGACCGCGTTGAGGTCGGCGACGGCCGCCTCGAGCGTGGGGTGGACCGTGAGGGTGTCGAGAAGATGCGTCGCGCCGGCCGCGGCGGCCTGCGCGTCGTCCTTGTATTTGTCGGTGCGCGGCCAGCCGCCCTTGGGCGCCACCAGACGCAGGTCCGACAGGCCGAAATTGGCCATGGCGCGCGCCGCCATGCCGATGTTGACCGCGAGTTGCGGGCGCACCAGCACGATGACCGGACCGCCGCGCGCCGGCGCCTTGGTGCTGTCCGTTCCGGCACCGGTCATGGCCGAGCGTCCGCGGTCCGCGCGCTCAGTGACGCGTCGACACGGTGCGGGCCATGCCGTCGTGGAAGGCGATGGAGCGGGCCGAAATCTCGTCGAACACGGCCTTCGCCAGCATCGCGTAGCCCTGGTCGGTCATATGCAATCCGTCCGGCCCGACCAGGCCCCGTCGCGACGCGAACCCTTCCGTGATCCACTGGTGCATCAGCTCGAAGCGCCGCACCACGTCGACATGCTCCTCGGCGCCGACATCGCGCACCGCCTCGACGAAACGGTTCGACCCGTCGACCTTGGCGATGGCCGGACACCATTGCGGCTCCATCAGCATGACCTCGGCGCCCGTCGCCTGGATCTCGTCGATGCCGTCGCGAAGCTCCGTCTTGAACCGCTCGAGCGGCACGCCGCGCAACGGATCGTTGCTGCCGACCTGCCAGATCACCAGATCGGGCCTGCGGAAGAGGACGTCGGCCTTGAGCCGCTTCATCATGTCGTTGATGTCTTCGCCACCGATCCCGCGGTTGACGACGGAGACGGCGAGCTTCGTCCGATAGGCTTCGTTGAGCAGCCGTTCGAGCTGAGCCGGATAGGTCGCGGCGGGCGAGGTCGCTCCGACCCCCTGCGTCGACGACGACCCGAGGGCGATGATGCGGAAGGCGGCGGTCATGGGTCGCGACACGGGCGATGCGTCGCCCGGCTGAACCGTCGCGGGACCCTGCGCGGCCCAGGCGGACGGGGCCGCAGCCCAAAGGCAGATACCGATGACGAGCAGGAGGTCAAGACACGGGCCGAGGATCGGTCGCGGGTGGGCGGGTCTCGCCTGGCTTGACATGTCGACCCACATCGCGCTGAACCCCTCCGCCGCGAACCGGCAGTCGGCCGGCCTTGATCCTGTCGAGGATGAGCCCGAGCAGCAGCATCGAGCCCAGCCCTATCGTATTGACGAGCACTTGTGTGAGCGTTGTGACACCATACGACCTAAAAGTCAGCCGGCCGACCAGCGCGACGACGCAGCCGAGCGCAAAAACCTGCAAGGAATTTCGGCCGCAGGCCAGGATCGGTTTCAAGATCGCATGACGCGCCAGACTCGCCAGCTTCGGCGACGTCAGGGCCAGGAAGGTCATGGCGAGCACGTTGCAGAGCCGCCACGGCGAGACGAAGGTCTTGGGCTCGTTTCCGAACATGGCGAGGGCCGGGCTGGTGCCCGAGAAATCGGCGCCGAAGGGGTTCGGCCAAAGTGTCCAGGCATCAAGGGCCAGGAAGGCGAGCACCAGATAGACCCAGCAGGCGGTGCGCAGGACGACCGGTGGCTCGGTCATGACCGGCGCCCGCCGCTGCATCCCCGTCGCCAGCACGCAGCCGAAGACGAAGATCAGCTGCCAGGCGAAGGGGTTGAAGTACCAATGCACCGCATCCAGCGGATCGACCGCATTGGGCAGGTTCAGATGCGTGACGTTGGCCACGACGTAGAGGATGATCGAGAGGGCGACGGTCGCGCGGGCCATATAGGTCAGCCCGAACCTGATCAGCGGAAACACCGCCAGGAGGACGATGTAGAGCGGCAGGATGTCGAGGTTGGCGGGGAGCGCCTGCAATGCCACGCCGCGCACGGCGCCGTGCCAGCCGTCGCGCAGCATGGGCCGCACGATGGTCGCCTCCATGCCGTAGAGCTCCTCCCATTGCGAGACGAACAGCAGGGTGAGAAGCAGGAGGCCGACCTGCACCCCATAGATCTGCAGGCAGCGCAGCAGGACCTTCTTCAGGCCGGTGCCGATGCCATCGCGCTCGAAGACCCGGCCGTAGGCGAAGGTGGCCGAATATCCGGCCAGGATGACGAACAGCTCGGCCGCGTCGCTGAAGCCGAAGTTGCGCAAGGTGAGGCCGGCCAGGCGGTTGCCGGGCGTGTGGTCGACGAAGATCGACAGGAGCGACAGGCCTCGGAGCAAGTCGACGCGCGGATCACGAGCGGTTGAGGGTGATGATGTCGGCATCTTGGACCTTGGACCGTGGTCACGATGTCGGAGTCATAGACCCGGCATCATGAACGTGACCGATTCCGAACGGATCGAGCATGATGCGGGCGGATCGTCGCGCGTCGCTCGCTCGTTCGACTCAGCAGAAACGCCCGGCTCCGGCCGTCCTGCCCCGGATCGTCGCGCCGGCCCACCAGCCGCGACCGCGCCACTCTATTCGACAACGCACCACCGGTCCATTCGCGATCGGCACCGACCGCGCGCAAGGCCGCGCGGCATTTCCTTCGCGCCGGGAAAGCCTTATAGCGGCGAGACGATGTCGGCCACCTCGGGCGCAGCACGGCGGACGGGATTTTTGGGCGGCGTGGCCGCCGCAAGGAAAGCTTCGCATGGACAAGATCAAGGTCGCGCATCCGGTCGTCGAGCTCGACGGCGACGAGATGACCCGCATCATCTGGCACACCATCCGCGACAAGCTGATCCATCCCTATCTGGACGTCGATCTCCTCTACTACGACCTGTCGGTCGAGCATCGCGACGCCACCGCCGACCAAGTCACGGTCGATGCCGCCGAAGCCATCAAGAGGCATGGCGTCGGCGTCAAATGCGCCACCATCACGCCGGACGAGGCGCGGGTGAAGGAGTTCGGCCTCAAGGAGATGTGGCGCTCGCCGAACGGCACGATCCGCAACATCCTCGGCGGGGTGATCTTCCGCGAGCCGATCATCGCCAGGAACGTGCCGCGGCTCGTCCCCGGCTGGACGCAGCCGATCGTCATCGGCCGCCACGCCTACGGCGACCAGTATCGCGCCACCGATTTCACCGTCCCGGGCAAGGGCCGGATGACCATCAGGTTCGAGGGCGACGATGGCCAGGTGATCGAGAAGGAGGTGTTCAAGTTTCCGGGCGCCGGCGTCGCGATGGCCATGTACAACCTCGACGATTCGATCCGCGATTTCGCCCGCGCCTCGCTGAACTACGGTCTCAACCGCAAGTTTCCCGTCTATCTCTCGACCAAGAACACCATCCTCAAGAAATACGACGGCCGCTTCAAGGACCTATTCCAGGAGATCTACGACGCCGAGTTCAAGTCGCGGTTCGAGGCGCTCGGCATCACCTACGAGCACCGGCTGATCGACGACATGGTGGCCTCGGCGATGAAGTGGTCGGGCGGCTATGTCTGGGCCTGCAAGAACTACGACGGCGACGTGCAATCGGACACGGTGGCGCAGGGTTTCGGGTCGCTCGGCCTGATGACCTCGGTGCTGATGACGCCCGACGGGCGGACGGTCGAGGCCGAGGCCGCCCATGGCACGGTGACGCGCCATTACCGTGAGCATCAGAAGGGCCGCGAGACCTCGACCAACTCGATCGCCTCGATCTTCGCCTGGACGCGGGGGTTGGCCCATCGGGCCAAGCTCGACGACAATGCGGAGCTTGCGCGCTTCGCCACGACGCTCGAGGCGGTCTGCGTGGACACGGTCGAGGCGGGCTTCATGACCAAGGACCTGGCGCTTCTCGTCGGACCCGACCAGCGATGGCTCTCGACCACCGGTTTCCTCGACAAGGTCGACGCCAACCTGAAGGCCGCCATGGCCTGACGCGAAAGGGCGCCGAGGCGCCCTTTAAAATCGATCACGTCAAACCGACCGCGCAGCTGGCGTCAAACCCGCCCGCGACGCATGAGCCCCAGGACGAGAGCGACGACGAACAGCACGATGACGATATAGAACAGAATCTGCGCGCCGGACGCAGCCGTGCTGGCCACGCCGCCGAAACCGAAGAAGCCGGCCACGATCGCCACGACCAGTAGCACCACAGCCCAGTAAAGAAGATTTCCCATCGTTCGCTCCGTTGCTCGCCGGCCGCGCGGCGGCGACTGAGCGGCAACGGCCGTGGCCGATCATTGTTCCGTCCTGCCTTCGCCACATTCGACGCCCGCCTCGCACCGTGCCGCCAGGATTGGGACACGCCGACCAGCCCGGCGTGCCCTATTCGGCGGCAGCGGCCGTCGTGCCCTCGATAGCCCTGGCAACGGCCTCGAGCGCCGCTGCGGCCTTGGCGCCGTCCGGGCCGCCGGCCTGGGCCATGTCGGGCCGACCGCCGCCGCCCTTGCCGCCAAGTTCGGTGGATCCGGCACGGACCAGGTCGACGGCGTTGAACCGCGCCGTCAAATCGGCGGTGACCGCGACGACGAGGCCGGCCTTGCCGTCCGGGCCGACTCCAACGATGGCCACGACGCCGGATCCGATGGTCTGCTTGGCCTCGTCCGCCAGGCCTTTCAGATCCTTCATATCGATGCCGGTCACCGCCCGCGCCATGAGGCTGACGCCGCCGACCGCGCGCACGGCCTCGGAGGCTCGATCGCCTGCGCTCCCTCCGCCAAGCGCCAGGCGCTTGCGGGCGTCGTTGAGCTCGCGCTCGAGCCGCCGCCGCTCGTCGAGCAGCGCCGCGAGCCGCTCCGCCGCGCGCTCGGGCGGAGCCTTGACGAGGCCGGCGATGTCGCGGAGCCTCGCCGCATCGGCATTGAGGCCGTGGCGCGCCCTGTGTCCCGTCCGGGCCTCGATGCGGCGGATGCCGGAGCCGACCGCGCTCTCGCCCAGGATCGACACGAGACCGATGTCGCCGGTGCGGCCCGCGTGGGTGCCGCCGCAGAGCTCGATGGAATAGAGCTCGGGCGTCGCGCCGCCGTCCGTTCCGGTGCGGCCCATCGCGACGACGCGCACCTCGTCGCCGTATTTCTCGCCGAAGAGCGCACGCGCGCCGCTCGCCCGCGCATCGTCGATGGCCATGACACGGGTCGTGACCGGATCGTTCTGGAGAATGATCCGGTTGGCGATGTCCTCGACGCGCTCGATCTCCTCCGGCGTCATCGGCTTCTGATGGGAGAAATCGAAGCGCAGTCGCTCGTCGTCGACGAGCGACCCCTTCTGCGCGACATGGTCGCCGAGCACCTGGCGCAGCGCCTCGTGCAGCAGGTGGGTGGCCGAATGATTGGCGCGGATCGCCGTGCGGCGGGCGTGGTCGACCTCGGCCTCGAGCGCCATTCCCGGCTTGAGCGTCCCCTCGACCACCTCGGCTTCATGAACGAACACATCGCCGAGCTTCTTCGACGTGTCGGTGACGCGCACGAGGAGTCCCGGTGCCCGCAAGGTTCCACGATCGCCGACCTGGCCGCCGGACTCGCCGTAGAACGGCGTCTGGCTGAGCAGGATCAGTCCGCGCTCGCCCGGGCCGAGCGTCTCGACCTCGGCGCCGTCGCGCAGCAAGGCGGTGACGATCGTCTCGGCGCGCTCGGTCGCATAGCCCAGAAATTCCGTCGCGCCGATCCGGTCGCGCAGACCGAACCAGACCGTATCGGTCGCGGCCTCGCCCGAGCCAGCCCAGGCGCGGCGCGCCTCGGCCTTCTGGCGCGCCATCGCGGCGCCGAAGCCATCCTCGTCGACCGTCATGGCGCGGCCGCGCAACGCCTCCTGGGTGAGGTCGAGCGGGAAGCCGTAGGTGTCGTAGAGCCGGAAGGCGACGTCGCCGGCGAGCCGGTCCCCTGCCCCGAGGGTTCGGGTCTCCTCGTCGAGAATGGCGAGACCGCGCGCCAGGGTCGTCCTGAACCGCGTCTCCTCCGAGCGCAGCACGTCCTCGATGCGCGACTGCGCCGCGACGAGCTCCGGATAGGCCTGGCCCATCAGCCCGACGAGGGTCGGCACGAGCTTCCACATCAGCGGTTCGGCCGCCCCGAGCATCTGAGTATGACGCATGGCGCGCCGCATGATGCGGCGGAGCACGTAGCCGCGCCCCTCGTTCGACGGATCGACGCCGTCCGCGACGAGGAAGGCCGAGGCGCGCAGATGATCCGCGATGATGCGGTGGCTCGCGGCCTGCGGACCATCGGGGTCGACGCCGGTCAGGCTCGCCACCGCCAGGATGATGGTCCGCATGAGATCGGTGTCGTAGTTCGACGTGACGCCCTGGAGGATCGCCGAGATGCGCTCGAGGCCCATTCCGGTGTCGATCGACGGGCGCGGCAGCGGCACGCGCTCGCCGGGTGCGAGCTGGTCATATTGCATGAAGACCAGGTTCCAGAACTCGAGGAAGCGGTCGCCATCCTCGTCGGCGCTGCCGGGCGGCCCGCCGAACACCGTGTCGCCCTGGTCGTAGAAGATCTCCGAGCAGGGGCCGCAGGGGCCCGTGTCTCCGGCGGCCCAGAAATTATCCGACGTGGCGATGCGGATGATCCTGCTCTCCGGCAGGCCGGCGATTTTCCGCCACAAGTCGTAGGCGTCGTCGTCGTCGTGATAGATGGTGACGAGCAACCGATCCTTGTTCAGCCCGAACTCACGCGTGACGAGCCTCCAGGCGAGTTCGATCGCCTGCGGCTTGAAATAGTCGCCGAACGAGAAATTGCCGAGCATCTCGAAGAAGGTGTGATGGCGTGCCGTATAGCCGACATTGTCGAGATCGTTGTGCTTGCCGCCGGCGCGCAGGCATTTCTGGGCCGTCGTGGCGCGCGTATAGGGCCGCTTCTCGACGCCGGTGAAGAGGTTCTTGAACTGCACCATGCCGGCGCTGGTGAACATCAGCGTCGGGTCGTTGCGGGGCACGAGCGGGCTCGACGGCACGACGTCATGGCCGGCCTCGCGGAAGAAGCCGAGGAAGGTCGAGCGGATCTCGTTGACGCTGGTCATGCGGGACTCGGAGAATGCGGAACCGTGCCCTCGGGTGGGCACCGGCCACATCTAGCGACGCCCGGAGGCGCTGTCGAGGCGAGCCGCGGCGAGGCCGCCGTCAGCCCAGACGGCGGCGCCACTTGGCAAGCGCCACGACCGCCCAAACCGCTTCGACCAGCCCGAACGGCCACGCGCCCTGCAGGAAGCCATAGGTCGATCCGAGCCCGCAGGCCCCGGCGAAAGCGAGCGTGAACCAGGGACTGCGGGCCTCGAAGGCGTAGGTCATCAGCATCGCACTCACCGCGACAAGCCCGAAGACCGTCAGCCCGTCCACGCGAGGCGGATCAGGCCTCCACGTCGTCCTCATCTTCGGCGCCCGCATTGGTCAGGATGCGATCGGCGATCAGTCCGGAATTCTCGCGGATCGCCTGTTCGATGCGTCGCGCCATCTCCGGATTGGCCTTGAGGAAGGCCTTGGAATTCTCGCGGCCCTGGCCGAGCCGCTGGCTGTCGTAGGAGAACCAGGCACCCGATTTCTCGACGATGCCGGCTTTGACGCCGAGATCAATCAATTCGCCGGTCTTGGAGACGCCCTCGCCATACATGATGTCGAACTCGACCTGCTTGAAGGGCGGCGCCACCTTGTTCTTCACCACCTTGACCCGCGTCTGATTGCCGATCACCTCGTCGCGATCCTTGATGGCGCCGGTACGCCGGATGTCGAGCCGCACGGAGGCGTAGAACTTGAGCGCATTGCCGCCCGTCGTCGTCTCGGGCGAGCCGTACATCACGCCGATCTTCATGCGGATCTGGTTGATGAAGATCACCATGGTGTTCGAGCGCGAGATCGAGGCCGTCAGCTTGCGCAGCGCCTGGCTCATCAGCCGCGCCTGGAGGCCCGGCTGCACGTCGCCCATCTCGCCCTCGATCTCGGCCTTGGGCGTCAGCGCCGCGACCGAATCGATGACGAGCACGTCGACCGCCCCGGAGCGCACCAGCGTATCGGTGATCTCGAGCGCCTGCTCGCCGGTATCGGGCTGCGAGATCAGAAGGTCCTCGAGGTTGACGCCGAGCTTGCGCGCATAGACCGGGTCGAGCGCATGTTCCGCATCGACGAAGGCGCAGACGCCGCCGTTCTTCTGCGCCTCGGCGATGACGTGAAGCGTCATCGTCGTCTTGCCGGACGATTCCGGACCGTAGATCTCGACGACGCGGCCGCGCGGCAGGCCGCCGACCCCGAGCGCGATGTCGAGGCCGAGCGAACCGGTCGATACGGTCTCGATCTCGACCGCCTTCTGGTTCTTACCGAGCCGCATGATCGAACCCTTGCCGAAGGCCCGCTCGATCTGCGAGAGCGCCGCATCCAGCGCCTTGGTCTTGTCCACGGATGTTCCTTCCACCAGGCGGAGGTTGGCTTGGCTCACGGCATCGATCCTTCTGGCATGGGCGACCTGCGGCCGCAACGAGATCAATGTACCTGTTTTGTTCTCATTTGCAAGCTGTCCCTCAGTCGTCGGCCGAATCGAAAGTTCCGCTCTGTGGCAGACAAGGCACGGTTCGGCCGGAACACAATGTTATTGTCGACTAATAAAGTAGACATTCGTACCTCCAGGCAGGATGATTTATGACCCGGCATCATCGACCATCGTTGGTTCATCGTTTCGCTGCGGCATCGCTCATCCTCGTCGGATCGGCCGCAACCGCACCGGCCTTCGCGGAAGGCCTGCAGGCGGACAGCGGAAACCTAGACGCTCCGGCCGCGCCCGACCGAGCCGGCAAGAGGAAGCCTCTCGGCAACGGCGCGCCGCAGACCCCGAGCCGAGCGTCAGGGAAGAAGCCGGCGGACGGACCGTTGCCGTTCATCGCGGCCTATTCGAGCGAGCTTCAAGGCGGAGGCACCTTCTCGATCGACACTAAGGGGATCTCGCTCCAGACCGTCGACGACACGGCGAAGCTTCGCATCGGCGGCCGCCTGCAATTCGATGCGAGCGCCGCGAGCCTGCAGCCCCGCTCCCTCGGCCCCGCGCTGACCGACAACCTGCTGATCCGCCGCGCCTACTTCGAGAGTTACCTCACCCTCTTCGACAGCGTCGAGGCGGCCTTCCAGTACGATTTCGCGAACCAGACCCAACCCATCCAGGACGCCGCGCTGGCCTATCGCGGGCTGAACCACGTCATCCTGTCGGTCGGCAACGTCAAGGAACCCTTCGGGCTGGATCAGTTGCGCAGCGACAACACCACGACCTTCGCCGAGCGCGCGCTCACCAACGCCCTGTTTCCGTCACGAAATTTCGGCGGCGTGATCGGGACCTTCGGGGACAGGTGGACCGCGACGGCGGGCATCTTCGGCAACAACGCTAACCTCGGCATCGGGGACAACGGGGTAGCGGGAACGGCACGCGTGACCTACGCGCCCCTCCTCACCCAGGATCAGGTGCTCCATTTCGGCGTCGCCGGCTCCTACCGCGCGCTGGATCCCGGCCTCACGAATTTTTCGATCAGCAGCCGGCCTGAAAACAACTCCTTCGCGCGCACCCTCGTAAGCACCGGCACACTCGCCAACGCACAGGACGTGGGCCGCTTCGGTTTCGAGACGATCTACCAGTTCCGCTCATACCGCATCACCGGGGAATACGCCTTCGCCGATGTCGGCGGCGTGACGCCGAGCGCGTCGATCACAGGGCAACGAGGCGATCGTTTCTTCCAGTCCGGCTACGTGGAAGGCGCCTGGGTCGTCAACGGCTATGGGCGGCCCTATCGCATCGCACCGACCTATGGTTCGGAGTTCGGCGTGCTCGGAGGCGTCGAGATCGATGACGCGCAGCGCGTCTCGCGCGGCGGCTACGGCGTGTTCGAAGTTGCCGCGCGCTACAGCGAACTCGACCTCCAAAGCGGCTCGACCAACGGCGGCAGGCAGCAGGACATCACGGCGGGCGTCAACTGGTATCCGGACCGCAACATCCGCGTCGTCGCGAACTACATTCACGGCCACGGCGATCCCGCTCCGACCGCACTGAAGGTCAGCACCACCGACAGCGATGCGTTCGTCGGGCGCCTGCAGATCAGCTGGTAGGATGCTCAGAGGCCGTCGGGCGGATGGAGGCGAGGTCGTCGATCGAGACCCGCCCGGAGGCGGCACATCGTTTCCCGATGCCAAAAGGCCGCCCGGAGGCGGCCTTCGATATCGTCCGAACCGACAGGCTCAGCGCGAGTAGAACTCGATGACGAGGTTCGGCTCCATCTGGACCGGATAGGGCACCTCGGTGAGGCCCGGCACGCGGGTCATCTTGGCGGCCTTCTTGGCCTCGTCATGTTCGAAATAGTCGGGCACGTCACGCTCGGCGAGCTGGCCCGCCTCGATCACGATGGCGAGCTCGCGCGAGGCGTCCTTGACCGTGA
The DNA here is from genome assembly GCA_965277635.1 of Lichenihabitans sp. Taxonomy (GTDB): domain Bacteria; phylum Pseudomonadota; class Alphaproteobacteria; order Rhizobiales; family Beijerinckiaceae; genus Lichenihabitans. The sequence goes on from CBDIDE010000002.1 coordinate 1,919,779, forward strand.
TCGCATCGCCGACCTTGACCTGGTAGGAGGCGATGTTGACGCGGCGGCCATTGACCCGGATATGGCCATGATTGACGAACTGGCGGGCGGCGAAGATCGTCGGCACGAACTTGCAGCGATAGACCACCATGTCGAGCCGACGCTCCAGCAGGCCGACGAGATTCTGACTTGAATCCCCCTTCTGGCGGATGGCTTCGGCGTAATATTTGCGGAACTGCTTTTCCGAGATGTTGCCGTAATAGCCCTTCAGCTTCTGCTTGGCCTTGAGCTGGGTGCCGAAGTCGGTCGGCTTGCCCTTGCGGCGCTGGCCGTGCTGGCCGGGCCCATATTCGCGGCGGTTGACCGGGCTCTTCGGGCGGCCCCAGATGTTCTGGCCGAGCCGGCGATCGATCTTGTACTTGGCTTGAATGCGCTTCGTCATCGCGTCCTCGTGCGACAGGGTTGAGGAACGCGCCCTCCTCTGCCGCGACCTTGGAGGGTCACGACCGACAGGCAGCTCACCGGCAAAGAGTGGGAACGGCCACGGGTGCGTCGCCGGACGTCGTCGACGCCGCGGCAGAACTCGTCCGCCGACACCATGGTGCCGCAGCGAGAGCCGGCTGGTTAGCGGGTGCGCGGCCGCCTGTCAACGCCTTCGCGGTCGGCAGCGGAGCACCCGAGAGCCCGGCCGCGCGACGTCGCAGTCCGGACAGTGCCCGGGAAATGGACCCGGCGCCAGGGTTGTCGAAACACCACGCACGAAGGCTTTTTTCTATCGACACGTGAACGGCGCTTGCATCGATCGCCACCCCGCGCTTTGGAAGTGCGGTGCCGACCTGCCGTTCCCGTCCCGTGGTTCCGCGGGTCATCCTCGCTCTGGCGCTGCTCGCCCCGGTGCCGGTGCGCGCCGATCCGGGCACCCCGGCCCGCGACCTGCCGGGGCCGCGTGGCGAGGAGAGCGTGCAGCAGGCGCTCTGCCGCCTCATCACCACCGCAGCCACCAGCCAGAAGATCCCGGTCGCTTTCCTGACCCGCCTCATCTGGCAGGAATCGAATTTTCGGGCAGGCGTGACGAGCCCGGCCGGGGCGCAGGGAATCGCGCAATTCATGCCCGGCACCGCGCTGGAGCGCGGGCTCGACGACCCGTTCGATCCCGAGAAGGCGGTTCCAGCCTCGGCGGCGCTGCTGCGCGAGCTCGCGACGCGGTTCGGCAACCTCGGACTCGCGGCGGCCGCCTACAACGGCGGCCCCAACCGTGTCGCCGCCTGGCTCAACGGCACGGGCGGCCTGCCGGCCGAGACGGAAGACTACGTGTTGCGCGTCACCGGCCGCTCCGCCGACGACTGGGCCGCGGATGCGAAAGCCAAAATTGCGACGGCGATCAAGGAGGATCCGCAGACCTGCCTCGCGCTAGCCTCCACCTTGCGGACCGCCGCGCTGCAGCGCGGGTCCGCGGTGCTCGAGGCGCCCTTCGCGCCCTGGGGCGTGCAACTCGCCGGCAACTTCTCGAAGAGCCTGGCGCTCGCGAGCTTCTCGCGCGCCAGGGTGAGCTATGCGGCGATCCTGGGCGACGTGCGGCCGATGATCATCGGAACCCGCCTGCGCAGCCGCGGCTTCCATGCCTTCTATCGCGTGCGGGTGCCGGCGCAGACGCGCCAGGCCGCGGAGACGCTCTGCCGGCGAATCAAATCGGCGCGGGGCAATTGCGTGGTGCTCAGAAGTTGAGCCGAGCGGCAGGCTTCAAACAAAAAAAGCCCCGTCAGTACATCCGTGACGGGGCTTTCGTTGCTCGGGCAACGTCCTTCTCGAAACAGCAAAGTTCCGAACATCGGCACCGACGGTGCCGCCCAACCCCGAAAGACTTCATTCCTTGGAAGGGACGAACCCGCCTTGCCAGTACATCCGTGGCGAGGGGGGATGCCAGAAGGCATCGGCCAAAGACCGGGATCCGACAGATCCGCCGATCGGGCTCATAACCCAAATGGGGATCCTTACCGCAGATGCAAGACCCGACCTGCACCGCGATGACGGTGGATAAGGCTTCGACCTGACGGAATTATGACTAGCCCGGAAAGCTTGCGCCGGACTGACCGCAGTCCCTCAAGCGGCCGCACCGGCGGGTGTCTCGGCCTGGACGGCCTCCGACGTGCCGGCGCTCCGGTGCGCCTCGCCCAGGCACGTCTCGACCGCCTCCTTCAGCGAATGCGTATAATGGTTTGCGCCGATCACCTGCCTGGCGCGCGTGTCGCTCGTCGCCTCGTCCTCGATCGGCCATAGGCCGACCAGCAATGGCACGCCGGGCGCCTTGCGACGCAGCCGCCGCAGCAGATAGTGGAGATGCGGTGGATTGTCGGCGATCTCCAGATAGCTGATGCAGACCATCGCCACGCCGCCGAGATCGAGGCCGGCAATCCCCTCCCGCGAGGCCGCCTCGTGCGGGGCGATGCGGGCTTGCAAGCCGTGTTTCCCGAGGAGCTGCGCCAGCATCGCCGAGGCGGCCTCGTCGAGCGGGCCGCGTCCGGCGAGGCAGAGGACCGGCGACGGACCCTGCCAGCGAGCTGGCAGGGCGTCGGGACCGGGCGCATCGCCCTTTGGGGCGGGCGGCGAGGGGAGCGCCCGTTCGGCCTTTGTCGCGACCGCCGCCGCCTCGGCCTTCTCGTCCGGATGCGGGTCCACATCGTCGTATTCGGCCAGATCCTCGACGAGCGCCATCACGCTCCGCTTGACGGACTCGACCGTGTCGGGAGCGAGAACGCCGCGCAGGGCGTCGTTGGCGGCGAGCTGCAGCCCCTTGAGCGCCACCTCGTCGTAATAGGCGGTCAGCGGGCGTTCCTTGAGCAGGAGTTCGGCCTGATGCAACGCCTCGTCCGGGTCCTGGGCCAGCATGCGCTGGTAGAAATTCTCGACCGGGGTCAGGGCCGGCCTGTCGCCGAGCAGCACGTCGAGGAACTCGAGACGGTCGACGTGACGGCCGAGGACCACGAGGCACAGCGTCAGCGGCGTCGACAGCACGAGGCCGATCGGTCCCCAAATCCAGGTCCAGAAGATGGCGGCGATCACCACGGCCGCGGGCGACAGGCCGGTCGAGTGACCATAGATCAGGGGCTCGATGACCTGGCCGGTGATCGACTCGACGGCAACGAAGAGACCGATCGTCCAAACGGCCATCGACCACCCTGGATCGACCGCCGCTGCGACCGCCGCCGGCAGCAAGGCGGCGATGACCGCGCCAACGTAGGGCACGAAGCGCAACAGGGCGCTTGTCACTCCCCACAATACGGGCGAGGGGACGCCGATCAGCCACAGGCCGAGCGCGATGATCACGCCGAAGCTGGCGTTGATGCCGAGCTGGGACAGGAAGTAGCGCCCGAGGCGGCCCGCCGCGTCGTCGAGGGCGACCGTCGTGCGGTGCAGGTCGCTCGAGCCGAACAGCCGGATCATCCTGTCGCGCAGGTCTGCCCGCTGCATCAGCACGAAGACGGCGATGATGACGATGATGAACAGGTTGGAGACAGGCTCGACGATCGGGGCCAGCACGGCTCGGACGATATCGAGCGGTTGGGCTGGCGGCTGCTGGATCTCCACCGGCACCACCTGCGGACCTTTGCTGCGGGGCGTCGGTGCATTTGGGCCGGGCTGGCTCTCGTTCGTCGCCGGCGTCGGGGTCGAGGCGCCCGGCGCCGTGCCCCCCATCTGGTGGTCGAGCTTCTGCATCATGCCGGACAGCCGGCCGAGCGTGGCGCCACGCACGGCACCGATCTTCCCCTCGATCGTCGTCGTGTAGCGCGGAACTTCCGTCGCAAGGCTCGCGATCTGGACGCCGATGACGCCGCCGATCGACAAGATGATGCCGAGCCCGATCAAAACGGCCAGTATCACCGCCGGCACGTTCGGGATTCGGACGCGGCGCAGCGTGTCGACGACCGGCGCCAGCACGAAGGAGAGCAGGATGGCGAGGGTGATCGGGATCAACACCTCGCGGGCCAGATAGAGCGCCGCGACCGCCACGACGCAGACGGAGAGCGTCAAGAGCGAATTCAGGGTGGGCGTTTCCGCCGGAACGACCTTGGCCGGAAGGCGGGGAACATTATCGGACATCTGAGCAAGACCGTCGCGCTGCGGACCGTGCCCGACGCAGATCCTTGCCCGCAACGTGTCGGAGGCGGCTTTTGATCCACGCGGACGAGCCGGGTCGATCGTTGCCGCGCTTCGCACGCGACGGAGCCACATTTAGGAAGGCGCCGTGATGGAAGGCCGAGCGGCGAACCCGGTCGCGACCGGATCTCGAGGGGTTGGATCGCAACCGGATCGGTTGCCGGCATCGGCACCTGCCAGTTTCGAGCAATGCGTTTAGGCATTGGCAAGAAGAAACGGATACGACTGGCGGTCGTCCTCCAACGCGGCGGTGCGTCCTTGCAGCCCGAGATTTCCGGCATCAGCGAGCAATTCGGCTCGATCATCTTCGTCGCGGGCTCGAAGGCGGGGGTCGGGATGAAACCCGTTCCAGGCGGCGACCATCGGCTCGCCGCGACCGTCGGCAAGTTCATCGGCCTCGAGGCCGGCCGCTCCTTCATCATCGCCATGGTGACCGAGGTGACGGCCGAGGTTCCGGCCATGGTGCGCGCGCTGGGCTTCGAGGCCTCGGCGATGATCGACATGCTCGGCGAGATCCGCGAGGCGCCCGACGGGACGAGCCGGTTCAAGCGCGGCGTCTCAGAATACCCGGCCATCGGGGACGCGGCCGTGATGCTCGACGCGGAGGCGCTCCGCCTCGTCTCCGCCGCCGATGGCCGCGCGACGATCGACATCGGCACGCTTCACCAGGACGACACGCTTCCCGCGCGCATCAACCTCGACGACCTCCTGTCCAAGCATTTCGCGGTGCTGGGCACCACCGGCGTCGGCAAGTCGAGCGGCACGGCCGTCATCCTGAGCGAGATCCTCGCCGCCCGGCCCGACGTGCGGATCTTCCTGCTCGACGGCCATAACGAATACGGGCGCTGCTTCGGCGGCAAGGCCAACGTGATCAATTCGCGCTCCTTCAAGCTGCCTTTCTGGCTGTTCAACTTCGAGGAGATGGCGGATGTCGTCTACGGCGGCCGCCCGGCGGTCGCCGAGGAGCTCGAGATCCTGGCCGAGGTCATCCCGATCGCCAAGAGCATGTACAACCAATACAAGACGCCCGACCGCGCCATCAGGCGCAAGGGAGATCCGCGCAGCTCGGGCTTCACCATCGACACGCCGGTGCCCTATGTGATGCAGGACCTCCTGGCGCAGATCGACGAGCGCATGGGCCGGCTCGAGAACCGCACCACCCGGATGCACTATCATCGGCTGATGACGCGGATCGAGACGATCCGCAACGATCCGCGCTACGGCTTCATGTTCGAGAACGCCAATGTCGGCGGCGACACGATGGGCGACCTGCTGCGCCACCTCTTCAGGCTCGACACGCCGGAGAAGCCGCTGACCGTGATGCAGCTCGCCGGCCTACCGGCCGAGACGGTCGACGCGGTGGTCTGCGTGCTCAGCCGGCTCGCCTTCGATTTCGGCCTGTGGAGCGACGGCGCCGTGCCGCTGCTCTTCGTCTGCGAGGAAGCCCATCGCTATGCCTCCGCCGATCCGTCGAGCGGCTTCCACCCGACCCGCCGCGCGTTGACCCGGATCGCCCGAGAGGGCCGCAAATACGGCGTCTTCCTGGGGCTCGTGACGCAGCGGCCGGCCGAGCTCGAGCCGACCATCATCGCCCAATGCGGCACGCTCTTCGCCATGCGGATGGCCAACGACCGCGACCAGGCGCTGCTGCGCTCGGCGATCTCCGACGCGGCGACGAACCTCCTGTCCTTCATCCCGACGCTCGGGACGCGCGAGGTGGTCGCCTTCGGCGAGGGCGTTTCGGTTCCCGCCCGGATGACCTTCCGCCAGATGCCGACGGGCCTCCTGCCGCGCAGCGAGGCCTCGCGGGATATCGACGGCGCCGCCGCCGGTCTCGGAGACCCGGACTTCGTCAAGGGCGTCATCGAGCGCTGGCGCGGCGCCCACATGAGTTTCAAGCCACGCCCCGAAGAGAGCGAGCGGGAGCCCGACGGCGCGCCGCACCGGGTCCCGGGCTCCGCCGCCGGCGTTCCCGACCCGGATCCCGACAACACCCGCTTCCGCCTGCTCAAGAGCCGGCTCGAAACGGCCCTGCCGAGAGGCGACCTCCCCCAGGCCCGCTGAGGCGACGTCCTCCAGGTTCATCCGGACAGGCATTCGGTGGGAAGCTTATGAACGACAGACCGGAACCGGCAGGCGCCGACGCTTCGCCTTCCCCTCTATCCTCTCCGAGTGGGAGCGCGGCCCGCGAACGCCTGCTCGACGGGGTGCTCGACGCCCTCCCGATCGGCGTGGAACTGCGCGATGACGAAGGCGCCCTGGTGCTGCGCAACCACGCCGCGAAGGAGGTCGACGGGCTGGCCCGCCAGGTCAATCGCTGCGACCTTCGCGTCGCCGGGCGGGACTACGCCCTCACCACCTTCTTCGATCTCGCCGCCCGCACCGAGGTCGAGGACGAGCTGTTCCGGCGCGCCTATTTCGACGAACTGACCGGATTGCCGAACCGCAGCTATGTCCAACACGTCGTGGGCGATCTCATCGCCGAGACGGCCGCCGGCAGCCGCTTCGCCCTGGCGTTCGTCGACATCGACAATTTCAAGCACATCAACGACTACTACAGCCACGCCGTGGGCGACGAGATCCTGGTCAAGATCGCGCAGCGCATCTCGGGCGAGCTGCGCGACGGCGACATCCTGGCCCGCATCGGCGGCGACGAATTCCTGCTGCTGCTGAACCCGATCGGCGACCCGCACGAGGTCGCCGCGGATGTCGGCCATCTCCTGGCGCGGCTGAAGCAGCCGTTCTTCGTCGACGGCCATGAGGTCTTCACCTCGGCCTCGATCGGCATCAGCGTCTGCCCGCAGCACGGACGCGACTACAATGCCCTGCGGCGCAATGCCGATCTCGCCATGTATCGGGTCAAGGGCGCCCAGAAGGGTGCCATCGCCTTGTTCGACGAGGACATGCGCAATGCCGCCACGACCCGCATGGAGACCGAGCAGCGCCTGCGCCTCGCCATCCGCGATCGCCGGTTCCTGTGCGCCTATCAGCCCAAGGTCGACATCCACAGCCGCGAGATCGTCGGGCTCGAGGTGCTGCTGCGCTGGCGCGACGAGCAAGGCATCTTCCACCCGCCGGGCGATTTCATCGGTCTCGCCGTCGAGCTTGGGCTGATCAACGAGATCACCCTTCTCGTGCTCGACCAGACGGTCGCGGCGCTCGACGATATCGACGCGACCTTCGGCGCCGGCACCTCGATCAGCCTCAACGTCGCCGCCAGGCAGGCCGGCGATATCGCCTTCATGACCGCCTTCGCCGGCCATATCGCGGCGACCGGCTGCGCCGAGCGCTTCATGGTGGAACTGACCGAGGAAGCCTTCTTCGCCAAGAGCGAGCTGCAGACGCGCATCCTGCCGCTGCTGCGCGAGATGGGCACCGGGGTTTCCATCGACGATTTCGGCGTCGGCTATTCGTCGCTCTCCGCCCTCGCCGACCTCACGGCCGACGAGATCAAGATCGACCGCTCCTTCATCACCGACATTCACCGCCGGCCACGCAGCCAGAGCATTCTCAAGGCCATCGAATCCCTCGGCCAGGCCCTCGGAATGAGCATCATCGCCGAAGGTCTCGAGACCGCGGATGAGTTGACCTACCTGACCGCCGCGACGCGGATCCGCTACGCCCAGGGTTATTATTTCTCGAAGCCCCAGTTCCTCCACCAGCTCGCCTCGAACCGGACCATGTCCTACCTGGCGCGACCAATGCCGGTCGCGCGCGAGACCACGGTTCGGCACGGCGCCCTGAGCCGCGGCTGAGAGCCCCGCAAAGAGCGGACGGTCCGCGCCGACGCGGCGCCCCGGATGCGGTGCGCCCTCAATCCGCCGCCATCGCCAGACTAAGTCGCCCCTGAGGTCGAATCGACCGATCCGGCATCGCCGAGACCGGCGGTGGCATGGACCGGCATCGCGCTCATGGCTCCGGATCGACAGGGTCCGGGATCATCGCGATCCAGGGAAGGCTCAGCGTGGGACGCGGTTCGAGATCCTTTATCCGCCATCGCCTCCCGGCGCTCGCCTTGGCCGCGACGGCCCTCATCGGCGCAGCATCCGCCGCCGCGGCGCATCCGCACGTCTTCGTCACGGCGAAGGAGCAGGTCATCTTCGGGTCGGGCGGCAAGGTGACGGGAATCCGCGCCGCCTGGACCTTCGACGACATGTATTCGTCCTTCCTGGTCCAGGGGCTCGGCGATCCGGGCAAGGTCCTGACCGACGCCGAACTCGCGCCGCTGGCCAAGACCAATGTCGAATCGCTCGCCGACTTCGGCTATTTCACCGTCGCCAAGACGGCCGGGCGGCAGCTCGATTTCGACGCCCCGACCGACTACCTGCTGCACGAAGGCGAGGACAAGCTGCTGACGCTCTATTTCACCTTGCCGCTCAAGGCGCCGGCCAGCGCCGCGCGGGTCTTCTCGCTCAGCGTCTACGATCCGACCTATTTCGTGTCCTTCCAGATGAGCGACAAGGATCCGATCAGCCTCGTCTCGGCCCCGTCCGGCTGTTCGAGCAGCGTCGTCAAGCCGCGCCCGCTCGATGCGGGCGACAACCAGAAGCTCTCGGAAGCCTTCTTCGCCAACATGTCGCCCGGCACCGATTTCGGCATCAAGCTCGCCAGCCGCGCGATCATCGCCTGCCCATGATGGCGATGCGGGCAAGAGCCATGATGGTCGTCGTCGCCGCAGCCCTGCTGGTCGTGGCTCTGGCGGCCGCGCCGGCCCTGGCGCAGGCGCATAATCCCTTCAGCGTCGGCATCTCCGAGGGCGGCGGTGCCCCGAGCGGCCCGATGGGCTGGATCATGGCCCAGCAGGGCCTCTTCGAGCGCTCCATCGCGGCCGCGGTGCGCGGTTCGACGCACGACCGCTCGGCCCTGTGGCTGCTGATGGGTCTGAGCTTCCTCTATGGCGTCCTGCATGCCGCCGGTCCGGGGCACGGCAAGGCCGTGCTGGCCTCCTACATGGTCGCCAACGAGAAGGCGCTGCGGCGCGGCATCGTGCTCTCATTCCTGGCGGCGCTGCTGCAGGCCAGCGTCGCCATCGCGGTGGTGACGCTGCTGTCCTACGTGTTCCACGCGACGCAGATGGGCATGCGCGCCACCGATGCCATTATCGAGAAGGCAAGCTACGGCGGCGTCGCCGCCCTCGGCCTCTGGCTCTTCTGGCGCAAGGGCCGCGCCTTCCTGGCCGAGTGGCGGAGAGGCTCCGGTCCGCTCGTCTTCGCGCGGCGCGAGCCGGATCTCGCCTTCGCGAGCGGGCCGGTCGGAGCCCGTGCGCAGGCGATGCCGCGCGCGGCGATGTCGCGCTTTTCCATCGGCGACGGCTGCCTCGATCCGGAGTGTGGGCCGGCGCCGCGGAGCTTCGCCTGCGACGAGGCCCATGAGCACGGGCCGAGCTGCAGCCATGTCCATGCCCCCGATCCGGCGACCCTCGGCGAGGGCTTTTCCTGGCGCGAACAGATCTCGACCGTGCTGGCCGCCGGGGCGCGCCCCTGCTCGGGGGCGATCCTGGTGCTGGTCTTCTCGTTGGCGCAGGGCTTCTTCCTCGCCGGCATCGCCTCGACGCTGGTGATGGCCTTCGGCACCGCGCTGACGACCGCCGCCCTCGCCTCGACGGCCGTGCTGGCCAAGCCGCTGGCGCTGCGGCTCGTCGGCCGCGGCTCGCAGAACGGACGGCTCGTGGCGCGTGGGCTCGAAGTGGCGGCGGCGCTCCTGGTCTTCGCCGTCGGCGTGTCGCTGCTGATCGGCATCGGGCCGCTACAGTCACTGGCCTGAGCAGCCGGGCGCCGCCGCCCGACATCCTTGATTCCGCCTTGCCAGGCTTCGGGGCCGGCGGTACACAGGTTTTGGGGAAGGCTCGGCGTCGAGTCAGGCTCATCGAGGCCCTTGTGGCGGCTCATGTGAGACAGATGACCGGAGATCGGGCGGCGCGCGGCGCGGTCGCCCTCCCGCTTGTCCTCGTCCCGTCCTCCATCTCGACGCTGCTTCTTAGCTGCCCCTGAGAGCCGGCCGGGCCCGAGGCCTGGGCGCTCAGGGGATCGCAGCTTCGACCTTCAGCTTTACCTGACCGCGACCGTATCCGGTCCGGCACTCTTCGCGAGACGACGACAATGAACGAGACCCCTTCCACCCCCCTGCCCGGCAAGGACCGGGTGCTGATCTTCGACACGACCCTGCGCGACGGCGAGCAATGCCCGGGCGCCACCATGAGCTTCGAGGACAAGCTCGAAGTGGCGGAGCTGCTCGACGAGATGGGCGTCGACATCATCGAGGCCGGCTTCCCGATCGCCTCCGAAGGCGATTTCGAGGCGGTCTCCGAGATCGCGCGGCGCGCCAGGCGGGCCACGGTGGCGGGCCTCGCCCGCGCCGTCGAGGCCGACATCGCCCGGGCCGGCGCCGCCGTGCGTCACGCCAGAAAACCCCGCATCCACACCTTCGTGTCGACCTCGCCGATCCATCTGGCGCACCAGATGCGGAAATCCGAGGCCGAGGTGCTCGACATCATAAGCCGCACGGTGACCCAGGCGCGCGCTCTCGTCGAGGACGTCGAATGGTCGGCCATGGACGCGACCCGTACGCCGCTCGACTATCTGTGCCGCTGCGTCGAGGCGGCGATCCGGGCCGGAGCCACCACCATCAACCTGCCCGATACGGTGGGCTACGCCACACCGGCCGAATATGGCGCCATGTTCCGCGCCGTGCGCGAGCGCGTGCCGGACAGCGACAAGGCGGTCTTCTCGGTCCATTGCCATGACGACCTCGGTCTCGCCGTGGCCAATACGATCGCCGGGCTCGATGGCGGCGCGCGGCAGGTCGAATGCACGCTCAACGGCATCGGCGAGCGGGCCGGCAACGCGGCGCTCGAAGAGGTGGTGATGGCGCTCAAGACGCGCGGCGACGCGCTGCCTTACGTCACCGGCGTCGAGTCGGCCATGCTGACCCGCGCCTCCAAGCTCGTCTCGGCGGTCACCTCCTTCCCGGTGCAGTACAACAAGGCCATCGTCGGCCGGAACGCCTTCGCCCACGAGAGCGGCATCCACCAGGACGGCATGCTGAAGAACGCCGAGACCTACGAGATCATGACGCCGGCGAGCGTCGGCGTCACCAAGACCTCGCTGGTGATGGGCAAGCATTCGGGCCGCCATGCCTTCAAGGACAAGCTGCGGGACCTCGGCTACGAGCTCGGCGACAATGCCCTGCAGGACGCCTTCAGGCGGTTCAAGGACCTCGCCGACCGCAAGAAGCACATCTACGACGAGGACATCGTCGCGCTCGTCGACGACGAGATCGGCAATGCGCACGAACGGATTGCGCTCGAGGCCATGACCGTGATCGCCGGCACCATGGGCCAGTCGGCGACGCTGACGGTGGCGGTCGACGGGCAGCATCGCACCCATCAGGCGACCGGCAACGGGCCGGTCGACGCCATCTTCAACGCCATCAAGGCGCTGGTGCCGCACGACGCGGTGCTCGACCACTTCCAGATCCACGCCGTGACGGAAGGGACCGATGCGCAGGCGGAGGTCTCGGTGCGGCTCAGCGAGGGCGGCCGGTCCTTCACGGCGCGGGGAGCCGATCCCGACACGCTGGTGGCCTGCGCCCGCGCCTATATGGGAGCGCTCAACAAGCTCACCGCCTGGCAGACCCGAGGCAAGGCGCAGAGCGCGATGCGGCTCGTCTGAGCCCGTCTCCGGGTCGAAGCGCGGGCGTGGCCGGTGCCGCCGCGTGCGGCGAAACGGGCTGGACAGGCTCCGTCCCGTTTGCTACACGCCGCACCTCGGCCGGGTCCGCCCGCCGCGATGTGATGGGCGCTTAGCTCAGTTGGTAGAGCAGCTGACTCTTAATCAGCGGGTCGTAGGTTCGAGACCTACAGCGCCCACCATCACGTCTCCAAAAATCGAGGTTTGGCCGCGGGCTGACTTTGGCCGGGCGTTGCATCGGGTCGACCGGTTCCGCGCCGAGGGCCGCCTCCTATCGAAGAACCTGAGACCGAATGGCCGCGTTCCGAGCCGAAGCCGACACGGCTCATGGGACCGGTGAAGCATCGCAGCAAGCCGGACGGGCAAACGGATGACGGGAAAGCTCACAGCGGGTCTCGTGGGGGTGATCGCAAGCGTCTCGAGCCCGGCAGGGGCGGCCGACCTGCCGACCTTTCTCGGCGTATCCCCACCTGCCGGCGCCGGTTGCGGTGCCGGCGCGCTGGTCGTTCCGGGCACGAGCACGTGCTTGAGACTCGACGGCGAGGTCTGGGCCGACCTGACATTGGCGCGTCCCGTGCTCGCCGCAGGGCCAGGGCCGACGCCCGCTTCTCGGACGCCGGATATTTCAAGCCTTCGGTCACAAGGCTACCTCGGCATCGATACGCGCACGCCGACGGCCATGGGAATGGTAAGAACCTACGTTTCGATCCGCGCCAAGTGAGCCCGCACGGCGTTCCCGGCGCAATGATCGGCCGCCGAGCAGGCTTTCCAGGTCAGGCGTGACGGGACACGCAATCGCGCGGACGAGGCCGAGCTGCGTCATCCCGAACCCTCAGACCGCGGGCTGGTGCAGGCCGTCGCTGTCCACCGACCTCCGACTCAGCAGGGAGATCGCCATCGATGCGACGATGACGCACACGATGCCCCACCATTGCCGCTGCACCAGGTGCTCATGGAGCATCCAACGGCCGTAGAGCGCGGCGAGCGCCGGCTCGAGGCTCATCAGAATGCCGTAGACCCGCACCGGAATGCGCTTCAGGGCGAACATCTCGAGAGAATTGGGCAGCGCGCTCGACAGGACCGCGACGCCGAGCGCCGGCAGCAGAACCGCCGCGCTCAGCATGTCGCCGCGCGCCTGAGACACGCCGAAAGGAACAACGGCCAAGGCACCGGCGGCGACCCCGAGCGCCGTGACGCGGCCACCGTGCAGTCCCTGTCCCGCTTTCTGCCCGAAGATGATGTAGGCCGCCCAGGCCAGTGCCGCCAACAAGGCATAGCCGAGACCACTCCAATCGAGAGCTGTCCCGATCTGCTCCGGCGGCAGGAGCAGGACGACCCCGATCCCGGCCAGGCCGATCCACAACAGATCCGCGCCTCGGTGCGACCCCAGGACGGCGACGGCCAGCGGCCCGAGAAATTGCAGCGCCACCGCTATACCGAGCGGAATCGTCCGGATCGCCATATAGAAGAACAGGTTCAGAAGGCCGAGGGTCACTCCGTAGACGACGATGACGAGCACTTGCCCGCGCTTCAGTCTAACGCCGCGCCATGGCCGCCAGACCGCCGCCAGGATGACCGCTGCGAACAGCAGGCGGAGCGCGGTGCTGCTTTCCGGGCCGATCAGCGGAAAGAGCCGTTTCGCGAACACCGCCCCGAGCTGATAGGAATTGACCGACAACAACACGGCAAGCAGCGGCAAGGCGCGAGCCTTCATGCGAACCCTTGGGGCTCGTCGGCACACTGAACGGGCATGGGCAGGAGTCCGAAGGCTTTCTGTGCGCGCCGTGGGAATCGCGTCCGGCGGCGCCGGGATGTTCAATTCCATAGCACAATGGCGCCGGGTTGCCGCCGGCCGAGATGGCGTCCCTCGGGCGCGCGGCTGCGCCGCGCCCTATGCGGCGACGTACCTGCACACCGAGGCGACGGAACAGCAGTCGCGGCCGTTGCTCTTCGCCAGGTAGAGCTGTCGATCCGCGGAGGCGATGAGCGATCCCGAGGGATCTCCCACGTATGGCACGGCGGCCGCAACGCCGACACTGATGGTGATGATACCTGAGGGAGACGCGGCGCTCGGCAAGGCGCAGTCGCGTATCTCCCGAACGAGATCTTGAGCGACATGGGCGCCCACGGCGACCATGGCCGGAAGCAGCACGGCGAATTCTTCTCCTCCGAAACGACAGGCGAGGCCACCGAGACGCTCGGAGACGACACCGATCCTCGCCGCGATCGTCCTGAGGACATCGTCGCCGCCGAGATGGCCGTAGAGGTCGTTGTATCCCTTGAAGTGGTCGACATCGATCATCAGCAGCCCCACGGCGCTGCCCCTTCTGATCGCCAGCTGCCATTCCCGTTCGAGTGCCGCATCGAAGACGCGGCGGTTGGCGATGCCGGTCAGCGGATCCCGAGATGCGAGCTCCTCGAGCATCGTCTCCGCCGCGATGCGCGAGCGCAATTCGCGGCCGAGCATGAGCTGCAACAGCAATATGCCGACCGACAGGACCGCCAGGAGGCCGCCCATCATGGACGTTCTCTCACGCCAGTCGGCATAGACGTCGGCCGTCGGCATGCCGGCATATTGGACCAGCGGCAAATGGCCGACCCGATGAAAGCTGTAGAGCTTCTCGACGCCGTCCAGCTTGGATCTTGCCTGGTATACGCCCTCGGTCCTGGAGTGGCCGATCTGCCCGTTGATCGATTTCGCGGGCGCGTTTCCGAATCCGCTACCCAGCATGGGGCGGCGAGCCAGCAGCAGCCCGTCGTCAGTGCCGAGAGCCAGCAGGGCGCCGGATCGAAGTCCGATGCGGTCGTACACGCCCTGGACATAGGACATCTTGAGGGTGCCGGCGACGACGCCGGCGAAGGCGCCATCTGGGGTCGTCATCCGCCGGCTGACAGGAATGCTCCACTGACCATCTTCAGTGTTCAGGAAACCCTGACCGACATAGAGGCCGTGCGCGGCGCCCTCCACCTGGATCTTGAATTCCCACCGGCCCGCATAAGTGTCGTTGGTTTTCTGTGGCCGATCGGATGGCTTGGCAGCGGAGCCATAGGGATCGCGCTCCTCCTCGTCGGATCTGGCCAGGACTGAGCCATAGGGATCGAGGACCACGACCGGCCCGAACGCTTCCGCCGACATCGAAGGGTCGAACAGCACCAGATGTCGCAGCGATGGTTTCAGCGCTCGGATCTCGTCGTTCTGCCATTCGTTCACGACTCCCTGCAACGAGCGGTCGAGCAGTTCGAGCGCGTGGGACAGGTCGATCGCGAGCGACGCGGCGACATTGGAGAGAGAATGGATCGCGTCCTCTCGCGCCTGATTGCGCGCGGAGGTCGCATCGACCACGAAGAGGATCCACATCCCGAGCAAAAAACCCAGCTGCAACGCGAAGGCTCGGTAGGGATGGGCCCGACGTGCGGAATCTCCGGTAGGCGGCTTGAGCGAAGTCCCTGCGGGTCGCACGTCTCGTTCCCTCCAACCGAACGACCGTGAAGGGGCGATCCTACTTTTCGGTGAAGTTTTTCCCGCGACAGCGAGGACTCGGAATCGCCGGCACCTGACCGATCCACCCGATCCCGTACGGACCACTCGACCGAGCCAGAACCTTTGGCAGTCCCGCGAGTTCGGAGGGATACGCTCGGGAGGAGGCAACATGGCACGGCACGCGGTGTGGAAAGGCTACCTTCGCCTGTCGCTGGTCAATTGCGCCGTCGCTCTCTATCCAGCCACGACCGAGGCCACCCGGATCCACTTCCACAAGCTCAACCGCGAGACCGGCCATCGGCTCAAGATGCATATGATGGACGAGGAGACTGGAGAGGAGGTGCCCTCCGATCAGCAGGCCAGAGGCTACGAGATCGCGAAGGGCCGGAGCGTCATCATCGAGCCCGAGGATGTCGCCAAGGTAGTGTCCGCGGTGGTGGTGGAAAATCGGACATTGGAAGGTGTGACGGAGGTGGCCACCGGATTGGCCGGCTAAGGTGGAGTTGCGAGACTTCAACCCGACCGGAGAACCCGATGACCGAGGACAGACTACCGCTTGCCGAACTTTTGGCCAAAGCGGGAGATGGAGATTTCCTGAGGACGGTCGCGGAGGCGGTGATGCAGCTTCTGATGGAGGCCGACGTGGAAGGCATGATCGGCGCCGGGCGTCACGAACGCACACTGGAGCGGGCGACCTATCGCAACGGTTACCGGGACCGCTCGCTCGACACGCGGCTTGGCTCGTTGCAGCTTCGCATCCCGAAGCTCCGGCAGGGCAGCTACTTCCCACCGTTCCTGGAGCCGAGGAAGCTCTCGGAAAAGGCTTTGGTCGCGGTCATCCAAGAGGCCTGGATCAGCGGTGTCTCCACCCGTCGCGTTGACGATCTGGTTCAGGCGATGGGATTGTCGGGGATCGGCAAGAGCACGGTGTCGAAGCTTTGCAAGGACATCGACGAGCGCGTCGGCGGCTTCCTTGATCGCCCGCTCACCGGCGAGTGGCCCTACCTTTGGCTGGACGCGACCTACCTGAAGCAGCGCGAAGGCGGCCGTATCGTCTCGGTCGCGGCCATAATCGCCGTTGCGGTCAACACGGACGGCAAGCGAGAGATCGTCGGCCTTCATATCGGGCCCTCGGAAGCGGAGACCTTCTGGTCGACTTTCCTCAAGAGCCTGGTGCGCCGCGGCCTTTCCGGCGTGAAGCTGGTGATCTCGGATGCTCATGAGGGGCTGAAGGTCGCCATCCGCCGGGTGTTCAGCGCCTCTTGGCAACGCTGCCGGGTTCATTGGATGCGCAATGCCCTGTCCTATGTCCCGAAAGCGCAGCAGAGCATGGCGGCGGCGGCCCTGCGCCAGGCCTTCATCCAGCCCGACCGCGCCAGCGCCAGTCAGGCGCTGCGCCATGTCGCCGACCAGCTCCGGGGCAAATGCCTGAAGCTCGGCAGCTTCATCGACGACAGCGAGACCGACGTGCTGGCGCATCTGGACTTCCCCAGCCAGCACCGGACCCGGATCCATTCGACGAATTCCCTGGAGCGTTTGAACAAGGAAGTGAAGCGACGTGCTGATGTCGTCGGCATCTTCCCCAACGAGGGCTCCATCGTCCGCCTCATCGGCGCCGTCCTCCTCGAGGCCAACGACGAATGGCAGACGCAGAACCGTTACATGCAAACCGAGCCCATGGCCGAACTTATGGCCCCCGGCAGCAAAACAGAAACCGTACGGATTTCCACCGCAGCCGCCTGAAACGAAGCCGCTCCAGTTACACCCCAATTTCCACCACGTTGACGGACACGACCCTTCCCTTGCTCGTTGTCGCGGATGACGAAGATTCCGGCCTCGAACAGGACGCGGTTGAGCATCTTCACGCGGGCAGGGGAGAGCACGAGATATTCCTGCTGGTGGCGGGCCGAAGGCCAGGCGATCGGCCGCGACCCGGCTTCCCAATCGCGGGGCATGGTCTGCTTGACGAGCCAGGCTACCAGCTTGAAGGCGTGCGGCGGCAGCCCGAGATAGGGCTCCGCCTCCTGGAAGGCGGCGAGATAGGCAAAGGGCTTGGCTGACCCCGCCGCGACGCCCGCGAAGCCGTCCGCCTCCGCCTTGGCGCACAGCATCGCAGGGCTCATCCGCCGGGCGCCGCTCGCCGGGGATAATGTATTCAGATTCAATGACATGGCTTCTCCGTTCGGGGTTGGACCCGACCGAAGGCTGGGGACGATAAGGCAAAGACTCGCCGTGCCCGTAAAAAGGGCTTGAAACGATTCTGATTTTCGGGGAGTATCTTGATTGTCGAGATGCAAGATATTCCCCGGCTCGCCGGGACACCGGCCCCGCCTTCGTGCGGGGTTTGTTGTTTCTGGGGTTCTATTCTCCGTTGCATTTCGGCGCAGAATCACGCCGGCTGATTGGCAAGTGTGCCGTTAACGCTGATTCATGTCGAGAGACAAAGCTTGGACTAAGCCCGGCAGAATTTGGCCCAACTGGAATCTAAGCCGCCGCTTTCCCGCGAACAGGAGTGGTCGGAAAAGCCCGGTCTGGTCGCACACGCCTGATGCGAGGCCCCGCTTATCCAGCGGACGCGTTGCTGACGCCGTAGCGCTGCAGCTCGCGGTGCGGTTCACTTAAGTCGTCGTATAGAATCGATGAGGTTGTGACGCATGCCGTGCGAGAAGCCCCAGCGCCTCACGATAGTCGCCGATGGATCTCGGCGCCCTTCGGCCCTACCGTGAAGCCTCGCTGCGTCCGCTCGGCGACTGCCGTGTCTTGCATCGGCGCGATACACGCGCACGAAATGATCGAGCCGCCACGGCCCTCTCCTCGCGTAACATTATTTCCCATGGACACCCTCGACCCCAAACAGCGTAGCGAGCGCATGGCCCGCGTTCGCGCGAAGGACACCGGACCGGAAATGACCGTCCGGCGCTTGGTTCGTGCCCTGGGCCACCGCTACCGCCTTCACCGCCGCGACCTGCCCGGCTCACCCGATTTGGCGTTGATAACCCGCCGTAAGGCGATTTTCGTCCACGGTTGTTTCTGGCATCGTCACCCGGACCCATGTTGCAAGCTAGCCCGGCTGCCGAAGTCGCGGCCGGAATTCTGGATTCCAAAGCTGGAGCGCAATCGACAAAGGGATATCGAGAAACAGAAGGCATTGACGGCCATTGGCTGGGATTTTCTGGTGGTGTGGGAGTGCGAGCTAAAAGACAAGGATTCTATAGCCGAGGCAATTAAGGCATTCTTGAAGCCATGAAGTCGATCGAATTATTTGCTGGAGCGGGGGGATTGGGGATGGGCCTGCATGAAGCGGGTTTCCATCCTTTGAACGTCATCGAATGGGACCGTTATTGCTGCGACACGATCCGCGAGAACAAGGACCGCAGGACGGGGGCCGTCGCTGACTGGCCTCTTACTGAGGGCGATGTTCGCGCCGTCGATTTCCGCCAATACGAGGGCCGGATCGAGTTGATATCGGGCGGCCCGCCCTGTCAGCCCTTTTCCTTGGGGGGCAGGCACCGGGCGCATAACGACGCCCGCGATATGTTCCCCGAGGCGATCCGCGCCATCCGTCAGGCCCGCCCCAAGGCATTCGTGCTGGAGAATGTGAAGGGCCTCACCCGTGCGACCTTCCGCAATTATTTTGAGTACATCCGCTTTCAGATGGAGCATCCCGACCTGGCGGCCCGACCTGGCGAGGGTTGGGCCGATCATCTGGCGCGACTGGAGCGCCATCACACGAGCGGCGTCCGCAAGGACTTGCACTATCAGGTCGTGACACGCGTGCTGAACGCCGCCGACCACGGCGTGCCGCAGCGCCGCGAGCGCGTGGTGTTCGTTGGGTTCCGCGATGACCTCGGGATCGAATGGACCTTTCCAGAGGAAACCCACTCGCTCGACTCCCTGCTATGGGATCAGACCCGCGGCGACTATTGGGACCGCCATGAGGTGGCAAAAAGAAGCCGTTTCTTGCCACTGCGGGCGAAAGAGCGGGCGAAGCGGTCGCACGAACGCCCTGACGCCCTGCCATGGCGGACGGTGCGCGACGCGATCCACGACTTGCCAGACCCCGAGCGCGATCCTGCGGCGGCGAGCCTCTATCCTAACCATCGCTTCCAGCCGGGCGCGAGATCATACCCTGGGCACACCGGCAGCCCGCTTGATGAGCCAGCGAAAACGCTGAAGGCTGGCGTCCATGGCGTCCCCGGAGGGGAGAACATGCTAGCGCGGTCGAACGGCGCGGTGAGGTATTTCACGGTGCGGGAAAGCGCCCGCCTTCAGACCTTCCCCGACGATTTCCTGTTTCATGGCTCTTGGACGGAAACCATGCGGCAGCTTGGAAACGCCGTTCCCGTCCTTCTCGCCCGCACCGTTGGCGAGAACGTCGCCCGGCATCTGGAGACGGTGACGTGACGAAGAGGTCGAGGACGCAGGCATACAACCCCCTCGATAAGATCAATCTGGCGAAAAGCATCGAGATCGAGCTTTTGACCAGCGTCGCCGAGCCGCTTTCCGCCGTGGGCGTGACGGCTGGGGCCGGTGTCTACGTGATTTACTACACCGGAGCATTTCCCGCCTACGCGCCGGTGACGGAAGCGAACCGAGACGGAGAATTCACCGGGCCAATCTACATCGGCAAGGCCATCCCAAAGGGTGGCCGGAAGGGTGGCATATCCAAGGAGACGGCCGTCACTGGCCGCTCCCTTGGCGACCGGCTAAAACAGCATGCGTCATCCGTCGCAGAGGCCGAAAATCTGGACCTCGCGGACTTTCACGTCCGGCATCTTGTCGTTGACGACATATGGATTCCCCTCGGGGAAAACATGCTGATCGAGACATTCAAGCCGGTTTGGAACCGCGCGATCGACGGCTTCGGCAACAAGGACCCCGGCCGTCGCCGCGCAACGCAGTTCCGATCCCCATGGGATGTTCTCCATCCCGGCCGTGCCTTCACCCTGAAGCTCGCGCAAAGTCCCGTGACGCCGGAATTCCTGTTGCGGCGGATCGAGGATTATTTCGCGAACCGCCCCCTCGCCAAGCTTCCCAAGGCTGTGGAGAAGCAGTTGGAAGAGGAGGAGGCCGAGGCCCAGGCCGCCGCCGATCAGGTTTAATGAGGCCGGCGCGGACAGCTTCCTTGTCCCGTCCTTGATGATTCCGCGCTATACGCATTTTCATAAACAGGGGACAACGATGACAGGGCAGAGCGACGACCCCACCGGCTACTATGGTCGGCTCCGCGCGAAGCGGGGAGACGACGCCGCTCTAGCCAAATGCGTCGAAGACGTTGTCGATCAGCTCGAATCCGTGTCCACCACTGGCGACCAGCCGGGAATGCTTCTGGGTAAAATCCAGTCTGGGAAAACGAGGGCTTTTGTCGGTGTGATCGCCCGCGCCTTCGATCACGGGTTCAACGTGGCCGTCGTATTGACGAAGGGCACCAAGACGCTGTCCGCGCAAACCGTCGCGCGTCTCGGCTCTGACTTCGCGGCGTTTGTCGATGACGATGAGCTGCTTGTTTTGGACATCATGAAGATGCCGGGCAAGCTGACCCGCAACGAGTTGCGCCGCAAGATTGTCGTCGTCGCGAAGAAGCAGGCGCAAAACCTCGACCGGCTGGTCGAATTCATCAATGACAACGCGGCCCTGAAGGATGGCCGGGTGCTGCTTATTGACGACGAGGCCGATCTTGCCAGCGTCCGCTTCGTCCGGCCCAGGGGACAGGCGGCCATCGAGCAGGGCAGGATCGCCGAGCGCATGGACGACCTGCGGCGGCTGGTCAGCAAGATCGCCTTTCTTCAGGTCACGGCGACGCCCTATTCCCTGTATTTGCAGCCGGAGGGATACGACACCCCCGGCTTGAATTACGTGTTCAAACCCAAGAAGCCAGCCTTCACCCAGCTCTTGCCGATCCACGGCGGCTATGTCGGCGGTGACGATTACTTCGGCAACTTTGACGCCGATGACCCACGGTCATCGCTGTATGTGGAGGTAGGCCTGCAGGAGCAGGACGCGCTCCGGCGATCGGATCAGCGGCGAATTCACCCGGGCCGCGTGCTCGACAGCCCCAACACGGTAGGCATCCGACGCGCGATCATGACCTTCATCGTCGCGGCTGATATCCGCCGCTGGCAACAGGAAACGGCGAAAACGAAAAAGCGCAAATACGCGATGGTCATTCACAACGACACGCAGCGCGCCGCGCACGCTTGGCAAGAGCAGGTGATCGATTGGATTTTCAAGGCGATCCATGACGCCGCCACCAAGAACCCGGCTCTCCTACGGCCGTTTTTTGAGGAAGCCTTTAACGATCTGCGCGCGTCCGTGACCGCAAACGGCGGCAACATGCCGGACAAGGAGGCCGCCTTCACGCGCTGCATCGAGGCTGTGGCCGACGACGATGTCGCGCGAGAGAAGGTGAATTCCGACGCCGATGTCATGGCCCTGCTGGACCAGAACGCCGAATTGCGCCTGCGAACGCCCTACAACATCTTTGTTGGCGGCAACATTCTGGACCGCGGCATCACTATCCCGAACATGATCGCGTTCTACTATGGCCGTAACCCGGCTACGATGCAGGCCGACACGGTCCTTCAGCATTCCCGTATGTATGGCAACCGCGACCGGGCCGACCTAGCCGTGACACGGTTCTACACGTCGCGCGGCGTCTATAACCGCCTGCAGACGATCAACACATTCGAGAACACACTGCGGGAGGCGTTTGAATCCGGCGCGCATGATCGCGGCGTTGTGTTCATCCAGACCGACGCGACCAACCGCGTCCGGCCATGCGCGCCCAACAAGATCATGATGAGCAACGTGGTCGCGATGAGGCCAAACGGCATGCTCCTGCCAACCCTTTTCAGGACGAAATCCGGCCAGCCAATGGCCGCCGCTCAACGCAAGCTTGCCACCGTGTTGACCCCCGCCCTCGCGCGCGAAGGCCAACTCGTGGAGGTAAAGAACGAGTTGGTTACCGAGATCCTCAAGATCATTGAAGGGACAATGGAATTTCCCGACGAGGAATTCGAGTGGAACGCCATGCACGCCCTCATCGAATATTATTCGGCGAGCGTCCTGCCGCCCTCTGAAACCATGCTGCTACTGGCGATCACCGGCCGTGCCCTTGATAGAGGAAAATCAGGCGACCGATCGGGTCTTTCCATCCTCGGCACTCAGGCGATACGTAACCTAGTGATGGACGGCAGGCGGGCGAAGCCACTGCTTGTCCTCTTGCAGCAATCCGGAACGCGGGAACTCGGCTGGTCCGGGCATACGTTCTGGTGGCCGATCCTAGCCGCCCCCCCGCGGGCGCAGCCTTGCGTTTTCGCGTCCAAGACTGCGGCCTGACAGGGTTAGATGCGGTTATCTTTTCAGGCGTGAGAGACGGAGGCAGCCGACATTCTTGTCGCGCCGCTGCGCTCGTAGTCGACTCAGCGATCCTCGCTGTTCATGGTCACACATGTTCAACAGCACTCTTCAATTTCCCGCGCCAGTCTGCCTAGCGCGCGCACCTGCTGCCTCGCCTCGACCAACTCGGCGGTGAACAGCCCTGTCCGGTAGCGGCCGTTCCGCTCGCCCGTTGGGGCCCCACCATAGGCACCGTGCATGCGACAGACCCGGCAGCCTTTAACGGCGGGTGAGCGGCACCGTTTCCCTGACCGTTTCGACCTCGCCGCACAGCGGGGTGCCTGGTGCATGGGCAAGGGCTTTTGCATGCGGTTGACCGCCGTTCCCGTTGTAATCCCCCCCTCCTCCTGGGCTTCTCGATCCCGTCGTGACCTGGTCGGCCACGATTGCCTGGTCGGCATTAACGGTGACGTGCTTGACCGTGATCTGCTGCCGACCTCGACTCCGGTGCCGATCGAGAGCCTCGGCGAGGGTGGCGACGGTGCGCGCGGCCTTGTCGGCCAGGGCCAGATATTTCGTGCGAACGTCGAAGCGCTGGTCGTCGATCCAGGCCCGCCGGTACATGTCTAGGGCTGCCTCGTTGGCAGCAATCATCTGGCCCGAGAGCATGGCTTCTACGGGATCGCTCGGCTTGATGTCGACCTGACCGGCCGTCGTTGCGACGATGATGCCTCCCCGGCGGTCCGGTGACGTTCCGTTCGGGAGGGCGGCGACAAGCTTGCCGAAGAAATGAGAATTCCAGGCGTCGCTCTTGGCGCCGCCGACCGGCTTCATGATCCCGGGCTTCGACAGGTCGACCACGACTGGTTCCGCAGTTTGGGTGGCTGGTGATGGTCTACCTGTCATGTCGGACCTCATTCGGCACTCCCATCGCTCATAGTGGTTTGCCGTACCTGCGCCGCACCGACCTTGCCCTGACTCGCCACGCAGTGCGACCTTCGCAAACGACAATACCCCGGAACCGCCCCGGGGCATTGTGTCTGGTTCTGCCTTCCCTCAAATCCTGCGGTGTTTCGGGGGCGTCACAGAGCCGGTGCTGAACTGGCTATGACGGTAGTGGTTAAACCAAGAAAGACAGAACCAAGGCGTGTTGATGGGTCAGTTATAAATTGTAACATGCTGTACGCCTCCATGGTTGGAATTAAAAGTGCAAGGATTAAAACAAGAGTGCCGATTATGTATTCTCGGAACTTGCCAATCAGCAACGCTAACACCAGCCGTGTGACGCCCACGCTCTGCTGCAGGAGTACGCTAGTATAACATACATCGACGGTTAACGGTTCATTTTTTTGTCACCATGTGGGATTACTCACGGCTGCAACAGCGGGCCATTCCGCCTTCCGTAATCGAGCTTCTGGAGCAGTTCGGCTCAGCGATGCGTTGCGGTGGCGCCGAGCGCCTGTTCTTCGACAAACCCGCCCAGCGCCGTCTCGCGCAGGCCTTCGGCGGTTGGCGGGGCCTCTGCGTCGTCGAGCGCTGACTCGATGTCTACTTGGTGGTCGGCGCCAAGGCCGCCTCGTCACCGCGGCCCGCCAAACCCGCCGGTTCCGGCGGCCCTGATCTCCTCTCCTCACGGTTTTGCGCTTGAGTGTGCGACGACCGTAGGGGAGAATCCGGACAAGAGGTCAGGAAGCATGGCAGGATCCACATTTCAAACCAATCCGATGGATCTGCACAAGCTCCTCGACGAGTGCCATCGCGGTGTGATCCAGCTTCCCGATTTCCAGCGCAGCTGGGTATGGGACGAGGATCGCATCAAGAGCGTCATCGCCTCGATCTCTCGAGCCTTTCCGATCGGTGCTCTCATGTCCCTCGACACGGGTGGGCCGGTTAACTTCAAACCGCGTCCCGTCGAAGGCGCGCCATCGGAGGCGCGCAACGCCGCCCCGCAATCCCTTCTCCTCGATGGTCAGCAGCGCATGACCTCCCTCTATCAGGTGACGCTGCGCGGGAAGGTCGTGGAGACCGTCACACCGAAAAAGACGCGCGTGAAGCGCTGGTTCTACATCGACATCCGGAAAGCCATAGATCCGACCTCCGATCGTGAGGAGGCGATCATCGGCATGCCTGAGGGCCGCGTCGAACGCAGCGATTTCGGGCGCAAGCTCGAGCTCGATCTCTCGTCAGCGGAGAGGGAGTACGCTGAGCTCAAATACCCGGTGTGCCAGGTGTTCGATTGGGACCGGTGGCAGGACGGATTTGACGAGCATTGGGCGGCCGACGAGCACAAGGCGGTTCGAGAGGAGTTTCGGGTCTTCAAGCGGCAGGTGCTTGAGAATTTCAAATACTACCGCGTTCCAGTGATCGCCCTCGATCGCTCGACCTCGAAGGAAGCGGTCTGCGTCGTGTTCGAAAAGGTGAACACCGGCGGCAAGGCCCTTGATGCCTTTGAACTGGTTACCGCCATGTACGCGGCTTCAGGGCACGAGCTGCGCAAGGATTGGTACGGCGACGAGAAGACCAAGGGGCGTCACCGCCGCCTGGCAGATGCGCTTCGCCCGGCCGACTCCGACTCTGGCATCCTTGCCGAGGTCTCCAACACCGATTTCCTGCATGCGGTGTCGCTGTTCTACACGCGGGACAAACGCCGCGCGGCGGTAGAGGCCGGCAAGGAAGGGAAGGAACTCCCTGCGGTCTCCGGCAACCGTCAAGCGCTGCTCGATCTGCCGCTTGAAGCTTACAAGCTATATGAGAAGCAGGTGGAGACGGGCTTCCTTCTGGCGGCCAAGTTCCTGCACATGCTACACATCTACCGCATCTTCGATTTGCCCTATCAGTCGCAGATCGTCCCGTTGGCGACGATCCTCGCCGATATCGGGGACGCATGGGAGCACGAAGCCAATCGAGCGAAGCTCGTGCAATGGTACTGGAACGGCGTGTTCGGGGAGCTGTACGGCTCGACGGTCGAGTCCCGCATCGCGCGTGATTTCGTGGAAGTGCCGGCCTGGCTCAAGGGTGGCCCCGCCCCCTCGACCGTGAGCGAAACCATTTTCCGCGCCGATCGTCTAAAGACGATGCGCATGCGGTTGTCGGCTGCCTACAAGGGCGTGAACGCTCTCCTGATGAGAGTAGGGGCGCAGGATTTCCGGTCAGGCCAGAAGTTCGACCATACTGTCTTTTTCGGGGAGAATGTGGATATCCATCACATCTTCCCTCAGGACTGGTGCAAGGCCAGCGGCATCAAGCCTGCCGTCTACGACTCGATTATCAACAAGACGCCGCTGTCATATCGCACGAACCGCATCATCGGCGGCGCGGCGCCTTCGGAGTATCTCGCCAAGCTCGAAAAGGGCAACAGCTCTACGCCTCCGATCCAACGCGACAAACTGGACGGATACCTAAGATCCCACGGGATCGATCCAGGCCTGATTCGTACCGACAGCTTCGACGCCTTTATGGAAAGCCGGCAGACGACGCTGATCGAGCTGATCGAGCAGGCGATGGACAAGTCGGCCTACACCGGAAACGTCCCCGAGGAGGGACAGAACGTCGAGAGTGACGACGAGACGGCCGAAGCTAAGCTGACAATCCCGCTCGCATCATAAGCGCTCAGACCGGCTGAGCCGGCATTCCGAATTAGGAAATGCTGGGCTTTCGCTCAGCGAGAGGCCGCAGCCGCTGCCCGTCATCGGGGTGAACCGCAGGCGTCACATCCCCTTAACCTCTCGCCGGCATGTATGCTGGCGGGCGTGCCCACAAGCCGGCACGCGGGGATGCAGGCATGAAGACAATCGCCATCATCAGCCAGAAGGGCGGCAGCGGGAAATCGACCATCAGCGTCCACCTTGCCGTCGCGGCTGCCCTGCAAGGCCTGCGCACGGCCGTGGTCGACCTCGACCCGCAGGCGACGGCGCGGAAGTGGGGCGACAAACGTGAGGCCGCCGAACCCGAAGTGGTGGGCGATCATGCAGAACGCCTGCCGCAGCTCATCGAGGCCGCCAAGGCCAACGGCGCCGACCTCCTGGTGATCGACACCGCCCCGAACGCCGATCGGGCGTCCCTGGCTGCGGCTCGTGCCGCCGACCTCGTGCTGATCCCCTGCCGGCCGGCCGCCTTCGACCTCGACGCGATCGAGGCGACCAGCGACCTCGCCGCGATCGCCAAAAAGCCCGCATGGGTGGTGCTCAACTCGGCGCCGATCCGCAGCGCTATCGTCGACGAGGCCCGTCGCGGGCTGGAGGCCAAGGGCACCAAGGTCGCACCCCAGGTCGTGCATGGCCGCGTCGTCTTCTCTCATAGCGTGATCGACGGCCGCACGGCCCTGGAGCTCGAGCCCGATGGAAAGGCGGCCGAGGAGATCGGCGCTCTGTTCGCGTGGGCCCGTGGCCAGGTAGGCTTGCGGACGAAACTACATGCCCACACGCCCACGAAAGGCAAATAACAATGGCTGCGAAGCGCTCAAGCCTGTTCGGAAACGTGGCGCCGAAGCCGACCGTCGCGCAGGCTCCCGCAACGATCCATGATCCTGGCCCAGAGGCCGCGCCGCCGGCCGCTCGATACCAGAAGGCGAAGACCCGCGAGGGGAAGCGGGTCGCGACCGTCTATCTTGATCGCGAGGCGCTGCGGCAGCTTCAGAAGATCGCCTTCGACGAGGAAGCCACAATCCAGGCGCTGCTTGTCGAGGGCATCAATGCCGTGTTCGAGCGACGAGACCTGTCGCGGATCGCGTGAGGGCACGGAGGCAGCGGGCATGTCCACAGGCAGTCAAGAGGGCAGGCGGTGTTGAAGCGGATCGTGGCGAGCTATTGGACGGCGGGGTTGCTGCACCTGCGATGGCTACACCGCTCGACGCACGCTGGCGAGGTCCTCTCCGCCTACGGCGGAGAGCTCGTGGTGCTCGGGCTGCTGGTGGCGGCTCGCCCATTTATGCGCGGCGGCCTATCTGCGGCAGTCCAGGCCGCGATGCCCCAATATCAAGGCTACGTCGGTTTCCCGGTCGAAAGCCTCCGACGATGCAAGAGCAGCGAGAAATCGAGGCAATGCGTCCGGCTGTGCGACGTGAGGTCATTGCTGAGCGCATCGTCGCGGTCCTGGTGATTGCCGTCGGCACTCTGCTCAACGGTTGGGGAACGCCGCTCGCGCGGCGTTGGGGTCGGCCCGTGTAGGCACTGCAGCACGCCCGCAAGTGGGCAAGTGGGCAAGTGGGCCGTTTATGGTGGAAACAAGAAGGTCCCGCCTCGAAGGCAGGACTGTCAGCCATTCGGGCTTGTAATCGCCCTACATAGGTCCGCGCCGTCGCGGACTTGAGGCAC
Source organism: Lichenihabitans sp. (assembly GCA_965277635.1). GTDB lineage: Bacteria > Pseudomonadota > Alphaproteobacteria > Rhizobiales > Beijerinckiaceae > Lichenihabitans. The sequence goes on from CBDIDE010000002.1 coordinate 1,947,732, forward strand.
ACCACGGCGCACCACGAGCATAGTAGCGCTCGCATCACTCACGGGTGCCAGTCCGTCGTGAAATCCAACGCATCGATCATACCAAATACCGTGCGTAAGTCATTGCGCATGTTTGCTTTTTGCACCGGTTCCGGACGCGTTCGTTCTGTTTGAAACTTGAAGTCGCGATCAAGCTTGCCCTGTTCGAAAACTCTGTTACATTGGCTTGAACGTTCGTTTAAGTGAACGTCACAGCCGGACAGGGCACCGCAAATGGCCAGGGGTCGCTTCGTTTCCTACCTCCGGGTCAGCACCGACAAGCAGGGGCGGTCCGGCCTTGGCCTTGAGGCTCAGCGCGAGACGGTGCGGCATTTCCTGAGCGGGGGCTCCTGGGAGCTGGCCGGGGAATTCGTCGAGGTCGAAAGCGGTCGGAAATCTGACCGCCCGGAACTGGTTAAGGCCCTGGCCCATTGCCGCGTCATGGGCGCTACATTGGTGGTGGCCAACGTGTCCCGCCTGACCCGCAATCCGAATTTCATGACGAAGCTGGTCGAGGCCGGGGTGGAGGTACGGTTCTGCGACCTGCCGAAGATCGAAGGTCCGGCCGGCAAGTTCATGCTGCGGCAGATGCTCGCCGTGGCGGAACTCGAGGCGGGACTGATTTCGGAGCGGACGCGCAAGGCCCTTGCCGCAGCAAAAGCCCGAGGTCAAAAGCTCGGCAATCCGCAGAACCTACGCAACCAGGATCTCGGGGGAGCAAACGGTCGTGTGTCTCGCAGCAGGATCGCGCAAGGCCGAGCTTCGGACCTGACTCCGATCATGGCCGAGATCAAGGCCGATGGTGCCGTATCTTTGCGAGAGATCGCAGCAGGGCTGAACCAGCGCGGCATTCAGACCACGCGCGGCGGATCGTGGTCTGCTGTGCAAGTGAAGCGCGCGCTGGAATGGGCTGGACACGGGCAGGCAAGCTCGACGACGGTGGGGCGAAAGGCTGGGACGTAGTACAAGACAGCGACGACAGTTCCGAGGCCGCTTACACGGCCTCGAAATTGCTCGGAGATCGACAGATCTATTGAGCATCGACACTTGACGCGCTGGTCTTGCTTTTCAACTGCGCCATCACAGAGTTTTGGTCGCTGGTCAGTATTTGAGGAAAGGTGGCTGCCATTTGGCTATTCGCGTTAGAAACATCACTGTCGTATCTACCTTGAGCTTGCCCACAGTTTTCTGAGGCTAGCTGGGTCAAAATAAAGGAACTTCCTTGATTTTGTGTCGAGGTGTTGCGCACCGTCGAGAGATCACCTTGACAATACGAGGTACCGCTCCTCGATACCAGACACATGTCACGTTTGATATAGGATGTGATGGACCAATGACACTGACGATCATCTATTGGATGAGTAAATGTTGATGGTCCACCAGATTCTGACTTACTTGCATCGATATACCCTGTGTACTGAGCGACGTAACGCTCGGCAGTTCCATCCGCGTAATGTACCAGATATGCACGAGAAGAGCTTTGTACTGGACCAGCAACTACCTATGAGGAAATAAATGATAAACACACTGCGGAAGTCCGAACAACTTGACGAACTTTGTTCATAAAATCCTCCCTACATTGACACGAGCGACTTCGCGAACAGGCTTCGCAGGAGCGCACCTTCGATGCTGACACGAAGGTCACTCACTTGGCTAGAGCCGATTTTTGTGAACCACCCCAAATACGCAGGCGGCTTGCGCATCGCCAAGCCGGATCTCGGAAACGGCTTGGCCACGAACCTCAGGAAGCGTTCAGCCAGACGACCCTGCCTCGCGCGCGCGGGCGCGAGGTAGGCCCTATGTTGCAGCACCAGCACCCCCTACGCCAAGCGCTTAGACTTAACCTAGGCAGTGAGCTGCTTCTTGGTGATGCCGTCAAGCGTGATGCTGTCCCGCGGCGCACACTTGAGGGGCCATCCAGCTTCGGGACTACAGTGGGTCCGCAGCACCACTGCACCACTGCACCCAGCGCATAATCGCTTAAATTTGCATTTGAGTCCGAGTTGTTGCATCGTCTCCATACCTCCTCTTACGAAGCGAGGCGTGCCTAATGGCTACGGATAAGCTGCAATCCGAAGACAGGGTGAGCCGTCGACGATTTCTCCGCACGGCTGCCGCAATGACGGGCGCCGGTGTTGCCCCTCTGGCTTTCCCGACCTCCCGAGCTTTTGCTCAAAGCCAAGTAACACCTGCCACAGTCGAAGATTATCTCGCTGGCCTCTCGCCATGGCCAGCGCCCCCGATGCCCCCTACATATGGAAGATTGACGGAAAACCCCACATCAAGCGAGCACGAGATCACTGGAGGGCCAGCGCTGTCCTGCATATCAACGAAACAAACGCTAACCGCGAATCCAGAGAAGATCGTTCTGTTTGAACCAAACTCTGAGACATTGTGGCCTGGTGCACTGATTCAGGGAAAGACTCTGTTGAACGTCGGTTCACTCCGTGAGCTTCCAATAAAAAAGCGTGCTAGATTGCCTATAACAGTAACAATTCTTGCGCTTAATAACACCGATATCGTTGATTTGCCGTCCTCGTCCACTGTGGACAGCGCGATTGCTAAGCTCATCTCCAAGATAACGGACAAGGGGGATTTCGGTTCTTCAGTTTCCTGGGATCAAAAGACCACCTATTCTTCTGAACAGGCAATGATCGAGCTAGGTTTTTCGGTGAGTCATTCAGGTTTAGATGTCTCCGGCAAACATAATCAGACAACGTCACAAACAAGCTCGGTCGTAACCGCTGCGTTCATTCAGAAGATATTCACCGTACACATTGATAATCCGGCGACTCCAGCTGCTCTGTTTTCGGCTGACATGACGGTGCAGGATTTTATCGATCAGGAAAAGCTTGGCAGAATTGGACGGGGTAACACACCGGTCATGCTGTCAAGTGTCACGTATGGACGCATTTTATATTTCTCTATGTCTTATGACGGTAGCAGTAAAGAGTTAATGGACGCCGTGAGTGCGTCTTATGCGGGAATTTCCGGCTCATTCGATAATAAGCACCAGCAGGTCTTAAGTAACACGAGGATGACGGTTAGCTCGATAGGTACCGAGGACGTCAATTTTGAGAAGCTGCTGAAAACTGGCGTTTTACACGACTATTTTGGCACTCCTATGAATATCAGGTCCTCTAAACCTATCTCTTACGTATTTCTAAACATCAAAGATCTTTCCATTGCATCTATGACGGACACGGCAACTTATGTGGTCACGGAATGTACCCCGGAGCATGTTGGACCCGAACTTTTTGGCCGGAAAACGGAAGTGGAAAACAACCACAAGAATTTTTCCAACTATGTAATAGCGGCGGCCGGAAACACTGATGATAAGCCAACGCGTGGTTTGAGGACCGGACAGTACAGGGGCTTCGACGGCGAGATCATTCCGAACCTTGCATTGATGCAGGGTATGACAAAATCTAGCGACGAAACAAAATATTTAAGGCATTGGGCGGACGACATTCTAATCGAAACTGATCGTCAGGTTCGGGTGTGGAGGAATCAATACACTAATGATGCGTTCATGAATCAAGGTATCTATGCCGAAGCAGTGGAACTAAGTGGGCGGCAGAAAGCAGCTCTGCAGTCTTTTCGTAACACACTCGGTTAGAAGTACCGGAGGAAGCTGTGAAACTTAGATTGTATATCGCAATTGCGTTTTTCTTGACGGGCTCTGCGCCCAGTGCTCTAGCGGAGATCTTTGACTTCGATTGAGGCGCGATATTCGATTGCGTGTGCCGCACCAACAAGGGTGGCAATAGTTGTTCGATACCGTCTGCGGAGAGCAGCAAATACTTCGTGAATATTGTTGTAAAGAAGGGGCTTGATATCGACCTAGCCCAGAAATGCTTGAATAAACGGGATGCTGATATGTGCTGTGGCCATCCTAAGGACAGGTTCTCTGGCGTGGTGGGGAAAAATGCGTTGGAGCTCCTTGCCCCTGAGAGCACTCTCTGATTGGGCTTGGGGCCAGACTGTCCTACTTAGTGGATCGATGTCGCTTTTCTCTGGCAATGCTTGAGCGCGAGCGTCGGTCAGGGCGCCACACCGCGCGCAGGTATTCACTCTCGGTTTCACCCACTCGGCTCGTTCAAAGCGCGCGGTTACTGCGAGGAGCCGTGACTCGATAAGATCAACAAGAAGCCCGGCGTCCGACTCGGGATTGTGGACGAAACCGAGCACCCTTGGCAGGCGCCGGAACGCCTGTCATTCGGCGTAGGTGGACCTCGTTGCCGTGATCATATCCAGACCTCACCGCCGGACAGGCCGCGACGTACGATGCTTCAAGCGGCAGTGGTCTTGGCGATCCCGGCCGCACGGGCTTGGTGCGGGTCCGAGAAGGCCTTCGGTTCGCCTGCAGCCGCATGGTGCGGCATCCGGCCGATTGTAGCCGGGCAAGCTTTTGACCAACGTCGACTTCCCGGCGCCGGTGTCAGGATCTCGGCCGGGTTAGGGCACGTGGTGCGAGCGCCAGTGTTCCTTTTTCGAGGGTCTGACGGAATATCTGAGGAAAAACGACCGTCGCTGCCAACGATCATGGAAGGGCAACCAATGCGATCCTGGGCGCAAATGGCATTCGCCGCGGCGGCAACGACCGGATTATTGCTCAACGACGCCTCGCGAGCACGCGAGCCGGAGCACAGCGTCGCCGACTACAGGCGGTGCGTCGCCCACGGACGCCGAGATTGCCTGACCATCGGTGACAACGGTATTGGTCTATAGGGCGACTATACGACCCGCGAGAATATGACCGGATGTGCGCTCCCGCGAGGCGTTTGGCGGTCGAAATGGGGCGGCGGCGATGCCGCCCGGCGTAGGCCAATTGTCGTGACGTATCGAAGCCATGAGGTCACGTGCCTGCTGCTTGACACACTGCCTGCCCATCCAAAGCACCACGTCGGGATGATTTAAATCCGGGCAGTGCAAAGGCTCTCGGGCTTAGGCCGCCCTTTCTGGTGGTGGGCGTCGAATGGCGGTGGAAAGAGTAGCTTTCGCCCGCTGGGCGCCGTCCTAAGTCGGTCACGACGGCTCGCTCGCCTTCGACGACGCGTACGACGCCGCGGGCGACAGGTCGTGTCTCCCGGCGCGTGTGCAGGCAATCGGTGCCAGGCGATCAGCGCCTCCCTGGCTAGTGAAAACTTCGAAGCGCCAGGCAGCCGCTCTGGAAGACGAGCGCCAGATTGACGCTACTTTCCAGTTACCCGCAATTCACGTTTTGCGAGTATTCGTGAAATCGTAAATCAGGCGAATCACATAGGCGTTCCATGATAATCGGCATCCTGTCTCAGAAAGGTGGGGTCGGGAAATCCACCATCTCGATCAACCTTGCCGCAGCCCTGGCTTACGCGGCGGGCGGGTGCTACTAGTTGACGCTGATCCCCAGGGCTCGGCCATGAGTTGGTCGAGCGTACGGGAGATCGAGCCGTTGTTCCCAGTTGTCGGCATGGCCAAGCCAACCTTGCATAAGGACCTACCCGAGCTGGCCCGCGACTTCGACCATGTCGTGATTGACGGGGCGCCGCGCGTCAACGACCTCGGCCGGGCTGCCATCATCGCTAGCGACATTGTTGTCATTCCCGTCCTGCCCTCGCCCTACGACGTCTGGGCGGCCGCCGAGACGGTGACCCTTATCCGGGAGGCCCAGCAGTTCTAGCCGACCCTGAAAGCCGTATTCGTGGTAAATCGTAAAATCGCAAATACGGCTATCGGGCGGGACGTAGTCGGTGCTCTCGCGCAATTCGATGACGTGCCAGTGCTCCCTGTCTGGCTAACTCAGCGCGTCGGGTTCGCGGAGAGCGCGGGCCTAGGTTTGTCCATCATTGAGGTCGCGCCGGACAGCGAGGCCGCCCGTGAGATCAAGCAGCTCGCCGCCGCCATCGTTCCATCAAGGCCTACGCCATGAAAAAATCTGTCTCATTCAAGTCACCAACCAGACCAGCAGACCCGGCCGATTCCTGGGTCGCATTACGCGTTGCCGACAAGGAGCGTTCGGCTTTAGCGGAGTCCGAAGGCGAGCCCGAGCCGACCGAGCCCATGTAGCGGTTCACGATCGACGTCCCGGTCAGCTTGCATCGGCGAGTGAAGATGGGCTGCGCGGATCGCGGGGTTAAGATGACGGACATCATGCGCGATCTACTCGAACGGGAGTTTCCTGCAAGACCTTAAAGTCTCAATTTCGCATAGCCGTAAAATCGTGATGCTGCGATGCAGTCGCCAGTTTGACAACTCGTGGCAGTAGGGGCGTCATGGTGTTTCGCGCGAATCGCGCGTGACGCGGAGCAAGATGGCCGAATAGGACCGTGAAGCGAGAAGAGCCCCGAGGTTGGCGCCTCAAGGCCGACCTGATGCCGATCTTGGCATCGCTGGCCGCTGACCTTCCCTTGTCGCCGCGCTGCCCTGATCATCCGCTAACAGGCGACTGGAGGGTCCACAGGGCTGCCATGTGAAGCCCGATCTCGCGCTGATCTACCGGCCGCCAGACGCCGACACGCTGCAGCTCGTGCGCCTGGGCTCGCATTCCGAGTTGGGCATATAGGCCGGCACGGACCCGCCATTGTTCTTGTCCTGTTCTCAACGGACTCGGGGCGGCATCTGAGCTCTATCGGGGCGCGACGTCCCGTCGCAGAACCGGTTGCGTCCGTCCTTGGATCTGGGCGCACTGCCAATCGAATCCGCACGCGTAGGCGCTGAAACCGCGCGGGCGCGCGGGACCGGCGCTCGCCGCGATTTGCTATTTCGCGCTACTTTGGCGAACGAGCAGCTTTGATTTTCTTTGATTGGTTTCAAGCAGGACCAGCGACCGGCGCACCATCAAATCCGCCCGCCGAGCTTGCGGACAACCGCTGCGAGGTGGGCATTGCAGACAGCCTCGGCCGCCGCGATCCGGGCCATCTGGCGCCCGTAGGTGGCCCAGCGCATTCCCTTGGGTTTGGGGACATAATCGCCGATACCGCCTTCGGCCCCGAGCCTGCTCCGTAGCCTGAAGGCTTGACTGAGCGCCCGGTCATGCGACGACTCGCGCTGCGACCGGTAGGACAGCCGGTAAGCCTTGCGGGAGGCGAACCTCGTGGCTCCGGCTGGGAGATAGAGCTTGGCAACGCGCTCGCCGGTGCGGGGGCAGACGAACCACCAGCGCCGGCCCCCAAACGGCTGGGGCGTTGTCTCCAGGCCGACCCAGTAATCCGGGTCGACCTTCTCACCGTTCCACCGCGTCATCGTGTAGTGCAATCGCACCCGACCGCTTTCATCGCCCATTTGGATCTCGAACCCAATGGAGCCGACTTTCTCGCCCGTTGTCGTGTTGGTCCAGGTGAGTGATCCGGCGCATGACACCCCTGGCCGGACCAGACCGTCCTTCATCAGCTTGCCTAGGCTAAGTTTGAAGCCGCCTTCGACTGTGGCCTGTGTGCTCGGCCTGCCGCGCCGTAACCGCCCATTTTTCTGCTCTCAAATAATACGAAATTCTGTGGCTAAATGCTTTTTTCAAGAGCAGGGTCCAGAGCTGGGGACTTTGCGAATTCCCCTTTTTTGCTTGATGTTGGGAGCGGGCGGACCACCCTGTCGGCCTGTTTTTGAATAAAAACTCGATCCCTTTTATGAAACCGCTGGCGGGCTTCCGCTAGGCAGCCTGTGCGCCTTGACCCGAAGCAACACCAGAAACTGGCGTCCGGGGGAGGACCCCGGCTGGGTTGGCCCAAAATTCGCGCCGCGTCTTGGCGTTCAGCGACCGGGAAACCCCGCACCTCTTGCCCAGGACTGCCGCAACAGGAGCGCCATCGCGGCGGCAGTGCTTTTCACGACGCACCTGCCTGCCGAGCGCTGCCCAGGCTCGGGGCGTCATTTGTTTCAGGACGTAAGTGAAGGCCTTATTGATGCGCCGCCCAGAGGCATCGGTCTTGAACTTGGGCCGCCCGACATGCACCACGCCGTCTTCGCCGGGCAGCCACCGATGCAGCGCCGCGGCGAGGTTTGATCGCCTATTTTCGGGCACGGACAGCAACACATGGAGGTGCTCGCGCCGAGGGCCCTCGCAGCTTTCTCGAACCCAGATGGCGAAATAGCCGAACCCGGCGCGATCGCACCAGATGCGCAGCTTGTTGAGGAGACCCGACGTCCACAGACCTATATCGGCCGGGTAGGCGTCGAGCAGTGACGGGTGGACGGTCAAGGTCGCCGTCAGAGGCTTGCCGCGCTTCTCGGCGAAATGGACAGCCTCACCGAGGTTGCGGACTTCGCGATGGTCGATGGCTTTGGACAGCTTGCGTCGGTACATCCTTCGTGTCTCGGCTGCGAGAATTCTTCCTTAACTAAGATGGTGTTCCGGATCTGGATTGTCTACGACCCCTAGCAGAACAAAACATGTAAGTCATTGCGTATGTTTGATTTTTGCACCGGTTCACGACGCGTCCGCTCTGTTTGAAACTTGAAGTCGCGATCAAGCTTGCCCTGTTTGAAATTCACCCAAGGGTCGTTTCGTTTCATATCTCCGAGTCAAGCACCGATAAGCAGGGCCGTTCCGGCCTTGGTCTCGAAGCCCAGCGTGAGACCGTCCGGCATTTCCTGAATGGCGGCTCGTGGAAGTTGGCCGGAGAATTCGTTGAGGTGGAGAGCGGCCGAAGGTCCGACAGGCCGGAACTGGCCAAAGCCCTGGCGCATTGCCGCGTCATGGGAGCGACGCTGATCGTCGCCCAACGTATCTCGGCTGACCCGCAATCCGGATTTTATGATGAAGCTGGTCGAGGGTGGCGTGGAGGTGCGGTTTTGCGACCTGCCGCAAATCGAAGGTCCCGCAGGAAAATTCATGCTACGCAGATGCTCGCTATGGCTGAACTCGAAGCCGGGCTGATTTCGGACCGGACCCGCAAGGCTCTTGCCGCGGCAAAGGCAAGGGGTCAGAAGCTTGGGAGCCCGCAGAACCTTCGCAATCAGGATCTTGGCGGCGCAAATGGTCGGGCAACCCGCACCAGGATCGCCCAAGGTCGCGCTGCCGATCTCTCTCCGATCGTGGCCGAGATTAAGATCGCTGGTGCTTCGTCACTTCGGCAGATCGCGGCGGGAATGACCAGCGCGGGATTCCGGCAATGCGTGGCGGTCCATGGTCAGCGGCGCAGGTCAGACGGGTGTTGGTGCGAACCTAGGACTAACCCAGTAATCAAACCATCCACTCTTCGGTATTATGGCCGGCAGAGAAAAGGAATTGTTACCACGAAGGCCCGCAGGGAACCGGGCAGGGAGGAGGGCTCCGCGGCCCATCTTCAAGTCAACGCGCCCACGCTGCCCCATTTACAATCGGACGCAGCTCTGCAACCTTACCCCACCTACCGGGGGGTTGCGCCATGCAGTGTGCTCGTTTTGGAAAACTTATCACAGCAGTTACCGTCGGGTGTCTTTTTTTAAGTTCGCAAACAATATCGAGCTACTCCGCAGATACACGAGACCCCAGAGTAGTAGATCATGTTATCTCCGGAAATGGAGACCTTATCCCAGCTAGCCCGGTGGCGGGCAGCTTAGCCGCTCCTGCCGCCGTAGCTGCGGCTAACTCGCCTCTTATCACCATTCCCAATCGCAAACCACTCTCCGTTTCAGAAGTAACAACTACCTTAAATACCTTGTTCGAATGGGGCCCCGCTTCATCAAGATACGCTACAAATTTTTTGATGCTGCCGGGGACTCTTGATATAAAAAATGACAACAAAGCCACGGTCCTTGGTTCGACTCCAGACACACAGATATTGTATAGACCATATAGTGTCTCCGATCAGAGGATTTCTATTAAAATTAGTAGACCTGGTGCTTTGGTCGCTCTACCTGCATTCTCGGTAGATCCGGGCAATGCTATATTTGTTCGCCTGGAGGGATTTGGTAATCTTGTTCCAATTCCTGTAGCAGAAGTTGTAGAAGCCAGTTTTGTGAATGGACTGGTAACGCGACTTCTACTGGGAGAATATCAGCGGATGTGGAAGAAGAATTTGAACCTTTCCTTCGCCACAAACTCCGCATTTAATGCAATTATTGGTGATGCGTTTGTTCAACCTGCAAACTATTCTGCACCTAATCCCGCCGAATTCAGCGCTGCTGTCAAGTCTATACTAGCGAATAACCCTGTTCAACCAGTTTCACTGCTGTACGGGTGGAAGGCTGGTGACGACTTAGATGCTCTCGTGGGTACCGATGTCAAATATCGTGAAGCCGTATGGAAGCTTCTAGGCTCTCGGTTTAGCATCCAAGACATGGGCCGGATGGTGGCATTCACGTTGACCTATTTGTCTGGTTATTCAAAAAATCAGCGGATAGTAGCTATTATAAATGGAGGAACCGCAGATGCGGTTAAAGACCCAACTAAAATACTTGATAATCTAGCCTCTGATCCAAACATCACTACAGCCAAGAACATGATGTCTGGATTTATTCAAAATATTATAGCGGAAATGTATGTTATATCTAGGAATACGACTATGGAGGCAGGCGAGCGGGACAAGCTTGTCGGCTTATATTATGGCTTTATAAAAGGGCTTACGAGTGGAGCATCAGATGCTGCTGATCAGGTTTATCTAGATGTATTCAAGTTGGCCTATGGGTTAGGGTATCAAACGGGGTTTCGGGATGGCTACGCAGAAGGTTATGCTGCCGGCTATAAAGATGGCTATGCCGTTGGATACAAGAACGCTTGGGCCGAAGCTAATAAGACGATCACTGCTTTGCAGGGACAGGTTTCAGATCTTCAGAACCAATTAAGCCAGGCAAGACAACCTGGAGGAGGAGGAGACTTCTGGGACACCGTTTCACATATAGGCAGTGCGATTGGGACGGCGGTCGGAACAATAGGTGGCATCATTGGGCTGTTTTAGCGTCGGGCGAGGTTCTGTCGAAGCAATTCAGCGAGCATGGTCACTAAAGCGGTGGCGCATGGAGCCGTTCATTATACCTGCTCTAGTATTCACCTTCGGCACGTCCTCAGCTTCGGCTGAAACGGGACGTTGGTCGGCCGATAACTCATTTGTTCAGGTAAACGTGGCTTGCTCAAGAATGTACGTTTGTGGGCCTTCAAACGATATCTTACATGGGGCTGATACCAAGGTGGTGAGCACTGCCTCGAAGCGCATGTGGGGAGTGTGCTCAGCTGGCACCGGGCCTGTCGATGGATGCAACGTTTGCAATACTAATCCCCCCAAAGAAGCATGCCAGTGGAGCTTACAAAAGAAGTAGCCTCAACCCCGCTGGTTCGCATGGGAAACCAACTCAGTGACGTCGGGCCTCCAATTCAATGAGCACGACCAGCTCGGCGGGATTGATTGGGGGGAGCGCCGCAAAAGACTTGGCAACCGTTCGCGCTAATTGCTGCACACTTTTCCAGCCGCGGGCAATGCCTGCATCGCGAACGTACGTGATCACTGCCCAACTAACGGCTCGCCCTTCAGCTTGTCCGTGGCCAGGAATTCGCGCGAGGCAATCTCCAAAGCGCGAGGCGTGGGGTGAAATGGACCCGATTTTTAGGACTATCGGCTAGGTTGGAAAGCGGCCGCTCCGTTTGATGGACGGAGCGAGCATGACGACAACGACGAGACGGAAGATTGACGCGTCGCTGAAGGCGAAGATCGCCTTGGAGGCGATGCGCGAAGAGGTGACGATCCCGGAACTGGCCGAACCAGAATTATGCCTGGAAGAAGCAGCTTCTGGAGAATGCGGCGGGCGGAGCCTGCCAGAGGCTCCGCTCGGCGAAGCTGAGTGGAGTGGCAGGCGGAGGGGTTTGACTCTGGTGTCGGGCAGGACGCGGAGTCGGTGCGGGAGCGCGAGGTCGAGAAGTTTCACGCGAAGATGGGCCAGCTCACGGTGGAGCGCGATCCCCGATCAAGCCGGGGATGAACTTTTAGCGCGGAGGTCCGCTCCAAGACGCTCATCACGACGCCGCCCCTCCCCAGACGCCGCGCGGCCGGCAACCAGGAAAGGCGCAATCCGATCACAATCCCGGCTGATCACCGCACCCCTCAAACCCGCCAGACCAGGGAATTTTGGAAGCCCACATCTGCGGAAACTTCGTAAGCATGCGCCGTAGGCCGCCTTGTGGAGAAGCATTTCGGCGTCCAGGTTTTCGCGTTCGTAATCCGGCAGCAGTGCCGGCAACGGTGCTGGAGAGCTTGGCATGGATGATGAGACCTATGTCCGGCGCCGCCGCTGGAGCGTGAAGGAGAAGCGCACGGTCGTGACCGAGGCGCTGTCGAGCGGGAACGTGATCGCGACGGCGAAGCGGCATGGCATCCAGGCGCAGCAGATCTACCGATGGCGCGAGCGGTTCGATGAGCGGCAAAGTCTTACGGCGTTTCTGCCGGTGTCGATCGGGCCGGATTCCGTGCCGCTCAGTCCGACACCAGTGCTGGATCAGGGCAGCCAGGATCACGGTCCAGCAGCGATGCTGGATCGCTCGCCGCGGGTCGAGATCGTGTTGTCCGCCGGTCGGCGGATCATAGCCGAGGGCGGTGTCGATATCGATGTGATGCTCAAGTTGGCGCGAGGCCTCGAGGCGCTCAGGTGATCCCGGTTCCGGTCGGCGTGAAGGTGTGGCTGGCGACCGGCCACACCGATATGAGGAAGGGGTTCGCTTCGCTGGCGCTGGTGGCGCAGGAGGTTTTGAAGTGCGATCCGCTGGGCGGCCATATCTTCTGCTTCCGAGGGCGTCGCGGTGATCTTTTGAAGGTCATCTGGCACGACGGGCAGGCGGCGAGCCTTTACGTGCGCCGACTGGAGAAGGGCCGCTTTCTCTGGCCCTCGCCGGCCGATGGCGTCGTCGCGATCACGCCCGCCCAGATGGGCTATCTTCTCTCCGGCATCGATTGGCGCAATCCGGTAGAGACCTGGCGTCCAACGGCGATCGGATAGAGCTTCGGGCCTTGTTTTTGGCGGCGGATGTGATTCCCTCTCCATGTGAACGCGCCCGCTGAATCGCCCTTACCGCCGACCCTGCCGACCGATCTGGCGGCCGCGCATGCGATGATTCTTGCGGAGCGCCAGGCGAGGATCGAGGCGCAAGCCGAAGCTCTCGCCGCGAAGGCCGCAGCATCATCGACCGAGGTGACGATCGCGCATCTGCAGCTGATGATCGAGAGGCTCAAGCGGGAGCTCTACGGTCAGCGTTCCGAGCGCACCGGGCGCCTAATCGACCAGATGGAGCTTCAGCTCGAGGAACTCGAAGCGAAGGCGACCGAGGACGAACTTGCGGCGGAGGCGATGTGGCGCCAGGCATGGCTGCCCGCGCGGGTGCGCGGTCGTCCTGTCCGCAAGCCCTTCCCGGAGTATCTGCCGCGCGAGCGGGTCGTGATTGCAGCACCGACGTTATGCCCGTGCTGCGGCTCGATGAAGCTGTCGAAGCTCGGCGAGGACGTGACAGAGACCTTGGAGGTCGTGCCGCGGTCCTGGAAGGTGATCCAGACTGTGCGGGAGAAGTTCACGTGCCGCGCTTGCGAGACGATCACCCAGCCCCCGGCGCCCTTCCATGTGACGCCACGCGGCTTCGTGGGGCCAAATCTGCTGGCCATGGTGCTGTTCGAGAAGTTCGGACAGCACCAGCCGCTCAACCGCCAGAGCGAGCGCTACGGCCGCGAGAGCATCGATCTCTCGGTCTCGACGCTGGCCGACCAGGTCGGCGCGGCAAGTGTAGCGCTTGCACCGCTGCATGAGCTGATCGCCCGGCACGTCATGGCCGCGCAGAGGCTGCACGCCGACGACACGACGGTGCCGATCCTGGCAAAGGGCAAGACCGACACGGGCCGGATCTGGACCTATGTCCGCGACGACAGGCCCTTCGGTGGCGCCGATCCACCGGCGGCGCTCTACTTCGCCTCGCGCGACCGCCGGCAAGAGCATCCGGATGCGCACCTCAATGGCTGGCGCGGCATTCTGCAGGCCGACGCCTACGGCGGTTACAACGGGCTGTACGATCCGGGGCTTTTTCGAGCTCGCCGACATCGCGGTGAGCGCGCGGTGCAGGCCCGGCGCCGCGCCCGTGTCACCGATCGCGCTGGCGGCCGTGAAACGCATCGACGTGCTCTTCGCCATCGAGCGAGAGATCAACGGCCTGAGCGCCGACGAGCGCCATTGCGCTCGACAGGAGCGAAGCCACTCGCTGGTCGCAGACCTGCACGTCTGGCTCGGCGAGCAGCGCGTCAAACTCTCGCGCTCGGCGACCGTCGCCAAGCCGATCGACTACATGCTTAGGCGCTGGGACGGCTTCGCCGCCTTCCTCGGCGACGGGCGGGCCTGCCTATCGAACAACTGTGCCGAACGGGCACTCAGAGGTTTTGCTCTTGGTCGAAAAGCCTGGCTGTTCGCGGGTTCCAGCCGCGGCGCCGAGCGGGCTGCCGCCATGGCGACGCTGATCCAGACCGCGAAGATGAACGACGTCGATCCACAGGCTTGGCTCGCCGACATTCTGGCCCGTATCGCAGGATTACCCCAGGGCCGGCTCGACGAGCTACTGCCGTGGAACTGGCGCGCGCTGTCGAACACCGCAATCGCGGCCTGACGATGCAAGTCAACAAGATCGACTCCGTCCGGGCCTTGGCGCTCGTCGCATGGGATCTCGGTGAGAACGCGGGCTGGCTTGCCGATGTCGCCATCGACATGGAGCCGGAGGACGGGCTGATCTGGGTCTACGATCCGCAGCACGAAGATGGCACCATGGCCTTCACCGAGTTCGGCGTCGAAAGCCCCCGCAACCTCATCGAGATCCACCGCGGCACGACGAAATAGGTCTGCCGCGGCCCAGGCCGGATGATTACGAAACTTCGTGGCCCGTGACACATGGACTCTGTCCGGTCAATGATCACAGATGTAAGGGCGCCTGCTTGCTAACCACCCGGAGTAGGCTTTCCATGGCGTAAAACCTCGATTGTCAGGGGAGAGGAAAGGCGGGTCGAGAAGGGTGATCAGGGTCGCCGAGATCGGCGGGTCTGATGGGCGGCGGTGACCAGACGGCCGTTGTCGCCGACCACCGCATAGACGTTGAGCCAAGGCTCGATGAGGCGCAGGCCGCGCCGGCCGCCGAGGGCCTGGGTCAGCCGGCGGCGGGCCGCCTTGTCGAAGAACAGCCGCTCGGCTCCGCCACAGCGCCGTTCCGATCCGAACTCGTCGAGGAGGTCCACGACGAAGGGTGGGATGGCCCGCTGCTGCAGGCGCTGCTGGGCGTGCAGGGTCAGGGTGCCGGCGATCACGACCGTGCCCCTTCAGCATAGGGTGAGACGAGCTGGTCCAGCTCGCGCATTTCGCGGCGCTGCCACACGACTCCGGCCACAAGGCCCCAGGTGCCCGCCGGGTTAGGTCGGCGCCAGTAGGGGGTCGGCATCCGCGCGAGAAGCCCCAGCGCCTCACGATAGTCGCTGACGTGGATCTCGGCGCCTTTCGGCCCTACCGTAAAGCCTCGCTGCGTCCGGCAGGACACTGGATCGAACCAGCTTCCATCTTTGGCGACCGGGACGAAGACCACCTCACCGAGGGCCTCTTCGATGGGGTCGTGATCGACCGACGTGTCGGCATTCCTCCACAGCGAGGACCGAAAGTTTGGCCGATCGTTCAACCAGGTCAGAGCCGCCGATCGGGCGATCTCGCCATGAGCATCGAGCTTGAGGTCACCCGATCCTCCTTTCGGAGCCAAGAGGTTCTTCATGCTCTTGAGACCCACCTCCGCGAGGGCGGCCAGCTGCTCGGGAGTGACGTTGCAGCCCGTATCGAGACGGATGCGGGCTTCTGCAGCAGCGATCGTGGTCCTCACCTCTCTCAGATCGGCCCATCCCTGTGGCGCGGCATCGAGCAGCGATCGCATCTTGCTGATCATCCGCTCGATGGCGACGGCGAGGTCCTCGTCGTCCCGGATATCCAGGACGCGAAGGTCTGGCCGCAGTCCCCAGAGGCCGAAGGCGTGGAGTTCCACCATGATCTGCACGATGGTGCCGGCCCAGTGCTCCGCGCCCTCGCGCCACAGATCGCGCCAGGAGACGTTTGGATCGGTGTCGATCTCCGATCCGACGAGCCCCGCATGAAGCGTCTTCATCACAGTGTCGGCGGCTGTCTGCGACCAGAGTAACCTCTCCAACCATTCCCCGGTCGCAAAGATGAGATCGCCCATCTCCTGAGGCTCGCCCCCTTCGAAATGCGTTCCGAAGTCAGCCTGCCGTTCCTCGTACATCACGTCCATGCTAAAATCCATGCTCATGGGCGTCCCTCAGCCCTCTGAAAAGACAGTAGCATCTCTCATGCGAAAGGCAATGCTCTTAGGATGATTTTGTTCCCGCAATATCGCAAGTGACCATGGACAGCATTTCTGACCTCGGATAATGTAGACGTATCCGGGGTCAGCGCCGGTCAGACAGGGTGGACGCCCTGGCGGGTTTCGCGGCGCGCGCCCAAAAATTTGCCGACGGGGCCCGAGCCGCCAACACCCGCAAGGCCTACGGAATCCGACTGGCGGCATTTCGCTGCTTGGTGCGACGCCCACGGGCTCGTGGCGCTGCCGGCCGCGCCGCCGACGGTCAGGCTCTATCTGGCGGGCCACGCCGATCTTTTGTCGGTCGCCACCCTGACGCGGCGGCTGTCCGCCATCGCGGTCGCCCACCGGCTGGCCGGCCACCCGATGGACACCCGTCACCCGGCCATCCGCGACGTGATGCGGGGCCTACGCCGCGAGAAGGGTATCGTCCAGCGCCACGCCGAGGCCCTGACGCTGCCGCTGCTGCTGCGCCTGCTCGCCACCTGCGACGACCGACTGATCGATCGGCGCGACCGCGCGCTGCTGCTGGTCGGGCTTCGCGGCCGCCCTGCGCCGGTCGGAACTGGTTTCACTCGACGTCGACGACGTGACGGTGCTGCTCGAGGGGTTGCGCCTCACCATCCGGCGATCGAAGGGCGACCAGGAGGGCGAAGGCCAGGTGATCGCGATCGGCCGCACCGGTACAGCAACCTGTCCGGCCGCTGCCATAACGGTCTGGCTCGCGGCCGCGGCGATCACCGAGGGAGCGGTGCTTCGGAGGATCGATCGGCATGGAAGCGTCGGCGATCGGCTCTCGACCGACGCCGTCAGCGAGATCGTGCGGCGGCGGGCGACTTTGGCCGGGGTCGAGGCCACGGGATTTTCGGGGCATTCGCTGCGGGCCGGCTTCGCCACCTCAGCCGCCCAGGTCGGGCTCGAGGAACGGGTGATCATGCGGCAGACGCGCCATCGCTCCTCCGCCACCGTGCGGCGCTACATCCGCGACGGTGCCCTGTTCGACCGCAACCTCGCTCTGGAGGTGGGGCTGTGAGGTGAGGAGAGGGAGCTGCTCCGCTCCCCGCTGGGCCTGCGAGCTCTCACGGGAAAAACTAACAAATCACGTGAAAGGCATAGGGATTATTCGCCCCCGGCGGCACTGTTCCAATAGGAAGCGGTATGTTGGCCGGGTGATCGCAGATGGGTTCGTTTATGCTAATTTCGTAGCGGTCAGATACAGTCCGCAAATTCGGGTCAAGCAAGAGTGCACAAGCAACATCGAAAGTCGTTCCCTTCGGCCAGTTGACATTCCACAGGCGCAGAGTGTTGTCCTCGGACCAGGACAGGATGCGGCCGTCGGGCATCAGCAGGGCGCCATTGACCCTACCGTCGTGGCGCATGGGCCCCCGAACTGGGCGCCGGATCGGCCGGAATTGGTCAGGCCCCTGCCTCACTGCCGTGTATAGGAGCGACGCTGGTCGGGATTAAACACCTAGTAACCCACCATGCCTTGAATCCCACCGCAATTGCACGGCGACCGGAACTGGTAAAATCCGGGCTGCATGAAGCAAAAATTATTCGGTTGTGGCCCAAGATAGCACTTTGGCGCGGGTTGGTTCTGGTTAGCAAATTGCGGCTGTGGCGGGAAGCTATTCGGCGGCGGCAGTCCAGGCTGGTTTATGTTCGGCTGTGGTTGGTTAGTTGCCGACACGCCTGGAATCTGCCCTGCGTCCAACGCAGCCTGATACCTATTTTGGACTTCATAGGCCGGCGTTTCGACCGAGTTCCAGCTCTGCATATATTGAACCGCAAAACTATGGACGCCCCAGTCCTGGTACTGTGTGATGTGCTTCAGCTCATGCGCCCAGGTTGCATAGTTCTCTGCCCAACCTGCGTTCCTGAACACAATCACATCGATTAAGGTGATGGCAGATGCATCGCCATACCTCGTCGCCCAGTTTCCAAGATTCAGAGCGCCACCGTCACCTATCTTATAGTGGACGTTCGCCATCTGCTGCGGCGTATACCAGCCGTTCATGGCCTGCTTGATCTGGTCTGGCATTGGCATGGAGCCGTTCATCGCGTCGTTGCGCGACTGAATGAGCCATTGCTCAAGCGCCGGCCCCGTGAACACCTGCGATTGAAAATTTAAGCGCGCCCGATCCAAATCACTAAGAGACCGATTGATCTGAGGATTTACATGGTCCAGCCCGTTGTGAATATCCTGACGGGTAGTGTCCCATTGACCCCCTATTTTTCCAGGTATGGCCCCGATCTTTTTTCCAGGGTTCTGAATCGTTTCCCGAGCCTCGCAACCGATATCGAACGCACCACATGCAGCGACACTGCTCGCGTGCATAAAGAACATCGTTGACAAAATAGAAGCAGCACAAAATACACGAGGATTGTGCATTGCACCCTCCCTAGTTCAGGTTCACTTGCAAATGCTACGCCTCCGAACAATCCGTTGCAAGAAACCGCCGCCTGCCGCCATTTTGCGGCGCGTGAGGCCATTCTCGAGCTTAACCTTCCGCGAGATCCTGCTCGGGTTCATAGCGCCGGGGGCAGTATCCCCGAACCCCCTAAGGCACGGTAGCTCCTAGGCGTGTCGGTAGCCGTCCACGTCGGCGACGTGACGGCGCTGCCCGAAGGCCTGCGCCTCAACATCCGGCGCTCGAAGGGCGATCAGGAGGGCGAGGGCCAGGTCCTTGGGCCGCACCGACAACGTGACCTGCCCGGCCGGCCTATGCGGCCTGGCTGGCGGCGTCCGGGATCACCGAGGGCGCGCTGTTCCGCCGCTGTCGACCGATGCGGTGAGCGAGATCGTGCAGCGGCAGGCGGACAAAGCCGGGCTCGATCCCGCGGCCGCATTCTACAAACTGATCGAGCGCGGGGCGCTCGTCGGCAGCTTTGGCCTCGTAGCGGGCCGCCCCCTCGGCGCATTGACGATCGGTTCGGGCGTCGCCCCAGACGGCGGCCAGGGCGTGCTTGAACGCCAGTGTGGGCCACGGCCGGACGCCGTCCTTGGCGTGCCTGGCGAGCGTCGCGCGGGCCTCGGCATGGCGGCGCGCATGATGGCGGCGCGGTTGAAGCGAAGGGAGGCCGTAAGGAGAAAAATGGAGAGCCTTGCACTCTGTAGCGAAATCGCTACCGTGTCCTAATTCCTGATAATCGATACTGTAAATCGAAATTGGTTAAATGTAGCGAAATGACCCCTGAGCAATGCAAGATGGCACGGGCCGGCCTCGGTCTGGGAGTGCGCGAATTGGCCGAGCGGGCTCAGGTCAGTACCAATACGGTCACTCGGTTCGAGGCCGGCGAACTACTTAAGGGCAGGACTTTGGAGGCCCTGCGCTCCGCCCTCCAAACCGCCGGCGTCGAGTTCATCGCAGAGAACGGCGGTGGGGCCGGTGTGCGGCTGAGGAAGGGGACAGCCGAGGAGAAGCGATCATGAACGAGAACGCATCGAGGCTTCTCTACCGGACCTTGGTCCTCGCCGCCGTCCTGCCGGCCATGGCGATTTCGGTCGCGGAAGCAAGCCGCTCGGTGCATCTCCGGGTTCCCCCTGAGGTCGGCAAGGGCATTGCGGCCATGCCGCCCATCGTTGAATCCATCGACGCCGCAGAACGAAAGATCAATGCCGCGTTGCCACGCCTCGACGCCAACGTTCGAAAGGCGGCAGCCGAGTGCAAGGCCGAGGGCGGGCAATATGGCTCCTGGGAGCGATCGGTCGACGTTCCGATGCGCGGGCCGCGGTACATCAGCTACGTCATCACGGATAATACATACTGCGGGGGCGCCTACCCGAACGTGAGCACCATGGCGATCGTGTACGATCTTGAGAGCGGATCGCCTGTCGACTGGACCACTCTTCTCCCGCCATCCTTGACCGGCACTGTGTCACTATTGGCAGGCGCGGATGGCACCAAAACAGTGACGTTGACCTCGAAAAGGCTGCACGCGCTCTATCTTGCTAACTATAGACCCGCGAAGGGGACGGCGAAAGAGGCTGCCGGAGACGCTGACTGCAGGGAGGCGGTGAGGGACACGGGCAATGATGCTCCCGCGGCGACGGTATGGCTCGACGCGAAGGACGGTGGCCTCGCGGTGCAGTTCGACCTTCCACACGTCGTTCAGGCCTGTGCGGACGAGATTGTGATACCCGCCGCCGTCCTTCGCGCTGAGGGCGCTGATGCGAGCTTTGTCGAAGCGATCGAGGCGGCGCACGTCAAATGGAAATCGCCCTAATGCGCCGCTCGCATGTCTTTGAGTGCTCCGTGCCCCGAGGGCAGCGTCCGGCTTATCAGGAGAGCGCGACCTCCCGCCCAGCGCGATCGTGCCCGACGTTCCCGCGCTGCTGGCCCGTGGCGACGAGGCGAGCGAGCCCGATGCCATGCTCGATCGAGACATCCTGTCGCGCGGGTCTTGTCGGGGTGGACGTCGGAACGCGGAAGGACGGGCGTGGTGCTCGTAGGATCGACATCGCAGGTGGGCTCCTCGATGAACGAGGCCAATGTCGCCGCGAAATACTGCGCCAATGGAGCAGCGTGCGAACGCTGGTGCGCGCATGATCGGGCCCAGCGCTGACCGACTGCGGCAGAAGCGGGCCCAGGAGATCCGTGGCGGTCCGGCGGATCGAGCGCCGGCGCCCATCCGCCAACTCGACGACGACATAAGCCGGACCACGCCCCGAGCGAAGATCCACGAGCGGGAAATCCTGCCCTGACAGAGCATGCTACGGATCGGTGATGGTAATCCGCGACACTATCCAGTCGAGGATCGAGGCATCCTGTGATGCTCGGGGATCCAACTCTCGGAGACGCGATCCTGGACCGCGTGCTTCACACCGCCCACCGCATCGAGTTGAAAGGCGACAGCCTGCGCCGGAAGGCGCCGAAAGCGGCGGCATGACTCCTCCCGCCTTCGATCGCCCCCGCTGCCCACAGGCCCTCCCGTGGATAGCCGGGACGATCCCCCAATCGCCGCATCCGGCCTTAACCGGAGCATCCCATCGACCGAAAACACAACCGTCAGCGGCCGAACCACCAGCCTGCACGGCATGGCGACATCGCCATGCCTCGTATGATCACGATCACCGGAATCCGCAACAAGGCGCACATTTGATGTCCGACCACCGCTCCATCGCCCGTGCAAGACGTGCCCGTCTGTTCCCAAAACTCATCTTGCTATTCCTAATCGCGATAGCCTGCTCAGCGGGTTTACATAACGAAGCGCTTGCCAGCCCAGACCAAGCAGGCCAATGCATCGTGATCGACAGTGACGCTGATCTCGATGACTTCAGAGCCGTGTCCGCTCTCGTCCCCAATCACCACGTGGTTGCGATCGTCGTCACCGAAGGCATCTCAAGGTCCTCCCAAGGAGTTGGAGCTATGGAAGCGTTGCTTGCCCGGGGCGGATACAAGACACCCGTCATTCCGGGCATTAACCCAAGCTCCGACCGGGGCTACAAGCCCGACGAGGGACTCGCTGGTTGGCGGTCAAATGCAGAGCGTCTGAACGGACTGCTGCCCGAACCCATCGTCCCGTCCTCGGCCCAGCCATCCGACCTGGCTGCTGCGTTGAGGCGCTATACGGCCGGATGCTCGCACGTGTCCCTGCTGATGATCGGTCCGTGGACGTCGTTTATCCGCTACGCGCCGGAATTCCTGCGCCACGTCGATCAGATCGTCGCCCAGGGGCGGCCTTTTCCGGACGAGCCCGGCGGCGAGCCCGCTGGGTTCAACTGCACCTACGACATCGATTCCTGCGTTGCTTCGTTCGACCTACTGGTTGGACGCCGCCAGAGGGCCGACCGAAAGCTGCGCGCCGAGTGGATCGACATACCGAGCAGTCCGCAAGCCTGTGGTTCGGCTGAGCCCGGAGTCGACGAGAAGGGGACAAAGCTCTTCGCCTTCCGTCCGGTAGCCGCCTGGTCCGAGGCCCTCCAGCACGAAGGCGGCATGGCGTCCGTCATGGCAGACGTCCTCAAGGCGAACCCCAGCGGCTTGGATCGCACCTCACTCTGGGACGACTTGGCGGCGTTGTACCTGCTGAGGCCCGACGTCTTCGTGCAGAGGGGGGGACACTACGAACCCTGCATTCCCGCGTCGACGGTCAGGACCCTCCTCACCGAATACATGGCGGGTAAAGCGTAGGCCGCCAGCGGGCGACCATCAGTTTGGGTCGGCGGCCAATCCCAACGGGTCTTGTTGATAAGCGTGGAATAATACCAACGGCGTGAGAAGCGGCGCCGATCCCAACCAGAATGTGGTCGACTGGGCGGCGCAGCCGGGCCTGCCGGGCACGTTCTCCGTCATCGGCGACGTCACGGAAGAGACGATCACTGACCGCATCGAGGAAGCGAGCGCCAAAAGCGCCTTTGTCATCGTCGATCTCGAGGGTAACGCGAGCCTGATGGCGAGCTATGCGATCTCAATGTCGGATTTCGTGATTGTCCCGGTGCAGGGCTCGCAGCTCGACGCCAGGCAGGCGGCGCGACAAATGGCCCTGATCCGCTCCCAGGAACGCGCCGCGCGCCGCAAGATCCCGTTCGCGGTGCTGTTCACCCGGACGAATCCGGCGATCCAGCCCAAGACGCAGCGCCATATCGAACAGAGCTTTGAGGACAAGGCGATCCCTGTCCTGCGAAGCAAGCTTTCCGACCGCGAGGCTTATCGCGCCATGTTCTCCTATGTGGCACGCTGCCGGGGCTGGCCGACAAGGGCGTGAGCAACCTGCCGGCCGCTCTCGGCAATGCCCTGGAATACACGATGGAAGTGATCGAGAAGCTCCGCGAGGGCAGGGCGGTACAAGCGAAAGAGGTGGCCTGATGAGCGCCAACCCGACCCCGGCCCGCATCGATCCCTTCGCCAATTTCGGCGATCTCGACGACTTCAAGCCGGCGGCTGCGGCCAAACCGAAGCCTGAGCCGGAAGCGGTGCGCCAGGTCTCGGAAGCCAACAATTTCCCGAGCCGGAGCCCGACCCGAAAGCCAAGATAGCGCCCCGTGCCCCGCACCGGGCGCAACGTCCAGTTCAACATCAAGGCGACCACCGAGACGATCGAGCGTTTCGCCAGGCTCTCCGATGCCCAGGGCTGGGTGTTCGGCGAGACGCTTATGCACGCGCTCGACGCGCTCGAGGCCCGGCTCGCTGCCACCAAGGATAGCTGGTAGCTATCTGGTCGCTATCCGTTAGCTGCGGTTCGTATCCGTAGGGCGTCAATTGATGGCGCGGCTGAGTCTCTTGCCCCATTTCCCTCCCGCAGCGCCCACAGTGTCTTTTCGAGATAGAGCTCGCCCTTCTGGGCTTTCCGCACCATGCCGCCGAAATACCCGCCCGGCCCGCGGGTGAAATGTTTCATCGGCTTGGCCGAGACGATGGCGAGCGCCAGGGCCGCGCCCTCCCGGCCCATTTCGCGGCAGGCCTCGACCCACAGCGACGCGGAGACCCCCAGCTCCTGCCGTAGCGCGCCGCCTGCGGCATCGACGATCTCGGGCCAGCCCGGTTTCTGCGTCCAGACGTACTGCGCCAGCCGCGGGAACAGCTCGAGCAGCTGCTCCGGCCGCTTTACCCCTGAGACGGATCGCCTTGCGGGGGGTGTGACGCCGGTGACGGTTGGACGATGCCGGTCCCAAGGCGCTTACTTCTCTCGGCGGCAATTACTGTATCTGAAAGATTAGCTTTTAGGTTTGTATTTGTATTGTGGGGCTTGTCCGCGAGCCCCGTGGGGTCAGTTTTCACTGTCTCTGAACCTGCCCTGGCCGGGTTCTCCACAACAGGCGCCACCTCTATGGCCCACCGCTCGGCCTCGGCCCGGCGGAACTCAAGCGCCCTGGCGAAGTCCGCAAGGTCCTCCGGCCGCGAGACCCGGCGGGCCCCGGCCACCAGCTCCGCCGTCTCTTGGGCGAGCGTCTGCCATCCGGGGGGCAAGGGACCGTCGAGGCCGGCCAGCGTCTCGCCTGCCTGGGCGATGCCGCGGCGGGCGATGGTGATTCGGCTCCGGAGCAGCTTGATGCGCCGCCGCTTGGCTTTGGCCGCCGCCGCGACGCGGATGAACTCCTCGCAGCGCTGCGCCAGTGGCGAGAGATCGAAGCCATAGGCCTCGATGATCCGGTTATCCGGCCCCCGCCTGCCGTAGCGCTTCCCTTGGGTTACGTCCGTCAAGGTGGTGTAAATAGGCTGGGTGTTCACCGTTGCCTCCTGGGAGTTGTCAGGCGGCGGTTTGGTCTTCGCTGCGGGTCGTCATGGTTTCGAGCGTGGAGCTGCCACTCGTCGTTCTGTTCGAGCAGCACAGCTCGCGGAACACGGTCCGGAGGGTGGTCCGTTCGGGTGCGACGGCGCTCAGCTATGAGCGTGAGGTCCAGCCTCTGCCGAAGCTCGGGCAGTGGCAGGCCGACCTCGACCGGCTTCTCCTGATCAACAGCGCGAAGCCGTCGCGCGAGCAGTTGACGCTGATGCGCATCTATGAGGCGCTGGGCGGGCTTAGCTACGAGGGTGGCTACGACGCGGTGCGCCGCTACGCCCGTTCGTGGCGGCGGGAGCGCTCGGCCATGACGGCGGACGCCTTTGTTCCACTCTCGTTCGCGCCGGGCGTGGCCTACCAGTTCGACTGGAGCCACGAGGTCGTGCTGATCAACGGTGTGACCAACAAGATCAAGGTCGCGCACGTCCGGCTCTGCCACTATCGCACGCTGTTCGTGCGGGGCTATCAACGGTGAGACCGGCGGGGATGAGGAGCAGGAGTCGTTTCAACACATCCAGAGATGGTACGGCCCTCTGCCGCTACATCGCCTGTGCGGCGGTGTGACTCGTCTCGGGTTGCACCAGGAGTGCGGAAGAGCGCTGATTTGACGCTGCGCTCTCGGCCAGATCGTCGCGCTACAACTGCATGACGACCATTAGGGTGCTCGTCTGACGACGATTAGGATGGCTGATCGGGGACGGTCTGGCCGCGTATTGCGCCGCATCGGACATCCTGCGAGCGGAGGACTACGCCGAGCGCGAAGCCGAAGGCCGTCCCATCGCCACCAGCCCCGCGCCGACGGATTGAGTATGCCGAGTCAGGAGGATCAGCGCCGATCCCGACCGCCATGCCAGGATCTGCTCTTCGAGTGGATCGGACCAGTCGTCGCCCGGGACCAACCAGATGGCGGGATCGAGCACCGACCGGCTGACTCTATGCCGGCCCGGGCGGAGCCGATGCAGCGCCGAACCCGCAGGGACAGGGCTGCCAATGGGGACCGGCACGAAGGGGAAGCGCCTGCGGTCCCGATAGCTGCGCTCGACGGTGCCGCCCCTCGCGATGACGAGGGCCATGGCCTCGGGGTGAAACTCCACGTAGGCCCGGCAGGCCGCGTCGACGCTTATCTCGAACTGGCCGGCAAGCCGCCCGACCTGACTGACGTCGGGACGCGCGCCCACGAGAAACCGCTGGACCAGGGCAGGCGGCGCGAGGAGGAGTGCGGCGAGACGGTCCGCCTGCGCCTCCTCGGCGCCGTCGCAAGGGCGTTCAAGCGCGGCGTGGCCGAGCAGGTGGTGTGCGAGCTCGTGGGCCACGGTGAAACGCCTGCGCCGCGCCGCGTCGTGGCTCCGAACGATGATGACCGGGGCCTCGGCAGCCGACCGTGCCGGGACCAACATGCCCGCGGCCCCCTCGATGTCGGCCATGGCGACGGCGGCGACCCCTAGGCCTAGGCTTAACGCCTCAATGGCAACAGGGACGGGGCCGCTGCCGACGAGTTCGGCCAGTGCCTCGGCTGAAGCGCCGGCAACAGCAGCCCTGCGCACCTTCTCGAGGAGTGTTCCGGGCTCATTCCTCCCTGAACTTACGGATGATGGATTCAACGGTGTCGAGGTCCCTCGGGGTGAGCTCCGTCAGATCGCGGTAGATGCGAACCAACCGGGGCTCCGCGCCCTCGATCCTGACGTCCTCTCCGAGCAGCTCGGAGATGCTCACCCCGTATACGGGCGCGATCTTAAGGAGGAGTTCGTGCGAGGGGTTCATGGGCTTTTTCTCGAGATCCCAGAGGTGAGTCTTGGATACCCCCGTTGCCTTCGCAGCGGCGGCGACCGACAGCCCTCGCGCGAGTCGCAGCGCCCTCAGCCTTCTGCCAAGTTCGGTGGCGGGCTTGGCAGGTCCCATGCTTGGCTCGATCCTTCCACCCGCGTCGGCGCGGTCCGGCACGCGCCTAGCCCCAGCCCGCGCAAGAAGGCCATTGACAAGGCACGACGCCTGAACCATTATCAGATGGATCGGTACGCCATGCCGTTCTATCGGATGGAACCTGCAGTGTCATCGGGTGACGAGTACCAAGGCCTGGGCGGGGGGGCAAGGGGCGGGCGGCCGGGACGCACGTACGCCGTCGGCAAAGTGCTCGCCGTCCGGCATGAGCGGCTGCAAGACCTACTTCGCCATGCGTGCCTCGGCGACGGTCCTTCCCCAAAAAGGGGCATCGGGGAAGATGGGGCGGCCGCGGAGCGCTGGGACGCAATCCGCGCGGCGCTCGAGCGGCGTCACTCCGCGTTCATGCCGATGCCAGCCAAGTGCTGCCTGGGGTGCGCCGCGCTTCCGGGCGACTGCGTGGACCAGATCGTCGCTGAAGAGGAACTCGACGGCATCCAGCGGCGGGGCGGTGGTCCAGAACAAGCCGTGGGTTCGGCGCAAGCGCCGGCGCAGCTCCTGACTGCCAGGACAAGGCTCGGGAACCGGCGGCGATGTCTGGGCCGCAGCGCGCCAACAATAGAAGATGGAGTCCAACCGATGACAGGGCTAGTCGCAACCGAACAGGAGCCGGCGCAGGAGGACAATGCTGGCCACAGCGGCGCGCGGGGCGCCGACCTCCTTCCCCTCGTTTTCCTCCAGGGGCTGACGCCGACGCTCCCGCCGCGGGCCGCCAAACGCTGCGGCGACCGCTTCGTCGGATACGGAACGGGCGGCGGCCATGAGGATGTGGGCGACGGCGAGTGGTGCGCCATCGCTCCGCTCCCTGGGGGAAAAGGTCTGGGCGACCGGTGGAGCGGCGCGCGAGGTCGTCGACGGAATACTCTGGCGGATGAGGGCCGGCGCGCCCTGGGCGGATATCCCGCCGCGGTACGGCGGCCCCTTCATGCGGTGCGTGAACCGCTACAGGGGCTGAGGGACGACTGCACCTGGAAGCGGATCGTCGCGGCGGTCCGCAAGGTTCATCCCGACACCCCGCGATCGACACGTCGCAGGTCCGGTGCGGCGATCGCGACAGCGCCCAGCGCTCGCTGCACGGCGCGGTCGCGTGGACGCCGCCCCGTTTCCACGGATGGATGCGTACTGGCTTGGGCCGCCCGCTTGAGCCATATAGGGAGGTTCGGCGCCCATGGACCATGATGTCGCAAAGCTGCGCGTGGCTGTGGGGGTGATCACGCAGATCCTGGCTGGCCGCGGGCTGCGCGTCACGCAGCAGGGCACGCAGGCGTTCGTCGCCCTCGATCCGAAGACAAACCGTCCCAACCGTATCAACCTGCCGTTCCTCCCGGACGATGCCCCGGTACAACTGGTCCAGGCGATCCAGGGCTTCATCGACCATGAGGTGGCGCATTGCCTGGTCACGGACTGGGAAGTAGTCAGGGCCGCGACGGGCGAGGGCCTTTCGGCCTTGCACAACCTGATCGAGGATACCTTCATCGAGCGGACCATGCCGCAGCGCTACCCCGGATCGGCATGGAACCTCGAGCGGCTACATGACTTCTTCGCCGCCAACATCACGCCGCGACTGCTCGCCGAGGCCGAGGATGACGAACTGCGACGCTTCGGGGTCCTCTTCGTCCCCGCGGCCCGAGCCATGGCGGGGCAACCCCGCTTCGAGGCCTTCATGGACCAAGGAAGCCATTGGGGCAGCGCACGAATGCAGGGCCTCCTCGCGGGGCTCGGCCCTGACGCCGTGAGCCGCATGCGGCGGCTCTCCAGCTCCTCGGAGTGTCTCGACATGGCTCGCCTCTGGGCGAAGGCGTTGGGACCGTTGGGGGCGAGCCCGACGGGAGCCGAGCCGGCTGGAGAAGAAGACGGTGCCGAAGGCCCATCAGGCGGCGATGAGGGCGATCCCGCTCAAGAGAACGGGGCGACGCCCTCCGATCCCGCGCGAAGCTTGGAAGGGGGGCTTGGCGCCCGACCGGCGGCGCGAGCGCGCGCTCCGCAAGGACAGTCCACACCCGCGGGCGATGCGGGAGCCCACGCCAGCGGCCCGGTCGACGCGCTGCGCGTCCCACGGGGCCGCCCGGTCGCATTCACACACGGCGGCAAGCCGGGACTCCGAGGCTCGGTCAGCAGCCGGCGCGAACCCGACTGGATTGGCGGTGACCCGTTCCAACATGGGCTCACCAAGGCAATTGATGCGGAGGCGAACCAGGCAATGAAGCAGGCAGCCTACCGGATCCTCACCCGCGACTTCGACAGGTTTTAGGTGCCTCGATCGACGGGGGCCTTCCAGGACAGCTGGCTGGCCGACCTCGACGGGCGCGTGGCCGAGATCGTCGGTGCGATGCAGCACCAGATCGAGCGAATGATGGCCGCCAAGGCCCGGGTCACGAAGGTGCCTGGCCTGCGCAGCGGCAGGCTGAACCCGAGCGGGCTCTACAGGCTCGCGCTGCACGACGGCCGGGTATTCCGCCGCAAGCAGGTGAGCAAGGCGAAATCGACCGCGGCGTGCCTGCTCGTCGACAACTCAGGCTCGATGCTAGGGGACAAGATGACGCTGGCCATGACCTCGGCCTACGCTCTGTCCCAGACGCTCGAGCGTGTCGGCGTGCCCCACGAATGCATCGGCTTCACGACGGCCAGCAGGATGCCCAGACGCGCCACCGCGGCCGGTAGGCCCGGGCCGTGTGAGCCCGGATTCCCGTACAGCCGCGTGCTCCCCATCATCCTAAAGGTCTACAAGGGCTACGACGAGCGGCTCTCGCTCGCCGTGCGCCGCCGGTTCGCCGTGGCTGCGGCTCAGCAGCCGGCCGCGTTCGAAAATGTGGACGGCGAGAGCCTCGAACATGCAGCGAGGCGGATCCTGCGGCGACCGGAAGGCCGGAAGGTCATTCTCACGCTGTCGGACGGGTACCCCTGCGGTGGGATTCCTGAGGACCTCGACGCGCACCTACACGCGACAGTGAAGGCCGTCTGCGCAGCGCGGATCGAGCTGGTCGGCATCGGCATCATGTCGGACGCGGTGAAGGTGTACTATCCGCAGCACCTCGTGCTGGAGCGCGTCGAGGACCTGCCTATCGCCGTAATGGGCGAGTTGCGCCGCATCCTGACGAACTGAGCGGGCGGCGCGGATTCACTCAAGGGAGCGCACATGAGCATGAGCAAGGACGACGGCGCCGCAGTGGGTGGGGGAACAGCCGCAATCGTGGGCGCGGACGCACAAACGATGCGGCCGTTCGCCGACGTGTTCGGGTTCGGCGCCAAGGAAGGCCTGAACTCGAACGTCCACGATCCTCGGCCCATCATGGTCACCGTCCTGTCGGACCCCGCCGACCCGGCGCACGCCGCGCTGATCCCGGGAGTCGACCCGAACTACGTGTTCCCGCTCGAGGCCACCAAGACGCTCGTGATCGGGCTGGAGCTCAACTTCAACGTTTACCTTAAGGGGGAAGCTGGGGTCGGCAAGTCGACCCTGGTCGAGCAGGTCTGTGCTCTGACGAACCGTCCCATGCTTCGGGTCCAGCACAGTGAATCGATCGAGGAGGCCCACATATTGGGGCAATGGACGGTTCGGGGCACGCCGACCGGCCCCCAGACGGAGTACCAGCTGGGCCCGCTCCCCACCGCGATGGCGGCGGGCCTAGTGTACCTGATGGACGAGGCGGATTTCGCGCTCCCATCCGTCATGGCGGTGTACCAGGCCGTCCTTGAGCACAAGCCCCTCGTCATCCCCGAAGCGCCGCTTACGCTGAGGGTCACCAGACCGCATCCGAACTTCAGGGTCGTCGGCACGGGAAATACCAACGGCACGGGCGACACCGACGGACGGTACCAAGGAACGCGGATGCAGAACGTCGCCAACTTCAGCCGCTGGACTATTATGGAGGAGGTCGGATACATGGCTCCAGCGGTCGAGGCCAAGGTGCTGATGGGCCAGGCGGGCATCACGGCAGCCGTCGCCCGGCGTTTCGTGGAATTCGCGAGGGCCGTACGTCAGGCTGCGGCGGCCGGCAAGATCGGGTTCGCCATCGGACCTCGGGAGCTCATCTCGTCGGCCATCATCGGCGTCGTGCGCGGCGGGGACTATCGCGCCGGACTGAGGAGCGGGTTCTCCAACCGCTGCACTGCGGTCGACAGGCTAGTGGTCGACCAGATCGCAATGCGGATCTTCGGGGTCTGACTGCGGCGCAGGGTGCCGAGCCGACACAGGGGACAGCCAGTCAGATCTCTCATCCGAAAAGCGACACACACCCGGAGCAAAGAATGTACCCGGTATCAATCAAGAAAGCGGTGGTGCGACGACGCTACCCTCCCCATGAAGAAGCGACCTTCATTTGGGTCGAGGGCCAGGACCGCAGCGTGGACGGGCAAAGCATTATGCAGGTCCTCGAGGTCATGCTCGACGGCCCTGATCCGCTCGAAGCGCCGATCGAGGCGCAGCGTGCAACGGTGGCTGTGGAAGACCGGGAGTACTACCTGCGCCAGCATCAGCGTGCGTTCGAAGCCGAATGGAGTGGCCAGAGTTGGCACAAGACGGTCGCGGCTAAGAACTGGGTCCGCTTCGTGGAAGCCGTGGGCGCACGAGTGGTTTCTGCCTTGACGGAGGATGACTTGAAGCACGTCCTTCCAGGGCTCGCTGACCGCACAATCCCCGCGCCCCGTCCCCGGCCGGTCGGCGGCTTCCCTATCCAGATCGCCAGAGGCATCCACACGGAGTGGCAGGAGGATACAGACACCGTTCTCGAGCCACGGAAGAACATCTCCTTCCAGCTGGAGAGCGCGCCGCGACCCGGCCCTGACGGGAACATCATCCAGCCCGCCGTCATCCTACGTGTCGAGGGCCCGGATCCAGAGGCGGACCATGTGCAGGTCGAGACTTTCAGCATGCGCGCTCCCGAGTGGAGGTCCAACCACAGGAGCCGGCAGGGGGGGGTGCTTTGGAGCAAGTGGAAGTCCGGCGAATTCGAGGTCGACACCGTCATCGACGAGGCGGAGTTGCTCGAGTTCCTCGGAGCCCGCATCTTCGGCGAGCTCGGGGATGCGTACGTCCACCTCATCCCAGGCGCGGTTCCAGGTCCTAAGATCGTGCCGCCGAGGCGCCCGAGGTACGAGTGGACGGGGCGCCCGAAGCCCGCCGAGAATGCACAGAGCATGCCGCAGGCGCACGCCAAGCCGGACAGGAAGGCGAGCAAGACCGTGGCTGCTCCCCAAGAAGCGGCCGCGCAACAAGAACCCGACGAAGACGTGCCGAACCCGCTCTACGGCCGGTTTTGAGACGACCTGCCCATGGCCACCTATTTCGGGATGCCGCCTGCGTGCGGCGGCGGGGCGCCTCGCCTTCGGGCCCTCGGACAAGACCGCAGGCTTGAGATCAAGCAGGCTGACGCCTTCGGGGTGTCAGGACCGAGCAGCGGGAACGCCTCCTCTCCCTTGCCAGTCGACGGCACGCGCGCCTTCGTTTGCGTTCGTGAGAATGGTGGATTTATTTGATGAGGTCGTGACGCCTCGTGGAAGTCCAACTGCTGCTCATGTTCTTGAGAGTGCGGTAGGCTGAACACCAATATCGACGATCGCCGCTACCTTCGGACGGCGGCTCAAAGGTCCGGCGCATGCGCTTGTTCTCACGGTCAGAGCCCCAATCACAAGGTGGCTCATCTCATGCGTGTTGGCGGCGGATTAATTCTCCTCATTTATGGCATTTGAAAATTCCCCAGTTTTCGTGACGCCCGGCCTTCCAGGGCGCGCCCTGGAAGGCCGGGCGTCGGACCGACTCACTGATGCTGTTGCCCTTGGCGGGAGGGCGGGCGCGGTGATCAAACTTGGGGAACTCGTGATGATTTTGGATTTGCACCGACAGGGCCTCTCGGTGTCCGCCATCGCCAGACAACTCGGCATCGACCGTAAAACCGTCCGAGCGCACATCGCCAAGGGACTTGCGCCGCCGACCTACACGGCGCGGTCGCCGCGGCCAGGGCTGATCGCCCCCTTTGAGGCCTACCTGCGGGCACGCCTGGTGGCCTATCCCGGCCTAACGGCGGTCCGCTTGTGGCGGGAGATCAAGGAACGCGGATATGGCGGTGGCTATAGTGTCGTCAGGGACAATTGATCCTCCCCCCTTGAACTGGTCCAGCCCGATGTATGGCTTTCGAGCCTGGAGGATGGATCGATGGGAAGACGACCGAAGCCCGAGGAGATTGTGATCAAGCTGCGTCAGGTCGACGTACTGGTATCGCAGGGGAAGACCGTGGCGGACTCGGTCCGCTCAATCGGGGTGACCGAGGTCACCTACTACCGATGGCGGAAGGAGTACGGCGGCTTGAAGCTTGACCAGGTCAAGCGCCTGAAGGAGCTGGAGACGGAGAACATGCGGCTTCGCAAGGCGATCGCCGACCTCACGCTTGACAAGCTCATCCTGAAGGAAGCCGCTTCGGGAAACTGGTAAGCCCCGCGCGTCGGCGCGTCTGCATCGAGCATGTGCGACAGCATCTGCCTGTCTCCGAGCGCCGCGTCTGTGCGGCGCTCGGTCAGCATCGCTCGACGCAGCGCAAAGCGCCGCGGGGCTTTGACAACGAGGAGGCTTTGACGGGCGACATCATCGAGCTGGCGCGGCAGTACGGCCGCTACGGCTATCGCAAGATCGCGGCGCTGCTGCGCGATGCCGGTTGGCTGGTGAACGACAAGCGGGTCGAGCGGATCTGGCGATGCGAGGGACTGAAGGTACCGGCCAAGCAGCCGAAGAAGGGCCGCCTCTGGCTCGGGGACGGCTCCTGCATCCGGCTGCGCCCGGAGCACCCCAATCACGTCTGGTCGTACGACTTTGTCGAGGATCGCACGCACGATGGTCGCAAGTTCCGCACGCTCAACGTGGTTGACGAGTTCACCCGGGAGAGCTTGGCCATTCGGGTCGCGCGGAAGCTCAACTCGACCGACGTCATCGACGTGCTGTCCGACCTGTTCATCCAGCGTGGTGTGCCTGGCCACATCCGTTCAGACAATGGTCCCGAGTTCATCGCGCAGGCTGTGCAAGACTGGATCAAGGCCGTTGGAGCAAAGACCGCCTATATTGCCCCTGGAAGCCCATGGGAGAACGGCTACGTCGAGTCGTTCAACGCTCGTTTCAGAGATGAGCTGCTTGACGGCGAGATCTTCTACTCGTTGATGGAAGCCCAGATTATCGTTGAGAGCTGGAGAAGACATTACAATACAGTGCGCCCCCATGGCTCAATCGGCTACAAGCCACCAGCACCGGAGGTGTTCGTGCCCGCCTTCGCCGCATGGCCGGCTGCGCAACCCCGACCAGCTTCGCCGGCCATGCTCAGGGTGGCGCCCAGACCGACCCTGAACTAACATTCAGCCCGGACCACCTCATGGGGGCCGATCAGGCCGAGGGCGCTTTCGATGGCTTGATCGAGATAGTTCGAGCCGTTGTAGACGGGAATCGTAATCGTCACTTTAGGATGAAAACGCATCGACAAACCTGGGTCCCCGACGTTGGTGTCGTCCGGTCGCCGCCGATTCCCGAGCGGGCGATCGTAGAAATCTACGCCGGAGCCTAGCATTTCGGCGAACGAAAGTCGAAAGGAATGTGCCTCGCTGGCAGTAGCAAATCACGAACTAACTGGTGGCATTTGTGAACACGTCTTGAGCAGGTTGTGGCCCCCGGCGGCCGCCACTTCGAGGGCTCGCTTGGCGCTTTCCTGGCCCTTGACGTCGCGCAGGTCCGGCAGCGCGCCCGCGGCGGTGCGCATGGCGGGCTCAGGGCGGCCGAGGAGCTGGTGGCCGGCGAAATGATTGGCGAGCTGGATCAGCGAGCGGGGCGCCAGCACGTCGAGTTCGCCCGAGGCCCAGGCGGCCTCGGGGCCGCAAGGGTGGGGGCAGATGAAGCCATCGCCCGCCGCATTGGCCGCGACCGCCGCCGGCAAGACGCCCGCGACGGCGGAAATCGTGCCGTCGAGCGCCAGTTCGCCGATCACCGTGTAGCCGGCGAGCGCGTCGGCGGGGATCGCTCCGATGGCCGCCATCACCCCGAGCGCGATGGGCAGATCGTAATGGCTGCCCTCCTTCGGCAGGTCGGCCGGCGCCAGATTGACGGTGATGCGCTTGGCCGGCAGCGCGAGGCCCGAGGCCGTCAGCGCCGCCCGCACCCGTTCGCGCGATTCGGCCACCGCCTTGTCGCCGAGGCCGACCACATTGAAGACCACCGATCCGTTGGTGATCTGCACCTGTACGTCGACGGGGCGGGCCTCGATGCCTTCGAAAGCCACGGTCGCAACCCTGACGACCATCATGGCGCCCCGATCCCAAAACAGGATCGAAAGCTAACGGAGCGCCAGGCGGGTGGCAAGCAATCGCGCGACCGCTAAAAGTCGAGCGATCCGCTTGTCGAACCTCTAAGACCCCGCCGATAGCCTCCGCTCAAGCCGCACTGCCCCGGCGTTCTCACGGCCGGCGGTTCGCGTCGTCCACCCGCTCCTTTCCGACCGATCCGACGATCGGTGCCCTTGTCCCGCCGAGGCCTTCCATGTCGCCGCCCGACCTTCCGCCGACGCGCACGCTTTCCGACCTGCTGACCGATCTCCTCAGCCACGAGGAGATCCAGTCGAATTGCATGTTCCAGTTGAGCGTCATGCTGGCCAGTATCGCCCTTCAGCCCTGTTCGCCGGCCTATAAGGAGGCCACCTCGCAGGCGCTCTTGAACCTGATCCGGCAAAAGCCGCGCAGCAACGTCATCAACCTGTTCGGTCCGATCGCCGAACGCGTCCGCGAGTCGAGGGCGGAGCGCGACGTCACGGTCGGCGGGTAGAGGTTTGCAGGGCCCGGAGCAGGGCCGTCGTCGGATCACCGTCGGGGACCATCCCGACGCTCGCCTGGGCGGACCTGATCGTGTCGCGCAGCGCGAGGCTGATGCGTCCCTCCCGATCGTCGACCGGATAGCCGAGTGCGACCAGACGGGACTGCAAGGCAATGCGATCGTCGCGCGACATCGGCGTGTCGGTCGGCCAGCGGGCCGCGATCATCGAGCCGCCCTCCATTCGATCCGCCAGCTGCGCGACGCTCAGCACATAGGCGTCGGAGAAATTATAGGTCTTCAGCACCTCGAAATTCGCGGTGACCAGGAAGGCCGGGCCGGCCACGCCGGCCGGGAAGAACAGGATCAGCTCGCCGTCCGCCTCCATCGGCGTACCATCGGCGCGCCTCAAGCCGAGCGAGGCCCAGGTCCGAGCATCGGCACGGCTGACGTGATAATCGAAGCCGTGCGGGAGGCTCACCTCGAAGCCCCAGGGGCGCCCAGGCTGCCAGCCCTGCGCGCGGATGAAATTGGCGATCGAGGCGAGCGCGTCGGGAACGTCGGTCCAGATGTCGCGGCGCCCGTCGCCATCCCCATCGACGGCATATTTCTCGAAGCTCGACGGCATGAACTGCGGCTGGCCCATGGCGCCGGCCCAGGAGCCGCGCAGCCTCTCCCGCGGGACGGCGCCGCTCTTGAGCATGTCGAGCGCCGCCAGACTCTCCGCGCGGTAGAGCTCCGGCCGATAGTTCATCGCCGCGAGCGTCGCGAGCGAGCGGATCACGTCCTTGGTGCCGGTCGCGGCGCCATAGTTGCTCTCGAGACCCCAGACCGCGACGAGGATGGACGGCGGTACCTCGTATCGCCTTGCGATGGCGGCGAGCTCCCCATGCCAGCGCGTCGCCAGGGCACGGCCCCGGGCGATGCGGGCCGCCGTCACCTGCGCCGTCAGATAGGCGCCGATCGGCTTGACGAATTCGGGCTGCCTGCGCGTCATGGCGGCGACGCCGGGGTCGGGCGTCATCCCGGCGAAGGTGGCGTCGAACAGGGCGGCTGGCACGCCGCGTCGTTCCGCCTCGGGCCGTAGCGACGCCACGAAGGCCTGAAAGCTTGCCGCCGGACGCTCCGCCGCCAGGGGCGCGACGGAGGCAGACGCAAGCGCCAGGCAGGCCAGCAGCGCTATGGTTCGGCCGCGGTGACCCCGTCCGTCTGTCCGCATCGCACGTCCGCCTCCGCTTCGCGGCTGAGGGGACGGTGTTACGGCAGATCGAGCCCGCTTGGAACCCGCGAACGACAGGCACGCCTCGCCGGCATGGCCTACCTCGACAGATCCGGACGACACGATGCCGATTACGGAACCCAATGTCGTCAAGCTCGACGACGTCGCCCATATCATCCAGCTGGCGCTGACGCCGGTCTTCCTGCTGAGCGGCATCGGAACGCTGATCAATGTCTTCACGGCGCGCCTCGCCCGCGTGGCCGACCAGGTCGAGCGCATCGCGCAGGCGGTCGGATCGGCCGACGACGACCACCGCGCCGACCAGCAGACGAGGCTCGTCGCCCTGCGGAGGCGATCCTTCGCGCTCGATGTCGCCGTCATCCTGGGTGCGCTCGGCGGCGCCTCGACCTGCGCGGCCGTGCTGACGCTGTTCGTCGGCGCCGTGGGAGACGCCGGCGTGGCCTCGGCGCTTTACGGCTTCTTCGGGCTCGCCATCCTGTGCACCATCGGCGCGCTTGGCGCCTTCCTCTACGAGATGATGCTGGCGAGCAAGATCATCCGGGCGCGGGTGCGGCGGAGCGAGCTGGAGGCCGCAGGCTGAGCGCGCTCAGTAGCGCCAGCGCTGCGCGTTGGCGACGAGGAAGTCCCGCAGCACCTGGACGCGGGCGACGCTCTTCATCTCCTCCGGATAGACAAAATAGCAATCGAGCTCCGGCATGTCGTCGCTCTGCAGGATCTGGACGAGGCCGGTATCCTGCTCGGCCAGATAGTCGGGCAGCACGCCGATGCCGGCGCCGTTCTGCACGGCGAGACGGATGGCGACCATATTGTTGACCGAGAGGGCGGAGGGCCGCGGGTTCTTGGCGTCGCGCCCGCCGCCGACCTGCAGGGAATTCAGCATGGAGACGAGGTAGTTCGACGGCGAGCCGCTATAGCCGAGGAGGCGGTGCTTAGCGAGGTCGTCGAGCGTCTTCGGCTGTCCGTGGCGCTTGAGATAGGCGGGCGACGCATAGGCGTGATAATGCACGGTGAACAGCCGGCGACGGATCAGGTCGGGCTGGGTCGGCTCGCGCAGCCTCAAACCGATGTCGGCCTCGCGCATGCCGAGGTCGAGCTCCTCGTCGGTCAGGATCAGGTTCAGCCGGATGTCCGGATAGAGTTCGAGGAATTCGCCGAGGCGCGGCGCCAGCCAGCTCGTGCCGATGCCGAAGGTCGTGGTGATGCGCAGGTCGCCGTGCGGCTTGTCGCGGCTGTCGACGAGGTGGCTGCGCACCGCGTCGAGCTTGAGCATGACGTCCTGCACGGTGCGGAACAGGAGCTCGCCCTGCTCGGTGAGGATCAGGCCGCGCGCATGACGATGGAAGAGCGGCGTCTCGAGATCCTGCTCGAGGGCGCTGATCTGCCGGCTGACGGCGGACTGGCTGAGATTGAGCGCCTGTCCCGCATGGGTGAAGGAGCCGGCGTCGGCGGCGGCCTGAAAGACGCGCAATTTATCCCAATCCACCCCGACCTCCCCTCGCGACGATCGTAACCCCGGGCTCTTAGTCCCAGGCGCCGATCATCTGCGGTTCACGCGCTTCCTCGGCCCGCGCCACCGCGTCGGCGACATGTTCGGCCAGGAACTTTTCAGCCTCGAGGGCCGCCATGCAGCCCATGCCGGCGGCGGTGACGGCCTGCCGGAAGATCTTGTCCTTGACGTCGCCGGCGGCGAAGACGCCCGCGATGCCGGTCGCGGTCGAATCGGGGCGCGTCAGGATATAGCCTTCCGCATCCATCGGCAGCTTGCCGGCGAAGATCGCGGTGGCCGGCGAATGGCCGATGGCTACGAAGACGCCGTCCGTCGGATGGCGCCTCAGCGTCCCGTCGACCCGGTTGCGCAGATCGACGCCGATGACGCGGGGTGGCGTGCCCTCGCCGAAAATATCCTCGACGGTCGAGTCCCAGACGACGTCGATCTTCGGGTTGCCGAACAGCCGCTGCTGCAGGATCTTCTCGGCCCGGAACGAATCGCGCCGATGCACCACGGTGACGTGGGCCGCATGATGGGTGAGGTAGAGCGCGTCCTCGACCGCGGTGTTGCCGCCGCCGACGACGATCACGTCCTTGCCGCGGAAGAAGGCGGCGTCGCAGACCGCGCAGCCGCTCACCCCTTGTCCCATGAAGGCCTTTTCCGCAGGAAGCCCGAGCCATTTGGCCTGGGCGCCGGTGGCGATGATGAGCGTCTCGGCCAGATAGGTGTCGCCCGAATCGGTCACGCAGGCGTAGGGGCGCCGGGTCAAGTCGACCTCGGTCACGATATCGTAGACGAGCTTGGCGCCGGCATGCTCGGCCTGGGCGCGCATCTTCTCGGTCAGGTCGGGCCCGAGGATCGAGACCTCGCCGGGCCAGTTCTCGACGTCCGACGTGATGGTCAGCTGGCCGCCGGGCTGCAGGCCCTGGATGACCACCGGCTCGAGCGCTGCGCGTGCCGCATAGACCGCCGCCGTATAGCCGGCAGGACCCGCGCCGATGATCAGCGTCTTGGTGCGATGCGTCGAGGACATGGATGGACCGGCCCGGGGTGGGAGCTGCGCGCCCGGGGAGACCGGCCGGCGCTCGCGGTGTCATCCCAGGTATAGGAAGCGCCATGCCATCGCGCAAGGATATGATGCGTTTCGCACAGGGCTCGGACGAGGCGGCCGCGAGCGGCCGACCCCGCGGCTTGCGGCGCAGCCGCCCTCGCCCTAAGTTGCGCGCCCTGACCAATCCGGCGCCCGACCGCCAGGCCGGCCCGTGGTTCGGTACTGTCCCGCGCCGATCCCCAAGCGCATGAGCCGTCCCCAGGTCGACTCGATCCGAAAGGCCCCGCCATGTCCCCGACCCGCGCCGCGCACGCCGCGGCCCACGATCCGGCCCCCGTCAGCGTCGACGACATCAAGGTGGCGGTGCGGGCCAGCATCGCGGCGCGGCGCAGCTTCGAGAAGCCCTACCGGCACTATCTGGTTGAGACGCTGTTTCCGACCGTCGTGGCGGACGAGCTTGCGACGCTGCCGTTCAAGCCGCCGCCGCTCGACGGGGTATCGGGCAAGCGTGAGCTCCACAACGACACCCGACGCTATTTCGACGCGGCGACCATGGCGCAATTCCCGGTCATGGCGCGCGTCGCCGAGGCGCTGCAGGCGCAGGACCTCGCCCGCGACCTCGCCGAGACCTTCGAGGCGCCGCTCGACGACACCTTCCTGCGGCTCGAATATGCCCAGGACGTCGACGGCTTCTGGCTCGAGCCGCATACCGATCTCGGCGTCAAGAAATTCACCTGCCTGATCTACCTGTCGGACGGACCGGGGCACGAAAACCTCGGAACCGACATCTACGAGAGCCGCGAGCGCCACTTTGGCGCCTCGCCCTTCCGGCGCAACGGCGCGATGATCTTCGTGCCGGGGTCGGACACCTGGCACGGCTTCGAGCGGCGGCCGATCGAGGGGGTACGGCGCTCCGTGATCCTCAACTACGTGACGCACGAGTGGCGGGCCAAGGAGCAGCTCTCCTTCCCGGACATGCCGATCAGGCTCTGACGGCCCGTTCTCCTGTCGGGTTCCACCGGCCCATGCTAGGATGGCGCCGATCGACCTGGGCGTGGGATCCGGCATGACGACACGCGTGACGCTGCGTTTCGACTTCGACGCCGAGCGCCGCCTCGGCCCGGGCAAGATCGCCCTGCTCGAGGCCGTGCGGCGCACCGGGTCGATCTCGGCGGCCGGCCGCGAGTTCGGCATGGCCTACCGCCGCGCCTGGCTTCTCGTCGCCGACCTCAACCGCATGTTCGCGCAGCCGCTCGTCGAGGCGCGCGGGGGCGGTCGCAACGGTGGTGGCGCCGTCCTGACGCCGCTCGGCGAGGAGGTCGTCAGCCTGTACCGGAGCGCGGAAGACAAGGTGCGGCGCAGCACCGCGGAGGCGGTCGCCAGCATGGAGCAGTCTCTCGCCGGCGCGAGCGCCTGCGGTTGAAATCGGGACGGCCATGCGGCGCTTGACGGCGTCGACGCCAAGCCCCACCTCAAGTCGACGCCAGGGGCGTCAGCCCCATCCCTACCCGAAAGTCTCCTATCATGGCCGATGCCGCCACTGCGACCGCCAAAGTCACCGATGCCAGCTTCAAGACCGACGTGCTCGAGTCGAGCGAGCCCGTGGTGGTGGATTTCTGGGCCGAATGGTGCGGCCCCTGCCGAATGATCGCGCCGGCGCTCGAGGAGATCGCGCAGGAGATGCAGGGCAAGGTCAAGGTCGTGAAGTTCAACATCGACGAGAATCCCGGCGTCCCCGGGCAGCTCGGCATCCAGTCGATCCCGACCCTGCTGCTGTTCAAGGACGGTCAGATCGCGTCGAAGAAGGTCGGCGCCGCTCCCAAGGGCGAGCTGCGGCGCTGGATTTCGGCGTCGATCTGACCCGCGCGGATCGATCGCGGCGGCTCGCCTGATGTCCGGTCAGACCGCGGTGTAGCCGCCGTCGATGAAGATCGTCTCGCCGTTGATCATGTCGGCTGAGCCCGAGGCGAGGAACAGGATCAGGTCGCAGACCTCGACTGTCCTCGCGACCCGGCCAGCCGGGATCTTGGCGAGCAGCGGGCCAAGCTTCGCCGGATCGCTCCAGACCTGCTCGCCCATCGGCGTCATCACCACCGTCGGGCAGACGGCGTTGCACTGGATGTTGTGCGGCGCCCATTCGACCGTCATCACCTTGGTGAGGGCGTTGAGGCCGTTCTTCGACGCCGCGTAGGCGCCGTGGTCGACGAGAGCGACGGTGCTCGTCTGGGACGAGACGTTGACGACCTTGCCGCGCTTCTGCGCGATCATCCCCGGCGCCAGCGCGCGGGCGAACAGCCAGGGCGCCCGCAGGTTGACGGCGAGGATCCGGTCCCAGTCGGCGACGCTCTGGTCGATCAGGCTGGCGGGGGCGGAGGTGCCGGCATTGTTGACCAGGATGTCGATCGTTCCCCACCGTGCGACAGCCTCCTCGGCGGCGGCCGTGCAGGCGGCGGCATCGGCGAGGTCCGCGCTCAACACGAGGGAACGCCGCCCCGCCGCCTCGACGGCTTTCGCCGCGGCCGCGAGACCGGCCGCGTCGCGCGCCACGGCGACGACATCGGCGCCGGCCTCGGCGAGGAGGCGGCAGGTTTCGAGCCCGATCCCCTTCGAGGCGCCGGTGACCAGCGCCTTGCGGCCTGCGAGGGATCGGCGATCCGCCATCGTCATTGCCATTCCTCCCGCCTGATCGCCCATGATCCGATCAGGCGCCGTGCTGCGCGAGCCACCCTTGCGCGCCGCGCGTGTCGATCCCGACCGATTGGCCGAAGGCCTGGAGATCCTCGCTCCGCATGCGGCCGTCGAGCACTTCGCCGATGGCCCAGACGTTGAGCGAGCGCGTTCCCGAGCGGCAATGCGCCAGCACCGGCCCCGAGCTTCCCTCGACCGCCCGCTGGAACGCGCGGACATCCGCCTCGGTCATCGGAGCGCCGCCGATCGGCTGGTGCGCATAGACGAGGCCGGCCTCGTCCGCGGCCCGCCGTTCGGCCTCGGTGCCGGGCTGGGTCGCGTCCTCGCCGTCCGGGCGGTTGTTGATGACGAGCGCGTAGCCCTGGTGCTTGAGAGCCGCGATCTCGTCGAGCGTCGGCTGGGACGCGACGGCGAGCTTGGACGAGAGCTTGACGACGTTCATCGGACATCCTCGACGTGAAAGGCGGCCCGATCCGCGACGACAGCCGGCGAGAGCGAGCATGATGTCATCCGAAAAACCGTGCCGACTTTTCGACATCATGCTCTAGCTCTGCCCCAACCGGAGCGGAGCCGCAATGCCGAAGCTGACCGAAGAGACCGCCGCGCGCCTTGCCGGCATCGCGCTCGGGCATGTGACCAGGGAGTTCCCGCACAAGCCCGACCATGTGTTCGAGGGGCCCGACGACGTCTACCGCGCCCGCGACCTGCATCCCGTGTTCCATGGCAGCTACGATTGGCATTCCTGCGTGCATTCCTACTGGATGCTGGCGCGGCTGCTGCGACGTTTCCCCGCCACGGCGCCGGCCGCGACCATCCGCGCCCTCTTCGACGCGCAACTCACGCCGGCCAAGCTCAATGCGGAACGCGACTATTTGCGGCGTCCCACGGCGGCCGGTTTCGAGCGGCCCT
Organism: Lichenihabitans sp.; assembly: GCA_965277635.1. GTDB lineage: Bacteria > Pseudomonadota > Alphaproteobacteria > Rhizobiales > Beijerinckiaceae > Lichenihabitans. The sequence continues at coordinate 1,990,322 of CBDIDE010000002.1, forward strand.
ACGGCTGGGCCTGGCTGCTCAAGCTCGCGGCCGAGCTGAAATTTTTCGGCGGCGTCTGGCCGGTCGCCATCGAGCCGCTGGCCGAGGCCTTCGCGGAGCGGCTCCGCGCCTTTCTGCCCAGGGCCGACTATCCGGTGCGCACCGGCACGCATTCGAGCTCGGCCTTCGCCCTGGCGCTGGCGCGCGACTACGCGGTCGCGTCCGGCGACGATGCCCTGCTCGGCCTGCTGTGGCGCAAGGCGGTCGACTGGTTCGGCCGCGACCACGACTGCGCCGCCTGGGAGCCGGGTGGCGACGAGTTCCTGTCGCCTGCGCTCGTCGAAGCCGAAGCCATGCGCCGCCTATTGCCGCCCGACGAATGGCGAATGTGGTTCGACGCCTTCCTGCCCGGTCTGGCCGAGGGCCGCCCCGTGACCCTGTTCCGGCCCGTGGTCGTGAGCGACCACGCCGATGGCAAGATCGCCCATCTCGATGGATTGAACCTCAGCCGGGCCTGGTGCTGGCGCAGCCTCGCTGAGGCCCTGTCCGCCGAGGATCCGCGGCGGGCCTCGATGAACGCCGCGGCCTCGGCCCACCTAGCCGCGAGCCTGCCGCATCTGGCGGAGACCTACATGGGCGAGCACTGGCTCGCGACCTATGCGGTGCTGGCGCTGGATGGGGACGATTGAGGTCATCCTGCCGCATCGTCCGACCTGAACCAGCCAACGCGAATCGCCGCGACACGGTGAGCTTGGTCAACCGAGGACTTGTCCGCGTCCATCGTCCTTCTTACGCTTACCTGTAAGTAGTAAGGGCATATTGATGCGCATCACCTCGAAGGGGCAGGTGACGATACCGATCGAGATCCGCGAGAAGGCGGGTCTGATGCCCCACACCGAGGTCGATTTCGAGTTCGACGGACGCGTCGTGCGGCTCGTCCCGGCCAAGCGGCGTCTGGCGACCGGCCGAGGCGCGCGCGCCGTCGCACGGTTGCGAGGAACCGGCGATGTCGCGATGAGCACGGACGAGATCATGGCGCTCACGCGCGGCGTGGAATGACGGGTGTTCCCGTGGACAGCGATGTCCTGTCTCCGCTTCCGGATTTCTTCATCGGCGCCCGTGCCGCCGTCGCGGGCTACCGCCTGCTGACGCGCGACGCCGCGCGCTACCGGACATATTTTCCCAAGCTGGCGGTAATTGCGCCGGATTGATCGGCTCGGTGAGGGTCGCTGGCGTTCGATATGACAGCGGTTGATCGGCGGCGGCCGCCGACTTGCGCAACGTGATGACGTCCGCCGAAGGGGGAACGCGGCCGTCGCTGCGCTCTTTTAGCTATGTCGGCTTCATGAGAATGCGCAGAATTTCTCTCATATAGCCCTCGGTGATCTCGGAGCTATGTTGTCGGTGGCATTGTGGTGATCGACACCTGATCACTCGAAGGAGGCTGATGATGAGATCTGCTTTCCGATCGATGGCCGTTTGCGGCGGTCTGCTGGCGAGCCTCCAGGCAGGTCCCGCCGATGCTTGTACGCGCGTTCTCTGGAATCAGGGCGGCCCGGTTCTGGTCGGGCGGACGATGGACTGGCCCGAGTCCACGCACCCGATCCTGACCGTACTGCCGCGTGGCCTACGGCACGACGGCGGGACATTGGGAGACCATGCGCTCGGTGACCCGAACCCAATGAAATGGATCTCTAAATACGGCAGTTTGGTCACGACGGTCTATGGTCTGGGGACGGCGGACGGCGTCAACGAGCGCGGCCTCGCCGTGCATATGTTGTATCTGAACGCTGCCGATTTTGGCAGGCGCGATGCAAGTCTTCCCGGCGTGCAGGGCGGTCTTTGGGCGCAATATGCGCTGGATACGGCCAGCAGCGTCGAGGAGGCCCTGCAATCGCTATCCGAGGTTCAACCGATCATGGTGGAAGCCCATGGCTCAAAAACCACGGTCCATCTTGCCATGGAGGACGCCGCCGGCGACTCGGCGATCATCGAATATATCGACGGCAAACCGGTGGTGCATCACGGTCGCGAGTTCCGGGTCATGACCAATGACCCACCCTACGACCAGCAGTTGGCGTTGCTCAAGGCCCTCGATTTCAGCAAGCCGACCAGCGACCTGCCGCTTCCTGGCAACGTCAATCCGCGCGACCGTTTCCAGCGCGCCGCGTATTTCCTTGCGATTTTCCCAAAGCCGAAGTCTGAGCGCGAGGGTGTGGCCGGCATGTTCGCGATCGTCCGCAACGCCTCGGTGCCGTTCGGGGCGCCCTACAAAGGGTTCGGCATCTACAATACGGAGTACCGGACCGTAACGGACGCGACCAACCGGCGCTACTTCTTCGAATTGACGACGAGTCCCAACTTGATCTGGACCGATTTGCGCAAGCTCGATTTCAACGTCGGTGCACCCGTGCGCACGCTCGATCCGGACAACATAAGCCTGAGCGGCGACGTCTCCGGCGCTTACGGTCCTGCTCCCGCGCCGTTTTGAACGTCGAGATACGCCGCAGGCTTGTAATGCGAAATCCTTCGACTCCGACCGGAGCACATCCATAAAAAACGCCCCCGGAGGATTGCTCCGGAGGCGCCTTCATCACGTAGACGGAAGGGGCGAGACTCAGAAGTCCATGCCGCCCATGCCGCCGCCGCCACCGCCCATCGGCATGGCGGGCTTCTCCTTCGGCATCTCGGCCACCATGGCTTCCGTGGTGATCAGGAGGCCGGCGACCGAGGCCGCATCCTGCAGCGCGGTGCGCACCACCTTGGCCGGGTCGACGATGCCGGCCTTGATCATGTCGACATACTGCTCGGTCTGGGCGTTGTAGCCGTAGGTGTCGCTCGAGTTCTCGGTGACCTTGCCGACCACGATCGAGCCTTCCACGCCGGCATTGTCGGCGATCTGGCGGATCGGCGATTCGAGCGCCTTCAGCACGATGTTGATGCCGGCCTGGACGTCGGGCACATCGCTCTTGAGCTTCGACACGGCGACCTTGGCCCGCAGCAGCGCGATGCCGCCGCCCGCCACGATGCCTTCCTCGACCGCCGCGCGGGTGGCGTTGAGAGCGTCGTCGACGCGGTCCTTCTTCTCCTTGACCTCGACCTCGGTCGAGCCGCCGACGCGGATCACCGCGACGCCGCCCGCGAGCTTGGCCAGGCGTTCCTGGAGCTTCTCGCGGTCGTAGTCCGAGGTCGTCTCCTCGATCTGCGCCTTGATCTGGGCGATGCGGGCGTCGATCTGCGACTTCTCGCCGGCGCCGTCGATGATCGTGGTGTTCTCCTTGTCGATGCGCACCCGCTTGGCGCGGCCGAGCATCTGCAAGGTCACCGATTCGAGCTTGATGCCGAGCTCTTCGGAGATCATCTGGCCCTGGGTCAGGACGGCGATGTCTTCCAGCATGGCCTTGCGGCGATCACCGAAGCCCGGTGCCTTGACGGCCGCGACCTTGAGGCCGCCGCGCAGCTTGTTGACGACGAGCGTGGCGAGTGCCTCGCCCTCGACGTCCTCGGCCACGATCAGCAGAGGCTTCGAGGTCTGCACCACCGCTTCGAGCACCGGCAGCATGGCCTGGAGCGACGAGAGCTTCTTCTCGAAGATCAGGATGTAGGGGTCGTCGAGTTCGGCGACCATCTTCTCGGCATTGGTGATGAAATAGGGCGAGAGATAGCCGCGGTCGAACTGCATGCCCTCGACGACGTCGAGCTCGGTCTCGGCGGTCTTGGCCTCCTCGACCGTGATGACGCCCTCGTTGCCGACCTTCTGCATCGCCTTGGCGATCATCTCGCCGATCGAGGTGTCGCCGTTCGACGAGATGGTGCCGACCTGGGCGACCTCGTCGGAGGAGGCGATCTTCTTCGAGCGCTGCTCGATGTCCTTGATGGCCGCGGTCACGGCCATGTCGACGCCGCGCTTGAGATCCATCGGGTTCATGCCGGCGGCGACATATTTGGCGCCCTCGCGGACGATCGACTGGGCCAGCACCGTCGCGGTGGTGGTGCCGTCGCCGGCCTTGTCGTTGGTCTTCGAGGCCACCTCGCGCACCATCTGGGCGCCCATGTTCTCGAACTTGTCGTCGAGCTCGATCTCCTTGGCGACCGTCACACCGTCCTTGGTGATGCGCGGCGCGCCGAAGCTCTTGTCGATGACGACGTTGCGGCCCTTCGGGCCGAGGGTGACCTTGACCGCATCGGCCAGGATGTCGACGCCGCGCAGCATCTTGGCGCGGGCATCGGCGGAAAAGCGGACTTCTTTGGCAGCCATAGTGCTCAGACTCCTGAATTACGGGACGGGATCGAAAGACGAGGCTCTCGCGAAACGCGAACGAGGCTCAGCCGACGACGCCCATGATGTCGCTCTCCTTCATGATGAGGAGATCCTGGCCGTCGATCTTGACTTCGGTGCCCGACCACTTGCCGAACAGCACCTTGTCGCCGGCCTTGACGTCGAGCGGCGTCAGCTTGCCCGCCTCGTCGCGGCCGCCGGGGCCGACGGCGATGATTTCGCCCTCCTGGGGCTTTTCCTTCGCGGTATCCGGGATGATGATACCGCCCTTGGTCTTTTCCTCGCCCTCAAGGCGCTTGACCACCACGCGATCGTGCAAGGGACGGAAATTCATTGCTCATGTTCCTGTTCGTGCGCTCGCGAGCGTCGTCGACGCCCGATCCGCAGGATGTGGTGAAACGGCGCTCGTCAGCACTCTTCGATGATGAGTGCCAGCGGCGTCGGTGGGATAGGGGGAAGCTGCATCCTTGTCAAGCACGGGCGACGGTTCGAGAATGAGGTCGTGGCGCCGTCCGCTCGCGGCGCCGCGAGGAAAGCTCATGCCGAGGACCGGCCTTGCGCGACACGGCGAATCGCGACCGACTCCCGGGTCCGCGATGGTGAACCTGTGCCGCGCCACGATGGCGAGACTGCGGCACCGGCCGGGCGACGCCTGGCCGATGGATCGCGTCAGCACGGGGCTCGGGCTGTTCGGGCTCGTGTTCATCCTCGCCATGACGGGCGCGATCGCGTGGACAACCTACGTGAGCACCGATCGGGAGATACGCGATCACGCGCGGCGAGGCGCATCGTTCCTGGCCGACCATGCCGGCCGCCTGCTGGAGGTAGCCGATCTCGCGCTCCGCGCCAGCGAGGTCGCCCTTGGGACCGACGACTGGTCGACGATCGAGGCCTCGCAACGGATCAGGGCCGAGATGGCGACCACCGCGGCGGCGCTACCCTATGTCGAGGACATCTGGCTCAACGATCAGGACGGACGCCTGCGTCTCACCACGCTCGCCTTCCCGACCCCTGCCTCGAGCATCGCCGATCGGCCGATCTTCAAGACGCTCAAGGAGAAGACCGACCTCGTCGTCGGCGAACCGATCGTCGGCAAGCTCACCGGGGCACCGACCTTCCTGATCGCCCGCCGCATGACATGGCCCGATGGACGTTTGCGCGGAATCGTCTCGGCGACGACGGACCTCGGCTATTTCACCAGCTACTGGCAAGGCCTCGACCTGCCGGACGGCGAGCGGATCGCCCTCGTGCGCGGCGGACGTGGCGATCTGCTCGTCGGATATCCGGGCGGCGCCTTCGGACCCGGTGCCACGGCGATCCGCGACCTGACCACCGCCACGGCGCAGCACCCCGACGCGGGGACGTTCCATCCGACGTCCCGGGAGACCGCCTTTTATCGCCGTGTCGGATCGGTGCCGCTCTATCTGGTGGTCGCTTTCTCCGACCGCGCGAGCGTCCGGGAGTGGTCCGCTTGGTTCCTGCGCTTCATGCCGTTTCCGGCGGCGGCCATGCTGGCCGTTCTGGCCGCCATCGTGCTGAACCTGCGCCGCGTTCGCGCCGAAGTCCTGGTGCGGCGGACCATCGAGGCGGCACGCTATGACTTGAGCCTGGCGAACACGCGCCTCGAGGAGCGTGTCGCCGAACGCACCGCCGATCTGCGGGAGACCAACGCGGAGATCCAGCGCTTCGCCTATATCGTCAGCCACGACCTCCGGGCGCCGCTCGTCAACATCACCGGCTTCACGGCCGAACTGCAGATGCTGCGCGACGACCTCTTCGCTCCGGGCGCGCGGGCCAACCCGGAGCTCGTCAAGGATTTCGACGAGGCGATCGGCTTTATCCAGACCTCGATCGACAAGATGGACCGGCTGATCAAGGCGATCCTTCTCCTGTCCCGCCACGGCCAGCGGCCGTTCGCGCCCGAGCCCGTCGACATGGACCGGCTGATGCGCGCGGTCGCCGACGGTGTCGCCCACCGTGCCCTGCGGAGCGGGGCGGCGATCGAGATCGGCCGGCTTCCCTCGATCGTCAGCGATCCGATCGCCCTCGAACAGATCTTCTCGAACCTGATCGACAACGCGGTCAAATATCTGCGCCCCGGCGTTCCCGGCCGCATCGAGGTCACGGGGGAACAGCGGGGCGGCAGCGCCCTGTTCATCATCCGGGACAATGGGCGCGGCATCGAGGCCGGCGATCAGGCCCGCGTCTTCGAGCTCTTCCGGCGCGCCGGCCCGCAGGACCAGCCGGGCGAGGGCATCGGGCTCGCCCACGTGCGGGCGCTGGTGCGCCGGCTCGGCGGCGGCATCGGCCTCGAGAGTGCGCCGGGCAGCGGCAGCACCTTCACCGTCACCTTGCCTCTCGCCGATCGCAAAGGATCGCCATGATCGCCTTCACGGATGCCATTACGATCCTGATGATCGAAGACGACGACGGCCATGCGCGGCTGATCGGCAAGAATATCCGTCGCGCTGGCCTGACCAACGAGATCATCCATCTGCGCAGCGGCAACGAAACGCTGGATTTCCTGTTCGGAAACGCGGGGAGTCGACGCTACGATCAACTCAAGCCTTGCTTGATCCTGCTCGACCTCAATCTTCCCGACATGGCGGGTACCGATATCTTACGCCGGGTGAAAAGCAGCGAGGCGACGCGCCGTGCTCCCGTGATCGTATTGACCACCGCCGACGACAAAATCGAAGTCGAGCGCTGCTATGACCTCGGCTGCAATATTTACATGACAAAGCCTCTGCTTTATCAGAGATTTGCGGGGGCGATCCGCCAATTGGGCGGATTTCTCGCCGCGATCCAGATCCCCGAATCGGCTTGAGCGTGGCGGGTACCAACGTCCTCTACATCGACGACGACCCGGCGTTGGGGCGGCTGATCCAGCGCCAGCTCTCCCGCCACGGTCATGAGATCCATCTCGCGGCAGACGGAGCCGCGGGGCTGAGACGGCTCGCCGCCGGGGACATCGAGACGGTGGTGCTCGATCACTACATGCCCGGTCAGGACGGCCTCGCGATCCTCGAGCAGATCGTCGCGCTCGCCGATCCGCCGCCGGTCGTCTTTCTCACCGGCACGAGCGAAAGCCGGATCGCGGTGGCGGCCCTGAAGGCCGGCGCCGCCGACTACGTGGTGAAGGACGCGGGGGGCGACTTCGTCGACCTCCTGGATGTGGCGATCCGTTCCGCGTTCGAACGGGCCAGGTTGCGTCGCGAAAAGGAGGCAGCGGAGCGCGAGGTCCGCGAGGCCCGCGATCGGTTCGAGGCGCTTGCCGCCGAGCGGCATGTGCTGATGCGCGAAGTCAACCATCGGGTCGGCAACAGCCTGCAGCTCGTCGCGGCCGTGCTGCACATGCAGGCGTCGTCCTCGTCGAGCCCGGAGACCCGCGCCGCGCTCCACGACGCCAATCGCCGTGTCCTCGCCATCGCGCAGGTGCATCGGCGGCTCTATGCCTCGGACGACGTCAAGTCGGTTCCGCTCGGCGCTTATCTCGAGGGATTGATCGACGACTTGCGCCAGTCGGCCGACGGCGGCCGGATCGGCGACCTCCTCTCCCTCGACGCCGATCCGCTCACGATCAGTGCCGACGCGGCCGTGACCATCGGCATCATCGTCACCGAACTCGTCATCAACGCGCTGAAATACGCCTATCCGGGTGGATCGGGGCCGATCCGCGTGACCCTGCGGGCCAAGGACTGCCCGGGCCGCTATGTGCTGACGGTCGAGGACGAGGGCGTCGGCCGGCCCGGCGCGGCGGTCGCGTCCGGCGGTCTCGGACGAACCATCATCCGGGCCATGGCGGCCAAGCTCGACTCGGTCCTCGATTACGAGGATGCCGGCCCGGGCACGCGGGCACGCCTCGTCTTCGCGCTTCCGCGCGAGGCGTCGGGCGGCGCCCTGACTGGAACTTGGCAGGTCCGACCGGGTTGAGCGGAGGGGAAATCGCAAATGGTGACCGAGACGATGTTTGAGCCGGACCCTCAAGAGGACGCGCGGGCGATCGCCTCTCCGGTGCGGCGCGCCGCCGCCGACGGTGTGACGGCAGTGGACGATCCCGCCATCGTCGATCCGGCCGAACATACGATCGTCTTCACCAACCTCGTCACCAGCGACAAGGACATCGTCGGGCTCGTCGCCTACTCGCTCTATAAGCAGAACAAATACGACTGGCTCGCCGCCTTCGGCCGACAGACGGGGCGCATGCCGGACGAGGCCGAGGCCCAGGCCTATCTGCTCGGCGAGAGCACGCCGCGCCGCCTCGCCACCTACCGGCACCTGGCCGAGGCCACGCTCGAGGGACGCGGGGTCGAAGTGGCGGGCGGCGGCCGCTCTTCCGCCGCGGCGCGGGCCTTCGGGTTCGGCGCGCCCTCCGAGACGCCCTCCGGCGCCCGGCGGATGAACCGGACGCTTCTGGTCGGCATCATCGTCACCATCCTGGTGGTGATCGGCCTCATCTGGGCCTTTCATGGGGGGACGCCGCCGGCTGCCAAGCCGTAGAGGACGCGCTCTGGGCGTCCATTCCGACGACACGGCTCATCGTTTAGGAATGGAGCAGCTCTCAGCGCGCCTCTGCCTGCGGCCCCGGCTGGGTCGGTTTGGGGCGACGCAGCAGGTCCCGGTAGGCATCGAGGGTCGCCGCCTGCATCCGCTCCAGCGAGAACTCGGCCCTGACATGGGCCTGGCCCCGCAAGGCCATGGCGTCGCGGGCGCTTGCCCCGAGCGACAGGGCCTCTCCGATGGCGTCCGCCAGCGGGGCTGCGGCGGCGGGCTCGATCGTCCAGCCGGTGCGCTGCTCGGGCGGCACGCGTGGCGGCGCAAGCACGGTCTCGGGCACGGCGCCGAGGTCGGAGACGACGACGGGCGTGCCGATGGCCTGGGCCTCGACGGCCGAGCGCCCGAAGGCTTCCGGCTTGGTCGAGGGCACGACGAGCACGCTCGCGGCGAGCAGCGCCGCCGGCATGTCGGCGCAATGGCCGACGCGCCGGACGACCCCGCCGAGGCCCGCGGCCGCGATCGCCGCATCGAGCTCCTTGACGTAGCGCGACCGCCCTTGCGGATCGCCGGCGAAGACGAAGACCGCGTCGTCGAGCCCGCGCTCGCGCAGCAGCTTCGCGGCCTCGATCAGCACCTTGTGGCCCTTCCAGGAGGTCAGCCGGGCCGCCAGGAGGACGATGCGCCGATCGGGATCGATCTGCCACTCGGCCCTGAGCTTCTCCACCCGGGCCGGATGGACCGCGGCCGGCGAGAAGGCCTTGAGGTCGGTGCCCCGCACGATGATTCTGACGCGCTCCGCCGCCCAGGGATAATGTCCCCTGATCAGGCCGCCCGTATAGTCCGAATTGGCGATCACCGTGTCGCCGCGCGCCATGACGGAATTGTAGAACAGTTTCACCGCGCTCTTGCCGCCGTAGCTGCCGTGGAACGTCGTCATGAAGGGCACGTGCGTCATGCGGCAGGCGCCGAGCGCCACCCAGGCCGGGGCGCGCGACCGAGCATGGACGATACCAGGGCGTTCGAGCCGGATCAGCCGGGCCAGCTTGAGCACGTTGATCGCCATGGCGACCGGGTTTTTCGTGTCGGCCGGAAACGGCAGCCAAATGCCGCCGCGCGCCTGCAGCTCGCTGACGAGGCGGCCGCCGGAGGTGGCGACGAGCGCCCGGCCGCCGGCCTCGGCGATGGCGCCGGCGATGTCGATCGTGGTGCGCTCGGCGCCCCCGGCGTCGAGTGCCGGGATGATCTGGAGGATGGTCGCGCCGTCGAGGCGCGGCAACGGAGACAGCGCTTCGGAACCGAAAGCTTGCGACATCCGCCCCCACGGTGTTTTGTCGTCCGGCGTGACTCACCCCGAAACGAACTGTGCCTTCTTTATGACGAGCCCGACGGAACGGCAAATCGAGGTGGCGGGGCGCAGCCTCGCCGTGGCGGCGCGCCCTGCGACCGCGGTGGACGGAAGGCCGGGCCTCGTCTGGCTCGGCGGCTTCATGTCGGACATGACCTCGACCAAGGCCACGGCGCTCGACGCGTGGTGCGCGGAGCAGGGCCGCGCCATGCTCCGCTTCGACTATTCAGGCCACGGCCATTCCTCGGAGCGCTTCGAGGATGGCACCATCGGGACTTGGCTCGAGGATTCGCTCGCGGCGATCCTGGCGGCGAGCTCGGGGCCGCAGATCCTCGTCGGCTCGTCGATGGGGGCGTGGATCGCGCTGCTCGCCGCGCGGGCGCTCGACATGGCGGGCGAAGCGGAACGGCTCGCCGGCATGGTGCTGATCGCGCCGGCGGTCGACTTCACCGAGCGGCTGATGTGGGACCGGTTCGACGCCAAGGTCCGCCGTGCCATCGAAGAGGACGGCGTCTGGCATCGCCCGTCCGCCTATGCGCAGACATCCTATCCGATCACCCGCGTCCTGATCGAGGACGGCCGCAGCCATCTGCTGCTCGGCGCGACCGTCCGCTCGCATTGTCCGCTCCACATCCTGCAGGGCATGCGCGACGAGGACGTGCCCTGGCAGCATGCGATGCTGCTGCTCGAACATGTGGCGGCCGACCCGGTGAGCCTCACCCTCGTCAAGGACGGCGACCACCGGCTCTCCCGGCCCGAAGACATCGCCCGGCTGATCGCGGCGGTGGCGGGCATCGCCTGAGACAGGTCAGGCCGGTGGGCTGGCTTCGGGAAAACGGTAGACGACCTCCGAGGAAGTATCCGCCGGAAACACGTAGAGGAACGTCAGGTCCGATCCGGCCTCGTTTCGGATGCCGTGTTCGGCATCGCCCGGGATGAAGACGGAGGACCCGGCCGTGACGGTCTCCTCGCGGCCCTCGATCGTCAGCACGCCGGTGCCGGCGACGATGTGGTAGATCTCGGGATGCGTGTGCCGGTGCGGGTTGAGCCGGCCGCCGGGCTTGAGTTCCGCCATGCCGCCGCTGAGGCTGTCGGTCGGGGTGATGTCGCCACTGATCAGGGTGTGCCAGGACACGGTACCGTGGACCGGGTCGTCCCAGCCCTCGCGCGGACGCTCTTCGATCCCCGCGATCACCGGCCGCGACGCGTTCGGCATCGCCCGAATCGTCACGGTCACCCGGCTTTCTTCAACGCCGGCGCGGCGCGCTTGGGCTTCGCTCCGGAGGCCTTGGCGGCGGCGGGACGGCCGCTCGCTTTCGCCGCCTTTGGCGCCCTCTTGCCGGGGCCTTTGACGCCGGCCACCGACGCCTCGTCCCGGATCGAGCGCTTCAGCGCCTCCATGAGGTTGACGACATTGGAACGCGCCGGAACCGCATCGTCGTTGGCGGCGCTCTTGTGCCCCGCCTTGCCGGCGGGCTTCGCCTTGGCATGCACGAGCGCGATCAGTGCCTGCTCGTAGCGGTCCTCGAAGCGGCTCGGATCGAAGGCGGCGCTGTTGCGCTCGATCAGCTGCGCCGCGAGCTCACGCATGTCGTCGGAGGCCTCGAAGTCGCCGATCCCCTCGAAGGTCGCGGTCGGCGAGCGTACCTCCCCCGCGGCGCGCAGCAGCGTCACCAGCATGCCTTTGCCGAAAGGCTCGATGAGAGCGACCCGCTCGCGCCGCGAGATGACGAGGCGGCCGAGGCCCGCCTTCTTCTTCTCCCGCATGGCGTCGCGCATCACCGCGAAGGCCTCGCGGCTCACCTTGTCCTCCGGTGCCAAGTAATAGGGCTTGTCGAGATAGCGCTCGTCGACCTCCGCCCGCTCGACGAAGCTCTCGATGTTGATCGTATGGGTGCTTTCGAGGCGGATGTGTTCGAGCTCGTCCTCCTCGACCGGCACGTATTCGTTCCTCGCGATCTCGCAGCCCTTGACCCGATCCTCGCGCGGCACGGGCTCGCGCGTCACCGCGTCGACCACCTCCTCGTTGATCCGGTTGCCGGTGCGCCGGTTGATCGTGTGGCACTTGAGACGGCTCGCCGCGCCGACGGCCGGATAGAGCGCCACCGCGCAGGAGACGAGCGACAGACGCAGGTGTCCCTTCCAATAAGACCGCTCGGTCATGACGCGACACCTCCCGCAATACTGAATTCGCAGAGTCGAACGGGACTCAGCTAGACTCAACACCGCCGAGTCGCGACTCAACTCGACTCTGGACCGAGTCGTTCCGTCGCCGAATAGACTCTTTTCGGACGAAGCGACGGCACGCAATACTTGTCGGGATGGACGAGGCACGGCCTCTACAGACCACTTGGGATCACGCCGAGCAGGAGCCCGATCAGCGCGGCGACGTTTCGCTGTCGAGGTCCTTCATGGCATGGGCAGGGTGGCGGTCGCCGATCGGCATTTCGTTGTGGCCCATGCGGCCGAGGCCGAATTCCGATACCTTGGGGCCGGTCCCGCCCAATCTCAGCGTCCGCGTCGATCTGCTCCGGGGACAGTGAATCTCACGCTGGGGCATTGCCGGCCGCGATCCGATCCAGCGTGGTCACCGTGTCGCTCGTCAGCTTCAGGTCTGCCGCCGCCAGGTTTTCCCGCAGATGTGCGACCGACGAGGTGCCGGGGATCAGCAGGATGTTGGGCGCGCGTTGGAGCAACCAGGCGAGCGCCACCTGCATCGGCGTCGCACCTAGCTTCCCGGCGACGTCGGACAAGGCCGTCGACTGCAGCGGCGTGAAGCCGCCGAGCGGGAAGAACGGCACGTAGGCGGTGCCGGCGGCGGCGAGTTCGGCGACCAGCAGGTCATCGTCGCGGTGGGCGAGATTGTAGAGGTTCTGCACGCAGGCGATGTCGGCGATGGTGCGCCCCTCGGCAACCTGCTTGGACGTCGCGTTGCTGAGGCCGATATGACGCACGAGGCCCTGCCGTTGAAGCTCGGCCAGCACCGTGAGCGGCGCCTCGATCGAGCCCTCTGCCGGCCCGTGATGGTCGAACATGAGGCGCAGGTTGACGACATCGAGCGCATCGAGACCGAGGTTGCGCAGGTTGTCGTGCACCGCGCTCGTCAACTCGTCGGCCGAAAAGGCCGGGTTCCATGACCCGTCCGCGCCGCGCTTGGCCCCGATCTTGGTGACGATCACCAGATCGTCCGGATAGGGGTGGAGCGCCTCGCGGATCAGCTGGTTGGTGACGTGCGGACCGTAGAAGTCGCTGGTGTCGATATGATTGACGCCGTTCTCCACCGCGTCGCGCAGCACGGCGAGCGCGCCGTCGCGGTCCTTCGGCGGCCCGAACACGCCTTTTCCGGCGAGCTGCATGGCGCCGTAGCCGAGGCGCTTCACGTTTGCGTCGCCGACCGCGAACGTTCCGGCTTTGCTGATGTCGATCATGGTGAGTCCCCTATCGATCGACCGTGCATGTAGACAGCGACGGTGTCCGCGATAATTGGGTCCAATCAGCACAGGCCGTTCGATGGGGCGAACAATGGCAACGAACCTCGGCGACCTCTCGGCATTCGTCGCGGCGGCGCGCGCTGGCGGCTTTCGCGACGCGGCGCGGTCTCGCCTCATAGCGGCTTCGTCATGATCCTGCTGCGGCCGTCGGGCTCGGCCAGACGATAGCCGCAATCCTCGAAGAAGCGCAGGGCGGTGATGGTCGAGTCGAGCCGGCAGAGGTCGAGGCCGAGGTCGCGCGCCCGTTCCTCGAGCCCCAGCAGCAGCGCCTTGCTGATGCCGGTGAAGCGCCGCGCGGGAAGCACGTAGAGCAGCGTGACGACGCCCTCCCCGGTCACCGCCGCGACGCCCACCAGGGCCCCATCGCGTTCGGCCAGGAACACATGGCTGCCGACGATCCAGGCGCGCAGGTTGTCGGGCGTCTTGTTGGCGAGCCAGGCGGCAAGCTGTCCGCGGTCACCGCCGTGATCGGCGCCGCACAGTTCGACGATGGAGCCGCGCACCAGCTCGCAGGCGGCGGCCGCGTCGTCGGGGCGGGCCTCGCGAACCAGGAGACCCTCCCCCATCGCGGCGAAATCCGGCGGCCGGCTCATGCGGATCGCTCCCGGACCCAGTGCACCGACTCAAACGGAAGGTAAACCTTTCGCTTGAGATGAGTCGGTGCACCGCCTCTAAACTGATGGGCCGACTTGCCCAGACGGATCAATCATCCGTCGGGGTCGGACCACAAGGCGGGTCACCGGGTCGCGGCGGATCTCAAGGCTTGGTCCGCACGACCTCCCTCTGCATCGCAACCAGGCGGTCGATCCCGGCCCGCGCGAGGTCGAGCATGGCGCTCAACTGGTCGGGCGTAAAGGGGGCGTTCTCGGCCGTGGCCTGCACCTCGACGAGGCCGCCCTTACCGGTCATGACGAAATTGGCGTCGGTCTCGGCGGTCGAGTCCTCGGCATAGTCGAGGTCGAGGACCGGTTCGCCCTTGACGATGCCGCAGGATACGGCGGCCACGTGATCGCGCAGCGGCATGTCCTTGACCATGGAGCGGTGGCGCATCCAGGCGAGGCAGTCGTGCAGCGCCACCCAGGCGCCGGTGATGGCCGCTGTGCGGGTGCCGCCGTCGGCCTGGAGGACGTCGCAATCGATCGTGATCTGGCGCTCACCCATGAGCGAGAGATCGACGACGGCACGCAGCGACCTGCCGACGAGGCGCTGGATCTCCTGGGTGCGGCCGGACGGCCGGCCGATCGAGGATTCGCGCTTGGTGCGGGTCGAGGTGGCGCGCGGCAGCATGGCATATTCGGCCGTCACCCAGCCGCGCCCCTGTCCCCGCAGCCAGGGCGGCGGCTTCTCCTCGAGCGAGGCGGTGCAGAGCACATGCGTGTTGCCGAACTTCACCAGGCACGAGCCTTCGGCGTAGCGCGCCACGTTGCGTTCGAGCGTGACCGGACGCGCCTCGCCGGCCGCGCGCTGCGATGGGCGCATGGAGATCTCCCTCGAAAGACCGCCGTGTCTAGGATGATCGAGCCCGACCCGCAAGGGCGGCCGCAGCTTGCCCAAGGCTCCGAACTCGGGTTAGCCGATGGATTTCCACACGGTCTTTCCGCCGCTCATCCCGGCGAAAGCCGGGATCCAGCGTCGTGGTGGCGCGGAGGAAAGGCGAGACTTGCGGCCTCACAGTCCTGGATCCCGGCTTTCGCCGGGATGAACGGAGGGTGCTGCCCAAGAAGCGTTAACCTTCCCAGCCCTGGCCGCTCGCCGACTGACGTCGCCAACGCCGGTTGCCGTGCGGCGTTTTACTGACCGTAACAGAAGATCCGGCCGTTTCGACCTTAACCGTGACGTAACGCAAATCGTCTAAATTGAGTGAAGAACTGCGAACTACATCCCGACATTGAGCAAAGATCGGCCACGATGCGATCCGCACAGGCGCTCTGCCCAAAACTCGAACACGAAAACGTTCAGCGTTGCGCCCCCGGTGCACGGATCGGCGAACTCGATGGCCTGGCCGGGTTGGCGGCGCGCCTGTTCGGCGTGTGCCGGGTCGTCATCGAGCGATACACCGAAGGGCGACGCGAGATCGTCGGCGCAGCGGGTTTCGACGGCGATCCGCCCGCAGGCGTCGCGACCGAGAGCCTGGCCGAGGCGCCCATCATGAGCGATCGAGGCAAATGCCTCGGCGTCATCACGATCTTGCGCGCCAGGACGGAGGCGCTGCCGAACGCCAACCACGCGGCCGCGCTGCCGCAACTCGCGGCCTTGGCGGGCCGGATGATCGAGCGGCAGGCCGCGCTGTCGCGCGCCGAGGGGCGCCTCGACGAGCTGTTCCGCTGCAATCCGGTCCCGATGTGGATCTACGATCCCGAAAGCCTGCGCTTCCTCGACGTCAACGACGCCATGGCCGAGGCCTATGGCCACCCGCGCGAGGCGCTGCTGTCGATGTCGGTGCTCGACATCCGGCCACCCGCCGAACAGAAGAAGATGGCCGCCGCGGCGCGCGAGGGCTCCGATCTCGGCGCGCCAGCCGTCTGGCGGCATTGCCGGGCGGACGGCACGCCGATCGAGGTCGTCACCCATGGCCGCGCGGTGACCTTCGAGGGGCGGGACGCCGTGCTGGCCGTGGCGCTCGACCGGACCGAGGTCCATGCGCTTCGCGACGACCTCGGGCGTACGCGATTGCTGCTCGACAGCGTCGTCGCGGCGCTGCCGGTCGGCATCTTCCTCAAGGACATGGAGGACGAGGGCCGCTACCTGATCTACAACGATGCCATTAGCGAGATCGTCGGGCGCGAGGCGGCATCGGTCATCGGCCGCAAGGATTGCGACATCTTCGAAAATCTCGAAGGCTCGGATTTCGCCGGCCAGGACCGGCGGGTGATTGCGAGCGGGCGGCAACTCGTGATCGGGGACGAGCCGGTCACCCGCCCGAACGGCGAGACGCGCCGGATCCGGACCGTCAAGAAGCCCCTGCCGATGCTCGACGGCAGCACGCCCCGCTACCTGCTCGGCATCAGCGAAGACATCACCGAACGCCGGGCCTCCGAGGACCGGATGGCCCACATGGCCTCGCACGATTCGCTGACCGATCTTCCCAATCGCCTGTTCTTCGAACGGACCCTAGCCAATATGCTCGAACGGCCGGGCCGCGGCACCGCGGCGCTGCTGTGCCTCGACCTCGACGGCTTCAAGACGATCAACGATACCTACGGCCATCCGGCCGGCGACGAGCTGCTGCGCCAGGTCGCCACGAGGCTACGGACGATCCCGCGCCGCGCCGAGATCGCCGCGCGGCTCGGTGGCGACGAATTCGCGATCCTGAGGCGCATCGAGGGCGGCCCCCCGGCCGCCATGGCGCTCGCGGCGCGGATCGCGCGCTGCTTCAGGCGTCCCTTCCACCTCGGCGAATGCACGGCGCATATCGACGTCAGCGTCGGCATCGCCCTGGCAGAACCGTCCTGCCGGAGCGGCGACCGCCTGATGCGCCACGCCGACATCGCGCTCTATGCGGCCAAGAGCGAGGGCCGCGGCGTGGCCAAGCTCTACGCCGAAGAGATGAGCACCCATGTCGAGGCCCGCCAGCTCATGTCCGAGGACCTGCGCCGCGCCGTCGCCGCCGGAGAGTTCGAGCTCGACTACCAGCCGCTCCACAACCTCGGCACCGACCGCATCACCGGCTTCGAGGCGCTGGTGCGCTGGCGCCACCCCGAGCGCGGGCTGATCGGCCCGGGAGAGTTCATCCCGGTCGCCGAGCAGAACGGCCTCATCGTCGAGATCGGCGAATGGGTGCTGCGCGAGGCCTGCCGCCAGGCCGCCGGCTGGCCCGACAGCATCAAGGTCGCGGTCAACCTTTCGGCCGTGCAGTTCCGCAAGTCCGGCCTCGTCGCCATGGTGGAGGGGGCGCTGCGCGACGCCGGCCTCGCGCCGCAGCGGCTCGAGCTCGAGATCACCGAATCGATCCTGCTCGCCGACAGCGGCACCAACCTGCAGACGCTCCACCACCTGCGGGCCCTCGGCATCCGCATCGCCATGGACGATTTCGGCACGGGCTATTCGTCGCTGAGCTACCTGCGGAGCTTCCCATTCGACAAGATCAAGATGGATCGCAGCTTCGTCGCCGACGTCTGCGTCAATCCCGGCAGCATGGCGATCGTGCGCGCCGTCACCGGCCTCGGCTCCAGCCTGTCGATCACCACCACGGCGGAGGGCATCGAGACGCCGGAACAATTCGCGCGGCTGAAGCAGGAAGGCTTCGACGAGTTGCAGGGCTACCTGATCGGCCGGCCGATGCCGGCGGACCGTGCCTCGGCCCTGGCGCACGGGCAGGCCGGGCTGCATGATGCGTGACGCCTATCCTTCATCACAGCTTTGACATGCGCCGATCTTATGCGAGACCCCGACACACAGGGAGGTTTCCGCATGATCACGTTCTACTACAATCTCGCTCCCAATCCTATGAAGGTCGCGCTCTGTCTCGAGGAGACCACACTGCCCTACGAGACGGTGCCGGTCGATTCGCGCAAGGGCGAGCAGTTCGCCCCCGATTTCGTCGCCGTCAATCCCAACAGCAAGCTGCCGGCGATCAAGGACGGTGAGGCGGTGGTCTTCGACAGCAACGCCATCCTGCTCTACCTGGCCGAGAAGACCGGCAAGTTCCTGCCCCCGCAAGGCGACAAGGGGCGCGGCGAACTCCTGTCCTGGCTGATGTTCGTGGCGACCGGCATCGGCCCCTATTCGGGCCAGTCGGTGCATTTCCGCCATTTCGCGCCGCAGGACCTCGGCTATGCGCTGAACCGCTACGACCACGAGGCGCGGCGTCATTGGGGCATCGTCGATACGCGCCTCAAGGACCGCCGCTACATGCTTGGCGACACCTATACGATCGTCGACATGGCGGTCTGGGGCTGGGGCCGCATGGTGCCTTTCGTGCTCGGCGAAGAGCCCTGGGACAAGCTGCCGAACCTGAAGCGTCTGATGGACGAGATCAACGCCCGCCCGGCCGCCCAGCGCGTCGAGACCCTGCGGGAGAAGCACAAGTTCAAGGCCGAGATGGACGACGAGGCCCGTCGCTTCATGTTCCCGCAGAACAAGGCGCTGGCGACGGGCTGACGTCACTCACCCCCAAGGCTCCGAACTCGGGTTAACGGACGGGTTTCGGTACCGATCTTTCCGCCGCTCATCCCGGCGAAAGCCGGGATCCAGCACAACGACGCCGAAGGCTTCGCGGCCGCCGCAACGCAACGAGGCTGGATCCCGGCTTTCGCCGGGATGAGCGGATGGTGCTGCCTGGACGCTTCAACCGGAATTCGGCGCCCTGCGTTCAGCCGGACGTGCCGCCGAACAGCATGGTTATGTTGTCGACGGCGGTGTTGGTGGGATTGGCCAGATCGTAGAGCGCGGCGAATTTCGAGACCAGCGCGTTGAGCTTCACCGGATTGGTGAGATCGGTGAACTTGATGCCGTTGGAGATCTGCTTGGCCTGGATGTCGATGTCTGTGGTCGAGGTCGAGGCCGGCAGGCCGAGCACGGTCTGCGCCACCTTGAGCAGCGCCGGATCGGCCAGGATCTGGTAGGCGTTGGTGAGGCTCGGCGCCTTGCGGGCGAAATAGAGGGCCAGCTGCGTGCCCTGGTCGGAGTTGCCTGCTTGGGTCTCGACCGTCGATTCGAGATAGGCGCTGTTGGTGGCGGCCAGCGTGGTTTTCGATTGCGCCGCCACCGCGGGCTCCCGCCCGATGGTGCCCGTCGTCGTGAATTCGAAGGCTGCCGCGATCTTCTGGTAGTTCGGGCCGAGCGTATTGGCCGCGCTCTTGAGGTTGCTCACGTCGCTCGTGAACACGCTCTGCAAGGTCGTCGCCGACAGCGACGCGACCCCGAAGGCGTTGCCGATATAGCTGACCACCCGCGGATCGTTGAGGATGTAGCTCATCGACGTCGCGTTGCTGATCACCCCCTGGACGTAGGTTGTTTCCGCCTTGGCTGCGGCCTGCGCCGCGGTCGACGTGCCGGCCTGGGCCATGTAGGCCGCGGACATGGCGCTGAAGCTGGCGCTCGTCTGCGCCAGGCGCTGCGTCGTCACGGCGCCGGTCGAATCGAAGTTGAAATCGGCTGCCATCGCCTTCAGCCCGGCGGGCAGGCCGCCCTGGTTGATGAAGCTCTTCGGATCGGAGCTATCGCTCTCGAGCGCCGAGGCGATGGTGGCGACGCTGGTCGTCGGATCGAGGCCGTAGGCGGACATGACGTCGTTGAGCAGCCGGGCGTTGCCTGTGAGATCGTTGATCGAGGTCAGCGAGGCGATGGCCGTCGTCATATAGGCGGTCTCGAGCGAGGTGACCGGCGCATTGGCTGCGGCGACCTGCGTGTAGGTGCTCGCCATGTCGGCGGACTGCGTCGTCGTCTGACCCGTGACCGTGCCGTCGACGGCGACGTTGAAATCGGCGGCGAGTCTCTTGAGCCCGGCCTGCTGGCCGGCCTGGTTGACGAAGCTCGCCGGGTCCGACGGATTGCTTTCGAGTGCCTGGGTGATCGTGTCGAGGCTGGTGTACTGGTTGAGGCCGTAGGTCGTGAGCAGATCCTTGACGAGGCGCGGATTGCCGGTGATCTGGCTGACCGTCGTCGAGGCTGCGATCGCCGATTGCATGTAGCTGGCCTCGGTGTTGGCCGCCGTCGCGGCGCTCGAGGCCGATGTCGCATAGAGGCTGGTGAGGTCGCTCGACTGGGCCGAGGTCTGCGCCGTGGCGGCGCTGGTGATCGTGCCCGACGTGTTGAAGTTGAAGGCCTGCGCAAAGGCCTTGTAGCGGCTGTCGCTGAGCTTGTTGACGAAACTGTTGGGGTCCGACAGGTCGCTGGTCAGCACCTTCGTCATGAAGGCCTTGGCGTAGGTCATGTCCTGCAGGCCGTAGGCGTTCATCGCATAGGAGAACAACTGGTAGTTGTTGACCAGGTCGCTGGCCGATTTCACCTTGCCGATGTTCGCTTGGTAATATTGCTGGGCGCGGGCGACCGTCGGGTCGGCGGCGGTGCGCTGCTGGGTCTGCGCCGGGTTCCGGGTGTAGAACAGATAGCTCTGGTAGGTCGACATCATCGCGGCGGCATCTCCATGCCCCCGGAGATGCGCCCGGAGCATCCGGGCCGCGCGACGCATCGTCCGGGCACCCGCCGGCCACATTCCGGCACGAGCGTAAAGAAAGTGTGAAGCGCCGGCAGGCTCTCAGGCGGGCCGGTTCTGCGGGTGGCTGAGGTTCTGCACCCGCCTGAGCGAGGGGAACAGCCGCGACCAGAGCAGCGCCACGGCGATCGTGCCGAGGCCACCGAGGACGACCGCCGGCACTGTGCCGAGGAGCGCCGCGGTGGCGCCCGATTCGAACTCACCCAGCTGGTTCGACGTGCCGATGAACATCGAACTGACGGCGCTGACCCGGCCGCGCATCGCGTCCGGCGTGGCGATCTGCACCAGCGAGGAGCGCACCACCACGCTGACCACGTCCGAGGCGCCGAGCACCGCCAGGGCGAGCAGCGACAGCGGGAACAGGGTGGAGAGGCCGAACACGACGGTGGCGAGGCCGAAGGTGGCGACCGCCAGGAACATCTTGGTGCCGACATGATGTCGCAACGGGTGTCGGGCCAGATAGAGCGAGGTCAGGAGCGCGCCGGCCGCCGGCGCCGCGCGCAGCATGCCGAGCCCGAGCGGCGAGGAATGCAGGATGTCGCGCGCGTAGACCGGCAGCAGCGCGGTGGCGCCGCCGAGCAGCACGGCGAAGAGATCGAGCGAGATGGCGCCGAGCACCAGCGGATGATCGCGGATATAGGCGAAGCCGCCGAACAATGTCCTGGCGGAGACCGGCTCGCGCCGCGGCGGCGCCCGTTCCATCCTGATCGAGCCGGTAAGGAGGCTCGCCAGCAGATAGACGACGGCGACCGTGGCATAGGCGGCCGTCGAGCCGAGGAGATAGAGCGCGCCGCCGAGCGCCGGCCCGACGATCGTGGCGGTCTGCATGGCCGAGGCCGAGAGCGCGAGCGCGGACGGCAGGGCCTCGGCCGAGACGACGCCCGGCAGCAGGGCCGCCACCGTCGGGCTCTCGACGCTGCGCGCCGCGCCGACTACCGCGACGGCGGCGAAGATGGCCGGCGTGCCGATCCAGCCCTCGAAACTTCCGATCGCCAGGAGCGCCACCGCGGCGGCCTCGACCGTCTGGCAGATCCGCGCCACCGTGCGGCGGTCGTAGCGGTCCGCCACATGGCCGGCCGGAATCGTCACGACGATCATGGGCAGGAATTGCATCAGGCCGACGAGGCCGAGCTCGAAGGTCGAGCCGGTCAGCGCATAGACCTGCCAGCCGACCACGACGGCCATGATCTGAAAGGCCATGGCCGAGCCGGTGCGGGCGAACCAGAAGCGGAGGAAATTGCGGTCGCGACGGAGCGAGGTCGTGTCGGTCAAGGAGGGGCAGGTCCGGAGGGGGAAGGTCTGGGCGAGGCGTCATGTCGGAGAGGCGGCCGTCGAGCCCGCATGAGTCGTGAATGCCCTCATACCATCGCCCGGATCGCCGACTTCAAGAGCTTGCCGGTGGCCGTATGCGGCAGCACATCGACGATGCGCAGATCGGTCGGGATGCACCATTTGGCCGCCTTGCCCTCGAAATGAGCCATGGACTCCTCGACGCTCAGCGCCGCGCCTTCCTGTAGCACGACGAAGAGCACCGGCCGTTCGCCCCAGCGCGGATCGGGCCGCGCCACCACGGCCGCCTCGCGCACGGCCGGGTGCGACACGGCGATGTTTTCGAGCGCGATCGAGCTGATCCATTCGCCGCCGGACTTGATCACGTCCTTGGTGCGGTCGACGATCTCGATGAATCCATCCGCATCGACCGTGGCCACGTCGCCCGTGTCGAACCAGCCTGCTTCGCCGAAAGCCTCATCGGCCGCCGGCGCGTCGTAATAGGCGGCGGCGACCCAAGGGCCGCGCACCAGGAGCCGGCCGGAGCTCGCGCCGTCGAAGGGCAGGTCGGCGCCGTCCGGCCCCACGACGCGGATCTCGACGCCGAAGAAGGGTCGGCCCTGCTTCGAGAAGAGGCGGAGGAGCTCGGCGGGTCCGGCATGGCGATGCTTGTGTTTCGGCAGTGCGGTGACGCCGACGGGGCTCGTCTCGGTCATGCCCCAGGCATGCACCACCTCGACGCCGAGCGCCCGGAACCGCTCGATCATCACCGGCGGGCAGGCCGAGCCGCCGATGCCGACCCGTCGCAGGCGGCCGAGCCCGGTCCCCGTGCGCTCCGCATGCGCAAGCAGGTCCATCCAGATCGTCGGCACGCCGGCCGACATGGTGACCTCCTCGTCAAGGATCAGACCGTGCAGGCTGGCGCCGTCGAGCCGCGGCCCCGGCAGCACCAGCTTGGCGCCGGCCATGACGACCGCATAGGGAAGCGACCAGGCGTTGACGTGAAACATCGGCACGGCCGGCATCACCGTGTCGACCGCCGCGATGCCGAAGGCGTCCGGCATCGACACCGCCATGGCCTGCAGCACGCTGGAGCGATGGCTGTAGAGCACGCCCTTGGGCGCCCCGGTGGTGCCGGAGGTGTAGCAGAGGCCCGAGGCGGTCGCCTCGTCGAGCTGCGGCCAGTCGAACTCGTCCGGCTCGGCGCCGATCAGCTCCTCGTAGCAGACGAGGTCGGGAACACGGTCCGAGGCCGGCATCGCGGATCGCTCCGCCAGCACCACGATCGCCCGCAAGGGGGGCAGCCGGTCGGCCAGGCCCTCGACGAGCGGCAGAAGGCCTGGGTCGACGCAGAGCACGCTGTCGTTCGCATGCGTCACGATGGCGGCGATCTGCTCCGGGAAGAGCCGCGGGTTGATCGTATGGATGACGAAGCCGGCGCCGGACACGCCGTAGTAGAGCTCGAGGTGGCGGAAGCCGTTCCAGGCGAGCGTGCCGACCCGGTCGCCGGGCGCGAGCCCGAGGCGCCGCAGCGCGTGCGCGAGCCGCGAGGCGCGGGTGTGGCACTGCGCGTAGGTCTCGCGATGGAGGCGGCCCTCCGCGTCGCGCGATACGATCTCGGTGTCGGCATGAACCCTCGCCGCATGCCGCAGGATCGAGGAGACCAGCAGCGGCACGTCCATCATCAGGCCGAACATGTTTCCTCCCCGCCACGTTGAGGCCGCAACCGCCTCGCAGCAGACCGCGCAGACGCGGCGCGCGCAACAGGAAACACGCCATGAACATCGACCTCTCGGGCAGAACCGCCATCGTCACCGGATCGACCGGCGGCATCGGCTTCGCCATCGCGGCCGGCCTCCTCGCGGCCGGCGCCGCGGTGGTGGTCAACGGCCGCACACAAGCCAAGGTCCAGGCGGCCTGCGACAAGCTCAAGTCCGCCCATCCGCATGGCGGGCTGCGCGGCTTCGTAGGCGACCTCGGCACGGCCGAAGGCTGCGCGGCGCTCGTCCGGGCCGAGCCCGAGGCCGACATCCTCGTCAACAACCTCGGCATCTTCAAGCCTCAGGACGTGTTCGACATTTCCGACACGGACTGGATGCGGTTCTTCGAGACCAACGTCATGTCCGGCGTCAGGCTGTCGCGCGCCTATCTCCCCGGCATGGAAGCGCGCTCGTGGGGCCGCGTCATTTTCATCTCGTCGGAATCGGCGCTCAACATCCCCGTCGAGATGATCCATTACGGCGTCACCAAGACGGCGATGCTCGGCCTGTCGCGCGGCCTCGCCAAGCGCATGGCCGGCACCGACGTGACCGTCAACGCCGTGCTGCCCGGCCCGACGCTGTCGGACGGCGTCGCCGAGATGCTGAAGGGCTCCTCGGACGGCAAGTCGCCCGAGGCGGCCGCCAAGGCCTTCGTCGAGGCGCATCGTCCGAGCTCGATCCTCCGCCGCGCCGCGAGCGTCGAGGAGGTGGCCAATATGGTGGTCTACGTGGCCTCGCCTCAGGCCTCGGCCACGACCGGGGCGGCCCTCCGGGTCGACGGCGGCGTCGTGGACACGATCGCTTAGCGGCCCCATCCGGCCTCGCTTGGCGAAAGCGTATGCATCTTGCTAAGAGAGCTTAGTTTTTTCGATGGAGGCATCGCCGCCGTGGCGGCGACCTCGGAGTTCCTGCCATGCGCCGGGCGGCGGTCACGCGAACCACCAACGAAACCTCGCTCGAGGTCGAGATCGACCTCGACGGCACCGGGGTGGCCGAGATCTCGACCGGGGTCGGCTTCTTCGATCACATGCTCGACCAGGTCGCCCGCCACGGCCTGATCGACCTCAAGGTCAAGGCCGTCGGTGACCACCATGTCGACGACCACCATACGGTGGAGGATACAGGGCTCGCGCTCGGCCAGGCCTTGCACGAGGCGCTCGGCGACAAGCGCGGCATCGCCCGCTATGCGGATTGCCTGCTGCCCATGGACGAGGCGCTGACCCGGGTCGCGCTCGATGTCTCCGGCCGGCCGTTCCTGGTGTTCCGCACGAGCTTTGCGTCGCCGAAGATCGGCACCTTCGATACCGAGCTCGTGCGCGAATTCTTCCAGGCCTTCGCCATGCAGGCCCATGTGACCCTGCATGTCGAGACCCTCTATGGCCAAAACAGCCACCATGTCGCCGAGAGCTGCTTCAAGGGGCTGGCCCGCGCCTTGCGGGCCGCGGTCAGGGTCGACGAGCGGATCCGCGATCGCATGCCCTCGACCAAGGGGACGCTCGGCGGCTGAAGGACACACGAGATGCCTATCTTCACAGTCCATGTGCCGTCCGGCGTCGCCGATCCGAAGCGCCGCGCCGAGGCGACGATCGTCCTGCGCGACGGCTTCAGCTGGCCGGCCTTCTGGTTCGGGCCGCTGGCGCTCGCCTATCGCCGGCTGTGGCTCGCGGCGCTGGGCTGGATCGTCATCGCCGGGCTGATCCTCTTTGCCGGCCATGCGCTGCAGATGTCGTGGGTCGCGACGATGGCGCTGCTGATCCTCCTGGCTCTCCTCACGGGCATGGAGGCGCGCGGCCTGCGGCAGGCCCGGCTGACCCGGCGCGGCTACATCTTCGCGGCCCTGCTGGCCGCCCCGAACCGCGACATGGCGGAACAGGCCTTCTTCCGCAGCGACGGTCTGCGCCTACCGCCGCGCGGCGCACCCCAGGCGCCGATGCCGGGCTCGAGCGAGGTGATCGGTCTGTTCCCCCGCCCCGGCGGCGCGGCATGAGCCTTGCCATCGTCGATTGCGGTTCAGGCAACCTGCATTCCGCCTCGAAAGCCTTCGAACGCGCCGCCCGCGAGGCCGGCTTGTCGCTGCCGATCGAGGTGACCGCCGACCCGGCGCGCATCCGTCGCGCCGATCGCATCGTCCTGCCGGGCGTCGGCGCCTTTGCGGCCTGCCGGCGCGGTCTCGATGCGGTGCCGGGGCTCGTCGCGGCCCTCGACGAGGCGGTGATGCAGCGCGGCCGGCCGTTCCTCGGCATCTGCGTCGGCATGCAGCTCATGGCCTCGCGCGGCCTCGAGCACGAGGTGACGCCGGGCCTCGGCTGGATCTCGGGCGATGTGGCGGCGATCGAGCCGTCCGACCCTGCCCTGAAGATCCCGCATATGGGCTGGAATACGCTCGATGCCCGGAGCGCGCATCCGCTGCTCGACGGCATCCCGACCGGCGACGAGGGCCTGCATGCCTATTTCGTGCATTCCTACGCTTTGACGCCCCGCGACGAGAGCGACATGGTCGCGACGACCCGCTACGGCGGTGTGCTGACCGCCATCGTGGCGCGCGGCACCCTGGCCGGCACCCAGTTCCACCCCGAGAAGAGCCAGGCGCTCGGCCTGCGCCTCATCGCCAATTTCCTGAGATGGCGGCCGTGATCCTGTTCCCGGCGATCGACCTCAAGGACGGCGAATGCGTCCGTCTGCTGCATGGCGAGATGGCCTCGGCCACCGTGTTCAACCCGGATCCGGCCGCCCAGGCCGAGCGCTTCGAGAGCCAGGGGTTCGACTACCTTCATCTGGTCGACCTCGACGGCGCCTTCGCAGGGAAGCCGAAGAATGCCGCGGCGGTCGAGGCGATCCTCGACCGGGTCACCATCCCGGTGCAGCTCGGCGGCGGCATCCGCGACCTGCGCACCCTCGATGCCTGGCTGGCGCGCGGCGTCGCCCGCGTCATCCTCGGCACGGCTGCGGTGCGCGACCCCGACCTCGTGCGCGAGGCGGCGCGGCTGTTCCCCGGCGCGGTCGCGGTCGGCATCGACGCGCGAGACGGTGTCGTCGCGGTCGAGGGCTGGGCCAGGAGCGTGAGCCTCACCGCCGTCGATCTCGGCCGGCGCTTCGAGGATGCCGGGGTGGCGGCGGTGATCATGACCGACATCGGCCGCGACGGCGCCATGAAGGGGCTGAACATCGAGGGGACCATCGCGCTCGCCGACGCCATCTCGATCCCCGTCATCGCCTCGGGCGGCCTCGCCTCGATCGCCGACGTGCGGCGCCTGATGCGGCCCGATTTCGCACGCCTCGCCGGCGCCATCTCTGGCCGGGCGCTCTACGACGGCCGCCTCGACCCGGCCGAGGCGCTCGCGGTGCTGCGGGGTAGCCCGATATGAGCCTCGACCCGATATGAGCCTCGAAGAGATTATCCGCAGTGCGACCTCTCGTGCGGGCATTGTGCGTGTTCGTAACGCGCTCAACCCAATCTTGTGGACCTGCGCGGTAGCCTCACCGTTATGTTTCGGTTTTGCTTACGCGTTCGGAGCCGACCCGATCTTGCGCTATGGTCTTGCGGGCCTTGGAACCCTCCCGATCATTCTCACGCTCGCAGCCTACATCTACTTTATGTTTCGCAACCCCGACCGTCTGCAATCCGAAGAGTTCGTTCTGCGGCAACAGGAGCTGACGATCATCGAACGGAAGTCTGGGCCGCCGATCTCCTTGGATGGCGAGGCCGCGGATGGCGCCATCACGACAATCGAGAACAAGACGGCTCGTCCTCAGGAGCGTCAATCATGAAAGCTTTTCTGCTCGTCTTCGACCAGTCCCGTATCGATCGCGAAACCGTCCTTCGGCAGATCGATAAGATGCACGAAATCGCGAATTGGTACGCGCTCTTCGGCAACACGATGTGTATTGCCTCGGACCTCGATAGCCGGAGCTTGTCTCGATTGATACGCGACGCTTTTCCAGGTCTCAGGTTCATCGTCAGCGAAGTGGATCCGCAGCATAAAGGCGGCTGGTTGCCGAAACCCGTTTGGTCGTTCCTGAACGATCCTGATGCGGTAGAGACTGAACCAGCCTGATGCTCAAGACCCGCGTCATCCCCTGCCTCGACGTCAAGGACGGCCGCGTCGTCAAGGGCGTCAATTTCGAGGGCCTGCGCGATGCCGGCGATCCGGTCGAATGCGCGCTGGCCTATGACGCGGCGGGCGCCGACGAGCTCTGCTTCCTCGACATCACCGCGAGCCACGAGGACCGCGGCATCCTGCTCGACGTGGTGCGCCGCACGGCCGCCGCCTGCTTCATGCCGCTGACGGTCGGCGGCGGGGTGCGGACGGTCGGCGACATCCGCGCTCTGCTGCTCGCCGGCGCCGACAAGGCCTCGATCATGACGGCCGCCGTCGCCGATCGCGCCTTCGTCGAGGCGGCCGCGAAGACATTCGGCAGCCAGTGCATCGTCGTGGCGGTCGACGCCAAGCGCGTCTCGGCCGAAGGCGAAGCGCCCCGCTGGGAGGTCTTCACCCACGGCGGCCGCCGGCCGACCGGCCTCGACGCCGTGGCTTACGCGCGCGAGGTCGCGGCGCGCGGCGCGGGCGAGATCCTGCTGACCTCGATGGACCGCGACGGCACGAAACTCGGCTTCGATCTCGCGCTGACGCGCGCCGTGGTCGATGCGGTTCCGGTGCCGGTCATCGCCTCGGGCGGCGTCGGCACCCTCGATCATCTCGTCGAGGGCGTGCGCGAGGGTGGCGCCAGCGCGGTGCTGGCCGCCTCGATCTTCCATTTCGGCGAGCACAGCATCGGCGAGGCCAAGCGCTTCATGGCGGCGGCCGGTCTCGCCATACGGCTCGACGCCTAGAGCACGATCGGTTTAGGTTGGATCGCTCCGCGATCCTAAACCAATGAACGTGCTCGCTATTTTAATTTGGAGCAGATCAGCAACAGCTGATCATGCTCTAAGGCTTGTTGAGGTTTGAGATTCCATTCAGAGCTTGGAAGTGATTCAAGCTGTGGATGGATCGATACGTTTTGAGCGATGCCCAATGGGCGAAGATGGAGCCGCACTGCCACGGCAAGCCGACGGACCCCGGCCGCAGCGGGGGCGACAATCGGTTATTTCTCGAGGCGGTGCTCTGGATCGTGCGCACGGGCAGCCCTTGGCGTGACCTCCCCGACACGTTCGGACGCTGGAACACCGTCTTCAAGCGATACCGCGAGTGGGTGAAGGCCGATGTGTTCATTCGGCTCTTCGAGGCCTGCTCGGACGAGCCGGACATGGAATACGCCATGGTCGACGCCACCATCGTCAAGGTCCACCGCCACGGGCAGGGCTCAAAAGGGGGACTCAGAGCCAGGCCATCGGCCGCTCCAAGGGCGGCATGACGACCAAGATCCTGGCGCTGACCGACGCGCTCGGCAATCTCGTGCGCTTCGTGCTGTTGCCCGGCCAGCGTTTCGACACCGTCGGCGTGCCGCCGCTCATCGACGCACTGTCGTTCGGAGCCTTGATCGCCGACAAGGCCTTCGACTCCAACGCCATCATCGCCGATCTGAATGCGCGCGGCGCCAAGATCGTCATCTCCCAGCACCCCAGGCGCGCCCAGCCCTTGCGGCTCGACAAGGAAATGTACAAATGGCGTCATCTCATCGAGAATTTCTTCTGCAGGCTCAAGGAGTTCAAACGCATCGCCATGCGCGCCGACAAAACCGACCAGAGCTTCACCGCCATCATCCACCTCGCCGCAGCCGTCATCCATTCTCGATGAACCTCAACAAGCCTTAGCGAAGGAGCCGCCATGTCGACCTTCACCCTCGACGAGCTCGAAGCGCTCATCGGCGCCCGCGGGCAATCCGTCGCCGATCGGTCCTACACCCGCAGCCTGCTCGATGCCGGCGTGCCGCGCATCGCCAAGAAGCTCGGCGAGGAGGCGATCGAGACGGTCATCGCGGCGATCGAGGGGTCGCGGCCGCAGATCGTGGCGGAAGCGGCCGATCTCGTCTATCATCTCATGGTGCTCCTGCACGCGTCCAACCTCTCGCTCAGCGATGTGGTCGCGGAACTCGGACGGCGCACGCATCAATCCGGGCTCGACGAGAAAGCGTCGCGCCGGGACAGCCCATGAACTCACCCATGATTTCGACACCGAGTCCGCCCATGCTCGACCTGCCGCGCCATGGCTCGCCGATGACG
The DNA here is from genome assembly GCA_965277635.1 of Lichenihabitans sp. Classification (GTDB taxonomy): domain Bacteria; phylum Pseudomonadota; class Alphaproteobacteria; order Rhizobiales; family Beijerinckiaceae; genus Lichenihabitans. Next base: position 2,020,261 of record CBDIDE010000002.1, read on the forward strand.
ACCGGGACGTCGCCATCCGTCCCCTCGCCCTATCGCCTGTTCTCGCGCGACGAATGGGCGGCGCTGCGCGCCGATACGCCGCTGACGCTGACGATCGACGACCTGCGCAAGCTCAGGGCCACCAACGATCCCATCTCGATCGACGAGGTCGTCGCCATCTATCTGCCGCTGTCGCGCCTGCTGGCCCTCTATGTCGCGGCGACGCAGGGGCTGTTCAAGGCGACGCAGCGCTTCCTCGGGGCCGAGGACGGCAAGGTGCCGTATCTCATCGGCGTCGCGGGATCGGTCGCCGTCGGCAAGTCGACGACCGCCCGCGTGCTCAAGGCGCTGCTGTCGCGCTGGCCCAACACGCCCAAGGTCGAGCTCGTCACCACCGACGGCTTCCTGCATCCCAACAAGGTCCTCAACGAACAGGGCCTGATGGACCGCAAGGGTTTTCCGGAGAGCTTCAACAGCGCCGGGCTGATCAATTTCCTCTCCGACGTCAAGGCCGGCCTGCGCAACGTCAGGGCGCCGGTCTATTCGCATCTCGTCTACGACATCGTGCCCGACGAGGAGGTCGTGGTCGACCGGCCCGACATCCTCATCGTCGAGGGACTCAACGTGCTGCTGCCGAACCGGCCGACGCGCGACGGGCGCGACATTCCCTTCGTGTCGGATTTCTTCGATTTCTCGGTCTATCTCGATGCCGACGAGACGCTGCTCGAGGACTGGTATGTGTCGCGCTTCATGCGGCTGCGCGAGACGGCGTTCCGCGATCCCCTCTCCTATTTCCGCAAATATGCCGAGATCGGTGACGCCGAAGCCGACGTCGTCGCCCATGACATCTGGCGGCGGATCAACCTGCGCAACCTCGTCGAGAACGTGCGGCCGACACGGGCGAGGGCGAGCCTCATCCTCACCAAGGGACCGAGCCATCGCATCGAGCAGGTGGCGCTGCGCAGGCTCTGATCCGGGCAGCTTCCGGCAACGGCAGCGAGCCGTCGGACCTCGATCTTGCCCCGGAGATGCGAAGCTTCTAAGGAGGTCGTTCACCAGTTCGGTGATACGGACACCATCGTCGATGGCTTCTGAGACGCGCGAGACAGCCGCCGGCGAAGGCCGCGCCCCGGCCGCGTCCTCCGGCCGGGACAAACGGCGGGCCGCAGCCTTGCGGGCAAACCTCAAGCGGCGCAAGGTCCAGGCACGGGGCAGGGCGGGCGCGGCCGCCTCCCCGGCGGAGCAAGGTGACGAAACCTCGCCGCCTGGCAGCGGGACGGCCGGTACCAAATAAGAGAGGCATGATGGATCGCATTCGCGTGGTCGGCGGACACAAGCTCAACGGGACCATCCGCATCTCTGGCGCCAAGAACGCCGCCTTGCCGCTGATGATCGCCAGCCTCCTCACCGACGACACGCTGACGCTGGAAAACGTGCCGCGGCTCGCGGACGTCAACCTTCTGGTGCGCATCCTCGGCAACCATGGCGTCGATTACACCCTCAAGGGCAAGCGTGCCGGCGAGGAGGCGATCTCCGGCCAGACGGTGGATCTGCGGGCCGCCAACATCGTCGACACGACCGCGCCTTACGATCTCGTGTCGCGCATGCGGGCGAGCTTCTGGGTGATCGCGCCGCTGCTGGCCCGCATGGGCGAGGCCAAGGTATCGCTCCCCGGCGGCTGCGCCATCGGCACGCGCCCGGTCGACCTTTTGCTGATGGTGCTCGAACGGCTCGGCGCCACGATCGATATCGAGGGCGGCTATGCGCTCGCCAAGGCGCCGCGCGGCTTGAAGGGGGCGGAGATCGCCTTTCCCAAGGTGACGGTGGGGGGCACCCATACGGCGCTGATGGCGGCCGTGATGGCCGAAGGGCGCACGACCATCCTCAACCCGGCGCGTGAGCCGGAGGTCGTCGATTTGGCCGACTGCCTCAACAAGATGGGCGGCCGCATCAGCGGCGCCGGCACCGGCGTGATCGAGATCGACGGGGTGAAGCGCCTGCGCGGCGCCCGCCACGCCGTTCTCCCGGACCGAATCGAAGCCGGAACCTATGCCATGGCGGTCGCCATGACCGGCGGCGACGTGCTGCTCGAAGGCGCCAGGCCCGAACTCCTCGAGGGCGCGCTCGGACCCCTCGGGCAGGCGGGTGTCTCGGTCAAGCCCGGACCGGATGGCATCAGGATCGGCCGCAACGGCGCGGGCCTCGGACCCGTCGACATCTCGACGGCGCCGTTCCCGGGCTTCCCAACCGATCTCCAGGCGCAGTTCATGGCGTTGATGACGGTGGCGAAAGGCTCGTCGCGGATCACCGAGACGATCTTCGAGAACCGCTTCATGCATGTCGGCGAACTGAGCCGTCTCGGCGCCCGCATCAGGCTCGACGGCGACGTGGCCATCGTGGAGGGGGTCGCCAAGCTAACCGGCGCCCCGGTCATGGCGACCGATCTGCGCGCCTCCGTGTCACTCGTCATCGCGGCCCTCGCCGCCGAGGGGGAGACGGTCGTCAACCGCGTCTACCACCTCGATCGCGGCTTCGAACACCTCGAGCACAAGCTCGGCCAATGCGGCGCCGTGGTCGAGCGGCTCGCCGGGCAGGGCTGAGGTCGCCGGCGCTCAGTTGACCTGCTCGCCCGGATAGACGCCCCAGAGATTGGTCTGCTGCTCGTAGCCGTCGAACCCGTCGCCATAGATCCGGCACCAGGTTCCGTTGCAGCTCTTGACGTTGCCGATGACGCCGGACTGCAGCGTCGCCACGACGCCCGAGCTCGGGTTCGGCTGCGCGTAGAGCGGCAGCATGGCCTCCTTTTTCCAGGGCATCACCAGCGCGGTGCGGCGGCCCGACAACAGCGAATGCAGCACCCAGCCCTCCGACCCCTCCGAGTCGCGGATCTTGAGCCAGATGTCGAATTCCGCCGTGACCTCGACCGGCAGCCCGGCCCGCTGGAACACCCAGGTGGTCGGGTATTTCTTGGACGGCCCCTGGCGCAGATTGACCCGGTCGGATTTGAGGCTGACGTAGCGGGGCAGCGGCAGGCCGGTTCGCGGTCCGACTGCCTGCTGCGCTGCGGCGGGGACGAGCGTCGAGGCCAGCCCCAGGGCAAGGAGACCGAGCATGCGGACGAAAAACGGCAGCCGCCGGTGGCAGGACGGCAAAACCGAGTCGGGATTCATGCTGTCTCCCCGTATCTGGCGCGGTAAGGTGAATCAGGCGTGAATCTATCTGATGCCGGGAGAGTTAAGGCGGCATGAACCGGGGCCGGTTTATGACCGACCCTGGGACATGCCGAGGCATCGGCCAACCGGGACCGCACCATGGGTGAGACACCTCGCGTGGTCGTCACGCGCAAGCTGCCCGAGGCGATCGAGCGGCGCATGGGCGAACTCTTCGACGTCAGGCTCAATGCGGGCGACGAGCCCATGGGGCCGGCGGACCTCGCCCAGGCGATGCGTTCGGCCGACGTGCTGGTGCCGACCGTGACCGATCGGCTCGATGCGGCGCTCATGGCGGAGGCCGGCCCCAAGCTCAAGCTGATCGCAAATTTCGGCACCGGCACCGACAATATCGACGTCGATGCGGCCCATAGGCGCGGCATCCTCGTGACCAACACGCCGGGCGTGCTGACCGAGGACACGGCCGACATGACCATGGCGCTCATCCTCGCCGTGGCGCGCCGCATCGTCGCGGGCGCCACGGCGATTCCCGACGGCACCTGGACCGGATGGTCGCCAACCTGGATGCTGGGCCATCGCATCACCGGCAAGCAGCTCGGCATCGTCGGCATGGGCCGCATCGGCCGGGCGGTGGCGCGCCGCGCCAGGGCGTTCGGCCTCGCCATCCACTACCACAACCGCCGCCGCCTCCCGGCCGACACCGAGGAGAGCCTCGGCGCGACCTACTGGGACTCGCTCGACCAGATGCTGGCCCACATGGACATCGTGTCGGTCAACTGCCCGCATACGCCGGCGACCTACCATCTGCTCTCGGCGCGGCGCCTCAAGCTGCTGCGGCCGCAGGCGATGCTCGTCAACACGGCGCGCGGCGAGATCATCGACGAGGCGGCGCTGACCCGCATGCTGGAGGCGGGCGACATCGCCGGCGCCGGGCTCGACGTCTTCGAGCACGAGCCTGCCGTCTCGACCAGGCTGATCCGCCTCGCCCGCGCCGGCAAGGTGACGCTGCTGCCCCACATGGGTTCGGCCACCGAGGAGGGCCGCATCGAGATGGGGCAGAAGGTCATCGTCAACATCCGCGCCTTCGCGGACGGCCACCGCCCGCCCGACCGGGTGCTGCCAAGCCTGTTGTGAAGGCCCGGCGGGCGGCAGGCAATCCGCACACGCAACGCAGTCTTCCGCACGGTTCCGCTGGCGAAGCGGAACCCGGCCGCCGCCTGCGTCGCCTCACCCGTTCTTCGCAAGCCGTCCAGCGAGGGCGACGAGCTCGGCCTGGCGGTGCAGGCCGAGCTTGTCGAAGGCGTGCTTGAGGTGAGACCGGACGGTTTCGCGCGTCAGCCCGAGGACCGGCGCGGCCTCGCCCGGAGACATGCCGGCGCCGACCAGAGCCGCGACCCGCGCCTCCGATCGCGTCAGGCCCAGGAGCTGCAGCGCCTGCTCGATCGGGTTGCCGCTCTTCTTGTCGGGATCGATCACCAGGACCAGGACCTGCAACGGCGTATCGGACATGAGGAACGGGCGGTCTCCCGGCGATCTCCTCAGCGGGATGGCGCGGACCAGCAGGGGATGGCGGCCGCTTCGGCGCGTCACGGCGACATGGTCCGGCCCCGTCGCGATGACGGAGTCCGACAGGCTTCCGGCGATCAGGCGGTCGAGCACCGCCTGATCCGCGGGCCGCGCGCAGCGCAAGCCGCCGCGCTCGACCCGCAGGCCGTCGCCATCCATGGCCGACAGAGCCGCATTGGCCATCAGCACCCGCCCGGACCGCGCGACGATCGCCACGCCATGGTCCAGGACCGACAAAGCCTCGGCGAGGCTGCCGCAGCGATCCTCGAGCGAAGCCATGCGGGCGGCGATCGCCACCGCGCGGCTGAGATGCCGCGCCAGGACCTCGAACCTGCGGATCTGCGCCGCGTCCGGCAGATCGCGCTTCACGGCCAGCTGCAGGCCGATCGCGAAGGTCTCGCCCGGATGGGGCTTCGTCACGGTACCCATCATGCCGCCCATACCGAAGGCCGCGCGAAAATCCTGGTAGTAGGCATCACGCGCGACGTGCTCCGCCGCGATCTGTTCCCAGTCGTTGTAGAAGCCGACGGGGAAGGACTTCCGCCGCATGTCCTCGATCATCGTGTCGGCGGTCCACCAGCTTTGCGCGTAGACACGCTGAGCCTCCTCGACCCCTGGCGAGGCCATGAGGGAGAAGGAATGGGTGAGCGGAATGATGGTAGCGCAGCGCGCTCCGAAGGCGCGGGACATCCATGTGAGGACATCGACCCACAGGCCGGGCTCGACCGCCGCCCGGTAGATCATCTCGATCGCATCTGCCGCGGCGTCGGAGCTCATCTGCAGCAGCCCTTGGAGCATCGAAGAGCCGGCCCGCCCGCGCTTCCGTCGCGGCCGTCCCGTCTACAACCAGGACGTCATGCTATGCGGCTTCTGCAACGAGTTCCACGTGATCGCGGTGAGTTTGGATCGAATCGTTCCAAAATCATCAACGCAAGCGGTCCCCGTGATCTGCAGCGCGATGCCGCCGGACGATTCGTGCCGGCTTTTCGGCTCCATGCGTCGCGCAGCGTGCCGGTCGACCGGAGCTTGCGACGGCCGCGCCGCCTCGTCGACTCTGATTAACTTGACGTTTCCGTGACGGGCCGCCATCTGTTGGTGAACTGAAGAGGGTCGTCGCAAAGACTCTCCATCGTGACGTCGCGGGTACGCTGCTTCGGCGGGTGCTCCTCCGGCGATGAATGGAGAGCTCATCACGACGGCCGGGACGATCCGGGACCGTCGGTCCAGGTCCGGTCGGGCTCTCGCGGCCCGCAAGGTTACGAGGACGATACGATGCCGAGTGCGCGGAAAGACAACCAACCCCTCTCGACCGACGAATTCGCCCATCTGGGTCATGGCGCGGTCGCCTATGTGAAACCGATTCGCTCCGACGAGGTGCCGGCCTTGTTTCCGCAGGCGCCGGAGATGCAGCCTGGCCTCGATCTCTTCATGCTGCTCGGCGCCGACGGCATGCCGATCCTGCTGACCGATTCGAAGGACGAGGCCCTGGCCAACGCCTGGGAGAACCAGCTCCAGACGGTCAGCGTTCACTGATCGGCGCGACGCGCCCCGGCGCATCGCGGCACGGCTCTCGGCCGTCCGGGCCTCTTGAGGGAGGAGCGGGCGGCCGACGTGTTTCAGAACGAGTGTCGCATCGATGAACGATGTTGTCGTGGATCGATCCCCTAACGCGACTGGGGCGAGCGTCACGATCCGGCTCGGTCCCGAAGCTGCTGGCCAACGCATCGACAGGGCTCTGGCGGCGGCGGCTGAAGGGGGCATCGGCCCGCCGTTGTCGCGGACGCGCCTCCAGGCGCTCATCGCCGAGGGTTGCGTCTCGCTCGACGGCATCGTCATCACCGACCCGAAACACAAGGCCCAGACCGGCGCCGAGGCGATGATCCATCTGCCGCGGCCGACCGATGCGGTCCCGCGGGCCGAGGCGATCGCGCTCGCCGTCGTCCATGAAGACGACGATCTCCTCGTCATCGACAAGCCGGCCGGCCTCGTGGTGCACCCGGCGGCCGGGCACGAGAGCGGCACCCTGGTCAACGCGCTCCTGGCCCATTGCGGCGCGAGCCTCTCGGGTATCGGCGGCGTGCGGCGCCCAGGCATCGTCCACCGCCTCGACAAGGACACGACCGGATTGATGGTGGTGGCGAAGTCCGATCGGGCGCACCAGGGTCTGTCGGCGATCTTCGCCGACCACGGCCGCTCGGGGTCGCTGATCCGCCTCTACATGGCAGTCGTCTGGGGCGCGCCCGATCGGCGCTCCGGCACCATCGAGGCGCCGCTCGGCCGCCACCCGCATCATCGGGAGAAAGTCGCCGTCCTGCCGCCGGGCAGGGGCCGTCATGCGGTGACCCATTGGAGCGTCGAGGACAGCCTCGGTCCGGCGACGCTCGTCACATGCCGCCTCGAAACCGGCCGGACGCACCAGATCCGCGTCCACATGGCCGAAAGCGGTCATCCACTCGTCGGCGACGCGCTCTATGGATCGGGCTTCCTGACCAAGGCCCGTCTGCTTTTGCCCGAGGCGCGGGCCGCCGTCGATGCGCTCGGCCGGCAAGCGCTGCATGCCGCCGTCCTCGGCTTCGACCATCCGGTGACCGGGCGGACCCTGCGGTTCGACAGTGCGCTGCCGGCGGACCTCAGGACGGTCGTCGACGCCTTGCGCGCAGAGGCGGCCCAGCGCGCCGGAGTCTGAGCGTTAGCGACGCGAGAAGATCGCGTCGACGTCGACATCCTCCTCGTCCTGCGGTCGCTGCGACGGCTGCGATCCGAACACCTCGTCGGCCGACACGCGCTCCCGGTCGTCATCGTGGTCATGATGGGCCGTCGTCACCTCGGCGGAGATGAGCGTCTGGCCACGATCCTCCGGCGTAGCCGGCCGGTCCTTGGCGGCACGGTTGACCTCGAAATCGAGGTCGATCTGCGAGCACAGGCCGAGCGTCACCGGGTCCATCGGCGCGAGGCTCGCCGAATTCCAATGGGTCCGCTCGCGGATCGCCTGCAGGGTCGTCTTGGTGGTGCCGACGAGGCGCATGATCTGCGCGTCTTTGAGCTCGGGATGGTTGCGCACCAGCCACAGGATGGCATTGGGGCGGTCCTGCCGGCGCGACAGCGGCGTGTAGCGGGGGCCGCGCGTCTTCTTCGGCGGCGGCAAGCGCACCTTCGACACGGCAAGCTTCAGCTGATGCGTCTTGTCCTTCTCGCCCGCGACGATCTCCTCGCGCACCAACTGGCCGGAGGTGATGGGGTCATGTCCCTTGATGCCGGCCGCGACCTCGCCGTCGGCGATGCCCTTCACCTCGAGCGGATGCAGCTTGCAGAAATCGGCGATCTGCTCGAACGTCAGGGAGGTGTTCTCGACGAGCCACACGGCGGTGGCCTTGGGCATCAACGGGGCTGTGCTCATGCTTGTTCTCCTGCCCGGCCGCGACGCACCGGGCCGCCTCATGAGACCGTCACCCCATGACGAGCCGCCGCCCGGCCTTGTCCGACGATCTTTGGGGATGCGAGCCTATATAAGGCCCGCATCCTCCGCCCGCAACGCTCTCATGGCCGTGCCGGCGGCCTAAAGGTAAGGGATCTTGCGGGTCCGGACGGCGGCGGGATGGATCGCTCCGGCGCGGCCGATCTCGCCGAGGCGCCAGCCCATGCGGCGGGCGGCCATCGGCAGCAACCGTTCGAGCGCATGCGCGTAGGTGCCGTCCTTGGCCAGCGGCTCGGGCTCGAAGGCGTCGAGGTCGACGAGAGGCACGAGCGCCGCGAGCAGGTCCGCGCGAATCCAGAACATCGACCCCGCATAGAAGCCGAGGTCCTCCTCGGCCGGGAGCATCCCGAAAGCCTGGAGCATGATGCGCGCCACGGTCGCGCGATCCTCGCCCCAATAGACCGGGTGACTCAGGAAGGACCCCGGCGCACCGAGCATGCCGAGACGGGTGTCGGCTCGGAACCGCGCGGCGACCCAGCGCGGCGACCGGCGGTCGGGCAGAAGACCGCCGATGAGAGCGCGCCGCCAGCGTTCGCCCTGCGCCGAATAGGCGCTGCGCTTTCCATGAAGCTTGAGCACGAGGGTCTCGGCCGAAAGGTCGAGGCGCCGGGCGACCTCGAAGAAGGGACGCAGGTCGCGCCCGCGGTTCTCGGTGTCGTGGAACGCGGTCGCGGCCGGACGGACGTCACACTCGCGCCAGCGCTCGAAGACCTCGGGCCGGCTCGACGTCACATGGATCGGCGTGTCGTCCGGCAGGCGGCCGAGCGCGGCGCACAGTTCCGGCACGAGGTCCGGATGATGGCAGTGGCAGACCGCGACGATGGGTCCTGCGGGTGGGGCGGGGCGCCAGCGCCCGAGGGTGCGGGCGAGGCGCTCTAGAGCATGATGCCGAAAAGTCGGCACGGGTTTTCGGATGACATCATGCTCTATCATGTTGGAATCGATCACGTTCATGCTTTTGGATCGATTCGATCCAAAAGCATCGTGATCTAGCCTGCGGCGGATCATCGGCGCATCCGGGCCATCAGCCGCAGCAATGCGTGGCCGGGCGGGCTCACGGCCAGGCGCAGCACCGCGCGTTGCGCCAGCCGGCCGGCGAAACCGGCGACGCGAGCGGCCTCCTCGCCGAGACCGTCCTGCGTCTCGAAATGCTTGGCCCGCGCCCAGGCGACACGGCCACGCATGAACTCGATCCGCCGCACCACGCGGCGATAGTCGACGCCGACCAAGGCCTCGTCGAGCACCGCGCGAAGGTCGTCCAGGCAATCCGTCCAGGGACGATCGGAGCTCCCGGGCGGCGGCTGACGCCAGTCGAGGTCGGAGGAGGCGAGGCGAACCAGGTCCTCGTCGGTCTCGAACCAGTGAAGATTCGCCTCGTCGCCGAGGTGGGCCGCGATCTCGAGGAAAGGCGGCAGGCGTCGCAGGATCACCGGGCGCCGGTGCCTCAACGCGTCAATGACCGGAAAGCCGAACCCCTCGTAGACGGACGGATAGACGACGATGCGGGCCGCGCGGTAGAGGCCGGCGAGGGCCTCGCTGTCGAGGCTGCCGGAGCGCAGGCCGGTCACCCCGGGCACGCGCCCCGGGTCGAGGCCGAGCGCCACGATCCGCTGTCCGGGACAGCGCGTGGCGAGGAGGCGCGCTGTCTTCTCGACCCGCTTGTGCGCGAAGGCGTTGCCGACGACGAGAGTCGTGCCGTCGCCGTCGCCGGGCTCCGTGAGCGCCACCGCGGTCTCGAGCGCATGCAGTGAGGCGCGGGCCGGCAGGTCCCGGCGCAGCGCCCCGAAGCGGCGCTCGAACTGTCGCCGGGTGAAAGCGCTGTTGAACAGCAGTCCGTCGGCCTCGGCCAGCGTGAAGCGCCAGAGCGGATCGAGCTCGTCGGGCGCCAGGCGGATGCAGTCGAGCCCGATCGTGTCGAGCATGAAGAACAGGAGAACGGGCGCGCGCCGCACGGCATGGTCCATCTCCTTCCAGCCGAAGGGCTGGCCGATGCGGATAAAGGTCGCAAAGCACGCGCCGTCTGCCGGCGCGACGCGGCGCGGGGGATGAGCCATTCCGCCGAAATGGAAGGCGAAGGTGGCCTCGCTTGCTACGACCGCGACATCGAAGCGGTCCCGCCAGAGGTCGGAGGCGAGGCGCACGAGGATGCGGGCCAGCTCGGCCGTGCCCGAATGGGCGGGCCCGATATGGGTGGCGTCGAAGGCGATGGCGAGCCGCCCGGCGGCATCGGGCACGAGGCCGGTGAGGAGGCGCTCGGCCTGACGTGGCGCGGCGCTCAGGAAGGCCCCGCCCGCTGCGCCGGCGCCGGGGAATTCCGCCTCGAGCCGGCGAAGCCGGCGCGCGAGATCGCCGGCCGGGAGCCTGGTGGACGCACCCGCCCGGTTCGCCACGGCGCAGCGGAAGCCGCAGCGGTTGAGCGCGAGTGCGTAGCGGTCCCAATCCGGCGGACCTGCGGGCGGCGGAAAGTCGCGCAGCACGGCGGCCTTGACACAGAGGCCGCGCGGATCGGGCAGCGGCGCGTAGGTCACGGCGGGAAGATGGCGGGCGACGCTCGCCGTATCGAAACACGGCGACACGATCGCGATCATCGGGTCGGAGCCGGCGACGCGGCGAAGCTCCGCCCGGGCGGCCTCGTCCAAGGCGACGTCGTCGCCGAGGACCAGAAGGTCGTCGGCGCAGGGGCGCCAGGGTCCGTCTTCCGCGATCGCGGCGTCGTCCTCGCTCATGCGGCTCAGCCGGCGACGGCGATCGAGGTTGCGGCAGGCGCGAGCGCCTCGTCCAGCCGCTCCGCCGCCTCGGCGAGCACCTGCTCCCAATCCAGGTCGCCCGGATGGCGGACCACGTCGGCGCCGTCGTACCACGGGGAGCGTCGCCCCGTCGGCCCCCAGCGCCAGCAGGCGTCCGGTCGCGACAGGAGCAGCAGCGGCCGGCCCGCGGCGGCCGCCACATGCGCCACAGCCGTGTCGACGGAGACGACGTGGTCGCAGGCCGCGACGAGGCCACCGAGCGCGGTGAAATCGGCGATGGCCGGCCGCGACACGGCGGGGAAGCCCTCGAGGCAGGTCTCCTCGGCCGGCGTCAGCTTGTTGAGGAGGACGACGAAGTCGGTGTCGGGGCGCGCGAAGAGACGGGCAAAGCGTTCGAGCGGCACCGAGCGGGTCAGTTCGTATTGGCGCGGGTGGCCGCGCCAGCAGATACCGACCCGCTTTCGGCCGGCCGCGGGCGCGGGCAGCGCGGGCGGCGCGAGGCGGATGTAGTCGCGCCGCGGCTCGAGGCTCGCCGCCTCGATGACGAGCGGCATCTGGAACGAGGGGATGTAGAGGTCGAAGGGCGGGTCGAGCCCTTCGGCGGCGACGAAATCGACGGCCGGAAAGGAGGCGGCCAGCAGGCCGACGAGCGGTCGCGGCGCCAACCCGACGATCCGCGCGCGCGGCTGAGCCGCCCGCAACGGATGGAGGAAACGCGCCATCTGGATCATGTCGCCGAAGCCGTGCTCGAAGATCACCATGAGCGTGCGGGTGCCGAGATCCTCGCCCATCCATTGCGCCGCCCGTTTACGCAAGGGATAGGATTTGAGGATGTGGTCCGCGAGGCCCCAGTTCTCCAATCCTTCGAGCAGGCGTCCCCGCTTGAGCAGATGGAAGGCATGGGCGAGGCGCACCGTGGCGTCGCTCGGCTGTCGATGCACCGCCTGGGCAAAGGCTGTGGCAGCCTCGTCGAGCCGGCCTTGCGCATCCCGGATCTCGGCCCGCAGCAGACAGTCGGCGATGTCGCCGCCGGCGGCGTCGAGCCCGGCCCCGGCCTCCTCGAGACGGCCGAGCCGCAGGGCGGTGCGGCGGGCGAGCTGCGCCAGCATGGGGGCGAATTTGGTGCCCGCGAGGCGCTCGCGCCACCGCGGCAGCGCGCTGTCGAGGGCGGTGAAATCCCAGCGCCGGTAGAGCGCGTCGGCGAGGATCGGGATCTCCGCGTCGCGCATCGCGTCGTGGTCCGGCACCGCCGCCGCCGCGTCGAAGAACTGGCGGCGCAGGTAGGAGAACAGGAGCCCGGGGCGGCACTGGCGCAGGTCGTCGAGATCGAAGGTCACGACCGAATATTCGGGGCGGTCGTTGAACAGGCGGTTCAACACCTGCATCTGCGAGCGCGCGCCGCGCGGCAGAACGGGATTGGCCGCCATATAGGCCACGGACTGGTCCCAGGCCATGCCGGCGACGACCGGCCATCCGCCTTGGCGGTAGAGCTTGACGGCCGATTGCAGTTTCCTGACCAGGATCATGACTGTCCCGTCACCTCGCGACCCGTCGTCCGCCGCTGCCGGCCGTCCCGACCCCGTGGCCCAGCCGGGTCAAGCGCTCTGGCGCTGAGCCTCGAGATAATGATCCCATACCTCCTGAACGGAGCCTGACGAGATCATCTCCCCCTGGCGCAGCAGGATAGCGCGATTGCAATAGGTCTTGAGAGAGCCGAGGTCATGGGAGGCGAGCGCCAGGATGGAGGCCTTGCCCAGCATGGCGGTGACCCGGGCTTTGGCTTTCGAGGCGAAGGACAGGTCGCCGAAGCTGATCATCTCGTCGAACAGCAGGATTTCGGGGAAGCGGGTGGTCGAGATCGCGAAGGCGAGCCGCATGAGCATGCCGCTCGAATAGGTCCGCATCGGCAGATGCAGATAGGGCCCGAGCTCGGAGAATTCGGCGACCTCCGGGATCGCCATCCGAGCTTCCTTCAGGGACATGCCGACGAAGACGCCGCGCAGGATGATATTGTCCGCCCCGGTCAATTCGGGATCCATCCCCATCATCATGTCGATGAGCGAGGACACCGTGCCCTGAACTTCGGCATGGCCGCTCGAGGGCTCGTAGGATCCGGAAAAGACGCGCAGCAGCGTCGACTTGCCGGCGCCGTTATGACCGATCAGCGCGATACGATCGCCCGGCGCAAGCGACAGCGAGATGTTGCGAAGCGCCTTGACCGTGACGACGTCGCGAGTCGACGTCTCGACCTGGCCGCCGACCCGGCGCAGCAGCGTCGTCTTGAGCGAGCGCCCGCGCGAATTGTAGATCGGGATATCGACCGAGGCGTTGACGAGTTCGATGGAAGCCAAGATACGTGTCCCCGATCACAACCAATAGACGATCCTGGCCCGGAAGCGCGCGAAGAGCGGCCAGGCGATGAGGAACAGGATCGCGAGATAGACCAAGACGGCCAGATAGGTGGCAAGATCCGGCAACCGGCCCTGCAGGGGCTCGGAGACGACCCTCAGGAAGGCGGCGAAAGGATTGAACAGCTTCATGTACTCACCCTTCGTGCCGAGCTGGTCTATGCGCCACATGATGGGCGTCACGAAGAAGGCGAGCTGCATCAGGTTGGTGACGATCTGCGGCATGTCGCGAAACCGCGTGCACAAGATGCCGAGGATCAGGGTGGAGAAGAAGGTGCCGACGAGCAGCAGCGCGAAACCCGGAATGGCGAGCAGGGCCACGGGGCTTGGCGGGATCATGAAGACCAGAAAGACGATCGGGATGATCAGCAGGTTGTGGGCGAACGCTACGATGTTGCGCACCAGGATGCGCATCACGAAGGCGGTTTTGGGCAACGCCTCCTGCTTGATATACGTCGATGCCTCGATGAAGGTGAACGTGCCGTCGGCGATCGTGCCGGAGATAAACGACCAGACGGTCATGTTGACCGCCAGATAGGGGATATAATCGTGGATGTTGCTATGGAAGAGGCCGCCGTAGACGAGGCCGATGCCGCCCACGAAGATGGCCATGCTCAGCGTGATCCAGAACTGACCGAATCGCGAACGCTTGTAGCGCTGGCGGACGTCGCTCACGCCGAGAAGTGCCCAGATGTGCCAGCCGACGAAACAGCGCGCGACGTCGCTTAGGGCAAGCCGCCACTCGCGGATACTTGGTTGCAAATACATTCAATGTCCCTCGACGGAGCAGAGGGCGCCGTGACCGCGCATTCCGAACCCGAATTTCAATGACCGAAGCTCTACACCCGACTTGGAAAATCGCGCGCGGTGTCTATCGGACTTCAAGATCATACGTCAAGGCGATCCCCCAATCGCGCTGTATCGAACGCGGCTGCCACGGACGTCGGCCGCTGTCAGAAGAGGCGGCCTCCGTCGGGAACCGGCTGCGTCGGCGCGATCAGGACGACCTCGCCCGTCTCGTCCGGAAAGCCCAGGGTGAGCACCTCCGACATGAACGGTCCGATCTGGCGCGGCGGAAAATTGACCACGGCCGCGATCTGGCGCCCGACCAGCGCCGCGGCATCGTAGTGCCGGGTGATCTGCGCCGAGGATTTTCTCGTGCCGATCGGCGGGCCGAAATCGATGACGAGCCTCAGCGCCGGCTTGCGGGCCTGCGGGAAGGGCTCCGCCGCGACGACCGTGCCGACCCGCACGTCGACTTTCAGGAAGTCCTCGAACGCGATGACCGGCGATGAACCTGCGTCGGGCGGCACGGTCAAAGCGCCGCATCGGCATCGAGGTCAGGACCCGGGTCGCTGCGGCGCGACGCTCCGCGGCGATCACGGCGCCGGCGGCGCGCATCGATCAGCGCACGGCCGAGCAGCCGCAGCGGCGACACCAGCCGGTCGAGATCGTCGACCCGCGCCACCAGAGTCTCGCCCCGCGCCAACTCCTTGTCGAGCGCCGCCATGGTGCGGGCGAGGCCCGCATCGTCGTCGTCGAACCACACGTCGAGCACCCGCGACCAGGCGAGCACCAGCCCCTGCAGCTTGATCGGCCCGGTCGGCCCCTCACAGTCGATACCGGACGCCACCAGCATGAAGCGCATGGAATTCATCGCGACGCCGTTGAGCGCCGTCGCGGAGAGCGGGTCGCGCCTGATCCAGTCCGCCACGCTCTGCAACGCCAGCTTGTAGGGCGCGAGCGCGTCGAGGCGGCGCATGAGGATGTCGAACAGCCGCTCGCGCGGGGCCTCCTCGGCCAGCGCATTGCCGGTGCCCTCGAGCACCAGCCGGTCGATCTTGCGCGAGAAGGCAGCCAGGACGGCACCCTTGGAGGGAAAGGCGTCGCGGAAGTCGGCCAACGACAGGCCGGCCCGCTCGGCAATGTCGGCGATGCCGAAATCGTCCCACTCGCGCTCGGCCGCGAGGTCCATCAGGGCTTCGATGATGCGGTCGCGTGGCGGCACGGGCTTGCCGGCGGCGGGTACCTTGCCGCTGCGGCCGGCCTTGGGGCCGGGCGGGCGGGCGTCACTGGGCTCGTCGGGCGTCATGGCTCGTCTCCGGTCGTGTCAAGACAGCTAGATAAGGCGCAGCGCGACCCATGTCCAAGTCAGCAGGCCTTCGTCCCGTCGCCCGCCGGCGACGGTGTCGCCCGAAAGCCCGGCCCAACAGTCGGATTCACGAACTATTCCAGAACGTTAGAACAACGTTCGCAGGCCCGTGCCGACCGTTCGGCTCCATGCACTACCCGGCGAGTTCCTCGGCGCGACGCTTGGCGGCCGCCACGGTGCGCTCCACCAGCTCTTCGAGCCCCGCCGGACCGGCGAGGATCTCGAGCCCGGCCGCAGTGGTGCCGCCCGGCGACGTGACGTTGCGCCGCAGCACCGCCGGCTCGACATCCGCCTCGCGGTACATCAGTTCGCCAGCCCCTTCCACGGTGGCGCGCGCCAGCCGTAGCGCGAGATCCGGGGCGAGCCCGGCCCGCTCGCCGGCCTTGGCGAGGCACTCGGCCAGATAGAACACATAGGCCGGTCCCGAGCCGGAGACGGCGGTGACAGCGTCGATCTGCCCCTCGTCGTCGAGCCATTCGACCCGTCCGACCGCCCGCAGCAGCCGGTCGACGCTCTCGCGCTGCTCCGCCGCGAGGGGAGTCCGCGTCGCGACCCCGGTGATGCCGCGCCCGACCGCGGCCGGCGTATTGGGCATGGCCCGCACGATCACGCCCGCAGCCGGCAGGCGCGCCGCGAGGTCGGCGACCGTCTTGCCGGCAATGACCGACAGGACCAGCGTGGTCGGCCCGACCATCGGGGCGACGCCCGGCGCCGCCGCGTCGAGCAATTGCGGCTTGACGGCCAGGATGACGATATCGACGTGGCCGACACTCCCCGGCGCAGGATTGAGCGCCAGGCCCCGCGTCGCGCAAAGCGCCGCGATATCCTGGCTCGGCTGCGGATCGAGAACGATCAGCCGCTCGGCCGCAATGCCGAGATCGAGCCAGCCGCGCAGCATGGCGCCGCCCATGCGGCCGGCGCCGAGGAGCGCAATCGACGCCTCGGCAAGGCGGGTCACGCCTCGCCCTGGGTCTCGAATATCGCGCTGTCGAGCGCCTCGCGCGGCGACTTGCCGGCCCAGAGCACGAACTGGAACGCCTGGTAGTAGCGGTCGCAGGCGGCGACGGCCATCTTGAGGATCGCCTCGCATTGCCGTCCGTCCGGATCGGCGCCGCCCGACATCAGCAGGGAATGCCGGAACATGACGACGTTTTCGGTGCTCCACAGGTCGAAATGGCCGATCCATAGCTGTTCGTTGATCAGGGCCACCAGCGAATGGATGATGGCGCGCCGCCGGTCGGGGACCTTGAGATCGAAGGCGCAGCCGACATGCAGCGCCTCGAGGTCGGAGAGCCAGGTGAAGGCGACATGATAGTCGGCGACCTCGCCGTCGACTGAAATGGAGATCTCGTCCTCGTCCTCGCGGTCGAAGGACCATTCGCGCAGCGCCGCCAGCCGTTCGACGACGTCCACGGGATGTTCGGCGCGGTCCGGTTCGATGGAGATAAGCGACATTCGGTACTCACCGGGCTTGGGGGAAGGGCAAATGAGGACAGGACGAACCCCGCGTCGACCTCCGGCGACAAGCCAGCTGGCGGGTCTATCCGATCCCGCAACCGAGCGTGACCGTCGGGCGTCGCTCCGCCGCCGAACGAATCACCTCGTAGGCTTTTTTATAGCCCCATGGCCATCCCAATAGAACGCCGCGCGACGGTGCGGCGCGAACTTCCCCCGTGGAATGCATAGGGTGCGACCGACTGCCGCCGTCAGGTGGGCCGGAAGGGCGCCGAAGCCCGGAACACCCGTAGGCACGGCGCGTTACTTCGAAACGCACCCGGGAAATGCTGTCCCCTCCCATTTTGCGGGCGCGACATCGAACCCGCAGCGGCCTCCGGCCGTTGCGGGTTTTCGTTTCCGATGCGGACGTCGGGATCCGAATATCGGTGGGTGTTGCAAAAACACAAGGACGATGGGGCCGCGGGGCCCGTCGTCCGGGCGCCTCAGGCGCGTGCCGCCACGGCCTCGCTCGACCGGCGATGCGACTTGCGATCGAAGAACAGGACCTGGCTAATCACGGCCCGCAGCGTCTCGATCGAGAAGGGCTTGGCAATCAGGAAGGCGGGCTCTGGCGGCGCTCCGGTCAGGAAACGTTCCGGATAGGCCGTGATGAAGATGACGGGAACCTCGAAGGCGCCGAGGATCTCGTTGACGGCCTCGAGACCGGAGCTGCCGTCGGCGAGCTGGATGTCGGCCAGGATCAGGCCGGGCTGGTGGTGCTCCACCGCCTTGAGCGCCTCGCGATGCGTGCGGGCGACGTCGACGACGCGGTGGCCCAGGTCCTCGACGACATTCTGCAGGTCGAGCGCGATCAGCGGCTCGTCCTCGATGATCAGCACGTCGGTGGAGATCTGCGCGGCGATCTCGATGTTGGCAGCCTCGATTAGATCCCTCACCTCGTCGAGCGGACATTCCATCGTCCGCGAGACTTCGTTGGCATCGAAGCCCTCGACCGCGGTGAGCAGAAGGGCGATGCGCGGCCGCAGCGATATGGCCTCGATGCGGCGTGCGGCGCCGGGCTCGTCGGTCGGGCTCGAGCCGCCGTCGTTGGCTTTATTGACGGCGACCGACGTCCAGATGTTGAGGAAGAGGCGATATAGCGAGCAACGGAGGTCGGTTGCGCCGTCGAGATTGGCGGGATCGGCGACGATTGCCTCCAACGTCTCGACCACATAGGCGTCCCCGCCGCGCTGCGTCCCGGTGAGGGCACGGGCAAAACGGCGAAGGTGAGGGAGATGCGGAGCGATCGACTGCGAAATCGACATACTGGACCTCGAACGGGGCCTGCAAAAAGCGCAAACCTGCTCTCTTTAACGCGCGACGCCAAAAAAAGTTGCAGGCCAAGGAACAAGCTTTTCCTTGAAGGCGTTCAGCTTCGGCGATCCACCGAAGACCAGTCCGCGAATCCGGTACCTGACGCCAGTGAATGGTACAGGCCGGACCCGCCAATCGCAAGTCGCTCCGCGACCAGGGGCAATGAGGAGTGGAGATTTTGATAGGCGATGACGAGGTGAACCGGGCCGCCGCGGCTAACGGCATGGTCGAGGCACGCGAAGCTGTGGAGGATGGAGGAAGCGCGAGCGGCGCGCCGAAAGGCGCGATGTCGACCGAGGCGATGCGTCTGCCCAAGGGCGGCGATCTCCAAGCCTATATCGGACGGCAACTCCGCGCGGTCTACGACGACGTGGCGCGGCAGCCCGTGCCGGACCGGTTCCTGGAGCTGATGAAGAAGCTCGAATCCGCCGGCCATTGACGAGGTCAGGGTCGCGTCGCGTCCCGCGACGGCTCGGAGACCGGCGGGGCGAGGCAGGCTCCGGCCTCCGGCACCGGTCGCGCGAGCAGGCAGCGGCAGGCCGCCACGCATCCCGCTTCGCCCGCGCCCTCGGCCATGCAGCGCGTCGCGCACACCCCTGACGCGCCCGGCTCTTGACCGAACGGAGCGACATGCAGCCAGCCTGCGGGCATCACCAATCCGAAGAGAAGCGGCTGGTGCAGGCAGTAGATCAGGAGGCTGTGGCGTCCGAGGACGCCGAGCGATCGACCTGCCGGCGTGCGGATCCGCCAATCGGGCCGTGGCAAGGGGCTCAACGCCACGGACATGCCGAAGAGCACTACGCCGAGCCACGGCAGCAGCGGCCGGTAATCGAGGGTTCGGGGCGGCGACAGGCCGAGCCCGAGCCAAGCCCAGAGCGGCCCATCGAGTGTCGCCGTCGAGCATAGTGTCGGCGCCAGGACGCAGAGCAGGGCTGCACCGAACACGGCCGCAGCCGGGGCGCGCCGCAATGGCAGCGCCAGCAGACTCGAAAGGGCGATGCAATGCAGCATGCCGAAGGTGATGACGTCGTGCGGAAACAGCCGGCCGGTAACGCCGGTGATCAGCACCGCCGCCGCGGCTAAACGGCCGATGCGGGTCAGCGCGGCGCGCAGGCCGCGGTCCCGCGCCAGGACCAGCGAGTAGCCCGACAGGGCCAGAAAGGTCACCGCGACGCACTGACCGAACAGGCTCCAGACCGGAGACTCCGCCGGTCCGGAGGCGATCCAGCCGCCGTAGGCGAGGTCCCAGTCGGCGTGGAAGGCCACCATGCCGCAGAGTGCGAGGCCGCGTGCCGCGTCGATGACGGCGAGGCGCTGCGATGGCGCGGCCGGTCCGGCGCGTCTCATCGGCGTTCGGCGCTGCGCGCCGGGCCTACCGCGGGGCCGGCCTTGTTTCCT
Source organism: Lichenihabitans sp. (assembly GCA_965277635.1). Lineage (GTDB taxonomy): Bacteria > Pseudomonadota > Alphaproteobacteria > Rhizobiales > Beijerinckiaceae > Lichenihabitans. Next base: position 2,039,967 of record CBDIDE010000002.1, read on the forward strand.
CCATAGAGCCCGGCCAAGAGGAGGCGCCTCGCGGTCGAAGGCATGCTGCGACGTCCGTCGAGACAGGCACGGGACAGGTTTTCATGCGACGTTGGATCTGGACACTGGTGATCCTGGCGGTTCTGGCGGCCGCCTATTGGACCTGGCCCTTCGTCGGCGCCGCCGGTCTCGCCTCGGCGGCGCAACGGGGCGACAGCGCCGCGGTCATCGAACGGGTGGACCTTCCGGCGCTGCGGCGGTCGCTGGCCCGGCAGATCGCGCTGGCCTATCTCGAGGCGACCGGCAAGGGTGGCAAGGCGGGTAGTTTCGGGCGCAGCCTGATGGGCGCCGCCGCCACGACGGTCGCCGACCCCTATGTGGCCGAACTGCTGACGCCCGAGAACATCACCGCCATGATCGGCCGCGGCAAGATCGGTACGGTCAAGCTCGGCGACAAGGACGTCGCCGTCAACCGCGATCTGCCAGGCTTTGCGGACCTGTTGCACGGCGACTGGCTGTCGATGCTGACCGGCTCCTATTTCGATGGGATCGCCAGTTTCGTCATCCCGGCCGAGGTCAAGGGCGCCGCCGCCGACAATTACGCCGTGCATCTGCGGCTCGACGGCCTGACCTGGCGTCTCTCCGGCATCGACCTGCCCGCCTCCATGGTGGATCAGATCGCGCGATCGATCCTGGCCCGGAACGGTGGCACGCCGGCGACGCAGTAGCGGAGGGCAGCGGATGTCCCTCACGAGACGAGGTCGAGCGCCCAGGTCTGGCCGATCAGGTCGTGGCCGAAGGAGCGATGGGCGGCTTCGCTCACCAGATGGAAGCCGGCCGCCTGATAGATCCGCCGCGCGGCGACGAGCACGTCGTTCGTCCAGAGCGTGAGCCGGCCGTAGCCGATCTCCCGCGCCCGGGCGATGCATCGGTCGACCAGCGCGCGGCCGATCCCCAGGCCGCGGGCGCTGGGTTCGACATAGAGCAGCCTGAGCTTCGCCTCGATGGGGTCGGTGCTCTTCACGAGAAAGACCGATCCGGCGACGGTGCCGCGATGCTCCGCCACCCACGCGTCCTCGCGCGCCGCATCGTAGCCGGCGACGAAATCGGCCAGGATGCCGGCGACCAGTCCCTCGTAGCTCCAGTCCCAGCCATAGTCGCGATGATAGAGCAGCGCCTGGCGGTGGACGATCCAGCCGAGGTCGCCCGGCTCGAGGCTGCGCAGGCGGATGTCGCCCAAGGGCGCGCGATCGGCATCGAGAACAGCGCGGATGTCGCCCATCGCCGAGACCAGCCGCCGCCGGCGGTCCTCGTCGAGCGGCTCCAGGATCGCGTCGATCTGTGTCCGCGTCCCGCGGTCGAGCGCCGCGAAGGTCGTCCGGCCCGCGTCGGTCAGCGACAGGGCGAGCCGCCTGCCGTGATCGGGGCTGGCGCGGCTCTCCACCAGGCCGCGGGCCTTGAAGCGTGTCACGATGCGGCTCAGATGCGCCTTGTCCATCGCGAGCCGACGGCCGATCTCCGCCGCCGTCGCGCCCTCGCCATGGGCGATTTCGTAGAGCACCCGCGCCTCGGCAAGCGACAGCCGGCTCTCCGGGAGATGCGCGTTCAGCAGGCCGATCTCGCGCGTATAGAAGCGGTTGAAGCTCCGCACCTCGTCGGTCGCACCCACAGCCATCCGCCCCCCTATGTTGTCACCGACAACATAGGGTGAAAAACGGGGGACGCAAATCCCTATCGTCTTGCGATCAGCCGGGTCGTGGACTGGCCCGGCACCAGCCCCGCCAGCAGGATCTTGCCGCCCGCCGCCTTGACGATGTCGGCGCCGACGACCGTCGCCTCGGTATAGTCGGCGCCCTTGACCAGGAGATCGGGCTGCAGCGCCCGGATCAGCTCGAGCGGCGTGTCCTCGCCGAACAGCACGGTGACGGCGACGCCCTTCAGCGCGCCGACGACCTCGGCCCGCGCCGCCTCGCCCTGCACCGGCCGCGACGGCCCCTTGAGCCGGCGCACCGAGGCATCGGTATTGAGCGCCAGCACCAGCCGGTCGCAGCTCTCCGCCGCCTGCCGGATCAGCGCCACATGGCCGGGGTGGACGAGATCGAAGCAGCCGTTGGTCAGGCCGACCGACAGGCCGCGCTTGCGCCAGTAGGCGCGCAGCACGCTCAGCGTCTCGATGTCGACAAGGCGCCCGTCCTGCACGTCGTGTCCGCCGTCGACCGCGAGGTCGATGAACAGCTCCTCCGCCGAGACGAGCGCCGTGCCGACCTTGCCGACCACGATGCCGGCCGCATGGTTGGCCGCCTTCATGGCATCCGGCACGGAGAGGCCCACGGCGAAGCTGAGCGCCAGCACCGCGACGACCGTGTCGCCGGCGCCGGACACGTCGAAGACCTCGCGGGCGACGGTCGGCAGGTGGATCGGCTCGCCGGCGACGGGGAAATAGGACATGCCCTTCTCCGAGCGGGTCAGCAGGACATCCGCGCCCGCCAGGCGGTGGGCGATGGCGGCGGCCTCCCCGGCCTCCGCGTCCGTCTCGCAAGGGCGGCCGGTGGCGAGCGCCAGTTCGTGCCGGTTGGGGGTGATGAGGCTCGCGCCCTTGTAGGCCCCGAGGTCGCGCTTCTTCGGATCGACCACGACCCGCTTGGTCGTAGCCGCCGCATGGGCCAGGATAGCGGCGAGGACGCGCTCGGTCAGCGCGCCCTTGCCGTAATCGGAGAGGATGGCGACGTCGCAGGCATCGAGCGCCGCGACGGCGTTGCGGATGACCTCGTCCTGCACCTCGGCGGGCGGCGGCTCGCGGCGCTCCTGGTCGATGCGGGCGATCTGCTGGTGGTGCCCCATCAGGCGCGTCTTCCTGACGGTGGGATAGTCTCCCGCCAGCACGATGCCGGAACGGTCAATGCCGCCATGGGCGTCGAGCAGGCGCGCCAGCGTCGCATAGGCGTCATCGCGTCCCGCGACCCCGACGAGCCGCACCCGGCCGCCGAGATGGGCCACGTTAGCGGCCACATTGGCGGCGCCGCCCGGCACCGCGCGCTCCGAACTCAGCCGCACCACCGGCACCGGCGCCTCGGGCGAGATCCGCTCGACCTCGCCCTGCAGGTAGACGTCGAGCATCAGGTCGCCGATCACCGCGATGCGGGCCGAGGCGAGATTGTCGAAGAGCTGTCGCATGCCGTCCCATCGTGCCATGGCGCGCGTCGCCCGCATGGCGACCGCCCGCCGACCTCTACGGCAAACCGGCGGCCCGATCCATGCTGGCGGCGGACAGCGGATGCGAGGTGCTTGCGCCCAAAGCCTGGTGAGGGTGGGAAGTTGCCGTTGGCGTGCGTGCCGGAAGCAGACGCGAGATCGCCATTCTTCGGCTTCAAACCTATTGGGCACGCACGGTTTCTGGCCGACGCCTAGCCGCAACCCGAGTTTTCGAAAGCAGAGCTTGGTCGAGATCGCTTGAGCCAAAGCCAGTTCAGTCAAGCCGGCCGGTATCGGTGGCTTTTAGGATTTTGGCTCTTGCTTCTCTGAGAGCGATCACTCCGCGCCGATTGGCTGGAATGCGAATTCTTAGAAGCCGCAGCTATTTTCCCGACGATCCTGAACTACTCGATGCGGGTCCTGTCGGCGCTGGGATCTGCGCATTGGCGCAGGGCGATTTGGAAAGTCCTATATCGGATAGATCCTCCCATCTCACATCTTTATTTGCGCTATCACGCGCGCACCTCTGTCCAAATCGAGGAGCTACACAAATTACCGCACCGGGAGAATAATGTATGTCGTGGTAGGTACACGTGATTAGCAGTGGCTGTTGGGTTGGAGCGGTAGTACCCCCAGATGGAGACACTTGCGGATCAGCTAATGCAGAGGCAGCCAAGAAAGAGCCAAGCAGAATGCATAATCCCGCCATTAATTTCCCCATGCCCCTCTCCTTCGCATTCAGCCGGCTGAGCATCCGATCAGCAATTTGTTCCGCCCAGCTGTTAAGTACTTAATTTGCCAGCCGGACAGTGACCGGAGCATTCAAATCAGCCGGCTGCACATTCAGATTTCTAAGTATAACCGCTATGTCCATCAACATGGTCGTATGCGTCGCTTTGAAGGGCACGCAGAAATCGTTCCCTTCGTATCGTATAGACGCATAGCAATCACTCCCAAAGCCCTTTTCAATTGACAGATACATTCCATCGCCCGCAAGAATGCGCTTGGCGGGCACCACATCGTAGCCCGGGAAAAGGACTTTATCTCCGTAATTATACCAGGACCCAAGATAACTGAGAAATCCATCGGGTGAGCGAAGCTCAAACGAGATTTCAATCACACCCACCCCTGGATAAGAGACTTTGAACGGCCCCCCATCTCTGATCGGTAGCGCTGCGTTCTCGGTTGTGGTTGTCGTTCGTGATGCAGATCTCGTATCGGTACCGATCGTTGCATCATCGGCTTTGTGCGTCTCAGTCCTAATTTGAACAATGCTCCCGCCAAGTCGCTGAGTTCTGGTGATTTGGCCACAAATAGGAGCGCCTTCCGCCCTCACTGCGATAGCTCGGAGAATATCGCTAAAACAAAGCCGCCCTTGCTGGACCGTTGTAGTCTGGGACAAAGGAGCGCCCGTCGCCGAGTTTTGAGGAGTGGCGTTCGTAGCATACTGCACCAGCTCAGTAGAGAGGCCTGCCTCCACCAGTGTGCTCATCAATGCCACAAACTTTGAATAGCTGCACGATGAGCCGGGGAACAAATGCGCTTTGTTATCATTCCCGGTTGCTATAGATTTACATTTCGATGGGTTGAACGCAGATGAATTAGTAATATCGACGTAATCTTGACCAGGATCATTTATGAGTCTTGTCGACTCATTGGTTGAAACTGCTTTGATATCAATCGCAGCAATCAGAGCATAAAACAAAACCTCACGTGAGTAGTAAGATCCCAAAGAAGCCAAGGTTTTTAGGCCGACTGGTGTCAGCATTCCCGTTTGAAATGCCGTAGTCAAAAGAGGAGCTGACTGATACGACCCCGTAACGCCGCTACTTACGCTGTTTGTTATAGAGTATATGCCCTGCGCAGCCGTCTGGTGTGGACCTATATTGATAGCAGGCAATCCTGTTGACAGCGTTTCAGTTTGTCCGCCGCTAATCTGATTCACTGGATTCCAGCTAAGGGACTGATACTTGCTTGCCCTCAGTATGTTCAATAGTAATTCGTCGTTTATTGCAAACTGGTTATTGATATTTCCGTCAGGCACCCTCGAGCTAAACTGATCAACTGATGCGCATGAGGAAACAATAAAGGAAATGATCGTCGCCAAAGCCCTGGCACAGGATCCTTTGAAAATGTTGTTCATTCCAATAAGCCCTTGCTTGCAGCTGGTGTAATTTTATTACAGCCTTGAAGGCGGAGCTTGCTCCTCGATGCAAGCTTGCTGTGTTGAACCGAATCTGCCACAACTTGGTGGCATCCGAAAGGCTGAAATTGGGACGCACGACATGGCAAGACAAACGAGGTCTTGGAGAGGTTCGATCACGGTGCTCACGTCCGGCGCCCTCGCGACCGCCATCCAAACTATCGGGATTGGCAATGCGCTTCCCCAGAATGTTACACCGACCGCCGGCAGTACGATACCTTCGGGCACCATTGGTGGTTCGGTAAATCCACTCTCTATGTCAACTGCAGCTCTTGATGTGTATTGTAAGATAGTAGACCCAGACTTCCCCCCTAAGTCTCCCCGTGACCCACTGCCCGCAATGAAAAGTGTGACACTGGTCGAGGCGTCACAAGCACTTGGTGTAATATCGAGAGCTTCTGGCGTAAAAACGCCGTGCCCTCGTCGCGGCCCTGCTCCGAAACGCGCTTTAGACTTGATCCGAAATTTGGAGGAAGGTTTGCCGGGCACTTCTCCGCATACACCATTGGCGGGTCGGGTGACGGAGGTGGAATTCAATCTCACATCAACATCGATCCAGAAATTGTTCAATGGCATGAAGACTGTGGGACCCTCGAAGTAAGAAGTTAGTAAAGCCAGATAGTGATTTGAGCAGTACATTCTCGGCGTTCACGTCGGTCCTCGGTAATAAATGGCCTCAATAGATGTTTTCCGGCGGATCCTATAGGAGACTATCCCAGGTAGACGCGGCCGGTACTTAGTTCACAGTTGGTCGTCGCCGACTCGGTGCACTCAGCCATTTGTCAGACCGCTGTAAGCGGACCCAAGCAGGGTCCCGCTTTGGGTCGAGAAGAGACCTTCGAGGTTCGACATTGGCGTCGGACGCCAGCCTTCCTCCGACGTTTCTCATACCGGAACGCGCACGGTGGCGCGCAGGCCGCCGAGCGGGCTCTCGCCGAGCTGGATGTCGCCGCCGTGCGAGCGCGCGATGTCGCGCGCGATGGCGAGCCCGAGCCCTGTCCCGCCCTGGTCCTGATTGCGGGCCTCGTCGAGCCGGTAGAAGGGCCGAAAAACCTCCTCGCGCTTCTCGGGCGGGATGCCGGGTCCGTCGTCGTCGACATGGACGATGAGGAAGCGGCCGTCGCGCACCGCCTGCAGCTGGATCTGGTTTCCGTAGCGCTGCGCATTGCCGACGAGGTTGGCGAGGCAGCGCTTGAAGGCGTCGGGCCGCACGATCACCGCCGTCTCGCCCGCGACCTCGATGCGCGTCGCATGGCCGTGGCGCTCGGCGTCGGACTTCAGCTGTTCGAGCAACGCCCGCATGTCGGTCAGGGCCGAGCTCTCGCCGCCGTCGCCGCGCGCGAAGGCCAAATAGGCCTCGAGCATGCGGCCCATCTCGTCGATGTCGCCTTGCATCGCCTCGCCTTCCTGGCCCTGGTCGAGCAGCTCTAGCGACAATTTGAACCGGGTCAGGATGGTGCGCAGGTCGTGGCTGACGCCGTTGAGCATGGTGGTGCGCTGTTCGATGGCGCGCTCGATGCGCCGCTTCATCTCGAGAAACGCGTAGCCGGCGCGCCGCACCTCGAGCGCGCCGCTCGGCCGGTAGTCCCGGAAGCGGCCCTTGCCGAGGTCCTCGGCCGCGACCGCGAGGCGCAGGATCGGCCGGATCTGGTTGCGCAGGAACAGCACCGCCACCGCCAGCAGCACCGCCGAGGTACCGACCATCCAGAGAATGAAGATGTACGAGTTCGACGCGTAGGCGGCGCTGCGGCGGGCGATGACGCGCAGCACCGTATCGTTGAGCTGGATGCGGATCTCGATGAAGTTCGAGCGCCCGACGGTGTCGATCCAGAAAGGGAGGCCGACCTGCTTGCGGATCTCGCTCGTCAGCGACCGGTCGAGCAGCAGGAAGAACGGCTTGGGCAGCGCCGGCGGCAGCGACTGCTTGGGCAGGAAATCGATGTCGAGGCCGAGCCGGTCGGAGGCGATGCGCTCGAGCACCCGGTCGTCGGCGCCCGGCGGCAGGCTGCGGTGGAGGTCGATCAGCGCCGAGACGTCCTGCACCAGCGCCTGCGACAGCCGGAAGGTGACGGACTGCCAGTGCCGCTCCATGAAGAAATAGGCGATCACGCATTGCAGGATCACCATGGGGATGACCAGGATCAGCAGGGCGCGCGAATAGAGGCGCTTCGGCAACCGGTCGGCGATGAAGCGCATCGCCCGCACCCACCAGCGGCGCGGACGGAACAGCGCGAGCGGCGGCAGCACGGCGCGCCGCCCACGCCCGTCAGGCGTCGATAAGAAGCCGATAGCCGAGCCCTCGGACGGTTTGCAGATAGGCCGGATTGGCCAGGTCGCTCTCGATCTTGCGGCGCAGGCGGTTGACCTGCACGTCCACGGTGCGTTCGTTGGCGATGCCGCCGGTGCCGCAGAGCGCCTCGCGCGAAACGGTCGCGTTGGGGGTCGCGACGAGGAGCTGGAGCATCTCGCGCTCGCGCTCGGTGAGCCGCACCGCCTCCTCGCCCTGGCGCAGCTCGCCGCGCTCTGCCGTGAAGGTGAAGGGTCCGAAGCGCACCGCCGCCGCCTCGCCGCGCGGCACCCGCGGCGTCGCCCGGCGCAGGATCGAGGCGATGCGCAGCAGCAGCTCGCGCGGCTCGTAGGGCTTGGCCAGATAGTCGTCGGCGCCGGCCTCGAGGCCGCGCACCCGGTCCTCGACCTCGGTCAGGGCGGTCAGCATGAGGATCGGCACGTCGGAGGTCGCGCGCACCGCGGCGGCGAGCTCGACGCCGCTCTCCCCCGGCATCATCACGTCGAGCACCAGGAGGTCGAAGGCGAAGGAGCGCAGGTGGGTCTGCGCCTCGGCGGCGTCGCCGGCGACCGTCACTCGGTAGCCGCTGCGCTGCAGGATGCGGCTCAGGAGCTCGCGAATGCGGCGGTCGTCGTCGACGAGCAGCAGATGGGCCGCGTCGTCGGTCAGGGGAGGGGCCTCGGGCTCGGCGCGGTGCGGCTCGCTCATGGGGCGGCGCCCGGCTCGGTCGCGCCGCCGGACCAGACGAGCTCGACCACCTTGGCGCGCTCGCCGGCGTCGATCATGCCGAGCAGGAAATCGACTGCATGGCCCCGCGCGCCCGCCGGCAGGCCGTCCAGCGTGCGCCTGAAGCGCTCCGATTGCAGCCTTGCCAGATCGAGCGCCAGGGCATGGCCCTTGGGGGTCGGATAGAGCAGGCGGCGGCGGCGGTCGTCGACACCCGCCTCGACCGCCACGAAATGGCCGTCGATCAGGTCCTTCATCACGCGGTTGAGGCTCTGCTTGGTGATCTTCAGGATGTCGAGGAGCTCGGCCACGGTCAGCCCGGGATGGCGATGGACGAAGTGGAGCACGCGGTGATGCGCCCGTCCGAACCGGTAGGCCTCGAGCAGGCGGTCGGCGTCGCCCACGAAATCGCGGTAGGCGAAGAACAGCAGCTCGATGAGGTCGAACATGGGTGCCGGCTCGGCCTCGCCGGCGGGCCTTATGGTCCGATCGAGCATCATCGTCCGTCCCGCCAAGAGGACCCCCAGTCTGCGTCAGCGATTTTCGCATATCGCCGGACGCGCGTCACCCGCCCGGTCGTAGGAGGCATTTGGTCAGTAATGTTGACTGATTTGGGGCGCGTGGTTAAACCTGCGCCGGATCGGACGGGCGGACGGCCCCCTGACGCCGGCGCCGCGGCGCTCCGCCACCGTCCCCCGTCGTGCAAGACAGCAGAAAGGGAGCCCGTCATGTCCATCCTGCCCTTCGACCAGCGCGACGGCGTGATCTGGGTGGACGGCGCGCTCGTTCCCTGGGCAGACGCCAGGCTGCATGTGCTGAGCCACGGCCTGCATTACGGCAGCTCGGTGTTCGAGGGCGAGCGGGCCTACGACGGCAGGATCTTCAAGTCGGCCGAGCATGCCGAGCGCTTCCGCCGCTCCGCCGAGATCCTCGACTTCGAGATCCCCTATTCGGTCGATGCGCTCGTCAAGGCCAAGGACGAGGTGGTCGCGGCCAACGGCATCAAGGACGTCTATGTGCGTCCCGTCGCCTGGCGCGGCAGCGAGATGATGGCGGTGGCGGCGCAGAATGCCACGATCCATGTCGCCATCGCGACCTGGGAATGGCCCTCGATGTTCGACGTCGAGCAGAAGATGAAGGGCATCAGGCTCGACGTCGCCGAGTACCGCCGTCCCGATCCGCAGACGGCGCCCTGCCGCTCCAAGGCGGCCGGCCTCTACATGATCTGCACCATTTCCAAGCACAAGGCGGAGCGCAAGGGCTATGCCGACGCGCTGATGCTCGACTGGCAGGGCCGCGTCGCCGAATGCACCGGCGCCAACGTCTTCTTCACCCAGGACGGGGCGCTGCATACGCCGATCGCCGACTGCTTTCTCGACGGCATCACGCGGCGCACGGTGATCGACCTCGCCCGGCGGCGCGGCATCGAGGTGATCGAGCGGCGCATTGAGCCCGAGGAGCTCGGGGCGTTCAACGAATGCTTCATCTGCGGCACCGGCGCGGAGGTGACGCCGGTGTCGGAGATCGGCCCCTACCGGTTCCGGCCCGGCAACATCTCGCGCACCATGCTCGAAGATTATGCGGCGGAAGTGCGGGCCGCCTGAGCGGATCAGCCTCAGCCTTCCGGCTTCTCGGCCGCCGCCTCGAAGGCGGCCAGGCTCTCGGGTGTCGCCTCGCGCTGGTGGCGCTCCTTCCATTCGGCATAGGGCATGCCGTAGACCTCCTCGCGGCCCTCGTCGCGGCTCATCGTCAGGCCGCGCTCGGCGGCGGCCTCCGCGTACCAGTTGCCGAGGCAATTGCGGCAGAAGCCGGCCAGGGTCATGAGGTCGATGTTCTGCACGTCGCTGCGGGCGCGCAGGTGCTGGACGAGCCGGCGGAACACCGCCGCCTCGAGTTCGGTCCTGGTCGCCGTGTCGAGATCCATGGGGCTGTCATCCTTCATAAGGCATCGAGGCGGCGCCCGGCGCCGGTCCGCGCCGGGTGGATCTCCATCGCATGCACCTCGGGCCGCTCCAGCACCGGTCCGACGAGCCGCGCCAGCCGCAGGCCCCAGGCGCGCGCGTCGCGCTCGCTCGCCATCAGATCCTGACGGACTTCGATCAAGACGTTGGCGAGACCGTGGCGGGTGGCGTGGCTGTCCATCGTGTCGCCGGGCAGGGCGCCGTCGTAGGGCTCGTTGTCGCCGACTTTCTCGGTGGCGGGCTGCAGGTCCGGCTCGCCGCCGAGCGCCGCGAGGAGCGGGGCGGCCAGCCGCGGGTCGTTGTCCCAGAGCAGGCCGACGTGCCAGGGGCGCGGCACATCCTTCCACATCGGTGTGAACGAGTGGATCGAGACGACGGCGGGCACGATCCCGGTCGCCAGCATGGCGGCGAGCTTCGCGTCGATCGCGTCGTGATAGGGCTGCCAGAAGCAGCGGCGGCGCCGCTCGATCTCCTCGGCACCGATGCGGGCGTTGCCCGGCACGATGGCGCCGTCCGAAAGCCGCATCACCAGCGTCGGATCGTCGGCGCCGCGATTGGGGTCGATCAGCAGGCGCGAAAATGTCGTCATCAGGGCCGGCGCGCCGAGCGCCTCCGCCATTGCTTGTGTCGCCGCGGCGGCGCCGATGTCATAGGCGATATGGCGCGCGAACTGCGCCTCGCGCAGGCCGAGCCGCCCGTAGGCAGGCGGCAGGGCGTTCGAGGCATGATCGCAAAGCAAGAGGAGGCCGGCGTCGAGACGGCCGTCGATGGTGCGCACCGACGCGTCCTCGGCAGGCGCAGACCCGGCAAGTCGCGCGGACGACGGGCAGTCGGTATTGCTGAAGCGCATCGATTCGGCCTAAGGGAAGCTCGCGCATGACAATAGTCACGGGCGGGCCGCTCCGCCAGAGACTCCGCCTTGCGCTCCGGGCAGCGGAACGGCGGTCCGGCCGCCGCTGTCGTTGCACGCCTCTCCCAATGCTCCCGAGCCCGTCCTTGACCCCGAGCCTCGCCACGCGCCGCGCGCTCGCCGCGCCCTCGCCGCAGATGCTGACCGGTTTCGCGGCCCTGATCGGAGCGGCGCTCGCCATGAGCATCTCTCCGACGCTGGTGCGCCTGAGCGATGTCGGGCCTTTCGCCAGCGCCTTCTGGCGCGTCGCGCTGGCGCTGCCGCTGCTCTGGGCCTGGATGCGGAGGGACGAGACGCCGGCGGCGCGGGCTGCCGCGGCGCGCTTCACCCTGCCGACCGTCCTGGCGGGCTTCAGCTTCGCAGGCGACCTGTTCTTCTGGCATCTCGCGGCACTGCATACGACGATCGCCAACGCCACCTTCTTCGCCACCACGGCGCCGATCTGGGTCGTCGTCTTCGGCTGGCTGCTGCTCGGCGAGCGGGTCGAGCGCGCCGTGCTGGCCGGGCTTGCGCTGTGCATCGGCGGGGGCGGAGCGCTGGTCGTGCAGAGCTTCGCCTTCAGCCCAGGCCGCCTACCGGGCGATGCCTTCGGCATCGTCACGGGGGTCTTCTTCGGGCTCTATTTCCTGGCCGTGCGGGCGGCGCGAGGGCGCGCCAGCGCGGCCCGCGTCACCTTCGAGCTCACGCTCATCACGGCTGTCATCCTGGGCGGCGTGGCGCTCGTCTTCGAGCCCGGCATCCTGCCACGCTCTCCCACCGGCTGGCTGACCCTGGCGGCGCTGGCCTTCGTCAGCCACTCGGCCGGGCAGGGGCTGCTCTCGGTGGCGCTCGGTCGCCTGCCGGTCGCCTTCTCATCGCTGGTGATCTTCCTCGACGCCATCGCCGCGGCGGTCTTCGCCTGGATCATCCTCGGCGAGCCCGTGACGCCGGTCCAGGCCCTGGGCGGCCTCGTCATCGTGGCCGGGATCTGGATCGCGCGGCCGCGCGAGCGGACCGCGGAATGATCGGCGGTGTTGCGGCCTTCTTGCCGTCCTTTCGTCGGACTATGCAGCACGATCCCGATTCGGAGCCCGAGAACCCGCCATGCGCCCCCTGACCCCGATCCTCTGCGTCGCCGCTCTCGTCGGGCTTCCCGGCCTGGCGCGCGCCGACTTCCGCCTGTGCAACAATACCGCGAGCCGCGTTTCCATCGCGCTGGCCTATACGAACGGCCAAGCCTGGATGACGGAAGGCTGGTGGAATCTCAAGGCCAATGCCTGCGAGACCCTGCTGCGCGGCCCGCTTGCGGCGGAGTTCTATTACGTCTACGGCATGGATGAGAGCGGCGGCGAGTGGAAGGGCAAGGCCTTCATGTGCACCCGCGACCGCGAGTTCAAGATCGACGGGCGGCAGGATTGCTTCGTGCGCGGCTACGACCGCACCGGGTTCTTCGAGGTCGACACCGGCAAGGACGCCAAGAACTGGACCGTCGAGCTCACCGATCCGGCCAAGCCCGGCGCGGCAGCGCAGTGACGCTGAGACTCGGTGCGGAGCGAGAGGGCTGACGATGAGAAGATTGCGTCGCGTCAAGATCCTGGCGACCCTTGGCCCCGCATCGGCCGACCGGGCGATGCTGGCGAGGCTGTTCCAGGCCGGCGCTGACGTGTTCCGCATCAACATGAGCCACGCCACCCATGACGCGATGCGCGAGCGCATCCGCATGATCCGCTCGCTCGAATCGGAGTTCGGCCGGCCGATCGGCATCCTGGTCGACCTGCAGGGACCCAAGCTCCGCGTCGGCCAGTTCGCCGAGGGCGGCGTCACTCTGACTCGGGGTGCGCGCTTCGTCCTCGACGCCGATCCGGCGCCGGGCAATGACGAGCGCGTCCACCTGCCGCATCCCGAGATCCTGCAGGCGTTGCGGCCCGGTCATGCCATGCTGATCGACGACGGCAAGGTCAGGCTCGTGGTCGAGGAGGCCTCGCCCGACCGGGCGGTGACGCGGGTCGACGTCCCGGGCCGGATCTCGAACCGCAAGGGCGTCAGCCTGCCCGATACCGAGATCCCGGTCGCGGCCATGACGCCGAAGGACCGCTCCGACCTCGATGCGGCGCTCAACGAGGGCGTCGACTGGATCGCGGTCTCCTTCGTGCAGCGCGCCGACGACGTCGCCGAGGTCAAGAAGATCGCCCGCGGCCGGGCCCTGGTCATGGCCAAGATCGAGAAGCCGCAGGCCATCGCGCGGCTCGACGAGATCACGGAGATCTCGGACGCGCTGATGGTGGCGCGCGGCGACCTCGGCGTCGAGATGCCGCTCGAGAAGGTGCCGGGCCTGCAGAAGCGCATGACCCGCAACGCCCGCCGCCTCGGCAAGCCGGTGATCGTCGCGACCCAGATGCTCGAATCGATGATCTCCTCGCCGGTGCCGACCCGCGCCGAGGTGTCCGACGTCGCGACTGCCGTCTTCGAGGGTGCCGACGCGGTCATGCTCTCCGCCGAAAGTGCGTCGGGCCAGTTTCCGGTCGAGGCCGTGGCGACGATGAACCGGATCGCCGAGGAGGTGGAGCGCGATCCGCTGTTCGACGGCATCATCGCTTCGCAGCGCATGGCGCCCGAGCCGACCGGCGCCGATGCCATCGCCTTCGCGACGCGCGACGTCGCCGAGACGCTCGACCTCAAGGCAGTCGTGGCCTGGACGGCCTCGGGCTCGACCGGCATCCGCATCGCCCGCGAGCGGCCGCGCATCCCGATCATGGCGCTCACGCCCCTCGTCGACACGGCGCGCCGCTTGGCGCTCGTGTGGGGCGTCCACGCCTATGTGACAGAGGATGCGCATGACGCCGACGACATGGCGGAGCGCGCCTGCCGGGCCGCCTCGAGCGAAGGATTCGCCGCCGTCGGCGAACGGGTCATCGTCGTCGCCGGCGTGCCCTTCGGCTCGCCGGGTGCCACCAACATGATCCGCATCGCCTTCGTGCCCCCGCAGGCGTCCTAGCCCGAGCATGGTCGCGCCCCGCGGACGGATCCGCTCCAGGCGCATCCCGCGAAACCGCATGGCTCCTCCGCCATGTGGCGCTTGCCGCCGAGCGCCACCTTGATGCCGCTCGCCCTGGATGCCATTGAGGTCCCAGGCAAACAATCAGGCTGACAGTTTCGATGAGCTACGACCTCGTTGTGATCGGCACCGGCCCCGGCGGCTACGTCTGCGCCATCCGGGCGGCCCAGCTCGGGCTCAAGACCGCGGTGGTCGAAAAGCGCGCCACGTTCGGCGGCACGTGCCTCAATGTCGGCTGCATCCCGTCGAAGGCGCTGCTCTATGCCTCCGAGATGTTCGCGGCGGCCGGGCACGACTTTCCGGCCCTGGGGATCAAGACCGCCGCGCCCGAGCTCGATTGGACCGCGATGGGCAAGCATCGCGACGACACGGTGGCGGCGAACGTCAACGGCGTCGCCTTCCTGTTCAAGAAGAACAAGATCGATACGTTCCGTGGCACCGGGCGCATCGTGGCGGCAGGCCGCGTGGAGGTCAAGGCGCAGGACGGCAAGACCGAGACGATCGAGGCCAAGGCCATCGTCATCGCCACGGGCTCGGAGGCCGCAAGCCTGCCGGGCGTCGCCATCGACGAGACGATAATCGTCTCCTCGACCGGCGCGCTGGTGCTGCCGGCCGTGCCGAAGCGGCTGGTGGTGATCGGCGCCGGCGTAATCGGGCTCGAACTCGGCTCGGTCTGGCAGCGGCTCGGGGCCAAGGTCGAGGTGGTCGAATTCCTCGACCGGATCCTGCCCGGTGTCGATGGCGAGGTCGCCAGGCAGTTCCAGCGCATGCTGGAGAAGCAGGGGCTGACGTTCCACCTCGGCCAGAAGGTCTCGGGCGTCGCGGCGCGGGAGGGCGGCGCCACCGTGACCTTCGCGCCCGTCTCGGGCGGCGACGACGGCACGCTCGACGCCGACGTGGTTCTCGTGGCGACCGGCCGGCGGCCGTTGACCGAGGGCTTGGGGCTCGAGGAGGCCGGCGTCGCGACCGAGCGGGGCCGGGTCGTGATCGACGATC
Source organism: Lichenihabitans sp. (assembly GCA_965277635.1). GTDB lineage: Bacteria > Pseudomonadota > Alphaproteobacteria > Rhizobiales > Beijerinckiaceae > Lichenihabitans. The sequence continues at coordinate 2,055,255 of CBDIDE010000002.1, forward strand.
ATTTCGCCACCAACGTGCCGGGCATCTATGCCATCGGCGACGTGGTGCGCGGCCCGATGCTGGCCCACAAGGCCGAGGACGAGGGCGTCGCCGTGGCCGAGATCCTGGCCGGGCAGGCGGGTCATGTGAACTACGGCGTCATCCCGTCCGTCATCTACACCATGCCGGAGGTGGCGAGCGTCGGTGCCACCGAGGAGGACCTGCAAGCCGCCGGCACGCCCTACCGGGTCGGCAAGTTCCCCTATACGGCGAACGGCCGGGCGCGGGCGATGCGCCACACGGACGGATTCGTCAAGGTGCTGGCCCATGCCGAGACCGACCGCGTGCTCGGCGTCCACATGATCTCGGCCGTCGCCGGGGAACTGATCCAGGAGGCCTCGGTTCTGATGGAGTTCGGCGGCTCGGCCGAGGATCTGGCCCGCACCTGTCACGCGCACCCGACGATGTCGGAAGCGGTGAAGGAAGCCGCCATGGCGGTCGACAAGCGCGCCATCCACGTGTGAGGCGCCGGATGGGGCGTGCCGGATCGCCGCGACGCGGAGTTCGTCCGATATCAGGCCAGCTCGATGTCGGTCTGCGGGAAACCGTCACCTTTGCAGAGAATCGTCGTGCCGAAACATCGGGCGCAGGCGTAGGCGAAGCAATCGCCGAAATTCAGCCTGGCCGGATGCCGTCCTTTTCCGAAGCGGTCGAAGGCCTGCAGCGCCAGGGCCGCGGCCTGCGGGGGGACCGCCCGGACCTCGATGCCCGTGACGACCAGGTAGCGGTCGACGATCCCTCGAACCTCGCCGACCGGCAGGCCGAAAATCCGCGTGAGCGTCACAACCGTCTCCCAAATCGCCAGGGGAGAGGTGATCCTGGTCGCATCTCGCCGCAACCGAGTCGCCAAAAGTCTGGCGTCGGTCTCGCTGGCGAGCATCGCACAGAGCGCGGAGGCGTCGACGAACATCAGCCTTCTTCGTAGAGACTATCGATAAAATCCTTGCCGGCCGCTTCCGGATTGAACATGGGCGCTCGGGCCCGAAGATCGCGGCAAAATGCAACCGCAACCTCCACCAAGTCGTCCGAGGCTTGCTCCCGGTCCCATTCGTTCTGAAGCGCCACCCGGACGGCTTCCGTCTTGCTGACGCGTCTGCGCGTCGCCAGGCGCTCGGCCAAAGCATCGACCTCGGCGCTTTTCACGTAGAGAGCCATCCAACCGCCTGCTTTTTATATCCCCTTAGGATATGATCGCGGCTGGTCGAGACGCAAGGCCATTCGAAGTAGGGGATCGTCAGGTGCCGACCGAAGAACTCAGGCCGATCGAGACGATGGCCTCGCCCGAGGCCGCCGTCGACCGGCTGAGCCGCCTGCATGCCGGGGCCACCGAGGCCCTGCGCGACGCGCTGTCGAGCTTCATCGACGGCAGTCCGCCGCCCGACCTCGCGACCCGGCTGAAGTTCCGCTATCCCGAACTGCGCGTCACCTATGCGCCGGGCGGGCCGATGCCGCGCATCAAGCGCGCCACGGCGAAGTTCCAGGCGCCCGGCATCTATGCGACGACGGTGACGCAGCCGGATTATTTCCGTCCGTATCTGCTCGAGCAACTGCGTCCGCTGGTCGACGATTACGGCGTCGCCATCGAGGTCGGCTCGAGCGCCCAGGAGATCCCCTATCCTTACGTGGTCGAGCCGGGCAACGACCTCGCCGGCGGGGTCAGCGCGGCCGACCTCGCGCGCTTCTTCCCGACGCCGCTGCTCTCGGCCGTCGGCGACGAGATCGCCGACGGGCTGTGGCTCATGGGCGATGCCCACGCGCCACGGCCGCTGGCGCTTTTCGATGCCGTCCGGATCGATTTCTCGCTGCGCCGCCTCGTGCATTACACGGGCTCCGACTGGCGCACCATCCAGCCCTGGATCCTGCTCACCAACTACCACCGCTACGTCGACCAGTTCGTGCGGGTCGGCCTCGCGGCCATGGCGAAGGGAGAGGGCGGCTACGACAGGCTCGTCCTGCCGGGCGGCGTCAGCATCGAGCGAAGCGAGGCGGCCGCGGCCGATCCCGCGGCCGTCATCGCGGCCTCGCCCTGGCACCGCTTCCAGATGCCGGCCTATCATCTCGTCGGCCGCGACCCCAGCGGCGCCCCGAGCGGCACGACGCTGGTCAACATCGGGGTCGGCCCGTCCAATGCCAAGACCATCACCGACCATCTGGCGGTGCTGCGGCCGCATTGCTGGCTGATGGTCGGCCATTGCGGGGGCCTGCGGCAATCGCAATCGATCGGCGATTACGTGCTGGCCCACGGCTACATGCGGCGCGACCGCATCCTCGACGAGCTCGTGCCGACGGACGTGCCGGTGCCGGCGCTCGCGGAAGTGCAGATGGCGCTGCAGGCGGCTGCCGCTTCCGTCACCGGCGAGCAGGCCGAGGCGCTCAAGCAGCGGCTGCGCACCGGCACGGTCGTGACCTACGACGACCGCAACTGGGAGCTGCGCTTCTCGCAGGAGCGGCGGCGCATCAACCTGTCGCGCTCGATCGCCGTCGACATGGAAAGCGGCACGGTCGCGGCGCAGGGCTACCGGCTGCGGGTGCCTTACGGCACGCTGCTCTGCGTCTCCGACAAGCCGCTCCATGGCGAGATCAAGCTGCCGGGCTCGGCCAATGCCTTCTACGAGCGGGCGGTCGGCGAGCACCTGCTGATCGGCCTCGCGGCGCTCGACGCGCTGCGGCGGGACCGGGCGGGCCTTCATTCGCGCAAGCTGCGCAGCTTCGACGAGCCCCCGTTCCGCTGATCTTAATCTCATGGAGGGCCGAGGTCATGACAGATCCCGCTGTTCCGCCGCCCGCCGTCGCGATCCGTGAGATCGGCGCTCTCGAAGCCGAAACGCGGCTCGGTGAGCTTGCGGACATTCTGGTCGATGCCGTGGCGCATGGCGCCTCGGTCAACTTCATGGCGGGGTTTCCGAAGGACGAGGGGCTTCGCTTCTGGCGCAATCAGCTCACCGGCATCGCCGCGGGCGAGACGCGGCTCTTCGTTGGCGACGATGGGCCGCGTCTCGTGGCGACGGCGCTTCTGTTCCCGGCGCGCCAGCCCAATGCGCCGCATCGCGCCGAGGTCGGCAAGATGCTGGTCCTGTCCTCCGCACGACGCCAAGGGCTTGGCCGCCGCCTGCTGACCGCAGTCGAGGCCGCGGCCCACGCCGCTGGCCGCACGCTGCTGCTGCTCGACACGGAAAGCGGCAGCGCCTGCGACCGGCTCTACCGGAGCTGCGGCTGGATCGACTACGGCCAGGTCCCCGACCATGCCTACAGGGCGGACGGGCGGCTCGCCGAGACGACCATGTTCTACAAGGTCTTGGGCCCCCACCGCCGGCCCGCGGCCGGGCGCTAAAAATGCAGCGGAGGTGTCGAACGGCATTGACGACAGCGCCCGTTTGCCTGCTCTGCTTTGGGCATGATTTCGCAGACGCCGCCCTCCCGGGCCGGATCCCTGCCGCTGGTCGGCGGCGTCCTGGCCTTCGACTTCTGCAACACGTCGTCGGGGCGCGGCACGCCGGACCATCAGGACCACCTCCGCACGATCGACAATCTGGTGACCTGGGCACGCCACGCCGGCATCCTCGACGCGTCGAGGGAAGCGCAACTGCACCATCGATGCGGTGCCGATGCCCGGATCGCCGCGCGCCTGCTCGAGCGCGCGCTACGCCTGCGGGACGCCATCTACGATGTCGATGCCGCGCTGGTGGAGGGTCGGACGCCCGACCAGTCAGCCATCGACGTCGTGGCGGCGACCCATGCGGATTGCCTGGCCAACGGCCGGTTGACCACGCGCGACGGCGGCTTCGGCTGGACATGGGATGTCGGACAGGCGCCCGAGGCGGCGGTCCTCGGCCCGATCGCCGCCTCCGCCATGGCGATCGTCACCGCCGCCGACCGCGCCCGGCTCAAGCAGTGCCAGGGCCATCATTGCGGCTGGCTGTTCCTCGACACGACGAAGAGCAACAACCGCCGGTGGTGCGAGATGGACGTCTGCGGCAATCGAGCCAAGCAGAAGCGCCGGCGCGGACGACAGGCGGGCGGCTGATCACCCGCTGATCGAGACCGCTCCGGTCAGACCCATCGCGCGGCGGCATGCATGGTGACGCGGCCGTCCTCGTCGCTCGCCCAGAGCCGCAGGCCGTCGGCATCGCTCACCGCGTTGAGCATGAAGGACACGTTCGCGACGAGCGGGCTCACGCCCCGGAAGGAGAACGTGCGCGGGACGGCGCCGCGGATCTCGGCCGCGAAGCCGATCAGCGCGGCGGCCTGAAGCGGGCCGTGGACCACGAGGCCGGGATAGCCTTCCTGACGCACGGCATAGTCGCGGTCGTAGTGGATGCGATGGCCGTTGAAGGTCAGCGCGGAGTAGCGGAACAGCAGCACGGGATCACAGCGAAAACTGCGCTGCCGCTCCGCTCTCGGCGGGGCGGATGCGGGCGCCGCAGGAGCATTCGCGCCGTTCGGCGATTCGCCCCGGTAGACGATATCCTGCCGCTCCGCGATCGCCGGCCCGCGCTCCGTCGAATAGAGATGCCGCACGGTGACGAAGCAGAGCGGACCGGAGCGCCCCGTCTTGGCCTCGACGGCTTCGATCCGCGACTGGCGCGTCACCGTGTCGCCGACGTGGAGCGGAGCCGTCATCGTCAACTCGCCGCCGGCCCACATGCGGCGCGGCAGCGGCACCGGCGGCAGGAAGCCGCCGCGCCGGGGATGGCCGTCCTCGCCGAGCTCGGACATGCGCACGATGGCCGGGGTCAGGCACCAGTGGATCGTCGGCGTCGCCGGGTCGCCGACGGCCGGCTCGCCCGGCTGCCGATCGAAGACGGCGCGTAGCGAGGCCTCGAGCCGCGGGGTGACGATATCGGTGGCCGCCTCCTGGCGACCGATCCACGCCCGTAGCGCGTCGAGATCGAGACTGTCGGGATCGCTGGACATGACGGCCGCTCCTTCACCGTTTCGATCTCGGTCAAGCGCATGATCTTAGAGTTAAAAAATAATCACGTCCGGTCGAACCGCCTGCGACCGCACCGATCCGGCCCATCGGAGAGTGAAGCCGCAAGCCGGACAACCGGTCGTCTTTCAAGGACGGGAGCAGTTCGGCGAGAGCCGAGCATGCTTCAGGCGACGCGCGCGCCGACTTCATCATCTTCGCTGACGACGATCGTCGACTTGGCCGCGAGATCGCCGCCACGCCAGGCATAGAGTGCAAGCAGCGGCTCCGTTGCGGTGCGCATGGCATGCGGCGTCCACGGCGGATGGTGGATCGCCTCACCAGGCGGACGCGCCGTCCAGGGTCCGGCGCCGCATTGCCAGCATGCCGTGCCGGCGAGCGGCACATAGAGTTCCTCGGCCGCATGGGCGTGCGACGGATAGTCCGTCACGGGGCCGAGCAGCAGCACGCCGCAGGCGATCGTGTCGCTCGCGATCGGGCCACGCAGCCCCACGAATTCGGTCCAGCCGTAGCGCTCGAGAAAGGCGGCACCGAAATCCTCCGGCCCGTAGGTCTGCTGCCAGGCCAGCTGCTCCGCCGCCTCGATCAGGCGATCGACGATGCCGCGCGTGGCCGGAGAGGCGAGCGCGGCGAGCCGGGGCAGCTCGCTCATGACCGGCAGGCGGGATGGCGCGACGAGCCGAGGCTCGAACACCTGCGGCCAGTCGGTCAGGAAGGCTAGGCCACCCGGCGTCGCGCCGAGCAGCCCGTGCGCTAGGTCGGCGAGGTCTTTTGCCGGTTCGCGCGTCACCGCTCTTCCCCATCGCGGCGCAGTGCCTCACGCGCCTTCGGAGGCCCCCGCCGCGCCGGTCGCAGGGTGAAGCTTCGCATCGGTCCGATCCCAATTCACAGGCTTGCCGGGGCGTGCCTGGCGACGGCCTTTCCCCGCGTCGCGGGCCACGCTATCCTGTACCTGTTTCGTTCCAAAGCCAAGCCATGCGATCGCAGAGCATCGACGCGCGCAATCTCTGGGCTCCCGGGCCGGCGGAGCCGTCGCCCGGCGAGGGCCTGCGCAAGATCATCCACGTCGACATGGATGCCTTCTACGCGTCCGTCGAGCAGCGCGACAATCCGGAATTGCGCGGCAAACCGGTCGCGGTCGGCGGGGCGCGCGAACGCGGCGTCGTCGCGGCGGCGAGCTACGAGGCGCGCAAGTTCGGCGTGCGCTCCGCCATGGCCTCGGTGACGGCGCGGCGGCGCTGCCCGGATCTCGTCTTCGTCAAGCCGAGGTTTCCGGTCTACAAGGCGATCTCGCTCCAGATTCGCGCCATCTTCGCCGACTTCACCGCGGCGATCGAGCCGCTGTCGCTCGACGAGGCCTATCTCGACGTCACCTGCAATCTCGGTGGCCTAAGCTCGGCGACCGCCGTGGCCGAAGCGGTCCGCGCGCGAATCCTGGCCGAGACCGGGCTCACCGCCTCGGCCGGCGTCTCCTACAACAAGTTCCTCGCCAAGCTCGCCTCGGACCATCGCAAGCCGAACGGCCTTTGCGTCGTTCCGCCCGCGCTCGGAGCGCGGTTCGTCGAGGATTTGCCCGTCGGCCGGTTTCACGGCGTCGGTCCGGTCACGGCAGCCAGGATGAGCCGGCTCGGCATCGAGACCGGCCGCGACCTGCGCGAGCGCTCGCGCGCGTTCCTCGATGCGGAATTCGGCAAGGCGGGCGCCTATTACTACGATCTGGCGCGGGGCATCGACCATCGCGCCGTCAAGCCCGACCGTATCCGCAAGTCCGTCGGATCGGAGACGACCTTCTTCAGCGACCTCGAGACCCTGGAGGCCATGGCCGACGGGTTGCGGCCGTCGATCCAATCGGTCTGGGACCATTGCGAGCGGTATGGGCTCGCTGGCCGCACCGCGACCGTGAAGATCAAATATTCGGATTTCCGTCAGGTGACGCGCAGCCGGACCCTCGCGCGGCCCGTGGCGAGCCTCGCCGAGCTCGAAAGCCTTGGCCTCGACCTTCTCGGCGCCATCTTCCCGCTGCGCCGCAGCGTCAGGCTGCTCGGCTTGTCGATGTCGAGCTTCGAGGCGTTCGAGCCGGAGGTGGATGCCGGGCAGCTCGCCTTGGACATCTAGATCACGATGAGCTCGGACCGGATCGATCCAGACTCATGACCGTGATCGATCTCAATATTTGGAGCATGATGTCACCCGAAAACCGCTTCGCACTTTCGGCATCATGCTCTAACCGGACGAGGCAAGAATGGGCAGAGCATTCCTCGACAGGCACCGTCCGGCAACCGCGAGGCCGGGCTCTTGCGGTCGCCGGGTGCTGATCGTCGCCGGCCTCTGCCTCATGCTGCTGGGCTGCGCCGCGCCCACGGGTGGCGGCACATCGTTCGGCGGTCCTTACGGCGGGATCAGCGGAGGGACGGGCGGGGCGGACGGCCGCTGACGCGTGGACACCTGAGGACGGCTATCGCTCACCCGGCGAAGGGCGTCAGCGGCAGGCCCTTGACGCCGACATCGAGCGCGAGAAGAGCGCCGGCCAGCGGCTGGGCGGCAAGCTGTTCGGGCGTGCGGTCGTAGACGGCAGTCGTGACGTAGAGGACATCGAGGTCGCGGCCACCGAACTCGCAGCAGGTCGGGATGTCGGTCGGCAGGTCGATCGTGCGCATCGGCCGGCCGTCGGGATCGAAGCGCATCACCTTGCCCTTGAACGGGATCGTCGCCCAGTAGCAGCCCTCGGCGTCCACGGTGGCGCCGTCGACGACCGCGTCCATGTCGCTGAGATCGACGAAGATGCGGCGGCCGGCCAGCGCGCCCGTCGCGGCGTCGAAGTCATGCGCCCAGACGTGGGGCGTGTGGCTGTCCGTGAAATACATGACGCGGCTGTCCGGGCTCCAGGCGAGGCCGTTGGAACATCCGACGCCCTCGATGAGGCGGTGACAGATCAGATCCGTGTCGAGACGGTAGAGCGCGCCGAGCTTCGCGGGCGCCTTGCCGGCCGCCTCGAACATCGATCCCGACCAGAACCGTCCCTGCCGGTCGGTCTTGCCGTCGTTGAAGCGGGTATCGGTGAGGTGGGCTTCCGGATCGTGGATCGGCTCGAAGCGCCGCTCAACCAGATCGAAGAAGTGGAACCCGCTGGCCATCGACAGGACGAGCCCGCCCTTGGCCCGCACCGCCAGGCAACCCAGGTATTCGGGCGCCTCGAACGTCTCGTCCGTCCCGGTTACGGGGTCGTAGCGGTGGATGGTCGGCCCGTAGATGTCGATCCACCACAGGACTTGCGCCGCCGGGTCCCAATAGGTGCTCTCGCCCAGCCGGGCCTTGGCGTCGACGGCACATCGGATCTCGACCAAGACGCTCTCCCGCTGGCGCCGGCGGCCGCGCGGGCGCGCCGGTCTTCGTCAGACTATAGCCCGCCCGCCGTATGGTCCAGGGCGGCTCCGCCCAGCGTTGCCCCTGGCCCGGTGGTGTCCTCCGCCTGCAGGGTGTTTGACAAGCTGCCGCGAGGCTCCTACCCCGGACGCGACGTGCGCGGCAATCGAGGGAGAGTAGGGGTGGCGGGACGTTTGGCCGGCAGGACGGCACTATTGACGGCGGCGGGCCAGGGAATCGGCCGCGCGACCGCCGAGGCTTTCCTGGCGGAAGGGGCGCGAGTGATCGCGACCGACCTCGATGCCGGCAAGATGGCCGGGCTCGACGGCGCCGAGACCCATGCGCTCGACGTCCGCTCGACGACGGCGGTCGAGGCCTTGGCGAAGACAATCGGCCCGGTCGACATCCTGTTCAATTGCGCCGGCTACGTGCATCACGGCAGCGTCCTCGACTGCAGCGATCAAGACTGGGACTTCTCGTTCGACCTCAACGTCAAGTCCATGCACCGGACCATCAAGGCCGTGCTGCCCGGCATGCTGGAGAGGGGCAAGGGCTCCATCGTCAATGTCGCCTCGGGCGCGTCCTCGGTACGCGGCATCCCCAACCGCTACGTCTACGGTGCCAGCAAGGCCGCGGTGATCGGTCTCAGCAAAGCCGTGGCGGCCGATTTCATCAAGCGCGGCATCCGCTGCAACGCCATCTGCCCGGGCACGATCGAGAGCCCCTCGCTCGGCGAGCGCATCGATACGCTGGCGCGTTCCACCAACCAGGGGCGCGATGCCGTCCAGCAGGCCTTCGTCGACCGCCAACCGATGGGTCGCCTCGGGACGGCGCGCGAGATCGCCATGCTGGCGGTCTATCTGGCCTCGGACGAGTCGAGCTACACGACCGGCCAGATCCATCTGGCGGACGGCGGCTTCGCGCTTTAGCCGCCATGTCGAGCTCCCCCTCTCCCGCGGACGGCCTCGCCGCCGCCGTTCAGCCGATCGAGGCCGGCGCGCATGTCACGGCCGCAGCCTTCCTGGGGGGCGATACCGCCGTGCTAGCCCTCGGCGACGGCGCTGTGCTGTTCGCGGACGGGCGACGGGTCGCGGCTCATCCGGAGGGCGCCATCCTGTCGGCGGCCAGCGACCGCGACCGCATCGTCACCGGCGGGGACGATGGCCGCGTCGTCGCGATCGCGGCGGACGGCTCGACGGCGGAACTCGCCGCCCTGACGAACGGCTGGGTCGATGCGGTGGCGATCCATTCCTCCGGGGCAGTGGCCTGGGCGTCGGGGCGCAGCGTACAGGCCCGCTCGGCCAAGGGCGAGGTGAAATCCGCGACCGCGCCCTCCTCGGCGCGCGGCCTCGCCTTCGCGCCGAAGGGCTACCGGCTCGCCTTCTCGCATTACAACGGCGCCTCGCTGTGGTTCCCGAACAGCGTCGAGGCGCCCGAGACGCTGAGCTGGAAAGGCTCGCATCTCGACGCGGTCTTCTCGCCCGACGGCGCCTTCCTGGTCACCTCGATGCAGGAGAATGCCATGCACGGCTGGCGGCTCTCCGACGGCAAGCACATGCGCATGTCGGGCTATCCGGCCAAGGTGCGCTCGATGTCATGGTCGCCGGACGGCAAGTGGCTGGCGACCTCGGGCGCCGACGCCTGCGTGGTCTGGCCCTTCGACAGCAAGGACGGGCCGATGGGCAAGGCGCCGCGCGAATGCGGGGTGCGGCCGGCGCGGGTGTCGCAGGTCGCCTTCCACCCGGCCGCGGCCGTGGTGGCGCTCGGCTACGAGGACGGCTTCATCCTGCTCGCCCGGCTCAACGACGGATCCGAAATCCCCGTGCGTCGCGAAGAGCCCGCGGGCGGCGCGGTCTCGGCCTTCGCCTGGGACCGCGAGGGCCGGCGCCTCGTCTTCGGTACGAGGAACGGCAAGGCGGGCCTCCTGACGCTGCCGGCCTGAGGGGCGTCAGTCGCCAGCGAGTCGCTTGCGCAGCCAGATCTGCGCATGGCCGGGCGGATAGTCGTCGAGCGTGCCGAACACCTCGTAGCCGTGCCTCTCGTAAAAGCCCGGCGCCTGGAAGCTGTAGCTGAAGAGGCGCGCGCGGGTGCAGCCCCGCGCCATGGCCTCCGCTTCGGCCACCGCGAGAATGCGGCTGCCCAGGCCATCCTGGCGCAATGTGTCGGGCAGCCAGAAGCAGTCGAGGTAGAGCCAGCCCCAGTTGGTGTCGCCCGTCACCCCGCCGATCAGCGTGCCGGCGTCGTCGCGCACGAAGACGCAGAGCGGCCGACGGTCGTAGGGCAGCGCGCGCGCCTCGTTGAAGCCGATGAGCCGCTCCTCGACGAAGGCGATGTCGCCCTCGGCCGGTGCGTCGGTCAGCTCGATCCGTAGTCCGTCCGTCATGCCGTCTCAGCTCTTGACGAGCGGCCCCAGGATCTTGTCGAGCTCGGCAACGGTCAGTTCGCCCGCATGCTTCTCGCCGTTGATGAAGAAGGTCGGCGTCGCATTCACCTTGAAGGCCTTGTCGGCGTCGTCGCGGACCTTGTTGACCTGATCGTAAAGCTTCTGGTCCTTGAGGCAGGTCTCGAAATCGGTCTGGGTGATGCCGGCCTGCTTGACCGTGCCGGCCAGCGCCTCGACGGGCTTGGGCACGAAGGCCCAGTTCTGCTGCTGGCTGAACAGCAGGTCGATGATGGCGTAGCGCTTGTCGGGTCCCGCGCAGCGGGCCAGCATGAACGCCGCTGTCGCCAGCGGATCGAGCGGGAATTCGCGCATCGTGTAGCGCACCTTGCCGGTGTCAATATATTTCGACTTCAGCGTCGGCCAGGTCTCGGCATTGAAGGCCGCACAATGCGTGCAGGTCATCGACGCATATTCGATGATGGTGACGGGCGCATCCTTCGGGCCGAGCCAGACGTCGGGCAGCGGACCCTCGGCCATGAGCGTGGCGATCGGCACGCTGTCGGCGAGCGCGCGGGAGGCACCGCAGGCCAGCGCCAGGCCCGCCGCCGCGCCAATGCGCAGGAATCGCCTGCGGCCGGAACAACCATCCTGGTTCATGAAAACCTCGCTTGCTGAGTGCCCAAGGGTTTGCCCGGACCCGTCATTGCGGCCATCATTAGCGGAACCGGCACGCCGAGGAAATCGGGTGGTCGCCTCGCTCAAGCGGAATTCACGAGGCGTGCGCCAAGCCGCGTCAGCGCGCCCCGCAAGGCTTCGTCGGCTATGCCCCGCGTGGCGGCGCGTGCCGCAGCGAGCGCCTCGGCCGAGGGCGGTTCCGGCTTCGACGCCCGCGCCGGCCGTCCGACGAGCGGCCCCTGCCGGATGGCCAGCTTGCCCACGCAGCGCCAGCCGAGATGGGCGTTGATCCGTTCGATCACGGTCGCGGCCATGTGCTGGAGTTCGAGCGCTCCCCCGCCATCGACGCGCAGCACCAGCGTTGCCGGCACGCGGCCGCCCGCCGCATCGGCGCGCGCCGTGCCGCGCGGCCATTGCAGCTTGATCGGCTCCGCATAGGCGGCGATCCGCTCGCCGACGATGTCGGGCCAGACGGTGACGAGATCCGCCTGGGCGAAACCTTGGCGCGCCAGCGCCGGGCCGATGCAGCCGTCGACGAGATCGGCCAGCGGGCGCGACCAGGCGGATTTGGCGTTGAAGTTGCGCATCGCGCGTGGTTCCGTCCCGCTTCAGTCCTAAGCAAGCTTTCAAAAGCTTGCTTACACTTAGAACCTCGAGCAGCATTGATTTTGCTCGCAAAATCAATCGTGGCTGTCGCCACGCAAGGCTGCTTAGCCGCCGTATCCCGGACCGCATGCCGCGCAAGATCGCCAGAGCCGACCCTGTTTCCGTCGCGGACGACGCGGTCGCCGCAACCATAACCCGAAGCCTGCTCGATTGGTACGACCGGCATCGCCGGATCCTGCCTTGGCGGGCCAAGCCGGGCGAAACCCCCGATCCGTACCGGGTGTGGCTGTCGGAGGTCATGCTGCAGCAGACGACCGTCGCCGCCGTCAAACCCTATTTCGCCCGCTTCCTTTCGCTGTGGCCGACGGTCGCGGATATCGCCGAGGCACCGAGCGAGGCGGTGATGCGCGAATGGGCCGGCCTCGGCTATTATGCGCGCGCGCGCAACCTGCACGCCTGTGCCAAGGCAGTGGCGCGCTTCGGCGGCCGCTTCCCGCGGACGGAAGCGGCGCTGCGTGACCTTCCCGGCATCGGCGACTATACGGCGGCCGCCATCGCCTCGATCGCCTTCGGCGAGGTCGCGACGGTCGTCGACGGCAATGTGGAACGTGTCATTGCTCGGCTCTTCGCCCTCGAGACGCCGCTGCCCGAGGCAAGACCGGAGATCCGCCGGCTGGCGGCGACGCTGGTCCCTCGCGACAGGCCGGGCGATTTCGCCCAGGCCACGATGGATTTCGGCGCGACCCTCTGCACGCCGAAGTCGCCAGCCTGCGCCATCTGCCCGGTGCGGCCGGCCTGCCGGGCACAAGCCCTCGGCCTGCAGCAACGCCTGCCGCGTCGGTCGCCGAAAGCCATGCGACCACAGCGCTTCGGCGCCGCAATGGTCCTGCGCCGCCCGGACGATGCCGTGCTGGTACGCACGCGTCCGGCATCAGGCCTGCTCGGGGGCATGGCGGAGGTGTTCGGAACCAGTTGGACCGAGGTCGCGGTGTCCCTCGCGACCTTGAAGCAAATGGCGGATCTGGGACTCGCGCGACGCGGCACCGTCGACCACATCTTCACGCATTTCGCCTTGCGGCTCGACGTCTATGCTGGCCGCACGTCCCACATCGACGCGCCAGCCGGCTGGCGGTGGGTCTCCAAAGAGAATCTCGGGTCGGAAGCCTTTCCGAACCTGATGGTCAAGGTTCTCGCGCTCGCCGCCGGCTCAGCGGCTCCGGCGCCGGATCCGGACCGGCTGCAGCTGCCGGGTCTCGCGGCGCCTCGAGAGCGAGACAGCGGCGCAGGACGCCAGCGCGACAAGGCAAAGGGCACTAAGAAGACTCGTCGGTGACACCGCCCCGGTCGACGCGAGCGCGATCGAGGCGACGCAGATGGCGGTCAGTGCCAGAATCCAGCGGCTCATGTCGCGCTCCACGGGCTGCCTCGGACGAGGCCTTCCTGAACGCAATGCTGCATCGCCGCCTAAGGTTCCGCCAGCGCCGATTTGCCTCATCGTCGGGAAGGCTTAGCGAAAGCTTCCCGAGGATGGTTTATGCCTCAGCGCGAGCGGCTGCTTGCGCGGACCTTTTCGCGCAGCGCATCGATGGGCACGAGTCGTCCCTGCCGCTCGACATGCCAGAAGGTCCAGCCGTTGCAGGCCGGCAATCCCTGGGCCAGCGCCCCGACCTTGTGGATCGAGCCGGCGATCGTGCCGCCGATGGCGACGAGCCCGTCTGCCCTGACCTTGGCCTCGAGGCGGCGGCGCGCGTCGTAGAGGCTTTCTCCCGGCTTGACGAGACCGGTTTCGAGCAGCGTGGCGAAGGGCAGGCGCGGCTCGCTGCGTTTCGTCGGCAGTTCTCCCAGGCTGTCGGGCGGCGCCGGGGTGATCGCGGCGATGCGGGCGCGGGCCGCCGCCGCATAGCCGGCGTCGCGCTCGATACCGACGAAAGCGCGGCCGAGACGACGCGCCACGGCGCCGGTGGTGCCCGAGCCGAAGAACGGATCGAGCACGACATCGCCGGGCTTGGTGGCGCTCGTCAGGATGCGGGAGAGCAGCGCTTCCGGCTTCTGCGTCGGATGCAGCTTGCGGCCGGCCTGGTCCTTCAGTCGCTCGCCGCCCGAGCAGATCGGGAAAAACCAGTCCGAGCGCATCTGGACGTCGTCGTTCGAGCCCTTCAGGGCCTCGTAGTTGAAGGTATAGGCCTTGGCTCCGGCGTCGCGCGAGGCCCAGATCAGCGTCTCATGCGCATTGGTGAAGCGCCGTCCTCGGAAGTTCGGCATCGGATTGGCCTTGAGCCAGACGACGTCGTTGAGGATCCAGAAGCCGAGATCCTGCAGCGCTGTGCCGACGCGGAAGATGTTGTGATAGGAGCCGATGACGAAGAGCGTCGCCTGCGGCTTCATCACGCGCCGGACGCCGTCGAGCCATGCCCGGGTGAAGGCGTCGTAGTCAGCGAAGCTCGCGAACTTGTCCCAGTCGTCGTCGACCGCGTCGACGAGGCTCTGGTCGGGCCGCGACAAGCCCCCGGCAAGCTGCAAATTATAAGGTGGATCGGCGAAGACGAGATCGACGCTTCGCTCGGGCAAGCGCGCCAGCGCCTCGAGGCAATCGCCCTCGATGACCGTATCGAGCGGAAGCAATCCGCCCGGCCGAGACGGCCGAGCCGTCGAAGCTCCAGGACGCGGGACCTTTGACTGGAGCTTCGAAGCGGCCGTTCCGGCCTGTCTTGCGGACATGAAACACCGACCGGGATACGCAACTCACGGTCGCGACTATGCCGACGTTAAGGTAAAGCCGACGTTGAGCATTTAAAAAAAATGCTGTCCTGTTTCGCTACGACTTCTTTGCCAAAACGTTACGAGCGTCCTCGGCCCGCGGCGTACAGAACAACTTGCGATGGTGCGGCGAAAGCCCGTGTGCCGCGATGGCCGCCCGGTGGCCCGCGGTGCCATAGCCCTTATGGGCCTTGAAGTCGTAAACCGGGTGGATCTCGTGCAATCGCACCATCAGCCGGTCGCGCAGGACCTTGGCGACGATCGAGGCCGCCGCGATCGACACCGACAGGCTGTCGCCCTTGATCAAGGTCTCGGCCGGGCAGGGCAGGTGCGGAGGCGCGTCGTTGCCGTCGATCAGCAGACAGGCGGGCCTGAGCGAGAGCGCCGCCACCGCCTGGCGCATCGCCGCGAAGGTCGCCTGGCGGATGTTGATCCGGTCGATCACGGCGACGCTGGCGAAGCCTATGCCGACCGCCAGCGCCCGGCCCATGATCTCGTCGTAGAGCTCCTCCCGCCGCGCAGCGGGCAGGAGCTTCGAATCGTCGAGCCCGTCCGGCACGTCGCCCGGATCGAGGATCACCGCCGCCGCCGCGACAGGACCGGCCAGCGGGCCGCGCCCGGCCTCGTCGATCCCGGCGACGATATCCGCGCCTCGGATCCTCAGGCGTCGCTCGAAAAGGTCGTGGGGTGGCACGCCGATCCGTCCTCCTTAAGCCGTTCGCAGCATCGTCAACGCCAGGGCGAGCGCCGCGACGAGGACGAGCGAGCGGGTCGCCGACAGCGACAGGCTGGCCTCGGCGCATAGCACGGATCGCCGCCGGAACAAGCAGGATGGCATCAACGCTGCCATGCCGTCGACCGTCGCATGAATGCGCAAGGCCGGATGGGTACCTCCTCCCGCAGCGCGGTCAAGCTTGGCGTAGTCCTCTCCGCTCATCCCGGCGAAAGCCGGGATCCAGAGGCGTGACGGTGCGGCGAAACGACGAAGTCTGCGTCATCAGCGTCCTGGATCCCGGCTTTCGCCGGGATGAGCGGTGGAAAGGGTCCATGCCAACGCCCGTCCGTTTGCGATCTTATGGCGCAAATGCCACAGACGAGGAAGCCGCCGCCGAAGGGCGGCTTTCTGATGGTGCGGATGCCAGGGCGAACTGATCCATTCACACTGAAGCTCTATGGCGCCTTCCTAGTGTCCTTGGCCATTTGGCTGTTCGTTCGCCTAGGCCTTCCATTCGAAACGGAGAGCTTCGCCTGCGAGCTGGCGTCGTGAATCGAGCGAAAGAACCATGGCAGTTTTGGTTTTTCGTCATTGGGTTCGGTTGGCTGAACCTAATCATGATCCTTTTGGGGACTTCTGCCTTCGCGCCAGATACCGCGACGCTCGCCAGACTGGCCATGCGCCCTTTCGAATGGGCTCTGTCTGGCTGGATCGGTCTGTTTGCTAGGTGAGCTTGCGACCCAATACCGGAAACGAGCGGAAGGATTGTGCCGAGCCGCGCCCGGCTGGCGTGAGAAGGCAGCGCCATGTCCCGGACATGACGGCGCGGCCGCCCCGTGCTAGCGCAGCGGACGCGAGCCGCCCAGGTTCGCGCCGGATGCTGACGTCCATGCTAGAAGGCTTGCCTCCCAACGACGCCGCGTCGCTCATGCGTCTCGTCTGCGACGAAGCCACCGCCCGGCGCGCCGCCGATGCCATCGTGGAACTGCTCGATCCGGCCGAGACCGCCGCCGCGGCCTTCGAGGACGAGGCGAGTCCGTTCCGGCCCAGGCTGTGGGTGCTCGAGATCTACCTCGCGCCGAGGATCGCCGCCGCGCAGGTGCGGAGCCTGCTGGCCCCCGTGATCGGCGAGGATGCGGCGGCCGGCATGGCCGTCGAGACGGTCGCCGAGCAGGACTGGGTCGCCAAGGCGCTCGACGGGCTCTCGCCGGTGCGGGCCGGCCGCTTCCTCGTGCACGGCCGCCACGGCCGCGGCCATGTCGGAGCGAACGATCTCGCCCTGGAGATCGAGGCCGCGCTGGCCTTCGGCACCGGCCATCACGGCACGACACGCGGCTGCCTGCTGGCGCTCGACCGCGTGCTCAAACGGCGGCGTCCACGCCGCATCCTCGATCTCGGGACCGGCACGGGCGTGCTGGCCATGGCGGCCGCCATGGCGCTGAAGCGGGGAATCGCGTGCGGAGATCTCGACCCGGTCGCGGTCGAAGCCGCCGCCGGGAACGCCCGCCTCAACGGCGTCGCCGCCTGGGTTCGACCGGTGGTCGCGGCGGGGTTGCGACATCCGGCGCTTCGCGCGGGCGCGCCCTATGACCTGATCTTCGCCAACATCCTGGCGAAGCCGCTGCGACGCCTGGCGCCGTCGGTCGCGGTCCGTGCGGCGTCCGGGGCCGATCTCATCCTCTCCGGCCTGCTGCCGGCGGATGTCGCGGGGATCCTGTCGACCTATGGCCCGCAAGGCTTCCGGCTCGAGCGCCGCCAGGAGCTCGAAGGCTGGGCGACGCTCATGCTGCGCAAGGTCTGACGCGCCTTCAGGCCTTCAGGCTGCAATGTTCCTCGTAGAAGGCGACCTCGGCCTGGTCGGACCAGCCGTCGATGTCGCGCAGCGGCCTTTGGCCGTAGCGCTCCATCGTGGTTTCGATCGCCCGGCGGGCGGTGGCCATGACGGCATGGAGATGCAGTTTCTGCAATGCGCCCCGGAACGGGGCAAGTTTGGTGTCGGTCTTCATGGTTCTTGTTGTTTCGAGGGTGGATGGCGGTGCCTTCGGCCCCGCCGCCACTGATATAGACACGCGCCCCTTTTTTGCATCGCGAGATAAGCATATTGCACTGCAAAACAGCACTGGCATGCGGAGCGCGCAAGGCTCGGGCGCCGGCCACGCCATCCAGCGGGCAAATTGCGCCCGTACCGGGGTGGCGCTAGAGTGCCATGCATGTTTGAAGCCTTGCACCAGTCGTTCGACGAAACCGCCGATCCCTCGCATGGCGCCGCGCGCGCCGCCGCGCTGCGGGAGGAGATCCACCGCCGAGGCCTCGACGGTTTCGTCGTGCCGCGCGCCGACGAGCACCAGAACGAATATGTCCCCAAGGGCGCGGAGCGCCTCGCCTGGCTGACGGGCTTCACCGGCTCGGCCGGCCTTGCCGTCGTGCTGCGCGAAGCCGCCGCCATCTTCGTCGACGGGCGCTATACGGTCCAGGTACGCGAGCAGGTCGACACCGAGGTCTTCGCTCCCGAATCCTCGATCGACAATCCGCCCGAGGCCTGGATCGAAGCGCATCTCGGCAGCGGCGGCAAGCTCGGCTTCGATCCGTGGCTGCTTACGCCCGCGCAGGTCGAGCGCCTGCGCCGCGCCGCCGAGGCCGCGGGCGGAACGCTCGACGCGGTCGACACCAATCCGATCGATGCGATCTGGACCGACCGGCCGCCGCCGCCGCTGGGTGTCATCGCGCTCCATCCGGAGGATCTCGCCGGCCAGGATCGAGGGCAGAAACTCGCCGCCGTCAAGGCCGCGCTCGGCCCGGCCGACGGGCTCGTGGTGAGCGATCCGCATGCGGTCGCCTGGTTGTTCAACATCCGCGGCGCCGACGTCAGCCACACGCCGCTCCCCTTGAGCTTTGCCCTGGTGCGGCGCGAGGGGGCGCCGACGCTTTACGCCGACGGCCGCAAGCTCTCGAACAGCGTGCGCGATACGCTCGCCGGCGCGGCCGAGATCTCGGAACCCGGCATGCTGGCGATCGATCTCGCCCGCCTCGGGCGCGATGGCGCCCGGCTCCGCTTCGACGCGGCCACGGCGCCCTACCGCCTGGTCGAGACGTTGCGCGAAGCCGGCGGACGGCCGGACGTCGCCGCCGATCCGATCGCGTTGCTCAAGGCCGGCAAGGTCGAGGCCGAACGCCAAGGGGCTCGCAATGCCCACCTGCGCGACGCGGCCGCCTTCGCCCGCTTCCTGCATTGGTTCGAGCAGGAGGCGCCGCACGGAGCTCTCACCGAGATTTCGGCGGTCGAGGCGCTCGAGACCTTCCGACGCGACACCGGCGCGCTCAAGGACGTGTCGTTCCCGACGATCGCCGGTTTCGGCCCGCATGCGGCCATCCCGCACTATCGGGTCACCACCGCCTCGAACCTCAAGATCGGCGCCGGCATCTTCCTCATCGACAGCGGTGCGCAATACGAGGACGGTACGACCGACATCACCCGCACGCTCGTCGTCGGCGACGCCGAGGCGGAGATGCGGCGCTGCTTCACCCTGGTGCTCAAGGGCCACATCGCGGTGGCGCGGGCGGTGTTTCCCAAGGGTACCTCCGGCGCGCAGATCGATCCCCTGGCGCGACAGGCGCTATGGCAGGCGGGGCTCGATTTCGACCATGGGACCGGTCACGGGGTCGGCTCCTATCTTTCGGTGCATGAGGGCCCGCAACGGATCAGCAAGCTCGGCACGACCCCGCTCGTCGAAGGCATGATCCTGTCGAACGAGCCCGGCTATTACCGCCCCGGCCAGTGGGGCATCCGCATCGAGAACCTGCTGATGGTCGAGACGCGCGAGGTCGCCGGCGGCGAGCGGCCGTCCCTCGGTTTCGAGACGCTGACCTTCACGCCGATCGATCGCCGGCTGATCGAGCCGAAGCTGATGACGGTCGAGGAGATCGCCTGGCTCGACCGCTACCACGCCGAGGTGAGAGCCAAGGTGACGCCGCTGGTCGAGCCCGATGTAGAGGCCTGGCTCGATGCGGCGACGCGGCCGCTGACCCGCTGACGGCTCCTCCCCGTCGTAGCGGGGAGGAGGATCGGTTCACGCACCCGGGCGGCAATCTGCCGTGCCGCGTCCGCGGGCATGCACCACGCCCGGAATACGCCACGCCTTGAGGCTCGCCCAGGCCTTGCGGTCGAGCCGGAACCGGTCCGACGCCACGAGGCCCGGGCCGGCATCGGGCGTGTCGAGGCCGTTGCCGCAATAGGAGAAGCCGCATTTCTCGAGCACCCGGCGGAAGCCGGGATCGCGCACGCGGGCCGAGGCGGCAATGAGCGGCGTGTCGGTCAGCATGAAGGCGGCATCGACCACGGCCTGCACGGCCTCCGTCATCAGGCCCTGTCCGCCACGGTCCGGGTCGAGCGTGCCGGCGAGCTTCAGCCCGCAATTCTCGATCCGCTCGCGGATCGGCGTGAGGCCGATCGCGCCGAAGACGCGCCGGTCGAGGCCGCGTCCAGTGAGGACGAGGTGGAGCGCCGTCCCGGCGGCATTTGCCGCCCGCAGGGCCTCGATGCCGCCGGCGCGGCCGTCCGCTCCCTCGCTCGACGAGACGCCGTAGGGATCGCCGCTTGCGGCTTCGGGCAGGACCTCGCGGCCGTGCTCCGCCTGCACAGGGGGCGGACGGTCGGCCGGCACGACGGCGGCGTCCGCCGCCAGCGGCCATCGCAGCCAGAGGCGCTGCGTTTCGAGACGGAAGATCTCTTCGCGCACAATATCCGGAAACATGCCAGGGCTCCTTGATCAGGAGAGCCGCCACGCACGGCGGCGCTCCGGGAACGGCGAAGGGGAGACGGTAGCCGCCTCCCCCTCGCCGTCAGGCTCTGGACTTCGCTTCTCTGGAACCGCTCAGGGTTCCGTCGAAGAACCGTCCACCGGGGGCTGCTGGCACCGG
The DNA here is from genome assembly GCA_965277635.1 of Lichenihabitans sp. GTDB lineage: Bacteria > Pseudomonadota > Alphaproteobacteria > Rhizobiales > Beijerinckiaceae > Lichenihabitans. The sequence goes on from CBDIDE010000002.1 coordinate 2,075,640, forward strand.
GTGGGGTTCTTCGTCTGACCCCACCTATTCGGCGGCCTCGGCGACCGAGGCCATTTTGAGGACCGCTACATAGGCGCGTCCGTTGGCTTTTTTCTGGAAGGCGACGTGGCCGTCACAGAGGGCGAACAAGGTATGGTCCTTGCCGAGCCCGACATTCGTGCCGGGATGCCATTTGGTGCCGCGTTGGCGCACGATAATGTTGCCGCCGCGTACGCGTTCGCCGCCGAACTTCTTCACGCCGAGGCGGCGCCCGTCGGAATCGCGACCGTTGCGGGACGACCCGCCTGCTTTCTTGTGAGCCATGATGCTGCTCCTGAACCCTGGTGAGCGGTCCGGTGGCGGGGCGGCGAAGGCCGCCCGCCTCGACGGACCGGGATGATGTCCTTACGCGACGGCGGCTTCCACCGCGCCGGTTTCCGGCGCATGAGCGGCGGGTACGTCGGCCGAGGCTTCGGCGGCTGCCTTGCGGCCGCCCCGCGGCCTCTGCCCGGCCGTGACGATCTCGGTGATCCGCACGACGGTCAGATCCTGCCGGTGGCCGCGCTTGCGGCGCGAATTCTGGCGGCGCCGCTTCTTGAAGGCGATGACCTTGGGGCCGCGCTTCTGGCCGACGATCTCGGCGGCGACCGATGCGCCGGCCACGAAGGGGGCGCCGACCTCGAGCGTCGCGCCATCCCCGAAGCTCAGCACCTCGCCGAAGGTCACGGCATCGCCGGCCTCGCCCTCGAGGGCCATCACGATAATTTCATCCTCGGCGGCGACCTTGTATTGCTTGCCGCCGGTCTTGATCACTGCGAACATCTTGATCCTCGTGTTCGTTCCGGCTCTGCCCTTGAGGAGCGGCCGGCTTCTTTGCAGTAGAGACCTGCTGGGCCGATCACCGGGCGAGCACGCGTCTTGCAGCATTGCGCAGACGGTTTTCGCACCAGATCGTCGGATGAGCGTGCGATACAGAACGAAGCCTGAACTGTCAAGCTTTCGACCGGCAATCCAAGCTGATCGTCGAACCGTCGGATCCCCGGCGTCGCCTGTTCCCGCCGAAGACAAGAGGATCACTCCGGCAGCGTGCCGTTCAATGCGAGCACCTCGCCTGCGAGATAGAGCGAGCCCGTGATCAGGATGCGCGGCGGTTCGCGCCAACGTCGCGCCGCGAGGTAGCGCAGCGCCGCCTCTATGCCGGCGCAGGAAGCGGCCTCGATGCCGATGCGGCGCGCGACCGAGGCGATCTCCTCGGCCTCGCGTCCGCTATGGTCTCCGCCGACCGGCACCGCCAGCAATTCCTGGGCGAGACCCTTGAAGGCGGCGAGAAATGCCGCCGGATCCTTCGTGCTCAGCATGCCGCAGACGAGGATCAGCGGCCGCTCCTGCCGCTCCTCCATCTCGCCCAAGGCTTCGCCGAGCACCTTCCCGCCGTCGGCGTTATGGCCGCCGTCGAGCCAGAGCTCGGCGCCGCTCGGCACCATCTCCGGCAGTCGGCCGCGCCGCAGCGGCTGCAGCCGCGCCGGCCAGTCGGCTCTGAGCAGCCCCGCTTCGTGAGCTTCCGCGCCGAGGTCCGGCGCGACGTGGCGCAGCGTGGCGATGGCGGTCCCGGCATTGCCGTGCTGATGGCGGCCGACGAGACGCGGCAGCGGCAGGTCGAGGAGGCCCCGCTCGTCCTGATAGACCAGCCGCCCGTGCTCCTCGTGACAGTGAAAATCCTCGCCCCCGACGATCGGCGTGATCCCGAGCCGCCCGGCCTGCCGACGCAGCACGGCGAGAGCCGCCGGATCCTGGTCGGCGAGGACCGCTAGCGCGCCAGCCTTCAGGATCCCAGCTTTCTCGAAGGCGATGGCGTCGACGGTCGCCCCCAGGAATTCCGGATGGTCCATCGAGACCGGCGTGACGACCGCCGCGGCCGGCGCCGACACGACATTGGTGGCGTCGAACCGGCCGCCGAGGCCGACCTCGAGCAGCAGGTAATCGGCCGGATGGGACGCAAAGAGCGTCAGGGCGGCGGCCGTCGTGATCTCGAAGACGCTGATCGAGCGACCGTCGTTGACGCGCTCGCAGAGTTCGAAAGCCTCGGCGAGCTCATCGTCCTCGACCAGCCGTCCGCCGCCCGGATGGGCGAGGCGGATGCGCTCGTGGAAGCGCACGAGATGGGGCGAGGTGTAGACATGAACGGCCTTGCCGGCCGCCTCCAGCATGGCCCGCATGAAGGCCAGGGTCGAGCCCTTGCCGTTGGTGCCGGCGACGTGGATCACCGGCGGCAAGCGCCTCTCGGGGTGGTCGAGGTCGCCGAGCAGGCGCTCGATGCGGCCGAGCGACAGGTCGATCTTCTTCGGGTGGAGCGGCAGGAACCGCTCCATCAGCCGGTCGGCACGGCCGGGGCTCGCCAGCATGAGACCTGCGGACCTCGCGTTCAGGCCGCCGCCGGAGCGGCGGTCATCGGAGCAACGACCGCTTGGTCCTGGCGCCGCGTGAGCAGGTCGCAGAGCCGCGCCAGCGTGGCGCGCATGTCGCGGCGATGCACTACCATGTCGACCATGCCGTGCGCCTGGAGATACTCGGCCCGCTGGAAGCCTTCGGGCAGCTTCTCGCGCACCGTCTGCTCGATGACCCGCGGCCCGGCGAAGCCGATCAACGCGCCGGGTTCGGCGATGTGGATGTCACCCAGCATGGCATAGGAGGCGGTGACGCCGCCGGTCGTCGGATTGGTCAGCACGACGATATAAGGCAGCCGGGCGTTGCGCAGGCGGTTCAGCGCCACCGTGGTGCGCGGCATCTGCATCAGCGAGAAGACACCCTCCTGCATGCGGGCGCCCCCCGAGGCGGCGTAGAGGATGAAGGGGGAGCGGCGCTCGAGCGCCCGCTCGACGCCGGTGACGATGGCCTCGCCGGCCGCCATGCCGAGCGAGCCGGCGATGAAATCGAAGTCCTGCACCGCGACGGTGATTTCGCGCCCCTCGAGTCGGCCAATGCCGATCTTGATCGCGTCATTGAGGCCGGTCTTGACGCGCGCCTCTTTGAGCTTGTCGGCATAGCGCTTCTCGTCGCGGAACTTCAAGGGATCGGCGAGCACCTCGGGGACGGCGACGTCCTCCCATTGGCCGTTGTCGAAGGTCGCGGCGAGGCGCGCCTTGGCCCCGAGACGCATGTGATAGCCGGACCCCGGCACCACGAAGAGGTTGTTCTCGAGGTCCTTGTGGAAGACGAGCTGACCGCTGTCCGGGCACTTGACCCACAAGTTCTCTGCCGTCTCCTTCTTCAGAAAGGAGCGGATCTTGGGCGGAACGACGTTGTGGATCCAGCTCATGGGCTCTTGTCCTGGGGACGGGAGACGGACCTGACGCCGGCCGCGAGCGCCGAGACGAAACGGGTGGCGGCCGGCACGCTCTCGGGCGTCGCCCGGCCAGCCTCGAAGGTCGCGGCCAAGGTGTCGATCAGCGCCGTGCCGACCACGACCGCATCGGCGCAGGCCGCGACGGCGGCCGCGCTGTCCGGGCTCTTGACCCCGAACCCCACCGCCACCGGCAGGTCCGTGTGCCGCTTGATGCGCGCGACGGCATCGCCGACGCGCTCGTAGTTCGGCACGGCCGAGCCGGTGATGCCCGTCACCGAGACGTAGTAGACGAAGCCGCTGGTATTGGCCAGCACGGCTGGCAGGCGCCGCGCATCGGTCGTCGGCGTCGCGAGGCGGATGAAGCTCAGGCCGGCCCGGAGCGCCGGCAGGCAAAGCTCGTCGTCCTCCTCGGGCGGCAGGTCGACGACGATGAGCCCGTCGACGCCCGCGCCGCGGGCGTCGATGAGGAAGCGCTCGACCCCATACACGTAGATCGGGTTGTAATAGCCCATCAGCACGATCGGCGTGGCCTCGTCGCCGCGCCGGAAGTCGCGCACCATGCGCAGCGTCTTGGCCAGCGTCTGGCCGCCCTCGAGGGCGCGCAGGCCGGCGGCCTGGATCACCGGGCCGTCGGCCATCGGGTCGGTGAAGGGCATGCCGAGCTCGATCACGTCGGCGCCGGCGCCCGGCAATGCCGCGAGCAGGGCGGTCGAGGTTTCGAGGTCTGGATCGCCGGCGGTGATGAAGGTGACGAGGCCGGCGCGGCCCTGCCGCTTGAGGTCCGCGAAGCGGGCGTCGAGGCGTTGGGTCACGGTCACATCCCGCCGAGGTGGTCGGCGACGGTGAAGATGTCCTTGTCGCCCCGCCCGCACAGGTTCATCACCATCAGGTGGCTCGCCGGCCGCTCGGGCGCAAGCTTGAGGACGGCCGCCAGCGCATGGGCCGGCTCGAGCGCCGGAATGATGCCTTCGAGCCGCGAGCAGAGCTGGAAGGCCGCCAAAGCCTCCTTGTCGGTGGCCGACAGGTAGGTGACGCGGCCGATATCGCGCAGCCAGGCGTGTTCCGGGCCGATACCCGGATAGTCGAGGCCGGCCGAGATCGAGTGGCCCTCCTCGATCTGCCCGTCGTCGTCCATCAAGAGATAGGTACGGTTGCCGTGCAGTACGCCCGGCCGCCCGCCCGCGAGCGAGGCCGCGTGCGCCGGCGTGTCGAGCCCGTGGCCGGCGGCCTCGACGCCGAAGATCTCGATCCCCGGATCGTCGAGGAAGGGGTGGAACAGGCCGATGGCGTTCGAGCCGCCGCCGATGCAGGCGACGAGCGAATCGGGCAGGCGGCCCTCGCGCGCCTGCATCTGCGCCCTGACCTCGGTGCCGATGATCGACTGGAAGTCACGTACCATGGCCGGATAGGGATGCGGGCCGGCGGCGGTGCCGATGCAGTAGAACGTGTCCTCGACATTGGTCACCCAATCGCGCAGCGCCTCGTTCATGGCGTCCTTGAGCGTCTTCGCGCCCGACTGGACGGGCCGCACCTCGGCGCCGAGCATCTTCATGCGGAACACGTTGGGCTTCTGCCGCTCGACGTCGACGGCCCCCATGTAGACGATGCAGGGCAGGCCGAAGCGGGCGCAGGCGGTGGCGGTTGCGACGCCGTGCTGGCCGGCGCCCGTCTCGGCGATGATGCGCGTCTTGCCCATGCGCATGGCGAGCAGGATCTGGCCCAGCACGTTGTTGATCTTGTGGGCGCCCGTATGGTTGAGCTCGTCGCGCTTGAAGAAGATCGACGCGCCGCCGCAATGGGCGGTCAGCCGCTCGGCGAAGTAGAGCGGCGACGGCCGCCCGACGTAATGGGTATGGAGATCGGCGATCTGGGCGGCGAAAGCCGGGTCGGCCTTGGCCGCCTCATAGGCTTTCTCCAGGTCGAGGATCAGCGGCATCAGCGTCTCGGCGACGAAGCGGCCGCCGAAATTGCCGAACCGGCCCCGCTCGTCGGGTCCGTTCCTGAAGGAATTCGGCAGTTCGGGCTTCACCACGGGTCCACTCCTCGGCCTCGCACGCAACGGTTGCGGCACGACGTCACCCGGAAACCCCCGCCGACGTTTCGGCATCATGCTCGAGCCGGCGCACGGCCCGGATGAAGGCGCGGATCTTGTCCGGCGACTTCACGCCGGGCGCGGTCTCCACACCCGACGAGACGTCGACCGCCGGCGCACCCGTCACGGTCAGGGCACGGCCGACATTGTACGGGTCGAGCCCACCGGAAAGCATGAACGGAACCGCGAGGTCAAGTCCGGCGAGGACGCGCCAGTCGAAGGCGAGGCCGTTGCCGCCAGGCAGGGCGGCGCCGGCGGCTGCCTTGGCATCGAACAGGATCTCGGAGGCCGCCGCCGCATAGGCCGGCACGGCATCGAGATCGCGATGACTTGCGACGCCGAGCGCCTTGATGGTGCGGCGCCCGGTCCGCGTCGCGATCTCCGTCACCCGCGCCGGCGTCTCGCGGCCGTGCAACTGCACCATGTCGGGGGCGACGGCGGCCATGATGGCATCGAGCGACGCATCCTCGGCGTCGACTGTCAGAGCGACGACATCGGCCCGTCCGCGCGCACGCTCGGCGAGCGCATGGGCGCGCTCGAGCCCGACGTGGCGAGGGCTCCGCGGAAAGAACACCAGGCCGACCCGGTCGGCGCCGGCGTCGAGCGCGGCATCGAGCGTCTCTTCGCTCGACAGGCCGCAGATCTTGACGAGAGTTTCAGCCATGACCCGTTCCGCGCGGCCGCGCCGATGCGACCTTGCCGGACATCTGCGCGTTGGCCCGGCGACCTGCAAGGAGAAACATCATGCCGGACCCGATGAGCCCCCAGCCCGACCCTGGCCCGCAGCCCGCCGACCCTTTTCCCGAGCCGGTCTCCCCGCCGACACCGCCCGAGAACCCGCCCGTCGACCCGATCGGCGTGCCGGAACCCGGCCCCGACGTGAGGAATCCCGGCGTCGGCGAGCCGCTCGGCATCCCGCCCGGCGCGCCGCCCGAGATTCCCGGCACGACGCAGCCGCCGGCGGTGTTCTGAACGAAACGGCCCCAGACAAGAAAAAACCCGCCGGTACCATGCCGGCGGGTAAAGTTTCACGTTGGGTCTCATCCAGAACGCACGCAGCCACAAAAAGGTTCTCTGCGGTGCAAGAATCGCGGCGATATAGTTTACGCATCTCGCCATGCTGCGACGCGCGATGGAACCGATCTCTTGCAGAGCGGCGGACTTTGCGTGATGCCGGGCGTCGAGAATGCTCGCCCGGACGGAGATCTCCCGATGCCGTCGCCTCCCGGGTGCTGCTGACCGGGCCACCCGCCGTGTCTCGTGCGGCGCATGACCTCCTTCACTCTGTCTCCGGCAAGAGGGATGGTTCGGACGCGATCACGGCCAGCGGGCGCCGGTCAGCTCGGTCGACACGGCCCAAAGCCGCTCCTCGGCGTCGAGATCGAGCGCCTGGGCCTCGACCACCGACGGGCCGACCGGCCCCTTGCGCTCGCCGGATCCCGTCGGGCCGTAATAGCCGCCGGGCTCCGCCTCGGGCGCCGTCGCGGCGAAGAGGATCGGCCGGGCGCCTGCTTCCGCCGACTGGCCCATGAGGCCGAACACCAGTTGCATCAGCGCGATCTTCCAGGCCGGGTCGCTGCGGCCCGGGCCGTTGCGGATGATCTGCGTGAGTGCCCAGCCCGGATGGGCCGCGATGCTGCGGAGCGGCCAACCGCGCTCCGTCGCGCGGCGCTGCAGGGCGCGCGCGAACATCAGCATGGCGAGCTTGCTCTGCCGGTAGGCGGTCCAGCCGTCATAGCGCCGCTCACCCTGCAGGTCGTCGAAGGCGATACGGCCCTTGCGATGGGCGAGGCTGGCGAGATTGACGACGCGCGAGCCGAAGCGGCTGCGCAGCAGGGCCGGCATCAGCGCGGCGGTGAGCGCGACATGGCCGAGATAATTGGTGCCGAACTGCGTCTCGAAACCGTCGGCCGTGGTGCTTCGGACCGGCAGGGCCATGACCGCGGCATTGTTGACCAGGATGTCGAGGGCAGCCGTGCCGCGCCGCGTCGCGAAGCCCTTGACCGAAGCGAGGCTGGCGAGGTCGAGCATCTCGAAGGCGACCTTCGCGGTCGGCACGGCCTGCCGGATGAGGCCCAGCGCCGCCGCTCCGCGCTGGGCATTGCGTCCGCTGACGATGACCTCGGCGCCGAGCCGCGCGAGCCCGAGCGCCGTCTCGGTGCCAAGGCCGCCGGTCGAGCCCGTGACGAGCGCGACGCGGCCGTCGAGGCGCGGGGCGTCCGCCAATGTCCAGTCGCCTGCGCTCATGGTCCGGGTCTCCGCTGCGGCACGGACTCTAGGCGGCAGCCGGCCGCCGGCAAAGCGCCGGATGCGGCGGAGATCCTGCCGAACGCGGCTTTCGGCATGGGCGGCGGGCAGCGGTTGAATAAGCTCCCGCGACCTGCCAGAACTCGCGCGGTGGCAACGCCCTCCGTCCTCGGCAGGTCTACATGGTTTCGTCAGGCACTCGGGATGCGCCCTTCGCCGCATTTTCGCGGGAGGTCGCGACGCAATCGCCCCTGCGCGCCGCGGTGACGGCCGCCTGCCGCCGACCGGAGCTCGATTGCGTCCCGCCGCTGATCGCGGCAGCGCGGCTCGATCCCGCCCGCGAGGCCATGGCGACCGCCACGGCGCGGCGGCTCGTCAGGGCGCTGAGGGCGAAGCCGAAACGCGGCGGCGTCGAGGGGCTGGTGCAGGAATATGCCCTGTCGAGCCACGAGGGCGTGGCGCTGATGTGCCTCGCCGAGGCGCTGCTGCGGGTGCCCGACCGGGCCACGCGCGACGCGCTGATCCGCGACAAGATCGCGTCGGGCGACTGGCATTCCCATCTCGGACAGAGCCCGTCGCTGTTCGTCAATGCCGCCACCTGGGGGCTCGTCGTCACGGGCAAGCTGACCGGCTCGGTCAACGAGACGGGCCTCGCCACCGCGCTGCAGCGGCTCATCGCCAAGGGCGGCGAGCCGCTGATCCGGCGCGGCGTCGACATGGCCATGCGTATGATGGGCGAACAGTTCGTCACCGGCCAGACGATCGCCGAGGCGCTCCACCACGCGCGCGGCTTCGAGGCGCGCGGCTTCCGCTATTCCTACGATATGCTCGGCGAGGCGGCCCTGACCATGGCGGACGCCGATCGCTACTACGCCGACTACGAGGCGGCCATCCATGCCATCGGCCGGGCGGCGGGCGGGCGCGGCGTCATCGAGGGCCCGGGCATCTCGGTCAAGCTGTCGGCGCTCCATCCGCGCTATTCGCGCGCCCAGCGGGGCCGCGTCATGAGGGAGCTCCTGCCCCGGCTTCAGGCGCTGGCGGTGCTGGCCCGGCGCTACGACATCGGCTTCAATATCGATGCCGAGGAGGCCGACCGGATTGAGCTCTCGCTCGATCTCCTCGAGGCGCTCTGCGTCGCGCCCGAGTTCTCCGGCTGGAACGGCCTCGGGTTCGTGGTGCAGGCGTACGGCAAGCGCGCCCCCTTCGTCATCGACTATCTCATCGACCTCGCCAGGCGCTCCGGCCACCGGCTGATGGTCCGGCTCGTCAAGGGCGCCTATTGGGACAGCGAGATCAAGCGCGCGCAGGTCGATGGGCAGGACGGCTATCCGGTCTATACCCGCAAGATCTACACCGACCTCGCCTATATGGTCTGCGCGCGGAAGATGCTGGCCGAGCCGGAGGCGATCTTTCCGCAATTCGCCACTCACAATGCCCGCACGCTTGCCGCCGTGCATGCGCTGGCCGGGCCGTGGCGCAAGGGCCAGTACGAGTTCCAGTGCCTGCACGGCATGGGCGAGCCGCTCTACGAGGAGGTCGTCGGGCGCGACAAGCTCGACCGGCCCTGCCGCATCTATGCGCCCGTCGGCACGCATGAGACGTTGCTCGCCTATCTGGTGCGGCGGCTGCTCGAGAACGGCGCCAATTCCTCCTTCGTCAACCGCATCGCCGATCCTGCGGTGAGCGTCGAGACCTTGATCGCCGACCCGGCGGTCGAGGCTGCGGCCATCGTGCCGCCCGGCGCGCCGCATCCGGCGATCCCGCTACCGCGCGACCTCTACGGCGCCGCGCGAGCCAACTCGGCCGGGTTCGACCTCGCTGACGAGGATCGGCTCGCGGAGCTCGCATCGACGCTCGGCGAGAGCGTCGGGACGCCGCTCCACGCCGGGCCGATGCTCGCCGAGGGCGAGGGTCGAGGCACCGAGGCCGAGATCCGCAACCCAGCGAACCACGACGATCACGTCGGCACGGCGGTCTTCGCCGATGCCCAAGCCGTCGATGCGGCACTCGCCGCGGCCGCCGCCGTCGCCCCGGCCTGGGCCGCCACGCCCGCCGCGGATCGCGCTGCGATCCTGCGCCGCGCTGCGATCCTGTTCGAGGCCGGGATGGCGAGCTTCATCGGCATCGCGGCGCGCGAGGCGGGGAAATCGCTGGGCAATGCGGTCGGCGAGGTGCGCGAAGCGGTCGACTTCCTGCGCTATTACGCGAACGAGGCCGAAAAGCTCGGCGAGGCGCGCCCGCTCGGGCCGGTAGTCTGCATCTCGCCTTGGAATTTTCCGCTGGCGATCTTCACCGGACAGGTCGCGGCGGCGCTCGCGGCCGGCAATCCGGTGCTGGCCAAGCCCGCCGAGCAGACGCCGCTGATCGCCGCTCGTGCGGTCGAGCTCCTGCGCAAGGCGGGCGTTCCACCCGCCGCGCTCCAACTCCTCCCCGGCGAAGGCGAGGTCGGGGCGCGGCTCGTCGCGGACGGACGAGTCCGCGGCGTGCTCTTCACCGGCTCGACCGATGTGGCGCGGCTGATCCAGAAACAGCTTGCCGCGCGCCTCAACCCGGACGGCCGGCCAGTACCCTTCGTCGCCGAGACGGGCGGGCAGAATGCGATGATTGTCGATTCCTCGGCGCTGCCCGAACAAGTGGTCGCCGACGTGCTGGCCTCTGCCTTCGACAGCGCCGGGCAGCGCTGTTCGGCGCTGCGCGTCCTCTGCCTGCAGGAGGATGTCGCCGACAAGATCCTCACCATGCTCAAGCGCGCCATGGCGGAGCTGGTGGTCGGCAATCCCGACCGGCTCGCGACCGATATCGGGCCGGTGATCGACGATGGCGCCCAGAAGACGATCCTCGAGCATATCGCGGCGATGCGTGAGGCGGGCCACCGGATCACCGAAGCGCCGCTCCCTGCCGACGCGTCGCGGGGCACCTTCGTGGCGCCGACGCTGATTGAGATCGGGGCACTCTCCGAACTGAAGCGCGAGATCTTCGGCCCGGTGCTGCATGTGCTGCGCTACCGGCGCGACAAGCTCGATGCGCTCCTCGACGCCGTCAACGCCTCGGGCTACGGCCTGACCTTCGGTCTGCATACCCGCGTCGACGAGACGGTGGCGCGTGTCACGGCAAAAGTCGCGGCCGGCAACATCTACGTCAACCGCAACATCATCGGGGCGGTGGTGGGCGTGCAGCCCTTCGGCGGCAACGGCCTCTCCGGCACCGGTCCCAAGGCCGGCGGCCCGCTCTATCTGCGCCGGCTCGTCACCGGCGCGCCGCCCCTCGCGATCGTCGAGGGCGGCATCCCAAGCTTGCCGGCCGTCGCCCTTGCGGACTGGCTGGGCAAGCAGGGTCACGAGGCCGCCGCGGCCCGCGCCGCCGCTTACCTCAAGGCCGCGCCGTCCCGTCGTGAGACCGACCTTCCCGGTCCGGTCGGCGAGCGCAACGCCTATGGGTTCGAGCCGCGCGGCACGGTGCTGGTGATGGCCGAGAGCGCGCGCGGCCTCTTCGCGGCCCTGGCGGCGGCGCTGGCCGCCGGCAACCGCGTCGCGGTGGTGGCGCCGCCCGCGGTCCACACCATGCTGGCGAGCCTGCCGCGCGCCGCGGCCGAGATGATCACGGCCGCACCCGAGGACTGGACGGCGGCTCGCGCCAATGCGGTGCTCTACGAGGGTGATGCCAAGGGCCTCAAGGCCGTCCTGGCACGCCTCGCAGAGGCGCCCGGCGCCGTCGTTCCGGTCCACGCGGTCTCGGCCGAGGGCCTGGCGAGCGGCGCCGAGGACTTTCCGACCGAATGGTTGGTCGAAGAGAAGACGGTCAGCGTCAATACGGCGGCGGCGGGCGGCAATGCCAGCCTGATGGCGATCGGCTGACGAGGCGCCGGCTCCATCGTCGCGAGACGCCCTCGCGCTGCGACTCTGGCGTGTCGCACCTGAGTGGCTCCCTGAGCAAGACGGCCCGCGAGTTCATCGCGTCGGAACCAGGCGCTTGACACGCGTCCAGCGCCGACGGTATCTTTATTGGAATTATTCTAATTCTAGATTAGAGCCCGATGAAAACATTCGAGAGCTTGACGGAACGCGAGGTCCTGGCCTTCGCCATCAGCAGCGAGGAAGAGGACGGTCGGCTGTTCGCGGATTTCGCCCATGCGGTCCGGGACGATTATCCCGACACGGCCCACATGTTCGCCGACATGGCCGCCGAGGAGAGCCAGCACCGCCGGCAACTCATCGACCTGTTCGTCGAGAAATTCGGCGATCACATCCCGCTGGTCCGCCGCCAGGACGTTCGCGGGACAGTACCCCGCAAACCGATCTGGCAGGTCCGGCCGCTGGGGATCGAAGCGGTTCGCCGGCAGGCGGCGCAGATGGAACGGGAGGCCGAGCGGTTCTACCGCCAGGCCGCGCTCCGGTCGTCGGATGCGGCCGTCCGCAAGCTCCTCGGCGACCTCGCCGAGGCCGAGGCCGGCCACGAGCAGAAGGCCTCCGAGATCGAGGAGCGGCACCTTCCGGGCGACGCGCGGGGCCGGGAGAATGCCCATGCCAGCCGAAGCTTCGTGCTGCAGATCATCCAGCCCGGGCTCGTCGGGCTGATGGACGGGTCGGTGTCGACCCTCGCGCCGGTCTTCGCGGCCGCCTTCGCGACCCACGATTCCTGGAAGGCATTTCTGGTCGGGCTCGCGGCCTCGCTCGGCGCCGGCATTTCGATGGGCTTCGCCGAGGCTCTCGCCGACGACGGCAAGCTCTCCGGCCGAGGCAAGCCGCTGCTGCGGGGCCTGGTCTGCGGGCTGATGACCATCGCCGGCGGGATCGGCCATACCCTTCCTTACCTGATCCCCGACTTTTACACCGCCACTATCGCGGCCGGCGTCGTCGTGGTCTTCGAGCTGCTGGCCATCGCTTGGATCCAATGGCGCTTCATGGACACGCCGCCGGTGTCGGCGGCCGCCAAGGTCATGCTCGGCGGGGGCCTCGTCCTCGCCACCGGCATCCTCATCGGCAACAGCTGATCGATTCGGGCGGCAGAGTCGCTACGTGGTGGTCGCGGCGGCGCTGTAACTCTCGGGGTCCGCCCGGCGTAGTGCCAAGGAGAGCCGGGCCCTCACGCCTGCGGTCGGGTTGCCGACGTGGAGTTGGATTACGCAAGCTTGCGAGCCTATAGAGGGACCTCGCGACCATCCGACGAACCACGACCGGAGCGGCATGAACAGCGCGGCCTCAGGAGGCGGCATCGACGTCGACCGGCTCTGGTCGGCCCGGATGGCCGCCGCGCAGGCGGGTGACAGGGTGGCCTACGAGGCTCTGCTGAGAGACTGCGTCCCGCATGTGAAGCGGATCGTGCGACGCACCGGCGTCGCGGCGGAGCGGGTCGACGACGTCGTCCAGGAGGTGCTGCTGACCGTGCATCGGGCGCGGCAGACCTATGACCCGGCGCGAAGCTTCACGGCGTGGCTCAACGCCATCGCCCAGCGTCGCGCCATCGACGATCTGCGCCATCGGGGGCGGCAGACCCGGCGCGAGATCGCCGACGACACGATCTACGCGGCCTATCCGGCCGAGGGCGCGACGCCGGAGGAGGCCTGGGAGGACGGCGGGCGCAACGAAGAGCTGCAGAGCGCGGTGGCACGCCTGCCGCGCGGGCAGCGTGAGGCGGTCGAGGCTTTGGCCATGCGCCAGCTGTCGCTGAGCGAGGCCGCCACGGAGACGGGAAAGACGAAAGGGGCCTTGAAGGTGAACCTGCATCGCGCGCTCAAGGCCCTGCGCGACCGCTTCGACCGGGCGGAGTGAGACCATGGCGAATCTCGATACGATCGACCACATGATCGAACGTCTCGGCACCGACCTCGAGCCGGTTCGGCGCCTCAGGCCGCCCGGCGTGCGCGCGCTGCTCTGGCTCGCGGGCGTGGCGGCGCTCGCCGGCGTCCTGGCGAGCTTCGCCGACCTTCCGGGAATCGCGCATCGCCTCACGGGTGCGCCCGACATGTGGCTGGCGGTGCTGGGCTCGACGCTCACGGCGATCCTCGGGGCGGTGGCGGTGTTCCATCTCAGTGTGCCGGGCCGCAGCGTCTGGTGGGCACTGCTGCCGGTGCCGAGCCTCCTCCTCTGGGTCGGCGCCAGCGGCATGGGCTGCCTGCGCGCCTGGCTCATCCCGGGGATGCATGACGCCTCGATGGGCGAAGTGCGGATCTGCCTCGTCTTCATCGTAGCCGTCTCGATCCCGCTGTCCGTGCTGATGGTGGCGATGATCCGCCGCGCCTGCCCGCTGCGCCCGAACCTCACGGCGGCGACGGCCGGCCTCGCCATCGCGGCGGGCGCCGCCTCGCTGCTCAACTTCTTCCATCCCTACGACGCCTCGGCGACGGATCTTGCCGTCCATCTGCTGGCGGTCGCGATCGTCGTTTTCCTCAACCAGATCGCCGCACGATGGGCGCTGGCTCATCGGCGGCGCCCGTCCACCATGTAACCGGTGGCGGGTGCGCGGCGAAGGATAGGCGGCGCACGTGAGCCGCGAGGCGGCCGGCGGCGACCCTGAAAGAGGATGATGACCAATGACGCTCACGCACCGTTTCGCGCTGGCCCTGACCGCCTCCGCGCTCGCTTTCGGCCTTGTGGCTGCGCCGGCCGCCTATGCGGCGGACTCGATGAAAGGCGACGCCATGATGCACAAGCACATGAAGAAGCATAAGGCCATGAAGGGCGATCATATGAAGGGCGATCATATGAACAGCGACGCACCGCCGGCCCAATAGGGGCGTTTCCGCCTCCTGCCCTACGGTTCGGCGATCAGGTCCCGGATGCGGTCGGCGAGCTGGTCCATCGCGAAAGGCTTGGTCAGGATCCGCATGCCGGGTTCGAGGTGGCCGTTGCCGACCACCGCGTTCTCGGCATAGCCCGTAATGAACAGCACCTTGAGGCCGGCCCGCAACGCCCGGCCCGCGTCGGCGACCTGGCGGCCGTTCATGCCTCCCGGCAGGCCGACGTCGGTGACGAGGAGGTCGATCCGGACCTCGGACTGCAGGATGCGCAGTCCTTCGGCGCCGTTGGCCGCCTCGAGCGCCCGATAGCCGAGATCCTCGAGAACCTCGCGCACCAGCATGCGGACGGTCGGCTCGTCGTCGACGACGAGCACGGTCTCGCCTTCGACCGCGGCCGTCCTGTCCTGCGCTTCGGCGGTTGTCGCGACGTGTTCCTCCTCGCCGTAGTGGCGCGGCAGGTAGAGGCACACCATCGTGCCGTGACCCGGCTCGGAATAGATGCGCGCTTGGCCGCCCGACTGACGCACGAAGCCATAGGTCATCGACAGGCCTAATCCTGTGCCGAGGCCGAGCGGCTTGGTGGTGAAAAACGGGTCGAAGGCGCGTGCGATCACCTCCGGCGTCATGCCTATCCCGGTATCCGAGACGCAAAGTGACAGATACTGCCCCGGCGTCAGGTCGCGCTCGCGTCCGGCGCGGTCGTCGAGCCAGCGGTTGGCCGTCTCAATGGTCAGCCGCCCGCCCTCCGGCATAGCGTCGCGCGCATTGATGCACAGGTTGAGCAGCGCATTCTCGAGCTGGTTCGGGTCGGCCTGGATCGACCACAGCCCCGCCGTGCCCACCACTTCGACGGTGATCCCTGGCCCGACGGTGCGGCGGATCAGCTCTTCCATGCCGGCGATCAGCCGGTTGACGTTGATCGGCTTAGGCTCGAGCGTCTGGCGGCGCGAGAAGGCGAGGAGCCGATGCGTCAGCGCCGCCGCGCGCCTGGCCGAGCTTTGCGCGGCCGCGACGTAGCGATCGACGTCGCCGAGGCGCCCCTGCGCCACCCGGGCCTGCAGCAGTTCCAGGCTCCCGGAGATGCCGGTGAGCAGATTGTTGAAATCGTGCGCGAGGCCGCCGGTCAACTGGCCGACCGCCTCCATCTTCTGCGACTGGCGCAACGCCTCCTGCGCCGCCACGAGCTCCGCCTGGCGCAGCTTCTCGTTGGTGACGTCGCGCGCCACGGCATAGAAGATGTTGCCGGCCGGCGCACTGACCCAGTCGAACCAGCGATAGTCGCCGCCCGCCGTGCGAACCCGGTTGGTGTGGCGCGCCGTCTCGCCCCGTTGCATCGTTTCCACCGCCTCGGCGCTGAGGTGAAGGAGAGCCGGGTCGATGAGCTCCCAGAACGGGCGTGCGAGCAGGTCGGCCTCCGCATATCCCAGCACGCGAGTCCAGGCCGGGTTGACCGCGAGGAAGCGCCCATCGAGGGTGCCGGCCATCAGGAGATCCGGGATCAGCCTCCAGATATCGTCGCGTTCGGCGGTGCGCTCCTGCACCTGCTGCGCCAGCGAGGCTGCCAGGCGGCGCAGGTCCTGCTCGGCGCGGCGGCGCTCGACCGCGGTCCGGGTCCGGTCCGCAACCTCACGGACGAACGCCAGCTCGTCGGCCGACCACGGCCGCACCTCGGCGTGGTTGAGATAGAGCAGCGCCACGAAGCCACCCTGCTCGGTGACCGGCATGTTGACCACCGAGCGGGCGCTGATCGCCGTCAGCGCGTCGGCATTGGAGGCGGTGCGCGGATCGGTCTCGGCGTCGGCGAACACGACCGTCTCGCCGCGCTTGAGGTCCTCGATGTAGGAGCCGTAGTCGCGGAACCTCAAGAGGCCGGCCAGGCTCCTGATCCCCGGCGTGTTCCAGTCGCGCGAGATGCTGATCGTCTCCGCCACCGGGTCGATGGTGCCATAGCCGGCACGGCTCACGCCGAGCGTTCGGCCCAGGATTTCGGCCGACGCGAAGGCGAGCTCGTCCGGATCCTCGATATCGCGGATGCGGTCGCCGAGCTCGACCAGGGCGAGGCGGCGCATCTCGGCCGCCTTGCGCCCGGTGACGTCGAGCGAGATGCCGGCCATGCGGAGCGGTGTCCCGTCCGCCGCGCGCCGCACCTGGGCGCGGACCTCGACCCACCCTAGGACGCCGCCGGGTTTGGCGACCCGATATTCGATGTCGTAATCCGCGCCCGTCGCGACGCAATGGGCGATCATCTCCTTGACGCGGGCACGGTCCTCGGGATGGATGGTCTCGTGAAGCTGGGAATAGGTGAACGGCGCCGTCCGGGGGCGGCCGAAATTCTCCTTGCAGACGGCCGAGGCCGTCAGTTCGCCGCTCTCGAGATCGAGGTCCCAGATCCCGAGGCGCCCGGCCTCGGCGGCGAAGCGCAGTCGCGCTTCGCTCTCGTGCTGGGCCTGCAGGCGATCCGCGAGCTCGGCCGTCAGCGCCGTATTGTGGCTCTCGAGCCCTTCGAGCCGTTCGCGCTCGATCGTCACGTCGACCTGGCTCGCGAAGAAATAGGCCGTGATTCCGTCGCCGTCGCGCACCGGCGCCATCAGCAGCCGGTTCCAGAATATCTTGCCCGACTTGCGATAGTTGAGGATGTCGACCTCGACCGATCGTTCGGCGTCGACCGCGGCGCGGATGCGTGCGACCGTCGCGGGATCGGTGTCTGGCCCCTGCAAAAAACGGCAGTTGCGTCCGAGGATCTCCTCGCGCGCATAGCCGCTCAGGCGGCAGAAGGCGTCGTTGGCGAAAACGACCGGGTTGTCGGCTTCGCGCGGGTTGGTGACGATCATCGGCATGCGGGTCGCCCGCACTGCGGCGACGAAGGGATCGGTGCCGAGGTCCGTGTAGGTCAGTTCCGCCCTGATGCGCGCCGCGTCGCGGCGCTTCTCGTCCATGTCGAGGCCGGCCGTCGGCTTGTCTCGCGCCCGGTCGTTCATGCGCTAACGTCGCTCGTCATCCTGCCTGGCCATTGTATCGGTCTGCCGTCGCCGAAGGGTTCGGCGGATCGGCGCACTCATGCGGGACCCAACGCACAATCGGCATTTTAAGATCACCGCAACCTTCACCTCAGCCGCGTAGCGCCCAGATGCGTCTCCAGCCGGGGATGATGACGGCTTTGATGGTGGGGACGAGGATGGCGCCGACCACGAGGCTGCAAGGCCTGATCCCGCCGCTGTCGCGATCCAATGGACGAAGCCCGCCATCACCGGCACCGCCTCCGCCGCGGCTTCGGCAGGCATGTCGAGCGCGTCGCCGATCGCCGGCAGGCCGTAGAGGTCGAGGCCGTGGATGAGGATGCCGCCGCCGACCCAAAGCATGGCGGCCGTCCCGACGACGCTCAGCACCGCGAGGAAGACCGGCATGCCGAGGACGAGGCCGCGCCCGAAAGCCCGCACCGGAGCTGCCCAGGGCGCCGCCGGGCGCCACCCCGCGAGCGCCACGCCGGCATCGTCGGCCTTCACGATCAGTGCGACGCCGCCATAGACGGCGACGGTGATGCCGATCCCGACCAGGGCCAGGACGATGCCTTGCGACCATAGCGGCCCCTCGGGGAGCGCTCCGAGCGTGATGGCCATGATCTCGGCCGAGAGGATGAAGTCGGTCTTCACGGCGCTCGAAACCTTCCGGGCCTCGAGCGTTTCCGGAGTCTCGGCCGTCTGGTCCTGCCCGGCCTCGGGCGGGGCCGCATGCGGCACGAAGGCCTCGCAGACCTTCTCGGCGCCCTCGTAGCACAGATAGACGCCGCCGAGCATGAGCAGCGGCGTGATGCCCCAGGGGGCGAAAGCCTCCAGGGCCAGCGCGACAGGCAAGAGGACCAGCAGCTTGTTGCGCAGCGATCCCAGCGCGATCTTGCCGACGATCGGCAGTTCGCGTGCCGCGGCGAAGCCGACCACATAGCCCGGCGTCATCGCCGCATCGTCGATGACGACGCCGGCCACCTTGACGCCGGCCTTGGCAACCTGCCCGGCCACGTCGTCGAGCGAGGCGGCCGCCACCTTGGCGAGGCCCGCGACATCGTCGAGCAGCGCCAGCAAACCGATGCTCACGAATTTTTCCCGTGCTGGCGCGCCGCCTCGCGGTGGCAAAACGCACAAAAAGTCCGACCGGTCCAAGGGTCGATAGCGGGCGACGATCATCGCCCGAGCCGACTTAAGCGGCGTTTAGCTCGGCCGGTTGCGGGGGTCCGCCGCCATCGTCAGGCCCGCCGTCGCAGATCCTTCAGGATCTCGCGGCCGGCATTGTAGCCCGGGATGCCCGAGACGCCGCCGCCCGGATGCATCGACGAGCCGCAGATGTAGAGCCCCTGGAGCGGCGTGCGGTAATCGGCGTAGCCCGAGACCGGGCGCTGGAAGAACAGCTGGTCGGTCGACAGCTCGCCATGGAAGATATGGCCCTGCGGCAGGGCAACGATGTTCTCGATGTCGGGCGCGACGAGAAGCTGCGCTTCGATCACGTCGTTCGAGAAGCCCGGTGCCCACTCCTCGATCGTGTCGAACACGGTCTTCTTGAAATTCTCCTTCTCGACCGCCCAGTCGCCGTTCTTCAACGTATAGGGCGCGTGGCCGCCGAAGAGGTTGACGACATGCTTGCCCGGAGGCGCCAGCGTGTCGTCGACGATCGTCGGCACGACCGGCGTGATGAACGGTCGCGCCGAATACCAGCCGTATTTGGCGTCGTCATAGGCGCGCTCGAGATAGTCGATGTCGGGCGCGATATGCATGTAGGTCGGATAGGCGAAATTGCCGAGCGAGCCTTCCCGCCGCACGCGGTCGAGGATGCGGTACTGCGGCGGCCGCTCGCAGGCGATGTTCATCTTGAAGGCGGTCGAGAAGGTCCGGTAGGTCTTGATCTCGCGCACCACCTCGGCCGGCAGGTGCTGCTCGCCGACGAGGTCGAGGTAGAGCACCTTGGCGCTGGCGTTCGAGATGATGCTTTTGGCCGAATAAGTCTCGCCGCCCTCGGTCACGACCGCGGTGGCCCGGCCACCCTGCACGCGGACCTCGCGGATCGGCGCGCCGGTGACGATGTCGACGCCCTTCTCGCGCGCCGAGGCGGCCAGCGCCTGGGTGATGGCCCCCATGCCGCCCTTGATGAAGCCCCAGCCACCGGCTCCCGTATGCTCGCCCATGACGTGATGCATGATCACATAGGCCGAGCCCGGCGATTTCGGCCCGGCGAAGGTGCCGATCGAGGCGTAGTAGGCGAGCACCGCCATGACGCGGTCGTCCTCGAACCATTCGCGCAGGAAGTCGTAGGCGCTCATCGTCAGCATGTCGACGACGCGGTACATCTTGCGGCCGATCTTGCGGTGCCGCCACAGGAAGGAGGCGCCGTCCTTGAAGGTGCTCCAATCGCGCCGCGCGGGGTCGACCGGCGTCTCCCAGAGCAGCTTGCGGACGATGTCGGCCGCCTCGCCGAGGTAGCGGTCGAATTCCGGATAGATGGAGGCATCGGCCTTGGAGAATTTGGCGAAGCTCGCCTGAGTCTTGGCGGTGTCCTCGGAGAACAGGATGTAGTCGTCGCCGGCGAGTGGCGAGACCATGTCCGAACAGGGCAGCACCGTCAGCCCGTGCCGCTTGAGTTCGAATTCGGCGATGATGCGCGGGTGGAGCAGGCTCATCAAATAGGAGAAGATCGAGGCGCGGAAGCCCGGCGCGATCTCCTCCGTCACGGCCGCTCCGCCGACCACGTCGCGCCGCTCCAGCACCAGCACCTTGAGGCCGGCGCGCGCCAGATAGTTGGCGCACACGAGCCCGTTATGGCCCGCGCCGATGATGATGGCGTCGTAGCGCTTGCCGACGGTGAGATCGGGCGTGGTCGCGAGGGCAGTCAAGTTGTTCGGTCTCCGGGTTGATTGCTCAGATGTGAGCTCTCCATCCGTGAGAATGCCCGTTTGACACCGATTGGTCGAGAGCGCCCGGTGCGGCGGGTCTACGGCCTCCACGCGGGTTCGCCGGCTTGGCGGCCGGGCGATAGATCGCCTGCACTTATTTGGCGAACTCGAAGGTCGGCGCCGCCTTGAGCTGATCCGCCGTCAGGCTGATCGTGCCATGGTCGGGATATGTCGTAGTGCGGTCGGCCGCAGCAGCGGTGTTCGCCGATGGTGTGGCGGCGCCGGGGGCTGCGGGAGCACCGGCGGGTGCCACCGTACCCGCTGGCGTGCCGAGACTGGTCGCCGCACCCGGGGCCATGCCGCCCGACGTTCCCTGCGCGGAGGGAGCGGGCGCCGCCGCTGGCGGGGTGACGGGCTGGTCGGTGAACTTCACCTGCGCGAATGGAATGGCCACGTCCTTCTGGCCCATGCCGAGGAAGCCGCCGACCCCGATGACGACATAGGTCGCCTTGCCTTCGTGATCCATCAGCACGTCGGTGATGCCGCCGACCTTCTTGTTGTCCGGCCCGTAGACCGCGACACCGTCGAGCTTCGATCCGCGCCACAGGTCCGGCCCTTCCTTGGCCAGGAATCCGGAGACCGGCGGCGCGTTCGTCGCATTATCGGAGGCCGCAAGCGATTGGGCGACCTGCAGATGCTTCTGCAATGTCGGTATAGTCTTCCCCGCGAGCTGGCCGGCCGGCCCCTGGTCGGCCTTGGCTTCGTCGTGGAACGTGGCGATGTCCTTGAGATGGTCGGTGACCATGTAGGCCGCGAATTCCTTGTCGAAATCGCCACCCGACATCTTGGAGAGCTTGGTGTTCTCGTCCTTGGCCTCCTGCGCGGGGTCGGCCGGAGGCTCGACGCCGAGCTTGCTCGCGACATCGCTCGCCTCCTGCTTGGCCCTGGTATGGTCGTCGACCAGCATCTGGGCGAAGCTCTTCACCTTGTCGCTGCCGCCCTTCTGCTGGGCGAGCTGTCCCAGCATGATCTCGGAATTGTCGCCCTGAATCGCTTCCTTGATGAAGTCCTGCGGACTGGGTGCCGCGATGCCTGCGCTGGAGGACGCGACGAGCAGTGCGGTGACGCTTGTCGCAAGAATTGCCGTTCTGTTCATGACACCCTCGTTGAAGAGAAAGCCTCGCCGCAAGGCTGGCGCAAGAAGAACATGACGCATCTACGAAAGTTTCGACCAATCGTCTCATGTATCGACCGCAGAGATCAATGCCAAAGCGGATTTAAACCTCAGCTCAAGGTCGTGCACCGATCTCGATGATTGGATCGATGAAGGCACCGTTCAGGCAGGCGCCGAGGGTCGCCTGCGGTCAGTCGCCGTTGCAGTCCGGCGTATTGGTGTCGCCCGGCTGGATCGTCGAAGGATCGATGCCGCGATGCGTCCCGGGGATACGCCCGATGAATTCGTCGATGCGCTCGCTCGGCCGGGTGACGAGGCCCGCCCCGCCGAGCAGCGTCACCACCTCTTGCGGGTTTCGTCCGAGATCCTCGGCGTGACGGCTTTCGATGTATCCGACAGCATAGCGGATCGCATCCTGCTCCGTCGCGGCCGAGAAGCCATGCGGATCGCGTGTGCCGACCGCCAAGGTATAGTCTGCCATGGTCTCGCTCCTCAGGCCGCTCGTCGGTTGGCCTCGGCGCCGGAGCAGAATCAGATCCGGCTCGACTCTGCCAGACCTCGCGCAACCGTGTCGCCTGGCGTTGCAGCACGCTGCCGCATCGGCGGCTGGCGGATGTAATCGATGCCAGACGCGCGTGCGGCCTCGCCGCCGCCACGCGCCGGCTTGTCACGCCGCCCTGGTCTGCGCACCGCCCGCCTTGGGATTGACCATGGTCTCGGCGATCCGTGTCAGCGTCTCATCCGCCTTCTTCTCCTCCTGCAGGGTCTGGTCGAGAAGGCGGGCCGCGTCGGTCATGCCGAGCTGCTTGGCCCAGGTCTTGAGCATGCCGTAGCGCGCGATCTCATAATGTTCGATGGCCTGAGCGCAGCCGACGAGCACGGCGTCCGCCGCCACGGTCCCGCCGAAATCCTCGAGATCCTCCTCCATCTCGGTGGTGATGCCCTTCATCGCCTCGCAGGTCTTGGCGCGCGCTGTCTTTCCGATGATTTCGAAGACCTGCTCGAGCCTCTCGACCTGGTGCGTGCTCTCTTCGCGGTGCATGTCGAACGCTTGCTTCAGGTCGCTTGATTTTGCTGCCTTCGCCGACTTTCCGAGAGCCCGGACCGACTGCTTCTCGGCATAATAGACGTCCTTCAACGTCTCATAGAACGCATCGCTGAGGGTTTTTTCGGTGGCCGCCATAATGGATCTCCTCGTCCGGAACGCGGAACGCAACCGGTCTGAGCTGAACGGAAGTCTTCCGTGAAGGTTTCGCAAGGCGGTGTCCGAACTCGGCATGCGTTCGGAGGTTGCGTCGGAGGAAGATGGGGCGAGCCGGACGAGGTCCTCGCCACGTGCGGCCGAGCGCCACGTGCGCCTCGCCGTCGGCTTCGGCGGCCGCAGCACGGAAAATTGATGAGCCGGGCCGAACCGTCGATCGATCCTCGCGGTTGTCATGGCGATGACGGCCGGATGCGTTGCGGCCGCTTGTCGCGATGGGGACCGCGATGCAGACCGATGTGGCGAACGACAACGCCCACTTGACGATTGCCGAGAGGGGCTTCCTGCTGATCATCGTGATGGTCGGCGCCGTCGAGGTCGGCGCCCTGGCCTGGCTGGGCAGCCGGCTCCTGGTCGGGCTCCTCGGTGCTTGAACTGATCGAGCAGCCTGCGCCTTGTGCTCGCGGCTGCTCGTTGGAAACTATGTGGCCGTCGCAGTGCCGAGCACGTCCGGCACCTCTAGCCCGGCATGCCGATAGGCCGAGCGGAGCGTGTTGGCGAGCAGCATGGCGATCGTCATCGGCCCGACGCCGCCCGGCACCGGCGTGATCGCTGCGGCCACGTCCGCCGCTTCCGCCGTCGCGACGTCGCCGACGAGCCGCGTCCTGCCCTCCGGGCCTGGGACGCGGTTGATGCCGACGTCGATGACGATCGCGCCGCGCTTGATCCAATCGCCGCGGACCATCTCGGGGCGGCCGACCGCCGCGACGAGAATGTCGGCGGTGCGGCAAAGGCCCGGCAGGTCGACGGTACGCGAATGGGCGACCGTCACGGTGCAGTCCGCGGCGAGCAGCAATTGCGCGATCGGCTTGCCGACGAGGTTCGAGCGGCCCACCACCACCGCATGCCGGCCCGCGAGGGAGCCGCGGACGGCTCTTCGCAGCAGCACCATGCTGCCGGCCGGCGTGCAGGGCAGGAAGGCGTCCTCGATCGCGCCCATGCCGAGCCGTCCGACATTGATCGGGTGGAGGCCGTCCGCGTCCTTGTCGGGATCGATGGCGCGGATGATCGCGCCGGCATCGAGTCCCTTGGGCAGCGGCAGCTGCACCAGGATGCCATGGATGGTCGTGTCGGCATTCAGCGCCGCCACATGGCCGAGCAGCGCCGCCTGAGGCGTGTCGGCCGGCAGGTCGAGCTGGATCGACTCGAAGCCACAGGTCTTGGCGGTGCGGCTCTTGTTGGTCACGTAGACCCGGCTCGCCGGATCGTCGCCGACGAGCACCACCGCGAGCCCCGGCGCTTGCCCGACCTTCGCCCGGAGCGCGGCGGCCGCATCCTTGACGCGGGAGGTGATCTCGGCGGCGATCGCCTTGCCGTCGATCCGTTCGGCCGTCACGAGAAGACGACCGTCTTGCGGCCGTTGAGGAAGACGCGCCGCTCGAGGTGCATCTTGACGCCCCGCGCCAGCACGCGCGATTCGACATCGCGGCCGACCGCCACGAGGTCGTCGCCCGAGAGCGAATGGTTCACTCGCTCGATCTCCTGCTCGATGATCGGTCCCTCGTCGAGGTCGGCCGTCACGTAATGGGCGGTGGCGCCGATGATCTTGACGCCCCGCTCGTAGGCCTGGTGGTAGGGCTTGGCCCCCTTGAAGCTCGGCAAGAAGGAATGGTGGATGTTGATGATCCGCCCGAACAGCGCCGTCGAGAAATTGTCGGAGAGCACCTGCATGTAGCGGGCGAGGACGACGAGTTCGGCGCCCGTCTCGTCGACGAGGTCGAGCACCCGCTGCTCCTGCTCGGCCTTGTTCTCCTTGGTGACCGTCCAGCAATGGTAGGGCAGGCCCGCCGCCTCCGCCGAAGCGCGGGCCGCCTCGTGGTTCGAGACGACCGCCACGACATCCGCCTTCAGCCAGCCGACGCGGATCTGGTAGAGCAGATGCTCGAAGCAATGATCGAACTTCGACACCATCACGATGATCCGCGGACGGCGATCGCCGTCATAGAGGTCCATCCGCATGGAGAAGCGCTGCACCGCCGGCCCGAGCGCCTGGCGGACCGCGTCCTGGTTCACGCCCTCGGGCGCAGTGAAATGGATGCGCAGGAAGAAGCGGTTGGTCGACCGGTCCCAGAATTGGGAGCTCTCGGCGATATTGCCGCCGAGATCGGCCAGGCGGCCCGTCACGGTCGCGACGATGCGCGGACGATCCTCGCAGGACAGGGTCAGGATATGGTTCTTGTCGGCCATGGGACGCTGAGGTGAGGGGAGGGACGCCGGTGCCATCTTGCTCGCCTTACCGTCTCGCCGGCGCGCGCGAAAGCGACAAAGCGGGGCGCGATTATCACAAAATTAGGTCCGCCGTCGTCGCCGCCGAGCCGGCAGGTTTTGCCACCCGGTGCTTTCAACTCCCGATCCCTGGCCCCAGGAGCGCGCCGACCCATAGTATCGCAGATGCGAATCGTCTGGCCTCCCCTCCTCGTCCTCATGGTGATCGGCACGATCGCGGGATGCCTGATCGGGCTCAGCCTAGAGCTCTTCGCCCGCTGATCGCGCGCTCCCCAGCCGGGCTCGCTTCAATAGAGGTCGATCATGCCGTTGAGAAAGAAGGCGCGGTCGACCATGCCGTTGACCACCGAGCCCATCGGCCCATAGGCCAGATAGATGCCGGCGCAGGTCATGGTGGAGTCGCGCTCATAGGCATTGATCTGCAGCTGAACGGCACGGATCTGATATTCGGAGTGATCTGGCCGGTCGAGGTCGTAGCCGACGAAATGCAGCCAGTCGCGCTCGACGTCGGCATCGACCTTGAGCGAGGGACAGTAGCGCTCGGTATAGGCCGCAACCGCCAGCGTCTTGACCGATTCGGGAACCCGGTCGAGCACCTTGGCCGAGGCAAGGCTGCCGAACCCCGGCAGCAGGGCGCCAACGACGGCGGCAAAAATGATCGGTCTCATGTCGAGCCTCGTTCGAACGGAATCGGCGCTGCCAGCCGCCAGACCACGGGGTCGCCCGCGGACGACGATGCAGCGGATCACATTCTGTTGAGGCCGTCGAGAGGACTTCGTCCGAACGGGTTGCCGAGTCCGCAGCCCGTCGCCCGCTCAACCCTCTTCGTCATCCTCGATGTCGCCGTCGATCAGGTCCGACACGTTGTCGTCAGCCTCTTCCTCCTCCTCGAGGAAGGTGGCGTCGTCGGCCGGCGTGTCGTCGACTTCGATGTCGTCCTCGGCGGCGGCCGCAGGCTTGTCAGCCGTCTCGGCATCCTCGAGCGAGACGAGTTCGACGCCGGCCGGATCGGCCTCGACCTCATCGCGCGGGGCGGCGGGACTGGGCCGGGTCGGTGCCCTGGCCACGGGGAGCGCCTGGAAGGTCGCGCCGCATTTCGGGCAGATGATCGGATCCCGGTTGAGATCGAAGAATTTCGCGCCGCAGGTCTGGCACTGGCGCTTTCCGCCTAATTCGGGTCGTGACACAGCTTTTCCCCGGTCGGCGCGACGCTGCGCCCGTCCTCGATAATTTTGAAAGAGTGATGCGACCCGTTAAGGGGGCCGGCGCGCTCCGTCAATATCAAATGCAGGACCGACGCCGCCCGACATGACAGGCCCGGCACGGCCATGTTACGAGCCCGGCAACCTCTCTCTGGAAAAGCTCGGATTTCTCCGCATGTCGTCAGAGTCCCATGCCGCCTCTCAGCGTCCTTGCACGGCGAGACGATCGGGACCGCTCGCCGGGCGCCTGCGACCGCCGGGCGACAAATCGATGTCGCACCGTGCCTTCATCCTGGGCCTGTTGAGTCACGGCGAGACGCACGTCCGCGGGCTGCTCGAGGGCGAGGACGTGCTGCGGACCGGCGAGGCCTGCCGGGCCCTCGGTGCGACTCTCACCCGCACCGGCGAGGGGGCCTGGACGATCGCGGGCGTCGGACTCGGCAACCTCACGCAGCCCCGGGCGCCGCTCGATTTCGGCAATGCCGGCACGGGCACCCGGCTGATGATGGGCGTCGTCGGCGGGGCGGGCGTCACCGCCACGTTCGACGGCGACGCCAGCCTGCGCAAGCGGCCGATGCGGCGCATCCTCGATCCGCTGGCGCTCATGGGCGCCCGCGTCATCGCCGAGGAGGCCGGCGGCCGCTGCCCGATCACCCTCGAGGGAACCGCGACGCCGCGCCCCGTCACCTACCGCACGCCGGTCGCCTCGGCGCAGATCAAGTCGGCGGTGCTGCTGGCCGGCCTCGCGGCGCCCGGCCAGACGGTGGTGATCGAGAGCGAAGCCTCGCGCGACCATACCGAGAAGATGCTGCGCCACTTCGGCGCCGAGGTGGACGTCGAGCCGTACGGCGAGGGCGGCCGCAAGGTGACGCTCACCGGCCGGCCGAGGCTCGTCGGCGCATCGCTCAGCGTGCCCGCCGACCCGTCCTCGGCCGCCTTCGCGATCGTGGCCGCGACCATCGTGCCTGGCTCCGACATCGTCGTCGAGAACGTGATGATGAATCCGCTGCGCATCGGCCTCATCACCACGCTGCGGGAGATGGGCGCCTCGATCGAGGAGATCGGCCGGCGCCGCGATGGCGGCGAGGATGTGGCCGACCTGCGCGTGCGCTCCGCACGCCTGACGGGGGTCGACGTGCCGCCCGGGCGCGCACCCTCGATGATCGACGAATATCCGGTGCTGGCGGTGGCGGCGGCCTTTGCCTCGGGCACGACCCGCATGGCGGGCCTGAGCGAATTGCGCGTCAAGGAATCCGATCGCCTCGCCGCCGTCGCGGCAGGACTCGCGGCGGCCGGTGTCGACCATGTCATCGAGGCCGACGACCTCGTCGTGACGGGAGGGCAGGGCAGGGCGGCGGGCGGCGGCACGGTCGAGACGCATCTCGACCACCGCATCGCCATGAGCTTCCTGGTGCTGGGCCTCGCCTCCGAGGCGCCCATGACGATCGACGACGACGCGATGATCGCCACGAGCTATCCGGCCTTCCGCGCCGACATGTCGGCGCTCGGCGCGGCGTTCGGCTGACGGGCGCGCGGTGATCATCGCCATCGACGGTCCGGCCGCCTCGGGCAAGGGCACGCTGGCGCGCAAGCTCGCGCTCCATTTCGGCCTGCCGCACCTCGATACCGGCCTGCTCTACCGCGCCACGGCCAGGGCGCTGCTCGATGCCGGAGAGGCGCTCGACAGGGTGCCGGCGGCGGTCGCCGCGGCGCGCGGCCTGGCGCTGACCGAATTCGACGAAGCGCGGCTGCGCGGCCGGCAGATGGGCGAGGCCGCCTCGGTCGTCGCGGCCATTCCCGAGGTTCGGGCGACGCTGATCGACGCGCAGCGCCGCTTCGCCGGCCGGCCGGGCGGCGCGGTGCTCGACGGCCGCGACATCGGCACCGTCATCTGCCCCGCGGCCGACGTGAAGATCTTCGTCACGGCCGCCCCGCACACGCGGGCGCAGCGCCGGGCGCTCGAGCTGGCCAGGGCCGGGGAGGCAGCCGACTTCGCCGCGGTGCTGCTCGACATCCGCAGGCGCGACGAGCGCGATTCCTCGCGCGCCGCGGCGCCGCTGAAACCCGCCGCCGACGCCGCGATGCTCGACACGACCTCGCTCGATGCGGAGGCCGCCTTCGCCGAGGCCCTGCGGATCGTGACGGCGCGATGCGGGTGACGGACCCTTCCGGTTAGGGATGCGGAACGGTCGAGGACGGCACCAGCGAATAGACATAGACGAGGTAGATGATGGCGATCACCGTGATGACGACCAGCGGGATGTGCCATTTCTGCATCGTCGCTCCCAGCTATTGCGTGCCGCGAAGCCCCAGCCGCTCGACCGCCGGCATCGTCCGGCCCTGGCCGGCGAAGACTTTGAGCGCCGCGCGGTTGGCCGCCGCGACCGCCTCGACGAAGCCCGCGAAGGGGACGTCGGTGACCGCGACGAGCCCGATATGGCCGTTCTCTCCATCATAGGGGCGCCCGGTCAAGGGCTCGTCGGCATATTGGTACCAGTGGACGCCGACGATGGCCGGGTCCGCGACCGCCGCCGCCACATAGGCAGCATAGGCGGGCCCGCGCGCCGCCTCGCTCTCGACCGCGACCATGCCGGGCCAGAAGGAGCCACGGTCGGTCGAGCCGAAATGGAACTCGCCGATCAGCACCGGCCGGTCGAGACCGCGCCAGGCCGCCGCCTCGGCCTCGGGGGTACGGTCGTAGACATTGACGCTGATCACGTCGCACCAGCGCGCGCAGGCCGCCATCACCTCGGGCGGATAGGCGGCGAGCCGCGTGCCGAGGTAGAGATGGTTCGGATCGTGGCGCTTGAGCGCCGTCCGCACCGTCCGGAAATAGAGCTCGGCGAAGCGACCGCCGAAATCGGTCATGTCGCGCCGCGCCGCTGCGTCGAGCGGCATCGGCCAGGCAAAGGGCCGCGACAGCAGTGCGTCCCAGCCGACGGGCGCCTTGAGGCCATAGGCTGCGGCCAGCGCCTCGGGCGTGCCGTAGCGGGTGCGCAGATCGTCCACCAGCGCGCGCTTGGCCGGGCTCTCGGCCCCGAGCGCCATCACATGCGCCGCGATGCCGTCGTCCGGCCGGTCCGGCTGGCCCCAAGGGAGCTCGTTGCCGGAGAAATAGCCGATCAGATAGGGATCGTCGCGCGTGCCGGCCGTCATGGTGGCGGCGACCGCATCCGCCACCGCGGCGAAGCGCGGATCGAACGGGTCGGCGAGGCTGCGGCCGCCGCTCATCGGCACCATGGCGCTGTCGCCCTCGACATCGGTGAAGCTGACATAGGCCATGTGGGCGCCGTGCGCGAGGCGGGTGTCGCTCCAGGTGCCGAGCGTGTTGAAGCCCCAGGCCTTGAGGCGGGCCAGCACCTCTCCGGGCCAGCGCGCGCGCCAGTCCGCGCCGCGCCCACGTTCGAGATTGGCCTCGCCGACGTCGAGGGTGGCTCCTGGATCATGCGCCTCGGCCGCGCTCAAGCCGGTGAAGAGCTGCGCCCGGCCACCGACGAGCGTCGGGTTCGAGGCCGCGACGCTGTCGACGCCGAGCGAGAAGAAGCGATGGCCCGCGGGCGTGATGAGCGCCCAGCGCCCGCCGATCTTGGCGGTGCGGAAGAAGCCCGTCGCCGGAAGCTTCAGCGACGGATCCACGCCGCCATAGGCGTCGGCGGCCGGGATGGGAACACGCGCCAGGCGGCGCGTCTGCGTGGTCGCCGCCGCCAGCTTCGCACGCAAGTCCGCGATCGAGTGGACCTTCTCCGGCCACGTGCCCTGCGTCCATTGCCCGAAGAGGTCGGCGAGCGGTTCCGAGCTGCGTGGCCGGCCCTGGATGGGGCGCAGCGTCGGCGGGCCGATCAGCAGCTCGTGATCCGCGGCCATGCGCATGCCCGAGACATGCAGCGCCACGATATGGCCGAGGTCGACGGAGCCGCGGCTCTCGCTTACGAACTGGTCGCCGGGCTCGAGCGCCACGCGGCCGGGCGGCTGCCCGCGCATGCCGGCCGGCGCGTCGGGGTCGAGGGGCAGGACCAGCGTGACGCGCGCATGGGGCGCGAGCACCGTCGTGCCGGTCAGCGAGCGATCGCCGCCGTCGGCCTTGATGTCGTCGTCGAGACGCAGCAGCAGCGGGAAGAGCGTGTCGGATGGGTTCTCGACCGCGATGGTCAACGCACCGGCGCGGCGCCAATCGAGCGGCGATGTCGCATGGAATCTCAGGGCCGGCCAGTCCTGGCCGCCCGCGAAGCGATAGCGTTCGAGGCCGGGCGTGGCAGGCTCCGCAAGTCGGACGACGCCGTCGAGGATCGGCGGCGCGAAGCCGCTCGGTGGCAGCGGCTCACCGGCTGGGCTCGCCCGCGCGCAGCACGGCCACAGCAGCATGGCCATGAGGCCGAGGCGGAGCAGCCCGAACCCGAAACCCATGCCGACCCTCCGCGCGTTCCAGCGCCAGCATAGCCGGCGCGCGTTAAGCGGCGCTGAAGGCTGGCCGTTCTCTCAACGGGCGGCGAGGTCGCGCCAGCACGGCAGAGCGCCGGCGAACCGCAAAGGCTCGGCCGCATGGACGCCGCGCGCCACGGCACGGGCGAGGCAGTCCGCCGCGAGCGCCCCGATCTCGGTCAGGTCGCGCATGTCGGGAGCACGCTCCGCCCGTCCCGTCGCGGCGGCGAAGACCGTGTCGCCGTCGAGCGCCGCATGGGCCGGGCGCACCGCCATGGCGAGGCCGCCCTGGGCCATGACGGCGAGCCGCTTGCATTGGGCCTTGGTCAGCGGCGCGTCGGTCGCCACGATGGCGATCGTGGTCGCGGTCGGCGCGCTCGCCTCGGGACGCGCGTCCAGCTTGGTGCGCAGGCGCAGCGCCTCGGCCGGCCATGGGGCGGGCAGGCCGAGGCCGCCGAACTCGTCGCCTTGCTCGTAGGGCGCGGCCCAGAAGTGCGGCCCGTCGCCGACCGTCGCCTGGCCGAGCGCGTTGACGGCCACGACCACGCCGATCCGATAGCCGCGCGAGGTCGTGGTGCTGGCCGAGCCGAGGCCGCCCTTGAGGTTCGCCGTGGTGGCGCCGAGCCCCGCGCCGACGCTGCCGAGCGCGAAATCCAGGGCGGCGGCGCCTGCCGCGGCATAGCCGAGATCCCAGTAGGGTGGGCGGCGTCCCCAGGCCTTGTCGCCGCCGTTGGCGAGGTCGAACAGCACGGCGCCCGGCGCGAGCGGCACGCGCACCCCGCCGACTTCGAAGCCGCGACCGGCCTCGGCCAGCGCCGCCTGCACCCCGCCCATGGCATCGAGCCCGAAGGCCGAGCCGCCCGAGAGCACCAGCGCATCGACGGCGCCGACCGTCATCTCGGGCTCGAGCAAGGCCGTGTCGCGGACGCCCGGCGCGCCGCCATGGATGGCGATCGAGGCCACCGCCGGCCGCTCGAAGACGACGACCGTCGTGCCCGACGCCAGCCCCTGATCATGCGCGTGACCGACCTTGAGGCCCGCCACATCCGTGATGAGGTTGCGCCCCGTCATCCGGGCGGCCCGTCAATCCTTGCGGCGCAGCACGACCCCATGCCGGCGATGGTGACGGCGTGGACCGCAGACGCCCGCATGCTCGAATTTCTGCGCGTAGTCGGCGCGGTAGTCCGCGAAGCTCTTGTCGTCGTCGTGATCGGCCGCCGTGCCGGGCCCCTGCCAGGGATAGCCGCCGTCCCAGCCGAATCCGCGCTTGTATCGCGTCCCCACGTGATAGGCGCCGGCGCCTTGCCAGCCCGACCGGTAGCGGCAGTAGGCCTGGCCGTCCCAGTAGAAGAAGGGGTAGCGGCGCGCCTTGTCGACTTCCCATTGATAGGTGTAGTCGTAGTCCGCGTAGTTCAGCTTGTAGTAGGGGATGTCCGGATTGGCGCGGGCCGCAGGAGCGGCGAGGGTCACGGCGAGGGCGGCCGCCATTGCCAGAATGGATGTTCGCACCTTGATCTCCTGCGGCGCATGCCGACTTGTCCACCGATTACATAACCCGGATCGCGGCGTGCTGTGCGGCGCGAAGGATGAAAAAGGTCGGCTTGCGCGACGAAAAGCGGCGCGGTGTCGCTCCCGGGTCACGCCGGGACCGAGAGGCTTCCCCGCGCGGACGCCTTCGGCTAGAGCATGATGCCGGCACGCCGGCACAGATTTTTGGCATCATGTGCTAAGAGAGGCCATGTCGAGCGACGTTTCCCTGCCCGCAGCGGTCATCGCCGGGCTGCTGTCCTTTCTCAGTCCCTGCGTCCTGCCGCTCGTCCCGCCCTATCTGTGCTTTCTGGCCGGCAGCACGCTGGAGGAGCTGCAGAGTAGCGATGCGGGACGCACCCGGCGCGACGCGCTTCTCGCGAGCCTGCTCTTCGTCGCCGGCTTCGCGACCGTCTTCGTGGCGCTCGGCGCGACGGCCTCGGCCTTCGGTGCGGTGCTGCGTCGCTTCAACGAGCCGCTGTCGATCGCGGCCGGCCTCGCGATCGTGGTCATGGGGCTGCACTTCATCGGCGTGTTCCGGCTCGGCATCCTCTACCGGCAGGCGCGCGTCGACGTGGAGCGGCCGCCCGGCCTGTGGAGCGCCTATGTCATGGGCCTCGCCTTCGCCTTCGGCTGGACGCCCTGCATCGGCCCGATCCTCGCCGCCATCCTGGCGGTGGCGGGGTCGGAAGCCACCGTGGCGCGCGGCGCGGGCCTTCTCGCCGCCTATTCGGCGGGCCTCGGCCTGCCTTTCGTCGCGGCGGCGGTGGCGATGGGGTCGTTCACGAGCTTCCTCAAGCGGTTCAAGATGCATTTCGGCGCGGTCGAGAAGGTCGCCGGGGTGCTGCTCGTCGCGACGGGCATCGCCTTCCTGACGGGCGGCATGCAGAGCCTGTCCTTCTGGCTGATCGAAGCCTTCCCCGGCCTGTCCCGCCTCGGCTGACGATGGTCGCAACTTCGCAAGGATGACGTCATGAGCGAGACCCCCTATCGCGCGGCCTTGATCGTCGGTGCCGGCCCCGGCATCAGCGCCGCCGTGGCCCGCCGCTTCTCACGCGCCGGCCTCAGAATTGGCCTCGCGAGCCGCAACCCTGAGCGGCTTGCGGCATTGGCGGCCGAGACCAAGGCCGAGACCTTCGGGGCGGACGCCGCCGACGTGGCCTCCGTGGCACAGCTTTTCGAGGATGCGGACCGCAGGCTCGGGGAACCGGATGTCGTCGTCTACAATGCCAGCGGGCGCGTGCGAGGCCCGATCGCCGACCTCGATCCGGAAGACGTGCGCCACAGCATGTCGGTCTCCGCCTTCGGCGCCTTCCTGACCGTCCAGCAGGCGGCGCGGCGCATGCTGCGGCAGGGGCGCGGCGCCATCCTGCTCACCGGCGCGACGGCGGGCGTCAAAGGGTTCGCGCTCTCGGCACCCTTCGCCATGGGCAAATTCGCGCTGCGCGGCCTGGCGCAGAGCGCCGCGCGCGAGCTCGGCCCCAGGAACATCCACGTGGCCCATGTGGTGGTCGACGGTGCTGTGCGCAGCGACACCCGTCCCGACCACGACGATGCCACCCTCGATCCGGACGGCATCGCCCAGACTTATCTCGACCTGCTTCGCCAGCCGCGCAACGCCTGGTCGTTCGAGGTCGAGCTACGGCCCTGGATGGAGAAGTTCTGATAGCCCGTTTGGAAACCCGCAATCCTCGGGCTGAGGAGGTCCGCCAGGACCGTCTCGAAGCACGGCCGACGCCTGCCGTCCTTCGACGCGGCCAAAGCCAAGTTTACGCAGCCAGCGTAAACTTGGCTGCGCGGCCGGCTCAGGACGAGGAAATGGGAGTTGTCAAACGTCCTGCGAGGGCCGCCATGCGCCAGCCGGCCGCATCGCTCGCCGATGAGCAGGCCGGCAGGCGACCGTCATGAATGATTACGTCCTGAACAGCTCAGCTGTTGCAGACGCTGACACCCCGCGAGACACATCGGCCGCGCGCGAGGCTCACGCGCCCCCTGGCACCAAAGTAACATTGGCCTGATCCACGAACAGGTCATTCGGTCGGAAGCTCCGTGGCAACGAAAAAGCCCGCCGAAGAGGCGGGCTTTCCTTGATCCATCGGCTGAAGATCAGTCGTTCTCGACGTAAGTGATCTTGCCGTCGGGCTGCTTCTTCCAGGTATACATGACGTAGTCGGCCTTGGTCAGGTCGCCCTTCTTGTCGAAGGAGAGATCGCCCAGCACCGTATGGAACTTCATGCCGGAGTGCATCTTCTCCGCCATCTTCTTGGGCTCGACCGACTTGGCGGCCTCGGCGGCCTGCGCCATCACCTGCACGGCAGCGTAGCTATAGAGCGTATAGGCCTGCGGATCGAAGTTCTTGGCCTTGAACTCCTTCACCACATCCGCCGCCGTCGGCTTCTTGCGCGGATCGGGGCCGAAGGTCATCAGCGTGCCTTCCGCGCCGGGGCCGGCGATGGCGGCGAACTCGTTGTCGGTGATGCCGTCACCCGACATCATCGTGGCGGTGACGCCCTGGTCGGTCATCTGGCGGCGGATCAGGCCGCCCTCGGGGTGCAGGCCGCCCCAATAGACGATGTCGGCGCCCGACGCCTTCACCTTGGACACGACCGCCGAATAGTCCTTTTCGCCCGCATTCACGCCCTCGTAGAGCACCGGCTTGATGCCGCCCTTGGCCAGGTTGGCCATGGTGGCGTCGGCAAGACCTTTGCCATAGGTCGTCTTGTCGTGGAGGATGGCGATCTTCTTGCCCTTGAGGTTGTCCTCGATGTACTTGGCGGCGACCATGCCTTGCTGATCGTCGCGGCCGCAGGTGCGGAACACGTTCCACTTGCCCTTCTCGGTCAGCAGCGGGTTGGTCGCCGAGGGTGTGATCATCAGGATGCCGTTCTCCTGATAGACGTCGGAGGCCGGAATGGTCACGCCGGAGTTGAAGTGGCCCACCACATATTTGACGCCGTCGCCGACGAATTTGTTGGCGACCGAGACGCCTTGCTTGGGATCGCCCTGGTCGTCGCCGACGTCGAGCGTGATCTTCTCGCCCTGGATGCCGCCCTTGGCGTTCAGGTCGTCGACCGCCATCTGGGTGCCCATCTGCAGCTGCGCGCCGAAGGCCGCATTGGCGCCGGTGATCGGGCCGGCAACGCCGAGCTTGAAGTCGGCCGCATGCGCGGCGCCCGAAAAGGCGAGGCCCGCCGCCAGAACAAAGCCCGTCAGTCTCAATTGTTTCATGATGCCTGCTTCCCTTCCTGAACCTCGGCCTCGTCGGCCCTCGCGACACCCCGACCCGCGATGGCGGGCGCGAATGCCGCAAGTCTCCCTGGTCTCACCGGATCCGTTGTCGCCGGACCGCTCCGAGGGCGGATCCTGATGCGACCCGGCGCCCTTGTCACGTTAAATCCCGATTAACCTTTACACCAGTCGATCAAGCCGCGTCGCGCCACTTGAGCGGACCCGATCGAGCGAAGATCCATGAATATTGTCGCGACATCTGGCCGGCCCGGAACGCGACGAAGCCGTAGGACGCGCCGATCGTCACGACGAGGAGCGAGACGAGGTAGTAATAGATCGAGCCGAGATCATCGCCGGCGATGGCATAATGCAAGAAACGCACCGCCGCCGCGAGGGCGATGACTGCCGGAATCAGCGTGAGCGGGGACCGCCAGGTCGACGCGAAGGCTCGCCCCGTCGCCCAACCGCCGAGCCAGCCCAGGATCAGGGTGAAGACGATGAAGGCGGCGAGGCTGGCGGAGCCGTCGGCGTAGAGATACCCGCCCATCAGTGGCCCCCCTCGAGATAGGCGGCCCGCACCTCGGGTTTGCTCAAGAGTTCCTTGCCGGTGCCCGACATGGTGATGAGGCCGTTGACCATCACATAGCCGCGGTCGGCGAGCTTCAGCGCGTGGAAGGCGTTCTGCTCGACCAGGAAGACGGTGAGCCCTTCCGTCTTGTTGAGCTCGCGGATGACGTCGAAGATCTGCTTGACGACGAGAGGCGCCAGGCCGAGCGAAGGCTCGTCGAGCAGCAGCAGGCGCGGCCGGCTCATCAGCGCGCGGGCGATGGCGAGCATCTGCTGCTCGCCGCCCGACAGCGTGCCTCCGCGTTGCGCGACACGCTCCTTGAGCCGCGGGAACATGGCGAAGACGCGTTCGATGTCCTGGTCGAAATGCGCGAAATTGTTGATCGAGGCGCCCATCTGCAGGTTCTCGAAGACCGTCATGCGCGGAAAGATGCGCCGGCCCTCGGGCGACTGGGCGATCGACAGCCGCGCGATCTCATGCGTCGGCAGCCGGGTGATCTCGCGGCCGTCGAAGGAGACGGTGCCCTCCCGAGCCCGCGGATTGCCGAAGATCGTCATCATCAGGGTCGACTTGCCGGCCCCGTTGGCGCCGATCAGCGTGACGATCTCGCCCTCGTTGACGTCGAGGTCGACGCCCTTCAGCGCGATGATCTTGCCGTAGAAGGTCTTCACGCCGCGGATCGCGAGGAGCGGCGCCTTCACGGCGCCGGACCGTTCGAGCACCGGCTCGGGCATCAAGGTCATGCGCCGATCTCCGCCTCGACCTTTTCGACGTCCTCGTCGCCGACGCCCAGATAGGCGGCGATGACCTTGCTGTCGTTGCGCACCTCCGACGGCGTGCCGTCGGCGATCTTGGTGCCGTAGTCGAGCACGATGACGTGATCGGAAATCGACATGACGACCGACATGTCGTGCTCGATCAGCAGCACGGAGGTGCCGTGGTGCTCGCGGATCAGCCGCAGCAGGGTGTTGAGCTCGAGCGACTCGCGCGGGTTGAGGCCCGCGGCCGGCTCGTCGAGGCAGAGCAGGACGGGATCGGTGCACATGGCGCGAGCGATCTCGAGCCGTCGCTGGTCGCCGTAAGGCAGGTCGCCCGCCGGATCGTCGGCCCGGCCGATGAGCCCGATCTGCTCCAGCCAGAACTTCGCCTTCTCGACCGCCTCGCGTTCCTTGGCTTTGTAGCCGCCGATGCCGAGCACGCCGAGGAAGGTCATGCCGGAGGCGAGCATCAACGGATTGTGCTGGGCGATGAGCAGGTTCTCGAGCACCGTCATGCCGGTGAACAGGCGGATGTTCTGGAAGGTGCGCGCCACCTTGGCCTTGCGGGCGATCTCGTGGTCGGGCATGCGCTCGAGCAGGAACAGGTCGCCCTTCTGGCCGTGTCCGTGCCGGGCGCCCGATCGGGTCAGCGCCATCACGTCGGCGGCGGCGGCCACACCCTTGCGGGCGAGCGCCAGCCGGCCCTCGGTCGGCTTGTAGAAGCCGGTGACGCAATTGAACACCGTCGTCTTGCCCGCCCCGTTGGGTCCGATCAGCGCCGTGATGTCGCCGCGTCCGACCTGGAACGACAGCGCGTTGACGGCGAGCAGGCCGCCGAAGCGCATGGTCAGATGCTCGACGACGAGCAGCGGGTCGGTCTGCCAGCGCATCAGCCGTGGCCTTCCTTGACGAGGTCGCCCGATATGGTCTTGCGCTCCTTGAGGAAGATCGAGGGTGCGCGCGTGGCGATGATGCCGCGCGGCTTCCAGATCATCATCACCACCATGCCGAAGCCGAAGATCAGCATGCGGTATTGGACGGGATCGAAATCCGACCCGAAGATGAGCTTGAGGAAATCGAGCTCGCGCAGGATCTCGGTGCCGCCGATCAGGATGAAGGCGGCGATGGCGACGCCGATCTGCGAGCCCATGCCGCCGAGCACCACGATGGACAGGATGGTGGCGGATTCGATGAAGGTGAAGCTCTCGGGGCTGACGAAGCTCTGGCGCACCGCGAAGAAGGAGCCGGCGAAGCCGCCGAACATGGCGCCGAGCGCGAAGGCGGTGAGCTTGGTGTTGACCGTGTTGATGCCGAGCGACCGGCAGGCGATCTCGTCCTCGCGCAAGGCCTCCCAGGCGCGCCCGATCGGCAGACGGCGCAATCGCAGGGTGACGAAATTGGTCAGCAGCGCCAGGCCCAGGATCAGGTAGAACAGGAAGATGGTGCGGTAGATCGGCGAGAACTGCAGCCCGAAGACATGGGCGAAGCCGTCGTCGTCGTCGGTGAACGGGATGCCGAAGAAGGTGACGTGCGGGATCGACGAGATGCCGGCATAGCCGTTGGTGAGATCGGTCCAGTTGATCAGGACGATGCGGATGATCTCGCCGAAGGCCAGGGTGACGATGGCGAGGTAGTCGCCACGCAGCCGCAGCACCGGGAAACCGAGGATGACGCCCCAGAAGGCCGAGAGGATGCCGGCGATGGGCAGGCAGATCCAGAACGACCATCCGAACGTGGTCGACAGCAGGGCATAGGAATAGGCGCCGACGGCATAGAAGGCCACGTAGCCGAGATCGAGCAGGCCCGCGAGGCCGACCACGATGTTGAGGCCCCAGCCCAGCATGACATAGATGAGGATCTGGATGCCGTAGTTGTTGATCCATTTGAGCGCGCCGCCCGGACCGAGCGTGCCTAGCGTCACCAGCGGGAAGGCGAGAAGCACGGCGAGCGCGAACAGCGAGATATTGGTCTTGAGGAAGGTTTCGCCGCGCGAGGGCACGCGCAGTTGCTGCGGCCGCGCCGCCGGCTTGGGCCGCGCATGGAGCAAAAGCCCGGCGAACCGCGCCGCGAAGACGATCACCGCCGCCCAGATCGCCCAGGACCAGCGCGGCACCACCACGAGCGTGTTGGAGAAGTCGGTATGGGTTTCGAAGGCCAGTAGCGGGAACGACAGGCCCAGCGTCACCAGGGCGGCGAAACCCGCCGACTTCGCCGCCGCGGCAATGTCGAAGCCGGGATCGACTCGACCGGTCACGATGGGCTTGGTGGCGTCCATCCGCATCGGATCAGACCTTCTCGATCTCGGGCCGGCCGAGAAGGCCGCTCGGCATGAAGATCAGCGTGATGGCCAGGATCGAGAAGGCGGCGACGTCCTTGTAGTCGGACGAAATGTAGCGGGCCCAGAAGACTTCGATCAGTCCGATCGTGATGCCGCCGAGCACCGCGCCCGGCAGCGAGCCGATACCGCCCAGCACCGCGGCCGTGAACGCCTTCACGCCGGGGACGAAACCATCCGAGAAGGCGACGACGCCGTAGTAGCTGAGATAGAGCACGCCGGCGACGGCGGCGAGCGCGGCGCCGATCACGAAGGTGAGCGAGATGGTCTTGTCGACGTCGATGCCGAGCAGCGCCGCCATTCGCCGATCCTGCTCGCAGGCCCGCTGGGCGCGACCGAGCGAGGTGCGCTGCACCAGGTACCAGAAGCCCGACAGCAGCACCGCCGTCGTCGCCATGATGAGGATCTGCTTGTAGGAAATGGTCGCGCCGCTCTGGCCTCCGATGTGGACCACGTCCTCGAACATCGGCGGGATGGTCTTGTTGCGCGGCCCCTGCACGACCTGGACGAAGTTCGACAGGAAGATCGACATGCCGATCGCCGAGATCAGCGGCGCCAGCCGGAACGAGCCGCGCAAGGGCCGGTAGGCGACGCGTTCGATCGCCCAGTTCCACAGCGAGGTGATCGCCATGGCGGCGACGAGCACGATCACGAAGGCGAGGACGATCGAGGTGACCCCGAGCAGCTGCGTCAGGATGAGGAAGACCATCAGCGCCACGAAGGCGGAGAGCATGAACACGTCGCCATGGGCGAAATTGACCATGCCGATGATGCCGAACACCATCGTGTAGCCGATGGCGATGAGCCCGTAGATGGAACCGAGCGTCAGGCCGTTGATCAAGGTCTGGAGGAATTCCATGGGCGCGACCGTTCCCTGGTGCCGATCATCCGGCGCCTGCAGTAATGTTATTATTCGCGAGGCTAGCAAGCTCCATGCCCGGGAGCAACGGGGCGCAGGCCGCATTTCGGCGGAATTGTGATGAGGCGTTATGTATACTCTCAAGTTCCGGCATCCCTGGCCGGCCGGGTGATGGAAAAGCCGCTCGAACGAGCCCATAATGCAGGCTGTCGAGGGTCGGGCGCGAACCGGCTCGGCAATGGGAACGTTATGAACATTCACCATAATGTCGCCCTCGCCCTGCGGGACGAGCCGATGGAGGCGATGACGCGGATCGGCCATGCGAGGTCGCCCGACGCGGGCACAGCCTTCCGCGACGCCATGCGGCGCGTCGTCACGGCCGTCCATGTGGTGACCTCCGATGGTCCCCACGGCCGCGCCGGCATGACCGCGAGCGCCGTGACCTCGGTGTCCGACCGGCCGCCGACGGTGCTCGTCTGCCTCAACGGCTCGAGCGCCTCCGCCGCCCGTCTGATCAAGAATGGCGTCTTCTGCATCAATACGCTCGGCCCTGGCGACGAGGAGATCGCCGCGACTTTCGCGGGCCGCACCGAGCTGCCGCAGCAGCGGCGCTTCGAGCGGGGCCGCTGGGGCACGCTCGTCACCGGCGCCCCGATGCTGGAGACCGCCATCGCGGGGTTCGATTGCCGCCTGACCGATGTCCGCCGCATCGCCACCCATGACGTGCTGATCGGCGAGGTGCTGGCGGTCTTCGGCAGCGGTGACGGCACCGCGCTCGCCTATCTCGACCGGACCTACCGGACGGTGTGAGGGGGCGCGGTTTGTTGTGCTCGCCGCGCAGCTTGAAACGTCGAGTTGACTGTCGTGCAATAAAATTGACCGCGAGACTTGGCTGCTTACAGTAAGCTTACATCTGACGGACGAGCATGATCTTGGCGGCGGGAAGTCACTCTCGGAAGGTCTACTTGCGAGCAAGTAAACCGAGTGGCAGCTAAACAAAAGATCCTGACC
This sequence comes from Lichenihabitans sp., assembly GCA_965277635.1. Lineage (GTDB taxonomy): Bacteria > Pseudomonadota > Alphaproteobacteria > Rhizobiales > Beijerinckiaceae > Lichenihabitans. The sequence continues at coordinate 2,116,480 of CBDIDE010000002.1, forward strand.
CAAGCTGTATTTCAAAGTGAGCCATCGCTGAGTGGCGCCGTATATGGTTGGCAAGCAGCTCGATGCTACGCCTTGGCCAGATCCTCTTCCGCAGCGAAATCAGTCGAGACCTTTTACGCTGTCCATCGCCTTGCTCTGGCTGCTGTCGCCGCTTCGGCTGGCGACGTAGTTGTAGATTTCCGATTTATAAGGCGTCCTTGCTTTGGCGTCGGGAAGGTTTTGAGCTAAAATGTGCCGACCACAGCCAGCATAGCAGTCGGAACTCATGGGCATATTTGTCTCGCTAACGCACCCAGATCATCTGCAATAGAAGCGATCCATCTTTTACGTGGATAAATGGTATTCTTCCAATCGCGCAGGAACCGGCGGGGACGGGAGGCTGAATAGCGGCGAGCGGCGATCGACATCGTAGCGGCATCGAACTCGGAGCGAGCATGTTTCTGGGAGTGAGCGACACGATGCCTAACAGCAGCAAATTCACCAAGAGCTGCCTGCCTTGATCCGATCACTGTTGCGAAATGGCTGGCGACAAAAAAGATTTTTACTCTCGCAACAATTTTTACTGGATCATGCCATAGCTTGTATTGCAAGCCACCCAAATACGCAGACTCGGCTAAAGCCAGCGTTGGTCGATAATTCTGTCCAGAAACTAAGGGTTCGCGATATCCATTGGCATCCTCGTATCCGCAAAGCCTTCTCAAGAAGACTTGCTCCTGAAACTCTTCCCAGGCAGTGAAGATCCGCAGGTAGGCCAGTTCGTAAGACAGCTCGAGGGCGTTTAGACCGATTTGGTGCTGGGCCTGTTGTCCAGATAAATATACATGGGCCGCCTCGAGCCTCATGATAAGGTCCTGAGCGGCTTGAGCGGACGCGATAAAATGATTAGCCAGCGGAGGCAGTCTTCGAGGCATCAGTTGAACGAGGTATTATATATCGTATCCAATCGTGTAAGTCTCGGCCTAACGTTGTCAGTCTGTTGCAAGCATGCATTTACAAAAGTGGTTCTCGATTCGGGTATCGGCGCACCCCCCTTAGCTCGCTGCACAACGTCTGACAAAGTATTAATCCCGTTCTCTAATCCCTCTATCTCAGCGCGCGATAATCGCCCTGTCGCATTTGTAGCGATACTAATCTTCATAATTCCAAACATGCGATGGTATACAGCCGCATAAAGAGAGTAAAATAGTGGAACTCTTCTGAATTAAGTCTGCGCTAATCCGCTTGGGTTTGCGTCATTGATTGCATCAATTACAGATCGAAACCGAGTTTCGGATTTCGCCCGGTCTGGGTAGCTATTATCGTATCGATCGTAAAAAGAGTCTACGGACTTCTTTTTGTCTTGAAGTCCATCCAATCCTAAGATTGTCAGCTCACTCGTAAGCTCCACCTCTTGCATCCGTGCAATACCTTGCTCAGTAAAAATACGATTGCGACGCCAAAATTCTAGATGTTCAAACGCGATGTCATAACAAGATTGCTTGAACGGACCAAAATATTCACCGTTTCTAAGTTCCTGCTCGTTTAGTTTTACAGAGTGAGTGTTCAGTCGGGCAAATATTCTCAAGACCTCTTTATCAGACACGCCATAAAACACTTCGCAGATGAATGGATAACGTATAATTCTGTTTTGCTGTTCCGAGGTTAATTCGGAAAAGCGTTTACCCGCACAGTCTGATTCTATTTTATTGGCCAGAGTATATTTATCTTCAATAAAATCGAGAATGGCGCTCAAACGTTGCTGGCCGTCAATGACTTCGCGTATCACAGCGGTGTTATCTGACGACTGGACCATTCTAACATAAACCGGAGGAACGGGAAGCTCAAGCAGAAGAGTGTCTATTAGGAACGATCGCTGTGCTCGGTTCCATACGCCACGGCGTTGAAATTTCGGGGAGAGGATTAGACCACCGGTGCTTTCCCACTGTCGAAAGTCGATAGGCGTATAGGTGCTGCGTTCGGAGCGTTGCGTATGCTACTGCCTGTGGGCAAACTCGGGCGGCGAGTGTACCAGTCGAGCTGCCGTGTGCAATTCCTCACTCGCCAGTTCATAGGCCGTCATAGAGATCGTTGCAGCCCGCGAAGGCATCGGCCCCCATCATGGCGTTGTGGGTCGCCAAGTGCTCCCTCGGGTATTCCCCTGACCGGCAGCGCGATTAGGGAGAGCCGCGGCCAGAGGGTCGACGCCGCCGAACGGGCGGTCGCCGCGCACGTAGGTCAACAATCGTCCCGTCTCGGTCTTGTCCTCGCCAGCTCTGGCAATCTCGTATCGTCGGCGTGGATCCGCGCAACGGCCCGCACGTGACGCCCGATCGCCTCCACGATGGGGCGAGTGCCATCGCATAGGCCCCGATATGGTCCGCCAACGTCGAGATGTCGATGGCGATAAAAGCGCCTGCAACGACGGCAGAGAGTGCAGTCCTGAACGTCCGAAATCAAGCGAGGCACTAACGTGTGCAGCTGGCGCAACCCCGCTCTCTCCGCTCCGGGCCCTCTCCACCCCATAGCGTCCCGCGTCCGCGCGCCGTATGGAGACAGGGAAAAATCCCATCCCGGAGCCCGACGCATGATCCCGCGCTATTCCCGTCCCGCCATGGTCGCGATATGGGAGCCTCAGACGCGCTTCCGTATCTGGTTCGAGATCGAGGCCCATGCCTGCGACGCGCTGGCCGAGCTCGGCATCATCCCGGCCGAGGCGGCGCGGACCCTCTGGGCCAAGGGGCGCGACGCGGTCTTCGACGTCGAGCGGATCGACGCCATCGAGCGCGAGACCCGGCACGACGTCATCGCCTTCCTGACGCACCTGGCGGAGCTCGTCGGGCCGCAGGCGCGTTTCGTCCACCAGGGGATGACCTCGTCGGACGTGCTCGACACCTGCCTCGCGGTGCAGCTCTCCCGCGCCTGCGACATCCTGATCGCCGATACCGACGCGCTGCTCGGCGCGCTCAAGCGCCGCGCGCTCGAACATAAATTCACCCCGACCATCGGCCGTTCGCATGGCATCCATGCCGAGCCCGTCACCTTCGGGCTGAAGCTCGCCTATGCCCATGCGGAGTTTGCGCGCAACCGGGCGCGGCTCGTCGCGGCGCGGGCCGAGATCGCCACCTGCGCGCTGTCGGGGGCCGTCGGCACCTTCGCCAATATCGATCCGCGCGTCGAAGCCCATGTGGCGGAGAAGATGGGGCTCGTGCCGGAGCCGATCTCGACCCAGGTCATCCCCCGCGACCGCCATGCGATGTTTTTCGCGACCCTCGGGGTCGTGGCCTCTTCGGTCGAACGGCTCGCCATCGAGATCCGGCACCTGCAGCGCACCGAGGTGCTCGAGGCCGAGGAATTCTTCGCCGAAGGCCAGAAGGGCTCCTCGGCCATGCCGCACAAGCGCAACCCGGTGCTGACCGAGAACCTCACCGGCCTCGCGCGGCTCGTGCGCGGCATGGTGGTGCCGGCGCTGGAAAACGTGGCGCTCTGGCACGAGCGCGACATCTCGCATTCCTCGGTCGAGCGCATGATCGGGCCGGATGCGACGATCACGCTCGATTTCGCGCTCCACCGCCTGACCGGAGTGATCGACAAGCTGCTGGTCTATCCGGAGAACATGCGCCGCAATCTCGACCGCCTCGGCGGCCTCGTCCATTCGCAGCGCGTGCTCTTGGCCCTGACCCAGGCCGGCGCCTCGCGCGAGGAGGCCTATAGCCTGGTGCAGCGCAACGCCATGCGGGTCTGGCGCGGCGAGGGCGACTTCCTGGCCTTCCTGAAGGCCGATCCGGAGGTCACCGCCGTCCTGCCGGCCGAAAAAATCGAGCCGCTGTTCGACCTCGGCTACCACACCAAACATGTCGACGCGATTTTTTCGCGCGTGTTCGGAAGTGCCTGAAGCGGGCACCGACCGTCAGGCCTATTCGGCGCGCCGTGCCGGAAGATCGCGGCGGATCCGGCCGGCCCAGGGTGTTGCGGACCGAGTTCGGGGTCGGCCATCGCGTCGAGCGCGGCTGATCCCCGTGCGGCGCGACGGGTGGGAACCGCGGGCGCCTTCCGCGCGCTTATCGCAAGGCCGCCCATGCGCCGAACGGCTGGGCAGGCGTGCGGAACGAGGGGCCTGCTGCTCTTTTGGCGTGTTTCGGGCCGGAGGTGAAGATGACGCGTCGCATCGGGATCAGGCGGGGCCTGGCGCTCGCTTCGGCGCTGATGCTCGTGATGCCTCAGGCCATGGCCCAATCGCGCGGCGGCGAACGCGGGGCTGATACAGATCCTGCCGACGCCCTCAAGGGCGACCCGATCCCCAAGGGGCTCATCGCGCCGGGCAACGGTGGCGTCGCCGGCACCGGGCTCGGCGGGACGACGGGCGGTCCCATCCCCGGTTCCTCGGGAACGGGCAACAGCGTTTCCGGGCCGCCGGGCCAGGGCGTCGACGACGGCGGCATGCGGAAAACGCCGAAATCGCGGTGAACCACGTCAGGCGTGCCGGGCCCGCCAGCGCTCGCGATAGAAAACCGCCAGGCCGCTCGCGATGATCACGAGGCCGCCGAGGACGATGTTCGGGGTCGGCTTGTCGCCGAAGACCAGCCATCCCAGCACCACCGCCCAGACGATCGACGCGTATTGGAAGGGCGCCAGCAGGCTGGCGGGCGCCAGCGCCAGCGCCTTGGTGATGCAGATGAAGCAGATGATCGAGATGATGCCGACGAGGAACATCAGCGCGAGGTCGACCGGGCCGGGCTCGGTCCAGGTGAAGGCCGAGGCGGCGCCCCCGAGGATGCCGGCACCGACGAATTGCCAGGTGACGAGGGTCAGCCAATGCGTGTCGCGCAGGCGGCGCGTCACCGTGATGGCGGTCGCGAACATCGTCGAGCCGAAGAGCGCGATCAGCGCCGCGCTGGAGAAGGCGGCCCCTGTCGGCTTCAGCGCGATCACGACGCCGCCGAACCCGACCAGCACCGCGGCCCAGCGGAACGGCCCGACCTTCTCCTTGAGGAAGGGGACCGAGAGCGCCGTGATGATGATCGGGGCCGCCAGGTAGAAGGTCATCACGTCGGCGAGCGGCAGCGACTTGGTGGCGAAATAGAACGAGAACGTATCGGCGGCCATGCACAGGATGCGCAGCAGGTGCCACGACCATTGATCCCGGATGCGCACGTCCGCCCGGCTGTTCCATAGCAGCGGGCCGAGCACTGCGACGGCGCCGATGGTCCTCAGGAACAGGAGCTGACCCACCGCGTAGTCGGCGACGAGCCATTTGCCCAGGGCGTCGTTCAACGCGAACATGAAGATGCCGAGCGAGAAAAGCCCCACCCCGGCACCGGCCCCCACCGGATTGGTCAAAACCTGGTCCTCCCTGCCGCACGCGATTCCCGTGCGGTCTTACGGCATTCCGAGCTTGCGTGAACCGTCGACCGGAGCGTCAGATCACCACGTCCGGACTCTCTCTCGATCCCTGATCAACGTGATCCATTTCCAATCGGATACGGTATGACGTAACCGAACAACCGTGCCGGTTTTCCGGCATCTAGAGCAGTATCGGATCAGATGGAATCGCGTTGCGATTCCATCCCGATGAAACTGCTCGCATTTCAAAGCTGGAGCAGTTCGGCAACAGCCGAACATGCGCTAGGCCGAAAGCCGCAGGGGCTCGCGCGCCACGCTGGCGTCGAAGTCGAATCCCTCGATCAGGGTCGCGAGTTCCACGACCTCCTCGGTCAGCGTCCGGCCGACCGCCGACGTCTCCTCCACCATCGCCGCATTGTGCTGCGTCGCCTGGTCCATCTGGTTGACGGCGCTGTTGACCTGCTGGAGGCTCGACGCCTGCTCCTGCGCCGAGTTCGCGATATCGGCCACGATGCCGCTGATCTCCGCCACCTGGCCGAGGATCCGGTGCAGTGCCTCGCCGGTCTCCCCGACGAGGCCGACGCCGTTCGCGACTTCCCGCGCCGAGGTCGAGATCAGCGCCTTGATCTCCTTGGCGGCATCGGCGGAGCGCTGGGCCAGGCTGCGCACCTCGGAGGCCACGACCGCGAAACCGCGGCCCGAATCGCCGGCCCGCGCCGCCTCGACGCCGGCGTTGAGCGCCAGGAGATTGGTCTGGAAGGCGATCTCGTCGATGACGCCGATGATCTGGCCGATCTGGCGCGAGGATGTCTCGATGCCGCTCATCGCTTCGACGGCCCGGCGGACGACCGTACCGGATTGCTCGGCGTCGGAGCGCGCCAGCGACACCACCTGGCGGGCGTGGCCGGCATTCTCCGCCGTCTTCTTCACCGTGGCGGTGATCTCGTCGAGCGCGGCGGCACTCTCCTCGAGGCTCGACGCCTGCTGCTCGGTGCGGCGCGACAGATCCTCGGAGGCTGCGCCGATATTGGCGGCCGCCGCGCTGACGCCCGCGGTGCTGTCGGCGATCTGGCGCATGGTCTCGGCCATGCGCCCCATGGCCGTGTTGAAATCGTCGCGCAGCACCTGGTAGCGGCCGGTGAAGGCCTCCTCGATGCGCCAGGTAAGCCGGCCCCGGGCCAGTTGATCGAGGCCGCGGGCCAGGGCGGCGACGACCCGCTCCTGCTCGCGCGCGGCCCTGGCGCGCTCAGCCTCGTTGCGTTCGCGCTCGGTGGCGGCGTCTGTCTCGAGGCGCTTCGTCTCCACGGCGGAGCGTTGCAGCGCGACGGCATTGTCCTTGAAGACCTCGACCGCCCGCGCCATCTCGCCGATCTCGTCGCGCCGCTTCAGGAACGGGATCGCGGCGCCGAGCCGGCCGTCGGCGAGGTCGAGCATCGCGGTGCGCAGCCGGCGCAAGGGCCCGGCGGTGGTGCGCCCGACGAAGACGGCGCTGAGAAGGCCGCAGACGAGCGCCGTCACGATGGTCGAGAGGATGAGCCGGCGCGTGCGTGCCTGGGCTGCGTCGAGCGCATCGGAGGTCTGGCGCGCCTTGGTCGCTATCGCGTCGTCGAGCGTCTGCAGCTTGGGGCCGATCAGGTCGAAATCGCCCGACAGGTGCTCCGCCGCGATCATGAAGGTCTTTTCGGCCGTGTTCCAGGGCTCGAAGACCTCGACATAGGTCTTGAGCGCGGCGGCATCCGCTATCCTGGTATCCTCGGCGAGCTCCGCCTTCTTGAGCAGCCGCTCGAGGCGGCCCTGCGCCACCTCCCAGGAGGCCGGCAGCGAATCATCGAGGCTCGATCGATAGGCTGCCTCGATCTGCCGCATGTCCTTGACGGTGGCGAGGAGGCGCAGCGTGTCGGGCGTCTCGGTCTCCCCGACCGTGGCCGTGACGGCGTCGTCGAGCGCCCCCGAGGTCTTGTCGAGGCGGGCTTCGAGGCCGTCCGGCGCGCCGAGCGCCGTCGCCATCCCGGCGACCGTGACGAACTCGTTCCTGATGGCCGCCACTTCGGCCGCCACGGCGCGGATCTCGGTCGCGAAGGTTGGGGCGCCGCGCTCGGTCGCAAGGGTGCCCAAGGCCTTGGCCAAAGCCGAAGTCGCGGCCTTGAAGGCGGCGACATCGGCGTCGTTGCGGCGGAACCGGATGTCTCGGCTGATCGCCTTCAGCGCCAGGCTGTCCGCCCTGATGGCGCGCGACTGGGTGGCGAGATCGGCATAGTCCTTGTGCAGCGCGAAGGCGGCCTTGAGATCCTGCTCGCCGCTCCAATAGGTCAGGCCGATGAGCAGGAGACCGATGACGAAGGCGACGCTCACGAGCGCGATCCGGCTCTGCACCGTGAGCTTCGGTTTGATCGACAGCATGAGATCCGACCCGGCGCGCTATTCTCCGGATGCTCAAGCTAGACAGAATCTGTTAAGAAACTAATGAAGGTGTGCGCTCAGGCGGCGCGTGCGAAACGCAAGGTTTCCTCGAGAACGGTTCGCAGCGTCCCCGCCATGGGCGCCGCATAGGCCTCGTCATAGGGCGGCGGCCAGTCTTCCTCGCCGACCGGCCCCGGACGCTCGGCGATATAGCCCCGGCAGGCGAGCTCCATCTGCACCGCGTGCACGCCCGCGGCCGGATTGCCGTAGCGCCGCGTGATGTAGCCGCCCTTGAAGCGGCCGTTGGAGACGCGCGGCTGTCCCGAGGCGTCGCAGATCCGCTCGATCGCCGCCTGCAGCTCGGGACCGCAAGAGGCGCCGCTATTGGTGCCGATGTTGAACACCGGCAGCAGCCCATCGAAAAGGCGCGGGATCCGCGAGCGGATCGAATGGCAGTCGTAGAGCACGATGCGCGCATGGTCGCCGGCGAGCCGCACGACCTCGGTCGCGAGCGCCGCGTGATAGGGCTCGAACCAGGCATGGCGGCGGGTCTCGATCTCGGCGGGGTCGGGCGCCAAGCCGTCGCGATAGAGGTCTTCGCCGTCGAAGGTCGTGGTCGGACAGAGCTCGGTCGTCGCCTGCCCGGGGTAGAGCGAGACGCCGGAGGGATCGCGGTTGACGTCGATCACGCTGCGCGACATCGCGGTGCGGACGATCGTCGCATCGAGCTCGGCGGCAAAGTTGTAGAGCCGCTCGATCCACCAGTCGGCATCCTTCCGGGCCCGCCAGGGCGAGACGAAACGGGCCTCCATGTCGGGCGGAATGGCGGTGCCGGTGTGGGGCAGGCTGACGATCAGCGGCGCGGCGCCGCGCCGGATCTCGAGCCACGGCACCCGGCTGGTCATCGTCCTCTCCTGATGCGCGTGTGGAGCGGGTTGAAGCCGATGCGGTAGACGAGCTCGGCCGGCTCGTCGACATGCCAGATGGCGAGATCGGCCCATTTGCCGCGGGTGAGCGTCCCGATCTCGTCGAGAAGGCCCAGCGCCCGCGCCGCCTCGCGGGTGATGCCGAGCAGGCATTCCTCGACCGTGAGCCGGAACAGCGTCGCCGCCATATTGGCGGCAAGCAGCAGCGAGGTCAGCGGCGAGGATCCCGGATTGCAGTCGGTCGCGACCGCCATGGCGACGCCGTGCCGGCGGAAGGCCGCGACCGGCGGCACCTGTGTCTCCCGCAGAAAATAATAGGCGCCGGGCAGCACCACCGCGACGGTGCCGGCCTCGGCGAGCGCGGCCGCGCCGGCCTCGTCGGTGAATTCGAGATGGTCGGCCGAAAGCGCCCGATGCCGGGCCGCCAGCGCGCCGCCGCCGCCGTTCGAGAGCTGGTCGGCATGGAGCTTGACCCTGAGGCCGAGCCCGGCCGCCACGCCGAACAGCCGGTCGCACTGGGCTGGCGAAAAGGCGATGGTCTCGCAGAAGGCATCGACCGCGTCGACGAGACCTTCGGCCGCGAGCGCCGGCAGCACCTCATGGCAGATCCGCTCGATATAGGCGTCCTTGTCGGTCGTCTCGGGCGGCAGCGCATGGGCGCCGAGGTAGCTCGTGCGGATCGTGATGTCGCGCACCGTGGCGAGCCGGCGCGCCGCCGCCAGCATGCGCGTCTCCGTGTCGCGGTCGAGGCCGTAGCCTGACTTGATCTCGAGCGTGGTGACGCCCTCGGCCATCAGGCGGTCGAGACGCGGCAGCGCCGAGGTCACGAGATCCGCCTCGCTGGCGGCGCGCGTGGCTTTCACGGTCGACAGGATGCCCCCACCCGCCTCCGCGATCTCCTTGTAGCTCGCGCCCTTGAGGCGCAACTCGAACTCGTGGGCGCGGTGGCCGCCGTGGACCAGGTGGGTGTGGCAATCGACGAGACCGGGCGTGATCAGCCGCCCGGCGCAATCGAGCTCGACATCGGCGTCGATCGTCGCGGGGAGATCGCGATCCGGACCGACGAAGGCGATGCGCCCGTCGCGGCAGCCGATGGCGCCGTCGCGGATGAGCCCGAGCCCGCCTGCGCCCGGCTCCATCGTCGCCAGCACCGCATGCCGCCACAAACGGTCGAAACGGCTCTTGTCCGGCACGCACATCCCCGTATTGGTTGGTCGAGATCGTCCACGGCCGGGAGGCCGCCTTTCCCTTTTTCGTCCCGGAGCGCGCCCATGCACAAGCTCTATTTCGATGCCGCACTGACGCCCGAGGGCTGGCTGAGCGACGTCGTGGTCGGGTTCGAGGCAGGGACGATCGCGAGCGTCGCCGCTGGTGCCGGGTCGGACCAACGGCGGGAGGCGCAGTCCGTCGGCGGCATCGCCGTGCCGGGCATCGGCAACCTGCACAGCCATACGTTCCAGCGCGGCATCGCCGGCCTGACCGAACGGCGCGGCACCGGCGACGACCATTTCTGGACCTGGCGCGAGGCGATGTACCGCCTCTCGGCGGCGCTCGGTCCCGACGAGGTCGAGGCGCTCGCGGCGCTGAGCTTCGTCGAGATGCTGGAGGCGGGCTTCACCGGCGTCGCCGAGTTCCACTACCTGCACCATCAGCCGGACGGACACCCCTATGCGGATCCGGCCGAGCTCGCGTCGCGCGTCGCCGCCGCGGCCGCGGCGACCGGCATCGGGCTCACGCTGCTGCCGGTCTTCTACGCCCATGGCGGGTTCGGCGCGGCGCAGCCGAGCGCGGGGCAGCGGCGCTTCATCGCCGACCTCGATCTTTACGGCCGCATCCACGAGGGGGCCGAGCGGGCCGTCGCACGATTGCCGGGCGGAAACATCGGCATCGCGCCGCATTCGCTGCGCGCCGCGACGGAAGAGGAGATCGCCGCGCTGCTCGCGGCCTATCCGGACGGCCCGGTCCATATCCACATCGCCGAGCAGGTGCGCGAGGTCGAGGACTGCCTCGCCGCCACGGGTGCCCGGCCGGTGGACTGGCTGATGGAGCACCTGCCCGTCGACCGCCGCTGGTGCCTCGTCCATGCGACCCATATGACCCCGGCCGAGACCGAGGCGCTGGCGCGCTCCGGCGCCGTGGCGGGCCTGTGCCCGATCACCGAAAGCGACCTCGGCGACGGCATCTTCCCCGCCACGGCCTATGCGCAGGCGGGCGGAGCTTTCGGGGTCGGCAGCGATTCCAACGTGCTGATCTCGCTCGCGACCGAGCTGCGCACACTGGAATACAGCCAGCGGCTGCGCGACCGCGCCCGCAACCGCCTGGCACTGCCCGGCGGCTCGGTCGGCCGGTTTATCTTTGACGGAGCCTGCACGGGCGGAGCGCAGGCGCTCGGCCTCGCGCCGGCGGCGCTCGCTCCCGGTGGCCGCGCCGACATCGTGGTTCTCGATCCGGACCATCCGGCGCTCTACGGCCGCAGCGGGGACGCCTTGCTCGACAGCTGGATCTTCGGCGCGGCGACCTCGCCGGTCCGCGACGTGTTCGCGCTCGGCAAGCACGTCGTCCGCAATGGACGGCACGTGGCGCGTGCCGGCATCGAGGCCGCCTTCCGCCGCGCCGTCGACCGGGTGGGCGGAGGTTGATCGTCGCCGCAGAAAATTCAAACTGAGACGCCACCGACCTGTGCCGTCCTTTTGCACTTCCGGCCGATCGGCGTAATATGCGCAGCGGTGGGGATTGCACAGGAGCATCGATCATGCGCTCGAAGATCATCGCCCTCGTCATCGGCTGCGGGATCGCGGCGGTCGCTGTCATCCCGGCTCTCGCCTGTCCGTTCAATACGCAGGCCTCGTCCAGCCAGCAGCAGACCGCGCAGGCCCAGACACCGCCCACGTCGAACGCCCAGTAGGCGCAGCGACGCGCGGGCCGCTGCCGGTCGGGGGCGGCTCGGGTCCGTCGGGAGCGCCGGCGAAGATCGCGCCGGTACAGGTTTGGCGTATGTCCAATCGACATCCGACGGTTTGGGACCGCCCTCGAAGGACGAGGATTTCGGGCCCGATCGAGCGTCGATCCGCGTCATGGCGGCTGCCGGCTCTCTGCCGCCGCAACCGGCGAAAGCACACGGTCGCCTGGCAGTGACGGTGCGCCGAATTCAGGTTGACGCGTTCAGGCAACACCATCCGCTCGTCCCCGCGAAAGCCGGGATGCAGCCTCGTGACGTTGCGACGGAACCGTGAGACCTTCGGCGGCATAGTCCTGGATCCCGGCTTTCGCCGGGAAGCGGGGGAAAGACCCGTGCCGAAATCCATCCGTTGACGTGGCAACGGCGCCCAACCGGCGAATGACCCGTTTCGGGAAGGACCCGCCATGGCCGATCCTTTCGGTCTCGACCGTTTCGTCACCGCGCAGGCGCCCGTCTTCGAGACCGCGCTCGGCGAACTCGAGGCGGGCCGCAAGCGCAGCCACTGGATGTGGTTCGTCTTCCCGCAGTTGCGCGGTCTCGGCCGCTCGCCGACGGCGCAGTTCTACGGCCTTGGCTCGCTCGAGGAGGCGCGGGCCTACCTCGATCATCCCGTGCTTGGGCCGCGCTTGAAGCAATGCACGCAGGCGGTGGTGGATGGGGCGGGTGCGTCCCTCGCCGTCATTTTCGGCAGTCCGGACGACATGAAGTTCCGCTCGTCGATGACGCTCTTCGACCGTGCCGCCGACGCGGACGGGACGCTCTACCGCCGGGCGCTCGACCGGTTCTGTGGCGGCAGGCCGGATGATGCGACTCTGTCGCTGCTCGCTACCGACAAGGGTGGCAGCACTACCTGACTGAGGCCGCGTGACGGACCGACATCGAAATTGCCGAAAGAACAGGCAAGTCGTCGAGGCGCAACACCAACGACATGCACCGTCCGACGACCGTATCACCCACACCGATCGCATCGATGGCCTGACCCTTCGGCAGTCGCGTGTCGGGCGGCGCGAGCAAAAGCACCGGTCAAGATGCCGCTTATCTGCGACTCGATGCCGCAAATCTCCGCTCAACCTGCGCTCGGATAGGCCGAACTCGCCCACGCTCGCCGCCGCGACTTGGAACCGCGGCCAATATTGGGTCGTTCGCTTGCCGACGCGACGGCGACATGCACCGCGCGTCCCGGATGCGAATCCGGACCGTTCGTTCTAGGCATACGCGGAGAGAGCCATGCCGGACTACGACGACCGCGAGGCTCGCGCCCTCGTTAACCGGCGACGATTCCTCGGCGTCACGGCGAGCACGGCGGCGCTGCCGCTCGTCGGTGGGGCCGCCAGGGCCGACACCACAGCGAGAGCCGCCGCACCGGTCGATCCGTCCGCGCCCGTCGATATGACGCTCCGGATCAATGGCGAGCGGCATCGCCTGGGTCTCGACATCCGCACCACCTTGCTCGACGCCTTGCGTGACCATGTCGGGCTGACCGGCTCGAAGAAGGGCTGCGACCACGGCCAATGCGGCGCCTGCACGGTTCATGTCGACGGCCAGCGCGTGCTGTCCTGCCTCACGCTCGCCGTCGCGGTCGGCGACCGCGAGGTTACGACCATCGAAGGCCTGGCGCGGGCGGATGCTCCGCTCCATCCGATGCAGCAGGCCTTCGTCGACAATGACGCCTTCCAGTGCGGCTATTGCACGCCGGGCCAGATCATGTCGGCGATCGGCTGCGTCAAGGAAGGGCATGCGGGCAACGACGATGCCATCCGCGAATATATGAGCGGCAATCTCTGCCGCTGCGCCGCCTATCCGAACATCGTGGCCGCCGTCCGGCAGGCCAAAGCGCAGATGGGAGGCTGAGCCATGCGTCCCTTCTCCTACGACCGCGCCACCTCGCCTGAGCGCGCCGCTGGCATGCCGGCGGGAGCCGGCTTCGACGCGGGCTCGGTGCAGGGCCGCTACCCGGCCGAATATCTCGCGGGCGGCACCACGCTTCTCGATCTGATGAAGCTCGACGTCATGCAGCCGGCGCGGCTCGTCGACATCGGCGGGCTCGCCGGGCGCTACGGCGCCATCACCCTCGACGACAACGGCCTTCATCTCGGCGCGCTGGTGAAGATGTCGACGGCCGCGGACCATGCCGGCGTCCTCGAGCATTATCCCGTCGTCGCGCAGAGCCTCACGCTGGCGGCGAGCGCCCAGCTGCGCAACATGGCGACGCTCGGCGGCAATGTGCTGCAGCGGACGCGCTGCAACTACTTCCGCGACACGTCCTGGACGGCCTGCAACAAGCGCGAGCCAGGCTCCGGCTGCGCGGCGCTCGACGGCGTCAATCGGCAGCACGCAGTCCTGGGAACGAGCCCGGACTGCATCGCCACCTACCCGGGCGATTTCGCCCAGGCCCTGTTGGCGCTCGACGCCACGCTCGATGTCGCAGGCGCGGCCGGCGCGTCCCGGACCATGCGTTTCGCCGATCTGCATCGGCCGCCCGGCGCGACGCCCAACGTCGAGACGAATCTGAAGCCGGGCGAGGTGATCACCGGCTTCCATGTCCCGGCGGCGCCCTGGACCCGACGGTCGCTCTATCTCAAGGTGCGGGACCGCCAGTCCTATGAATTCGCCCTCGCCTCGGCGGCGGTGGCGCTCGACATGGACGGGGGGATCGTCCGGCAGGTCCGCATCGCGCTCGGCGGCGTCGCCACGACGCCGTGGCGGGCCCGGGAGGCGGAGGCCGCGCTCGCCGGCAAGCGGCTCGACGAGGCGGCCGCGACCGCCGCTGCCCGCCTTGCATTCGCCGGCGCGGTCGGGCGCCAGCACAACAGCTACAAGATCGCGCTAGGCCAGAAGACGGTCGTACGCGCCCTGCTGCAAGCCGCGACGCTGGAGATCTGATCATGGTCGACGCCGCACCCGCCCCGAAAGCCAACATGGGCCAGCCCATCCCGCGCTACGACGCGCGCCAGAAGGTCACCGGCTCGGCCATGTATTCGTCCGATGTCGCGCTGCCCGATACGGCCTACGCCTATCTGGTCAGCAGCGGCATCGCCAAGGGTCGCATCAGGAGCTTCGACCTCCGCGCGGCGAAGAGCGTGCCGGGGGTCCTCGACATCCTGACGCACGAGACCATGCACGATGCCGTCCGCCACCTGAAGTTCATGACCGAGGGCGGTCCGGCGTCGAACACGGTCGTGCCGTTGGGGTCGGCCGACATCGCCTATGGCGGCCAGACGATCGCCGTCGTGCTGGCCAACACCTACGAGGCGGCGCGCGACGCGGCGCACCGCATCGTCGTCGACTACGAGATCGACAAGCCGTCGGCGACGTTCGGCTCGCCCGGCGTCCTCGACCAGGGGCTCGCGACGCAGAACAAGAAGCACGAGGACCCGAAGGTCGGCGATTTCGCCTCGGCCTTCGCCAGCGCCCCCGTGAAGGTCGAGGTGTCCTATTCGACGCCAACCCAGCACCATAACCCGATCGAGCTGTTCTCGACGCAATGCGTCTGGAACGGCGCGCAATTGACCGTCTACGAGCCGAGCCAGAACGTGTTCGGCATCAAGAACGGTCTCGCGGCGCAGCTCGGCATCAGTCCCGACCAGGTGCGGGTCATCAGCCGGTTCATCGGCGGCGCCTTCGGCTCGAAGGGCTCGCTGACGCAGCGCACCGCCATCGTGGCGATCGCGGCCCGCAAGCTCGGCCGGCCGGTCAAGCTCGTCGCGACCCGCGACCAGGGCTTCACCATCGCGACCTACCGGGCCGAGACCCGGCAGACGGTGAGGCTCGGCGCCGGGCGCGATGGCAAGCTCCTCGCCTTGAGCCACGACGGATCGGAAGTGACGTCGCGGCCGGACCCCTACGCGGTGGCGGGCACCGATGCCTCGATCCGCATGTACGCCTGCCCCAATATCGCGAGCAACGTCACGATCGTCAGGGCGGACCGGTCGACCCCCGGCTTCATGCGGGCGCCGGCCGAGACGCCCTATTTCTTCGCGCTCGAAAGCGCCATGGACGAGCTCGCCGTGGCGCTCGACATGGATCCGGTCGAGCTGCGGCGCGTCAACGACACGATGCATGAGCCCATCAAGGGCCTGCCCTATACGAGCCGCTCGCTGATGACCTGCTTCGATCAGGCCGCTGCGGCCTTCGGCTGGTCGAAGCGGACCAAGGCGCCGGGATCGATGCGCGACGGCGACTGGCTCGTCGGCTGGGGCTGCGCCACCTCGGCCTACCCGACCCAGATGGCACCGGCGAGCGCCCGCGTCCGCCTGTTCCCGGACGGCACGGCGCGCGTCGAGACCGCCAGCCATGAGATAGGCAACGGCATCTATACGGTCGCGGCCCAGACGGCCGCGGAGCACCTTGGCCTACCCGTCGAGAAGATCTCGGTCATGCTCGGCGACACCGAGCTTCCGCCCGCGCCGGTCTCCGGCGGCTCGATCACCACGGCCAGCGTCTGCTCGGCCATCGCGCAGGCCTGCGACGCGATCCGGGCGAAGCTGAGCAACGACGGCGCGCCCGCTGTCGACCTCGTCAAGCTGATGAGCGAGCGCGGGCTCGGCGCCATCGAGGATTATGCGGAATGGAGTCCGCACGGTGCACAGAAGGGCGCGCTGGGGATGCTCTACAAGGGCGCCGCGTTTCCGACCGGCGGCACACGGCTCGCCGATCGCATCCAATTCGCCTTCGGGGCGCAGTTCGTCGAGGTTCGGGTGCATGCGCGCACGCGTGAGATCCGCGTGCCCCGCATCGTCGGTGCCTTCGCGGCCGGCCGTATCCTCAACCCGCGCACCGCCCGCAGCCAGTTCATGGGCGGCATGATCTGGGGCATCGGCTCGGCGCTGCACGAGGAGACCGCGATCGATACCAATGCGGCGCGCTATGTGAACACCAACCTCGCCGACTACCTCGTGCCGGTGAACGCCGACGTCGTCGACGTCGACGTGATCCTGGTGCCGGAGGAGGACCATCTGGTGAACCCGATCGGCGTCAAGGGCATCGGCGAGATCGGCATCGTCGGGACCTCGGCCGCGGTCGCCAACGCGGTCTATCACGCCACGGGCCTGCGGGTTCGTGACCTGCCGCTCAGGATCGACAGCCTGGTCGCAGGGTCATAGCGCCAGGAATTTGACGCACATGGGCGAGCCGACCGGGACCTGGTGCACGGGATGCGCGAGACGGCCGTCCTCGATCGCAAGGACCGACAGCGTATCGCTGTCCTGGTTGGCGACGATGAGGTAGCGGCCCGTCGGATCGATCGCGAGGTTGCGCGGCGTCTTCCCGCCGCAGGATCGATGGCCGATCGGCGCGAGGTGGCCGGTTTGCCCGTCGAGCGAGAAGGTGGCGATGCTGTCGTGGCCCCGGTTGGCGCCATAGACGAACTTTCCGCCCGGATGGATCTGGACGTCCGAGCAGGAGTTCTCCGCCGTGGTTCCGTCGGGCAAGGTCGATACTGTCGAAATCTGCGTAAAACCGCCGGTGTCGGGCTCGAAGCGCAGGGACGAGATCGAGGAGTCGAGCTCGCGGATCACGACCGCCAAGCGGCCGCCCGGATGGAAGGCGAAATGCCGGGGTCCCGAGCCGGGCGGCATCGGCATCGTGGCGACGGGAGCGGGGGACAGCGTTCCGTCCGGGCCATACCGATAGGTGAACAGGGCGTCGAGACCGAGATCGGCGACGATCGCGAAGCGACCGTCGGGGCTCGGCAGGACGCAATGCGGGTGGGCGCGCTCCTGCCGATCGGACCGCAACCCCCGACCGCCGTGCCTGAGGCTCGCGACCGGCGGCGCCAGGGCGCCGTCGGGGCTGAGAGGATAGACCGCGATGGCGCGATCCGGACCTTCCTCCTCCGGTCCCATGCCGTAGTTGGCAACGAAGAGATGCCGGGCCTCGGCATCGAGGCTGCTATGGGCCGCGACGCTACCGAGGCTCGGCTGCTTGTTGAGATAGATCAGGCGCCGCGCCTCCGGATCATAGCGATAGGCACTGACGAGACCCTCGTGCCAGCCGTACACTTCCGACGTCGCGTAGATGCAGCGCGATCCCGCCGCGACCGACAGGAAGGTCGGATTGTCGACGCTCCGCTCTTCGCAGATCAGCTCCGCCCGCCCGGTCGCCGGGTCGAAGCGGAACACCGAAAGGCCCAACCCATGCGCCGCCCGGAAGTAGGGCGCGTCGCGGTTCAGGCTGCCGACGATCATCAGGAGTTCGGGCATGGATGCATCCCTCGTCGAATCTAGTTGCGCCGGTCTGGCGATTTCCGCGGGTGCGGGTCGAGCCTACGAGGCGACCCTTTGCAGATAGGGCGGCACCACCGGCCGATGGTGCGCCTTGAGCTCGGCGAACCGGGCGCGCTGCTTCTGCACGGCGCTCCGCAGATGGGCCTCGAGCGCGGCCGCCGCCGCATCGGCGGTGCCGGCCATCAGAAGGTCGATCACGAGGCGATGTTCGGCCAGGAAGGGCTCCACCTCGGGCATGCCGAGATAGACGTGAACCAGGCGGTTGGTGGCAAGCGTCATCGGTTGGTGCTGGCGCAGCGCGGCGAGTAGCGGCTTGTTGGGGCAGGGATCGAGGCAGGTCTGGTGCAGGTCGTGTTCGAGGGCGGCGAGCTCGGCGCCCGAGACGTCCGGATAGCGTGCGGCAGCCTCGACGAGGGCGGTCCGCATGGCATCGAGCCGGTCGCGGCCGAGATGCTCCGCCGCATGCAGGAGGGCCACGGGCTCGAGCAACCGGCGGACCTCGTAGAGGTGGTGCATCAGCGTCAGGGTCAGTTCGGGCAGGAAACATTGCGACCGCCCGGCCCGCTCGATCATGCCACGCGCCTGCAGGCGGCCCAGAATGTCCCGGGTGATCGAGCGGCTGACGCCGTAATGTTCGGCCATGGTGAGTTCGACGATCTTGAACCGGGCGAAGGGCATGCAGGTCGCGAGATCACCCTCGACCTGATCCCACAGCCGCTCCCACCCGGCGCGCCCGCGGATGACGTCGATCATCTCGGCCGGCAGATCGAGACGCGGCGCCCCGACGCTTCCGGCCGACGCCGTCCCGGGGATGCGAAAGCCACGGCCCTCGTTGCGCAGGATCAGGCCCTCGCTCGCCAGCTGGTCGAGCGCCCGGCCGGTCGGGGCACGGCTGACGGACAGGTCCTGCGACAGACTATGCTCGTTCAGCACGGTGCCGGGCGGCAGGCGGCCCGATATGATGTTGTGGCGCAGCAACCGGCACAGCGCCTGCTCGAGGGAGGGCACGTTGCCGCCGTCGGGCCGATCGATCGCGAGGTCGGCTTCTGCAGCAGCAGCACCCCGATGGTCCCGTTCAAGTGGCGGCAAGCTCGACATAGCGCGGCAAGCCTACGCCATTTGCCATTTGTCTGCAATGCGACCGGCGACTTGCTCGAAGTCCGTGCGTCTCGCCGATCGCGATGGTCTGGATCTTCCTCATTGCACGCAAATGGCAATCGTGCCATAGGTTGTGCCTTAAGAGATCGTTGGAACTTATCGTTCCTCATTCTGAGCCGGCCGCGAGGCGGCCGAGTCGAAGGACGGCAAGCATCAGCTGTGCTTCGAGACGGTCCTGACGGACCTCCTCAGCATGAGGATCGTGGGTTTCCAGACGGCTCCAGACAGTTTGGCGGCGTCGCGTCGCGAGTCCGCGCCAAGCCCTGCGAGACGGGGCAAAGGGAGGGTTGTCGCGATGGACGGCGATGAGGATGCGCGCAGCCGCAGGTTCACCAGCCGGTCCGGAGCGTCTTTGACGTTCACGACGCTCGGCTTCGGTACCGCGCCGCTCGGCAACCTCTACCGCCCGATCTCGGAAGCCGCGGCGAGGGCCACGCTGGAGGCCGCCTACGACACCGGGTGCCGCTATTTCGATACGGCGCCGTTCTATGGCCTCGGCCTCGCCGAGACGCGGCTGAACGGTTTTCTGCGCGAGACGCGCGATCCGTCGCTGCTTCTGTCGACCAAGGTCGGCCGCTGCCTCGACCGCTGCCCGCCCGGCGAGCGCAGCGCCGCCGAGGCCTTCCCGGACGCGCCGGCGCGTCGCGTCGTCTACGACTATTCCTATGACGGGGTGATGCGGTCGATCGAGCAATCCTTCGAGCGCCTCGGCGTCGATGCCGTCGACATCCTGCTGTGCCACGACGTCGATGTCACGACGCATGGCAGCCGCGAGGCCTCCGACGCCCGCATCCGCGAATTCATGGACGGCGGCTACCACGCCCTCGTCGATCTGCGCGACAGCGGCGAGATCAAGGCCATCGGCGCCGGGGTCAACGACTGGGAGGTGGCTGAGACCCTGGCCAGGGCCGGCGACTTCGACCTCTTTCTTCTCGCCGGACGCTACACGCTGCTCGAGCAGGAGGCGCTCGCGACCTTCCTGCCGTTCTGTGTCGAGCGTGGCATCGGCATCGTTCTCGGCGGCCCCTATAATTCAGGCATCCTGGCGACCGGTCCGCGGGCCGGCGCCTATTACAATTACGCGCCGGCGCCGCCCGATATTTTGCACCGGGCCGGCCGCCTCGAGGCGGTCTGCGCGAGCCACGGCGTCGCGCTGGCCGAGGCGGCGCTGGCCTTCCCGCTCGCCCATCCGGCGGTGGTCAGCGTGATCCCGGGCGGCCGGACGCCCGACGAGGTGCGGCGCAACGCAGCCAATCTCGAGGCTCGCATTCCCCCCTCGCTCTGGTCCGACCTCAAGGCGCAGGGGCTGCTGCATCCCGATGCCCCCGTCCCGTCCGGTTCACAGGCTGAGGCAGCGGGAGGCCCGCGATGATCAGGATCGACGCCCACCAGCACTTCTGGAACCCGGCCCGCGGCGACTATTTCTGGATGACGCCGGAGGTCGGCGTGCTGAACCGGGTCTTCGGTCCGGACGATCTCGCCCCGTTGCTGGTGGCGGCCGGGATCGATGGGACGGTCCTGGTCCAGGCCGCGCCGACGGTCGCCGAGACCGATTACATGCTGCGGCTGGCCGAGGGTTGCGACGCGGTGAAGGGTGTCGTCGGCTGGATCGACTTCGAGGATCGTGGGCACGAGCGGGAACTCGACCGCCTCGCCCTCCATCCGAAGATCCGCGGCGTCCGGCCGATGATCCAGGATATCGCCGACCCGGACTGGATGCTGCGGGCGGATATCCGATGGGCCTTCGAGGCGCTCGTCGAACGCGACCTCGCCTTCGACGCGCTGCTGCACCCGGTCCATCTTCCGAAGCTGGTCCGGCTTCTCGATCGCCATCCCGACCTGCGGGTCGTCGTCGATCATGGCGCCAAGCCCGTCATCCGCGAGGGGCTCTTCGACGACTGGGCGCGCGACATCGCCAGGGTCGCGACAACGACCGCCGCGTTGTGCAAGCTGTCGGGGCTGGTGACCGAGGCGAAGCCCGATTGGAGCGATGCCGATCTCGAGCCTTACGTGAGCCACCTTCTGTCGACCTTCGGGCCGGGGAGGCTGATGTTCGGCTCCGACTGGCCCGTGGCGACGCTCGCCTCGACCTACGAACGATGGATCTCGACGGTCGAGCGGCTCACCTCATCGTGCTCGCCCGAGGAGCGCGCCGCGATCTTCGGCGGCACTGCCGCGGCCTTCTATCGACTTGGGCCATCGTGAGCGGACGTCGCGACGCCGTAGCACCGACCATGAGAGGACAGCCATGACCAGGATCAGCCGCGTGGAACTGTCGCGGTTCGGCTTCGAGGTGCCGGGCATCGCGCTGCCGCCGCACGGGGCCGCCGGGGTCGGCAACATGATCGCCGCGCCCGGCGGGCGGATGTCGGCCTCGCGCTGGGCGGTGCGCATCGAGACGGACGACGGCGCGCGGGGCGAATATGTGACCCACTGGGTCGGCACGCCCGCGGCCTTCGCCCAGGCCGCGATGCTGGCGCCGCATCTGCTCGGCCGCGATCCCGACACCCGCGAAGCCATCTGGCAGGATCTCAAGCGCGAGGTGCGCGCCTACGACCACATGGGACATGGGCCGCTCGACATCGCCCTGTGGGATCTCGTCGGGCGGATGCGGGAGGTCTCCGTGGCGCGGCTTCTCGGCGCCTTCCGGACGCGCCTTCCCACCTATGCCAGCACCTACCACGGGCAGGAGGAGAAGGGCGGCCTCGATTCGCCGGAGGCCTTCGGCGATTATGCGACGGCCTGCCGCGAGCACGGCTTCGCCGCGTTCAAGATCCACGGCTGGCATTCCGGCGAGGTGTCGCGCGAGATCGCGACCGTCGAGGCCGTGCGCCGCGCCGTCGGCGACGGCTATCCGCTGATGCTCGATCCCGGCTCCGAGCTGCGGACCTGGGCGGATGCGCTCGCGGTCGGCCATGCCTGCGACGACGCGCGCTTCTTCTGGTTCGAGGATCCCTACCGGGACACCGGGCTCGCCGTCGAAGGCCACAAGCGGCTGCGCGAACGGCTGCGCACGCCGCTCATGGTCGGCGAGCACGTGCGCGGCCTCGAGAGCAAGGCGGCCTTCCTGCTGGCCGGCGGCGGCGACATGATCCACGCCGATCCCGAATATGACATGGGCATCACCGGCGCCATGAAGATCATGGCATTTTGCCAGGCGCTCGGCCTCGACCTCCAGTACCACGCCTGCGGACCGGCCCATCGGGCCGTCATGGCCGCGACCCCGAACACGCATTTCTACGAGATGGCGCTGATCGGGCCGGACATGCCGAACACGGTGCCGCCGGTCTATGTCTGCGGCTATTCCGACCAGCCGGATGCGGTGGCCAAGGACGGCACGGTGGGCGTGCCCGACGGCCCGGGCCTCGGGGTGCGCTACGATTGGGGCTTCATCGAGAAGCACCGCCAGGAGCACCTCGTGTTCGACGCCAGGTGACGGACGAGATCCGCCGGCGCGCGGTCCGCAATAATCGGGAAGCAGGGATGGAAACGGGAATGCCCGCGGTGGCTCGGGAGCAACGAAGCGTCCTGGGGGCGCTGCGGTTCGACGAGATGGGCATCGCCCTCGCCGTGGTCCTGTTCATGGCCGTCGGTGCGCTCAGCAGCCCGTATTTCCTGACCGTCGGCAACCTCGCCGGCATCCTGCAGAACATCACCTTCCTGGGATTCCTGTCGATCGGGGTCGGCCTGGCCTTGATGGCCGGCGAGATCGACATCTCGGTCGGCTCCGTGTTCGGCCTGGCGGCGGTCGTCACGGCGCTCGTTCTCAAGGACGGCCAGCCGGTGGTCCTGGCCGTCGCGGCCGGACTCATGGTCGGCGTCGCCTGTGGCCTCGTCAATGGCCTCGTGGCGCTGATCATCAAGGTGCCGGTCGTCGTCATCACCCTGGCGACGCTCGGGATCTTCCGGGCCTTCGCGCTGGTGCTGGCCAACGGATCGCCGGTCGGCGGGCTGCCGCGCAACCCCGCCTTCTTCGACGGGCTCGGCCAGGGCGGGATCGGACCGATCTCCTACATCACGCTTTTGTTCCTGGGGCTCGCCTGCGCCACCGAGATCGGGCTCCGCTTCACCTCGTCGGGCTTCCGGCTGCTGGCCATCGGCAGCAATCCCGAGGCCGCCCATCTCGTCGGCTATCACGTCGAGCGGACGCGCGTCCTGCTGCTCGCCTTCTCCGGCCTGACCGCCGGCCTGTCGGGCGTCTGCGCGGTCGCCTACCTGCACACCGCCGGGCCGACCGCCGGCACCGGATACGAGCTCTCGACGCTGGCGGCCACCATCATCGGCGGCGTCAAGCTCACGGGGGGTCGCGGCTCGGTGCTCGGCGTGCTGCTCGGTCTTTGCGTGATCGGAATCATCCAGAACCTGATCGTGCTCTGGGGCATCTCGCCCAACTGGACGCAGGGCGTGTCGGGCCTCGTCCTGATCGCGGCCATGTCCCTGACCTGGGTGACGCGCCGCAGACGCGATTCGGTGGGCTGAGCCGTACAAGTCGACAAAGGGCGGCCGGACCGGAGCCGCGCCATCGAGAGGGAGGACAGGACGATGTCGGATAAAGAGCAGGCGAGCCCCTTGGAGGGGGCGACCTTCGGTCGGCGCGATTTCGGCAGGCTGGCGGCTCTGGCCGGGCTGGCGGCCGGCACCGCGACGCTGCCGGTCGGCGCCGCCCGGGCCGAAGCCGCGCCCGGGTGGAAGGACTGGGTTCAGAAGTTCTACGGCAAGCCGATCAAGATCGCGGTCTCCTGCGCCGGGACATCGAACCCCTATTTCGCGCCCACCAAGGCGGGCGCCGAGGACGCGGGCGCGCAGCTCGGCATCGAGCTCCTCTGGACCGGCGGGCCCGACGGCAACACCGTCAACCAGATCTCCCAGTTCCAGCAGCTGGCGAACACGGGATACGAGGCAATCGTGGTGATCGCCTTCGAGCCCGATGCCTGGATCGCGCCGATCAAGAAGGCGATGGCCGCGGGCGTGCTGGTGCTCACCTCAAACAACGACGCGCCCGACAGCGGCCGCGAGCTCTATTTCGGCCAGGACCTCGTCGGCGCCGCGGTCGAGCAGGGCAAGCTTTTGGCCAAGCTCGCCGGCGGCAAGGGCACGGTCGCCATGACCAATTGCGTGCCGGGCTCGCTGGCCCTCGATCAGAGGATCCAGGGCGCCAAGCAGGGCGTGCAGGCCGGCGGCATGCAGCCGGTCGGCGTCTACAACACCAATCCGGCCGACATGGCGAGCGAGATCGGCACGATCGAGGACATCCTCAAGGCGCATCCCGACCTCACCGCGATGATGCCGCTCTGCGGCCCCGACACCGCCGCAGCCGGGCTGGTACGCAAGAACCAGGGCCACAAGCTTCCCATCGTGGGCACCGACCTCCTCTACCAGACCCTCGAGCTCATCAAGGAAGGCCATATCGACGCGACGGTCGGGCAGCAGCCCTATCTGCAGGGCTACCTGCCGGTCATGTATGCCTATCAGCGCGTCGTGCTGGGGGCGCCCAAGCTCAGCCTGCCGGGCGGCAACTACTTCCTCGCCAACGAGATCGTGACCAAGGACAATGTCGACCAGTTCCTGGTCCGCGAGGAACGCTTCCGCGGATGATCCGCGCCGACGCGTCCGTCCTGCTGAGCGCGCAGGCGATCGGCAAGCGGTTCGGCAGCTTTCCGGCCCTCGATGACGTGTCCCTCACGGTCGAGGCCGGGGAGGTGCACGGACTGCTCGGCGCCAACGGCGCCGGAAAGTCGACGCTGATCAAGGTCCTCTCGGGCGCGCTGCGGCCGGACGCCGGGACGGTGACGGTGGCCGGCGACGTCGTGCCGCCCGGTTCGCTCGCGGCCGCCCGCAAGGCGGGCCTGAGCGTGGTGCATCAGGAGCTGACGCTGTTTCCGGACCGCACGGTGGAGGAGAACATCTTCGCCAGCGCCCTGCCGGAGGCGCCCTTCGGCATCGTCGACCGGCGCCGGCGCCGCGACTTGGCGAGGACGACGCTGCTCAGGCTCGGCGCGACCCTCGATCTCCATGCGCGCGTGGCCGACCTGCCGCTCTCGCACCGACAACTCGTCGAGATCGCCCGTGCGCTTTGCGCGGGCGGTCGCGTGCTGGTCCTCGACGAGCCGACCTCCGCGCTGTCGCGGCCCGAGGCGGAGGGACTGTTCGCTGCCATCCGCTCGATCGTGGCCCGCGAGGCTGCCGTCGTCTTCGTCTCGCACAGGCTGGACGAGGTCTTCGCGATCACCGACCGCGTGACGGTGCTGCGCGACGGACGGGTCGAGGGCCGCTGGCGCACCGCCGAGGTCGACATCCCGACCGTCACCCGCGCCATGGTCGGCGTCCTCGCGCAGGAGCGGCCGCGCCCGGCCGCCGAGCGCAAGCTCGGCGAGACCGTCGTGTCGCTCCGACGGACGGGATCGAGCCGCCCCAACCTCGATCTGGCGGTGCGGGCCGGTGAGATCATCGGCTTTGCCGGGCTCGAAGGGTCCGGCACGGCGACGGTGCTGCAGATGCTCGGAGGGGTCGTCCGCGCCGACGGAGAGCTCGAGGTGGCCGGGCGGCCCGTCCGGTTAAAGCATCCGAGCCAGGCGATCGCCGCGGGCCTCGTCTACATGCCGGCGGATCGCAAGCTCGGCGGCCTGTGGCTCGACGACACGACCGAGGCCAATATCGCGACGGCCGTGGTCGGTCGCCTGCGGGCGTTTCGCCTGCTGCGCCGCCGCGCCGTCGGGCGCATGGCCGCGGAGCGCCTGCGCCAGGTCGGCGTGAGGGCCTCGGCGCTGCGCGAGACGGTCGGTCGGCTCTCGGGGGGCAACCAGCAGCGGGTGCTGCTCGGCCGGACCCTGGAATCGCGGCCGCGCGTCCTGCTGCTCAACGATTTCACGCGCGGCGTCGACGTCAAGGCCAAGGCGGCGATCCATCAGCTCGTCCGGGATCTCGCCGATGCCGGGACGGCGGTCTGCGTCACCTCCTCGGATCTCGAAGAGCTGCTCGACGTGGCGGATCGCATCGTGTGCATGCGCGGCGGCCGCGTCGTCGGGGACATGGCCAGCACGAGCCTGGACAAGCTGAGCCTCCTGGCGCTCGCCTCCACCGGATGATGCCGCCGGCCGGATGGCCGCGCATCGTGCCGGTCGGCGTAAGCCGGCATTAAGGGTCGCGGCACTACATCCGCGGAGGACGAAATCTGTCCGCGGAGCAGGCGATGGCCCTGACAGGGTTCATGAGACAGGCGACGTCGGGAGGGTCCGGAGCGACGGGGCGAGGCGGCGGGCCGCACCTCTCCATCGCCGCACGCGTCCTTCTGCTGGCGGTGCTTCCGCTGGTCGGCCTTGGGATTGTCTTCGCGTTGTTCTGGATCAGCGCCGAGCGGCTCGGCACGGAGCTTCGCCATAGCCGCCAAGACCTCAAGACCTCTCTCCTGGCCAAGGCGTTCCGGGACAGCGTCATCACGACGGATCTCGCCGTGACGGCCTTCATGGACAAGCCGTCCGCGGAAAGCCGCGCGGCGGTATTTTCGGCGCGTATCGCGGCAATGGATGCGCTCAAGCTCCTTCCCGGCGAGCAGGACACGCTCGGTCCGGGCCTCGAGCGCCTGTCGCGCACGATCGGCTCCATCGTCGCCGCGCAGGACGCCGTCGGTCGCGACGAGACCTCGGGCCAGACCGGCGCGGTGACGGCGAGCGGCGACGCGTTCGACAAGGCGCTCGCCGATGCCGTCGACTACAGCGATCCGCTCGGGGTGGCGACTGTCGAAGCTTCGAGCAAGCTTCGCCGCGCGCAATATCGCTTCATGGTGGTGCGGGACGCGGCGGCGCGTGACGCGGTCCTGGATCGCGCAAGCACCGTGAAGAAGGATATCGACGCCTCGTTCCTGTCTCCCGACAAGAAGGCGGGCCTCTCCGCCGCGCTCGCCGCCTATACCGACCGCTTCTCGACCTGGGCCGCCAGCATCGAGGCGCTCGTCACGGCGCGCGACGGGGCGGAGGACGACTTCAGGCAATTGACCACGGCGGCGGACGAGGTCGTCCTCGATGCCTCCCGCTCGGCCGACGCCACCGAGGCGGCGCTGGGCGAGACGCAGAGGCGCACGCTGCTCGTCGTGGCGGCCACCATCGCTCTGGTCGTGGCTGTCTGCGCCCTGATCGGCCTTCTGGTCGGGCGGAGCATCACCGGCCCCATCGCCAGGCTCGCCTCGGCCATGCGGCGGATGGCCGAGGGCGACCTCGACGCCCCGGTCGAGGACGGTCGGCGCGACGAGATAGGCGGCATGGCGGATGCCGTCAGGAGCTTCAGGCAGGCCGCGCTCGACAAGCGGCGGATCGAGGCGGAGGCCGATACCGTCCGGCGCGAGGCGGAGGAGCAGCGGGCGGCCCGGGACGCGGAGCGCGCCGCGGAGGCGTGCGCCGACCAGGCGGTGGTCGCCTCCCTCGGGGAAGGCCTGCGGCGGCTGTCGACAGGCGATCTCGGCGTGCGGATCGCAACGTCCTTCGGACCGAAGGCGGACCCGCTGCGCCTCGACTTCAATGCCGCCGTGGCGAAGCTCGAAGCCGCCATGGCGCTCGTCGGCTCGACGACCGGGACCATCCGGGCCCGCAGCGCGGAGATCTCGGCCGCCGCGACGGATCTTTCGCGCCGCACCGGTCAGCAGGCCGACAGCCTCGACCAGACGGCGACATCGCTGGCCGACATCACAGGAACGCTCACCGAGGCGGCCGGTACTGCCGGGCGGGCGCGCACCGTGGTCGAGGCCGCCGGGCACCGGGCGGCGGAGAGCGGCGACATCGTCCGCCAGGCCATCGCGGCGATGGGTGGCATCGAGACGTCGTCGCGGCAGATCGGCCAGATCATCGGCGTCATCGACGAGATCGCCTTCCAGACGAGCCTCCTGGCGCTCAATGCCGGCGTCGAGGCGGCAAGGGCCGGCGACGCGGGTCGCGGCTTCGCGGTCGTCGCCTCCGAGGTGCGGGCGCTGGCGCAGCGCTCGGCCGACGCCGCGAAGGAGATCAAGGCGCTGATCTCGACCTCGGCGGAGCATGTCGGCCGCGGTGTCGACCTCGTGGGCCGCACCGGCGAGGCACTGGAGCGGATCGTCGCCGATGTGATGGAGCTCACCTCGGCCGTCACGGCCATCGCGGCATCGGCCGAGCAGCAGACGGATGACCTCGCCAAGGCCAATGCGGCCGTGTCGGAGATGGAAGAGATCACCCGGTGCAATGTCGCCATGGTCGAGGAGACGACATCGGCGACCCAGGCCCTGGCGGAGGATGCGGAAGGCCTGGCGACGGCGGTCGGGCATTTCTCGGCGGGCCGGGACGATGCGGCGCCGGAGACCGGCCGCGCCGGCGGCGACACCCCGCACGACCGGTTCGACGATCTGCGCCGGGCGCTGCGCGATGCGACGCCAGGTCGGATCAGGGCGGTGTGGCCGCCGCCGGTCCGCAACGCGGCGGGGCGGCCGGCCCTGAAGCTGGTGGATCCCGACACAAAGCCGGTCGCGCGACCCTCGAAGCCGGACCGGCACTAGGTCCGGGCGGGCTGGACGGCGCCGTCTCTCATGCGGCGCCCAACGCGGGCACGCTCAGGATAACGGGGCACCGCCGTTACGCGCGGCGGCGCCGACGTTGCGGCCGCACACGGCTGCCTGCCATCAATTCAACTTCGGGCGTTGTTGGAGGCGCTCGAGCGGCTCTTCACATGATCGATGAAGGCGCGCAGCTTCGGCATGATTCGATGGTGGCCGGGATAATAGAGGAAGACGCCCGGCGCCGTCGGCGCGAACGTCTCCAGCACGTGTGCGAGTCTGCCGACTCTCACCAGCCGGGCCGCGATCGGCCCAGGCACTTGCGCAAGCCCCATATCTTCCAACGCCGCGCCGAGGATCGTGGGAAAATCATAGGCGATCAGCGGTCCCGAGACGATCGTCTCGATCGGGTTGTCGCCGTTGACGAAGTGCCAAGGCGCGATCGATCCGTTCGAACGACGTAGGCGCAAGCAGGCATGCTCGCGCAAATCCTCGATACGCTCGGGTCTCCCTCGACGTCGCAGATAGTCGGGGCTGCCCACGACCGAGAG
Organism: Lichenihabitans sp.; assembly: GCA_965277635.1. Classification (GTDB taxonomy): domain Bacteria; phylum Pseudomonadota; class Alphaproteobacteria; order Rhizobiales; family Beijerinckiaceae; genus Lichenihabitans. The sequence continues at coordinate 2,145,525 of CBDIDE010000002.1, forward strand.
CGGAAACGGCGGTGTCAGCCGCACCGCGATCATATCCGCTGCGATGAACTCGCCGAGCCGGATGCCGGCGTCGAATCCCCCGGCCGCGATATCGACCAGTTCCTCGCTTGCGGCGACCTCCACCTCCACCTCGGGATTGGCTTCGCAGAAGGATGCGATCAGCGGCTCCAGCAGGATCGGCACCACCGCCCGCGGCACGGTCAGGCGCAGCAGTCCGGTCGGACGCTGCCCCAGGTCACGCACGACCTCGCTTGCAGCGACCAGCTCCTCGAAGGCGGGTTTTGCGCGTGCGAGGAACCGCTCGCCGGCTTCGGTCAGACCGACACTGCGTGTCGTGCGCATGAAAAGCGCTGCGCCGATGCGCGCCTCGAGCGCGCGCACAGCTTGGCTGATCGCCGATGGGGTCACCCCCAGATCTGCGGCTGCTTTGCGGAAGCTGCGGTGCTGCGAGACGCTCAGGAATGCCTCCAAGCCGTCGAGCGCGCCTTGCCGGACTGTAAAGTTCTGCTTCATAGCCTGTCGACATTATCGCGGATAGTCGCTCGCTGGAAGCGACCGTATCCTGCGGCCTGACCTTGAAACCAGGAGCTTGCAGTGACCGATATCCTCGATGGCGTGCGCGACCACTATCGCGCGACCGGCCTCACCGACCGGCTGAGGACGACACTCATGGCCTTCGGGCCGGAGGAACAGCGGCTCACGCCGCCGCAGCTCGCCATGATCGACCAGTTCCACACAATGGGGCTCGCGGCGACGGCCGAACTCGCCAAGTTGGCTGGAATTACCGCGGACATGTCGGTTCTCGACGTCGGCTCGGGTGTCGGCGGCCCGGCGCGCTTCTTGGCCGCGACCTTCGGCTGCCGCGTGACGGGCGTCGATCTCAGCGAGCCGTTCGTGGATGGCGCGCGCTATCTGACCGAGCGAACGGGCCAGAGCGGAGAGGTGTCGTTCGAGATCGCCAGCGCGCTGGACCTCCCGTTCGACAATGGCCGCTTCGACGTCGTGTTGCTGCAGCACGTGGCGATGAACATCTCCGACCGGGCGCGACTCTATCGTGAACTCCGGCGCATGCTGAAGAGAGGCGGCACGTTCGCGACCTTCGATGTCGTATCGAACGGCGGCGAGCCGCACTATCCCGTCCCTTGGGCGCGAACGCCGACGACAAGCTTCCTCTTGACCGCCGCCGCGACGCGCGAGGCGATCGATGCGGCCGGTTTCCGCGCTTTGGTCTGGCGCGACGATACGGAGGCCGCCAAGGCCTGGATTGCCCAAATGCGCGCATCGGGGGCGCCGCCCTCGGCCAATCTCGGCGTGGTGATGGGCCCGGATTTCGCCCGGCTTGCCGTCAACCTCGGACGAAGTCTCCTGGACGGCCGGCTCGGCATCCTGACCGCAATATTCGAAGCCGTATGATCATCGCGGGAGATTTCCATGACACCGGCAACGATCTTCAACATCCAACTTGGGCTTGGCTACGTTCCGTGGCTGCTCTGCTTTGGCATCTACCTCTGGCCGAAGCTCACGAAGATGGACAGCATGGAGGCCCAGCGCGCCATCGCGATTTTACACGCCTTCCGCTTCTTTGGGCTCGTCTTCATCCTTCCGGGCGTCGTTGGCACCGACTTGCCGGCTGATTTCGCGCAGTTCGCAGCCTATGGCGACTTCGCGACCGGCGTGCTGGCCATGCTGGCGCTCCTCACGATAAGGGCGCGCTTCGTCTTCTGGCCGCTTATCGTCGCTTACAACGTGATCGGAATCGTCGACCTCCTGGTCGATTATTATCATGGCGCCATGCTCGATCTTCCCGCGCTGTCGGGACAGTTGGGCGCCACCTATGTGATCCCGATCGTCTATGTGCCGATCCTGATGATCACGCACGTCGCGGCATTCTACTTGCTCGTGCGCTCTCGGTCCGTGGCGGGAGCCACGGACCGAGAGAAAGCTGTCGCCGGGTCTGTCGTAGCGGGTCGCGACGCGGCGGACGACCCCGAGGCGGAAGGCGTTCGATGGGACGGGAACTCTTACCCCGTAGACGGAGGCAAGTCCGTCTGCTGCAATCGAGATCCGCCGCGCGAGAAGCATCGTGACACCACGACATCAGAAGAAACGGAGGCCTCTCTATCGGCGGCGAATTTCGAAAGCAATGTTCGATTGGTTAGGGCAACTATCGATCGGCTAGAATCGGCATCGGGCGCCTCGAAGTCGAGGGTTGCCACTGGTCAAACCGGCGCGATCCGGTCCATAATGTGGAACGGCTCGGGGAGGCTCTCATGCGACCATGGACACATGGGCTTTTCGCTCTGGTGCTGATCGCGGGCCCGCCGTCCGCAGCCCATGCCGCCGACCTCGATGCCATGCAGCCCGCGGAGATCCAGGCGCTGCAGCACCGGCTCGCCGAGGGGGGCTGCTACCAGGGCGCGGTCGACGGCCGGCCGAGCGCCGCCACCGCCGATGCCGTCAAGGCCTGCCCGGACCAGGATCCGACGCTGCGCATCGAGACCGGCATGCACACCGCGCAGATCAAGCGCATCGGTGTCGATGCCGCCTGCACGGTCGCGGTGACCGGCTCGGACGACAAGACGGCCCGGCTCTGGTCGATGCCGGACGGCCGGCTGCTGCGCACCGAGCGGTTGCCGGTCGGCACCGGCGATTTCGGCAAGGTCTATGCCGTGGCGATGTCGCCCGACGGATCGCTGGCCGCCGCGGGCGGGTGGGATGCGGCCGACGCGCACGCCCTCAGACATGCGGCCTATGTGTTCGATGTGGCGACCGGCGACAACCTCCGGCGCATCGGTACCTTCGACGATGTGATCAACCACATGGCCTTCTCGTCGGACGGGCGGCGCCTGGCGGTGGGGCTCGGCTCGGGCGGCATCCGCGTGCTCGACGTCGCCTCCGGCAGCGAGCTGATGTACGACAAGGACTACAAGGACGCGGCCTATGGCGTCGCTTTCGGCCGCGACGGCTCGCTCTATGCCGTCGCCGACGACGGGTTCATCCGCCGATACGGTCCCGATCTGAGGCGGACCGCCAAGATCCTCCCCAAAGCCGGCAAGGATCCGGAATCGGTGGCGGTCGATCCGAGCGGCGAACGCCTGGCCGTCGGCTTCTACGGCAAATCCGTCGTCGAGATCTATGCCACCGCCACGATGAGGCGGATCGCCGCCGCCCAGACCGGCGACATCAAGGGGGATGATCTCTCGACCGTCGGCTGGTCGCGCGACGGGCGCCGCCTCTATGCGGCCGGAACCTATCAGGTCAAGATCGACGGATCGTGGCACGACATGGTGCGCAGCTTCACCCGCGACGGCCGGCACGACCGGCCCGACGTGCCGGTCGCCCACAATCTGGTCGCGGATATGGCGCCGTGCGGGGACGGGATGCTCATGGGTACCGCCGACCCGTTCATCGTGGGGCTGCCGTCGGACGGGCCGGCCACGACGCTGGCGGGCGGCCATACCGCCGATTTCCGCGACGCGGGCGCGAACCGGCTGACGGCGTCGCGCGACGCCACCAAGGTGCGCTTCGGCCTCGTGCAGCATGGCGTCAACCCGGTCGAGTTCGACCTGATGGTCGGATCGCTGGCCGATGCGCCGGATCCTATGCCCAACGCCGTCGCGCCCGTGACGACGGGGCTCGACGTCACCGACTGGCAGGACAACGTCACGCCGCTCTTCAACGGCCAGAAGATCGTGATGAAGGATTTCGAGCGATCGCGCTCGCTCGCCATCCGGCCCGCCACCGACGGCTTCGTGCTCGGCACCGAATGGTCGCTGCGCAGCTTCGACGCCCAAGGCAACCAGCGCTGGAACAAGCCGACGCCCAGCGTCACCTGGGAGGTGGACCTGACGCGGGGTGGCGAGGTGGCGGTGGCGGCCTATGGCGACGGCACCATCCGCTGGCATCGCTGGTCGGACGGCCAGGAACTGCTCGCCCTCTTCGTCAACAAGGACACCCGAGGCTGGGTCGCCTGGACGCCCTCGGGCTATTACATGGCCTCGCCCGGCGCCGAGGACATGATCGGCTGGCACATCAATCGCGGTTGGCAGCAGCAGGCCGACTTCTTCCCCGCCTCGCGCTTCCGTGACAGGTTCAGCCGGCCCGACATCGTGCGCCTGGTGCTGCAGACGCTCGACGAGGGCGCGGCCGTCAAGCAGGCCAACGCTGCCGCCAAGCGGCGCGACGACAGCAAGCCGCTGATCGAGCAGTTGCCGCCGGTCATCACCATCCTGTCGCCATCCGATGGGAGCAGCGTGGCCCCCGGTACGGTGGAGATCCGCTACAATACCCGCTCGCCCTCGGGCGGCCGGGTCGATCGGGTCGAGGCGCTGGTCGACGGCGCCAAGATCGCGACGCGCGGCCTGATGCGGGTCGAGCCCGCGACGGCCCAGAGCGCCGACGGCAGCACCGGGACCATCGTGGTCCCCATGCCCGACCATGACGCGATCATCAGCCTCGTCGCCTATGCGGGCGGCCAGGCGAGCGATGCGGTGCGCGTCCAGCTCAAGGGCGCGGCGCCGGCGGGGCGCGGGGTCGCGGCCGAGGACGAGTCCCTCAAGCCGACGCTCTACGCGCTGTTGATCGGGGTGGCGAGCTACCAGAACAAGGCCTTCAATCTCGCCTATTCGGACAAGGACGCCGCCGGTCTCGCCGAGGCGCTGAAAGCCCAGAAGGGCAGGCTCTACAAGGATGTCGAGGTCAAGGTGCTGACCGACCAGGACGCCACCGCCACCGCGATCAAGCGCGGCCTCTCCTGGCTGCGCAAGCAGACGACCGCCCATGACCTCGCCATCGTCTTCGCGGCCGGTCACGGCACGACCGATGCGCGCGGCAAGTTCTGGTTCCTGCCCTACGACACCGACCCCGACGATGTCGCCGCGACCGCCGTGTCGCGCGACGACATCTCTGACGTGCTGTTCGACCTGCCCGGCAAGAAGCTCCTGTTCCTCGATGCCTGCCATTCCGGCGCGGCGCTGAACTCCGGGGCACGCGGCGGCACCGACATCGGCACGGCGGTCAACGACTTCGCCCAGGCCGAAGGCGGCGTCGTGGCCTATGCGGCGGCGACGGGGCGCGAATTCTCCTTCGAACGCCCGGATTGGGGCCATGGCGCCTTCACCAAGGCGCTGATCGAGGGGCTCGAAGGCAAGGCCGACCTGCTGCACAAGGGGACCATCACCACCGCCACGCTCGACCTCTTCATCGAGAACCGCGTCAAGGAACTGACCGGCGGCCAGCAGCACCCCGTGATGAGCCGGCCCAAGACCGTTCCCGATTTCCCCATCGCCGTCGTGCAGTGACGCGAGCGAGACCTGCGGCCTCCCCTCAGGGCGAGGCAGCCGGAGCGCGCAGGCACGCCAGGACCTCGTCGGCCTGGGGCCTGGGCAGGATGGCGACGACATCGCCCGGCCTTGCCCAATCCTGCAGGGTCGCGACGGCGCTTTCCGCCGTCGCCACGCAGCCGACCGTCCCGTTCTCCGGCCCGCGCCAGACATGGAGGAAGATGCACGATCCCGCGCGCCTCGCGGCGAGGATCGGAGTGTCGATCACGAAGCCGCGACGATAGAGCGAGACCCGCCCCATATCCTCGCCATGCGCCTTGGGATCCTCGCTGCGTGGTATGATCTCGCCATAATGCGGCGATGACGGATCGTCGACGCAGATGTCGCGGTCGGGTTCGAGCCGCAGATAGCCCGGAACGCGCGCAGGCGCCCGCCCGAAGGGACGGCCGAGCCTGAAGAGGCCGGCGGGCGTTCGCTTGTCGCCCTCCTGCTTGCGCGGCTCGCCCGCCGGGGCGGCCGCCTCGCCCGCGGCCCAGCCGAGCCCGGTCAGCCCCACCACCGCCGGGACGGCGCCCCCGACCTGCCGCCACGACCGGTCAGACGCAGAGCGTTCGAACCGACGCAGGCTGGCCTTGACCGAACGCATGTCCGGCGTCGCGACGACGAGGACGCGATGCGCATCCTTCAGCGAGGACGGGCACTCGGCCCGGGCGGCTCCCGCGACGGCGACCACCACGGACAGGCTGGCGACGATCCAAAGAAAAGTGGCACCACGGTCGACTTGCACGCGCGGTCCTCCGCTTGCTAAGCCAATCTAGTCGGCTTCCCCGGCCGAGATCCAGGACTCGCAGCATGACCGCCTCCTCGCCGGAGCGCCCGATCGGGCCGCCCGTTGATTCCCGTCCGGCGCCGCGCCCGGAGCGCGTCACGATGGAGGGTCGCTTCGTCCGGCTCGAGCCCCTCGGCGCGGCGAAGCACGGCCCCGCGCTGTGGAGCGCCGTCAAGGACGCCGACGAGGTCTGGGACTATCTCTTCGATGATCCCTATGCGGACGAGGCCGTCTTCGCGGCCAATCTCACACAGAAAGCGGCCTCGACCGACCCGCTGTTCTTCGCCATCGTCGACAAGGCGTCGGGCGCGGCGGTCGGTTATGCGACCTTCCTGCGCATCGAGCCGGTGCATCGGGTCATCGAGGTCGGCAACATCCTGTTCACCCCGGCGCTTCAGCGCAAACCCGGCGCCACGGAGGCCATGTATCTCATGGCGAAACGCGCCTTCGACCTCGGCTACCGGCGCTACGAGTGGAAATGCAACGCGTTGAACGCCCCCTCGCGACGCGCGGCCGAGCGCCTCGGCTACACGTTCGAAGGCGTCTTCCGCCAGCATATGATCGTCAAGGGCCACAACCGCGACACGGCCTGGTTTGCGATGCTCGATACCGAATGGCCGACGATCCGGGCTGGCTTCGAGGCGTGGCTGGCGCCGGACAATTTCGACGCCGACGGCCGGCAGAAGCGTTCCCTGGCGGACGCGCGCCGGGCCGCATCGGCCAGGCCGGGCTGAGGAGGGCGTCATGCTGACAATCGTCTGCGAGACGCCCGGACGTCTGGTCGCCCAGGATCGGCCGAAGCCGCGGCGCGGCCCGGACGAGATCCTCGTCAGATTGCAACGGATTGGTGTCTGCGGCACCGACCTGCACATCTTCTCGGGGACGCAGCCCTATCTCTCATACCCCAGGGTGATGGGCCACGAAGTGTCGGGTGTCGCCGAAGAGGTGCCGGCCGGCTGCGCGATCGCGGTCGGCGATCCGGTCTATCTGATCCCCTATCTGTCCTGCGGTGCGTGCAAGGCCTGCCGGGACGGCAAGACGAACTGCTGCAGGACGCTCGAAGTGCTTGGCGTCCATCGCGACGGCGGCATGACCGAATATCTCAGCATTCCGCAGCGTTTCGTCCGGGCCGCCTCGGGCCTGACGCTCGACCAGGCCGCGATGGTCGAGTTCCTGGCGATCGGCGCGCATGCGGCGCGGCGTGGCGGGTGCCGCGAGGGCCAGCATGCGCTCGTCGTCGGAGCCGGGCCGATCGGCATGGCCGTCGCCATCTTCGCGGGCCTGCGCGGCGCCACCGTCACCGTGCTCGATTCGCGCCAGGATCGGCTTCGGTTCTGCGAGGAGCATCTCGCCGTCTCGTCGACGGTGTCGCTCGGGTCCGACGACGTCGAACGGCTCTCCGCCCTGACGGACGGCGAGTTCTTCGACATCGTCTTCGATGCGACGGGCAGCCCGGCCGCGATGGAGCGGGGGTTCCAGTTTGTCGGCCACGGCGGCACCTATGTGCTCGTGTCGATCGTCAACAGCCCCATCAGCTTTTCCGATCCGGAGTTCCACAAGCGCGAGACGACGCTGTTGGGCAGCCGCAACGCGACGCCGGAGGACTTCGAGACGGTGGTGGCCGCGCTGCGGGCCGGCCGTGTCCCGACGGACGCGCTCAACACCCATCGCCTAACCCTGGCCGAGGCACCGGAGCGGTTCCCGACCCTGCTCGATCCCCGTGAGGGCGTCGTCAAGGCGATCCTGCATGTGTGAACGGCCCCGCCTGCGCAGCGCCGTCGAGCCGGCGCCGTGACCCCATCACCGTCGTGCGTGCGGCCCGGTGGGCCGGGACGCGTGTCGGCCCGTGAGAGCCAACTCACCAAGGCGCCGCAGAGCGCCGATCAAGATCACTCGAGGAAACCGTCATGAAAACAATGCTCATCGCCGCCCTGATCTCGTCCGTCGCCGTCTTCAGCCTCCCGGCGCGCGCCGCCGACACCTCGATCCCGATCATCGTGAAGGACACGACGTCGAACTACTGGCAGATCGTGCTCGCCGGGGCCCGCAAAGCCGGCAAGGACCTCGGCATCAAGGTGCCCGAGCTCGGCGCGCAATCCGAATCCGACATCAACGGGCAGATCAGCATCCTGGAGAATGCTGTCTCGGAGAAGCCGGCGGCGATCGTCATTGCCCCGACCCAATTCGCGGCGCTTGGTAAGCCGATCGACGAGGCCGCCAAGTCGGTGAAGATCATCGGTATCGATTCCGCCGCCGATTCCAAGGCCTTCACCTCGTTCCTGACGACCGACAACGTGCAGGGCGGCCGCGCCGCCGCCGATGCGCTCGCCGAAGGCATCAAGGCCAAGACCGGCAAGGCCGAGGGCGACGTGGCGCTGATCACCTCGCTGCCGGGCGTCGGCTCGCTCGACCAGCGCGCCCAGGGCTTCAAGGAGGAGCTCAAGAAATATCCGGGGCTGAAGCTCACGGCCGACAAGGTCGCCGACGGGCAGGCGACGACGGGCCTCAATATCATGACCGATCTCATCACCGCCGACCCGAAGCTCGTCGGCGTCTTCGCGTCGAATCTCATCATGGCGCAGGGCGCCGGCCAGGCGGTGGCGGAGAACAAGCTCGGCGACAAGATGGCGCTCGTCGGCTTCGACAGCGACCCCAAGCTCGTCGGGCTCCTCAAGGACGGCTCGATCTACGCGCTGATCGTCCAGGATCCGTTCCGCATGGGCTATGACGGCGTCAAGACTGCGCTGGCGGCCTCCAAGGGCGAAAAGGTCCCGACCAACGTCGACACGGGCGTCAACGTGATCACCAAGACCAATATGGACACCGCCCGCAGCCAGGAGCTGCTGAACCCGAAGCTGAACTGATCGGCGTTGCGCTTCTCCCGCGCGCGGGAGAAGATGACCGCGGGTTTCCCCTCTCGAACGCGCACGTCTCCTCCGCCACGGGCGACCCGGCGGAGGAGGCCGCAAGCCAGAGGCTCGCATGAGCACGACAACCCTCGAGCGCCCGTCCGACGGCGCCGCGAGCGATCGACTTCTGGTCCTCCAGAAGCTCGACAAGCGGTTCGGCGCCACCCATGCGCTGAAGGCGGTCGACCTCGAGTTCCTGCCCGGTGAGATCCATGCCGTCGTCGGCGAGAACGGGGCCGGCAAATCGACCCTCATCAAGACGCTGACCGGCGTCCATCAGCGGTCGAGCGGCGAGATCCTGTGGGAAGGGCGGTCGGTGGCGCTGGCCTCCCCGCACGAGGCCATCGCGCTCGGCATCAACGCGGTCCACCAGGAGGTGGTGCTCTGCCCGCATCTGAGCGTCGCGGCCAATCTCTTCCTCGGCGACGAGACGACGCGCTTCGGCCTGCTGCAGCATCGCGCGATGGTGCGCGCCGGCCAGAAGATCCTCGACGACATCGGGTTCAAGCTGAAGGCCGGCGTGACGCTCTCGAGCCTGACGATCGGCCAGCAGCAGCTCGTCGCCACCGCCCGCGCCGCGACGCGCGGCCCGCGCTTTCTCATCTTCGACGAGCCGACGGCCTATCTCACACGCCAGGAGGCGGCGCAGCTCTTCGCGCTGATCCGGCGGCTCAAGACCGAAGGCGTGACCATCGTCTATATCAGCCACCGGCTGGAGGAGGTCTTCGAGCTCGCCGACCGCGTCTCGATCCTGCGCGACGGCGCGCTCGTCTCGACCGCCAAGGTCGCCGAGACGAACGAGGCCGCCCTCATCCGCGGCATGATCAACCGCTCGGTCGATCAGGTGCACTACAAGGAGACCGTGCCCTTTGGCCGCGAGATCCTGCGTGCCGAAGCTCTGTCCGGACCGGGGTTCTCCGATGTCTCTCTTTCGGTGCGCGAGGGCGAGGTGATCGGCCTCTATGGGCTCATCGGCGCCGGCCGCAGCGAATTCGTGCAGACGCTCTTCGGCCGTTTCCCGAAATCTGGCGGCCGCGTCTTCTGGAACGGCGAGGAGATCGCGATCCGCAACGAAGCGGATGCGATCCGACGCGGCATCGCCCTCGTGCCGGAGAGCCGGCGCGACCAGGGCCTCTGCCTCAACCTCGGCGTCGGGCTCAACATCAACCTGCCGGTCTTCGACCGGCTGACACGCGGCCTCGTGCTGAGCCGGTCCGCCGAGAAAACGGCGGCCGACAAGCAGATCCGCGACATGCAGGTGAAGACCGCCTCGCGCGACGCCAATGTGTCGAGCCTGTCGGGCGGCAACCAGCAGAAGGTGGTGGTCGGCAAGTGGCTGAACCACGGCGCCAAGCTGTTCATCTTCGACGAGCCGACGGTCGGCGTCGACGTCGGCACCAAGGTCGAGATCTACAAGATCTTCGCCCGGCTGTTGAAGGCCGGCGCCGGGATCATCCTCATCTCGTCCTATCTGCCGGAAGTCTACGACATCTGCGACACGCTGCACGTGTTCCGGCGCGGCCGGCTCGTGGCAAGCCATGTCGGCCACAAAGCCGACCAGGAGTCGATCCTCACCGAAGCGATCGGGGTCTGACCACGTCGCGCCAGCCCGCCTATCCGAGAGCTTCCCATGAGCGCCCAGACCAAAGATCCTCTCGCCGCCGCGGCCCCGCCGAGCACGGCCCCGCGCGGCTCGCGCATGGGTCTCGTCCTCAGCCTCACGTTGCTCGGGCTGCTGCTGCTGCTGTGGATCGGACTGTCGCTGTCGACCACGACCTTCCTGACCGAGAGGAACATTTCGAACCTGATGCGGCAGGGCTCGATGGTGGCGATCATCGCGGTCGGGCAGACCTTCGTCATCATAACGGCCGGCATCGACCTCTCGGTCGGCGCGGTCGTCGGCTTCGCCAGCGTGATCACGGCGCTTCTGATGGTGCATGGCTTCGGCATCGCGACCGCCATCGGACTGACGATCCTGATGGGTGTCGCGATCGGCGCTTTTCACGGCTTCGGCATCGTGCAGCTCGGCCTGCCACCCTTCATCATGACGCTCGCGACGCTCACCGCCCTGCGCGGCATCGGCCTCCTGATCACCAATGGCGCGACCATCTCCGGCATGCCGAACGCGTTCACCGATTTCTCGCTCGCCAGCTATCTCGGGGTCCCGTCGCTGTTCTGGATGGTCATTCTGGTTGCGGCGCCGGCCTATGTCCTGCTGCAGCACACGCGATGGGGGCGCTACCTCTATGCCATCGGCTCGAACGCCGAGGCGGCGCGGCTCACGGGCGTCAACGTCAAGGCGATGATCTATCTCGCCTATATCATCTCGGCGGGGCTCGCGGCCTTCGTCGGCGTGCTGCTCGCCGCCCGGATCGGGATCGGCAACGCGACGCAGGGCGAGGGGTGGGAATTGCAGGCCATCGCCTCATCGGTGATCGGCGGCACGAGCCTCTTCGGCGCGGTCGGCTCGGTGCAGGGGCCGCTGCTCGGCTCCTTCATCCTGACGACCATCAACAACGGGTCCAATCTGCTCAACGTGAACCCCTTCTGGCAGCGCATCATCACCGGCGGCCTGATCATCGTGATCGTCTATTTCGACCAGTTGCGCCGCAAGAAGCGGTGAGCGATGCGGCGCCTGTCTGGTCCGCCTACCGCCGCCCGCTTCCATCCGGTCCCTGCTACCTACGCCGGGCGTTCACCAGAGCGGGAGGTCATGCAGCAGGCGGCTCCGGGCGCACCACGTTGATGGGGGCACCACGCCAGAACGCCTCGATGTTGTCGATCAACTGATCGGCAAGCCCTTGGACGGCTTCCTCGCTCGCCCAGGCGACATGGGGCGTGAGGATGAAATCAGGCCTGTCGAGCAGCCTCATCAGGGGGTGGCTGGCCTGCGGGGGCTCGGTGGTCAGGACGTCGAAGGCGGCGCCACCGATCCGGCCCCCTTCCAGCGCCGCGGCAAGGGCGTCCTCGTCGACGAGCCCCCCGCGCGCCGTGTTGATCAGCAATGGCCGACGCTCCATCAGGGCGAATTCGGGCGCCGCGATCATGTTGCGGGTCGAGGGCATCAGCGGCGAGTGCAGCGTGATGACGTCGCTTCGGCGGAGCGTCTCCTCGAACGGCGTGTAGAGCGGACCCATGCCGCTCGTGCCTTTGTAGGCCGCGAACAGCACGCTCATGCCGAAGGCGCGTCCGAGGTCGGCCACGGCGCGCCCCAGCACCCCGTCGCCGATGATGCCGAGCGTCGCGCCGGCGAGGTCCCGGATGGGGTGGTCGAAGTAGCAGAACTGGCCGGCCTGCGCCCAGCGTCCCCGGCGCACCGAGGCGTGGTAGGCGAGGATGCTGCGGCGTAGCACCAGGATCAGCGCGAAGGTGTGCTCGGGAACCGTATGAACCGCGTAGTTGCGGATGTTCGAGACGATGATGTCGCGCTCCGCACAGGCGCCGATGTCGATCACGTCGGTGCCGGTGGCGGCGACCGCGATCAAGCGGAGCCTCGTGGCCCCGGCGAGGGCGGCGCGCCGGACCGGCACTTTGTTGGTGATGACGACATCGGCCTCCGAGATCCGCGTGGCGACCTGCCCCGGATCCGTCCGGTCGTGGCTGATCCAATCGTGCTCGAACGAGGGTGGGCGCAGGCGTGTCGAAGGCGAGAGGGTGTCGCGGTCGAGAACGACGATGCGCGGCTTGGGTTCGGTCACGGTCATGGTCTCGGATTGTCGCACGATAATGCGTCCACGTCCCGACGGCTTGCAACATGGATGTCCGGCGCTCTGGCGCCGCATCCCTGCCGGGCCGCTCAGCGCCGTGTCGCCGCATACCCTGCGCCGTCTCTCAATGTGATCTGTCGACCTTCGATCGAGGCGCGGCGGCCGTCACGCGACTCCTGATGCACACGGCCATGGCCGAGATCACGACGACGGCGGTGGCGATAAACGGCCATGAGATGCGTTCACCCAGCAATGTCGCAGACCACAGGAGTGCGAGCAGAGGTTGCGCGAGGTTCAACTGACCGATCCGGGCGATCCCGCCGGCCGCCAGTCCGCGGTACCACGCCACGGAGCCCAGAAACATGCTGACGACACCGGCGTACCAAAAGCCCAGCCAAGCCTGCCACGAGATCGGCTCCCAAACATGCGTGCGCAACGCCATGATCAGCGGAATCGCCGCAAACGGCGCCAGCATCACCATCGCCCAGCATAAGGTCGCGGTGCCGCCAAACGCGCGCGAGACCCGTCCGCCCTCGACATAGGCAAACCCGACGCTCAGCATCGCCGCGACGAGCCAGCCGTCGGCGAGTTCGATCCGACCGCCGCCCTGATAGATCGCGAAGGCCGCCACCGCCGACACGCCGATCCCGCAGGCGAGCCAGAATCGCCATGGCGGCCTCTCACGCGTGCGCATTACGGCGATCGCCGCGGTCGCGGCTGGCGCCAGACCGATGACGACAGCGCCATGGCCGGCCGGTACACGCTCGAGCGCCAGCGCGACGAAGAACGGGTATCCCACGGCCAGCCCGAGTCCCGTCCACAAGACGCCGGGAAGTTCTCTGCGATAGGGCCTGCGCCGCCCGCCAAGACTACAAAGGGTCATCACACCCAACGCCGCGGCGATCTCGATCCGCGCACAGGTGAGAATTGTCGGCCCGAAGACCGGAACCGCCACCCGTGTGGCCGGCAACGTGCCGCTGAACGCCAGCAAACCCAGGCAGCCGAAAATGAGACCTGCCCGCCAGTTAGGCGATTCAGCCTGGACGGACGGTGGGGCGGCTCTCGCCGACCCGTCGGTGCTGGCTCCAATCTTCATTTGGGAGTCCTACAGGACAGACATCTGCCGTCGAGCTGGCGTGCCCGAGAGGGGGCGAACGCACCCTCAAATCAGTATGGCGGCCCGCTAGATGAAATAAAAATGCATATTATTTATAGTTAATATGCATCTTTCACATTTCGATCAAGGCAGACGGACAGTTGAGACTGCAGCAACTCGGCGACCGGTGCGAGGCGACCCAACAGGCCGCCGCTCATCATCGCGACCGTCGCCTGCAGATCGAAATCTTCAAGTCTGAGGATGCTCACGTGTCGCCGGTATGGACTGCGTTCGACCAGTCGCCGCGGCATCAGCCCGAAGCCGGCACCGCGGGAAATCAGCGACAGCTGCAAGTCATGCCCGAAGACCTCCGCGACGACGCGCAACGGGATGCCCGAATGGTCGAACGCTCGCTGGAGTGCATCTCTGTAGCCGCATCCGTGCGGGTTGAGGATCCATTCCGATCCTGCGAGATCCCGGATGCAGAAGCGATGGCGGCTCTTGGAGCCACCTTTTGTCTCGCGCGAGGTCACCACCGCGATCTTCTCGATGCCGACAGACGTCGAATGGACGCCGGACGGGATCGCATGATGGTCGGTGACCAGGCCTATGGCGCAGTCCAATGCACCGTTGCGAACCTGCTCGATGAGCCAGTTTGTCCAATGGGCAGTAATTCGCGGCCGGACATCCTTGAAAGCTTGCCTGAGCCTGTCGATGGGGCGGGCCAGTGCCACTTCTGCGATGCCGTGCGCCACGCCGAGGCGAAAGTCTCCCGATGGTGGCCCGGACGATTCTGCGGCTCGCAGTTCCGTTACCGCTTTGAGCACCCGCCGGCATCCTTCCAGCACCCTTCGACCCTCGGGAGTGAGGACGGACGGCCTGGCGCGCCGATCGAGGAGGACAGCCCCGTGCATCGCCGCCTCGAAACTTTGTATGCGTCGGGTGACGGCGGGCTGGGTGAGGTTGAGCCGCAGGGCGGCGCGATTCACCGACCCCGTCTCGGCCAGGGCGACGAAGGCTTCCACATCGGAGATATTCATGCAGCATGTGCATAATCCGAGCGCCTGTATGTGTCGATCACGAATCGGCACGCTGCAGCGGATGCCGGGCCTTGGGCGCCTCGGCGCGATGATGGCAAGCCGCCGCAAACGCCCCGGCCGCTGTCGGCCGGCAGCCACGGATCGAGCGGTCAGAACTCGGTTCGCTTGAGAAGATAGTCGAGGCCGCCGGCTCGGAACCAGCGGTAGCCGTAGGCTTCGATGACGAAGCGGTGCTTGCCGTCCTCGCCGACGGCGCTGTGATCTTCGGAGAGCAGGTTCGAGAGCAGACGGCCGGACTCGTCGTCGAGGCCGACCTCGAAGACGACCTCGCGCGGCTTCGAGTCGAAATTATGCACGAAGACGGCCGAGTTGTTGCGCCAATCATAGCGCATCGCGAGCACGGCCGGCTGCTTCGTCGGCAGCACCGCAAAGTCGCCCCAGCCGATCTCGGGCACCTCCTTTCGCATCCGAATGATGCGCTCGGTCCAGTTCAGCATCGAATTGTCGTGGCGGCGCTGCGCGGCCGCGTTCACCTGCTCATAGCCATAGGGACCGCCGGCGATCACCGGAAGAACCGGCGTGTCGCTCTTGGTGAAGCCGCCCTCCGGCTCGGTCGACCATTGCATGGGCGTTCGCGCGCAATTGCGTTCGGGTAGCGCCAGGTTGTCGCCCATGCCGATCTCGTCGCCGTAGCGCAGGACGGGGGTGCCGGGCAGGGTGAACATGAGGCTGTAGGCGAGCTCGAGCCGCCGCCGGTCGCCGTCGAGCATGGGCGCGAGACGACGCCGAATGCCGCGATCATAGAGCTGCATCGACGGTTTCGGGCCGAAGGCGTCGAAGACGCGCCGGCGCTGGTCGGGTTTCAGCCGTCCGAGGTCGAGCTCGTCGTGGTTGCGCAGGAAGAGCGCCCATTGGGCGTCCGCCGGGCGTGGTTTCGTCGCCTCCAAGGCCTTCACGAGAGGGCCGCAATCGGCGGCGGCGAGCGCATAGAACAGGGTCTGGTTGACCTGGAAGTTGAACATCATCTGCATGCGATCGCCGTCGTCGCCGAAATAGTCCAGATCGGTGTCCGGCAGGACGTTGGCTTCCGCGAGGATGATGCTGTCGCCGCATCGCCACTGTAGGAACTCGCGGAACGAGCGCAGCATGTCGAAGTTCTCGTGAGGCTTCGTCACGCCGGGCCCCTTGGACGCAATGACGAAGGGCACCGCATCCATGCGAAAGCCGCTCACGCCGAGTTCGATCCAGAAGCCCATGATCTTGAGAATTTCCGCCTGCACCGCGGGGTTGGCGGTGTCGAGGTCAGGCTGAAAATCATAGAACCGGTGAAAGTAATAGGCCTTGGCGATCTTGTCGTAAGTCCAGGTGGTCTTCTGCACTCCGGGAAAGACCATGCCTTCGTCGGCATGCGGCGGCTTTTTCTTCGACCAGACGTACCAATCGCGAAAGGGCGAATGCGGGTCCTGGCGCGCCGCCTTGAACCAGGGGTGCTGGTTCGACGTGTGGTTCACGACGAGATCGATGAGCACCCGGATTCCCCGCTGCTTGGCGCCATGGGTGAATTCGACGAAGTCGCCGAGCGTGCCGTAGCGCGGGTCGACGCTGTAATAGTCGGAGACGTCGTAGCCGTCGTCCCGGTTGGGCGAGGTCTGGAAGGGCATGAGCCAGATGGCGGTGATGCCGAGCCCGTGCAGATAGTCCAATCGACGCATCAGGCCGGGAAAGTCTCCGATCCCGTCGCCGTTGGCGTCCATGTAGGTGCCGACCGACAGGCAGTAGATGATGGCGTTCTTGTACCAGAGGTCGTTGATCATCAGCCCTTGTCCGTGCCGCGCCCGGTCTTGAGAACGGGTGATGATCGCTCTCGTTCCATGGCGGCGCAGGAAGGCTGACCGGTCCGGGCGAGGCCGAGCCCTGGCGAATCCGCGCCCGGTGGCCGATGTCTCCGCCTCGTCAGACCGGGTGCGTCCCGATCCGGCTCATTGTCCTGCGCGTCGATGCCGCCAGGCCAGCCAGATCACGCCGAGCACGACGACGCCGACGATGACGAAGTCGAGGCTGTGAAAGATCTGGCGGAGCCGCGGATCCGAGTCCCAATGGGTCCCGAGCTGGTAGCCGACATAGGCCAGACCGAAACACCACGGCCACGATCCTAGGAAGGTGTAGACGTGGAACCGTAGCCGGGGCATGCGGGCGATCCCGGCAGGAAGCGCGATGAAGGTACGGATCACGGGCAGCAAGCGGCCGATCAGCACGGCCGGACCACCGAATCGCAGGAAGAACCGATCGGCGCGGTCGAGATCGCCCGGGTTGAGAAAAATGTAGCGGCCCCATCGTTCGACGAGCCGGCGCCCGCCTCGAGCTCCGACCTCGTAGGCCACGGCGGAACCGATATTGCAGCCGATCGCTCCCGCCGTCGCGGCGAGCACGAGATTGAAGCGTCCCGTCGAGGCGAGGTAGCCGGCGAACGGCATGATGATCTCGGACGGCAGAGGCAGGCAGGCCGACTCGATCGCCATCAATCCGGCGACGCCCGCATAGCCGGCCGCCGAGATGACGCCGACGATCCAGTTCGCGACCAACGCTATAAGTCCGGTCAACATGGCTGCTCTGTCTCCGACCCCGTCGGGCCGTCGTAGCACCCTTCGGCCGAGGATTGCACATCGAGAGTCGCGATGATCCACCTCCTGAGCGCGGTCGTTCCGATTGGCTTCAGCGACCACGTGGCGTCCTTGGAAAGACCGGGCTGGATCGTCTTCAATCGGCCTGATGCGCCATCGCGAGGTCGAGAGTAAGCATGCTTCGCAATCGTTCTTCGCCTGCTGGAGACCGCAATGGATGACGTATGCCCGGGATGCCCCTCGTGAGCGTGGATGAGCGGCTCGCCACGCTCGGCCTGTCGGCCGAGCAAGCGGCCGCCATCGCCGGTCTGATCGGCGATGTCGAGACACAGAACGAGACCCTGCGCGCGCAGCTCCGCGAAGCTCAGACCCTCAGCTCCTTGATCCTCGGGTCGAGCCGCGACTGCGTCGTCGTGCTCGATCTCGAGGGCCACACGCTTTTCGTCAGTCCTGGCGGTATCGAAAGCATGGAGGTGTCCGATGTCGAGGCGATCCTGGGCCTGTCCTGGCTGCGCGTCTGGACGGGCGCCGATCACGAGGCGGCACGGGCCGCGGTGGCCTCGGCGCGCGCGGGCGGGACGGGCCGCTTTGAGGGATTCTGCGCCACGCATCGCGGGACGCCGAAGTGGTGGGACGTCGTCATCTCGCCGATGCTCGGCCCCGACGGCAAGCCCGAGCGGTTGGTTTCGATCGGTCGCGACATCACCGATCGTCGGCTGGCCGAGGCCACCAGGCGCGAGCAGGAAGCCGAGTTGCGGCTCGTCGCCGATGCGCTTCCAGTGCTGGTGGCCTTCGTCGATCGGTCGCTGACCTACCGTTTCGCCAACAGCACCTATAAGCAATGGTTCGGGCTCTCGCCCGAGCAGCTCGTCGGCCGGACGGTTCTCGACATCGTCGGCGAGGCCGGTTTCGGCCTGCGGTGGCCTTACATGGAACGGGCGCTGGCCGGTGAGCTGGTCCGGTTCGACGCGGAATGGCCCTACAACGATGGCCGAACCCGCATGGTCGATATCCGCTACCTGCCGCGGCGCGACGCTGAGGGCGAGGTCGACGGCTTTCACGCCTTCGTCATCGACATCACCGAGAGCAAGCGGACCGAGCAGACCCTGAGCGACGCCAACGCCGCTCTCGCCGCGAGCGAGGATCTGCTGCGCCGAGCCCAGGCGGCCGGCCGCGTCGGCACGTTCGAAACCGACCTTCTCCGCAACGAAGTGAAAGGGTCGGACGAGTTCTGGCGAGTCTATGGCCTGCCATCGGACGCAGCCGTCCCGGTGTCCGTGATCGAAGCCCTGATCGTTCCCGACGACCGGTCCCTCGTCTCGAGCGAGGTCGGCCGGCGATCGGGACAAGAGGCACGCACCGTCGAATATCGCATCCGCCGCGCCGACACCGGCGAGACGCGCTGGATCGCGCGCGGCGCCGGCTACGTTCTCGATGACGACGGCGCGCCGCTCAAGCTGATCGGCACCGTGCAGGATATCACCGATCGGAAGCGGGCGGCCGAGGAGCTGCGCGCCAGCGAGGAGCGGCTCAGGGCCTTCATGAACGCCATGCCCAACCAGGTTTGGACAAGTGCGGCCGACGGCCAGCTCGACTGGTTCAACGACCAGGTCTACCGCTACAGCGGCACTCTGCCGGGCGATCTCGACGGTGCCGGCTGGACCCGCATGGTCCACCCCGACGACGTCGATCATGCGGCCAGCCGGTGGCAAAGCGCGCTTCGGGACCAGACGGTCTATGAGACCGAGTTCCGGCTGCGCCGGAGCGATGGCCGGTTTCGTTGGCATATCGCTCGAGCCATGCCCATCCGCGACGCCGATGGCCTGTCGTCGCGCTGGATCGGGACCAACACCGACATCGAGGATCAGAAGGCGGCCGCTCAGCAATTGGCGCGCCTGAACGAGACGTTGGAGCAGCAGGTCGCCGATCGAACCGCCGATCGCGATCGAATGTGGCGCCTCTCGACCGACCTGATGCTCGTGGCGGCGTTCGATGCGACCGTCATGGCGGTCAATCCTGCGTGGACGACGACCCTCGGCTGGTCGGAGGCCGACGTGGTCGGTCGATCCTTCATGGGACTGGTGCATCCCGATGATCATGCGGCGACCCTCGCCGAGATGGGCAAGCTCGGCGGCGGTCTCACGACGTTCAGCTTCGAGAACCGTGCGCGGCGCAAAGACGGAACCTATTGCACCCTAGCCTGGACGGCCGTCCCGGACGAAGGCTTCATCCACGCCGTCGGGCGCGACGTGACGGCGGAGCGGGAGGCCGCGGACGCCTTGCGCTCCGCCGAAGAGCAGCTCCGCCAATCGCAGAAGATGGAGGCCGTGGGCCAGCTCACCGGCGGCCTCGCACACGACTTCAACAACCTGCTGGCCGGTATCTCCGGATCGCTGGAATTGATGCAGGCCCGCTTGAGTCAGGGCCGGCTCAACGATCTGGAGCGCTATGTCGGCGCCGCGCAAGGGGCAGCCAAGCGAGCCGCGGCGCTGACCCACCGCCTGCTGGCCTTCTCGCGCCGGCAGACGCTGACGCCCAAGGCCACCGGCGTCAATCGTCTGGTCAGCAGCATGGAGGATCTGATCCGCCGCACCGTCGGTCCGCATATCGATCTGGAGATCGTCGCAGCCGGCGGCCTTTGGAGCACGTTGGTCGACCCCAACCAGCTCGAGAACGCGCTTCTGAATCTCTGCATCAATGCGCGCGACGCCATGCCGGAGGGCGGCCAGCTCACGATCGAGACCGCCAATCGCTGGCTCGACGACCGTGCGGCGCGCCAACGTGACGTCGGTCCTGGGCAATATGTGTCGCTGTGCGTCTCCGACACCGGGACCGGGATGGCTCCCGATATCGTGGCGCGCGCCTTCGATCCCTTTTTCACGACGAAGCCGATCGGTCTGGGCACGGGCCTCGGCCTGTCGATGATCTACGGCTTCGCCAAGCAATCCGGCGGTCAGGTCAAGATCTATTCCGAGGTCGGCCACGGAACGATGGTGTGCATCTACCTGCCGCGTCATCGTGACGGAGAGGAGAGTGTCGAGCCGGTCGATGCCGCGGTCGAGGTCGGTCGGGCCGCTGCGGGTGAGACGGTGCTGGTGGTCGACGACGAGCCGACCGTTCGCATGCTGGTCGCGGACGTGCTCGACGACCTCGGCTACACCGCGATCGAGGCGACCGACGGCGCGGCAGGGCTCAAGATCCTGCAGTCGAATGTCAGGGTCGACCTGCTCATCTCCGACGTGGGCTTGCCGGGACCCATGAACGGTCGGCAGATGGCCGACGCCGCGCGCGTGGTCCGGCCGGATCTGAAGGTCCTGTTCATCACCGGCTATGCCGAGAACGCGGTCCTCAGCCATGGTCATCTGGAGCCCGGCATGCAGGTCCTGACCAAGCCTTTCGCCATGGACGTGCTCGGGAACCGGATCAGGCGCCTGATCGAAGGCTCGTGATGCGTCGTCCGCGTGCCCGGCTCGCCCTGATTGCGGCGAGCGGATGCCAGTGTCGACGTCCGGTTCCGCCTCGAGGCGCTCAGAGCGGCGACAGGGCCACGTAGTTCGGGTTGAGACCGTTGCTGGCGGTCGTCGCCTCGGGCTTGGCCGGCTTCACTTTGTGACGCAACTGCGCCTGCGGCTTATCCGCCGGCGCGGGCGGGATGGCGCCCACCAGATCGGCCGGCTTCGCGGCCGGCGCCGGATCGGACCGGCCGAAGCTGATCACCCGGTCGAAGAATGCGGCCGTGGCGCTTTTCGGCTCTTCCTTGGCATAGGCCGTGGGTGCGGCCGTGAACGCGGCGGCGACGGTGCCGGTCTGGTCCGCCGGCTTCGGCGCGGCGGCGACGATCGTGGTAGCCGGCGCGCCTCGGGCGACCGGGGGCTTCAGCCTCGCCGCGGCAAGCTGCACGGCGACGGGCTTGGCCTTGGGACCGTCGTCGAGCGCAATGTCGGTCGGGCCGGCCGCCAGCGCGTCGGGACGCGAGACGTCGACGAAGCGGTTGGCGAAGACCGGGTTCTGGCCACCGTCCTGGTAGACCGTGCGGACCGGCTTGACGCCCTTGGCGACAAGATTGGCGATCTCGGCATCATCGTGGCTGGCCTTCTGGCTCAGCAGGGCCTTGATCTGTGGCGTCTCCTCGAGCGGCGGGCAGGCCGATTCGGCGTCGAACCGATCCCCGTCTTTCGGCGTGCCGAAGACATAATGCTTGGCGCAGACGCCGACCGGCGGCTGAGTCCTCGTCGCCTCGAAATAGTCCGAGCCGCGCTTCAGCTCGCGCCAGAAGGCGATATTGGGGTCGAGCCGATACTTGGCCATGTTCTCGGCCGTCATCCGGAACGGAAAGCTCTCCATCTGGATGGCGCGCTGCCCCCCCGCGAAGGCTTCGCGGGCGATGGCGTAGATCTCCTCGATCTGCTTGTCGGTCATCGAGAAACAGCCGGCCGACGAGCAGATCCCGTGCACCATGATCGAGCCGCCGGTATGGCCCCAGGCACGATCGTAGGCGTTGGGATAGCCGACGTTGAACGAGAGATAATAGGCCGAGTTGGGGTTCATCGACCCCGGCGTGATCGTATAGAAGCCTTCCGGAACCTGGCGGTCGCCCTCCTGCACCTTGGGGCCGAGCTGGCCGGACCAACGGCACATCGGGAAGGCCTTGATATAGACGTAGCGGCCATCGGCGGCCCGCTTCCAGATCTCGAGCTCGGCTTCCTTCTTGAAGGCGCGGATGAGGATCGGGGCATTCTTGTCGGTGCCCTTGGCGGACATCAGCGCCATTGTGTCGTCCGGGATCGGCGCATAGGCCCGATAGCCGTTCGTCCCGTTCAGATCCTCGTTGCATCCCGCCAGCAGCATGGCGCCGAACACCACGAGCGCGAGGCGGGACAGCAACGTGAAACCTCGTCCTACCGGCATGTCGCTCGATCCATCATGGGCCGCCGCCCGCGTCTCGAAAACGCACTTCGGCCAGCGCTACTCGGTTACACGAGGCAGCCCTACGACGAGGCCACCCCAACGGATACGGTTAGGGTTCTAACGTTAAGGCAAAGTTACGACAAGGCGCTGCAGCCACACGCGAAAAAGTTCCAGGCGAATCATGGAAAATTTTCTGCGGCGTTGCGCCAGGGAGACAGGGGTGCGGCCCGCGCGGACGGTTCTCAGCGGCGGCCGATGGCCATGAACTTGTCGGCGCGCGCGGCACGGATCTGCTCGGGCGTGCGGCCGGCGAGGCCGGCCAGGGCCTGCTCGACCGCGTCGCCGGTCGAAGCGATGGCGGCGTCGGGATCGCGATGCGCACCACCGGCCGGCTCCCCCACGATGGTGTCGACGATGCCGAACCTGAGCAGGTCCTGTGCGGTGATCTTCATGCTGGTGGCCGCGTCCTGTGCCCGCCCGGCGTCGCGCCACAGGATCGAGGCCGCGCCTTCCGGCGAGATGACACTGTAGATCGCATGCTCCAGCATGATCACCCGGTTGGCGGCAGCGATCGCGATGGCGCCCCCCGAGCCGCCCTCGCCGATGATCACCGCCACATTGGGGCTGCCGAGATCGAGGCAGGCCTGGGTCGAGCGTGCGATGGCTTCGGCCTGGCCGCGCTCCTCCGCTTCGATCCCCGGGAAGGCCCCGGCGGTATCGACAAGCGAGATCACCGGCAGCTCGAACCGGCCGGCGAGCTCCATGAGCCGCGTCGCCTTGCGGTACCCTTCCGGCTTGGCCATGCCGAAATTGTGCTTGATCCGGCTGTCGGTGTCCGAGCCCTTCTCCTGGCCGATGACGCACACCGAGCGGCCGCGGAACCGGCCGAGACCGCCGACGATGGCTTCGTCCTCGCCGTAGGCGCGATCGCCCGCAAGAGGCGTGAAGTCGGTGAAGAGTTTCCTGGCGAAGTCGGAGAAATGCGGGCGTTGCGGATGGCGGGCGACCATCGTCTTCTGCCAGGGCGTCAGGTTCACGTAGAGCTCGGCCAGGGCTTTGCTGGCCTTGACCTCGAGCCGCGTCAGCTCCTCGCCGATGGGGATGGCCGCGTCGCCGCTCGACACCGCCCGGAGTTCCTCGATCTTGGCTTCGATCTCCGCCACGGGCTTTTCGAAGTCGAGATAGGAGCGCATGGACTCAGGTGGGATGGCGCGCCGCGGCAGGCGCTCGGAACGGGCCGCCGGGGCAGGACCCCTCGGGCAGGGCGGCGAACCTGCCGGGTCGGGGGGGCGAAGTCAAGGAAGTGACGGCCCGGCGCGTCGCAGACCATGGCCGGCAAGCCAATCCCCGCGGGGGAGCCCGCCTGACGTCGGTTCTCGCACCGTCGGCTTCGGAGCGCCGCTTGAAACCGGGCCTCGGCTGGGATACCCGATCGAAGAGACGACGTCGGGGCGACCGGCCTGCGTCCGCGGGTTGCCGGGGACGGGTCGGCCGGCGTCGCGGGAGGACCATCATGCCGACATTCGCGGCGGCCCGGCAGTTCCTCCTCGATCATCGGCTCGACTACGACAAGGCCGTGGCGGGGTTCGCCTGGCCCGAGCCGGTCCCGTTCAACTGGGCGCTCGACTGGTTCGATGCGCGCCTCGCCTCCGATGCCGACAGCCGCGATCGGCTGGCCCTGCGCATCGTCGACACGGCCGCGGGGCGTGACGAAAGCTCAAGCTTCGCCGATCTGGCGTGCCGCTCCAGCCGGACCGCCAGTTTTCTGCGCGGCATCGGGCTGAAGCGCGGCGACCACCTCCTGCTGCTGCTCGGCAACGTGCTGCCGTTGTGGGAGACGATGCTGGCCGCCATGAAGCTCGGCGCCGTGGTGATCCCGGCGACGACCCTGCTGACCGCCGACGAGCTCGCCGATCGGCTCGAGCGCGGCCGGGTGAAGCTCGTCGTGGCCGAGGCGGACCAGGTCGGCAAGTTCGAGGGACTTGCGATGGAGGGCATCATCCGGGTCGCGGTCGGCGCCGATCCGCGACCCGGCTGGCACGACTATGCCGACGTCGACGCCTGTCGCGGCCTGTTCGTGGCGGACGGGCCGACCGGGCCGGAGGACCCGCTGCTGCTCTATTTCACCTCGGGCACGACCTCGAAACCGAAGCTCGTGCGTCACAGCCATCGCTCCTATCCGGTCGGCGCGCTCTCGACCATGTATTGGCTTGGCGTGAAGCCGGGCGACCTGCATCTCAACGTCTCCTCGCCCGGCTGGGCCAAGCATGCCTGGAGCTCGTTCTTCGCGCCCTGGAACGCCGGCGCGACCATCCTGGCGGTGCGCCAGCCGAAGTTCGACGCCAAGGTGCTGCTCGGCGAGATCGCGCGCTGCGGCGTGACCACGCTCTGCGCGCCGCCGACCGTCTGGCGGCTCCTGATCCAGGAGGATCTGTCCGTCCACAGGATGGCGCTGCGCGAGCTCTGCGCCGCCGGCGAGCCGTTGAACCCCGAGGTGATCGGCCGGGTGCGCGACGCCTGGGGCCTGACCATCCGCGACGGCTACGGCCAGACCGAGACGACCGCGATCGTCGCCAATGCGCCCGGCCAGGCCGTGAAACCCGGCGCCATGGGGCGGCCGCTGCCGGGCTATGCGGTCTCGGTCCTCGATGCCGACGGCCGCCCGGCGCGCGAGGGCGAGGTCTGCCTGGCGCGGACCGGCCCGACGCGGCCGGCCGGGCTGATGCAGGGCTACGAGGGGCCGGCGGGCGAGCTGCTGCCGGCCGAGGGCGACCTCTACCGCACCGGCGACGTGGCGCTGCGCGACGCCGACGGCACCTTGACCTTCGTCGGGCGGACCGACGACGTGTTCAAGTCCTCCGACTACCGCATCAGCCCGTTCGAGCTCGAAAGCGTGCTGATCGAGCATCCGGCCGTGACCGAGGCGGCCGTCGTGCCGGCGCCCGACCCGATCCGCCTGTGGATCCCCAAGGCCTACGTGACGCTCACGGCCTCGGCCGCGCCCACGGCCGAGACGGCGGCCTCGATCTTCGCCCATGTCAACGGCAAGCTGGCGCCGTTCAAGCGCATCCGCCGCATCGAGATCGTCCGCGAGCTGCCCAAGACCATCTCGGGCAAGATCCGCCGCGTCCAGCTCCGCCGACTGGAGCTGGAGGACGACCGCGCCGACCCGCTGCGCGGGGTGGAGTTTTTGGCGCCCGAGGAGGCGAGGCGCGGCGGGTGAGGGAGTCCGTCGCTTCGATCCGGCTCGGTTCGTTGTCAACGAGGAGAGTCGCAGACCGCGAGGCCAGGTCCGCCCGAACGGTCGCAAGTCTCCAGAGCGCGCCATCGTGTTCGCGATTGCGGCCGGACAGCGGACATGAATCAGGATAGAATCGCGGCCAAAGGAACATTCCTCGAACGCGCACATCCGCCGGAGCGTCCAACCATCACCGCCCGCCAGCCGCTCTGCCCCTTCGAGACTCCGTCCTGCTGACGCTTGGCCCAATCGTCGGCCACACGACCGACACGACCACGCGCATCTGGATCGCAGCGGGTGCCGGCCCGTATGGCCTGGAGCTCGAGAACGGTCCCACCGTGCCGTTCCGGCCGACGGAGCGCGGCGAGCCGGAGTTCGGCACCGCCATCGCCGACGCGGTGGGCCTTGAGCCGGATACGAGCTACGCCTATGCGGTGCGTGCGCCGGACGGGGCCGTGGTGGCGCGAGGCTCCGTGCGCACCTTCCCCCCGCCCGGGGATCGCGGCGACCTCGTCTTCGCGTCCGCCTCTTGCGACAGCCTGCACGTGGCCGGCGGGCAGCCAAATCCGGGCGCCTGGGACCTGCTCGCCGAGCGCGTGCGCCGGGGTGAGCCACGCTTCCTCGTGCTGCTCGGGGATCAGGTCTACATGGACGAGGTCGAGGGAATCTGGGCCCTGCCGCTCGACCTCGACCGACGCGAGCGCCGCCGCCGAATGGCCGAGGTCTATCGCCGGTTCTGGTCGCGGGCGCCTGTAGCCGAGGTCCTCGCCAACGTGCCCACCTACATGATGTGGGACGACCACGAGATCCGGAACGGGTGGGGTTCGGACCCGGGGGACAGCCCGACCCTCGCCCGCCGCTACCCTCGAGGCCGCCCCATCAGTGCGCGCTACGAAGCATTCTTCGAGGATGCGCGGCAGGTCTATTGGCACTTCCAGCACGTCCGCAACCCGGCCACACCGGGGATCGACGGCGCCGCCTTCCTGGCATCGGGCACCCGTCACGCGATGCCGTTCGACTTCGCGTGCGGGGCGACGCGCCTCCTTGTGTTGGACAATCGGGGCGCGCGCGACGTATGGCGCGCTCGCCAGCCCGTGCTGGGCCAGACGCAGTGGCGGACCTTGCGCGAAACGCTGCGGCATCTCGACACCCGAACCGACTCGCTCGTCGTCGTCGTTCCGCTGCCGGTCGTCTCGATGCCTGATCACGGAATCATCCAGGTCATGTTGGGCCGGCGGCGCGACGACGTCCGCCTGTTCCGGCAAGGCGAGGTCGCCGAGCTGAAGGTGTTTCCCGAAAAGGGCGAGCCTTCCTCCGGCGCGACCAAGATACTGAGCTACGTGCAGGCGGTGATCGACATCGCCAGCGCTTTGATGTTTGGGCTCGGCGGCACCGGCCGCTTCGGCCTCAAAGACCTTACCGATGTTCGTGACAATTGGGCGAACCATCGCGTGCGGCGCGAGCGCGACGAGCTTCTCGGCGCCGTGCTGGGCGCAGGTGGGACCGAGCGGGCCATCGCCTTCATCGGTGGCGATCTCCATATCGGCGCGAGGATGGACCTCGTCCAACGCGGCGGCCTGCGCGTGCCGACCCTGATCACCTCCGGAATCGGGCAGGCGCCATCGGCCGGCCCGGTCGTCGGCACGATCCTCGGCCGTCACTTTCGCGTTGGCAACGGGCTTCGCGTCAGACTGGTCGAGCATTGCGTCGAACATAACTTCGGCTTGACGCGGGTTCGTCGCGGGCAGGGCGCCGCGGAGATCGCCCACCAATTGGTTCACATGCGCTCAAAATGGTGATCACACGCCGCATTCTGGTCGGCGGTTGCGGGTCACTTGGAATCACGATTGTGGTGACACTTTACTCTTTCACTATTTGTGATGAGATCAAGCGTGACGAAGGGAGCAATAGACAATAAAGCGAGGCGAAATAGGGGAAGAGTAATGTGTCACCGTAATTCCGTAATTCCGTAATTCCGCGTAATTCCGGATCGAGATCGTCGGCAAGCTGCCCAAGACCATCTCGGGCAAGATCCGCCGCGTCCAGTTCCGCCGCCTCGAGCTGGAGGACGACCGCGCCGACCCGCTGCGCGGGGTCGAGTTTTTGGCGCCCGAGGAGGCGCGGCGGGGTGGGTGAGGGATGCGTGTGGTAGCTCGTAGACATAATTTTTGTGTCTAATGTGCGCCAACGACAGATCTTAAGCCTTTCTTCCTGCTTTGGGTCTGCCTATCCTGGTCGTCCGCGCAGGGAGAATCGAATGCGGGAAAACTGGATAGAACGGCGCGTCGTGGAAACCCAAAACGCTGTAAAAGGTACTTCCTACGAAGTTCCAGCCACAGTTGCCGATGAATTTAGGGCGTTGCTTTTAGATAAACTTCAGACTCGCTTAAAACCAGAAGAGCTAAAAGCTGCCGTCACTCGATTAGCCGCGGCGAATAACAGGACGATCGAATGAAAATCGCGTCTATTCGACTATCCTGGTTTCGCGGTGCTGGCGCGGAGGCGGTGCTGGAAACGAACGGCGGCTCGGTGTTTGCGTACGGTGCCAACGGCGCCGGTAAATCCTCGTTCGTCGACGGCGTTGAGGTTTGCGTCACTGGAGGAAAGGTCGCTCACCTTGCTCACGAGTACAGCGGGCGCCATCAGGAGAAGGGTCTGATCAACACGCATCGGCCGGTAGGAAAGCCTACTAGTGTGATGGTCGAGATCGCTGATAACGCAGAGAGTGTGATCTGCACCTGGGCGGCAACCGGTGCGCCCAAGTTGGCGGGCCTCGACAAAACTCCACTTAATACCTGGGACTGCCGCCGAACCGCGCTACGGCAGGAGGAGGTGGCCGAATTTATCAGGTCAACCAAGGCCGAAAAATATTCCGCGCTACTGCCGCTCCTCGGCCTACAGCCTCTCGAGGCCGCTGCGGACAATTTGCGTCGAATCGCTAAGGAGACTGCGATCCTTTCCAGAATCGACGAACTTCGCCGCAAGGCGGACGCAGTTCGGCATAGTCGGAATGCCATATTCGGCGACTCCGAAACCTTTGTCCTGATCGACAGGCTGCGGACGCTGCGAGAACGGTATGTGCCTGAACCCATGACGAGCCCCATGGCCACTACCGTCGCTGTCATTAGGGCAATCGATGAACGGCTTAGCTCCTTAGATGCTCAAAGCCGCGAATCGGTCGCATTGCAAGAGATCGTAGGTAACCGACTCCTATCCAGAGTGTAATGTTTACAAATTCTTATGAATATCTGGCTGAGCTCAATTTGTCGATGCTGCGCGCTTCATGTCAGGAGTCTGACTTGAGTCGAATTGAGGCTGAATTTGCGAATATAATCGCTGCGGCGACCATGTCAGCGGCCGCGGCCTCGCCGGATGTTCAGGCACTGATCAGGGACAAGGAGGCTGCGGACACCATCCGGATGGTGATCGAGACAGAGGAAATTCTAAGCAAGATCGGGCGGATAGATGCCCTAATCGGCTATACGCACAAGCTCGAAGAGCTGGTGCGCGATGAGATCCGTGAACAGGCCTTGCGAGTTTTCGGTGCGATTTCGGAGGATATTCAACGCCTGTGGGATATCCTGCATCCGGGGCAGAAAATCACTGACGTACGCTTACACATTCCAGGTGACGCAGACAAAGCCATCGACGTCGCCTTGCAATTCTACGGCATCAACCAGGAGTCGCCACGATTGACGCTGTCGGAAGGCCAGCGCAACGCGCTTGGTCTTTGTATTTTTTTGGCCATGGCAAAGCAAGCGGGGGCCGACAAACCAATCATTCTTGACGATGTGGTCGTGAGCATGGACCGTGGCCACCGCTCACAGGTGGCGGCCTTGCTCGAAAGCGAGTTTGCCGATCGACAGATCATTCTGTTAACCCACGATCGCGAATGGTTCTTCGAGTTGAGCCGGTTTCTGAAGAAGCCGCGCTGGGTAGGCGTGCGCATCCTGCCGTGGGACGGCCCGGCGACTGGCATCCAGGTCGCCAACGAGTCAGATGACTTCGCCAAAGCGCGCGCCAATATTGTCACCGCTCCGGAAGACGCGGAGAGTAACGTGCGGCGTATAATGGACCAGGCCCTAGCGGAGGTCGCAGAACGCCTTGAGGTGCCAATGCCTTTCCTTCGCGGCGACGAAAATGACCACCGCACGGCCGGGCAGTTTGTCGGCCGCATTTCAAGCCGGGCGAAGAAAAGTTTCCATATTCGTAATCACGCCGGCAGTGAAGCAAGCAGCAGCTACGAGAAATACACAGGTGGTAGCGCTGCGCTTGATAACGTAGCGCCTCAGCTTGCGGCATGGGCGAATCGGGCCACGCACACGTTCAGCGCCAGTCCAGACGAAGCCAAGGTTGCGATCGACAGCTGCGAGGCCGCCTTGGCGGCGTTCCAATGTGAGGATTGCAAAACACCCGTGTGGTTCTGTTCAATCAAAGAAACGGAAAACAAGGAATGCCGGTTTGGTAATCTTCGGTGGAAGCCGTAACCGGTCAGCTTTGCACGAGGCCTCGACATCGGCTTCTTGCGAGCGGACCTTTGAGGGGCTCGCAGTGGCCAACCGCCGCTCCCGGAGCGACCCAACACCCACACCACCCCTGGCCTCCCCGCCCGCGACCCACTATAGCAACGAGCCGACCGGGCGGCGGCGGGGCCGGAGATCATGGGGGACACCACAGCACATCCGCTCGGCCCCGGCGCGCCCGAGCCGCTCGGCGTGACGCCGGTCGAGGGTGGCGTCGACGTGGCGGTCTTCTCCGCCCATGCCGAGGCCATCGACTTCTGCCTGTTCGATGAGACAGGTAACCGCGAGCTGGCCCGGCTCACCCTGCCGGAGCGCACCGGCGACGTGTTCCACGGCCACGTGGCCGGGGTGGGGCTCGGCGCCCGTTACGGGCTGCGCGCTCACGGTCCCTACGCGCCCGAGCAGGGCCACAGGTTCGATCCCGACAAGCTGCTCGTCGACCCAAATGCGCTCGCGCTCGACCGGCCCTTCGCGCTGCATCCGACGGTGATGCGGGCGCGAGACGGTACCGACAGCGCGCCCGTCGTGCCGAAGGGGATCGTCGCGGCCCCCGTCCTCGCCGAGCCGTGGCGCGGCGCGCCGCCCTGGTCGCGCGCCAGCATCGCCGAAGTGCATGTGCGCGGCTTCTCCATGCGCCATCCCGGCATTCCGGAGGCGATCCGCGGCACCTGGGCGGGGCTCGCCGCGCCGGCCGCGCTCGCCCATTTCAAGGCGCTCGGCGTCACCACGATCGAGATCATGCCGGCGGCGGCCTGGGTCGACGAGCGCCACCTCGGGCCGCTCGGCCTCACCAACTATTGGGGCTACAACCCGGTCGCCTTCCTGGCGCCCGACCCGCGCCTCGCGCCGGGCGGCTGGAACGAGATCCGCTCAGCCGTCGCGGCGCTCAATGCCGCCGGCATCGAGGTGCTGCTCGACGTCGTCTACAACCACAGCGGCGAGGGCGACGAGCTCGGCCCGACGCTGTCGCTGCGCGGCCTCGACAACGCCACCTACTACCGGCTCGATCCCGCCGACCCCGCCCGCTACGTCAACGACGCGGGCTGCGGCAACATCCTCGCGGCCGAGCGCCGGCCGGTGGTGCGGCTGGTGCTCGACGCGCTGCGCGCCTGGGCGCGTTACGGCGGCCTCAATGGCTTCCGCTTCGACCTGATGGCGACGCTGGGCCGCCGCCCCGAGGGCTTCGACCCCGATGCGCCGATCATCGCCTCGATCGAGCAGGACCCGCTGCTCCGCCGCTTGAAGCTCGTCGCCGAGCCCTGGGACATCGGCCCCGGCGGCTATCGGCTCGGCGCCTTCGATGCGGCCTGGGGCGAATGGAACGACCGATACCGCGACGACGTGCGTCGCTTCTGGCGCGGCGACGGCGGCCCCGCCGCGCTGGCGACGCGACTCGCCGGGTCGAGCGACGTCTTCTGGGCGAAGCGGGCGCCGTCGCGCTCGGTCAATTTCGTCACCGCGCATGACGGCTTCACGCTGGCCGACCTCGTCGCCTACGACCGCAAGCACAACGAGGCCAATGGCGAAGGCAACCGCGACGGCACCGATCAGAACTGGTCGTGGAACCATGGCGTCGAGGGGCCGACCGGCGATCCTGCGATCCTCGCGGCGCGCCGCCGCGACCAGCGCAACCTGCTTGCGGCGCTGCTTCTGTCGCGCGGCACGCCGATGCTCGGTCCCGGCGTCGAGCTCGGCCAGAGCCAGGGCGGCAACAACAATGCCTATGCGCAGGACAACACCTTGGGCTGGCTCGACTGGTCGCGGCCCGAGGCGGCGCTGACCGGCTTCATCCGGTCGCTGCTCGATCTGCGCGCCGCCCATCCGGCGCTCGGCGACGATCATTTCCTGCTCGGGCGGCAGCTCGGTGGGGCGCGCTTCCCCGACGTCGCCTGGCGCCTGCCCGACGGCCGCGAGCCCTCGCCAGACGACTGGAACAACCCGGCGACGCCGACGCTGATCGGGATCTTCGCGGCGCCGCGTCCGGGGCAGGCCGACGACCGCGTGCTGGTGGTCCTGCATGCCGGGTCCGGAGGGCTCACGGTGTCGCTGCCGGCGCCGCAACGGAACTCGCGCTGGCGCGTCGCCGTCGATACGGCGACGGAAGCGTCCGCAATGCCGCGCCTGTTCGATGCCACCACACCCGCCGCCATCGCGCCGCGATCGGTCGTCGTGCTGATCGAGGATCCCGATGCCGCCTGAGCCAGACCACATCCCCGACGGCGAGCTGCTCGACGGGCTCGCCGCCGCGGCCGGGATCGCGCCGGACTGGCACGAGATCGGCGGGCGCCACCATCAGGTCTCGCCCGACACCAAGCGGGCGCTGCTCGCCGCCATGGGGTTGCCGGCGGGCTCGATCGGCGAGGCGCGCGACAGCCTCGGCCGCCTCGCCGGGCGCGACCGGCGCGCGCTGCCGGCGAGCGCCTATGCGCGCGAGGGTGCCGCGCCGGTGCTGCGGGTGGCCGGCGATGTCCCGCCGCGAGGCGTCGCCATCCGGCGGCAGGACGGCGAGGAGATGCACCTTGCCGTGGCGGGGGAGGAGACGCGGCGTATCGACATCCGGGCCGCCGATGGACGCCACCACGCCGCCTATGAGTTCGACCTGCCGGTGCTGCCGGTGGGGCGGCACGAGGTTCTGCTCGACGGCGCGCCCGAGGCGCGCTGCCGGCTCGTTGTGGCGCCGCGGCGCTGCTTCCTGCCGGACGACATCCAGTC
Organism: Lichenihabitans sp.; assembly: GCA_965277635.1. Lineage (GTDB taxonomy): Bacteria > Pseudomonadota > Alphaproteobacteria > Rhizobiales > Beijerinckiaceae > Lichenihabitans. The sequence continues at coordinate 2,178,390 of CBDIDE010000002.1, forward strand.
CGGCGCCCGCCTCTTCGGCGTCGCGGCCCATCTCTACACGCTGCGCCGCGCACAAGATGGCGGCATCGGCGACTTCACCACGCTGGGCGCCTTCTGCGAGGGGGCGGCGCGCCACGGCGCGGCCTTCGTCGGCCTCAACCCGATGCATGCGCAATTCGCCCAATATCGCGACCGCGCGAGCCCCTACAATCCCTCCGACCGCCGCTTCGTCGACCCGATCTATATCGACGTCACGGCGCCGCAGATCCTGGGCGAGGCACCCGAGGTCGGCCGGATGCTCGATGGCGCCGGCGAACTGATCGGCGCGCTGCGGGCGCAGCCGCTGGTCGACTATCCCAATGTGTGGCGGGTCAAGGAGGCGGTGCTCGGGGCCGCCTTCGCGGCCTTCGAGATGCGGGCGCGCAGCCAGCCGGGCGATGCCGACGTCCGCGCTTTCGAGGCTTTCGTGAAAGCCGGCGGGGAGCGCCTGCATCGCTTCGCCGCCTTCGAGGCGCTGAGTGAGGCCCATCCCGGAGAACCCTGGTTCCGCTGGGACGCGAGCCTGCAGGATCCGGCATCGCCGGCCGTCGCGGCATTCGTCGCGGCGCATGGATCGCGGCTGCGCCACCATGCCTATCTGCAATGGCTTGCGGACGCCCAGTTCGCGGCTGCGGCCGAGAAAGGCCGGGCGGCGGGCCTGTCGCTCGGGCTCTATCGCGACATCGCGGTCGGCATGGCCCCCGACGGCGCCGAGGCTTGGGCCGGGGCCGGACAGTTCGCCCGCGGCGTCTCGGTCGGCTCCCCGCCCGACCCCTTTTCCGCCGATGGCCAGATCTGGTCGCTGCCGCCGCCGAACCCCGTGGCCGAAAACCCGGGCGAGACCTTCGCGCATCTGCTCGACGCCAACATGCGCCACGCCGGCGCGCTGCGCATCGACCACGCCATGGCCCTGCAGCGCCTGTTCTGGGTGCCGGATGGCGCCAGGGGTGCGGAGGGCGCCTATGTGGGCTATAGGCTCGAGGACAATCTGGCCGAGCTGGCGCTCGCCAGCCAGGCGGCGCGCTGCCTTGTCATCGGCGAGGATCTCGGCACCGTGCCGGAGGGTTTTCGCGACCGCATCGCGGCGGCCGACATCCTGAGCTACCGGGTGCTGTTCTTCGAGCGCGACTGGCCGCGCTTCCTGCCACCGCAAGCCTATCCGGAGAAGGCGGTCGCCTGCGTCTCGACGCACGACCTGCCGACGCTGGCCGGCTGGTGGGCTGGCGCCGAGATCGCCGAGCGGCGGGCGCTCGGCATCCTGGGACCCGAGGAAGCCGAGCGGCAGCTGCGCGAGCGCGAGGGCGAGAAGGCGCTGCTCTGCGAGGCTCTGCAGGTGCCTGCGCCGGTGGAAGGGAATGTCACGCCGCTGGTCGCCGCGGCGCACGACTACATCGGCCGCACGCCGGCGATGCTGGCGGTGGCGCAGATCGACGACATCGTCGGCGAGACGGTGGCGGTCAACCTGCCCGGCACCGACCGCGAGCGGCCCAACTGGCGCCGACGCCTCGCGCCGGACGTGGCGGCGATCTTCGATGCTCTTCCGCAGGGGTTTCCGAGGCGGGAGACGGGGTAAGGGTTGCGGGGCGAAGGTACGGGTCCTGTGGCGGGTTCTGCTTTGGATGGGAAGCGGCAATCATCGTATCAACGCTGTGCGGCGAACGGCTCGAAAGCGAGATCGCAACGTGTTACATTTGGGGAACTATGGCAAAGACCCTCAAGGCGTCATCTGGAAAGCATGTGGTGAAAGGCTCTTCCGCTGCCACGAAGGAGGTGCGCAATGCGAAGACGGGCCAAGTCGTGATCGTAAAGGGCGTCGGAGCACTCAAAGGCAGTAATCTCAAGATTAAGAAGAGTGTAAGCCTCCTAAAACCGATCGCCAAACAGGCTCTTACCCAGCGGCCCGAAAAACGTAAGGCCGGGTAGCTCTTGCCTGGTGTTCTCCTCGACACACATGCGCTCTATTGGCTGGTAAGCGGGGTAAAGCAGCTTACTGACGAGGCGCTTGTCGCCATCGGTGAGAGTCAGGCGGCGGGCAGACTCTTTGTTTCTCCTATCATGGCATGGGAGCTGTCGATTGCCGCACGGAAGCCTCCGCACAGAGACCCTCCCCAGCTTGATTCGACTATATCGAAATGGTTTGGTGCGGCTGTGCGGGCGACCTCTGCGAAAGTCGTACCCGTACAGCAAAAGATCGCGATTGAGGCTGCGGAAGTGCCTAGCGTAACAGGCCATAAAGACCCCGGTCGACTGTTCTCTGATCGCAACGTCACGAGTGCGGAAGATCCCGATCATCACGCGTGACGCGATCGTGCGCCAGCTGGCGATCAACGGCTATCTGAATGTGATCGTCTGCTAGATCTCTGGATCGTCCTGTGGCCCGACATAGCGGCGCGTGACTTTCCCGTCCGAACGCAGGTCAAAATACCAGTAGGAGCGGCCCTTGACCGGGACGACGACGAAGCGACCGCCGAGCGGACAATCGATTTCGAACGCGGCATCCAGGCTGCGCTGGCCGAGTTCGGCGAACATGGTCCGGTAGACGAGGTCGATCTCTTTCATAACGAAGGTTATAATCTTTTCGCGGAAAAATTATAACCAGGGTTATGGCTCTGGAGATTGGCTCGCATCACCGGCCCATAACCGCCAGAATCGCCTCCAACCCGTCCCGATAGGTCGGATACCGGAGGGTCACGCCAAGATCCCGCTTCATGGCGGCGTTCGAGACCCGGCGGTTGGCGCCGTAGAAGCTCTTCGCCATCGGTGACAGCTCCGCGTCCGCGAAGGGGATCAGCGGCGGCGGTGCGACGCCCAAGAGCGTCGCCCCGTAGGCCACGACATCGGGCGCAGGCGCGGGCTCGTCGTCGGCGATGTTCCATGTCCCGTGCGCGCGCTCGGCCAAGGCGCCCGCGATGGCCTGGCCGATGTCGGCGACATGGATGCGGTTGAACACCTGGCCGGGCTTGTCGATGCGGCGCGCCTCGCCGGCCCGAAGATCGTCGAGCACGTTGCGGCCCGGCCCGTAGATGCCGGCGAGGCGGAGCACCGCGACCGATTTGGCGCTGAGCCCGCCGAGCGCCAGCCATTCGTCCTCGACCGCCAGGCGCTGCCGGCCGCGCTCGCTTTCTGGCGCCGGCGGGGTCGCCTCGTCGATCCAGGCGCCGCCATGGTCGCCATAGACGCCGATCGTCGACAGATAGACGAGGCTGCGCGCCCGGCCCTCGCGGATGCGGTCGGCGAAGCGCTCGAGCACGGGGTCGCGCCCGCGCTGCGGCTGGACGCTGACCAGGATGGCGTCGGCCTCGGCGAGCGCCGGCAGGATACGCGCGTCGGCGACGTCGTCGTCGAACACAAAGGCCGTGAGGCCGTCGCGCGCCAGCTCGTCGCAACGCTCGCGCGTGCGCACCGTGCCCGCGACCCGGGGGAAGCGCGACGCTTGGTCGCGAAGGAAATGGCCGGCGGTGTAGCCGATGCCGAAGACGAAGAGGTTCACGCGAGCTCCCATTCGGCGAGGACCGAGGCGTCGGTCTCGGCGGCGCGCATCGCCCCGGCGCGGGCCGCGAGGCCCTTGCGATCCAGCAGCCGTCCCGCGGCCCAGACCGCCATGGCCCGCACCAGCGGCGAGGGATGGGCGATACCCTCGATCGCCCGCTCGGCCAGCGCCGGCCGGCCGCTGTTGCCGATGGCGATCATGACGTTGCGCAGGAAGCGGTCGGCGCCGATCCGCTTGACCGGGCTGCCGGAGAACATGGCCCGGAAGGCGCGGTCGTCGAGCCGGGCGAGGTCGTCGAGCGCCGGCGCGTCGAGGTCCGGCCGCGCCTGGAGCTTGGCCTCGCGCCCAAGTCGCGCGAACTTGTTCCAGGGACAGACGGCGAGGCAGTCGTCGCAGCCGTAGATGCGGTTGCCGATCAGCGGGCGCAGCGCCCGCTCGATGTGCCCCTTGTGCTCGATCGTCAGGTAGGAGACGCAGCGCCGCGCATCGAGGCTGTAGGGCGCCGTGAAGGCCGCCGTCGGGCAGATGTCGAGGCAGGCCCGGCAGGAGCCGCAATGGTCGCTGGCGTGCGCGTCGGGTTCGAGGTCGAGCGTCGTGAAGATCGCGCCGAGGAACAGCCAGGAGCCGAACTCGGTCGAGACGAGGTTGGTGTGCTTGCCGGTCCAGCCGAGACCGGCCGCCGCGGCGAGGGGCTTCTCCATCACCGGCGCGGTGTCGACGAAGACCTTCACCTGTGGGCGTTCGGGTGCGGCGGCCAGCACCGCCGCCAGAATCTTCAGCTTGCCCTTGATCACGTCGTGATAGTCGCGGTTGCGGGCATAGACCGAGATGGTGCCGCGCTCGTGCCGTTCGAGGCTCGCACGCGGATCGGTATCGGGCCCGTAGTTGAGCCCGAGCATGACGATGGAGCGCACCTCGGGCCAGAGATGGCGCGGGTCGGCGCGACGCCAGGCGGTCTCCGCCATCCAGCCCATGTCGCCGTGGCGGCCGTCCGCGAGCCAGTCGTCGAGCCGCGCGCCGGCCTCGGGAATGGCGTCCGACGCCGTCACGCGGCAGAGATCGAAGCCGAGCGCCTCGGCGCGTGCCCGGATCCGCTCCTTCAGAAGTCGAGGTCGGCGTAGGTCGGGCTCGGTGTGATGCCGGGCACCCGGTCGGCGAGCAGCGGCCGGAACGACGGGCGGGATTTCACCCGCGCGTACCAGCTCCTTGCCGTCTCGTCCTCCGCCCATGGCACGTCGCCCAGAAAATCGATGCTCGAGAGGTGCGCCGCCGCCGCGAGGTCGGCATAGCTCATCCGCTCGCCGGCGAGCCAGTTCCGCGCCCGGATCAGGTAGCCCAGATAACGCAGATGGTAGCGGATGTTGGCGCGCGCCACCCGCACCAGATCCATGTCGGGCGCGCCGCCGCCCTGATCTACGCCCATGAAACGCTTGTAGACCTTCTGGGTGATGAGGTCGTCGGAGACTTCGGCGAAGAACTTGCCGTTGAACCAGTCGAGCAGGCGCCGCACCTCGACCCGGCCGGAGGGGTCGTCGGGCAAGAGGCGACGGTCGCCGAGACCGAGGCCGCGTGTCTCGTCGAGATATTCGGCGATCGGTCCCGCTCCCGGCACGGGCGCGAAGGAGTGCTCGACCAGCACCGGCGTGGTGCCGGCCGGGTTCATCGTCAGGAAGTCGCGCCGGCGGTCGGCTACACGTTCCTCGATCAGCCGCGGCTCCATGCCGAACTCGCCCAGCACCAGACGGATGAAGCGCGAATGGGGGCACAGGGGGTGGTGATAGAGATCGGTCATCTGGCCTGCGATCGCTTGAAACCCAGTCCGCCGGTCCGCCGGGACTGCGGCGAAGCGTGACCCAGACGTCTACCAACAGATGCATGGCAAAATCTTAACCGGACGGCTGCCGGCTGCCGATCGGTGAGCCTTCCTATAGGCCCGCTTCGGAGCAGGCGACAACCCGATCAGTTGGATCGTCGCCGCGGTGCGACATCGCATCATCCGATCCCGCTCCTGGCCGCAGGGGAACAAGCTCGTGTTCCGCTCGTTCGCCGGATGGTTCGATCGTGACAAGGGAGGCAGAGATGACGTTCATCAAAACCAAGGACGGGACCGAACTCTACTACAAGGATTGGGGCAAAGGGCGGCCGGTAGTGCTGATTCACGGCTGGCCGCTCGATGCCGATCAATGGGAATATCAGATGCCGGCGCTGACCGAGGCCGGGTTTCGGACGATCGCCTACGATCGCCGTGGCTTCGGCCGCTCGGGCCAACCCTGGACAGGCTACGATTACGACACGCTGGCCGACGACCTGAAGGCCGTGCTCGATGGGCTCGACCTCCAGGACGTGGCGCTGGTCGGTTTCTCCATGGGCGGCGGCGAGATCGCCCGCTACATGTCGCGGCATGCCGGCGCGCGCGTGAGCAAGGCGGTCCTCGTCTCCGCCGTGACGCCCTTTCTCCTGAAGACGGCGGACCATCCGGACGGCGCGTCGGCGAGCCTCTTCGACGGCATGAAGGCTGGGCTCAGGCAGGACCGGCCGAAGTTCCTCGCCGATTTCAGCAAGGGATTCTTCGGCGTCGGGCTGTTGACGTCGCCGGCGTCGGCGGACCTGATCGCATGGGCCGGCGACGTGGCCATGCTGGCGTCGCCGAAGGCCACCATCGATTGCGTGACTGCCTTCGGCGAGACCGATTTCCGCCCGGACATGGCTCATTTCAGGGTGCCGACACTCGTCATCCATGGCGACGCCGACCAGACGGTTCCGTTCGATATTTCGGGCAAGGCCGCCGCCGCGGCGATCGCCGGCGCTCGACTCGTGGTCTACGAAGGGGCGCCGCACGCGATCCCCTTCACGCATGCGGAGCGTCTGACCAAGGACCTGATCGGCTTCCTCGAATAAAGCTGCCGCCACCGTCGAGTGGACCGGCCTCTAAGCAGGTTCTCTCGAACCTGCTTAGACTTATAAAGTCAAGCGGCTTTGATTTCGCTTTGAAAAGTGAAATCAACCGTGGCTTTCGCCACGCAAGGCTTCTTAGGTCGGTCCTGACGCTCAGGCCGACGCCGATGCAACCCCGACCGACCGACGCCGTTGACGTCCCAGGAGCGCAGATCTTCGAACCGCTTAGGGGAGAGTTTCATGAGCATGACCAATCCGGCAGCGCCGGGCCTCCAGCCGGGGAGCACCGGCTCGGGCCGTACCGTCACCGCGTTTTTCGACACGCGCGCCGCGGCGCAGACCGCGACCGACGACCTCGTTGCGGCGGGCATCGCGCGCGAGCGGATCAGCATGGTCGAAGGCGGCTCGGAGCCGGTCGAGACGGAACCGGTGCCGACCGCTCAGAAAGGATTCTGGGAGACGCTGAAGGACCTCTTCATGCCGGACGAGGACAGGCACAGCTATGGCGAAGGCCTGCGGCGCGGCGGTTTCCTGCTGGCCGTGCGTGATGACGGATCCCAGCACGACCAGATCCTCGACATCCTCGACCGCGAGGGCACCGTGAACATGGACGAGCGCGAGAGCCTGTGGCGCACGGAAGGCTGGGATCCGGCACGGGCCGGCCGCGATCTCATGGCCGAGGAGAGCTTGGGGCGAGCCCCGGTGCTGCCGCCTGTCGGTGCGGCGGTCCCGGTGGCACCGCAGGCCGCGACCGGGCTCGGCGCGACCGTGCCGACCGATGATCTCAGGGACGCCTACAGGGATGCACCGGTGGCGCCAGCCGTTCCCGAACCCGATGCGGTTCCGGCCGACGAGGCGGCCCCGGGCCGCGTCGCCCCCCGGCGCGATGGCGAACTCGGGCGGGCGCGCGTGCGCTCCTACCTCGACGAAGGCTTGTGAGCCTTAAGCCGTCTTGCCGGCCCAGTCGCACAGGTCGCTGATCACGCAGGTCGCACAGAGCGGCTTGCGGGCCATGCAGATGTAGCGACCGTGCAGGATGAGCCAGTGATGGGCGTGACGCTTGAATTCGGCCGGCACCGCTTGGTCGAGGCTGAGTTCGACGGCGAGCGGTGTCGCGCCCGAGGCGATCGGCACCCGGTTCGAGACCCGGAAGACGTGGGTGTCGACCGCGATCACCGCGTCACCGAACAGGTTGTTGACCACCACGTTGGCGGTCTTGCGGCCGACGCCGGGCAGGGTCTCGAGCGTGTCACGCTCGCGCGGAACCTGGCCGCCGTGCTGGCGGAGGAGGATCTCGCACAGCGCCATGACATTGCGGGCCTTGGCATTGTAGAGGCCGATCGTCTTGATGTAGCCGCGCAGCCGCTCCTCCCCGAGCGCGAGCATCTTGTCGGGCGTGTCGGCGACGGCGAAGAGCAGCGCAGTCGCCTTGTTGACGGAGACGTCGGTCGCCTGCGCCGACAGCAGGACGGCGACGAGCAGCGTGAACGGATTGCGATAGATCAGCTCCGTGCGCGGATCCGGGTTGGCGTCGCGCAGTCGGATGAAGATCTCGGCGATCCGCCCGGCTTCGTCTGGCGTGTCGCGCAAGGGCGCGGGTGAGGCCGCTGCGACGACCCGCGCACTGCCCGGACCGGCTGTGGGCCGTCCGAACCGCACAGCTTCGTTCGACGCCTTGCGTCGCGGCGTCGGGGGGTTCATCTTTCGAGGTGGCATGGACATCTTATAGTTCGTCGTGGCGCCGTCGCACAATGTGAGGCTAGGCGTGAGCGAGATAGAACCAGTATCGACCGATCCGAGCGACGCCGTCCTGTTCGCGACGCGGCTGCATCCGCACCGCTCGCTGACGCGCCGCAAGGTGCGCGTCCTGCTGGTTATCGTGGGGCTGGTCAGCACGGCGGCGACGCTGCCCTTCGTGATCCTCGGCGCCTGGCCGGTGGCGGGTTTCATGGGCCTCGACGTGCTGGCGCTCTACATCGCCTTCGAGGCGAGCTTCCGCGCCGCGCGGGCCTATGAGGACGTCAAGGTCACGGTGCTCGACCTGCTGCTCGCCAAGGTCAATCCCAAGGGCACTCGGGCCGAATGGCATTTCAACCCGTCCTGGGTGCGGCTCGAGCGCATGACGCACGAGGAGTTCGGCATGATGCGGCTCGATGTCGTGTCGCGCGGCGCCCGCGTCGAGGTGGCGCCGTTCCTGGGGCCGGACCAGAAGGCGGCGTTGGCCGCCGATTTGGCGCGGGCGCTCGCCGAGGCGCGGCGCGGCGTCCGCTACTCCTGATCTTCGCCTGCCACGTAGACCGTCACCGCGCCGTGCAGCAGGCGGAACCGCGCCGGCGTCTTCGTCACGATCTCGCCGTCCGCATTGACCGAGCGGACGCGCCGCGTGGTAATCCTGATCTCCTGGCCTTCGAGCGTGCGGATCTCGGTCCAGTCCCGCGTGCGCCCGGACCGCAGCGCCGGTAGCAGGCGTAGCAGGCGCCATACGTTTTCGACCTCGAGGCTGTAGACGTCGAGGTGGCCGTCGTCGATCGAGGCCTGTTCGCTGACCACCATGCCGCCGCCGTAATGGCGTCCGTTGCCGACGGCCAGATGGACGGTGCGCGACTCGATCACCCGGCCCTCGATGTCGATCAGCACGTGAAAGGCACGCAGCCGGTTGAGCACCCTGAGGCCGGCGATCGCATAGCCCAGCGGTCCCCAGCGACGCTTGGCGTCGCGGGTCAGTGCCCGCGTCAGGTCGACGCCGAGCCCGAGGCTCGCAACGTTGAAATAGGGAATGCCGTTGACCTCGCCGAGGTCGATCGGCCGGACCCGGCCAGCGGCGATGATACCGACCGCGGCGCCGAGGCCGAGCGGGAGCCCGAGGGTGCGGGCGAGATCGTTGGCGGTGCCGAGCGGCAGGATGCCGAGCGGCAGGCCGGTCTCGATCAGGGCAGGCGCGGCGGCGTTCAGCGTGCCGTCGCCGCCGCCGATGACGACGCGGTCGACGTCGCCGCAAGCCTCGCGGATCAGCCGGGCGACGTCTTCGCGGCTCGTGCCTTTGCGATGGTCGACCTCGAGGCCCACGGCCTGCAGGGCCGTCGTCGCCGGGCCGAGGCACTCGCGCCCCGTGCGGCTGTGCTCGTTGACGAGCAGCAGGGCGCGTCCTTGAGGGCGGCAGCATGGGGGCGGTACGGCGGCCATGAAACGTCCGGGTCGGCGGCGGAGCGGGGTGCGCTATGGGTCCGTCTTGTTCCGATCTCGCTTAGGCAGACATGATACGTGACGCGATCGATCCCCCGCCACCGCGCCGGCTCGGCGTCAGCCGAAGGTGTCCGGATCCGGACCGGTCCGCGCTTTCGGATCATCGAGACCGGCCATCCGGCCAAGATCCTCCGCGTCCAGGCGGAAACCGAAGATGTCGATATTCTCCTTGATGCGCGACGGCGTCACCGATTTCGGGATCACCACCAGGCCCTGATCGATATGCCAGCGTAGCACGACCTGGGCCGGTGTCTTGCGATGCTTCTCGGCCAGCGCCAGGATGACCGGGTCTTCGAGCAGCCGGCCCCGCCCGAGCGGGCTCCAGGATTCGGTCACGATTCCGGCCTTGGCGTGGTAGTCGCGCAAGGCCCGCTGCTGGAACCGCGGATGCAGCTCGATCTGGTTCAAGGCCGGCACGACGCCGGTCTCGTCCTTCAGGCGTTCGAGATGCGCCACGGTGAAGTTCGACACGCCGATGGAGCGCAGCCTGCCCTGCTTGCGCAGCTCGACGAAGGCGCGCCAGGTCTCGACATAGAGGTCCTTCTTCGGGATCGGCCAATGGACGAGGTAGAGGTCGAGCGCGTCGAGCCTGAGCTTGCGCAGGCTCTCCTCGGTCGCCCGCATGGTTTCGTCGTAGCCATGACGCGAATTGGCGAGCTTGGTGGTGACGAAGAGGCTCGATCGCGGCCGGCCCGAGGCGGCGATGGCCTTGCCGACACCCACCTCGTTCTCGTAGCCTTGCGCCGTATCGATCGACAGATAGCCGGCCGCGATGGCTTGGGCGACGACGCCCGACGCCTCGGCATCGGGGATCTGCCAGGTGCCGAAGCCGAGTTGCGGGATCGCGTGCCCGTCGTTGAAGGTGATCCTGGGTTGGTCTGTCATGGTGCTCTCTTTCTGCGGCTAGCGGCGTCCGATGAGAAACAAGCCCGCATCGCATGGGTTCCAGGATGGAGCCGAACCGCGAGGACGGCCGCCGGGAGGATGGCGGCGTCGCTCCCGTGGCTACCAGCCCCAGGTCCCGGGCGCGCCCTTGACGGGACCGGCGATCATCGAGGTCATCCAGCCGCCGTAGAAACCGCCCGGCTGCGGCGTCGCCCGCTCGTCCCCGACCCAGCAGCCGTCCATCGGCCCCGCGTAGAAGGCCACATAATTGCGGATCGCCGCGAAATCGCCATCGGCCTCCGGATAGGACCAGGCGGCACGCGCCGCCCTGCGCTCACCGGCGACGACATTGAAATAGACGGCGACGCCCTTCCATTCGCACAGCGAGCCGCCGCCCGATCGGCTGAGCGCGCCCGCCGCGATGCTCTCGGGCGGCAAGTAATAGGTGGGCGGATGGCTCGTCTCGAGCACCCGATAGCCGGACCGCGTTTCGGCGATCGTCTCTCCGCCGAAGACGACGCGCAGGCACTCGCTCACCGTTTCCAGGCGCGGCGGCCGCGGATAGTCCCATACGCTTTCCTGGCCGGGTCCGGGCGGAATGGGGCGTGGTCGCATGGCGGTCCTTCGCAGGAAAAGGCCGCAGGATAACGCGAAGCCTGGCCCAGGGTCGATCGGCGACGTCGCGTCGCGCAGGACGTTGTGCGGAAGGTGGGTCCGCAAGGAGGCCCGGACTGGAGGGGGCAACCGGGCGACGTGCGGACCCATGGCGACGATGCCGAGCAAACATGTCGGGCCTGAGCCAGATTGCGCCTGAAACTTGGTCCGACCAGCAGTTTTGTTGCCGAACCTGTCCAAAAGCCCCCGCAGCAAAACTTCGCCGCAAAATATTCGGCCGGGCGGCCGTCGAGATCGGCTAAAAAGCGGAATTGCGCGATTTGGGACGACGATGCAGCAGGACCACCATATTCTGGTCGTCGACGACGACGAGGAGATCCGCACGCTTCTCGGCCGCTATCTCGCGGCCCAGGGCTTCCGTGTGTCGCTCGCCGCGGATCGCCGCGAGCTTTTCCAGAAGCTCGATACGGGCAATTTCCAGCTGATCGTCCTCGACGTGCTGCTGCCGGACGGCTCCGGTCTCGACATCTGCCGCGACCTCAGGGTCAGGTCGTCGATCCCGATCATCCTCCTGACCGCGCTCAAGGAGGATGTGGACCGGATCATCGGTCTCGAGATCGGCGCCGACGACTATCTCGGCAAGCCGTTCAACCCGCGCGAGCTCGTGGCGCGCATCAGGGCGATCCTGCGCCGCGCTCCGGCGCAGCCGGTGCCAGGCGCGGGCCGCAACTATCGCTTCGAGGGCTTCACGCTCGAGCCGGCGCTGCGCCGGGTCTCCAATCCGGAGGGTGGCGAGGTGGCGCTGACCGGGGCGGAGTTCGACCTGCTGCAGACCTTGCTCGAGCGGCCCGGGCGGGTGCTGTCGCGCGAGCAGCTCATCGATCTCACCAAGGGGCGCGAGGGCGACCAGTTCGACCGCTCGATCGACGTGCTGATGAGTCGCGTCCGCCGCAAGCTCGGTGACGACAAGGCGCTGCGGCTGATCAAGACCGTGCGCAACGGCGGCTATCAGTTTGTGGCGCCCGTCACGGTGTTCGGCGCGTGAAGTCGCTGCGGGCCAAATTCGCCCTGATTCTCGTCACCGCGATCATCTGCGTCGTCGGCCTGGCGACGGTGATCACCATCGTGGTCCTCACCATCAACCATTCGCGCCGGTTGCCGCTGCTGACGGCGCGCCAGCTCGTCCTGGTCCGCGACCTCGGGCGCGACGCCAAGGCCGACGCCGGCCTGCCGATCCTCAAGGCGCCGGTAGCCGGGTCGCCGGAGGCCGATACGGCCCATATGATCCACGACGGCCTCTCGCTTCTCGGCAGCGACCTCAAGGTGGTGGTGACCCGGCCCACCGACGAGCACGGGCCGGTGGCCTCGGTCGAGATCTCGCCCGGCGCCTGGATTGCCGTGCCGGTGCTCGACAAGCCGCGCCACGAGGGCTGGCTGATCCTGATCGGCTACATGGCGTTGATCGTCGCCGGCACTGCCGGCGTGGCCGTGGTGGTGTCGAACCGGGTGACACGGCCGCTTCTGCTGCTCGAAGACGCGGCGCTGGCGGCGGCGAGTTCGGACGGCAACCTGTCGCCGCTCCCCGAGACCGGGCCGGCCGAGATCCGCGCCACGGCGAGCGCGGTGAACCGCCTGTCGCGGAGCCTGCGCCACGCCATGGAGGGACGCATGCGTCTCGTGGCGGCGGCGGGCCACGACCTGCGCACCCCAATGACCCGGATGCGGCTTCGCGCCGAATTCCTGCCGGACGCCGAGCGCGACCTCTGGCTGCGCGACCTCGACGAGCTCGAGCGGATCGCCGACAGCGCCATCCGCCTGGTGCGCGAGAGTACCGATGCGAGTCCCAAGGAGGAGATCCGGCTCGACGGTCTCGTCCGGCGGATCGCCGCCGAGCTCGGCGAGCTCGGCCTGCTCGTCGATCTCGCCGAGGCGGCCGACTGCGAGATCGTCGCAAGCCCGCTCGCGCTGACCCGCGCCCTGCGCAACGTCGTCACCAATGCGGCGACCCATGGCGGGGGTGCGGTCCTGCGCCTCCATCGCGACGGCGCGAGCGCGGTGCTGACGGTCGAGGATCGGGGCCCGGGCATTCCGGACGAAGCCATGGGGCGGGTCTTCGAGCCCTTCTTCCGTGTCGATCCGGCGCGCCGGCAGGCCGTGCCCGGCGCCGGCCTGGGCCTCGCCATCGCGAAGGAGATCGTCGTGCGGCACGGCGGCACGATCACGCTCGCCAATCGGCCCGGGGGTGGTCTCGTGCAGCGGCTGACCTTCGCTCTCGCCACGGGTCAGCCACACGTTCCGCGGGACAGCACGGACAAGGCCGCATCGAGATCTGCGGCGGAAACCTCGGCGACGCGGGGGCCGGCGGTCCAGACCAGATAGGCGCGGACCGGTCGACCCGGATAGAGCGGCGCCACCGCCGAGCGATAGAGCGCGAGCTGCAGCCGGTGCTGCGGGGTCGGCACCTCGGCCGGACGGCCGGTCTTGAAGTCGGCGATATGGACGGCGTCGGCCTCAACCGCGATCCGGTCGATCTGTCCCGCGACCTCGACGGCATGACCCGGCGCGATCGTGACCGTCGCCGCCACCGCGACCTCGGCCCGCGATCCGGGACCGAACAGCGCCGCGAGGACGGGGTCACCGATCACGCCGAGCACCTGGTCGAGCAGGGCGGCCCGGTGCTCGGGCGTGAGGCCATGGCCCCGGCTCGCGAGGAAGCGCAAGGCGACCTCGCGCCGCCGATCGGGCTCGACGTCGGGGAGATGTTGGAGCAGGGCATGACTCAGGCGGCCGGCGGTCAGGCCGAGCCGCCGCCCTTCCCCGAGCCGGCCGCCGAAGGACCAGGCGATGGGGGCGAACTGGTCGGCGGCGCCGAGCGGATTCGAGGGGCGCACCGGCGGCGCTGCGGGATCGTGCTCGGGATTCGGCGGCCGTGTCAGCCAATCGGGCAAGGTGACGGCGCCGGTCTGGCGCGGGGGCGGCGCGACCGCCTCCCCGGAGGCGGCGTCCGCATCGGTGCGGCGCAGCACAGTCTCGTCCGGATCCCAGGCGGCCGGGACCGGGTCGAGGTCGAGACCGGCAGCCTCGATCATCCCATACCACGATCCTTCTGCGATCCCCTTGTCGCCGCAGCAACCCGCCACATAGAGCCTCTCCTCGGCGCGTGTCATGGCGACGTAGAGGAGCCGGTTGTGCTCCTCGAGGGCGTGCTGCCGCACCCGGTCGCGCGCGGCGCCAAGCGGGCCGGCGTCGGCGTCCTTCTTGGGCGACCACAGGAGAGCCCCCGCCTTGGGGCCGTCCTCGCCCTCTAGAGCATGATGCCGAAAAGTCGGCACGGATTTTCGGACGACATCATGCTCTATCGGATTAGAATCGATCACGATGATTTTGGATCGATTCGATCCAAAATCATCGTGATCTAGCCGGAACAGCTTCGGGTCGTGCCGGCCGCTCGGCGCCCCGCAGGTGTCGGGCAGGACGACGACCTTGGCCTCCAGCCCCTTGGCGGCGTGCACGGTCATCACCCGCACCGCGTCGCCGGCCGCCTCCATGTCGCGCTTGACCGAGAGCTCGGCGCCGTCGAGCCGCGCCAGGAAGCCCATGAGCGAGGGGGGCCCATCCTGCTCGTGCCTGAGCGTCAGGGCGATGAATTCGTCGATGGCATCGCCGGCCTCGGGTCCGAGGCGGCCGAGGAGGGCGCGGCGGCCGCCGTCGGCCGAGAGGAGCCGGGTGTAGAATCCGAAGGGGGTAAGGCGTCCGGCACGCCGTTGCCAGGCGCCGAGGCGCTCCGCCGCGCGCCGATGCGACGGCTCGCCAGACGTCTCGAGCGCCCTGAGCAGCGTTCCCTCGCGTTCGGGCGCGAGGCGGATCAGGTCATCGTCGTCGAGCCCGATCAGCGGCGACTTCAGCACGCAGGCGAGGGTGAAGTCGTCGTTCGGGCTCAACGCCGCGCGGCCGGCGGCGACGAGATCCATGACGGCGATGTGCTGGGTCAGCGCCAGCCGGTCGGCGCCCGCCACCGGCACGTGGCGGTCCTTGAGCGCGCGGATGACCGCCTCGAAGATGGCGTTGCGGGTCCGCACCAGCACCATGATGTCGCCGGGCCGCATCGGGCGCCGCGCGTCTCCGTCCTGCACCGTCTCGGTCGACCCCGGCGCCGTCCATCGGGCGATCGCCGCGGCGATGCGCCGTGCCAGGACGACGGCCGGCTCGCTCGCGTCGGGGGCGTCGACCGGCAGCCGCCAGTCGCGCGGCTCCTCCTGCGGCACGGCCGTCACGACCGGCCAGACCTCGACCGTGCCGGGAAACTGCCGCAAAGCCTCGTGCGGCGGCGGCATGGCCTCGCTCGTCAGGCCGCTCGCATTGGGCGGATGGGCGAAGACGCGGTCGACGGCCCGCAGAACCGCCCGCGCCGAGCGAAAGGACAGCAGCAGGCCAATATCTTCGAAGCTCTGGTTCGCGGTCCCGGCGGCGCTCCTGAAGTGCCTGCGCATCTTGTCGAACATGGCCGGGCGCGCGCCCTGGAAGGAATAGATCGACTGCTTCTCGTCGCCGACCGCGAAGACGGTGCGGACCGCACGCGGCACGCCCGCGCCGACGAAGAAATCGACGCTGATGGCCTGCAGGATCTCCCATTGTCCGGGTGACGTATCCTGCGCCTCGTCGACCAGGATGTGGTCGATGCCGCTGTCGAGCTTGTAGAGCACCCAGGCGGCGTCCGAGCGCCGGAGCAGCGTGCGGGTGCGCTCGACGAGGTCGTCGAAATCGAGCAGCCCGCGCCGACCCTTGGCCCGGTCGTAGTGTTTCAGGGCGGCGGCCGCGACCGTCAGCAGCGCCGTGGTGCCCTCGAGGAGACGCGCCGCCTTGCGCCGCTCGGCCAAATCGTGGACGCGGTCCCGTTCGGCGTCGAGGCGGGCGCAGAGGGCGGGCTCGGCCGAGCGCAGGGCCTTGACGAGATATGTGTCCTTGCGGGGCTTCCCCTTGGTGAGGAAGACGTCGAGATAGGCGTCGCAGCGGGGCGCCGATGGGGCTGTGGCAGCGAGCGCCAGGCGGTTGCCGGTCGCGGGCTTGTCGCTACCGTCGGCGCCGAGGCGATGCGCGATGCCGGGCCATTCGGCCAACGGGATGCCGGCCTGGACGATGGCATGTTCGATGGCCGCGACGGTGTCGTCCGGGCGCAGGCCGAGGCTGTCGCGCAGCCGGGCTTCCGTCGTGCCGGCGCGGAGCGTCCGCAGGGCCTCGCGATGGCCGAGCGCCTCGCTGACCAGGTTCTCGAATGTCTCGGCCGCAACCTCCCGCGACAGCGCGACGACAGCCTTCCCCAGGGCGGGATCATCCCCGCCGAGAGCCTCGGCGAGCACCGCGTCTCGCGCCTGGGACAGGAGCTCGGCGCCGCGTGCGTCGTCGAGCACCTCGAAGCGCGCCGGTACATTCGCCTCGAACGGGAAGACGTGCAGCAGCCGCTCGCAGAAGGCGTGGATTGTCTGCACCTTGAGGCCGCCTGGCGTCTCGACCGTGCGGGCGAAGAGCCGGCGGGCGAAATCGAGATCGGCCGGACCGGCGCGGGGCGCCCCGGTCGCCGCGATGGCTTCGCTCAGGTCCGCGTCGTCGAGCGCCGTCCAGGCCGCCAGGTCGCGGAACACGCGGATCGACATGTTGGCCGCCGCCGCTTTGGTGAAGGTGAGGCAGAGGATGCGGGACGGCGCCACCCCGGCGAGCAGCAGGCGCACCACACGCTGCGCCAGGACGTGGGTCTTGCCCGATCCGGCATTGGCCGAGACCCAGGCCGAAGCACCGGGCGCCGAGGCTCGTCGCTGGCGATGGAGCGTGTCGAGGGGAATGGTCGGCGTCATCCCTCGCCCCCCTCGGTGCCGTCGCCCTCGCCGCCCGTGGCCGACCATTCCTTGACGCGCGACAGGTGGTCGTAGGTGCCGAAGCGCGAGGCATATTTGGGGAAGGGCCGCGCCATATAGCCGGTGTCGGGGCGCCGGAACGCATTGAGCAGGGACACCAGCTCGTCGCGATGGGTCGCGACGAGCTCCTCGAGCGACGGGTTGCCCTTCCAATCGAGCCGTGTCGTCTGCGCCTCCTCCGTGCCGCCGAACTTGACATAGACGGCCTCGGCTATGCGCCCGCCCCCGCCGAGCGACGCGAAAGCGCCCTCCGCCGCCATGAAGGCTTCGAGCGTCAGCTGCGGAGCGAAGCCAGCCTTCACCTCCTTCGCGGTCGGCGCCGCGCCGGTCTTGAAGTCGACGAGCGCGATGCCGCCCTGCGCGTCGATCTCCATCCTGTCGGCCTCGGCAGTGAGGTCGAAACTCGAACCATCGGCGAGGCGCAGCGACAGCCGGCCCTTCGCCTCGATCAGCATCCTCGCCGCCGCGCCGCGCCGCGCCGCGTCCCAGGCCAGATAGGCCTTGACCCATCGGTCGACGCGCGGCCAGGCGAAGGCGCGGAACGCCGGCTCGCGGAGCGGCTCCGCCAGGGCCTCGAGCAATTGCGCCGCGACCGCCGCGTCGTCGCGCGGGTCAGCCGTCGCGTGGCGCGCGATGGCGGCGTGGAAGGTGGTGCCGATCTCGCGCGGACCGAAACGTGCGGCGATCGTCTCGGGTGGCGTCAGCCGGAGGATCCGCTCGGCATGGATGGCATAGGGGTCGCGTCGCAACACCTCGATGCGGGTGACGCTCAGCGATCTCGGGCGCAGGCGGACCTCCGGTTTCGGCGCGGGGCGCGTGATCGGGCGGATCGACGCCGGCCGGTCGAGCGCCCGCGCCAGGTCGAGACGCGCCGTGCCGCGCGCGACGCAAGCCGCCCAGGCCGTGCCGGAGACGGCCGCGAGACGCTGCAGGAAGCGGGAGGGGACGGTCGGCGCGCCGCCGCGTTTCAGGGCGCGCGTCATGATCACCTCGCCCTGGCCGAGCGCCATCTCGAAATCATGCGCGGTGCGGCCGATGCGCCGTTCGGGCGGCGTCAGCCCCAACGCCGCCCGCATCGGCCGGTTGAGGAACGGATCGGTGCGGACCTGCGGCGGCCAGATGGTCTCGTCGAGCCCGGCGAGAATGATCCGGCCGACGTCGAGCAGCCGGGCTTCGAGCAGTCCCAGGATCTTGATGCGGGGATGGCTGCGGTTCGGGCCGCGCACCGGCGTTTCGGCCGCGAGCCGGTCGAACAGCGCCGCATAGTCGCTTGCATGGAGCAGGATGGCGGGATCGGCGGCAGCGGCGAGCTCTTCGAACAGGCCGCTCAATACCGGATAGCCTGAACCGTCCGGCGCCGTCTCGCCGGTCTCGTCGCTCAGCAGCGTGGCCAGCACCGCCTCGTGCGCCTCGAGCCAGCGGGGCAGGGGGGCCGTGGCCGGGCAATGGCGCAGCGGTTCGAGCGTCTGGAGCAGCCGGTCGAGGAACGTCTTGAGCTCGGCGAAATCCGCCTCGCGCAGGCTTTTGAGCGCAGGCGAGGCGTGCGGTCCGGCCGCGGCAGCGCGCAGCCGGCCGACGAGGGCTGCGGGATCGTGCAGCGCGTGCCCCGGCAGCACGCCGCGCAGCGCGGCCTCTTCCAATCGTCGGGCGAGGCGCAGGATGTCGCGGGGCGCCATGCCGAGCCTGGCGTCGGGATGGCGCAGCAGCGCCAGGACCTCGACCGGAGCCAAATCTTGCAGAATGCAATCGAGCACGAGCCGCGCCAGCGTGCCGGCCTCGGTCTGCCCCAGGGGCTCGCCGCTCGACTCCTCGATGTCGATGTCCCAGCGCATCAGCTCTTCGCGCACGCGCCGGGCGATCTCGCGGTCCGGCGTGACCAGCGCCGCGCTGCCGGGCCGCTCCAGCGCCTCGCGCAGGACGATGGCGATGGCGAGCGCCTCCTCGCGCTCGTCGGCGGCCTCGATCACCACGACGCCGTCGAGCGCGGCATGCCTGTCGAAAGTCTCGAGCGACCGCCAATGCTCGGTCGTCTCGGCCGGCCGCAGAGCTTCGGCGACGAGCTTTCCGCGCGCCGCGCGGCCCGGCGCGATCGTGCCGAGATCCATGACCGCCTCGCGCGGCAGGCCGATCGAGGCGAGGAGCTGGCGCAGCGCATGTTGCGGATGACCTGCAGCCGTCTCGGCTGCCTCCGGGCCGCCGACGAGCGCCCAGGCGTTCGGGTCGAGGTGCCGGTCGAGGCCCGGCAGCACGACGGCGCCGTCGGGCAGGCGCGCCACGGCGGCGATCAGCCGGGCGGTGGCGCTGCTGCTGCCGGTCGAGCCGGCGACGATCACCGGTCCGGCATGACGGCCCGCGGCGAGCCGTGCGGCCTCCGCCTCGATCAGCCTGACCTGGCGCGTTGCCCGGTCCACCTCGCGGCGCGCCGCGAGAATCTCCGGATAGCGGGTCATGGCGATGTCGAGGAAATCGAGGGTGATCCGCCAGTAATGGTCGAAGGCCTCGGTGCCGAGCCCCTCCATGCGGCTCCACGCGACGCCCTCGAGCGCGAGTTCGTCGATCAGCCGGGCGAGGTCGCCGGAGAGATGCCAGGCGTCGGCCGGCGAGGTCGACACGAGCAGCGGCTCGTCGCCGGCGAGGCTGCGGCGCCCCGTGCCGTCGACCGACACGATGGCGTGGCCGACGGCCTTTCCCCAGGCGAGGATCAGCCGCGTCAGGATCATGCGGCGCGCGATGTCGCCGATCGCCGCCGGAAGGGTGGGATCGAAAGCGTTCTCGAGCCCGTCGTCCTCGAACAGGAGCTCGCTGTCGTCGAGCGCACCGAGCGGGATGATGCGCGGCAGCAGCGCCGCGGGGCCGCCGAGCGCCTGCGCCAGAACGGCCGCGAAGGCGCGCGCCGAGCGGCGCGTCGGCACGTAGATGGTGGCGGCGGCGAGGCCGAGCGGCGCGTCGGCGCGCGAGAACCCCGGAATGAGCACGCCGTCGAGCAGCGCGTCGGCGAGCGTGTCGAGGAAGACGGTCCCGGGCGGGATCGAAAAGACGCGCGGGGTCCTTCCCGTCACTGCACCGACCGTTCGAGCGCGGCCTCAGCCTCGGCGACGGCCTCGGGCGTGCCGACATGCATCCAGATGCCTTCGAGCCGGGTGCCGAAGAGCCGTCCCGCTTCGGCGGCGCGGAAGAAGAAGGGTGCGAGCCGGATCGGCTTCTCCTCGAGGTCGGCGAAGAGCTCCGGCTTGACGATGCCGACCCCGGCATAGACGAAGGGCGCGACCTCGCGCTCCTCGCGCTGGCGCAGCCGGCCGTCGGGGTCCATGCCGAAATCGCCCGGCCAGTCGACGCCGACGCTGGTCGCGGCGGCGGCGACGAGAAGCAGCACGTCCATGCGGGCCGGGTCCCAATGCGCGACGAGCCGGGCGAGGTTCGATCGCGGCCCCTCGACCCAGAGCGCATCGGTGTTGCAGATCAGGAAAGGTCGCGAGCCGATCTGGGGCAGGGCGCGCCTGATGCCGCCGGCCTGGTCGAGCAGCAGGGCGCGTTCGTCGGAGACGACGATGGCGGGGTGGCGCCGGCTTTCGAGATGGGTCTCGATCTGATCGGCGAGATGGTGGACGTTGACGACCGCGCGTCGAATGCCGGCCTCGACCAGGCGATCCAGCGTATGATCCAGCATGGTCCGGCCGCCGACCTTGACGAGCGGCTTCGGCAGACGGTCGGTCAGCGGCCGCATGCGGGTGCCGAGCCCGGCGGCGAAGACCATCGCCGAATCGGGAAGGGATTCTGTCATGGTGGTCCGTCGCTCAGCTTGCGGGCACCGCACCGAGCACGCCCGGCAGATAGGCGTCGTACCATCCCCTGAGCTCGGCCAGGGCCGGATGGGCGAGGCCCTTGCACAGATAGGCTTCGATGCGCGGCAGCATGGCAAGGTATTGCGGCTTGCCGTCGCGCTTGTCGAGTCTGGCGAAGATGCCGAGGATCTTGGTCGAGCGCTGCACGCCCATGATCGCATAGGCCCGCACGAAGGCGGCCATGTCGAAGCCCGGATCGGCGGCCTTGCGAAGCTGCGCATAGGCGCCGAGCAGCTTCAGCTCCAGCGCATCCGGCACGGTGACGCGGGCGTCCTGAAGCAGCGAGACGACGTCGTAGGCCGGGTTGCCGATGACCGTGTCCTGGAAATCGATCACTCCGACGCGCGCCAGCCCCTGCCGCTGCGCCAGCCAGATGAGGTTCGGGGAATGGAAGTCGCGCAGGCACCAGGTCGTATCCTGCGCCAGGATCTCCTCGAAGAGCCGCGTGCAGGCGGCCATGAAGGCGGCCCGTCCGCTCGCCGGCACCGCGACCTTGGCGACGACCGGCGCGTACCAGTCGATGACGAGCTCCGCCTCGATCAGCAGCGCCTCGAGATCATAGGGCGGGATGGCGTAGATCGTCGCGCCCTGGGGCACGATGCGGGGAAGGGTCGTGGCATGGAGCCGGGCCAGAAGCGCCACCGCCTCGAGATAGCGTTCGGGCAGGGGACCGCCGGCGTCGGTGAAAGGCTCGGCCCCGAGATCCTCGATGACCGCCAGGCCGGCCGGCGCATTCTCGGCCAGGGCGGCCGGCGCCGACACCCCCTGCGCCCGCAGCGCCTGGCCCATGGCGAGGTATGGACGGATGTCGTAGGCGAGGCGCGCGATCTCGTAATAGGGCTTGCCGAAGCGCACGACCGGCGCGTCGGCGCGCGGCGGCGAAATCATCAGGATGGCGGCGCGGCCGTCGGCCGCGATCAGCCGCTCGTAGGCGCGGGTCGAGGCGTCGCCGGTCAGGAAGTGCCGCGCCGCCTTGTCGAAGCCGGCCTCGGCCAGGAGGGCGTTGACGGCCTGTGCCGCGGCGATCCGCCCGGCGAAGCTGCCGTGGCCGGTGACCTGGGCGGTGCGTCCTCTCTCGGGATCGTCGGGGTGCAGCGCCAGCGCGATATCGAGCCGGTCGGGCGGCAGTGCGCCGCTCCGCTCCGCCCATTCGACCAGCACCAGCGCGCCGTCCGCGGCCTCGTCCCAACCGAGTTCGGCGAGTTCGTCGGGGCTGCGGATGCGGTAGAGGTCGGCATGGACGATGGGGAAGGCGGGCGTCGGATAGACCTGGATCAGGGTGAAGGTCGGGCTCGGGACGTCCAGCGTCTGATCCTGCGCGAAATGGCGGATCAGCGCACGCGCGAAGGTGGTCTTGCCGGCGCCGAGGTCGCCCGACAGGGTGACGAGATCGCCCGCCTTGAGGAATTCGGCGATCTCGACCGCGAAACGTTCCGTCTCCTCGGGCGACCGGAGATCGACCGACCAGATCGCTCGCGATGACGCTTCCGTGGTCAAACGCTGGCCTCCCGGCTCGAGATCGCGATGCGAGGCTCCGCGAGCCTGCCCTCGGCACATGGCCTCGCACTTATGAATAATGAAGGTGAACGCGCGGTAAAAGAACCGTGGCCGGGGTTAACCCCGCATGAGGCGCGCGCGGTCGAGATCGCGAAGCTGGTCGTGGTGGAGCAGCAGCACGCCGTTGACGCGCGCCAGGTCGCGCGCCGCGCGGGTGAAGGCCTGGTTCGAGACCACGGCCGCCCGGTTGCCGCCGTGAAAACCGAGCGCCGCGAAGGCCTCCTGAACGGCCTTGTTGCCGACGGGCTTCGAATGGAACTTGCATTGCACGACGAGCCGGCAGCCGTCCGCGTCGGCGATGAGGTCGGCGCCCTGATCGCCGGTGACCGGGGTCATGGTCACGACCCAGCCCGCGGCTTCGAGGATGTTGTGGCAGAGCGTCTCGTAGTGCTGTCCGGAGATGATCTCCTCATCCGGAACGCCGCCGGCCGCCTCGCCGCCGAAATCCCGCAGCACCGCGAGGAGACGGCGCGTGACGGCCTTGCGCCACGGCATGCCTTCCTCGGCCTCGCCGGTGCGAAGACCCTGCGCCCGCGCCTCGCGCAGGACGACGTGATCGACGAAATAATTGACGTGCCGGATCCAGCCCTCGAGATGGTAGTTGCCGTAGCCGTCATGGATCACGAGCTGGGTGCGCTTGACGATCAGGAGCCGGGCGTGCTGCCGGGTGACGTGCTCGACGATCCGCAGGAGCCTCCGGCGCCGACGGTCCTTCAGCGCCTTGCCGACCCCGAGGACAAGCATCGCCAGAGCCGCGAAGACGATGACGACGGTAACGCCGGCGCTCATCCGCCGACCGGATCCCCGATGCGTCGGCGGGCCGTCGGCCCGGCCGGTCGGGCGCCATCCTGCGCCGTCCTTTCGGCGTCGATCACCATCATGGTCGTGGGGCGGCGGCGTCCGGGATCATCGTGACTGGCGAGGACGATGCCGAGCCGCCACGGGTTTTCGCGTGACATCATGCTCCAGCATATCGGAATCGATCGTGAACGTGGTCTAATGCATCGTCGTGGCGGAGGCCTGCTCGCTCTGCAGCAGGGGGAAGATGCAGGTGACGGTCGTCCCCTCGCCGGGGGCCGAGTCGATCAGGACCTTGCCGCCATGCAGCTCGACCAGCGAACGCACGATCGAGAGGCCGAGCCCGACGCCGCGATGGCGTGATCCGAGCGTATCCGAATGGAACCGGTCGAAGACGCGGTCGAGCACCTCCATCGGAATGCCGCGTCCCTGGTCGGAGACCTTGAACACCACCTGCTCGTCGCGGCGCATGGCCGCGAGCGTCACGGTCTGTCCGCGCGACGAGAATCCGATCGCGTTCGACAGCAGGTTGAAGAGGATCTGCCGCAGCCGCTTGCCATCGGCCCGGAAGGTGCCGATCCCGTCGAGCGCCACGATCTGCAGCTTGATCGCATGTTCGACGAGGCGGTCCTGGACGCCTTCGGCCGCCTCCGTCATGGTCTGCCGGATGTCGACCATGCCGAGATTGAGCTCCATCGCATCCATGTCGATAGTGGCGAGGTCCAGGATGTCGTTGATGATCGCCAGAAGCGCGCCCGACGACTTCGAGATATAGCCGGCATATTCGACCTGGCGCTCGTTCAGCGGCCCGACCGTGCCGTCGCTCAGGAGCTGGATGAAGCCGATGATGTTGGTCAGCGGCGAGCGCAGCTCGTAGGATACGTGGTGGACGAAATCGTTGCGCAGCTTCTCTGCTTCGAGGAGTGCATTGTTGCGCTCGGTCAGGGCCCGCTCGACATCCATCCGGGCGGTGACGTCGGTGAAGGTGAGGAGCGTCGCCCCGTCGGGCAGCGGCGCCGCGGCGGCGTCGATCACCGAGCCGTCACGCCGCTGCACGCGGCGCTCGAAGCCGTGTCGCGCGTCGTGCAGGCCGGCGACGTTCGAGCGGATGTCCGGCCACACGTCGCCGTCGACGCTGAGTATCTGGCAATGGTCGGCGAGCGCGTCGACATGCGGCTGTTCGCCGAGCCCGCCGGGATCGAGCCGCCACATTGCCGCGAAGGCCGGATTGAACAGCTTCAGGCGGCCGTCGGTCCCGAACACCGCGACGGCCTCCTTCAGCGTATCCAGCGTCTCGCCCTGCACCCGGATCAGCGCATTGAAACGCGATTCGAGGTGATAGCGTTCGGTGACGTTGTCGAAGAGGTAGATGACGCCGCCCTTGGGATTGGGATTGGTGACGACCCGCAGGGTGCGTCCGTCCGGCAGGTACCACACGGTCTCGCTCGTCTCGACCGCCTGGTAGGCGGACATGACGCCGGCCTTCCAGGCCCGGTAGTCCGCCTGTTCGGGCAGCCGCCGTTCGGCCCGCAGACGGTCGAGGATCTCGGCATCGAGCGGGCGACTGTCGAGGAAGGCGGGGTCGAGCCCCCAGAGCGACCGGTAGGCGGCATTGTAGAAGGTCATCCGCCGCGTGCCGTCGAAGATCGCGACGGCGGTCGAGAGCTGGTCGAGCGTGCGGGCCTGCGAATCCATCTGCTTGCGCAGGTCGTCGCGCAGCGTCTCGACCTCGGCGAGATCAAGCCCGATGCCGGCGGACCCCGCCGTCCCCGGGACCTCGATGACGTTGAGGCTATGGCGTTCGCCGGCCATGACTGCGCCGACCCGCGCCTGCCAGGCGGCGCCGGACCGGCGTGCGCCGAGCGCCGCCTCGCGTGCCGGCTGATCGAGCAGTTCGATATTGCCGACAACGGCCTCGCTGGCGTCGCGCAATTCGACGGCGCCGGTGTAGGCCTTGTTGACCCAGGCCAGCCGGCCATCACCGTCGCGCAGCCAGACCGGATCCGGGACGGCGTCGAGCAGGCCGCGCCAGAGCTCGTTCTCCGCCGCGAGGGCCGAGAAGCGTTCCTTGAGCCGCGTCAGTTCCAGCCGGTCGCCCGACACGTCGCGGATGCGAAGGATGGCGCGCGCCCCGATGGCTCTGCCCTCGGCTTCGAGATGCCGGCCGGCGCTCGTCACCAGAGCCATGCGGAAGCCGCCGCCATGGCTGCGCAGGTGGTCGACCGCATGGTCGAGGGCCTGGGCGGTGGCGGGCGGCAGCCAGGAGCCGAAGCCGAGGATGCGCCGCGGCACCGGCACGTCGGTCACCAGCGCCGGCTCGCCCTCGATATCGGGTTCGCTCGTGGCGGAGCGCCAGGCGATGACGATCTGCGGTTCCGCGGAGAGGAACACCTGGGCGCGGTCGAGCCGCGCGCGAACCTCCGTCAGCTCGCCGCTCAGATGACGTTCGCGCTCGGTCCAGCGCCGGCGGCCCATCAGGTGCAGGAGAGCAGTGACGGTCGAGAACAGGATCAGGCCGACGAAGACCGAGAGTCCGGCGATCTCGCCGTGGCCGGCCATGCTGTCGAGCGAGAAGCGGCCGTCATACTGGGCCGCGGCCGGGAGAGTCGAGCCGCCCCACCAGAGCAGCACCAGGCCCGTCGACCGCAGGGAGGCCGACGATCGAAGGCAGCCCGAGTCTGCCGAATTCCGTGGGTTTAGACGCCGCCCGTACGCAGACTCAGCCCCTTTCGGGTGCCGCTGCCAATCCATGTGCCATGCCCCCTCGGCCAGGCCGCCGGCCTCGCTGAGGAGGAGCCGACGGACCGTTCCGGGCCGCTCCGCCAAGCCGCCCGAATCGCTTCGTCCTTATTCATAGACGATCGCGGCAGGAAAGCTGTCGATAAATGGCAATAGCGGGCAAGCTTCGCATCAAGTCGAAGCCGACATTGCAGCGGTGCAACAATCGGCGTCGGCGGCGCGACTCAATACCGATAGGCTTCGGGCTTGAACGGCCCTTGTTCGGCGAGGCCCAGATAGGCCGCCTGCTTCGGGGTCAGGGTCGAGAGCTTGACGCCGATCTTGGCAAGGTGCAGCGCCGCGACCTTCTCGTCGAGCGCCTTCGGCAGCACGTAGACCTGTCGCTCGTATTGGCCCTGCTTGGTCCACAGCTCGATCTGCGCCAGCGTCTGGTTGGTGAACGAGGCCGACATGACGAAGGACGGGTGGCCCGTCGCATTGCCGAGGTTCACGAGCCGCCCCTCCGACAGCAGGATGATGCGCTTGCCGTCAGCGAACTCGACCTCGTCGACCTGCGGCTTGACGTTGTGCCACCTGAAGTTCTTGAGCGCCGCGACCTGGATCTCGGAATCGAAATGGCCGATGTTGCAGACGATGGCGCGGTCCTTCATGGCGCGCATGTGGTCGATGGTGATGACGTCGACATTGCCGGTCGCGGTCACGAAGATGTCGGCGCGGGGCGCCGCATCCTCCATGGTGGTGACCTCGTAGCCTTCCATGGCGGCCTGGAGCGCGCAGATCGGGTCGATCTCGGACACCATGACGCGGCAGCCGGCGTTGCGCAGCGAGGCGGCCGAACCCTTGCCGACGTCGCCGAAGCCGGCGATCATCGCCACCTTGCCGGCCATCATGACGTCGGTGCCGCGGCGGATGCCGTCGACGAGCGATTCGCGGCAGCCGTAGAGGTTGTCGAACTTCGACTTGGTGACCGAGTCGTTGACATTGATGGCCGGGAACAGCAGCCGGCCTTCCTTGGCCATCTGGTAGAGACGATGGACGCCCGTCGTCGTCTCCTCGGTCACGCCCCTGATGGCTTTTCCGTTGCGGCCGTACCAGCCGTGGTCGGACGCGAGCCGCGCCTTGATGGCGGCGAACAGCACCTCCTCCTCTTCGTTCGAGGCTGTGTCCAGGAAGGCCGTGTCGCCGCCCTCGGCCCGAATGCCGAGATGGATCAGCAGCGTCGCGTCGCCGCCGTCGTCGAGGATCATGTTGGGCGTGCCGCCGTCGGCCCATTCGAAGATGCGATGGGTGTAGGCCCAGTATTCGACGAGGTTCTCGCCCTTGATGGCGAAGACCGGGGTGCCGGCCGCCGCGATGGCTGCCGCCGCATGGTCCTGCGTCGAATAGATGTTGCACGACGCCCAGCGCACGTCGGCGCCGAGCGCCTTCAGCGTCTCGATCAGCACGGCGGTCTGGATGGTCATGTGCAGCGAGCCGGCGACGCGGGCGCCCTTCAAAGGCTGCGCCGCGCCGAACTCCTTGCGCACCGCCATCAGGCCCGGCATTTCGGTCTCGGCGATGGTGATCTCGCGCCGGCCCCAATCGGCGAGGCCGATATCGGCGATGGCGCAATCGGCGGGCGTGGCGGAGGCGGTGGCGTGGGGCATGGGATCCTGTCCGGAGTTTCGTTGCCACGCACATACAATAGCGTCTTGAATAACGCAACAAACATATAAGGATTTCTTTATGTTCGATCGACCGTTGCATTGGCGCCGAGGTCGCGTCGGGCGATTTCGCCCAGCACATGGTTCAGATTGGCGGTGGTGCCGTCGTGGTAGTCAGACGCGGTCTCGGGCGTAAAGACGTCCAGCGCCGCCTGGTAGGCGTTCACCGCCTCGGTCAGCCGATCCGTCCCTCTCTCCCGCTCTCCCAGCGTCGAAAGCGCATCGCCGAGATTGTTCTGCGTTGCCGCCCAGTCGAGCGGCACCCGCTCGCGGGTCCATTCCTCCAGCGCCGCTCGGTAGGCACCGTTGAGGACCTCGGCGGAAAAGCCATCGGGCGCCAACTGCGTAATCCCGACCCGGTGGCCCGGCTGCGGAAATGGAGATAGGTTGCACCTGTGAGCCCTGGACCTGAAAACCTCGTCCTGCAACTGCTGCGCGACATGCGCGCCGACATGGCGGAGATACGCGCCGACATGGCGACCAAGTCCGACATCGCCGACGTCAGATCGGAGATGCACTCCCTCCGCGCGGATGTCGCCTCCGACCTGCTGGCAATGGAAGCGCGGCAGGCCGCCGAACACAAGCACACGCGCAAGGACCTCGGCGAGCAGGTCGTCGGGCTGCGCCGCGCGCTCGTCGAATACCACACCTCCGTCATCGGGCGTGGCATCATCATCAGCGAGCTCGAGGCGCGGCTGCGCCGTGTCGAGCAGCACCTGGACCTGCCGCCGCTCGACGCGCACTGAGGGCCCCCGCCGAAACAGTTTGCATGACCGAAGGAATCCCGGTTCGATAGGGTCGTGGGTTCGGACGGGCGCGGCCTGCGTCTGGCCCGGATCGGAGCGGCGTCGGCCGGCAGAGATCGGCCCCCCGCCATGCGAAGAAGGACGACCAATGAGATCGCTCAACGCCGCCGGCCTCGGGCTTGCCGCGCTTCTCCTCGCCGGCACGGCCGTCTCGGCCAAGACGCTGGTCTATTGCTCCGAGGGCTCGCCGGAGAATTTCACGCCGGCGCTGAACACCACCGGCACCAGCCTCGACGCGGCCCGCCCTGCCTTCGACCAGCTGGTCGAGTTCGAGCGCGGCACCGTCAACATCAAGCCCGGCCTGGCGGAGAGTTGGGACATCAGCCCCGATGGCAAGACCATCACCTTCCACCTGCGCCACGGCGTCAAGTTCCATTCGACCAAGACCTTCAGGCCGACGCGCGACTTCGATGCCGACGACGTGCTGTTCTCCTTCGGCCGCCAGTACGACGACAAGAATCCCTATCACAAGGTCTCGGGCGGCCAGTTCAACTATTACAGCGACATGGACATGCCGAAGCTGGTGAAGAGCATCGAGAAGAAGGACGACTATACCGTCGTCTTCACCCTCTCGGAGCCCAATGTCACCATCCTGGCCGACCTCGCCATGGATTTCGCCACGATCCAGTCGGCCGAGTTCGCCGATGCGATGATGAAAGCCAAGACGCCGGAGCTGTTCGACCAGATCCCGGTCGGCACCGGGCCTTTCGTCTTCTCGGCCTACCAGAAGGACGCGATCATCCGCTACAAGGCCAACCCCAACTACTGGGGCGGCAAGCCGAAGATCGACGACCTGATCTACGCCATCACGCCCGACCCCACGGCGCGCTACGAGAAGCTCAAGACCGGCGAATGCCAGGTCGTGCCCTATCCGCGCCCGTCCGACATTCCCGAGATGCAGAAGGATCCCAACATCGATGTCCTGTCCCAGGCGGGCCTGAACATCGGCTATCTGGCCTTCAATGCCAAGAAGCCGCCCTTCGACAAGAAGGAGGTACGCCAGGCGCTTTCCATGGCGATCGACAAGGCGGCGATCATCAAGGACGTCTATCAGGGCGCCGGCCAGCCGGCCAAGAACCTGATCCCGCCGACCATGTGGGCCTATAACGACGCCGTCACCGACTGGCCCTACGACCCGGAAAAGGCCAAGGCCATGCTGAAGGAGGCCGGCGTCACCGGGCCGATCGACATCGACCTCTGGTACATGCCGGTGCAGCGGCCCTACAACCCCGACGCCAAGCGCATCGCCGAGATGATGCAGTCGGACCTCGCCAAGGTCGGCGTCAACGCCAAGCTCGTCACCTACGAATGGGGCGAGTACCGCAAGCGCATCCAGAACGGCGAGGCGACCACGGCGGAATTCGGCTGGACGGGCGACAACGGCGACCCGGATAATTTCTTCTTCTTCCTCGGCTGCCCGGGCGGCGAGCCCGCCGCCTCCAACATCGGCAAATGGTGCGACGCCAAGTTCAACGCCGATCTCGAAAAGGCCAGGCAGGTGACCGACCAGGCCCAGCGCAAGACGATCTACGGCGAGATGCAGGTGATCGAGCACGAGGAGGAGCCGGTGCTCAACATCGCCCATTCGGTGGTCTACGAGCCGATCAGCAAGAAGGTCGTCGACTTCAAGATGAGCCCGCTCGGCCGCAACCAGTTCGACGGCGTCGACCTGAAGTGAGGGAGGGCGCGGCCGGGCGAAGGTCCGGCCGCGGCCCATTGCCATGATCCGCTTCTTCCTCAAGCGTCTCGCCCTCACGATCCCGACCTTCGTGGCGCTGACCTTCCTGGTCTTCGTCGCGATCCGGCTCGTGCCGGGCGACCCGGTCGAGGTGCGCACCGGCGAGCACGGCATCTCGCCCGAGCGCCTGACCCTGCTGCGCCACCAGCTCGGGCTCGACCAGCCGGTGTGGCAGCAGTTCCTGCATTATGCCTGGGGCCTGCTGCACGGCGATTTCGGCACCTCGCTCTCGACCAGCGGCAATGTGCTCGACGAGTTCCTGACGCTGTTCCCGGCGACGATCGAACTCTCCGTCATGGCGATGCTGTTCGCCATCGTGCTCGGCCTGCCGATGGGAGTCTTCGCCGCCGTAAAGCGCGGCTCCTGGTACGACCAGGTGCTGATGGGCCTCTCGGTCACCGGTTATTCGATGCCGATTTTCTGGTGGGGCCTCCTGCTCATCATGCTGGTGGCGGAGCGCTGGGGCCTGGCGCCGGTCTCAGGCCGCCTCGATCTGATCCGCTTCGACTACGATCAGGTCACCGGCTTCATGCTGATCGACAGCCTGCTGTCGGGTGAGGACGGCGCCTTCCTCGATGCGCTGCATCACCTGATGCTGCCCGCGATCGTGCTCGGCACCATCCCGCTCGCCGTCATCGCCCGCATGACACGCTCCTCGATGCTCGAAGTGCTGAGCGAGGACTATGTCCGCACGGCCCGCGCTAAGGGCCTGTCGCCGTTCAGGGTCGTGGGGCTGCATGCCTTGCGCAACGCGCTGATCCCGGTGGTCACCGTCATCGGGCTGATGACCGGTACGCTGCTCGCCGGCGCGGTGCTGACCGAGACCATCTTCTCCTGGCCCGGTGTCGGGCACTGGCTGATCGAATCGATCTCGCGGCGCGACTATCCGGCGCTGCAGGGCGGCATCCTGCTGATCTCCGCCGTGGTGATCGTGGTCAATCTCGTGGTCGACCTCGTCTACGGCATCATCAACCCACGGATCCTGCATGGCCGCTGACGTCGCCTCGACCCGCACGCTGATCTCGCCGGTCGCGGCGCCGCCGTCCTCCATCGCGGCCTTCTGGGGCGCCTTCAAGGAGAACCGGGGCGCGGTGATGGGCGCCGCCGTGGCGATCCTGATCGTGCTGGCGGCGGTCTTCGCCGGCATCGTGGCGCCGCATTCGCCCCTCGAGCAGTTCCGCGACGCGGTCAAGGCGCCCCCGATCTGGGACCAGCGCGGAACCTGGACCTACGTGCTCGGCACCGACGGCCTCGGCCGCGATATCCTCTCGCGCCTGATCTATGGCGCACGCATCTCGCTGTTCATCGGCCTCGCGGTCGTCGTCGTCTCCTTCGGCCTCGGCATCCTTTTGGGTCTCGCCGCGGCCTTCAACTCGATCGCCGACGTCGCGGTGACGCGGGTCATGGATCTCATCATGTCGGTGCCGGACCTGGTGCTGGCGATCCTGGCCGTCGCGATCTTGGGCCCGAGCCTGATCAACACGATCATCGCGGTGACGATCGTGTTCCTGCCGCGCTACGTGCGGCTGGTGCGCGCCTCCGCCATGGCCGAGCTCGACAAGGACTATGTCGTGGCGGCGCGGGTCTCGGGTGTGTCAGGCCTGCGTCTCGCCTTCGTGACCGTGCTGCCGAACTGTCTCGGCCCGCTCATCGTGCAGGCGACGCTCGGCGTGTCGGACGCGATCCTCGAGGCTGCGGCCCTCGGCTTCCTGGGGCTCGGCGCCCAGCCGCCGACGCCTGAGTGGGGCTCGATGCTGGCCGATGCGCGCGAGTTCATCCGCTCCGATCCCTGGATCGTCACCCTGCCGGGCCTAGCCATCCTGATCACCGCGGTGTCGATCAACCTCGCCGGCGACGGCTTGCGCGACGCGCTCGACCCGAAGATGAGGCGGAGCTGATGGCGCTCCTCGACATCCGAAATCTCTCCGTCTCCTTCGCAACGCGCTCCGGCCGCTTCACCGCCGTCGACGGCATCGACCTCGCGGTCGAGCCTCGCGAGATCGTCGCCATCGTGGGCGAATCGGGCTCGGGGAAATCGGTCGCCATGCTGGCCGTCATGGGCCTGCTGCCCTGGACCGCCACGGTCACGGCCGACCGGATGGCGTTCGATGGCAAGGACCTGTTGTCGATGAATGCGCGGGCGCGGCGCAGAATCGTCGGGCGCGACATGGCGATGATCTTCCAGGAGCCGATGTCCTCGCTCAATCCGTGTTTCACCGTGGGTTTCCAGATCGGCGAGATGCTGGCCGCCCATAGCGGGCTCGGGCGCGCCGCCCGCAAGGCCCGCGCCATCGAGCTCCTGGCCCAGGTCGGCATCCCCGAGCCGGAGCGGCGGCTGAAAGCCTATCCGCATCAGCTCTCCGGCGGCATGAGCCAGCGCGTCATGATCGCCATGGCGATCTCGTGCCGACCCAAGCTGCTGATCGCCGACGAGCCGACGACGGCGCTCGACGTCACCATCCAGGCCCAGATCCTCGACCTCCTGATGACGCTCAGGCACGACACCGATGTCGGGCTCGTGCTGATCACCCACGACATGGGCGTCGTGGCCGAGGTCGCGGAGCGAGTCACCGTGCAATATGCCGGACGTCAGGTCGAGACCAACGATACGGCGGCGCTCTTCGCCGACCGCCACCATCCCTATACGGAGGCGCTGCTGGCGGCGCTGCCCGAACGGGCGCACGCGCGGCGCCTGCCGGCCATTCCCGGCGTCGTGCCGGGCCAGTTCGACCGGCCGCCGGCCTGCGTCTTCGAGCCCCGCTGCGCTTTCCGCTTCGATCTCTGCCGGAGCGTCAAGCCGACCCATGCCGGCCCCGATCTCGGCCGCGCGCTCTGCCACACGCCGCTCGTGCAGGGCCGGCCGACGCCCTCGCGCATCGCCGCGCCCGTGCGTGCCTCCGCGCCTGGAGATGCGGCGTGAGCGCGCGCGAAGACTCATCGTCCCCCGTTCTGCAGGCGCGCGGCCTCAGCCGCGACTACCAGGTCAAGCGCGGGTTTTTCGGCCGGCGCCTCGTGGTCAGGGCGTTGGCGGGGGTCTCGCTCACGCTCGATGCCGGCGAGACGCTCGCGGTCGTCGGCGAATCCGGTTCCGGCAAGTCCACCCTGAGCCGGCTTCTGACCCTGATCGAGCCGCCGACCGGCGGCAGGCTCGACATCGAAGGCAAGGATGTCGCGGGCGCGGATGCCGAAACGCGCAAGCGGCTGCGCCGCGAGATCCAGATGGTGTTCCAGAACCCTTATGGTTCGCTCAACCCGCGCCAGACGATCGGCGCGACGCTGGAAGAGCCGCTGATCGTCAATACGCGGATGCCGGCCGCCGAGCGCAAGGCCGCCGTGCGCGTCGCCATGGAGCGGGTCGGCCTCCGGCCGGAATTCGCCGGGCGCTACCCGCACATGTTCTCAGGCGGCCAGCGCCAGCGCATCGCCATCGCCCGCGCGCTCATGCTGCGACCGCGCATCCTGGTCCTCGACGAGCCCGTCTCGGCGCTCGACGTCTCGATCCGCGCGCAGGTGCTCAACCTCCTGGCCGACCTGCAGGACGAGTTCCGCCTCGCCTATCTGTTCGTGTCGCATGATCTCTCGGTGGTGCGACACATCGCCGACCGGATCCTCGTCATCTATCTCGGCCATGCGGTCGAGGTCGGCAGCCGCGACGCCATCTTCGAGCGGCCACAGCATCCCTATACGCAGGCGCTGCTCTCGGCGACGCCGGTTGCCGATCCCTCCGCCCGCAAGACCCGCGTGGTGCTCAAGGGTGAGCCGCCCTCGCCGATCAATCCGCCCAAGGGCTGCGTCTTCCATCCGCGCTGCCCGCTCGCCTTCGAGCGCTGCCGCATCGATGTACCGCCGCTCGAGGTCAAGCAGGGTCGCGAGGTCGCCTGCTGGGCGGTGGCGGGCTGAGATTCGGAACAGACCTGGAACAGACGGAATCGCGATGCTACCCTGCAGTCTCGATGATTCACGCGACGCGGTTCGGCCAGGAATGATGCAGGCGGCGCAACTGGACCTGCCCGAAGACGGGCGGCAGTCGGAGACGGCGCGCGAGGTGGCGCGCGGCACGCGCCGGCTGCTGCGGGCCCTGGGAATCTCGACCGTGGCGGAGATGCGGCTCGGCGACGGCCGGCGCGCCGACCTCGTCGGCGTCGCGCCGGACGGCATCATCACCATCGTGGAGATCAAGTCCTCGATTGCCGACTTCCGCGCCGACCAGAAGTGGCCCTTCTACCAGGCCCATTGCGACCGGCTGTTCTTCGCCGTTCCGGTCACCATGCCGGCGGCGATCATGCCGGGCGACGCGGGGCTCATCGTCGCCGATGCCTACGGGGCCGAGATCGTGCGTCACGCGGAGGACCGGCGGCTTGGCTCAGCGACCCGCAAGGCGATGCTGATCCGCTTCGCCAGGATGGCGGCCGACCGCCTGCACCTCCTGGCCGACCCCGAAGCGCCGTCGTGAAGCCAAATCCGGCGATCCGGAACAAGCCGAATAAGGCGTACGTTGCCATGGTTGAGACGGAAAATTATGAGGCTCGGCATGCGCGCGCCAGGTAAATCCGACGACGGCTTGAACCAAGCCGAAGACCGGCGATCCGTCGATGTCGAGCCGGTCGAACCACGCAGCCCGGATCTCGAAGGGCGAGACCGCTCCATGGATCCCGATCGCATGACGCTCGAGGATATCGCCGAGGCGGAGGCCGCCAGGCCCGATCTGCCGGGCGAGACCGACGATGGCCTCGACGAGTTGGAAGAGAGCGTGCGGCGGCAGGCCGAAGACTTGCCGATCGATGCACCAAGGAGGGACCGATGACCAAGGATCCGGACTTCGAGCGTATCCGTCGCAAAGCGCACGAACTCTGGGAGGCCGAGGGACACCCCCATGGCCGCGACCGCGATCACTGGGATCAGGCCAGGGAGATCATCGCGCTCGAGGACAACCACGCCTCGACGCTTCTGCCCCGCACGACAGGTGCCGAGGAGCCGAGCGAACCGCGGCTGGCCGTCGAGAGTCTCGGCGACGTGCCCGGGCTGACCGATCAGGGCCGCGATGATCTCCTCGACACCCGCCGCGAGCCCGCCGCGGCCTCGGCCGGAAACGCAGGGCCGGGGGTCCGGGCCAAGGCCAAGCCCGTCGCTCAGCCGATCGGCGGCAAGGTCGCCGAGAAGCCCGCTACGCCGAAGCCTGCGACGTCGAAGCTCGTCCCGCCGGCGCAGGCCGCGCCGAAACCGGGCGCTTCGGCGCCAAAGCCCGCCGTGGCGCCGACTCCGCCGGCGTCCCTAGCGATGCCCTCGACCCCGCCCGGCCCCGCCGCCAAGGTCTCGATGCCGTCCGCGAAGGGGCCGGCGCCGACCAGGCCGAAGGGTTAGGCGCCGCTGACGCGGCTCGCGGCCAAAGTAACCCGCCAGTCGCTCGATCACGCCTCGGAGAGAAGGACTCTCCGGCGGCGACGAGCAGCGGACGTCAGGTCACCGGCGTGCGCATCGGCGCCGGCACCTTGCGTCGCGCCAGGACCTCGTCGAGCCAGTCCGCCCGCATCTGCGGCACGGAGGAGAGCAGCAGCTCGGTATAGGGATGATACGGCGGCGCGAAGACCTCCGCCGTCGACCCCGAGGCGACGAGCTGCCCCTTCAGCATCACCGCCACCTTGTTGGCGATGCGCTTCACCGTCCCGAGGTCGTGGGTGATGAACAGGTAGGCCACGCCGAGCTCGTCCTGCAGGCGCTTCAGCAGCCGCAGGATCTCCTCGCCGACGAGCTGGTCGAGCGCCGAGGTCACCTCGTCGCAGATGATCAGGTCGGGCTCCGCCGCCAGCGCCCTGGCGATCGACACGCGCTGCTTCTGGCCGCCCGACAGCTCGGTCGGATAGCGGCCGATGAAGCTCTCGGGCAGATCGATGAGCTTCAGCAGCTCGACCACCCGGGCCTGCACCTGCTCGGCGTTGCGGCGAAAATAGAAGCGCACCGGACGGCCGATGATCTCGAGCAGCGTCTGGCGCGGGTTGAGCGCCACGTCGGGGATCTGGTAGATCATCTGTACGCGTCGCAGCTGCTCCTTCGGGCGGTCCGCCAGGCGGGCCGGCAGGGACTTGCCCTCGAAGCGGATGTCGCCCTTGTGGCGCGGCAAGAGACCGATGACCACCCGCGCCAGGGTGCTTTTGCCGGAGCCCGATTCGCCGACCACGGCAAGCGTGTCGCCGCGCCAGATGTCGATGCTCACGTCGTTGATGACATTGGCGAATTTGGCGTAGCTCGCGGACACGTGCTCGACGCTGAGCAGCGGCAGCTCCTGCGACTGATCGGCCAGCGCGGCGCTGTGGCCGAAGGTCCGCTCCGCCACGAGCCGCTTCGTATAGTCCTCCTTGGGCGCATAGAGCACCTGCGCGGCCGTGCCGAGCTCGACCATCTTGCCGTAGCGCAGCACCATGATGCGGTCGGCGATCTGCGCCACCACCGCGAGATCGTGGGTGATGTAGAGGGCGGCCGTGCCGTGCTCGCGGATCAGCTTGCGGAAGGCGGCCAGCACCTCGACCTGGGTGGTGACGTCGAGCGCCGTCGTCGGCTCGTCGAAGACGAGGAGATCGGGCTTGGCCGCCATCGCCATCGCGGCCATGGCGCGCTGCAGCTGGCCACCCGAGACCTGGTGCGGATATCGGTCGCCGAACGTGTCGGGGTTCGGCAGGTCGAGCTGCCTGAACAGCGAGACGGCCTCGACCCTGGCGTCGTCCGGCGTCATCAGTCCCTGCCGGACCGCGACCTCGCAGACCTGGTCCATGATGGTCATGGCCGGGTTGAAGGAGGCGGCGGCGCTCTGCGCGATATAGGCGACGCCATGGCCGCGCAGGTCGCGCCGCTCGGTCGCCGACATGGTGCGGATATCGCGGCCCTCGAACAGGATCGAGCCGCCGGTGATGTAGCAGCCGGAGCGGGTATAGC
Source organism: Lichenihabitans sp. (assembly GCA_965277635.1). Taxonomy (GTDB): domain Bacteria; phylum Pseudomonadota; class Alphaproteobacteria; order Rhizobiales; family Beijerinckiaceae; genus Lichenihabitans. The sequence goes on from CBDIDE010000002.1 coordinate 2,215,555, forward strand.
CGAGGGTCGAGAGGCCGATCGTCGACTTGCCGGCGCCAGATTCGCCGATCAGCCCGAGGACGTCGCCGCGCTTCAGCGTGAAGGAGACGTCGTCGACCAGCACCGAGGCGCCGCGCTCGGACTTGGCCTCGATCCGCAGCTTGTCGACGTTGAGGATCTCTTCGCCCGCGCGTGGCTCGGTCATGCCCCTTCCCCATAGCCCTTGGAGTGGATCGCCAGCATCCAGTCGACGACGAAGTTCACCCCGATGGTCAGGAGCGCGATCGCCCCGGCGGGATAAAGCGGCGCCGGGCTGTCGAGGTTGATCATGTCGCGATAGTCCTTGACCATGCTGCCCCAGTCGGCGAGCGGCGGCTGGATGCCGAGCCCGAGGAAGCTCAGGGCGGCGACGAGCAGCAGGATGAAGCAGAACCTCAAGCCGAATTCCGCCACGAGCGGGGGGATCGCATTGGGCAGGATCTCGCGCCGGATGATCCACCACAGGCCCTCGCCGCGCACCTTCGCGGCCTCGACGAATTCGAGGCTGGCGATGTTCATCGCGACCGCCCGGGCGAGGCGGAAGACGAGCGTGGAATTGAGGATCGCGATGGTGCCGATCAGCACCGGGATGTCGGTGCCGAGCACCGACAGGATCATGAAGGCGAAGATCAAGAGCGGCATCGACAGCAGGAGGTCGACGATGCGCGACAGGACCATGTCGACCCAGCCGCCGAGCGCCGCCGCCGAGAATCCCGCCACGATGCCGAGAAAGAACGCGAGACAGGTGATCAGCACCGAGAGGCCGATCGACAGCCGCGCGCCGTAGATGAGCCGGCTCAGGATGTCGCGGCCGAGGTTGTCGAGGCCGAGCCAGTGGAGCTTGTCGGGGTCGGCCCAGGCATCGCCGACGATATCGGCTTGCCCGTAGGGCGCGATGAGCGGCGCCAAGATGGCGACGGCCGCATAGATGACGATGAGGGCGAAGCCGATGGTCGCCGTGATGTTCAACCGATGTCCGAAAAGCCGCATCTCAGCCCGCATCCTTGATCGAGGTGGCTGCCGGTTTCCGCGGCACGACGTCCCGCTTCGCGCCTAGCGAGGATGCCGCAGCCGTGGATTGCTCATGATGGCTAGAATATCGGCCGTCATGTTGAGCATGATGAACGCCGCCGCGAAGAGGAGGCCGCAGGCCTGCACGACCGGCACGTCGTGCTTGGACACCGCGTCGACCATGAGCTGCCCGAGGCCGGGATAGACGAACACCGCCTCGACCACGACGACGCCGGTGACCAGATAAGCGAGGTTCAGCGCGATGACGTTGATGATCGGCGCCAGGGCGTTGGGGAAGGCGTGCTGCACCACGATCCGCCACTTCGGCAGGCCCTTCAGCAGCGCCATCTCGATATAGGGACTGGCCATGACGGCCAGCACCGAGGCGCGCGTCATCCGCATCATATGGGCCACGATGACGAGGACGAGCGTCATCATCGGCAGGAAGCCGAGGTCGAGCCGGTCGAGGAAGCTCGTATCGGGCGTGACGTTGGCGAGGGAGGGGAAGATGCCCCAGCCGACCGCCAGATACTTGATCAGGATATAGGCCAGGAAATATTCCGGCACCGATATGGTCATCAACGTGACGACATTGACCAGCCGGTCGTAGACGCCGCCCTGGCGGATCGCCGCGAGCAGCCCGAGGCCGACCGCGAGCGGCACGGCGATGAGCGCCGCATAGAGCGCCAGGAACAGCGTGTTCTTGAGCCGAGGGGCGATCTCCTCGGCGACGCTGCGATTGTTGGCGAGCGACTTGCCGAAATCGCCATGGACGGCGCCGCCGAGCCATTCGCCGTAGCGCACATAGGCGGGGCGGTCGAGGCCGAGGTCCCGGCGCATGGCCGCGAGCGACTCGGGCGTCGCGTTGTTCTGCAGGATGGCGGAGGCGAGATCGCCCGGCAGGATCTCCGTGCCCGCGAAGATGAGCACGGAGGCCGCGAAGAGCGTGATCAGGCCGAGCCCGAAGCGTTGCCCGATCAGGCGCAGCACGCGTTCAGGCCTTCATCCAGGCTTTTTCGGCGATCAAGCCATTGTCCATGTCGAAGCCGCTGTGCGGTGTGTGGCCTCCGACCTTCTTGTTGTGCGCATCGAGCCAGTCGCGGAAGCAGGGAACGATCGAGCCGCCGCGCTCGGTGAGGATGGCCTGCAGTTCCCAGATCATCGTCTTGCGCTTGGCGTCGTCGGTCTCCGCCTTGGCGTCGGAGAGCAGCTTCTGGAACGGCGGATCGTCCCAATGCGTCTCGTTCCAGGGCGCGCCCTTGCCATAGGCGACGGAGAGCATGTCGGTCGCCGAGGGACGGCCACCCCAATAGCTCGCCACGAAGGCGCCCTTGAGCCAGATGTTGCTGAAGTAGCCGTCCGCCGGCTCCTTCTGCACCTTGACCGTGATGCCGCATTTCCCGGCGGTCGCCTGGAGCAGGACACCCATGTCGACGGCGCCGTTGAAGGCGGCGTCCGAGGTCTGCAGGGCGATGTTCGGCGAGGCGATGCCGGCCTTCTTGAAGAAGGACTTCGCCATGTCGGGGTCGTAGGCGATCTGCTTCAACTCGCTGTTGAAGAACGGATCGCTTGGCGGGATCGGATTGTCGTTGCCGAGCGAGCCGTAGCCAGAGAACAGCGTCTTGATCATCTGCTCGCGGTCGACCGCATATTTCATCGCCTTGCGCAGGTCTATGTTGGTGTAAGGGTCGCGGTCGACCTGCATGGCCATGATCGGGAACCAGCCGCCCTTGGCCCGGACGATCTGCAAGGTCGGGCTCTTCTCGATGCGCGACACCGTCTTGGGATCGGCGCGGTTGATGGCGTCGACCTGGCCCGAGATCAGCGCGTTCATGCGGGCGCTGGTGTCATTGATGACGTTATATTCGATGCCGTCGAGGAAGCCGCGATCCGGCATCCAGTACTTGCCGGCCTTCTTCAGCGAGATGCGCACGCCGGGGTCGAACCGTTCGACCGTGAAGGGGCCGGTGCCGACGGGCTTCGACCAGTCCTTGAAGCCGTTCGGCACCATCATGATGTGGTAGTCGGTCAAAACGGTCGGGAAATCGGCGTTGCCGGAGGTGAGCGTCACCTGGATCTGGTATTTGCCGAGCTTCTTGACCTCCTTCACCTGCTTCATCGAGCCGGCGGCGCCCGACTTTGTGTCGCCGATGTGGAGGTTCAGCGAATAGACCGCATCGTCGGCATCGAATTCCTTGCCGTTGTGGAACTGGATGCCCTTGCGCAGGTCGAAGATCCAGTCGGTCGCGCCCGGCTTCGGCTCGAACTTCTCGGCGAGCTTCGCCACGGCACGGTTGTCGGAGCCATTCTCGACGAGCCCGTTGTAGATGCCGAAATTGACATCGATCATCACCGAATCATTGGCATCGAGCGGATTGAGGCTGTCCGTCGTCGAGCCGCCGCCGAGGCCGAGCCGGAGCGTGCCGCCGGTCTTTGGCGTCTCTTCGGTCGCGGCCAGGGCGCCGGTGCCGGCCGAGAGGCTCGACAGGAGCGGCGCCGCGACACCGAGCGCTGCGGCCCGGCCAAGAAAATCGCGCCGCGACAGGCGGCCGCTGGCCAGTAATTCCTTGAGGTGATCGAACTCGCTCATCCGCCACGTTTCCCTGACTGTCGATCGGCCCGCAGGCGCTGCGGAGACCTTCGTCTCCACATTGCGCCCTGCGCGTCGCGGCATAATCATGGCGAAATCGTGCCGGAGTCAAATGAACAACCGGCAATGACCTGAGCAAAAACCCACAGGCTTGGTCCGCGGTGGCGAGGTTTTTTGCGCGACGGCGCGCGGATACGAAACCGGTCGCCGGCACTCACCGTGGAGCGACGCAAAAGCGTCCGGATCAGACGTCGAGCATAAGCCGCGCCGGACCTTCCAACGCCTCCTTGACGCGGACCAGGAACGTCACGGCCTCGCGCCCATCGACGATGCGGTGATCGTAGGACAGGGCGAGATACATCATCGGCCGGATCTCGATCTTGCCACCGACGACGACCGGCCGCTCCTGGATCTTGTGCATGCCGAGGATGCCGGATTGCGGCGCATTGAGGATCGGCGTCGACATCAGCGAGCCGTAGATGCCGCCGTTGGTAATGGTGAAGGTGCCGCCCTGCATCTCGTCGATCTTGAGCTGGCCGTCGCGGGCGCGGCGGCCGAAATCGGCGATCGTCGTCTCGATGCCGGCGATCCCGAGCCGGTCGGCATCGCGCACCACGGGCACCACGAGGCCCTTCTCGGTGCCGACCGCGATGCCGACGTGATAATAGTTCTTGTAGACGATGTCGGCGCCGTCGATCTCGGCATTGACGGCTGGCAGCTCCTTCAACGCGCCCACCACCGCCTTGACGAAGAGGCCCATGAAACCGAGCTTGGCGCCGTGCTTCTTCTCGAAGACCTCCTTGTAGCGGGTGCGCAGCGCCATCACGGCGCTCATATCGACCTCGTTGAAGGTCGTCAGCATCGCGGCGGTGTTCTGGGCGTCCTTGAGCCGCCGCGCGATCGTCTGGCGGAGCTTGGTCATGCGCACCCGCTCCTCGCGCGCCGCATCGTCGGCCGGCGAGGGTGCGCGGCGCGCGGCGGGAGCCGGAGCCGATGGCGCCTCGGCTCTCGCGGGCGCCGGTGCCGCAGCGGCGGCGAGCACGTCGCCCTTGAGCACCTGACCGCGCCGGCCCGACCCGTCGACCGAGGCGAGGTCGATGCCGCGCTCGGTCGCGATCTTGGCGGCCGAAGGAGCGGGCGGCATTCCAGACCTTGGCTGGCTGGAGGCGCTCGGAGCAGCCGGCGCCGGGGAGGGCGCGGCAGCCGGCGCCGCTCCGACGGACGCGCCGATCTGGCCGAGCACGGCGCCCGGCTTGACGGCGCCGCCTTCGGCCACGGCGATCTCGGCGAGCACGCCCGACGCCGGCGCATTGACTTCGAGCGTCACCTTGTCGGTTTCGAGCTCGAGCAGCGGCTCGTCGGCTTTCACGATCTCGCCTGCCGTCTTGAACCAGCGTCCGACGGTCGCCTCGCTGACCGATTCGCCGAGCGTCGGCACCAGGACGGGCGTGACCTTGGCGCCCTTGCCCGGAACCGCCGGCGCCACCGCGTTCCCCGGCTTGGCCGGCTCGGATTTGGCCGGCTCGGATTTGGCGGGCTCCGCCTTGGCAGACGCGGGCTTGCTGGCGGCCGCGGCCTTCCTCGATCCGCCGTCCGGCTTGGCACCCGCGCCGCCTTGCTCGATCTGGCCCAGCAGGGCGCCGACGCCCACCGTCTCGCCGTCCTTGACGATGATCTCGGCCAGAACTCCGGCCGAGGGGGAATTGACTTCGAGGGTCACCTTGTCGGTCTCGAGCTCGACCAGCGGCTCGTCGGCCTTCACGGCGTCGCCGGCCTGCTTGAACCACTTCCCGATCGTGGCCTCGCTGACCGATTCGCCAAGGGTCGGGACGCGGATCTCGGTAGCCATGGATCGAAGCCTCGACTAGATCACGATGAGCTTGGATCGAGTCGATCCAAGCTCATGAACGTGATCGATTCTAATAACTTGGAGCATGATGTCACCCGAAAACCGCTCCGCACTTTTCGGCATCATGCTCTGGAGACCCGCCCGCTATAGCGGATCACGTCCCGGGAGAGAACAGGAAGGATGAGACGACACGCGGAGAGGGTGCCACGCGCCGGTGGGATCAGGCCGAGAAGGCGTCGTCGAGGAAGGTCTTGAGCTGCGCCTGATGCTTGGACATGAGGCCGGTCGCGGTCGCGGCCGCCGCCGGACGGCCGACGTAGCGCGGGCGCCGCACCTTGGCCTTGACCTGTTCGAGCACCCACTCGAGGTAGCTGTCGACGAAGGTCCAGGCGCCCATGTTCTTCGGCTCCTCCTGGCACCAGACGACGTCGGCGTTGCGGAAGCGCGACAGCTCGTTGACGAGCGATTTCAGCGGGAACGGGTAGAGCTGCTCGACTCGCAGCAGATAGACGTCGTCGATGCCGCGCTTCTCGCGCTCGTCGTAGAGGTCGTAGTAGACCTTGCCGGCCGACAGGACCACGCGGCGGATCCTGTCGTCGCCGGCGAGCGGCGTCCCGTCGGGCAGGCGCTCCGCATCGTCGCGCAACACGCGGTGGAAGGTCGAGCCTGCGTCCATCTCGGCGAGCGTCGAGGTGGCGCGTTTGTGGCGCAGCAGCGACTTCGGTGTCATCAGGATCAGCGGCTTGCGGATGTCGCGCTTGAGCTGACGACGCAGGATGTGGAAGTAGTTGGCGGGCGTGGTGACGTTGGCGACCTGCATATTGTCTTCGGCGCACATCTGCAGGAAGCGCTCGAGACGGGCCGAGGAATGTTCCGGCCCCTGGCCCTCGTAGCCATGCGGCAGCAGGCAGACGAGGCCGGACATGCGCAGCCACTTGCGCTCGCCCGATGATATGAACTGATCGAAGACGACCTGCGCCCCGTTGGCGAAATCGCCGAACTGCGCCTCCCACAGCACAAGCGCATTGGGTTCGCTCAGCGAATAGCCGTATTCGAAGCCGAGCACGGCCTCCTCCGAGAGCATCGAGTTGATGACTTCGTAGCGGGCCTGGGTGTCGCTGATATTGTTCAGCGGCACGTAGCGGGCCTCGGTGTCCTGGTCGATCAGCACGGAATGGCGTTGCGAGAAGGTGCCGCGCTCCGAATCCTGGCCCGACAGGCGCACCGGCCGGCCCTCTTCGAGCAGCGTGCCGAAGGCGAGCGACTCGGCGGTCGCCCAGTCGATGCCTTCGCCGGTCTCGATCGCGGTACGTCGGTTGTCGAGGAAGCGGCCGATCGTCTTGTGCAGATGGAAGTCGGGCGGAATGGCCGCAATCTTGGTGCCGATCTCGTGCAGCGCCTCGATCGCGACACCGGTCGTGCCCCGTCGGTCGTCGTCGGAGTCGGCGGAGGCCTTGAGGCCCAACCAGCGTCCGTCGAGCCAGTCGGCCCGGTTGGGCCGGAAGGCCGTCGCCGCCTCGAACTCCTCGTCGAGCCGCTTGCGCCACTCGCCTTTCAGCGTCTCCACCTCGGCCTCGGTGACGACGCCCTCCTCGACGAGCTTGCGCGAATAGATCTCGAGCACGGAGGGGTGCGAGCGGATCACCTTGTACATCAGGGGTTGGGTGAAGCTCGGCTCGTCGCCCTCGTTGTGCCCGAAGCGGCGGTAGCAGAACATGTCGATGACGACCGGCTTGTGGAACTGCTGCCGGAACTCGATCGCCACCTTGGCCGCGAAGGTCACGGCCTCGGGATCGTCGCCGTTGACGTGGAAGATCGGCGCCTCGATCATCTTCGCCGTATCGGAGGGATAGGGCGAGGAGCGCGAGTAGCGTGGATAGGTGGTGAAGCCGATCTGGTTGTTGACGATGAAATGGATCGAGCCGCCGGTGCGGTGTCCCTTGAGCCCGGAGAGGCCGAAACATTCGGCGATCACGCCCTGGCCGGCGAAGGCCGCATCCCCGTGCAGCAGCAGCGGCAGCACCTTGGCCCGATCGACGACGTCGGCGAGCTGGTCCTGCTTGGCGCGGACCTTGCCGAGCACCACGGGATCGACGATCTCGAGATGCGACGGATTGGCGGTCAGCGACAGATGGACCTTGTTGCCGTCGAACTCGCGGTCCGACGAGGCGCCGAGGTGATATTTGACGTCGCCCGATCCTTCGACGTCGCTGGGCGAGGCGGAGCCGCCCTTGAACTCGTTGAAGATGGCGCGATGCGGCTTGCCCATCACCTGGGAGAGCACGTTGAGCCGGCCGCGATGCGCCATGCCGAGGACGATATCCTGCACCCCCAGGGCACCGCCGCGCTTGATGATCTGCTCCAGCGCGGGAATCATGGCCTCGCCGCCGTCGAGCCCGAAGCGCTTGGTGCCGGTGTAGCGCACGTCGAGGAATTTCTCGAAGCCCTCGGCCTCGACGATCTTGTTCAGGATGGCGCGCTTGCCCTCCTTGGTGAACGAGATTTCCTTGTTCGTCCCCTCGATGCGGATCTGCATCCACTGCTTCTCGTCCGGGTCCGAGATATGCATGAACTCGAAGCCGATGGTCGAGCAATAGGTCCGATGCAGCAGCGCCAGCATCTCGCGGATGGTGGCGTATTCCAGCCCCAGCACGTTGTCGATGAAGATCGGTCGGTCGTAGTCTGCCTCGGTGAAGCCGTAGGTCGCGGGGTTCAGTTCGCCATGGTCGCGCTGCGGCTCGAGGCCGAGCGGATCGAGGTTGGCGTGCAGGTGGCCGCGCATGCGGAAGGCGCGGATCATCATCAGCGCGCGGATGCAGTCGCGGGTGGCGCGCTTGAGCTCGTCCTCGGAGACGCCGCCCTTCGGCGCGGCCTTGGCCTTGAGCTTCTCCGTGACGACGGCTTCCGTCGCGCTCCAGTTGCCGTCGAGCGCCGAGACGGTCTCGCCATTGGCGTATTGGGGCCAGTTCGGCGCCTTCCAGGAGGCGCCGCGCATGTTCGCCTCGCCCGCGGCCGGGCTGTCCTGAAGACTTTCGAAGAAGGCGCGCCACGCGGGGTCGACGCTCGCCGGGTCGGTCTCGTATCTGGCCTGGAGGCTTTCGATGTAGCTGGCGTTGACGCCGGTCAGGAAGCTCGGTTCGAGCGGAGCATCGTCATCCCGGAGAGACATGAGAGAAGGTCCCAGAACCGGCCCCGTGGCATGGTGCGGCCGGCATCGCTTTCATCGGAGAGATGGTAACGGACGGCGGAGAAAGGAAGGTCGCCAACCCCTCTCGCCATTACCAGGAAAGGTTTAACCTTTCAAAACGTCAACCAAGGTTTTTCCGAGGCGCGCCGGGGAGGGCGAGACCCTGATTCCGGCCCGTTCCATGGCGGCGATCTTGCTCTCCGCATCGCCCTTGCCGCCCGAGATGATGGCGCCGGCATGGCCCATGCGGCGACCGGGCGGTGCGGTGCGGCCGGCGATGAAGCCGACGACCGGCTTCTTGCGGCCCCGCTTCGCCTCGTCGACGAGGAATTGCGCTGCATCCTCCTCGGCCGAGCCGCCGATCTCGCCGATCATCACGATGGATTGCGTCTTCGAATCGGCCAGGAACATCTCCAGGACATCGATGAATTCGGTTCCCTTGACGGGGTCGCCGCCGATGCCGACGGCCGTCGTCTGGCCCAGTCCCTCGGCACTCGTCTGGAACACCGCCTCGTAGGTCAGCGTGCCCGAGCGCGACACGATGCCGACCGAGCCGGGTTTGAAGATGCTGCCGGGCATGATGCCGATCTTGCACTCGCCCGCCGTCATCACGCCCGGGCAATTGGGGCCGACGAGCCGCGATTTCGACCCCGACAGCGCCCGCTTGACCTTGATCATGTCGGTCACCGGGATGCCCTCGGTGATGCAGACGATGAGCGGGATCTCGGCCGCGATGGCCTCGCAGATCGCGTCGGCGGCGCCGGGCGGCGGCACATAGACCACGCTCGCGTCCGCACCGGTCGCGGCCATGGCCTGCGCCACCGTGTCGAAGACCGGCCGGCCGAGATGGGTGAGGCCGCCCTTGCCGGGGGACGTGCCCCCGACCATCCGCGTGCCGTAGGCGATGGCCTGCTCCGAATGGAAGGTGCCGTTCTTGCCGGTGAAGCCTTGGCAGAGAACCTTGGTATTGCGGTCGATCAGGACGGACATTCAGCGGTCTCCGCGAAACGATGGGCGATCATGGATCGCGAAACGGGTTTTGGACCAGCACCGATCCGTAGTTCTGCCCGTGGTTGAGGTCTTCTGTATAGAGGATGGACGCTTCGAGGCGCTCAGCGGCGGCGATGATGGCGGCATCATAATAGTGGATCTGGAAGCGACGGGCATGGATGATCGCGGTTCTGACGAGCATTTCATCGATCGAAACGGTCGGAAAGCGACCTAGCAGGTCCATCCATCGATCCGTCTCCGGCGTGGTGAGCGACGTCTCCGGCTTTCTCGTCACGCCGACGTAGAATTCTGCGAGAACCTGTCCCGAAAGGCCGAATCGCTCGTTGGCGATGATCTGCTTGGCGATCTCATATTTCGGCCGGTCATCCTGCCTTCCGAGGGCCGCGTAGATCAGGATGTTGGTGTCGAGGAAACGCTCGCTCCTCATAGAGTTCCTCTCGGTCCCACTTGTAATCCGGGCCGAGCCGACCCGTCGAGGCTTCCATCAGGTCGAGAAGGCCCTTGCGGGCTTCGGCGATCCTGCCTTCCTCACCCGCAATCTGTGTCAAGTAGTCTCGCACGAGCGCATTGACTGTGGTCCGACGCCGCGCAGCGATTTCGCGCACTTCGGCAAGCACGTGGTCGTCGATAGCCAGAGTCAGATTCTTCATCTCGGTCTCCACAGGTTCACAGGGTATGTGGAGCTGTGGACATAAACAAGGCGACAAGTCACGATACCCTCGGAGAACAAGCGCGTGCTCGGCCGTCGGCCGGATCGCGGGGCCATTGCATGTCTCAGCCCGCGACCTTGATGGCCGCGACGATCTTCTGTGCCGCGTCGTCGAGGTCGTCGGCCGGGATGACGTTCAGCCCTGACTTCGAGAGGGTCTCCTTGCCGATGGCGACGTTGGTGCCCTCGAGCCGGACCACCAGCGGCACCTGGAGGCCCACATCCTTCACGGCCGCGACGACGCCCTCCGCGATCACGTCGCAGCGCATGATGCCGCCGAAGATGTTGACCAGGATGCCCTTCACGTTGGGATCGGCGGTGATGATCTTGAAGGCCGCGGTCACCTTCTCCTTGGTGGCGCCGCCGCCGACGTCGAGGAAATTCGCCGGCGCCTCGCCGTAGAGCTTGATGATGTCCATCGTCGCCATGGCGAGGCCGGCGCCGTTGACCATGCAGCCGATGGTGCCGTCGAGCGTCACGTAGTTGAGATCGTATTTCGAGGCCTCGATCTCCTTGGCGTCCTCCTCGGCCTCGTCGCGCAGGGCGGCGATGTCCGGGTGCCTATAAAGCGCGTTGCCGTCGAACGACATCTTGGCGTCGAGGCAGCGCAGCTCGCCTGACTTGGTGATGATCAACGGGTTGATCTCGAGCAGATCCATGTCCTTCGCGGTGAAGGCCGCGTAGAGCTGGCGCAGCAGCTTGTCCACGTTCTTGGCGAGGTCGCCCGAAAGCCCGAGAGCCTGGGCGACGGCGCGGCCGTGATGCGGCATGACGCCGGTGGCGGGGTCGATCGCGATCGTGTGGATCCGGTCCGGCGTGGTGTGGGCGACCTCCTCGATGTCCATGCCGCCCTCGGTCGACACCACGAAGGAGATGCGCGAGGTGGCGCGGTCGACCAGCGCCGAGAGATAGAGCTCCTTGGCGATGTCGGAGCCTTCCTCGACATAGAGCCGGCTGACCTTGCGCCCGGCCGGGCCGGTCTGCACCGTCACCAGGGTCGCGCCGAGCATTTCGCGGGCATGCTGCTCGACCTCGTCGGCCGAGCGGGCGAGGCGCACGCCGCCCTTGTCGCCGGCGCTCGCCTCCTTGAACTTGCCCTTGCCGCGCCCGCCGGCATGGATCTGCGACTTGACCACCCACAGCGGACCACCGAGCTCGGCCGCCGCGCCCCGTGCCGCTCCGACGTCGGTGATGGCGACCCCGCGCGACACCGGCACGCCGAACTCCTTCAGCACCGCCTTGGCCTGGTATTCATGGACGTTCATGGGCTTATCCTGATGTGGCAGCTTCGGCGGAGACGTCTCCGATCTCGCGAAAGCTATCTGGTTACACCCCTCATCCGGCGCTTTCGCGGCTGTGCCGCTTCGCGCCACCTTCTCCCGCAAGGGGAGAAGGGCGCGAACGCCGCAGAACGAGGCGTCCCCTTCTCCCCTTGCGGGAGAAGGTGCCCGCGAAGCGGGCGGATGAGGGGGAAAACGGGGTGGACATCGAGAGAGGATCGAACGAAAGTTCGGCTAGGCCAAGGCCGGATTGATAGTCTTGCAGGCGTCGACCAGCGTCTTCACCGAGGCCACCGATTTCGAGAACATCTCGCGCTCCGTCTGGCTCATCTCGATCTCGAGGATGCGCTCGACGCCGCTTCCGCCGATCACCACCGGCACGCCGACATACATGCCTTCGACATCGTATTCGCCATCCAGGAAGGCTGCGCAGGGCAGCACGCGCTTCTTGTCCCTGAGATAGCTCTCGGCCATGGCGATCGCCGAGGAGGCAGGCGCGTAGAAGGCCGAGCCCGTCTTGAGCAGGTTGACGATCTCGCCGCCGCCTTTGCGGGTGCGCTCGACGATGGCGTCGATCTTCTCGTGGGTGGTCCAGCCCATCTTGACGAGGTCGGGCAGCGGGACGCCGGCCACCGTCGAATAGCGGATGAGCGGGACCATGTCGTCGCCGTGGCCGCCGAGCACGAAGGCGGTGACGTCCTCGACTGAAACGTCGAACTCCTCGGCCAGGAAGTAGCGGAACCTCGCCGAATCGAGCACCCCCGCCATGCCGACGACCTTGTTGGTCGGCAGGCCCGAGGCCTTCTGCAACGCCCAGACCATGGCATCGAGCGGGTTGGTGATGCAGATGACGAAGGCGTCCGGCGCATGCTGCCGGATGCCCGCGCCGACCGCGTCCATCACCTTGAGGTTGATGCCGAGCAGGTCGTCGCGGCTCATGCCGGGCTTGCGCGGCACGCCGGCCGTGACGATGATCACGTCGGCCCCGGCGAGACCCGAGTAGTCGTTGACCCCCTTGATGCTCGCGTCGAACCCCTCGATCGGCGAGGCTTCGGAAATGTCGAGCGCCTTGCCCTGCGGGGCGCCTTCGATGATGTCGAAGAGCACGATGTCGCCGAGCTCCTTGAGCCCGGCCAGCAGCGCGAGCGTGCCGCCGATCTGGCCGGCACCGACCAGAGCGATTGTCTTGCGTGCCATAAAGCGAAATTCCCGTATGAGGCCGCAGGCGGCCGCCCGTCCGACCTGGGCATATGACGTCAGCGCTCTTTCACTCCAATCCGCCCCGACTTGCAAGCCTCCTTCGCCACGCCGGCCGAGGCCGGACCGCCTCAGCCGCCGATGTTGAAGGCGGCGAGCGCCGCCATGTTGACGATGTCGCTGTCGCGCGCGCCGAGCGGCACGATCTGCACCGGCCGGTCGAGCCCGACGATCAGCGGTCCGATCAGCGTGGCGCCGCCGAGCTCCTGGAGCATATGGGTCGAGATCGAGGCCGAATGGAAGGCCGGCATCACCAGCACATTGGCGGTGTCCGAGAGCCGGCTGAACGGATAGGCGGCCATCCGCGCGCGGTTGAGCGCCACGTCGGCGGCCATCTCGCCGTCATATTCGAAATCGACGTGTTTGGCGTCGAGGATGCGCACCGCCTCCTGCACCTGCTGCGAGCGCTCGCCTCGCGGATGGCCGAAGGTCGAGAAGGCGAGCAGCGCCACGCGCGGTTCGTAGCCGAGCCGGCGCGCCACGCCGGCCGCCTCGACGGCGATCATGGCGAGATCCTCCGCATCGGGCATCTCGGTGATGGCCGTGTCGGCGACCAGCACCGTGCGGCCGCGCGACAGCACGAGCGAGGCACCCATCAGCCGGTGGCCGGGCTTGGGGTCGATGACGCGGCGGACCTCGCCGAGCGCGATGGAAAAGTTGCGGGTGACGCCCGTCACCATGGCGTCGGCGTCGCCGTTCGATATCATGGCGGCGGCGAAATGATTGCGGTCCTGGTTGATCAGCCGCTGGCAGTCGCGGAACAGGAAACCCTGGCGCTGCAGGCGCTCGTAGAGGAACTGCGCATAGATCGTGTTGCGGTGCGACAGCCGCGCATTGTGGATCTCGATGCCGCGCTCGTTGATGTCGAGGCCGGCGGCTTCGGCCGACTCCTTGATGCGGTCCTCGCGTCCCACCAGCATCGCCGTGCCGAGCCCCTGCGCGACGAAGCTCAGGGCAGCGCGGATCACCTGTTCCTCCTCGCCCTCGGCGAAGACGACGCGCTTGGGGAAGCGCCGCACGCGCTCGACGATGCGCTGGAGCGCGCCCGCCACGGGGTCGCGCCGGGCCGAGAGCTGGGCCTTGTAGGCCGCCATGTCGACGATCGGCTTCCTGGCGACGCCGGTCTCCATCGCGGCCTTGGCCACGGCCGGCGGGACGGTGTGGATCAGCCGCGGGTCGAACGGCACCGGGATGATGTAGTCGCGCCCGAAGCGCGGCCGCGCCCCGCCATAGGCGGCCGTCACCTCGTCGGGCACGTCCTCGCGGGCGAGATGCGCCAGCGCCTCCGCGGCGGCGATCTTCATCTCCATATTGATGGTGGTGGCCCGCACGTCGAGCGCCCCCCGGAAGATGTAGGGGAAGCCCAGGACGTTGTTGACCTGGTTGGGGTAATCCGACCGGCCGGTCGCCACGATCGCGTCCTCGCGCACCGCGTGGACCTCCTCGGGGGTGATCTCCGGGTCCGGATTGGCCATGGCGAAGATGATCGGCTTCGGCGCCATGCTCCTGACCATGTCCTGCGAGAGCGCTCCCTTGGCCGAGAGGCCGAAGAAGATGTCGACACCCTCGCAGGCCTCGGCGAGGGTGCGTTTCGAAGTGGCTGACGCGTGGGCCGATTTCCACTGGTTCATGCCCTCGGTGCGGCCCTGGTAGACGACGCCCTTGGTGTCGCAGAGGATCACGTTCTGCGGCTGGAAGCCGATCGCCTTGATCAGGTCCAGGCAGGCGATGCCGGCCGCGCCGGCGCCGTTGCACACGAGCGTCGTCTCGCGGATGTCGCGGCCGGTCAGACGGATGGCGTTGAGCATGCCGGCGGCCGTGATGATGGCGGTGCCGTGCTGGTCGTCATGGAACACGGGGATGTCCATGAGCTCGCGCAGGCGCTCCTCGATGAGGAAGCACTCGGGCGCCTTGATGTCCTCGAGGTTGATGCCGCCGAACGAGGGCCCGAGGTAGCGCACCGCGCCGATGAACTCGTCGGCATCCTCGGTCCCGACTTCGATGTCGATCGAGTCGATGTCGGCGAAGCGCTTGAACAGCACCGCCTTGCCCTCCATCACGGGCTTGGAGGCGAGCGCCCCGAGGTTGCCGAGGCCCAGGATCGCGGTGCCGTTCGAGATCACGGCCACCATGTTGCCCTTGCTGGTATAGTCGTAGGCGCGCGACGGATCCTCGTGGATCGCCTTCACCGGTACGGCGACGCCGGGCGAATAGGCGAGCGAGAGGTCGCGCTGTGTCGCCATGGGTTTGGTGGCCAGCACCTCGAGCTTGCCGGGCCGTCCCTGGGCGTGGAACTGGAGCGCTTCCTGGTCGGTGATCGTCGGCCGTTTGGGTCGGCCGCTCGTCTGATCGTTCATGATTCGCGCTCGCTCTGGTGGGGGCGTCGAAGGGAGAGGAACCATAGTCCCGCCATCGCGCGCTCTACAAGCGCGGACCTCGGTCCTCGGCGATACGCCGCCGGAACTATCGCGAGAGCCGCGCGGTTCATGGAAATCGAAGCCCATGCGGAGAGATCCATGCCCGCCGCTCCCGACATCCAGCCCGTCCCCTACACCCCGGCGCTCGAGAGGCCCGCGGCCGATGAGGCCGAAACCATCCAGGGCATCATCGCGCAGCTGCGCCACATCAGCGAAACGGTGCTCGAGGATTCGGGCCACGCCGAGCGCAGCGTTCACGCCAAGAGCCACGGCCTGCTGCGGGGAGAATTGCGGGTTCTCGACGATCTGCCCGACATGCTCAAGCAGGGGATGTTCTCGCGGCACGGCACCTATCCGGTGGTCATGCGCCTGTCGACCACTCCGGGCGACATCCTCGATGACAGCATCTCCGTGCCACGCGGTCTCGCGCTCAAGATCATTGGGATCGAAGGCGAGCGCCTACCCGGCGCGGCCGGCCAGACGCAGGATTTTGTCTTGGCCAACGCGCCCGCCTTTGCGGCGCCGGACGCCAAGGCCTTCCTCAAGACCCTGAAGCTTCTCGCCGCGACGACCGATAAGCCGCAAGTCCTCAAGAAGGCGCTTTCGGCGATCTTGCGGGGCGCCGAGACGATCGTCGAGAGCGTCGGAGGCAAGAGCCCGACCCTGATCAGCCTCGGCGGCCATCCCGAAACTCATATTCTGGGTGAAACCTTCTATTCGCAGGTGCCGCTGCGCTATGGCGCCTATGTGGCCAAGCTCTGCGTCGCACCGGCGTCCGCGGAACTCAAGGCCTTGACCAACGCCCCGCTCAATGTGAACGGCAAGCCAAACGGCTTGCGCGACGCGGTCGTCGACTTCTTCCGCCGGAGCGGCGCCACCTGGGACGTCAAGGTCCAGCTCAACACCGACCTCGCGGCGATGCCGGTCGAGGACGCCTCCGTGCCATGGCCGGAGGAGCGGAGCCCCTACATGACGGTCGCCCAGATCACGGTGTCGCCTCAGGACGGCTGGAGCGAGGCCAAGCACAGCGAGATCGACGACCGCATGGCGTTCAGTCCGTGGCACGGCGTCGACGCTCACCGGCCGCTCGGCTCGATCATGCGGGTCCGCAAGACGGCCTATGAGAGTTCGTCGCATTTCCGTGCCGAACGCAACGGCACGACGATCACCGAACCTTCGAGCGTTGAGACACTGCGATGAGTCCTGCCGGCGAGCCCGACTGGCGATGGACGGGCCCATGAAGGCCGCAAGAGGTTAAGAAGGCCGCAAGAGGTTAAATGGTGAAGTCGATGCCGCCCGGCGTCGCTTCGGCCTTGGCCTCCGCGCTGCGGCACAGGGCATCGATCGAGATGCGGTCGAGTTCGGCGAGGAGCCGCGTGCCGGCCTCCGCAAGCGCCGGCTCGATCACCTGGGTGACGAGCTTCGGGCGCGGCTTCGGCTTGGCGGAGCCGTTGGGTTTCGACGCCGCCCGGACGATCTCGCCGACCGTGATGCGGCGGCGCTCGCGCGCCAGCTCGTAGCCGCCGCGCGGCCCCCGGAAGGCCTTGAGGATATTGGCGTGGACCAGATCCTGCAGCAGCGTCTCGAAGTGGCGGGGCATCAGTCCGTGCCGGGCGGCCAGCGCCTTGGCTGCGACCGGCGCGGTCCTGGCATGGAGTGCCACGTCGGTCACGGCCGCGATGGCGAGGAGGCAACGGGCCGGAAGGATCCTCACGGCGGCGGCGCGATCGCGTCGTCGGCCGGCTCGGAGAGCCCGGTCGAGCCGAAGCCGCCCGCGCCGCGCGCCGTGGCGTCGAGATCGCCCTCGCAGAGCACGACCCGCTCGATGCGGGCGAAGACGATCTGGGCGATGCGGGCGCCGCGTACGATCTCGTAGGCCGTGCGGCCATGGTTGACCAGGATCACGCCGATTTCGCCGCGGTAGTCGCAATCGATCGTGCCCGGCGCGTTGAGCACCGTCACGCCGTGCCGCAGCGCGAGACCGGATCGCGGCCGCACCTGCGCCTCGAAGCCTGGCGGCAGTGCCAGCGCGATCCCGGTCGGGATCAGGTCGCGCGCGCCGGGCTCCAGCACGATCTTGGCCTGCGGCGCGATGGCGGCGAGCAGATCCATCCCGGCCGCGCCGTCGCTCTGATAGGCCGGCAGATCGAGGCCTGCCGCATGCGGCAGGCGCATCACCAGGACGGAGGTGGTCATGCGCCGATGCCCTTGGGGCCGCCGCGCAGCGTCGCGGCGAACAGGCCCACGAGACGGCGGGCCACCTCGGTCTTGGCCATGCGAGGCCAGGATTCGACGCCCCCGTGCGTCACGATGTGGACCTGGTTGGAGGGGCCTCCCATGGTGCCCGAGGCCGGGCTGACGTCATTGGCCACCACCATGTCGCAGCCCTTGGTGCCGAGCTTGGCGGTCGCGGAGCGGATGACGTCCCGCGTCTCCGCCGCGAAGCCGACGACCAGTCGCGGGCGGCCCTGGGCGCGGCGGCCGACGCTGGCCAGAATATCGGGATTCTCCTCGACCGCGATGGTCGTCGTCGCGCCGGCGGATTTCTTGAGCTTCTCGGTCGCTTCCGTCACGGGCCGCCAGTCGGCCACCGCCGCCGCGGCGACGAAGATGTCGGCCGGCAGGGCGGCCTCGACCGCCCGCAGCATGTCGCGCGCCGTCTCGACATGGACGAGGGCCGTGCCCGGCGGGTCCGGCACGTCGACGGGACCGCTGACGAGCACCACCTCGGCGCCCGCCGCGGCGGCTGCCTCCGCGATGGCATGGCCCTGGCGCCCCGACGAGCGATTGGCCAGATAGCGCACAGGATCGAGCGGCTCATGCGTCGGCCCCGAGGTCACGACCATCCTGAGGCCCGCCAGCGACTTGCCGGATTCCAAGCGGCCATTGGCGAGCGCCGCGATCTCGGGCGGCAGCGGCACCAGCGTTCCGGCCTCGAGCGCCACGGCGATGGCCGCGACGATGTCGAGAGGCTCCGCCATGCGGCCCGGGCCATATTCGCCGCAGGCCATCGATCCATCCTCCGGCCCGACGCGCCTCACGCCGTCGGCCTCGATCAGCGCGAGATTGCGCCGCGTCGCCGGATGCAGCCACATCCTGAGATTCATGGCCGGAGCGACGAGCACACGCTTGTCGGTGGCGAGAAGCAGCGTGGAGGCGAGGTCGTCGGCCAGGCCCTGCGCCATCTTGGCCAGGAGACCGGCCGTGGCCGGAGCCACGACGACGAGATCGGCATCGCGCGACAGCTCGATATGGCCCATCGCGGCCTCGGCGGTCAAAGAAAAGAGGTCGTCGTAGACCGCATCTTCCGTGAGGCTCGCGACCGACAGCGGCGTGACGAACTGCTTGGCCGCGGCGGTCATGACGGCGCGCACCTCGGCGCCCCGCTCGCGCAGGCGGCGGATGAGGTCGAGGCTCTTATAGGCCGCGATGCCGCCGCCGATGACCAGCAGGATGCGCTTGCCGGTGAAGATCCGCTCCGACTCTCTCATTCGCCTAGCCTTCGGGTGAAGCCGCCCCCGGCATGAAGCAGCCCCGGCATACGGGCGCCCGCCTCATCGTTCTAGAGCCTTCGCGCGCGGATGAGAACAGCGGAGCGGTCGCGGCGCGGCCGATTTCGGGCCGACGCGCGCCCGGATTGCCACTTTGGGCCTCAGATGCGTAAATTCAGGGTTCAAAAGTCGCAAACCATGGCTTGACAGTATTGTCGGGTGCAAATTGTCGTGATCTACTTTCACTCCTCCATGGAGGAGAATGACGATGGCGACGACGAAGAAGGCGGCTGCTCCGAAGAAGGAAGCCCCCAAAGCGAAGACCGCAAAGCCCGCCGCGGCCGACGAGGCCAAGAAGAAACCGGCGAAGAAGAAGTGAGAACGGCCCGCCGCTTCGCGCCAGAGCGGAGCGGCGGCGTCCCCGTCCCATCGCAACACCCCCGCAAAAAGGTATTGCACTTCGTTTGAGAACTCAGGGGATCCAGCCTCGTGGCGGCGCGGCGGAACGTTGAGGCTTGTAGTCTCATGGTCCTGGATCCCGGCTTTGGCCGGGATGAGCGGAGGGTGCTGCCCAAAAGCGTCAACCTCAATTCGGAGCCCTGCGGTCTCACCAGAACGATTTCACGATCAGCAGGATGGCGATGAGCCACAGGGCCGCGGCGAGCCAGCGGACCCGTTTGGCCTCGGCATGCGCGATGGCCTCGACGGTCTCCGTCGACAGGCCGAGCCCGCCCTCGGCGGCCTCTTCGAGCGCCATGACGATCTTCTCGCCACGGATCAGGATCTCGGGGACCGCGAGGCCGCCGCGCATCAATGACATCAGCGTCGACGAGGCGTCGGCGAGCTTGCCGGCCGGCCCGAGATTCTCTTCGATCCAAGTCCGCACCACGGGTTCGGACGTCGCCCACATGTCGAGGCGCGGATCGAGCGTGCGGCCGACGCCCTCCACCACGACCATGGTCTTCTGCAGCATGACGAGCTCGGTGCGGGTCCTCATGTCGAACAGCGCCGTGATCTCGAACAACAGGGTGAGAAGCTTGGCCATCGAGATCTGATCGGCGGTGCGCGCATGGATCGGTTCGCCGATGGCCCGGATGGCTTGCGCGAAATCCTCCACCCTGTGCTTGCGCGGCACGTAGCCGGCCTGGAAATGCACCTCGGCGACGCGGCGGTAGTCGCGGGTGATGAAGCCGTAGAGGATCTCGGCGAGGAAGCGCCGCTCCTTGAGGCCGAGCCGGCCCATGATGCCGAAGTCGACCGCCGTGAGGCGGCCCTGGGCGTCGACGAACAGGTTGCCCTGGTGCATGTCGGCGTGGAACAGGCCGTCGCGCATGGCATGGCGCAGGAAGGCCTGGATCACCGTGCGCCCGAGCGCCGGCAGGTCGTAGCCGCGCTCGCGCAGGCCGGCGACGTCGGAGAGCGAGATGCCGTCGACCCATTCGAGCGTCAGCACCTCCTTGGCGGTCAGGTCCCAGTCGATGGACGGAACGTGGAAATCCGGATCGGAGGCGACATTCTCGCCGAATTCGGATGCCGCCGCCGCCTCGATGCGAAAGTCCATCTCCATCGTCACCGAGCGCGCCAGGGTGTCCATCACCTCGACGAGCTTCAGCCGCTTGGCGTCGGGGAACCAGCGCTCGGCGAGGCGGGCGGCGAAATACATGTCGGAGAGGTCGCGGCGGAAACGCCGCTCGACGCCGGGCCGCATGATCTTGACCGCGACATCGCCGCCGCCGCGTGCCGTGCTGAGCTTGGCCCTGTGCACCTGGGCCACGGAGGCCGCGGCGACCGGTTCGCTGAACGTGGTGAAGATCTCGCCGATCGGCCGGTCGAAGGCGGCCTCGATGATCTCGACCGCCACGGCGCGCGGGAAGGCGGGGACGCGGTCCTGCAGCCGTTCGAGGTCTCTGACGGCGGCGGCGCCGACCACGTCGGGTCGGGTCGCCAGGAACTGGCCGAGCTTGATGTAGGAGGGGCCGAGCCGGCCGATGGCGACGGCGAGCCGGTCCGCCTTCGCGGCGGCCCGCGGCCGTGCGACAAGCTTGGCGAGCCCCAGCGGCAGGCGCGCGCCGACCGGCACCATGCGCGCATCGACGCCCGAGAAGACGCCTTCCCGCGCCAGCCTGTAGCCCGCGCGGCCGAGGCGCGCGAGATGACCGAGGGTCGACAGCATCGCGTCAGAGTTTCCACGCGGAGTGGATGGCCACCACAGATCCGGTCAGCCGCGTGGCGCTGACCCGTCGAAACCCCGCGTCGGCGATCATGTCGGAGAAGGTGTCGACGCCGGGGAAGCGCCTGATCGATTCGACGAGATACCGGTAGGGCTCGGCATCCCCGGCGATGAGGCGTCCCATCCCTGGGATGACGTTGAACGAGAACGCGTCATAGAGGCGGTCGAGGCCCGGCACGTCGACGGTCGAGAATTCGAGGCAGAGGAACTGGCCGCCGCGCCTCAGCACGCGATAGGCTTCGCCGAGCGCCACCGGGATGCGCGGCACGTTGCGGATGCCGAAGGCGATCGTGTAGCAGTCGTAGGCCTTGTCGGGCAGCGGCAGATTTTCGGCATTGCCGGCGACGAAATGGAGGTTTTCCGCCTCCCGGCCGAGGCGGCTCATGCCGACGCGCAGCATGTCGGGGTTGATGTCGAGGACGGTCACCTCGGTGCGCCGACCGCCGGCCGCGGCAACGCGCCGCGCCACGTCGCCGGTCCCGCCGGCGACGTCGAGATGACGGAAGAGCGCGTGGTGCGATGGCTTCACCTTTGCCACCAGCGCATCCTTCCAGAGGCGGTGCAGCCCGCCCGACATGACGTCGTTCATGATATCATAGCGTGACGCCACCTTGTGGAAGACATCGTCGACGAGGCCCTGCTTGCGCCCGAGCGGCACGTCGGCGAAGCCGAAGTGGGTCATGTCCGCGGCCGGCCGGCCGCTGCGGGAACGAGGCGAAGAGGTCATCGGGCCCTTCCGCGGCTTGGCGCGGGGGCGCTGCCATGCCTATGTGAGACAAAGTTCTCCTCGCTGTAGCATCATGCCCGAACTTCCCGAAGTCGAAACCGTGCGCCGCGGCCTCGACCTGGCCATCGCCGGCGATCGTATCGGTCGCGTTGTGCTCAATCGCCCGGACCTGCGCTTCCCCTTCCCCGAGCGTTTCGCCGAGCGGCTGGAAGGACGCCGGATCCTGGCGGTCGGACGACGCGCCAAATATCTGATGATCGACCTCGACGACGGGGCGCTGCTCGCCGCCCATCTCGGCATGACGGGATCGTTCCGCATCGCGGCACCGAGCCAAGATGCGGAGGACGTGCCGGGCCGCTATTACCATGCGCGCAGCCCCGCCGCCCTCCGCCAGCGTATCCAGCCAGCGTTGCTGGCCGGAGCCTCAAGCTGCCTCCGCCCGCACGATCACGTGCGCTTCGCGTTCGAGAGCGGGCTCGAGATCACATACAACGATCCGCGCCGGTTCGGCTTCATGACGCTGTTGCGGCGCGACGAGATCGAGGCCCATCCGCTGTTCCGCGGCATCGGCATCGAGCCCCTCGGCAACGAGTTCGACGGCCGCATGCTGGCGAAGCTCCTCGCCGGCCGCACGGCGCCGTTGAAGGCTGCTCTGCTCGACCAGCGGCTCATTGCGGGCTTAGGCAATATCTATGTCTGCGAGGCGCTGCACCGGGCCGGCCTCTCGCCGCGTCGGGAAGCGGGCTCGATCGTGCGTCGCGATGGAGCGCCCACGGCGCGCGCCGTTCGGCTGGCCGAGACGATCCGCGCCGTACTGAGCGAGGCGGTCGAGGCGGGCGGCTCGACGCTCCGGGACTATCGCCAGGCCGACGGTGCGCTCGGCACCTTCCAGCATGGATTCAAGGCCTATGACCGGGAAGGGGAGGCCTGCACGCTCGCCGGCTGCCGGGGCACGATCGGCCGCATCGTCCAATCCGGTCGCTCGACCTTCTTCTGCGCGCAGTGCCAGAAATAGCAAAACCGTATGTCGCGCATGAGGACGCGTCATGCACAAAATGGTTATCTAATCCCCAATGACGGCGTATACACCGTTCGATATGCTGTGGTTGCGTAGCTGCGCTGCAACAAATATTATTGCATCGCACAATTCTGGTGATTAGCTTCCGACTGTCTACAGGGAGAAACGGCCGGAAGGGTCATAACCAGTCTTGAAGGTTTGACCTCATGCCCATCGTCCGCCTCATCAGCTTCGCCCAGCAACGCCTGGCCAAGCGCCGCGAATACCGCCGCCTCATCGCCGAGATCGACGCGCTCTCGCAGAACGACCTGATCGATATCGGCGCGTTCCGGATCGATCTCTACCGCGCCGCCCATAAGGAAGTCTTCGGAGCCTGACGGCTTCGCCGGAGACTCCCCTGTCTCAGGCACCCCGCCGCGGCGCTTTGCGTCCGTTCAGCGGATTGTCGGAGTCCCAGCCATAGCGCAAGGTCTCGAAGCGCATCGAGCGCGCATCGACGAGGAGCAGCCGTCTGACGAGCCCTTCGCCGAACGGCACGATCTCGCGGATGGCCTCGAGCGCCATCAGCGAGCCGATCAGCCCGGTGAGGGCGCCGAGAACGCCCGCCTCGGCACAGGTCGGCACGCTACCCTCGGGCGGCGGCGCCGGGAACAAGCATCGATAGGTCGGGTTGGGCGTTCCGTCCGGGCCCGTCTCGTGCGGACGCAGTGTCGTGAGCGCGCCGTCGAAGCTGCCGACCGAGCCCGTGACCAGGGGGCGCCCCGCCCTGAAGCAGCAGTCCGACGCCAGGTATCGGGTCGTCCAATTGTCCGAGCCGTCGACCACCACATCGTAGCGCGCGGCGAGCGCCTCGGCGTTCTCCGCGCCCAAGCGCGCCGCGTGGAGCTCGATCGCGACATTCGGATTGAGCTCGCGCAACCGCGTCGCCGCGCGCTCGGCCTTGAGAAATCCGACATCGCGCGTGTCGAATAGCACCTGCCGCTGCAGGTTCGACAGCGAGACCGTATCGTCGTCGACGATGCCGAGCGTGCCGACGCCCGCCGCAGCCAGATAAAGCAGCACCGGGCTGCCGAGCCCCCCGGCGCCGATCACCAGCACGCGCGCCTGCTTGAGTTTGGCCTGGCCGGGGCCGCCGATCTCCCGCAGCACGATGTGGCGCGCATAGCGTTCGATCTCGTCGCGCGACAGACTCATCCGCCTGGTTCCTCCGTGATAATAGGCCTCGCGTCATAAGCTGGGATCGTCGGGTCCCCGATTCGAGGTGGCCATGACCGATCTTTCGCCGTCGGCATATCCGGGCGAACCGCCCCTGTCTCCGGTCGGGCGCGCCCTCCTGTCGGGCCCGGCGCTCGGCGCCGCGCTGGGCCTCGTCGTGGCGTCGCTCCTGCTCTTCGGCCTCGTACCCGGCCTCGACCTCTCCGCGGCGAGGCTGTTCTACGCCGGCCACAACCATTTCGTCGGCCAGACGCCGGTCGGCGATGCGCTGCGCCGCGCGCTCTACCGCATCCCGTTCTTGGTCCTGGCGATCCTCGCTCTCCTCTGGGCGACGCGGCGCTTCGGCACGCGATCCGCCTGGGCGTCGCGCCTCTGGGCGCCGAGTGGACGCGGCATGATCGTGCTGCTTCTCAGCCTTGCCATCGGTCCGGGGCTCCTGGTCAACGTGGCCCTCAAAGATCATTCGCACCGCCCGCGACCCATGCAAGTCGAGGCTTTCGGCGGCACCCTGCCGTTCAGGCCTGTCGGTCGCTTCGATGGCGGCTGCCCGCGCAACTGCTCCTTCGTGTCGGGCGAAGGCTCGCTAGGGTTCTGGATGCTGGCCCCGGCGCTGCTGGCGCCGCCGCCTCTGCAACCCCTGCTGCTCGCGGGAGCCGCCCTGTTCGGGCTGGCGACGGGCGTGCTGCGCATGGCCTTCGGCGGCCACTTCCTGTCCGACACGATCCTGGCGGCGCTGTCGAGCTGGATCGTCATCATCGCCGCCTGGTGGCTGGCCTTCCGGAGGCCTCCGCGCCGCGCCTCTTAGCGTCAGGCCGAGCGGCAGGCGCGGTCGCCAGCTCCGGCCCGTCAGCGCACCGCCCTCCGATAGGCATCGAGCAATTGCGGATCGTCGATGGAGCCGTGATGGTGCACTTGGCGCCAGCGGCCGTCGATGCGCCGAAACACGCGACTCGTCCGGATGGCGAGATCGAGCGTCGTCGTGGGTGTCTCCAGCAAGCCCCGCTCGCGGCCGACCGCGTAGAACACATCGCCGTGGAGATGCAGCGTATAGTCGTGGAACTCGACGCCGACCTTCGCAGAGCCATCGAATATGCGCTCGTAGACGGCGCGGATCGCCGGCCAGCCGCGCATGATGCCGCCGAGCGGATTGTCCATCGCGCAATCCGCCGAATTGTCCCAGTTCTCGGCCATGAGCGTCAGGTCGCGGCCGTTGAAGGCGCGATAGAACTGCGCCAGCGCCTGCGCTGGCACGTGCAATTGGCCAAGATCTTCGCGGCCGGTAACGGGGTCCTGGATTGTGCTTGGCATGGTCGTCCTTCCTGAAGCGGATCTCTCTGTGGCGTCGCTGCACAGCGGCAAACGCGGCGTCGCGACCAGGCCAAGATAAACGCTGCGGCCGGTTGTAATAATCCGCGAGAAATGAGACACACTCTACCGTTATGCGGAAGAATTGCGTTGATCGCATCGAAGATTTGGCGGCCTTCGTCGCGGTGGTCGAGCAGGGAAGCCTGACGAGCGCAGCCCGCCACCTCGGCCGCTCGCTTCAATCAGTCAGCCGATCACTGGCCGCTCTCGAGGGCGGGCTCGGCGTGGAACTCGTGCGGCGAACCACACGCCGCTCGGCTCCGACCGATGCAGGCATCGCATTCCACGGGCGCGTCAAGCCCGCGCTGGCGGATATCGAAGAGGCGACGGTCGAGGTCGTAAACGGTTTGTCCGAGCCATCGGGGACGCTGCGCATCAGTGCCCCGACGGCGTTTGGACCGCTCCACGTCGTCCCGGCGGTCGCGGCCTTCCTCGACCTGTATCCGAGGGTCGAGGTCGACCTGGAGCTCTCCGACCGCTTTGTCGACCTCATCGAAGGCGGCTTCGATCTCGCCGTGCGCATCGGCGACATGCCGGATTCGTCCCTTCGCGCCAAGCACCTCGCCGAGTCCCGGCGCGTCGTCTTCGCGGCGCCGAGCTACCTCCACCGGCATGGCCGCCCGAAGCGGCCCGAAGATCTCGCGCAACATCAATGCATCGTGCGCACCGCGGCCCGCGACGGGAATGCTTGGCCGTTCACAGTCGAACGCAAGGTCAAGACGATCAAGGTTGTTGGGCGCTTCCGGACGAACGGTGCGGCGGCGACCAATGAGGCCGCGGTTTGCGGCCTCGGCATCGCCAATGCACCGCTATGGCAGGTGCGGTCGCTTGCCGACCGCGGCCTCGTCGAGCTGGTGCTGGCACGCTTCGAGTCGCCGTCGATTCCGGTGCATGCGGTGTGGGCGGCAACGCGCGTGCCCCCGGCAAAGACACGCCTGTTCGTCGAGCTCCTTGCGAAACGCCTGACGACCGTTCCTCAGGATAGCGGGCCAGGCTAAGCCGCTCAGCGTTCAACGTCGGCGGAACCGATCGGGAACGGCGGGAGGCGTGCTGCCGGACACATCTTGCCGACCCCGGCAATGGCCTGACCTATCGCTGCGACGCCATGCCCTGCTCATTCCTGAAATTCGGCACAGAATGAGCTAGTCACTCGACGACTGATCTCGTGTCCTTATGCTCGATTGCGAACTTCGGATTCGGGACACGAGAGCAGGATGCCGAAAAGTCGGGGCGGGTTTTCGAGTGACATCATGCTTTATCGCATCCTGATCTAGAGGACGCGTTTCGCGATGGGCGACGGCGACAACGGGAGGACGGCATGATCGAGGGGCGCAGCGAGAATCGGGGCCGCAGGATCCGCCTCGGCATGGTCGGTGGGGGCGAAGGCGCCTTCATCGGCGCGGTGCATCGCATCGCCGCGCGGCTCGACGACCGCTACGACCTCGTCGCGGGATCGCTGTCGGCGACGCCGGAGAAGGCCGCGCGCTCGGCCGCGGCCATCGGCCTCGATCCGGCGCGCTCCTACCCGGATTTCGCCGCCATGGCCAAGGCGGAAGCCGCGCGGCCGGACGGCATCGAGGCGGTGGCGATCGTCACGCCGAACCATATGCATGCGCCGCCCGCGCGCGCCTTCCTCGAGGCCGGCATCCACGTCATCTGCGACAAGCCGCTGACCACCTCGCTCGCGGAAGCGCGGGCGCTCAAGGCCATCGTCGACCGCTCCGGGCTCGTCTTCGCCCTGACCCACAACTACACCGGCTATCCGCTGGTGCGCCACGCGCGCGCGATGGTGCGGGCCGGCGAGCTCGGCGACATCCGCATCGTGCAGGTGGAATATCCCCAAGACTGGCTGGCCGAGAAGATCGAGGACAGCGGCCACAAGCAGGCCGAATGGCGCAGCGACCCGGCCCGCGCCGGCGCGGGCGGCTGCATCGGCGATATCGGCACCCATGCGTTCAACCTCGCCCATTTCATCACCGGGCTCGAGGTCGACGAGCTCTGCGCCGAGCTTACGACCTTCGTGCCGGGCCGCAGGCTCGACGACAACGTGCAGGTGATGCTGCGGTATGCGGGCGGCGCCAGGGGCGCGCTGTGGACGAGCCAGGTGGCGCCCGGTCACGAGAACGGCCTGCGCATCAGGGTCTACGGGTCGAACGCCGGCATCGAATGGCTGCAGGCCGAGCCGAACCGCCTCGTCCTGTCGCCGCTCGGGAAGAACCAGGAGATCGTCACCCGCAACGGCGCCGGCGCCAATGCGGCGAACCGGCGGGTGTCGCGCGTCCCGCCAGGCCACCCGGAAGGCTATCTCGAAGGCTTCGCCACCATCTACAGCGAAGTGGCCGAGGCGATCGTCGCGGCGCGCACCGGCGGCAGGTCGTCGGCCGAGGTCACCTTCCCGACCGTCGAGGACGGGGTCAAGGGCCTCGTCTTCATCGAGACCGCCGTGCGTTCCTCGAAGGCCGGCGGGGTGTGGACCAGGATGGAGGCTTGAGCCGGGCGCCTCTCAGGTGATTTCCTGGACCAGCTTGGCGACAAGCGAGCGTCCGAAGGTTTCGAAGCCGCTCGCCACCGCCACGAAGGCATTCACCCCGCCGATGACGTTCTTCCGGTAGTAGCCGTCGAGGCCGCCCGGCGGATGGGTGTGCTCGACCAGATAGGACGGGCCGGTCCTGGCGCTCATGATGACGATGCCGTTGATGGCGGTGATGCCATGGGCGAGCGCATCGTCGCGCGCCGCGCGGATGTCGCGCCCGCCGTTGCTCGCGCCGTCGCCCGAGAGGTCGATGATGTGGCGGTCGGCCTCGAACGGCGCCGCGGCGAAGAGCCCGGCGCAGAAATCGATGGCCGAGCCGATGGCGGTGCGGTCGTAGAAAGAGCGCGGCGCCACCGCGACACGCGCCCCGAAGGCTTTCGCCTGCGCGGCGCTGCCGATCTCGGTCCACGCGATGACGAGCTTCTGCGAGTCCGCGCCGGCCCATTCGACGAAGGCTATGGCGATGCGGCCGTTGGGACCTGCCGCGATCGCCCGCAGCACGTCGGGATCCGACATGGCGGCCGCATAGCCCTTGCGCTGCAGGTCGTATTTGTCGGAATCGATCGAGCGGGAGACGTCCGCCGCCAGCACCAGCATCAGATCGACTTTCTCCGCCGCGCGCGCCGTGGTGCCGAGGGCAAAAGCGAGTCCGATGAAGACGACGAGGCGAAGCGGCATGGCGCGAACTCGCGCTTCACGACCCCGCGCACCGAGGCCGTACGTCTCAATTCTGCGCGCGGGCGGCGGCCAGATCAACGATGTTGGTGGGCGGCTCGTGCAGGATCTTGCGGAAGGAGGGGATCGCCTCGGCGAAGATGCGGTCGGCGGCGGCGCGATCGCCGGCCTCGGTCGCCTCCTTGAGCCCGTCGAGCCAGCGCGTCATGCGCGGCCGCTCGACCTGGAAGGTGCGGGCGGCGGTAACGCCGTCGACGCCGATGTCGACCACCGGCTCGTCGGCCGTGAACATATATTCGTTGAGCCGCTCGCCCTTGCGCACGCCGGTGAAGGCGATCTCGATGTCGCGCCCCGGCTCGAAGCCGGCGAGGCGGATCATGCGCTGCGCCAGTTCGACGATGCGGGCCGGCTGGCCCATCTTGAGCACGTAGACCGAGACGCGGCCGACGTCCACGGTGTCGACGCCGGTTGCATGGGCCGAGGCGGTCAGCACGAGGTCGCAGGCCTCGCGCACGGTCATGAAATAGCGCACCATATTCGGGTGGGTTACGGTGACCGGTCCGCCGCGCTCGATCTGCGCCTTGAAGCGTGGCACGACGGAGCCGACCGAGCCCAGCACGTTGCCGAAGCGCACCGAGATCAGCCGCACCGGGCGCCTGGCGGCGGCCGCTTCGCCGTCGAGCAATTGCGCATAGATCTCCGAGAAACGCTTGGTGGCGCCGAGGATCGAGACGGGATCGACGGCCTTGTCGGTCGAGATCAGCACGGCGGCGCTCGCCGTCTGGGCCGCCGCATCGGCGACATTGACGCTGCCGAAGACGTTGGTCTTGATGCCTTCGGCCCAGTCGAGCTCGAGGAACGGCACCTGTTTCAGCGCGGCTGCATGGAAGACCACATCCGGCTTGAAGTCGCGGACCAGGGCGAAGACGCGGGCGCGGTCGCGCACGTCGGCGAGCTTGCCCGAGATGACGCATCCCTCGCGCCCCAACCCGAGTGCTTCGAGCACCGCGTAGAGCGCCGGCTCGGAGCTGTCGAGCACCAGCAGTTCCGCCGCCCCGAAGGCGATGACGCGCGCGCAGATCTCCGAGCCGATGGAGCCGCCCCCGCCGGTGACGATGACGCGCTTGCCGGCCAGGAAGCCGCCGAGCAGCGCCCGGTCGACATCGACCGTCTCGCGGAACAGCAGATCCTCGATGGCGACCGGCTTGAGCGCCCCGCCCGCCGGCGCGCCGCCGTCGACCGTCTGCATGCGCGAGAGCGCGATGCCGAGCCGGCCGGCGGTCGACACGAGCAGCTCCGACTCGGCCTCGGGCACAAATTCGCGCGGCGCCATGACAAGGCGGGTGATCGGCTGGTCGCGGTCCTTGAACTCCGAGACGATGCGTTCGAGCTCGGCATAGCCACCGAACACCGGCACCCCGCGGATCGACTGGCCCTGGTCGCCGCGGTTGGGCGACAGGATGCCGCGCGCCGCGTAGCGCCGCCTGAGCCCGGTCTCGAGGAAGCGCAGCACGACCTCCGCCTCGCTGGCGCGCCCGAGCACGAGGATCGACTGCAGGTTCTCGCCTTCGTTGGGGCGTCGCGACTGCACGTATTTCAGGTAGCGGTAGGCGAGCCGCGGCCCGCCGAGCAGGATCATCTGCATCATCCAGTAGACGATGACCGTCTTCTCGCCGAACAGCAGCGCCGGATAGATCTCGCGCGCGACGAGCGCGTAATCGAGCGCCAGCAGCAGCAGCGCCAGCGTGGTGGCGGCTCGGAAGATGTTGAACAGATCCGGCAGCGAGGCGAAGCGCCACTTCGACTCGTAGAGCGGAAAGATGCGGTAGACGACCGCCGCCAGCATGACGAAGACGGGCAGCACCCAGGCGATCTCGCCGGCCAGCGGCCCGATCTCGTACATGTGGTAGCGCAGGAACAGGCTGCCGGCGAGCGCGAGGGCCGTCGCGACGAGGTCGTGGACGATGATCGTCGCGCGCTTGAAGCCGTTCGATACCGTTTCCGGCGCCATCAAAAATCGATCTCCGTTCCCATTGTGGCCCGTCTTAAGCTTCTTTAATCCGCGGGGAAAGCCGGCGCTCAGCCGAAGATGCGGCGCTCGACGGCAGCCCAGTCGCTTTCGACATGCGACGCGCCCGCTTCCCAGAGCAGGTCAGCATGATGCGGCTCGATGTGGCTGCCGCCGGTGAAGCCGATGGCCGTCATGCCGGCCGCCAGCGCCCCGCGCACCCCGAAGCGCGAATCCTCGACCACGACGCAGCCCTTCGGCTCCACCCCCATGCTGGCGGCCGCGAACAGGAACAGGTCCGGCGCAGGCTTGCCGCGCTCGACTTGCGACGACGAGAAGATGTGCTCGCCGAAATAGGGTCGGAGGCCGGTGAACTCGAGGCTGGCGCGGATGCGTTCGGGGCTCGACGAGGAAGCGACGCAGCGCTTCACGTCGGGATGCCGCTTCAGGACGTCGAGGACGCCGGGCACCGGCTTCAGCTCGGCGGCGAAGATGTCGCGCGTCCTCGGCCAGATTTTCGGCAGCAGGGCCGGATCGGCCTCGATGCCGGCCTCCGCTGCGAGCGTGGCCAGGATGTCGGCCGTCTTCATGCCGAGGTAGCGGGCGATCATCGCGTGGGTCACCGGGATGCCCGCCTCGTTCAGGACGGCCGTCATGCCCTTGACCGAGAGGACCTCGCTGTCGACCAGCACGCCGTCGCAATCGAACAGGATCATCGTGGGAGACATGGAGGTCCTGGACATGATCGGGCCGCGACGACCCCCATCCCTCCTTGGCAGGTTCGCGCGGTGCTGGAAAGGGGCGCTATAGTCTCTTGATCGGAGCAAAGGTGGGGCAGTGGCAAGGGCTGTCGGAACGGTTGCGGTCGGGTTGTGATCTTGAACGGCGCGCCGCGGTCGGGAAAATCGAGCATCGCCGCCGTCATCCAGGACACGTTCGAGGGGCCATGGATGAACTTCGGCGTCGATGTCTACGTGCGGCAGGTCACGCCCCGCCGTTACCGGCCAGGCATCGGCTTGCGTCCGGGCGGCGAGCGCGCGGACATCGAGCCCCTCGTTCCGGTCTTCCATGCGGCGCTCTACGAGTCCGTTGCGGCGCACAGCCGCCTGGGCCTCGATGTCGTCGTCGACGTCGGCCATCACGACGCCTATGCGCGGCCTCACCATATCCTGGCCGATTGCGCGCGCCGTCTCACGGGCCTGCCGGTGCTGTTCGTCGGCGTCCGCTGTTCGCTCGACGAGATCATGGAGCGTCGCCGGAGCGAAGCGGGCGGCGAATATCTGTCCGCGCCGCCGGGAGCGCCGGCGCCACCGCAGGTCGCGGCATGGCAGCGCGAGGTTCATCGCCCAGGTCTCTACGATCTCGAGGTCGATACGTCGCGGGCGAGCCCGGGCGATTGCGCGGCCGCGATCGGCCGGCGGCTCGTCGAGGCGATCGTCCCGCCGACCGCTTTCGAAAGGCTCGCCGCCATGGCGGGCGCCACACCTCTTCCAATTGCGGCGGGCGCCGTTGCGTCTCCGCCCGATCCTGTCTAACAGTCTGTTTGCAAACCCACGATCCTCATGCCGAGGTGGTCCGTCAGGACCGTCTCGAAGCACGGCCGAGGCCTGCCGTCCTTCGACTCGGATGCTGCGCATCCGGCTCAGGATGAGGAAAAGCGAGTTTCCAAACGGACTCCTAGCCCTGCTCCATCGTCCCCGGCCGAAGACCTTCATGATCCTCCACGCGCGCGTCACCGTCACGCTCAAGACCGGTGTCCTCGATCCACAGGGCAAGGCGATCGAGGGGGCGCTGCGGGATCTCGGCTTCGCCGGGATCGGCGGCGTGCGGCAGGGCAAGATGTTCGAGGTGGCCGTCGAGAGCGCCGACAAGGCCGCCGCCGAGGCGGAGCTGCGCCGGGCCTGCGAGGCGCTCCTCGCCAATACGGTGATCGAAGACTACGCCATCGCCTTCGTGGACACGGTCGCGTGAAATCCGCCGTCATCCTCTTCCCGGGCATCAACCGGGAACGCGACGTGGCGCGGGCCCTGCGCCTCGCCTCGGGGCGCGAGGCCGCGATCATCTGGCATGCCGAGACGGCGCTGCCCGCCGGCACCGACCTCGTGGTGCTGCCGGGCGGCTTCTCCTATGGGGACTACCTGCGGTGCGGCGCCATCGCGGCCCGCGCGCCCGTCATGGACGCGGTGCGGGCGCATGCGGCGCGCGGCGGCAAGGTGCTCGCCATCTGCAACGGCTTTCAGGTCGCCTGCGAGGCAGGACTGCTGCCGGGCGTGCTGATGCGCAACGCCGACCTGCATTTCGTCTGCCGCATGCAGCCGCTGCGGGTCGAGCGTGCCGACACGGATTTTTCGCGTGCCTACGCGGCGGGCCAGGTGGTGCGCTTCGCCGTGGCGCATGGCGAGGGCAATTACACCGCCGACGAGGAGACGATCCGCCGCCTCGAAGGCGAGGGCCGCGTCGCCTTCCGCTATTGCGGCGCCGAGGGGGACCCGGGCCATGGCCACAACCCGAACGGGTCGCGCAACCACATCGCCGGCCTCTATTCCGAGCGCCTCAACGTGCTGGGGCTGATGCCGCATCCCGAGAATGCCGTCGATCCCCTGACCGGCTGCACCGACGGTCTCGGCCTGTTCGAAAGCCTCGCGGCCTGAGCGCGTCCACCTAATCGGACGGCAGCGTCACGGGCCTGAACCCATGCTCGGCCATGATCGTCTGGCCGGCGGGCGACAGGATGTAGAGCGCCAGCATCGCGGCCTCCGGCCGCGCGTCCTTGAGGACCGCCAACCCGTATTCGGGGCCGATCCGCAAGCCGGCCGGGAAGTCTACGACCTCCGCATCGGGGAGAAGCTTGGCGAAGCGGCCCTTCGCCGAGCAATAGACGATGGCGGCATCGACGCGGCCCTCGAGGATCGCATCCGCATCCTCGTCGCCGGTCTTCGACTCCGCCGAGGGGGCTTGGAGCACGACGGCATGGGACTGCAGGGTCGCGCCGCTCTCCGGCCTGAGGCGATCGGCGAGCCCGAACAGCCGCACCGTATAATCGCCGAGCGGATCGCTCTTCGGCGGCGATACGCCGATCCGCGTGCCGGGGGCGAGCAGCTTGTCGAGCGCCGTATCGGTGGTGGCGCGGAACTTCGCCGGCGAGAGCAGGCAGACCGTATTGCGGGCGAAGACCGCCATGACGGTGGCGCGGCCGTCCGCTACGAGCTTGCGTGGGTGACCGACATCGGCCGAGGTGAAGAGATCGGCGTGCTCGCCCGCCTCGATCCGCTCGCGCATCCGGCCCGCGTGGCCGAACTGCGTCGACACCGCGATGTCGTGCGCACGTCCGAACTCCTGGGCGATCTGCCCGATCGACTCGCGCAGGCTGCCGGCGCCGTAGACCGTCAGATCCGCCGCGTTGGCGACGGCGCCGGACATCATCGCCAGCATGGCCGCAAGGAT
This sequence comes from Lichenihabitans sp., assembly GCA_965277635.1. GTDB lineage: Bacteria > Pseudomonadota > Alphaproteobacteria > Rhizobiales > Beijerinckiaceae > Lichenihabitans. The sequence goes on from CBDIDE010000002.1 coordinate 2,249,590, forward strand.
CGGTCGCCGCATCGCCGTGAGTCTCCTCGTTATATTCCGACGAGCATAACGCAATGGTGAGACGATGTCGCGGATCGCGCCGTGCGCGATTTTTGTCCGCGACCCGGTCGGGTGGGGCTGGAAATTTTCGGGACCGACGCGTAGATTATCAGGGCGGAGCTGCGGGGTACGTGAGGATCTGTATTCCCGGGGCCTTATCGATTCCAAAGGGAGCTGTCCCTGATCTCGTCCGTGGACTTGATCACACGGCGCCCACCTACGTTGTAGGTTCCCGGGATCGATGTCCCACGGCTACTGTGGCCCCGCACTTTCCGGACCGTTTCCCCCTATGACGATCGTCGCGGACAAGACCGCCATCCGCGCCGCCGTGCTGGCCAGGCGCGCCGGCGTTCCGGCGGAGATCAGGGAGGAATTCGCCCAGAGGCTCGCCGCGATCGGTCCGAGCCTCGTGCGCCGCAACGGCGAAGCCCCGGACGGTGTCGTCTCGGTCTATCATCCCATTCGCGACGAGGTCGACACCGTGCCGCTGTTCGATGCCCTGCTGCGCGAGGGGTTCGTGACGGCTCTTCCGGCGACGGTGGCGCGGCGCGAGCCGCTCCGCTTCTATGCCTGGCGACTCGGAGACCCGGTGGCGCCCGGACGCTGGGCCATTCCCGAACCGCTGCCGACCGCGCCCGAGGTCGATCCGGACGTGCTCTTCGTGCCGCTCGCGGCCTTCGACCGGCGCGGCTTTCGCCTGGGCTATGGCGCCGGCTTCTACGATGCGTCGCTGAACCGGCTCAGGGCGCGCAAGCCGGTGCTGGCGGTCGGCGTCGCCTATGCGGTGCAGGAGGTGGAGGCGGTGCCCTGCGAGGCCCATGACGAGCCGCTCGATGCCGTGATCACCGAGCGCGACATCATCTTCTGCGGGGCGCGATAAGGCATGCGCCTCCTGTTCGTCGGCGACATCATGGGCCGCTCCGGACGCGCCGCCGTAACGGCGACACTGCCGCGCCTGCGGGAACAGCTGCGGGCCGACTGCGTCGTCGTCAATGGCGAGAATGCCGCCGGCGGCGCGGGCATCACGGAGGCGATCTGCGCCGACATCCTGAACGCCGGCGCCGATGCCGTGACGCTCGGCAACCACGCCTTCGACCAGCGTGAGGCGCTGGTCTTCATCGAACGCCAGCCGCGTCTGGTGCGCCCGCTCAACTATCCGCCCGGCACGCCAGGGCGCGGCGCGGCACTCGTCGAGCTCAAGGACGGGCGCCGCGTGCTGGTGCTCAACGTCATGGGTCGGGTGTTCATGGACGCGCTCGACGATCCCTTCGCGGGGCTCGAGCGCGAGGTCGAGGCCTGTCCGCTCGGCCAGACCTGCGACGCCGTCGTCATCGACGTGCATGCCGAGGCGACGAGCGAGAAATATGCGCTGGCCCACGCGTTCGACGGCCGGGCGAGCCTTATCGTCGGCACCCATACCCACACGCCGACCGCCGACCACCAGGTGCTTGCCGGCGGCACGGCCTATATCAGCGACGCCGGCATGACCGGCGACTACGACAGCGTCATCGGCGTGCAGAAGGACGAGCCGATCCGCCGCTTCACGCGCAAGCTGCCGGGCAGCCGCTTCGAGCCCGCGACCGGCCCGGCGACGCTCTGTGGCGTGCTGGTCGAGACCGACGACAGGACCGGCCTGGCGCTCAATATCGGCCCCGTGCGGGTCGGCGGGCGGCTGAGCCCCGCCATGCCGGAGTTCTGAGCCGTGGCGGACGCCACCGGACCTGCCGTCGCCAAGCCGCGCATCGTCGTCAGCTATTGCACGCAATGCCAGTGGCTGCTGCGCGCGGCCTGGATGGCGCAGGAACTGCTTTCGACCTTCGGTGCCGATCTCGGCGAGGTGGCGCTCGTGCCGGCGACCGGCGGCCTGTTCCGCATCGCCTACGACGGCGAGACGATTTGGGACCGCAAGACCGAAGGAGGCTTCCCCGACATCAAGCTGCTCAAGCAGCGCGTCCGCGACCGGCTCGATCCCGGCCGCGACCTCGGCCACGTGGATCGCGCCGCCGAGCAGGATCCCTGAACCCTGCTTGCGCTCTTGAAACGTGCGTTCTAATCAGGAAGAAATCGGAACGTCTTTTCGGGAGGAAGTGACCATGCTGTCCATCGGCTTGATCGGTGCGGGTCGGATCGGAACCCTGCATGGCCGCAACGTCGCGATCCATCCGGGCGCCAAGCTTGCCGCCATCGCCGATGCGGTGCCGGCGGCGGCCGAGACGCTCGGGCGCGAGCTCGGGGCTCCGGTCCGCTCGGTCGACGACATCCTCGCCGACAAAGCCATCCAGGCGCTGATGATCTGCGCCTCGACCGATACCCATTCGGATCTCATCGAAGCGGGCGCCCGGGCCGGCAAGGCGATCTTCTGCGAAAAGCCCGTCGACCTCTCCTCCGAACGCATAAAGGCCTGCCTCAAGGTGGTCGAAGCGGCCGGCACGCCGCTGATGATCGGCTTCAACCGCCGCTTCGACCCGCATTTCGGCGCGCTGCAACAACGCGTCGCCGCGGGCGAGGTCGGTGCCATCGAGATCGTCACCATCCTGTCGCGCGACCCAGGGCCTCCGCCCCTCGCCTATATCGCGCGTTCGGGCGGCCTGTTCCGGGACATGATGATCCACGATCTCGACATGGCGCGCTTCCTGCTCGGCGAGGAACCGACCGAGGTCCATGCCGTCGGCTCCTCGCTGGTCGATCCGAAGATCGGCGAAGCCGGCGATGTCGATACCGCGGCGGTATTGCTGAAGACCGCGGCAGGCCGGATCTGCCAGATTTCCTGCTCGCGGCGCGCCACCTACGGCTACGACCAGCGCATCGAGGTCCATGGCTCGAAGGGCATGATCCGCGCTCACAACTTGACCGAGAACTTGGTCGAGATCGCCACCGGCGAGGGTTTTCGCGGCGCGCCGGTGATGAACTTCTTCCTGGAGCGCTACACGCCGGCCTACCGGCGCGAGCTCGATGCTTTCCTGGATTGCGTCGCCTCCGGCAAGGCGCCTTCGCCGAGCGGCGAGGACGGACTGCGGGCACAGATCCTGGCCGATGCGGCGACCGAATCCGCCAGGACCGGCAAGGCCCAAAGAGTCTAATCTCTATCCCGATGTCTCGGCCGGCTCGCGGTTGAGAGAAGCGCGCGTGTGCTCGACGAGCGCGTCGACGAAGCTCCGGGTGACCGGCGAGGCGCGCCGCGTCGGATAGAGCGCCGCGAGGGTGACCGGCGTCGGCGGGCAGCCGGGCAGCACCGGCACGAGCCGACCGTCGGCGAGGAATTCGGCCACTTCGAAGACCGGCTTCAGCACGATGCCCTCGCCCTCGACGGCCCAGTGGGTCAGCACATCGCCGTCGTCGGCGTCGAGCGGGCCCGAGACCGGAAAGGTCGCGGGCTCCCCGTCGAGGCGCAGCGTCCAGCGGAACTGCTGGGCGCCCGGATAGCGCAACAGCAGGCAGCGATGGTTCAAGAGGTCGTCGGGGCTCTCGGGCATGCCATGCTGGTCGAGATAGGCGGGCGCGGCGCAGAGCATGCGGTCCACGTCGGCGATCTTGCGGATGGTAAAGGAGGAATCGTCGAACCGCGCCATGCGCAAGGCCACGTCGATCGATTCGCCGACGAGATCGAGCAGGTGGTCCGACAGCCGCAGCCGCAGCTCGACTTTTGGATGCTTGGCCCGGAAGCTGCGCGCCAGGGGTGCCACGACACGCCGGCCGAGGCCGAGCGGCGCCGTCACCCGGAGCGGCCCGCGCAATTCGCCGCCGCTCTCGGCGACGCTCGCCTCGGCCCGGTCGACCGCCTCGATCACGTCGAGGCAACGCTCGTAGAAGAGGCGGCCGCGTTCGGTCAGGTTCATCCGCCGCGTGGTCCTGACCAGAAGCTGGCAGCCGAGCTGGGTTTCGAGCGCCTGGATGCGGTAGCTGACGACCGCCGAGGACATGCGCAGCGCCCGTCCCGCGGCGGAGAAACTGCCGAGCTCGACCGAGCGCATGAAGATGCGCATGTTCTCGAGCGACGTCACGGTTCCGGCATTCTCAAAACCGCTTTGAAAGTCATGCGCCGCCCTGGGCTCAAGACAGCCGCGCCTCTCCTTTCTATGATCGCCGAAAGGTCCGAGAGGAGGACGGCATGCTCGCTGCTTATATCATGGAATGGGGCAGCCTGCTGCTGCGCTGGCTGCATGTGATCACGGCGATCGCCTGGATCGGCTCGTCCTTCTTCTTCATGCATCTCGATGCCAGCCTTCGCGCCACCGCCGGCATCCCGGCCGGCAAGGGCGGCGCCGCCTGGCAGGTGCATGGCGGCGGCTTCTACGAGATGCGCAAGTACCTCGTCGCCCCGGCGTCGATGCCCGAGGAGCTGACCTGGCACAAGTGGCAGTCCTACTGGACCTGGATCTCGGGCTTCTCGCTGCTCGTCTGGGTCTATTACGGCCAGTCGCAGCTCTATCTCATCGATCCCGCGGTGCGGGTGCTCGAGCCCTGGCAGGCGGCGCTCTTCGGCATCGGGGCGCTGGGGCTCGGCTGGCTCGTCTACGACACGGCCTGCCGCTGGCTCGTCGGGCGCAACGACGTGGCGCTGGCGGCGCTCGTCTTCGCCTTCGTGGTGTTCATGAGCTGGGCCTTCGCGCAGATGTTCTCCGGGCGCGGCGCGCTGATCCATACCGGCGCGCTGATGGCCACGATGATGACCGGCAACGTCTTCCTCAACATCATCCCCAACCAGAAGAAGGTGGTCGTCGACCTCGTCGCCGGGCGGACGCCGAACCCGGCCTACGGCAAGCAGGCCAAGCAGCGCTCGACGCACAACAACTATTTCACGCTGCCGGTGCTGTTCATGATGCTGTCGGGCCATGCGCCGACGACCTACGCCAACAGCCACGCGATCCCGCTCATCGTGACGCTGGTCATCGTTGCCGGCGCGGTGATCCGCCACTTCTTCAACGTGCGCCACGCCAATCATTCGCGCTCGCCCTGGTGGGCCTGGGGCGCCGCCATCATCGCCCTGTGGACAGCCTTCTACGTCGCCATGGCGGCCTCGCCGAGCGGGCGCGAGCGGCTCGGCCTGCCGCCGATCAAGCAGGTGGAGGCGGCGCCCGCCGTGCGGGTCGCGGCGCCGGCCAAGGTGGTCGAGGTCGTCGGCACCCGCTGCGTCATGTGCCATTCGTCCGAGCCGGTGTGGGATGGCATCCAGATCGCGCCGAAGAACATCCGCCTCGACACGCCGCAAGAGATCGCCCGCGCGGCCGATGCCATCCGGGCCGAGGCGGTGCTCAGCCACGCCATGCCGCCCAACAACGTGACGGAGATCTCGCCGGCCGAGCGTCAAGTTCTGGCGAACTGGCTGCTGCCCCAGCGCCCAACCCCTTGATCCGTCGGCCAGGACGTGCGAGCCCTTTCCGGGGCCATGTGAGAACTCTCCGTTCCCTCATCCCGAGCCGGCCGCAACGCGGCCGAGTCGAGGGATCGGCGGGCGCCGGCCGTGCTTCGAGACGGTCCTGACGGACCTTTTCAGCATGAGGATCAAGGCGTGCCAAACGGGCCGTGAGTCGTGTGTTCTGGAGCCGACCATGACGCGAACCGAGAGCCTGCCGACCCCTGCCGACGTCGAGGCTTTCGCGACCGACGGCGCGGTGCTGCTCAAGGGGCTCTTCGCCGACTGGGTCGACCCGCTGCGCCAGGGCATCGCCGACCTGATGGCCGACCCGAGCCCGCTCGAGCGCTCCTATCAGCCGAAGGGCGATGCGGCGCCCTTCTTCCAGGACCTGTGCAACTGGCAGCGTTTCGTGGAGTTCCGCAGCTTCGTCCTCGAGTCGCCGGCCGGGGAGGCTGCCGCCCGGCTGATGGGCTCGAGCACCGCCCGCTTCTTCCACGACCACGTGCTCGTCAAGGAACCGGGCACCTCGGTCGTCACCCCCTGGCACCAGGACCTGCCCTATTATTGCGTCGACGGGCGCCAGAGCGTCAGCTTCTGGATTCCGCTCGATCCGGTGCCGCGCGAGACCAGCCTGCAATGCGTTGCCGGCTCGCATCGCTGGGACATCCACAGGCCCAAACGGTTCGACGGGACCGACCTCTATGCCGGCGACGAGACCGTCGAACTGCCCGACATCGACGCCCGTCGCGACACCTACCGCATCCTCGCCTGGGCCATGCAGCCCGGGGACGCCATAGCGTTCGATTTTCGCACCGTGCACGGCGCGGCCGCCAACAAGGCGCGGGCCGAGCGCCGGCGCGTCTTCTCCGCCCGCTGGGTCGGCGACGACGCGCGCTTCGCCGACCGCAAGGGCAAGGGCTCGCCGCCGTTCCGGCATCTTGAGCTCGCCGACGGCGATCGGCTCGACGGACCGGACTTCCCGGTGGTCTATGGGGCGTGAGGCCTCGCCGATGACACCGGATCGGCCGATCCATGCCTTCGACCAGGCGCTCTGCCGGCGCCCGGCCAGGAGCGTCACGGCGGGCCTGCGGGCCGACGATCGGGGCGATCCGTCCTTCGAGGGCGTCGCGGCGGAACATGCGGCCTATGTGGCGGCGCTCGAGACGGCAGGGCTCGCGGTCGAACTGCTCGACCCGCTCGAAGCCTTCCCGGATTCGGTCTTCGTCGAAGACCCGGCGCTCGTCTTCGCCGAGGGCGCGGTTCTGTTGCGCCCGGGCACGGCGAGCCGCAAGGGTGAGGCCGCCGCGATCGCGCCGGCGCTGCGCGCCCGGTTCGATAAGGTACTCGTGCTGCCCGAGGGCACAGCCGACGGCGGCGACGTGCTGGTCACGCCCGGGGCGGTGATGATCGGCCTCTCGGCCCGCACGGATCGCACCGGCGCGCAAGCGCTCGCCGGATGCCTCGCGGCGCTCGGTCGCAAGGCCGCGATCGTCGAGACGCCGCCGGGCGTGCTGCATTTCAAGTCGGATTGCGCGCTGCTCGACGACGACACCGTTCTGGTGACGGCCCGCCTTGCCGCCTCGGGCGTGTTCGACGGCCTCCGCCGGCTCATCGTGCCGGAGGGCGAGGAGGCCGCCGCCAATGCGCTGCGCCTCAATGACGTGGTCCTCGTCGGACAGTCCTACCCCCGCACTATCGCGCTGTTGGACGCGCATGGTTTCGACGTGGTGCCGCTCGCGGTCACCGAGATCGGCAAGGTCGACGCCGGCCTCTCCTGCATGTCGCTGCGCTGGCACAGCGGGGCCTGAGCCGATCGCGTCATCACGGGTGAACCACCGTCCCGAAGGACTCGTCCGACAAGCATGTCTTGAAGGCCGCGGCGATCGAACCTTCAGACCACGCCGGCGTCGATCAGCGTCTTGACGGCGGAATCGAAGTGATGGGCCATCGCACGCTCGGCCGCCCTTATGTCACGGGCGCCGATCGCCGCCGCGATGGCCGCGTGACAATCCATGTTCTCGAGCTGGCTTTCCTGGTTGACCCGCGTCGCCCAGCCGATCGGCCAGGTTTCCCGCGTCACCACCCGGAACGCGCCGACGATCAGGGCGAAAAGAGGATTGCGGGACGCTTTCGCGATCGCCTCGTGAAAGGCGATGTCGGAGGCCATGACGCGCTCGGGCTTGGCGAGATTGTCGCGCATGCTGGCCGCGAGGGCGGCGATGTCGCGGGCTTCGTCGTCGCTCCGCCGCAACGCCGCCAGCGTCACGGTCCTGAGCTCGATGGTCCGCCGCACGTCGAGGATCTGCTGGATCGAGATCTGCTTGGTGTGGACCGAATGGTCGATCATCAGGCTGAGGACGCTGTCGTCGGTCTGGGCGACCCGCGCACGCCGCCCGTTCCCCACGTCGATGAGCTTCAGCGCGGCAAGGCCGCGGAAACCCTCCCGCGCGACGGCGCGCGACACCCCGGATCGGCTGGCGAAAGCGGCTTCGCTGGGCAAGACCGCTCCCGGCTCGAGGCCATGGATCCGGATGTGATCGCAGACGTCCGCCATGAGGCGGTCGACGAGGCTCGCCGCCCGCGCTTCGCCAGGCAATGATGCGTTCATCGCACGCGTTTCGACGGCCATCGAGCTTGGTCTCCCTGATAGGTGTGCGGATTCTCTCATCGGTTTTTCCAAAACCTATCTGTCAGCTCAGATTTCGTTATGGTATAGCACGACGCAGCCGAGCCGAGGCCTTATTCTGGACCTTCGGAAGAAAGACGGCCGATCAGGTGGAGAGCACGATCCTGATGATGGTTCGGGGAGCATCCGTCCTGTTGCGCCGGTCGCCCGCGTGGGTGGCGGTCGTGCTGCTCTACGCCGTCGCCGCCACAATCTCGCCCGCCATGCTCAAGCCCGCGCAGGTGCTCAACATCCTGCAGGTGACGGCTTTCCTCGGCCTCGTCGCGACGGGGCAGACCATCGCGCTGCTGACCGGCGGCATCGACCTCTCGGTGGCCGGCGTCGTGACGATGACCAATATCGTGGCGACCAGCCTGATGCTGGGCCAGGACGCGCGCATCCTTCCCGCCGTCCTATGCTGCCTGGTCCTCGGGGCACTGGTGGGCGTGGTCAATGGCGTGATCGTCGCCGTACTGCGGGTCGCCCCGATCATCGCCACCCTGGCGATGAACTCGATCCTGTTCGGCGCCGCCCTGATCTTCACCGGCGGGGCGCCGCGGGGCGCCTCGGCCGCCGCCTTCAACGTGATCGGCCAGGGCTCCGTCTTCGGCCTCCCGGCGAGCGCGCTCTGCTGGCTTGTCGTCGCGCTCGGCGTCGCCTTCGCCATGCGGCGGACCACCTTCGGCCGCTGGGTCTATGCCGTGGGCGCCAACGAGACCGCGGCCCGGCTGATGGGCGTGCCGACGCGGAGCGTGCTGATCGCTGCCTACGCCTCGAGCGCGACGCTGGCCGTGCTCGGCGGCCTCCTCATCACCGCCTATGTGGGCAATCCCAGCCTCGGCATCGGCGACCAGTTCCTGCTAGCCTCGGTCGTCGCCGTGGTGATCGGCGGCACCGCTCTGACCGGTGGCATCGGCAGCGTCGCGGCGACCATCGCCGGTGCTCTGTTCGTCACCGAACTCACGAGCTTCACCAATATCGCGCGGGTATCGACCGGCGCGCAATATGTCATCCAGGGCGTGCTCATCGCCCTCAGCGTCGTGGGCTACCGCATGATCGGCGCGCGCGGCAACGCCTGAACGAAACCGCGTCGCGCGGCGACGCCATAGGGAGGAAACGAAAGATGACGCATGCCTTCATCGACCGCCGCACCGCGCTGCGGCTCGGCCTCGGGGCGACCGCCGGACTGCTCGGCGCGGCGCCCGGCCTCGCCCTCGCCGACGCGATCGGCAGCGCCAAGATCGACGCCTCGTCCGACATGGCCAAGGGGGTGCAGAAATCGGGCAAGCTGCGCATCGGCTTCACCAACGGCTTCTCGGGCAACACCTGGCGCACCGAATGCCTGGCCTCGATGCAGAGCGAAGCCAAGGCCAATGCCGACAAATACGACCTCGTCGTCGCCGATGGCCAGGGCGACATCTCCAAGCAGGTCAACGACATCGAGGACCTGATCACGCAGAAGGTCGACGCCATCCTGTGCATCGCCAATTCCGGCACCGCGGTGGTCCCGGCGCTGCGCAAGGCGACCCGCGCCGGCATTGTCACCGTGCCGTTCAACCTTCCTGTCGAAGGCGAGACCTGGACCGCCTACATCGGCACCGATCCGAAGCGCAAGGGCGCCGCGATGGGCAAGGCCCTCGACGGCTTCCTGGGCGGCAAGGGCAAGATCGTCGCCCTCGGCGGCCTGCCGGGCAATTCCTATACGGCCGATTGCTGGGCCGGCGCCAAGGCGGCGTTCGGCCCCGGCATCGAGGTGCTGGCGTTCAAGGACGCGTCCTGGCAGGAGGACAAGGCCAAGGTGGTGATGGCCGACCTGATCGCCGCCTATCCGGAGATCGACGGCATCTGGTGCGACGGCGGCCAGGACGCGGCAGGTGCCCTCAAGGCGCTGATGGCGGCAAACCGGCCGCTCGTCCCGGTGACCGGCGACGACTACAACGGCCTCTTCAAGCTCTACGACACCCAGAAGGACAAGAACCCGAAGTTCAAGATCGGCTGCGTGTCCGAACCGACCTGGGAAGGCGTCGTGGCGCTGCGCACGGCCGTCAAGCTGCTGTCGGGACAGGATGTGCCGAAGCGGCAGATCATCGATCCGATCCTGATCGACGGCGGCAACTACCAAAAGCTCATGAAGAAGGACCTGCCGGATGGGGTCTTCGTCGATACGGTGCTGACCGACGATGAGCTCAAGAAGCTCTTCAGCTGAACTCGGCCCGGCTTTGTCCGGAGGCAGGTCGACCCCGATGTCGGATGCGGTGAAGAGCGCTCCGGCAGCCGTCACGGGCGCGGCTTCTGCGGCGGGGCCGAACGCCCTCGAGCTCAGCGGCATCGTCAAGTCCTTCGGCGTCGTCCGCGCGCTCAAGGGCGTCTCCTTCGCCTGCCGGGCCGGCGAGATCCACGTCCTCGTGGGCGAGAACGGGGCCGGCAAGTCGACGCTGATGCGCATCGTCGCTGGCGTCTGGCCGCCGGATGACGGCACCATCCGGGTCGGCGGCGAGGAGGTCGAGATCTCCGGACCCGGTGCGGCCCAGGACCTCGGCATCGCCATGGTGTACCAGGACACGCGCCTGGTGCCCGACCTCGATGTCGCGCAGAACATCTGGCTCGGCCGGGAACCCGGCGGCCCCATCCTGGTCGACCGCACCGCCATGGACCGCGACGCCCGGGCGATCCTCGCCCGGCTCGGCGTCGCGTCGCTGGCGCCGACGACGATGGTGCGCGACCTCGGCGTGGCGGAGCGGCAGATCGTCGAGATCGCGCGGGCGCTCACCACCGATCCGTCGGTGCTCATCCTCGACGAGCCCACCTCCGCGCTCGACTCGGCCGAGATCCAGCACCTGTTCGGGATCGTCCGGCAGCTCCGGCAGGGCGGCGCCGCCGTCGTCTTCATCTCGCACCGGCTGCCGGAAGTCTTCGCCATCGCCGACCGCATCACCGTGCTCAAGGACGGCGAGGTCGTCGCGACCGTCGAGCGTGATGACGTCGACCACGAGCGGCTGGTCGCCATGATGGTGGGTCGCGAGATGGCGCTCGCCTATCCGCCCCGCTCCGCCAGGCCAGGCGCCGCGCGGCTGGTGGTCGAGACGCTATCGAGCCGTGGGCGGTTCGAGGGCGTGAGCTTCGCCGCCAGAGCCGGCGAGGTCCTCGGGCTGGGTGGCATCCAGGGCAACGGCCAGTCGGACGTCGTGCGCGCGCTGTTCGGGCTGGCCTCCTGGAGCGGCCGCGTGACGCTCGACGGGGCCGCGGTCCGCCTCGGCTCGCCGGCCCGCGCGATCCGCGCGGGCATCGTCTACGTTCCGGGCGAGCGGCAGCGCGAGGGGCTGTTCCTGCCTCACTCGATCCGGGAGAACATATCGCTGCCGCATCTGCCGGATTGGGCGGGCTTAGGCCTCGTTCCGGCGGGCCGCGAGCGCGCCGTCACGCGGGCCGCGATCGAGCGCTTCGCGATCCGCACGCCGTCGGGCGAAGCGAGCGTCAACAACCTGTCGGGCGGCAACCAGCAGAAGGTCGTGCTCGGCCGCTGGACGGTCGGCGATCCGAAGATCTTCGTCTTCGAGGACCCGACGCGCGGGGTCGACGTGGCCACCAAGCTCGACATCTATCGCCGCATCCGCGCCCTGGCCGAGGCCGGGGCCGCGGTGATCCTGGTTTCCTCCGACCTTCTCGAACTGATCGGGCTCGGCGACCGCATCCTCGTCTTCTCGCGGGGGCGCATCGTCGACGAGATGGCGGGCGCCGACGCGACCGAAGAGCGGATCGTCGGTAGCGCGGTCGGCGCCGGCGACGCGATGGCCGCCGCCGCGGCGACCTCGTCATCCGTTGCGCCGCGCCCGACGATGCGGCGGAGCGGCACCTCCGCGCTCCTGTCGCGCTACGGCAGCGCGGCGCTGCTGGCGGGGCTGGTGCTGGCGCTCTGCGCGGCCACGTCGCGCAGCTCCGCTTTTTTCCTGTCGTCCGGCAATCTCTCCAACATCGCGAGCCAGGTCGCCCCGCTCGCGCTCGTGGCGCTCGGCCAGTTCTGCGTCATCCTGCTCGGTGGCATCGACCTCTCGGTCGGGCCGCTGATCAGCCTGGTGACCGCCATCGTCTCCTTCACGGCCGTCGGCGACGGCCTGGGCGGCATCGCGCTGGCGGTCGCCGCAAGCCTCGTGGCGGGCCTCGCCGCTGGCGCGGTCAACGCGCTCTTCATCGTCCGCCTGCGCATCCCCGACCTGATCGCCACGCTGGCGACCTACTCGATCGTCTTCGGCGCCGCGCTCATCGTGCGCCCGAGTCCCGGCGGGCTCGTGGGCGACCGCTTCCTCGATCTGTTCGGCGCCGATGTCGGCCCGGTTCCCGGCGCGGCCCTCGTCGTGGTTTTCCTGTTCGGCGCCGCCGAGATCCTGCTTTTGCGCGGCAGGCTCGGACTGCGCCTCTATGCCGTCGGCTCGAATTCGGAGGCCGCCCATGTGGTTGGCATCGGCACGGCGCGCGTGCGTGCCGGCGCCTATGTCGTCTGCGCGCTTTGCGCCGCGGCTGCGGGCCTGCTCATCGCGGCGCGCATCGGCAGCGGCGATCCGCAGGCCGGCGCGTCCTTCACGCTCGCCTCGGTCACGGCCGTGGTGGTCGGCGGCGTCAGCGTGTTCGGCGGGCGCGGCACGGCGGTCGGCGTCCTCCTCGGCGCCATCGCGGTCGGCGTGATGCAGAATGCGCTGAACCTGATGCATGTCTCGGCCTATTTCCAATATGTGTGGACGGGCGGCCTGACGCTCATTGCGGTGGCGGGCTATTCGCTGCGCCCGTCCAGGCGGCGGCCGGCATGACCGGCGACCGAACGCCGGTGCTTGCTTGCCCCTGCACTGTGGGTATGAAACTCCACCAGGACCACCAGAGTGGGAGCCGACATGACGACCATCACGCCCGATCTCGTCCGCCTCTACGCGGAGAACGACGCTCTCGGGCTGGCGGAGCTGGTGCGTCGCCGCGAGGTCAGTGCGGGTGAACTGACCGAGGTCGCGATCGGCCTCATCGAGAGGCTCGACGGCGAGCTCAACGCGGTGGTGCTCCGCTCGTTCGAGGCCGCGCGACGGCGCGCCGCCGCGGCGCCGGGCGACGGCCCCTTCGCAGGTGTGCCCTATCTCCTCAAGAACATCGGCTCGACGAGCGACGGCATGCCGATCGACGCCAGCCTCGCCTATCGCAAGGACGATCGCGGCGGGCCGGATACCGAGATGGTCCGGCGCATCAAGGCGTCCGGCCTGATCCTGCTGGGCCGCACCAATGTGCCGGAGAACGGCTGGTGCATCGCCACCGAGCCGCGCGCCCACGGACCGACGCTCAACCCCTGGAACAAGGCCGTCACGCCCGGCGGCTCCAGCGGCGGCGCGGCCGCGGCCGTGGCGTCACGCATGGTCCCGATGGCGGAGGGAACGGATGGCGGCGGCTCGATCCGCGTGCCGGCCTCCTGCTGCGGCCTCGTCGGGCTGAAGCCGTCGCGCGGCCGCATCACCTATGGGCCGGAGGAGGTCGACGTCTGGTTCGGCAGCGTCTCCTTTTTCGCCCTGACCCGGACGGTGCGCGACACCGCCGCCTTCCTCGATGCCACGGCCGGCAATCTGCCGGGCGACCTCTACACGCCGCCCCCGCCCGCGCGGAGCTGGCTGCAGGGTCTCGACGATCGACCGAAGCCGTTGCGGATCGGCTACACGCTGACGACGCCCTGGGGACCGGCTTTCGCGCCGGAGGTTACGGAGGCTGTCATCTCGACCGTGGCGTTGCTCGAAGAGCTCGGACACCAGGTCGAGGAGCATCCGTTCCGGGCGGATCTCGAAGGCGGCTGGGCCGCCTACAACCGGATGAACGCGGTGCAGACGGTGCTCGACTTCGACGGCTTGGCCGAGACGGTCGGGCGGCCGGTGCAGGAGCGCGATCTCGTCGCCTTCAACTGGTCGCTGCTCCAGCGCGGCCGCGCGATGTCGGCCACGCAGCATGCGGCCAGCCTCGCCACCATGCGCAAGCTCAACCAGCAGATCCATGCCGAGCTCCATCCCTACGACGTCTTCGTGACCCCGACCCTGACCCAGCCGCCGCGCCCGGTCGGCTATTGGGACATGAACGAGCCCGACGTCGACGCCTACAACGCCAAGTGGACCGACGCGGCCTTCATGTTCGCCTTCAACCTGTCGGGGCTGCCCGCCATGTCGGTGCCGGCGACCTGGACCTCGCAGCAGGTGCCGATCGGCGTCCAGCTGGTCGGCCGCTACGGCGACGAGGCGACGATCCTGCGGCTCGCCGCCGAAGTCGAGGCGGCCCGCCCGTGGATCGGCCGGCGGCCGGCCGTCTCGGCGCCGGTCTGACCGGCAGAGGCCCGCCTCAGCCTCCGACCATCAGCTTCACCACCTCGTCATGGCTGGTCTCGCCGATCCTTCGTTCCCCGGCGAGCGCACCGCGGCGCAGCACGACGATGCGGTCCGAGATCGCGAAAATATCCTGCAGATTGTGGGAGATGAAGATCACGCCGCGCCCCTGCGACTTCAGCGTCTCGACGAGGCCCAGCACCTTGCGCTGCTCGGGCACGCCGAGGGCAGCGGTCGGCTCGTCCATCACGATGACGCGGGCGTTCCAGTAGATGGCCCGGCCGATCGCCACCGCTTGGCGCTGCCCGCCCGAGAAGCGGCCGACCGGCGCGTCGAGCCGGTCGACGTGGAAGTCGAGCCGCGCCATCGTGTCGCGCGCCGCCTCCGCCATGCGGCGCCGGTCGAGCACCGGCAGGATGCCGAAGGCACGGCGCATCGGCTCGCGGCCGAGGAAGATGTTGGCGCCGATCGACAGGTTGTCGGCGAGCGCGAGGTCCTGGTAGATCGTCTCGATGCCGGCGCCGCGCGCCGCCTCGGGCGTGGCGAAGCTGACGGGCTTGCCGTCGAGCCGGATCTCGCCGCCATCCGGCCGGTAGACGCCCGATATCGCCTTGGTCAGCGTCGACTTGCCGGCGCCGTTGTCGCCCGCCAGCGCCACCACTTCGCCCGGATGGAGGGCCAGCGACACGCCCTTGAGCGCCTCGACCCCGCCGAAGCGCTTCGACACGTCGCGGACCTCGAGGATCGGCTGGCCGGGGTCGCCGTGCATCAGCGGTCTCCGCCGAAGCGGCGCTGCGTCTGGTCGACCAGCACCGAGATGATGATGACGACGCCGACCGCCACGAACTGCCAGAACGGCTCGACGTCGATGAAGACGAGCCCGTACTGGATCACCGCGATCACCAGCGCGCCGGCGACGGTGCCGAGGATCGTGCCCGAGCCGCCGAAGAGGCTGGCGCCGCCGATCACCACCGCGGCGATCGAATCGAGCAGCAGCGGCTCGCCCGCCTGCGCGGCCCCCGCCGTGAAGCGGGCCGTGTAGAGCACGCCGCCGAGCCCGGCGCAGAGCGCCGAGAGCACGTAGAGGCGGCGCGTATGGCGGGCGACGCCGATGCCGGCGCGCAGCGCCGCCTGCTCGCTGGCGCCGATCGCATAGGTGTGCTGGCCGAAGCGCGTCTGCGACAGCAGGTAGTGCATCGCGAGCACGAACAGCACGGTGATGATCACGAGGATCGGCACGCCGAAAAGGCGGCCGTTGCCGAGTGCCGCGAACCACGCGTTCGACACCGGCACGGTGGTGCCGCCGGCGAGCAGATAGGCTGCGCCGCGCGCCACGCCGAACATGCCGAGCGTGCCGATGAAGGGCGGCACCTTGAGCTTCGAGATGAGCCAGCCGTTGACCGCGCCCGGCACGAGCGACACCGCGAGGCCGGCGAGGATGCCGGCCGCCATGGCCGCGAAGGACGGTACCGCCAGGCCCGCCATGTTGGCCGCATGGGCGGCGACCACGGCCGAGAGGCCCATGATGAAGCCGACCGAGAGGTCGATGCCGCCCGAGATGATCACGAAAGTCTCGCCGAGCGCCAAGAGCAGCGGCGCCACCGCGAAGATGGCGATCGATTGCGCGTTATAGGCCGAGAGCACGAAGCTCGAGCCGTAGCTCAGGCGTGACCAGGTCTCGAAGAAGGCGAGCAGCACCACCAGGAACAGCCACGCCCGCAGCGAGGCCAGCACCGCGATCAGGCGCTTCGAGCCGCCGCGAGGCGGCTTCCGGGTTGCCGGCGTCGAGAGATCTGCGGTCATGCGCCGGCCCCGGCCCCGCTGGGGCTGATCAGTTCTGATAGACGAACTTGGCGATATCGGGATTGCCGATATTGGCCTTGTCCATGACGGTGAAGCCCGTGCCGATCTTGACCGGAACCGACTGGCCGGTCAGATGCGCGAAGGCGGTGATCACCCCGTAATAGCCGATCTCGGCCGGATGCTGGGCGATCGCGACATCGATGGCACCCGACTTGAGGTCGTCGACGATCGAGGTCGGCGCATCGAAGGCCACGACCTTGACCTTGCCGGTCTGCCCGGCCTGCTTCACGCCGTTGGCTGCGCCGAGCGCCGAGAACAGGTTGGCGCCGAAGACGCCGACGAGATCGGGATTGCGGGCATAGACCGATTGCAGCTGGGAGGCCGCCTTGTTGGCGTCGTCGTCGTTGAACTCGGTCTGCAGCACCTGGATGCCCGGATGGGACTTCATCTCCTCCTTGAAGCCCTCCTCGCGCTGGTCGGTGGTGGAGACGCCGGGCTTGACGTTCGACACATAGACCTTGCCCTTGTCGCCGATCGCCTTGGCGAGCGCGCGGGCGGCGATCTGGCCGCCGAGCACGTTGTCCGACGCGATGTAGCTCAGCGGGAAATCGGCCTCGCCCGCACCGGTCTGGTAGTTGCCGGTGCCGATGAACGTATCGACGGTGATGACCGGGATGCCGGCGTCGAAGGCCTTCTTGAGCGGCTGGACCATCTGGGTCTTGTCGGTCGGCGCGATCAGGATGGCGTCGGGCTTGCGGGCGATGACGGCGTCGAGCACCGGAGCCTGCTGCACGGGATTGAACTCGGGCGCGCCCTGGAAGACGAGATCGGCGCCGACCGCCTTGGCGGCGGCCTCGGCGCCCTTGCGCATGGTGATGTAGAAGGCGTCGGTGGTGAGGCCCGGCACCAGCGCGATCGTATATTTCTTGGTCTGCGCCTGCGCGGCGCCCGTCAGGGCCGCCAGGCCCAGGGCGATGGCGGCCAGGGCCGTCACGGTCTTTCTCATTCTGTCCTCCCGTTTCGTGGCGACGGCTTGGATGCCGCGCCATGGCCGGCCGCGGTGCGTCGCCGGCCGGTTTGGCGGGGAGACTAAGGGCGCGGCCCCTCGGCCGTCAACGACTTGGAGGATTGGCGTCTCTTGGCCCCATCTTGGCCCCAAGAGTTTACGGTCGACGGCGGCGACGATAGAAAGCCATGATCCTCCACGCGCCGGACTGCCATGACCGAGCCTTCGCCCCGCCGTTCCGACTATCCGATCGATCCCGTCTTTCTCCAGCGCTGGTCGCCGCGTGCCTTCACCGGCGCACCGATGAGCGAGGCCGAGCTCTTCGGCCTCGTCGAGGCGGCGCGCTGGGCGCCCTCGGCCTCCAATGCGCAGCCCTGGCGCTTCCTCTACGCGCGGCGCGACACGGCCGCCTGGGACAGGTTCCTCGGCCTGCTCAACCCGTCCAATCAGGCCTGGGCCAAGACCGCCTCGGCGCTGCTGTTCGTCGTCTCGATGCAGACGAGGATTCCGCAGGGATCGGACAAGGCCGTCCCCTCGCGCTCCGCCTCGTTCGATGCCGGCGCCGCCTGGATGAGCCTCGCGCTGCAGGCGCGCCACGCCGGATGGGATGCGCATGGCATGATCGGCTTCGATGCCGAGCGCGCCGTCGCCGACCTTGCGGTGCCGGAGGGCTGCCGGGTCGAGGCGGCCGTCGCCATCGGGCATCGGGCCGACCCCTCGGTCCTGCCGGAGCCGCCGCGCGCCCGCGAAAGGCCGAACGACCGCCTCCCGCTTTCGGCGATCGTCATGGAGGGCGGGTTCAGGACGTGATGTCGGATGAGGTTTCTGACGCGCGCATCTGATGTTGCGGCGGCAAAACGACGATGATGCGCACAACACGAAAGGTTCGATCATTGTTGCGCCGCAGCCGAGGATCGAAGACAAGAAACGTCCATCGCTAAGCAGCCTTGCGTGGCGAAAGCCACGGTTGATTTCACTTTTTCAAAGTGGAATCAAAGCTGCTTGACCTTTGAGTGCAAGCAGGTTCGAGCGAGCCTGCTTAGGGAGGGTGCCCGTGAGCCTCGCGTTCCTGATCACCTCGCTGATCATCGTCGTGTCGCCCGGCACGGGCGTGCTCTATACGGTCGCGACGGGCCTGTCGCGCGGCGCCCGCGCCAGCATCGTCGCGGCCCTCGGCTGCACGCTCGGCATCCTGCCGCATATGGCGGCAGCGATCTTCGGCGTCGCCGCGCTGCTCCACACCAGTGCCCTGGCGTTCCAGACCTTCAAAGTTCTCGGCGTCGCCTACCTGCTCTATATGGCCTGGAGCGCCTGGCGCGAGACAGGCTCGCTCGCTGTGCAGGGCGAGGTCAAGGAACGCTCGACGTTGCGGATCGCGGTGACGGCGGTGCTGGTCAACATCTTGAACCCGAAGCTGTCGATCTTCTTCCTGGCCTTCCTGCCGCAGTTCGTCACCGCGGGCGAGGCCCATCCACTGTCGTTAATGGTGGAGCTGAGCTTCGTCTTCATGGCGATGACCTTCGTGGTCTTTGTCGGCTACGGTGTCTTCGCCGCTTCGGTGCGCGACCGCATCATCGCGCGGCCGCGCGTGCTGACTTGGATGCGGCGGACCTTCGCGGGCGCCTTCGTGGCGCTCGGCGCCAAGCTCGCATTTTCGGATCGATAGCCGCGGCGCGGCAAGCCCATTTTACCGCTCATCCCCGCGTAAGCGGGGATCCAGGCAGGATGGCAGGATAGGGCGAGATCCTACGCTGGATCCCCGCTTGCGCGGGGATGAGCGGTTTTGATTTCGTCACCCCGCCTCCGCGACCTTGGCGGCCTCGACCCGGATCTCCTCGGTCAAGCGTGCCTTCAGCGCGTTGAACTCCGGGCTCGTCTTGAGCGTGTAGGCGCGCGGATGCGGCAGGTCGACGGCGACATCGGCCTTGATGCGGCCCGGCCGCGCGCTCATCACGACGACCCGCGAGGCCATGAAGATCGCCTCCTCGATGTCGTGGGTGACGAAGAGGATGGTCTTCCGGTCGCGCTCCCAGACCGAGAGCAGCAGCTCTTGCATCAGCGCGCGCGTCTGGTTGTCGAGCGCGCCGAAGGGCTCGTCCATCAGGAGGATCTCGGGCTCGTTGGCGAGCGCGCGGGCGATGGCGGTGCGCTGCTGCATGCCGCCCGAGAGCTGACGCGGCAGATGGTTCTCGAAACCGACAAGCCCCATCCGGTCGAGGTAGCGACGGATCACGTCGCGCTGTTCGGCCGCCGGCACGCCGCGCTCGCGCAGCCCGAAGGCGATGTTCTGGCCGACCGTCAACCACGGGAAAAGGGTGTAGGACTGGAACACCATGCCCCGGTCGCGGCCCGGCCCGCGGATCTCGCGGCCGTCGAGCAGCGCCTTGCCGGCGCTCGGCCGGTCGAGCCCCGCCACGATCCTGAGCAGGGTCGACTTGCCGCAGCCCGAAGGCCCCAGGATAGTGATGAAATCGTTCGACGCGACGTCGAGATCGGTCGGCGCCAGCGCCGGGGTCGACTGGCCGCGCGGGCCGGCGAAGGTCCGCGACACGCCCGCGATGCGCAGCTTGGGCGCCGCGCCCGCGCGGGACACGCTCACACGAACTTCCAGGCGAAGAGGCGGCGGTTCAGGGCCTTGAACAGGAGGTCGGAGATGAGGCCGATCACCCCGATGGTGATGATGCCGAAGATCATCTGGCCCGTCGCCAGCAGCGCCTGGCTGTCGATGATCATATGGCCGATGCCGGAGGACGAGCCGATGAGTTCGGCCACGATCACATAGGTCCAGGCCCAGCCGAGCACGAGCCGCAGGATCTCGGCGATCTCGGGCGCGTTCGCCGGCAGCAGCACGCGGCGGATGATGCCGCGGTCCGAGGCGCCGAGCGTATAGGCGGCTTCCACGAGGTCGCGCCGGGTCTGCGCCACGCTGCCGGCGATCATCAGGATCAGCTGGAACACCGAACCGATGAAGATGACGAGCAGCTTCTGCGTCTCGCCGATCCCCGCCCACAGGATCAGGAGCGGCACGAAGGCCGAGGCCGGCAGGTAGCGGGCGAAGGAGACGAAGGGTTCGAGCAGCGCCTCGATCGGCTTGAACGCGCCCATCAGCATGCCGAGCGGCACCGCGAGGGCGGTGGCCAGCGCGAAGCCGCCGAGAACCCGCCACACCGTCATGCCGATGTCCGTGGCGAAGTCGAACTGGGTCAGTAGGGTCCAGCCGTCGCGCAGCATCGAGACCGGGTCGGCCAGGAAGGTGCGCGACACCGCCCCCGACAGGGTCGCGGCCGCCCAAAGGGCGACGAACGCGATGAAGAACGCCACCCCGAGCGACAGGCGCGCGGGCTGGCTCAGGGGCTCGAAGGGTCGGAACATCGCCGCGGCGTGGACGCGCTATTGCAGCGCCGCCGGGTCGTAGAGCTTGCTAACGTCGGGCTTGGACTTGATGGTGCCGACCGAGAGCAGGAGATCGGCCGCCGTGTTCGAGAACTTGACGAATTCCCCGGAGAAGAAGGTCTTGTTCTCCGCGCGGTCGACCCAGCGCAGATATTTGGCCGAATCGGCGAAGTCCGCCGCCGACTGCTTCACGTCGGCGCCCATGATCTCGTCCGACTTCTGTTCGTTGGCCTTGATGTAGTCGAGCGCATCGAAATAGCTGTCGGCCAACGCCTTGGCGGCCTCGGGATGCGCCTCGAGGAATTTTGGCGTGCAGCCAACCGTGTCGAAGACCATCGGGTAGTCGAGCGTCGTCGCCAGGATGTGGCCCGAGGCGGGCTTGTCGCGCACCGATGACAGATAAGGTTCGTAGGTGACGGCGGCGTCGTTCTGGCCGGCCAGGAAAGCCTGGGCGGCGGGGCCAGGCTCGAGGTTGACGACGGTGACGTCCTTGACGCTCATCTTGTTGGCGTTGAGGATCCAGGCCAGCATGAAATAGGGCGACGTGCCGGGCGCCGAGGCCGCCACCGTCTTGCCCTTGAGGTCAGCGGCCGTCTTGATGTCGGGCCGCGCCACGATGCCGTCGGCGCCGTAGGACTTGTCGAGCTGGAACAGCTCCTTGGCCGGGACGCCGTTGGAGTTCCACACGACCCAGGTCTCGACCGTCGTCGCGGCACACTGGATGTCGCCCGAGGCCAGCGCCAGGGCGCGGCTCGCCTGCGGGATCTTGGGCAAGGTGACGTCGAGGCCGTGCTTCTCGAAGATGCCGACCGCCTTGGCCAGCGTCAGCGGGCCGAAGCCGGTCCAGCCCGACATGCCGATCGCCACTTTGGTGCCCGCAGCCTCAGCCTGTGCACACAAACCCAAGGCCAGAACCGCCACCATACCTGCCACGAATCGCGTCGCCATCGTCATGTCCATCCCGGTCGCCTCACCGCAGGGCATTTGCGGTCGGTGCATCGGAAATGTCCAGAGGCGGCCGTGAGCGAAAATGCTGCGACGCGCCCTCTTTTCGGAGCGGGATCGGTGCGGCCGGCACCGCTTCGGTGCAACTCCGGCTAAACGCGCGGCGACGGCTCGCCGCGGCCGGCCACCGCCGCCATGAGAGTCACCACGGCCTCGGCCAGCGTCTCGAGCGCGGAGTCGTCCGGCGGCTTGGGGTAAGGAAGCCGCCCATCGATGGCGAGGTTGGCGAAGCCATGCACGGTCGACCAGGCCGCCACGAGGCGCGCCTGATCGGCCGGGCTTGGCAGGTCGTCGGGGTCGAGTCCGGGCCTGATCCTTTCCGCCAGGATGCCGAAGGCGCGCCGGCTCGCCGCGTCGAAAGCCGGATCGCAGGTGTCGAGAGGGAAGCGGCCGAAGACCACGCGGAAGCGGGCCGGATAGGCGAGCGCGAAGCCGACATAGCCGAGCCCGATCGCCTTGAGCTGGCCCTCCGGCGTGCCGTCGCTCGCGGCGAGCGCGTCGTTCATTCTCGCCGCCAGCTCGTTGAACCCCAGCGTCGCGATCGCCGTCAGCAGGCCCGTCATATTGCCGAAGTGATGCGCCGGGGCGGCGGGCGACACGCCGGCGCGACGGGCGCATTCGCGCAGCGTGAAGCTCTCCACGCCCTTTTCGGCCAGCAGCGATTCCGCCGTCGCGATCAGCGCGTGGCGGAGGTCGCCATGATGGTAGCTGCGTGCGGCGGTCCCGGCCTTGAGTGACATCGCCATCCTGTCCGACCGGATAGTCGCAGGGCGATCGGGTGAACGTCTCGATGCTCCTCATCCTGAGGAGGCGCTTCAGGCGCCGTCTCGAAGGACGAGGAGCGCCCTCGTGCTTCGGCACGAATGCTGACGCATTCGGCTCAGCATGAGGGCGGAAAAGCTTCACCCGATTGCCATGCGGAACGCCGCCGTGCGGCTTGACACTGTTTAGATAGCGGGTTAGGAACGGCCCGGCAACTGAACAATGTTTAGATCGGACACTCGCCATGATCGGCCAGCTCTTTTCGATCGGCAGCACGATGGCCCTGGCAGGGTGGGTGCTGCTCATCCTCGTGCCGACCTGGCGCGGGATCGCGCAGGCGATCTCCGGTGTCACCATTCCGGCGCTGCTGGGGCTCGCTTATACGGTGCTGATCGCCGTCTGGTGGAGCCGCGGCGCCGGGGGCTTCGGTTCGATCGAGGCGGTGAGGGCGCTGTTCGGCTCGACGCCGATCCTCCTCGCCGGCTGGTTCCACTACCTTGCGTTCGATCTCGTCACCGGGGCCTGGATCGCCCGCGACGCGCGGCGGGAGGGGCTGGCGCACGTAATCGTCGTGCCGCTGCTGCTCCTGACCTTCATGCTCGGGCCGATGGGCTATCTGGCCTATCTCGGCCTGCGGGCGGCGCGGCGCGCGGCACGCCCACGGCGCGAAGGAAACCGCCTGGGCAGCCTCTGGTCGGATTTCGCGGCACGCGATCCGGTCCTCGTCGCGACCGGGATCCTGTTCTGGCTCGCCATGCTGCCGACCGGCGTCGCCTATGCGTTCGACGAGCGGGTCTTCCAGGGCGTCGACGTGTGGCTCAAGCCGCTGAAGTTCGAGCTGGCGCTCGGCCTCTTCGCTCTCACGCTCGCTTGGTTCATGCCGCTCGCGGGCAAGGGCTTCCGCCGCTCCTGGGCCGGCCGCTATGTCGCGTGGGGCTTCGCGCTGCCGGCCACCTTCGAGATCGTCTACATCGCCTGGCGCGCCTCGCGCGGCGAGGCGTCGCATTTCAACACGTCCACGCCGGTTGCCTCGGCGCTTTACAGTCTGATGGGGATCGGGGCGATCATCCTGACCTCGACCTCGCCGCTGCTCGCCTGGGGCATTGCCCGCAACCGTTCGCCGATCATTCCTGCCTATCGCCTGGCGGTGGTTCTCGGGCTTTCGCTGACCTTCGTGCTCGGCGGGCTCGAAGGACTGATCATGTCGACGCACGGCAGCCACGCGGTCGGCGCGGCGGCCGCGGGCGATGCCGGCGTTCCGATTTTCGGGTGGCTGCGCAGCGCCGGCGACCTGCGGGTCGCGCATTTCCTCGGCATCCACGTGCAGCAGATCCTGCCGGTCTTCGGCGCCCTGGCGGCGTGGCTGCTCGCCGCCCGCGCCCGACCCGTCGTGCTCGGCTTTGCCATCCTCTATTCGGGGCTGGTGGTCGCCCTCTTCGTGGAGGCGATGATGGGCCGTCCCTTGCTGCCGATGTGAGGGTCTCTGCGGCCGATCCCGGATCGGTCCTCAAGGCCTGCCGCGCCGTGCGCCCTCGATGATTGCCATCAGCAGACCCGGAAAACGAGCGTCGAGGTCGTCGAGCCGCAGCGAGATCAACCGCTGGGTCCCCTCGATCCGGGTCCGTGTGACGCCGGCCTCGCGCAGCCGGGCGAGGTGGTAGGACAGGTTGGTCTTCGAGGCGAGGGAGGTGAAGCCGGAGCAGTTCTCTTCGCCGTGCTCGACGAGATAGAGCATGATGTCGCGACGGGTCGGGTCGCTCAGGGCGTCGAGCACCGCCGAAAGATCGATCGCCTCGCCTGCCGGGTGGAGGAGCTCTTTCGCCATTCCCCTTGGATAGCGCTCGCGCGGCTTAAGTTCAATATCTGTTGAACCACTTGACGAACGGTCCCTGCGGGTCCATAAGTTCAATGAATATTGAACAATTGGATGACACCATGGTCTCGTCCCTGGTCTGGCTCGCCCTCGGCGCCTTCGCCATCGGCACCGAAGGCTTTATGATCTCGGGCATCCTGCCCGGAATGGCGCATGATCTCGGCGTGTCGGTCGCGACCGCCGGCCAGCTCGTCACCATCTTCGCCTTTGCCTATGCGGTGGGCTCGCCGCTGATCGCCGTGGCCACGGCCAACCTGCCGCGCCGGTCGCTGCTGATCGGCGCCATGGCGGCCTTCACCGCGTCGAACGTCCTGGCGGCCGTCGCGCCCAATTATCTCGCGCTCGCGTCGGCGCGCGTGCTGCTGGCGCTCTCGGCCGGCACCTTCATGCCGGCTTCGGCCGGCTATGCCTCAATGATCGTCGTGCCGGAGCGGCGCGGTCGCGCCTTGGCCTTCATCTACAGCGGCATGACGATCGCGCTGGTGCTCGGCGTGCCGCTCGGGACGCTGCTCGCCGCTCGGCTCGACTGGCGCGCCACCTTCCTGGGCGTCGCCGGGCTGGGGCTCGTGGCGTTGGTCGGCATCGTGGCGAGGCTGCGCCCGGCGCCGAGCCCGCCCGCCATCGGCCTCGCCCGCCGTCTCGCCGTCGCCCGGCGCTCCGACGTGCTGGCGGTCACGACCCTGACGGTTCTGGTGCTCATCGGCGCCTTCACGGTCAACACTTATTTCGGTGCCTATCTGGAAACCGTGTTTCAGGTGCCGCCATCCGGTGTGGCTCTGGCCCTGTTCGTCGTGGGCATTGCCGCGGCCTGTGGCAATACGCTCGGCGGTCACGCGGCCGACCATTGGGACAGGCGGCGGTTCCTCGTTTTGGCGGTCGTGATGATGATCATGTCCTTCGTGGCGATCACGCTGTTGGCCGCCTTCGCCCCGGCGCCGGTCGCGCTCGCCGGCGTCATCTTGGCCATCGCGGTCTGGGCGCTGTTCGGCTGGTCCTTTCCCTCGGTGCAACAGGTCAGGCTTCTGTCGATCGATGCCGATCTCGCGCCGGTGACGCTGTCGCTCAATTCCTCCGCGATCTATCTCGGCGCCGGGATGGGGGCGGCGCTCGGCTCGGCGACCGCGCGGTTCGGGTCGCTGGCGATGATCGGCATCGTGGGGGCGGCCTGCGAATTGATCGCGCTGAGCTTCCTGCTGGCGACGATGCGAGGTGCATCCCGGCGAACGAGGGCCTGGCCGCGTCAGGCCCTGGGCGTGAAATAGCGCTCCAGGATCCGCTCGTAGACGGCCTGCAGGCTCGCCAGATCCTCGACCGCGACGCGCTCGTCGACCGCGTGCATCGTGTCTCCGACCAAGCCGAACTCGACCACCGGGCAATGGGCCGTGATGAAGCGGGCGTCGGAGGTGCCGCCGGTCGTCGACAGCACGGGCTTCACCCCCGTTTCCGCCTCCACCGCCTCCGCGACAAGTCGCGTGAAGTCGCCAGGTTCAGTGACGAAGGCGAGGGCGTTGCAGGGCGCGAGCGTCAGCGCGTAGCCGCCGCCCGCCGCATCGAGCCGGCGCCGCAGCTCGGCCTCGAGCCTTGTCGGTTCCCAGAGATCGTTGAAGCGGATGTTGAAGCGGGCCCGCGCCTCGGCCGGGATGACGTTGGTCGCCGGATTGCCGACGTCGACGGTGACGAATTCAAGGTTCGAGGGATCGAAATGCGCCGTGCCGCCATCGAGCGGCGCGGCCAGCAGTGCCGTCATCAGCCCGATGAGGCGCGGAATCGGATTGTCGGCAAGGTGCGGATAGGCGACGTGGCCCTGCCGGCCCGCGACCCTGATCTCGCCCGTCAGCGAGCCGCGCCGGCCGATCTTGATCATCTCGCCGAGGCGGCTCGGATTGGTGGGCTCGCCGAGCACGCAATGGTCGAAGCGCTCACCCTTCGCCTTGGCCCAGTCGATGAGCTTCGCCGTGCCGTTGACCGCCGGGCCTTCCTCGTCGCCGGTGATCAGGACGCCGATCGAGCCCGCCGGCGGCCCATGCTTTTCGAGGAAGGCCAGCGCCGCGGCGACGGAGGCGGCGACGCCGCCCTTCATGTCGGCCGCCCCGCGGCCCCAGACCATGCCGTCGGCGACCTCGCCCGAGAAGGGCGGGAAGCGCCAGGCCGCGGCGTCGCCCGGCGGCACCACGTCGGTATGGCCGGCGAAGATCAGGAAAGGCGCCTCGGTGCCGATCCGCGCATAGAGGTTCGGAATGTCGGGATAGCCGGGCTCGGAGAAGCTGACGATCTCGGTCGCGAAGCCGGCGTTTCGCAGGAGGTCGGCCAGCAGGCCGAGCGCACCATCGTCCGCCGGCGTCACCGAGGCGCAGCGGATCAAGGCCTGGGTGAGGGCGAGGGCGGAGGTCATGGCCGCTCGCCGATCGAAGGCCCAAGGCCGAGGTCCCAGACATTCCAGGCCGCGATCGCCGCGACGGCCAGCAGCGAGAGCGGCGAGGCCCAGCCCGGCACCTCCCCGAAGGAGCGCGGAATGAACCAGATCAGCGC
Source organism: Lichenihabitans sp. (assembly GCA_965277635.1). Taxonomy (GTDB): domain Bacteria; phylum Pseudomonadota; class Alphaproteobacteria; order Rhizobiales; family Beijerinckiaceae; genus Lichenihabitans. The sequence continues at coordinate 2,276,356 of CBDIDE010000002.1, forward strand.
GCCGGCACAGAAGGCCGCCAGCGGCAGGATGGCCGCGAGCGACCCATGCCGCCCGCGGTCGTGGAACCGCTTGGCGCTGAGATTATAGCCGCAGACGGCGATCAGGATGACCGCGAAGCTGAAAACCGCGAGATAGAGGAAGGCCAGGATGGTCGAGGCCGCCAGAAACGGCGATGTGGCCAGGTCGTGGTGCGTATAGGGCCGCACCAGCAGCCAGACCCCGGTCATCAGCCCGCCGATCAGGACGAGCGGGATCATGCCGCGCCACCAGGTCGCGCGGTCGATCCGTCCGCGGTCGTTGCAATAGAGGAAATGGAAGACCGACTCCCCTTGGTCGCCCCGCGGGATCGCGTTCATCAATCCCTCAGGAGGTCGTTGATCGCCGTCTTGGCGCGCGTCTGCGCATCGACCGTCTTGACGATCACGGCGCAGTAGAGCGAGGGCCCGGGGGAGCCGTCGGGCAGCGCCTTTCCCGGCAGGTTGCCCGAGACGACGACCGAATAGGGCGGCACGTGGCCGATATGGGTCTCGCCGGTGGTGCGATCGACGATCTTGGTCGAGGCCGAGATGAAGACGCCCATGGCGATCACCGAGCCCTGGCCGACGACCACGCCCTCGACCACCTCGGAGCGGGCGCCGATGAAGCAATCGTCCTCGATGATGGTCGGGTTGGCCTGCAAGGGTTCGAGCACGCCGCCGATGCCGACGCCGCCCGACAAATGTACGTTCTTGCCGATCTGGGCGCAGGAGCCGACCGTCGCCCAGGTGTCGACCATGGTGCCGGATGCGACATGCGCGCCGAGGTTGACGAAGGAGGGCATCAGCACGACGTTCGGTGCGATATAGGCGGAGCGGCGCACGACGCAGTTCGGCACGGCGCGGAAGCCGGCCGCGGCCCACTGGTTCTGACCCCAGCCGTCGAATTTCGAGGGGACCTTGTCGAACCAGGTGCCATGGCCCGGCCCGCCCGGGATCGGCGCCATGTCGTTGAGGCGGAAGGAGAGCAGCACCGCCTTCTTCAGCCATTGGTTGACGCGCCACGACGCGGGACCGGTCGCACCGGGGACCTTCTCGGCGACGCGCAGCGTGCCGGCGTCGAGCAGGCCGAGCGCGGTGTCGACGGCGTCGCGGACCGCGCCGCGCGTCTGCGGCCCGACCGAGGCGCGCTCCTCGAAAGCCGCTTCGATGGTCGCCTGAAGTCCACCGTGGTCCATGCTGGCCGCTCCCCGAGCCGGTTGAGGGCCACGGTTTCGGGCGGCGCGCGGGCGATGTCAACCGCGCGCGTCCTTTCGATGACGCGGCGGGCCGCCAGTGCAACGCGGCGTCAGAACCTCTGTCCGTCGAGCTTGCCGATCAGGCCGTCGATCGAGGCGATGGTGCGGAAGTTTTCCGTGGTGATCTCGGCCGGCGGAATCATCAGGTCGAACTCGGCCTCCACCGCCAGCATCAGCTCCACCATGTCGATCGAGGTCATGCCGAGCTTGGAGAGTTCGGCCGCGGTGCTGAGGGGGCCTTTCACGGCATGCTTGGCCAGGATCCCGGTCACCACGTCCGTCACCTTGTCCAGCCTGGGTTGCGTCGCGCCGTCCAGCATCTCGACTCCTCACGTGCAGCTAATGCTTTAGGTCACCCCGCGTTACGGGTGTCCACCGCAGAAACATGGGCAAATTTGGGCTAAAATTCCATAAAGCCAAAAGATGAGACTTGTGTCGATTTTTATCGCGCCGAGTGTACGGTTAATGGTCGTCTAATAGATCTGCCGCGTTGTGATCGTGATCTAATCAAAATGGATTAAGCTTTATAAAAATTCATGGTTAACACAATATACGGGCGACATAAGTCGGTATTGACTGTAATAAGCGAGGACAATCGGACCGTCGGAGCCGTCTTCCCATGACCATGATCGACATGCGCGACAGCCGGGCCTTCGCACGGACGGTCAGCCGACCAAAGGCAAAGACCGCACCGGCGGATTGCGCGACCCGGGCGGACGCCGTCGCGGAGATCGCGGCCCGGCATGCGGACGAGGTCGACGCCCTGTCGCGCTTCCCGGCGGAGGCGATCGACGCGGCGCGCGACCATGGGCTGCTCGGCATGATGGTGCCGGTCAAGCTCGGAGGCGAGGGTGCCACGCTCGGCGAGGTGATGGACGTCTGCTATCGGCTGGGCCGGGCCTGTGCCTCGGCCGGCATGATCTTCGCGATGCATCAGACCAAGGTGGCCTGCATCGTGCACCACGTGAGCGGCAGTGCTTGGCACGAGGGCATGCTGCGCAGCCTTGCCGCCGAGCAGCTCCTGCTCGCCTCTTCGACCACCGAGGGTCAGAACGGCGGCAACGTGCGCTCCAGCGCGGCCGCGGTCGAAAGCGCTGGCGAGGCCGTGACGCTCGACCGCGCCGCGACCGTCATTTCCTATGGGGCCCAGGCCGACGGCATCGTCACGACGGCCCGCCGGGCCGCCGATGCGGCGAGTTCCGACCAAGTGCTGCTCGTCCTGCTCAAACGGGACTACACGCTCGAGCGCACTGGCGGTTGGGACACGCTCGGCATGCGCGGCACCTGCAGCGCCGGCTTCGCGCTCAAGGCGAATTGCGCAGCCGAGCAGGTGCTTCCGGTTCCCTACGACAAGATCCACGCCCAGACGATGACGCCGGTGGCGCATCTCGTCTGGTCCTCGGTGTGGAGCGGCATTGCGGCGGCCGCCGTCGAGCGCGCCCAGCGGTTCACCCGCAAGGCGGCGCGCGGTGCCGGCGGCCAGATGCCGCCGGGCGCGGCCCATTACACCCGGGCGGTCTCGTCCCTGCGGACGCTGCGTTCGCTCGTCGCCGGCGAGTTGCGGCGCTACGAGGTCGCCCGCCAGGACGAGCGCCTGCTCGCCTCCTTCGACGTGCAGACGGCACTGACCCTGCTCAAGGTCGACGCCTCCGACCTCGCGGTGGCGACCGTGATGAGCGCGTTGCGCGCCTGCGGCCTGTCGGGCTACCGCAACGACGGCGAGGCCAGCATCGGCCGCCACCTGCGCGATGTGCTGTCATCGCCGTTGATGATCAACAATGACCGGATCCTGTCGAGCTTGGCGACGACCGCGCTGATGAGCGCCGTTCCGGCCTCCATCCTCGACTGATCCGTCGCACCGTGCCACGGCGGGACAATCTTTCGCCCGACCGCTCCCCCATCAGGAGAAGAGACGCTCATGAACGCGCCCATCAGGAACCATGAGGCTTTCGCGGACCGGGGCGAGATGCTGCGCACCCTCAAGGAAGCGCTGTTCCATCCCATGGGGCAGGACGGCGTCTATGGCCGCAGCGGCCTCTACGAAGACGTGGTCGAGAGGCTCGGGGCCTACATCACGCGCCAGCGCGAGCCCGGCACCGAGGTGCTGCGCTTCCCGCCCGTCATGACGCGAAGCATGATCGAGAAATCCGGTTACCTCAAGAGCTTCCCCAACCTGCTTGGCTGCGTGTGCGGGTTGCACGGTAGCGAATCCGACATCCGCTCCGCGGTCGGCCGGTTCGAGGCGGGGGGCGAGTGGACGACGTCGCTGTCGCCCGCCGATCTCGTGCTGACGCCGGCCGCCTGCTATCCGCTCTACCCGATCGCCGCCGCCCGCGGGCCGGTGCCGAAGGGTGGCCTGCGCTTCGACGTCGCGGCCGATTGCTTCCGGCGCGAGCCCTCGAGCGAGCTCGACCGCCTGCAGTCCTTCCGCATGCGCGAATATGTCTGCATCGGCACGCCCGACGACGTCACGAACTTCCGGGCCCGCTGGATCACCCGGGCCCAGGAGATGGCCGCCGCGCTCGGTCTCAGCCATACCGTCGACCAGGCGAGCGATCCGTTCTTCGGCCGCATCGGCCAGATGAAAGCAGTGAGCCAGCTCCAGCAGTCGCTGAAGTTCGAACTGCTCGTGCCGGTGCGTTCGGCCGAGAGCCCCACCGCCTGCATGAGCTTCAACAACCACCGCGAGCACTTCGGCCAGGTCTGGGACATGCGCGACGAGAGCGGCGCCCTCGCCCATACCGGCTGCGTCGCCTTCGGCATGGACCGGCTGGCCATCGCGCTCTTCGCGACGCATGGCCTCGACACGGTCTCCTGGCCCTCGGCTGCCCGCGCGGCGCTCGGCTTCTGACCCGTCGAGCCTCCGCGGAGCGGCCGCTCAGGACGGCGGGTTGAGCGGTGCCGCGCCGTCGGCGGCGCCCTGATCCATGAGATGCGGCTGCAGCTGTCCGTTGGGGCTCAGCTTGTCGACCAGTCCCGGCAGCGCATGGGCGATGACCTGCGAGAGCTGATCGGACGGGATGCCGAACTTCGAGGCGACATTGCCGAGCGTCCCGTGGCCGAGCGCATTGCCGATGTCGTCGGCCGAGACAGGCTGGTTCGGTCCGGTGCCGAGCCAGGACGAGACCTGGTTGCCGAGGCCGGCCTGCTGCAGCTTGTCGAGCACGCCCTGCACGCCGCCCATCTGGTTCAGGACCTGGCCCGCCATCCCCTCGGCCCCGCCATATTGGTTGACCAGGTTGCCGACGAGCCCGCCCAGATTGCCGAATATGCTCATGATCGTTTCTCCTCCGCGCGCGCTCCATCGATCGGCCCCGTGAAGCACGCCGTGCCAGGCGATGAGGGAACCGCGCGACCCGTATCTAGGGCGCGATCGGCGAGTGCCGAGTCTTTGCCCCGCGGATCGAAACCGAAGGCAGGCGCGGCGCATTAGAGCACGATCGGTTTAGGTCGGATCGCTTCGCGATCCTAAACCGATGGACGTGCTCGCTCATTAGATGGGAGCAGATCGACAACAGCCGATCTGCTCTAGCTCGGATCCGACGCGAGAGAGGCCGACCATGCCAGAGCCTACAGCCGCCATGCGCGGCAAGACGGTCGTGGTGACCGGGGGGACCTCGGGCATCGGCGAGATCGCGGCGCTGCGGCTCGCCGAGGCGGGAGCGAGGATCGTGCTGGTCGCGCGCGATCGAGGACGGGCCGAGGCGACGCTGCGCAAGCTGCAGGCGTCGTCGGCCGGCGTCGAGCATGCGTTCCATCTTGGCGACCTGTCGCACGTCGCCGAGGTCAGGCGCGTCGGAGAGGCCATCGCCGCAGCCGAGCCGCGCATCGACGTGCTGATCAACAATGCCGGCGCCATGATCTCCGATCTCGACGTGACCGACGAGGGTTTCGAGCGGACCTTCGCCACCAACCACCTGAGCTATGTCGTCCTGACGGCGGCCTTGCGCGACCGCCTCCTGGCATCGGCACCGGCCCGCATCGTCAACACGGCCTCCGATGCGCATCGCATGGCCAAGCTCGATTGGACGGACCTCCAATCGAAGCGCGACTACGGCGGCTTCCAGGCCTATTGCCGCACCAAGCTCTACAACGTCCTGTTCACCCGAGAGCTGGCCCGCCAGCTCGACGGGAGCGGGGTCGTGGCCAATTGCCTGCACCCGGGTCTCGTCAACAGCCGCTTCGGCAGCAACGCGACCGGCCTCGGCCGCCTGGGGCTGTCGATCGCCAAATCGATCTTCGGGGTCTCGCCGGAGAAGGGGGCGCGGACCATCATCCATCTCGCATCGGCGCCCGACGCGGCGGATGTAACCGGAGACTATTGGGTCAAGCAGCGGCCGGCCCGCACGACCGCGATCGCGGCGGACGCGGCGGCGGCGGACCGTCTGTGGCAGGCGACGCTCGCCTTGCTCCAAGGGAGGCGTGACGAGGCTTGATCCGATCTCTCCGCTATTCAGTTAAAGATGTCTTGAGCCGGCGAATCATGGCACGCTCGTGAAATTAGCTCGGGCCGCGACGACGCCGTGACTGACCGAGCGTCGATTTTGGGCTCGAATCGGGGGCTCTCATGCGATATTTTCATTCGATCGAATTGCGCGGCCACCTTCTGGCGTCCGCCGTCATCCTCGTCACCTTGGTCTCGGCCGCCATCGCGGCCGATTCGGTCTCGCCGCCGGCGCCCGCCGCTTCGGCGTCCGCTCCCCAGGCCGCCGAAGCGGCCGTCCAAAACCCGCTCCCGACTCAGGCCCGCATCGTCGTCGTCGAATGGAAGATCAAAAAAGGTCACGAGCAGGAATTCCTCGACTACTGGGCCAAGAAATCCACCATTCCCGACCGCTCGGGCCTGATCGCCGAATTCATGTCGAGCGGAGCGAGCCGCGACAAGTTCCCGTGGATCAACTGGGCCGCGACCGAAAACCGCGACGAGACGACCTTCTATAACGTCGGTATCTGGCGCAACGCCGACGACTTCATGAGCCAGATCGGCAAGTATATCGACAACGGCCGGCCGCCCATGCCGTTCGAGGCCGAACATCGCCATCGCATCTTCCTGAAGCCCTTGGAATGGCGCATCGGCATGACCTCGCTGCCGGCCAAGGACGCGGCAGGCGTCAAGTAGGACGCGAATCAGACGGACATCGTCTTGCCGGCGCGGCACTCACCCCGGAACGAGCCGGGACGGCCCCGCTGACAGCCGGCTACCGGCGGCTCGCGCCTCCGATCAGCCCGCCTTCGGCTTGCCGTCGCCGAACAGGAACGGCGCCACGTCCTTGACGCCGGGCGGCCGTTCGATGCCGAAAGGCATCGGCCGGCAGACCGCCATGGCGGAGAGGCCGACGCGGGTCGTCAGCATTCCGTTCAGCACGCCTTCTCCCAGGCGAGCCGAGAGCTTGGCCGCGATGCCGTGGCCGACGACCTGCTGCACCAGGCTGTCGCCGACCGCCATGCCGCCGGTCACCGCCAGATGGGCGCCGACGGAGCGGGCGAGCTTGAGGAAGCCGAGCAGGCCCGGCCTGCCGCTATAGATCTCGGCGATCCGTCGTATCAGCCGCACCAGTTGCGCCACGACGAAGACGAGGTCGAGAATGGCGCGCGGGCTGATCGCGGTCACCACCGAGACGCGCTTGGCGGCATCCGCGATCTCGCGCCGCACCCTTCGGTCGAGCGGCAGCATGAGGCAGCGCTCGGCGATATCGACGAGGTCGCGCCCGTCGACGATCTCGCCGGACGCGTCGGCGAGCTCGCGTCGGCCGCGGGCGGTCTCGGGCCGGGCCGCGTAGAGCGCCGCAAGCTCGCGCAGACGAATGCGGGCGCCGTCGCGATCGTCGGCGAGCCGCGCCGCGGCCAGCGCCTCGTGCAGCGCGGCGACGCGTCCCTGCCGGAACACCCCGGCGACCTCCCGCAGGGCAAGGGCCACGAGGGCCAGGACCATGATTGCCGCGAGCGCCACGCCGATCCAGCCGAGCCCGACCCAGCGATGGAACAGGTCGTCGAGAAGCGTCGACAGCCACAGGCCGAAACCGAGCGACAGGAGGCCGCCCAGCGCCGCCCAGAAGAGCCCCGCCCAAGTCAGCCGCGCCTTGCGCCGCATGCCCACCGCCTGGGCGGCTTCGATGGCGGCTTCGTCGCGCGGCAGCTCGGCCTCGCGCGCATAGGCATCGACCTGCGGCGTCACGGTGACGGCGTCCTGCTCGCCGTAAGGGCGCTGCGACCCATCGGTCTCGTTGTCGGCGAGCCGGAAGGCGCGGGGGCGCCGCCGCGCGGTCTCGGTCACCGGGTCGGTCATGCGAGCTTGTCCCCGAGCAGGAATTGCAAGGCCCGATCGAGCCGGATGTGGGGCAGCGCGGAGGCCGCGCCGTCCCGGCCGGGCTCGGGCAGCGGCGGCCTGAACTTGACGAAGCGGTAGTCGGCCTCGTCCTCGCCGAGAGCGAGCGCATCTCCGCGCAGCGCCAGCTTCGGATCCGCCGGCAGCTCGCCCGGAAAGATCGCCGCCTCGGCGCGGCCGTCGAAGATCTCGTCGCCGATGCGCTCGCCCGCGATCGGCGTGCCGATGATGGCGTCGAGCGTCTCGCCATGCTGCGACACGGCAGCCTCGCGGGTCGCCCGCACGGCGGCGAGCGCGATGACGTCGATCGCGGCCCCGACATCTTCCGCCTTGGCGATGGCCCGGGCGGTCAGGAGGCGCAGGATGGCTTCGAGCCGGTCGTGGCTCGTGTGATGCAGGTGATCGGCCTTGGTGGCGGCGAACAGGATGCGCTCGATGCGCGGGCGGAACAGGGTGGCGAGCATCCCCGAGCGGCCGATGCGGAAGGCCTGCATCACGTCGGTCAGCGCGCCCTGCAGGTCACGGACGGCGGCCGGCCCGGAATTCAGGGCCGAGAGGGCGTCGACCAGCACGATCTGCCGGTCGAGCCGGGCGAAATGATCGCGGAAGAAGGGCCGCACGACATGCTGCTTGTAGGCCTCGTAGCGCCGCTCCATCATCGCGCCGAGCGATCCTGCGGCGACCTCGCCCGGTGGCAGCGGCGCGAAGGTTAGCGCTGGGGAGCCTTCGAGGTCGCCTGGCATCAGGAAGCGGCCGGGCGGCAGGGTCGAGAGCGAATAGAGCTCGGCGCGGCTCGCCCTGAGATAGGCGGTGAAGAGCTCGGCCGAGCGTCGGGCGAGGTCCTCCGAGGCGGGGGCGTCCGCCGGCAGGCCGGCCAGGAAGCCCCGCCAATCGGCGGCGAGCGGCGCCCGTGCCGCACTGGCGCTCGCCTCGAGCGTATCGGCCGACCATTGCGCATAGCTCTTGTCGAGCAGCGGCAGGTCGAGCAGCCATTCGCCGGGATAATCGACGATATCGAGCGTCAGCGTCGCCGGGCCGCCGCGCCAACCGGCCTTCCGCTCGAATTCGATCGACAGCCGCAATTCGGAGATGCGCCGCGTCGACTCGGGCCAGCGCCGTTCGATCGTCAGCGCCTTGACGTGATCCTCGACCGCGAAGCGCGGTACGGCGTCGTCGGGCTGCGGGCGCAGCGTGGCGCGGGTGATGCGCCCCTCGGCGGCGGCGCGCAGCACCGGCAGGCGCGCCCCGCGGGTGAAGGCTTCGACGAGGGCCGTGATGAACACCGTCTTGCCGGCACGCGACAGGCCGGTGACGCCGAGCCTGAGCCCGTTTCCGGTCACGGCGTCGGCGATGCTCCGCGCGGTGATACGCGCCTCGAACATGAGATCGGACAGAATCGTCAAGGCGGTCGGTACCCCCGGGTCGCGGCTCATTTAGGCACGGGGGCGGCACAACGCCAGGGCACGATGCTCACGGGTCATGGGCAGAACACAACCATCATGACCGACGAGCTTACATGGGCTGACCCTTCCGTCGAATCGGGCGCGGTTGGCCGTGATTATGCCAACCCGATAAGCTAGAGGCTGCTTTCACGGTCGATTGCGGGGTCCGTGACAAGGATGGCGAGCGACCATATCGTTCGCGCGCGGGATGACGATGGCGTTCGGCGGCTGTCGGTCCGATCGAGGTCTGCACGGAGATTCATATGCCACATTACAAAATTCTGATCATGGGGGCGTCATACGGTTCGCTGCTCGCCTCCAAGATCATGTTCGGGGGCCATGCGGTCACGCTCGTCTGCCTGCCGGCGGAGGCCGATCTCATAAATTCCGTGGGCTTCCGCGTTCGCCTGCCGGTCCGCGGCCTCGAGGCGCCAGTGGAGATCGACTCTCGGAAGCTGCCGGGCAAGGTCTCGGCAGTCGGGCCGGCCGAGGTAAACCCCGCCAGTTTCGACCTGATCGGCCTCGCGATGCAGGAGCCGCAATACGGTTCGCCCGGTGTCCGCGAGTTGCTTGATCGCGTGGCGCGATCGCGCGTGCCCTGCATGTCGATCATGAACATGCCGCCGCTGCCCTACATGAAGCGCATCCCAGGCCTCGACCCCGAGGCGCTCGAGCCGGCCTATACCGACCCCTCCGTTTGGGACAGTTTCGACCCCGGAACGCTTACTCTGTGCAGCCCCGACCCTCAGGCAATCCGACCTCCCGAGGAGAAGGTCAACGTGCTCCAGGTCACCCTGCCGACGAACTTCAAGGTTGCGCGCTTCGACGACGACGCGAGCAACGTGATCCTGCGTGCGTTGGAGCGAGACATCGATGCGGTTCGTTTCGACTTGGGCGATCGCAAAGTGGAGCTTCCGGTCAAGCTCCGGGTCCACGATTCCCTCTTCGTCCCGCTTGCCAAGTGGGCAATGCTGATCGCGGGCAACTACCGCTGCATCACCCAAGACGGCATGCGGACTGCCAAGGAGGCGGTTCACAGCGACCTCGGCGTGTCGCGCTCCGTTTACGACTTCGTGGTCGACGTCTGCGTGAAGCTCGGCGCGTCACGCGAGGAACTGGTGCCTTTCGAAAAATACGCTGCTGCGGCCGAAAGCCTGACGCGGCCAGCCTCGGCGGCCCGCGCTTTGAATAGTGGGGCAACGAACATTGAGCGCGCCGACAAGCTCGTGCAACTCGTCGCCAGGGAGAAGGGCATGAGTGATCCGGTCCTCGATAAAATCGTGGCGCTGGTCGACCGCCGGCTCGAGGCCAATCGGGCCGCGAAAGCCGCCTAGCTGTCGAGGCTATGAAGGTTGTTCATCCGGGTCCGGGGACGACGGTCGTAAGGTGCTTGCCCGGGCTGGGCTGGGGTCGAATTGACCTAGCCCCTGAAATGCCTTCGCTTTGAGACTAAGGGGCTGGACGATTCCGGAGCGGACATCCGCCTGATTTGCTTTACGCCCTCGATAATATGCCACGTTGTCGGACGACCGGGCATCCTGGAGCAGATCGGCTGTTGCCGATCTGCTCCAAATCAAAAGAGCAAGCACGTCCGTCGGTTTAGGATCGCGAAGCGATTCAACCTAAACCGATGGCGCTCTAAAGTGCGCCAAACAGGTCCCGCGCCCGCCGTCGGCCGCCCGCCGCGATCGTCGGGCCGGCCCATTTGGGGAGCGAACGGGCATGATGAGACTGACGGATCTACCTCGAAGCCCGCCAGTCGGCAGGCCCGCACGATCCGGCGCCATCCTTGCGGCGACGGTCCTACGGCTTCGGCGGCGGCGTGACGCTCACCTGGATTTGCGAGTAATAGGCCGCGAGATCGGCGATATCGGCGTCGGTGAGACGGGCTGCGACCGTGTTCATCAGCTCGTTCTTGCGGGTACCCGCATGGTAGGCCTGGAGCGATGTCGTGAGATAGGTCGGCACCTGCCCGGCGAGGTTGGGGGCCTCGGGAAGCTTGGAGACGCCGTCCCGCCCGTGGCACGTGATGCAGCCCAAGGTCTTGATCTTCTGGGCTCCGGCCGACGCCGAGCCGTCGGCGTGCGCCGCCGTGGCCATCGTCAATACCAGCGCTGCCGCCACATATGAACCGACCCGCATTCCGTCTCTCCATGCCGCTTCGCCCCGCGGACGCACCTCGTCGGCGGGGCGAAACATAAGCCGCTACTTCTTGCCGTCGTAGGTGATGCGATAGACGGCTCCGGCGAGGTCGTCCGACACCAGGAGCGAGCCGTCGTGCATCTGCTCGACGTCGACCGGCCGCCCGGTATATTCGCCATCCTGGTCGAGCCAACCTTCGGCGAAGGGCTTGGACCCGTCCGGCGCCTTCCCGTCGGCATCGAGCTTGGTGACCATGACGCGAGCGCCGATCGGCACGGTGCGGTTCCAGGATCCGTGCTGCGCGGAGAAGATCGCGCCCTGATACTCCTTGGGGAACATCTTGCCCGTGTAGACCATCATGCCGAGATCGGCCGCATGGGCGACCTCCTCGACCACGGGAAAGACGACATCGGCCGGCGGGGTCTGGTCCTTGTATTCGACGGTGCGGGTGTGGCCGCCGCCGTACCATGGGAAGCCGAAATTCTCGCCCGCCTTGGTGGCGTGGTTGAGCTCGCCCGGCGGCTTGTCGTCACCCATGCCGTCGACCTGGTTGTCGGTGAACCACAGGCTGCCGTCCTTGGCGAAGTCGAGGCCGACCGAGTTGCGGACGCCGTGCTCGAACACCTCACGGCCGGTGCCGTCGCGCTCCATCCGGATGATGCCGCCCATGCCGTACTTGTAGTAGAGATCGTATTTTTCCGGCGCATAGACGTTATAGGGCTGACCCAGGGTAATGTAGAGCTTGTTGTCCGGACCGATGCGGCAGGCGCGGGCCGAGTGGTTGAAGCTCTCTTCGGAGGCGGGGATCAGATCGCCCTGCTTGACCACGGTCGCCACCGCGACATCTGGATTTTCGTAGAAGAACTCGGCGGCCGGGAAGGTGAGGACGCGGTTCTGCTCGACGGTGAACAGGAACCCGTCTTTCGAGAAGCAGATCCCGTTGGGATTGTTGAACTGGATGGTCGGGGCGAATTCGCGCACGTCCTCGGCCGTGCCCGTGTGGCCACGGTCCGTCAGCGTGTAGATCTTGGTCTTGCGCGTCGACACATAGGTCACGACGCCCTGCGGGCCGACCGCGATCATCCGCGCGTCGGGCACCATGGCGTAAAGGCTGATCTTGAAGCCCGGCGGAAGCTTGATCCCCTCCAGGGTCTTCTTGATCGCATCGACGCGAGAACCGGTTTGCGGCACCGAGACCAGCCCGCGTGCACCGGTGGATTTGAAGTCCTCGAGCTTCTTCATCGTCGCGTCGGGCGCCGCCGCGGCGGGAGGCGTGTCGGTCGTGGTGGCGTTCTGTGCGAAAGCGGTCGACGCCGTCAGCAAAGCACTCGCGGCAACGGCCGCAAGCCAGACTGATCTCATGGTGTCCTCCCCAATGCCCTTCGCGGGCCCGTTTTGACCCGACGTGATCAGGGCCGCGCGAGACTAGACCTGCGGCTCGCCGGTTGCCAAGGCCGCCCAGGCCGTCGCGGGCAAAAATCGATAGATCGAAGATACGTGGGCGGCTTGCATCGCTTTCGGACAGTGCTACCCTGACGTCCAGGCCGCCACTCGATCCGTGCTCCCGGATCGTAGCTGGCCGACCGTCAGGGAGAGATCATCATGGCCTGGACGACCCCCGTTGTTGTCGAGCTCTGCCTCGGCATGGAAGTGACGAGCTACGAGTCCGCGTCCTTCTGAGACCGCGTTGCGCCGGGGACCTGGGCTCAGCGGATGCGTGTCCTCGTCCTCGGTTCCGGCGCGGGAGGCGGCGTTCCCCAGTGGAATTGCCGGTGCCCGGTCTGTTCGATCGCCTGGGATCGGCCCGGCGAGGTCCGCCATCGCACGCAGACCAGCATCGCGCTCAGCGCCGATGATCGTCGCTGGATCGTGCTCGACACGGCGCCCGACCTGCGTCAGCAGATCATCCAGACCCCCGCGCTGCATCCCGCCGCGGCAGGCCGGCATTCCCCGATAGCAGCGGTTGTCCTGACGAGCGGCGAGGTCGACCACGTTGCCGGGCTCTTGTGCCTGCGCGAGGGCCACCCGTTCTCGATCTTCGCTACGGCCTCCACCCTCGACGATCTTGCCTCGTCGCCGATCTTTCACGTGCTGAACCCCGACATTGTCGCGCGCCGCGCCCTGGCGCTCGAACGCAGGGTGGCGGTTGCCGGCCTCGCCGTGACGGCCTTCGCGGTCCCCGGCAAGGTGCCGCTCTACCGCGAGGGGGACGAGGTCGTCGTCGGCGCGGCGACCGAGGATGTCATCGGGCTCGAGATCGCCGACGGCGAAGGTCGTCGCGTGGCCTATGTGCCCGGCGTCGCGCACCTGTCGGAGGATCTGGTGGCGCGGCTCGGCGCGGCGGACATCCTGTTCCTCGACGGCACGACCTTCACCGACGACGAACTCGTCGCCGCGGGTCTGTCGACCAAGACCGCCGGCCGCATGGGCCATCTGCCGATCGGCGGCGAGCATGGCTCTTTGCGCCGCTTCGCGTCTGGCACCCCGGCGAAAAGGGTCTATATCCATCTCAACAATACCAATCCGGTGCTGATCGAGACGTCGCCCGAACGGGCGCTCTTGGAAGAGGCCGGATGGGAGGTCGCCCATGACGGCATGGAATTCGTCCTGTGACGCTGAGCGCGGGTGACCTGCCGCTCGACGGCGACGCCTTCGAGGCCGCCCTGCGCGCCATCGGCGCCGAGCGCTACCACGACCGCCACCGCTTCCATCGTCGCCTGCATGGCGGGGGCTGCACGCGCGGCGAGGTTCAGGCCTGGGCGCTGAACCGCTACTATTACCAGTCGATGATCCCGATCAAGGATGCGACCGTGCTGACCCGCATGGACGATCCGGCGCTGCGTCGTGCCTGGCGCAAGCGCATCGAGGATCACGACGGCTCGCGCGAGGGCGAGGGCGGCATCGAGCGCTGGCTGCGGCTGACGGACGGCCTGGGGCTCGAGCGCGAGGCGGTCGCCTCGACACGCCTCATCCTTCCCGCTACGCGCTTCGCGGTCGATGCCTATGTCGAGTTCTGCCGGACCCGCACGCTGCTCGAAGCGGTCGCCTCCTCGCTGACGGAACTGTTCTCCCCGGCCATCATCGGCGAGCGCGTCTCCGGCATGTTGCGAGCTTACGATTTCGTGAGCCGCGACACCCTGGCCTATTTCACCGCCCGACCCGAGCAGGCGCAGCGCGACAGCGATTTCGCGCTGGCCTATGTCAAGCGGAAGGCGCGCAGCGCGCGCGACCAGCGGGCGGTGATGGACGCTCTGCGCTTCAAATGCGACGTCCTGTGGGTGCAGCTCGACGGGCTTTGGACCGCCTACGTGGACGGCGCGCCCCCGCCTGGCGCCTGGCGCCCGGCGGCAGAGGCCGCGTGATGGATTTTTCCCCCGATTGCAAGCCTCACCTGCCGCGCGGCGTCCGTCTCCGCCACGACGAGACGCGCGGACAATGGACGCTGCTCGCGCCGGAGCGGGTGCTGCAGCTCGATCCCATCGCCGTCGAGGTGCTGAAGCGCTGCACCGGCGAGGCGAGCCTGGCCGCCATCGTCGACGACCTTGCCGCGACCTTCGCGGCCGACCGGGCGCGCATCGACGCCGATGTGCGCGCCATGCTGGCCGGCCTGGTCGAGAAGAAGGTGCTGGCATTGTGACCCCGCAGCGCGACGGTCCCGCGCCCCTCGGGCTGCTCGCGGAACTGACGCATCGCTGTCCGCTCGCCTGTCCCTATTGCTCGAACCCGCTCGCCCTCGATTCGCGTCGGAGCGAGCTCGACACCGCGACCTGGCTGCGCGTGCTCGCCGAGGCGGCAGCCCTGGGCGTGCTCCAGGTTCACCTCTCCGGCGGCGAGCCTCTCGCCCGGCGCGACCTCGAGGCGCTCGTCGCCCAATGCGCCCGCACGGGCCTCTATTCCAATCTCATCACCTCCGGCATCGGCCTCTCCGATGCCCGCATGTCGGCGCTGGCCGAGGCCGGCCTCGATCATGTCCAGCTATCGATCCAGGACGTCGAGCCGCAGTCGGCCGACCATATCGCGGGCTATCCGGGTGCCCTGGCGCGCAAGCGCGATGCGGCGGCGCGGGTGGTGGCCCGTGGTCTGCCGCTCACCGTCAATGCCGTGATCCACCGGGCCAATGTGGCGCGGGCCGGGGCGATGGTCGAGCTCGCCATTACGCTGGGCGCCCGCCGGGTCGAGATCGCCCATGCCCAATATTACGGCTGGGCCGCCGTGAACCGCGACGCGCTCATGCCGAGCCGCGCCGAGGCCGAGCATGCCGTCGCCGAGATCGAACGGCTCAAGGCGGTCCATGCTGGCACGATCGTCATCGACCATGTCGCACCGGATTTTCACGCCCGCTACCCCAAGGCCTGCATGGGAGGTTGGGCACGGAAGACGCTCAATGTCACGCCTTCCGGCAAGGTGCTGCCCTGCCACGCCGCCGAAAGTCTGCCGGGGCTTGCCTTTCCCCATGTCGGGGAGGCGAGCCTCGAGGAGATCTGGTGGGAGTCGTCCGCCTTCCAGCGCTATCGCGGGGTCGAGTGGATGCGCGAACCCTGCCGCTCCTGCGCCCGCAAGACCGTCGATTTCGGTGGCTGCCGATGCCAGGCTTTCGCGCTGACGGGCGACGCCCGCAACGCCGACCCCGTCTGCGTGCTCTCGCCGCATCACGAGGTGGCGGCAGCGGTCTCGGCGAACGCCAGATCCGACGCTGCAACGGAGGACTACATCTTCCGCGACGTTCCGGCTCACCCCGCCGCAGTCTCTGCGCCGTCGCGCCAGTCGGACGGACCCGCGCCCGGCAGGACGTGAGCGCGCTGGCACGGCCGACCGGGCGGCGTGCGCGAAGCAGGTCGAGGACCAATCCCGCATCGGAGCCAGATCGCATGACACGTTCTTCAGGGATGACCGCGTCCCGATCGGTCGGAGGCGCGGACCTGCCGCCATTGCGCCGGAGCGGGCTCGCCGTCCTCCTTCTCGCGGTCCTGCTCTCCGCCGGCCCCGCAACGGCGCGCGAGACCTACAGGTCCGCCGTCGTCGCGCTGGCGCTCTGGAGCGATCCGGTGTTCCGCTCGGAGGCGACCGGCGCGGCGAAAATCCTCGCGGCGCGGTTCGGCCACGGCGGACCGGTCGTGATCAGGGTCAATACGCCGACGCGGCTCGCCGCGGGACCGGAGGGGATCGCCTCGGCCCTCGCCGCGGGCGGCCGGGGCCTCGACCCGCAGCGCGACGTGCTCTTCGTGATCCTCACCTCGCATGGCGCACCCGACGGCATCGCCGAGAAGGGCGGCGGCCGGACCGGCCTCCTGCCACCCGACGACCTCGCGGCCCTGCTCGCGCGAAGTCCGGTGCGCCACAAGGTGCTGATCGTCTCGGCCTGTTTCGCCGGAACCTACACGGCCCTCGCCGATGACGACACGCTGGTGATCACCGCCGCCGACGCCACCCATACGTCCTTCGGCTGCGTGCCGGAGGCGACATGGACCTATTTCGGCGATGCCTTTTTCAATCACGCCCTGCGCCACGACGACACCATCCCGAAGGCTTTCGCCGACGCCCGCGGGATCGTGGCCGCACGCGAGAGCCAGGAGGGGCTCGCCCCGTCAAATCCGCAGATCGCCGGCGGCAGCGCGGTGCTCGACATCCTCGACGCGGGCGGCCCACGCTGAAGCGGTGTCCGCCTCGCCTTTTGGCCTGACCCTGCGATGCCGATATGCTAGAAGGTCATGGCGTGGCCCGGACGGCGCGTGAGTCCCGCTCCGCGGGCGGGCTGAAGCCGTCCTCGGCCATCGCTCGGACGCTGCGGTCTCCCGATGAGGCGGGATTGCGGCGCCGGTCCTCGAAGCCGCCTCGCTGCGTCGCGCGCGAGGGTCGGCCGTCGTCGCATTCGCGTCGTTCCGCGCGTCCCTTCGGCGTAAGGCGAGGGGTGCCGCGGACGGCCTATGGTGGAGCCGATCCTCGGGATCGGAGAAAGTTGCCGCTCGATGTCCCAGCCGCCCCTGCCGTCCATTCCTGAGGAGCCGTCGCCCGACGATTACGGCGCCAGTTCGATCAAGGTGCTGCGCGGCCTCGATGCGGTGCGCAAGCGCCCCGGCATGTATATCGGCGACACCGACGACGGCTCGGGCCTCCACCACATGATCTACGAGGTGGTGGACAATGCGATCGACGAGGCGCTCGCCGGCCACGCGACGCTGGTGACGGTGACGCTCAACCCGGACGGCTCCTGCACCGTCACCGACAACGGCCGCGGCATCCCGACCGACATCCATGCGGAAGAAGGGGTGTCGGCCGCCGAAGTGATCATGACCCAGCTGCACGCCGGCGGAAAATTCGACCAGAACAGCTACAAGGTCTCGGGCGGCCTGCACGGCGTCGGCGTGTCGGTGGTCAACGCGCTCTCGGCTTGGCTCAAGCTCCGCATCTGGCGCGACGGCCTCGAGCATGTCGTCGGCTTCGCGTATGGCGACGTGACGGGGCCGCTCGAGGTGACCGGACCCGCGCCCGACGACGGCGGCCGTCCGAAACGCGGTACCGAAGTCACCTTCCTGCCGTCGCAGGAGACGTTCCGACGGGTAACGGACTTCGACTATGCCACGATCGAGCACCGGCTGCGCGAGCTGGCCTTCCTGAACTCCGGCGTGCGGGTCATCCTGACCGATGCACGCCACGCCGAGGTCAAGCGCGAGGAGCTCTACTACGAGGGCGGCCTCGAGGCCTTCGTGCGCTACCTCGACCGCGCCAAGTCGCCGCTGATCGACAAGCCGATCCTGACGCGTGGCGAGAAGGACGGGATCACGGTCGAGGTCGGGCTATGGTGGAACGACAGCTACCACGAGAACGTGCTGGTCTTCACCAACAACATCCCGCAACGCGACGGCGGCACCCATCTCGCCGGCTTCCGCGGCGCGCTGACCCGCCAGGTGACGGGCTATGCCGAGCGCTCGGGCATCGCCAAGAGGGAGAAGGTCGACGTCACCGGCGACGATTGCCGCGAGGGCCTGACCTGCGTCCTGTCGGTCAAGGTGCCGGACCCGAAATTCTCCTCACAGACCAAGGACAAGCTGGTCTCCTCGGAGGTCCGGCCGGTGGTCGAGAGCATCGTCAACGATACGCTCGGCCGGTGGTTCGAGGAACATCCGGCCGACGGCAAGATCATTGCCTCGAAAGTGTCCGAGGCGGCGGCGGCACGCGAAGCGGCCCGCAAGGCGCGCGAGCTGACGCGGCGCAAGGGCGCGCTCGACGTCGCCAACCTTCCCGGCAAGCTTGCAGACTGCCAGGAGCGCGACCCGGCGCTTGCCGAGCTGTTCCTGGTCGAGGGCGATTCGGCCGGCGGCTCGGCCAAGCAGGGCCGCAACCGCGAATACCAGGCGGTCTTGCCGCTGCGCGGCAAGATCCTCAATGTCGAGCGCGCCCGCTTCGACAAGATGCTGTCCTCCCAGGAGATCGGCACGCTGATCACCGCGCTCGGCACCGGCATCGGCCGGGAGGACTTCAATCCCGACAAGCTACGCTACCACAAGATCATCATCATGACGGATGCGGACGTCGACGGCTCGCACATTCGCACGCTGCTTCTGACCTTCTTCTTTCGCCAGATGCCGCAATTGATTGAACGGGGGCATGTCTACATTGCCCAGCCGCCGCTCTATAAGGTCAAGCGTGGCCAGTCCGAGCAATATCTCAAGGACGAGCGGGCGCGCGAGGATTACCTGACCGACAACGGCCTCGACGGCGCCGTGCTGCGCCTCGTCTCCGGCGAGGAGCGGGCCGGCGGCGATCTCAAGGCGCTGGTCGACGAGGCGCGCCTGGTGCGGGCCGTGCTGGCCCAGCTTCACCACCGCTACGACAGGTCGGTCGTCGAGCAGACCGCGATCGCGGGCGCGCTGAGGCCGATCGCGTCGATCGGCGAGGAGGAGGCGGCGACGCTGGCCGAGGAGATCGCCGGTCGCCTCAACGCGCTCGCGGAGGAGACCGAACGCCATTGGGAGGGGGCCGTCGAGAACAACGGCTATGTCTTCACACGCACGCTGCGCGGCGTGCGCGACGCCGCCATCCTCGACGCTAACCTCTTGGCCTCGGCCGAGGCACGGCGGCTCGACGAGCACGGCGCCTCGATGGGCGAGGTCTATGGCCGCCCGGCTGCCTTCGTCCGCAAGGCCGACACGGTGCCGGTGGCGGGGCCGAGCGCCCTCGTCGAAGCGGTGATGGCGGCGGGCGGCAAGGGCATCAGCCATCTGCAGCGCTACAAGGGCCTCGGCGAGATGAACCCCGAGCAGCTCTGGGAGACGACGCTCGACCGCAACGTCCGTTCGCTGCTGCAGGTCCGCATCAAGGAGGTCGACGAGGCCGACGACATGTTCGTCAAGCTGATGGGCGACGTGGTCGAGCCGCGGCGCGAATTCATCCAGGACAACGCGTTGAGCGTCGCCAACCTCGACGTGTGAGCCGCGGCGGCTCCGGTCGTCGCGTGGCGCCTACACGGAGCGAACGACCGGCCTGCGGGATGCGCTTTCGATCTCGAACACGTTCATGAGTTTTGATCGATTCGATCCAAACTCATCGTGATCTAGCGGCGCGTCACGGGCGGCGAGGCCCGCGTCCGCGTCGATCCGACCGATCTCGACGCGTCTCTGTCTCGGCGCTGCTCGACAAGAATTGGCAAACCTGCGAATGCCGCCATCGAGCCGTCGACGACGTCTCGATCGATACCTGGCGTACGGCGGCGCGACAACGCCGACGCGATGCTCGCGGAACAGGTCGTGCTCACCGCGGTCCTCGCCATCGTGGCGATGGGCTCATGCCGGGCTGCGCTGATCGGAACCTGACGCGTTTCGCTCGGAGCGGTCATTGCTAGCGAAGTCAAGTTTGCGCGGGCTTCATAAACTTGCCAGCGAGGCAATCCAGAAACCTGCGGGTCTGGATTGCCTCGTCGCTCTCGCTCCTCGCAGTGACCAAACCGACAGCTCCCGCTCATCGCAAGCCGGCATGACCTACGGAGAGCCGATCAGCTTCCGGTACGTCGCGGGTGCCGTCGCGCCTTCGGTGTTGATGAGCAGCACCCGGGAGGTCGGCTGGAGCGCTATCGTGGCGCGCGCCCGCTCATCGTCCGCGATCGCCATCAGGCCGGCGAGACCCGCCCCCCCGCTCTCGCCCGCCTCGATCGCCGGATCGCCGCCGCGCGGATAGGCCAACATCTTCATCGCCTCGATGCCTTGTCGATCCGTGACCGTCATGAACGCATCCGCAAGCCGCGATAGGATGCGCCATGCCACGAGCGAGGGCTCGTAGCATTCGAGCATCGCCATCACGGTCGGCTCCCCGTGCTGGATCTTGGTGAGAGCACCGGCCCGATGGCTCGCCAGCAGGCAGGCCGCCCGGTCGGGTTCCACGATCACGATCCTGGGGCAGCGCTCGCCAAGCCGCACCGAAAGACAGGCCCCTACGGCAGCCGCAAAACCGCCAACCCCGGCCTGCAGGAAGACATGCGTGGGGAGCACCGGAATGGCGTCGAGGATTTCGGCCACCATGGCGGTGTAGCCCTGCATGACGAGGCCTGCGACGCGCTCGTAGCCCGGCCAGGACGTGTCCGACACGATGGTCCAGCCCTCCCGGAGGCTGACGCGCTCGGCTTCGGCCACGGCGTCGTCATAAGTGCCCGGCACGCGAATCATCGTCGCGCCGAAGTTCGCGATCGCGTCGACCCGCTCCTGGTCGACGCCTTCGTGGACGAAGATGTTGGCACGGCAGCCCACCAGCCGGGCTCCCGCGGCCACCGACCTGCCATGATTGCCGTCGGTCGCGCACGCCACCGTGAAGGTCTTCGCGACGGCCTGAACATCCGGATCGCGCAATGCCGCGGGGGCGATTTTCTGGCCGAGCCGGCGTTCGGCTTCCTCGAGGACGAGGCGGATCACCGCATAGGCGCCCCCGAGCGCCTTGAAGCTTCCGAGCCCCAGCCGGGCGCTTTCGTCCTTGACGTGCAGGGTCGCGACGCGGAGCGCGCCGGCCAATGCCGGCAAGCTATGGAGCGGGGTCGGGCGATGCTTGGGGCAGGCAGCCAGCACGTCGAGCACGGTCTTGGTCGACGATGCGGCGAAGACCTCGCGGTCGGCCGCATCGAGCGGCTTGCCGTGATCCGGATGCGTGTTGGCGTCCACCATTGCTCATTGCCCCATAGAAACGTCACCCGATCAGGCCGATCGATGCGATGTCGGCCCGCCATGCCGTCGGTCGAAAGCGGGCGAGTTCGGAGCAAGACTATTGCGGATGAGACCGAAGATCTGCGTATATCCACGCCGTGGAACGAGGGAAGCACTCGAATGGCGGTCGCGCCGCGCACGAAACCATCGCTTGCCCTCGACCGGTTCGATTTGGCCATCCTCGCGGTTCTGCAGGACGACAACCGCACGCCTCAGCATGAGATCGGGGCTCGGGTCCACCTTTCGGCGGCAGCGGTGCAACGTCGCATTCGCCGGATGGAGACTTCCGGCGTCATCCGGGCGAATGCCGCGATCGTCGATCCCGCCAAGGTCGGGCGACCCGTGACCATCATCGTGGGGGTGCAGATCGACAGCGAGCGCGCCGACCTGCTCGACGCCGCTCGTGACGAACTCGCGTCCGCCCCCGAGGTTCAGCAATGCTACTACGTGACCGGGGATGTGGACTTTTTTCTCGTGGTCACGGCGGCCGACATGTCGGAGTATGAGGAGATCAGCCGCAGGCTCTTTCGACAGAACAAGAACATCAAGCGGTTCAGCACCTATGTCGCGATGAACTGCGTCAAATCCACGCTCAATGTACCGCTCGGGTGATGAAGCCTATGCCGTATCGGACGTCCCGGGACCGGGGGCGGCGGCGTCCGCTCGATGCGTCCTGCTCGAAAAGGAGGCCGGGGGATCGCCAAGGGCTCCTCGCCGCGTTGCCACCGTCTGAGCACCCCTTCAGGCCCGCCCTCGCTCATCAAAGATCCTTGAATGTCTGAATTTCTCCAAGCCTACGACCGCAGTCGCATCCCGCTCTACATCCAGGTGGCCTCCGTGTTGCGGCAACGGATCGAGACGGGCCAATGGGCGCTCGGACAGCAGATCTCGACGCTCGAGGAGCTCGAGAGCGAGTTCAAGGTGGCGCGCGTCACGGTCCGGCAGGCCATCGACATGCTGCGCCAGGAGGGCCTGCTCCACGCGCAGCAAGGGCGGGGGACGTTCGTGGCCGAGCGCAAGCCCGATCGCCATTGGCTGAAGCTCGGCACCACCTGGACCAGCCTGATCGACTCGGTCAAGCACAATAAGCCGCAGAAGATTCACCTGAAGGACCGCACCGCGCCGCCGGACCTGCAGCCTGGCGATGGCGAACTCGCGCCGGCCTACGTGTTCCTGCATAGCGTGCAGGACAGGGACAACGAGCCCTACTCGATCGTCAACCTGCGCCTGGCCCGCATCGTCTTCGACATGGAACCGGATCTGTTCCTGAGGATGCCGGCCCTGGCGGTGATTGCCGAGCTCGAGGCCGTCCAGGTGCTGAACGCCCATCAGACCCTGGTGATCGGCAGCGCCGCCCCCGAGACCGCCAATCAGCTCCGGATACCGCTCGGGGAGCCGACGGTGCAGTGCCATTGCGTCGTGATCGACAGCACCAACACCGCCATCTATGTGGCCGACATCACCTACCGTAGCGACTGCATCAAGCTGCAGATCGACCTGTTCGGCCAGGGCTCCGCGCCGCCCCGACGCAAGGGCGCCCCAGGCCGGAAGCGACGCCCACCGCCCGTGGCGGACCAACTGATCGTCCCACGATAGCGCGACCTCGGCGTTTCGGTTCCGCCGCTCCGACCACCTCTTGCTATCTTTCCAAAAATAGGATGAATTTGTTGGCGCGGCTCGGCTTCGGCCCGCCGCGTCACAAGGACGAACGGGAGCCGAAATGACGGAGCAGGGCATAGGCGCTCGTCTATTGCGGAAGGAAGACGACCGGCTGATGCGCGGGCGCGGCCAGTTCGTCGCCGACATCCGGCTGGCCGGCCTCAGGGATGTGGCGTTCGTTCGCAGCCCGCTGGCGCATGCGCGTATCCGTGGCATCACGATTCCATCCGAGTTTCGCGACTCGGTCTTCACCGCCGCCGATCTCGTCGGCGTCAAGCCCATCCGGGCCGTGTCGGGCCTTCCCGGGTTCAAGATCTCGGAACAGCCGGTCCTCGCGGTCGACAAGGTGAGGCAGGTCGGCGAGCTCGTGGCCATGTGCGTGGCGCCCACCCGGGCCGAGGCCGAGGATATCGCGGCCGCGCTGACCCTGGATCTCGAAGAACTGCCCGCCGTCTCCGACATGCTGGACGCCCGGTCACCCGGCTCGGCCTTGGTGCATGAGCAATGGGGCGACAACGTCTTCCTGGAAACCTTTGTGGATGTCGACGTCGCGAAGGCTTTCGACGCCCCCATCCGGGTCGTGCGTGAGATCAGGACGGCCAGGCAATCCATGGCCCCCATGGAAGGCCGCGCCGTCGTGGCGAGCTGGGACACCCGGCTCGATCAACTGACGGTCCACACGGCCGCGCAGATGCCGCACATCAACCGGACGGGGCTCTCGGGGTGCCTTGGCCTGGACCAGAGCCGGATCCGCGTGGTGTCGCCCGATGTCGGTGGCGGGTTCGGTTACAAGGGCATCCTGCTGCCGGAAGAGATCTGCCTCTCCTGGCTGACGATGCAGCGCGGATACCCGGTGCGCTGGATCGAGGATCGCCGCGAGCACCTCACGGCCGGCGCGAACTGTCGCGAGCACCACTACGTCATCACGGGCTACGCGGATCGCGACGGCCGTCTCCTGGGGATCGACTGCGAGGCGACTGTCGATTCAGGGGCTTATTCATCCTACCCGTTCTCGGCCTGCCTCGAAGCCGCGCAGGTGGCCAGCATCCTGCCCGGGCCTTACGATTTCGGAGCCTATCGGTGCCGGACCTGGTCGGTCGCGACCAACAAATGCCCGATCCTGCCCTATCGCGGCGTGGCGCGGACCGGCGTCTGCTTCGCCATGGAACTCATCCTCGACGCCATCGCGCGGGAACTCGCCATCGAGCCCTACGAGGTCCGGTTTCGCAACCTGGTGCGGCCCGAACAGATGCCGTTCGACAACATCACCCGGAAGCATTTCGACAGCGGCGACTATCCTGAGGCCTTGCGGCGGGCGCTTGCGGCCTTCGATCTTCCGGCGATCCGCGAACGGCAGGCCAGGCGCGAGCCCGACGGCCGCCTCATCGGCTTTGGACTGTCCGTCTACTGCGAGCAGGGCGCCCACGGCACCTCGGTCTATGCCGGCTGGGGCATTCCGATGGTGCCCGGACACGAACAGGCCACGGCGCGGATCACACCGGACGGCGGCCTCGAATTGCGGGTCGGCGTTCACTCGCACGGACAGAGCCTCGAGACCACGCTGGCCCAGGTCGCCCACGAGATCCTCGGGATCGATGTCGCCAGGATCAAGGTGGTGCTCGGCGATACCGCGCTGACGCCGTATTCGACCGGGACCTGGGGATCGCGCTGCATGGTGATGGCGGGGGGAGCCGTTTCGAGCGCCTGCAAGGAGATCGCGGCGCGGGCGAAGCGGATCGGCGCCACGCTGCTGCAGGCGAGGGCCGAGGATGTGGTTCTCGAAAACGGTCGGATCGTCTCCCAGACGGGCGACGTCAGCATCGCCGACATTGCCCGAACCTGGTATCTGCGGCCGCAGGACCTGCCCGGCGACGTCCATGTCGGCGGGCTCGAGGCGACGGTCGGCTACAAGCCGGCGCGCGATTCCGGCACCTTCAGCTATGCGGCCCATGCGGTGCTGGTGGCGGTCGATCCGGATATCGGCGACGTGGAAATCCTCGACTACGTCATCGTCGAGGATGGCGGCAAGCTCGTGAACCCCATGGTGGTGGACGGGCAGATCTACGGCGGCTTGGCCCAGGGGATCGGAACCGCGCTCTACGAGGAGATGCCGTTCGACCAGAACGGGCAGCCGCTCGCCTCGACCTTCGCCGACTACCTCCTGCCGGGTCCGACCGAAGTCCCGGAGCCGCGCGTCGAGCACATGGAGACGCTCGCCCCCTATACCGAATTCGGCGTGAAGGGGATCGGCGAAGGCGGCGCGATCGCTCCCCCGGCCGCGATCGCCAATGCGGTCAACGATGCACTCAAGGGGCTCGGGGCGGAGGTCTGCTGTTCGCCCATATCGCCGCGCCGCGTGCTGGAGGCGATCGCGGCCGCGGAATTGGCGCGGAGCCGATCGCGCGATCCGGGATCGATGCAGCCGGCTGGAGCCATCCGATGAAGCCCGCCCGCTTCGACTACGAGCGCCCGCGCGATATGCGCGCAGCCCTGGCGCTGGTTGCCGGCGAGGACGTGACCGTCAAGGTGCTGGCCGGCGGCCAGTCGCTAGGACCCATGCTGAACATGCGATTGGTGCAGCCCGATCTCGTCATCGACATCACGGGAATCTCCGAGCTCAAGCGGGTCGAGCCCGACCAAGATGCTCTCGTGCTGGGGGCCTGCGTGACGCATGCCGACATCGAGGACGGCCGGGTGCCGGACGTGACCCGAGGCGCCATGGCGGCCGTCGCGGGCGGCATCGCCTACCGGGCGGTGCGCAGCCGCGGCACGATCGGCGGCAGCCTGACCAATGCGGACCCCTCCGCCGACTGGGTGTCGGCGCTGGCGGCGCTGGGCGCGGAGGTGCTGGTGCGCGGCGCGCGGGGCACGAAGGTCATGCCGGTCGAGGATTACATGACGGGGGCGCTGGAATGCGCGCTCGCGCCCGGAGAACTGCTCGAAGCCGTGCGGGTCCCGGCCCTCTCGAGGGCGGCACGATGGGGCTACTATAAGGTCTGCCGCAAGACCGGAGAATATGCCCAGGCGATCGGGGCCGTGCTGGTCGACCCGGACCGGGGCGTGTGCCGCGCCGTCGTGGGCGCCACCGAAGCGAGGCCGATCGTGCTGCGCGACGCGCAAGTGCTGTTCGGCGGTCGTACCGACAAGAGCGGATTGGCGGCTTTCGACAGCGCAGCGGTCGACGCCATCCTGATCCAAGCCGGATTCGCCGACCGTATCGCCAGGCGGGTCTATATCGCTGCGCTGCGGCGCGCTGCCGGACAGGCCCTCGACTCATGACCCCGATCACCCTCGAACTCAACGGCAAGCGTGTCGTCGGCGCCGTCGAGCCGCGAACCCACCTGGCCGATTTCATCCGCGAGCAGCAGAACTTCACCGGCACCCATCTCGGATGCGAGCACGGCGTTTGTGGCGCCTGTACGCTCATGATCGACGGCATGCCGGCGCGCTCGTGCATCACCTACGCGGTCGCCTGTGATGGTGCCACCGTCACCACGATCGAGGGGCTGGACGACGACGAGATCATGCGCCAGCTGCGCGACGCCTTCACGCGCGAGCATGCCCTGCAGTGCGGCTATTGCACGCCCGGCATGCTGGTCTCGGCTCGCGACCTCGTGGTCCGGATGGCCACCCCGGACG
Source organism: Lichenihabitans sp. (assembly GCA_965277635.1). Lineage (GTDB taxonomy): Bacteria > Pseudomonadota > Alphaproteobacteria > Rhizobiales > Beijerinckiaceae > Lichenihabitans. Next base: position 2,303,021 of record CBDIDE010000002.1, read on the forward strand.
AACAGGCCATCCGGATCGGCATGAGCGGCAACCTGTGCCGCTGCACCGGCTATGTCGGCATCGTGCGGGCCGTTCAGGCTGTCATCGCCGAGCGCCGCCGCAACGGCATTGCGGCGATCGGGTCCGGTGAACGCGTCGGCCTGGGGCCGGTCGGGTCGGGTCACGCGCCGACCTCCGACGAACGCCAGCCCTCCGGCGCGACCCGGCGGGTCTCCGTCTCCCCGGTCGCGGCGCCAGCCGGTACGGAGGTCAAGGCACCCGCTCTCGATCCGAACTGGAAGCCGCAAGCCACCTTCGATCAGACCTTTACCGTAAGCTTTCCCCGCGAGACCGTATGGCGGTTTTTCGGCCGGGTCGGCGAAGTGGCGGCCTGTCTGCCCGGCACGACGCTGCGCGGAACGCCCACGCCGGAGCACGCCGAAGGCCAGATCAGGGTCAAGGTCGGCCCGATCGCGGCCGAGTTCCGCGGCGCCGCCGACATCGAACGGGACGATCCCGCCTTTGCGGGCCGCATCCAGGGATATGGCAGCGACGCCCGCAGCAATTCGGCGACCCGGGGCGAGGTGCGCTATCGTCTGATCCCGATCGAGAACGGCGTCGCGACACGGGTCGAGATCACCGTGGGTTACACGCTGACCGGGAGTTTGGCGCAGTTCGGACGATCCGGGATCGTGCAGGACGTCGCGGGCCGGCTCACCGCCGTCTTTGCGCAGAACCTCGTCGCACGGCTCGGCGGCGCGAACGGGGCAGGGGCCGCGCCGCCCGTGACGGAATTGAACGCGGGCACGCTCGTGTGGTCGGTCCTGGTCGCACGGGCGAAGGGTCTTTGGCGGAGGCTGGCCAGGAGAGACTGAGATCGCCCGAGGGCGAGATCGGCCTCTCACAGTCAAAGGTATTGTCATACTATCATTAGTACCTTATGCTGATGCTGAATCAAATCTCAGTCCGGGGCCTCGCAGGTCCGGGCACGCCCAAGGACTTGTCGGCGGCGCGGAACGGCACCCGAAAGCGCAGGCCAGAGCCTCGCAAAAGCACTATACATCAGGACCGGGGAAACGATCATGACGATGGCGAGACCCACGATTGCGATCATCGGCGGGACCGGAGATCTCGGGTCCGGGCTCGCGGCCCGTTGGGTCGCGGAGGGCTACACGGTCGTGATCGGGTCGCGGTCTATCGAGAAGGCCGACGCGCTCGCCGCCAAGCTCGGCTCCTCGGCCCAGGGCGCCGAGAACGTCGCGGCCGCGCGGATGGCCGATGTGGTGGTGCTCGCGGTGCCGTTCTCCACTCATCACCTCACGCTTCTCGAGATCCGCGATGCGGTGCAGGGCAAGATCGTCGTCGACGCCGCGGTGCCGCTCGTGCCCCCGAAGGTGTCGACGGTGCAACTCCCCAAGGAAGGCTCGGCGGCCAGGATCGCCCAGGTCCTCCTGGGAGACGGTGTCCGGGTCGTGTCCGCGTTCCACAACGTCGGCGCCGCCAAGCTCCATGCCGGCGGTCGCGCCGATTGCGATGTGCTGGTGTTCGGCGACGACAAGGACGCCCGCGACATCGTGATCGGCCTCGCCGACGCGGTGGCGACCCGGGGCATCGACGGCGGGGTCCTGGCAAATTCCGCCGCCGCCGAAGCGCTCACCTCCATCCTGATCGGCATCAACCGCCGCTACAAGGTTTCGGGCGCCGGCATCCGCATCACCGGGCTCGACGCGGTGCCGTCGAACCCAGCCGCCGCGACCTGATGAAATCGGTCTCCATCACCGCGATACCGGGACTCCCGCTCGTCGCACCGGGCGACGATCTGGCTGCTCTGATCCTGAGTGGGATCGAGGCGGCCGGCCTCGACCTGGTGTCCGGCGATATCGTCGTGGTGGCGCAGAAGATCGTTTCGAAGGCTGAAGGGCGCTACATCCGCCTCGCGGACGTCGTCCCGTCGCCCGAAGCCGTTGCACTCGCCGCCGAGGTCCGCAAGGATCCGCGGCACGTGCAGGTGGTGCTCTCCGAATCGACCGAGGTGGTCCGGCGGCGGGAGCACGTCCTCATCGTGGCGCACAAGCTCGGGCTCGTGATGGCCAATGCCGGGGTCGATGAATCGAACGTCGACCATGACGAGGAGGGTCACCGCCTCCTCCTGCTGCCGCGCGATCCCGATGGGTCCGCGGCAGAGCTCAAGCGGCGCTTCGACCGCGGCGGGATCGAGGTCGGAGTCATCATCAACGACAGTTTTGGCCGGCCCTGGCGCAACGGGGTGGTTGGCGTGGCGCTCGGCGCCGCCGGCGTGCCCGCCTTGATCGACCTCGTCGGTGCGCCGGACCTGTTCGGGCGCACGATGCGCGTGACGGAAAGCGCGGTGGCCGACGAGGTCGCGTCGGCGGCATCGCTCGTCATGGGGCAATCCGACGAGGGGCTTCCGGTCGTCCTGGTCCGGGGTTTCACCAGCGGGGCTCCGGCCCGGCCGGCCTCGGCGCTGATCAGGCCTCGCGAGCGGGACATGTTTCGATGACGGACGACCTCGGATCCGGCCCCTCGCATCGCCCGGTGGTGGCGATCTGCGGCGGCGTCGGCGGTGCCAAGCTCGCTCTGGGCCTGCAGCGGATCCTCGGACCCGGTCTCAGCGTCGTGGTCAACACGGGTGACGATTTCGAACATCTCGGCCTGATGATCTCGCCCGACCTCGACACCGTCCTCTACACGCTCGGGGGATTGAGCGACGAGGAGCGCGGTTGGGGGCGGGCGGGTGAAACCTGGGCCTTCATGCAGGCGCTGACATCGCTAGGCGGCGAAAGCTGGTTTCAGCTTGGCGACCGCGACCTCGCGCTGCATGTCGAGCGCACCCGCCGGCTGCGCTCGGGAGAGACGCTGACCGAGATCGCCGAGGCAATTGCAGGACGATTCGGCATCGCGGCCCAGATTCGGCCGATGAGCGACGACCCGATCCGCACCACGGTGGTGACCGACCAGGGCCCGCTGCCGTTTCAGCGCTATTTCGTCGAGCATCGGTGCCAGCCGGTGGTCCGATCCCTGGAATTCGAAGGCGCCGCGGGAGCCCGGCCGTCGAAAGCCGTGCTGGCTGCCTTGTCCGACGCGGCTCTGCGCGCCGTCGTGATCTGCCCGTCGAATCCTTATCTCAGCATCGATCCGATCCTTGCGGTGCCAGGCTTGGCGGAAGCGCTTGCTGCCGTCGTGGCGCCGGTCGTGGCCGTGTCGCCCATCGTCGGCGGCAAGGCCGTGAAGGGACCGACCGCCAAGATCATGGACGAACTGGGAGTTCCCAAGACGTCCCGGTCCATCGCAAGCCACTATGGCGGCCTGATCGACGGGCTGGTGATCGACGAAGCGGACGCGGTCGACGCCGAACGCCTGGACATTCCGGCCCTGGCCACGAAGACCCTCATGCGGGACATCGCCGACCGGGAGGCTCTCGCCCGCGACACCTTGTCGTTCGCGGACCGGATCGCCGAGGTCGGTCTGCCGCGCCGGGAGGGCCGCCGCGCGTGACCCCGCAAACCCATCCCGCCGACGTCTGGGCTGTGCTTCCCGTCAAGCGCCTCACGCTCGCCAAGTCCAGGCTCAGCGGCGTGCTGAGGCCTACCGAGCGCCGACGACTGGCGCGGGCCATGCTGCTCGACGTCCTGGAGGCCGTCCATGCCGAAGGGACAATTTCAACGGTGCTGGTCGTCACGGCCGATCCGGAGGTGGCGCGGCTCGCCAAGGGCCAGGGTGCGCGTGTCCTTGTCGACGCGACCGAGACGGGCATCAACGACGCAGTCGCACAGGCGAAAAGCCTGCTCGTCGCCGAAGGCCGGGACGGCGTGGTGATCCTCCCGGCCGACGTGCCGCTCGCCAACGCCGATGAACTGCGCGCGGTCCTCGCCGCCATGGCGACGGCAAGCATCGTGCTGGTTCCAGCCTCGGGCGACGGCGGCACCAACCTGATCGCCGCAACGCCGCCCAGCCTCGTCGATCCGTGTTTCGGGGTCGACAGTTTCGCGAAACACGTCGCGGCCGCGCGGGCGAGGGGCATCGAGCCGAAGATCATGCGCCTCGATGGGATCGGGCATGATGTCGACAATCCGTCCGACCTGCTGATCCATCTGGGGCGGAGTGCGCCCACACGCACGCGCGCTCTGCTCAATGATTGTGACGTGGCGGCCCGCCTTGGCCGCTCCGCTCAAATCCACGCGAGGCTGGAACTGAGATGAGTGCTGCAGCCGTGGTCGCAAACCTTGCCGACGGCAGTCGCCTGACGACATCCGAAGCGCTCGCGCTCGTCGAGGTGACCGACTTGGCGCCCCTGCTGGACGCGGCCGCGCGTCGCCGTGACCACGCCCATGGACGGCTCGTCTCCTATTCGCGCAAGGTCTTCATCCCGCTCACGCAACTGTGCCGGGACGTCTGCCATTACTGCACCTTCGCCCATCCGCCGCGTCGCGGTGCCAAGGCTTATCTGTCGCTGGACGAGGTCCTGGCGATCGCCCGAGCCGGGCAGGCGGCCGGATGCAAGGAGGCGCTGTTCACGCTGGGGGACAAGCCGGAGCTTCGGTATCGCTCCGCTCGGGCGGAGCTGGACCGGCTGGGCCACGCCACGACCATGTCCTATCTCGGCGCCGCCGCGGAACTGGTGTTCCGCGAGATCGGACTTCTACCGCATGTCAATCCCGGCCTGATGTCCGACGAGGACCTGACCGTGCTGCGGCGCAGCTCCGTCTCGCAGGGCATCATGCTGGAAAGCATCTCGGAGAGGCTGCTCGCCAAGGGAGCGCCGCACCACGGCTCGCCCGACAAGCAGCCCGCCGCGCGTCTCGACACCATCCGGCGCGCGGGCCGGCAGGCAATTCCGTTCACGTCGGGCATTCTGATCGGCATCGGGGAAACCCGGGCCGAGCGGATCCGATCGCTGCTTGCGCTTCGCGACCTTAACGATGCCCATGGCCATATCCAGGAGATCATCGTCCAGAACTTCCGGCCGAAGCCCGGAACCCGGATGCAGGACGTCCCGGCGCCCAGCCTCGATGAGCATCTGTGGACCATCGCGGCGGCGCGGATGCTGTTCGAGCCGGAGATGAGCATTCAGGCACCGCCCAATCTCAGTCCGGGCGTCCTCGGACGACTTGTCGACGCCGGCATCAACGATTGGGGTGGCGTCTCGCCGGTCACCCCGGACCACGTCAATCCCGAAGCGCCATGGCCCCACCTGCGGGTGCTCGAGGCCGCCACCAGGGCTGCCGGCAAGGACCTCACGGAACGCCTCGCCATCTATCCGGCATTCGCCCGCCAGCCGTCCCGTTGGGTCGACGCGACATTGCGGACCGCGCTGCTGGAGGCCGTCGACGGGGACGGCTGGCCCCGCACCGACCCGTGGTGCCCCGGCAGCACGGGGAGCCTGCCCGCGGCCGATGTGGCGCTCGTCAGGAAGGCTCCGGAGGGCGCGGGTTCGGGCCGGGTGGCCCAGGTCCTCGGCAAGGCGCGGCGTGGCGCGGCGCTGGACGAGGCCGATATCGTCGTCTTGTTCCGAGCGCGGGGCGATGATTTCGCCGCTGTTTGCCGGGCCGCCGACGACCTGCGCCGGGCCGTCAACGGCGACACGGTCAGCTATGTCGTCACGCGCAACATCAACTACACCAACGTGTGCTACTTCAAGTGCCAGTTCTGTGCCTTTTCCAAAGGCAAGATGAGCGAAAACCTGCGTGGCCGCCCCTACGATCTGCCGGACCAGGAGATCGCCGACAGGGTCCGCCAGGCCTGGATGCGGGGCGCCTCGGAGGTCTGCATGCAGGGCGGCATCCACCCGTCCTATACGGGCCGCAAGTACCTGGAGATTTGCCGGACCGTGAAGACCGCCGTGCCGGACATGCATATGCACGCCTTTTCGCCGCTGGAGGTGCATCAGGGCGCCAAGACGCTTGGCATTCCGGTCGCCGATTTCCTGGCCGAGCTCAAGCAGGCTGGCCTCGGCACGCTCCCCGGCACCGCCGCCGAGATCCTGGACGACGAGGTCCGGGCCACGCTCTGCGCCGACAAGATCTCGACGGCCGAGTGGCTGGACGTCATGCGCGCGGCCCATCGGACCGGGTTTCGCACCACGGCGACGATCATGTTCGGCCATATCGAAGGCTATCAGCATTGGGCTCGGCACCTCATCCGCATCCGCGACCTGCAGGCCGAGACGGGCGGCTTCACGGAATTCGTTCCGCTGCCCTTCGTCCACATGGAGGCGCCGATCTATCTCAAGGGCCGGGCGCGGCGCGGCCCCACGTTCCGCGAATCGATCCTGATGCATGCCGTGGCTCGTCTCGCCTTACATCCGCATATTCGAAATATCCAGGCGTCGTGGGTGAAGCTCGGGCCCGAGGGCGTGAAGCTGTGCCTGGCGGCCGGGGTCAATGATTTCGGCGGGACCCTCATGGACGAAAGCATCTCCCGCTCGGCCGGCGCGAGCCACGGCCAGGAGATGAGTCCCGAACTGATGGAATCCATCATCCGCTCGGCCGGGCGGATGCCGCGGCAGCGGACCACGACCTACAAGGATGCGGCCGAAGGCCAGCGGTCCAAGTCGTTCGGGACGATGGATCTGGACCGATCATGGGCGACTCCGGCCGTCGCGGCCGGTCGGGCGGGTTGACCGCGGTGGTCGCAAAAAGATCGCTGCGTGGTCGATAATCCTATTGTACTGATAATAGTATCAATTACAGTGGTTCTGAAGCTTGTGCGGCGCAGGTGTGCGCCAGCGGGCGCCGTACGGCGGGGTTAGGGGGAAGCGAGTCTGTCCGGACCGTTGCGCCGGGCCTCGGAAACCATGGTGACGTCGCACCGGGATCGGCTGGAGGGATGGGTGGAAGTGCAACAAGGCGGCGTTCAGCCCTATGCGCGGCTGCGGGACGGTCTTGCGCGACGCGACAGGAGCTTGCGCGAAAAGGTCGTGAGCCTCGATGAGGCCGCCTCCTTCGTCCAGGACGGTGCCACGGTCGGCATCGGCGGATCCACCATGTCGCGGACCCCGATGGCCATGATCTGGCAGCTTATTCGCGCCGGGAAGAAGGATCTGTCCTGCTCCCGCAGCATCGTGTCGACCGATGGCGACCTGCTGTTCGGCTCGGGCATTTCAAAGCACATCACGACGAGCTGGTTCGCCCAGGGCATCCTGTGGGGGCTGTCCAAGGTCATGCGCCACCACGTCGAGGCGGGCACGGTCCGCTATGACGAATGGAGCCATATGGCGGTGGGCATGCGGTTCCGGGCCGGCGCCATGGGCGTGCCGTTCCTGCCGATCCGGTCGATGCTCGGGTCGGACGTCGCCAGGATCCGGCCCGAAGCCAAGGAGATCGATTGTCCGTTCACGGGCGAGAAGCTGCTGCTGGTTCCGGCGCTCAATCCGGACGTCGCGCTGATCCACGTGCAGCGATGCGACGCCTACGGCAATGCCCAGATGGACGGCCTGCAGTTCATGGACATCGACCTCGCGATGGCGGCCAACCGGGTCGTCCTGACGACCGAGCGCATCGTGTCCAACGACCAGATCCGCAGGGCGCCCGACCAGACCAAGATCCCGTTCTTCTGCGTCGATGCCGTGGTCGAGGTTCCCTATGGGTCGGCGCCCCACGAGTGTTTCGGGCTCTACGAGCCGATGATGCGGCATATGGAAGCCTATGTGGCTCAGGTGAACAAGGAACCTGTCGAGGGCATGCGGCGCTATCTGGACCGCTACGTCTACGGCCCCGACTCCTGGACCGATTACCTGTCGCTGATCGGGATGGAGGAGATCCTCGAGGCCAGCCGGGGGGGCAGGAGCATCTACAATGACTGAACCTCTTCGTCACACCACGTCCGAGCTTCTGGCCATCCTCAGCGCGCGGCAGCTCAAGGACGGGCAGGTGGTGTTCGCGGGCGTCGGCACCCCGCTACTGGCCGCCACCCTGGCCCAGCGGCTGCGCTGTCCCGGGCTGACCATCCTGTTCGAAGGGGGCGTCGTGGGGGCGTTCGTGGAGCCGGGGAAGCTTCCTCCGTCCACCAACGACCAGCGTTGCACCAAGCGGGCCAACATGGTGCTGGGCAGCGCCGACGTGCTGCTCCTGCTGCAGCGCGGATATGTCGACATCGGCTTCATGGGCGGTGCCCAGATCGACCAGTTCGGCAACCTGAACTCGTCCTTCATCGGCGACCCCAAGAGCCCCAAGACCCGGCTGCCGGGAACCGGTGGCGGCAACGACATCTCGAGCCTCGCCAACATGATCGTGACGATGAAGCACGAGAAGCGGCGCTTCGTCGAGAAGGTGGACTTCATCACGAGCCCCGGCTTCCTGCGCGGCCGCCAGAGCCGCGCCGAGGCAGGTTTGCCATCCGGCGGCATGTTCCGGGTCGTGACGGAGCTGGCGGTCTTCTCCTTCGAGGACGAGCTCCGCCGCATGAAGGTGATGGCGCTCAATCCCGGCGTCACCCGCGACCAGGTCCAGGACAATACCGGCTTCGAGCTGCTCTTCGACGACGCGCTGTCGGTGACCGAGCCGCCGACCGAGCTGGAACTCTCCACCCTAAGGCTGCTCGACCCCCAGAAACTATTCACCGCCTGAAACAGACGTCCGGAGGACTCTCATGACGATGCTCGACAAGACGTTCGGGATCGCGGCTCGCAACTTCACCGCCTTCCCCGAAATGCCGGACGCCAAGGCCTTGATGGACTACGGGGTCCGGGTCGAGGAGCTCGGTTACGATTCGGTCTGGGTTTGGGACCACATGCTGCTCGGCGTCGAGCCCAATTTCCCGATCATCGACTCGCTCACCGTTCTGACCGCGATCGCGGCCCGCACCAAACGCATCAAGCTCGGCACCGGGATCCTGGTGCTCACCCTGCGAAACCCGGTGCTGCTCGCGAAGCAATTGTCCAGCATGGACCAGCTGTCGGGCGGCCGCATGCTGATGGGCATGGCGTCGGGCTGGTACAAGCGCGAGTTCGACGCGGTCGGCATGCCGTTCGAGAAGCGCGGCAAGATCATGGACGAGAACCTGGAGATCCTGAACCGCCTGTGGACCGAGGCGAAGGTCGATGGCGAGTACATGAACCACAAGCTGTCGGCCGCCGTGATGTATCCGAAGCCCGTCCAGACGCCCGCGATCCCGGTCCTGATCGGCGGCTATGTCGAGAAGGTGCTGCAGCGCGCGGCGACGGTTGGCGGATGGCTCACCTATTTCTATCGAGCGGAAGACTTCGCCAAGTCGTGGCAGAAGATCCGCAACTATGCCACGGACGCCGGCAAGGATCCCGACCAGCTGATGAACGCCTCGCAGCTCCCCATCATGGTGGGGCCGTCGAAGGACGCGGTTCGCGACGAGATGATGGATTGGCTCAACAAGGAATGGGACTTCCCCGCCTATAGCGATTGCACGCGCGAAAGCGCCATCATGGGCTCGGTCGACGAGTGCGTCGAGCAGCTCAAGGCCCATCTCTCGGTCGGCGTGCAGAAGATTATCTTCGTGCCTTACAAGTACAGGATGGATCAGGTGGAGATGATCGCCCGCGAGATTATTCCGCGCCTCAAGGCCTGATCGCGGGTTGGCAGCGGCCACGGGCGACCGCCCGACACGGCCCCGGCGGTGCTCGCCGCCGGGTGGAGAGGCGAGCGCCGACGTTTCAACATCCCACTTGTCATATCATCCTAATTATAGAATGATGTGATGATGCGACTCGACAAGAACGCACAAAAAATCGCGCGATCCGGCCCGGCCGGCATCATTTTCTTGGAGGAAATCAGGATGGTAGCTCACATTCATGGCAAGATGCCGTTCGCCTTGCTGTTGCTGGCCGGCATGGCCGGCAGCGCCGCCGCCGCCGACGCGGTCAAGATCGGCGTCGACGAGCCCTTGACCGGCCCCTTCGCAGCCTCCGGCACCTATGTGACCAACGGGGCCAAGATCGCGGCCGACGAGATCAACGCCAAGGGCGGCGTGCTGGGCGGCAAGCTCGACCTCGTGATCGAAGATAACAAGAGCAACCCGACGGAAGCGGCCGCGGTCGCCGAGAAGCTCATCAGCAGCGACAAGGTGCCCGTGATGATGGGAGCCTGGGGGTCCAGCCTCACGTTGGCGGTCATGCCCAAGCTGCTCGAATACAAGGTGCCGATGCTGGTCGAGACGTCCTCGTCGGGCAAGATCACGCTGCAGGGCAATCCGGAGATCTTCCGCATCGCGCCACCCTCGTCGGTGGAGGCCGAGGCGTTCAAGCCCATGGTGCCCAAGCTCAAGATCAAGAAGGTGGATTTTCTCGTCATCAACAACGACTGGGGTCGCGGCGCTGCCCAGGACTTCGGCAAGATGCTGAAGGGCGAGGGCGTCAAGGTCGGGCTCGTCGAGACGATGGACGAGGATGCGCAGGACATGGGCGCTCAGCTCGACAAGTTCAAAGCGTCCGACGCCGACACTCTCATGATCACGGCGGAAGTCGAGCAGCTGACGCTCATCTTCAAGCAGGCCGCCGCCCTGGGCCTCAAGAAGCAGATCATCACCACGGGCGCGTCACAAAATCCCGATCAATTAATCGAGCAGGCCGGCGCGGCTGCCAACGGAACCCTGCATCTCGTGGCGTTCCTTCCGTGGTTCCCCGAGAAGAGCTCCGATCCGGAAGCGGCCAAATACTTCATCGGAGAGTGGAAGAAGCGTGGCTATCCGTTCGCCGGCCTGACCGAAAGCTTCAGGGGCTATGACGGCGTCCGCACGATTGCCGCGGCGATCCAGAAAGCCGGGAAGGCGGATCCCGACGCGATTCGCGCCGCCTTCTGGCAGGTCGACGTCAAGGGACTGAACGGCGAGATCAAGTTCGCGAAATCCGGGCCATCCGGCAAGGAAAGCGGCCAGAGCAAACCCGAAGTGTATCTGATCAAGATCGAGAACGGCAAAGTCGTCGTCCCCCAACTCTGATCCAGGTCGCCCGAGCCCAGGGGCGTAACCGTCTCGGGCCGAGCGCTGGACAAGCCGGGTCCAGTCGAAGGCGGTCATCCGGGGAGTGAATTTTGACCGAACTTCTGCAACACCTAGTCAACGCATTGATTCTCGGCGGAACCTATGCCCTCCTGGGCATAGGGCTGACGCTGATCTTCGGCATCATGCGCGTGGTGAACTTCGCGCACGGCGAATTATACACCTTCGGCGGCTACATGATCTTTCTGGCCAGCTCCATGCTGGGCCTCAATTTCTTCGTCGCCATCATTTTCTCGATCGCGGCCGGCTGCGTGCTCGGCGCCGCGATCGAATTCGTGCTGCTCCGGCCGATGCGCGACGCCGACATGGACACGACCATGCTGATCATGATCGGCGCCATGATCGTCATGCAGAACGGCGAGCAGCTCCTTTGGGGCGGGGTCGCCAAATCGGTGCCGACGCCCTTTTCCAATGCGCCGCTCGTGATCGGGCCGGTGTCGCTCTCGGCGTTGCGGGTCTTCGTGTTCGGGGCTGCGCTTGCGCTGATCGCGGCCACCTATGTCCTCATCAACCGGACCAAGCTGGGCAAGGCCATGCGGGCGACGTTCCAGGACCGGGACACGGCCTCCCTCATGGGCGTCAACGTCCAGGCCATCTACATGGCGACCTTCGCGCTCGGTTCGAGCCTCGCCGCGGCTGCGGGAGCGCTGCTCGGGCCGGTCTATGTGGTCTCCCCCCGCATGGGCGACCTCGCCTCGCTCAAGGCCTTCGCGATCGTCATTCTAGGAGGTCTCGGCAACATCACCGGGGCTACGCTCGGGGGTTTCATCCTGGCCTTCGCGGAAGAGCTGGGCGCCGGCTACATCTCGTCGGGCTACCGTGACGCGATGGGCTTCCTCATCATCATCGCGGTGCTGGTGTTCAGGCCGACCGGCCTCTTCGCCCGCGCGGAGCGTATCGGATGACTCGGGCCGTCCTTCCCATCGTCTCGGTGACGGCGCTGCTCTCGGTGCCGCTCTGGCTCCACGACCCCTACCTCCTCAACGCCTTCATCACGACCGGCATCTTCACGATCGCGGCGATGAGCCTGAACCTGCTGCTCGGCTATACGGGCCAGCTCAGCCTGGGGCACGTCGCCTTCTTCGGCATCGGCGCCTACACCAGCGCCCTGGCGTCGCTCGGCTTCGACATCGGCATCGTGGGGGATTTTCGCGTCGTGCACGACCCCTGGCCGGTCTGGTCGGGGTTCCTGATCGGCACGCTCGTGGCCGGGTTCTGCGGATACCTCGTCGGCAAGCTCTCGTTCCGGGTGCGCGGTGCCTATTTCGTCATCGTGGCGATCAGCTTCGCCGAAGTCGTCCGGCTCGTGGCGTTGAACTGGGTCGAACTCACCCAGGGGCCGCTCGCCCTGACGGGCATCCCGCCCCTGAGCGTGTCGTTCCCGGGGCTCGGCAAGTTCACCTTCTGGGGCAAGGTGTCGAACTACTACCTGGTCCTGGGTGTCGGTCTGGTCGCCTTCGTGATCATCAAGCGGATCGTGCAGTCGCGCGCGGGCCGGGCCATGATGGCGCTCAAGGAGAACGAGTCGCTTGCCATGTCGATGGGCATCGACGTCACCCATTATCTGGTCGTGGCGGCGGTCGTCTCGGCCGCCATAGCGGGGGGCGCCGGCAGCCTCTATGCCCACTACATCCGCATCATCGACCCGACCGTGTTCGCCTTCATCTACACCGTGACGATGGTCATCATGGTGATCACCGGCGGCAAGGGAACGCTGGCCGGCCCGGTAGTGGGAGGGCTCATCTTCGGCTTCTTCCCTGTCGGGGTGCGCGCGATCGCGGGACCCGAACTGCAGTGGATCCTGTATGGCGCCTTGATGATCGTGATCGTCTTCGTGCTGCCGCAGGGCATCGTTCCGGCTCTCCAGCGATGGTCTTTCCGCTCCTCGAAAGGCACGCCCCCGCTGCCGCGGCCGGCCCGGCCTCAGGAGCAGCCATGACCGTTCAGGCGTCCATCGCGGCTGCGGCGCTGACCATCGACCATGTCGCCGTGCATTTCGGCGGCCTGATCGCCATCTCGGACATGACGTTTTCGGTTCGCGAGGGCGAGGTCCTCAGCCTCATCGGCCCGAACGGCGCCGGCAAGACGACCGCCTTCAACGTGATCACGGGTTTCCTGCGCCCCACCAAGGGTCAGATCCGCTACCGTGGGACGGCGCTGAACGGGCTCAAGCCACACGAGGTCGCGAGCCTGGGCCTGGTCCGGACGTTCCAGCGCACCAGCGTGTTCCAGGCCAGCACGGTCTTCGACAACGTGCTGACTGGGCTGCACCGGCGAGGGCGCTCGACGCTGTGGGATAGCCTGCTGGCGACGCCGCGCGAGAAGGCCTCGGAGCGGGAGCTCCGGGAGCAGGCGGGCGACATTCTCCGCCTGGTCGGCATCGACCATCGCCGGAACGAACTCGCCGGCTCGCTCCCCTATGGGGACCAGCGGCTGCTCGGCGTCGCACTGGCCCTCGCGGCCAAGCCCTCGATGCTGCTGCTCGACGAGCCGGTGTCCGGCATGAACCCCTCGGAAACGCAGCGGTTCATGAAGCTCATCGGACGCGTGCGCGACCTCGGAATGTCCATCCTCCTGGTCGAGCACGACATGCCGATCGTGATGGGGGTCTCGGACCGCATCGTGGTGCTGAACTACGGACGCATCATCGCCGAGGGGCCGCCGGCCTCGATCCAGGAAAACCCGGACGTGATTCGCGCCTATCTCGGGCAGGGAGCGAAGAAGCGTGCTTGAGATCAGCGATCTTGTCTGCTGCTACGGCAAAGTGCAGGCCCTCAAGGGCGTCTCGCTGAAGGTCAAGAAAGGGCAGCTCGTCGCGCTGATCGGCGCCAACGGCGCCGGAAAGAGCACGACGCTGCGCGCGATCTCCGGCCTTCTGCCGGCCACCTCCGGCCGCATGGTGTTCGAAGGCCACGACATTACGCGCTGCTCGGCGCGCGAAACGCTGGCGCGCGGCATCGCCCATTGTCCCGAAGGCCGACGCGTGTTTCCGCATATGACGGTCGAGGAAAACCTCGACATGGGGGCCTATCTCCGGTCCGACCAGGCCGGCATACTCGCCGACCGGACGAGCGTCTTCGACCGCTTCCCCCGGCTCGCGGAACGGCGCCGGCAGATCGCCGGAACGCTGTCGGGCGGCGAACAGCAGATGCTCGCGATCAGCCGCGCCATCATGTCGAAGCCGAAGCTCATCCTGTTCGACGAACCCTCCCTGGGCCTCGCGCCCAACATCGTCGACCACGTCTTCGAGATCATCTCCGGCATCCGCGACACGGGGACGACGATCCTCATGGTCGAGCAGAACGCCTATTCGGCGCTCGACATGTGCGATCACGCCTATCTGCTCGAATCGGGCACGATCGTGAAGGACGGCGGCGGCCAAGACCTCATCGACGACGGTCATGTGCGGCAGGCCTATCTGGGCGGCTAGGCTGGCGGCCCGCCCGCCCGGGCCCGTTCGCCAGCGCGCAAAACGATTTGGGGTGCCCGCCGGCGCTCGAGACATATCAGGAGAACCATATGGGCAAGGACCAGTCCCGTCAGAAGCTGCTGCAGATCGTCGAGGAGAACCGCGACAAGGCCATCGATTTTCTCCGGACGATGATCTCGATTCCGAGCGTCACCGGCGACGAGGCGGCGATCCAAAAGTTTCTGGCGGATTATCTGACCAGGATGGGACTCGACGTCGACATATGGGAGACCGACTGGGAAGAGCTGAAAAAGCATCCCGGCTATCGTCCGGTGAATCGCGGCTACGAGGGGCGGCCGAATATCGTCGCGACGTTCAAGGGGTCCGGCGGCGGGCGCTCGTTGCTGCTCAACGGGCACACGGACGTGATCCCCGTCGCCGGCGGCGAAGGGTGGAGCGACGATCCCTGGTCGGCGTCGATCAAGGACGGCCGCATCTATGGACGGGGCTCGGCCGACATGAAGAGCGGCGTCGCCAGTCATATCATGGCGGTGGAGTTCCTCAAGGCGGCGGGCCTGACGCCCAAGGGCGACGTCCATATCAACATCGTCATCGACGAGGAGGTCAGCGGCCACGGAACGCTGGATACGGTGATCCGCGGCTACAAGGCCGATGCCGGCATCTCCGGGGAAACGAGCGACCTCGCCGTGCAGCCGGCCTGCATCGGACGGATCTGGTTCGAGATCGAGGTCCACGGCAAGCCCGTCGGCATTCAGAAGCGCTACGACGGCATCAGCGGCATCGAACTCGGCAATAAGATCGTGGAGGCCGTCAACGCGCTCGAGGCCACGCGCATCGCCACCGTGTCTCATCCGCTCTATCCGAACGCGCTCGATTCCATGCCCTGCATGATCGGGAGCTTCTCGGCCGGCAACTATCCGAGCGCTTTTCCGGCCAGCGCCTTGCTGAAGGGTAGCATCGGCACCGTGCCGGGGGAGGATCACGAGGGCGTCAAGCAAAGTCTCGTCGACCAGATCGCGCGGCT
The DNA here is from genome assembly GCA_965277635.1 of Lichenihabitans sp. GTDB lineage: Bacteria > Pseudomonadota > Alphaproteobacteria > Rhizobiales > Beijerinckiaceae > Lichenihabitans. Next base: position 2,318,440 of record CBDIDE010000002.1, read on the forward strand.
GGCGGCGCAGGACCCGTGGATGAAGGACCATCCGCCGACCGTGCGGTTCGTCGGCTACGACGCGGAGGCCTCGGAGATCCCGCGCGATCACGCGATCGTGCAGACCGTGTGCAAGACCTACACGGAGATCACCGGGCGCGCACCCGAGATCAGTGGCCGCCAGGGTGCCGCCGACACGCGGTTCCTGAACGGCTACGCCAACACCCCGACCGTGATCTTCGGGCCGGGATCGACGGCGGTCATGCATTCCAACGACGAATACGTGTCGATCGAGGATTACATCACTTCGATCAAGGTGATGGCGCTCAGTATCTACGATTGGTGCGGCGCCGAAGCCTCGTCGGGCAACGAAGCCTGACCCGGAGCACTATCGGATCGGATGGAATCGCCCTGTGATTCCATCCGGGGGTCGCAGGCCCCGGCGCGGGACGGCGGCGCGTCTCAATCGAGATGAAAGACCTCCGTCATGGTGGCCCACCATTCCCCGGGCCCGCGGGTCTCGAACGGGAGCTGGCAAGGCGAGCAGACTGCCCACCAGTCGCGGGTCTTCGGGTCGGCCGCGATGGCCGCCATGTCGGCCTCGAAATCCTCGCCCTCATAGTCCCAATAGCCGAACAGCAGGTTCTCGGGCTCCTTCAGGAAGATCGAATAATTGGCGATGCGGCTCGCCTTGAGCCGCGCCAGAATCTCCGGCCAGACGGCGGCGTGCAATCGCTTGTACTCTTCGACCCTGCCGGGCTGCAGTCTCAGGCACATGCCCATTCTCTGTCCCATCGCGATTTCTCCTGGCGCGTCTCGGGGTGAGCCCGGCTCACGACGCCGAGCCGCTATCGGGCAGCGGCAGGCCGCGCGGTGGCACCGGCGTGGATTGGACGATGCTCGTCGTCGTCTGGCCGTAGGCCAGGAACTGGTCGAGCACCTCGTCGAGCTGGTCCAGGCCGGGGAGATGGACCTTGACGATGAAGCAATCCTCGCCGGTGACGCGGTGGCATTCCACCACCTGCGGCAGGCGGCGGGCGAGTTCGGATAAGGCCCGCAATTGCCCCGGCATGGGCCGTATCCGGACATAGGCGCAAACCGGATAGCCGAGGGCCGCGGGATCGAGTTCCAGCCGCGTGCCGATGATGATGCCGGCCTCCTCGAGCCGCAGCACGCGTTCGCGGACCGCCGGGGCCGACATGCCGACGCGCCGGGCCAGTTCGGAGGTGGCGAGGCGCGGCTCGTCCCGCAGTAGCCGCAGCAGCTCGATGTTGCGGCGGTCGCGCAGCAGTTCGGATGTCTGAAGGCGCAAGAGCGCTTCTCCTTGCCGGAATCGTCGAAGACTCTCGATATCACCTTCGAACCGATATTCACCAGCCCCCTACGGCGTGCGACTCTGCCGCCATGGCTATCGACGCCCCCCTCGGCACCAATGTTTCGTCCGCGCCGTTTGCCGACAGGGTCCCGCCGCACGCCTGGTTCCTGGTGAGTGCGGTCTTCCACTATCTCGGCCCGTCCTTCGCGGTGCTGCTGTTCGCCGAGATCGCGCCGCCCGGCGTGGCCTGGTTGCGAATCGCCAGCGCCGGACTGGTCTTCGCCGTCTGGCGTCGCCCCTGGCGACTCCTCGCCGATCTGTCATGGCGCGACCGCCGCGTCGTCATCGGACTCGGTGTCGTGCTGGCGGCGATGAACATGGTGTTCTACGAAGCCATCGCGCGGCTGCCGCTGGCGACCGTCGGCGCCATCGAGTTCCTCGGGCCGGTCGCGGTCGCGGCCGCCGGGCTGCACTCCCGGCGCAACCTTGCCGCCCTCGTCCTCACGCTGGCAGGTGTCGCTCTGCTGACCGAGGTCCGCCTCGCCGGCGACGGGCTCGCCTATGTCTTCGCCTTCGCCAATTGCGGGCTGTTCGTGCTCTATATCCTGCTCGGCCACCGGATCGCGTCGACCCGGGGCGGCGCCTCGGGGATAGACCGTCTGTCCGCCGCCATGCTGGTCGCGACGGTGGCCGCGCTTCCGTTCGGATTGCGCGATGCCTCGCCCGTTCTCGGGGACCCGCTGCTGCTCGCCGCGGCGGTGGGGGTCGGGGTGACGTCGTCGGTGATCCCCTATGTCTGCGACCAGCTCGCCATGCGCCGCCTGCCGCGCGCGAGCTTCGCGCTGCTCCTGGCGCTGCTGCCGGCGACGGCGACGGCTATCGGCCTTCTAGTCCTGCACCAGGTGCCGACAGCGGCGGACCTCGTCGGGATCGGGCTGGTCGTCGCCGGCGTCGCCTTGCATCGCGCGGGCTAAGCCTGCGTGATGCCCGCATTGATTCCGGCGGCGCCTCACGTTTCGACGAAGGCGCGCAGCCGCGACAGGGCGTCGTCCCATTGTGCCGAGACCTGGTCGAGATAGGAACGGGCCGCGACGACCGGATCCGGCTCGAAGGCGAAGCGGCTCTCCCGGCCGCGACGGGTGCTGCTCACCAGGCCGGCCCTCTCCAGCACCTGCAGGTGCTTGGTGACGGCTTGCCGGGTCAGCCGGCTATCGGCGGCGAGTGCCACGATCGAGCGCGTCCGCCCGTCACTGAGCGTCCTCAGGAGCGACAGGCGCGTCGGATCGCCGAGCGCCGCGAAGATCGGCGCAGGGGCGAGCTCGAGCCCGGGATGGCTAGCGTTCGACATGCGTTTTGATGTTCTCGACCTGCTTCGTCCAGCCGCCGTCGTTCATGCGGAAGGCCTCGGCGCGGCGGGTCTCCGGCACGGCGTCGAAACCCGATTCGACGATCGTCAGGCGCGTTCCCTTGGCCGCCGGCGCGAGGTGAAATTCGACGACCGTCGGCGTCTCCCCGGAATAGTCGTGATCCGGATCGACCGCGTAAGGGTGCCACGAGAACGAGAACAGCCGCGGCGCCTCCATCTTCAGGATGCGGGCTCTCCAGATGACGTGTTCGTAGCCCGGATGGGTGATGCGCCCGGTTGCGGCCTCGCCGGGGACGAAGGGATCGTCGATGTTCACCCGGAACCAGGTGCCGAACTCCCGGTGATCCGAGAGCGCCTTCCAGACGCGCTCGACGGGCGCGGCGAGTTCGATGGTCTTTTCGATGCGGTCCGGCATGGGCAACCTCTTGGTTGCTTGATTAATGCCACAATGCGGAACGCCTGGCAACCAAAAGGTTGCTCTTCGGTGACTGTGCCATGCGAGGAGCCGCGCTCGAAGCCACCCCGACGCAAGCTTCGCGCGCCAGGATCGGCCCGATGGGGCGCCGCGAGATGCGCCCGAAGGGTGTCGGCATGAGCGTTTCGGCAATAGGTCCGGTCAAGGCGGAACGGCGCAACGGCCGCGACGTCGGCTTCGCGATCGGCATCATCGCGATCCTGTCGATCTTCTTCCTGCCGATTCCCGCCTTCATGATCGACATGGGCCTCGCCTTCTCGATCGCGTTATCCGTGCTGATCCTGATGGTGGCGCTGTGGATCGAGCGGCCGCTCGATTTCTCGGCCTTCCCCACCGTGCTGCTCGTCGCCACCATGCTGCGGCTGTCGCTCAACATCGCGACGACGCGCCTGATCTTGTCGAACGGCGCGGAAGGCGCCAACGCCGCCGGCTTCATCATCGGCGGCTTCTCGCAGCTCGTGATGAGCGGCGACTTCGTCATCGGTCTCATCGTCTTTGCCATCATCATCACCATCAATTTCGTGGTGATCACCAAAGGCGCGACCCGTATCGCCGAGGTCGGCGCGCGGTTCACGCTCGACGCGATCCCCGGCAAGCAGATGGCCATCGACGCCGACCTGTCGTCGGGCCTCATCAACGACAAGGAGGCGCAGCGCCGCCGCCGCGAGCTCGAGGAGGAGAGTGCCTTCTTCGGCTCGATGGACGGTGCCTCGAAGTTCGTGCGCGGCGACGCGGTGGCCGGCCTCATCGTGCTGGCGGTCAACGTGTTCGGCGGCATCGTGATCGGCGTAACGCGGCACGGCCTGCCGCTGTCGCAGGCCGCCGACGTCTTCGCCAAGCTCTCGGTCGGCGACGGTCTCGTCAGCCAGATCCCGGCGCTGATCACCTCGCTCGGGGCGGCGCTGCTCGTCTCGAAGGGCGGCACGCGCGGCTCGGCCAACCAGGCGGTGCTGAACCAGCTCGTCCACTATCCGCGCGCGCTCTACGTGGCGGCGCTGCTGATGTTCCTGCTCGCCGTCGTGCCGGGATTGCCGTTCTTTCCCTTCGCTGTGCTCGGCGGGCTCATGCTGTTCATCGGCTATTCGATGCCGCGGCGCCTCGCGGCGGCGAAAGCCGCCGAGGCGGCGGTGGCGGCGGAGGCCGAGGAGAAAGCCGCCGCGGAGGCCAAGGATTCGGTCAAGGAGGTGCTGCGCACCGCGGAGATCGAGCTTCTCCTCGGCAAGCAGCTCGGCGGCCGGCTCCTGTCGTCGCAGAGCGAGCTCGGCCACCGGGTGACCAAGATGCGCCGCAAATTCGCGCGCCAGTACGGCTTCGTCGTGCCCGAGATCAAGGTCTCCGACAGCCTCGACCTGCCGCCCAAGACCTATCAGATCAAGATCCATGGCACCGTCGTCACCAGTCAGGAGCTGCCGCTCAACGAGTTCATGGTGATCACCGGAGACGGGCGACGGCCCGATGTTCCGGGCGCCGAGGTGCGCGAGCCGGCTTTCGGCATGAAGGCGATGTGGATCGCGGAGGCCTACGCGGCCGAGGTCAAGAGCCAGAACTTCCAGACGGTCGACATGCTCTCGGTGCTGCTGACCCATCTCTCCGAGGTCATCCGAAACCACCTGGCCCAGCTCCTCTCCTACAAGGACATGCGTGGCCTGCTCGACCGGCTCGAGCCCGAATACAAGAAGCTGATCGACGACATCTGCCCCTCCCAGATCAGCTATTCGGGCCTTCAGGCGGTGCTCAAGCTCCTGCTCGGCGAGCGCGTGTCGATCCGCAACCTGCACCTGATCCTCGAGGCCATCGCCGAGATCGTGCCGCACGTGCGCCGCTCCGAGCAGGTGGCCGAGCACGTCAGGATGCGGATGGCGCAGCAGATCTGCGGCGACCTCTCGGAGGGCGGCGGCCTGAAGGTGCTGCGGCTCGGCAACCGCTGGGATCTGGCCTTCCATCAGAGCCTGAAGCGCGATAGCAAGGGCGAGGTCGCGGAATTCGAGCTCGATCCCCGCATGGTGGAGCAGTTCGGCCAGGAAGCCTCCGCGGCGATCCGGGAGCGCATGGACCAGGGCCATCATTTCGTGCTGATCGCGGCGCCCGAGGTGCGCACCTACGTGCGCATGATCGTGGAGCGCATGTTCGCGACCCTGCCGGTTCTCTCGCATCTCGAGATCGCGCGCGGCGTCGAGATCCGGCCGCTCGGCAGCATTTCTTGAACGATTTCGCCGGCCAGAGCATCGTCGCGGCCTTCGTGGTCTTCGCCCGGGTCGGCGGCTGCCTGATGCTGATGCCCGGCTTCTCCAGCGACCGCATTCCGGTCCAGGTGCGCCTGTTCATCGCCATCGCGCTGTCGCTCGCGGTGACGCCGCTGGTCTATGACGCCGTCGTCAAGCTCGTCGCCGACGGCCAGCCGGTGACCCTGCTGCGGGTCATGGTTCTCGAGATGATGACCGGCGTGACGATCGGCGTGATGGGGCGCGTCTTCTTCGTGGCGCTCGAGACGATCGGCATGGCGCTCTCGATGTCGATCGGCCTGTCGCAGAACATCGGCGCGCCGATCGACGAGGATCAGCCGCTGCCGGCCCTGGCGACGCTGCTGACGCTCGGCGCCACCGCGCTCCTGTTCTTCACCGACCTGCATCTCGAGATCCTGAAAGCGATCGCCGCCTCCTATCGGATGCTGCCGCCGGGCGCGGGCTTCTCGCCCCAGTTCGCCTTGGGCCAGGTCGCCGACAAGACCTCGCAGGCCTTCATGATCGCGCTCCGCCTCGGCAGCCCCTTCCTGATTTTCTCGATCGTCGTGAACCTCGCCATCGGGCTGACCAACCGGCTGGTTCCCGCCGTGCAGATCTTCTTCATCTCGCAGCCCTTCTTGTTGCTCGGCGGCCTGCTCCTACTCTATTTCTCCATCAAGCCGTTGCTGGCGATGTTCATCGAGGCCTTCGGCCAGTTTCTGGTGAGCGGATGAGCGAACCTTTTCATGAAAAGCTGAGCGGATGAGCGAACGTCTCGACGCGATGCGGCGCCTGATGCGGCTGCAGGGCCAGGTCAAACGGCTGGCCGAGGTGAAATTCGCCGAGGCCGAGGCCGAGCGCCGCGAGACCGAGGCGGCGCAGCGCGACCTCGATGCCTTCGTGGGCGCGGCGCCGGTCGCCGGCAAGCTGGCCTCGCTCGTCGTCGTGCAGCGCCGCAGGCTGGGAGCGCAGGCGGTGCTCGCCGCGCAGCAGGTCGACCGCCAGGCGGAGGAGACGCGCGAGGCGCGAAGCCGCCTCAAGATCGCCGAGCGCATGGCCGAAACGCTTGGCGCCGAGGACCGCCGGCTTCAGGAACGCAAGGCGTTCGAGCGGCTGCTGGACGGGATGATGGGGCGGACGAGCGCGGAGCCGTAGAGGGGCAATCGCAGTGGGACCTGGGCCGCCCGATTCTGCATCGCAAAGGGAGGGCCTGCACTTCCTCAAAAGCTTGTTCGAGCGATCGATCATCTCGCCATTGTGGGTTGAAGGTGATTCAGAGCACATGACGGCCCCACCACCGCGGAGCGATGCGGCCCACGGCGATGCTGGCAGACTATGCCTGGATGTCGGCGAGGCGTTCCGACGCTCGGTTCGCGCTCTTGGCGCCGCACATTCCGAACGTACCCCGCCAGCCTGCCGTAAGCTTGCGGCAGCAGGATGAACCGGTCCGGTCGTGATGCGCCCGGCGTCCCCGCCCGTCCCGCAGTCCGGAATGCTCGCCCCGTGTCGATCTCGCCGCCCTCTGACATCGTGCTCGACGTCGCCCAGGCGGCCGATCCGACGCGGCTCCAGGCGGCGACGGCGAAGCTCGCCAGGATGGCGGCCGGGCAGGGCGGCGGCGGGTTCGCGGCGGCGCTCGGATCGGCGACGGATGCCGTGCACGTCGCCACGGCGCGCGCGGCTCCGCCCTCGCCGTTCGGTCCCCTGGCACGGCGCGCCATGCCGACCCTTTCGCCCTACCAGAAGTTCGAAGCCCTCATGCTCCAGAACTTCGTCCAGAACATCCTGCCGAAGGACGAAGACCTCTTCGGCGATGCGGCCTCGGCCGACATCACCCGGTCCATGCTGGCCGAGCAGGTGGCGAACCAGATCGCCAGGAGCGGCAGGATCGGCATCGCCAAGATGATCGAACATGCCCACGGCGGCCTCGACAAGACGAAACCCGGCGAACCGCAGGCGCTGGGCCAGCCCGGGGCCGCGACATCGGCCGCCGACGCATCCGCCGCCGCGACCGGGCCGGGCCTCGCCGCCTTGTCGTCCATGGCCGGGACCAAGCTGATCGCCAAGTGACAGTCGTTTTATGAACCAGGGTGGTGTGAGATGAAGTTCTCGTTGAGGGCCGGCGGTGGCGGCGCGGCGGCAGGCCCGGCCAAGGATGAGCCGGTTGATAGCGGTGCCGCTGCCTCGATCGCCACCTTCATGGCGGTGGTCGGCCGGGTGGAGGCGGTGGTGGAGGCCGAGACCGAGGCCTTCAGCCGCAACCTCAAGCTCGACATGGTCGCCTTGAACCAGCGCAAGCGGCAGGGCCTGCTCGAACTGAGCCGCGTCTTGCGCAACCTGCCCGGTCTTGGCCCGAACACCGTGGCGCGCGAGAGGCTCGCGGGCCTCGCCGGCAAGCTCGAGACGAACCGCACTGTGCTCGACCGTCAGCTCCGCGCGCTGCGCGAGGTCGCCGACATCGTCGCCCGCTCGCTCAAGGAGGCGGAGTCGGACGGCACCTATTCGCGGCTCGCGGGATCGCGGGCCGCCGGCCAGCCATGAAGGTCTGGTTCGTCGGCATCTGGGTCACGCTGGTGGCGCTCGGGGCGGCCTACGGCGTCGCCGTCTTCATGCCGCCGCCGAGTTCGGCCAAGGCCGCCGGGTCGGCGACGACACTGCTGGCACAGAAGACCCGCGTCATCAGCGTGCCGATGATCGCCGACGGCAGCGTGCAGGGCTTCATCTCCATGCAATTCGCCTACACGGTCGATGCGGCGGTGCTCAAGACCCTCAAGGTGCCGCCGGAGATCTACCTGCTCGACGAGGCCTTCCGGGCCGTCTACACGGACGAGACGCTCGATTTCCGGCACCTCGAGAAATACGACCTCAAGAAGCTCACCAACCACCTGATCCAGAGCACCAACGCCCATCTCGGCGTGCCGCTGGTGAAGGAGATCCTGATCGACAATTTCACCTATGTGGACAAGGACCAGAAGGATTGAACGCTTCGGGAACCGCCCGTGGCGGCCGGCGCGGGAGAAAGCAAGCGGGATGAAGACCGATCGGTTCACGTGGTTCGGGCTGGCGCTGGCGCTGGTCGGCTGGGCCGTGCTGATCGCCGACCTGTTCGTGGCCGAAACGGTGCTCAAGGCCGGCAACCTCGTCGCCGTGACGGCGCTCAGGGGCGACGTCGTCACCCTATCGCAGACGGCAATTCTGAGCGGTATCGGTCTTGCCGTCGTCGGCGTGCTGCGGCGCGGATTCGGCTCGCTCCGTGAAGTCTTCGATGCGTTGCTCGCACCCCCGCCGGTGACCGTGCAACCCCTGCCGGTCGAGGAGCGGCCCGAGCCGAAGCCGCCGATGCCGGCGGCGGCGGTCATCGTCGAGCGCATGCCTGTCACGGGGCAGATCAAGGACCGCAACTACGTGATCCTGCCCGACGGTTCGGTCGAGGTCGACACGCTGCTCGGCACCCGCGTCTTCGCCTCGCTCGACGAGGCGCGCGATTTCATCCGGTGACGCGCGGCGAGGGCGGAGGCGGCACGGCCGGGCTCCGGCCGCCCGCGAACCCAATCGTCAGAAGACCCGCAGGTTGGCGCGGTCGCAGGTCAGGTCGATCGTCTGTCCGGGCGCGATGTCCGGAAGCGCGGCGCCCGGCGGCAGCCGCACCGTCAACGGATCGCCCCAGGCGGTGCGCACCGCGATCAGCGTATATTCGCCGAGATAGGTCGTATCGGTCACGATTCCCGTCATCTTCGGCAGGCCGTCGTCCCCCGCGCCTTCGTGGAGGCGGAAATGATCGGGGCGGATCATGATCTCGACGTCGCGCCGCTGCGGCTCGACGATGGCCGAGGGGGTCGCGTCGAACCGTCCTCCGTCGGGCAGCACGATGGCGCAGGCCGTTGAGGATAGGCGGTCCAGCTTGCCGCTCAGGAAGTTGGAATTGCCGATGAAGCCAGCCACGAAACGGGTGGCCGGCGTCTCGTAGAGGTCACGTCCGCTGCCGAGCTGCTCGATCCGCCCGGCGTTGAACAGCGCCACGCGATCGGACAGGCGCAAGGCCTCCTCCTGGTCGTGCGTGACATAGAGAATGGTGACGCCGGTCTCGTTGTGGATGCGCTTGATCTCGACCTGAAGCTCCTCGCGCAGCTTCTTGTCGAGCGCCGAGAGCGGCTCGTCCATGAGCAGGATCGGCGGATCGTAGGCGAGGGCGCGGGCGAGGGCGACGCGCTGCTGCTGGCCGCCCGACATCTGAGCCGGCATGCGCTCGGCCATCCGGTCGAGGCGGACGAGCTTCAGCATGGCTGAGACCTTGGCGTCGATCTCGGCTTTCGGCCTGCGCCGGACCTTCAGCGGAAACGCGACGTTGTCGGCGACGCTCAGATGCGGAAACAGCGTATAGCGCTGGAACACCATGCCGATATTGCGCTTGTTCGACGGGACCTTGAGCACCGACTTGCCCTCGAGCAGCACGTCGCCCCTGGTCGGCTCGAGGAACCCCGCGACCACGTAGAGCGTGGTGCTCTTGCCGGACCCGGACGGCCCGAGGAAGGTCACGAATTCTCCCTTGGCGATGTCGAGGGAGACGTCCTTGACCGCGACGACTGAGCCGTAGGTCTTCTCGATCGCCTGGATGGACAGGAAGGGTCGGGTCATGCGGGCTTGCCTTTCCGCAGCAGCGAGGCGAGGAGCATCAGGACGATCGTCAGCCCGACCAGCAGCGTCGAGACGGCGGCGATCACCGGCGAGAGATCCTGCCGCAGGGTCGAGAAGATGCGGACCGGCAAGGTCTGCAGGTCCGGGCTCGCCATGAAGATGGCGATCACCACCTCGTCCCAGGAGGCCAGGAAGGAGAAGATCGCCGCGCCGAACAGGCCGAGCCGAATGGCCGGCAGCGTGATCCGGATCTTGGCTTCGAGCGGGCTCGCGCCGCAGAGCACCGCCGCATCCTCGATGCTCTTGTCGAAGCGCTCGAGCGCGTTGCAGATCGAGATGATCGCGAAGGGCAGGGCGACGACGACATGGGCGATCACGAAACCCACGAAGGTGCCGTTGAGGTGGAGGCGAAGAAAGAAAGCGTAGAGGCCGACCGCCAGCACCACGACCGGCAGCACCATCGGCGTCAGGAACAGGGCTCGCAGCAATTCCTTGCCCGGAAAGCGGCCGCGCGTCAGCCCGAACGATGCCATCAGGCCGATGAGGGTCGCGACGATCATGACCACGACGGCGATCTCGAGGCTCGTCGCGAAGGACGACAGCCAATCCGGATCGGCGAAGAGGGCGGCGTACCATTTGAGCGTCCACGCGGGTGGCGGAAACTGCAGGTAGCGCGACGAGCCGAACGACAGGGCGACGATCAAAAGGATCGGCAGCAGCAGGAAGCCGCCGACCAGCACGGCGATGCCGGCGAGGACGACGCGGAAGAGGCCGAGGCGATCGAAATCGAGCAGCATGGTCACTCCACCTCGTGGCCGATGCCGAAGCCGAAGAAGCGCAGCTGAACCGCGTAGATGGTCAGCGTCACGACCAGCAGCACGACGGCCGCCGCGCCCGCCAGGCCCCAGTTGAGGAGCGATTGCACGAGCTGCGCGATCAGCTCCGCGAGCATCATGTTGGAGGTGCCCCCGAGGAGCGCCGGCGTCACGAAATAGCCGAGCGACATCACGAAGACCATCAGCACGCCGGCACCGACGCCCGGCGCGACGAGCGGCAGGAAGACCCGGGCGAAGACCTGGAGCGGGCTCGCGCCACAGAGCGCGGCGGCCCGGCACAAGGCCGGGTCGAGCGTTCTGATCGTCGAATGGAGCGGCAGGATCATGAAGGGCAGCATGATGTAGGTCATGCCGATGGTGACCCCGGCGAGGTTATTGATCAGGGGCACGGGCGAGGAGATGAGACCGAGATCCATCAGCAGCTTGTTGATGACCCCGGTGCGCTGCAGCAGCACCATCCAGGCATAGGTGCGGGTCAGAAGGTTGGTCCACATCGACAGGATGATGATGCCGAACAGCAGCGACGACCATCGTCGCGGCGCGATCGCCAGGAACCAGGCCGTCGGGAACGCCAGCAACAGGGTGACGAGCGTCACCAGCCCCGCGACCACGAAGGTATTGGCGAAGACCCGCAGGTAGGTGGTCGAGCCGAAGACCTCGGCATAGTTCGAAAAGCCGGGCTGCGGGTCGAGGACGCTGCGCAGCAAAAGCCCGACGACCGGGGCCACGAAGAAGACCAGCAGCAAAAACAGTGCCGGCGTCGTCGGCCAGAAGCCTTTGACGGGCGAGGGCTGTCGCCCTGTGCGCTCCGCATCCGTGCGGGTCGCTGTCACAGATGCCATGGAACTGTCCGCATCCGACGAAATCCGATGGACGGAGCGCGCGGCAAGGCGCGCGGCGCGACCTGCCGCCGAGGTCCGGCTTACTTCGCCTGCCAGTCGTACCAGCGCTTGCCGATCTCGTCCCGGTGCGCCGCCCAATAGGTCATGTCGAGATTGATCTGGGATGCCGTGTGCTGGTCCGGCAGCGTCGCGGCTTCGGCGGCGGGCATGAGCTTGGCCGATCGGGTGTTGATCGGCGCATAGCTGGTGAGGGACGCGAAGTCCGCCTGCGGCTTGGCGCTCGACGCCTCGGCCAGGAACTTCATCGCTTCGGCCTTGTTCTTGGCGCCTTTGGGCACGACGAGGACGTCGGCGGCCGTCAGGTTCTGGGTCCAGGACAGGCCGACGTTCGGCACGTCCTTCTGCACCGCGAAGACGCGACCGTTCCAGAAGGCGCCGATCGGGGCCTCGCCCGATGCGAGCAACTGCTGCGACTGCGCGCCGCCGCTCCACCAGACGATGTCCGACTTGATCGTGTCGAGCTTCTTGAAGGCGCGGTCGAGATCGAGCGGATAGAGCTTGTCGGCCGGCACGCCGTCGGCGAGCAGCGCGATCTCGAGGACGCCGGGCGCCGACCATTTGTAGAAGGTGCGCTTGCCCGGATAGGTCTTGGTGTCGAACAGATCGGCCCAGGTCTTCGGCTCCTTGCCGCCGAGCGCGTCCTTATTGTAGCCGAGCACGAAGGAATAATAGAAGCTGCCGATATAGTCGCCGGCCGTGAAGCGCGGATCGAGCTCGCTCTTGTCGATGACCGAGAAGTCGAGCGGCTCGAGCAATCCGGCCTTGGCGGCGGCCGCGGCGAAATCGCCTTCCACATCGACCACGTCCCATTCGACATTGCCGCTGTCGACCATGGCCTTGAGCTTGCCGTAGTCGGTCGGCCCGTCGAGCTTGACGGTCAGTCCAGAGCTTTTCTCGAACGGACCGATCCAGGCCTGCTTCTGGGCATCCTGGGTCGTGCCACCCCAGGAGGTGAAGACCAGATCCCTGGCCGAGGCGCCGCCGCAGGCACCGAGCAGGCTCAGGCCGAGCGCTCCGGCAAATAGAAACTTCGATGTGGTCATGATTGGACGTCCCGTCGATGGTTGATGGTCATGTCGGATCATCCTCTTAGGGATGTTGCTGGAAATCAGCTCAGAGGCGAGAATGGCGCCGGCTTCAGGATCTTGCTGTCCATGGTTTCGATCAGCGCCTGGATCTTCGGCAGGAACTCCTGCCAGCGGGCATCTCCGGCCAGAGCGGCGCGACGCGTCTCCCGATCGTTGAGATCCGCATAGGCCCAGATGTGGACGATCTCGTTCAAGGGACCGATCTCGGAGGAGAAATAGCCGACCAGTTCTCCCAGATGACCCTTCTGCACGGTGATCCCCTCCTGCTCGACAAGCCGGAGGTAGGCCGGCACCGCGCCGACCTTCAGCCGATAGGTTCGCATCTCGTAGATCATCGTCGGCCGCCTCAGCGCATCACGAAGGGATCGGGGATGGGGTCGTCGGAGGTGCGGATCCACACCGCCTTGACGCGCGTGTAGTCGAGGATCGACTCGGCGCCGCCTTCGCGGCCGAGCCCCGATTGCCCGGACCCGCCGAACGGCACGATCGGCGACACGGCCCGATAGGTGTTCACCCAGACGACGCCGGCCTTCAGCTTGCGGATGATGCGGTGGGCGCGGGCGAGGTTGGTCGTGAACAGCCCGGAGGCGAGGCCGAAGCGGCTGTCGTTGGCCTTGGCCACGGCGTCCGCCTCGTCGTCGAACGGCATGACGCTGAGCACCGGGCCGAACAATTCTTCCCTGGCGCAGGGGACCGCATTGTCGGGGCAGGCCACGATGGTGGGCTCGAAGTAGAACCCCCGTGCCTGCCCGGGCGGCCGCCGGCCGCCGGTGACGAGCGTCGCGCCCGCCTCCAGGCTGCGCGCCAGCACGGCTTCGATCCGATCGCGCTGGCGCGCGGTCGCGAGCGGACCCATTTCGGTCGCGGCGTCCTGCGGATCGCCGATGACGATCGTCTCGGCCTTGGCCTTGAGGATGCCAACGAGACGTTCGTAGGCCGGCCTCTCGACATAGAGCCGCGAGCCCGCCACGCAGCTCTGGCCGCTGGCTGCGAAGATGCCGGCCACGACGGCGTTCGAGACGCTGTCGAGATCGGCGTCGGCGAAGACCAGCACCGGCGACTTGCCGCCGAGCTCCAGCGTCGTGTGGGCGAAATTCTCGGCCGTGTTGCGGACGATGTGGCGCGCGGTCGCGGGGCCGCCGGTGAAGGCGACGCGCGAGACTTGTCGGTGGCTCGTCAGCGCCCGGCCGCAAGGCTCGCCGAAGCCGGTCACGATGTTGACCACCCCTCTGGGGAAGCCGGCCTTCTCGAACAGGCGGCCGAAGTCGAGCAGCGGCGCCGGGCCGTCCTCGGAGGCCTTGAGCACGACCGTGCAGCCGGCCGCGAGTGCCGGGCCGAGCTTCACGGCGGCGAGGAACATCTGCGAGTTCCACGGCACCAGCGCGGCGACGACGCCGATCGGCTCGCGCCGCAATGTGACCTCCATGTCCGGCTTGTCGACGGGCAGGTGGGCGCCCTGCAGCTTGTCGGCGAGGCCGCCGAAATAGCGGTAATAATCCGCCACGTAGCCGATCTGCGCGCGGGTCTCGCGGATGATCTTGCCGGTGTCGCGGGTCTCGATCTCCGCCAACCGCTGCGCCTCTTCGCCGACGAGATCGCCGAGCCGGATCAGCAGCTTGCCGCGCGCGCTCGGCGTCAACTCCGCCCAGGCCGGATCAACGAGCGCGCGATCGGCCGCCCGCACGGCCCGGTCGACGTCCTCGGCGCTCGCCGCCGGCATGAGCGCCCAGGGCCGCTCCGTCGACGGATCGAGGCTTTCGAACGTCTCGACGGCATCGCCGAGTTCGCCGTCGATGAGATGCCGGAAGCGCGGAAGGCTCATCCTGGACCGTCCCTTTCCGTCAGGCGAAAGCGGGGATGACGTGGCGGATGAAGAGGTCGAGCGACTTCATCTTGCGCTCATGCGCGATGCCGGAGTCGATCCAGATCGAGAACTGATCGAAGCCGAGCGCCTCGTAGCGCTTCAGCCGGGCGATCACCGCGTCCGGTTCGCCGATGACCAGGTTCTGCGCGATCTTCTCGGGTGCGAAATGCGCGACGGCCGCTCGCTCGTCTTCCGTCATCGGCTCCATGAAGCCCTGCCTGACCGAACGCTTGTTGAGGAACCAGGCGCCGAACATGCAGTAGAACGCGCTGAGGTCGCGGGTCAGGCGCTCGGTCTCGGCTGGGCCGTCGGACACGAAGGTGTGCTGCAGCAACATGATCCTCGGCCGCTTCACCTCGGGGTGCGCCGCGACAGCCGTGTTGAACCGCTCCATCAGCGCGGCCACCTCGCCGTCGCCGGACGCCAGCGGCGTCACCTGCACGTTGCAGCCCTGCGCGACGGCGAAGTCGTGGCTGTTCGGGTCACGCGCCGCGATCCAGATCGGCAGCTCGCGCTGTATCGGTTTCGGCGACGAGGTCGTCGAAGGGAAGCTCCAGAACTCGCCATCATGGGCGTAGTCGCCGGCCCAGAGCTTCTTCACGGCCGGCACGATCTCGCGCAGCCGCTGCCCCGCGCCCCACGCGTCGAGGCCGGGCAGCAGCCGCTCGTATTCGAACGTATAGGCGCCGCGCGCGATGCCGAGGTCGAGCCGGCCGTTGCACGCGACGTCGGTGATGGCCGCCTCGCCGGCAAGCTTGATCGGATGCCAGAACGGCGCGATCACATTGCCGGTGCCGAGCCGGATCGTGCTGGTCTTCGCGGCCAGATAGGCGAGCTGTACGAAGGGATTGGGCGCGATGGTGAATTCCATCGCGTGATGCTCGCCGATCCAGGCCGTCTCGAAGCCGGCCTGTTCGGCGATGAGCACCAGCTCTTCGAGCTCCGAAAACAGCTCGCGGTGCGGTTTTCCCGCGTCGGAGCGTTCCATATGGGCGAAAAGCGAGAACTTCATCGGCGTGGATGCCTTTCGTCGTGCGGTCAGGCGGAGCGGGCCAGCGGTTGGACGGTGCCGCGTTCGGCATCCCCGACATAGACCCCGAAGAGGTCTTCCCGGCGCTCCTGGATGTAGCGGCGGAGCATCGACTTCAGCGCTTCGTCCGGGATCCGATCCCAGGCGATGTCGTCGAACCGCACCAAGGTTGCGCCGTTCTTTCCTGCCGGCGCGCCCCGCAGCGTCCCGCGGTAGATGATCGACATGGCGCCGGCGCCGCGGGCCGGATCCTCGTAGACCGCGAACAGGAAGCTGAGGTCGGCCTCGAGATCGAGGCGCCGGAGCGTCGCATGGAGGCTCGCGGCCTCGGTCGCGGCACCGAGCGCGGCGCCCGAGGGCAGGTCGAAGCCGCCCTTGCCGTCGTCGACGAGGACGATCGACGACTCGTGCTCCAGGATGGCGCCGACCCGCGTGCGGCCGCCGCTCGCCGCGAGCGCATCGAGCTGCAGCCCGAAGGTGATATGCGCGCCCTTGCAATAGCCGAGCGGGTTGGCGGGCGTCTGGTCGAAGCCCATGACCTCGCCGATCAGGATGATGTGGTCGCCCGCCTCCACGACATCGTGCCGGTGGCAGTCGAACCAGGCCGCGACGCCCTCGAGGATCGGGCTGCCGGCCGGGCCGCGCCGCCAGGACGCCTTGGCGAACTTATCCGCCGCCTTGGTGGCGAACAGGCTCGACACGGGTGCCTGGTGTTCCGCCAGGATGTTGACCGAGAAATGGCCGGCCCCCGAAAAGACAGGATAGCTCGACGCGGTCTTGGCGATGCAGATCAGCACCAGCGGCGGGTCGAGCGACACGGAGGTGAAGGAATTGGCAGTGAAGCCACGCGGTTCGCCATCCTCCTGCAGGGTCGCCACCACGGTGACGCCGGTCAGAAAGCTGCCGAGCGCCTGGCGGAAGCTCTTGGGGTCGAGCGAGGGAGCAGGCGGTCGGAGGGGCGCAGGGTCTCGCGCCTCGACCTCGGCCAGGAAGGCCGCGAGGCGAGCATTGACCTCCGCCGGAGCCGTGAGGGCCATCATGTGACGTTCATCGGCTATGACCTCCGCGCGGCCCTCCGGCGCGAGCTCCGCCATGGCGCCCGTCATGGCCGGGCTGGAATTGAGATCGCCCTCTCCGGTCATGAACAGGGCCGGCACGGCCAGCCCGGACAACCGGTCGCGATGCGCGGCGTCGGATGTGGCGAAGAGACGATAGGTGCGCGCGTAGCCCACGGGATCGACGGCGCCGAGCAGGGTCCGCGTGGTCTGCGCCGCGTCCCGCAGCGCGGCCGGAACGGGCGCGCCGAACCAGCGCCCGATCGTGTCGCTCCAGTCGGGACGCCGCTCGTCGAGCGCGCCGAGCCGCGCCTCGATGGCGGCGCGCTGCTCCGCCGATCGGCAGAACACGGCATTCATCGCGACGAGACTCGATACCCGCGCCGGGCGGTCGAGGGCGACCTGCGTCGCCACGAGCGCCCCCATGGAATGGCCGACCACGTGGACCTTGCCGATCGCCAGGGCGTCGAGCAAGGCCGTCACGGCGTCGGCATAATCGGAGAGCCGCGCGTCCTCGGGCGGCAGGCTCGAGCCGCCGTGGCCCGGCATGTCGAGCGCGATCACGTCGTGGTGCGCCGACAAGGCCTCGATCTGCGGCGCCCAGACGGAACTTTGCAGGCCGACCCCGTGGATCAGCACGACCGGCGTTCCGCGTCCCGACCGGATGAAGGCGATCCGCGCCTCCGCGCCGCCGCGCTCCCGATAGGATATCGCGCGGGTCTCAGACATCGGTGCCGCCGAGATCCGCGAGATCTTGATAGCGGTCGCCGATGCGGTGGTGCGGGCGCCCGCCGATCGAGGCCCCGAGCGCGACGACGATCTCGTCCGGCCCCGGTGCGTCGAGGATCGAGAACTGAACCGTGAGGTAGTGCGAGCGCATGCCCTCGTCGGCCTTGTGCATCAACGGAATGACGACCGGGCAGTTCGGGCCGCCGCGCGTGTTGGTGAAGCTCAGGTAGCTCTTGGCGCCGACCGCGGTGCGGTAGCGGTTGCCGAACCGCAGCGTGTGAATGAGGGCTGAGGCATGCTCGAGCTCGCCCGAGGTGCCGACGACCGCCGCCTTGCCGTAGCCTTCGACAGGCGTGCCGCCGCCGGTCATGGCCAGGATTTCGGCGGTGAGCCTGTCGCCGAGGACGGGTGCGACGGCGTGGATTTCGGGCCTCAGATCCTCGACGAAGCCGCGGCCCGCCCAAGGGTTCGTCAGCACCGCCGCGGCGCCGAACAGTTTCAGCGGCCTCGGCGCGTCGCGACCGCCGTCGACGAGAACCGTCTCGATGTAGGTCACCATCTTCCGGATCGCCGCCACCATCGCCCGCCTCTTCTCATCTCTCGATTTTCGTATTATGGTATTCCATATTATTGGATGTCAAGCCGCTTGTATCGCGGCGCGACTCGGGCCAGAACGATCACCAAGAGCGCGGGGCAACATGACGGCGGCGGGTGTGGAGACGATCGGGTTGCGGGTCGACCGAAGTGCCCGGACGTTGCGGGAACTGGCGCTCGAAAAGCTGCGCGACGCCATCCTGGATTTTCATTTCAAGCCGGGCGAACGTCTCGTCGAGCGCACCCTGTGCGACAAGCTTGGCGTGAGCCGGACCGTCGTGCGCGAGGTGCTGCGCCACCTCGAGACGGAGGGGCTGGTGGAGACGCTGCCCCAGCAGGGGCCGGCCGTGGTGAAGCTCGACGTCAGCCAGGCCGCGCAGGTCTATGAGATCCGCGCGCTCCTCGAAGCCGAGGCGTCACGCGCCGCCGCCGAACGCGCCACGCCGGCCGAGATCGCCCGGCTCAGGACGGCGAACGACGCGATCCAGGCGGCCTTCGCCGCCGGCACGTCACGGCACGTCCTCAAGGCCACGACGAAGTTCTACGAGATCCTGTTCACCGTCGCGGGCAAGAGCGTGGCGTGGCAGGTGGTGCAGGGCCTCAACGCGCGCATCAATCATCTGCGCGCCATGACGATCGCGGGTCCCGGGCGAGCAGCGGACGCGCTCCAGGAAATGCTTCGGCTTCTGGATGCCATCGAACGCCATGACGGCGAGGCTGCGGCGCGCGCGAGCTTCGACCACGTGCAGAACGTGAGCGCGCTCGCCGCCGCCGCCTTGGCGGCGGCTGGCCACCTTGCCCCGGCGGACGTTCAGGCGATCGCACGCCGGGTCCGAGGAGAGCGCTGACGATCTCCATCGAGCAGGTAAGATCGATGGAAGCGGATCAGCCGTAGAGGGCGGGGCGCTCGCCGAGCGAGACGGGCGTGCGGGCGCGCGAACGCCAGGCCTCGAGGCAGGCCGCGGCCGTCTCCGACGCCGCGTAACCATCCCAGGCGCTCGAGCCCGTGGGCACGCCGGTCCGGATGGAGCCGACCCAGGCCGCCATCTGCTCGCGATAGGCGTCGCGGAAACGCGCCCGCCAGTCCTGCTCGACCTTAAAGCCGTCGTGGCCGGACTGCCGCATGGCGACGGGCGGGTTCGGGGCGAGCGACAGGGTGCCGCTCTCGCAGACGAGCTCGGCGCGCACGTCGTAGCCGTAGCCGGCATCGACGAAGGCCTCGACGTCGACCACGACGCCGCTCGCGGTCTCGATGACGATGAGCTGGGCCTGCCGCCCCGGCGCCTTGCGGCTGGCCCGCGGGCTGATCACGGTGGCGGCCGCGAATTCCTCGTCGAGCAGGAAGCGCGCGATGTCGATCTCGTGCACGGCCGAATTGGCGATCACGAGATCGGAGGTGAGGTAGTCCGGGCCGATCGCATTGCGATGCACGCAATGCAGGAAGAGGGGGGCGCCGAACCGATTTTCGGCGAGCACCGCCTTCATGGCGCGATAGCCGGGATCGAAGCGGCGCATGAAGCCGACCTGGACGAGCCTGCGCCCCGCCCGGGTCTCGGCCTCGACGACGGTGAGGGCCGCCTCCGGCGACGAGGCGAGCGGCTTCTCGACGAGCACCGGCTTGCCGGCCGCAATGCAGGCGAGGGCGAAGGGCGCATGGGTCTCGTCTGGCGAGCAGACGAGGACCGCGTCGACCTCCGGGTCGCCGATCAGCGTCTCGGCGCGCGCGACGACGCGTCCGCCGCAGGTCGCGGCGACGGCCTGCGCGCGGGTCGGCTCGGCGTCCTGCACGGCCACGAGCTCCGCCCCCGCAATGCCGGAGGCGAGGGTCCTTGCATGATCCGCGCCCATGACGCCGGCGCCGATGAGCCCGATGCGAAGGGCCTTCATGGGCTGTCTCCGGTCATGACCGGAGCTGTGCCGCTCCACCGATTGACGACCAGCGCCGGATCGAGGCGGCCGGCGAAGAAATCGACGATGTTGCGGGCGGCCACCTGTCCCATTCGAGCGGCGCATTCCTCGGTCAGCCCGGCCGAATGCGGGCTCAGGATGGTGCGGTCGCTCCCGAGCAGGCGCGAGGCCGCCTCCGGCGGCTCGGTCGCGAAGACGTCGAGGGCCGCCCCCGCGAGCCGCCCCGCCTCCAGGGCGTCGGCCAGCGCCGTTTCGTCGACGAGCCCGCCGCGCGCCGCATTGATGAGGACCGCGCCTGGGCGCATCAGCCGCAACTCGTCGGCGCCGATCAGGGCTGCTTCCCCGGTCTTCGGCACGTGCAGCGAGACCACATCGGCGATGGGGAGCCCTGCGGCGAGCGTCGCGATCGGCTCGGCGCCGGCAGCCGCGATGGCGTCGGCGGCCTGGAACGGGTCATGTGCGAGGATCCTCATGCCGAAGGCTGCGGCCAGGCCGGCGACGAGCCGGCCGATGCGGCCGAAGCCGACGAGGAACAGGGTCTTGCCCCACAGCTCGGTCGTGGAGAAGCTGTTGCGGATCCCCCAGGCCCCGTCGCGGGTGGCGCGATCGTAGGCCGGGATGCGCTTGGCGAGAGCGAGCATCAGGGCCAGCGTATGCTCGGCCACGGTGCGGCCGTTGACGTCGCCGACGATGGCGAGCGGGATGCCGCGTGCCTCGAGCGCCGCCACGTCCACCGAATCATAGCCGACGCCGTGCCGCGACACGATGCGCAGACGTTGCGCCGTCGCGACGATCTCGGCCGTCAGCGGCTGCGTGCGGATCAGGAGCGCGTCGGCGCCGTAGATGCGCGGTGCATAGGTCTCGGTCGAGACCTCGTCCACCAGCTCGAACGTCACGCCGGGCGCGGCGCGCAGGACGTCGAGGCCGGCCTCGTGAATGCGCCCTGCGACAAGGACATGCGGCATGGTTCCTCCCTCGGTCAGGTCGTGCCCGACCCCCGATATTGCCGATGGTCCCGATGGATTCGCAAGCCGTCAAGCCGGCCGGTGGCTGGTCACACGGTACGCGTCCGCTGCGCCCTGTCTTGCCGACGGGCCGCGAAATATGCGACGCGCTCGTCTTCGACGCGCTGCCGCGCGGCGACAGAGGCGGGGTGACGTTCGTGCCGGACTGTGGCCTGTCGAAAGAGCAATATGCGGCGATCGCGGCGTTCCGGTTCGAGCTGCGCCGCTTCCTGGCCTTCAGCGAGGGCGCCGCCACCGCGTTTGGCCTGCCGTCCCAGCAGCACCAGGCCCTCCTCGCCATCGCCGGACACGCGGGGCCGTTCACGGTGGGCGGTTTGGCCGAACATCTGCTTGTCGCCCCCCATACCGCGACCGAATTGGCGTCGCGCATGGCGGAGGCCGGTCTCGTGACGAAAACGACGTCGAACCAGGACCGCCGTCGCGTGGAACTGGCCCTGACGCCCAAGGCAGAGGCGCTGCTGCATCGGCTGACCTCGGCCCACCTCGAAGAGTTGAAGACGCTCGAGCCCGCTTTGGCTCGCGCGCTCGGACGGCTCAGCCGCCCAGCGCCATAAGCGCCTCGACAAGACCGGTCAGGCCGCTCGGTCCGGCGTCGCCCTCACGCTCCGGGCGTCGCTCCGTGCGCTCGGCTCCTGCCGGTCGGCAGCACGGAAAACACCAGGCTCGTCCAGAGCGCAGCGGTGAGGTAGCCGCCGATGACATCCGTCGGATAGTGAACGCCAAGGTAGATGCGGGACAATCCGATCACGACGATCGCAAGCACTGCGGCGGTCCAGATGGCGACGCGGCCGACCCCGCCGCGCAGACGCTGCGCGACAAACATCGCGACGGAGACATAGAAGCACAGCGACAACAGCGAATGGCCGCTGGGGAAGCTGTATGTCGTCGGATCCACCCCGAAAAAGGCTTCCGGCCGGACCCGGTGGATGCTGTATTTCAGCCCGTTCTCGAGGCCGAGCGCTCCCGCCATGAGGCAGCTCAGCCGGACGGCCTCACGCCGCAACCGAGCGAGCAGCAGCCCGATGACGGAGGCCGCGGATGCGACCGACAGGAACAGGATCGATCCCAAGACCGTGACGGACTGCGCCGCCACGGTCAAGGCGGGGGACGCGTAGCGATGGACACCGTCGCGGATCGAAAAGTCGATGCCTTGCGTGCTGCCGGACACGACGTCGACGATGAGCCAGACCAGCACGCCGAGCGAGATAAACCCGACCAAGGATCGGGCCAGCCTGACCGCCCCGTCCCGCGTCATGCGTCCTCTCCGACGATGCGCGCCTCGGGGCGCGCCCAAGCGCTCGACTGGCGTCGGTAGCGCTCGGCCGAGGAAACGGCGAACAGCGAGCGGGCGTCGTTCCAGCCCCATCGCTCGATCTCGACCGCGGGGTGCTCGATGCGCAGGACATTGAACGAATTCACCTCGTCACGGCGCCGCGTCGACGTGGCCGTGCCGGCCTGCACGAGCAGCGCCGCCGGTCCGGCGTCATCGGTGGTGATCGCGCCCGGCAGTGTCCGGCTGACGTGCAGATGACCGGACAGGATCAGGTCGACGCCGGCCGCGGCGAAGGCCCGCAGTCCCATCCTGGCCCGGCCGATGAGGTCGTTCGGGTTTGCCCCATCCGGCAGGATGAACGGATGATGGGCAACCACGATGCGGGTGACCGGTCCCGTGGCGCCGAGCGACGCGAACCGTTCTCCGCACCGGACGACCTGCCCGCGGTTGATGCGCCCACTTTTGAACGTGAGGGCGCGGGCCGTATTGATGCCGACCACGACGACCTCTCCGTCGGCGTAGACCGGCTCCAAGTCCGCGCCGATGGCGGCTTTGTATTTCGCGAACGGGCGCAGCCAGCGGTCCACGACGTCGTAAAGGGGCACATCGTGATTGCCGGGCACGACCAGGCGCGCGAACGGCAGCCCGTCCAGAAACCGTCGGGCCTGCTCGAACTCTTCGCGGTGCGCGCGCTGCGTCAGGTCGCCGGAGACGACGACGAGATCGGGCCTCACGTCGAGCAGCGTCCCGCGCAGGACCGGGAGGATCGCGGGATCCAGGTGGCCGAAATGCAGATCGGAGAGGTGAGCGATGGTGCGCAACGGCCTATGGGCTCCGATGGAACGGCCGGCTCTGCGAGGCGAAGGGCTTACGCGGCGAGACGCGCCCGCCGGCCCAAGCCTCGTCGGCCGCCGTCACGACCCGCCGGCGATCCCTGGCGCCTGGGCTGGAACGACGACGCGCAGAGCCTTGGGGCGGGTGCGATAATGAAGGGGTGCATCGAGGCTGACCACTTCGCCGTCGGCGCTGACCTCGAGATGCCTGTGGCGCGTGCTGATCGTAATGTCCTTGGCGCCGAACATCTCGATCTCGGCCGTCCCGAGGCGGTTGACGAGCGCACGGAGGCCCAGCGCGAGCAGCGTCCCCGGAGCGGCGCGAGGCGCCGTGCAGACCCACAGCGTGCCGCCATCCAGGCAGGCGCGGGATCCAACGTGGAGTCCGGTGATTTCATAGCGGTTGTTGCCCACGAAGAGAAAGGGCGTGTCGAATTGCGTCGTGCCTGGCTCGTCCGACGACAGGCTGATCCGCACCCGCGAATAGTGGCGCATGACCGTGACCAGCGATCGCGCGAAGGCAACCCATTTCGAACTGCCCCTCTGCTCCTGCTTTTCTCGCAGATGAACGAGCCTCGGATAAAGTCCCAGACTCGAATTGTTCAGGAACACACGGCCGTTGACCTCTCCGACATCCACCTGGACCAGGCGCCCGCTGAACACGGTGCGGATCGCCTCGTCGATATCCAGCGGAATCTTGAGATCCTTGGCGAAGTGGTTCAGTGTCCCGAGCGGAAGAACGCCCAGTGTGCGATCGGTCCCGACTATCACCGAAGCCACGGCGCTGACCGAACCGTCGCCGCCGCCCGCCACGATCGTCCGGCTCGGCCCTTCCGTGGCGCGTGACGCCAGGCTCGCAAGGTCCGAACCATGGCGCGCGATGTGGATCCGAGCCTCGACGCCATGATCGACCGCGATCCGATTGATGCGCTCCTCCAATGTCCCGTCCGGAGGGACGCGCGCGCCATTGAGCACGAAATCGACCCCAGCCGGCTCGGCCGACTCCGCAACACTCATGAGGCACTCCGAAAAGTCCTTGGCCAGGGCCGACGGCCCGCACGATCGATCTCTAGGTGGGGTTCGAAGCGAGCAAGTCCATGTTTCGTTCCGGATGGCATCGCATCATGGCGCAGGACCAGGCTATAAGCGACGCGACGGGCAGGGAGCGATCACCATGGTGACGGCGACGCCAAAGCAGTGGCCCGACCTCTCGATGTTGGATCTCGAACCCACGCTCGGGGCGCTGCATCTGTGGAGCCAGGTCGTGGGCAAGGTCCGGCTCGCGATGACGCCGTGGGAGAACCATGGCTGGCAGGTCCCGCTCTACGTCTCCGCCCGCGGCCTCGCCACGGGTTTGGTGCCGGCCGGAGAGCGCGCCTTCGCGATCGAGTTCGATCTCGTGGGAGACGGCCTGACGATCAGCGTCACCGACGGTCAGGAGCGCCGGTTGGCGCTGCAAGCCCAGAGCGTCGCCGCGGTCCATGCCGCCATCATGGAGGCCTTGGGTCAGCTCGGCTTGCGCGTGCGCATCAATTCGATGCCGAGCGAGATCGTCGATGCGGTGCGCTTCGACGACGACACGGCCGTCAGGGCCTACGATGGAACCGTGGCCCGCGCCTACTGGCGCGCCCTGGTCCAGGTGCAACGGGTCTTCCAGCTGTTCCGGACGCGCTTCGTCGGCAAGTGCAGCCCCATCCACCTGTTCTGGGGGAGTTTCGACCTGGCGGTGACCCGCTTTTCGGGCCGCCCCGCCCCGCGCCATCCCGGAGGCGCGCCGCACATGCCGGACGCGGTGGCGCGGGAGGCCTACAGCCAGGAGGTGTCCAGCGCCGGCTTCTGGCGGGGCGGCGGAGCGGTCGCCGAGCCGAGCTTCTACAGCTATGCCTACCCTGCGCCGTCCGGATTCGCCGCCGCGCGCGTCGAGCCCGCCGCGGCCCGGTTCGACCCGCGGCTCGGGGAATTCCTGCTCCCCTACGAGGCGGTCCGCTCGAGCGAAGATCCCGATGCGGCGCTCCTGAGTTTCCTCCAATCCACCTACGAGGCGGCCGCGGACCTGGCCCACTGGAGCCGAGAGACGCTCGAGGGGCCAACGGGCCCGCTCGGACGCCCTCCGTCGGGCAGTTGATCCGGATGTCTCGACGCGCCTCACCGTCGGGCGGAGGTGTATCGCGATCGGGCGAGGGTGCCGGGGTCGAGCCGCGTCGGGCGGCGGTCGCAGGGATGGAGACGCGTCCGACGCTTTCGGCTGACACGAGCCGCGGACGTGATCGATCTCAAGTTGATTGAGCATGATGTCGTCCGAAAACCCGTGCCGATTTTTCGGCATCATGCTCTAGATGGGACGCAGGGCCGCTTGCCGGAATCGGTAGACGGAAGGCACTTAAAATGCCTCGGGCACCGCCCGTGTGGGTTCGAGTCCCACAGCGGCCACCATCCGCTACTCGTTGGGGCCGGTCACGACGAGCGCGAACTTGCCGTCGGCGGCGTAGAATTCGGTTCCTCCAACGTCGCCGTGCTCTCGCACATATTCCATCCGTCCCCGATCGGTATGATCAAGTCGCTGAACGGCGTCGCGACTCCTTCGAGAGTCTTCGAGGAATGCGGTCGCGAGCCGACCATCCTGCGCGAACATCTGCGGGACTCCGTCGTTCCAATGGCCTTCCTTCAGAGATTCCACCTGGGCCAGCGAGTCGGTGAGCTTGGTCACCATCCGAGGCTTGGAGCACCTGACCGTGTACTTCATGCGTCACCTTCGTCTTGTGTCGCAATCGTCGAATCGTGCCGAGCGGCGCGGAACGGCTGGCGAGCGCCGAACGTGAGAGCCGGCTGCCGGAGTTCTACAATGGCACCAGCCAAGCGCCACCGCACACCGAGCTACCGCCTCCTGAATCCTCGATTTGCGTGCGAGCCCCATCGACCGAGAGAGACGGACGCATAGGCGCAGGTTCAAAGGGCACCGATTGTTGCCGTTGGCTCTGAGCCATCACGAAAGACAAGGTCATGTCCATGCGTCACGATGATCTCTCCGTTCCCGGGCTCGCCGAACCGGCCAGCATCACGATCGACCCCTGGGGAATCCCGCATATCAGGGCCGGCAACCTGATGGACCTGTTCCTCGCCCAGGGGTTCAATGCCGCCCGGGACCGGCTCTGGCAGATCGACCTGTGGCGCAAACGGGGCCTCGGGCTTCTGGCGGCCGATTTCGGACCGGGCTACCTGGAACAGGATCGTGCCGCGAGGCTGTTCCTCTACCGCGGCGACATGGACGCCGAATGGGCCTGCTACAGCGACGATGCAGAGGCGATCTGCGAAGCCTTCGCCAAGGGCATCAACGCCTATATCGACCTCGTCGAAGCCGAACCGGAGCGGCTGCCGCCGGAATTCTCGGACCTCGGGACGAGGCCGGCCAAATGGGTCGCGGAGGATGTCGTGCGGGTGCGCAGCCATTCGTTGATGCGTAACGCCCTGTCCGAAGTGATCCGAGCGAACGTCATGGCCAGGGCCGGCTCGGAGACGGATCTTCTGCGCCAAAACCTCGATCCGCCGAAGGCGCCCGACATCCCGGAAGGGCTCGACCTGTCCTCGATCCCGATGGAGGTTCTCGACGTCTTTCGGCTCGCGCTGATTCCGGTCACCTTCGGCCGAGACCGCCTCGACGCGAGCCTCGATGACGTCGCGGCCTGGCGCAAGATCACGCCGCTCGGCGAGGTCGTGCGGGAAACCAACGGTCAGGGCTCGAACAACTGGGTGATCGCCGGCAGCCGCACCGAGACCGGCCGGCCCATCATGGCCAATGACCCGCACCGCGCCCACGCGGTGCCGGCGCTGCGCTACATCGTGCATCTCAGCTGCCCGGAGTTCGATGGCATCGGTGCCGGGGAGCCGATCCTGCCCGGCATCATGATCGGCCACAACGGCACGATCGCGTTCGGCCTGACGCTCTTCTTCGGGCCGGACGAGGAGGACGTTTACGTCTACGAGACGGCGCCCGGCGACCCGGACCTCTACCGCTACAAGGACGGCTGGGAACGCATGACGCGGGTCGAGGAGACGGTGCGGGTCAAGGGCGCGGCGGACCAGACGCAGGTGCTGACGTTCACCCGGCACGGACCGGTGATCTTCGAGGACCCGGCCAAGCGCCGGGCCTATGCGGTGCGCTCGGTCTGGTTCGAGCCTGGCGCCGCACCCTATTTCGTCAGCATCTCGTCGATGCGCGCCAAGAGCCATGCCGAATTCGCCAAGGACATGACACGCTGGGCGGTGCCGGCCGTGAACCAGGTCTACGCAGACACGAGCGGGAATATCGGCTGGATCGCCGCCGGCACCAGCCCGGTCCGCCCCAACTGGGACGGCCTGCTGCCGGTCCCGGGCGACGGCCGCTACGAATGGGCAGGGTTCTACCGGGCCGGGGATCTTCCCCATGTGCTCAATCCGGCAGCCGGCGTCTTCGCCACGGCCAACGAGCAGAACATTCCGCCCGATTGGCCGCTGAGCGTCACCAAGGTCGGCCACGAATGGTATGATTCCGCCCGCGCCAACCGCCTCGCCGAGGTTTTCGCGGCGACGCACATCCATTCCGTCAAGAGCTCCTGCGATCTGCAGACCGACATCGTCTCGCTGCCGGCCCGGAGGGTCTTGCGTCTTCTTGCCGGCCTGTCGAGCGAGCGGGCCGATGTTGCGGCCGCCCTCGCCCTGCTCCGCGCCTGGGATGGTGTGCTCGACGCGAGCAGCGCGGCCGCAGCCCTGTTCGAGATCTGGTGGTCGAAACATCTGCGCCCCGGTCTTTTTGCGCGCGCGACATCCGACACGGCGGTTCAAGCGCTCCTCGGCATCGGCGATCCGGATGGCGTGCTGGCTCGTCTCGAGCGGCCGGAAGGCTGGTTCGACGCCCCGGCCGATCGACATCGGGATCGTCTCCTCCTGGAAACGTTGGCGTGCGCGCAGGTGGAAGCCACGCGGCGCATGGGCGATCCATCGAGCTGGGCCTGGGGCCGCCTCCATCACGGCTATTTCGAGCACGCCCTCTCGCCGTTGACCCCGGCGCGATCCTCGGCCTTCGACGTGGGGCCGCTGCCGATGGGGGGAAGCGATTCGACGCCGATGAAAGCGATGTACCGGTTCGACGACTTCCGCGTCGTCCTCGGGGCCTCGTTCCGCATCGTGGTGGACGTCGGCGACTGGGACAGAAGCGTCTGCATCAACGCGCCCGGCCAGTCCGGCGACCCCCGTTCGACGCATTACGCCGACCTCGCCGAACGATGGTCCAAAGGGGCCTACGTGCCGCTGCTCTACGGTGCCACCGCCATCGACGAGGTCGCGGAACAGCGGATCGCGTTGACGCCCAGGCGCTGAAACGAACCCGCGTGGCAGGTCCGCGCCTCCCGCGAGCCGCCGATGCCGTTGCCTGTGTCGAGCGTCGGCGGCGGGCTCAGCTCAGCACGTCCTTCCGGATGGCTCCGCCTTTGAGAATGACCTTCAGGAACCGATCCGGATCCTGCAGCACGCCGATCTCGCTCAGCGGATCGCCCTCGACGACGATGAGGTCGGCGCGTTTGCCCGGCGATATGGTGCCGATCTCGTCAGACAGCCGGAACAGCGCCGCGGCCGTGACGGTGGCGGAGCGGATCAGGTCGATCGGCGCTTGCACGGCGGCCCGGATGGCGAACTCCTCGAGTTGGCGCCGATGCATGGTTCCGAGCAGGTCGGTCCCGTACACGATCTTGACGCCGCCCTCGTGCGCCAGCCTGAGCG
Organism: Lichenihabitans sp.; assembly: GCA_965277635.1. Classification (GTDB taxonomy): domain Bacteria; phylum Pseudomonadota; class Alphaproteobacteria; order Rhizobiales; family Beijerinckiaceae; genus Lichenihabitans. The sequence goes on from CBDIDE010000002.1 coordinate 2,347,320, forward strand.
CCCGGACACCGGCATCGACGACCTCGGCGATCTTCGGCGCCATGGCGGCCGGCAGACCGGCCGCCACCCCTTCTTCGGCGAGAGCTCGGTAGGTGATCAGCGTCGGCACCAGAAACGCGTCGTGCGTCTTGAACAGCGCGACGGACGTCTCGTCGAGCAGGTTGCCGTGCTCGATGGACGTAACCCCGCAGATGAGCGCCCGGTTGATGGCCCGCGCCGTGTAGGCGTGTGCCATGACCGGAAGGTTGGCCGAATCGGCTTCCTCGACCGCGGCGCGCATTTCGTCCATGGCGAATTGAAGGCTGTCGATCCTGTCGGTGGGTGACGATACTCCGCCCGAGACCATCAGCTTGATCTGGTTCGCTCCCTTGCGGATTTCTTCGCGGCAGGCCCGGCGCACTTCGGCGACGCCGTCGCAGATCGCGCTCAGCCCGGCGCAGCACAGGCATTCGTTGAACGACATCTCTCCCGGGCCGCGCACGTCGCCGTGACCGCCCGTCTGCGAGAGCGAGTGGCCGCAGAACAGGAGGCGAGGTCCCGCGATCAATCCCTCCTCGACGGCCTTGGCAAGGCCGAAGTCGGCGCCGCCCGCGTCCCGCACCGTGGTGAATCCCCGCTGCAGCATGCCTTCCAAGATCACGCGGGCGTGCTGCGCGACGTAGAAGGGCGACATCCTGTTCACCGCGCCGAGGTCGGCCGTCACCGCCGTGACGTGGACATGGGCATCGCACAGGCCGGGCAGGAGCACGCGTCCGCCGAGATCGAGCGTCCGCGCGCCCGCCGGCGCGGCGGTGTCGCCGATCGAGGCGATACGGCCGTTCTCGATGCGCACCATACATCCGTCGTGGTAGCGCCCCGCCTCCACGTCGAGGAGGCGGGCATTGGCCAAAAGCAGCGGTTCGGTTTGCATGGACGACCTTGGGAGCGGAACGGGAAAGCGCGTGGCGAAGAGCGGACGGGGCGGCTCAGGCTCCAGGGCCCGCCTTCGCGAGGCGGGGACGTGGACGAGCCGAAGGATGCTGGGCCTGGCTCGGCGCGGGCGAGTGCCGTGACGCCAGCGTTTCCCCCGGGAAGCGATGGCTCTGGTCCAGCACGGCCGCGTAATGCTCCGGGCGCCGGTCCTGCAGCAGGTTGAGTCCGAAGAACCCCTCGGTGCGCGACTTCAGCACCACGTCTTGCAAGTCGGCGCGATGAACCACCAAGCCTTCGTCGTCCTCCAGATAGGCGACGACCTTGCCGAACGGGTCGACGATCTGCGAGCCGCCATAATAGTCGGACTTCTGCGAATAGACCTGCTTCTCGCAATGGTTCGACACGACGAGCCAGAACTGGTTGAAGAAGGCGTTGCTTTGCGCCGCCAGATCCATGGCCCAGCCATGGTAGTCGGTCGGACGATCATGGGCCTTCATCGGCCAGGCGGTGGACATCAGCACCACGTCGGCGCCTTTCACCGCATAGGTCCGGAGAAGCTCCGGAAAGCACAGATCATAGCAGATGATGCTCGCCATCGTTCCCTGCGGCGTCCGGAAGACCGGCATCTCCTCGCCCGGCGAGAAATAGGGAAACTCGAACTGGTTGTGGATCTTGCGGTAGACGCCGATCACGCCCTCCGGCCCGATCAGCGCCGTGGAGTTGTAGATCGCGTTGCCATGCAGGGCGCGCTCGGCCATCCCGAGCTGGATCAGCATGCCGTGCCGTCGCGCGAGTTCGGCGATCCGTTCGGTCGTGGGGCCCGGGATCGTCTCGGCCTCGCGAAAGTAATATTGCTTTTGCGCGGCGCATTCCTTGGTGCCCATGCCGAGCGCGAAATCGGCGTAGCCCTGCAGGCCGACCTCGGGCAGCACCAGCACGTCGACGCCTTGAGACGCCGCCTGTTCGATCAGGTCCACGAAGCGCTTGAGGTTGCGGGCCTTGTCGTGCGCGATCTTGACGTTCGCGGCCGCCAGCGTCGTTTCCGTCATCGATTCAACTCCCCTGTCCATTCAGCACGGCGGAGGCTCGGCCGTGCTGTTCACCAAAGGTCAGATTCACGAGATCGGCCACGCGAGCACGGTCGCTCGCGGGCACGATCTGGACCGAACGACCCGCCTGGACGAGACAGAGGTCATCGGCGAAATCCCGCGCCCTCGCGATGCTCTGCTCCACGAGCAGCATGGTCAGCCCGGCGGCCCGCAAGGCGCCGAGGTGGACGTAGATCTCGTCCACGATGGCGGGCGCCAGTCCGAGCGAGGGTTCGTCGAGAAGCAACAGACGCGGCCTTTCGACGACGGCGCGCGCCAGCGCCACCATCTGCTGCTGTCCGCCCGATAGCAGCGAGACCGGTTCCTTGAGACGGGTCCGCAGGGCGGGAAATAGGTCGAGCGCGTCATCGACGCGGCCGTAAGACCTGCGCGGCAAGCCGACCACGATGTTTTCGAACACGGTCAGCCTCTTCAGCAGTCCGCGTCCCTCGTGCACGACCGCGACGTCGTGCCGGCGGACCCGCCGGGGCGTCGGCAGACGATCGACGTCGCGGCCGTCCATGACGATCCGGCCGCTGGTTCGGATCAGGCCCAGCACGGCCCGGATCGTGGTGGTCTTGCCAGCGCCATTGGTGCCGACCAGAGCCAGGCACCGGCTGTCCGCAAGGCTGAAATCCACCCCGAACAGCGCCTGCGTGCGGCCGTACCACGCCTGGAGACCGCGAACCTCAAGCATGATGGCCCTGCCCGAAATAGGCCGTCCTGACCTCCGGGTCCTCCAGGACGTCGGCCGGCGCGCCGCGGGCGATGACGCGGCCCTGCGCCAAGGCGAGGCATCGTCGGCAGAGGCGGCGCACGAGATCGACATCGTGTTCGATGACGAGGAGCGTGAACGGGTTCTGCGCATGATACGCCTGCAACGTCTCGGTCAGGCGGCGGCGCTCCGCCGCATCGAGACCCGCCGCCGGTTCGTCGAGCAGCATGAGCTTGGGCCGCACCAGCAGCATGCGGGCGATTTCGGTCAGTCGGCGGCTCGCGAAAGGCAACTCGCCAACGGGGCGATGCGCATGGTTGTTCAATCCGAGCGAAATCAGGGTGGCTTCCACCGCTGCGAGATCGCGGGATCGGCAGCGCCGCTGCTCGGGCAGGTTGAAAAGCTGGGACAGGAAGGACGGTTGCGGCAGACGCTCGCACCCGACGAGGACATTGTCGAACAGCGTTTCACGCTCCAGCAGACGCACGGTCTGAAAGCCGCGCACGATGCCGTGGTCGACGCGAGCGCGCGCCGCAAGACCGGTCAGGTCGGCGCCGTCGAGATCGATCGACCCCTCGCTCATCGGGGCAAGACCCGAGATGGCGTTGAGCAGCGTGGTCTTGCCTGCGCCGTTCGGACCGATCAGCCCGGTGATGCTGCCCGCTTCGATAACCGCGTCGACCCCGCTGACGGCCGCGACGGCACCGAAGCGGACCGTGACGCCCTCGAGCGACAGGCGCCCGCCGCCGTGAGCCGTTCGAGGTCGCGGCTCAACCACGGCTCGCCCCCAGGCTGGAGCGCACGAGCCGCCTCGCGCGGAGCAGGCCCTCGGTCAGGCCGCCCGGCAGCAGCAGCGTCACCACGATCAGGACGGCACCGCCGAGCAGGGGAAACAGGTTGGTGTAGCCCAGGGCCGTGAAGGCTTCCGGTATGAGCACGATATAGAGCGCGCCGAGCCAGCACCCGAAGACGCGTCCCGCTCCGCCGAGGATGACCGCCACCAGGAAATTCACCGATCCGAAAAGATCGAAGGTCTGCGGCGACACGAAACCGGCAACGACGGCATAGAGCCATCCGGCAATGCCGGCATAGACCGCGGCGAGGACGAAGGCCTGGATCTTGGTCCGCACGAGCCTGATCCCGACCGATGTGGCGGCGAGCTCGGAATCCCGGATGGCCAGCATCCGCCGTCCGAGCTGGGCGCGCGAGAGCTGGATCGTCAGCAACGTCATGACGGCGGCGACCGCGACGCAGAGCGCGTAGGCATCGACCGGGGTCGTCGAGCTGAACCATCCGACGACGAGCGGCCCGACCGCCATTCCCTGGGAGCCGCCCGTCAGGCTGCCGGCATGGTCGACGGCCCAGATGAAAAGTTCGCCGAACAGCAGCGTCACGAGCGACAGACGCAGTCCCGACAGCCGCAGGGTCGGAATGGCCACCACGGCGCCCGCGACGATCGCCATCCCGACGACGACGGGAATTTGCACCCAGAACGGCCAGGCCCAGGTGGTCATCAGCGCCGATCCATAGGCGCCGAGACCAAAGAAGCTCGCATGCGACAGCGAGAGCTGCCCGGTCCGGCCGAACACGATATCGAGGCCAAGCGTCGCGATCGCATAGATGGCGACCTGCGTCGCAAGGTAGAGGTTGTAATCGGACAGGGCGAAGGGTAGCGCCGTGGCGACGAGCAACGGCAGAATGCCGCGTGCGGCGGCGCCGAACGGTGGTCGACGGCCACCGCGGGCGGCGGCGAGCCTCGCCGCGGTCGCCTCGCCGGGCTCCGCGAGGTCAAGCGCGGGCTTCAAAGCGTTCATCCAGAAAGCGCTTCGGCACCAGCGCGAGGACTCCGATGACGAGAAGGAACAGGGCCGGGACCCCGCCCGGCTCTCCGAACAGGTAGGTCGTGAAGGCCTGATAAAGCGCGATGAAGAAGGCGGCGCCGATCGGTAGCCAGAATCGCTCGAGCCCCCCGATCATGCCGGCGATGAAGACGTTGATCACCAGCGGGGTCATGTAGAAGGAGCTGACGGAAAGCCGGCTAGCGAACATCATGCCGGCGATGGAGACGAGAAGCCCGGCGACAGCCCAGGTCCCGGTGCGCAGCGCCGGCACGGGGATGCCGACGCTTTGGGCGATCGCCGAATCCTCCGCCGAGGCCCGAAGCGAAATACCCAATGTGGTCCGTGTCAGAACCAGGTGGCCGGTCGCGATGCAAACCACGCCGAGCCCGATCGCCAGGAGATCGTTGGCATTGATGAAGACGCCAGCAACGGTCCATGCATGATCGGACAGTAGCGGCAGGTAGCTTTGTGCGCTCGTGCCGAGCAGAAGCTCGGCGAGCGAGGTGAGCAGCAGCAGCTCCCCCAGCGTCACCACGAAATCGAGCCCTTGGCGATGCGAGATGCGACGGATGATGAGGACGTCGGTGAGCGCCGAAAGCGCGATCGCGGCGGCGGTCGCCAGCAACATGGCAAGCCACACCGGCACGCCGACGGCGCTATAGAGATAGTAGCTGCCAAAGGCAGCCACCATGCCGATCTGGCCATAGGCGAAGTTGATATTCTTGCTGACCTGAAAGACGATCAGCACGCCCAGCAGGGTTATGGCGTAAAGGGAGCCTGTCGCCAGTCCGCTCAGCGCGACTTGCAGAACAGTGGCAATGTATGGGCTGCCTGGCATGCAGGATGCCTCCCTTCAGCGCCTTCGGACCATTCGGTTACTGCACGGAGCGGAACGGCACCACCTCGGCGGTCTTGTCGCCGTCGAGCTTCACCAGTCCGACGGCGTTGACCCCCTGGCGGATGTCCGGCCCGAAGGTCACCGGGGGAAGGATCCCGGTCTCGAACGCCTTCATGCCTTCGAGGGAGGCCATGAAACACGAGCGCGTCAGGGCCTTGCTGTCCTGCAGCGCCTTGACGGCGACCGCGGCCTGCCCCCAACCGAGCTCCTCGAACTTGCCCGGGACGTGACCCGTCTTGGCTTTGAAGTCGGCGACGAATTTCTGCACCAGCGGATCGGGACTGTCGATCTTGGCGGTTTCCTCCGCGATGATCATTCCCTGGGACAATTGTCCGAAGCCCTTGATGTAGTTTTCATCATCCATGCCGGCCCAGGCGGCCGTCTTCGGCGTGTAGCCGATCCGCTTCATCGCTTCGAGCAATTGCCCGGTGTCGGCATTGGTGAGGATGAGGAACACCCAGTCGGCCTTGAGGTCGCGCAGCTGCGTGGCGATCGGCGTCAGATCCGGGGTGCCGGGCACTTCGGGGATGTAGTTGACCTTGATGTCCGTCCCTTTCACGGCCGCATCCATGCCGGCTTTGGAATCGTCGCCCACGTTGCCCTGCACGCCGACCAGGCTGAGGGTCTTCGGCTTGAACGTCTTCACCACGTAGTCGGTCATGATCTGGAATTCGGAGATGTAGTTCACGGCCGTCATGAAGACGTGGGGAGCCTTCATGGTGCCGAGCTCGCTCGAGGGTGCATAGGGCGCCACGGCCGGAACCCCCGACCGTTCGAGGAAAGGCACGACGGCCAGGAAATTGGGCGTTCCTTCGCCGCCGACGATCGCGAAGACCCCGTCGCGCTGGATGAGGGTCCGGATCTGCTGCTGTGCGACCGCGGGCTGGTACTGGTCGTCCAGCACGGTGTAGCTGATCTTGTGGCCCTTGATGCCGCCCGCGGCATTGACCATGTCGAAATAGGCTTTCGCGCCGGCGCTCGCGCCGATCCCGCCGGCCGCTCCCGAGCCGCTCAAGGGCATCAGCGCGCCGAGCTTGATTTCGGTGCCGGACACGCCGGGAGTCTTCTCGTCCGGCTTGCATTCCGTCGCCCCGGCATGCGCCACGACAACGAGGCTCAAAACCGAGCCGAGCAGAAGCTGTTTCATCGAGGCCTTCATGGACATGATCATTCCTTCGAGTGAGCGTTGACGGGCTGCATCGTGCGCTCCCGCGGGCGCGGCTTGACCGGAACTCCGGCACCGGAGCCGGCCGCCGGGCGGCGGGGAAGGCCGTATCCCGCCTGGGCGGCGAGTTGTCTGGAGACCGACCGCGCCGCCTCGACGACCAGCCGGCCAAAGTCCTCGAATTGGTCGCTTTTGCCGGTTGTCCCGATGAAGCTGAGACTGATGCCTGCCAGGGGCTTGCCACTGGTGTCGAGGATGGGCGCTCCGACGGCGCAGATGCCCGGATAGCTCTCCTCCCTCATGGGGATCCAGCCCTTCGTCCGGTATCGGGCGATCTGACGGTCGAGGTCGGCGCGCGAGCGAAGCGATCCCGATGTCAAGCCGGTCAACTGAGCCGTCCCGACGATGTCGTCCAACTCCGCCCGGGACAGTTGCATCAGCATGGCCTTGCCCACGGCCGTCGTCGCCACCGGCAGCCTGTCGCCCGCCGACCAGAGAAAGCGGACCGGGCGGCTGCCCTCGCGCACGCCCAGGATGACGATGTCCGCCCCATACAGTCCGCCGAGATAGGCTGTGCAGCCCGTCGCACGCGCGAGGCTCGACAACGCCTCATCGGCAAGCTTCGTCAGCGGATTGTCGACGAGATAGAGCGCGCCGACCTCGCAGGCCGCGAGGCCGATGCGATAGAGACCCCCGGCATTGCGCTCGAGGAAGCCGGCCTGCTCCAGCGTGAGAAGGATGCGGGTGAGGGCCGTTCGGGACACGCTCAGGCGGCGGGCGAGTTCGGCCACGCTCAATTCAGGGCTGGCGCGATCGAAGGCGCGCAAAACCAGAAGGGCCTTGTCCAGGGTCTTGAGCGTCTCGCCCGCCATGTGACCGATATTCGGTTATAGTGTCCGCATATCGGGTATAGTTTACCGGCGTCCTCCCGCTGTCAATCCCGGCGCTGACCAAAGTTTTACCGTTGCGTGCGCAAATAATGCGCTCGACCTATGCAAAAAGGGTGGTGCGGGTGCTGGCGTCTACGGTCCGGTTCGACGTCCGATCAGGCCGCTCGAGGTGGCCTCGGCACATGCGCGCAAACGACTCCGGGGTCCGGACAGGGTTCAAGCGAAGCGTTGCCGTAGTGCCAGGATCCTGAAGTCAGCCGGCAATGATCTCGCCCGAAGACGCGAGATCAATCGTCGCCAGGCGACCGGCCACGGCAAAGACCGGATGGACGGAACCGGCCGGGACGTCCCGCCTCACCGCTGTCCATATCCCCCTCCGGTCGGGGTGCGCACGATGACCGCGTCGCCCGGCTCGACCCTCGTCTGGTCGCAGCCGTCAAGCTCTTCGACCCGGCCGTCGGCGCGCCGGATGGAGGTGGCGCCGAGGTCTCCGGCCTCGCCGCCGAAGAGGCCGTGCGGGCGGATCTTGCGGTGCGAGGACAGGATGGCGCAATCCATGCTTTCGAGAAAGCGGATGGTGCGCTGCGTGCCCGAGCCGGCGCTCCACCGACCTCGCCCGCCCGAGCCGCGGCGGATGTGAAAGTCTTCGAGCACGACGGGAAAGCGCATCTCCAGCACCTCCGGGTCGGTCAGGCGGGAATTCGTCATATGCGTATGCACGGCGTCGGCCCCGTCGAACCCCGTGCCGTCGTTCATCGTGCCGGCGGGCGCGCCCGAGCAGATCGTCTCGTAATATTGGTGGCGCGCGTTGCCGAAGGTGAGATTGTTCATCGAGCCTTGCGAGGCGGCAAGCGCTCCGAGCGCCCCGAACAGGGCGTTGGTGACGTGCTGGCTGGTCTCCACGTTGCCGGCCACCACCGCGCGCGGATATTGCGGGGCCAGCATGGAGCCCTCGGGAATGACGATATCGATCGGCTCGAGACAGCCCGCGTTCATCGGGATGTTGCCTTCCACCATCACCCGGAACGCATAGAGCACGGCGGCCCGCGTCACCGGAGCCGGCGCATTGAAATTATTGGGCTGCGCCTGGCTGGTGCCGGTGAAATCGACCTTGGCCCGACGATTTTCGCGATCCACGCTGATCCGCACCTTGATCAGCGCGCCTTGATCGGTCCGGTATTCGAACTCGGAGTCCTTCAACCGATCGATAACCCGCCGGACCGACTCGGCAGCGTTGTCGCGCACGTGGCGCATATAGGCCTGAACCACCTCCGGGCCGAACTCGCGCACCACCCTGCCGATTTCCGCGACCCCTTTGCCGTTCGCCGCGATCTGGGCCTTGAGATCGGCGACGTTCTGGGCCGGGTTGCGGCACGGCCAGGGATGGTTGGTCAGGAGTTCGACGAGCTCCGCCTCGCGGAACCGCCCGCGCTCGACCAGCTTGAAATTGTCGATGAGCACGCCTTCTTCATCGACCGTGGTGGCGCGCGGCGTCATCGAGCCCGGCGCCGTGCCGCCGACGTCGGCATGATGGCCGCGGCTCGCCACCCAGAACCTGATCTCGCGGTTCCGCTCGTCGAACACCGGCGTCACGACGGTGATGTCCGGCAGGTGCGTGCCGCCGTTGTAAGGGGCGTTCAACGCATAGACGTCGCCCGGAGCGATGTCGGGGTTGAGCCGGCGGACGATCTCGACCGATCGGTCCATGGAACCGAGATGGACCGGCATATGGGGCGCATTGGCCACCAAGGCGCCGGACGCGTCGAACAGCGCACAGGAGAAATCCAGCCGCTCCTTGATGTTCACCGAATAGGCGGTGTTCTGCAGGGTCAGGCCCATCTGTTCCGCGATCGACATGAAGAGGTTGTTGAACACCTCAAGCATCACCGGATCGGCCTCCGTGCCCAGTGCTCGCAGGCGCGGGCGCGGCACGGCGCGGCGCAGCAGGATGTGGTTGCGGTCGGTGATGGCGGCGGCCCAGCCGGGTTCCACGACGACGGTCTGGTTGGGCTCGATGACGAGCGCCGGACCGGCGATCCGATGGCCCGGTCGCAACGCGTCGCGCAGCAGGATCCCGGCCTCGTGCCACGTTCCGCCCGTGAAGATCGGCCGCGTTTCGGACGCGACGGCATCGGTGGCGGCACACGCGACCTGCGGCTCGGCGATCGCGGCGCCTCCCCCGAGCGCCTCGACCTCAAGGGCGTCGACGACGAGAGGCTTGTCGTCGTAGACGAAGCCGAAGCGGGCGCGATGCTCTGCCTCGAAGGCCGCCCTCACCGCGCCTATTTCCCCATGCGGCACGGCGATCGGCGTGTCGGTCCCGCCATAGCGCACATGCGCGCGGGCCGTGACGTCGATCTCCCCGATTTGCAGGCCCTGGCTCTCGAGTTCGGCCAGAACCTCTTGGGTGAGGCGCGCCAGGACGCTCGCAACCTCCGCCTCGGACTGGCGCTCGAGCGGCAGAACCACGGCACGGCTGCGGTTTGCCCGGATGTCGGCGAGGCCCATCCCATAGGCCGACAGGACGCCCGACAACGGGTGAATATGGACGGTTTCCATGCCGAGCCGGTCGGCGATGGCGCAGGCGTGCTGGCCTCCGGCGCCGCCGAAACACGACAGGGCATAGCGGGTGACGTCGTAGCCGCGGGCCACCGAGATCTTCTTGATGGCATTCGCCATGTTCTCGACCGCCACGTCGAGAAAGCCGGCCGCCACGGCTTCCGGGGTGCGGCCGAGCTTGGCCGCCAGCGCGATGAACTTTTCCCGTACCACCTCGGCATCCAGCGGCCGATCCTGGCGGGGGCCGAAGATCGCCGGAAAATATTCCGGGGGAAGCTTGCCGACCATCACGTTGGCGTCGGTGACCGTGAGAGGCCCGCCGCGCCGATAGGACGCCGGGCCCGGGTCGGCTCCCGCCGATTCCGGCCCGACCCGGAACCGCCCGGCCTCGTAGGTCAGGACGGATCCGCCGCCGGCCGCCACCGTGTGGATATGCATCATCGGTGCCCGCATGCGCACCCCGGCCACCTCGGTCTCGAAGGTGCGTTCGAGGTCCCCGGCGTAGTGCGACACGTCGGTCGACGTGCCCCCCATGTCGAAGCCGATGATACGGTCGAGGCCGGCCATCCGGGCGGTTTCGACCGCGCCGACGACGCCGCCCGCGGGTCCCGACAGGATCGCGTCCTTGCCTTTGAACAGGTGCGCCGCGGTGAGCCCGCCCGAGGACATCATGAACATCAGGCGCGGCCCGCCTGCCTGGTCGAGTCCGCCGAGGCCCAGATCGGACGCGACGTCGGACACGTAACGGCTCAGGATCGGGCTGAGGTAGGCGTCCACCACCGTCGTGTCGCCGCGCCCGACAAGCTTGACCAGGCGCGAGACGTCGTGGCTCACGGAGACCTGCGGGAACATCTCGCGCGCGATCAGCGCGGCGCGGCGTTCGTGCTCGCTGAATTTCCAGGCATGCATGAACACGATGGCGACGGACCGGTATCCGTCCGCCCGGATGGCGTCGAGGAGGCAGCGCAGCTCGGTCTCGTCGAGTGGCCGTTCGACGGTGCCATCGGCCAGAACCCGCTCGGCAACTTCGTCGACGCGCGAATAGAGCAATTCCGGCAGGACGATCGCCTTGGCGAAGATGTCCGGCCTCGCCTGATAGCCGATCCGAAGCGCGTCCCGGAACCCCCTTGTGATCAGCAATGCGGTCGGCTCGCCCCTGCGCTCCAGCAACGCGTTGGTGGCGACCGTCGTCCCCATCTTGACGGTGCCGATCGAGCCTTCCGGCAAAGCGGTCCCGGCGGGCACGCGGAGAAACCGGCGGATCGCCTCGACGGAGGCATCGCGATAGGTGTCCGGGTTTTCCGAAAGCAGCTTCATCGCGTGAAGCCGCCCCGACGGATCGCGCGCCACCACGTCCGTGAAGGTGCCGCCCCGGTCGACCCAGAAATCCCACGCTGCAGCGGCCACGCCTCTCTCCCTCGACATGGTCAATTCCCACGATCGGCGGAGGTCTGCAATCCTCGCGGCGACATTGCGACGCCGCACTGCCGTCGCGATCGAAGCGCGACCGGCCTTGGGCAGATCGACGCGGGCCGGTCGTGACCTGCCAGGTGGTGCCGGTTTCCGCGCGACGATCGGTGATCGGCGTGCTGCCCTCCGCTGGTGACCTTATCCAAGTTTGGCTTGCCGCGGCCCTGGTCAGCACCGCCCAACGGCCGCAGGGGCACTGGTGCCGACGAGCGAAATCAGGGCGCTGGCGCTATGACGTCTACAGCTGCTTCGACCTGCCCCACAGGACCGACAAGCTGCAGCAGCACGTCGATGCCTTCGCCGACCGTTCAGTCACCGCAGGCCCCATCAGCCCCCCAGTCGCCAGTTCACCATGCTCGGAACGCCAGCGCCTCGGGCTGCTTCCGTCCGTGGCGATCGCGCCCGTGGCCGGGTCTGTCGGATCGTTCGGCAACGATCCTCTCGGGTCTCGGACAGACCCGAACTCGGACAACCTCTTGCCAATACCGCTTCGATCGGACTAGAAGCACGCCACACGCTGAGCGCCCGGCGAGACTCCCGGGGTGGCAGATCGTGAAAATGCCGACACAAGCCGCTGAGATCGATGGTCTCGGTGGGGGATAGTTCAATGGTAGAACAGCGGACTCTGACTCCGTTAATCTTGGTTCGAATCCAGGTCCCCCAGCCAATTCAGGCCTGATCCGGCCGCCTTCCCTCTGCGCTGATCGCCCGGTCTCACCCTGTCGTTGGGCGGAGGGCGTCCAGGTCCACCGGCATGGTCCACCAACGGGACGCGGGTTGTCTCCCGCCATGCCTTGCAACCATTCGCGCCGCCGTGGCGCAATAATCCTGTTTCGTCGTAAAATCCCAGCCGATTTGCGCGACCAATTCGGTTGTTGCGAGATCGTCCGTTCGCTCGGTCGGGCCACGCCCGGGGAAGCGCGGCGCCTCGTCCACCATCTCTGGTCGCAGACGGAGATGATGTTCATGCGTATGAGGCACGAAGCACAGCTGTCGCGGGAGGAAGTCGAACGGATCGCCAGCGCGGCCTTGGATGGGTTCCGTGACGACATCGACCTCTCGATCGCCAAGATCAGGCCGGATGTGCCGACCGCCGAGCGACTGGATGAGCCGCTCAATCGCGCCTACGGCTTGAAGGGCATGGAAGCCCTCATCAACGATAGGCTCGAACGCAATGATGTGACGCCCTTCGCGAAGATGACCCGATCGTGGGCTGACGCGGTTCTGGGGAAAGCTCTCGAGCCTGACGGCCTCGATGAGCGGCGGGTTGGGCGCGCGATCCTGCAAAGCCTCGCATCGGAAATTCCGCAGGCTTCGGCCACGTTCGATACATTGTCGAGGCGGCGCGAGACGACCTCGCCCAAAATCCTTGACGAGGCCGAATATGATATTGACCTTGACGCCATGTTGGAACTGCGACGCGCGAAGGACGGGAGCAACGTCGCCCATCTGCTGAAAGGCTTGCATCCCGTCGATCCTGACGCGACCGATAGACCTTCGACCGGGTCGTCGCGGGCGGCCGCTTCCGATCCCCATCTCAAGAATGCGGACCGGCTGATGTCGGACCTTTGGCCGGAATTCTGTGCCGACAAGGTCGCGATGAAGGACTGGAAGCCCAACGAGGCAATTGCAGCCCGAACGACGCTCAAGCTGTCCTTCAGGTCTGCGGCAACCGAGCGCCGGCGAGCTATACCGCCCGCGACATCGCGAGTTTCATCAGGTCTACCAGAAAATCCCGAGCAACTACTACCACGACAAGGAATTCCGCGCTGTCTATGAAAAGGATGGCATAAGGGCGGTCGCCGAACTGACCAAGGGCCGGACGATCCAGAGGACATCCGACAAGTCTTGGAACAGTCACAATTCACCGCTGCACGCCTTCTTCCTGTGGTGCGCCGGAAAGGGCTGCGCGCTTCCGAAAGAAACCGAGTCCATCTGCAAGGACGAGTTCGTCAAGATCAAAAAACCGAAGAAGCACCGTAGTATCGACGACGACGGGCACGAGATCCACCAACCGGCCAAGATCACCACCGTGTTCTCGGCGCTCAAGTTCATGGGCTGCCGCAGCCGCTGGGGTTGGAGGTACCAGGGTGGTCTCGTCGTACGGGGTCACCGTTACTGGATGCCATTGATCGCGGCTTCGCACGGAAATCGCCGCGAAGTGGCGGCACTTCTCAAAGTCAAGCATGTGAAGAAGACCGCGGCCGGGATCTGGTATTTCAACTGGGCGGCGACCGAACTGTCCGCCCTGTTAAAGGATATCGGAAGTCCAAGGGATGTGCCGCTTCATTCCACCTTGCTTGAACTGGGATTCCTCGAAGCCCGGGTTCTGGGTCGCGATCCGGAAGCGCGAGTCTTTCCCGAGGCAGTCTCGTACGGTGTCATGCATCGGGATGCGGAGCCCTTCGGCAAGTGGTACGGCCAGTTTCGCAGGGCATGCAACATCACCGAGCTCGACTTTCATTCATGGCGGCACACTGTCATCACGATGCTTGCACGGGCTGGCGTGCCCGATAGCCAGATCGAGGAGATCGTGGGGCATGAAAGCGAGCAGAGGCGATCGGAGCTTCGCACCTACAACCATGGCAGCACGATCGAGATGCTCAAGATGTCGATCGACAAGCTGGTGCTCCCGATCGACATAGCTGCGATGAAAGCCGCCGTCGCTCGATCCGATGCGATCGACAGGTCGGCGGCCTGGCCTGATCTAGCCGATCCACGCACCATACCAAAACCGAAGCGCAAGGAGATAAGCAAACAGATCTAGACTCAGGAGCTATTGACCTGCTTGCAGAGTGGAAGTCGGCTGATTCAATGGCGACGCGAGGACCGGTGTAAAAGGAGTTCAGCATGCGGCATTGATCAGCGGCCCTTCGAAGGAGGAAGGAAAATCGCGATAAGCTCCTGTTTGGGCCGGCTTGATCGCGGGCGGGAGCCGGTGGTCCAAGGCGGGGCGACGTGGGACACGAGGTCGATCGGGGCGACGACGTCCGAGAACCCCGTGACTCTGGTGTTGAGCGCTACCACACGGTGTAGCCAGCATCCGCGAGCACCACTGAGCCGGTCATGGCGCTCGATGCGTCCGAAGCGAGAAACAGCATGACGGCGGCGATCTCCTCGGGCTCGACCATCCGACCCATCGGCGTGCCGTCCATCCAAGGACCGAAATAATGGGGCTTGTCGGCATTACCGTTGGACATCGCCGTGTTCACATAGGTCGGCGCAACACAATTCACCCGAACCCCGCGCGACGCCCATTCGCCCGCTAGGCACTTGGTCAGATGATGGATGGCGGCTTTCGAGCTGTTGTAATGCGCCTGCCGCTGCGGCTTGTTCGAGATCACGCCGGAAATCGAGCCGGTGGTCACGACCGAGCCAAACGTGCGTTCCAGCATGTGCCGCCCGAATGCGCGGCACGTCCAGAACGTCCCATGCACGTTGACGTCGAAGAGCATACGCCACGCCTCGTCCGACAGATCTTCCGCGGCCGTATCGGGCCAGGTCACTCCGGCATTCGCGACCAAAATATTGACGGGACCATGGTCGCGGTTCATGCGATCCGCGGCCTCGTCGCAGGCCTCCGGCCGGGTGATGTCGAGAGGCTGGATCGAGACCGCAAAGCCTTTGGTTCGCAGGTTTTCCTGCGCGTCCCTCAACACGGCGTCGTCAGGTCCCGCGATAATGACGTCGGCACCGGCTTCGGCGAAGGCAAGCGCCGCCGTGAAGCCGATGCCCGTTCCTCCGCCCGTTATGAAGGCGCGCCGGCCATCAAGCCGGAATCGGTCAAGCAGCATGCGATGACATCCAGATCGGTCGAGAGTGCCGGACCCTGAGTAAAGTCCGGCACTCCGGTGGGGAAGACTACTTGATATAGCCTGCCTGCTTCATCGTGCGCTCAGTGGCCCGCTGCGCCTCGCTCAGCGCGTCCGTCACGCTCTGCTGACCCGCGAGGGCAGCCGAGATTGCTTGACCGACGTTTGTGCCGATGCCCTGAAACTCCGGAATCGCCACGAACTGCACGCCCGTATAGGGCACCGGATCTTTGGTGGGTTTGGTCGGATCCGCCGCCATGATCGACTGCAGCACCATCGAGGCAAAGGGCGCCGCCTTCTGGTACTCCGGATTGTCGTAGGTCGACTTACGGGTCCCGGGAGGCGCCGCAACCCAACCCTCAGTATCGCCGACGAGCTTGACATAGTCCTTGGACGTCGCCCACTTCACGAAAGACTTGGCGGCCGCCTCTTTCTTGGTCGTGGATGGGATGGCGAGCGACCAAGCCCAGAACCAGCCTGCGCCGCGCGGCGTCACCTCGGTGGGTGCCTGGGCAAAAGCCAGTACGTCGCCGACCTTCGAGGTCGTCTTGTTGTAGAGGCGACCGGCCGCCGAGGTCGCATCGACCCAGATGGCGCAGCGGCCGCTGGCGAACAAGGACTGGTTTTCATTGAACCCGCTCGCAGACGCGCCGGGAGGTCCGTCACGTTGAATCAGATCGACATAGAAGCTGACGGCCTTCTCCCAAGGCTGTGCGGTCAACTGCGGCTGCCATTGCATGTCGAACCACCGGCCGCCGAAGGTGTTCACCATTGTGGTGATCAGGCCCATGTTCTCGCCCCAGCCAGGTTTGCCCCGCAGGCAGATCCCGTATTGGCCCTTGGCCTTATCGTTCAGCTTATCGGCGAATTGGCCAATCTGATCCCAGGTCGGCTTTTCGGGCATCGTGAGCCCCGCCAGCTCGAACAGGTCCTTGCGATAGAGCGTGAAGGAACTCTCCGCATAGAAGGGCACCGCATAAAGCGAACCGTCGACGGTGAGCCCCTTGCGGACCGGACCGAGAAGATCGTCGTAATCGTAATCCGCCCCAAGGTCGTCGAGCTTGTCGAGCCAGCCGCGCTTGCCCCAGATCGGGGTCTCGTAGGCTCCGATCGTCACGATGTCGAACTGCCCGCCCTTGGTCGAGATGTCGGTCGTAACACGCTGACGAAGCGTGTTTTCTTCGAGGACAACCCAGTTCACCTTGTTCCCCGTCGCCTTCTCCCATGCGGGTGACAACTTCTGCATGATGATCATGTCATCGTTATTGACCGTGGCGATGGTCACCGTTTCGGCCCGCGCCAGCGCCGTACCAGCCAGCAACGCGGCCAGCGAAATGCCCATGGCATGTAAAATACGCATGCATTCCTCCCTTGTTCATGGTTTTGATGTCGCCCTGGAGGCATCCAGGACGGCTGGGGCTCACGCCATCCAGTTGCCGCCGTCCACCCCGTAGGTTTGCGCCACGATGTAGTCGGCGTCCTCGCTCGCCAAAAAGACTACCATACTAGCCAGCTCCTCGGGCCTGCCCATTCGGCCATAGGGAACACTGGCCGCAACCTGCCGTTTGTTTTCCCCGACCGGTATATTCATGTACTTGGCGCATAGAGCATCGACCTCATCGTACATCGGCGTGTCAATGACGCCCGGCGCGATCCCGTTGACGTTGATGCGATGCTTGATCAGGGCCAGCCCGGCGCTCTGGGTCAGGCTGATGACAGCGGCCTTCGAGGCGCAGTATACGGCGACCAGTGGTTCGCCTCGTCGCCCCGCCTGTGAGGCAAGATTGATGATTTTGCCGCCGCGCCCCTGTCGGATCATCTGCTTGGCCACGGCCTGGAGGGTGAAGAGAAGTCCCTCGACATTGACGGCGAAGACCTTGGCGTAGCTCTCGCGAGTGATCTCTATCAGCGGAAGCATGCTGAAGATGCCAGCGCTGTTGACGAGCACGTCGATCTGTCCGGCTTCGTCGACCACCCGGTCGACCATGGCGTCGATCGATTCCTGTCGCGAGACATCGAGTTCAACCGCGAAGGCTTGCCGCCCGACCGCGCGCGCCACATTTTCGGCCTCGCCGAGGCGGACGTCGGCGACGGCGACCTGCAGACCTTCGGAGGCGTAACGCTCGACGATCGCGCGGCCGATTCCCCGAGCTCCTCCGGTGACCACGGCGACCCGCCCTGAGAGTTTCATGCCCGTCCGCCCAGATGCCGCCGAATGGCCGTGTTGTCACAAAGCCTAGGACGACAACGGGCTATCTGCAACTTATTTCTGAATGTAATTTCAGAGCGGCGCGGAGTCGTCGAGATCAAGGATGGCTTGCGCGGTCAAGGTGTCGGTCACCAGGGCATTGACGAGCTTTGCCCGCACTGCGCCCCGGATCGCCACGGCCTTGTGGGCCGAAGCGGCCACGCCCACCACGAGCGGAACAGCACGAAGTTGCGCCGGGGACACCGCGATCAGCCGGTTCTCGCCGTCCCAGGGGATCAGGTTCCCTTTGGCGTCGTAATAGTGCCGGATCACGTCACCGACAGCATGCACGAGAGCCTGTTCGTCGCGCGTGACATGCAACCGCCCATAACCGGGATCGACCGCGTGCGGAACGCCGATGCCGACGATGGCCACATCGATCCGATCCCAGAGGGCCATATGCTCCGCCGTTGCGGCGTCGCGCAGCAGAACTTCGCGAGCTTCCCGCGACGGGAGGTAGGGCGCGTGAATGAAGCAGGGAGTGCCCCCCATCTGCTCGGCCGCATGGCGGACGAACTCGCCGATCTGAAAGTGGGGGGCAGGCTGCTGCATGCCGCCGGTCGCAGGCACTGTGACGATGCCGGGAATACGCGGAAGGCCTGCCGCCATCACCTCCCGAACGGCGCGCCCCCATCCGATCGCAACCACGGAGCCCGTGGCGAGACCAGCCTCCTTCAGGAACGAGCCGACCGGGCCGGCCAGCGGGGCCATGCCGCCCGCTTCACCGACATCGACCACGGCGGCGCGTCGAAGACCGAGGCGTGCAATGAGTTTCGCGTTGACATCCTCAGGGGTTTCCAGATCGCGAACCTCGATCCGGACTATGCCCTCGATCCGGGCGCGGCGCAGCAGACGCGACACCGTCGCGGCCGAGAGCTTCAGCCGGCGCGCGATTTCGACCTGCGACAGGTCGCCCTCGTAGTGGAGCTTCGCTACCATGTGCAGGAGCGCTCGCGACGAAAGATCTTGCGGGACGACAAGAGACAGCTTGCAATTCCTTTCTGTAAAATATTACAAGGAGAGCTGACGTAGGCTGGTAGACATCGCGTCCTAAGATGCCGGTGGCATCTCCGCAAGCGCCGCTGAGCTACCTGCCGGCGAGCGGCACGGCATCTTTGTCCGATCTTGCGATCGGATCGAAACCAGGGCAATCAGCATGAGCTCCATGACCACAGCGGAATTCCGCGGCTACCAACAGATCTGCGGGGGCGATGGCGCCATGATGGTGATCGCCGCGGACCAGCGTGGCGGCATGCGCAAGATCATGGCGGCGCACCCCAGCGAGGAAGCTGCCATCACCGAGGCGATGCTCGGCGAGACCAAGGCCGACATCACCCGCTACCTGGCGAGCCACGCGTCCTGCGTCCTTCTCGATCCCGTGTGCGCCGTGCCGGGCGTCGTGAACGATGCCGTCCTGGCTCGAGACACGGCGCTTCTCATCGGCCTGGACGCATCGGGCTTCGACACGACGCCGGAGGGATATCGGGTGTCGAAATTGGTGCACGGCATCGACGCGCGCCGTGTGCGAGAACTCGGCGGCACGGGCGGCAAGATCATGGTCTATCTGCGTGCCGACCGCCCGGATGCCAGCACGGCCAATGTCGAGATCCTGCGGCGCTGCATCGAGGATTTCGCCAAGGAAGACCTTCTCCTCGTGGTCGAGTTCCTGACCTATGAGCTGCCTGGCGAAAGCGAGGAGGCGTACCGGTCCGTTTTCCCGAAACTGATCGAGGAGGGCACCCGCATCTGCCTCGATTTGGGATCGAAGGTGTTGAAGCTGCCTTACCCTGGCACGGCGGAGGCTTGCGCCCGGGTCACGGCCCTGTGTGGGGCAGTGCCGTGGGCCGTGCTGTCGGCCGGGGTCGATCACCAGACGTTCCTCGGCCAGGTCGAGACTGCCATGATCAACGGCGCCTCGGGTGTGATCGCCGGTCGTGCGCTTTGGAAAGACTGTATCTCGCTCGACCGCAGCGTGACGCGCGACCGCTTGACCACCGTCGCGGTTCCGCGCCTGCGCCAGATCCAGGAGATCGTCGCCAGGCATCGTATGGTTCGGTCGAAGGCTGCGTGAATCCGGTGACCGCAATGACGAGCACAATCGGCGTCGATATCGGCGGCAGCAATCTCCGGGCCGCTCGGATCGGGAGCGATGGTCACCTTAGCGACCGGGTGGCTGAGCCAATCGGTAGGGATCCGGACGTTGTGGTGCGCCGCATCGCGGAAATGTGCCGCGATCTCGATGATCGTTCCGTCGCGGCCGTCGGGATCGGTGTCCCGGGGCGGGTGGATGCGCTCCGCCGGGAGGTCTTGTCCGGCGGCTATCTCAATCTGGCGGGTGCCCATCTGGCGCAGCGGCTCGAAAATGCGCTCGGCAAGCCCGTGGCGCTCGACAATGACTGCAATATGGCGCTGGTCGCCGAGATGGCGGTTGGGACCGCTCGAGGATGCCGAAACGTTGTAATGTTCACGATCGGAACCGGGATCGGTGGGGCTTTCGCCCTGGACGGCCGTATCGCGCATGGTGCGGGCACGGCCGGGCAGCTGGGGCATATCGCAGTCCTGAACGAGGGCTCACTCTGCAACTGCGGCCGGAGCGGCTGTGTCGAAACGACAAGCTCCGGCACCGCACTTGGGCGGCACATCGCCGAGGCGACGCTTCCCGCCCACACGAAGGTGGAGGACCTGCTGCGAGCCGCCGTGTCCGGCGACGTTTTAGCGGCCGATGTTCTGATCCGATGGGTTGGCCCGCTTCGCTCCGCCATCGACAATATGGTCGCGGCGCTCGCGCCCGAGATCGTGCTGCTTGGCGGCGGCCTCGGCAAGGCGGCCCACCAGGCGCTCGACCGCGCTCCAGCACTTTCGCCTTGGTATCAATGCCGCGTGGAGGCTGCGCGGCTCGGGGACGATGCCGGGGTGATCGGGGCGGGTCTCGTGGCGTGCGGGTCGACCGCCTCCCCGACGCCTCGGCCCCAGGACTCCATGATCGGGGTTTGACGGAATGAAATCGGCGATTCTTGTCAATGGTGTCCCGGCGAGCGGCAAGAGCACGGTGGCACACGCCATAGCCTCGCGGTTCGGCATCCCATTGATGACCCTCGACACCGTCAAAGAACCGTTGTTCGCCCACATCGGCGTGGGCGATCGGGAGCATAATCGGAGGCTTGGGCAGGCCAGCTACGAGATCATCTTTGCCACCATCGGCGAGTGGCCGGACTCCATGACCGTGGTGATCGACGCCTGGTTCGGGTTTCAGGCGCCCGAGGTCCTCGAGCGTCATCTGGTGACGGCCGGCATCGGACGCACCGCCGAACTCTGGTGTCATGCGCCGGGGCCGGTGCTGGCCGAGCGGTACGCGGCCCGATCCGCGACCCGCTCGGAAGGGCATCCCGGACCGGACTATATTCCTGAACTCATCGCGCTGAACGCACGCGCCACCCCGACCGGACGGGGGCCTTGCCTTGCCGTCGACACGACTCAAGATCTTCCCTTGGATGCGACCGCGTCCTGGCTTACGGAGGTGCTCGACGCCGGTGCACGCTAAGGACAGGCGGAGATGCGTCGGTGTGGGATGAGAGGAAAGCGCCCGTCGGGTGGTCTTTTGAGCTGTTGTCGTGGTGAACTTCTCTGAGGAACTCCCCACGCTAATCCCGTTCGTGGGCGGACGCGAATCACCGTCCCGCGCCCGTCCCGGCCGAGCCTCACCACCCCCGCGGTTTCCTCCCCTGGAGGTTTTCGAACGCCGGCCCCGGAGCCCCGTCGCAGCGCCGTGCTCGGGCCGGCGTTCGAAACCCTTCACATCTGCGGACATTGAGGCATCGCCAGGAAGCGGACTTTCGGCTTCGCGCCCATCCCGGTCAATCGGCGGTCACATCCGCGGGCAAGTCGCTGAACCAATCGAACGCTGCTCTCATTCAGCTCGGCAGATATTCGCGACTCCAGCTTTCGCTGATGGCGCCAACAGCGATCATCGCGTCGATCTCCGCATCAGCGTAGCCGATCGAACGGAGAACCGATCGGGTTGAGGCGCCGTACTTTTCGGCATCGACCGGGAGGGTGCGTCATCGACGCCCTCGCTCCAGAACCACAGACTGCACCCGGGTGATGAAAGGTCTCCAAATGCGCGCGCTCGCCAGGCGCTGGACTGCTCGTGAACCATCGCGGACATTCTCGCTGGCGTTGATTCGGCAGATCATGACAATGACGGCCGGTCACGTCGCAAAAGGGGGATCGGTGTTCAGGATACGCGTCACCGCCCTGGTTCTGGCCGTCGCGCTCGTCCTCGGCGCGCTCGGCTTTCGGATCGTCGCGATGATCCGGGCGTTGCGGTTCGGCGATCCGTCGCCGCTCCTCTCCTTGCCGTTCACCGCGATCCTGCCCGCGGTGTTGCTCGTCCTCTTGGGATTCATGCCGGCGGCCAGGACGCAGGAAGGTCTGCTGATGCGGGTCGGGGCGATGATCCAGTTGATCCTCATCGTCGCGCTGCCGGCTGTCGCGTTGTATCTGTCGCTCGGCTTCCCGGTCGTCTTCCTGATGGTGGAACTCTTCGAAACGCGTGTGCCGAGACGCGTGCGGGAGCCCCTGGCGCGGTTCGTGATCGCATGATCGCGCTCGAGCTTCCTCTGCCGCTGGTGTGGGCCCTGCGCTGGGCGTTGTTTCTGGGCCCGCTCAGCGGGAGTCTGTTCTTCGGGTGGAGGGCCCGCTGCGATGACCGCGCGCTCGTGGGTGCGCTGTTCGCGTTCCTCTACGGGGCCGCGCTGATCTTCGCGATGCACATGCTCGCGTTGCAGCTCGGCTGGTGGAGCTACGGCGGCGACGTGCTGATGGTGCAAGGGCTGCCGGCCGACATCTGGATCGGCGGAGCGTTGCTGTTCGGGCCGGTGCTCTATCTCGCGTTTCCCGCGATCGCGCCGCTGTGGATCGTGCTGCCGATCGTCGTCGGTCTGCACGGCACGGTCTTCTCCTCACTTTCACCGCTCGTGACCGCAGGCGGGAACTGGGCCTTCGGGGTGATCGTGGTCTTCGCCGTCGCCCATGTTCCGGCTCTCTATCTCGCGCGCTGGACCGCGCGAGACGAGCATCTGGCCTGGCGCGCCGCTCTCCTGGCTTTTGGCTACGGCTTCGCTGCCTTCATGGTGCTGCCATCGCTGATCCTGCATTGCACGGGCGGGCGATGGGATCTCGATGGCCGGCCGGCCTGGCTCGTCGCCGTCTGCGCAGCCGCGGGCGTGCCGTTGATCGTGATGGGACTTTCAGCGGCGCAGACATTCGCGATCCACGGCGAGGGAACGCCGATCCCGCTCGACCCGACCCGCAGGCTCGTCCGCACGGGCCTGTTCGCCTATCTAACCAACCCGATGCAACTCTGCACGGCAGCGACCTGGATCGTCATGGGCGTCGCGATTGGCAGCGTCTGGGTTGCTTCGGCCGCCGTCATGGCATGGGTGTTCGTCGCCGGCATGGTGCGTTGGCACCAGCGACACGATCTGCTGCAGCGCTTTCCCGTCGGCTGGCCGATCTATCGCGCGCATGTTCACGAATGGCTGCCGCGCTGGCGCCCCTGGATCCCGACGCCGGCGACGCTGACCGTTGACCCAGGCTCGAACCGGCACGCCCGCTTCGTCGCCTTCCTGCGCCACCACCACCCGGTTGGGCTCGACCTTCGATCGGCCGCGGGCGCCGGGCTCGGCTATGTCGAGCCGGACGAGATCCGCTCATTCACCGGCATTGCGGCAGTCGCGAAAGCCCTGAACCACATCCATTTCGGCTGGGCGCTGATCTCCGCCGTGACGCTGCTGGTGGTTCTGCCGCTCGGCGCACTGAAGCAGGCGGCACCGCGACGTGCGCTCGTGGCTCGGTCCTGACGTGCCGGGACATCCCCGATCTCTTCTGTTCGGGCTCGATCACCTGGTCCGCATCAGGCGCGACCAGCTTCGCTTCTACGCCGACATGCGCGCGCGCCACGGCGCCCGGGTTCGCCTGCGGCTCGGCCCGTATCGATCGTGGCTCCTCTTCCACCCGAGCGACATCGAGGCGGTGCTCGTCCGCCATGCGGACTCCTTCATCCGCTTCCGCAAGCTGACCCGCGTCCTCGCGCAATGGAACGGCGACAGCCTGGTGATGGCGGAAGGGCAGAGATGGCGTGATCGCCGGCGCAAGGTCCAACCCGCGTTCCAGACCCGCCGGATGGCGGATTACGCGGGCGTTGCCGCGGATCACGCCCGGCAGATCTGCGCACGCTTCGGCTATGACGCCCGGACCGGAACGCTCACCATCGATACGGATGCGACGATGGCGCGGTTAACGCTCGACATCGCCACCGGCACGCTGTTCGGTGCGCCGCCGCTGCCGAACGGCGACGCCGTCGAGCGCGCGATCCAGATCCTGTCCGACACGGCGTTCCGCGAATCCGCGTCGCCACTTACGCTGCCCGACTGGCTCCCGCTGCGCGCCAAGGCTCGAAAACGATGGGCGATCGGGTTGATGAACGACGTGGTCTCGGGTCTCGTCAGCGGACGCCTCGCGGCGCCTGCGACGGATCGCGGGGACCTCCTGTCGATGCTGATCGAGCAGCACGACCGCGCCTTCGTTCCGATCCGTGACGATGCGATGAGCCTGCTGATCGCGGGACACGAAACGTCCGGCGCCCTGCTCGGGTGGCTGTTCCTGGCGCTCGTCGAACATCCGGACTGGCGCGCCCGGGTTCTCACCGAGGTCGCCGGTGCGGTGGGCGACCGCGGCGTGACGGTCGAGGATCTCACGGCGCTGCCGGTGCTGCGCGCGATCGTCGCCGAGGTGCTGCGCCTGAAGCCGCCGGCCTACACGCTGTTCCTCCGGCAAGCGACCGAGCCAGTGGCGCTGGAGGGCTTCACGATCGCGTGTCACGACCTCGTGCAGGTCGTCCCCTACACTCTTCACCGCGACCCGCGCTGGTTTCCCGATCCCGAGCGCTTCGATCCGGGCAGGTTCCTTCGCGAACCGACGTGGCCTCCATACGCCTACATCCCGTTCGGCACCGGGCCGCGGGTCTGCATCGGACAGAACTTCGCGCTCGTCGAGGCCTGCGTGGTCGCCGCGACGATCCTCCAGCGATGGGAGCCCTTCGCGGTTCCGCAGAGTCCGATCCCCGAGCCGAAATTCTCGCTTCGCCCGAGCGGTGGCCTGCCCATGACGTGGCGCGAGGTCGGGCTCAGTCGAGCGTGAAACGATGCCGGCTTCCGGGGCTCGGCACGATGCAGGTCTCGGTGGTGCCGAACCATCGATAGCGGTGGCGGGCGACGATGTCGTAGATCCGATCGCGCCCTGGCCGCGGCACGAGACGAAGCAGCACGAGCCATCGCCATGGCATCTTCATGTGTCGCAGCAGCGCGAGACCGGCATCGGAGCGGGCGAGCGCATGGCCGTCAACGATCACGAGGTAGCTCCGCTCGAGGTCGGCTCGACCGAGACCGTGCCGTGCAGCGGTCGCGAGGCCGTGCGGAGGTCCGGGATTGTGGTGCAGACAATGTGCAGATCGGCATTCGCCTTGGGACGAACGCGCCCGGACGAGCTCGACCGTCGAACGCCGGCAGCGGCATGACCGGATCCCGAACTCCGGCTCCAGCGTCAGATCGGTCGGGAACCATCATTGAGCTTTCGGCCAGGATGCGCCAGGAAGAGACATTAGGCGGCTGCCATGTTCCGGACGTTCGGCTCAGCGCCCATCCTCTCCGTTCCGGGCAGAATAGGCATCACCTGAAAGCGGACATTGACCGAATACTTTAAACCGCATCTATCAACAGCACGGCAGATTTCGGCTCGTCCTAGAGTGGAGCGCAAAGCTCTGCCGGCGTGATCGGTTTCGTCGAAAGAAATTTCGATCATCCGAGATAGGCGCGCTGAACGCGTTCGTCGTCGAGGAGATCGAGCCCGCGGCCGCTGAGAACGATCCGGCCGCTTTCGATGACATAGCCCCGATTGGCGATGCCGAGGGCCATGACGGCGTTCTGTTCGACGAGGAGAATCGTGACCTTCTGTTGGTTGACGATCCTTATCGTCTCGAAGACCTGGTCGACCATCATGGGCGAAAGTCCCATGCTGGGCTCGTCGAGGAGGAGAAGCCTGGGGCGCGCCATCAACGCGCGCGCCATGGCCACCATCTGCTGTTCACCGCCGGACAGGGTTCCGGCCACCTGCGCCCATCGTTCGCGCAGGCGCGGGAACATCGCCATCATCTTGTCCCGGTCGTGAAGAATGCCGGCGCGATCGTGACGCACGAAGGCGCCCATCGTCAGGTTCTCGGCGACGGTGAGCCTGGCGAAGATGCGGCGGCCCTCCGGCACCTGCACGAGACCGCGCGCGGCGATCAAGTGGGCCTTCGTCCGCCCCAGCACCGCGCCGTCGTAGCGCACGCGGCCGGTTCGCGGGTGCAGAAGGCCGCTGATGGTCTTGAGGGTGGTCGATTTGCCGGCCCCGTTGCCGCCGACCAACGTGACGATCTCCCCCGCCTCGACCGTCAGCGACACACCCTTCAGGGCCTCGATCTTGTCGTAGAAGACGTGAATCCCGTCGACCTCAAGCAGCGCCATCGGCCAGACCCTTGCCTGAGATCGTAGTCGACCCGGGCCTTGCGGCTTGACGCCCCAAATAGGCCTCGATCACGATGGGATCGCGCTGCACCACGGCCGGATCCCCCTCCGCGATCTTCACGCCATGATCAAGAACCGTCACCGTGTCCGACATCGTCATGACCACACGCATCTGGTGCTCGATGAGCACGACCGTGATCCCGAACGCGGTGCGAACGTTGCGGATGAAGTCCATCATGCCGGTCGTCTCGCGCGGATTCATTCCGGCGGTCGGCTCGTCCAGCATCAGAAGCGCGGGCCGGGTCGCCAGCGCACGGCCGATCTCGAGGCGCCTTTGTTCGCCGTAGGCGAGGTTCCGGGCCAGCACGTCGCCGCGCCCGCGCAGCCCGACAAACTGGAGAAGCTCTTGCGCATCCGCCTCTGCGCGACCTTCGGCCTCCCGCATGGCCCGGCCGCCAAGGACTGCATTCCACCAATGCGACGTAAGGTGGAGGTGCATACCAACGAGCAGATTGTCGAGCGCGGTGATATTTCGGAACAGACGGATGTTCTGGTAGGTGCGGCTGATGCCGGCGGCAGCAACGCGGTCCTGCGTGAGGCCGTTCAATTCCTGTCCACGCATGAGAATATGACCGGAGCTCGGCGCGATCGCCTGCGTGATCAGGTTGAACACCGTGGTCTTGCCGGCACCGTTTGGCCCGATGATACTATGGATCGACCCCTCCTCGATCTTGAGGTCGAGGTCGGCGACCGCCTGCAGGCCGCCGAAACGCCGGCCAAGCTTCTGCGTGACGAGGATGGCGGCCACTAGACCGGCTCGCCGGGCGGGGCGGCGGCGAGCGGCTGCTCCATCGCCAATGTCGCATCGTCGCCGTGCAGTTCGCGGCGCCGCACCGGCGACGGCCAAAGGCCCTCGGGACGCAGGCGCATCATCACGATCAGCGCTGTGCCATAGAAGAGGTAGCGATATTCGCCGAATTCCCGGAGGAGTTCGGGTAGCCCGACAAGAACCACCGCGCCGACCACGACACCCGGAAGGCTCCCCATTCCACCGACCACGATGAGAGCCAGCACGTTGACCGAGATGAGCAACTGGAAGCTGCTCGGATAGACCGAAGCCACCATGACAGCGAAGATCGCCCCCGCCAGTCCGGCGAAGGCGGCGCCAAGTCCATAGGCGAGCAGTTTGACTCGGACGAGGTTGATCCCCAGCGCTTGCGCCACGTCTTCGTCGTCGCGCAGCGCGGTCCAGGCGCGACCAAGCCGGGAATTTTCGAGACGAAAGGCGATGAAGGCCGCCAGCGTCGACGCGGCCAGCGTCAGGTAGAAGAGCTGCGCCGGCCCGCTCAGGGTATAGCCGAACACCA
This sequence comes from Lichenihabitans sp., assembly GCA_965277635.1. GTDB lineage: Bacteria > Pseudomonadota > Alphaproteobacteria > Rhizobiales > Beijerinckiaceae > Lichenihabitans. The sequence goes on from CBDIDE010000002.1 coordinate 2,374,849, forward strand.
CTGGACGCGGGATCTGCAGAATGCCTTGGGCACCCCCGAGCAGGGGCGCAGCCACGTCGGAGAGCACGATGACCCGGACGATCTCTCCGAGCCCCATCGTGGCCACCGCCAGATAGTCGCCGCGCACCCCGAGCACCGGAAAGCCGAACAGGACGCCGACGCTGACGGACAGCAGCACCGCGATCGGGAGGGCAACCCAGAACGACAGATGCGGGATGATCGTATAGGCGGCGAGCGCGTGCGAAGAGTCGGCCGTGAGCAGCGCCATGGCGTAGGCGCCGACGGCGAAGAACGCCACGAAGCCGAGATCCAGAAGCCCGGCGAGGCCGATCTCGAGGTTCAGTCCCATTCCCATCAGGGTGTAGAGCCCGACCTGCAGCAGCACGAGGCCGATGTAGGAGCCGGCGAGAAGCGGCAGGATCACGAGGGCGGCGAGCACCACCGCGAGGCCCGCGAGTTGGCCGCGAGCCTGCAGACCCCTCCTCGCACGCCCGCTTCCGTGACCGATCCGGGCGGCGATCCCGCTCGTTGCGGCGGCGACCGCGATGCCGGCCAAGAACACCGTGGCGGCGCCCGGTCCCGTGAGGCCTTCCCAGGAGTAGAGCCACCAGCGCACGACGTCGAGCCAAGCGCTCGATTGCATCATGATCTGGATGAGCTCCTGGAACACGCCGGCCACGAGTACCGCGCCGGCGCCGGACGCCAGAACCCGGAGTGGCCGGGGCGGCAAGCCTGCGAGGGCCAGTCCGACGGCCGCGGAGAAAGCGCCACCCGCGACAAGCAGGAGGGACCCGATCGGCGCGCCCTGTCCGAAGGTCAGCATCGCGGCGAGCGGTCGCGACAGCGCGATGAACATCGAACGCAGTTCGACCGCGTTCATGACGAGAACGAGAAGCGCCAGCACGCCGCCGGCCAGCGCGCCTGCCAGCAGGCTCTGCAGCAGGCGTGACGCGGGATGGTCCGAGCGGCTCCGATAACCGACCGCGGCCCCCGTTCCGATGCCGATGCCGGCGAGGGTAGCGTGGCCGAGGCCCAGCACCTCGACGATGATCCAGCGTTGTTCCAGCGCGAGGAGCAGCCCGATCGCGGCAAGGTACACGCCGACCACGCCGAACAGAAGACCCGTTCCGACGACCCGGCCGAACCGGCCTGTGGGCCGCTCGGGGGCCTCGGTGTCGTGCAGAACGGTAAGGATCGCGAGATCGTCGTGCATCGCTTCACGCCCGCCGCTTGGCCATGCGTTCGCCGAACAATCCGTTCGGTCGGAAGATCAACACCATGATCAGGATCGTGAATGCTATGAGATCGCGCAACTGGTAGGGTGCGGGCAGCCCGATGCCATCGAAGAACAGCGTCGGCCCCACCGTCTCGACGAGTCCCAGAAGCAGCCCGCCCACCATGGCGCCGGGCACGCTGCCGATGCCGCCCAGCACCGCGGCCGCGAAGGCTTTGATGCCGGGCGTGAAGCCCATGTAGAAATACACCTGCTTGAACAGGAAGGCGTAGAACACGCCGGCGATGCCCGCCATGGCACCGCCGAGCATGAAAGTGATGACCACAACGCGGTTGGCGTCGATCCCCATGAGGGCTGCCGCCTCGACGTCTTCCGATACCGCCCGGATCGCCGTCCCGATCTTTGTCCAGTGGACCATGCCGTAGAGGACGGCCATCGACAGAACGGCACCTGCGATCACGAGGAGATCGATCTTGGGGATGCTGAACCCGTCCACGACGACCGCCGCCTTTTGCCACGGCAGGTCGGGATAGGACTTGATGCCCGAGCCGAACAGTCCGCGGAACGTCTGCTGGATGAAGAACGACACGCCGATGGCCGTGATCAGCGGCGCGAGGCCGCTCACGTGGCGAAAGGCGCGATAGGCGACCCGCTCGGCCAGCACGGCCGCGGCGGTCGAGACCGCGACCGAGACCGCCAGGATGCCGAGCACCGCAGGAACGGGATGACGACCGAGCAGCCCGGAGCTGTCGAGGAAATGCGCCAGGAAATAACCGCAGAAGGTCCCTGCCATCATGATGTCGCCGTGGGCGAAGTTGATCAACCGCAGGACGCCGTAGACCATCGTATAGCCGAGCGCGATTTGCGCATAGATGCTGCCGATCGTCAGGCCGAACAGGACGAAATCGAACCACTGGGCGGCGCCATAGCGCCCTTTGACGACGGTCCCGATGGTCCCCGCGACAACGAGTGTCAGCAGGAGAATCCGCAACGTCCAGAGCACCACGTCGGCGAACGTCAGCCTTGAGAGACGCCGGTGCAGCATGCCTCTCACGGGCTGTTCGGGTGACGGCGCGACGCACAGCACGCACTGCCGTCGTCGGCCGTCTTTGCCATTCCGTGCGTGCCCGCTCCGTCGCCGAACATCACGCCGTCAGCCCAGGTGTTGACCGAAGAACGTCAGCGTCCGCTCCCAGGCGAGGTCGAGGGTGGCCCGGTCGAAGACGTGCGGCAATTGCTCGTTCACGAAGCCGTGCTTGGCCGCATAGCGGAAGATCGTCACGTCCTTGCCGGCCCGCTCGACCGCGCGTTCGAACGCGTCGACGTGTTCGGGCCTGCACCAATTGTCCTCGTCGGCGAAATGACCCTGAATAGGAATCCGAATGGCGTCCGGATCGTAATCCTCCGGCGAGGGCAGCCCATAATAGGGCACCGCGCAGCTGAGTTCGGGGATCCGGCAGGCCCCCGTCACGCTGATAATGCCGCCGAGGCAGAAGCCCGTGATTCCGACCTTGCCGCCCGAGCCGAGCAGGTGCTGCGCCGCCCCCCGCGTCGGTTGATCCGTCGCATCCAGGAAGTCGAGGGCGCTCATCTCGTGGTCGGCCCCCTTGATGTCGTGGTAGGGGATGACCGTCCCGGCGTAGAGGTCCGGCGCGAGGGCTTCGAAGCCGGCCTGTCCCAGCCGATCGCAGATCCCGGTGATCTGATCCTGCAGACCCCACCATTCCTGGATGACCACGACGCCCCCGCGCCGCGTCCCTCCGGCCGGCGCGAGATATCCCGCCGCGGTCTCTCCATTCGGCTGCCCGAAGCTGATCCTGTGTCCCATCGCTCTCAATCACCCGCAGGTTGGCCGTGAGGCGTCTCCGGTCCCATGCGCGACCGCTCGCCAGTCCCGCGAGGCGATCACGGATAGATCTTCTTCGGATTGTCGCCGATCTTGTAAGTCTTCGGGTCGGCGTTGACGAATTGATACACCGCCGGTTTGAAGGTGGCGCATTCACCGTACTTGTCGCAGGCGATCGGCCCGGTGACGCCCTCGAACTTGGTCGACATCACCGCGTCGTGGAGAGCCTGACGGCCGATGTAGAGATTGCCGTCCTGATCCGTTTTCGCGACCGCCGCGATGGCTTTGAAGGCCAGCATCGCGGCGTCATAGGCATTGGAATGCGCCCCCCCGATCGGGCCTTCGCCGAACGTCGCCTTGTATTCCTCGACGAGATTGGGATAGCCCTTGCCCATCGAGTCGCTGGAGATGTCCGGATAGGTGATGCGGAACCCGACCACGGCCGGTCCTGCCGCCTCGATCAGATCCGGCGACATCAGCGACGACCCGCCGATGAGAGCCGTTTTCTCAAGGCCGGGGATTTCCTTGGCCTGCCGGAGGATCTGGGCCGCCCCGCCCACGAAGATCGGGAAGTAGATGGCGTCCGGCTTCTCGGCCGCGATCCGGGTCAAGAGCGGATGCATGTCGACGTCGGTCGGCTGGATGGCCTCCTGGGACAGCACGGTGCCTCCGAGGGCCGTGAAGTTCTTGGCCATCTCGACCGTGAGCTGCTGAGCATAGGGGCTGCCGTCGTGCACGGTCACGACCTTGCGCGCCTTGAGAACGTCGTAGAAGTATTTGGCGTCGGCGCGCCCCTGGTCGATGTCGCTGTAGATCGTCCGGACGAAGCCGTCGTATTCGGGCTTGCGGGTCGGCGAGGTGAGCGAGGGCGCGGTCGCTGATGTGCCGATCGAGGTGATCCCCGCCGTCCACAGGATCGGAGCACCCGGCGTCGCCTCGCTCGAACATGACGGGCCGATCACGATCACGGTGTTCGGGTTGGCGGCAAGTTTGGTGGCCGCCGTCTGGCCACCCTCGGCGCTGCAGAGTGAGTCTTCGGCGTCGAGCTTGATCGGATGGCCGTCCAGCACGCCGCCCATGTCCTTGATGGCGATCTCGACACCGCGCTTCTGGTCCTCGCCATCGGCCGTATCGGCCCCCGACAGCACCCAGTAGCCGCCGATCTGGATCGGGGCGCCCTTCGGCACCACCACGACGCCGAGATCGTCGGTGACGGGACCTTTCGTGACCGCGAAGGCGAGCGGGCTCGCGGAGCCGAGGAGGCTCAGCGTCAGCAGGATACGTGCAATCCCCTTAGACATCGTCCACACTCCATGCCGTTCGACCTCGCCCTGCGCGCTTGGCCGGCGCGTCGAGCCCTGCCCCTCGTGTCCCGCGGTGCGCCGACCCGGCGCCGCATCGCTATGTCGCCGTCTTCACCGCGGCGATGGCCTCGATCTCGATCAGGCAGTCGACGTCGTAGAGACGCGAGACCTCGACGGTCGTGCTGGCGGGAAGGTGGCCGTCGAGAGCCACGGCCCGGGCCGCGGCGACGTCCTCCCACCGGGTCATGTCGGTGACGTAGTAGGTCAGTTTGACGATGTCGCTCATCGAAGCGCCGGCCGCCGCCAGCACGTCGCGCAGATTCGCGAACGTCTGTCGTGCCTGAGCCGCCATGCCGCCCGCCACGATACTGCCGTTCTCGCCCCGCCCGACGAGGCCGGAAGTGACGACTAAATGGCCACCGTCGATCCGCATGGCAGGCGCATAGCGAATGCCCCGTTCCCAGCCGCGACCGGACCGGACCGCCTTCATCGCAGCGTCTCCGCAAGCCAATCCGCCATGGCGGGGCGGACCACATGCGCCACATCGTGATTGCAATGGATGCTGTCGGGGACCAGCCAGAGCTCGGTCGGTCCGCGTGCCTCCCGAACGAGACGTTCGGCGTTCTCGGGCGGCACGCTGTTGTCCTTCAGGCCATGAACCACGAAAAGCGGACAGGCGATCCTCTCGGCGGTGCCGCTGAGGTCGACGAAGCCGGTCCGGGCCTTGGCCTCCGCCATATCGGCCGCGCCGGTAATGAACCGATATCCCTCCTGGATCAGCGGGGGCTTGCGGTCGAAGCTTCCGAGGTCGTAGAGCGCGCCCCAGGCAATGCAGGCCTTGATGCGATGGTCTAGGGCGGCCGCTTGCGGAGCCAGGAAGCCGCCGAGGCTCCGGCCGAGAACGCCGATTCGATCCGCCGCGATCTCGGGGCGCCCCTCCAGAAGGTCGACCGCGGCCGACACGGAGCGATGAAAGTCCGCCGAGAACAGATGGCCCCGATAGAAGGCTTCCCCCTGGCCTGGCCCGTCGAACGCGAGGGTCGCGACTCCCCGGTCGAGGCAAAGATCCGAGAATTGGTGGGCATCCTCCTTGGCCGCATCGAGCCCGCCGACCAGAACGACGGCCGGACAGGGTGCGGCGCCGGCGGGCACACGCAGATATCCTGGGACGCTGCCGCCCGCGAACGGAATCTCGACCGGGATCGCCGTGCGGGACAAGAACGGCGCCGCCGCTGCATAGAGTGCGGCCTTCATCTCGACGGCGCGCTTCTTGGTCTCGGGGAAGTCGAAGTAGAGGAACTGCGCATAATGCGCGCAGAGCGAGGCGCGAACGAGGTGCTGGCTCGCCGTCTTGGCACGGTCCGACGCCAAGGCGGCGGTCGCGAGGCGTTCGTGGCCCCTGGCACGGTCGATCCAGAAATCGCCCCATGTCGCCCAATCGTCGAGCGCCTCGGCGGCCCGGATGTCCTGCAGCAGAAGGCCATCGGCCAGCATCCGATAGGTGATGGACCGGAGAAAGTCGGGCACAGACGTCATCAGATAGGTGGGCGAGACAAACCCCGGATGAGCCTTGTCTTGGGCTCCGCCACCAGCCGCCTGTGGTCGCTCGGCGCTCATGGGCCTACTCCGATATGAGCCGCGACGGTCGACCGTGGGGGATTGTGTTGGGGTGATACGCCCGCATCCGGGGTCGCAAATGCCAGAAACGTCACGAGGCTGCGTTCCACCGGCGCTTTCGCCAGACCGTCCGTGATGAAGACGAGAAAGGACGGCGCGTCGTCGGTGTCCTGCAACGCGATGTGGCTCGGCGGGTGCATGGTGTGCTGAACGCCGTGGATGACCAGCGCCTCCGGTTTGGCCGAGGTTCGGACCATTCCCTTCACGCGCAGGATCCGCGTGCCATGCACATGCAGCAGGGCGGACAGCCACACCGTCATAGCTGGCCAATCGACCCGATCCGGCAGTGTCAGGACGAACGAGCCGACGGCGTCCCGATGCGCAACGCCATCGGCCACGAAGGGTCGGCGGATGTGCCCCACTCCGTTGCGGCCTTGGAACAGGCTTGCCGGACGGAAGTCCGCATCCTGCGCATCGAAGATCGTCGCGTCGGGGGTGATCTCACGGACGGCCCGCGCGACGTCGGCCATCGCCGCGACGCCGCGCAGATCGCCCTTGGTTACCACCACCGTATCGGCGATCGCCACCTGACGCCGCGCTTCGTCATAGATCGTGAGGTTGCGCAGGCCGCCCAGCGCATCGACGACCGCAACGACGCCGACGAGTTCGATATGCGCCCGCAGCCAGGGATCGTTGGCGAGCGTCGCGATGATGGGCGAGGGATCGGCGAGCCCGGACGTCTCGATCACCGCCCTTGCGAAGGCACCTTCGTCCCGACGCGCTTGTCGGACGAGGTCGTGGAGAGCACGGCCGACATCTCCGCGACGCGCGCAGCACAAGCAACCGTTGCCGACGAGTTCCACCTGATCGGCCGCGTGGACCAACAGCCTGTGATCGAGGCCGGTCTCGCCGAATTCGTTGACGATCACGCCCGTTCCGGCCGCGCCGCCACCGTCGAGAAAGCGCCGGACGAGCGTCGTCTTGCCGCTGCCGAGGAAGCCGGTCACTACGACGAGAGGCAGACGCTCAGGCATGGCCGGCGGTCTCCAGAAAGACCGGATCGAGCGGGTCGATCGCCTGACCCGACAGGCCTTCCACGGCGGACCAGACGTCGCTCAGCGTCGGCGCAAGCCGGGAGCGCCCACGGGCGTCGAGGATCACGAGGCTTTCCCCGTCCCAATCCTCGCAGCCGAGCGTGAGCCTCGACAGCAGGCGGTTCAGCAGTTCGATGCGTTGTCTGCGCTGCGCCCGCGTGTGCTGGATGTCGAGGAAAGGAAAGCGCTCGTCGCGTAGCCGCCCGAAGTCGCTCCAATGCTCGCCGGCCCCGAAGATCGCGCAGACCTCGCACATCGGCTAGCTCCGCGCGTTCGGCGGGGCGTCGAGGCGGATGTCGAACGCTGACGGCAGCCCTTGGCTGAACGTCTCGGCGACGCGCTTGCGAGCGAGGTTCGTATGCGACCGCGCGAGGGCCTCGGCGGCGTCCGCGTCGCGCTGGCGGATCGCCTCGATCATCTGGAGATGCTCGCGAACGATGTCGTCGATATGTGCCTGATAGGCATTCTCCGTGACGAAACATTCGAACGTCATGGCCAGCCGCGCGATCCGAAGGTTTTCGGTCAACAGTCGCAGATAGAAGCGCTCGCAGATCGTATTGCCGCAGGCAGATGCGATGGCGGCATGGAAGTTCCAGTTGCTGCCCAGCATCGCATCCGAATTGCGATTGTGTACAGCCAGTTCAAACGCTTGCCGGTGCTGCTCGATGAAGCCGAGATGAGCCTCGTTGCGGCGAAGCGCAGCCCATCGCGTGGTGGTCCGCTGCGCGAGATCGAAACATTCGAGATGCTCGCGGATCTCCGTCCACCCCATTGGCGCGACACGCGCGCCGCGATTGGGAAGCAGGTCGACCAGACCCTCCCCGGCGAGCCTGACGAGAGCCTCGCGAACGGGCGTTCGCGATAGGCCGAGTTGCGCGATGAGGCTCGCTTCGTCGAGGGTCGCACCCGGGGCCAGAGCGAGCGACACGATCTCGCGGCGCAACGCATCGTAGGCGAACTCGCTTCTGGCTCCCTTGGCCAGGCGGCTCGCGGTCTTGCCGACCTTGACGCGCTCGAAACCCACGCCGCCGACCCCTTGCCGATCCGATGGAAGAACAATACACAATGTATTTACCGACGCAAGTGCGTCCAGTCGTGCCGGTGCCAAGCCGCCCCGGTCCTGGGAGGGAACCCCCACAATGCCCCGGCCCTTCGACCTCGTGATCGAGAATGGGACCCTTTGGAGTTCAGCTGGCGCCGACAAGGCCGATGTCGCCGTGCTCGACGGGCGCATCGTCGCGATCGGCGGCCCGTTTGAGGCGGCTCAACGACGCGTCGATGCGAGGGGGCTCGATGTGCTTCCCGGCGTCTGGCACGTGCACTGCCACTTCCGGGAACCCGGCCACACCTACAAGGAAGATTTCGGTTCAGGCACGAAGGCGGCGGCCGCGGGCGGCATCACGTTCTGCATCGACATGACGAATAACACGCCCCATCCGACGACGCTCGAAGATTTCGAGGCCAAGAAGGCCCTCGTCGCCCCCAAGGCCTATGTCGACTATGCGCTTTATGGCGGCGGCCTCTATCCCCGCACCGTCGAACGCCTCGCTATGGCCGGCGCGATCGGCATCAAGATCTTCAACACGCGTCACATCAAGGAAGTCTACCCTTACATCAGCGAATTAGGAGTTCTCGACCACGGTGTTCTTTACGAACTCTACGAGGCAACCCGCGATGCGGGGTTAGTCGCGGCCGTGCATCACGACGATCCGGAGTGGTGCAAGCGGTTGACGTTTCGCGACTATATCGACCAGGGCCGTAACGATGCGATGGCCTACCACGAGAGCTTCGCGAAGGGTTACATGTACGGGCATGGCATGGTGGCGGGCCTTGCGGCCTCTCTTTATTACGCCCGGCTCGTCGGCGTCCGCCTGCACGTCCTGCATCTCGGCGTCATGCCCGTCGGGGCCTACGAGATGATCCGGCATGCCAAGTTCGACCTCGGCCAGCAGGTCACGGCTGAACTCGAATGCACCTCGATGTTCATGACCCGCGCCCAGATGGAGAAAGTCGGACCCTTCGTCTACAGTTGGGCCCACAGCCCCGACGACGCCTGGAACAGCGTCAAATCGGGCGTCGCAGACATCCTCGTCCTTGAACATGCCCCGCACACCAGGAAGGATGTAGAACCCGGGTGGACCGACACGTTCTCGATCCCGCTCGGCATGACCGGCGCGCAGGAATTCGTTCCGCTGATCCTCGATGCCGTGAACAAGGGCCAGCTCACGCTGAGCGACGTCGCGCGTTACATGTCCGAGCAACCTGCGCGCACCTTCGGGATCTTCCCACGCAAAGGCGTGATCCAGGTCGGCGCCGATGCCGATTTTACGATCGTGGACCTCAAACGCGAGATCCTCTTCCGCGCCGAGGACATGCTGACCCGCGCCGGCCACACGAGTTGGGAGGGTATGACCGCGAAGGGGGCGCCCGTTTACACGATCGTGCGCGGAGCGATCGTCATGCGCGACGGGCGGGTCGAAGGTCAGGCCGGATTCGGCCGTTTCGTCCCGGGGACCGCCGCGACTGAACCGCAATCCACGCCAGACAACGCAAGCGGCGCGTAACCCCGCCGCCCGAGGTGAGATTGGCGAACGGCTGCTTTCGCCTATCCCCCGCCGACAGCCGCCATTCTGCTTCCGGCCAGGATGCGCCAGGAGCTGGCATTCGTGTCTCGCTTGCTTGCGGACATTCAGAGTGGCGCGCCCCATGCCCTTGAACAGATCGGCCACAGTTCCCGAAGGCGGACCGTCATTCACAAGCCGCGTCACCCTGGTCGGAGGATGCGCACAGAGCTCACGGACGCACGTCCGCGACCTTGATCTTTACTGCCATGTCGTTGACCAGCAAGCGTTGCCTTCAACAGAAGGCAGACCTCTGACGCCCTCGTGATAAGGCCGTGCCGCCGCTCTACATCCAGGAGAAGATCCACCCCAAGGCGATCATCGACGACCTGAAGCGCCGGACGGCGCAGGCGCGCGAGGCGCGGACCGACGCGCCTGACCTCTTCGCCGATTTCAACGGCATCGAGCCCGACCAGCGCGCCGAATTCTATCAACATGACCAGCACTGGTCGAACCGCATGATCCTCGGCGACAGCCTGCAGGTGATGGCGAGCCTGGCCGAGCGCGAGTCGTTGCGCGGAAAAGTGCAGTGCATCTATTTCGATCCGCCCTACGGCATAGAGCGGGTCGATCTTCGTGCAGATCGGCGATGACGGGCGGAGAAGAGCCCTGATATGATGTCTTGGAACGAGCCGCTCGGCCGGTCTCCAACGACGTCTTCCGGCCCAAGCCACTGGCGACCCGGCCCTCTCTGCGCCACCTGCGCCATCACAGGTTCGCCAGAAGGCGTGGTGGGCCGGGAGGGATTCGAACCCCCAACCAGACCGTTATGAGCGGCCGGCTCTAACCATTGAGCTACCGGCCCACGTCGTCGCGCCCGCTGCGGCTATCGGCGCGCGCAAGCTATAGCGAATTAGCGAATCCGCGCAACGCCGCCGCCGGGAGCCAGGGCTCCGAACTCAGGTTAACGCGGCAGCTTCGGGGGCGTCCCTTCGCCCCGCACGGGCGAGAAGGGTCTGCCCGGCGATCATAACATGGAGTTGGCCCCTCCGCCGGGAGAGCCGCCTGCGGCCGTTCTTGGGGACCGGCGCTGCTGGCGCCTTGCGCCGCGACCGGGCTTCCGGCTTAATCGTGGCTCTCGCCGCGAGGATCGCTTCGGCTTGGAAGCGGCCCTGCGGCCCGTGCGGGATCGGACTTGCCCAGCCGAGCGGGACCGGTCCTTTCGAATCGTCGACACGCGTGCGGGCCCGGACAGGTTTGCCGCGCCCCAACAGCGTCGAGGGACAGCGCTTGGCCGATCCGGTACCCGTCGGGCTCATCATGGGCAGCACGTCCGATTGGGCTACGCTGCGGCACGCCGCCGAGGTGCTCGACGCCCTCGGCGTGCCCTATCTGGCCACGATCGTCTCGGCGCATCGCACGCCCGATCGCCTCATCGCCTTCGCCAAGAACGCCAAGGCGGCCGGCTACAAGGTGATCGTCGCCGCTGCGGGCGGCGCCGCGCATCTGCCCGGGATGGTGGCCGCCATGACGCCGCTGCCGGTGTTCGGCGTGCCGGTCGAGACGCAGGCGCTGAAGGGGGTGGATAGCCTCTATTCGATCGTTCAGATGCCGGCCGGCGTGCCGGTCGGCACGCTCGCCATCGGTCGCGCCGGCGCCGTCAATGCCGCCCTGCTGGCCGCGGCCGTCCTGGCTCTGAGCGATGCCGCCCTGGCGCAGCGGCTCGATGCCTGGCGGGAGGCCCAGACCGAAGGCGTGGCGGAGCAGCCGCGCGATGAGTGAGCCGACGACACGGTCGTCCCCGGCGATCGCGCCCGGCGATACGGTCGGCATCCTCGGCGGCGGCCAGCTCGGCCGCATGCTCAGCGTCGCGGCAGCCAAGCTCGGACTGCGGGCGCATGTGCTCGCCCCTGAAGCGGACAGCCCGGCGTTTGAGGTCGCGGCCGCCCACACCGTGGCCGATTACCGCGACGCGCATGCCTTGGCGGCTTTCGCGGCGAGCGTCGCAGTCGTCACCTACGAGTTCGAGAACGTCCCGACCGAGACCGCCGCCGTGCTGGCACGCCATGCGCCGGTCCGGCCGAACGCCGCCTCCCTCGCCACCGCGCAGGATCGCCTGACCGAAAAGCAGTTCCTGCGCGACCTCGGCCTCGCGACCGCGCCCTTCGTCTCGGTCGAGGACCCCGGCGCGCTGGCCCGCGCCGTCGCCCAGATCGGCCGCCCCTCGATCCTGAAGACGCGCCGCTTCGGCTACGACGGCAAGGGCCAGGCGCTGGTGCGCGAGGGCTCCGATCTTGCCGTCGTGTTCCGTTCGCTCGGCCAGAAGAGCATCCTCGAAGGCATCGTGCCCTTTTCGCGCGAGGTTTCGGTCGTCGCAGCGCGCGGGCTCGACGGGGCCTTCGCGGCCTACGACCTGAACGAGAACGAGCATGCCAACGGAATCCTCGCGACGACCCGCCTGCCGGCGGCTGTCAGCGCGGAGACCGAGCGGGCCGCCCTCGGCATGGCCGCCCGGATCGCCGCGGCGCTCGACTACGTCGGCGTGCTGACCGTCGAGATGTTCGTGGTGCCCGGCGCGTCGGGGGCGCTCGATACGCTGGTCGTCAACGAGATCGCGCCGCGCGTCCATAATTCCGGCCATTGGACGCTCGACGGTGCCGCGACCTCGCAGTTCGAGCAGCACATCCGCGCCATCTGCGGCTGGCCGCTCGGCTCGACGCGGCGTCATGGCCCGATCGAGATGAAGAACCTGATCGGCGCCGATGTCCATGGTTGGCCGACGATCCTCGCGCAGGAGGGCGCCAGCCTCCACCTCTATGGCAAGACGACCGCGCGTCCGGGCCGCAAGATGGGCCACGTGACGCGGGTGTTGCCACCGGACTGAGGCGCTCGCCGGTTTGGATCAGCCGATGCCGGCGCCATGATGATGCGCCGGGCCGAAAACCGACGAAAGATCGGTCTGTGCCTTGGCGAGCGTGCCGGTAGGAGCGTCGGCCGGTGCGGCGGCCGGAGCGTTCGGGCCGGCGCCGGTGATGTCGCCGATCACTTGCGCCAGCACCTGCGCGCTGACCCCGGACAGGCCGCCTCCCGTTCCCGATGTCGGCAGTCCCAGATCGGCCGCGTAGTCATCGAGAAGGTGATGGTTGGCGACCGCATGGCCGAGGATGCCGAGGCTCACCGCCGTGCCGACGCCGGTCTGCCCGAAGATCCGCCCGGCGGTCGAGAGCGCCCGCGCGTCGGATGGGTTGCCCAGATAGGTGGGCGCACCGAAACGCTCGATCTGATCGCTCGCCAGAAAATTCCTGAGCAGGTTCGGGTTGGCGCTGTAATTGCCGACCGGGTCGCCGAAATCGACGAGGTTGGTCAGGCCGGAGGCTTCCCCCGGAGCGATATCGGCCGACGGGATGCCCGGCGCCCCGAAGGTGTCGCCCGAGAGGCCGGTATTGGCGGCCACATATTCGGCCTCGGCCCCGCCGAGCGAGTGGCCGTCGACGAAGACGTTGTTCGGCGAGACGCCCTGGGCGGCCGCCACGGCGAGCGCCCGATGGGTGAACCGGAAGGCATCGTTGTAAAGGGCCGGATTGGCCCCATTGTAGATCTGCTTGTCGGCCTGGATCTGGGCGTTGACGAAGGTCGGCCTGGTGTTCAGGCTGCCGAGGTTCGTCCCCTCGAAGGCGACGATCACCTGTCCGGCCGTGGTCTCGAAAGCGACGCCATGGAACCCATCCTTGGGCCTCGTCGCCGTCACTGCACCTCTCGCGCCCTGCAGCAGGGTCAGGCCCGACGCGGCCGCCGGATCGCTGTCATAGGCCGCGGCCGCGGCGTCGAAGAATTCCGTCGTGCTGGGTGTCGTCATCGTTCCACTCCTCGAACTGCATGCCATGACACTCGTGTGCCGTCATGGCGTCTTTGAGGCTGCTCGCGCCGCGGGCGCGAAGGTTTGCCCTCCGGCCGAGTTTCCGCTAGACGACAGTCGGCGACCCCCGCTGCCTGCGACGAGACCACGATGGCCACGACCGACGACGTCCCGATGAATCCCGAATATATGGATTACGCGGAACACGAGCGGAGCTACCGATCCTTCACGTTCGGGGCGAAATGGGGCACCATCGCGGTCGCCGTGATCCTCCTTCTGATGGCGTTCTTCCTGCTCTGAGCGCCGATCTCCGGCATCTTCACTCATCCCCAAATCCTTCTCCTGCTCGAGGCGAGCCGCCGGTCGCGGCGGGCTGCCGGCTCCAAAACCAGGGTGGAACCATGCGCATCGCCGTCCCTGCCGAACCTGACAGCGAGCCCCGCGTCGCGGCGACGCCGGAGACGGTCAAGAAATTCATCGGGCTCGGCGGCGAGGTCGTGGTCCAGGCCGGCGCCGGTCTGCGGTCCGGCGTGATCGACGAAGACTTCAAGGCGGCCGGAGCCACCGTCGCGCCAGATGCCGCGGCGACCGCCAAGGATGCCGACATCGTCCTACGCGTGCGCCGCCCCTCGGCCGAGGATCTCGCCGGCTACCGACGTGGGGCGCTCGTCTGCGCCGTCATGGACCCCTACGGGCAGACCGAGGCGCTTGATGCCATGGCGGGCGCGGGCGTCACCGCCTTCGCCATGGAGCTGATGCCGCGCATCACCCGGGCGCAATCGATGGACGTGCTCTCGAGCCAGGCCAACCTCGCCGGCTACCGCGCCGTGATCGACGCCGCCGAACATTACGGCCGCGCCTTCCCGATGATGATGACGGCGGCCGGCACGGTTCCGGCCGCGAAGGTGTTCATCATGGGGGTGGGGGTCGCGGGCCTGCAGGCCATTGCTACCGCCCGCCGGCTCGGCGCCATCGTCACGGCGACCGACGTGCGGCCGGCCACCAAGGAACAGGTCGAATCGCTGGGCGCGAAATTCGTCGCCGTCGAGGACGAGGAGTTCAAGCAGGCCGAGACCGCCGGCGGCTACGCCAAGGAGATGTCGGAGGCCTACAAATCGAAGCAGGCCGAGCTCGTCTCGCGCCACATCGCTAAGCAGGACATCGTCATCACCACCGCCCTGATCCCAGGACGTCCGGCGCCGAAGCTTGTGTCGGCCGCGATGGTGTCCTCCATGCGGGCGGGCTCGGTCGTGGTCGATCTCGCCACGGAGCGCGGCGGCAATTGCGAGGTCTCGGCGCCGGGCGAGGTGGTCGACCACGGCGGTGTGAAGGTCCTGGGGTTCCTCAACGTACCGGGGCGCCTCGCCGCCACCGCCTCGAGCCTCTATGCCCGCAACCTCTACGCCTTCGTCGAGACGCTGGTCGACAAGACCGCCAAGGCCGTGAAGGTCGACTGGGACGACGACCTCGTCAAGGCGACGATGCTGACGCGCGACGGCGCGATCGTCCACCCCAACTTCCAGCCGCAACCCCAGGCGGCCTGATCCCGAGCGCGCGCGACCTTCCAACGAGAGAGCCCCCATGGTGGCCGATACTCCGCAACAGCTTTACGACAAGGCCGAGGCCGCTGCCGCTGCCGCCCGGCAGGCCGCGGCGGCCGCCCAGGCCTATGCGGACCAGATCGGCGACAGCATAGGGGCGGGCGTCCATGCCGCGACCGGCGGCGCGATCGATCCGGTCGTGTTCCGCCTCGCCATCTTCGCGCTGGCGGTCTTCGTCGGCTATTATGTGGTCTGGGCGGTGACGCCGGCGCTCCACACGCCGCTGATGTCCGTTACCAACGCCATCTCCTCCGTCATCGTGGTCGGTGCGCTGCTCTCGATCGGCGTCGACACGGGGGCATCGGGCAGCGCTGGGGCCTGGGCGGCGCGCATCTTCGGTTTCCTGGCGCTGATCCTCGCCTCGGTGAACATCTTCGGCGGCTTCCTGGTCACCGAGCGCATGCTCGCCATGTACAAGCGGAAGGGCTGAGCCGATGCTGGGCGACAACCTCGCGGCGCTGCTCTACCTCGTCTCCGGTATCCTGTTCATCCTGGCGCTGCGCGGCCTGTCCTCGCCGGCGAGTTCGCGCCAGGGCAACCGGTTCGGCATGATCGGCATGGGCCTCGCGGTCCTGACCACGCTGCTCTACCGGCCGCCGGCGGATGCGATTTCCTGGCTGATGGTGATCGTGGGCATCGGTATCGGCGGCGGCATCGGCGCGTGGCGCGCCCGCTCGGTGCAGATGACGGCCATGCCGCAGCTCGTGGCGCTGTTCCACGCGCTCGTCGGCCTCGCGGCGGTACTGGTGGCGGCGGGCGCGCTCTATGCGCCGCAGGCCTTCGGCATCGGCGTGCCGGGCGACATTCACGGCCAGAGCCTCGTCGAGATGTCGATCGGCGCGGCCATCGGCGCCATCACCTTCACCGGCTCGGTCATCGCCTTCCTCAAGCTCGACGGCCGCATGTCGGGCAAGCCGATCCTGCTGCCGAGCCGGCACCTCATCAACGGCGGGCTGGCGGTGCTGCTGGTGATCCTGATCGTCAGCTTCGTGGCGAGCACGAGCTCGCTCGCCTTCTGGCTGATCGTGCTGGCGTCGCTGGCGCTCGGCGTCTTGATCATCGTGCCGATCGGGGGCGCCGACATGCCGGTCGTGGTCTCGATGCTCAACTCCTATTCGGGCTGGGCCGCGGCGGGCATCGGCTTCACGCTCGGCAATCTGGCGCTCATCATCACCGGCGCGCTCGTCGGCTCCTCGGGCGCCATCCTCTCCTACATCATGTGCAAGGGGATGAATCGCTCCTTCGTCTCGGTGATCCTCGGCGGCTTCGGCGGCGAGACGGCGGCGGCGTCGGGCGCGGTCGAGACGCGGCCGGTCAAGCAGGGCTCGGCCGAGGACGCGGCCTACATCATGAAGAACGCGCAGAAGATCATCATCGTGCCGGGCTACGGCATGGCGGTGGCGCAGGCCCAGCATGCCTTGCGCGAGATGGCCGACGTGCTCAAGCGGGAGGGGGTCGAGGTCAAATATGCCATCCACCCCGTGGCGGGCCGCATGCCGGGCCATATGAACGTGCTGCTGGCGGAGGCCAACGTACCTTACGACGAGGTCTTCGAGCTCGAGGACATCAACTCCGAATTCGCCCAGGCCGACGTCGCCTTCGTCATCGGCGCCAACGACGTCACCAATCCCTCGGCCAAGACCGACAAGTCCTCGCCCATCTACGGCATGCCGGTGCTCGACGTCGAGAAGGCCAAGACCGTGCTGTTCATCAAGCGCGGCATGGGCTCCGGCTATGCGGGGGTCGAGAACGAGCTGTTCTTCCGCGACAATACGATGATGCTGTTCGCCGACGCCAAGAAGATGGTCGAGAACATCGTCAAGGGGCTCGCGTAGCGGCGGCTGGCGGGCGCGGGCCCGTCAGAAGAGCGTCTCGATCGTCAGCCATACCCCATAGATGAAGCTGGCGCTCAACGCCGCACCGATGCTGCCGATGACCAGGCCGGACATCACCAGGATTCCGTCGCGCTCCACCTGCCCGAGGCCGATGAGGCACACCGCCAGCCCATAGGGGACCTGGCCGACGAGTGGTGCAGCGGTCAGCATGCCGAGCGCCATGGTGATCAGCAGCAGCGCGCTGAGCAGGGCGCCGGCCCGCGCTCCGAACAGCCGCCAGCGCGGACGCGACCATCGCTCGAGAGCATTGACGACCGGCAGTGCACGCCCGACCGCGCGTCGCAGATCGGCGCTCGCCACCGACCGCCTCAGGATGACGCGCGGAAACCAGGGCTCGTGCCGTCGTACGGCGATCTGCAGCGCGACGAGTATCAGGAGCAGCGCCGACACCGCGGGGATCGGCGGCGGCATCGGCAGGCAGTTGGGCAAGCCGAGCAGCACGACGAGCACGGCGAACGAGCGGTCGCTCAGCAGGTCCAGGATGGAGTCGAGGGAGATGCGCTCCTCGGGTTCATCGGCGAGCGTCGTGAGAACCTGGGACAATCGCATCGGAACTACGGAGTCCTCGTCCGGCCGAGATCTGCGCCGGCCCTCATCGTCCGGGCCGCTGCGCCCGATATCGAGCGACGATGGACATCGAAGGGAGCAATCGTCCGACGTTCTCTAGCGGTCCGCGGCGGCGAAAGGAAGGCTTCGGGCGCTGCATCCGCGGTTCTGCACGGAAATTAGGCGCCGGCGTCGACTCTCGGGGGTGCTGCGTCACGGCCGCGGGTCGACCGGCTCGTCGAGCCGCAGGTGGCGGCGCAGGAAACCCGTCAGCATCGGATCGCGGTAGTCCTCGATGAGGAGGGCGGCGCCGTGGTTGTGCAGATCGTTCTCGTCGAGCGGTGTCGTCAGGCCCACGACCGGCAGCCCGGCTGCGGCGGCCGAGGTCACGCCGGCGCTGGAATCCTCGAAGGCGACCGAGCGGGACGGGTCGCCGCCGATGGCCTCGAGCGCCGTGAGATAGGGCAGGGGATGTGGTTTCGGATCGGCGACGTCGTTGCGGGTGATCACCACCTTGAAGCGCCGCGCGATGCCGAGCGCGCCGAGCACATGTTCGGCGCTGTCGCGGGGAGCACTGGTGACGACGGCGAGCCCGATCTCGGCACGCTCGGCCCAATCGAGCAGGTCCATCAGGCCGGCGGCCGGCACGAGGTCCCGGGCCCGTACCCTGTATTCAGCCTCTTTGTCGTCCATCAGGACGCTGTGCTGCTCGCGCGGCAGATGCGGAAAGAGCTTGGCCGCGACGGTCTCGTTCGACTTGCCCATCAGGAATTCACGGTAGGTCGCCCAGTCGAGATCGATTCCATGCGGCCCGAGTATCGTTTGAAACGCCGCGAAATGAAGGTGATCGGTATGGACGAGCGTGCCGTCCATGTCGAAGAGCAGGGTTGGGACCATACCCGGTCTCTACACGCTGGCTCGCGCGAAGGCGAGAGCGCAGCGCCAGGTTGCTGCTGCTGCCAAAGCGGCCGCGATCTGCTAGGGTAAGCGACGATGCCGGTCCCGTCCGGCCTGTTCGCCGGCGCTGCCCGGCCTGCCGGAGTGCTGCTTGCGATGCGTCACCGCGCTTATCGGCTCTTTGCCATCGTCATCACCGCCGCCATTCTGGCGGGCTGCGATAAATGCGCGGACAATTTCCTGGTCGATCCCTTCGCCAAGCCGAAGCCCGCAGCCTGTCACGAGGTGCCGCCGGCCAGATAGGCGCCGCTGCCCGAACGATCTCGCCTCGCATCGGTATCCACACATAAAATTTTAAGCATGGTCCTTACTGCCGCAAACTCCTCTTGCCGACGTCCTTGTCTCGTGTATGATTCGTGTATCGGCAACTTATCGAAAGGAGGTGATCCAGTGTCTCATTGTTTCATGTCGTGTGAGGCCCGGGTCTACTCTTCGAGGAAGAGCGTCTAATAGACCATTTGGCCGTCTCGCGGCTGACAATGCTGTAATACGATAGATGTCAAATGTTGGAGGAGCCGCATCGTCTTGCCGGACGGTGCGGCTCTTTTTGTTACATCGGGACCATCGCCGGCTGACGAGAGGTCACGGGATTGCATTCCTTCGTGAACTGAAGCTGAACGATTTGATTCAGTGTGAGTTGTCTGCCTCTGAATAGACCCGGCGTCGGCGCGCGGCTCGACCGATGGCGCCGTCGAGCCGCTCGTCTGCGTCTGCGGCGCCAAGATCATTTCCATCAGCCATGGATTGTCCCGATGGGTTCAGCCCGACCGCTCCTGATCTATGCCCATCTGGGCGACCTGCATCTGACCTCGTCGAAGGAGCAGCATTTCACCGATCTCCTGGCCATTGCGGCGGAGATCGAACTGCAGTGCCGTCGACAGCTCGATTTCGTGTACCTGCCCGGCGACATCGCCGATAACGGCAAGGCCGAGGAATATGCGCTCGTCCATACGGCGCTGAAGATGCTGGGCCAGCCGGTCCATGCGATCACCGGCGATCACGACATGGCGTCGGGCAATCTCGACAATTTCCTGAGCGCCTACTCCGGCGGCCACGGCTTCCCGCCGCTGCCCTTCGGGGTCACCCATGGGGGTGTCCGCTGCCTGTTTCTCGACATTTGCGGCCCAGGCCGCGGCGGACCGGACTTCCGGCTCGGCGACCGGCAGATGGCCTGGGTCGAGCAGCAACTGGCGTCGGCCGAAGCGGCGGAGGAGCCGGCGGCGGTCTTCATGCACGGCTATCCGGCCGACCTTGTCCTGCCTGCGGAAAAGGAGCGGCTCAATCGCCTGCTCGCGGGCCGGCACGTACATCTCGTCGACATGGGCCATACCCATTACAACGAGCTCGCCAATGACGGTCGCACCATCTTCGCGGCCACGCGCTCGACCGGCCAGATCGAGGAGGGGCCGGTCGGCTACAGTCTTACGGCCATCGACGGCGGCGGCGTGAGCTGGCAATTCAAGCCCCTCGAGGAGGTTTTTCCCGTCGCGATGATCACCGCGCCGGCCGACCGCCGCCTCGTCGTCGACCAGGACGACCCGGCGCAGGTGGTGGGGGGCGCCTTCGAGGTGCACGCTGTTGTCTTCGGCGCGGACCGCGTAGCGGCCTGCCGGTACAGGATCGACGATGGCGCGTGGCAGGCCATGACGTCTCCGCAAGCGGACGATCGGCTCTGGCGGGCGCGGGCGCGCTCGCCCGGCGGGCGATGGTTCAGCCTCGCCGTGCGCGCCGAGACCGCGGCCGGAGAGGTGGCCGAGGACCGGATCGAGGTGGCGGCGGAGCGATTCGAGCCGCCGAGCGCGAACCGCGACGGCAGCGACAAGGATGCCATCGAGGCCTGGCCGGAACGGCATCTGTTCGGCACGCAACTCGGCCCGAACCGCAACGGCCGCAAGTGGTAGCCGTGGCCCGACGTTCCCCTTTCCTCTCGCGAGAGATCACGCTTGACGCATGAGCAAATGCTGACCTGGGGCATCGCGGCCGTCGCGACCCTCGGGGTGATCGTCCGGCCCTTCAACTGGCCGGAAGCCGTCTGGGCCGTGACCGGCGCCGCGATCCTGGTCGTCGCCCGGCTCATCGGTCCGCAGGATGCGCTCGCGGGCATCGCCAAGGGCGTCGACGTCTACCTCTTCCTCACCGGCATGATGCTGCTGGCCGAAGTGGCGCGGGCCGAAGGGCTGTTCGACTGGCTCGCCGCCCTGGCGACGCGGCGCGCCAACGGTTCGGCGACCCGGCTCTTCCTGCTGGTCTATGCGGTCGGCACCATCGTGACGATCTTCCTGTCGAACGACGCGACCGCGGTCGTCCTGACGCCGGCAGTGGCGGCGGCGGTCAAGACCGCCAAGTCCGAGGAACCGCTGCCCTATCTGCTGATCTGCGCCTTCATCGCAAATGCGGCCTCCTTCGTCCTGCCGATCTCGAACCCGGCCAACCTCGTCATCTACGGCGCCCATATGCCGCCGCTGATGCAATGGCTGCCGCGCTTCGCTCTGCCCTCCGTGCTGTCAATCCTGGCGACCTATCTTGTGCTGCGGCTGACGCAGCACAAAGCGCTCAGGCAGACGGTCGAGGCCGAGGTCGAGATGCCCGCACTCGGCGCCGGCGGCAAGACCGCGGCGCTCGGCATCGCGTTGACGGGGGTGGTTCTCCTGGTCTCGTCGGGCCTCGATGTCCAGCTCGGCCTGCCGACCGCCATCGCCGGCGCGCTGACGGCGATCGTCGTGCTGATCCGCGCTCGGCGCACGCCGTGGAGCACCCTCAAAGATATCTCCTGGGGCGTGCTGCCGCTCGTTGCCGGGCTTTTCGTGCTGGTCGAGGCGCTCGACAAGACCGGGCTGATCCGTCTGATCAGCCAGACCCTGCATGAGGCGGCCCAGCGCTCGACCGAAGAGACCGCCTGGGGCGCGGGACTCCTCATCGCCTTCCTGTGCAACCTGATGAACAACCTTCCGGCCGGCCTCATCGCCGGCAGCGCGGTCCACCAGGCGCAGGTTTCCGATCACGTGACGAGCGCCGTGCTGATCGGCGTCGACATCGGGCCCAACCTGTCGGTGACAGGCTCGCTCGCCACTATCCTGTGGCTGACGGCGCTGCGCCGCGAGGGCCAGAGCGTCGGTGCCTGGACCTTCCTCAAGCTCGGCATCCTGATCATGCCGCCGGCGCTCGTCCTGGCGCTCGCGGCCTCGATCCTGATCCCCTGACCACAGGAGTCGACCATGGATGGCATCAATGCGGCCTGGATCGTCCCGATCATCATCGTGACCGGCGCGCTGCAGGCCTGGGGGCCGCCGATGAACGGCGCGCTGCGCAACGCGCTCGTCAATCCCTGGCTCGCCAGCCTCGTCTCCTTTTTGCCTGTCGTCGCCTTCATCTCCATCTTGACGCTGTGCCAGCCGCGCCCGATGCCCACACTGCAGGGCATCGATGCCATGCCCTGGTGGGCGCCGCTCGGCGGCATCATCGGCTCCTTCGCGGTCATCGCCGGCCTGCTCTTCGTCGACAAGGTCGGCGCCGGCACGCTCGCGGGGCTGACCATCACGGCGAACATCCTGATGTCGCTCGCCATCGACCATTTCGGGCTGTTCGGCATTCAGGTCCATGCGATGAGCCCAGGACGGGCGGCAGGCGCGGCGTTGATGGTCGCCGGCATCGTGCTGATCTCGAAATTCTGATCGAAGGGAGCTCGGACCATGGCTGCCGACCAAGCCGAAGTCGCCCGAACGCCGCCCGGCATCTGGCCGCTCCAAGTGCTGAATTTCTTCATGGCCGACATGCAGGCCGGCATCGGGCCGTTCCTCGGCGTGTTCCTGCTGGCCCATCACTGGGAGAGCGGCCTCATCGGCTCGGTGATGACCATCGGTGGCATCGCCGGCATGATCATGACGGCGCCGGCGGGCGCGCTCGTCGATGCCACCTCGCGCAAGCGGCTCTATGTCATCTTTCCCGGCATCTGCACGGTGCTGGCCTCGGCCATCATCCTGCTGTCGCAGAGCTTTTGGTTGGTGGCCGCCTCGCAGGTCGCCACCGCCATAGCCGGAGCTGCCATCGGGCCGGCGGTGACCGGTATCACGCTCGGCATGGTCCGCCAGGCGGGCTTCAATCGGCAGAACGGGCGCAACCAGGCCTTCAACCATGCCGGCAACATGGTGGGCGCGGGTCTCTCGGGCTTTCTCGGCTGGCAGTTCGGCTTCACCGCCGTGTTCTGGCTCGCCGCGGTCTTCGGCATCGTGTCGATCGCGTCGGTGCTGATGATCCCGCGCGCGTCGATCGACGACCGGGCGGCGCGCGGCCTCGAGACGAGCCGCAAGGACGATGGCCGGGCGAGCGGCCTCCAGGTCCTGCTCGAGACAAGACCCCTGCTGATCCTGGCCGCGGCGCTTGCCTGCTTCCATCTCGGCAACGGCGCCATGCTGCCGCTCTACGGGCTCGCGGTCGTGGCCGCCAAGCAGGGCAACGCGGCGAGCCTCGTCGCCGTCACCATCGTGGTGGCGCAGGGCGTGATGATCGTCGTCTCGCTCTTCGCCATGCGCATGGCCGAGACGCGCGGCTACTGGCTGGTGATGCTGATCTCGTTCCTGGCCCTGCCGATCCGCGGCCTGATCGCCGCGCATGTCATCTCGAGCTGGGGCATCTATCCCGTCCAGATGCTCGACGGCGTCGGGGCCGGGCTGCAGAGCGTCGCCGTGCCGGGGCTCGTCGCACGCATCCTCGCCGGCACCGGCCGCGTCAATGTCGGGCAGGGGGCCGTGATGACCGTGCAGGGGGTGGGCGCTTCGCTGAGTCCCGCCATCGGCGGCTGGATCGCGCAAGGCATCGGCTACCCGCCGATGTTCATGATCCTCGGCAGCTTCGCCCTCGTCTCGGTGCTGCTCTGGGTCGTGTTCCGCTCGACGCTGTCGACGGCTTGCGCCGGCCCGAGCGACGACGACACGGCGCCGACGCCACGCCTGGCGCCGGCCTGAGGCGCGGGACTCAGGGGATCTCGAAGACGGAATATTCGGTGTCGATCCCGCGCAGCGTCCGGCGATGATGCGTCGGCG
This sequence comes from Lichenihabitans sp., assembly GCA_965277635.1. Lineage (GTDB taxonomy): Bacteria > Pseudomonadota > Alphaproteobacteria > Rhizobiales > Beijerinckiaceae > Lichenihabitans. The sequence goes on from CBDIDE010000002.1 coordinate 2,398,399, forward strand.
TCAATCCCTTGGCCTCGAACAGGCGTAGCGCCATCGGGTTCTGGGCCACGGCGCCTGTGGCGAAAATCGCCTGCGACGCCGCGAGGTTCTGGACGCGCGACGCGATATTGACGGTCTGTCCGAAATAGTCCTGCCGATCGTTCAGCGTCACCGCAAGGCACGGACCCTCATGGATGCCGATCTTGAGCAGAAGGTCTTCGCCGCCGCGCTCTCGGTTGAGCTCGAGCATCGCCTCGCGCATGCGCAAGGCCGCCGCCACGGCACGGTCCGGGGTCAGGAAGGTCGCCATGACGGCGTCGCCGATGGTCTTCACGACGGCTCCGGCCTCGGTGGCCACGATCTCGGCCAGGATGCGGAAATGGGCCTGGACGAGATCATAGGCCACAAGGTCTCCCACCCGTTCGTAAAGGCCGGTGGACCCCTTGAGGTCGGTGAACAGGAAGGTGAGGCTGGTGATCTTGAGCCGCTGGTTCACGTCCAGCGTATCGGTCCGGTAGATCTGGCGGAAGGTCTGGTTGGTCAGCAGATGCTTGGCGGTGAGGAAGGGCCGTCGACGTCCCAGCAAGCTATGCAGCTCGTCGCCCGCGATCCAGAGCGCCGGCAGAACGCGACGGCCGGTGCGGTTCTCGATCGCGACCCGCAGCGGACCGGGACGCATCGCCTGCGTGTCGCGTTGCGCATGGGTTTCGTTGAGCACGAGCGTGAGGGTCTGCCGCTCCTTGGTCGGTTCGCCTTTGACGTCGAGGAACTGCGTGGCATGGGTCACCGGCTCGAAGGCGATGACGAGCGCCTCGGGCAGCTGCAGCGACAGCAGCGCGCGCTCGCCCGGCGGCAGCTCGACGCTGTCGAGCAAGATGCGCTCGATGACGTTCGGAAGATCGCCGGGCAGATCGACGCCAGAACTCCAGAACGTCTGCCGCATATAGTCCCACATCGGCAGGCTATCGGGATCATGGGCGGCGATCCGGCGGATGCGGGGACTGACCGTGAAGGTCACCTCGACCATTTCGTCGAGCGTCGGCTCGTATCCGGCGGCGCAGAGGGCGCAGTGATATTCCGCCTGATTGACCGACTTCAGCGTGGTGCCGGCATCGAGCACGCCGCCGCAGCCCGGGCAGAGCACGTTCCAGGACATGTCGAACAGGCCCAGCCGCGCCGCGTGCAGGAACGCCGAGGTCACCTCCTGTTCGGGCAAGTTCTCGCGTTTCGCGAAAGCCAGGGCATTGACGCGGTTTAGATCGGGGTCGACGCCATCGCGGACCAGGGCCTCGATGGCCGCGGCGACCTTCGGCTCGGTGGAACGGCCCAGGATTTCGAACAGCGTCGACTGATCGTTCATGGCCATCCTCCTCGGAGGTGAGCCGGGCCGGAGCGGAACGCGAGGCTCGGCCCCTACCTTCTATCACGCCGAGAAGGCAGCCGGCCAGCGGGAGTTGGCTTCGCTCAGGGCTCCGAATTCAGGCAGACGAACGGACTTCGGCATGGTCTTTCCGCCGCTCGTCCCGGCGAAAGCCGGGATCCAGCCTCGTGGCGGCGCGGCGGAACGGCGGAACGGCGAGGCTCGTGGCCTCATGGTCCTGGATCCCCTGAGTTCTCAAACGAAGTGCAACACCTTTTTGCGGGGGTGTTGCGATGGGACGCGGATACGATGGCCGGCCGCAAGGCCTAGCCGGAGGCCCTCGCCCCGCGATGCGGGACGAGAGGCGTCATGGCAGGCCCTGTCAGGCCGCCGCCTTGGCGGCCTCGGCGGCGGCGCGCTCCTGCGCCTTCTTCTTCGGCTGGGCCTTGGTCGGGTTGTGGCGCTTGGGCGCTTCGCCGACCCCGACCGAGGCGAGCAGCTTCAGCACACGGTCGGTCGGCTGGGCGCCCTTGGCGATCCAGTCCTTGGCCTTGTCGGCGTCGATCACGAGCCGCGCCGCGTCTTCGCTCGGCTTCAGCGGGTCGAAGGTGCCGATCTTCTCGACGAAGCGGCCATCGCGCGGCGCGCGGGCATCGGCAACGACGATGCGGTAGAAGGGACGCTTCTTGGCGCCCCAGCGGGAGAGGCGGATCTTCAGGGCCACGGTTCAGTTCCTTTCCGAGGGAGATTTGTCCAGGTCTTCGGTATTGCGCTCGATCAAGCGGTCGATGTCGCCCATCGGGTCGTCGCTCAAGCCCTGCGACGTGTAGACCTCCACGTCGACCGAGCCGTCCTCCAGGACGTCGATCTCCCAATAATGTCCCGGCTCGTTGACCAGGAGCGACATGGCGTCGTCCCGATAGGCGGCCGAGGTGAAGCTCAGGTCCGCGTCCTGCAGACGCTGACGGATGGCGTTGAAGGCTTCGAACATCTTGCCTTGCGGACCGTCGCTCATTTCTTCCTGCCTCCGAACGGGTTGAAGCCGCCGCCGGGGAGTCCGCCCAGGCCTGGCAGTCGTCCGCCACCGAGGCCCGGCAGGCCGCCGCCCGGCAGCTTCGGGCCGAGACTTTGACCGAAGCCGCCCGGCGGCATCGGCGGCAGGCCGCCGCCCCCGCCGCCGAACTGCTTTTCGAGCGCCGCCAATTGCTCGGGCGTCGGCTCCGGCATGCCGGCGAGCGGATTGCCGCCGCCGAGCCCGAAGGCCGAGGCCATCTTGCCGAGCGCGCCGCGCTTGCCGCCGCCGAGCGATTTCATCATGTCGGCCATCTGCCGGTGCTGCTTGAGCAGCCGGTTGACGTCCTCGACCCGCGTGCCGGAACCGGCCGCGATGCGCTTCTTGCGCGAGGCCTTGAGGATGTCCGGATTGCGCCGCTCGGGCCGGGTCATCGAGGAGATGATGGCGCGCTGGCGCGAGATGATCTTCTCGTCGATATTGGCGGCCGCCATCTGGTCCTTGATCTTGCCCATGCCGGGCAGCATGCCCATGATGCCGCCCATGCCGCCGAGCTTCTCGACCTGAGCCAGCTGGGCGCTGAGATCCTCGAGGTCGAAGCGGCCCTTGCGCATCTTCTCGGCCATGCGCATGGCCTGCTCGGCGTCGATGGTCTCGGCCGCCTTTTCGACGAGCGAGACGATGTCGCCCATGCCGAGGATGCGGTCGGCGATGCGGCTCGGATGGAAGTCTTCGAGCGCATCCATCTTCTCGCCGGTGCCGATGAGCTTGATCGGCTTGCCGGTGACGGCGCGCATCGAGAGCGCCGCGCCGCCGCGTCCGTCGCCGTCCATGCGGGTCAGCACGATGCCGGTGATGCCGACGCGCTCGTCGAAGCTTTTCGCGAGATTGACCGCGTCCTGGCCGGTCAGGCTGTCGGCGACGAGCAGGATCTCGTGCGGCCTGGCGGCCGCCTTGATCTCCGCCATCTCGGCCATCAGCGGCTCGTCGATATGGGTGCGGCCGGCGGTATCGAACATGACGACGTCGTAGCCCTGCAGGCGCGCCGCCTGCTCGGCGCGGCGGGCGATCTGCACCGGCGTCTGGCCGGCGACGATCGGCAGCGTGTCGATGCCGACCTGGCGGCCGAGCACGGCGAGCTGCTCCTGCGCGGCCGGGCGCTTGACGTCGAGCGAGGCCATCAGCACGCGCTTCCTGAAGCGCTCATCGATGCGCTTGGCAATCTTGGCGGTGGTCGTGGTCTTGCCGGCCCCCTGCAGCCCGACCATCATGATGGCGACGGGGGGCGCCGCCTCGAGATTGATCGGATCGGCATCCGAGCCCAGCGTCTCGATCAGCACGTCGTTGACGATCTTGACGACCATCTGGCCCGGCGTCACCGACTTGACCACATTGGCGCCGACCGCCCGCTCGCGCACCTTGTCGGTGAACGAGCGCACGACGTCGAGCGCCACATCGGCTTCGAGCAGCGCCCGCCGCACCTCGCGCAGGGCCGTGCCGACATCGGCCTCGGAGAGCGCGCCACGTCGGGTCAGCGTATCGAAAATGCCGGAGAGCTTCTCGGTCAGGCCCTCGAACATGCGCATGTCCTTCGAGATCCGCGCGTACGCTCCCGGATCGGGAGATCGGCCGGATCGGCTTCACCGACTCATGACGACAATGCAAAACGCGCCCGAGGGCGCAGCCGCGCTGTCGGACGTTTGCGCCGGCCTCCAGGGCCGGATCGCATCGCATCGGCTTCAGGAGCCGCCGCCTGTCTAGTGGCGGCCCGCGCGGCTGTCAATGCGGTGACCGAGTTCAGCAGGGCTCCGAACTCGGGTTAACGCGTCCAGGCAGCACCGCTCATCCCGGCGAAAGCCGGGATCCAGCCTCGTTGCGTTGCGGCGGAGCCGCGACGCCTTCGGCGTCATGGTCCTGGATCCCGGCTTTCGCCGGGATGAGCGGCAGAACGACCCGTGCCGAAACCCATCCGTTAACCCGAGTTCGGAACCCTGGCGAGATCAGCAATGCGATCGGGTGAAGGCCTTTTCCGGTCCGCCCAGGTCATCGGGCGCGGCACCCGTCACCCGTTCGGCGCGACATGCACGGCGTCGAGGGCCGCACGCAGCCCCCGCGCCAGCTTCACGGCGTCGTCGTTCGCCCAGAAATGGACGAAGAACGCCCGCGGCTCGTCATCGAGCATATGATTGTGGATCGCCGTCACCTCGATGCCGTTCTCTCTCAGAGCTTTGATCAACGGATTGACCTCGTCGGCGACCGCTACGAAATCCCCGGTGATCGCCGCTTTGGCGTCGCCTGTCGGCTGGAAGTTGATGGCGATCGCCGTGCCCATAGCCCCGGGAATCGCCATGCCGTTTTGCTTGATGCTGTCCGACCGGGGCAGGCTGAATTGATAGATACCGTTGCTTGCCTTGCCCTTGAACCCGATCATTTTGTCGATTTCGGCGGTCTGGATCCCGAGATCGGCCGGAGCCGGAGCTGCGGCGGGCGTCACGTCGAGAGGGGTCTTGCTTTGCTCGAGCCCGACGCGCAGTTGCCGAGCGAGCTGTTTCGCGTCGCCCGAACCGGCGACATGCATGTAGAAGGTCGGCGGACTGGCCCGCAGCAGGTGATTGTGGACCGCCGTGACCTGCAGGCCTTCGGACAGCAGCTTGGCCATCACCGGATTGACCTCGCCTTCGGTCAGCACGAGATCGCCCATCATCATCGTGGCGCCGCCCATGGGCCGGAATGCGACCCAGCCCCCGAGCGCGAAGCCGGGCTTGAGCTGAACGCCGTCCAGAGTGACCTTGAGATCGGACCGGGGCAGGCCGTAGCGGTGGACGTCGCCGCTCACGTTGGCCTGGCGGGCAAGGATGCGATCGACGGTGCTCCACTCCGTCTCGGCCGCCACGGCCGGCAGCACGGAGCACAGTCCGAGGGTTAGGACTAGAGTATTCAAGACGTGGCGCATGAGGATCTCCTTCGATGGCCGGAGGGGCGGTCAGAGGGGCGCGGCTCCCGCGAGGCCGCTGGCATGCAGGGCGATGCCGGCCGCACAGCAGGCGGCAAGGGTCGGGATCATGCCCGCCTTGAAGCGGAAGATCGCAATGGCCGCGCCGAGCGTGAGAACCAGGCTCCAGGGATCGAGGCTCGCGAACACGGGCGCATCGGCATTCACCCCGAACGCGGCCACGTGACTGGACGCGCGAAACAGCGTGTGGATGAAAAACCAGACGGCGAGATTGAGGATGACGCCGACCACGGCCGCCGTGATGGCGGATAGCGCTCCGGAGAGGAGCCTGTTGCCTCGAAGCGCCTCGATGTAGGGAGCCCCGAGGAAGATCCACAGGAAGCAGGGCGTGAACGTCACCCAGGTGGCGAGCAGGCCGCCCAAGGCCCCAGCCAGCAAAGACGTCAGGCCGCCGGGCGCGCGAAAGGCTGCCATGAACCCCACGAACTGAAGCACCATGATGAGCGGACCAGGCGTGGTCTCGGCCATGCCGAGCCCGTCCAGCATCTCGCCGGGCGCGAGCCAGTGATAGGTGCCGACCGCCTGCTGCGCCACGTAGGCCAAGGCCGCATAGGCGCCGCCGAAGGTGACGAGCGCCATCTTGCTGAAGAACACCGCGATCGACGTGAACACGCTGCCGGGGCCGGCGACGACGGACAGTGCCAGCACCGGCACGATCCAAAGCGGCAGCCACACGGCGGCGACGCGCAGCGCGTGGCCGGCTGAAGGCCTGGCATGCTCGGGAATCGCTTCGCCCAGCAGGCTTTCGCCGTCCGGCCCGGCTGTTGCGTGGCCGTTGCCGTCGAGAAAAGCCGGCAGGCCGGCCCGCGCTCCGGCGAAGCCGATCAGGCCGGCGGCCGCGATGATGACGGGGAACGGCACGGCGAAGAAGAAGATCGCCACGAAGGCTGCGGCGGCGAGCGCCTGCATGGGACGGTTCTTGAGCGCGCGCCGGCCGATGCGGACGACGGCCTCGATCACGATCGCCAGCACTGCGGCTTTCAGGCCGAAGAAGCCGGCGGCGACATAGCCGACATGACCCCATACTGCATAGACGATGCTGAGCACCATGAGAGCGGCGACGCCGGGCAGGATAAACAGGGCGCCGGCCATGATGCCGCCGCGCGTCCTGTGCATCAGCCAGCCGATATAGGTCGCAAGCTGTTGTGCCTCGGGGCCTGGCAGAAGCATGCAATAGTTCAGCGCATGCATGAACCGGCCTTCGGAGACCCAGTGCTTCTCCTCGACCAGGATGCGGTGCATCACTGCGATCTGTCCTGCGGGGCCGCCGAAGCTGAGTGCCGCGACACGCAGCCAGACGCGGAAGGCGTCCTGCATGGATACGCCGTGGCGCGAGGCGCGGGCATCCGCGTGGACGAGCGGCATATCCGTCATGCTATGGCCCCTTGTTCGTGGGCCAGTTGTGGGTCTCGCCGGTCGCGTCCCGGCACCAGCGGAAGAACGCGTCGTAGAGCGCCATGCCGGCGTCGAGCTGCTCGATGTCGTCGGCATAGAGCCGCGACAGGCCGAGAGACGCCGCCAGCAGGCCGGCGACCTCGGGCGCGAGATCCGGACGTGCCGTATCCGCGCCTCTCACGATCGTTGCCAGCCGTTCAAGAGGCTCGGTCGAAAGCCCCAGCTCCCCGATCATGGTGTCGAACGTGCAGCGCTCGCCGCGATGGCTCCAGAACACCCCTTCTATGTCGAAGGCTGTTCCGCCAAAGCGCTCGGCCACGGCTTCGACTTCGGACGGCGCCACGAACAGAAAGACGGCGGACGGATCGACGAACCGGCGTATCAGCCACGGGCAGGCGATACGGTCCACCTTCGGCCTGGAGCGGGTCACCCATACGGTGCGGCCGTGGCTGTCGCGCGGCGGCAGCTTCGCCGCGGGAACACGGGGGAGGCTGGCCTTCGTCCAGGCTCTGAAGCCACCGTCCAGTACGTCGGCGGACGCCCCGGCGTGACGCAGCCAGGCCGCGACGCCGTGGCTTAGTTTCTGGCCCTGTTGGCAGATGACCACGGCCGGCCGGCCGGTATACCGGCTCGCCCATTCGCCGACCGTGGCGTGATCGGACCGGGCGGCGCCAGGAATGAGGTGAGGACCGGCCGCGAAGTCCTCGTCGGGACGAACATCGATGAGCGCCGGACACCTCGGCGTGCCGACCAGGCGGGCGAGTTTATCAGGGGAGATCGTGTTGATCGACGACATGCTGCGTCCTTGGTGCAAACCGGGGACGCGATTCTTCGGCATGTCGCCTCGTGGGGAGATCGCTTCCCCATGAGGCAAACTTAGCTGGCTGAGAGCCGGCCTGTCAATGTGGTGGCCGCGTTCGCGACACCCGAGCGGCGAGGCGTCCTAGGCGAAGGGAATGGCACTGCTCGTCCTTTTGAGACTGAAGCAGTTCGGCAACAACACAACAGGCTCCTTACCGCTTCAGCGTATAGAATTTGCGCCGCATGCGGCCGGCGATGGCAGAATGGACGGCCGTGGGCGTGCAAAGCCCGAGCCTCACGCCGATCTCCCGCTCTCGGCGCCATCGGACCGCGGCCTCGAACAGGCTGCCGGATTCGTCTTCGTAGAAATAGAGCGCTGCGGGCAGTTCGCAGGCGATCCCGAGCCGCAGTCGGGCGCCCGAGGCCGAGCGGTTGTGGACCAGGCATTCGCAGAGGAACTGCCCGTCGCGGCGGATCAGCTTGCCGGAGCGCAGCCGCATCCGCTGGCGCCCGGTGATGCGGCGCTCGCCGCCGGGCGGCCCGAGCACACTGTAGCTGAAGTCGTCCAGGACCGGACGGACAGCGTCGATCTTGCGGGCGTCGACGATGCCGCGCTTCGCTCCCGGCTGTAGAGACCCATCGGCGGGGTTCATGTGGTCTCGTCGCGCGGCAGCGATGCGGGCCGCTCGGCCCGCTGGAGCGCACGGCCGGGCAGCCGGGCGTCGGCGATCGCATGGGTCAGCACGTCGACCTTGAGCCGCGGGTCGCCCACCGGCTCCTCGAACAGGATGCCGCAGACCGTGACGCTCTCGTCGAAGGCCCGGACCGACAGGTCGAAGAACACCGAAACCTGGCAGTGCCGGAACTCCATGCCCATGGTGATGCTCGGTTGCTCGCCCCAGCCGAGATCGACGCCCGCCGTCCAGGCGAAGCTCAACGTGCCCTGCCGGAAGAACAGCTCGGTCGAGGAATGCACCAGGTCCTCGATCGTCGTGTAGGACCCGAAGCGGATATAGCTCACGAGGTCCGCAAGATCGATCGCCCGCAGGTCCGCGGCGACCTCCTTCAGGTTTTCCGCCAAGACCGTCGAGTATTGACTGAGCTCGGTCTCAAAGAAATTGGTCAAGGGACCACCGTGTTCGTTTTCGGAGCGGAGCGACGGACGTTGCGGGTCTGCACGTAATGTATAACTTCAGCCACCGCCTTGTAGAATTGTGGCGGTATTGCTTTGTCGATGTCGACATGATCGTACATGGACCTTGCCAGGGGCTTGTTTTCGATGATCGTGATGCCGTTCTGCTCGGCGATCTCGCGGATCTTGAGCGCCAGCAGGTCCTGTCCCTTGGCGACCACGACCGGTGCGCCGCCTTCCTCGCGAACGTAGCGCAGCGCGATGGAATAATGCGTCGGATTGGCGATCACGACGGTGGCGCGCGGCACCGCGGCGATCATGCGCCGCCGCGCCCGATCGAGCGCCAGCGACCGGCGCTTGGCTTTCATCAGCGGATCGCCTTCCGCCTGTTTCATCTCGTCCTTGATGTCCTGACGGCTCATGCGCATGCGCTGGCGCCAGCTTGTGCGGGCATGGACGTAGTCGATCGCGGTCAGCAGCAGGAAGGCGATCGCCGCGCCCGACAGGAGCCGCGTGAAGATCTTGAGGATCCGGTCCGGCACGAACGCCGGGTGGACGAACATCGTGGCTTCGACGGTCTGCTGCTCCGAACGCAGCAGCAGGAAGATGACGAAGCCTATGGCGAAGAGCTTGAAGCATCCCTTGCCGAATTCGATGAAGCCCTGCCTGCCGAAGCGCCGCTTGAGGCCGGCCGTGGGCGAGATCCTCGAAAGATCGGGGAAGATCCGCTCGAGCGACACCGTCGGCAGGTGCTGGGCGAACGAGATGGCAAGGCCCGCCACGATGAAGACGATGAAGATCGGCACCAGGAAGTCGGCGGCGGCCTTGAGCGGAATGGCGATGATGGCGGCCGCATCGGCGCCGTTTTCGAGCGTCCAACGGCCCGGGTCCTCGATCAGTCGGCCGAGCACCTCGACGACGCGCGCCGCGCTGTCGCGCAGCATCAGCGACGTGACGAGAAGCATGGCGAGCAGCCCCGCGAGCAGCGAGGCCTCGCGCGATATCGGGACGTCGCCCTTCTCCGCGGCGTCGCGCAGCTTCTTCTCTGTCGGTTCTTCTGTTTTGTCCTCTTGATCGCTCTGGTCACTCATCGTCGAGGCTCACCGGTCGCGAGGGAGGGGCGGGGCGGATCACAGGGAGGCCGGCAAGTCCGCGTCGAGCTCGATCTCGCCGCGCTCGATGAGGTCGAGCACCGTGGCCGAGATGGCCTTGCGGGCCGCCGCGATATCCTTGGGCGGAGCGCTGCCCGAGTTGAGCTCGTTCTCCACGAGCCGCCGGGCGCGGGCGCCGAGGGTCGAGAGCACGGCGTCGCGGAAGGCGGCGTCGGTGCCCCGGAGCGCTAGGACGATCTGCTCGCTCGGCACCTTGTCGAACAGCACGCTGCGCGCCTTGACCGACAGCATGACCACGTCGTTGAAGGAGAACATCTTGGTGCGCAGCTGCGCCGCGTCCTCGGGCTTCACCTCCGCGATGGCGACGAGCACCTCCTCGGCCTGTTCGACCGGCAGGCGATTGAGGATGTCGGCGACGCGCGACTGCGCCCGGCCGACCGGATTGCGCTCCGAATTGACGAGCAGGTCGTCGCGCAGCTTGGTCTCGAGGATGTGGATGGTGCTGTCGCTCACCGGCCTGAGCGAGAGCATGCGCCGGGCGAGGCCGTTGCGCCGCTCGCTCGGCAGCACCCCCAGCACCTTGGCGGCCGTCTCCGAGGTAAGGCGCGACAGGATCAGCGCCGCCGTCTGGGGATGTTCCTTGACGATGTACTCGGCGATCTCCTTTTCCGGCAGGGCGGAGAGGCGTACCCAGGTCGACGAATTGGAGGAGCCCATCACCTCCGACATGATCTCGGCGACCTGATCGGGCGGCAGGACGTCGCCGAGCAGGTGCTCGACCTCGGCCGCCGTCGCCCTGAGGTCGACGCCGCGCGAGAACTGCTCCGCCAGATCCTCGACGAGACCTTCGAGGGTCTGCACCGAGACCGCGCCGAGCGCCGCCGCCGAGCGGGTGATGATCTTGAGCTCGGTCGGGTTGAAATGCTTGAGCAGCCGGCTCGCGAGCGGCTTGCCCATGGCGAGCAGGAGGGCCGCGACCTTTTCCGGGCCGTTCATCGTCTTGAGTTCGAACGATACGGGGTTCGACACGGCGCTCGACATGCAGGGGTCCTCGAAGATGGGGTCGCGGCTCCGGCTGGCCGCGGCCGGCCATGCGGCGGCCTGCCGCCGGTCGTCGCGTCAGGGAGCGCGGTTCAGCCCCGCAGGGAGGCTTTCGTCGTGCCCACGATCTCGGTCAGCGAAACGCCGAGGCGCGAGGCATCGCCTTCGATGACCACCATCTCGCCGCGCGCCACCACATGTCCGTTGACCACGACCTCGACCGATTGGCCGACGCGCTGGTCGAGCGTCACGATGGCGCCGCGCCCGAGCTTCATCAGGGCCGACACCGGCATGGTGGTGCCGCCGAGGACCACCTGGACCGACACCGGGATGTTCAGAATGGTGTCGAGCGTCGGCGTCTCGGCCGCCACGTCCTCGATCACGTCACCTTCAATCGACATCGTTCAGTCTACCTTGCGGATCGAGGTGGCCGGCCGGCGCGCCGGCCTCGCGGCCTTGCTTGCGGGGATGATGGTCAGTCATCCTTGTGCGGGGATGGTCCGGCGATGTCCTCGCCGACCCTGAGGCTGTAGAGGCCGCCCGTCTGGCCGAGCTCGCAGCGGAACAGGTCCGTGCCCCCGGAGGACAGGATGGCCTCGCCTCCGGCTCCCGTGGCGAAGGAGAGCATCTGGCCGACCTTGAGGCGCGCGATGTCGCCGAGCCGCATCGGCGGCAGCGTCAGCCGGGCCTGCAGCTTCATCCGCGTCCGGCTGACCTCGCTCCCGAGCCGCTCGCTCCAATGGGGATCGGCCTTGGCGGCCGTGTCCTCGCCGGGCGCCGAGAGTTCCTCGTCGAAGGCTTCGAGCGCCTGCTGCGGGACGATCACCTCGATCTCGACCGGGGGGCCGATGCTGCGCATGACGAGCGTCGCCACCGTCACGAGAATGCCCGGCTTGCCGAGCCGCGACGGATCCGGCTTCGCCTTGATCGGCTCGACCGCGAAGGCCGAGGGCAGGATGTCGGCGAATCCCCGCGCGAGCGCCTCGGCGACATGTTCGGCGAGGATCTCGGCGATGCGCCGCTCGACCGGGCTCAGCAGGCCGTGCTCGGGGATCTCCACATCATCCTCGCAGGCGCCGAACATGGCCTGCACCATGACGCTGACGAAGGGCTGGCCGATCCGGAAGGCGATCGTGGCGCTCCAGCCGCTCGCCTGGGCGAGAACGAAGATCGCCGGCGGTCCGCCGCGCTCGAGCAGTTCGTCGACCCGGCTCGTCGTGGCGTCACGGAAGCGGACCTCGCCGGGCGAGGCCGACAGCGCGCCGAGGCTTTCGGAGAGCGCGCGGGCAACCTCGGCCATCGCATCGGCGAAGCGGGGCAGGCGGTCGAGCCACGAGCGGCCGCCTTCGCCGAACCATTGTCCGGGAGCGGAGGCGGCTGCCGTCTTGGCTGAGACGGACATGCTCATGCGGCCTTCTTGCTGGCTTCGCCGCCGCCGAGCGTCTCGTTCTCGAGCTCGTCGATCGAGGGGCGGTCATGGGCGGAGATCGTCTTGCGGCCGTGCTCGAGCGCGATCAGCGGAACCGCGCCGTTCATGAAGGCCAGCAGCGACTGCTTGATGATGATGTAGAGCCGGCTGCGCTTGTCGCGCACCACCTTGATCTTGTGGGCCAGGGGCGCCGCGAGGCCGTAGGACATGAAGATGCCCGCGAAGGTGCCGACGAGCGCCGCGCCGATGAGCTCGCCGAGCACCTCGGGAGCCTGATCGAGCGCGCCCATGGCATGGATGACGCCGAGCACCGCGGCCACGATGCCGAGCGCCGGCAGGCCGTCGGCGACCGTCTGGAGCGCATGCGAGGGTTTCAGCCGGTCGCGCATGATCGTGTGGATCTCCTCGTCCATGAGCGACTCGATCTCATGGGTGCGGGCATTGCCGATCATGATCAGCCGGCAATAGTCACAGATGAAGGTCGTCATCTCCTTGTCGGCCAGGACCTTGGGATATTTCTTGAAGAGCTCGGATTCCTGCGGATTGTCGATATGGCCCTCGACCTCGTTGCGGGCGTTGCCGCGCAGTTCGCGCATCAGCGAATAGAGCACGCCGAGCAGGTCGAGATAGTCGCGGCTCTTAGGCGAGGCGCCCTTGATGGCTTCGAAGATGCCCTTGCCGGTATCCTTGATGGTGCCGAGCGGGTTGGCGATGATGAAGGTGCCGAGCGCCGCCCCCGTGATGATGAGGAGCTCGTAGGGCTGCCAGAGCACCGAGGCGTGGCCGCCGTTGGCGACGTAGCCGCCCATGACGCAGCCCATGGCGACGATGACGCCGATGATGAAATTCAAGGCTCGTGCTCCAGTGCTGCCTGCCGTCGGGGCCTGAACCGATCCACGCGGTCATCGCGCCGGGACGGTCTCCGCCTCGGGTCCGCCGCTCCAATCCACCAGGGCAGCCTTGCCCGAACCTGTCTCGGGGCGGTCCGGTGCCGCTTCCTGCCGGGTGTCCGACCGACGTCAGGCTCGGGCAAGTCGCCGGCGCAAGGGTGAGGAGAGGCGCGATCGAGGCGACGCTCGCCCGGGCTTTCGGCCGCGACGGCCGGTCGATCGGGTACCGACGCTGCCGGTCCGTGACGCGGAGTCCGCCAGATCCATGCAATCGAACTTCTACGTCGGCATGTCGGGCCAGATGGCCATCGACCGGCGGCTGCAATCGGTCGCCAACAATATCGCCAACATGAACACCCCGGGCTTTCGCGCCGACGGGGTCACGTTCTCGACCATCCTGTCGAACACCAACGACGCGCCGGTGGCCTTCAGCTCGCAGGGCACCGACTACATTTCGCGCCGGACCGGCGAGCTGACCAAGACCGACAATCCGCTCGACGTAGCCGTGCAGGGCGACGCCTACATGGCCATCAAGACACCGGGCGGCACCGTCTACACGCGCGACGGGCGCATGAAGATGGACCCTTCGGGCCAGCTGATGACGCTGAACAACTATCCCGTCCTCGATGCCGGCGGCACCGGCCTGCTGCTCGATCCCAACGGCGGCACGCCGGCCATCTCGTCGGACGGCATGATCACCCAGGGCGCCAACCAGGTCGGCGCCATCGGGCTGTTCAGCATCGATCCATCGGCCACGCTGACGCGCGCCACCAATTCCGGCGTCATCCCGGACAAGGCGGCGACCCCGGTGCTCGATTTCACCGCCTCGGGCCTGCAGCAGGGTTTCGTCGAGGGATCGAATGTCAATCCGGTGCTCGAACTCGCCAAGCTGATCACCATCCAGCATGCCCTCGACGGCCTCGCCCAGACCAATACGACGGCCGACACGTCGATGAACGATGCGATCAAGACGCTCGGGGGTTCGTCGTGACCGAACGGCGCGCTCCGCTCGCGGAGTCCGGCCGGTGAACGCGCTCTCGCGCCTCGCGCAGGGGCTTCGCCAGGCCTCCGCCACGGTGCCGCTCATCGACGTCGCCGGCCGGATCACGGAAGTGACGCCGAGCGCCTATCGGGTTTCGGGCCTCTCCGCCTTCGTCAAGCTCGGCGATGCCGTGGCCTTCGAGACGGAGGGCCTGAGCCAACCCGGCGAAATCGTCCGGGTCGATCGCGCCGGCGTGACGGTGAAGAGCTTCGGCGCCCGGGTGGAGGCGCGTCTCGGCGCGTCGGTGCGCCGCACGAAGGCGTTCAGCTTCGCCCCCGATGCGAGCTGGAAGGGCCGGGTGATCAACGCGCTCGGCGAGCCGGTCGACAGCCTCGGGCCGCTCCGGCGCGGCAGCCGCCTCGTCCATGGCGACGCCGAACCCCCGGCCGCGCTGCGGCGGGGGCGCGTCAAGGGCGCGCTGCGGACGGGCGTCACCGCCATCGACATCTTCACCCCGATCTGCGCTGGGCAGCGGATCGGCATCTTCGCCGGCTCGGGCATCGGCAAGTCGACGTTGCTCGGCATGCTGGCCGCCTGCCGGGGCTTCGACACGGTCGTCATCGCGCTCGTCGGCGAGCGCGGCCGGGAGGTGCGCGAATTCATCGAGGAGGCGCTCGGCGCCAACCGGGCGCGCGCCGTGACGGTGGTCTCGACCGGCGACGAGAGCCCGATGATGCGTCGCATGGCGCCCAAGACCGCGATGGGCATCGCCGAGCGCTTTCGCGACGCGGGCGACGAGGTGCTGCTGATCGTCGATTCGGTGACCCGCTACGCCCATGCGGCGCGCGACGTGGCACTGGCGGCCGGCGAGCCGGCCGTGGCGCGCGGCTATGCGCCGAGCGTCTTCAGCGAGCTGCCGAAGCTGCTGGAACGCGCCGGCCCGGGTCTCGAAGGGCAGGGCAACATCACCGGCATCTTCTCCGTCCTCGTGGACGGCGACGACCATAACGATCCCGTGGCCGACGCGATCCGTGGCACGCTCGACGGCCATATCGTGCTCGACCGCAAGATCGCCGCGCAGGGACGCTATCCGGCCATCGACCTCCTGGTGTCGCTGTCCCGTCTCGCCCAGCACGTGTGGACGCCCGAGCAGCGCACGCTCGTCGGGCGCCTGCGCGAGATGATCGCCCGGTTCGAGGACACGCGCGATCTGCGCGCCATGGGGGCCTACAAGCCCGGCAGCGATGCCGAGCTCGACCAAGCCGTCGGGCTGGTCCCGCGCATCTACGAGTCGCTGGTGCAATCCCCCCAGACGGGCTTGAGCGAGGACGCCTTCCGCGACCTCGCCAATGCGCTGCAGAACAAGAGATGAGGTCGTCGTGGCATCGAGCGGTCCGAAGTTCAATCCCGGCTCCTTCCTGGGACGCGGGTCCGGCGACTGGCTGTGGGGCGGCCTCGGCATCGGCGCCGCCACCGTCTCGGCCTCCTTCGCGGCCTATATGGTCGTCGTCGGACCGAGCCACGTCCGCTTCCCGAGCGCCGCGAACTTCGGCGTGCTGGCGCATCTCGGCCCGCGCAGCCTGCCGCCCGACAGTCACGTGACGCCCCTGCTGCAGGGCCGCTCCGACCGGCTGCCGATGAGCGCGGATGCGGGCGGCAACGCGGTGCCCTCCGCCCCCGCGGCCAGCGGCAGCGGGGTCGATTTCGCGCCGACCGGAACGGTCGAGCCGGGTGCCTCCCGCGAGCCCGCGGCAGCCGATCCGGCGCGCGACGCCGGCCCGCCGACGCTCAAGACATTCATCCTGCGCGACGTCTTCGACAACAAGGCGCTGGTCGAGTCGCGTGACGGCATCACGCTCATCGCGCCCGGGTCGGTGCTCGAGGGGGCGGGCGAAGTCCTGGCGATCCAGCGCCACGGCGACGCCTGGGTGGTGACGACCAGCAAGGGGATCATCGCCGCGGCGTCGCACTGAACGTCCTCGGGGACCGGAGACCGGCTCTACGGCAGGCGATTGCGCGCGCCAGCCCCGGCGGCGGACGCCACCGCCGGGCAGGCCTCAGGCGTGGTGAACATAGAGGGCAGCCGACCTGGTCAGGTGCTTCGCCATGGCCTCGTCGGCCGCCTCGGCATCGCCGCGCTCGATCGCGGCGAGGATCGCCGCATGCTCGGCCAACGTATGCGTCTCCTTGCCGGACCGGAGCAAGAGCTCGGTGCGGAAGCGCTTGAGCCAGCCCAGCATGGCCTCGCTGACAGCCGTGTAGATCGGGTTGCCGGAAATCGCCGCGATGGCGATGTGGAAGTCCATGTCGGCTTGGATGAAGCGATCGGCGTCGCCGAGCGCCGCCCGCTGCAGACCGAGGAGGTCGGTGAGGCGCGCCACATCGGCGGACGTCGCCTTCGCCGCGCCGGCGCGGACCATGCCACGCTCGAAAAACAACCGGGCGTCCTTGAGGTGATCGAGCGAGCCCGGTGAGGTGGCCAGCATGATCTGGGCCGCCATGTCGACCTGCTGGGTCACCGAGCGGGCGGTCAGCGCGCAAACGCGGGCGCGCTCGCCATGCGAGATCGTCAGGAGCCCGAGGTTGCTCAGCGCCTGCATCGCTTCGCGAATCGCCGGCCGGCCCACGCCGAACCGTTCCATCAGGTCCCGCTCGGAGGGCATCGCGTCACCCGGGCGCACCTCGCCGGAGGTGATCATCCGCCTCAGCCGATCGAACACCTCGTCCGACAGTTTGCGCCGCGCGATGGGTTCGGTTGCTACCAAGGCCTCGTCGAACCTCGCCTAAAGGTTGATGACCGTACCAGCCGGGCAACGAGGCTCCAACCGCTTTGTCGCGCCGCGAGCGCGGGTTCAGCGCTTGCCGAGGGCGTCGAGCGCCGGTGCGAGGCCGCGGAAGGACAGCGGAAGTACCATGCCGCGCCCCGCGGCATCGATATAGCGGATGCGGCCGGCACTGGCGGCGCGCCAGCGCTGGAGTGCCTCGTCCGATGCGATCGCGTCGGCGAAGCAGGCCCCTGGCAGACATCGTTTCCATGCGAGGTCGAGCGGCTTCGGGTCGGCGGCGTCGAGACCGACCACGACAGTGCTCGGAAAGCTCACGTTGACCGGCAGCGCCACGATGAAATGCAGCGTCGGGCCGTGATCAGGACGGCCGAAGGCGACCTGCGCGACAGGGGCCGGCTTCCCCTCGACCTGCAGCGTCTGCACCACCTCGCAGAAGCTTTGGGCCGGCGCGCCCGGCGCCCCGGCCTCACAGCGCAGCGTCCAGTCTCCGTAGGTCGCGGTCGTGGCAGCCGGCACCTGGCCGACCGGCGCGCTGGGCTTGCCTTGCGCCGCCGCCATGGCAACCCACAGGATCACAAACATCGCGGCGAGGCTCGGGCGTCGGAAGGCCGGCATGGATTCGTGTCTCCAGGGTCGTCGCGCCCTGCATAGATCAGGGTCGGCGCGAAGTGAATCGCCGGCGTGCGGTGCCGGCACGGCTCGCCAACATGAGGCCTGGACGTCGGCGACCCCGACCGCATATTGGCTTGGCGAAGCTACCGGAGCCGATGACAGCAGAGCGACCTTTCGACCCAGGCGAAGCTTCGCGGCCGGCCTCCGAACGGATGGTCGCGCTGCGGCCGAGGCCGCAATCGCTGCTCTTCGTCTGCTCGGAGAATGCGGTGCGCTCGCCCATGGCCGAGGCCCTGGCCCGCCAATGGTTCGGCCGCGCGATGCATCTTGCCTCGGCCGGGGTGCGGCCGGGAGAACGCGACCCCTTCGTCACAGCCGTCATGGACGAGATCGGCCTCGATCTCTCGCGGCATCGGCCGCGACGTTTCGAGGACCTCGAGGACGACAGTTTCGACCTCATCGTCAGCCTGTCGCCCGAGGCCCATCACCGGGCGCTCGACTATACCCGCACCATGGCGGTCGACGTGACCTATTGGCCGACCTTCGATCCGACCGCGACGGAGGGCTCTCGCGCCAGCGTGCTCGACGCCTATCGCGGCGTCCGCGATCATCTTCTGGCGCGCATCCGGCGGGAGTTCGACTGGCGCCCGACCGGCGCCGTCTGAGCGAGGCCGCGTCAACCCACCCGGTCTCGCAGCGCCCGCAACGTCTCCTCGACGGCGTGGGGCTGCACCACCGCGAGCCGGATCATCTCGTCGAAGCGGCGGGCGAACATGCGGATGTGGTCGGACCCGTTCAGCACCAGGTAGGAGTGTCCGAGGAAGAGGATCGCCCGCTTCGGACCGAAGACGGTGAAGGGCGCCGAATAGATGTCGCGGTGGTCGTAGAGATAGAGGCGGAGGCCCGGATAGGCGGCGCGGTAGAGATCGGCCATATGGTCGATCTGCTCGATGCGGTCGCGCCGCGACAGGCCTTCCCAGAGCTCGCGTCCCTCGGCCAGGGCCCAGAAGGCCTGCAGCGTGACGCAGACCTCGACATCGTTCTCCGGGCCGGCCATCAGCCGCAGCCGTGCCTTGACGGCGTCGAACCGAGAGGGGGCCGCCTTCTCGAAGGCGGCGCGATATTCGAGCCGGAGCACCGCCTCGGATTTCATGAAGTCCGGCAGGGCCACCGGCACCGTGCGGATGCGATAGCCCTGCGCCTCGCTGAGCCAGGCGCCGAAATGATCATCGGCCGGCAGGCGGTCGTGCGTCTCGATCTGCAGCATGGCCTCGATGATCTCGGCGCCGATTTCCTCGCGCTGGCTGAGCCCCAGCAGCCAGTCGACCGAGACATGGGCGACGCCGGCGATCGCCACCAGCGTCTCGGCGCGCGGCAGGCGCAAGGCCTCCGGGCTCATGAGCTGCGACAGGGTCGACCGGTCGATGCCAGCGCGGCGGGCGAAGCCGGCCGGCGTCAGTCCCGAGCGGGCCATGACGCTCTCGAGGCGGCGGCGGAACAGGACGGTCGTATCGGTCCGTGACATTGAAGAGCCATTAACCTTGCATTCCCTGCATCTGTGACCTTTATCACCAAAACGGAACGATCGTAAACAGATGCCGCGTTTTGTGATATGTATATCATTGCGCTAGATATTAGCCGGCCGTAATCTGTCCGTCGTGATTCGAGCGATGGAGGTGAGAGATGAGCAGGCGCGGTCCTTCCCGGACGAACGGTCCCATCCGTCGTCGCAGCGTGGAATGGCCCTCGATCGCGCTCTGCGCCGGCGTCTATGGCGGCTTTCTCGCCTTGACCTGGTTTCACGCCTGGCTGCCAGGGGCCGCCGTCGCCGCGCTCGGAGCGATGCTGCTGGCGCTGCATGCGTCCATGCAGCACGAATTCATCCACGGCCATCCGACGCGCTGGCGCCGTCTCAACCATGCGCTCGGCTTCGTGCCGCTGTCGCTCTGGCTGCCCTTCGCGTCCTACCGCATGACGCATCTCGTGCACCATTGCGACGAGAGCCTCACCGACCCGTTCGACGATCCGGAAAGCTTCTATTGGAGCCACGACGGCTGGGCGACGCTGGGCCCTCTCGGGCGGGTGCTCGTCCGCACCCATTCGACGCTCGCCGGACGCCTGGTCCTCGGGCCGGCCTGGACGATCGCCCGCTACCTCAAGAGCGAAGCGAAAGCGGTGTGGCGCGGTGCACCGGCCGCGCGCGGCATCTGGCTCAGGCAAGGGCTCGGCGTTGCGGCGGTGATAGCCTGGGTCTGGGGCGTGTGCGGCATGAATCCGGCGTTCTATGTGCTCGCCATGGTCTATCCCGGCGTGTCAATCCTGCTGCTGCGCAGCTTCGCCGAGCATCGGGCCGAACTGTCGGCGGCGGAGCGCACGGCCATCGTCGAGGACGCGCCGATCTTCGGCTTCCTGTTCCTCTACAACAACCTGCACGCTGCGCACCACGAGCGGCCGCTGATCCCGTGGTACGAGCTGCCGCGCTGGTATCGACAAAACCGCGACCGTCTCGTCGCCGAGAACGGCGGCCTCGTCTATGCCGGTTACGCGGAGGTGGCGCGGCGCTATCTTTTCGTGCCGCATCACGTCGCGGTCCATCCGTTCCGGGCCGGCGCGCTTGAGGCGTCCGGTCTGCGGCGCCCAAGCGGTCTTGCGACGGTTTTCGCTCGCCTCATCGCGAAAAAAGCGGGCGGCACCGCCCGCTTCATGTCATAAGGCTTGCGGGCGCCCCTAGCTCAGCTGGATAGAGTATCGGGCTTCGAACCCGAGGGTCGCAGGTTCGAATCCTGCGGGGCGCGCCATTCCGGTCAGAACTGGGCACCACCGGTGGGCCAGGAGATGTTCATGGCCATGAACTTCGGCAAGGACTTCCAGTGCCCTTGTTCGGGCATCGGCCATCCCGACCGCCGGCCCGGTGAAGGTCGTCGCGTCCGCGGTCAAGATGAGCGCGACGCCCGCATGGATTACGAAATATCGGTTTCCTGTTCTGGGCGGCGATGTAACGGGATCGGGAGCTTTTGCGTGAGATTGCCCGTGCGCATGAGATGACGATCTACGCTGGAGCGATCAATCGTGACCACGTGCATATGCTGATTGTGATACCGCCCCACCTATCGGTATCGCGAGCGGTGCAATACCTGAGGGGAAGAGTTCGCATAAGCTTCTGTCGGAATATCAGGCGCTTCGTAAGCGCTATTGGGGTCAGCATCTGTGGGGGCGAGGCTATTGGGTTGCGACGAGCGGCAACGTCACCGACGAGCTATGGAAGAAATACATTGAGGACCAGAAACCGGAGGTGCCGGATGACCACTTCCATGTTGTGTAGCGAGTCGGCCCTCGGGGCCGACCAAATCCGGCTTTAAGCCGTAACTCGAAGCCCCGCCTTTAGGCGGTGGAGAATAGGCCGTTCCGTCCGAACGCTGCGGGATGAAGTCGAGCACCTTCAGGCGATCGGGCGTGGGCGCGAAGGAGGCGAACCCCGCATCGAAGCGGTGTGCCGCAAGGCCGGGCAGGATCACCTCGAAGCTCGTGCCCGTGTAGGTGAACGGCACGCCGAGCTTCGCCGACATGGCCTTCGCCATGTCGATGCTCCATTCCTTCAACTCGCCGTTCTCGGCGAATTCGTCCGGCGGCCAATCGTTGAAGGCCGCGACTTTGATGCCGTCCTCCTGATAGACCTTGGGAAGCGAATCGTGCAGCGCCTTGTCGACCGTGATGGGGCGTCCTGCGCCGAGGCGATGCTCCAGAAGCCTGTTGCAGAGCCCAGCGAGCCGGCGACCGGCGCGGCAAGCCCGGCAGTCTGAAAGCGCGACACGACGTGCGTCTGGTTCTCCTCGGTCGAAATATCCCGGTCCGGGTTTGCGTTGCCCAGTCCTCGCGCGACCATCCTACTGCGCCCGAAGCCAGACGCCGGCGTTGGCCATGAGCTTCGTCAAAATGGCATCGAGCGCCACCCGCTCCACGGCGGAGAGACAGCCGAGCATCTCGTCCTGCCGGGCCTTGAACAATCCGGTCGTGACCGTCACGAGGTCCAGCCCTTCCGGCTCGATCGTCAACAGCGCCCGCCGCCGATCGGACTGGACCTGCTCGCGCCGGATGAGGCCGCGTTGCAGCAGGTGCTCGACAGCCCGGCTGATGCTGTTCTTCGGCCGCCCAATGACGTCGCACACGCTCTTGGCCGTGAGCTGCCCATAATTGGCGAGGCAGAACAGGATGTTGTTTTCGTCTCTCAGCAGCCCATAAGTGCGCTCGATCTGTGCGAACACCGGCGTCGTGTAGAACCCGGACCAGAGGCTGAGGCGAAAACCATCCACGTCGATGCCGTCGCTGCCGAGCATCCGGTCGAGGATGGCCTTCGGCGCGGGGCTGTGGTCGACGTCGGGGGTTTCGGGCCTCGTGCCCGAGACCGGCTCAGCATATTCGATCGCGATCGGACCTTCTCCCCATGCGTTCACGTTTCGGCACCGCCCCCCGACTCGGGGCGCCGCGCGGCTGCGGCGACCGCCAATAGATAACGCGTGGTAAACAGATCGAGATGGCCGCCGCCGACGTTCTTGTACATCGTGACGTCATCGGGCCCGGATCGTCCCGCGTGACGGCCGGTGCATAGATCGAACAGATCGGCTTCGATGGAGTCGAGGGTGATCAGGCCGCGTGCGATCGGCTGGGCGATCTCGCCCGACCGGTCGCAGCCGTTGCGTGTGTCGACGAAGAGGCGCGCGCGCCTGACGACATCGTCGTCCGCCTCCCGCATCTCCGGCAGATAGGCGCCGATGAGGTCGACATGCGCACCCGGTTTGAGCAGCGCGCCCCGGATCAAGGGGCTGGTGGCCATGGTGACGCAGGAGATGATGTCGGCCTGCGCTACGGCGGCATCGAGATCCGTCGCCACACGGGCTTCGACGCCGTCGACGGCAAGGTGTCGGACGACCTCTTCGGCGCGCGCCGCCGTCCTGTTCCAGACCAGGATGCGGCGCAAGGACGGCCGGACCGATGCGTGCGCCATCGCCACGTGGGGTGCGAGGCCGCCGGCGCCGACGACGAGGAGGGTTTCGGCGTCCCGGCGCGCCAGCAGGTCGGCTCCGAGCGCGGAATCCGCCGCCGTCTTGCGAAACGTCAACGCCGCGCCGTCGCAGGCGAACAGCGGACGCCCCGTCGATCCGTCGAACAGCGCGACAAGCCCCTGGACCGATGGTTCGGGCGGCGACAGCGACAGGTTCCGGGGAAACACGCCGACGAGCTTGACCGCGATCGTGTCCTGCGCCGCCCAGGCCACCAGGGAGACGAACTTGTTGACCTCGTCCGGGGGCTCGCCGAGCACCATGGATCGGGACAGCGGCATCTTGTCCGCCGCGTGGGCGGCGCGGAGCGCCTCGACCAGCGCGGGGTAATCCAAGACACGATGGACATCGTCCGGACCGAGGACCTGCATCATGGCTTCAACTCCTTGGCCGCATGGGACGTGTTCGGCACCAGCAGGCCGTCACGGTCCAGAAAGTCGAGGATCGCATCGGCCGCCACGTCGGGACTGGGCGCGATCAATTCGCGCCGTTGATCGGTCTCCGATCCGCCATCCTGCCCGGCGGCCTTCGGGGCCGCCAGGCGCTTCGGTCGCGGGCGGCTTGGCCGCGTGGACCAGCGCGTCCGGAGATCGATGTCGGTCGGGCCGCTCGAACGCACGTCCAAGGTGCCGCGCAAGGCCCGCATGCGCGCGCTGAGCCGCGGTTCCGGCCCGGTGCGGCCGACGGTGACGATCAGGGGCAGCGATGTTTCGAGGGCGCGCCGCCTGCCGCCCGGCAGCGCCTGGACCAGCCGGGCCGTCTCGCCGCGAAGGTCGATGGCGACGATCTCCGTGGCCACCCCGTAGTCCAGCCGCTCGGCCAGCCAGAAGGGCGTCATGCCGCTGCATTCGCCGGCCTCGGCCCGCACCCCCGCAACGATCAGTCTGGGCGCCTCGGTCCGCAGCCATGCCGCGATGGCCGGCAGGGGATCGGCTTCCGCGACGCAATCGAGGATGACGAGGCGCGCCGCCCCTGCGCCGACGTAGTCGCGCAGGGCGGCCGTGCCGCCGGTTTCGGCGGGCCCGGCGTGCAGCGCCATCACCGTCGGGGCGCAACCGAGCGCCAATTCGAGCGCCCGGGCGTCGAGATCGGCTTTTCGGGGACGCTTCGAAACGGGGTGACGCCCGAGCGACACGAGGGCAACGACATCAGCGCGCATGGCGACCCCCCGTGCCGTCACCCGGTTCGATCGAATCCTGCGAAGGCCTGCGCAGCGCGGCGCGGCGCACGAGCGCCGGCAGGACCGCCTGCGCGTCGGCCACGATCGCGAGATCGGCGCGTTTCACCATGTCGGCGCGCGGGTCGGTGTTCACGGCGATCACGCGCTCGGCGCCGGCGATGCCCTGCAGGTGCTGGCTGGCACCGGCGATGCCGAACGCCAGATAGCAGCGCGGCTCGACCAGCAGGCCGGATGCCCCCACCTGGCGGGTTTTCGGCAGGAGCCCGGCGTCGCACACGACGCGGCTCCCGGCTTCGGCCGCCCCCAACGCCCGTGCCGCCTGGTGGAATGACTCCCAATCCGTCAAGCCGCTGCCCGCGCTGATGATGAGATCCGCTTCACCGAGCGGCACCGCCGCGGGATCGAGCCGCAGCGGGCCGAGACTGCGCACCCGAAGCTCCGCCGCGACGGTCGGGACGTCCAGGGCGCGTGCCTCCCGCAAAGGCGTCGGATTGACCGGAGCGAAGGTCGAGCGGGCTGTGACGATGACGCGCGGCAGGGGTCGGCTGACCTCCGTCAGGCCCGCGTCGATATCGGCGACGAGCCCTTCCCTCGACAGCCGGCGGACATCGAAGGCCGCACGGTCGCCAAGCCGGGCCGCGACGCGGCGGGCGAGTTCGGCGCCGACGAAACTGGCCGGAAACAGGATGTGCGCCGCCGCACATTCCGCCGCGGCGGCCAGGATGCCGGGGACGCGCGGCTCCGCCAGATCCTCCGCATAGAGCTCATTCCTGAGGATCGCGACCCGGTCCGCACCCTCCTGCTCCGGCTTGGCCCGCACCTCCGTCGCGGGCGGCAGGCAAGCGATCATCACCACTACTCCCTCGAGCTCGTCGGCGAGCTGGCGGGCCGCCGCCATCGATTCGCGGTCGGCGCGCGACATGCGCCCCGCATCGAGGTCGACCACCGCGAGAATGAAGCAGGCGGGATTGTCGACCAGCACCCTCGGCGCCGGAGAATCGGCCGCCGGGTTCGGCAACGGTGGAGCACGCACCCGCATCGAAGCGGGATCGCGCGGATCGCGCCGGATGCGCGGCGGCTGGGTCACGATGCCAGCCTCGGTTTGGTGGACGCCGGCGCGGCCTCGACCGCGGCGAGCACGAGTTCGGCGAGATCCATCACGAGCGGGCGCGGGCCGACGACGCCCTCCAGCATCTGCGCGCAGGTTGGGCAAGCGACTGCGACCGTGGAGGCGCCCGTGGCGCGCGCCTGATCGATCCGCATGTCCGGAATGCGGCGGTCGCCGGGGATATCGGCGAGGCCCGCGCCGCCCCCGCCGCCGCAGCATCGCGACCGCAGTCCGGATCGTTCCATTTCCTTGAGCGTGAAGCCGAGGCGGCCCAGGAGGCGGCGCGGCGCGGCGATCTCGCCGTTGTAGCGGCCGAGGTAGCAGGGGTCGTGATAGGTCATCGTCTCGCCGGCCGTAGGGGCGACGACGAGCCGCCCGTCGCCGAGCAACCGGTCGAGATAGACCGAATGGTGTTCGACCCGATAGGCCCCACCGAACGCCGGATATTCGTTCCGGAGCGTGTGGAAGGCGTGCGGGTCGGCCGTCAGGATGAGATCGAACGTGTAGTGGTCCAGGGTTGCGACGTTGCGGGTCGCGAGATCCTGGAAGGTGACTTCATCGCCGAGCCTTCGCGCGAGATCGCCGCAATCAAGTTCCTCGTCGCCGAGGACCGCGAAATCCACCCCGGCATGGCGGAGCAGCCGCACCAGGGCGCGCAGGGTTCGCTGATTGCGGCGGTCGAACGCGGCCTCGCCGAGCCAGAGAAGTACGCTGACGCTGCGGTGCTCGGCCATGATGGGCAGGCTGAGATCGGTGGCCCAATCGAGCCGAGAATCGAGGGTGCGGCCGGCGACCGTATCGGTGGTGCGGATCGTCTCGAGGGCCTCGGCGGATTTGGCCGGCACGGCCCCGCGTTCGAGCGTCTGGTAGCGGCGCATGTCGACGATGGCGTCGACATGCTCGATCAGCATCGGACATTCGTAGACGCAGGCCCGGCAGGTGGTGCAAGCCCAAATCGTATCGGGCGCGATCGCCCCGGGGGCATCGGCCTGCTGCACGAGCCATGGGAGCGGACCGGCCTGCGCCGAGGCCGTGGCGCCGACGAGATCCTGGATCAGCCGCTTGGGGTTCAGCGGCTGTCCGGCCGCATGGGCCGGACAGGCCTCCTGGCAGCGACCGCATTGCACGCAGGCGTCGAATTGCGCCAGCAGCGGCCAGGGAAAACTCGCCGGCGTGGCGGCGCCGAGCTCCGGCAGCGCCGCGTCGGGGGAGCGGAGCGCGGCGAGGTCGAGCGGCCTGAGCCCAGTGTCGAGATGCCCGTCGATCCGGCGGGGCCGGGCGTGGGCCACGAGGTTCACTACGCCCGCCATCGCATGGCGCATTGGACCCGAGAGAGTCCAGGCCACCAGGGTGCCGAGCGACAGAAGTCCGATCAGGCCGAGCGATATATCGACGGCATCGTGCCCTGCCTCGGTTCCCCCGGCCCGGATCACATGCAGGGCCGAACCGCAAAGGAACAGCAGCGCCCCCGCCAGGACGACCGGCAGGCCGTCGAAGGCGCCGCCGCTGAGGCGTCGCGGTCGCGGCGGCCGGCGTCGCCAGGCCACGAGAGCAACCCCGGCCACGGCCACGGCGATCGCGATCAGGACGACGATCGCCAGGGCGACCGAGGCGATGCCGCCCATGCCGCCGACGTGAAGCGCGAAAGACGAGGCGAGCGCCGCAACGAGGCCGCCGGCTGCCATGACATGCATGCGCGATGCGTAAGGGTCGCGCGCCACGACATCGTGCACGGTATGGAAATAGGCGTGCGGAAGCCGCCTCAGGCCGGCGGCCCAGTCGACCGGCACCGCGCGGCCGATCCGCCAGCGGCGCGACAGGCGCACCATTTGGACCAGCACGCCTGCCGCGGCGGCCAGGAGAACGAAACCGGCGAGATCGGGACCGCCCATCGGCCTCGCCTCAGATGTCCTTCATGAAGCGGGAGGCTTCGAAGATGGCGGCGTAGACGTTCCGGCTCATCACCGCATCGCCGATCCTGAAGAGCTGGAAGGTGCCGGCCTCGTTGTTGCGGACGCTCTGCGGCCTGTTGTCGATCAGCGCGTCGAGATCGACCTCCCCGTCGTTGAGCGAAAGCGGCCGCAGGGCATGATAGAGATCGTCGTTCGGCAGCGTGCCGAGTTCGTAGACGATCTGGTCGACCACCCGCTCCTCTTCGGTGCCGGTGAACTCGTTGCGCAGCACGGCCACGATCGAATTGCCTTCCGTGTAGGCGCTGCTCAGCTTCATGTTCGGGGTCTGGATGGCGTTGCCTTGATAGAGCTTGCGCAGGTAGGCGACATGCGTGAGATGGCCGGTCTCCGCCGCGACTTCGCGATCCGGCGTGACGATCTCGACCGCGGCGCCGCGCTGGCTCAGGAAGTCCGCGCAGCCGGAGCCGGCATGGAGGCCCATCTCGTCGTAGACGAGCACGTTGCTGCCGGGCTCGACGGATCCGTCGAGAATGTCCCAGGTCGAAACGGCGAGATGCGCGCCGTCCACCCGTGGCGGGCAGGGGGAGCCGCCGGTCGCGACGAAGACGACGTCGGGCTTTTCGGCGGCCACCGTCCCCGCATCGGCTCGCGTGTTGAGCCGCACGTCGACCCCTCTCTTGCGGATCTGGCCTTCGAGCCAACGCACGATGCCGCCGAGATTCTCGCGCCACGGCACCGTCTTGGCGAGATTGATCTGGCCGCCGAGCCGGGCTTCGCCCTCGAAGAGCACAACCTCGTGGCCGCGCTCGGCGGCGACGCGCGCCGCCTCCATGCCGCCCGGGCCGCCGCCCACCACGACGACCTTCCGGCGCGGCGTGGTCGGCGTGTGGATATGCGGGATGAAGGCCTCATGCCCGGTGGCGGCGTTCTGCACGCATTTCACGCCGCCGCTTCCGGCGAAATCGCCGCAGTAATTGGCGCCCACGCATTGCCGGATGTCGTCTTCGCGGCCCTCCAGCATCTTCTTGACGATGTGCGGGTCGGCGATGTGCGCGCGGGTCATGGCGATGAAATCGACGTGGCCTTCCGCCACCGCGCGGTTCGCCGTCGTGACGTCGCGGATCGCCGAAGCATGCAGGATTGGGATGTCGACCTCGGACTTGATGGCGCTCGCGAGGTACAGAAAGGCGGCGGGCGGATAGGACATGTCGGGCAGCATCGCCGATAGGCTCGCGAAATTGTCGCCCTGCGCCTGGTAGACGCTGATGTAGTCGATCAGGCCGCTATTGGCGAAACCGGTGGCGACCTTCAGGCATTCGCCCGCATCGAGGCCGCCGGAGATCAGTTCGTCCCCGGCCATGCGCAGGCCGACCACGAAATCGTCGCCGACGGCCTCCCGGACCGCCCTGAACACGTCCAGCCCGAACCGCATGCGGTTGTCGAGCGTGCCGCCGTATCGGTCGGTGCGTCGGTTGGTGATCGGGGACAGGAAGCTGTCGATCAGGTGATGCGCGGCGGCGATGATCTCGACGCCATCGAGCCCGCCCTGCTTGCAGCGCCGCGCCGCGGCGGCAAATCCTGTCAAGGTGCGTTTGAAATCCCAGTCCTCCATCTCCTTGGCGTAGGAGCGGTGCGTCTGTTCGCGCGTGGCCGAGGGGGCGATGAGCGGCAGCCAATGATGGCTTGCATAATGGCCGCGCCGGCCGAGATGGGTGATCTGACAGAACAGCGCCGCGCCATGCTGATGGACGCGGCGGCTGAAGCTTTCGAAATAGGGCAGGATCCGGTCGCTGGTGACGTCGATCTGGGCAAAGGGAAGGGGCGAGTCGACCGCCACGGACGAGGAGCCGCCGAAGATCGTCAGTCCGATGCCGCCGCGCGCCTTTTCGGCATGATAGAGCTGGTAGCGATCCTTGGGCATGCCCTCTTCGGCGAGCCCCGCCGCATGGCCCGTGCTGGCCATGCGGTTGCGAAGGGTCAGATGCCTGAGCCGCAGCGGCTTGAGCAGGGCGTCGTAGTCACTCATGTTCAAACGACCACTTTGGGGTATCGGCGAGACCATGGCCGACGTCGATCGAGCGGATCCCGATCACGGCCGGCGTCGGCTCCGAGCATGATGGAATTAGAATAGTCCCATCTGGGATTGTCAACGCGCTTTTTGCCCGCCCGCCCCGGCCGATAAGCGTCGACGCCCGCTGGAAAATCACCCGCTTCGGCTTGTGGCGCTCCGCCCGCCTTGTTTTGCCGTCGGATTTCGGCCGGCCGCGCGATCGCCAGACTCACCTCTTGCCAATTGGTTCTATTTGGTATCATTTTGGAAGGCCGAGGAGGTTTTCGATGGATCTGTTCGATGTCATCGTGATCGGGGGCGGGATCACCGGAGCGAGTTCGGCCAATCACCTCGCCGCCGCTGGCTATCGGACGCTCCTGCTCGAGCAATCCGATTTTGCCGGCGGGACCACCGGACGGACAAGCCGGCTGCAATATTCCGGGCTTTCCTACCTCGGCGCCTGCCACCCGTTGGGCCAGCTCGCCCGCCACCCCCTCGACGCGTTCGAAGCCGTCGGGCTCGCCCGCCGCTCCATGCGGGACCGCTCGGCGTTCATCCGGGCCGTTCCCGAGCGGGTGCGCCCGGTTCCGTTTTTCCTGCCGATCTATCGCGACGGTCCGATTTCCGTGCGAAAGATGATGCTTGGCCTCAAGCTGATGGAGCGGCTCGATCCCGATGGCGTGGCGCTATCCGCCGAACTGATTGCGCCGGCGGAGGCGCGGCGCGACAGCCGCCTCCGGCTGTTGCGCGATCCCGACCGATTGACGGGCGTCGTCAAATGCATCGAGTATCAGTTCGACTGGCCGGAGCGGATCTGCGTCGACGCGGTGTTCAATGCCGAAGAGAACGGCGCCCAGGTCGAGAACCACATGCCGGTGCAAAGCCTCGCACGGCAACCGGACGGAACGTGGCTGATTGCGGCCCGGGACAAGCGTCAGGGCCGGTCGCGGTCGTTCCGAACCCGCGCTGTCCTGAATGCGGCGGGCGCCTGGGTCGACGCCATCGCCGCGTCGTCGCGGCTCGGGGTGCACCAGATCAACCAGGGCCAGAAAGGCAGCAACATCGTCGTGCGTCTGCCGCAGGACCTTGAAGGCATCGGCTTCGAAGGCCTGACCCGCGGCGGCGCGCCCTTCTACGTCATTCCTTGGGGGCGATTGCACTACTTCGGCCCCGTCAACCGTCCCCACGAACCCGACGAGGCCGGCTATCGCGTCGGCGAGGATGAGATCCTGGTCCTGCTGGACGAGTTGAACTTCCTGTTCCCGGCCCTGAATCTTCGCCGCGCGGATGTCCTTTATAGCTGGGCCGGCGTCCGCCCGCGCACGGCGCAGCGGGGCCTCGCATCGGGCGGCTCCGCGGTTCGCCTGCACGATCTCGAGCGGGATGGTGCCCCGGGCTATTTCGCCTATACGGGCGGGCTGCTCATGACCCATCGCAGCGCCGGCCGCGAGGTGGTCGAGGGTATCGCGCGAAAGCTGCGGCCCTCGGGATCGGGCCGGCTTTTCCTGGGGTCGGCGCGTCTTCCTCCGAGCCAGGCCGACCGGACCATGCTGCCTGGCGCGGATGGCGATGTGCCGGTCGCCGGCATGATCTACGCCTGCCAGCACGAGAAGGTCTTCGACCTCGCGGACGTCATGAGGCGCCGGGTGTCCGTCGGCTGGGGCGAGCGGCTGGGATGCGATGTCGCCCATGACGTCGCGGCGGCAATCCGGGAGCCGATGGGCTGGTCGGCGCCGGAAGCCGCCGCCAAAGCCGAAGCCTATGTCGTGGCGACGCGACAGCAGTTCGGTCTATCCGCATGACCTCCATTCTGCCGCCGCGCCATGCCACGCCGAACGGGGCGGTCGACCTGCCGCGAGCGTCCTCGAGGCTCAACGGTCGTCGTCCTGGCCCGCATCCTGCAAGGCCTGCAGCATGATGCAGGTGAGAGGCCTCATGCCCCTGAAACGGTTCGGGAGAGCGCTGCCGTCCACCATCGTGAAGACGCCGGACAGGGACCCCGTTCGAGCCGATGGGCCGCCGCAACCGACGCTGCGCGCGTCAGAACAAGGCGGCTTGCACGGATCGTGTCAAATCCTGGGCAGCCGCCTCGTCGGGCGTCAGAACAGCAATGAGGCATCGTTGGCCGTGCCGGACAAGCCTTACGTCAAACTCGAGCATGTCTTCAAGAGCTACGGGCAGCATACCGTTCTCGATGACGTCAGCCTGTCGGTTCCGGCGGGCGACGTGCTCGCGATCATCGGACCGAGCGGATCGGGCAAGAGCACCCTCCTGCGTTGCATCAACTTCATCGAACCCCCGGACAAGGGGATCGTCACCGTCGGCGACGTCACCCTCGAAGGTGGCGCCGGCGCGACGCGACGCGACCTCAACCAACTGCGCCAGAAGCTCGGGATGGTGTTCCAGTCCTTCAACCTGTTTCCGCACATGACGGTCCTGCGCAACATCAGCCTGGCGCAGGAACGGGTCCTCGGCCGCTCCCGTCGGGAGGCCGAGGACGTGTCCATGCAGATCCTGGCCCGCGTCGGTCTGAGCGACAAGGCGCAGCAATATCCGTCGCGCTGCTCCGGCGGACAGCAGCAGCGCATCGCCATCGCCCGGGCGTTGGCGCTCGATCCCAAGGTCATGCTGTTCGACGAGCCGACCTCGGCGCTCGACCCCGAACTGGGACTCGAAGTACTCGCGGTGATGCGCGAATTGGCAGGAAGCGGCATGACCATGGTCGTGGTGACGCACGAGATGGGCTTCGCCGCGAACGTGTCCGATCACACCATGATCATGGGGGATGGGCGCATCATCGAATATGGCCCGAGCCGGGAGGTCATCCGCAACCCGCAATCGGCCCGCGCCAAGCAGTTCCTGCGCGCGGTGAACGACCGCTGATGCTCTACCAGCTCGCCCTCATCATGCGGGGCCTCCCGTGGACGATCGCCGTGACGGCCCTGTCGCTGACGATCGGCGTGGTGCTCGGCTTTCCCATCATGCTGTCGCGCAACGCGCGGTTCGCGCCCGTCCGCATCCTGGCGATCGCGCTCATCAGCCTGGTACGCGCCGTCCCGCCGATCGTCTGGATCTTCATCATCTTCTTCGGCCTCGGCACGGGCCCGATGAGCGTCAGCCCGTTCGTCGCGACCCTCGTCGGCCTCGGCTTGATCGCCGCAACCAACATGGCGGAAATCTACAGGGGCGGCCTGATCTCGATCCATCATGGTCAGTGGGAAGCCGCCGAGGCGCTCAACCTTGGCGCGCGGTATACGTTCCGCGACGTGATCCTCCCCCAGATGTTCCGGGTGGCGCTGCCGGCCTCGGCGACCTACGCCATCGGCCTTCTGAAGGATTCAGCCATCGCCTCGACGATCGGCGTGCCCGAACTCGCCTACCAGGGTGCCCGGCTGACGCAGGAGACCTTCCAGGGTCTGAAGGTGTTCGGCATGGTCGGCCTGCTCTACATCCTGCTCAGCCTGCCGATCGCGTGGGTGTCCCGCAAGGCCGACCTCTATCTCCGGACGAAGGTGGCGCGATGAGCGCACTTCTCCAAGGCGCCACCTGGGACGACCTCCTCGCCTGGCTGCCCGACCTCTGGTCGGGCTTCATCATCAGCGTCGAGGTCACGATCGTGACGCTGATCATCGGCATTCCGCTCGGCCTGCTGTGGGCGCTCGGCGTCCAGGCCAAGGCGGCGCCGCTCCGCCTGTCCTGCCTGGGCGCCGTCGAGATCGGACGTGGGGCGCCCGCTCTCGTGCTGGTGCAGTTCATCTATTTCGGCCTGCCCTCCGCCAGCCTTTCGCTGTCCTCCTTCGCCGCGGCCGTGGTGGCGCTGAGCTGGAGCACTGGCGCCTATACCAGCGAGATCATCCGCGCCGGCCTCGATTCCGTACCCGCCGGCCAGAAGGAGGCGATCGGAGCCCTTGGCCTGTCGCCGTTCGACGGCCTCCGCTACGTCATCCTGCCCCAGGGCCTGCGGGTCGCGGTGCCGGCGCTGCTGGGCTTCTCGATCCTCGTGTTCCAGGGCACCTCGCTCTGCTTCACCATCGCGCTGCCCGAACTCATCAGCCGGGCCTACGAGATCGGCACGAACACCTTCTTCTACTTCCCCGCGCTGGCGACCGCCGGCTTGTTCTACGTCGCCGTCTGTCTGCCGGCCTCGTTCCTCGTGTCCCACGTGGAACATCGTGCCGGCGCCCATTCCCTTCGATGACCGCAGAAAAGGATATCGCCGATGATCACCACCCGTAGCCTCGCAACAGCCGCCCTCGTGCTGGCGGCGCTCGCCGCTGGTGCGCCGGCCTTTGCCCAGACCTGTGTGCCCAAGCACAAGTTCACCACCGTCGAGCCCGGCTTCATCACCAACGCCGCCACGGTCTATGCGCCCTATTCCATGATCGACGATGCCGGCAACATGACCGGGATCGACGGCGACATCCTCAAGGCCATCGCCGCTCTGGAATGTCTGAAGGTCAAGCCGATCCCCGTCGATGCGTCGGGCGGGATTCAGTACGTGCTGAGCAAGAAGGCCGACACCACCAGCGGCGACTGGTATCGCACCGCGGAGCGCGCCCGCGTAGTCAAGCTGTCGGCTCCGCTCTACCTCGACCAGATGGCGGTCTATTCCACGGCCGGCTGGGATTCGGTCAGCGACCTCGAGGGCAAGACCGTCGGCAGCACGCTGGGAAACCTGTGGAACACCGACATGAAGAAGCTGCTCGGCGACAAGCTCAAGCTTTACCCCACCTCCGTCGCCATGCAGCAGGACCTCATGTCGGGCCGCATCCCGGTCGGCGTCGACGGGGCCTCGATCGGGGTCGTGGCGCAGAAGCAGGGCGAGCTCAAGGGCATCAAGATCGTGATCATCAAGCCCGACAAGCGCGTCGCCGCGAGCCTTGAAGCCGGGCAGGGTACCTTCCCGATGACGAAGGACAATATCGACATGCTCAAGGCCTTCGACGACGACATCAAGGAGCTGCACGACAACGGCACCATCGACAAGCTGCTCGTCAAATACGGCTTGAGCGCCTCCGCGTCCCAAACCGGAGCACCGCGTCTCATCAAGTAAGCTGTGGAGCCTCGGCGCGATGTCCGCCCCGCGCCGAGGCGGGCCCTGAAATATCGGCGTCGATCGGGGGACGCGGCGATCCTTCCGGCCTCCGAGAGGGCTCGCACCGATCGAAGCCGAACCGCTCCCGGAACAGCACCGCGAAGGCCGCCGGCGCACATGATCGCCAAGGCAGGGATCGCCATATCCAGCGTACCGAGTCTTGCTTTTCCCAGCCGGAGTCAGAAACTTGCCGGCTTGGAACCACTGTCGGAGCTGAGGCAGTTTGACGATCACAGCCCCCAAATCGGCAGAGCACCTCAGTGTTCGACAGCTACAAATATTCGCTGCCGTTTGCGAGGCGGGAGGCATGTCGAAAGCGGCCATGAAGCTTGGAGTCTCGCAGCCCTCGCTGAGCAGAACGATCCGACATATCGAAGATGCGTTAGGCGTCGCACTCTTCCATCGCACAGGCCGCGGTGTCGTCCTGACGCCGGGAGGTGCTCTGCTCCAATCTTACGCTCACCAAGTGATCCAGAGATTGGGTGAGCTCCAGATGAGCTTGGACCGGCTTCAGAACGATTTTATCGGCGAGGTTTCGGTCCTCCTCCCGCATTATGTGAGCCGAGTTCTTGTCCCGCCATTCGTCAAGCAATTTGCCCAGTTCTTCCCGCAAGGGATACTGCATGTGTTCGAGGTCGCGGCGGCGGAGATCCCGGAGCGCCTACATGCCGGCCTCGCCAATTTTGGTATATTTTATCAATCTTACCAAGGCGCTTGCGCGGTGCCGGAGGCAATCGCTCAGGAGCACATCTATCTGGTGAGCCAGACTGAAAGGGCGAGTTCACTGCCCTGCAGCATCCCGTTCCGGCAGATGGCGGAGATGCCGCTGATCCTGCCATGCCGCCACACCCCGTTCAGACGGTTCATCGAGAGGAAGGCCGCTGCGGCCGGCCATCAGCTTCGAGTCATTCGCGAGCTTGAGGTCAGCTACAGCGCGCTCGAATTCGTCAAGGATGGCGAAGGTTCAGCGATCCTTCCGCTGAGCCATTGCCACGAGGAACTGCTCGCGGGAGCCTTCGTCGCTCGTCCGATCGTCGATCCCGATCTGACCCGGGACATCTATTTTGCCTTCGGGTCCGGAGCGACGTCGAAGCTCTCGCTCGAAACCGCGAAGATACTGAAGAGCGTGATTGCCCGGGAGGGCGGCACCATCGGATGGCTTGGACCGAACCGGTCGAGTCATGTTGTGCCGGTTATAGCTGATACCCGCGGCGCATAGCTTGTCGCATCGCAGCACAGCGGCTGTGATGGGGGATGGAAACCTCGTTATCGAGCCCACCCGAGATCGAGCGCTCACCGCAGGGCGCCTACAAGGCGCTGATGGCGCCGCTCAAGCTGAGGCATTTGACACTGCGCAACCGCGTCATGAGTTCGGCGCACGCTCCCGGCTACACCGACGGCGGAATTCCCAATGAACGCTATCAGGCCTATCACGAGGAGAAGGCCAAAGGCGGTGTTGCCCTGACGATGTTTGGCGGCTCGTCGAACGTGGCGCGCGACGCCGGCAGCATCTACGGTCAGATCTACGTCGGGTCCGACCAGATCGTCCCGCACTTCCGGGCCTTTTCGCGTCGCATCCATAAGCATGGCGCGGCGCTGATGTGCCAAGTCAGTCACATGGGGCGCCGGACCTCGTGGGACGCCGGTGACTGGTTCTCCACGATCGCTCCATCGGTCGTCCGTGATCCCGCTCATCATTCCATGCCGCGCGCGATGAGCGGGCAGGACATCTTGCGTATCACCCGGGCCTTCGGTCGGGCCGCGCGCCGCTGCTACGAGGGGGAATTGGACGGCTTCGAGTTGCTGGCGACGACGCACCTGCTCGGCCAGTTCCTCTCGCCGCTCTCGAACCGGCGAACGGATGCTTACGGTGGCACGCTGGAGAACC
Organism: Lichenihabitans sp.; assembly: GCA_965277635.1. Lineage (GTDB taxonomy): Bacteria > Pseudomonadota > Alphaproteobacteria > Rhizobiales > Beijerinckiaceae > Lichenihabitans. Next base: position 2,434,234 of record CBDIDE010000002.1, read on the forward strand.
GCGCCCGCTTTCTTATCCAGGTCATCAACGAGGCGCGGGACTGTGCCGGCGATGACATCGTCATCGGTGTCCGCTACGCGGCGGACGAGGCCAACGAAGGCGGGATTCCCCAGGAAGAGGGACTCGAGATTGCGCGGCTGATCGCCCGGACGGGGGCAATCGACTTCATCAACGTCAACGGCGGATATGCCGGAACCGCGACAGGGATGGCGGAGACCTATCCGGGCATGGCTTTCGCCAGTGCGCCCTACATCGCCCTGGCGGGCAAGGTGCGGGAGGCGTCCGGCCTGCCCGTGTTTCAGGCCGCCCGCATCGCGGATGCGGCGACGGCGAACTACGCCATTGAATCCGGCCTTCTCGACATGGTCGGAATGACGCGGCCACATATGGCGGATCCGCATCTGGTCTCCAAGCTTTTGAAAGGGGAGGAGGCTCGCATCAGACCCTGCGTCGGCGCGGGCTACTGCATCGACCGTGGCTATAATGGCCGCGATGCGCTGTGCCTGTTCAACGCGGCGACCGGCCGCGAACTGACGATGCCGCATGTGATCGCCCCAAGCCCGGCGCGTAAGCGCGTTGTCGTGGTCGGCGGTGGGCCGGCCGGGCTCGAGGCGGCGCGTGTCTGCGGTGAACGCGGCCACGATGTCGTCCTGTTCGAAGCGGCTGAACGTCTCGGCGGGCAGCTTGTGCTCGCTGGCCGCGCGACCTGGCGCCGGGACATGAGCGCCATCATCGGCTGGTTCGAGTCCGAGCTGGCGCGTCTCGGCGTCAGGATCGAGCGCGGCGTCTTCGCCGATGCCGACATCGTCGAAGCGGAGACGCCAGACGTCGTGATTGTCGCGACGGGCGGCGTGCCGCTTCAGGACATGCCCGAGGGTGGCGAGGATCTCGCCGTTGCGTCCTGGGATGTCCTCAGCGGGCAGCGTCCCGTCGAGGGACACGTCCTCGTCTATGACGAAACCGGCAGTCACTCCGGGTTGTCGACAGCCGAGTTCGTCGCCAACACCGGCGCCGAGGTGGATCTCGTCACGCCGGACCGGCAGGTCGGCCTCTCGATCGGCGGGCTGAACTACCCGATCCACCTGCGGGAACTTTACAGGCTGGGTGTTCGGCTGTCACCCGATCGACGGCTGCTGGGAGCGGTCCGGTCCGGCAACGGGATCACGGTCCGCCTGCTGAACTGCTATTCTCGCGAGGTCGAGGAGAAGCAGGTCGACGTCCTGGTCACCAATTTCGGCACGGAACCGGCCGACGAGCTGTTCCAGGCCCTGGTGCCGAAATCGAGCAATCTCGGCGAGATCGACATCGATGCGCTGGCGGATGGTCGGCTCAATGTGCCGGAGCTGAATCCCGGCGGCGATGTCATGCTGTTCCGCCTTGGCGATGCCGTCGCCAGCCGCAATGTCCATGCGGCGATCTTCGATGCCTTGCGCATCTGCAAAGATATTTGAGACCGGGTCATGAGCGCCAATGTCCATGACAACTTGGTCGGTGTGAGCGGCGAAACCGCCGTGCCCCAGCGGACCTCCGTCGTCGTCATCGGCGGCGGCATCGTCGGGGGCAGCACGGCGTTCTTCCTCGCCTCGCGCGGCATTCCGGTCGTGCTCGCCGAGAAGGGCTCGATCGGAGGAGAGCAGTCGGGTCGCAACTGGGGCTGGTGTCGTGTCATGGGACGCGATCTCAACGAGATCCCGCTGAGCATCGAGAGCCTGCGCCTGTGGCGACAGCTCGACGCGCTGACCGGCAGCGAGACCGGCTTCCGTCAGGCGGGAATCGTCTACACCTGCGAGACGGAGTCGGAGGCGGATGCGCATCGAGCCTGGCTTGATGCAGCAAGCGCCTACCAGATCGATGCCAGGATGATCCGCGGCGAGGATCTGGCCGCACTGCTGCCGGGGGCGGGGCGCCCGTTCAAGGCCGGGCTGCTGACCCCGACCGACGGCCGGGCGGAGCCGGGACGTGCGGCCTCTTCCATTGTGCAAGGCGCGCAGCGGAAGGGCGCGACGATCCTGACATCCTGCGCCGTGAGAGGCATTGAGACCCGCGCCGGTCGGATCTGCGGCGTGGTGACGGAGAGGGGCCCCATCGCCTGCGAGGCGGTCGTCCTGGCGGGAGGCGCTTGGTCCAGGCTCTTCTGCGGATCGCTCGGCATTGATCTTCCGCAGCTTAAGGTCCTCGGCTCGGTTATCAGAACCAAGCCGATCGAAGGGCTTCCCACCGTAGCGGTAGGAGCGCGCGATTTCGCGTTTCGGAGGCGAGCGGATGGTGGCTACACGGTGGCACGGCGCGGCGCGAACATCACTCGCATCGTTCCGGACAGCTTTCGCCTTTTCGTCGATTTCATGCCGGCCTATCGGAAATCCTGGCGGGAGCTCCGGCTCAGGATCGGCAAGAGCTTTGTCGACGATTGGCGCGTGCCGCGACGTTGGGCGCTGGACGCGGTGTCGCCCTTCGAGAAGGTGCGCGTCCTCGATCCGGCGCCCAATGAGGGTGTCCTGGCCGAGGCGCGTCGCAATCTCGCGGCCGCCTTTCCGGCCTTCCGCCAGATGCAGGAGGCGGAGACCTGGGGCGGACTGATCGACGTCACGCCCGATGCCGTCCCGGTCATCGCCCCGGTGGCGCAGAAGCCCGGGTTCTTCATCGCCACCGGCTTTTCCGGCCACGGTTTCGGACTGGGTCCCGGCGCCGGCCGACTGATGGCCGATCTCGTGTCCGGCGCGCAGCCCGTCGTCGACCCATTGCCATTCAGGCTCGAGCGGTTTCGCCGCTCGGCCCCTCGCCTCCAGGCGTCCTCGAACCAGCAAGGAAACGGCACGTGATCGACCGTCGTTCGCTACTCCTGTCCGCGTCCGCTGCAGCACTTCTCGGTGGCGTCTTGCCTGTTCGAAGCCAGCCCAAGACGACGCTCACGATCGGCGTCTCGGCCACAGACATCGGCCAGCTCGATCCGCACCGTGCCGTCGGCACGCCCGACCGCACCGCCGCGAGTTGGATCTTTAGCGGGCTCGTGCGCTTCAAGCCTGGAACGATCGACCCGGCCCAGATCGAGCCCGATCTCGCGGAAAGCTGGACGAGCAATGCCGACAAGACGGAGTGGACCTTTCAACTCCGGCGCGGCGTGCAGTTCCATTCCGGCTTCGGCGAACTCACCGCCGACGACGTGGTCTTCAGCCTAAGGAAGGCGTCCAACCCGGCGACCTCGGCCTTCTCGGGGGATTTCGGCGCCTTCCAGGTGATCGAGGCCGTCGGTTCCCACACGGTGCGGATCAAGCTCGCACACGCCATCCCGAGCCTCCTCGGCGTGGTGACGAACTATTCGGGCGGGTTCATCATCTCGCGGAAGGCCTATCAGGCGCGCGGGGACAACTTCACGCGCAACCCGATCGGCACTGGGCCCTTCGCGGTCGACGAGATCGTGCCCAAGCAGGCGCTGAACCTGAAGTCGCACGATGCCTATTTCCGCGGGGCGCCCAAGATCAAGCGGGTGATCTACCGCTTCCTCAATGCCAATGCCCCGCGCGACCTCGCCTATGAGAGCGGTGAGCTCGATGTGGTGCAGGGCGTGCAGGATCAACGCTGGGTTTCCCGCTTCAAGGGTCTGCCCAATACCGAGGTCACCATCTTCGAGCCGGGCGAGCTGTCGCAGCTCTATCTCAACATGGAATCGCCGGTCCTCAAGGACCTGCGCATCCGGCAGGCCATCGCCCACGCGATCAATCGCGACGAACTCGTCCGTTGGCGCGGCGCCGACATTTCCCGGCCGGGGCTGAGCGTGATCCCGAGCGGCACGCTCGGCTTCGATGCCGACAACGGCCTGCCGAGCTTCGATCTGGCGAAGGCCAAAGCGTTGCTCGCCGAAGCAGGCCACCCCAACGGTGTGACCATCGAGATCGTGCAGACCCAGCTGCCGGACATGCTCAACCTGATGCAGGTCGTCCAGGCGCAGCTCCAGCGCGCCGGAATCAAGCTCGAGCTCAAGCTCGTCGAGCACAGCGCCTTCCACCAGCTCATCCGCAAGGACGAAAGCCCGATCGTGATGTATTCGGCCGCGCGCTTCCCGGTCGCCGACGTGTACCTGACCCAGTTCTTCGCCTCGCAGAGCATCGTCAACACGCCGACCGCGGTGACGAACTTCAGCCACAGCCGCTCCGTCGATGCCGAGATCGAGCAGGCGCGCACCACCAGCAACCAGGCCGAGCAGCTCAGGCTCTGGCACGAGGCGCAGCGCAAGCTCGTCGCCGAAGTCGCGGCGGTGCCGCTCATCGAGACGCTGATCGTCTGGGCCCGCCGCAAGGGCTTCAGCTACGGCTTCGACCTGAAGGGTGCCATGGCCGGCGGGCCGCTCATCACCGAGCAGTCGGGATTCATCTGAATTTGGGGAGTCGACGCGTCATGCAGATGGAGCGTTTCTACATCGGCGGAGCTTGGGTCGAGCCTGTCGAGGGCAGGCGGCTCGACGTCATCAATCCCGCCACCGAGGAGTCGATCGGGCAGATCGGGGCGGGCACCGCCGCCGACGCCCACAGGGCGATCGCGGCGGCGCATGCCGCCTTCCCCGCCTTCGCCGCCACCTCGCGGGAGGAGCGCCTCGCCCTTCTGCGCCGGATCCTCGACTGTTACCATAGACGGGCCGACGACATCGCAAACGCGCTGTCGTCGGAGATGGGCGCGCCGCTGCTCTTCGCGCGCCAGCGCCACATCCCGGGACCGGTCCGCCATTTCACCAAGATGATCGAGGTGCTCGAAACTTACCCCTTCGAGGAGTTGCGCGGCACCACGATGGTGACGCGCGAGCCGATCGGGGTCTGCGCGCTGATCACGCCCTGGAACTGGCCGCTGGTCCAGATCGCCTGCAAGGTCGCGCCGGCGATCGCCGCCGGCTGCACCATGGTGCTGAAGCCGAGCGAACTTTCGCCGCTGAGCGGGCTGCTCTTCGCGGAGGTCATGCACGAGGCCGGCCTCCCGCCCGGCGTCTTCAACCTGGTCAATGGCACGGGCGCCGACGTGGGCGAGCCGCTGGCGGCCCATCCACTGGTCGACATGGTCTCCTTCACCGGCTCGACCCGGGCGGGCATCCGCGTCGCGAAGGTCGCGGCCGACACGGTCAAGCGCGTCCACCAGGAACTGGGCGGAAAATCCGCTAACATCCTGCTGCCCGACGTCGATCTCGAGAAGGCGGTGACCACCGGCGTGCTGACCTGCCTCAAGAACAGCGGCCAGTCCTGCAACGCGCCGACCCGCATGCTCGTGCCCGCCGATCAGATGCGCGAGGCCTCAGCCTTCGCCGCGACGGCGGCATCCTCGCTGCTTGTCGGGCCGCCTGAGAATCCGTCGACCGATCTGGGACCCATCGCCAACCGTGCCCAGTACGAGCGGGTCCAGCACTATATCGCGCTCGGCATGGAGGAAGGCGCGCATCTCGAGATTGGAGGCCCGGGACGACCGGAGGGGCTCAACCGCGGCTTCTATGTGCGGCCGACAGTCTTTTCGGATGTCGGTCCGTCGATGACGATCGCGCGCGAGGAGATCTTCGGGCCGGTGATCTGCATCCAGCCTTATGGCGACGTCGATGAGGCGATCGAGATTGCCAACGACAGCGTCTACGGGCTCGCCGCCTACGTCCAGTCGAGCGACATCGAGGCTGCACGCCGCGTCGCGGCCCGGATGCGCACGGGCACCGTGCAGATCAACTATCCCGGGCTCGATCCGGGAGCGCCCTTCGGGGGCTATCGCCAATCCGGCAACGGGCGCGAATATGCGGAGTTCGGCCTTGCCGAGTTCCTGGAAGTCAAGGCGATGCTCGGCTATTCGCAAGCGAAAGCCCGCGCGTGATCGGCTTCGCCGTCAGACGGATCCTGGGGTCGATCCCCACCTTCCTGATCGTGCTGACGATCGTCTTCCTGATCGTTCGGATCCTACCGGGGGATCCGGCCACCGCGATGCTGGGCGATCGCACCACGCCGGAAGCGGCAGCCGCGCTGCGCCAACGCCTGGGTCTGGATCAGTCGCTGGCGCAGCAATACATCGTCTTCATGGGGCGCTCGCTCAGCGGTGATTTCGGCACCTCGATGGTAACGAACCAGCCGATCCTGACGGAGGTCGCCTCGGTACTGCCTTACACGATCGAGCTTACGGCGGCGGCGTTGGTGCTGGGTGTGGTCACGGGCGTGCCGGCCGGCGTCTTTGCTGCGCTTTACCGGGGCAGGGCGCTCGATCTATTCATTCGGCTGGGCTCCCTGCTCGGATTGTCGTTTCCCGTCTTCGTCTCCGGCGTGTTCCTGTTGCTGGCCTTCGCCGTTCATTGGACCATCTTCCCCGTCATTGGCACGGGAGAGACGGCGGGCATTGTGGACCGGCTCTGGCGCCTCGTGCTGCCGGCGGCGACGCTCGGGCTTGTGATGGCGGCCTACGTTACCCGCGTCACGCGCGGCGCGATGCTGGCCGTGCTGAATGAGGACTACATGCGCACCGCCCGGTCCAAGGGCGTGCCGTGGCGCGGCGTGATCTGGCGTCACGGCTTGCGCAATGCCGGCATCCCGATCGTCACGGTCGTGGGATTGTACGTCGGCATCCTGATCGGAAACTCGGTGCTGACGGAGATCGTCTTTAACCGGCCCGGGCTCGGGAGCCTGATCGTCAACGCGCTCAGCGACCGCGACTACACGATGCTCCAGGGCTTGATGGTGATCTACACCTTCCTGGTGGTGATCGTGAACATCATCACCGACATCGCCTACGGCCTTATTGACCCTCGCGTGAAGACATCGTGACGACGGCGGGAGTCTCCAAGCCGTCCGCCAAGCGCGGTTCGAGTTGGGTCGGCTCCATGGCCGCGCATCCGGCGGTGCTGGTCGGCGCATTCATCTGCCTGTCCATGGCGGTGACCGCCATCCTCGCGCCGGTCCTGGCGCCTCATGATCCGTTCGAGCAGAACATCGGCGACCGGTTGCTGCCGCCTGGAGGTCAATACCTCCTCGGCACGGACACCTTCGGTCGCGATGTGCTGTCGCGCCTGATGTGGGGCGCCCGGACCTCGCTGGTCGTCGCATTCTCCTCGACGGTCTTCGCGGTGATCGTCGGCGGCGCGATCGGCATGGTCAGCGGCTATGTGGGTGGCCGGACGGACCGCCTGATCATGCAGGTGATGGACGTGATGCTGTCCTTCCCCAGCCTGATACTCGGGCTGATCGTGGTGGCCCTGCTCGGCCCCGACATGATCAACCTCGTCTTCGCTATCGCGCTGACAGCCATTCCACCCTTCGCCCGCATCGCCCGCGCTCCGGTGCTGACCCTGAAGGAGCGCGCTTATGTGGAGGCGGGGCGTGCACTCGGCTTCTCCCATCCGCGCATCCTTTTCATCCACATCCTGCCGAACATCATCTCGGAGGTGCTGGTGATGGGCGCGCTTTGGATGGCGACGGCCGTTCGCACGGAGGCGAGCCTGTCCTTCATCGGTCTCGGGGTGAGGCCTCCGGCCGCGACCTGGGGCGGCATGATGCGCGACGGCTTCGACAACATCCTCGATGCGCCGTGGCTTTCGATCTCGCCGGGGTTGACGATCCTCCTTCTCGTTCTCGGATTGAACCTGATCGGCGACGGCTTGCGGGACGCCACCGATCCAAGGCTGCGTGGCGGATGACGGCGAAGACTCTTCCAGCGGTGGAGGATGGCGGGGCGCAGGCGAGCCGCCCGCTGCTGCGGGTGGAGAATCTCATCAAGCATTTCGGCTCTGGCGGTGGCCTGTTGCGCGCCAGGCAGGTCGTCCGTGCGGTCGACGGCGTCAGCTTCCACGTTGCGGCCGGGGAGGCGTTCGGGTTGGTGGGCGAGAGCGGCTGCGGCAAGTCCACCGCCGCGCGAGCGCTGCTGCGTCTTGTCGAGCCGGACGGCGGCACGATCGAGTTCGACGGCAATGATGTGCGCTCGCTGCGAGGTCGGGCGCTGATCGCATTGCGAAGGCGCATGCAGATCGTGTTTCAGGATCCCTATTCGTCGCTCAATCCACGCAGGACCATCGGCCAAACGCTCATCGAGCCGCTGCTCGTCCATCGGCTGGCCAGCCGGGCCGCGGCACGCGGCGAGGCGATCCGACTGCTGGCCGAGGTCGGGTTGCCCGTGTCCGCATTCGATCGCTTTCCGCACGAGTTCTCGGGAGGGCAGCGCCAGCGGATCGGGATCGCCCGGACACTGACGCTGAGGCCTGATCTCATCGTCGCCGACGAGCCGGTCTCCGCGCTTGATGTGTCCATCCAGGCGCAGGTCCTCCTGCTGCTGCGGGATCTCCAGCGCAGCCGGGGCCTCTCTTTCGTCTTCGTCAGTCATGATCTCGGCGTCGTGCGCTGGTTCTGCGATCGGATCGGGATCATGTACCTGGGCCGGATCGTGGAGGAGGGCCCCGCCGGGCAGCTGTTGACGACCCCGCGCCACCCTTACACGCGCATGCTCCGCGATGCCTCGCCATCCCCCGATCCGGCGCGGCGCGGCTCGCTTCCGCGCGTCGTCGGCGAGATTCCGTCGGCGACGAATCCGCCGCCGGGCTGTCATTTCCATCCCCGCTGCCCGAACGCCACCGAGCTTTGCCGTCGCGAATATCCGCTCTGGCGCCCAATCGGCGGGGGCGGGATCGCTTGTCATCATCCGGTGGTGCACCCGCATGGATGAAACGCGCCCCGTTCTGGAGATCAGGAACCTCAGGACGGTCTTCCGCGCCGGCAGCAGCGAGGTCGCCGCCGTCGACGACGTCTCCCTCAGCGTAGCCCGAGGGGAGACGCTGGCGCTCGTCGGCGAGAGCGGCTGCGGCAAGTCGATGACGGCGCTGTCGGTCATGCGGCTCGTGCCTTCGCCTCCGGGCCGGATCGCGGAAGGCGCAATTCGGCTGGAGGGCCACGACCTTTTCGACCTGGCGGACTCGCAGATCGAGAAGCTGCGCGGCGATCGCATGGCGATGATCTTCCAAGAGCCGATGACGAGTCTGAACCCGGTGATGACGATCGGCGCGCAACTCGCCGAACCGCTGCGCATCCATCGCGGACTGTCGGGGGCCGCCGCACATGCGCAGGTGCTGAGGCTGCTGGAAGAAGTCAAGATTCCTTCGGCCAGCCGGCGACTGCAAAACTATCCGCACGAGTTCAGCGGCGGCATGCGTCAACGCGTCATGATCGCGATGGCGCTGGCCTGCGAGCCGGCGCTCCTGCTTGCCGACGAGCCCACCACGGCGCTCGACGTCACGATCCAGGCCGAGATTTTAGCCTTGCTGGGCGATCTTCAGAAAAGGCGTGGCATGGCGATGCTGTTTATCACGCACAATCTGGGGGTCGTCGCAGAAATCGCCGACCGCGTGGCGGTGATGTATGCCGGCCAGATCGTCGAACAGGGCTCGGCCCTGGATATCTTCCGTTCGCCCGCCCACCCCTATACCCGCGCGCTGTTTTCCTCAGTACCGCGGGTGGATGTCGCGGCGCAGGACCTTGTCGCCATTCCCGGGCAGGTCCCATCGTTGGTCGATATGCCGGCCGGCTGTCGATTCCGATCACGCTGTTCCTTGGCTCGGGAAGGTTGCGAGCAAAAACAGGCACTCGGTCGAGTCGGCTGTGATCACTCGGTCAGATGCCAGGTTGCAATAGCCCGATGACTAGAAGAACGGCGGCCCGGGCGGCCGTGATCCGGTCTCGGCAGTCGCCGTAAAAAGCAGGATCGTCTGCCGTCCGTCGGATCGGGCGCCTCACGCAAGAGGCCCGCGGCTTCGAGAACGGCGATTATGGAATCTGTGGACGCATCCCCACGACACGCGCGAGGCTGGAGACAGTTGCGGGGCCGTCGCGTTCAAGCTGGACCGGGAACGGAGACCTACGACGGAGTGAGATCACCCATGACGTGACGCCCGTATCTCATCCAGTTGTTGCTGAAGTCGGCGTGTGATCTGACCCGGAGCTTGGGGTCATAGCAAGAGGCCGGAGCCCGGAGCCCTGCCGTAGCGCAGCGCTCCGGCCGGTCTGTCCGGAGAAGGCTCCTCCTTCTCGACCACTGTCACGCCGCCGCTATCGACCGCCGGCTTCATGGCGTGGTCCATCTGCCGATCGGCCGCCGCGCCCGCCGCCACGCTCTCCATCAGGCTCCGCCCAATTCCGGATGGCCTGAGCGGAGGGCTCGAACTCGCGAGCGAGGTCGGTCGGATCGCGCCCCGCGCGGACCAGATCGTCCACCCTATGCGCCGGAACTCCGGCGCATAGGGTGGACGCGTTTTCACCATCAATGAACACCTTTCGCGCAAGCGTCAGACGTGTCCACCAAATCGGGGGACCATCAGAATAAGCCCCCTGTCATTCTGTGCCCTATCACCGAACCTCGACCCGTTCGATCAATCCGGTGAGTTCCAAAGACAGCCCGACGGCGGCCTTTGCCCGCGGGCGGCTAAAGCTGCCAAGCGTTGCTTTGCTCGAAGCCATCGTGACCAATGTCTCGATCTGATGTATGGCTGCCGTGGTTCCATCGATGGTAGGAACCGGCAATCGGTCGGCGACCTTTCGACCGAGCCCCGCCAACGGGCCGCCGCCCAGGATCACGACGTCGGCACCGTCTTGCTCGACTGCCGCGGTGCAAAGCTCGACGAGAGCGTCCGCATGTTCGTCTTGGACGGTGCGAATGTCTCCAAATCGTTCCGAAAGAGTTCGGATGCTGGCAAGGCGGCTGCTCAGACCGTTTTGGTGCACGGTGTTCCGCAGCGATGGAATCAGTCTGAGCGATACCGATATGATCGAGAAGCGCTCGCCCAGCATGCAGGCCGTCAACATTGCCGCTTCGGCGATGCCGACGACCGGAATATCGAGCAGCTCGCGGGCTCCGCCAAGACCGGGGTCGCCAAACGCCGCAATCACCGCTCCATCGCAGCCGGACGCATGCTGCGCCAGCGCCATCAGCGTGGCATAAGACGCGATGGCCATCTCGCCGCGCGTCTCGATATAGGGCACCCCGAACGCAGCCGTGGCCGCGACGATTTCGGTCGTCGGCGACGCGGCTCGCTGGGCCTCCTCCACGATCAGCTTGGTCACCCCAGTCGAGGTGTTAGGATTGACGACAAGAATCTTCATGACACCTGGTTCCTGATATTCTTCAATGCCTGGTCGGAGATGCGCGATCACATGACGGAGCGACCTTCGGTCCGATCACACCGCCCAGCTGGCTAAGCCGTTCCTGCGAATTCGACGAGCCAACGAGCCGTTCGCAACAATCTTGCGTCATCATTTCGCAACCCCACCAATTGTGTCCCAAGCGGCAGTCCGGTGACTCCCTTCAAAATCGGGATCGAGATGGCCGGCAAGCCACAGAGAGTCCAGATCGTGCAGAACACCGGACTGCCGGTCGGGTTGTACCCGATGGGCGCTTCTCCAATGGCGGCCGGTGTCAGGATGGCATCGTAGCCGTTCACCGCATCCCCAAGCGCTGCAATGAGTTTCGGAATATTTTGCCCGGCACGGATGTAATCGGTTGCGCGACGCTCCTTGCCCCTCTCGATGATCCCGCGCGCGGCGGGACTGAGACGATCGGCGCCCCTGGCATAGTCGCCGGCAAGACTTACCGCGACATCGCTTTCCATGATCGTGCCATGATCCTCGATGGCCGTGTCGAAAAGCCCCGGAAGCAGCACTTCATCGACCTGACCGCTAAGCTTCGCGACCAGCCCCTCGAAGGCCGCGCGCGTATGGTCCTGAGCCTCGCTCCAGACAGGCGATTTCACGTAGGCGAAGCGAGGCGGCGACGGCGGCCGGGAGTTTACAAATTCCACCAGGCGAAGGCGCGCCCGCGCGGTCATATCCGGGTCCTTGGAATCGTAGCTCATGAGTTCCTGAGCCAGGATTGCAGCGTCTTCGACCGTCCTGCCGAAAACACCGACCTGATCTAATAGTCTCGATTGTTTCAGGCAGCCATGACGCGAGATCAGGCCATGCGAGGGCTTGTAGCCGACGACGCCGCAAAAGGAGGCGGGACGGATGATGGATCCATTCGTCTGCGTTCCGAGCGCGACGGGCACCATCATCGATGCCACCGCGGCAGCCGATCCGCTGGAGGAGCCCCCCGGGGTTCGGCTAAAATCATGAGGATTCCTTGTTATTCCGGCTTGCGCTATCGCAAGCTCGGTCGTCACCGTCTTTCCCATGATAATGGCGCCGGCCTGTCGCAACAGCGACACCACCGTCGCATCTCGGCACGGTTGGTAACCGGCATGCAGCACGGTTCCGTATTCCGTGGGCATATCGATGGTGTCGAAGATGTCCTTAACGCCAACCGGAACGCCATGGAGCGATCCAACAGGTTGACCGCTCGCCAGCACTCGGTCGGCATCACGCGCCTGAGACAATGCGTAAGCCGGGTCGATGTAGCTCCATGCCCCGACCGCGTCGTCGATCGCAGCGATCCGATCCAGGAATGAACGCACAGTCTGTTCGGCCGTGAGAGCCCCGGTACGAATCTGAAGACGAAGCTCCGCCGCCGTCAGGGTGAGGCAGTCCGTCATTCCGCCAACCTGCTCACGTGGTTCCTCGCGGTCGCTGATTCCGACTCCTCACCATCACGTCTTCGGTCCGCCGCCCATTTGCTTTGGCGCCACGCCGCCCTACCGGCGCGAGTTCACATTGTAGAAAGGCTCGAACACTTGCTCGTCCAAGTATCCCGCGTAAAATTGCCGGACATGCGGGAAGATTTGCCTTCCCAATTTTTGCCGTGCCAATTCCGACGCTTCTAAAGGTTTGCGGAGCGAGGCGGCCAGTTCCTCCAAAGCCTCCTGCTTGTTGACGCGCGTGAAGCGGCCATCGCGATAGATCGGCTCCCCCGCGACAAGCACGGTCTCCACTCCGCTCATGCGGGCCCGATGAAGGACGGCGTCGACGACCGGAGTCGACGCGTCGAGATACGGGTAGCAGATCTGCCTCCAATTCATGACAACCAGGTCCGCCGCCTTCCCCGGCTCCAATGTCCCGATCTCGGCCGCGAACGGGGTAGTCTTTGCACCGTCGCTGGTGGCCATCCGCAACACTTGCGCGGAGGTTGGGACCTCCTCCTCGTCCATGCCGGGCACTCGATGCTGCCGCAGAACCATTCGCATCTCCTGCAGCATGTCGCGGTCATCGTTGATGCCCGCCTCGTCCAGCCCGATGCAGACGCACAGGCCCCTCTTTTCGAACGCGTTGAGGGGAGCTACACCGCTTCGCAGCCTCAGATTCGAGCTGCAATTGTGGCAGATCTTCGTGCCGGTCTCGGCTGCGAGATCGATGTCCTCCTCGCTAAGCCAAACGCCGTGTCCGAGCGTCATGGCCGGCCCAAGCAGACCGCATTGGTGAAGATAGCGCACCGCGGTCGTTCCGGTCCGACGGCGCGCGTATTCCTTCTGGTATACCGTTTCCAGGATGTGCATGTGCATCGGGACCTGGAATTCTTCGGCACATTCGCGAAGCATGCCGAGCGCTCTGTCGGAGCACCAGTGCAGATTGGCCGGCCCGAGTTGAATTCTTACCCTCGGACTTCCAGCATATCTGTTGAACAAGTCCTTGAAGATTTCGAAACTGTCTTTGAGCGATATAGTGTGGAGTTCGAAGAACTCCTGCATCGCCACCCTCATCTCAGGAGGCAGTCTTTTGACAAATTCGTCATCCGCCTCATATGTCATCCGGCTTTGATCTCGGATGAAGTAGGAATAGGAGACGCGCATGCCGATATCTTCATATGCTTTGATGATTTTTACAGAAGCATCTCCGATCTGTTTCGGCCCTCCGGGAATGAACCCCCGAAGATGCTGAACGGTTGTGATTCCCGACTCGATCATTTCGAACGCGGAATACAGGGTGTCGAGATAGTGGTCGACGTCCCGTGCGCCTAGGCGCGAAGCGAACCAGAGTTCGAGGGCATGATCCGGCGAGCCGAGTTGAAAGGGTGTGAGCCCGACATGATGGTGACCATTCACGAATCCAGGCGTAACCACATGATCGGCAGACCCTATGATTTCATCGAAATCATGTTTCTTTGAGAGCTCGTCGAACTTTCCGACCTCCTGAACGATACCGTCACGCTGGAAGACCGCACCGTCTTCAACGACCATAGGCTTGTTCTGGTCAACTACCTTACAGATGACATACCGACCACGTATTAAAGACGACGCCAATTCTTCCTCCATTGAACGCAAGAAAAATGCGGTAGCCACTCAAGTAAATACACTTGTCGTGGCGCCTTGGTTGTTTATGTCCCGTTATAGATCGATCCGAAATGATCCTGGAATCGCAAAAACTCACTTTGCTAGATCCGACCATCATCGTTGGTTTTCAGCAACGCAGGGAAACCGACCCGCGGATCCATGGCGGCGCGCTCCGTGAGCTGATCCATGAAGAGCTCGCAGGCCGAAACTTGATCCAACGAGATGAATTCGTTCGGACGATGCGCCTGCTCGATGCTTCCGGGCCCCATCACGACCGTCGGGATCCCCGCCGCCGAAAACAGGCCGGCTTCGGTTCCAAAGCTGAGCTTGCATGTCCGGTTGGTTTGCCCCAGGGCGGAGACCAGCGCTACCACCGGATGGCTCCGGTCCGTCCGGAGTGCAGGAAAATGCGATAGCGTTTGCCAGGATATGCGAGCATCGTCGCTGGTGCTCTGCAAGTCCGGCGCAACTACGTCGGCCGCGAATTTTTCGATCTCTTCGATGTAAGGCTCGGCGCTCGCGCCTGGCAGTGACCGAATCTCGAACTCGAACTGACACAGCTTCGGAATGATGTTCGTTGCAATGCCGCCGGCGATCGTCCCAGTCTGCATCGTGGTGTAGGACGGCTCAAGCTCTGGATCGAAAGGCCCTTCCTGGCGCACTCTTTGTGCCATCTGCTTCAGCTTATGGATCAGCTCCGCGCTTGCTTCGATTGCGTTCGCGCCTTTGTGCACGAGACTGGAATGTGCCTCTCGGCCATGAACCGTGCAGCGGAGTTCCGCCTTCCCTTTGTGGGCAACGGCCACCTGCATCTCGGTAGGCTCGCCGACGATGCAAGCCAGCGCCCGCAAGCCTTTGCGCGTCAGGTCCGCGATAAGATCGGGCACGCCGAGACATCCCACCTCCTCGTCATACGAAAGCGCGATATGAATCGGCGTCTTCGGCCTAGACCGAACCATCGCGTCGGCTCTGGAGAGAATGACGGCGATGAAAGATTTCATGTCACAGGTGCCGCGGCCAAAGAGCAATCCGCCAGATTCCCGTACATCGAATGGATCGGTATCCCAGTTCTGTCCGTCGACCGGCACGACATCGGTGTGACCTGACAGGACTATGCCAGGCCTGTCAGGCGGCCCGATGGTGGTAAGCAGATTCGCCTTTCGCGAATGCCGATCGAATGTAAGCGTGCTCTCGACGCCAATCGCCTTAAGATAGGCCTCCGCAAAATCGATGAGGTCGAGATTTGAATTCCGACTCGTCGTATCGAACGCGACGAGCCGCTCAATTAGACGGATGGTTTCGGCGGATGGCTGGCCCATGGATCTCTTCGATCTGTGCGCGATGACGCGCCGATGTCGGGTTCCTAAGCGGATGCCCGCTCTTGTTGGAGAAATGCCCGATCGACCTCGTCTCTCAGAAGGTCGGTCAGTTGGTCGCGCAGGGCATGAACTGCCGGGTCCTTTGGATCTCGCGGTCGGGAAAGTTCAACCGGGACAACACTCTTGATGCGGCCTGGTTGAGATGTGAAGACCACGATGCTGTCGGCCAGCGCGATTGCTTCGTCGATTCCATGCGTAACGAAGAGCACAGACGCTCCGCTGTCTCGCCACACACTGATGAGGAAATCCTGAAGCTTCGCCCGAGTCTGCACGTCGAGCGCGGCGAAAGGCTCATCCATCAACAGAACGCTTGGTTTCATGGCCAGAGCCCGGGCGACCGCCGCGCGCTGCCGCATGCCGCCCGAAAGTTCATCTGGTCGCTTATCCATAAACCCGCGTAAACCGACCTTTCTCAGGATTTGGTCCGCGGTGGCAGTTCGAACCCCTTTGTCAACCCCTCGCAATTTTAGCCCGAAGGTGACGTTTTCGGAAACTGTAAGCCACGGAAAGAGGGACGCTTCCTGGAAAATAAGGCTGCGATCGCTGCTGGGCCCGGTGACGGACTCACCGTCACAGACGATCGATCCACTGTCCACAGCTTCGAGACCGGCGATCATGTAAAGCAGTGTGCTCTTTCCACAACCGCTTGGGCCGAGGAGGACGACGAACTGACCGGGCTCGACGTCGAGATCTATGTCCACCAGCGCTTCCAGCGCTCGCGCGGTTCCCTTTCCCCAGACCTTCCCGACTGCCTTGCATCGGACCGCGCCCGCATCCTCTGGACGACATTGGTCAACCGCTTTGGCTTGATTCATTTGTAAAGCCCCTACCTCGGCAGCCAATACAGCATCCGACGCTGTATCTGCCGCAACCCCATATCGAGCAGGTACCCGACAAGCCCTATCACGGTCATGGTGAAAAACGTCAGGCCCGAGTTGAAGGTGTTTCTCGCAAGCATCACCACTTGGCCTAGCCCGCTCCCAACCCCAAGCGCCTCCCCTATCAGCACGATCATCCATGCCGCGAAAAGGTTGAGACGCAAAACCAAGAAGAGTCCAGGCAATATAGATGGAAGCACCACTTCAAACAAAAGCTGCCGCCGCGTTGCTCCCATAATCCTGGCGACATTGATATACGACTTCTTGACAATGTCTAATTCATTAACTGTTGCGAGCGTCATCACGAAAAAGACAGCAATAAACACGAGAAATATCGCCGCATAATTGCCGATGCCAAACGCGATCACCGCGACAGGCAACCAAGCCACCGGCGATATAGGCGACATCAGCGTTATGATGGGCAGTACAAGCTTGCCGAATATCGGGATATACCGAATAGCGACGCCAACCGTCAGGCTGATCGCGAAAGCCAGTGCTAGTCCAAGGAGCACCCGCATCGCCGTCAGGCCCACGGTCGTGGCCATTGCCAATAAGACAGCGCTCAGCGAGGAGGACGGGTTCCTGGTTGCGACACTGAAAAATCTGCCCTGGGCCAGGAAGTTGTGCAGGAAGATGTGGGGTGGCGGCAGAAGCAGCGGATTGGCCCAGCCGAAGAACCACGCGGCCTCCCAGAAGCCGAAGAACAGCCCCACGGAAGCGCACCACCATCCAACCTTCTTCGAGGTTTGGACCATTCTGATGCTTGGAAACCAGAGGGAGCGCCCTGCGATTGCCTGGACGGTCATGCTCGTCTCCACGCCCGACGACGACGATATGATCGGACCGACCTCCCCTTTATCTTCCGCTCGGAGTTCATATGGCGATCCTGGTCAAGGTTTTGGGAACCCAATACAGCACGCGTGTCTGTACTTGGCGGAGCAGGACGTCGAACACGAAGCCTAAAACGCCGATCAGTGTCATTGCAAAGAATACGAGCGTGAAGTTGAACGTGTTGCGCGCCAGATTGATGACTTGCCCAAGCCCGTTGCCAACACCCGCGGCCTCCGCCACGAGAACGACCATCCATGCGCCAAAGAGATTAAGTCGGAGGATAACAAAGAGGCCTGGCAAGATAGCCGGAAGTACAACCGATCGATAGGTCTGCCATTTGGTCGCACCCATTATCTTAGCGACATTCAAATAGTTAACATCGATGCGTTCTATCTGGTTGACGGTTGCCAGTGTGATCATAAAGAAAATTGCGATGAACACCATGAATATGGCGGGAGCATCACCCACCCCCAGAATGAAAATGGAAACCGGCAGCCACGCCAGTGGAGATATCGGGGCCAGCAACGTTACAGTCGGCAGCACCAGATTGCCGAAAATCCTGAAGTAGCAAATTGCGGCACCGAGCACGACGCTAACCGTGAACCCGAGTGTTAGGCCGACCAGAACCCGCAATGCCGTCGCCAGCATTACCGAGAGAACATCGAAGAGAGGACCTGCCGATTCCGAGCCGACAGCCGTAGTCGACCCGAAGTTCTTAGCCTGCTCCGATAAATGGGCCAGAAAAATGTGAGGTGGCGGAAGTATCGTCTCCTTCACCACCGCCAAGGCCCACAGCAGCTCCCATAGGGACACCAGGCACGCAATCGATGCGAGGCCCCAAACGATATCTGCAATCAGCCCTTCTCGAGAAAGGACGGAAGTTGTGCCCCCAGTTCTTGCTAAGCTGGCCAGATTTTTCTTGCTTTCTGAGCTGAACAGAATGTTGGACACTTCCGACCTCATCTCAAGAAGAGCGACGTTATGATTTCATCTTCACAGATTTATATAAATCCTGATTTTCCGTAATGACCTCCTCGAGCATAGTCCAGTCGAATATGCTCTTGTCCGGCGCCTTTGTAATGTAGCCCAATTCGATCATCGACGTTCCACCGTTGATCATGAAATCGGACTGGCCTCGCTGATCGACGACGTTCGGTTGTTTTCCCGACGCGTCTAGGACGACATCGAAACTCGCCTTGTAGTACTTGCCGACCGTATCTCGAACGGCCGCGGCTCTGTCATCTTCGGATTGTTTCTGGGCCACGAACAGAGCCTTGATGAGGGCCTTCAGTTCCCGCCTGTTCTCCTTTATCAGTGGGGTCCGCGCGGCCAGAACGCAGTCGGTGTATCCGGGGTGATAAATGTCCGTGCCGTCCGAGATCACATGGGCTCCGGGGCGTGCCGCGCCGACCGCTTG
This sequence comes from Lichenihabitans sp., assembly GCA_965277635.1. GTDB lineage: Bacteria > Pseudomonadota > Alphaproteobacteria > Rhizobiales > Beijerinckiaceae > Lichenihabitans. The sequence continues at coordinate 2,452,918 of CBDIDE010000002.1, forward strand.
CGTCGCGTAGGGCTCGCTGTGACACATGAGGTCGACGCTGCCGGCTATGAAGGCTTGGGCGAGTTCAGGCGAGGTGCCAAAATAGCGAACGTCGACGTCGCTGAAAGACATGCTCGCCTTCTTTAGCCAGTCGTATGGCAGCATTTCAAGCGTATCGGCTTGGAAAGTTCCGAGTGACTTTCCTCTCGCGTCGGCCTGGGTCTTAATGTGCGCTTGGCCACACAGGATACAGCCCTGGGCTCCTCCACCCGAGATGATCGTCACGGGAACGCCCTTGTCCCGAAGCGTCAAGAAGTTCGTATAGGGAATCAATGATACATCGACCAACCCTGCGCCGAAAACGGTCGTGATGTCGGCGTTGCTTGGGGTCTGAACAAACTCCAGCTGGACGCCGTCGGCGGCAGCGAGGTTTCGCTCCTTGACCAGAAATATACCAAGGTTGCACAGCCCCGTGCCGTGCGTGGCCTTCAGTGTCTTCATCCCTTGCGCTCGAGCACTCGAATCCGACCCCGCCCACAGGCACGCCGGCACCGCTGCAACCGTTCCCGCAGCCACGCTGCTGCAGAGGAACTGGCGCCGGTGCATCTCGCTCAAATCCTTTGCGACACCGCTGGAGCGAGTCCTGTGAAGACTACGATCACGTTTCATGTCTGCATCTCCTCCCGATTTGATTCTTCTTGACACCAGCGCTACGCCGGTTCGCCGCAAGAGTCAAATGCGTTGTGTACAATCCATTGGTGAATCGCACGCTATTTCACTTGCTACAGGGGCAGAATGATGTGAAGGTTTAGCTGACCCTCTGGGGATGTAGAGGGGCAGGCCTTAAGATATTGGATAGGGCACTCCACATGGGGAGGAAGATGCCGTGCGCTGGCGAGGGATGTAAGGTGGGCTCTGATTTGGACCGAAGAGCGGACCTTTCCGTGCGATCGAGTCTCCCGAACGGGAGAAAAGTCGGCTCACGCGAAAGCGAGATGTATACCCGGGTGTATGAGGCGATCGTTCAGCATTTGCTGCCTCCTGGCACGAAGCTGAATGAGACGGTTCTCAGCGAGGTATTCGGCGTAAGTCGGACGACTGTGCGTCCGATCCTCGCGCGGCTGGCCCATGAGGGGATGGTGGACCTTGAGCCGAATCGCGGAGCTTTCGTGGCGCGGCCATCCGTCAAACTCACGCGTGACCTGTTTGAGGTTCGGCGGATCTTAGAATGTGATGTCGTTGCGAAGTTGGCGCTGCTACTTGGAGAGAAGGCCATCGAGTCCCTTCGACGTACAGTAACGGAAGAGGTTGCGGCTACCCGACTGAACGATGTCAAGGTGCAATTGCACCTCTCGGGCCTCTTCCATTTGCAATTGGCGGAGTTTTCGGGCAACCAAGTTTACAGTAACATCATCAGAGAGTTGATCTCGCGAACCTCACTGGCAATTGCGCTTTACCAGGCACCTGAAACGTCCGGATGCAGGTGTGAGGATCACTCCCATATTCTCGCATGTCTCGAGACTCGCGACGGCGCCGCTGCGTCGCTTACGATGAGCAAACATCTTTCAAGCCTTGAGGATGCGCTCAACCTCGACGTCGAGGATACTTCAGCGGTCGATATCCGGGCCGTACTTTCGCATGCTTCGGCCGCCATCGATGGTGGTCGTCGTCTGCAGGCGACCCGGGTCCGTAGATCGTAATTTCCAGGGGAATTCTGGCCGGCCGTTCCTGCACCGCGTGACCGGCACTCGCCCCAGCGGCATGCTGCTCGACGGAGGACACCGATGCAAATAATTGTAGAGGCCGGACCCTTCATATTCAAAGGGACGAATGGAGGAAAGCCTTGCGCCCGCCACGTGCGCGGCCTTCAGGAAACTGCTCCCGTTCAAAAGCCAACTCATTCACATTCGCTGGAGCGGCGAAGGCTGGATCCCGTTGGGCGAGCTCGGTCTCGGGCTGGGGTACGAAGACCATACAAGTCACCCCAGCGCGGGAGACATAATCCTCTATCCAGGTGGCCTCAGCGAAACGGAGATCTTTCTCGCCGATGGCGGCGTATCGTTTTCCAGCAAGGCTGGTCAGCTCGCGGGCAACCATTTTTTGACCATAACCGACGGCCGCGAGAATCTTGCCGCTCTCGGTAAGCAACCGCTCTGGGAGGGCGCTCAGCCGATCATCTTTGAGGCCGCGGGAGGCGCAGGGTAGCCAATCCGACTGAAATCCGCCGATGAAAGATGGTGATGGCGCGCAGGGTGGCGGCGTTCCGGCGCGCCCACCCTGCCTGCCTGCGGCCGGGACCCTTCTATGTTCGACCCGCCAAATCGGTCTTTGGTGCGTCCAGGCGGAACAACTGCCCCCACCCGGTCACCCGGGTGGGATCTGCTTGCGCAATCTTCAGGCACTTCCAGACCGAGGTGGCGACCGTATCGTAGATGGGCAAGTTGATCTCCCGTTCCATTCCATCGACAAGAGGGGCAGCGCGAAGATTCGTGCAGAACGTCGTGATCGCTTGCGGTTCCCCTTCCGATGCGCTCCCCCGAATCATATCTCGTATCCATTGCGATCCGAGTCCGGAGAACTCCGCATTGATGTGGATACCCGCGTGACGTTCGCTCACACATTCAAATCCGGCCGCGGCAAAATTGTCCATGATACGGCTCTGGACATCGCCTGTGTAAGGTGTGACCAGTCCAAACCTCTTCACCCCGGCTCTCTCGAAAGCCTCGAGTAGACTCAAAACCGAGGTTGTAGCCGGCTTCCCGGTCTCGCTCGTAATTCGTTCGCAGAGGCGCCTGTCTGCCTCGAAACCAAGCCAACCGCCCGAGGTGCCGTTCCATGCGATTACATCCACGCCCGCGTCTGCAAGAAGGGATGCCGCTTCAAGTATTGGCCGATCATCGAACTGGCTGAGAGCCGCCTCGCTTAGGCCAATCTGGGTAACGCGAAACCTGCTGAAATGCGCAGAAACTCCATCCACCTCCGCGAGCATAGCCGACGTCTCGGGCTCCAAAACGGTGTTGGAGGACGGGGTCAGCATACCGATAATCAAGCGACCGTTGGGCATGCCTTCTCCGTCAGTGAGGTCAGCCGTGCACACGGGCAATAATAACCTATGGTTGGCGAATTGTCGTCCCGTTATCGTTCCGGATGGCTTCGCCGTATGCCAGCGACTAATATATCGCGGAACTGCCGCTCAGGAACGTTTGAAGAGTTGTATCGGTCAGTGCAATCTAAGGTTGAAAAAACAGCATGCAACTCCACCATTTGAGCGCGACTGATCTGGCGAAGTCTATCCGAAGCAAAGCGTGTTCGGCCAGGGACGCTGTCACATCATGTCTAAAGTCGATAGAACGGCAGAATCCGAGCTTGAACGCGTTTCTGGCAGTAGCCGCCGAGGCCGCCCTGGTGGAAGCTGAGAAAGCCGATACCGCTCTGGCACGAGGAGACTCCATCGGACCTCTCCATGGCCTCCCATTGGGCATCAAGGACACCATCGAAACTGAAGGAATACGCACAACTTACGGTTCAACACTTTTTGCGGGGAACGTCCCGGCATCGGACGATCTGATCGTCGCCCGGTTGAGGAGAGCGGGTGCGATCGTCATCGGGAAAACAAGTACGCCGGAGTTCGGGTTTGGCGGCGTCACAAAGAATGACCTTATCGGCACGACGGTGAATCCCTATGACCGCTCGCGTACGTGTGCCGGGTCGAGTGGCGGGTCGGCTGTCGCGGTGGCCGCAGGAATGGTACCGCTTGCGCACGGCACCGACTTCGCTGGTTCGATCCGGCACCCGGCTAGTTTTTGCGGCGTTGTTGGTTTTCGTCCCTCGATGGGGCGGATTCCGGTATTTCCGAAAATGCCGCTTTCGCAGAACCTCGTAGCGCACGGCGTCTTTAGTCGCAGCGTCGAAGATGCAGCTCTCTTTTTGAGCGCCACGGCGGGTCGCGACGATCGAGATCCCTTATCCCTTGTCGCCGACGCATGGCAACCGCCTCAGTTTTTGGACGAACACCTGTCTCTGCGGATCGGATTCAACCCGAATCTCGGATTTGCTTTGATCGATAAGGAGGTAGAGGAAGCGTTTTTTTCTGCTGTCGAGCGAATATCGCAAATCTATCCAGATACGCGAGGAGTAAAACTGGACCTCGGAGACATCGGTAGTCCGTTCCGGATATTGCGTGGCACATTAGTTCACGACCAGTATTCAGCTCTTGTGGCTGCCCATCGCGATCATATCTCGAATACGCTTATTTGGAATACGGAGCTTGGGTCCGACATAACCGCCGCTGAATATTTCAAATCAGAACGTGAGAGAAGCATTATCTATCTAAAATTTTTGGAATCATTTGATGAATACGATATTCTGGCCACAATATCTGTTCCGGTTCTACCATTTTCCAACGACAGCAATACGGTGACAATGATAAACGGAATTCCGCTGATGGATCCTATCGACTGGTTTACGCTTTCGGCGGTTGTCACCCTCACCGGCTTTCCAGCAATGTCGATTCCGTGCGGGTTCTCGAGGGACGGTCTTCCAGTGGGTATCCAACTGATCGCGAAGCCCTTCAATGAGAGTGCTCTGGTGGCTTGTGCGTTCCGGCTCCAGGAAGAGTTGGACTTTCGACACCAATGGCCTGTTGAGGCGTGAATTCGCGGTAAACCGCGAGTGCCACCGGCGTTGATTGCCAGCGTTCACCTCGTCCGCGCTAGGTGCTCTGACGCGAACGGAGGATTCACACCTCCGCTGAGCCGTGCGAGTCGACAATCGGTAGCGGTGGGCGAAGTCAACCTGTTGAGCTCCGACCAGCAAGCCACAATCGGCTCAAATCCGCCAATATCCGGTTGACGATAGTCAGAGTCGGCCAAATGTCCCGTTCTGCTCCCATTGCATCCGAGTCAATGATCATCAATCGCCCGCACAACTATCGTGCCGGCGATACCGGTTTGACAGGCGTAACGTGGTCATCGGTGGTTCCGCGATTGAACCTATCCCGCGTTTACGGACAACCGGGCAGGAAAGGTTGAAGGGGAGATCGGGTGGCAGAGGCAGCGCGCATGGATGCGCTCCAAGGCGGGTAGCATTCGTTGGACGGTGTTCTCCGCCTGTGCGATTCGGGGTGCCAGATCACGATATTCGCTTGCGATTTCGGCCAAGATCGCGGCCTCGTCGATCTTGGTGAGCCGCCCGTCACGCATGATCGGCTCGCCGTCGACGATCACGGCGTCGATCGCCGCGCCCCGTTCCGCATAGACGAGTTGCTGGAGCGGGCCGTTCATCGGTACGAACGACGGCGCGTCCAGCCTAAACAGGACGAAATCCGCTTTGCGGCCGACCTCGACGGTACCCAACTGCTGATCGAACCCGAACGCGCGTGCGCCGCCGATCGTCGCGGCGTTCCAAGCCTCGCGGGCCGTGACTCCGTCGCGAAAATCGCCACGCAAGCTCTGCAGGGTCGCCGCCAACCCAAGGGAGTTGAGGACATTGCAAGTGTCGCTCGAGGAGCAGCCGTCGGTGCCCAGGCTGACGTTCACGCCGGCGTCGAGCAGTGCGCGCATCGGCGCCACGCCCGACCCAAGCCTGAGATTGCTCCATGGGTTGACCTGAACGGTGGCGCCGCTCTCGGCGATCAGCGCAATGTCCTCGGGCGTGAGCCATACTCCGTGGATGAGCGTGGTCTTCGGCTTCAAAAACCCGATGTCGGCGAGGTAGCGCACGAAGGTACTCCCGTTCGCGAGCTGGCTGGTGACAACCTGGAGCCGTGTTTCCTGCACGTGAATGATGGCAGGCAGGTCGTATCGATCCGCGATGGTGCGGAGACGTTTCAGGAAGTCTGCGGTGCATCGCTGGGGCGCGGAGGGCGACACGACAAATCCCACCCGGTGGCGGGACGGATGACGCGTGCTCGCCAGCTCGGCGGCCAGATCCAGGAGGTTCGACGCCGAGGCAATCTGGATTTCGCGCAATTCGGCCAGAAGATCGGGCTCGAACTCCTCGTCGACGAACGGCAACGCTTCGAAAAAGGGGCGGTCCATCATGCTAACCCCGACCAGGGCTCGAAGTCCGATGTCCTCGTACGCTTGATGCACCGCCGCGAGATGGCGGCGGTCCAGGGCGGCCCCGAGGTTCATATCGTCGACAACGGTGGTGGCGCCGGAGCGGACGCTCTCGATTGCCCCCACCAGGGTGCGAAGATAGATTTGTCTCGGCGTGAGCTGAACCGGGTGCGGAGGCCGAACGTAATTCATCCACAGTTCGAGCGGCAGATTCTCGAAGCGACCCTTCTGGAAGTTTTCGTGTGAATGGAGATGTCCGTTGATCAAACCGGCGGTCAGCAGGCGGCCGCGACCGTCGATGGCGCCCTCAGGCGGCTGGGCGGCAGCCGCCGTGATCGCCGCGATACGACCGCCCTCGATATCGATGTCGAGCGGCCGACTCAGGGCCCGGCCCTCATCACAGAAGGTATGGCATCCGTGGATTCTGGTTCTAGGTGTCATGCGGTCTCGCCGTTCATGCTCCTTTGTATCTCAAGGCGCCGCGAACGTGACAGTCGCTTTCCGTGACATCGCCCGATGCGATGACCGCTACCGCAGGCCGGCAACAGCCTGTTTCAGCGTGGCTTTATCGTCGATGATGCGGATGACATTGCCATCGACTTCGATCCTGGCGACGACGGAACGGGTGTAGGCCTTACGGAAGGGCACGTCGCCCACCGCGATATTGTCGCGCATGGCGCGACCGAAGCGTTCGATTGTCTCAGGGTCTGACAGGATCGGGATGAAGGCCGTGGGTTCTGATCCGCTCCAGGGCCGTCCTCGCACGGTCGCGCGAGCAGGATCGGTCCCGTCGTGATGCGGGGTGCGGTCACCCGGGATCCCTGGACCTCAGCGTCGCGGCGACGGCGTCGAAGACCTCCTGGTCGATGATCGTTGGCACGGCGACGGCGATCTGCTCGCTCTCCGGTTTGTCCCATAACGTCTTGGACGATCGCCTGTTGAAATCCAACTCCCGACATCCACCATGCTGGTCGGCATCGTGTGGAGGGATGCCACGCCGAACCGTGCGCCCCGGCGGGTGCGATCGTTACGCCCGTTGAACCCGCAGGTGAGGACTTTGATGCCGAGCGGCCCGGACCGGCCGTCGCCGAGCTGGTAGAGCTTGAAGACGGTCTTGACGGGCTCGGCTGGGCACTCGCCCTCGCGCCGACGGCAATCACCACGCTTGGCGAGGGTGGGCTCGGGTCGAGACCGGGACGGTCGATCGAGGCGACGGGGTTCGCGGCGGACGTCATCGACACCACCGGCGCCGGAGGCTGCTTCGCGGCCGCCTGTCTCCATGCGAGACTGGTCCGGGGCTCGACTGGCTGCAGGCCTTGCGCTTCGCCAATCGGCCCGCCGCCCTGTCGACGCAGGGCTACGGCGCGCACTCGGTGCTGCCGGGCTCGAGCGATGTGGAGGCGGCCCTGGCGGCCTGATCCCATCGCGACGACGGCGGAATAGCGGAATAAAGGAGAGGTCATGTTTCTCGACGGATTGAGGCGGCGCAACCCGGGCCTGGTCGAACAGGCGATCGCCCTGCACCAGGCCGGCGCCATACCGGCGAACACTTACGTGATCGACCTCGACGCCGTGGCCGGAAATGCGGCTCTCATCCGGGCCGAAGCCGACAAGGCCGGCGTCAAGGTCTTTGCCATGACCAAGCAGATGGGCCGGAACGGCGATTTCTGTCGTGCCGTCAAAGCCGGCGGACTCGACAAAGCCGTGGCGGTCGACATGGACTGCGCCCGAGCCTGCACGCGCGCCGGGCTCGGCCTTGGCCACCTCGGACATCTCGTCCAGGTGCCGCGTCACCAAGCGCTGGCCGCAGGGCACATGGCACCGGACTATTGGACGGTGTTCAATGAGGATAAGGCGAGGGAGGCAGCTCGCGCTTCCGCGGCCCATGGGCGACGGCAGTCGCTCCTGGCGCGGGTTCAGGCGCCTGGCGATCAATTCTACACCGGGCACGAGGGCGGCTTCCCGGCCGAAACAATCGTCGCCGTGGCGGACGAGATGGATCGGCTAGACGGTGGGCGATTCGCGGGAATCACGACCTTCCCGGCACTCCTGTTCGAGAATCAGGCAGGTACTGTGCGTCCTACGCACAACTTCGAGACCCTGGCCCGCTGCGCCGAGGCTCTTCGCGGAGCCGGACGCCACGACATCGAGGTGAATGCGCCGGGAACCACCTCGTCGGTCACGATCCAGATGCTTGCGGACCATGGGGCAACCCAATGCGAACCAGGCCATGGTCTGACCGGAACCACACCGCTCCATGCGATCGGCGACCTGCCCGAGCTGCCGGCCGTGTGTTACGTCAGCGAGATCTCCCACCTCAATGCCGGCCGGGCCTATTGCTTCGGCGGCGGTCTCTATATCGATCCGGTCTTCCCCGGCTACGTCGTCAAAGCGGTGGTCGGCCGCGATCCCGACGCCGCGCGCGGGCCGCTCCGTGCGGTCGATATCCCGCCGCCTGCCGCCATCGACTACTACGGAATGATCGACGCTTCCGGCGCGGATACCCCGCGGGTCGGCGACACCGTCGTTTTCGGGTTCAGACCGCAGGTCTTCGTGACGCGCGCCTCCACGGTGGGTCTCTCCGGCGTCAAGGCTGGCCGACCGAACGCGCACGCCATACACGACGCGTTCGGACGATCTGCGCATTGACGGCAAGCTACGCAAAGACATCGATGAAACGGTGAATGCCATTGGGCCGGCCCCAGGCAGGCGGCTGGCCCTGTCTCTGGCTCGACGCCACTGACCTGCGCACCCGGGCCGCCACCGTCGCTCGGACCCGTAACCTGCTCGATGGCACGCTGGCGGTCGCAGACGATCGCCAAAAGGCCGGTGTCGCAGAACCGCCGCCCGCTGGCCCAACCGTGCCCGCGCCGTGGCGACCGCATGGTCATGGTAGAGAGCTCGGGAACTCTCCACGATCCCGGAGCAGGTCCATCCTTTCTGCTCCGGATGACGTGAAGGACAGCAATCCGCGTGATCCGTCGTGCATCTCGATTGCCGATCTGTCGTCAATCCGGGGTCTCGGCTCGCCGCCGGCGGCCGGACACTGGGCCGCTGTCGATCAGAACAGCCCGTCGACCGTCTCCAGACCAGCCGCATAATTGACCGTGTGCAGTCCGCGCCCCGGCCATGAGCCGCCCGGATGCACGGTCGACACCAACGTCTGGCGATAGGCGTCGGGCGTCAGCGCGTCGACGCGACAGAAGGAGAGGGCGGAGCCGTAGCCTTTGCTCGAGTCCTGGGCAGGGCGCCAGAGTTCCTTACCCATGCGGAACATGGCGCCGCCCGGACGCGCCGCGCGCCGGTCCACGAGCACCGGGTTGCGGGGATGAGGCGTCCACGGACCGAACAGGCCGGGTGCGCTGAAGAGCTCGAGCGTGTCCCGGCTGGACGATGTCCAGGCGTGGGTCGCGGCGAACATCCACCACACTCCCGCTTGGCGCGTCAGCGTGACGTCCGAGGCGCTCACCCCGTCTATCAGCACAGCGGCGTGCTCCCAGGCGTCCGGGACGCGGCGAGCCCGGTAGAGGTCGACGCGGCGGGTGCCTGAGCTTTCGGGGATCATCCACACCTCGCCCTGGTGGGCGAAGACGAAGGGGTAGGACAGGTGGTGCGGCTCCTCCAGGACCGGGCGCGGCGTGCCGATCCGGCCGTCGTCCTCGATCGCGGCCGCCGAGATAATCCCCTTGCCCGTCGCGAGCGGAAATTCCTCGACGAAGAGCGTGCGCCGGCCGTCCGCGACGAGCACGAAGGGATCGGCGTAATAGCGCCGCCCGTCGTCGGCGAGGACGCGATAGCCTGTCGCCGGAAGGCGGTGGGTCCGCCCCAGACTGTCGGCGAGCGGCGCGGCGCGCCAGCCGACGCGCCAGCGGGGCGTCTGCCGCCGGCAGAGTCGCGTCAGGCGGTCGTTGAGCCGCCCCGCCAAGGCCCGGGCCGCGAAAAGCGCCGCCGGCCTGGCGGCGAGGCGTGCCCGAGGCCTTGTGCCGGAGGTCTCCGCGCCCACGGCATCGCCGCCGACGTCGTCGATCTGCTGGAGGCAGGCGCGAAGCAGAGTGCCGAAGACACCGTTGAGCGCGCGCGTGAGCACGTCCGGCGAATCGACAGCCGGCTGGAGGTCGCAGCCGCCGCCCTCGAACGACAGGCCGACCGGGTCCTGCGCCAGGATCGAGGCGATCAGGACCTCGTCCGTCGCCGCGCCATGATAGAGCGGGCGTACGAGCCGCCCCGGCAAGGCCGCGGCGGCGGGCAGGCCGCTGAGATCGAGGGTGACGTCGGCCGCCGGCGACCGCTCGGCCCGCGGACATGCGACGTCGGCGGCCGGCACCAGGGCGGCGGCCTGGCCGCGGCCGAGACGGTAGAGGCGCCGCTCGAGATCGAGCAATAGCGTCAGGGCGGCCGGATAAGGCCGGCCGTCGGCCGCGAATGCCACCTCGATGCGCGTGCCGGGGTGTGCCGCCAGACAATCGAGCAGCCACAGGTGCCAGCGCCAGATGCGATGCGGGTTGAGCCGCACCAGGACGCGCCGAGCTTCCGGTCCCGCGGTACTCATGAGCCGGCCTTCAGCCCGAGGGCCTCGATGGTCGCGCGGTCGAGCACCGTCGCATCGTCGGTCTCGACGGTTGCCATGCCGCCGCTGCCCTTGAGCTCCCACAAGGCCCAATGGAAATCACGCGTCTCGGCGGCCGTGCGCACGTCGTGGAGCCATGCGGCGCGCGATACAGGGTCGGCCGCCCGATAGCGGCCGTAAGTGCGGGTCACGCCGAATTCGCCGAGGAGGACCGAGCGCGGATCGACCTCGTTCGCCCGAGCCCAGTCGAGCACGCCGTCGAAATCGGCCGCCACGCGCGCCGGGCCGAAACCCGAGGCGAGATAGTCGTCGGCGGTCGCCAAGGCGGCCTGGAGGGCGCGGCCCCGAGCGCCGGGATCGAGGCCGGCATCCTGGTCGACATTACTGGCGACGGTGGCGAGCACCACCTCGCGCGGCACGCGGCCGGTCGGGTAGGGGAGGTCGGACATGTAGCGCCAGGACCGTGTCCCGTCCCCGTCGGCCACCACCCCTTCGTGGGTGAAGACGTGCGGCTCGTAATAGTGGAAGGAGTAGAGGACGGAACTGCCGCGGAACGGGGCGGGATCGAGGTCGAGAAGCCCCGCGGCGCTGCCGCCGCGCGCGCCGGTCAGCACCAGCCGTAGCGCCGGAGCCTCGGTCCGCGCCGCGTCATGGAAGATTTGCAGCAGGGACTGCCAGCGCCGGGCGCCCGCCGGGTGGTAGCCGAAGGGCGGCTCGTTCATCAGCTCGAAGGCGACCGCTGGCGTCCCGAGGCCGTTGAGCAGCCGCGCGGTGCGCCGCAAGAGGGCGATGTAGCGCGCCACCATCGGGTCGGCCTCGGAGCCGAGCCAGGTCACGGGGTCGTAGGCCCGGACCTGCGTGTTGGGATGGAGATCGACCAGCACCGCGAGGCCGAAGCCACGCAACCACTGGATCGTCGCGAGGAGCTGGCGGTCGAGCGCGTCGCGCGGCCTTCCGTCGAGGTCGAGGAAAGGACCGGGGTCAAGCGTCAGGCGGACGAAATCGAACCCGGCGGCCGCGACGTTGGCCAGGAGTGCGTCGGGCAGCCTGTGCTCCGGGCCGGCGAAGGGGTCGTCGGCGTAGTGGCCGGGATTCACCGGGCGCCGATGGCCCCAGTTCAGCAGGCTGTGGATGGCGATGCCGCGCCGGAATGAGGGCTCGGCCTCGCCGGCCCGCAGCGCCGTCGCGCCGAGCGATCCAAGCAATCCCAGAAGGACCGGACGACGGCCGATCATGCCAGGGCTCCGCGCCGCTGCGGCACGGGCCGCAGTGCCAGGATCAGCGTGAAGAGCAAGAAGATCCCGGCGTTCTTCGTGGACAGGCCGTTGTTGCTGGTCGCGATGATGAAGAAGGCGATCGTCCCGATCGCCACGCCGAGGCGCGCACCCGCGAGCATCACCCGCACGAGGTTCGCCAGCAGCCCGAGGAACAGCGCCGTGCCGATCGCGCCGAACTGCACGACGAAGATGACGAGCGAGCTTTCGATGAACGAATAGCCGAATTGCTCGAGCGCAACCTGTCGCACCTTGGCAACGTCGGTGCCGAACAGGATCTCGCTCCATGACAGGAAGTGGAACACGCCGTAGATGTCGACGCGGGCCATGGCGCTTTCGTCGACGAGACCGCCCTGGAAGCGCTGCAGCGCGCCGGCGGCATAGAGGCCGCCGAGCAGAACGGGGATGACCACGAGGGCCGAGACCAGGGCGATGATGCGGCGCTCGAGGGCGCGGCGGGGCGGCTGGCCTTCGCCCACCTTCACGAGTCCGACCACGAAGGCGCCGGCGAGGCCCACGATGGCGGCCAGACGCGCCCCGGCCGCGAATCCGCCGATGACCAGGACGGCCATGGCGAGGACGCGCGGCAGCGGGCGCCAGTCGGCGGCGGCCACGAAGCCGACCGCCATCGCGCAGGCGAGCCCGAACTCCAGCGGATGGTTGGACAGCCCCGTGGGACGGAACGTCAGCTCCTTGGCGTCGTAGGGTAGGAGCCGAACGTGCGTGGCGAACTCGCCGATGCCAATGACAGCACCGAGCACCAGATAGCCGAGCAGCATGGTCGCCACCATGCGTCGCCAGGCCGGCGGGAACAACAGCATCAAGGCTGCGCAGCAGGCGGTGAGATAGCTGTCGATCAGATAGCCGGAGGAGCCGAGACGGCCGGTGAACGCGAGCCAGACGAGGATGAGCGTCATGCCGCCGAGGAAGGCCGACATGTGGCGCAGGACCCGGAGTTCCCAGGCGCTCAAGGCGATCCGGTTGGTCAGGAGCCCCCAAAGGCCGACCGCCACGAAGCCATAGAGCGTCGGGTGGATCTTCTCGAGGAGGTTCCCCTCGTCCGCGGTGTAGTTCATGACGCGGTCGAGGAGCGAGGGGATCAGCGCGACGCGCAGCAGGCAGAGGGTCGCGAAGGCGATGAACAGCGCCGACAGGATGACGACATGCCCGTCCGCCGATCGCCGCGATCCGGCGGCAGTCCGAAACGTCATCGCCGGTCTCCCGCCGGAGCGGGTGACCCCGCAGAGATGTGCTCGTCCGACCGCATCATCGATCCGATTGCCGAGCTGTTAATATCGAGAAGCGAAAATGAGGTTAAGGAAGGCCGCCGGCGCGGCCGGCCGGGCACGGGACCGTCATGGATCAGCCACTTCGCGTGCTCTGCGTCACCCCGAGCGGGCCGGAGGGGCGCGGCGGCATCGACCGCCTGTTCCGCTATCTCCGGGAGGCGCGGGTGCTGACGCTCGAACGCGGCCTCGCCCTGCGTTTCTTCGCGGCGCGGGGCGCGGCAGAACGCAGAGTCTGGTTCTGGCTTTTTCCCTGGCGGGTGCTGCGCTTTGCGGCCGTGCTGGCCCGCTGGCGGCCCGACGTGGTGCACCTCAACTTCGCCACCGGCGGCAGCCTGCCCCGCAAGCTCGTGCTCGCCTGGCTCGCCAAGCGCTGGTTCGGCCGTGCCGTGGTGATCCAGTTCCACGGTCAGTTCCCGTCGGACGGCATCGCGGCGCGAACCGTAGCTGGGCGCATGTTCCTGGCGCTTAGCAGTCTCGCGGATCGGGTCGTCGCGCTCGGCCCCGTGTCCGAGGCCCGGTTCCGGACGCTCGCCGGCGTGCCGGCGGCCCGCTTGCGCGTCGTACCGAACGGGATCGCGGATTTCGCCTCGGGCGTGGCCGTACCGAAAGGCGCCGCGGGCCGCGTGCGGATCGCCTTCGTGGGCAAGGTCGGCGACCACAAGGGCGTGCCGCTGCTCGTCGAGGCGCTGGCGCGCCTCGCGGCGGACGGGCGTTGGGAGTGCGTCGTGGCGGGCGACGGCGAAGTGAAGCGATGCAAGTCGCTCGCGCGGGCGTCCGGACTCGCGCAGCGCATCCGCTTCGCCGGCTGGTGCTCGCCCGAGGCGGTGCACCGGCTCATGATCGCGAGCGATGTCGTCGTGCTCCCGTCGCTCAGCGAGAACATGCCGCTCTCGCTGATCGAGGGCGCTTGCGCCGGCGCGGCCCTGGTGGCGACCCGGGTCGGCGAGACCCCGGACATCGTGCGCGACGGTGTCAACGGGACGCTGGTGCCGCGCGATCCGGCCGCGGTCGCCGCGGCGATCGTGGCATTGCTCGACGACCGGCTTCTGCTTGGCCGCATGCAGGCCGCCTCCCGGACGCTCTATGAGGACCATTTCACGCTCGACGCCATGGCGCGCCGCCTCGAGGCGGTCTACCGGGAGGCCGGCAGCCGGGCGACGGACGTCGTACCCGGGACCGCGGCCTCCGGCGCGAGCACGCTCTCATGACGGCCCCCGGTCCGCTGCGGCGAGCGCCTCGGCCCGCAGGGCCTCGGGAAGCCGCTGGTCAATGAACTTGCGCTTGCCCCGCACCGTGGTGGGAAGGCTGTCGACGATCTCGATCGCGAGCGTGATCTCGCCGCGGGCCTTGGCGTTGGCGCGGGCCAGATAGGCGCCGAAGTCGGGAACCGGGCCGCTGCGCGGAACCACGCGCAGCGTCACCGCGCCCGGCGTATCCTGGACGAACTGGAACTCGCCCACGCCGAGGATCTCCTCGTCGACCTGAAGCATGCCGGAGAGCGGCATCAGGATGCCGGATCGGCCGATCAGATATTCATGCCCGTGTCGGGGGACGATCCGCCGCACTTGCAGCCGCGCCCCGTTCGCGCGGGAGGGGAGTGCCACGAGGTCCGCCTCGTCGCCGGTCTCGTAGCGGATCAGGGGCATGCCGGGAAACAGCAGGCCGGTCGACACGATCCGGCCCCGCTCTCCCTCCCGCACGACGGCCCGGCCTTGGATGTCGACGAGCTCGGTATAGCCGTAGAGCGGATCGAACTCGTAGACGTCGGGCGCGCCCTCGACCTCGGTCGCGAAGGCGACCTTCTCGCTGAGGCCGTAGGTCGGCGCCAGGATCGCCGCCGGGAACGCCCGCTCGATCGACCTCCGCAGATGCGCCGGCAGCCGTTCGGACGTCGGCAGCACGCCGGCGATCGTGTCGAGCGGGCCGCAGCTCCGCAGCACATGGTCGGCGAAGATGGCGAGGGCCGACGGATAGCCGTGCAGATGCGCGATGCGCCGCGCCTGGATCTCCTGCAGGTACCCCGCCATGACGCTGTCGGACAGGTGGAACACCGAGCAGCGCAGTTCCGCCAACGCCGGCTCGTAGTGCATGTGCGCGGCACCGGCCGTCTCCACGCCCCGGAATACCGCGCGGGGCAGTCCCGGCCGGAAGCCCGCCCGTCGCCAGGCGTGATGCACGAAGGCATATTCGATCGGTGCGCGGCCCCGATCGAGATAGAAGCGGACCGGGCGGCCGGAGCTGCCGCCCGTCAGGCCGATGTCGAGCCGCTCGGCCGGTACCGTGCA
Organism: Lichenihabitans sp.; assembly: GCA_965277635.1. GTDB lineage: Bacteria > Pseudomonadota > Alphaproteobacteria > Rhizobiales > Beijerinckiaceae > Lichenihabitans. The sequence continues at coordinate 2,468,371 of CBDIDE010000002.1, forward strand.
GAAGCGCTCGCCGCCGGTGACCACCTCGTCCCCGGTCAGCACCGGGACCTCGGCCCAGCGGGCCAGCAGCGCGTCGGCGTCGCGCGGTCCTTCGCGGCCGAAGACCGGCGCCAGCCTGTCGCGGTGGCCGGGGCTTGCCGAGATGGCGAGACGCACCACGTCGAGCAGCCGTCCGGCCTGGATCGCGGCGGCCTTTGCGGGCTCGGCTTCGGCCGCCTCGATGCGCCGTCGCCACGCCCGGTAGGTGCGGCCGTAGCGCGCCGATACCGGCACGAAGCGAAGCAGCGCACCGAGCCGCCGGCGCATCGGCAGCGGCAGCTGCGCATAGGCGCCGCGAGCGACGTCGAGGGGCCTCGAGGCTTTTCCGAAGGGCGAGGGGACGATGTTCATGGCTTCACCACGTGCTAACCAGGGGTCGGGTAGCACTGCCGCCCGATCCCGCCCGGGAAGTCAGATGCCGACCGATGCATGGCCATCCATTACGCTCTACGTGCCGTCGCTGATGGGCGGCGGGGCGGAGCGTGCGGCAGCGGTGCTGGCCTCTGGCTTCCACGCGGCCGGCCATAGGGTCCGGCTTCTGGTCGACGTCGCGGAGGACGGCCGCAACCGGGAGTTCGTCGATCCCGCGATCCCGGTCACGCGGCTCGGCATGGGGCATGCCGGGTCTCTCTGGGGGCTGGCCCGGGAGCTCCGGAGCGGGACGGCCGGCGTGGTACTTGCCTTCGGTGGGGTCGCCAATCTCAAGCTCGTCGCCGCGCAGGCGCTCTCCCGCTCCCGCGTGCCGGTCGTGCTCTCCTTCCACGGCCGCTCGGACGTCGGCCGGGGCCGCCTCGGGGGGGCGGCGTTCAGGCTCGCACCGGGCCTGACCCGGCGGGCGGCCAGGACGGTCTGCGTCTCCGACGCCCTCGTGCGGCATCTCGTCGTGGGCTGGGGCGCCGACGCGACGCGGATATGCTCCATCCCCAATGCCGTGCCGGTCGAGCGGGCCCGCCCGGCGCGCGACGCCGCCGACCTCGAGGGTCGGCCGGCCCGGATCGTGGCGGTCGGCCGCCTGGTGCCGGAGAAGGACTTCGCCACGCTCGTCCGCGCCCTGTCGCTCCTGCCCCGCGACGTCGCCCTGACGATCCTCGGGGAGGGGCCGGAGCGTGGCGCGCTCGAGACCCTCGCGGTTGCGCTCGGCGTCGAAGACCGGGTGGCCTTGCCGGGCTACGTGTCCGAACCGTGGGACGGTTATGCCGAGGCGCGGGTTTTCGCCCTGAGCTCGCGAAGCGAAGGGTTTGGCAATGTCGTCGCCGAGGCTTTGGCCTCCGGCCTGCCGGTGGTCGCGACCGATTGCGGCGGCCCGCGCGAGATCCTGGGCGACGGCCGGTGGGGCGCCCTGGTTCCGGTCGGCGATCCCGCCGCGATGGCCGCGGCGCTGGCAGCCGCGCTCGCGGCACCGGGCGACCCGGAGCCGCGGCGCACCCGGGCGGCGCGCTACCGTCCGGAGCGGATCGTCGAGGATTACCTCGCCTTGTTCCGGTCGCTCGGCCCCGAGCGCGGGCGCTGAGCGGTTCATCGCACCGCCTCGGTGCCGGCTGTACGCAGCCATGGACGCCGGCCGGCGGGGCCGGCGTGGAGCAGCCAGGGCGTCTCCAGGCTGGCGCGGATCGATACGCCGAGCAGCGTGAGCAGGCCCGCATAGACGGCCGTATAGGTCAGCGCGCAGCCGATCAGCACCGGCAGGTTGCCGAGCGGGCTCAGCAGGGCGCGCGCCGCCAGAAGGGCTGCCGCGGCGCAGAGATTTGCGCCGACGAGGCGCCCCAGCGCGCGCCAGGGCATCGGCACGGGCAGCACGCGGCGGGTGACCATCATCGTGGTCAGCAGCGACAGCACGGCCGCGACGCAATAGCCGATTCCGGCCCCCGCCATGCCGTAGCGGGGGATGAGCAGCATGATCAGCGTTACGTTGAGGATTGCGGCCGGCAGCATGCACGGAGGCTGCAGCCACGTCCGCTTCGACACGTGGAAGGCATTGTCGAAGACATAGAGCTTGATTGCCAGCACGAGGGTGCCGACCGCCATCCAGGGCACCATCGAGGCGCCCTCGGCGCGGTAATCCATCGGCAGGGCCACCGCGAGCAGCGGCACGGTCAGGAAGGACAGGCCGGCCGTGATGGCGATGCCGATCATGACCTGGGTGGCGAGGAGCCCGGCCTGGACCCGGCTCGCCGCGGCGCTCCCGTCCCGTTCATAGGTGCTGATCAGGTGCGGGAAGGCGTAATTGTTGACCGGCGCGAGGAACAGCTCGATCGGCTGGCGGGCGAGCGCGTAGATCGCGGCGAAGACGGCGACGCCGTGCGGGCCGATCAGCACGTCGACCACGTAGCGGTCGAGCCAACCGAGGCTGTAGCCGAGCGCACTCGACAGGATGATCGGCAGCCCGTACATCAGGCAAGCGAGGTAGCCGCGGCGAGCACGGCGCGGCCGCTCCACGCCGTGCAGCGCGATGAGGAGGCCGAGCGTGCCGGAGAGCAGCGTCGCCCCGGCGAGGCCGAGCGCCACCGGCAGGAACTGCGGCCCGATGAGCACGGCCGCGCCCGTCGCCGCCGCGAGCGTCCCGCCCGCCCGCAGCGCCTCGACGGCCGCATAGGCGGTGTGCTTGCGCTGGATCTGCAGCAGCGTCAGGCCGAGCCGGTGCGGCGCGAAGGCCAGCAGATAGGCGGCGACGCCGAGCGTGAAGGGCCCTGCGCCTCCGCGCCCGATCGTGGCGAGGCAGGCCAGGAGCAGCGCCGCAGCCGTCATCGCGACGGTCAGCGCGATCAGTCGCCCGAGCCGCCGCGGCCGCACGAGGGGGCATTTTCCCTCGCTGCGCAACGCCAAGATGCGCACCCAATTGCCGAGCCCCATGTCGAGGATCTCGCCCGTGGTGACGACCAGCACGAAGCTGCCGTATTCGGCGATGGGCATGAGGTGCGTCAGCACCAGCATCAGCACGAACATCAGCGCGCGGGGCGCGAGATTCGCGGCGAAATAGAGGACGTAGGTGGTGCGTTGCAAGGTCAGGCGCGCCCGTGCCGGGAGAGGCCCCGGGTCCACGCCGCCCTGGCGATGCGCCGGAGCACATCGGCGGCGACGAACCCCGCGAAGGCGGCGTTGGTCAGGATGTAGCGGCCGGCGAGCCGCCGAGGTTCTTGGAGCAGGCGGTAGAGCCATTCGGCGCCGAGCCGCTGTACCAGAGGCGGCGCCCGCCGGAGGCGCCCGGCCAGCACGTCGAAGGACCCGCCGACGCCCATGACGAAAGGCACGCCCAGACTGTCGCGGTGGTGCGCCATGAACCGTTCCTTGGCCGGCGTCGGCAAGGCTATGAACAGGCCATGGGCTCGGCTGGCGCGGATGAGGTCGCAGACCTGTCCTTCCTCTTCGCCAGGCTTGAAGTAGCCGTGGTGATGCCCGGCCAGCGCGAGGCCGGGGTGGCGGGCCTCCAGGCGCCGGGCGACCTCGGCCACGACGTCGGGCGCGGCGCCGAGCAGGAAGGGGCGCAGGCCCTCGGCCGCGCAGGCCGCGATGAGACTCTCGAACAGGTCGATGCCGGCCACGCGCTCGGGCCGGGGCTGGCCCTGCAGGGCCAGGGCCAGAGCGATGCCGGCGCCGTCGATGCCCACGATGTCGCTACCGCGGATGTCGCGGTCGAGGTCGGGGTCCCGCCGGGCGTTGACGAGCTTGGCGACGTTCAGCGCGACGTGCTGGCAGCGCTCGCCCCGCCGCATGGCCGACATGGCCCGCTCGACGGTCTGCGCATGGGTTAGGCAATCGACTGGAACGGAGAACAAGGTGGTACGCATCGCGCCGGACCTCCAGCTTCTCAGGCGGCTTCGGCGAAGAGGCCGACGACGTCGACCAGGACCTTGGCGTCGAGCGCCGCCCGGTCGAGCAGCCTGAAGCGGTCGTGCGCGACCAGCACCACGACGATATCGGCCCGGCCGACGGCTTCCTCGGCCGTGACGAAAGTCATGCCCTCGATCCCCGAGAGCGTGGCCGGGAGGCTGTCGAGGTGTGGCTCGGCCACCAGCAGCGTCCCGAGGGCGCGTTCGGCGAGCAGGCGGGCGATGCGCAGCGCCGGGCTCTCGCGCAGGTCGTCGACATTGGGCTTGTAGGTCAGGCCGAGGACCGCGATGGTCGGCGTGCGGAAACGGGCCGCGATCGTGGCGAGCCGGTCGGCGATGAAGTCGGGCTTGTGATCGTTCACCTCCCGCGCGGTCCTGATCAGCGGCGTGTGGTTGGGCAGCGCCGCATGGATGAACCAGGGATCGACCGGGATGCAGTGGCCGCCGACACCCGGCCCGGGCGACAGGATCTGCACGCGCGGATGCATGTTGGCGAGCCGGATCACCGACCACACGTCGAGATCGAAAGCGTCGCAGACGAGCGACAGCTCGTTGGCGAAGGCGACGTTGACGTCGCGATAGGCATTTTCGACCAGCTTGGCGAGCTCGGCGGTCGCGGCGGAGGTGAGGCGCGCCGGACCGGTGGCGAAGACGCCGTAGAGCCGTTGGGCCGCCTCGGCGCTGCGGTGGTCGAGGCCGCCGTAGCTGCGCGCATTCTCGACGAGCTCGCGCAGCGTATGGCCCGGCAGCACCCGCTCCGGGCAATAGGCCACGAGGATGTCGGAGGTTTCGGGCGCCGTATCCGGGAAGCTGAGGTCGGGACGCAGCGCCGCGAGCTGACGCGCCACCGCCGCCGTGGTGCCGACGGGGGAGGTGGAGGAAAGGACAATGAGGTCGCCGCGCTTGAGCAGCGGGGCGAGCGACCCGAATGCCGATCGCACCGCCCGGAGATCGGCGGTGCGGTCGGCCTTGATCGGCGTCGGCACACAGATGACGAAGGCGTCGGCAGGTTCGGGGACCGTGGTGGCGCGCAGGTGCCCCGAGACGACCACGCTACGCAGCATGGCGTCGAGATCGGGCTCGGCGAAATGCGGCTGGCCTCGGGCGATCCGGTCGACGGCATCCGCCTTGACGTCGACGCCGATCACGTGGAGCCCTCGCGACGCGAACGTGGCGGCGGTCGGAAGGCCGACATAGCCGAGGCCGACGACCGAGATGGTGTGAAACGCTTGCGTCATGATTCTTCGCCTCGGGCGGAATGGGTCGCGAATGGCAGGGTTCGGTGCGGTTTCTCAGGCGAAGCCCGGCATGGGTGCCCGGGCGTCGAAGGCGGGCACAAGCGGGCGATAGGCCTGGCGCGGCTTGCGTCGGCGTGCCGGGGCGAGGAGATCGGCCACGATCCGCTCGGCCGCGAAACCGTCGCCGAACGGGCTGGCGCCGGTCGCCATGGCCGTGTAGGCGGCAGGATCGCGCAGCAGGTGCAGGGCCTCCCGCTCGATCGCCGTCGCACCGGTGCCGACGAGCCGGGCGACGCCGGCCTCGACGGCCTCCAGGCGTTCGCTTTCGTCGCGCATCACCAGCACAGGCTTGCGCAGGAAGGGCGCCTCTTCCTGCACACCGCCGGAATCGGTCAGGATCATGTGGGCGCGGGTCATCAGGTAGACGAAGTCGGGATAGTCGAGCGGGTCGATCAGTCGCACGTTGGCTATTCCTGCGAGGTGTTCCGTCACCGGGCGGCGGACATTGGGGTTGAGGTGGACCGGATAGACGATCTGCACGTCCGGCTCCTCGGCCAGCGCTGTGAGGGCGCGGCAGATCTGGTCGAGGCCGGCGCCGAAGCTTTCGCGCCGATGGCCCGTCACGAGCACGATCCGGGCGCGCCGGTCGAGCCATCCGTAGCGCGCCTCGAGGGACCGGCGGAGCGGGCCGGGCGTCGCCAGGCGTTCGGCCATGTGCTTGAGGCTGTCGATCCCCGTGTTGCCGGTCAGGACGACGTCGCCGGCGGCGTGGCCCTCGGCCAAGAGAGCTTTGCGGGCGCGACGGGTGGGCGCATAGTGCCGGCTCGCGACGATGGCGGTCATCCGCCGGTTGGCCTCCTCGGGCCAGGGGCTCATGGTATTGCCGGTGCGCAGGCCCGCCTCGATATGGCCGACCGCCACCTGCCGGAAGAAGGCCGCCACGGCCGCCGCCGTGCTGGTGGCCGTGTCGCCCTGGACGAGCACGACGTCCGGCTTCCACTCCACCAGTACCCGGTCGACGCCGGTCACGATACGGCTGAACAATTCGCCGAGCCCCTGGTCGTGCCGCATGACCTCGAGGTCGTGGTCGGGCCGGATCGCGAAGGTAGAAAGCATGCCGTCGAGCATGCTCCTGTGCTGGCCGGTGACGCAGACGCGTGACTGAACGTCCGGGGTCCGCTCGAGCAGCGACACGACGGGTGCCATCTTGATGACTTCGGGCCTCGTCCCGAAGACGGAGAGTATTCGCATTGAACCATCCCGACCCCCGACGCCATGTCCGGGCTCGCTTCGTTCGGCAAGATCCAGTCCAGGTGAATTCCTGGCCGGGATGTCGGATTTCGGGACAGCCGAAGGACAGGACCGCCCAAGGCATTGTTAATCCATTAACGATATTCTCCGTTGTTGCACTCATTTGGAACAGGTCTCGTGGGCTGATGACTTGGGCTTGGTCGAGCCTTCGCTGGTATGCCGATCGCCTTCTGGCGATGACGCCGCGCGAGGTCGTCCATCGGCTGACGGAGGCGGCCGTGCGGCAGGCCTGGCGGTGGCGGCCGGCCGGCTGGGGCATGGCGGCGGCCGTATCCGCCGACCCCTTCCCATCCTTTCCGGCGATCCGCGCGGCGCTTGCGGCGGCGGGGCGCTCGCCGTCCCCGGCGCTGGCCGATGCGATGGGGCGCATGCAATCCGGCCGCTTCGCGTTTCTGGGCCACGACTGGCCGGCGCTGGCGCTGGATCGCGAGGATTTTGGATCGGACCGATCCGACGTCATGACCATGATCGATTCCAAGATGATGAAGCATGATGTCGTCCGAAAGCGTGTACCGGCTCTTCGGCATCATGCTCTCGAGGCGGCCGCGGGCTTCTGGCTCCACGATCCGATCCACGGAGGGCGCTGGCCGGGGGCGGAGCGTTCCGCCTTCCAGGTCGACGTCCGCTCGACGGCCGAGGCCCGGGACGGTGCCGCCGCCTCGGCGGCCCGGCCTGGCGACGTCAAATACGTCTGGGAGCCCAACCGGCTGCAGATGCTGCATCCCGCGGCGGCCGCGCTCGCCGCCGGCGAGCCCTGGGCGATGGGGCGCGCGACGGCCCTCCTGCGGAGCTGGGTCGACGCCAATCCGCCGCATCGCGGCGTCAACTGGGTCTCGGGCATCGAGCTCGCCCTGCGCATCGTCAGCCTCGCGCTGCTGGTGGCCGCGGCGGGCCCCGAAGGCCTGCCGGCCGCCGAGCGGAGCTTCCTGCGGCGGCTGCTTGTGGCCCATGCCCGCCAGCTCGAGGCATTTCCGTCGCTGTTCTCCTCGGCCAACAACCATCGCGTCGCGGAGGGGCTCGGCCTCATGGTGGCGGGCCTATTGCTCGCGGACGGGCGGTGGGAAGGGCAGGGCCGCGCCATCCTCGACGAGGAGGCGTTGCGTCAGCTCTTGCCGGACGGGGTCGGGGCCGAGCAGTCGCCGACCTACCAGGCCTTCACGATGGAGATGCTGGCCTTCGGTATGCTCGTCGCTCGCGATGCCGGCCGTCCGCTGTCGGCCGCCCTGGCGGACCGCCTCGCGGCCGGCGCGGAGTTCCTGCGGGCCCTGATGGACCCGACGGGCCGGGTGCCGTCGATCGGCGACGACGACGAGGGCCGGGTGCTGGCCCAGCCGCCGGATCGCGAGCCGCGCTACGTCGCCTCGGTCACCGCCGCCATCGCCGCGCTGACGGGCCGGCCGGCGCTGATCCCGCCGACGCGCGACCGGCATCTTCGCGACCATCTGTTCGGTGTCCCGGCGGGGGGTCGCGAGCTCGCCGACGGCGTGACGACCTTCCGCGACGGCGGTTATACGGTCGCGCGTGAGCGCATCGGCGGGCGGTGCGTGCATCTCGTCTTCGACCACGGGCCGCTCGGCTATCTGCGGCTCGCCGCCCACGGCCACAGCGACGCGCTCGCCGTGTGGCTCGACCTCGACGGGCGCCCGGTGCTGATCGATGCCGGCACCTACCTCTATCATGCGGGCGGTGCTACGCGCACGCGCCTGCGCGAAAGCCTGGCCCACAACACGCTGGCGGTGGCCGGCCTGTCGCAGAGCGTCCCCGCTGCCGGCTTCGCCTGGCGGAGCCGGGCTCGCTCGATGCTCCTGGCGCGGGAGGAGGGGCCGTGCTGGTCGGTGACCGGGCGGCATGACGGCTACCGGCGGCGCCTCGGCGTGCTGCACCGGCGTCGCGTGTGCCGCAGGCCCGACGGCTTCGCGCTCGGCGACGCGCTCGAAGGCGCGGGTGCGGGGGTTCGGCCGGTGGAGATCCGGTTCCTGGTCCATGCCGCGCTCGACGTCATCGTCGAGGACGGCGCGGTGGCGCTGCTGGCGCAGGGCGAGCCGCTCTGCCGTCTGACCGGGCCGCCGGGCTTCTCGACAACGGTGGCGGACGGCGAGGACGCGCCGCCGGCGTCCGAAAGCTTCGGACACCTCGGCCGCGCCAGGGGCATCGTCTTTGCGGGCGCGCTCGGCGAAGCGGAGCTGGCGACGCGTATCAGCATCGTGCCGAGGCTCGCGGACCGGCAGGCCGACGGGACCGGGGCGGCGGCTTCGGCCGTGGCCCCGGCATTGCTCGATGCGACGAGCTGAGGACATGGACCGCAACACGTTGTCCCGCTCCGGCACACGCGGCACCGAGAGTGACCGATCCTGGCACGCGGAGGGGAGCGACATGTCTCCGGTTGAAAGTTTCCCGCTCGACTCGCCATTCGGACTGGCTGCGGTGCCGGCGGCGGTGATCGACCTGCGCGGTGTCGGCGGGACGCTGAGCCGGCACCGCTATTGGATCGCCGTGCCGGTGCTGCTGTGCGCGGCCCTGGCCCTGGCGACCTGCATGGCCCTGCCGATCCGCTACCAGGCGACCGCCAAGGTCCTGGTCGATCCGCGCAATCTCCAAGTGCTGCAGAACGAGATCAATCCTGGCGCCGGCAACGGCGACGAGACGGAACTGTTCATCCAGAGCCAGCTGCAGCTGATACGATCGACGGCGGTGCTGGCGCAGGTGGTCGACGACCTCGGCCTGGCCGACGACCCGCAGTTCGGCCGGCCGCCGCCGGGCCTCGTCGCGCGGCTCGTCGAGACGTTGACCGGGCCATCGCTGCGGGGCACCGATGACGACCAGGCCAGGGCCCTGCGGGCACTGGAGCGCGCCGTCGAGGTGCACCGCCCGGACAAGACGTTCGTGACCGACATCGCCGTCACCACCGGGGACCCGGAGAAATCCGCCCGCATCGCCAACAGGGTGGCGGCCGACTACCTCAAGGAGATCGCCCGGGCCCAGGGCGAGAATGTCGAGCGCGCCGCCGATGCGCTCGACGCCCGGCTGAACGAGCTCGGCGCGCGGCTCCGCAGCAAGGAGGAGGCGGTGGAGCAGTATCGGGCCAGCAACGGCCTGGTCGATGCCAACGGCCAGCTCGTCGCCCAGCAGCAGCTGACCGATCTCAACACCCAATATGCCGCAGCGCAGGCACGGCTGGCCGACCAGGGCGCCCGGCTGGAGCAGATCCGTCGCCTCAAGGCGAACGGCGGCGAGCCGGACCCCGCGACTGAGGCCCAGTCGACCAACCTCAGTGCCCTGCGGGCGGCCTATGCCCAGGCCAGGCGAAACCAGCAGCAGGCTGCCCTGGTCTATGGCCCGCGCCACCCCACCACGGCCGCGCTCGCTGTGGCCGCCGCCGGGGCGCGCCGTCAGCTCGATGCCGAGCTCGACCGCATCGGCCGCGCCGCGCAAATCGACTATGACCGCGCACGCACCACGGCGACCGGCATCGCGCAGCGCATCGCCGGGCTCAAGCGTGATGTCGGCGTCGCCAACGAGAGCGGGGTCGGGCTGCGCGAGCTTTCGCGGGAGGCGGCCTCAAGCCGCGCGATCTACGAGACCTTCCTGAACCGCGCCCGCGACCTACAGGAGCGGCAGTCGCTCGATGTCGTCAATGCCCGCGTGATCTCGGCCGCGGTGGCGCCCATCAACCGCACGGGACCGTCCCGCATCGCGATCCTGCTCGGTGGCCTCGTCGTCGGCCTGCTGCTGGGTGTCGCGGCCGCCCTGCTGCGCGGCCAGTTCGCGGAGCCGGCGGAGGCGTGACCCGCGCCCCTCAGGGCCCGAAGATCACCCATTCCGTGTCGGTGAGGTCGCAGCGCGCCGGCACCGACGCACCCTTGTAGAGCTTGACGGCGCCATAGCGCCGCTGCGTGCCGATAAGGCCCGGGACAGGCGTGTCGCCGTCCACCACGATCGCCAGCCGGCCCCGCCGTGCCAGAGCCCTCCCGAGCGGCCCGGCGATGCCGCTGAAATCGTCGAGCGACCGGGCGTAGAGAAGCTGCGCCGCAGGAACGCCTTTGATGGCCGTCTTGAGGAAGATGAACGGCAATAGCCCCTGCGGCGCATGCACGACGAGGCAGATGCAACCGAGCGCGGCATGGCGCGCGATGAGGGTCGCTTCCTCCGGCGGCAGGCCGACCGGCGCCGTGCCGCCCGGCCCGATCCGCTCGATCCGGGGGAACGAGAAGGGGCGCGCCAGGGCAGCCAGCGCAATGAACCGGCCGCTGCTGTAGAGCGCGAAGCCCAGCGCCTCGTTCGTGGCCGTTGTATGGGGGGCCGGCGAGACGATGAAGAACAACGCACGTCCACCGCGCAGCACCTGCTGGACCAACAGTGCCGCGAAGGCCTGGAACGGCGGCTCGATGTACCAGCTCGAGAAATTGCAGCGCAGCGCGTCCTGGCCGTCGATCCGCGTCGTCGAATAGATCGTCAGCAGCACGCCCACCGGCACGCCGCCGCTCTCGAGAACGTAGCCGAAGCGTGGGCACCCTACCGGATTGTCGCGCCGCGCCATGATCGAGAGGCCCGCGTCCCAGTAGGTCTTGCGGCGCGCCGGAAAGCCTTTGGCGAGCAAATCCGCCACGGCGGAGAGGTCGGCCTCCCCGATCGGGCGGCAGCGCAACCGCGGGCGCGGGGTCGTGGAGCTATCCATGATCGTTGGCGAGCGATGGGTGCGGCTGGCGGGAGACTGCCGGGCCACTCTCGTCGGTGGGTGTTAACATATCGCTGTTGGCCGGGCCGAGTGGAGGCGGCGACAAACCAGCCTCATCATTTCATCGCAGCGGGGATTTGGGGCAGCGCCCCGCTCGAGGTTGCTCCTGCGGGAGGCCGATCGCCTGGCTGGCGATGAGCGAGGCTTTCTGATCATCGATGACACGGCCCCGACCAAGAAGGGGTCCTCAGGACCACCAGGCCCGCCACGCCGCAGAGCAATGCGACCGCGAGGATCGCGCCGGCATGCAGGCCCCCGACGACATCCCCCGCCCGCTCGCCCGCCAAGGCACCGAAGACCGCCACCCCCACCGCACCGGCCGCCTGGCGAGCGGCGTTGAGCGCCGCCGACGCCACGCCCGAGGCGCCCTTGTCGACGCTCGACAGCACCACCACCGTCATGGCCGGCACGCCGGTTCCCATGCCGGCCGGCATCAGCGCGAAGGCCGGCAGCATCAGCCAATAGGGGCTGTCCGCCGCGAGGGTGAGAAGCAGGGCGAAGCCGAACGCATCGATGAGCGCGCCGAGCGCCATCGGCCAGCGCGGCCCGACCTTTCCCACCAGCCAGCCGCTGAGCAGGTTGACGCCGAAGAAGGTGGCGGTCAGCGGCAGATAGGCCAGACCGGCCTTGGTGGCACCGTAGCCGAGGACTCGCTGCAGATAGAGGCTCAGGACGAAGACGATGCCATAGTAGGTGAGGTTGACCACGATTCCATAGGTCATCGCGATCGAGAAAGCGGGATTGCGGAAGAACCGCATCGGCAGCATGGGCGCTTGGCTGCGGTTCTCGATGACGACGAAGAGCGGCCCGCAGATCAAGAACAGCGCAAGGCCGCCGAGCACCACCGGATGCGCGAGGCCGAGCGGGCGCGCCTCGATCACGGCGCCGACCAGGCCCGACAAGGCGAGGATCGCCACAGCCTGCCCAGGAAGATCGAGGGATTTGCGCTGTCGAGCCTCCGTTTCGGTTTCGGCCACGCGCAGCGCCAGCACGAGGCCTGCGGCGCAAAGCGGCAGGTTGATCAGGAAGATGCTGCGCCAGGACCCGAGGCCGAGCAGCAGGCCGGCGACGATGGGACCTGCGGCGATCGAGATCGCGCCGGCGGCGGTCCACCAGCCGACCGCCTTGGCCCGCAGCTTGGCGTCGTGGCTGCAGGCGTGATTGAGCAAGGCGAGCGAATTCGGCAGCATGGCGGCGGCGCCGACGCCTTGCACGGCCCGCGCCGCGATCAGCCCTTCCATGCTGGGCGCCAAGCCGCAGGCGAGCGACGCCAGCCCGAAGACGATCATGCCGCCGAGATAGACCTTGCGAGCCCCGACGCGGTCGCCCAGCGACCCGGCGCTCAGCATCAATACGGCAAAGACCAGCGCATAGGCGTCGACCACCCATTGTAGGGCGGCGACGTCGGCATGAAGCTCCGTGCCGATGCGCGGCAGGGCGACGTTGACCACGGTGACGTCGAGCTGGACGATGGCGAAGGCGAAGCTCGCCACGACGACGGTCAGCACGATTGTGCCCGGGCGGTTGGGCCTCTCTACCGGCATGGCATGGTCCTGAACGCTGTTTCGACCGGCGGACCATGGCGTCCGCCGCCGACCCTGTCATGCGCGAATGCTTCGGTCGAAGCCGAAATGTTTCGGCGTGCGTGGTGCTCGGACGTGGCATAAACTGCCGCCATGAGACCGGGCGTGACCATGGCGCAGGTCGCCGCGCTGATCGGCGATCCCGGGCGGGCCAATATGCTGGCCGCCCTGATGGACGGCCGCGCGTTGACCGCGACCGAGCTCGCCTTTGCGGCGGGCATCGGCGGGCCGACCGCGAGCGGCCATCTGAAGAAGCTCACCGAGGGTGGCCTGTTGGCCCTGTCGCGACAGGGCCGGCACCGCTATTTCGGCCTGGCGTCGGCCGAGGTGGCGCATATGCTGGAGGCGATCCTGGTGGTGGCGGGCAGCGAGACCGGTGTGGCGCGGCCGCGCGCCACACCGCGCGTGCCGCCCGAGCTCGCCGAGTGCCGCACCTGCTACGACCATCTGGCCGGCCGCGTGGCGGTCGCCATCGCCGACGCGCTGGTGGAACGCGGCGCCATCGACCTCGACCCGGAGGCGGCTGTCGTGACCGCGCGGGGTCTTGCTCTCTTCGACGCCTGGGGCCTGCTCGGCGGTGCGGATGTCGGCGGCCGGCGACTGCTCTGCCGCCCTTGCCTCGACTGGTCGGAGCGGCGACCGCATCTCGCCGGGCGCCTCGGCGCCGCCATCCTCGATCTCTCGCTCGAGCGCGGTTTCGTGCGACGCCGGCCGGACAGTCGCGCCGTCAGCGTGACCGCGGCCGGGCGGCAAGGGTTTTCGGATCTCTTCGGCGCCGTTCTGTCGAAGGAGGCCTGTCCTGAGCCGCCGAGGCTCTAAACCGCGCCAAATTGTCGTCTTACGGCTGCTCCATCAGCATTTGTCTGCCGCGCATGGGTAAATCGCTTCACCGCGACAGGTGATCTGCTTCGCTCCTCTGAATCTGTCGTCAAGGCCGCAGTCCTGGCAACGTTCCTCAAAAAAAATGCGAAACTCTGTCAGAGTCTAATCGTATCTAGTTGAACCCTGTCGATCGGCAGGGTTGGCAACAGACGAGATCGGAGCCAAGCCCGCTCTTGCCTGTGTTCGTCCATACGGCGTTCACCCAAAAGGACTTGCCATGAGCGTTGCTCATCAGACGGAATCAACATCAACTCGACTGGAATCGCGGCGCAACGTCTTGAAGTGGGCCAGCGCTGCCGCCGTTGCCGCGGTGGCCTTCGGCGTCGACGTGCCCGGCCTTCGGCTGCATCAGGCTTTCGCCCAGGCAGGGGTCGACCTTGGCAGCGGCGACATCGGGGTGCTGAACTATGCCTATGCGCTCGAGCAGCTCGAAGCCGCCTTCTACACGCAGGTGATCGCATCGCCTTATCGGGGCATGCGCGGTTATGAGCGGTCCTTGCTCCGTCAAATCCGCGATCACGAGATCGAGCATCGCGACTTCCTACGCCACGCGTTGGGCGCAAATGCGATTCCGGCGCTTCAGCCGAACTTTACGGCCGTCGACTTTTCCAACCGCCGAAGCGTGCTGACCACGGCGAGCACCTTCGAGGATCTGGGCGTGTCGGCCTACAACGGGGGCGGCCCCGCCATTCAAGACCCTCAATATCTGGCGGTCGCCGGGTCCATCGTCTCGGTGGAGGCGCGCCATGCGGCCACTCTGCGCGACCTCATCTCCCCGCTGTCCTCCTCGTTCGCGGGCGACGATGTCGTGGATGCGAATGGGCTGGATGTGGCGAGGTTGCCCTCGCAAGTCCTGCCCCTCGCCGCCCCGTTCATCGCCACGCCGGTCTCGGCCTCCCAGCTGCCCTGATCCTTCGCGTCCGATCTCTCGTTTTCAGGATCTGCCATGTCTCTCGATCAACCCCTCCTCGACGCCCTCGACCCCGAAATCGCGGATCGCCTGACCTCCCGACGTGATCTGTTCGGAAACGCCTACCTCAAGTTCGGCGCGCTGGCGACGGCGCCGGTCGTGTTGGCGGTGGTTTCGTCCGAAGCATTCGCTCAGGGCCTTCCGCAAGGCGTTGCCGACATCCTCAATTTCGCGCTGACGCTCGAATATCTGGAAGACGAGTTCTATCGCACGGCCTTGGCGCAGGATGGCCTGATCCCGGCGCGGTACCAGGACGTGTTCGGCACGATCAGCAGGCATGAGTCCGAGCATGTGGCGACGTTGACCGGAGCTTTGGGAGGTGCGGCGGTCGCCAAGCCCGAGTTCGATTTCACCGCACGCGGCAAGTATCGCGATGTGTTTCGCAACTTCCGGACGTTCGCGGCCGTGTCGCAGGCGCTCGAGGATACGGGGGTGGCGGCCTACAAAGGGCAGGCGCCGGCACTGACGGGCGGCGGCACGCTCCTCGCGACCGCCCTGAGGATCCATTCCGTGGAGGCGCGCCACGCTGCCGAAGTTCGGCGCGTTCGAGGTCAGGCGCCTTGGTTGGGCGCATTTGACCGGCCTTTGACCAAGTCGCAGGTTCTGGCAATCGCCGGCCCGTTCATCGCCGTCTGAGGGAGGCCGCAGAAATTGAGGCCGTCCGCGCCCGCCATTCGGTTGGCGGTCGGCGGCCTCGCGCCGATGGCCTTTTCCGCCGAGACGGGATAACAGCACTGCACGGTCGGGCGGAGATGGACGTCGATGCGGGTTGCTGTCATCGGATCGGGATATGTGGGCTTGGTATCGGGAGCCTGTTTTGCGGATTTCGGCCATGTCGTGACCTGCATCGACAAGGACGCCGGCAAGATCGACGCGCTCGATCGGGGGCAGATGCCGATCTACGAGCCGGGTCTCGAAAATCTCGTCGCCAAGAACGCGCGCGAGGAGCGGCTGCGCTTCAGCCGGGACATGGCCACGGGCATCGCGGGCGCCGAGGTGGTGCTGATCGCGGTCGGCACCCCGTCGCGCCGCGGTGACGGCCATGCCGACCTGAGCTACATCTATCAGGCGGCGCGCGAGATCGCCGAGGCGTTGACGAGCGCGGCGGTGGTGGTGACCAAATCGACGGTGCCGGTGGGCACGGGCGACGAGGTCGAGCGGATCATTCGCTCCGCCCGGCCGGATCTCGATGTCGCCGTCGTGTCCAATCCGGAATTCCTGCGCGAAGGCGCCGCCATCACCGATTTCAAGCGGCCGGACCGCATCGTCATCGGCACCGAGGATCCCGCCGCCCACAAGGTGATGGAGGCGCTCTACCGGCCGCTGTTCCTCAACCAGCCGCCGCTGATGTTCACCGGGCGGCGCACGGCCGAGCTCATCAAATATGCGGGCAACGCGTTCCTCGCCACCAAGATCACCTTCATCAACGAGATCGCGGATCTGTGCGAGCGCGTCGGCGCCGACGTGCAGGATGTCGCCCGCGGCATCGGGCTCGACAACCGCATCGGTCCGAAATTCCTGCATGCCGGGCCCGGCTACGGCGGCTCCTGCTTCCCCAAGGATACGCTTGCGCTGATCAAGACCGGGCAGGACAGGGGCGCGCCGGTCCGCCTCGTCGAGACGGTGGTGGCCGTCAACGAGCAGCGCAAGCGTGCCATGGGGCGCAAGATCATCCAGGCCTGCGGCGGCGAGGTGCGCGGCCGGACGATCGCGCTGCTCGGCCTCACCTTCAAGCCCAATACCGACGACATGCGCGAGGCACCTTCGCTCGCCATCGTCACGGCCCTGCAGGATGCGGGCGCCCTCGTCAGGGCCTATGATCCGGAGGGCATGGCGAATGCGAAGGCGTTGCTCGACGACGTGACCTATTGCCAGGACCCTTACGATTGCGTCGAGGGCGCGGATGCGGTGACCATCGTCACCGAATGGGACATGTTCCGCGCGCTCGACTGGGACCGGGTCAAGCGCCTGCTCCGGCAGCCGGTCCTCGTCGACCTGCGCAATGTCTACAGCCCCGCCGAAATGACGGGCCGCGGCTTCAGCTATTTCAGCGTCGGCCAGGCCGGCGGCGGCGAGGGCGGCGCCCGCAGGTACGGGTTCCCACGGGAATAGCCGCTTCGATCCCATGGTCCTTCCAAGGCGTAAGGCTGCGGAAAGCGAAGCGGCTATTTCCGTGGAAGTCCTGGAGCATGATGCCGAAAAGTCGGCACGGGTTCTCGGATGACATCATGCTCTATCCTATTAGGATCGATCACGTTTATGATTTTGGATCGATCCGATCCAAAATCATCGTGATCTAAAGCGCGGCTTTCGCTCGCGCCGGGGGCGATCCCTCTATTCTCCATAGGGCACCCAGATGGTCTTGACCTGCGTGGCGCGGCGCAAATACTCGCGGCCCTGACCCTCGAGGGGCGAGAACCAGTTGCGGGCGCGGCCGTCGCTGACCCATGTCGGTTTGAGATTGGCGGCCGAGGCTTTCTCGACCATGGCGCTGCCGGCCTTGGAGCCGCAGTACCAGAGCGCCGCCACCTCGTGGTGCTCCGCCAGCGTCCTGGCGAGCGTGTCGGGCTCGCCGGTGACGATGTTGACCACGCCTGCCGGCACGTCGCTCGTATCGAAGACCTGATAGAGATCCGTCGCGCTAAGCGGATGCAGGCCCGAAGGTACGACGATTGCGCAATTGCCCATCGCCAGCGCCGGCATCAGCAGCGACACGAGACCGAGCAGCGGCGCCGCCTTGGGGCAGACGAGGCCCAGGACCCCATAGGGCTCATGCATGGCGAGGGTGACGTGGCGCGACTTCGTCGCATGCACCTGCCCGTCGTATTTGTCGGCCCAGGCGGCGTAGTAGAAGCTGCGTTCGATCGAAGCCTCGACCTCGCGGGCCGCCTCCTTGCGCGCGGCGCCCGTCATGGCGGCGAGCCGCGCCTCGAACTCGGCCGCGCGCGCCGCGAGGTTCTCGGCGACGTAATAGAGCACCTGGGCGCGGTTGTGGGCGGTGGCGGCGCCCCAGGCCGAGGCCTTGGCGGCGGCCTCGACCGCGTTGCGGATGTCCTTGCGGTTGCCCAGGGCCGCTTGGCCGAGCGGCCTGCCGCCGGGATCGCGCACCGTGTAGGAATAGCCCGAATCGGGCCGCGCCTGCTTGCCGCCGACATAGAGCTTCGCCGTACGGTCGATCGACGGCGTGGCGCCGTCCACGGCCTCCGCCTCGGCCGGCAGCGCCGAGAGCTTCGTCGCATGCGTCTCGACCGCGGCCGGCAGGCTCTTCAGCCAGGCCGGCACGAGATATTCGGCCAGGCCTTCGCGGCCGCCCTCGCGCCCGAAGCCGCTCTCGCGATAGCCGCCGAAGCCCGCCGCGGCGTCGAACATATTTGTGGAATTGATCCAGACCACACCGGCTTTGAGCTTGGCGGCGGTATCGAGCGCCAGGTTGATGTTTTCCGACCAGACCGAGGCCGCGAGGCCGTAGCGGGTGTTGTTGGCGAGCGCCACCGCCTCGTCGGGGGTGCGGAAGGTCATGGCGATCGCGACGGGTCCGAAGATCTCCACTTCGGCGATGGTCGAGGCCGGCGCGACCTCGGTGAACAGCGTCGGCTTGAAGAAGCAGCCGGTCTTCGGCAGCGCCCCTGGCGCCTGATGCAGCGTCGCGCCTTCGGCCTCGCCCTTCTCGACCAGGCCGCGGATGCGCTCGAGCTGCACCGGCGCCACGATGGCGCCGACGTCGGTCGACTTGTCGAGCGGGTCGCCGACCCTGAGCGTCGCCATGCGGCGCTCGAGCTTGGCGTAGAACCGCCTGGCGATACCCTCCTGCACCAGAAGGCGCGAGCCGGCGCAGCAGACCTGGCCGCCGTTGAACCAGATGGCGTCGACGACGCCCTCGACCGCGCCGTCGAGGTCGGCATCGGCGAAGACCATGAAGGGCGACTTGCCGCCGAGCTCGAGCGACAGCTTCTTGCCCGAGCCCGCCGTCGCCTCGCGGATCAGCCGACCGACCTCGGTCGACCCGGTGAAGGCGATCTTGTCGATGCCTGCGTGCTCGGCGAGGGCCGCACCCGTCGCGCCGTCACCCGTGACGATGTTGACGACCCCTTTTGGCAGCCCGGCCTCGCGGCAGATCTCGGCGAAGGCGAGCGCCGTCAGCGGCGTGAACTCGGCCGGCTTCAAGACGACCGTATTGCCGGTCGCGAGCGCCGGCGCGATCTTCCAGGCCAGCATCAGCAGCGGGAAGTTCCAGGGAATGATCTGGCCGCAGACGCCGACCGGCTTGTGGTCCGGAAACTCGCTGGCGACGAGCTCGGCCCAGCCGGCATGATGGTAGAAGTGCCGGGCCACCAGCGGGATGTCGATGTCGCGCGATTCGCGGATCGGCTTGCCGTTGTCGAGCGACTCCAGCACGGAGAGGAAGCGCTCGCGCTTCTGGATGTGGCGGGCCAGCGCGTAGAGGTGGCGGGCGCGCATGTGCCCGGGCAGGGCCGACCAGGCCGGGTAGGCGGCGCGGGCGGCCTTGACGGCGGCGTCGACGTCGGCGCTCGTGCCCTCTGCGACGCGGGCGAGACTTTCGTCGCGAGCCGGGTCGCGCACCTCGAAGCTCTTAGACGGCGTCGTGAAGGCGCCGTCGATGAAATGGCCGAAGCCGCCCTTGTGCGCCTCGAGCCACGCGCGGACGTGATCGGCGGCTTCGGGCGCGGGGCCGTAATCCATGGTGGCGAGGATCTCTTTGATTTTGGGCATGGGCTCAGGCCATCGCGTGGTGGGACGCGGCCGCATAGCGGCCGGTGACGAAATGCTCGATCTGCCGCTCGATGTCGGCCAGCATCGAGGAGGCGCCGATGCGGAACAGGTCGGGCTCGAGCCAGGGGCGGCCGAGCTCCTCCTTCATCAGCGCCAGCCAGTTGAGCGCGTCCTTGGCGGTCTTGAGGCCGCCGGCGGGCTTGAAGCCGATCCGCTCGCCCGTCAGCTCGCCGTAGTCGCGCAGCGCCCGGATCATCACCAGGCTCACCGGCAGGGTGGCGTTGACGTCCTCCTTGCCGGTCGAGGTCTTGATGAAGTCCGAGCCGGCCTGCATGGCGACCATCGAGGCCTTGTAGACGTTGCGCAGCGTCTTGAGGTCGCCGGTCCCGAGGATCGCCTTGAGATGGGCCGGCCCGCAGGCCTCGCGCATGGCCGCCACCTCGTCGTAGAGCGCGGTCCATTCGCCGAGCAGCACATGGGCGCGGGTGATGACGATGTCGATCTCGGCGGCGCCTTCCGACACCGCGTAGCGGATCTCGGCGAGGCGCTGGGGCAAGGGGGTCAGGCCGGCCGGAAATCCCGTCGCGACCGAGGCGACCGGAATGCCCGAACCGCGCAAGGCCTTCACCGCCGGCGCCACCATGGTGGGGTAGACGCAGACGGCGCCGACCGTCGGCGGCGCATCGGCGAGGCCCAAAGCCTCGACGAGGTCGTCGCGCAGCGGCCGCCGCGCCTTCATGGCGAGGCGATGCACGCGGCCCGGCGTATCGTCGCCGGCGAGCGTCGTCAGGTCGATGCAGGTGAGCGCCTTGACCAGCCAGGCGGCCTGGAACTCCTTCTTGACCGAGCGCCGCGTCGCCATCGTGCCGGCGCGGCGCTCGACCGCGCTGAGGTTGACCTCGACGGCATCGAACCATTCGGGTCTGAGGGCCGTCCCCGGATTGCGATGCTCGCCGGACTGGACAAGCTCCGCGGGCCGTGAACTCGTCACGGTCTGCAGCATGGCTTTCTTGGCGGTCCGGGCGCCGGCATCATGGGAGGCTTTGTCGTTCATGGGGCTGATCCGGCAGGAGGAGGCGGTCGCAGCGTCGGTCACGATAGCACCGGGATCGCGGGCCCGCAGCACCGCCAGCACGGCGGCATGCCCGGCGCGACCGGCACAGGCCGCGGCCGAGACGAGGTTCAGGCCACCGGGTCGAGGCCGATGGTGCGGGCGTCGAGGGCCGCATCGATGGTCCGGCCGTTACGCCGCGTGCCGAGCGGTGTCAATGTCTTGACGGTCGGGCCGGAAGGGCTCCAGGGTCGAGCTCCCGGAGCCGCGTCGCCCCCGGGCCGAATCGCCGCGAGGAGGCGCATGAGCGCGAAGACGAGAACGGTCGGCGAAGCCTTGATCGACCTCCTGGAGCTGCATGGCGTCGACGTGGTGTTCGGCATCCCGGGCGTTCACACGATCGAGCTCTATCGCGGGCTTGCCGCCTCCCGCATCCGCCACGTGACGCCGCGCCACGAGCAGGGCGCCGGCTTCATGGCCGACGGCTATGCGCGCGTCGCGGGTCGGCCGGGGGTAGCCCTCGTCATCACCGGTCCGGGCCTGACCAACATCATCACGGCCATAGCGCAGGCGCGCCAGGATTCGGTCCCGATGCTGGTGATCTCCGGCGTCAATCGTCGCGCCTCCCTGGGCCTCGGCCACGGCCTGCTGCACGAACTGCCCGACCAGCGGGCCATGATGGCGAGCGTCGCGCTGTGGTCGCAGACGCTGCTCGATCCGGCCGAGCTTCCCATGGTCGTGAACCGCGCCTTCGCCATCCTGTCGTCGGGTCGGCCGGGACCGGTGCATATCGAGATCCCGACCGACGTCATGCCGCTTCTCATGAATGCATCGATCACGACATCCGCCTCGCCCGTCAGGCCGCGGGCCGGGACGGACGACCTGCGCCGGATGGCCGACCTCTGCGCCGCGTCGCATCGCCCGGTCCTGCTCTGCGGCGGCGGCGCGGTCTCGGCGGCCGAACGCGTGGCGGTGCTGGCCGAAAAGCTCGACGCGCCGGCGGTCCTCACCGTCAATGCGCGGGGCCTCCTCGGCAGCCACCCGCTGCGCGTGCCGGCGTCGGCGAGTCTCCGGGCGGTCCGCGCGTTGATCGCGGAGGCGGATCTGGTGATCGGGCTCGGCACCGAGATGGGGCCGACCGACTACGACATGTATGGCGATGGCGGGATGCCGCCCCTCGCCAGCTTCATCCGGGTCGATGTCGATGCCGCGCAATTGATGCGCCCGCCGGTTCCGGCCCTGCCGGTGCTCTCGACGGTCGAGGCCGCGCTCGACGACCTGCTCCCGCTTCTCACGGCCCGCAAAGGCGATGGCGCGACGCGGGCCGCGCAGGCCAGGGACGCGGCCCTTGCCGAGCTGACCCCCAAGATGCGGACGGAGATCGCCGCGATCGACCGCATCTACCGGACGCTGCCGGACGCGATCGTCGTCGGCGATTCGACGCAGGCCGTCTATGCCGGCGACCTCTACCTCGACATCGACCGTCCCCGCACCTGGTTCAACTCGGCGACGGGCTATGGCGCGCTCGGCTATGCGGCGCCCGCCGCCATCGGCGCCGCCGTGGCGGCGCCCTCCGCACCCGTCGTGTGCCTCACCGGCGACGGCGGCTTCCAGTTCTCGCTCGGCGAGATCGGCTCGGCCGTCGACGCGCGGGCCGGGGTGATCTTTCTCGTGTGGAACAACGAGGGCTATCAGGAGATCGAGACCGTCATGGCCGGTGCGGGCATCGTGCCGGAGGGCGTGAAACCTTCAGCGCCGGATTTCCTCCTCGTCGCCGCGGCCTATGGCATCCCGGCCGAGCGCCTCGCCGATGTGGCGGAGCTTCCCGCCGCGCTGCGCCGGGCGCGCGACAGTGGCGGGCCGGCCCTGATCGAGATCCACCAGTCGCGGACGAAGGGCGCGACCGCCTGAGGCCGATCCCGCGCGGTCCCAAGGCGCGACCCTCAGGGGAGAGGTGGCCGCTTCACCCGATCGCTCCGGCGTCGAACACCGGCGGCAATTGCTCGAAGGTCGAAAGGATGGTGGAACAGATGTCGCGCAAGCCGTCGAGCGGCAGGCGGCCGCCGATGCAGAGCCGGATCTTCCCGGCCGGGCGGTCGCCGCCGGCGATGAACGGGTCGGACGAGGTCACGGCGATACCGCGCGACGCCAGCGCCCGCACCAGTCCCTCCTCGCTCCAGCGCGGCGGCACCGTCAGCAGCGCGCAGAGCGAGAGCGGATGGGTCGAGGCGAGGACCGGGCGCAGGCTATCGGCGACGATCGCCTGGCGCGCCTCGGTCTCGCGCCGCTGCACCTCGACCAGCGCCCGCGCCGTTCCGTCCTCGACCCAGCGCGAGGCGATCTCGGCCATCGCCACCGTGCCGCTCCAGCCGGTGACGCGCAGGATGCTGGCGGCGCGGATCGAATAGGTCGGCGGCACCACCAGATAGCCGACGCGCAGCCCGGTCATCACCGATTTGGTGAAGCTGGTCACGAAGAAGCCGAGGTCGGGGATCAACTCGGTGATGGCCGGCAGCGCCTCGTCGATCAGCGGCTTGTAGACCTCGTCCTCGATGACGAAGACCCCGTGGCGGCGGGCGATGGTCGCGACCGCGCGGCGCCGCTCGGACCCCATGACATGGCTCGTCGGGTTGTTGAGCGTCGGAACCAGCACGAGGGCGCGGATCTCGCCGCCGGCGCAGGCCGCCGCGAAGGCGTCCGGCACGATCCCTTCGTCGTCGGTCGGCAGGCCGCGCAGCGTGAAGCCGAGCACCGAGGCGAGGCCGATGACGCCGTGGTCGGTGAGCTCCTCGGTCAGCACCACGTCGCCCGGATGAACCACCGAGGCGACCGCCAGGAAGAGGCCATGCGCGGCGCCGTTGGTGACGATGATGCGGTCACGCTCGGCCGTGACGCCGAGCGAGGTCAGCCAGAGTCGCGCCGCATCGCGATGGCGGTCGAGCCCGGCGATCGGTCGGCAGGGCCGCATGAAGGCGCTGTTGTCCTCCTCGGCGAGCCTGCGCATCAGGGCGCGCGATGCCGCCTCATGCGCCTCGGTATAGACCGCCCGGATGATCGACAGATCGGTCGTGCCGCGCGAATTGCGGTCGAGCATGAAGCGGCCGGCGCGCTCGGTGATGCGGGCGCGCACAAAGGTGCCGCGGCCGACCTCGCCCGAAAGATAGCCGCGCTGCTCGGCCTCCTTGTAGGCGATGCTCACCGTCTGCACCGAGACGCGCAGCTTATGCGCAAGATCGCGATGCGTCGGCATCCGGATGCCGGGCGCGAGCGCGCCGCTCTCGATGTCGGCGACGATCCGGTCCGTCAGAAGCTTATGCTTGGTGGTCCCCTTGCGCCCGTCGAGCACCGGTTCCCACGGGATCGGCCGCGCGAGGGCGGCCGCGGCGGCCCGCCGGATCCCGTTCCGGTTCAGCACGTCGTTCACGAGGTCGAACAAGGGCACATTTCATGACAATATGCGGCAAGTCCCAGGACAAGGCCAGCGTGTCATGACGCACCGCCATTCTCTGCTGTGAACTGACGTGACAATGGGGTCGACCTCGACCCTCGGCAGAGTCGGCCGCTCATCGAAGACGAAACGGAACGTCGGATCGCTGGATTTCGGCTGCTTGCGATTTCGTCACGCAGATTTTCATCGCGAGACGGTGCCACTACGCGGCCATGCACTGCCTCGAAGGCTTAAGCTGGCGCGCACGAGCTTCCCAAAGCCAGGATCGCCCATGAACGCCTTTGCGCCGCCGCTCCACCTCGACCGTCTCGTCCGGCAGGATTTCCGCGATGGCCGCTCCTTCGTGGCGGGCGAGGAGGTCGAAGGGGCGGGCACGATCGCGGTCGAGGATCCGGCGACGGGCGCCGTCATCGGTGCCGTGGCGGCGCTGGAGCCGGTCGATATCGATCGCGCCGTCGATGCGGCCGAGGCGACCTTTTCGGCCTGGCGTCGCAGGCTGCCGGCGGAGCGCGGGACGATCCTGCGGCGCTGGGCGGAGCTGATGCGTCTCCATGCCGAAGACCTCGCTGTGCTGATGACGGTCGAGCAGGGCAAGCCGCTCGCCGAGTCACGCTACGAGATCGGCTATGCGGCGGGCTTCCTCGACTGGTTCGCGGCCGAGGGCGAGCGTGCCTATGGCGAAACCATCCCGAGCCACAAGCCCAATAGCCTGCTCCACACGCGCCTGCAGCCGGTCGGCGTCACGGCCGCCGTCACCCCGTGGAATTTCCCGAGCGCCATGATCACCCGGAAGGCGGGCGCGGCGCTCGCCGCCGGCTGCCCGATGATCGTCAAGCCCGCCTCCGAGACTCCGTTCTCGGCCCTGGCGCTGGCCCGGCTCGCGGCAGAGGCGGGGATGCCGCGCGGCGTGTTCCAGGTGGTGACCGGGCGCTCCGAGCTTCTCGTCGGGCACCTCATCGACAAACCCCAGGTCCGTGCGCTCTCCTTTACCGGCTCGACCGAGATCGGCCGGCTGCTGCTCGGCCGGGCCGCCGCCACGGTCAAGAAAGTCTCGATGGAACTCGGCGGTCATGCCCCTTTCGTCGTCTTCGACGATGCGCGGCTCGACCTGGCGGTCGAAGGCGCGCTTGCCGCGAAATTCGCCACCTCCGGCCAGGATTGCCTCGCCGCCAACCGCATCTACGTCCAGCGCGGGCGCTACGACGCCTTCGTCGAGGCCTTCGGCGCGCGTGTCGCGGCGCTGCGCGTCGGCCACGGCCTCGACCCCAAGACCGAGATCGGCCCCATGACGCGCCTTTCGGTCGCCGACAAATGCCGCGCCCATGTCGAGGATGCGGTCTCGCGGGGCGCCCGCCCCATCGCCGGCACCGGCAGCATGCCGGAGAGGACCAATTTCGTGCGTCCGACGCTGCTCGCCGGCGTCACCGACGACATGCGTATCGCGCGTGAGGAGACGTTCGGGCCGGTCGCGGCGGTGCTGCGCTTCGACACGGAAGACGAGGTGGTGCGCCGCGCCAACGATACCGAGATGGGCCTCGCCTCCTACCTCTACACCGACGACCTGCGCCGGGCCTTGCGCGTGTCCGAGGCGCTGCAATATGGCCTCGTCGGCGTCAACACCGCCTCCTTCACCGGGCCACCGATCCCCTTCGGCGGCTGGAAGCAATCCGGTCTCGGCCGCGAAGGGTCGCGCCATGGCCTCGCCGATTATATGGAACTCAAGACCGTCTGCTTCGGCGATCTCGCCGCATAAGGAGAATCCCATGAACGACCTCGCCCGCATCGCGGAGCTCGACCGCCGGACCGTCCTCCATCCGTTCACCCAGCTCAAGGATTTCGCCACCGGCAAGCTCGGCGATCCGGTGATCGTCGACACGGCCCAGGGGATCCGCATCACGGATGCGACCGGCAAGAGCCTGATCGACGGCTTCGCCGGCCTCTATTGCGTCAACATCGGCTATGGCCGCACCGAAGTGGCCGAGGCCATCTCGCGCCAGGCGCATCGGCTCGCCTACTACCATACCTATGCGGCTCATACGACGGACGAGCTCGCCATCCTGTCGGACCGGCTGGTGCGCATGGCGCCGGGCAAGATGGCGCGCGTCTTCTACGGCATGTCGGGGTCGGACGCCAACGAGACCCAGGCCAAGCTCGTCTGGTACTACAACAACCTACGCGGCCAGCCGAAGAAGAAGAAGATCGTCTCGCGCGAGCGCGGCTATCACGGCTGCTCGGTCGTCTCGGGCTCGATGACCGGCATGAGCTTCTACCACGACCATATGGACTTGCCGCTGCCCGGCATCCTCCACACCGGCGTGCCGCATCATTACTGGGGTGGTGAGCCGGGCGAGACGGAGGCGGAATTTTCGCGGCGTCGCGCCGAGGAACTCGATGCGCTGATCCGCAAGGAAGGGCCGGAGACGGTCGGCGCCTTCATCGCCGAGCCGGTGCTCGGCACCGGTGGCATCATTCCGCCGCCCGAAGGATACTGGCCAGCGATCCAGGCGGTGCTGAAAAAGCACGACGTGCTGCTCATCGCCGACGAGGTGATCTGCGGCTTCGGCCGGGTCGGCGCGCCCTTCGGCTCGCATCTCTATGGCATGGAGCCCGACCTCGTCACCGTCGCCAAGGGCCTCACGTCCGCCTATTTCCCGCTGTCGGCGGCGATCGTCGGCGAAAAGGTCTGCAAGGTGATGGAAGACAACGCCGACCGGATCGGCGCCTTCTCGCACGGCTATACCTATTCGGGCCATCCGATCGGGGCCGCGGCGGCCAATGCGGTGCTCGACATCGTCGAGACGGAAGATCTCGCCGGCAAGGCGCGCGATACCGGCGCCTATATGCAGAGCCGGATGAAGGCGGTCTTCGCCCAACTCCCGATCGTCGGCGAAGTGCGCGGCGTCGGCATGCTGGCCGGGATCGAATTCGTCGCCGACCGCGCCAAGAAGACCCGCTTCGAGCCCGGCCTCAAGGTTGGTGCCCGCATCTCGAAGGCAGCGCGCGACCGCGGGCTGATCGCCCGCGCCATGCCGCATGGCGACATCCTGGGCTTCGCGCCGCCGCTGGTGACGACGCGCGCCGAGGTGGACGAGATCGTCGACATCGCCGAGAAGGCGGTGCGGCAGGTGATGGACGAGCTCAGCGCAGCGAAGTAGGTCTCGGGTCCTGCCGCTCATCCCTCCGCTTGCCACCCCACCAAGCTCCGCTTGGCGTGGCCCCTGGCTCGCTTCGCCCGCGCAAGCGGGAAGCCAGCCTTGGATAGAGCTGGATCCCCGCTTGCGCGGGGATGAGCGGTGCGTCATTTCTCGACCATGGCCGCCGACCTAGACCGCTTCGACCTCAAAATCCTCGATCTCGTGCAATACGACAATCGGCTGACGAGCGAGGTGCTGGGCGAGCGCGTCGGCCTCAGCGCCACCGCGGTGCAGCGCCGGCTGAAGCGGCTGCGCGACACGGGCGTGATCGAGGCGGATATCGCGGTCGTCTCGCCGAAGGCGGTCGGCCAGCGGGTGCAGATGATCGTGCTGGTGTCGCTCGAGCGCGAGCGCGCCGACATCATCGACCGCTTCAAGAAGAGCATCCGGGCGACGCCCGAGGTGATGAACGGCTATTACGTCACCGGCGACGCCGATTTTCTGCTGCTGGTGACGACGCCGGACATCGAGGCCTACGAGCTCTTCACCCGCCGCTTCTTCTACGAGAACCCTGACATCAAGAACTTCAAGACCATGGTCGTGATGGACCGGGTCAAGGCCGGCTTCGGCCTGGCGCTCGACACCGAGGCCGAGTGAACGTCCTCGCCGCATCCTGACGCTGGGCGGCAGTGTTTTCAAAGCGGACGGCGACGGCGCGGGTGGTGTCGTCATGGCATCGGGGTGGCGCTTCCCTTTGCGCGGATGCAGGCCTGACGACTTTGTTCGATCGGGACGCGGGATGCGATTTACCGGGATCGCAAGCCCCCGTAGGATCGCGCCATGAATTTCAGCAGCGACAATGTCACCGGGGCGAGCCGGCCAATCCTCGAGGCCATCATCGCCGCCAACGCGGGCGCCGCGAAGCCCTACGGCCAGGACGAGGCGAGCTCCGAGGCGACCCGCAGGCTTTGCGAGATCTTCGAGCGGGAGGTCGCCGTGTACCTCGTCGCCACCGGGACCGGAGCCAATGCGCTGGCGCTGGCGAGCCTGGCTCAGCCAGGCACGGCGATCTTCTGCCACGAGGAGGCGCATGTCATCGAGGACGAGTGCGGGGCGCCCGAGTTCTTCGCGGGCGGGGCCAAGCTCGTCGGCCTCCCGGGGGCCGCCGGAAAGGTGACCCTCGAGGCCTTCGAGACCATGCTGGAACGGTTCCCGCGCGGTGTCGTGCGCCAGGTCCCGCCGGCGGCGCTGTCGCTGTCGCAGGCGACCGAGGCCGGCACGCTCTACAGCCTGGCGGAGATCGCGGCGCTCGCCGAGGCGGCGCATGCGTCCGGCCTCGGCGTCCACATGGACGGCGCCCGCTTCGCCAACGCCCTCGTGGCGCTCGGCACGAGCCCGGCCGCGATGACGTGGCAGGCCGGCATCGACGTGCTGAGCTTCGGCGCCACCAAGAACGGGGCGCTCGCCTGCGAGGCCGTGATCCTCTTCGACAAGACGCGGGGCGAGGAGTTCGGCTTTCGCCGCAAGCGCGGCGGCCATACGCTCTCCAAGGGGCGTCTCCTCGGGGCGCAGATGAACGGCTACCTCGCCGATGACCACTGGCTCGACAATGCGGGCCACGCCAACCGCGCCGCGCGACGGCTGGCGGAGGGCCTGGCGGCGGTGCCGGGGGTCAGATGCCCCTGGCCGAGCCAGGCGAACGAAGTGTTCGCCATCCTGCCGCGCCGCGTCGACGAACGCCTGCGGGACGCGGGCGCGCTCTACTATCCCTGGGTGACGCGCTCGCTTCCGGCCGCGGAGATGCCGCGGCCGGACGAGATCATGATCCGCCTGATCTGTTCCTTCGAGACGAGGGACGACGAGGTCGACCGGCTCGTCGGGATCGCGCGGTCCGCGCCGTGACCGACGTTCACGTGCAATTCAGTCTCGCAGGCCGAGATTGCCTCGATCGGGGTGTCGGATCGGCCAGGTAGCCTGCCACGGCACGCGGTGTCGCAGCTTCGCCGTATTGGCGGCCCAGACTTCGCCCCTAAAAGACTCTTCAGGAGATGCGTCGATGCGTGGTCTGTCGAAAGGCAAAGTCGCACCTCTCCTCAGGGGATGGCTGCCCATGGCCGCTCTCGGCCTCTGCATCGCCGGATTCGGCGCGCCGCAAGCCGCACAGGCGCAGTTCTGGGGCGGCTGGAACGACAGCGGCGGCTGGGGCGGCTGGGGCGGCGGCATGGACCGCGGCGACATCCGTCAGAGCATCGGCCAGCAGGGCTTCCGTCTCATCGCGCCGCTGCGCCGCAACGGCGCCGTCTTCGTGGCCGACGTCCTGGACCGGCGCGGCCAGCGCGAGAGGCTCATCGTCGCGGCGGCCGGCGGCCAAATCCTGCAGCGTTTCTTTCTCGACGACCCGCGGCTGCCCGGGCGTGTGCCGCGCGGCATGGCCGCCATGCCACGTGATCCGAACGACGAGCCGGCGGATCGGGCCGACCTTGTGCCGCCGGCAAATATTCCCAACGTCGACAGCGGGCGCGGATATCTCGATCCGGGCCCGGCGCCTCGCGCCCGGATCTACAGCCGCGGCCAGGACGAGAACCTGATCGAGCCGGTGCGGCCACGGGCGCCGGGCAAGATCGTCAAGCCGAAGCCGCGCGTGGTCGAGAGGTCGCCCGACACGGTCAGGCCTGACGCGCCCGTGGCGCGCAAGCCTCTCGATGCGCCGCAACCGCGCCGGCAGGATGCGACGGTCGCCCCCGTAGCGCCGGCGCCCGCCGCCGCGGCGCCCACCCCAAAGCCGGACACCGTCCCGACCACTACGACCCGTCTGCGCGATCCGCTGGCCATTCCGGGCGGCGATGCGAAACCCGCGCCGTCGTCGGGCGACGCCACGGCTCGCGTCATCCAGGGCGTCACCGGCGACCCCGCCCCGGCGAAGCCGGCCCCGGCCAAGCCCGCTGCTCCGGCCAAGCCGGCCGATGTCCCGGTTGCGCCGCTCGATTGATGGCGACACGCGCTGTTTAGCAGACTGCTGAAAGGGCCTTCGAAACGATCTCTCGTCCTTCGACACGCTCCCTCCGGTCGCGGCTCAGGATGAGGGATTTCTCAAAATCAACCACTTAGCCCTCATCCTGAGGAGCCGCGAAGCGGCGTCTCGAAGGACGAAGGCGCCCCAATGCGAGCTTTTCAGCAGTCTGTTAAAGGTCCGGCCCCCGCCTACGGCACGTCGATTTTGATACTCCGGGGTATGCGTTTCGGCTTCAACGCGCCTCGACCTTGGGCCGAACCGCTTATGCTACCCGCCGATCCGGAGCGAAGATTCCGGGACAACGAGCCGGCAGGGAGGTGCGGACACATGAGACATCTATGGTTGTGCGGTCTGGCCATCGCGGCCGTTGCGACCGCCAATGCCGCGCGGGCGGCGGACGGCGAGATCAAGCTCGGCTTCATGACGACCCTCGAGGGGACCTACACGGTGCCAGGGCAGGATGGGCTGCGCGGCTTCGAGATGGCGCTCAAGGAGCATCATGACGAGGCCGGCGGCAAGAAGATCACCTATACGGTCGCCCCGACCGATGCGTCGCCCGATTCGGCGGTGCGCGCCGCCACCAAGCTCGTCGAGCAGGACGGGGTGAAGATCATCGTCGGGCCGCTGTCGGGTTCGGAAGGCCTCGCCATGCGCGACTTCGCCCGCCAGCACCCGGACATTACCGTCATCAACGGCATTTCCGGCGCCCAGGAGACCACGATGGTGGATCCGGCGCCGAACTTCTTCCGCTTCAACATGGACGGCGCGCAATGGGGCGCCGGTCTCGGCGATTACGTGGTCAACACGAAGGGCTGGAAGACCGTCGCCACCCTCGCCGACGACTATTCCTTCGGCTACACCAATTTTCTCGGTTTCGCGCTCGGCTTCTGCAATGCCGGCGGCAAGATCGAGAAGCGCTTCTGGGTGCCGCTCGGCACCAAGGACTTTGCCTCGATCATCTCGGCGCTTCCCGACGATGTCGACGCCATTTTCCTGGGCCTCGGCGGTGGCGATGCGATCAATTTCCTCAACCAGTACCAGCAGGCCGGCGGCTCCGCCCACCTGATCGGTGGCACCATCATGGTCGACCAGTCGGTGCTCTCGGCCAAGGGCAGCGCCAAGAAGGCGCTGATCGGGACGCCGTCGTCCGGCCCGCAGGCCGACACCTGGGACGATCCCGCCTGGAAGGCTTTCGTGAAGCGCTACCAGGACGATTATCCGCCGGACAAGCGCTTCCCGACCCCCTCGCTGTTCGCCGTCGGCTATTACAACGCGGCGACCGCTACCCTCGACGCGATCGATAAGGTCAAGGGCGACCTTTCCGACGGCCAGAAGGCCTTCCGCGAGGCGCTCGCCAAGACCGATCTCAAGGCGCCGAACGGCGAGATCAAGCTCGACGGCAACCGCCAGGCGATCGGCACCAATTTCGTGACGGAGGTCGCGCAGGAGGCGAACGGCGACCTGGCGAACAAGCTCGTCAAGGTCGTGCCCAACGTCACCCAGACGCTCGGGCTCGACAAGGCGACCTTCGCCAAGATCGGCCTGCCGAGCCGCGATACGCCGGAGTGCAAGAAGTATCAGTAAGCTAGTGCTTCGGCCGTCGCCACGGCCGCCGCTTTCGACCCCGATGCGCCAGCGCGACCGCGGGATGCCGCGGCCGCTCTGGCTTGCTCTTGACCTCGCCCGCGATTGGCGTTCAATTCTTGCGTGCCGCACCCGCAGCCATAGGCGGGGCGCATCAGGAAACGCTTGAGCCGACGGCCTCTGCCGACCGCCGCCGCTCCGGCCAGCATCGAGGGCTCGGCTCCCGGCTCCCTCGGGTCGATATGCGACCGAGCCGGATCTCCGCGGACCCTTCTGAGGAGGGGTCTCATGAGCACCGCTCTCGCCGTCCGCCACGGTCCGTTCGGACGCGCCGCGCTCTACAAGCTCAACCGTTCCTTTCTCACCCACGCCCATCGTGAGGGCCATCTGACCTTCAACGTGGGCGGCCGCCCGGCCGTCATCACGGTCTCGGGCCAGCCGATCCCGCTCGATGCCGGGACCGCGCTCGGCATCAATCCCTGGCAGCCGCACAGTTATGAGCCGAGCGACCTCGACGACTGGACCATCGCCCTCGTCCTCTACATAAAGGCGCGATGGTTCGGCGACGAGCAGGACTCGGGCATGCTCCGCTTCGGCAGGCCAGAGCTTGTCATGACGCCGTTGCTGCGACGCCTCGTCGGACGCCTCGTGGCGCTGCTCCTGGGGGAGGATGAGTCCGGCGACTTCGACCGCCACCTGCGCGACCTCGCTGCCGCCTGCCACGAGCAGAGCTGGGAGCAGGGAGGGGACCGCGCCGCCACCGCCCATCGGCTCCTCTACCGCGATTTCCGCATCCGCAACTCGATCCGCCTGATGCAGGAGCGGATCGGCGACGAACTGGCCATCGACACGATCGCGCGGGACGCCGGCCTGTCGCGGCCGCATTTCTACAAGCTGTTCCGCAAGCATGTCGGCATCACGCCCAACATCTACCTGAACACGCTGCGCATGGAGACCGCGATCGACCGGCTGACGCGCTCGTCCGACGCGGTGACCTCGATCGGCCTCGATCTCGGCTTCGCCTCGCAGGCGAGCTTCACCCGCTTCTTCTGCACCAACGTCGGCGTCCCGCCGAGCGACTATCGCCGCGTCGCCTCCAACGTCGTCTGATCGGCACGGCGAAAATAGGGGCGCGGGGACGCGACGAGAGCAGACTGTCGGGTATGCAAGGCTTTGCTCTGGCGACTAGACTTGGCCGACAAGGCCCGGAAAGGGCGCACCAAGGCCGGCGACACGAACCGGCGCCAATGCGGGGACAGGGACGCGCCCGATCCATGAACGAAGGCGACCGCGAAACAGCAGACGGGACGGCCCGCGAAATGCGGCCGGGCGCGGCATGAGCCGCCTCCTCGAGCGCCATCCGCTCGCCGCCCTCGCCGTGTTCGTCGCCGCCGCGGCCTTCCTGTGGGCGATCTTCGCACCCTGGCCGCCAGGCTTGCAGGACTGGGTGGGCAGCAAGAAGGTCTTTCTCAACGCCTTCCTCAACGGGGTGACGCTTGGGGCGCTCTACTTCCTCGTCGCCAGCGGCTTCACGCTCATCTTCGGTCTGATGCGCAACGTCAACCTCGCCCATGGCTCGCTCTACATGCTCGGCGGCTATGTCGGCTACGAGACCTCGGTGGCGACGGGCTATTGGGTGTTGAGCTTTGTCGCGGCCTTCCTCGTCGTGGGCGCCCTCGGCGTGCTGCTGCAGTTCTTCGTGTTCCGCCGCATGGAGGGCCAGGATCTGCGCCAGACCCTGGTGACGATCGGCATCTCCATCGTGCTGGCCGACATCATGCTGTGGATCTGGGGCGGCGATTTCTATCAGATCCTGGCGCCCGACTGGCTCTCCGGCCCGATCCGGCTGCCGCTCGTCACCGCCGTGAAGAGTAACGGCGAGGCGGTGTTCCTGACCTACCCGGTCGTGCGCCTCGCGATTCTGCTCGCCGCCGCGGTGCTCGGCGTCGCCATGTGGCTGGTGCTCAACCGCACGCGCATCGGCATGCTGGTGCGGGCCGGCGTCGACGACCGCGAGATGCTGGCGGCGACCGGCGTGCGCATCCAGCGCGTCTTCGTGCTGGTCTTCGCCTTCGGGGCGGGCCTCGCCGGCATCGCCGGGGTCGTCGGAGGCACGTTCCAGTCGATCGCGCCGGGCGAGGACATCCGCTTCCTCCTCGCCTCTCTCGTCGTCGTCATCGTCGGCGGCATGGGCTCGATCCCCGGCGCGGCGCTCGGCGCGCTGATCATCGGCCTCTCCGAACAGTTCGGCTCGGTCTATTTTCCGACCTATGCGGTGGTGCTGACTTTCCTGATCATGGTGGTCGTGCTGGCCTTCCGGCCGCAGGGCCTCGTGGCGAGCGGGCGCTGAGCCATGGCCGCCATTCCCAACCGCGCGGCGGTGACCCCGCGCAAGGCCGAGCGGCCCGCAAGCGACACCGCCCCGATCTATGCGATCGGCGCGGCGCTGCTGGTCCTGGCGCCGGCCTTCTGCAGCGAGTTCGTGCTGCTGCAGATCCTCGGCTGGTCGATGATCCTCGGCATGATCGCGCTGAGCCTCATGTTCCTCGCCGGCTATGGCGGCATGGTGAGCCTGGTGCAGATGACGGTGGCGGGTCTCGCGGCCTATCTCGTGGCGATCTTCGGCTCGAGCGCGGTCGCGGCGATCAGCCTCAACTGGGCCTGGTGGCTGGCGGTGCCGGCGGCTGTCATCGTCGCGACCCTGTTCGGGGCCGGCGTCGGCGCGCTCGCGGTGCGAACGGCGGGCATCTACACGATCATGATCACGCTCGCCATCGCGGCGGCGTTCTTCTATTTCACCCAGCAGAACTACGCCATCTTCAACGGCTTCACCGGCTTCAACCAGGTCGTGCCGCCGAAAGCCTTCGGCATCAGGTGGCGGGAGCCGACCCTCTTCTACGAACTCGTGCTGGCCTGCGCGGCGGCGGCCTATGCGGCGGTGCTCTACGTGTCGCGCGCCCCCTTCGGCCTCGCCCTGCAGGGCCTGCGCGACAATGCGCGCCGCATGGAGGCGCTCGGCTTCAACGTCACGGCGCACCGCATCGCGGCCTATGCCTTCGCGAGCGCCATCGCGGCGGTGGCGGGCGTGCTGCTGGTGTGGCTCAACGCCCAGGTCTCGCCCGGCACGGCGGCGGTCGGCCCGGCCATCGACATCCTGATCATCGCGGTCGTCGGCGGCATAGGCCATCCGGTCGGCCCCTTCATCGGGGCGCTAATCTACGTGCTGCTGCGCACCTTCGCGCTCGACGCGCTCGTCGCGGTCGGCCTGTCGGGCGAGCGGTTCGAACTGCTGATCGGGCTCGGCTTCCTCATCGTCGTGTTCTTCTCGCCCGACGGGATGTTGGGGCTGTGGGCGCATTGGCGCCGCGCCGCATCGGGCCGGAACCACCTTGCCCGCGGCACGGAGAAGCGCCGATGAGCGCGGCGACGCAGGGCTCGGGCGTCGCCGGCCGGCTCCTCGCGGCGGGAACCGCCAATGCGCTCGAACTGCGCGGCGTGACGAAACTCTTCGGGGCGCTCGCGGCGCTGAGCGACGTCACGCTCTCGGTCAAGCCCGGCGAAAGGCGTGCCGTGCTCGGCTCGAACGGCGCCGGCAAGACGACGCTGTTCAACTGCATCACCGGCGACTTCCTGCCGAGCTCCGGCACCATCCGGCTGTTCGGCGAGGACGTGACGCAGTTCCCGGCCCATGAGCGCATCCGGCGCGGGCTGCGGCGGACCTACCAGATCTCGCTGCTGTTCACCGGGCTCAGCGTGTTCGACAACGTCTATCTCGCGTGCTGCGGCGTCTCGCGACGCCGTTTCTCGGTCCTGCGGCCGCGCCGCGACGATGCCTTGGTGGCCACGGCCGAGCGGCTGACCGAGGCCGTGCACCTCACCGAGGTCAAGGACATCAAGGTCTCGGATCTCTCCTACGGCCAGCAGCGGCAGCTCGAGATCGGCCTGGCGCTGGCCGGGGCGCCGCGCTTCGTGCTGTTCGACGAGCCGGCGGCCGGCCTCTCGCCGACCGAGCGGCGCGAGCTCGTCGAGATCTTGACCAACCTGCCCGGCCACATGGGCTTCATCCTGATCGAACACGACATGGATGTGGCGCTGCGCGTCGCCGAGAGCGTCACGATGATGCACAATGGGCGCATCTTCAAGGAAGGTGCGCCCGAGGAGATCGAGGCCGACCCCGAGGTGCAGCGGCTCTATCTCGGCGGCGGCCATGAGTGAAGGTCCCCACAAGAGCACGCGCGTCACGGCGCCGGTCCTGGAGATCCGCGACCTCCACGTCCATTACGGCGCCTCGCATGCGCTGCAGGGGGTCGACCTTTCGCTCGCCGGCGGCGTGCTCTCGCTGGTCGGCCGCAACGGCATGGGCAAGACGACGCTGTGCAAGGCCATCATGGGCCTGGTGCGGGTCTCGAGCGGCACGATCCGCTTCGCCGGCCGCGACCTTGCCGGCATGGCGCCGGCCGAGATCGCCCGGCTCGGCGTCGGCTACGTGCCGCAGGGGCGACGGCTGTGGCGATCGCTCACCGTGGACGAGCATCTGCGCCTCGTCGAGCGGCGCGGCGGCGCCTGGTCGCTCGAGCGCATCTATTCCGCTTTCCCGCGCCTGGCCGAGCGCCGCGGCAACGGCGGCGCCCAGCTCTCGGGCGGCGAGCAGCAGATGCTCGCCATCTCGCGCGCCCTGCTGCTCAACCCGCGCCTCCTGGTGATGGACGAGCCGACCGAGGGCCTCGCCCCCGTTATCGTCGCCCAGGTCGAGGAGATGCTGCTCCGTCTCGCCGGGGAAGGTGATGTCGACGTGCTCGTCATCGAGCAGAATATCGGAGTCGCGACCGCCGTCGCCGACCGCGTCGCCATCATGGTCAACGGTCGCGTCAATCGCCTGACCGATGCGGGCGAGCTCGCGGCCGATCTCGACCTGCAACGCCGCCTGCTCGGTGTCGGACGCCACGCGCATGAGCCGGTGCCGGCCGAGACGCCGCCGGCCGAGGTGCCACCGGCTGTCGTGGACAGCGGCCCGCGCAAGATCTACCTGTCGAACCCGGTTCAGCCGACGCGCTGGTCGCGGCCCGTGCCGGTACGGGTCATCGTCGCGGCGGCACGCACGGTCTCGGAGGTGTCGGACCTGCCCGTCGAGGCGGCCGAGCTGCGCGCGCGGTCGTCCGGAGGCGACGCCACCGTGATCGTCGCCGGCACGCTCGACACCAAGGGGCCGGAGCTGCGCTTCATCCGCGACCTCCTCAAGGCGCAGGGGCTCGCGGTGCGCCTCGCCGACCTCTCGACCTCCGGCATGCATTCGGGCGCCGACATCCCGGCCCACCAGATCGCGGCCTATCATCCGCGCGGGCCCAGCGCCGTCTTCACTGGGGACCGGGGCCGGTCGGTGGCCGGCATGACGCAGGCCTTCGAAGCCTGGATCAGGCGCCAGCGGGTTGCGGGAATCATCGGCGCCGGCGGCTCGGGTAACACGGCCATGATCGCGGCTGCCATGCGGGCGCTGCCGATCGGCGTGCCGAAGGTGATGATCTCGACCGTCGCCGCGAGCGACGTGCGCGCCTATGTCGGCCCGAGCGACATGATGATGATGCATGCCGTGGCGGATGTTCAGGGACTGAACGCCATCACCCGCACGGTGCTCGGCAATGGCGCGCAGGCGCTCGCCGGGATGGTCAAAGCGCGCAAGGCGGCGCCACCGGAGGCGTCGACGACGGAACGGCCCGCCGTCGGCCTCACCATGTTCGGCGTGACGACGCCCTGCGTGCAGGCGCTCGCCAAGGCGTTGGAGGCCGAGGCCGACTGCCTGGTGTTCCACGCCACCGGCATCGGCGGCCAATCGATGGAAGCGCTGGTCGAGGCCGGGCTGATCGGCAGCGTCCTCGATATGACGACGACCGAGGTCTGCGACCTCCTGTTCGGCGGGGTGTTCCCGGCGACGCAGGATCGCTTCGGCGCCGTGATCCGCCGGCGTATCCCCTATGTGGGTTCGGTTGGGGCGCTCGACATGGTCAATTTCGGCGCGCCCGATACGGTGCCCGAGCGCTACCGGGGCCGGCTCCTCTACGAGCACAATCCGCAGGTGACGCTAATGCGCACGACGGCGGACGAGAACGACGCCATGGGCCGCTGGATCGGCGAGCGGCTGAACCGCATGGACGGTCCCGTCCGCTTCCTCCTGCCGCAGGGCGGCGTCTCGCTGATCGACCGGCCGGGCGAGCCCTTCTACGACCCAGCCGCCGACGCGGCGCTCTTCGATGCGCTGGAGACGACCGTCAGGGTGACGGCGAACCGGCGGCTCGTCCGCTCGGTCCATGCGATCAACGATCCAGCCTTCGTGGTCGAGGCGCTCGCCGCCTATCGCGAGATCAACGCTAAGCCGCGGGCCGGGCGCCGGCAGAGGGTCCGATGACCAATCGACCTTTCATCCGATCCATCCCGCTTTGCGCCGATCTTCCGCTCATCCCCGCGAAAGCGGGGATCCAGCGTAAGATGTACTGCCGAAGGCAGTCCGCGACGATGGTTTTGCTTCTCTCCTGGATCCCCGCTTTCGCGGGGATGAGCGGTTGCTGACATGCCTTTGATCTCCCGAAATCAGATCCTGGAAAAGTTCCGCGCCATGGCGGCGCGCGGCGAGCCCATCGTCGGGGGCGGCGCCGGCACCGGCCTCTCGGCCAAATGCGAGGAGGCCGGCGGCATCGACCTCATCGTGATCTACAATTCCGGCCGCTACCGGATGGCCGGGCGCGGCTCGCTCGCCGGCCTGCTCGCCTATGGCGACGCCAATGCCATCGTGGTCGACATGGGCCGCGAGGTGCTCCCCGTGGTGAAGCACACGCCGGTGCTGGCCGGGGTGAACGGCACCGACCCGTTCCGCGACATGGACGTGTTCCTGCCTGAGTTGAAGCGCCTCGGTTTTTCCGGCGTGCAGAACTTCCCCACCGTCGGCCTCATCGACGGCACTTTCCGGGCCAATCTGGAAGAGACCGGCATGTCCTATGCGCTCGAGGTCGAGATGATCGCCAAGGCGCGGGCGCTCGACCTTCTGACGACGCCCTACGTGTTCTGCGGGGCCGATGCCAAGGCCATGGCGCAGGCCGGCGCCGACATCGTCGTCTGCCACCTCGGTCTCACCACCGGCGGCCTGATCGGCGCCGATACGGCGCTGAAGCTCGAGGATTGCCCGGCCAAAGTCGAGGCCTGGGCTCAGGCGGCGCTCGCGGTCAAGCCCGATTGCCTGGTGCTCGTGCACGGCGGCCCGGTCGCCATGCCGGCCGACGCCGAATACATCTTGCGCAACACGTCGAACTGCCACGGCTTCTACGGTGCCTCCTCGATGGAGCGGCTGCCGGTCGAAGGCGCTCTGACCGAGCAGACGCGGGC
Source organism: Lichenihabitans sp. (assembly GCA_965277635.1). GTDB lineage: Bacteria > Pseudomonadota > Alphaproteobacteria > Rhizobiales > Beijerinckiaceae > Lichenihabitans. Next base: position 2,507,288 of record CBDIDE010000002.1, read on the forward strand.
GTTCAAGGGGATCCGGCGATGACAGAAAGGTTGCGGCGGCAAGACGAGACGGGAGCACGGCCATGACGGGGCAATTGATCGGCCAGCTCATCCTCTGGCTCATCCTGGCGGTCATCGCCATCGCCATCCTCTACTATGTGATGCAATGGCTCTACCGGCGCTCGACCAAGGAGATCGCCTTCGTCCGCACCGGGCTCTTCGGCGAGAAGGTGGTGATCGACGGCGGCGCCTTCGTCTGGCCGATCATCCACGACATCACGCCCGTCGCCATGAACACGCTGCCGCTGGAGGTGACGCGGGCGCGCGACCAGGCGCTGATCAGCCGCGACCGCATGCGCGTCGACGTCAAGGCCGAGTTCTACGTGCGCGTCCGCGCCACGCGCGAGGCCGTGTCGCTCGCCGCTTCGACCCTCGGCCGCCGGACGCTCGAAGCCGATACGCTGCGCGGCCTCCTCGTCGGCAAGTTCGAATCCGCGCTGCGCGCTATCGCGGCCGAGATGACCATGGATGAAATGCACCAGGGTCCGAACCTCTATGTGGAGCGGGTCCGCGAGCTCGCCCAGCTCGGCCTGTCGCAGAACGGTCTCGAACTCGAATCGGTGGCGATCCTCGACCTCGACCAAGCCGGCCTCGAATATTTCAATCCGTCGAACAGGTTCGATGCCGAGGGCCTGACCCAGCTCATCCAGACCATCGAATCGCGCCGCAAGCTGCGCAACGACATCGAGCAGGACGCCGTCATCCAGATCCGGGCCCGCAACCTCGAAGCCGAGCGCCAGGCGCTCGATATCGAACGCGAGAGCGAGCATGCCCGGCTGGAGCAGGAACGCGAGATCGAGTTCCGCCGTGCCGAGCAGCGCGCCGAGCTCGCCCGCGAGAGGGCCGAGCGCGACACGGTGGCCGAGCGCGCCCAGCTCCTCGCCCGCGAGACGATCGAGCGTTCGCGCATCGCCAACGACCATGCCATCGCGGAAGCCCGCATCCAGTCGGAGCGCGACATCCGCCAGCGCGAGCTCGACCGGCAGCAGGTGGTCGAATCGGCCGAGATCGCGCTCCGCGAGGGGATCGAGCGCGCCCGCATCCTCCAGCAGCGCGCCTTGTCCGAGGCGCGCATCGCCAACGAGCGCGAGACCCAGGCGCTGGAGATCGAACGGCAGCGTTTCATCCAGGCCGCGGAGATCGCCGCGACCGAGGCGACGGAGCGCTCCCGCATCGACCAGGAGCGGGCCGTCATCGAGGCGCGCATCACGCGCGACCTCGAAACCCGCGCGCAGGAGATCGAGCGCCAGCGTAGCCTCGACCAGGCCGAGATCGCGGCGCGCGAGACGACCGAGCGGGCGCGTATCGCCCAAGAGCGCGGGCTCGCCGAAGCGCGCATCGCCGGCGAGGAGGACACGCGCCGCCGTGAGATCGCGCGCAATCGGTCGCTGGAGGAAGCCGAGATCGCGGCGCGCGAGACGACCGAGCGGCTGCGCATCACCCAGGCGCTCGAAGTGGACCAGGAGCGCATCGGGGCCGACCGCCGCGTCCGCACGCTCGAGATCGAGCGCCTGCAGGCCGTGGAGGAGGCCGAGATCGCGGCCCGCCAGGCGGTCGACGCGGCCCGCATCGCCCAGGAGGCCAAGGTCAGCCGCGAGCGGATCGAGACCGAGGCCGACGTCCGCGCCCGGGAGATCGCCCGCAACGAATCCGTCGAGGCGGCCGACCTCAAGCGGCGCGAGATGATCGAGCGGCAACGTATCGCCGTCGAGCTCGCTCTCGAACAGACCCGCATCGGCTCGCAGCAGGAGCGCGAACTCATCGATATCGCCCGAAAGCAGACGGTTGAGGAGGCCGAGGAGGCGCGTATCATCGAGCTCGCGGCGCGGCGTGCCGAGCGGGTCGAGGCCGATGCGCGCGTGAGGCAGGCCGAAATCGCGGCCAGGCGCGACGTCGAAAGCACCGACATCCACCGCGAGAAGGCGCTCGATGCGGCGAGGCTGGAACGTCGCCGCTCCTCCGAGCAGCTCGAGATCGCCCGCGTCCAGGCGCTGCGCGAGGCCGAGATCGCCTCGCGCGAGGAGATCGAGCGGGCGCGCATCGTCTCCGAACGCGGCCTCGACGAGGCGCGCATCACCCACGAGCGCGACCGCCGCAGGCTCGAGATCGAGCGCGAGCGGGCCGTCGACCTCGCCCAGATGGAGAAGGCCATCGCGCTCTATCAGGCCTCGCTCGAGGAATCAGCGGCCCGCGCCGCGGCCGATACGGCCCGCGCCCGCGCCGCCGAGGCCGAGGAGAAGATCAAGACCGCGCGCGAGACGGAAGAAGTGAATCGTCGCCGCACCGTCGAGGTGCTGATGGCCGAGATCGCCGCCGAGCGCGAGAAGATCGCGGCCGATGCCGAGCGCGTGCGCCGCGCTGTCGAAGCGGAGGCGCAGCGGCTCATCAACGAGGCCGAGAACGTGCTCACCGAGCCGGCCCGCGCCTCGCTGTTCAAGCGCAAGCTGCTCGACCGGGTCGAGGGCATCGTCGCGGCCTCGGTCAAGCCGATGGAGAAGATCCAGGACATCCGCATCATGCAGCTCGACGGCATCGGGGGCGGGGGAGGGGGCAGCGGTGGCCGAAGCGCCACCGACGAGGTCATCGATTCGGCCCTGCGCTACCGCGTGCAGGCTCCGCTCGTCGACAGCCTGCTCGCCGACCTCGGCATCGAGGGTGGCACCCTCTCCAAGATGGGCGGGCTGATCCGCGAGGCCAGCGACCTGCAGCGCATCGCCAAGGACGCCGGCAAGCCGGGCAGCGGCTCGGGCGGCAAGCCGCCGGCGAAGGAGTGATGGTCATGGAGCAGAGAGGCGTCGCCTTACCCCTCATCCGTCACGGCTTTCGCCGTGACATCCTTCGGCAAGCTCAGGACAGGCTCTTCTCCCACAAGGGGAGAAGGGCGCCAATCTCGCAGGATGAGGCATCTCCTTCTACCCTTGCGGGAGAAGGTGCCTCTTGCGCCAGCAAGAGGCGGATGAGGGGTGCGGCGCAGCCGTCATCGAGCCCGGAGACGCGCTGATGCCGCGTGTCTTCGTCTCCTCCGTCGTCAACGCGCCCGCGGCGAAAGTCTGGGAGCGGGTGCGCGACTTCAACGGCTTGCCCAAATGGCACCCCGGCATCCGCGAGAGCCGCATCGAGAACGGCGAGCCCGCCGACCGCATCGGCTGCGTGCGCGACTTCCGCCTGCAGAACGGCGACCGCATCCGCGAGAAGCTTTTGGGCCTTTCGGACTACGACCTGTTCTGCACCTATGCGATCCTGGAAAGCCCTATGCCGCTCCGCGACTATGTGGCGACGCTGCGCCTGACCCCGGTCAGCGACGGCGACCGCACCTTCGTCGAATGGTCGGCCGAATTCGACTGCACGCCGGAGAACGCGGAGGGGCTCATGACCGGTATCGGCACCAACGTCTTCCAGGCCGGTTTCGACTCGCTCAAGCGCCACTTCCCGGGACGGTGACGATGAGCGCCCTCCACCCCTCATCCGTCGTCGCTTCGCTCCGCCACCTTCTCCCGCAAGGGGACGGAGTCGGGCGCGTTCAGGACTTCGTGGTTCCAGAACCGCACGATGGTGAAGTCCTGTTGCCGGAGCCAGGCATCTCGGATCTCGTCGCACGGGCTTTCGGCGTGCTGCGAACCGTCGCATTCGACGATCAGGCGGTGCTCGAAGCAGACGAAATCGACGATGAAGCGGCCGACGGGGACCTGCCGGCGCCATTTCAACGTCGCCAGGCGGCGGCCGCGCAGGATTTGCCAAAGCCTTCGTTCGGTCTCCGTCTGCGCCGACCGAAGCGCTCGCGCTGTCGCGATCGATCGTGGTTTTTCGGTCAAGGCTTACCCCTCATCCGGCCGTTGCTTCGCAACGTCCACCTTCTCCCGCAAGGGGAGAAGGACGCCAACGTCGCAAAGCGAGGCTCTCCCTTCTCCCCTTGCGGGAGAAGGTGTCGCGCAGCGCCGGATGAGGGGTGGACCCCGTGCCCACGACCGCGAGGCGATGCGGGGCCGGATGCGCGTCCATGGTAAAAATCGACAAGAGCACCATCGTCGACGCGCCGGTCGAGGCGGTGTGGGCGGTGCTGCGCGATTTCAACGGGCACGATCGCTGGCATCCGGCGGTGGCCGACAGCCAGATCGAACGCGGCCTGCCGTTCGACAAGGTCGGCTGCGTGCGGCGCTTCCACCTGAAGGATGGCTCGGAGCTGCGCGAGCAACTGCTGACGCTGTCGGACGCCGACATGGCCTTCAGCTATTGCCTGCTCGACACGCCGGTGCCGCTCCTGAACTACGTCGCCCACGTGCGGCTCGTACCGGTGACCGATGGCGATCGCACCTTCTGGCATTGGCACTGCCGCTTCGACACGCCCGAGGGCCAGGAGGCGGCGCTCGAAGCCATGGTCCGCGACAATATCTACGAGGCGGGCTTCAGGGCGGTGCGGGCCCATCTTGGCCTGCCTGCCGAAGGGACCGCCTGATGCCGGTCAGCGTCAAGACCTGTGCCGGGATCGAGGAGGCCGCCCGGATGCTCTCGGGCAGCCGTTCGGCGCGGCTCTTCGGTGGCGGCACGCTCGTCATGCGGGCCTTGAACGAGGGGACACAGGCGTTCGACACCTTGGTCCGCGTCACCGATCCGGCCTTGCGGCAGGTCAAGCCCGAAGGCGATCGCATCACGCTCGGGGCGGGCGTCACCATGGCCGAGGTCATGGCGAACCGCGACCTCGGCTTCCTGGCGCCGGTGGCCAGGACCATCGGCGGCCCGGCGGTCCGCACCGTGGCGACGGTCGGCGGCAACCTCTTCGCCGCCTCGCCTTACGGGGATTTCACCGCGGCGCTGCTGGCGCTCGACGGCATGGTGACGCTCGCCGGCGGCGGACGGCCGGTGAGCCTGGAAGACTTCCTCAAGGTCCGCGAGCGCGAGCCGCGCACCATCGTGGCCGCGGTTACCATCCTTCGGCCGCGCGATGCGCAAGCCTTCCGCTTCCGCAAGATCAGCCGGGTCAAGCCGAAGGGGATCTCGGTCCTGTCGATCGCGGCCTATCTGCCGCGATCCGGCGGCCGCGTATCGGGGGCCCGTGTGGCCTATGGCGCCATGGGGCCGACACCGTTGCGGGCCAAGGCGGTCGAGCGGGCGCTCGAGGGGCGCAGCCTCGATGCGGCAGGGATCGTCCCCGCCCTCGCTGTGGCGACCGAGGGTCTCGATCCTCCAACCGATGCGCTCGCGTCGAGCTGGTATCGGCGCGAGGTGGCGCCGGTTCATCTCAGGCGCCTGCTGCTCGGCGAGGCGCCGTAGCTATGCCACGTAAGCCCATCGAGTTTCGCCACAACGGCCGCGACCAGGCGATCTTCGTCGAGGAGGGTGCCAATCTGCTCGACGTGCTGCGGCGCGGGCTCGGCGACTTCGCCCCGAAATACGGCTGCGGCCAGGGCACGTGCGGCTGCTGCACGGTGCTGGTCGACGGTGCGCCGCAGCTCGCCTGCCTGACGCTCGCCGAGAGCGTGGCGGGGCGCGTGGTCGACACTGCGTCTGGACTAGCCAAAGGAACCGAGCTGCATCCGCTGCAGCAGGCTTTCATGGACAATTTCGCGGCCCAGTGCGGCTATTGCACGCCCGGAATGCTGATGGCCGCCAAGGTTCTCCTCGACCATAATCCTACGCCGTCGCGGCTCGATGTGGTCGAGGCCCTCGCCGGCAACATCTGCCGCTGCACCGGATACGAGCCGATCATCACGGCCGTGCTCGACGCGGCCAGCCGGATGAGCGGAAGGCGGAGCGCATGAGATTAACGATGAAATCCTTGGCTTTACCGTCCCCACACCCTGCCGCCGCTCATCCCCGCGCAAGCGGGGATCCAGATTGGGAGCAGAGGCATGGGTCGGAGAAGCGCTTCGCTTTCGTCGTGTTGTCCTGGATCCCCGCTTTCGCGGGGATGAGCGGACGGCGAGACGCTACGAGCCTGACATGATCGAATTCCGCAAGGAGCTCTTCCGCGACGAGCGCGACGACAACCTCAACGAGATCGGCAAGCCGACCCAGCGCCAGGACATCGCCGGCCATGTGACCGGCCGCTCGCCCTATTACGACGACCATGCCTTCGAGGGCCTGGCGCATCTCAAGTGCCTGCGCAGCCCGCACCACCATGCCCGCATCCGCTCGATCGATACCCGCGAGGCGGAACGCGCGGCGGGCGTGTATCGCGTGATCCTGGCCAAGGACGTTCCCCACAACCTCAATACGCTCTTGAGCCTGATGGGCTTCGGCCTCGACGACGAGCCGCTGATCTCGGGCGGCAAGGTGGCCTACAAGGGCGAGCCGGTTGCCGCCGTCGTGGCCGAGAGCGAGCGCGCCGCCTTCGATGCTTTGGCCAAGATCCGCGTCGCCTGGGAGGTGCTGCCGCACGTGCTCGACGTCGAGGAGGCGTTGAAACCCGGCGCCCCGGTCGTCAACGAGACCTATCCGGGCAACACCTTCACCTATCACGAGACCTACGACCACCAGAAGCTGCGCTTCGGCGATGTCGAAGCGGCCTTCCGGCAGGCCAACCGCGTCGTCGAGGGGCGCTACCAGATGTCGCCGATCGAGCAGGCGCCGACCGAGACCTGCGGCGCCATCGCGGCGCAGGAGGGCGCCGACCGCTTCGTCTGCTACACCTCGACCCAGGCTCTGTTCTTCTCGCTCGGCACGGCAGCGAAGTTGCTGAAGCTGCCGTCGAACAGGCTGCATTTCATCGGCGGCACGGTCGGCGGCGGTTTTGGGGGCAAGGTCGACAGCCTGCACGAGCCGATGGCGATCCTGGGCTGCATGCTCACCGGCCGGCCGGTCAAATACATGTTCGACCGGGCCGAGGAGATGCAGGTCGGCGCACCGCGCGGCGCCGAACGCTGGTACCTCAAGGACGCGATCGCCCGCGACGGGCGCATCCTGGGGCGGCAATTCAAGGGCTATTTCGACTCGGGCGCCTATACGCGCCTGTCGAGCTACGCCATCATCAAGAGCGCCGGCCACCTGCCGGGACCCTATACGATCCCCAATGTCTCGGCCGACGTCTATTGCGTCTTCACCAACCGTACCCCGGCCACCGCGATGCGCGGCTTCGGCATCACGGGGGTCGATTTCGCCATCGAATCGCATATGGATGTCGTGGCGCACGAGATCGGCATGAACCCGATCGAGTTCCGCATCCTCAACGCCTATCGCGACGGCGACATGAAGGCCCATCGGCGCGTCGCCAAGAACACGGCGCTGATCGAATGCTGCCAGGTCGTCTCGGAAAAGGCCAACTGGCCGATCCGCGAGGAGTTCCGGCGCATGTCGTCGATGGTCGGCGGCGGCGAGGGCGAGGCCGGGCGCCTGCCGACCTACACGGCGACCGACCAGAAGGGCCTCGTCGACACCCGCAACCGCGGCGTCGCGCGCCGGCCGGGCGATCCCGAGCGGCCGTTCTCGATGCCGGGAGCGGCACCGCCTCGTCCGGCGCCGCAGCCGGCAACGCCGGCTTATGCAGGCAGTGCCGGGCCGCTGCCGGGCTTCGCCCCGACGCCGGGGACGGCGCCTCCCCCCCCGGGGCAGCCCTATCAGCCGCAACCGGCCCCCGTCTACAGTCCGCCAGCGGCGCCCTCCGCGCCACCGCCTGTCCCGCCGGCACCCAATCGCACCGGGCCGAACCGGTTTTCTTCTTCAGTGTCTGGCTTGAGGCGGCGATGACATCGTTATTGCGGAATAGGTCGAAGCCTCGCCGCTTTCCTTCTCCCCTTGCGGGAGAAGGTGCCCTGCGCTGGCAAGTTTACGCAGCCAGCGTAAACTTGGCTGCGAGCAGGGCGGATGAGGGGAAGGCGGAGCTCGGGGCAACCCCTCATCCGGCTTTCGCGTTCCGCGAAAACCACCTTCTCCCGCAAGGGGAGAAGGAGACGCCTTTCCGACAGGACATCGCTCTTCTCGGACGGCCGGACGATCGGAGGTCGGCTCAATGACCCGCCACCCCGGACGCGGCTTTGCCGCCATCAACTATCCCATCGGCATGAACCTCGGCGGCGACCCGAGCCAGGCGCTGGTCCATTCGAACCCGGACGGCAAGTTCACCGTGGCGCTGTCCTCGATCGACCTCGGCCAGGGCATGAAATCGGTGACGCGGCAGATCGCGGCCGAGACGCTCGGCGTGCCGGTCGCCGACGTCTATGTCGACACCGCCGATTCCGACACCGGGCCGCATTGCATGGGCTCGTTCGCGTCGCGCGGCACCCATCGGGTCGGCAATGCGGTGATCCAGGCGGCGCGCGAGGCCCGCGCCGTAATGATGGAGGCGGCGGCCGAGGAGCTCGAAGTCAACCCGGACGACCTCGTCACCGATGGCCAAGGCAACATCCACGTGAAGGGCGCGCCCTCGCGCGCGATCACCACCGGGGCCGCCTGCAACGCGGCGCAGTTCAAGCAGGGCAAGACCGTGTCGGGGCGTGGCATTTTTTTGATCCCGCTCTCCGACGTCGACCCCGACACCGGCGAGATGACGCCCGTCTCCTGCTTCGCCCACGCGGCCATGGTGGTCGATGTCGAGGTCGACGACGAGACGGGCGAGGTCGTGGTGACCAAGATGAACAGCGCCTACGAGGTCGGCCGCGCGCTGAACCCCAAGCTCGTCGAGCAGCAGTTGATCGGCGGCGCCTGGATGGGCATGAGCCATGCTTTGTGGGAGACGACCGAGCCCTATTACCCGGACCGGTCGCACGGCCCGCTCGATTTCAACGACTATGTGATGCCCGGCCCCGGCGACATCGCGCCGCACGACATCGCGATCCTTGAGCGGCCGGCGCCGGACGGCCCTTTCGGCGGCAAGGGGCCGGGCGAGATGTGCGCCAATCCTGTGCTGCCTGCGATCGCCAATGCGGTGTTCAATGCCGTGGGCGTGCGCGTCACCGACCTGCCGATCACGCCCGAGAAGGTGTTGCGCGGCATCCGTGCGAATGGCGGCGCGAGGTCACAGGGGCGGCGATGAACGAAGTTCACCCCTCATCCGGCCCTTTGCGCGGCTTCGCCGCGACGGGCCACCTTCTCCCGCAAGGGGAGAAGGGCGCCAACGTCGCCGGACCCTCCTTCTCCCCCTGCGGGAGAAGGTGCCCAGCCGAAGGCTGGGCGGATGAGGGGTTCGCCTGATGCCCATAAGACGCAGCATCGTCGGAATCGATTCGCCGGAGGCGTTGGAGCAGGCGCTTGGCGCAGCCCAATATATCGCGGACGATGGCCTTGCCACGGCCGCCTATCTGGCGCTGGCGCTCGGCAAGCCGCTGCTGCTCGAAGGCGCGCCGGGGGTCGGCAAGACCGAAGCCGCCAAGGCCATCGCGGCGGTGCTCGGCCGCGCCCTCATCCGCCTGCAATGTTTCGAGGGGATCGACGCCGCGGCGGCGCTCTACGACTGGAACTACCCGCGCCAGATGCTGGCGATCCGCCAGGCCGGCGAGGCCTACGTCAACATCTACGGCGACGACTTCCTCATTGCCCGGCCGATGCTGGAGGCGTTGCGCCAGCCCGAGGCCTCGACGCTGCTGATCGACGAGATCGACCGCTCCGACCATGAGTTCGAGGCCTTCCTGCTCGAGTTCCTGTCGGACTTCCAGATCTCGATTCCCGAACGTGGCACGGTGCGCGCCGCCGAGCCGCCGGTCGTGGTGCTGACCTCGAACCGCACCCGCGAGCTGCACGAGGCGCTGCGCCGTCGCTGCGTCTATCACTGGATCGGCTATCCGGACGCCGAGCGCGAGGCGCGCATCGTCATGATGCGGGCGAGCGCGGTGGCGCGCGCCACGGCCGAAGCCGTCGTCGGCGCGGTGGGGCGGCTGCGCCGCGAGCCGCTGGCGAAGCCGCCTGGCGTCGCCGAGACGATCGAATGGGCCGAGGCCGCGACCATGCTCAACCAGCAGGGGTCTCCCTGGCCCACGGCCTTCCGCCGCGCCATCGGGGTCGCGCTGAAGGACCAGGACGACCTCGTTTTCCTCGGCGATCGGCTCGATAGCGTCATCACGGGAATAGCCGCATGACGGACCCTCTTCCGCGCGGCGTGGAGCCCTTCGTGCGGTTCGCGACCCTGCTGCGCGCCAACGGCTTCGCGGTCGCGCCCGAGCAGACGCAGGCCTTCATCGCAGCGGTCGGGCTGCTCGGTCCACGCTCCATGGTCGACATCCATCGGGCCGCCGTGCCGACGCTGGCGCCACCGCCCGAGCGCCGCGACGAGTTCGATGCGCTGTTCTGCCTGCTGTTTCACGGCCAGAGTCTCGCGGCGTCCGCCGAGGCGGGGGATGAGGACGAGATGCAGGCCGTCGACGCGCGCGACGGCGGAATGGAGCCACCCGAGACGAGCGAGGACGAGGAGTCGGGCGGCGAGGCCACTGCCGTGGAGCGGCTGACGGTGCGTCGCTTTGATGACGAAGATCCGCGCGAAACCCTTCGCCGCTTTGCCCGCGCGGCCCCGACCGCGCTGCCGCGGCAAAAATCCTATCGACGCCGCGCGTCGAAGACGGGCGACCGCTGGCACATGCGTCGTCTCTTGCGGGACGCCGTCAAACGCGACGGCGAGGTGCTGAGCCTGCCGAGGATGACGCGCAAGACGCGCCAGCGCCGCATCCTGCTGCTGATCGACGTCTCGGGGTCGATGAAGGCGCAGACCGAGGATGCGATGAACGTTGCGCACGCCCTGGCCCGTGCGGTCGAGCGGATCGAGGTCTTCACGCTCGGCACGCGGCTGACGCGCGTCACCCGCGCGGTGCGCCACCGTCGGCGGGCCCAGGCGCTCGGCCTCGCGGCGACGCTGGTCTCGGATTGGGACGGCGGCACGCGGCTCGGCGACGCGCTCGCGGCCTTCCTTGGAATCCCGCGCTTCGCCGCCACCGCGCGGGGCGCGCTCGTCGTCATCCTCTCGGATGGGCTCGAGCGCGGCGATCCACAGGCCCTGACGGACGCCATGGAGAGCTTGTCGCGGCTGGCCTGGCGCATCGCCTGGCTGACGCCGCTCAAGGCCGATCCGGCGTACCGGCCGGAGACGGCGGCGCTGGGGGCCGTCCTGCCTTTCATCGACCGTCTTGGCAATGGCGCGGGCCTAAGCCCGCTCTGCGACGAGATCCTGTCGCTGTCGCGACGAATGACGGGCAGGATGATGCGGGCACCCGTTCTCCCCTTGCGGGAGAAGGTGGCTTTCGCGGAAGCGAAAGTCGGATGAGGGCACTCGCGCGAAGCGCGTTCCGCGCCAACCCCTCATCCGCCCTTCGGGCACCTTCTCCCGCAAGGGGAGAAGGGGAAGCGGCACAGAGCCGCGACGACCGCCCATCCGGGAGAGCTGCCCGATGACCATCGTCGACGCCCATCATCACATCTGGCGCCAGGCAGACCTGCCTTGGCTTTCAGGACCCATGCAGCCGCGCATCTTCGGCCCCTACGAGCCGATCCGCCGCGACTATCCGATCGCCGAATACCTGGAGGACATCGCCGGAACCGGCGTCACCGCCTCCGTCTATGTGCAGGCCAACTGGCCGGTCCAAAAATTCGAGGACGAGGTCGCCTGGGTGCAGTCGGCCACCGACGAGACCGGCTGGCCTCAGGGCATCGTCGGCTATTGCGACATGACCGCGGAGGATGTTCGCCCGGCGCTCGACCGCTTGACGAAATATCCCGCCATGCGCGGCATCCGCCAGCAGTTCCACTGGCACGAGAATCCGCTCTATCGCTTCGCCGCACGGCCCGACCTCGCCGAGGACGAGACCGTGCAGCGCAACGTCGCGCGGCTCGCCGATTACGGCTGGAGCTTCGACCTGCAGGTCTTCGCGCCGCAGATGATGGGTGCGGCGAAGCTCGCCGCCGCCTGCCCGAAGGTCACCTTCGTGCTTCAGCACGCCGGCATGCTGGAGGACCTCTCCGAGAGCGGCCGCGACGTATGGCGCGAGGGCATGCGCGTCCTCGCCGGACAGCCGAACGTCGTCTCGAAGCTCTCCGCCTTCGGCACCTTCATTCATCGCAACGATCCCGATCATATCGCCTGGATGGTCCGCGAGACGGTCGGGCCCTTCGGCGCCGAGCGCTGCCTCTTCGGTTCGAATTTCCCCATCGAGAAGCTCTGGACGAGCTATCGCGCGCTCCTCGACGCCTTCCTCGAGGCCGCCTCCCGCTTCACCGAGGCCGAGCGCGAGGCGATCTTCGCCGGCACGGCGCGGCGGGTGTATCGATTGGAGTCATGAAAGCGGTGTTTGCCCTCATCCGTCACGCTTCGCGTGCCACCTTCTCCCGTAAACGGGAGAAGGGAAATTCGGCGAGACTGGCGCCCTTCTCCCCTCGCGGGAGAAGGTGCCCTGCGAAGCAGGGCGGATGAGGGGGAGCCCTAGTCAGGATAGAAAACAAGGCGGGAGGACCCATGGCCCTGGAAATCAAGCTGCTCGACTACGGCGACATCGAGCTCGAATCGAGTTTCCTGGTGCTCGGACGCGACTGCGGGCGCACGCGGCGGGTGCCGGTCTATGGCTTCCTGATCTTGGGCGGACGCTATCCGATCGTGGTCGACACCGGCTATCGCGACAACGCGATCATGGAATCGCTCGGCATGCGGGGGTTGCAGTTCCACGAGAACATGATCGAGAACCAGCTCAATCGCCACGGCCTCAAGGTCGGCGACATCCGCTACGTGATGCACACGCATCTCCACATCGACCACGCCGGCAAGGATGATCACTTCCCCATGAACACGAGCGTGGTGATCAACCGCCGCGAGATGGAGCTCTCCGCCTCGGGACTGATGTTCCCGCAATATCCGCTGCCCGACATCAAGCATCTGCTCGACCGGCTGCACACCAGGAGCGCGCTGCGGCTGATGGACCTCGAGATCACCGGCGAGATGGAGATCATCCCCGGCGTCACGGTCGAGGCCGCCGGCGCCCATACCGAAGGCTCGATGAACGTGCATGTCGAGACGGCGGAGGGACGCGCCACCATCTGCGGCGACGTGATCTACGATTTCAACGACCAGATCGTGACGCCGCTCCACGAGATCAACGACGCCGAGCCGCGCATCACGGGCAACCATTCGAACAGCCATCGCCAGGAGAAGGGGGCGATCAAGAAGCTGCTCGCGCGCTCGAAGTTCCTGATGCCGATCCACGACAAGCCGGCCAAGATCGAGGCTCAGCAGGTGGTGGGCCGGCTCGACATGACGGTCCCGGGACCGATCAGCCAATCGGTGCCGCGACGCGATTGGTTCCCGGCTTAGGAGTTGACCTATGGCCCATGACGCGCTCGACCCGAGGTTCCGCGACCTGATCGACGAGCACGCGCCGGTGCGCCAGCTTGGCTCGGGCTTCACCTTCGTCGAGGGGCCGATCTGGCATCCGGCGGAGCATTATCTGCTGTTCTCGGACATGCCGGCCGACGTGCGGCGGCGCTGGGACCGAGCCGGCGTGCGCGAGGTCGAGCGGCCGAGCCGCAAGGGCAACGGCATGACCTATGACGCGGAGCTCAACCTCCTCGTCTGCGAACATGCCACCTCCTCGGTCGTCCGCGTCGATCGCGACGGGCGCCGCAGCGTGCTGGCCTCGCATTTCGAGGGACGCGAGCTCAACAGCCCCAACGACATCGTCGTCCGCCAGGATGGCTCGGTCTATTTCACCGACCCCTGGTACGGGCGGATGCCGGTGTTTGGCATTGAGCGCCCGCGCGAGCTTGGATTCCAGGGGGTCTATCGCGTTCCACCGGGAGGCGGCGAGCCGCAGCTCCTCTGCGACCGCTTCATGTTCGGCCAGCCGAACGGCCTCTGCTTCTCGCCCGAGGAGGATCGGCTCTACGTCAACGACACCGAGCAGGCCAATATCCGGGTCTTCTCGGTCGGCCGCGACGGTGCACTGTCCAATCCGCGCCTCTTCGCCTCGGGCATCCGCGACAGCCTGAAACCCGGCGTGCCGGACGGCATGAAATGCGACCGGGCGGGCAATGTCTGGGTCACGGCGCCGGGTGGCCTGTGGGTCTATGCGCCCGATGGCCGGCATATCGGCAAGGTGGGCGTGCCGGAGCTCGTCGCCAACCTTCACTGGGGCGGTCCCGACTGGCACACGCTCTTCCTGGCCGCTACGACGTCGCTCTATGCGGTCGACACCAGGATCGGCCCGCATGCCGAGCCTTTCATGCGGACGACGTCCGCCATGCGGGCGACGCCCGCCTCACCCCGCAGGACCGATTCCGCCATGGCCGACCCATCCCGCCTCGATCTCGATCCGGCGCGCTGCGCGCTGATCATCCAGGACATGCAGAACGATGTGGTCATGGAGGGGGGCGCCTTCGCCTCCTCCGGCGCCCCGGCCCATTGCCGCGAGCAGAACGCCATTGCCAATGCGGCGCGCCTCGCCGAGCGCTGCCGCTCGAAGGGCGTCCCGGTCATCCATGTCTGGTTCGTGGTCGAACCCGGCGCGCCGGGGCTGACCCTCAACGCTCCGCTCTTCGAGGGCGTCGCCGATGCCAAGGCGGTCGTGCGCGGCACCTGGGGCGTCGAACCCGTGCCGGGCCTGGAGCCCAAGCCCGGCGACCATGTCGTCACCAAGATGCGCATGAGCGCCTGGGAGGGCACGTCGCTCGAGACCATCCTCAAGGCGGAGCGGCGCGACATGGTCATCGTCACCGGCGCCTGGACCAACATGTCGATCGAGCACACGGCGCGCACCGGTGCCGACAAGGGCTATGTGATGATCGTGCCCGAGGACTGCTGCGCCACTATGAACGCCGATTGGCACCGCGCCTCGATCGACTATGCGCTGAAGAACGTGTCGGCGGTGACCCGGGTGGACGATGTCCTCGCGGCGCTCGGCTGATGGGCCGGCGCTGGGTCCTCACCCTTCGCGCGATCAAGCCTCCGATGCGCAACGGCTCATGGTTTCATCTCGTCCAGCGCCTGGCGCAACGGCATGGACGACACGCTGATGAAGCCGGCGAAGGGCTGATCCATATCGTAGATCAGGTTCACCGCGGCCGAAACCGAGACGGCGCAGATCAGCATGGCGGCGATGACCACACGGTTGCGCGGTGCGAACAGGGCGAAGCTGAGGAACAGCATGCTGAGCCAAAAGATGACCACGACCAGGAACGGCCGCGGTACTCGTTCGCTCTGCTGGATCATCAAGAGCCGGCTCGTTCGCTTCAGGTCTCCGGCGAGCTGCAAGGCGCTTGTCTGCCGTGCACGGTCGGCGTCGGTCTGCGGCATCGACGCGCGCAGATGTTCCTCGAGGTCGTCGAGCATCTCAACCGATTGAGCGTCATGTCGGAGTATCCCCGACCGGCGGTCGGCCGGCCAGGTCAGGGCCAGTTTCCGGGCCGTATAGGCGTGCAGCAGATCCCGCAAGCCCTTGGCATCCTGACCGAAATGCACGAGCTCGCGGTCCAGCACGGTGAGGCTCGTGGAGAATTGCTCGATCTCCTTGTTTCTCGTGTCGAAATTCGTCTTGGCTCCGGCGACCAGAAGCCCGAGCACCAGGGCGGACAGAATCGCGAGGACGTTCATCGTCGTCTTGACCGCGTCCTGGGTGTCTTCGCTGCGGCAGTCCTCTGGCAGCCTGCCGCTGAGCAGCAAACCCGCCGCCGCCGCGGCAGAGATGCAGCAGAAGCCGATCAGTCCGATCCCGCTGAACATCCGGCCTCCGCTGGAGCTTGTCGACGGCTCATCCGCGACCGAGGGCCGGCGGATGCATCTCCACCCACCGCGTCGCGGCATCATAGGCCGCGCCGAGCTGCAGGCAGCCGAATTCATCGCGGGTGCGCCCGACGATCTGGATCCCCGTAGGGCGGCCGCGCGGATCGAACCCCGCCGGCACGTCGAGCGAGGGAAGACCGCTCATCGTCACCGGGATCACGACCTCCATCCAGCGGTGGTAGGTGTCCATCGTCCGTCCGCCGACCGCGCGCGGCCAGGTCAGGCCGACGTCGAAGGGAAACACCTGCGTGGTGGGCATGAGCAGGACGTCGTAGGTTTCCATGAAGCGGCGCAGCGAACCATACCATCGGGTGCGGCCCCGCTGGGCCGCCGAGACCTGATCGGCGTCGAGTCTCAAGCCGCGCTCGACCTCCCATATGGCTTCCGGCTTCATCTGGGCGCGTTTCGCCGGATCTTCGTAGAGCGGCCGCAAGGTCGCGGCGACCGTCCAGGCGCGCAGCACCAGCCAGTCCCGCCATAGCGCCTCGAAGTCGAAGGCCGGACAGGCCTCCTCGACCGTGCAGCCGATGTCTCGAAAGACGGCGAGCGCGGCGCGACCGAGATCGAGCACGCCCGGCTCGAACGGCAGGTGACCGCGGCAATCGCCGAGCCAGGCCACGCGCGTACCCCTGAAGTCGCGGCCGAGCGGGCCGGCGAAGCGCTTCGGGTCCTCGGGAATCGAATAGGGCAGGCGCGGATCCTCGCCGGCGATGACCGAGAGCATCAGCCCGATATCGGCCGGCGTGCGGCCGATGGCGCCGGGCACGGCGAGCGTCGGCGTGAACACGTCGAGCCCTTCGTTCGGGATGCGACCGTAGCTGGTGCGCAAGCCGAAGAGATTGTTGAAGGCGGGAGGGTTGCGCAACGATCCGGCATGGTCGCTGCCATCCGCCACCGCCTGCATGCGAAGCGCGACCGCCACCGCCGCGCCGCCGCTCGATCCGCCCGAGGTCAAGCCCTGGTCATAGGCATTGCGGGTTGTGCCGTGGACGGAATTGTAGGTCTGCGAGCCGAGGCCGAATTCCGGCGTATTGGTCTTGCCGATGAAGATGACGCCCCCGGCCCGCAGCCGCTCGACCAGGATCGAGTCGGTCTCCGCCACCGTATCGGCGAAGATCGGCGAGCCCTGGGTGAAGGGCAGGCCGCGGACGGCATCGAGGTCCTTGATGGCCTGCGGGAAGCCGTGCAGCGGACCGTGGCTTTCGCCATGGGCCAAGTCCGCATCCCGCGCCTTGGCCTCTCTCAGGAGATCTGTCCGGTCCCGCAAGGCCACGATGGCGTTGACCTCGGGGTTCAGCCGCGCGATCCGGTCGAGATAGGCCCGCATCACCTCGACGCAGGAGACCTGCCGCGCATGGATGGCGCGGGAGAGATCCACGGCGCCGAGGCTGACGATGTCGGTCGCGCTGTCCATGGGTTCGCTCTCTCTCGGCCGATCTGCCCACCTTGGGGCTCATGACGGCCGGACGCAACGGTTCGCAACGCCGGATCCCGAGAGGGACGATGGTGCTAAAGCTCGCCGCGCCGCGCCAAGGTCTCGATCCGGTCGGCCGTCCGCAGGGCGATCGCCTGGATGGTCAGGGACGGATTGACGCCGCCGACCGTCGGGAAGACGGAGCCGTCGCAGATCCAGAGATTGCGGATGTCCCAGGCGCGACAGTCGGCGTCGACCACGCTCGTGCGCGGATCGTCGCCCATGCGCGCGGTGCCGCCGAGGTGGTTGGCGTCCTGCTCCTGCCGGAACAGGTTCCTGACCCCCGCCGCCCGCATGCTCTCTTCCATCCGGTCGAGGGCATGATCGATCAGGGCGCGGTCGTTGTCGGTCCAGGCATAGTGGATGCGGGTGATGGGCAGGCCGTATTGGTCCGTCTCGTCCGCCAAGGTCACGCGATTGGTCTCGTCGGGCATGGCTTCGCCGACCATCTTGATGCCGACCGCGTGGTTGTAGTTGTTCATCTCCCGCACCAGCGCATCGCCCCAGAGGCCGCGCGACCCGGCCTGGACGGACGCCCACTCGATCGGCAGCGGTCCCTGTCCCATCCAGCAATAGCCGCCGTGGAAATCCTTGCGGTCGTCGTAGTTCCAATGCTCGGTGATGGTGGTCGAGGGCGGCGCCTTGCTCCAGCGGATCTCCTCCGCGACATCGCCGAACACGGCCTGGTTGGGTTGCGTCATCAGGTTCTTGCCGACGAGGCCGGAGGAATTGGCGAGCCCGTCCGGGAATCGATCGTTGGCCGACATCAGGAGCAGGCGCGGCGTCTCGACCGCATAGCCCGCCACCACGACGTTCCTGGCCCGCTGGAAGCGCCAGCGACCGTCGCGATGGTAGTGGATGCCCGTGGCGAAGCCCGCCTGGTTGGTCTCCACCTTGCCCACCATGGCGAGGTCGCGGATCTCGGCGCCGGCCGCGATGGCGCGGGGGATCCAGACGACGAGGGCGCTCTGCTTGGCGTTGGTCGAGCAGCCGAAGCGGCAGAAGCCGCGATAGACGCAGGGCGGCGATTTCCCGCGCGGCGCCGAGACGGTCGCGAGCGGCGTCGGAGTCCAGGCCATGCCGAGCGCTTCGCATCCCTTCGCCAACATCATGCCGGCCGCGTTGACCGGATGGGCGCGGTACGGGTAACGCGGACGCTTCGGTCCCCAGGGATAGGTGACCGGCCCGGAGATCGACAGCGCCTCTTCCGCCTGCCGGTAGTAGCCCCACATCTCGCGCCAGTCGATCGGCCAGTCGGCCCCGTAGCCGAGCGTGCTGCGGGCCTTGAACCATTCGGGCCGGAAGCGCAGCGACACCATGGCGAAATGGACGGTCGAGCCGCCCACCGCCTTGCCGCTGTTCTTGCCGCCCATGGTCATCCAGTCGTTGCCCTCGACGATCCGGTCGTCCGTCCAGTAGAGCTTGGTCTGCTCCGTCTCGTCGGAGGCGAAATCGTCGAGCGGCCGAAAGAAGGGGCCGGCGTCGAGCGCGACGACGGAAAAGCCTTTCTCGGCGAGCCGGCAGGCCAGCGTGCCGCCGCCCGCGCCGGTGCCGACCACGACGAAATCGACCGCGTCGTCGTCGCGATATTCGCGCATCGGAACCCAGCCGCCGGGCGCGAAGACGTCCGGGGCGCGGCCCCGCGCCGCACGCGGCGCCTCGAAGGGATCGCGAACCGGCTCAGACGACATGCTTGTTCTCCCGATAGGCCTTCGCTTCCTCGCCGGGATGGGCCTCCGCCGCCTCCCAAGGGTCGCGCCGATCCTTGTCGAGGCGGACGAAACCACGTGGGCTCGCCGGCCCCGCCCAGCCCACCTCGCTCCAGGCGGTCGGGTGCGCGTAATAGGCACTGGTGATGTCGTGCAGAACGCGCTTGCTGAAGACGAGGTCGGAGGGCATGCCTTGCCAGAGCGGGCCGGCGAGGTCGCCTCTCTGCATGCGGGTCAGGAGCGCATCCTGATCGAAGGCAGTCAACCGGTCGAAGCGGCGGCCGTGATGCGCCTGCGCCGCCGCATCGAGCGCCGCGAGAGTGGCTTTCCAGGCGTCGCCCTGCGGCAAAAGCCTGGCGAAGCGGTAGCCTTCGGTCTTGCCGAGAAACATCTTCTCGTCGACATAGGCGGCGATCGGTACGGGCGGCCGGTCGCTCGGCTGCGGGACGATGCGCGCGCACACGGCCTGCAGGGTCGCCCATTCGTCCGACGAGAAGAAACGAGGGCCAGGATGGACGGCGAGGCGCCTGTCGATGGCGCGCCGGGTCGGTGCGTTCCAAGACAAGGTGTTGCGCTTGTCGAGAACGTCATAGCCGGGGAAGCGCTCGCTCATCGCTCGGCTCGCTCGATCAGCGCCAAGGCCGCAAGGCCGGCGATGGCAAGACCGGAGAAGCTCGGGGGCGCCGGGATCGGCGGACCGTCGATCATGTTCTGCCGCCAGTTCTTCCAGCCGCCCATGGCGCGCGACACGCCGTAGCAATGGAAGGCCACGCCGGCGAAGCCGAGGACCGACGTCACCCCGAGCCAGAATTTTGCCCCTCCGCGCTTGCGGCGCGGCGGCCCGAACGCCGCCTCGGCCAGCACGGCTGCGGCGACCGGCGGCAGGACCACCGGCAGAAGCATGGCGGGGTTCTGGAAGTTGCCGCGGAAATGCATGAGCCCGGCCTCGCCCACCGTGCCGAGCAGCCCGAGGCTCGTCAGGCCGGCGACGACGCGGCCGGCCGGCATGCCGAGCAGGGTCGCTTCTCCGTGCCGCTTGGCGTTGCCTGCGAGACGGTCGCCGGTGAGGCCCGCCATCCCCGACAGCATCAGGGCGGCCGGCGCGCCGAGCGGCGCCCCGTAGAACAGGTTCTCCCAGCGGAAGCCGCCGACCCGCGTCGAGACGTTGTAGAGATGGAAACCGGTGCCGAGCGCACCGATGCCGATCGAGGCGCCGTAGCTCAGCGTCCGCAGCGTGTGGCTGTCGGACTCGGCCGCTCCCATGCCGTGCAGGCTGGAGGCGATATTGAACGCCGACGAGACAATCGGCAGGACCATGGCCGGATTCTTGAACGAGCCACGGTAATGTTCGATGGCGCTGTCCATGAGAACGGAGGCACCGATCATCGCGGCCGCGCCGTGCAGCTGGCGGGCGGGTCGCTCATGTGCGAGCGGCACCGGCTCGAACGAGCGTGACGCCGGTCGCCGATCGATCGGCGAGGCCTCGCGAGGCTCGGCGAAGTCTTCGCGCGGCGGCGCACGCCGTCTTAGGGCGGTCTCGTCGGAGAGTTTCGGCATGACGGCTCGCTCAGCCTTTCCCCGGCAGGATGCCGGCGAGTAGCTGCCTGGCGCTGCCTTTGAGGACGCTGCCGAGCTCGGGCTCGTCGGTCATCATCGACATGAAGTTCCTGGCGTCCTTCAGCGTGATGTGCGGCGGCAACGGCGGCACGTTGGGGTCGGCGTAGATCTCGAGGATGACCGGCCGGTCCGAGCTCAGCGCCTCGTCCCAGGCCGCGCCGATCTTCTCGGGATCGTCGACGAAGATGCCCTTCAGGCCGATCAGCTCCGCGTAGCGGTGGTAGGGGAAATCCGGAATGCTCTGGGTCGATTCGGTCTTGCCGTCGCCGAGCTGGACGCGTTCCTCCCAGGTCACCTGGTTGAGGTCACGGTTGTTCAGCACCATGATGACGAAGCGCGGGTCCGCCCACTCCTTCCAGTATTTGGAGACGGTGATCATCACGTTGAGGCCGTTCATCTGCATGGCGCCATCGCCGATGAAGCCGATCACCGGGCGGTCGGGAAAGGCCATCTTGGCCGCCACCGCATAGGGCGTGGCGGCGCCGAGGGACGCCAGGCCGCCCGAGAGCGAGCCCATCATGCCGCGCCTGATCCTGATGTCGCGGGCATACCAGTTGGCGACCGAGCCGGAATCTCCCGTCATGATCACTCCGTCGGGGAGGCGCTTGGAGAGCTCCCAGAAGATGCGCTGCGGGTTGATCGGGTCGGCCGCCGCCATGGCGCGCTCCTCGAGCAGGGTCCACCAGCTGGCGACGCCTTTCTCGATCCGCTTGCGCCACTTGCCCTCCGGCTTCTGCCGCAGCATCGGCAGCAGCGCCCGCAGCGTGGTGGCGCTGTCGCCCACCATGTTGACCTCCATCGGATAGCGCAGGCTGAGCCGGGCGCCGTCGATGTCGATCTGGACGCCGCGCGCCTGACCGGGCGGCGGCAGGAACTCGCTGTACGGGAAGGCCGAGCCGATCATCAGGAACGTGTCGCAGTCCTGCATCAGGTCCCAGCTCGGCTTGGTGCCGAGCAGGCCGAGGGAGCCCGTCACCCAGGGCAGGTCGTCCGGCAGCACCGCCTTGCCGAGCAGCGCCTTGGCGACGCCGGCCTGCAGCCGCTCGGCAACGGCGATGACCTCGTCGGTCGCGCCAAGCGCCCCGGCGCCGACCAGGATGGCGACCTTCTCGCCGGCGTCGAGGATCTCGGCCGCCTTGCGCAGGACGATCTCGTCGGGCAGCTGCGCCGGGCCGGCGTAGCCGATCCCGGTATGGGTCGTGCCATGCTTGACGGGCGGGTCCTCGTAGGTCAGCTCCTGCAGGTCGTTCGGCAGGATGACGCAGGTGACGACGCGCTTCGTCGCGGCGATACGCACGGCCCGGTCGATCAGATGGCGCACCTGCCCCGGCACGCTCGCCATATGCACGTAGTCGCCGGCGACGTCCTTGAAGAGGTTCTGCAGGTCGACCTCCTGCTGGTAGCTCGCCCCGATGGCGGTGCGGGCCTGCTGGCCGACCAGCGCGACCACCGGCACGTGGTCCATCTTGGCGTCGTAGAGCCCGTTGAGGAGATGGATCGCCCCGGGCCCCGAGGTCGCGTAGCAGAGCCCGACGCCGCCGGTGAATTTGGCATGGCCGGAGGCCATGAAGGCCGCCATCTCCTCATGACGCACCTGGACGTAATGCATCTTGTCCTTGGCCTTCTCGAGCGCCACGTCGAGCCCGCCGACGCCATCCCCCGGATAGCCGTAGACCCGCGTCAGCCCCCATTCGACGAGACGCTGCCACACGTATTCGCTGACGTTCATGCTCATGGCTGCTCTCCGAAGCCGCGGTGACCAGTCCGGTCGCCACGCCAACGAAGACGGCGTGTCAATTGATGCGTCGACCGATCGCCGCACTCCATTCGTCGCCTCCCTCGCAACCTGGCCAAACGGGCCTACATTGGACCTCAATGCCGGTCCCACGAGGGCGGCCAGCCGAGAGGTGCTCATGCCGCGAGAGCCGCAGGATTGGATGTGGTCGGAGGCCGTCGCCTTGCTGGCGCGAGCCGAGCGAATGCACGACCAGTTCTTTCAGCCGCGCACCAACGCGCGGCGTCCCGCTTGGGAGCCGCCCGTCGACGTCATCGAGACCGAGACGCAGGTGCTGATCCTGATCGCGCTGCCCGGCGTCGCGCCCGACCAGGTCGAGGCGGTTATGGAGGATGGTTGCCTGGTGGTGTCCGGCCGGCGCGTGCTGCCGCGCGAGCTGCTGACCGCGGTGATCCACCGGCTCGAACTGCCGCAGGGCCGGTTCGAGCGGCGCGTGCCGGTCCCGGCCGGGCGCTACGATGCCGTCAAGAGCACCGCGCAGGACGGCTGCCTCCTGATCAGTCTTCACAAGGCCGCTCGATGAGAACGCTCGCTTCGACCCCGCCGCGCGCCGCCGAGGGCGCGAGCTCCGTTGACCAGGATGCAGCGACCCCGACGGGCCTGCCCGACGATGCATTGATCATCGTGCCGGTCCGCAACATGGTGGTCTTCCCCGGCACGGTCTTTCCAGTGACGCTCGGGCGCGAGCGTTCGGTGGCGGCCGCGCAAGCCGCCGTGCGCGAAGAGAAGCCGATCGGCCTTCTCATGCAGCGTAACGAAGAGAACCAAGACCCCGCCGCGGTCGATCTGCACCGCACCGGAACGGTCTGCAACGTGCTGCGCTACCTCAGCGCCCCGGACGGCACGCAGCATGTCGTCCTGCAGGGCGTGCAGCGGTTCCAGGTGACCGACTTCCTCCGCGAGCGGCCGTTCTTCGTCGCCCAGCCGCTGCGGATCGAGGAAGCCGACCAGCACGGGCCGGCGCTCGAGGCCACGCGGCTGAACTTGCAGCGGCTGGCGCTCGAAACGCTGCAGCTCCTGCCCCAGGTCCCGGCGGACCTCGTCCAGGCCGTGCAGAATACCGCCTCGTCCACGGCCCTTCCGGATCTCGTCGCCGCCTATCTCGACATCACGCCCAACCAGAAGCAGGAGCTGCTGGAGACGGTCGATCAGATGGCCCGCATGGAGAAGGTGACGGCGCTCCTGGCGCATCGGATCGAGGTGCTGCGCCTAACCAACGAGATCGGCCGGCAGACCAAGCAGACGTTCGACGAGCGGCAGCGGGAGGCGGTGCTGCGCGAGCAGATGGCCGCGATCCAGCGCCAGCTCGGTGAGGGCGAAGGCCAGGGCAAGGCGATCGAGATCGCGGAGCTCTCGGCCAAGATCGATGCGGCGGCCATGCCGGCCGACACGGAGGCCTCCGTGCGCAAGGAACTGCGCCGCTACGAGCGCAGCGCCGAAGCCTCGCCGGAAACCGGCATGCTGCGCAATCACCTCGATTGGATGGTGGAGCTGCCCTGGCGGCTGTCGGACTCCAAGCCGATCGATATCGCCGAGGCGCGGCGGATCCTCGATGCCGACCATTTCGGGCTGACCAGAATCAAACAGAGGATCGTCGAATATCTCGCGGTGCGGAAGCTCGCGCCCGACGGTCATGCGCCGATCCTGTGCTTCGTCGGGCCGCCCGGCGTCGGCAAGACCTCGCTCGGCCAATCGATCGCCCGCGCGCTCGCGCGTCCCTTCGTGCGGGTCAGCCTCGGCGGCGTTCACGACGAGGCGGAGATCCGCGGCCATCGCTCGACCTATATCGGCGCGTTGCCGGGGACCATCATTCAGGGGCTTCGAAAGGCCGGCGCCCGCAATTGCGTGATGATGCTCGACGAGATCGACAAGATGGGGCGCGGCATCCAGGGCGATCCCTCGGCCGCCATGCTGGAAGTGCTCGACCCCGAGCAGAACGGCACCTTCCGCGACAACTACATCGGGGTGCCGTTCGACCTGTCGCACGTGGTGTTCATCGCGACCGCCAACATGCTCGACACCGTGCCCGGCCCGTTGCGCGACCGCATGGAGATCATCTCGCTCGCCGGCTACACGCTGGAGGAGAAGTTCCAGATCGCCCGGCGCTATCTCGTGCCCCGCCAGCTCGAGGCGAACGGCCTCAAGGCCGACCAGGTGACGATCGACGATGCGGCGCTGCGCGCCATCATCGCCGGCTATACACGCGAAGCCGGCGTCCGCAGCCTGGAGCGCGAGATCGGCCGGACGCTGCGCAACGCCGCGGTGCGCATCGCCGAAGGCTCGGTCGACCGGGCCGAGATCGCGGCGGGCGACCTGACCCTGATCCTCGGCAGCCCGGTGTTCGAGAACGAGGTGGCGATCCGCACCAGCGTGCCGGGCGTCGCCACCGGACTGGCCTGGACGCCTTTCGGCGGCGAGATCCTGTTCATCGAGGCGACCCGCAGCCCGGGAAAGGGCAGCCTCACGGTGACGGGCCAGCTCGGCGAGGTCATGCGGGAAAGCGTGCAGGCGGCCCTGAGCCTGCTCAAGAACCGGGCCGCGTCGCTCGGCATCGAAGCGACCTGGTTCGAGCGCAACGACATCCACGTCCATGTCCCGGCCGGTGCCACGCCGAAGGACGGTCCGAGCGCCGGCGTCGCCATGTTCACGGCGCTCGCCTCCCTGGCGACAGGCCGCGCCGTGCGCGCCGATACCGCGATGACGGGCGAGATCACCTTGCGCGGACTCGTGCTGCCGGTCGGCGGCATCAAGGAGAAGGTCGTGGCCGCCGCCACCGCCGGGATCACGCGCGTCATGCTGCCGGCCCGCAACCGGCGCGACTACGACGACATCCCGGAGGATGCGCGCGCCAAGCTGGAGTTCGTCTGGCTGGAGCGGGTCGATCAGGCCATCGAGGCTGCCTTTCAGGACGGGGTTGCCGAGACCGCCGCGTGACGGACGAGGCGCCGTGTGGCGCCCTTCGCCACAAAGGCAACATTGGATCGGGCGCGAACGTTCTGCTGCCGGGAATGCGAGAGGAGGATGCCCATGCCCCGCGGCGACAAGGATGCCTACACCGACAAGCAGAAGCGCAAGGCCGAGCATATCGAGGAAAGCTACGAGGATCGCGGCGTTCCCAAGAAGGAGGCGGAAAGCCGTGCCTGGGCGACCGTGAACAAGGACTCGGGCGGCGGCAACAAGTCCGGCTCGGGCCGGGGCAAGCCCGAGACGCATGTTTCGTCGTCGCGCGGCGGCCGTGCCCACAAGTCGGGATCACCCGAGCAGCGCTCGGCCGCGGCCCGCAAGGGCTGGGTGACCCGGCGCAAGAAGGCGAGCGGATAGGCCCGATCGCCCGACCTCGTCGTGTTCGGCGCAGGACCTTTCGGATCGGCGTCGCGTTTGCGCCCATGGAGTTTCACGCGGGGACCGTGACCGGATGCAGATCCATCTCGATGCGATCGGAGGCGTGGCCGGCGACATGTTTGCGGCTGCTCTGCTCGATGCATTCCCGGAGCATGAGGCCGGCGTGCGCGCCAGCGTCGCGGCCGCCGGGGGCGCGGGTATAACCTGCGCCTCGCATCCCCATAACGACGGCGTCCTGCACGGGCGCCGCTTCACGGTCACGCGGCGGGATGGCCAGGGCGACCTCGGCGGCCTCGCGCATCACCACGACGAGGACGACCACCACGCGGGTGCCGGCGCTCCGCACCCCGGCCACGAGCATCGGCATTGGGCCGACATCCGCGCCGCGCTGCGGTACGCCCATCTCGAGCCTGCCGTGCTCGACAATGCGCTCGCCATCTTCGGCAACCTCGCCGAGGCGGAGGCGCGCGTTCATGGCATAGCGCCCGACGATGTCGCCTTCCATGAGGTCGGCGCCTGGGACTCGATCGCCGACATCGTGGCAGCTTCCCACCTCATCGTCGCGGTCGGCGCGACGCGCTGGAGCGTCTCGGCGCTGCCGCTCGGCGCGGGCCGCGTCCGCACGCAGCATGGCATGCTGCCGGTGCCGGCGCCGGCCACCGCGCTCCTTCTCGAAGGCTTTTCCATGATCGACGACGGCGTCGCCGGGGAGCGGGTGACGCCGACCGGCGCCGCGATCCTGCGCCACCTCTGCGGGTCCGCGTCGATTGCGCGCGACGGTCCTCGCACGCTCGTGCGGTCGGGCATCGGCTTCGGCACGCGGACGCTTCCCGGCCTCAGCAATTGCCTTCGGGTTCTCGTCTTCGACGAGACGGCGGTCTCCGGCGACACGGGGCATCGCGAATTGGCCGTGATCGAGTTCGAGGTCGACGACCAGTCGGCGGAGGACCTCGCCATGGGCCTCGACCGCCTGCGCAGCCATGGCGACATCTTCGACGTCGTGCAGATGCCGGTTTTCGGCAAGAAGGGGCGGATGATGACCCATGTGCGGGTGCTGGCGCGGGCCGAAACGTTCGATGGAGCGATCGCGGCCTGCTTCCGTGAAACGACGACGATCGGCCTGCGCCATCGCATCGTTGCCGGCGTCGCCCTGCCGCGCACCGTCGAGACGGTCGAGATCGCCGGACGTCGAGTGCGGGTGAAAAGCGTCGAGCGGCCGGGTGGCCGGACCGCCAAGGCCGAGGCCGACGACGCGCTGGCCGGTGAGGGACATGCCGGCCGTGCTGCCCTGCGTCGCGACGCCGAGCGGCTGGTTCTCTCGCGCCACGCGGAGGACGAGCGGTGAGCGAGGCGCGGGCTCGGCTCGAGGCCGTCCTTCGTCCCTCGGGGCCGATCGCCGTCGCGGTCAGCGGCGGTGTCGACAGCCTGACGCTGGCGACGATGGCGCACCGGCTTCTCGGCGCGGACGCCGCCCTGATGGTTCACGCCGCCTCGCCGGCCGTGCCCGGGGAGGCGACCGCCAGGGTCCAGGGGGAGGCTTCGCGGCAGGGCTGGTCGCTCAACGTGATCGACGCCGGCGAATTCGCCGACCCGGCCTATCGGGCGAACCCCGTCAACCGCTGCTTTTTCTGTAAGACCAATCTTTATGGCGCGATCCGCCGGGTCACGGACCGTCGCATCGTCTCCGGCGCCAACCTCGACGATCTCGGCGAATACCGCCCCGGCCTCGATGCCGCCGCCCGCCATGACGTGCGCCATCCCTTCGTCGAGGCTGGCCTCGACAAGCGATCGGTGCGCGCCCTGGCGCGGATCCTCGGACTCGGCGATGTCGCCGAATTGCCGGCGGCGCCCTGCCTGGCGAGCCGGGTCGAGACCGGCATCCGCATCGAACCGGCGATGCTCGCCTTCGTCCATGCGGTGGAGCAACTCGTCAGTGAAGCCGTGGGGCGGGACGCGGGTCCAAGCCGCAAGATCCGGTGCCGCGTGCGGGCCTCGGGGATCGTGATCGAGCTCGATCCCGACAGTCTCGCCGCCCTCGACACGCGGCGTCGCGGCGCTCTTGACGGCAGAATCCTCGCGCAAGCGCCGGCCAGCCTTGCCGAACGTGCCGTGAGCTTCGCCCCCTACCGGATCGGGAGCGCCTTCCTGACCGATCGCGCCGGAGCGGACAAGTGAACCTCGCGGATGAGATCGTGCTCGACTTCGCGCGGGCGGAGCGGATCGGACTCGAAGAGGCCGTCTATGCGGCCGGCAAGTCGCCGGCGCAGATCGACGCGATTCTCGAGCTTGCGGCGGAGCGCGGCGCGCGCCTGCTGGTCACGCGGCTCGACGATGACAAGCACGGCGCGCTGTCTCGACGCCACCGCGACGCCCTGGATTATTGTCCGGTCTCGCGGACCGGCGTCTTTGGCGCGTCCCGCGCCGCCGTCGGGCCGGCCCGGGTCGCGATCGTCGCGGCCGGCACCTCCGACGTTCCCGTGGCGCGGGAAGCCGAACGCACGCTCGCCTATCATGGCCACGTGACGACGCTGATCGCCGATGTCGGCGTCGCCGGCTTGTGGCGCCTCACCCGCCGCATCGAGGAGATCCGGGCGCATCCGATCGCCATCGTCGTCGCCGGCATGGATGCGGCGCTGGCGAGCGTCCTCGGCGGCCTCGTCGCCGGAGCGGTGATCGCGGTGCCGACCTCGGTGGGCTATGGCGTCGCCGAAGGCGGACGGGCCGCGCTCGACGCCATGCTGGCGAGCTGCTCCCCCGGTCTCGCGGTCGTCAATATCGACAATGGCTATGGCGCGGCCTGCGCCGCCCTGCGCCTGCTGCACGCGGCGCGGCGCCTCACGGAGATCAGCTGATATGACGACGGATCTTCCATCACGCGCCCCACGACGCGACACGCACCCCGCGATCCAGCCACAAGGAGACACGCCATGGAACGTCGCACCTTTCTCCAGGCTGCCGTGCTCGGCACCGGCATCGCCGCGTCCAGCAGTGCGGGTGCGGCCGTGAACGCCCCCGGCCTGCCCGACGCACGGCCCGCCGATCCGGCCGACCTGCCCTTCGTCAGCGATCCCGGCGAGCGCCGCGGCGAGATGCTCTACCGGTCCTTCGGGCGGTCGCCGGAGAAGATCTCGGCGATCGGCATGGGCGGCTTCCATCTCGGCAAGAGCGCGCTGACCGACGACGAGGCCGTCCGGCTGATGCATCAGGGCATCGATCGCGGCATCACCTTCATGGACAATTGCTGGGACTATAACGAGGGGCGTTCGGAGCTGCGCATGGGCGTCGCGCTGGAGCAGGGCGGCTACCGCGACAAGGTCTTCCTGATGTCCAAGATGGACGGCCGCACCAAGGCGGAAGCCACAAAGCAGATCGACACGTCGCTGAAGCGCCTGCGCACCGACCGGATCGACCTCGTCCAGCATCACGAGATCCTGCGCTACGACGATCCGGACCGGATCTTCGCCGAGGGCGGCGCCATGGAAGCCTTCGTCGAGGCCAAGAAGGCCGGCAAGCTGCGCCATATCGGTTTCACCGGGCACAAGGATCCCCGCATCCATCTGCAGATGCTCGAGGTCGCGGCCGAGCACGGCTTCCAGTTCGATGCGGTGCAGATGCCGCTCAACGTGATGGACGCGCATTTCCGCAGCTTCGGCCATCTCGTGCTGCCCTATCTGGTCTCGAACGGCATCGCCGCGCTTGGCATGAAGACCTTCGGCGACGGCGTGATCCTGAAGAGCGACGCGCCGATCAAGCCGATCGAATATCTGCACTTCTCGCTGAACCTGCCGACATCGGTCGTGATCACCGGCATCCAGAGCCAGCGCGACCTCGACCAAGCCTTCGAGGCGGTAAAAAGCTTCCGGCCGATGGACAAAGCAACCGTCGCGGAGCTGCTGGGACGTAGTCGGCCCTATGCGGTCCAGGGCAAATACGAGCTGTTCAAGACGAGCGCCACCTTCGATGGAACGGCCAAGAACGCGGCGTGGCTCGGCGGCGAGGTCCCCGGCGTCGAGAAGCTCGCGCCGACGATGGAGTGATCCGGCTCGTCAGCCGTCGTCAGCCGGTGAAGGTCGGGCTCAGAGGCGCGTGTAGACGTCGCCGAGCGTCAGGGAGAACATGACAAGGACGAAGACGAAGCCGGCCGCGGCGGTGAGGCGGTTCAGCGCGGTCGTCTTCTCGAGCCCCATGGAAAAGGTGCCGACCACGAGAGCCTGGAGCGCCGCGATACCGACATTGACGCCGAGCACCCAGCGCCCGAGCGGCGCATAGGCGAGGCCGATCGACAGCGCCTGCAGGAGGAGCAGCGCCAGCAAGACGAGGCCGTTGCGGCGCCAGGCCGCCGCGAGGCCGCGTCGCGTCGCCTGCGGATGGGCAGAACCGCCCTCGGCGGTCATGACCGCCCTCCGCCGAGGTAGATCAGCGGGAAGACCATGATCCACACGATGTCGACAAAACCCCAATAGAGCGCCGTCACCTCGAACTGCGGGCTGCGCAGCGCGATGCCGCGCCTCCATGTCAGCAGGCCCAGCCGCCCGACGAGCGTGATGCCGATCGTCAGGTGGATGGCGTGGACGGCCGTGATGCCCCAGTAGAAGGAGAAGAACAGCTGGGCCGCCGCCGCCTTCAGGGCAAAATCCTGCCCCGGCAGCAGGTGCTGCTCGAGGTCTTCGCGATATTCGAAGCCCTTGAGGACGAGAAAGGCCAGTCCCAGCGCCGCCGTCGCTCCGAGCAGGATTGCGGCGAGCCGCGGCACGTCGAGGTCGGCCGCGCGCACGGCCATCACCATCGTGAAGGACGAGGTGATGAGGATCGCCGTATTGGCGGAGCCGAACCAGATGTCGGTGTGCCGGGCCGCCGCGGCGAAATCGGCGGGGTGGAGGATTCTGGCGAAGCTGAAGCCCATCAGCAGGGCACCGAAGAACAGGATCTCGCTGGCGATGAAGGTCCACATGCCGAACATCGCGACGCGGCGCTGATCTTCGAGCGAGGTCCAGGGTTCGCGCAGCGCCGCCGCGCTCTCGGTCATCGCGCCGCGTCCACGTTCTGTCGGGCCTCGCTGTCTCGCCGGCGGGGCGAGGCCTGGTCGGCGGCGGGTGCCTTGCCCTGCGCATGATAGTCGTAGACCGTTTCAGAAAGCTCCGGTGGCGCACGGAAGTTGCGCGGCGGGGGCGGCGACGAGGTCTGCCATTCGAGCCCGCTGGCGCCCCAAGGGTTGTCGCCGGCGCGCGTCCCCTTGAACATCGACCAGCCGAGATAGACGGGGGGCAGCAGATAGGCCGCCGCAAGCACCGAGGCGCCGAGCGTCGACATCTCATGATAGATCTGGAACTCGGGCGGGTAGACATGATAGCGCCGCGGCATCCCCAGATAGCCGAGGATGAACTGCGGGAAGAAGGTGAAGTTGAAGCCGAAGAACATCAGAATGGCGGCGAAGCGCGCCCACGTCTCCGAATAGAGCTTGCCGGTGATCTTCGGCCACCAGAAATGCAGGCCGCCGAAGAAGGCGGAGACCGAGCCGCCGACCATGATGTAGTGGAAATGCGCGACGACGAAATAGGTGTCGTGGACGTGGACGTCGACCGGGATTGAGGCCAGGAACAAGCCGGTCAGGCCCCCCGCGGTGAACAGGCCGACGAAGCCGAGCGCATAGAGCATCGGCGCCTCGAAGCTGATCTGCCCGCGGTAGAGCGTCGCCGTCCAGTTGAAGACCTTGATGGCCGAGGGCACCGCGATGACAAAGGACAGGAACGAGAAGATCAGGCTCGCATAGGGCGACTGGCCCGACACGAACATGTGATGGCCCCAGACGAAGAAGCCGATGAAGGCGATCGCCACCATCGCATAGACCATGAAGGTGTAGCCGAACACGGCGCGGCGCGCGAAACAGGTGATGATCTCGGTCACCACCCCCATGGCGGGCAGGATCATGATGTAGACGGCCGGGTGGCTGTAGAACCAGAAGAGGTGCTGGAACAGCAGCGGGTCGCCGCCATGGGCCGGATCGAAGATCGGCAGGCCGAACCAGCGCTCCGCGACGATGAGCAGCATGGTGACGGCGAGCACCGGCGTCGCCAGCACCATGACGAGGCTGACCGCATAGATCGACCAGACGAACAGCGGCAGGCGCATCCAGCCCATGCCGGCGATGCGCAGCGTATGGATCGTGGCGATGAAATTGACGCCCGAGGCGATCGACGAGAAGCCGGCGATGAAGACGCCCGAGGCCGCGAGCAGCACGTTGCCGTTCGAGAACATGGTCGAATAGGGCGTGTAGAAGGTCCAGCCCGTGTCGACGCCCCCGGCCAGGAGCGCCGTCAGGGTGAACAGGCCGCCCGCGAGGTTGATGTACCAGCTCGCCAGGTTGAGCTTCGGGAAGGCCATGTCGGGCGCGCCGATCATGAGCGGGATGAGGAAATTGCCGAGCGTGTTGGGGATCGACGGGATCAGGAAGAACCACACCATGATCACGCCGTGCAGCGTGAAGAGCTTGTTGTAGGTGTCGTCCGAGATGAAATTGCCGTTCGGCGACACGAGTTCGAGGCGCACGATGGTGATGGCGGCCCCGCCGATCAGGAAGAACAGCGTGATCGTGATGCCGTAGAGGATGGCGATGCGCTTGTGGTCGGTCGACATCAGCCAAGAGCGCAGCGTCGAGCCGGCGTGAAGGTAGTCGCGTGCCCTGACGAGGCCCTGCGGATGGTCGGCGACAATGGCATCCGTCATCCTCGAGTCTCCCTCGCATCCTTCAGCGATCGGATATAGGCGGTGAGCGCCAGGATCTCGTCGTCGCCGACGAGGCCCGAGAAGCTCGGCATGATCGGCTCGTAGCCGGCCGGCACATTGGCCTTGGGCTTGAGGATCATGTCGCGGATGAAGGCATCGTCGGCCACGACGCTGCGGCCGTCGGCGAGCTGCACCGGCTTGCCATAGAGGCCGGCGAGCTGCGGCGCATGCACGGCCGAGCCCACGTGGCATCCCGCGCAGCCGAGCGTGTGGAACAGACTCGCACCCTCTGCCGCGATGTCGTCGCCCTGGGGCTGGGCAGCGCTCCAGCGCGCATAGTCCTCGGGCCGCATCACCACGACGTCGCCCACCATGCGGGCGTGCTCGGTGCCGCAGAGCTGCGTGCAGAAGAGGTGGAAGGTGCCGAGCTTCGTCGCCTCGAACCAGGTGTGCGTGTAGCGGCCCGGCAGCACGTCCTGCTTGATGCGGAACTGCGGGACATAGAAGGAGTGGATCACGTCCTGCGAGGTCATCATCAGCCGCACCGGCTCGCCCATCGGCACGTGCAGCGCGTTGATCTCGCGCGCGCCGTTCGGATGCTCGGTCTTCCACATCCATTGCTTGGCGAGGACATGGATCTCCATGGCGCCGGCTTTCGGCGCGAGGCTGCCGAGGCTGGCGGCGATCGTCCACCAGACGATGAACAGTGCCAGGAAGGCGGTGGCGGCCGTCCAGCCGATCTCGACGTCGCGGGCAACCCATTTGGGCAGGTCGCCGCGCCGGGCCGACGAGCCGTTGCGGTAGCGGAAGGCGAAGCCGACGACGAGACCGAAGACGATGAGAATGATAACCGCGGCGAGGAGGGTGAGGCCCGCCGTGATGTGGTCTGTCGACACCGCCTGGGTCGAAGCCTCGCCCGGGAAGACGGGAAAGCCGCTCATCGGACGGTCCCGGGCGCGACGCCCCGGCGGCGCGACAGCACCAGGAGGAACCCGCCGAGGCCGGCGAGGGTGAGCAGGCCGCCGGCGGTGAGCATCGCCGCGACGGCGCGGTTGGCGAGGCCGTGCGCCGGGTCGAGGCCGTAGCAGAGCAGGTGCAAGCGGTCGCCGAGCGTGCCGATGCGCCCCTCGCCCGCCTCGACCAGGGCGAGCCGCAGCGTCGCGGGGTCCGGCGCGAGGCCGGGCAGCACGCGCGATACGGCGCCCTCCGGGGTCAGCACCAGGATGTCGACCGGATGGGCGTAGCGGCCAGCGGCGCCGTCATAGGCCGCATGGTAGCCGATCGCCGCCTCGAGCCGCGCGACATCCTGCGGCGTGCCGCCGAGGAGACGAGCGCTCGACGCGACCGCGCCGAGGCCGGCGAGCTGGGCGTCGCGCATGCGCGCTGCATCGGCGGGCGAGGCAGCCGGATCGAGGCCTATGGCGAGAAGGTCGAAATCCCGGCCGGCCTCGAGACCGGTGCGCAACAGCGCGCTGCCCGTCACGGCCAGGATGGGGCCGCAGATCTCACGGCAGCGGTAGTCGAGCAGCACGAGGACGATCGGGCGTGCGCCTAGAAGGTCGCCGAGCCGGACGGCCCGGCCCGCCTGATCGACGAACGGCAACCCCCGAGGCAGCGCGGCGCCCGGCGCCGGCACGATCCCGACAGCATCGAGATCGGCCGGGGCGAGGGCCGCGCGGGCGGGGAGTGGGACGGTCGCGAGCGCTGCGAGCACGAAAGCCGCGAGCATCCGTCGAATCGATTTGCACGGACCGTGGACATTGGCTCCTTCTCCCCTCGGGGGAGAAGGTCCGCGAAGCGGGGATGAGGGGCGCATCCGGCTATTGGGCGTCCCCTCATCCGGCCGTTCTCGCGGCTTCGTCGCGACGGCCACCTTCTCCCCTGAGGGGAGAAGGGACGAACCGCCCAGCGCCGACATGAACGCCTCCTTGGACGTCCGGCAACGCGGAAATGCGGGGCAGGAAGGTAAAGCCTCGCTCCTCACGGCGGTGCTCCATAGGGGCTGGCCGGCAGGCTCGGCACGGCGCGCGGGGCGCCGTCCGGCGGCTGTCCGACGACGGCCTCGGTCGCCGCTGCCGCATGGTCGGGCGGGTCGTAGGCGGCTGCGCCCTTGGACGCGACGAGGCTCATCGCCCGCGCGATGGGGATGTGGATCAGGTTCTTGTCCCGATCGACCCAGGCATAGCCGGCGAGCTCTTCGTTCTGGCGGGCACGGAATCCGAGATAGTCCTGCGTCGGGTCGGGCTGGATCTGCGGGATCGGGAAGGTGCCGAGCGGCTGGTCGATCCGGCTCGTCACGACCGCGAAGTGCAAATAGCCCGCAAATCCTGCCATGACGAGGGTGACGAAGAGCACGAAGCTCCCGACGATGACCAGCACCGTCCGGGTGTCGACGGCGGGCGCCTCGCGGTCATCCCTGACCTCAAACGCCATGGGCGGTCCTCCCCGTCAGCTTCGACAGAGGGGCGGCCGCGCCGGGCAGCAGCAGCGCGAGGGTCCCGACCGCGAGGAGCCCGGTGAGCGCCGACACAGGTTCCGTGGTGGGGGCTACGAGCCAGATGTCCTCGATCAGCAGGCCGAGGAGAACCGCGAGCGCGACGGGGCGCAGCAGGAGGGGGTCGCGGCGCACGCGGCCGAACAGCAGTGCCAGCATCGGCAGCACGGCGCCGAGGAGGGCGCCGGCGATTTCCAGCCAGCGCCAGCCGCCCAATGTGCGGCTCACATACCAATGCGCCTGGTCCGGCAGGTCGCCGTACCAGTCTATGCTGAAGCCGATGAGGAGGAGATAGCTTTCCCCGAGCGTCGTGGCGAGGATGAGCGCGCCGAGATCGGCCCAGGCCGGATCCTCGTCGGGAGCCCGGCCGAGGAAGGCCGCCAGGCAGAGGGCCGACAGCATCTGCCCGACGATGATCTGGGCGCCGAAGGCCGAGGAGGTGAAGCGCGGGTCGAGCGACAGCAGCCAGTCGTAGCTGGCGACGTTCATGAACAGCGCGTAGACGCACAGACCAAGGCCGGCGCCAAGGGCACCGAGCCGCCCGGCGAGGAGCCTGCGCCCGAAGAGGCAGAGGATGCCCAGGCCCACAAGGCTGCGCAGCCCGACCGACCAGGGGTTGAGGATGATCGCCGCGACGCCCGAGCCCGCGCTCGATGGGTCGGCCGCCCAAGGATAGACGAGACGGGCACCGAGGAGCAGCGGCAGCACGAGGAGCAGCGCCAAGGGCAGCGCGGCCGTCGCCGCGACGAGGATGGGCCGGGCCGCCTCGCCCCAGCGGCCACCCGTCAGCCGATGGATCATCATGAGCGCCAGCGCGCCGAGCGGGAAACCGCCGAGAAAGGCGAAGGCGATCAGCCAGCCGTGCAGCAGGACCCGGGGCGCCGCGACGCCGATCATGACGAGCAGCACCAGACCGACGATCCCGGCGACGAGGCGGCGGCTCACGGCAATTTCTCCCGTGCGTCGGGCACCTCGGCGAGCGAGACGCGCCCGGCGAGCTGGAGCGCGCGCACATAGGCCACGATGGCCCAGCGGTCTTGCGGCTCGACGCGCGCCGCGTAAGCGTACATGGCGCCATAGCCGTTGCTGATCGCATCGAAAATATGCTGCGCGCTCGCGGTCCGGAGCCGCGGGCTTTCGAAGGAGGGCGGCGCCGGGAAGCCGCGCTGCACCACCATGCCGTCGCCCATGCCGGCGAGCCCATGGCAGGGCGAGCAGTAGATGTCGAAACGCTCCTGGCCGCGCCGCAGCAAAGCCTCGGTGACGGGCGGCGGGTCGGCGATGGCGGCGGCGCGGGCCCCGTCGCCGCGCGCCACCGTATGATCCGGCAGCGGCCGGGCGGCTGTGCCGTCGGGCCAGAGGTCGGCCCGCGCGTAGGTCTTGTATTTCGGCTGCGCGGTCATCGACTGGTCGCACCCGGCGACGAGCAGCGGCAGCAGTAGGACGGCGAGGCGCCTCACGCGCTGCCCTCCCCGACCGAGAGAGCGCCGGCGCCGAACAGGGCGTCGCGCAGGCGGCGTGCCGCGTCCTCGTCGGCGGGACCGTCGACGATGAGGATGAAGCGGTCCTGCGTGGCGCGCTCGACGCCCGGCACCGCGAACAGCGGATGATGGAGGCGCGGCAGGCCGCAGCGCCACAGAAGCACGGCGAAGCCCGCCAGCGCCGCCGCGAGCACGCCCGTCTCGAAGGGGACGAGGTAGTAGACCGCCCAGGAGGCGAGCGGCCGGCCGCCGGAGTTCAGCGGATAGGCATAGGCCTGCGAATAGACCTGCAGGGCAACGAACAGCAGCGCGGCGCCGAAGCCGAACAGCGCCATCGCGGGACGCATCACGCGGCTCGACGCATCGAGCCGCCGGGTCAGTTCGGGGACCGGGAAAGGCGTCAGGGCGTCGGCGACCGCGAAGCCCTCGCGGCGCATGATATCGATGGCCGCGACGAGCGCGTCGGCATCGGCGAAGACGGCAAGGCGAGGCCGGGTCACGGCGCGCCCTGCCGATGGCCGAGCTCGCGCACCTCGTACATCGAGGCGACGGGAAGGAAGCGCGAGAACAGGAGGAACAGGAAGGCGAAGAGTCCGAGCGGCCCGAGGATGAAGATCCAGTCGATCGCCGACATGACGAAGACGTGCCGCATGCTCGGCAGATAGGTGTGCGACAGCGTGTTCCAGATGATGAGGATGCGCTCGAACCACATGCCGATGTTGATGCCGATCGACACCGCGGCCAGGATCCAGAGATTGCGCCGGGCCCGAGGCCACCACAGGAGCTGCGGCAGGGCTACGTTGAACAGCAGCAGCAGCCAGTAGAGCGGGCCATAGAAGCCGGCGAACTCGTGCGCGATGAGGCCGCGCGCCGCGTGGTCGCCGCCGTACCAGGCCATGAACCATTCCGTGGCGTAGCTCAGCCCCATGACGAGCGAGCACATCAGCATGATGAGCCCCATGGCGTCGAAGTGGCGCCGCGTCACGAAGCGCTCGAGGCCTAGGCCCCAGCGGATGAAGATCGCCAGCATCACCACCATGGCGAAGCCCGAATACATGGCGCCGACGACGAAATAGGGCGGGAAGATCGTCTCCTGCCAGCCCGGCATGAGGCTCGCCGCGAAATCGAGCCCGACGATGGAATGGACCGAGCAGACGAGCGGCACCGCCAGCGCGGCCATCGTGATGTGCAGCGTCTCGTGGAGCGCCCAGTGCCGGGCCGAGCCGCGCCAGCCGAGGGCCAGCACGCCAAAGACGAGCTGCTTGCCGCGCGTGGTGGCGCGATCGCGCAGGGTGGCGGCGTCCGGGATCAGGCCGAGGTACCAGAACAGCAGCGAGAAGATCAGGTAGCTCAGGATCGCCCAGAAATCCCAGACCAGCGCGCTGCGCCACTGCGGCCAGAGCGTCATGGTGTTGGGGTAAGGCGCGAGCCAGTAGAAATATTGCGGCCGGCCGAGGTGGATGATCGGAAAGATGCCGGCGATCGACACGGCGAAAAGCGTCATCGCCTCGGCGAAGCGGTTGATCGAGGCGCGCCAATCCTGCCGGGTGATCGCGAGCAGCGAGGAGATCAGCGTCCCGGCATTGCCGATGCCGATCCACCAGACGTAATTGGCGATGGCGATGCCCCAGACGATGGTCGAGTTGATGCCCCAGGTGCCGACGCCGACGCCGAGCACCACGACGAGGCCGACGAGGGTGGCGAGGACGAAGGGCAGCGTGATCGCCAGCGCGATCCACCAGTTGCGCCAGCGCCGCTTGACGAGGACGGGATCGGAGACCGCCCGCGTCACCTCGCCATAGGAGAAGTCCCGCGGCAGCAGTCCTGCGTCGCCCGGGGCGGGCTGCGACACGGCGCTCATCCGCTGCCCTTCTCGAGATCGGGGTTGGGATTGCGGACGCGCGCCAGGTAGGTGGTGCGCGGCTTGGTGTCGAGGTGGTCGAGCAGGGCGTAGTGATGCGGCTCCCGACGCAGCGCCGCCACCGTGCTGCCGGGCGCCTCCAGGTTGCCGAAGCTGATCGCCTGCGTCGGACAGGCCGACTGGCACGCGGTGACGACGTCGTTGTCGCCGAGCGGACGGTTCTCCTTCTCGGCGGCGCGCCGCGCGCCCGAGATGCGCTGGACGCAGTAAGTGCATTTCTCCATCACGCCGCGCGCCCGAACCGTGACGTTGGGGTTGTAGCGAGCCTGCATCACCGGCTGGTCGAGGTCGCCGTAGGCCTGGTCGGTCGCATAGCCGAAGAAGTTGAAGCGGCGCACCTTGTAGGGGCAGTTGGCCTCGCAGAAGCGCGTGCCGATGCAGCGGTTGTAGACCTGAACGTTGAGGCCCTCGCTGTCGTGCACGGAGGCCGCGACCGGGCAGACCGGCTCGCAGGGCGCCGTCTCGCACTGCATGCAGGGCACGGGCTGGAAGCCGCCGCCCGCGTCGTGGTCATAGCGATCGATGCGCAGCCAGTGCATGTCGCGGTGGCCGTCGATCTCCTCGGGGCCGACGACCGGGATGTTGTTTTCGACCTGGCAGGCCACGACGCAAGCGTTGCAGCCGATGCAGGCGCCCGTGTCGATCACCATGGCCCAGCGGGCCGCCGCCTTCGTATAGTCATGCGCGGGCAGCATGGTCGGCACCGGCCCGTGATGGACGTCGAGAGGTTTCGCCTTGACGTCAGCGAGGACGAGCACCGGGTAGAGGTCGTGGTCCTCGCCATCGAGCCGGAACTGCTCCTGCGTGGAATGGATGGGCGCGCGACCTTTCGATTTCGCCGCGGCGACCGCCAGCACCGACTGGCCCTCCCGCCCGATGAGTCCGAACGCATTGGCGCCAACGCCCGACCCGACGGTGCCGGCCCGCGAGCGGCCGTAGCCATAGGTCAGGCTCAACGTGCCGGGGGCGTGGCCGGAGGCGATGCGCGCCGGTACCTCGATCGTCCGCCCCTCGGCGGAGAGCGCGACGAGGTCGCCGTCGACGACGCCGAGCTTCGCCGCATCCTCGGCGCCGATCCCGAGCGCGTTGCCCCAGACTTCCTTGGTCAGGGGCTTGGGGCATTCCTGCAGCCAGGCATTGTTGGCGAAGCTGCCGTCCCAGAGGCTCGGGTCGGGCGCGAGGCACAACGTCAGTCCGCGTGGTTCGGCGGCGGGGGAGACCTTGGGCAGAGCCGGTGCCGGAAGGTCGAGCTTCGCCGCGGCGCTGCCCGGCACGGTGCCGGCTTCGAGCGCGGCGCGCCACCAAGGCTCGAAGTCCGTCGCCTGCGGACGCCAGGTGTCGCGCACCAGCGCGTAGTCGTCGGCATCGAAGGCGCCGCCGAGCGCCGCCAGCATGGCATGCAGCGTGCGTGTGCCGTAGAGGCGGCGGATCAGCGGCTGCACGAGGCTCGCCGTGCCGTCGAGGCCGCGCAGGTCGGACCAGCTTTCGAGCGGATGCGACTCGGGCACGTGCCATTGGCACGCGGCCGCCGTCTCGTCGAACATCGGCCCGAGGTGGATCGACAGCTTGGCCTTGGCGATGCCGTCGCTCAGGCGAAGCGGCGCGGGCGCCTCGTGGGCCGGATTGCAACCGGCCACGAGCAGCGTGTCGACCGCGCCGGCCTCGAGGTCGCGGGCGAGCTCGTCGAGCGACCCCGCATCGGTCGGGACGGCCGGCGCAAAGAGGTCGAGCGGCGCGCCGAGCTTGGCGTTGATCCAGTGCGCCAAGGCATGCAGCTCCGGCCGCAGATGCGGCCCCGCGAGCACCGGGGCGCGCCCCGGATGGGCCTTGAGATCGGCCGCCATCGCGGCGACCGCGTGAGCCGCCTCCGGGGCGAGGCCAGGATCGGCGAGGTCGGCGCCGAGCGCCCGCGCAAGCCCGATCAGGGCGTTCTCGACCCCGGACAGCGGCCAGACGAAGCGATGGTCGGCATTGGCCCCGGACAGCGTCGGTACGCTCTCGGCGGCATAGACCCGCAGCATGGAGGCCGTGCCGCCCCGCACGCGTCGCCGGTCGGCGATGCCGCGCGCGTTGCGGAGCTGCGCAGGTCCCGGGCCGAGCGGATCGGCGTCGAAGCTCGCGAGCACGTCGACCTCCGCCCAGCGTGGCAGGGGCGTCACCGGGCGACCGTAGGCGAGCCCCGCGCCGGCTCGGGCCGCCGCATCGCCGAGCGCCTCCGACATGTGCCAGCGCATCCCGGGGTAGCGCTGACGCAGCTCGCCGATCTGGCGCAGCGCGGTCGGCGAGCTCAGCGGCCCGGTGAGCAGGCGCAGACCGGCGCCCTTCGACGCCGCCCAGGTGGCGAAATGCGGCATCATGGCGGCCTGCAAGGCCGTCCAGCCGATGATCTCGCCGCCCCTGCGCACCGCCTGCGACCGGTCCGGATCATAGAGCGAGAAGACGGCGGCCTCGGCGAAGACGTCGGTCGCGCCGAGGCTCATCGGATGGGATGGATTGCCGGAGACCTTGATCGGCCGCCCCTCGACCGAGGTGCACAGCACGCCGCGCCCATAGCCGCCGAGCGCCAGAGACGAGGCGAATTCGAGCGGAATGCCGGGGATCAATCGCTCCGGCATCCGCACATAGGGCACGATCTCCTCGACCGGCTTGCCGCAGCCCGCCGCGACGAGCGCGATATTGGCGCTGAGGAGCTTCAGCGCGCCGCGGCGCGACAGGCCGGCGTCGGGCACGCTCATCGGTGGCACACGGAGCAGTCGGTCAGGTGGTCCGGCCTGATGCCATAGGCGGCAAGCAGCGCGTGGCCTTTCGCCATCTGGTCCCGCGGCGGATGCCAGTCGGTCGAGAAGATCTCGTCGCGCGGGCGCAGGTTTTTCGCCGGGTCGCGGTGGCAGTCGAGGCACCATTCCATGGTCAGGGGCGCCGCCTGGCGCATCAGGGGCATATGGTCGATCGGTCCATGGCAGGTCGTGCAGCCGACGCCCTTGGCGATGTGGATCGAATGGTCGAAATAGACGTAGTCCGGCAGGCGGTTGACGCGTCGCCAATGGATCGGCAGGTCGGAGGCCAGGCTCTCGCGTACCGGCGCCAGCATGGCGGCGTTCGTCCACACCTGCGAGTGGCAGGTCATGCAGGTCTCGGTCGGCGGCAGGCCGGCGAAGGCGGATTTCTCCACGCCCGTATGACAATAGCGGCAGTCGAGGCCGAGGCCGGCGACATGGTGGCTGTGGCTGAACGGCACCGGCTGGGTGACCACGATGGCCTCGTCGGTGACATACGGCGAGCGGTTCAGCGCATAGGCGAGACCGACGAAGGTCAAAGGCACGATCAGGACGGCGGCGATGACGCATCGCGCAATCGTATCAGCCGCTGGCGAGAAGACCTGAGCCATGCAATGCCGGAGCCGAGCCCTTGAGCCGATCGAGGAGCCGACCTTCAACGAGGATACTGGAGGACTGTTCCCCCTGGCGAGGGCAAACCGCGACAAGTCGCTCCCTGTGGCAATAGCGACACTGACGTCCAGGGCCTCGCGTGCCCAACCGGCACAGGAGATCCGGAGCCGATCGCGCCCGGGCGGGTCCGATCATCGGCCGACTTGCGGCTGTCCAAAGTCTGCCGCGCTGCGGCTTCCGCCTCGCCGGTTTCGTCCGTAAGGTGCGCGACGTTCGGCCTTCCGGCCGCCCGCCCAGGGTGGTCTGCCGCGATCGCGACGACCGCCGGCCGCCCCGCATTCTTTGCGCATCTCGAGCGCCAGGAGCATCCATGCGTCTCATCCTCTCGCTGCTCGTCTGCCTGATCGCCTTGCCCACCGTTGCGGCCACCCCGGGCTGGACCGGCATATGGGATACGCGATGGCGGCAGGGCGGCGCGCGGATGGACCTGACGCAGGACGGCGACAAGGTCTCCGGAACCTACGCGTCGCTCGACGGCAAGATCGAAGGCCAGGTCAGCGGCAACATGCTGAAGGGCAAGTGGATCCAGGGCGCGCGGTCCGGCGGGATCACCTTCGTGCTGTCGTCGGACGGCAATGCCTTCGTGGGACGCTACGCGAGCGGCGAATGGTGGACGGGCGGACGATTGTCGAAGAGCATCGCCGATCAGCGCGCCCCGGACCAGAGAGGCCCGCGCGAAGTGATGCGGACGCTGCTCGATGCCGGCAATGCGGCGCGCTACGACGCGCCCGACGAGATGAGCCGGGCCGTTGCCGTCATCGATTTCGGCGATGCCGGAGCCTCGATGCCGGCCGAACAGAAAATGGATCGGGCGCAAATCCTGTTCGACCTGATCGATCAGACGACCTTCGCGCTGCCCGCGATTCCCGATCGCACCACAACCGACAGCGACGTCAATCTGACCTTGACCCAGGCGGGGACAGGGGTCGCCTTCCCGGTCCATTTCGTTCGCAAGGGCGATCTCTGGTCGCTCGTCATGCCCGATCAGGCGGCGCTGGATGCGGGGAAAAAGGCGCTGCTGGCCCGGTCCGGCGGCCGCTTTCCGAGTCCCGAGGCCTACAAGCTCCGCCGGAGCGCGCGTGACGCGATGCGGGCCTTCGTGCGGTCGTTCTACGAGTGGGACGAAGGCGGCGAGGCGCAGGCGCTTGCGAGCATCGACCTGTCGGACCTTCCCGAGGCGGTCCGCCACTATCAGGGCAATCTCGTCGCGCAATATCTCAATGGCATGCTCAACCGGGTCGGACTCGTCGAGCCGGAAGAGATTTCAGACGATCCGGCCAGCGCCGATCCTTTCGTGGTGTTCAGTCACCCGGCCGGACGAGCCGTCATCGCCCCGCGCGGAACGGGTGACAAGGCGACCTGGCAGTTCACCGCGGAAACCGCCGCGACCGCTCGCGCGCTCTACGTCGCCGTCGAGGACATGCCGATCCTCAAGCGCAATGCCCTGCCGGCGCCGCCCTCCCGTTTCTTCACGGTGCGCAAGACCATTCGCGACATGGCGCCCCCGTTGCTCGCGCAGGTGGGGTCGCTGGAGCTTTGGCAAGCGATCGGATGGGGCCTGAACATCGTGCTGGCGCTGGTCATCGGCTTCGTCCTGAT
Source organism: Lichenihabitans sp. (assembly GCA_965277635.1). Classification (GTDB taxonomy): domain Bacteria; phylum Pseudomonadota; class Alphaproteobacteria; order Rhizobiales; family Beijerinckiaceae; genus Lichenihabitans. Next base: position 2,550,607 of record CBDIDE010000002.1, read on the forward strand.
GCGTTTCATCCTGTTCACGGCCGGACGGACCGTTCCGCGCATGCGGGACACGGCGCGGCGGAGCATCTATCGTTGGGCGCTGTGGGGGACGTTCGCCTGCCTCGCCTACAAAGCGCTCATGCCGGCGATCGGCCTGCCGGACCTGGCCGGGCGGATTTCGATCGGGACGAGCGGCGTCCTGCTCGCCATCTCGATCATGCTGCTCGGCTGGCTACTGCTCGACTGGATCGTCGAGGCCTTCTTTTCCGCGGCGGCCGCCAGAACTCTCACGATGGACAATATCATCGTGTCGCTCGCGGTGGGCGCGCTGAAGCTGGTGCTGATCGCGATGGGTCTGACCTATATCGCCATGGCGCTTTCGCTGCCTTACGAGGGCCTGCTCGCGAGCCTGTCGATCGGCGGCCTGGCGGTCGCCTTCGCGTCGCGCGAGACGCTGTCGAACGTCTTCGGTGCCGGCGTCCTGGCGATCGACCGGCCGTTCCGGCGCGGCGATTGGATCTCCAGCGGCGACACCAAAGGAACGGTCGAGCATGTCGGCATCCGCTCGACCCGCATCAGGACCGCGGACGACAGCCTGGTCATCGTGCCGAACGGCAAATTGTCGGACGCGACCGTCAACAACCTGGGCACGCGCCGCTTCCATATGAACAGTGCCACGGTGCCCTTGCCCTATAATGCCTCCGCCGATCAGGTCGAGGCGATGATGGGCGGGATCAGGTCGCTGATCGCGACCATTCCGGAAGCGGCGCCGGAACGGACGTCGGTCGTGATCGCCAAATTGAGCGCCGACAGCATCGACATCCAGGTTGCCTATGGCCTCAATGTGCGCGCCACGACCAAGGAATCCGAGATCGTCAACCGGCTGATGATGAGCATCCTGCAGCTCAGGGAGAAGGTCGGACTCATGCGGTTGGCGGCGTGAGGAGCCTTTTACCGGACGCGCCCGCAGATGCATCCCAAAGGTGCGGCGAGGTCCGGTGCAAGCGGAACAAGGGCTCGGCTGCCGTTTCGTTGGCCAGGACGGGAATCCGGAAAAACCATCCTGTTCCCTTTGCCGCTGCGTCCGGTTGACGTGCCCCGGACCTCGCGTTGTGAACAGGGTCGGACAGCCGCGGGTTCCCCCGCGGCGGCCGGGCGACGCATCGCCGCAGCGCGATGGCGAATAAGATCGGAGCCCCTTTCTGATCCGCCGTCCGACCGATCGTGCCGTCGTCATCGCCGCCTCGATCGTCGGCCCTGAATTCCCTCGGTGGCAGCGCGGAGCGGGTAGACGGCGCCGTCGGGGCTCGGCCGTTCGGCGACGCGGCAGAGGTAGACCTCCGCCTCGGGATGCGAGACGATCTCGAACCCTGCGCTGCGCAGCATCGCCTGCGCGCATGCGGCGTTCGGGACCCACCAGTTGGTCGGATCGGCCGAATAGCTCTGCTCGATGAAATGCAACTTGGGATAGCCAGGGGCGTCGAAATGGTCCTGGTCGAAGAAGTCGTAATCCGGCTTGACCGGATCGCTCGCCGGGCTGCCGCGCTGCATCGTCTGGAACAGCATCAGGTCCTTGGCGACGCTGTCGCGGATGATGTCCAGCGCGAGCAGCGGATGGCGCAGATGATAGAAGACGCCCATGAAGATCACGAGGTCGAACCGTTCGCCGAGCGTGCCGAGGTCGAAGACCGAGAGGTTGCGGAATTCGATGTCGAGCGAGGTCACCTCGGCGGCAAGCCGTGCCTGCGCCAGATAGCGTTGATCCGAGTCTATCGCCAGCACGCGTTCCGCGCCACGGCGTTTCATCTCGAGCGCATAGAAGCCGGCATTGCAGCCGATATCCAGTACCGTCATGCCGCCGAGGTCCTGCGGAACCGCGTGCGAGAAGCGCTGCCATTTGTTGGCCGGATAATCATAGAGGAAATGGTTGGGCGCGGTCATGACACCGCCGAGATCCATGTTGTGGAACCACTCGCCGAGCGCGTCGACCCGGTGCCTGAGCTCATCGCGGTTCATGGTCACGGGGCGTAGGTCTGATTGATGTTCACGACCTTGACCTGCCCATCCCCGATCAGGATCCGGCTGACCGAGGCCGGCGAAACCTCGAACCGGGAATGGAAGGCGAGCGGCAGGCCCAGCGCCCAGGCGAGCGCCGTCTTGATCACATCCGCATGGCCGACCGCCGCGACCGTCGCGCCCGGGTGGCGCAGATGCAGCCGCGCGAGGCAGCGCACCATGCGGACCTGCGCGTCGAGCATCGTTTCGCCGCCCGGCGCACGTACTTGGTCGCGATCCCGGTTCCAGACCGTCCAGCGCGGATCGGATTGGAGCTCATCGAAACCGAACCCGCTCCACGCGCCGAAATCGAGTTCGTTCAGGTCATCGTCCGTCTCGACCCTGACGCCGAATGCATCAGCCACGACGTCCGCAGTCTCGCGAGTCCGCTCCAGCGGGCTCGAATAGATGGCGTCGAGCGAACCCTGGCGGCGAAGCGCCGTCGCCAGCGCCGCCGCTTCGCTGCGGCCCTGGCTGCTCAACGTCACGCCAGCCATGCGACCGCATAGGATGCGCCCGAGCCGGTCGTGGGAGCCGTGCCGGATCAGCAGCACCGCCGTCGTCATGGGCTCCGCCGTCCTGCCGCGCAGCCGTTGCCGAGGCTGCCTTCGTCCTCCTCGTTGTCGGCTATGAAGCGTACGGTGCGGGCGCGGGCCTCGTTGTCGTCGAACTGCCGGGGCGGGGATTTCATGAAGTAGCTCGACGGCCCGACGAGCGGCCCGCCAAGACCGCGATCGAGGCCGAGCTTGGCGCAACGCACGGCGTCGATCACGATTCCCGCCGAATTGGGACTGTCCCAGACTTCGAGCTTCAGCTCGACGTTGAGCGGAGCGCCGCCGAAACTCGTTCCCTCGAGCCGGATATGCGCCCATTTGCGGTCGGACAGCCAGGGGACGAAATCGGAAGGCCCGATATGGATGTCGTCGGCGTCGAGCGGCACGTCGAGTTGGCTCGACACCGCGCGAGTCTTCGAGATCTTTTTCGATTCGAGCCGCTCGCGCTCCAGCATGTTCTTGAAATCGGCATTGCCGCCGAAATTGAGCTGGTAGGTGCGATCGAGCCGCACGCCGCGTTCGCGGAACAGGTTGGCCAGCACGCGATGCACGATCGTAGCGCCGACCTGGCTCTTGATGTCGTCCCCGATGAGGGGGAGGCGACGGTCGGCGAAGCGCCTCGCCCAATGCGGGTCGGAGGCGATGAACACCGGAATGCAATTGACGAAGGCGCAACCGGCGATGAGCGCCTGTTCCGCGTAATATTCGGTGGCCTTCTGCGAGCCGACCGGAAGGTAGGAGACGAGCACGTCGGTCGCCGAGCGCCTCAACACGTCGGCGACGTCGACCTCGGGGCGGTCGGAGAGGGTGATCGCGTTGGCCATGTAGCGGCCGATCCCGTCCAGGGCGGGACCGCGCTGCACCTCGACCCCGCGAGGTTTCGGCTCGGCAAATCGCATCGTATTGTTGGGGTCGGCGAAGATCGCATCGCTGACGTCCCGCCCGACCTTGCCGTCGTGCACGTCGAAGGCCGCCGCGATCTCGATGTCGCCGACGTGATAGCCGCCGAGGTCGGCGTTCATCAAGCCTGGCGGCGGTTCGTTGCTCGGCGCCGATTCATAGAAGGTCATCCCCTGCATCAACGACGAGGCGCAATTTCCGACGCCGACGATCCCGATGCGGACTTTCTTGCGACTCATCCAGGGCCCTTTTTCCGGCGCTGCGCTCGGCCGCCGCCAGAGTTCCGACACGTTTCAAATTTGCGGTGGCGAAGGAAAGTTCCTGCCGCAGTCTGAGGCGGCGGGGAACATAGATGAAGCGGTCGGTATTTGTCCGTCGGGCGTCATCGTTTCGCTGCAGTGCAAAGCTCGGCGTCTGACAACGCTCGGGCGCGCCGGTTCCCGCGATCCGACGTGTGACGATCGTCGGATTTTCAGAAGTGCGGGGCTTGTCGTGCCGAACCACATACTCATTACGGGCGGAGCGGGCTTCATTGGGCGTCACGTCGCGCAAGCGCTCATCGGGCGCGGCGACCGGGTGCGGATTCTCGACAGCCTGATCGACCAGGTGCACGGTGGCGGCAGCCGCCCGGATGCCTTGAACGAGGATGTGGAACTGGTCGTCGGGGATATCCGCGACGAGGCGGCGGTGCGCCGCGCCCTCGAGGACGTCGACCAGGTGGTGCATCTCGCGGCGGAGGTCGGCGTCGGTCAGAGCATGTACGCGGTCGATCGCTACACGTCGGTCAACGATCTCGGCACTGCCGTCCTCTTCCAGCAACTGATCGATCGTCCGGTGGCGCGGGTCGTCACCGCGTCCTCGATGAGCATCTACGGCGAGGGGCTTTACCGCACGGCCGATGGAGCGTTGCGCAAGGAGGTCGTGCGCGGCGCCCGCAACGCCGACGGGTCCTGGGACCCGCAGGACGAGGCGGGGCGACCGCTCGAGCCCGTGCCGACGCCCGAGACCAAGCAGCCGGCACTGAAGTCCGTCTACGCCATCGGCAAATATGTGCAGGAACGGCTGACGCTGACCCTGTCGCCCGCCTATGGGATGGAGGGCACGGCATTGAGGTTGTGGAACGTCTATGGCCCGGGGCAGGCGCTTTCAAACCCCTATACCGGAGTGCTGGCGATCTTCGCCTCGCGTCTCGCCAACAACCGGCGACCCATGGTGTTCGAAGATGGCCAGCAGCGCCGCGACTTCGTCCATGTCGCCGACGTCGCCCGGGCCTTTCTGCTGGCGCTCGACAGTCCCCGCGCGCCGGGCGAGGTGTTCAATATCGGCAGCGGCGAGATCCGCACGGTCGAGGACGTGGCCCGGCTGCAAGCCCGCTCCATGCAGCGGGAAGCCTTGACGCCAGACATTACGCATAAGGCGCGGATCGGGGATGTGCGGCACTGCATCCCCGACCTCGCCAAGTCGCGGACGCTGCTCGGCTACGCGCCGCGCCAGGATTTCGGCGACGGCCTTGCCGAACTCGCCGAATGGGTCGCCCGTCAGGAGGCGCAAGATCGCGTCGCCGAGGCGCGCGAAGAACTCGAAGCACGGGGGCTGGTGGCGTGATCGGCGGCGGCAAGCACCGGGTTCTCGTGACCGGCGGAGCCGGTTTCATCGGCTGCAATATCGCCGATCATCTGGCTCGCCAAGGCCATGACATCGTCGTCCTCGATGCGCTGCGGCGCCCCGGGGTGCAAAGGAACCTCGCTTGGCTCGTGGAGAACCATGGCGAGCGCATCCGCGCGGTGATCGCCGATATCCGTGACGCCGAGGCAGTCGCTGCAGCAGCGGCGGGGGCCGACGTCGTCTTCCATCTGGCCGCGCAGGTCGCGGTGACGACGAGCCTCACCGACCCGGTCGAGGACTTCGACATCAACGTCCGCGGAACGCTGAACCTGCTCGAAACCCTGCGTCGCAGCGGACGACGTGTGCCGTTGATCTTCGCCTCGACCAACAAGGTCTATGGCGACCTCGCCGACGTCGACTTGCAGCGGACGGACGAGGGTTACCTGCCGGCGTCCCCCGGGCTGCGCCAGAACGGGATCGACGAAACGCGGCCGCTCGATTTCCACACGCCCTACGGCTGCTCCAAGGGGGCGGCCGATCAATATGTCCTGGACTACGCGCGGAGCTACGGTCTGCCCACCTGCGTGCTGCGCATGAGCTGTATCTACGGTCCCCGACAGATGGGAACCGAAGACCAGGGGTGGGTCGCCCATTTCCTGATCCGGGCGCTGCACGGCCAGCCGATCTCCATCTATGGCGACGGGCTGCAGGTGCGCGATATCCTGCACGTCGACGATGCCGTCCGGGCCTATGTGGCCGCATGGCGCGGCATCGACGAGGTCAAGGGCCGCGCCTTCAACCTTGGCGGCGGCAGCCAGAATGCGGTGAGCCTGCGAGGACTGATCGCCCGAATCGAGCATCTGATCGGCCGCCCGACGACGCTGACCTTCGACGACTGGCGCGAAGGTGACCAGCGCTACTTCGTGGCCGACGCACGCGCCTTGCGCGCGAGGCTGAACCTGCCGGCGCCGATGCCCTGGCAGGCGGGCCTCGCCGATCTTGCGGCGTGGCTGCGGCCCCATAGCGTCTCCGCCATGCCGGAAAGCCGCAGGGTGGCCGTGTGAAAGTCGCCCTCGCCAATCCGGCCTGGTCGTTCGCCAACAGTATCTATTTCGGCTGCCGCGAGCCGCATCTGCCGCTCGAGCTCGGCTACAGCCAGGCGCTGCTGCGTGCCGCGGGTCATGAGACCTTGCTGCTCGACGGTGCGCTGATGGGAGAGTCGAACGCGGCACTCGTCGATCGCATTGCGACCTTCGCTCCCGATATGACGGTTCTGACCACCGCTCCGACCTACCTGTTCTGGCGCTGCGCGCAGCCGGAGCTCAGGGTTCCGCGCGAGGTCTTCGCCGCGCTCGGTCGTCGTGGCGGGCTGACGGTGGCGGTCGGTCCGCACGGCTCGGTGACGCCGGAGACGACGCTGGTCAAGCTCGGCTGCGACGTCGTGGTGCGGGGCGAGTGCGAGGAGGTCGTCGCCAGCCTCGCGAGGAGCGGCGCACTGCCCACGCAGACGTCGATCGCCTATCGTGACGGCGCGCACGTGGTCGTGACGGGCGCGCCGCATGCCGGCCGCTTCACCGACCTGCCGGCCCTGCGCTGGCCGAAGGCGTGGCTCGAACGGCACGGCCACCACCATCACCGCTTTGGCAGCGAGGGGCACGGGGCCGGTGCCGAGGTCGAGGCGTCGCGCGGCTGTCCCTACAGCTGCAGCTTCTGCGCCAAGATCGATTTCCGCGACAAGTACCGGCGCCGCGACGTCGGCATCGTCATCGACGAGATCGACGGACTGATCGCCGCGGGGGCGGGCTACGTCTATTTCATCGACGAGATCTTCCTGCCGCAGAAACCTCTGCTCGAAGCCCTGGTGACCCGGCCGATCGAGTTCGGCGTGCAAACGCGGATCGACCTATGGAAACCCGCCATGCTCGATCTGTTGGGCGCCGCCGGCTGCGTGTCGATCGAGGCCGGCGTCGAGAGCCTGACCGTCGAGGGTCGGGCGAGCCTCGACAAGGACTGCCGGATGTCGACGGACGAGCTGACGGAACGCCTGATCCACGCCCGCCGCTCGGTTCCCTTCGTGCAGGCCAATCTGATCGAACGGTCCGGCGACGATGCGAGCGAAATTGCCCGCTGGCGCGAGGGTCTTCTGGCCCATGGTGTCTGGGCGAACGATCCCGTGCCGCTCTATCCCTACCCGTCCTCGCCGGATTACCGAAAACTGTGGGGCGAACCCGACGACCGCGCCTGGGAGCGCGCACACGAGCATTACCTCGGCCAGTTCGACACCCTGAGCGAGATTCAGGCCGACAACCCGCTGCCGCTGCCGCTGCTGGAAGCCGCGTGCTGCGCCAGTTGAGGAGCCCGCCCGGCCGGCCAGCGCATGTCGTGATGACAGGCGACGCCGTCGGCGGGGTGTGGACCTACGCACTCGATCTTACTGAGGGTCTCGGTCGGGCCGGCCTGACCACGACATTGATCCTGGCTGGGCCGCGGCCCTCGCGCGCCCAATTGCGCAGCGCTGAAGGCGTGCCGGGGCTTACACTGGTCATCACCGACGCGGCGCTCGACTGGATGGCGGCGAGCGAAGGCGAGCTTGCTGAGTCGGCGGCGGTTGTTGCGAGGATCGCCGCCTCGCATCGCGCCGACATCGTCCACCTCGATTCTCCTGCCTTCGCGGCTTACGCGACGTTCGACGTGCCCGTGCTCGGCGTCTGCCACTCCTGTGCGGCCACCTGGTGGCGCGCCGTCAAGGGCGACCCGCCGCCGGCCGATTTCGCCTGGCGAATCAGAGCCACGGCCGCCGGTTATGCGGCCTGCGACACCCTCGTCGCGCCGAGCCAAGCTTTCGCGGAGGCGACGGCCGCGGCCTACGGCGTGCCGGCGCCAGGGGTCATCCACAACGGCCGTGCTCCACGGATCCAGGCGCCCCGCCCGCGGGAGCGCCTGGTGCTCACGGCCTCGCGCTTGTGGGACGAGGGCAAGGATGTCCGGACGCTCGACCGCGCCGCCGCCCAGATCGACGCCGACGTCGTGGCGCTCGGACCCGACGCGGCGCCGGCCGGGAAAGGTGTCGCATTCGATCGGCTGAAAACGCCCGGCGTCGTCGCCTCGGCAGATGTGGCGTCATGGATGGCGCGCGCCCGGGTATTCGCCTCCGCGGCCCGCTACGAACCCTTCGGCCTTTCGGTCCTCGAAGCCGCGCAGGCGGGATTGCCACTGATCCTCTCCGATATTCCGACCTTCCGCGAGCTTTGGCAGGACGCAGCCACCTTCGTGCCGCCCGGCGACGCGGACGGGTTCGCAGCGGCGATCGGCCGCCTGCTCGACGCGCCGGATGAGCGTCGCAGCGCCGCCGCGGCGGCGCGCCGCCGTTCCGAACGCTACAGCGTCGATGCGATGACCTGCGGCTATCTCGGTCTCTACGATCGCCTTCTGTCAGCCCAGGTTCCAGCGTGAGGATCGTCTACTTCACCCATTCGCTGCGCTCCTGCTGGAACCACGGCAACGCGCATTTCCTGCGCGGATTCGTGCGCGAACTGGTCATCCGTGGACATGACGTCCGCGTGTTCGAGCCGGAGGATGGCTGGAGCCTGAGCAACCTCCTCGCCGACCATGGCGATGCCGGCCTCGACGCCTTTGTCCGCGCCTATCCGGAATTGAGCTCCTCGACCTTCGGTCCGAACACCGATCCGGCCATGCTTTGCGATGGCGCCGACGTGGTGATCGTGCATGAATGGAACGATCCGGCCCTGGTCGCGCGCATCGGCCGGCTCCGCCGCAGCGGCGATTTCCTCCTGCTGTTCCACGATACGCACCATCGCGCGGTCACCGACCCCGCCGCCATCGCGGCGTTCGACCTCGAAGACTACGACGGCATCTTGGCCTTCGGCGAGGCCTTGTCCGAGGTCTATCGCGGCTGGGGGTGGGGTGGCCGCGTCTTCACCTGGCACGAAGCCGCCGATCTGCGGCTCTTCAGGCCGCCCGCGCAAGAGACGGCGCGGCACGGGCTGGCCTGGATCGGCAATTGGGGCGACGGCGAACGGACCGAGGAGCTCGAGCGGTTCCTGCTCGGGCCCGCCATGGCGGCCCGTCTCACGCTCGACGTCCATGGCGTGCGCTATCCCGCGGAGGCGCTCGCGCTGCTGGCCCGCTACCGTGCCGCCTATGGGGGCTGGCTGCCGAACGCCCGCGCCCCCGAGGCCTTCGCCCGCCATCTCGCCACCGTCCATGTCCCGCGCCGAGCCTATGCCGAAAGCCTGCCCGGCATTCCGACGATCCGCGTCTTCGAGGCCCTGGCCTGCGGCATCCCGCTCGTCAGCGCCCCATGGCGCGACAGCGAGAGCCTGTTCCGTCCGGGCGAGGATTTCCTCGTCGCACGCGACGGCGCCGAGATGGAGCGTCACCTCGGCGCGCTGGGGCGCGACCCGGAGCTTCGTGCGAGCCTCGTGGCCCATGGCCTCGAGACCGTCCGCGCCCGCCATAGCTGCGCGCATCGGGTGGACGAGCTCCTGGCGATCGCAGGGACGCTGCGGCCGGAGCGGCAGCGAGCTGAAACGAGCGACGGGGAGCGCGCCGGATGAGAATCGCCTTCTATGGATCGAGCCTCCTGTCATCCTACTGGAATGGCGCGGCGACCTATTACCGGGGTCTGCTGCGGGCGCTCGCCAGCCATGGCCATGCGGCCACCTTCTACGAGCCGGATGCCTTTGATCGTCAGGCCCATCGCGACATGGATCCGCCGGACTGGGCCGAGGTTGTGGTCTATCCGGCCGATGAGGCGTCGCTGCGCCGCGTCGTCGCCGAGGCCGGGACGGCCGATGTCGTGGTCAAGGCATCGGGCGTCGGGGTCTTCGACGACGAACTGCTGGACGGCGTTCTCGCGGCGGCGCGCCCCGGCGCGCTGAAGATCTTCTGGGATGTCGACGCTGCCGCGACGCTCGCCGAGATGCGCCGGTCCGGACCCGACCATCCGGTCCGTCGCGTCCTTCCTCGGCTCGACGCGGTGCTGACCTACGGAGGCGGTCCGCCGGTCGTCGCCGCCTACGAGGGGTTCGGCGCGCCCCTCTGCCGACCGATCTACAATGCGCTCGATCCCGAAACCCATCACCCGGTCGCGGCCGAACCGCGCTTCCTCGGCGATCTCAATTTCCTCGCCAATCGCCTGCCGGACCGCGAGGCGCGCGTCGAGCGCTTCTTCATCGATGCCGCCGCGCGGCTGCCCGACAAAAGCTTCCTGATCGGCGGCAACGGCTGGACCGACAAGCCGATGCCGGCCAACGTGCGTCGCATCGGCCACGTCGGGACGGTCGATCACAACGCTTTCAACGCCTCGCCCCTGGCGGTGCTCAACGTCGCCCGCGATTCGATGGCGGAGGTCGGCTTCTCGCCCGCCACCCGGGTGTTCGAGGCCGCCGGCGCGAGCGCGTGCCTGATCACCGACGCCTGGGAGGGTATCGAGCTGTTTCTCAAGCCCGGCGAGGAGGTGCTGGTGGCGCGCGATGGCGCCGACGTCGCCGACCTCCTGAGCGCCCTGACCCCGCCACGCGCTCGGGCGATCGGCGCGGCGGCCCTGTCCAGGATCCTGACGGAGCATACCTATGCGCGGCGCGGCACCGAGGTGGATCATCTGCTCAAGACCATGATGGCCGCCAAATCGGATCTGAGGGTCGCATGAGCTCCGGGTCTATCCGGCTGGTGGTGCTCGGCCTCAGCCTGTCGTCGTCCTGGGGCAACGGGCATGCGACGACCTATCGGGCCTTGCTGGAGGCCTTCGCGGCGCGCGGTCACCACGTCACCTTCCTCGAACGCGATGTGCCCTGGTATGCTGGCGCGCACCGGGATCTTGCGGCACCCGCCTTCTGCGACCTGATCCTCTACGCCGACCGGGCGGAGCTTGGGCGCCACCGCGACCTCATCCGCGATGCCGACGCGGTGATCGTCGGCTCCTATGTGCCGGAGGGCGTCGCGGTCGGCGCCTGGGTGCAGGCGACCGCCGCCGGACCGGTCGCCTTCTACGACATCGACACGCCGGTGACGCTCGGCAAAGTGGCGGCGGGCGAGGAAGACTACCTCTCGACGGCCCTGATCCCGCACTACGACGTCTATTTCTCGTTCTCGGGCGGTCCCATCCTCGAGCGGATCGAACGGCACTACGGCTCACCGGCGGCGCGCGCACTCTACTGCTCGGTCGACGAGACGGTCTATCTGCCCCTCGATGCGCAACCGCAGTGGGATCTGAGCTACCTCGGGACCTACAGCCCGGACCGGCAGCCGGTCCTTGAAACGCTGCTGATCGAGCCGGCGCGCCGCGCGCCGCATCTGCGTTTCGTCGTCGCCGGTCCGCTCTACCCGCGAGACATCGACTGGCCCGCCAACGTCGAACGCCTCGAGCATGTGCCGCCGGCCGATCATCCGGGGTTTTACGCCCGCAGCCGTTATACGCTGAACGTCACCCGCGCCGACATGGTCGAGGCCGGCTTCAGCCCGAGCGTCCGCCTCTTCGAGGCCGCCGCCTGTGGAACCCCGATCATCTCGGACGTCTGGGCCGGGATCGACACGATCTTCGAGCCCGCATCCGAAATCCTTCTCGCCAGGACGGCGGGTGACGTGCTCGGCATATTGACCGATTCCGACGAGCGCCGCCGCCGCATCGGCGCGGCGGCCCGCGCACGCGTCCTCGTCCAGCATTCGGCGTCACGACGCGCCGAGATGCTCGAGCGCGAACTGCGCGCTGCGATCCTGCGCCGCGGTTTGACGGAGCAGCGCGCTACGCGGCCGCCCTCTCCCGCCTCAGTCGCTTAACCACGGGAGCGACTGGCAGGTCGAGTGTCCGTCTGAAATGCTCGATCGTGAGCCGCAACCCGTCCTGCAGCGCTGTGGTCGGCTCCCAGTCGAGACTCGCCTTGACCCGAGCCAGGTCGGGGCGGCGCTGTCTCGGATCGTCCTCCGGCAGCGGCCTCAGCACGATCTGCGACGCCGACCCCGTCAATTCGATCAGCGTGTCCGCCAGCTGGCGGATGGTGAACTCCTCCGGATTGCCGAGGTTGAACGGCCCGGTCACCTCGTCGTGCGTCTCCATCAGCGTCACCAGACCGTCGACGAGGTCCTCGACGTAGCAGAAGGAGCGGGTCTGGCTGCCGTCGCCATAGAGGGTGATGTCATCGTTGCGCAGCGCCTGGACGATGAAGTTCGACACGACCCTGCCATCGCTCGGATGCATGCGCGGCCCATAGGTGTTGAAGATCCGTGCCACCTTGATGGCGAGACCGTGCTGTCGGCGATAGTCGAAGAACAGCGTTTCGGCGCAGCGCTTGCCCTCGTCGTAACAGGAGCGTGAGCCGATGGGATTGACATTGCCCCAGTAGCTCTCGCGTTGCGGATGCTCGATCGGGTCGCCATAGACCTCGGACGTCGAGGCTTGCAGGATGGTCGCCTTTACGCGCTTGGCGAGGCCGAGCATATTGATGGCGCCGAGCACGTTCGTCTTCGTCGTTTGGACCGGATCGAATTGATAGTGGATCGGCGACGCCGGGCATGCCAAGTTATAGATCTGATCGACTTCGACATAGAGTGGAAAACAGATATCGTGTCGCATCAACTCGAATCGATTGTTTGAAAGAAGATGAGTTACATTATTGCGGCAGCCTGTATAGAAATTATCGACACACAATACCTCCGCACCGCGGTTCAGAAGTTTCTGGCACAAATGGGATCCAATAAAACCGGCGCCCCCGGTCACTAAAATACGCTTTCCGCTCATCGCGCACCCCTTGTGTTGCGGGTGAACGCAGCTTGTACAAAGCTTGTTCCGACGATCGAGACCAGGCCGCCCGCGCCGACCCGCGCAAAGACGCCCCGGGGAACTGCGTCGGCGAATTCGCATGGGGCTGATGCGGAGGGTGCTGCTCGAGAATCATGGTCCCGACCGCGTGGCTACCAACGGTCGTGCGACCCAGTCATGTCCTGTTGCGGGACCCGTCGCAGAGGATCTCGAAGCGCTGGTGACAGATAATCGTCGAGGAACAAACGACAATACGGCTCAGTTGGCAACATCACGATCATATAGTTATGTCGGGAGCCCGACTTTCAGCTTGTCGGATTCCGCAGCGAGGTCGATCGGGCTTCTAATCCGCATTGGCGGGTCGGATACTTGCCGTATGCACTCGATCGCTGGACATGCGCGAAAGGAGGCAAGCATGCGAGCGAGCGGCAAAAGGCCGGTAGTTCTGCTCACTGAAGACGAGCCGCCACTCGGGCTCGATCGCTGCGACAGTCGGGCCCTCTCCCATGACATCGTCGCCTCGGCGGGCGATCCAGTCGTGCCGGGTGCCGGTCAGTGAGAGCGCTTCTCGCCAGGCCGATCGGACACCCTCGTGCGATGCGGTCCAGGCGCTCCGATGACAATCCGTTCCTGCGCAAGCTTGCTGGTCTGGCGCCGCTGTCCGCCACCGACAGGGAGATGCTAGAGCGGCTGTTCGACATCGTCCGCAGCGTCGAGGCCCACGTCGATCTGATCCGCGAAGGCGAAGTTCCGCGCGACGCGTTCGTTGTGCTGGAGGGCATTGGCTGCCGCTACATACGCCGTTCCGATGGCCAGCGGCAGATCGTGGCCTTCCTGCTGCCGGGGGATTTGTGCGACCCCGCGGTCACCTGGCCCGGCCGGATGGATCATGCGCTCGGCACATTGTCGGAGTGCCATGTCGCATATATCGCGCGCGAGACGCTGCTGAGTCTTGGCGAACGCCTCCCGCAGCTCGCCCAGGCGCTGCGGTTCGACAGATTCGTCGGAGAGGCGATTCTCCGCCGGTGGCTGGCCAATCTCGGCCTTCAAACGGCGGTGGAGCGCATGGCCCACCTGTTTTGCGAATTGCTGGTCCGGCTGCAGGCGGTCGGCCTCGTCGAAGACGGACGCTACGATCTGCCGATCACCCAGGCTGATCTCGCGGATGCGATGGGCCTTTCGATCATCCATGTGAACCGGACGCTCCAAACCCTCAGGCGAAACGGCCTCATCGAGTTCGCGCGCAAGACGCTGTGCGTCAAGGATGCGGCGCGTCTCGCGCTGCTCGCCGACTTCACGCCCCACTACCTCGACCCACTGTCCGTTCTCATCGGCCGGGCCATCGAGGAACGATAGAGCGGCAGATAGGCACGGTGAGCTCTCGCCTCGATCTCAGGTCGAGGGCGATGCCGAAGAGTCCGGCGCGGTTCCCCGACCGGATCGTCGATAGGACCTTCGTCGTTCGAAGGGTCTACCTCGCGGAGTGCGCGAGATCCAATGCCATGCCTTGAATGGCATCAAGGACACAAATTAATATAAGTTAAGTCAGGCAAGATTGTTTATCTCGTTCCCTGACTTCAAGATCGTGATTTCGGCTGCGTCCATTCGGACCAAATAATAGTGGGCCGCGTTGATGCTTCCAAACACGCAGGCCGTTGTCGGCAGCGAATGTGAAACCCAGATCCATCGGGAGTATTTGATGAAAGCCAAGCTTAAGTCGCTCGTCGATCAGACGATCGTGATCACGGGGGAGTCGAGCGGCATAGGACTGTCGACCGCCCGGCGGGCGGCCGAGCGCGGCGCTCGCGTCGTGCTGTCGTCGCGCAACGGGCCCGAGCTGGAGAAGATCGTCGAGGGCATCCGCAGCAAGGGCGGCCGGGCCGTGCATGCGGTCACCGACGTGTCCAAGCGGGAGGACCTCGACCGTCTTGCCGAGGAGGCCGTCGAGGCGTTCGGCGGGTTCGACACGTGGGTCAACAACGCTGGCCTCGGCATTTTCGGGCGCCTGGATCGGGTCTCCGACGACGACTACCGTCGCGCCACAGCCTCTACACCAATGCGCAGATCCACCCGTTGGCCACGGCCGCGATGGTGGCGGCCGGGGTCGCCGGCTTCGCGTTCCTGGCGCGCTCGTCGAGCCGCGCCTGACCCCTCTTGCCAGGACTCATTCACATGAAAGCTCTCTGCTGGCACGGCACTAACGACATCCGC
The DNA here is from genome assembly GCA_965277635.1 of Lichenihabitans sp. GTDB lineage: Bacteria > Pseudomonadota > Alphaproteobacteria > Rhizobiales > Beijerinckiaceae > Lichenihabitans. Next base: position 2,565,688 of record CBDIDE010000002.1, read on the forward strand.
TGCGAGACCGTCCCCGATCCCAAGATCGAGGATGCGCGCGATGTCATCATCAAGGTCACGAGCTGCGCCATCTGCGGCTCCGATCTGCACCTGATGAACGGCCTGATGCCCTCGATGAAGAGCGGCGACATCCTCGGCCACGAGTTCATGGGCGAGGTGGTCGAGACAGGTTCGCCCAACCACAAGTTCAAGACGGGCGACAGAATCGTCGTGCCCTTCAACATCAACTGCGGCGAGTGCCGGCAATGCAAGATGGGCAATTTCGCCTGTTGCCAGCGCTCCAACCGGAACGCCGGCATGGCAGCCGAGCAGTTCGGCTACACGATCGCTGGGCTGTTCGGCTACTCGCACATGCTCGGCGGCTATTCGGGCGGCCAGGCCGAATACGTCCGCGTACCGATGGCAGATGTCGCTCCCATGAAAGTGCCCGAAGGCATGAGCGACGAGGAGGTGCTGTTCCTCACCGACATCTTCCCGACCGGCTATCAGGGGGCCGAGCAGGCGGGGATCAAGGGCGGCGAGATCGTCGCCGTCTGGGGTGCGGGGCCCGTCGGCCTCTTCGCGATACAGTCCGCCAAGGTCCTCGGAGCCGAGCGGATCATCGTGATCGAAACCGCGCCCGAGCGCATCGCCATGGCGAAAGCGGCTGGGGCCACCGACATCGTCGATTTCGAGAAGGAGGATGTGTTCGAGCGTATCAAGGAGATCAGCAAGGGGGAAGGCGCCGATGCGGTCATCGATTGCGTCGGCATGGAGGCCAGTGCCGGCCACGGCCAGGGCGGCATCGTGAGCGCTGCGAAGGAGAAGCTTCTGCCAGTCGAGCGCACCTATGTGCTCGACCAGGCCCTCAAGGCGGTGCGCCCTTGTGGTGTCGTCTCCGTGCCGGGCGTCTACGGCGGCCCGGTGTCGGTCGACATGGGCCAGGTCGTGCAGAAGGGGCTGACGATGCGCAGCGGTCAGACGCATGTGAAGCGCTATCTCGAACCGCTGACCAAGCTGATCCAGGAGAAGAAGGTCGATACCACCTTCCTGATCACTCATCGCAGCACCGATCTCGAAGACGGCCCGGGCCTCTACCAGACCTTCAAGGAGAAGAAGGACGGCTGCGTGAAGGTGGTGTTCCATCCAGGAGGTTGAAGGCGCCGCGGTCGACGGCCTCGGTTGCTTGGGCGATATAGGTTCCGAGGCGTCGGCCGTGTCGGAAGAGTCTCGCCCGGGCTGTTGGGCGGAGCGAGGCATGGAGGATAGACCGGAGACACGGCCCACGAAGCGCGCGGACGGGGGAACCCGTGTTTCCCTGCCAGCCCGGGGCCCCGTGACGCACCCGGGGCCTCGTGACGCAGTGGAGAGATGCGCCGATGAAGGTCGTGGGGGTCTGGGTGACATGTTCGCTGGCCTATCTGGTTTTGGCCGGGCAGGTCAGCCTCGACGAAGGTGCCGCGGCCATCGTGCTCGGAGCGGGAGGCGCGCTGTTTTGGCTCGGGCTCCGACGCGTCTCGGACCACAGGTTCCATTTCGGTCGGTTGGCGGGTTTTACTTTCGCCCGCGCGATGGCAGGCCTGCCGGCCGGGACCTTTCGGGTCGGCCGAACTCTCCTCGCGGCCTTGTCTGGAGATGCCTTCGGCCGCCGTCTCGAACAGCCGTTCCATGGCGGTGAGAGCGACGATCCGTCGGAGGCCGGGCGTCGCGCCACCGTGGTTCTGGCGGCCTCGCTCGCGCCGGACAGCTTCGTGCTGCGCGTCGAGCGTGGCCGTGACATGATCGCGGTCCATGCCTTGGCGGATAAAGTGCCGAGCAACGACCCGCGATGGCCGATATGAATCCCTGGCTGCTGACCTTGCTGGCGCTGCTGCCGTCGCTGCTGGTGCCGGTCGCCCTCGCCATGCGCGGGGCCGCCGGACAGCGCTTGGTCGCGGTGCAGATGACGGGGTCGGTCGCGACGCTCGTCCTCGCCGTGATGACTTTCGCCTTCGATCAGGCGTCCTCGATCGATCTCGCCCTCACCTTCGCCATTCTGACTCTCCCGGCGACGCTCCTTTTCGCGGTTTATCTGGAGCGCTGGCTTTGACGACCGTCGGTCTCGATCTCTGCCTCGCCTTTGCGGTCCTTGCGACCTGGCTCGCTTGCCTGGGTTTCCTGCGGCTGCGATCCGAGCTCGACTGGCTGCATTGCGTCACCTTCGTCAACGTGACGGCGGCGCCGATGATCGCGGCTGCCGCGTTTTTCGAGGAAGGCGTCACGCCCCGCTCCGTCAAGCTTGCGGCGCTCGTGGTCATGATGCTGCTGACCGGCGCCGCGATGAGCCACGCGGCCGGACGGGCGCTCGCCCTGCGCGACGGACCTCGGGCATGACCCTGCTGCTTGCGGCGCTTCTGCTGCTTGCCGCGGCTTCCGGGCTCGGCGTCGTCCTGACGCGTGATCCGCGCCGGCAGGTCTTCGCGCTCTCGGCCAACGGCGTCGTGCTGACGCTGCTGTTCCTTGCCCTGCAAGCGCCCGACGTCGCTCTTTCCGAACTGGCGGTCGGCACCGCCGCGACGCCGCTTCTCTTTCTCGTGACGCTCGTCGCGGTGCGCATCAACAAGAGCCGCCGGTGACACCGCGATGGCGCACCCTTCTGCTGGTGCTGGCCGGCCTCGTCATCCTGCCTGGCGTGTGGCGGGTCGCGATCGCGCTGCCGCCCTTCGGCGCCCCGACTTCGCCCTATGGTCAGGCCGTCAATGCGCTGGTGCCCTCGCTGCGGCATGTCTCCAACATGGTGAGCGCCGTCAACTTCGACGTGCGCGGCTTCGACACGCTCGGCGAGGAATTCATGCTGCTCTGCGCCGTCACCGGTACCGTGCTGATCCTGCGCGGCGGCCGCGGCGAAGACAGGGCCGCCAAGGCCGGCCGGATCGCCGGGCGCCCGCTGGAGCCCCGGTCGGACGCCATCGTCCTGATCTGTCGCATGTTCGGCGTCCTCACCCTGATCTTCGGCCTCTATGTCGCGCTGCACGCCACCGCGACGCCGGGCGGCGGCTTCCAGGGTGGCGTCATCGTCGCCTCCGGGCTGCTGCTGGTCTATCTCGGCGAAGGCTACGAGGGCTGGCGAAAGATCGTCCGCGTGCCGATCCTCGACGCTCTCGAAGGCGGCGGTGCGCTGCTGTTCGCGCTGGCGGGCTTGCTGCCGGTGGCCCTGGGTCGGGCCTATCTCGAGAACGTGCTGCCGCTCGGGACCATCAAGGACATGCTGTCGGGCGGCCTCATGCTGGTCGAGAATGGCGGGGTCGCGTTCGCCGTCGCGGGTGGGTTCGCGATGATCATGGTCGAATTCATGGAAGAGACGCGCGCCACCCGATCCGAGGTGGATGAATGAGCGTGCTGCCCTGGCTCGTCGCGGCGTGGCTGTTCGGTGTCGGCGTCTACGGCATCGTCTCGAGCCGCAACTACGTTCACCTGATCGGATGCCTGTCGGTCTGCCAGTCGTCGAGCTATGTCCTGCTGCTCGGGCTCGGCTACACGTGGGGGGCCGGGCCGCCGATCTTCTACGACCATCCGCCCGGCACGCCGGCGGTCGATCCCGTCGTGCAGGCCCTGGTGCTGACCGACATCGTGGTCGGCGCGACCGTCACGGCGCTGCTGCTCGCCCTGGCCTTGCAGGTCCACAAGCGCCGGGGATCGCTCGATCCGCAGCAGTTGCGGCCGCTCGACAGGCAGGGATCGTGACCGGCATCCTCAGCCTGGTTCCACTCCCGGTCGTCATACCGCTGGCGGTCGCCGCCATCCTGCTGGCGGTCGGCCATCGCCTGCCGGCGCGTCTGCCGGACGTCGTGGCTCTTGTCGTCGCCCTCGTCGTGGCGGGACTCGGCATCACGCTGACGCTCGCCTCACAGCACGGCGTGCTGGTCTACTGGTTCGGCGGCTGGACGCCGCGTCCCGAGGCCGTGCTCGGCATCGCCTTCGGGGTCGATCCGGCGAGCGCCGCCTTCGCAACTTTCATCGCGCTGCTCTTCGCGGCGACCTTCGTCTTCGCCTGGGGCTATTTCGACGAGGTGCACGCGACCTTTCACGTGCTCATGCTGCTGTTCCTCGCCGCCATGCAGGGCTTCTGCCTGACGCGCGACCTGTTCAACCTGTTCGTCTGGTTCGAGGTCATGAGCGTCGCGGCCTTCGCGCTCACGGCCTATCGCCTCGAACAATCCTCGATCGTCGGTGCGCTGAGCTTCACCGTCTGCAACAGCCTCGGCAGCATGTTCATGCTCGGCGGCATCGGGCTGCTCTATGCGCGCACCGGCGTGCTCGACTTCGATGCCATGAGCAAGGCGGTCACCGCGGCGGGGCACGACCCGGTGATCATGGGCGGCTTCTGCCTCGTCGCCATGGCGCTGCTGATCAAAGCCGCCATCGTGCCGTTCCAGTTCTGGCTTTCGGATGCGCACGCGGTCGCGCCGAGCCCCGTCTCGGTGATCTTCTCGGGCGCCATGGTGCCGCTCGGCCTCTTCGGCTTCGCCAAGTTGACCTTGGAGGTCTTCGGGGGTGCCCAGGATGTCCTCGGCTTCGTCCACGGACTGCTGATGGCGCTGGGCTGCCTCACCGCCGTGATAGGCGGCCTGATGGCGTGGTCACAACGCCATCTCAAGCGCCTGCTCGCCTTCTCCACCATCGCCCATATCGGTATCATGCTGACCGGCCTCGCGGCCTTGTCCAGTCCGGGCACGGCCGGCCTCCTGGCTTACCTCATCGGGCACGGGCTGGTGAAGGGCGCGCTCTTCATGCTGGTCGGCGTGCTCCTGGCGACGCGCGCCTCGGTCGACGAGCTCGATTTGCGCGGGCTCGGCCGCGACATCTGGCCCGCCGGCATTGCCATGGCGGTCGCGGCGCTGCTGCTCGGCGGCGCGCCGCTCGGGATCCTGCATGGCGGCGCCGACCTGATCGCGGCCTCGGTCCCGCGAGCTGCCGGCCCGATGATCCATGCGGCGGTGCTCGTCGGCACCACGCTGACCGGCGGGGCCGTGTTGCGGGCCACCGGGCGCATTTATTTGGGCCTTGGCCCGGACCCCGGCGCGGAAGCCGAGGCACCAACGGAGGAGGAGCAGGAGAAGGCCGACCGTCCGCTCTGGCTGATGTTGGCGCCTTGCCTCGTCCTGCTGGCCCTGGCGTTGGTCCCGGCCGATCTCGCCAAGGATGCGGCTATCCGTTTCGTGCCGCTGTTCGCTGCCGGCCAACCATCCTTCTCGGTGCCGGAGCCGGAGGCGGGGGTGACCGTGCTGCCCTGGATCTCGGTGCTGGCGACGATCGGGCTGACCTGTCTGGCGTTCTGGGGTCATCGGGCGAAGGCGCCGCACCTTTCCGCCAGGCTGGTCACGACCCTTCTGGGCGGCCTCAACAGGCTGCACAGCGGGCTCGTCAACGACTATGTCCTCTGGATCCTGCTCGGATTGGCAGCGTTCACGGCGGCTATCGCGCTGTGACGCCGAACGGCCTCACAGAGGTCGCTGTCTCTCGAGAGCTCTCAGCTGGAGGAGACCGATATCGGCGACCAACGGCGGCTGGTTTCCTTCGAGCTGTCGTACTGCGCTTCGAAGATCGGCGAAGCAAGTGTGGCGCGCACGTGCAGCGGTTCACGTCCGGTGTTGCGAAAGCCATGCGGTGCGCCAGCCGGGATCAGCACGGACTGGTTCGCGCCGACGAGCGAACGCTCGTCGTTCAGCCAGACCTCGGCGCTGCCCGCCATCACCTCCAGGACTTCTTCGACGGCGTGGATGTGGGTCGGCGCCCCGAGGCCGGGATCGCAGAACTGATCGAAGATACAGAGCTGACGGCCGCCCAACAGGTACGACATCCGCATCTGCGTCATCACACCGTCGCGCCATTTCTCGAGCGGCTGCTCTGCGTGGTTCAGGACCTCCATGGCAGTGACCTTTCGATGTCGGGTTTCAATTGATCATTTCGGTCGGCTCGAGCGAACATCCTGCGGGGGCCGAACCTGCGCTAAGCGACGCGAGGCAGGTACATGTCGCGCACGCGCTCGTCGCCACGCAGCTTGTCGGCCGGTCCCGCGCAGTGCACGCGACCATGTTCGAAAGCATAGACGTAGTCGGCGATCTCGAACGAGAGGTCGACATTCTGCTCGACCAGCATGATCGAGACGCCGCGTTCCGCCAGCCGGATCACGATCTCGAAGATCTGGTGGATGATGATGGGGGCGAGACCCAGCGAGGGTTCGTCGAGCAGCAGGATCTCGGGGCTACCCGCGAGGGCGCGGCCGATCGCCAGCATCTGCTGCTGCCCGCCCGAAAGCCGGCTCGCGGGTTGCGTCCGTCGCTCGCCGAGGACGGGGAACATGGCGTAGACCTCGTCGAACAGTTCCGTCCGGGTCTTGCCGCGGCCCGGCAGGAAGCCGGCGAGCAGATTCTCCTCGATCGACAGAGTCTGGAACACCCGCCGTCCCTCGGGACAATGGCCGAGGCCGCGGCGGGCCATCTGGAACGGTTTCGCGCCCTCGACCGCCTCGCCCTTGAAAGTGATGTGCCCGGCGGTCGGCCGGCACAGGCCGCTGATGGTGCGCAGCAGGGTCGTCTTGCCGGCCCCATTGGGGCCGATGATGCAGACGACCTCGCCCGCATAGAGTTCAAGGCTGACTCCATGCAAGACCTTCACCGGCCCGTAGCCGGACGCGATTGCGTCGATTGCGAGCAGCGGCTTCGATGTTCCCCATCGCTCCGGGTTGGCCAAGGTATGCCTCCTGAACTTGCCGGTTGTCGCGGATCACCTCCGGCGTGCCGTGCGCCAGCACGGCCCCGCGATTCATGACGTAGATCTCGTCCGACACTGACATGATGAGCTTCATGTCGTGCTCGATCAGCACGATGGCGAGATCGGGGGCGCGGAGCGCCTGGATGTGGGCCTTCAGCGCGTCGGTCTCGCCGTGGTTGAGGCCGGCGGCCGGCTCGTCGAGCAGGATCGCGCGCGGGCGGGACACGACGGCACGGGCCAGTTCCACGATCTTCTGCTGGCCATAGGCGAGGTCGCTGGCCTGGCGCTCGGCGAGATCGGCGATGCCAAGCCGCTGAAGCACGTCGCGACAAACGTCGCGGACATCCTCGCCGCCGCCCGCGAACCCGAAGGCCTCCCCGATCAGTCGCGGCAACGAGCGCGGCACCAGGGCGACTTCGAGGTTCTGCAGCACCGTGAGCCCGTCGAACAGGCGGATGTTCTGATAGGTGCGGCTCAGGCCGGCGCGGGCGATCTGGTATTTCGGGAGGCCCTGCAGTTCGACACCGTCGAGCAGGATGCGCCCGCTCGTCACCCGGAAGGAGCCGGCGGCCATGTTGACGAGCGTCGACTTGCCCGCGCCGTTGGGGCCGATCACGGCCGTGATCGTGCCGGGCTCGATGGTGAGCGAGGCGTCGTCGATCGCCGTATTGGCGCCGAACCGCTTGGTGACATGGTCGAAGACGAGCATTTTCAGCGCGCCATCAGCTTGCGGGCGAGCCAGCTCGGCCCGTATTCGCGTCGGATCAGGCCCATCGGCCGCGCCAGGATGATCAGCACGAGCGCGATCCCGTAGAGGAGCTGCCGGTAGTCGGCATAGGCGCGCAGGACCTCGGGCGTGACGACGAGCAGCGCCGCCCCGAGCATCACGCCGAACGGGTTGCCGAGGCCGCCCACCACGACCACGAGCACGATCGAGAGCGATTCCCAGAAGGTGAAGCTCTCCGGACTGACGAATTGCTGCATGGCGGCGAAGACCACGCCACCGATGCCTCCGATCGTGGCGCTGGTCGCGAAGGCGACGAGCTTCACCCCCGTCGTATCGATGCCGCAGCCGCGCGCCGCGTCCTGGTCCTCGCGCACGGCCGCGAGCGCGACGCCGAAGGCGCTCTCCTGCAGGCGCCAGACGAACAGGAAGGTCAGGACCGTCAGGCCGACGAGCAGGTAGAGATAGTCGAGCGGCGTCGACAGGTGCCAGCCGAACAGCACCGCTTCGTCGATCCTGGCGATCCCCTGGGGACCGTTGGTCAGGCTGTCGAGGTTGTTCATCAGCACCCGGACGATCTCGCCGAAGCCGAGGGTGACGATGGCGAGATAGTCGCCGCGCAGCCGCAGCACCGGGATGCCGAGCAGCACGCCGGCGAGCGCCGCAAGGCTGGCGCCGATCACCAGCACCAGTGGGAACGGCAGGTGGAGGTCGAATTGCGGCGAGGCCAGGAGGGCATAGGTGTAGGCCCCGATGGCATAGAAGGCGACATAACCGAGATCGAGCAGCCCCGCATAACCCACCACGATGTTCAGCCCCATGCCGAGCATGGCGTAGAGCAGGACGAGGTCGAGGATTCGCAAAGGATAGGCGGGCAGGAAACTGCCGGCCACCACCACCGCGATCGGCATCAGCGCCATGGCGGCCAGGGCGCGGAGCACCGGCCGGCGGCCGATCGGCGCGATGGCGGCCTCAGAAGTCACGCTTGTAGACCATGGTTTCCTCGCTGACGTGCTCGCCGAACAGGCCCGCGGGACGGAACAGCAGGATCAGGATCAGCACCGAGAAGGCGAAGATGTCGCGATATTCCGTGCCGATGACCCCGTGGGTGAGGGTCGGCATCCAGGCGGTCGCGAAGGTCTCGATGACGCCGAGCAGGAGGCCGCCCACCACCGCGCCAGGGATGGATCCGATGCCGCCGAGAATCGCCGCCGTAAAGGCCTTCATGCCGATGATGAAGCCCATCGAGAAGGTCGCGACTCCGTAATAGGAGGCATAGAGGATGCCCGCCACGGCGCCGAGGCCGGGTCCCACGAAGAAGATCAGGGCGATCGGCAGGTTCGGGTTGATGCCGACGAGCGAGGCCGTCTCAGCGCTCTCGGCGACGGCGCGGATCTTGACCCCGAGGCCGGTGCGGCTGACGAGAAGCTCGAGCCCCACCATCAGCACCAGCGCCACGACCAGGATCGTGATCTGCTTGTAGCTGACGATGGCGCCCGCGACGTCGATGACGCCGCGGGGCAGGAAGGACGGGTAGATGAGCGGGCGCCGCCCGCCCACCAGCATCACCACGTTCTGGATGACAACCGCCATCCCGAGCGCCGACAGCATCGGCGCGAGCCGCGAGGTACCCCGCAGGGGCCGGTAGGCCACGGCTTCGACTGTGACGCCCAGCACGCCGATCGCCAGGAACGCGGCGAGTCCGGCCAGCAGCGCGATGCCCGGATGGCCCGCGACGCCCCCCATCAGGCTCGCCGCGAAGACCGCCGCGAAGGCGCCCGCCGTGAACATCTCGCTATGGGCGAAATTGATCAGCCGGAGGACGCCGTAGACCATCGTGTAGCCGAGAGCGATCAGCGCGTAGATGGCGCCGACCGTGAGCGCGTTGATGATCTGCTGAAGGATGAGCGTGGCCATCCCTGGCGTCCTACTTGAGAAGCTCGAACTTGCCGTTCTTCACCGTGTAGAGGAAAATGAAGGGCTGTTTGAGCTCGCCGTCGGGCTGGAACGCCACATGGCCCACGAGGCTGTCGAAGTCGCTTTTGGCGATGGCCGGCACGATGGTGTCGCGCGTGGGCGATGCCCCTGCCGCCTTCATGCCGTTGATGACCACCTGGGCCTCCATGTAGCCGTAGGCCGAATAGGGGCCCGGGTCCTCCTTGAAGGCGGCTTTGTAGGCCTTGGCGAAGTCCTGAAGCTGCGGCGAGGAATCGTAGGGCGGCGCCTGGAAGGAGACGATGGCGCCCTCGGCGTTCTCGGGTCCGGCGCCCTGGATGAAATCGGGCGTGAAGGCCGAGTCGGCGCCGAAGATCTTGGCCGTGATGCCGAATTCGCGGGCCTGCTTCACGAACAGGCCGACCGCCGGCATGATGCCGCCGAAATAGATGACATCAGGATTCTCGCCCTTGATGGTGGTGAGCAGCGCGCTGAAGTCGACGTCGGTCTGGGCCACGCCGCTGAAGGAGGTGACGGTGCCGCCACCCTTCTTGAAGACATCCTGGAAGACTTCGGCGACGCCCTGCCCGAAGGCCTGCTTGTCGTGCACGATCGCCGCCTTCTTGGCGCCGAGCGTCTTGAGCGCATAGTCGGCCGGGGCCGCTCCCTGCGCCAGGTCGTTGGCGATGGGCCGGAACAGGTTGGCGTAGCCCGCCTTGGTGATTTTCGGGTTGGAGGAATTCGTTACCTGCGGCATGCCGCAGCGGTGGTAGACATCGGAGGACGGAATGGTCACGCCGCTGTTGAAGTTGGCGATCACCGCCAGCGTTCCGGCGTTGTCGCACTGCTTCTGGGCCACCAGCGTACCCTGCTTGGGATCGCCGCCGTCGTCCTCGCGCCGAAGGACGAGTTTCTGCCCTTCGATGCCGCCGGCATCGTTGGCCTGGCGGACCGCCAGCTCCATGCCGTTCATCCAGGTGGTGCCGAACAGGGCCTCCGAATTGGTGAGCGGTCCGGCGCTGCCGATCACGATGTCGGCGTGGGCGGCGCCCGACAGCGCGATCAGGAGCGCGGTCGTCGAGGTCAATGTCACGAAACGCATGCTGGTTCTCCTCCCCAATCGAAACGAAATGAAACGAAACGACTGCCCGCCCACAAGCGTAATGAAGCCTCAGGCGATATTCTTCAGGCCTTTCCCAGCCCCGCCGGACAGCGACGCCATCAGGTTGCGGGACACCCGCGCAATGTGCCGGCGCAGCATATCGACCCCGCGCTCGACGTCGCGCAGCCGCGCATAGGCCAACATCGCGTGATGGTCGGACAATTCGCGCTCGACGTCCTGCACGACGATGAGCTGCAGGTTGACGTAGCGCGCCGCGTTGTCGTGGACGGAGCGTAGGAGCTTCAGGGCGATGCGGCTGCCGCTCGCTCGGTAGAGCGTCTCGTGGAACCGCCAGTTCAGCTCGCTCCAGTTGCTGACGTCACCGGTCCTCGATGCTTCTTCGACGAGTGCCTCGGCCTGGTCGAAGTCGGCCAGCGTCATGCGCGGGATCGCAGCTTCGAACAGCCAGGTCTCGAGCTGCATGCGGATGCCGAACAGTTCCTCGAGCTCGTCCGGCGACAGGGAGGAGACGACGGTACCCTTGTGCAGTTCGGAGACCACCAGGCCTTCGGCTTCGAGGTGGCGGATGGCCTCCCGCAGCGGGATGCGCGAGACGCCGAGTTCGGTCGCCAGCCGCTCCTGGCGGAGCGTTGTCCCCTCGGCGAGCTGGCCGTTGAGGATGCGGCGGCGCACCTCGGCCGTGATCTGCTCTGTCAAGGACGTGCGCACCGATTTGGGACTTATGCCTTTCGCCATATTGGATACGATACCGAAGGGTTATGCCGCATCAACTCCAATTTTTAGGCAAACATGCGGCTAGGTGCCTATTTTATAGGCTTTAACAGAAAAAAAGTCAGGGCTATCCTCAAAACGGTATCCAATTATTGGAGAGGATTTTGGACCAATTTGCCGCCGCACGGCCCGCCGGCGTCGTTGAGCGATCTGAGTCCGGTACGCCGGGGGAGGTGCTCGTCGTCCAGCCGGGAGCCGCCGAAAGCCACTGGCAGCCGGTCCCGGCGAACGGCCACATCGAGGTGATCTTCGCGCCGCATCGGGTGGCGATGGAGCACCCGATCGGGCTCGGCACCCAGACGGTGGCGGTCGGCGGCCATGTCCGCGAGCACGCGCACGACCGCAACGAGGAGGTGCTCTACGTGGTGAGCGGCAGGGGCCGCGCGGTGATCGATGGCGAGACCCATCCAATGGTGCCTGGGGCTGCCTTCTTCATCGGCAAGAACCGCCGGCACATGTTCGTCAACGAGGGCCGGGAGGCCCTGACCTTCGTGTGGCTGATCGTGCCGAACGGCCTCGAGGATTTTTTCCGCCTCATCGGCCGGCCGCGCCGGGGCGACGAGCCCGATCCGGAGCCGTTCGCGCGGCCCGCCGACGTCCTCGAGATCGAGCGGCAGACCGTTTTCGCCGCACAGCCCGTCGATCAGCGCCAACCCTGAGGTCCGACATGCGCCTCGAGAACAAGATCGCCCTCATCACGGGCGCGGCGGCCGGCATCGGCAAGGCCACGGCCGAGCTCTTCGTGCGCGAGGGCGCCAAGGTCGTGATCGCGGACCGCGACGGCGACAAGGCCTCGGCGGTGGCGCGAGCCATCGGGGATGCAGCGTCCGCCTTCGCGGTGGACGTCAGCGACGACGCCGAGGTCAAGCGCATGATGGACGACACCGTGGCCCGCCTCGGCCGCATCGACATCCTCGTCAACAATGCCGGCTACGGCATCCGCGGCAATGTGGTGACCACGGCCGAGGCAGACTGGGACGCGCTGATGGCCGTGAACCTCAAGGGCGTGTTCCTGTGCTCGAAACATGCGGTCCCGCACATGATCGCCCAGGGCGGCGGCGCCATCGTCAACACGGCCTCCACGATCGCCAGCGTCGGCATTCCCGACCGGGTCGCCTATGTGGCCTCGAAGGGCGGCGTCGCGGCGCTCACCCGGGCGATGGCGCTCGATCACGCGGCCGACAACATCCGCGTCAACAGCGTGGCGCCCGGCGTGATCTGGTCGAGCTACTACGAGAGGATGGTCGAGACCCATGAGGATCCCGAGACCTTCCTGGCCAAGCTGAAAGCCAGGGCACCGACCAATCGCTGGGGCGAGCCGCACGAGATCGCCACCGCGATCCTGTGGCTGGCGTCGGACGAAGCCTCCTTCGCCACCGGCAGCTCGATGACGATCGACGGCGGCTACACGGCCTGGTGACGCACCGATGACCACGCGGATAGTCGGGATCATCGGCTTCGGCGCGATCGGGCGCGACCTGTCGGCCCGCCTGACCCGCGAAGGTCATGCCATCACGGTGCTGGTGCGTCCAGGATCGGCGTCGCGCGCCGCCGTCCCGGCCGAGGTGCGTGTCGTGGAGACCATCGAGGTGCTGATGGCGGCGCGCCCCGCCGTTGTCGTCGAGGCGGCGGGGCAGTTGGCCCTGTCCGAGGCGGCGCCCGTCCTGCTCGCGGCTGGCGTCACGGTGGTGGCAGCCTCGACGGGAGCGTTGGGCGACCCGGCGCTGTTCGAGCGCCTGGAGGCTGCTGCCCGGCGCGGGGGAAGCCGCCTGATCGTGCCGGCCGGCGCGCTCGGCGGGCTCGACTATCTGGCGGCCCTGCACGGGAGTGCCGACGCCAAGGTCCGCTACACCTCGCGAAAGCCGCCGACCGCCTGGCGTGCTGAACTCGCCGCGGCGGGCCACGATCCCGATACCCTCGCCGGCGCGATCGTCCTCTTCGAGGGGGCGGCCGCCGAGGCGGCGCGTCTTTATCCGCGCAACCTCAACGCCGGCCTCACCGTCGCGCTGGCCGCGGCGCCCGCCCGCGTCATCGTCCGGGTGGTGGCCGATCCAGCCGTGTCGCTCAATACGCACGAGATCGAGGCCGAGAGCGACCTCGGGTCGGCGTCGATGCGCTTCGCCAATCGCCCGTCGCCCACCAATCCTAAGACGTCGGCGCTGACGGCTGCGAGCCTCGCGGCCGCCGTGCGGCGTCTTCTCGTGCCCGTCGTCCTGTGAGCGCCCCCTCGCGCATCGTCGTGATCGGAGCCGGGATCATCGGCCTGAGCGTCGCGCGCGCGCTGCTTCGCGAGGGCCACGCGGTCACGGTCATCGACCGCGACCCCGCCGGCGACAAGGCCTCGTTCGGCAATGCGGGCGGCCTGGGCGTCACCGAGATCCTCCCGGCCGCCGCGCCAGGCCTGATCTGGCAGGTCCCGAAATGGCTCGCCGATCCGCTCGGCCCGCTGTCGCTCCGCCCGGCGCATCTGCCGCGCCTGCTGCCCTGGCTGGTGCGCTTCCTGCGCACCGGGACGCCGGCCGAGGTGGCGCGTGTCGCGGGGGCTCTCGCGGCCCTGCTCGCGCCCGTCTACGACGATATGCTGCCGCTGCTGGACGAGCTCTCGCTTTCGGCCGACCTGCATCGGGTGGGCGCGCTCTGGGTCTACGACACCGATGCCGGCTTCCAACGCGACGCGCCAGCCCATGCCATGCGCCGGCGGCACGGCATCGCGGTGGAGACGATCAGCGCGACGGAAGCCCGCCAGCTCGAACCCGCGCTCGCCCCGACCGGCGCCCGCGCCGTGCTCACGCCGGGATGGTCGCATGTCTCCGATCCCAAGCGCATCGTCGACCGGCTGCGCGAGACCCTCATTGCCGGAGGCGTCGCCATGCTGGCGCGCGAGGCGGCCGGCGTCGACGGCCCGGCCGTCATCACCGCCGAGGGCGACCACGTTCCGTTCGACCGGCTGGTGGTGGCGGCGGGCGCGTGGTCGGGCCGGATCGCACGCGCGATCGGCGACCCCGTGCTGATCGAAAGCGAGCGCGGCTACAATGCCACCCTCCCGTCGCCCGGCGTCGTGCTGTCGCGCGAGGTGATCTTCGCGCAGCGGCAGTTCGTTGCCACGCCGCTCGACATCGGCCTCAGGATCGGCGGGGCCGCGGAATTCGCCGGCCTCGACGCCAATCCGGACTTCCGGCGCAGCGACGCCCTGGTGACGCTGGCGCGCCGCTACCTGCCCGATCTCGATCCCGGCGGCGCCGTACGCTGGATGGGCCATCGGCCCGCGACGCCCGACAGCATGCCCGTCATCGGCCGCTCGCCGCGGCGGCGCGACGTCGTCTATGCCTTCGGCCATGGCCATCTGGGGCTGACCCTCGGCCCCACCACGGGCCGGCTCGTCGCCGACATCGTGGCCGGACGCGCGTCGCCGATCGACCTCTCCCCCTTCTCCATCGCGCGGTTCGCCTGACCATGACGGCTCCCACCCATCCCCACACCTTCCTCTGCGTCGATGCTCACACCTGCGGCAATCCGGTCCGCGTGGTGGCAGGCGGCGCGCCGGTCCTGCCGGCCGTCGACATGGCCGAGAAGCGCCAGATCTTCCTTGCCGAGCATGATTGGGTGCGGCGCGCCCTCATGTTCGAGCCGCGCGGCCACGACGTCATGTCCGGCTCGATCCTCTACCCGCCCTCGCGGGCGGACTGCGACCTCGGCGTCCTCTTCATCGAGGTCAGCGGCTGCCTGCCCATGTGCGGCCACGGCACGATCGGCACCGTCACGGTCGCGCTCGAAGAAGGCTTCGTGACCCCCAGAGTCGAGGGGCGTCTGGCGCTGGAGGTCCCGGCCGGCCGGGTCGAGGTGACCTACGAGCGCAACGGCCGCTTCGTCGAACGGGTGCGGCTCTACAACATCCCGAGCTATCTCCACGCGGCCGAGGTCGTGGTTGCGGTGCCCGGCTTCGGCGACCTCGTCGTCGACGTGTCCTACGGGGGGAATTTTTACGCCATCGTCGAGCCGCAGAAGACCTGGGCCGGGCTCGACGCCATGAGCGCGGACGACATTTTAAAGTGGAGCCCGGTGGTTCGCGCCGCGGTCCAGCACGCGGTGGCGCCCGTCCATCCCGAGGACGAGCGCATCGCCGGCGTCAGCCACGTCATGTGGGCCGACAAGCCCAAGCATCGCGAGGCCCATGCCCGCAACGCCGTCTTCTACGGCGCCAAAGGGATCGATCGCTCGCCGTGCGGCACGGGATCCTCGGCCCGGATGGCGCAGCGCGTCGCCAAGGGCCTGCTCGCGATCGGCGACGATTTCGTGCACGAAAGCATCATCGGGACCCTGTTCCATTGCCGCGTCGAGGATGCCGCGCGCGTCGCGAACCACCCCGCCATCCTGCCGAGCATCGGCGGATGGGCGCGGGTCATCGGCCACAACACCATCTTCGTCGACCCGAGGGACCCGCTCGCCCTGGGCTTCCAGCTTGCCTGAGCCGGCCGCCCCACCCGATCACGCGGCACTCGTGCCGCCGAACCTGCGTCCCGGCCGCGACCTCGTGGCCGAGGGCCGGGCGCTCGCGCGCGATTGGCGGGTCGGACGGACGCCGTTCCTGGATCGGGCCGGGGTGGGCTGCGAGGCCGATTACAAGCGCGCCGCCGCAAGCGCCGGGCGGATCACGCAGCATGCCCATATCGGCTTCCGGAGCGTCGAGCGTACCGTCGGCGCCATCGCCGAGGTCTTCGACACCTGCGGCGCTCGCGGCGTGACGGTCGACCGCTTCGGCATCACGCTCGATTGGTCGATGGGCTACCCGGTCCAGGGCCGCGGCAACCGTCCCAGGGGCACCGGCATCGTGCTCGGCGGTCCTGAGGATTTTGTGCGCATCACGCATGCGGCGCCGGCGGCGGCCCATTTCGGCGACTTCATGCTCGGCCTGCCCGGCGCGCTCGACAACACCAAACACGCGCTCGCGGCCGGCGCCACGACGATCGGCAACCTCGGACAGTACTTCACCTTCCGCCTTCCCGGCTGGGATGACGACGTCGCCACGACCGAGGCGACCGTGCAGGCCCTCGGCCTGATCGCCGCCCAGCCCGTCGAGGTCCTGGTCCACTCCAACCTCGACGACGGCTTCGCGGGCCTGTTCGCCGACATGAGCGCCACGCTCGGCATGGTGCTGATCGAGAAACACATCGTCGAGACGCTGATCGGCGCGCGCACGAGCCATTGCTTCGGCCATCACTTCACCGCGCCGGGGATGCGGCTCGCCTTCCACCGGGCGCTCGCCAGGGTGACCGACGGCCCCGGCACCATGATCTTCGGCAATACGGTGAGCTACCGCTCGACCGCCGGCGGCAATTTCGCCAGCCTCGCGAGCTACCTGCAGGCCGACATCTGGGCCTTGCGCCGCCACCATACGGGCCATGCGATCAATCCCGTGCCGGTGTCGGAGAACGAGCGCATTCCCGACACCGGCGAGATCATCGAGGCGCAGGTCTTCGCGGCGCGACTGGTGGAGCATGCCGCGGAATCGTTCGGTCTCGTTTCCTTCGCCGAGGTCGACCGCGACGCCGACATCCTGGTCGACGGCGCGCGAACATTCGCCGGCCGGGTCCTTGGCGGATTGGCGTCGGCGGGCATCGATACCACTGATCCGGCTGCCCTGATGCTCGCGCTGCGGCGGATCGGCCCCAAGCGGCTGGAGGCGCTCTACGGACCCGGTGCGTTCGACCCCGATGCCTGGGCTGGCCGCACGGCGCTGATCCCGGCCGAATGGGTCGAGGACCTGCGCCGCGCGGCGAACGGCTGGGTGGCGCTGACCCCCGCGCCGGTGCGCGATCGGCTGCGCGCGAGCGGCCTCAAGGTCTGCGTCGGCACGAGCGACGTCCACGAGCACGGCAAGATGCTGATCGACGCGGTCCTCGCCGGCCTGAGCGTGGCGGTCATCGACGGCGGCACCTCCGTCGACCCCGCCGATCTCGTCGCGCGCGCGGTGCGGGGCGGCGCGGATGTCGTGGCCGTCAGCACCTACAACGGCATCGCGCTGCGCTACGCCCGCGAGGTGCGGGACGCGCTGGCGAGCGCGGGCGCGGACCTGCCGCTCTGCATCGGCGGCCGCCTCAACCAGGTGCCGGACGACAGCAATACGGGACTGCCGGTCGACGTCACCCGGGACATCGCAGGCGTCGGCGCCACGCCCTGCTCGACGCCCGAGGCCCTGATCGCCGTGCTCGACGGCCTCGCCGCCCGGCCCGTGCGCGACGGCGCGCCCCGTTCCTCCCCATCCGGACTCACCACCGAGAGGTTGCCATGCGCTTTTCCCGAATGATCACCGTGGTCGGCGCTCATGCCTGCGGCGAGTTGAATGAGGTCATCACCGGCGGCGTCCGCGACGTGCCGGGCAAGACCATGTTCGAGAAGATGCAATATGTGGAGAAACACGCCGACGACCTGCGCCAGTTCCTGCTCAACGAGCCGCGCGGCAAGGTCAACCAGTGCGTGAACCTCGTGCTGCCGCCCACGAACCCGGCGGCGGACGCGGGCTTCGTGATCATCGAGGCCGACTATTATGTGCCCATGTCCGGCACCAATACGATCTGCACGGTCACGGCGTTGCTGGAGACGGGTATGATCCCGATGGTCGAGCCCGTGACCAAGCTCACGCTCGAAGCGCCCGCCGGCCTCGTCCCCGTGACCGCCGAATGCCGCGACGGCAAATGCGTGAGCGTCACCTTCGACAACGTGCCGGCCTTCGTCTTCGTACTCGACGCCGAGGTCGATGTGCCGGGGCTCGGGCGGATCAAGGTCGACGTGGCCTATGGCGGGATGATCTACTGCATCGTCGACGCCGAAAGCCTCGGCTTCAAGCTCGACAATTCGGAGGCCGCCAAGCTCGTGGAGGTCGGCGAGCGCATCAAGCGCGCGGCGGCGGTGCAGATCCCCTGCGTGCATCCGGACAACCCGGACATCCACACCATCAACCAGACGTTGTTCGCCGGGCCGCTGCGATCGACCCCCGAGGGCAAGCGGGCGCGCAACACAGTGATCGTCTCGCCGGGCCGGCATGACCGCTCGCCCTGCGGCACGGGCACCTGCGCGCGCCTCGCCGTGATGCATGCGCGCGGGCAACTCGCCGAGGGAGAGACCTTCGTGCACGAGAGTCTGATCGGCACCGAGTTCATCGGCCGCATCCGCGCCACCACCATGCTCGGCGACAAGCCCGCCATCCTGCCGACCATCACCGGCAAGGGCTGGATCACGGCGTTCCATCAATATGTCCTCGACCCGAGCGACCCGTTCCCACTCGGTTTCCGGGTCGGCGATACCTGGCCGGCCTCCGCCTGAGGAGCCGGCCATGGCGACGGTCACGGCGGCCGACGGCTGCGAACTCTACTACGAACGGACGGGGTCCGGGCCGCCCGTGGTCCTGATCCCGGGGCTCGGCGGCGACGGCCGCTTCTGGGCCGGGGTGGTGGCGCGCCTCGCCGACCGCTTCGACCTGATCGCCGTCGATCACCGCGGCGCCGGCCGCAGCGCCCGCCCGCAAGGCTCCTACAGCGTCGGCGGCATCGCCCGTGACGTGCTGGCGGTGCTCGACGCCGAGGGCTGGGCGTCGGCGCATCTGGTCGGTCACTCGACCGGAGGCGCCATCGTCCAGACGATCGCGCTCGACGCGCCCGCGCGTGCCCGCTCCCTGGTGATCAGCGGCAGTTGGGACCGACCCGACGCGCGGTTCCGGGCGGCGTTCCAGGCCCGGGCCGCGCTGCTCGACGCCGGACTGACCGCCGCCTATCAGCAGCTCACGCATGTGTTCGGCTACGATCCCGCCTGGATCGACGCCCATGAGGCGGACCTCGGGACAGCGGTCGCGACGGCCGCCACGGCGCTGGCGCCCCTGGAGGTCACGGCGGCGCGCGTCCGTATGCTGCTCGATTTCGACCGCTCGGCGGAGCTGCATCGGATCGACCAGCCGACGCTGATCGTCGGCGCCCGCGACGACGCCCTCATTCCCATCCATCACGCGCACCGGCTTCGGGCCCTGATCCCTCATGCCGCCTTCTGCGAGCTTCAGGGCGCGCATTTCCACCCCCGCACCGAGCCTGCTCCGTTCGCCGACCGCGTCGCGGCGTTCCTGCACGAACAGGGCGGTGGGCGGGAGCGGGTTTCGGTCGCCGCCGAACCGTCTCTCCAGGAGAGGACGACCTCATGATCGTCGAGGAACGCGACGACACCCTCAAGCCCGGCAAGCTGGCAGCCTTCGTGGAGGCCTATCGCGACCACGGGCTGCAGCTCCAGCTCGACCATCTCGGCACGTTCCACGGCTATTTCACCAGCGAGATCGGCGAGTTTAATGCTGCTGAACATTCTCAAGCGCAAGCAAGCTCGTCAGAGCTTGCTTAGGATGCTGGCCGACCCGCGCTGGCAGGCCTACCTCGCCATGGTGGGCGACCTGCTGCAGCGGCAGACGACGCGCATCCTGTCACCCGTCTCCTTTTCTCCCTTGCGCTGAGGTCACGCCATGCTCATCGAACGGGCTGCCATCGTCGGCAGCGGACTCATCGGGCGCTCCTGGGCCATCGTCTATGCGCGCGCGGGCATTCCGGTCCGCCTCTACGACCACCTGCCCGACAATCGGGCGAAGGCATTGGAGCGCATCGGCGAGGCGCTCGCGCAATCCGCCGTCTTGGTCGGTGACGAGGCGGCACGGGATGCCGTGCTGGGCCGCATCAATGTGGCGGACCGGCTGGCCGACGCCGTCGCCGACGCGGACTTCATCCACGAATGCATCGACGAGACGCTCGACAGCAAGCGGACGATGTTCGTCGACCTCGAACGCTGCGCCAAGCCCTCGGCAATCCTCGCCACCACCACGTCGAGCTTCCCGGTCTCGACCTTCGCGAGCGATCTGCCGGGCCGCGGGCGCTGCATCGTGGTCCATCCCGCGACGCCGCCGCATCTGCTGCCCGTCACCGAGATCTGCCCGGCACCCTTTACCGAGCAGGCGGTCACCGACGCGACCTTCGCTTTCATGGAACAGTGCGGGCAGGTGCCGGTGCTGATCCGCTTCGAACAATCGAGCTTCGTGCTCAATCGCCTGCAGGCGGCGCTGGTCGTCGAGATGCTGCGCTGCCTCAACAGCGGAATCATTTCGCCCGGCGACATCGACAAGATCATCAGCCAGGGGTTCGGGCTTCGCTGGGCTTTCCTCGGCCCGTTCGAAGGGGTCGATCTCAACGCGGCCGGCGGCATCCGCGAGTATCTCGAGCGCTTCGGCTTCATCTTCGACGACATGGCCGGGCGGAACGGGCACGCGGGCGCGGTGGTCACGCCTGACGCGATCGCGACGCTGGAAAAGTATGCACGCGACCAGCTTCCGCTCGAGGCGATCGGCAAGCGAACCGCTTGGCGCGACCGGTCGATCGCCTCCCTCCGTGAGCTCAAGAAGGGGACACCGACGATCGACACCAGACTGCGCTGACCGGAACCTGACGCGTTCGCCCAGAGTCGTCATTGCGAGCGCCGTCAAGTTTGCGCTGGCGTCGTAAACGTGCCGGCGAAGCAATCCAGAGCCTATGTGTCTGGATTGCTTCGTCGCTCTCGCTCCATACGTGAGGGGACCGGAAAGGTCCCGCTCATCGCAAGTCGGTTCATCGCAAGTCGGTCGGTATCACAGGTCGGGACCGCTAGCGACCCACATCGTTTCCTTGCCGCTCACCTCGGGCCATCATCTGCCGGCGGGCATGAAGCCGACATGATCCCTGACGTTCCGCCCGGCACCGAGGCCGAAAGCTCGGTCACGCGCTGCCGTTACAGGTGACAGTCCGACCTTATCGATATTTCCAAACATTTGATTGCTCAGATAAGCGACTTCGGTCCTATTCTTCGCACACATCTTCCGCATGATGTTTCTGACATGCACTTTTACTGTGCTTTCGCACATATTCAGGTGATAGGCGATGATCTTATTCGGGGTGCCTTTGCGGAGTTCCCGCGCGACCAGCGTCTCTTTGGAGCTAAGCAACGTCTGCAGCGGGAGCGGCGCCTCCAAATGGGCCGGAGGGCGATCCGCAAGCTTAACGAGCGCTGTCGATGGAATGTAAACACCACCAGCCAGTACCAGATGCAGGACCTGCGAGGCTACGGCCAGAGACATTGAGGTCGGGATATACCCGCTCGCGCCATTTTCGAGACACTGAACAACGAAAGGCGCATCCTCGATATCGGATAGTACGACGAACGGAGGCGACAGCTCGCTCTCCTTCAATGCCGCGACACTGGCATTGAAGTTGATTTCTGCGCTGTCACGGGGGCCGTTTATGTTCAAAATTAGGAGCGAAGAATCGACGTCACTAATCGATTTCCAGGCTTTTATACTTGATAAGTGCTCATAACGCGCCGACGCATCGTGCCATTGCAATGAAAAAGATAGACTTTCACCAGATAGACATTGAGCGTCGATGATAAAAAATACCGGCTTTATATTTTGTCCGTCGTTTGACCCCGACATATTGGAGATACTTGGCGTGGGAGAAGCTTGAAAATTCATGACACTCACCCATCTTCGATATTCACAAAACCTACAAATATAATACATTGACCCGTCAATTTAGCAGTATGAGCGCCCTGGGTTCGATTCTAGGGTCATCCGACCGGACATGGTCGCGACCCGCTTTGACCCATTAGACCCTTAAGACATCCTTAAAATTGTCCTAAGTCAAATAGAAAATCATCCGATAGCGCGTCAACCATTCGATTCTCCGGGCGGGAAGGGACTCGTCCATTCGAGTGGTGTGTCGTTAACACTTTCCCCTTACACCGACCTTAGTTGTTGGACGGATTATGAAGCGGTTCGACAAATGCGCGGGACGTGGCATTTGGCATGCCGCCGATGCCATGGCCGGACATCGGTCTGTCGAGATGTCGCTCGCCGATGTGCCGGAGCTCGGCATCGTCGGTTCAGGGCGAAGCGCCGCCAAGAACGTCGAAGCGCGTTGCGATCCGCACCGGCTCTGCTCCCGACTCGCCGATCTGGCGACGGTCGACGTTGAATCGATGACGGCAATGCGCCGGTGATGGTGCATCGGGACTGTCGACGAAACCCTATCGGCGTCAGGCGATCATCGCACTGGTGCCCGTCAGAGTTGGCGCGAGATTGTCGGGGAAGCTCGGAGCCGATCGGATCTGGATCAGATCGCGCCGGATGTCGTGGCGTTCGTGCAGACCGTGCGGGCCTTTGCGGGCCAGATCCTCTCGGGCGACCCGCCATATGGCGCCGGTGCCATAGGCTCGGCAATTGGCGAGGAGACTTTGGTGGTCTCGTCCTTTGTCCCGGCAGCAAAAGTCGACGCCATCCGCTCCGGGGCGTCGGCCCAAGGTCGGGTCTCGAGCGGTCCGGCCTTCTGCAGACGGACGAGCCGGTGCTCGGTGTCGGTGAGGACGGCGCGAAGCCGCTGCAGCTCGACAAGACACCTGCTCCCTGAGACGAGCTCGAGCTCGGCCCTTCGCAACGCGCGTTCGCTTCCAAGGTCTCGCGGGCTCAGGCTCGCATCTTCGCAGCCTAGCAAGGTGCCGGTCCGCGCGCGTGCCTCCTCCACGCGCAGAGCGAGATGCGCAATGTCGGTATCGATGGCCGTGATGGCTCGGGCGACCGATCGCCTGATCGCCCGCAATGGTCGACGAGCGATGTCGGTGTCGCGCAAGTCGCGCCTACGTCTCAGGAGCATGGCTGCCTCGATCCTCGACCATCGAAAGAGAGTTGAGCGGAAGCCGGCCCTGCCGAGGCGTGTGCGAGGCCGTCAGCCTTTGCCATCGCCTGCAGGTAGATCCGCGCCGATACGGACCAGGAGAAAAGTTCGGCTCGAATGGGACCTTGCCTGCGCATCCGCTCCCTCAGCGGGGGGTCGTCACGAAGCCTGACGAAGGCATCGAGCCAGGCCTCGACCTGCGCCGGGGAGGCATAGAGAGCCGCGTCGCCGCAAAGGGCCGGCAGGCCCGCGCAGTCGGACGCGACCACCGGGCAGCCGAGCGCCATCGCCTCGAGCACAGGCAAGCCGAAGCCCTCGAAGAGCGACGGGAAGGCGAGGCAATGCGAGTCTCTCAACAGGGCGGCAAGTTCGCCGTCGGAGATGCGGCCGAGGCGGACGATGTTTCCGCCATCGAAGTCGGAACATCCGCGAAACACCCTGGCGTCGCTCTCCCCAACGACAGCCAGGCGAAAGCCATTCTCGGCCAACCGGGGCGCCGCTCCGAGAAGCAGGCTCACGTTCTTATGGGGCGCCGGTGTTCCGATCACCACGATCGTGCCGGGTCCCGAGGCAGCCCGCGTCGCGGGCGAATGGGCGGGCCGCCACCTGAAGACATGCTCGTGGCCATTCGGGGCCACCGCGAGGTCCTGTCCTCGACAGAGGCCGTGGCCAACGAGCCGCTCGGCCGAATGGCTCGATACCGTCGTTACTTGGGCGGCGAGCCGGCTCAAGACGAGTTGCAGGAGGCGTTGGCTCAGCCGAAACCGGCGGGAATAGGTCGCCGGGCAGTCGAGGGCGGTGGTGTCATGCATGCACACGATATGCCGCGCTGCCGCGATCGGCCCCACGTTGCCGAGGCTGAGGAGGCCGCCCTTCAACCGCCGCGGCAGCACGAACTGCTCCCACACATGGCCTGTGGCGACCCCGATGCGACGGGAACGGATCGCCTTGAGGGGCAGGTCGTTCCGTGCGTCTCGCGGCAGCAGCAGTTCGATCGACAGGTCCCGTGCCAGGGGATGTCGGCTCTCGACGGCCTCGTCCAGAGCGCAGACGATTTCTCGCGCGTAGCGCTGCACGCCCGTCAGGCGCTGGGTCAGAAAGCGGCCGTTGATGCTCCAGTGCCGGACCATGACGGAGTTTCGGTTTCCTCGATCGGACGCGTCATCGGAGCACGCGGCCGTTGCCCCATGCAATGTCCCGAAAGGCGTAATCACGGGTTGCAAACGCCGAACATTCGAGGGGCATTCCTCTCCTTCTGGATCAGCCTGCGAGGTTCGAACCCGGCCGGCCTATCCGATTGCGCCGCCCCGGCCGGGGGCGATCCATGTTTGCCTCGACCGGGCGCACGGCATTCGACGGTGGACCCTGAACAGGATGGCACAAGGCTACATTGCCGATTTCTCCTTGGCGCTGATCAACCGAACCGGCGCCTATTACGTCGGCCGCGATCTCCTCGGACATGTTCCCGGGGCTTTCAGCGGCACGCGCTACTGGCGCCTGCGGCGATCGCGCGAGCCGCAGGGAG
Organism: Lichenihabitans sp.; assembly: GCA_965277635.1. Classification (GTDB taxonomy): domain Bacteria; phylum Pseudomonadota; class Alphaproteobacteria; order Rhizobiales; family Beijerinckiaceae; genus Lichenihabitans. The sequence continues at coordinate 2,590,218 of CBDIDE010000002.1, forward strand.
TGATGCGGCGACTGCTCGGCAAGGCGATGCTGTTCGAATTGTCCCATCCGGCACTCTGGCCGGCCTTCCCGAGATGGGATGCGGCGGCATCGCCCGGCCAGCGGACGCTCTATCTCGATCCGCTCTACGTCTTGCGCTCGCGCCTGTCCTCGGCCGACATCGTCCTGTGCCACGATGTCGGTCCGGTCTCGATGCCGCATTTCTTCGAGCCCGGGACATCCGCGCTCTACCGCCGCGCCTATGAGGTGATCAGACGGGCGAAGCCTGGCCTCGTCTTCGTCAGCAAGACCTCGCGCGCGGCATTCGTCGAGATGTTCGGGTCCGATTTTCCGTTCCTCGAGGTGATCCCGCTTTACGTGCGGCCGGGCTGCGAGGGCGCCGAGATCAAGCGGCCCCCAGGCGTCGAGGAGCCGTTCCTTCTCACCGTCGGTGCGCTCGAGCTGCGCAAGAACTACCTGCGAACCATTCAGGCGTTCAATATGTCCGGCCTTCGGGAACGCGGCTATTCTTACGTGTTCTGCGGCGCCCAGGGCAATCGGACACGCGAGATCCGTGACCTGGTTCGTCGCTCGCCGAACGTGATCGAGCTCGGCTACCCGTCTGACGCCGAACTGAGGTGGCTCTACCGCCATGCGAGCGGCTTTGTGCTGGCCAGCCTGCTCGAAGGTTTCGGCATGCCGGCGCTCGAAGCCGCACAGCACGGCCTGTTGTCGGTGATCAGCCACGACGGCGCGCTGCGCGAAGCCGTCGGCGACACGGCCGTTCTCGTCGATCCCACGGAGCCCGAAAGCATCGCGGCCGGAATGGCGAGCATCATCGACATGTCCGCCCCGGAGCGGACAGCGAGACTGTCCGATGCCAAGCGGCATGCGGCCGATCTGACGCTCGATCGCTACGCGTCGCGTTGGTCCGCCCTGCTCGCGGCCTGCTGATGAAGCCCGCCCCGCTCTCGACATCGGAGGCCAGCTCGCGATGAACCTGCCACTCCGCTCGCCGTGGGACGTGACCCACCAGACATCGCTCCAGGGGCTCGGCGCGCAGGCCTGTCGACGCGTGTGGACGATCAACGGCGATTTCGTGGACTTCGAGGCGACGGGCGTGGCGCGTCACGGCCGGGAGGTCGCCGCCGCCATGGATGCCCTGATCGACGAAGGGCATCCGCTGACGGAGGGGCTTGCCCTGCGCATGTTGGCGCCGCACCTGCCCTTCAGTTTCACCCCCTTCAGGCATATCGAGGCCGACGTTCTCCCGGAGTGGTGGTCGCGGCTGCCCCAGGTCTGGGTGCAATTGCAGCTTCCTCGTCATGCGTCCGGCGGCCTCGTCAGCTTCGGCAACCTCGCGCCGATCGGAGCGACCCGAAACATTGTCTGCGTCCATGACGCCCAAACCTTCATCGCTCCGGACAGTTACGGCCGAATGTTCCGTGCCGCTCATCGGTTGATCCTGCCGCGTTTAGGTCGCAACGCCGCGGTCATCACGACGGTATCGCACCATTCGAAAGAGCAGCTGACCCGCCTGGGTATTGCCCGCCCCGACAAGATCGCGGTCGTGCCTGACGGCGCCGACCACGTCCGTCGCTGGAATCCCGAACGGGCGTCGCGTGATTGGCGTCGCCCCAGACCCTTCGCACTCGGCCTTGCACGGCGCCAGGCGCACAAGAACCCCGAGCTTTTTGCTCGTCTGGCCGAGCCGCTGGACCGTCTCGGGGTCGACCTGGTCCTCTTCGGCGACGTCGACCGGGCCGTGTTCGGCGAGGATGCCGGCGCTCGCCTTCGCAATCTGCACCTCGTGGGAAGGCTCGGCGATGACGACGTCGCCGCGGCCCTCCGACAAGCCTTGTGCTTTCTGCTTCCGTCGCGGACCGAAGGGTTCGGCTTGCCGGCGATCGAGGCCATGGCGCTCGGCTGCCCGGTCCTGGCTTCGAGCGCGCCCGCGCTTCCGGAGGTGTGCGGGGATGCGGCGCTCTATGCCGATCCCGACGACGTGGACGGCTGGGTCGCCGCCGTGCAGGGTCTCGCCCGAGACGAGCCGCGACGGGCCGAGCTCATCGCCCGGGGAAGCGCCAGGGCGGCGCTTTTTTCCTGGCGCCGGGCCGCCGAAGCCTATCTCCGGTTGATGGCGACGATCGACGAGCGAGACGGCGACGGGCGCGGAGGTTGCGACCCGTAAAGCTGGCTGCTCGGCCGCATCGTCGTCACGGTCCTCGTGGGGGGATGTGATCATGCTGCGGGCCTGCGCGCCGATCCTGCCACGCGAGCTTGCGTCGACCCTATCCGACGTCATGCAGGGGACGCGGCAGCATCGGCCGGCGTGAACGGGCGGCTGTTTCGAGCATCGTCGGGCAGGTTGGGGCGAGCGCGATCCGGCATGCCGTCATTCCGGCCAGCGCGCAGAAGAACAACAGGCCCGGATCCGGCGTGCCTCCAGAAATCACGCCCCCGATGACGCAGGCGAACAGGCAGGAGCGCAGGCTCTCGTGAAGGTTGGCCACCTCCGCCTGCGACTGCGGCGCGCGCCGCGGTCGCTCGGCATGAAGAAGCGGCAACAGGAGGACGACCTGGAGCAGACTGCCGACCAGTCCGAGCTGCGACACCACCGCCACCAGCCAGTTCGAGGCGCGCGAACTGCCGAAACCGACACCGATCCCGCCCGTGTCCAGAAGCGAGACGAGGCTGCGCTCGTTCCAATAGAACCGTTCCCGGCCCGACTCGGACTGCAGCTTGTCGACCACCGTGCCCTGGAACAGATTTGCCGCCGCATCGAGCTTGTGCGGGTCCCAGACCATCAGCCCGATCGCCACCGCGAGGGCGACGGCACCGCCGGCCAGGACGAGCGCGTCCTTGGCCCTCATGCGTCCGCTCGCCAACGATCGGGCCAGCTGCACGGCGAGGACAAGCCCCAGCGCGGTCAGCCCCGCATAGGCGGTGCTCGATGTCGACAGCACGAGAAGACCCAGAAGGATGGCGGCGACAGTGCCACTGAAACGGGAACCGGTGCGGCGCCAGTCCGTAAAGGCGAAGGCCAAGGCGGGCAGGCTGCCGATCGCGAAGGCGGAGGCTTCCGAATAGGTTCCGGCGATCCGCGAAAAGCCCTCATGCTCGACGTCGGTCAGGAGCGCGTAGCTCGCCGTCCTGACGGGCGCCAGCAGGTCGCCGGCGCCGATCGTCTTGCCGATGATGTCGATGAGACCGCCGGCGGCATCGACGGCTGCCCAGATCAAAAAGGCACGGCGCAAGGTCGCGAACCGACCGCCGGCGCCCACAAATCCGATCACCGCCAGAAACGTCATCGAACCGAGGAGGAAGTAGCAGGTCTGCGTCAGGTTGCCGTTGCCTGGCGTCAGCGCGACCTCGACCACGCCGAGGTCGCGCGAGGCGACGAAGACGTTGGTCTTGCCCGCGAACATGCGCGGCATGATGAACGCGCTGCCGCAAGCATAGACGGCCAGCGCGACCACGACCCACGGCTCCCATGTCCGCTGGAAACCGGCCAGCGCATGACGGCGCGCGGCCGGTTCGAAGATGGCACCGGCGCAGACCAGGGCCGAGAAGCCGACATAGACGAGCGGTGATGCCCCGCCGAGGCCGCTCAGGGTGGCGATGGCCGTGCTGCCGAAGGCGAGCGACGCCATCATGGCGACGATCAGGGTCGATCCGACGAGCCGGCCGAGCAGAAACAGCGCCAGGACGATCGCCAACCCTGCGACGGAGATCTGCACGACGCGTCAGGCCGAGTTCCGGACGCGGGCGACGGCCGGAACCGTCTTGATCAGGATCAGCAGATCGAGGCTCACCGATCTGGTGCGCAGATAAAGCATGTCGAGAGCGACGCGCTCGCTGTAGCTCAGGCTCGTCCGGCCGCTGATCTGCCACAGCCCCGTGAGCCCGGGGCGGGCCGTCAGATAATTGTAGGCCTGAGGGCCGTAGTGGGCCAATTCGTCGAAAGTGACCGGTCTCGGCCCGACAAAGCTCATCTGGCCGAACAATATGTTGAAGAGCTGGGGCAGCTCGTCGAGGCTCGTTATGCGCAAGATCCGGCCGAGCGGGGTGATGCGAGGGTCATCGCGAAGCTTGTGCGTCTCGGCCCACTCCTGGGCCGCGGCCGGATCGGCGGCGAGGTGGGCCGCGAGGACAGCCGCCGCATCGGGCCTCATCGTCTGGAACTTGTAGCAGCGGAAAGGCTGGCCGTCCTTGCCGACGCGGCGATGCCTGTAGATGGCGCTGTTCCCCGTGGAGATCACCAATATCGCGGCCAGGAGCGCCAGCAGAGGGCTGAGCACCACGATGGCCAGCAGCGCGATGGAGAAGTCGATGACCCGCTTGGCACGCTCGCCCCCGCGGACGGCTCTTTGGCTCGTGCGACGTGGACGCGCGCGCGGAGGAAAGACGGCTTCGGAGAGAACGGCATCGAACGCCATGATCGCAATTCCCTCGCCCTCGGCTTGTGCCGGCGTGCAGAAACAAGGGGAGCGGCGCGGAGGGCGGCGGCGCGGAGCTCCGGTGACAGATGACGCCCGGACGGGCTCGTCATCTGTCGGACGGATCCTGCGGTTTAACGGCTTGTTAACCTATTTAACTTTAGGCTGATGTAGAGCGAGGCCAAATTCCGGCTCGGCAGATCAGTCGGATCATTGCGATAAAAAGACGTATTCTTCCGGCCGGAAGGTCATTGCGGCGCGACCGGAAGACAAGTCTTCCGGACGATCTCGGCCACGTCGCCGGGCCGAATCAAGCGCTCGGGCGCGGCTCGACCCAGGAAAAGGACCCCACGCGTACGTCCGACGCGTTGACCTCGCCGCGGAAACTGTCCGCGACCGCGCGCAGGGCGTGCGGGGGCGGCATATCGGGATCGTGCGAGCGTCTGTAGATGCCGGTTCCCAGCACCAATATGTCGAGGCCGTGCTCCGCGAGGCAGTCCTCAACACTTGACGAGGCGCTCGCTCGTCAGCCGCCTCAGCCATCACAAGACCCGTCCCGCTCACGCGCCGTCCAATCCGGTTCGAAAGGATAGGCTTGGGAGGCTCTTCCTTGCCGCGCCCCGATCATGGGCGCGCCTGATCAGCGTCCGTAATTGTCTTCGAACCGGACGATATCGTCCTCGCCGGTATAGGAGCCGACCTGAACCTCGATGAGTTCGAGCGGAATCTTGCCCGGGTTGGCCAGGCGATGAACGCAGCCGATCGGGAGGTAGGCTGCTTCGTTCTCGTGCCGCAGGATCACTTTGTCGTCCACGGTCACCTCCGCCGTGCCATGCACCACGACCCAGTGCTCGGCCCGATGGAAGTGCTTTTGCAGCGAGAGCCGGTGGCCCGGCTTGACCATGATGCGCTTCACCTGAAATCTCGGCCCGATGTCGATCCGCTGGTACCAGCCCCAGGGCCGATACATCCGTCGATGCTCATCCACCTCCGGCCGCTGCCGGGCCTTGAGATGGGTCACGAGATCCTTGACCGCCTCCGAGCGCTCGCGCGAGGCGACGAGCACGGCGTCCGGCGTCGTCACGACGACGATATCTTTCAAGCCTACGACGGTCGTCAGAATCTCCGGGCTGTGGACGAGGCTGTCGCTCGTATCGACCATTGCGACGTCGCCGGTGAGCGCATTGCCGTGCTCGTCTCGCGCGGAACAGTCCCAGAGCGTTCCCCAGGTCCCGACGTCGGACCATGAGAACGACACGGGCAGAACCCCGGCCCGTGTCGTCCGCTCCATGACTGCATAGTCGATCGACGTCTTGGGGGCGCGGCAGAAGCTCTCGGAGGCGAGCCGCACGAAGTCGAAATCCTTGGTCGAGCGTTCGACCGAGGCTTCGGCGGCGGACAGCACGTCCGGCGCGAAACGGCGCAATTCCTCGGCCATGACATCGGCGCGGAACAGGAAATTGCCGCTGTTCCAAAGGTAGTCCTGCTCGATGTAGCGAACCGCGGCCACCTTGTCCGGCTTCTCGACGAAGCGTTCGATTCGCAAGGCTTGCGTATCGGCGATGGGGGAGCCGGGCTGGATGTAGCCGTAGCCGGTCGCCGGCGCCGTCGGCCTGACGCCGAGCGTCATGATGAATCCGGCCCGCGCCCCGGCGGCTGCGGCGGCGCAGGCCTGCGCGAAGGCGTCCGCGTCCTCGATCAGATGGTCCGCCGCCACCACGGCCACGATGGCCTCCGGGTTTCGCCGCCGAGCCATGCAAGTGGCGGCCGCGACCGCCGCCGCCGAGTCGCGCCTTGCCGGTTCGAGGACGACCTCGGCCGCGATCCCGATGGATTGGAGCTGCTCCGCCACGATGAAGCGTACGTCGTTCGAGGCGATAACGAGGATCCGTCCGAAGCCCGGCGCGGTGAGGCGCCTCACGGTCATCTGGAAGCTCGACAGGCCGTCGAAGAAGGGAATGAACTGCTTCGGCATGCTCTCCCGCGACGCCGGCCACAGGCGCGTCCCCGCTCCGCCGCACATGATGACGGGAACGATGGCCGTGTCGGCCTGGGCGCGCGAGGCCGGGTGTGTTTCGGGAAAGGGTGCTTCGATCGTCTCGAGGAGCTTCATGGCCATCCTGTCCTGTCTTCGTTCGAGAGATGTCGTGCGAGCGTCACGGTCGAGGTCCCGGTGCGGGATCGACGCCGCGCGGGTAGGGCACAGGGAGCACGAACCGGTCGCCGGTCCGCGCCTCGATCGGCAGGCGGCACGCAATGTGACGCTGGCCGGTCCCTGCGGCCGCGGCCTCGCGGTCGGCAAGGGCGCTCTCCCGGATCACGGCGCCACCACGAAAGCGTGACTGGCGGCGAGCCTCGGCAAGGCGAGGTCACGGTCCGAAATGCCCGAGGCCGGCAGCGGCCAGGCGATCGCAAGGCTTGGGTCGTCGTAGCGAAATCCGGCATGGAGTTCGGGCTCGAAACGCTCGTTCATGAGGTATTCGACGCGGGCCTCGGACGACAGGCACTGGAACCCGTGGGCGAAACCCGGTGGCACGTAGAGCATCGTGCCGTCCCCCTCACGAAGCTCCAGGGCGATGACGTCGCGGCGGGTGGGAAAGAGTCCGCGAAGATCCACCATCACGTCGTAGATGTGGCCGCGCGTGCAGCGGACGAGCTTGGCATCGGGTTTCGGCATGCGTTGGAAGTGCATGCCGCGGATGGTGCCGGGCCCACGGGTCACGGAAGCGGTGGCCTGTATCGGACTGAAGGCGAGACCGGCGTCTCGAAAGGCATCCGCGCACCAAACCCGCGCGAAGCTGCCGCGCGCGTCGAGGTGCGGATCGAGATGGATGAGGCGCGCCGGCGAGGCGCCGAGCGGTTCGAATCTCACGACGCCTCCTGAAGGAGTTTGAGGCGGTCGCGCCGCGCGGCGTGCAATCCCGCCGAGCACCAGTTGAAACCGTGGTCGAGCTGACCCGAGGCGACGAGCCGCTTGAGCTCGAGAAGGCGTGTGAACGGCGACGCCGTGAAGGTCGCGATATCCATCTGGATGCTCGCGAAGAGCGCGTAGAGCTCGCGGGCGCCGGCCTCCGCCGAATGGGCGCAGCGAAACCGCGGCAGATGACGGCGGATTTTGCCGAACGCCACCCGATAGCTGCGGGTGTCGCCGCTCGGCGCGCCGAGCGAGATGCAGCAGCCGGGGAACACCGAGGATACGACCTCGGCGATCTCGGCGACCCGGTAGTTCTGGGCGTCGTCTCCGACATTGAAGATCTCGCCACCGACCGCCGCCGGCGGCGCCTCCAGCGTGAGCAGGATGGCCTGGCAGATGTCGAGTACGTGGACGAGCGACCGCCACGGCGTCCCGTCGCTGGTCAATTCGATGCGACCCATGGTCCAGGCGAGGCCGGCGAGGTTGTTGAGCACGACATCGAACCGCATGCGGGGCGATGCCCCGAATGCGGTCGCGTTCCGCAGGCAGGTCGTGACGAAGCGCGGGTCGTCGAGTTCGGCCAAGCCGTGCTCGCACATGAGCTTGCACTCGGCGTAAGGGGTCTCGGGCGCGGTTTCGCTGTCTTCCGCCCGTGGTGCATCCGAGCCGAGACCATAGACGCTGCACGAGGAGGCGTAGACGAAGCGCCGCACGCCGGCGTCCTTGGCCGCACGAGCCAGCCGCATCGATCCGAGGTGGTTGATCGCGAACGTATTGTCCGGGCTGTGATAGCTCAGGGGATCGTTCGACAGTTCGGCAAGGTGGACGACGGCGTCGAACCCTGCGAGATCGCCACTGTCCGCCCGGCGGGTGTCACGGACCAGCGTGCGCGGCTTGTCGTGGCCGTCCTGGTACAGGCGGCCGCCGGTGTAGAAGCCGGTGTCGAAGCCGACCACATCGTGACCGCGCGCGGCGAGATAGGGGGCGAGCACCGCGCCGATGTAGCCGTCCGATCCGGTAACCAGGACACGCATGCGAACCTCATTGGCACGATGTTCGGGGGAGGGCGGGTGTCGAGCCTGTGATCGAGCCTGTGATCGTGCCGCTGTCGCTCAGCTCACGCGGCGGAGCAGCGGTGCCGACGCCTGATCCGACCGACGGTCCCAGACCTTCCAGGGGGCCTGGCCCGAGGCCCAGAGTCTCGTCAGCACGGTCTTGTCGTGCAACGTGTCCATCGGTTGCCAGAAGCCGTCGTGACGGTGGGCCTGGAGCTGCCGGTCGGTGGCGAGCCGGCTCAACGGCCCATGTTCCCAGACGTCGCTGTCGCCTTCGATGTAGTCGATCGCTTCGGGCTCGAGCACGAAGAAGCCACCGTTGATCCACGCTCCGTCGCCCTGCGGCCTCTCCGTGAAGGAGCGGACCTCGGGCATTCCCTCGGCGAGCGTGAAGGGGCCGAAGTGGTCGCGGGACCGTACCGCCGTCAGCGTCGCCAGTTTGCCGGCGGCGGTATGGGATCGCACCAGCGCGTGGATATCGATATCGGCGATCCGGTCGCCATAGGTGAAGCAGAAGGGTTCGCTGTCGAGGAGCCGCCGCACCCGCCGCAGCCGACCTCCCGTCATCGTGTTCGGACCGGTGTCGACCAGCGTTACTTTCCAGGTCTCGGCCGCCGGCCATTGTCGAACCGTATCGCCGGTCGCCCTATTGAACACAATATCTGATTCCATCAGGCAATATTCCGAAAAATATTGCTTTATGACGTGACCTTTATAACCCAAGCAGATTATAAAATCATCGATGCCGTAATAACTATACATTTTCATCAGATGCCAAAGAATAGGATGTTCACCTATCTCTAACATTGATTTAGGTCTTATTCCTGTTTCTTCGGAGAGCCGTGTGCCAAAGCCACCAGCAAGGATTACCGCCTTCATTGACTTGACCCCGGCTGCGCGGCGAAGGCGCCGCGCCGTGTCTGACCCTCGCGACTATCGAGGACAGCACCGCGCCGGAGAGCCCAATCAAACGGTCATGGCGGATCGCAAAAGGGTGTAATCGCGTGGCAGGCGATCACATCCTCACGTCGGCGTGGGCGGGTCCGCGGACCACGGGCGCGTCGCCGCCATGCCCTGCCAGTCGCAGGCAATCCTCGGCAACCACGCCCAGTCGGTGCCGGGGACCGGATGATCGCTTTCGACATGGGTGGAAAGAGGGGAGCCGGGCCACGAGGATCCGCCGTCGCGCGCCGAGCCGGCGGCGCGACGTCTGCCAGAGCCTTCATACATGGATATGTCGTATGGTCCCATGCTCTCCCGCGAGAACATGGCCATCTCCATCATGCCTGTCGCTTCGGCGTCATCACGGCGACCGAGCGGTTCGGGCCCGAGGCCGGCCTGCCGCGCGGAAACGTCCTCCGCCGTCTGACCGGCCGTTATGCGGACAAGCCCTCGGAAGTCTCGGGCTGCTCGGGGATGTGTCCATCCGCCACGGCATCCAGAACCGTGTCGATGGTGGCGTGCGGCCCCCGATGTGCGGCTCTCCTCATGTCGGCGCGAACCATCATGGCACAGAGATCCTCGAGCGAGGTCTTGGTCGACCATCCAAGCTTCGCCGACGCCTTGGCACTGTCGCCAATGAGCATGTCGACCTCGGCGGGCCTGTAGAGGTCGGGATCGATGCTCACCAAGGGCCGTCCGGTCGCGAGTTCGTAGCCGACCTCCGCGATGCCCTCGCCGTCCCAGGACATGTGCACCCCAGCCGCCGCGAACGCCATGCTGGCAAAATCCCGCACCGAGGCGGTTCGCCCGGTGGCGAGCACGAAACTATCCGGGACATCGGCCTGGAGCATGCGCCACATGCCCTCGACATATTCGGGCGCGTAGCCCCAGTCGCGCCGTGCATCGAGATTGCCGAGCTTCAGCGGTCCGCCGCCCTGGACGGCGGACGAGACGCCTTCGGTGATCCGCCGGGTGACGAATTCGCGCCCCCGAAGCGGCGACTCGTGATTGAAGAGAATGCCGCTGCACGCAAACAGCCCGAAGGACTCCCGGTAATTCACGGCCATCCAATGCGCGAAGAGCTTGGCGACGCCATAGGGGCTGCGCGGATAGAAGGGCGTCGTCTCGCTTTGTGGCACAGCCTGCACTTTTCCGAACATTTCGGCCGAGGATGCCTGATAGAAGCGAATGGAGCGATCGACGGTTCGGATTGCCTCGAGCATGCTCAACGCCCCGACCGCGTTAATCTCCACGGTCGTCAAAGGTTGCTGGAAAGAACTGCCGACGAATGTCTGTGCCGCAAGATTATACACCTCGCTAGGCTCGCAGGCATTGAGCAACCTCACCGCCGAGAACGTCTCCGAAAGATCATGCTCGATGAGGTGAAGCCGGTCATGGTCGAGAAGCCCAAGCTCCCGCAACCGCCAGAAGTCGCGTGAGCTGGAGTGGCGGTAGGTGGCATAGACTTGATAGTTCTTGCTGAGCAGTAGTCGCGCCAAATATGCGCCATCCTGACCGGTCGCGCCGGTGATGAGAGCGGTTTTCATGATGGATCCCAACGAATGATGGTCTTGAGAGGAGGTCGAATCACTCACTCGATCCGCGGACCGGCGCGGGGCTGCAGCCCAGGAGGGGTCTTCAGCTGCTTTTGATGGTCGCGCCAGGCGGCCTCGACGAAGTCGCGAAACTCACGCTTGAACCTTTGTGTCGAGAAGCGCTGCGCGTGAGAGCGGATCTCCCAAGGCGACAACGGCTTCGGCAACGCCTCGAAGCGCTCGACGGCCTCCCGCACGGCTTCGGCGCTTTGCTCGAAGAAGTGCAGGCCGGTCACGCCCGGCACGACGGTTTCGCTCGCCCCGCCCCGCCCGTAGGCGATCACGGGCGTGCCGCAGGCCTGGGCCTCGAGCGGCGTGATCCCGAAATCCTCTTCCGCGGCGAAGATAAAGGCCCGAGCCGCCTGCATATGGTCGCGGAGGGAGGCAAAATCCTGGTAGCCGAGCAGGGTGACATTCGGCGTTGCCGCCCGCTTGAGACGGTTGAATTGAGGCCCGGTCCCGATCACCACGAGCTTGCGCTCCGGCATATCGGCGAAGGCCTCGACGATCAGCAGCACGCGCTTGTAGGGCGTGAGCCGCGACGCCGTGAGATAGAAATCGCCGCGTTCGCCACCCGGGGTGAAATCCTCGACGGCCACATTGGGATAGATGACGGTCGCGTCCCGCCGGTAGGTCTTCTTGATGCGTCGCGCGATATAGGCCGAGCATGCCATGAAATGGTCGACCGAGAACGATGTTCTGACGTCCCAGATCCGCATGCCGTGCAAGATGATCCGCGCCAGTACCGTGCCGATGCCACGCTGCAGACCGGCCTCGCTCAGATACTGGCCCTGCAGCTCCCAGGCATAACGCATCGGTGAATAGCAGTAGCAGAGGTGCAGCTGATCCGATCCGATGATCACGCCCTTGGCGACGGCATGGCTGTTCGACACCACGATATCGTAGCCGGAAAGATCGTGCTGCTCGACGGCGATCGGCATCAGGCACAGGAGATAGGGGTAGAAGCGCCGGGCGAAGGGAATCTTCTGAAGGAAGGTGGTTTTCGGACGACGTCCCTGCAGGCGCCGCCGGTCCTCGGGCTTCAGGAAATCGATGAGACAGAACAGCTCCGCCTCAGGGAATTCGGCCAGCATCGCTTCGAGCACCTTCTCGGAGCCGGCATAGGTGGTCAGCCACTCATGCACGAAGGCAATTCGAGGCTTCGGGTCATGTCCCCTCCTCGCCGACCCCGGCCTCGGGTCGTTGTCGGCGGGCACGGGTGCAAGGACGCCTATCGGTCCATCCATTGTCGCTCCCCTCATGAGTCCGGCCATGGGGCCGACCCGCCGGTAGCTTGCGGTCAAGTTTGCCGATGTCGCAGCGCCAAAAGGGGTGAAGGAGCTAAGTCTTTTGGAGAGCCCTGACGACGACGGGCGCGATGTAGGCAAGACGCTCCATGCCGCCCGTTCGGCCTTTGCAAGGGATCGACGATGCTCCGAGCCAGACGCAACCCAAGCCGCTGCAAGCGTCCCCGCGCGTCCGGCCGCCGCGCCGCGATGCGGTCGCTCACCGTCCTGGCGGCGCTTGCATCGTGGGCGCTTGTCCAGGATCGGGCCGCGGCCGCGGACCTCCTCTGGGGCGTGAATGGCCATCCGCTCACGTCCTATCCCGGCGTGTCGCTGGAGACGCAGCTCGATCTCGTGGCACAAGCCGGGCTGAGATCCTACCGGATGGACGTCACCAACGTCGATCAGGTCGAGCGTCTCGCCGACATCGTCGCGGCGGCCAAGAGCCGGGGCATCCAGATTCTGCCGATCCTCATCCCGCCCGTCGATTTCGACAAGCAGAGCGAAGCCGAACTCTACGCGCAGGGCGACGCTTTCGCCCGGGCCTTCCTCACTCGCCTCGGCCGCGACGTGCCCGTGTGGGAACTCGGCAATGAGCTCGAGATCTATGCCTTGCTCAAGCCCTGCGAGCGACGCGACGACGGGTCCGTCTATCCGTGCGAGTGGGGGATCGCGGGCGGCGTCGGTGAGCTCGACTATTTCGGCCCGCGCGTCGCCAAGATCGCGGCGCTCCTGCGCGGCCTCTCGGACGGAACCCACGCGGTCGCGCCCGGCGTCCGTCGCGCCATAGGGTCCGCAGGCTGGGGCCATCTCGGCATCTTCAGCCGCCTGCAGAAGGCCGGCGTCGCATGGGACATCTCCGTCTGGCACATGTACGGGCAAGATCCCGAATGGGCGTTCAAATCTCTCGCCGCCATGGGACATCCGATCTGGGTCACCGAATTCAACTTCCCCGAGGGCAGCAGCCGAGACGGCGAGTCCAAGCAGGCGCAAGGCCTGGTCAGCGCCATGGATCGGCTGCGCCGGCTGGCGCCGGTCTATCACGTCGAGGCCGCCCAGATTTACGAGCTTCTCGACGAGACCTACTGGGCCCCGAGCTACGAAGCGTCGATGGGTCTGGTCAGGCTGGTGGCGGCGCCGGGCGGAGGCTGGATCGTTGGCGGGCGCAAGGCAGCCTTCGACGCCGTCGCGGACGCCGTGGCGTCCGCCCGCGAGTGATGGAGCGGTTTCGCGAGGCCGCCGGTCTCAATCGGCCGCGGAGGGGGCTTCCGTCGATGCGCCGGCCGCCGTCAGGTCGCCGTTCTCCAGCGTGCCCTCGGGCAGCGGCAGCGAGACCTTGACGGTATCACCCGGGCCGAGCTCGGCCGTGTCGAGCGCCGGGACTTCGGTCGTTTTCCCGTCGACCTTGTGTAGGATCGTGAACGTCGGCTGCACGAGGGCCCTGCGAAGCCGCCCCGCGATCAGCTTGGGCGCGGCGACCTGCGCCTCGTAGAGCAATCGCTCGCGCGTGTCCGAACGGTTGGCGATCTCGTCGAGCTTGAGCTGCGTGTCGCGCAACTCGAGAGACACTTCCGTCGAGCGGTTGTTGTGCAGCTCGATCAGCGCGATGTTGGTCCGGCCGATCTCGGCTTGCACACGCAGCGTGTTCGTCTGCATGTTCAGGCGGTCGCCCTGGATCTGCGCCACGGTGCGCTCGAGCGCCAGCTCGCGGGGCGCGACCGCCATGCCCTTTTGGACCAGCGTCGAGACCCCGGCCAGTTCCTTGTTGACGAGAGCCATCTGCGTATCCAGCGTCACCAGCTGCTGCTTTAGGCTCTCGATCTCCTTTTCGAGAAACGTCTTGAGATCATTGAGGGCCGCGGTCTGCGTCAGCATGGCCTTTCGTCGGGCAGCGAAAATCTGCGTCTCCCCATTCATCATTCGAGCCACCAACGGATCCGTCTTGGCGGCAGCCAACTGTGCCGGCAGCGGCACCCCGTCGGCGTCGCTGAACTCCGCCTGCAGTCGCGACCGTCGAACCAGCAAGGCCTTGTAGTCGTGGGCGAGGCCGGTGAGTTCACCCTGTCCTTCGATCACCTCGCGACCGAGACGAATGAGGCCGAGGTCGCCCGGTCGAAGCGTTCCCCCAGCCGTCGCCACGGCCTCGAGGACGGTGAGACCGGGCTGGTAGGGATAGGGTCCGGGATGGTTGACGTCTCCGGCGACATAGAAGGGACGGTACTTGATGACGTTGATCGAGACGTCGGGAGGCGTCGCGAGGTTCATGCGGGCCGTGAGACGCTCGGAGACGACATGTTCCACCTCCTGGGCCGTGCGTCCTTCCGCTTTCACGTCGCCGACGAAGGGTATTGGCAACTGGCCGCCGGCGCCCACCACGAACTCGTCGTTCATCGCCTTCCACTCGAAGATCGCGTCTTGCGAGGCGCGCCATTCGAAGACCTTCAGGCGGATATGGTCTTCCGGGCCGAGCCGGTAGGTCATATCCTCGGCGCGCAAGGAGCCGGCCGAAGCCAGAAGGAACGCGGCGTGAGCCGCGGCACCCAGGCACGCGGCCAGAGCATGATGCCGAAAAGTCGGCACGGGTTTTCGGACGACATCATGCTCTAAGCGACTGGAATCGGTCACGTTCATGAGTTTGGATCGATTCGATCCAAACTCATCGTGACCTAGGCCGCGGCAGCCGAATCGTCCCTGCGTCGTCATCGACATCTTGTCACCGGAGGTTGCGGCCCCGCATCCCGTGCGGAATGACCGAGGGAAAGCGTCACGGCAGCAGCTTGAGGACGTATTCGGGCTCGATCCGTCCTTGAACCAGATGCCAGGCGGCGATCATGTTGCCCTTCAACCGGCCGAGACGATCGACGTGGGGCTCCGACCACAAGCTCCTGAGCAGGTTGGCGCAGATGTTGCGCGCCACGAGATTGAGGGCGAAGCGGGGAGGAATCGTGCCTTTGACGATGAGATAGGCAGGGTTCACGACCTGCGAGTAGCCTAGCTTGACGCCGCTGATCCTGCCGCTCCTGTAGCCGAGATGGACGCCGAACAACGACATCATCTTGGTCACGCGGCCGTGCCGGCGGAGCTGGCCGGTAAAGTCGATATCCTCCTGCCAGCCATAAAGCACCAGGCGTTCGTCGAAGCGGATGTCGCCGATCCGGTCGGTCCGGATCGACATATTGCAGCCGTAGGCGCCCGGCTGATCCTCGAAGCCCTCGCCGGCGGGCGCACTCGCCTCGGCGGCCCGCAGGATTTGCAGGCCCTCCTCGCAGGTGAGGCCGGTCCCTCGTGCGCCGTCGACGACGGCGTGACCCATCACCACGGCGATATCGTCATGGGCCGCGAAGCAACTCTCGACCAGCGACAGGTAGTTATTGGCCGGGAAGAAATCGTCGTCGAAGAACGTGATGATGTCGGAATGCGGTGTGGCGGCCTCGAGTCCGAGATTGCGTTGCGACGAGATGCCCATGCCGCCCAGCACGAAGGAAAGAGGATAGTTGCGCGGCCGCTGGTCCGAAAGGTGCGTGGCGTCGGGCGCCGAGACGACGACGTGATCGGGCAATCGATGCTGATGTTCCAGATGTGACAGCATGGTTTCGAGGACGGCGGGGCGGCCGAACGTCTGAATGATCACCCAAAGCCTGGTGCTGTCCACGAGAGCCTCCGACCTGGTCCGACCGGATGAATGGTCTGGTCAAGCTTGGCCCGGCGCGGTCGTTCCCGCGCCGACGCCTTCGAGCGAGGACCTGCGCCGAAGGTGGAAGGCGATGGTCGGACGGTTGGCCGGATCCCGTCCGCCTCGCTCCATTTGGCGTGCTGTCACCGCCTTTTGGATGCGCCGCTCTCCACTAGGACAGGCGGCTGGCCGAAAGGCGGCCTGCGCGTTTTCGCACCTCCCGTAAGCTTGTGCCGCAGCGACCTGGTCGATCTGCCGAAGGATGTCGACATGCACGAGCGCGTGGAAAAGCGGATCCAGGCCCATGGCGGAATGACGCCCGGGGAGCATGTCGCCACGTTGCGCGACATCTGGAGCGTCATCCTCCTGCGCCGGCGCGTCATCCTGCTCCCGATCGCCGTCGCATTCGCCGCGGCCGTCGCCTACATGCATTATACCGTTCCGACGTTCATGGCCCGCGCGCAGGTCATCATCGACTCCCGCATGCCGCAGTTCATTCCGGGGCGGGCGGTGGATACCGTGCTGGCCTGGGACACGGCACAGGTCGAGAGCGAGATCGCGGTCCTCCAGTCCGAACGGATCGCCAGCCGGGTCGTCGTCCGGCTGGGTCTCGACAAGGACGGCACGTTTCGTACCGCTCCTTCGCTGTGGTCGCGGCTGATGCAGCGCATGACGGGCCTCTTTCTGGCCAAGGGGCCGACGGAAGACGAGTTCCGCGCCGCTCTCGGAACGATCGCCAGTGGCCTGAACATCCGACGGACGGGCCTGAGCTATGCCATAGACATCACCTTCAGCTTTCCTGATCCGCTACGGGCCCAGCAAATCGCCAACGCCACGGCGGACGCCTACATCGCCGACCAACTGGAAAACCGTTCCGAAGCGGCGCGGGTCGGCGGCGAATGGCTGCAGCAGCGGATGATGCTGCTTCGTTCGCAGATGAACGTCGCCTCCCGCGCCGTCCAGATCTTTCGAGCCAGTCACGATTACAGTATCGCCGCGTCCGGCCCGAATGCCGGCGCTCCGGCCTTGTCGAACGGAAGCAAGACATTGGACGAGCTGGAGTCCGATGCGGCCACCTACCGCCGGATCTACGAGAGCTTCCTGCAAAGCTTTACGGAGTCGGTGCAACGCCAATCGTTTCCGGTCTCGGATGCGCATGTGCTGACCGAGGCGAGCCTGCCGCTTGTCAAGAGCGCCCCGAAGGGCCCGCTCGTCTACGCCCTGGCGGCCCTGATCGGCTCGCTTCTCGGGCTCGGCCTGGCCGCGTTGACCCATAATATGGATCGGAGGGTGAGGTCTTCGTCGCAGATCGTGGAGGCGACCGGACTGGACGACCTCGGCACCGTGACGCTCCCCCGCATGCGTCCGACCTGGGCCTGGTGTCGCAAGCTCGGGCGAGCCTTCCGCCGAAAGCGGCTGGCGGCGTTCGGGGACGGGGCTTTGCCGGAGGACGGGGAGCCGGAGCGGGCCTGGCATGGCGTCGACACGCCATATCTGACGGCGGTGCTGGAGCATCGCAATCGTGAGTTCGGGCGCGACGTCACGGCGCTCAAGGTCTTCCTCGATCTCGTCCAGGTTGGTGGGCGTCCTGGCTGCATCGGGATCACCTCGAGCCGACGCGACGCCGGCTCCAGCGTGATCGCCGGCAATCTCGCGGCGTTGTACGCCAAGGAGGGATGGAAGACGTTGCTCGTCGACGCCGACCTACAGCGCCAGACCCTTTCTCGCTCGCTCGAGACCAAGGACAGGCCGGGATTGCTGCAAGTGATCAACGGCGAGGCTTCGTTAGGTCACGCGACCCTGGACCTGGCCCGCCTCTCGCTCGACTTTCTGCCGGCGTCGGACGTGAATGGCGCCGCCCAGCGCGACCACATGCTCATGAGTAGAACCATGGCGGCCCTGATCCAACAAGCGACCGAAACCTACGAGGCCGTCGTCATCGACTTGCCGCCCACGCTGCCGGTCGGCGGCGCCCTCGCGCTCAGTCCGCACCTCACCGGGCTGATCCTGGCCGTTCGAGCTGGGAGCAGCACGATGGATTCCGTGGTGGCCGCCTTCAACGGCATCGTTCGAGCCCAGGCCCGCGTCTTCGGATTCGTGCTTACGGATACGCCCGGGCGGCGCCAGGTCGGCCGTCGGTGAACCATTCGCCCAGACGGCTACGTCGAATAGGCGGGCGCGCCTCGCCGGACGTGCGGCCCGCTCGTTACGGGAAGGTTGTTTCATTGGGCATGCGCACGCTTTACCGACACGGCCTGACCGGCGCCTTTATCCTGACGCTGATGGCGACGGGCCCGGCCCTGGCCGGCTCGCCGCCCCCATACGATGAGCGGTTGCCCTGCAACTCCACCTGCAGAGACTGGCTGCAGGCGAGGATGGTCCTGTTCGGCGGAGTGGCATTCAATGCCGCGTCCGCCACGCCGCCGCTTCCGGTGAAGGCGAAGAGCAGCGCCCTCACGCCATCGCCGAAACGATTGCGGCACGCGGCGCGGCCGATCCTCGCCCGCCCAGGAGCGGCATATTCTCGCCGCGTCGGCCGCCTTCGGCCAGCCACGGTCAAGCGGATCTCGATCGTTTCCCGGCATAGAGCCGACGGCATGGCAGGCCGCGAGATGCCTCTCCGGCGGAGAGCCCGGATGGTGCGAGGCAACACGATACCGTTGCCGCCCACGATCGAGCGCGCCCCACCGAGCGGGATCGCCGATCCCCGGGCGCCGATCCTTCGTCCATCCCTTGCTCGGCAGGTCGTCGAAGACGAGGGAGGGATGATGTCCGCGATCCCGGCCGCGCTCGTCGAGCGTCCGATCCTGCTGTCGGACTCCACGGCACCGGTCCGGCTTTCACCGATAGGGCGCGAACTCATGGCCCGAACCGCCACGGACCCATCCGACGAGCCCCCGCGATCCAAGCCGCTTGACCTGCCTGATCCCGGCAACGTCCATGACGTCGATCGCGACGGAGGGACCCGTCCGTCGAACACGGTCGACGTCAGAGTCGGGGATCGACCGGGCCTTGCCGCGTCGCCTCGCCAGCCGGATCGCTCCCTCGTGTCAACGCGACAGGACCCGGAGGAGCCCTCGTCACGCCCGATCCCGCCAGCCGTCGTCGTGTTGGCTCTGAGCCTCGTGGCACTCCTCGGCGGTTTCACCGGCACGCCCCTCGCTGGTCGCCGCCGCGAGCCTGAACGGGCAGCATGATAAAGTGCTGCCACGGCTGCGCCCCATCCCGATCGGAAGGACGTGTCGACGTTGAAACCGCTGGATTACCTGCCCCCCAACAGCTTCGCCTCGGAAACGAGGCCGGTAGTGAAGCCGACGGGATTTCGTGAATATGACGCGCGCTGGCTGTTCCCGCAGGAGCTGAATCTGCTCGGGGCGCAGGCGCTGGGGCTCGGGCTCGGCACGATGCTGCGGAGCCGCGGCGTCGCAGGCGTCGTCACCGGCCACGACTTCCGCGCCTATTCGGCCTCGATCAAGCATGCGCTGGCGCTCGGTCTCGTGCGCGCCGGCATGACGGTGCACGATATCGGCATGGCCCTGTCGCCGATGGCCTATTGGGCGCAGTTCGCGCTCGACGTGCCGGCCGTCGCCATGGTGACGGCGTCGCATAACGAGAACGGATGGACCGGGGTGAAGATGGGCGCCAACCGCCCCGTCACCTTCGGTCCGCAGGAGATGGGCGAGTTGCGTGACATCGTGCTCGACGGCCGCGGCAGGGCGGCCGAGGGCGGCGCTTACGTGCCGGTCCCGGATTTCGGCACCCGCTACCTCCAGGATCTTGCCACACGCCCCAAGCTGACGCGCAAGCTCAAGGTCGTGGCGGCCTGCGGCAACGGCACCGCCGGCGCCTTCGCGCCGCAGATGCTCGCGGTGCTCGGCTGCGAGGTGGTGCCGCTCGATGTCGAGGGCGACTTCACCTTTCCGCGCTACAACCCCAACCCCGAGGACCTCCACATGCTGGAGGCCATCGCCGACGAGGTCCGCGCCGTCGGGGCCGATATCGGGCTTGGCTTCGACGGCGACGGCGACCGCTGCGGGGTCGTCGACGACGAGGGTCACGAGATCTTCGCCGACAAGGTCGGCGTGATGCTGGCGCGCGATCTGTCCCACGTCCACCCTGGCGCGCATTTCGTCGTCGACGTCAAGTCGACGGGACTCTTCGCGACCGACCCCGTGCTCAAGGCCCGCGGTGCGACGACGGATTATTTCAAGACCGGTCATTCCTACATCAAGCGGCGCGTGGCCGAGCTCGGCGCGCTCGCCGGCTTCGAGAAGTCCGGCCACTTCTTCTTCAACCCGCCGCTTGGGCTCGGTTACGACGATGGGCTTTTGACCGCCATCGCCGTGCTCGGCATGCTCGACCGCAACCCGTCGAAGGGCATGGCCGATCTCTACCGCGACCTGCCCAAGACCTGGGGTTCGCCCACCATGTCGGCCCATTGCGACGACGAGCGCAAATATGCGGTCGTTGGCAGGGTCGTCGAGCGGATCGAGACGATGGCGGCGCAAGGTGCGTCTCTCGCCGGGCAGGCGATCCGCGAGGTCAACACGATCAACGGTGTCCGGGTGACGGTTGCGGACGGCACCTGGGGGCTCGTGCGCGGCTCCTCGAACAAGCCTGAGATCGTCGTCGTGGTCGAGAGTCCGCTCTCGGAGGCGCGGCTTCGCCAGATGTTTGCCGCCATCGACGCGCTGCTGCGCGAGAACGACGGCGTCGGCTCCTACAACCAGACGATCTGACGGCCGCCGCTCGCGATCACAGCGTCGGCGGTTGTCCGCACCTGCTCGACCCGTCCAGCTCGGAATTGATGAACATGCTGTTGGTCAGATAAGCGACCTCGGTCCTGTTCTTGGCCTTGAGCTTGCGCATTACACTCCGGACCAAAAGTTTGACGGTACTTTCTGCCAGACCGAGCTCGCCAGCGATGGTCTTGTTCGGCGTACCCTTGCGCAACGCCATCGCGACGAGATACTCGCGGGCATTCAGCAACCCCTCGGGCACGCCCGCCTTCGGCGCCGCAAAGCCTTGGCCGGACGATAGAGCAAGCAGGCTCGTCGACGGAACGAAAATGCCACCAGCGATTATCAGCCGCAGAGCTTGCACAACGACTCTCAACGGCAGCGTCGTCGGAATATAGCCTCGGGCTCCTAACGATAGGACTTTCAGGATGCTTTCCACCTCCTCGATGTGGGACAGGACCGCAAAGTTGACATCGGGGCGCCGTACTTTAAGGGCCGCGATCCGTGTAGCAATCTCGGCGAGGCTGTCATCCTTGTACCTGGGACAGACGACGACCAGATCGGGGGAAGGAAAGGCGGGATCTCCTAATCTCTCGATGACCGTCGAATCGTGATCGAAGTCGATCGTCGCGTCGAAGGCCTCAAGTGCGCATACCAAGCTCTCGGTCAAGAGCGATTTCGAGTCCAACACGACTTTTGGCATGCGTTACTCTCCAACGTCGATCTCTTCGAAATATATCCCGCTTGCAAAGCCGCAGTCGCAGGATATTTGTGAAATCGCTAAAAAATACGAAAACTCATGGATATTGATACCGTGGCGTTATTTTGTCCAAATTTGATGACGGCCCGTTAAAGTCGGTGACAAAGACGATAGCGGCTGCTCCTGCAGGCAATGTACATCCTGCTCTCGTTCGACATGACGGTGCGCCCGATATAATGTCGCCGCTATGGCCGGTCGCCTCCTTGTTGTGACGGTCGACGAAGACGGGCGAGGCGCACGATAGCGAGCGCGCGGAACCAGAATGGCCGGGCAATCTGAAGCCGTTCGCACCATCATCCAGGCCTCCGCGTCGCGAAGATGTCGCGCGAGGCATCCAGGGTCTCGCGCAATGTGGTCTCCCAGGCGATCCTCGGTCGCCAGCCAAAGTCGTCGTGAGCCCGCCGGGCGTCGCCGACGGCGATCGGCGTTTCGGTCGGCCGCAAGAGCACCTCGTCGGTCGCCACGCGGATCTGCATTCGGCTCAGGGCGAGCAGCGACGCGAGCACGTCGCCGATCCTGCGTGGAATACCGGTGGCCAAATTATAGACGGCATATGTCGCCAGGTCCTGCGCCTGCATCGCCAGGGCATAGGCGGCGACGACATCGCGCACGTCGAGGAAGTCGCGCTGCGCGTCGAGGTTTCCGACCTTCATGACGGCCGGCGTCTCGCCCCGCTCGATCGCGGCGATCCGGTGTGCGAAGGCCGCAACGACGAAGCGCGGCGATTGCCCGGGACCGGTGTGGTTGAACGGCCGGAACCGGACAACCCTCAGGCCGTCTTCGGCCATCTGGCCCAGCATCAGGTCCGCCGCTGCCTTAGTGGCGGCGTAGACAGTGCGAGGATTGAGAGCCGCCGTCTCGTCGAGCGGGGTCGACAGGCGGCCGAAGGATCGGCCATAGGCTTCCGACGATCCCGCATAGAGGAAGCGCGCCTCGGGCGCGTACCGCATGACGGCCTCCGCCAGAGTCAACGTGCCGTGAAGATTGACGTCCCAGGCGAGACGGGCGTCGTCCCGGGCCTCGCCGGCCGACGACACGGCCGCCAGATGGATCACCGCGGTGGGACGCACGGCAGCCAGCATGGCGTTGACCGCCGCGGCATCGGTGATGTCGAGAGCCGTGCCGTCCCCGCGTCGCCTGCTCGTCGCCGTGATCTCGGTATCATCGGAGGGCAGCACGGTGCGCAGATGCCTGATCAGCCAGCCGCCGACGAATCCGTCAGCCCCTGTCACGAGAATCCGCAAAGGCTTGGCCATGGCCGCGTCCATCGCTCAAGTCGGTTTCGACCGCGCGAGATCGGCGTCGACCATCTCGCAGATCATGTCGTCGAGCGTTGTCGTCGGCTCCCAGCCGAGCTGCCGTCTCGCCTTGGTGGCGTCACCCAGCAGCACGTCCACCTCGGCGGGACGGAACAGATCGGCGTCGATCACAAGGTAGCGCTCCATATCGAGGCCGACGTGAGCGAAGGCGATGCGGCACATGTCGCGAACCGTGACGCTTCGGCCGGTCGCGATGACATAGTCCTCCGGCCGATCCTGCTGCAGCATGAGCCACATCGCCCTCACATAGTCGCGCGAGTGCCCCCAGTCGCGCTTCGCATCGATATTGCCGAGCCGCAACTCGCTGCAACGTCCAAGCTTGATGCGGGCGACGGCGTCGGTCACCTTGCGGGTGACGAACTCGACGCCGCGCAACGGCGATTCATGGTTGAACAGGATGCCGCTCGATGCGTGAAGTCCGAAACTCTCCCGGTAATTGACCGTCATCCAGTGTGCGTAGAGCTTGGCGACGGCATAGGGCGAGCGCGGATAGAATGGCGTGCGCTCGGTTTGCTGCGGCTCCTGGATCAAGCCGAACATTTCCGACGATGATGCCTGGTAGAAGCGTGCCTCCGGTCGTACCAGCCTTACGCTCTCGAGAATGTTCGCGGCACCGATGCCGGTGACCCCGCCTGTCAGAAGCGGTTGGTGCCAGGATGATTTGACGAAGGACTGGGCGGCGAGATTGTAGACTTCGTCGGGAGCGATATCGATCATCGTGCGAACGAGACCCGAGAGGTCGGTCAGGTCCCCATCGATGAGCTTGACGCGGTCGGCGACGCCGATCCACTTCAGCCGGTGATTGTTGACATCCGCCGTGCTCGAGCGGCGCACCAGGCCGAAAACCTCATAACCCTGCTCCAGCAAAAAGGCCGCCAAGTAGGCGCCGTCCTGGCCCGTGATGCCGGTAATCAACGCTTTTCTCATCGATGCTGGCTCTGCTCCTCGCGGCGCGGGATAAATGGCGTCGAAGCTGCACGGTATGGTCCATAGGACCTTATAGCCATCCGGCACTTCGACCCCCGCGAAATGCCGTGCTATAAAGGCGTAAGCGGTTCACCCAAACGGATGAGCCTGTCCGGTCGGGTCGGCGGGCGTCCGTCTCGGGCGGACGGGCGTCGGCGGGTGATCCAACAACGTCAGCCGTCAAGATCAGCCGCGGTGGCGACCCGGACGTCATCGTTGTCGGCAAACGGACGGGCGGGCGACTACCTCATTCGGATCGACATCTGGGCGCTGCGAGCAGGCCGCGCGCTCCGGTCACCGTGCGCCGGGATGAGGGGCACGCCGCGTGCCACGATCGCGTTCGACGCCTTCCGCCATGTGCTGCGCGGGCAAGCGCCTTGCGCACGCCACGTTCACCAATCTAGAGCGCTGGAATCGAGCTCGCTCTATTGAATAAGAGACAATGCTGTCGTTGACTCAACGGTGCCCACACTTCTCAAATTATTGACTAACGCTAAAAGATCAGACGTCAACGACCCGACGATGACAACGAGATTTAGCTTCGAAAATATTTCGAATTTGTGTAATATATCTGACATCGATTTTACATCAGGCACAGATGTAATAACATATTTATTGTGAATAGAAAATAATGAAGTCATACCTTGTGCCTGTTTGGCATTTGTTACCTGAACAACACTTCGGTCACCAAAGTTAGTATTGATGAGGTCAATCGTATCATCAACAACAAGAGTGTCTGAAATGATGATAATCACGTTATTCCCCAAACAACACGTCTCTGTTTAACGCGATTGCAATCGCGGCAGTGCGCATCACTATAACACACCATTTAAGCTACAAGAGACGAGGTCTTTGAAGGGTGGCCATGACTTGCCCTGGAAAGACGGCGCACAAACTCACATGTGAACAGTTCGGGTCTTTCCATTCCCACGACGCGGCCGAGCCTTGTGCGGCGTATTCCGCTCATTCGTTCCTCCCGACAGAATCTTGAGCCGCGTCTACATATCTGCTTAATATTTGTTAACATACCCGTCAACCGGCTGACCGAGTGGCACGGGGCTCCGATTCCGGGTTGATAATCGCCGGATAACCCCTTTGCCGCAAGCGGGACGAAGGGACGTTCCGAAGCTGCCGCACTGCCCCGAGTTCGGAGCCCTGCCGCGTGGCATCGCAGCCCACCGCGGACGGCAGGCGGCTGATTGCTGCCGCGTGCGGGCGCCTGACCTGCAGGAGCGCCCCCAGACCCGATGCGGCCGAACTCAAAATTCGGAGGGCGCCAAGACATAGCTGCCCTTGCCGATCCGATTGCGAACCGCGTCACACATCGGGACGGTCCTGACGGATTGCCTTCGCATGAGGATCGGGGAGTCAAACAGACGATAAGCTCCCCCGGGATGCGAGATCGCGCGTCGCCGGCGCCGGATGCCGGCGGCCCGCCCGTAGGTCAAAGGCCGAGCCGTTGCCGCCGGCTTTGGCTGACCCACCCTGTCGAGCTTACAATTTGGTAAGGTCGGTGGAAATCGATCCCGCCACCATGAAGTCTTAAGCCAGGATCGTTGAGATGCGCTCCGACGGCAACGACGCCGCCAGGAGATGGGACATGTCGGTATCTTCGATCAATACGGCGGCGCAGGCGGCGACCGCGAGCAAGGCCCCGACGACGAGCACGCGCGCGTCAGACGGCGACTACAAGGTCCGCAGCGCCGCGACCTCACAGACCAAGGATGCCGACGGGGACTACAAGGCCGCCAAGCCGGCGGCGGCGACAAGCTCGAGCAGCGTGCAATCGGCCGTCAACACCCTGGTCAAGGGCGGCTGAGCGCGGCGCCGATCCGCGCCTGCCCCATCGCCGGCGGGCTCGAAAAGGCAAGCTCGACGCGCAGGCCCGGACGATTGTCCGACAGGCGGATCTCGATGTCATGAAGATCCGCCACCGCGCGGACCAGCGCGAGGCCGAGTCCGCTTCCCTCCGAGGCGCGATGCGTCTCGGCCCGAAAGAATCGTCGGAACACCTTGTCGCGCATGTGGGGTTCGATGCCGGGCCCCGTGTCCGATATGACGGCATGGGGCCCCCTCGCCGTCGCCGCTAGCGTCATGCCGATGCGGGCTCCCGTCCCGCCGTAGCGGATGGCGTTCTCGACGAGGTTCGCCAGCATCTGGGTCAGCAGCTCCCGGTCGCCGCGCAGGTGAACGTTCGGTGCGATGGCGTCGGTCAAGGACTGGCCGTTGTCCTCGGCAACCGGTCCGTAGATGTCGATGATCGCCGCGAACACCTTGGAGAGGTCGACATCGGCGAAGCCGCCCCGGCGCGTCCCGGCCTCGATCTGCGCGATGCGCAGCAGCGCTGCGAACATCTTGAGGATCGTGTCGGTATCCTCGATCGTCGCCTCGACGATGGCCTCGTAGGCCTCCTTGGTCTGCGGACCGGAGCGCGTCTGCTCCAGCCTCTGGCGCAGGTGGGTAAGGGGCGTGCGCAGATCATGGGCGATGTCGTTCGAGACCTGGCGCAGGCCCTCCATCAGCGATTCGATCCGCTCCAGCATACCATTCAGATTCGCCGCGAGCCGATCGAATTCGTCGCCGGCCCCCGTCACGGGCACGCGCTCGTGGAGGTCGCCGGCCATGATCCGCCGGGTCGCCGCGTTGATGACCTCGACGCTGCGTAGAAAGCCCAAGCTGGTGAGCGTGCCGCCGAACAGCGCGAGCACCAGGGTCACGGCGGCGGCCCAGGCGAAGGTCTGCGTAATCAGTTCCTTGACCGCGTCGATGTCGCGAATGTCGTGGCCGACGACGAGGAACTCGCCCGACGGTAGCGTCTGGCCGAACGCGACGATGGCGTGGGGCTCGTCGTCGCTGGAGGGGCTCGGGTCGCTTCCCGGCGCCAGCGTCTGCCAGCCGGGCTTGGCCTCTGCCGAAGAGAGGCCTCCCGCGAGCGTCTGGCCGTCCGCCGCACGAAGCAGGTAGGAGCGCCCTTCCGCACCGCGATGACGCGTCCGGAAGTCGATCGTCTTGATCAGTTCGGCCAATCCGTCGCTACTTCTCTCCTCGGCGAAGACGGCGAATTCGGCCGCGATCTCGACCTTGAGCTGAGTGGTGGCGAAGCCGATCGTCGTCCAGTAGATGGCGCCGAACAGGATCGCCGCCGAGACGGCGAACAGAGCCGCCTGCGCCATCGCCAGCTTGAAGGTGATGGTGCCGACGAACCGCGGCAGGCCCTTGTAAACCGGTCGCCGCCAAAGAGGGCCTAGCCGCATCGATTCTGCTCACGACAAGCAGAACCAACCATCGCGTCCGGCATGCGAGGCGGCCTAGGCCGGCGCACGAAGAACATAGCCGGCGCCGCGGATCGTGTGGATCAGGTCGGGCGGAAAGTCGCGATCGATCTTCGCCCGCAGTCGGCTGACATGGGTCTCGACCACGCTCGTCTGCGGATCGAAATGGAAGTCCCACACCTGTTCGAGCAGCATGGTCTTGGTCACGACCTGGCCCTCGTTGCGGACGAGATATTCCAAAAGCTTGAATTCGCGTGGCTGCAGCAGGATCTGGGTTCCCCGGCGGGTGACGGTGCGTTTGCCGCAATCCATGACGAGGTCGGCGACCTTGAGGACCATCGAGCCGTGCGTGATCGGCGGGCGCCGCGCCAGCGCATTGACCCGCGCCAGCAGTTCGGCGAAGGCGAAGGGCTTGACCAGATAGTCGTCCCCGCCCGCCTCGAGACCTTCGACGCGATCGTCGATCCCCCCCATCGTCGTCAGGAACAGGATCGGAGCCCGCAGGCCGGCGCCGCGCGCCACCTTGACCAGGGTGAGGCCATCCATTTCCGGCAGCATCCGGTCGACGATCACGAGGTCATAGACCTCCCCCGCCGTCATGAACAGGCCATCCCGTCCCGTCCGTGCCGTATCGACGACATGGCCGTGCTGGACAAGGCCATTCGCCGTATAGGCGGCCATCCTGGCATCATCCTCGACAAGAAGGATCTTCATCGCCGTCGGCTTTCCCGGTCGGGATCGCGATCATGCGTCATCCATGGTGACGCCGCGTCCTTTCCTGTTTCGTCGGTAGCAGAGCGCCGCGGCCATGTCAGTCCCTGCGGCAGCCGGCTCCGCCCTTCTTACCAAATTGTAAAGCCCGCGTAAGCCGCCACGAAGGCCACCTCCGTCAATGATGCCGCGCTCAGGACACGGTGTCGATGCGGTCGGAGCCGCATCGACAGTCAAAGACGAGGATATCCAATGGATCGGAACGCGACAAGTCGGCTTGCGCCGATGCTCAATAAGGTCCCGGAGATAACGATATTCTTTTGGATCATCAAGATCATGTGCACGACGGTCGGCGAGACTGGTGCAGATCTACTCTCAGTCAGATTGAATTTTGGGCTGACGCTGACGTCTTATGTGATGAGCGCGCTGTTCATCATCACTTTGATATTTCAAGTACGGGCACGACAGTATATCCCGCCGCTATACTGGATCAATGTAGTAATGATCAGTGTCGTCGGAACACTGATCTCGGACAATCTCGTCGACGGCATGGGCATCAGCTTGGTGACCACGTCCATCGCCTTCGGTATCATCCTCGCGGTGGTCTTCGTCCTGTGGTACCGGAGCGAGCGGACGCTGTCGATCCATACGATCGTCACGCGGCGGCGCGAACTCTTCTACTGGGCTGCGATCCTGTTCACCTTCGCGCTCGGTACGTCGGTCGGCGACCTCCTGGCGGAGAAGCTCGACCTCGGTTACGCCCAGGCCGCCCTCATCTTCGGCGCCGCGATCGGGGCCGTGACGATCGCCCACTTCTACTTCAAGGCGGACGCCATCCTGTCGTTCTGGATCGCCTATATCCTGACGCGACCGCTCGGTGCCTCGATGGGCGACCTCTTCGCCAAGCCCGTCATCGCCGGCGGCTTCGGCCTCGGGACGGTGACGACAAGTTTCATCTTCCTCGCCATCATCCTGGCGCTGGTCATCTACCTGTCATTGACCAAGGTCGACCGGATTCCACACGCCACCGCGGAAACCTGACGCCCGAATTCGGGGCGGAGACCCGGTGCCGCCTCCGCCCCATGCGCCGAACGGCGCGGCCACCGACCGCGGCCCGTTTCCCTAGAACCAACCAGAGGGTACATCTATGAGACACGCTATTGCCATGGTCGCCTTGGCGTCGGCAACGCTCGGCCTCGCGGCAACGACCGCCGCCCGAGCGGATTGCGAGAGCGACATGATCCAGCTCGAGCAGGCCTACAAGACGCCGAACCTGACGCCCGCCGGCAAGACGGCGCTCGACCAGGCGAAGGACCAATCCGTCACGGCCATGCGGAAGGACGACGACGCGGGCTGCCACAAGGCCATCGCCGATGCGCTTCCCAAGGCCGGACTCACGCTGAAATAGGAACGGCGATCACGCCGTTTACGCCGATCCAACCCGGCGAGGATCGACGGCCGACACGCTCGAGGCGTCCCGCCCGAAGGCCGTCGTCCTCCAGATACGAGGATAGTTTTCATGCTACGATTCAAATCTGCCGTGTCTCGTGTGGCTTTCGCCGCCGCCATTCTGGCCGCGCCGCTCCTGACGAGCGCGCAGGCAAGACCGGCGTCGGATGCGTCGCCCGTCGTCCTTGCAATGTCGATGCTCGGCGATCTCGCGCCCTACCGGACGATCGCGGCTGACACGCTCAAGATCGTCGATACCGGCGATCTCATGGCCGCCCGAACACGGATCAAGGATCTCGAGACCGCATGGGACAAGGGAGAGCCGACCCTGAAGCCTAAGGACAAGAGCGCATGGACGACGCTCGACAAGGCCATCGACGAGGCGCTCACCGCACTGCGGACGCCAAATCCCAAGGCGGCCGACTGCTCCGCCACCCTCAAGACCCTGATCGCCAAGATGGACGCCGCCAAGGCTTAGACGCCGGGCTGAGCTGAGCTGACGGCGAGGGTTTGGGAGCCTCGACATGCCGTCTGCCGACGGAGTTCCATGACTGTGGCCTTCGATACCCGCTCTTTCGCGGGCGGCGGAGGCCGGATCGCTCGGGCGGCTCGGTGTCGCCCCTGATCGGCGGCGCGGGACAGCGCAGGTCGCCTCAGCCGGCGCCCCCGAAGGCGTGGTCGGCGCCGAAATCGAGCTCGCGGCAGGCGAACCGCCGGATCACGTCGTCGGCCACATGGGCGAAATCGGCGACCGCCCGCGCCCGGCGTCTGTAGCGCCGCAGCGGTTGATGGCAGCCGAAAGCCTCCGACACCGCCATGTCGCTGCGCACGCCGCCAGCCACTTGCGCCAGACCGAACGTCCGTGTGAGGTCGTCGAGCACGTGCTTTTGCACCTTGGAGCGCAGGTCGACCCGCATGGGCAGGATGACAAGACCGAGCAGCGCTGCATTGAGCGACAGCATGAGACCGTCGTAGCTGCGCGCGAATTGCCGCACGCCGTCGAGCGAGAGATGTTCGAGCGCGGTCGGCACCACCACGCCTTCCGCGGCCATGAGCGCGCAGGTCAGGACGTTGGCCGAGGCCGGCGGCGTGTCGATCAGGACGATGTCATAGGCGGCGCGCAGCGGATCGAGCGCCTTGGCGAGGCATCGCGGGTCCTGAACCCTCACGGTACCGTCAAAGTCACGGTCGGCCGGCAGGATGTCGAGACGAGGCTCGGGCGACGGTTTCACACCGCGGCCGAGGAGCGGTTGGCGCTCCCGCAGCGCCGAATGGCTGGTCACCGCGCCAGGACCGGACCAGACGCCCAGGCCAAAACCCGCGTGCCCCTGGGGATCGAGGTCGACGATCAGCACCCGATATCCGCGGGCCGCGAATTCCGCCCCGAGATTGACCACCGCCGT
This sequence comes from Lichenihabitans sp., assembly GCA_965277635.1. Lineage (GTDB taxonomy): Bacteria > Pseudomonadota > Alphaproteobacteria > Rhizobiales > Beijerinckiaceae > Lichenihabitans. Next base: position 2,620,719 of record CBDIDE010000002.1, read on the forward strand.
CGATTTGCCCGTTCCGCCCTTCCGATTGGCGATGGCGAGGACCCTGGCCTTTGCGAATTCGTGCATGACCCTACAATGTCACATTCGCGTTATGCGGGAAATATCATTTCACAAGAGGTGAAGGTTTCGTCGCGTCGACCGCAAGCTCCGGGCAAGCCACGGCTGCGGCCGGCAGCTCTGCTTCGAAAGCCGCAAGCATTTCCCTCCCGCGAGAAAGTCGCTAAGCCGTCACCGACCGATTGCCCCGCATGAGGCTTGCTGCCGTTTGGTGACCGACCTTCAGTTCCCGTTCCCCACGCCGCCACAGGCCGGCCGGACGATTGCCCTTGCGGCGGGGCTCCTGTGGCTGCGTCTGGCGCTGCCGTTCCGGCTCAACCACGTCAACATCTATCTTCTGGAAGACGGCGACGGCTGGGCGGTCATCGATGCCGGCGTCGATGATCCTGGGACGCGGGGCGCCTGGGAGGCGGTGCTGTCCGAAGCGCTCGGCGACAAGCCGGTCACGCGGATCTTCGTCACCCACTATCACCCGGACCATGTCGGTGCGGCCGCCTTCCTGGCCGAGCGCACTGGCGCGACCGTGCTGATGGGCGAGACCGAATATCTGACGGCGCGGGCCCATCTCACCGCCGGCGAGGCCGATCTCGCCGCCGAGGAGGCCTTCTATCGCGGGCATGGTCTCGCGGATGAGGCGATCGGCTTCATGCGCCAGCGCCTCACCCGCTACCGGCGGGTGGTTCCGGCGCTGCCGCGCCGCTATCAGCCGCTGCGGGCCGGGGATCGGCTGGTCATCGGGGCCCGACGCCTCGACGTCCTCTGCCATGCCGGCCATTCGCCGGCCCAGATGCTGCTCCAAGCACCCGCGGACAACCTCTTCTTCGCGGCGGATCATGTGCTGGCGCAGATCTCGCCCAATGTCTCGGTGGTTGAAGAGAAGCCGCACGACGATCCGCTGGGCCTCTATCTCGCGTCGTTTCCCATATTGCGCGAGACCGTGTCCGACGCGGCGCTGGTGCTGCCGGGCCACCGGCTGCCGTTCCGCGGGCTTCACGCCCGCACGCGCCAGCTCGCGCTCCATCATGACGAGCGTTGCGCGGCCATCCTGGCCGCCTGCCGGACGAGACCGCTCACGGCGGCGGACCTCGTGCCGGCGCTCTTTCCCATGGACCTCGACCCCCACCAGCTCTGGTTCGCCTTCAGCGAGGCCCTGGCTCACGTCAATTATCTGGCGGCGCGTGGTCGCCTCGTCGCCTCGGTGTCGGGCGGCGTCACATCCTGGCGGCTGCCATGACCCTGACGACCCGGCTCAAGCTCAAGGGCGGATGGATCGACGCCACATATGCGAAGGAGACGCTCGCGCTGGCGGCGGTGGGGCCGAGCCTGCATTATCTGGTGAAGCCGCCGACCTCGATCCCCGCAAGGCATCGCCAGACCGAGGATCGCGGCCGTTTCCGGCGGCTGGCGATCAAAGGCTTGCGGGAGGCGGGTGCGACCGACGCCATCGACGATGCCGGCGTGATCTGGACCTATCGCGCCGGCTGAGATGGCGCCGCGGATCGAGGCCCCTGTTCCAGGGAAAGGGGGAACAGGGACCACGAGATGGGGCCTTGTAGGCGCGCGACTCCCATCGCGCTCAAGATAGCCGAAGCGACTGAGATGGGGCTTAACCCGGGGCGGGCGCGGGCGTGGCGGCGCCTGCGAATTTCGCCACGAATGTCAGCGCGTTCGCGGTCGCGGCGCCGAGCGCGGTATTGTCGAACACGCACCAGACCGTCCGGGTGCGACTGCGCGCGACCCTCGCCGCGAGCCCGTCGAGAAAGGCTGCGTCATAGTCCGAGTAATAGGTCCGCGGCGACCCGTGCAGACGGAAATAGGCGAGCTCATCCGAGCCGGCGGGCTCCGTCGCTTGCGGCACCGGCGGCGGATCGGCCGCGACCCGGGCGATCCGGCGTTCGACCATCAGACTTTGCGCGGCAGCCGTGAACCAGGAGGCGTGACGCGGCTCGAAGGCCACGCTTCCGTCGAAACGGTCGCGCAGCATCCCGGTGAATCCATCCGCCACGTCGATGTCGAACCGCAGGCTGGGCGGCAATTGCACGAGGATCGGGCCGAGCTTGTGTCCGAGATGCCGGATCTGCGCGACGAAAGCCGTCACGGCCTCCTGCGCATGAGCCAAGCGGAGAGTGTGGGTGACATGTCGCGGCATCTTCACCGCGAAGCGGAAATCGTCGTGAACCGTCGCCGCCCAGCGTTCGTAGGTCTGCGGCCGATGATCCCGGTAGAAGGACGAATTGATCTCGACCGCATCGAACCGCGAGGCATAGCGCTGGAGCACGCTGCCGCCCTCGCCGAACGCCGCCGCCATCCGGCCCGGTATGGTCCAGGAGGCCGTCGCGACCTTGGGCGGGGTCACGGGTTCATCTCCCGTGCGCAGCCGCTCAATGCAGGCGCGGCCCCTTGAGGAAGCTGCGGCGGTCGGCAGAGGTCACGCGCACCTCGAAGACGTCGCCCTCCCGCTCCAGCGTCAGCGGCACGTCGACGCCGGCCGGTCCGAGCGCCCACATGCTGCGGTAGAAATCGGCAAGGTTGGTGATGTCCATGTCGCCAGCGGCGCGGATCACGTCGCCTGCCTTGAGGCCCGCCCGGTCGGCCGGACCCTTGCCGGCGATGCCGACGACGACGACGTGCTTATGAAGTTCCTGCGCATAGACGCCGAGCCAGGGCCGGGCCCGGCGCGTCCCATTGCCTTTCACCAGGTCGTCGTAGACCGGCAAGAGCAATTCGGTCGGCACGACCATGTTCAGCGGCACGATGCGCCCGCCCGAGGTCTGCTGCTGGAGGTGCAGCGAGCCGATCCCCAGGAGATCGCCCTGCGGGCCGATCAGGGCCGTCCCGCCCCAGTTGGGATGGCTCGGCGCCGTGAAGATGGCTTCCTCGATCAAATATTCCCAGTAGCCCGCGAATTCCTGCCGCGCCACGATTCGCCCGGCGAGCGATCGCCGCCGCCCGCCCGCTCCGCCAATCACGACGGCTTCACCGGCCCCCGCATGACGCGAATCGCCGAGGCTCGCGACCGGGATGTCGAGCGGCTCGAAGGCCTGGATCAAGCCGAAGCCCGAGGTCTGGTCATAGCCGAGGACATGGCCTTGGACGATCTGGCCCCGATTGGTCTTGAGGTGGATCTCCTGCGCCTCGGTGATCAGATAGCCGATGGTCAGGAGGATGCCGTCGTCATGGATCAGAACCGCATTGCCGCCGCGCTCGACGCCGAGCGTCTCGGCCGTGAAAGCATCGTCCGGGACGCGCGAGCTCAGCGCTACGACCGAGGCCAGCGCATCCTCGAGATCGAAGGTGTAATTCCCCGGTCGCGGCTGCAACGCGGGCGGGACTTCCCAATCTTCAGACTCCATGCCGGCGGCGACTTTCGGATTCCATCGGTCATCCTGATGTCATGCATCGGCGGCGTGCGCGCAAGGCCCTAATCGACTCCGGCGTGGGCGGAAACCAGCGTGGCAGGCCCGCGGCTGCGTCGGATCGACCCGCCCTTGTGTCCAAGCGTCAGAAAAGCCTGGGCTTACGGCGCATGATGCTGGCATGTGCCTCACCGGCTTTGTAACCTCGCCGGCATGATGGCGGAGCGGAGGCGGATGAGACGGCGGGAGACGGCGGAGGGACGCGTCGAGGGCGAGGGAGAGGTTGAACTCGCCGCGCGGGCGGCATGGCTCTATCATGTCGGCGGGCTGCTGCAGGCGGAGGTCGCCAAGGAGCTCGACCTGTCGCTGTTCAAGGTCAACCGGCTCATCGCGCACGCGACCGAGCGCGGCATCGTCCGGGTCATGGTCGACGGGCCGATCGCCGATTGCATGGCGCTGGAGCGGCGGCTCGTGGAGCGCTTCGGGCTCGCCTTCGTCCGCGTCGTGCCTGACCTCGGCGACAAGCGGCTGCCGTTGCGCGCGCTCGGCATCGCGGCGGCGGGCTTCCTGCACGGCATGATCGAGAGCAAGCGCCACCGCGTCATCGGCGTCGGCCACGGCCGCACGCTGGCCGCCATGGGCCAGCAGATGCCGGCCCGCAAGGCGTCGCACATCCAGTTCGTCGCGCTGCTCGGCAGCCTGCCGTCACGGCTCAGCGCCCATCCGTTCGAGGTGGTCTACGGCTTGAGCGATCGCACCGGCAGCATGGCTCACCTGATCTCCGCGCCGCTCTATGCCAATGATGCGGCCGACCGCGAGGTGCTGCTGCGCCAGGCGGGCGTGCGCCGCGCCTTCGAGACGGCCGAGGAGGCGAGCCTCTGCCTGATGGGCATCGGCGCCGTCAGCGACAAGGAACTGACCGACCTGCGCATGGAGGCGATCGGCCCCGAGGATCTCGCGGAGGTCCGCCGGGCCGGCGCCGTCGGCGAGATCCTCGGCTATTACTACGACGTCGAGGGCCGCAAGGTCGACGCTTCGCTGCACGATCGGGTGATCGCCTTCGCGCCCGAGCGGCTGCAGGGCCGCGAGGCGATCGGCGTGGCCGGCGGGGAGCACAAGACGGACGCCATCCTGGGCGTGCTCAAGGCCGGCATCCTGAGTGGCCTGATCACCACCGAATCCACCGCCCGCAAGGTGCTCGGCCGCAAGCCCTGAGCGCCGACGACGGCGGTGTCAATAAAAGTTATAAGACTGCAATTTATTGCACCTCGACCAACCCCGTTGCTAGACTGAGCGCAAAGCCGCCACCGCGGTGAATGGCCGGAGGGAATGCCGTGAGTTTTCGCCTGTCGCTCAGCACCAATCCCTTCGTCAATCGCTTCGCGGAGCCCGAGGACCTGGTGCGCACGCTCGCCGCCGAGGTCGGCATCGGTTGCGTGCAACTCACCCACGAGTTCATCAATCCGGCATGGCCGGCGCCGCTGGTCGGGCGACTGACCGACCGCATGGCGAAAGCCTGCGCGGCGGAGCGGCTCGCCGTCACCTCGCTGATGACGGGTCCCTACGGGCGCCTCAACCATTTCGGCCATCCCGACGCCGAGGTGCGGCACTATTACGTCGGCTGGTTCAAGCGCCTGGCCGATATCGCCGCGGATCTCGGCTGCCCGGCCATCGGCACCCAATATGCCATCCTGACCTACAGGGATTTCGACGACGAGGGGCGCCGCAAGGCTTTGATGGCCGAGGCGCTTGCCTGCTGGCGCGAGGTCGCCGAGCACGCCAAGGAACGCGGGCTCGCCTATCTGTTCTGGGAGCCGATGTCGGTGGCGCGCGAGGTCGGCCATACTCAGGCCGCGACGCAGGCGCTGCAGGACGAGATCGACGCCGCCGGCCTGCCGCTCCCGCTGAAGCCCATGGTCGATATCGACCATGGCGACGTGACGTCGAGCGATCCCGCCGACACCGACCCCTTCGCCTGGGCGCGAAACTTCGCCACCCGGTCGCCGATCGTCCACATCAAGCAGAGCTCGATGAACAAGGGCGGACACTGGCCCTTCACCGCCGCTTACAACGAGAATGGCCGCATCCAGCCCGGGCCGCTGATCGCGGCGGTCGAGGCGGGCGGCGGACGCGACAACGAGCTCTGCCTCGAACTCGCCTTCCGGGAGCGGGAGCCGACCGACCGCGCCGTGGTGGCGGCGATGCGCGAGTCCGTCGCCTTCTGGGCGCCCTATGTGGATGTGGGGCGAGGCGAGGCCGGTGTGGCGGCGGCCCGTTGAGGCCTTCGATCTACGGGATTTCGGAACATCAAGGTTTTCGAATCACGCTGTTCTCCTGCAGCAGTCGGTCGAATAGGTCGCGGAGAGTAAACGGGTTGGTACGACGCGACTTCGCGGTGGTCGTTTGACAAGCGTTCAGCCAAGTTTAGCCGGCGTCGATCGCGAGAGGTTTGCAAGAATCACACTGCGCCTTGACTAGCCATGACGAGCTGCTACAACAAAGTCTTGCCGACGAAACGTTCGGCGTCATGCCTAGTCGTCGATCTCCGTGCTGCGGACGAGCGATCTATTTGCGACGCAGGGATAAGAAGGAGCACGTTGATAAAGCTAGGCATGACTTACTTTGTCGGTGCGTGAGTTCACTCACGTGCATGACATCATAGGTGCGCTCTGCTTCGACTAAAGCTAAGACCGAGCTGGTGGAATTGTAGAGCTAGCCCAGAGGGTTGACGGAAACCTGCGCGCGACCGAGAGCGGGCAAGCCAACCGTCGCCGGTTCACGGTCCGGACCGCCAGCCGACCGTCGACGCGCAGGAACAGATGGTCCCGCTGGACCGGGGGCGCGATCTCGGCCGACAAGGGAATCCAATGATGGCGAATACGAGCGTACTATCGACCGACGCGTCCGGGAACCTTCTTCCAAACGCCAATGATCCGTCCATCTCCGCGGACGGTACGCTTGTGGCTTTCGATGCCTCGGCACCTGGAGTGTTAGATTATTCCGGCCCCCATGCCATTTACGTGAAGAACCTGCTCACCGGCGACTCGACGCTCGTGTCGACCGCCAGCGACGGCACTCGGACAGGCAACGCCTTCGGCTCCAGCATTTCGGCGGATAGCGGGAGCGTCGTGTTCTCGGCCTATGTCCCGCTCTCAGGCAGCTACCAGGTTTACGAAAAGAATCTGTCGACGGGCGACCTCACCCTCGTATCGCAGACGGCAGACGGCACAGCCCTCATTAGCGACGAAAGTGGTCCTCCCCCTGCCGTTTCCGTTCACGGCAGGTTCGTGGCGTTCGACAGCCTGAACCTCGGGCCACCCACGGACACGGAACACGTCGGACTCAAGGACATGCGGACCGGAAAATTGCGGGTCGTTTCGACGAATGCGGCGGGCGAACTCGAAAACGGAGCCAGCACTCTCGATTCCATGTCGGCCGGCGGCCGCCTGGTCGCCTTCACCAGCTCGTCCAGCAACCTTGTCGCCGACCCGAGCAACGGAGACAAGGAAATCTACGTCAAGAACATGTGGACCGGCGGCGTGACCCTCGTCTCGCAAACCGCCGACGGTGTCTCGGCCAACGGATCGAGTGACCAAGGGTCGCTTTCGGCCGATGGGACCAAGATCGCGTTTTCCAGCTACGCCGACAACCTTCTCCCTGGCGTGTCCGGGCAGGGGGGGCAGATCTACGTCAAGAACCTCGTGACGGGCGACCTTAGCTTGGTGTCGAGCGCCGCGGACGGCACACCCGCCAATGGCTATACCGAATATCCCATCATCTCGCCGGACGGCCGCTATGCGATGTTCCGCAGCAACGCGACCAACCTGGTTCCGGGTGGTACGGCCGGCCCGGACCAGGTCTATGTCAAAGACCTCGGAAACGGTGCGATCACGCGGCTCTCGCAGGATGCGAGCGGAGCCCCGGGAACGTCGCTGAGCTACACGAGCTTCCCAAGCGAACACGCCTTTTCATATGACGGGTCGCAGGCCGTGTTCACGTCGCTCGCGCCGAACCTCACGGGCGACACGGGCGGCAATTATGCCGTCATCGGGGCTACGCAGTCGGTCACGACCGTTCAGGAGAATCACGCGCCGGATGGCACCTTGACAGGCTACACCTACCTTCATTCCGACGGGTCGGTGCTCTACAACAGCGACTACTCCGTGCTGCCGAACGGCAACGTTCAGTACGCCTATTCGGGCGGGACGTTCTTCGACAACAAGCATTATTCGTCCTTCGCGGACACCTATTCGCCGTCGGGGGACCTTCTCACGCATTCGCAAGCCAACAACAACGGTTCACATACGATCGAAGGGGGCGGTGGCGACGGCCTGATCCTGCACAGCATCGGTAATGACACGTTGACGGGCGGGGGCACGAACGAGCGTTTCGTATTCACGCCCGGCTTCGGACACGACACGATCACGGATTTCATCCCCGGCGGACCGGGTCATGACAATCTGGGGCTGTCACGATCCGACTTCGGCAGCATCGCGGCCGTGCTCCAAGACACCACCCAGCATGGCGCCAATACCGTCATCGCCGACCCCCTGTCAGGCGATCATCTCACGCTTGTCGGCGTGAGCCAATCCGACCTCGTGGCGCACAAGCGCGACATCCACCTGTTCGGATGACCGACCCATAACCAAATCGAACAGGGCGGCGCGACTGCTGCAATATGTCTTCGTCGATGCCCATGAGCCTCAAACGATCGCCTGGCCGGTCTTCGGATCGAAGACATGCACCCGGTCCATGTCGACGTCGAGACGGACCTCGGCGCCGCGCGCTGGCAGGCGGGCGGGCTCGACCCGGACCGTGACACGGGTGACCGCGCCGTGGCCCGGAGGCGCATCCTCGCCATCCACCCGACCGGACTGGACGGGCGGCGCCGCAAGCTCGAAGAACAGATAGGCGTCGGCGCCGGTCAATTCGGTCAGAACGACCTTGCCGCCGAGGGCGCCGGGCGCGTCGCCCTGCACCAGCCTGAACGCTTCGGGGCGGATCCCGATGACGAGATCCTGGCCGACGCGGCCCTCGAGAGCGGGCCGCGCCCCCAGCAGGGACGGCGGAACGGACAACCGGACGCCCGCGCCCTGGTGCTCGAAGCGGAGGCCTTCGTCGGCCTGCACGAGCCGCATCTCGAGAAGGTTCATGGCGGGCGAGCCGATGAAGGCGGCGACGAACAGGTTGACGGGGTTCTCATAGAGCTCGCGCGGCGCGGCGCATTGCTGGAGATTGCTCTGCCCGTCGTTGCCCACGGGCCGCAGCACGGCGACCCGATCTCCCATGGTCATGGCCTCGATCTGGTCGTGGGTCACGTAGAGCGTCGTCACGCCGAGCTCGGCATTGAGCAGCTTCAGCTCCGCCCGCATCTGCACGCGCAGCTTGGCATCGAGGTTCGACAGCGGCTCGTCCATCAGGAAACATTGCGGATCACGCACGATGGCGCGGCCCATGGCGACCCGCTGACGTTGGCCGCCGGACAACTGGCCGGGTTTGCGCTTGAGGCAGGACACAAGATCGAGCGTGCGCGCGGCCTTCTCGATCTTCTGCCGGATGACAGCCTTGGGCACGCCCCGCTGGCCGAGCCCGAAGGCCATGTTCTCGTAGACGTCCATGTGCGGGTAGAGCGCGTAGTTCTGGAACACCATGGCGATGTCGCGGTCGCCCGGCGCCATACGGGTCACGTCGCGCTCACCGATCATCACGCGGCCGGCGGTGAGCTCCTCGAGACCGGCGGCGCTGCGCAGAAGCGTGGACTTGCCGCATCCCGAAGGGCCGACCAGCACCAGGAACTCGCCGTCGCGGACATCGAGGTCCACATTGGCGAGGGCCAGCGTGCCGTCGGGATAGCGCTTGCCGACCGCCTCGAAGCGCAGCCCGGCCATCAGGCGCCGCCGGGGAGCGTGACGGCCCGGCCGGTCTTGGCGGCCTCCTCGATCGCGACCAGCACGCGCGTCACCGCGAGCCCGTCCTGCGCATCGGCCAGGAGCGGGGCGTCGGCGGTGACCGCATCGACGAAACGCGCAATCGCCTCGGTGACGAAGCCGCCGAGCCGGCCGCCCGCGGCGGGCGTGAGGCCCAGCATGTCGGCCGTCCTGAGGCCCTGGCCGGCATATTTGCGGAAGGTGCCGTTTTGCGCCGTATCGATCTGGATGGCGCCGGCCTCGCCGACGACCTCGGCCCGGAAGTCGAACACGAGCGGCAGATCGCGTGGCAGCACCCAGCTGTTCTCGAGGCTCGCGACGACGCCGTTGTCGAATTCAAGCAGCGACAGGTGGATGTCGTCGGTGTCAACCCCGAGCGAGGCGAGGTGGCCGCGCCGGCGCAGCGCCTGCACGCGGACGACCTCGGCCTGAAGCGTGAAGCGCAGCGCGTCGACGGCATGGCTGCCGAGAAACCACAAGGCCGAAGAGCGGGCCGCCCAGGACAGGAGCTCGAGCGGCACGAACAAGGTGTTCGACAGGCGCGCTGAGGCATGCAGCGGCTTGCCGATCTCCCCGGCCGCGATCGACGCCCGCAGGGCGTGGACGGCGGGGTTCACGCGGTTGTGGAAATCCACCATCACCTTCACGCCCTTGCGAGCCGCCGCCTCGGCGATCGCCTCGGCCTCAGGCAGCGTCGTCGCGAGCGGCTTCTCGCTCATCACATGCTTGCCCGCCGCGATGGCCGCGAGCACGATATCCGCATGGGCGAAATCGGGCGTCGCCACCGTCACGGCGTCGATGTCGGGGTCCTCGACGAGAGCGCGATAATCGGTGTGGACCTTGCGCGGCCCGAACTGCTGCTGCATCTGCGCGGCGCGCGCCGGGTCGAGGTCGCAGACCGCGACGAGCTCGGCCGCCGCGATGGCGTTCAGCGTCTTGCAGTGGAACGAGCCCCAGAGGCCCGCGCCGACAACGCCGAAGCGGGCGCGACCGGCGGGGCGGGGCGTAGCGGTAACCGACATGCTCTATCCTTTCACCGAACCGAAGGTCAGGCCGCGCACCACGTAGCGGTCGAGGGCCAAAAAGATGATCATCGGGGGCAGCATGGCGGCGACCGCCGCCGCGGCGATGAATCCCCAGGTCACGCCTGCGGTGCCGAAATAATTGAGCGTGCCGACCGGCAGCGTCGCGGTCGAGCGGTTGGCGAGCACCAGCGGGAAGGCGGCGTTGTTCCACGAGAACACGAAGGCGAACATCGAGGTGACGATGACGCCGGGCCGCACCAGCGGGAAGATCACGCGCGTGATGATGGCGCGCGTCGAGGCGCCGTCGACCCGCGCGGCCTCCTCGATCTCGAACGGCACCTCGTCGATGAAGCTCTTCATCAGCCAGACCGAGAAGGGGATGGTGAGCGTCTGCAGGATGAGGATCATCGAGAAATAGGTCCCCTTGAGGCCGGCGGCACTGGCCAGGATGGAGTAGGGGATCAGGAAGGCGACGGGCGGCGCCATCAGGAGGCCGAGATACCACAGCATGATGTTCTTACGGCCGCGGACGCGGTAGCGCGACAGCGCGTAGGCGGCCGGCAGCGAGAACGGCAGGTTGAGCGCCACGGCGCCGACGGCGACCACGATGCTGTTGATCAGTTGGGGCAGATTGTTGCCCGGATCGCGGAACGTATAGATGAAGGACGACCAGTCGGGCTTGAACGCCAGCACCGGCGGCATGGTGAAATAGGTGTCGGACGGACGGATCGCGAGCAGCGCGAACCACAGGATCGGCCCGATGAAGACGCCGAGCAGCGCGATCGCGGCCAGCGCGAGAAGCACGTTCCCGGCAAGACGGACTGGCTGGCGCATCACGTCAATCGAGGTCCTTGAAGGCGAAGAAGGCAAAGAGCCCGATGATGGCGTTGACGATGATCACCATCATCCAGGTCATGGCGCTCGACAGGCCGATGTTGAAATCCATCAGGCCCTGCTGGTAGAGGCTGTAGCCGAGCGTGCGCGACGACGTTCCGGGGCCGCCGCGCGTCAGCACCAGCACGAGATCGAAGGTGTTGAAGAGCTGCATGAAGCGCAGCATCACGACGATCAGCGCGGTCCTGCGGATCAGCGGCAGCTTGATGCGCGTCAGCATGGCCCAGGGGGAGGCGCGGTCGAGGCGGGCGGCCTCGACGATGTCGGGCGGCACCGACAGCAGGCCGGCGTAGAGCACGATGGCGAAGAACGGCGTCCATTGCCACACGTCGGCGAACAGGACCGAGGCGAGCGCAGTCTGGCTCGACCCGAGCAGGCCTTGCGGGGGCAGGGGGATGCCGACCGCATGCAGCAGCCAGGGGATGAGGCCGCCGCCGGGATCGTACATGTAGCGGAACAGGAAGCCGACCACGATCGGCGCGATGGTGGTGGGCAGGATCAAGAGGGCGCGCACGACGTTGAGGCCCGGCAATTGCCGCACCAGCAGGAGCGCGATGGCCAGGCCGAGCACGAATTCGATGGCCGTGCCGAGGATTGTCAGCACCAGCGTGTTCCAGAGCGCGCCGAGGAACAGCGACCCGGACCAGGCCATGGTATAGTTGCCGAACCCGATGAACCCCATCGGGTTGGGGCTCATCTGCAGGTTCCAGAAGTAGAAGCTGTTCTTGAGCGCGAACAGCAGCGGAAAGGCGATCAGCGCCAGCAGCAGAACGATCGAGGGGCTGATCAGCAGGTAGGGCAGAGTGGAGCGCAGCCGCCGGGGTGGCCGCGCGACAGGGTCTGCGCGCAGGGCGGCGGTCACGCCTCGTCTCCCCGCTGCGGGCGATTCCCGCTCATCGCCATCCCGGTTTGCGCTGGCCCATCCGGATCAGCCAAGCGACGTCATCAGCTGCTTCGTGGCGTCGAGCGTGTCGTCGTAGGATGGCTGCTTGTAGGGGATGAGGAAATTGCCCTTGAGGATAGTCGCGAAGAAGGTCTGCGTGTCCTTGAGCGCCTGCGCGGGTTCGAGGTCGCCGGCCAGGACCTTGTTGAGATTGAGGCCGTAGATCCCCTCGAGCGTGGTGTAGACCGGGCAGGGCGGGCGCACGATCTTGCCGTTGCCGCGCTGAAGATCCGCCATCTGGGCCGGCAGATAGGGATAGAGCTTGAGCAGGTCCGGGTCCTTGTAGAGCGAGGGCCGGGCGAAGTCCGAGAACTGGTGGCCGTATTTGTCGTAGAGCGCCATGGCCTTCTGGGTCTTGGCGGAGGTCGCCCATTTGATGAACTTCCAGGCGGAATCGCGCTCGGCGGTATTGGCCGTGATGCCGAGACTGTGGCCGCCGATGCTGACCACCTGTTCCTTGCCGGGCGCCATCGGCAGCCGCACGATGCCGATCTTGTCGGCGATCACCGCGTCCTTGCCCGACATGTAGCCGTCCTTGCGGCACAGGTAGGAATAGGGCGTCCACCAGTAGAACATGCCGATATTGCCCTTGGCGAAGCGCATGCCGGCATCGAACCAGTTGTAGCCGACCGACTCCGGCGGTGAGTTTTTATAGAGCTCGACGAAGAGCTTGAGCGCGTCGAGGTTCTCGGGCATGTCGATGGTGGGGTCGAAGTCCCAGGCGTTCGATGCGGGGAAGCTCTTGAACCAGCGCGTGCCCATGCTGGCGGCGAGCTGCGTATACATATGGACGATCGGCGCCGGCTGCTGGCCGGCCACGACCGTCCCGGTCATCTTGCCGCCATCGAAGGTCTGGCCGTTCATCTTCTTGATCATGGCCAGGTAGTCGGCCCAGCTCCAGCTCCCGTCGGTCGGGATGCTGAAGCCCGCCGCATCGGCGAAATCCTTGCGATAGAGGACGCACTGGCCATAGGCCGCGACCGGCAGCGTACCGACCTGGCCGCGCCAAGTGTTCATGGAATAGAGGACCTCGGGAATATAGTCCTTGATGTCGACATCCGTGTCCGCCTTGATGAGGCTGTTCAGCGGCAGGATCCACTTGCTTTCGAGATACTGGCCGAGCCACATCTGGTCGACCGAGATCACATCCGAGTCGGGCTGGTTGCTGACGAAGGACGAGGTGAGGCGGGCCTGCAGGGCTTCGAGCGAGATGCTCTCGATCTGCGGGTCGATGCCGGTCTCGTCCTTGAACTGCTGCTTCAGCCCGTCGAGCGCGTAATAGAAGGGATCGCCGGCGACCAGGATCCGCAGCGATTTGGACTGCGCCCGGGCGCGCCGCGGCACGCTGCCGAGCGCGGCCGCGCCGGCCAGCGCTCCGGTGCCTTTCAGGAGACCGCGCCGGGATACGGCCGGAGGCAGTGTGGTCGTCATGGCAAATCTCTCCCGTTTCGGATCGAGGGTCGTTCGGGCGCCCTATCCCATATAGACGCCGCCCGTGACGTTGATGGCCTGTCCGGTCATGAAGCGGGCGCCGTCGGACAGGAGGAAGGCGACGAGCGGCGCGATGTCCTCCGGCGTCTCGATGCGGCCGAGCGGCGTCTGCGCCACGTAATCGGCCAGCACGGCCTCGGGCGTCATGCCGCGCAGCTCCGCCTCCCAGGCGACTTCGCGATCCTGCATGGAGGTGCGCACGAAGCCAGGGCAGACGCAGTTCACGCGGATGCCGTGGGGTGCCATTTCGCGTGCCAGCGCCTGCGTCCAGCCGGCGACCGCGAACTTGCTCGCGGAATAATGGGCAAGCAGCGGTGCGCCGACCTTGGCGGCCAGCGAGGCCGTGTTGACGATCGTTCCCTTCGTCCCGGCCGCCAGGAAGTGGCGCACCGCCGCCTGGTTGGTCAGGAAGATCCCTTTGGCGTTGACGTCGAAATTGAAGTCCCAGTCCTCGTCGGTCAGGTCGACGGCGCGCCTCATGGTCGAGACGCCCGCATTGCCGACCAGGATGTCGTAGCCGCCCCAGTCGCGTTCGATTTCGCCGAAGGCTTTCTCGACCGAGGACCGACGCCGGACGTCGATCTCGACGGCGCGGTGCGCAGTGCCGAGTTCGGCCGCGAAGGCCGCCGCCCGCGCGGCGTCGAGGTCGGCGACCGCGATGCGAAGGCCGAGCCCCGCCAGATGCGTCGCGATCGCGCGGCCGATGCCCGAAGCGGCACCCGTTACGATCGCCGTCCTGCCTGCAAGGTCCTGCAACGCGTGCCTCCCCTATTGCGTCCCGATTGGATCGCACATCGAGGAACAATGTCAATCAACCAATTCGAGCAACTCGTGCTTCAATGTTCTGCGTTGTGCGAGCTTTGAGGGCAGAGCTGCGGTTCGTGGCCGAGGCGCGTCCCGCCTCGACAACAGGATCGGACGCGACTTGAGTTCAGGGCAACCGGGTGAAGCGTCCTCCCCTGCGCAGCGGTGGAGGGGGACCACGCGGAGCGTGGCGGAGGGGGAGGGCCATGAAGCCTAGAAGCCTGCCGAGACGGCCGCCCGCGGCTCGTCTTCCGGCTTGAACGAGGTATTTTCGCCCCCTCCACCATGCTGGCCGAGCAGGCTCGGCACCGCATGGTCCCCCTCCCCCATATATGGCGGAGGACACGCCTCGCTTCGTTTCACCCGATTGCCCTGGATTTGAATTCGGACTTGCCTGGCTGGGCGTGCTGGGCCATCTTGTGATCCGAAATGTTCGAACGTGTTGGCGTCGACATCAGGGCGCCGATTGGAGCGGGCACAGGCGTGGCGATTGGTTCCGAACGGGCGGGCGGTCCGCGTTATCTGGCATCCGCGCGCCGCAGCGTCCTCGTCCGCATGATCGACCAGCGTGGCCATATTGCCGTCTCCGAGATGGCGACCGAGCTGAACGTCTCGGAGATGACCATCCGCCGCGACCTCGACCACTTGGCGGGGGCAGGGCTCGTCAGTCGTGACCACGGCGGCGCGACCGCGATCGCGCCGAAGTCCGGCGTGGACCGGGACGAGCCGGCCTTCGAGCTGCGCGGCCGACGCCAAGCCGAGGCCAAGGCGTCGATCGCCCGCGCCGCGGCCCGGCTGG
This sequence comes from Lichenihabitans sp., assembly GCA_965277635.1. GTDB lineage: Bacteria > Pseudomonadota > Alphaproteobacteria > Rhizobiales > Beijerinckiaceae > Lichenihabitans. The sequence continues at coordinate 2,636,015 of CBDIDE010000002.1, forward strand.
TCAAGCCCGGCCAGACCATCGGCCTCGATACCGGGAGCACCACCCATCGCTTCGCCGAGGAGCTGCTGCCGGTTGCCGGCCTGCGCATCTTCTCGAGCAACCTGCGTACCGCCGGCATGCTGGCGGCGGGGGCGAGCCCGGTCTACCTGCTCGGCGGACACGTGCGGCCGCGCGAGCTGTCCGTCTGCGGTCCCGTGGCCAGCGCCCAGCTCAAGGCCCTGTGGCTCGACACCGTCTTCATCGGCATCGCGGGCCTGACCGAGCAGGGCGGCTCCGACTATTCGCTGGAAGACGGCGAGATCAAGCGTGTCTATATCGAGCGGGCGAGCCAGGTCGTCGTGCTCTGCGATTCGAGCAAGCTCGACCGGCGCGCATTGGTGCTGGTGGCGCAGCTCGGCGAGATCGACACGCTGGTGATCGAGGCTCGGCCGAGCGGCCTCCTGGCGGAGGCCCTCGATCGCGCCGAGGTGCGGGTCGTCGTCGCCGGAGAGACGGACGGACCTCAGGGAGACCGCCGTGGCCTATAGGATCGATCCCGACAGGGACCGGCGCTACGTCGAGGAGTTCCGGCGCTGCCCGATCGGGGCCCACAGCCCCGGCCTCATGCGGGTGCTCAACACCATGCGCGCCGACCCCTCCGGCAACCAGGTCATCCTGGTCTGCCGCCGGCCCTTCGCCGAGTGGGTGCTGGCCAACATGCCGCCGCGCCGTGCCGACCCGATCGTATTCGAGGACGGCCCCGTCTTCACCAGCCGCGAGGAGGCCGAATGGGCCATGTTCTGCCGGCGCTGGCGCCGGCTGACCGGCGAGAGCATCAACCTGCCGCTGCACGACTGATCGAAGATCCGCCGGAGGTTCATCCTTGCTGAAGATCACTGGATATCCGGACCGCTACAGCGTGGCGCCGGGCGAGCGAATTGCATTCAAGATTTCGGTCGAGGAGGGCGACGTGTTCGACGCCCGCATCGTGCGGGTGGTCCATGGCGACTGCAACCCGGACGGGCCGGGGCTGAAGTTCAGGCCTGTGCCGACCGCCGCCGATGGGCGCCACCCGGGGCGGCCGCAGCGCGTCGATGCCGGCTCCTACCTGCGGGCCGCGACGCTGCCCCCGCTTGCCACCGGGCCCTTCACTTTCTTTGCCATGATCTGGCCGACGCTGCCCGACCGGACGGACCAGACGCTCGCGGCGCAATGGGACACGGCGCGCGACTGCGGTTTCCGCATCGGGCTCGACGGGGGGCGTCTCACCCTCACGGTCGCCGACGGGGCCGGCGCCATCGCCACCGTTTCGACGCGCAAGCCGATGCTCCGGCGGCAATGGTACGCGCTTGCCGTCTCGATCGATCCGGCGAGCCGCAGGTTCACGCTCGACCAGCGTCCGCTCAAGCCCTACGCCCATGTCGACGACGAAGCCCACGAGAGCGGCACGCTCGCCGTTGCGCCGGCCGCCTGCGCCGCGCCGTTCTTCATGGCGGGATGCCCGAGCCCCGACGGAACGGTCGGGCGCCACTACGACGGCAAGATCGACGCGCCGGCGCTGCTCGCCGGCCTTCATTCGTGCGCCGTGCAGGACGTCCTGGTGCGCTCCGCCATGCCGCCGGCCGCGATTGCCGAGGCGATCATCGCCCGCTGGGATTTCTCGCGCGACATCGGCACGCTGCGGGCGGTCGATGCCGGCCCGTCGGGCCATGACGGCGAGCTCGTCCATCTGCCGACGCGCGGCATGAAGGGCTGGAACTGGACCGGCGAGGAGCACGACTTCAAGCGCAAGCCCGAGCATTACGGCGCCATCCATTTCCATCACGACGATGTCTACGACGCGGCCTGGGACACCTCGGTCGAGCTCGTCATCCCCGACGATCTGAAAAGCGGCCCCTATGCGCTGCACGTCAGTTGCGGGGACAGCGACGAGACGGCGACCCGCGAGGATTACCTCGCCTTCTTCGTCCGGCCGCCGCGCGGCCCCGCGGGACGGCGGAACCGTCCCAAGGTCGCGCTGCTGGCGCCGACCGCCGCCTATATGGCCTATGCCAACCATGGCGAGCATATCACGGCGCGCGGCGCCGAGATGCAGATGAGCCGGTTGCTCACCTTCGGCCATACCGACCTCTACCTCTACGAGCACCCCGAACTCGGCGGCTCGCTCTACGACAGTCACGCAGACGGATCCGGCGTCTCCACGTCGAGCCGCCTGCGGCCGGTGCTGAACTTCTCCGCCCGCTACCACTCCTGGCTCGGCGGGCACGGCTCGGCGCTCTACCAGTACAATGCCGACACGCATCTCTTCGACTGGCTCGACCACAGGCAAGTCGACTACGACCTCATCACCGACGAGGACCTGCACCAGGACGGCTACGAGCTGCTGCGGCCCTATCGGGTCATCATCACCGGCACTCATCCCGAATATCATTCCACCCGGATGTGGGATGCCATGAAGAGCTGGATCGATCGCGGCGGCCGGCTGATGTACATGGGCGGCAACGGCTGGTACTGGCGCATCGCCTTCCACGACACGCTGCCCGGCGTGATCGAGCTGCGCCGGGCCGAGGACGGCATCCGCACCTGGGCCTCCGAGCCCGGCGAATATTACCAGAGCTTCAACGGCGAATATGGCGGCCTCTGGCGCCGCCTCGGGCGGGCGCCCAACGTCATCTGCGGCGTCGGCTTCATCGCCCAGGGGTTCGACGTCTCCTCTTTCTACCGGCGCGCGCCCGATGCCGACAATCCGCGCGCGGCCTTCATCTTCGAGGGCGTGCCGGATGAGATCATCGGCGATTTCGGCCTGATCGGTGGCGGCGCGGCGGGCATCGAGCTCGACTGTCTCACGACGGATCTCGGCTCGCCCCCCAACATGCTGCGGCTCGCCTCGTCCGACGATCATTCATCCATGATGATGCTGGTCAACGAGGAATTCGGCGTCGTGCCGCCCAATCTCGGTGGCGACGTCAATCCGCGGGTGCATGCCGACCTCGCCTTCGGCGAGACGCCGTCGGGGGGCGCCCTCTTCGCCACATCCTCGATCGCCTGGTGCGGCTCGCTGTCGCACAACGGCTACGACAACAACGTGTCGCGCATCACCTGGAACGTCCTCGCGCGCTTCATGGCGGAGGAGCCGTTCGCGACCCGCTAATCAGTCGAAGAAGTCCAGGATCTGCGGGAGAGCGTCGACCCGGATGACCGGATGGGTCAAGGGCGCGGGCGGCACGATGCAGAAGGCGACCGGCAGGCCGGCCCGGTAGGCCGAGAGGGCGCCGGTCGCGCTGTCCTCCACGGCCAGCACGGCGACGGGTTCGAGCGCCAGTTTCGCGCAGGCCCGCCGATAGGGCTCGGGATCGGGCTTGCCGGCCGCGACGTCGTCGATGGCGACGACGAAGCGCATGTGGGAGGCGATGCCGAGCGCATCGAGGTTAGCCTCGACGATCGGGCGATGCGAGTTCGACACGCAGACCTGGGGGATATGTCGCGCCGCCAGGGCTTCGATCGTCTCGATCGCGCCGGGCAGGGGGGCGAGAGAGTGCCGGTTGTCGATGTAGTGGTCGGTGATCGCGGCCATCCATTCGGCTTTTGCCAGGCTTCCGGGCAGGCGCGGGCGGAGCGTCGTCCAGACATCGCCCATGTGAATGCCGCGGAACGCCTGGTCGGGCAGGTCGGAGAGATCGACGCCCCAGCGCCGGCTGCCCGCGAGCAGCGCCGCATGGTGCAGCGGCTCGCTGTCCACCAGCGTCCCGTCGACATCCCAGGCGACGGCACGGAGCCTAGGCATGCGGGCGTCAGTCATCCGTCCGGTCCCATGTGGCGGGGACGACGCGATTGAATCGAGACCGCGTCACGTCAGCTTCGCCATCGCGGCGTAGAGGTCGCGGAAGCGCCGGTAGCCTTCCGCATAGACGTCGCGGTGCGCCGGATCGGGCGCGATCACCTCGCCGAACCGCACGAAATTCGCGATGTCCTGCCAGCTTTCGGTCAGGCCGGCCGCGACCGCGGCGGTCCAGGCGGCCCCGATGCAGGAGCCCGGATGGCCGGTGAGACGTTGCACGGGCTGCTGCAGGACATCGGCCACGATGCTCATCCAGACGTGGCTGCCGGCGCCCCCGTCCGAGACGATGAAACGCTCGGTGCGATGGCCCATCTGGTTCAGCACCTCGACATGATGGGCGATCGCATACGCATAGGCTTCGAGCAGCGCCCGCCACAGGTGGCCGAGATCGTGGCTCAGCGTCAGGCCGGCAAAGAGGCCGCGCGCGTTCACGTCGTGGATCGGCGTCTTCTCGCCGAGGAAATAGGGCAGGACGGAAACGCCATCCGCGCCGGCCGGCCGCGCCTCGGCCAGGCGGTCGAGCCGCTGGTGGAGCGTAAGACCCTCCGCTGCGGCTCGCGCCGCCTCGCCGCCCGCGAAGGTCGCGGCGAACCAGTTGAGTCCCGAGCCGCCGGTCGACATGCAGCCGTTCGGCATGTAGAGGCCCGGCACGAGGTGATAGTCGAGGAACATGCGGGCGTCGGGCTTGACCTGGTCCGTCGCGACGAGCACGTCGACCGAGCCGCCGAACTTGAGCAGGACGTCGCCCGGACGCGTGATGCCGGCTCCGAGCGCGGAGGCGACGAGATCGGCCGCGCCCCCGCAGACCGGAACTCCCGCCGGCAGGCCCGTCTCGGCAGCGGCCTCGACCGTGACATGGCCGAGGATCGCATGCGAGGCGATCTTGCGCGGGACGGCGGCGCGCGGGCAATGGGCGAAGGCGATGAGCGCGTCGTCGAGCGCGTGCGTGGCGAGGTCGAGGAAGCCCGCTTCGAGCGCCCAGTTCTGCTCGATCGCGCGCTCTCCGGTCAGACGCCAGTTCACGTAATCGTAGGAGCCGAAGACGGTGGCGATGCGGGCGTGGACCTCCGGCTCGTGCGTCTCTAGCCAGCGCAGCTTCGCGCCGACGAGCTGCTGGTTGATGCCGTTGCCGGCTTTCGCCAGGAAGGCCGGCTCGTCCCAGTCGCGCCGCATGGCCGCGACCTCGGCGCCGCACCGTCCGTCGCTCTGCTGGATGCTCGGCCGCAGGGCCTTGCCCTCTGCATCGAGCAATACGACCGCGGGCAGCATGCCGGTGACGCCGATCGCCGCGAGCTCGCCTGCCGCGAGGTCCGCGCCGGCCATCAGCTCGCGCGTGATGGCGCAGACATTGTCCCACCATTGCGCCGGATCTTCCTCGGCCCAGCCCGGGTGCGGCGAGCGCAGGTCGACGGGACGCGACGCGACGGCGACAACGGTCGACGGCAGCTCGATGAGGATGCCGATCGTCGACGTAGTGCCGATGTCGAGACCGAGGACGCAGGCCATGCCGCAATCCTATCTCAGGCGGCCCACCGCATCCATGAAGCGCTTCACGCGGGCGCCGTCGACCGGGTTCCAGGTGATGCCGTCGACCTTGAAGTGGGTGCCGATGACGACCCCGCTGGCGAGCCCGAGCACCTCGGCGACATTGTCGATGTTGACGCCGGTATTGGCAAAGACTGGGACGTCGCGGACGGTCTCGCAGACCTTGCGCAGGTCGCTCGCGTCGGCCGGCTGCCCGGTGATCGGGCCGGACACCAGGATTGCGTCAGCCAAGGACGAGAACACCGCGCTCCTGGCCCGCAGCTCGATCGGCCGCTGGTCGAGCGAATAGGCGAACTCGGCATTGATGTTGAAGAGCATCTTCATGTCCGGGCGGCCGAGCTGGCCGCGCAGCCGCGCCGCGGAGGCACAGTCCGGCTGCCAGAGGCCCATGTCGGAGGCGAAGAGCCCGGTGAAGATCTCGCGCACGAAGCTCGCGCCGGTGGCGGCACCGATGGCCACGCTGGCGACCGGGTCCCACAGGTAGTTGACCCCGAACGGCACCTTGAGGATCGGCTTCGAGGCCTGCACCACGGCGGTCATGGCGGCGACGCTTTCCGGCGTCGCCTTGAACACATAGGGCCGGTCGTTCTCGTTGCCGAACATGATGGCGTCGACACCGCCGGCCTGGAGCGCCTCGATGTCGCGCCCGACATCGTCGACGAGCTTGCCGATGCCGCCCTCGGCGTCGAACAGCGGCGCGCCCGGCAGCGCTCCGATGTGGGCCATGGCGATCACGGCCTTTTTCTTCGGCCCGAAGAAGTCGAACACCATGGGAGGCTCCTGATGCCCTGCGAAGCGGCAGGCGGGGACGTGTGATAGAAGTTCTTTTTTTTGCGTATATGTTCAAATCGGAGCCTTGTCCAGATTGCTCGCGGGCACAACCTCGGGTCAACGCGAGGCTTGGGGCGCCTTTCTCCCGTTCACGGGAGAAGGGGTCGCCCAGCGGCTCAATCTCCCGGGCTGAAGTGTCGATCTCTACAAGAGTCCTCCCATGGGGACAGGCATTCGCAGCCCGAGCGAACAAAATCCCGCAAATTCGCGCTTGAACTGTTCGGCTCTGTGTTCCTACTATGCCGCCACGGCGCGGTGCCACCCGCGTCCGGCAGGGACTGCGGATGGCCTCGATCGAACTTCAGAACGTCTCCAAGCTCTACGCGCCCGGCGTCTACGGCGTGAAGGACGTGTCGTTGCGGATCGAGGACGGGGAATTCATCATCTTCCTCGGGCCGTCCGGTTGCGGCAAGTCCACCACGCTGCGCGTCATCGCCGGGCTGGAAAGCCACTCCGAGGGCCGCGTGCTGATCGACGGCAAGCTGGTCAACGGCGTGGCGCCGCGTGACCGCAACGTCGCGGTGGTGTTCCAGAGCTATGCCCTCTATCCGCACATGAGCGTCGGCCAGAACATGGCCTTCGGGCTCAAGATGCGTGGCATGCCGCGAAGCGAGATCGAGGCCAAGGTCAAGAGCGCCGCCGCGCTGCTCGGCCTCTCGGGCTACCTCGACCGCAAGCCCGTCGCCCTCTCGGGCGGCCAGCGGCAGCGGGTGGCGCTCGGACGCGCCATCGTGCGCGAGCCCGCGGCCTTCCTGCTCGACGAGCCCCTCTCGAATCTCGACGCGCAACTGCGGGCCGAGATGCAGCTCGAGCTGGTCAAGCTGCACCGGCGGCTGGGGCGCACAATCGTCCATGTGACGCACGACCAGGTCGAAGCGATGACCATGGGCGACCGTATCTGCATCATGCGCGGGGGCGCCATGGTCCAGGTCGGCCGCCCCCTCGACGTCTATGCCAATCCGGCCGATACTTTCGTCGCCAAGTTCCTGGCGAGCCCGCCGATGAACCTCCTGCCGGCGACGCTCCAGGCGACGCCGGACGGCGGCCTCGCGATTGAGATCGGGAACGGGGCGAGCTTGGCGGTGCCTCCTGCCTATGCAGCCGCCTACCGGGATTTCGTGGGTCGGCCCGTCATTCTCGGCCTGCGTCCGGAGGATTTTTACGAGGCGCCCCGGGAACCCGCCTGGCAACCCGTCGCGCTCACCGTCGTGGCGCTCGAGGCGCTGGGCGCCGAGACCGTGCTCGTCGGCCAGATCGGGACGGACCCGCCGGTCGAGCTGTCGGCGCGGCTGTCGCGCCACATGTCCGGATCCGCCGGGCAGACCGTGACGCTCTATCTCGATCCGGACCCGATGCATCTCTTCGATCCGGCGACCACGCGGCTGATCCCGAGGCCCCCGGCACCCGCCCGCGCCCGGATCGCCGCATGAGCGCTCCCGCAGCCATAAGAGATCCGGACGGTCGTGGGCGCGCCGCTCCACGTGGGCTCGGATCGCACATCGGTCTCGCGCTCGCCTGTGCGCTCATCCTGCTGCCGCCGCTCTGGGTGCTGCGCACGAGCTTCGTGCCCGAGCCGCAGACCTATTCGTCCGACCTCCTGCCCGGCGTGACGCTCGACAATTACGTCGGCCTGCTCACGCACAACAAGTTCGGGTTCTTCTACCTCAACAGCATCGTCGTGGCGTTGGGCTCGGTCGTGCTGGCGCTGCCCTTCGCCGCCATGACCGGCTATGCCTTCGCCCGGTTCCGCACCGGCGGCCGCCTCACGCGGTTCGCCGTGCTGGCGACCCAGATGCTGCCGCCGGTCGCCTTGGTCCTGCCGACCTTCGCCATCTTCCGCGCCTTCGGCCTGACCGATTCGCGCGTCGGCCTCACGCTCGCCTATGCGGCGCTCAATCTGCCGTTCCTCACCTGGATCCTGATGGGGTTTTTCGAGGGTGTGCCGGTCGATCTCGAATGGGCCGCCATGACGGATGGCACCACGGCCTGGGGCGCCTTCTGGCGGATCGTCATCCCGATCTCGCTGCCCGGCATCGCCGCCGCGGGCGTGCTCGGCTTCATCCTGGCCTGGAACGAATTCCTGTTCGCCCTCGTGCTGACCGGACCGGTGACGCAGACGATTCCGGTCGCGCTCGCGTCGCTGCAGAGCTCGAACGGAGTCCAGATCGGCAAGGTCTCGGCCGGCGTCGTCCTGGCCGTGGTGCCGCTGGTGATCGCCTCGCGATTCATCCAGCGTTTCATCGTCCAAGGGCTCACCTTCGGCGGCGTCAAATGATGAACCTCGGGACGACCGCTCCGGCGTCTCGGAAGCGGTGCCCGAAACAGATGGAGGACTATCATGGGTTTGCGATCGATCCTTTGTGCCGGCGCCGGCCTCGCGGCCATGGTGGCCTTGGGCACCCCTGCCTGGGCCGACCCGGTCACGCTGCGCGCCCTGATGGAGGACGTGCCCGAGACGCAGATCATCGAATCCATGCTGCCGGAGTTCCAGAAGGAGACCGGCATCACGGTCGAGTTCGAGAAGCTCGCCTATGGCGACATGCACGACAAGCTGGTGACGCAGCTCACCAGCGCCAGCAGCGCCTATAATTTGCTGGAGGTCGATTTCCTCTGGGCCGGCGAGTTTCCGGCCGCCGGCTGGCTCGCCGAGCTCACGCCCTTCGTGGAAAAGTCGAAGTTCGATCTTTCGCCCTTCATCCCCTCGATGATGGACCTCGTCGGCCGCAACAAGACCGGTCTCTTCCTGATCCCGATGTATAATTACAGCATGGGGATGATCTACCGGACGGATCTGCTCAAGGACGCCAAACTGGGCGACGCCTGGAAGGCGGCCGGCAAGGGCGCGCTCGACCTGCCGAAGAGCCTCGCCGATTATGTGGCGCTGTCGAAATTCATGAAGGCCAATGCCGGCATCGCGGGCGCGGCGATGCAGGGGCAGCGCGGCGACCCGAACAGCATGGAATTCTCCAACTACCTGTTCTCCTCGGGCGGCGCCTATCTCGACAAGGACGGCAAGGTCGCCCTCGACAGCCCGCAGGCCAAGACGGCGCTCGACCTCTACGTCGACAACATCAAGAACGGCGCGCAGCAGGGCGCGCTGTCGGCAACGCTTGACGACACGCTGCGGCTCATGTGCGACGGCAAGGCCTTCAGCATGATCACCTATTGGTGGATGCTGCCGCAGGTCGATGATGCCAAGAAATGTCCCGCCGTGGCCGGCAAGGTGGCGCTCAGCGTCATGCCCGGCGGCCATGGCGAGAGCGGCGGCTGGGGCTGGGGCATCCCGAAGAACACCGATGCCGCGACGCAGCAGGCGGCCTGGACCTTCATCCAATGGGTGCAGAGCAAGAAGGTCGCCGTGGCGCGGGCGATGCAGGGCCACGCGCCGGTGCGCTCCGACGTCTATTCGGACAAGGACGTGCTCGCAAAATATCCGGATTATGCCACCGCCGAGCAGGTCGTCGCCTCCGGCGAGGCCTTCCCCGTCTTCCCCTATTCGGCGCAATACGAGGATGTGCTCGGCACCCAGCTCTCGCTGGCGGCCGGCGGGCAGACGGACAGCGCCGCGGCGCTGAAAGCGGCGGCGAGCGGGCTCTCGGACCTGCTGAAGAAGGCGAAATAGCGCGATCCGTGGCTGTGTCGCCCCCGGGTCGCAATCGGACCATACCTTAGATGTCTCAAGTCTGGACCCGCGAATGGCGTATCGGGTGGGGCTTCGCCCTCCCGGGGCTGACCCTTCTCCTGATCGTGATGGGCTTTCCGCTGGTCTATTCGGCCATCATGGCGGTGTCCTCGCTGACGCTGATGCACCCGAGCCTTTCGCCTCTCGTCGGTGGCGACAATTTCGCCACCGTCCTCGCGAGCCCCGGCTTCTGGCACGCGCTCTGGCTGACCTTCGGCTATTCGCTCGTCACGGTGACGGGCGAATTCGTGATCGGACTCGGCGTCGCCCTGATGCTCGACCGCGTGGTGGCGCTCAAGCCGGTCTATTTCGCCATCCTGACCATCCCCATGGCCATGTCGCCGGTCAGCGTCGGGTTGATCTGGCGCATGCTGCTCCAGCCCAACCTCGGCATCGCCAACCACCTCCTCGAGAGCGCCGGCCTGCCGCGGCTCGACTGGCTCGGCTCATCCGATCTCGCCTTCTGGACGATGGCGGGCATCGACATCTGGCAGCAGGTGTCGTTCGTCGTGCTGATCCTCGCCGCCGGCCTTGCTGCGCTGCCGCGCGAGCCCTACGAGGCGGCCGAGGTGGACGGCGCGACGGGCTTGCAGCAGTTCTGGTTCCTGACGCTGCCGATGCTGCGGCCGGTCGCCGCGATCGCGATCATCATCCAGCTCATCAACGAGTTCCGCACCTACGACCTCACCTATGTGCTGACCAAGGGGGGGCCGGGCACCTCGACCGAGGTCTTGAGCTTCTTCGCCTACCGCCGAGCGTTCCTCGGCCTGTCCCTGAACGAGGGGGCGGCCGCGAGCTTCATGCTGCTCGCCGTGGTCCTCGCCATGACGCTCGCCTTCTTCGCCAGCCTGGAGCGCCGGGCAGGCGCTCCCGATCCCGCCTTGGCGGTCGCTCCGGCCGAGAGCAATGGACCATGATCCGATGATCCCCCGCCCCCCACCCTCGCCGGGCCGCTCTTGATATCGGCGCATTGCCGGCAGTATCAGACCACGATGTCAACGCAGCCCAATGGTCCGCCCTTCGCCTCGATCGGTTCTATGTTTGCGGGATTGAAGCGCGGCACGAGGCGACGCGTCCGTCCGGACGACGTCGATCTCTCGCCTCCGGTCCGCCATCGCCTCTCCTGGATGGATGGGGCGATCCGCTGGTCCGAAGATCCGGGCGCAAAGGCGGAGGCGGGTTTCGCTGCGGTTGCGCTCGACGTGGGCCAGACCTTCCGCTTCCGCGTCACCGCGCCGAGAGCCCGCCTGACGTCGCTGTCCGTGCAGGTCGGCACCTATTGCCGGGTCAATGCCGGCCGTCTCACATGCCGCCTGCATCGGCCTTTGGGGACCGTCCTGGCTTCGGGCGAGACCGATCTGGCGACGCTCAAGGACAATGCGTTTCAGGACGTTCTCGACCTTCGCGGCCTCGTCTTCGAGGACGGACAGGACTATTGGGTGGAACTCGCGCTCGCCGCGGACCCGGGGAACGAGATCGCGCTCTACGTCGCCCCGCTCGATCCGAAGTTTTGGGCGCCGCATCGCAGGCTCGTGGGATTCGACCCCGACCATAGGATCGAGGTCGATTCCGTCACCCGGGGCCTGCTGCCGCGCTATCGGCTGGACTGGACGCACCACGACGCGCTGTGGTCGACCTGGCCGACCCTGTCGGCCGAAGACACGCTCGCCTATGCGCCGGCCGTGCTGAGGCCTCGCGACGCCTTCGAGTTCGAGATCGTCGCGCCGGTTCGCCGGCCGAACGCCTTGTTGATGCAGCTGGGGACCTTCGCCCGCCGTGCCCGCGCGCATCTCGTGGCCGAACTCATCGGCCCGCCCGACGAGATCCTGCTGCGGGAAGGCCTGGATCTCTCCGGCGTCGCGGACAATAGCTTCGCACCGATCCTGGAGCTGAGAGGCGTGGATCTCGTGCCCGGCCGCAAATACCGAGTCCGGTTGCATTGGTACGGCGCCGCCCACAACGAGGTTGCCGTCTACGCCGCGCCGATCCGGACGGGTCATTATGAACTGCGGCCGCACCTCGAGAGCCTCAGTCCCGAGCGCCTTTTCACCGCGGCCTCCTGGTCCAAGGCGGCCCAACCCGTCGACAAGGCCGTCCTGATCGTCGACCCTGTCGACCTCGAACGCTCCGGCGCGCTGCTTGCGCGGCTGCGCCGGATTTTCCCCGGCCTCGGCTTCGCCGTGCTGAGCTTCGAGGAAGCCTCAAGGCACCTCGAACCGCTTCGGCAGGCCGCGATGGTGATCTTCGCCGGCATGTTTCGCCTTCGGGCGCATGACGGCCTTGGCTTCGACGACCTGTGTTTCGATCTCCATCGTAACCTCGTCTGCACGGTCTTCGTCGACATGCACGGAGCGATCTCGCCGTCCGAGGGGGTGACCTTCACGCAAACTGCCCGGGCGGCCATGTCGCAGCGCCGCCAGCACGCGCGCCGGTGCCATTATGTCGTTTCGGGGGAACAGCGGCCGGTCGTCGAGCCGACGTGGCCCGGCGCGCCGGCGCAGCCTGTCGAGGAGAATCTGGGACCCGCGCGCCTGACGCAGATGGTCGAGGACGTCCGCCGGCGGGCGCGGCCGCGGGTGGCGGTCGTCTCGGTCCTGCATCGCAAAGCCGATCTCATCGAGCTCTTCCTAGACCATGTCAGGGACCAGACCTACCCGGGCGACATCACGACCGTGCTGGTCGACGACGCCTCGCCGGAAGACGACGCCGCGCGCGCCTCGCGTTTCGCGGATCGGCTCGGCGATGCCGCCCGGGACAACCGTCGCGTGCTGATCCGCAGCAACGAGACCAATCTCGGCAATTGCGCCTCGCGGCTGGCGGGACTCGCAGCCCATGACGCGGACCTCTATGTCATCGTCGATTGCGATTGCCTGATGAACCGCGATTTCGTCGCGGCCCATGTCTTCGAACATTGGTGGGACGACGTCGATGCGGTGATCGGCCCGCTCAACATCGAGAGCGATGGCCGCGACCCGGTTGCGCTCGTCAGGACGCTCGAAGCCGACCCGGTCGCCGTCGAGCGCGAAAGCCGGCTGCAGGATCCGGTCCAGCCGGCGGGCTTCCTCAACTGCATCACCCGGAACTTCTCGATCAAGCGCCGGCGCGTGATCGAGGAGCCGCTGTTCGACCTCGACTTCTCCTATTCGGCCAAGCCCGGATCGGGGTTCGGCTGGGAAGACGTCGAGATGGGCTACCGCCTCTACGCGAAGGGTGCGGTCGTCCGCTTCACCGAGCGGGCTTTCGCGGTCCATTGCACGCATGCCTCCTCGATCGCCGACGACCTCAAGGTGGTCGGCTCCACGCGCAACTTCGCCAAGCTGTTCCGCAAGCATCCCGAACTGCCTCTCGTCGCGCGCCGATGGGCCACCGGCACCTACGACCGTATCGCTGGCTGGCAGGAGAGCCTCGGCGTGCCGTCCGGTCCCGAGCGTGCCGAGCTCGACGGGCTCTTCGCAGCGTCGCGCCGCAGGCTCGCGGCGCTGCAGCCGCTGCTGCGCGGCGAGCGCCGGCCGCTGCGGATCCTCACCTACCGCTGGCACGCCGCCCATCAATACGAGCTTTACAAGCTGCCGCACCACTTCACGCTCGCTACGCAGCTCGGCAGCCCGGCAACCGACGTCTGGTCCTTCGACCAGCGTCCCCTGCGCTCCAACGCGCATCTGGTCCCCTTTGCCGAGATCGACGAGCGCGATTTCGATGTGGCGCTGCTCCATTTCGACGAGAACGTCCTCGCGGCCCATGTCTGCAACGGCATCATCCCGGCGAGCTGGGGCGATGCGTTCCGGCGGTTCCTCGAATTCGAGACCCTGCCGAAAATCGCGGTCTGCCACGGCACGGTGCCGTTCGTCGGGCAGTTCGCGCTCGATCCCGGTCGCAAGCACGCGTTCGAGCCGCACGAGGACGAGCGCCTGGCGCTGGTCGACAGCCTGTCCGCGGCCGGCGTACGCGTGGTGTGCAACTCGCACCAGGCGCATGACGAATGGGGCTTCCACGACGCCCGCGTGATCTGGCACGGCTTCGATCCACAGGAGTTCCCACGCGGCACGCTCGATCGCGACGTGCTCGCGCTCCAGGCGGATTTCGCGCGCCCGCATTACCGCGGCGCCTGGGAGTTCGAGGAGGTGCTGTCTCGCCTCGATCCCGGGATTCGCGTCGAGACGGCGAGCCACCCCGGCGCGCCGATCGAAAACCGCTCCCAGAACCCCTTCGCGACGAGGAACCTGCGCTGCTACGTGGACCGGATCCGGCAGTTCAAGTTCTATCTCAACACGACCCTGCGCTCTCCGATGCCACGCTCGCGCGGCGAAGCCATGATGACCGGCGTGATCCCGGTCTGCCTGCGCAACCACGATGTCGACATGTTCATCGAGAACGGGGTCGACGGGTTCTATGCCGATCAGCCCGAGGACCTCGCGGGCTTCATCAACGAGGCCGTCAGGGACCCGGCGCGGGTCCGCGCCATGAGCCTGGCGGCGCGACACAAGGCTCTTGACGTCTTCAACCATGACCGTTATCTCGCGGCCTGGGATGCGCTCCTGCGCGATCTCGTGTGAGACGTCGTCGCGTCGGGGTTTGAACCCCGGATGGCGCGGACCAACGTTCGACAGCAGTTTCTGCCAAAGCGAACGCGCGGGCGATGGTCTTGTGCGGCGATCCCAGCGAGGCAGTCATCCTTGTACGTGGACGGATGACGGCCAATCGGGGGAAGGGAAGGCTGGACCAGCGCGTCTTCCGACGATTGTCAGATCGTGGTCGAAGCCGGCGCGGCGAAAGCCTCAAGCTCGCTCGAGAGCGATTTCGAGCCGGTGCGGTCGAACTTATAGTTCGGAAGATTCCAGGACATAGCTGCCCTCGACGATCCGGTTGCGAACCGCCTCGCGGATCGTGGCGGGGATCGACGCGCTGTCCTCGCGGAACAAGCCAGCCGATCGGATCGCCTTGCGGATGTCGATGGTCTTGCCGAGATGCTCCAGGAGGACGAGTGAGGCCGCCGGTCGTCTGCCCCGGATCGCGGGCGCGCCGGTCTGGATGCCGGTCAGGTAGGCGATGCGGGCACGGTAGCTCGGGTAAAGAATCATCTCGGTGATGGAGTTCTTCAACAACGCGTGATACTCGACGACGAAAATACGGTCGCCCAGGAAGAGCAGGACGCCTTTGTATTTCGACACCGCAGGCCGCTGGCCTGAATTCGGATCCCCGATGATCTCCAGGTTGGACCAATAGAAGCGACCGTCCTTCTTGGAAATGCGGGCCAGGGATTTGGTCAGATAGCCGGGATAGCTGAAGGAGTAGTAGTAGCGGAAATAGTAGCCGATGTAGCGCTCCAGATTGCCTGACATATTGAACAGATGTGCAATATGCCTGAGCGGTTCGGAGAGTCCTTCGCCCGGAATCGGATGCCTTCGTAATGAGATGATCTCGACGAAGCGGCCGTGGTCGAGCAGCATCTCCGACTCGGTCACGCCGAAGAAATCGCAAACGCGCCGCATGTTGTGGCGGGACGGACGCACCTGGCCGCTAAGATATTTGTTGAACTGCTGACGGTTGAACTTCAACCGCCGGCAGACGTCGGCGATGGACGGATAGTAGGTGCAAAGAAAGCCGAGGTTCTGCGTCACCGGATCCTGTGGCATCGTCGCTCCTTGCTCGCCTATCGCAACCTGAAGCAATGATCGTGTCAAGTCGCGGCGGGGTGCGAAATTGCGGACGGCATGTCCGCGTGGCCGAGATCGCCTGTCGAACACGGAGCGCAGCCCAGGATGCAGATCGTCGGCGAATTTCCACATCATGTCAGGGAAGTCGAGCACCTCGAGATCCCGATGCCGGACGGATGCCGCCTGGCCGCCCGCCTGTGGATGCCGGACGACGCGGGGAGGCGGCCGGTGCCGGCGATCCTCGAATACATCCCCTACCGGAAGAACGACCTGACCGCGAGCCGGGATGCCGTCATGCATCCCTTCGTCGCCGGGCATGGCTATACCTGCATCAGGGTCGATCTGCGGGGGAGCGGCGAATCGGAAGGCGTGCTCCGCGACGAATATCTGCAGCAGGAGCTCGACGACGGCGCTGAGGCGATCGCCTGGATCGCGGCACAGCCCTGGTGCGACGGCAATGTCGGCATGATCGGCATTTCGTGGGGTGGATTCAACGGCCTGCAGATCGCCGCGATGCAGCCGCCGGCGCTCAAGGCGATCATCACCTGCTCGTCGACGGACGATCGCTACGCCGACGACGTGCACTATATGGGCGGCTGCCTACTGACCGACAATCTCTCCTGGGCCTCGATCATGTTCGGCCGCAATACCTGCCCGCCCGATCCGCGGCTGGTCGGCGACAGGTGGCGGGAGATGTGGCACGCCCGGCTGAAGGACAGCGGGCTGTGGATCGAGCCCTGGCTGGAACACCAGACGCGCGACGCCTATTGGTGCCACGGTTCCGTCTGCGAGGATTTGGCTCGCATCCGGTGCCCGGTCTATGCGGTCGGAGGCTGGGCGGATGGCTATGTCAATGCCGTGTTCCGGTTGCTTCAGGGCCTCGACGTCCCGCGCAAGGGCCTGATCGGCCCTTGGGCCCATACCTATCCGCATCTCGGCAGGCCGGGTCCGGCGATCGGCTTCCTGCAGGACTCGCTGCGCTGGTGGGACCATTGGCTGAAAGGACGCGATACGGGGCTCATGGATGAGCCCATGCTGCGGGCGTGGATCCAGGACAGCGCCCCGCCGCGCCCCGCCTATGCGCACCGTCCCGGTCGCTGGGTGGCCGAGCCGTGCTGGCCCACGCCGAACGTCCGGTTCCAGGATCTGCGGCTCGGCGCCGACGGCCGCCTCGGCAATGACGCGGATGGCGGGGCAACGCCGGGTGCACTGCCGATCTCCTCCCCCATGACGGTCGGTCTCCTCGGCGGCAAATGGTGCTCCTATGCGGTCCCTGGAGATCTGCCGGGGGATCAGAGGACCGAGGACGCCGGCAGCCTGGTTTTCGAGACCTCGCCTCTGACGGAACCGCTCGACATTCTCGGCGAGGTTGTTCTCGATGTCGACATCGAGAGCGACAGGCCCGTCGCCATGGTGGCGGCGCGTCTGAACGACGTGGCGCCGTCCGGCGCCGCGACGCGCGTCACCTATGGCCTGCTCAACCTCACGCACCGCGACAGCCATGAAAATCCCCAGCCGCTGGTGCCCGGCCGGCGCTACCGCGTGCGTATCCCCTTCAAGCATGTGGGGCAGCGCTTCGCCGCCGGGCATCGGCTCCGCCTTGCCCTGTCGACCTCCTACTGGCCGATCGCCTGGGCACCTCCGGAATCGGTGACGCTCACGGTCCACACGGCGGGCAGCCGGCTGCGAATTCCCGTCCGCACCGCAAGGTCCGAAGACGCCGACCTTCCCGCTTTTGCAGAGGTTATGGGTGCTCCGCCCCTCGCCAAGCACGAGATCGAAGCCCCGGAGAATTCCTGGCGCGTGACCCACGACCTCGCCCACGACGAGCATAGTCTCGAGATCCGCACCGGCCACGGTACGGTCCGGTTCCCCGGCACCGGCCTCACCGTGACCACCAGAGGTTTCGAACGCTACAGCGTCACCGGCAACCTCCACGGATCGCAACGGGGCGAGGTGCGCTGGTCCATCGCCTTCGCGCGGGATGGCTGGCACGTCGAGACGATCACGCAGACCACCCTGACCTGCGATGCCGAGGCCTTTCATGTGACGGCTGAACTCGAAGCCTATGAAAACGGCGCGCTGGCCCATAAGCAGGTGTGGCAGCGGGACATCCGGCGCAATCTCGTCTGACAATCCATTTGAAAACTCACGGACCTCATGCTGATGAGGTCCGTCAGGACCGTCTCGAAGCACGGCCGGCGCCTGCCGTCCCTTCGGCAAGCTTAGGCCAGCCTCCGCTCAGGATGAGGAAACGAATTTCCAAACGGGCTCTGAGGGCTTCGCAGCATGACGCAGTTCCGGCGTCATGAACACCCGAGTGCGAAATTGTCAAAGGCGCTCGGGGGGATTTCTATCGTCGAAAGAGAAGACAGGCCGCCAAGCTCCGGCGAAGGCGTGATGGTGCCACGGGTGGAGGACGCGATGGACAACGAGAGGCGTGTGCAATGCGCAAGCTTTTCTACCGGCCGGCCGGCTGAACCGCAGGTCGGGCGGCGCGGCTTCGTCGGAGGGGCCTTGGCGCTCGGCGCCGTCTCGGCGCTCGACCTCTCCATGGCCGGAGCCGCCAGGGCCGCGGCGGACGAAGCGCCGAAGACCGGTGGCACGCTTCGGCTGGGCCTCGGCGGCGGCGGCACCACCGACAGCCTGAGCCCCTTGGCCTGGACCGACTCGGTGATGATCGCGGCCGGCTTCGGCCTCTACAATTGCCTGATCGAGAACGGGCCGGACAACCGCCCGATTCCCGAACTGGCGGAACGGTTCGAACCGTCCGGGAGCGCCGCCAGATGGGTGCTCGACCTGCGCAAGGGCGTCCAGTTCCACAACGGCAAGGAGTTCGACGCGGACGACGCCATCTATTCGCTGAACCTGCACCGCGGCGAAACGACATCCGGCGCCGCGGGCTCCATGAAGGCCGTCACCGGGATCGAGAAGCTCGGCACGCACCAGATCGCCGTGACCCTGGCCTCTGCCGATGCCGACTTCCCGAGCGTGCTGACCGATTACCACCTCATGATGGTGCCGAATGGCTTTACCGACTGGGCCAAGCCCATCGGCACCGGCGCCTTCAGGCTCGAAAGTTTCGATCCCGGCGTCAGGATCGCGCTGCGCAAGGCCGGGACCTACTGGAAGGCCGGCCGAGGTCACCTCGACGCCGTGGACATCATGGTCGTCAACGACACCAGTGCGCGGATGAACGCGCTGATCTCGGGCCAGGTGGATGCCGTCAACCGCGTCGATCCCAAGATCGTGGCGAGGCTCGAGAAGAGCCCGAAGCTCGAAATCGTGCGCGCTGCCGGGGGCTGGTTCGCCATCATGGCCATGCAGGTCGACCGCGCGCCCTACACGAGCCTCGACCTGCGCCAGGCGATGAAATACGCGCTCGATCGGGAGCAGATGATCAAGACGCTGTTCAGCGGCTATGGCTCGCTCGGCAACGATCACCCGATCCCGCGCGGCGATCCCTTCTTCAATTCGGAACTGGCCCAGCTCGCATACGATCCGAACAAGGCCAGGTTCCACTTCAAGAAGGCCGGCATCGCCGATCCGAAGATCGTGCTGCAGACCTCCGATACGGCCTTCAACGGCGCCGTCGACATGGCGACGCTGCTCCAGACGTCGGCCGGCAAGGCCGGCATTCCGGTCGAGGTCAAGAAGGAGGCGGCCGACGGCTATTTCGAGAACGTCTGGCTCAAGGGCGCCTTCGTGGCGAGCTATTGGGGCGGGCGCCCGGCGGCGACGCAGATGCTCAACATCGCCTACAAGAGCGGCGCGCCGTGGAACGAGACGCACTGGAGCGATCCGAAGTTCGATCAGTTGCTCGCGGCCGCGCAGGCGGAAACGGACGAAGCCAAGCGCAAATCCTCCATCTGGGACATGCAGGCGATGCTGTCGAATGCGAGCGGATCCCTGATTCCGTGCTTCCGCGATTGGCTCGATGTCCACGCCAAGACGGTCAAGGGTCACACGCCGCACAGCGGCTATGACATGGACAACGGCCGCATCGCGGAAAAGGCCTGGCTCGACGCCTGATCCGCGCGGCGGCCGCTATGTCAGGCCGTCACGCTCCAGAGCGACATGGTCGTGTTCCGCGATGCGGAGCATCAGTGGCATGCCGACCGAGACGGCGGCGACATGGGCCGGATGCGCCAGATAGCGCTCGACGGCGTCGAGATCGTCGAACCGGGCCAGCAAGACGAATCGGTAGGAGCCGTCGCGACGGCCGATGTCTTCGCGGATGGCCCAGCTCCTGATGTCCGGAATCCTCTGGGGAAGGGCGTTGAGGCCATCGATCACGGCTCTGATCTCCGCTTCGGCTATGTCCGGTTTGAAATCGAACAGGACCAGGTGGTCGACCGGCATGTCACGCGCCCCTTGCGAGAGAGGCCAGGTAGTCCTGGAAGGGCACGTCCTGCGGGCGGTGAAGGTGGCCCCAGCGACCATGCTCGGGCATCTGGCCGTAGAAGTAGACGGCCACCATCTCCTCGGTGACCACCAGCGAATGCTCGAAGCCCGCCTCGGTCAGCAGCATGTCGCCGGGGCCGAGCTCATAGGGCTTGCCCTCGCTGGTCGCATTGCCGCGGCCCGAGACGATGATCCAGTATTCGTTGCAATCGTGGAAGTGCAATTCGACCTCGGCACCCACTTTCAGGGTGTTGACGCCGTAGTTCTGCACCTCGCTCCAGGCGGGGAAGTCTTTCGATCCGGGAAACGCTTTAGGCATGATGACCGACCATCCTTGAGGAAGGAAGCATGGCGAGGAGGGCGTCAACCGCGGCAGCGGCGAAGGCATCGTCGTTAACATGGGCGTCGACGACCTCGAGTCGGATGTAGGCGGCGAGATGCGCCCGCAAGGTGTCGAGCAGGGCCGCGTCGGCCTCGGGATCGAAGAACGGCTGGCCCGGGGCGTCGAGCGTCGAGAGGCCGCGGCTCGGAAACAGCACCGCCACCGGGCCTTGAGCGGCGTTCAGCTTCGCCGCGATGCGGCGGCCGACCTCCCGGCTCTCGGCGACGCTGGTGCGCATCAGCACGACGAGGTCGTTGTGCCGATGCAGCCGGCGCCCGGCGAGCGCCGCCGGAAGCGGCTTTGACGCCGCATAGTCCGGCCCGAAAAAGTTGACCATGTCGAGGGCACCAGGGACGACGACCTGCGGGATGCCGCGGCGCGTCGCGGCGCCAAGGCGGTCGGGTCCGGCGGAGAGCGTGCCTCCCGCAACCTCGTCGGCCCATTCGGTGGTGGTGAGGTCGAGCACGGCGATGAAATAGCCGGCCTCGATCAGGCTCTCCATGGTGCGGCCGCCGACGCCTGTGGCATGGAACGGGACCAGCTCGAGACCCGCGTCGGCCAGCAGCCGGCCGGCCTTGTCGACCGCCGGCGTGGTCACGCCGAACATCGAGGCCGCGACCAGCGGCCGGGCGGCGCGCGGTTTCCGGGCGGCCCGCACCCGGACCATGCCGCCGAGCGCCCCCGCCGCATTGGCCAGCACCGTCTCGGTGATCGGGTTGAGACCGCCGAAATCCGCCACCGAATGCATCATCGTTACGTCGTGGATATCGACGTAGGCGCGCACGTCGCTCGACGCCACGGTCGACAGCATCACCTTGGGCAGGCCGAAGGGGAGCTGGCGCATCGCGGCCGTCGCGACGGCGGTCCCGCCGGAGCCGCCGAAGCCGATGATGCCGGCGACGCGACCCTCGGCATGAAGGTCGCGAACGATGCCGGTGATGCCGGCCGTCATGGCGGCAAGTGCGGCGTTGCGATCCGCCGTCTTGAGCTTTCCGATATCTGCGTCGGCCCGGCGCGCCACGGCTTCGGCTCCGAACTCGACCCAGAGCGGGGAGGGCGCGGTCGTGCCGAAATCGATCGCGATCACGGCAAGCCCGTCCGCTTCGAGACGCTCACGCAGGAAGTCGGCCTCCGCACCCTTGGTGTCGAAGGACGCGATCAGGAGGATCGGCGGCCTCACGCCGTGGCTCCCGACCGACGGGTGCGCAGTGCCACGAAAGCTGCGGTGGTGGCCCGCAGCGGCTCCTCGACCGGCAGGCGCTCCAAGCTTGAGGCGCCGATGAAGCCGTCGACGTCGCAGCGCGCAAAGACCCGTTCTGCATCGGCCGGCGTCGCGATCGGCCCGCCATGCGCCAGCACCGGAATATCGCGCCGAATCCGGCGGCCCGCTTCGGCGATCGCCTCGACGCCGCGTACGGCACTGTCGAGATCCAAGGCATGGCGCGCGCCGATGCTGCCCCCGACGGTCAGGCCCATATGGGCGATCAGCATGTCGACGCCCGCGTCCATCATCGCCTCGGCTTCCGCGGGCGTCACCACATAGGCCGTGGTCAGCAGGCCGAGGCGGGTGGCCTGGCGGATCATCGCGACCTCCTTGTCGAACCCCAGCTCGCCGGCTTCGAGGTCCGCCCGCATGCGCCCGTCGATGACCGCGACGGTCGGGTAGTTGATGACGCCGGCAAATCCAGCCTCGAAGACACGGGGCAGGAAATGGCTCATCCGGCGCGTCGGGTCGATGCCGCAGATTCCGGCGACGACCGCCGCCTCGGGCACGACCGGCATCACCTCGCGCTCGCCCATGTCGAGGACGATCTGGTTGGCGTCGCCGAAGCAGAGATGCCCGGCCCAGGAGCTCAGCCCCTGCATGCGGAACCGGCCGGAATTGTAGATGAAGAGCAAGTCCGCCCCGCCCCGGTGCAGGAACTTGGCCGAGATGCCCGTGCCCGCTCCGGCCCCGATGATGGCGCGGCCCTCGCGCCGCTTGGCGTCGAGCCGCGCGAGGATCTCCTGCCGCCGGCTCACGTGGCCGCCCTGGTATGGGCCAGCGCCATCGCCATGGTGCCGAGATTGTCGTGCCCGCTGCTCCAGGGTTCGCGCCCCGCCCGCAGGCTATCGATGAAATGCGCGAAGGAAGCCGTGAACACGACCTCGTCGCCGAACGGGCCGATCCAGTCGAATCCCTCGGCGGTGGCGTGGTAGAGGCCGTAGCGCTCCTCGATCGTCTCGACGACGAGCGTCGCGCGGTCGAATTCGAATCGCCACAGGCCCGGCCACGGCGTCAGCCTGGCGCGGCCGACGAGGCTGCCCGAATAGACGAAGGGGAAAGCCCCATGCGGTCCCCGCATTTCGAAGAGCGCTTCGAGGCCTCCGCCGCCGGCGAAGCGCGCCGGCTCGGGGTTCCATTCGCGCACCGCCCCCTCCGCCGGCTCGGCGTCGAACAGCGCCCGCACGAGATCGAAATGATGGATCGCCATTTCGAGCGCCATGACGTGGCGCATGGCGTGCTGGTAGGGCTTGCCGGCCCAGTCGCACCAGAACTGGCCCGCCACGGCGCGGATGCGGCCATAGGTCTCCGCCCGGACAGCGTTGCGGATCGTCGCGACACCCGGGAGGAAGCGGTAGTTCTGGCTGACCATCAGGGTCAGCCCACGCTGCGCCGCGAGATCGACGAGCGCCTGGGCGTCGGGCAGCGTCGTCGTGAAGGGCTTTTCGACGATCACGTTGAGGCCGCGGTCCAACGCCGCCCGGACTGCCGTCGCATGGGCGGGTGAAAAGGCCGTGACGACCGCGGCATCGAGCGGCACGTCGCCGAGCTCGGCAAGGGATCTCGCCGATGGCAGCCCCTCCCATTCGGGGATGGGCTGCGGCGCCTCCGCGCTGCCGACCAGCGGATCGACCACGGCGCTGAGCTGCGCCCCGTCGCTGGCGGCGATCACCTTGGACCAGGCCCGGCCGAGCGCGCCGGCGCCGAGGAGAGCGATGCGAAGGGGCTGGGTCATCCTTTGATTCCCGTCAGGGTGATGCCCTCGACGAAGTAGCGTTGGGCGAAGAAAAAGATCACGATCACCGGCAGCGCGATCAGGGTTGCCGCCGCCATGAGCAGGTTCCACTGCGACGAATAGAGGCCGGTGAATTCAGACAGGCCCAGCGCCAGCGTGAACTTGTCCGACTGGTTGAGATAGACGAGCGGGTCGAGAAAGTCGTTCCAGGCCGCAAGGCCCGACAGGATGGCGATGGTCGCGAGCGCCGGCCGGCTGAGCGGCACGATGACGTGCCAGAGGACCTCGAGCGGATTGGCGCCGTCGAGGATCGCCGCTTCGTCGAGCTCGCGCGGGATGGTGCGGAAGAACTGGCGCAGCAGGAAGATGAAGAAGACGTCGGAGCCGAACCAGTGCGGCAGAACGAGCGGCCAGTCGGTATTGACGAGATGGAGACCGGTCCAGAGCAGGAACGTCGGGATCAGGGTCGCGACGAACGGCAGCATGAAGGTCAACAGCAGCAGGTTGAAGATGAGGTCGCGCCCCGGCCAGGTGAGCCGGGCGAACCCATAGGCGGCGAGCGTCGTCGACAGCACCGTGCCGACGACGCTCGGCACCAGGATGAACAGCGTGTTGACGAGATATTGCACGAACGGGATGGCGTTGATCGCATCGGGGTAGTTGGTCCACGAGACCGGGTTGGGGATCCAGCTCGGCGGAAACTCGAAGATCTGGCCGGCATCCATCAGGGAACTACGGACGAGCCAGGCGAAGGGGACCACCAGCACCAAGGCGATGCCGCAGCAGAGCGCGAAGTTGAGCCAGCCTTTCGGACCTCGGCGGCTCCGGTTGCGCCAGAGGCTTCGCCGGATCGGCAGGTCGGGCGCGCTCATCGATCGCCGCTCGCGTAATAGACCCAGTACTTGGACGAGCCGAGCACCAGAAAGCTCATCACCGCGATCAGACCGAACAGACCCCAGGACAAGGCCGATGCGTATCCCATGTTGGACTGCCGGAAACCCTCGCGGAAAATATAGAAGGCCAGGAAGAGGCTGGAATTGTTCGGACCGCCGTCGGTCATCACATAGGCCTGGGTGAAGGTCTGGAAGGCGCCGATCAGGCTGATCACCAGGTTGAACAGGATCGCCGGGGTGATCATCGGGATGGTGACGTGGATCAGGCGGCGGAAAGCGCCGCCGCCGTCGAGCTGCACCGCCTCGTAGAGCTGGCGCGGGACCCCCTGCAGGGCCGCCAGGAAGATGATCATCATCGGCCCGACGTTCCACAGTGTCATCAGCAGGAGCGACGGCAGCACGAGCCGCTCGCTCGTCAGCCACTGCAGGTGCGGGATGCCCACGTGCTCGAGCAGCGCGTTGAGGAGGCCGAGATCGGGGTTGAACAGCCAGAGCCAGAGGACGCTGACCGCGATCGTGGGCATCATCGCCGGCATGTAGAACAGGGTGCGGAAGACCCGCTGGCCGGGCACCTTGGTGTTGAGCAGCAACGCGAGGGCGAAGGCCAGCGCCATCGTGGTGGGGACGCTGATCAGAGCGTAGAGCGTCGTCACCGACAGCGACGTCCAGAACAGCGGGTCCTCGAACAGCATATGACGGAAGTTCGAAAGGCCCACCCAGCGCGGAGTGCTGGCGACGGTCCAATCGGTGAGCGCGACGGCGAAGCTGGCCAGGATTGGGATGAGCTTCCAGAACAGGAAGCCGAGCAATGCGGGCGCCACGCACAGCAGGCCCCAGAAGAGCTGGCCGTGCGCGCGCCGTCTGGGCGCCGCCCGGGCCACGGGCACGGCCCGCGCCGGATCGATCCCGGAAGCGGTCATGTCGCCGTCCATCAGCCTGCTACCAACGGCCTTGCATCAGTGGCGCCGCCGTCTTGACGGCGAGATCCGCGCCCTGCTGAGCACTCAGCGTTCCGGCCCAGACCTGATCGAGGGCCGGCGTCACCGCGTCATCGGTGATCCGGTTGATGTTCTTCAGCCAATAGGCGGGCGGCTGGAAGGGCGCGTTGTTGAGCGTGTAGTCGACCACCGCGGTCTTCGCCTCAGGCGGGTAGACGCCAGGCTTGGCGGTCAGCCATTCCGCTTCCTTGGCCGGATCGGTATAATAGACAAGGTCGAGCGGCGCCCACAATCCCTCTTTGAAGAGGGCCACCTTGGTCGGGTCGGCGATGAACTGGTAGAATTCGAACGCTTCCTTGGGGTGCTTAGTGGCCGCAAAGATCACCTTGGGATTGCTGATGACGACCGTGACCGGCTGCTTGATCTTGGGCAGCACGGCCATGCCCCATTTAAAGCGAAGATTGGCGAAATCCGTGACTTTCCACATGCCATCGATCGCCATCGCCACCTTGCGCGACTGCATCAGGATGTCGGCCGTGGGCATGTTCTTGGACTGCGTTGGCGTCGGGGCCACGTGCCACTTGTAAAACAAGTCCTGAATCTTCTGCAGCGCGTCGACGGAGGCGGGCTGGTTGAGCAGAAGTTGCTTGCCGTCGTCGCTCGCGAACTTGCCGCCCGCCGAATAGATGAAGGGTAGGTAGTAGTTCCAGTAGTGCGGCGAGATGGCCACCCCATAGGTGGCGATCTGGGTCGGATCGAAGGCGGGGTCGGCCGCGTCGTGTCCGGCGCGGTCTTTGGTGAGCTTCTTCGCATTGGCCAGGAATTCGTCCCAGGTCCAGGCCTCGTCCGCCTTGGCGGGCGGATAGGGCACGCCCGCTTTGTCGAACAGCTCCTTGTTGTAGTAGGTGAGGATGACACCGGTCGCTAGGCCGGTCCCGAGCAGGCGGTCGCCGACTCTATAGACGATGTTCTTGACCAGCTTGCTCTCGGGCTGCTCTTTGAAATAGGGGGTGAGGTCGAGGATCTTGCCTTCGCTCGCCCAGGGGAACGCCTGGTTTTCCGGCAGGTAGGCGACGTCGGGCGGATCGCCGCTGGCAAGCTGGGTCGTGAGCTTCTCGACATATCCCGTGTAAGGGGTGTATTGCCCCTCGACCTTGATGCAAGGGTGGCTGGTGTTGAAGAGGTCGATCGCGGCCGTGATGTCCTTCTTCTCGAAAGCCGATCCCCAGTAGCTGAAACGCAGGTCGACAGAGGTGTCGCAGGTAGTCGCAGCCTGGGCCGCGGTTCCGGCCAGGGCGGCGCCCATGAGCGCCCCGGCAAGGCGGCGCGACAAGGCGGCTGAGAGGAACAATAGCCGGCTTGGACCGACAGCTGGCGAATCCGGACCCTCGCGAAGATCCGCGGCCGTGGCGTCGTTGCTCATCATCTGGCTTCCTCCCGACTTAATCTTGTTGATCAGCTCGGCTTTGTCGCGGAGCCGTCAAGGCGAATTTCAGAGGCTTTGAGTTGTCGTGACAAGGGCTGGTTCGGCGGCTTCGAGGTTCGGTCGGATCTCATTGCGGACGGAGCGTTTCGATCCCGGCGCGGCGGCGGACCGATTGTTCCTTCGATCGGCGAGAGGAGAAGTTCCCTGCCACCCATCGAATGGTGACACCAGGCTATCCGCGATCCCGCCGACGCCGACGCAAAAATCGACGGTCTTTGGGTAAAACTGGGTAACCGGACCGCGTCATGCTATGAGCGCGGCATCGTCGGCGACCACGCGCAACGCTCAGCACCGGCGAAGGCTGGCCCGGCAGGTGGCGAGGGACATATCGCTGGCATTTTCAAGCGGCCGCGTGATCCGAGCGCGTTCATCGTCGGCGCCGCCATCGGCTCCGGCATGACCGCGCATGCGGCTGAGCGTGCTGGTGCAGATTTCCTGCTCGCCGTTAGCGGCGGCCGGTTTCGCACCATGGGGAGCTCGTCGCCGGCCTCGATCCTCCCGATCCGCAACTGTAACGATTTTGTCGCCAGCTTCGCGCGCGGGGAGATCCTGTCGAGCACGAAGCTTCCGGTCTTGTTCGGCGCATGCGCGTTCGACCCGCAATTGTTGCTCGAGCCCTTTCTTGACAGGCTGTGCCGGTGGGGCTTCGGCGGCGTCACGAACTTCCCGTCCGTGGTTCACCTCGACGATAACCGGCGCAACGCGCTCGAGCGCCTCGGGCTCGGATACGAGCGCGAGATCGCCATGCTCGTCGCTGCACGGCAGCGTGGGCTCGCGACGCTCGGTTACACGCGTTCCCTCGCCGACGCGCGCTGCATGGCGGAGGCGGGCGTCGAGGCGCTCTGCATGAACTTCAACCTGGACGCCGGTGGCGCCGCGAAGGCTTCCGCGGCGGCCTTCCGCAACGAAATCTCGGCCCGGACCAGCGAACTGGTGCGCAGGGTGCACGCGCTCGACAGGAAGATCGTTTGCCTGTTGGGCGGAGGGCCGATCACGCAGCCCGACGAACTCTTGGACGTTTGCCGCGAGACCGGAGCCCAGGGCTTCGTCGGCGGCTCCAGCTTCGACCGCGTTCCGCTCGAAACCTCGGTCCTGGAAGTCACCGCCGGGTTCAAGACCGTCAATCTTTTGCGCAAGCGGGTGGACGACCTCGAGCGGCAGCTCCGCTTCAGTGGTTACCGCCATGGAATCGTGGCTCAATCGGCTGTCATGAAGCACGTGCTTGGAGACGCCAAGCGTCTCGCGATCGGTCCGGGCCCGGTTCTCGTCACCGGGGAGGCCGGCACCGGCAAGCGGGCCGTCGCGTCGCTCATCCATGCCCTCGGGTCGCGCAGGTCTCGGGATGCCGTGATGTTCACCTGCCGCGAGGACGGGAAGAAATCAAGGACCCTCGATGCTCTCTTCGGCGCGGAGATCCAGGGCGAGGCAAGGCAACGGGTCTCGATCCTCGAGGCTGCGAGCCTGTCGTCCGTGCTGCTGCTGCATGTAGACCGGCTTTCGCCCGACGGACAGGAGCGGCTAGTGGACTTCCTGGAAACGGGAACCTTCCATCCGATCATGGGATCCACGCTGCGTCGTTCCAACACGAAATTGATCGCAACGGCCACCCTCAGCCTGGGCCGCCTTGCGGCGGAGGGCAGGTTCGTTCCCCGCCTCATCGAGGCGATGTCAGGATTTGAAATTACCCTCCCGCCGCTTCGCGACCGGCTCGAAGACCTGCCGCTTCTCATCCAACACTTCGCCGTCGCGCTGAAAGGCGAGAATGGCTCTCGTTCGGCCGCCCTCGAGAAATCGGCCTTCCGGACGCTCGCCAGCTACGATTGGCCTGGCAACGTCCGCCAGTTGCGCCATGTCGTGGAGCGGCTTTCGACGCTTGCCCCTGGCACCCGCATCACCTCCGAACGGGTGGAAGCGGTCCTCGACGCCCCGCTGTCGACCAGCGTGAGGGGGCTCTCCGAAAAGGAATGGATCATCGAGGCGCTGCGTCGCAACAAGCTTCATCGTGGCCTGGCGGCCCGGAGCCTCGGCGTCTCCCGCAAGACGCTCTACAACAAGATCAAAAGGTACAAAGTTTTCGATTGATAGTTGCTGCCGATTGATAGCCGCCACGGATCGCGTCATCCGGACGAAAGGTGAAAGATCGGCATGGGGGTCATGCCTTGGCGTTCAAGCTCGCCTTCCGAGACGAGGGTGATGGCGCTGTCGGCCGGGCGGTCGATGTCGTAGGCCCGGATGACGCACGCGGCGGACATGGAACCGCCGAGCCGATCCCAAGCTTCGAGGGCCTGTGTGCGGGACGCCGTCACGGCTAACATCTGGAATCCCCCCTCGGCGAACCACGCCAGCCGGTCGAGTTCCTGCTTGAAGCCGAAGCCCGCATCATCGAGGTCGACCATTCCGGAGCCGGCGGTCATCGCCGTGGCGGGAAAGTTGGCGACGCCGCGGATCCCGGCGGCGGTCAATTCATCAGCGACATCCTCCCAGCACGCGAAAGGATCGCAGGCCAGGATCCCGGCGAGCACCCGGTGTTTCGGTGCAGAGTCGAGCGCCTGCAGGTCCTTCATGAGCTCATCGTTCCAGTCGAGCACCGGAAGCGTCGCCATCACCAGGGTCGAGCCCGCAGCAAGGCGCCTCAGCGAAGGGGCGTAGAGCGTGAATCCCTCCGCGGGCGGCGCCAATGAACAACGGAGATGTCCGCGCGATAGTCCCGTCATGGCGGCGCCTTGAAGTTGAAGCTGAAGTTGACCCGTTTTGGGGGAGCCCTTCAAGCTTTCGCAGGGATGCCCATCAACTCGTCGACGGCTTGCGCCGGCCGGAACATCGGATACTCTGTTCGGATCGGCGTTCCGCGGGTCGGAAAACAAGCTGGCGCAATCTGTGGGGGAGACGGTCACATGGGACGATTGGACAGTGTGGGCTCGGCTATTCGGGGCAGTGTCTTGGGGCTGGCGGCTGCCGCTGGCCTCCTCGCCGCAAGCCCCGCCGGCGCCCAGGCCTCGAAGCCGCTGGTCGTGTTCTTGCTGCCCGAGAACGTAACGGCACGGTGGGAGAGCCAGGACCGTCCCTTCTTCGTTGCGGCGCTGCAGAAATACTACCCCGACGCCCAGGTCAAGGTCGAGAACGCCCTGAATGACGTCACCAAGCAGCAGGCGCAGGCCGAGGCGGCGCTCGCCAATGGCGCCAAGGTGCTGGTGGTCACCGCGATCGACCAGAAGGGCGCCGCCGTCATCGTCAACGACGCCCAGCGGCAGGGCGTGCCGGTCATTGCCTACGACCGCCTGATCAAGAACGCGCCGGTGGCCTATTACGTCTCGGTCGACGGCATCAAGATCGGCCAGCTGCAAGGCTCCTGGCTCGAGCAGAACACCAAGGACGGCGCCCGCATCGCGGTGATCAACGGCTCGCCGGTCGACGATAACGCCCACCTCTTCGCGCAGGGCTACATGGGAGTGCTCAAGCCGCTGTTCGACAGGGGCTCCCGCAAGCTGGTGGCCGATGTGTGGACGCCCTTATGGGATCCGTCCAAGGCCCAGGCCGAGATGGATCAGGTCCTGACCAAGTCGAACAACGGCGTGGACGCGGTTCTGTCGGCCAACGACGGCATGGCGGGCGGCATCATCTCGGCCCTGCAGGCGCAGCAGCTCGCCGGTAAGGTGCCGGTGACCGGGCTCGACGGCACGCTGAACAGCCTGCAGCTGATCCTGCAGGGCAAGCAGTCCATGACCGTGTGGCGCTCGCTGAAGGAGCAGGCCGGCAAGGCGGCCCAGATCACCGCGGCGCTGCTGAAAGGTGACAAGCCTTCGTCCGACCTGTTCGGGGGCGCCACCGTCGACAATGGCAAGGTCCAGATTCCGTGGGCCAAGGTGACCGCCAATGTGATCACCCTGGACAATATGAATATCGAAATCGAGGACGGCGCCGTTTCCAAGGCCGACCTCTGCAAGGGAATGCCGGCGGTCGGGCCCTGCAAGCAGTAAGCCGCGACGACCATGCAAGGCGTCGGTGTCGAAGCGAGCCGCGGGGGGCAACCTCCCGCCGCCGCTGTGCTGGAACTCAGTCAGATCTCCAAGCGGTTCGGTGCCGTCCAGGCCTTGTCCGAGATGGATTTCGAGGTCTATCCGGGCGAGGTGGTGGCCCTGGCCGGCGACAACGGCGCCGGCAAGTCGACCCTCGTGAAGGTCATGGCCGGAACCCATGCGCCGGACGACGGCGTCATCCGTTTCGACGGCGGCGAGGTGACGATCCATTCACCCCACGACGCGACCCGTCTCGGGATCGAGACCGTGTACCAGGATCTGGCCCTTTGCGACAACCTGGACGTGGTCGCGAACATGTTCCTCGGCCGCGAGGCGCTGCGGCAGCCCGATCTCTTGGGCCGCCTGTCGGAACTCGAGATGGAGCGGCGCGCGCTCGAGGTGCTGCGCAGGCTCAACGTGACGACGATCAGCAACGTCCGTTTGCCCGTCGCCTCGCTCTCGGGCGGCCAGAGGCAGTCGGTCGCCATATCCCGGGCCGTGCTGTGGACCTCGAAGGTCGTGCTTCTCGACGAGCCGACCGCGGCCTTAGGCGTGGCGCAGACCCAGCAGGTTCTGGCGCTGATCAAACAGCTGCGGGTTCAGGGTCTGGGAGTCGTGCTGATCTCGCACAACCTGCATGACGTGTTCGAAGTCGCCGACCGGATCATCGTGATGCGCTTGGGCCGGAGGGCCGCGACGTTCAGGCGTGCCGACACATCTCCGGAGGAGGTCGTCGGCGCGATCACGGGGGCGCGAAAGACGGTCTGATGAAAGCTGGATTGGAACCATCGGTGCGCAAGGACGCGCCCGACGATCTCGCTCAGGCCGCGCCTTTTTCGCCGCTGGCCACCATGATTCGCGATCTGCGCCAGCGCGTCACCTCGGGCGACCTCGGCGTGCTGCCGGTCGTGATCGGGCTGGCGCTGATCTGGACATTCTTCGAGCTTCAGGACACGCATTTCCTCACCGCCCGCAACCTGTCGAACCTCGTCCTCCAGATCTCCGCGTCCGGCACGATCGCCATCGGCGTCGTGCTGGTGCTGCTGCTCGGCGAGATCGACCTGTCGGTCGGCTCGGTCGCGGGCGCGACGGCGGCCGTGCTCGGCGTCCTGCTCGTCAACGACGACTGGCCCTGGTGGGCCGCGATCGCCGCCATGCTGGTCGTGGGCACGCTGATCGGGGCCCTGCAGGGCGCCTGGTTCGCCTTCTTTCGCGTCCCCTCGTTCGTGGTCACGCTGGCCGGGTTGCTCGGCTGGCTCGGCGTGCAGCTCCATGTGCTCGGCGACGCCGGGACCCTGAACGTCTTCGATGCCCATATCACCGATATTGCCTCGACGTTCCTGCCACCCCTCTGGTCATGGGCGCTCGCGACCGTCCTCGTGGTCGGACTGGCGGGGAGCCGCCTGGTGGAGCAGAGCCAGCGTCGGCGTGCCGGGATGGTGACCGGATCGCGGCCCGTACTGCTGGTCGAGGTCGCGATCATCGCGGTCGTCCTGATCGGCGCCGTCGCGGCGCTCAACCGCGCCTACGGCGTGCCCACCGCCGGCGTGCTGCTGATGGGACTGGTGATCTTCTTCGACTGGCTGACCCGCGGAACCAAGTTCGGGCGGCACATCTATGCGGTGGGCGGCAATGCCGAGGCGGCGCGCCGGGCCGGCATCGGCGTGGCCCGCATCAGGGTCATCGTCTTCGCCCTCTCAGGGACCTTGGCGGCCGTCGGCGGACTGCTCTCGACGGCTCGCCTGCAGGCCTCCAGCACCCAGACCGGCGGCGGGACGCTGCTGCTGGAAGCGATCGCCGCCGCCGTCATCGGAGGCACCAGCCTGTTCGGCGGCCGCGGCAGCGTGTGGTCCGCATTGCTCGGCGCCCTGGTAATCGGCAGCGTCTCCAACGGGCTCGACCTGGTTGGCCAACCCGCGGACGTGAAATACATGGTCGAGGGCGCCATCCTGCTGCTTGCCGTCACGATCGATGCCTATTCCAGGCGGCGCCTGAGGCTCGTCGGCCGATAATCGATGCGATGCCTACGCGGCATGACCGACGCCATCCGTCGTGGGATGCGGCGCCGCTCCGCCGTCGAACCGGTCATCGGCCATCTCTGAAGACGACCACCGCATGGGGACGCAACCATCTGGCTCACACCATCGGCGACGCCGCCGACGCTGTCCTCGCCGCCGTCGGCTACAACGTCAGACGTCTCATCGCTCGCCTCAGCGTCTTGCTGTCCGTTCTCCGCCTCTCTCTCAACGACGCAAACACTCCGCTGAAGGCCAATCCGGTAGCCCGATCAGCCGCGCCCTGAAGCTGGTGCCGGGCATCGACCGCGGGGGCGCCGGCGTTCGCCTGTCTCGCAACGCGCAGCGGTCGCCCACGATGGCTGCACAAGGGCCGATGACTCCAGGCTCGCAGATCCTCGGGTCGGAGTTGCACCCGCACGTATCGTCAAGCCGTCATCTCCATGATGAAGAGGCCGCCGTTGTAGTCGTTGCTGTAGATCAACCCGTCCTTATCGACATAGACGTCGCAGGACTGGACGACCCGCGGGCGATTCGGGCGGTGGTCCATCAGCCGTGCCGGTTGCGGCGGCACGAAGGCCGCGATCTCTTCGGGCCGGAAGGGGTTCCGGATGTCGTAGACCCGCACACCGGCATTCTGTTGGGTTGCGAAGATGCGCTCCGAGCTGACGAAAGCGTCCGGCCGGTTCTCGTGGATGTTGTGGGGACCGAAGTGGCCGCCCTTCTTGCGATAGTCCCTGTCGCTCGGCACCGGGCAGGTTGCGATGCTGATCGGCTTCATCGGGTCGCGGATGTCGAACAGCCAGATCGGCTTGTGTCCGTCCTCATAGTCATCGAGCACCGCCTCGTCGAGCACGACCAGCAGGTCGCGATCCGGCAGCGCCAGGCAATTATGCGTGCCGCCGTTGAAGGGCGGCGACCAATTGTGGTGCAGCTTGAGCGTCGGGGCGGTCGGATCGGCCACATCCATGATGACGAGACCCGCATCGCGCCAGGCCCCATAAGCCGTGGTGCCGCTGACCGTCGCGTGGTGCAGACCGAAGCGGCGGCTGGACGGCCAATCGGCCACCTCTCCGGCGGCCGTGTTCATGCCGGGCAGCCAGACCCGCCCGCCCTCGCGAGGTCGGGTCGGATCGGCCATGTCGATCGTCATGAAAATATAGTCGGTGAAGCCGTCGAGCAGAGCCGACACATAGGCCCAGCGTCCGCCCACGTACCAGATGCGGTGGATGCCGCCTCCCTCGACCGGCATGAAGCCGATCTGGCGCGGGGCGGCGGGCTGGGAGATGTCATAGACCGCAAGCCCCGCCGTCCAATCGCGCGCGGCGGGCGCCTTGCCGGCGGTGCCGACCTTCTCGCCCAAAGCCCCGGTGTAATAGTTCTTCTCGTCCTGGAACTCGGCCGCGGCAAACATGTCCTTGGCATTGATGACGAGGAGCAGGTCTCCGAAGGTCTGCAGATGAATATTCCAGGTGTTCGGCGGGGCCGGGATGTAGTTGACGGATTTCGGATCGCGCGGGTCACGGACGTCGACGACGCTGAACCCTTTCGAGAACATGTGCCCGATGAAGGCGTGGCCCTTGTTGATCATCAACTGGACGCCGTCCGAACGGCCACCCTGGTCGGAATGGCCGATGAGCTTGAGGTTGCGGGCATAGTCGGGTTTCGGCAGATCCTGTGACATGGCTGATCCAGTGTTCGAACGGAATGCGGAACGCAGGCGGCGCACACTGGGGCCGCCTCTCTCTTCGGGTGTCGCGCAAGCGGCGCGACACTCTTTGCGGGGCCTATTGTCCGGTCCAGATCTTCTTGTAGATCGCGGTGTAGCCGTTGTCAGGGTCGTAGGTGTTCTTCGGCCCGCCGTCGGCACCGATGTTCGTCACCACGAACAGATGGGCCGGCGCCACGAAGCCGCTGTCCGGTTGCTTGTTCAGCGCCCGGTTCGCCTCATC
The DNA here is from genome assembly GCA_965277635.1 of Lichenihabitans sp. Classification (GTDB taxonomy): domain Bacteria; phylum Pseudomonadota; class Alphaproteobacteria; order Rhizobiales; family Beijerinckiaceae; genus Lichenihabitans. Next base: position 2,670,629 of record CBDIDE010000002.1, read on the forward strand.
GACGATCTGCCAGCCCTGCAGGCGAAGCGGCTCGGCGACGGTCGCCTCCTGGTATTGCTTCTGCCGGATGCGCTGGAAGGCGGCTTCGCTGCCGTCCCCGGCCGAAATGGCGAACGGCGCCCCGTCACCCTCGACGCCGGCCGAGGCGAGCGACGGCGCCATGAAGTCGAAGGTCAGGTCGTTGATGCTGAGCGCGTGGGTCCAGGCTTTGCCGTATTTCTGCAGGAGTGAGGTTGTCAGCTGTGGCATGCGTGTCGAAGCCTCGGCCAAAGGCGTATCGACGAAGTCGAGCACCTTGCTCTGGCCGCACTGCTTCATCACGGCCTCCATGGCGCGCGCCTTCTTGACCGCGATCTCATAGGTGCTGTCCGTGAAGATTACGACTCCGGCCTTGCCGCCCGATTCGGCGCAGGCCAGCGACGCCGCGGCGCGCGCAACGGCCAGCGGATCGGTCGTGATATTGGTGAAGATCGACATCTTGGGCTCCGGCCCGGACCTGGCGGTCGCGTGCCAGCCGATCAGAACGATGCCCTGCTTGACCGCCGCCTCGATGGAAGCCGATTGTTCGGTCGCGTCGATGGCGCCAAGCACGATGACGTCGGGTTTCGTGGCGATGGCTTGGCTCATGGCGCTCGTGCGACCGGAGACCGAGCCCTGTCCGTCGATCAGCCGGTATGTCCAGCCGACCACGCCGGCCGCCTCCTTCACGCCTTCGCCGGCGCCCCGCGCGCCACCATTGTTCTGGTCCGCCGAAACATAGACGATGGTTTTGCCCGGTGCGGCTTTCGGCCCGGTCGTCGGGCCGCTCCAGGGCGCGGCCGGCGCCGACACCGAAGCCACATAGGCTTTGGCGTCCGAGACGGCGTCGGCCCGCGCGGCGGACACGAGGGCCAGCCCCGACGCAAACGAAAGCAGCATGATCGCGAACTTTTGCATTGCTATCCTCCCCACTTGATTGTTGTTCTGGCGGATGAAGCTCTTCGGCCGCATGCCGATCATCTGTCGTCCGCCCTTATGCCAGAGCGCCGTCGCAGAGCGCACCGTCCCGGCGCCTAAGCAGCCTTGCGTGGCTAAAGCCACGATTGATTTCGCTTTTTTCAAGCGAAATCAATGCTGCTAAACGCTTCTAAGTGTAAGCAAGCTCGCACGAGCTTGCTTAGAACAGCAACGGAACAGCATCAGGTCTATATTGCCCGACACCGTCAGGTGATCGCGCACCAGGCACGATCGTTTCGGTGCGGCTGCCTTGTTTTCCGGGCAGCACTATTCTATGGAGTCAAGTTGTCGCATAATCGGAAGGACCGCAAGAGTTTTTTGATAGACGTCAGCACGCCAGATCGGCTCGACCGAGCCACCAAACCGTTCGAGCCGTCGGTTTCGACAGAACGCCGGCTGCTGCCTCCGCTTCCTGGCGTGCCTTCGGCCGAGTCCATGAACGTTGATCGCCTTTGTGAAAGCTCCCTGGGCGATCCGATGCACAAGCTGATCCTGGTCGAAGCGGGGCAGCTCGATGTCGAGGGAAGCGCCGGGGGATGGCTGATCGTACCCAATCACCTGATCTTCATTCCGGCGGACCGCGCCTTCACGGTGAGATCCGCGCCCCTCACCGCGCTCCACGTCGTGCATCTCGATCCGTCCGATGCCGACTGGACCCACCATGGGTGCTGGACCACCGGCGCCACGCCACTCGCGCGCGAGATGATCGGCCAAGCCGTGCGGTGGACGCCGGCGCAGATCCAGGCCGGAGGCACGCCCCGGCTGTTCTTCCGCACGCTCGCGAGCCTTTGCCCCGAGTGGTTCTCCAATCCTCGCATGCTCTGGATCCCGGCGGCGCGCTCGGACGCAATGCGGAGCGCCGTCCTATACCTCCGCAATCATCTGCATGAGGCCCGGCTCGACGGACTATCCGGCGCCGTCGGCCTCTCCATGCGGACGTTGCAGAGGCGCTGCGAGGCCGAGCTTGGTCTGTCCTGGCGGGACCTGCTTCGGGAGGTCAGAATGATGCGAAGCCTCGAACTTCTTGCATCCTATGGTCATTCGGTCAGCGCGGTCGCCAGAGAGGTCGGCTTCGCCAGGGTGGGAGCCTTCACGACAGCATTCACGGGCCGCTTCGGCATGACGCCGACCGACTATTTGCGTCGGCACCGCGTCGCCTCATGGAAGCGCCCCGACCCGCCGGTGAGCTAAGGGTCGAGCGGTCGACGCGCCATTCCCCGCGAACGTCCGGCTTCGAGACTAGCCGGCCAGCAACGGGCGGCGAGAGTGGGCGCAAAACTTTTCCGCAGGGCAGACCGGTTTTAGCCCGGCAGATGCAATCGACGCTCACGCGATGCGGTTGTCCGGCCCGGACGGATGGGCAACATTTTGCACCTGAGACATGGCTGACAACCTCGGGCCGAACGGATTGTCGGGCGGCTGCAAAGTTCCCGCTCCAGATCGATGAAGCCGAAAGCGTAAGATATCAGCGGCAGAAACCGTCATTTCCGGCGAAACTCAAACCTTCAATACGCGGAATCAGATCGAAAATTCAGGGCAATAGCAATTCTTCACCGCCGACGACGCCCGCCACGGCGGCGGGCGGCGGCAAAACCACCTCGTCGCGCGGCGGTTCGGTCTGCCGCGTGCCGTTGAAGAACAGGTTGAGCACCACCGCCGACAGGGCGGACAGCAGGATGCCGGAATGCAGGATCGGCCCAAGCTGGTCCGGCAGCGCCTTGAAGAAATTGGGCGCGACGAGCGGGATCATGCCGAAGCCGCTGGCGATCGCCACGACATAGAGGTTGTTGCGGTTGGTCCGGTAGTCGACCTCCGTCAGGATGCGGATGCCGGTCGCCGCCACCATGCCGAACATGACGATGCCGGCGCCGCCGAGCACGAAGAGCGGCACCGAGGCGACGAGCGCCCCGAGCTTGGGCACCAGCCCCATGACGAGCAGCATCAGGCCGCCGACGGCCGTGACATAGCGCGACCGGACGCCGGTCACGCCGACGAGGCCGATGTTCTGCGAGAAAGAGGTGTGGGGAAAGGTATTGAACACGCCGGCGATCATGGTGCCGAGGCCGTCGACCCGGAGGCCGCGCGTCATCGCCTCGCGGTCGACCGCCCGGTCCGTCAGATCGCCGAGCGCCAGGAACATGCCGGCCGATTCGATCATCACTACGGCCATGACGACGCAGAGCGTCACGCAGGCGACGAGGTCGAAGCGCGGCGCCCCGAAGGCGAAGGGTGTCACCACCGCGAACCAGCCGGCACGCCCGACCGCGGCGAAGCTCATCTCGCCGATGAGCACGGCGGCGATGCAGCCGGCGACGATGCCGGCCAGGACCGAGATGTTGGCGAGGAAGCCCTTCGCGAAACGCGCGATCAGAAGGATCAGCACCAGCACCGCGCCCGCCATGACGAGGTGGAGCGGCTCGCCGTAGCCAGGGAGCGTGTCGGCCGCGGCGCCCGCCGCCCAGTTGATGCCGACGCGCATCAGCGAGATGCCGATCATCAGGATGACGCTGCCGGTCACGACCGGCGGAAACAGCGGCATCATGCGCCCGAAGAAGGGCGCGACGAGGATGGTGAACAGGCCCGCCACGATCGTGGCGCCGAAGATGCCGGTGGCCCCGAGGTTCGGATCGGCCGCCATGGCGGCCATCGGCCCCACCGCCGCGAAGGTCACCCCCATCATCACCGGCAACCGGATGCCGAAGAGGCGGCCGAGCCCGAGCGACTGGATCAGCGTGGTGACGCCGGCGACGAACAGATCCGCGTTGACCAGCATCGCGACGCTCTCGGGCGGCAGCTTGAGCGCATGGCCGACGATCAGCGGCACCGCGATCGCGCCCGCATACATGACAAGCACGTGCTGCAAGCCGAGCGCCACGAGCTTTGGCGGCGGCAATCGCTCGTCGACCGGATGAACGGCTTGCAGCATGGTGGCGTCCTCCAGAGGGTCTCGGATACGTGCCCGCGACTCGCGCAACCGGATGCAACCGGCCGAGTGCGGCTTATATACCGAAACGGCGCGGATGACGCCCGGCTCGCCTCGCCAGCTCCTTCAAACCGCCTTTGAAGATGCAGCGTCCGGACGGCCGCGGCGTGGCCGCCGCCTCTCGCCGGACCGGCGCCACGGCGGCATGGCTGCGCCCCGGCGTCGCCTGTTGCAGTGCGGCAACGAACCTTATATCTCAAGGGTCACAGACGAGAGCGAGGTTCTCATGGCGGAGGCGCCACGGCGCGGGGAGACGGTTCGGCATCAAAGGCCGCTGTCGCCGCATCTGCAGATCTACCGGCCGATGCTGACCATGATGATGTCGATCATGCATCGCATCACCGGGATGGCGCTCTATGCCGGCACGCTGCTTCTCGCCTGGTTCCTGATCGCCGCGGCCGCCGGGCCGCGCGCCTTCGGGGTGGCGTCGGGCTTCATGGGATCGTGGTTCGGCCTTCTGATCCTGTTCGGCTTCAGCTGGGCGCTGTTCCATCACCTGCTCGGCGGCATCCGGCATTTCATCTGGGACGTCGGCTACGGTATGGACCATCCGGCACGCGAATATCTGGCCCAGGCGACACTCGCCGGCGGCCTCGGCCTGACCGTGGTGGTCTGGGTCCTGGCCTTCGTGATCCGGTGAGGACCCTCTCGTGAGCGACAATCCCCGCACCCTTCACGACGACATGCGCCGCGTCCGCCATCTTGGCTCGGCCCACTCGGGCACAATCCATGCCTGGCACATGCGCCTGACCTCGCTGGCCCTGGTGCCGCTCACGATCGGCTTCGTCTGGCTCCTGCTGGCGCTTGTCGGACGGCCCTACGCTGAGGTCTATGGCGTGCTGGCGCGACCTCTGCCCTCGATCCTGATGCTGCTCGTCGTGCTGACCGGCATCTATCACATGCAACTCGGCATGCGGACCATCATCGAGGATTACGTTCACGATACGCAGCCCAGGGACTGGGCGCTCGCGGCCAACCTGTTCTTCTGCATCGGGGTGGGGACGGCCTGCGTCTATTCCGTGCTGCGGTTGAGTTTCGTCTAAGCAGCCTGACGTGGAAGGCCACGGTTGATGTCGCTCTTCTCGAGCAAAATCAACGCTGCTGAGGTTGCTGAATGCGAGCCCGCTCGTGCGAGCTTGCTTAGGCCCGGGGCCGTCGGCGGCGTCGGGTTCGATGATGGAGACAGGGTCATGGCCGAAGGCAACGGCAAGATCGGCAACGGCAAGATCGGCAATGGCAAGGCTGGCTCCGCCTATCCGATCACGGACCATACGTTCGACGTGATCGTCGTCGGCGCCGGCGGTGCCGGCCTGCGGGCGACCGTCGGCTGCGCCCAGGCGGGGCTGCGCACCGCCTGCATCACCAAGGTGTTCCCGACGCGCTCGCATACGGTGGCGGCGCAGGGGGGCATCTCGGCCGCACTCGGCAACATGGGCCCCGACGACTGGCGCTGGCACATGTACGACACCGTCAAGGGCTCGGACTGGCTCGGCGACCAGGACGCCATCGAATATTTGTGCCGCAACGCCCCAGAGGCGGTCTACGAACTCGAACATTGGGGCGTGCCCTTCTCGCGCACCGAGGACGGCAAGATCTATCAGCGGCCCTTCGGCGGCATGACGACCGACTACGGCAAGGGGACCGCGCAGCGCACCTGCGCGGCGGCCGACCGCACCGGCCATGCCATCCTGCACACGCTCTACGGCCAGGCGCTGCGCGCCAAGACCGAGTTCTTCATCGAATATTTCGCCCTCGATCTCATCATGGAGGACGGACGCTGCCGCGGTCTCGTGGCGCTGAAGCTCGACGATGGCACGATCCACCGGTTCCGCTCGAACCTCACGATCCTCGCCACCGGCGGCTACGGCCGTGCCTATTTCTCGGCCACCTCCGCCCATACCTGCACGGGCGACGGCAATGCCATGGTGCTGCGCGCCGGCCTGCCGCTGCAGGACATGGAATTCGTGCAGTTCCACCCAACCGGCATCTACGGCGCCGGCTGCCTCATCACGGAAGGCTCACGCGGCGAGGGCGGCTATCTGACCAATTCGGAGGGCGAGCGCTTCATGGAGCGCTACGCGCCCTCGGCCAAGGACCTCGCCTCGCGCGACGTCGTCTCACGCGCCATGACCATGGAGATCCGCGAGGGCCGCGGCGTCGGCAAGAACAAGGACCATATCTACCTGCACCTCGACCACCTCGACCCGAAGATCCTGCACGAGCGCCTGCCCGGCATCTCGGAGAGCGCCAAGATCTTCGCCGGCGTCGACGTGACCAAGGAGCCGATCCCGGTCCTGCCGACCGTCCATTACAACATGGGCGGCATCCCCACGAACTATCACGGCGAGGTGCTGACCAAGGTGAACGGCGACCCGGATGCCGTCGTGCCGGGGCTGATGGCGCTCGGCGAGGCGGCCTGCGTCTCTGTGCATGGCGCCAACCGGCTCGGCTCGAACTCGCTGATCGATCTCGTCGTCTTCGGCCGCGCCGCCGGTGCACGCGCGGCCGAGATCGTGACGCCCGGCGAGAAGCAGATGGAGTTGCCTAAGAGTTCGGCCGATCTGGCACTCGGGCGGCTCGACCGCTTCCGCCACGCCGCGGGCGGCACGCCGACGGCCGAGCTCCGGCTTGGCATGCAGCGCACCATGCAGACCAACTGCGCCGTCTTCCGCACCGGCGAGGTGCTGGAAGAGGGGGTCAAGCTGATCAACGACGTGTGGCGCGGCTCGTCCGACATCCGCGTCACCGACCGTTCGCTGATCTGGAACTCGGACCTCGTCGAGACGATGGAATTCGACAACCTCATCGCCCAGGCGGTCGTCACCATGCAATGTGCCGAGAACCGGCAGGAGTCGCGTGGCGCCCATGCCCGCGAGGACTTCCCGGACCGCGACGACAAGGTGTGGATGAAGCACACCTTGGCCTGGCTCGACGAGGCGGCCCACAAGGTGACGATCGACTATCGGCCGGTGCACACCTACACCATGACCAACGACGTGCAATATATCGAGCCCAAGGCGCGGGTGTATTGAATGTGAGTATGACACATGTCACTCGGCTTCGGCATTGGGCATAATCGAAGAGGGTCTGGTCGAATGTACGCGATCGTCTTCGATTTCGATACGAAGCTGCTTCAACAGAACTATCCCGGAGCAAGCTGGAACAACGCCTACGACGATGTCAGGCGGTATTTAACCGTCAGGGGCTTCACATGGATGCAGGGGCCGACCTATTTTGGCGACGAGTCGATCGATGCCGTTCGCTGCGTCCGCACGGTTCAGAAACTTGCAAAAAAGCACCAGTGGTTCACGCCTTCGGTCCGGGACATTCGGATGCTCCGGATCGAAGAGAACAACGATTTGCGGATTGCGCTCGATGACGACGATGACTGACAGGACCGGGGCGTCTGCAGGGAGCGCGCGCCCGACCAGCGTCTGTGTGCCGCTCGATGTGATGGACTGGCAGGCTGCTCCCGATGCGACGCAGCAGGGCGACGCTGTAGCGGCGATCGAGCGTGGCGACGTGCTGCTGTTTCCGCGCCTGCCCTTCGCGCTGACACCGGAGGAAGCCCGGCTGCTGCGGCCCGACAGCGTCAAGGACGGCAGCAAGACCATCAAATTCGACCCCGGTAGCGGCCGTGCGTGGGGCATGGCGAGCGAGGGCGATGCCGCGGCGCTGAAATCCATGATGAGCCGCTATGCGCAAGCGACCCGCGCGCTGCTCGACGCGCTGATCCCGAGCTATGGCGCGGCGCTCAAGATCGGCAACACGTCGTTCAGGCCCGTCGAGGCGCAAGGACGGGCGCAGTCGAAGCGGCACGACGACACGCTGCTCCATGTCGACGCCTTTCCGTCGCGGCCGAGCCACGGCGAGCGCATCATGCGGGTCTTCACCAACGTGCATCCCGGCGACACGCCGCGCGTCTGGCGCGTGGGCGAGCCCTTCGAGGCGGTGGCGCAGCGCTTCCTGCCGAAGATTTCGGCGCCTCTCCCGGGCAGCGCAGCGCTGATGCGGATGGTCGGCATCACCAAGGCGCGGCGTAGCGCCGCCGACCACTACATGCTCCAGATGCACGACCGAATGAAGCTCGACGACGACTACCAGCGCACCGTGCCCCACCAGGTCGTCGAGTTCCCGCCGGGCGCAACCTGGATCGTCTTCACCGACCAGGTGTCGCATGCCGCCATGTCGGGCCAGCACGCGCTGGAGCAGACCTATACGCTCGCAGTCGAAGCCATGGCTACGCCGGAGCAGGCGCCGGTGCGGGTGCTGGAGCAGCTCAAGGGCAAGAAGCTGCATTGAAGGGCATCGGGTTCGGGTCTACCGAAAGTTCGGCGGCGCGGGGAGAGTGAGATGCAGACAGAGGCAGCGACGCCGTTCCCCCGCATCACCCGCGATCCGGCGGTGATGGGCGGCAAACCCTGCATCCGCGGGCTGAGGGTGACTGTCGGTATGATCCTCGGCAATCTCGGTGATGGTGTCGGAACCGATGAATTGCTCGCAGCCTATCCCTATCTCGAACGGGAGGATGTGCTGGAGGCAATGCGTTACGGCGCGTGGCTGGCACAGGAGCGCGAGATCGCGCTTGTGCCGATCGCGTGAAGCTCGTGGTGGACATGAACCTGTCGCCGGATTGGATCACGGTGCTTCGTGATTGCGGCCACGATGCCGTCCACTGGTCGGGTGTCGGGGCTGCCGACGCCCCGGACGACGATATCCTGCGATGGGCACGGGCGCAGGATCGGACGGTGCTGACGAGTGATCTCGATTTCGGCACGCTGCTCGCGACGTCCGGCGCCTCGAAGCCCAGCGTGGTGCAGCTTCGGACCGGTACGACCCTGTCGGCCCGCATCGGACATCTGGTCGCGCGCGTCCTTCGCGAGACCGAAGCCGACCTGTCGTCCGGCGCGCTAGTGACGGTCGAGGGTGACCGCGTGCGGCTTCGCCCCCTGACCTTCGTAGCGAAACAATAAGGCCCGAAGCCATGGTCCAGCTCACGCTTCCCAAAAACTCCCAGGTCAAGACAGGCAAGACCTGGCCGAAGCCGCCGGGCGCGACGAACACCAAGGAGTTCCGGATCTATCGCTGGGACCCGGATACGGGCGGCAACCCGCGCATCGACACTTACTGGGTCGACCTCGGAGACTGCGGGCCGATGGTGCTCGACGGCATCATCTGGATCAAGTCGAAGGTCGATTCGACGCTGAGCTTCCGCCGCTCGTGCCGCGAAGGCATCTGCGGCTCCTGCGCCATGAACATCGACGGCACCAATACGCTCGCCTGCACAAAGGGCATGGACGAGGTGCGCGGCGCCGTAAAGCTCTATCCGCTGCCGCATATGGAGGTGGTCAAGGACCTCGTCCCCGACCTCACCCGCTTCTACGCCCAGCATGCGCTGATCGAGCCCTGGCTCAAGACCGACAGCCCGCGGCCCGAGAAGGAATGGCGGCAGTCTCCGAACGAGCGCCACAAGCTCGATGGGCTCTATGAGTGCATCCTGTGCGCCTGCTGCTCGACCTCGTGCCCGAGCTACTGGTGGAACGGTGACCGCTATCTCGGCCCGGCGGCGCTGCTGCAGGCCTATCGCTGGCTCATCGACAGCCGCGACGAGGCGACCGGCGAGCGGCTCGACACGCTCGAGGATCCGTTCCGGCTCTACCGGTGCCACACCATCATGAATTGCGCCAAGGCCTGTCCCAAGGGCCTCAACCCTGCCAAGGCGATCTCCGACATCAAGGACATGATGATCGCCCGCCAGAACTGACCGGCCCCGCCGGCTTCGCGCGCCGGATCGTCCCGTGCGCGCATTCGGCCAGCGGTGAAAGCGGCGCGCAATGCGAGGCGCCGCGCGAAGCGGGATGCGCCACATGATCCATATCGGTCACGGCATCGCGATCGACGAGGCCGAACTCGAAGAGAGTTTCCTGCGCGCCTCGGGCGCGGGCGGTCAAAATGTCAACAAAGTCGAGACCGCCGTGCAGTTGCGCATGGACGTGCGCGGCTCGCCGAACCTGCCGCCACCGGTCAAGCAGCGGCTGGCGAGGCTTGCCGGCCGGCGCATGACCAAGGACGGCGTCATCGTCATCGCGGCGCAGCGCTTCCGCACGCAGGAGCGCAACCGCGCCGACGCGCGCGACCGCCTCATCGCCCTGCTGCGCGAGGCCGCCACGCCGCCCCCGCCGCCCCGGCGGGCGACGCGCCCGACGCTCGGCTCCAAGGAGCGACGGCTCGAGTCGAAACGCGTCCGGTCCACCGTCAAGGGCCTGCGCGGACAGCCCGATTTCGATTGATCGACGAAACGGGCGATCACTCGTCGCCCAGCGCGCCGCTGCTTTCGAGATCGCTCGCCGCCTTGAGGACCTCCGCCTCGAAGCGGTGGAACAGGTAGAAGCCCTTGAGATGGACCGCGTGGTCCGCAATATTGTCTCGGAATTCGGGCAAGGCGTTGCCGCTTCTGATGTCGTGCCGGCTGAACAGCCAGCGCCCCGAAAACAGAAAGCCGGGGATCGGTCGGTGCGGTGGAACCGCGCACCACAGCGCCTGGTCCGTGACGTGCTGGAAGACATTCCAGCCCTCGCCCCGCACGGGTTCCGTCTTCACATCGCTCAAGGCCAGCTCCCAAGAGTCAGTCCGCTTCGCACATGGCCAAGATAGCGTGGATCGATCCCGCTCCAAGGCCAAAACGTCGATCGCGTCGCCTGCCTCCGGAAGAGCCCGGCACCCTCGCTTCGCACGCCGCGCAGCGAAAACGCAGGGCTTAAGTTTCTATTGAGAGGCAAAATGCTTTAACCGTAGCGGTCAACGTGACGGACCTCTCGCTTCGGGATTGTATGCCCTTGGTCGCTGCAAAATCTCATCGGCCCATGGCGGCCGCGAACAACGACGCGCGAGGCTCGGACCTGTTCGACCTCGCCCCGGTCTCGCTGTGGCTCGAGGACTACAGCGGCATCCTCCGTATTTTCGAAGACTGGCGCCGCGATGGCGTGACCGACATCCGCGCCTATTTCCGCGCGGACCCGAGCCGCGTCGCCACCTGCTCGGCCGCCATCAAGGTGATCAAGGTCAATCCGAAGACGCTCGCGTTGTTCGAGGCGCGCTCGCAGGAGCATCTCGTCGAGAACCTCGCCCTCGTCTTTCGCGACGACATGTTCGAGACCCATGTCGAAGAACTCGGCCAACTCTGGGACGGCGGCAGCCACTTCAGCAGCCACACGGTGAATTATACGATCTGCGGGCGTCGCCTCGACATCCAGCTCAACGGCAGCATCCTGCCCGGCCACGAGGCCGACTGGAGCAGGGTGCTGGTGTCGATCGAGGATGTGACGGGACGCGAGGCGGCGCGGCGCGAGCTGGCCGAGAGCGAGGCCTATGCGCGCGGCCTGTTCCAATATTCGCCGATCTCGCTCTGGGTCGAGGATTTTGGCGCCGTCAAGCTTCTGATGGACGGGGTTCGCGCCAACGGCATCGTCGATTTCCGCGTCTTCACCGACGTCCACCCCGAGTTCGTCGAGCGCTGCATGAGCGAGATCCGCGTGCTCGACGTCAATTCGCATACCTTGTCGATGTTCAAGGCGCCCGACAAGACGACGCTGCTGAGCCACCTCGCCGACATCTTCCGCGACGACATGCGGGCCCACTTCCGCGAGCAATTGGTCGACCTCTGGGAAGGCCGGCTGTTCATGCAGCGCGAGGTCGTCAATTACGCGCTCGACGGATCCGAGCTCAACGTCCACCTGCAGTTCTCGGTCTTCCCCGGCCACGAGCGCGACTGGAGCCTGGTGCTGGTGGCGCTGACCGACATCACGGCGCGCAAGAAAGCCGAAGCCTATCTGGAGTTCCTCGGCAAGCACGACGTGATCACCCGGCTGTACAACCGGTCGTTCTACGCCGACGAGCTGAACCGCCTGGAACGCCGGCAGATCGTTCCCGTCACCATCGTGGTCATCGACCTCAACGGCCTCAAGGACGTCAACGACGAGCTGGGCCATGTGGCGGGCGACACGTTGCTGCGCCGCTTCGGCGAAGTGCTGACCGAAGCCGCTCACAAGCCCGATTGCGCCGCCAGGATCGGCGGCGACGAATTCGCCATCATCCTGCCCGGCGGCGGCGAGGAGGCGGGCCTGTCGATGATGGAGAATGTCGAGAAGCTGGTCGACATCAACAACCAGTTCTACGGCGGCGCCAAGCTCAGCCTGTCGATGGGGGCTGCCACCAGCCGGGCGGGCGAGCGGCTCGAGGCGGTCTTCACCCGCGCCGACCGGGCCATGTATGTCTCGAAGCGCGCCTATTATTCCGATGCCGACCGGGATCGCCGCCAGGGCAATACGCTCACGGAGACGTGAGCGACCCCGCCCGATCGATCGCCGGCCTCCGCTCGGGCGGCTGTGCAGTCCTGCGACGGAACGGGTCGAGCCGCAGGGCTCCCGCCCCGAGGCTCAACCCATAGACGAGCCCCGAGAGCGCCGTGATCCAGAAGCTGACCGGCCAGTCGGTGAACCAGGCGAGCGTCAGGCCCGCCCAGGCCTCGACGAGCGCCAGGGCTGCCGACAGGGCGATCGCCGTCCCGAACCGCGCCGTGAGGTTGCGGGCCGCCGCCGCCGGTCCGATCATCAGCGTGAAGACGAGAAGCACGCCCACGACCTGCGCCGATTCGGCCACCGCCACCGCGACGATTCCCATGAAGCCGACGGCGAGGAGGCGCAGCGGCACGCCCTTGGCCTCGGCCAGTTCGGGCTGCAGCGAGGCGAAAAGCAGCGGCCGGGCGATGACGCCGAGCACCGCCACGCTCACGGCGGCGAGGACCGCGAGCGACACCAAAGCGGCGCGATCGACGCCGAGCACGTTGCCGAAGAGCAGCGCCGTCGCCTGGGTGGCGGAGGCCGTGTAGAAATGCAGGAACAGGAGGCCGAGCCCGAGCGCCACCGAGAGCGTCATGCCTATGGCCACGTCGCGCGCCGAGATCTTCTCGCCGAGCGCCCCCATGGCAAGGCCGGCCATGAGCGTGAAACCGACGAGGCCCCAGAACGGCGCGATGCCGAGCAGGAAGGCACCCGTCGCGCCGGTGAAGCCGACATGGGACAGCGCATGACCCGCGAAGGTCTGGTTGCGCAGCACAAGAAAATAGCCGACGAGCCCAGAGAGGATCGCCACGACGCCGCTCGCCATGAAGGCCGTGCGCATGAAGTCGTAGTCAAGCATGGTGGTGATGCGCTCCAGGGCCATGGTCGCCGTGCGCGTGCGGGCCGTGGTCGTCGTCGTCGTGCCGGTGCGCCTCCCCTTCCGCCTCGCTGTCGCCGGCCATGACGAAGATGCGGCGGCCGATGCGCAGAACCTCGATCTCGGACCCATAGAGCCGCGACAGGACCGGGCCGGTGATGACCTCGTCGACCGTGCCCAGCACCGCCTGCCCGCGCCCGACATAGAGCACGCGGTGCATCGCGCCGAGCAGCGGATTGAGTTCGTGGGCGCTGAACAGCACCGCGCAGCCGAGCTCGAGGTTGAGCCGCGCCACGAGCTCGATCACGCCGCGCTGGTGGGCCGGATCGAGGTTGACCAGCGGCTCGTCGAGGAGCAGCAACTCCGGCCGGCCGAGCAGCGCCTGCGAGAGCAGCAGCCGCTGCCGTTCGCCGCCCGACAATTCCGCAAGAGGACGGCCCGCCAGGGCCGTGGCGCCGACCCTGTCGAGTGCCAACGCGACCTCGCGCCGCTCCGCCGCGGCGAGCCGCGGCAGGCCCCAGCGGTGGCCGGAGGCGGCGCTCGCGACGAAATCCCAGCCGCTGAGCCTGAGGTCGGTCTGCCCGCGCACCTGCGGCAGATAGCCGACCGCCGGATTGCCGCGCACCGCCGCCCGGCCGAGCACCGAGATCCGGCCCCGGCGCGGCCGCACGAGCCCCAGGATGGCGCGGATCAGCGTCGTCTTGCCGGCCCCGTTCGGGCCGAGCAGCCCGACGAACTCGCCGGGCTCGATCGCGAAGCCGACATCGGACAGGATCGTCCGGCCGGCAAGCTCCAGCGTCACCCCGTCGAAGGCGACGACGCTCACGCGCCGGAGCCCGCGAGCGCGCGGTCGAGCGCGTCGAGCTGCGACAGCATCCAGGCTTGGTAGGTCTTGCCGGCGGGCTCCGTCTCGGTGACGCCGACGACGGGCACCTTGCTGGTCTTGGCGACCTCGACGAGCCGCTTGACCGCCTGGTCGTCCGCCTGGCTGTTGTAGATCATCACCTTGACCTTGTGGCCCCTGAGGTCGTCCTCGAAGGCGGCCACGTCGGATGCGCTCGGCTCGGTATTGTTCATCACGGCCATCTGGAAGCCCTTGTCGCGCATGTCGAGCCCGAGCGCCTCCGCCATATAGCCGAACACCGGCTCGGAGGCCGTCACCGGGACATGAGCATATTTGGCCTTCATGGCGGCAATTTTGGCATCGAGCGGCGCGAGGGATGCGTCGAATGTCTTGACCGCCTCGGCGAAGACCGCCTCGTGGGCGGGCTCGGCCTGGCCGAGCTCGCGCGCGATTCGCTTCGCCAGGACCGGCATGGTGCGCGGATCGTACCAAAGGTGCGGGTTGGCGCCAGTCTTCTTCCCGACGAGGTCGGCCACCACGATCTCACGGCGATCCCTGCCGGCATCCGCCTTGAGCAGCGTCGCCATCCAGGGATCGTAGTCGATTCCATTCGCGATGACGATCCTGGCGGACTTCAGGGCCCGGGCCGTCGAGGGGTCGGCCTCGAAGAGATGCGGATCCTGGTCGGGGTTGGACAGGATGCTCGTCACCGCGACATCGGCGCCGCCGATCTGCTGGACGACGTCGCCGTAGAAATTCTCGGCCGCGACGACGGCGACGGGCGCCGACCCGGCCGTGGCTGCCCCGGCCACGACGAGCCCGGCGGCGGACAAGAGACCTGTGAGGGCGATAGGCCTGAGCGGCGACATGTGACCTCCGTATGCGTGAGCGGGTTTGTTATATTATAACCTTTATGGTTACAACATATCATTTTTGTCACATGCCGCGGGGACGACCCGGTTGAAGCCGGCGCCACTCTGCCTCACATTGAGGATGGAGATCATTGATGATTGAAAGCATTGCGGAGCACATGCCGCGGCAGCCATGGCTCAAGCGCATCGAAGCGCTGTGCGGCGAGCGTGGCTTGCAGCTGACGGCGCTGCGCCGGCAGATCCTGACGATGATCGGCGAGGCCGGAGCGCCGCTCACGGCTTATGCGCTGATCGACGGCCTGGCCAAGGCACAGGGCAGACCAGTGGCGCCGCCCACCGTCTACCGGACGCTAGATTTCCTCGTCGAGAATGGCTTCGTAGTGCGGGTCGAGAGCCGCAACGCCTTCGCGATCTGCGACCATCCGGGACATGACCACCATGGGGTCATGCTGATCTGCTCGCGCTGCGGCGCCGCGCGCGAGGTCGACGACCACGCGCTCGATGCGGCCCTTTTGCAGACCGCCGCCCGCGCCGGCTTCCGGCTGGACAAGCGGACGGTCGAGCTCGAGGGCCTGTGCGGGCGCTGCGCTGCGGCCTGATCTTGTCGCATCGACTAAATCGCCTGCGCCATCCCGGCGCCCGATGGCGCGATCCGGCCAGCGAGAGCGAGCGCAAGATCGACGAAGCGCTCGACCGCATCACGGTGCACACTGTGGCCGACACCGTCCCAGACCGCGAGGCATTCCGGCGGCACCTCCGCCCGCAGACGATCCTGGTCCTCCGGCGGCACGAAACGGCTGACGGCCGGCATGACCCAGACGGTCGGCTGCAGGGCAGCGACGGCCGCGGCCCGTGGGCGCAGGTCCCAGGGAGCATTGCCGGCGAAGGCAGCCTTCGCGTCGGCAAAGCGCACCTGTTCCATCGACACCAGCTTCCAGGCGGCGTCGAGCCGCGACCAGCCCGGATTGAGCGCGAGCAGTCCCTCGACGCTGCGCGGCAGGTTGGTCTCGTCCCAGTCCAGCATGGCGGCCGGCGTCGCCCGGTCGGCAAAATGGGAGACGGGATCTTCCAGCAAAAGCGCCCCGGGTCGCAAGAGGCCGTCGAGCACACCCATCTGGGCCAGATAGCCGCCGAAGGAATGCCCAATCAGCAGGTCCGGGGCGGTCGGGACCGCAGCCGCGATGTCGCCGAGAAGCGCGGCCGTGCCGAAATCGCCATCGCCCCGGCCGCTTTCGCCGTGGCCGCGCATGTCGGGCGCGATCACCTGCCAGCCCTTCTGCGCCAGCAGCCGGGCGGGCCGGGCAAAGGCGCCGGCATTGGCGGTGATCCCATGCAGCGCCACGGCCGTCCTGGTGCCGGCCGGGTCGCCCCACCGCAGGACGTTCAGCGGAACGATCATGCCCGCCCCCCGGCCCAGGCCGTCATCTGCCGCCAGAGCGGCGCGTAGCCGTCCCACTCCACGAAACCGGGCGGCGCCCAGTGCGGCCCGCAGTCCGACGCGAAAGCGACGCTGCGGCCCTGCCCGAACGAGCCGGCGGCGACGAGCGGATCGGCGCCGACCGTCGCCACGACGGACGCGCCGGGCTTGGCGGTGATGCGATTGTAGCCGAGCAGCGGCGGCCATGCCCGCGGCAGGCCCGCCACGATCGGGTGGTCTGCCATCGCCACCTCGGGAGCGACGCCTTCGGGCGTCTCGCAGCGGTCGTCGGTGATCGCGATGGCGACGGGCAGTGCCTCCTCGACTGGTGTGCCGTGATAACGCGCCTTGCCGTCGATGCCCTGGAACGTGAGATAGCCGCCGACCATGATCAGCCCGCCGCCCGCCGCCACATAGTCTCGGATCGCCACGAGCCGGTTCGGCAGGCTTTTGAAGCGGGCGAACGTGTCTGGGTGGAGCAGCAGCGTATTGGCGCCGATATCGCTCAGTATCACGCAATCGTAGGCGCCGAGCTCCTCGGCGGTGGCCGGGAACTGCCGCGCCGCGACATGCGACGGCTGGAAGTCCACCGCCCAACCGCCGCTCTCGAGGGCAGTGCGCAGCCAGCCGACCCCTTCGGCATATTCGGTGGTCGTGAAGCTGTCGAAGCCCTTCTGGTGAATGCTGTGGGTGGTCCAGGATTCGCCGGCGATCAGGACGCGTCGGGTGGAAGGCATGGGAGAGGCTCCAGAGCTGTGGGACTAAGGGTGGGCAGACAAAGCCGCGATGGCGGCCACGAAGGCGCGGCGTGCGGCGGGGACGTCGACGCCGACCGCGACGTCGCAGTTCGGCGCGAGCCCCGACTTGCCGGCAAAATCGACGACCGTGCGACCGTAGGTGTAGCGCCCGGAGAGCTCGACATCCACCCGCGCCCGCGCGGTTCGGACCAGGGCGGCATTGGCGGCGACCAGCGTCGCCAAGGGGTCGTTCAGCGGCATGCCGGATGGTCCGAAAAGGCCCGGCCTGAAGGTCGAGCGCAGCGCGCGGAGCAAGTCGCCGGCGAAGCGCGCCACAGGGCTCCCCGCCGCCTCGACGGCATCGATCATGGGGTCGTCGATCAGAACCTCGGCGGCCGCCTCGATGGGCAGCAGCGTGATCGGGATGCCTGCTCCGAACACGATCGCCGCCGCCTCCGGGTCGCACAGCACATTCCATTCGGCCGCCGCCGTCTTGTTGCCGAGACCCCAGGCGCCGCCGAGCGTCACGATGCGGGCGAGCCGCGCGGCGAGGTCCGGCCAGACGCGCAGGGCCAAGGCAAGGTTGGTCAGCGGCCCGGTCGTCACGATGGTGAGACGGTCGATCCGCCGCGCCAGCGCCACGATGGTCTCGGCCGAACTCGCCGGCGCGACCTCGACGGCCGGCAGGTCCGGCCGGTCCGCATCGAGGCCGCGATCGAGGTCGAGCACGCCCGCGATCAGCGCTTCGCGGACCAGCGGGGTTTTGGCGCCCTGGGCCACGGGCACGGCCGCGGCGGCGCCCCCCGCCATCGCCAGCGTGATGGCGGCGTTGCGGACGGTGCGCTCGGCAGCGAGATGCCCCGCGCCGGTGGTGACGGCGTGGAGCGCCACGCCTGGGGAGCCGAGCGCCGCCAGGATGCCGAGCGCGTCGTCATTGCCGGGGTCGCAATCGAGGATGATGGACGGGGTCATGACGTCTGATTTCGGAGCGGCGCCGGCCGGTTCCGGGCGGCGATGCGCAGCCGCGCCAGGACGAGGCCGGCGATGGCGGCGACGTAGGGCACCATCAGCACGAACTGCGCGGGCACCCGGAAGGACTGCAACCGGTCGGCCGTCGCGCCGAACAGGCCGAACAGGCAGGCCGCGCCGGCCGTGGCCCAGGGCTGCCCTCCGCCGAACAGGGCTGCCGCGAGGCCAATGAATCCCCGCCCGCTGGTCATGTCGGGCAGGAAGAAGTGAAGCCGGTCCATCGCCAGTTGCGCGCCCGCCAGCCCGGCCAGGAACCCGCTGAGCAGGATCGCCACAAGTTTCATGGCGTCGACGCGGATGCCGGCGGCCGCCGCGGCGCCGGCATCCTCACCGACGGCCCGGATGGCGTAGCCGAGCGGCGTCCGGTACAACAGGAGCGCGCCCAACGGAACGGCGGCGAGAGCCAGGAGAACGATGAGGCTCTGGTGCTCGAAGGCCGGCCCGATCACGGGAAGCCAGCGCAACGCTCCCGCGGGCACGTGCCACAGGTCGGGGAAGGTCGCAGGCCGCAGTCCGCCGGGATCCTCGTAGACCTTCTCCAGGATGAAGAGCGTGCCGCCAGCCGCCAGGATGTTGAGGCCCAGGCCGGCCAGGATGAAATCCGCCTCGAGGGTAATCGCCACGAAGCCGAAGACGAGCGCCAGGCCGACCCCCGCCAGGACGGCGCAGGCGAGCGCGAGGCCGGCGCTGCCCGTCGTCTGCCCGACCGCGATGGCCGTGAAGGCCGCCGCCAACATCATGCCCTCGACCGCGACGTTGAGGATGTTGGCCCGCGTCGTGATCATGGCGGCGAGCGCCGCGAGGAGGATCGGCGTCGTCTGCTCGATCACGGAGGCGAGGAACTGGGTCGCATCCATCGGGCTATGCCGCCGCCCGGCCGCCACGGCGCAGCCGCGCCGTCATGAGCAGCACCAGGAGGCCCGCGATGAGGTTGACCAGCGAGCGGGGTACGTCCGTGTCGATCTGCATGTAGGCGGCTCCGTTGAGGATGAGCGCGTAGAAGGCGGCCGTCGCCACGGCGCCGAGCGGATGGACGCGGGCCAGGAGCGCGACCGTCAGTCCGACGAGGCCGAAGCCGGGCGAGAAATTCTGCTCGAAACGATGGCCGATCCCGAGCACGTAGAAGGCGCCCGCGAGGCCCGCGAGGCCGCCCGACACCAGCATGGCGAGCACGACGGTTCGTCCGGCCTCGATGCCGACGGTTTCCGCGAAGCGCGGATTGAGGCCGGCGGCCCGCAGCTCGGCGCCCCATTCGTTGCGGAACAGCACGGCCCAGGCGACGAGGGCGAGCAGAAGGGCTGCGAGCGCGCCGCTCGTCGCGCCGGGAAGATGGGGGATGTCCGGCAGCCAGGCCCTCGCCGGAATCATGCGGCTGACGGCGCCATAGGCCGTCGGGTCGCGCAGCGGGTTGGTCACCAGATATTCGGTCAGCAGAATCGCGATGAAGTTCAGCATCAGGGTGCTGACCACCTCGTCGAGGCCGAGGCGGACCTTGAGGACGCCCGGGATCCAGCCCCACAGGGCGCCTGCCGCGATACCCGCCGCCACGGCGCAGATCGCCGGCAGCGGGCCGGGCAGGTCCGGCGCCGACAGCGCGGCGGCCGTCGCCGCGATGGCACCGACGTAGAGCTGCCCTTCGCCGCCGACGTTGAACACGCCGGCGCGAAACGAGAAGACCACGCCGAGCGCGATCAGAAGCAGCGGCATGACCCGATTCACGAAGAGCGCGAAGTTCGTCGCCGAATCGAAATTGGCGAGCAGGAGATCGCGATAGGCCAGGATCGGATCGTCGCTGACCGCGAGCACGAGCAGGAAGCCGAGCGCCATGGCGGCGGCGATCGCGAGCGTCGGCGTGCCGATGGACCTGAGGAGCGTGCGCAGCATCGGCATCATCCGGTCGCCCCGAGGTCCGATCCGCTCATCAGAAGGCCGATTCCCTCCTCGGTGGCCTCGGCGCGGTCGAGCACCCGCATGAGCCGGCCACGGTGGATCACGGCGATCCGGTCCGACAAGGCGAGGATCTCCGACAGTTCGGACGAGACGAGAAGCACGGCGCAGCCCCTGTCGGCCGCGGCGAGGATCTGACGATGAACGAATTCCGTGGCCCCGATGTCGAGCCCGCGCGAGGGCTGCGCGACGACGAGCGCCGCGGGACGACGCTCGAGCTCGCGGGCGATCACCACTTTCTGCATGTTGCCGCCCGACAGCTGCCCGACCGGCAGGCCGGGGGCGGCGCCGCGAATGTCGAACTGCCGGATCTTTGCCGCCGCGAAGCCCCGGCGGGCCGCCATGCGGATGAAGCCGCCGCGGCCGGCGAGCGCCTGGGTGCGGTAATTGCCGGCCGAGACGTTCTCGGCCACCGTCATGGTCACGCAGAGGCCGCGATCCAGCCGATCCTCGGGAATGAAGCCGAGGCCGGCGTCGCGCCTGCCTCCGGGGCCGAGCGCATCCAGACAGGTGCCGCCGACCCAGAGCCGCCCCGCCTGAACGGGCCTGACGCCCGCGACGGCCTCGGCGAGTTCCGTCTGCCCGTTGCCGTCGACGCCCGCCACACCGACGATCTCGCCCGCCGCGACCTCCAGGCTCATGTCGTCCAGAAGCCGCCGTCCGGAGGGCGTCGTCATCGTCAGGCCGCAGAGCCGGAGCGCCGGGTCCGCAGGGCCGTCCGGTTTCCGGGTCCGCCGCGGCAGCGGACCGATATCCCGTCCCACCATGTCGCGCGCGACCGTCGCCTCGGAAACGTCGCCGGCCGGCCGGGTCGAGATCGTGCGTCCGTGGCGCAGCACCGTGATGTGGTCGGCGACCGCCATGGCCTCCTTGAGCTTATGGGTGATGAACAGGACAGTGCGCCCGCGCGCCTTCAGACCCTCGATCACCGCCAGCAGTTCCGACACCTCCGGCGGCGTCAGCACAGCCGTCGGCTCGTCCAGGATGAGCAGGCGCGCGTCGAAGGCGAGCGCCTTGAGGATCTCGACCCGTTGCCGCTGGCCGACCGAAAGGCGCGCGACGGAGATCTCGGGGTCGAGGTCGAACCGGTAGCGCGCGATCACGGCCGCCGCCTGATCCCGCATCGCCCGGCGATCGGTGAACAGACCGAGCCGTCGGGGCTGTCTGCCCAGGAAGACGTTCTCAGCGACCGACATGGACGCCACCAGCTTGAAATGCTGGTGAACCATGCCGATGCCCGCCCGTCCGGCTTCGAGCGGAGTAGCGAAGGCGGCCGGTGCACCATCGAACCGCAGCGACCCGGCATCGGGCCGGTGAATGCCGGCCAGGATGTTCATCAGGGTACTCTTGCCGGCTCCGTTCTCGCCGCAGATCACATGCACCTCGCCCGGCGCGACATCGAGATCGACGTGGGCGAGGGCGATCGTGTCGCCGAAACGTTTGGCGAGGCCGCGCAGCGCAAGCAGCGCCGCGCCCTCAGTCTCGGCCATGGGCCACCCGTCCCGGCCCGAAACGAGGGAGGCGACCTGCGGTCTGCCACGGGCCGATCATTTGCTCTTGAACGCCGTATCGACCTTGATCTGGCCGCTCACGACCTTGGCCTTGGCGGCGTCGACCTTGGCTTTCACGGAGGCCGGCACGAGGGCGTCATTGTAGACGAGGGTCACGCCGTCGTTCTTCAGGCCATAGGTTTCGAGCGTGCCGAACGGCGCCTTGCCGGCACGGATCTGCTTGATGGTGTCGTAGATCGAGTTGCCGATCTGCTTGAGCATGGAAGCGACGATGACCTTGGGGTAGAGACCGTTCTGATCGGAATCGACCCCGATCGCGTAGCGGTTCGCATCGGCGGCGGCCTTCAGGATGCCGAGACCGGCGGGGCCGGCGACATTGTAGACGAGATCCGCGCCGCCATTCGCCATGTCGCGGGTCAGGTCGTAGGCCTTCTGCGCGTCGTTGAAGTTGCCGACGAAGGACACCTCGACGCCGACGGACGGGTCGACGGTGGCGACGCCCTGCTTGAATCCGACGATGAAGTCCTCGATGATCGGCAGATCCTGCCCGGCGACGATTCCCACCTTCTTGGAGCCGGTGACAAGCGGGAAGTCGGCTTTGTCGGTGACGACGGACGCCGCCAGCGCGCCGGCCAGGAAGGATCCCTCGTTCTGCGCGTATTTGACCGACAGGACATTGGGAAGCTTGAGCTCGTCGTCGAAGAAGACGTAGTTCTGCTTGGGATGCTGAGGCGCCACGGCGGCGAGGTTGTCGTGCATGCCCGGGCCGGTGAAGATCACGCTCCAGGCGCCGCTGCTGGAGGTCGCCTCGAGGTTCTGCCTCCAGAGCTGTGGGTCGTTGGGCGAGGCCTGCAGGAACTTGATCCGCACGCCCTCGGCCTCGGCATGGCGAAAGCCGGCGGCGGCGGAATCGTTGAATCCCTTGTCCCCGAGATTGTCGCTCATCACGTAGACAGCGCTGAACTTGCCGGCGGCCGCGGCCGGGGCGACGGGCGCGGCGGTCACCGCCGCAGCGAGGCCGAAAATCGCGGTAAGCACCCTTGTGGTCGTCATGGCTCTGTCTCCTCACAATGGAACGTCAGGCCGCTCCTCGCCATCGCGCCGATTTTCGATGCGCCGCCTTGCCGTCGGGCTGGCGGCTCGGCGCAGCCGGAGGCGCAACCGAGCCACGCACCACCAGCGAGGTGGCAAGCCGCATCGTGCCGGCCATCGTGCCGGTGCGGATCTGCGCCAGAAGCGTCCTCACGCCCTCGCGCCCCAACTCCTCGATGGGCTGGCGGACGGTGGTGAGCGGCGGGTCGAGCAGGTCGGCGAACGGCATGTCGTCGAAGCTTGCCAGCGACACGTCGCGCGGGCTCGACAAGCCGGCTTCGCGCAAGCCGGCAATCACGCCGATGGCGATGTAGTCGCTGCCGGTGAAGACCGCCGTCGGGCGCGACGCCCCGGCCAGGAGATCCCGGACGGCGGACAGGCCCGTCGCCCGATCATAGTCCCCGAAGCGCACCAGGCCGTCGTCGACCGACACTCCGGCCTCGGTCAGCGCACGGGCGTAGCCCGCGAATCTCTCGCGCGCGCTGAATAGGTCCCTCGGGCCGCCGATGTGGGCGATCCGCCGATGACCCGCGTCGAGCAGGAAGCGCGTCGCCGTGAAGGCGCCTGTCTCGTTTTCGACGAAGATGCGCGCCACATGCGCGCCGGGGATGTCCTCGTCGAGCAGAACGATGTCGGTCCGCCCGGTCACGATGCTCCGCAGCCGCCCGTCGTCGAGACGGTTGGTCATGACGATGAGGCCGTCGACCTGCCGGGAGGCAAGCTTGTCGAGGTTGGCGATCTCGCGCTGGAGATCGCCGCTGGTGCTCATGATCAGCAGCGAGTAGCCGGCCTGGCGCGATTCGTCTTCGGCCGCAGCCGCCAGAGCCGCGAAGAAGGGATTGCCGATCTCCGGCGTAACCAGGCCGATCACCTCCGAATGCCCGAGGCTGAGGCGCTTGGCGAGCTGGTTCGGACGGTATCCGAGGGTGGCGCAGGCCTGCGCGATCCGCTCCGCGGTTTCGGCCGGCAGCACGATGGACTTGTTGAGATGGCGCGAGACCGTGGCCGGCGACACGCCGGCCAGCAACGCGACATCCCGAATAGTCGTGGCGGTCTTCACGAGACGGAGCGTAGCACTGAAATCGGTTTAGTAAACCGGTTTCCGCCATGTCAGGTGACGACCTGAGCCTAGGCTTCTACGATAGGTCCGGAGATGCCGCGATCGCCGCGCGGAAGCCCGAGGATAATTCGCTCCCATGACCCATGCCATCGACGGCCGCACAGGCGGCGTCTTCGTCATCGCCGCCACTCCCTTCGACGACACGGGCGCGCTCGATCTCGCCAGCGCCGACACCATGGTCGAGAGCTACCTCGAGACCGGCGCCGACGGCCTCACCATCCTGGGTGTGATGGGGGAAGCCGCCAAGCTGTCGCCCGAGGAGAGCGCCACCTTCCTGAGCCATGTTCTGAAGCGGGTCGCCGGACGCGTGCCCGTGGTGGTCGGCGTCAGCAATGCCGGGACCGACACGCTCGTTGCCTTCTCCCATGCCGCCATGGACGCAGGCGCCGCCGGCGTGATGATCGCCCCGCTGCCGAGCCAGCGGACCGAGGAGCAGGTCGTCGGCTATTATGCCGAGATCGGCGCCCGCCTATCGACCGAGGTTCCGGTCGTGGTACAGGATTTCCCGCAGGTCACGACGGTGCATATGTCGGTCGCGACCGTCGAGCGCATCGTCGAGCGCTGCCCGCAGGTGGTGTGTTTCAAGCACGAGGATTGTCCCGGTCTCGCAAAACTGTCGGCGCTGCGGGCCGGCGACGCGACGCGCCGGCGCCTGTCGATCCTTGTCGGCAACAGCGGCCTGTTCCTGCCGCAGGAACTGGCCCGCGGCGCCGACGGCGCCATGACCGGCTTCGCCTATCCGGAGATGATGGTCGGGGTGTGCCGGGCGTTCCGCGGCGGCGATCCGGACACGGGCGAGGACCTGTTCGACCTCTACCTGCCCCTCGTCCGCTACGAAGCGCAGCCCGGGCTCGGCCTGGCGATCCGCAAGGAGATCCTGCGCCGCCGCGGCGCGATCCGCTCGGCCCTGGTGCGGGCGCCGGGGCCGAAGCTGTCGCCGGCCGACCACGCGGAGATCACGCGGCTGATGAGCCGGCTCGAGCGCAGGCTCGCGGCGCGGCGCTGACCCGGGCTTTCAAGGCGGCGCCCGTTCTCGGCCGTCACGGCCGGGTGAGCGCCGGCTTGAACGCGAAGACCGCCCCACTGCCGGTTGCCGCGCTCTTGGCCGATCCGACGTCCGAGACCGGATAGGCGACCAGGAACTGGAGCCGAGCGCGCGGCAGGAAGGCGCGCCCCGGGTCGCCGATCAGAATGTCGATGGCCGAGGTCGCGCACCGATCCAGGAAGGCCGTGACCCGTTCGGCGACGACCGCATCGTAGAAGAGATCTCCGACCAGCACCAGATCGATGCCGGCTGGCGGCCCGGCGTCGAGATCGACGTCGATCGTCGCAAGGGCGACACCGTTCGCCACCGCGTTCAGGCTCAGCGCCACGATGGCGTACCGGTCAGTATCGGCAGCGCTGACGTGGCGCGCCCCCGCCTTGGCCGCGGCAATGCCGACGAGGCCGGAGCCCGCGCCGAGGTCGAGCACGCGACGGCCGGCGACCGTCCCGGGCTGGTCGAGGACATGGCGCGCCAGCGCCACGCCGCCGGCCCAGGCATAGGCCCAATAGGGCCGATCGAACCCTTGCGGATCGCGCCCGGCCAGGCGTCGGAGGCCGCTCGTCGGCTGCGCCTGGTGGAGTTGGACTTCGGGCACCGTGGCG
The DNA here is from genome assembly GCA_965277635.1 of Lichenihabitans sp. Classification (GTDB taxonomy): domain Bacteria; phylum Pseudomonadota; class Alphaproteobacteria; order Rhizobiales; family Beijerinckiaceae; genus Lichenihabitans. The sequence continues at coordinate 2,696,040 of CBDIDE010000002.1, forward strand.
ACGGGTGTGATCGGAAGATGCGCCCGGATAAAGCGCCGGATGCTCTCGGAGGAAGGCGCGTGGCCGGTCATGGCGCCTTAAGCCGCGTGCCGCACCGTCTCCGCCACGGCCTTGCCCAAGACGGCATGCGCCTCGAGCTTCAGATGGATGCCGTCGGTCGGGTCGACCGCGATCAGCGGCGCCGCGTCGAGGAAGCCGACGTCGAAACGCTTCGCCATCGCCGCCATGGCGGCGCCGAGCCGCTTCGATTTTTCTGTGCCGCCGGAGAACATCTCGCCGAGGAAGCCGGTCTCGATGATCGCGGCGGGCGAAATCACCAGGATCCTCGGCGGCTTGCCGTCCAGGCCGGCCTCGCTCGCCTTGATCGTGCGCACCAGTACGCCGACCGAATTGGCGATGTCCGCCGGCGTCACCGCGAAGCGGGCCTTGAGGTCGTTGGTGCCGAGATTGATGACGAAGAGGTCGATCGGCCGGTGACTTTCAAGCACGATCGGCAGCGCTCTGAGGCCGCTCTTGTAGGCGCCTTCGATCGGGTCGTCATGCACCGTGGTGCGGCCCGGCAGCGCCTCCTCGACGAGCCGCCAGCCTTGGTCGAGTGCCGCCAGCATGACGCCCGGCCAGCGCTCGTGCGGCGCGAAGCGGCCCCAGCCATCGGGATCCGCCATGCCGGGCGTGCCGTAGCTGTTGGAATCCCCGAAAACGACGATGGTCTTCACTGCTTGCTCCTCCTCGACGCGCGCTCCGCCGAAGTCGTCGCCACGTCCGGTTGATGTCTCCAGCGGCGCTCTGCGTCCTCGTCTCTGCGATGTGCACCTGATGGCGGCGCAGTGGTAGCCTGAAACGCCACGCCTTGGCGAAAAATCGGGGAGGCCTCCAGTTGATGCTGTCGCGGTTCGCCGTCGGCTGATCGGACGGCGCGAGACCGGCATCGACCGCGGCGAGGCTCCGGGCGCGACGCCGGCAGATGGTCTGTCCCGTGCGGGGGGCAGCCGTTAATCAAAAGCCAAAGATGTGAGCGATTCCACCTTGCGGCATACCACAACCTCGAGTCACTTTCGTCGATACTATACTATCGGTTAACTATTCGAGGCCGCCGAGATGAATGTCTCTACCGATGTCGTCAGGGCGGGAATCTGGCGCCGCGGATTCGCGTTCGGCATCGACCTCCTCGTGGCCCAGATCGTCCTGCAGCTCGTCGCGGCGGCGCTCTACCCGCTGTCGGGCGATCGCATCATGGATACGACCAGCTTCTACACATCCTGCGCGCCAGCAGGGCGCCAGCCCGCCGGCGTAATCGTCCCGCCGGGTTTCGTGCCGACCAACCGCCTGCTCTGCGTCAAGAGCTTCCTCGGCCTGCAGAGTGCCCGTCTCTACGTGGTCCAGCATCGCGATGTCGGACCCGTCACGACGACCACGGCGGCGATCACCGTTCCACTCGACGCGAGCGGAAAGGTCGTCAGGACGATCGACGTCGCCTTCCTGCAATATCCGCTGTTCTTCCTTCTGCGCTGGGCGATGGATCGCTACACGCGGGGCAGCCTCGGCCGTAGGATTTGCCGCAACCGGCTCGTCCGGTTCGCGGGGCAGGAGAATGGCATTCAGGATGTGTCCTGGGTAGCGCGACGCTACATCCTCTTCGGCCTCGCCATCGTTCCCGCGTTCGCAGTCGATATCTTCGCTGCGGCCTGGGGCCTGCTTGTCGGACCCCTCGGCCCCACCGTTCCGATGATCACGGGAACGCTCGGAACAATCCCGCTCTGGATCGCCGCGGTCCATGCGCTCCAGGCGATCGCACGGCGTCGGGACACATTTTACGACGCGCTCTCGGGAAGCGCGGTCGCCGTGGTGAACGAAGGGTCGATCGAGATCGCCGACGGAGCGATGCCAGTCGCGAGCGCCGCGCCGCCGCTTGTTGCGCTCTTCGCCGGCCGTGTCCGCCGAGTCGTTGCGGCCCCGCCGCGCCTGACGCTGGCGCTCCTGGGCGTCCTCGCCGCCGTCTATGCGGCCGAGCTGCTGCATCCCGCGGCGCCCGCCAATGCCGGCGGGATCGCGATCCCCACGCTCGTCATGTTCGGCGGCGCCGATCGGGAGCTGGTCGTGCAGATCGGCCAGTGGTACCGGCTGCTCTTCGCGCCGTTCCTCCACGGCAGCGTCGTCCATCTCGCGGCGAACGGGATCGCAATCCTCGCCGCGGGTTGGGTGCTCGAAGCGTTCCTTGGCTGCGCCTGGTTCCTGACGGTCTTCGTCCTGGGCGGCCTCGCCGGATCGCTGGCGTCCATTCTCTGGAACGCCCCGGCGCTTGTGGCGATCGGCGCGTCGGGCGCCCTTATGGCACTTCTGGCGGCCGGCTATGTCGTGAGCGGCGGCCTGGCGGACGGTCCGCGACGGCGGTGGATCGAGGCGTTCTGCATCGGCGCCGGACTGCCGGGCCTCATGGCCAACGGCCATCTCGCCATCGGGAGCATCGATGTCGCCGACCACCTCGGCGGCGCGATCGGCGGCGCCCTGCTCGGCCTCGTCATGCTTGTGGTCTGGCGCTACCCGGAGCCTCGCCCGAAGCTCGGCACGGCAGCGCTCGGGAGCGCCATGGCGGTCGCCGCCGCGCTTCTCGTCTCGATCCCGCTCGCGGGCTTCGGCAGCGTGAAGCTCGCGGCTCTGCTGGTGCCCCCTGATCGGTTGCCGAAGACTGACGATGAGTGGCGGGCCCGGTGCGCCGAGCTGATGCACCGCTATCCGAGCGACCCGAGGCCGCATCTGGCGCAGGCCATCATGGACGAGAACGCCGGCGACGTGGTCGGACGCGACCGCGAGCTCGACTTGACGCTCGCCGCCGCCCGCCGCTTCAGCGCGCCGAGCGACCATGCCTTCGCGATCAACGCCTGGCGAGGTGTCGGCACCGCCGCACAGCGACGGCACGACGACACGGTCGCGGCGAGCCTGTTCAGCCGCATCATCGCCGTAGCGCCGCGCGACGCCGACGCCTACAGGGCGCGTGGCGACGTGGAGATCGACCAGCAATCCTATGCCGCGGCCCTGCGCGATTTCGCCACCCTGGCTTCGCTCCGGCCCAACAATGGCGTCGTCGAACGCGAGATCGGCGACACCTTTTTTGCACAGGGCGATCTCGGCGCCGCGCTCGATGCCTACGACAGGGCTGTGACGGTCGCGCCCGGCGACGGGATGTCGTTGCGCCAGCGCGGCTGGGCGCGCTTCTATGCCGGGCGGGGAAGCGAGGCCCTGCGCGACCTCGAAAAAGCCGCCGCCGAGGACCCCAAGGACGCCTATGGGGCGATCTGGCTCGATATCGTCGCCGTGCGATCGGGCTTCGCGGACCGCATGGCCGCGGCGAAAGGCCAACTGGACCTCAACCCGTGGCCGGGCCCGGTGGTGCGCTACTACCTTCGCGAGCTCGACGAGAAGGCGCTCTACGATGCCGCATCCAGCCCCGATTCCGCGGTCGAACGAGACCGTCGCTGCGAGGCGGACTTCTATGTCGGCGAGTGGCTCGTCATGGCCCGCGCCGACAAGCAGGCCTACCCGTACCTGCAGGCCGCATCGAAGAGCTGCCCGAAGGATTTCTATGAATGGATGGCAGTCCAGGCAGAGCTCAGGGGCACGGCGGGGTTCCGGCCCGCGGACGAGTAGGAGGTACCGTGGCGCGAGACGCACGGCGCCACGAAACATGGTACGGCAGGCCTGCGGCGGCGGACGTCGGCATCGCCGCGGAAAGGCCTGAGCCATGGTGACGCTCGCGACCAGCCGGTCGATCGGCGCCGTACTGATCGACTTCTCGCAGCGTCGGGTCCGACCCGTGACGTTCGATGCCCCGAGCGAGGTTCCGGTGCAGGTCGCCTTCGCCGACATGCCGTTCGGCATCATGATGATGACGCCCGCCGACCTCGACGACTTCGCCTACGGGTTCAGCCTGACGGAAGGCGTGATCGACCGAGCCACCGACATCCGCGGCGTCGTGGTCGAGGAGGGTGTGGCGGGCGTCGCGCTGCGCGTCGACCTCGTCGCGGCGCGGCTGCATGCCCATCTCGCCCGCCGGCGCGCCATGGCGGGGCGCACGAGCTGCGGTCTCTGCGGCATCGAGGATTTCGACAGCCTGCCGCGCGCCCGCGCGCCGACACGGCCGGCGCCCTCCGTCGCGCTCGACGCGATCCGGCGTGCGCTCGATGGGCTCGACGCGCACCAGCCGCTCAACCGCTTGACCCGCGCGGTGCATGGCGCCGCCTGGGCGGATGGCGAAGGGCGGATTCTGCTGGCGCGCGAGGACGTCGGCCGCCATAACGCGCTCGACAAGCTCGTCGGCGCCTGCCTCAGGGCCGACGTGGTGCCTGACGCCGGCTTCATCGTCGTCACGAGCCGTGCCTCCTACGAGATGGTCGAGAAGGCCGCGACCTTCGGCGCTCGGACGCTGGTCGCGATCTCCGGCCCGACCGCACTCGCGATCGAGCGGGCGCGAGCCCTCGACGTGACGCTGATCGGCATCGCCCGCCGCGACGCCGTCACGGTCTTCAACGGCGCCGAGCGCGTCGTCGTCGACGCGGCATGAGGCTGATCCAGCGCCGGCGACGCCGGATCGCGCACCCTGCCCGTCACGACAGGAGGTCGAGCGTCTGCTTGCGGCGAGCCGACAGGGCGGCGGTATCCACGATGCGCTGCGCGGTCCGGCACAGGGACAGGCTCAGCGGCCCCTCGATCGGCCGTCCGGTCGCCTTGCAGTGGAGCACATATTCGACCGGGCTCCGGAACGGGGCCTCGAGCCGGTCGACGGGAAGGCGACGGACCTCCGGGTGCTGCCGCGTCTGGATGCCGACATGCGCCTCGTAGTCATAGCTCGAGATGGTGCCCTCGGTGCCGACCACCACGAAGCCGCATTTGGGCTGCGGCTGCAGCGTCCAGGGGTCGGTGAAGGTCCCCCAGCGGGTCTCGAACTTGGAGAGGCCGCGGGCGTAGCGGCAGACGGTGATCGAATGCTCGTCGACCTCGAGCCCCTCGGGCCGGTCGACCACGCTCGTCACCTCGAGCGGCGCCTCGCCATTCATGTACCAGGTGCCGAGGGTGGCGCCGTAGCCGAGGTAGTCGAGCAGGCTGCCGCCGCCCGACGCGGCCTTGTACCACCAGGAGGTCGGTTTGGCCGCGATCACCTCGGCGTCGGAGACCTCGACCTTGTCGGCCAGATGGTAGAGCGGACCGCGGTTGCCGTCGTAGAAATGCACTTCCAGGACTTCGCCGATCGTGCCGTCGTGGATCAGGCGCTTGGTCGTCACATGGGGCGGATACCAGGCGAGCGGCCAGTTGATCGCCAGGCGGATCCCGGCCTGCTCCGCCGCCGCGATCATGCGATCGGCCTCCGCGAGCGACGCCGCGAAAGGCTTTTCCATCAGGATGTCGACACCGAAGGGTGCGATCGCCTCGACGGCTGAGGCATGGTCGGCGGTCGACGGGCAGAGGATGACGAGGTCCGGGCGGCAGGCTGTCATGCAGTCGCGAACATCGGTGAAGACGCGATCGGCCGGCACAGCGAAGGTGGCCGCCGCCGAAGCCATTCGCGACACATCCCGGTCGCAGAGCCCGACGATCTCGGCCTCCGGGTGTTTGGCGACTTCGCGCAGGAGGTCGCCCATGTGCATGTGGTCGAAATTGATGCCCGCGACCTTCCATCTTGTCATTGCGACCTCCATGACTCTGATCATCCTCGAAGCTATGATCTGGCCCCGTTTTCACCCTCATGTTGAGCCGGCTGCGCAGCAGCCGAGTCGAAACACGAGGGCAGCCCTCGTCCTTCGAGACGGCGCTTGCGCGCCTCCTCAGGATGAGGAGCCGCTGGGCGCTTCACCCGACTGCCCTTCCGTGCGCCTTCTTTCACTGGATCGGAATGTTCTCCTTCAGGATGATGCGCGGCTCGATCAGTTTCCTGGTGAGATAGGGTGCCGCGGCGGCAATCGACCCGAGGAGGTGGATGACCGCCTGCTCGGCGATGAGGCGGCCGTTCTGGTCGATCACCACGTCGACGAGGTCGTCGACCAGATAGCCCCGCGTCTCGCGGGTCAGGTCGTGGCAGATCACGACCGGTTTCCGCCTCGGCTTCACCTCCTTGAGCGCCCGCACGATGCCCGAGCGCCCCGCCCCGACGCAGTAGATGCCGAGCAGGTCCGGCTCGCTGCGCAGCACGGCGATCGTCGCCCGGTAGCCGACATCCGGCTCGTCGTTGATGTCGGCCGCGCTCGCCACCACGAGGTTGGGAAAGTCCTCGCTCAGCACCGAGCGGAAGCCCGCTTCGCGCTCCTCGTGGCCGCGGTAGGTGCGCGAGCCCACGATCAAGGCCAGGTTGCCTGAAGCTCCACCGAGGAAGCGCCCCATCAGCAGCGCCGCCGTGCGACCTGCCGCGCGGTTGTCGATGCCGACATAGGCCGAGCGCGTCGCGACGGGAATGTCGGAGACGAGCGTCACGAGACGCGGACCCGCCTCGACGATCTCGCGCAGGATGTTGCGGGTCTTCGGATGGTCGACCGCGATGACGCCGACGCCGTCGGCGTCGAGCGACAGATCGTCGACCGCCGCCTGCAGGGCCTTGGGCGAGATGCCGTCGAGGGCGTGGATGCGGCAGGAGGCAACGAGCGGCAGGCGGCGCGCATAGTCCTCGATATGGCGGGCGAGATCGGCGATGAAGGCATTGCCCCGGATCGGCAGGAAGAATTCGAGGCGCGCCGGTTTCGAGGGCAGCGCCACGGCGCCGACGATCGGCAGGTAGCCGAGCTCGGCGGCGGCCTGCATGACGCGCTGGCGGTTGGCCGGGCTGACGCCGGCGCGGTTGTTGAGCACCCTGTCGACCGTCGCGGTCGACAGGCCGCAGCTCCTCGCAATATCCGAGACGGTCGCTTTCATGGTCGGTCTACTGGACGGCGGCCTTGAGCTGCTCGTCGGACATCCCGGTGATGACCTGTTCGACCGCGCCGACCGAGCTCGTCTTGGGGTCGATGTCGTCGGCCACGACCCGGCCGTGGCGCATCACGACGATCCGGTCGACGACCTGGAAGACATGATGGATGTTGTGGGCGATGAAGATGCACGAATGCCCGGAATCGCGGGCATTGCGCACGAAGCGCAGCACGCCCTGCGTCTCGGCGACCCCGAGATTGTTGGTCGGCTCGTCGAGGATGATGAGGTCGCTGTCGAAATGCATGGCGCGGGCGATTGCCACCGACTGGCGCTCGCCGCCCGACAGCGAGCCGATCGGCGTCGTCGGCGGAATGGTCTTGGTGATGCCGACGAGCCGCAGCAGGTCGCGCGACACCTCGTTCATCTTATCCTGGTCCATGCGGTTGAAAAAACGCGGCCCCTTCAGCGGCTCGCGCCCCATGAACAGGTTGCGGGCGATGGAGAGCTGCGGCACCAGTGCCGAATCCTGGTAGATCGTCTCGATCTTGTGGGCGATGGCGTCGCTCGCGCTCCTGATCGTCACCGGCTTGCCGCGAATGACGATCTCGCCGCTGGTCAGCGGCACGGCGCCCGAGAGGACCTTGATGAGGGTCGACTTGCCGGCGCCGTTGTCCCCGAGCAGGCCGACGATCTCGCGCTCGTTGACGTGAAAGTCGACGCCGTCGAGCGCCTTGACGCGGCCGTAGGACTTGCGGATGTCCTTCATCCTGATCAGGGGCTCGCCCATGGTGTCAGGTCCCCGATTGATGGCGGCGTTCGAGCCAGGAATGGAGCGCCATCATGCCGAGGATGATGGCGCCGATGAAGATATTGTAGGCGAGCCCCGGCACGCCGATCAGCACGATGCCGTTGCGCATGACGCGCAGGATGAACACGCCGAGCACGGTGCCGATGATGGTGCCGCGGCCGCCGGTCAGCGAGGTGCCGCCGATCACCACCATGGCGATGACCTCGAGCTCGTAGCCGGTGCCGCTGTTGGGGTTGGCGGCCGAGGTGCGGATCGAGCTGATGATGCCGGCGAAGGCGGCGAACATGGCCGAGAGGACGAAGAGCGTGACCTTGGTGCGCTCGACCTTGACGCCGCGCGCCCGCGCCGCGCCAGCGTTGCCACCGGCGGCCTGGATCCAGTTGCCGAAGCGGGTCTTGGTCAGCACGTAGCCGAGCGCGATGGCGGCGGCGGCGAACCACAGGAGCGAGAAATAGAACCGGAAGGTTCCGATGTTGAATTCGCCCGCGAGCGCTTCGGTGATCAGCTTGTGGCCACCGCTCCAGGTGCGTTGCGGGAAGCCGTCGGTGACGAAGAGCGCGGTTCCCCGGACCACGAGCAACATGCCGAGCGTGACCAGGAAGGAGGGGATCTTCAGGGTGGTGACGAACCAGCCGTTGGCCCAGCCGATGGCGGCCGCCACGGCGAGGGCGACCACGAAGGCGGCTTCGAGCGGCATCACGCCCTGATTGTAGAGCGTCCACATGACGACCGGCGCGAAGCCGAACACCGAGCCGACCGAGAGGTCGAACTCGCCCGCGGTCATCAGGAGCGTCATGGTCAGCGCGATGAGCCCCAATTCGACCGTGAAGGCGAGCGTGTTGGAGATGTTCAGCGGCGACAGGAAATTGTGGTTGAAGGCCCAGAAGACGAAGAGCTCGACGACGAGCAGGACGAAGGGGCCGAATTCGGGCGCGGCGACGAAGCGCCGGAGGGGCGAGCTTTGATCCACGAGAGAGCGGCCTGTTCGGTCTTGAGCGTCGTAGGCGGTATCGCAGAGGCGGGAGACCCCCTCATCCGGTTCGGCATTGCCGAACCACCTTCGCAAGGGGAGAAGGACGCCAACCCCGCAGGACAAGGCAAACCTTCTCCCCTTGCGGGAGAAGGTGCCTCTTGCGTCAGCAAGAGGCTGATGAGGGGTCTTCAGCCGTGAGCCTTACTTGCCCGACAGGACCTTGGCGTAGGTCGGGGCCTTGTCCTTGCCGTAGAGCGCGCCGGTGGTGACGTTGAAGCCCACGGGTGTGCCGTCCGCCGCCAGTGCCGCCATCGACAGGGCGACATAGCTCGTCGCCTGCGGATCCTGCCATTGGGCGGCGTTGACGTAGCCGTCGAGCACCTCTTGCGTGGTGTCGAGGGAATTGCCCCAGCCGACGACCGGCAGGTCTCCCGCTTTCAGGCCGACCTGGTCGAAGACCCGCTTGATGCTGCCCGTGGCGAGGTCGCCGAGCCCGATGATCGCCTTGATCTTGCTGCGGTTGGCGGTGAGGTAGTCGCTCATGCGGCTGATCACCTCGGCCTGGTCGAGCGTCGTCTCGGTGATCTCCCAAGAGATGTTCAACGGCTTGAAGACGGTGGCGATGCCCTTCTCCTCCTCGACGCCATAGCTGGCGCCGGGCACTTCCACCGGCATCCAGACGAAGTCGCCGGATTTCACCAGCTTGTGGTCGACCAGATATTGCGCCCAGCCCTTGCCGACCGCGATGAGATCCGTGCCCACATAGGCGTTGAAGTCGGGTTTCGAATCCGGCGTGTTGAAGTTGATGACCGGGATATGCGCGGCCCTGGCTTCCTTGACGACATCGACGAGGCTGCCGGGATCCGGGCTGGTCGTGACGATCGCGTCGGCCTTGGCGGCGATCGCGGCGCGGATCGCGTCCTGCTGCGAGGGGACGTCGCCGTTGTGGAACGAGGTGTTGACCGTCTGGCCGGTATCGGCCGCCCATTGCTTGGCCCCGGCCAGGAAATAGGTCCACACCGGATCGGCGGGGCCGCCGTGCGAGATCCAGTAGAAGGTCTTCGCCTGGGCCGCCATCGGCATGACCGCGGCGGCCAGCAGGCCAAGCGCAAGGATAGCTCTCTTCAACATCCGGCGTCCTCCCATGACGAGCCGATCGTGATATGCGCCGTGGCGGGCGCACGGCGTTTCGATCGTTGGTCTCATAGTGCGTCGCCGGCCCGGCGGGATGCCGAAGACCCGGGACGTGTCATTGTTAGGCCCGATAGTGGGCTTTGCCAAATTGCCGGCGCAATCAGGAAACCCATCAGATCGCATCAGATCCGTTCAGATTTTTTCCGGCGGGCGCTGCCGTCCTGCGTTAGGCTGTCCGGCAACCGGTCGACGAAGGGTTGCGAGGTCTCGGCATGGCGGACTTGAACGAGTCGCAGGCGCAGATGCCGGACCAGAAGGCCTATGCGCTCGTCGCGGGCGAGGCGACGCCAGTCGCGGCGCCCGTGCTGGACTACGGGCCGCCGATGCCGAAGGATCGCTCCGTCCCGATCGGCCTCGTCGGGGCGGGCGGCATCAGTGCTGCGCATCTCGACGCCTATCGCAAGTTCGGGCTCAACGTCGTCGCCGTCTGCGATCGCCACCTCGACCGTGCCGAAGCGCGGCGGGACGAGTATTTTCCCGGGGCGAAGGCGACCGACAGGATCGAGGACGTCGTCGGCCGCCCGGAAATCCGCGTGCTCGACCTGACGCTGCACCCAACGGACCGGGCGCCGCTGATCGAGCGAGCGCTCGACGCCGGGCAGCACGTGCTGTCGCAAAAACCCTTCGTACACGATCTTGCGGTCGGCGAGGCCCTCGTCAGATTGGCCGACCGAAAAGGCCTGCAGCTCGCGGTCAACCAGAACGGCCGCTGGGCGCCGCATATGTCCTATATGCGCGAGGCAGTGTCAGCCGGGCTGGTCGGCGAGGTCACGGCGGTGCGCGTGGCGATCCAGTGGGACCACAGCTGGATCGCCGGCACCCGCTTCGCCGAGATGCCCCAGGTCATCCTCGAGGATTTCAGCATCCATTGGTTCGATTTCCTGACGAGCCTTTTCGGCGACACGGCCGAGGTTGTCTTCGCCACGACGTCGCGCGCCCATGGGCAGAGCATCCTGCCCGGCCTGCTGGCGCAGGTCGTCGTCACCTTTCCCGGCGGGCAAGCCTCGCTGCTTTTCGACGCCAATGCGGCCTTCGGTGCCGCGGACACGACGGTCGTCGTCGGCACCCGCGGCCTCCTGCGCAGCACCGGCCCCGATCTCGGGCGGCAGACGGTGCGGCTCTACACCGCCGAGGGCGTCGCCGAACCGGCGCTCGAAGGGCAATGGTTCAGCGAAGGCTTCGCCGGGACGATGGGCGCGCTGCTCTGCGCCGTCGAGACGGGCCACGCGCCGATCCATTCCGCGCGCGGTAACCTCGCCTCGCTGCGGCTCTGCCAGGCCGCGATCGAGAGTGCCGGAACGGGAGCGCCCGTGCGCCTCCGCCGCGGCGCGGCTGGATGATGGGATGTGATGGAGGACGCGCTTGAACGCCACGTTCAGAAGGCTACGATGTTTTAATATACCATGACCCTCATGCTGAGGAGGTCCGAAGGACGGTCTCGAAGCACGGAAACCGTCTGCCGTCCTTCGACTCGGATGCTGGGCATCCGCTCTACGCCGGCTTCTCCAGCGAGCTTCGCTCGATGGAGCCTCAAGCCGGCTCCGCTCAGGATGAGGACGCGTCGAGCTTCAAGTCCTCTGAGGACATCGGGAGTTGCGCAATGGGACCGACCGTGACGCGCCGCGACTACAGCCTGGTCGGCCGCGACTCCGAGGCCGCCGTGGCCAACGGCCTCGCCGCGGCGCAATGGTACAAGACCGACATCCCACGCAAGCGGATGAAGGACCTGATGCGACGTTCCGACGCCGCCGCCATCCGTGACACGATCGTCTGGCTCGGCGCCTTCGTGGTCTTCGGGGCGGGCGGCTATCTGACCTGGGGCAGCTGGTGGGCGGTGCCCTTCTTCCTCTGCTACGGCGTGCTCTACGGCTCATCGACCGATTCGCGGTGGCATGAATGCGGCCATGGCACAGCCTTCAAGACGCGCTGGCTCAACGATGCCGTCTACCAGCTCGCCTGCTTCATGATCATGCGCGAGCCGACGATCTGGCGCTGGAGCCACACCCGCCACCACACCGATACGATCATCGTCGGCCGCGACCCGGAGATCGCCGCGATGCGGCCGCCGGCGATGCTGCGCCTCCTCAGCAACATCTTCGCCATATCGAGCACCTGGAGCACCATCAAGGCGGTGATGCTGCACGCCACCGGCCGTCTGAGCGCCGAGGAGAGCACCTTCGTTCCCGAGATGGAGCGGCCGAACGTCTATCGCGTCGCCCGCATCTGGCTCGTCATCCATCTGGCGGTGATCGCGCTTGCGCTCGGGACGCGGTCCTGGCTGCCGCTGATGTATGTGGGAATCCTGCCGTCGATGTATGGCGGCTGGCTCACCATCTATTTCGGCCTGACCCAGCACGCCGGCCTCGCCGACAACGTGCTCGACCATCGGCTGAACGCGCGCACCATCTACATGAACCCGGTCTTCCGCTTCCTCTATTGGAACATGAACTATCACGTAGAGCATCACATGTTCCCGATGGTGCCCTATCATGCGCTCCCGGCGTTGCACGAGGAGATGAAGGCCGACCTGCCGAAACCCTATGCCAGCACCATCGAGGCCTACCGCGAGATCATCCCGGCGCTGATCCGCCAGAGCAGGGACCCGGAGTTCTACGTGAGGCGCGAGCTGCCGCCGACCGCGAAACCGTTTCGCGCCGACCTGCATGGCGATCCGCTGACGGTCGCGGCGGAATAGGGTTTGCCTGAGATGGACGAGACTCGACGCCTCCACATGCTCGAAGCCGAGGGCATCGCGCTGACGTTCGATGCGAGCACGGGCATGATCCGCAAGCTCGCGATCGAGCGGGACGGGCGGCGGATCGAGCCGCTGCACACCGCGCCCTGGATCGACGAGCCCGACATCCAGGGCGACGAGACCCTCCCGCCGCATCTGAAGAGCTTGTCGGGCGATTTCTTCTGCGCTCCTTTCGGCCTCAACGACGTCGAGCCGGCGCCGATGCATGGCTGGCCCTGCAACGCGTCCTGGACCAAGATCGACGAGACTCGTCATCCGAATGGCGCCACGACGGCGCGCTTCGCGCTGCAGCGGCCGGTGTTCGGCGCGCGGCTCGTCAAGGAACTGACGCTGCGCGACGGCCACCCGTTCCTTTATCAGCGGCACGTCTTCACCGGGGGCAGCGGCGCCATCACGGCCGCCCACCATGCGATGACCCGCATGCCCGAGGGTGGGCGCCTCAGCTTCTCGCCCAAGGTCTATGCCGAGACGCCGGCCTCACCGCTCGAGACCGACCCGGCGATGGGCCGCTCGAGCCTGCTCTACCCGTCACACACCGAAGATCTCGGCGCCATTCCGCTGGCTGCGGGCGGCACCGCCGACATCCGCGACTATCCTGTGGCGCAGCGGTCGGAGGATTTCGTCATGCTGGTCGAGGCGCAGGGCCACCGGCTCGGCTGGGCCGCCGCCCTGCGCCACGGTACGAACGACCTAGTCCTGTCGCTCAAGGACCCTGCCGTCCTGCCGCTGACCCTCCTGTGGATGAGCAACGGCGGGCGCGATTATCGGCCCTGGAGCGGGCGCCATACCGGCGTCCTCGGCATGGAGGAGGCGCGCTGCTATTCGGCGCAGGGCCATGCCGCCTCGATCGCCGACAATCCGCTGCGCCGGTCCGGCGTCGCGACGAGCTTCGAGCTCGGCGGCACGGTCGAGATCCGCTCGGTGCTGGGCGGCCTTCCGCTCCCGGCCGACTGGACCGAGATCGCCGCCGTCGAGCCCGCGCGCGACGGCCTGCGCATCGCCGACCGGTCGGGTGCGGCGATGATTGTCGGCTACGATGCCGCCTTCCTGTTTCCGCACGACGGTCAAGGCCCGGTGCATGCGCGGTGATCGCGCGCCGACCAGGTCCCTCATCCTGAGGAGGCGCTGAAAGCGCCGTCTCGAAGGACGAGGGACCGCCCTCGTGTTTCGACACGGCCGCGTTGCGGCCTGCTCAACATGAGGGCGGTGGGCTCAAGTCATTTAGCAGGCGACATGTGTTGAGTGACTGATTCCATTCGACGAAGAAGCGAGACCATGCAGAGCCTGATCGTCCTTCAATCTCTCTGGGCCATGGAACGCCGCCATACCGACGGCGTCGAGCCGACGCTGGAGGCCAATGTGGCCAAGATCGCTGAGGCCGGTTTCGACGGTGTCAGCGCGCCCTGGACGAACCGCGCCGACGTCCGACGCCTCCTCAGCTGCATGCAGGGGACCGGCATGGTGGCCGAGGGGATGTGCTTCCCCAAGACCGTCGACGAGCTGAAGCCGGTGCTCGACATCGCGAGCGAGTTCAAGGTGCATCACCTGAACCTCCAGGGCGACGTGCGGCCGCGCCGTCTCGAGGACGGCGTGAAGCTCGTCGAAGGTTGGCATCGGCTGGCCGAGGAGGTCGACTTTCCCGTCTACGTCGAGACGCATCGCGACCGTGTGACGACCGACCTCTTCTACACGCTCGACCTCATCGACCGCTTCCCCGCCCTCAAGCTCCTGGCCGACCTGTCGCATTTTCTCGTCGGGCGAGAGTTCGCCTATCCGATGAGCGAGGAGGACCATGCCCTGATCCACCGCATCCTCGACCAGAGCTGGGCCTTCCACGGCCGGGTGGCGTCGCGCGAGCAGGTGCAGATCGAGATCGCCTTCCCGCATCACAAGATCTGGCTCGACCTCTTCGCCGGCTGGTGGGACTACGGGTTCAGGAGCTGGCGGCGCCGGTCCGGCGCCGACGACGTGCTCTCCTTCACCTGCGAGCTCGGCCCGAAACCCTATGCGATCACCGGGCGGGACGGCAACGACACGACGGACCGCTGGGCCGAAGCCCTGACGCTCAAGGCCCTGGCGCAGGACCTCTGGACGGCCTCGACCCTGAGCTCCTGAGCGCGGCGCGGCGTTTCAGACGACGTCGAAGCCGAGTATCGGCAACGAGGTCGCGCTGTGGCGGCCGGTCCAATTTGGATCAGCGCGGCGCGTGCAGCAGGATCTCGACGATCATGAGTGGCGCGGCCTCGTAGGCAGCCAGGAGCGCCTCTTCGCTGCGGAAGGGCGGAGACAATGGTCGCCCTTCGACGGCGAGCGCGAGACTTTCCAGGCCGAACGGCCAGGGATCGATCACGGTCTCACCGGGGCTCGTCGGACGGAGGATGAGCGGCCGCGTCGCCGAGCCACGCGTCGGGACCCGATCAATCGTCACCTCCTTGTCGAGGCCCCAGCACGCGTGCAGGGAAATGGCGTCGAGCGTCGCCACCAGCAGCCGGTTGCGCTCGACGGCTTCGGGCGTCGCGGACGTGGCCGTCCGCGGGTCGGCCCTGAGGGACGCCAGAACGGCGCTCTGAAAGGAATGCTGCTCGTCGAGGAAGCGGCGCGCCGCCGCCGCATCCGCCGGCGCCGCCTTGCCGATATCGAATTTCTCGGAATAGATCGTGGTGCCATGCAGCGAGACGAGCAGCGCCGGATAGCGCCCGAGGGTCGCGGCGCGCCTGACACCGTCCGCCCAGAACAGCGTATGCTCGACCGCCGACACGTCCGGGAACTGCATCGGCATGCCGGTCTCGGCCAGAAAGCCGGGGCGCTGGTCGCGGTCCTGCCAGCCGATGTCGTGCTGCTCGACCCCGAGACACACGGCCTCGAAGGGCTCGGGGCGATCGAACTCCGCATTGCCCCAGGCGCGCGCCAGCTCTCCCGAGAGCCAGGCATGAGCCGGCTGCGGAATGAGGATCAGGCCCGGGTCGGTCTTGCGCAGCAACATGGAAGCGTCTCCTGGTGCGACAACGCTCGACTGTCGGGATGGGTCGCCGCCCCGTCCGCCCGGGGGCGCGATGCCGACAGGAACGGCTTGCCGGGGTAGGCCTGCCCCCACTATGACCGTGGCGAAGCCGCGCCCGATCGAAGGCGGGTGAAACGGGAGGAGATGGCGTGAAGACGAAGAAGCTCATCAACGACCCCAAAGTCATCGTCGAGGAGATGCTCGAAGGCATCCTCGCCGCCCACCCGAAGCATCTGCGGCAGCTCACGCATTCGCCGCGCTCGCTAGTCGCCGTCGATGGGCCACGCCCGGGCAAGGTGGGCATCGTGGTCGGTGGCGGCTCCGGCCACGAGCCGACCTTCCTCGGCTTCGTCGGCAAGGGTCTCGCGGATGCGGTGGCCGTCGGCAACGTCTTCGCCTCGCCCCCGCCCGACCCGATCCTCGAATGCGCCAAGGCGGTCGATGGCCGCAAGGGCGTGCTCTTCGTCTTCGGCAATTATGCCGGCGACGTGATGAACTTCGAGATGGCGGCCGAACTCGCCGCCATGGACGAGATCGAGGCTCGCATCGTCGTCACCACCGACGACGTGGCCTCCGCACCGCGCGAGGAGCGTGAGAAGCGGCGCGGCGTCGCGGGTAATTTCTTCGTCTTCAAGATCGTCGGCGCCGCAGCCGACAGCATGCTCGACATCGACCAATGCGAACGCCTCGCCCGCAAGGCGAACGAGCGCACCTTCACGGTCGGCGTGGCGCTCGGACCCTGTTCGCTGCCGCAGACGCTGACGCCCAATTTCGAGATTGGGCCGGAGGAGATGGAGATCGGCATGGGCATCCATGGCGAGCCCGGCGTGTCGCGCGAGCCGTTGCGCGGCGCCGATGCGGTGACGGACGACATCATGGACCGGATCTTCGCCGAGATGCCGGCGGAGCGCGGCGACAAGGTGGCGGTTCTGGTCAATTCGCTCGGTTCGACCCCGCTGATGGAGCTCTACCTGCTCAACCGCCGCGTCAAGCAGCGGCTCGACGAGCGCGGCATCGCGGTCCATGCCACCTGGGTCGGCAATTACTGCACCTCGCTCGAGATGACCGGTGCCTCGATCACCCTGATGCTGCTCGACGACGAGCTGACACCGCTCCTCGACCGCCCCTGCGACTGCGCCATGTTCCGTGCCGGCTGAGCCTCCTCGACGGATCGACCCATGACCGACGTCACAACTGCGCAACTGATCACCCTCTTCGACCGCATGGCCGAGGCGATCGAGGCCGACAAGGACCGGCTGTCGCGACTCGATGGCGTCATCGGCGATGGCGACCACGGCGTCACCATGTCGATCGGGTTTTCGGCCGTCACCGAGGCTTTGGCCAAGCTCGACGCGTCCGCCGAGCCGACCGTGGTGTTCAATACGGCGGCAAAGAGCTTCCTGAATGCCGTCGGTGCCTCTTCGGGACCGCTTTACGCGACGGCCTTCCTCCGCGCTGGCACCGCCGTCAAGGGCAAGCCGCGCCTCGACCTGGACGCCATGGTCGACATTATCGCCGCCATGGCCAAGGGCATCCAGGACCGCGGCAAGGGGGAGCGTGGCGACAAGACCATGCTCGACGCCTGGCTTCCTGCCGCCGAGGCCATGGCGGCAGCCCGAGCGGAGCGGAAGGACCTCGGGGCTTGCCTCGCGGCGGCGGTCGCAGCGGCGGCGGCAGGCGCCGAGGCCACGAAAGCCATGGTGGCCGCCAAAGGCCGGGCTTCGCGGCTCGGCGAGCGGGCCATCGGCCATATGGACCCGGGCGCCGCCTCGGCGGTCGTGCTGCTCAAGGCCATCGCGGATGGATTACCTTGAGTGAATGGCCCGATCTACGCCGGTCGGCATTTTGGGAGCGTTCCGGCTGATCAACTCTGCCGCCCAAGCCTCCGTCGTCCAGGACCGAGTGCCACCACGCCCCGGTCCACATTTCGCAATTAGCTCAGGTGTTTGCGGGTCCGGCTCTGGGGCGCGATTACTGAACCTCTACCCCCTGCGCCCTGTAGAAATAGGACGGAACCGGCACGACCGTCGAGGCGGCAGGCGCTGCCTGTTGTGCCGCAGGTCGCTGCGCCGGAGCCATGAAGCTATCGGCTGGCGCAGTCGCGGAATATTGGCCATAGGTGTTCTGCGGACCGACATCGAGCCGATGCCCTCGCGACATTTGCCCATCATAACCCATCGTCTGCGCGAAGGCCGCGCAGGTCGACAGGACCAATACAGCTGCGGCTGTGCCGGTGAGAAGCTTGGTGCGCATTCTTAAACTCCCGTTTAATATTATGTGTGCCTCGATATATTTGACGTAATACTCGGACGATATTGTTCCAGTGCTTATCTTACATGTCTGCCATGCAGTGCGCTCATGGTCTGGAGACTGATGGCGCGGCGACCGCTCCTGCCGTGATCCCGACGGGCAGGGTCACCGGCACGATCGCGGTGACCGGGCGCGAACCTTCGCCGGCAGCCGATCAGCTCCGGGCAAACTTCGCGTGGCCATCATGGCGGCAAATTCCTTGCAGGAGGACGCCAGGTTTTCAGGACGGCATCACCTCGCCGCAGATGCTGGTGCAGGAGCACGCCATGACCACCGTGGTCTATCGAGACGGAACGCTGGCCGCCGACAGCCTGTTGGTCCAGGGCTCGATCAAGTGTCCCGAAGGGATGAACAAGCTCGTCATGGGCAGGGCCCATCCCGTCATCTACGCCATGGCCGGCAAGATCTCGGCGCTGGCCGCCACCGTCCGCATCCTCGAAGCCATGCCGGTCGCTCCCTGGGACGGTGGCGAGTTTCCGGCGCGCCCGCCGCTCGACTCCAACAGCGAGCTCGTGGCCTTCCACCGCGACGGCCGCATCTTCTCGTTCGAAACCGACGGGTTCTGGTTCGAGCCGGCCGAGGTTCCCTTCATGGCGCTCGGCTCCGGCGCCAAGGCGGCCTTGGGTGCGCTCCACATGGGCGCCGACGCGGTGCGGGCCGTCGAGATCGCCTGCCTCACGGACGCCTATACCGGCGGCCCGATCGTCGCGATGCGGTTGAGCGATATTTGGGCGGACCGAGGTGACGTCGAAGCCTCTGCCGCCGTGGTCGCTCGCCTGGTTGCGTGATCTGGCGTCGCGCGCCGCCGAGCAGCGAGGCGCGGAATCGGCGGCCGGATCAGGCGTCCTCCTCGATCTGCACCTGCGCGATGGCGACGGCGCCGCCGTTCAGCCTGGAGGCCAGCGCATGCCCGGCCGCGACCGCGCAGAGGCACAAGGCGACCGAAGCGAGGATATTGAAACAGGCC
Organism: Lichenihabitans sp.; assembly: GCA_965277635.1. Lineage (GTDB taxonomy): Bacteria > Pseudomonadota > Alphaproteobacteria > Rhizobiales > Beijerinckiaceae > Lichenihabitans. The sequence goes on from CBDIDE010000002.1 coordinate 2,714,936, forward strand.
CGTCCCACCGCATCGCCGCGCAGCAGGTCCAAGGTTTGCAGGCTGAATGAGGAGAAGGTCGTGAACCCTCCGCAGAAACCGACCATGACAAAGAGGCGGATGTTCTCGGACACCGGGAAGCGGCCGTGCGCGAGCGTCAGCGTGCCGAAGAACCCGATCACAAACGAGCCCGCGATATTGATCAGGATCGTTCCCCAGGGGAGGCTCTGGCTGATCGGCGCGGCCATCAGGCCGACGGCATAGCGCGCCAGCGTGCCGAGCGCTCCGCCGGCCGCCAGAAGCAGATAGGTCCCCATTCGTAGCCTCCGACCATTATGCGTGTCGGAGACAAGCTCCCGCACGCGTCAAATACGCTGTGCAGGAGTCATCAGCCCTGAGGGCGGTTCAAGGCGGAACCCCATCGCCTGAGTAAAGCAGTTTCAACCCTGAAGCAGTTCGGCAACAGCCGAACATGCTCGAGGCAACGCCGCAGTGGCCGCATTGGTTCGGTCGCGCCATTCAGGTGCCCTCGTAGCGCACCGTCGTCATCATGCCGGCCTCCATGTGGTAGAGGTTATGGCAATGGAAGGCCCAATGGCCCGGATTGTCCGCGTCGAAGGCGATCGTGACGCTGGCATTCGGCGGCACCAGCACCGTGTCGCGCATGGCGCCGGCAAAGCGCCGGCCGTCGATCGCCACGATCTGGAACATATGGCCGTGCAGGTGCATGGGGTGAGCCATCGTGGTCCGGTTGGTCATGACGAGTTCGACACGTTCGCCCCTGGCGACGCCGAGCGGCCGATCCTCGCCATAGGCCTTGCCGTTCAGGCTCCAGGCGTAGCCGGCCATGCTGCCTGTCAGGGCGACTCGGTGGGTCCGATCCGCGGCCCTGGTTGCCAGCGGCGCCGCGGCCCGCAGCCCCCGCTCGAGCCCGAGGCCCAGCGGCGGCGCGGCCGAGGCGGCCCGATCCGCCAGCTTGCTGATCCTGGCCCTGGCGGTCGCCAGCACGAGGCCGGTCCGCGCCCGCGCGCCTTCGAGGGTGGCGAAGACCGGCATCGTCGTCTGGCCCTTGCCGAGATCGACCGCAAGGTCGAGGCGCTGGGCGATCGCCAACGGAAAGGCCGAGCCTCTCACCGGCCGCACCGGATGGCCGTCGACCGCGACGAGGGTCGCCGTGGACGGCCTGAGGTCGATCATGAAGCCGCTGGAGGCCGACGCATTGATGATGCGCAACAGCACGCGGCCGCCCGGCTCGACGCGCATCACCTGCGGGTCGGCCAGGGTGCGGTCGTTGGCGAGGAATGCGTCGTAGGCGACGTCGTTGAGATCCATCGCTATTCCGGCCATGCCGCTCATCCCGGCCATAGCGTGGCCGGCCGGAGCGGCGCCTTTTGAATGCCGCAGCCCGTCGAAGATCTCCTGCGGCGTCCTGAAGGAAAAGTCGTGCAGCATCAGCACCACCTCCTGCCGGCCGCCATCCGCCGAGGGGTCCCGCACGATCAACGGAGCGCTGAGCAGCGCCTGTTCCTGCAGGCCCTGATGCGAATGCATGAAGAATGTGCCCGGAAAGCCGAGCGGGAAATCGTAGCTCGCCGTGCCGCCGGGCGGGATCGGCGGCCCGGAGATGCCGGGCACCCCGTCCTGCCGGTAGGGCGGCATGAGGCCATGCCAATGGATCAGCGTGTCCGTGCCGATGTCGTTGCGCAGCCTCACCCGGAACGGCGTTCCGACGGATGTGAACAGGCCGGCGGTGCCATCGGGCTGCGTGAGCCCGAGCACCGGCGCGGCGCGGCCGTTCACTTCCAGCGTGCGACGGCCGACGGTGAGCACGACGGGCGGGGCTTCGGCGGCGCAGCCGAGAGTTGGCGCGACCATCCCCGCCACCGTGCCGGCGAACCCGGCCAGAACCTGCCTGCGGTCCACGATCATGATGGTCTCCCTCGTACGCGGCCGCAGTTCAGGGGGCTCCGAACAGCCGCGGACCGCGGTGAGCGACCGCCTCTGCCAAAGCCCGATCCGGCCCGCCGTCCTCGTCGGCCGCAGCAAGGTCGTCGATGATCGGGCACTCCGGCCGGCCATCCCCGCCGCATTGTTCGGCAAGGGCCGTCAGCGTCCGGGCCATCGCCTGAAGCTCGGCGATCTTCTTCCGCAGCCCGGCGACGTGGTCCATGGCCAGCGCCTTGACCTGCGCGCTGGCCCGGCTCCGATCCTGCCACAGGGCGAGCAGCTCGGCGATCTGCTCGACCGCGAAGCCGAGGTCGCGGGCACGGCGGATGAAGCGCAGCGTGTGGACGTCGGCCTCGGTGTAATGCCGATAGCCGCTCGGCGAGCGCTCCGCCTTGCGGATGAGGCCGGTCTCCTCGTAGTAGCGGATCATCTTGGCGGACACGCCGGATGCCTGGGCGGCCTCTCCGATCGTCGTCATGGCGAGCCTCGTCATTCGGCGGTGGCGAGCGTGCCCGCCGGCGACCGGACTGCCTTGGCAGCGCGCGCCGGCGCGGCAGGCGGCGCGAAGCCGCGGAGCCGGAGCGCATTGGATACGACGAAAACGCTGGAGAGCGCCATCGCGCCAGCCGCCAGGACCGGCGACAGCAGCGGACCGCCGACGATGGCGAGCGCGCCCGCCGCGACCGGGATCAGGGCCGCATTATAGGCGAAGGCCCACACCAGATTCTGCCGGATGTTGCGCATGACGGCGCGCGACAGCGCGACGGCTCTGACGACGCCGTCGAGATCGTCCGCCATCAGCACGACGTCGGCGCTCTCGATGGCGATATCGGTGCCGGTCCCGATGGCGATCCCGACATCGGCCGCCGCGAGCGCCGGCGCATCGTTGATGCCGTCCCCGACGAAGGCGATCCGGCCGTCGCCGCGCAGCCGCTGCAGGGCGTCCACCTTGCCGGCCGGCAGCACATCCGCGGCGATCTCGCCGATGCCGAGACGGCGGGCAACGGCCCGGGCCGTTGCGGCATTGTCCCCGGTGATCATCGCAACCTGCAGCCCGAGAGCCCGGAGCGCCTCGATAGCGGCGAGCGCACCGTCGCGGATCGGGTCCGCCACCGCCAGCAGGGCGGCCGGGCGCCCGGCGACCGCCACGTAGAGCGGGCTTTTACCCTCCTCCGCCAGCCGCGCCGCATCTGCAGAAAAGGCGCTCGTGTCATGGCCGAGTTGCGCCATGAAACGATCGGCCCCGATCTCGACGCGATGACCGTCCACGCGCCCGGAGAGACCGAAGCCAGGCGCCGCCTCGAAATCCTCGACCGGGGCCACCCCGACCCGGCGCTCGGCCGCCGCCGCCGTGATGGCGGAGGCGAGCGGGTGCTCCGACCTCGCCTCGACGGCCGCCGCCAGGCCCAGGACGGTGCCCTCGTCGAAGCCCTCCGCCGCGACCAGATCGGTCAGCCGCGGACGGCCCTCCGTCAGCGTGCCGGTCTTGTCGAACGCCACCGTCTTGATGCCGTCGAGCGCCTGGAGCGCATCGCCCCGGCGGAACAGGACACCGAGCTCCGCGGCGCGCCCGGTTCCAACCATGATCGAGGTCGGCGTCGCGAGGCCCATGGCGCAGGGACAGGCGATGATCAGCACCGCGACGGCGTTGACGAGCGCCAGCGGCAGCGAGGGTGCGGCCCCGAGGATCAGCCAGGCCAGGAAGGTCGCCGCCGCCAGCGCCATGACGGCGGGCACGAACCAGCCGGTCACCCGGTCGACCAGCGCCTGGATGGGCAGCTTGGCGCCTTGCGCCTCCTCGACGAGCCGCACGATGCGCGCCAGCACCGTATCGGCGCCGATGTCGGTGACCCGAAAATCGAAGCTTCCGGTCGTGTTGACGGTGCCACCGACGACAAGGGCCTTCGCCTCTTTGGCGACCGGAGCCGGCTCCCCGGTGAGCATGCTCTCATCGACGTAGCTCGATCCCGCCACGACCGTGCCATCGACCGCAACGGTCTCGCCCGGGCGCACGCGGACGACGTCGCCCACAGCGAGGTCGCTCACCGCCACCTCCGCCTCGCGTCCGTCACGCAGCACACGAGCCGTCTTCGGCGCCAGCGCGACGAGGCGCCGGATCGCCTCGCCGGTTCGACCCTTTGCCCGCGCCTCGAGACAGCGCCCGACGAGGATCAGCACCACCACCAGCGCCGCGGCTTCGAAATAAACATTGGCCGTTCCGGGCGGGAACAGCGCCGGCGCGGCGGTGGCCGCAAGCGAATAGAGATAGGCGGCGCCGGTGCCGAGCGCGACCAGGGCGTTCATGTCGGGATGGCCGCGCAAGAGTGCCGGAATGCCCGACCTGAAGAAGCGCCTGCCTGGCCCGGCGAGGACGAGACCCGCGAGTACCGCCTGGATCGTCCAGCTCGCCCGAAGACCGATCGTGTCGACGATGAGATGGTGCCAGGCCGGGACCAGATGGGCGCCCATCTCCATGACGAAGAGCGGCGCGGCCAAGACCAGGCCGACGAGGAGGTCGCGCCGCAGCGCCGCGGTCTCGGACTCGCGTCCCGTCGCCTTGCGGTCGGGCTCGGGCGTGATCGTCCGTCCCTCGAATCCGGCCGCGGCAACAGCATCCAGAAGATCGGCCTCAACGGCGGTTCCGACGTAGGAGCGGACCGTCGCGCGCCCGGTCGCCAGGTTGACGGAGGCCGAGACGACGCCGGCCACACCGGCCAGCGCCCGCTCGACCCGGCCGACGCAGGAGGCGCAGGTCATCCCGTCGATCCCGATGGCGACGGTCTGCTCCGGAACCGAGAAGCCCGCACTTTCGACGGCCCCGATCACCGATGCCGCATCGGGCGAGCCGGCGAACTGGATTGTCGCGCGGCCTGTGGCGAGGTTGACGGAGACGTCGGTGACACCGGGACGCGCCCGAAGCGTCGCCTCGAGGCGGCGGACGCAGGAGGCGCAGGTCAGTCCTACGACGTCGACAGCCAAGGATGCGCCGGCGCCCGGATCGGCAAGCTGGGTCGGTGAAGAGACGAGTCCCACGATAAGACGCTCCTGAGAAGACCCCCAATCACATGGGGCTTCCAACGATGGGAAGGTCAAGACCCGTTTCGTCTCGCCGCCTGCGATCAGGAATTGGTGGCCTTTCTCGGGACGCCAGGCAGGGTGAGAGGTAGACTTAAGACGTCGTCAAAGGAAATCGGGCCCGGTCATGGCGGATCTCTCCTGCTTCCATCTCACTGGCCGCGTCGCCCTCGTCACCGGTGCGAGCCGGGGCATCGGCCAGTCGATCGCGGAAGGGTTCGCCAGGGCGGGCGCGTCGCTGGCCGTCACCAGCCGATCGCGCTCCTCGCTCGATGCAACCCTCGCCCGGCTGGCGACGCTCGACGCGCCCGCCCATCCGATCGAGCATGATGCCTGCGCGGCCCGGAGCTGCGACAAGGTGGTCGCCGACACCGTCGCGCGCTTCGGTCGGATCGACATCCTGGTCAACAATGCCGGCACGGAGGAGGTCCGGCCCTCCCTCGATGTCGACGAGGCGCTCTGGGACCGCATCCTCGACACCAATCTCAAGGGAGCCTTCTTCTGCGCCAAAGCCGCGGCGGCGCGGATGAAGGAGAACGGCCGGGGCGGCGCCATCATCAACCTCTGCTCGCTCACCTCCGAGGTCGGCGTGCCTGGCGCGGTGCCCTACGGGTCGTCGAAGTCCGGCCTCCTCGGCATGACGCGGGCGCTGGCGGCCGAATGGGCGCCCTACGGCATCCGCGTCAACGCCATCGCGCCGGGCTATTTCCGCACCGCCATGACGGAGGTCTTCTACCGGGACGAGACCTGGCAGCGCGCCATGCTCGCCAAGATCCCGCAGGCGCGGTTCGGCGAGATGGGAGACATCCAGGGTGCGGCGGTGTTCCTTGCCTCCGCCGCCTCCGCCTATATCACAGGCCAGTGCATCGCGGTCGACGGCGGCTATCTGGCCTCGATCTGAGAGGCAGGGTTGCCGAGGCGGGTGCTCGGCACGCGATCCTTGCGCGCCTGCTGCCGACAATATCTGCACCCTGAACCGGGCGAGACGCTAGCTCTCCGTGTTGCACGACGGTATGGACTTCTTCCGCGATGATGCAACACGGCTCGAAGGGGAACGCTCCAATGCAGGTCCATCTTGGGAAATTCACGCGCGCGGCGGCTTTCGCGGCGACGGCCGGGCTGATGCTTGCGGTCGCCGCTCCGGCGAACGCGGCGGAGACGATTCCGGCCAAGCCCGAGGCGGGCAGCTTCAAGCTCGGCATCGAGCCTTGGCTCGGCTACGGGCAGTGGCATGTCGCGGCCAAGAAGGGCGTCTTCGCCAAGCAGGGCCTTGAGAAGGTCGACATCGTCAACTTCACCGAGGACAAGGACATCGATGCCGCGCTCGCCAGCGGGCAGCTCGACGGCGCCAATATCGCCACCCATACGGCGATGGGTATGGTCGCGGCCGGCCTGCCGATCAAGATCGTCATGCTGCTCGATTTCAGCCTGAGCGCCGATGCGATCATTGCCGGCAAGGACGTGAAATCGGTCGCCGACCTCAAGGGCAAGTCGATCGCCTTCGAGCAGGGCACGACGAGCGACATCCTGCTCAACTACGCGCTCGCCAGCAACGGCATGTCGATGGCCGACGTCAAGCAGGTACCGATGCCGGCGGCGGACGCCGGCGGCGCGCTCATCGCCGGCCGGGTGCCGGTCGCCGTGACCTACGAGCCCTATATCTCCGCGGCCCGCAAGCAGGATCCGAACCTGAGCCTGCTGTTCACCGCCGGCAAGGATCCCGGCCTTGTCAGCGACGTGCTGGTGATCCGCGACGACGTCATCAAGGCGAAGCCCGGCCAGGTGCTGGCGCTGATGAAGGCCTGGGGCGAGGCCCTCGACGACTACAAGGCCAATACGGCGGCGGACCGCAAGATCATCGCCGATGCGGTCGGCTCGCCGCCCGACGACCTCGCCACCGCCTTCGACGGCGTGCGCTACTATTCGCTCGAGGAGAACAAGCAGGCGCTCGCAGGCGACTTCAGGACGAAGACCTTTGCCGACGTGCTCAAGGCGGCCAAGCAGGCCAAGCTCGTCACCAAGGACGTGAGCGCCGATCAGATGATCGATACCGATTTCATCAACGCGATCAAATAATCTTACGGTGTCATAAACACGATCGTCAGCTCCGCTAGCCTCAATTGCCCTCATCCTGAGCTTGTCGAAGGACGGGAAATTGAGGTCGCCCGCCCACGATCTTTCGACAAGCTCAGGAAGAGTGCCGCTTTTGGCTTCTGACACAGTAAGAATAAGGGCACCCACGGAAATAAGGTTCCTTCATCCTTCCTGTATCACGAGTCGAAAAACGGCCTTCATTTTGAGTGGCTGCTTGGGTAGCAAGCCGAGTGATCGAGGGCGTCGGGCCTCACCGGCGTCGTTTGCAACGCAGTAGAACTAAAAATGTCGCAAGACGAGGGAACCGTCTCCGGGCCCTTCCCGATCACTCTCGTGGCGTACCCCGCAAACCGCTATGGAATTGTAAGCCTTGCTGAGCTACATCGAGTGTATCCGTGTCGGTAAGAGAGCTAGCGGCTATCGAGGCGGCGACCGGAGGGTGCGAGAGTTGCAAAACAACAGAATTCGATTCGAACACACGTTCCTGGAAGGAATTGGGCGGTTCGTCGTGACGTCTCCGGACGTCAAGGGTTTCCACATCACGGGCGCGACCCTTGCTGAAGCGGAGCGTGATGCCCTTGCGATGCTGTCGCTGCTTCGGGACAAGGGACTGCTGCCTCACCCTGGCTCGCTTATGGCGGTTGAATTCGAAGCGGTCTGAAGGTGATCTATTGCGTCACCTTCGAGAACGTGGTTGACCATTTGAAAGCAAATGGTTTCGCTTTCGTCGGCACCGCTGAACCGAATACGCTGTTCTCCGTAGGCGGCGCGATCGTCACGCTGCACCAGCCGAACCAACATGGTGACATCACCTTGATCGAAATTGAGAGCGCGTTCGATGCGGCCGGACTCACCGTGCCAGCTTTCGATCTACATTGGTGTGATTAGGGGATCCCTCGTCCTGAACGGAGCCGGCTTGAGGGCGGGACGGTATGTCGTTCGATCGCCAGGACGGTGCTGCGCGGAGGCTCCGCAATGTCGACTCTGACCGATCCGGCCGGCACGGCCTCGCCCAACCGGTCCGTCACGCCGTTGCCTCGGCCGTCCAAGATCGGCGGCGCGCGCCGAGGCGCGTTCCGCATCGGTGCGGGGCTGAGCCGCCCCGCCTATCTCGGCATTGCGGTGGGGGTCTTCGCCGGCCTCGGCGGGCTCTGGTGGGCCGCGACCACGACGGGCCTGGTCAAGCCCATCTTCCTGCCGGCGCCGCAGGCCGTGTGGAGCCGCATGGTCGAGCTCGCGGCGGACGGGACGCTCTGGGCCGACGCCGCCATCAGCGTCTATCGGATGCTGGCCGGCTTCGCCATTGCCTCCGCCATGGCGATCCCGATCGGCGTCATGATCGGCTGCTTCCGACCTTGGGAAGCCGCGGTCGAGCCGCTCGTCGACTTCGTGCGCTACATGCCGGTCGTCGCCTTCGTGCCGCTCACCATCCTCTGGGCCGGAACGAGCGACGGCCAAAAATTCCTGATCATCTGGATCGGCACCTTCTTCCAGCAGGTCCTCATGGTGATGGACAACGTCAAGCGCGTCTCGCCCGATTTCGTCGGGCTCGGACGCACGCTCGGCCTGTCGGAATCGCGCATCGTGGCCCGCATCGTCATCCCGTCCTCGCTGCCCGGCATCTGGGACACCCTGCGCATCTCGATCGGCTGGGCGTGGACCTGGCTGGTGCTGGCCGAACTCGTCGCCGCGACCTCGGGCCTGGGCTACCGGATCACCGTCTCGCAACGCTATTTCCAGACGCAGACGATCATCGGCTACATCCTCTTCCTCGGCATCCTCGGGCTGGTCACCGACCAGGGCATGAAGGCGCTGGAGCGTGTGCTGTTCCGTTACGCGTCGAGGCGCTAGAGCTTGATGCCGAAAAGTGCGAAACGGTTTTCGGGTGACGTCATGCTCCAAGCCACTGAAGTCGATCACGTTCATGAGTTTGGATCGATTCGATCCAAACTCACCGTGATCTAGGATGAGCGAGCCCAAGCTGCGCATCGCCACGCTCGACAAGTGGTTCCCGTCGAAGACCGGACCCCTCCAGGTGCTGAGCGACATCAGCTTCGATCTCGCCGACAACGAGTTCGTTTCGCTCGTCGGCACGTCGGGATGCGGCAAGAGTACGCTGCTCTCGATCGTCGCGGGGCTCGAGGATTTCGACGGCGGCGTGCTCCTGTCGGACGGCCGCCCGATCACCGGTCCGGGTCTCGACCGGGGCGTGGTGTTCCAGTCCTACACGCTGCTGCCCTGGCTGACCGCGCAGGAGAATGTCGAATTCGCGCTCCGCGCCGCGGGCCTAGCGAAATCCGAGATCCGGACGGTGGCCCGGCGTCATATCGAGCTCGTCAAGCTCGAAAAGTTCGCCGGCGCCTATCCGTCGCAGCTCTCGGGCGGCATGAAGCAGCGGGTGGCGATCGCCCGCGCCCTGTCATACCGCCCGAAGATGCTGCTGATGGACGAGCCCTTCGGGGCGCTCGACGCCTTGACCCGGCATCAGATGCAGGAACTGCTGACCCGCATCTGGGAGGAGCATCGCCTGACCGTGCTCTTCGTCACCCACGACGTCGAGGAGGCGGTCTATCTGTCCGACCGTATCCTGGTCATGAGCATCGGCCCCGGCCGGATCCGCGAGACCTTCCACGTGGGACTGGCCCGCCCCCGCCGCCAGGACATGATCGCCTCGACCGAGTTCATCGACCTGCAGCGGCAGGTCATCACCTCGATTCGCGAAGGGTCCCTGCTGGAAGACGCGGAGATCTGACCCGGCAAGCCCACATCCGAGGAGCGTAGTCCCATGTCCGACACCTGCAGCCTGCATGACCTCGCCACACTCGGTACGGAGGCGCGGACGGCCTTGCTGAAGCGCTCAGAGACCGATCTCGCGAGCTTCATCGAGCGCGCCCGTCCGATCATCCAGGCCGTGAAGGACGAGGGCGACACGGCGCTCGTGCGCTTCGCCCGCGACCTCGACAAGGCCGATGTGACGATCGGCAACCTCAAGGCCACCGAGGCCGAGTTCGATGCGGCCTTCGACATGGTCGACAAGGACGTCATCGAGGCAATCCGTTTCGCGATTCGCAACATCCGGACCTTCCACGAGGAGCAGCGCCCGGAGCCGATGTGGATGAAGGAGGTGCGGCCCGGCGCCTTCGCGGGCGACCGCTGGACGCCGATCTCCTCCGTCGCCCTCTACGTGCCGCGCGGCAAGGGCGCCTTCCCGTCCGTGACGATGATGACCGCGGTTCCCGCCGTGGTGGCCGGCGTTCCGGACGTCGCCATCTCGACGCCGCCAACCGCCAACGGCTCGGTCGACGCCGCGACGCTGGTCGCGGCCCGGCTCGCCGGCGTCTCGACCGTCTATAAATGCGGCGGCGCCCAGGCGGTCGCGGCGGTGGCGTACGGGACCGAGACCGTGACGCCGGCCCTCAAGATCGTCGGGCCGGGCAGCCCCTGGGTGGTGGCGGCCAAGCGCCTGCTCGCCGACGTCATCGACACCGGCCTGCCGGCCGGCCCGTCGGAGGCGATCATCTTCGCCGACGGGACGGTCGACGGCCGTCTCGCCGCCATGGACGTCTTGATCGAGGCCGAGCACGGCCCCGATTCCTCCGCCTATATCGTGACCCACAGCCACGAGGTGGCCGAGGCGGCGCTCGCGGCGCTCCCCGCTCTCTTGGCGAGGATGACGCCCTATCGGGCCGCGTTCGCCAAAGCGGTGCTGACCGGCAAGCGGGGCGGCATCGTCCTCACCGGCTCGCTCGAGGAGAGCTACCGCTTCATCAACGACTACGCGCCCGAACATCTCGAGATCCTGTCGAGCGAGCCCTTCGCCCACCTCGGCGCGATCACGGAGGCGGCCGAGATCCTGATGGGGCCGCACACCCCCGTGACGCTCGCCAATTTCGTGCTCGGCCCCAACGCGGTGCTGCCGACGAGCCGCTGGGCGCGCACCTGCGGCCCGCTCTGCGTGACCGACTTCATGAAGCGCTCGTCGATCGGCTACGTCACCTCCGCTGCCTATCCGGATCTCGCGGGCCACGCCCGCAGGCTCGCCCGCTACGAGGGCTTCAGCTCGCACGAGACCGCGGTTTCCGAATTGCGGGACGAGATCCTGGGCAACTCGAAGGGCGGAACGTTCCGTATTCAAGCAGAGGCGACGTCGGCAAGGCGGTCGTAGATCTGTAGCGGTCTTTGGCATTGTCCGCCCCGACGCAGACATCGAGAAGGTTAGGTCGGCATCTATTCGATGGAATCCACGAGCAACCCAAATCGACTCATCGTCCGTCGCCAAGAGCACAAAGTCGAAATGAGAGCTTGTCTGACGATTCCCGCGTCCTTGTCCTGAATCGGCCCGCAGCCGAGTTTACGCAGGCTGCGTAGACGGATCTCCTCGGCATGAGGATCGGGTTCGAACTGTCAGTCCAGCAGAGCGGGCGAGACGTCGCTTGCCGGAGCCTTCATGGCTGCCGGTGCGGCAGGAACGGCGGGCGTGGGCGGGAATGCGCCCGCCGAAGTCGGCGGCGGCGCGGTCGCCGGAGTCAGCAACGGTGCAACCGCGGGCGTCTGCGGCCGTGTGAGCGCGCTCGTCAGCGGAGCCGAAACCGGTTGGATCACGGCGACCGGGCCGGCTCGCTGCTGGCGACGGCCGAACGAAACCTTCATCCGCCTCGGCTGTGTGTGCTGCCGGGCGGTGCTGCTCCTATCGATCCGGCGGGGCTCGGTGTGCGGTTCGCGGCTCCGGAACACGGGCACAGGAGCCGGCGGGGCCTCGGCTGCGGCATCCTCCGCCGCGTCGGGCGATGACCTGCCCAACCAGAATCGGCACAGGCTGTTGCAGGGCAGAGCATCCTGGGCCATGGCGGTCGTGGCGAGGCCGACACCCAGTCCCAGGCCGAACAGCAAACCTCGTATCGTCGCCAAGGCGATCTCCGTGAGGCATGAACCACGACCACAAGACCTGCTGCGATGGGCTGTGTCCCGGTGGACCGGAAGCCAACGCGCGACGGGATACGGACTGTGTCGCTGCAAGTCTCTCTCGCGGCGTCACCCACCTCCGCCCGCCAACAAAAAGCCCGGCCGAAGCCGGGCTTATCCGATTGATGCCGGGCCGCCTCAGGCCGCTTCCTCGACATCCCCCTCCTCAGTCTCCGCCTCGCCGTCGCCCTCGGCTTCCGCATCGACCTTGCCTCGGCGTGGATTCTTCTGGAGCTGCGTCTCGATCAGCTTGAGCACTTCGGAATCCGTCAGCTTCTGCACGGCCGCGATCTCGCGGGCCATGCGGTCGAGCGCGGCCTCGTAGAGCTGCCGTTCGGAATAGGACTGCTCGGGCTGCGCATCCGAACGGTAAAGATCACGGACCACCTCGGCCACCGAGACGAGATCGCCCGAATTGATCTTGGCTTCGTATTCCTGCGCGCGCCGCGACCACATCGTGCGCTTGACCCGGGCGCGGCCGGCCAGAGTGTCGAGCGCCCGTTGGACCACGGCGGCCTCGCTGAGCTTGCGCATGCCGACCGTCGCGACCTTGGGCAGCGGCACCTTGAGCTTCATCTTGTCCTTGGCGAAGCTGATGACGAAAAGTTCGAGCTTGAACCCCGCCACCTCTTCCTGCTCGATCGCGACAATCTCGCCGACGCCATGCGCCGGATAGACGATGAACTCGCCGGCCTTGAAGCCCTGGCGCGCGACACCGGGCTTGACGGCCGCCCGGGCCGGTTCGACCTTTGGTGCGCCGCCGTGCAACGGTTTGGACGAACGATTGCCGAAGGCAGGCCGTCCACCGGATCCGAGGGGCGCGGTCCTGCCACGCGGCATGCCGCTCCTGTCGGAGCCGGAGGCGGGCGTCTCCGCCGTCTGGGTCCGGGGCTCGGGATTGACGGCGGCGGTGAGGGGTTTCTGGGTCACGGGAGTCCGATCGTTGTTGAAGCCTGGACCGAGGACGGCGTGCCTCGCTGGAATCCGGGACCCGATGGAGGCGCGTTCTCATTCGAAGACGCGACGCATCGGCGCGGCAAAAAGATGACGACACCAGCGATCGAAACCGCAGGTTCGACTCGTCCCTATGTCCTGAATTCCAGATTCGCGATCGTCGAAGGCCGCGAAACCGCTTGATCCGGTCACGCAGGCTCAGTAGAAGCTCAACCGAACAAGCGTGGGGTCGAACATCCCGGCGCGAATTCAAAAGCACGACGCTGCTCTCTCACGATCGCTGCGAACGACCGCAAAAGCCCAGGCTTTACCTTTCCAAAGGCGTGTTTGCACTCTTATTTCGGCCGTAGCTATAACACCACACCGACGGAAAATCAACGGAAACTCCGGCTCCGGCACGGATTGTCCACGAAATCGAACGGCATCGCTCTGGTGCCGACCGATCGGGCGAATCATTCAGGGTGACGGCGCCGCCTTTTGGCTGCGTGCCGTCTCGGCCCAGTCCACGAGCTGCCGACGCAGCTTGCCGGGCGAGGTGATTCGCTGCGGGAAGGCGAGCCGCAGGGCGCGGTCTCCCGAACACAGGTCGAGGCCGTCGGGGTCGAGGCCGCTGATGCGCCAGGCACCGTCGGGCGCACCGGCCACCGCGGTGGCATAGAGACGCACGGCCTCGGCGTGATCGGCGTTCATATGCGCGACCGCGCCCGCCTCGGCGTCGATCAGGCTCGCGGCCCCCTCGAGCGAGGTCAGCAGTTCGTCGGCGCGAAACGCCGCGGCGCGGGCGAAGCCGCCGTTGAGATGGGCGCTCGCCACCCCGATCCGCCAGAAGGAGAAGTCGGCGAAATCGACATAGAGTTCGGCCTTCGGATGGCGCGCCAGGAAGCGGGCGCGCCAGGCCGGGCGGTCCTCCGCCGTCGCCTGAACGGCCCGGCCCACGAGCGTGAGGCGTGGGTGAGCGAGCGGATCGCCCTTGCCGCCCTCCGCCAGCAGCAGCGAGCAGCGCGGGTCCGCCTCGAGCTGCCGCGTATGGGCGGAGAGCTGCGAGATCACCGTCAACGGGCTGCCGTCGGGCAGGGTCGCGATCGAAACGAGGCTCGCGAAAGGGCCTTCTTGAGCGAGCGTCGCCAGCGCACCGGCCCTAACGGTGCGCAACAGCCGGCGACCTTCGGCGCGCGCATCGTAGGGCTTGGCCTCAGGCATGCGCGCCCTCGCTGTGGCGCGCGACGAAGGTCCTGAACCGCTCCGAGCCGCTGTCGCGGAAGAGATCGGCGGGCGAGCCTTCGGCCTCGACGAGGCCGCCGTGCAGGAAGACGATGCGGTCCGACACCTCGCGGGCGAAGCCGATCTCGTGCGTCACCACCAGCATGGTGCGGCCTTCGGAGGCGAGGCCGCGCATGACGCGCAGCACCTCGCCGACGAGCTCGGGGTCGAGCGCCGAGGTCGGCTCGTCGAACAGCATCACGTCGGGCTGCATGGCAAGCGCCCGGGCGATGGCGGCCCGTTGCTGCTGGCCGCCCGACAGATGAGCCGGATAGAAGTTGCGCTTCTCGGCGATGCCGACCTTGGCCAGCAGCGCCTCGGCCTCCGCCTGGCATTCCGCCTTGGGGCGGCCCAGCACATGGACCGGCGCCTCCATGACGTTCTGCAGGATGGTCATGTGCGACCAGAGGTTGAAGCTCTGGAACACCATGCCGAGCCTGGTGCGGATGCGGTCGACCTGCTTGCGGTCGGCCGCCTCCGCCGTCCCGTCGCGGCGCTTGCGCATGCGGATGGTTTCGGTGCCGACCGTCACCTCGCCGCCGTCCGGCGTCTCGAGGAGGTTGATGCAGCGCAGGAAGGTCGACTTGCCCGAACCGCTGGCGCCGAGGATCGAGATGACGTCGCCTTGGGCGGCGGCGAGCGATATGCCCTTCAGCACGGGCAGCGCGCCGAAATTCTTGCGCAGGTCGGTGACGGTGATGGCGGCAGCGCTCATCGGGTGACTCCGGGGGCGGTTCGCACGGCATTGAACACGATGTCGCTCGAAACCCCAAGCCGGACGGCCGACCTTACGTCCCGGGCGGCGCGGCGCGCTCCGGCCGCCGGCGTGCGAGGGCGCCGACCGCGAGGCAGAGGATCGTGAACAGCACCTGCGCCGCGCAATGGGCTGTGTTGCTGGTCGCGTCATATTGGGGCGCCACCTCCACGACGTCGCCACCAACGACGTCGAGGCCTTCGAGGCCGCGCAGCAGCTCGAGCACTTCGCGCGGCGTGAGGCCGCCCACCTCCGGCGTGCCGGTGCCGGGCGCAAAGCCCGGATCAAGGCTGTCGACGTCGAAGGAGATGTAGACCGGCCCCTCGCCCGCGATAGCGCGGGCCTTGGCGACGATGGCCGGCATGCCCAGACCCGCCACCTCTTCGGCGTGGATCACCGTCATGCCGCAGTCGTAGGAGAATTCCCAGAGATATTCCGCGCCGCCTCGAATGCCGATCTGAATGGTGCGGCGCGGATCGAGCACGCCGGCGAGCACCGCCTCGCGGAACGGCCCGCCATGGTGGAACTTCGAGCCCTCGTAAGGGGCCGACGTGTCGCAATGCGCGTCGATATGGATCATGCCCACCGGGCGCGCCGCGCCGACCGCCTTGAGGATCGATCCGGTGATGGAGTGGTCGCCGCCGACCGAGAGCGGCACCACGCCCGCCTCGACTAGCCGGTTGAAGAAGGTCTCGATATCGGCGTGGCATTCCTCGAGCGAAAAGCGCGAGCGCATCGGCACGTCGCCGACATCGGCGACGCGCGCCTCGGCAAAGGGCACGCAGCGCAACACGTGCTCGTAGGGGCCGATCCGCTCGATGCCCCGCACCGCGCGCGGTCCCAGCCGCGCGCCCGCCCGGTTGGTCACGCCGAGATCCATCGGCACGCCGACGAGCGCGACCTCGAGGCCGCCGTAGTCCGCAAGGCCCGGCGTCTCGGGACGGAACGGCGCCCCCGCGAAAGTCGCGGGGTTCATGAAGGGCCAGGCCCGCGCGTCTCCCTTGAACTGGGTGGCGCCCACGCGGGCGAACTCAGGGTCGTGGATCATGCCGCCGGTGGCGCCGCCATACTTGCGGCGCAGCCGCTCGAGCTCCGCCTCGCCGGCCATGGTCTAACTCACTGGCGCGAGATGGGAAGTTGCTGCGTGGGGGCCGGGTGGGCTCCATATTGGTTCGACGGTGCGCCGCCGTGGCCCGGCCGCGGACCTCCCTGGCCTGGCCGCGGGCCGCGTTGGCCCATCCGCGGGGCGGGGCCGCCTCTGTGCGCCCGGCCGCCGAACGCCGCCGGACCACGGCCCGGCGGGTGAGCGAGACGATCCATCCGGACGTCATGATGGTGCTGGCGGCTCGCCGCAGCGCCGAGCAGGCCGCCGAGAACGCCGCCCACGACGGCCGCACCGACCGCGGCGCCGGCGTCGGGTCCACGCCCGTCGTCATAATCCTGGGCGCGGCCGGCAACCTGGGTCGCGAGTAGCGCGGCCGCGGCAAGCATCGCGACGATCGAGGATCTCATGGGGCTGCTCCTAAAGGGCCAGGCACACCGGCTTTCCGGGGACGAACACCCTGGCATGTCGTCAATGACACCCGCATGAGCAGCCAGCCGGACCGCACGGAGCGCGGAAGCTGTTGATCGAAGTGATGTTTCCATGCATCTGTCAAGAGGGAGTTAGCATCGCGTCACATTTCGGCCTAGTATGGATCGCAGTGCTCGCCGGCCGCAAGGCCAATTGCTTCGGCCATCCCCAAGGCCGGCGCGTATAACGGAATCGGAAAGTCTGCAATGCCGGCTATCGCTTTGGTCGATGACGACCGCAACATCCTCACCTCGGTGTCGCTGACACTCGAAGCGGAAGGCTATCGGGTACAGACCTATACCGACGGCTCGGCCGCGCTCGACGGGCTCAAGACCAATCCGCCCGATCTCGCCATCTTCGACATCAAGATGCCGCGCATGGACGGCATGGAGCTGCTGCGGCGCCTGCGGCAGAAATCCGACCTGCCGGTGATCTTCCTCACCTCGAAGGACGAGGAGATCGACGAATTGTTTGGCCTCAAGATGGGCGCCGACGATTTCATCCGCAAACCCTTCTCGCAGCGCCTGCTGGTCGAGCGCGTCAAGGCCATCCTGCGCCGGGCGAACCCGAAGGAGGCCGCGGCCCAGAAGGAATCCGAGGCCAAGATCCTCGAGCGCGGCAATCTGAAGATGGATCCTGAACGCCATACCTGCACCTGGAAGAACGAACAGGTGACGCTGACCGTGACCGAATTCCTCATTCTCCAGGCGCTGGCGACGCGGCCCGGAGTGGTCAAGAGCCGCAATGCCCTCATGGACGCGGCCTACGACGACCAGGTCTATGTGGACGACCGCACCATCGACAGCCACATCAAGCGGCTGCGCAAGAAGTTCAAGGTCGTGGACGACGATTTCGAGATGATCGAGACGCTCTATGGCGTCGGCTATCGATTCAAGGAAGCCTGAGGGCCGCGAGACCTTGTCCGGGCGTGGGCTGACGGCCAAGGTCGCGGGCGAGCGGGCACAGCGGCGTCCACGACGGATGCGGCGCTCCTTCGGCGTGAGACTCCGGAAGGTGCTCCGCAGCATCACGATCCGTCTCTCGTCGTCCCTGACGCGGCGCATCGTGGTGCTCAACCTCGGCGGCCTCGTCGCGCTGCTGCTGCTGTTCCTCTATGTCAACCAGTTCCGCGAGGGCCTCATCGACGCTCGCGTGCAGAGCCTGCAGACGCAGGGCGAGATCATCGCGGCGGCCATCTCGGCGCGGGCCTCGGCCACCACCGATTCGTTCACGGTCGATCCCGAGAAGCTCCTGCAGATGGCGCCGGGCCAGGGTTCGACCGCCTCCGAGGAGGACAATCCGCTCGAATTCTCGATCAATCCGGAGCGCGTCGGCCCGGTGCTGCGTCGCCTGGTCTCGCCGACGCGCACCCGCGCCATCATCTTCGGCAAAGACGGCGAGGAGATCCTCGATAGTCACGCCTTGTCGCTGCCCGGCGCGATCCAGCAGCTCGACGCTCCACGGGCCAGCGAACCGCAGAACCGGACCCTCATCGAGCGCACCTGGAACGAGGTGAAGCGGCGCTTCGGCCGCACCGAGGTGCCGCTCGGCGACGAGAGGACGGGCGACAGCGCGGGCCAGTTTCCCGAGGTGGGGCGCGCGCTGAAAGGCGCCACGCAATCCGTCGTGAGGGTCAATACCAAGGGCGAGACCATCGTCTCGGTGGCGATCCCGATCGAATATTCCCACACCATCCGGGGCGCCCTGCTGCTTTCCACCAGGGGTGGGGACATCGACAAGATCATCGCCTCGGAGCGCTGGGCGCTGCTGCGGGTCTTCCTCGTCGCGGCCGGTGTCACCTTCGTCCTGTCGCTGTTCCTGGCCGGCACGATCGCGGGGCCGATGCGGCGCTTGGCGGAAGCGGCCGAACGCGTCAGGCGCGGCGTCAATTCGCGCGAGGAAATCCCCGATTTCACCGCGCGGGCCGACGAGATCGGGCACCTGTCGAGCGCGTTGCGCGACATGACGGATGCGCTCTACACCCGCATGGAGGCGACCGAGAGCTTCGCCGCGGATGTCGCCCATGAGCTCAAGAATCCGCTGACGTCGCTGCGCAGCGCGGTCGAAACGTTACCGCGCATCAAATCCGAGGAGTCGCGCGACCGCCTCATGTCGATCATCCAGCACGACATCCGCCGGCTCAACCGGTTGATCAGCGACATCTCCGACGCCTCGCGGCTCGATGCGGAATTGGCGCGCGGCCGGACGGCGACGCTCGACGTGGCGGCGCTGCTGGATGCCGTGGCCAACGTCGCCAACGAGGTCGACCGGGGCGACGACGTGCGCTTCGAGCTCGCGGTGGCGCCGGTGCCGCGGGACGACGGGCGGCCCCGGTCGGACGGCTACAAGGTCGAGGGCCACGATTCGCGCCTGGGCCAGGTGGTCAACAACCTCATCGACAATGCCCGTTCCTTCTCGGCGCCGGGGGGCACGGTGCGTATCGGCCTCAGACGCGCCCGCCGACGCGAGGAGGAGGACAGCGACCTCGGGGTCGAGATCACGGTCGACGACGATGGGCCCGGCATTCCGGCCCATGCCTTCGAGCGGATCTTCGAACGATTCTACACCGATCGGCCCGGGCAGGGCTTCGGGCAGAATTCGGGGCTCGGCCTCTCCATCTCCCGCCAGATCATCGAAGCGCATGGAGGGGAGATCTGGGCCGCCAACCGGCTCCAACCGCGCGAGGACGGGGACGAGGATCTCGATCGCGACGGCAGCGAGACGGACGAGGAGCGGGTGCTCGGCGCGCGCTTCACCGTCTGGCTGCCGAGCCGGCGGTGAAGGGCGCAAGCGCCCTCGAGCGCTCCGAGCCGGCTGGGGCGCCGGAGCCGATGGCCTACGTCCATGGCGTCGCGGTGGTGGTGGGCGAGCATGGGCTGCTGATCCGCGGAGTGTCGGGAGGCGGCAAATCCACGCTGGCGTCGGGCCTCATCGCGCAGGCCCGGCAGGCCGGTCGGTTCGCCCGGCTCGTGGCCGACGACACGGTCGGGCTGGCGGCACGAGGGGGCCGGCTCGTGGCGCGGGCGCACCCGTTGACGGCCGGGTTCGCGGAGCGGCGCGGCGTCGGCATCGTCGAGGTCGTTCACGAGACGGCCTGCGTCATCCGGCTGGAAGTCGATCTCGTCGACGCGTCCGAGCTGATCCGTCTTCCCGAGTCGAAAGACGCGTCCGTTAGGCTTATCGGCATCACGGTGCCGCGGCTTGCCGTTCCGGCAGGTGCGCTGGTCGGCGATAACGTGTATCGTATCCTGGATTGTCTTGGCGCGTGCAGGCCGTGAACATGTCGCGTTTGTTTATTTTGCTTGCCAATTTGACCGCCATGCACAAGATTTCGCCCGGCGGGGCGAGGCGAGCGGGCGGATTCAGGCAAAGCCAGCATGGGCGGTAGCTTGCGATGATCGGAATGGTGCTCGTGACCCACGGCCACCTTGCGACGGAGTTCCGCGCCGCTCTTGAACATGTCGTCGGCCCGCAGCGTGACATCGAGACGATCACCATCGGTCCCGACGATGACATGGAGCAGCGGCGGCAGGACATCGTGGCGGCCGTCGCGACCGTCGATTCCGGCCACGGCGTCGTGCTGCTCACCGACATGTTCGGCGGCACCCCGTCGAACCTGGCGATTTCCGTGATGAACGGCACGCAGATCGAGGTCGTGGCGGGCATCAACCTGCCGATGTTGATCAAGCTCGCCTCCGTGCGGGAAGCCACCGATCTCGAACAGGCGGTGCTGCAGGCCCAGGACGCCGGGCGCAAATATATCAATGTCGCGAGCCGTGTGCTGAGCGGCAAATGACCGACGGTGGAGACAAGCTCGCCGTGGACCACGGCGTGGTCAGGCGCGAAATTCTGATCGTCAACCGCAAGGGGCTGCACGCCCGGGCGACCGCCAAATTCGTGCAATGCGTCGATGCGTTCGAAGCCGTGGTGACGGTGACGCGCGGCGGCGAGACGGTCGGCGGCCAGTCGATCATGGGCATCCTGACGCTTGGCGCCGGCCGAGGGACGACGATCGAGGTGTCGGCGGAGGGGCGCGACGCGCAGGCGGTCGTCGACGCGCTGGCCGGGCTCGTGGCGTCGCGCTTCGGCGAGGACGAGTAGCCCGGTCCGATTCCCGCGGTTCGATGTTGCTCCCGCAACGGGAGGCCGGTCCGGGCGTTGTCGGCTAGGACCGTGCGGCGCCCGCAAGGCGGGCCGCTCTCAACGGACGTTGTGAACTCGGGGGAGGCCTCCATGTCGTTACGAATTCTCGCCGGCGCGGCTATCGGCATCGTCGCGGTGCCAGCCGTCGCCCTGGCGCTGTCGCCCTCACGCCTTATGCCGTCGACCGCTCTCGTCGCGATCGCCGCCGCCTCTGCGGCCGATCCCGTCGGCGCCCATGCCGCGATCGAGCAGGCGAAGGAGCGATTGTCCGAGATCGATGCCACCATCTCGGCCCTCGAGGCGGACGCGGACAAGCTCGACAGCGCCGGACGGCAGCGGGTGCATGACGCGGTCGCCACGCTGCGGACCATCCGGGAGACCTATCGCAAGGAGATCGACGGCGTCGTGGCCCAAGGCCGCCAGTTGACCGCCGACCAGATCGCCGTGGCGCGGACCGCGCTGGCGGCGCCGTGGACGCAATTCGAACGCGATCTCGACCGGGACGTGGCGGCGATCAAGCTCGACGCCGGGCAGCGCAAGGCTCTGGTCGAGGCCCGCATCAAGGCCGAGCAGGCCTATTGGCAGGGGGTGATGGCCGACCTCAAGTCGTCGGCGACCAATCTCACCGCCGAGCAGCGGGCCGCGATCGACAGCAGGATCGCCAGGGTCAAGGCGCGGGCCGACGAGGCGCAGGCCCGTCTCGACAGGCTCGCCCATGCCGGACGCAGCGCCTGGTCGGCCTTGAAGAAGGGTTTCGTCGATTCCCGCCAGATCTTCGAGGACACCTACGGTGCCGAGAAGGGAACGCCATAAAGGCCGGCGGGGTTTGCGCTTCGCTGCGGGCCGTCCCACCTATCCCGGCAGTCCCTCTCGTGCAGGAGCACGCCATGCCCCAGACCCGTGGTCGCATCTTCGACGATTTCGCCAAGCTCATGACTGATGCGGCCGGCATGGCCCATGGTGCGCGCCGCGAGGCCGAGACGGCCGTCAAGGCACAGTTCGAGCGCGTTCTCGCCACCATGAATGTCGTCACGCGCGAGGAATTCGAGGCGGTGCGCGAGATGGCGGCACTGGCACGCGAGGAGAACGAGGAGTTGCGCCGGCGCATCACGTCGCTGGAATCCAAGCTTCGCGAGTCCCCTGCCTCCCCTTGAGACCGATCGGCGCCCTGCAAAATTAGGCTGCGCCAACGTTTGAACCTTTCCAGAGGTTCCGGAAATTGCTAAGCGAGGACGATTATTTTCGTCCTGGCGATTCATGCTTGGATCTGCGGGACCTTTTCCGGCCGCACATCTTCACCGGCTGCGGCGCACCCGAATTGAGGTCGACGTGCCGCAGAAGACATTCCGGATCGTGCTGATCAAGCCGTCGCATTATGACGACGACGGCTATGTCATCCAGTGGTGGCGCTCGACCATACCGTCGAACAGCCTCGCCAGCGTCCATGGCCTGCTGTCGGACTGCGCCGCCAATGAGGTGCTGGGCCCCGACGTCGATATCGTCATCGATGCGGCCGACGAGTGCAACACGATCGTCGACGTCAAGCGCATCGTTGCCGACCTCAAGGCGGCGGGCCACGGCTTCGTCGGCATGATCGGGGTGCAGTCGAACCAGTTTCCCCGCGCGCTCGATCTTGCCCGCCAGTTCCGGCAGGCGGGCTTGCCGGTGGTGATCGGCGGGTTTCATGTCTCGGGCTGCATCTCGATGCTGCCCGAACTTCCTGACGATCTGAAGCAGGCGCTCGACCTCGGGGTGACGCTCTACGCGGGCGAGGGCGAGAATCGGCTGGCCGCCTTGCTGCAGGACATGATGGCCGGCCGCGCGAAGCCGATCTATGACCACCTCAAGGACATGCCGGACATGAGCGCGGCGGGCCTGCCGCTGCTGCCCCGCCGGATGGTGACGCGCGTCGTCGGCCACTATTGCTCGTTCGATGCCGGCCGCGGCTGCCCGTTCCAATGTTCCTTCTGCACGATCATCAACGTGCAGGGCCGCAAGTCGCGCTACCGTTCGGCCGACGACGTCGAGGCCATCGTGCGCGCCAACGCGGCCCAGAACGTCACGCGCTTCTTCGTCACCGACGACAATTTCGCCCGCAACAGGAACTGGGAGCCCATCCTCGACCGGCTGATCGCGCTGCGCGAACAGGAGAAGTTCAAGATCCGCCTGATCCTGCAGGTCGACACCCTCTGCCACCGTATCCCGGGCTTCATCGAGAAAGCGGCGCGGGCCGGCTGCAACAACGTCTTCATCGGCCTCGAGAACATCAATCCGCAATCGCTGATGGGGACCAAGAAGCGACAGAACAAGATCTGGGAATATCGGGAGATGCTGCAGGCCTGGCGTGCCCAGAAGGTGATGACCTGGGCCGGCTACATCCTCGGCTTCCCGACCGACACGCCGGAGTCGATCAAGCGCGATATCGAGATCATCAAGCGCGAGCTGCCGGTCGACATCCTCGAATTCTTCTGCCTCACGCCGCTGCCCGGCTCGGAAGATCATCGCACCCTGCTCCAGAAGGGCGTCGCGATGGATGCCGACATGAACAAATACGACCTCGAGCATGTCTGCACAGGGCATGCCAACATGTCGAAACCCGCGTGGGAGCAGGTCTATCGCGACGCCTGGACCACCTACTACACCGACGATCACGTCGAGACGGTGCTGCGCCGCGCGGTCGCGAGCGGGTTGAAGCCGACCAAGATGGCCAATATCCTCACCGCTTTCGCGGGCGGCGCCCGCATCGAGAGCGTTCACCCGCTGCAGCTCGGCGTCATCCGCCGCAAGGACCGCACCCAGCGCCGCTCCGGCCTGCCGATCGAGAGCCCGCTCGTCTTCTACCCCCGCCGCGCGGTCGAGCAGGCCTTGACCATCGGCCGCTGGCTGGCGCTTGCCTATCGCTACCGTTCCATCATGAAGCGGGTCTTAGCCGACAGGAACGCCGGCGCCTATACCGATGAGGCGTTGCGCGTGATGCCGCGCGAGGACGAGACCCTGCCGAACTTCGTGCAGGTCTTCGCCGACCAGATCCCGCACACCCACGGCGCCCCGGTGTTCAAGCCGGCGACGGAGACTGAGGCGGCGTGAGGATCTTGGTGATGGCGGGCGGAGGCTTTGGTGATCGCATGAAGACGCTGGTGCCGTCTGCTCGCGACCCCCTGCCGACCTTGGGGAGGTCCGCTTCTGACCAACCGAAGTTTCGGTACGCTCCGGTACGATTTAAGTGGTCCATTATGAAAAGTTCGTTTTGAATGGTGCGGCGACGATCCAAAGCAGACTGGCTACCTAGTCCGCTATGGGTACACTCAAAACGCACCACCATCCGGCCGGAGCGAACCCTCCATCGCTGCCGGAAAGAAGGCATCCGATCTGGAATGCTTTGTCCGCCCGTGCGAGGCTGGCCTGTCCGCGAGAGGGAACCTCATCTTCATGTCCCAAGGCCGGGTCACTCCAAGTCAATCGCCAGAGTTAACATCTCTGATTGAGGACATTCTGGCTAAGCGCGTTTCCATGTTTGAGCTTATGCGTTCTGCTCCGTCAGGTGATTACTTTGCTCATGTCCAGACGCACAGGTTGTCTTTAACGCTGAACAGCGATCCCCGCGTCATGGCTGTATTCCATGAGGAGCTGAAAGAGCGGATAAGTGCGGCCGGCCATAATCCGGAATCTGACTCGATCGAAAAAGAGTTGGCCCGCAAAGACGGGAAGCGCCGCTTCTCGAAGTTGGTTGAGGCGAAGGCTTCGGTTCAGAAGGAGCAGCCGTCACTCCTAACCGGAACGGGCTGGGAAACGTGCCTAGCGGAATATAAGCGCCTAATCTATCACGTCGAAAGTCTCTGGGCCGATGCCTGCCAGCTATTTCATCTAACTAAATTCCCATTGGCAGCCTTCCTCGCAATCCTTACTGTCGAAGAGATAGGAAAGCTGTCCGGCGTCTGGTTAGACCTCGTTATGTACGACGCGCCTCGCCAAGAGGCGCGAAAGACGCTGATTGACCGAGATCATCGCCGCAAGCACTTGGACACCTCCAAGAACCCTCGGTGAGTGGGCGTTTCACGGATCTATGGGCAGAGGCAAGTTGAGGATGGTGTGAGCGGGAGCGCGCTCAGGAGCTCGGCGGCTCCCAAAGGCTCTTTTCAAGCCCTGGCCACCTGCTGCGCCGTGAGCCAGACCGCACGGCGCATATTGTAGGCGACGTTTGCGAGCCCGATTTTGACGGTTGCGCGGGCGAGGCCGATGGTGCGCACGACCAAAGCCATTGGCCCCTTCTGACGGGCGAAGACATGCTCGACGGCGGCGCGGACCTTCGATCTGACGTTGTTGGCCCGCGCGACGTTCTTCGCCATTGGCCGCCCCGCGGGCTTCTTGCGATGGATCTGTGAGCGTAGGCCGCTGTCGGCGAGATGCTGTTCGTTCGCCTTCGAGCGATAGGCCGTGTCGGCCCAGACGGCGCTCGCCGTGTTCGCCTTCGAGATCAAGTTGGGCAACTGCGCCCCATCGTGACGCGCCGCATGGGTCGCCGTCCAGGTTCGGATGAGACCGTGACGGCGGTCAATGGCGATATGGTTCTTGTAGCCGAAGGCGGGCACGGCGATGTCGATGCGCGGCGAGCCGTCGTCGGACGGCTTGGCCTTGGAAAACTTCACCGTCCAGCGTGCATCGCGATCCTTCTGCGCGAGCTTGGCCGGTTTGTCCTTCCAGTCCGCCGGGATGCGGCCGGCCCTGATGTCGGCCTTCTCGCCGTCCGTGTTGCGCTGCTTGGGCGCCGACACGATCGTGGCGTCGATAATCTGCCCGCCCATGGCCAGGAACCCAGCCTTGGTCAGCGCCGCCTCATAGGCCCGGAACAGCACCGTGATCGCGGGCGAGTCCCCGATCGTTGCGCGGGTGAGCGCCTCCCGGAAGGTCCAGATCGTGTTGGCGTCCGGCACCGGATCGGACAGGCCGAGACCCAGGAACCGCATGAACGACAGCCGGTCCTTGATCAGGAACTCAGTTCGCTCATCTGACAGCGAGTGGCTCGCCTGCAGGATCAGCACCTTCCACATGAACACGTGGTCGAAGGGCGGGCGGCCTCCCTTGCTTCCGTCCGAGCGTGGCACAGCCCGGGCGAGGTCGGACCGGAAAGCCTCGAAATCCACGATCGCGTTGAGCCGCTCGAGATCGTCGCCCTTGGCCGAGATCTCCTTCAGGCGTTCGTCAATGTCGAAGAACCCAGCCTGGCCCCGCATCGCACTGCCTCCAGCCCCTCGATTCCCAGGGAATCACAATCGGGGCGAAATCGCGAGGTTTTTGGAGGTGCCCACTTTATCGGAGTCATTTCTGGTGCGCTAATCAATGCGCGACTTGATCGCGTTCTCGGCAAAGATGTCATCCGCAAGTTGCTGCATCAGGCCGAAAGCGACGAATTCGAAAAACTGCGTCAGGCCTGCCTCTACGTCGATTTCGTGAACGGTCAGATTGTCACGCCAACCGAGCGGGTGCCTGCGGAGCGCGCACGCACGCTTTTGATACTGGCCGGAGAGCTTATGGCCGAGGTGCTCGGACATTTTCCGTGGGAATTCGAGCGCATGCTGGAAAACGTGATTGCGTTTGAACGTGCGATCGGCATGCCGGAGGAAAAAATTGACCGACGCTGAGCGTAGTCGGTTCTTGGCATCCGCGCGGCGCGGCTATCGGCGTATAATCGATGGTTATCAGGCAAAACGGCCCGGCACACCGGACGAGGTCGGGCATGTCGCGGCCCTGCTGATGGGCGCCGACGGTGCTTTCATCACTGCAGCGATTGCCTGATGAATGGCGGTGTGACCGCGTCCTACTGGTATGGCGAGCTGGCACCAAAGTGAAAGCTCGACGGTTCATTTTGGGTATACTCAAAGCAGACCGGCAGCAGGCTCCTGAAAATGTCCGTTCCCGGCGCTCGCGGGGAGGACCGCTCTCCATCCTTAGCGGACTTCCGCCAACCGCCATACGCCACGAGCAGACAACAGAACTCTCATGCCCGCAGCAAATCCTCGAGGTCGAGCCGTTCGGTGACCATGGCGAGTTGCCGTCGCGGTCGCGGGGCAGTCGGCCGGCGGCCGGTCCCGGTAGAGCTCGAGCCCGTTCTGGTCGGGATCGCGAAAGTAAAGGGCTCGGTTGACCCTGTGGTCGCTGGCGTCGTCGAGCGGGATGCGATGCGCCATGAGACGGCGCAGCGCGTCGGCCAGCGCCGCGCGGGTGCGGCAGAGGACGGTGGCATGGGAGAGCTGGGCCCGCCGCCGAAGGCGGCGCGGTCCTTAATCGCAGGGCCTACGGTGAAGCAGGGGCCTCTATGCCGCACGGTTCACGGCTGCTGCTCAAGCCGCGCGATCTCGTCCTCGATCGCCTTGGAGAGCGGCGGCAGATCCTTCTTCAGGGTGTCCCATATCGAGCGGTCGGCAATGTTGTCGTACTCGTGCCGGTAGAAGTTGCCAGCATCACGGATATTCTGCCAAGGGATGGCGGGGTGTCGGGCCTTGACCTCCGGCGCCAAGCGTTTGCTGGCCTCCGAGATGATTTCCAGCATGCGCGTGGTGGCATGGTAGACGATCTTGTTTCCGCAGAACTGCTCAAAGGTCAAGCCGCGGCTGAATTCTTGCGCGGTCGCTATACAGTCGCGGATATCGAGAAGCGCCTTTGCCGCCGAGCTCTTAGAAGGCATAGATCGCGTCACGCTCAGCGCTCGGCTGGACATAAGGCTTCAAAGCGAGGCGGTTGGAAACGTCAACGCGTGTGGGGAACAGACCTTCGATCGATTTAACCAGCCCGACATAGGCGAACACGCCCACGCAGCGGTCGTAGTCGATCTCCACCATGATATCGATATCGCTCTCGGGGCCGTTCTCGCCGCGGGCGGTCGAGCCGAACAGGGCGGCATGAACCACGCCGCGCGACCGCAGCTCGGTCTCCGCGTCCTTCAGCCTCGCTATCACGTCGTCGCACTTCACAGGCGCAATCCTACAGGTTCTGGGGGTGAAAATCACGGGTGGAATGCCGGACGCTCGGCAATCCGGCTGCGGATCTTTCGTGCAACACAATGGGCGATACAAGGCGCTTGCTTGGCGGAGCAGTTTGCGCCGAAGACGGATCGCGCCGATGATCCTAACCCGGACGGCATGCTGCTTCGAGCATCCGCGTCCTGAGCCAAGCCAATGACGGCTTCGCACCTTCAGCGAACTTCCGCCGACAATCATGTGCCGTCGGTCGGCGACGGGACCTCTCATGCCCGCAGCAAATCCTCGAGGTCGAGCCGTCCGGTGACCATGGCGAGTTTGCCGTCGCGGTCGCGCGGCCACTCCGCGGGCGGCCGGTCCCAATAAAGCTCGACGCCGTTCTGGTCGGGATCGCGCAGGTAGAGCGCCTGGCTCACGCCGTGGTCGCTGGCGCCGTCGAGCGGGATGCCATGCGCCATCAGCCGACGCAGCGCGTCGGCCAGCGCCGCGCGGGTCGGGTAGAGGATCGCCGCGTGGAACAGGCCCGTCGTGCCGCGCGCCGGCGGCGATCCGCCGCGGCTCTCCCAGGTGTTGAGGCCGATGTGGTGGTGGTATCCGCCCGCCGACACGAAGGCGGCCTCGCGGCCATAGCGCTGCTGGAGCGTGAAGCCGAGCACGCCGCAGTAGAAGGCAAGCGCGCGCTCGATGTCGGCGACCTTGAGATGGACATGGCCGATCGAGGTGCCGGGGTCGATCGGGCCGAAGGCCTGGGCCTCGGGAGCGGAGACGGTCATCTGGTCCTTTCCGCACTTTTGCTTGTGTGAAGGTGCGCGCCAGTCTCGTCGATCTGCCCGTCCGCATGCAACATTGAGACATGTTTGACACACGATAGTGGTGGCTGGGCGGGGCTAGCGCCTTCCTTTCGCCCCCAAACTTCACTTATGCAGCGACAGCCGACGCACGTCCAACGGCGTCCAAGACGGAATGATCGAGGGTCGGGATTTCAGGTTTGCGCGTGCCGAGCATTTCTGCGAGCCGGGTTGGCGGCCGTGCGCCGGGCAGGCTCCGCGCGGTGCTTTTGGCTGTGCCGGTCCTTCTCGGGCTTTGCGCCTGCACCTTCACGGAAACCAGACCTGGGCTCGATGTCGCGATCCCAGGCAAGTTCGAGCATGAGGCCGCGCCGCCCTCGCCGCCGCTCTCGGCCGACTGGCCGAAGCTCTTCGGCTCCGCCGAGCTCGACCGGCTCGGCCAGGAGACCGCCGAGGGCAACCTCGATGTCAAGGCCGCCGCCGCCCGGATCATCCAGGCCGATGCGCAGAGCGCCGTCTCGGCCTCGCTGCTCTATCCGCAGGTCACCGGGGATCCGAGCGTCGCACGCACGGCCTCGCCCGGCACGATCCGGAGCAAGTCGCCGCCGTTCCGCACGACCGCGACGAACAGCTTCCAGCTGGGCCTGACCGCCAGCTATGAGATCGACCTTTGGGGCAAGAACAAGTTCGCCCTCTATGCGGCGCAGGACAATGCGGTGGCGAGCCGCTTCGCCCGCGACACGCTGGTTTTGTCGTCGGTGGCCGCCACCGTCAACGCCTACCTGACGCTGCTCTCGGCGCAGGACCGGCTTAGGATCGCCGCGAACAATCTGCGCGATGCCCGCGAGGGGCTCGCGGCCATCAAGGGCCGGCTCGCGGTCGGCACCGTGACGGCGCTCGAAGTGGCCCAGCAGGAGAGCGTCGTCGACCAGCAGCTCGCCGCCTTCCCGCCTCTGCAGCAGCAGCTCCAGCAGGCCAAGACCGCGATCGCGCTGCTCGCCGGCCGCACGCCTGAGAGCCTGCGCATCACGGGTGGCAGCCTCAATAGGCTCAAGGCCCCGGTCATTCCGGCCGGCGTGCCCTCGCAGCTGCTGCGCCGCCGGCCCGATGTGGGGGAAGCCGAGGCGACCCTGGCCTCCGGCGACGCCAACACCCGCTCGGCGCGGGCCGCCCTGTTCCCCAGCCTCACGCTGACGGCCAGCGGCGGGCTCGAAAGCATTCTCTTGAAGACGCTGCTGCGGCCGGAAGCCGCCTTCGGCAGCGTCGCGGCCGGCGTGACCCAGCCGCTCCTCGACGGCGGCAGGCTCAAGGGTCAGCTCGACCTCGCCCGAGGTCAGGATCTCGAAGATCTGCAACTGTACCGCAAGGCGGTGATCCAGTCGCTGGTCGACGTCGAGAATGCGTTGATCGCCATCGCCCAGAATACAGAGCACGAGAAGCGGCTCGCCGACGTGGTGAAATCCTCCCAGCTCGCCTATGATATCACCAAGGCGCGGCTGCGGGAGGGGACGATCGACATCCTCACCTTGCTCAATACCGAACAGACGCTGTTCGCGGCGCAGGATGCGCTCGCTGTCGTGCGCCTGGCGCGCTTCACCGCCATCGCCAGCCTGGCGCAGGCGCTGGGCGGTGGCTGGATCCGGCCGGCATCCATCGTGCTGCCGCCGCTCGATCCGCTGCGGCCGGTGCCGCTCGAAGCCCTCGATCCGCGGCCGACGCCCGCCGGCAAGGACGGAAAATCGTGAAGCGGTTCTTCATCCTGGTGCTGATCCTGCTCGTCGGCGCCGTGGTGCTCGTCGAGCGCTTCCCGGTCCTGCATGAGAGGGTTCCCTGGTTGCCGTCGATCCCCGGCCTCGGGAACCAGACGGGCGGCGAGGCGACGACCGCCGCCGGAGGCAAGCCCGCCGCCCGCCCCGGCGGCCGGTTTGCCGCAGAAGGGCCCGTGCCGGTGCTGGTCGCCCAGGCGAGCTATGCGGATGTGCCGGTGACGGTCGACGTGCTCGGCACCGTGCAGGCGTTCAACAGCGTGCTGGTTCGCTCCCAGGTCGACGGCAAGCTGATCGAGATCGATTTCAAGGAGGGCCAGGACGTCAAGAAGGGCGACGTCATCGCCCGCATCGACCCGGCCCTCTACCAGGCCGCGTACGACCAGGCCGTGGCCAAGAAGGCGCAGGACGAGGCGCAGCTCGCCAATGCCCAGGTCGATCTCGTCCGCTACCAGAAGCTCGCCCAGACCCAATACGGCTCGCACCAGCAGGCCGATACCCAGAAGGCGCTGGTGGCGCAGGATGCGGCGCTGATCCAGGCCGACCAGGCTTCGATCGACAATGCCAAGACGACGCTCGACTATACGACGATCCGGGCGCCGATCGACGGGCGCACCGGTATCAGAAGCGTCGATCAGGGCAACATCGTCCACGCCACCGATACGACCGGCATCGTCACCATAGCTGAGATCAAGCCCATTGCCGCGCTCTTCAACCTGCCCCAGCAATGGCTGCGGCAAGTCTCCAAGGCCTTCTCGAGCGGTACGCTCAAGCTCGAGGCCCACGACGGCGCCGACGGCACGCTGCTCGATACGGGCGCGCTCGAGGTCATCGACAATACGGTCGATCAGACGACCGGCACGGTCAAGCTCAAGGGACGTTTCCCCAATGCGCAGGGGCAGCTCTGGCCCGGGCAGTTCGTCAACCTGCGTCTCTTCGTCGACACCCTGAGCCATGTGGTGAGCGTGCCGACCCCGGCGGTGCAGCGCGGCCCGGACGGCACCTTCGTCTTCGTGGTGAAGGGGGATGCTGTGGCGCAGACCAAGGTCGTGGTCGGCCGCCAGACCGGCGCGGAAACGGTGATCGCGTCAGGGCTCGCGCCGCCGGCCGAAATCGTCACCACCGGCTTCAACCGGCTGACGGACGGCGCCAAGATCGCGGTCTCGACGGCGGCGGCCGGCGCGCCCGAGGCCGAGGCTCCGGCCGCGACCGCCGACCAGCCCCCGACTCCGGCGCAACCCGATGTATCGAACCCGGCCGATGGCGCCCACAGGCACCGGCGCAAGGCGGGCAATTCGGGCGAGGCGACGCCATGATCGGGCGGGCGTTCCCTTCTCCCGTTTACGGGAGAAGGTGGCCTGACGAAGTCAGGTCGGATGAGGGCAATTGTCGTCGGCGCCATCCCTCATCCGTCGCCGCGCGCCGGCAAATCCACGCTGCCTGCATAGACATGCCTGCGCGTCGACACCTTCTCCCGCAAGCGGGAGAAGGGGATTCTTCCCCATGAGCATCTCGGCGCCCTTCATCCTGCGGCCGATCGCGACCTCGCTGCTGGCGGTCGCGGTGCTGCTCGCGGGCGTCCTGAGCTACCGCCAGCTCTCGGTCTCCTCGCTGCCGCAGGTCGACTTCCCGACCATCCAGGTGACAACCCAGCTGCCCGGCGCCAACCCCGACACGATCGCCACCCTCGTCACGGCCTCGCTCGAGCGCCAATTCGGCCAGATCCCGTCGCTCTCGACCATGTCGTCGCAGAGCTCCTTCGGGCTCAGCCAGGTCACCCTGCAGTTCGACCTCGGCCGCGACATCGACGCCGCCGCCCAGGACGTGCAGTCGGCCATCAACGCGGCCGCCTCGACCCTGCCGAAGAACCTGCCTTATCCGCCGACCTATTCGAAGGTGAACCCGGCCGACACGCCGATCCTCACCCTGGCGCTGACCTCGTCGAGCGTGCCGTTGCGCGCCTTGAGCGACGTCGCCGACACGCTGCTGGCACCGCGCCTCGCCCAGGTGACGGGCGTCGGCCATGTGGCGGTCGAGGGCAATATCCGGCCGGCCATCCGCATCCAGGCGGACCTGTCGCGGCTCGCGGCCTATTCCATCGCGCTCGACGACCTGCGCTCCGCCATCGTCGCGGCCAATGTCGCGGGCTCCAAGGGCTCGCTCGATGGAACAGACCAGTCCTATACGATCGAGGCCAACGACCAGATCGAGGCGGCCGACGCCTACAAGACGGTGGTCATCGCCTACCGCAACGGCGCTCCCGTCCTGTTGCGCGACGTGGCCGACGTGATCGACGGGCTCGAGAACGCGCGGGTCGGCGGCTGGTATCGGGGGACGCCCGCCGTCGTCATCGACGTGCAGCGCCAGCCGGGCGCCAACGTCGTCGAGACGGTCGACCGCGTGCTGCAGCAATTGCCGAAGCTGCGCGGCTCGCTGGCGGCCGGCGTCAAGCTCGAGGTCGTGCATGACGCGACCGAGACGATCCGCGCCTCGATCGCCGATGTCGAGTTCACGCTCATGCTCAGCGCCGCGCTGGTGGTGCTGGTGGTGCTGCTCTTCCTGCGTACCGTCAGGGCCACGATCATCGCCGGCGTGGCGCTGCCGCTGTCGATCATCGCGACCTTCGCGGTCATGTGGGCGGCCGGTTTCTCGCTCGACAACCTGAGCCTGATGGCGCTGACCATCGGCACCGGCTTCGTCGTCGACGACGCCATCGTGATGATCGAGAACGTGGTGCGCAAGATCGAGGAGGGCGAACCTCCGCTCGCCGCGGCGCTTTCCGGCGCCAAGGAGATCGGCTTCACGATCGTGTCGCTGACCGCCTCGCTGATCGCGGTCTTCATCCCGCTCCTGTTCATGACCGGCATCGTCGGCCGTATGTTCCGCGAATTCGCGCTGACCTTGAGTTTCGCGGTGGTGGTGTCGGCGATCGTGTCGCTGACGCTGACGCCGATGATGTGTGGCCGGATCCTGAAGGCGCGTCCGCACGGCCGACGCGAGCCCTGGCTGATGCGGCTCGCCGAGGCGCCCGTGTCCGGAATGGCGCGGCTCTACGAGGTGACGCTGCGCTGGGCGCTGCGGCGCCAGGGGCTGATGCTTCTGCTGACGCTGGCGACGCTCGGCGTCACGGTGTGGCTCTATGTCGTCGTGCCGAAGGGGTTCCTGCCCCAGCAGGACACGGGCCTGCTCGACGCCATCGTCGAGGGATCGCCGGCCGCGTCGTTCGCCGAGATGTCGCGACTGCAGGATCAGGCCGCGACGGCACTGAAGGGCGATCCCGACATCACCGGCATCGTGTCGGTGCTCGGCGTCGGCACCCTCAACCCGACCTCCAACGTTGCCCATCTGGCGATCGGCCTCAAGCCGGCCGAGAACCGGCGCGACAATGCCGCGGCGGTCGCAGACCGGGTGCGGGCGAAGCTCGCCGCGATCCCCGGCGTGACGCCTTACGTGAAGCCGGTGCA
Source organism: Lichenihabitans sp. (assembly GCA_965277635.1). Classification (GTDB taxonomy): domain Bacteria; phylum Pseudomonadota; class Alphaproteobacteria; order Rhizobiales; family Beijerinckiaceae; genus Lichenihabitans. The sequence goes on from CBDIDE010000002.1 coordinate 2,748,669, forward strand.
GGACATCCAGATCGCAACCCAGGCAAGTCGTTCGCAATATCAGTATACGTTGACCGGCACCGACCCGGACGCGGTCACCACCTGGTCGGACAAGCTGGCGGGGGCGTTGCGCCGCGACCCGCGCTTCACCCACGTGGCGCAGGAGGTGCAGACCGGCGGCCTGCGCGCCTTCGTCGACATCGACCGGCAGAAGGCCGGCCGGCTCGGCATCACCACCCAGCTCATCGACGACACGCTGAACGACGCCTTCGGGCAGCGCCAGATCTCGACCATCTACGGCCAGTCGAACCAGTACCGGGTCATTCTCGAGGCGGCGCCACGCTACCAGAACGACCCCACGATCCTCGACAAGCTCTATGTCGGCATCGCCAATTCGACGTCCGCCAGCATCTCGACCGGAGGCACGACGCTCTCGGCCAATGTCGCGACGGGCGCCGGCGGCGCGCAGGTGCCGCTCGTGTCCTTCGCGACGCTGAAGCGCACGACGGCGCCGCTCGCGGTCGAGCACAAGGAGCAGTTCCCTGCCGCGACCCTGAGCTTCGACCTGCCGCAGGGCGTCTCGCTCGGGCAGGCGGTGGCGGCCGTCGCCGAGGACGCCCGATCGATCGGCATGCCGGCCTCGATCATCGGCTCTTTCGGAGCGGATGCGGCCGAATTCGAGAAATCGCTGGCCGGCGAGCCCTGGCTGGTGCTGGCGGCGGTGGTGACGATCTATCTCGTCCTCGGCGTGCTCTACGAGAGCTACATCCACCCGCTGACGATCCTCTCGACGCTGCCCTCGGCCGGCGTCGGCGCCCTGCTCGCCCTGATGTGGACCGGCCAGGAACTGTCTATCGTGGCGCTGATCGGCATCATTCTCCTGATGGGCATCGTCAAGAAGAACGCCATCATGATGATCGATTTCGCCACCAGCGCCGAGCGCGAGCAGGGGCTCTCGCCCATCGACGCCATCGAGCAGGCCTGCCGGTTGCGGTTCCGGCCCATCATGATGACGACGCTCGCGGCGCTCCTCGGCGCCGTCCCGCTGGCGCTCGCCCATGGCTCCGGCGCGGAGCTGCGCGTGCCGCTCGGGATCACCATCATCGGCGGCCTGCTGCTGAGTCAGATCCTCACGCTCTACACGACGCCGGTGGTCTATCTCCTGATGGAGCGGATGGGTCGGCGGTTCGGGCTCGGCACCACGGCGATCGAACCACATCATCCCGAGGTCGACGCGCTGCCGGCCGACGACCTGCCGCGGAAGGCGGCGGAGTGATGAGCATAGTGAACTTGGCCAAGTCTTGACCAAGTTTGGGGTGGATCATAGGTTGGATCAGAAAGACGTCGTTCTAAACCGAGGCATGGAGCGCCATGATGTCCATCACGGTCAAAATTGGTGAAGCCAAAACCCATCTGTCGGATCTTTTGACCAAGGTCGAGGCCGGCGAGGAAGTCATTATCTCGCGCGGGAATGATCCGATCGCGAGATTGACCAGGATTTCCCGTGACGCCGACGTCAAGGCTGCCATCGAGGAGATCTTTGCGTCGCGCAAAGGCCGGCAACCCACCACCGCCGAGGAAATCCTCGCCTGGAGGGATGAAGGCCGCCACCGATGACGCTGGTCGTCGATGCGTCTATCGCGGCGGCTTGGTTGCTGCCTGACGAGCGAAGTCCTGCGACTGATGGGATCTTGCGGAACCTCCATGGTTCGACCGCGAGCGTTCCGTCGCTCTTTTGGCACGAAGTGCGCAATCTCATCCTGGTCGCGGAGCGGCGAGGTCGCCTCCTCGCCGGAGAGCTGCACTCCTGCGTAGCGCAACTCCGAAGACTACCTTTGACGGATACCGGCCATGGCAATGATTACGCGGTCTTGACATTGGCAACCGCCCAGACCCTGAGCGCATATGACGCTGCTTATCTCGAGCTGGCGCTCTCTCTGACATGCCCCTTGGCGACTCTGGATAAGAGACTTGCTGCTGCGGCTCGCCGGGAGGGTGTATCCATCCTCGGCCCCCTCGCGCCATGAGCCTCTCCGAGCCCTTCATCCGGCGGCCGATCGGCACGACGCTTCTGGCGGCCGGGCTCTTTCTCGTGGGCGTCGTGGCCTATTTCCAATTGCCCGTCGCAAGCCTGCCGGCGCTCGAATTCCCGGCGATCCGCGTCAATGCGAACCGGCCTGGCGCCGATCCCGCCACCATGGCGGCGACGGTGGCGGCACCGCTCGAGCGCCGGCTCGGCGAGATCTCGGGGGTCAACGAGATCACCTCGACGAGCTCGCTCGGTTCCTCCGCCATCTCGCTGCAGTTCGACATCTCCCGCAACGTCGACGATGCGGCGCGGGACGTGCAGGCGGCGTTGAACGCCGCCGCCACCGATCTTCCCAGCGATCTGCCGACCCTGCCGACCTATCGCAAGGCCAATTCCGCCGCTTTCCCGGTGCTGATCCTGGCCCTGACCTCGAAGAACCTGCCGACGACGGCGCTCTATGACGCGGCCGACACGGTGATCGCGCAGAAGATCAGCCAGGTCGACGGCGTAGCCGAGGTCACCGTCAACGGTGCCGCCCAGCCGGCCGTGCGGGTCAGGATCGACCCGCAGCGCCTTGCCGCCATGGGGCTCTCGGTCGACCAGATCCGCACCGCCATCGGCAACAACAACGTCGGCCAGGCGATCGGCTCGTTCGACGGACCGGACCTGACCGAGACGCTCGCCACGACGGACCGCCTGTCGACGCCCGAAGAGTTCGGCGCGATCGTGGTGCGCTCCCAAAACGGCACGACGGTGAAGCTGTCGGACGTCGCCGACGTGTCCAACGGCGTGAAGAGCCGCCGCGCCGCGGGGTGGTACAACAAGGATCCCTCGGTCCTCCTGATCATCACAAAGCAGCCGGCCGCCAACGTCATCGACACCGTCGATCGGGTGAAAGCGCTGCTGCCGCAGCTGCGCCAGTGGATCCCGGCCGGGGTCGACATCTCGGTCTTCGCGGACCGCACCATCACCATCCGGGCGGCCGTGCGCGACATCCAGATCACGCTGCTCGTCACGGCGGCGCTGGTGATGGGGGTGGTGCTGCTGTTCCTGCGTCGCGCGACCCCGACCGTCGCGGCCGGCCTCGCGGTGCCGCTGTCGCTCGCCGGAACGGTGGCGGCCATGTGGGCCGCGGGCTTCTCGCTCGACAACCTGTCGCTGATGGCCATCACCATCTCGGTCGGCTTCGTGGTCGACGACGCCATCGTCATGATCGAGAACGTGGCGCGCAACATCGAGAAGGGGATGTCGCCGATGCACGCGGCGCTGCTCGGCGGGCGCCAGATCGGCTTCACCGTCATCTCGATCAGCCTGTCGCTGGTGGCGGCCTTCGTGCCGCTGCTGTTCATGGGCGGCATCGTCGGCAGCCTGTTCCGCGAATTCGCCCTGACGTTGACCTTCTCGGTGGTGATCTCGACGCTGGTGTCGCTGACGCTGACGCCGATGATCTGCGCCCATCACATGAAGCCGCACGACGCGCGGCCGCCGAGCCGCATCGACCGGGTCGTCGAAGGCGCCCTCGGCGGCGTGCTCAGGGCCTATGCGGCGACGCTGCGGGTCGCGCTGCGCCACCCTTGGATCATGGTGGTGGTCATGCTCGCCACCATCGTCCTCACCGTGCAGATGTTCAAGACCATTCCGAAGGGCTTCGTGCCGCAGGACGATACCGGCCTCATCATGGCCCACACCCAGGCCTCCGCCGACATCTCCTTTCCGGCCATGGCCAAGCTGCAGCAGGGCATCACCGACAAGGTGCTGAAGGACCCGGCGGTCGAAGGCGTCGGCTCGTTCATCGGCGGAGGCGGCGCGGGCTCGGTCAACCAAGGCTCGCTGTTCATCGGGTTGAAGCCCGAGGACCAGCGCGTGCCCGTGGACCAGGTGATCGCCCGGCTGCGCAAGAAACTCGCCCACTCGCCGGGCATCGCGCTCTTCATGATCCCGATCCAGGATCTCAGGGCCGGTGGCCGCAGCGGCAAGGGCCAGTACCAGTTCACCTTGTGGGACACCGATCTCGACGAGCTGCAGACCTGGCAGACCAAGGTGCTCGACCGCTTGCGCAAGCTGCCCGGGCTCGTCGACGTGTCGACCGATCGGGAGCAGGGCGGCCTCGAAGCGAGAGTGGTCATCGATCGCCAGGTGGCGGCGCGACTCGGCATCTCGATCCAGGCGATCGACGACGCGCTCAACGACGCCTTCGGCGAGCGGCAGATCTCGACCATCTACAGCCAGCGCAACCAGTACCGGGTCGTGATGGAGGTGGGGCAGAAGGATCAGCTCGACCCCTCCGATCTCGGGCGCATCTACGTACCCGGGGCCGGCGGCGCGCAGGTGCCGCTCACCGCCTTCACGCGGATCGAGCGCGGTATCGCTCCCCTCGTCGTCAACCATCAGGGTGCCTTCCCGTCGGTGACGATCACCTACAATCTCGCGCTCGATGCGAACCTCGAAGCCACGAGCCAGGCCATCCTCAAGGCGATCGCCGACATGCACACGCCCGACGGGCTGCACGCCGAATTCTCGGGCGACGCGCTGGTCTTCCAGCAGGGCGCGGGAAGCCAGATGATCCTGGTGCTGGCGGCGCTGGGCTCGATCTACATCATCCTCGGCGTGCTCTACGAGAGCCTCGTCCATCCGCTGACGATTCTCTCGACCTTGCCTTCCGCGGGCCTCGGTGCGCTCCTGGCGCTCAAGCTCGTCGGCATGGAGCTGACCGTCATCGCCTTCATCGGCATCATCCTGCTCATCGGCATCGTCAAGAAGAACGGCATCATGCTGGTCGACTTCGCCATCAGCGCCGAGCGCGCCCAGAACCTGTCGCCGCGCGACGCCATCTATGCGGCCTGCCTCGAGCGCTTCCGGCCGATTCTGATGACGACGCTCGCCGCGCTCTTCGGCGCCATGCCGCTGGCCTTCGGCGTCGGGGTCGGGGCGGAGTTGCGCCGGCCGCTCGGCGTCACCATCATCGGCGGCCTGATCCTGAGCCAGGTGTTGACGCTCTACACGACGCCGATCATCTATCTCGGCATGGCGCGGCTGTCGCGCCTGGCGCGGCGGCGGCGTGTCACGGCGCTGCCGGTCCCGGCGGAATAGCGGAACCGGATCCGCCGCACCTCTCGATCGCCGTTCCCGATCTCTTTTCGTGAGGCGGCAGGAGCAGACGAACGGGAACGGCCCGTTCGATCAGGCTGTTCTGAGGTTCGAAAAGCATTGCCGCGGCTCCGATCCGCCGGCGGCCCAAGTATGCAGTTCAGACGCCACGCAGCCCTCCGGACGACGTTGACGATCTTGTCGGAACCCGGTGCTCGCGGCAGGTCCGGAGGTTGCGTCGCGACCGCCCTTGCAATTCGGCTAAGGCCTCCGTATGGCTGAGGACAAGGCCATTCGCCTTGGCGCGACGGCGCGCGCCGATATGATGGATCGGACACGCCTCATGAATGCGGGTCGACCGGGGGGCCGGGTGGGATTGGCGCAATGACTGCTTCTGCAACGGTGCTTGTTACGGGGGCGGCTGGATTCATTGGATTTCATCTCGCGACGCGACTTCTCGCCCGCGGCGATACTGTCGTGGGACTCGATAACCTCAACGATTACTATGACGTCAGCTTGAAAGAAGCGCGCCTGGCGCAGCTCGAGGGGACGCCCGGCTTCACCTTTGCCCGGATCGACTTGGGCGACCGGGACGCCATCGATGCCCTTTTCAAGCGGTATCGGTTCGATCTCGTGGTCAACCTGGCGGCCCAGGCCGGCGTCCGCTACTCGCTCATCAATCCGCACGCCTACGTGACGAGCAATATCAGTGGATTCGTCAACATCCTGGAGGCGTGCCGGCACACCGGTGTTGGGCATCTGGTCTATGCCTCGTCGAGTTCCGTATACGGCGCCGTCACGCAGATGCCGTTCTCGGTGCGCCAGAACGTGGATCATCCCGTCAGCCTCTATGCCGCGAGCAAGAAGGCAAACGAACTTCTGGCGCATAGCTACAGCCATCTGTTCGGGCTGCCGACCACGGGCGTCCGGTTCTTCACCGTCTACGGCCCCTGGGGCCGGCCCGACATGGCGCTGTTCCTGTTCACCCGCGCGATCCTGGCGGGTGAACCGATCGACGTGTTCAACCACGGCGAGATGGAACGCGATTTCACCTATATCGACGACATTGTCGAGGGGCTGGTGCGCCTCGGCGGGCGCCCCGCGGCACCCGACCCGTCCTGGAGCGGCGACCACCCCACCCCCAACACGAGCCGGGCGCCGTATCGCGTCTACAATATCGGCAACCACGCGCCCGTGCGCCTGACGCGCCTGATCGAGGTCCTCGAGGACTGCCTCGGCCGGAAAGCCGAAAGGCGCTTGCTGCCGATGCAGCCGGGCGACGTGCCGGCGACCTATGCGGACATCGACGATCTCACACGCGACACCGGTTTCGTGCCGAGCACGTCCATCGAGGTCGGCGTCGAGCGTTTCGTGCGCTGGTATCGCGATCACTACAAGGTTTAGAGCAGTATCGGATCAGATGGAATCGCGTTGCGATTCCATCCCGATGAAACTGCTCGCATTTCAAGGCTGGAGCAGTTCGGCAATAGCCGAACATGCTCTAGCGGCGCAGACGGGCACCGGAGCCACGGGCCCACGGTTTCGGGGATTTGCCGTGGGCAAGACGATCAACGGGCGAAATCGCCACATCGTCACCGACATCCTCGACCTCATGGTCGGGCTTGTCGTGCAGGACGCCGATCTCCAAGATCGCCATGGCGCTTTGGACGTCTTGAAATCGGTCGGGAAGTCGTATCCCTGGCTGCGCCACGTTTTTGCTGAGAGAGGCTACGGCGGGCAGAAGCTGAACCACAAATTGAGCAAATCTGGACGATGGACGCTCGAGATTATCTGACGCTCAAGCTTGCGGCGCGTAATGGGTGATCAGCTCCCTCACCGCCCGGCGCGTCGCCTCGACGGCCGCGGCGAAGAGGGCGGCGCCGCGTTCCGGGGTAGCATCGGAGGGAATTCCGATCACGCCGGTCGGGTTGATGACCTCGAAGGGTCGCCAGACGGCAACGCCGCCCAAGGCGAAGAGGTGCGGGTCGGGCCAGTGCGGCGGGGTCCCGTCGCGCGGGATGAGATGGTGGCGCACCGTCTCCGGCAGCACGTGCATCATGAGTGCGGTCTCGAGGGCGCAGGCATGCCCGACGCCTTGGGCGACGTCGGGCAGGATCCGGCCGGCTTCCGCCACGATCAGGTCGAAATAGGTCAGCGCCGCCGCCTTTACTCCGGCCGCGCCGAGGTCGCCGACGACCACCTGCAATGCGCCGCGATTGCCGCCATGGCCATTGACCAGGATGGGCAACAGGTTCTGGGCCGCGAGTCCGGCACAGACGTCCGTCATAAGGGCGATGAAGGTCGAGGAGCGGAGCGAGACCGTACCGGGAAAGCCGAGATGATGGGGCGAGACGCCGTAGCCCAGCGGCTCCGCCATCCGGACATCCGGCTCGCCCTGCGCGACGGCCGAGGCGACAGCCGTCGCGAGCCAGATGTCGACGCCGAGCGGCAGATGCGGCCCGTGCTGTTCCACCGCGCCGACGGGGACGAGCACGGCACGCACGACACGGGAGCCCGCCTCCGCGGAGGTCTGCCAGGCATGGGACTGGGGTGAAGGCAGGGTCGAGCTCACGTGGCAGGCCTGTGACGCAAGTGAAAGGCAAGCCGGCTCAGGCCGACGTCGACGGCGAGCGCGACCATGATGATGCCGCCCTTGAAGAGATCGATGTTCGAGGGATCTGCACCGAAGACGCGCAGCGCGTTGGTGAGCAGGCTCACGATGACGGCGCCGGCCATCACGCCCCAGACGGAGCCGCGTCCTCCGAAAATGCTGGTCCCGCCGATCACCGCCGCCGCGATAGCGTCGAGCAGCAGGCTCGTGCCGCCGAGGTTGGGGGTGACGACCGGCACGCGGCTCACCGTCATGACCGCGGTCAGAAACGTGAAAAAGCTCGAGGCGACATAGACCTGGATGATCTGCCGCTTGACCGAGATCCCGGCGAGCGCGGCTGCCGCCGCATCCGAGCCGATCGCATAGGTCCGCAGGCCGAAGCGGGTGTGCCGCATCGCCGCCCAGGCCAGCACCGCAACCAGCGCCGTGAGCCAGATGCCGTTCGGAATGCCGAAACTCGGCGTGATCGCGATGGCCCTGAGCCAGGGCTCCCTCACGATCACCACGCCCTTGCGGGCAAAGGCGAGCGTCGCCCCTTGCACGGCCACCATGCTGGCGAGCGTCGTCACGAAGGGCGGGATGCGCAGCACCCCGATGACGAACCCGTTCAGAAGCCCGAGCCCCGTCATGGCCGCGAGGCCGGCGAGCAGCGCCGGACCCAAGCCCGCGCCCGTATCGATGAAACCGGCGATCAGGATGCTGCAGAGGGCCACGCCGACCCCGGCCGAGAGGTCGATTCCGGCCGTCAGAAGCACGATCAGCGTGCCGAGCCCGAGCAGCGCGATGGGCGTCGCCTGGGCGACGATGTTGATGATGTTGCCGGCCGATACCACCCGCCCGTCGATGGCCGCGAAGATCGCCGTGAGAGCCAGCAAAAGGATCAGCGGCGTGAAATCGAGAAGCCGCTTCGGTCGCAGCGCGGCGAGTGCCATGGACCGCCTCCCCGCCTCAGAGCCGCCGAGCCCGGATACCGGTCGGGGCGGTGGACGGAAGAGTCCAGCCGCAATGGAGCTGGCCCGACAGGCCTGCCCCGATCACGGCGATGTTGAGCTTGGCCATGGATCAGGCTCCCTGCATCGCGACCACGCCGTTCTGCGGCTCGGCACCGGGTGCGGCGGCTCGACGACCGAAGGCGAGTTCGGTCACGGCGGTCTCGTTGGTGCCGCGCGGCAATTCGCCGGCGACCCGGCCCGCGTGCATGACGATGATGCGATCCGCCACGCCGAGCACTTCCGGCAGTTCGCTCGACACCATGAGGACGGCGGCGCCTCTGCTCTTGCAGGCGGCGATCAGGTTGTGCAGGTCGGATTTCGCCCCGACGTCGACGCCGCGCGTCGGCTCGTCGAGAAGCAGCACGCGAGGCTCGGTCGCAAGCCACTTCCCGATGACCACCTTCTGCTGGTTGCCGCCCGACAGTTCGAGCGTCTTTTTCCCGGGCTGAGCGGGCCGGACGCCGAGCGAAACGATGAGCTGGGCCGCCAAGGCAACCAGCCTGCGTCGGTCGAGGATGCCGAATCTGGCATGGCGACGCATCCACACGAGGCCGAGATTGTCGCGGATCGACAAGGCGCCGACGAAGCCTTCGGCATGCCGATCCTCCGGCACGAGCACGACGCCGGCCGAGTTGGCGGCCTTCATGTCGCCCGACCGGAGCGCATGCCCGCGCACCGAGACGCGACCGGCCGTGAAGGGGTCGAGGCCGGCGATGGCACGCAAAACCTCGGAGCGGCCGCTGCCCATCAGCCCGGTCAGTGCCACGATCTCGCCGGCGCGGACCGCGAGGCTCGCCTCCTTCAGGAGGCCGCCGTTCGACAGGCCTTCCACCGAAAGCACCGTCTCGCCCGGCGGGCAGGCCCGCCACGGAAAGACGCCGCCGAGCTCCCGGCCCACCATCATGCCGATCAGCCGGCTTTCGGTGACCTCGGCCGTCGCGCACTCGCCCACGAACCGGCCATCCCGCAGCACGACGATGCGCGTCGTCAGCGCAAAAAGCTCCTCCATCTTGTGCGAGATGTAGAGGATGGCCGCACCGCGTTTCAGCAGCCGGCCGATGATCTCGTAGAGATGGTCGCGCTCGCGGTTGCTGAGCGCGCTCGTCGGCTCGTCCATGATGAAGAGCCAGGCATCGGACAGCACAGCGCGGGCGATCTCGACCATCTGCTTCTGCCCGACCGTCAGCGTGCCGAGTTCCGCGTCGGGGTCGATGGCGAGGCCGAGCTCGCGCATGATGGCGCGGGCGCGGGCCGTCATGACACGCCGATCGAGCAGGCCGAGCGCGTTGCGTGGCTCGCGCCCGAGGAACAGGTTTTCGGCGACGCTGAGGTGCGGCACCAGGCTGAAATGCTGGTGGATGACGCTGATCCCGGTGACGGTCCCGCCCGCGCCGGGCTTCATCGCGACACCGTCGATCAGGATGCTGCCTTCGTCGGCCCGGTAGACGCCCGAAAGGCACTTCACCAGCGTCGACTTGCCGGCGCCGTTCTCGCCGGCCAGGCCGACGACGTCCCCGGCCCGCATCGTGAAGCTGACGGCGTCGAGCGCCTTCACGCCGGGAAAGCCTTTGCCGAGCGCGCGCAGCTCGAGCGCGCGCCCAGCGCCGGTCCGAGCCGGCAGCACCGTCGCGCCCTTGCCGAAGCGCGCGCCGCCCTCTCGCCAGACTTGCTTCAGGATCGAGGGCTGGCTCAGCAACACGGCCACGACGATCATGCCGCCGGTGACGAAATAGATGTTTTGCTGCGGCACCTGCAGGAACGACAGGCCCGTGCTGATGACGCCGAGGAGCAGCGCGCCGAGCGCCGTGCCCAGCACCGAGCCCTCGCCGCCGGACAGCTTCGTGCCGCCGATGATCGCGGCCGTGATGGCCGTGAACTCCAGGCCGATCCCGGCCAGGGGTTGCGCCGAGCCGAGCCGGCCGAAGGTCATGATGGCGCCGACGCCGGCCGAGAGGCCGACCAGCACGTAGGCGACGAATTCTACCCGGCGCACCGGCACCAGCGAGGCATGGGCGGCGGCGCGATTGCCGCCGACCGCGTAGATCCAACGCCCGAGGACCGTGCGCGTGAGGAGGGCCCACCAGATCGCCAGGAGGGCCGCCGCGATGACGATCGAGGCCGGCAGGCCGAAGGCGGTCGAGGCGCCGGCCCAAAGCAGCGCGGGGCTCGCGATCGGAATGCTCGATGCGTGCGACAGGCTGAGCGCCATGCCCCGTGCGAAGGCCATGGAGGCGAGCGTCGCGATGAACGGGCTGATCCCGATCAGGCCGATGAGGACGCCGTTGATCGCCCCCATGGCGGCGCCGGCCACCAGCGTGACGCCGAGCGCCAAGACGGGCTGGCCCGTCGCGGCCAGGGATTGCGCGCCCAGGATGCCGGCCACGGCGAGGGTGCTGCCGACCGAGATATCGATGCCGCGCGCGATGATGAGCGCCGTCATGCCGAAGGCGACGACGGCGATCACGGAGGTCTGCTGGAGGATGCTGAAGAGGTTCCCGGCGGAGAGAAACCCCGGGTCGATCACGCCGAAGCCGGTCAGGCACGCGGCCAGCAAGGCGACCAGCACGAGGTCGTTATGCGCCAGGAGCCTGTCCAGCACCGAGCCGTCTCCGCGGTCTACTGGCCGGTCGTCATGGCGCTATCCGGCAGCGACGGGCCGAGCTGTTGCTGATAGTTCTTGGCCTCGATCAGCTCCTTCTCGGGCGTGATCGTGTCGACCTTCAGACCCTTGTCGGCGAGGACCTTGGCCGTGGCCGGCGAGGTGACGAAATAGGTCGGCATGTAGAGGTCCTTGGGGAGTTTGTTCCCCTTGGCCAGCCGGGACGCGACCGCGATGTTCCAGTAACCGACCCGATAGGGGCCCGTGAGGACATCCATCACCATCTTGCCGCTCTCGAGCAGCGGGACCAACTCGGCGTCGCCGTCATATCCGCCGTAGACGAGGTCGTGGCTCATGCCGGTCGCGACCGCGTCGGCCGCCAGGCACAGCGAATCCGAAATGCAGCCGATAGCCTTGAGGTCCGGATAGGTGGTGAGCCAGGTCTGCGCGGCGTTGCTGGCCTTGCCGGCATCCCAGTTCGTCGGCTCGATGCCGATCACCTGGATGTCGGGGAACTCTTTCTTCATTACATCCGTGAAGGCGCGCTCGCGGGTGTCGGAGACGTAGTTGCCGCGCGAGCCGACCAACAGGCCCACCTGCCCCTTGCCGCCCAGCTTGAGGCCGAGCGCCTTGGCGACGGTGCTCATGTTCACATAGTCGGGGTACAGCGTCGAATACTGGCCGGCGTCGACCTTGTTGCCCATGGTGACGACCGGGATGCCGGCGGCTTCGGCCTTCTTGATCACCGGTGTCAACGCGTTCTTGTCGAGCGGATCGACCAGGATGGCGCTGACCTTCTGGTTGATGAAGTTCTCGATGATGCCGACCTGCTTCTCGAGACTCCCCTCGGCACTCTGCCAGACGGACTTGACCTTGTAGTCCTTGGCAGCGACATCGCCGGCTTCCTTCATGCGGACGAAAAAGGAGTTCTGCAGGTCGATGGCGGCGAGGCCCAGCACGGGCTCGTCAGCCAAGGCAGCCGTGGCCGACAGCACCATCACGGCCGCCGTCCCGGCCAGCATCCATTTGGTCAAGCCATCCATCGATCCACTCCCCTCCCTGCGCCGGCCGCCGTCCGGGCGGACCGATCCGTGAAGCCTAGGCCACGATGCCGTCCGGGCCCGCGCCGCACACCAGTCCGCAGACCCGGGTGCCAGGAGACACCCGAACGGCCCCGGACATCAGCGCAGCCAGCGAGGCGGCGCCGCTGAGATCGGCCGCGATGCCCATTTCGAACCAAAGCCAGCGCGCGGCGCGTTCGAGATCCTCGTCCGAGACGAGCACGATGTCGTCGACCGTAGACTTGATGATGTCGTAGACCAGCGGATCCGAGCGGCCGCAGGCCATGGTGGCGACCTTGGTGGTCACGGCCGGCAGGGTTACGACCTCGCCGGCGTCGAGGCTGCGCCTGAGAGTCGGCGATCCTTCCGGCTCGACCCCGACGATCCGGGCGCCCGGGTTGCGCGCGCGCAGGGCCGTGGCCATGCCGGCGATGAGGCCGCCGCCGCCGACGGCGATCAGGAACAGATCGGCCGACCCGATGTCATCAAGGATTTCGAGCGCCACGGTGCCCTGGCCGGCCACGACCTGCGCATCGGCGAAAGGATGGAAATAGACGGCGCCCGCACGCTCCGCGGCCGCGATGGCCGCAGCATGAGCCTCGTCCCACACGCGGCCGACCACCTCGACCTGCGCACCCCAGCCCTTCAGCTTGGCGATCTTGGCCGGCGAGGCGTTGGCCGGAAGGTAGATCGTGGCCGGCACGCCGGCCATCAGGGCCGCCCGTGCGGTGGCAAGCCCGTGATTGCCGCCGGAGGCGGCGACGATCCCGTTCTTCAGCCTCGCCGGCTCGATGGTGAGCAGGCGGTTCGTGGCACCCCGGGCCTTGAACGACCCCGTGACCTGAAGGCATTCGAGCTTCAGCCACACTTCGTCGGCGCCGAGAGGCTCGCGGGCCAACTCGACCCTGACGGTCGGCGTCGGGCGGATCCAGCCCTTCAGGCGCCCGGCCGCGGCCTCGATGTCGGCGAGGTTCATGCGTGCGCCTCCGGATCGTGCGGCGGCGCGACGACCGCGCAGCGATCGCCGGGTTTCCGCCGTATCGGCAGGTCCGTGGCTGTCGGAGCTTCGTGCACGATCACGCGCTTTTTCCTTTGACGACATCAGGATGGCATGGTCATATTTGAAGTCAAGTTCATATGTGAAACACGCTGCTCGGGAATCAGGCACTGATCCGAGGCGGCGGGCCTGGTGCCGGTGGATGTTGCCGTCTCTCTCCATCATGCTCGGTCGCGGACGTGCATCCATGCGACGCCGCGGAGAGCATTCCGCAGCAATGGCCTCCGGTCCGACCGGGAGGCGATGGCGCGTGCGGCCTCGGCGGCGAAAGCAGGGTTTGGGGCGGCCGGCGACGGAGAGCGAGGCATCGTGAAGCGGGACGCACCGCCCTATGCCGCGCCGGCGCTCGACAAGGGGCTCGATATCCTCGAGCTGCTCGCCTCCGAGCAGCATGCGCTCACGCTCAGGGCCATCGCCGAGGCGCTCGGCCGCTCGAAGGGCGAGATCTTCCGCATGGTCATGGTGCTGCTCGAGCGCGGTTATATCGACCGCGATGCCGAGACCGACGCCTTCTGCTTGACCAACCGCCTGTTCGATCTTGGCCTGCGCACGCCCCGGGTGCGGGATCTTCTGACCGAGTCCGTGCCCGCGTTGGCGCGCCTTGCCGAGGAGACCGGCCACTCGCCGCATCTCGTCGTCCTGCATAAGGGCGAGACGGTGGTGGCCGCAGCCTTGCCCGGGAGATCGGACATGTCGTTCACGCTGCGGCTGGGCTACCGGCGCGTTGCCATCGATGCTACGTCCGGCCAGGTGATCATTGCGTTTCAGACCGAAGGGATGCGCCAGCGCCTGATCGCGGAAGCGCGCCTTCATGCGAACGCCGCGATCACCGATGCCGAGTTGAGCGCGTCGCTCGACCGCATCCGAGCGCAAGGTTGCGAGATGCATGCGAGCCGTGACTTCGTCGGCATCACCGACATCTGCGTCCCGATCATCGGACCGGAAGGCGATGCTGTCGCGAGCGTCATCGTGTCCTATGTCGATCGCCATGGCCGCCCGGCGCGCCACGCCGAGGTGCTGGAACAGCTCAAGGTGACCTGTGCCGGCATCGGTGCGGCGCTGCACGGAACGGCAGGGCGCGCGAGATGACCACTGTCCTCATCCGAGCCTGCGTCAGCCTCGGTTCTGCCGACCGCCCGGCCGCAGTCGATCGAAAGGCATAGCGCTTCCATGCCGTTGAACGCTTCGGCCCGCCTGCCGCCCCTCTCCGCCCTCCGCGACGGGCTGATCGTGTCGTGCCAGCCAGTCACGGGCGGCCCGCTCGACCGGCCGGAGATCGTGGCGGCCTTTGCGCTGGCTGCCGAAGACGGAGGGGCGCGGGGACTGCGGATCGAAGGACTCGCCAACCTGCGGGCCGTGCGGGCCGTGACCGCCCTGCCGATCGTCGGGCTCGTGAAGCGCATCGATCCGGCGACGCCGATCATCATCACCGCGACCGCGCGGGACGTGCGCGACCTGGCCGAGGCCGGCGCCGATATCATCGCCTTCGACGCGACCATCCGGGCGGCCCGCCCGGAGAGCGTCGACGTCCTGACCCGCGCAGCGCACGCGGCAGGGCGCCTCGCGATGGCCGATCTCGCGACGCTCGCCGAGGCCGAGGCTGCGGTCCGCGCAGGGGTCGACGTCATAGGCACGACACTGTCCGGCTATACGGGCGGTCCAGTCCCCGAGGCTCCCGACATCGATCTCGTCCGCGCCTGTGCGGCCCTGTCTTGCCCGGTCTTCGCCGAAGGCCGCTATCGAACGCCGGACGAGGTTAGGGCGGCCCGAGCCGCCGGCGCAACGGCCGTCGTCGTCGGATCGGCCATCACGCGGCCCGAGCATGTGACGGGCTGGTTCGCGTCCGCCATGGCCGAGCCGCTCGGCCCTCGGCAAGCCGTCTGATCCCCGTGGCCGGCGCTCCCGTCCTCGCGATCGACCTTGGCGGCACCAAGCTCGCCGCGGCCCTCGTCGACGGCCCTGACGTGCTCGAGCGCCGTGAATCCCCGACCGATCGCGCGGGCGGCCCGGAGGCCTGGATTGAGGCGGCCGGCCGCCTTGCCGCGGGGTGGGATGGCGTCCGGGCTGCAGGAATCGCGGTGACGGGCCTCGTCCGCGGTGGCCTCTGGCGCGCGCTCAATCCCGACACCCTGCCGGTCCCCGACAACTTTCCCCTGGCCGACACGCTGCGCCAGCGGCTCGGCATGGCGGTTACGGCCCGCAACGACGCGCAGGCGGCGGCCTGGGGCGAATACTGCTTCGGCGGCACCGGCGTTCACGATCTTATCTTCGTCACGGTCTCCACCGGGATCGGCGGCGGCATCGTCGCGCGGGGCCGCTTGGTCGAGGGTCGAACCGGGCTGGCCGGGCATATCGGCATCACGCCGATCGAGACTCCGGGCGGTGTTCGACGCCTCGAAGATCTCGCGTCGGGAAGAGCCTTGGATCGGCTCGCGCACAACGCTGGCGGCGCCACGGCCGTGACGGCGGCGGCGCTTCGCGGCGAGGCCTGGGCCGAGCGGCTGCTCGACCGAGTGGTCGCGCCGCTGGCCCTGGCCTTGCGTCGCCTGCAGCTCGAAGTCGATCCTGACGTGATCGTGATCGGCGGCGGCCTCGGTCTTGCACCCGGCTACCTCGATCGGCTTACACGCCATCTCGCGTCGGTTGCGGCCGTGATGCGACCCACATTGCGCGCCGCCGCGCTCGGCGCCGATGCCGGCCTGATCGGGATCGCCGATCTCGCCGCGACTCAAGCGCCGGAGGGCAAGCCATGAGCGAACGAACGAACAGGCTCGGTCTGGTATCGGCCGTGCTGGGAGCCTGCGTGGCCGTCGCCGCCACGGCCCTGCCGGCCCGCGCCGAGGTCACCGTCGCCGGATGGCCGGGCGGCCCCGAGGAGATCGCCCTGCGCAAGGTGGTGGAGACCTATAATGCCGAGCCGGGCCGCACCGACGAGGACAAGGTCAAGCTCCTGTTCTTCAACCGCGAGGGGTTCTTCGACAAATTGCTCGCCGACATGGCGGCTGGCTCGACGACCTTCGACGTCAACCTCGTCGCCACCTATTCGCTCGGCAAATACGCCCCCTTCATGGACCCCGTCACGCTGCCCGCCTCCGCGACCGACACGTTCGGTGCGACGGTGCTCAACACGATGCAATACCAGGGAAAGCAGCTCGGCGTGCCGACCGACCTCTCGCTCCATTTCATGTATTTCCGCAAGGACCTGATCGACAAGCTGCTCGCCGACGCCGACTGGAAGGCGACCTACGGCCAGATCGCCCAGAAATATCTCGGCAAGACGCTCGCACCCAAAGAGCCCGACGACTGGACCTGGGACGATTACGAAGCGACGGCCCTGTTCTTCACCAAAGCCGTCAACCCCAAGAGCCCCGTGCGCTACGGCACCGTGCTGCAGATGAAGAACCTGCTGTTCAACATCATGGTCTTCGAGAGCGTGCCACGCTCCTATGGGGGCAACTGGATGGATGCGTCGGGCAAGATCACCATCGACTCGGCCGCCTACCGCACGGCGCTCGACCTCTACAAGACGCTCTACGACGCCGGTGCGACGCCCAAGGACTCGCTCTCCTACGAATTCCCCGAGGCCAATGCGGCGTTCGGGTCGGGCCAGGTCGCGACCATGCTGCAGTGGAACGCCGCCGCGGCCGACCTCGACAACAAGGATAAGACCCCCGCGGTCGCAGGCAAGATCGGCACGGTCGCACCGCCGGCCGGCCCGGCTGGCCGCTTCACGCATATCCACAGCCTGGGACTCGGCCTGAACAAGGCCTCGACCCACAAGCAGGCGGCCGTGAAGTTCCTGACGTGGCTCGCCAGCCCCGAGGCGATGACCGATTACGCCCAGGCGGGCGGCTCCCCGGCCCTCTCCGACGTGATCACGGCCAAGATCCCGAGCCGCCCCGACCTTGGCAAGCTCGGCAGCTTCGCGCGCCGCTACGGATTCGTGATGAACGGCGGCACATCGGCCAATGCGCTCGCGGTCTACGAGGCCCAGGCCAAGGCCTTCACGGGCTATTGGGGCGGCACGGACACGCGCGACGCCGCTTTGCAGCAGGCGGCCACGGCGATGACGGACCTGCTCAAATAAGCGGACCCGAGACGACCGTGACCTCCTCTCGCCCGAAGCGTGGCCACGCACGGCCGTGGCCAAGGAGGGGAGCGGCGCCCCCGAGGTGCCGCTCCCGGCCGGATGCCGCACGAGCCCGTTCGCGGCATGACGGGATCGAGGCATGAGCGCCGTCCTCAAGCGCCGCCAGGGTGTCGTGCTGATCGCGCCGCTGACGCTGTTCCTGCTCGCCATGCTGGCGCTGCCGCTGCTGATCGATATCCTCTACGCGCTGTCGCACGTGACCTTCGAGACCATCCGTCACCCAAGGCTGGAGGGCTTCGCCAATTTCGTCACGGTGCTCAAGGAGGGAGCCTTCTGGCAGGCGATGGGCTTCTCGCTGCGCTTCGCCGTCCTGGCGTCCGTCGCGCAACTGCTGATCGGCCTCGGTCTGGCGATCTTCCTTGCGCCGCTCTTCGCTCTCGCGCCCTGGCTCATGGCCGTGCTGATGCTCCCCATGATGATGGCGCCGGCGCTGGTCGGCCTGATGTACCGGCTGCTGCTGCAGGACTTCGTCGGCATCATCCCGAACTACTGGTCGCTCTGGTTCGGCGACAGCCCCGCCTTCCTCAACCCCGGCACTGCCTTCTGGACGCTCGTGACGATCGAGGTCCTGCAATGGACGCCCTTCGCCCTGCTGATCCTCTACTCGGCCTATGCGGCCGTGCCGGCGGAGGTGCGCGAGGCGGCCGCGCTCGACGGCGCCGGCTCGATGCGCCGGCTGGCCTATATCGACCTGCCCTGGATGGCACCCACGATCGCGATCACCTTCTTCTTCCGCTTCATCGACAGCTTTCGGGTGTTCGACAACGTCTACGTGCTCACGGGAGCCGGCGCGGGCGGCAGCACGACGACGATCAGCATCTTCATCTACGAGGCCTTTTTCCGCCGCAACGACATCGGCGTCGCGGTCGCGGCCTCCCTGCTGCTGCTCGGCATGTCCTTCGCGGTGCTCACGCTGCTGATGCGCCTGGCGGGCACGCGGCGATGAGGGCGCGCCAGGCCTGGATGGTGCTGCGCGTCGCGGTCTTCGCGCTGGCGGCTTTCGTGTTCAACTTCGCGCTCATCGCCACGATCGTCACGTCGCTCAAGAGCGAGGCCGAGATCGGCGCCAATCCGACGCTCGGCATCGACGATCCGACGCTGGGGAACTACCGCCAGATCCGCGCCGTCGCGGACCGCTTCGACATTCTGCATTATCTCGGCAACAGCATCGTCGCGGCGGGGCTCGGCGCCGGCCTCGCGCTGATCCTCGCCTTTCCGGCCGCCTATGCGATCGCCCGCGGCGAGGTCGGCAGGCGATGGATCCTGCCGATCGTGGCCAACCTGCGGGCGATTCCGCTGATCATCTTCTCGATCCCGATCTACCTCGTCTACCAGCAGCTCCACCTGCTCGACACGCGGATCGGGCTCGCGCTCATCCTCTGCCTCGTCAACCTGCCGCTTGTGCTCGTGCTGCTCGTCAACAGCCTGCAGGACCTGCCGATCGGGATCGAGGAAGCGGCGCGGATGGACGGGGCCGGGACGCTCGCGCTGCTGGTGCGCGTCGTGCTGCCGCTGTCGGCGCCCGTCGTGGCCTCCACCTTGATCCTGTCCTTCATCTACGCCTGGAACGAGTTCCTGTTCGGCCTGATGCTGACGACCGAACGTGCCGTGCCGATCACGGTCGGCGCGTCGTTCTTCTTTTCGGCAAGCGGCGGCGGCATCCGCTGGGGCATCGCCTCGGCCGTGATGGTCGTGAGCGTGCTGCCGCCGCTGCTGCTCAGCCTCCTGGCCTACCGGTTCATCGGCCAGGCCCTGGCGGCCGGAGCCGTGAAAGGCTGAGCCACCGCTTCAAGACACAAGGGAGAGATCCATGCAGGACGACCATCGGTTCGACGCGATCATCGTCGGGGCCGGAGGAGCGGGTGCGGTGCTGGCCGCGCGTCTCTCGGAAGACAGTCGACGCCGCGTGCTGCTGCTCGAGGCCGGCCCGGACTACCGGAGCGCCGAGCAGCCCGAGGCGATGGCGAGCCAGAACCCGTTCAACCTGCTGCTCCCTGCCGAATTCCAGCGCCGCTATATGTTCGACGACCTGATGGCGCGTCGCACCACGCGCCAGGAGCCGCGCCTTTATTGGAGGGGCAAGGGCCTGGGCGGCAGCACGGCGGTCAATGGCCAGCTCGCCATCCGAGGCGTGCTCGACGCCTTCGATGAATGGGCCGCCTACGGTGCCAAAGGCTGGTCGAGCCGGGAGGTGCTGCCTTTCTTCGTGAAGCTCGAAAACGACCTCGCCATGGGCAACCGGCCCCACCACGGGACGGGCGGACCGATCCCGATCTACCGCGCGCCGCCGTCGGCTTGGGGGCCCGTCGACCTGGCCCTGCGCGACGCCGCGCTCGCCATGGGCCACCTCTGGCACGACGACCTCAACGCGCCCGAGGCGACGGGCGTATGCACCTTCGCGATGAACAATGTGGAGGGCCGGCGGGTCTCCAACAACGATGCCTATCTGGAGCCAGCCCGGCAGCGCCCGAACCTCGAGATCCTGGGCGACACCCTGGTCGATCGGCTGATCTTCGACGGCCGCCGCTGCACCGGAGTCGTCGCCGTCCTGCCAACCGGTTCGCGGGAGTTTCGGGCGAGAGAGGTGATCGTCGCGGCCGGGGCCATCCATTCGCCCGCGATCCTCCAGCGGTCGGGGATCGGCCCCGCGGCTTGGCTCAACGATCTCGGTATCGCGGTTCTCGCCGACCTGCCGGTGGGAGAAGGCTTCTTCGACCATCCCTTCTTTCGCCTCGAGCTCAAGCTGAAGCCGGAGCTGCGGGCGAAGGATCCGCACACCCGCCACATCAATTGCCTGGTCAAATACAGTTCGGGCTTTCCGGGCGCGGCCTTCAACGACATGATGTTCGTCGCGGTCAACCACGGCGGCATCGGCCATGCGCAGGATATGGCGCAGTTCGGCGAGGCCGGGCTGCACGTGATGCTCTACGAGTGCCGCAGCCGCGGCACGGTGCGCATCACGTCGGCCGAACCATCGCGTCATCCCGATATCGACGAGCGCATGCTGAGCGACGCTTTCGACCTCGCCCGCATGCGCGATGGCGTGCGCCGACTCTGCCGCCTGGGCAGCCACGAGGCGATCCAGGGCATCTGCCGAGAGATCCAGATCGCCAACACGGGGCGTCCGCTCTCGGATCTCGTCGCCGCCACGGACGATGAGATCGACGACTGGCTGCTCAGCGGTTGCAATGACGCTCAGCATGGCGCCGGCGGCTGCTGCATGGGTCCGAAGGGCACGACCTATGGGGTGGTCGACCCCGACTGTCGCGTGCACGACGTCGCCGGCCTGCGCGTCATCGACGCATCCATCATGCCGCGTGACTGCAAGGCCAACACGGCTCTGACGACGATCATGATCGGGGAGAAGATGGCAGCGCAGATCCGCTCCGCCGACGACGGGAACTGATCGGCGCGACGCCCTGCCGGAGCGTCGTCGATCCTGCTGCCCGGCCTTCGAAGACGCGGAACCGGGATTACGGCAACCGTGGAGAGGGCGCGCCGAGCGATTTAATCCTTGCATGAATCGCGGAATTCGTAATTATTATATCCACTGGTTTTAATAAATCGGGAGAACCGGATGAGCGATCGGGCCCGCTACGCTCCGCTGTTCGAGCCGCTCGCCATCGGGCCGAAGACGCTGCGCAACCGCTTCATCCAGGTGCCGCAGTGCACCGGCGCGGGCTGGCGCTATCCCGGGGCCAATGCGGCGCATCGGGAGCTGAAGGCGGAAGGCGGTTGGGCGGCGGTCTGCACCGAATCCTGTTCCATCCATCCGGAAGTCGACCAGACGGTCAGCACCGTGCAGAGCCTGTGGGACGAGGGCGACGTCATCAACCATCGGCACATGACCGACGGTGTCCACCGCTGGGGGGCGCTGGCGGGCGTCGAGCTCTTTCATGCCGGCGGGCTCAGCGACAACCTGATGACCCGGAGCGTGCCGACCTCCTACCATCAGTTTCAGTCGCCGGCGAACCCCTATGTCTACGGTCTCGAAGCCACGACGGAGGATCTCGAGCGCGTCGTGCTGATGCATGTCGAGGCCGCCAAACGCGCCGTACAGGCCGGCTTCGACATCATCTACGTGCATGGCACGCATGGCACGCTGCCGGTGCAGATGCTGTCCCGCCACCTCAACCGGCGCACCGACAAATACGGTGGCAGCTTCGAGAACCGTGCCCGTCTCTGGATCGAGATCCTGCACGGCCTGCGCGAGGCGGTCGGCGCCGATTGCGCCATCGCCAACCGGTTCTCGACGGACCAACTCGTGGCCGGGGGCGGCGTCGAGGCGCATGACGAGGGGACCGCCTTCGTCGACCTCGTCACCCGCGAAGGCCTGGTCGACCTCTGGGACGTCAATGTCGGCGGCATGCAGGAATGGGGCGAGGACATCTGCGCCTCGCGCTTCCAGAAGAGCAATCACCAGAAGGTCTGGACCGGCTTCGTGAAGAGCATCGCCAAGGTCCCGGTCTGCGGGGTCGGACGGTTCACCGATCCCGACGAGATGTTGCAGGTCGTGGTGTCCGGCCAGTTCGACATCATCGGCTGCGCCCGCCCGTCGATCGCCGATCCCTTCATCCCGAAGAAGATCGAGGAGGGCCGCGCCGACGAGATCTGCGAATGCATCGGCTGCAACCAGTGCATCTCCCGCTTCGGGCGCGGCACGCTGATTGTCTGTACGCAGAACCCGACGGCGCTCGAAGAATACCGGCGCGGCTGGCATCCCGAGACGTTCGAGCGCGTGGCGATGCCCGAAAAGGTCGTCGTGGTGGGCGCGGGGCCCGCCGGCCTCGAATGCGCCCGCGTGCTCGGCAAGCGCGGCTACGAGGTGGATCTCGTCGAGGCCACAACCAGCCTTGGCGGACATATGCGCGACGTTGCGGCGTTGCCGGGTCTCGCCGAATGGAACCGCGTCGTGACGTGGCGGCAGGCGCAACTGAGGATGCTGCCGAATGTCAGGGTGTTGCTCGGCGTCGGCGACGCGACCGCCGGCGACCTCCTGACCTACGGGGCGCGCAAGGTCGTGCTCGCCACCGGCGCCGCCTGGGCGACGGACGGCGCCGGCCCCATCGGGCTCGACGCCATACCGGGCGTCGACGCAAGGACCGAGAGGTTCGCGACGCCCGAACAGGTCATGGCCGGAAAGACGGTCGGCAGGCGCGTCCTCGTCCTCGACGGCGACGGTTACTTCATGGGGGTGAGCCTGGCGGAACGTTTGGCCGACCTCGGTCACGAGGTCACCGTGATGACCCAGTTCAACGTCACGGCGCCCTACACGGATACGTCCCACGAGGCCGCCAACCTGCGGCGGATGATGCGCGGCAAGGGGATCGCCGAGCGCACCGGACATTGGGTCGAGCGCGTCGAGGAAAGCGCCGATCTCACGGTCACCTGTTACGACGTCTACCGCGACGACTGGCGCCGCCGGAACGTCGCCGAGACTGGCGTGCGGCCGCGGCGCAAGGGGACGGCGACCAAGGTGCTTCGCGTCGACACGATGGTGCTGGTCACCTCGCGCCGCTCGCGCGGCGCCCTGTTCGCCGATCTTCACGCCCGCAAGGCCGAGTGGGACGGGCATGGGATCGACGCGGTGCTGCGGACCGGTGACTGCCTGGCGCCGCGCTACATCGCCGATGCCGTGTTCGACGGCCATCGGATCGCCCGCGAAATGGAAAGTCCCAACCCCGAACGTCCGCTTTCGATCATTCGCGAACGACGCATCTGGGGGCAGCCGGCCTATCCGGAGCGGGGACTCGCTGTGCTTTAGCCACACATATCGGAGGATCTGGTCATGCTGCAGTTCACACGACGTTCGCTTCTCGCCACGGCTCCGGCGCTCGCCTTGGCATCGCGCGGCGCCTTGGCGGCCACGACGGAATTGAAGGTGATCTATGCCTTCTACAGCGATGCCACGGCCGGTATCCTGAAGACCCTGATCGACGGCTTCGAGAAGGCCAATCCCGACGTCAAGGTCAGTGCGGAGGAGATCGGCTGGGACAACCTGCAGCAGCGGCTCACCACCGACATTTCGGGCGGGACCACCTCCGACATCGCCGTGATCGCCACGCGCTGGATCCTCGATTACGCCAAGCAGAACATCGCCGAGCCGCTCGACGGCTACATGACGCCCGCCTACAAGGCCGGATTCTTCGACTCGCTGCTCGTGCCATCGAGCGTCGGCGGCAAGCTCTGGGGCCTGCCGTTCGTTGCCTCGACCCGAGCGCTCTACTACAACACCGACCTGCTCGAGCAGGCTGGGGTCACGGCGCCTCCCGGCACGTGGGACGAGCTTCGCCAGATGGCCGGCAAGGTCAAGGCGGGCGGCAAGGCCTACGGTTTCGGCCTGCAGGGCAAGGAGATCGAGACCGATACCTACTGGTACTATCCGCTGTGGACGCATGGCGGCAACATCGTCGAGAACGGCAAGAGCGGCATCGCCTCGCCGGCCGGCATTGCCGCCGCCAAGCTCTACAAGAGCCTGATCGACGACGGCCTGACCCAACCGTCCCCTACGGCGTCGAACCGTCAGGACGTCGAGACTCTGTTCAAGCAGGGCCGGGCCGCGACCGTCATCACCGGACCGTGGCTGATGGGCCAGCTCAAGAGCGAGGCGCCGAACGTCAAATACAAGGTGGCGCCGATCCCCAAGGCCACCACGGCAGCGACCTGGAGCGGCACCGACAGCGTCATCATGTTCGCCAAGTCCAAGAACAAGGCGCTGGCCTGGAAGTTCATGTCGGAGGCCATGGTGACGCCGGCCTCGACGCTCGACCTCACCTTAAAGGAAGGCTTCCTGCCGACCACCCACTCGGCGGCCGACAACCCGCAGGTGCAGGCGCAGTTCGGGGCCTTCACGGCGCTGCTGCCCGTGGCGAAATTCGCGCCCCAGGTGCCGAGCTGGGAAGAGGTCGTCGACATCACTATAGCGGCGCTGCAGCGCGTCTATCTCGGGCAGGAGCCCGCCGAGACGGCGCTCAAGACCGCGGCCGGCAAGATCGACGACATCATCACCTGACCGATGCGCCGAGCCCGCCGCAGTCTCGTTCCCTACCTGATGATCGCGCCCTCTCTGGTGCTGACGCTGTGGATCGTCGGCTACCCGATCGTGCAGATCGTCGAGATGGCGAGCCATACGGTGAACCGCTTCGCGCAGATCGGGCATTTCGTCGGCTGGCGCAATTTCATCGAGCTGCCCGACGATCAGATCTTCGTCGCGAGCCTGTGGCGGACCTTGCTGTGGACGCTCGTCGTCGTCGGGCTGACGACGGTGCTCGCCTTTCCGATCGCCATGATCCTGAACGACGATTTCGGCGGTCGGGGTCTGGCGCGCGTCATCGTCATGCTGCCCTGGGCCATCTCGGTGGCCATGACGGCGATCGTCTGGCGCTGGGCCCTCAACGGGCAATATGGCCTCGTCAACGCCATGCTGCTGCGCGTCGGCCTGCTGCACGAACCGACCGAATGGCTGGCGACGGCGCAAGGCGCGATGCCGATCGCCATGGCGATCGGGATCATCGTCTCGCTGCCGTTCACCGTGACCATTTTCCTCGGCGGCTTGTCCTCCTTGCCGGGCGACATCTTCGAGGCGGCCAAGCTCGACGGCGCGGACGCGCTCGCCCGCACGCGGTTCCTGACGCTGCCCCTGATGCGGCCGTTCTTCAACCTCTCGATCATCCTGAACGTCATCTACACGTTCAACAGCTTCTCGATCATCTGGGTGCTGACGCAGGGCGAGCCCGCGAACTCGACCGATATCCTGGTCACCTACCTCTATAAGCTCGGGTTCCGCTACGGCAAGCTGGCCGAAGCCGCGGCCATGACGATCATCATGCTGCTGGTGCTGCTGGTGTTCAGCATCATCTACGGCTCCCTCACCTCCGAGAAGCGCACGCTGGCCCGAGGGGCGGCATGACCTACCGCAAGAAGACCGCCCTCTACTGGGCGCTGCTGTCGCCGGTGATCCTTCTCGTGCTGTTCCCGTTCGCCGTCATGCTCTCGACGGCGCTGAAGCCCGCCGACGAGGTCTATGCGTTTCCGCCGAGCTGGTGGGCCAGCCGGCTGGCGTTCGACAATTTCGCCGAGATGTGGCGCGCCACGGGTTTCGGCCGCGCCCTCGCCAACAGCCTGATCGTCAGCCTCGGCTCGACGCTGGTGTGCCTGCTCGTTTCCATCCCAGTCGCCTACGTGCTCAGCCGCACGCGCTTTCCGGGCGACAGGCTCTACCGGCGTTTCCTCATCCTGACCCAGATGCTGCCGCCGATCGTGCTGATCATCGGGTTGTTCCGCCTGATGGCGGTCATGGGGCTCGTCGATCAGCTCTGGTCGCTCATCCTCGCCTATGCGGCCTTCAATGTGGCCTTCACGGTCTGGATGCTGCAATCCTATTTCCAGACCATCCCGCGCGAGCTCGAAGAGGCGGCGCGGGTCGATGGGGCATCCGTCTTCCAGACGATGGCTTTCGTGCTGCTGCCGCTGGCGGCTCCGGCGATCGGCGTCACGGCGATCGTCTGCTTCGTCAGCGGCTGGAACGAGTTCGTTCTCGCCCTGACGCTGCTCCGCTCGCCGGGGCAGCTCACCTTGACCATGAAGGTCTTCCTGCTGATCACCGGGGCCTATCACGTCGATTGGCAGCTCGTCATGGCGGCAGCGCTGGCGACGACGCTGCCGGCGGCCGTCATGTTCTCCCTCGTGCAGCGCTTCATGGTCCGCGGCCTGGCGATGGGCGGCGTGAAATGATGCTCCGCCCGTCCGCCATCATCGCCGCGGAGCTGCACGAGCGGCGCGCCGCCTGCGCCCTGGTGTCCGCGCCGGGCTTCGACAAGCTCGATAGCCTCATCGACGACCCGCGAGCGCCCGACGAGACCGCCGTGGCGGCGCTGGTCGGCGGATGTCTCGACGAGGCGGAGCGGCGCGGCATCGTCGTCCGAGGACTAGCGCTTGCGACCCCGAGCGGACAATATTGGCGTGACCTCGGAGCCGCCATCGCTGAACGCTTCCGCCTGCCGGTGGTGAGCGAACGAGTGGCGAAGGCCAGCCTGCGCGGCGAGATTGTCGCCGGGGCGGCCAAGGGATGTGGCAGCGGCCTGCTGTTCGACACCGACCATCTCGACATCGGGCTGCTGTTGAATGGCGGTGTCTATTCCGGCGCGGCCGGCGCGGCCGGATGTGTGGCTCACCTCGGCGTCGACCGGACCGGCGACGTCCGATGTCGCTGCGGCAAGACTGGTTGCCTCGTCGCCTTGGTCGGCCTTGGTGCGGAGGCGCCGGCGCCGCGCTTGCCCTCCAGCCTGCCGCCCATGCCCTCGCATCGGCATGGCTGGCTCGCCATCTCCGGCATCCATCTCCTTAACGTCCTCAATCCCGCGATCATGATCCTGCGCGGCTCGGCGATCTCCGACGATGCCGAATTCGCGTGGCTCAAGCAGGCGTTGCGATGCGGCTGCCTCGGTCCGACCCGCGTCGGCCTCCTCGACATCGTCCGTGCCACGCCCGGCGATGCGCTCCTCGGCGCGGCGGCGCATTTCGCCCTCGGCCATCCCTGACGGCTCGGTGCTTCGGCACGACCACTCCTCGGAGGAATACCATGTCCAAGATGCAGTCTTTCATCGCGGAGCAGCCGGACGCAATGCGTCGCTTTCTCGGCAGCGCGTTCGATGCCGCTCCTCTGCGGTCCGCCTTTGCGGCTAGGTCGATCCGCAAGGTCTGGATCCTGGGATCGGGAACCTCGCTCTTCGCGGCGATGATCGCGGCCGGCTATTGGGAGCGGATCCTCGGCGTCGATGCGGAAGCGATCTCCTCGCTCGAGTTCCACGGCGTGCCGGACGAAAGGCTCGGCGCCGAAACGGTCGTCGTCGGCGTGTCGCAGAGCGGAGCGTCGTTCATCCTCGTCGAGGGCATCCGGCGAGCGCGCCAGACCGGCAGCCTCACCATCGGCGTCACCGCCGAGCCCGGTGCGCTCCTCGGCAGCGCGGCGGAATTCATCCTGCCGACGCTCACGGGGCCGGAAGATGCGATGGGCAAGACGAAGGGCTTCACCACCACGGCGCTGGCGACCTGCTGGCTGGCCCGGGAACTGGCCCCGGCGCGCGCGACCCTGCCGACGTTCGACGACATACCCGACGCGGTCATGCGGACGATCGACGATGTCGAGGCGCGCGTCGACCGCTGGGTCACTCGTCTCGGCGATACCCAATCGTTGTTCGTCGTGGGCAGCGGAGATCTGCTGCCGGCAGCCTGGGAGGGCGGGCTGAAGGTGCTCGAGGTCGCCAAGCAGGTGGTCGTCACAAAGGAGCTGGAGGAGATGCTGCACGGTCCCTTCAATGCCGTCGGGCCGACATCGAGCTTCATCCTTCTGGCCGGATCGATCGAGCGAGGCGACCGGCTGGACGCCTTTCGCAAAGCCGTCGCGGCGCTCGACCTGCCGCTGGTCACCATCGCCGATGCGCGCACGGGCCTCGGCAACGATCCCGACCGGACGGCCTATTCGCTTCCCATGTTGGGTGAGCCCGCCCTCGAGGCCATCCTGGCCGTCGTTCCGCTGCAGATCCTCGCGGACCGGCTCGCCACGTCGCGGGGGCTCGATCCCGATACCAGCCGATATCCGTTCCTCTACAAGATCCTCGCGGCGAAGAGCATCTATGTCTGAACCAGGCCATGCCGACGAGGCTGTGGGGGATCTCCTTCTCGGCGTCGACATCGGCGGCACCAAGATCCTCGCGGGCCTGGTCGACCCCGGCGGACGAGTGATCGAGCGTTGGCGATGCCACACGCGGCCGCAGCACATCCTGGCCGACACGATGGCGGCCTGCCGTGCGCTGGTCGAACGCGCAGGTCGGCTTGGCCGGCCCCTCGTGGGCATCGGCGTCGGCGCGAAGGGCGCCGTCGATATGCAGCGCCGCCGCCTCGTCGCCTCGCTCTACCTTGGGCATGGCGAGATCCCGATCGGAGACGAGCTCGAACGGGCGTTCGGCCTGCCGGTGCGGGTGGAGAACGACGTCCATGCGGCCACGATCGGCGAACGGATCTTCGGCGTCGGACGCCGCGTCGACGACTTCGTCTTCTACAATGCGGGAACCGGCATCTCGGTCGGGATCGTCGCGGCGGGAGAGCTCTATCGCGGCGCTAGCAATACGGCCGGCGAGAACGGCCACGCCATGGTCGACGGCAGCGGATCGTGGCCGTGTCCCTGCGGCATGTCGGGATGCGTCGAGACGATGATCATCGCCGGTCGCCGCGGCGCGGCGCTGCCACCCGTCGACTGGCCGGCGATCGATGGCCGACCTGAGGATCCGGCCTATGGCTACCTCCTGTCGAACCTCCTCGATGTGGCCACGATATTCGCTCCGGTCGCCATCGTGTTCGCCGGCGGCATGCTGGCCGCCAATCCGCGTGCCGTTGCATGGCTCGCCGAGGCTTTCGCGTCCTCCCGCGCGGAAGCCGGAGCGTGCGCCACGATCGAGATCGTTCACGCCTTCGCGGGCCAGGACGCCGGCCTCGTCGGCGCCGCCGCCCTCCTGCTCGCGCCGCGTGCCACGTGGCGGCCTTTCGAAGCCGTAGAATGTTGACGGGGCGGTACGGCGTCCGGCTCAACCCGGAACACCAGGGCGGCGATGCCCGAGGACGTGAGCCAGCCCGCCGGCATCGACCTCAGGGTGTTCAGCCTATACGCCCCGGAGGTCGAGTGCGTTGGCAAGGGAAAAGCCCAGAAGCCCCATGAGTTCGGCGTCAAGGTCTCGGTCGCCTCCACTCTCAGGCGCTCAAAGGATGGCCAGGTCGTGACACGCGTGCAGGCGTTAGATGTTTGATCCCGGGGTTTAATGGTGCAATCTTTTCCATTGAATGGAAGGAGGCACTATGGGTCAGGTTCTCCATGGGAGCGCCACGACGACAGCGGCGATCCGTCGAGCGATACAACATAGTCAAGCGAGCCTGAGGGCTCTGGCGAAGCACTACGGGATCAACCAGAAGACGGTCGCGAAGTGGAAGAAGCGGGGTTCGATTGCCGATCTGCCAACCGGGCCGAGGGAGCCGAAGTCGACTGTTCTGTCCGTCGAAGACGAGGCGGTGATCGTCGCCTTCCGGCGGCATACGCTGCTGGCGCTGGATGACTGCCTCTACGCGCTCCAGGCCACGATCCCGCATCTGACCCGTTCGTCGCTGCATCGTTGCCTGCAACGGCACGGCATCAGCCGCCTACCGGAGATCGAAGGCGACAAGGAGCCGAAGAAGAGGTTCAAGTCCTATCCGATCGGCTTCTTCCATCTCGACATAGCGGAGGTTCAGACCGCGGAGGGAAAGCTCTACCTCTTCGTCGCCATCGATCGGACGAGCAAATTTGCCTTCGTGCAACTGGTCGAAAGCGCCAATAGGGTGACGGCCTCGGCCTTCCTGGTCGCCCTGATCGCAGCCGTTCCCTACAAGGTCCACACGATCCTGACCGACAATGGCATCCAGTTCCGATACGCGCCGCGCTACGCCAACGGTCCGACAGCCCGCTACATCACCCACATGTTCGCGATGCGCTGCCGGGAGAACGGCATCGAGCATCG
This sequence comes from Lichenihabitans sp., assembly GCA_965277635.1. GTDB lineage: Bacteria > Pseudomonadota > Alphaproteobacteria > Rhizobiales > Beijerinckiaceae > Lichenihabitans. Next base: position 2,778,779 of record CBDIDE010000002.1, read on the forward strand.
CTTCACCAAGATCAATCATCCATGGACCAATGGTCAGGTCGAACGGATGAACCGCACGATCAAGGAAGCGACCGTCAAGCGCTACCACTACGACAGCCACGCGCAGCTCGAACGGCACCTCAACGACTTCGTCTCAGCCTACAATTTCGGTCGGCGACTGAAGACGCTGAAAGGCCTCACGCCCTACGAGTTCATCCGCAAACGGTGGACTTCAGAGCCACAACGGTTCAGCTTCGATCCAATCCACCAAATGCCGGGACTAAACACTTAGCCGGCAAACCCTACGACGGCCACACACTGGACACCGTCACCCCGCCATCGAGGCCCAGGTCGGGGCCACGCCCACCCGCATCATCGCCGATGCCGGCCACAGGGGCCGCGACGCCCCGCCCACGCATCGCCTCAGGGCTATACCGCCGGCCAGAAACGCGGCATGACCCACGCCATCCGTCGCGGGACGCGGCGCCGCTCCGCCGTCGAACCGGTCATCGGCCATCTCAAAGACGACCATCGCATGGGCCGCAACCATCTGGCCTGCACCATCGGCGACGCCGCCAACGCTGTCCTCACCGCCGTCGGCTACAACGTCAGACGTCTCGTTGCCTGTCTCGTTGTCCGTTCTCCGCCTCGCTCTCGATGAAGCGAACACACCGCTGAAGGCCGATCCGATCGCCTGATCGGCGGTCTGCACAGACGACTGTTGACGCCGATCCAGTCCGGCGGCAGCCGGCGGTATTCTTCACGCTCCGGCCAGACACCGATGTTCCGGCACCGCATAGATCCTGTCGCGACCGAGCGCGTGGGCCACGCGGCGCCCCGCGGTCAGCAGGCCGGCGAAAGCTGAGTGGCGGAAGTTGAGCCCCCCCGCATAGGCGCCGAAGGCCGGCATGATGCAGCGCGCCCCGTCCGAGACGAAGCATTTGCGCCGCACGGCGCCTGCCGTTCCGGCCACGATCGCGACCGGATGGAGATGGCCGGCGATCTCGCCCCGCGCCGCGCCCGTCGTCGGCTCGTGCCGCAGGGTCAGCGGGCCAAGCCGCCATTCCGCGGCCGTCTCACCTCCGAAGCCCTCGGGCGGCGTAGGATCGTGGTTGCCGGCGAGCCAGATCCAGTCACGACCGCGCATGAGGGTCGAGAGTGCGTCTCGGTCCGGCCCGCGGAGCCGCGCCGCACCTTCGCGATCATGGAAGCTGTCGCCGAGCGCGACGACGTGCCGGGGCGCATAGCGGGCGACGAGCAGGGTGAGCTTGGCCAGCGTCGCGGCGCTGTCGTAGGGCGGCAGCAGCATGCCGCGCCGCGCCAGCGACGAGCCCTTCTCGAGATGCAGGTCGGCCACCAGCAGCACGCGGTCGGCCTCATGGAACAGGGCGCCGAACACATCGGCCAGCAGATCGACGCCCGCCACATGCACGTGGGTGTGCATCAGCGTACCCTCACCCGAGCTCCGTCCCGACGCCGTCCGCTGCAAATGCCTCTCCGACCAGGACGTCCGCGGCTTCGGCCAGGATCGCATCCTCGGCCTCCCCGTAGACGGGCTCGCGGCCGATCTCGAGCATGATCGGCACCGCGAGCGGTGAAATCCGCGTCAGGGGCTTGTGGGTGATTCGGCCCCGGATGCGCCACAATAGCTCACCGAGGCGCTTGAGATCGAGGAGTCCGGTTGCCGCATCGGCGCGGGCGGCCCGCAGCAGCAGGTGATCGGGCTCATGCCGGCGCAGCACGTCGTAGACGAGATTGGTCGACACCGTCATCTGGCGGCCGGTCTTCTCTCGGCCCGGGTGGCGGCGCTCGATCAGCCCGGCGATGGTCGCACAGAGCCGGAAGGTGCGCTTCATCAGCGACGACTCGTCGAGCCAGGCTTCGAGGTCGTCGCCGAGCATGTCCTGCGCGAACAGATCGTCGAGCGTCACCGCGCCCTTGGCGATGCGGGCCGAGACGTCGTGCACCGACCAGACCGCGAGCGCATAATCGTTGGCGACGAAGCCGAGCGGACGCAGCCGCGCCCGCTCCATGCGCCGCGTCAGCAGCATGCCGAGCGTCTGGTGCGCCAGGCGCCCCTCGAACGCATAGGCGACGAGGTAATGCCGCCCGCCGCGCGGGAAGGTCTCGACCAGCATGGCGTTCTTGGGCGGCAGCGCCGATCTCTCGCGCTGCAGATCGAGCCAGTGGCCGACCTGCTCGGGCAGCGCCCAACCGCGCGGATCGGCCGCCATGGCACGCACCTGGGCGGCCAGATAGGTGGAGAGCGGAAACTTGCCGCCCGCGTAGGACGGGATCTTGGGCGTGTCGCTCGCCGAGCGGCTGCACAGCGCCTCGTTGTCGACGATGGCTTCGAGCGACAGCACCTCGCCGGCGAAGGTGAAGGTGTCGCCTGGCAGCAGCGTTTCGAGGAAGCCCTCCTCGATGTCGCCCAGCACCCGCCCGCCGCGGCCGAGCGGTGCTCGGCGCGACGCGGTCGCCGCGCCCCGCGCCCGCACGAGTCGTACCTTCAGCATGGCGGCCTCGACGATGGTGCCGACGTTCATGCGGTACTGCTGGGCGATGCGGCCGTTCGAGACGCGCCAGAGCCCATCCTGGCCCTGGCGGATCTTGGCGAAGCGATCGTAGGCCCGGAGCGCGTAGCCGCCGTGCGCGACGAAATCGAGCGCCTTGTCGAACTCTTCTCGCTCGAGGTTCGCGTAGGGCGCCGCATCGACGACCTCGTCGTAGAGCGCGTCGGCCGCAAACGGGGCCGCGCAGGCCATGCCGAGGATGTGCTGGGCAAGCACGTCGAGGCCGCCCTGGCGCGGCACCGGCGTATCCTGCGCGCCCTCCTCGGCGGCCCGGATGGCCGCGATACATTCGAGCACCTCGAAGCGGTTGGCCGGCACCAGGATGGCACGCGACGGCTCGTCGAGCCGATGGTTGGCGCGCCCGATGCGCTGGATCAGCCGGCTCGCGCCCTTCGGCGCCCCGACGTTGATGCAGAGGTCGACGTCGCCCCAGTCGACGCCGAGGTCGAGCGTCGCGGTCGCCACCACCGCCTTGAGCCGTCCGTCGGCCATCGCGGCCTCGACCTTGCGGCGCTGGCCGACATCGAGCGAGCCGTGGTGGAGCGCGATCGGCAGGTTGTCGGCATTGACGCGCCACAGGTCCCAAAACAATTGCTCGGCCTGGAAGCGGGTGTTGACGAAGAGCAGCGTCAGGTTGGCGGCCTTGATCTCGGCGTAGATCTCGCCGATCGCATGCCGGGCGCCGTGCCCCGCCCACGGCAGCCGCTCGCTTGTGTCGAGCATGGTGATGTGGGCGGCGGCGCCTTCGGGGGCGACGACGAGCGCCGCCGGCGGATCCGTCCTGCGGGTCAGATAGGCGCGAAGCTCGTCCGGCTCGCGCACGGTCGCCGAAAGCGCGACCGTCTGGACGCCCGGCGCAATGCGGCGCAACCGGGCGAGGTCGAGCGCCATGAGGTCGCCGCGCTTCGACAGGACGAGCGAATGAAGCTCGTCGAGCACGATCCGCTTGAGATCGGCGAACAGCGTCGCGGCGTCCGGGCTCGCCAGCAGCAGCGCGATCTGCTCCGGGGTGGTGAGCAGGATATCGGGCGGGTCGCGCCGCTGCCGCTGGCGCTTCGAGGCGGAGGTGTCGCCGGTGCGCGTCTCGATTCGGACCGGCAGGCCCATCTCGGCGACCGGAGTTTCGAGGTTGCGCGCCACGTCGACCGACAGCGCCTTGAGGGGCGAGACGTAGAGGGTGTGCAGGCGCGGACGGCGCGACGGGGTGGCGGCGATCTCGACGAGGCTCGGCAGGAAGCCCGCGAGCGTCTTGCCGGCGCCGGTCGGCGCGATGAGCAGCGTGCTGCGGCCGGCCTCGGCATGGGCCAGAAGGGCGAGCTGATGCGGGCGCGGCGCCCAACCGCGCGCGGCGAACCAGTCGAGGAATGGCTTCGGGAGAAGGCCTTGCAGGCTTTTGTCGAGCACGCCCTAACTTAGGGGCGAGGTGCCACCGCGACGAGACCCGGCAGGGACCGACGAGGGGCTTTCCTTCTCCCGTTTTGCGGGAGAAGGGATCAGGCGGAGGCCCGCACTCCGTTCGCGCGCCTCGCCGAGCGCCGCCCAGGCCGGCGCCCAGCCGGGGACGATCGCGACCACCTGCTCCAGGAGGTCGGCGGCAGCCGCATGATCTCCTTCCGCCGGGAGTTCTTTGGCCCAGGCGAGCCGGCGGTCGGCAAGGATGTCGTTCGAGGCATCGCTCACCGCTGTGGCCACGTCCAAGGCGGCTCGTCCCGATCCTCGACGACCGTCTCGCCGAGGCGCTTCACGAGGCCGATCCGCTCGCAGCCTGGCTCCGCCGTCAGAGCGGCGACCAGCACCGGCGCATGCGAGACGACGATGACCTGCGAGCGCTTCGCCGCCTGGGCGATGAGCCGGGCCAGCGGCTCCAGCAGGTCCGGATGAAGGCTCGCCTCGGGCTCGTTGAGGATCATCAGCGGCGGCGGCCGCGGCGACAGCAGCGCCGCGACGAGCAGCAGGTAGCGCAGCGTGCCTTCCGAAAGCTCGGCGCCCTTGAGGGGGCGCAACAGGCCGTGTTGCCGCATACCGATCTCGACATAGCCGTCGTCGGAGCGGCTCACCTCGACAATCGCGCCAGGGAAAGCATCCTCTACGGCGGCCGAAAGCGCCTGATTGTCGCCGACCCATTGAATAGTGAGCCACGCGGCGGCGAGGTCGGCACCGTCGCCGGCGAGAACCGGTGTCGCGGTGCCGACCTGTGGGCGGCGCGCGGACGCGTCTCGATCCGTCCGCAGCTGATCATAGAACCGCCATATGCGCATCCGCTCGCGCAACGCCAGAAGCTCCGGCGCCGCGCGCGGATCGGCGCAGTGCGTCATCATGCTGTCGGTCAATGCCAGCGTGCCGGGGACCTGCTGCCATTCGCCGGCAGAGCCACGCAGTCGCGCGCTCGGGCCGTTGCGCGCCGCGAACAGGTTGCTGCGCTTGAGTGTTTCGCCGGCCCAGAGCGCCTCGGCCTTGATCTCGGGATCGCGACCGAACACGGTCGTCTTCGGGACCGGCAGCCCGAGGTCGATGGCGTAGCCGTAATCCTCGCTCGAAAATCCGAGCCTCAAGCTGATCGGCTTTTCACGCGCGGTCCCCTGCACCGGGTATTCGCCACGCTTCACGGCCGTGCCGATCGTCTGCGGGCCGGCCCAGAGCGTCGACGACAGGCCGCCCTCGGCGGCGAGCGAACCGATGATCCGCCCCTGCGCGATGTCGGCCAGGAGCCGCAGCGCCCGATAGAGGCTCGACTTGCCGCTGCCGTTCGCCCCGGTCACGACGTTGAGCGGCCCAAGCGCCACCCTCACGTCGCGCAGCGACCGGTAGCCCGCGATGGCGAGGGTCAGGATCATCGATCGGCCTCTATGCCGCGGCGCGCTGATAGTCCTTGATGTCCGAGAACGTCACCTGCGGCCAGCGGTCCTGCTCGTATTTCAGGGTAAAGGCCGAGGAGGCCAGAAAGACCGGCGCGCCGTCGAGGTCCTCGGCGGTCGAGGACGGATAGGCGGCGAGGAACTTCGAAAGTTCAAGTGGGGCCGCCGTCACCCAGCGCGCCACCTCGAAGCGGCTCGTCTCGAAGCTGACCGGCAGGCCATATTCGGCCTGGAGGCGCTCGGAGAGCACGTCGAGCTGGAGCGCGCCGACGACGCCGACGAGCGCGCCCGAGCCGTCATAGGGCACGAAGGTCTGCACGACACCCTCCTCGGCCATCTGCTGGAGCGCTTCGCGCAGCTTCTTGTTCTTCATGGCGTCGTTGAGCTTTACGCGACGCAAGATCTCCGGCGCGAAGCTCGGCACACCGCGAAACACGAGGTTCTCGCCCTCGGTCAGCGTGTCGCCGATGCGAAGTGTCCCGTGGTTGGGGATGCCGACGACATCGCCCGGATAGGCCTCGTCGGCCAACGCCCGTTCCTGGGCGAAGAAGAACTGCGGCGCATTGAGCGCCATGGGCTTGCCGGTGCGCACCAGCTTGGCCTTCATGCCTCGGGTCAAACGACCCGAGGAGACGCGCATGAAGGCGATGCGGTCGCGGTGGTTCGGGTCCATGTTGGCCTGGATCTTGAAGACGAAGCCGCTCATCTTGGGCTCGTGCGCGTCGACGTAGCGGCTCTCGGCCTGCAGGCCGCGCGGCGGCGGCGCGAAGCGCGCCAAGGCGCCGATCAGGTCGGCGACCCCGAAGGTGCGCAGCGCCGAGCCGAAGAAGACCGGCGTCAGATGGCCCTCGCGATAGGCCGCTTCATCGAAGGGCCGGCAGGCCTCGCGGGCGAGTTCGAGCTCCTCGATGGCCGCCTCCGCCTCATGGGCGGGCAGCAGCGCCGCGATGACGGGATCGCGCGGCCCTGACACGTCCAGCATGGGCGCCTCGACGTCGGCGTCGAGCTTGCGGATACGGTTGGTGGCGAGGTCGTAGGTGCCGGCGAAGGCGCGACCCCGGCCGATCGGCCAGGTGATCGGCGCGGTATCGAGCGCCAGGACCTTCTCGATCTCGTCGAGGAGGTCGAAAGGATCGCGCGTTTCCCTATCGAGCTTGTTCACGAAGGTGGTGATCGGGATGTCGCGTAGCCGGCAGACCTCGAAGAGCTTTCGGGTGCGGCTCTCGATGCCGCGCGCGGCGTCGATCACCATCACGGCCGAATCGACCGCCGACAGGGTGCGGTAGGTGTCCTCGGAAAAGTCTTCGTGGCCGGGCGTGTCGAGCAGGTTGAAGACGCAGCCGGCATGCTCGAAGGTCATGACCGAGGTGACGACCGAGATGCCGCGCTGACGCTCGATGTCCATCCAATCCGAGCGGGTCTGGCGGCGGTTGGCTTTGGCGCGGACCTCGCCGGCGAGCTGGATGGCGCCCCCGAAAAGCAGGAGCTTCTCGGTCAGCGTCGTCTTGCCCGCGTCCGGATGCGAGATGATGGCGAAGGTGCGCCGGCGTGCGACCGGATCGTCGGGGATCGTGGACATGGGCAGGACGTACAGTCTGTTTGAAATTGATGATCCTCATGCTGAGGAGGTCTGTCAGGACCGCCTCGAAGCACGGTTGACGCTGGCCATCCTTCGACTCAGCCGGAGCGCGGCCCGCTCAGGATGAGGGCATGGGAATTGTCAGACGAGCTTTTAGGGGATTTCAGGGCGGGTGCAAAGACGGCCAAGCCTCGATCCCTGCTTCATCGCCGATCAAGGCGGATCCGTGACGAGAGGGGCCGCGGTATGATATGGATTTCGCTCGTCACCTCGTCCGCAAGCTTCAGGCCGCCGGCTTCCCGGAAGGCCAGTCCGAGGCCGTATCGACCGTCATCCGGGACGCGCACGACGCCGATCTGGGGAGCTTGGCGACCAAGGCCGACCTCGAGGGCCTGCGCGCAGCGACCAGGGCCGACCTCCGCGAAACCGAGTTGCGGCTCGACGCCAAGATGGAAACCTTCAAGTCCGACATCATCAAGTGGGTGTTCGGCGCCATCGGGTTCCAGACCGTCGTCATCGTCGGTGCCGCGACCACTCTCGCGCGGCTGTTTGTGAAGTGAGGATCACATAGACTGCTTGTCACGGTACGTGCGGCGAGCGCACGTCACGGAGATCGGCATCCGACGCCGTATGACCATTTTTCGGCACCTTCGGTGAAGGGCGGTGCGCCGACGGCGCTGCGGCCCATCAACACTTGTGACACAGGACGCACGGGCCTAGAACGCTTGGCGTCGTGGAGGGAACAATGAGTCAGAACACCAACGGGTCGGGGCCGAAAGGCCACGACAAGACCAAGCTTCGTTCGAAACTGTGGTTCGACAATCCGGACAATCCCGGAATGACCGCTCTCTATATCGAACGCTACCTCAATTTCGGCCTGACGCCCGGCGAGTTGCGCTCCGGCAAGCCGATCATCGGCATCGCGCAGACGGGCAGCGATCTCTCGCCGTGCAACCGGCACCACCTCGAGCTCGCCAAGCGGGTGCGCGAGGGCATCCTCTCGATGGGCGGCGTGCCGATGGAATTCCCGGTCCATCCGATCCAGGAGACCGGCAAGCGGCCGACCGCCGCGCTCGACCGCAACCTCGCCTATCTCGGGCTCGTCGAGACGCTCTACGGCTATCCGCTCGACGGCGTCGTGCTGACCACCGGCTGCGACAAGACCACGCCGGCCTGCATCATGGCGGCGGCGACGGTCAACATCCCGGCCATCGTGCTCTGCGGCGGGCCGATGCTCAACGGCTGGCACAACGGCGAGCGCACCGGCTCCGGCACCATCGTGTGGAAGAGCCGCGAGGAGCTCGCCGCCGGCAATATCGACTACGAGGAATTCATGGAGATCGTGACCTCGTCGGCGCCCTCGATCGGCCATTGCAACACGATGGGCACCGCCTCGACCATGAACGCGCTGGCCGAGGCGCTCGGCATGACGCTGCCGGGCTGCGCCGCCATTCCGGCGCCCTATCGCGAGCGTGGCCAGATGGCCTACGAGACCGGACGGCGCATCGTCGACATGGTCTGGGCCGACCTCAAGCCCTCCGACGTCATCACCCGCAAGGCGCTCGAGAATGCGATCCGCGTCAACAGCGCCATCGGCGGCTCGACCAATGCGACGATCCACATCAACGCCATCGCGCGCCATATCGGCGTGCCCCTCGCCATCGAGGACTGGGAGACGGTCGGCCACGACGTGCCGCTGCTGGTCAACATGCAGCCGGCCGGCAAATATCTCGGCGAGGAGTTCCACCGCGCCGGCGGCGTGCCGGCGGTGGTCAACGAACTGATGAAGCGCAAGCTCGTCCACGAGGATGCGCTGACCGTCAACGGCAAGAGCTTCGGCGACAACAACCGCGGCCGCACGTCGCTCGACCCCGACGTGATCACGCCGATCGAGACGCCGTTGAAGGAGGAGGCCGGCTTCATCGTGCTGAAGGGCAATCTCTTCGACAACGCGATCATGAAGACCAGCGTGATCTCCGAGGAGTTCCGCAAGCGCTACCTGTCGAACCCGAAGGACCCCGAGGCTTTCGAGGGGAGGGCCATCGTCTTCGAGGGACCGGAGGACTACCACCACCGCATCGACGACCCGGCGCTCAAGATCGACGAGCACTGCCTGCTGTTCATCCGCGGCACCGGGCCGATCGGCTATCCGGGCGGCGCCGAGGTGGTCAACATGCAGCCACCGGCGGCGCTCATCAAGAAGGGCATCCACTCGCTGCCCTGCATCGGCGACGGCCGCCAGTCCGGCACCTCGGCCTCGCCCTCGATCCTCAACGCCTCGCCGGAAGCCGCGGCCGGCGGCGGCCTCGCCCTGCTCAAGACCGGCGACACGGTGCGCATCGACCTCAACAAGCGCAGCGCCAACATCCTGATCCCGGAGGCGGAGCTCCACGAGCGCCGCGCCGCCCTGCAAGGCCACGGCGGCTTCACCTATCCCGGTAGCCAGACCCCCTGGCAAGAGATCCAGCGCTCCATGGTGGATCAGTTCGACGAGGGCATGGTGCTGAAGCCCGCGATCAAATACCAGCGCGTCGCCCAGTCCAGCGCGCCACGCGACAACCACTGAGCGTCGAGGGCCGTGGTCGGGGCCGACCTCGGCTCCGTCACCGGAAGAGGGCGCCTAGCCGAGCGCCGCCTGTTGCAAGAACGGCACGCATCATTTGAAAGGATGTCGGGAGAGACAGTGAGGCTTGCAAACCTGTGCAGCGCACCATAGGTTGCGAATGCGGCGCTCGTCGCCGCGTGCCCTCATTGGGCGTTTCCTCCCTAGACTTGGGCCGCTTCTCAGCGGTCCTTTTTTATGCGGCATCGACCGTCGCCGCCCGCCCTTTTGAGCACGTCGCGCCCTTGAATGCAAGGCAGCTATGCCTTCCACGCGTGAGGTCGGGCCACATTTTTGCATTCGCCCGCCACATCGTCCTGCGCAGGACGATGTGGCTGCGGCCATCGATGTCCGACATCGGTGGCGTCGAAGGATCGCCCGACGGCCGAGTCAAGACGCAACGCGCGAGGGTTCGCCTTGCCGAGAGGTGCGCTCGAGTGCCATGTCGGCTGCGCCGGCTGCGCCGGCTGCGCCGTCTGCCTGGGTCATGGAACCGCGCAGCCCGATCCCGACGAGATCCCGGTCCTCATCGTGGCGGGGTGACAGGCGCGCCTCTGAGACGTGCCGCGGCGGCCAGGATCTCCGCGTCCTCGACATTGGCGAAGGCGAATCTCAGGTGGTCCTCCTGTCCGGGGCCGAAGAACGAGCCCGGCAGGGTGACGATGCCGGCCTCCCGGGCGAGACGCTCGGCCGCCGCCTCGGCCGATCCGCCGAAAGGGTGCCGCACGTAGGCGAAATAGGCACCGATCGCCGACACCGACCAACCTCGGGCGGCCGCGATGGCATCGGCGAACAAGGCCGCGCGCCGGTTGACCGCAGCCCGCACCTCGGCGCGCCAGCCACGCATGCCCTCGACCGCCCAGGCGACCGGGGCTTGCGCGGTCCGAGGCGGGCAGATCGTCATGCAATCGAGGATCTTGGCGATCTCCGCGAGCCTGAGCCGGTCCGCCATCATGGCGCCGAGCCGGTGGCCGGGAATCGCGTAGCTCTTGGAGAACGAATAAAGCTGGATCGTCGTGTCGCGCCAGCCGGCGCTCTCGAAAAGCGCATGCGGCCGCGTGCGGCCCTCCGGCAGGAAGTCGCGGTAGGTCTCGTCGAGGACGAGGGCGAGACCCGTCTCCCGCGCCAGATCCTGGAAGGCTTCCAGCACCGTGGGAGGATAGGTCGCGCCGGTCGGATTGTTGGGCGAGACGAGCACGATGGCGCGGGTCCTGGCGCCGATCAGGGCGCGGGCCTCCGTGACGGCCGGCACGAAGCCGTCCTCGGCTCGGCAGGGCAGCGGCACCGCCGTCACGCCGAGCATGTCCAGCGTCATCTTGTGGTTGAAGTACCAGGGCGCGGGCAGGATTACCGCGTCGCCCGCCTTGGCGAGCGCCAGCATGGCGACGAAGAACGCCTGGTTGCAGCCGGCCGTGATGGCGATGTCGTCCGGCGCGATGTCGCCGCCATAGACGGCGCGAACATCCTCGGCGAGGGCCTCGCGCAAGCCGGCGTCGCCGAGGATCGGGCCGTAGGTCGCGGTTTCCGGCCGTCGCGCGGCGGCTGCGAACCGATCGAGCAAGGCCTCCGGCGGCGGTAGCCCCGGAACTGCCTGGGCCAGGTCGATCAGGGGACCGAGCCGGCCGTCGTAGCCGGCCCTCCATTGCGCCGCGGCGGGGATCGGCGGGGCATCAGTTGCGAGGAGCAGCGGGTTCAGCATCACGGACCGGCTCCTCTGATGGGAAGCAAAACCGGGCGCCGCTCACCGTGGCGGCAGGACAGCTTGGCCTTCGCAAAAGCTTATAGCGGACGGAGATTTGTCCGGCCAGCGGGGCGCCCAACGATCGGTGCCCGAGGGACGACGGAACCCGCGACTGCTCTCGGGCTGCATGATGCAATCGATCTCGACTTTCACGACCTGCGCCCGCCGCCTCGAGGACGCGACGTCGCGGTGCTCGCGGACAGGTCTCCGCGAGCGGTGGACGGGCCGATCTCGATCCTGTGCGCCGACGTCGTTTCGGCTATCATGGCGCCGATGAACGCGCCCGTTCCGCTTCCCCGATCCGCGTCCGGCCCTGATACGCCGCCAGCCGCCACCGAGATCGACTCCGGCCGGACGGGTGGGGCGGCGACCCCCATGATGGCGCAATATCTCGGCATCAAGGCGCACCATCCCGACGCCCTGCTGTTCTACCGGATGGGCGATTTCTACGAACTCTTCCTCGACGACGCGGCGATCGCGTCGCGCGTGCTCGGCATCGTCCTGACCAAGCGGGGCAAGCACAATGGCGAGGACATCGCCATGTGCGGCGTGCCGGTCGAGCGGTCGGACGACTATCTCCACACGCTGATCGCGGCGGGCCACAAGGTGGCCATCTGCGAGCAGACTGAGGACCCGGCCGAGGCCCGCAAGCGCGGCGGCAAGTCGGTGGTCCGCCGCGAGGTGGTGCGGCTCGCCACCCCTGGCACCATCACCGAGGAGCGGCTGCTCGATCCCGGCCGCGCCAGCCTGCTCGTCGCCCTGTCGCGCCTGCGCGCCGACGAGACCTCCTTTGTCTTCGGCGCGGCCGCCCTCGACCTTTCGACCGGGAACTTCACTCTGACCGAGGCGACCGAGACCGGCCTGCCGGGACTCCTGGCGCGGCTCGAGCCGCAGGAACTCCTGGTCTCCGACGCACTTGCCGACGAACCGTCCGTCAAGGCACTGCTCGACGGCCTCGTTCCTGTCTTGACGCGCGTCGGCCGCGACATGGCCGACACGGCCAGCGCCGAGCGGCGCCTCTGCGACTGGTACGGCGTCGAGACGCTCGACGGGTTCGGCAGCTTCAGCCGCGCCGAGCTTGCCGCCGCCGCCACAGCGCTCGGCTACGTCGCGCGGACACAAATCGGCGCCCGGCCTGTCCTGCGCCCGCCGTCACGCGCCGATGGTGGCCTCGTCGTCGAGATCGATGCCTCGACCCGCGCCAACCTGGAACTGACCCGGACGCTGGCGGGCGAGCGTGCGGGGTCGCTCCTCTCGGCCATCGACCTTTGCGTTACGCCTGCGGGCCGTCGGCTGATGGGCGAGCGGCTGGCCGGTCCGCTGACCGACCCGGTGACGATCGCCGGGCGCCTGGACGGCGTGGAATTTGCGGTTCGTGCGCGCCGGCTACGCGGCGAGATCCGCGCCGTGCTCAAGCGCACGCCCGATGTCGCCCGGGCGCTGTCGCGGCTCGGGCTCGGACGCGGCGGCCCGCGCGACCTCGCCGCCCTGCGCGACGGGATCACCGCGGCCGGGGAGATCGCCGAAGCGCTCCTCGGCGAGCAGGACCTGCCGGCGGGGCTCGCGGCCTCAGCCGGTGCGGCAGGCGCGATCGACGCGGCGCTCGGCGCCCGCCTTGCCGACGCGCTCGGCCCGGAGCTGCCGCTGATGATGCGCGACGGCGGCTTCATCCGCGAGGGGTTCGATCTTGCCCTCGACGAATCGCGGCTCCTGCGCGACCACACCCGCAAGGTCGTCGCGGGCCTGCAGGCCCGTTACGCCGAGGTGGCCGGAACGCGCCAGCTCAAGGTCAAGCACAACAATTTCCTTGGCTTCTTCATCGAAGTACCCGCCGCGGTCGGCGAGGGATGGCGCCAGCCACCGCATAACGGGCTATTCATCCACCGCCAGACCATGGCGGGCGCCATGCGCTTCTCGACGACGGAGCTCGGCGAGCTCGAGAGCCGCATCGCCTCGGCCGCCGATCGGGCGCTCGCCATCGAGCGCGACCTCTTCGCGCAGCTCTGCGAGGAGGCGCTGGCGCAGGGCGCCGCGATCCGGGCGGCCGCCGACGCGCTGGCCTCGATCGACGTCGCCTTCGGGCTTGCTGAGCTCGCCGATACGCATGGCTGGACACGGCCGAAGGTCGATGCCTCGCTGAGCTTCCGCATCGATGGAGGGCGGCATCCGGTCGTCGAGGCGGCGCTCAAGCAGAAGGGGGCGAGCTTCGTCTCCAATGCCTGCGATCTTTCGGGCGTCGAGGGGGCAGGGCGGGGCCGCAAGGGCGGCGGCGGCCGCATCGCGGTGGTGACCGGCCCCAACATGGCCGGCAAATCGACCTTCCTGCGCCAGAACGCCTTGATCGCCGTCCTCGCCCAGATGGGCTCCTACGTGCCCGCGACCGAGGCTCATATCGGGGTCGTCGATCGGCTGTTCTCGCGCGTCGGGGCGGCGGACGACCTGGCGCGTGGCCGCTCGACCTTCATGGTCGAGATGGTCGAGACCGCCGCCATCCTGAACCAGGCCGGGCCGAAATCGCTGGTCATCCTCGACGAGATCGGGCGCGGCACCGCGACCTTCGACGGCCTGTCGATCGCCTGGGCGGCCATCGAGCACCTGCACGACACGAACCGCGCGCGCGGGCTCTTCGCCACCCATTTCCACGAGTTGACCCAGCTCACCGGCAAGCTGCCGCGCCTGACCAACCTCACCATGCGGGTCACCGACTGGAACGGCGAGGTGGTCTTCCTGCACGAGGTGGTGCCGGGCGCCGCCGATCGCTCCTATGGCATCCAGGTCGCCAAGCTTGCCGGCCTGCCGCCCTCGGCGGTCGCGCGGGCGCGAGCCATCCTGGCCGAGCTCGAAGCGGGTGCCCGCGCCTCGCCGGTCGAGCGGCTGCTCGACGAGCTGCCGCTCTTCGCGCCCCGCCCCTCCGCGACGGCGATCGACCTGCCGCCTGCTGCGCCGGTCCGCGACCCCTTGCGGGAGACGCTCGATGCGATCGACCCCGACGACCTGACACCCAAGGGCGCGCTCGAGGCGATCTATGCCTTGAAGCGCCTTGGGGCCGAGTGACCTCGGGCGTCGGGCGGTAGCTCACGTTCGTCGCAGCGCCTCCGCCACCACGTCCGCCAGCGGACCTCCCTGGTAGAGCATGCCGCGAACGCCGGCGCGCCGCGCCGCCTCCATGTCGCTTTCCTTGTCGCCGATCAGCACGCTGCGGAGCGGATCGACGGGCCAGCGGCGCATGAGATCGAGGATCATCCCCGGGGCCGGCTTGCGACAAGGGCATGTCAGCCGGTAGGCCGCGACCTTCGCATCGGGCAGGTGCGGGCAATAGCGGATGTCGTCGAGGCGGGCGCTGTGCGCCAGAAGGTCCGCCCGTATCGTCTCGTGCAACGCCAGGACGGCCGCCTCGTCGTAGAGGCCGCGCGCCACGCCGGACTGGTTGGTGACCACGAAGGCTAGGGCGCCGAGGGTGTTGGCGGCGCGGATGCCCTCGATGGCGCCATCGATCCAGCGGAACCGCGTCCGGTCGCTCACATAGCCGAGATCATGGTTCAGCACGCCGTCGCGATCGAAGAACACCGCCGGGCGGAGATTGCCGCCGGCCGTCGCCATCAGGCGTTCCGCTGGCCGCCGAAGATCCGCTCCTCGGCGATGGCGCACAGGATATGGCCGACCGTCATATGCACCTGCTGGATCAGCGGCGTCGACGGGCTCGGCACCTCGATGGCGATGTCGCAATGGGCGAGCATCGGCCCTTTGCGGTTGCCGGTGAGCCCGACGGTGGTGATGCCGAGGTGGCGGGCCGCTTCGAGCGCCGCGACGATGTTGGGCGAACCGCCCGAGGTCGAGAGGCCGAGGAAGACGTCGCCGGCCTGACCGAGGCCGCGCACCTGCCGCTCGAAGATATGCGCGATGCCATAGTCGTTGGCGACCGCGGTCAGGATAGAACTGTCGACGGTGAGTGCCAGGGCGGGCAGGGGGGCGCGGTCGAACATGAAGCGGCCGACGATCTCGCCCGCGATGTGCTGCGCATCGGCGGCGCTGCCGCCGTTGCCGGCCAGCAGGATCTTGCGGCCGCCGGCGAGCGCCAGGGTCATGGCTTCGGCGGCGGCTGAGACCGATGCCATGAAGGCATCGTCGGCGAGGCTCGCCGCGATGGCGTCGCGCGACTGCTCAAGGAAAGCGCGGATCTCGTCAAGGTGCCGGTCGGCCATGCGTCGCTCGCTCGAGACCACCGCGCATTGCACGAGGATCGTTCGGGGGATGGTGCGGAACGCTCGATGCCACCGCGCGCCGGCGGGCGCAAGCCCATAGGCGAGCCACCGGCGTTGAGCATCGCGTCGGAGCCGGCTATTATCGTCCCCGGTCGGTGGCCTCGTGGAGATGGCGTGATGATGGCGAGGCTGGTTCTGTCGCTCGCGGCTCTTTGCAGCCTGGCCGGCGCGGTCATGGCGGCGGACGCGCCGCCGCCCGTGTTGCCGACCCTGGCGCTCGATCCGCCGCCGCCGCCCTCGATGTGGAAGGGCCTCTATGTCGGCAGCGAGATCTTCGCGGTCTCGCGCAAGGGCGCGAAGGGCGCGTTCGGCGGCGACGCTTTCGCGGGCTATGAGCGCGTCTTTCCCGACAATGTGGTTCTCGGCCTGCAGGGCTCGGTGGGGTATGCGCCCAACCTCTACGGCCATAGCTTCATCAGGGGCTACGACTTCGCCGCGCTCGACGCCAAGGTCGGCTACGCCATGGGCCGCCTGACGCCTTACCTGACGACCGGCCTCATCCTGGCCAGGGCCAACACCGGCCCAGGCCTCGGCTTCTCGACGAGCGATTCGGTCAATGCCCTGCTCGGCACGTCGGGCACCCTGGAGGCCGCGCCGCGTGTCGGGGCAGGGGTCGCCTACGCGCTCACCCCGGACCTGAGCTTCGATCTCGGCGTGTCGGTGGGCCGAGGCGCCGCGGCGGCCTTTCCCTGACATGCGCCTCCGCGTGCCGGCCTCGGCGGCCGGCCTCGTGCAACGGCTGCTCCACCTGGTCGCCCGGTTCACCCGGCCGCTGACGATCGGCGTGAGGGCGGTCGTGCTCGATGGCGGCGGACGGGTGTTCCTGGTCAGGCATTCCTACGTGCCCGGCTGGCATTTCCCGGGCGGCGCGGTGGAGGCCGGCGAAACGGTGCACGAGGCTTTGGTGCGCGAGGTCCGCGAGGAATGCAACATAGCGGTTCGCGGTCGGCCGGCGCTCCATGGCATGTTCTTCAATGCCGTTCCGTCGCGCCGCGACCACGTGATGGTCTACGTGATCCGCGACTTCGCCCAGCTCGGAGCCCGGCCGCCCGATTGGGAGATCGTCGACGCCGGCTTCTTCGCGCTCGGCGACCTGCCGGAGGACACGACCCCGGCCACGCTGGCGCGCCTGCACGAGATCGAGACCGGTGCCGCGCCTGCGGAGCGCTGGTGATCCTCGCCATGCATTGACGGGCTCGCGCCCCTGCCGCAAGACAACCGCCATGACCGATCCCGCGCTGAACCTGTCCATCGTGGTGGCCCGGGAGACCCCGGCCGACGCGCCCGCCGTCGAGAAACTGATCGAGCGGGCCTTCGGGCCGGGCCGCTTCGCCCGCACCGCCTATCGGCTGCGCGAGGTGGCGGCGCCAGATCCAGCCCTGTGCTTCGTCGCGCGCGTGTCGACGTTGCTCGTCGGCTCGAACCGGATGACGCCGATCCGGGCCGGCGCGGTGCCGGCGCTGCTGCTCGGGCCGTTGACGGTCGATCCCGCCTTCCAGGATCGCGGCATCGCGGCGGCGCTGGTCAAGGCGACGCTCGACGCCGCCGTCGCGGCCGGCCACGGCTTGGTGATCCTGGTCGGGGACGAGCCCTACTATCGGCGCTTCGACTTCAAGCGGGTGCCGCCGGGTCGGCTCGTCATGCCCGGCCCGGTCGACCCTGCGCGGCTGCTCTACCGCGAGCTGGCCACGGGAGCGTTCGACGCGGCCCACGGCCCGATCACCGCGGGAGCGTAGGATGTCGTGACGAGGCGCCTTGGGGCTCCCATGGGCACAAGTGCTTCGATCCGCAAGGCGCTTCCCCTCTGGGAGATCCGGATGATTCGAAGCACTTTTGTCCGTGGGGACCCTTACGTCCGGGCGAATTCGGCGTCGATCACAAGCTGGATCGGGCCGCTGAGCATGGGGGTGATCCCATAGTCCTGGGGGTCGATCTCGGCCTTCGCCTCCATCCCGATGCGCGGGTGGCCCATGAAGCCCTTGCCGGCGCCGACGAGCTCGACATCGAAGGTCAGCGGTCGTGTCTTGCCCATCAGGGTGAAGCGGCCCTCGATCCGGCCGTGGCTGGCGTCGGTCTGATGGAAGGCGGTGGAGACGAACGACGCCTTTGGGAAGGCCGCGGATTTCAGGAATTCGTCGCCGAACAGCTGGGCCGCGAAGTCGGGAACGGGCGTCGCGATGGACGCAGTTTCGACCGACGCGCTCAGCGAGGATTTCGCCGGCCGGGCGGGATCCCAGGTAAGGGAGCCGTCGACCTTGCCGAAGCGGAACACGCTGAGCGAATAGCCGATGTGGGGCACTTTGGCGATCACGGCCGTATGAGCCGGGTCGATGGCGTAGAGGCCGGCAGGCGCCAACTTGTAGTCGGGTTCGCCGGCGAAGACGCCTGGAGGCAATTGAGCCAGGGCGGGGACGCCTTGGGCGAGCGCGAAAGCCGTCGCCGCGGCCACGACAGTGAGTTTCGACATGTCCGGATCCTTCCTCGGTGCTGGGCCTAGGACGACCCCGCCGAGCGCGATCCGACAGGCTTGGCGTTTTTTTGACGGCACGCGATGACGGCGTATCGCCGCGTGTCGAAGGTTGCGGCGGTCGTCAGACTGTAGGCTGTCGCCGTGAGAAGCCTCGTCCCTCGATCACCCAGGCCAGAACCATCGAGCCGAGCAGCATCGCGAGGCCGAGGCCACCGATGGCGAGCGGCAGCACGCCGACCCCGCGCACGACGCTGCTGTCGGTGCGCTTGATCCCGATATAGTCGCTCCCGCCATAGCTCGGCGCCTCGTGCATGGCGACGAGGCGCGGCATGGCGATGTCGGCGCCGGTGCCGGTGCCGATACGCCGCACCGTTCCGCCGGTCGCTTCCGCGATGGGCTTGAGCTTGTCGGGCGTCGAGACGACATCCTGGAATTCGCGCGGGTTCTCCGGCCCGACATTGACCAGCACCGACAGAGTGCCGTCGGTCAGGCGATAGAGGCCGAGCTCGTCGGCCACGGCGTCGCCGCGGGAGAGGCCGGGCTCGTCGGGCTTGAGCGTCACCACCGTCTGCTTGCCCGAGGGCGCCGTCACCGTGACCGGCGAGGTGTCGCCCTTGACGCTCTGCTTCTCGATGGCGATCGCGCGGCCGTGCGCGGTGGCGCGCAACGCCTCCTCCTCGAGCTCCGGCTCCTTCATCAGCCAATGCGCGAGGCGCCGGGTCAGGTCGAGATAAGGACCACCCTTCTCATAGCCGCGGGCCCAGAGCCAGATCTGGTCGGACAGCATCAGCGCCACGCGCCCCTTGCCCTCGCGCGAGAGCACCAGCAGCGGCCGTTTCTCCGCTCCGCCCATCACCGCGATGCCCTTGACGGGATCGGCGTCGACCTGGCGGAACCATTGGCTCCAGCCCGGGGGCGAAAGGTCGGCGCCGGGCAGGCCGCGGGTGACCGGGTGCTTCTGCCCGTCGGCCGTGACGAAAGCGCGGAACGGCTCCTCGAACACGCGCCCGTCGGGGCGCACCGGCGAGAGCGAGCCGAGCGGCGAGTAATATAGCCCGTCGGGACCTGAGAAATCCGGCCCGACCGCCATCAGCAGCGCACCGCCGTTGCGCACATAGCGGGCGATGTTCTCGAAATAGGCATAGGGCAGGATCGACTGGTTGGAGTAGCGGTCGAAGATGATGAGGTCGAAGTCGCCGATCTTCGAGCCGAACAGCTCGCTCGTCGGGAAGGCGATCAGCGCCAGCTCGTTGATCGGCGTGCCGTCCTGCTTCTCGGGCGGCCGCAGGATGGTGAAATGGACGAGGTCGACGTTGGCGTCCGACTTCAGGATGTTGCGCCACATGCGCTCGCCGGCATGCGGCTCGCCGGAGACGAGCAGCACCTTGAGCTTGTCGCGCACCCCGTCGATGGTGACGACGGCTTTGTTGTTGAGCGCGGTCAGCTCGCCCGGGATCGTCGGCACGTCGAGCTCGACGACGTTCGGTCCCGGATGGTCGATCTTGATCGGCACCTCGATGCGCTGGCCGACGGATGCCTGCTGCGACGCCACCTCGACGCCGTCGCGCTTGACCGTGAGCCCGACCGGCTCGCCCTTGTCGCCCGTGTCGAGGACGCGGAGCACGATCGTCTGCGTCTTGCCGACGATGCCGAAGCGCGGTGCCTCGACGAGCTCGATGCGGCGGTCGCGCTCGCCCTCGTGGCCGGTGATCAGCACGTGCAGCGGCGCCTTGAAGCCGAGCTGGTCGGCGCCGGCCGGGATGTCGTGCACGACCCCGTCGGTCACCATGAGCACCCCGGCGACATGGTCGGGCGGAACGTCCGAGAGGCCGTCGGCGAGCGCGGCGAAGAGGCGCGTGCCGTCGTTGGTCCCGTCGCTCCGCCCGCCCTCGATGAAGCGCGGTTCGATATTACCGAGGGCCGCCAGATCCTTCTCGATGGCGGCCTTGGCGCGCACGGTCTGGGCGGCGCGCTCCCCGATCGTCTGGCTGCCGCTCTCGTCGAGCACGACCCCGACGACGTCCTTGAGGCCCTGGCGATCCTCGCGCACGAAGGAGGGATCGGCCAGCGCCAGGAGAATCAGCGCCATCGCGGCGAGGCGCAGCGTCGTGCCGCGCCGCCGCGCCCGGTAGCCGAGCGCCGCCAGGACCGCTGCCGCCACCGCCAGGCCGACGAGGACCGCAACCTGCAGGAAGGGCGCGAAAGAGAGCGCGAAGCGGGTCATCTCGGCCTGTCCTCCACTGCGAAGCGGGCAGATGAGGGAGGACGAAACATGTGAATGCGATGGGGTCGCCCGGCGCGGCAATGCCCCCTCCACCAGGCTTCGCCTGGTCCCCCTCCCCCGTTAGCACGGGGGAGGATGCGCCTATCCGGTATGGCCGGATTAGTCGACAGCTCAGCCGAATGACGGCCGGCCCAATCCTCCCCTGCGAAGCGGGGGAGGGGGACCGCGCGGAGCGCGGTGGAGGGGGCTGATCGCCTCGCCATCCTCAATGCGCCAGCCTTTCGAGCAGGTCGCGGACGTGGACCTGGTCCGCCTTGTAGTTGCCGGTCAGCGTGTACATGACGAGATTGATGCCGCCGCGGATCGACAGTTCGCGCTGGCGGTTGCCGCCGGGCACCAGCGGATAGAGCGGGTCGCCCGCCGGATCCGTCGCCCAGCCGGCCGCGAGATCGTTCGAGGTGATGACGATGGGCGAGACGCTGTCGCCCGAACGAGCCGGCCTGCTCACCTGATCGGGTGGCGCCGGCGGCAGAGCCTGCACCCAGGTCTGGCCGCTGGCATAGCGGCCGACGAAGCCGTCGATGAGGTAGAAGGTCTTGGTGATGACGTGGTCGCGCGGCACCGGCTCGAGCTCGGGCACGTCGACGCCCGCGAGCAGGGTCTGCAACCAGAGTCCCTCTGCGGTCGGTGGCCCATCCTGCCGGCTGCTCAAGGCGTCGCGGGTGTCGAAGATGATGGTGCCGCCGTTCTTCATGAAGGCGGCCACCTTGGCCACCGCATCGGGCGGGGGCTGCGGCGCACCGGCGACGACCGGCCAGTAGAGCAGGGGATAGAAGGCCAGCTCGTCGCGGCCCGGATCGACCTCGACGGGCTCGCCCGGATCGAGCGAGGTGCGGTTGGCCAGCGCACGCGAGAGCGCCTTGAGGCCGAGCATGCTCGTCTCGTCGACGGTCGGGTCGCCGCTCCCCACATAGGCGAGGCGGGTGGTGAGGGCCGAGTCCATGTCGCGCTTCGATACCGGCGGATCGCCCGCGGCCCAGGTGCGATGCGGCGCCGCGACCAGCGTCAGCACGCCGAAGGCCACGAGCGCCGCGGTCGCGGCGCGGCGCCCGCGCCTGGCCACGAGGTTGCCGCCGAGCCAGAGCGTCGCCAGCGTGTCGATGAGAAAGCCCGCGAAGGCGAGGACCAGGAGGGCTGCGCGTAGGTCGATCGGCTGCGCCGCCTTGAGCATCTGCGGGTCGATCTTGAGGCCGGCGAAATCGGCCGGCACGAGCGTGGCGTCTGGGGCGAGCGCATTGAGCGCGACGAGCGCGTCGCTCGGCCCGTAGAAGCCGGGCGGATGGTCGGCCGTGGCGGCGGCGGAGAAAGCCGGCGGGATCGGCTTGGCGGTGACCGGGGGCGACCCGAGCGTGCCGAAGCCGTCGAGGATGCGGTTCGGCGCGAGCGCCGTCGCATCGGCCTCGGCCTTGCCGGAGGCTGCGGTCGTCGCGGCGGTTTCGCCGCCAAGCGCCACGACGCGGCGGAGCATCTCGACGAACAGGCCCGAGAGGGGAAGGTTCGACCAGGTGGTGTCGGCTGTGACGTGGAACAGCACGATCGTCCCCTTGCCGCGCTTCTCCGCCGTTACCAGCGGCGTGCCGTCGTCGAGTTGCGCCCAGGTGTGGCCGGCGAGGCCGGCGTCGGGCTCGGCCAGCACCTGGCGGGTGATGGCCACGTCGGTTGGCACGCTCAATCCGTAGAAGGGACTCGCGCGGTCGAAGGGCGCCAGCGGCTTCGGCTTGTCCCAGGAGAGCGCGCCGCCGAAGGTGCGACCGCCGCGCCTCAGCGTCACCGGTTCGAGGTCGTCGCCCGTGCCGCCCGCGAGCCGCGATCCTGCGAAGCGCAGCAGCACGCCACCATCGTCGAGGAACCGCACGAGCCTGTCATGCGTCGGCCCGGTGATCTGGCCCACGTCGGCGAGGATCATCACCGATGGCTTCTCGTCGAGCCCGGCGACGATCGGATCGGGCGTGCCGGAGCGCACCTCGTGGACGTCGGCGTAGGGCGCGAGCGCCTTTTGCAGAAAGTAGCTGGGGCTGAGCAGCGGCTGCGACAGGTCGGCCGTCTCGCCAGACACGATCTCGATCCGGCGCCGTTTCCAGCGGCCGTCGAGCAGCGTGACGGCCCCGGCCGAGGCGTCGCCATCGACCGCGACGCTGGCGATGGCGTTGCGCAATTCGACCGGCAAAGCGAAGCGAGCCTCTGTCGCCGTGGCCGTGCCGAAATCGAAGGCGGCCTCGCCGACCGGCAGCCCCTTGAGGTCATAAGCCTTGAGGGTGCCCTTGGCTGCCGCATGCCCGTCGGCGCGAATGACGCGGACCGCCAGGGCATCGGGCTTGTTGTCGGCACCTGCGAGGGCGACCGGCGTCGTGGCGCCGACGAGCACCGTCGGCGGCGTCGCGGTCTTGAGCGCCTCGAGCCTTTCCGCGAAGGCGCGGCCCCGGCCGTTGTCGAGCCCGTCGGCGATCCAGACCAGATCGGCGTCGGGATAGGCCGCGACGGCGGCCGCGATGGCGGGAAGCGCCGCCGTGCGGTCGGGGATGTAGGGGACGGGCTTGAGCGAGCGCAGCCGGTCGAGTGCCCGGGCGGCCGTCGTCGGCAGGATCTGCCGGATCCCGTCCGACACCGGGACCACGGCGGCCGTCGTGCCCCGACGGCCGGCCTCCGCGAGGCGCTCGGTCGCGGCGGCGATGCGCGTGGTCCAATCGGGGGCGGCGGCGAAGCCGTCGTCGATGACGAGCAGCAACGGCCCCTTGCCGGCGAGCGTCGCGGGCGGCGGATTCCAGATGGGACCGGCCATGGCCAGGATGATTACGGACGCTATGGCGAGCCGCAGCAGCAGGAGCCAGGGCGGCGTGCGGGCCGGCTTTTCCTCGCGGGGCTTGAGGTCGAGGATCAGTTTGAGCGGCGGGAAGGGGATCTGCCGCGGCCGCGGCGGCGTCACCCTCAGGAGATAATAGAGCGCCGGCAGCAGCAGCAGCGCGCCGAGCACGGCGGGGACGGTGAAGGCCAAGGGCAGGCCCAGCATGGTCAGTGCACTCTCATGGCGGACGCGGCGCCGGCGTCGGCGACCAGCACCGAGAGACGCATTACCGCCTCGGTGGCCGGCCTGTCGGTGCGGTGAATGGTGAAGCTCCAGCCGAGCCGACGGCAGGTGGCGATAATCGCCTCCCGGTGCGCCGCGAGCCGCTCCAGATAGGCTTCGCGCAGGGCGCGTGCCTCGCCGAGCCGGAGACGCGCGCTCGTGTCGACATCGGCGAATTCGACATGGCCGGCGAAGGGAAAGCTTTCCTCGATCGGGTCGGCGATGGCGACGAGATGGCCGCGCGCACCTTCGGCCGACAGCGCCTGGAGGGTTCTGGCGATCTCTGCCGGATCGGTGAGCCAGTCGCCGACGAGGAGGCCGCGGGCGCGGGCCGGCAGCGGCACGGGGCGCGGCAGCTCGGCCATCTCCGACGGGTCTCCGACGAGGGCCTCGGCCAGACGGTCGACCACGGCCCGCGAGGCGATCGGGCGCGTCCGCCCGACGAGGCCGACGCGTTCGCCGCCGCGCACCAGGAGATCCGCCATGGCGAGCCCGACGACGAGGCAGCGTTCGAGCTTCGACTGCCGGGCAAGGCCCGAGACGAAGCGCATCGAGGGCGAGCGATCCATCCACAGCCAGAGCGTCTGCGCCGCCTCCCATTCTCGTTCGCGGACATAGGTGCGATCGTCGCGCGCCGATCGGCGCCAGTCGATGCGGCTCGCCGATTCCCCCTGCGAGAAGGGCCGGAACTGCCAGAAATTCTCACCGCTCCCGGCGCGCCGCCGCCCATGGACGCCGTGCATCACGCTCGAGGCGACCTCGCGCGCCGAAACGGAGACGGCCGGCAGCAGCCGCGCCAGCGCCTGCGCCTGGCGCCCCTGGGTCGCGCCAATCTGGGTGTCTGACGGTCCGAGGAGCCGGGCGTCGCTCATGAACGGCCCTTCGGCATCATCCGATTCTGTCCACCAGGCGCTTGACCAGCGCCGGCACCGTCTCGCCCTCCGCTCGGGCCGAGAATGTCAGCGCCATGCGGTGCTTCAAAACCGGCAGGGCCAATGCCGCGACATCGTCTTTCGAGGGCGACAACCGGCCGTCGACCAGCGCCCGGGCGCGCGAGGCGAGCATCAGCGACTGGGCGGCGCGTGGCCCAGGACCCCAGGAGAGATGCTTGGTGATGGCGGCGTCGCCCTCGCCCGGCCGGGCCCCGCGCACGAGATCGAGGATCGTCTCGACCACGCTGTCGCCGACCGGCAGGCGGCGGACGAGACGCTGGATCATGCCGAGGTCGTCCGCCGTCATGGCCGGGCGCGCGACGGCCTCGTGGTCGCTCGTCGTGTCGATCAGCACGCGCTTCTCGGCCGCGCGGTCCGGATAGTGGACGTCGACCTGCATCAGGAAACGGTCGAGCTGCGCCTCGGGCAGCGGGTAGGTGCCCTCCTGCTCGATGGGGTTCTGCGTCGCCAGCACGTGGAAGGGGCGGGGCAGGTCGAAGCGCTCGCCGGCGACGGTGACATGCAGCTCCTGCATCGCCTGGAGCAGGGCCGACTGGGTGCGCGGGCTCGCGCGGTTGACCTCGTCGGCCATCAGCAGCTGGGCGAAGATCGGCCCCTTGACGAAGCGGAAGCTGCGGCGGTGATCGGCGCTCTCCTCGAGCACCTCCGATCCGAGGATGTCGGCCGGCATCAGGTCCGGCGTGAACTGCACGCGGCGCGCATCGAGGCCGAGGACGATGCCGAGCGTGTCGACGAGCTTGGTCTTGGCGAGACCGGGCACGCCGACGAGCAGCGCATGGCCGCCCGACAGGATCGACACCAGCACGTCTTCGACGACCTTCTCCTGGCCGAAGATCACCGTGCCGACGGCGTCTCGCGCCGCGGCGATCCGCTCGAGCGCCTGGTCGGCGGCCCGCGACGCCTCCTGGTCGAGGGAAAGCACGTTGGTATCCTGGGTACTCATGCGGACATCCTTCGCGAAGGGCAGGGCGGATCGGCGAGGCCGCCGCGGCCGGCGCTCCGACTCCTATCGAACGCCGGCCGAGAGGCCGATGCAAGGACCAGGCCCGGGCCATCCCGAGATTACGACGTCGCGGCCTCTTGTCGATGCGCGCCCGCGTCGCATAGTTCAGGGTCATGCGGATAAGCTGATGGTGGGCGATGATGGCGAAAGAAAGTAGGCTCGCGGGCCAGGCCGGCGCCTCGCTCGATACGCTCGTCGCCGGAGCCAGCCGGGCCGGGGGCGGAGAGGCCCGCGGCCTGCCGCCCGTGCATCTGTGGAACCCGCCGTTCTGCGGCGACATCGACATGCGCATCGCGCGCGACGGCACCTGGTTCTACGGCGGCACGCCGATCGGCCGGCCGGCCCTGGTGCGGCTCTTCTCGACCATCCTGCGACGCGACGCCGAGCGCTACGTCCTGGTGACGCCGGTCGAAAAGGTGGGCATCACGGTCGAGGACGCGCCGTTCCTCGCCGTCGAAATGGACCGACGGGACGCCGCGCTGAGGCTGCGCACCAATGTCGGCGACTGGGTCGAGGCCGGTCCCGACCATCCGCTGCGCTTCGAGCCTGGTCCGTCGGGCGGCCTCAAGCCCTATGTGAAGGTGCGTGGCGACCTCTGGGCGCTGGTGTCGCGGGCGGTCTTCTACGAGCTCGTCGCGGGGAGCGAGACGCGCGCGCTCGACGGCGTGCCGACCTGCGGGATCGCGTCGGGCGGCAGCTTCTTCCCGATGATGGCGGCGGCCGAGCTCGACCGGCTCGCGGCGGCGGACCAAAGCTGACGCTTTCGGTCCATCGAGCGGGAATCGATCGGGTTCGAGGTTTGGCGGCGAACCTCGATCGTCAGCGCCGGCTGCTGCCGGCCGGGTCGCGACCGGCGAAGTCGCTGGGATACTGGCTGGCGGGGAAGAAGCTTTGCGACGGCTGGCGATTGGAGGCCTCGGGAACCGCCTGCGCCGGGGCCCGCCGCACGACGCGCTTGGGCTTGGGAGCCGGGGCTGCCGCCACGGGCTTGGTCGGAGCCTCGGCCGGGCTCGGCGCGGCGCCGGGTGTTCCGCTGGCGGGCGGCAAGGCGTTCGGGTCATCGACGTTGGCTGTCTGCGGCGCATCCACGATGGTCTCGCCCGGATCCTTGCAGTTGGTCAGCCAGATGTCATAGATCGGGTGTTCGATGCCATGCAGGCCGGGGCTCGCGGCGAACATCCATCCCGAGAAGATCCGCTTGTCCGGCTTGCCGGCGGAGACCTCGTCGACCTCGACGAAGGTATCGGTCTGCGGCGCTTCGGTCGGTGGCCGGGTGTAGCAGGCGCGCGACGTGACCTTCAGCGTGCCGAACTGCACCGTTTCGCCCATCGCGGCCTGGAAGGCGATGATGCGGCCGGTGATCTTGTCGAGGCCGGAAAAGAGTGCCGTGCCGTTCTTGATCTTGTCGGCCCGGGCGAGGCCAGCCCCGCACATCAGCAGGGCCAGGGCCAGACCACCATGGCGCCCCACCAGCCGTAAGGCGCGAAATACCTGCGTCATGTACCGACCGTAGCGATGCGCTTTCACGGCGAAGCGCGATGCCGGCCGCTTTCGCCGGCCGGTGTGGCGAATCGAGGGCCTAATTCGGGGTCCAGGCGTCGTAATCGCCACCGGTCTTCGGACGGTTGCCGGACCGCAACACCGACCCCGGCGGCCGATAGGCGGCCGCCGTGCCGGTCATGTTCGGCTCGTAGGGCAATTCCCAGGGGCGTGGCGTGTAATTGGCGGCGGTCGGGATCTCGTCGGTGATCTGGCGCAGCCAGCCGTACCAGCCCGGCGGCGTCGCCGAGGCCTCGCTCTCACCCGCATAGATCACCCAGCGGCGCTGGAAGCCGAGCACTGGGTCGATGGCGCCGCCGCGTGTGCGGTAATAGGTATTGCCGAATTCGTCGGTGCCGACCGCCTCGCCGTGGCGCCAGGTGTAGAAGCGTGTGTTGATCGTGGCGCCGCTCCACCAGGTGAGAACGCGCAGCAGATGCGTCATGAAGGTCGGCCGGGACGGCCGCGATTCGGTAGCGCTCAAGGCCTTGACTTCCATGCTTCCGGCGATGCGCCCTGGCATAGGGCGCAGCCGTCGCCGAGTAAAGGCTGGCCGTCCCGATGCGACCATGCGGACCGGCGGGCAGGCTCCGGAGCCAAGCTTTCGTTAACCCGGTCCCGACCATTTCGCGGTTGATAAGTTTCGAGCCGGGCTGCCTGTGTGCGGCGCGCCACGGCGCCTCGGCGCGCTCGAAATGAGCCGGCGGATCCGAGGGTTAGGTGGGGTCGCGGGGGCCCGGCGGAACCCGTCCCGGGCACCGCTCGGATTCGACATTCAAGGGTTCGATCGCCATATTTGGCATAATGTGACCGGTCGCGGGATGCCCGTAAAATTGCGGCGTTCGTGGAGGGCTTTTCGCTCTCTTGCTGGTCGGGCCGCGGGCTCGCGCCGCGGACAGTCGGGATCAAAATCATGCGGATCGAGCGTCGCTACACCAAAGCCGTCGGCCTCCCCTATGCGGAGATCGAGTTCCGCAATGCGAAAAGCGAGATCCGCAATCCCGACGGGTCGGTGGTGTTCTCGCTCAAGGACTTCGAGGTCCCGGCGAGTTGGAGCCAGGTCGCGGCCGACGTGCTGGCGCAGAAATATTTTCGCAAGGCCGGCGTGCCGGCGCGGCTCAAGCGCGTCGAAGAGAATACGGTGCCCTCCTTCCTGTGGCGCTCCGTCGCCGACGAGGCGGCGCTCGACGCTCTGCCCGAGGCCGAGCGCTACGGCTCCGAGACCTCGGCTCGCCAGGTCTTCGACCGCATGGCCGGAACCTGGACCTACTGGGCCTGGAAGGGCAAGATCTTCGACAGCGAGGCGGATGCTCAGGCTTTCCACGACGAATTGCGCTTCATGCTGGCCCGCCAGATGGCGGCGCCGAACTCGCCGCAATGGTTCAACACCGGCCTGCACTGGGCCTATGGGATCGACGGCCCCGGCCAAGGCCATTTCTACGTCGATCACGAGACCGGCGTGCTGACCCGCTCGACCTCGTCCTACGAGCATCCGCAGCCGCACGCCTGCTTCATCCAGTCGGTCAAGGACGACCTCGTCAACGAGGGCGGCATCATGGACCTTTGGGTGCGCGAGGCGCGCCTGTTCAAATACGGCTCGGGCACCGGCACCAATTTCTCGGCGCTGCGCGGCGAGAACGAGAAGCTGAGCGGGGGCGGCAAGTCCTCGGGCCTGATGAGCTTCCTCAAGATCGGCGACCGGGCGGCAGGGGCGATCAAGTCGGGCGGTACGACGCGCCGCGCCGCCAAGATGGTGGTGGTCGACGCCGACCATCCCGACATCGAGGCCTATATCGACTGGAAGGTGAAGGAAGAGCAGAAGGTCGCGGCCCTCGTCACCGGCTCGAAGGTCGTCCGGCGTCACCTCAAGGCGATCCTGCGCGCCTGCGTGAACTGTGACGGGCCGGGCGACGATTGCTTCGATCCGGAGAAGAATCCGGCGCTCAAGCGCGAGATCAAGCTCGCCCGCCGCGCCGCCGTTTCGGACAATATGATCAAGCGGGTGATCCAGCTCGCCCAGCAGGGTCATACGACGCTCGATTTCGACGAGTTCACCACCGATTGGGATTCGGAGGCCTATCTCACCGTCGCCGGGCAGAATTCCAACAATTCCGTGCGTGTGACGGATGCTTTCCTGCACGCGGTCGAGGCCGACAAGCCGTGGGAGCTGACGCGGCGCCTCGACGGCCGGGTGACGAAAACGCTTCCCGCCCGCGCGCTCTGGGACAAGATCGGCTACGCGGCCTGGGCCTCCGCCGACCCGGGCCTGCAATTCCATACGACCATCAACGACTGGCATACCTGCCCGGCCGGCGGCGAGATTCGTGCATCTAATCCATGTAGTGAGTATATGTTCCTCGACGACACGGCCTGCAACCTGGCGTCGCTGAACCTCATGCAGTTCCGCGACGCCTCGGGCAAGATCGACACGGCGTCCTACGAGCATGCGGTGCGGCTGTGGACCATCGTGCTCGAGGCCTCGGTGCTGATGGCGCAGTTCCCCTCGGCCGAGATCGCCGAGCTGTCCTATAGATACCGCACGCTCGGACTCGGCTTCGCCAATCTCGGCGGCCTGTTGATGGCGTCGGGCATCGGCTACGATTCGGACGAGGGCAGGGCGCTCGGCGGTGCGCTTTCCGCGCTGATGACCGGCATTGCCTACGCGACCTCGGCCGAGATGGCGAAAGAGCTCGGCGCCTTCCCGGGCCATGCGCCGAACGCGCAATCCATGCTGCGCGTGATCCGCAACCACCGCCGCGCCGCGCATGGCGAGACGGCGGGTTACGAGAGCCTGTCGGTCGCGCCCGTACCGCTCGACCGGAGCGCCTGCCGTGAGCCGGCCGTGGTCGATGCTGCCTGCGCGGCCTGGGACCTCGCGCTGCAGCTCGGCGAACAGCATGGCTACCGCAATGCTCAGGTCTCGGTGGTGGCGCCGACCGGCACCATCGGCCTCGTGATGGATTGCGACACGACCGGCATCGAGCCCGATTTCGCGCTGGTCAAGTTCAAGAAGCTCGCCGGCGGCGGCTACTTCAAGGTGGTCAACCGCGCCGTGCCGGAAGCGCTCAAGGCGCTCGGCTACCGGCCGAGCGAGATCGCCGAGATCGAGGTCTATGCGGTCGGCCACGGCAATCTGCGCCAGGCGCCGGGCGTCAATACGGCGACGCTCGCCGCCCGCGGCTTCACCCCGGACAAGCTCGAGGTGCTGGAGGCGGCGCTCGCCAGCGCCTTCGACATCAAGTTCGCCTTCAACAAATGGTCGCTCGGCGCCGACTTTTTGGTGCGCGATCTAAAAGTTCCCGCGGAAAAGCTCGAGGACCCGAGCTTCGAGCTCCTGCCGTTCCTCGGCTTCAGCAAGGCCGAGATCGAGGCGGCCAATATCCATGTCTGCGGCGCCATGACGCTGGAAGGCGCGCCGCACCTGCGCCCCGAGCATTATCGGGTCTTCGACTGCGCCAACCCGTGCGGGCGGACCGGCAAGCGGTTCCTCTCGGTCGAGAGCCATATCCGCATGATGGCGGCGTCGCAG
Source organism: Lichenihabitans sp. (assembly GCA_965277635.1). Classification (GTDB taxonomy): domain Bacteria; phylum Pseudomonadota; class Alphaproteobacteria; order Rhizobiales; family Beijerinckiaceae; genus Lichenihabitans. The sequence goes on from CBDIDE010000002.1 coordinate 2,809,212, forward strand.
CCCTTCATCTCGGGCGCCATCTCGAAGACCATCAACATGCCGAACGAGGCCACCGTCGAAGCCTGCAAAGAGGCCTATCTGCTGTCCTGGCGGCTCGGCCTCAAGGCCAATGCGCTCTATCGCGACGGCTCGAAACTGTCGCAGCCGCTGAACTCCCAGCTCATCGCCGACGAGGACGAGGACGAGGCGCTTGAGGACCTGCTCACGGCCTCGGTGCCGGCGCGTGCCGCGGAAGTGGCCGAGCGGATCGTCGAGCGCGTGGTGGAACGGGTCGAGCGCCGGCGCGAGCGCGAGAAGCTGCCGAACCGCCGCAAGGGCTATACGCAGAAGGCGACCGTCGGCGGCCACAAGGTCTATCTGCGCACCGGCGAATATGTGGACGGGCGCATCGGCGAGATCTTCATCGATATGCATAAGGAGGGCGCCGCCTTCCGGTCGCTCATGAACAATTTCGCCATCGCGATCTCGCTTGGCCTGCAATATGGCGTGCCGCTCGACGAATATGTGGAGGCTTTCACCTTCACCCGCTTCGAGCCGGCCGGCCCGGTGCAGGGCAATGACGCGATCAAGAACGCCACCTCGATCCTCGATTACGTGTTCCGCGAACTGGCCGTCTCCTACCTCGATCGCAGCGATCTCGCCCATGTGCAGCCGGCCGATATCGGCTTCGACGTGCTCGGCACGGGCGAATCGGAAGGGCGTGCGGGCGGCGGCGAACCGCGCCCCAACCCGGCGAGCGTGGTCTCGAAAGGTCTCGTGCGCTCGAAGACTGATCGGCTGATGCTAGTGCGCGGCAATGCTCCGGTGCCGCTGGCGACGCCCGAGGCGCGCCCCGCCACGATGGCCAAAGGTCCGGCGCTTGCCGGCGCCACGGCCCTGAAGCAGGACCTCGTGGAGCAGGCGGAAGCCGAACTTTCGGCGCTTGCCTGGAGCGAGCCCGACTATTCGGCCAAGGGTGCGGCGGCCGAGAAGCGCGCGGAGGCGCGGATGAAGGGCTATGTCGGCGAAGCCTGCCCGGAATGCGCCAACTTCACCCTCGTGCGCAATGGCACCTGCCTCAAATGCGAGACCTGCGGGGCCACGACGGGGTGCTCGTGACCTCTTATGTATGCTCGTGATTGCGTTGTCGGATTCCGAAGTGAAGGTGAAATTGCTGGTACGACTCAGCGTCTCCGCCTTACGATGGGAGTCGGAGAGGATATCCAATTAGATGTTGTCCAACTGATCGAAAAGTGCGTTGGATTAAATTTCGGAACGAACGGAGCGCTTGCTCTCGACATATTTATTTGGAATGGGCATTCGTACCATGCATACATGAGCTTCGCCCCGTTAATTATGCATATAGAAGATGAAGTCTGGACGCACGCGAAATGGGGCGATCCAAAATCCCGCTTTATATTAGCTCACGAGCTGGGTCATGCGATCCTTCATGATAAGACAGCCAAGCCATTCTCAATAGAATCTAGCAATTACTGGGTGTCAGATTTCAAAGAGCAGTCAGCGGAGTGGCAGGCGGATACGTTCGCAAATAATCTTCTGGCTCCAGACTGGCTTTGCGGTTCTTCTCAATCGGCGGACATCATATCAAGAGTCTGCAATATTGAACTAGTTCGAGCACAAGAGAGGATGGAATCCTTGCGGCGCCGCCGTTTGTGGCATGGACAGGTGGGAGAGCGGTGGGGCGATATTTGTCTGTCATGCGCCAACTTCACCCTGGTGCGCAACGGCACCTGCCTGAAGTGCGAGACCTGCGGGGCGACCACCGGGTGCTCGTGAGAGGCGGCTCGCGATCCCTGTTGTGAGGGAAGCCACAGTTTGTCCGCAACAGTGCGCAACCTGTCCGCAAATGTGAAAGGACGCAAAGAACTTCCTCGAATACCCATAATCCTTCCGCGGAACCATAGTCGAAGGAGGAGCCAAGTTTTGTCTTCAGCGGCCGCAAAGGGCCCGGAAGTTTGTCCGCTGTCGGCTTTGCTGAGCCACATCCTTTCCATGCCGGGGCTGATCGGCCCTGGCGCGAGCCGAGGCCTGTACGACGCATAATCCTTTGCCATCGGGCAAGACGCCCGATGAAACGGGGAAAGTGCTCGGCGACGTCCTCGTAGGTTTCGAAGGCCATCGGGCAGACGGCCTGGACCTTGAGCATCTTCATGAAGCTCTCGGCCTTGGCGTTGTCGTAGGAGGTCCGCGCCGCCCCATCGGTCCCTTGAGGCCGCGCGCGGCGAGTTCATCGCGGTAGGCCTTCGCGGCATCGGAGGCCGCGCGCTCGCGGTCGATCGCGATCATCGTCGCGCCTTCGCACGCAGAGACGACCGAGGTTGCGTCCCGTCGCAGGCCGCGGCGAGCCCGAACGTCTCTGCCATCGATTTCCCACCGGACAGGCTCGTTTCCCAGCCGGCCTCAAGCTCCAGCTTGGCTTCGGCGTCGCCGATGCGGGCCCGCACGACGTCTGGGCTCAGCACCACGAGGCCGTCGTCGTCACCGATCAGAAGGTCGCCGGGCCGCACCACCTGACCGCCGAACACCACCGGCGCGTTGATCGAGCCGCGTTCGGCCGAGGACGGGCCGCGCGGGGTCACGTGCCGGGTGAAGATCGGGAAATCCGTCCATTGCGCGAGCGTCCCGACATCGCGGATCGCGCCATCGCAGATCAGGCCGACGGCTCCGCGACGTCGCATGTGCCCACTCAGGATCTCGCCGATCATCGCAGTCTCGGCGTGGCCGCCCGCCGCGATAACCAGGATCTCGCCCGGGCCAATCCGGTCGATGGCCAAGGGAACGGCGCCGAAATCCGGCGGTTCGCACCATGCGGTGACGGCCCGCCCGAACAGGCGCGGTTGGTGGCCGGCCGGCAGCAGAGGCCGGATCGTCGGGTCGATCTGGCCGATCGTGTGCCCGAGGTCGACCGCGACGGCGACCGGCACGGCGCGCCAGCGCTCGATCTCGGCGGCGGACAGGTCGGCAGGGGGAACGGCATGGGCGGTGACGGGCAAGGCGGCGGTCCTCTCGAGTTTGGGGGACAATGCGCATCATGCGGCGCTCAATGGGTTCGCGATCGGACGAAATCGGGGGTGATCTCGGCGAGATCGCGGACACCTGCGAGCGCCATTGCTTCGTCGAGTTCCGCGGCAAGGATCTCGATCGCCCGGCGCACGCCCTCCTCGCCGGCGGCGGCCAGACCCCAGAGGAAGGGCCGGCCGATCATGCAGGCACGCGCGCCCAGGGCCAGAGCCTTGAGGATGTCGGTGCCGCGCCGCACACCGCCGTCGAGGATGATATCCGCCTGCCCCTGGATCGCGGCGACGACACCCGGCAGGGCCGCACAGGCGCCCGGCACCGCGTCGAGCTGGCGGCCACCGTGGTTCGACACGATCACCGCATCGGCGCCGGCCCGCACGGCGGCTCGCGCATCGTCGGGATGAAGCACGCCCTTGACCACGAAAGGACCGCTCCAACCCTTGCGAATCTGCCCGACCAGGGACCAATCCGCCGACGGGTCGAAGAGGGTCGCGACATGCTGCGCGATCGTGGTGGCGCCGCCCGTCCCACCCGGGGCTGCAAAGTTGCCGAACGACGCGGGATTGCGGGCGAGGCCATAGAGCCAGGCCGGTCGCAGCAGCACGTCGAAGGCCGTCCGGGCGGTGGGCCGCAGCGGCAGCGTGAAGCCGTTGCGGATGTCGCGCTCGCGGCGGCCCTGGATCGGCAGATCGACCGTCAAGCAGAGGGTCTTGTACCCATTCGTGGCGGCGCGCCGGAGCATGTCGCGCATCAGATCGCGGTCGCGCAACGGATAGAGCTGGAACCAGCGATCGCTGTCGGGCGCGTCCGCCGCCACGGCCTCGAGCGAGGCGACCGAATTGGTGGACAGGCAGAACGGGATGCCTGCCGCGGTCGCGGCCCGGCACGCCAGCATCTCGCCCCGAGGACGGTAGAGGCCCGCGAGCCCCGTCGGCCCGAGCACGAGCGGCAACGCGATGGGCTTGCCGATGAGCGTCGTCCCGAGCCGCCTCTGGCTGACGTCGACGCCGACGCGCGGCATCAGGTGCCAGGCGTCGAAGGCCCGGCGGTTGTCCCGGAGACTCCCCTCGTCGCGCGCGCCGCCGTCGATGAAGTCGAACACGATCCTGGGCAGCCGGCGCCGGGCGGCAATCCGCAAGTCGTCGATCGTGATGCTGTTGCGGAGGACGCGTGCCGACATCGCGCGCTCAGCCGGCGTTGGCCGTCACGATGCGCGTCTCATCCATCCCCGATCAGCGTCGCGATGGCCTCGCGCAGCTTCTGCTGCCCGCCGAGGCCCCGTGCCCTCGCGGCCTCGTTGACCCGGCTGATCACGCCGCACTCCCACATGTCGAGCGCGTCGCCGATGCGGGCCGACTCATGGCTGACGGTGGCGCCCGCGACGCCTTTGGCCTGCAGCATGCCGAGCGCCGCGATGCCGGCGTCGTCCTTGCCGATGCCGGCATCGTTGAGCACCACGAGGTCGAGCGGCACGTCGAGCGCGAATTCGCCCGAGCTCGCCCCGCCGTGCGAGGCCGCCACCACGATCGAGCCCTTATCGTCGGGGGTCACCTTGGTGATCGAATCCATGATGACGACGCGGCCGCGCGCCGTCTCGAGAACGACATCCTTGCGCATGGGTCAATGTCCCTGGGTGATGTCGAGGATCGATTGGCGCACGGCTTCGGGCTCGAACACCTTCTTCCAGTCCGGCTGGAACAATTGGGTCTTGGCTTTCTCGATGGCCTTCTTGGCGCCGTCCGAGAAGGTGCCGCCCGGCAGCTCCTGGAACACGATGGCGATCTCGACGCCGATATGGCCAAGCACGAAATCGCGCGCCGCCTGTTCGGGGACGCCGAGCTTGACCGCCTCGTCGAGCGCCTCGCGGATGATGGTGAGGCAGGTGCCGGTGACGGTCTCGGACAGAACCGGCTCCAGGATCGCCATCTGGTCGACGGTCACGCGATGCGCCCGCATCACCGGCGCGAACATCTGCCGGGCGATCTCTTCGCCGAGCGCATAGGCGGTCTCCGGCCCCTGCATCAGCGTGCACACGATGTGCTGCTTGGCCGCGATGCCGCCGAAGAAGTCGCGCTTCGCTTCAGGCGCGACCTCGTCATTGAAGACCGGCGGATGGCAGGGATGCGTCACGAAGTAGACGAGGTCGTCGCGCTCGGGCAACTCCTTGGCGAAGGGTGCGGCGGCGTCGAGCACGATCACCATCGTGCCGGGTTTGAGATCGCCGGCGATGGAGGCCGCCACCGTGCGGATGCGGTTGTCCGGCACCGCCAGGATCACCGCGTCGGCCCCGCGCAGCGCCTCCGCCGCCTCCATCGGGATTACGCCCCGGGTGGCGAGATTGGCGCGGCCGGCTTCGCTGACCTCGACGTGGCGCACCTCGTGGTCCGTCCTGCGCAGGTTGTCGGTGATGCGGCCGCCCATCTTCCCGCCGGCGCCGATCAGGGCAATACGTGCCATTCCACTCTCCTTTGACGATTTGAATCTCGTTTCGACGTCGCGGCGGTCTTTCCCTGTGAGGTCGAGCGCTTCGTGCGCCCCGGTGCAGCGGCCCGCTCAGCCGTGGATCAGCATGCCGCCATTGACGTCGATGGTCGCTCCCGTGATGTAGGACGAAATGTCGGCCGCCAGGAACAGGAAGGCGCCGGCGACGTCGCGGGCATCGCCCAGCCGGGCCAGCGGAATACCCTTGATGATGTCCACCCGCATGGCGTCGGTCAGCTTGTCGCCGGTAATATCGGTCTGGATCAGGCCGGGAGTCACGCTGTTGACCCGGATGCCATCGGGACCGAGCTCACGCGCCATGGCTTTGGCGAGACCCAGAACCCCCGCCTTGGCGGCGGAATAATGCGGACCGCCGAAGATGCCGCCGCCGCGCTGCGCCGAGACGGACGACATGCAGGCGATCGACCCCTGCTTTCGCTCGCGCATGTGCGGGATGAAGGCCTGGCTCAGGTAAAGCGTGCCGCGCAGGTTCACGTCGAGCACGAAATCGTAGTTCTCCGCCTCGATGTCCATGATCTTGACCGGCTGCGTGACGCCCGCGTTGTTGACCAGCACGTCAACCTGGCCGAAGGCCCCGAGCACTGCCTCGGCGGCGCGGCGGGTGGCGTCCTTTTTCGTAACGTCGCAGGCGAACCCCCTGTGTCCGTCTCCAAGTTCGGCCGCAGCCTTGTCCGAGGCCGACTGATCGAGATCGAGGATCGCGACGTGCGCGCCCTGCTCGGCGAACAGCCGCGCCGTGGCCATGCCGATGCCGCGCGGGCTTGCTGCCCCCGAGACGACGGCGACTTTTCCGGTCAGAAGCACGGTGCTTCTCCTTGCTGTTTGGGTTTGCAGTTTCGGGCACTCCGGGGACCAGGATCCTCCTGCAGTGCCGGACGCCGTCCCGGTTTCCGCGCGGGAAACGGGACAGCGCGATGGCTCAGTAGTCCCCCGCGCTCGGCGGATAGACGCGCTTCAGCTTCGCTTTCGACTCGGGGCTGTCGACGTCCTTGGCGGTGACGAGCGGCTCGGACAGTGGCATCTCCTTCGTCACGGCTGCACCCGTCAGTGCATTGAACACCTGCTGCACGCCTTCGATGCCCTGGCCGCCGGCTTCCTGCAGGAACAGGCCCTGGATGACGCCGTCCTTGAGCAGCTTGACCGTGGTCGGGCTGCCATCGGCAGTGGCGACGCCGACCTTGCCGACGAGATTGCGGGTCTGCAGCACCTTGGCGGCGCCGGTCGCGGCTTCGTCATACATCCCATAGATCGCTTTGATGTCGGGATGCGCGGTCATCAGGTCGTTCGCCTGCTCGACCGCTTCCTTCACGGTGAGACCATGCGTCTGCAAGATCTGAACAAGGTCGCATCCATCGGCTTTGAACGACTCTTGCGCCCCCTTGAGGTATTTCTGCGCATTCTCGCGGTCCTGCGGCAGCGACAGCATCCCGACCTGGTTGCCGCCGCGCTCCTTGGCGAGCGCGCAGACGAACTTGCCCTCTTGCTGGCCGGCCTCATAGTTGTCGGCCGTCACGGTCGACGTGTAATCGGTCTCGCCGGGCTGGGGACCGATTCCCGTGAAGGCCACCGGAATCTTCTTGTCCTTGAGCAGCCGCAAGACAGGCGGCGTCGAGGTGGAACTCACCGGCCCCATGACGACGGCATCGACGCCCTTCGTGATGGCGGTCCGGATATTCGCCATCTGCTCCGTCGGCGAATTGTGCGAGTCCATTTCGAGATAGGTCATCCCAAGCTCGGCCGCCTTGGTCTTGGCGCCGTAGGCCACCCACTGCCAATAAGAGATATCGAGCGACGGCGCGATGTAGACGACAGTGAACTTCTTGGTTTCGGCGTGAGCGCCGCCCAGGCCCAGGCCGGCCGCGAGCGTCAGGCCGGTGCCGACGAGCGCGCGCCGCAGTTTGCGCAATGACATGAGGAACCTCCCTTTGTTGACGCGCCAGTGCTTAGCCGCGCGCCTTTGCGACACGGTCGATCAGGACCGCGACCAGGATGACAAGGCCGGTGACGGCGCCCTGCCAGAAGCTGTTGATGCCGATCAGGTTCACGCCATTCTGGATGACCGTGATCATGATGGCGCCGAGCATCGCGCCGACCGATGACCCCGTGCCGCCGAACAAGCTCGCGCCGCCGATGACGCAGGCTGCGATCGCTTGCAACATCATGTTCGAACCGGACGTCGCCTCGGCGTTGCTGATGTAGGATAGGCTCAGCAGACTGGCGAAAGCAGCGAAGAGCCCGGAAAGAACGTAGACGGCGCAACGCGTACCCCGCACCGGAATGCCGAGCAGGCGCGCCGCGCGGTCATTGCTGCCGATGGCATAAACCCAGCGACCGAGGACGAGCTTGCGCAGCGCGAACTCCATTCCAACCACGCCGACGATGCAGAACAGCACGTAGTTCGTGAGCCCGGGAATGATCTCCCCGCCGTTGAGCTTCCAAAGGTCGGGGTCGAGGATCGCGATGGAGTGGCCATCGGTGATGACGAAAGCGAGGCTACCGGCAACCGCGTAGCTGATCAGCGTCACCACGAAGGGGGCCAGCCCTACGAAGGTCACGAGAAGTCCATTGATCAGTCCGACGCCGGCGCCGACCAGCAGCCCCAAAAGACAGGCCACTGGCCAGGAGTAGCTGCCGGACAGCGCCAGGCCGCTCACCATGCCGGTCAGTGAAAAGATCGAGCCGACCGAAAGGTCGATCCCGCCCGTGATCACCACGAGCAGCACGCCGAGCGCCATGATGACCAGGGGTGCGGCGGCCTGGGCGATGTTGGCCACGTTCCCGTAGGTGAACACCTGCGGCGACCAGAAGCTGACCACGACGTCGATCAAGAGAATGGCGATCGCGGTCGCGATTTCGCTGCGGTAGTAGCGCAGCGTTCGCGGCAGGAAGCCGGCCCTTTGTGGCCCCGTCGTCGCGATCGCGGCGGTGCTGGGCGTCTGGATCGAGCTCATGGGCGTATGCCGCGCATCGCTCAGGCCGCCATGCCGGTGGCTTGGGCGAGGGAAAATTCCGTGAGTTGCGCACGGTCGATGAGGCCGCTCGGTTCGCCATGGAGATCGAAGGCGATGGCACGGTCGCAGATTTCGGCCAGTTCGGAGAATTCGGTCGACCACCAGACCACGCCCGTCCCGGCCTCGGCCGCGCGCCGGATGATGTCATAGATCTCCCGCTTGGTTCCGATATCGACGCCGCGCGTCGGTTCTTCCAGCACGAGCAGCTTCGGAGCCGTGTCGAGCCAGCGGGCCAGCAACAGCTTCTGTTGCGTGCCGCCGCTTAACGTCTGCGGCAAGGCATCGACCGAATTGGCCTTGATGGAAAGCCGCTTCAGCGCCTCGTTGGCCTGCCTGAGTTCGTCGCCGAGGGCGAGAATGCGCCGTCGCGCGACCCGGGTTCCCGCCACCACGTTGTCGAGGATCGGCAAGGTCGACAGGATGCCCTTTTCGGACCTGTCACCCGAAACATAGCCGACCCCCTGCCGAACCGCCGCGGCCGGACCGGAAAAGCGAAGCGGGCTCCCGCTCATCGTGAGCGCCCAGCCTTTCGAGGGCTTGGCGCCCATGAGGCCGTCGATCAGATCCATTGGCCCTTCCGGAGCGCCCGCGAGGCCGAGCACGTCGCCGGGTGCCAGCTCGACTTTCAGGGTACGATGGACCAGCGTCAGCATCGGCGTGCGGTCTCCCGACGGCCGAAGGACCTTGGGCGCGGCGCTTTCGGCGACGCGGGCCTGTCCCATGGCATCGACGATGGCTTCGTCCCCGAAGGTCGCGAGTGGTTGGCGATCCACAACCGTTCGCCCGTCGCGGATGATCGTGCAGACGTCGGCCACGGCACGGATCTCGTTCATGCGGTGTGAAACGAGGATCGTGCTGATCCCCTGATGTGCGGCCAGGCGGCGCAGGATGGCGAAGAGGCGCTCGCTTTCGCCGAAGGTGAGGTTGGCGGTGGGTTCATCGAGCAGCAGCAGCTTCGCTCCGGAACTGAGCGCGCGCGCGATTTCGACGAGTTGGCGCTGATGAAGGTCAAGCGCGCCGACGGGTCTGTCGAGAATGGTGTCGGCAAGCTCGGCGTCGATGGTGGCCAATGCGGAAGCGGCCTCCCGGTCTTGCGCGCCGAGACGGTAAAGTCCGAAACCCTTCCGCCGATGTGGCAAGACGATGTTTTCGGCAACCGTCAGATGCGGCAGGAGCGCCAGTTCCTGAAAGACGACCGCGATCGCGCTCGACGGAAAGCTTTCGGAGCCGGACACGCGCACCTGGCCGGCATCGGCGCGAAGAACCCCCGAGATGATGCGGATCAGCGTCGACTTGCCGGCGCCGTTGCCACCGAGCAGGGCATGGATCTCGCCCGCGCGAACCCGTAAGCCGGTCCGCTTCAGAACGGTCGTGGCGCCGAAGCGCTTCTCGATGGCGAGCGCTTCGAGCACGAAGGCTTCGGTGGCCCGCGCATCCGCTCGTGTCACGACGACCCGCCTCGTGGCTCGCGACAAAACGACGTGACCGCGTCCACCACGCGATCCGGGCGCGCAAGGGCTCCCACGGACATAGCCGCTTCGCTTTTCCCAACCTTTGCCTCTGGGCAGGGCCGATGAATCGAAGCGGCTATGTCCGTGGGGGCCCCAAACGTCCCCGCTGGGAGATCCATACCGGCGGTTCCTCGTTGCTATCGTGAGTCGGATGTCGGTCCGTTCGCGCGAAGATGACCGAAAGGCCCTGGCCGGAGCAAACGAATAAATCGCACGCACAGGTGAATGCGTTTCAACTCTTCAACGAGGGCAAACCAAGTTCGGAACAAAGCCACGCCGCAAATATCCGGACGGGGCGCCGTGTCAGCCCGCTTTGCGGACAGACAAGCTGATGGCCGACGTACCGAATATTGTTTGCGCGCTCGAGAAGCGGCGCGACAAGGCGCCCGCTCGATAATTCCCGTTCGGCAAGGAGCGTCGACTCGAGTGCAACCCCGAGCCCATCCACCGCCGCCGCGATGGCCAAAAAACTTCGGTCGAACCGCATTCCGCTTTGCTGGGACGGCGCCTTGATGTGGTTTTCCGCGAACCAGTCGGGCCATCGCACTTGTTTCCGATCGCTCTGAATCAGCACCAGATCCAGGAGATCGGAGGGTGCGTTCAGCCGGGGCGCAAGACTAGGTGCGCACATGGGGGTGATCGTTTCTTCCCCGAGCGGGATCGAATGACTGCCGATCCGCGCGGGACCGTACACGATGTCGGCGTCGAACTCGTCCGTCGCGAACGACGCATAGTCGGTGCTGGCTGCGAGGCGGACGTTGATCTCGGGATGTGCGGCGAGGAAGCCGGGAAGGCGTGGTGACAGCCATTGCGCTGCAAAGCTCGGTGCCGAGTGCAAGCGCAACAGTTGCGGTCCCCGGTTTGTCACCGCATCTACGCCGCGGCGGAGCTCTTCGAAAGCATTGCCGACGTGGCGCATCAGTTGCTCGCCGTCCGCGCTGAGGCGGATGGCCCGTCCGTCCCGCTCGAACAGAACCGCGCCGAGCGATTGTTCGAGGTTGAGGATGGCGTGGCTGATGGCGCTCGGGGACAAACTGAGTTCAAGCGCGGCGGCGCGAAAGGAGCCGTTGCGGGCCGCAGCCTCGAAGGCCCGGATCGCCGAAAGAGAGACGTTCTTCCACATTTCTCAGTTGAGCCCATTTCACCCATACTTGTAAACTTTGCGTTTGCGGAGTGCCCGGCTCCCAACGAGAATGCGGCGAACAATGAGCCGCCGTGGCCGGCCGACCTGCCGCGACGGGCGCGTGGGCTCTGGGAGGATGAGCAGGGAATGGATGTGACCGGCACGTCGGCATCGTCGCCGGCTCATCTGTCGAACGTCAGCCTGGCGCAGCGCGCGTATCGTATTCGCCGCAACGCCCTCCGCATGGGCGAGGTGCAGGGGCAAGGGTATATCGCCCAGGCGCTAGGCATCGCCGACGTCCTGGCGGTCTCCTATTTCCACGCCATGTCGTACCGGCCAGACGACCCGGAATGGGAAGGTCGGGACCGCTTCCTCCTGTCGATCGGTCACTACGCGATCGCTCTTTACGCGGCCCTGATCGAAGCCGGGATCCTCCCTGACGACGAGATCGAAACCTACGGGTCCGACGACAGCCGCCTGCCGATGTCCGGCATGGCGGCCTATACGCCTGGGATGGAGATCACCGGCGGCTCGCTTGGCCACGGCCTGCCGATCGCCATCGGTATCGCCCTCGGCCTCAAGCGCAAGGCGTCGGGGAGCTTCGTCTACAACCTGTTCTCGGATGGTGAACTCGACGAGGGCTCGACCTGGGAGGCCGCGATGTCGGCCGGCAGCTACAAGCTCGACAACCTGATCGGCATTGTCGACGTGAACAACATGCAAGCCGACGGGCCTTCGACCGGCGTGCTCAATTTCGAGCCTCTGGTCCCAAAATTCGAGGCGTTCGGCTGGTTCGTGCAACGGGTCGATGGCAACGACATCGATGCGGTTGTGGCCGCCTTCGACCGGGCCCGTCACACCGATGTGAAAAAGCCTCGGGTCATCGTGTGCGACACGCGGATGGGCAAGGGCGTTGGGTTTCTCGAGGAGCGGGAGCGCAACCACTTCCTCCGCGTCGAGCCCGAAGAATGGAGCAAGGCGCTGGAGATCCTCGACGCCGCGAGGCCAGCATGACGCGCGACAAATATCAGCGCCCAGCGCCGCGTCAGGGAGGAGAACGCCTGAAAACCTCGGCGATGATCGCCTCCATCGCGGGCGCCGACCAGCCGACCAAGCCGGCCCCCTTCGGCCATGCTCTGGTGGAGGCCGCAAGGAACCACCCCGAGATCGTCGGTCTCAGCGCCGATCTTGCAAAATACACCGACCTGCACGTCTTCGCCAAAGCCTATCCGGATCGGTACTATCAGATGGGCATGGCGGAGCAGCTGCTCATGGGCGCCGCGGCGGGATTCGCGCGCGAAGGATTCATGCCCTTCGCCACGACCTATGCGGTCTTCGCCTCGCGGCGGGCCTACGATTTCATCTGCATGGCGATCGCGGAGGAGAACCTCAACGTCAAGATCGCCTGCGCGCTGCCCGGCCTCACGACCGGCTACGGCCCGAGCCACCAGGCGACCGAGGATCTGGCCATCTTCCGCGGCCTGCCGAACCTGACCATCATCGACCCCTGCGACGCGCTCGACATCGAACAGGCCGTACCGGCCATCGTGGCCCACAAGGGACCGGTCTACATGCGATTGCTGCGTGGCAACGTGCCCGTGGTGCTCGACAAATACGACTATAAGTTCGAGCTCGGAAAGGCGAAACGCCTCGTCGACGGCTCGGATGTGCTCTTCATCTCGTCCGGTCTCATGACCATGCGGGTACTCGAAGCCGCGGAGGCGCTGGCCGCCGATCAGGTCAAGGCCGCCGTGCTGCACGTGCCGACCATCAAGCCGCTCGACACGGACACCATCCTGGCCGAAGCTCGCAAGAGCGGCCGGCTTGTCGTGGTGGCCGAAAACCATACGGTGGTGGGCGGCCTCGGTGAAGCCGTGGCTGGCCTGCTGATGCGCAACGGCGTGTCCGTTCCGTTCCGCCAGATCGCTCTGCCGGACGAGTTCCTGGATGCGGGCGCTCTGCCGACACTGCACGACCGCTACGGCCTATCGACGCCGGCCGTGACCAAGGCCGTCAAGACTTGGCTCCGAACTGCTGCCATGACAGGCCGTGAGCAGCTGATTTGATCAGGAGTTGGAAGTAAAGCGATGTCGAGCAAACCGGCACGTCCGAGGGAGGAAGCGTTGGCCCATCCTATGTTCACGACCGGCATCGGTGCGCCGGAAGGACCGGTCTGCCTGCCCGACGGCTCGATGTATGTCACCGAGATGTCGGCCCAGACGCTCTGCGTCACGCGGCTCGACCCGCAGGGGCGGCGGAGCGTCGTCAAGACGACCAACGGTCGGCCGAACGGGCTCGCGGTCGACGGCGACGGCCTGCTCTGGGTCGCCGAGGCGGGCCTGCGCGCCGTCATCTGCATGACGCCGGAAGGCCACGAGGTCCTGCGGATCGAGGGTGGTGCGGACGGCCGCTTCCTCTTCCCCAACGACCTCGCCTTCGGCCCGGACGGCCATCTCTACCTGACCGATTCCGGCATGGCGCTCGACGACTTCCTCGACGGCCAGGACTTCGCCGAGGGCTACAAGGACATGAACTGGGACGGTCGAGTCTACGAGATCGATCCGAAGACCCGAAAGGTGGTGCGTAAGATCGACGACCGCATCCGCTTCACCAACGGCATCGCCTTCGACGCACAGGGCAGGCTCTACGCCAACGCCTCGTTCACCGGAGAGGTCTATCGCTACGATGTCTTCGGCGCGTCTAGCCCTGCGCGCGAGCGCTTCGGCAACGTGCTCCAGCTCGACGACCGTGACGACTTCATCGGCCCCGACGGCATGAAGTTCGGCGCCGACGGCCGCCTCTATTGCACGGTCTACAATCAGCGCAACATCACCGTGCTCGACCGAAACGGCGGCGTGGCGGAACGGCTCCCGCTCGACGGCGCCTGCCCGACCAATTGCGCTTTCGCGCTCGACGGCACGACCCTGCGTGTCACCGAGGTCGGCAAGGGCCAGGTCGAGGCCGTGCCGGTGCCCTGCGGCGGCCTGCCGCTGCATTACCCCAAGCTCGGGCTCGGGTGACCGCCATGGGTTGAACGAAATTCAACTTTGACGCTTGTCGGGGATCCTGCGGTCGGCGAAGTCTTCGACAACACATAATTTTTCGGGAGGATGAAGATGAAGCGTCGTGATTTTCTCAAGGCCGCCGGTGCGGTCGCGGCCGTGGGCGGAGTGAGCTTGCCGCGGGCTGCTTTCGCCGCCAACCCCACCATGACCACGGTCGTGAAGATCGTCGGCGTTCCCTATTTCTCGCTCCTGCACGACGGCCTCGTTGCCGCGGGCAAGCAGTTCGGCATCGATTCGGACATGACCGGCCCGGCGCATGTCGATCCGGCCCAGCAGGTCCGCCTCGTCGAGGATACGATCGCCAAGAAGGTCGACGTGCTCGGCCTGGTGCCGCTCGACGTCAAGGTGCTGGCACCCGTGGTCCAGCGCGCGCGCGACGCCGGCATCATCGTCATCACGCAGGAAGGTCCCGACATGGAGGGGCGCACCTGGGACGTCGAGATGGTCGACAGCACCGCTTTCGGCGAGGAGATGATGAAGTCCCTCGCCAAGCAGATGGGCCAGAAGGGTGAATATATCTGCATCGTCGGCACGCTGACGACGCCGCTCCACAACCTGTGGTGCGACGCGGCCATCGCCTACCAGAAGAAGAACTATCCCGACATGAAGCTCGCCGCCGATCGCTTCCCCGGCGCCGACGAGATCGACACGACCGAGCAGGTCGTCCGCAACGCGCTCCAGGCCTATCCGGACCTGCGCGGGGTCATCGGCTTCGGCTCCAACGGCCCGATCGGCGCCGGCAACGTCGTGCGGCAGCGCCACCTGCAGAACAAGCTCTCCGTCACCGGCTTCGCGCTGCCCTCGCAGGCGAAGCCCCTGATCGAGGCCGGCGCGCTCAAGGAGACCTTCCTGTGGAGCCCCAAGGAGGTCGGCGAGGCGCTCGTGGCGGTGGCGAGCCTGGCGCTCAAGAAGGCCGAGTTCAAGACCGGCATGGACATTCCGGGCATCGGCAAGGCGACCGTCGATCCGGACAAGAAGATCATCAGCGTGTCGCGCATGCTGACGCTGAACAAGGAGACGCTGCCCGAGCTTCTCAAGCTTGGCATTTAGTGCGGCGTCGTAAGCGTGCCCTTCGCCCCACATGAGCGGGGAGAAGGGATCAAGCCGGCGCCGCGCTGTGATGGAGGGTCGCATTCACATCGCCGCGAGCGTACCATCTGTTGGTTCCTTTCTCGAACTCAAGGCCATCTCGAAGCGCTTCGGGGGCGTGCGGGCGCTCGACGGCATCGACATGGATGTCGCGACCGGCGAGGTCCACTGCCTCGCCGGCGAGAACGGCTCGGGCAAGTCGACGCTGATCAAGATCATCTCGGGCGTGCAGCCGCCGGAACCCGGCGGTCGCATCCTGATCGACGGGCAGGAATGCACCGGCCTGACCCCCGCCGAAAGCATCCGGCGCGGCATCCAGGTCATCTACCAGGACCTGTCGCTCTTCCCGAACCTGACGGTCGCCGAGAACATCGCGGTCGAGCAGCACCACGGCCTGCATCTCCTGCGTTGGACGGCGGTGCGGCGCTCGGCCGAGGCGGCGATGCAGCGCATCGGCGTTGCGATCGACCCGGACGCCTTCGTGGCGGACCTGTCGATCGCCCAGCGCCAGCTGGTCGCCATCTGCCGCGCCATCGCCAACGACGCCCGCCTCGTCATCATGGACGAGCCGACGGCCTCGCTCACCCGCCACGAGGTCGACGCACTCCTCAAGCTGACGCTCGAATTGAAGCGTCGCGCTGTGGCCGTGGTCTTCGTCAGCCATAGGCTCGACGAGGTGCTGGAGATCGCGGAGCGCGTGACGGTGCTGCGCAACGGCGAGAAGCGCGGCACCTTCGAGGCCAAGGGCATGACCGACCGCCGCCTCGTCGAGCTCATGACCGGCAAGTCTTTCGACCCCAAGCCGATCGAGACCGCGGTCGGCGTGGCTCCGGCCGTGCTCGAGGTCGAGCGCCTCACCCGCGCGGGCGACTACGCTGACGTGTCCTTCGCGGTGCGCAAGGGCGAGATTCTGGGCATCACAGGGCGGCTCGGCTCCGGGCGCACCGAGCTCGCGCTCTCCCTCTTCGGCATGAGCCCGCCCGACAGCGGCGAGATCCGCATGCACGGCAAGGCGCTGCGGCTGCGCTCGAACCGCGAGGCGATCGACAACGGCATCGCCTATGTCTCCGAGGACCGGCTGTCGCTCGGCCTCGTCATGGAGCAGCCCATCTCGTCAAATATCGCGCTGACCGTGCTCGACGGCCTGTCGGACCGCTTCGGCCTCGTCGAGGGCGATCGGCGGCAGGAGACCGTGCGGCGCTGGATCGGCGACCTCGGCATCAAGGTCGGCGATCCCGAGAACCCGGTCGGCACGCTCTCGGGCGGCAACCAGCAGCGTGTCGTCCTCGCCAAATGGCTCGCCACGCAGCCGAGCCTCCTGATCCTCGACAGCCCGACGGTGGGCGTCGACATCGGCGCCAAGGACGGTATCTACCGCATCGTCCGCCAGCTCGCCGAGAACGGCCTCGCCGTCATCATGATCTCCGACGAGATCCCCGAGGTGTTCTGCCATGCGCATCGGGTTCTTGTGATGCGCGAGGGCCGGATCGTGGGCGAGTACCAGCCGCTTCAGACGACCGAGGCGGCGCTCCGGGAGGCGGTCGATGCCTGAGGGGCTGCGCCGTTTCGGCCGCACGCACGAGGCGCGGCTTCTGCTCGTCATCGTGGTCCTGTTCGTCTTCCTCTCGCTCGCCACGAAGGGCTTCTTCTCCCTCCAGAACGGCCTCGACCTCCTGACGTCCTACGCCTTCTCGGGGATGCTCGCGGCCGGGCTCGTCGTGGTGCTGGTCGCGGGCGGGCTCGATATCTCCTTCACCGCCACGGCCTCGATCGCGCAATACCTCGCGGTCGCCGCCGTCGGCCAATACAACCTCGGTTGGGCCGCGCTCTTCGCCATCGCGCTCGGCGTCGGCACCGCGCTCGGCCTCGTCAATGCGCTCCTCGTCACCGGCCTGCGCATCGCCAGCATCATCGTCACAATCGCGATGCTCAACGTCTATTACGGACTGCTGATGTTTCTGAGCGGCGGCAACCCGATCAACACGCTGCCCGACTGGCTGATCGACGGCCTCTCCTGGGTGGTCGGCACCGACCGGCACGGCAATCCCTATATCGTCAATATGCAGATGCTCGGCCTGGTTGTGAGCTTCGTGCTGACCTTCATCCTGCTCAACCGCACGAGCGTCGGGCGCCAGCTACGCGCCCTCGGCGGCAACCCGGAGGCCGCCAAGCGGGTCGGCTTCAACGTCCTGCGGCTCAACATGGTGGCCTATGGCTATATGGGTTTCACGGCCGGCCTGGCCTCGCTCGTGCAGGCTCAGGTCTCTGGGTCCGTCGTGCCCAACATGCTGGTCGGGCGCGAGCTCGACGTGCTGGCCGCGGTGGTGCTCGGCGGCGCGAGCCTAACGGGCGGCGTCGGCACGGTGCTCGGCACTATCCTGGGGCTGATGCTGCTGGCCTTCCTGCAGGATGGGCTGATCCTGCTCGGCGTCTCGTCCTTCTGGACGCAGTGCTTCACCGGCATCGTCTTCCTCGCGGCGGTATCGACGATTTCGTGGGAGCGCCGGCGCCAACGGCAGGCGATGCGGCGTACCATCGGAGCCGCCGCATGAGCGCGCTGTCCGCGCCGTGGCGGCGGGTCGGCGCCGTCAACGGCCGCCTGATCCTCCTGCTCGCCGCGCTCCTCCTCGTCTTCGGGCTGGCGCTCGGCGATCGGCTGTTCACAGCGGCCTCGTTCCGCTCCATGGCGTTCCAGCTGCCGGAACTCGGCATCCTGTCGCTCGCCATGATGGTGCCGCTGCTCTCGGGCGGCCTCGATCTGTCGATCATCGCCACCGCAAACCTCGCGGCCCTCACCATGGCCTATATCTTCGGCACGTTCGTGCCGGCCGAACCAGGCGTGGCCTGGGCGGCGTGGCAGGTCCTGGCGGTCGTCGCGGGCCTGGCGCTGGCCACCCTCATCGGCACGATCAACGGTCTGATTATCGCCTATCTCGAGGTCTCGCCGATCCTGACGACCCTTGGAGCGATGACGCTGATCAAGGGGATCAGCATCGGCCTCACCCATGGCGGCGTGCTCTCGGGCTTCCCCGCGCCGATCGTCTATATCGGCAACGGCAGCCTCCTCGGCGTTCCGGTCGTGGTGCTGATCTTCGTCGCGGTCGCGCTCGTCATGGGCGTCATCCTGAACCGCACGCCCTTCGGCCAGATCCTGCACATGCTCGGCTCGAACGAGGCGGCGACGCGCTATTCGGGCATCGACACGCGGCGCATGCTCGTCAGGGTCTATGTCACCTCGGGCCTGCTCGCCGGCATCGGCGGCATCATCATGATGGCGCGCTTCAACTCCGCCAACGCGGCCTATGGCGAGAGCTACCTCCTCGTCACCATCCTGGCGGCGGTGCTGGGCGGCGTGTCGCCCTCCGGCGGCTTCGGCAAGGTCACGGGGCTTGTCTTCGCCCTGGTGATTCTCCAGCTCATCTCGACCGCCTTCAACCTCATGAACTTCAGCCAGTTCCTCACCCTCGCCATCTGGGGCGGAACACTGATCGCCGTCGCTGCCGTCGCGCGGCTGCGGATGTCGTTCGGATTTCTTCGCTAAATTCAGAGAGCCCTAGGAGGCCGCCATGGCCCGCTTCGACAACAAGGTCGTCATCGTCACCGCCGCCGCGTCGGGCATCGGGCTCGCGACAGCGCAGCGCTTCGCCTCGGAGGGAGCCACCCTGGCGCTCGCCGACATCAACATCGAGGCGCTTCGAAAGCACGGGGATGCGCTGCGACTGCCGGACGGTCGGCTGCGGTTGCACCGCGTCGATGCGTCGAAGCCCGCCGAGATCGAGGCGCTCGTCGCCGACACGGTGGCGGCCTTCGGCGGTCTCGACGTGCTCGTCAACAACGCCGGCGTCGGAGCCTTCGGCTATGTGACCGAGATCACGCCCGAGGTCTGGGACCGGGTCATCGCGACGACGCTCTCCTCCGTGTTTTATGCGAGCCGCGCCGCCCTGCCTCACCTCATCGCCCGGCGCGGCAATATCGTGAACACGGCCTCGATCTCCGGGCTCGTGGCCGACGTGGGCTTCGCCGCCTATAACGCGGCCAAAGGCGGCGTCTGCAACCTGACCCGCGCCATGGCGATCGACCATGCCCCAGACGGGATCCGGGTCAATGCCATCTGCCCTGGCGTGACCGACACCGGCTCGACCGCCTGGATGCGCAAGCATCCTGCCATCATGCAGGGATTCGACGATCGCCTGCCGATGGGCCGGATGGGCACCTCGGAGGAAATGGCGGCCGCGATCGCCTTCCTGGCCTCCGACGATGCCTCCTACATCACCGGCTCGAACCTCGTGGTCGATGGCGGCCTGACGGCCGGAACCGGCCAGCCGGCCTTCCGCAAGCTCACGACAATAGCGGGCTGAAGGCTATCTGATTCACACATGGCGTTTCCACCCCTCATCCGGTTCAGCTTCGCCGAACCACCTTCTCCCGCAAGGGGAGAAGGGGATCCCTCATCCTGCGACGTTAGCGCCCTTCTCCCCTTACGGGAGAAGGTGCCGACGCGCTGGCAAGTTTACGCGGCCCGCGTGAACTTGGCTGCGAGCGGCGGCGGATGAGGGGTATGCAGATGTGTGAATGTCATAGGGCTGAGGGAGAGGGGGAAGACATGTCCGACAAGGAGCACAACAAGCGTGTCGCGCTCGACTATTTCCGGGCTTTCGTCAAGGGCGACGCGGCGTGGTGGGACGCGAATGTCGCGCCCGACTTCAAGCGGCACGATCCCGGCCTGCCCTATGAGGTGATCGGGCCGCCGGGCCTGCAGCATCACCACGACGTGCTGCTCGGCGCCGTCCCCGATCTCAACCTGCCGATCCACATCGTCATGGCGGACGACGACAAGGTCTTGGTCTGCCTGCGCTTCCGCGGCACCCACAAGGGCGAGTTCTTCGGCCACAAGCCGACCGGCAACGCCATCGATGTGGAAGTGTTCGATCTCTTCCGGCTGGAAAACGGCAAGCTCGTCGAGCATTGGGCGATGGTCGATACGCTGGGGTTGCTGAAGCAGCTCGGGGCGACGTCGTTCTAGCGGCGCAGGAAGATCGATTATGCGCGGGGCTTTGATCGGATGCGGCGTCTTCGCCCGCTCTCGATCTCGCGCTGCGCCAGCAGCTGGCTCTCCAGGCAGATGCCGAGTTTGTCGACGGCAGCGCTGATCGCCATGAATGAGCGGTCGAAGCGGGGCCGCGCTCGAAGTCGAGCGGAATATTCTCATGCAGCCGCGCGAAGGCGCGCCAGTTGAAGAGTTGATCTCGGAACGGATCAGGGCGTGACTCTGGAGATCGGCCACAAACGCGTCCATCTCGTACAATTGACACTCTATCAGATCAAATGTACACCTTGACGGTTCTGAGCCATATGGTTCGGAGAAACCTCAGGAAAGACGAACCGGCGCATGCAGGCGCTGCCGAGAGGAGACATGGCGGAGATCCGGGATCGTTGAGACGGCACGATCAAGCATGAGCGGGTCCGGGTGACCGGGATCCTGTATGCGTAACGCCGCCGCGAGCCGGAGCGGACGTCCCGGCTCGCGAACAAAAGGCGTGGGTTCGGTGGTGCGCATGTGATCATCGATGAGCAACGGTCTCATCGTTGCGGACCGCGACGCTTGTGAACGGACCGCGAGCCGACCCATCATCGTCTTGACCGTCGCCTTCGAGCCGTCGCCTTCGACCCGATGGGCCACGGGCAAGTGGGCGGAGCGAACGGTGCACGGAGCGGGATCGAAGGTGACCCGTCCAACGCGGCGCTCGGCGAACGCTCTTGCCGGTCTGCCATGATGAAACACGAACGTCGAAGTTCGGCTGGTTTGGGGAGGACGCGCGTGCAATTCGACTATATCAGCATAGGGTTCATCACGTTTGATTGTCTTGGCTGGCCCGTGAGCGCCATTCCCGAGGGAGGGGGCACGTTCTTCATCGACGATCT
This sequence comes from Lichenihabitans sp., assembly GCA_965277635.1. Classification (GTDB taxonomy): domain Bacteria; phylum Pseudomonadota; class Alphaproteobacteria; order Rhizobiales; family Beijerinckiaceae; genus Lichenihabitans. Next base: position 2,830,453 of record CBDIDE010000002.1, read on the forward strand.
CACCCTGGCGGTTTCGGGGGCGGCCGGCACGGCCGTGATCGCCGCGGCGAAGATGGGCCTGCGCTGCCGGGCCGTCGGCGGCCTCGGGCAGGACATGATGGGGGATTGGGTACTGCAGCGCCTGCACCAGTTCGACATCGACACGACGACCCTGAAGCAGTTGCCGGGCTCCCGCACCTCGTCCTCCATCGTCACGACCCGGCCGAATGGGGCGCGGCCGGCGCTGCACATGAAAGGCGCGACCGGCGACTTCTTCATCGACGATGACCTCGCGCCCGCCGTGATCGACGGCCGCGTGGTGCATTTTGGCGGCGTTGGACTGATGAATAGGATGGATCAGGGCCGCAATGCCGAACTCGCCCGGCGAGCCAAAGCGGCCGGGGCCATCACCACGGCCGACATCTTCGCCGGCTCCAAGGACGACATGCCGGCCGTCGCCAGCATCCTGCCCTACACGGACTATTTCATGCCCTCCATCGAGGAGGCGCATGCGCTCACGGGGCTGAGCGATCTTGCAGATACCGCGCAGTTTTTCATCGACAAGGGCGTCACCTGCTGCGTGTTCACGTTGGGCGAGGACGGCGCCTACTACCGTCACCGCGACGGGACATGCTTCTCCGTGCCAGCCTTCGCGGTGGACGTCCGCTGCACCTGCGGTTGTGGCGACGCTTTCGACGCGGGCTTCGCCGTGGCGCTCTGCCGTGGCATGGATCCCGAAACGGCCGTGCGCTTCGCCCAGGCCACCGCGGCCCTGAACGCGACCGGCCTTGGCTCCCAGGCCGGCGTCGAGAGTTTCGAGCACACCTGGGAGTTCATGGCCCGCACGCCGACCCGCGCCTCCGCGGTGCTGTCGGCGGTCGCCTGACGATGGGCGCGAGCCGCCGCGGCGCCTCCATCAGGCCGCGGCGAGCGATTCCGCCACGGTCTCGTCAGTGATCAGAACCTCGGGCTTGAGCAGGCGGATGGCAGCCAGCACGGCAGCCGCTTTTTCCCAGCCGCCGGAGGCGAGCACGATCCGACGCGCTTTGCGCAACATTATGGGATCGGCGGAGATCACCCGGTCGTTGAGCGGGTGATCGAGCTGCCGGCCTTCGGCGTCGATGAAGCGGCACAGGAGGTCTCCGACGGCGCCCGCCCGCAACAGGGAGGCGAGTTCGTCCTTGCTGGCCAGGCCGTAGCGGCTGAGCGTCGACCCGGGCGATAGTTCGCCCACGCTGATGAGCGCGAGATCGAGGCGCCCGGCATGTTTGAACACGTCCTCCATGCCCGAATGGTTGACCAACGCCTCACGCGTGCGGGCGTCGGGCGCATAGACGGGGGCGGCCATCATGAAGCACTCGGCCCCGAGCCTGTCGGCGAAGCGCCAGGCGAATTCGGACGGATTGAACTGCGATGCCCGGGTAAGGCCGCCGAGCAGCGACACGACGGTGAGCTTGTCGAAGGCACGCTGCGGCAGGCTGGCGAGGCTCGAACTCAGCGTCCGCCCCCAACCGAGGCCGATCGACATGCCGTCCGTGAGGATGGATCCGACATAGCTGCCGGTCGCCGCACCGATCAGGGCGCCGACGTCGACATCGCTTTTCGGCCGTGGAATGACGATGGCGCGCTCCATACCGAAGCGTTCCTCGATCCGACGCTCCAGCGCGACGCAGCCCGCCAGCGGCGAGTTGACGGTGATCTGCACCGTCCCATCCTCGCGGCAGGAGGCGAGAATGCGCAGCACCCGCGCGCGTGTCATGCCAAGAGCCTGGGCGACGGCGTCCTGCGTCATGCCTTCCATGTAGTAGAGCCAGGCGGCGCGCGTGCGCACGTCGGTCTCGATATCGAAGGCCTCGCCCATGCGTCCCCGCTTCAGCCCGGTACCAAGGCTCAGGCGGTGCAGCGGCTCCTCTGTCGCCCGCTCCGCTTCTATCGAATCGCCCGGCGAACTCAAATGCCAAAGTGCGCCGATGCTTGCGGCGGCCTCGTCACTTGCGGCGGAACAGATCGACCAACACGGCAACGAGCACGACCGCCCCGATGATCACGCGCTGCCAGTAGCCCGAGACGTTGAGCAGCACCGTGCCGTTCTGCAGCACGGTGAGCAACAGGGCGCCGAAGATCGTCCCGATGATCGTGCCCTCGCCGCCGCGCAGCGAAGTGCCGCCGATGATCGCGGCCGTGATGGCGCTGAGCATCCAACCTTCGCCGACCGACGGCTGGGCGGCGTCCATCCGGCTCGCGTAGAGGATACCGGCCAGCGCCGCGAACAGGCCCGCGAGGCCGAAGACGATGAACTCGACGCGCCAAACCCGGATGCCGACCAGCGCCGCAGCGTCACGGTTGCCGCCAACCGCATAGACGTTGCGCCCGAACCGCGTGCGGGTCAGCACCCACCAGAGAATCGCGCCGGCGCCGAGGAACACCATTACGGGGATCGGCACGTCGTAGATTTCGGTCTGGCCGAAGATCCTGAACTGAGGTCCGAGCGGTCGCACCGGATAGCCTTGGGTGATGACGAGGTTCATTCCCGCGAAGATCTCGCCCGAAGCCAAGGTCACGATGAAGGGATTGAGGCGCAGCTTGGCGACGAAGAGCGCGTTGCAGAAGCCGAGCAGCAGACCGAAGAGCGCCGTCAGCGGGATTACGAGATAGGGATGCACGCCGAACTTCGTCAGCATCAGCGCGCCGACGATGGCCGAAAGCCCTGCGGCCGCGCCGACCGAGAGGTCGATGCCGCCAATGAGCAGCACCAGCGTCTGTCCCAGCGCCACGAGGCCCACGAAGGACGCGTTGCGCAGCACGATCGGCAGGTTGCTGGCCGTGAAGAAATAGGGCGAGGATCGCCAGGACACCGCAGAGCGCCACGAGCGCTATGAACGCGCCGCTCGCCTCCCAGCGGCGGAAGCGGGTGAGCGGAGAGATGCGGACCAGCGCGCGGGCCGGCATGGTCAGTCGATCAACCATCGGGGCGCCTTCAACTCATGGCCTGCTGGAGCAGCGATTCCTGGCTCGCCTGATCGGCGCGCTGCACGCCCTTGATCCGGCCCTCGTGCATCACGAGGATGCGGTCGGAGACCTCGAGGACTTCGAGCAGTTCGGACGAGATGTAGATGATCGACAGGCCCTGGTCGCAGAGGCCGCGCAACACGGTCTGGATCTCGTATTTCGCGTTGACGTCGATGCCGCGGGTCGGCTCGTCGAGGATCAGGATCCTGACGCCGCGCATCAGCCAGCGCGCCAGGATCACCTTCTGCTGGTTGCCGCCGCTCAAACTGGTGACGGGGTCCTCGCCCGAGCCGATCTTGATGCGGATTTTCCTGACGTAATCCGCCACCTCGCGGACCATGTCGCCGAAGCTCAGGCCGAGCGCCGTGCGGAAGCGGCCGTAGCTCGCGATTCCGATGTTCTCGTTGATGCTCAGAAGCGGGAAGATGCCTTCCGCCTTGCGTTCTTCCGGCAGGTAGACGAAGCCCCTGGCGATGGCGTCGGCCGGGTGGCCGATCGACACGATTTCGCCGAACGCTTCGATCGTCCCGCTATCCGCCTTCGTGACGCCGAACAGGCATTTGCCGAGCTCGGTCCGGCCGGCGCCGACGAGGCCTGCGATGCCGAGGATCTCGCCCTTGTGGAGCTCGAAGCCGACGTCCTGGAACTCGCCGTGCCGGGTGAGGTTCGTCGTCCGCAGCACGATCTCGCTGCGCTCGACGAAGGGTCGTGGCGCGTGCGTGCCCTTCACCTCGCGCCCGGCCATCATGTTGATCATCTCGCCCTTGGTGGTGACCTTGGGGTCGAGGCGACAGATGGAGCGGCCGTCCTGGAGCACGCTGATGCGGTCGGAGAGGTCGAGGATCTCGTCGAGCCGGTGGGAGATGTAGAAGATCGAGCCGCCCTCGGCGCGGAAGCGGCGGATGAAGGCGTAGAGCTTTTCGGTCTCGCGGTTGGTGAGCGCCGCCGTGGGCTCGTCGAAGATCAGGATCTCGGCCTGCGTCGCCACCGCGCGGGCGATCTGCACGAGCTGCTGCTGCGCCTTGCTCAGCGACTCGACCCGTGCGTCGAGGTCGATCGTATCGTCGATCTCGTGCAGGAAGCCTGAGGCGCGACGGCGGGTCGCCGCCCAGTCGACGAGGCCGCCGCGGCCGCTGTGCGCGCCGAGGACGATGTTTTCCGCCACGTCGAGCTTGGGAACGAGGTTGATCTCCTGCGGCGCGATTCCGATCCGCGCGCTCTGGCTGTCGATCGGCGAGTGGAAGATCACCGGCTCGCCGTTTCGAAATAGAGTACCGCCCGAAGGCTGCAGCTTACCGCACAGGATGTTCATGAGGGTCGATTTGCCGGCTCCGTTCTCGCCGATGATGGCGTGAACCTCGCCGCGGTAGATGTCCACGCTCACCCCGTTCAGCGCCCGGATCGGCCCAAAGCTCTTCGATACGTCGCGGGCCTCGAACACGGCCGTCAAGACGGATCTCCCAGGAATGAGGTTGGCGCCCGTCGTCGTGAGGCAGCGCAGCCGCCGCCGCAATCCAGTCCACCGTCGGGACTCTGGATTGCGTCACTCCGTTCACGACGGCGAGTTGGGGCGCGAAGCGCCTTCTTCGTCAATTCGTGACGTTCTGCCGCGTGATGATGCGCGAGCCCGTCTCATGATCCATGGGGATCGTGTGACCCTGGTTCCTGGCCACGACATATTTCACTGCCCAGTAGCCCTGCTCCCACTGACGCTGGGCCATGGTCGCCGTGATGACACCGTCCTTCACGAACTGGATCGTTTCCGGCAGGTCGTCGAGGCCGACGATCTTCACCTTGCCGGCGAGCCCCGCGTTCTGCACCGCGCGGGCGGCGCCGATCGGGTTCGAGGCGTTGCAACCGAATATGCCGACGAGGTCCGGATGGGCCTGGAGCGCGTTCTCGGTGAGCTGCACCGCCTTGTCGAGGTCGTCGTTGTCGGGCTGCTCGAACACGATCTTGATGTTCGGGTGCTTGGCCATGGCGGCCTTGAACCCCTGGATGCGGCGAATATGGTCCTGTGCGGTCAGGCTGCCCGACAGGATCCCGACATTGCCCTTGTCGCCGATCTGCTTGGCCAGGTACTCGGCGAGGTCATAGCCGTCCTGATAGGAATCCTTCTGTCCGACGAAGGGGAATCGGTCGGCGCAGAAGGAGTTGAAGGTGATCACGTTGACGCCCGCCTTCACGGCCTCGTCGAGGAGCTGCACGTTGGTGGCCGGGTCGAGGCAGGACACCACGAGACCGTCAGGATGCTTGCCGATGTTGGTCTCGATGCGCTGATTCTGGTCGGTGACGTCGGCCTGCGGCGGTTGATCCCACTGCACGTCGACATCGATCCCATCCTTCTTGAGCTCCTGGGCTGCGAACATCGAGCCGGCCTTCACCACCTCGTACCAGGGGTGGATGACCTTCGGAATGAAGACGATGGTTTGCTTGGTGACCGGGTGGATCAGTGCGGCCTGGTCGCTGCCCGCCGCGAGGGCGCCGGATGCGGCGAAGCCGAGGAGAGCTACAGCGAGACATGCGGAACGAGTCATGAATTTCCTCCAGCGAAAAGCGAGCGCAGCCGGCTTTCACGCCGGTTTTGATGAGGGCTGTCACGCCGCAGCCCACGTGTTGGGTCCAGGCTCTCAATCTAATGTATCTATGTCAACACATTTGTTTGACCGCCGCGAGGGCCGGGGTTGGCGATCTGGTCGTCTCGTTCGCCTCTCGTCGACCAGCCAGACCGGAGTTCAAGGTCAAACATATTGACTTATCAAGATACAAATGTTGATCTGCCGAACGGGAGTATCAAAGCGAGAGGAATAAGGGCGATGCCGTGCATCGTGGGCATCGACACAGGGGGAACGATGGCCAAGGCGGCCGTCTTCGCGCTAGACGGCACGGAACTCGCGAGCGCGCGGCAGCCCAACCGCGTCACATTTCCCGAGCCGGGGCACACGGAAGTGGATGCCGAGGAGATGTGGCAGTCGGCTTGCGGCGCGGCGCGGCGGGCGCTGGCGGCGAGCGGCGTCCAGCCCGAGGACGTGATCGGCGTGTCGACCACCGGTCACGGCAACGGGCTCTACGCGGTCGACGCGTCGGGCCGGCCGGTCGGGGCAGGAATAATCTCCACCGACAGCCGGGCCGAATTCATCGGCCGGGACTGGATCGCCGAAGGGCATGGGCCTGCGGCCGAGGCGGTGATCATGCAGCGTTTCTGGCCGGGCCAGACGCTGCCGCTGCTCGGCTGGTTCGCCCGCCATCGTCCGGCCGCCTTCGACCGTGCCACGGCCCTGGTCGCGAGCAAGGACTATGTTCGGGCGCGGCTCACGGGCGACCTGTCGACCGAGATCACCGAAGCCGCCGTCTCGGGCCTGGTGGACCTGCGCGCCGGCACATATGCCGTGTCGCTCTTCGAACGGTTCGGCTTCGCGCATCTCACCGAAAAGCTGCCGCCGATCCGCCCCTCGCTCGAAGTTGCGGCCGCGGTCAGCGCCGAGGCGGCGGCGGCGACCGGCCTGCGTCCCGGCACGCCCGTCGTGCGCGGCGTCACCGATGTCGTGGCCTGCGCGCTGGCCTCCGGGGTGGACTCGCCCCGCACCATGTCGGTCATCGCCGGCACCTTCTCGATCAACCAGACCCTGCATCGGGAACCGCGCCGCAGCCGCGCTCCCGTGCTCCAGGTGCCTTATCCCACGGGCGATCTGTTCCTGGCGACCGAGTGTTCCGCCACCTCGGCCAGCAATCTCGAATGGCTGTGCCGCACGATGCTCGACGCCGAGGCCGCGCGGGCGATGGCCGCGAATCGCTCGATCTACGATCTGTGCGGAGAGTGGGTGAACGAGGCGCTGGAGCGCGGCAACGACATCCTGTTCCTCCCCTTCCTGTTCGGCGGCCCGGACGGCGCCCCGGCCGGACTCCTCGGGCTCAAGGCCAGTCATACGCTGGCGGACGTCATGCTGGCCGTCTTCGAGGGCGTCGCCTTCGCGCATAAGCTCGATGCGGACAAGCTGATGACCGGCTCGGATGCCGCGCCCGTGCGACAGGTGCGACTTGCCGGCGGCGCCGCGCGCAGCCCGATCTGGCCGCAGATCTTCGCCGACGTGCTCGACCTGCCGGTCGAGGTCCCGGCCGGCGGCGAGCTTGGCGCCCGTGGCGCCGCGATGACGGTCGCCACCGCGCTCGGCCATTACGGGTCCTTCGACGAGGCGATGCGCCGGACGGTGAGAATCGCGCGCCGCTATATGCCCGACCCGCGGCGCCGGGACCGAATCCGCGCGAAATATGCCCGCTTCAGCGCGCTCGTCCAGGCGCTCGGGCATGACATGACCCTGGTTCAGGCGGCCTGAGGCCGCCGCTTCCATCGCGACCATGAGGCTCCCGCCATGAAAGCAGGATTGCTCCGCGCCCCGAATGAACTGGCCTTGGAGGACGTGCCCGACCCGAAGGGCGAGCCCGGTGACCTGATCCTCAAGGTGCGCGCCGCCACCGTCTGCGGCACGGACATCCGCGTCCTGCGCGGGCGCAAGACGGCCGGCATCCGCTATCCGTCGGTCATCGGCCACGAGTTCGCGGGCGAGGTCGTCGAGGCCGCGCCCACGAGCGGATTCAAGCCAGGGCAGCGTGTCTGCGTCAACCCGGCCATTCCCTGCGGCCGCTGCACCTATTGCAAGCTCGGCGCCGAGAACATCTGCGAGAACCTCACGGCGATCGGCTACGAGATCGACGGCGCCTTCGCGGAATATATCCGCGTCCCGGCCCAAGCGCTCGACGCCGGCAACGTCCATTCGGTGCCCGATCATCTGGCCTACGAGGAAGCGGCGCTCGCGGAACCCTTCGCCTGCGTCATCAACGGCCAGGAGAAGGTCGCGATCGGCGCCGGTGACGCCGTCGTCATCCTCGGCGCTGGGCCGATCGGGCTCCTGCATGTGAAGCTCGCGCGCCTGTCAGGCGCCCGAACGGTGATCGTCAGCGAGCCTAATTCGGCACGCCGGGATGCCGCCCTGGCGGCTGGCGCGGACCGCGCGGTGGATCCGGTCGGCGAGGACCTCCCCGCCGTCGTGCGCGAGGTCACGGAGGGTGTGGGGGCCGATATCGCGATCGTGGCCATCGGCGTGCCGGCGCTCGCCAACACGGCCCTGTCGCTCGTGCGGCGGCGCGGCCGCGTCAGCCTTTTCGCGGGCTTCTCGGCGGGCGACAGCGCGTCGCTCGACATCAACCTGATCCATTACAGCGAGATCGTGCTGACCGGCTCCTTCGGGCTGAGCCGCATCCACTACGAGCGCGCGCTCGCCCTCATCGGGAGCGGTCGCATCGACGTGGCGCCCTTCATCACACACCGCTTCGGCCTGCCCGCCATCGCCGAGGCGCTGGCGACCGCCGAGACGGGAGCGGCCATCAAGGTCGCGATCATGAACGGGTGATGGCGACAGTCATGGACCGAGCGGCTCGCACGCCGGCGGCGCACTATCCCGTCGTCATCGTGGGCGGAGGCATCAACGGCGCGGGTCTCTTCCGCGACCTGTGCCTGCAGGGCGTCGACTGCCTGCTCGCCGAGGCGGAGGATTTCTGTGCCGGTGCCAGCGCCGGGCCGAGCCGGCTCATCCACGGCGGCATCAAATACCTGGAAACCGGCGAGTTCCGCCTCGTGCGGCAATCGACGTTCGAACGCAACCTGCTGCTCAAGAACGCGCCGCATTACGTCAAGCCGATCGAGACCGTGCTGCCGATCCCCTCCTGGTTCGGCGGCATCGTGCCCTCCATCATCCGCTTTTTCGGCGGCAAGACCAAGCTGACGGACCGCGGCCTCGTCATCACCAAGCTCGGGCTGGAGATGTTCGACGTCTTCGGCCGGCACCATCGCGGCATGCCGCGCCACGCCCTGGCGCTGCGCGCGGCGACCCGCAAGGCCTTTCCGGACATGGCCGATTGGGTCGCCGCCACCGCGACCTACTTCGACGCCCGCGTCACCCATGCCGAGCGGCTTGGCCTCGAGCTGGTCCTCGACGGCCTGGCGGCCCGGCCGACGAGCAGCCTGGCCATCAATCACCTGGCGCTCGAGGGCGCGGCGGGGGGCGCGCTGGCGATGCGGGACAGGATCACCGGCGGCGCGTACCACGTCACGGCGGAGGTGGTCGTCAATGCGGCCGGCGCGTGGATCGACAAGGCCAATGCGGCGCTCGGGCTCGATACGCGCTACATCGGCGGCAACAAGGGCTCCCACCTCGTCGTCGACAATCCGCGCCTGCTCGCCGCGCTCGACGGCAAGATGGTCTATTTCGGCGCCTCCGACGGCCGGGTGGCGCTGCTCTACCCCTTCATGGGCCACGTGCTGATCGGTTCCACCGACATCCCGGTCGAGGACCCTGATTTCGCCACCTGCAGCGACGCGGAACGCGACTACATGCTGGGGACGGTCCGCGAGATCTTCCCCGGCATTCCGGTGTCCACCGATCAGGTGATCTACACCTATTGCGGCGTGCGGCCTCTGCCATGCAGCGAGGGGCTCGACCCCGGCGCCGTGAGCCGCGACCACTCGATCCGCACGGACCGCCTGCCCGGGACGGCCATCCCGGTCCATTCGCTGATCGGCGGCAAGTGGACGACCTTCCGCGGCTTCGCGGCGGAAGCCGCCGATCTGGTGCTGGCCGACCTCGGCCGGCGCCGGACGTCGAGCACCGATCTCGAGCCCATCGGCGGCGGCAGGGATTTTCCGCGGACCGAGGCGGCGAAGCGGGCGCTTCTGGCGCGGCTCACGACCCTGGGCGCCTCGCCGGCACGGGCGCAGGTGCTTCTCGATCGTTACGGCACCCGGGCACTCGCCGTCACTGAATGGTGCGCGGCGCGCCAGGATGCCCCGCTCGAAACCCTTCCCAGCTACTCGCGGGCGGAGATCGGCTATCTGCTCGAACGCGAAATGGTCGGGGGGCTGGCCGACCTCGTGTTCCGGCGCACCGACATCGCCCTTTCGGGTCGTCTCACGCCCGCCGTGGCGCGCGAGCTCGCCGACCTCGCGAGCCAGACGTTAGGCTGGAGCGAGCGGCGGTGCGCCGACGAGCTGGCCAGGCTGGCGCACACGGCCGCGACGCGGCATGGGCTGTCCGACGCTTTCGCGCCGCGCGACGGCATGATCGCGGCGCGCGAGGCGAGGCACGAGGCGGCGGAGCGAGGGGAGGTGAGCCAGCCATGATCGATCTCGTGGTGTTCGACTGCGACGGCGTGCTGGTCGACAGCGAGGTCCTGTCGGTCAGAGCGATGCGCGATGTCCTGGTCGAGGCCGGCGTGCCGGCGACGGACGCCATGATCGGGCGTTGCTTCGGCATGAAGCAGGCCGACATCCTGGCGCGCATCGCGCGCGACACCGGCGTGCCGATTCCCGACAGCGTGGCCGAGCGCATCTGGCCCGCGACCCGCGCGCTGTTCGATCGCGAACTCAGGCCGATGCCGGGCGTGGCGCGCTTTCTGGAGCGGCTCGGCGACCGGCCCCGCTGCGTAGCCTCCTCGTCGAGCCTCGAGCGCATCCGCTTCAGCCTGGCGCGCACCGGCCTCGACAGCTTCTTCGGCACCGCCATCTTCTCGTCCCAGCAGGTCGCTCGCGGCAAGCCTGCCCCGGACCTGTTCCTGTTCGCGGCCGCGCAGATGAAGATCCCGCCGGGCCGCGCCGTGGTGATCGAGGATTCGATCTACGGCGTCCGGGGCGCCAAAGCCGCCGGCATGCGGGCGGTCGGCTTCCTGGGAGGCAGTCATATCCAGCCGAGCCACGATCGCGCGCTGGCGCACAGCGGCGCCGAAGCGTCCAAGCCCGATTGGGACTCGGTAGAGCATCACCTGTTCGGCGGCGCGTGAAGGATGAGGCCTGAGCCGCACGAAAGGGCGGCGAGTCTGCTGCATCCGCTTCGTGGATTTCGCGACTCAGGCCGCCTGGATCTCGGTTTCGATCACGATTTTTTTGGCACGGGGGATGGATGCAGGGCTCATGGAGAGTTCGGTGACGCCCAGGCGCAGGAAGGTGGGGATGAGGTCGGGGCGGGCGGCGGCCTCGCCGCAGATGCCGACCGGAATGCCGTGCGCGCGGGCGGCCTCGCAGATGAGCGCCACGGCGCGCAGCACCGCCGGGTGGTCGGCGCGGTTGAGGCCGGCGACGCGCGGGTTCAGCCGGTCGGCGGCCATCACATATTGGGTAAGGTCGTTGGTGCCGATCGAGAAGAAGGCGACGTGCCGGGCGAGATCGGCGGCGATGAGCGCCGCCGCCGGCGTCTCCATCATGATGCCGAGTTCCGGCGTGCCGGCCGGAACGCCCGCGGCGTCGAGCTCGGCCCGCCCTTCGGCCAGCAGCGCCTTGACGCGCACGACCTCCTCGACCTCGGCGATCATCGGCACCATGATCTTGACGTTGCCGTGCACGGCGGCGCGCAGCAGGGCTTTGAGCTGCGGCTTGAACAGGTCGGGACGGTCGAGGCACAGGCGCACGCCGCGCCAGCCGAGGAACGGGTTGTCCTCGGGCGCGATCTCGACGCCCGCCACCGGCTTGTCGCCGCCGATGTCGAGGGTGCGCACGATGACGGGATGCGGCGCGAAAGCCTGCGCCAGCTCGGCATAGATCGCGGCCTGCTCGTCCTCGGAGGGCAGGGTCTTGCGCGCCATGAACAAGAGCTCGGTGCGGAACAGCCCGACCCCCATGGCGCCGGCCGCGAGCGCCGGCGCGATCTCACCGAGCGAGCCGAGGTTGGCCATGACCTCGACGGGCTGCCCCGAGAGGGTGACGGGGGCGGCGTGCCGGAATGCGTCGAGCGCGTCGCGCGCGCGCTTCTCCTCGGCGATGCGGGCGCGGACCGCGGCTTCGGTCGCCGCGTCGGGGTCGAGCCAGACCTCGCCCGTCCCGCCGTCGAGCGCCACGGTCCCGGCGCGCTTCAGCGCCGCGAGATCGGTGCGCGCACCGAGCACGGCCGGGATGGCATGGGTGCGCGCCATGATGGCGACATGCGAGGTCGCGGCGCCCCTCGTGCACAGGATCCCGGCGATCGAGGTGAGCGGTGCCCTGGCGAAATCCAGAGCCGAGATCTCCTCGGCGACCAGGATGGCACCCTCCGGCGCCATCGCGAGGCTGACGTCGGCCTTGCCGAGCAGGGTGAGCGCGAGCGCCCGCGTCACGCCGCGCACATCCTCGGCCCGTGCGCGGATGTAGTCGCCCTCGACCCTCTCGAAGGTGGCGGCGAGCTGCGCCCCGGCCTCGAGCGTGGCGGTGACCGCATCCTGTCCGGCGCGGATCCCGGCCTCGATCGCACCGACGAGTTCGTCGTCGCCGGCGACCTCGATCAGCGCCTCCACGATCTGCCGATCCTGCGGCGTCGCTCCCGGCCTCGCACCACTGTCGACCAGCGCCGCGACCGTCGCGGCGAAGGCGCGATGGAGCGCCGCGACCTCGCCGTCGACGGCGCCCGGCGGCAGCACGCGATGCGGCGCCACGAGCGCCTCGGGAAAGAACCCGAAAGCGAAGCCGATGGCCGTGCCTTCGCTGGCCGCGACGCCTCCGGTCGCCTTGCCTGCCGGCGATGCGACGGACGTTCCCGACGGCGCGCCGACGTCCGGGATCGGCGCCGCGCTGCCCGCCTCCGCGCCGGCCTCGGGCGTCTCGATGAAGCTCACCAGCGCCTCGATCGCGGCCTCAGCGTCGGCGCCGTCGGCCCAGACGGTCACCTCCTCGCCTTCCTTGAGGCCGAGCAACATCAGCTTGACGGAGCTCTTGGCATCGGCGCCGCGCGCGCCGCGCCGCACCTCGAGAGAGGATGCGAAGGACCGGGCGAGCTTCACGAACTGCGTCGCCGGGCGCGCATGCAGCCCCTCCTTGACGCGAACCGTGGCCGGCCGCTCGATCATGTTGACCGCCTCCTCTGATGGGCAAAGCTCAGGTCGCCGGCTTCACCTTCTCGGGTGCTGCCGGCCCGGCCGGGACTAAGCAGGTTCTCTCGAACCTGCTTACACATAAAGGTCAAGCAGCTTTGCTTTCGCTTTGAAAAAGTGAAACCAACCGTGGCTTTCGTCACGCACGGCTGCTTAGGGATAACCGCTCCCGTCCAAACCAGCCTTCGCGGGATGACGGGACGCAAAGCTCGATCGATCTTTCAGCCCGATATCGTGATCGAGGCGCCGGGCTGCACGGCCTCGATCAGCTCCGTCGTCGGCACGACGGAGGCGGACAGCTCGCCGGAGCGGCCGCTCAGCGCGGCGCCGTCGAAGTTGATCACCACATGGCCGATCTCGGCGACCTTCGTCCAGGCCTGCGCGCCGATCGCGGTCAGGGTCGCGGTCACGGACCCGATCGTGATCGCGGCCCCGACCGGCGGCGCCTCGGCGGCCGGCCCTTCGGCGACGCGATGCAGCGCCGAGACGTCCGCCAGCTCCGGCGGGGCGCCCTCGGCGAACAGGATCAGGATGCCGCCCTCGAGAAGCTCGGCCACCTCAGGGCCGACCGCGGTGACCGTCGTTCGGTAGTAGATCGCCATCGCCCGGCCGCCGGTCACATCACGAAGAGGGAGAAGAGCCAGGCGATGACGACCGACACCGGTCCCATCACCTGGCGGGAGAGCAGCACGGCCGGCACGCCGATCTCGATCGTCTTGGGCTTGGCCTCGCCGAGCGCCAAGCCGACCGGAACGAAGTCGCAGCCGACCTGGGTGTTGTAGGCGAACAAAGCCGGCAGGCTCATGGCGGGCGAGATCGTGCCGTTCTGGATCTGCGGTCCGATGATGGCGACGCCGATCACCTGGGCGATGACGGCCCCCGGCCCCAGGATCGGGGAGAGGAACGGCAGGCCGCAGATGACCGAGATGACCAGAAGGCCGCCGATGTTGTTGGCGAGCGGTCCCATCGGCTTGGCGATCAGGTCGCCGATCCCCGTATAGAGGATGATGCCGATCAGCATGGTCACGAAGGCCATGAAGGGCAGGACGTTGCGCACCACCTGGTCGATGGTGCGGCGCCCGGCGTTGAAGAAGATGCCGACGACGCGGCCCATCACCCGGCCGATATTGGCGATGAGGTCGATGAAGCCGCCGCCGCCCGTCTCGGGCACCAGGGCCGGCTTCAAGGCGGCCGGCGCCGCCGGGGCCACGCCGGCCGCGGTCGGCGCGGCCGAGCCGTCCGCGAAGGCGATGTTCTGCTCCTTCACGCCCGAGACGTAGATGTCCTCGGTGATGAACTGCGCCAGCGGACCGGATTGCCCGACGGGCATCAGGTTGACGGTCGGGATGCGCTTCCTCGGATAGACGCCGCAGCGCGCCGTGCCGCCGCAATCGACCACCACGCAGGCCATCTCGCTTTCCGGCGGCGGCTGGCGGAAGCCGTCGACCGCCGTGCCGCCGGTCATCTCGGCGATGCGGCGCGCGATCGGCGGGATGCCGCCGCCCGTCACCGCCACGATCTTGTCGCGCTGGCTGTCGGGCTTGATCACCAGCGGGCCGCCCCAGCCGTTCGGGCCCTGGCTGATCCGCACCGCCTTGAACTTCTCGTCGTCGAGCGCCATGGTGAAACTTCCCCGGTCTTGGCCTAAGCAGCCTTGCGTGGCTAACGCCACGATTGATTTTGCTTTTTCAAAGCAAAACCAATGCTGCTTCATGTCTCAAGTGTAAGCAGGCTTGAAAAAGCCTGCTCAGAGTTCCACGCCCTGGCGGCGGGCCATGAAGGCGGTGATGCGCTCGGTGACGATGCCCTTGAGCAGGATCACCACCACTCCGACGATGAAGTACCAGATCGCCAGCTTGACGTGGTAGCCCTCGGGGATGACGCCGCGCTTCTCGAGGTCGAGCAGCGCCACCAGCACGCCGCCCCAGACGAAATATTCGCCCGCGTTGGCGTGCGGGAACAGACCCAGGATCGGGTGCACGAAGGACACCGCCGAATCGTAGAAGGCGGGCTTGTGCTTCTCCTCCAGGAAGGTGCCGAACGTATAGGCCATCGGATTGGTCAGGAAGAACACGGCCAGCACCGGCAGCACCGTGTAGCGGGTCAGCGCGACGCGGCCCATCGCCTGGGCGAAGCCATGCACCCGCTCCTCGCCGATCAGCCCGGTCAGCGCGTAGAAGGCGGTCATCAGCACCACCAGCGTCGGGATGATGCCGGTGACGAAGCCGATGAAGACCTCGCCGCCCTGCTGGAACATGCCGATGAAATGGGTGCCGATGGTGCCGAGCCAGCCGAGCTGCCCGGCATTGGGCTTCAGGTTCTTCACCTCGGCCTGGTACTTGCTCAAGGCGTCGGCCGCGCTCGCCGGGGCATCGGCCGGCGCCGACTGCTGCGCCAGCAGCAGCGGATGATGGAGCGCGTCGCCCGCCGGCGCGAGCGCGCCGCCCGCATGCGCCGCAACCGTATGAAAAGCCCCGGCCGCGCCGTCATGCAGCGCGGCGAGCGTCGCCCCGTGCGACGCCAGGTCGGCCGCCTGCATGGCCATCATCATCAGCCCCATCGTCCCCTCCCCCTTATTCGGAAAGCGCCATGGCGCCGTCCGTCGTGCGGATCGACCGCCCGCTTACGCGGCCGGCCTGCGCGCCGCCGCCGTTTCGATCTGCCGCATGGCGATGGACAGGGCCTTGCGGCGGGCCTTGTCCGAAAACGGTGCGGCGCCGTCCAAGCCGTCGAAGGCGTGCCCCTCGACGTCCGCCACGCGGTCGAACCGCGCGAAGACGCTGCGCCCCTGCATGACCATCAGCCGGCGCACGATCCGGTCCGGGCTCACCACCAGCAGCAGGATCACCCCGCGCCCCAGCGTGGCGCGCGCGTTGCCGGCGCCGACGAAACCGTCGGCCCAAAGCCGCGTCACCTCGCCCATCACGGTGGTGTAATGGCGCATCTGCACATAGGTCCCGAGCGCCTGCAGGCTCCACCCCGCCAAAAGGGCAATGAGCGCGATCTGCCAGATCGGCATGGCAACCTCCCCGTTCGGCGCCGGATCTTCTCATCCGGAAGGCCAGCCTTGCGGCCCGTTAGCATTAAAGAACATTTGGGTTTAACTGTGTCAATATGTCCGCGCCGGAAATCGCGTGAGACACGGAGCCGCTTTTCAGCCAAAGAGTTGATGCGGGATGAGGATCGCGCCGAGCCGACGAGAAGCGAGGACGCATGGATCTCGAGATCAAGCGCCAGATCACGGACGTCCCGGATCTGCGGCATCGCGTGCGGCAGCGACGATGGTTCAAGACGTCGTTCCGCCGGCATGCTCGACTGGTGGCGCAGCACCACGGGCTCACGGTCGCCATCGACGAGAGACGCCTGACCGAGGCGTTCCTCAACTGGGCCGAACGATTCTCCCTGGACCGGAGGTACGCGCCGCTTGACCGGCGGGATTTCGTCACGTTCACGGCGGGGCTGCTGCTGCGGGAGCTCTTGGCCCGGCATCCATTGAAGGCAACTCTTGTCGCGGCGAAACAGTCGCCGGCGATCCATGACGACGTGGATTGGAAGATCATCCACGACTGGCCGGAAGGTTTCATCGCGACGCACTACTGCCTTTGCGTGCTGTCCGCCGTCCTTGAGCAGGACGGCATGAGCCTGACCCTGCCTGACCTCACGAACGATCTGCGGACTTGGTGGTCCTATCGGGAGAACGTCGGCGAAGACCCGTCATGCGCGATCGCGTTCCTGGACCTGTTCGCCGGCGCCGAGCCCAACTGGTACATGCCGGACTCGGTGGTGAGCCGCGCCGCCGTCAGGCGAGCCTTGAACGCCGGGGCAATCCTTTCCGCCGGCACGGAGGCGCGGCTGTCCGCATCGACGCCGTCCTGACGTTTGTATTGACGATTACACAAATGTTCGATAGGTAGCGGGAATGGAAAACGTTAGCGGACAGGGTTGATGATCAATTTCGTCGGTTTGGCCGCCGAGCTCAAGTCTCGCGCCGAAACGCACGGCCCGATCACCATCGGGCTCGCCGGCGCGGGGCAGATGGGCACCGACATCGTCGTGCAGGTGGGGCTGATGCCCGGGCTTCGCATCGGCGCGGTGTCCGAGATCCGCATGCAGAACGCGTTCGACGCCATCGTGATGTCGGGCCGCGACGCCGGCGACATCGTTCGCGCCGCCTCGGCCAGCGACATCGACCGGGCGGTGGAGACGAACCGGATCGCGGTGACCGAGGACTACAAGGCCCTTTGCTCCGCCGGGCATATCGACGTCGTGATCGACGCGACCGGCAACCCCAATGTCGGCACGCTCGTGGCGCTCGAAGCCATGAAGAACGGCAAGCATGTCGTGATGCTCAACGTCGAGGCCGACATCACCATCGGCCGCTTCCTCAAGGAGGAGGCGAGGAAGGCCGGCGTGGTGTTCACCGGTGCGGCGGGTGACGAGCCGGCCTGTACGCTGGAGCTGATCGCCTTCGCCCAGAGCTGCGGTTTCGAGGTCGTCTCGGCCGGCAAGGGCAAGAACAATCCGCTGCAGTTCGACGCCATGCCCGAGGCTTTCGAGGACGAGGCGAGGGCGCGCAACATGAGCCCGCGCATGCTGGTCGAGTTCGTCGACGGCTCGAAGACCATGATCGAGATGGTGGCGATCGCCAACGCCACCGGCCTTGAGCCCGACGTGCCCGGCATGCACGGCCCCGCCGCCGGCCGGGATACGCTCGCCCAGGTGCTCTGCACCAAGGAAGACGGTGGCATCCTGAGCCGAGCGGGCGTCGTCGACTACACGGTCGGCAAGGGCGTCGCGCCCGGTGTGTTCTGCATCGTCAAGCCGCGCCATGGCCGGGTGAGCGAGCGTATGACCGACCTCAAGATCGGTCCTGGACCTTGCTACGCCCTGATGCGCCCCTACCACCTGACGAGCCTCGAAGTGCCGCTCTCGGCGGCGCGCGCCGTGGCGTACAAGCGGGCCGACATGGTGCCGCTCGACCATCCCGTCGCCGAATGCGTGACCGTGGCCAAGCGCGACCTCGTGCCCGGCCAGACGCTGGAAGCCATCGGCCTGCACGATTATCGCGGCTTCGCCATGACCTGGGCGGAGGCGCGGGCCGAGGGCGCCATCCCGCTCGGCCTAGCCGAGAAGGCCAAGGTCACGCAGCCCATCAGGGCTGGCGAGAAGCTGACCTATCGGAATTGCGTGCCGGACGATTCCATGGTGGTGACGCAGATCCGCCGGCGCCTCGACCAGTCCGACGCGCGCTTCCTGCCATCCGGGCCAGAGCACCTGCGCGCCTGAGCGACGCCGGCATGCCGTCGCGGCCGGCCGGCGCGCCCGGCCGTCGCTCGAACGGGTCCACACCCGGAGAATGACCACATGCCCATGCCAATGACGAACGAGGATCGCGGCCAGGTGGATGACGGCCTGCCGTCCGAGAGCCGTTCGAACCTCCCCTCGGTCTATCGCCGCCTCGGCCCCGAGGCGCTGCGCGACGCGCTCAGGAAGATGCATCTGATCCGGCTGTTCGAGGAAGGCGCCGAGAAGGCCTACATGCGCGGCCTCATCCACGGCACCATGCACCTGTCGATCGGCCAGGAGGCGAGTGCCGTCGGCGTCTGTGCGGCGCTGACGGACGCCGACTACATCACCTCCACCCATCGCGGCCACGGGCACTGCATCGCCAAGGGCGCCGACGTCGGGCGCATGTTCGCGGAGTTCTTCGGCAAGGAGACGGGTTATTGCCATGGCCGCGGCGGCTCGATGCACATCGCCGACGTCGCCAAAGGCAATCTCGGCGCCAATGGCATCGTGGGCGGCGGCATCCCGATCGCGGTCGGCGCCGCTCTTTCTGCCAAGCGCCGGCGGACCGATCAGGTCGTGGTCTCGTTCTTCGGCGACGGCGCCAACAACGAGGGCGCATTCCACGAGGCGCTCAACATGGCCTCGGTCTGGAAGCTGCCGGTTGTCTTCGTGTGCGAGAACAACCGCTACGGCATGTCGACCTCGACCGAGCGCTCGACCGCCGTGCCGAACGTCGCGGACCGTGCCGGCGCCTATGCGATGCCGGGTGTCATCGTCGACGGCAACAACTTCGCGGCGGTCGCCGAAGCCTCCTTCGAGGCGATCGAGCGCGCCCGGCGCGGCGACGGGCCGACGCTGATCGAATCCAAGACCTACCGCATCCGCGGTCACTCCCGCTCGGACCGCAACCGCTACCGCACCAAGGAAGAGATCGAGGAATGGCGGGGCCGCGATCCGATCCTCGCCTTCGAGGCGGAGCTCATCGAATTCGGCCTCATAACCCGCCCGGCCATCGATGCGGTGCGGAGCGAGGCCGAACAGGCCATCGAGGCGGCCGTCGCCTTCGCGGCCGAGAGTCCTGCGCCCCCGCCTCAGGACCTCACCCGCTACGTCTACAGCGCCTGAGACGCGCATCCGCGCCGACACGAGGCACGGAACCCGAAGATCCGGAGGGAACCGAATGGACGTCGCGGTCCGCGAATTGACCTACGCGCAGGCCATCCAGGAGGCCATGAGCCTCGCCATGGAGGCCGACGAGACGGTGATCCTCATGGGCGAGGACATCGGCGTCTATGGTGGTGCGTTTCAGGTCACCGGCGATCTCGTGCACCGGTTCGGGGAAGACCGCGTGATGGACACGCCCATTTCCGAGCTCGGCGGCGCGGGGGTCGCGGTCGGCGCCGCCATGACGGGGCTCAAGCCGATCTTCGAGTTCCAATTCTCCGACTTCGCCACGCTCGCCATGGAGCAGATCGTCAACCAGGCCGCCAAGATCCGCTACATGCTCGGCGGCGAAGTGAACGTGCCGCTCGTCATGCGCTTCCCGGCCGGCAGCGGCACGGGCGCCGCTGCCCAGCATAGCCAGAGCCTCGAAGCGTGGCTCGCCCACGTGCCCGGCCTCAAGGTGATCCAGCCCGCGACGCCTCACGACGCCAAAGGGATGCTGCTCGCGGCGGTCGCCGACCCCGACCCCGTGATGATCTTCGAGCACAAGCTCCTCTACAAGATGAAAGGGCCCGTGCCGGAAGGCAGCTATACGGTGCCGATCGGCAAGGCGGAGGTCCGGCGTCACGGCACGCACGTCACGATCGTGGCGACCGCCATCATGGTGCACAGGGCGCTCGACGCCGCGGCCGAACTCGCCAAGGAAGGGATCGACGCCGAAGTCATCGATCTTCGCTCGCTCCGTCCCATGGACACCGGCACGATCATCGAAAGCGTGAAGAAGACCGGCAAGCTCATGTGCGTCTACGAGGGCGTGAAGACACTCGGCATCGGCGCCGAAGTATCCGCTGCCATCGCGGAAAGCGATGCCTTCGACTACCTCGACGCGCCGATCCTGCGCCTCGGCGGCGCCGAATGTCCCATCCCCTACAACCCAGAGCTCGAGAAGACGGCCGTCCCGCAGGTCGACACGATCCTGAACGGCGCCCGCAGCCTCGTCGGCGGGAGGCTCTGATGCCGAGCGAGGTGATCCTGCCGCGCGTCGACATGGATATGACGACGGGGAAGATCTCGAAGTGGCTCGTCGCGCCCGGCACGGCGGTCACCAAGGGCCAGCCTCTGTTCGAGATCGAGACCGACAAGGCCACGATGGAGATCGAGGCGGAGGCCGACGGCACCATCCGCGACCTTGTCGGTGCCTCCGCCGAGGACATCCCCGTCGGCAGCGTCGTGGCCTGGATCTTCGCAGAGAACGAGGCGGCTGCGTCGCCGCCGCCCGCGGCCTTAGTGTCGAGGCCGGCGCCGGCGCACGAAGCGAAGCAGGAGCCTGATATCGCTTCGTCACCCGGCGCGGCGCCGAGGCCGCCGGCCTGCGCCGAGGCCGGCGATCGCATGCGCGCCACACCCCTGGCGCGCCGCCTTGCCCGGATGAATGGCATCGAGCTTCGCCATCTGCAGGGATCGGGTCCGCGCGGACGCATCCAGGCCGCCGACATTCCCGCGACGCCGCGGGCCCCCGTCGCGCCGTCGGCCTCGCCGCCGTCGCCGGCCGAGGTCGTTCTCGACGGGGCGACCCGCACCGACGCAGGCGTCACCTTCGCCCGATCCGCGACAAGCGGCAGGGGTTCAGGCCGCCCGAGGCCGTTGCGAGAGGGGACCGGAACGCCTCTCCTCCTGGTTCACGGGTTCGGCTCGGAAACCAACAGCTGGCGACCGTTTCTGCAGAGCCTGCCGCCGGGCCGGCCGGTGTTCGGCCTCGACCTCCCCGGCCATGGCGCGGCGCCGCTCGAGGGTATCGGTGGCTTCGACGATCTCGTCGACGCCGTCGCATCGGCACTGGTGAGCCTCGACTTGCCGATCGACGTCGTGGCGCACTCCCTGGGTGGCGCGATCATGGCGGCCGTGGCGGCCCGAGGCCTGGCGGATGTTCGATCGCTCCTCATGCTGGCGCCGGCCGGACTTGGGCCGGAGATCAACGGCGGCTTCGTGCGAGGCTTCCTGGATGCCACCTCGGAGGCCGCGCTCGCGCCCTGGATGCGGGAACTCGTGGCCGACCCGCAGTCGATGGCGCCGTCCCTCGTGCGCATGACCCTGAAGGCGCGAGCCGGAACCGATCGTGCAGCCGCTCAGCGGCAGCTCGCTTCGGCTCTGTTTCCCGATGGCGCGCAGAGCTTCTCGATCCGCGCCGACCTCGCCCGGCTCCGGATGCCGACCCGCATCGTCTTCGGCACCTCCGACAGGATCATTCCGGCCCGGCAGGCCGTCGGCCTGCCGCCGCTGGTGGCTCTTCATCGTTTGCCGAACGTCGGGCACATGCCCTATATCGAGGCACGCGAGACCGTCGCGTCGATTCTGGCGCATACCGTCCGTTTGTGAACGCGAATTTCGCACGCCGACCGTTCTCGATTTGCGGCAGCGCAGCCTGACCCGCCACCCCCGTTGCCGCGTTGCGGCAGGACGTCCGGGCTCCGAGGTTGAAGTCGAACCGGATGCCGTCCGGCTCTTCCTGGGTCGGGATCGCGGCAGGAGGGGAGAAGACCGGTTTGGCCGGGAGCGCCACGGCGCTCGACACAGCACTGCTCGGCGCAGGCTTGTCGCCACCGAGGTCCGTCGTGACCGACGTCATACCTTCGGACAACGAGCGTCCAGGACGTCAGGCGTGGAAGGTGAAGTCGTTCTTGTGCTGCTTCAGTTCCGCGACGCTGACACCCTGGATGGTGATCGAGTCCTTACCATTGAGGTGGAGGGTCGTGTCGCCGGCGGCGTCCGTCGTGGCGTGGGCGAGGATGGAACCGAGGCGGCTCGCCGCGCTGTCGGGCAGGCTGATCGTGTCGTGATGCGCCCCGCCGAGCACGAAGGAGGTGATCGTGTCGGCCCCGAAATGCGGGTTGAACACGAAAGTGTTGTTCCCGCCTTTCGAATAGAAGGTGTCATTGGAGATCGACGACAGCGTCTCTCCGGGCTTGAGGCCGGAGACGGTCTGATGCCCGTCCTTGTAGTAGACGTCCTCCTCGACCGGCTGTCCGCCGGCATCGTAGGTATCGACGACGGCGAAATAGGGCGTCTTGGCGAAGGCGGTGCCGCCGCTCGAGAGCACCGTATAGCCGCCGTCCTGGGTCGGCGAATATTGCGTCTGCATCTCCAGCGCGCCGTGGCGCGTGAAGAAGGTCTGGCCCTCGAAGGCGCCGCTCGCGGGATCGTAGTTGTCCTGGTAGGCCGCGTAGGGTTCGCCCGTCACGCCGGTGGTGAGGTCGTAGGAGCTCGGCGTCGACGCCGTGACGTTGTCGTTTCCGGTGGCCAGCGCGGCGAGCCCGGTGTGGAAACCCGGCGCGAATCGATAGGTGAAGGCCCAGGTGTTGGTCGTCGGATCGACGGTGGCGCTGCCGAGGTCGCTCGTGCCCTCGAAAATCTCGACGTTCTTGACCCCGCTCGCATCCGACACCGTGCCGGTCAAGGTCGCGGTGTTCGGGTCCGAGAAGCTGACGGTCGGGTCGAAGACCACCGACGGAGGCGTCGGCGTGCTGTTCGTCGGCGCGCCCGGTCCGGTCCCACCACCCCCCGCGGTTCCACCGCCGCCCGTGGTGCCACCGCCGCCCGTCGCGCCGCTGCCCATGGTGCCACCGCCCGTCGTGCCGCCACCGCTCGGCGCGGCTGGATCGCTGTCGACCACCGAGGTGGTGGCGTTGGTCGCCGTCGTTCCGGCGCTGCTCCTGTCGCTGAGCGTGAAGCTCGTGGTGGAGCTCGTATTGGGCGCCCCAGCCGTCGGCGTGAAGCTGAGCGCATGGAGATTGGCCGTCACCGTACCGGCCGAGCCGGTGAGCGTGTAGGTGCCGTCCGGATTTTTGGTCAGCCCGGTGCCGGTCAGCGTACCGCCGCTCCCGCCGAGGGTGATCGTCAACGTCTCGGTCGGCGCGTTGCCGTTGCCGTCGGCGATCGTCACCCCGGAGAAGGGCTTGACCGCCGCCTCCGAGGCCGTCGCCTGGTTGGCCACCGCCCCGGTGATGGTCGGGGCGACCGCCGGATCGCTGTCGACCACCGAGGTGGCGCTGTCGCCTGCCGTCGTCCCGGCGCTGCTCTTGTCGCTGAGCGTGAAGCTCGTGGTGGAGCTCGTATTGGGTGCCCCGGCCATCGGCGTGAAGCTCAGCGCGTCGAGCGCGGCCGTGACATTGGCTGCCGTACCGGCGGCCAGCGTATAAGTACCGTCCGGATTCCGCGTCAGCCCGGCCCCGGTCAACGTACCGCCGGTCCCACGAAGCGTGATCGTCAGACTGTCGGTCGGGCTGTTGCCATTATTGTCACCGATCGTCACCCCCGAGAATGGCTTGACCGCCGCCTCCGAAGCCGTCGCCTGATTCGCCGCCGTGCCCGTGATGGTCGGGGCGACCGCCGGATCGCTGTCGACCACCGAGGTGGTGCTGTCACCCGCCGTCGTGCCGGCGCTGCTCGCATCGCTCAGCGTGAAGGTCGTGGTCGAGCTCGTATTGGGCTGGCCGCCGGGCGGCGTGAAGGTGAGCCCGTCGAGCGCGCTGGTGATCGCCCCGGCCGTGCCCGACAGCGTATAGGTGCTCGCCAGGCCCGCCACCGGCATCAGACCGCTGCCGCTGAGCGTGCCCGATCCCGTCTGGGTGAGGGTCAGCACATCGCTGTCGCTGCCGCTCGAATCGGTGAGCGTGACGCCTGCGAAAGGCGCGGTTGCGACCGAGCCGGTTGCGGCCTCCGTGGCCGGAAGGCCCGTGATGCTCGGCGCCGCGGCCGTCGCTAGGGTCACGGCGGTGCCGCCGTTGCCGTCGGCCGCCGTCGTGAAGGCTTCGCCCGCGTAGCTGCCCGTGAGCTGCAGCGTGGTGGTGCCCGACGCGCCTGTGAGGGTCAGCGCGTCGGTGGCATAGTCGAACGAGGCCGCGTCGGTGCCGATGCCGCCGAGGTCGAGCGTATCGCCGGCCGAAAAACCCACGATCGTATTACCGAAGCTCCGCGTCGCGCCGAAGCTCCGCGTCGCGCCGGAGCCTCCGAGCGCCGCGGCCTCGATTCGCAGCGTCGCCCCGGCGCCGGCACCGAACGTCACCGTCCCGGTGCCGGCCGCGTTCACGGCCGCGAGGTCGAGCGTGCCGCCGTCGAGCGCCGTGCCGCCCGCGTAAGCATTGGTCCCCGACAGCACCACGGTGCCGGTGGTCGACTTCGTCGCCGTCACGGCCGAGGACAGTGTCGCCGATACGGTGCCGGCCTCGAGGTCGAGCGTGGTGGCCGAAATCGTGCCGTTCTGCACCGTGCCGCCGGTGAGCTGAAGCGTGGTGGGCGACAGCGACTGGCCGCCGAGGTCCAGGGTGCCCCCGGCCTGCTGCACCGTCGTCACCGTGGCGCTGAGCGGCCCCGCGAGCGCGAGGCGGCCCGTGTTGTCGATGGTGACGGCGTCGAGCGTGCCCGACACCGTGGCGGTGCCGGTATTGTCGAACGTCGTGACCTGCGTCGTGCCCGACAGATCGGCGGTGCCGGCGTTGGTGAGCAGCGTGCCGGACAGCGTGCCGGCGACGTCGAGCGTACCCGTGCTGGTGGCCGTGACGACATCCGCCGAGCCGCCCGCGTCGACCTGGAACGTGCCGGCGTTGGTCAGCGACAGGCTCTGCGTGATGCTGCCGGTCGCGCCAACCTCCAGCCTGCCGACCGAAATCGTGGTGGCGCCGCTGTAGGTGTCGGTCCCCGCCAGCGTCAGCGTGCCCGTGCCCTGCTTGGTCAACGCCACAGCGCCACCGGTGCCGTGGTTGGGTGGCGCACCATCGGCGATCGTGCCCGAGAAGCTCGTGTTGGTGTTGTCGGCGCCCGCGTAGAGCGTCGCCGGACCCGTGCCGCTGTTGCCGACGACCTGGAGCGGGAAACCGATCAGATCGGAGTTGACCAAATCCGCAAGCGAGCCGATGTGCTGGTCGTGGCCGCCGAGGTCGAGCGCGGCACCCCGGGCGATCGACACGGCGCTCCCCGTCCCGAAGGCGTCGGTGACGCCGCCGCGGAGCTCCCCGAACATGACCTGGGTCGTGCCCGAATAGGTGTCTTGGCCGGCCAGGATGGTGATCTGGGCGTTGCCGTCGTCGAGAATGCCGCCCGTGCCCGAGATGTCGTTCGCCACCGTCACGGGTGTCGAGGAGTTATAGTATAGATCGAGGGTGCCGTCGTCGACGATGCTGCCCGCCAAGCTGCCGTTGGTCCCCTGTGCGGGGTTCGGCGAGCTGTTGGCGAGCTGGCCAGAGACCCTCTGGCCAAACTGCTCATTGCTCGTCGCCAGGGTCAGGAAGCCGCCCGTCGCGATCGTGGTGCCGCCCGTGTAGGTGTTGACGCCCGTGAGGTCGAGCGTCCCCGCGACGTCGAGCGCCACCGTGCCGGCCCCGTCCTGGATGGTGCCGTCGAAGGAACCCACAAACGCGTTGCCCCCGACGGTGAGCGTGCTGGCGCCGGCGGCGCTGTTCGTCACCGTGCCGGCGGCGGCGGTCGCTGGTGAATTGGTCGTCTGGCCGTTCGCGTTGGAGGATAGGTCCCCGAAACCGTCGCCGGTAAGGGACGCGACGGTCTGGCTGGTGCCGGCGAGGTCGAGCGTGCCGCTGGCCGCGCTGAGCGTGGCGGCGCCGGAATTGTCCATGCCGAGCGTATAGGTGTTCGCGAAATACACCGCGCTGCCGGCGCTGAGCGCCCCGGAGGCGCCGGCTTGAAGCGTGCCGCCGTCGATCTCGGTCTGGCCGGTGTAGGTGTCGGTGCCGGTCAGTACCGTGGTGCCGGCCTTCTGGTCGAGGCCGCCCGTCCCCGAGACGACGCCCGCAAAGGTGGTGGTGGTGCTGGCCTGGCGGTCGAAGGCGAGCGTGCCGTTGTCGGCCACGTCGCCGACGATGGACCCGTTGGCGCTCGTGCCGTCGCCGAGTTGCAGCGTGCCGGCCGAGATCGTCGTGCCGCCCGTGTAGGTGTTGGTGCCCGTGAGCGTCAGCGTGGCGGGGCCGTCGATCACGACGCGCCCGCCCGTATTGCCGCTCGACCCGTCCTGGATCGTACCCGCGAAGGTCGACGCGTCGGGCGTGTTCAGCGTGAGCGTGGTGGCGCCGATCGAATAGGTGCTCGATCCGCTCGGATCGACGACGGTTTCGGTGCCCCCCGCCGCGAGCGACAGGGTCACGGCGAGTGAGGACGCGGCAAAATCCTGTCCGTCCGTCACGGCATCGGCGAAGCTGTCGGTGAGGGGCGACCCGTCGGCCGCCGTGACGATCGCGAGGCCGTTCGTCGCCGCATAGTCGTAGGCGCCGTCGGCGTTGAGCGTCAGCGTCCCGTAGGTGCCGGTCAGCGTGACGCTGCCGCCCGACGCGATCGGATCCGTTGTCGCGCCCTGCGAGACCGAGGCGAGCGCGAGCGTGTCGCCGACCGGGCCGGTATCGCCCGCCAGCGCGCCGTTGGCGGCCGTGGCCGACAGGGTGCCGCCGGCAACGAGCGAACCACTCTCGGCGACGACGTGGATCGTGCCGGGCGCGATCGTGAGGCCGGCGTCCGCCGTCACACCGCCCGCGATGGCTTGTCCCTCTGCGTTCGTGATCGTGCCGCCAGCGAGCCCGGTCACCTTGAGGTCGGCCGTGCCCTCGCTCGCGCCCGATCCGACCGTGTAGGAAAACTGCAGCGCGTTGGTGCCGGAGCCGCCCGCATAGGTCGCGACCGCGCCGTTGCTGAGCGACAGGGCGGGCTGGCCCGTCACCGTGAGGGGTTCCGTCGCCGCGAGCGTGAACGTGACGATCCGGCCGGTGCCGGGATTTCCCGGCACCGTCGTCGTGGCGGTGATCGACTGGACCGCGGGCGGCAGGGTGAAGGTCAGCGAGCCCGTCGTCGTGCCGCCGTGGCCGTCGGCGACCGCGTAGGTCCAGCGGTCGGTCGAGGCGCCCGTAGTCCCGATCGACGTGTAGGAATAGCTGCCGTCGGCGTTGAGCGTCAGCGACCCGGCGCCATCCGAGACGGCGGACCCGATCGAGGCGGCGACCCCGTCGAGGGACGTCACGGTGAGCTGGTCATGATCCGGGTCCGACGCGGAGGCTCTCCCGAGCACGCCGTGGGCCGCGTCGGCCGTCGCGGTGCCGAGCGGCGCCGCGACGGCGACTGTCTGGTCCGTGAGCACCGGCGGCCGGTCGACCGTGACCGTGTTCACGGCGGTGCTCGACAGGATGCCGTCGTTCACCGTGAAGAGGAGACCGCGCGACGGATGGTCACCGGTGCTCGCCTCCGGGCTCGTCGCCTGCAACGTGACGGCGTCGAGCGCCGCCTGGTAGGCGGCCGGAGTGTCCGAGCCCGTCAGCGTCAGCGTGGCACCGGAGAACGCGTAAGTGATCTTGCCGCCGTCGAGCGTGCCGCTCGCCGCGCCGCCGATCCCGAGACGGTCGCCGGGCTGGGGATCCCCGGTGATGCGGACCGTCGCGCCCGCGAGGTTGGGGCTGTCGAGGTCGGAGAGCGTGACGCCGCCCGTGGCCGCGACGGCAGGGCCGCCCACCACCGCGTCGGCCCCGGCGTTGGCGACCTTGAGGCTCGGCGGGTCGTCGACCGACGCGATGACGACGCTCGTCGTGTCGTCGGTGACCTGCGCGTTGTTGGCGTCGTCGGCGGCGATGATGAACCCCGCGGTCTCGGTCGTGCCGGCCGGGATCTGGTTATTGACCGGCGTGAAGACGACGCCCTGCAGCTCCGCCGTCACCTGCGCCGCGGTGCCCGTGAAGGTGTAGATGCCACCGACGTTGGAACCGCCGCCGAGGTTCGACAGGGTGCCGAATGTCGGCTGCGTCGGCCGCACGGTGACAACTTCGGGTTGCGTCGGATTGCTCGAATTGCCGATCGCGACCGTCGCGAACGGCTTGATCGTGGCGTTGTCGCCGACCGTCTGGTCGGGCAGGGTGCCGGTGATGCTCTGGCCTCCGACATGGACCGTGAAAGTCGACGTGGTCTGCTGCGGCGATGCGTTGGGGATCGTGCTGTTGTCGATGAGCTCGATCCCAATCCCGTAGGAGGACGCGCTCGCCGGGGTGCTGAGGCTGGCCTGCGCGAGGTCGGCCGTGATCTCGGCCGCGGTGCCGGTGAGCTGGTAGGTCGCGACGGGTAGGATGCCGCTGGAGACGCCCTCGCTGACGAGGCCGGGCGCCGTCAGCGTCGCGGACCCGCTTTCGACGTTGATGGTGAGCGTGTCGGTGGAGCCCTTCACGGCGTCGGTCAGCGTGACGCCGGCGAAGGGGTTCGTGCTCTGCCCGCCCTCGACCGCGATGTCCGGGATCGGGCCTGGCGTAATGGTGGGCGGCGCCGCGATCGCTGAGACGTTGAGGGCCTCGCTGCCCGTGCCCTCGAGGTTCGACACTGAATCGAAGACGTTGAGCTGCAGGTCGGTCGCGACGCTGGCGCCGACGGCGACCTGGCCCGCGGTCGGCGTGAAGACGAGCGACTGCAGCTCCGCCGTCAACTGGTCCGGCGTGGTCGCGGCCAACATGTATTCGCCGGCAAAGCCGTTGACGGGCGTCAGCCCCGCTCCCGTCAGCCTTCCGTCGGCACCTCCCGATTTGTCGACGATGATGGCGCTGTCGGTCGCGCCGACGTCGGTGTCCCCCACCACGACCCCGGCGAAGGGCGAGAGCGTCGCATGGTCGTTGGCGAAGATCTCTCCCGTGCCGGTGACGGTCGGGGTGGCATGCACCGCCGTGGCGACGACGCTCGTCGTCGCGTCGGAGGCGCTGCCGCCCGGCAAGGCCGTGTCGGTCAGCGTGAACGTCGTCTTGACCGTGGCGCCGATCGCCGTTTCGCCAACGGTCGGCGTGAAGACGAGCTGGCGCAGATCGGTCGTGATCGCGTAGGGAGTGCCCGAAAGCTGGTAGATGCCGGAGCCGGGGTTCTGGGAGAAGAGGCCCGGCCCCGACAGCACGCCGTTGGCGGTCCCGCCCGCAACGCCGATCACGAGCGTGTCGATGCCGTCGACCTCCTGGTAGGTCGTGGGGTCGGTGGTCTGCGGCGGCGTCGGCGTGGAATTGAGGATCGGCAAGCCGGTGACCGGGTCGATTTCGGTGCCGTCGGTGATGACGGCGGCGCTGAACGGATGGATCGTCGCGTGATCGGTGACGGCCTGCCCGCCCTGCGTGCCCGAGATCGTCGGCGGGTTGTCGATTAGGGCCTGGCCGGCGAGGCTCGCGTTCGTCACGTAGCTGGCGCCGCCGCTGTTCTCAAGGAACGAGAAGACTACGTCTTCGCCAAACACGGCAGCAGTCAGGTAAGCTTTCGTGACGTCGATGGTCTGCACGCTGTTCTGGTTGATGGGATCGAGGCCGGCCCGGACATTGATGCCGCCGTAATCCTGGTATTGCAGGGGGCCCCCTCCGGTGTTGAGGAAGCCGTGGCTTCCGCCTGAGAAGCTATACTCGGTGTGGTTGGCCTCGACGGCAGCTTGAGCATCTGATTGGAGTTCGTGCCCGGCCACGTCGATCGTGTGCTCGATCACGTCGGACGTCGACGTTGTAAACGAGAGATCGAGGTGCATCTGCCCCGACTTGATCAGCGCCAGAGTGGCTGCATCGACCGCCGAGGGCGCAAAGGCGACGTACTCGATCTCGTTCGGGTTACCGGCAACGGATGTGATGGCCTCCTGGTCGGCATCGAAGAAGATGTTCGACTTGTCGTAAGCGCCCAGAGAGTCGGGAGTCTGCGCGAGCGTCGCTATCGTCTGGGCCATCGGATCCTCGCGGGGCCTGCGGCAATCCTGCCGTGGAACCCGCACGTCCAGGCCATCGCGGGCTGAGGCTGGGTTAGCCCGCCGCCCCTGTCAGGCAAAGGAGGCGCCCTTGTCGCTGCGTCCGAAAGCTTGTCCGAGCATCCGGCGGAGCGAACTTTCTCGTAACGCGGGCCTCCGCCCGCGGAGGCCTCCCGATCCTGCATCGCAGGGCGGAGACTCCAAGCCGCTTTCGTCCGCGGGCAGCAGGGTGTCCGCGCTACGATGCGTTCCCGGCCTCACGCGTGGAGCGTGAAGTCGTGGCGATGCGTCGCCAGGTCCTGCTTCGAGACGCCCGCCAGCCGGACCGTGTCGCCGTTGCCGGTCGGGTCGTGGATCACCGCGCCGGCCGCCGTATTCTGCGTGTGGCGCAGCACGTTGGCGATGGTGGAGAAGTCCGACGCCGCGAAGTCGAGCGTGTCGTGATGCGCGCCCGCGGCCTTGAAGCCCAGCACGGTGTCGACGCCATATCCGGGTTCGAACACGAATCGATTCCCCGCGGCCCCGGAGTCGGCCACGTAGGTGTCGTAATAGTCCGACGTGAAGGTCTGCCCCGGCGCGCCTACCTCCCAAGCATCTGCTCGGCGACAAAGGATACGACAGCGACGACAATCGTGGCAGTCTTCTTATCCACGATATTTGTCCGGTCATCCCCTCAAACCGCTCCAGAAAGGTTCCGATCCCACACGATGAGACCCTCTACAAGGATCGCAACCGTATCGAGCGCATGATCAACAAGCTCAAACAGAACAGGCGCGTCGCCACCCGCTACGACAAAACACTCTCGTCCTTCGCCGCCTTCATCTGCTTGGCTGCCCTCAAACTATGGTTACAGATATTTGTCAACAGAACCTAGGCGTGGAAGGCGAAGTCTCCCTTATGCTGCTTTAGGTCGGCGGGGCTGACGCCGGCGATGGTGATCGTGTCGTGGGCATTGAGGTGGAGGGTCGTGTCGCCGGCGGCGTCCGTCGTGGCATGGGCGAGGATCGAGCCGAGGCGGCTCGCCGCGCTGTCGGGCAGGCTGATCGTGTCGTGATGCGCCCCGCCGAGCACGAAGGAGGTGATCGTGTCGGCCCCGAAATGCGGGGTGAACACGAAGCTGTTGTTCCCGCCTTTCGAATAGAAGGTGTCGTTTGAGATCGATGAGAGCGTCTGGCCCGGCTTGAGACCCTGCACGGTCTGATGTCCGTCCTTGTAGTAGACGTCCTCCTCGACCGGCTGCCCGGAGGCATCATAGGTGTCGACGACGGCGAAATAGGGCGTCTTGGCATAGGCCGTGCCGCCGCTGGACAGCACCGTGTAGCCACCGTCCTGGGTCGGCGAATATTGCGTCTGCATCTCCAATGCGCCGCGATGGGTGAAGAAGGTCTGTCCCTCGAAGGCGCCGCTCGCGGGATCGTAGTTGTCCTGGTAGGCCGCGTAGGGTTCGCCCGTCACGCCCGTGGTGAGGTCGTAGGAGCTCGGCGCCGAGGCCGTGACGTTGTCGTTTCCGGTGGCCAGCGCGGCGAGCCCGGTGTGGAAGCCGGGTCCGTCGTTGAAGGCGAAGGACCAGGTGCCGTCGCCGTTCAGCGTCGCGGCCCCGAGGTCCTTGCTGCCCTCGAAGATCTCGACCGACTTGACGCCGCTCGGATCCGACGCCGTGCCGGTGAGGGTGACGCTGTCCGGCCCCGCGACGCTGACGCCGGGATCGAAGGCGGCGAGCGGCGAGGTGGCGTTGTTGGTCGGCGTGCCAGGGATGGAGGCGCCCGCCGCGCCGGTGGCTCCGGTCGGGCCGGTCGCGCCCACGGCTCCCATGGCGCCGGTGGCCCCAGTCGGCCCGGGAACCATCGAATCCGCTCCGGTCGCCCCTGTCGCGCCCACGGCTCCCGTGGCGCCGGTCGCCCCATCGTTGCCGTTCATGCCGGTAGAGCCTGCGGGGCCAGTCGAGCCGGCGGGGCCGGTCGGGCCTGCCGGGCCGGTCGCCCCGTCGTTGCCGTTCATGCCGGCGGGGCCGGTCGAGCCGGTCGGACCCGCAGTGCCCTGTGCGCCTGTTGCTCCGGGGGCTCCAGGAAGCCCGTTCTGGCCGTTGGCGCCGTTGGCGCCGTTGGCACCGTTGGCCCCATTGGCGCCCTGCGGTCCTGCAATGCCGGTCGTGCCCTGGAGGCCCATCGGCCCAGTCGCCCCGGTGGCGCCCGGCAGACCCGTCGCGCCTATCGGCCCCATCGCCCCGTTGGTCCCGTTCGTACCCGCGGGGCCGGTCGTGCCCTGGAGGCCCTGCGGTCCTGCGGGGCCGGTCGCGCCCTGAAGGCCCTGCGGTCCTGCGGCGCCGGTCGCGCCCTGAAGACCCTGCGCACCTGTGGCGCCGGTCGCGCCCTGAAGGCCCTGCGCACCTGTCGCGCCCGTGGCACCCTGCGGCCCAGTCGGACCTGCGACGCTGTTTTCGACGACATTCACCGGCACATAAGGTCCGGACGGCGGCGTTAAGGTAGTCCCATCCTGGTTCGTAATCGTTATCTTGGTAAAGTTTGGATTTGTCGCTTGGTCGACCCTAACGAATTCAATACCTATGGGTAGAGAAACCGTCGTACCGAAGGAACCCCCCACGTCCGTCGGGACAACCAGCAGCTCAGCTGCGGGTCCACCTGGAGGAGCTGATGGGTTGATGAAGATGTCGACTGGCGAATTGGTTTGCGTCTGACCGGTGATCGTCAGGGTTCCATAGTCAGTCACTTCGCAACTCCTCGTAACATCTTAAGAAAAGCGGTGGCGGGACCGAGCACGGGCCACGCGGCGTTGCGCTTTTACCGGAATCGGCGGCGTTCATGGGTTCTTAACCGGCCATTCTGGAAGCGAATAGAGCGGGCGGACGCGCGCCCTTGTCGCTGCGTCCGAAAGCTTGTCCGCGCGTCCGGTGCAGTGAACTTTTCTGCGAACGCGGGCTTCCCGATCCTGCTCCCCGGGACGGTAGCTCCAAGCCTCCTCCACCCGAAGGCCGCCAGGATGTCCGCGCTACACTCGTGACCTACCGCGCCACCAGCTCGTCCATCCAGCGCGCGTAGCGTCTCGGCGGCGGCAGGCGCTCCACGGCCTGCGTCCTGCGGCCGGGCGCGTCGAGCGCCAGCAGGCCCAAGCCCTCGCGCACGGCGGTCGGGCTCTGGCCGAAGGCCACCCGGAACGCCTTGGTGAAATGGGACGGGCTGGCGAAGCCGAAGCTGCCCGCGAGTTCGCCGATGGTGCGGCGCTCGACCGGCAGCATCAGGAGCGCCCGCACCACTTCGAGGCGCCGCCGCTGGACGTAGGCCCGCACCCCGCCGAGCGGCGCGAAAGCCTCGTAGAGCGCCGTCCGCCCGACGTCGAGGTCCTGGCGGATGCGGTCCGGCGTGAGGTCGGGTTCGCTGAGATGCCGCTCGACGTAGCGGCGCGCGTCATGGCGCAGGCCGCCGACCCCCTCCTCGAGCCGCACGTTCGGCAGATCCTTGAACGCGGCCGCGATCAGAAGCAGCGTGGCCTGGCGCACGAGCGGGATCTGGTCGGCCGCGAGGCCTGGCAGGAAGCGGGTCAGCGCCATCAGGTGATCGGCCAAGAGGTATCCCGCGGGGCCGTCGAGCACGCGGCCGTGAAAGTCCGGCAGCCTCGGCACGCTCGACAGCAGGGCCGAGCGTGCCACGCTGAGGTTGATGTAGCGGTTGTCGTCACTGACCTCGGCCGCCGAGGGCTGCGTGCAGTCGAGCGACGCGAACTGCCCCGCCCCGATCGTGACGGGCCGCCCCGCGAAGGTGGCGGACCACGAGCCCCGCGTCAGCAAGGTGAGATTGCAGGCGTCCACCCCATCGGCGCGCAGGCGCTCGGGCGAGCGTACGAAGGTGGCGGCCGACACGTCGCCGTGCGACAGGATGAGGTCGGATAGGAGCCACGCCTGTGTGGTGGCGTGGAAATCCTGCGGCCGGCCGCCCGGCAGCTGTCGGATCTCGTATTCGGCCGCGCAGGCGGCCCAATAGGCGAGCCGGTCGTCGGGCGCGACGTCGGCGGTGGTGAAGACCAGCTCGGGAATGGGGTGAGACATGTCTTAGCCCGTCTTCGCGGATTGGTTGGCTTTTGGGGGTTCCGATCATTGCAGATCAACGGCTTAGCCGAAAAGGTCTTCACTACACAGGGGTTCGATCGATCGCGGCGGCGATCATCGGCGGAGCTGGGGCAGCTCGTCTCCGATGCGACAGTCGAGGCATTGGTCGTGCGAGAGGCCGCTCTCGATCACGGCCATCTCAGGCCGCGAGCGTGCCGGGCTATGGCGCATCGGGCGCTTTTGTCGACAGCCACCAGCCCTCGCCGGCGAGCCATGCGGTCGCGTCGGGTGTGCCGGCGCGGCGCAGCGAACGAACCGCCTCCCAGCCGCCGCGATCGAGGGCACGCCGCAGGCGCCGGCCGGCCTCCCCGTTCTCGCCGCCCCGGCAGCCGATGAAACCCGCGGGCGTGACGATCCTGGCCGGCCATGCCATAGCGGCCACCGGCCGCTCGACCCTCAGCATGCAGCCGAAGCTACCGCTCGGCTGAAGCGGGAAGATCAGCCTGCCGCCGGGACGGAGCGCGTCGAGCCACGCGCTCGGAAGCCCCGGCAGACCGGCATTGACATAGATGGCGTCGGCTTGTGGCAGGCCCTCGGCGAGGCCGGAGCGCGCCTCGACCGTCACCTGAGGCAGAGCCGCGAGGTTGCGGGCCGCCCGTGCGGCGAGGTCGGGCTCGATCTCGAAGGCATAGACCCGGCCGCCATGACCGACAAGCCAGGCCAGGATGGCGCTGTAATAGCCGACGCCGGCGCCGATGTGCAGCACGGTCTCGCCCGCGCGGAGCGCCAGCGCATCGAGGCAGCGGGCGTGCAGGCTCGGCTCGCCGATGTTGATGCCGCGGGCGGCGTCGATGGCCACCAGCGTGTCCTGGTAGAGATGGGCGATGTCGTCGTTGGGGGTTTCGATGTAGCCGGCCCCCGGCACGTTGATCGACCAGGGTCCCGGCCCGGCGAAAGCCTCCCGCGGCACGCGCCCGAACGCCTCGGCGATCCGCGGATCGGCGGCAGCGCCGCGCGCCGCGACCTGCCGGGCGAAGAATTGGCGCAGCCTCGCCGACCTGTCAGGCGTCTCCGTCATCCGTGGCCTCGATTTGCCGGCGCCGCCATCTCCGCCGAACAGCCGCTATTGCTTCGAACCGGCGAAGCGATCCGTCGCGCCGACCAGGCGGTCGACGATGCCGGGTTCGCTGAAGGCGTGGCCGGCATCCGGCACGAGCTCGAACCGGGCCTCGGGCCAGGCGCGATGCAGGTCCCAGGCGGTGCGCGCCGGCGTCGCGATGTCGTAGCGCCCCTGGACGATGACGCCGGGAATGGCCCGCAACCGCGCTGCATCGGCGATCAGCTGGCCTTCCCTGAGGAAGCCCTTGTTGACGAAATAATGGTTCTCGATGCGCGCGAAGGCCAGGGCGAATTCGTCCTCGCCGTGCAGCTGGGTGAAATCGGCATTGGGCAGGAGCGTGATGGTCTCGCCCTCCCACAGGCTCCAGGCCTTGGCGGCCTCGATGCGCACGGCGCGGTCGGAATGGGTCAGGCGGCGGTGGTAGGCCGCGATGAGGTCGCCGCGTTCGGCCTCCGGAATGGGAGCGAGGAAGCGCTCCCATTTGTCCGGGAACAGCCAGGAGGCGCCCTCCTGGTAGTACCATTGCAGTTCGGCATGGCGCAGCGCGAAGATGCCGCGCAGCACGAGCTCGGTGACGCGGCCCGGGTGAGTCTCGGCATAGGCGAGCGCCAGGGCCGAGCCCCAGGAACCGCCGAACACCAGCCAGCGCTCGATGCCGACGAGCGTGCGCAACCGCTCGATATCCTCGACGAGGTGCCATGTCGTGTTGGCGTCGAGGCTGGCGTGCGGGGTCGAGCGGCCGCAGCCGCGCTGGTCGAACAGCAGGACGTTGTAGCGCGCGGGGTCGAACTGCCGGCGATGGATCGGCGAACAGCCGGCGCCGGGGCCGCCGTGGAGGAAGACCGCCGGCTTGCCGTGCGGGTTGCCGCAAAGTTCCCAGTAGAGGATGTGCCCGTCGCCGACCTCGAGCCGGCCCTGCCGGTAGGGTTCGATCGGCGGATAGAGCGTATGGAGCGTGCTCGACCCGTCGCGCGTGATCTCGTTCACCGGGCATCATCCTCCACGAATCACCCTGGTCATGATGGGCAAGGACGATGGCGGCGTCGAGGGCATGACTGCGGGTGACGGCGCGCGCGTCCTATTCGGCGGCGGCGGGGCTGTATTCGGCCGCGTTGGCGGCGACGCGCGCGCCCATCGCGACCAGGTTCTCGCGGCGGTCCTCGATGGCGGCGCG
The DNA here is from genome assembly GCA_965277635.1 of Lichenihabitans sp. Lineage (GTDB taxonomy): Bacteria > Pseudomonadota > Alphaproteobacteria > Rhizobiales > Beijerinckiaceae > Lichenihabitans. Next base: position 2,866,862 of record CBDIDE010000002.1, read on the forward strand.
CAGCTGATCGAGAGCGAGGCCGAAGGCCTGCAGGCGGCCATCGTCGCCATCCGCGGCGCCGCCGCCGAGAACCGACGCCAGAACGGCATCCGCTTCGGCCTGCACCTCGTCGAGCATCGATAAGGAGGATGCCGAGCGCACCGTCACCAGCATGTCCATCAGCCGGCTCATCGAGGCACCGATCGACGCGGTCCTGCGGGCGCTGATCCGGCTGAAGATCGCCGTCGCGCCGGAGGCCAGCACGCCGAGCAACATGGCGCCCATGTAGATCACGTCGCTGTATTTATCGAGAAAGGTCTGCTCCTTGTCGTCGATATACACCGCCGCTCCCGCATGGACCGGCAGCGCCGACCCCTTGTCGGTGGATGGGGCCTCGATGCTGCGGGCGATCGGGACCGTGGCGGCCAGGACCCCGCGCCGCAGCAGGAAGAATTTCGTCAGATCGGCGATGGCGTCCTGAGGCACGCCTTCGTTGGCCACGAGCCGGTGAGTCACGCTGATCGTATCGAAGTCGTCGTCCGGGCGCGGTGGCGAACCGCCGAAGGCGCCTTTGACGATATTGGTCTTGTCGTAGACGCGAAGCCGCTGGGCGATGGCGTCGGCCTCATCCACGGCGAGGAATTTCGGCGCTCCGCCGCCCGCCGCCATGACGGCCTTGACCATGTTGCGCAGCAGCGGCGCCGAGGCGACGCCGACCGCCATGACGACGTCGACCCGCTTCGTCTCGATGGCACTGCTGACCTCGCCCAGCGGCAGCGGAACGATGGTGACGCGATCGGGCGGGATCTCGTATTGGGCGAGCAGCGTCTCGATGAGGCCCGTGTTGGCCGGCCCGTCGCGCACGACGCCGATCGTATGACCCGGAAGGTCGGCGACGTCGTCGAGCCCTGTGGAGGCGGGTGCGACCAGCACGGCGACGTCGCGGTGGAGGATCACGACCGTCTCGGCGTTGTTGGGCAAGGCGAGATCGGTGCGCACGACGGCGAGGTCGGCCTTGCCGTCTTCGACCGCCTTGGAGGAAGCGGCCGCGTCGTCGGTCGAGACGAGGCGCAGCCGGATGGGCTTGCGCTCCTTTGCGAGGCCGCTGGCGGCGGCGAGCATCAGCGCATAATCGTCCTGATCCTGCGTCGACACGGCGACCCTGAGCTCGGTCGGACGCTCGAGCATCACCGCTCCCGCCCCCAGGATCAGCAATGCGGCGGCTACGCCGCCGGCGGCGAGGATCGCGAATGTCCGTGGCATCGACCTCTCGATGGTGCGACCGCCTCGGCCGGTACGGACGGGCATCGGCCATGATCCATCGCAACGAGACCATTCTGTGGCACGGCCCGCCCCTGGCAAGGCGGTTGAGCCAAGATATGGCCGAAATCGCAAGCTGCCCAAAATCGGGCATCGCCACGACAGACCCCGCAATCGCCCAGGGTCGGCTGCGCGACCGCAGGCATACGGCACCGGGGTTTTCCGGGTCGACGAGCGCGTCGACATCGACCGTCGCGCGATGCTCGAAACATCGCCGCGTAGCCGATCCGAGCCCGACGCTGGCCTCGAACCGGATCAGGCCTCCTCGCTCTCCGAAAAGTTCGTGCTCCGCGTCAGCTCTTCCCACGTGTCGAGGTCATGCTGCAGGTCCGCGATCTTCTTTCGGATGAGGTCGAGAGCGTCGCCCCCGATCACAAGGTGAAGCGGTGGCGACTCCGCTTCGAGAGCGGTGACGATCGCCCTGGCGCCGCGCATCGGATCCCCTTGCTGCTTGCCGTGGGCGGCCAAGAGGTTGTCGCGAGCGTTGCCAGCCGTATCGGCATAGGCCGGAAGCCGGATGCTCGACTGCCTCATGGACCGGCCCCGGAAATCGGTGCGGAACCCGCCAGGCTCCACGATAGTGACCCCGATCCCGAAGGGGGCCGCTTCCTTGGCGAGCGTCTCAGAGAGCCCCTCGAGCGCGAATTTCGCCATGTGATAGAATCCGACCGCAGGGAAGGTCGTGAGCCCGCCCACGGAACTCAGGTTGACGACGTGCCCGCGCCCGCGTTCACGCATGCCGGGCATAACGGCCCTGACCAGGTGCCAGGGCCCGAAGACGTTGGTGTCGAACATCGCGCGGACGTCGGCGTCCTCGCCCTCCTCGAGAGCGCCGACATAGCCATAGCCCGCGTTGTTGACGAGGACGTCGATCGTGCCGAAGCGGTCTTCCGCGGCCTCGACGGCCGCTTTCGCCTGGTCCGGCACGGTGACGTCGAGCTCGACCGCAAGAGCGGTTTCGCCATGGTCCTCCACGATGTCACGGACGGTGGCCGGGTCTCTCGCGCTCGCGACGACGCGATAGCCCGACGCGAGGGCCTGTCGAGCGAGCGCGCGCCCCAGACCCGTCGAGCACCCGGTGATGAGCCAGACGGCGTTTTCTGCGATCATCGGTCTGCCTTTCCTGCGCGGTGAGCACCATCAGGAATAGCTGGCACCGAGGCGATCGTGCGATAAGGCACAACGGATCGTAAGGGTCATTGAGCATGGTCGAACGATGATGGGCGGGAGCCTAGACGACCTTACTGCTTTTGCCCGCGTGGCCCGCCTGCGCAGCTTTACCCGCGCGGCGGCCGAACTCGGCACCTCGACCTCGAATCTCAGCCATACCGTGAAGCGGCTCGAGACCCGGCTCGGCGTGCGTCTCCTTCAGCGCAATAGCCGCAGCGTGTCGGCCACCGAAGCCGGCGACGAGCTGCTCGCCTCGATCGCGCCCGCGCTGCGAAGCGTCGAGTTCGCCTTGGCGACGCTCCAGCTACGCCGCAGCCAAGTGACGGGGACGTTGCGCCTGACGGCCACACGCCAGGGCTACGAGCGCGTGATCCGTCCGCTCCTTCCAGGCTTTGCGGCCGCCTGTCCTGACGCGACGGTGGAAGTGTCGATCGACTATGGCTTCCGTGACATCATCGCCGACCAGTTCGACGCCGGGATCCGGCTCGGCGAGAAGATCGAGCGGGATATGATCGCGCTCAAGGTCGGGCAAGATCTTCGGATGGCGGTGGTGGCGGCTCCGGCCTATATCGCGCGCCACGGCGCCCCCCGACATCCGCGCGACCTGACGCGGCATCGCTGCATCAACTATCGACTGATGGCCGCCGGCGCGGTCTATTCCTGGGAATTCGAGCGGGACGGCGATCCTTTCGAGGTGCGGGTCACGGGGCCGCTCACCTTCAACGAGCCGGAGTTGATGCTCGAATGCGCCCTCGACGGTCTCGGGGCCGCCTATCTTCTCGAGCAGGACATCGCGCCGCACGTCACGGCAGGCACGCTGGTTCGTCTGCTGAACGACTGGACGGCGCCTTTTCCCGGCTTCTATCTGTACTATCCCTCTCGCCAGCAGCCGAGGCCGGTGTTCGCCGCCTTTCTAGGCCTTCTGCGCCGGTCGGGCTGACCAAGACATCGCCGCTTCGCGCGAAAACCGCGACGCCGCGTTCCTTCGATGCCGAGCGGCCACGCTGTCCTGGGCGCCGTCACCGCGGCGGCGCCATCCCGCATCAGTTGGCGAAGCGGAAATGCAGGACGTCGCCGTCGGCGACCGGGTAATCCTTGCCCTCGAGCCGGAACTTGCCGGCATCGCGCGCGCCGGCCTCGCCCCGGTTGGCGACGTAGTCGATGTAGCCGATCGTCTCGGCGCGGATGAAGCCCTTCTCGAAATCGGTATGGATCACGCCGGCCGCCTGGGGGGCACGGGTGCCGCGCGGGATGGTCCAGGCGCGCGCCTCCTTGGGCCCGACCGTGAAGAAGGTGACGAGATGCAGGAGGTCGTAGCCAGCCCGGATGACGCGGTTGAGGCCCGGCTCGGCCAGGCCGGTGGCGTCGAGATAGTCCTGCTGCTCGTCCGGCGGCAGGACCGCGATCTCGCTCTCGATCTTGGCCGAGACGACGACGCTGACCGCGCCCTCCTGCCGGGCGCGGTCAGCGACCTCGGCGGAGAGGGCGTTGCCGCGGTCGGCCGAGGCCTCCTCCACGTTGCACACGTAGAGCACCGGCTTCGAGGATAACAGTCCGAGCCCGTTGAACAGACGCCGTTCGTCCACGCCGAACTCGACGAGGCGCGCCGGCTTGCCGTCGCGCAGGAGGACGAGACAGCGCTCCACGAGATCGAGCGTCTCCCGCATCTCCTTGTCGCCGCCCCTGGCCCGCTTCTCGAGCGCGATCACCCGCTTCTCCAGGCTCTCGAGGTCGGCCAGCATCAGCTCGGTCTCGATCGTCTCGATATCGCCGATCGGCGCGATCCGACCCTCGACATGGGTGACGTCGCCGTCCTCGAAGCAGCGCACCACATGGGCGATGGCGTCGCATTCGCGGATGGTGGCGAGGAACTGGTTGCCGAGGCCCTCGCCCTTCGAGGCGCCCCGCACGAGCCCGGCGATGTCGACGAAGGTCAACCGGGTGGGGATGATCTCCTTCGAGGCCGCGATGCCGGCGAGGGTGGCGAGGCGGTCGTCCGGTACCGCGACATCCCCGACATTCGGCTCGATGGTGCAGAACGGGTAATTGGCCGCCTGCGCCGCCGCGGTCTGCGTCAAGGCGTTGAAGAGGGTCGACTTGCCGACGTTCGGCAGGCCGACGATGCCGCATTTGAAGCCCATGATGGGGAAATCCCTGGCGGTGGTCGCGCGCGGGACCGGCGCCTTCGCGGTCCCCTCGACCGTCTTCTGCCCGAGACGGTCACCTCTGGCAATCATCGCAGACTGTCGCGGCGGCGAGCGCGGCAGCGTTTCCGTCCTCGAAAATCGGTCATGGCGCGGGTCCTGGCGCGGAACCGAAAAACGCCAACTGCGTTATCTTTCGGGCGTCAGCGAATCAGGAGTGAGGTTTTGACGAACTTTCTGAAAGGAGCCCTCGTAGGGGCCGTTGCGTTCGGTGGTCTGGCGATAACCTCGACCGACTCGTACGCGATGCCCGTCGGCGATATGGCGCCCTTGGCTGCGACAGAGTCCGGCCAGCACGTGAGCATCGACAAGGTCTATTATCGCTATGGCTGGGGCTGGCGGAGACCGTTCTACGGTCATTACGGATGGCGTTACGGCTGGCGGCGCCCGTTGGTGCGGTATGGTTGGGGGTGGCGCCGGCCTTTCTATCATTACGGCTATCGCCGCTTCCGCCGCTGGTAGATCGCACACCTCGTAACGAAGATGGAACCCGGCTTTTCGGAAAAGCCGGGTTTTATGTTGTGTGACCGATAGCCGTCGGCGTTCGCGAGGATCCACGCCGGATCGAGTGAGTTCCGTCTGATCGATCCTTCGCGGTTCGCCGCTTACGCCGCATGGCCGCGAGACCGTCGATGGACCTGGTCGAAACCGTGCTCAAGGCCCCACCGGGTGCGATCGTCAGTCCCGTTGTCTCGCGAGGCCAGATCGTCCTGCGGACGGTACGCTGGTTTCCGAGTCTCGGGCCGACAAAAGGCGGCCGGGGACCGGGCACCGTCGTCATCTGCGCCGGGCGGAGCGAATTCGTCGAGAAATACTACGAGACGATCGGTGACCTGCTGGTGCGCGGCTTTACCGTCGTCGCCTTCGACTGGCGCGGGCAGGGGTTGTCGAGCCGCCCTCTGCGCAATCGCCTGAAAGGCCACGTCGGGGATTTCGCCCGCTACCGGGACGATCTGGCAGCCGTGACGACACAGATTCTCGAACCCTTCTGCCCGCGTCCCTGGTACGCTCTGGCCCATTCGATGGGCGGCACGGCGGCCTTGCACTTCGCCGCTGAACGACCCGACGTCTTCGAGCGGATGGTGCTGTCGGCACCGATGATCGACCTTGCCGGCCTGCGCAATCCGAACCTAACGAGGGCCGTCGCTCGGATTGCCCGGCACCTCGGGTTCGGGCGTGGCTTCATTCCGGTCGGACGGCGACGCGCCCTCTTTCTCAGCACCTTCCCGGGCAACGTGTTGACGTCGGACGAGCCGCGGTTCAGCCGAACCGCGACCCTGCTCGAGGCCAGGCCCGACCTCGCCCTCGGCCCTCCGACGATCGCCTGGGCTTGGGCAGCGTTCAAGAGCATGGCAAAATTCAAGGAGGAAGGTTTTGTCCAACGCCTGGGCACGCCGACCTTGTTCATCCTCGCCGGGGCCGACACCGTGGTCGACAGCCGGGCGGCGGAGCGGCTGTCGGCACGGCTGCGGGCGAGCACGATCGTGACGGTGGGGGGGGCGCGGCACGAACTGCTGATGGAGCGGGACGCCTTGCGCGGGCAATTCTGGTCGGCGTTCGATGCCTTCATCCCGGGCATGGCGAGACCCGATCGTCTCCCGGACAGAAAGGATGCGATGCACAATTCGCATGGCTCGACCGTTGCATGAGGCGGAACCGCTCCACTCTGCCGGGTGTTGAGCCATAGATTTCGATCAGGGGCGATCATGCTCGACCGTATCAGCGACCAGAATCCGGGCACCGAGCCGGAGGATTCATCCGGCCTTCCCAGGCATGACATCATCGGCCTTGGGCGGAGCGGCACGCCTGATCGGGTTGGCGCGGACCAAGATGCCTCGTCAGCTGAGCGCTCGGCCGCACCCGAAGCGCTGAAGCGCAGCGACGAGGCGGCACCGCGTGCCCCGGCCGAGATCGAGGACGATCAATCCGACGCGGCGGGGGATCAGGCCGACGAGGCCGGCGGCGGGCTGCGTGGCGCCCTGCGTGGCGCCCTGCGCAAGCATCCCTTCGCCATCGGCATCGCAGCGCTGATCCTGATCGCCGCGATCGTCGGCGGCGTGTTCTGGTACCTGCACGCCCGCAACTATGAGAGCACGGACGACGCCTTCATCGACGGGCGGCCGGTCTCGATCAGCCCCGAGGTCACCGGCAACATCGTCGGGGTCCCGGTCACGGACAACCAGGTCGTCAAGGCCGGCGCCCTGCTGGCCCGTATCGACGATCGCGACTATGTCGCGGCGGTGAACCAGGCCCAGGCCGGGATCGACCAGGCCGAGGCCACGGTCGAGAACTACAATTCGCAGATCAAGGCACAGCAGGCCCAGGTCGATCAGGCCGACCAGCAGGTCGCCCAGGCGCAGGCAGCGCTCAATTTCTCCCAGGACGAGAACAAGCGCTACCAGGACCTCGTCAAGACCGGGTATGGCACCGTGCAGCGCGCTCAGCAGGCGGCGTCCGACCTGCAGTCGAAGCAGGCCGCGCTGGCCGGGTCGCAGGCCGCGCAGATCGTGGCCGAAAAGCAGATCAAGGTCCTCAAGGCGCAGCGGCGGAACGCCATCGCGCAGCTCGATGCCGCCAAGGCCCAGAAAGCCACCGCCGACGCCAACCTGTCGCGCACCCAGCTGCATGCCACAATGGACGGTCGCATCACGCGGCTGACCGCCGCGGTCGGCCAGGTCGCCACGCAGTCGCAGGCGCTGATGGTGCTGGTGCCGCTCAACGTCTGGGTCACGGCGAACTTCAAGGAGACGCAGCTCGCCAATATCCGCATCGGCCAGCCGGTCTCGATCGAGGTCGATGCCTACGGCAAGAGCTATCCGGGCCACGTCGACAGCATCCAGTCCGGCAGCGGCACCGCCTTCAGCTTGCTGCCGGCCGAGAATGCCACCGGCAATTACGTCAAGGTCGTCCAACGCGTGCCCGTGAAGATCACCTTCGACCGCAGGCCCGATGTCGAGCTCGGCCCCGGCATGTCGGTGGTGCCGACGGTGACCGTGCGCGGCGGCGCGGCGGCGGTCGACAAGCAGGCCCCGCCGGCCATCGACTCAGCGCCGCGCGACACCGCTCCGGCCCAGAGTGGCACTGCGCAATAGGCCGAGGTTGGCGAGGCCGAGCAGCGCCACGCAGACGAGCGCGTTCCAGAGTGCCAGCGACAGGCCGAAGACCCTGATGGCGGCCTCGTCGCAGCGCACGACGGCGGTCCGGTCGAGCTGCTTCAGGAAATCGTCGACCTTGGCCGGAGCCGTGAACGTGCCCGAACATTCGCTCGGGCCGGGCCAGAGCTTCCATTCGACCCCTGTGTGGTAGAGGCCGAGAGCCGTGCCTGCCACGAAGATCACGATGAGCAGGGCGAAACCGCCGAGGGCGGCGTCGCGGCGTTCGCGCAGCACCGCGCCGAGCGTCAGGAGCGCCACCGGAACCGCCGCGTAATAGGGAAGCCGCTCCTTCAGGCAGAGCTCGCAGGGGACGTAGCCGGCCACCTGGAACGCCCAAGCGCCTCCGAGCGTCAGCGCGGCCACGAGCGCGATCAGCAGAGCCAAGGCCCGAGGATCGGCGGGCAGGCGCATCAAAGCGCCATAGGGGCGGCGCGCCAGAACCCGAGGGCCAGCGGCGCGCGGGAGCGCTCGGCAAGCGCCAGCGCGCGGTGATAGAGGCCCTTGAACATGGCGCGCGTGATATCGGAGGCGCGCTCAGCTGTCCAATCGGCACGAGCACTCTGGCGGGCTCCAGAGACAGGGGAAATGTCGGCGAGAGCCTGAGCGAGATCCGGGCGAGGCTCTCTGGAATCGAGAGTTCCATCCGGCGCATTCCGGGCATGCCGAAATAAGGCATTGTCTCAGCCTGAATTTGAACTGCGCCGGCCATCTCCGCATTTCGACTTTCCGAGCGCTGCCACAGGCGGGCGGATTGCGGTGCTACGCCTCGCCGGGGCGCACGAACTTCGATCCTAGCAGGTTGTTTGGGCTGGCGTCCGAGGCGCCTTCTACACAGATCATCTTGCGATTTAGCCCAGATTTCGAGCGAATCTTCAGGCCTGGGGCATATTCGGGCGAACCATACCAGCGCGCTGCAGCCTCCCCATCGGGGAACTCGACGATAACAACGCCGTGGGGAGACCAATCCCCTTCCATGATGTCGATCGCACCACCACGGGCAAGATAGCGCCCGCCATACTGCTCGATCGTGGCGGGGGCCATTGCCACATATGCTTTCCAAGCGCCTTCATCTTCGGGTGCGACGGCGCCCATGTCGACAATGATGTATGCAGTCATGGCGAAATCCATATTTTCAGCGAGGTCGTTTTTACGTCGCCACCGCGTTCCGCTTAGCATACGGGAGGCGTTAGAGCGGAACGAGCGGGCCGGCGACGCTGGCCAATTTCAAGTCGGCACACTACCCGAAATAGCCGGAGGTTGCGATTCGGCATCCCGGAGTTGCCCGTCCCGGGCCTACCCAGGCGGTCCCGGCTCGGATAGGGTCGCGCCAGATCCGACGACGAGGCGGCCATGCTGCGTATCCTCATCGCGTCAGCGATGCTGACGATCCCCCTGGCGGCGGAGGCCGCGGCCCCGGCGCCGGTCGGCGCCGACCACGGCATGGTGGTGTCGGCGCAAAGGCTTGCCTCCGAGGTCGGCGTCGACATCCTGAAGCAGGGCGGCAATGCCGTAGATGCGGCGGTGGCGACCGGCTATGCGCTCGCCGTCGTGTGGCCGGCGGCCGGCAATCTCGGCGGCGGCGGCTTCATGAGCCTGAGGCTGGCCGATGGCCGCTCGACCTTCGTCGATTTCCGCGAGAAGGCCCCGCTCGCAGCGACCGAGACCATGTTCCAGGACGCGCAGGGCCATGCCGTCCCGAAACTGTCGACGAACGGCTGGCTGGCGGTGGGGGTGCCCGGTTCCGTCGCCGGGCTCGACTATGCCTTGACGCATTTCGGCACCATGTCGCGGGCAGCCGTCATGGCGCCGGCCATCCGCCTGGCGCGCGACGGTTTCGTGCTCGGCCCGGCGGACGTCACGATCCTCGATCTCGGCCTCGACGACTTCCGCCAGGATCCGGCGACCGCGACAATCTTCCTCGACCACGGCAAACCCTACGAGGTCGGCGCGCGGTTCGTGCAGCCGCAGCTGGCGGCGACGCTCGAGGCCATTGCGGCGCAAGGGCCGGTCGCGTTCTACCAGGGCGATACGGCGCGCGAGATCGTCAAGGCCAGCACCGCCGGCGGGGGCATCCTCGAGGCGAAGGACCTCGCCTCCTACACGGTGCGCGAGCTCGCGCCGATCACCTGCTCCTACCGGGGCTACGACATCCAGTCGGCGCCTCCGCCGAGCGCCGGCGGCATAGCGCTCTGCGAGGCGCTGAACATCCTCGAAGGCTACGATCTGCGCGGGCTCGGCTATCATTCGGCCGCCTCGGTCCATCTCCTCGTCGAGGCCATGCGGCGCGCGTTCCACGACCGGCAGGTGCTGGGCGACCCCGCCTTCGTCGGCAATCCCGTGGCCCTGTTGACCGGCAAGGATTACGCGACGAAGCTCCGCGCTACGATCGATCCGGTGCGGGCGACGCCTTCGGCTGCGCTCGGGCCGACCCCCGCCGACACCGAGGGACGGCAGACCACCCATTTCTCCATCGCGGACGCGGCCGGCAACGCGGTCTCCGTCACCACGACGCTCAACGACTGGTTCGGCAATCGCCGGGTCGCCGGCACGACCGGCGTGCTCATGAACGACGAGATGGACGATTTTGCCGCCGCGCCCGGCGCCTCCAACATGTTCGGCCTGCTGGCGAGCCGCGCCAATGTCGTCGCGCCAGGCAAGACGCCGGTCAGTTCGATGAGTCCCACCATCGTGACCCGGGGCGGCAGGCTGGTGACGGTGATCGGCAGTCCGGGCGGCTCGCGCATCATCTCGACCGTGCTGCAGGCGATCGTCGACATGATCGACTACGACATGACGATCGACGAGGCGATCGATGCGCCGCGGCTCCATCAGCAGTGGACGCCCGACGTCGTCGATCTGGAGCCCCGCGCGCTGTCGCCCGACACGCGCCGCATCCTCGAAGACCATGGCTATACGTTCAAGGAGCAGCCGCCGTGGAGCGTTGCCGAGGGCGTGCTCGCCGGCGCGCCCTCGCTCGCCGCGACGTCCGCCGGCATGCCGCCGCTGGCGATTCCGCCGAAGCCATTCGCGCTCTATGGTGCCAGCGACGATCGCGGACCGGCCGGTGCCGCCATAGGCTACTGAGCCGTGCCCCCCTCATCGCCCGGCATTGCGCCGATCCCGACACTGCCGCTGTTCTTCAAGCTCGGCCGCCGACGCGTGCTCCTGGCCGGCGGCAGCCTGCCGGCCGTCTGGAAGGCCGAGCTGCTGGCGGCGGCCGGCGGTCGGGTGTGCGTCGCCGATGCCGCGCCGTGCGCCGAGATGGAGGATCTGGCGCGGGCTCGACCGGGCGCCATCGAGCTTGTGCGGCGGTCCTGGACCGCCGCGGATCTCGCCGGCGCGGCGCTGGCGATCGGGGCGCTCGAGGGCGACGACGCCGCGGCGTTCCGGGACGCCGCGCACACGGCAGGCGTGCCGGTCAATATCATCGACGTGCCGCAGCTCTGCGATGTCCAGTTCGGGACGATCGTCGAGCGCTCGCCGCTGCTCGTCGCCATCTCGACCGAGGGCGCCGCGCCGGTCTTCGGTCAGGCGCTTCGTGCGCGCATCGAAGCGCTGCTGCCCGAAAGCCTGCGCCTATGGGCCGCGGCCGCCAAGGCCTGGCGACCTGATCTGCAGCGTCGCGGCCTGGGCTTCGCGGCACGCCGGAAATTCTGGGAGGTGTTCTCGGATCGTGCGCTCGACGGCTCGGATCGGCCGCCCAGCGAGGCCGATCGTGCCGCCTGCCTCGATGCGGCGCTCGGCGTCGCAACCAAGGTCCCGGGTGGCCTTTGGCTTGTCGGGGTCGGGCCGGGAGAGCCGGATCTGGTGACGCTACGGGCCGTGCGTGCCCTGCAATCCGCCGACGTGATCGTTCACGAAGAAGGTCTCGGCGACAGCTTGCTTTCGCTCAGCCGCCGCGAAGCCCGCCGCATCCCCGAACTGCCAGGCGATCAGCGGACCGCTGCCTTGATCGAGACTCTGGTGATGGAGGGCCGCTCGGTCGCCTGGGCCGGACGAGGCGACCCGATCCATGGCCAACGTTGGCTCGCCCGCAGGTCCGCCGTCACAGCCGGTACCGTCGTCTTGGGCCTTGTCGCCGGGCTGGCCTGCGAGACAGGCCAGAGCACCGGATCGTCAGTCTGAGCCGACCGTGCCGCTAATGATCGGCCTTGAGCGTTCGGGTGCCGCCATGCGACGCGTGGCCACCTTTGCGGCCGGCCTGGGCGGCGAGCCGATGGTTCTGCGAAAAACTGCGCTTTTCGGGGTCGACGCTTTGGCCGCCTTTGCGGCCGGCCTGCGAGGCCAGCGCCGGGTTCTGAGAAAAGCTCCGCTTCTCGTTAGGCACGCTCTCGCCGCCCTTGCGGGCGATGGCGCGACGCTTTTCGAGATCCATCGACGCGAAGCCGCGGGTCGATCTCGCACTCAACTGTGAATTCTCGGCCATGTGTGCCTCGCTCAAAACCCCTGTGGCTTTGGCTTAAGAACGCTCGCCCCACACGCGAGTTCCTTCGGCAACACTCTGGCAACTTCGTCGCAAGGCAGGAACCAAATCACCTGTCGCGCGTTTCGCGCCCCCGCGAGGCCGATCGCATCGTCCTCACGCCGACCGCTGGGCGGCCTTGCGTGCGGGCTTTCGCCGCGCCTTGCCGGTCTCCGGCTCGGACGGTCCAGCCCCGTGCTTCGCTTTGGGAAACCGGTGGCTGTCTTCGACCGGCTCGATCCGGCCGTCCGGTCCGTCGCGGCCCTTGACCGCCTCCGCGAAGCGCCGCGCGGCCGCGCCCCTGACTTCGAATTTCGTCTCCCGGTTGAAGATCCGGATGGCGCCGATATCCTGCTTCTGGACGCCGCCGCGCCGGCAGATCATCGGCAGAAGCCAGCGCGGATCGGCATTCTGCTTGCGGCCGAGGTTGAGGCGGAACCATTGCCCCGTCCCATCGTGGGGTGTCGTGCCGCCGTGCCGCGCGTCGCGGCGCGGTGTGTCGGGCGCCGCGGGATCGCGCCGGAGACCATCGTGCGTCGGCCGCCCGGCGCCAGGCAGGCGTGACTTGCGCGGCTCCTGCTGGAAGCCCGGGTCGGCCACATCTTCGGCAGCGGGAAGGCGCGACCGGTAGACCCGCACCAGGGCCGCCGCGATCGCCTCGGGCGGCCGCTCGGCAAGAAGCGCGCGCGCCATGGCGAGATCCTCCTCGCTGCTCTCCTCGGCCAGCAGCGGATCGGTCATCAGCCGCTGCTGGTCGAGATCGCGGATCTCCTCGACCGTCGGCGGCCCGCTCCAGACCGGCTGCGCCCCGGCCTCGGCCATCAGCGCCTCGGCCCGCCGCCGCCGCGACTGCGGCACCAGCAGCACGCTGACTCCCTTGCGCCCGGCCCGGCCGGTGCGGCCGCTGCGGTGTTGCAGGGTCTCGGCATTGTTGGGCAAGTCGGCGTGGACGACGAGGCTCAACGTCGGCAGGTCGATGCCACGCGCCGCCACGTCGGTCGCGACGCAGACGCGGGCGCGCCCGTCGCGCAGCGCCTGGAGCGCGTGGTTGCGCTCGGCCTGACTGAGTTCGCCCGACAGCGCCACGGTGGCGAAGCCGCGCTCGATCAGCACGGCCTGCAGGTGGCGCACCGTCTCGCGCGTGTTGCAGAAGACGAGCGCGCTCGGCGCCTCGACATAGCGCAGCAGATTGACCACCACCCGCTCGACTTCTCTGGGCAGAACGCGCACCGCCCGATACTCGATATCCGCATGGCCCCGGCTCGCGCCGGCGACCTCGAGCCGCAGCGCGTCGCGTTGGTAGCGCTGCGCCAGGCTGGCGATGGCCTTCGGCAGCGTGGCCGAGAACATGAGCGTGCGACGCGCGCCGGGCGTCGTCTCGAGAATGAATTCGAGGTCGTCGCGGAAGCCGAGATCGAGCATCTCGTCGGCCTCGTCGAGCACCACGGCCCGGATCCCGTCGACGACGAGCGCCCGCCGTTCGAGATGATCGCGCAGGCGGCCCGGCGTGCCGACCACGATATGCGCGCCCGCGGCGAGCGCCCGCTGCTCGCGGCGCGGGTCCATGCCGCCGACGCAGGACACGACGCTCGCCCGCGCGCCGGCATAGAGCCAGCCGAGCTCGCGGCAGACCTGCAGCGCCAGTTCGCGGGTCGGTGCCACGATCAGCGCGAGGGGCGCACCGGGCGGGGGCAACGCCTCGGCCTCGCCGAAAAGCGTCGGCGCGATGGCGAGCCCGAACGCGACGGTCTTGCCGGAGCCGGTCTGGGCGGAGACGAGGAGATCCCGCCCTGCCGCCGCGAGGTCGAGGACCGCACCCTGCACGGGGGTGGGTTCGGCGTAGTCGCGGTCGGCCAGCGCCTGGGCGAGGGCCGGGATCGTCGTCGGAAAGGGCACGAGGGAAAGAGGCCTTGGTCTTGCCGGAGAGGCGTGGACAGCGGGCACCCGTCGGTGCCGGACGAAGAGATAGTCATCCGCGCTCTGTTCCTCCAGGGCAAGCCCGATCCGCCGGTGTCACTTGATCGGCGCGCCGACGAGGGCATAGTGGCACCGGCAGACGGCAGGAGGCTTCGCAATGACCAGGGCAGTATGGGCGGCCGCGGCGATCGGCCTTCTTGCCGCGGGCTGCAACCCGATGTCCCCGCATGGCTCGGCCGGCTCGAACCAGGCCTGCCTCGCCGACAATCCGCGGTTCGCCGACGCCTGGACCTGCGTCAGGGCGCGGCTCGCGGCGCGACAGGATGCCGGCCGCGACGGCCTCCTGCAGGAAGGCGACCTCCTGGCCGCGCAGGTCCGCGCCGGCAAGGTGTCGGAGACCGAGGCCCGACGGCGCCTCGGCGCTGGCGTGGCGCACGAGACCGACAATTGAGGCCTGGAGATACCTGACGTTTCCGATCCGGGATGTGGCGTCATCATGACCGCACGGCGCCGCGAATTAGGCCTTGCCTGGACGCCGCAACCGCTTAGTCTCGCAGCCGTTTCCCGCCGGCTTGGGCAGGCGGCCGCCGATCGATACTGGAGAAGAGTTTCCCGCATGATCAAGCATCTCGTCGTTCTGACCGCGCTGGGTCTCACGCTGGCCACGGCCGCCCGCGCCGCCGACCAGGCGGTCAAGATCGGGACCGAAGCCGATTATGCGCCGTTCGAATACAAGGATGCTGACGGCACGCTGAAGGGCCTCGAGATCGACCTCGCCAAGCTCTATTGCGCGCAGGCGCATCTCGCCTGCACCTTCGTCAACATGGATTTCGACGGCCTGATCCCGGCGCTCAACGCCCATCAGATCGACGCGGCCATGTCGCAGATGAGCATCACCGAGGACCGGCTGAAGAGCGTCGCCTTCACCGATCCCGTGACCCATAACGACGTCCGTGTCGTGGCGCCCAAGGGGTCGGCCATCACCGCCGACCCGGCGAGCATGAAGGGCAAGACCATCGCGGTGCAAAGCGGCACGATCGAGGAGAGCTGGGCCAATGCCAAGCTCAAGGGCATCGCCGGCGAGATCAAGGTCTACCAGGGCCAGGACCAGGCCTTCGAGGATCTGAAGGCCGGGCGCGCCGACGCGACGATCTGCGACGAGCCGGTCGGCTACGACTGGCTGCAGAAGGACGCCAAGGACGGCTATGCCTTCGTCGGCAAGGCCATCGTGGACAAGGCGATCCTCGGATCCGGCAATACGGCGATCGCGCTGCGCAAGGACGATGCGGCCCTAGCCAAGGCCTTCGATGGCGCCATCGCCGAGGTCGCGAAATCGGGCGAGTTCGCCAAGGTCAATGCCAAATATTTCTCCTTCAGCCTCGCGCCGAAGCCCTGATCGTAGCTCGGCGGCCTGATCCGCCGCCGACGCCTTCCGCCGGCCGGCCCCGGTGACGTTTCTCGACGGCTACGGGCCGCAGATGCTGGCGGGCGCGCTGGCGACGCTCGAGATCGCCTTCGCGTCGCTGGCGGCGGGGCTGTTCCTCGGCCTCGTCGGCGCGGCGGCGAAACTCTCGTCATGGAAGCCGCTCAGCCTCGGCGCCACGCTCCTGACCAACCTGCTGCGCGGCACGCCCGAATTCATCATCCTGCTCGTATGCTATTTCGGGCTGGCGCAGCAGCTCTATCGGATGCTCGGCCGCGCGACCGAGATGAGCCCGTTCTTCGGCGGCGTCTTCGCACTGTCGGTCGTGTTCGGCTCGAATGCCTCCGAATCGTTTCGTGGCGCCTTCGTGGCCGTCCCGGCGGGGCAGACGGAAGCGGCGCGCGCCATCGGCATGAGCGCCTCCCGCGTCTTCTTCCGCATCCAGTTGCCGCAGGCCTGGCGCCTGGTGCTGCCGAGCCTCAGCAACCTGTGGCAGAACCTGCTGAAGGACACGTCGCTCGTCTCGGTCCTCGGCCTCGACGAACTGATGCACAAGGCCTCCATCGCGGCCCAGGTGACGCATCAGCCGCTGACCTTCTACCTCGCTGCGGCGGCGATCTATTTCGTGCTGCTCGCGGCCTCGGGGCCGGTCTTCGGCCTGCTCGATGCGCGAGCGTCGCGCGGCGTCAGGCGGGCCTGAAGCGATGGACAACCCCATCCTGCAGCAGGTCCTGGCCCTGGCCGGCCCCTATCTGGACGGGCTCAAGATCACGCTCGAGATTCTCGTCATCACCACGATCCTGGCGCTGATCCTCTCGGTGCCGCTGGCGCTGGCGCGGCTGTCCGCCTCGGTCTGGCTGCGCTGGCCGGCGGCGGTCTATTCGGGCGCCATGCGCGGCACGCCGCTGCTCGCTCAGCTCTTCGTCATCTATTACGGCCTGCCGCAGATCGACCTGATCCGCCATACGGTCTTGTGGTCGATCTTCAGCAGCTCCTTCTACTGCGCGATCCTCGCCTTCACGCTCAACATGGCGGCCTATCTCGGCGAGGTGGTGCGCGGCGGCATCAAGGCGGTGCCCTATGGCGAGGTGGAGGCCGCGAAGGCCTTCGGCATGCGGCCGTCGACGCGCCTGCGCCGCATCGTGCTGCCGCGCGCCTTCCAGCTCGTCCTGCCGGCGCTGAGCTCGGAGGTGGTGATCCAACTGAAGGCGACGGCCCTGGCCTCGGTGATCACCCTCATCGACCTGACCGGTGTCGCCCGGCGGCTGATGGCGCGCAGCTATTCCACCGACCCCCTGCTGATCGCCGGGGCGATCTACATCGTCCTCACCTTCGGCATCGCGATGCTGTTCACCCGCCTCGAGCGCAGGCTCAATCCGCAGCGGCGCACCTTTTGAGAATGGAGCAGTTCGGCGACGGCCGGTGGCCGCAACGACGGATGAGGTCTCGACCATCGTCCCCGTCGTGCGCTCGCTCCTGTCGGGGGATATCGCCTATGATCGGCCGGTTGGGGTTTCCCGGTTGCCGTCATCGGCAACCCTGCCTTGCGCCTCCCCGCGCGAGGCGCGATCGAAAGGAGCACTGTCGTGGCGTTCACCTGCACGATTCCCGCCAAGCCCACCGTTCAGGTCGACGACGACCGGGTCAGGATCACGCGGTGGGATTTCGAACCCGGCGCGAGCACCGGCTGGCACGAGCATGCCATGCCCTATTGCGTCGTGATGGTGCTCGGCGGCGAACTGGCCATCCACGACGGCACCGAGGTCAAGCGAGTGCCGCTCAAGGCAGGCGACGCCTATGTCAGGCCCAAAGGCATCACGCACGACGTCATGAACGGCACGGACCATCCGATGGCCTTCGTCGAGATCGAGATGAAGCGCTGAGCGTCGGGCGAACCGTGCGGGTTTACGATCGCGTGATGTCAGCCGTCGTCCGGGACGCTACGCCCTGAGACCGGGCGAAGCGGCGGCGATCGCTTGCCATCGGGAAAGGTCCGGCTCGCGAGCCAGCCGTAGCGCCAGGCCTGCAGCCCCCCGCGCGCCACCAGAAAGCCCAGCAGCGCCAGCCAGAGGCCGGTGTTGCCGAGGGGCCTCAGCGCCACGAACAGCGCCAGATAGAGGCCGAGGGCGGCCAGCATCAGGTTGCGCATGTCGCCTGTCCAGGTGGCACCGATGAAGACGCCGTCGAACTCGAAGGCGAGTGCGCCGAGGAGCGGTGTCAGCGCCGCGAAGGGAAGGTAGAGACGCGCCAGGTGGCGGACGGCCGGATCGGTGGTGACGAGATCGATGAAAGCCCCTCCGCCCAGGAAGGCCAGAGCCGAGGCGACGGTCGACAGCATGAGGCACCAGAAGGTCGTCAGCCGCACCGCGTGTCGAAAGCCCGCGCCGTCGCCTGCGCCCACCGATTGCCCGCACATCTGCTCGGCCGCCGTGGCGAAGCCGTCGAGGAAATAGGCGGTGATCAGGAACAGGTTCATCAGCACCGCATTGGCGGCCAGCACGATATCGCCGCCTCGCGCCCCCTGCGCGGTGAAGAACGCGAAGGCGAAGATCAGCGCCGCCGAGCGGATCATGATGTCGCGGTTGACGCCAACCATGCGGGCGAGGCGGGCGCGGTCGCGCAGCAATCGCCACGGCACGGCGAAGCCCGGCCCGTAGAGGCGGTAGAGGACCAGGAGGCCGACGAGGCAGCCGAGACCCTCGGCCGCGAGCGTACCGAAGGCGGACCCCCTGACCCCCAGTCCCATGCCCATCACCAAGGTCACGTTGAAGGCGATGTTGACGAGGTTGATGAGGACCTGCAGCACAAGGCCGATGTCCGTGCGTCCGCGCCCCGTCACGGTGCCGAGCACCACGTAATTGACGAGCGTGAAGGGCGCGGCCCAGATGCGGATGTCGAAATAGCTGCGCGCCGCCGTCGTCACCTCCGGCGACGCCTGCATGGCCGTGAAGGCCACCCAGGCGATCGGCCGCTGTAGGAGCACGAGCGCCGCGGCGAGGGCCGCCGCCAGGATCAGCGCCCGCAGCACGGTGGCGCGCTCCTCCTCGGCTGCTCCGGCGCCGGTCGCCTGGGCGACGAGACCGGAGGTGCCGAGACGCAGGAAGCCGAGCGGCCAGAAGGTGAAATCGAAGATGACCGCGCAGGCGGCGATGGCGCCGAGCAGGGAGGCCTGACCGAGCCGGCCGATCACCGCCGTGTCGGCGAAGCCGAGCAGCGGCGTCGACATATGGGCCAGCGTCATCGGCAGGGCGAGGCGCAGCACGGTCGCATGGGTGACCCTGACGCGGCGCTGCCGGGCCGCTGCGCCGAGAGGGCTCACCTCAGGCGCCGGCGGCAGTTCATGTCACGGATGGCGTGGATCTCCGCCATCGCGGCATAGGCCTGGTCAGAACGGGTGATACTGGAACAGCCAGGTCTCGGTCAGCATCTTGTCGCCGCTCATGAGGTAGAGCCGCAACTCGACCGGATCGGTGCCCTCGACGATGAGATCGAACTGCGTCCGCCAGTGGCCGTTGATGCCGTCGGGCACGGCCTCGGTCAACTTGTAGGAGCCGAACTGGCCACGCGAGGTCGACACGACCGGCTCGGGCGTCACACCGAAGGGCAGGTGTTCGAGCGGGCCGCCGAGGAACTCGACCATGAACTTGCGTACGCCCTTGGGGCGGGGCTGCCCCGGCTGGCCACCACGCCCGAGCCGCGTCGCGACGCATTTGGCAAGCGGCGGCGGAAAGGGTTCGTAGGCCAGCCAGTGCTGGCGGTACTTGTAGGCGTAGCTCTTGCCCGCCGTCGCCGGCTCGGCCGGCACCCACATGGCGACGACATTGTCGTGGATCTCGTCGTCGGTCGGGATCTCGATGAGCTGCACCGCGCCCTTGCCCCAGTCGCCCTGCGGCTCGACCCAGACGCTCGGGCGCCGGTCGTAATAGACACCATCGAGGTAGTGGTCGAAAATCCGGTCGCGCTGCATCGTGCCGAAGCCCTTCGGCGACTGGTCCGAGAAGGCCGAGGCCGTCGTCCGGTCCGGGTTGTTGAGTGCGCGCCACAACCGCTCCCCGGCGCCGGTCCAAAGCGACAGGCCGTCCGAATCATGCACCTCCGGACGCCAGTCGATGGCCATCGGCTTGGCGGTCTCGGAATACCAGTACATGGTGGTCAGGGGCGCTATGCCGAGACGCGAGACGTCCTTGCGCAGGTGGAGCGTGTGGTCGATCTCCATGATCACGCCCTTGGCGCGGGTCATGGCGAATTTATAGGCGCCGGTGACCGAGGGGCCGTCGAGCAGCGCGTAGATCACCAGCGTATCGCTGCCGTCGGTCGGGGTTTCGATATAGAATTTGGTGAAGTCGGGGAATTCCTCGTCGCGGTCCGCCACCGCCGTATCGATGGCGATGCCGCGCGCCGATTGGCCGTATTGGTAGAGCTCGCCGATGGCGCGGAAATAGGATGCGCCCAGGAAGGCGACCCAGTCGTTCTTGTGCCAATCGAGCTTGCCGTTACGCGCTTCCTGCAGGCGGAAGCCGGCGAAGCCGATGCCTTTGGGGAGCTCGTGCGCCGGCGAATCGGGCGGGATGTTGAACATCGACTGGTCGTAGACGATCTCGCGCGACTGCCCTTGCGCCACCACCAGCATGTCGACCGACTTGGCGAAGAACATGCCGATGTGGAAGAAGGTCACCGGAAATTCGCCCGGGCCGTCGGCGAACAGCGCCTCGTCGGTATTGAAGGTGATCTTGCCCCATTCCTCGTAGTTGAGCTGCTTGACGATGTCGGGCGCCGGCCGCATCGGCGGCTGGTAGGAGTCCATCGCCATGCGGCGGGCCTTCTCCTTCAGCAGTTCGAACGTAAAGGGTTCGGGGGCGCCGAGCTTGAGGCCGGCCTGCTGCGCCATGGCCGGGGTGACGCCCTCGGCCAGCAGGCCCATGGCGGAGGCGGCTGCCATGGCCTTGAGCAGCGCACGGCGATCGAGGTCGGTCATGGAAGGAGCCTCAGCCGCGGATGGGTTCGACTTTGACGGCGGCGCGCATGAAATAGTAGAGGGCGACGAAGCCCAGCAGCGCGAACAGCACTTCCACCGAGCGGGCGACGACCGGGGCGAGGCCGAAGATGCCGCCCAACGCCCAGCCGGCGGCCCAGGACATGCCGACGAGTTCCGTGCCGACGAGGACCGCCACGCAGGAAATGGTCGTGAGATTGGCCCAATGGATCTCTTTCGACTGCGGCACGAGGGTCTCCAGCGTCTGCGCGATCACGTCGGACCTACAGCACGAAACGACAGCATGCAAGACGACCCGCCGCCTCGTGCACCCCGGTCAGCGGGCGATGCGAAGCTCGCGCGCGAGATCGTCGAGCGTTGTGGCGATATGGTCGGTGCTGAGCGCCGCGGCGGAGCGCGCGTCGCCCGACGCCCAGGCCTCGAACAGCGCCCGATGCTCGGTCGCGGCCCGGGCCGGCCGGCCCCGCGGCTCCAGGTGCTTGACGGCGTAGCGCTCGGCGATCGCCTGGATCCGCTCGATGGTCTGTATCGTGACGGGGCGGCGGCACGGGCGGATCAGCGCCATGTGATAGGCCCGGTTCAGCGTGCCCGCCCTGGAGCTCAACGAGGCCGTGGCCTCGTTGAGCTCGGCAAGCGCGCGCCGGGCGCGCGTGATGTCGTCCGGCCGCAGGCGAACGGCTGCCGCGCCGACTGCCTCGGGCTCGATCTTCAGCCGCAGGTCGAAGACGTCGAGGGCTTCCTCCGTCGATAGCGGGCTGACGAAATAGCCGCGATTGGGCTGCGACACGACGAGGCCGTCCTGCTCGAGCTTGGCGAAAGCTTCGCGCAACGGGATCTTGCTGACGCCGAGCTCCGCCGCGAGCGCATCCTGCCGGATCGGCAGCTCGGCCGGGAGGTTGCCGGCGATGATCCGGTCGCGCAGGATGTCGATGATCTGATCCGCCAGTGCGGTCTTGACGAGGAGACCCATGGCGGACGTCATACCACCTGGAAGCCGTGCCGGAAGGGGTCGGCGCGGTCGATCCAGAGCGTGTTGAAGCCGGTCGCGATCGCGCTCCCCTCGATCGAGGGCACGATGGCTTCCAACCCGGCGACCTCCGTCCGGGCCTCGATGCGGCCGAGGAAGCGGCTGCCGATATAGCTCTCGTGCACGAAGGTCTCACCCGGTCGCAGGCGCCCGCTTGCGGCGAGGTGAGCCAGACGAGCCGAGGTGCCGGTGCCGCAGGGCGAGCGGTCGATCGCCTTGTCGCCGTAGAAGACCGCGTTGCGGCCGTCGGCGCCTTCGCTGCGGGGCTCGTCGGCCCAGAGCACGTGGCTGACGCCTCGGATCGTCGGGTCGAGCGGGTGGACCGGCTCGACCCCCTCGCGCACGAGACGCCGCACGCTGGCGCTGAGCTCGACCAGGCGCGCGGCGCCGAGCGCGTCGAGGCCCGCATAGGCGCCCTGCGGCTCGACGATCGCGTAGAAATTGCCGCCATAGGCGACGTCGATCGAGAGCGGCCCGAACCCAGGCACATCGATGGCGATGCCGCGCGCCGCCACATAGGCGGGAACGTTCGTGATCCTGACGAAGGCGACGCGCTCGCCGTCCGTCCCATAAGCGATGTCGATCACGCCGGCCGGCACCTCGACGCGCAGCCGCCCCGGGTCGCGCGGCTCGATCAGCCCGTGCTCCAGCCCGAAGGTCACCAGGCCGATGGTGCCGTGCCCGCACATGGGCAGGCAGCCGCTCGTCTCGATGAACAGGATGCCGATATCGGTGTCCGGGCGGGTCGGCGGATAGAGGAAGCCGCCCGACATCATGTCGTGGCCGCGCGGCTCGAAGCAGAGCCCCGTGCGGATCCAGTCGAAGCGCTCGAGGAAGTCTTGGCGGCGTTCCGACATGGTCGAGCCGCGCAGCAGCGGCGCGCCGCCGGCGACGAGCCGCACCGGATTGCCCGCGGTGTGGCCGTCGATGCAGAAGAAGGTATGGCGCATGAGGCGATCAGGCCGCCTGGGGCAGGGCCGTGCCCGGGCGCGTCGCGGCGGCCTTCTCCACCATCGCCACGACCTCGGCGCGTCGCGCGCCGCTCAGCGGCAGGCGCGGCATGCGCACGCGTTCCGACCCGCGGCCCATGATCTGTTCGGCGAGCTTGATCGACTGCACCAGGTCATGTTCGGCATCGAGGTGCAGCAGCGGCATGAACCAGCGGTAGATGCGCCGCGCCTCCGTCCAGTCGCCCCGCGCCGCGGCGGCGACCAAGCGCACCGATTCCTGCGGGAAGGCGCTGGTCAGGCCCGACACCCAGCCTTTGGCGCCGAGCATCAGCCCTTCGAGCGCGATATCGTCGAGCCCGGCGAAGACGTCGAACCGGTCCCCGAACGCGTTGATGAGGTCGGTAAAGCGGCGCGGGTCGGGCGCGCTCTCCTTCACGGCCAGGATGGTCGGCACGTCCGCGAGCGCCCGGAGCACCTCGGGCCCGATATTGACCCGATAGGCCGGCGGGTTGTTGTAGAGCATGACCGGCAGGCGGGTCGCCTCGGCGACGGCGCGGAGATGCGCGACGAGCTCCTCGGGCTTCGGCACATAGACCATGGCGGGCAGCACCATAAGGCCGTCGGCGCCGAGCCGTTCGGCGTCCCGCGCATAAGCCACGGCGCGACGCGTATCGAGCTCCGACACGCCGGTCACGACCGGGACCCGCCCGGCCACGACCTCGACCGCCGCCTCGAGAAGGCTGCGCTTCTCGTCGGGATCGAGCGAATTGTTCTCGCCGCAGGTGCCCATGACGATCAGCCCGTTCACGCCGTCGTTGACCAGCGCGTCCTGCACGCGCTGCGTGGCGCTAAGATCGACCGACAGGTTTTCGTCGAACTGCGTCGTCACCGCAGGAAACACGCCATGCCAGCCGGTCGCCATCGCCTTCTCCTCTGTTTCGTATACGATATACGAAACAGAGGAGAAGGTCCCTGTCAAGCGCGAATCCGCGCACCTGTCAGCTTGCTGTCGAGGCGGTGAAAAACTCGGACCTTATATCCTGAAGGCGATATCAGTCGGCGCGCGGGACACGATGCGGATCGGAACATGAGATTGTTGCTGGTGGAGGACAGCCTGCGCTTGCGCGATCTGCTGGCGGAGCGAGTGCACGGCGCCGGATGGCGGCTCGATGCGGTCGGCTCGGTGACGGAGGCGACGCTCGCGACACGGTCGATCCTCTACGACCTGATCCTGATCGATCTCGGTCTGCCCGACGGCGACGGCAAATCGCTGATAAAGTCCATCCGGGCTCAGGGATCGCCGGTGCCGATCTTCGTGCTCACCGCCCGCGGTTCGATCGACGATCGCGTCGACGCGCTCGACAGCGGGGCGGACGACTACCTGGTCAAGCCGTTCAACCACGTCGAACTCCTAGCCCGCTGCCGGGCTCTGCTCAGGCGCAGCGGTCCGCATCGGTCGGAGCGCATCGAGGTCGGCCGTCTCGAGTTCGATCCGGCCTCCGGTTCGGTGCGCGCGGGGGGCGACGTGGTGCCCGTCTCACCGCGCGAACGCTCGCTGCTCGAACTGCTGCTGCGCCACGCCGATCGCGTGGTCCCGAAGGAGCGTATCGAGGTCGCCTTGTCGGCCTTCGGCGAGGAGATCTCGACCAACGCCGTCGAACTCGCCATCTCTCGGCTTCGGCGGCGTCTCGATCCCGTCGACTCCGGCATCACCATCGAGACGGTCAGGGGCGCCGGCTATCTTCTTCGGGAGGCCAAGCCTCATGACTGAACGGTCCACGACGCCTCTGCCGCTGTGGGGCATCGTCGGCCGACGCATCGTCCTGTTCGCGATCCTGGCGATGATGGTGCAGGTGATCGTCGTCCTGGCCGACTATTATTTCGACGATGCGAAGCTTGCTGCCCTGATGATCGAGCACGAGAGCCGCGCCTTGCTCGCCGGGGTGCGCACCGGGCAAGGCGATCTCACCTTCTCCGTGCCGAACGGGCTCAAGCGCTATCGCGCGTCGAGGGGCGATTATTTCACGCGCGTCAGGACGCCCGCAGGACGCGTCATCTATTCGAATTGCGACGCGAGCTGCGTGACCCATCTCCTGCCGCCGGAGGTGAACCCGCCGGATCTCTGGTCGCGGCTCATCCGGCTCGGCAAGCCGATCGAGGTCGTCGGCGGCCGCGCCTTCGAGGTCGCCGGCGAGAAGGTCTTCATCGAAGTCGCGGTGCTCGACGATCACGAGCGCGTCATGTGGCACGTGCTCGGGCGCGAGCTCGCCGACCACCTGGCGGTGCCGATGTCGCTGATGCTCGTCTTCGTGCTCGGCGGCATGCTGGCCTCCGTGAAGCTCGCCCTGCGTCCCGTGGAGCGCGCGGCGGAGCAGGCGGAAAGCATCGATCCGCTCGACCCCAGCCATACGATCGACGTCACCGGCATGCCCCGGGAGATCGCCGACCTCGGTGCGGCGGTGAACCGGATGCTCGGCCGCATCAATGCGCTGATGCAGGCGCAGCGTGTCTATACCACCGCCATCGCCCACGAGATCCGCACGCCGCTCGCCATGATGCGGCTCGAACTCGGCCACATCGAGCATGTCCGGGCCCGCAAGGTCGAGCAGGATATCGAGGCGCTGACCCGTTTCGTCGCCCAGATCACCGATCTCGGGCGGCTAGAGGGCGCCGACCGCGCCACCTTCCGCCCCATCGATCTGGCGATCCTGGGCCGCGCCGTCGTCAGCGATATCGCCCCCTGGGTCTATCAGCGCGGCCACACGATCGCCTTCGAGGACGCCGGGGCCGCGCCGGTCGAGGGTCACCCGCCGCTGATCGAGAATGCGGTGCGCAATCTGATCGAGAACGCCGTCGTGCATACGCCGCGTGACACGGCGATCGAGATCCAGGTCGGACCCGGCACGCGCATTCTCGTGAGCGACGATGCCGGCTTGCTGTCGCGACATCGGCCTGTCACCGACCCCACGACGAACAAGACGGCCGAGCCCTCGGGCATTGGGCTCGAGATCGTCCGCCGGATCATGAAGCTGCATCGCGGCAGGCTCGAGACCTCCGTCGACCCGGACCGCCGGACGACGATGGAGCTCGCCTTCGCGGGGCAGCCGACGGATAGGTCCTGAACCGGTGCCGGGCCTCGTCTTGCGCTACGAAAAGAAGTGCCCGCCCGGCAGGACTACGCCGAGATAGACGAGGGCCGCGGCGACGCCGAGGCAGAGGAGGGCGACGGCGTTCGACCCCCGTTTGGCGAAGCGTCCGTCCGCATAGATCCGGGCCGCCTTGCGTCCCGTGATCATGGCGCCGATGAGGTTCTCTCTCTTTATGAGCTGATAGAACAGGTTGACGGCGATGTGCACGATCGCCAGCCCGAGGATCACATAGAACCAGATCGCATGGAGCGTCGCGGCGCGTGCGGCCCACGTGTCGCCGATCACATCCGCCAAAGGCCCCGAGGCCATCACACCGTCGGTGGAACAGAGCCCGAGCACCACCTGGATTAGGCAGGCGACGAGCAGCCCGAGGATCATGAGCCCTCCCGCCGGATTGTGTCCGAGGTAGGGCCTGGCCGCTCCCGCCCGAAGCGCCCTGACATAGGCCAGGACGGTCGACGGTGAGCTGACGAAGCTCGCGAAACGAGCGGTCGAGCCGCCGACGAAGCCCCAGAGCACCCGATAGACGAGCAGCGTGAGGATGCCGTATCCGGCGGCCTTGTGGACCGTCATGTCGGGGTCGGCGAAGCCGCTCGACACCCAGGCCGTGATGATGAGGACGACGAGCGTCCATTTGAACAGGCGGGTCGGCAGGTCCCAGGCCAGAGTTTCGGGCTGGCCTTCGTCGGCGGCACGATGGCGCCTGATGAGCCGTTCCGCCGCACTCATTTATAGACCGAATGGCATGAGCGGCATTGGTTGACGATCTCGCCGAACGCGGCCCTGAAATGCGCCGGATCTGCGGCGTCTGCGGTGGTTGACAGCGCGGTGAATCGCTGCCGGAAGTCGCGCGCCTTGGCGCCGCCGCCCGGAACCAAGGCCATCGCGGTCCGCGC
Source organism: Lichenihabitans sp. (assembly GCA_965277635.1). Taxonomy (GTDB): domain Bacteria; phylum Pseudomonadota; class Alphaproteobacteria; order Rhizobiales; family Beijerinckiaceae; genus Lichenihabitans. The sequence continues at coordinate 2,893,507 of CBDIDE010000002.1, forward strand.
TTCGCCGGCAAAGGCCCGCAGCGCCTCCCCGGCCTTCGCGGCGTCGCTCGACCCGAGGGCTGCCTTGGCGGTCTTGACCGTCCGACCCATGTCGTTCATCGCCGACTTGAACGATTCCGCGTCGGCCGGACCGGATCCCATGGCGAGCCACAGGCCTGCCGACGCCGCCAGAACCGCACCCATCGCGTGGATCGCGGACGAATTGATCATTGAGCGAATCGCCATTGGCTCTCCTGTGGCCTGTTTCGCGTGGTGCGGCCCCGAACCCGACGGCGCCGCCTCCCGGTTCGCGCCTATCGCCTGACGGTCTCAGGGCCCTGGGGCGCGGGCGCTATCACCCGGTGACACTCTGGGCTGAGCGAGACGACGTTGTGCCGGAGACACGACAGGATCGCCTGTTCGTCGGGAATGTCGTCGGCACATAGGCTGAAGACATCCGGCGTACAGGCGGCCCGGTCTGCAGCGCTCCCGCGAGTCTCGGCCGACGCACGCGTCGACGGGCCGAAGATGACGAGGACGATCGGAAGCCGCATCAGGACGCGATGCCGGATCGAGGCATTCTCGGGCCTGAGCCGCCCGCCTTGCGACGCGCGGCGTTCACTGTGATTGCCGAGCGTCCTCATGCCGGCGGGTGTAGCAGAATCGCCTGTCAGAACGCTGTCAGGCCGGAGAATGCCGAACCGGCGGTTCCGTCGCGCCGGGCGATCATCGAACCTTCGGCGGCAGCGCGAACAAGGTCACGAAACGCTCGAGGAGCGCCCGGTCGCCCTCGATCCGCAGCACGCCCGCCGCCTCCGCCTCGGCGATCGGCCACTTGCCGTAGAAGATGCGTGCCAGCGTCGTCGGATCGCTGGCGAAGACGACGTCGGGCGCCCCGGTATCGCCCCGAACGATGTCCAGCGCGCCCTCGGCGAGCCGCGCCACGAAGGCGTCCTGGGCGAAGCGGAAGGCGATGGTCGCCGTCATCTCATTGGCCCGCCCGACCTCCAGCATCGCTCTCAGTGACATCATGATCGAGGCCGGCGACAGCGGCAGCGTCGGGTCGTGGCACGGCGAGCGCGTCGCCCATCGGCCCATCGTCTGAAAGATCGGCTCGCTCTCATAGCCCCAGGGCGTCAATTCGTAGACCTGGACCGAGGCAGGCGAGGGCAGCTTGCGCCGCCGCAGGATGCCGGCCCGCTCCAATCCCTCGAGCCGAAGCGTCAGCACGTTGGCGCTGATCCCGCTGAGCTGGGCCTTGATCTCGCCGAAGCGGCGGGGGCCGAACATCAGTTCGCGCACGATCAGGAGCGACCACCGCTCGCCGACCAGCTCGAGCGCCAGCGCGGTGCCGCAGGCGTCGTCATACCAGCGTTTTGCCGTCACATTTTCTTGTTTAGTCATTTTTTATAACTTCACAGTTGTTTTTTATAACTGAAGTGGGCATTGTCGTCAAATGGAGATCCGCCCGGCAGGGTGTTTCGCCCGAAGAAACGACGGAGGATTCGATGACCGACGCTCTGAAACCGGCGCGCGCCCTCGCCGAGGCCAATGCCGTCCGCTGGCCCAACGAAAACGCCGACTATCGCCGCGCCCGCAACGCGCTTCTCGCCGAGGAGATCGAGTTGCGCCGTCACATCGAGCGCGTGGCCGAGCAACGCCGGGCGCTGCCGCCGGGCGGCGCGGTGACCGCCAATTATCGCTTCGAGGGCGAAGCCGGCCCCGTCACCTTCGCGGATCTGTTCGGCGACAAGGATACGCTCGCAATCTACGGCTACATGTTCGGCCCCCAGCGCGAACGACCATGCCCGATGTGCTCGTCGCTGCTCGCCTCCTGGGACGGGGAGGTGCCCGATCTCGAGCAGCGCATCGCCTTCGCGGTCGTCGCGCGATCTCCGCTCCGCCGCCTCACCGCCTTCAAGGCCGAGCGCGGATGGCAGCACCTGCCGCTCTATTCGGATACCGAGGGCGCCTTCAGCCGCGACTACCACGCCGTCGCGCCCGACGGCAGCGACATTCCACAATTTCTTGTCTTCACGCGCCGCGACGGCACGATCCGGCATTTCTGGAGCGGCGAGATGGGGATGGACAGCGCCGACCCCGGCCAGGATCCGCGCGGTGCCCCCGATCTCATGCCGCTGTGGACGATCCTCGACGCGACGCCCGAAGGTCGCGGCGCCGGATGGTATCCGAAGCTCGATTATGGCGCGTCCACGCACTGACCACACAAGACAAGCCCAGACCTGGAGGAAAATAACGATGCCCAAGATGATCTTCGTGAACCTGCCGGTGGCCGACGTCGCCAAGGCCACCGCCTTCTACGAGGCGATCGGCTGCAGCAAGGACACTACCATCTGCAAGGGACCCGAGGCGGCGATGATGGTGTGGTCGGACACGATCATCTTCATGCTGCTCGACCGCGCGTTCTATCAAACCTTCACGACCAAGGAGATCGCCGACGCCCGCATCACCAGCGAGGTCCTGCTCTGCCTGTCGCGCGACAGCCGCGAGGCGGTCGACGCGATCGCCGAGGCGGCCCTCGCCGCTGGCGGCAGGGAGCCGCGGGCGGCGCAGGACCACGGCTTCATGTATGGCCGCGCCTTCGAGGATCTCGACGGACATATCTTCGAGTCGGTGTGGATGGACGTCGAGGCCGCGGTCGCGGCCATGGCCCAGCGGCAGCCCGCAGCAGCCTGAGCCTCGCCGTCGGCGCCTCCGCGCCGCTCGCCGAATAAGATTCACCGGAGGAGACCCATGTCCCAGCGTCCCACCATCACCACCTTCGCTTGGGTGCCCAAGTTCGCCCGTGGCTTCGTCCGCGATGTCCGCGCGCGCTGGGCGTTCGAGGAAACCGGCCAGGCCTATGCGGTCGACCTCATCGACGGCCCCTATTCGAAGAGCGCCGCGCACCGCCGCTTCCAGCCTTTCGGGCAGGTTCCCACCTATTCGGACGGCGCGGTCGAGATCTTCGAATCGGGCGCGATCGCGCTTCGCATCGCGGAGCAGGGCTCGGGGTTGCTTCCCGACGATCCCGCGGCGCGCATCCGCGCGATCCAGTGGCTGATCGCCGCGCTCAACTCGGTCGAGCCCTGGGTGATGCAGCTCGCCGTCGTCGACCTGTTCGAGGCCGACCGCGAATGGTCGAAGCCTCGCCGCCCGAAGGTGGTCGAGGACTTGCGTGGCCGTCTCGCCGACCTTGCGGCGGCGTTGGGCGACAAGCCGTGGCTGGACGGCGACACCTTCACGGTCGGCGACCTGATGATGATCTCGGTGCTGGGTGGCCTGCGCAATACCGACATCCTCGCCGACCTGCCCAACCTCGCGGCCTATGTGGCGCGCGGCGAGGCGCGCCCGGCCCATGTGAAGGCGATGGCCGATCACATGGCGGTCTACGAAGGTCAGGACGCCGCGCCCGGACGCAACGAGGCGGGAGCGAGCCGATGAGCTACATCCAGGGCTTCGTGGTGCCGGTGAAGACGAACGACAAGGAGGCCTATCGCGCGTTTGCGGCGAAGGTCGCGCCGATGTTCCGGGACTATGGCGCGACGCGGCTGGTCGAGGCTTGGGGTGTGGACGTGCCCGACGGCAAGGTCACCGACTTCAAGCGCGCGGTCCACGCGGCGGCGGACGAGACCGTCGTCTTCGCCTGGATCGTCTGGCCCGATCGCGCCACCTGCGACGCGGCTGCGCAGAAGATGCCGACCGCCGAGCGGATGAAGGCCGACGGCGCGGTGCCCTTCGACATGCGGCGCATGATCTTCGGCGGCTTCGCGCCGATCTTCGATACGGGGGAGGACTGATCCATGGCCAATCATTTCATCTGGCACGAGCTCAACAGCACCGACCGCGACGCTGCCGCCGAGTTCCATCGCGCGGTCGTCGGCTGGGACACCAAGCCCTATGAGAGCGGCGCGACTATCGCATCTTCACGATGGGCGGGCGCGACGGCGCGGGATTGATGGCGCTGCCCGAAGAGCGCGCGCGCCGAGCAAGACTCTGCCGCCGGCGCGGACACGACGGCTTGAGCCTCGTCGGAGAGGCGTCGGCGTCGGGCGAGCGGCTTGTGTCGTGTCGTCTCGCGCGTAAAGGTCGGCGGCTCGAAACGGCTGCAGAAGGCGGAGCGAGCCGATCCGATGTCCGGGGGAATACTCTCGGGTCTATGATGTCGTCTCGCCCTGCTTCGTCGCCGGGACCTCGTGGAAGGGCAGGGTGACTGTCGTGAAGAAGGCCGATCTCGCCGACATCTATCGAGGCTATATCGCATGCCTGAACGAGCAGGACTGGCCGAGGCTCGGACGGTTCGTCCATAATGAGGTCCACTACAACGGTCGGCGGATCGGATTATCGGGCTATCGCGAGATGCTGGAGCGGGATTTTCGTGAGATCCCGGATCTATATTTCAACATCCGGCTGCTGATGGCCGATCCGCCCTCCATAGCGAGCCGGCTCGGCTTTGACTGCACGCCAAAAGGCCAGTTCCTCGGCCTTCCCGTCAACGGCAAGACGGTCTCGTTCAGCGAGAACGTATTCTACGAATTCTCGGGAGAACGGATCAAGCAAGTTTGGTCGATCATAGACAAGGCGGCGATCGAAGCTCAGATTTGATACGAAGATCATCGACATAGCGCCAAGCAGGCGCCTCGGTTTGGACAGGCGTCTGCCGCCTCTGCAGAGTTCCGCGTTCAGGCGAACGGCTGCCGAGCGCCACCTTCTTTCCATGCGGGCGCGGGCACCGACACCGCAGAGCGAGGTCATTGGCGTTCACCTGACGTCGAAGTCCCCCGGGAATGGCCGGGGGCTTGACAGAGTCCTTCAGCAGGACTTCTATGCAACCGGTTGCACAGCCGCGGACCGGACCAAGCGCACGTGACGTCAGTTCCCACGATCAAGCAGGTGGCAGAAGCCGCGGGCGTCTCGCGGTCGACCGTCTCGCGGGCCTTCGGCGCGCCCCACCTGCTCAGCCGCGTGACGGTCGAAGGAGTCCGCGCCGCGGCGGACCGGCTTGGCTACGTGCCCAACCAGACGGCGCGCGCGTTGAGCACGGGCCGGGCCGGCAATATTGCGCTCATCGTCCCCGACATCACCAATCCGTTTTTCGCCGCCCTGATGCGTGGCGCCCAGGCCCAGGCGCGCGACCGGGGCTTTGCGACCTTCCTCGGCGATTGCGACGAGACGCCCGATCTCGAGGATGTGCTGCTGGCGAAGCTGGCGTCGCAGGTGGACGGTTTCGTGCTCGTGTCGCCGCGCCTCGACCGCGCCCGCATCGAGGCCCATCTGGCGCGGCGTCCTCTCGTCATGGTCAATCGTGATCTCCAGGGTTTTTCGCGGCTGCTCGTCGACACGAGGCGAGGCTATGCGCGGGCGGTCGAGCATCTCGCGGCGCTCGGGCATCGCTCCATCGTCTATGTGGCGGGACCGGCCCTGTCCTGGTCCAACGCCCAGAGACGCGAAGCCGTGGACGATGCGGCGGCCCGGATCGGTCTGTCCTTTTGCGAAGTTCCGACGTCGCGGCCGAGCTTCGAAGCCGGCCAGGCCTGCGTCGAGGCGGTGCTGTCCTGCGGCGCGACGGCGGCCCTCACCTTCGACGATACGGTCGCGCAGGGCGTCATGGCTGGCCTGGCCGAACGGGGTCTCTCGGTTCCCGCGGATTTCAGCGTGGTGGGTTGCGACGGCATCATCGCGCCGATGATCTATCCCGGCCTGAGCTCGGTCACGATCGCCTGCGCGACGGCCGGGCGACAGGCGGTGGATCTCCTCGTGGCGCAGCTCGACGAGGCCCGGTCCGCGGCCGCCGAAAAGCTCGTCGTTCCGGCCGAATTCATCGCGCGCGCCACGACCGCTCGCCCCGCCGCGCCGGCCCGCGAGGACCGCGTCCCGGCTTTTTCGGCGCCCGAGCCCATTCTGAGCGGGAGACACGAATGATCGATGTGCATATCGCGCCGAGCAAGGCCGCCCTGGCGGCGGCCGCGGCGGCTCGGGGCGCCGGGGCCATGCAGGACGCCATCGCCAGGCGAGGCCGGGCCAATATCGTGGTTGCGACCGGCGCGAGCCAGTTCGAGATGCTGGCCGAGCTCGTGCGCCACAGCGAGGTCGACTGGTCTCGCGTGACCGCCTTTCACCTCGATGAATATATCGCCATGCCGGACACCCATCCGGCCAGTTTCAGGCGCTACCTCAGGGACCGCTTCACCGCGCACCTGCCGACGCTCGGTCGCTTCGTCTTCATCGATGGCGACGCGCCCGATCTCGAGGTCGAACTGGCCCGGGTGAATGCCTTGATCGCGGCCCATCCCATCGACGTCATGTTCGCCGGGATCGGCGAGAACGCGCATCTCGCCTTCAACGACCCGCCGGCCGATTTCGAGGCCGCCGAGGCGTTCAAGGTCGTCCCGCTGGAGGAGCGCTGCCGGCGTCAGCAGTTCGGCGAAGGCTGGTTCCCGACGCTCGACGACGTACCGCACGAGGCGATCTCGATGACGATTCCGCAGATCATGACGAGCGGACTCGTGATCCTGACGGTTCCGGACCGCCGGAAGGCCGAGGCGGTGCACGCGACGATCGATGGTCCGATCTCTCCCGAGGTACCGGCCTCGATCCTGCAACGGCACCCCGCCTGCCATCTGTTTCTCGATCCCGACTCCGCCGCGCTCCTGCGGCCGGGGACGCCGGCCGCACGGGATTGAGCGGCGCCCGGCACCAACAAAGAAGCCCGTACATGGAGGATCTCGAATGACGACGAAGCGTAATGCCCTTCTGGCGTTCTCCGCCATGGTCGGCCTCGCCTGCACCGGCCTTCCGCTGCGGGCCCAGGATTTTCCCAAGCCCAAGCAGCCCCTCGTGATCAGCGTCATCGACGTCGCGGGCGACCTGCAGCTGAGCCAGCCGGCGCTCGAGAAATTCCGTGACGCGCACCCGGATCTCGTGTCCAAATTCGTCTTCACGCAGGCGACGGCGCCCGAGCTCGCCGGCAAGCTGAAGGCGCAGGAGGATGCCGGGCACGTCGACATCGATTTCGTCCTCACCGGCAACGACGCGCTGGCGGCCGGCATGGAGCAGGGCCTGTGGACCGAAATCCTGCCGAAATACGCGTCCATGTTCCCCGACCTCGAAAAGACCTACCTGCCGGGGGCATGGCAGATGCAGAAGATGGCCCGCGGCCAGGCCTTCGTCGACGACTGGTATCCGTCGGGACCGCTGCTCGAATATGCGCCCGACCGGGTCAAGGACGTGCCCGACACGGCCGCCAAGCTGCTCGCCTGGTGCAAGGCCAATCCCGGGAAATTCATGTATGCGCGGCCCTCGAACTCCGGGCCGGGGCGGACCTTCGTGATGGGGCTGCCCTATCTCCTCGGCGACAAGGACCCGCAGGATCCGATCAACGGCTGGGCGAAGACCTGGGCCTATCTCAAGGACCTCGACGGCTGCATCGACTATTATCCGGCCGGCACCACGGCGACCATGAAGGAGCTGGCCGACGGCTCGCGCGACATCATCGCCACGACGACCGGCTGGGACGTCAACCCGCGCTACCTCGGCATCGTGCCGGAGGAGTACAAGGTCGGCACGCTGAAAGGCTTCCACTGGGTGGGCGACGCCAATTACGTCGCCATCCCGAAGGGCGTCTCGCAGGAGAAGCTCGGCGTGCTGCTGCAGCTCATCGCCTTCATCCTGAAGCCCGAGCAGCAGGCCTTCATGTACGATCACGGCTACATGTATCCCGGCCCTGCGACCCGCGACGTGCCGATCACCATGGCGCCGGCCGACAGCCAGGAGACCTTCAAGCGGTTCGGCCGGCCCGAATATGCCGCCCTGATGGCCGACAATCCGGTCGAGCCGCCCCTCGACGCCAAGCCGCTCGTCGCCATGTTCGACAAGTGGGATCGTGAGATCGGCGGAGCCAAACTCAAGAAATGAGACCGGAGTTGCCTCCTGCTGCCCCGGGGAGAAGCCCGATGGGCTCGCCATCGGCGCATTTCGAGGAACTCCGTCTCGAAGGCGTCAGCCGCCGCTTCGGGCATCTCGATGCCCTGAGCGAGATCGACCTCAGCATCCGGCGGGGCGAGTTCGTCGCCCTGCTCGGGCCGTCCGGCTGCGGCAAGTCCACGACGCTGAACTGCATCGCGGGGCTGCTGCCGATCAGCGCGGGCCGGATCCTGCTCGACGGGCGGCGCATCGACGGGCTCCGCCCCGAGGAGCGGGGCTTCGGCATGGTCTTCCAGAACTATGCCCTGTTCCCGCACATGACCGTGCGCCAGAACATCGCCTTCGGCCTCAAGATGCGGCGGACGCCGTCGGCCGAGACCGCGCGGCGGGTCGAGGCGGCGATCCGCCTCGTCCACCTCGATGGTCAGGAGCGCAAGCTGCCGGGCCAGATGTCCGGCGGGCAGCAGCAGCGGGTCGCCATCGCCCGCGCCGTGGTGATCGAACCGCCGCTGGTGCTCATGGACGAGCCGCTGTCCAACCTCGATGCCAAGTTGCGGCTCGAAATGCGGGCCGAAATCCGGCGCATCCACAATGAACTCGGGGCCACCACGATCTATGTGACCCATGATCAGGACGAGGCCCTGTCGATGGCCGATCGCATCGTCGTGCTGAAGGATGGGACAATCCGTCAGGTCGGCCGCCCGCAGGACGTCCACGACGCTCCGTCCGACATCGACGTCGCCGAATTCATGGGTTTCCGCAACCGGTTGGCGGGCACCTGGGAGGCAGGACCGGCGCTGAGCTTCCGCGTCGGATCGCAGACCGTCGCCGGCCTGTCGCGGGGCACGGGCGTTCGGCCGGGCCCCGCCGTCGCGCTGATGCGTCCCGACGACGTGGCTCTCGCCGGCCACGGCGACGCCCTGTCGGCCCGTGTCGAGGCCATCGAATATCGCGGCCAGGGCTATATCGGGACGGCCAGGCTCGACGGCGGCCCCGCCATACAGTTCCGGACCGAGCGTCCGATCGCGGTGGGCGAGCCGGTGCGCCTCGCGCCCGATCCGGATCGCGTCCTGATCTTCCCCTCGGACTGAGCCGCCATGCAGCGCAAGCGCCAAGCGGAGGAGGCGGGGGCTCTTCGGCGTCTTCGGGGGAACGGCATCGACGGTGTCACCCTGCTGGTCCTGCCCGCCCTGGCCTTGATCGTCGCCTTCTTCGTCTATCCCTTCGCCTATGGGTTGGCCCTGTCCTTCATGCCCAAGGCCGGGGACTGGATGGCCAATTACCGGGCCTTCTTCTCCGATCCCTATCTCTACGACACGATCGCCGCGACGCTGAATATCGCCGTGCCGGTCACGCTGACGAGCCTCGTCATCGCCGTTCCCATGGCCTTCCGGGTGCGGCTGCTGCGCCGCCAGCGCCTGCTGACGACGATCCTCGTGATCCCCATCACCCTCGGCACGGTGCTGGTCGCCGAAGGCCTGCTCAACTATCTGGGCCCGCAGGGCTGGTTCAACCGGACGCTGATCGCGCTCGGCCTCGTGCATGGGCCGATCCGTCTGATCCACAACTACTGGGGCGTCTTCGCCTCGCTCCTGATCACCGGCTTCCCCTTCACCTTCCTCTTGACGCTCTCCTATCTCTCCGGCATCGATCCGGTGCTCGAACAGGCGGCGGCGACGCTCGGCGCCAATGCGCGCCAACGCTTCCTGCACGTCTTTCTGCCGCTGCTGGCGCCCGGGCTCGCCATCAACTTCTGCCTCTCCTTCGTGCAGAATTTCTCCGTCTTCCCCTCCGCGGTGCTGCTCGGCGCCCCGGCCGGGGAAACCCGCGTCATCTCGATCGCGGCCTATCAGGCCGCGTTCGAGCAGTTCGACTATTCCATGGGATCGGCGATCGCCATCATCATGGGCGTCGTCCAGCTCGGGATCGTGGTGGCGATCCTGTCGGCGCGCCGCTTGTTCTATCGCGGCGCCACCGGCGGCGCGAAAGGCTAGGGTCTTGATCCGCGACACCACGCCTTCGGCGAAGCTCTGGGCCGCGGCCATCTGGCTGTTCACGGGCGCCTTCGTGCTCAACGTCGGCGCCGTGATCGCCGTCGTCCTCATCAATTCCCTGTCGACGCGCTGGCTGCGGTCATGGCTGCCGGAAGCCTTCACGACCCGCTGGTACACGGCAGCCTGGCACGAATTCCAGCTCGGCGACGTGCTCACCGTCACCTTCCAGGTGGTGTTCGCCGTGGTTTTCCTCGCCGGACTCCTCGGGGTGCCGGCCGCCTATGCGCTGGCGCGCCGGGACTTTCCCGGCAAGCGCTTCGTCGTGCTCGTCTTCCTCCTGCCGCTCTTGGTCCCGCCGATCACCTTCGGCATTCCGCTGGCGACGGTGCTCTACAGGATGGGACTTGGCGGGACCTTCGCCGGCGTCGTCATCGCCAACCTCGTTCCGACCGTCCCCTTCGTCATCCTGGTGCTGATCCCCTTCATCGAGCAGATCGATCCTCGCCTCGAGGCCGCCGCGCGCGTCTTCGGCGCCAACACGCCGCGGTTGTTCGTCCACATCCTTCTGCCGATCCTGACGCCCGGTATCCTCGCCGCGCTCCTGCTGGTTCTGGTGCGCACCGTCAGCATGTTCGAGCTGACCTTCCTGACCGCCGGCCCGACCAGCCAAACGCTGGTCGTCGCGCTCTATTACTCGGTCTTCGCGGCGGGAGTGCGGGCCGGACAGTCGATCGACGCCATGGCGGTCGTCTATATGGCCTCGACGCTCGTCTGGCTGTTCATCGCTCTAAGGTTCGTCAATCCCACGCAGATCGTCGCGCGGGCGAAGCAGTCCGCGTGAGCGAACGGGAGATCGCCGTCTTGAAGGCTGCGGTCCCCGTCGATAACCTCCGCGGCACCAGATGATCGACAAGCTCGAATTCGTCCTCGCCCTTGCCCGGGAACGGCATTTCGGGCGCGCCGCGGAGGCCTGCGGCGTCACCCAGCCGACACTGTCGGCGGGGCTGAAATCGCTCGAGAACGCGCTCGGCGTCCTCATCATCCAGCGGAGTTCGCGCTTTCAGGGCTTTACGCCCGAAGGGGAACGGATCCTGGACTGGGCCCGCCGCATCGTCGGCGACGCCAAGGCGATGCGCCAGGACCTCGACGCGATGAAGCGCGGTCTCGTTGGGCACGTCCGCATGGCGGTGATCCCGACGGCGCTGCCGATCGTGGCGCGGCTGACGACGCCGTTCCGGGCGAAACATCCTGGCATCCGCTTCACCATCCTGTCGCGGACATCGATCGAGATCCTGCATCTCCTGGAGAATCTGGAGATCGACGCCGGCCTCAGCTACCTCGACAACGAGCCGCTCGGCCAAGTGAGGACCGTGCCGCTCTACGACGAGCGCTACCGGCTGCTGACCGCGCATGACGGCGAATTCGCCGGCCGGGTCTCGGTCACCTGGGCCGAGGTCGGGCGGGTGCCGCTCTGCCTTCTCACGCCCGATATGCAGAACCGGCGCATCATCGACCAGATGCTGCGCAATTCGGGAGTCGAACCGGAGCCGACCCTCGTCTCCAACTCGACGATCGTGCTGGTGTCGCACGTTCGGACGGGGCGCTGGTCGAGCGTGCTGCCGCCGATCCTGGCCGACAGCATCGGCTTGCCCGGCACCGTCGCGTCGATTCCGATCGTCGACCCCGACGTCACCCATTCGGTCGGGCTGGTCGTGCCGCATCGCGAGCCCACGACGCCGATCGTGACCGCGCTCGCGACCGAGGCCCGGAAATTGGCGCGCGAACTCGCGACGCTGCAGCGTCAAACGGCGGCGGTTTGATAGAAAATTTCTATCGCCGCACGGAACAGCTTTATTGATCACCGCGCCGTTTCGGGCACCCTTCGGCGGATCGGAATCTGCCTGATCTGGACGAAAAATGCCCTACGAGCCATGGGATCCGGCGCGAGCTGCCGAACTGATCGCTGCGCGCGCCATGCTCGACGGTGCGACGCTGCCGATCTTACATGCCCTGCAACGGACCTTCGGATACGTGCCGCAGGACGCCGTTCCGATGCTGGCCGATGCGATGAACCTGTCGCGCGCCGAGATCCACGGCGTCGTCACCTTCTATCACGATTTTCGGCGTGAGCCGGCCGGCGATCATGTCGTCAAACTGTGCCGAGCCGAAGCCTGCCAGGCGGTGGGGGCGGTGGCGTTGGCGGCCCATGCCAAAAGCAAGCTCGGCGTCGATTGGCACGGGACGACGGCCGACGGCCGGGTGACGCTGGAGCCGGTGTTCTGCCTCGGCCTCTGCGCCTGCGGGCCGGCGGGTCTCGTCGACGACGAGCCGGTCTCGGGCCTCGATGTCGAGACCTTCGATGCGCATCTCGCGGAGCTCCGCGCATGACCCGGATCTTCATCCCCGCCGATGCCCAGGCGGTCGCGCTCGGGGCCGACCGGGTCGCGAAGGCGATCGATGCCGGCGCCCGCGCGAAAGACCTCGATCTGACGATCGTGCGGACGGGCTCACGCGGCCTGTTCTGGCTGGAGCCGATGATCGAGGTCGAGACGCCGGAAGGGCGCATCGCCTACGGCCCCGTCAGGCCGGGCGACGTGGACGGGTTGTTTCAAGCCGGCGTTCTGCAGGGTGGCGAGCATGCCCTGCGCTTGGGTCCTCCGGAGGAGATTCCCTATCTGGCCCGGCAGACGCGCCTCACCTTTGCGCGCTGCGGGGTCGTGGATCCGGGCTCGGCCGAGGATTACGCGACGCACGGTGGCTATGCCGGGCTCACGCGGGCGCTCGAGCTCGACGGAACTGCCATCGTCGACGAGGTGAAGGCGTCTGGGCTGCGCGGGCGCGGCGGTGCCGGCTTCCCGACCGGGATCAAATGGGCGACCGTGCTCCTCGCCGAGGCGGAGCAGAAATATGTCGTCTGCAACGCCGACGAAGGGGATTCGGGCACCTTCGCCGACCGCATGCTGATGGAGGGTGATCCCTTCGCGCTGATCGAAGGCATGACGATCGCCGGGCTCGCGGTCGGCGCCACCAAGGGCTTCATCTACATCAGGTCCGAATATCCGCACGCTTATCGGGCGATGAATGCTGCCATCGCGGCGGCCACAGCGGCCGGTTATCTCGGCTCGTCGGTCATGGGCTCGGGCCGCGCTTTCACGATGGAGACGCGGCTCGGTGCCGGCGCCTATATCTGCGGCGAGGAGACGTCGCTCCTCGACAGCCTCGAGGGCAAGCGCGGCATGGTGCGGGCCAAGCCCCCGCTGCCGGCCCTCAAGGGCCTGTTCGGCAAGCCGACGATCGTCAACAACGTGCTCTCGCTTGCGACCGTGCCCTGGATCATGGCGAACGGCGCCAAGGCTTACGCGGATTTCGGCATGGGGCGCTCGCGCGGCACGCTGCCTTTTCAGCTCGCCGGCAACGTCAGGCGCGGCGGGCTGATCGAGATGGCCTTCGGGCTGACGCTGCGCCAGGTGATCGAGGATTTCGGCGGCGGCACCCGCTCCGGGCGGCCGTTCCGGGCCGTGCAGGTCGGTGGCCCGCTCGGCGCCTATTTCCCGGAAAGCCTGCTCGATACGCCCCTCGACTACGAGGCTTTCGCGGCCCTCGGCGGCCTCCTCGGGCACGGCGGCATCGTGGTCTTCGACGATTCGGTCGATCTCGCCGAGCAGGCGCGCTTCGCCTTCGAGTTTTGCGTCAAGGAGAGCTGCGGCAAGTGCACGCCCTGCCGCATCGGCTCGACACGCGGTGTCGAGACCGTGGACCGGATCACCGCCGGCATCGAGCGCGACAAGAACATCGCGGTCTTGACCGACCTCTGCGAGGTCATGACCGACGGCTCGCTCTGCGCGATGGGCGGCTTGACGCCGGTTCCGGTGATGAGCGCGATTACTCATTTCCCCGAGGATTTCCGGCCGGCGCCTGCCGCCCTCGCGGCCGCAGAGTAGAGGTTTTCCCATGGCTCTGATCCAGGAACTCGATACCGGCACGCCGATCCGCGTCTCCCCGACCAGCGTGACGCTGACGATCGACGGTGAGGCGGTCTCGGTCCCGGCCGGCACCTCGGTCATGGCGGCGGCCGCCACCATGGGCACGCAGGTGCCAAAACTCTGCGCCACGGATTCGCTGGAACCCTTCGGCTCGTGCCGGCTGTGCCTCGTCGAGATCAGCGGACGCCGCGGCACGCCCGCCTCCTGCACCACGATCGCCGAAGAAGGGATGGTGGTGCGTACCCAGACGCCGAAACTCGCCAAGCTGCGGCGCGGCGTCATGGAACTCTACATCTCCGACCATCCGCTGACCTGCCTGACCTGCTCGGCCAACGGCGATTGCGAGCTGCAGGACATGGCGGGCGTCGTCGGCCTGCGCGACGTGCGCTACGGCTATAAGGGCGACAACCATCTCGACGCGCCGACCGACACGTCGAACCCCTATTTCACCTTCGAATCGTCGAAATGCATCGTCTGCAGCCGCTGCGTGCGCGCCTGCGAGGAAGTGCAGGGCACTTTCGCGCTGACCATCGACGGGCGCGGCTTCGGCTCGAAGGTGTCGGCCGGCGGCACCGATTTCTTCGGCTCGGACTGCGTCTCCTGCGGGGCCTGCGTGCAAGCCTGCCCGACCGCGTCGCTGAACGAGAAATCGGTCATCGTCATGGGCGGGCCGGAGCATTCGGCGGTGACGACCTGCGCCTATTGCGGCGTCGGCTGCTCGTTCAAGGCCGAGATGCAGGGCGACAAGGTCGTGCGCATGGTGCCCTACAAGCATGGCAAGGCGAACGAGGGCCATTCCTGCGTCAAGGGCCGCTTCGCCTATGGCTACGCGACGCACAAGGACCGCATCACCACGCCGATGATCCGTGACAGGATCACCGATCCGTGGCGGGAGGTGACCTGGGCCGAGGCGATCGGCAAGGCCGCCTCCGAATTCAAGCGCATCCAGGCGACCTATGGTCGCGATTCGGTCGGCGCGCTCACCTCGTCCCGCTGCACCAACGAGGAAGGCTACCTGGTTCAGAAGCTCGTGCGGGCGGGTTTCGGCAACAATAATGTCGACACCTGCGCCCGCGTCTGCCACTCGCCGACCGGCTATGGCCTCAAGGTCACGGTCGGCACCTCGGCCGGCACGCAGGATTTCGCCTCGGTCGCGGAGGCCGACGTGATCCTGGTGATCGGCGCCAATCCGACCGATGGCCATCCGGTCTTCGCGTCGCGCATGAAGCGGCGGCTGCGCGAGGGCGCGCGGCTGATCGTGGCCGATCCGCGCAAGATCGACCTCGTGAAGTCGCCGCACATCCGGGCGGATCATCATCTTCCGCTCAAGCCCGGCACCAATGTGGCGCTGATCAACGGGCTGGCGCATGTCGTCGTGACGGAGGGGCTCGTCGACGAGGATTACGTGCGCGCCCGCTGCGATCTCGGCGATTTCGAATCCTGGGCGCGGTTCGTGGCGGAGGAGCGGAATTCCCCCGAGGCGACGGCGGCACTGACCGGCCTGCCGGCGGCCGAGGTGCGGGCCGCGGCGCGCCTCTACGCCACGGGCGGCAACGCGGCCATCTTCTACGGCCTCGGCGTCACCGAGCACAGCCAGGGCTCGACCATGGTGATGGGCATGGCCAATCTCGCCATGGCGACTGGCAATATCGGCCGGCCCGGGGTCGGCGTGAATCCGCTGCGCGGCCAGAACAATGTCCAGGGCTCCTGCGACATGGGCTCGTTCCCGCACGAGCTGCCGGGCTATCGCCACGTCTCCGACGACGCGACGCGGGAGACGTTCGAGAGCCTGTGGGGCGTGTCGCTGCAGGAGGAGCCGGGCCTGCGCATTCCCAACATGCTCGATGAGGCCGTCGAGGGGCGCTTCAAGGGCATCTACGTCCAGGGCGAGGACCCGGCCCAGTCGGATCCCGACACGCAGCACGTCACCGCCGGGCTGCGCGCCATGGAGTGCGTCGTCATCCAGGACATCTTCCTGAATGAGACAGCCAAATACGCCCACGTCTTCCTGCCGGGCTCGTCCTTTCTGGAAAAGGACGGCACCTTCACCAATGCCGAGCGACGCATCAGCCGGGTGCGCAAGGTGATGCCCCCGCTCGCCGGCTACGCCGATTGGGAGGTCACATGCATGCTCTCGGAGGCGCTCGGCTATCCCATGGCCTATAGGCATCCGAGCGAGATCATGGACGAGATCGCCAGGCTGACGCCGACCTTCGCGGGCGTGTCCTATGACAAGCTCGATAAGCTCGGCTCGATCCAGTGGCCGTGCAACGCCGCGGCTCCGAACGGGACGCCGATGATGCATGTCGACCGCTTCGTGCGGGGCCTCGGCAAGTTCATGATCACCGAATTCGTGCCGACCGACGAGCGGACCGGCGCGCGCTTCCCGCTGATCCTCACCACCGGCCGCATCCTCTCGCAATATAACGTCGGCGCGCAGACCCGGCGCACGGAGAACTCGCGCTGGCACGAGGAGGACGTGCTCGAGATCCATCCCTTCGACGCCGAGGTGCGCGGCATCGTCGACGGCGACCTCGTCGCGCTGGAAAGCCGGTCGGGCGACATCGCCATCAAGGCGCGGATCAGCGAGCGCATGCAGCCGGGGGTCGTCTACACGACCTTCCATCATGCCAAGACGGGCGCCAACGTCATCACCACCGACTACACGGACTGGGCGACGGGCTGCCCCGAGTACAAGGTCACGGCCGTGCAGGTACGGCGCACCAACCGGCCGTCGGACTGGCAGGCGAGGTTCTACGAGGAGGATATCAGCCTCACCCGCATCGGCGGCCATCTCGATGCGGCGGAGTGACCCCATGGACGCCGGCGCGAAGCTCGACCACATGGCGAACCAGATCGCCGCCTTCTTCCGCTCCTATCCGGACGAGGAGGCGGTGGCGGGGGTGCATGACCACATCCGCGCGTTCTGGCCTCCCGTCATGCGCCGCGGTCTCGCGGCGCGAGTCGAGGCGGGCTCGGCCGGTCTCGATCCGCTCGTCGTCGCGGCGCTGCACGCGCTGACGACGGGCCGGAGCCCGGCGCGCAAGGAAGCCGCTGGTCCGTCCGAAGTCGGCGAGATCGGCGCGAGCGACGCCGGATAGGGGCGTGGCCCTCGCCGCAGCGATTTGGTGTATCGTGCGGCCATGGCCTTCGACCTCTCCACCAGCGCAGATGCCGCGGCGCTTCCGGCGGCGCGGCAGCATCGGCTGCTCGATCTGGTGGAGCGCCAGGGACAGGTCACCGTCAGCGAGCTCGTGTCCTTGCTGGAGGTGTCGCGCGACACCGTTCGCCGCGACCTCGGTGTGCTCGAGCAGCGCAATCTCCTGGTGCGCACGCATGGCGGCGCCGTCCGCCGGGATCGCATGGTGCGGGTCGACACCACCCTCGGTCTTCGCATGGACGCCCATGCCGAGGCCAAGCGGCGGATCGGACTTTGCGCCGCCGGTCTCGTGCGCGACAGCGAGACGCTGCTGCTCAACGGCGGCTCGTCGACCTGCGCCTTCGCGGCGGCGCTGACCGAGCACCGCAACCTGACGGTCGTCACCAACAATCTGCGGGTGCCCCCGGCCGCGCCGGAAGGGGCGGCGCGCGCCATCTACCTGCTCGGGGGAACCTACTGGTCGGTGTCGCAGGTGACGATCGGTCCGATCGGCCTGCCGGGCGTCGCCGGCTTCAGCGCCGATACCGCGGTCATCGGCGTCACCGGCCTTTCGCCGGACGGCCTGACGATGGGGCGGCTCGAGGAGGCGACACTGACGGCCGGCATGATCGCCCTCGCCAGGCGCACCATCGTCGTCGCCGACGCGAGCAAGTTCCAGGTGGCCGCCTTCGCCACCATCGCCGGCTTCGAGCGGATCCAGCATCTGGTCACCGATGCCGCGCCGCCGCCGGACATCGCCACGGCACTGGAGAACGCCGGCGTGCAGGTGCTGATCTGCTGAGAACGCGCGTCTCATTGACCTGACGTCGCGTCATCCGCCGGCGGGTGGGGGATCCAGCACGAGGCTGGCCGCGCCAACGAGGCCGGCCTGCCGGCCGAGGGCCGCCGCCACGACCGGAACGTCGCGATGGGGCGCGAGGGCGCGGGCGCGGATCGTCGCCACAATCCGATCCTGCATCAGGTCGAGCGCCGCGCCGAGGCCGCCCCCGACGATGACCCGCTCGGGCGCGTAGAGATGGAGCAGGTTGACGAGGCCGACGCCGATGAGGCGGGCCTCCTCCTCGAGGAGCGCTCGCGCGAGCCCGTC
This sequence comes from Lichenihabitans sp., assembly GCA_965277635.1. Classification (GTDB taxonomy): domain Bacteria; phylum Pseudomonadota; class Alphaproteobacteria; order Rhizobiales; family Beijerinckiaceae; genus Lichenihabitans. Next base: position 2,911,633 of record CBDIDE010000002.1, read on the forward strand.
ACCCTCCCGCGCCGCCGCGACGACGTGGCGGGCCGTCATCGTGCCGCCGGCGGCCAGCGCCCGCAGGCGCTCTCCCTCGGCACCTCGGGCGCGCCGCTCGGCTTCGCGCCCGAGTGCGGAGGCCGAGGCGACCGCCTCCCAGGTGCCGGGGGCGCCCCCGAACAGCGCCCGGTCCGACCCGAGCGCGATCGTCATGTGCCCGATCTCCGCCGCGAGCCCCCGGTGTCCGTGCAGCAGGCGGCCGTCGGCGATGACGCCGCCGCCGATTCCCGTGCTGACGGTGACGAAGACCATCGTGCGCGTGCCGCGCCCCGCGCCGAAGCGCCATTCGCCGAGCGCCGCCGCATTGGCGTCGTTTTCGATGCGCACCGGCAGGCCGAGGCGCTCGCCGAGGAGCGCGGCGAGCGGGACATCGTGCCAGCCCCGCAGCGTCGGCGGTGCGATCGCGATCCCCGCCGCGGGATCGAGCGGCCCCGGCGCCGCGACGCCCATGCCGATCGGCGCGGCCCCGCCCGCCTCGGCCCGCACGCGGCAGGTCAGCGCCAAGATTTGGGCGATCACGGCCTCCGGGCCGCCCGCGCTATCGGTCTCGGTCGACGCGAAGGCCGCGATACGGCCGGCGTCATCGACCACGGCCGCACGAAGCTCGGTTCCGCCGAGATCGATCGCGAGCGCGCGGCGCATCAGGTGGCCGGCGGTCCGGGCAGTCCATGCAGCCAGTCGATCCGGCGCTTGAGGTCGGGATCGCCGAAGGCGAGCGAGCCCAGCACCACCGTCTCGGCGCCGGCCGCCCGCAGCAGCGGCACCGTGTCGTCCCGGATGCCGCCGTCGGCCGCGAGGCGGATCGCATCTTCGCGTCCCGCGGCGCGCATCAGGGCGCGTGCCTCGAGTAGCCGCGGGCAGGCTTTCTCCGACAGGCCCTGTCCCTTCACGCCGATGGCGGTGCCGAGCAGGGTGACGAAACGGATGCGCTCGAGGAAAGGGGCGATTGCCGCGACCGGCGTCTCGACCCGCAGCACGAGGCCGGCCGCGCAGCCGAGGCCGGCGACGAGCGCCAGCGCCTCGTTGAGGCCGCCTCCGCTCTCCGCGTGGATCGTCACGAGGTCGGCACCGGCCTCCGCGAACTGGCGGATCTGGGCCGGCAGGATATCACCCTCGACCATCAGGTGGACGTGCAGGGGCTTCGCGGTCAAGGCCCGGATGCGGGCCACCTGATCGGGGAAGAACAGGAAGGTCGGCGCGAAGCGGCCGTCGGCGACATCGACGTGGTAGAGGTCGGCGTAAGGTTCGGTGCGGCGGATGTCGCGCTCGAGATTGGCGAGGTCGGCCGACCACAGCGAATATTCGCCGAGCAAGCGGTGGCGCGGCAGGGCGTCGAGCCAGGTCGCGAGCGGGCGAGGGACGGTCATGCGGGCCTCCGTTCGATGATCGGGCCCCGGCTCATGACGCGCCGAGCCTGCGGAGATAGGCCGCGACGCCTGGCGCTTCCTCGGGTGAGAGACCGTGCGTGACGAGCGGGCCGTCGAAGCCGGCGGCGGCGAGCCGGGTGACGAAATCGGGGAAATCCACGACGCCGGTGCCGGCGGCGGCGAAACGCCCGTCGGAAAGGCGGTCCTTGGCATGGGCCATGGCGATATCCCGGCCGCAGAGGCCCACGGCCTCGGCGACGATGCGGCGCGCCTCGTCCGGCGTCGCCCGCTCGAACAGATTGGCGGGGTCGAGCACGACCTTGAGGCGTGGCGAGCCGAGGTCATCGATCAGCCGGCGCGCGTCGGCGGCCGAGGTCACCACATTGGCCTGCTCGGGCTCGATGCCGAGGTCGACGCCGGCGGCTTCGGCACCGGCGAGGGCGATCTCGATCTCGCGTCGCATCTCGGCCCAGGCCTCGGGCTCGGCATTGCCGGGATGGTGGCGCCACTGGTCGTCGGGGTCGCGCGTGCCGGTGCAGAGCGTCACCAGCGGCACGCCGAGCGCCTTCGCGGCACCGAGCATGAGACGGAGCCGGCGCTGCCCCGCCTCTCTAATCGTCGGATCCGGGTGGATCATGTTGTAGGTGGCCGAAAGCGCCACGAGGTCGACGTCGTGACGCGCCGCCGCCGCGCCGATCCGCTCCAGCACGCCGTCCGGTATCTCGTCCGGCATCGGCGGCAACCCCACGCAGGCCATGTTGAACTGCGCGCAGCCGTAGCCGGCCTCCCGCACGGCGCCGAGTACGGTGTCAGGGTCGGTCCCCGGAAAGGTCTTGGCGAAAATACCGAGGCGCATCACACGGCTCCGATCGTCCTTCGCAATCATGGCTCAGGCTCCGAAGCGGCGCAGCGTGGCGCGATTTTCGGCGACGGCGGCGGCCGGATCGCGGGCCGCTGTGTCCGACTCCTCTTCCAGCACCAGCCAGCCGTTGAAGGCCGGCGCCTCGCGGACCGCGTCGATCACGGCCGCCGTGTCGCAGCGGCCCGTGCCGAGCATCTGCCAGTCGCCCGCCGCATCGACATCCTTGAGGTGGAGGTAGCGGATTCGGTCCGCATAGCTGTGCAGCGTGTCGAGAATATCCTGCCCCCCGCGCAGGATGTGGCCGGTGTCCGGCACCCAGCCGACGCCGGGGTCGAGCCGGGCGAAGAGCGCGTCGTAATCGGCCCGGGTCAGGAGCAGCGTATCGTGGTGCGAGGAGGGGTGGACCGCGACCGGCACGCCGGCCTTCAGACCGCGCTCCGTGGCGCCGTTGTAGAAGCGCGCCGCCGTCGCGACTTTCTCCGCCCGCGGCCCCGCCGACATGATGGTGGCGCTGCCGAACGACACGTGGGCGCCCGGAAAGTTTCGCGCAAAGACTATGGCGCGCTCGGCCATCCGCAGATCCTCGGCAAGGGCGGCCTCTTCAGTGAAGCCGCTCCGACTGCCGCAGGCATAGGCGACGAGCGCGAGGCCGTGCGCCTCGAGCGCCTTGGCGAAGGCGTCGGGCCGGCCCGCGTAGCCGCCGATCATGGTGTCGGTGATCTCGATCCCGGCATAGCCGGCGCCGGCGATGGCGTCGAGGAGGTCGTCGGCCGTGCCGCGCCAGCGCTCGCCGAGCATCTCCCAGGTGAAGGTCTGGCAGCCGGCCCTGAGCGGCTTCAGGTTTTCGTGCGTGCTCATTCCTTCACGGCGCCTTGCGTCAGGCCCTCGATGATGTGGCGCTGGAAAAAAAGCACCAGCAGGATCAGGGGCACGGTGACCACGACCGAGGCGGCGGCAATGTCGCCCCACGGCACGTAGTAGAGATTGGTGAAATTGGCGATGCCGACGGGGATCGTCTGGTGCGCGATGTTCGATGTGAAGGCGAGCGCGAACATGAACTCGTTCCAGGCCGCGATGAAGGCGAGAAGCCCGGTCGTGACGAGCGCGGGTGCCGAGAGCGGAAGCACGATCCGCAGCAGAAGCCCGACCGGCCCGATGCCGTCCATCCGGGCCGCCTCGTCGAGCTCGCGCGGCAGCGTCTCGAAGTAGCCGAACAGCACCCAGGTCACCAGCGGCAGACCGAGCGCCACATAGGTGATCACCAGGCTCGCATAGGTGTCGAGCAGGCCGAGATCGGCGGCGATCAGGTAGAGCGGCCCGACGAGCGCGATCTGCGGGAACATCGAGACCGCCAGGATCACGACGAGGATGCCGAAGCGCTGCTTGATGCGGAGCCGCGACAGCGAGAAGGCGGCAAGCGCGCCGATGGCGAGGCAGATCAAGGTCGTCAGCCCGGCGACGATGATCGAGTTCAACACGTAGAGTTGGAAGTGCTTTGTGGCGAAGACGTTGTAATAATGGTCGAGCGTCCCTGGCGACGGCCACAGGCGCGGCGTGTCCGCGGTCAGCGCCTTGTCCTCCTGGAAGGAGGTCGAGAACTGCCACACGAAGGGGGCGGCCGACCACAGCAGGATCGCCCAGGCGCCGGCACCGACCATCGTGCGCCGCAGGATCGTCGGGCGCGCGCTCATGCGGGGCGTCGCAGCTGGCGCCAGATGAACACCGCAAAGCACGCCGCGATAGCCGCCTCGGTGACGAACATCGCCGTCGAGAGGGTCGAGCCGTAGCCGAACTGCAGCGTCGAGAACAGCGTCTTGTAGCTCAGGGTCGACAGCGTCTCGGTCGAATCGGCTGGCCCTCCGCCGGTCAGCACGTAGACGAGGTCGAAAATCCGGAAGGCGTCGAGCGCCCGGAACAGGCCGGCGATCAGCAGCGTCGTCCACAGCAGCGGCAGGCGGATGTAGAGGAAGGTCTGCCAGGACTTGGCGCCGTCCATCCGCGCCGCTTCGAGCAGCGAGGCGGGGACGGTCTGCAGACCGGCGAGCAGCAGCAGCGCCATGAAGGGCGAGGTCTTCCACACGTCGGCGATGATGATCGTGTCGAGCGCGTGATCGACCGACCCGTACCAGTTGATGTTGGCCTGGATCAGGCCGAGGTGGAGCAGCACCCAGTTGACGACGCCGTGCTGGCCGTCGAACAGCCATCCGAACATCTTCGAAGTCACCACCGTCGGCATCGCCCAGGGCACCAGCATCGCGGCCCGCACCGCCGACCGCCCGGTGAAGCGCTCATAGAGCAGCAGCGCCATGCCGAGACCGATGAGGGTCTCGAGCACGCCGGACACCAACGTGAAGAATACGGTGTGCCGCCACGCGTTCCAGAACTGGCTGTCGCCAAGCAGCGTCCCGTAATTGGCGAGGCCGACGAAATCGTTCTCCTGGGTCACCAGCGAGGTGTTGTGCAACGACAGCCACAGGCCGTTGAGGATCGGGAACAGCGAGACGGCGCCGAGCGAGACCGCCGCCGGGAGCAGCAGCAGCCAGGGGATCGCCTGCGACCACGACCGGCTTCGCCTCCGCGCCGGGGCGCTCGCGATCGCGGAGGCGGTCACCTATTTGCCGAGGATCGTGCCGATGCGGCCGTTGGCGTCAGCGAGTTCCTCCTTCACCTTGCCGCTCACCAGCGCCTTGGAGACGCCCGACTGGATGGCGAGCGTCACCTGCGCATATTTGGGCGTGACGGGCCGCGGCGTGGCGCCGGTGAAGACGTCCTTGAGGCTGACCATGAACGGCTGCTCCTTGGCGAGCGTCGCATCGCCGAAGACGGCCGGACGGGTCGGCGCGATGCCGAGCTGCCGGGCAAAGTGCAGCTGCGTCTCGGGCGAGGACATCCAGGTCAGGAAGTCGATCGCCGCCTCGCGGTTCTTGGTCGCGGCATTGACGCCGTACTGGTAGCCGCCGAGGCAAGCCGCGCTCTTGTCACTGGGGAAATGCGGCAGCGGCGCGACGCCGACCTTGCCGACCACCGAGGAGCCCTTCGGGTCCTGGGCGATGCCGTAGACATAAGACCAGTTGCGCAGGAAGGCGGCTTCACCTCCGGTGAAGGGTGCGCGCGAGGGCTCCTCGTCCCAGCTCAGCACGTCCGGCGGGCTGATCTTGGTCGTGTTGATGGTGTCATAGAGGAACTGAATGGCCTCGACGGCCTTGTCGCTGTCGAGCGTGCCCGACTTGCCGTCGGGCGCCAGGATCGTGCCGCCGTTCGAGGCGATGACCTCGACCGCGTCGCAAACCAGCACCTCGGCCTGCTTGCCCTGCCAGAGATAGCCGAACTTGGCCTTGCCGTCCTTCTGGAAGCCTGAGGCGAGCGTGGTGAGCTCCGCCCAGGTCTCCGGCGGTTTGGTGGTGCCGAGCAGGTCGGTCCGGTAGTAGAGCATGCCCGAATCGACGAACCACGGCAGCGCCGTCAGCTTGTTCTGATAGGTGCAGGCGGCGATCAGCCCGGGGAAATAGTCGCCGCGGGTCGAGGCGGGGAAATATTGGTCGAGGTCGAGCGCCCAGCCGGCCCCGGCGAATTCGGCGATCCACACCACATCCTGGGTGAACACGTCCGGCGTGCCGCTCCGGCGGGCGAGCTGCTGGACGAGCGCCTGGTGAACCTCCGTCGAGGCGCTCGGCGGCGGCAGCTCGACATAGGTGACATGCACCTTGCCCTGAGCCTGGTTATAGGCGTCGACCACCTGCGCGATGGTCTCCTTGCCGAAAAATTTCGCGCTGGCGAAGCTGATCTCGGTGCGATCGGCGGCGCGAGCGCGGCGGGGCGCCCCCATCAGGGCTGCGCCGGCCGCGAGGCCCGCGCCCACGAGAACCTGCCGCCGATCCGCGAGCCGAGGCGTTGTCATCGTCCCGTCCATGGTCCACCTCCCGATGCCGGCGATCGTTCGCGCCGCGTTGATTGTGCATCAGCAAAGCCGGGAATGGGCGCTCCGTCAAGCCGCACCGGGCAAAACACGGCACGAAGACGCGGAATTGCTTGAAGCTTGGAAGTCTTTCACGCACAAACATGCAAATACGGGAGGAAACTCGGATGGCCAAGCTCGGGATCGGCATCGTCGGCTGCGGCAATATTTCGATGACCTATCTGCGCAACGCCGCCCTTTTCCCCGGCGTGGAGCTGCGCGCCTGCGCGGATCTCTCGGGAGAGCTGGCGGCGCGGCGCGCGGCTGAATACGGCATCCGCGCCGAGCCGCTCGATGCATTGCTGGCGGCCGACGACGTCGACCTCGTCCTCAACCTCACGGTGCCGAACGCCCATCATGCGGTCTCGATGGCTGCGCTCGATGCGGGCAAGCACGTCTTCACCGAGAAGCCGCTCGCGGCGACGGCCGCGGAGGGACGCCGGCTCGTCGCCGAGGCCGCCCGGCGCGGGCTTCGCCTCGGCTCGGCGCCCGATACGTTCCTCGGCGCCGCCGGCCGGCTGGCACGCCGGCGGATCGACGAGGGGGCGATCGGCCGTCCGGTGACCGGGACCGCCTTCATGATGGGACGCGGCATGGAGCACTGGCATCCGAACCCGGCCTTCTACTACCAGCCCGGCGCCGGTCCGGTGCTCGACATGGGCCCCTACTATCTCACCATGCTGGTCCACCTGCTCGGCCCGGCGCGGCGTGTCATGGCCATGTCGGCCATCGGCTCGCCGGAGCGGCTGATCACCGCCGAGGGACCGCTCAAGAACACCCGCTTCGCGGTCGGCACGCCGACCACGGTCAACGCGCTCGTCGAGTTCGCCTCGGGCGCCGTGGTGAACGTGGGGATGAGTTGGGACGTGTTCCGCCACTCGATCCCGCCGATCGAGCTGCACGGGACGGAAGGCTCGCTGCGCCTGCCCGATCCCGACACGTTCGGCGGTTCGCTCGCCCTGAGCCGCAACGGCGCCGCCTGGGAAGAGCACGCGACCGCCGAGGCGGCCTTTGGCGCCGAGAACTGGCCCTTCGAGCGGCCCGACCGCGCCAATTATCGCATGCTCGGCGTCGCCGATCTGGCGCGCGCGATCGTCGAGGGGCGCCCGCCGCGCGCCTCGGGCAACCTCGCGCTCCACGTGCTGGAGATCCTGGAGGCGATGCTTACCGCCGGCAGCTCCGGCCTCGCCCAGGCGATCGAGACGGCCGGCGTGCAGCCGCAGGCCCTCGGCGAGAGCGAGGCGGAGGCCTTGCGCGGGTCGTCCTGACTCAATCTTCCTCGAAGCCGTAGATCTCCGGCAGGATGAAGATCGCCGCGAGCAGTCCGATCAGCGGGAAGATCGCTACCATCAGCGTGGCCGTAGCCTGCCCGACCGCCGTGAACAGCGACGGGAACAGGAAGATCGCCAGGAACGAGGGGAGCTTGACGAACATGTAGGCGAAGCCGCTCGCGGTGCCGCGATAGTCGGGCCTGGCCACGACGGTCGGGATCGTCATGCAGTTCGAGGCGTCCCAGTAGTGGCCCCACAGCATGGCGGCGGCCGCGAAGGGAAGCACGGCCGTGTGGCCGGTGTAGAGCGCCCAGGCCGCCACCAGCAGCGAGACGAAGACGATCGCGAAGCCGGCGATGCCGATGCCGCGCTGGCCGATCTTAGGCGTGATCATCGGCCCGACCCAGCCCGCGACCGCCGCGACGCAATAGAGCGCCATGGTGACGAGGTTGATGCCCAGCATTGACGACACGCCGACCATCACGAACAGCACCGGCAGGTAGAAGGCGAAGGTGGAGAACTCGCTCCCCTGCGCGAAGCAGGCGATCCAGCCGTAGAGGGTGGCGCGCCAGCGGATCGGGTCGCGGCGGATGTCGGCCAGGAAGGCGGTCGGCCGGGGTTTCGGCACGTCGACGTCGCGGTCGGGCAGCATGGCGAGATCGTCGCCGTAGAGCTGCGTCGCGACGCGCTTGGCCTCGCGGAACCGGCCGTGGCGGATCAGCCAGACTGCCGTCTCGGGCAGGTCGTGGCGCATCAGCAGGATGACCAGCGCCGGCACGGCGCCGAGGCCGAGCGTCACGCGCCAGATGATCTCGTGGTCGAGGTTGATCACCAGGAACACGGCGATGACGGCGAGCGTCATGATTTCGCCGACCGCGAACATGAACTGCCAGCGGTTGCCCATCACCTCGCGCTGGCCCTTGGGCATCGATTCCATGATGTAGGTGTAGCCGTTCGAGATGTCGCTCCCGAGTGGGATACCGAGGAAGAATCGCACTACGACCAAGAGGAGCACGCTCGTCACGAAGGCCTGCGCCAGCGCCAGGGCGATGAACAGGATCATGGTGGCGAGGAACATGACGCGCCGGCCGATCTTGTCGGACAGCCATCCGCCGATCACCGCCCCGACGAGGGCGCCCCCTTGCGTTCCGGCGGCGGCGAGGCCGAGCAGCAGCGGGTCGGGATGGTACTGGTCCTTGATGAAGACCAGCACGAAGGCGATCGAATAGAGATCCCAGGCCTCGACGAGGATCGAGGCCAGCATCAGCCAGCCGACCCGGTTGCCCTTCGGGTTGTAGTTGGTCACGAGGTACCGGACGGCACCGTCCATGACCGATTTCTGCTCCACCGCCATCGACACGATCGTTCCTCCCGCAAAGCGGCCGGCCGCTCGACGCTCATCCTATATCAACGGTCGCCGACCATGGCTTGCCGGCAATCGATGCCGCGGTTAGGCGAAGTGCCCGGCTGTCGGAGCTCGTCGGGCGCCCTATTTCGATTCATCGACCCGTCTCGAGCGGTCTTGTCCCGACGGCCGCCGTCCACCATCGCTCGCAGACGTTTCGCCTGCCGACCTCGCTCGGCAGCGAAGCGCTTTCAACTCGGATCGGCAATTGTTCTGGAAGACCGATATGGCGGATGCCTCTCGAACCAAGCCGCTTCCCTTGATGGAGCCGCACCGCGAAGCCCGAGACGATCCCAGGGACACACGCACGTGGGGCAAGCGTGAAAAGTCGGCGCTGGCGCTTCGGGACGTCAACCGCTGCGCGGTCCGGCCGAGCGACCTGATCACCCACCGCGGTTATGCCGTGCTCGTCACCGATACGCGCGGATGGATCGGCGGCCAAACGGAGGGCTTCTTCTTCCACCAGACGCGATATCTGTCGCGCTTCGATGTCAAGATCGACGGCGCCGGCCCTAGCTTCGTGTCGGCCAACACGGTCGACCACCATGTCCTGACCGCCTATCACCTCGCGCCGTCTCCGGCGGGACGGGCGGCGGGCCCTGAGCCCGACGATGAAGACAGCAATGGCGGGGAGATCGCGCAAAAGGCCATCGAGCTCCAGATCAACACCTTCGTCGGCGACGGCCTGCACATCGACCTCATCGTGACCAATCACGCGCTCACAGAAACGGCCGTGACCCTGTCGCTGAACGTTGCTGCCGATTTCGCCGACCTCACCGAAGCGCAGCTGGGCAGCCGTCGGCAGAACGCGCCGGTCGAGCGTGTCTGGGCGGCGGGCGAACCGCCGTCGGGCGGTACCCCCCGGGGCGAGCTGACGCTGCGCTACACGCATCCCGATCTCGAATCCGCCGCCCACGTCCGCATCGAGGGAGGCGACGCCTTGACCGACACCGGCGATGCCCTCGCCTGTGAGCTGGCGCTCAAACCCCATGAGCCGCGGATCATCGAGCTCGATCTCGTCCCCGTGTTCGAGGGCAAGGCCAACGATCCTTTCTACGGCCGTGACGGTGCGTTCGCGCAGGATGCCGGCGCGACCTTGGCCCGGCAACGCTGGCTCGAGGGCTGCGCGCGTCTCGACGCCGACAACGCCGTCGTCCAGGCCGCCTGGGATCAGGCCGTCTCGGATCTCGCCTCCCTGCAATTGCTCGATGGACCGGGGGACGAGCCCTACATGCTTATCGCCGGGGTGCCGAACTACACCGGGATTTTCGGCCGCGACGCCTTCGTCACGTCGTTGCAGACCGCAAGTCTCACGCCCGCGACCCTGCGCGGGTCGCTGCAGGCGGTGAGCCGCTGGAACGCGACGACCACCGACGATCATTTCGACGCCGAGCCCGGCAAGGTGCTGCATCAGCGTCAGCGGGGGCCGCTCGCCCGCCTCGGCCTGACGCCGTTCCTCCACTACTACGGCGATCACTCGACTCCCGGCCTGTTCCTCATGGCGGCGGCGGCCGACCTTGCCCATACCGGCGATCTCGACGCCTTCCGTTCGCTGCGGGAGAAGCTGCTGGGGACCTTGGCGTGGATCGACGGGAACGCCGACGAACGCGGATTCTACGCCTACCAGACGCGCTCGTCGCAGGGCCTCAAGAACCAGAGCTGGAAGGATTCCGGCGACGCGGTGCTCTATCACGACGGCCGCATGGTGGCGGACCCGATCGCCATGGCGGATGTGCAAGGCCTAGTCCATGCCGGCAAGCAGGCCGTCGCCCTCGCCTTTGCGGTGGCGGGCGATCATGAGCGCTCGGCGAAGCTCCTGGACGAGGCAAGAGCCTTGAAGGAGCGGTTCAACGCCGGCTTCTGGATGCCAAAGGAGCGCACCTTCGCCATCGCGCTGGATCCGCGCGGCGAGCAGGTCAGGACGGTGGCATCCGATCCGGGCGCGTGTCTCGCCTATGGCATCGTCGCGGACGACAAGGTGGGATCGGTCGCCGAAAGGCTGTTCGAGGAGGACATGTTCAGCGGCTGGGGCATCCGCACCCTGTCGAGCCGCCACCCCGCCTTCAATCCCTTCGCCTACCACCTCGGATCGGTCTGGCCGTCGCCGAACGCGATCATCGCCTTCGGACTCAAGCGCTATGGCTTCGTCGACGCAATGCACGCGGTGGCGAGCGGACTGTTCTCGGTGAGCCAGATCTTCGATCTCGACCGCTTGCCGGAGGTTTTCGGCGGACACACGCGCGATGCGCGCCACCCTCACCCCGGCCTCTATCCCGGGGCGTGCTCGCCGCAAGCCTGGTCGGCCGGTGCGGTGATCTTTCTCGTCGACACGATGCTCGGCCTGACACCGCTGGCACCACGCGGCACGCTCGTCGTCGATCCGGCCCTGCCGGCGTGGTTGCCCGCGGTCGCGCTGCACCATGTGCGGGTCGGGGGATCGTACGCCTCGTTGCGGTTCCGTCGCGACATGTCGGGCCATACCGAGGTCGAGGTCGTCGACGACGGCGGTCTCCACATCGTGCGGCCGGCGGCTGCCGTCGTTCCCGGCGTCGATCGGGTCGCGGCAGGGCTTCGCGCGGCCGTGACTCCGGCGGAGGCGATCACACTCGCCGGGCGTGGGATGTCACTTTGACGCGCCGAACTCGCAAAGCCTGTCTCTCGTTCCTCATCGGCGGGGCGGTGTGGATCGGAGATGGGCATGGCCAGGATCGTAGTGGTGACGGGTGCGGGCGCGGGAGTCGGGCGGGCCACGGTCGAGGAATTCGCTAAGGCGGGCTACGACGTCGCGTTGCTGTCGCGCGACCCTGACCGGCTGAACAGAGCGGCGGCCGATCTCAGGCATTACGGCGGCCGCGCCCTCGCCATCCCGACTGATGTTGCCCACGCCGACGCGGTCGAGGCCGCGGCGCAAAGGGTCGAGACCGAGCTCGGCCCCATCGACGTGTGGGTCAACGTGGCGATGGCCACCGTCTTCGCCCCCGTCCACAAGCTGACCGCCCGGGAGGTCGAGCGGGGCACCAAGGTCACCTATCTGGGTCAGGTGCACGGCATGATGGCCGCCTTGAAGCGCATGCGGGCGCGCAACCGGGGCACGATCATCAACGTCGGCTCGGCGCTGGCCTACCGCTCCGTTCCCCTGCAATCGATCTATTGCGGCGCCAAATTCGCCATCCGCGGCTTCACCGATGCCCTGCGCTCGGAGATCATCCACGACGGGCTCGACATCCACATCACCATGGTGGACCTGCCCGCTGTCAACACGCCGCAGTTCGACTGGGCCTTGAACAAGATGGGACGCAAGGCCAAGCCGGTGGCGCCGATCTTCCAGCCGGAGGTGCCGGCGCGCGCCATCCTGTACGCGGCGACCCATCACCGCCGCGACATCTGGGTTGGCTTCCCGACCATCAAGGCGATCCTCGCCAACCGCATCGCTCCGGGTCTGATCGACCGATATCTGGCGTCGAGCGGCTATTCCGGGCAGCTGTCGGAGCAGCGCCTGCCGCCCGACGCGCCCTCGAACCTCTATGAGCCGGTTCCGGGCGATTACGGCGCGCACGGACGGTTCGACAGCCGCGCCAGGACGGGGAGCTGGGAAATGTTCACCGACCGGCATCGTACGGCCTTTTGGGCCGGTGCCTTGGGACTTGTGGGGCTGCTCGGGCTGCACCTCCTCGCCAGGAAGGAGAATATCTGAGCGGCGTCAACCGCGACTGTGCGCTGAGAGTTCAAGGCAAATCGTGGCGCACGGACGGGCAACGGGTCAGGAGGCCGACATGAGCCATGCGGGTGTGACAGGAACGCTTCTGCGCAAGCCGGGTCCGCCGGAGATCCTCGCCGATGCCGGCAGGATCGTGATCCATGACCAGCGCTTGCGTGAGGCGCTCAATGCCGACGCGCCGCTCCTCTGCCTCTACGAACACGCCTCGTTCAGCGAAGGGACGGTCTGGGACGCGCCGCGGCAGCGCCTCGTCTGGTCCGATGTCGTCGGGCGCCGCGTGCTCGGATGGTCGGTCGACGGGCGTGTCGAGGTGGTCGTCGACGCGACGGCCTTCATCAACGGCAACGCGGTCGATCGCGACGGCCGTCTCGTCCATTGCGAACATGGCCGACGCTGCCTCAGCCGTTCCGATCGCGACGGCGAGGCCGTTCCCTTCCTCACGCATTTCGAGGGCAGGCGCTTCAATTCGCCCAACGACGTCACGCTGGCGCCGGATGGGACCCTGTGGTTCTCCGACCCAACCTTCGGGCTCGCCATGCCGACGCAAGGCTCCCTGCGCGAGCCTGAGCTCGATCACCGCAGCGTCTACCGCTACGACCCCGCCAACGGCGAGGTGCGGCGCATGGCCGACTTCGAGCAGCCGAACGGCCTCGAATTCTCGCCCGACGGAGGCATCCTCTACGTGTCCGACACGGGCCGCGCGCTCGACGGGTCGACCCACGAGATCGTCGCGTTCGACGTCGCCCGCGACGGATCGCTTTCGAACCGCCGCCTGTTCCGCAAGGTCGAGCCTGGCATCCCCGACGGCTTCGTCGTGGACGAGCGCGGCTGGCTGTGGAGCACGTCGCAGTCGGGAATCCAGGTCTTCGCGCCGGACGGCACGCCGCTTGGCCTGATCCCGACCCCCACCTCCTGCGCCAACTGCGTTTTCGGTGGTCCAGACGACCGCCGGCTGTTCATCGCGGCCGAACATCGGCTGCTCGCCATAGACCTGCGCTAGATATTTAGTCCCGGCATTTGGTGGATTGGATCGAAGCTGAACCGTTGTGGCTCTGAAGTCCACCGTTTGCGGATGAACTCGTAGGGCGTGAGGCCTTTCAGCGTCTTCAGTCGCCGACCGAAATTGTAGGCTGAGACGAAGTCGTTGAGGTGCCGTTCGAGCTGCGCGTGGCTGTCGTAGTGGTAGCGCTTGACGGTCGCTTCCTTGATCGTGCGGTTCATCCGTTCGACCTGACCATTGGTCCATGGATGATTGATCTTGGTGAAGCGATGCTCGATGCCGTTCTCCCGGCAGCGCATCGCGAACATGTGGGTGATGTAGCGGGCTGTCGGACCGTTGGCGTAGCGCGGCGCGTATCGGAACTGGATGCCATTGTCGGTCAGGATCGTGTGGACCTTGTAGGGAACGGCTGCGATCAGGGCGACCAGGAAGGCCGAGGCCGTCACCCTATTGGCGCTTTCGACCAGTTGCACGAAGGCAAATTTGCTCGTCCGATCGATGGCGACGAAGAGGTAGAGCTTTCCCTCCGCGGTCTGAACCTCCGCTATGTCGAGATGGAAGAAGCCGATCGGATAGGACTTGAACCTCTTCTTCGGCTCCTTGTCGCCTTCGATCTCCGGTAGGCGGCTGATGCCGTGCCGTTGCAGGCAACGATGCAGCGACGAACGGGTCAGATGCGGGATCGTGGCCTGGAGCGCGTAGAGGCAGTCATCCAGCGCCAGCAGCGTATGCCGCCGGAAGGCGACGATCACCGCCTCGTCTTCGACGGACAGAACAGTCGACTTCGGCTCCCTCGGCCCGGTTGGCAGATCGGCAATCGAACCCCGCTTCTTCCACTTCGCGACCGTCTTCTGGTTGATCCCGTAGTGCTTCGCCAGAGCCCTCAGGCTCGCTTGACTATGTTGTATCGCTCGACGGATCGCCGCTGTCGTCGTGGCGCTCCCATGGAGAACCTGACCCATAGTGCCTCCTTCCATTCAATGGAAAAGATTGCACCATTAAACCCCGGGATCAAACATCTAATCGCCCCGACTCTTCAATGAGCGGCGTGCCGATCTGCTTCGGGTTCGACGCTGCCCCGAGCCCAGTCGTCCAACAGGCTCTCAGCGCTCCGGACGGCCGGTCACGGCGAGGCGGACCGCGAGGCCGACGAAGACGGCGCCGGCGATGCCATCGAGCCAGCGGCCGAAGGCCGCGCCCGTCAGCCGCTCACGCATGCGCCCCGATAGGACGCCGACGCCGACCAGATAGGGCACGGCGACGATCGTGCCGAGAAGGCTCAGCAGGAAGAGCTGCAGGCCGATGTGGCCGCGGCCGGAATCGACGAATTGGGGCAGGATGGCCACATAGAACAGCGGCACCTTGGGGTTGGTGAGGTTGTTGACGAGGCCGCGGCGGAAGATGGTGGCGAGCGAGGCAGGCGCCTCGGGTCCGGCGCCGGCCGCCTCGGGCCGCGGCCGGAACGCGGCATGCAGCGCCTTGAGGCCGAGCCAGCCGAGATAGCCGGCGCCGATGGTCTTCACCACCACGAAGGCGAAGGCCGAGGTCTCGACCAGCGCCGAGAGCCCGAGCGCCGCCGTCAACCCGTGGATCACGCTGCCGCCGCCGATCCCCAGCGCCGAGGCCACCGCGCCGCGCGCCCGGTGCCGCATGCCGTTGGCGATGACGAACAGCGTATCGGGGCCGGGCGTCAGCGTCAGGGTGAGCGAGACCAGCAGGTAGGCTGCGGCGAGCCGCGGATCGACGGGCAGGGTCATGGCGACGGCGGACCGGACGGCGTGGAGGCGGGGCATAGCGCCGCGCCGGCCGGGCGTAAAGGCCGGCCCGTCCGGTTCGACTCGATGGCTGGGAACCGAAGCGGGCTGTTCCCCATTCATTCATCAGGTGTTCATCCGGGAGGCCATCGTGGTGGATCAGCGAAGCGTGCTCGTCGTCGAGGACGACCCGATGCTGCGATGCGATGCTGCGGCGCTGCTGGCCGATGCGGGCATCGACGTCGTCGAAATGGAAAGCGCGGACAATGCCCTTGCCTACGTGTTCGAGCAGGCGGAGTCGATCGGTGCGGTCTTCACCGACGTGCAGATGCCCGGCGACACGGACGGGCTCGACCTCGCGCAATATATCGCCGCGAACTGGCCGCATATCACGGTGCTCGTGACCTCCGGCCGGGTGCATCCCTGCTGCGAACTGCCTGGAAACATCAAGTTCGTCTCCAAGCCCTGGATGCTGGCGGATGTGCTCGGGGCGCTCCAGCCGAGCCTCGGCAACGCATGAACCGGGTTATCGCAAGGGCTGCACCTTGGAAGCTGTTTGACAACACCCATCCTTATCCTGAGCGGAGCCGGCTTGAGGCTCCGACGAGCTTCGCTCGTTGGAGAAGCCGGCGGAGAGTTGCTGAAGGGACGGCAGGTGCCAGCGGTGCTTCGAAACGGTCCTGACGGACCTCCGCAGCCATTAGGGGCATGAGCCTTAAGACGGATTGGACGCCCAACGGCGTGTTGCGGCCTCGTCCTTGGCTTTCGGGGCGACCCACTCGCCCGCCGATCCGTCGACGTGGCGGTTGCGCTTCCAGAAGGGCGCGCGTGTTTTCAGGAAATCCATGAGGAAATCAGCGGCCGCGAAAGCGTCGCTGCGATGCGCCGAGGCAGTCAGAACGAAGACGATGTTCTGCCCCGGCCTTATGGCGCCGTAGCGGTGGATGACCCGGCAGGCCTGCAGCGGCCAGCGGGCCTCGGCCTCGGCTGCGACGCGAACAATCTCGGCGTCCGCCATGCCGGGATAATGTTCGATGTCGAGCGCCGCCAGGCCGTCGTCGTCGCGGCAGCGGCCCGAGAAGGTGACGACGGCCCCGATGTCGGCTCGCCCGCGCGCCGCCGCCTCGATCTCGGCGGCGGCGTCGAAGTCCTCCTCCTGGATCGTCACCTGTGCCACGGTCAGCCGCCCGTCATCGGCGGGAAGAAGGCAATCTCGCGCGCGCCCTGCAGCGCCGTCTCCGGCTTGGCGTGGACCTTGTCGACGGCCGCACGGACGACCTCGCGATTCTCGAACGCATGGGCATAGTTCTCGCCGCGGCCGGCGAGCCAGCCGATCAGCCCGCCGACGGTGCGCACGTCGTCCGGCGGCGCGAGCTCCTCCTCGGCGGTGCCGATGCGTTCGCGCACCCAGGAAAAATACAAAGCCCTCACGTCAGTCCACCACGTGCTTGAACCCCGCCTTCATATAGTCCCAGCCGGTGTAAAGCGTAAGGATCGCGGCGATCCAGAGCAGGCCGATGCCGATCTTGATGCTGCCGGGCAGCAGCGCCTCCCCAGCCTGACCGGCGACGAGGAAGCCGATGGCGAGGAGCTGCACCGTCGTCTTCCATTTGGCGACGGTGCTGACCGGCACGGGCACGCGCAGTTCCGCCAGGAACTCCCGCAGTCCCGAGACCAGGATCTCGCGGCACAGGATGACGATGGCGGCCCAGATCGACCAGCTCGTGATGGTCTGATCGGCGACGAGCATCAGCAGGCAGGCGGCGACGAGCAGCTTGTCGGCAATGGGGTCGAGCATGCGCCCGAGCGCCGATTGCTGCGACCAGGCGCGCGCCAGATAGCCGTCGAAGAAGTCCGTCACCGCCGCGATGACGAAGACCACGATCGCCAGCACCCGCATGCCGAACTGATCGGGGGGGAAGAGGCAGCCGACGACGATCGGCACCGCGAGCATCCGGCCGTAGGTGAGCAGGTTCGGCAATTGCCATTGCTTGGCGCGTTCGGCAGTCGACATGGCCATGAGGGGAGGGAGCATGGCCGCGTTTCGACGTCAAGAGAGCCCGCCGCGGGTTTGATGGTTACGGTTTCTGCCGGACCTCAGCCTTGCAGCCATGTCGCGCGATCGACGACGGGCGCGAGGTCGGCGAGTCATGCCGGGTTGCGTCAGCGCTCAGCGGGGCTCGGGCCCCGCGCCAGCCTCGCCCATCTCGAGCAATCCCATCTTGGCGAGCCAGAGGACGGCGGGCGCGATGGCGAGCGGGTGCAGTCCGAGATGGGCGCGCAGCGCCTCGAAGGTCGCGCCGGCGCCGTCCTCGAGCCGCGACAGGATGGCCGAGACGAGATCGTCGTCGGGCAGGAAGAGCTCGGCGAAGCGCACCGTCGCCAGCGCCCGTCGCCGGCCGGCGAGCTCCACCGTCGTGCCAGGCCGGCGACGCAGCGGGGTTGCGGGCGAGAGGGGCGCGGTCGGATAGCCGGCAAACATCGTAAAGGGGTCGGGGCGGTCCGGCCGGAGGCGAGGCTTCGCCGCCGCCCCTTCCGTGGCGGTGCGGCGCATGTCCCCGAGCGCCGCCCAGAGCGCCTGGTACTGGCCGAAGACGACCGGCCAGTCGAAGGTTTCCCGTGCCCGGGCCGCACCGGCCGCGCCCATGCGCCGGCGCAGGGCCGGGTCGGCCGCGAGGCGCCGGTAGGCCTCCGCCACGGCCTCGACGTTCACCGCGACGAACTGGCCGACGATGCCGCAATAGGCGTGATAATCGTCGAGCCCGACATCGTGGCGGGTGGCGAGCGGCGTGCCGGTCGCGGGCGGCATGGACATCGTGGGGACGCGGAACCCGTCGATGCCGTCGCGCACCGTCTCCCTGTAGCCGTCCCAGTCGCTGACCACGACCGGCAGGCCGGCCGCCATGGCTTCGACGGGCGTCAGGCCGAAGGTCTCCTGGATCGAGTCGGACAGCGAGGTGAAGACATCGGCCGCCGCGAAGGCCCGGCGACGGACCACGGGATCGCGCCCGTCGAGATAAAGCCGGCGCACCGAAGGGCATAGCGCTTCGGCATCGGCCTCGAAGGCGCGGCGTGCCTGCTCGGTCTCGAACCAGCCGCATTGGACCAGCGTCACCTTGGCCACCGCCGCGCAGGCTTCGAGGCCGAGGAACATCGGCACGGGATGGGCCTTGCTCGACGCCGAGAGCCGCCCGACGAAGAGGAACACCGTCTCCTCCCCGAGGCCGAGGTGTTCGCGCGCCGCGGCGCGCTCGGCCTCCGTCAGGGCGAAGTCATCCACATGCACGCCGAGCGGGATCACCGGCAGCTGCGGCAAGGTGAGCCGCGCCGCGCCGAGGCGCTCCGTCAGATAGTCGGCCTGCGCCTCGAGGATGACGTGGATCGAGCCGCGCACCGCCTCCGAGGTGCAGATGATGGCATCCCAGGGCTCGACCGGGGCGCTGAGCATCTGGGCGATCTCGCTCATCACCGTATGATGGGCGGTCGTGTGGGTGATGCCGCAGAGGCTGTAGGCGGAGGGGCTCGCATGCTGCAGGCGGCGCCAGCCATCGGCCGCGATCGCCGGGTCCGGGCGATAGAGAAGGTCCGCTTGCGCCAGGTCGGGCAGGTTGTGGGCGCCGATCCACTCGGTCCGCGTGGCCGGGCTGCCGAACTCCGCGAGCGCCCTGACGAAATCGGCCGCGCCGGCGCGCTCGCGCGCGAAACACCAGGCGCGTTCGGGACGCGTCGCCGCATAGGCCCGGAGGAATCCGGCCCCCGCCGATTGGCGTCCCATCAGGAGCTTGGTGTCGACCGAATAGGCTTCGGGCTCGTAGGTGATGGCGATCTTGGTCATCGATGCGCTTGGAACCCATGGAGAGAGCCGAGCCGGGCCATGAGCATAGCAGGTCGTTGGAGGCCCGTGCTGCGGCGGCTGATGCGCGGAGCGCGGGATGCCGCTATCATGGATCGTGTCCGACCCTCGAATGATGCGGCGAGCGAGGCCTGACGACCCGACACGAAAGGGGAGACCCATGTCCCATCACGGCAAGTTCGTCTGGTGCGAGTTGATGACGGCCGATCCGGCCGCGGCGGCGACCTTCTACGGCAAGGTCGTGGGCTGGACCGCGAAGGATTGGGGTGCGCCCGAGCGCACCTATCTGATCCTCAACGCCGGGGAGAGCGGCGTCGGCGGCATCATGGACCTGCCGCCGACGCCCAGCCGGGCTGGATCGCCTATATCGCGGTCGACGACGTCGATGCCGCCGCGGCACGTGTCGAGAAGGCCGGCGGCAGGATCCACAAGCCGGCCGACGACATCCCGAGCATCGGCCGGTTCGCCGTCGTGGCCGACCCGCAGGCCGCGCCCTTCGTCCTGTTCAAGCCGATCCCGCCCGAGAACCCGCCGCCGCCGGCCGACCCCATGGCGCCCGGCCAGATCAGCTGGCACGAATTGCACGCGGCGGACTGGGCGCCGGCCTTCGATTTCTATGCGGGCCTCTTCGGCTGGACCAAGGGCGACGCGATCGACATGGGCCCTATGGGAACCTACCAGATCTTCAACGTCGACGGTGCGATGGCCGGCGGCATGATGACCAAGACCGTGCCGGGCATACCCTCCTGGCTGAACTATTTCAACGTCGAGGCGATCGACGCGGCGGTGGCTCGCCTGAAAGAGGCCGGCGGCGAGCTGATGCGTGGCCCGCAGGAGGTTCCCGGCGGCTCCTGGATTGCCCAGGCGCGCGATCCGCAGGGCGCCATGTTCGCCGTGGTCGGCCCGCGGATCTGAGCGAGCAGATCAGGGCCGGCGAACGACACCAAGGTCGCGCCGGCCTTCCGCCCGCCCGGTTCCCGGATTAGATTCGGCTGATGAACCGTGCGCAGCCGTTAGCCGACGACCCTTGGACCGGGGAGGGGCCCGACCCGACGCTCCCCGATGACGGGAACGACGAGGTCGTTTTCGGCGCGGAGCTCGGGCTCGACGACGAGAGCGCCGCCCCGGCCTCGGTGCGCCAGGGCGCGGCGGCAATCCGCAAGCATTGGGCGACCCTGCCGCTCGGGCCTGGCGTCTACCGCATGCTCGGCGCCGACGGCGAGGTGCTCTATGTCGGCAAGGCGCGCTCGCTCAAGCGCCGCGTCGCGAGCTACACGCGGGCCGCCGGCCACTCGCAGCGCATCGCGAGGATGATCTCGCAGACGGCCTCGATGGTCTTCGTCTCGACCGCGACCGAGACCGAGGCGCTGCTGCTCGAAGCCAATTACATCAAGCAGATGCGGCCGCGCTTCAACGTCGTGATGCGCGACGACAAGTCTTTCCCCTATATCCTGGTGACGGGCGATCATGCGGCGCCGCAGATCACCAAGCATCGCGGCGCCCGCAACCGCAAGGGCGACTATTACGGACCCTTCGCCAGCGTCTGGGCCGTCAATCGCACGCTGAACGCGTTGCAGCGCGCCTTCCTGCTGCGCTCCTGCACCGATAGTTACTTCGACAACCGGTCGCGGCCCTGCCTGCTCTACCAGATCAAGCGCTGCGCGGCGCCCTGCACGGGCGAGATCGATCCGGCCGACTATGCCGGGCTCGTCGCGGAGGCCCGCGGCTTCCTCTCGGGCAAGAGCCGCGCCGTCAAGGATCATCTGGCGAGCGAGATGACGGCGGCGGCCGAGGCCATGGAGTTCGAGCGCGCCGCGCGGCTGCGCGACCGCATCGCGGCGCTCTCCGCCATCCAGGGCCAGCAGGGCATCAATCCGAAGGGGGTGGAGGAGGCCGATGTCTTCGGCGTCGTCGAGGAGGCCGGGCAGTTCGCCGTCGAGGTCTTCTTTTTCCGCACCTACCAGAACTGGGGCAACCGCACCTATTTCCCGCGGGCCGACCGGAGCCTTGCCGCCGGCGAGGTGCTCGACGCGTTCCTGACACAGTTCTATCTCGACAAGCCGGCGCCCCGTCTCGTCCTCCTGTCGCACGACGTCGAGAACCGCGCCGTGCTGGCCCGGGCATTGTCCGAGCGCGCCGGCCGCCCGGTCGAGATCGCCGTGCCGCAGCGCGGCGAAAAGCGCGAGCTCGTCGACCATGCGGCGCAGAACGGACGCGAGGCGCTAAGCCGCAAGCTCACCGAGACGGCGAGCCAGGAGAAGCTGCTTTCGGCGCTCGCAGCAGCCTTCAGCATGGGCACCCGCACCGTGCGGCGCGTCGAGGTCTATGACAATTCCCACATCATGGGCACCAACGCGGTCGGTGCCATGATCGTGGTCGGCCCGACCGGCTTCCTGAAGACCCAATACCGCACCTTCAACATCAAGGACGTCACGCCGGGCGACGATTTCGGCATGATGCGCCAGATGCTGCGCCGCCGTTTCAGCCGCCTGCTACGCGAGACGGGCGAAGCCCGCGCGGTTGATTTGCCGCCGGAGGCCGTCGAGCCGCTGCTCGCCGAGGATCCGGCCGAACGGGCGGCGGCGGGCCAGGATACGGCATCGCCCTGGCCGGACCTGCTGCTCATCGACGGCGGCAAGGGCCAGCTCGAGGCTGTCCGTCACGTCCTCGACGAGCTCGGCGTGCCGATGCTGTTCGGGCCGGGTGGCCGGCCGGAGGGCGTGGCGGTCGTCGGCATCGCCAAGGGACCGGATCGCAACGCCGGCCGCGAGACTTTCTTCGTCGCGGGCCGCGACGCGTTCAAGCTGCCGGAGCGCGACCCTGCCTTGTACTTCGTCCAACGTCTCAGGGACGAGGCGCATCGCTTCGCCATCGGAACGCATCGGGCCAAGCGCAAGAAGGACATCACGCGCAGCCCGCTCGACGAGATCGTCGGCATCGGCCCGAACCGCAAGCGCGCCCTGCTGCACGCCTTCGGCACGGCCAAGGCCATCTCCCGCGCCTCGCTCGGCGATCTCGAGAAGGTGCCGGGGGTCAATGCCGCCACGGCGAAGCGGATCTACGACTACTTCCATGAGAAGGGCGGGTAGTACGGCCCTTCTCACGCTTGCGGGAGAAGGGAGGCGCCCGAATCCGCCGCGTTGACCGTCAAATCGGTTACTTGCCGACCTCTCGAAACTCACGACGTGGAGGGCGCGGGTGGGCCGAGCGAGTTCAGCGTCCACCGGTTCGCGTCGCCGTTGAGCGCAGCCAGCGACAGCGGCGCGATGTCGATGCGCCAGAAGGCGTGCGGCGGCGCGCCGAGGGCGTGGACCAGGGCCGCGCGGATGATCGCCGCATGGGTGACGGCCAACGTTCGGCCCTCGACGATCCGACGTCCGTCGAGCCAGGCGGCGACGCGTCCGATGAGGTCGAGCAGCGACTCGCCGCCGTGCGGCGCGGCGGCAGGGTCGCTCAGCCATTGCGCGAGCGCCGCGGGGTCCGCCGTCCCGATCTCGTCGAGACGTCGGCCACGCCAGGCGCCGCAATCGCAGTCGCGCAGGTCGTCGTCGACCTGACGATCGAGGCCGAGGCCAGCGGCGGTCTCGATCGCAGCCCTGCCGGGGCTCGTCAGCGCATGGTCCGCCCGCGGCAGCCGGCGTGACAGACCGGCGAGCCGCCGGCGCGCGTGGTCGTCGAGCGGCTCATCGTTCGGGAAGGCGACGGAGCGCGTCGCCGCTGTCGCTCCGTGACAGAGAAGGAGCAGGCGCGTCGTCACGCCCGCCGGGACATCGTCGCCGGCCTGAGGCGCGAGACCCGCCTCGCTTCGAGCGCCCGTTCGGTCAGCGCGCCGAAGGCGAGGCCGAGCGTGGCCCACATGAGTCCCTGTGCGCCGAGCGAAGCGATCCTGAACTGCCAGAGCACGATGGCCGGGAACGCGGCCGGCACCTCGTTGACGCCCGGCAACGCCAGCGCCATCACGACGATCGCTACCAGATAGGCCGCCGCCGCCGTCAGCCAGGCATTCCAGGCCCCGAACCGTTGGAGCAGCATCCGTCCCAGCATCACGCAGGCGATCATGGCCGCGACCGAGAGCGCGATCGCGGCAAAATAGAGGGTCGTCCGCGCCCCGATCGTGTCGGGATGGCCGACCGAAGGTGGGTTGGCCGGATATTTCAGGTTCGGCACCAGATAGACCGCGACGAAGGCCGAGGCCGCCAGCAGCGCCGATGTGGCCCTCGCGCCCAACGGGCCGGCACGGCCGTAGAGCAGTGCGAAGCCTAACGCGAAGAGTCCGCCGAAGGCCGCGCCATAGACGATCGTGCCGGTGAAGAGGCCGAGGCCCGATTGTACCGGCCTGCTCACCAGTTCCGGCTCGTCCTCGGTCTTGGGCGGCGGCAGGCCCCTGGCGACCGCCTCCTCGGCGGCGGCCTTGGCCTTCGCTTCATCGAGCTGTGTCTCGAAGGCGATGGCGCGATCGACCGAAGGCTCGCCGAAAAGCTTGAGGAAACCGAAGCACAGAAGTCCTGCCAGGACCCCGACCATCATCCCGCGCAACAGCAGGGTTCCGACCATGATATCCCTCCTCCATGCGTGAGGTCGCGGCACTCCGGACAGCGTCACGCCGTCGTGCCGGACTCGATCGCGGTCCCGACGTCGGATCGGCCCGACGCCATCACGGATCTAGTGGCAGGGAAAGCCCAGGAGATGGCGGGCGTCATGCAGGAATTCGTGCACGTACATGCCGCGGACCAGCGATGTCGCGCCCTCTTCGGCGCCGACGAAATACACGGCGAGAAGCGCCAGCAGGCCGCCGAAAACGGCCCAAGGCAAGATCTGGCCGATCGGAATGGCCACGGGCCGGGTCGTCGGAGCGAAAGTGGTCGTGGTCATGAAAACCTCCTGGGATAATCGCGTCCCGGTCGAGCTTGCCGCGTCACGAGGGGGTCTGACTCCCGGCGAACCGGTTACAGTGGCGCGACCGTGCCGGGTTCCCACCGGCTTCCGCACCCATGACTCACGCAAAGCCGAACGATAGGGACTTTTGCGCCCCTGTCAACGGGACGACCGAGTTCAGAACTTGCCTCGTCATCGAGACGATTGACTCGACAAGGGGCGTATGCGAGCCTCATCCCATTCTTTTGAAAATGAAGTTTTCACAATGATTTACGCAAAAGTATTCTGGCCTGTTTGCTTTGGCTTGGCTGTAATCGTTGTAGGTCCATCTGCGACAAGGGCGGCAGATGGCGCGCCTGGATGGGATAAGGTCGCCCCGCTGCTCGATAAGCACTGCGCCCGCTGCCATCAGGCCGGCAAGACGACCGGCAAGTTCAAGGACAAGCCGGCCGATGATTTTGGCTTCATCTTGGATGAAGACAAGCTCGTCACGCGCAATAAGCTCATTCTAGGAAATGCCGACGCTTCGCCGATCTTCGTCAAGGTGCAGAAAGGCGATATGCCGAAGGATATCGACGACAGTTGCTACGATGGGACCGCGACAGCGACCACCTATTGCGGCCTGTCGAAGGATGAGGTGGTGCAACTCCACGACGCCATCAATGCGCTGAAAGCCGTGCCGGCCGCCGCGCAGACGGTGGCGGGCAATGCTCCGCCGGCCCCCGCCGCCGCGCCGCCGAAGGCCGCCGCAATCCAGCCGCAACCGCAGGCGAAAGCGGCCGAGGCATCGGCTCCGGCGACGCCAGCCCCGGCGACGAAGACCGCGGCGGCCGGCGAGCCTTCGCCGGTCCCGGCGCCCACGCCTGTCACCCCGGCTGCTCCCGCGCCGGCCGCTGCTGCTACGCCGGCGCCGAGTCAAACGGCGTCGGCCGCACCCGCGCCAGTCACTCCAACTGCTGCGCCAGCCCCAGCCGCCGCACCCACTACGACGCCGGCGCCGAGCCAGACGGCCGCCGCCACGCCCGCGCCGGTCACTCCGGCTGCTGCTCCCGCGCCGGCAGCCGCACCTGCGCCAGCCGCCGCCTCGACGATCGCACCCATCCCGGTCGCCGCGCCCGGACCAACGACGCAGCGTTTCGTGACGGATGCCGAGATCATCCGGGCCATCTCCGATGACGCCAGCAACGCCACCGACACGGACCGTCCGAACTATCGCTACTTCACGCTGACGCATCTCTACAATGCGGGCGAACCCGAGAAGGACATGCGCGTCTACCGCATGGCCCTGGCCAAGCTGCTGAACAGCCTGTCGTCCGAGGCCGATCCCGTAGTGCCCGTGGCGATCGACCCGGCGCAGACGATCTATCGCGTCGACATCAGCCGGCTCGGCTGGAGCCACGCCACCTGGGACAATATCGTCGCCAACGACCCTTATGTGATCTTCTATCACAATGCCCAATTCCGGGCGCTGCAATCGGACCTCAAGACAATCGTGCCGTTCATGCGCGCCGACTGGTTCACCTTCGCGGCGTCGCGTCCGCCGCTCTACTACGACATCCTCAAGCTGCCTAAGACGAAGCAAGAGCTGCAGAAGCTGATCGGTGCCGATGTGGCGCACGACTTCGCGCTCCGGCATGTCGAGCGGGCGGGCTTCCAGAGATCGGGCGTCTCCGACAACAACCGGATGGTCGAGCGCCACACGATCCCGACCGGCATGTATTGGGAATCGTATGATTTCGGCTCGAACGGTGACCGCAAGAGCCTGTTCCAGTTCCCCTTCGGACCGCCCGGCGCTTTCGGCGAGCTCAGCAATCGGCTCGGCTTCGTCCAGGACGGCGGCGAGATCATCTGGACCCTGCCGAACGGCTTCCACGCCTACTATCTGACAACGGGCAAGGGCGAGCGCCTCGAGACCGGCCCGACCAAGATCGTGCATGACCCGGCGCAGCGCGACCTGTCGGTGACCGACGGCATCTCGTGCATGGGCTGCCACGACAAGGGCATAAAGTTCAACGACTTCCGTCCTGGCCAGCCGCTCGACCAAGTGCGTGACATCGTGCTCAAGAGCGGCAGCTTCTCGCCCGAAGCCAAGGAGATCGCGGCGCAGATCTTCCCAGCCGGCGAGGCCTTCGACAAGCGCATGCAAGCCGACCTCAAGCGCTACGCCGACTCGCTCGGCGCCGCCGGCGTCAACGTCAACGTCAAGGACGATGGCGTCGAGATGGTCAACGCCCTGTCGCGCCGCTTCGAGGACAACCTCAACGCCAAGCTCGCGGCCGCCGAGGTCGGCATGGAACCCGACGCCTTCCTCGAAAGGCTGAATGCGGCCGGCGGCCAGGCCTATGACCTCAAGCTGCGCCTGCAGCAGGACGTCGTGCCGCGCGACCAGTTCGTCGCCATCTTCGCCACGCTCGTCAACACGATCAACGACGAAGGCGACAAGGCCATCGATCTCACCAAGCTCGCGCAGAAGACCGGGACGACGGTGGCGGCTGTGGCCACCGCGACCAGCCAGCCGCCGAGCCATTCGAAGAGCTTCGATCTCGCCTTCTACGCCAATGCGACGAGCTTCAAGGTCGGCGACCACGTGACTTTCACGCTAAAGTCCGAGCAGCCCTGCTTCCTGACGCTGTTCGACGCCGACGACAAGGGGCGCAGCACGGTGCTGTTCCCCAATCCGCATCATCCCGACGGGAAGATCGAGGCCAATGTGACGACCCAGGTGCCCGGCCCCGAGATCGGCGGATTCGCCATCCGGGCGACCGAAGCCGGGACCGAGCGGATCACCGCGACCTGCAACGCCTCCTTCGATCAGAACGTCCCGCAAGACTTCAGCAAAGGGCAGTTCACCACCTTCCAGAGCATCCGCGACCTCTTGTCGGCGCAGGCCGATACGCGGCTGCGCCAGCAGGAGGCGCTCAGGAATCGGCTCCTGGCCATCGAGGCCGCTCAGCCGGCGGTGGCGAGCAGCGATCCAGGCCTGGTCACCAAGGAGATCAATCCGACCGCGCTCATCCCCAATGCGTCCGAGCCGCTCATCCCGATCACGGCGCAGAAATCGGTCGTGCTGCAGATCCGGGGCCATTAACGGGCTCGGCACGTGACCAGGATGGACATCGGTTCGGAGCAGGGGTTGGCGATGGTGCGGTGGCGACTGTTGCTGATGCTGGCGGGGTTCTGCGGGCTCGTCCTGCTGGCGGGCGGGGGGTCGGCACGGGCTGGCACGTTCTGCAAGGACGCGGCCGTCGACCGCGACGTCGGTCTCGCGGCGCATGACAAGCTCGATGTCGCGCGCCTGTCGGCGCTGTCGCAGCGGTTCGACGACACCGCGCTGGCCGATCCGGGATGCGGCGACCGGGTCGCCCATTGCGTCGGGCTCAAGCTGTCGCTCGCCTTCGTGGATCGCGCCTATGGCCTGCTCGGCCAGGATCCGCCCGACATGGAGGGCGCGCGGACGCTTCTGCAGAAGGGCAAGACGCAAGGGGGGCCCTGGCAGCTGCTCGTGGCGCTCGGCGACGTCGAGGCGGCCCTGGCGCGGCAGACCAACGACACCACGCTCTATCGCAGCGCCGCCAGCAATTTGCAGTTCGCCCTGAATCAGATCGTCGAGCCGCCGCTCTGCAGCGCGTTCGGGGAGATCCGGCCGACCGGGGAGGAACTGACGCGCATCAGGCGACGCGCCCAGGAGGCCGTGATGCTGTCGCCGCATTTCGAGATCGCCCGCACCAGGGCCGGGGAATGCGGCGGCATCTTCCTCGATACGACGCGCGGCGTCGACGTCGAGCCGGTGCCGGTGCCGATCACCTTCGAGTATGACAAGGCGGTGCTGACCGACGAGGGCAAGAAGGCCGCTTCGGCGCTGCTCGAATGCCTGAAGTCGAAGAATCTCAGCGAGATCACAATCAGCGGCCATACCGATCTGCACGGTGGCGACGCCTACAACATGGATCTCTCGGCGAGGCGGCTCGGCGCCGTGCAGGCCCTGCTCAAGGCGGGCGGCTATGCCGGCGTCGTCCATCTGGTGCCGAAGGGCAAGCGCGAGCCCTTCCAGCCCGACGATCCGGGCCAGCACAGCCAGGCCGAGATCGATCAGTTGAACCGGCGGGTCGAGCTCAGGGAGATCCACTGATGGGGCGGCGCGCGCTCGCCGCCCTGACGACGACGCTGCTGCTTGCGGCCGCCGTCCCGGCGCGGGCCGAGACGCACGCGCTCATCATGGGGTTCGAGGATTACGTCTCCAAGCAGCACCTGACCGGTTCCCACAACGACGCCGCCGATCTCGCCAAGGTGCTGCGCGGCCGCGGCGTCACCGACGTGACGATGGTCGAGGAGCAGCACGGCACGCTCGCCGAGGTCGAGGCGGATTGGGCCGCGATGGTCTCCCGCTCGAAGCCCGGCGACCTGCTGTTCGTCTCCTTCTCGGGCCACGGCAACCGCTCGCCCGAGAAGGGCGAGCCGAAGCATACCCCGGACGGGTTCGAGAAGGGGTTCCTGCTGCCACGCTATGACGAGATCAAGTTTCCCGAGGAGCAGCTGCGCGACGAGCACCTCTACGACCTCTTCAAGGCGGCATCCGACAAGGGGCTGAAGATCATCTTCGTCGCCGACGCCTGCCATTCGGGCGCGAGCGTGCGCGCCGTCACGGCCAAGGCGGCGGCGCCGAAGTTCCAGCGCTTCGAAACGCATGGCGCGGCCCTGCCGCCCCCGCCCGATCCGGCGAGCGTCGTGCGGCGGCCACCGATCCCCGGGCTGACCATCTATTCGGCCGCCGACGAGAACCAGACCATCCAGGAATTCCTGCTCGACGACGAGAAGCACGGCGCGCTGAGCTTTGCCGTGGCCCGCGGCCTCGAGGGCAAGGCCGCGGGTCCGAGCGGGGTTCTGACCGAGGGCGATCTCGGCCGCTACGTCCTCGCCAACGTGCGGGTCCTGTCGGACAACACGCAGATCCCGCGCGCGGTCACGCCGGATCCCGATGCCGTCCTCTTCGCCAAGGGCCCGGCGACCTCCGACGACGGCCCCGCAGCGCCGGGACAGATCGCGCCGCTCGGCAGGGTCACGCTGTTCACCGAGGCGACGCCCCCGAGCGGGCTGTCCGGCGTCGTCCTGTCGTCCGATCCGACCCGGCTGACGCTCGGCTGGAAGGCCGGCGGGGACGTCCTCAACGGGCATGGCGACGTGGTCGCCACCGGCGTCGCCCCCGAAAAGCTCCAGGATGCGGTCGACGCGCGTCGGGTGCTCGACGGGCTCGAGCGGGCGATGGGCGAGCGCGGCGGCGCCGTCCCGACCAGTGTTGCCGCCGTCGGCAAGCCGGCGTCGGACCGCTACTACCTGCGCGACGAACAGATCGGCATCGAGGCCGCGAACAGCGCCTTCCACTTCCTGACCGTGGTCGACCTCACGGCGGACGGCACCGTCCTGTTCCTGTGGCCGCAGCACCAGGATCCGGTCGAATGGTCGAGCGACCATCCCTGGTCCTTCAAGGTGAAGGTGACCCCGCCCTATGGCGAGGACACGCTGATCTTCATCGAGAGCGACCGGGCGCTCAAGGACCTCCATGCCGCGCTCGCGGGCCTCGACGGCAAGCATGCCGCGGTGCCGCTCTACGATGCGCTGCGGCTTTGGCTGCCGCAGGCTCGCGTCAAGATCGGGCTGCAGTCCGTCTTCACCTGCGAGATGCTCAAGGAGGATGGCTCATGCGCCGTGTCGCCCTCGCCCTGACCCTCGCGGTGCTCGCGGGCCTCCCCGGCGCGGCCGCCAAGGATCGGGCGCTCGTCGTCGGCATCAACAAATATCCGGGCATCACGTTGAACGGCGTCCCCGGCGCGCGCGACCTCGGCGGCGCCGTCTTCGACGCGCATACGTTCGAGGGTCTGCTCAAGGACCAGCTCGGGGTCGCGGCCGGCGACATCCACGTCTTGACCGATGCCGAGGCCACGCGCGAGCGCATCCTCGGCGAGTTCCACGACTGGCTGATCGCCGACACCGGGGCGGGCGATCGGGTGTTCTTCTATTACGCCGGGCACGGCGCGGCGATCCGGGTCGATGATCCGGCCACGGGCGCCTCGCGCATGACCTCGGCCATCGTGCCCTCCGATGCCCACGGCGAGCTCGCGGCCGAGCCGGTCGAGATCAAGGGCATGATCCTCGGCACCGACATGCACCAGCTGCTCGATCAGCTCGCCGGCCGCGACGTGACCGTCATCGCCGACAGCTGCGCCTCGGGTTCGGTCAGCCGCGACGCGCTCCACCCGCTCGTCATCCCGCCCAACATCAAGGTGCGGACGCTGACGCCCGCCGGCGCCGTCGGCATGACCCAGCGGGCGCTCGCCGCCGATGCGCCGCTGCGCCTCAAGACCAAGCTCAACGGCCGCTTGCTCGAGATCGAGCCCACCGCGCCGCAGGCCAAGACGGACGGGACCTTGGCGGTCTGGGCCGCGGCGACGACGGACCAGGTCACCTTCGATCTCGGCAGCAAGCCCGGCGGCATCTTCACCCAGAGCTTCGCCGACGGCCTGCGCGACAAGAAGGCCACGCTCGACGAAAAGGGCGAGGTGACGGCCCAGGCCCTGCTCAACTACGTCCGCGATCAGGCCAAGCAGTTCTGTACGGAGGCCGGGCAGGCCTGCAGTTCCGGCCTGACCCCGCAACTGTTGTCGAAGGACACCTATCTGATCGCGCCGCTGGAGGCGGCCGCCCCACCCGGGCCGACCCCGCAGCCCGTCGCCGCCAAGCCCGACACGCCTCCGCTCGCCGACAAGATGACGGCGTTGCTGAGCCACAACAACGACTTCTCGCTGACGGCGACGATCCTGCCGGGAGCGGCACTCAAGCTCGGCGACGTCATCCATTTCCGCGTCGTGTCCGGGGAGGCCGGCAAGGTGGCGGTCTTCGACCTGACGCCCGACGGCGATCTCACGCAGATCTTTCCCAATCAGAAGACCGGGCGCGACGGCCGCATCCGGGCGAACGCGCCCTTGACCATGCCCGACGCCTATTGGGGCATCAATTTCAGGGCGACCAAGCCGGCCGGGCCCGGCACGCTTCTGGTGCTCGTGACCGAGGACGGGATCGACCTCGACAAGGCGACCGGCGGCGCGCTCGACTTCAAGCCGATCAAGGAGACCTCGCGGCTGCTCGAAGTGGTCGGGGCGGAGCTCGACAAGCCCGTGGTCAGCCCGAAGCCCGACGTGCCGACCCGCGCGGCGCGCTGGGCTTTCGTGAAGGTCCCTTATTCGGTGGCGCCGTGAGATGGCGTCCGGCGTCCGGGCAATGGAGAAGAGGTGAGCGATGCGCGCCGCGCTAAGCAGCCTTATGCGCTTGAGACCACGATCGTTCCTGGTCCTGCAGGCAAGCTTGATACGGCTTGACTTGTCTCATGGGAGCAGAGCGGCGCGGCTTTGCCTGGTCGCTCTCTGCCTGCTGGCGCCCTGCAGCGCGGCAAGAGCTGCGTCCGATCCGGTCAAGGCCGCGCCCGAGCCGGTCAAGGCCGCGACGCCCGATCCCACCAAAGCTACGCCTGAACCCGCCAAAGCCGCGGCACCCGAGCCCGCAAAAGCATCACCTGCTCCGGCGGAACCTGTGCCCCAGCCAAGTCAATCCGTGCCCGAGCCCGTCAAGGCGGCGCCAGCGCCAGGTCAAGCTGTGCCCGAGCCCGCCAAAACCGAGCCCGCTAAAACCGGGCCCGAGCCCGCCAAAGCCACGCCGGATCAAGCCTGCACGACCGCACGAACGACGTTGGAGGCGGCCCGCAAGGCCGGCGATCTCCGAAAAGCCATCGAGGCCTATGGCGGCATGACAAAGGCCGAGACCGGCTGCGATCCGAAGCTGCTGTTCTGCGAGGGACGGGCCATCGCCCTGGCGCATGTCGAGCGGGCCTATGCGTCGGCCGACAAGGGCGATGCGGCGGCCGCGGCCAAGCTGCTCGCGGACGGGCGAAAGTTCGGCGAGCCATGGCCTCTGCTGATCGGGCTCGGCGACGCCGAGACGGCGCGCGCCCATGCCAGCCACAATGCCAGGGACTGGGGTGCGGCCAGCCTCGACTATCAGAAGGCGGTCCTGGCGCTGGCCGAGCCGGTGCTCTGCGGCGACGAGCCCGCCCGCCCGGCCCCCGCCGTGATCGAGGCCCTCTACCGCAAGATGTCGGCCGCCCTCATGCTCGGCACGCCGATCGAATTCGCCCATACGAAATGCGCGCCCTGTGCGCTGGCCTTCCTGGGACCCACGGCCGGCTTCACGCCGCGCAGCCAGCCGCTGCCCATCACCTTCCAGGGCCGCAGCGCGCTCATCACGCCGGACGGCCTCGACGCCGCCAAGGCGCTCCTCGGCTGTATCCTGGCCCGCAAGGCCTCGCAGGTCACGATCTCGGTCCATACCGACGAGGGAGGCGGCGACGCTGCCAACAAGGTGATGTCGGACGCGCGGCTCGCCGCGCTACGCAAGATCTTCGTGGACGGCGGCTACAAGGGCACATTCGAGGCGCAGCCGAAGGGTCGGTCGGAACCGTTCGTTCTCGACGAGCCGAAGAGTTTCACGGCAGACGAACGGCATCGGCTCAATCGGCGGGTGGAGTTGCGGTCGGCGACGCTCGACGACACGCTGGCCTGCCAGTGAAATGATGCGCGAAACCGCAAACCGGAGAGCTTACCGCCGGTCAAGGTGGACGGCCGGCCACATAGGCCGACACGTGCGTTTTGATGATCTCCGTCAATGCACGAACTGCTCGCGCACGATCCGCTCGTCGAGCGAATGGCCTGGGTCGTGCAGCAGCACCAGGCCCGTCGCGTGATCCATGACGATCTCGATATGGATCACGTCCTTGATCTCGTAGTGGTCGGCGGTCGCGGCGACCGGTCGCTTGTCGGGTTCGAGCACGTCGATCGAGACGGCGCAGCGGTCGGGCAGCAGGGCGCCGCGCCAGCGCCGCGGGCGGAAGGCCGAGATCGGGGTGAGCGCGACGAGCGGCGCTCCGAGCGGCAGGATCGGACCGTCGGCCGACAGGTTGTAGGCGGTGGAGCCGGCCGGCGTCGCGACGAGCAGCCCATCGGCGACGAGTTCGCCGAGGCGCTCGCGCCCATCGATCGAGATCTTGAGCTTGGCGACTTGCGAGGACTGGCGCAGCAGCGAGACCTCGTTGATGGCCCGGGCCGTGGCGGTCTCCCCGCTCCGGTTGCGGGCCTTCATGACGAGCGGGTGGACCATCGAAGGCTCGGCGGCGGCCAGCCGTGCATGCAGATTGGCCTCCGCATATTCGTTCATCAGGAAACCGACCGAGCCGCGGTTCATGCCGTAGATCGGCTTGCCCGATCCCATGAAGCGGTGCAGCGCCTGTAGCATCAGGCCGTCGCCGCCGAGCGCCACCAGTACGTCGGCCTCGGCCGGATCGGCATGGCCGTAGCGGGCCGCGAGGCGCCCCAGCGCGGTTTCGGCATCCGGCGTTCCAGAGGAAAGAAACGCAATCGCCGGATAACGCGGCGTCTCGCCGTCGGCCCGCGTCATGAACACTCCTCTAGCGTGTCGCCCCGGCGACGACCGGCGCGGAGGTTAGGAAATACCGGCGCCCGGGTAAAGCCGGCCGCTGCCATGGCGTCCCGGTCCGGCTTTTGGCATGCTGGCGGCCATGTCGTCCGACCGACCGTCGCGATGCGGGGCCTCCGATGCAGCGTTATGCCATCTACTACATGCCGGCCGAGCATACGCCGCTCTGGCGGTTCGGCTCGTCGGTGCTGGGCTTCGATGCCGCGACCTTCACCGATGTGGATTATCCGGACCATCCGATGTTCCGTGATCCGGAATCGCTCGGCTATACGGCGGCGCCGCGCCGCTACGGCTTCCACGCCACGCTGAAGGCGCCGTTCCGGCTCGCGGAGGGCCGCGACGCCGGAAAGCTCGAGCGGAGGCTCGAGGACTTCGCAACCGGGCAGGAGACGTTCGACGTCACCCTGAAACTCGCTACGCTGGGCGACTTCTTCGCCCTCGTGTCGAGCGATCCGATACCGCAGCTCGACCGGCTGGCCGAGGCCTGCGTGCGCGACTTCGACGCCTTCCGGGCGCCGCTGACGCCGGAGGACCGCGAACGCCGCCATCCCGAGCGGCTGACCCCGCGCCAGCTCGAGAACCTCGACCGCTGGGGTTATCCGTTCGTCTTCGACGACTTCCGCTTCCACATGACTCTGAGCGGCAGCCTCACGCTCGACGACCAGATCCGTCTCGGGCCGGTGCTGGACGAGCTGTTCCAGACCATCCCGCCGACGATCGCGATCGACGCGGTGGCGCTGTTCGTTCAGGACGAGGCGGAGGGGCGCTTCAGGGTCCGGGCGCGCTTCCCCTTCAAGGACGCCGGATGACTCCAGGCGCAGCTTCGTCGTCCTGCTCGACGACGCCGGTGCAGAGATCCTCGGGCGAGGTCGAGTTGGCCCGCCGCGCATAGGCGGCCTCGAAGGACTTGCGCAGCTTGCCAAGCGGCAGCACGGCGACGGCCGTGATGCCATTGGCCTCGCCGTAGCGGAACAGGGCGCCGAAATCGACGACGAGTTCCCGGCACCGTGCATCGATGAGCGTCACGTCGGCCATGACCTGCAGCGGCGCGATTCGCTGGGTCGCCGCGTTCTCGGCGACACTCGGCAAGGCCACGCCGGCGCCGAACAGCAGCACGGTGCCGGTGAGGGCGTGGCGGGACAGCGATCGCAACCTGTGCGGTCCTAGCGCATGATGCCGAAAAGTCGGCACGGGTTTTCGGACGACATCATGCTCTATCCTGTTCGAATCGATCACGTTTATGATTTTGGATCGATTCGATCCAAAATCATCGTGATCTAGCGGGTCGGTCGAACTGCTACCCTGGTCCGCGAGGCTTGTACGGGGCTTGAGCGCGTCCATCATTGGCGGGCGGTGAACATCGGATCGCTGCCGGGTGTGCCGATCGAGACCCAGGTATTGGGGTTCGACTGCGACTGCCGCTTGATGAACTTGTAGCCCGTGTCGGTCCATGGCTTGACCTTGTCGGTCAGATTGTCGAGCACGAATTCGCCGCGGTTGGTCTTGACGGTGAGGATCGCATGGCCCTCGCCGTCGTGGTCCTTGACGACGGTGACCAGCAAGGCCTGGCGCGGGAGACCGGCCGCGATCAGGATCTTGCGCTTGAGCAGGGCATAATCCTCGCAGTCGCCCTTGCCGTCGAGCGGATAGTCCCAGCGGTCGACGACACCCCAGTGCTCCATGTCGGTCATCGGCTCGACCGCCGCGTTGACCTGGTGGTTGACGCGATCGATCTCGCCGTAGATGCGGGCGGTGAGGTCGATGTCGACCGGTTCGGTCGCCGCCCCATCGCATTCGGGAGCGTAGCGGTTGCAGAAATCGATCCATCCGTAGGGCACGCTGGTGCGGGGACCGACGGCCGCGAAGCTCGACAGCGGCACCCCGGCGCGGGCCTGTCCGCCCGCCGCGAGGAGGCTCATAGAGGCCAGTCCTGCGCCGATGATCGCCGTCTTCCACCGCCGTGTCATGGTCATCCTCACGCCTTTCGGGTGAGGCAGACAATGTCAGGGGCATACTGCGAGCAATGTAAGTCAAAATGTAGGGTTTTACGGGTCTGGATTTACTTGTGTGTCAGTCAATTATAGTCTGAACGAGAGGTAAATATGAATGCGCCAGAGCTGTTAATGCATCGGCGCCGAAGGGGAACCTGGGAACGGCGGCGGCGGTATTTACCATGCGCGGGACGTCGACCCCACGTCGTTGACCGAGCAGCAACCAAGAGCAGGCCCGGCAGGGTTAACGGAGCCGGGGACGGCCGCAGATTTCCTCAACCTTCATGGCCGGATCCGGGCACCGGCTGGTCCGGACTAAGGCAGCAACCGGCCCGGCCCTGGAGGGTCGGGCTGATCTCGCGGCGCAGCCTACGGCACGACGGGGCAGATTTTTATGCAACTTCTCATCGTATTGTCTTGAGCTTCCAACGCGACTCCAGCTAGTTTTCGTGAAGCCGCAATGCCGGTGCGCATGACCTTACGTCAGCCGGGCGCGTGTTGCTTGCCGTGCCCGCGGCAGTTGAATTCATCGGGCCGGACCCTTGCGTCATGTGGCGGTTTTGTGGGACGTCGCGGCGAAGATGGTGGCGCCTGTCGTGGGCGCTGGCGCTGTTGGCCGCCGTGGCCGTCGATGCCCGGCCGGCCTATGCCAGTGCCTGGAACGCTCCGCAGGGCCAAGGTCTTCTCGCCGTCGACTATACGCTCGACGGCGGCGCGCATTACTTCAACGGTCAAGGAAAGCTGTCGCCGGCCGCCGCCTACAACAAGCAGGAGCTCTACGGTTACCTCGAATATGGCGTGACCGACTGGCTGATGGCGATCGTCAAGCCGGACCTCGCGGCGATCTCGGCGACGGCGCCGGACGGTTCGATGCACCGTTACTCCGGCCTCGGCACCAGCGAGGTGGCGGCCCAGCTGCGAGTGCTGGCCTATGGGCCGGCGGTGCTGGCCGTCGCCGGAGGCTTCCGGCTGCCCGGCACGACCGCCCAAAACAATTACGCCCTCATCGGCAACACCTCGCGCGACGCGGATCTGCGGGCGCTCGGCGGCGTCGGGCTGCCGTTCGGACCGTTCCCGATGTTCGTGGACCTGGAGGCCGGCTATCGCTTTCGCTCCGGCGGCGCGCCCGCCGAATGGCACGGCGATCTCACGCTCGGCGCGCGTCCGCTGCCGCGCTTTCTGATCCTGCTGCAGAGTTTCAACACGATCCCCGAGGGGATCGGAACATCCTGGTTTCCGGCCTCCCGCTATTCCAAGCTGGGCCTGAGCTTCGTCTATGACCTGTCGGCCGCATGGTCGGTCGAGATCGGTGCCTTCGAGACCGTCGGCGGCACCGACGCCTTGCGGGAACGCGGCATCACGACCGGCCTGTGGCACCGCTTCTGAGCCGCGCGAGCGCGCGGGGCGCCGGGCGGTTCAAGCCGGATGCAGCGCCGAGACTGCGAGGTCGATGATCTTGTGCTGATTCCGAGGGATGCCGCACCTCATTCCGATTTGATGCGGTCGTGTCCGTCAACGTGGTGGAAATTGGGGTGTAACTGGAGCGGCTTCGTTTCAGGCGGCTGCGGTGGAAATCCGTACGGTTTCTGTTTTGCTGCCGGGGGCCATAAGTTCGGCCATGGGCTCGGTTTGCATGTAACGGTTCTGCGTCTGCCATTCGTCGTTGGCCTCGAGGAGGACGGCGCCGATGAGGCGGACGATGGAGCCCTCGTTGGGGAAGATGCCGACGACATCAGCACGTCGCTTCACTTCCTTGTTCAAACGCTCCAGGGAATTCGTCGAATGGATCCGGGTCCGGTGCTGGCTGGGGAAGTCCAGATGCGCCAGCACGTCGGTCTCGCTGTCGTCGATGAAGCTGCCGAGCTTCAGGCATTTGCCCCGGAGCTGGTCGGCGACATGGCGCAGCGCCTGACTGGCGCTGGCGCGGTCGGGCTGGATGAAGGCCTGGCGCAGGGCCGCCGCCGCCATGCTCTGCTGCGCTTTCGGGACATAGGACAGGGCATTGCGCATCCAATGAACCCGGCAGCGTTGCCAAGAGGCGCTGAACACCCGGCGGATGGCGACCTTCAGCCCCTCATGAGCATCCGAGATCACCAGCTTCACGCCGGAAAGGCCGCGGCGCACCAGGCTCTTGAGGAAAGTCGACCAGAAGGTCTCCGCTTCCGAGGGCCCGATATGAAGGCCGACGATCTCTCGCTTGCCGTCCGTGTTGACCGCAACGGCGATTATGGCCGCGACCGAGACGATACGGCCGCCTTCGCGCTGCTTCAGGTAGGTCGCGTCCAGCCAAAGGTAGGGCCACTCGCCGGTGAGCGGGCGATCAAGGAAGCCGCCGACGCGCTCGTCGATGTCCTTGCAAAGCTTCGACACCGTGCTCTTGCCGATCCCCGACAATCCCATCGCCTGAACCAGATCGTCAACGCGACGGGTGGAGACACCGCTGATCCAGGCCTCTTGGATGACCGCGACCAAAGCCTTTTCCGAGAGCTTCCTCGGCTCCAGGAACGGTGGGAAGTAGCTGCCCTGCCGGAGCTTCGGGATGCGAAGCTGCAACGAGCCAAGCCGCGTGTCGAGCGAGCGGTCCCGGTAACCGTTGCGATAGGTCGCCCGCTCCAGTGTGCGTTCGTGACGCCCGGCGCCGATCATGCCTTCCACGTCGGCCTCCATCAGAAGCTGCATCACCGCCTCCGCGACCGTCCTCAGGAAATCTCCATCTCCCGCTTTGGCCAAAAGTTCGGCAAGCGGTAGTCTGTCCTCGGTCATCGGGTTCTCCGGTCGGGTTGAAGTCTCGCAACTCCACCTTAGCCGGCCAATCCGGTGGCCACCTCCGTCACACCTTCCAATGTCCGATTTTCCACCACCACCGCGGACACTACCTTTGATGCCGCCCCTCCGTTCCGAGATGATGTGGCCCCTTGCGGGGTGATGTCCGGGTGGGGGTCTTCGCTGGCTTAGCTGGGCTTGCTTCCTTTGGCGTGCCCCGCTCTGGACACCCGCCATCCGATCGTTGCTTCTCCCCGCAAGCGGGGTGAAGGGACGCTCCCGGAGCTGCCGCCTTAACCCGAGTGCGGAGCCCTGCTGAACTCGGTCTGTCACGAACTCGGTCTGTCACTTGCAGAGCTCCGGAGGATCGATTATGCCTTGCAGCATCTGCGCACCCGTAGCTCAGCTGGATAGAGCGCTACCCTCCGAAGGTAGAGGCCACACGTTCGAATCGTGTCGGGTGCGCCATTCCCGTGTGTCCCGCCCGGACCCTTCCAGGGCATTCAACACCTCCGGCCAGGTATGCCTGGCGGGAGGTGTTGCCCATGTGTACGATTGGGAAAATAAAACCGTCAGGGTCGGCGAGACTAGACTTCAGCGTCCTTGAGACCGAGCAGAAGGCGCGCCGTGGCCGGCGTCGCGACCGATCGCCCTCCGTCGGCAACCGCAGTCGCTGCGACTTTCACCAGCTCGGCATTGCTTTTCGCGAGCCGATCCTTGCTGATCCGGATGTTGTCTTCGAGACCGGTGCGGACATGGCCGCCCATGCCGATGGCCCAGCCGCAGACCTCCCTCTGGTGCCTGCCGATGCCGGCGGCGGTCCAGGTCCCCTCCGGGAAGACGCGGCGGCCTTCCTCGACCAGAATCTCGAGAATCCGGCGTTCTGCAGGGATCGCGTTTCTGATCCCCAATACGTATTGAAGGTGGGCTCTGCGGTCCATCAGACCTTCGTCGACCAGCCGCTTGGCGCCATGGATGTGCGACAGGTCGAAAATCTCGATCTCCGGCTTGATGCCGAACCGCTGCATCTTGGCCGCGAGCTCGTCCACGAGCGGCGGCTGATTCTCGTAGACGATGGTCGGGAAATTGACCGAGCCCGTCGAGAGCGAAGCCATATCGGGCCTGAACTCCAGTGCTGCCGACCGCTCCGCGGGACTACGTCCGCGTCCTCCGGTCGAGAACTGGACGATCATCCCCGGACAGTGCTTGCGCACGCCCTCGAGCACCCGGCGAAAACGTTCGGGGTCGGACGACGGGGATTCGTCGTTGTTGCGGACATGGACATGGACGAGGGCTGCACCAGCCTCGAACGCCTCTTGGGTGGACTCGATCTGCTCGGCGGGCGACACCGGCAGGGCGGGATTGTCCGCCTTCCGCGGCACCGATCCGGTGATCGCGACGCTGATGATGACCGGGTTCTGGTTCATGCTTCACACGTAATCCCGACAGCACGGTGGCGTGACCCGATGTGCCAATTCAGCCTGGCACCCATGGGCAACCGGCTTCCGCGGCACCCCTATAGGCTCGAGGGTCGCCACGATTTCGGCCCGACGCTGCTCGAACCACGAAGGAAGCGGCAGGGTCCAGCCAAGCTCTTCGGCGCGCCGGACCACGACAGCACACCCGCGCGGCGATGCCCGTCGCGGTGCTCGCCTTCGCCGACGAGATCAGGCAGCCTTGGCATCGAGCCGATCCATGAGGGCATCGATCTCCTTCATGATCGGCACGAGCTTGGCGCGGCGGTCGAGACCCTCCTGGCCCAATTGCGCGAAGGTGGTGAGCGGCGCGCGCACGTCGCCGACCGGATAGCCGCGCGCCGCGGCGAGCGCCTTCGAATAGCACTGATGCCCGTAGGTCGGATGTCCCTCGGCGATGATGTGGTCCATCGTTCCGATCAGCCGCTGGATCGCCTTGGCGTCGTCGATCCGCCCCATGGTCAGGTAGTCCCAGATGCGCGACGACGCATGGGGAATGTAATTGCCGTAGGGGTTGACGTAGCCGACCGCGCCTAGGAGGTAGCTCTCGACGATCCGCTCCCCGGCGAAGACGTTCATCACGCCGTCGGTCTGCTCGACGATGTCGTAGACATAGCCCACATCGAGGCTCGCTTCCTTGATGTAGCGGACATTCTCGAACGCTCTCGTCAGCCGCGCCACCAGTGCCGGACGCATCTTGACATTGGTGGTGACGGGGTTGTTGTAGAGCATGATCGGCAGCGACGTCGCTTCCGCGATCGCGTTGTAATAGTTGAAGATCTCGTCCTCGGTAGGAGTGTAGTAGTAGGGCGGCGCGATCATCAGGCCGTCGGCGCCGAGCCCCTCCGCCTCCTTCGAATAGCGCACCGCGTTCGGCGTGTGGGCATTCATCGTCCCGACCATGACCTGCAGGCGGCCGGCACTGTGCTTGACCGTGGTCTCGACGAGGAACCGCCGCTCGTCGTCGCTCACCGTCAGGAACTCGCCGGTCGTCCCCAGGACGATGACACCCGGAACACCGGAGGCGATCTGCCAGTCGAGGAAGCGCTTCAGGGCCGCGTCGTCGATGGCGCGCCCGTCCGGCGTGAACGGCGTCACGATCACGCTGTGGCTGCCACGGAACTGCTGGGTCATGATCTCGATCCGGTCATGCGCAATGGAGAGACGAACGCGGCTTCGGCGGCTCCATTGGTCCCGGATGTCGAAGCAGCTGTAGACTCACGGTCTGTGCGGATGGAGCGGAGCAGGAAATGAGCCGCGACCGTCGATTCCGTTCATCAGGCGAACAAACGTTACCACAGCGAACAACATGATGTAAATATGGTTCGGGGCCGTGGTCCTCCTGCCGGACGGAGCCGATTGCCCTGGAAGCCTTGGAGGGTGGGAATGGGAGTGGCGGAGGTTCTGGTGATCGGGGGCGGCCTGACCGGATGCGCCACCGCCTATTACCTCGCCAGCGAAGGTGCCGACGTCACCCTCCTCGAGCGGGGCGATCTCAATACGCGGGCGTCGGGCTCGAATGCAGGGAGCCTGCATGCGCAGATCCCCCACGAGCCCTTCGTCAGGAACGGCGCGGCCTGGGCCGAGACCTTCGCGCCCACGGTCGCCCTGCTGGCCCGGTCCATCGCGATGTGGCGCGACTTGCCCGCGCGGCTCGGCGCCGACCTCGAGGTGTCCTTGAACGGCGGCCTGCTGGTCGCAGCGACCGAGGACGACATGGCGGTGCTCGGCCGGAAGGCCGAGATCGAGCGGCGGCAGGGCCTGAGCATCGAGCTGCTGGATCAGGCCGGCCTGCAGCGGGTCGCCGCCTACGTGTCGCCCGAGATGGCCGGGGGCGCCTTCTGCCCGGACGAAGGCAAGGCCAACCCTTTCGCGGTCACGCTTGCTTTCGCCGCGGCCGCGCAATCCTGCGGCTTGCGCATCGTCCGGCACTGTGCGGTGACCGGCATAGACCGTGACCGCCAGGGCTTTGTCGTCTCGACCGGTCGCGGAGCGTTCCGGGGGCGCCGCCTCGTCAATGCGGCCGGCTCGGAGACCGGTGACATCGCGGCCATGCTCGGCGTGACGCTGCCCGTCGAGGGGCATCCGATCCAGGTCAGCGTGACGGAACCGGTCGCGCCGCTGATCCCGCACCTCGTTTACTATACGGGCGAGAAGCTGACCCTGAAGCAGAACCGCGTCGGCTCGCTGCTGATCGGGGGCGGCTGGCCCGCCCGGCCCGGTCGCCACGGCCACCCCACGGTCGATCCAACCTCGTTGATGCGCAACCTGTCGCTGGCCGTGGCGGTCGTGCCGCGGCTCGCCGACATCAAGGTGGTGCGGAGCTGGGCCGCCGTCGTCAACGGGACCGCCGACTGGAAGCCGATCCTGGGGGAGGTGCCCGGCGCGCCGGGGTTCTTCATCGGCTTCGTGCCCTGGATGGGCTTCACCGCGGGCCCGATCGCGGCGCGGATCGTCGCGAGCCTCGTGCAGGGACGCCAGCCACCGGTCGATCTCGACCTGTCGCCGTTCCGGCCCGGATAGGCCCTGTCCCTCAATGCCGAAGGATCTTGCCGACGAAATCGCGCGTGCGCTGCTCCTTCGGCGCCTTGAGGATGATGTCGGGTGACCCGGACTCGACGATCTGGCCTTTGTCCATCATGACCACGCGCGTCGACACCTCGCGCACGAAGGCCATCTCGTGGGAGACGAGCACCATGGTGATGCCCTCGCCGGCGAGTCCGCGGATCGTGTCCAGCACCTCGCTGACGAGTTCCGGGTCGAGTGCCGAGGTCACCTCGTCGAGCAGCAGGATCTCGGGCCTGAGCGCGAGCGCCCGCGCGATGGCGACCCGCTGCTGCTGGCCGCCGGAGAGCTGGTCCGGATAGGCGCCGTGCTTGTCGGCGAGCCCCACCTTCGCCAGAATCGCCATCGCCTCCTGCTCGACCTCGCGGCGCGGACGCTTCTGGATCTTGACGGGCGAGATGGTGACGTTGCGCATCACGTCCATATTCTCGAAGAGGTTATATTGCTGAAACACGATGGCCGTCTTCTCACGCATGAAGCGCACGTCGGACCGCGACCTGTAGTCGATGGGCCTGCCGTCGACCCGCACGGCGCCCTCCGTCGGTGCCAGCAGGCCGACCAGCACCCGCAGGAGCGAGCTCTTGCCGGAGCCCGAGGGGCCGATCAGGCTGATGATCTCACCCCGGTCCACCGACAACGTGATATTCCGGAGGACGGGCACCCGACCATAGGAGCCTGAGAGACCCACGGCTTCGAGGTGAGGCAAGGCGAGACTCCAGATAGGCGCCGAGACGGCTCAGCGGATAGGACAGGATGAAATAGGCGAGGAGGATGACGCCGTAGACCAGGAACGGCGAGAAGCCGCGGTTCATCAGGACCTTGCCCGTGAAGGTCAATTCCACGACACCCATCTGCGAGGCGAGCGAGGTGTCCTTGATGAACATGACCACGAAGGCGAAGCCGGGCGGCAGGATGACCTTCCAGGCTTGCGGCAGGATGACGGTGAGAAGCGTGCGCCAAAAGCCGAAGTTCAGCACCTGGGCCGCCTCGATCTGCTGGACCGGGACCGAATCGAGGCCCGCGCGGATGATCTCGGATATGAAGGCGGTCGACAGCAGGCAGATGGCGATGAGAGCGATGGCGAAGAGCGAGAGGTTGTCGCTGACCGCCTGCGCGGCGAACAGCACGATGAACAGGATCACGAGGAACGGGATCCGGCGGAAGACCTCGACATAGACGATCCCGACGAGCCGCATCGGGAGCAGCAGAGGCGTGGTCGTCCGCCTCAGCGCCGCGATGGCGAAGCCGCAGACGAAGCCGAACCCGCAGCCGAACAGCGTCATGCCGATCGTGCGGATCATCGCCTGCAGCAGGAAGATGACTGTGTAGTAGGTGAAGAAGCGCGGCACTTCCGCCAGGATGTTTTGCAGCATCAGAACACCTTCGCCTTGACGCGGAAGGCCCAGCGTCCGGCAAGCGCAAGCCCGAGCGAGGCGACGAAGGTCAGGACGACATAGATCACCGCTGTGACCGAGAAGGTCTCGATGCTGCGGAGGTTGGCGGTCGAGATGTTGATGGCGCGGCCCGTCAGTTCCTCCACGCCGAACACGGCCGCGATGGAGCTGCCGAGGACCTGCCAGATGAAGAAGTTGCTGAGCGGCGCATAAGTGGTCTTGGCGATATGGGGCAGGATGACGTAGCGGACGCTCTGCAGGAGCGACATCCCCAGAACCTCCGCGGCTTCGATCTCGGCCCGGCGGACCGAGATGACGCCGCCGCGCAGAATTTCGGTCAGATAGGCGCCCGCGTTCAGCGTCATGCCGATGACCACGGCGGTCATCGGCGCCAGCAAGATGCCCTCGTCGGGCAGCGCATAGAAGAGAAAGTAGATCTGCACCAGGGCCGGCGTGTTGGTGAAGAACACCACATAGGCGTTGACCGCCGCCCGCAGCATTCGTCCGCCATAGACCTTGCCGAGGGCGCCCCCGAGTCCGATGATCGCGCCGAGCCCGAAGGCGAGCGCGGCGATTTCGAGCGACACGACGG
The DNA here is from genome assembly GCA_965277635.1 of Lichenihabitans sp. Classification (GTDB taxonomy): domain Bacteria; phylum Pseudomonadota; class Alphaproteobacteria; order Rhizobiales; family Beijerinckiaceae; genus Lichenihabitans. The sequence goes on from CBDIDE010000002.1 coordinate 2,956,052, forward strand.
CGCCTGCCAGCAGATAGGGCAGCTTGTCGAACACGACCGAGAACTGGAACGTGTAGGTCAAGGCTTCGGCGTTCCTGAGTTTGAGGCGAAGTCCGCGCCGCCGACCCCGTCCTCAGAAGAACGGATTGGCCACCACAGGGACCAGCATCGGCGCCTTATACCACTTTTCCCAGGTCTGGTTCACGACGTTCTGCGAGTGCAGCTCATAGAGCAGCACGTTGAGGAAATTGCGCAGGCCGTCGTTGTTGCGCGCCACGCCGATGCAGTCGTAGTTCACGAAGATCTTGTCGTCGAGCGTCTTCCATTTCACCTCCGGATAGTTCTTGGTGAAGGCCATGAAGAAGTCGATGTTCTCGACGATGGCGTCGGCGCGCCCTTGCGCGACAGCGCGGACGGTATCGGCGATCGAGTCGACCAGGAGCATCTTGGCGTTCGGCAGCTTCTGCTTGAGGAAGTCGACCGACCAGTTGCCGCGCATGTTCGCGAGCGTGGTCGTGTCGGTGTTGAGGTCGGTCCACTTGGTGGCCTTTTCCTTGTCGGTCGTCAGCACCGCCATGGTCTCGGTGTGCAGCGGGACCGTGAAATCGATCAGCTTGGCCCGTTCGGCCGAGCGGGTCAGGGCGCCGAGCGAGATGTCGATCCGGTCCGAGATGAGGAACGGAACCCGCTGCGCCGTCTCGGTCGGCACGAAATCCGCCTTGACCCCCAGGGCCGAAGCGATCTTGTTGCCGATGTCGACATCGAAGCCCTGCAGTTCGTTCGCGTCGCCATAGGAACTCATCGGCGGGAAGTTGGGATTGACGCCGATGCGGATCGTGCCCGCCTTGATGATGTCATCGATCGAACGCGCCTCGGCGGCGGCCGAGAACAGCGCGACCCCGAGGGATGCGGCGCAGGCCAGTTTGACGATACGACCAAGCATGTTGGTTCTCCATCCCGGCAGCCGGACCTCCGGCTTGTTGCGGACAGCACGGCTGCGCCGGAGGCGGCGAAACGCGGCTGCTCGGACGATCATGCTGTCGCAGAAGCGATTGTCCGGTCAATAGCTTTGTTCGTGATGCGAACGCTTGTGCGTAATTCGAGCAGCAAGCGTGAATGGCGAGGTGGCACGACGCCTCAGCGGATATAGGTTGCCCCGTTCACATCCAGCGTCGCGCCCGAAAGGTGCCTGGCCTTGCCGGTGGCGAGGAACGCCACGAGATGGGCGATGTCGTCGGGGGGCACCCACTCCCCCATGGCGAGGCTGGCGCTCACCCTCTGCTCGCCGCCCTGGGTGGCGGCGAAATCCTCGGACATCCGCGTGCGGACCACGCCGGGCGCGATGATGTAGGCGAGGATGTTCTCGGACGCATAGGCGCGGGCCACGGTCTGCGTCATGGCCTTCACGGCCGCCTTCGACGCCGCATAGGCGATGGTGTCCGGATTGGTGACGCCGCGCTGCGCCGCCCAGGAGGAGATCGTCACCAGAATGCCGTCGCCGCGCGCCCTGAAATGGGGGACGGCGCGGCGGATCAGACGCGCCGGCGCGAGGACATTGACGGCCAGCGTCTCCTGCCAGACGGCGTCCCAGGCGTCGTCGGCCGCGCCGAACCCGCCGTGCCACAACATCAGGGCGGCATTGTTGACGACAACGTCGACCGTCCCATGCCAGGCCTCGGCCTCGCTCCAGCACGCGTCGACCGCCGTCGCGTCGCCGAACTCGGCCCGGATGAGATGCTTGCGCTCGGCCGGAATGTCGGCCAGCGCCGCCTCGGCACCCGCACGGTCATGGCCGAAATGCGCGATCACCGAGGCTCCGTTCCGGCCCAGGATGCGGGCGATCGCCGCCCCGATCCCCTTCGAGGCGCCCGTGACCAGGATGGTCTTGCCGTCGAGATCGTACATGCTGTTCTCCGGAATAGAAGCCTGCGGAATGGCGGCGGGAGCCTTACTGAAGCCCCGCATCGACCGGCAGCAGCTCGCCCGTGATCCCGCTCGCCAGATCGCTGGCCAGGAAAAGGGCCGCCTTGGCGACTTCGCGCTCTGTGGCGAGGCGGCCGAGGGCGGTCTCGGCCGCGAGTGAGGCCAGGGCCTCGGCCTCGGCGGGACCGGAGCCGGCCCGGCGCCTGATCCGATCGAGCAGCGCCTGGGTCGCGATCGGGCCGGGCGCAAGCCCGTTCACCCGGATGCCGTGGCGCCCGAGATCGCGGGCGGCCGCCCGGACGATGCCGAGCACCGCATGTTTCGACGCCGTGTAGGCCATCTGGCGCGGATGGGCCGTGAACGCGTTGATCGACGCCATGACGATCACCGCGCCGCCGTGCCGCATCATCGCGGGCGCGGCATGTTTCAGGGTCGCCGCGACGCCGCGCACGTTGACCGCCATCACGCGATCCCATTCCTCGAGATCGAGGTCCGCCGTCTCCCGCCAGAGCGGGACCATGCCGGCGTTCGCGACGACGATGTCGAGCCGGCCATGACGGTCGAGCATCGCGCGCACCGTCGCGGCCACGGAGGCTTCGTCGGTGACGTCTCCGGGCGCCATGGCGAATCCGGAAATTCCGTCGGCGCCCTCGTCGCCCTCGGAGCGATCCAGGACGAGCCCCGTCGCGCCTTCGGCGGCGAGCTCGCTCGCGATCGCTCGCCCGAGGCCTCGCGCCCCACCCGTCACGAGCGCCACGCGACCTTGCACCAGCCCCGTCATCGACGCCCTCGCTGCGATCGGCAGGTTGCGGCGACCAAGGCCTTGGCGGGCGCCGAAACCCGATGCTATAGAATGTACACTCGTTCGCACTGCGAACGCAATCCGGCGCGAGCTTTCGCCCGGCCCATCCGAGGATGCCGTGAAATCGACAGACCTGGCGACGGTCGCCATCCTAGGGGCGGGCAGCATCGGGCTGGCCTTCGCGGTCGTGTTCGCGCGCGCCGGCTCGCCCGTACGCCTCTACGATCCCGACGCCACGCAGCGCGCGACCGCGTCCCCCCGCATCCTGGACCGATTGGGCGACCTCGCCCGATACGGGCTGATCGAGCAGGCGCCGTCGGCCGTGCTGGAGCGGGTCGTCGTCGTTTCGACCGTCGAGGCCTGTGTCGCCGAGGCCGACTATATCCAGGAATGCGGGCCGGAGCGGCTCGACCTCAAGCAGGGCCTGCTGGCCGAGATCGATCGCTTCGCCCGGCCCGACGCCGTCATCGCCAGCGCTTCCTCCGCCATCCCGATGTCCCGCTCGGCCGGCGCCTTGCCCGGGCGTGCCCGCGCGCTCGTGGCCCATCCCGGCAACCCGCCGTTCCTCATTGCGGTGATCGAGCTCGTGCCCGCGCCCTTCACCGATCCCGCCACCGTCGAGCGCGCCACGGCGATCCTGAGGAGGGCCGGCATGTCCCCGGTGGTGTTGAAGCGCGAGACGGAGGGCTTCGCGTTCAACCGTCTGCAGGGCGCGCTGCTCCGCGAGGCCTATTGCCTCGTCCGCGACGGCGTGGCCTCGGTGGCCGATATCGATACGATCGTGCGCGACGGACTCGGCCTGCGCTGGTCGGTGATCGGCCCGTTCGAGACCGCCGACCTCAATACGCGAGGCGGCATCGGCGCCCATGCCAAGGTGATGGGGCCGGCCTACGAACGGATGGGGGCCGAGCGCGGCCAGCACGATCCCTGGACGCCCGCACTCGTGGCGGAGGTGGAGGCCCAGCGCCGCGCGGCCTTGCCCCTGTCCGGTTGGGCGGAGCGCGTCGCCTGGCGCGACCGCCGTCTCATGGCCCTGATCCGTCACCGTAACACCGAAGCAGAGGCATGACCGATGTGGTGAGGATCACGTTCGAAGGCCGGACGATCGCGGCGCGGCGCGGTGAGAGCCTTGCGGCTGCCCTGATCGGCGCCGGCATCCACGCCTTTCGCACCACGCGCAGCGACCATCCGCGCGGCATGTTCTGCGGCATGGGGGTCTGCCAGGACTGTCTGGTCGACGTCGACGGGCGACCGAACCAGCGGGCCTGCATGGTCAAGGTCGAGGGGCCGATGACGGTGCGTGCCGAGGCTCATCTCCGCCCGTTGCCGCCGGCCACGACCCCACGGCCCCCGGCCGAGATCGGCGCCATGCGGGTCGAGCGGCCGGACGTGCTGGTGATCGGCGCCGGGCCCGGCGGCCTGTCGGCGGCCATCGCGGCGCGACGATCGGGCGCCGGCGTCGTCCTGGTCGACGAGCGCTCGCAGCCGGGCGGGCAATATTTCAAGCAGATCGCCGCGCGCGGCGTCGCCCCGGCCGATGCCCAGCACCGCGCCGGCGCGGCGCTCATCGCCGAAGCGCGGGATCTCGGCGTCGACATCCGGCCGGACGTCCTCGTCTGGGGCGCCTTCGCGCCGCGCGAGTTCGCAGCCAGCGGCGGCGGCGGGACGGTGCGCATCGAGCCTCGGACGGCCATCGTGGCCACCGGCGCCTACGAGCGCCCGTGGCCGGTGCCGGGCTGGACGCTGCCCGGAGTGATGACCACGGGCGCGGCCCAGACCCTGTGGCGGACGGCGCGGCGGTTGCCCGGCCGACGCGTCCTGATCGCCGGCAACGGTCCTCTGAACCTCCAGCTGGCCGCGGAGCTCAGCGCCGGCGGAGCCGACGTGCGGGCGGTGGTCGAGGCGGCGCCCCGCCCCGGCCCGGCGCAGTGGCGCCCGCTCGTCGCGATGGTGCGGGCGGCGCCCCGCCTCGTTGCCGCCGGGCTGCGCTATCATGCGGCCCGCCGCGCGGCGGGCGCCGCCATGATCCACGGCATGGTCGTCACCCGGGTCGAGCCCGGCGCGGGCGGCCTGCGCGTCACCATTGCGCCGGGCGCCGATGCGCTCGCCGGCCGCACCTTCGATGTCGACGTCCTCTGTCTCGGCTACGGCTTCGAGCCGTCGAACGAGATCCTTCGAGCCTTGGGCTGCGGCCATGATTTCGATCCCCGCCGACGGCATCTCGTGACGCGGCGCGATGCGGAAGGCCGGACCGACATGGCGGGTGTCCTCGCGCTCGGCGATTGCACGGGGCTCGGGGGCGCCGAGGCGGCGCTGGCGGAAGGCACGCTCGCCGGCCTTGCGGCCGCCCATGACCTCGGCCTGTCGGCGGCGGCGGACTCCTCGGCCCGGCATGATGCCTTGCGGTCGCTGGCGCGGCATCGCGCCTTCCAGCGAAGCCTGTGGGCGCTCTATGCGGCGGCGCCCTTCGATGCGGCGCTGGCCACGCCCGAGACGCCGATCTGCCGCTGCGAGGAGGTCACCTTCGGCCAGATCGAGGAGGCGCTGGCCGAAGGCATGAGCGGGATCGGCGCGGTGAAGCGGCGGACGCGGGTCGGCATGGGCCGCTGCCAGGGCCGCTACTGCGCGCCGGTGCTCGAGGCGCTCCTGGCCACGCGGTTCGGACGCGACCGCGACGAATTCTCCGGTTTCGCCCCCCGGGTGCCGGTGAAGCCGGTCGCGATCGAAGACCTGGCGCGCCTCGAACCATGACGGCCGAAACCTCGTCCATCCTGCCGCGCGAGATCGGCACGCTCGTCATCGGCGGCGGCATCCTCGGCCTGTGCGCCGCCGGATTTCTCGCCCGCGAGGGCGCCGACGTCGCCGTGATCGACGACGGCCGGATCGGGGGCTCGACCGCCAATGCGGGCAGCCTGCATGTCCAGATGCAGAGCCGCTTCATGCGGCTCTATCCGGCCTTCGTGCCGCGTCTCGAAGCCATGCTGCACTTCTACCCGAAGGGCGTCGCCTTCTGGCGGACGCTGCAGCGCGACCTCTGCGCGGATTTCGACCTCAAGATGACCGGCGGCCTCATGGTCGCCGAAAGCCGCGACCAGCTCGACTTCCTGGCCGCCAAGGCGCGGCGCGAGCGGGATCTGGGGCTCGATGTCGACATCCTGGAGCGCCGGGCGCTCGACCGCATCGCGCCTTACCTCGGACCTGCGGTCGTGGGCGCCGAGCTCTGCGCCAACGAGGGCAAGCTGAACCCGCTGCTCTGCAATGCCGCGATCCGGCGATGGGTCGACGGGCTCGGCGTCGCCCTGATCGAGAGGAGGTCCGTCGCCGGCCTGGAACGGACGGGCGCGGGCTTCATCGCCAGGAGCGAGGGAGGCTCCATCCGTGCCGGGCGCGTGGTGCTTGCGGCGGCCTCGGGATGCCGGGCCCTGGCGCACTCGCTTGGGGTCGCGATCGCGGCCGATCCCGAGCCGCTGCACATGAACATCACCGAGCCGGCGCCGCCCCTGATCGGACATCTCGTGCAGCACGCCGACCGGCCGATCACCCTGAAGCAGTTCGGCACCGGGCAGGTGGTCATCGGCGGCGGCTGGCCCGCCCGTCTCGCAGGCGCCAGGCAGCACCCCACGGTCGAGCTCCCGAGCCTGATCGGCAATGTCGCCCTGGCCCAGCATATCGTCCCGGCGATCGCCTCGCTGCGCGTCATCCGCACCTGGGCGGGGATCAACACCACGGTCGACGGCGCCGCGGTGCTGGGCCCGGTGCCGAGCGTCCCGGGGCTCTTCGTCGCCATTCCGGGCGACGCCGGCTATACGCTCGGCCCTCTCTCGGCCATGCTGGTCGCCGAGACGGTGCTCGGCCGCACCCCGTCGGAAGACCTTTCCCCGTTCTCGGCCGATAGGTTCGGCCGGGCGGCCTGACCTTATGCCAACCAGTGCTATGCCTGCAGCGCGCGGGTGATGCGGTTCGAGGCCTCCATGACGGCGATGAGCACCCGCGTGCGCATGTCCTCGGGCGTGATGCGCAGGCTGGGACAGCAGACGTTGAGGGCCGCGATCGTCGCCCCACCGCGGTCGCGGATCGGCACCGAGAGCGACCGCAGGCCGATCTCGAGCTCCTGATCGACGATGGACCAGCCCTGCAGCCGCACCTCCTCGATGAGGCTGCGCAGCTTGACCTTCGAGGTCACCGTGTTCGGCGTGTATTTGGGGAAGGTCGCCTCTTCGAGCACGGCGTGGAGCTGTGCCTCGGGGAGTGCCGCGAGAAGCACGCGGCCCGTCGAGACGCAATGGGCCGGGACCCGGCTTCCGATGGTGATCCCCACGTTCATGAAGCGGTTGGATGTGGCGCGCGCCACATAGATGACCGAGTCCTTGTCGAGGATCGCGGCGAAGCAGGATTCCTGCAGCTGGTCCGACAGATGGTTCATGATCGGCTGGGCGACATCCCAGATGTCCATCGAGGAGAGCACGGAAAAGCCGAGCTCCAGGATCTTGGGGAGCAGCGAGAAATACTTCCCGTTGTTTTCGCAATAGCCGTCGCGAACCAGCGTCAGCAGGAAGCGGCGCACCGTGGCGCGCGTCATGCCGGTGGCCTGGGCCACTTCGCTCAGCGTCATCCTGGGGCGGTGGCGGGAGAAGACACGGATGACCTCGAGCCCGCGGGCGAACGAATTGACGTAATCGCGATCGCTGCTCTCTTGTTCGGCGCCCGCGCTCGGGCCGGCCCCTGACAGGTCGTCCAGGATCACATCGTCCAGCGCAACAAGCTTGCTCACTCGATATCCCCCACACAGAGATAGTTGATCTCCGTGAATTCTTCGATCCCGTGGCGCGAACCTTCACGCCCGATACCGCTCGCCTTTACACCACCAAATGGGGCGCCCTCGCAGGAAAGCGCACCCGTATTGACGCCGATGACACCAAAGTCCAGTGCGTCGCCGAAACGCCACAGGCGCGCGAAGTTCTGGGTGAAGAAGTAGGAGGCCAGGCCGAACTCGGTGTCGTTGGCCAGGGCGACGGCCTCCTCTTCGGTCTTGAAGCGGAAGACGGAGGCGACCGGGCCAGAGGTCTCCTCGCGAGCGATCTGCGTCTCCGCGCGCGTCGCCCGGGGCGCCGATCCGGCGACGTCGCCGGTCGAGGGATTGCGCACGACGATGCGGTCGCCGCCGCCATTTCTCCACCGCCCGTCGATGAAGCAGGCCTGTTGCAGCAGGCAGGCGTAGGGCGGGTGGAGCATCGAGCCGGTCTTTCGGTCAAGCGGATCGTCCGCATGCCCGTCGCCGCGGGCGATCTGCGAACCGATGTTCGCAAGACAATCGCAATGCACGCGCTCCGTCGCAAGCTTATAGTTCGAGGGTCGCTGATCCAGGCGAGGCGGCCGCGCGGGCCACGGATGACGGCCACAATTCGCGCTTGCCATCGGCCGGGATCGAGGGTGATATGCGAACGCATGTTCGCAAGGCGAATTTCTACGGGCTTTCTCCGGGAGTGAGCGACTATGGCGCAGCGTCCATCCGCATCGAAGGCCGGGCTCTCCCGGCGCAGCGCCCTGAAGCTCGTCGGCGGCGGCGCAGCCGCCGCGGCGCTGGGCGTCGGAACCGAAGCCTCCGCGCAGGAGCCGGCAACCCTTCGGTGGTGGTCGCCCCAGTCGGCTCCGGCGCAGCTGAAGGTCTACAAGGCGCAGATCGCGGCTTTCGAAGCCGCCAATCCAGGGATCAAGGTCGCCTTCGAGCCGACGTCGGACGAAGGCTATTCGGCCCAGTTCGCGGCGGCCTCGGCCGCCAAGCAGCTCCCCAACCTCATCACCCACCTGCCGTCCTTCGCGGCGCAGACCTATTACGCGCAAGGTCTCGTCGAGCCGATGGACGACGTGATCCAGGCGCTCGGCCCCTCGAACTATTACCCGGGCGCGAACGACGTCTACAAGACGACGGATGGCCACTATTGCGGCACCGGCATCGGCAATACCGCCGCCGACATGCTGTGGCTGCGCAAGGACCTGATGCAGAAGGCCGGCATCGCGAAGGCGCCGGCGACCTGGGACGAGCTGCGCGCCGCCTGCAAGACGATGCAGGGCAAGGGCGTCTACGGCGCGCCGCTGCCCTACGGGCTCAACAGCATGACGTCGCTGATCTTCATCGGCTTCATCCATCGCGGCGGCGGCAGCGTCTTCACGCCGGACCTGCAGGTGGCGATCGACAGTGACGCGACGCGGCACGCGCTCGATTTCTACGCCTCGATGAAGGAGCTCTGCCCACCGGGCGCGACGAGCTACAGCTGGGGCGAGAGCCTGACCGCGTTCGTGAGCGGGGCGACGGCGACGGGCATCTACGCCGGCCGGGTGCTCGCCAACGTCACGGCGCAGAACCCCGCCATCGCGGATTTCGTCACCTGCACCACCTATCCCACGATGTCGCCGGCCATCGCGCCGTGGACGTTCAACGATTTCCCCAGCATATTCCTGCCCAAGGGGGTCGCGAACCTTCCCCAGAGCAAGAAGTTCGTGCAGTTCCTGCTGCAGCCTCCGGGCTATGTCGACCAATTGCTCGCCGCGCCGGGGCACGTGCTCCCTGTGCTGAAGGCGATCGCCGAAGATCCCGCCTATCTGGCCAACCCGATCATCAAGAAATACGAGCCGGAGGTGAGACTGATGGCCAAGGCCGCCGCCGGCGGCTACAACCTCGGCTTCGAAAGCGCCGCCCACAAGCCCAATCCCAAGGCGAACGACATCATCGCCGCCAACACGATCGCCGAACTGGTGCAGCGCGTGGTGCTGAATGGCGAGGACGCCAAGGCGGTGCTGGGCGATACGTCGAAGAAGCTCGAAGCCATGATGAAGGGATGAGGACCGAGACGACCTCCGTCCGAGGACCCGAATGACGTCAGCGAGCGAGCGCATCATACCGGACCGGGCTCCGTCTCGACCGGCGACGCGGTTGAGCCTCGATCGGCGCTACGCGCTCATCGGCGCGGCGTTGATCGCCCCGACGGTGCTGATCTTCGCCGTCGTGATTGTCTATCCGCTGATCTCCTCGGTCTACCTGTCGCTCTTCTCGATCTACACGCCGACCCTCAAGGGCAGCTGGCTCGGGCTCGGCAACTACCACGATATCCTGACCTCGGCGACGTTCTGGACCTCGCTCCTGGCGACCCTGACCTGGACCGGGGGGACGTTGGCGGTGCAGATCGTCAGCGGTGTCGCCGTCGCGCTGCTGCTGAACGAAAGGATCGTCTTCCGCTCGCTGGCGCGCAGCCTCATCCTTTTCCCCTATTTCATATCGACTGTGGTCGCCGTCCTGGTCTGGCGGTGGCTGTTCAACGACCTCTATGGGATCTTGAACTATGCGATGATCTCGGTCGGGCTTGTCGACATGCCGGTCAATTGGCTCGGGTCGATGCCGAATGCCATGCTGAGCCTCATCGTCGTCGGAGCGTGGAAATACTTCCCCTTCGTGGTGATCGCGGTGCTGGCCCGCCTGCAGACCATCCCGCCGCAGCTCTACGAGGCCGCGACCATCGACGGCGCCGGCGTATGGGAACGGTTTTGGGACGTCACGCTGCCGCAGCTCGGCGAGGTGCTCGGCGTCGTCATCCTGCTGCGCACCATCTGGGACTTCAAGGAGTTCGACCTGATCTGGCTGCTCACCGGCGGCGGTCCGCTCAACCACACGCGGACACTGCCGCTGCTCGTCTATCAGGAGGCCTTCGGGTTGAACCAGATGGGCCGCGCCGCCGCCTATGCGGTGCTGATGATGGCCGTGATGCTGGTGTTCATGATCGTCTACCTGCGCCGCACTCGGCAGGAGCAGGCGTCGTGACCCCGCGCGGCCTCTCCTCGCGCTTGGGGTTGAACCTCCTCGCCTGGACCATCGTCTTCGTGGTCTCGTTTCCGCTGCTCTGGATGGTCATCACCTCGCTGAAGCCGCAGAGCGAGCTGTTCCAGATCCCGCCGAACTTCTGGCCGCGGCAGGTCACTTTCGAGCACTATCGGACCCTGCTGCTGGAGACACCGTTCCTGCAGTATTTCGCCACCTCGATGAAGCTGGCGGTGAGCACGACGGCGGTCGTGGTCGCGGTCGGCACGCTCGGCGCCTTCAGCCTTGTGCGCTTCAGCTATCCGGGCCGCGAGCGCATCGCGGCGCTGGTGCTGTTCACCTATCTGCTGCCGTCGGTGGTCCTCGTCATTCCGCTCTACCTGCTGATCGTGAAGGTGGGGCTGGCCAACACGCTCTCGAGCCTGGTGATCGCCTATACGACCTTCGCCCTTCCCTATGCGCTCTGGCTGTTGCGCTCCTTCATGCGCGGCATCCCGGCCGACCTCGAATCCGCCGCCCTGATCGACGGCGCGAGCCGGATCGGCGCCTTCGTCGACGTGATCCTGCCGCAGGCGCTGCCGGGCATCATCTCGACCGCGCTCTTCACCTTCATCCTGTCCTGGAACGAATATCTCTATGCGCTCGTGCTCGTGAACTCCGACGACGTGCGTCCGCTGACCACCGGCGTGATGAACATGCTCATTACCTCCTTCAACATCGAATGGTCGCTCCTGATGGCGGCCTCCGTGATGATGAGCCTGCCTCTGCTCGTCATCTTCGCCTTCCTGCAGAAGTACCTGACGAGCGGGTTCGGGGCCGGGGGCGTCAAGGGATGATGCGCATGCAGGCATTCGGCTGATGGCGAACGTCGTCCTCGACAAGCTCCGCAAGGTCTTCGGCTCGACCGTGGCCATCCCGGCGCTGGACCTCGCCATCGCGGACGGCGAATTCGTGTCGCTGCTCGGGCCGTCCGGCTGCGGCAAGACGACGACGCTGCGCATGCTGGCGGGGCTCGAGCAGCCGAGCGGCGGGCGCCTGCTGATCGGCGAGCGCGTGGTCAACGATGTGCCGCCGAGCCGGCGCGACATCGCCATGGTGTTCCAGTCCTATGCGCTCTATCCGCATATGACGGTCGCCGAGAACATCGCCTATCCGCTGCGCAAGCGTGGCGTGCCGAAAGCCGAGCGATCCGCGAAGGTGAGGGCGGCGGCCGACCTCCTGCAGCTCGGGCCGCTGCTCGACCGGCGGCCCCGCCAGCTCTCCGGCGGCCAGCAGCAGCGCGTCGCGCTCGGCCGGGCGCTCGTGCGCGACCCGCAACTGTTCCTGCTCGACGAGCCCTTGTCGAACCTCGACGCCAAGCTCCGCGCCCATATGCGCGCCGAGCTGATCGAGCTGCATCGCCGGCTCGGCAAGACGATGATCTACGTGACGCACGACCAGCTCGAAGCCATGACTATGTCGACGCGGATCGCCGTGATGCTCAACGGCGAATTGCAGCAGTTCGCCACGCCGGCCGAGATCTACGGGCAGCCCGCCAACGCCTTCGTGGCCGGCTTCATCGGAACGCCCTCGATGCCGTTGGCGGATGGCGAGGTGACGGGCGCTTCGCTGCGTTTCGGCGACGTGTCGGCGATGCTGCCGGCGGGCCATCTCGCCGAGGGCGCGGCGGGCAAGGTGTCGGTGGGCGTGCGGCCCGAAGACGTCGAGGTCGGCTCGGGCCCCTTCAAGGCCCGCGTGCGGGTGTCCGAGCCGTCAGGCCACGAATGTATCGTCAGCCTCGAGGCGGGCAGTGCCCGGCTGACCGCGCGCTTGCCGGGCGATGCCCGCCTCGCCATCGGGCAGACCGTCCCCTTCGGGCTCCGCCTCGACCGCATTCACGTCTTTGACGGAGCCTCCGGCAGAAGGTTGAACGCCGACCGGCCCGTGGCGGGACAGCCGGCTTTCGCCCGATCCGCCTGAGCCCACGCGGGGACGCGCTCCGGCCCCCGCACCGACATGGAAGAGAGACGACGAGGATGAACCGAGACAGCGTCACATGGTCGGGGCCGATGCCCGCCCTCACGACCCCGTTCCGCGACGACGGCGGCATCGACGAGGAGGCCTTCGCCCGCAACATCGAGGGGCTCTTGGATGCGGGGGCCACGGGCGTCGTCGCGGGCGGCTGCACGGGCGAGTTCTGGGCGCTGAGCCACGCGGAGCGCAAACGTCTCTACGAGGTCAGCAAGGAAGCCGTCGGCGGGCGGGGCACCCTGCTCGTGGGCTCCGGCGCCATCACGGCCGAGGAGGCGATCGCGCTGACCCGGCATGCGGAGAACGTCGGCTGCGACGGCGCGCTCCTGGTCCCGCCCTATTTCGTGAAGCTGACCGACGACGAGATCGTCGCCCATTACACCGAGGTCTGCGCGGGCTCGGGCCTGCCGGCCGTGCTCTACAACATCCCCGGCAACGCCGTGAACGCTCTCACGCCCGAGCTCGTCTCGCGCCTCGCGGAGATCGAGACGGTCGTTGCCGTCAAGGAGAGCTCCGGCGACTGGAACAACTATTACGGCACCTATCTGGCGGTCCGTGACCGGTTGCGGGTGTTCTGCGGTCCGTCCTCGGTCTTCGGTGTCCCGGCTGTCGAGCTCGGCGCCGACGGCACCATCGACTGCTTCCCGAACCTGTGGCGCCGCGGCGGCCTCGACCTCTTCTTCGCGCCGGCCCGGGGCGACAAGGCGGAGGCGGCGCGGCTCCAGGAGATCGGCCGCAAGCTGACCGACCTGTTCGTCACCGGCGGCCGGACCATCTATCCGGCGACCAAGGCCGCCATGGACATGCTCGGCCTGCCCGGCGGCGGCAAGCCGCGCCCCCCGCTCCGCCCCCTGCGGGGCGAGCCGCTCGAGGGCCTCGAGCGCGGCCTCAAGGCGCTGAACCTGTTCTGATCCCTCTCCCTCAACGCGAGGCAACCATGTCGACCCATCAAGACCCGGCCGCCCAGGCTCCCCAGCTCGCGCCGCGGACCTACACCACCCAGTTCGGGGAGTTCATCGGCGTCGGGCCGAACGGCAACCTGTGGGTCGACGGCTGCGACGTGAACGATCTCGCCGAAAGGTTCGGCACGCCGCTCTACATCATCTCGGAAAACCAGCTGCGCTACACCTACCGCAGCTTTCGCGACGCCTTCCGGCGCCATTATCCCGAGGTCGAGATCCTGTTCGCCAACAAGTCGAACAACGGCCTCGCCATCCGGCATATCATGAACCAGGAGGGCGCCGGCGGCGACTGCTTCGGCGTCAACGAGATGTATCTGGCGCTGCTCGCCGGCACCAATCCCAAGACCCTCGTGCTCAACGGCTCGAACAAGCAGGACGAGGAGCTCGACATGGCCATCGCCAACGGGCTTTGCATCAATATCGACGCCATGGACGAGCTCGACCGGATCGACGCGATCTCCAAGCGGCTCGGCAGGACGGTCGAGATCGGCATCCGCCTGAAGCTCGATCTCGATCCGCTGCGCGAGCGCACGGGCGTGGCCATGCACGGGCCGGGCACGCTCAAGCAGCAGAGCGATTCGACCAAATGGGGCATGTCGCGGGAGCAGACGGCGGAGATCGTCACGCGCGCCCTGGCCATGGGCAATATCGTCCTCAAGGAGACCCACTTTCATCTCAGCCGCATGTCGAACAATCCGGCCGACTTCGCCGTGATGGCGCGCGAGATGATCACCTGGTCCGGCTTCATCAGGGAGCACACCGGCTGGACGCCGCCCTGCATCGACATCGGCGGCGGCTGGACCTTCGGCAAATGGTACGGCACCGGCCCCAACGGCCAGCTCGACGACGACAAGGCGCCCACGGCCGAGGACTATGCGCGCCTCTGCTGCGCCGCCATCAGGGACGAGGCCCAAAAGCTCGGGCTGCCGTTGCCCCGGCTGAGGCTCGAGCCCGGCCGCGCCCTGTCGGGCCCCTCGGGCGTCGCGGTCGGGCGCGTCGGCGCCGTGAAGCAGGGCACCGCCAAGACATGGGTCAACCTCGACATCTCCACCAACCACCTGTCCTGGGCCTCGGCGCTCGATTGGTATTATCATGCCGTGCCGGTCGTCCAGGCCGACGCGGCGCGCGGCGAGCTCGTGGATCTCGTGGGCTCGCTCTGCAACTCGGACGAGGTCGGCGCCCATCGCAAGATGCCCCCGCTGAAGCGCGGCGACACCGTCGCCTTCCTCGATGCCGGCGGCTATACCGAGTCCTGCGCGGCGCGCTACAACGCCCAGCTCCTGCCCGCCACGATCCTGGTGAGCGGCGAGGTGGCCGAGGTCACGACGGAACGCGAGCAGCTCAAGGACGTGGCCGGCCGCTTCAAGGTGCCGCCGCGGCTTCTCGCCTCCTCCTTCGGGCCGAGGCTCTGACGAAAGGATGATCGAGATCCTTCGCACCGGGGAGTGAGAGCACGCCATGGATCTGGGATTGCGGGGCCGGAGCGCCCTGGTCTGCGGCGGCAGCAAGGGGCTCGGTCGCGCCGCGGCGCGCGCCCTGGCGCGCGAAGGTGTCGACGTCATGCTTCTGGCGCGCTCGGCGGATACGCTCGAAGCGGCGGCGCGGGCGATCGCGGACGAGACCGGCGTCCGCGTCACCACGACGGCCTGCGATGTCACGACACCCGAGGGGCGCGCCAAGGCGGTGGCCGCCTGCCCCGCTCCCGACATCCTCGTCACCAACCCCGGCGTGCGGCAGACCCCGGCCGATTTCCGTACCCTCTCCCGCGAGGACTGGCATCGCTGGATGGAGGACCATTGCTTCTCGTCCCTCGACCTGATCCGTACGCTGGTTCCCGGCATGTGCGCGCGCGGGTTCGGGCGCGTGGTCAACATCTCGGTCAGCTTCATCAAGTTCCCGCAGGTGAATTTCGGGCAGAGCCATGCGGCTCGGCTGGCGCTCGCGGGGGCGGTCGCCTCGATGGTGCGGGAGCTCGTGGCCTATAACGTCACCATCAACAGCGTGCTGCCGGGCCTGATCGACACCGATGCGCTGCAGACCAACCTCCACGGTCATGCGGCCCGCGGCAATACGACCTATGAGGCCATCGTGGCCGACCGGTTGAAAAACTGTCCGGCCGGACGGTTCGCGGACCCGCAGGAGGTCGGCGACCTGATCGCCATGCTCTGCGCCGCGCAGATGGGGTTCATGACGGGCCAGAACATCGTCAACGACGGCGGTGTCTATCAGGGGTTGTTCTGATGGACGACGGCGCCCCGGCGATGCTGGCGCCCGACGACCGCGTCATCATGATCTCGGGGGCCTCGCGCGGCATCGGGCGCGCGCTCGCCGAGAGGCTGGGACTCGAAGGGTATCGCCTGTCGCTCGGCGTCCGCAGGCCCGCGGAGGTCTCGCGGACGCTCGCGGTCGATCCCGCGCGGACCCTGGTCCATGCCTTCGACGCTTTCGACCCAGCCACGGCGGAGCCCTGGCTCGCCGCGACGCTCGCGCGTTTCGGGCGGCTCGACGGACTGATCAACAATGCCGGCATCCTGCGCAAGCTGACCTTCGAGGAAGGTGGGGAGGACGACCTCGACGCGCTCTTCGCCGTCAACGTCAAGGCGCCGTTCCGTCTGATCCGGCTCGCCCTGCCGCATCTGAGGCGGGGCGGACACGGGCGGATCATCAATGTCGCCTCGACCGACGGCAAGCGCTACCGCGACCCCTCGGTGTCGATCGGCTATGCCATGACCAAACATGCCGTCCTCGCCCTGACCCATGCGGCGAAATTCGCCGGCTGGGACAGCGGCGTGCGCGTCACGGCGCTCTGTCCCGGCGCGGTCGACACGGAACTCATCGCCTCCATTCCGGGCGTCAGCCCGCCCGTCGACCGCATCGCCCCGGGCACGCTGGCCGAGATCGTCTCGCTCCTGCTGCGCCTGCCGAACACTGCGAGCGTCGCCGAGCTCGTGGTCAACACGCGGCTCGAATCGACGCTGTGAGGTGCGCTCACAGCCCCGCGGCTTCTTGCGATGAGGCCGAGCCCGGAGGCTGCCACGGAACCGCACGGCGACCGTACCGGTCCCTTGGCGGAGGTCGGCGACCGTGTCGTCAAACGATACTCGACCGTGTCGCGGACTGCGTCGTGGAGACGGTCGACCAGGTCGTCAGCCCGAAGCAAGGGTGAGAGATATCAAAGCCAAGTTGGAGGCTCTGCTCGGCACGACTACCCTCAATCGAGCGGCTGCGGGGATTCGGCGTACATTGTCTCGCTGGAGCACTTGACGGCGCCGCCATTTTTCCTGAGATGCGCCCGCCACGTCATCGCCCACCGCTTGGGGTCTTCGAGCGGCGCCGGGTCGATCCGATGGATCGCCTGGTTGTGGGGCGCCGTCCGCACGAGGCGCGGGTCCGTGTAGGCTTCCTCGCAGACCTTGGCCAGAACCGCGATCCATGTGTCGAGATCCTCCTTCGACCACATCTCGCCCGCTTCCGGCGTGAAGGGCTGGGGCACGATCCAGGGCTCGTGAGAGAGCCAGAAGGCGTCGATGCCGTAATCGACCATGCGGTTCTGGACATCGACGGCCGTGACGCCCGTGTCCTCGAACAGTGTGCCGAGGCTGTAGCGCGTCATCTCCATGCGCCGGCTCGTCTGCTCGGCATGCGAGCGCGTCACGCCCGGGATCTTCAGGAGCGCGGCCTCCATGTAGTTGTTGGCCAGGACGGAGAGGTCGGAGGCCTCGGCGATGCCTTCGGCGCCCATCGCCCGGGTCCAGGTATAGGCCTTCACCACCTGCTGGACGTTGCCGAGATACTCGCGGATCTTCCCGATGCTCCGCGGACGGTCGAAATCCAGCCGGTAGCCGTCTTTCGTCTTGACGATCAACGGCTTCGGGAGGAAGGGCGCGAGTTCCGCCGAACAGCCATAGGCCCCGACCGCCGGGCCGCCGCCGCCCTTGGCGACCCCGAAAGTCTTGTGCAGCATGAACATGCAGGCATCGAAGCCGAGTTCGCGGGCGCGGATCTTGCTCATCACGCCGTTGAAATTGGCATTATCGTAGAAGCAAAGGCCGCCGACGTCATGGACTACGCGGATCCAATCCTTCATGTCCGGGTTATAGACGCCCATATCGTCGGGGTTGTTGATCATCAGGGCCGCGGTGCGCTCCGAAACGGCTGCCCTCAGCGCATCGAGCGACGGATAGCCGTTCTCCTCGAGCTGCAGCGTGACGACCTTGAACCCCGCTGCCGCAGCCGTTGCCGGATTGCACGGATGCGCCTGGATCGAGGTGACGATCTCGTCGCGCTGCCGCAGCTCGCCGCGCGCCGCGTGATAGGCCCGCGTCATGCAGGCCTGCGTATAGGCGGCGTCCGCACCCCCGGCCGGCTGGAAAACGAAATGGTCCATGCCCGACAACTGCCGCAGGAGCAGATCGAAGTTGTGCATGATCTCGAGCGTGCCCTGGAGCGTGCTCTCGTCCTGCAGCGGATGCAGCTCCGCGAGATCCGGCCGGGCGGCCAGCGCCTCGCCGACGCGCGGATTGTATTTCATGGTGCAGGTGCCGAACAGGCTGATCCCGACCATGCCGAGCGTCTCCTGGGAGAGATGCAGAAAGTGGCGCAGCACGTCGGGTTCCGACATCTCCGGCAGTTCGGGAGCGGATCCGCGTGCCATCCCGGCCGGGATAAGGGCGCCTGCAGGCGGCACCGCGTCGGCGATGCCGGGCTCGAGGTCCGGCACCATGAAGCCGCGCCGGCCGGGCGCGCCCATCTCCATGATGACGGGCTCGTCCCAGACCGCCGAGCGATAGCGGCGAAGCTTGACCGGCGGGGTCATCGCGCGAGCACCTCGGAGAGGGTGGAGGCAAGCCGGTCGATATCGGCCTGGCTGTGGATTTCGGTGACGCAGAACAGGGCGCTCTGACCGAGGTCGGGGAAGGCGCCCGACAGATCGTGGCCGCCGAAGATGCCGCGGTCCCGCAAGGCGGCATTCACCTCCCGGACCTTGCGGCCGCCCCCGTAGCGGACAACGAACTCCTTGAAGAAGCCGCCCGGAAAGACGATCGCGACACCGTCGATCGCCGCAAGCCTGCGGGCCGCGTAATGCGCCCGCTGCAGGACCGTCTCGCCGAGCTCGCGGAACCCTTGCGGGCCGAGGAGCGCCATATAGGCCGCATTGGCGATCGCCCAGAGGTAGACCGAATTGCCGGTCCAGTCCTTGCCGTGCTCGCGCGAGCCGTAGGAGGACTGATGGACGAGGCTGAGGCCGAAACCGGCCTCGCCGGGCTCGGTGGTGCCCGTGATGCCGACGAGCAGGGTCGGATATTCCCGCGCGTAGCGCTCCGCGTCGCGCGACGCGATGAAGCCGCCGGCACCGCCGCCGCAGCTCATGTGGACGCCGAGCGGCTGAGTGGTTCCTACGACGATGTCCGCCCCATAAGCGGCGGGTGGCGCCAGGATGCCTAGGGAGATCGGGTCGACCCCGACGATGACCTGTGCCCCGGCGTCATGGGCGGCCTGGGCGATCTCGGCGCCCTGGGTCTCGATGACGCCGAGGACGTTGGGGTTCTCGATATAGACGGCCGCCGTCCGACTGGACACGGCGGCGCGAAACGCGTCCAGATCGAGTTGTCCCGTCGCCGGATCGAAGCCGACATCCGTCACGGCGACGTGTCCCGGCATCTCGACGGGTTCGCAATAGTTGCGGATGACCGACAGGCGTTCGGGATCGATGATGCGCGGCACGATGACTTCGTGCCGGCCGGTCAGGCGAGCCGCCATGCGGAAGGCGTGGCCCGCCGCGCATCCCCAGCTGTAGACGGGCAGGCCCACCAGATCCATCTCGACCAAGGCGCCAATCTGGCTCGTGAACTCGAACCAGGCCTGGTTGCGGCCATGATCCGAGGACGGCGTTCCCCAGACGGACGTCAGGAACTCGCTGCGGCCCACGATCTCGTCGCAGATCGCCGGCACGTGATGCTGCCAGCATCCGCCTCCGAGGAAGCTGAGGTTCGCCTCGCAATTCACGTTCTTGGCGAGAAGTCCGTTGATATGCCGCCGCAGCGCCACCTCGGAGCGCAAGGCGGACGGCAGCACGACCGGCCGCTGCACCCGGTGATCCGCCGGTATCTGCTCGAAGAGGGTCTCGGTGGATGGTGCGCCGATCGCATCGAGCATCTCCTGCCTGATTTCTGCGACCGAATTGGCCATGAACGGATGAGGGAAGGTCATCAGGCTCCGCCGCTGCGCTCCAGGAGGTCGGATTGTGCTGCCCCCCGTCGCGTCCTGTCAAGAAAACCGTGCGACAGACGAACTACTGTTTACAGTGCGAACGAAACCAAGGCTCTCGATGAGGGAAAAACAGCGTGCTGGGCCTCGTAGTGAACCCCGTCGCCGGGATCGGCGGTGCGGTCGGATTGAAGGGGTCCGACGGGCGAAAGATCATCGCCGAGGCGCGTTTACGCGGCGGGGTGAGCGCCGCCGCAGACCGGGCGGCGGTGGCGTTGAAGGCCTTCGGCACGTCGGTCGGCGTCGTCACGGCCGGCGGCGCGATGGGAGCGACGGTCTGCGAGGGCCTCGGACTGCGCCACCACGCTGTGCTCGTACCGCGCCGCGATACGGCCGTCGCCGATACCCGCGCCGCCGATACCCGCGCAGCGGTCAGGGCCTGTATCGCGGCCGGAGCCGAGCTCATCCTGTTCGCCGGCGGCGACGGCACGGCGCGCGACGTTGCCGGGCAGGCCGGGGCCACGCCGATCCTCGGCATTCCCGCGGGGGTCAAGATGTATTCCGGAGTCTTCGCGGCCTCGCCGGCGCTGGCCGGTCGGCTGGCCGCGCAATTTCTCGCGACGCCGCCCGCGCTGAGACGGACCACCGAGGCCGATCTCCTCGACATCGACGAGGATGCGGTCCGGCGCGATGAGGTCGCGATCCGCTTCCATGGCACGGTGTGCGTCCCCCGTTCGCCGGCGGTCCCGTTCGCCAAAGCGTCCGTGCCGCCGGATGACGACGGCCGGATCGAAGCGCTCTGCCGCGACCTCGCGGCCGAGCTGGAACCGGACTGCCTCTATGTCGTCGGTCCGGGCCGGACGGCCGGCGCCTTCCTGTCGGCCTGCGGCTGCCCCGGGACGCTGCTCGGCGTCGACGTTATGCGCAACGGGGTTCTGCTCGCGGCGGATGCGAGCGAGAGACGCATCCTCGCGCTTCTCGCCGACCGCCCCGTGCGTCTCGTCGTCGGCCTCGTCGGCGGGCAGGGATGTCTCTTCGGCAGAGGCAATCAGCAGATCAGCCGTCACGTTCTGCGCCAGGTGGCGCGGGAGCGCATCCTCGTTCTCGCCAGCGCCTCGAAAGTCGCGTCGCTGCCGCATGGGCTTTTCGTCGATACCGGCGAGGCGGCGCTCGATGCGAGCTTGGCGGGCTTCATCAGGATCGCCACCGGACCCCGCAGAAGCACGCTGTTGCGTGTCCGCCCGGGGTGCTGACACGGCGTCCGTCGATTCATATGTGAAACGGCCCGACTGGCAAGGTGCGGGCGTGACGATCAGGACATGGGTCGCCGACACCGGGCCGGCTCCTCAGATGTGCGTCAGCGGGGGCGAGGCCGGTGCAACCCGGATCGCCGGCCGCCTCATCGTTGCGCCGCCCGGTTCGGGATCAGCGAGGTCCCGAACAGCACCGCGAGCGTGCCGACGACGAGAACGACGGCGAGCGCCGCCCCGCTGAAGATCTCGCCGCGGTCGGTGAGCGCGAAGATGCCGACCGGCAGCGTCACCCAGCCGGGCGGATAGACCATGACGGTCGCGCCGAGCTCGCCCATCGAGAGCGCGAAGCTCAGGCAGAAGGCGGACAGCAGGTAGGGCATGACCATCGGGATCGTGACGCGCCGCAGACGATAGAGCGGCCGGGCGCCGAGGCTTTCGGCCATCTGGTCGATCTCGGGCGGCAGCCGATCGAGCCCTGCCGAGACATTGCCGAAGCTGAAGGCGAGCACCAGGACCAGATGGGCCGCCACGACGATCATGATCGTGCCGTTGAGGAGGACCGGGGGACGGCTGAAGGCGACGAGCAGGCCGAGGCCGACGGAGACCGACGGCACGGCACTCGGAATGAAGAAGACGAGGTTGTAGAGCCGTCGCGCCCGCGCCCGCATGCCCTTGAGCACCAGCGCCGCCCAGGTGCCGAACGACAGGGCCACGAGGCTCGCGATCGCGCCCGTCACGATGCTGGCCACGATCTGGTCACGGTACTCGCCCTGCAGTGCGCCGCTGTAGTGCACGGTCGTCAATTTGACGGGCAGGATGCCGTTCCACTGTCCGGCGAGGCTCGCGAGCACGATCACCAGCATCGGGGCCGCGAAGACGCCGCCGATGACGATCGCCGCGATCCCCCAGGCGAAGGCACGCCCTCGGCTAGACCAGACGAGCACGGCCGGCTCCCAGGTTCGAGACGACGAGGCGGTAGGCGGCGAAGAGGCCCAGCGACAGCACGATGTTGATGAGCGCGATGACGCAGGCGGTCGGGTAGTCGAACTCCTGGATCGCCTTGTCGTAGATCAGGAGCGGAAGGGTGATGACGCCCTTGGCGCCGATGAAGAGCACGATGCCGAATTCGTTGACCGTGAGCAGGAGGCAGAGGCTTCCGCCTGCCAGCAGGGCCGGGATCGCGGCCGGGACGATGACGCGGCGCAGGACGTATCCCGGCCTCCCGCCGAGCGAGCTCGCGACCTCGAGCTGCGACCTGTCGAGGAGCGAGAAGGCGGCCATGACGGGTCGCATCACGAAAGGCGAATAGACCGTCATCTCGGCCAGCACGACGCCCCAGCCGGTATAGAGGAAGTCGAGCGGCGCATGGTCGAGATGGAACAGGTCGACGAGCGTCGTATTGAGGATGCCGGCCGAGCCGTAGAGGAAGGTGAAGGCCAGCGTGATGAGAAAGGTCGGCAGCGCGATATAGGTGTCGATCAGGCGGGCGACGACGCGCGAGCCCGGGAAGGGCACGAAGGAGAAGATCGTGGCGAGCGTGAAGCCGATGAGAAGGCACCCCGCCGTCGCGCCGAGCGCGATCTCGATCGTGTTCCCGAGCGCCCGCAGGAAGAAGGCGGAGCGGACGACCTCGACGAAGCGCGACCCGGAGACGGCGCCGTCCTCCGTCAAAGCCTCGACGGCGATGAGGTAAAGCGGATAGGCGAAGAGGACGAGAACGAGCAGAAGCGGCGGCAGGATCAGGAGTCCGCGAGGAACTCCCGGTGACCGGCGCGGTGCCGCGAGTGCGACGGTGCTCATCGCATGGCCTCTACGTCCGCGATGAGGACGGCGTCCTCGGGCGAGAAGAACAGCGCGACGGCTTCACCGCGCTCGGGCGGTCGCCGCATCGGGCTCGCCGTGAGCCGAAGCTCCGTGCCGGCCGCATCGAGCGTGAGGGCGTGCTGGTCGCCTTGCCACTGCACTGCGGTGACGGTCGCGGCGAGGCGGTTGGCCAGGCCGTCAGCCGGTGCGAGCGCCAGGCTGTGCGGCCGCACGCACAGCAGGGTGGTTCCGGCCATCGGCGCGTTCTCGCCTCCTCGCGCTTGCAGCGCCGTTCCGACGAAGGATACCGTCGCGCTCCGGCCGTCGACCGAGCGATTTTCGACCGTAACCGGAAGCAGATTGGCACGCCCCAGGAACTCTGCCGTGAATCTGTTGGGCGGACTGCGGTAGAGATCGTCGGAGGCGCCATGCGCGCTGAGCCGGCCATCTCGCATGATGGCGATCCGGTCGCCGAGCGTCAGTGCCTCGGTCTGGTCATGGGTGACGTAGAGCGTCGTGAGCCCGGGCAGATGATGGTGAAGGGAGGCGAGCTCCTCCACCATGTTGCGGCGGATCTGGGCATCGAGGGCCGACAACGGCTCATCGAGCAGCAGCACGCGCGGCTCGATGGCGAGGGCCCGGGCGATCGCGACACGCTGCTGCTGGCCACCCGAAAGCTCCCGGGGGTAACGCTGCCCGAAGGACGACATGCCGACGATACGCAGGCAGTCTCGCACCCGATCCGCCACGAGGTCGCGCGGTGCACCCTGGGCCATCAGCCCGAAGGCGACATTGTCCTCGACCCGCATATGCGGAAACAGCGCGTAGTTCTGCACCACCATGCCGATGCCACGCGCATAGGGCGGCAGGTCGGTCACGTCGCTCGAGCCGATCGTGATCCGTCCGCGCTGCGGCCGGACGAAGCCGGCGAGCGCCCGCAGCACGGTCGTCTTGCCCGATCCGGACGGGCCGATCAGGGCCAGGAACTCGCCGGGCTCGATGGCGAGGTCGAGCCCGTGGACGATGGTGAGTCCGCCATAGGCGATCACCATGCCCTCGAACGCGATGCGATTGCTGGCCGCCACGACAGCCGTCGCATCGCGGGAGGCGCCCCGTTGCGCGGCGCGGCGCGCGAAGGTGGCGCCGATCGACATCAGTTGCCCGTCGCCTTGCGCCAGGAGGCCACGTCCGACGAGAGATCGGCGACGACGTCGTCCCATTTCGGCGTATAGACCTTCACCTGCGACAGCATGTCGTGCAGCTGCTGGAAGTTCTTGTCCGTCGGCTTGACGTCCTCGCGCACCGGCAGGCCGAGCGCCACCGAACTGACCTTGTCCTGCTGCTCCTTGCTCAGCAGAAAGTCGATGAGCTTCTTGCCGTTCTCGGCATCGGGCGCACCCTGAACCAGCCCGATATCGTAGGGCAGCGACAAGGCCCAGCGCTGGCCGTCCGGCGCCGCCGGCCAGAAGATCCGGATGTTCGGATTGCCGGCCATCTGGGAGAAGTTCATCTGCATGTCGCCGTTGGCGACATAAAGCTCGCCCTTGTTGACGAGCGCGGTCAGCTTGCCGGTGGAGGCCGAGGGCCCGACGTTGTTCTCCTGCAGCTTCTTGAGATAGTCGAGGCCCTTGTCCTTGTCGCCGAAGGCCTGGAAGGTCAGCAGCATGACGGCGGTGCCGTCGCCGGCCTGGCCCGGCGTCGAATATTGAATCTTGTTCTTGAACTTGGGAGCGAGCAGATCCTCGAAGCTCTTCGGCGGCTCTTTGAGCGCGCTCGAATCGTAGATGAAGTTGGTGAAGTTATAGACCAGGGGCACGTAGCGACCGCCCGGATCTTTCGCCTCCGCGGCGATCTGATCGGCACCGGCAGGTGCATAGGACTGAAGCAGGCCGTCCTTGGCGGCACGCTGGATAAAGGGCGGCAGAGTGACGAGAACGTCGGCCTGCGGGTTCGACTTCTCCTTGGCGACGCGCTCGACGATGCCGCCCGAGCCAGCCTCGATATATTGCACCTTGATGCCGGTCTGCTTCGTGAATTCGTCGAAGGCAGTTCCGAACCAGCTCGGCGTGCCGTCCTTCAAGCCGTCGGCCGAATAGACCGTGACGACGCCACCCGCCGCAAACGCTGGCGCCGCAGAGAGTGCGAGTGCCGTGACAACTCCTGCAACAAATAGTCGAGACATGGCGTAACCTCCCTCAAGATTAGTTCTCTCGATGACCTCTTCATGGCTCGATCGTAAGTCATCGTTTTTATTTTGTTCAAGAATATTGATTGCTGGCTACATGTAATTTCAGGGCGCCCAAGGCAAGGAATAGGTTCTCACATTGGTGAAGCTTTTCATCGCCTCGACCACACCTTCCTTGTAGCCGAGGCCCGAATCCTTGATGCCGCCGAAGGGCGACATCTCGATGCGATAACCCGGCACCTCCCAGATGTTGACCGTGCCGACCTCGAGCTCGCTGACGAAGCGGCTAATATAGTCGAGTCGGTTTGTGCAGACGCCGGATGACAGCCCATAGGCGGTCGAATTGGAGATCCGGATGAGCTCGCCGATGTCGTCGGGGCAGCGGATGATCGGGATCACGGGTCCGAACGTCTCCTCGCGGACCAGCTCGCAATCGTAAGGAACCCGGTCGAGAACGGTCGGCGGAAACAGGGCGCCCTCCCGGGCGGGGCCATGCAGCAGATCGGCCCCCGCCTCGACGGCCGCCGCCACGCGAGTCTCGAACAGCGCGGCCGAGCGCTCGTTGATCACCGTGCCGACATCCGTCTCGGGATCCATCGGGTCGCCGGCCCTGAGCTTTTTCGCCTTCGCCAGCACAAGGCGGCTGAAGTCGTCGGCGATGCTCTCGACCGCCAGGATCCGCTTCACCGCCGTGCAGCGCTGGCCCGAGTTCTTCGTCGCGCCCTGGACCGCCAGCTCCGCGGCCTTGTCGAGATCGGCATCCTCCATGACGATCAGCGGGTCGTTGCCGCCGAGCTCGAGGACGATACGCTTGTAGCCGGCGCAGGCCGCGATGTGCTTGCCGACCCGAACCGACCCCGTGAAGGTGACGAGATCGGCGTCGGGATCCGTGATCATCGCATCGCCCATGGTGGACGGGTTGCCGGTGACGACGGACAGCATCTCGGGAGGCAGGCCGGCTTCATAGAGCACGTCGGCCAGAGCCAGCGCGGTCAGTGGCGTGAGCTCGGTCGGCTTCAGCACGAGGCGGTTGTTGGTGGCGATCGCCGGGGCGAGCTTGTGGCTCACCATGTTCAGCGGATGATTGAAGGGCGTGACGGCCGAGATGACGCCGAGCAGAGGCAGCCGCGTCGTGTAGATCTTGCGCGCCTTGCCGTTCGGCGAGATGTCGCAGGAATAGATCTCGCCGTCGTCCTTGATGGTCAGTTGCGCCGCGAAGGACCAGACGTCGTAGGCGCGGCTCGCCTCGTAAAGCGAATCCTTCCAGCACAGCCCCGACTCGGCGGTGATCAGCCGGGCGAACTGCTCCTTGCGATCGCGCAGCAGCTCGGCCGTGCGCTGCAGGATCTGCTGGCGCTCGTAGCGCGTCAGCTTCGGCCGGAACGCCTTGGCCTTGGCGAAGGCATCGCGCACGTGTTCGGGCCGCGCCGCCGGAACCGTGCCGACGACCGCATTGGTATAGGGGTTCCTGACCTCGACGACGGTGTCGGTCTCGACCCGCCGGCCGGCGAGGCGCATGGCCTCGCGCAGCACGAGGGGCGTAACGGGAGCGTTCACGTCGATGTTCCTCCAGTATCTGAGGGGCGCGATCCGACGGGTCGCCGGATCGCGCGCATTTTTTTTGCGATCAGTCTACGAGATTCAGGGCGACGTCGAACACGTCGAAGTTGCGCAGCTCATGATCCGGCCGAGCCTTGAGCTTGCGGTTGGCGATCATCGGCACCGTCTGCTCAGTCAGGCCGCCGTGCGAGCGGAGCGGCTCGGTCAGGCCCGACAGGTCGTGCCTGGCCCGTGCCGTGCCGAGGACCTTGTGGCGGCCCGAGATCACGACGACGTCACCGATCCGATCGGCCGGCAGGCCGAAGCGCGTGCAGGCCTCTGCGGCCGGGAGCGCCAGATCGATGCCGTCGAGACCGGCGAGACGGCGCACCAGGGCATCCCGACCGACGCCGTCGGACAGGTAGACGGTGGCGAACGAGCCCAGCGCGCCGTGATGCGCCACATAGGGATCGGTGATCGGCAGGATGACACGTGCCTTGCCGACCCCGAGTTCCGCGTCCAGCAACTCCTGCAGGTAGATTACGTCCGGCTCGCCGTTGGCGAGGTGCTTGTCGTTCATGCCGTGATCGGCCGTCAGCACCAGCACGCAGCCGAGCGCATCGAGCTCGCCGACATAGCGGTCGAGCATGGCGTAGAAGCTGTTCGCCGTCGCCGAGCCCGGCCCCGCCTTGTGCTGCACATAGTCGGTGGTCGACAGATACATGAGATCGGGCCGTCGCTCCTTGACGAGCCTGACACCCGCCGCGAAGACGAACTCGGAGAGATCGGCCGAATAGACCTCCGGCAGCGGCTTGCCCACGAAGGCGAGGAGGTCGCCGATGCCGTTCTGGGCTTCGGTCGCCTGGTCGGCTTTCTCCGAGGAGAACGCCACCGCCCGGCCGGTCGTGGGATCGAGGCCGCGTCCGAGCAGCGTGCACAGCTTGTCCTTGGCGGTCACGACGGCGACGCTGGCACCCGCATCCTGGAAGGCCTGCATGATTGTGTCGGCGCGCATGAACCGCACGTCGTTCATCATCACTTCCTCACCGGTCGTACGGTCGTAGAAGTAATTGCCCGCGATGCCGTGCACGGCCGGCGGCGCGCCGGTGATGATCGAGATGTTGTTGGGGTTGGTGAAGCTCGGGATGACCGACTTCGCCAGCAGGTTGGTGCGCTCCCGCATCAGCCGCTGCAGGTTCGGCGCGAGGCCGGCCTTGATGGCCTTCTCGATATAGCCGGGCTCCGAACCGTCGATGCAGACCACCACGGTCGGCTGCCTGGGCCAGGCATAGGAGCGGCCGTTGACCGAAACGGTCTTGCCGATACGGGCATGCATGGTCATCGTCTCACCCTCACGCGGCTTGTGCAGGAGAAAGGTCGACGCCCATCTGGCGCAGGACGTCCTTCACCGCCGTCAATACGCCACGCATGTCCTTGGCATGGAGATCGCCGATGCAGCCGATCCGGAACGAGTCGGCGACCGTCAGCTTGCCGGGATAGATCACGTAGCCGCGATCCTTCAGCGCGTCGTAGAAGCGGGTGAAAACGAACTTCGGGTCGCGCGGCATATGGAACGTCACGATGATGGGCGCCTGCAGACTCGGCTTGAGCAGGGTCTCGAAGCCGAGGGCCCGCATGCCCTCGATCAGGATGCGCGCATTGTCGGCATAGCGCTCGCCACGGCCGGCGACGCCGCCCTCCTGCTCGAATTCCTTCAGCGCCTGGTGGAACGCGACGATGACATGGATCGGCGGCGTGAAACGGTATTGGCCCGTCTTGGCGAAGGCCGCGTGCTGGGCGTGGAGATCGAGCACGAGCGTGGTGGCATGGCCTTCGGTCTCGGCGAGGGCGGTCCTGCGACAGATCACGAAGCCGAGGCCGGGCACCCCCTGGATGCATTTGTTCGAGGAGGCCGAGATGGCGTCGAAGGGCACGAGACCGGCGTCGAGCGCCAGCGCGCCGAAGGCGCTCATGGCATCGATCAGAAGCCGCTTGCCGCAGCGCGCCGTCACCGCCGCGATCGCCTCGATGGGGTTGCGGATGCCGCTCGTCGTCTCGCAATGGACGGCGAAGACATGCGTGATGCTCTTCTGCCGCTTCAGGATCCGTTCGATCTCGGCAAGGTCGGGCGGCGTATCCTCGGGGGTCTCATGCACCACGACGGCGCGGCGGGCGATCTCGAGGATGCGCTTGGCGCGCGCCCCGTAGGCCCCATTGATCAGGACCAGGACCTTCCCTTTCGGCGGCACGAAGGTGGTGAGCATCGCCTCGACCGCGAAGGTGCCGGAGCCCTGCATCGGCACCGCGACGAAGCGATCCTCGCCCCTGACGATCTTCGGCAGCGTGTCCAGAACCGCCTTATTGATCGCGATGAAGGCCGCGTCGCGGGATCCCCAGTCATGAACCATGGCGGCCTTGACGGCTTTCGATGTCGTCAGAGGACCCGGCGTCAGCAAGAGCGGGTCGCCGGTTTCGGACATCGCGGGACGGGGCTCGGGCATCCATGTCTCCGTTGGAGGTGAAGCGGATGTCGAGGAGCCTAGAAGTCGCACTTCCATAGGTCTAATACGAGATTTCGATACGTCAGATAGAGTGGGTCTATATGTTCACCGGTGACCTGTCGGGCCTCAGGGCCTTCCATGCCGTTGCGCAAGCCGGCAGCTATACGCGGGCGGCCCGGGCCCGCAACGTCAGCCAGCCGACCCTCTCGGCGCAGGTGCGCGCCCTCGAAGAGGCTCACGGGGTCCGGCTCTTCGATCGCGTCGGCCGGACCATCCGCCTGACCGAGCTCGGCCAGAGTCTTTTGGTGATCACGACGCGCCTGGTCGCGGCCGAGGACGAAGCGGCGGATTTCCTGGCCGGCACGAAGGCGTTGACCCGCGGCCACCTGCGGATCGCGGCCGACAGCGCGCGCCATGTCATGACGGTGCTGGCCCGGTTCAAGGCAGCCCATCCCGGATTGAGCTACAACCTGACCATCGGCAATTCGACGGCAGTCCTCGACCAGGTGCTCGCCTACGAGGCCGATGTCGCGATCACGGCCAAGCAGACCCCCGACCCGCGCGTCTATGCGGCCCGCTTGCGAACCGACCGCCTGATCGGGTTCACGTCTGCCGACCACCCGCTGGCACGGCGCCGCTCGGTCCCGATCGAGGCTTTGGCGGGTCAGGACCTCGTGGTGCGCGAGCGCGGGTCGGTGACGCGCGAGGTCTTCGAGACCCGGCTCGCCGAAACCAATGTCCGACCCGGCTTCCTTCTCGAGGTCCAGTCGCGCGAGGCCGTGCACGAGGCCGTCGTGGCGGGGTTGGGGGTGGGCGTCGTGTTCGAGCGCGAATTCCGGCCGGGCGAAGGCCTCCATCGTCTGACGATCACCGGTGCCGACATGGGCGTCGCCGAATATGCGGTCTGCCTGGAGGAGCGTCGGCGTATTCCGCTCGTCCGTACCTTCCTGGCCGCGCTGATGGCCGAGTCGTCGTAGGGAGGTTTGACGGCGCGGTGGCGCCGCCGGACGAGTCCTGCGCCGCCGGACGAGTCCTGCGCCGCCTCGATGCAGACAGGTCGCTTCGATCAGAACTGATGCGCCTCGGTCGAGTCGCCCATTGCCGTCGTCGAACTGCCTCCCGCGCTCAGCGCCGTGGCTATAGCGTCGAAATAGCTGGTCCCAACCTCCCGCTGGTGACGCGTCGCCGTGAAACCGTGCGCTTCCCTGGCGAATTCCGACTGCTGCAGCTCGGAATAGGCGGCTATGCCGTCCTCCTTGTAGCGGCGGGCGAGGTCGAATGTCGCGAAGCTCGTGTTGTGGAAGCCGGCGAGGGTGATGAACTGGAACTTGTAGCCCATCGCGGCGATTTCGCGCTGGAAGCGCTTCATCGCCGCCTTGTCCATGTGCTTGGCCTAATTGAACGAGGGCGAGCAGTTATAGGCGAGCATCTGCTCGGGATGCACCTTGCGCACCGCCTCCGCGAAGCGTTTAGCCTCGGCGAGATCGGGCGTCGAGGTCTCGCACCAGACGAGGTCCGCATAAGGCGCATAGGCGATGCCTCGGGCGATCGCCGCATCGAAGCCCATCGGTTCTCCACGGATGCCGGCTCGCGGGGGAGAACTTCTATGCCGGAATTCGATGACGACACGCACGGGCGGCGATGGCGAGCACCGGCTCGTGAAGAAGCAGAACCGAGAGCCCGGAGTTGTGAGAAACGGAGCGGACTGCGCGCGATCGGATACATCTGGCTAAGTCGGCGCGGCGATAGGCGTCCACCAAACAAACACAATAGCCGAAACGCGAGGCCAGGGCCATGCCGCGGGACGCGGCCATCCCACGACAGGCACCGCGAAAATGGCGATGACCGAGCATCCCGTCGTGATCAGCGCTCCTCAAGAACGGTTCGAGCCTGATCTTGACGAGCGCGTTCCAACTCGCGTGCATGGCGGCCGCAACAAGTACCGCGCCGAAAACCGGAGGACTCATGAGGACTGCGGTCCGTTGCGGTGCGAGATAGGCCGGTCCGGACAGGCCCGCTCACCCCCTCAGCTTCGTGCCCCGAGGATCGAGGAAGGGGGCGAGGCCGACCCGGACATTGACGCTCTCACCGGCGATCTCGACGGCGAAGCTGCGGCCCGCGAGCCAGGTCTCGTCGATGGCATCATCCGCGGAATTCACCCAGCCAAGCCCGACGATGCCCCCGAGGGTATAGCCGTAAGCCGCGGACGTGACCTCGCCGGCCGGCGCACCGTCGGCCGTGATGAGTTCGCCTCCCCAGGCGACCGGACCTTCCGGCGAAGCGCCGAGAAACGAAACCAGCCGCCGCCGGAGCGGCTCGTCCTTGGCCGCGAGAAGCGCATCCCGGCCGAGGAAGTCGACACCCTTGTCCAGCTTCACCGCGAAGCCGAGGCCCGCCCGCCAGGGCGAGTCGTCAGGCGTGAGTTCCCGTCCCCATGCCCGATAGCCCTTTTCGAGCCGCAGCGACTCCACCGCGTAATAGCCCGCATCCCTGATCCCGAGATCCTTCCCGGATGCGAAGAGCGCATCGTAGAGGCCTGCGGCGAATTCGGTCGGAACATAGAGTTCGAAGCCGGATTCCCCCATGTAGCTGCGCCGACAGGCCCAAAGTGTCCCGTAGCCGACGCCGATCTCACGCACTGCCCCGAACGGGAAGCCCGCGGCCGCGAGGTCGTCTCCCGTCAACCGCCCCAACAGCTCGCGCGCATTGGGACCCATCACGGCGATCACCGAAAGGGCCGAGGTGACATCGGTGAGGACGGCGCGGGCCGAGTCGGGAATATGCCGGCGAATCCAATGCGCGTCACGCGTCGCCTGTGCGCTTCCCGTCAGCACGAGAAAGCTGTCGGGGCCGAGCCGCGCGACCGTCAGGTCGCTTTCGAACCCGCCACGCGTGTTGAGGAGAGGCGTGTAGACCGTCCGGCCCACCGGGATCGCGACGTCGTTCGCCGCGAGGCGCTGGAGAACAGCTTCCGCGTCGGTGCCCTGCAGCATGAACTTGGCGAAGGAGGTCATGTCGAAGACGGCGACCCCGTCGCGGCAGGCACGGTGTTCCTCGGCAACGCGAGAAAACCAGTTCTGTCGGCCGAAGGAGTAGTCGATTCGCCCATCCGCTTCCGGCGCGAAGAAATTCGGCCGTTCCCAACCCATTTTGGAACCGAAGACGGCGCCTTTGGCTGCCAGGCGATCGTACAGCGGTGAGCGACGGAGGGGCCGGGCCGAAGCGAGTTCCCTGTTCGGCCAGGGCATCGCATAATGCAATCCGAGCACCTCTTTGACGCGATCCTTGAGCCAGGCCCGGTTATTGTTGAACCGGGCGAAACGGCGAATGTCGACCGGCCAGAGATCAAGCGTGGGTTCGCCCTCGACCATCCATTCGGCGAGCGCCTGGCCGGCTCCCCCGGCGGAGGCGATCCCCATTGAATTGAAACCGGCTGCGACGAAGACGTTGCGAGCTTCCGGGGCCTCGCCAAGGATGAAGTTGTTGTCGGGCGTGAAGCTTTCGGGGCCGTTCAGGAAGGTCTTGATCTCGGCCGTCGCCAAAGCGGGCACCCGCTCAAGCGCCTTTTCCATCAGGATCTCGAACTGACCCCAGTCGTCCGGCAGAAGCTGGAATTCGAAAGGATCCGGCATGCCATCCATGCCCCAAGGTTTCGCGTCAGGCTCGAAGCCTCCCATGACGAGACCGCCGACCTCTTCCTTGAAATAGATGTAGCCATCCGGGTCGCGCATGACGGGCAGGTCGGGGTGGACGCCGTCCATACGCCCGGTCACGACATACATATGCTCCGCGGAATGCAGCGGGATCGCCACGCCGCACATGCTTCCGACCGTGCGAGACCATTGCCCGGCGCAGATCGCGACCGCTTCGCAGCCGATGGCGCCACGATCGGTTTCGACGGCCGCAACCGCGCCGCGATTCAGGCGAATTCCGGTAACGCGGGTCTTCTCGCAAAGCTTCGCGCCGCCGCGGCGAGCCCCTCGCGCCAGGGCTTGGGTCAGGTCCGCGGGGTTGGCCTTGCCGTCACCGGGCAGCCAAACCGCGCCGGCCAGATCGTCCGTGCGCATCACCGGCCACTTATCCCCGGCCTCGGCGGGCGTGAGGACCTCGACCGTGATGCCTTGCGCCCGCGCCGCGGAAGCGGTTCGCTTCAACTGCGCCATGCGTTCCGGAGTCCGCGCGACCGTGATGGAGCCGCAGCGCTTCCATCCCGTCGCAAGACCCGTCTCCGCCTCGAGCGAGGCGTAGAGTTCGGTCGAGTAGCGGATCAGCCGCGTCATGTTCTGATGCGCGCGCAACTGCCCGACCAGTCCGGCGGCGTGCCAGGTCGTGCCGCAGGAGAGGGAGCCCTGTTCCAGAAGCACCACATCCCGGAAGCCAAGCTTGGTCAGGTGGTAGGCAACCGAGCAGCCCACGATTCCACCGCCGATGATGACGATACGGGCTCGTTCAGGGATATCGCTCATGGGTCATTCCCCCGATGCACAATGCGATCGGACGTTTCCACAAAAAACAACATATATCCACTAAATTCCATATCAATGCCCGTCGGCAACGATCAGCGGCACACCGGTGGCCATAAGAGCCTCGGCGAGTGGCGCAGGTGGACGCTCGTCGACGATCACGCCCGAAGCCGCTCTGAAGTGCGGAATGCGCAACGGCGTGAGTCGCCCGAATTTGGAGCTGTCGACCACGAAGAAGGCGCGGGATGCCGCGTCGATCATCCGACCGCGCTGCTCTGCTCCGCTGCGCGTATAATCGGTCACTTCCCCGTCCGGCGACAATGCGCCTCCGCCGATGAAGGCGATGTCGAATCGAAAGCGGCCGATCGAGTCGTGGCCATCGTCGTGGCCTGCCGCTTCCTCGACGGGGTCGACCCTGCCGCCCAGAATGTACACGGCCGTACCCGGGACGCGGCACATGAGCTGAGCGATAGCCAGGCTGCCGGTGCAGACCGTCAAGCCCTGTTTGGCCGTGAGCGCCCGCGCGACAGCGAGCGTCGTCGTGCCTGAGTCGAACAGCACCGTCATGTCGTTCTCGACCAGTGCCGCCGCGACCCGCCCGATACCGGCCTTGCCCGCGACATTCTGCTCAACACGCGCTTTGAATGGCAACTCGATCGACGCACGTCTGGCGGCGCCGCCGTGAACAAGGTCGAGCTGGCCACGGTCGGCGAGTTGTTTGAGATCGCGCCGAATGGTTTCGCCGGACACCCCGAAAAACGACGCGAGCTCGCTGACGCTCACGACTCCGTCGGCTGCCAATCGTCGCTGGACCTCGTTGTGGCGTTGGCGTGCAAGCAGCTTCGGGCCCGTGTTGCGAGTGATCGACATAGCGCTACACTGGCCGGGTGCCATCATGCTTGCAAGGCGGACGGGATCGCGGCTGCGCTTGCCGGGTGCGCCGATAGCTGTATTTTCGATCCCGAGCATCATGAGGCCGAGCGAAGCCGCACGAGCTAAACAAAAGCAGGGAGGAAACGATGTCTTCTGACGGTAGGACGACGAGGCGCGACGTTCTTCATCTCGGTGGACTGGGTGTCGGAGCGATCGTCGGCGCCGGCGTGCTGCCGCGCGGCGCCTTCGCGGACGAGCCGGCCTTTCGGGTCGGCGTGGTCACGTCGCTCTCTGGCGAGGACATGCTCGGCGGTAACCTCACCAAGCGCGGCTACGAGTTCTGGGCCGACACCATCAACGCCAAGGGCGGCATCGAGGTCGGGGGCAAGCGCTACAAGGTGCAGATGTTCTACGGCGACGACCAGAGCAGCGCCGCGACCGGCGCCGACGCCGCCGCGCGCCTGATCTCGAGCGACAAGGTCGACGTGATCTTCGGACCGTACACCAGCGGCGTGACACTCGCGGTCGCGCCGATCTGCGAGAAGTACAAGGTGCCGATGATCGCCGGCTCGGCCGAATCGCCGAATGTCTGGAAGAAGCATCCCGCCAACAGCTTCGGCATGATCCCGGCCGTCGACCTGACGGCCGGCAAGTCGCTCGGCGTAATCGTCGAGCAAGCGAGCCCAAAGCCGAAGACGCTCTACGTCATCGGCGTCAACGAGCCCTTCTCCAAGGAGACTGGCGAGGGTTTCCGCGACGGCGCCAAGGCGGCCGGACTGGAACTCGTCGGCTATTCGCTGGTGCCAGCCGAGGGCGATCTCAGCGCCGTGGTGAGCGCAGTCGCCGCCAAGAAGCCCGACATCGTCGCCGTCGGCGGCCACGAAGAAATCCTGATCGGCTTCGTCAAGAGCTGCAAGGCGCTGGATTACATCCCGAAGGCCCTGGTCATGCATTACGGCGTGACCAATCCGGATTTCGCGACCGGCCTCGGCAAGGACGCGGACGGCGTGCTCGGCATCACGGTGTGGACGCCCGACGTCGCCTTCAAGGACGACCTGTTCGGCGACGCCAAGACATTCGCCGCCAATTTCGAGAAGAAATACAACACGCCGCCGGATTATACGGCGGCGGGTTGCGCCGTGAGCGGGCTCGTCTTCCAGACCGCCGCCGGCAAGCTCGGCAAGCCGCCGGCCCTCTCCGACGACGACCGCGTCGCGCTCACCGGCATCCTGGCCAAGACCGATCTGAACACTGTCTACGGACGGGTGAAGTTCGACGCGGACGGCGATCACATGCACGACAACACCCAGCCGGTGCCGGTGCTGATCCAGATCCGCGATGGCAAGTCCGTGACGGTCGGACCGGCCGGCGCCAAGACGTCCGACATCGTGTATCCGCTGCCGGCCTGGACCAAGCGTTGAGGCCGCCTTGCCGCCGGGCGGGCGCCGTTCGGCGATCTTCCGGCGGTGCTAGGCTGGTGGCGCGGCGATCGCCCTCTCGCTGATTGGCGTCATGGACCTTCTCCTTCAAACGGTGGCTAACGGCGTCCTGATCGGCGGCATCTATGCCGCGCTGGCGATCGGGTTCCAGCTCGCCTTCGGCGTCTTCGACGTGGTCGACTTCGCGGTCGGCGGCTGGGTGATGCTGGGCGGCTATCTCGGCTACGGATTGATCACGCTGGCCGGGTTCGACGAATTCGCCGTGCTTGTCATCGCCTTCGTCGCCTTCGCCGTGGCCGGAGCTGCCGTGGGTCCGCTCGTCTACCGGGTCCGCACCAGCCGCTACGCCCGCCCGGCCCTGATGGCGCTCGCCTTCACCTTCGGCATCGGCACGCTGATGCGCGGCGGCGCGCTCACCGTCTTTGGATTCAACACGCGCGCCGTCACCTCGGTCATCAGCGGCTCCAGCATCGCCATCGCCGGCGTCACCTTCCCACTGCTGCGGCTCGTCGCCTTCGGCCTCGCCGCCGCCGCGACGGCGGCGTTCATGGCGCTGCTCTACGGCACGCGCATCGGGCTCGCCATTCGCGCCACGGCGCAGCGCAAGGACTACGCGGCGCTGGTCGGCATCGACGTGAAGCGCGTCAGCGTGATCGTCTACGCCATCTACACCGGGCTCACCGGCGCGGTCGGGGTGCTGATGGCCGAAATCTACAGCGTAACGCCCGAGGTCGGCACGCATTACACGCTGCTCGCCTTCTTCGTGGTGGTGATGGCCGGGCTCGGCTCTCTCGGCGGGGTGCTGGTGGCGGGCGTGCTGCTCGGCATCATGGAGGCCCTGGTCTCCGTCTACGCGGGCGCGAGCTATGCCTATCTGGCGGTCTTCACCGTGCTCTACCTGGTGCTTGTGATCTCGCCGCGCGGCATCCTGCGGCGAGGAATGATCCATGCCTGAAACGGGACCCTCGACGCGCCGGATGCTGGGGATCGCCCTGGCCATCGCAGCGACCGCCGTCGCGCTCAGCTTGCCGCTCTGGGCGGGGCCGTACTGGATCCGCATCGCCACCGGCGTCCTGATGTGGGCGGGCCTCGCGCTGTCCTGGAACATCATCGGCGGCTATGCCGGCTACATCAATTTCGGCCATGTCGCCTTTTTCGGCGTCGGCGCCTATGCCACCGCCATTCTGATGAATGACCCTTATGGCTGGTCCTTCGCGGCGACGATCCCGATCGGCATGGCGGCGACGGTGGTGCTCGCCATCGTCATCGGCTGGCCGACGCTGCGGCTGCGCGGATCCTATTTCGCCATCGCGACCTGGGCGCTGGCGGAGATGCTGTTCCAGCTCGACAACAACCTGGAGATCACGGGCGGGCCGGGCGGGCTCAGCCTGCCGCCGCTCGTCAACGAAGGGCTGTTCTATTACGGGATGGGCGCCGCGCTGGTGGCGAGCTACGCCGTCGCCTATTGGCTGCTTGAGCGCTCGCGCTTCGGATACCGTGTGCTGGCGGTGCGCGACAACGAGCCGGCGGCGGAGAGCCTCGGCATCAACACCGTGCTGGTCAGGCTGCAGGCCTTCGTCCTCAGCGCCGTGATCGCCGCGCCCTTCGGCTCGATCTTCGCCTATTGGGTCACCTTCATCAATCCGAGAAGCGTGCTCGGCGGCGACATCACCGACCAGATGGTGGTGATGGTGCTGGTCGGCGGGCTCGGCAGCTTCTGGGGGCCGGCGATCGGGGCCGCCGTGCTCTATCTGATCAACCGCTATTTCTGGGCCAACTGGGGCGACACCACGGCCTATATCGCCATCCTCGGCCTCGCCATAGCCGGCATTGTGCTGTTCCTGCCCAACGGGCTCGTCAGCCTGTTCGGCGGCAGGAGCCGGCCGAACCTCTTGCGCGTCCTGGCCCTGCGTCTCATGCGGAATCCCGCGCCATGACCGAAGCCGAGAGCGAGCCCGAGACCGAAGCCGCGCTATGTCCGGTGGCCAAGGCGCTGCTGACCGTCGCGGGCCTGCGCAAGGCGTTCGGCGGCATCCAGGCGACGAACGGCCTCGGTTTCGAAATCCGCGAAGGCGAGATCGTCGGCGTGGTCGGGCCAAACGGGTCGGGCAAAAGCACCCTCTTCAACCTGATCTCGGGGGCCGAGCGACCGGATGCGGGGAGCATCCGCTTCGGCGGTCGCGACATCGCCGGCCTCAAGGCTTATCGGGTGGCGCGCGCGGGGATCGGGCGGACATTCCAGATCCCTGGCCTGTTTCCCAACATGTCGGCGCGGGAAAACCTGCTGACGGCAGCGGTGGAGGCGGATTGGGCCGGCGCGCCGGGGCGGGCGGCGGACATCCTCGCTCTCCTCAAGATCGAGCACGTCCAAGCCACGCCGGCCGCCGACCTTTCGGGCGGCCAACAGAAGCTCGTGGAGTTCGGCCGCGTCCTCATGCGCGACCCGAAGCTGATCCTGCTCGACGAGGTGACGGCCGGCGTGCACGTCTCGATCCGGATCATCATCCAGGAGTCGGTGCTGGCCCTGCGCAAGCGCGGCAAGACCTTCCTGCTGATCGAGCATGACATGGAATTCATTCGCAATCTCTGCGACCGCATCCTGGTCATGGATTTCGGCGAGCTGATCGCTGCCGGAACGTTCGACGAGATCGCCGGCAACCCGGACGTGATGAACGCCTATCTGGGGCGCCCGGAATGAGCGTCACGCTGCGGACCGAGGACCTCGCCACCGGCTATGGCCGGCTCGAGGTCGTGCATGGCATCACCTTGTCGGCGCAGGCTGGCGAATGCACCTGCGTCTTCGGCCCCAACGGTTCCGGCAAGAGCACGCTGATCAAGGCGATCGCCGGCGCGTTGGCGCCCTGGCGCGGCCGCGTGGCGCTCGGCGAAGAGGATCTGACCGGACGCCCGGCCCATGAGCTCGTGCGGCGCGGCGTCGCGCTCCTGCCGCAGGGCGGGGGCGTGTTTCCGCAGTTGAGCGTAATGGAGAACCTTCGGCTCGGCGGCCATGTCATGAAGGAGGGCCGTGCCGTCGAGGCGCGCGTCGAGGCGCTGCTCGCCGAGTTCCCCTCGCTCGCCCGCCGCCGTCGCGTCGCCGGCGGCAGGTTGTCCGGCGGCGAGCAGATGATGCTCGCCATCGCCCGCATCCTGGTGGCGGAACCGCGCTTCGTGCTGCTCGACGAGCCCTCCGCCGGCCTGGCGCCGAAGGCGGTTCAGGAGGCGCTGGAGCGCATCCGCCATCTCAAGGACCGCGGCGTCGGCATCCTGATGGTCGAGCAGAACATCCGCGAGGCTCTGCGAATCGCCGACAAGGTCTATGTGTTGGTGTCGGGCAGCGAGCGCTTCCACGGGCGGCCGCAGGACATCGGCTCCGACCGCGATCTCATGAAGATGTATCTCGGCGGCGCGGCGTAGCCTTGACGGCTTCACCGCTTTCCCCGTCTCCAGCTTCCCGTCTCCAGGCGCATCGTGGAGCCGCGGGAGCCCGTGATGCGTCCTCCATCGGACCTCGACCAGCCGCCCGCTGGGGCTCCGAGAGCCGCCGCCCCACCGGGGCCAGGCTTGCACCATCACGCCCCCGAACCGAGCTCCTGGCGGCCGGCGGTCGCCGCTGCTTTTTTGGCACGCTTCCGGGAATAGGAGACAAACGACACGCGGTCGCGATCTTCCGCCTGAAGCTTCACCCGCACGCGCATCAAGTCCTTCCAGCCGATATATCCGACGAGCTTCAAACCGGGTTCGGAGACGACGGGCAGGTGAGCGATATTCGCCTTCAACAGTTTTTCGGCGAGACCTTCCAGGTACTCGCCCGGATAGGCGACGGTGAGCTTGCCGCCCGCCAGCAGATCGCCGAGCGCCGTCTTGCGGTGCTTCCCCTCCCGTCTCCACCGCAGCACGGAGGGAGGATCGATGAGGCCGAGGACCTGTCCGTGCTCGTCGACGACGGGGAAGCTCGGGTGGCGCCGTTCCGGGGCGGTGAGAAACGCCGCCGCACCGTGCAGCGTCATGGCGGCCGGCACGGTTTCGACCTCGCGCGTCATCACGTCGCTGACGCGCGTGAGGGCGAACGGGTCGACGCGATATTCGCGAACGATGTGGTGTCCGCGCCGGGCGATCTTCTCCGTCAGGATCGAGCGTTTCATGAGCAGCACGGTCACCGCATGGGCGGTCGCGCAGGCCGCGATCAACGGCAGGAGGACAGATGTGTCGCCCGTCAGTTCGACCGCGAAGAAGGTCGCGGTCAGCGGCGCCCGCATCGTGCCGCCCATCGTGGCCGCCATGGCGAGGAGAGCCCAGAAGCCGGGGCTCGCCGCCGGCAGGACCCCGGCGAGCGCCGCGCCCATGGCCCCGCCCATGATCAGCAACGGCGCCAGGACACCGCCCGACGTGCCCGAGCCGAGCGCCACCGCCCAGATGACGGCCTTGACGAGCAACAGGAGGAGCACCGCCTTCGCCACCATATGGCCGTCGAGCATGCGCGCGATATTGTCGTAGCCGACGCCGAGCGCGTGCGGCTCGATCAGGCCACCGAGCCCGACCACGAGGCCACCGACCATCGGCCACCACATCCAGTGGATCGGCAGCTTGAGGAAGCCGTCCTCGCAGGCGTAGACGAGTTGCGTGAGCACGCCGGAGAGCACGCCGGCGGCAAGCCCGATGAACACCCAGCCGGCCAGCCCCGCCGCGCTGACATCCATGGTGCCGTGAAACGGAAACAGCGGGGCCGGCATGTGCAGCAGCGTGCGACCAACCCCCGCGGTAATCGCGGCGGTGGCGACCGGAATGAAGCTGCGCGGCGTCCATTCGAAGAGCAGCAGCTCGACCGCCAGCATGATCGCCGCGATCGGCGTGCCGAACACCGTGGTCATGCCCGCCGCAGCGCCGGCGACCAGCAACGTCTTGCGTTCCCTGTCGCTAACCGGAAGCGCCTGCGCGATCAGCGACCCGATGGCGCCGCCGGTCATGATGATCGGGCCTTCGGCGCCGAACGGGCCGCCCGTTCCGATGGCGATCGCGGAGCTGAGGGGCTTCAGGATCGCCACCTTGGCGTCGAGCCGCGAGCGGCCGAGAAGGATCGCCTCGATGGCTTCCGGGATACCATGGCCCCTGATCTTCTCGCTGCCGAAACGGGCCATCAGCCCGACGGCGAGGGAGCCCGCGACGGGCACCAGCACGGCCAGGAGTCCGAGCGGCGTCGTCTCGATCTTGAGGTCGGCCAGCGTGAACCGCCCGAAATAGGCCAGGTTTGTGCAAAGCCGGATCAGATGCAGAAGCGCGATGCCCGCGCCGAGGCTCGCCACCGCGACGACGACGGCGATGGCGGCGATGAGAAGGACGCGCGGGTCCATGGTGAAATCGCCGAGGTGGCGATCGACCTGCTTGATAGCCAATGTAAATTCCGTGTGCAGATGAGAATGCGATCGCCGGAGGCGGTGCGACAGCCTGGCGTCGATTTGATATATCGTGATGCGATATAAAAATACAAGCTGGCGAACGGTCTAAAGGGGTCTCCAGCCCGATGTCCGGCTTCCCTCCGGGAGCCGATCCGATGTACGGGGCGTCAGGCACCGGTGCTCCGCTCCGACGCGGGGCCGGCGCTCGCGCCATCCCGCCGGCTCGGCTAAGCTTGGGCCATGCAGCTCTTCGAACTCATCATCTCGCTGCTCCTCGGCGGGGCGGTGCTGACCGCGCTGGCGCACAGGATCGGCGCGCCCTATCCGGCGCTGCTGGCGCTCGCCGGCACCGCCCTCGCCCTCCTGCCGCCGGATATCCCGGCGATCACGCTCGACCCCGAACTGGCGCTGACGCTGTTCATCGCCCCGGCCATCCTCGATGCCGCCTTCGACGTCTCGCCGCGCGACATCAAGGAGAATTGGATTCCGGTCTCGAGCCTCGTGCTCGTCGCGGTCTGCCTCACGGTGGCGGCCGTTTCGGTCGTCGCCCACGCGCTCGTGCCCGACCTGCCGTGGGCAGCCGCGATCGCCCTCGGGGCCATCGTGGCGCCCCCCGACGCCGTGGCGGCGAGCTCGGTGCTGCGGCCATTGTCGCCGCCCCACCGGCTGATGGTGATCCTCGAGGCCGAAGGCCTGCTCAACGACGCCACCGCGCTCCTGATCTACCGCATCGCGGTGGGGATCGCGATGGGCGGCGCGCTGACCGCCTGGACGACGCTGCCGCTACTCCTGTCGAACCTCGTCGGCAGCCTCGCCCTCGGCTACGGGCTTGCCCGGCTCTATCTGCTGCTGACCAAGCGGATCAGGGATCTCGCCATCTCGGTCGTCACCCAATTCGTCGGCACCTTCGCGGTGTGGATCCTGGCCGAACGGCTCAATGTCTCGGCGGTGCTCACCATGGTGGCCTATGCGGTCGTCCTCGCCAGGGCCACCTCGCGTGTCCAGGACGCCGAGAACCGCCGCGGCTCCTATGCGGTCTGGGAGGTGGCGATCTACGTGCTCAACGCGCTGGCTTTCATCCTGATTGGACTCCAACTGCAGGAGATCAACAAGCACATCGACGGCAGCGCTCTGCCCTATATCGGCTTCGCCTGCGCTATCCTCGCCACGGTCGTCATGGTGCGCTTCGCCTGGACCTTCACCTACAATCTCCTGGCGCGCCTGCTCCAGCGGGTCGTCTACCCGAGCTACGCGCCGGTCGGCGCGGTGCGCAGCTACAAGGCGGCGCTGATGGTCGGCTGGTCCGGCATGCGCGGGCTCTTGACGCTCGCCACCGCGCTGGCGCTGCCGATGGCCGGCGGCGGGGCGCCCGGCTTCCCGCATCGCGACCTCATCGTCACGGCCGCCTTCGCGGTGGTGCTCGGCACGCTGATCCTGCAGGGGCTGACGCTCGGGCCGCTGATGCACCGGCTCGGCCTGTCGGACGACGGCGCCGTCGGACGCGAGCTCGACCTCGCCCGG
Source organism: Lichenihabitans sp. (assembly GCA_965277635.1). Classification (GTDB taxonomy): domain Bacteria; phylum Pseudomonadota; class Alphaproteobacteria; order Rhizobiales; family Beijerinckiaceae; genus Lichenihabitans. Next base: position 2,998,715 of record CBDIDE010000002.1, read on the forward strand.
CAGCGGGGCACCCGAGCGGCGCTCGCAGCGCTCGACGGCCTCGGCGAACCCGAAGCGGCCGTCCTGCGGCGCGAATATGGTGTCGTGCTGCAGGACGAGAGCATGGACTGGCTGCGCCCGGAGGTGTTCGGGCGGCTGCATCTCAAGGCCATCGCGGCCGAGCGGGACACGCTGCACGGCTTGCGCCAGGACCGGCAGATCGGTGATGATGCCTTCCATGCGCTTGAGGAAGAGCTCGACTGGGCCGAAGGCAACGCCCGCCGCCGGATGCGGGCGGTGCCGCGGCGCGACGATCCACCGGGCGAGCCCCGACCGTCGGAGGCCGCGCCCTGATCGATGCCGGCACGGAGCCGGGCCATGATCATCCGCGACGCGGCTGAGGTCGACCTTCCCGGCATCCTCGAGATCCACAACGACGCCGTGGCCAACACCACCGCCATCTGGTCGGTGCATCAGGTCGACATCGACAACCGCCGTGCCTTCATGCGCGAGCGGCAGGGGAGGGGATTTCCCTTCCTCGTCGCGGCGGATCATGGCGCCGTGCTGGGCTATGCCTCCTTCGGCGATTTCCGCCCGCACGACGGCTATTTCAAAACCGTCGAACATTCGGTCTATGTCGATCGCCACCGCCGCCGACGCGGCATCGCGGCACAACTGATGCCGCCGCTGATCGAGCGGGCGCGGACGCTCGGCAAGCACGCCATGATCGGGGGCATCGACGCCGCCAACGAGGCCTCGATCCGCCTGCACGAGAGCCTGGGCTTCCAGCAGGTTGGCCTGCTGCCGCAGGTCGGCTTCAAGTTCGGCCGCTATCTCGACCTGCTGTTCATGCAGAAGATCCTGGATTGAGCGGTTGGCTCGGCCGGCAACCATCGATCCCATGCGACGTTCGCCATTGTGGTACGGAGCCGCGCCTTGCGACCAGGCGGGGGCTTGGGCTAGAGCGAGCCTAGCGGCGGCGGGCTGCATTCGGCCGGTTCCCGACTTTCCCGGAGCGACGTGATGAATGATATGGCCGGGCCTCCCGCCGAGACGCCGCCGCTCAGGCTGGTTGCGCTTGACACCGAGGATCTCGCGATCGTCTCGGCGCATCTCCAGGATGCGATTGTCCGGGTCGGCGACATGGCTTTCCTGCCGCAGAGCCGGCGTTTCGCTCTGGTTGCGGCGCGGTTCGACTGGCTGCGGGCCGGGCGCGGTCCCTGCGAGCGCTGCTCGACCGGACTGCATTTCGAACGCGTATCGAGTGTCAAGCGGATCGGCTTCGAGCAGGATCCGGACGCCGTGCTCAATCTTCTGGCCATCATGTTCTTGCCGGGCGACGCGCCCTCCGGCATGGTCATGCTGAGCTTTTCGGGCGGCGGCGCGCTCCGCTTGGAGGTCGAGTGCCTCGAGGCGGCGGTGAGCGACCTCGGCCCGCGCTGGACTGTCGACGGCAAACCGTGCCCGCCGGACGCGGCCGATGGCTGAGCGCCGCGACGACCCGGGCCGCGGCGCCGGGCCGCGGCACCTCGACAGCCGCAGGCCGGAGTTCGACGAGGCCTTCCGGGCGCTGCTCGGCCTCAAGCGGGAGGTTGCCGAGGACGTCGATGCGGCAGTCGCTGCGATCATCGCCGACGTCCGGGCGCGCGGCGACGCCGCCCTCCTCGACGCCTCGCTGAAATTCGATCGGGTCGATCTGGCGAAGCGTGGGCTGCGAGTCGAGGCGGCCGAAATCGCGGCCGCGCGGGCCTCGGCGCCGGCCGCAGCCATGGCGGCCCTCGGCGTCGCCCGGGACAGAATCCTCGCCTTCCACGAGCGCCAGCGACCTTCGGACATGCGCTGGACCGACGCGCTCGGCGTCGAGCTCGGCTGGCGCTTCACCGCGATCGAAGCCGTGGGCCTCTACGTGCCGGGCGGCACCGCGAGCTATCCCTCCTCCGTGCTGATGAACGCTCTGCCGGCCAAGGTGGCGGGCTGCCGGCGACTGGTCATGACCGTGCCGGCGCCGGACGGCGTGCTGAACCCGCTGGTGCTGGCCGCCGCAAGTCTCGCAGGTATCGACGAGGTCTATCGGGTCGGCGGCGCCCAGGCGATCGCGGCGCTGGCCTACGGCACCGCGACGATCGCGCCGGTCGCCAAGATCGTCGGGCCCGGCAACGCCTATGTGGCGGCGGCCAAGCGCCGCGTCTTCGGCACGGTGGGCATCGACATGATCGCCGGCCCCTCCGAGGTGGTGGTGCTGGCCGACCGCACCGGCGATCCGGACTGGATCGCCGCCGACCTCCTGGCCCAGGCCGAGCACGATGCGGCCGCGCAATCGATCCTGATCACCGACGATGCAGGGCTTGCCGCCGAAGTCGAGCGCGCGCTCGAGCGCCAGCTTCGCGTGCTGCCGCGAGCAGCGATCGCGGCGGCGAGCTGGCGCGACTTCGGCGCCGTGATCCTGGTCCCGGATCTCGCAGCGGCAGTAGCGCTCGTCGACCGGCTGGCGCCCGAACATCTCGAGATCGTGGCGCGCGACGCGGAGGCGCTCGCCGGGCGGATCCGCAATGCGGGCGCGATCTTCCTCGGCGCCCACACGCCCGAGGCCATCGGCGATTATGTCGGCGGCTCGAACCACGTGCTGCCGACGGCTCGCTCGGCCCGCTTCGCCTCGGGTCTCGGCGTGCTCGACTTCATGAAACGCACCTCGACCCTCAAATGCGGCCCCGAGGCGCTTGCCGTGCTCGGCCCGGCGGCGATCACCCTCGGCGAGGCGGAAGGGCTCGATGCCCACGCGCGCTCGGTCGCCATGCGCACCGGGTTGCGATGAGCGAGCCCTGCGACCCGCGCCTCGTCGAGGTCGTGCTCGACGAGGCCTCGATCGGGCGCGGCAATCCCGACCAGGAGCACGAGCGGCGCATCGCCATCTACGATCTCGTCGAGGACAATCGCTTCTCGCTGCCCGGCCATGCGGGCGGCCCCTACCGTCTGACGATCGGCGTCCACGACGGCAAGCTGCTGCTCGCCGTGGCGACGGAGGGCGGTGAGCGGGTGATCGCCCATCTTCTGTCGCTGCGGCCGCTGCGTCGGGTGGTCAAGGACTACATGATGCTCTGCGACAATTACTATGCCGCCATCCGCAGTTCGACGCCGGCCCAGATCGAAGCGATCGACATGGGCCGACGCGGCCTGCACGACGAAGGCGCGGGCCTGCTCGGCGCACGGCTGAAGGGAAAGATCGAATGCGACCGGGGCACGCTGCGCCGCCTTTTCACCTTGGTGACCGCGCTGCACTGGAAGGGATAAGTCACCCGGCCGCGCGCCGGAACCCCATGCCTGCTTCGGCGATTGCCTGTTCGAGCAGGCGCGAAACATGCGCTTCGGCACCTTTCGAACGCCGTCGCGCCGCAAGATCGGATCGCATCATGAGAAGCACACGTCGCTGCCGCACGGTCGTCGCCGCGTCCATCGGCCTCAGTCTCCTCGCCGTCCCGGCTCTCGCGGCCGACACGCACGAACGGGGAACGATTTCGGCGGTCGACGGTTCGATCGTCAAGGTCGCGACCGGGAACGGCACGACCGTATCCCTCGACCTCGCCGACGGTTGGAAGATCCTCGGCGTGGAGAAGGCCTCGATGGCCGACATCAAGCAGGGCACCTTTATCGGAACCGCGACCATGCCCGGCGCGAAGGACGCCATGAAGGCCATGGAGGTCGTCGTGTTCCCCGACGCGATGCGGGGAACCGGCGAGGGCTATTATCCGTGGGATCTGCAGCCGAAGTCGATGATGACCAACGCGACCGTCACTCACGCTGTCAAGGACGTCGATGGCCAGAAAGTGACCCTCGCCTACAAGGGAGGCGAGAAGGAGGTCACGATCGGCGACGGGACGCCCGTCGTTCAGATCGTCCCAGGCGACAAGGCCGACGTGAAGAGCGGCGCCAAGGTCTTCATCTCGACCCCGTCGGTCGCCGACGGCAAGCTCGCCAAGGGCGCGCTCCTGGTCGGCAAGGATGGCGTCACGCCGCCGATGTAAACCTCGCTCGCGAGGAGCGACCGCTACCAGGGCGTTTGAAACCGGCCTTGCACATATTGGAGGCCTAGCCAGAACAGGCCGGCCAGGGTCAGCACGCCGAGCGCATCGATGCAGATCCGAACGCCGCGCATCGTGTGGCGCCTGATGGCGCCGCGTGGCCGCCTCGGCTCCGCAACCGGTGGCGGGGGGAGGGGTGTGGCGGGCGGCGGTGGAGGTGCAGGCAGCGGCGCCGGCCTCGATAGAGTGCCGTCGCCGAGGAGCGAGGCCAACGCCTGTTCGCGCTCGACCAGGCGTCGTGCGATATATTTCGTTACCGCCTCGGTCATCGCGCCGAGGCTTTCGGTGTCCGCGAGAACCATCCGTCCATGCCGCGTGTCCTGCAGGAAACGGTAGCTACGCCTGTCGCGGTCCATCTCCACGAAGGAGATCATGTCGATGAACAGCCGCGGCCGTTCTCCACCGGCGACGATGCCGGAATCGAACATGTCCACGTCGGTCGGAACTTGCCGCAGCACGGGTTCGATCGCCTCGCTCAGCAATTGCAGCCGGGCGACCTCGGCGCCGCGCAGATCGCCGACCGCCTGCGCCCGTTCCGCCTCATCGAGCCGGGCGGCCCGGATCGCCGATTTCAGGCTCGCCGGTTTGCTGGCCTTGTCCGGGACCGGGTCATCCATACGCTTCCCCTACGCACACCCCTACACAATAGATGAAGAAAGGCTTTACCATCTTCATTTCTCGCATCACCCTTAACATTGCCCGCCGAGGCCGCGTTTGACTCCGTCCCCGACATCACTGCCGAGTGTCGCCAAATTCGCCGCCGCGGCGGCGGCCCTGGGCTTCATTCCGGAGATCGTGTTCACGCCCCAGCCTGCCCGCACGGCAGAGCAGGCGGCGCTCGCCTGCGGCTGCACGGTCGCCGAGATCGTCAAGTCGCTGATCTTCCGGGGCGAGGTCAGCGGCGAGCCGCTGCTGTTCCTCGTCTCGGGCTCGAACCGGGTCGACGAGGCGCGGGCAGCTGCGGCGGGCGGAGAGCCGATCGCCCGGCCGGACGCCGCCTTCGTTCGGGCGGCGACCGGCTTTGCCATCGGCGGCATCCCGCCGTTCGGCCATGACCGCCCGACCCGGACGTTCATGGACCGCGATCTCCTCGCGCATGGCCGCCTTTGGGCGGCGGCCGGCCATCCCAACGCGGTCTTTGCCATCGCGCCCGATATGCTGCGCATCCTTGCCCGGGCCACGCCGGTGACGACATGACCATGACGCCGCCGGATCGGGGCGAGGTCGCCACGCGAGCGACCCCATTCAGGACACGGCCCGTGTATAGGCGAAGGCCATGCTGAAAACCGCCTTCGTGGCTGCCCGCGACCGCCGCCGCCTCCTCGTCATCGCCAGCGTGCTCTTGGGCTACGGCTTCACCAAGGTCTTCGACAAGCTGGGGCTGAACGTCGTCGCCCGGATCGCGGCCCGCAATGCGCCGCGTCCCAATGTCGCGCGCCTCTCCCAGCCGCAGCGCGTGCGCCGCGCCATCGAGGCGCTGGGGCCGACCTTCATCAAGCTCGGCCAGATCATGGCGGCCCGCCCCGACCTGCTCGGCCCCGAATGGACCAACGAGCTCGGCAAGCTGCACGCCCAGGTCACGCCCGTGCCCTGGGCCAAGATCGGCCCGCAGCTCGAGGAGGATCTCGGCGGACCGCCGGAAGAGGTCTTCGCCGAATTCGACAAGGCGCCCATCGCTTCGGCCTCGATCGCCCAGGTCTACAAGGCGCGGCTGCATTCGGGCGAAGAGGTCATCGTCAAGGTGCTGCGCCCGGGACTGCGACGGATCATCGAGGCCGATCTCAGGCTGATGGCGCATGGCGCGCGCATCGTCGAGCGCGAATGGAAGGAGATGGGGCGCTACAGGCCGCAGGAGCAGATGCGCCAGCTCGCGCAGGGCATCAACGGCGAGCTCGACCTCGCCAACGAGGCGCGCAATTGCGAGCGGCTGGCGGCGCAGTTCTTCGGTCGCGACGACATCGTGTTTCCCAAGATCTTCTGGGAATGGACCACCGAGCGGGTGCTGGTGCAGGAGTTCCTGCCCGGCATCTTCCTCAACGACCATGTCGGGCTCGAGGCCGGCCAATTCGACAAGGTCGATCTCGCCAAGCGAGGCACCAACGCCTTCCTGAAGATGGCGTTGGTCGAGGGCGTGTTCCATGCCGACCCGCATCCGGGCAACCTCATGGCGCTGCCCGGCAACCGGATCGGCTTCATCGACTTCGGCTTGATCGGCCGCCTGTCGCAACGGCGACGGGACCAGCTCCTGATGATGATCGGCGCCATGCTCAACCAGGATGCGGACGGGCTGATGGCCGTGCTGCTCGACTGGAGCGGCACGAGTTCGCCCGACCTCACCAAGCTCGACACCTCGGCCCAGACCTTCATCCATCGCCATGCCGGCAAGATCCTCGACTTCGGCGCGGTGCTGTCGGATTTCATGACCATGGCGCGCGAGAACGACCTCGCCATGCCGAGCGATCTCGTGATCCTGTTCAAGAGCCTGATCTCGGCCGACGGCGTGATGCGGCAGCTCGACCCCGATTTCGACCTTTTCACCGCCGCCGGCCCGACCGTGCAGCAGACTATGCAGGCCCGCTTCTCCTGGAAGGGGTTCAAGCGGAAGGCCGAGGCGCTCGGCGCGGGCCTGTTCGGGGCCGTATCCGAACTGCCGACGCTGGTCCACCTCATGCTGGTGCGCCTCAAGCAAGGGCGGATGACGGTCGAGATCGAGATCAAGGGGATGGACAAGCTCGTCCATGGCATCGAGGTCGCAGCGACCCGCGTTGCCATCGCGCTCGTGGTGGCGGCCTTCTCGATCGCGATCGCGCCGCGCGTGCTCGACCTCGGCGAGCCGGTGTTCATCACCGCCGTCGTGTTCGTCGCGATGATCGGCGCCGGCTGGCTGTTGCTGCTGCGGCGCCGGCGGTAGGGCGGGGATGACCGCCACTGGCGGGTTAGGATGTGATGTCGCCTTTTGCGGGCGGCGGCGCGGTACCGCACCGAAGCCGGACTGACCGCGGCCGGCGGCTCACCCTGTCTTTGACAGCCTTCCGGCCAGGGCCACGAGCTCGGCCTGGCGATGGAGGTCGAGCTTGTCGAAGACCCGCTTGAGGAGCCACCGAACGGTTTCCCGCGTGAGCCCGAGGATCGGGGCGGCTTCCTGCGGCGACATCCCTGCGCCGACCAACGCCGCGACCCGCGCCTCCGATCGTGTCAGGCCAAGCAGCTGCAAAGCGTCCTCGATCGGCCTATCGCTTGCCCGGTCGGGATCGATGACGAGCACCAGTACCCGGCGTGCCTTGCCGAAGGCGAGAAACAACCGATCGTCCGGCGATGGCTTCAGGGGAATGGCCCGAACCAGGAGTGGTCGGCGCCCGCTCCGGCGCGCCACCGCGACGTGATCGGGCCCTACGGTGACAACCGAGCCCGCGAGACCCCCGGCGATGAGGCGATGGAGCAGGGCCTGATCGGCCGGCCGAGCGCACCGCAGGCCCGCACGCTCGATCCGCAGACCGTCCCCGTCCATCGCCGAAAGGGCCGCATTGGCCATCAGCACCCGCCCGGACTGGTCGAGGATCGCCATGCCGTGGTCCAGGACGGACAACGCTTCGGCGAGGTTGCCGCCGCGATCCTCGAGCGAGGACATGCGGGAGGCGATCGCCAACGCACGATTGAGGTGCCTGGCCAGCACCTCGAAGGCTCGGACCTGGGACGCATCGGGCACGTCGCGGCCGACCGCGAGCTGCAAGCCGATCGCGAACGTCTCGCCCGGGTGGGGCTTGGTCACGGCACCCATCATGCCGCCCATGCCGAAGGCCGCCCGGAAGTCCTGGTAGTAGGCGTCGCGCGCCACGCGCTCCGGCGGAATCTCCTCCCAGTCCTTATAAAGGCCGACCGGAAAGGCTTTCTGGCGCATGTCGGCGACCATCGTGTCGGCGGTCCACCAGCTTTGCGCGTAGGTCCGCTGTGCATCCTCAAGACCGGGCGAGGCCAGGAGGGCGAAGGAATGCGTGAGTGGGATGATGGTGGCGCAGCTGGCGCCGAAGCCGCGGGCCATCCGTGTCAGCACATCTGTCCAGACGCCGGGCTCCACCGCGGCGCGGTAGACTAGGTCGAGCAGATCCTCGTCGACCTCCATTGTCCCAGAGCGCCGTTCAACTGCCGATGCGATGTTTCGCATCGCTCAGGGTGTTAGCCTGTCATACGCCAGCCCAACGCGCAACGTGAACCGAATGAGCCAAGTTATTGTCGATTTGACATCCTATTCCAATATTCCCTCGGCGTACCCGCGAAACATCCATAAACATGAGAGAGTCTCGACCGCTGCGACAAGCTCCCGACCTTCGAGATGAAGGTCTCGGATCACAGCCTCGAACACTGGGCGGTAAACGGTGAACCGACCCAGAAGATCATGGGCGGGACCGCGACGTAAGGCGTTCAGGACATCTCGATCGACATAGCAGTCTACGGCTGCTCCATCGAGTATCATCGTGAACCAGATACGGTCGCCGTCATCCATAGGTGGGAGATCAGTCTCAATGAGCGTCATGATTTGTTTTTTTCTCCACTGATGCGAACTATCTGGATAACATATTTCCAGATTGACGCGCGCTCAGCCGGCAACGCGCGGTAAAACGTTCGTACTCCGCCGCCGAAGACCGTCGTGACGTCACGCGACCACGCTGAAAGTTCGCTCGAAGCCGGTTGAGGTCGGCAATGATGACGTTCTGAATGGCGATGGTTCGGCCGCCCTCCTCACGCCAGCGCGAAATCGTGCGGATGCGCCTTGAGTTGCGTCTTGGAGATGCCGTCGAGCGTGATCGTGTCCTGCGGGTTCAAATGGATGACGGCGCTCCCCGCGCTCATCGACGTATGCCGGAGGACCTCCGTCAGCGTCGTGAAATGCGTGGCCGACAGGTCGAGCGTGTCATGGCCCGGGCCTGCCGCGAGAAAATCCGTCACCTCCTCGTGTCCGGCATGCGGCTGGAAGGTGAAGGTCTCGCTCACCCCGCCGCCGGTCATGACATCGTTGCCGATGCTGGCGAGCGTCTGACGGTTCGCCATCGCGAAGATGGTGTGCGTGCTATCGCCATTGTCCAAGGCATAGACGAGGGGCGTGCCGTTGCGGCCATACTCGGTGTAGCCGTAGCTTCCGTCGGGCGACAGGTCGTATTCGATCGCCCGATAGGCTGCGCCCGTGACCCCGGTGACGAGCTCGTAGGGCGCGGTGGCGCTGGCGGTCGCGCCCTGCGCATTCGTCGCGACCACCGTGAGGCCGGCATAATCGCCGGCGCCGAGGCTGGACTGGAACGTCCAGGTGCCGTCGCCGTTCAGCGTGGCGGCGCCGAGATCCTGCCCGCCGTTCGCGGGATCGCCCGCATAGAGCTCGACCCCGGTCGCGCCGGCGGAGACCGTGCCGGTGAGGATCGGCGTCTCCCCGTTCACGAAACCGGCGGTGGTAGCGTCGAAGGCGACTGAGGGAGCCGGAGGCGTCCCGCCGTTGCCGGTCGGCGTCCCGCCGTTGCCGGTGGGCGTCCCGCCGCTGCCGGTGGGCGTCCCGCCGCTGCCGGTGGGCGTCCCGCCACTGCCGATATTGTAGATATCATAGTTGAGTTGGTTGCCGCCGCTCGCGCTCGACGGCCACTCGACCACGAGCTGCCCGGTGGGGCTCGTCGTGAGGTTGAAGTTGGCGTCGCTGGTCGGCAGCGCGAAGGGCGAGCCCGTGGGCTGGCCGGAGTTGTCGAAGAGCTGCACTTTGAAAGGTTGGCTTGAGCCATCGTCGTAGCCGAGCGCGAAGCCGCCGTTGGGCAGTCGCGTCTCGGTGAGCCCGCTATCCGTCGTGGCGACGGGAATCACGTAGGGGCTGCCCGCCGCGCCCGTCTGCGGATTGATGAGTTGGACGTCGATGGCCTGCTGCGTCGCGCCGCTGGCGTCGACGTAGGAATAGCGCATGGCCACCATCAGGTCGTAGCCGCCAGGGCTGGCCGGGGTGATACGATCGTAGGTCCAGTTCAGAAGCTGTTGCGAGGTCGCGCCCGACGGATAAGGCGGCGTGATGAATGTCTGGCCGCTGGTCGGCGCGCCGTCGACGCCGACGGTCTCATATTTCAAGCCGGCGTTATTGGCGAAGGCGCCGCCGCCTGCGGACGCTCGAATGTAGACATAGGAGGGATTGGGGTCGGTCGACGTCTGCAGCGTGCCGAAGCCGAAGCTTTCGCCGTTCTGGCTGTTGAAGCTGTCGAGCACCCCGCTGTCGCCCGCGATCGGCGTGCCGTCCGGGTTGAACCCCTGGTAGGAGACGGTCTCGGTCCCCTGGTTTTGCGTCGCATAGGCGAGGACGTAGCTGTTGCCGCCCGAGGCTGCGGCACTGACGCGGAACTGCTTCACGTCGCTGACGCCCGTCTCGAGCGTCACCGGTGCGGAGACCGGGTTGCCCTGCGCATCGACGTTGACGACCTTGATGTCGACCGCGCTGGAAGCGGGGTAGGTGCCGTTGGCCGAGTCGTAGAGGACCGCCGTGTCGCCATTGGCCAGCGACGCGCTGGCGAGATGGAAGTTGTAGCCCGTCGCATAGGAGGCGAGCGGAACCGGCGAGGTGGGCGCATCATTGGCGCCGAGCGCCGTCGCGGTCAACGTCACGGTCCAGGGCGCCGTTCCGCCATTGTAGTTCGTCGTATAGGGGTCGAGCACGAGCGTGCTGTCGGTTCCGGCGGCAAAGCCCGGTGTGAACCAGTTCGGCTCGATGGGCGTCAGAGCCTGGGTGCCCTGCGACCATTCGTTCAGGGTGTCGTCTGCGCTTGACATGTCTTTCTCTCCCTTGGTTAGTCGCGCCCAAGCGGCCTCGCCGTGAATGCAGCGCCAAAGTCTTTCGAATTGGGAAGGCTAATCACTTAGGTTGAAGACTTCGAGGCGACGCAACTTGTGAGCGATTGCCGACCATAATGCGTGACTTGGGCAACCGTGCCTGTCGAGCAGGACTTCTTGACGATCCCGCGCAACAACGGCGACTGTATTTCTTCTGTAGACGAGTTCGCTGCGTAAATAATATTTAATACGTTGATAGGCTGAATGATTTTGTCTGTCTGACTTATCTTTCCAACATATCAATATTTCCAAGCAGATTGGCCAATGGTCCAACCCTTGAGCAAAACGCCCAGATCGAGATACATTTGTATATCTGGTAACCAGGAATATGCAGGCGGCGTCGAAGCCGCTACTCCCATTTGGGAGTGGTGTGCAAAAAAATCGGCGTGGAGATCTACAGGCCCGTCGCAGCAGTACGTGTCGACCGAGCGAGATCCCGCAGGGCAAGACGGCCTATGCTGTGTCACTCGCTGTACAACGCTGGACGCGGGTGGGACCGCGGCTACCGGCCGTTGATCAACGCCAGCTGCGTGACGAGGCGGGCAAGCTCGCTTTGCCGCGAGAGGCCGACCTTCTCGAAGATCTGCTTGAGGCGGGTTCGGGCCGTTCCCTCGGTCAGGACGAGACGCTCGGCCGCCTCGCGGGGCGACAGGCCGCCCCCGACCAGCGCCGCGAGGCGCGCCTCGGCGGGAGACAGCTCGAGGCTGCGCAGCGCCGGCTCGATCCGCTCCGGGATCGCGGCGTCCGGATCGATGACCGTGACCAGCGCACGGCAGCGGAAGGCGCTGTCCAGGAACCGTGCCTGCCGCCCGGCCGAGAGCGGGAGGGCGCCGACCAGCAAGGCGCGGCGACCGCTCGGCCGGCTGACCGGCGCGAGCACGTGGCCAGCCGGAAGACCGGGAACGAGCGCACGCCGGATGAGCGCGTCGAGTGCTGGCTGGTCAGCCTTGTTTGCGGTCTTGAGCCGTGCGTTGACCATGCTCAGCCCATCCAGGGCAAATCTTTCGAGAGCGGGATTCGCGAGCAACACGCGCCCGGCAACATTCAGGCATGCGATGCCGCAGGAGAGCGTCGCCATCAGGCCGGAGACGAGATCGGACGACGGTCCCGTCAAGGCTGCCCGGTTTGCGAACAGGATGGCGCGCGCGATGTGAGGCCGAAGAGCGTTTGCCTCGGCCACCATGGTGGCCGAGGTCTTCCCATTCTGAAAGCGCCGCTGCACTGTCAGGGCGATTACATCGCCACTCGGCGCCGCAATGACTGTGCCGAGTTCGCTGCCAATTCCACGGGGCAGCAGAAATCCCTCGAGCATCGGGTCCGCCAACAGTTCGTCGCCCGTGAACAGATCTTGCTCCGTCATAAATCCCGCTAGACGTCGAGCCGTCGCTCGTTCGAACCGCCGGTTTTGCTTAGACCACCCTTCCTCGACGAAACCTTGCATGACGATGTCGAAGCCTGGTGAGAACATCATCTGATGCCCATTCGCCCCTGAGGCGATGAGCACTGTGCCGACACCCTCGAACCGAGCAGTTATTTCGGCAAGAATTTCCGGCCACAGGCTCCCGGAGAGCGCCGCGTCATAGATCCGCTCGATCAGCTCGTCATCCATGGGACCGCTCAGCAGCGATATGCAACTCTCACATGTATTCGGATCGGAGCGAAAGCCCGGCCCACTCATTTTTCGCTCCCCGTATCGTTTTTTCGCATTTGCCGAAGCGCGTCCCCCGGACCCCATATCGACGCGTCTCAGGCCAGGATCAGCCATGGCGATTCACCAGCTCTCCCGCGTGCCCCGCATCACCGCCGGGCCCAAGGCCCGGCACGAGATCGCCGCCCTCGCCGGTTCGCTCGCCGCCCCCGGCGCACCGGTGCTGCTCTGTGCCGATCCGGGCCTGCAGGCGACCGGCATGACCGACGAGGTCGCGGCGCTTCTCGATGAGGGCGGCTACCGCGTCAGCGTCTTCTCCGACATCAAGAGCGATCCTTCCGTGGCCCAGGCTGACGCGGCGGCGGATCTGGCGCGCGAGATCCGAGCGGAGCTGATGGTGGCGGTCGGCGGCGGCTCGGCGCTCGATCTCGGCAAGGCGGTCGCGGCCATCGCGGGCGAGTCCGCGCCTGCCGGGGCCTATGCGCTCTGTGCAAAGCCCTTCCCGGCGCGGCGGCTCAAGACGATCTGCATCCCGACCACCTCTGGGACCGGGTCCGAGACGACCCGCACGGCTATCCTGTCGGGTCCGGACGGCGCCAAGCTCTGGTACTGGGGCGAGGAGCTCAAGGCCGACGAGGTCATCCTCGATCCCGAGATGACCGTGACGCTTCCGGCCGGGCTGACGGCCGCGACCGGCATCGACGCCCTGGTCCATGCGGTCGAGGCCGCCACCAACCGCAACGCCCATCCGGCCAATTCCATGTATGCCCACGAGGCGATCCGTCTCGTGGCGCGCCATCTCGAGGCCGCCGTCGCGCATCCGGACGATCTCGTGGCACGCGAGGGCATGGCCCGCGCCGCGGCGCTGGCCGGAACCGCCATCGACAATGGCGGCACAGCGATCGCGCATAACATCGGCCATGCCCTGGCCTCGCTCCGCCCCATCCATCACGGGCGCGCGGTCGGTATCGCCATGCTGGCGTCGCTCCCCTGGACCATCGAGGGCAACGAGACCGCCTTTGGGGCCTGCGCCCGGGTGATGGGAGCGCGCCCGACCGCGGCGGCCTTTATCGCCGCCTACGAGGATCTGGTGCGTCGCATCGGGCTCGACATGTCGCTGCGCGACTTCGACGGCGTCACGCCCGAGACCCTCGCGGCGCAGATGGAACGCCCGGAAAACGTCGCCATGCTCCGCTCGACGCGTCGCGAGGCCCGGCCCGGCGACCTCCTGGCCCTCGCCGAAGCCACGTTGCGCGCGGCCTGAGATTGCCCGATCCTGCGGAACTTCGCGCGAGAACCATTCCTGCCACGGCGATCATCCCGACCTTGAGCCGGGATCGATGTTCCGCTGCCGGTCTGGACCCCGGGGCCAAGCCCCGGGGCGACACCGAGGGGAGGACTAAGGACATGACATCAAGCCGGACAGCGCCTGCGGCCGCCAAGGTGACGATCACCGGCATCGAGATCACCCATCACCGCCTGCCGCTCGATCCGCCTTTCAACGCGAGCTGGGACACCCAGCCGCGCCAGCAGTTCGACGCCACCATCGTCCGGGTCACCACCGACGCGGGCCTGACCGGCATCGCCTCGGGCGATACGATGCTCGGCTTCGCCGGCCATGAGCACCTTTTCGTCGGCCAGGATGCGCTCGCCATCGAACGCCACTGGCGCATCCTCAACAATATCCAGTTCCACTGGGGCCGGCCCTGGCCGCTCGACCTCGCGCTCTGGGACCTGGCCGGCAAGATCACCGGCCAGCCGGTGTGGAAGCTGCTCGGCGGCCTCTCGGGCGAGGTGAAGGCCTACGCCTCCTCGGGCACGTTGCGCGCTCCCGAAGCGCTCGCCGACGCCGCCGAACGCTACCTGGCGCTCGGCTTTCCGGCCTTGAAAATCCGGTTCCATCGCGGCGACTGGCGCAAGGATGTGGCGGCGCTCGAAGCGGTGCGGGCACGCGTCGGGACCAAGCTCGAGTTGATGGTCGACTGCAACCAGGGCTGGCGCATGTCCTGGGACGCCTATCCGTCGTGGTCGCTCAAGGATGCCGTGCAGGTTGCGCGGGAGCTCGAGGCGCTCGGCGTCTACTGGATGGAGGAGCCGCTGCACCGCGGCGACCGCGAGGGCATGCGCCGGCTGCGCGACACGGTCGACATCCGCATCGCTGGCGGCGAGATGACGCGCGAGCTCTACGAATTCCGCGATCTCATCGTCGAGGGCGCGCTCGACGTGCTGCAGCCCGACGCCGCCCTCGTCGGCGGCATCACCGGCCTGCGCCGCATCGCTTACATGGCGCAGGAGCACAATCTCGTCTTCACGCCGCATACCTGGACCAACGGCATCGGCGTGCTGGCCAATGCTCATCTCGTCGCCGGCGTCGCCGACGCGCCCTTCCTCGAATACCCTTTCGATCCGCCGGAATGGAGCCTGGAGCGCCGGGACTTCGTCATGACGGAGCCCTTGCGGATCGACGCACGAGGGACCATCGTGCTCCCCGACCGGCCCGGCCTCGGCTTCGACCTCGACGAGGAGATGCTGCGCCGCACGAGGATCGGATAGGCCGTTGAAGTCCCGCCCCGGAAGCTCGCGTACGATGGATCGGCAATGGCTGCCGCTCAACGCGCTCCGTGCCTTCGAGGCGGCGGGTCAGCACGGCTCTTTCACGGCCGCGGCCCAGTCTCTCACCGTGGCGCAGAGCGCGGTCAGCCGCCACGTCATCGTGCTCGAGAAGTTCCTGGGCGTGCCGCTCTTCGAGCGCCGCCCGCAGCAGCTCGTGCTGACCGAGGCCGGACGCCACCTGCTGCCCGTCGTCTCGCGCAGCTTCGACCGCATCGACCAGGTGCTCGGCGACATCATCAAGGAATGCGGCACGCCGAAGCGCCTGCTGCGCGTCGCCCTGCCTCCGACCTTCGCCTATCAGCTCGCGATTCCGATCCTGCGCGACTTCCGCGCCGAGCATCCCGAACTCACCATCGAGATCGCCTCGCGCGCCGCGGGCGAGCCCGACGGCGAGGTCGCCATCGCCATCGTGTTCTCGGAACCCAAGGTCGCCGACGCGATCCTCGACCTCTTGTGGATGGAGCGGCTGGCGGTAGTCTGCTCGCCCCGGTTGCTCGCGGAGGCGGCCCCGAAGGATCTCGCGGCGCTCGTCGCCAATCGCGACCTGCTGCACATCCGGCTCGGCGGACGGCCGCACCAGCACATGTGGCAATTGATGGCCCGCGCGGCAGGGCGGCCGGATCTCGCCGTCGACCGCGGCCTCGTCTTCGATACCGCGCAGCTCGCCGTCCAATACGCGCTCTCGGGTGAGGGCATCGCGCTCGTCGACCCGATGCTGTTCCGCGAGGATCTCAGGGCCGGGCGGCTGGTGGCGCCCTTCGAGACGCGCGTCGTCTCGGGCTACGGCTACTATCTGGCCACGGCGCCCGAGGATCTCGACGAGGCGGTGGCCTTGTTCCGCTCCTGGCTGATCCGGCGCTTCGCCGAGGTCTCGGCGGAGCCCGTCGCGACCGACGCCGCACTGGCGACGGCGGCGCCGTGACGTCTTGCGACAGGCGTCGGCCGCGACTGCTATGCCGAGGCGGCGACCTGGAGAGCGCATGACGCCTGATCATGCTGTACCCACAGGCGTCTGCGGCATTCCTCCGCCGCCAGCGGCACAGCGAAATAATAGCCTTGCCCTTCCGCATAGCCCATGGCGCGAATGAGATCGGCATGCGCCTCGGTTTCGATTCCCTCGGCCGTCGTGGTCAGCCCCAGCTTCCTGGCCAGCATGCCGATCGATTCCACGATCAGCGCGCAATCCGGCTTCGAGGTCATCTGCCGCACGAAGGATTGATCGACCTTGATCTTGTCGATCGGAAAGCGCTGCAGGTAGCCGAGCGACGAATAGCCCGTGCCGAAATCGTCGAGCGCGATGCGGATCCCCAGCGTCTTCAATCCAGCCAGGATCCTCAGCACCTGCTCGTTGTCGCGCATGAGGACCGATTCGGTGATCTCGAGCTCCACCCGGTCGGCGCTCAATCCCGATGCCGCCAGAGCGTCGCGGACAGTATCGAGGAGATCGGTTCGGTCGAATTGACAGGGAGACAGGTTGACCGAGACGCGCACCGAGTCGGGCCACGAGCAAGCCGCCGCGAAGGCCGATCCGATCACCCATTCGCCGATCTGGGCGATGAGACCCGCTTCCTCGGCGATCGGGATGAACCGCGACGGCGAGATGAGGCCGTGGCGCGGATGGCGCCAGCGCGCGAGCGCCTCGCAATTGACGATCGATTGCGTCGCCAGGTCGACGATCGGCTGGAACTGCAGCTCGAGTTCGCCGTCGCGAATCGCCGCGCGGAGATCGGCTTCGAGGTCGCGCCTCTCCTGCAGGTCCCGCTCCATGCGCGGGTCGAAGAACCTGTACGTGCCGCGGCCGGCCGATTTGGCGGCATAGAGCGCCACATCGGCATTCTTGAGCAGGACCTGCGGATCGCGACAGCCGGGGGGGGCGACCACGATGCCGACGCTCAGGCTGGTGGAAATCGATTTGCCGTCGAGATCGAACGGCTCGGCCGCGATGCGGCAGATTTGCCGAGCGATGTCCGCGGCTACCGTCATGGGATCGCTCGACGACAGCAGGACGGCGAATTCGTCGCCCCCCAGCCGGGAGACCGACTCGATTCCGCCGGGCAATTGCTTTAGCCGGCTCGCCAGGACGCGAAGCAGCCCGTCGCCCGCGGCATGGCCCAGGGCATCGTTGATATGCTTGAACAGGTCGATGTCGAGCAGCATGACGACGGGGCGTGCGGCGCCGTCGGCAGCGCGGACCAGATCGGCCAGGCGCGTCTGGAAGGCGAGGCGATTCGGCAGCCCGGTCAGATGATCGCAATGGGCCAGGTGATAGATGCTTCGGTTCCGGCGCATCAACATGACGACCAGGATGAAACCGCACACGATCAGGCCGACCGTGAGGCACAGGCCGTTCCAGTAGACCCCGCGCAGGTGCTGCCGCTGCTCGTCGCGGCCCACGCTGGCGATCTGGTTCGCCGCCGAGACCAGCATCACGGTCGGCTTGTCCAACGTCGCGAGAGCGTCGAGGATCTTGCGCGGATTGTCCGCCCGGTCCAGGTGATCGACCAGAGGCTCTATCGTGGCAATCGCGCGCGACAGCCCCGCCAAGGTCTCCCGCGAGGACGGCTCGGTCTGGATCAGATGACCGATCGTGCCCTCATGCAGGAGCTTGACCCGGCTTTCGAGGATGGCGAAGCGAAGCTGAACGTCGCTGAGCAGGTCGTCGTTCGGCTCCACCGCGTAGCGTCCGACCTGGGCCTCGAACCGCATCAGTTCGGTGGCGCCCTGGCTGGCGTCGAAGACAGTATTATAGCCGGACGATTCGATCAGCGACTGCTGCCGGTCCGAGATCAACATGGTCGTATAGACGGCGGCGAGGGCCAGCGCAGCCGTGACCACTTCCAAACCTAGCTGCCAAGGGGTGGTATGCTTCACCATTCGCGCTTCCACTCGCCAATATCGCGGCGGAACAGCGGTCGCGCTTCCGCCAAATGGCACCCGACTTCGCACGTTGGACGTTTCGTCACGGTCGGGACAGAGCAATCAATGTGCCGAACGGAAGGATTTGACCATTCATTCTGGCTTGTGGGAGTGAAGCTGGAGTTAAGAGACTTTGCTTCTCGCCGGCACGGTCTGCCGAGATGACACGATCCAAAAAACGCATGGGGTCTGCGGACCGATTCGCGGTAGCGTGCCAGACCGGCATCGTGCGATGCGGCGCTTGCGCCGGCTGGCGGTTCTCGATCGACGGCTTTCACCCCTCCATGCGGACCCTATCATGAGCGACACGGCGACGGCGGGCGAGGCGAGAGGCGGCCGGCGCCGCGGCCCGAGGGCGGCGGAGCGCGCCGGGCCTGCACCGGTCAGGCCGCAGCCCCGGCTGCCCTTCGCGCCGACACCCGCGGTGTCGGAGGACCAGCTCGAAGCCATCCACCAAGCCTCGCTCCAGGTGCTGAAAGAGATCGGCATCGACGTGCTGCACGCCGGCGCGCGCGATATCCTGAAAGGCGCCGGCGCCGATGTCGAGCCGAATGCGCAGCGCGTTCGCTTCGATCCGGGTCTCGTCGAAAGCGTCATCGGCCTCGCGCCGAAGAGCTTCACGCTTCATTCGCGCAACCCGGCCCGCTCGCTCAGGCTCGGCGACGGCCATATCGCCTTCTGTTCGGTCGCCTCGACGCCGAATTCCTTCGACCGCGACGGCGGCCGCCGCCCAGGCAACCGCGAGGACTTCCAGAACTTCATTCGCCTTGGCCAGTCGCTCGACGCGATCCACCTCTGGGGCGGCTATCCGGTCGAGCCGATCGACATCCACGCCTCGGTCCGCCATCTCGACGCGCTGTTCGACATGCTGACGCTGTCCGACAAGCCGATCCACGCCTATAGCCTCGGCCGCCAGCGCAACCTCGATGCCTTCGAGATGGTCAAGCTCGCGCGCGGCATCGACGAGGAGACGCTGGAGCGCGAGCCTTCGCTCTTCACCATCATCAATTCCTCCTCGCCGCTGCGGCTCGACGACCCGATGTGCGAGGGTATCATCCAGATGGCGCGGCGCAACCAGATCACCGTACTGACGCCGTTCACGCTCGCCGGCGCCATGGCGCCCGTCACCATCGCGGGCGCCGTGACGCAGCAGAACGCCGAGGCGCTGGCCGGCCTCGTCCTGGCCCAGACGGTGCGGCCCGGCTCGCCCTTCGGCTATGGGGGCTTCACCTCGAATGTGGACATGAAGTCCGGCGCGCCCGCCTTCGGCACACCCGAATACATGAAGGCGACGCTGCTCGGCGGGCAATTGGCGCGCCGCTACGGCCTGCCCTATCGCTCGTCCAACGCCAACGCGGCCAATTCGCTCGACGCCCAGGCGGCCTATGAGAGCGTCTTTTCGCTCTGGGCCGCCATCATGGGCGGCGTCAACCTGCTGATGCACGGCGCCGGCTGGATGGAGGGCGGCCTGCAGGCCTCGTTCGAGAAGATGGTGCTCGATGCCGACCTCCTCGGCATGGTGTCGGAGTTCCTGAAGCCCGTGGCGGTCGACGACGACGAACTGGCGCTCGACGCCATGCGCGAGGTCGGGCCCGGCGGCCATTTCTTCGGCTGCGCCCATACCCAGGCCCGTTATCGCAACGCCTTCTTCGCCCCGATGATATCGGACTGGCGCAATTACGAGACCTGGCGTGAGGCCGGCGCCCCGACCGCCTACGACACCGCCAACCGCCTCTACAAGGAAAGGCTCGCCGCCTACGAGCCGCCCCCGATCGAGCCGGATCGAATGGAGGCCCTCAAGGACTTCGTCGCCCGCCGCAAGGCCGAGGGCGGGGTGAAGACGGATTTTTGATGCGGATGGGCTGCCCCCGTTCTCCCCTTGCGGGAGAAGGTGTCGCGGCGTAGCCGTGACTAATGAGGGGCCGACGTCCCCGACCGAAAGGACCTTCCATGAAATCCCACGCGCAAGTGGTCGTGATCGGCGGCGGCGTCGTCGGCGCCAGCGTCCTCTACCACCTGACCAAGGCCGGCTGGCATGACGCGATGCTGATCGAGCGGGCCGAGCTGACTTCGGGCTCCACCTGGCACGCGGCGGGCGGCATGCACACGCTCAACGGCGATCCCAACGTCGCCAAGCTGCAGCAATATACGATCAACCTCTACAAGGAGATCGAAGCGATCTCCGGCCAGTCCTGCGGCATGCACGTCACCGGCGGCTTGAACCTCGCCGGCACCAAGGAGCGGCTCGACTGGCTCAAGATGGCCAAGGCGCGGGGCCGCTACCTCGGCATGAATCTCGAGATCATCTCGGTCGACGAAGCCGCCAAGATGTATCCGTTCATCGAGAAGAAGCATTTCGTCGGCGCGATGTACGACCCGGTCGAGGGCCATCTCGACCCGTGGGGCGTCACCAACGCCTATGCCAAATGCGCCACCATGGCGGGGGCCGAGATCAACCGCTTCACCCGCGTCGTCGACCTTCAGCCGCGCCCCGACGGGTCGTGGGACGTCATCACCGACAAGGGCAATGTCGTGGCCGAGCACGTCGTCAACTGCGGGGGCCTGTGGGCGCGCGAGGTCGGCCGCATGGTGGGCCTCGAGCTGCCGGTGCTGGCCATGGAGCACCACTACCTCATCACCGAGGATATTCCCGAGGTAATCGACCCCAAGGAGGACAAGTTCCACGTCATCGACTTCGAGGGCGAAATCTACATGCGGCAGGAAGGCGGCGGCATGCTGATCGGTACCTACGAGCAGGCCTGCCAGCCCTGGTCGGAGCGCGAGACGCCTTGGGACTTCGGGCAAAACCTGCTGCCCAACGACCTCGACCGCATCGCGCCGAGCCTCGAGACCGCGTTCGAGAACTTTCCCAAGCTCGGCACGGTCGGCATCCGCAAGGTCGTCAACGGTCCCTTCACCTTCGCGCCCGACGGCAACCCGCTGGTCGGCCCGGTCAAGGGCCTGAAGAACTTCTGGGTCGCCTGCGGCGTCATGGCCGGGTTCAGCCAGGGCGGCGGCGTCGGCCTGGCGCTCGCCAACTGGATGATCGACGGCGATCCCGGCTACGACATCTGGGGCATGGACGTCGCGCGCTTCGGCGATTGGGCGACGCTGCGCTACACCAACGCCAAGGTGCGCGAGAACTATTCGCGGCGCTTCCGCATCCGCTTCCCCAACGAGGAGCTGCCCGCGGCGCGGCCCCTGCGCACCACGCCGATCTACGATCGCCTCGTCGCCGAGAATGCGGTGTTCGGCGACTATTGCTCGCTCGAGAATCCGCTGTGGTTCGCACCCAAGGGCACGGAGCCGCGCGAGGATGTCACCTTCCGCCGCTCCAACGCGCACGAGCACGTCGGCGCCGAATGCCGCGCGGTGCGCTCGGGCGTCGGCATGACCGAGATCGCCAATTACGGGAAGATCGAGGTCGAGGGCCCGCGCGCCGCCGAGTTCCTGTCGCATGTGATGGCGAACAAGCTGCCGCCAGTCGGCAAGCTCGCGCTCACCCCGATGCTCAACGAGGGCGGCAAGCTGATCGGCGATTTCACCATCGGCCGGTACGCTGAGGACAAGTTCCTGCTCGTCTGCTCCTATGCGGCGGAGAGCTACTACCTTCGCTGGTTCGAGCACTACCTGCCCGAGACCGGCGTGAGCGTCCGCGCGGCCTCGATGGACTATCCGGGCCTGTCGATCGCGGGGCCGAAATCGCGCGACCTGTTGCAGGCGCTGACCCATGACGACGTGTCGAACGAAAAGTTTCCGTTCCTGTCGTTCCGGGGCATGGATGTCGGCATGATCCCGGCGCTCGTCGGGCGGGTCAGCTTCACCGGCGACCTCGGCTACGAGATCTGGGTCAGGCCCGAATACCAGCGGGCGCTCTACGACCTGCTGCTCGACGAGGGAAAGCGCTTCGGTCTGACCCAATTCGGCATGCGCGCGCTCCTGTGCATGCGTCTCGAGAAGGGCTTCGGCACCTGGTTTCGCGAATACCGCCCGATCTACAGTCCCTATGAGGCGGGCCTCGGCCGCTTCGTCGACTTGAAGAAGAACGATTTCGTCGGACGTGACGCGGCGGCACGCGAGAAGGAGAGCGGCGGCAAGCTCAGCCTGCAATGTTTCGCCGTCGACGCGCAGGACGCCGATGCCATCGGCGACGAGCCGGTCTGGCACGGCGGCAAGGTCGTCGGCTGGGTGACCTCGGGCGGCTACGGCCATTCCGTCGGCAAGTCGCTGGCCCTCGGCTATATCCCCAAGGAGCTTGCGACGGCCACGGACGGCTTCGAGATCGAGATCATCGGCGAGAAGCGCAAGGCGCGCCGCCTCGACGGCGCGGCCTTCGATCCGGAGGGTCTCCGCATGCGGTCCTGAGCCGCCGAGCCGACGCCCGGCTCAGCGTCGCGCTTGCCGCAGCGCCTCGCCGAGCACCATGGCGGCCGCCACCGCGACGTTGAGCGACCGGAAGCCGGGCCGGAGCGCGATGCCGACCGCGAGATCGGCCGCCGCATGGACCTCTTCCGGCACGCCGGCCGATTCGCGACCCACCATGAGCATGTCGTCCGACAGGAAGGGCACATCGCGATAGTCCGTCGTGGCACGCGTCGTCAGAAGCACGAGGCGACGCCCGGCTGCGCGTCTCGCCTCGTCGAACGATGCGAAGGAGGCATGCCGCGTGAGGTCGACGGCATCGAGGTAATCCATGCCGGCCCGGCGGAAGTGCCGGTCCGAGGTCGGGAAGCCGGCCGGCTCGACGAGATCCGCCCCGATCCCGAGGCAGGCGCAGGTCCGAAGCAGCGTGCCGGCATTTTGCGGGATGTCGGGTTGAAACAGGGCGAGGCGCAAGCCAGGACGACAGACTGGATCCATGGCGTGAACGCTCAGCCCGCCGCCGCCCGCACGGCGTCGATCAGCATGTCGGCGCCCTGCGCCACCTCGTCGAGCACGACGGATTCATCCGCCGTATGGGCCTGGGAGATGCTGCCGGGGCCGAAGACGATGGTCGGCGTGCCGGCGCGGGTGAGCTTGGTGGCGTCGGACCCGAACGGTACGCCCTTGACCGTGACCGCGCGGCCGAAGCGGCGGCAGACATCCTGCATCAGCCGCACGATCGCATCCTCCTCCGCGACCTCCATCGAGGCGGAATCGATGAAGGGCGGCTGCATGTCGAGCGTCGCGCCCTCGGGCCAGCCCGCCGCGACGCGCCGGGCAACCGCGGCGAGCTCCTCCCAGGCCTCGGGTCCCGTCCGGTCGGGCAGGATGCGATAGTCGAAGGCGAGCTCCGCCCGCGCCGGCACGGTATTCGGCCCCTCACCCGCCTCGAACCGCGTGCAGGTCAGCGTCGGGCCGCCCAGCAGGGGATGGACCTTGCCCGAGCGGCCGACCGCATCCCGAAGGGTCGCGACGAGCGACATGGCGAGCGCGCCGGCGTCGATCCCGTCCTGTGGGGTCGAGGTATGGGCGGCGCGTCCGCCGACCGTGACCCGCCAGCGGATCACACCCTTGCAGGCGCTGACGATGGCGAGGTCGGTCGGCTCGCCCGCGATGCCGAAATCGTAGGGCGGGTTGCGGGCGATGTGGTGCAGCACGCCCTTGAAGGTCGTCTCCTCGTCGACGGCGGCCAGAAAGGTGAGATCGATCGGGCAGCCTTCCGCCGCCAGCGCCGCCATGGCCAGCATGAACATGGCGAGGCACCCCTTGTCGTCGACCGCACCGCGACCATAAATGCGGCCGTTGCGGATCATCGGCGCGAAGGGCTCGACCGTCATTCCGGCGACCTGGACGGTGTCGAGGTGCCCCTCCCAGATCATCCGCGGGCCTCGTCCGGCGCCGAGCCGGGCCACGACATTGGGCCGGCCGGGCTCGACGTCCTCGAGGGCGACCTCCGCTCCGGCCTGACGCAGCCAGTCTCCCACGAAATGCGCGAGACGCTCCTCTCCGAACCAGCCGGACGGCTCCCCGTCGCGACGCAGTGCCGGGTTGATGCTGGGAATGGCGATCAGGTCGGCCAACAGGGCTCCGGCCGCACGCGCGGTCGTCAGGCTGTTCATGCGTGCGGGCCTCGATCAGTGTGTGGGTGCGGCATGCATTACAGCAGTGGCGGATCGGATGGAATCATCTTGCGAATCCATCCCGATGCCATTGCTCGCCCCTTTACTCGGCGCAGGTCCGACAGGCGTCACCGGACGACGAGATTCAGGCCCTCCGGCGGCTGGTCTCACGCATCGAAGATACGCCCTTTGCTCAAGAGATGGGCCGGGTCGATGGCGCCTTTCACGGTCTTCAGCAGATCCAGCGTCACTGGATCGACCCGCTCCAGGAAGGCTCGCTTCTTGGATCGGCCGATGCCGTGCTCGGCGCTGATGCTGCCGCCATGCCGGTCGAGCGCGCCGAAGATCAGATCCTCGGCACGACGGAACAGGGCCTGCCGCTGCTCCCCCGTCCAATCGGGCGGCGGGACGACATTGAGGTGGATGTTGCCGTCTCCGATATGGCCGTAGGCGATCGGCCGGCCGTCCGGCAGGGACATGGCGAGTTCGGCCAAGACGTCGCCGAGGAAGGGCGGGATCGCGGCGATCGGTACGGAGACGTCCGTGCGGTAGTAGGGGCCGCTGCGGCTCTGTGCCTCGACCATGGCCTCGCGACAGGACCAGAGCCTGTCGGCCTGGGCCCGGCTCGACGCGATCGTGCCGTCGACCAGGAGTTCGCCGGCCTCCTCGAGGCAGGCTTCGAGGACGTGGCGCAGATCGACCGCGCCGGTCGCGGCCAGTTCCATCAGCACGTAGACCGGACAGGCCTGGTCGAGCGGATCGGCGAGCGCGGGGCGGTGGGCCAGCCCCCGCGCGAGCCCGTCGCGCATGATGAGCTCGAAGGCGGACAGCAGGTCGCTGCAGCTTCGGCGCGCCTTGGCGTAGAGGGTCATCGCGTCCTCGACCGAGCGCAGGCCCAGCCATGCCGTCTCGATCTGAGTCGGCTTCGGAAAGAGCTTGAGCGCCGCCGCCGTGACGATGCCGAGCGTGCCTTCGGCGCCGATGAAGAGCTGCTTGAGGTCGTAGCCCCGGTTGTCCTTGCGCAGGGTGCGCAATCCGTTCCAGATCCGCCCGTCAGGCAGCACGACTTCGAGGCCGAGCACCAGGTCGCGGGTCATGCCGTAGCGCAGCACGTTGAAGCCGCCGGCGTTGGTCGCAACGTTGCCGCCGATCCGGCACGAGCCTTGCGACCCGAAGGTGATCGGCAGCAGGCAGTCCTGCGCCTCGGCGGCCTGCTTGGCGACGTCGAGCACGCAGCCGGCCTCGACCACCATCGCATAGCCGACCGGATCCACCGAGCGGATGGCACTCATGCGGTCGAGGCGCACCACCACTTCGGGCTCGCTCGCGCTGGAGACCGCCGCCCCGACGAGCCCCGTCAGCCCGCCCTGAGGAACGACGCCGAGGCCGAGAGCGCCGCAGCGGATCATCACGGCGGCGAGGTCGGCGGCCGAGCGCGGCCGCGCGACCGCGAAGGGCATGCCGACATAGGCGCCCGTCCTGTCCCGCGCATAGGATGCGGTGAGATCCGGGTCGGTGACGAAGAAGTCGGGGTCGAACCCCTCGAGAAGCGCTGTGGTCGTGGCCAGGGGCGGTGTGCGCGAGGCGGTCAAGCTCTGGTCCTTTCGGGGCAAGCGGCGACGGCCTTCGGGGCGACGGTCAGGCGGGAGGCTCCTCCCCGGCATCGCCGGACCGGAAGGCGTTGAGGCGTCGCTTCATACGGTCGAGACGGCCCATGTGCCCGCGCTCGCGCCGCAGCGCGACGGCGGTCGAGAGGATGTCGATCAGCACCAGCGCCGCGATGCGGGAAGTGGTGGGCGTGTAGACGTTGGTATTGTCCAGCGTCTCGACGATCAGTGTCACGTCGCACACTGCCCCGACCGGGCCGTCCGCCCCCACGATGCCGAGCACCCGGCCACCGTTCTCGCGCGCGACCTCGGCCGCCTCGACGATCTGGCGCGTGCGTCCGGTATTGGAGATCACCACGACCACGTCGCCAGGCCGCATCATCGAGGCGGTCATGATCTGCTGATGCGAATCCGATTGCGCCCTGCACGGCACGCCGAAGAGCGGGAACTTCTGCTGCGCGTCCTCGGCCACGATGGCGGAAGCCCCAAAGCCGAAGAACTCGATCGACGCTGCCCCCGCAAGCATGTCGACGGCCTGGCCCAGGGCCTCCCGGTCGAGGTGCTGGCGCGCCCAGTCGAGGCTCGTCATCGTATATTCGAAGATCTTGTCGGCCACGCCGCCGAGCGTATCGGTCTCCGAGATCACCGAATGGGTGGCGGCCCGGCCGAGCGCCAGGCTCTGAGCCAGGCGTAGCTTGAACTCCTGGTAGCCCGAGAAGCCGACCGCCACGCAGAAGCGGATCACGGTCGGCTGGCTGACCCCGGCGAGCGTCGCGGCCTCCGCGACGCTGGTTTCCAGGATGCGGAACGGGTCGGCAAGAACCAGGTTCGCCACCTTGGCGTCGGATTTCCGCAGCGTCGGCAGCGCCGTGCGGACCATCTCCAGGGCGTTCTTGGGCGAACGCCGCGTCCCGGCTTCCTGCAACATGCACCGTGTGGTTCGACATGCGGTCTCGCTCGCCGCGCCGGCAGCTTAGGTCAGCCTCACCCTGACTTCCAGGCCTTCGCGGGCCGGGATGAGGCGGATCGGAAGGCCGGGCGTCGCGGCCTTCCGCTCGATCGTCTCCAACGGCAGCGTGTTGAAGGCGAAGAGGCCGTGGTGATGGGCGATCATGGCAAGTGCGCCGGTCTCGGCCGTCAGCCGCACCGCTTCATCGAGCGTCAGGTTGCCCGGGATGCCGCGCGCCGCGAGCGCGGCCGAGCGCCCGTTGACCGGCAGCAGCAGAAGGGTCGGGCACAGGCCTGCGATCTCCTCGACCTGACCCGCGAACGGGATGGTGTCGCCCGAATGGACGATGGTGACCGGCGGGCGTCCGTCGCTCTCGAACACGAGCGCGTAGCCGAGATACCGATGGTGACCATCGGCGTCCCGCTCGAGCGTCTCATGGGCGGCCCGGATCGCCACGACGGCGACGCCCGGCAGGACCTCGACGCGCTCGCCGGCCTCGATCGGGATCAGGCGACCGTCACCGACCGCGATCCGACGCAGGGCCTCCGCGCGGCTGGCCCGGGGCACGACGAAGCGCAGGGTCGGGTGCCGTCGCGCGAGGGGTGCCAGCGTTCCGGGATCCATGTGATCGCCATGGTGATGGGTGACGAGCACCAGGTCGACCGGACCGAGCCCCTCCACGTCGATCGGCGCGGGCATCAGCCGCTCGTGCGGCGTGACGGTCCCGCGGTATTTCTCGGCGAGCGTGTCGGAGAGATAGGGATCGACGACGATGCGCCGCCGGCCCGCCTGGATGAGGAAACCGGCCTGCCCGAGCCAATGCACAACGAGGTCCGAGCTCGTGCCGGCAACGAGCCGCCCGGCCAAGGGGCCGGCGACGTTCTGCTGGACGATCTCGACTGGCTTGGCCGGATGAGGGTCGCTCATCGCCGTCACCTCCGCCGCGCCGGGTCCGCTCTCACGCCGCCCTCGCGGCATCGGCGGCGATCCGCGAGATGGCCTCGAAGCCCGGCCCCGTCGCGGGAATGTCGATGTGGAACACCTCCGCGATCACCTGCGTCCAGCCGTGGATGAAGTAGACCCATCCGTCCTCGATCCGAAGGTGGCGGGCGCCAAGCTGCGAGCGCGCCTGATCGAGGAACAGGAGGTCGCCCCGGTAGTTCAGATCCCAGGCGATCCCGTCCTGCGGAAAGCGGACCGCGTCCGTCACCGGCGAGCCCGGCGCGTCCTTGCCGAGCCCCGTGGCGTTGATCACGAGCGAGGCCGGCTTGAGCCCCGCGACGACCGCATCGTTAGCGTCCTTGTTCGCGGCGAGCACGTACTCGATCGGAACGCCGGAGGGGATGGCGGCATGGATGCGGCGGATCTCGTCGAGCCGCGACGGGGTCCTGTCCGAGACGACGATCCGCGACGGCACGTCGACACCCCGCTCGCGCCGCATCAGGTGCCAGGTGAGCGCGATGGCCGAGCCTCCGGCGCCGATGGCGAAGACCTCCGATCCGGTGCGGGCGAAATAGTCCGGCAGAAGGAAGGCGTCGAGGGCGAGGCCGGAGGAGATCGGGTCCTTGGCGTGGCAGACGAGCCTGCCGTCCCGCTTCGAGATGCAGCTCGTCTCGTGCATCGCGGCCGCATGCGGGTCGACGACGTCGAACAGGTCGCGGCACGCCTTGAACAAGTCGATCTTGTGCGTCGTTACGAGCGCGCCGAGCGACAGGGGGTCGGCCTTGATGAAGGCGATCGCCTCGCGGTAGGCGGAGGGATCGGCGTGGAGCGCGAAGTCCATCCCCTTGATCGCGGCATTGTCCAAGCCGAGATGGGCGGCCCAGGCGGGGAACACTCGCATGATCGAGCTTTGTCCGGTCGTCACGCCGATGAAGTAGAAGGTCGGCCGGGTGGCAGGGGACAGGGTCAATGCGTCCGCTCCCGGACCGCGAGGGCTGCGCCGGTCACGCGGCCGTCGCCCTGATGCGCGCGATCTCGGTTGCGCTGCGCGGCCTGTAGCGCGGGTTGTCCACGGCGCTCCAGCCGCCGCGCCCGCCCTCGACGATCCGCAGGCGCATGCCGCCGGACCGGGCGATGATGTCGTAGTCCTGGCCCGCGTCGGCCGGATAGGCGAAGGTCATCACGAGATCCTCGGGACCCACGTTCACGGAACGATGGATCCAGAAGGGCGGCACGTAGCAGACGGCCTTGGGGCCGATCTCGACGAGGCGGCTCTCGCCCTCGGGCGATTCGAGCAGCATCAGGCCGGTGCCGCTTTCCCCGTAGTAGATCTCGGGCCGGTTGGCGACCGCGTGGATGTGCCCGCGCGTCACGAAATATTCGCCGCCGACCTTGCCGGGCAGCATGCGGGTGACGCCGAAGATCATGTCCCCGGCCTCGGCGGAGGGCTTGAGATCCTCGACCGCATAGACGAGCGGATTGCCGGTCTCGTGCAGGAGGGACCGGAAAGCGTCCTCGTCGGCATAGATGCCGCCAAGATCGGACAGGCGCTTCTCGTAGCGACCCGTCCTGCCCTCGAGCGCGCCACGACGGACATCGACCACGCACCGCGTCGGCTCCATTGCCATCCCGACCTGTCCTCTTCTCCCGCCTCCCGCCCAGCTCGTGCACGGGACCGCATTTTCGTAGCTATGCTACATAATATCCGTGACCTTGCAAGCGGGTCAGCGCAGTTCTCCTGAGTCACCCATATGATTTGGCGAAATCCGGGATTGACCGCGTCGTGATTCGTATTAAAACTACAAGTTATGGCTCGAGAAAGCCTGCGCCTGGGAGGACATGACGATGATCCGGAAATCGCTTAAAGCCTGCTTGCTCGCCTCGACCTTGTTCGCGGGCCTCGCCGGCGCGGCGCATGCGGCCGCCTGCAAGGTCGGTATCTCCATGTTCACGTTGAACGCCCCCTACTATGCGGCCCAGCTTCAGGCCGCCCAGGATCAGGCCAAGAAGGCGGGCTGCGCGGTGTCCTCCTCCGACGGCCAGAACGACATGTCGAAGCAGATCGGTGACGTCGAGGACATGGTCGCCAAGGGCGTCGACCTCCTCATCGTCAATCCGCGCGATCCGGAAGGTCTGGTGCCGGCGGTCAACGCGGCCGCCAAGGCCGGCGTCAAGGTCGTGGTGATGGACAGCGGCCTCGATCCCAAGGCCAATTACGTGACGCTGGTGCAGTCCTCCAACGACCGCAACGGCTTCCTCGTCGGCGAGTGGATCGCCAAGACGATGAACGGCAAGCCGATGAAGATCGCGCTGCTCTCCGGCGACAAGGGCAACGTGGTGGGCCAGGAGCGGCGGCTCGGCGTCATGCGCGGCCTCATCGAGGGGCAGCTCGTCAACGACGGCAAGGCCGGCTTCGAGGTCGTGGCCCAGGGCTGGGGCGGCTGGAACAACGACGGCGGCCTGAAGGCCATGGAAGACATCCTGACGGCGCATCCCGACATCAACGTGGTGCTGGGCGAGAACGATTCCATGGTGCTCGGCGCCGAGAAGGCCCTGGAGGCGGCCGGCAAGGCCAGCAGCGTGCTGCTCGTCGCGGCGGCCGACGGCCAGAAGGAAGCCCTGCAGATGATCAAGGACGGCAAATACGGCGCGACGGGCCTCAACGACCCCGATCTCGTCGGCCGCACGGCGGTGGACGTCGGCCTTAAGGCCGTCGACGGCAAGCTGCCGGCAGACTTCCCGAAGCTGGACTACACTACCCCTGCCGTCATCACCAAAGCCAATGTCGATAAATACCTGAAGCCCAACGCGGTGTTCTGACGACGCGGCGACGCTCGCGCATCGCCACGGATCTCCGCCAGGATAGCCTAGATGCCAAACCTGATTGCGCTCAAAGGCATAACGCGGGCGTTCGGTGGCGTCCGGGCGCTCAAGGGCGTCGACTTCGCCGTCGACGCCGGCGAGGTCCATGCGCTGATCGGCGAGAACGGCGCCGGTAAGTCGACGCTGATGCGCGTGCTCGCGGGAGAGATCGCGCCCGACGGCGGGGAGGTCCTGATCGATGGCGAGCCGGTCATCGCCTACGATCCCCGGATCGCGGCCTCACGGGGCATCGCCGTGATCCACCAGGAGACGGCGCTCGCCCCCGATCTCTCGGTGGCCGAGAACATCTTCATGCGCGAATTGCCCGCCGTCCTCGCGTGGCCGGCCTTGAACCGGCGGGCGCGCGATCTTCTCGCCCGGCTCGGCTTCGACATCGACCCGCGCAGCACGGTGGGCGAACTCGCGGTCGCCCACCAGCAGGTCGTCGAGATCGCCAAGGCGCTGTCGCAGCAGGTGCGCGTCATCGTCTTCGACGAGCCGACGGCCGTGCTCTCGACCCGCGACGCGGAGCGGCTCCACGGCATCATCGCCGCGCTTCGCGCCGACGGGGTCGGCATCGTCTACATCTCCCACCGCCTCGAAGAGGTGTTCAGGATCGCCGACCGGATCACGGTGATGAAGGACGGCCAGATCGCCGGCGTCACCACGCCGGCCGAGTCAGGCATCGACGACGTCATCCGCATGATGGTGGGGCGTCCGCTCGTCGCGATGTTCCCGAAGGTGGCGCACCGGACCATCGGCGCGGAGGTGTTGCGAGTGGAAAACCTGGCGCGGGGCAATCGTGTGCGCGGCGTCAGCTTCTCGGTCAGGGCCGGGGAGATCGTCGGGCTCGGCGGCCTCGTCGGCTCCGGCCGCACCGAGACCGTCCGGCTGATCTTCGGCGCGGACAAGCGCGACGCCGGCGACATCTTTCTGCGCGGCCGGAAGGCCAGGATCGCCTCCCCGCTCGATGCCGTGGTCGCGGGCATCGCCCTCGTGCCGGAGGACCGCAAGCACCAGGGCGTGATCCTCGACATGTCGATCCGCACCAACACCACGATGGCCCGGCTCGCGCCGGTGGTGAACATCGCGGGCGTCATCCGGCGCCGGCTCGAGACATCCACGGTTGCCACGCTGGCGCAACGGCTGCGCGTCAAGACCTCCAGCATCGAAGCCGCCGTGTCGAGCCTGTCGGGCGGCAACCAGCAGAAGGTCGTGCTGGCCAAGTGGTTCCACGCTGGCACCGACGTCATCATTCTCGACGAGCCGACGCGCGGTGTCGACGTCGGTGCCAAGACGGAGATCTACACGCTGATCGAGGAGCTGGCCGCCGCGGGCAGGGCGGTCCTGGTCATCTCGTCCGAGCACCAGGAGCTCTTCGGCCTGTGCGACCGCGTCATGGTGATGGCGGAAGGCCGCCTCCAGGGCACACTCACCCGGGACGAGTACAGCGAGGAACACCTCCTCACCCTGGCCATGACGAACCGGACCGGCCCTCTGCGCAAGGCGAGCTGACATGACCGTCGTCACCAACGATCTCCCCAAGGACAAACGTCAGCGCATCGAGATCGCGGAGCTGTTCCGCCGCTACGGAACCGCCGGCATCTTCATCGTGCTCGTGCTCGGCGCCGCCTACCAGTCGGACGCTTTCCTCACGCAGCGCAACGTCCTGAACGTGCTGCGCCAGGTCGCGCCGACGGGCATCATGGCGGTCGGCATGCTGTTCGTCATCCTGACGCGCGGCATCGACCTCTCGGTCGGCTCGCTCCTGGCGCTCGGCAGCGTCACCTGCGCCAGCGTTGTCGTCGCTGGGCACGGGACCGCCTTGAGCCTCGCCGCCGCCGTCGGGGCGGGCGCCGCCGCCGGGCTCGTGACCGGGATTCTCGTCGCCTATGCGCAGCTGCCGCCCTTCGTCATCACCCTCGCCATGATGACGGCGGCGCGCGGCATGGCCCTGATCTCGTCCAACGGCCAGCCGATCCTCATGGGCGATCCGGGCGATGCGCTGACGAGCTTCGGCGCCGGCTCCGCCTTCGGTGTGCCGCAACCGGTGCTTCTGATGTTCGCGGTGTTCATCGTGGCGGGACTGGTGCTCGGCTTCACCAAGTTCGGGCGCCTGGTCAAGGCCATCGGGTCGAACGCCGAGGCGGTCCGCCTGTCGGGGATCGCGGCGCCGCGCTACGTGCTGGCGGTCTACGTCATCTCGGGGGCGCTCGCGGCGACCGCCGGGATCATCAGCGCGAGCCGCACGGGCGTCGGGTCCGGCTCGATCGGGGTCGGAGCCGAACTCGACGTCATCGCCGCGGTGGTCATCGGCGGCGCTAGCCTGATGGGCGGTCGCGGCGGCGTGGTCAACACCCTGCTCGGGGCTCTGGTCATGGGCGTGATCGGCAATATCATGAACCTCGCCGACGTCCCCGGCTACAAC
Source organism: Lichenihabitans sp. (assembly GCA_965277635.1). Lineage (GTDB taxonomy): Bacteria > Pseudomonadota > Alphaproteobacteria > Rhizobiales > Beijerinckiaceae > Lichenihabitans. Next base: position 3,031,622 of record CBDIDE010000002.1, read on the forward strand.
CAGCAGGTCTTCATGGGCGTCATCATCGTCATCGCCATGCTGTTGCAATACGGCACGCGCTGGCTCAGGCGATGATCGCGATCCGCGCAGGCCAGGATCTCACCCTGTCGGTCGACGTCGGGACCGGCAGCGTCCGGGCCGCGGTGGTCGATGCGCGCTGCGCCATCCTGTCGGTCGTTGCGGTCGAGCAGCAGCAGATCGTGCCTGCGTTCGGGTGGTCCGAGCAGCCCGTGGACGGATGGTGGACTGGCGTCTTGCAGGCGACGCGCCAGGTGCTGGACGCCGTTCCCGATGCCGCCCGCCGCATTGCCGCCGTCTGCGTCTGCGGGCAGATGCACGGCACCGTGCTGGTCGACGGCGACGGCGCCCCGACGAGGCCCAACGCACCGCTCTGGAACGACAAGCGCACGGCGGCGCTGGTCGCGGCCTTCGAAGCCGATCATCCGGCGGCCGACTACCTGCGGGACAGCGGCAATCCCGCAACCCCGGCGTGGCCGGGATTCAAGCTCGCATGGCTGCGCGACAACGATCCCGACGCCTACCGGCGTGCCACCCACGTGCTCATGCCCAAGGATTTCATCAACCTGCGCCTGACCGGCGAGGTCGCCATGGATCCTGGCGACGCGTCCTGCAGCTTCCTCATGGATCCCGCGACTGGAGATTGGTCGCCCAGGATGATCGCGGCGCTCGGCCTCGACCGGGCGAAGCTTCCGCCGATCCGCGACGGCCTGGCGATCCTCGGCCGCGTCACGCCGGCGGCGGCGCGAGACACGGGCCTGCTGGACGGCACGCCGGTGCTGGTCGGGGGGGCCGACTACCCGATGGCACTCCTCGGCTCCGGAGCCTGCCGGCCCGGCCTGGCCTCCGACGTCACCGGAACCTCGTGCATCCTCACCGTGATCGCCGACAAGCCGCTCCTCGATCCGGAGATCTGCAACGTCGCGACGATCGACGGGCATTGGGGACCCTTCGTCCTGCTCGAGAGCGGCGGCGACGCGGTGCGATGGGCGCGGCGCGCCTTCCATCGCAACGCGGTCGGATACGATCAGGTGGTCGCCGACGCCGAGACGGCCCGGCCCGGCGCCGACGCGCTCTTCTTCATGCCCTACCTCGCGGGGGAGCGGCTCGGCCGCCACCGCAACGCGCGGGCGCAGTTCTTCGGGCTCGGCGCGTCGCACGGCCTCCCGGACATGCAACGCGCGATCCTCGAAGGGGTCGCCTTCGCGGCGGCCCGCCATCTTCGCGTCATGGAAGGCGCCGCGGGCCGGTCCGTGGAGCGCGTCATCGCGTCGAGCGGCGGCGCCAAATCCGCGTTGTGGCTCAAGATCAAGGCCAGCGTCTACGGCGTACCGGTCGTGGTTCCGACCGAGCCCGAATGCGGTCTCGTCGGCTGCGCCGCGATGGCGCAGGTCGCCACGGGGGCTTACGCCGGCCTGGACGAGGCGATCGGCGCCATGGTCCGCTTCGGCGCCGAAATCCGGCCGGACCCGGCGTGGGCCGACACCTATGCCCGCATGCAGCCGGTCTTCGACCGGCTCTACCGGCACAGCCAAGCCCTTTACGACGATCTCGACCGGCTGGCGCGGTGACGATGAGCCGCCTCGCTCACGAGAGGGAGGGACGAATTCCCATTTCCTCCGAGCCCAACAAAATCAGGCCTTTGGTATTCCGATGCAGCGCGTCCCTGTCAGCTCACCTATCGGCCTCCGAGTTTACCTCGGCTCATTGGCCGTGCGCGTCCGGCCGGCGATTGTGGAACTCGTTGCGCAATGTCCCGATCCCGCCGATCTCGATCTCGACGACGTTGACCGGGTCCTTCATGGAGCCGACGCCGATCGACGTGCCGCAGCAGATCACGTCGCCCGGCGACAGGGTCATGTCGCGCGAGATGTGACTGACGAGCTTCGCGGCAGGGAAGATCATATCGGCGATCGGGTAGCGCTGACGTTCCTCGCCGTTGAGGATCGTTCGCACCCAGAGCTTGCCGGGATCGAGCCCGGTCGCGATCACCGGGCCGAAGGGACCGAAGCCATCGAAGCTTTTGGAACGGACCCACTGAGGAAAGGTGGGATTCTCGTGTAGGATATCGGCGGCCGTCACATCGTTCACGCAGGTGTAACCGAAGATGCAGCGCTCGGCCTCGTGTTCCTCCACGTTCGCGCAGGCCGTCCCGATCACGATGCCGAGTTCACCCTCGTAGGCCACCCGGCCGGAATAGGCTCTGGGCCGGGGAATGACAGCCTCGTGGCCGGCGAAGCAGGATGCCGCCTTGAGCAGATAGAGCGGGTGTTCGGGCGCCGCGACGCCAAGCTTGGCACCGAGCGCTCCGAAATTGTTCCATAGAGCGATCATCTTCGAGGGCTGGGTCGGCGCCAGCACCGTCGTCTCCTCGAGAGGCAATCGTTCGGCCGTGAGCGTGGGACCGGCGAACATGTCGCCGCGATAGATGCTGATCGTGCCCGCATCCAACGTGCCGAAGCCGACGCGGCCCCTATGCTCGAAGCGTATCCAGAGTGTCATGGGGGGCTCCGTCGAAAGCGCGGTCGTTGGGGCGTAGCCCGGACGAGAGCCGTCCGGAGACGCTCGCACCGGGTCGAAGGTTCGGTCGAGTCGGTGCTTTCAATGCAACCCGGCGATCCTGGCCCGCTGGCGGACGAGCGCGAGCACAGTGTCGATGATCGGGGTCGGCGTATCGGTCTTGCGCCCGAGCTCCTGCACGACGGTGACCAGCGGATCGATCTCCATGGCTCGCCCGCGTTCGAGATCCTGGAGCATCGACGTCTTGTGCGCCCCGACCGCGCCGGCACCGTTGATCCGACGTTCCACGTCCACGCGAAACCGGATGCCCAGCTTCTCCGCGATCGTCTGCGCTTCCACCATCATGCCCCGGGCAATCGCGCGGGTCCCTTCATCGGCGGCGATCACGTCGAGCGTCGCGTGCGTCAAGGCGCTGATCGGGTTGAAGCACACGTTGCCCCAAAGCTTCAGCCAGATTTCATCGCGGACGTTGTCGAGAACGGGCGCGCGCAGCCCCGCCGACTCCATGAGATCGTGCAAGCGCTCGGTCCGGTCGGTGCGCTCGCCCGAGGGCTCGCCGATCGGGAATTTGTCGCCATACACATGCTGGATCACACCGGGCTCGACGACTTCCGTCGCCGGATACACGACGCAGCCGATGGCGCGCTCGGGGCGCAGCTCGCACCACTGCCGGCCGCCTGGGTCGATGCTCTCGAGAGTGGATCCCTCCAGGGCACCGCCATGCCGGTAGAAGTACCAGTATGGAATGCCGTTCACGGCCGTGACGATGCCCGTGTCGTTGCCCAGCAGAGGCGCCATGGCATCGACCACGCCCGGAACGGAATGCGCCTTGAGCGAAACGAAAACGTAGTCCTGCGGCCCAAGCTCGGAGGGATCGTCCGTGCAGGTGAGGCGCGCGACCTTTTCCTCGCCGTCGATGAGCAGCTTCAGGCCATTGGCCCGCATGGCCTCGAGATGAGCGCCGCGCGCGACAAGGCTCACGTCGGCGCCGGCCTGCGCGAGTTGCACGCCGAGGTAACCACCGATGGCTCCGGCCCCGTAGATGCAAACCTTCATGTCTTCCTCCCTTGACTTCAATCGGGCAGGCCCAGGTCCCTTCGATGCGGCTCGCTTCGGAACCCGGGCCGAAGGTCCGCTCGATCGTCGGAGGCGTTCCCCCTTCGACGATCGCTCATGCATCTTCCAGCTGGCGCACCGGAAGATCGAGCACCTCCTCGAATTCCGTGACCTTGTCGATCTCGGTCCCCATCGCGACGTTGGTGACGCGTTCCAGGATGAATTCGAGGACGACCGGCACCTGGTGCTCCTTCATGAGCGCCTTGGCGCGGGCGAAGCCGGCCTTGAACTCGTTGGGGCTGCGGATGCGGACCGCCTTGCAGCCCAACCCTTCCGCTACGGCGACATGGTCGACCCCGTAGCCGGCTCCGTCCTCCGGGGCCATGTTGATGTTGTCGAAGGCGAGCGACACCTCGAAGTCCATCTCGAAGCCGCGCTGAGACTGGCGGATGAGCCCGAGATACGAGTTGTTCACGACGACATGGAGGTAGGGCAGCTTGTGCTGTGCGCCGACCGCCAGCTCCTCGATCATGAACTGGAAATCGTAGTCCCCGGACAAAGCCACGATCTGGCGGTCAGGGTCGGCGGCCCTGACCCCGAGAGCGGCCGGCAGCGTCCAGCCCAACGGGCCGGCCTGTCCGCAATTGATCCAGTTGCGGGGCTTGTAGACGTGCAGGAACTGCGCCCCCGCAATCTGCGAAAGGCCGATCGTGGTCACATAGCAAACGTCGCGACCAAGGGCGTCGTTCATCTCCTGGTAGACGCGTTGCGGCTTCAGCGGCACGGTGTCGAAATGCGACTTGCGCAGCATGGTCTGCTTGCGCTCCCCGCACTCCGCGGCCCATGCGGCGCGGGTCCTGAGGCGGCCGGCAGCTCGCCACTCGGTCGCGACCGCGACGAACAGATCGAGCGCCGCACCGGCATCCGACACGATGCCGAAATCAGGCGTGAAGACGCGGCCGATCTGGGTAGGCTCGATATCGACGTGAACGAACTTTCGGCCTTTGGTGTAAACCTCCACCGAACCCGTATGCCGGTTCGCCCACCTGTTGCCGATGCCGAGCACGAAATCGGACGCCAGCATGGTGGCATTGCCGTAGCGATGGCTCGTCTGGAGGCCGCACATGCCGGCCATCAACGGGTGATCGTCGGGGATCGTGCCCCAGCCCATGAGCGTGGGAATCACCGGGACTTCGGTTATTTCCGCGAATCGGACGAGCAGATCCGAAGCCTCCGCGTTGATGATGCCGCCGCCCGCGACGATCAGCGGGCGCTCGGCCTCGTTCAACATCGCGAGGGCCTTTTCGACCTGCTTGCGAGTGGCCCTGGGCCGGTAGGCTTCGAGCGGCTCGTAGGTGGCCTCGTCGAACTCGATTTCAGCGAGCTGAACATCGAGCGGCAGGTCGATGAGGACCGGCCCGGGGCGCCCCGATCGCATGACGTGGAACGCTTGTTGGAACACCATCGGCACGAGCCCGGGCTCGCGCACGGTGACGGACCATTTGGTCACCGGCTTCGAGATCGCTTCGATGTCGACGGCTTGAAAATCCTCCTTGTAAAGCCGGGCGCGAGGGGCCTGTCCGGTAATGCACAAGATCGGAATGGAATCGGCGGCGGCCGAATAGAGGCCGGTGATCATGTCGGTGCCGGCCGGACCTGACGTGCCGATGCAGACCCCGATATTGCCGTGCCTGGCCCTCGTGTAGCCCTCCGCCATATGCGAGGCGCCCTCGACGTGCCGCGCCAGGATGTGGCGAATGGAACCCCGGCGCTTCAGCGCCGAGTAGAGCGGGTTGATTGCCGCACCCGGGACCCCGAACGCACAGCTCACGCCCTCCTTTTCGAGAACCCGAACGGCAGCATCGATGGCACGCATTTTCGCCATGTCCGATCCTCTCGCCTGCTAGATTTAGCTACATTTTGGAATTTAATTCCGCATCGTAGAAAATCATGACAGAGCTCGGCTCCGCATGCAAATAAAAAATAATCCCACCATACGGAAAAATGCGTGGAACGATTTCGTGCTATCCTGCGCGAGAGGCAGGGACGTCCCATGAGCGAGACGGTGACACCGCTACGGCGGCGAGGCAGGCCCACATCCGCGACCTCCGAAGCGAGCGGGGAGGTGCAGTCCCTCGACCGCGCGATCGCGCTTCTGGAGGTTCTGGCCAACAGCGAGGGACTGGGCTTGAGCGAGGTCGCCCGGCGGGCCGAGCTGCCGCCCTCGACGGCGCACCGGCTTCTCGCAACCCTGCATCGGCGGTCCCTCGTCGGCCAGGACCACGAGACCGGAACTTGGACGGTGGGGGTGGGGCTGTTCCGTATCGGCTCGGCCTATCTGCGCATCCGGAAGCTGCCGGATATCGCGCGACCCCTCATCAAGGCATTGTTGTCCGAGGTGGACGAGACCGTGAATGTCTCCATGCTCGACCGCAACGAACTCGTTTGCGTGGTTCAGGCTGAAAGCCACGCCGCGGTACGGGCGTTTTTTCGTCTTGGACGGCGTCTTCCCATGCACGCGTCCGCGGCGGGAAAGGCCATCCTGGCCGCGGGCTCGGACGAGTTCCGGCGGCAGATGCTGGAGAGCCTCACGTTCGAAAAGTTCACGACCAACACTCACGGTGACGGCGAAAGCCTGCTCCAGGACGTGGCGGCGGTCCGCCAGCGCGGATGGGCGGTCGATGACGAGGAATATACGATCGGAATGCGCTGCGTTTCCGCGGTCATCCTGAACGAACGGGCCGAGCCCGCGGGCGCGATCTCGATCTCCGCGCCAACCGCCCGAATGCTTCCGGAGCGCATGGCTAAGCTTGGCCAGCGCGTCAGAGCGACGGCGGGCACGCTGAGCGAACTTTATTCCGGCCTGAGGTTGGCCGAACCCGCGCCGCGGCGTACCCCCGGGCCGATCTGATCGATGCGGAGGGGGCGATCATCGGGCCGCGTTCGCCAAACCCGGCTCGCTGGGGCCCGCGAGGATCAGCTCATCGAGCCGCGCCCGGGTGGCCCCGGCCGCGGGCTTCAGGATTTCGTGTGGACGGCGGCCCTTCAGTCCTCGGCCCGAGGCGTCCAGTGGCGATCGGGAACCACGACGATGTTGCCGACAAAGCCCTTCGCCATGAAGGCCGTCTGGGCGGCATGGAAGTCGGACAAACGGTAGACGCCGCCGACAAGCGGCTTGATGGCGCCCGTCTCGATATAGCGGACGATGCGGCGGAAATCGCCGCGCGTCCCCTGCGACGAGCCATTGAGCTGCAACTGCTTGAGATACATGGTGCGCAGGTCGAGCTGCACGATCGGCCCGGCAATGGCTCCGGCCGTGGTATAACGCCCTTCAGGCCGCAAGATGCGCAGAAGATCGTTGAACATCGGCCCACCGACGACGTCCGCCACGACATCGATCGGGTTGCCTCCGGTGGCTTCGTTGACTGCGGCCACGAGGTCTCCTGTACCGCGTGTGACGACGCCCTGGGCGCCGAGAGCCCGCACGGTCTCCTCCTTGCCGGCGCCCGCCACGGCGTAGGGAATCGCGCCGCGCACCCGGCAAAGCTGGATCAGGCCCGACCCGACGCCGCCCGACGCGCCGGTGACGAGCACGCGCTCTCCGGCCGACACGCGGGCGCGCTCGAGCATCTGCTCCGCCGTGAGATAGGCGCAGCAGAAGGTGGCGAGCTCGACGTCGGAAAATGTGCTCTCGATCCGGTGGGCGTTCTCGGACGGAAGCGTCATGTACTCGCAATAGCCGCCATCGCGACCGTGGCCGATGTAGTCGATATCCGCGAGGCTGTCGTCCTCTCGGTTGTAGATGCTGAAATCGACCAGGATGCGTTCCCCGATCCGGTTGTCGGGCACGCCCGGTCCCACGGCGACGATCCGGCCGACCGAGTCGGTCCCCTGGATGCGGGGAAAGGTCAGCGTCGGCGCCTGGCGACGCCAGGTCGAGACCGCGCCCGCATCGCTTTCCGTGCCATAGGCGCCCTGCCGCACCCACACGTCGGTATTGTTCATGCCGCAGGCCGTGACCTCGAGAAGCACGTCGCCGGATCCGGGTCGGGGCACCGGAACATCGGCGCGAACTACGAGCTTGTCGAGGCCTCCATGCCCGGTCAGCAGGACCGCGCTCATCGTTTCGGGAACGTCCGGTCGGTGCATCTTGGCTTTCTTCGTCATCTTGGCATATGCGACTGCGCCGGAATTGTCCCGGCACCACAGGCGTGCACAAATAGTTGTCGACCATGATCGTAGTTGTCAATTGCTCTGATTTCAGAATAATAAAATCATGACAATATGGAAACCCGAGGCCTCGGCACTGCGCCGGCCGGCCTATCTGGCACTCGCCAATCAGGTCGCCAATGCGATCTCTCAAGGATCTCTCTCCGACGGGGCCCGCATGCTGACGCAGCGCGCGATGGCGAAGGAATTGGGGATTTCCGTCCAGACGGTCAGCCGCGCCTATGAGGAACTCATCCGGCGCGGCCTCCTGTCCGGCGAAACCGGCCGGGGAACGTTCGTGAAGGCCCTCAAGCGCGAACCCGAACCACCCTACATCCCGGAGCGCCTCGGCGAAGTGATCGACATGTCGATCCTCAAGCCGATCTGCGACCCGCTGCACATGAAAGCCATGAAGACCGCGCTCGCGCACCTGGCCGAGACGATCCCATCCAGCGCGGTGTTCTCGTTCCGTCCCAACGTCGTGTTCCCCAGGCACCGTGCGGTCGCGCTCGAATGGCTCAAGGCTTGCGGCCTCACCACGTCGGCGCTCAATGTCAGCCTGACGAATGGCGCCACGGCCGGCATGACGGTCGCCCTCATGAGCACGGCCGCCCGTGGATCCTGCGTCGCGACCGAGCAGGTGGGCCATCATACGCTGGTCCCGCTCGCGTCCTATCTGGGTCTGTCGCTCAAAGACGTGGCGATCGACGATCAGGGCATGGTGCCGGACGCCCTGGACCGCCTCTGCCGCGAGATGTCGGTGCGGAGCGTCTTCGTTCAGCCCACGGCGATCAATCCGACCGCCACCACCATGGGAGCCGAGCGGCGCGCGAGGTTGGTCGCCGTCGCCCGGTCCTACGATCTCGCCATCATCGAGAACGATGTGCTCGGCCCCTTGGTCGCCGACCGGCCCCCGCCGCTCGCCCAACTTGCACCCGAGCGCACGCTCTACATCACGAGCTTCTCGAAGATCGTCATGCCGGGCCTGCGGATCGGCTATCTCGTCGTGCCCGACCGCTATGTCGCCGCGGCCACGAACCGGCACCTCGTCACGAACTGGATGGCGACGCCATTGGTCGCCGAGATCGCCACCCGGTGGGTCGAGGACGGCACGGCGATGCGCCTCGTACGCTGGCAGCGCGACGCCCTGCACCGGCGGCACGCGGTTGCCGCAGAGGTGCTCGACCAGGTGACGTTCCGCTCTCAGCCCGAGAGTCTGCACATCTGGTTGCCGCTCAACCCCGGCCGCTCGGAAAGCACCTTTGTGTCCCAGGCGCGGCTGCAGGGCGTGGCGATCGCGCCTGGCGCATCGTTCTGGACGGGGGCGGACCCCAGCCCGCCAGCGGTCCGCATCTCGCTGGGCTCGATCACCGAAGGCGAACTGCGAACCGGATTGCGGATCGTCGGCACGCTCCTGAGAGCTCCACCCGAGCCTCTGCTGCTCGCGATTTGAACATCCAATGACATCGGAACAGGCAAGCGCAAAATCATTGATATGATTTGATTTTATAAATTGACTTGCTTTTGAGAGCGCAACATTCTCGTATTGATCCATGCGGGAAGGAGGCTGGATGACAGCCCCGATCATCGAAATCGAGTCGATCTCGAAACGGTTCGGCGGACTCGCCGTCCTGAGCGACTTGTCGTTCCGGGTGCGAGCCGGCGAGAAGCTTGCGCTGATCGGGCCCTCGGGGTCGGGAAAGACCACGATCCTGCGCATCCTGATGACCCTCGAGGGGATCGACGCCGGTCATATCCGCATCGACGGCGAAGAGCTTTTCCAGATGCGGCGCGACGACCGCCTCGTGCCCGCCAACGAGGCCCATCTGCACAGGATGCGCGCGAAGATCGGCATGGTCTTCCAGCTGTTCAACCTGTTTCCCCACATGTCCGTGCTGGAGAACGTGACCCTCGCTCCCGTGCTCACCAAAGGTGTGAGCAAGGCGGACGCAGGAAAGGCCGCGATGGAGCTGCTCGACATGGTCGGCATGGCCGAGAAGGCGCATGTCCGTCCGTCGCAGCTCTCGGGCGGCCAGAAGCAGCGGGTCGCCATCGCCCGCGCCCTGGCGCTGCAGCCGAAGATCATGCTGTTCGACGAGATAACCTCCGCGCTCGATCCCGAGCTTGTCGAGGAGGTGCTCAACGTCATGCATCGGCTCGCCAAGGAAACGGACATGACCATGCTGCTGGTCACCCATGAAATGAGCTTCGCACATGATTTCGCAGACCGCGTCCTGTTCTTCGACGGTGGCCGCATCGTCGAAGAAGGGGCGCCCGATGCGATCTTCCGCTGCCCGAAGGAGGAGCGGACGCAGAGCTTCCTGAAGAAGGTGATCGCCGCCGGGCATCGCCTCTGAGAACCGATCCAGAATTGGGGGCACCGGACCCGCCGGTGCAGATCGAAGGGGAATTGAACATCATGAGGAACGATCGCGATGTGCGCCGGCACGGCTGGCAGGGGCGTGTGGCCTCCGCTGCGGGGGCCGCAATCCTGGTCGCCGCCGCGGCGGCCGCACTGACAGCGTCTTTCGGAACGAGCTTCGCCGATGAGCTTGACACGCTTCGCAAGCAGGGCACCGCGAGGCTCGCCATCAGCAACGAGCCGCCGTGGACCGCGATGTCGCCCGATGGCAAGGCGTCCGGCGCGGGCCCCGATCTGACGCGGGCGGTCCTGCAGAAGCTCGGCATCAAGGACGTCAGTGCATCGGTCGCCGACTACGGCGCCATGATTCCAGGGCTGCAGGCGAACCGTTTCGATGTCGTCGATGCGGGGCTGCTGATGAAGCCGGAGCGGTGCCGGGCCGTCGCCTATTCGCAGCCGGACCTCTGCGATGCCGAGGCACTGGCGGTGAAGAAGGATAATCCGCGCCACATCCTGACCTACGCCGATGTCGGCAGGGACGGCAGCGCCAAGCTCGGCGTCTGTGGCGGATGCGTCGAGGAACGCTACGCGCTCCAGGCCGGGGTGCCGCGCGAGCGCGCGGTCGTCGTGCCCGACGAGCAGAGTGGCCTCAAGATGCTCCAGGACGGGCGAATCGACGCCTATGCGCTGCCGGCACTGTCGATCCATGCCCTGCTCGAGAAGGCGAAGGACGCGGGTCTCCAGGAGATCGTGCCGGTGAAGGATACGCCCATTGCCTGCGCCGGCGCCGCCTTCCGCAAGCAGGACGTCGCGCTGCGCGATGCCTATGACAAGGTTCTGGCCACTATGAAGGCGGACGGCGAGTTCGCCAAGATCATCGAGCCTTACGGCTTCAGCGCCAAGCTCGCCATGTCGACCACCCGCGCCCAATTGTGCGGTGGGGGCGACTGAGGCCGGGCGACCACCGGCGGTTCCGGCCATGACGCAGTCGTACGACTATCTGGGCCTGATCCTCGAGGGCACTGCGGTCACGCTGGAGCTCACCGTGGCTGGGTGTGCGCTGGCGCTCGTCCTCGCGTTCGTGGCCGGGATGGCGCGCTTGTCGCGCTTCCCCCCGACGCGGTGGCTGGCCGCCGCCTATATCGAGTTCTTCCGTGGCACCTCGATTTTCGTCCAGCTGTTCTGGGTCTATTTCGTGCTGCCGCTGCTCGGGGTCGATCTGCCTCCGCTGCTCGCCGGCATTCTGGTGCTCGGCCTCAACGTCAGCGCCTATGCGGCGGAGGTCGTGCGCGCCGGCATCCTGTCCGTGGGCCGGGAACAGCACGAGGCCGGCATTGCCCTCAACCTGACGCGCTGGCAGGCGATGCGCCACGTGATCCTGCCGCAGGCGTTTCTCGTGATGCTCCCGACGCTCGGCAACAACGCCATCGAGCTCCTGAAGGCGACTGCGATCGTATCTTTGATCTCCCTTGCGGACCTCACGTTCCAGGCTCAAGTGGTGCGCGCGCAGACCGGCAGCACCGCCGTTCCGTTCGTGACCATCCTCGTCATCTACTTCATCCTCGCACTCGTCATCTCCAGCTGCGTTCGCGGCCTCGAACGCAGGCTCGCCCGCGGCCTCGACGGCATCCGAGGCTGAGCGAGCGATGGAGTGGAGTTGGTCCTTCGTCGCCGAGATCCTGCCGACCCTCGTGGACGGCGTGAAGATTACGATCGTGGCGACGCTGCTCGGGTTCCTTGTCGCTGCCGTACTCGGATTGGTGGCCGCCATCCTGAGGCGCGCGCCGAGCCCGATCGTCGCACGTCCGCTTCGCTGGACCCTCGAGTTCCTGCGCGGCACGCCTCTGCTGGTCCAGCTCTATTTCCTGTTCTACGTGCTGCCCGATATCGGCATCACGCTGGCGCCGCTTGTGGCCGGAGTGATCGGCATCGGGTTGCACTATGCGGCCTACACGGCGGAGGTCTATCGCGCCGGCATCGACAACGTCCCGCGCGGCCAATGGGAAGCAGCGAAAGCCTGCAACCTGAGCGGATGGCAGACTTGGCGCTACGTCGTGCTGCCGCAGGCGATCTCGCCGATGATCCCCGCACTCGCCAACTATCTCATCGCGATGTTCAAGGAAACGCCGCTGCTCTCGGCGATCACCGTTCTGGAGTTGATGAACCAGGCGCGCAGCGTCGCCAACTTCAACTACCGGTATCTTGAGCCGATGACGCTGGTGGGCGGCTTCTTCCTGGTGATCAGCTTGATTTCCGTGGCGTTCCTGCGCTGGCTCGAGCGCCGCTTCGGCCAGCTCGGGTGACCACGAACGGCGCGTACAGCCCGACATGTTTGACGTGGAGATCACGATAATGACCACCGAGGCTCGCCTCAGCACGACGACGCTCGCGTTCGACGATCGTACCGCCGCGTGGCGCGTCGGTCTGCTGGCGCTGGCGACCGATCACACCTCGGAGGCGGATTTCCGACGCATGGTCGCCTCTGAGCGCCGCGCGGTCCACGTCGCGCGCATCGCCTATGCCAATCCGACCACGCCCGACAACCTGAGGCTGATGGAGCCGCGGCTTGGCGAGGGCGCGCGCCTGATTCTGCCGGGCGAAAGCCTGGATGTCGTCTATTTCGCCTGCAACTCGGCCTCCGTGGTGATCGGCGACGACGCGGTCGAAGCCGCGATCCGCGCGGCGAAGCCGGACGCCGCGGTGGTGACGCCGCCTCTTGCGGTCCGCCGCGCATTGCGCGCGCTCGGAGCGAAGCGCATCACCTTGCTGACGCCCTATACGGTCGAGACCACGCGGCCGATGATCGAATATTTCGAGTCGTTCGGCATTGCGGTCGCCTCATGCACCTGCTTCGGCCTGGACGACGATCGCGTCATGGCGCGGATCACCCCGGCGTCGCTGCTGGACGCCGCGCGGGAGGCGATCGCGGGAGACGCCGAGGCTCTTTTCATTTCGTGCACCGGGCTGCGGGCCGCGGCAGTCGCCGCGGAGATCGAGCAGGCGATCGGGCGACCGGTCGTGACCAGCAATCAGGCGGGGGCGTGGCTCACATTGCGGCTCTGCGGTGACGACACCCATTATCCGCAATTTGGACGCCTGATGATGCTGGGCCTGCAGAACCCAGATCGCACTGCCGCGACCGCCCACCGACATGCACTTGGGGCCTGATAAGGCCAGCCCTTGCCGATGTGGCTCGCAGTCCGAGTGCGCCACGCAAGGCATCACACGGCGTTCGCCGTCTCTTCCTCGACGCGCGACGATGTCCAAGAGCAGGGTGTCGCCATTGGAGCGAGTTCAATGCAAAAATAAATGGATATCAGTCAGTTACAGAGAAACTGGCGGAAGGGGTGGGATTCGAACCCACGGTGGGCTTGCACCCACGGCGGTTTTCAAGACCGCTGCCTTAAACCACTCGGCCACCCTTCCGGACGCATCCCGTTCCGGCCTGCAAGGCGGAGGCGTACCCGGTCGAGGATCGCCGCCGACCCAGAGCAATTCTGTCTTGGAGCAGTCCGGCCAACAGCCGAACATGCTCTCGAGCCCAGGATGGCGCCGCCTCGGCTTTCCATAGCCGCAACCGCACCGAATTGCCACCATGGCACGACACGGCTCGTGGGGTGGCCGCCGTTCCTGGGCCGCTGCCTGCCCGCCTGCGGCCCGACCCTGGAGCATGATGCCGAAAGGTCGGCACGGGTTTGCGGGCGACATCATGCTCTAAGATACTGGAATCGATCACGTTCATGAGTTTGGATCGATGCGATCCAAACTCATCGTGATCTAATCCTGCGACGCAACGATCTCCGCGGGGCGGCCGCGCCGGATCGTCCGGCGACCTTATGCCCGATCCGGGCGATCACCTCCATCGGTGGATCCTCAAGGTGGCGTCACTCGTCCTCGCGGCTCTCGGTGAAGCGCAGGTCGCGGCTGTAGACCAGGATCTCGCGCTTGCCCGCATTGTTGGCCTGGCCGACGAGGCCCTCCTTCTCCATGCGCTCGACGAGCGAGGCGGCCTTGTTGTAGCCGACCTGGAGACGGCGCTGGATGTAGGAGGTCGAGCATTTCTTGTCGCGCAGCACGACCTTGACGGCCTGCTCGTAGAGGTCGTTGTCGTCCTCGCTGCCGCCCGACGCGCTCCGCTCGAAGACGGGCTTGTCATCCGTCGCTTCGGGCTTGGCGTCGCCGCCGTCCTCCTCGGCCACGACAACGTCGAGATAGGCCGGATGGCCCTGTGCCTTGAGATGCGCCACCACCTTCTCGACCTCGCCGTCCGACACGAAGGGACCATGCACGCGGCTGATGCGCCCGCCGCCCGCCATGTGGAGCATGTCGCCCTGGCCTAGGAGCTGCTCCGCCCCCTGCTCGCCGAGGATCGTGCGGCTGTCGATCTTCGAGGTCACCTGGAAGGAGATGCGGGTCGGGAAATTGGCCTTGATGGTGCCGGTGATCACATCCACCGAGGGACGTTGCGTCGCCATGATGAGGTGGATGCCGGCGGCGCGCGCCATCTGGGCCAGGCGCTGGATGGCGCCCTCGATGTCCTTGCCGGCGACCATCATCAGGTCGGCCATCTCGTCGACGATGACCACGATGTAGGGAAGCGGCGACAGCTCCATCGCTTCGGTCTCGAACACCGGCTCGCCGGTCTCGCGGTTGAAGCCGGTCTGCACCGTGCGGGTGATGACCTCGCCTTTCTCGGACGCCTCCGCCACCCGCACGTTGAAGCCGTCGATGTTGCGCACGCCGACCTTGGACATCTTCTTGTAGCGGTCCTCCATCTCGCGCACCGCCCATTTCAGGGCGACGACGGCCTTCTTGGGATCGGTGACGACGGGCGTCAGAAGATGCGGGATGCCTTCGTAGATCGAGAGTTCCAGCATCTTGGGGTCGATCATGATCAGCCGGCACTGGTCGGGGCGCAGGCGATAGAGGATCGACAGGATCATGGTGTTGATGGCGACCGACTTGCCCGAGCCGGTGGTGCCGGCGACGAGCAGGTGGGGCATGCGGGCGAGGTCGACGATCACCTCCTCGCCGCCGATCGTCTTGCCGAGCGCGATGGCGAGCTTGTGCTTGGAGTCGGTGAAGCCTTGCGACGCGATCAACTCGCGCAGGAAGACCGTCTCGCGCCGCTGGTTCGGCAATTCGATGCCGATGACATTGCGGCCCTGCACCACGGCGACACGGGCCGAGACCGCCGACATCGAACGGGCGATGTCGTCCGAAAGACCGATGACGCGCGAGGATTTGGTGCCCGGCGCCGGCTCGAGCTCGTAGAGGGTCACCACCGGTCCCGGCCGCACGTCGATGATCTCGCCGCGCACGCCGAACTCTTCCAGCACGCCCTCGAGCAACCGGGCGTTCTGCTCGAGCGCTCCGCTCGACAGGTCGAGCGCGACCTCGGGCGTCGGCGGCTCGACCAGCAGCTCGACCGGCGGATCCACCCAGAGATCCGGGTCCGTGGCGGCTGCGGCGACGGACTCGAACGGGGCGAGCCCCGCGGCCGTCCCGCGCCGACGGCCGCTCGAGCGCGCCGGCCCCGAGAAGGCGCGGGCATCCTCCGGCGAGGCGATGCCGGTCGGCCGCAACGGCGGGGCGACATCGGGCGCGGCGTCGGCGCCGGGGGCCGCGGCGGGTTCGACGAGTTCCGGCTGCGAGGCGGCCGCTTCTGGCGCCGGGAGCTCTGCCGGGGGCGGCAGCAGCAGGATCGGCGGCGCGGGTGCCCTATCCGCATCGAGCGCATGGTCGAGCAGGGCCAGCACCGTCTCCTCGATCGAGAAGGAGGCTTCCCAGCCGTCGAAGGACGCGAAACTATCCTTGCGGCCTTTCGGCTCGACTGCCGCCGGCGCTACGACGGCGGCGACCGCCACCTCGTCGACCTCGGCCGGCCGCGTGATCTCGGCCTCGGCCAACAGATCGTCCGTCGACGGCTCCGCCGGTCCTTCGAGCGCCTCGACCGAAAGGGCCGAATTGTCCTGCTCGTCGACCGGGAGAATCGGCGCGGGCGTGGCCCGGATGATTCCGAACCAGCCCGGAACGCCCGTCTCGACGCTCGACGATGCGGCCTCCGCGGATGCCGTCGGTGCCGAGCTCTTCGGCGCATCCGGCGTGTCGCCGCCCGTGGCGGGCGCCTGGTCTTCGACCACCCGGCGCTGCGGTCCGCGGTTGATCCTCACATTGGGCGGCAGCGTGAAGGGTCGGCGCCAGGCCGGCAGGTCGGGATCGAAGGCGACATGGTCCGGGGCACGCGCCGGCGCCTCGACGGGCAATTCGGCCGGCGGCAGCGGTCGCGGCTCATGACGCAGGAGCGAATCGGGCGTCCGTGTGAAACGTACCTTCTCCGAGGGCACGAAGGGCTGCAGCCAGGGCGGGATGGCGGTGGGTTCCGCCACCGGGCGGGCGGGCGCACGGCCCGCTGCCCGGACCGGATGGAGCGGTGCGGCCGCCGCGGCCGGATAGAGGCCGTATTGGTCGAGGGCCTGGGCGACGGCGAGATCGACGTAATCGGTCAGCTGATCCAGCATGGCCTTGTACATCATGTCCCAATAGGGGCTCTCGGCATGGATCCGGCGATGAAGCTCGGACTCGGCATGAGGATCGATCGGTGCTCGGGTCGAAGTCATGGGGTGCTGGGCTACACTCTTGCCGCCGTCGGGGGGTGAGGCGCAGCGCCAATCTGGTTCGTTGACCTTAACAGGCCCTTAGGCACGATGGCGGCCGTGGGGCGACCGTCGCCCCGATTGGGGACAGCGCCGCCGCAGCGGGTCAGGCGAAGAGGCCGTTGATCTCGGGGAAGCCGGCCGCCTTCGCGAACAGCGGCGCGAGGTCGCCGTCGTCCAGGAAAGCCTGGATCGGCTGCCGCAGCGCGCCGAAGGCCTTGAGCAGGGTCATCACGCCGAGGCTGACGCGTGTCGCGCCGGCCACGCGCAGTTGCGCCGCTTTCGGCAGGTCGGGGACTGCCATGAGATTCGGCCGCAGCGGCACCACCGCCGCGATGGCCTTCACGTCGTCGAGCGCCGCGAGGCGGGGCAGGAAGAAGCCGTCGGCACCGGCCTCGGCATAGAGGCGCCCGCGCCGGATCGCCTCCTCGCGGCGCGCCGCGTCGGCGACGAGCGGTTTCAGCCACAGGTCGGTGCGGGCGTTGATGAAGAGCTCGACGCCTTCGCGGGTCGCTGCGGCCCGCGCGGCGGCGATGCGCGCGGCCGTCTCCTCCGCCGAGCGCACTCCGTCTTCGATATTGATGCCGATGGCGCCCACGCCGACGAGGCGGGCGATGGTCTCCCCGACCTCGGCCGGGTCGCCGCCATAGCCGGTTTCCGTATCGACCGAGACCGGGATGGCCACGGCCCGCGTCACCTCGGCGACGCTGGCTACGAGCAGGTCGCGCGGCAGGCGCTCGCCGTCCGGATAGCCGTGCGACCAGGCGAGCGCCGCGCTCGAGGTCGCCACCGCCTTGGCGCCGAGCGACGCCAGGAACGCGGCGCTGCCGGCATCCCAGGCATTGGGCAGGGCGAGGAAGCGGCCCTCCGCCTGCAGGTCGCGGAACAGCGCGGCGTTGGATTGTGCGGTCATGCGGGTTCTCCCTGGGTCGCGTTCCGGCGCCGGCCGGTCACTTCGATCTCGATCTTCATGCGCGGGTCGGCGAGGCCGGCCACGATCATGGTCGCGGCCGGCTGCACCGGCCCGAAATGCTGCCGCAGCAGCGGCCAGCAGGGCTCGAAATCGGCCGCGTCGGGCAGAATGTAGTGGACCCGCACGATGTCCTCGATGGCGAAGCCGGCATCCTCGAGCGCCTTGCGGATATTGACGATGCAGCGCTCGCATTGCGCGATGACGTCCTCCGCGATGGTGCCGGCCGCGTAGTCGAAGCCGGTCGTGCCGGATACGAACACCCAGTCGCCGTCGACGACCGCGCGGGCATAGCCGATGGCGGCCTCGAAGGCCGACCCGGAGGTGATGTGGCGGCGGGACATGGGTGCTCCTCGCGTGACGGCGACGGCTCAGGCGGCCGCGGCTTTGTCGACCGGGTGGGTATACCGCAGGCCGATGGCGAGCCGGTTCCACAAATTGATCATGCCGATGAGCGCCGTGAGATCGACGATGGCCTTGGGCGAGAAGTGCGGCAGCAGGTCCTGGTAGGCCTGTTCGCTCGGGTGGGCGTGGGCGAGACCGGTCAGGGCCTCGGTCCAGGCGAGCGCGGCCCGCTCGGCGGCGCTGTAGAGCGAGGATTCGCGCCAGGCGTTGAGCAGGTAGAGGCGCTGCTCCGTTTCGCCATGGCGCCGGGCGTCGCGGCTGTGCATGTCGAGGCAATAGGCGCAGCCGTTGATCTGCGAGGCGCGCATCTTGACGAGCTCGATGAGCGTAGCGTCGAGGCCGCTCGCCTTGATGGCCATCTCGGCGCCGCCGAGCGCCTTGTAGACCTCGGGCGATATGTCGGGCGGATAGGCACGTTCTGCAGGCATGGGACCCGTCCAAGGTGGATAGGCCTGGAGTTCTGCCGTCGCCTTGGCCCAGAATACAGGGCCAAATTCACGCGAACCGAATAGGCCATGATGGAAAACCCGATCCCGCTGGCTCCGATGACGATCGCCCGCGACCGCGATCGGCCGATCCATCGCCAGATCGCCGAGCATCTGCGCCACGCCGTAACGTCGGGCCAATTGCGGGCCGGCCAGCGCCTCCCGTCATCCCGCATCCTTGCGGGCCAGCTCGGCGTCGCTCGCGGTACGGTCGATACCGCCTATGCGGCGCTGGCGGGAGAGGGGTTCGTGGTCGGGCGCGGCGCAGCGGGCACGATCGTCGCGCCGGGACTGACGCGGCCGACCCGCCTGGCGTCTCCGATCGACGTCGGGGCCCGGCCGGGGCCGGAGGTGCTCAACGGTCCGGTCCCGGCGATGGAGGCGACGCTCGCCATGCGCATCTGCCTGCCGGCCTTCGATGCCTTCCCGCGCAAGCTCTGGTCGCGGCTCGTCGCGCGGCGGGCGCGGGCGCTGACGGCAAGCGGTCTCGTCTATCCCGATCCGACGGGTCTGCCGGCGCTGCGCGAGGCCATCGCGGCCTATCTGGCGGTGTCGCGCGGCATCGCGTGCCGCCCGGCCCAGATCTTCGTCACCGGCGGCTATCAGGCCGCGCTGGGCCTGATCGCGGCGGCGGTGCTACGGCCGGGCGACGCCGCCTGGGTCGAGGACCCGGGCTATCCCCTGGCGCGCGAGGCGATGGCGCTCGCCGGCGCCGAGATCGTCCCCGTCGAGGTCGACGGCGAGGGGATGCGGATCGACGAAGGCTTGGCCCTGCGCCGCGACGCGCGCGTCGCCCTGGTGACGCCCTCGCATCAGAGCCCGCTCGGCGTGGCCCTGTCGTTGGCGCGGCGCCTGGCGCTGCTCGACTGGGCGTCCGAGGCCGAGGCCTTTATCGTGGAGGACGATTACGACAGCGAGTTCCGCTACGTCGGCCGGCCGCTGCCGGCGCTGAAAAGCCTCGACCGGCAAGGCCGCGTGCTCTACGTCGGCACCTTCTCCAAGGTGCTCTATCCGGCCCTGCGGCTCGGCTATCTGGTGGTTCCGGAGCGCGAGATCGCCCGGTTCGTCGCGGCCTGCCGCGCCGCTCACCTCGGCTTGCCGTCGCTCGAACAGGGTGTCGTGACCGATGCCATGGCAGACGGTCACTTCGCCCGTCACCTCAAGCGGATGCGCAGCCTCTACGCGGCCCGTCGCCGGGCGATGGCGCAGGCTCTCGCCGACGCGTTCGGCTGGCGCATCGCGATCGCGCTTCAGGCCGGCGGCATGCATCTCCTGGCGCGCTTTCCGGGCGCCAAGGCCAGCGACGTGGCTTTGGCGGAGCGGGCCCGCGCCTTCGGGCTCCGGCCGGCACCGCTCTCGGCCTTGTCGCTGACGCACGATTGCGGCCAAGGCCTGCTGATCGGCTTCACCAACACGCCGGAAGCATCGGCGCCTCAGGCCGCCGCGCTGCTTGCCACCGCCCTTGGCGCGCTACTAATGTGACGATGAGCCGCACTGGCCGTGCGGAGCGCTGCCGCAGCACCCTGGACGACGATGTTTGAGACGAAGGCCGAACTCCGCAACGCTGCCCTGAAGCAGCGCGACGCCATAGACCAGGAGGGTCGCGCCCGTTTCGCGGCGCGCTTGGCGTCCGTCGGTCCCCGGCTGATCCGCGAACTCTCGCCGCACGGCGAACGGCTCGTCACCTCGTTCTATTCCGCCATCGGCAGCGAGCCCGACCCGATGGCGCTGGCGCTGGCGCTTCACGCGGCGGACGTGCCGCTGGTGCTGCCCGTCGATTGGTCGCACGGTTCGGAGCTCGTCTACCGCCGCTGGGTCCCTGGCGATCGGCTCGCGTCGGGTCCGCTCGGCATCGTCGAGCCTCTGCCGGATGCGCCCGAACTCGATCCCGACATCCTCTTCGTTCCCCTCGTCGCCTTCGACCGGCGCGGGCACCGCATCGGTTATGGTGCCGGCAACCTCGACCGCACGCTTGGCACGCTTCGAGCCCGCAGGACGATCCGGGTGATCGGCATCGCCTATGCGGTTCAGGAGGAGCCGTTCATCCCGAGCGAACCGCACGACGAGCCGGTCGACCTCGTCGTGACCGATCGCGACATCCTTCGCATCCGAGTCTGAGAGCCGCCGGATGCGGGCCTGGCGGATGCGGGCCTGGCGGATGCGGCACGCCCGCCCGCCTCCTCCGAACGCCGCGGCCAAGCTTGCGCCGGCTGCCTTCCGCAAGGAGAGAAGGAAGCGCCCTCCGGCGCGAGGCGCGCTCTTGATCGTGACCGAACCTTCGCGCCACATTGATGCGTCGGGCGGGAGCGGGAGGGCATGATGAGCGCGGCGGGCGTGGTGACGCAGGTGATTCCCTACATCTTCTACAAGGACGTGCCGGCTGCCCTGGCGTGGCTGACCAAGGCCTTCGACTTCGTCGAGGTGCTGCGGGTCGCGACGCCGAACGGCGGCATCCATGGCGAGATGCTCTTCGATGGCCAGCGCATCATGATGGGCCAGGGCAATTCCGCCTGGCACATGGCGAGCCCGAGCGCGACCAACCATATCGCCACCCAGGGGATCTTCGTCTATCTCGGCGATGTCGATGCGCACTACGCCCGTGCGCTCGAGGCCGGCGCCGAGATCGTCGACCCGCCGCGCGATCTCTCCTACGGGCGCAGCTACACGGCGCGCGATCTCGAAGGTCATCCGTGGTTTTTCACCCAGCCGCCGGCTGAGAACCCCGTCATCACCTGAGGCCAGCGCGCCCGTGCCGCCGCCGCCGCCCTACTGCGTCGGCTGGCCCTGAGACGCCGTCGGCAGATCGCCGGCCGTTGCGGTCTCGAAGCGCAAGACCAGCATGGTGGCGGCCGTCGCCAGGCCGACCCCCATGCCCCACCATGCCCCGGCCGGCCCGAGCGATGTCGTCGTGCTGAGCAGCCAGGCGGCCGGCAGGCCGACGACCCAGTAGCCGAACAGCGCCGCGATGATCGGCAACCGCGTCTCCTTCAGGCCGCGCAGGCAGCCGATGGCGATGTTCTGCGTGCCGTCGAACCATTGGAAGAAGCAGGCGACGAGAAGCAGTCTGGTGGCGAGGTCGACGACGATCGGGGACGCCATGCCGTCGCCGGCGAGCAGTGTCGAAACCTCGCGACCGAAGACGCCGAAAATCGCCGCGCTGCCGCTCATGATGCCGAGGCCGATGACGAGCGCCTGGCGTCCCACGCGGCGCGCCTCGGCGAGATCGCCAGCCCCAGCCGAGCGCCCGACCCTGACGGTCGCCGCCTGCGACAGGCCATTGGCCAGCATGAAGGTCAGCGAAATGCACTGCAGCGCGATGGCATTGGCGGCCAAGGCCAGCGGCCCGAACCGGCCGACGATCAGCCCGACGCCGTCGAAGAGCCCCGCCTCGACGCCGAGCGTGAGGCCGATCGGCAGCCCGAGCCACAGCGCCTCCCCGAGCGCTGCGGACCGCAGCGTCGGCAGCCGCGGTCGGGACAGATATCCGCCGAGATGGCGACGGCAGTAGAGCCACAGCATCAGCGCCATCAACGCATAGGTGAGCGTATCGGCGGCGCCGGCCAGCGCGAGGCCGGCCGCGGTGTGGTCGCCGGGACCCGCAAGGCGCAGGCCGACGAGGATCGCCGCGTTGAGCAGCCCCTTGGCGAGGAGGCTCGCGACGGTGATGACACCGACCGGCCGCGAGCGCCCAAGCCCGACGGCGAGGCCGCGCAGCACGGTGAAGATCAGGTTCGGGAGGATGGCGGGCGCGGCGAAGGACAGGTACTTGCCGGCATCCGCCACCGTGCCGGGGTCCTGGCCGAGACGCAGCAGCGCCGGCCCGGTATTGGCCACCACGGCCCACAGGAGCAGGCCGACGGCGAGGGCGACGACGAAGCCCGCCGCCACGATGCCGGGAATCGCGCCGCGAGTCGCCGCGCTCGCATAGGCGACCTGGATCGAGGTCGCGGTGAGGATGCCGATGGCGATGATGCTGAAGAAGGTCAGCACGATCGCGCCGAGACCGCCCCCGGCCAGCGCCGCCGTGCCGATGAAGCCGAAGGTGGCCGTATCGACGAGGCCCATGCCGACGACCGAGACCTGCGCGGCCATCAGCGGCAAAGCCAGGCCGAGCGTCTCGCCGGTGCCGGCCCAGAAGCTCCGGGCCGGGCGCACCGGCGGAGGGGCGCCGGTGGTCATGGGAGCGAGGGAAGACCCGAGGTCGGTGGAATGGGCGGAATACATGGCTCCGCCCTCCTAGCTGAAAAAGACGCGGCCGTCCCGCCCGCCGACCCCGTGCCGTTAAGGCTTCCGGTGGCCTTCCGCCTATGATACGAGACCGCGCCTATGGACAAGCTTTACGACGCGAGGGCGACCGACCAGATGAGCGAGAAGCGCTCGAGCTTCGACAAGGACGAGCTCTTGGCCTGCGCGCGCGGCGAATTGTTCGGCCAGGGCAATGCGCAATTGCCGCTGCCGCCGATGCTGATGTTCGACGGGATCGAGACGATCACCGAAGAGGCCGGCGCCTACGGCAAGGGCCTGATCCGGGCCGTTCTCGACATCCGCCCCGATCTCTGGTTCTTCCAATGCCATTTCAAGGGCGACCCGGTGATGCCCGGCTGCCTTGGTCTCGACGCGCTCTGGCAGCTCTGCGGTTTCTATCTCGGCTGGCTCGGCCTGCCGGGCCGCGGCCGGGCGCTCGGCGTCGGCGAGGTGAAGTTCACCGACCAGGTGTTGCCGACCGTGAAGCGCATCATCTACGGCATCGACATCAAGCGGATTTTCAGGGGCAAGCTGGTGCTCGGCATCGCCGACGGCTGGCTCGAGGCCGATGGGCGGCGCATCTACGAGGCGAAGGACCTGCGCGTCGGCCTGTTCCGGCCCGACGCCGGGCTGACGCCCGAAATGCCGACGGCCTGACGGCGGTCCCGCAACCGTTTTCCCCGGAGCTCCCTCCCATGCGTCGCGTCGTCGTCACCGGACTGGGCATCGTCTCCTCGCTTGGCAACAATGCCGCCGAGGTGCTGGCCTCCCTGCGCGACGCGCGGCCCGGCATCGTCCGCGCCGACATCTATGCCGAGCTCGGCTTCCGCAGCCAGGTGCACGGCGCACCGAAGCTCGACCCCGAGACGGTGCTCGATCGTCGCGCCATGCGCTTTCATGGCGGCGGCAGCGCCTGGGCGCAGGTCGCCATGGAGCAGGCCATCGCCGATGCCCGGCTCGAGCCGGGTGAGGTCTCCCACCCGCGCACCGGCATCATCGTCGGCTCCGGCGGTCCCTCGACCCGTACCATCGTCGAGGCCGCCGATCTCACCCGCTCCAAGGGGCCGAAGCGGGTCGGTCCCTTCGCGGTGCCGAAGGCCATGTCCTCGACCGCCTCGGCGACGCTGGCCACCTGGTTCAAGATCAAGGGCATCAACTATTCGATCTCGTCGGCCTGCGCGACCTCGAACCATTGCATCGGCAGCGCCTACGAGGCGATCCGCTACGGCAAGCAGGACCTGATGTTCGCCGGCGGCTGCGAGGAGCTCGACTGGACGCTGTCGGTGCTGTTCGATGCCATGGGCGCCATGTCGTCGAACTTCAACGACCGCCCGAGCGTCGCCTCGCGCGCCTTCGACCGCCATCGCGACGGCTTCGTCATCTCGGCCGGCGCCGGCATCCTGGTGCTCGAGGAGCGCGAACGCGCCATGGCGCGCGGCGCCCGCATCCATGGCGAGGTCGTCGGCTACGGCCTCGCGTCGGACGGCCATGACATGGTGGCGCCCTCGGGCGAGGGGGCGGTGCGCTGCATGCGCATGGCGCTCGACGGCATCGAGGCGCCGGTCGACTACATCAATCCGCACGCCACCTCGACGCCCAAGGGCGACGAGGCCGAGATCGGGGCCATCCGCCAGGTGTTCGGCCCCGGCGAGCGCTGCCCGCCCATCGCGGCGACGAAATCCCTGAGCGGCCACGCGCAAGGCGCGACCGGCGCCCAGGAGGCGATCTACTCGCTGCTGATGATGAACGGCGACTTCATCTGCGAGAGCGCCAACATCGAAGAGCTCGACCCGGCCTTCGCGGACATGAACATCGTCCGCGCGCGCCGCGACGGCGTCAAGCTCGGCACCGTCCTGTCGAACGGCTTCGGCTTCGGCGGCACCAACGCCTCCCTGGTTTTCCAGCATCCGGACCTTTGAGAGGGGCGCCAGCACCATGAAGGACAAGACCCCCGCTCCGGCCTCCGGCCTGATGCGCGGCAAGCGCGGCCTCGTCATGGGTGTCGCCAACGACCATTCGATCGCCTGGGGCATCGCCAAGGCGCTGGCCGCCGAAGGTGCCGAGCTCGCCTTCACCTATCAGGGCGAGGCGCTCGGCCGCCGCGTCAAGCCGCTGGCCCTTTCGCTCGGCGCGGAGCTCGTCATCCCGTGCGACGTCGAGAAGCTCGACACCGTCGACGTGGCCTTCGAGACGGTGGCGGAGAAGTTCGGCGCAATCGACTTCCTGGTCCACGGCATCGCCTATTCGGACAAGGCCGAGCTCAAGGGCCGCTACGCCGACACGACGCGCGAGAACTTCCTGCGCACCATGGTGATCTCGGCCTTCTCCTTCACCGAGGTGGCGCGCCGCGCCGCGCCGCTGATGACGGCCGGCGGCGCCATGGTGACGCTGACCTTCGGGGGCTCGACGCGCGTCACGCCGAACTACAACGTGATGGGCATCGCCAAGGCGGCACTCGAGGCCAGCGTCCGCTACCTGGCGGCCGACTACGGCGCCTCCGGCATCAGGGTCAACGCCATCTCGGCGGGGCCGGTGCGCACGCTCGCCGGTGCGGGCATCACCGACGCGCGCTTCATGTTCAACTATCACAAGGCCCACGCGCCGCTGCGCCGCCCCATCACCATCGAGGATGTCGGCGGCTCGGCGCTCTATCTCCTGTCGGACCTGTCGCGCGGCGTGACCGGCGAGGTGCATTTCGTCGACGGGGGCTTCAATATCGTCTCGATGCCGCGGCCCGAGAACCTCAAGACGAGCGAGACCATGCGGGAAGAGGCGGACGCCCTGGTCTGACACGGCGGGGGCGGGGGAGGATGTCGTGACCGGATGGATCGTCGCGCCCGCCCACATGGCGGATCTGCCGGAGATCGCCCGGCTGGTGAACTCTGCCTATCGGGGCGAGGGGGCGCGGCAGGGCTGGACCAGCGAGAGCGAGCTCCTCGACGGCCAGCGCACCGACCCCGCGACGCTCGCCGAAGACCTGGCCGGCCCCGATCCGAGCACTATTCTCGTTCTGCGCGAGGTCGCGGTCGGGCCGATCCTGGCCTGCGTGTTCCTGGAAAAGGGTCCGGCCGAGGCGGGTCCGCCGGCCTGCACTCTCGGCATGCTGACGGTGGCGCCGGCGCTGCAGGCCCGGGGTCTCGGCCGCGTGCTGATCGAGAAGGCGGAGGATTTCGCGCGCGGTTGGGGCGCGGCCCGCATGGCGATGACGGTGATCTCGGTGCGCGACGCGCTGATCGCCTGGTACGAGCGGCGCGGCTACGTCCGCACCGGCGCGACGAAGCCGTTTCCCTACGGCGACGAGCGCTTCGGCCTGCCGCGCCGCGACGATCTGCAGTTCGTGGTGCTCGAGAAGCCGCTGTAGCGTCTGTCCGTGACGGAGCCGGAGGTGCCTTGCGATCGCGCCGCCGCTGGATTTTAAGGTCGCGTCATCCTCGGTCCGTCCCGCTCATCCCCGCGAACGCGGGCGGAGGTCCGACAGGCTGGTAAAATGTCCTCGATGAGGCGCCCTGTCCTTCGAGACGCCGCTGCGCGGCTCCTCAGGATGAGGGATCCCTGCGAAGTCTGTTTCAGCGACCTGATTGGCCACCGCCTAAGGCTCGTCCGGCGCCATGCCCTTCTGTCGGAGCTGATCGAGCGCCTCCGCGCTCTTGTCGAGCGAGAGGCCCATGCCGCGCAGCACGGTCTCGGTCTTGGTGAACTGGACATCGCTGTAGGCGACCACCTCGACCCGGTTGCCCCACGGGTCGAGGAAATTGTTGTGCTCGAGCAAGGTGGCCCCGGCCGCCTCGGCGAGTTTCTGCACGGCCGCGCGATCCTCCACCACGAGGCCGAAATGGCGCTGGCCGGCGGGCTGGCGCACCGGCCCTTCCATCAGGGCCAGGAACTGGTCGCCCATGTCGATGAAGGCCATCCGGTCGCCCCGCCCGCGCAGGGTGAAAGCGAAGATCGCGCCATAGAAGGCCAGCGCCTCCTCGACGCTGCCGACCTCCAGCGCGATATGGTTGAGGCCGACGAGCTTTGGGCGGGTCTCATGGGACATGAAAATCTCCTCGCGCCGACAACGCCTGGGCAGGCCGTCGGGTCGGAGCGCGGTTGCGATTTCGCTCGCCATCGCTCGCTTAGGTGGAGTTCCTCAATGGAGTCGGAGCGCGATGAACGCACGTCATGATGCCGTAGCCGATGCGTTGCCACGGTGCGGAGGCGGCGGGCTCGGGCTGATTCTCCTCCTCCTGGTCGCCTCGGCGCCGGCCGAAACCGTTGCGGCGACGCGCTTCGCGCTGCCGCCGGGCCTTCAGCAGACGGCCTTGATATGCCTCGCCGAAGGCCAGCGGCTGTGCCCCGACATGCTCACCGCCAAGGATCACGGCGTCGCCTGCCTCGTCGACAAGCGGCGTCAACTCAGCCGGACCTGCCGCACCATCGCGGACCAGGCTGTGAGCCTGCTGCACGGCGGCGACGTCCACCTCAACCTGCGGGCTTTGCGGCGGCATGCCGGCCATCTCAAGATCCCGGGCATCTCTCCCGCGCCGGCCGCCCCGAACGGGAAGTAGGCGGGAACATGTTTGGCAAGGCCTCTCCGAGGGTTTTGATCCAGGACTGTCTGCCATGTTCCACGTCTACATTATGGCGAGCCATCGTAACGGCACGCTCTATATCGGCATGACGGACGACATGAACCGCCGCGTCTGGGAGCACCAGACCGGTGCCATCCCAGGCTTCACGCGACGCTATGGGGTCAAGATGCTGGTCTGGCACGAGCCGCATGAAAGCCGCGAGAGCGCTTTCCGGCGCGAGCATGCTCTGAAGAAGTGGAACCGAACCTGGAAGCTGCAGCTGATCGAGGCCTCAAATCCGGACTGGCGCGATTTGGCGCAAGATCTCGAACCTTGAGAGCCTTGCCTGTCCCGCCTGGATCCCCGCTTGCGCGGGGATGAGCGGGTTGTACGGGACCCGGGTCGCGTGGCACGTCGCAAGCGTTGCCAGGAATTACGACGAGCATCCCCACCGCTCATCCCCGCGCAAGCGGGGATCCAGACGCAGCCGCAGCACCGGCGAAAGAGTAAAGTGTCACTGTAATTCCGTAATTCCGCGATCCATCAGCAATCCATCAGAATGCGGAAATTACGTCTCGTGCCACATCAAGGCGAATAAAGAGCCCTGCCGAAGCGATTGGTCAGTGATTACCCGGTTTCTACTGGTGAGCCCGCAAGTTGCCGAGCTTCCCAGGCTTTGTAGGTTTGTCCGCCCTCCGTCTGCCATGCAGTAGCGCCGTTGGCCGATCGCCCGCTAACGACAGCCGCTGCAGCGCTGGGTGAAGCGAACGCATAGCTTTGTTTGAAAACGCAGTATGGGCCATCCTCCCGTAGAATGCCCGCGCGCTTCAGTTCCGCGTGCAGCTTAGCGTAGCTGCTGCCCGCAATTTCCCGGCCTTCCCAATTCAGTCGTGCCAGCGAGCCTGCTTCCACGACGAACTCCCCATTCAGCACTTCAGCGTATGCTTTGAGCCCATGTCTTCTCACTTCCAGTACAAACCGGGTGGCGCCTTGTGCGACAGTGGTGGCAGCATACTCGATCGCGGGCGGCTTCGATCGCGCGCGCTGTATGAAGATGTCGACGCGCACGGCTGGCAGTACGATAAGGATATTGTTGAGGAAAGCTTCCATTTTCGACACGTCGGCCTCGCTCAGCGGCGGACGCGTAGGCCTCGTTGCATTATTAAGTGGTGTTCGGCCCACTGCATATGCTTCTTCGATCAGGCGCGCTTCCAAGTAGCGGGCGTGAGCTTTATTTAGCTTGTTCCCTGCAGTCGTGACCAGTACGGCGACCGTCCACCAGTCCTTTTCGACGTCGTGGGTCTTAATGCGTGACCTGATATCCTCGCTCTCGCCCACGTAGGCCACAGCTTCGCCATCGCGCTCGCCGAGCAGAAGGTAGACGCCGGCATAGGCCGCTTCTGCTCGAGCAAGGGCGCCAACTGGGTGCGAGGCGTCTTCAGCACATGACCGGTCCAATTGAACATCTCTGCCGTGAGCATGCCATCCGCGCGGCCGTCAATGTAATAAAGTTCGAGCGAGCGACCAAGAGCAGGCGAGTTCATACGGTCTCCATAGCGACAAAATTCCACTCTCTGACTGAAATAATATCAGAAGGTATTGGAGATAAAAATTCTTCGGACGGGTTGAGATCAACTCCATTATCTCCGCCCTCTCCCACCCTTCTTCCAGGTCCCGACCTTCGGGTCGGGGCGTTCGGGACGAACGTAGGTGTCGCCCGAGGCGGGGGTCTGCTCGCGGCCGGGGCCCATCTCGTCCAAATTAGGTTTCCTGGCCCGCGAGGCGGGCATGCGCGAGGCGGCGGTAAAGCGCGGCTTGCCCTCGCCGCCGCCGAAATTATGCGGACCCATGTCGGCGTCGGTCGGCTTGTGCGGCCGGCTTGCCGCCGGGCGCCCCCCGGCGCCGGCCGGCAGGTTCGCCGCCTTACCGTATTTGCGCGCGCCCCCAAAAGACCCCGCCTCCTGCTCGATCGCCGCCTGCCGGGCCATGGGGTCCGAGCCGATCATCAGCTCGGTCGCCTCCAGGCGCTTGAGCTCGTCGCGCAGCCGTGCCGCCTCCTCGAATTCGAGGTTGCCGGCCGCCGCCCGCATGCGTTTCTCGAGATCGGCGACCGTCGCCTTGAAATTGTGGCCGATGAGGTTTTCCGGCTTCACCATCCCGGCATCGACCGTGACGTGATCGGCCTCGTAGACGGAATTCAGGATGTCCTGGATACCACGCTTGATCGAGGCCGGCGTGATGCCGTTGGCGGCGTTGAACTCCTCCTGCTTCTGGCGGCGCCGGCTCGTCTCCGCCATGGCGCGCTCCATCGAGCCCGTCACTTTATCGGCGTAGAGCACGACCTTGCCGTCGATGTTGCGGGCGGCGCGGCCGATAGTCTGGATCAGCGAGGTCTCGGAGCGTAGAAAGCCCTCCTTGTCGGCATCCAGGATGGCGACGAGCGCGCATTCCGGGATGTCGAGGCCTTCGCGCAGAAGGTTGATGCCGACCAGCACGTCGAAGGTGCCGAGGCGCAGGTCGCGGATGATCTCGATGCGCTCGATCGTGTCGATGTCGGAATGCATGTAGCGGACCTTGACGCCGGCATCGTGCAGGTATTCGGTCAGGTCCTCGGCCATGCGCTTGGTCAGAACGGTGATCAGCGAGCGGTAGCCGCGCCGCGCCGTGTCGCGGATCTCGCCCAAGACGTCGTCGACCTGCGAGCGGGCGGGGCGGACCTCGACCGGCGGGTCGATCAGCCCGGTCGGGCGGATCACCTGCTCGACGAAGACGCCTTGCGCGCGCTCGATCTCCCACGAGCCGGGCGTGGCCGAGACATGCACGGTCTGCGGCCGCATGGCATCCCATTCCTCGAAGCGCAGCGGCCGGTTGTCCAGGCAGGAGGGCAGGCGGAAGCCGTATTCGGCGAGCGTCGCCTTGCGGCGGAAGTCGCCGCGATACATGCCGCCGATCTGCGGCACGGTGACGTGGCTCTCGTCGGTGAAGACCAGCGCATTATCCGGCAGGTATTCGAACAAGGTGGGCGGCGGTTCCCCGGGCCGCCGGCCGGTGAGATAGCGCGAGTAGTTCTCGATGCCCTGGCAGACGCCCGTCGCCTCGAGCATCTCGAGGTCGAATCCGGTGCGCTGCTCGAGCCGCTGCGCCTCGAGCAGGCGTCCGTGGGCATAGAGCTCGTCGAGCCGCCCCTTGAGCTCCTGCTTGATGGCCTTGATGCTCTGCACCAGCGTCGGGCGCGGCGTCACGTAATGCGAGTTGGCATAGACCTTCACGGATTTGAGGTCGTTGGTCTTCTTGCCGGTGAGCGGATCGAACTCCTGGATCGATTCGATCTCGTCGCCGAAGAAATCGATGCGCCAGCCGCGGTCTTCGTAATGCGCCGGGAAGAGCTCCAGCGTGTCGCCGCGCACCCGGAAGGTGCCGCGGGTGAAATCCATGCTGGTGCGCTTGTATTGCAGCGCCACGAGATCGGCGATCAGCTGGCGCTGGTCGATACGGTCGCCGACCGAGACGGAGAAGGTCATGGCGGTGTAGGTCTCGACCGAGCCGATGCCGTAGATGCAGGAGACCGAGGCGACGATGATCACGTCGTCGCGCTCCAGCAGCGAGCGGGTGGCCGAATGGCGCATCCGGTCGATCTGCTCGTTGATGGTCGATTCCTTCTCGATATAGGTGTCGGTCCGCGGCACATAGGCCTCGGGCTGGTAATAGTCGTAGTAGGAGACGAAATATTCGACCGCATTGTCGGGAAAGAAGCTCTTGAACTCGCCGTAGAGCTGCGCCGCCAGGGTCTTGTTCGGCGCCAGGATCAGCGCCGGGCGCTGCGTCGCGGCGATCACCTGGGCCATGGTGAAGGTCTTGCCCGAGCCGGTGACGCCGAGCAGCACCTGGTCGCGTTCCTGCTTCTTCACGCCGTCGACGAGCTCGGCGATGGCGGTCGGCTGATCGCCCTTGGGGTCGTATTCGGACTGCAGCTTGAAGGAGATGCCGCCCTCGGACTTGTCCGGCCGGGCCGGGCGATGCGGCACCCATGGGTTCTGGCCAAGGCGCGGATCGCCGGTCTCGAGCAGGCGCTGGAGCACGTCGGCCGAGGCCGCCGAGCCGCTCATGCCGCGCGGATGGGCGGGCTCGGCGCCGCCGGGCGCCGCCACGTCGAAGCGCGCCTGCGGGGCTTCCTCGAAGCCTGAGGGTCTCTCCGCGTTCAGCGCCGGGTTGAGCAGCGCCGCCAGGTGCTGGTCGAGCGGCACCAGCTCCGGCTTGGAGGCCTTGGGCCTGGCCGGACGGCCAGACTTCGTTGGTTTGGACGAGGCGCCCTCTGCGGCGTCGGAGCGGGTTTTCGGCATGCGAACAATATGGGACCATAACAACCCGGAGAAAAGGTGGGACCAGGTCCGCGCGGGCGGCGGGAGATAAGACGATGGCTGTGACAGCGATCCCGCCTGGCGCGCTCGTGACCGGAGGCGCGCGGCGCATCGGCCGGGCGATCGTCGAGGCGCTGGCGGCACAGGGGTTCGCGGTGGCGATCCATGCCAACCGCTCGCGGGCCGAAGCGGACGGTCTCGCCGACACGATCCGGACGCGCGGCGGCAGGGCGGCGGTGGTCGCCGGCGACCTCGCCCGTCTCGACGACGCCGAGGTCCTGGTCGAGGCGGCGGCGCAGGCGGTTGGACCGCTCGGGCTTCTCGTCAACAGCGCCTCGATCTTCGAGGAGGATGCGGTCGAGGGCCTGACGCCAGAGAGCCTGATGGCGCATCTTTCGATCAACCTCGCGGCGCCGTGCCTGCTCGCCTCGGCCATGGCGCGACGCCTGCCCGAAGGCGCCCGCGGCCTCGTCGTCAACATAATCGACCAGCGGGTATTGAAGCCGACCCCGCAATTCTTTTCCTATTCGCTGGCCAAGGCCGGCCTGGCCTGGGCGACGCGCACCATGGCGCAAGCCTTGGCGCCGCGGATCCGCGTCGTCGGCCTCGCGCCGGGTCCCACCGCGAAGAGCGTGAGGCAGTCCGACGAGGATTTTCGCCGGCAGTCCGACGCCGTGCTCCTCGGTCGCGGACCGGATCTCGCCGAGTTCGGCCGCACGATCCGATGGCTGATTGAGACCCCCTCCGTCACCGGCCAGGTCATCGCGCTCGACGGAGGCCAGCACCTCGCCTGGCAGACGGCGGACGTGATGGGCGTCGGGGAGTAAGATACGAGATCCCGATGGCGATGCCGCCGGCATCGGTGGCCGTAACCTCTCACAATCCCGGCAGCAGGCAGCCGAGCGCCAGCAGCACGTAGCCGGCGACGACGAGCCAGAAGCGATGCTGCGCCACGAAGCTCGCGCCCGCTGGCAGCCGCATGTGCATGGACAAAAGCGCCACCACGACCAGGATGATCGAGATCGCGAAGGTGATCACCTTGGGCGCATTGAGCGCAAAGCCGCCGCGTCGAAAGGCCATGTCCGTCTCCCTTGCCGCAGCAGGTATCCCGCGTCAGGCACCCCGGCCGCACCCAGTATCGAACGAGACGGGCGTCGTCCAGCTTCCGCCGCAAACCGTTCATCCCGCCGATAGCTTCGGTGTGTTTCACTCTGAGCCGGAAATGAGGAGGCTTGACCCTCCAGCGCGGAGACTCGCATGTCGACCGACAGCTCAAGGGAAGCGCTGATCGCCTTCAACCGTTTCGGCCTCGGCGCAAGGCCCGGGGACCTCGATACGGCGGCCGGCGATCCACGCGGCCTGCTGAAAGCGGAGCTCAAGCCCGACGCCGCCCTGATCCAACTCGCGGCGGACGACGCCCCCGGCCATCCGCTTCTGGCCGGCACCGCCGCCAATATCCAGGCCGCCTATGCGGCGCAGACGACCCGCAAGCTGGCGCGCGAGCAGCATGCCCGCGACCAGCAGGCGATGGCCGCTACCGCTCCGGCCAAGGCACCTGCGCCGATGCAGGCCTCGGCGCCCGCCATGGCGCCTCAATCCGGCCCATCCATGCCGGCCGGCGGTGCCGTGGTGCCCGACGTCGCGAAGCCCGAAGTGTCGCCGGAGGCCAGGATCTACCGGGCCGAGGCGCTGGCCCGGTTCCAGAAGGCGGCGGGCGCCGGCACTGGCCTCGTCGAACGGCTCGTCGCCTTCTGGTCGAACCATTTCTGCGTGTCGGTGGCCAAGGGCAATCTCTTGCGCGCCACCGCCGGCTCGTTCGAACGCGAGGCCATCCGGCCGCATGTGCTCGGCCGCTTCGCCGACATGCTGCTCGCCGTCGAGCAGCACCCGGCCATGCTGTTCTATCTCGACAATGCCCAGTCGATCGGCCCCGAATCGCGCGCCGGACAGAACCGCAGGCGCGGGCTCAACGAGAACCTCGGCCGCGAGATCCTGGAGCTTCATACGCTCGGCGCCGATGCCGGCTACACCCAGGCCGACGTCACCTCCATGGCGCGGGTCTTGACCGGCTGGACCTTCGCCGGGCGCGAGGGCCGCCTCGGCGAACCAGGCACCTTCGTGTTCAATGCCAACATGCACGAGCCGGGCGACGAGATGGTGGCGGGCCACGCCTATCTCAGCGGCGGCTACGGCCAGGGCGAAGCGGCGCTCAACGACATCGCCAGGGCGCCCGCGACGGCGCAGCACATCGCCACCAAGCTGGCTCGCCATTTCGTGGCCGACGAGCCGCCCCCGGCCGCTGTCGAGCGCATCGCCACCGTCTTTCACAATCGCGACGGCGACCTTCGGGCCGTGACCATGGCCCTGATCGACCTGCCCGAGAGCTGGTCGGCACCACCGACGAAGATGCGCAATCCCTATGACTTTCTCATCGCGGCGATGCGACTCACCGAGGTGCCCCTCACCGAGCCCGGCCCGATCCTCAACGGCTTGCGGACCCTCGGCATGCCGCTGTGGGAGCCGCCCGGTCCCAACGGCTTCCCGGACACGGCCGCCGCCTGGGCGTCACCCGAAGCGATGAAGCTCAGGCTCGACCTCGCTGCGCGGACCGCCCATGGGGCAAAAATCTCCGGCGATCCGCTGGCCCTCCTCGATGCGGCTGCGGGCCAGGAGGCCTCGCCCGAGACGCGCGGTGCCTTGGCTCACGCCGAATCCAGGGAACAGGCCCTGGCGCTGCTGCTGATGAGCCCCGAATTCCAGAGGAGATAGCCATGCTGTGCGAGATCCCGACCCCGTCGCGCCGCGCCGTGCTGGCCAGCGGCGGGGCCTGCTTCGCCTGGGCCTTCGCGCCGCGTTTCGCCCATGCGGCCGGCGCGCGCGATTCGCGCTTCGTCACCATCATCCTGCGCGGCGCGCTCGACGGCCTTTCGGCCGTAGCGCCCGTAGGCGACCCCGATTACGTGGACCTGCATGGCGCCCTGGCGCTCTCGACGGGCGGCGACCATCCGGCGCTGCCGCTCGACGGCTTCTTCGCCCTCAATCCGGCCATGCCGAATTTCGCGCGGCTGTTCCGGGCCGGACAGGCGAGCGTCGTCCATGCGGTGGCGACGGGCTATCGCGAACGGTCGCATTTCGATGGGCAGGACGTGCTCGAAAGCGGCATGCCGGGGCCGGGCCGCACAGCTTCCGGTTGGCTCAACCGCGCGCTTCTGGCGCTACCCCAGGGCGAGCGGATCGATCCTCGGGGCCTTGCGGTCGGTGCCGTCAGCCCGCTCGTCATCCGCGGCGCGGCGCCGGTCCTCGGCTGGGCGCCGCGCATGGTGGCCAAGGCTAGCGACGACCTGGCGCGGCGCGTGCTCGATCTCTACGGCCATCGCGATCCGATCCTTGCCGCCGCGCTGACCGAAGGGCTTGGCACCGAAAGGCTCGCCGGCGACGAGAGCGAGAAAGCGCGAGGCGGGATGGGGACGCCGCGCGGCATGCAGCAGGCGGCCGAAGGTGCCGCCAGGCTGCTGGCGGCTGACGATGGGCCGCGCATCGCGGCGCTCGCCTTCGACGGCTGGGACACGCATGTCAACGAAGGCGGCGCAACCGGGCGACTGGCCCTATTGCTCGGGGGGCTCGACGAAGCCATCCACGCCTTCGAGACCGGTCTCGGCCCGCATTGGCGCGACACGACGATCGCGGTGATGACCGAATTCGGTCGGACGGTCCATATCAACGGGACGGTCGGCACCGACCATGGCACCGGCACGGTCGCTTTCCTGGCCGGAGGGGCGCTCAAGGGCGGTCGTGTCATCGCCGATTGGCCGGGCCTGAAAACCGCCCAACTCTACGAGGCCCGCGATCTTCAGTCGACCAGCGATCTCAGGGCCGTGGTGAAAGGGATCTTGGCCGAGCAGTGGGGCCTATCGCCGCGCACTCTGGCGGCGGACATATTTCCCGGTACCGATACGCTCAAGCCGATGGCGAACCTGCTCGCCTGAACGGTGGCCGGCTGTCGCAATCAGGTCAGCTGCGGGGTGTCGGATCCTTCTCGCGCTCGGCCTGCATCGTCGCCGACGGGATCGCGACCGTGTAATAGCCCGGGGATGCCACGGAAAGCTTCGGCACGTTGATCGCAGCGGCGGCGATCGCCACCGCAAGTCCGGCGACGATGACGATCGAGAGATTGAATTGGCGACGAGCCGTCACCGCATCCATCGCATAGCCAAAACCCGCATTCGTATCGGTGGCGCGATCGAGAGAAGTCATCGTCATTCCAACCTTTGACGCCCCTGGGCCCAAAATTCTGTCGCTGGCTCGTCAATGCCTTCGCGGCGCGACGGTTCCGGGGTGATGTTGAAAATTCGTCATGCTGGCTTGACAGCACGAATTGAATCGGATCGGCATACAAATGCCGGCCCCCGGGCGATCCGTGCCGAGTCGCCGTCCCATGGTTGCGGCGCTGGGCTGCCTTGCCTATGATAGAGGGAACGACGGAACCCGAACGCCATCCCATGCCCCAGCCGACGCCCGTAGTGAAATCCATAGAAGCCGAGCCGGCCGCCGTTTCGACGCCTCCGGGGGATGCATTGCACGGCTGTCCCGTGCACGATCTGCGCGCCAAGCTGCGCCGATCCGGGCTGCGTCCGACGCGCCAGCGCGTGGCGCTCGGCTGGCTGCTGTTCGCCAAGGGCGACCGTCATATCACGGCCGAGAAGCTCTACGAAGAGGCCACCGGCGCCCGCGTGGCGATCTCGCTCGCCACCGTCTACAACACCCTGCACCAGTTCACCGAGGCGGGCCTGCTGCGCGAGATCGCGGTCGACGGATCGAAGACCTATTTCGACACCAACCTGTCGAATCATCACCATTTCCTCATCGAGGATTCGAACGTCCTGGTCGACATCCCCGGTGCGCACATGGCGGTCGGCCCGGTTCCGGCGGCGCCGGAGGGAATGGAAGTCTCGCGCGTCGACGTGATCGTCCGCCTGCGCAAGCGCAGCTGACGCGGATACCTCCAGAAGAGTCCGACCTACCTCGAAAGGCCGGTGGATATCGGCGGATCCACCGTTCGATCGCCCGGCTTACCTGAAGCATTCACCAGATTGTAGAGATCGGATTGAACCGGATTGGGGCTTTATGGCACTCATTCCAACGCGGGCTTCGGATGACGATGGCCCGCCTCGAGGAACCCCGATCATGGTTTCGTTTCTCCGTCGTGCGGGCGATGACGTCGCTCGCGATGCCGCTCGCCTGATGCGCGACAAGGGCGATCAGGCCTTCATCGTGGCCGGCGAGATGTCCTGGCGGGAGGATGCCGGCCTCCTGCACAGCCCGCGGCCAGGTCACTGGGCGCGCGTTCAGGCGGAAGTGGGACGGCGGATGGGCCGGTCGCTGCCGGCGTCCGACCTTCGCATCACAGCCGCGTCCCCGCCGCGCGCCGCGTGAACGGGCGCGACCGGTCGAGACCTGCGGTCCCGTCAGGACGAGCCCGTTGTCGGATGTTGATCCGGGGCGCTTGAACCACGGTCGGTCGGGTCGGTCTTCGACAGCTAGCGCGGCAGGACGGTCGCGCCCATCAGGTGCTTGTCGACCGAATGGGCCGCCTGCCGCCCTTCCCGGATCGCCCAGACGACGAGCGACTGCCCGCGCCGCATGTCGCCGCAGGCGAAGATCTTATCGGCGGAGGCCTTGTAGGCCGTCTGGTCGGCCTCGACATTGCCGCGGGTGTCGAGCTTGACCCCGAGATCCGCCAGCATGCCGTCCGGGACCGGCGACACGAAGCCCATGGCGAGCAGCACGAGATCGGCCTTGATCTTGAACCCGCTGCCCTCGATCGGCTTGAACTTCGGGTCGACCCTGATGCAATCGACCGTCGCGACCGTGCCGCCCTCTCCCGAGAAGCGCTCGGTCATCACGGCGAAGTCACGCACCGCGCCTTCCTCCTGGCTCGACGAGGTCCGGAGCTTCAGCGGCCAGTCGGGCCAGGTCAGGAACTTGTTCTCCGTCCCGGGCGGCTCGGGCATGATCTCGAGTTGGGTGACCGATAGCGCGCCCTGGCGGATCGAGGTGCCGATGCAATCGGAGCCGGTGTCGCCGCCGCCGATCACCAGCACCCGCTTGCCGGTGGCGAGGATCGGGTTGTTCGAGCGCAGCGGCTCCTTGCCGACGCGCCGGTTCTGCTGCGGCAGGAACTCCATGGCGAAATAGATGCCGCCGAGGTCGCGGCCGGGGATCGGCAGGTCGCGCGGCTTCTCGGCGCCGCCCGCCAGCACCAGCGCGTCGAAGCCGTCGAGGATCTCGCGCGCCGGCAGGTCGATGCCGACATTGGTGCCGCAACGGAAGACGACGCCCTCCTCGGTCATCTGCTTCACCCGGCGCTCGACATGCAATTTGTCGAGCTTGAAATCCGGAATGCCGTAGCGGAGCAGGCCGCCAGGCTTCTGGTTCCTCTCGAAGACCGTCACCGCGTGGCCGGCGCGGGCGAGCTGCTGCGCGCAGGCGAGGCCGGACGGTCCCGATCCGATCACCGCCACGCTCTTGCCGGTCATCCTGGCCGGCTTCTCGGGCTTGATCCAGCCCTCCGCCCAAGCGCGGTCGGCGATGGCGTTCTCGATCGTCTTGATCGTCACGGGCACGTTGTCGAGGTTGAGCGTGCAGGAGGCCTCGCAGGGCGCCGGGCAGATGCGCCCGGTGAATTCGGGGAAATTGTTGGTGGAGTGGAGGTTGCGGGACGCCTCCTCCCAGTCGCCCCGGTAGACGAGGTCGTTGAAGTCGGGGATCTGGTTGTTGACCGGGCAGCCGTTGTGACAGAACGGGATGCCGCAATCCATGCAGCGCGAGGCCTGCGATCGCGTCGCCTCCTCGGAGAGCGGCAGCAGGAATTCCTTGTAGTGACGGATGCGATCGGCCGCCGGCGCGTAGCGCCGGTCCTGCCGATCGAATTCCATGAAACCGGTGATCCTGCCCATCGGGCTACTCCCCCGCGGCCGCCATGAGCGGCTCGTCCTGCTGCGTCAGTTCGGCGAGCGCGCGGCGATATTCCACCGGCATCACCTTGCGGAACTTGGGCAGGGTCGCCGCCCAGTCGTCGAGGATGGCTTTGGCTCGCGTCGACCCCGTGAGCTCGGCGTGGTTGGCGACGAGCTGGCGCAGGCGTTCGGCATCGTAGCGCGTCATATCGCCCATGACGTCGACGGAGGGCGGGCCGGTCCAATTGTCCATCTGATGGAACAGGCGACGGTTGCGCTCGTCCTCCTCCTTGACCATCTCGAGCTCGACCATGGCCATGTTGCAGCGGCGCTTGAAGTCGCCGTCCTCGTCGAGGACGTAGGCGATGCCGCCCGACATGCCGGCCGCGAAATTGCGCCCCGTGGGGCCGATCACCACCACGATGCCGCCGGTCATATATTCGCAGCCATGGTCGCCGGTACCCTCGACGACCGCGATTGCGCCCGAGTTGCGCACCGCGAAACGCTCGCCCGCCACGCCGCGGAAGTAGCATTCGCCGCTGATCGCGCCGTAGAGCACGGTATTGCCCACGATGATCGAGCGTTCCGGCACGATCTTGGTGGCGGATTTCGGCGGATAGACGATCAGGCGTCCGCCCGACAGGCCCTTGCCGACATAGTCGTTGGCCTCGCCCTCGAGCTCGAGCGTCACGCCCTGCACCGCCCAGGCCCCAAAACTCTGGCCGGCCGTGCCCTCGAACTTGAGGTGGATGGTGCCGTCCGGCAGCCCCTTGTGGCCGTAGCGGCGCGCGATCTCGCCCGACAGCATGGCCCCCGTCGTCCGGTCGGTATTGGCGATCGGCAGCGTCAGCCTGACAGGTGCGCCGCCATTCAGCGCGGAGGCGCATTCGGCGATGAGCCGCTTGTCCAGCGCCTTGTCGAGGCCGTGGTCCTGCGGCTCCGTCTTCGAGATGCCGACCCCTTCGGGCGCATGCGGCTTGTGGAACAGCTTGGAGAAGTCGAGCCCCTTGGCCTTCCAATGGCCCACCACCTTGTCGCGGTCGAGCATCTGCATCTGCCCGACCATCTCGTCGAAGCGGCGGTAGCCGAGCTCGGCCATCAGCTCACGCACCTCTTCGGCGACGAAGAAGAAGAAGTTGATGACGTGCTCGGGCAGGCCGACGAAACGCTTGCGCAGCACCGGGTCCTGCGTGGCGACGCCGACCGGGCAGGTGTTCAAGTGACACTTGCGCATCATGATGCAGCCCGCCGCGATCAAGGGTGCGGTGGCAAAGCCGAACTCGTCGGCGCCGAGCAGGGCGCCGATGATGACGTCGCGCCCGGTGCGCAGCCCGCCGTCGACCTGCACCGCGATGCGCGAGCGCAGGCGGTTCAGCACCAGCGTCTGGTGCGTCTCGGCGAGGCCGATCTCCCAAGGGCTCCCGGCATGCTTGATCGAGGTCAGGGGCGAAGCGCCGGTGCCGCCCTCGAAGCCGGCGATGGTGACATGGTCGGCGCGGCCCTTGGAGACGCCGGCCGCGACCGTCCCGACGCCGATCTCCGAGACGAGCTTGACCGAGACGAGGCCCTGCGGATTGACGTTCTTCAGGTCGAAGATGAGCTGCGCCAGATCCTCGATCGAATAGATGTCGTGGTGCGGCGGCGGCGAGATCAGGCCGACGCCCGGCGTCGAATGGCGCACCTTGGCGATGATGGCATCGACCTTGTGGCCGGGCAACTGGCCACCCTCGCCGGGCTTGGCGCCTTGCGCCATCTTGATCTGCATCATGTCGGAATTGACGAGATATTCCGTCGTCACGCCGAAGCGGCCCGAAGCCACCTGCTTGATGGCCGAGCGCATGGAATCGCCGTTCGGCAGCGGCTCGAAGCGGTCCGATTCCTCGCCGCCCTCGCCGGTGTTCGACTTGCCGCCGATCCGGTTCATGGCGATGGCGAGCGTGGTATGGGCCTCGCGCGAGATCGAGCCATAGGACATGGCCCCCGTCGAGAAGCGGCGCACGATCGAGGCGGCCGCCTCCACCTCTTCCAGCGGCACGGGCGCGCGGCTGTCCTCCTGCGCCCCCTTGATGCGGAACAGGCCGCGGATCGTCAGCAGCTTCTCGTCCTGCTCGTTGAGCAGCTTGGCGTAGGCACGATACTGGTCGCGGCTGTTGCCGCGCACGGCGTGCTGGAGCAGCGCCACGGATTGCGGCGTCCAGGAATGGGTCTCGCCCCGCACCCGGTAGGCATAGTCGCCGCCGACATCGAGCGCGTTGCGGTAGACCGGCGCGTCGCCGAAGGCTTCGGCGTGGCGACGCACCGTCTCCTCGGCGATCTCGGCAAGGCCGACACCCTCGATGACGCTATGCGTGCCGGTGAAGAAGCGCCTGACGAAATCGGTCGAGAGGCCGACCGCGTCGAAGATCTGTGCGCCGCAATAGGACTGATAGGTCGAGATGCCCATCTTGGACATGACCTTGAGCAGGCCCTTGTCGATCGACTTGATGAAGCTCTTCACCGCGTGGGGCGCGTCGACCTCCTCCGGGAATTCCGCCGCCATGGCGGCGAGGCTCTCGAAGGCCAGATAGGGATTGATGGCCTCGGCGCCGTAGCCCGCGAGGCAGGCGAAGTGATGCACCTCGCGCGCCTCGCCGGTCTCCACCACGAGGCCGACCGAGGTCCTCAGGCCCTTGCGGATCAGGTGATGGTGCACGGCGGCGGTGGCGAGCAGCGCCGGGATCGGGATGCGGTCCGGCCCCATCAGACGGTCCGAGAGGATGATGATGTTGTAGCCGCCATGCACGGCGGCCTCGGCGCGCTCGCACAGGCGCTTCAGGATCGCCTCCATGCCCTCGGCGCCGAGCTT
Source organism: Lichenihabitans sp. (assembly GCA_965277635.1). Lineage (GTDB taxonomy): Bacteria > Pseudomonadota > Alphaproteobacteria > Rhizobiales > Beijerinckiaceae > Lichenihabitans. The sequence continues at coordinate 3,073,260 of CBDIDE010000002.1, forward strand.
GACCGGGTAGGTCGTGTCGAGCGTCTTGGTGTCGAAAGCGTCCTCGAAATAGGAGATGCAGCGGATCTTCTCGAGGTCGTCGTTGGTCAGGATCGGCTGGCGCACTTCGAGCCGCTTGCGGCGCGAATTGCCTTCGAGGTCGAAGATGTTGGGCCGCGGGCCGATGAACGAGACGAGGCTCATGACGAGTTCCTCGCGGATCGGGTCGATCGGCGGGTTCGTCACCTGGGCGAAGTTCTGCTTGAAATAGGTGTAGAGGAGCTTCGACTTGTCGGAGAGGGCGGAGATCGGCGTGTCGGTGCCCATGGAGCCGACGGCCTCCTGCCCCGTCGCCGCCATCGGCGCGAGCAGGATCGTGATGTCCTCGCGGGTGTAGCCGAACGCCTGCTGCTTATCGAGGAGAGCGACGTCGGTGCGCGCGGCGCGCGCCTCCACCGGCTGCAGGGTCTCGAGCACGATCTGCGTTCGCTCGACCCAGGCGCGGTAAGGATGCGAGTCCGCCAGCGAGGTCTTCATCTCGTCGTCCGAGACGATGCGGCCTTGTTGCAAATCGACGAGCAACATCTTGCCGGGCTGCAGCCGCCACTTGGTGACGATCGTCTCTTCCGGGATCGGCAGCACGCCCATCTCGGAGGCCATCACCACGAGGTCGTCGTCGGTCACGAGATAGCGTGCCGGCCGCAGACCGTTGCGATCGAGCGTCGCACCGATCTGCCGGCCGTCCGTGAAGGCGACGGCCGCCGGCCCGTCCCACGGCTCCATCAGCGAGGCGTGATATTCGTAGAAAGCGCGCCGGCTCTCGTCCATGAGCGGATTGCCGGCCCAGGCCTCGGGGATCAGCATCATCATGGCATGGGTCAGCGAATAGCCGCCCTGCACCAGGAATTCGAGCGCATTGTCGAAGCACGCCGTGTCCGACTGCCCCTCGTACGAGATCGGCCAGAGCTTCGTGATGTCCTCGCCGTAGCGCTCGGAGGTCACCGAGGCCTGCCGCGCCGCCATCCAGTTGACGTTGCCGCGCAGCGTGTTGATCTCGCCGTTATGCGCCACCATGCGATAGGGGTGGGCCAGCGACCAGGCCGGGAACGTGTTGGTCGAGAAGCGCTGGTGGACGAGGGCCAGGGCCGTCCTGAACCGCGGATCCCGAAGGTCGCGATAATAGCCGCCGAGCCGGGTGGCGAGCAGCAGGCCCTTGTAGACGAGCGTGCGGCAGGAAAAGGAGACCGGGTAGAAGCCGGCCGTCTTGGGGTCCGCCAGCCCGTAGACCTTGCCCGAGATGACCTTGCGCAGGATGAACAGGCGGCGCTCGAACGCCTCCTCGTCGGCGATGTCGTCGCCGCGGCCGATGAAGACCTGCCGGCTCACCGGCTCGCCCGAAAGGATGCTCTCGCCGAGCAGCGAGGCGTCGACCGGGACGTCGCGCCAGCCGAGCAGAACCTGCCCTTCGGCCTCGACGGCCGCGGCGACGATGGCTTCCACCGTGCGCCGTCCCTCGTCGTCCCTCGGCAGGAAGAAGGAGCCCAAGCCGTAGCGGCCGGGCTCGGGCAGCGCGAAGCCGAGCGATGCCGCTTCCTCGGCGAGGAAATCGTGCGGGATCTGGACCAGCATGCCGCAGCCGTCGCCGCCATGGGCGTCGGCGCCGACCGCGCCGCGATGGTCGAGGTTGGCCAGGATCTTGAGGCCCATCTCGACGATGTCGTGCGACTTGCGGTTCTTCATATCGGCCACGAAGCCGACGCCGCAGGCGTCGTGCTCGTGCGACGGATCGTAGAGGCCCTGCGCCTCGGGCAGGCCGGGGTCGGTGGCATCGATGCGTCTGGTGGCGGCCGCGACGGCGCGGAGCTGCGGGCCGACCTTGCCGGCGCCCATTGTGGCTCTGATGATCTCGGTCATCGAACGACACTCCCTCGAGACGGCAGCTCAGGCTGCGCGCACCGAACCAATTTGCCCGCGAAAATTGCACAGGCGCGTGACTCATGCACGCTTTTTGGTCAGCAACGCTGTCCTATTACGGCGCCTGTAACATGCAGGAAACAGGCCGCCGCACAACAGGTTTTTTCGCGACGTCGAGGTCGCCTTCGCGACACATAGCGTCGCTTCGGCTCCTACTCAAGCCGGTTTCAGCCGGGCGTGCCGGAGGCGTCGCGCTCGCGCCGCAGCGCACGGGCGTACCAATCGAGCTCGTTCAGAAAGCGCTCCTTGGTTTTTTCCAGCGCCGGTACCGTCGCAATGCCGGTCTCCGACAGGCTGGCGCCGATCTTGGGAATGGGCAGGAGCGAGGGAATGGAGGCCATGCCGAGTTCGGCCAACGTCATCCGGAGCTGCATCGCGGCCCTGACGCCCCCGAACGAGCCGGCCGAATAGGACACGATCCCCGACGGGCGGTGAAAATATTCCTCGAGGAAGTGGTCGAGCAGATTCTTCAGCGCCGGCGGGATGCCGTGATTATACTCGCCCGACACGATGACGAAACCGTCGGCCGCACGGTAGAGCATGGCCAGTTTCTCCAGGGCCTCGGGCGCCTGACCCTTCGGGTATTCCTTGTACATCCGGTCGAGCAGCGGCAGCCGCACCTCGAGCGGATCGACCAGCGTGGCCCCGTGGCCGCGGGCCTCGATCGCCTGCATGATCCAGCGCGCCGCCCGGATCCCCATCCGCTCGCGCCGGACCGAGCCAAGGATGACCACGTAATCGAGCCGCATGCGATGGATCTCCGCCCCACCGCAAACTATGGCACGGGCCGGCGGTCCGGTGAAGCTCGGTGGTTTTTCGACCGCGTCGCTGCCCGGTTTGACAACCGGAGCAAACCCGAAGACGACGGCATTGCGACATCACCAGAGCCGGAGTCCGACCAGCCACGATGACGATGGAGCGGCCGGCGCAGCCCAACATCCAGATCCTGCGGGGCGTTGCCGCGCTGATCGTCGCCGTGTCCCATCTTCCGGTCGATTTCTACGTCGCCGGCATCGCCGATCACACCCGAGACCTGGATCTCGGCGTCTTCGGCGTCGACATCTTCTTCGTCATCTCCGGCTTCATCATGGTCTACATCGCCGACGACGGGCGCGGCATCGCGCCGGCGCGACGGTTCTTCCTCCGGCGACTGGTCCGCATCGCCCCGCTCTATTGGATCTTCACCACCATCACCCTCATCTCGGTGCTGCACCAGTTCCGACACCTGGGTTTCGGCGGCTATGGCTGGACCATCACCGCGATGTCCTACCTGTTCATCCCGTTCTCGTTGTCGCCGGGCGGCGTCGACATGTTTCCGCTCCTTCCCGTGGGCTGGACACTGAACTATGAGATGTTCTTCTACGTCTGCTTCGCCGCGGCGATGCTGCTGCCGAACCGAATGCGGTTCGGCGTGCTCGCGGCCGCTCTGACCGCTCTGGTCGCCGTGGGCCAGGTCGTCGCGCTGCCGCAGCCGCTCGCCTTCTGGGCGCGATCGAACAGTCTCGAATTCGTCTTCGGCATGGCCATCACATGGGCCTTGCTGCGCGGCATCAGGCTGCCGTCATGGGCTGCGCTGCTTTTCGCCCTCGCCGGACTCGCAGGGGCGGTGGCCTTCAGGCCCTTTGCCGGCGACTACGACAGATACAGAGGCCTGGGGTGGGGCATCCCGGCCGCCCTGATCGTCGCCGCCGCGGTGCTCGGGCGCCCCCGATCAGGCACGGTCATCGGCCGCGTGTTTCTTGCGCTCGGCGATGCGTCCTATTCGCTCTACCTGCTGCATTCCGCGGCGTTCGAGTTTCTCTTCGCGCTGTTCGAGCCTGGCTTGCGCCGTCACACCATCATGCCGTGGGAGGCGATGGCGATCATGCTGCTTGCGACCGTCGTCGCGGCGATCATCCTGCATAGGATCGTCGAAGCGCCGATGACGCGGGCGCTGCAGCGCCGGGTCGCCCGCCGCGCCCGAACGCCGCGGACCGTCATGGCCGGATGAGGCCACGGCCAAGCCGGTGCGGCTCGATGCGCGGCGCGTTCAGGCCGCCTGCGCCAGCCCGAGTTCCGCCCGGATGGCGGAGAGCGAGGCGACCAGATGCTCGATATCCTGGTCGGAATGGACCGGCGAGGGCGTGACGCGCAGCCGCTCGGTGCCGCGCGGCACGGTCGGATAATTGATCGGCTGGACGTAGATGCCATAGCGCTCGAGCAGGCGGTCGCTGATCTGCTTGCACAGGATCGGATCGCCGACCATGACCGGCACGATGTGGCTCTGGTTGTCGAGATGCGGGATGCCGGCCTTGTCGAAGGCGCGGCGCACGCGCTCGACGCGCTCGCGGTGCCGCTCGCGCTCCGCCGAGCTTGCCTTGAGATGCTGGATCGAGGCGCGCGCACCGGCCGCGATGGCGGGGGGCAGGGCAGTAGTGAAGATGAAGCCCGAGGCGAAGCTGCGCACGAAATCGCAAAGCGCCTGCGAGGCCGCGATATAGCCGCCGACCGTTCCGAAGGCCTTGCCGAGCGTGCCCTCGATCACGTCGACACGATGGCTCAGGCCCTCCCGCTCGGCGATGCCGCCGCCGCGCGGCCCATAGAGGCCGACCGCATGGACCTCGTCGAGATAGGTCAGCGCGCCATGTGTCTCGGCGACGTCGAGGATCTCGGACATCGGTGCGATGTCGCCGGCCATCGAATAGACCGACTCGAAGGCGACGAGCTTCGGGCACGCCGGATCGAGCTGCGTGAGCTTGCGGTCGAGGTCGGCGGGGTCATTGTGGGCGAAGATCCGCTTCTCGGCGCCGCTGTGCCTGATGCCTTCGATCATCGAGGCATGGTTCGAGGCATCCGACAGGATGACGCAACCCGGCAGGCGGCTGCCGAGCGTGCTCAGCGTCGCCCAGTTCGACACGTAGCCAGAGGTGAACAGCAGCGCCGAATCCTTGCCGTGCAGGTCGGCTAGTTCCTCCTCCAGCAACACGTGGTAGTGCGTGTTCCCGGAGATGTTGCGGGTGCCGCCGGCGCCCGCGCCGCAACGATCGAGCGCCCGATGCATGGCATCGAGCACCTGCGGGTGCTGGCCCATGCCGAGGTAGTCGTTGGAACACCAGACGGTGACCTCGGGCCGGGCGCGGCCGCCGTGGTTGATGGCCTTCGGAAAGCCTCCCGCGCACCTCTCGAGCTCGGCGAAGACCCGGTAGCGGCCTTCCTTGCGCAGAGCATCGAGCTCGCGGCGGAAAAAGGCGTCGTGGTTCATGTCCGCCTCCAGCGAGATCCGGGGGTCAGGGCAGGGCTCCTTCAGGACGTCCCCGGCGAGATCGGCCACGCTGGGGACGAGGTTGAGCTGACACTGAGGTGCATCCATCAGAAGAGCGGGAATGTCCAGAGCCGGATGCCCCGGCTTATGCCCGGAATGATCGCCGCCGGCGCCCGCGCAAATGCCGCGCGGCGACATGTCGCCGCTGATCGGTGTCAGCCCGTGACCGGGGTCGCCGTCTCAAGGGTGGCGCCGTCGTCCGCTCGCGGAGGCGCCTTCGCGGAGGCGGCGAGAGGTTGCTCGCTGGCATTCCCGCGCCGTAGCCGCTAAAGCACGGTCCTTGCAGCGACCCCCGCTTGCCCTCGCACCGGAGCCGGACGGCGCTCGCGATGTTCCTCGGGATCGATATCGGAACCTCGGCGGTCAAGATCGTCCTCGTCGACGAGGCGCAGCGCGCCGTCGCGAGTGTCGAGGAGGCGCTGCATCCGCGCCAGCCGCGCCCGTCCTGGTCCGAGGACGATGCCGAGACCTGGTGGGCAGCGGTCTCTACCGGGCTCGACCGCCTCGCGGCGGAGGAGCGGGAGAGCATGGGACGGGTGCGCGGCATCGGCCTGTCGGGCCAGATGCACGGCGCTCTGCTACTCGACGGAGAGGACCGCCCGCTACGGCCCGCCATCCTGTGGAATGACGGGCGCGCCGCCGCCGAGGCCGAGGCGCTCGCCGCCCTCGGTCCTGAGCTTCAGCGCGTCATGGGCGTGCGGCCGATGCCGGGCTTCACCGGCCCCAAGGTGCTGTGGCTGCGCCGGCACGAGCCGGAGGTCCTGGCCCATGCCCGCCACCTGCTGCTGCCCAAGGATTACGTCGGCCTGCGCCTGACCGGCGAGCATGTCACCGACGTCAGCGACGCGGCCGGGACTTGGCTGCTCGATCAGGCGGCGCGCGACTGGTCGCCCGCGGCGATCGAGGCCTGCGGCGTCGATCCTGCCTGGTTGCCCCGGCTGGTCGAATCGACCGCCGTGGCCGGCCGGCTGCGTCCGGCGCTTGCGGCGCGCTGGGGCATGGCGCCCGGAATCGTGGTGGCGGCGGGTGGCGGCGACACGGCGGTCGGCGGCGTCGGCATCGGCGCGATCGGCGAGGCCCAGGGCTTCGTGTCGCTCGGCACCTCCGGCCAGGTGTTCCTCGCTTCCCGGCACTACACGCCCGATCCCGAGCGGCTGGTCCATGCCTTCTGCCACGCCGTGCCGGGAGCCTGGTACAGGATGGCGGCGCTGCTCAACGGCGCGAGCCCGCTCGCCGCCGTCGCCCGCTGGACCGGCCGGACCGACGTCGGCGCACTGCTGGCCGAGGTCGAAACGTCGTTTAAAGGGCCGTCGCGGCTTCTAGCCTTGCCTTACCTCTTCGGCGAGCGCACCCCGCACAACGATCCCGCCGCGCGCGGCGCCTTGATCGGCCTCGACGGCGCGACGACACCCGCCGATATCGCGCAGGCCATGCTGGAAGCGGTCGCCTTCTCGCTCGCCGACGGCCTCGCCGTGCTGACGCGTCCGGGCGAGCCGCGCCCCGAGGAGCTAGGCTTCATCGGAGGGGGGGCCAGGTCGCCCTTCTGGGGGCGGATCATCGCCTCGGTGCTCGGCGTGCCGCTCGTCCGCTTCGAGGGCGCCGAGCGCGGCCCGGCCTTCGGCGCGGCGCGTCTCGGCCGCCTCGCGGCCACGGGCGAAAATCTTGCCGACGTGGTGAGCATGCCGCCACGCGCCGGGGTGATCGAGCCCGATCCACGCCTCGGCGACCTCTATCGTCCGCGCGTCGCGGCCTTCCGGGCGCTCTATGCCGCCCTGAAGCCGCTCTTCGCCGCGACAGAAAACACCAAGGGAGCCGAACGATGAACAAACTGGGTCTGCACGCCTTCGTCTGGGCCAAGGGCTGGAGCAAGGACGAGGCGGCGCGCGCCATCGGCCAGACGGCCGAGCTCGGCTACGACCTCATCGAGCTCGCGGCGCTCGACCCTTCGACGATCGACACGGGTTTCACCCGGCGCGAGCTGGAGAAGGCCGGGCTCGGGGCCACGGCCTCGCTCGGCCTCGACGCCGACAGCGACATTTCGAGCAACGACCGCGACAAGGAGAAGCGCGGCCAGGCCAAGCTCGAACAGGCGATCGCCATGGGGCGCGACGTCGGTGCGACCCATATCTGCGGCATCCTCGAATCGGCCTTCCAGAAATATTCCGTGCCGACGACCGCCGAGGGGGTGAAGCGTTCGGTCGAGGTGCTGCAGCGCGTCGGCGAGACGGCGGCGAAGAGCAACATCACGCTCGGCCTCGAAGTCGTGAACCGCTACGAATCGAACGTCTTGAACACCGCCTCGCAGGCGGTCGAGATGTGCAGGCGGATCGGCAAGCCCAATGTCAAGGTCCATCTCGACGTCTATCACATGAACATCGAGGAATCGGACATAACCTCGGCGATCATCGATACCGGGGAGTACCTCGGCTACTTCCACACCGGCGATTCGCATCGCGGCTACATGGGTTCGGGGTCGATTGACCTCGCCGGCGTGTTTCGCGCGCTGGTCCGCTCGGGCTACCAGGGGCCGATCACCTTCGAATCCTTCTCCTCGCGTGTCGTCGGCCAGCCGCTCGAAGGCATCCTCGGCATCTGGCGCAACCTGTGGGAGGACAGCCGCGACCTCGCCTCTCATGCGCTGATGTACACGAGGGCGCAGCTCAAGGCCGCGCAGGAGGCGCAGAAACAGGCCGAGCGCAGCCGCCTGCCGTGAGCGATTACGGGCGGTAAGCCCCGCGACAGCGAGGGTGCTCAAAGTCTCCGTCATAGACCAGCGCTCCATGACGGACCCGCCCCCAATGATCACCTTCTCGCTCATCACGCGTGACGCCACGAACGGCGAGGTCGCCATCGTCCTCTATCTGTTCCGCAACGACGAGGTGGCCTCGGTGACGACGATCGCCACGGTGCCGCGCAATCAGGCCACGATGGTGCTGATCAAGTCCCGCGTGCATCTCCGCCGCCAGGGCGTGGCGGACGCCAACGAGGCCTATCAGCGCAAGGCCGGGTGATCGGCGCCGTCCGTCTTCGAGCGCGCCGATTGGACGGCGTGTCTATTCGGCCAGGACGGATTTCAGGAATTCCCGCGTCCGGGGTTGCTCGGGCGAGGAGAAGAGTTTTTCCGGCGGACCCTGCTCGACGATCTTTCCCTTGTCGAAGAAGCAGACCCGGTCCGACACTTCGCGGGCGAAGCGCATCTCGTGGGTGACGAGCAGCATGGTGAGGTCGTGCTCGTGGGCCAGCGTGCGGATGACGCCGAGCACCTCGCCGACGAGCTGCGGGTCGAGCGCGGACGTGGGCTCGTCGAAGAGCAGCACCCGCGGCCTCATGGCCAGCGCCCGGGCGATGGCGACACGCTGCTGCTGGCCGCCCGAGAGCTGGCTTGGAAAGTGGTCCTTCTTGTCGGCCAGCCCGACGAGCCGCAGCAGATCGACGGCCCGGCATTCGGCTTCGGTGCGGGCGAGGCCCAGGACCGCGACGGGCGCCTCGACCACGTTGCGCAGCACGCTCATATGCGGGAACAGGTTGAAGCTCTGGAACACCATGCCGACATGGGTGCGGATCTGCCGCAGATGCTTGTCGCTCGCCCGGAAGGCGCCGCGCCCGTCGGGCTGATGGTAGGGGATGCCGGCGAGCGTCAGGTCGCCGTCCTGGAACGGCTCGAGCGTCATCAGGATGCGCAGCACGGTCGACTTGCCCGAGCCGGAGGGGCCGATCAGCGTCACCTTCTCGCCGGGTGCGACGTCGAAATCGAACCGGTCGAGCACGACGAGGTCGCCGAAGCGCTTGGTCAGCGCGGAGAACCGGATCAGGGAGTCTGTCATCTGAGGGCAAATCCGGCTTTGGGCAGCACTCGGTCGAGGGCGTGGATCCCCGCCGAGCACAGCGTCGTCAGGACGGGGAAGATCAGCCCGACCATCGTCAAGGGCACCAGATATTCGAAGGTGCGGTCGCCGATCATATTGGCCAGGTTGAGCATGTCGAGCACCGTGACGACGGAGAGCACCGGCGTCTCCTTGAGCATCGAGACGGCGTAATTGCCCATCGAGGGCATGATGCGCGGGATGGCCTGCGGGATGACGATGTCGCGGTAGACCTTGAAGCGCGAGAGGTTGAGCGCGGTGGCGGCCTCCCACTGGCCGCGCGGCACGGCGTCGAAGCCGCCACGATAGACTTCCGACGTATAGGCCGAATATTGCAGGCCGAGCGCCAGCGCGCCGGTCAGGAAGGCCGGCAGCGTGATGCCGTAGTCGGGCAGCACGTAGTAGAGGAAGAACAGCTGCACCAGGAGCGGCGTGTCGCGGATGAACTCGACCACGAAGGCGACCGTCCAGGAGACCGCCTTGAGGCGCGAGCGGCGCAACAGGCACCAGACGAGGCCGAGCACCAGCGCGATGGCGAAGCCGGAGACGGCGGCCTCCAGCGTGACGATGAGGCCGATGCCGAGGATCGGCAAGATCGACAGCGCATAGGCGAGCGGTGAGGACGTATCCCAGGCGAAGCCGTAGATCATGCGCTTCTCCTCAGCCGTGCGCCGCGCGCGGGAAGGCCGCGCCGCGCCGCGTCCAGCGCTCGATTCCGCGGATCGCGAGCGCGATCGCCAGCGAGATGATGAAATAGCCAATCAGCGTCAGCGTGAAGATGCGGGCGCTGTCGAGCGTGATGTTGCGCAATTGCTGGGCCTGGAAGGTCAGGTCGGCGATCGAGATCAGCGAGACGAGCGCCGTATCCTTCAGGTTCTGCACCGCGAGGTTGCCGAAGGCGGGCATCATCTCGACGATGGCCTGGGGCAGCGCGATGTGGAGCAGCACATGGGCGCGGGAGAAGTTCAACGCCCGCGCCGCCTCGAACTGCGCGTCGGGCACCGACTTCAGGCCGCCGCGCACCACCTCGGCCCCGTAGGCGCTGATGTTGAGCACGAGGCCGGTGATGCCCGTCGTCATCGGGTCGAGCGACACGCCCAGCAGCGGCAGCGCGTAATAGAGCCAGAAGAACTTCACGAGCAGCGGCACGCCGCGCATGAACTCGATGTAGACGAGGGCGAGCTTCGACAGGATCGGGCCGCCCTCCACCCGGGCGATGCCGACCACGAAGGACAGGATCCCGCCGAGCACCGTCGAGACGAGCGCCACGACGATCGTGATTTCGGCGCCTTTGACAAGGGCGGGAATATAATGGGTCCAGGTCATCGCTGCATGGCGTCCGTTGGTATTCGTTTCATTGGCCTAGCAAGAATTCTCCCCACAGCAGCAATGTCATCCCGGGTCTCTGCTGCGCTCCGCCCGGGATGACAGCGTCATCGAGGTTTCACTTCCCCGCGCAGAGGTCTTCCATCTTCTTGTCCTGGGCGGCCTTTACACTCTCCGGGCTCAGGCCGTATTTCATCAGGATCTTCGGATAGGCGTCGGTCTTCTTGAAGGCGACGAGCGCGTCGTTGAAGGCCTTGTAGAGCGCCTTGTCCTCCGGCCGGAAATCGAAGCCGCCATAGGAGCGGGCCGGCTTGCCCTTGATGATCGGGTCCTTGAAGGGCTTGGCCTGTTCGATGCCCGCGTCGCCCGAATCCTTGACGAGCTGCGCCACCGTGAGCTCGGTCGCCGCATAGGCGTCGGCGCGGCCGGTCTTGACGGTGGAGAGCGCATCGGCATTGGCCTGAAGCATGACGATCTGCGAGTCCGGAATGCCCATGGCGTGCAGGAAGTCGATCTGGTCGGCCCCCGACACGATGGCGACCTTCAGAGCCGGATTGGCCTTGATGTCCTCGTAGCCGTGCAGGTTCTTCGGGTTGCCCTTGGGCACCAGCAGGCCCTCGCCGTAGGAGGAATTCGGCTCGGTGAAGGCGACCTGCTTGCAGCGGTCGGGCAGGATGTTCATCTCGGCGCCGACGAAGTCGTAGCGGCGCGCCTTGAGCCCGGGGATCAGCGTGCCGAAGGGCGTCACCGACCAGGTGATGTCCTTGACGCCGATGCTCTTCCACACTTCGGCCGCGACCTCGGGCCCGATGCCCTTGCCGTTGCCGTCCGCATCCATGAAGCCATAGGGCGTCTCGTTGGCATTGGCGCCACGCACGAAACCCTGGCCCTGGACGTCCTTGAGCGTCGTGGCCGAGGCGGTAGTCAGGCCGAAGCCGAGCACCAGGGCTGCTGCGGCGGCGGAAGCAATGAGGCGGTTGCGCATGTTTCGACTCCTGTTGATGTCTCGACCCGCCGGTTGATCCGGCTTTTTTCCGGCACCATTGCCGGGGGCCGAATTCAGTCCCTCTCCTCGATTGTGGCGAGGACGGCGAGGCAGTCCCCGGCCTTGACGAGGCCGGGAAAATGGCGGGCGGCGAGGATGCCGTCCATGGCAGCGCGCTGCACGAAGGGGGCTGAGCCGGTGCGGCCGACGGGATGGATGCGGGCTACGACCTCGCCCTCGCGGACGGGATCGCCGAGGTCCTTCAGGGGCTCGACGAGGCCACCCTCCTCGGCGAAGCCGAAACAGGCGTCGGACGGCATGTCGAGCCAGCGCGTCGGGCCGGCCTCGGGCCGGCCCTCAAGGATCCCGGCATGCCTGAGCAGGTTGGCGACGCCGCGCCGCGCGATCGCGACGCTTGCCGCGGTGGCGGTGCCGCCGCCGCGCAATTCGGTGGTGACGAAGACCTTGCCCGCCTCCTCGGCGACCGTGTCGTACATGCCGACCGCGTCGATCTCGATCATTCGCATCGAATAGGGGGCCGCGAAAGCGGCGACGGCCTCGAAGCAGCGCCGCTCCTGCGCCTTGTCGGGCAGCGCGTGGGCCGCCGCATAGGGCAGGAAATCGAGCGTGCGCCCGCCCGAGTGGAAATCGAGCACGATATCGGCGAGCGGCAAGAGGTGGCGGGTGACGTAATCGGCGATCTTCTCGGTGACGGTTCCGTCCGGGCGTCCCGGGAAGCTGCGGTTGAGATTGCCCTTGTCGATGGGCGAGGTGCGCGTGCCGGCCCGGAAGGCCGGGTAGTTCATGGCCGGCAGGATGACGACCCGACCAGCGATCTCCGCGGCCTCGAGTCGGCAGGCGAGGTCGAACAGCGCCACCGGCCCCTCGTATTCGTCGCCGTGGTTGGCGCCGGTCATGAGCGCCGTCGGCCCGCGGCCGTTCTTCACGACGGCGATGGGGATCATGACGGAACCCCAGGCTGAATCGTCGCTGCTGTGGGGCAGGCGCAGATGGCCGTGCTGCACGCCGTCGCGCTCGAAATCGACCGTCGCGGTGATGGGGGAGGGGCGGGGGGTAGTCATCCTGCGAATCCCGCCGCCCGCTCCCGCTCATTCCCGCGCAAGCGGGAACCCAGCGCAAGGAAGGCTGCCGAAGGCAGTCCGTTTGCCAAGTCCGCAAAGCCTGGATCCTCGCTTGCGCGAGGATGAGCGGGATGGGGGCGGGCCAGTCTCACGCCTTCACCACCAGCTTGCGCGGCACGTCGGCCAAACATTCGACACCGGTGTCGGTGATGGCGATGCTTTCGGTGATCTCGAGCCCCATATCCTCCAGCCACAAGCCCGTCATGAAATGGAAGGTCATGCCGGGCTTGAGCTCGGTGCGGTCGCCCGGCCGCAGGCTCATGGTGCGCTCGCCCCAGTCGGGCGGATAGCTCACGCCGATCGGGTAGCCGGTGCGGTTGTCCTTGACGATGCCGTAGCGCTTGAGCACCGCGAAGAAGGCGTTGGCGATATCCTCGCAGCTGTTGCCGGGTTTGGCCGCTGCCAGCCCCGCTTCCATACCCTCGAGCGTCGCCTTCTCGGCATCGAGGAAGGCCTGGGTGGGCTTGCCCAGGAAGACGGTGCGCGACAGCGGACAATGGTAGCGATGATAGCAGCCCGCGATCTCGAAGAACGTGCCTTCGCCGACCTTCATCGGCGCGTCGTCCCAGGTGAGGTGTGGCGCGGCGGCGTCGGAGCCCGAGGGCAAGAGCGGCACGATGGCGGCATAGTCGCCGCCGAACCCGTCGACCCCCCGGACCCCGGCATCGAGGATCTCGGCGACGAGATCGTTCTTGCGCATGCCGGGCTCGATCTTGTCGACGATGCGCTTGTGCATGGCCGAGACGATGCGGCCGGCGATGCGCATATAATCGAGCTCGGCCGGGCTTTTCACGGCGCGCTGCCAGTTGACCAGCGCGGTCGCATCCTTGAAGCGGGCGTTGGGCAGGTGCTTCTGGAGGGAGGCGAAGGCGGCGGCCGAGAAATAGTAATTGTCCATCTCGACGCCGATGACGGATTTCGCCCAGCCGCGCTCGCCGACGACCTGGCTGAGATAATCCATCGGGTGGCGTTCGGTGGACTGCACGTAATGGTCGGCGTAGCCGACGATATCGTCATGCTGCAGATAAGTGGTGCGCAGGGCACCCTGCGCGTCCTGCTTGCGGCCGAACCAGACCGGCTCGCCCTCCTTGGCGACCAGCACCCCCTGATGCACGTAGAAGGACCAGCCGTCGTAGCCCGTGAGCCAGTTCATGTTGGACGGGTCGGAGACGACGAGGAGGTCGAGCCCGGCGCGCTCCATCGCGGCGCGGGTCTTCTTGAGCCGTTCGGTGAACTCGGTGCGGGTGAAATTGAGGTTCGGTTCGATCACGTCATTGCGTCCTTGTTTCACCCCTCATCCGGCGCGTTTCGCGGCTTTGCCGCGGCGCGCCACCTTCTCCCGCAAGGGGAGAAGGATGCCAACGCCGCAGAACGAGGCCTCTCCTTCTCCCGTTGCGGGAGAAGGTGCCCGACCCCGGACTTGATCCGGGGGAGGGCGGATGAGGGGTGACCCTCATGTCTCGAACCCCTGTCCGGCGCCGGCCGCGCCGGCCCGCGCATGGGCCAGCGTCGCGATAGCCGTATCCTGCACGCCCGTGCCGGTGAGGTCGCAGAGCGTCACGTCCTCGGCCGAGCGGCGCCCGGCGGCTTCGCCTACGATCACCTGCCCGAGCTCGGCGAACACCCGATCGGCCGGCACGACGCCGGCCGCGATGGCATGGTGCAACTCGCCGAGGCGGCGGGTCTGCTTGAGGCTGTCGGCCACATAGGTGGCGCGAGCCACGAGCGCGGGATCGATCTCGCTCTTATGCTCCGAATCCGAACCCATGGCGGTGATATGCTGGCCAGGCCGGATCCAGTCCGCCATGACGATCGGCTTGTCGGCCGGCGTGGCGGTGACGACGATGTCGGCGTCGACACAGGCCTTCTGGGGATCGGGCTCTGGCGTGACCGGGAAGCCGAGCGCGGCCGTCAGTTCCGCTGCCGCCGCCTCGGCGCGGGCACGGTCGCGCGCCCAGAGTTTTGCGCGCCGGATCGGGCGGACCAGCGTCAGCGCCTGAAGCTGCAGGCGCGCCTGGACACCCGCGCCGAAGATGGCCGCCGTCGTGGCGTCGGGACGCGCCAGATGCCTGGCGCCCACGGCACCGGCCGCCGCGGTGCGCACATCGGTCAGATAGCCGTTGTCGAGCAGCAGCGCCTCGACGAGGCCGGTTTTCGCGCTGAACAGGATCATCAACCCGTTGAGGCTCGGCAGGCCGAGCTTCGGGTTGTCGAAGAAGCCGGGGCTGACCTTGAGCGCGAAGCCGTCGAGGCCCGGCACATAGGCGGTCTTGACGTCGACCTCGCCGCGGTGCTCGGGGATGTCGAGCCGTAGGATCGGCGGCATGGCGACGGCCTTGGTGGCTAACGCCGCGAAGGCCCCTTCGACACAATCGATCACGCTGGCGTCGAGCTTGACGCAGCGCCGCAGGTCGGCCTCGGTGAGAATGAGCATTCGGGGCATCAGGCCCTACCCCCATCCGCTCCTTCCCGCGGAAGCGGGAACCCAGCGCCAGGCTTCCGCCGGAGGCGGTCCGCTCTGATCATTCGACCTGGGCCGTGCTGGATCCCCGCGTTCGCGGGGATGAGCGGGAATGGCTGAAACGGCCGCATCAGGCGGCCTCCGCGCCATGGGGCGCCCACCGTCCTTCGACGATGTCGCGGTGCAAATCGGGGTCGATGTTGCGGCCGGAGACGAGCGCCACGGTCGGTCCGCGCGGCTCGACCTTGCGGGCGAGCAGCGCCGCGATGCCGACCGCGCCGGCGCCCTCCACCGTCTCGCCCTCGGCCTCGAGAGCATGGCGGATGCCGGCGGCGATCTCCTTCTCGGAGAGCAGCACCACGCCGTCGAGGAGGTCGCGACACATCGCGAAGGTCAGCCGATTGTCGAGGCCGATGCCGCCGCCGAGCGAATCGGCCAGCGTCTCGATCTCTTCCGTCGCGACTGGCCGGCCAGCGTCGAGGCTCTCCGCCATGGCGGCGCCGCGCGCCATCGACACGCCGATGATTTTCGCGCCCGGCCTACGACCCTTGACGGCCGCCGCGACGCCGGCCGCGAGGCCGCCGCCCGACAGCGGCACCAGCACCGTTTCGACCTCCGGCAGCGCCTCGACGATCTCGAGCCCGGCCGTACCCTGGCCGGCGATGACGTCCGGATGGTCGAAGGGCGGGATCTCGGTCAGGCCCTCCTCGCGCACCAGGCGCGCGACTTCGACCTGGGCGTCGTCCTGCGATCGTCCGACGATGCGGACCTCGGCGCCGAGCGCCTTGACGGCGTCGACCTTGTTCTTCGGCACCAGCGCCGACATGCACACGACAACGCGGGCGCCCGCCTCGCGCGCCGCATGAGCCAGCGCCCGGCCATGATTGCCGGTCGAGGCGGTGACGAGACCGCGCCGTCGCGCGCCTTCACCGAGAGACAGCACCGCATTGGTGGCGCCGCGCAGCTTGAAGCTGCCGGTGGCCTGGAGCGTCTCGAGTTTCAGGTAGACCGGCACGCCGCAGCGGGCCGACAGCGAAGCGGACGCCCGGAGCGGCGTGCGCGCGACGCGGCCCCCGATCCGGGTGCCGGCTGCGTCGATATCGTCGCGTGTGACGCCGCTCACACGCGGACCGTCTGCGCGCCGGAGAACGAAGGCACATGCCGAGCCGCGCCCCTGCGTCGCCGCCGTCCGCAAACCGACCACTCGCGCATGATCCGCTCCGCCCCCTCTAAGCGAGCGGGATCGTGGCGTCATGACAAAATCATGTCAATGTGATTCTTGAGTCATTACAATATTCGCGGAAGCCGAGGTTGCGCCCGGCGCGATCCCCGATCATCGTGATCCGACCCTAAGAGACCTCATCCGCCATGCCCTTCGACCTCATCCTCCGCAACGGGCGCGTCATCGACCCGTCGCGCAATCTCGACCGGGTGACCGACGTCGCCTTCGCCGACGGCCGCGTCGCCGTCGTGGGGGATCGGCTCGACGCGGCGGGCGCCGAGCTCCGCGACGTCTCCGGCCGCATCGTCACGCCGGGCCTGATCGACCTGCACACGCATGTCTACTGGGGCGGTACCTCGCTCGGCATCGACGCGGAGGATTTCGCCCGCCGCAGCGCCGTCACCACCTGCGTCGATACCGGCAGCGCCGGCCCGGGCAATTTCGCCGGCTTCCGCAAGCATGTCATCGAGCCCTGCGCGATCCGCATCCTGCCCTATCTCCATATTTCCTTCGCCGGGATCTACGGCTTCTCCAACCGGGTGATGGTCGGCGAGGGCCACGACATCCGCCTGTTGGCGGCGCGGGACTGCCTCGACGTCATCGAGCGGAACCGCGATCTCGTCGTCGGCATCAAGGTGCGGCTCGGGCGCAACGCGAGCGGTACCGCGGGGATCGTGCCGCTCGACGTCGCCGAGCAGGTGGCCGACGAGACGGGCCTGCCGATGATGGTCCATATCGACGAGCCGCCGCCCTCCTACGAGGCCGTCGTCGAGCGGCTGCGCCCGGGCGACGTGCTCACCCATTGCTTCCGGCCGTTCCCCAACGCCCCCGTCGACGGCCGGGGCCGGGTGAAACCGGCGCTGCTCGCGGCGCGCCAGCGCGGCGTCCGCTTCGACGTCGGCCACGGCATGGGGTCGTTCTCCTGGGCGACGGCGCGGGCCATGCTGGACCAGGGCTTCGCGCCGGACACGATCTCGTCCGACGTCCACGCGCTCTGCATCGACGGCCCCGCCTACGACCAGGTGACGACGCTCTCCAAGTTCCTGGCGCTCGGCATGCGCTTAAGCGACGTCATCGCCGCCTCGACCGTGAACGCCGCCGCGACGCTCGGCCGGCCCGACCTCGGCTCGCTCGCGCCCGGCAGCGTCGGCGACGCCAGCATCCTGTCGCTCGACGAGGGCGAATTTCCGCTCGAGGACGTGCGTGGCGAGGTGGTCACGGCGGATCGGCGGCTGTTCGCCCGGGGCGTCGTGGTGGGCGGACGATGGTGGCACCCCGACACCGCTGCCGCATGACGCTCGAGCAGCTTCGCGTCTTCGTGGCAGTGGCCGAGCGGCAGCATGTGACGCGCGCCGCGGAGGCGCTCAACATGGCCCAATCGGCGGTCAGCGCGGCCGTTGCGACGCTCGAGGGGCGGCACGGCGCCAGGCTGTTCCATCGTGTCGGGCGCGGCATCGCGCTGACCGAGGCGGGCGCATTGTTCCTGGTCGAGGCGCGGGCGGTGCTGGCACGGGCCGAAGGCGCGGAGCTCGTTCTCGCCGAGCTCGGCGGCCTCAAGCGCGGCCGGCTGAATGTGCAGGCGAGCCAGACCATTGCCAGCTACTGGCTGCCGCGCCACCTCGTCGCCTTCCGGCGCTCTTATCCCGGCGTCGAGGTGCGGCTCACGGTCGGCAATACCGCCGAGGTCGCCAAGGCCATTCGCGACGGGGCGGCCGATATCGGCTTCGTCGAAGGCCATGTCGAGGACCCGACCCTTGTCGCCGAGGCGGTCGCCCGCGACCAATTGGTGATCGTCGTCGCGCCCGGCCACCCCTGGGCCGACGGCCGGCGGATCGCCGCCTCCGACCTGCCGGACAGCGACTGGGTCTTCCGCGAGCAGGGCTCGGGCACGCGCTCGATCTTCGAGGCGGCGGTGCGCGGCTACGGCCTGCTCGACCAATTGCCGATCGCCTTCGAGCTGCCGTCGAACGAGGCGGTGCGAGGCGCGGTCGAGGCCGGCATGGGAGCCACCGCCATCTCGGCCTCGGTCGCGGCGCCATCGATCGAGGCGGGACTTCTCGTCGAGGTCGGCTTCGACCTGCCCGAGCGGGCCTTCACCCTGCTTCGCCACGCCGAGCGCTATCGTGGCCGAGCCGAGGAGGCGCTGCTGGCCACCATCGCGAGAGGTCCCGCGACGCGCGTCCGTCGCGCCGGGTGACGACCCGTGACGTCCCTCCCGCCCGAGCGAGCGCCCCCGATCTCGCCGCCTGTACAGCCGGGGTGGCCGCTTGTAGGCTTCCCTGTCGCGAGGAGGAACGCCGCCCCATGGACAAGCCCGGCACAATGGTTCTCGTCTTCGGGCACGAGGCCCTGGTCGACCTCATTCCGCGCGAGGGTGCGGCCTATGAGGCGGTGCTGGGCGGCTCGCCCTTCAACACCGCCGTTGGGCTCGGCAGGCTCGGCATCAAGACCGGCTATACGGGGCGGCTCTCGACGGACACCATGGGCGACGCCTTCGCGGCGCGACTCGCGGAAACCGGCATCGACATGCGGTTCGTCCCGCGCACGCCGGCGTCCTCGCCACTCGCCTTCGTGACGCGCGGCACGGCCGCGACCGGTGCCCGCTACAGCTTCTACCTGAAGTCGACCGCCTACGACACGCCCTCCACCCTGCCGCTCGACTGGCCCGACTACGCGGCCCATCTTCATATCGGCTCCTTCTCGACGATCGACGGCGCGCTCGGCGAGGCGGCGCAGGCCGGGCTCACGGCGGCGGGCAGCCGGGCGACGACGAGCTTCGATCCGAATATCCGGCCGTTCGTCGTGCCGCCGCGGGAGGAGACCGTCCGCCTCGTCGAGGATCGGGTGCGGCTCTCCACCATCGTCAAGGCGAGCGAGGAGGATTTCGACTGGCTCTATCCCGGCGCGCGGCCGGCCGATGCGGCAGCCCGCTGGGCCGGCATGGGCCCGCGGATGGTGGTCATGACCAAGGGCGGCGGCGGGGCTGAAGCCTATTTCGGCGGCGAGCGGCTGACGCAGCCCGCCCCGACCATCGAGGTGGTGGATACGGTCGGGGCCGGGGACAGCTTCATGGCGGCGCTGCTTGCGGCCATGGCGGAGTCCGACGCGCTCGGCGCCGGCCGGGCCCGCGTGCCGAACGAGGGACAAGTCGCCGAGTGGCTGATGGTCGCCGTCGCCGCGGCGGCGATCACCTGCACGCGTCCGGGGGCCGATCCGCCGACGCGGGCCGAACTGGACAAGGTCTTGGGGCGCGGCGACGCCTGATCGCCCGACGTCCTCGGCAGGCGATTGACCAGGCCACGATGATGTATCATATCACGCGCTGGGGGATCAAACCGGATGACGGCTACGTGTTTCACGAGCGCATGATTGGCACGACACGGGGTGGAGCGCGGACATGATGCCGCCCGGCCCCGTCGCCGAGCCCGGCCGGCACCTCGAAAGCCCGGGCAGCAAGCGGCGACCGCATAACCTTGTTCCGCTCAGCGTTCATGTGGTCCAGCCGCATCAGGCGGCCGCGATAGAGCGGGCGGAGGCCGCGCTGCCGCTGCTGCGCCGATGCCTCGACTTGGCCGGCTGACGATCCCGGATGGGCACGGCGCTGGCGACGCTCCTCAATGCTCTGACGCTGATCAGCATCTTCTCGCTCGTCGGCCTGGGGCTGGCCATCAGCTTCGGCCTGATGAACGTCACCAATCTCGCCCATGGCGAATTCGTGACGGTCGGCGCCTTCACGGTCTACCTCGTCCAGCATCTCGGCGGCTCGTTCTGGCTCGGCCTGGCGCTGGCGCCGGCCGCGGCGGCGCTCGTCGGACTGGTGCTCGAAGCGGCGATCCTGCGCCGCCTCTACGAGCGACCGGTCGGCGGCATCCTGGCGACCTGGGGCGTGAGCCTGGTGCTGCAGCAAAGCTTGGAGCTGATCTTCGGCCGCGGCGCGAAGCCGGTCGTGCCGCCGGTCGACGGCACCCTCGATCTCTTCGTCACCGCCTATCCGGCCTACCGGCTGATCCTGATCCTCGTCGCCGCGGCGACGCTCGGCCTCGTCGCAGCGTTGGTGCGCTTCACCCGCTTTGGGCTCGACATCCGCACGGTGATCCAGAACCGCGAGATGGCTGAAGCCGTCGGCATCGACACGCGCTTCACCTATGCGGTGGCCTTCGCGTTCGGCGCGGCGGTCGCGGGCCTGGCCGGGGCGCTCGTCTCGCCGATGGCGACCGTCCTGCCGCAGATGGGCGTCAACTATCTCGCCAATGCCTTCTTCGTGGTGATCGTCGGCGGCGCCGGCTCGCTCGCCGGCCTCGTCGCCGGCAGCACCTTCGTCGGCGGGCTCACCAGCGTCCTCGACTACCAGATCTCGCCGTCCCTGGCGCAGGCCTTGGTGCTGCTCGCCGCCATCGTCATCGTGCGCTTCCGCCCCAACGGCCTGGCGCCGGGGCGGCGGCGATGAGCGAGCGTGCCTTCCTCATCGTCTTCGGCCTCTGCTGCGCGGGCCTGGCGATCTATCCCTTTCTGGTCGACAGCTACAACCTGTCGGTCGTGCGCGACGCCTTGATCTTCGGCCTCTTCGCCGCCAGCCTCGATCTCTTCTGGGGGCGGACCGGCATCCTGTGCTTCGGCCACGCCGCCTTCTTCGGTATCGGCGGCTATGTCATGGCGATCCTGTCGATGATGCCGGACCTTCCCCAGGCCGAGATCCTCGGCCTCGTGGGCGCCATGCTGGCCGCCGCGGCGCTCGCTGGGGTCGTCGGCTATTTCCTGTTCTTCGGCGGCGTCCGGAGCAGCTATTTCACCATCGTCACCCTGGCGCTCTCGGTCATCGCCCAGCAAGTGGCGGTCTCCTGGAGCAGCGTGACGGGCGGCGATTCCGGCCTGCTCGGCGTGCCGCCGCTGATCCTCGGGCTCGGGTCCGCCCGCCTCGACCTCTCCGGCAATCTCGCGAGCTATCTGCTCGTCGTGGGCGTTCTCGGCGTGACGCTCCTCGGCTTTCGGGCGCTGGCGCGCGGCCGTTGGGGCAGGGTGCTCACTGCCATCGCCGACAACGAGATGCGGGCGTCGGCGCTCGGCCACAATGCGCCTTTGCGCCTGACGCTGACCTTCGTGCTGTCGGCCGCCGTCGCGGGGCTGGCGGGCGCGCTCTATGTCGCCATGGCGGGGCTGATGGCGCCGGACCTGAGCGGTCTTCTGCTCTCAACCGAAGTCGTCGTCTGGGTGGCGATCGGCGGGCGCGGCACGCTCATCGGGCCGGTCATCGGCGCCGTGCTGGCGCAGCGCGCCCAGCAGGTGATCAGCAGCCTCAACCCGAGCCTGTGGCCCCTGATCATCGGCTGCGTGTTCATCGTCGTGGTCTTCGCCTTCCCGGACGGCGTGATGTCGGTCGCGGAACGGCTCAGGCTGCTCCGGCCACGGCGCGTTCGATGAGCGGCGCCTTGCTCGAGGCGCGAGGGATCGCGGTCAGCTTCGGCGGCGTCGAGGTCCTCTCGGGCATCGATTTCGATCTCGACCAGCGCGCGCTCGTGTCGATCATCGGCCCGAACGGCGCCGGCAAGAGCACCTTCCTCAACGTGCTGACCGGCACCCTGAAGCCGACGCGCGGCACGGTGCGGTTCGGCGACGAAAGCATCAGCGCCCTGCCGCTGCACCGCATCGCCCGCCTCGGTATCGCCCGCAAGTTCCAGATCCCCTCGGTGTTCCAGTCGATGAGCGTGGCCGACAATCTCGACGTCGCGCGCTGGGGGACCGGGGCCGCGCCGGCGAGCGGGCGCGACGTGCTCGGCATGATCGGCCTTCGCGCGCGCGCCGGCGAGATCGCCGCGGCGCTCTCGCATGGCGAGCGGCAATGGCTCGAGATCGGCATGGCGCTCGCCACCGGCCCGAAGCTGCTGCTGCTCGACGAGCCGACGGCCGGCATGACGCCGCAGGAGACGCTGGCGACCGCCGCGATGCTGCTCCGGCTGCGCGACGAGATCGCCATCGTGGCGGTGGAGCACGACATCGGCTTCGTGCGGGCGCTCGGCGCCGACACGCTGGTGCTGCACCAGGGCAAGACCTTCCGGCGCGGCCCTTTCGTCGAGATCGAAACCGACGAGGCGGTCCGCGACGTCTACCTGGGGAGGCGATAGATGTTCGCCGTCGAGGGCCTGCGCGCCGGCTACGGCCTGCTTCCCGTGCTGCATGGCATCGATCTGTCGGTCGCGGCGGGCGAGGTCGTGGCCGTGCTCGGGCGCAACGGCGCCGGCAAGACCACGCTGCTGCGCACGATCGCCGGCGCCCAGCCGATGGCGGCCGGCCGAATCACGCTCGACGGGCGTGACCTGTCGCGCCGCGCCGCCTTCCGTCGCGCCAGAGCCGGCGTCGCGCACGTGCCGCAGGGGCGCGGCATCTTCGGGCGGCTCACGGTCGGCGAGAACCTCGACGTCGGCGGCCGGGCCGCCGCCGGGCGCGGATCGGCGGGGTCGCGCGACGCGATCCTGGCCGATTTCCCGGTTCTCGCCGAGCGGCTCCGGCAGGTGGCGGGCACGCTGTCGGGCGGCCAGCAGCAGATGCTGGCCATCGCCCGGGCGCTCTGCGGCGCGCCGAAACTGCTGCTCCTCGACGAGCCGGCGGAGGGCATCCAGCCCAATATCGTGCACCAGATCGCCGACCTCATCCCGTCGCTCGCCCGCGATCGCGGCATGGGCGTGCTGCTCGTCGAGCAGAACCTCGATCTCGTTCGTCGGGCGGCCTCGCGCTGTCTCGTCATGGAGAAGGGCCGCATCGTCCACGCGGCTGCGCCGGACCGGCTCGACGACGAAGCCCTGCTCAGGGAGCTCCTGGCATTGTGAGCGGGACCAGGCCCGCGGAAAACTACGGAGGACAGTCGCATGCGCCATCTGATCGACCGACGCACCATCCTGAAGGGCTCGGCCGCCGCCGCGACCGTCGCCGGGGCCGGGCTCGGCTTTCCGGCCATCCTGCGCGCCGCCGACACGGTGAAGATCGGCCTCTCGATCCCCATCACCGGACTCCAGGCCATCCTCGGCGAGACCCTGCTCAACTGCTACAAGCTCGCCGCCGACGAGCTCAACGCCAAGAACGGCATCGCCGGGCGCCATATCGAGCTCATCATCGAGGACAACCAGACGACCACCAAGGGCGCGGTCGACAAGGCCCGCAAGCTGATCGGCGAGGACAAGGTGGCGGCCATCATGGGCACGATCATCTCGCCCGAGCGGGCCGGCACGCTGTCGGTGACCTCGCGCGCCAAGAAGCTGTTCTTCTATCCGACCAATTTCGAGGGCGGCGAATGCAACCGCTATTTCGTGGCGACCGGGCCGATCCCCATGCAGCAGGTCGACCCGATGGCACCGTGGATCGCCGCGACCCTCGGCAAGACGATCTACATCATGGCGTCCGACTATGCCTGGCCGCGCAAGATGACGGAAGCGATCACCGCGGCCTTCGAGAAGGCCGGCGGCAGAATCGTCGGCGCCGACTTCTATCCCTTCGGCACGCAGGATTTCGGGCCGGCCTTCCAGCGCATCAAGGACCTGAAGCCGGACGTCGTGTGGAGCATGGTGGTCGGCAACGACGCGGTGAGCCAGCTCAAGCAGTACCGCAGCTTCGAGATCAAGCAGCCGCTGATCGCCCCGCTCGACGAGGTGTTCAACCGCGACGCCCTGCCGCCCGGCATCGCGGCCGGAACCTATGCGCCGCAACCCTACTGGATGGCGATCGATACGCCGGTCAACAAGGCTTTCATCAAGGCCTTCAAGGACAAGTTCGGGCAGGAGAAGATGGTCAACGGCATCGGCGAGGCGGGCTACAACGGGCTCAACCTCTATGCGCTGGCGGCCGAGAAGGCCGGCTCCTTCGACGACGACAAGGTGGTCACGGCGCTGCCGGCGGTCGAGTTCGATGCGCCGCAGGGCCTCGTCAGGATCGAGGCCTCCAACAACCATTGCATCGTGCATTCCTTCGTCGGCCAGGCCGAAGCCGACGGCATCGGCTACAAGATCGTCAAGGATTTCGGCGTGATCGCGCCCGTCACGCCCTATTGCAAGCTGTGAGGTCCACGAGAGGGACGGCTGGCGGAACGGTCAGCCCGGTTCGATGAGCGGCACGTGCGGCGCAGCGTCGCGCGGCGCCGAGCCGTCGAGCCGCGGATCGTCCATGATCTCGAAGCCGGTCGCATAGGGCGTGAAGCCGCAGCCAATGTAGAAGCGCAGCGCCGCCGGATGGTCGAAGTTGCAGGTATGCAGCCAGACGCGTCCGGCGGCCGCGAAGGCCAGGTCGAGCGCCGCCGCCATCATGCGGCGCCCATACCCGGCGCCGGTCGCGCTGGGCGCGAGACCGAAATAGGTGATCTCGACCTCGTCCGCCTCCCGGCGGGTCAGCTCAACGATGCCGATCGGTACGCCCGCATCGTCCCGCGCGATATAGTTCGTGGCAGCCGCCTCCGGCTCCGCCTCGGGCGCGAAGGCGCGGCTCCACAGCCAGGGCGTGCCGATCGCGGCATAGAGGCTGCGGCACTCGGCCGTCTCCGCCGCGCCGACGGGCACGAGGCGCAGAGGCTCCGCGAGCCGAGCCGTGGGTGTCCGCCGCATCTCGAGCCAGGTCACCGCATTGGCGAGCTTGCCCGAAGGCACGACATAATAGCCATTCGGCAGGTCGGTGATCTCGGCCATGCGTCCTCAGGTGGATTGAAAGGTCAGGCGCGGCAGCAGCGCCTCGGCGGCGGCGGTGATGTCCTCGACGACGCTCACCCTCGCCGCGGCACCGTCGCGGTCCTCCAGGGCCGCGACGATCTGCCGGTGATAGGCATTCGACTGCGGCACGTAGGACTCAGTCTCCATCAGGAAATGCATGTAGGGACCGACCCGCCCCCAGAGATCCTCGATCATGTTGAGCAGGATCGGCGCGCCGGCGAGCCGATAGACGGCGAAATGGAACTGCTCGTTGAGCGTCAGATAGCCTCGGCCGTCGCCCGCGCCGATCGCCCGGTCCATGCCCGAGATCGCCTTGCGCATCGTCCTCAAGTCGGGTTCGCGGATCCGATCGGCGGCCATCTCCGCCGCCAGTCCTTCGATGGCCGAGCGGATGCGCACCAGTTCGCGGAACGTCCCCGCGGACAGGCGGGGCACGGCGGTCGAGCGGTTGTGCTTCACTTCCAGGATGCGCTCGGCGACGAGGCGCTGCAGTGCCTCGCGGATCGGCGTCGTGGAGATCCCCAGCGTGTCGGCGAGCTTGCGGATCACCAGCACCTGGCCGGGGTTGAACTGGCCGGAAATGAGGCTCTGCCGCAAGGCGCAATAGGCGCGGTCGTTGAGCGTTTCGCGATCGAGCCTCAGCATGGCGCGGCCTCGCTCCTCTCGAGCCGCGACAGCACCGCGTCGAGCGCCTCGACCAGCCGATCCGCATGCTCCGCCGAGAAGGGCAGCGGCGGCCTTATCTTGAGCACGTTGCCGTCGGGCCCGCAGGCGCCGAGCAGCACGTGGCGGCGGCGCAGGCCGTTGACGATCGCCGCCGTCCGGCGGCGCGCCTCGTCTGTCGCGCCAGCGATCTCGACGCCGCAATAGAGCCCCATCCCCCGAACGTCGGCGATGGCGGCATGCCGTTCGCGCAGCCCGGCCAACCTCTGGCGGAGGTAGGTGCCGACCCGGCCGGCGTTCGCGATCAGCCCCTCGCCGTCGATGACATCGAGCACCGCGAGCCCGACCGCGGCCGCGACCGGATTGCCGCCGAAGGTGTTGAAATAGCCCTCTTTCGCACCGAAGCCCTCGACCAGGTCCGGGCGGACCATGAGGCCCGCGACCGGATGGCCGTCACCCATCGGCTTGCCCATGGTGACGATGTCGGGGGCATAGCCGTAATGCTCGAAGCCCCACATGGAGCGGCCGAGACGGCCGAAGCCCGCCTGTACCTCGTCGGCGATCATCAGGCCTCCCGCAGACCGGATGATGGCCGCCGCTCCGGCCAGGAGTTCGGGTGCCGGGACGAAGATGCCGTCGCTGGAGAAGCTGGCATCGAGGAACAGTGCCGCCGGGCGCCGGCCGCCAGTGCGCATGTGCTCGATCGCCGCCCGCAGGTTGTCGAGAAACCGCGAGGCTGCTTCGCCGCCGTCGCGGAACGTATCCGGCGCCGGGATGGCGACGTTCCGACCGCTCAGCACCGCGAGCCCACCCGCGGCGGGCGACAGCGCGGCGGTCGCCACCGTGTTGCCGTGATAGGCGAAGGCGGTGACGATGGCGCCGCGCCCGCCCGTCGCATGTTCGGCGATGCGCAAGGCGAGGTCGTTGGCCTCGCTGCCGGTGCAGGTGAAGAGCGCATGGCCGAGATGGTCGGGTGCCGTGGCGATGAGCCGCTCGGCGAGGTCGAGCACGGTGTCGTCGAGATAGCGCGTATGGGTGTTGAGCCGCGCCGCCTGGCGCGACAAGGCGTCCACGACATGCGGGTGGCAGTGGCCGACCGAGACGACGTTGTTGTAGCAATCGAGATAGCGCGTGCCGTCCGCCGCATGGAGCCAGACGCCCTCGCCGCGCATCGGATGGACCGGCTCGTCGTAGAACAGCGAATAGGTCGGGCCGAGCAGGCGCCGCCGCCGGTCCCGGATCGGCTCTTCGGCCGCCGCAGGCCCTGAATCGATGGTCGAGGAATGAGGCTCGATCCTCCCCTCATCCTGAGCCGCCGCCGTCCTTCGACACGAATGCCGCGCATTCGGCTCACCACGAGGGCCGGATGAACTGATCTCCGCGTGGAAAAGGGCACGCGCCTCCTCGCGCGCGACGCCCGACAGGCTTTCGAGGAAACGCCAGAGCTCCGCGTTGAAGCGCAGCACATAGGCGCGCTTGTCGGGAGACCTGGCGGCCTGCCAGTCGACGATGGCGAGCGTCAGAGCCAGCCGGCCGCGAATGAGATCGAGCAGGATGTCGATCTCGGCGTCTTCGAGCGGCGTCACCGTGCCGTAGCCGGCGGCGAAGCGCGCCACGCCGGCGAGCGGGTGCTCATCCTGCGACCAGCGGTAGGCGGCGCCGACGGCGAGGTCGCAGACGAGCGGGCCATGCAGCATGTCGCCGAAATCGAGGACGCCTGCGACGCGGTCGGGGTCGGCCTCCGCCATCACCACGTTCGACGGATTGAGGTCGTTGTGGACGACCTGGGCGCGCAGCTCCGGCAGGACGGCCAAGGCATGCGCCTCGGCTTCGTCGATCGTGCGGTCGACCAGCGCCCGCCGGCGCGGGTCGGCGATGGGGGGCAAGAGCGCGCGGCAGCGTGGCATCTGCCTGATGTCCCACAGGAGGTCGCTGTGGGCGGCGGCCGGATGGATGAAGCCGCGCAATCCACGGCCCAATCGCGCCAGGAAGGCACCGAGGGCACGGTCCTGGCGGGCCGAGCGTGGCGCCTGGATCAGGAGCCGGCCGGGCAGGTAGGTCAGCAGGCGAACGGTCCGCGGCGGGCCGTCGTCCTGGACGAGATCGGAGTCGAACCTGCCGTCGCGCGTCGGTATGACGCGGGGCACCGGCAAGCTGGGATCGACCGCGGCGATATGACGGAGCGCCTGCGTCTGAAACTCGGTCACCGCCCGCACCTCGCCCGGATGGGCGAACTTGAGCACATAATCGCCCTGTCCGTCGGTGCGGACCCGGAAGTTGTGGTCGCGCTCGCTCGGCAGCGGCTCGAGCCTCCCGGCGAGGCCGTAGAGGCGCGCCAGGAGGGCCGCCGCCGCTTCCGCGCCGACGGGGCGCGCGTCCTCGGAGAGCACCGCTCCGGCGTCCGCGGCGAGGCTCGACGTCATGCTCATGCGCTGGCCTCGCCCGAAACCTCTTCCAGGCCGCACCAGTCGGCGATGAACAGCGCCAGGGTCTGGGTGACCTTGCGGACCGAGTCGAGATCGACCGCTTCGTCGTAGCCGTGCGGGAGGCGGCAGACGGGGCCGTAGACGATTGCCGGAGTGTTCCCGTAAAGGCCGAAGAAGCGCGCGTCCGTGGTGGCGGAGGAGACATACTCCTGCAGCGGCGCGTCCCAGACCGCCGCGTGGCTGCGCCGCAGCGCGGCCTCGAGATCGTCGGCGCCGCTGAGCACGTAACCTTCCGCCATGAAGCCGTTGTAGACGACCTTCGGCCGCCGGTTGGCGAGGAACCTGTCGGCGCGTGCCGCCTCCTCGATGCAGGCTTCGATCTCGGCACAGGCCTTGGCGGGATCCTCGCCCGGATAGGTCGCGACGCGCATGTCGAAATGGCACCAGGCCGGCACGCTCGACGTCCAGTCGCCGCCGGCGATCTTGCCGAGGTTGAAGCGGATTGGGTGCGGATGGTCGTGGAACAGGGGATGGTCGACCTTGCGGGCGTTCCACACGGTCTCGAGGCGCTTCAGCGCCTGGATGATGAGAAATGCCTTCTCGATGGCGTTGGAGCCCGCGCTGAAGGCGCCCGAAGCGTGCTGCGGATCGCCCTCGACCTGCACCTGGAACCAGATCGGCCCGATCTGGGCGCGCAGGAGCTTGGGCTCGAGCGGCTCGGGGATGAAGGCCGCATCCGCCCGATAGCCGCGCGCGAGGCAGGCGAGCGCGCCGTTGCCGGTGCATTCCTCCTCGACGACCGATTGCAGGAAGACCTCGGCGGCCGGCTGCCGTCCGATCCGCCGCAGGGCCTTTAGTGCATAGAGGCAGGCCGAAAGGCCGGCCTTCATGTCGCCGGCGCCGCGGCCATGCATCCAGCCGTCCACGACGATCGGGTCGTAGGGGTCGCGCGACCAGTGCTGGCGCGGGCCGGTCGGCACGACGTCGATATGGCCGTTGAGGATCAGCGACCGCCCTTTGGCCTGCCGCGGCCGGTGTCGCGCCACGACGTTCCAGGCCTCGTCATAGGAGACCGCAACCGGGGAGAAGCCGGGCAGGTCGCGAATCGCCTCCACGTCGATCCGCCATTGGTCGACCGCATAGCCGTCCGCCGCATAGGCGGCCGCCATGGCGTCCTGCGCCGCCCGCTCCTCGCCGCGCTGCGAGGGAATGCGGACCAGATCGGCCAGAAAGGCGCATTGCCGGTCGAACAGCGCGTCGACCGCCCCTTTGACGTCCTCGACGAGACCGGCATCCGGCATGCGGCACTCCCTCATCCGATGGTGTTCAGCACGTCGTCGAAGGCGGCGAGGAAGATGTCCGCCTCCGCCCGCCCGAAGGGCAGCGGCGGCCGGATCTTCAGCACGTTGCCGCCGGGTCCCGAGGCGCTGATCAGCACGCGTCGCTCGCGCAGGCCATTGACGATACGGGCGGCCTCGCGCCCGCCGGTCCCCGTCTCCGCCGTCTCCGGCATCACGTCGAGGCCGATGAAGAGGCCGCTGCCGCGCACCTCGCCGAGGCCGGGATGGCGGGCGGCGCGCGCCGTGAGCTCTGCCATGAGATGGCGGCCGGTCTCCCGCGCCCGCGCCACGAGATCCTCCTCGGCGATGATGTCGAGCACGGCCTGCGCGACGGCGATCGACACCGGATTGCCGCCGAAGGTGTTGAAGTAGCGCGACGCCGCACCGAAACGTTCGAGCAGGGCTGGCCGCGCCAGCATGGCGGCGACCGGATGGCCGTTGCCCATCGGCTTGCCCATGGTGACGAGATCCGGCACGACGCCGTGGCGGGCGAAGCCCCAGAGGCCCGCGCCGGTGCGCCCGAAACCGGCCTGCACCTCGTCGGCGATGAAGAGGCCGCCCGCGGCCCGAATGCGCTCGACGGCGGGCGCGAGGAAGCCCGGCGGGTCGGCGAACACCCCGTCGCTCGAGAAGATCGTGTCGACGATCAGTGCCGCAGGCCTGATATCTCGGGCCGCCATGCGCTCCAGCGCTGCGTCGATTTCGGCCGCGAAGGCGGCGCCAACGTCGTCGCCCCGCCGCCGGTCCGGCGCCGCGACGCAGACGACATGCGGGGCGGGTGCCACGGCCGGCCCGAGCGAGGGCGACAGTCCCGCCACCGCATCGGTGACGCCGTGATAGGCATTGGCGGTGACGATGAAGCCGGTCCCCCCGGTGGCGCTCTTCGCCACGCGGAGCGCGAGGTCGTTGGCTTCGCTCCCCGTGCAGGTGAACATGACGTGGCCGAGGTCGGCCGGCACGGTGGCGAGCAGCGCCTCGGCATAATCAAGGATCGCACCGTGGAGGTAGCGGGTGTGGGTGTTGAGCGTGCCGGCCTGCCGCGCCATGGCGTCGACGACGCGCGGGTGACAGTGCCCGACGACCGGCACGTTGTTGTAGACGTCGAGATAAGGCGCCCCCGCCGCATCGTAGAGCCACACCCCCTCGCCGCGGACGAGATGCACCGGATGGTCGTAGAACAGGCGATAGGCCGGCCCGAGCAGGCGCCGGCGCCGTTCGATCAGGGCCGCCTCGGATCCGGGCAGCGCCGCCGTGCGGGCGGGATCGAAGGCGTTCACCATGCCGGGCCGCGGGTCCATCGCTCTACTCCAGGCCGCAGGCGGCGAGAAGCCGCGCCGCGAATGCATCGGGCCGCAGGGCCGACAGGGTTTCGAGCCCTGCGGCCGCGCCGCCCCGATTGCGCATGATATAGGCTTCGTTCTCCGGATAGCGCCTGGCCCGCCAGGCGGCGATGGCGCAGGTCATGGCAAGGCGGGTCGCGACGAGCACCGGCAGCAGGCGCACCTCCTCGGCGTCGAGCGGCGTCACCGCATGGTAGGCGGCGACGAAGCGGCAGACGGGCTCGATCGGGTCGTTCGCGCCGCCAACCAGATAGGCTGCCGCGATGGCGACGTCGCCGATCAGCGCGCCGAAGACCAGGTCGCCGAAATCGATGATGCCGTGCGGCACGTCCGGAAGATCCGGATCGACCAGGATGTTGTGCGGATTGAGGTCGTTGTGGATGACCTGTCCGCGCAGCGCCGGGAGACGGGGCAGCGCATCGCGGCGGAAGCCGTCGATCGCCTCGGCGACGAGGCGTCGGTCACCCTCCGCGTCGATGAAGCACAGAAGATCGGCGAGCCGGCCGGCGTGCTTGAGGTCCCACAGCAGCTCGTGGCCCGCCGCCGGATCGAAGAAGCCGCGCAGCGCACGGCCGAGCGTGGCGGCGAGCCGGCCGAGCCCTTCCGCCTGCATGAGGCTGCGCGGCTGCCCGGCGAGCGGCACGCCGGGCAGGAAGGTCACGAGCCGCCCGATTCGCGGAACCCCGTCGCCCGACGCGCAGCGGAACTCCCACTCTCCGGTCCGGGTCGGGACCACGCGGGGAACGGCCAGCGCCGGCTCGACCGCGGCGACATGAAGAAGCGCACGGGTCTGAAAGGTCGCGATGGCCGGATCCTGCACCGCGTTGGCGAGCTTCAGGACATAGCTCGCTCCGTCCGCCGAGCGCATGAGGAAGTTCTGGTCGCGTTCGCTGCGCAGAGGTGAGGCCTCGGCCACGATCCCATAGGTCGCCTGCAGGATGGCGGTTGCCTCGCCCGTCGATAGATCAGGGCTTCGCACGGCCAGCACGGCCATCGGGCCGGACCACGCCGGCCCTCCGTCCCCGATCCCTTCTCCGCCCCCGGACTCCGTCGTCACACCGCGATACCCTATCCGTCACGCGCTGACGTATAATATACCATCGCGCCTGTCGATGTGGCGCGGGCCTGTCAGGAAAGCGCCTCGAGATCCGCCCGAGCGATCATAGACGCGCAAAGAGCCCATCATCGGCGTGCCGCTTGACAGGAGGTCGTGCATCATAGCTGAAACATGCGGAACGCGCTCGTCGAAGCCCTCGTGCGAATGAGATAGTACGATGACGATCATCAAGATGCTGGGCAAGTTCGTCGAGGCCGGGCGCGGCATCACCACATTGGCGGCGGGGAGAGCGGGCTGATGGCCGACGAGCCGAACCCGACCGAAGCTCGGAAGGCCCGCGCGCGCGCCTGGTTCGAGACGTTGCAGGGCCTGCTCGTCGCGGCTTTCGAGCGGCTCGAGGACGCGGGCCCCGGGGCGCCGGGAGCCGGAGAGGACGCACCGCCCGGCCGGTTCGAGCGCAAGCCCTGGACGCGCACCGACCACACCGGCGCGCCCGGCGGCGGCGGCACGATGGCGATGCTGCACGGCCGCGTCTTCGAAAAGGCCGGCATTCACGCCTCGACCGTTCACGGCAGCTTCGCGCCGGAATTCGCCAAGCAGATCCCGGGTGCCGAGGCGGACCCGCGCTTCTGGGCCTCCGGCGTGTCGCTGATCGCCCATCCGTGGAATCCGCATGTGCCGGCGGTCCACATGAACACGCGCTTCGTGGTGACGAGCCGGGCCTGGTTCGGCGGCGGCGCCGACCTCACGCCGGTGCTCGACCGCCGCCGCGCCCAGGACGACCCCGACGCGATCGCCTTCCACGCCGCCCTCGAAGCCGCCTGCGCGGCCCATGCGGCGCCCTATGACAAGTTCAGGCGCTGGTGCGACGATTATTTTCACCTAAAGCACCGCGACGAGCCGCGCGGCATCGGCGGCATCTTCTTCGATTATCTCGGCGCCGACTTCGACGCCGAGTTCGCCTTCACGCGCGCCGTGGGCGAGGCCTTTCTCGGCGTCTATCCGGGGCTGGTCGCGGGCAATGTCGCGACGCCTTCGACCGAGGCCGACCGGCGCGAGCAGCTGATCCGGCGCGGCCGCTACGTCGAATTCAACCTGCTCTACGACCGTGGCACGATCTTCGGCCTCAAGACCGGCGGCAATGTCGAATCGATCCTTTCGTCGTTGCCGCCGGTCGTGCTCTGGCCATGATCCAAGACTGTGTCGAACTCGTACCGGACGGAACGATCGTCCTTACCGGTCTGATCCTCCCCCGTTTCCGGTGGACACCCGTCAAGGCGCGGTTCTAGCGCGCTTCCAGTTCACCCGCGACGAGGCGGTTCTCCGGATCGGCCGCATCATCTTGCCGGAAGGCCGCTCGGTGGTGTACCGCGCCGCACCTTCGCCGAAGCGACCACGTCCCGCATGACGTCCGAACCGAGTGTCAGGCAGGATTGACAATGAAGCGGAAAATGTGACTATTTTCGCTGGCGGGTGGGGATCGGAAGGTGACGCATGGATCGTATATGTAGGTTGACGATCGCGATTCTCATGGTCGGAGTTTATGCGGCGGCTGCCCAGGATGCGGCTGCCCAGGATGCGGGCGACCCAGTGGCGGGGGCGGCGAAAGCCAAGATCTGCAAAACGTGCCATCAATTCGGCGAAGGCGCTCATAATGCGATCGGCCCTGTCCTCAACGGGGTCGTGGGACGCAAGGCCGGCACCTATCCGGGATACAATTATTCCGACGCAAACAAGAAGTCTGGAATTACCTGGGACGAAGCAACCCTGAAGGTCTATCTCAAAAAACCTCAGGCAAGGATTCCCGGGACGAAGATGACCTTCCCTGGGTTCGAGAACGAGACCGACATCGACAATGTCGTCGCCTTCCTGAAGACACTCGGTCCTGACGGCAAGACGAAATAGCGAAACCGCTCCCGGTTCATTCCTCCTACGAGATCCGATCGATACTGCGCCCGGAGCGACTCGGCATGTCCTTCGTTCGCTCTGAAGACCGCGACCGCTGGAGATCGGCATGGCGGACTGGGTGAAAAACGGTCGACTGGTCGACGCCATCCTGGTTCTGACGGTCGTCGAATGGCTGGCGCTCTCCATCTATCATCGAATGACGGGGCGAGGCGTCGATCCGCGGGACTTCACACGCAACCTTCTGTCGGGCATGTTCCTTCTGCTGGCGCTGCGCGAGGCCCTCGTGGAGGCTTGGTGGGGCTGGGTCACCGTAAGCCTGACGGGCGCGCTGCTGGCCCATCTGGCGGATCTTGGGCGCCGCTGGCTGCGCTGAAGGAACGTGCCGCGACGACGAGGCCATCGTCCTTGCCTCGACCACGAGAGCATATGAGTTCAGTGATGGGCGGGGCGTAAACCGGATATGACAGGGCATTTTCCGTTCTCGGCGATCGTGGCTCAGGACGATATGAAGCTCGCGATGCTGATTGCGGCGGTGGACCCGACGGTCGGTGGTGTCCTGGTCTTCGGTGACCGTGGCAGCGGCAAATCGACCGCCGTGCGCGGGCTGTCCGACCTCCTTCCTCCCATGCGGGTGGTGGTTGGCTGCCGCTACAATTGCGATCCGTCCAACCCCGCGCCGTTCTGCCCTGATTGCCGGGCGTCGTCCCGAACGAAACCGCTCAAGCACGCGAAGGTCGCGGTTCCGGTTGTGGATCTGCCGCTCGGGGCCACGGAAGATCGCGTCGTCGGCGCGCTCGATCTCGAACGCGCGCTGGCACAGGGCGTCAAGGCGTTCGAGCCGGGGCTCCTGGCGCGCGCCCACCGCGGCTTTCTCTATATCGACGAGGTCAACCTCCTCGAGGACCACATCGTAGATCTTCTGCTCGACGTCGCGGCGTCGGGGGAGAATATCGTCGAGCGTGAGGGCCTGAGCATCCGGCATCCGGCGCGGCTCGTTCTGGTCGGAACCGGCAACCCCGAAGAGGGCGAGTTGCGGCCGCAACTGCTCGACCGCTTCGGCCTGTCGGTCGAGGTCCGGACGCCGCAGGACCTGCCGACCCGCATCGAGGTGGTGCGCCGCCGCGACGCGTTCGAACGCGATCCCACCGGCTTCAAGGCGCGATGGGCCAAGGAGGACGCTAGGCTGCGGCGGCGGATCGTCGCCGCCCGCGCGCGTCTTGCCGCGGTAGACGTGCCCGATGCTACGTTGGAACGCGCCGCGACCCTCTGCGTCAGCCTCGGCACCGATGGCTTGCGCGGCGAATTGACACTCATGCGGGCGGCCCGCGCCCTGGCGAGCCTCGATGGCGAGATGACGGTCGGCGATGCGCATCTCCGCCGCCTGGCGCCCTCGGCGCTGCGGCACCGCCTGCGCCGCAACCCGCTCGACGATTCCGGCTCCACGGCGAGGGTCGAGCGGGCGGTCGCCGAGGTTTTCGGGCCATGACGGGAGGCGCCGCCGCGACGCTGGCCGCCCGGCCGGATCCCACGCTCGCGGCGCTCCTGATCGCGGTCGATCCTGTCGGGTTGGGCGGGGTGGCGCTCCGCGCCCGGACCGGGCCGCCGCGCGACATCTGGCTGGCCCGGTTCCGTGACCTGCTGCCGGCGGAGACGCCCTGGCGCCGGCTGCCATCCGGGACGGAGGACAGCCGGCTTTTCGGCGGGTTGGACCTCGCCGCGAGCCTCGCGGCCGGCAGGCCCGTGGCCGAGCGCGGCATCCTTGCCGAGACGGATGGCGGGGTGCTGGTGCTCGCCATGGCGGAGCGGCTCTCCGACGCTACGGCAGCGCGGCTCGGGTCGATCCTGGATAGCGGCACGGTGCTGTCGTCCCGCGCCGGCCCCGGCGAGCGCCTGGACGCGAGACTCGGAATGGTGGCGCTCGACGAGGGAATCGACGACGAACGCCTGCCGGCCGCCCTGCTCGAACGGATGGCGTTCTGGGTCGAGCTCGGTGGCATCGACCCGAACCCGCCGCTGGCCGATGGCCGGCGCAGCGTGGCAGAAGCGCGCAGCCTCTACCCCAAGATCGTCGCCGACGATGCGATCCTCGCCATGCTGTCCGAAACCGCGATGGCTCTGGGGATCGGATCGCTACGCGCCTCGATCATGGCTTTGCGCGCCGCCCGTGCCTTGGCGGCACTTGGCGGCCGATCGGCTGTCGCCACGGAGGATGCGGCGCTCGCGGCGCGACTGGTGCTGGCCCCGCGGGCCACGCGCCTGCCGGTCGACAAGCAAGAAGACAAGGAAGCGGATCTCTCGACCGAGCCGCGGCCGGAACGACAGACCGACGCCGCGTCTTCACCGACGTCCGACGAGGCCACGGCAGAGCGCGAAGGCCGCGCGGATCCAGCCGCAGCCGATCTGGTGCTTGCGGCCGCCAAAGCGGCGATTCCACCGGGCCTCTTGCGTCACCTTCAGGCGGTGGCCGCTATGCATTCGGTGCGATCGGCGCCCGGGCGCGCAGGGGCCCCGCGGAGCGCGGCGAAACGCGGCCGGCCGGCCGGTGTGCGGCGCGGCAGCCCGGGCGGCGCCGCGCGTTTGAACCTGATCGAAACGCTGCGCGCCGCGGCGCCCTGGCAAAGGCTGCGCGGGCGGCCCGATCCAGCCGCGGCAACGCGCAATCGGCTCGAGATCCGCCGCGACGATCTGCGCATCACGCGCTTCAAGCAGCGGACCGAGACCACGACGATCTTTGTGGTCGATGCGTCGGGGTCGCTCGCGCTCAACCGGCTTGCCGAGGCAAAGGGTGCCGTCGAGCTTCTGCTCGCGGAATGCTACATCCGGCGCGACCAGGTGGCGTTGCTCGCCTTCCGAGGCAAAGGCGCCGAGCTCCTGCTGCCGCCGACCCGATCGCTGACTCGCGCCAAGCGCTGCCTCGGCGAACTGCCCGGCGGTGGGCCGACGCCGCTCGCCGGCGCCATCGACGCGGCCGTTCTGCTGGCCGATCAGCTCAGGCGGCGCGGCCAGGCCCCCATCGTGGTTTTCCTGACCGACGGGCGCGCCAATGTGGCGCGCGATGGCGCTGCCGGGCGCGGCCGAGCGGAAGAGGATGCGATGATGGCCGCGAAGGTCGCCGGCGCGGCCGGCATCCGAATGCTGGTTGTCGATGCCTCGCCCCGGCCACAGGCCCAGGCCCGCGCCTTGGCGGATGCCATGAAGGCCATGTATCTGCCGATGCCGCGCGCCGATGCCGCGTCCCTGTCGAGCGCCCTTCGGGCAGGGCCCATAAGACCGCTTTGAGGTCGAGTCGCATTGAACTCATGATCTTTGGGACTCCGCTCCGAGGCACTAGCGCGCGGTCATGTCTCGGCGGAAGATCATCGCGATCTATTCAACCCATTATCCTGGAGCGGCCGAATGACAGCTGACCCAAGCGACCAGCGCAGTGCCGAGCGCGCCGCCCGAGCTGGCCCCCCGATCGAGCGACCGCCCGGGCCGCAACGTCGGGGCCACCGGCTGAGCAGAGCGGTCGTCGGCGTTCCCCTTCTCGCGGCCGGCAGCTGGCTTGCGTATAAGGCCGGCACGGTGCCGCACGACCTGTCCTTGCCGCAACCGGTTCCCGGCGAGCGGCGTGATCTGCACACGCCCGTCGGCCGGATCGCCACCTACACGGCCGGAAAGGCCGAGGCGTCGGCGTCCGAGCCGCCGCTTCTGCTGATCCACAGCATCAATGCGGCCGCCTCCGCTTACGAGGTGCTGCCCATCTACGAACGGAGCGCGGCGCGGCGGACCGTCCATGCCTTCGATCTGCCAGGCTACGGCCTATCCGACCGGCCGAAGAGGATCTACACGCCGCGACTCATGACCGACGCCATCCTGGCCATGGTCGACGAGATCAGCCGCCGCCGTGGGTCGGGGCCGATCGACGCGATGGCGTTGTCGCTGTCGAGCGAATTCCTTGCCAGGGCGGCCCTGGAGCGCCCGGCCGCGTTCCGATCGATCGCCTTCGTCAGCCCGACCGGTTTCGACCGTCGTGGGCCACGCGACGGGCCGCCCGGCTCCAATCGTGGCATGCCCGGACTGTACAACGCCTTCACCTTCGGCCTGTGGCGCCGCCCGTTCTTCGACCTCCTGACGAGCCGGGTCAGCATTCGCTACTTCCTCGAAAAGACATTCGGATCGAAGATCATCGATGAAGGCCTCATCGACTATGACTACCTGACGACGCATCAGCCCGGCGCCGAGCACGCGCCCTATTCGTTCATTTCAGGCTATCTGTTCAGCAACGACATCAGCCGGATCTACGACGCCCTCAGGCTTCCGGTCTGGATGGTGCATGGTGTCCGCGGCGATTTCCAGGACTACAGCGGCAAGCGCCTGGTCGAGGGCCATCGCAACTGGTCGATCGAGGTGATGTCGACGGGCGCCCTGCCGCAGTTCGAAGTTCCCGACGATTTCCAAACCCGGTTCGAAGCGTTCTTAGCCGGATTGGCGCCATCACTAGACTCAAGCCATTGACCCGCCCGATCGGCGAGACACCCCGCACCGAACCCGGGCGAGGGTTGTCCTGGGCGCGCGACGGGCGCGACTGGCCCCATCGCGGAGCGAGCAGTTTCGTCGAGGCCGGCGGACTGACATGGCACGTGCAGATGACGGGACACGGGCCTCCGCTTCTTCTCGTTCATGGAACGGGAGCGTCCACCCATTCCTGGCGCGACCTCATATCCCTGCTTGCGGCCCGCTTCGAGGTCATCGCCCCGGATCTTCCAGGCCATGCCTTCTCCGGAACGCCCGCATCCAGCCGGATGTCGCTTCCCGGGATGGCGGCGGCGCTGGGCACGCTGCTGCGGACGCTCGACGTCGCGCCCCGCATCGTCGTCGGACATTCCGCCGGCTCGGCCATTCTGGCGCAGATGTGCCTCGATCGATCGATCGCGCCGGCGGGATTGATCAGCCTGAACGGCGCGATGCTGCCGATCGGCGGCGTCGCCGGCCAGATCTTCTCGCCGCTCGCGAAGGTCCTGGCCAGCGGCCCGGTGCTGTCGCGGCTGTTCGCCTGGTGGGCCGGCGACGCGGGCACGGTCGAGCGCCTCATCGCGCAGACCGGCTCGAAGCTCGATCGCGGCGGGCTCGCCTTCTATCGCCGGCTGGCGCGCGATCCCAGGCATATGGCGGGAGCGCTGTCGATGATGGCGAACTGGGACCTCGTTCCGCTCGAACGACGTCTGCCGGCGCTCGCTGCGCCGCTCGTCCTGGCCGTCGGCAGCCGCGACCGCAGCATCTCTCCGAACGATGCGTTTCGGATCCGTGCCCTCGTACCGGGCTCATCCGTCGAACAGTTTCGCGGCCTCGGACATCTGGCGCACGAAGAAGATCCCGCCGCGGTGACGGCCTTGATCGAGCGGTATGCCGTTGCCTGGAAGGTCTTCGACACGGCGGACGCCAATGCATCCGCGATGGCCCCGCCAAATCCCTAGTTTTTCGGGGGGACATGCTCGGGATTGTGAAGCTGCCCGTAGACGAGCTCGCCGAAGCTGCCGACGAGAGCCGTTCGCTGCTGCGCGGGCACGCTCGTGTCGGCCAGCGCGATGGGGCAATAGGCCTCGATCATCGCATTGACGATATCGTCGTCCTTCGCGCTCGGGTCGCTCGCCTTGATCTTCGGCAGAATGGCGTCGATTCGCTGGAGCATGTCGGACATCTTCGTCCCGGTCAAAG
The DNA here is from genome assembly GCA_965277635.1 of Lichenihabitans sp. Classification (GTDB taxonomy): domain Bacteria; phylum Pseudomonadota; class Alphaproteobacteria; order Rhizobiales; family Beijerinckiaceae; genus Lichenihabitans. Next base: position 3,112,628 of record CBDIDE010000002.1, read on the forward strand.
CGTCGCGCAGGCCAGCCTCATCGATCGCCTTGGCCAGCGCCGCCGGCGCCTTCGGCGGCACGCAGCCCGTCTTGAGCGAAGGCGACATCAGCGTCGTGGTCTCGCCGCGGACCTTGCCGATCGTGCCGGGTTCGGCATTGGCCGGCGCCTTGTTGCCCCAGGCGGTACGGACGTAGTTGACAATATCGGCCACCGTCTGATCGGACAGATCGGCGCCGGCCGCCGGCATCGGCGCGTAACCGCCGGCCGCCGGCAATCCGCCCAAAACGACGCGGATCACGTTCTGCGGACCGGCAGCCGTCACGGATCCGTTGCCGGCCAGCGCCGGGATCATTCCCTTGATGCCATCGCCCTTCACCCCGTGGCAGGAGGAGCAGTTGGTCAGGTAGGCGTTGGCGCCGGCCGAGGCCGCCGCGGCCTGATTGGCGTCGAGAGGCTTGTAGGTCTCGGATTTCGAAAAGGATTTCAGGTAGGCGGCGATGGCATGCAGGTCGGCGTCGGACATATAGCGCAGCGAATCGTCGATGGTTTCCCGCATAGGTCCAAGCACCACGCCGCGCCCCGGCGCCGAGCCGTCATGAAGAAATTTGACGATCTCGTCGGTGCTCCAGGAGCCGAGGCCTTCCTTACCGTCCGACGTGATGTTCGGCGCGTACCATCCCTGGATTTCACCACCCTTCAGTTGCCCGCTCCAATCCGATGCACCGAGCAGACTGTTTTGATTGTGGCACTCTCCGCAATGGCCGAGACCTTCGACCAGATAAGCCCCGCGATTGATCTCCGGACTTTTCGCGGAATCAGGCATGAATGTCGCGGGCTTGAAGAAGGCCGTGCGCCAGGTCAGCAACGTCTCACGAATATTGAATGGAAATCTGAACTGTAGCGGCTTCTGCGGCGCGTTCTCGGCCGTAAGGGAGAACAGGTAGGCCTTGATCGCCAGAACATCGTCTTTCGTGACCTTCGTGTACCAAGGGAACGGAAAGACGGGATAAAGATATTCGCCATGATGGCCGATGCCCTCGTGCATCGCCCGGTAGAAATCATCGTCGCTCCAGTCGCCGATGCCGGTCGCCTTGTCGGGCGTGATATTCGGCGTGTAGATGGTGCCGAACGGCGTCTGCATGGCACGACCGCCTGCGAACGGCTTCCCACCGGGCGCCGTGTGGCAGGCGACGCAATCGCCCGCGGTGGCCAGGTACTTTCCCATGTCGACCAACGCAGGATCGGCCGCCACCGCCGGCGCCACCGCCAGCGAGGAGAAAAGCAGCGAGGTTCCGACCGCCGTAGCCGCGGTCAAGTTTTTCGTGAAAGAGCGACAGGGCACGGGCGGGCTCGATCTCGGCGGTGGAAACCACCGATCAACCTGCCAAACGCACCGCAGGTTCCACCGTTTCGTCCAATTCGGTTGACAGAGGTCTGCCGCTCCCGCCTGACAGTCGATGGCTCTCAAGAGGTTGCCGCTATGCGTCCCGCTTCGCATTTTCGAATTCTTCGCGAACCTGCCCGTGAGCCAAGACCGCGAACAGGCCCGTCCCGCCGAGAATGTTGCCGATCAGCGCTGGAAGGATGAAGCCGAAAACAGCGCCTTCGAGGCTGGTTTTGCCGCACAGCCAGAGCAGCCAGGCGTCCGCCGAGCCCGCCACGACATGGCTGAAGCCGCCGATCGCGATGACGTAGGTGACGAGGACGATCACCCAGAATTCGCCGCCACGCGCGTTCGGCAGTATCCACGCGATCGACGCGACCAGAAACCCGGCCGGCACACCGCGCATGAGAATGGTCAAGCGGTCATGATCCAGATGGGTGGCCGCGACCGCCAAGGCCGATGCCAGCTGATCGGGCGATATGATCCGCGTGAACGTCATCGCTGCCGCCACCAGCAGCGTGCCGACGAGATTGGCGACGAAGACAGCGGCCCATAGTCGGGCCAGCCTGCCCACATTGCGCATCGAAGGGTGGGTCGCGAGCGGCAACACCACGACGATCGTGTTCTCGGTGAAGAGTTGCAGGTTGCTCATGATGACGATCACGAAGCCGACCGAATAGCCGAAAGCGGAGATGAGTCCCGCCCAGGCGGTGGGCGGCAGCCGCTGGCTCAAAAACGCTTCCGCGAGCACCGAGGCGCTGATCGCGACGCCCGCGGCAAATCCGGAGAAGAGAAGCGATACCAGAGGCCGGTCGAGTTCCTCGTCACCTTGCAGCCGGATGACCTCGTGCACGACTTTGGGAGATCCCGCCTTGCGCTCGGCGACGGCGTTCACCTCGTCGTCGGACAAGGCCGGCAACGGGCGCCCTTCCGCGCTATTCTCCGGTCCTGGCGACGTCGACATAAGGGCTCCATGTCCAGCGACGTTGACAAATCGATCGATCGGCGGCCTCAATGCCGTTGGTTCTCGGAGACGCCTCGATGACCAATGTCCTTGGACTGATCGAGCTGCTGCTTGTGCTGTCGGTCGGGATCGGTTGGGCCGTCTACGAGTTGCGCGCGCTTCGCCGCGGGCGGGAGGGCAGAAGCGAGGCGGCCTCATCCCACTCCAAGGAACCGCCGGCCTGACCTCCGGTTCAGCGTGAGAGCCGCGGCATGCGAAACGGCAGCAACGCCTTGACCCATGGCGCGCGGAACCGGTCGAGGGACAGGCTTTCGTGAATCGTCGTGACGGGTGTGCCTTGAACGTGCGATGACAGCAGCGAGCGCGCGTAGAATGGCGCGTCTTCGAACGTCCTCGTCACGACGGGGCGGGGCCCGGGATCGGCTCGCGTGGTTCGCTCCATTCGCCAAAGGGTCGACGGCAGGCTCGCGACGGGCGGGCATTCGAGGTCACGCGCGACGCCGGATCGGTCGACGTGCATGGCGATGGACAGGTCTTCGCCGACGGCACGCCTGACATCGTAGAGGATCGCGGTTCCGTCGGGGACGATGGCGCGGGACCAGTTCCAATGCCGGAAGGCTCGTTCGAGCGGGCCGTCGCCCATGTTGATGTCGAAATAGGCCGGTCCCCTCCAGCTGAGACCGGGGTCTTCGAGCACGACCTCGACGGTCGAACACGGCGCGACCGGACGCCAGCGATGTTGCCCCGCGCCGTCGAGGTCGAACACGCGATGCGTCAGGGCTTCGGGACGGACCCGCACCGTGCCGCGGATCCGCGAGGGTACCGGCGCGGTCCATTCATTGATCCGAATGGTGAGGGTCGAGCCGTCCCAGTCGAGCGAGCTTGGCCCGATCTCGAGCGAATGGCCGTCGCGTGCGAGGTCGTCGCGTCCCCGCTCCGTCATGGCCCAGCGGTTACGTCCGTGGCTGTAGAGTGCCACGTTCAAGGCGCAATGATTGAGTGGATCTGCCCGGCCGTTGCGTCGCGCCCAGGCGTAATACGGCGAAAACACGCTGCCGATGAAGCCGATGATCGTGATGCCGCACAGGCCGTCGGCGCTCAGGCCGTCGACATACCACCAAGCGTAACCGTCCGGTTCGACCGGCGCATCGAAACCCAATCCTCGATCACGCTCGACGCCGCCATCTGACCGGAGAGCGCGACCATCGGCAGTCCTGGCCCGGGATGGGTGCTCCCCCCACAGAGGTAGAGTCCTGGCACTCGACTGCGCACGCCCGGACGGCGGAACGACGCTAGCGGGCCGTGCGCGGCCGCGCCATAGAGCGCGCCTCCCGTCGCCGGGAAAAGCCGGTTGAAATCCGCAGGTGTCGTCGTCCGGCAATGATCGCGACGCCAATCGAGCGTCAGCCCGCAGCGGTCGAGCGTTCGGACTGTCCTCGCTTCGCATTGCGCAATCTCCGATGCGTCGAAGGGTTGGCTGTCGCCGGTGGCCGGCGCGTTGACGATGCAGAAGAGCCGCTCGGCTCCTGACGTGTCCCCGCGCCCGCCCTCGGCGTCGCGGTCTTGCGCGCAGACGTAGACGGTCGGCGCATGCGGCACGCGGTGGTGACGGAGGTCGTCGAACTCCGCCTCGTAGTTCTCGGAAAAACAGACGTTGTGCCTGACGAGAGGAAAGCCTCGGCTGGTCGCGGTCAACGCGTAGGTGACGGCCGACAGCGAGCGAGCCGAAGGCTTCGGCGCGGGTGCCGCGCCGCGCACGGCCTCGCCCAGCAAGCCCGCCGCCAAAGCCGCGACATCGGCATTGCTGACGACCGCATCGGCCCCGATGCGCTCGCCCGTGGCGAGTTCGACCGCTGTCGCCCGCCCGCCTGCCACTCGGATGCCCCGGGCCTCCGCGCCGTAGCGGAAGGCGACGCCCTTCGCCTGAGCCAGCCCGGCGAGCGCCGTCGCCAGGTGGCTCATCCCGCCCTCGACCAACCAAACACCGGACTGTTCCACATGGGCCACCAGCATCAGCGTGGCCGGACAGGCGAACGGGGACGAACCGCAATAGGTCGCGTAGCGGGCAAACAATTGGCGCAGGCGCGGATCTCGGAAATACTTGCCAAGCGCCCGCCACAGCGTCGCGAATGGCGCGAGGCCGAACAGGTTCGCCGTGGGTCCCAAGGCGCGGATCAGACCCGGCATGCTCGGTGCCGAAGCGCGAATGAACGGGCGATCAAGCGCGCCGTAGACGCGACGTGCCTGCGCGCAGAATGCCCGATAGCCCTGCGCCTCCGCCGGACCCGCGAAACGAGCGATGGCATCGGCGGCCCGGTCGATATCGGCATAGAGATCGAGGCACCCGCCGCACGGCCAGGCATGGCGCGCAAGGATGGCCGCCGGTGCCAGTCTCAGATGGTCGTCGAGCGTGCTCCCCGCCGCCGCGAAAATCGCGTCGAACACAGTCCGCATCGTCAGGACCGTGGGGCCGCAGTCGATGGCGGCGCCATCGAGAACCGTCATCCGCAGCTTGCCGCCCGGCGTGGCGCCCCTCTCGACGACGGTAACGTCCGCGCCCCGACAGGCCAGCATCAGCGCCGCCACGAGACCCCCCAGGCCGGCCCCGATGACCACGACCCGCGGTGTGCTCACGGGAGACGATGGGAGAGAAAAGACGGTTGAGTGTGCCACTTTGTGTCTATACGATGAGACACAATCATGTGACAAGTATAATTGACAGTTGCCGGAGTCGCAGCGATGAGCGTTTCAGGGCGGATCGAAAAGGCACTCGAAGCGGCGTTCGTCCGGACGGACGCGCCGGGCTGCCCACCGCGGCTCGCCGCGGGAATGCGCCATGCGGTGTTTCCAGGGGGCGCCCGCATCCGGCCGCGGCTCACTCTGGCGGTTGCGGCAGCCTGTGGCGAGGACGCGCCGGCCCAGGTCGATTCCGCCGCCGCCGCCATCGAGCTCCTGCATTGCGCCTCGCTGGTCCACGACGATCTGCCCTGTTTCGACGACGCCGCACTGCGGCGCGGCCGGCCGTCCGTGCATAAATGCTTCGACGAACGCATCGCCGTGCTGGCCGGCGACGGCCTCATCGTGCTGGCCTTTCAGGCGCTGGCGCATGGGTCGACGAAGCCGCACCGGCTCGGCGCCCTGGTGACGATCCTCGCCCAGTCGGTCGGAGCGCCGACCGGCATCGTGGCCGGGCAGGCTTGGGAATGCGAACCGCTCGCCGATGTCGCGACCTACCACCGGGAGAAGACCGGCGCCCTCTTCGCTGGAGCGGCGATGATCGGCGCGGCCGCCTGCGGGACCGAACACGACGTCTGGCGATCCCTCGGCGAAACGCTCGGCGAGGCCTATCAGGCAGCCGACGACATCGGCGACGCGGAGTCCGACGTGGAAACGCTCGGCAAGCCGATCGGACGTGACGCGGCGTTCGGCCGCCCGAGCGTCGTCGCTCAATTCGGTCTCTCCGGCGCCCTGCGGCGCTTCGAGACGCTGGTCGAAGAGACCATCGCCGCGATCCCGCCATGCCCCGGCGCGGCCGACCTGCAAGCTCTCATCGTCTCCGAGTCGCGCAGGCTGCTTCCCAAGCGTCATTGGCGCCGCGCCGCCTGACCGGGCCGCGCCGATGACGACGACCGCCGTGGACCCGCAGGCTTCGCCGAACTGGCATTCGTTTCGCGATCGTCTGCTCGCGAGCCCGCGGTTCCAGCGCTGGGCCGTGCGCTTCCCGCCGACCCGGTGGCTCGCGCGACGGCGGGCGCGGGCACTCTTCGATCTTTGCGCCGGCTTCGTCTACTCGCAGGTACTCTTCGCCTGCGTGACGCTTCGACTGTTCGAGCATCTCGCCGAGCGTCCGCACAGCCTCGAAGCTCTGGCACGGCGTCTATCGCTGAGCGAATCGGGGGCACGCTGTCTGCTCGACGCGGCCTGTTCGCTCGACCTCGTCGAGAAGCGGCGGGGTGGTTTCTACGCCCTCGGCACCCTGGGTGCGGCGCTGCGCGGCAATCCTGGCGTCGCCGCCATGATCGAGCATCACGGCAGGCTCTATGCCGACCTTGTCAATCCCGTGGCGCTGTTGCGCGGCGAGGCTCAATCCCACAGCCTCTCGGCCTACTGGCCTTATGCCGGGCATCCGGACCCGTCGCGGCTCACCTCTGCCGAGACCGATCCCTACACCACGCTGATGGCGCAGACCCAGGCCATGATCGCGGCCGAGATCCTGCACGCCTATCCGCTTGGCCACCACCGAGTCCTGCTCGACGTCGGCGGCGGCGACGGAAGCTTTTTGGCCGCGGCAGCCGCCCAGGCGCCGAACCTCCAGGTGATTCTGTTCGATCTGCCGCCCGTCGCCGAGCGCGCACGCCTCCGGTTCGCTCGCTCGGGCCTGGCCGAGCGGGCCGTGGCGCGGGGCGGCGACTTCAGTGTGGAGTCCCTCCCTTCAGGGGCCGACGTCGCATCTCTCGTCCGCGTCATCCACGACCATGACGACGCGACGGCGCTCGCCGTACTGCGCGGCATCCGCCGCGTGCTTCCTGAAGACGGCACGCTGATCCTCGCGGAGCCCATGGCCGACACGCCGGGCGCCGAGCCGGTCGGCCACGCCTATTTCGGCTTCTACCTTCTCGCCATGGGTCAGGGCCGCTCGCGCAGCCGTGCTGACCTGACGGCGCTCCTCCGTACCGCCGGCTTCAGTCGGATTCGCGTCGTCGAAACAGGCCTGCCGATGTTGGTCGGCGTTCTCGTTGCCCGCCCTTGAGCAAGCGATAAATCGTTCTGTGTGTAAATTACATTTGACACACAGAACCGTCAATATAATCTGACAGACATGCTCGGTACACGCGCCCAGAGGATCGACAGGGAGCCGCAGATGGAAACGCTTGCGGTGCTTCTCGCGGCGCCGGAACGGCTGGGTCTCGATCGCCTCCGCTTGACCGATCCCGAGGGCGAGGATGTCGTGGTCGACATCGCGTGGAGCGGTATTTCGACAGGCACCGAGCGGCTTCTCTACAGCGGCCGGATGCCCTCCTTTCCGGGCATGGGCTATCCGCTGGTGCCGGGCTACGAATCGGTCGGCCGCGTCGTCGACGCACCGGCCACATCTGCGGCGCGGATCGGCGACGCGGTGTTCGTCCCCGGCGCGCAATGTTTCGGGCCGGTGCGTGGATTGTTCGGCGGGGCCGCCGCGCGGCTGGTGGTTCCGGCATCGCGGGTGACCACGATCGACGCGTCATGGGGCGAGGATGCCGTGCTTCTCGCGCTTGCCGCCACTGCCCGGCACGCGGTGGCCGCCGCTCACGCCGTCCTGCCCGATCTCATCGTCGGCCACGGGGTCTTGGGCCGGCTGCTCGCCCGTCTGACCCTGGCAATCGGCGGCGAGGCACCGGTGGTGTGGGAGAGCAACGCCGAGCGGCGCGTCGGAACCTTCGATTATCCGGTGGTCGATCCAGCGACGGATGAACGCTGCGACTACCGCGCGATCTACGATGTCAGCGGCAATGCCGCGGTCCTCGACGACCTCGTGCAACACCTCGCCCCCGGCGGCGAGATCGTGCTGGCCGGCTTCTATGCCGCGCCGCTCTCGCTCGACTTTCCGCCGGCCTTCATGCGCGAGGCTCGGATCCGGGTAGCGGCCGAATGGAAACGGCCGGATCTCGACGCCACCATCGATCTGATCCGCAAGGACCGGCTCAGCCTCGCTGGACTGATCACCCATCATTGTCCCGCGCCGCAGGCTCCGCAAGCCTATCGAACGGCTTTCGAAGATCCGACCTGCCTCAAGATGGTGCTCGACTGGAGAGCCTGCTCATGAACGCCATCCCCCGGTTCACCGAAGGTCTGCGGGCCGAAGCGGCGATCGAGCCCGATCCGGTCGCGACGACACCGCCCAAGAAGGAGACGCAGGTCATCGCCATCTATGGCAAGGGCGGCATCGGCAAGAGCTTCACCCTCGCCAACCTGTCCTACATGATGGCCCAGCAGGGCAAGCGCGTGCTGCTGATCGGCTGCGACCCGAAGAGCGACACGACCTCGCTGCTCTTCGGCGGCCGCTCCTGCCCGACCATCATCGAGACCTCCTCGAAGAAGAAGCTCGCCGGCGAGCAAGTGAAGATCGGTGACGTCTGCTTCAAGCGCGACGGCGTCTTCGCCATGGAGCTCGGCGGCCCGGAGGTGGGGCGCGGCTGCGGCGGGCGCGGCATCATCCACGGCTTCGAGCTGCTCGAGAAGCTCGGCTTTCACGACTGGGGCTTCGACTACGTGCTGCTCGACTTCCTCGGCGACGTGGTCTGCGGCGGCTTCGGCCTGCCGATCGCCCGCGACATGTGCCAGAAGGTCATCGTCGTCGGCTCGAACGACCTCCAGTCGCTCTACGTCGCCAACAACGTGTGCTCGGCGGTCGAATATTTCCGCAAGATGGGCGGCAATGTCGGCGTTGCCGGCCTCGTGATCAACAAGGACGACGGCACCGGCGAGGCGCAGGCCTTCGCGGCGGCGGCGGGCATCCCGGTGCTGGCCGCGATCCCCGCCAACGAGGATATCCGCCGCAAGAGCGCCAACTACGAGATCGTCGGGCAGCCGGGCAGCCCCTGGGCGTCGCTGTTCGAGGCGCTCGGCGAACAGGTCGCGATCGCCCCGCCGCTGCGGCCGACCCCGATCGCGCACGATGCGTTGCTCGGCCTCTTCAAGGGCGACGCGGTCGGCCGTGGCGTCGTCCTGGTACCGGCCACGATCGAGGACATGTGTGGCGGCGCCAGTGTCGAAAAGCCGTCGCTCGAAGTCATCTACGAAGACGCGTGAGGTGACGGCCATGACGTCCTCTCCGCTCCTCGACCTCGAACGTCCGCCCGAGCCGGCTGCCTCCGGCAGCGGCTGCCACGGCGGCCGGGAGACGATGCTCGCCGCCGCGAGGGCGGCCGGCAAGCGCGGGGCGATGGCGGACCTCCTCGCCACCTATCCGAAGGGGCCGCACGACCAGCCGCAATCGATGTGCCCGGCCTTCGGTGCGCTTCGGGTGGGCCTCCGGATGCGGCGCACGGCGACGATCCTCTCGGGATCCGCCTGCTGCGTCTACGGCCTGACCTTCACGTCGCATTTCTACGGCGCGCGGCGCACCGTCGGCTACGTGCCGTTCAATTCCGAGACGCTGGTGACCGGCCAGCTCTACGAGGACATCCGCGCGGCGGTGCGCGAGACCGCGCGGCCCGAGGAGTACGACGCGGTCGTCGTCATCAACCTGTGCGTCCCCACCGCCTCGGGCGTGCCGCTCGATCGGCTCCCGCGCGACATCGACGGCGTGCGCATCATCGGCATCGACGTGCCGGGCTTCGGCGTGCCGACCCATGCCGAGGCCAAGGACGTGCTCGCCGGCGCGATGCTGCGCTATGCGCGGCGCGAGGCCGAGCACGGTCCGGTGCAGCGCCCGCGCCAGATGGGCGAGCGCCGACGCGCCGTCGCCCTGATCGGCGAGCTCTTTCCCGCCGACCCGGTCGGCGTCGGCGCGATCCTCGCACCGATGGGCCTCGGCGTTGCGCCGCAGGTGCCGGCGCGCGAATGGCGCGACCTCTATGGTGCGCTCGACGCTTCGGTCGCGGCCTGCGTCCATCCCTTTTACGTGGCGTCGGTGCGTGAGTTCGAGGCGGCCGGCCGGCGCGTCGTGGGCTCGGGACCGGTCGGGCTCGAGGGCACCGCCGCCTGGCTCGACGCGATCGGCGCTGCCGCCGATATCACCCCCTCCCTGATCGACGCCGCCAAGGCCGCGAGCCTGCCCCGCATCCGCGCGGCGCTCGATGAGAGCCGCCTCGCGGCCCGCGTCACCATCTCGGGCTACGAGGGCTCCGAACTTCTCGTCGCTCGCCTTCTGGTCGAGGCCGGAGCCGACGTTCCCTATGTCGGCACCGCCTGCCCGAAGACGCCCTGGAGCGAGCCGGACCGGGCCTGGCTCGCCGCGCGCGGAACCCACGTCCAATACCGCGCCTCGCTGGAGCAGGACCTCGCCGCGATGCGCGAGGTGAAGCCCGACCTCGCCATCGGCACGACGCCGCTCGTGCAGACGGCGAAGGAGCTCGGGCTCCCGGCGATCTATTTCACCAACATGGTCTCGGCGCGCCCGCTCTTCGGCGCGGCCGGGGTCGGTGCGATCACCCAGATCGTCCGGACCCAGACCGCCGGCCGGGACCGCTTCGCCCGCATGGTCGCGTTCTTCGACACAGTCGGAACGGGGGATGCTGCGGGCTACGGCTTCGCCGGGGTGCCCGAATCCCATCCGGGTGCCAAGGAGCGCTTCCGCAAGATCCGCGAAGCCAAGGCGAAGGCCGAAGCCCATATTCCGGTGGGGACTTAGCCATGCTGGTTCTCGATCACGACCGCGCGGGAGGATATTGGGGCGCCGTCTACGCCTTCACGGCGTTGAGGGGCCTGCGCGTCGTCATCGACGGCCCCGTCGGCTGCGAGAATCTGCCGGTGACGGCGGTACTGCATTACACCGACGGCCTGCCGCCGCACGAGTTGCCGATCGTCGTTACCGGCCTTTCGGAGGACGAGCTGTCGATGACCGGCACCGAGGGTGCCCTGCGCCGCGCCGGCGCCACCCAGGACCCCGACATGCCGGCCGTGGTCGTGACGGGCTCGATCGCCGAGATGATCGGCGGCGGGGTCACGCCCGAAGGCTCGAATCTCCTGCGATTCCTGCCCCGCACCATCGACGAGGACCAGTGGCAGTCGGCCGACCGCGCCATCACGTGGCTCTGGAACGAGTTCGGGGCCAAGAAGGCCAGGGGCCGCCGGAAGACGCCGAGGCCGGAAGGCGCCAAGCCGCGGGTCAACATCATCGGGCCGATCTACGGCACGTTCAACATGCCCTCGGACCTCCACGAGATCCGACGCATCGTCGAGGGCATCGGCTGCGAGGTCAACCTGACCTTCCCGCTCGGGTCGCACGTCGAGGATGTTCCGCGGCTGGCCGACGCCGAGGTCAACGTCTGCCTCTACCGGGAATTCGGCAGGAAGCTCTGCGAGGAACTCGACCGGCCGTACCTGCAGGCGCCGATCGGCATCTTTTCGACCACCGCCTTCCTGCGCAAGCTCGGAGAGCTTGCGGGCGTCGACCCGGAACCCTTCATCGCGCGCGAAAAGCATACGACGATCAAACCGATCTGGGATTTGTGGCGCAGCGTCACCCAGGATTTCTTCGCCACGGCATCCTTTGCGGTGGTGGCGAGCGACACCTATGCCCGTGGCCTGCGGCGCTTCCTCGAAGGCGAGCTCGGCGTGCCCTGCGTCTTCGCGATCGCGCGCAGGCCCGGCACCAAGCCGGACAATGCCGCCGTACGCGAGGCCTTGCGCGCGACACCGCCGCTGGTGCTCTACGGCTCCTACAACGAGCGCATGTATGCGGCGGAGCTCGGCGGCCGCTCGATCTTCATTCCGGCCTCGTTCCCGGGCGCCATCATCCGGCGGTCTACCGGCACCCCCTTCATGGGCTACGCCGGCGCGACCTACCTGGTGCAGGAGTACTGCAACGCGCTCTTCGACGCGCTGTTCAACATCCTGCCCCTCGGCACCGACCTCGACAAGATCGAGGCGACGCCGGCCCGCCCGGCCGAAGCCCTCGTGTGGGATGCCGAGGCGACGCTGGCCTTCGAGCAGCATCTCGAGGCCGAACCCTTCCTGACCCGCATCTCGGCCGCCAAGCGCATGCGCGAGCGGATCGAGCGGGGCGCCCGCCAGGCGGGCCAAACCTCCGTGTCCGCGGCCGATGTCGCGGACACGCTCGACGCCATGATGGCGGCGCACGCAGCCTGACGGCGGTTGCAGCGTTTTCTTGAAGGACCGGAAAGGCTCAAGACCATGACCTACGCCACCGCTCCCCGCCCAGATCCGGCCGCGATGACCGACGCGCAGGAATACCGGCTCCTGTTTGCGACGACCTTCGTCATCTTTCTCGTCGCGGTCGTCTTCATGCGGCTCGTCCGGCTCGCCGGAGGTGTCGCCCCCGCCTCGAGCCCCCGCTCGTTGATCGCGGAAGCCCGCGCCGTCGGCAACAGCGCTCTGGCCCTCGCCTTCCAGGGCTAGCGGCCCGCTCCCATTCGCCGGCTCAGGCCGGCGGATCCAGGTCGTCCCGTATGGCACGGGCGGACCGCAGAAGCCAAGCAACAGCATAGAGGACCCTCAACCTGGAGACCTGCAATGTCAGACATTACTAGGGTACCGGACGAACCGGCTACCTTGACGGAAGAAGAAGCAAAGGAATTCCATTCGCTCTTCATGAGGAGCTTCATGATCTTCACCGCGGTGGCGGTGGTGGCACATCTCCTGGCGTGGATCTGGCGGCCATGGCTGCCCGGCCCGAACGGCTATTCCTCGCTGATCGATGGCGTCCACGCCGTCCTTCCGCATATCGCGTAAGGGAGGAGACGACGATGTGGCGCATGTGGATGCTCTACGATCCGCGCAGGACCCTGATCGCCCTGGCGGTCTTCCTGTTCGGATTGGCCCTGCTGATCCATTTCATCCTGCTCAGCACGGATCGGTTTAACTGGCTCGAAGGCCCGCACGCTCGTGCGGCACCGGCGTCCCAGATGACGCCGGTGCCGGCCAAGTAGCCTCGGTCGGAAACCTTGGCGCGATCGGGACGGGGTCCCGACCCGGTCGCGCCGCAGCCCGATCGCAGTCGATAGACTCTCGCCGTGGCCCGCAGTGCCGGGTCCGTTCCATCGGGGCGCGGTCGGCTGTTTCGGGCGGATAGGCTCCGGCGAGCCGCCCGGGTCCCGGGTGGTGGGCCGCAGCGATCCAACAGGGGTCATTCAGCGCATCGATTCGTGCAAGCGCACGCTTGTCCCGAACCGGTCCTGCTCATTTAGGGGAAACGTCCGTGGCGATGCTCAGCTTTGAACGCAAATATCGCATCCGAGGCGGGACTCTGGTCGGCGGCGACCTCTTCGACTACTGGGTCGGCCCCTTCTATGTCGGCTTCTTCGGCGTGACCTCCGCCTTCTTCGCGATCCTCGGGACGGCGCTGATCGTCTGGGGCGCCTCGCAGGGGCCGACCTGGAACGTGTGGCAGATCAGCATTGCTCCCCCCGACCTCAAATACGGCCTGGCCTTCGCACCGCTGCGGGAGGGCGGTCTCTGGCAGATCATCACGATCTGCGCGCTCGGCGCCTTCGTCTCCTGGGCGCTGCGCGAGGTCGAGATCTGCCGCAAGCTCGGTATCGGCTATCACGTGCCCTTCGCCTTCGGCGTGGCGATCTTCGCCTATTTCTCGCTGGAGGTGATCCGCCCGGTGTTGCTCGGCGCCTGGGGCAATGCTTTCCCGTACGGCATCATGAGCCATCTCGATTGGGTCTCGAACACCGGCTACCAATATCTGCATTTCCACTACAATCCGGCGCATATGCTCGCGGTGACGTTCTTCTTCACGACGACCTTCGCGCTCGCGCTGCATGGCTCCCTCGTCCTCTCCGCGGTCAATCCGAAGAAGGGCGAACGCGTCAAGACCGCGGAGCATGAGAACACCATGTTCCGCGACCTGATGGGCTACTCCATCGGCACGCTTGGAATCCACCGGCTCGGCCTGTTCCTGGCGCTTTCCGCCGGCTTCTGGAGCGCCGTCTGCATCATCATCAGCGGACCCTTCTGGGCGCGCGGCTGGCCCGAATGGTGGAGCTGGTGGCTCAACCTGCCGATCTGGAACTGACGCCGCGCCCGGCCCCGCCGGTTCGGAGGACTACCATGGCCGAATACCAAAACATCTTCACGCAGGTTCAGATCAGGGCGCCCGCTTATGTCGGCGTGCCGGGACGAACCAGCGCGGACCGGGTCGGCAAACCGGGCTTCAGCCGGCTGCTCGGTCTCATCGGCGACGCCCAGGTCGGCCCGATCTACCTCGGCTTCACCGGCGTTCTATCGCTCGTCTGCGGGTTCGTGGCGATCGAGATCATCGGCCTCAACATGTGGGCTTCGGTCAACTGGAGCCCGATCCAGTTCGTCCGGCAATTGCCGTGGCTCGCGCTCAATCCCCCTCCACAGGAGTACGGACTGAAGATCCTGCCGCCGTTGCGCGACGGCGGCTGGTGGCTGATGGCCGGCTTCTTCCTGACCACATCGGTCATCTTGTGGTGGGTCAGGACGTACCAACGCGCCCGCGCGCTCGGCATGGGCACGCATATCGCCTGGGCCTTCGCCTCGGCCATCTGGCTCTATCTCGTGCTCGGCTTCATCCGGCCGATCCTGATGGGAAGTTGGAGCGAGGCGGTCCCCTTCGGCATTTTCCCACATCTCGACTGGACCGCGGCGTTCTCGATCCGCTACGGAAATCTGTTCTATAATCCCTTCCACATGCTTTCGATCGTCTTCCTCTATGGATCGACGATGCTGTTCGCCATGCATGCCGCGACCGTCCTCGCAATCAGCCGCTTCGGCGGCGATCGCGAGGTCGAGCAGATCGTCGACCGCGGCACGGCCTTCGAACGCGGCGCCCTGTTCTGGCGGTGGACCATGGGGTTCAACGCGACAGCCGAATCGATCCATCGCTGGGCCTGGTGGTTCGCGGTCCTCTGCCCTCTCGCGGGCGGCATCGGCATCCTGCTGACCGGCACGGTGGTCGACAATTGGTATCTCTGGGCCGTCAAGCATGGCGTCGCCCCGTCCTACCCGCACGTGTTTCCGGTCACCCTCGATCCAGCGCTTACGAACGGGGCAAAGCCATGAGGTTTCGGACAGGGATGGCGCTGGCGGCTGTCGTTGTCGTCGGCATTGGCTTGGCTCTGACCTTCCAGCGCCCGCGACCCATCGTCGTGCAGCGCGGATATCGCGGCACCGCCATGGAGCAGATCATCAACAAGGACCAGTTGGCGTTGACCGAATACGCCAACCAGATTCCCGCCGCGGATCCTCCGGCCGATCTGACGGGGGCGCCCGCCAGCCAAGTCTACTCCAACGTGAAGGTCCTCGGCGACATCGATGCCGCCGAATTGACCCGGCTGATGACGGCCATGACCAACTGGGTCTCGCCGAAGCAGGGCTGTTCATACTGCCACAACGTCAACAATCTGGCATCGGACGAACTCTACACGAAGATCGTGGCGCGCCGCATGATCCAGATGGTCCGCCACATCAACGCCGATTGGAAGACCCACGTCGCAGGCACCGGCGTCACCTGCTACACCTGCCACCGCGGCCAGCCGGTGCCGGCCTATGTCTGGTTCAATAATCCAGGTCCGCCGCAGGCGCTGGGCGACCTCGGCAATCGGGCCGGGGCGGACGCCCCGACGCTTTCGCCCGGGATGGCATCGCTGCCCTACGATCCGTTCACGCCCTTCCTCGAGCACGACAAGGACATCCGCGTCATTTCCACGTCAGCCTTGCCCGACACCAATCACACGTCGATGAAACAGACGGAGACGACCTATTCGCTGATGTTCCATTTCTCCGAATCGCTCGGCGTCAATTGCACCTTCTGCCACAACACCCGATCCTTCGCGGAGTGGGATCTGAGCACGCCCCAGCGCGCGACCGCATGGTACGGGATCCGCATGGTGCGCGACCTCAACCAGAACGTGCTCGGCCCCTTGAAGGCCATTCTGCCGTCGCATCGGTGGGGACCCTTGGGCGATGGCCCGAAGGTGAATTGCATGACCTGCCATCAGGGCGTCTACAAACCGCTTTACGGCGCGGCGATGCTCAAGGACTACGAAGCGCTTGCCTCCGCGACGGCTGGCGCCGTGGCCCCGGCTGCCGATACGCCTCAGCCGGCCCCGCCGCCGAGTGCGCCTGTACCCGCCCCCCAACCCGACAAACCCGAAGCGCCGAAACCGTGATCCGTCGTGTCTCGACGTTGGTGTCGCACTTGGACGTCAGCTTCGACGAGGACATCGAAAGAATGGCGGCCTGCCTGCCCCGACGTCAAAGCGGATTTCGGCATCGGGACCCCTAATCGTCGTTGCCGGCCGAGCGGGTCGAGCGGGCAGCATGCCAGATCAGGCGCTCGAGGACGGCCGCGGTACGGTCGACGGAGGATTGGATCGCGCCCAGCATCCGAGGCATCTCGGCGGTGTCGAGACCGTCGGTGACTTCGAGCGCAGCCAGTTGAGCGTTCTCGATCACGATCGACATGAGGTCCTGGAACATCGGGTCCGAGGCCGCGGCGACACGCGCGGCTGCGAAGCGGTGCGGTGCCGCGACCCCCTGAAGGAACCGGGACCGCGCGTCCTCGGCACTCCGCTGCTCGGAGATATCCATGAGCAGGACGACGAAGCCGAGAACGCGGCCCGGCGACGAAAGCACGGGGTCGGCGCGAACCAGGAGCGGGACCTTTGCGCCGGACCCGCGCAGGAACTGCGCTTCTCCGCGCCACGGCCGGCGATGTCGGACCAGGTCTCCAATGTTCTGGCCGACCGGCGCCGACGTATCGAAACAGGACGCGAGGTCGGCAATCCGCTCGGGCGGCGCCCGCCCGTCCAGCAGTTTGCGGAACGACTGGTTGATCAGCAGGGCGCCGCCCTGCGCGTCGAAAATCGCCGCCGGCTGTTCCGACGCCTGAAGCTGCCGGCCGACGCCATCCAATTGATCCTGGACGATGAGCATCCGGACGGTACGGAACTGCAGCACGACGTCTGCGACCATTTCGCCGACCATCCGTGCCGTCGTCTGTTCGGCCGCGCTCCAGGATTCACATGTGCCCTCGACGAGTTCGTGCCACTTCGCGAAGGAGCGCCGCGGTGAAAGATCGAGCGGGTTGTTGCCGACGATAAAGGGCTTCATCGGATTGCCGCCCCAGGTGACCGCCTCGATCCGCTCCGGCCGAAACCAGATCAGATAATCCCCCTTCGTATCGGAGATCGGCACGGCCAGGAGACCACCGATGCCGGGCATCTGACCAACCAGTTCCGGCATGTCGCGGTTGAGCGACGTCGTGAGGCTGATCGGCCCCCCCGGACCACCCTTCAGCCTGGCCTGAACCGAGCGGATGGCTTGGGTGCCGGGTACTTCGCCGATCGTCTGGACGTCATCTTCCAGCAACAGCGCCGCACCCTGAGCCCTGAGCAGGGTTATCAGAGCCTGCGACCGATCGAAAAGCGCCGACCTCCAGTCGCCCTCCCGCGAAATCGTGTCGACCATTCGTTGCTCGAGGCGTCGGACCGAGATTTCGGCCTGGGCCTGCACGAAGGCGTCGAGCGCCGCGATGCGGGTCGCGAAAGCCTCGGCAAGCACTTCGCACACGGCTCGGACCTCGAAATGCACGACACGCGGCGTGTAATGATGGCAGGCGATCAATCCCCAAAGCCGTCCGCCGACCATCAGCGACACCACCAGCGTGGCGGCGACCCCCATATTCTTCAGATATTGAATGTGGAGGGGCGACATGCTGCGCAGCACGCAAAGCGACATGTCGAGGTCGCGCTGCAGGCGGGGCACGAGCGGGGCCGGCTCGTACGACACATCGGCGAGAACGCGAACGCGATTGGTCTCGTAAAGACGCCGCGCGATCTGCGGAATATCGGAGGCGGGATACCAATTGCCGAGGAACGGTTCGAGCTGCGCCTTCTTCCGCTCGGAGAAGACCTGGCCATGCCCCTCCTCGTCGAATCGATAGACCATCACCCGATCATAGCCGGTGAGTTGCCGGAACAGCTTGGCCGCCTCGTCGCAGAGCAGCTTCAAGGACGAACAGGACAACAGGGAGGTCAACGCCCGCTCGACATGGCGGGACAGATCGACGTTCGGGCCGACGCGCTCGAGCTCGATGACCAGGCCGCCGCTCGCGGGGCGGTGCAACAGGCCGTCGAATTCTACTCCCGGCTCGCCGACGGCACAGCGAACTCCCACCGGGACATCGCTCAATGGATCATCGAGATGCGGACGGATGCGCGCGAGCAGGTTGCCGGACAGACTGTCGAGCCGCAAACCAACCAGCGGACGATCAAACGCGAGAAAGGTTTCCGCGTTGGCACTCGCCTGGACGATCGTCAGGTCCGGTTCCCGCAGAAGCAAAAGCGCGCCGAACGGTTGGATAGACCCGGCGAGGTGTATCTGCTCGCGCTCGCAATTCGACAGGTCGGCCTTGCCGAAGGCAGGCGACTGTGCGGTAAAGATCATTCACGGTCGGTCCGAGGCTAATCTTCTTCTTTTTGCGCCGGTTGAGGATTGTCGTTCAAGCCATAGCGGTCAAGTTTCACGTAGAGGCTTTGCCGGCTGAGCCCGAGCAGCTCCGCTGCCGCCGTTCGATTGCCACCCACAAGGTCGAGGGCCGATTTGACATAATGGCGCTCGACACCATCGACCGTCGATTTGACCAATTGGCGAAGCGGCATCTTGCCCACCGGCTCGGCGACCGAATTGATCAACGCCTCCATCTGCTTCGGATCGCGATAACGCGACAGGCGGCGACCGACGTCCCTGATCAACAAACCGAAGCAGGTCGACCCGCCTTCGGGCAAGGCGGCGCCGGAGATCTCAACCTCGGTCTCGCTCCCGAGCTCGCTGTGAAGGGCGGAGGGGAACAGCCGAGCGACCTGATGGGTCCGCAGGATCGACAAAAGCGCCGGAACGTCGGCGCCAGGACGCCAGATCCAGCGCTCCAACCTTTCCCCGACGATCGAATCGGCCGATCCCATCTCCACCATATCGGCGAAAGCCGGATTGGCGCGGCGAATGGTTCCGTCCTTGCCGACCAGGACGACCCCGTCGGGGAGGCCGCCGAGCGTCGCTTCGGCCGACGGCATGTCGTCAGGGGCCGCGGCAACCGTCCTCGGGATCGTCGGCACCAGTTGCAGCAGCAACATCGGGCCGGGCTCGCCTTTGACCGCCGAGGCGCGAACGAGCCAGGGTTCCTGATTTTCCCCGATATGGATGAGAATGCCCGGTGTCTTACCCTGTTCCTGAGCCCGCAGGATCAGGGCGCGCAGCGCGGGCCGCTCGGGCGCCGCGATCGCCGCCATCAAATCCTTGCGCGCGCCGGGAGCGAGCGCCGAGGCGTCGAGGCCGAGAGCTTGAAGCGCCGCCGGGTTGGCGTCCTCGATCACGAACGTTCCGGCCCTGACCATGAGCACGGCTTCGCTCGAATGGTTGAACAGCAACCGATAGCGCGTTTCGACTTCGCGCAGCTTCCAATAGTCGCGTTCCATCGTCTGTTGCGCGGCGACGAATTGCGACTGCAATTCGGCCACCGCCAGCAGGCTTTTGCCGACGGCCAGCATCCCAACACTGCCGCCCAGCAGAACGGTCGTGTACTCGATCGGCACCTCACGGCCGCTCGGGAACCGTTGGGTGAGCTGACGGAAGGCCGAGATGCCGCTGTCGCGGGCATCCTCCACGATCCGCCGGACCTTGTCGCCGACGAAATCCGGAACGGTCTGGACCCAGGGGCGCCCGAGCCAACCGTCTACGCTCTCATTTGAGAGCATACTCGAGACCGACGCTTCCCGGATGACGCCGCCCATGTCGAGCAACAGGGTCACATCGGGTTGGGCCAAATTCGCGCGGACCATGAGACCTTCACTTTGCTCCGCACACCCGACGGCGACATTCCCTGCGTTGTTCCCTGAACCGACGCGTTCGATCGCCCGTGCCGCATCAAGCACAACGTTGTTATACAAATGAAATATGTTAGAGGTTGACACTCGTCAAGTGCGCCTGACACCAGCGTCTCGCTCCGTGCCGGTCGCACCGGTCACGCGGCCCGGCGACCTGCGAGTTCGGCCAGATTGGCGATCGTGATCCGGATGAAGGCCATCGGGCTTTGCACGCCCATGGACTTGTTCAGATACGCGTTCCAGACGAGGCGCTGAACGTCGCGATTACCGCAGAGTGCCACGAAGCGTTCGCGCGGCCAGTCGTTGGCATACCAGAAGCGCTGCATCATTCCGAGCGCCCGAAACACCTGCCCATGCGCCTTCATGAAACGGACGCGGGCCGAACGCATGGCGCGAACGTCACCCGTTTCGAGGAAAGCATCGACGGCGTCGGATGCGAGCCGGCCGCTGACCATGGCGTAGTAGATGCCTTCACCCGACGCGGGCGCCACCACGCCGGCCGCGTCCCCTGCCAGCACGACGTTGCGGCCGTCGTCCCATCGCGGCAGAACGCGCAAGGGGATCGGAGCGCCTTCGCGACGGAGCGTGGGCGCGCTCGCGAGGCCCGCCGCATCCCTGAGGGCCGCCACGGCGTCGCGGAGCGGGAACCCTTTTCGCGCAGAGCCGGTGCCGACACTCGTCGATGCGCCATGCGGGAAGACCCATCCGTAGAAGTCTGGCGACAGCGTTCCCTTGTAATAGATGTCGCACCGTGTCTCATCGAAACCGATCGGCGTTTCGGGAGACTGGACGATTTCGTGGTAGGCGACGACGAACGGCCTATGCCGATGTTGCGGTACGCACTGGCGGGCCACGGCCGAGCGCGCGCCGTCGGCGCCGATGACGGCCCGGGCCGGGACCTGCCTCACGCCGTCCTCCGTCCGCAGAAAGACGACCGCGGTTCCGTCCGGCCGATGTTCGAGCCGATCGAAGGTGCCGGATAGTCGCGCCGCGCCGACCGCCTCGGCGCGCCGGCGCAACCAGTCGTCGAAATCCCGGCGATCGACCATGCCGACGAAGCCACCCTCGATGGGCATGTGGACCTGGCGGCCGCTTGGCGAAACGATCCGAGCGGCCGTCGCACGGGCAACGAGCAGGTGCTCGGGAACCTCGAAATCCGCGAGCAGCCGAGGTGGGATCGCGCCGCCGCACGGCTTGATGCGACCGTCCCGATCGAGCAACAGCACGGAGCGGCCCCGGCGCGCGAGGTCTGCGGCGGCGGTCGCACCCGCAGGCCCGCCACCGACGACGACCACATCGTAGGCGGCTATGTCGCCCACCGGCTCGTCTCTTGGGCAACGTCCGTCCGATATGTTGCCCCGGTCGCCGTCGCCGTCGCAGCGCGCGGGAATGTCCGCGACGCCTGTCCCGCCGCAACGAGGACGAGCGCGGCCTCCCCGACGACAACCACCGAACAAGCAAACGGGAGAGCCATGGCGCGGGTCGTTCCGGCTCAGAGCGTCAGATGCCGCACCGCGAAGGCGCTGACCAGCATGCCGACGACATAGAGCGTGACCCCGGTCGCGTTATACCACGGCGCGTTCTCGCGTGGTTGGCGCAACAGGCGCGGCATCAGAACGAGCTGCGCGCCGGTGAGCACGCCCACGGCGATCGCGAAGGCGGGCCGACCCCAGACCAGCAGCAGGGCGACGACGGCGATCTGCGGCACGGTCATCACGGCGCAGGCAAGCCGCGCCGCCCGCTCGACTCCCAGCAGCACGGGAAGCGAGTCGATGCCCATCTCGCGATCGCCTTCGACCGACTTGAAATCGTTGAGCGTCATGATGCCATGCGCCCCCACGCTATAGATCGCCGCCAGCAGGACGATATGCCCATCCGGTATGGTCCCGGTCATCACGGCCGCGCCGGTGAACCATGGCAACCCCTCGTAGCAGAGGGCCACGGCCGCATTGCCGAGCCAGCCGTTGCGCTTCAGCCGCGGCGGGGGGGCGCTATAGGCCCAAGCGAGGGCGAGGCCGACGATCGCGGCGGCCAAAACCGCGGGCCCGAGCGACGCCGCGACTTCGACCGAGAGCGCGGTCCAGATCAGCGCGATACAGAGGCCCCAGCGGCCCGGGATGCGACCCGAAGGTATCGGTCGATGGGGTTCGTTGATCGCGTCGACGTGGCGGTCGAACCAATCGTTGGCGGCCTGGCTGGTGGCGCAGACCAGCGGTCCCGCCAGAGCGACGCCCGCGACCACCATCGGCCAGCGGTTGCCGACCGGTACGCTCGCCGACACGACCCCGCAGCCGAACGCCCACATCGGCGCGAACCAGGTGATCGGCTTCAGCAGTTCGAGAACCGCGGAGGGCGCCGGTATCGCGATTGTCGCTCTAGTCGCCATCGGGACCCTTCTCGTTCGCGGCGTCGGCGAGACCGTAACGCCGCAGCTTGACGTAGAGGCTTTGCCGGCTGACGCCGAGCATCTCCGCCGCCGAGGCGCGATTGTCGCCCGTCATCTGCAAGGCGGCTTCGATCGACAGGCGTTCGATGACATCGGTCGCTTCCCGCACGAGATCCTTGAGCGAGACCCGTCCCACCAGCTCGGTCAGGTGCTCGACCGATCGCGGCAGATCCGGCCCGAACCGGACCTCCGTCTTCAATCGCCGGGCGATGTTGCGGATGGCAAAGCCGAAACAATGCCGTTCGCTGTTCATGACCGACGCCGCCGAAATTTCGACCGCGATCTCGGTGCCGAACTCGCCCTGGATGGCGGAGGCGAACAGGCGGACTGCGCCGCGCTGGGTCAGGTTGGCGATCAGCACGTTGAGGTCGACCCCCGGACGCCCGAGCCAGCGATCGAGGCGCTGGCCGATCGCCTGCCTGTCCGTCGACAGCTGCGCCATGTCCAGAAACGACGCGTTGGCGGAGACGATGCGTCCGTCGGCATCGGTGACGACGAAGCCATCCGGTGAATTTTCCACGAGTTTCAGGAGCTTCCACGTCATCTTCGGAATGATGCCGGGACCGCTGTCGGGCCGCAGAGACAACATGCGAACCAGGAACAGGGAGGCGTTCTCCTGCCGGAACAGGTAGGCCGAGACGAGGATCTCCTCGCCGCCCCGCCGCAGTTTCGCGCGAATGTCGTCGGCATGGCCGGTGGTCCGCACCACGGCGAGAAGACCTTGGACGAGGGACGACGAGCCGGCCTCGAAGACGTGGACGAGCGGATTGTCGACGATCGCCGCCATCGTCTCGCCGACGACCTCGGCCGCGGCAGGGTTGGCTTCAACGATCCTTTCAGTGGCGACGTCGACGATCAGCACCGGCTCCGCGGATACGCTGAACAACAGACGGTAACGTGTTTCGACGTGCCGCAACCGGGAATAGTCCCGCTCCATCGATTGTTGGGCTTCGACCAGACGGCGTTGCATGACCGAAAATTGCCGCAGGTTGCGGCCGAAGGCGACGACGCGACCTTCGACGCCCGCCGGGACGGCCGAATAGAGGATCGGCACATCAGGCTGTTGCGCCGAGGGATGGTTGATCTGGCGAGATTTGCCGGACCGCCCCGACGCCGCATCGTCGAGAAGCGCTTCGATCTTAGAACGGCTTTCGATCGTCACGGTTTCGATCCACGGACGACCGATCCACGTACCGCAGCCGGACAGATCGGTCGACAGGTCGTCGCTGCCGAGGGCGACATCCTGGATAACGCCTTCCCGATCGATCACCAACGCGACATCGGCCGCCGCCGCGATCAGGATCGCCGCTGTCGCGGAATCCATCTGCCCCAAGGATTCCGTGGGCGCGCTGAAAGGCTTCAAGGGCTACGGTCTCCCGAGCCGCCATGAGATCGGAGCGTTCTCGCGAGCGATCGCGCCCGGTCGCTCACGGCGCCCCCGCCAAGAAACCTTCCGCAAGGGCGAGCGCATGCGTCGCATCGACTCCCATCGCATCGGCTCCGACGCGCGCGACATAATCCGGATGTTCGACGAACAGTGGGCCTCCGACCATGACCCGAATGGCGCGGTTGCAGGACTCGCGCCGAACCTGACGGATCACCGCCGAGAGTTCGTCGAGCCGATCCTCGTGACTGGCTGAAAATCCGACGACCGTAAACCGGATCTTCCGGACGGTTTCGCGCAGCGCCTCGCGCGAGCTGATCGGCGTACTCCAGACGCTCCATGCAGCCCTGCGCAGGAACTCGGCGACCATCGACAGGCCGAACGTATGCTGATCACCGGGCAAAGGGACGATGAGGGCTTGCCGGGCGCCATCCGCCGTTCGACCGTCCCGGTGAAAGATCGGACCCAGCGTCCGCAACAATTTCTGCAACATGCCGACCGCGAGCGTCACATCCACGAACGTGCACAAGTCGTCGAACCAGAGTTCGCCGACATGGCGCGCCGCGGGTTGGAACAAATGCAAGTAGATGTCCTCGACCGAGACACCCTTGGCCTGAACGGTGGCGACATGAGCCGAGACGGTCGCTACGTCGTCGTGGCCGAGCAGGATTTTGACCAAGCCCAACACCTCCGAATCAACAACGGCGATGCCAGCCGGCCGGCCCGGCTGGCGGTCGCGAGCCATGAATAGGCGCGGAATGACGTCGGCCTCGACGGCTTGGCGAATATGCTGGAGACGGTTCGGACGCGCGCCCAACGGGGGTCTGCTGGACCAGGGACGATCGGGGATCAGAGTGACCTGATTGGCCTCTGTCCAGTAGCCGGTGTCGACGACTTGCTGGCTCAAGCGCGTCCGCCCTTCCGCCATGACGTTTCTCCCCCAGTAGATTGCCGAACCGCTCGGACGTCAATCTAAATTTACGTCAACTCATGTTGACAGTCAGGGTGGCGCATTCTAGCCTCGTCGGGTCGCCACTTGAACCGAGGCATCGAGGTGTTTCCCCACCCGCCATCTTGCATCGATCTCGCCAGTGGCTGCGGACCGGAGCGACTTTGAACCTATCCGATCTTCCCCGATACGGGTTGTCAAGCCATGTTTACACACCCGCAAGCTGATCCCTCCCGGTCCATCGCGACGTCGGCGACGCGGACGGTGGGACGGGCGCAGGCGGATGGATATACCGGGGCGAAGCCGGCTGCGGCCCTCTACACACCGGAGGAACGCCGCCGGCGCGACGCGTCGCCCTGGACTCTGGTGCAAGGCGTTCTGGCGCCGGTTCAGTTCTTCGTTTGCATCGCCAGCGTCGTCTGCATCCTTCACTATCTCGCGACCGGCCAGGGCCTGTGGATCGCGACCGGTTCGGTCGTCGCCAAGACGGCCGCGCTCTATGCCATCATGATCACCGGCTCGATATGGGAGCATGAGGTGTTCGGGCGGTATCTGTTCGCCCCGGCGTTCTTCTGGGAGGACGTCGTCAGCATCCTGGTCCTGGCGCTGCACACGGCCTATCTGGCCGCCCTGGTCTCCGGTGCCATCGCGCCTCGCGCGCTGCTCGGGCTCGCCCTCGTCGCCTACGCCTCCTACGCGCTGAATGCCGCGCAGTTCCTGCTGAAGCTGCGGGCGGCGCGCCTCAGCCGTCCCGCGACGCCAGGCACGATGTCTGGAGCGGCCCTATGAGCCAATCGATGACGATCGAAATCCCGGACGCGATCACCGGCTGCGGCGAAGCGCCGGTCCTGCGCGAACGCGGCCAGCGCGAGGTCTTCTGCGGGCTGACCGGCATCGTATGGCTGCATCGCAAAATCCAGGACGCCTTCTTCCTGATCGTCGGCTCACGCACCTGCGCCCACCTCATGCAATCGGCCGCCGGCGTGATGATCTTCGCCGAACCGCGCTTTGCGACGGCCATTATCGAGGAGCGCGATCTCGCCGGCCTCGCAGACGCGCATGACGAGCTCGATCGCATCGTGGCGCAGCTGCTCGTCCGCCGTCCGGATATCAAGCTGCTGTTCCTCGTCGGCTCCTGCCCGTCCGAGGTGATCAAGCTCGATCTGTCGCGCGCGGCATGCCGGCTGTCGCGCACCTATGCGCCGCAGGTCCGCATCCTGAACTATTCGGGCAGCGGCATCGAGACGACGTTCACCCAGGGCGAAGATGCTTGCCTGGCCGCACTGGTGCCGAGCCTGCCGCGGGCTGCGGCAGGCACCACGCCGTCGCTGCTCGTCGTCGGAGCGCTGCCCGAAATCGTCGAGGACCAGTTTGTCCGCATCTTCGACGACCTCGGCATCGCCGTCGGCTTTTTCCCGCCGCGCCGCTCAGCCGACCTGCCGTCGGTCGGTCCGGGCACCCGCATGCTGCTCGCGCAACCGTTCCTGGCCGAGACGGCCCGTCTGCTGGAAGACGGCGGCGCAACGCATCTTCTCGCGCCGTTCCCGTTCGGCGTCGACGGCACCACGGCATGGCTGCAGGCCGCCGCGACTGCCTTCGGTGTCGATCCGTTGCGGTTCCGGCGGGCGACGGAGCCTGGCCGCGACCGCGCGCGCCGGGCCCTTCAGCGCTACCGCTCCCAGCTCTGGGGCAAGCGGGTGTTCTTCTTCCCCGATTCGCAGCTCGAAGTGCCGCTGGCGCGCTTCCTCAGCCGCGAGCTGTCGATGGATCTCGTCGAGGTCGGCACGCCCTATCTGCACCGCCCGCACCTGGCCGCGGAGCTGGCGCTGCTGCCGGCCGGCACGCCGATCAGCGAAGGCCAGGACGTCGACCGGCAGCTCGACCGCTGTCGCGCTGCCAAACCCGACATCGTGGTCTGCGGCCTCGGCCTCGCCAATCCGCTCGAAGCCGAGGGGATGACCACCAAATGGTCGATCGAGCTCGTCTTCTCGCCGATCCACGGCTACGACCAGGCCGGCGATCTGGCCGAGCTCTTCGTGCGTCCGCTGTCGCGGCGTACCCGGCTGGTGGCCTGAGCCATGCGCCTCACCGTCTGGACCTATGAGGGACCTCCCCACGTCGGCGCCATGCGGATCGCCACGGCGATGGAGGGCGTGCACTACGTGCTGCACGCGCCGCAGGGGGACACCTACGCCGATCTCCTCTTCACCATGATCGAGCGCCGCGCCAAGCGACCGCCAGTGACCTACACGACCTTCCAGGCGCGCGACCTCGGCGCGGACACCGCCGCCCTGTTCAAGACCGCCGTGCAGGATGCCTTCGAGCGGTTCCGCCCGGCCGCCATGATCGTCGGTGCCTCCTGCACGGGTGAATTGATCCAGGACGACCCCGGCGGTCTCGCCCGCGCCCTCGACCTGCCGATCCCGGTGGTGCCGCTCGATCTGCCATCCTACCAGCGCAAGGAGAACTGGGGCGCGTCGGAAACCTTCTATCAGCTCGTCCGCGCCCTCGCCGGCCCCTCGGCGCCTCCGCCCGGAACGAAGCGGGCGCCCCGCGCGGCCGGAGCGCCGGTCCGCTGCAACATTCTCGGCCCCAGCGCGCTGGGCTTTCGCCACCGCGACGACGTTGAGGAAATCACGCGGCTGGTCCGCCGCCTCGGAGTCGAAATTTCCGTCGTCGCGCCGCTCGGCGCCACGCCGGCCGACCTGGCCCGCTTGGGTGAAGCGGATTTCAACGTCGTGCTCTACCCGGAAATCGCCGCCACCGCGGCCAAATGGCTGGAGCGCACGTTCGGACAGCCGGCGACCAAGACCGTGCCGATCGGGGTCGGCGCAACGCGCGACTTCGTCAGCGAGGTCGCCGCTCTGGCCGGAGGCGACCCGGCTCCGCTCCTGTCCGCCGACGAGGCCCGTCTGCCCTGGTACAGCCGGTCCATCGATTCGACCTATCTGACCGGCAAGCGCGTCTTCGTCTTCGGCGACGCCACCCATGCCATCGCCGCCGCCCGCATCGCGGCCGACGAGCTCGGCTTCACGGTCGTGGGTCTTGGCACCTATGCGCGAGAATTCGCGCGTGAGGTCCGCGACGCGGCCAAGGTCCACGGCGTCGAGGCCCTGATCACCGACGACTATCTCGAGGTCGAGGCCAAGGTCGCCGAGCTTCAGCCCGAGCTTGTGCTCGGCACCCAGATGGAACGCCATATCGCCAAGCGGCTCGGGATCGGTTGCGCGGTGATCTCGGCGCCCGTCCATGTGCAGGATTTTCCGGCCCGCTACTCGCCGCAGATGGGCTTCGAAGGCGCCAACGTGATCTTCGACAGCTGGGTGCATCCGCTGATGATGGGCCTCGAGGAGCACCTTCTGGCGATGTTCCGCGACGATCCGGAGTTCGGCGACGGCGCAAAGCCTTCGCACCTGGGTGCAAGCCCCTCTCCCCCTGCGGGAGAAGGTGGCGCGGCGGAGCCGCGACGGATGAGGGGTGAGGACGCCTTGACATTTCCCTCACCCCCCTCCGCTGGCCACTCCAACACGCTTCGCGTGCTGGAGCCTCTGGCCAGCTCCGCCCCTTCGGGGCACCCTCTCCCGCAAGGGGAGAGGGCTGGCACCGCGATCCCCATCGTCTGGGCGCCGGAGGCCGAGAAGGAAGTCCAGAAAATCCCGTTCTTCGTCCGCGGCAAGGCGCGCCGCAACACCGAACGCTTTGCCGCCGACACCGGCATCGCCCTCATCACCGTCGAGACGCTCTATGATGCAAAAGCGCATTTCGGCCGCTGACGCGACGCCCATCCGGGTCGTCATCGTGACGATGGACAGCCATCTGGCGGGCGCGGTCGAGCGTGCGCGCGGCCGGCTGCGGGCGGATCTGCCGGGGTTGGACCTGTCGATCCATGCGGCCGACGAATGGGGCACCGACGACGCCGCGCTCGACCGCTGCCACGCCGCCATCGCGCAGGGCGACATCGTCGTCGCCACCATGCTGTTCCTCGAAGATCACGTCCGGGCGGTGCTGCCGGCGCTGGCGAAGCGGCGCGAACATTGCGACGCCATGCTCTGCGCCATGGCGGCTGGCGAGGTCATGCAGCTCACGCGGCTCGGCAAGTTCAGCATGGCCGGCCCCTCGGTGGGCGCGATGGCCCTGTTGAAGCGGCTGCGTGGCGCGCGCGCGGGCAACGGATCGAGCGGCCAGGGGCAGATGAAGATGTTGCGGCAGATGCCGCGCCTGCTGCGCTTCATTCCAGGCACCGCTCAGGATGTGCGCAACTACTTCCTGGCGCTGCAATATTGGCTGGCCGGATCGGACGAGAACATCGCCAATCTGGTCCGGCTTCTGATCACCCGCTACGCCTCCGGGCCACGGCTCACGCTCGCCGGCACGCTGCGGGCCGCGGCGCCGAAACTCTACGCTGATGTGGGGCTCTATCATCCGCAGGCGCCCGGACGCATCGTTGAACGTCTCGAGCGTCTGTCTTCGGCCGGGGCGGCCGGCACGATCGGCCTGCTCGTGATGCGGTCCTATGTCCTTGGCGGCAATACGGCGCACTACGACGGGGTGATCGCGGCACTCGAGGCCAAGGGCCTGCGAGTCGTCCCGGCCTTCGCACATGGGCTCGACGCACGCCCTGCCATCGAACGCTATTTCCTGCGCGACGGCGTTCCGACCATCGACGCGCTCGTGTCCCTGACCGGGTTCTCGCTCGTCGGCGGGCCGGCCTATAACGACGCCGCCGCTGCCGCCGACATCCTGGCCAAGCTCGACGTACCCTATCTCGCCGCGCATCCGGTCGAGTTCCAGACGATCGAGCAATGGCAGGCGGACGCACGCGGCCTGACGCCGGTCGAGGCCACGATGATGGTGGCGATTCCCGAGCTCGATGGCGCTATCTGCCCCATGACCTTCGGTGGCCGCTCCTTCGCGGCGCCCGGACTCGGACGGCGCGACATGGCCGTGGTGCCGGAGCGGGCCGCGATGCTCGCGGCCCGCGTGGCGCGGCTCGTGACGCTGCGCAAGACGGCGCGCTGCGAGCGCAAGCTGGCCATCGTGCTGTTCAGCTTCCCGCCGAACGCCGGCACCGTCGGCACCGCCGCCTATCTCGGCGTCTATGCCTCGCTTCACCGCACGCTGCTCGCCGCTCGCACCGCGGGCTATCGCGTCGACGTGCCGGCCACGCCCGACGACCTTCGGGAGTTGATCCTCGGCGGCAATGCCGGCCGCTACGGCATCCACGCGAATGTGGCGCTGCGCATCCCGACCGACGATCACGTGCGGCGCGAGCGCCACCTCGTCGAGATCGAGCGGCAATGGGGCCCGGCGCCGGGGCGGCAGCAGAGCGACGGCAATGGCCTCTTCGTGCTCGGCATCCACCTCGGCAATGTCTTCGTCGGCATCCAGCCCGCCTTCGGCATCGAAGGCGATCCGATGCGGCTCCTGTTCGAGTCGAGCTTCGCGCCGACCCATGCCTTCTCGGCCTTCTATCGATATCTGCGTGAGGATTTTGGCGCCCATGCGGTGCTGCATTTCGGCACCCATGGCGCCCTCGAATTCATGCCCGGCAAGCAGGCGGGCCTGTCGAGCGCCTGTTGGCCCGATCGACTGATCGGTGATCTGCCCAACATCTATCTCTATGCGTCGAACAATCCATCCGAGGGCACGCTCGCCAAGCGCCGTACGGGGGCGACGCTCGTCAGCTACCTTACCCCGCCGGTCGCCCACGCCGGGTTGTATCGCGGACTTGCCGAACTCAAGAGCTCGCTGAACCGCCTCCGTCTGCTCGACCCGGCCGCCGACGCCGATCAGCGCGGCCCGCTCATCGCCCTGGTGCAGGCGCAGGCCGCGGCGGTCGATCTCGCGCCCGCCGCACCGGCCTGGACGGAGGATGCAACGGCCGAGATCGATGGGCTGCGTGCGGCGCTTCTCGATCTGGAATATACGCTGATCCCGCACGGGCTGCATGTCATGGGCGAGCCGCCATCCGCCGAAGCGCGGGCCGAGTTGCTCGATGCGGCCGGCATCACCGATCCGGCGCGGCGCGCCAGCGCCGAGGCCTTGCTGGCCGAAGACCACGAGATCCCGGCCTTGCTCCATGCGCTCGACGGCGGCTACACGCGGCCCGCGCCCGGCGGCGACCTGCTGCGCAACATCGAGGTGCTGCCCACCGGCCGCAACCTGCATGGTTTCGACCCGTTCCGCATACCCAGCACGTTCGCGGTGGCGGATGGCGCCCGGCAGGCCGAGCGATTGCTCGCCCGGCATGCGGCGGAAGGTCATGGTCTTCCCGAGACCGTCGCCATGGTGCTCTGGGGCACGGACAATCTCAAGACCGAGGGCGGGCCACTGTCGCAGGCTCTCTGGCTCATGGGTGCCGAGCCCCGGCGCGACAGCTACGGACGCGTCGTCGGCGCGCAGCTGGTGCCGTTCGCCAGGCTCGGGCGGCCGCGGGTCGACACCGTCGTCACCCTTTCCGGCATCTTCCGGGACCTGCTGCCGCTGCAAACCAAGCTGCTTGCCGAGGCTGCGCTGCTGGCCGCCTCGGCCGACGAACCCCTTGAGCTCAATTTCGTCCGCAAGCACGCCCTGGCCTTCCAGGCGGCCCACGGCGGCGAGATCGCGCAGGCGGCGCTGCGGGTGTTCGGCAATGCCGAAGGCGCCTACGGAGCCAACGTCAATCAGCTCGTCGACAGCGCGAGCTGGAACGACGAGGACGAACTGGCCGAGGCCTATGTGCGCCGCAAAGGCTTCGCCTACGGGGTCGACGGCAAGCCGGCACGGCAGGAGGCGGTCCTTTCGCATATGCTGAAAACCGTCGCCGTGACCTATCAGAACCTCGACTCGATCGAACTCGGCGTCACCACGGTCGACCATTATTTCGACACGCTCGGCGGCATCAGCCGGGCGGTACGCCGGGCCCGCGGCGAAGCGGCGACCGTCTATATCGGCGACCAGACCCGGGGCGACGGCACGGTGCGCACGCTTTCCGAGCAGGTCTCGCTCGAGACGCATACGCGCGCGCTCAATCCGAAATGGTACGAGGCGCTGCTCGAGCACGGCTACGAGGGTGTCCGGCAGATCGAGGCGCACGTCACCAATACGCTCGGCTGGTCGGCCACCACCGGGCAGGTCTCGCCCTGGATCTACCAGCAGCTGGCGGAAACCTACGTGCTCGATCCCGAGATGCGAGACCGCCTCGCCAGCCTCAACCCCACAACCTCGGCCAAGCTCGCGAACCGGCTGATCGAGGCTCACGAACGCCAATATTGGTCGCCGGACGCCAAAACCCTCGACGCGCTGCGCTGCGCCGGCGAGGAGCTGGAGGATCGGCTCGAAGGCATTGTCGCTGAAAAGGTGGCCGCATGACTATCGCCGTAAAGCCTGTGAGCGGCTGCAGCATCGGGTCGTCCTGCGGGGACGGCGAAGGCAGCGTGCAGGTCAAGCTCGATCCGGACGTCAAGATCGGCACCGCCACCGTCTTCTCGGTCTATGGCAAGGGCGGCATCGGCAAGAGCACGACCTCCTCGAACCTCTCGGTCGCCTTCTCGAAGCTCGGCAAGCGCGTGCTGCAGATCGGCTGCGACCCCAAGCACGATTCGACGTTCACGCTGACGAAGCGCCTCTGCCCGACCGTGATCGACGTGCTCGAGAGCGTCGACTTCCATGCCGAGGAGCTGCGGCGGGAGGATTTCGTCTTCGAGGGCTACAACGGCGTCATGTGCGTCGAGGCCGGCGGGCCGCCGGCCGGCACCGGCTGCGGCGGCTATGTGGTCGGGCAGACCGTGAAGCTGCTCAAGGAGCATCATCTCCTCGAGGACACCGACATCGTGATCTTCGACGTGCTCGGCGACGTGGTCTGCGGCGGTTTCGCGGCCCCGCTCCAGCACGCCGACCGGGCGCTCATCGTCGCGGCCAACGATTTCGACTCGATCTTCGCCATGAACCGGATCGTGTCGGCCATCAAGGCCAAGGCAAAGAACTATCAAGTCCGGCTCGGCGGCGTTATCGCCAACCGCAGCGCCGCGACCGACCAGATCGACCGCTACAACGCCGTGACCGGGCTCAAGACCGTCGCCCATTTCCCCGATCTCGATGCCATCCGCCGCTCCCGGCTGAAGAAGTCGACGCTCTTCGAGATGGAGCCGACGGACGAGATCCTTGCGGTCCAGGCCGAATACCTCAGGCTCGCCGAGGCGCTGCTGGCGGGAACCGAACCTCTGATCCCGGAGCCCATGAAGGACCGCGACATCTTCGATCTTTTGGGATTCGACTGATGCAGACAAGCCTCTCCTACCGCGAGCGGCGCGGAGAACTCGAGACCTATTTCGACCGCACGGCCGTCGACGCCTGGATGCGGCTGACGTCGGATGCGCCTGTCGGCAGCATCCGGGCGACGGTGCGGGCGGGGCGCGACACGATGCGCAAGACGCTGCTGAGCTGGCTTCCCGCCGACCTCAGGGGTGCGCGCCTGCTCGATGCCGGCTGCGGCACGGGCGCGTTGGCCGTCGAGGCGGCACGGCGGGGGGCGCAGGTGGTCGCGATCGACCTGTCGCCGACGCTGGTGCGGCTGGCGCAGGAGCGTTTGCCGCGCGAGCTCGGGCGAGGGCGGATCGAGTTCCGGGTCGGCGACATGCTCGACCCCGAACTCGGCCAGTTCGACCATGTGATCGGCATGGATTCGCTGATCCACTACGACGCGCCCGACATGGTCCGCATGATGGTGGGGCTCACCGCCCGCGCCGGCAAATCGGTCATCACGACCTTCGCGCCGCGCAGTCCGCTGCTCACCGCCATGCATGCGATCGGGCGGCTGTTTCCGCGCGGCGACCGTGCGCCCGCCATCGCGCCGGTCAGCGAAGCGACGCTGCGCCGCCGGATCGCGGCCGAGCCTCGGCTCGCGGCGTGGCGCCCCGGCCGCACCGATCGCGTCGCCGGCGGCTTCTATATTTCCCAAGCCTTCGAGCTGGTGCGCTCATGAGCCGGCGTCGGCAATTGCCGTGGGCACCGATCGTGGCGACGCCGCGCCGTGCGCTGGCCCGGCATTGGCAGGTGCTGAGCCCGCGCTTCATGCCCTTCGCCGATGCCGCTACGACGGAATTGCCGATCGGGCGGTTGCTGAGGCTATCGCTTTTCCAGGTCACGGTCGGCATGGCGGTGGTGCTGTTGATCGGCACGCTGAACCGCGTGATGATCGTCGAGCTCGGCGTGCCGGCCTGGCTGGTGTCGGTCATGGTGGCGCTGCCGCTTGTCTTCGCCCCCCTGCGCGCCATGGTGGGTCACCGCTCCGATACCCATCGCTCGGTTCTGGGCTGGCGTCGGGTGCCCTATCTCTGGTTCGGCACGCTGCTGCAATTCGGCGGCTTCGCCATCATGCCCTTCGCACTGCTGGTGCTGTCGGGCAATACCGACACCGCGCCGCCCCTGATTCTCGGCCAAGCCGGTGCGGGCCTGGCGTTCCTGCTGGTCGGGGCGGGGCTTCATACCACGCAGACGGTCGGCCTCGCGCTTGCCACGGATCTGGCCCCGAAAAAGGCGCATCCGCAAGTCGTGGCGCTGCTCTGCGCCATGATGATGGCCGGGATGGTGGTCAGCGCGGTGGTGTTCGGCGCGCTATTGGCCAACTTCAGCGAGATCCGCCTGATCCAGGTCATCCAGGGCGCGGCGCTGGTCACCATGCTGGTCAATCTCGTCGCGCTCTGGAAGCAGGAACCGCGCCGGCCCGCGATGACGGCGCCGGACCGCCCCCGGCCGACCTTCCGCGAAGCCTGGCACGAGTTCAGCCGCGAGGGTCGCGCCATCCGCCGCCTCGTCGCGGTCGGCCTCGGCACGGTCGGCTTCAGCATGCAGGACATCCTGCTCGAACCCTATGGCGGGCAGGTCCTGCATCTGACCGTCGGTCAGACGACGGCGCTGACGGCCTTGCTGGCCCTCGGCGGCTTCATGGGCTTCGGCCTGGCGGCGCGATGGCTCGGGCGCGGCACCGACCCTTACCGCGTGGCCGGCTTCGGGGCGCTGAACGGCCTCGTGGCGTTCACCAGTGTCTTTCTGTCGGCGCCGCTGGGGTCGGCGCCGCTGTTCGCCCTGGGGACGGCGATGATCGGCTTCGGCGGCGGCCTGTTCGCGCATGCGACGCTGACCGCCGCCATGGCCAGCGCGGAAAAGGGCCAGGTCGGCCTGGCACTGGGGATCTGGGGAGCGGTGCAGGCCTCCGCGGCCGGTGTCGCGGTCGCGGCGGGCGGCATCATCCGCGACGTGGTCTCCGGTCTCGCCTCCCGGGGGACTCTGGGCTCCGCGCTCACGGACGCCTCCGTCGGCTATGGCACCGTCTATCAGATCGAGATCCTGCTGCTCTTCGCGACGCTCGTCGCCTTAGGCCCGCTGGTCCGTAGCTCTCGGACCGGATTTGCCTCGGATCCCGCCGGAACCGAACCACTCTACTATTCCGTCGCCACAGGGAGGGATGCCTGATGTTGAGAGGCTCACTGACGGGCTACATCGATGTCGCCCAAATGACGCTCTATGCGTTCTTCCTCTTCTTCGCCGGCATCGTCTACTACTTGCGGCGCGAGGATAAGCGCGAGGGTTATCCGCTGGAGGCCGACAACGTGCCGGGCGGCCTGACGATGAAGCAGGGCTTTCCGTTCATCCCGCGCCCCAAGACGTTCCTGCTCAGCCACGGGGGTACCGCTCAGGCGCCGAACGGCGCGCGCGACCCTCGTCCGCTCCACGCGAAACCGGTCGAGCGGTGGCCCGGATCGCCGTTGCAGCCGACCGGGGACCCCATGGTCGACGGCGTTGGCCCAGCCTCCTATGCGCAACGCGCCGACGTGCCCGAGCTGCTGATCGACGGCAAGCCGATGATCGTTCCGATGCGGGTCGCGCCCGAAACCTCGGTCGATATCGAAGACGCGGATCCGCGCGGCATGGCGGTCATCGGCGCCGACGGCCGGCGCGCGGGCGTGGTCAGCGACCTCTGGGTCGATCTCGCCGAGCCCCAGATCCGCTATTTCCAGGTCACGGTCGAAGCTGGGGCCAAGGAGGTTCTCCTGCCTGTCACCTTCGCCCGCGTCAGCCAGAGGCGACGGCAGATCAAGGTCAAATCGATCCTGGCCCGGCACTTCGCCAACGTCCCCGGCATCCAGAACCCCGATCGGGTGACCAAGCGCGAGGAGGACCGCATCACCGCCTACTACGCGTCGGGCCATCTTTACGCCAAACCCTCTCGCCTGGGACCCCTGCTATGAGCGGCGACTGCGACTTCGAACCGATCCGAGGCCTTCCCGGACACCTGCCGAAAGGCGAGACCCTGCTCTGGCAAGGCGAGCCCCACGTCTGGACCATGGCGCTCCGGGTGTTCAAGGTGCGGCAGGTCGCGATCTATTTCGGTCTGCTCGCCGCCTATCGCCTGGGGAGCACGGTCCACGACGGGGCATCGCTGCCGTCGGCGGCCGTGGCGGCGCTGCCGCTGCTGGGCCTCGGCCTCGCAGCCGTTCTGATCCTCGCCGGGCTGGCGTTTCTGGTCTGCCGGACCACGGTCTATTCGATCACCAGTCGCCGGGTGGTGATGCGCGTCGGCGTGGCCTTGCCCATTACCTTCAACCTGCCCTTCACGGTCATCGGTTCGGCCACCCTCAAGCTCGATCGCAACGGCGTCGGCACGATCCCGCTCGCCCTGACCGCCTCCAATCGGCTCGCCTACCTCGTGCTGTGGCCTCACGCGCGGCCCTGGCGCCTGGCGAGGACGGAACCGGCGCTCCGCTTCGTGCCCGAGGCCGCGAAGGTCGCCCAGGTTCTCGCCCAGGCCGCCTCCGCTGCCTTGCCCGAAACGGTTCAGGTCGGACTCCCGGTCCTCGCACCGAGATCGGCGGGCGAGGAGACCTCCTGGCCCCTGGCCCCGGCCGCAGCCTAAGGCGAATCTACGATGAGTCATGCTCCCAGCATCGAGACCTTTCCCCGCGGCGCCCTTCTGGGTGCGGCGGCCCTGGTCGGGCTCACCATCGTGTCGGCCGCATCGGCGCGCCTCCTCGGCATGCGACAGCCGAGGCCTGCGGCGGCGGTCCTCGTCGCGCGCGACCTGCGTTTCGAGGACCAGCCGAACGGCGGCATCGCCGTGCTCGATGACCGAGACGGCAGCACCGTGGATGTGCTGGCGCCCGGCACCAACGGCTTCATCCGCGCGTCGCTGCGCAGCCTCGCCAAGCGCCGGCAGTTCGATGGCGACAAGAGCCAGGTATTCCACATCACCGCCTGGACCGACGGCCGCCTCACGCTCGACGATCCCACCACCGGCAGCCCGATCGAGCTCGAAGCTTTCGGGAAGACCAACGAGATGGCCTTCGCCAGGTTGCTCGATTTCGGGAGCCGGACCCGATGAGCGCCGCTTTCGGTCTCGGACGCCGCGCGTTCGACGTGCCCTGCACGATCGAGATCGAGCACACGCCGCGCAGCCTCCATGCCCATGTCGACCTCGAGGGCGTCGAGGTCGGCCCGGGCGATTCCGTGCTGGTGCACGACGCGCCGACCGCGGTGGGCTTCGGCGAGACGCTCACGCGCCGGTGTCATGCCACCGTGGTGCGGGCGGGCGCCATCGAAAGCCTGTGGACGCGGCTCAGCGCGTTCCTCGACCTGACCGAACTCTACGAAGTCAGCTTCACCCCGAGGAGAATTCTATGAACGCTCCCGTGCGCGATCCGACGCCGAACGAATCCACCCGGCAGGCGCAGGAAGACACCGTCCTGAGCCCGCGCTTCTACACCACCGATTTCGACGCCCTCGACAAGCTCGACGTGAGCCGCGTTCGCGGCGAATGGACCAGGCTGATGGACGAGCTGCGCAGCGACCCCAACGCCAGGCATTTCACCCGCTCGGACGATTGGCATGCCGACATCGCCAGCCTGCCCGAGGGCCTGCGCCGCGAATTCCTGGACTTCCTCATCAGTTCGGTCACGGCCGAATTTTCCGGCTGCGTGCTCTATGCCGAGATCAAGAAGCGGGTCAGCAACCAGGATCTGCGCGATCTCTTCACCTGCATGAGCCGCGACGAGGCGCGCCATGCGGGCTTCATCAATCAGGCGCTCAAGGAATTCGGCATCGGGGTCGACCTCGGTTTCCTCACGCGCGCGAAAAAATACACCTTCTTCCGGCCGAAGTTCATCTTCTACGCCACCTACTTGTCCGAGAAGATCGGCTATGCCCGCTACATCACCATCTATCGCCAGCTCGAACGGCATCCGGAGCGGCAATTCCATCCGATCTTCAAATATTTCGAAAAGTGGTGCAACGACGAGTTCCGCCACGGCGAGGCCTTCGCGCTGCTGATGCGGGCGGACCCTAAGGTCCTCGCCGGCGTCAACAGGCTGTGGATTCGCTTTTTCCTCCTTGCCGTCTTCGCGACGATGTATGTGCGCGACCATGCCCGGCTCGAATTCCACAAGGCCCTGGGTCTCGATCCGACGGCCTATGATTTCGAGGTCTATCGCGTCACCTCGGAGATTTCCCGCCAAGCCTTCCCGATCACGCTCGATCTCGGCCACCCGGCCTTCCATGCCGGGCTCGACCGGCTGCTGCGGATCACCAACGCGATCGGCGCGGCGCGGCGCCAGGGCGGCGTCGTCGGAGGTGTCAAGCGCGTCGGTCTGGTGCTCGCGGCCGCGGCCACCTTCGGCCGGCTGTTCCTGTTGCCGCCGAAGCGTCACACCCTTCCCGACGCCATACGCCTGTCACCGGCCTGGTGAGCGGAGCCGCTCGTGATCCTCTACGGCCTGCCCGTCCTTTGTACGCTCTTCCTCTGGTGGTTCAGCACCGGCGCGATCTTCTATCTCGACTCCCGCCCGCCGCACACGTTTCGCTGGAGCATGACGGGCGCTACGCTGGTGATGGCCGGCGCCGTCTACGGCCTCACACGGACCGGCGCCGACACCTCGGTCGCGGGCGCCTACGTCGGGTTCGCCATCGGCCTCGCGATGTGGGGATGGCTGGAAATCGGCTACTACATGGGCTTCATGATCGGGCCGCGCCGGGAAGCTTCGCCTGAGGGATGCACCGGTTGGCGACATTTCGTCAACGCGGCGGGGACGACCCTCTATCACGAGCTCGCCGCCTTGGCGCTGGCGGCCATGATCGCCGCCGTGACCTGGGACATGCCGAACAAGATCGCGCTCTGGACCTTCGCGATTCTGTGGTGGATGCAACTCAGCGCGAAGCTCAACGTGTTCCTGGGCGTTCCCAACCTCGCGGAAGACTTTTTGCCCGACCACCTCGCCGTCCTGCGCCATTTCATGACCCGGAAGCCGATGAACCTGTTCTTCCCGGTCTCGATCACGGTTTCCACGGTGCTGGCGACGTTGCTTGTCGGCGGGGCCGCATCGGCCCAGGCGACGCGGTTCCAAGCCGCCGGCCTGACCATGCTTTCGACTCTGATGATCCTTGCCATCGTCGAGCATTGGTTCCTGGTGGTGCCACTGCCGATCGACGCGCTGTGGCGCTGGGTCCTGCCCTCGCGCGCCGAGCGACAAGAGAGTTCGACGACCGTTGCGGGCGCCCACCACGACGCTGTGCCGGACAATTCCCTCGCTCGCGCGCGGATCGGGCCCGGTTTTGCCGAGCCGGCGCTGAACCGACCCATCACACCATAGAAGAGCAAACCGGAGGCACCATGAATTTCGAAGCCTTCTTCAAGGGCGAACTCGACGGCCTGCGGCGCGAAGGTCGCTACCGCGTCTTCGCAGAGCTCGAGCGCCAGGCCGGCGGCTTTCCCACGGCCATTCACTATGGCGACAAGGGCCGGTCGGAGGTCACCATCTGGTGCTCGAACGATTATCTCGGCATGGGCCAGCACCCGAAGGTCCTCGAAGCCATGCATCATGCGCTCGACCGCTGCGGCGCCGGGGCCGGCGGCACGCGCAACATTTCCGGCAACACCCACTACCACATCCTGCTTGAGGAGGAGCTGGCGGACCTCCACGGCAAGGAGGCCGCCCTGCTGTTCACCTCGGGCTATGTCTCCAACTGGGCCGCCCTGAGCACGCTCGGTGCGAGAATTCCCGGTTGCGTCATCCTTTCCGATGCCTGCAACCATGCGTCGATGATCGAGGGGATCCGTCAGAGCGGAGCGGAAAAGCATATCTTCGCTCATAACGACCCTGCCGACCTCGATCGTAAGCTGTCGCGACTCGATCCCGGCCGCCCGAAACTGGTCGCCTTCGAATCCGTCTACTCCATGGACGGGGATATCGCGCCCATCGCGGAGATCTGCGATGTCGCCGAGCGGCATGGGGCCATGACCTATCTCGACGAAGTCCATGGGGTCGGACTTTACGGGCGGCGCGGCGGCGGCATTGCCGAGCGCGAGGGCTTGAGCCATCGTCTGACCCTCATCGAGGGGACGCTGGGCAAAGCCTTCGGCACCGTCGGCGGCTATATCGCGGCATCGGCGACGATGTGCGACTTCATCCGCAGTTTCGCCTCGGGCTTCATCTTCACCACCTCGCTGCCGCCCGCCATCGCGGCCGGCGCGCGCGCCAGCATCCAGCATCTGAAGGAAAGCTCGGCCGAACGCGAAAGGCATCAGGATCGCGTGGCCCTCGTCCGCCGCAGGTTCGACGCCGCTGGAATCC
Organism: Lichenihabitans sp.; assembly: GCA_965277635.1. Classification (GTDB taxonomy): domain Bacteria; phylum Pseudomonadota; class Alphaproteobacteria; order Rhizobiales; family Beijerinckiaceae; genus Lichenihabitans. The sequence continues at coordinate 3,152,858 of CBDIDE010000002.1, forward strand.
CGCATATGCCCAACGGCAGCCACATCGTCCCGGTCATGGTGGGTGACCCGGTCCTGTGCAAACGGATCAGCGATCGTCTCCTCGGCCGTCACGGCATCTATGTCCAGCCGATCAATTTCCCGACGGTGGCGCGCGGGACGGAGCGGCTGCGCATCACGCCATCGCCGCTCCATTCTGACCAGGACATCGATCATCTGGTCGGATCGCTCTCCACGATCTGGGCGGAGCTGGGTATGGCAAAGGCGGCGTGAGAGCGGGGTCCGGAACGGCCCCTGCCGTAAATGCGCGGGCATTATCGCTATCGGCCAGCTGACCGGCCCCGGTCGGCGGAGAACACTTGTCATTGAAATCACGGACAAAATTCATGCCGCTCGCGTCCGCGCCGCTTCCGTCAAATGCGGTTCGTCTGCGGTCTTACGGCGCCGGAGATCGCCGCCGCCTTCCTCACTCTGTCCTCCTTGAGCGGACCCTCGTTTATGAGATAGGGGGAGGGCTCTGCTGACCGCTACAAGATGCGCAGCGGCGGCGACTTCGACGCATCGTCATCGAGCACTCTGTCAGCCTCGCCGCGATGACAACGGGTCAAAGGTCCGGTGACCGCGCTTGGAGCCATGCACCGTGACGGCCTTGGCCTCGCCGTGCTTGGCAGCGCCTCTCCCTCAATCGGTTCCGCGTCGGATAAGCGCACCTGAGGAACGCTGGTCAGTATGGGCCTCTTATCCCGGCGGGCAGTCCGCAGGGCAGTTTGTCATGGGTAAACACGCAAGATCCACAGCCATCCGGGCGCTGATCGTCGCGGTCATCATCGCCGTGCCCGGCATGGCGCCGGTTTCGTTCTCCTTCGCGGCAGGCGCCGGCGGCGGTGGTCACGGCGGTGGCGGAGCGGCTGGAGGAGGCGGAGCCAAAGGCGGCGGAGGGCTGGGTGGCGGCCCTTCTCGTGGTGGCGGACTCGGAAACCCCGGCGCATTTGGCGGCGCCCCGGGCCGAGCCGGGCGGCCGGGACGTCCCGGTCCGCCTATTTTCATACCGGGCGGCGGCTCCAGCCGGGGAGGCCAGCGCTTCAAAGGTCGCGCCCTTCGCCAACCTTGCGACCCAAGTATCAGGGAGCGCTACGGAAGGGGCTGCACGTCGCTGCCCTACGGATACTGACGGCGCCTCTCCTGCGAGGGCGGACGCTTCCGCAACATCGATTGACGGAGTCCGTTGGCTTCGGTCGTCAATGGAGCCAAAGCGATGGAAAAGGAAACCGCGATCATGGCACTGACCTTTCTGACGCTCGTCTGCGCCTTGGGGTGGGGCTTCTGGGAACACTGGCGCACCAGAAAAGATCAGGCAGAGGGCGTTCACACACCGATGGCTCGTCATGGCGGTCAACCGGTCGGTCAGCCAAAGCCACCCGAGCGATAATTGCGGCCTTCGTCTCGACATGATTGATGACGAGACGGCGGGTCTCGTGCGAGAACCGGCGCATGTTCATGTCGTCGATCAGCCGTCGACGCAGCGAACTGATCGGGGTGCTCTATTACCAGGATATCAGAAATACATGGAAAACTGGCGGCATTGAAGCGTGCGGTTCCATCAGGCGTTCCGCGTGCGGAGCCTTTGGCAGCCTCCGCCCGGCTCGCATCAAGGTTATATCGGCTGGGACCGCGGAGGCGATCCGGACGATGATCCGTCGAGCGGCTTTGGTCCAGGGCATTGGCGATCCCGTCGCGTTCGACGACATGACGGAATCACAAATGGCTGAAACCACTGAACTCTTTTCGAGTTGGGCTCTTAGGTACGAAATGTTACCTATGTCTTAGGGACAACGCATTACCGATGTGTCCGGGCCGGACACCGGAGATAGTGGTGCCGCAAGAGGGATTCGAACCCCCGACCCCCTCATTACGAACCAAGCACTATACATAGGCGATAAAAGCAACTGCGGGGCCAAAAAGCTAGAAGAGGGTAAGGCATTACCCGAAACGTCGGCCCCTTGCCCAGCATCGCCTAAGGTGATGCGTGACAGTCTAAGCACGATGAATTATGTTACCCCATGCATCCCCTGGGGGCGTGACATGGGCAAGGCTCTGACGGTCAAGACGCTCGAAACGATCAAACCCGGCCCGATCCGGCGCGAGGTCCCCGACGGCTATGTGCGCGGGCTCTACTTCGTCATCCAGCCTTCCGGCCTCATGTCGTGGGCCTGTCGATACCGCCTCGGCAACCGGACCCGGAAATACACGATCGGCAGCTATCCGGCCGTTGGGCTCGTCAGCGCCCGGAAGCTGGCCCGTGACGCCTTGGAAAAGGTCGCGGGCGGCGTCGACCCATATGACATCAAGAAGGCCGCCCGGCAGCCGCCGGACCGCGACCTCGTGGAACGTGTCGTGGACACCTTCATCGAGCGCCACGCCAAGCCGAACACCCGGCCGGCGACCGCGGCAGAGACCGAGCGCAGCCTCAAGAAGGAAGTGGTGGGGCGGTGGAAGGGCCGTCGCCTGTCGACCATCACGAAGGCCGACGTACACGAGATGCTGGACGAGATCGTGGACAGAGGCAGCCCGATCTTGGCGAATCGATTGCTCGCCACCTTCCGCAAGTGCTGTGGATGGAGCGTCGACCGCGGGCTGATTCCCTCGAACCCCTGCGACGGCGTGAAGCCGCCGGCCGTCAGTAAGAGCCGCGACCGCGTCCTGTCGGATGGCGAGCTGCGGCGCATCTGGCGGGCCTGCGGCCGGCTGGACTATCCTTTCGGTCCGCTGGTGCGGCTCCTCATCATCACTGCTCAGCGCCGCGACGAGGTCGCCGGCATGACATGGGCGGAACTCGATCAGGCGGCTCGCCTTTGGGTGCTGCCCCGCGAGCGGGCGAAGAACGATGTGGAGCATCCCGTGCCGCTGAGCGTGTCGGCCCTGGCGATCATCGCCGGCCTGCCGTGCTTCAGCACGGGAGACGACGCTGGCGACGCGAAGCTGCCCGGCTTCCTGTTCACGACCACCGGCACGTCGCACGTCACCGGGTTCAGCAAAGCAAAGATCATGCTCGACAGGATCGTGGCGGCCGATGGCGGGGAGGCTCTGCCGCAGTGGACGCTCCACGATCTCCGCCGGACCGCCGCCACCGGCCTCGCGCGCCTCGGCGTCAACCTGCCGGTGATCGAACGCATCCTGAACCACATCTCAGGCTCGTTCGGCGGCGTTGCCGGCATCTACAATCGCCACACCTTCGCGGACGAGATGCGCCACGCCCTCGACGCCTGGGCGGGATTTGTCGAGCGGCTGGAGGCGGAGCCGGGCACGAACGTGGTCGAAATCCGGGCGAGGGTGTCGTGATCAAATTGCGTCCATCAGCGAATGACCAAGAGCTTGCGGACAACGTCGCGGCCTTCCTTGCGGAGCATGGGCGAGAGGCCGTGAGGAACTCGCGTAACTTCGAGCCTGACGATGAACGATATTACGCACAAGTCGTGAAACATCTTGGACTACATTACGGCCAATTATCTCGCCTTCTAAAACTGACGATGAACGATCAAGCGTCGCTTATGGCTCATGAGATAGTCGCCAAACTCATGCTAGCGGCATGGAACCTCGGCCAAGCCGCCGTGATCGCTCCAGAGGTCCAGCAAAAGCTCGCAGAACATAAAACGAAGAAAATGAGAGATGCGCGCGAGGCGACCCCCTTTGAGCGGGCCATCCGTGACGCAGTGCAGGCTGAGCACGGTGAAGGTCCGGTGGCGCAGCCGAAGAAGGAGGCGGGTGCTATCCTCGACGCTGTCAACATCAGGCTGAAGGAGGCCGGGCATTCCCCGGTCAAGATCGACGTCATCCGCAGAAGGTTGGCAAAACTGGTGCGTTCTTAAAGAGCGCACCTTTGGTTCTGGTGCGTTCTTAAAGAGTGCACCTCCGGGATATTGCTTCCGGCACTTTGTCGGTATGAATGTCTACCTGCCCATCAACGCCCATGGCGAGGCAGGCAAGATGAATACCTCCGGTAAGAAGCTTTCGTCGACCGCTGTGTGTCAGCGGTACGGCGTGCATCGTCGGACTTTCGGCTATTGGATGACGAATGCCGAGATGGCGTTCCCGAAGCCGATCACCATCAACTCGAAGCACTACTTCGATCTCGCCGAGATCGAGGAATGGGAGCGCATGCGCGCGTCCGCCAACCTGAAGAAGGTGGCCTAATCGGATGCAGTCCAAAAAGAAAAGCCAAGCCCCTCGCGAAGGCCTGGCTTTTCGGATTGCTGCGTTGGCTCTCAGCAATCCGAACAATAGCGAAACCATTTCGGAGGTTCAAGCCTCCTATCTCGCCGCGCGCTACAGGCTGACTCCCGCGGTCGCGGCAACGGTCGCCTCTCTGGCTTGGGGGGCGCGCTGATGCTCGCCCCAGCCTTCGTCCACCGCGCCAGGCTCGATGCCGCAGTCGAGCACGGCCCCGCACACCTCCGCCCGATGTATCTCGCGGTCCGCGATCACGGCGTCAGCTTCGCCGTCGTGACGCAGCGCGCCGGTCGGTTTGCGTTCCCGTCGGACAAGCCGGTGGTCGCGCTGCTCGGCGACGACCTCGACGAGGCGCTCGGGCCGGCGGGGTTCCATCTCAAGAGCGTCCGCCGCTTCGTGGCGAGCTGCGAAGGCGCGGTCATCATCGCCTGTGACCCGCAGCCCAGGCTCTACATCGCGGCTGCGACAGTCGCGGTGATGCTGCGGCGGAACGCCGTCATCATCGAGACGCGGAGCGAGCACGAGGCGGATTGGGTCGACTTGATCCGCTCGATCAAACCTGACATCCGCATGCTCCTCGGGACGGTGCGGCCTCCGACGGAGGCGCAGCACTGATGAGCGCCGCCCCCGACGGGGCGCTCAATCCAGCCACGGTCCGCGATTTCGCCGCGACCATCCACGCGGCGGCGGCCCGCGCGCTCAAGGGCGCCCGAGACCCCGGTGTGCTGCAACTCTCGGTCTTGCACCCGGGCGGCCGTACCATGCAGTCGACCCGCTTCCCGATCGGGGACGTGGACGCCATGGTCGCAGCCGCCATCAGTGCGGCCGAGAACGGTTTCAACGTCTACGTCGAAGGGCGGACCGTCGAGGCGCGTGCGCGTGGCCGGGGCAGGGCCGGTGAGACCCGAGGCGTCTTCGCGTTTGTCGACGATGCCGACCACGACAAGGGCAGGGGCGGCAGCCTGGCGCTCGAGCCGTCGCTCGTCGTGGAGACCTCGCCGGGTAACAAGCACTCCTGGCTCTTCCTCGACCGCGCGCTCACCGCGGAGGAAGCGGACCCGATCGGACGCGCCATGCGCGTCGCGATAGGGTCGGACAGCGCCACGGCTAAGCTGAGCCAGCCTTATCGCTTCGGCGGCACGCCGAACTATCCCGATGCGAAGAAGCTCGCGCGCGGCCGCACCGTCACGCCGACCCGGATCCTGTCCTCGGGCGGTCCGGTGTGGACCGCGGCCGCGCTGGTCGAGGCCTTTCCGCCGGTGTCCGAGAAGCCCGCCGGCCATGTTCCCGGCGGCCGGTCCGGCGCGACGAGCGATACCGTCGAGGAGCTGGCGGCCGACACCGGCCCCGATCGATCGGAGCGGTTCTTCACCGCGATCCGGGCGGCGTTTCGGGCGGCCATGCTACCGGCCGACGTCGAGGACGTGTTCCGCCGATACCCGAACGGTTGCGCCTCCAAATATCTTGAGCCTTACGACCGCCTTGCCGACGAGGTCGCGCGCGCCTGGGCGAAGGTGTCGGCTCGGGCCGAGCATGAGACTGCGCAGCCCGGCATCGATCCGACCTACCCCGATCGCGCCGTGCATGTCGCCGAAGCTCGGGCCGCGGTTCGCCAGACGATCGCCGACCATCTCGGCGCCGGGTCGGGGTACAGGGCGATCAGGGTCGCGACCGGCGTCGGCAAGACGAGGATCGCGGCGGAGCTGATTGCAGAGGATGTGCGGCGCCGGCGACGCGAGAACAACAAACTAGGCTTCCTTTACGCGGTGCCGCGCCACAAGCTCGGAGACGAAGTCGCGGCGCTGTTCGAGGCGAACGGGATCACTGCCCGGGTCTTTCGCGGCAGGACGGCCGATGATCCCGATGCGTCCGGGGCAGGCGTGAAGATGTGTCTGGACGTCGAGGCCGTGACCCTTGCCCTGCAGCTCGGCATGCCGGTCTCGACCTCGTGCTGCAAGGGCAAGCACCCGGCCACCGGCGAGGTGGTGACGTGTCCGTCGTTCTATGATTGCAGCTACCAGGCTCAGGTCCGCGATCGGCCCGATGTCTGGATCGTGCCGCACCAGATCCTCTACCAGGCCCAAGCCGCGCTCGGTGACGTAGCGGGTGTCGTGATCGACGAATCGTTCTGGCAGGCAGGGATCAAGACGGCCGGCAAGGGGCTGACGCTCGACGAGGTGGGAGCCGCTCCCCCGATCGGCGGAAAGTGGCTCGACGCCGCCGCCGACGTCGCGGCCTACCGGTCGAGGCTCGCGTCCGCGCTGCACCGGCAGGACGGCTTGGGCGGCGTGGCGCGGCGTCACCTCTGTGCAAAGGGGATCGACGCCGACCTCTGCACGCGCGCCATCGCGGCGGAATGGAAGCTGAAGGCTTCGGTTGAGATCTGGCCTGGAATGGGACGTCAGGCCCGGCAGGTGGCCGCCAAAGCCGCTGCCGGCACAAAGCGCGCCCGCACCTATGCCGCGATCTGGAACGCCGCGCGCGAGCTTCTGCAGCGAGAGGACGGTGAGGCCGTGTCGGGACGCTTAGTTCTTGCCGAGGCCGATACGGAAGATGGGTTCGGCAGGGCTCGCGTCGTGCGCACCCGCGGGCTGCGGTCGATTGCCAAGGCTTGGGCAGAGGCGCCCACCCTGGCGATGGACGCGACACTGCCCGATCTCGCGATCCTCCGGCAGTTCTATCCCGAAATGGAGGTCGTCGCCGACATCCAGGCGAAGATGTCTCACGCCAGGGTGCGTCAGGCGCTCGGCGCCCCGACCACCGCGAACAAGCTCATGCGCAGCGAGGCCGAGCGGAATCTCGGTGCCGTCCGGCGGGCGATCCTTCACCGCTTCCTCGAACTCGGGCGCGCGCCTACCCTCGTCGTGGCGCAGCAGAAGCCGGCCGACTGGCTGCGGGCCTCCGGCCTGCCCGCCGGCATCACCGTCGCGCACTTCAATGCCATCGCGGGCCTCGACAGCTTCAGGGATGTGCGGCTCCTCATCGTGATCGGCCGGACACTGCCGAACGTCATCGAAGTCGAGGACACGGCAGGCGCGATCACCGGGCTCGAGGTGCCGAAGACGGCCGAGCCTGCCAAGGGCGGCCCGCGCTGGTATCCGAAGGTCATTGCCGGCCTCCGGATGCGTGACGGGACCGGCGTCGCAGTCGAGATCGATCGCCATCCCGACCCGACCGCCGAGGCGGTGCGCTGGCAGATTTGCGAGGCCGAGCTGGTCCAGGCCATCGGCCGGGCGCGCGGGGTGAACAGGGGCGCGGAGAATCCGGTCGACATCGAGATCTGGAGCGACGTTGTGCTGCCGCTGACGCTCGATGAGGTTGTGCAGTGGGAGCGGGTCCGGTCGGGCTACGAGGTGGAGATGGCGGTCGACGGGATCGTACTGGAAAGCCCGTCAGACATGGCGGCTTGCTGGCCGGGGGTGTGGGAGACGGAGAACGCCGCGCGCCATTGGCAGCGCCGGACCACAAGCGGCCAAAACCCTATAGAGACCACAAGCGGCCAAAACCCTATTAAAGATCTATTCAATAGGGAAATGGCCGCTTGTGCTTTCCGCTATCGGCACCCGGGCGAGCGGCAGAAGTGGCGAAAAGGCTGGTCCGACCCCGCCATCGTCTTCGATCCGAAGGCTTGGCTTGAGGCGCGGCTCGGATCGCTGGCGGGATTCGAGACAATGGTTTGAGAGGTACACACAAACAAACCGCCCCGCCGATCTCGACCCCTTCGCGCCGCCTCCCAGCTCGAAAATCCAGAGCACTTGATACCGCAACAGGCGCTCTTTCTCAGAATTGCTAGTATCGCCAATATTTTAAACGCGGCGAACCGCGCGCATAATCCTGCGGGTAACACTCGGTGAACCATGATCGACGTTTCACAGTTTGCCAAGCCTTTGCCGAGCACTCGCTCGGCCGTCAGCAATGGATCGCGTCTGCACCTTGCCGATGTCGACGGCCGGTCGCTCGAAGCCCGCCGCTTCCGCGACGTGCTGAGCGAAATCATGTCCGACCTCGGCGGGTCAGATCGGCTTTCCGAAGGCCAGCGTCAGTTGGCCAGGCGTGCCGCGATGCTGAGCGTCCGCGGCGAACTGATGGAAGCCGAGGCCGTCAAGACCGGCAAGATCGACCTCCCGGCCTATGGCACGCTGACCGACCAGCTCGGCCGATGCCTCAATCGCATCGGCCTTCGCCGCGTCGCGCGTGACATCGGCCCCCAATCCATCGCCGAATATGCCGAGATGAAGCGGCGCCAGCGTGAGGCTGCGCCGTGAGGAAGCTCGTCCCGATCCGCGAGGCGCTCGACGATCCCCACATCCTCGGCGGGCTGCTCGACGGACCGTCCTGGCTCCGTTGGCGCGTGCTGCTCATCGCCATCATGGGAGAACCGCTGACCGACGAGGAGCGAACGCTCTTCCAAGAGGTCACAGGACGGGCGGCGGAGCCTGGCGAGCGGGTCGAAGAGTTTTGGGGTGTTATCGGCCGGCGTGGGGGCAAATCCCGCGCCATGAGCGTCCTCGCGGCCTATCTTGCGGTCTGCGTCGACTGGTCCGACAAGATGGCACCTGGCGAGCTCGGCATCCTGCCCGTGTTGGCCGCGTCGGTGCGACAAGCCTCGATCGCGCTCGGCTACATCTCGGCGATCTTCGGCGACAAGGGCCGGCCTCTCTTCAACCACTTGCTGGCCAACGAGACCGCCGAGACAGTCGAGCTATCCAACGACATCGTCATCGAGGTCCGCCCCGCCTCCTACAAGACCTCGCGCGGCATCACCGCCATATCGGTCATCTGCGACGAGATCGCCTTCTGGTCGAGCGGCGACGGGGCGATGAACCCGGACGTCGAGATCCTGAACGCGATGCGACCGGCGCTCGCCACGACGGGCGGCATCCTCATCGCAATTAGCTCGCCCTATGCCCGCAAAGGCGAGCTGTGGTCGACCTACGCCGAGCATTACGGGCCGCAGGGCGACAAACTCATCTTGGTGGTGCAAGCCGCATCGATAATCCTGAACCCGACCCTGCCGCAACGCACCGTCGACAAGGCGCTGGCTCGGGATCGATCGGCGGCATCGGCCGAGTATCTCGCCCTGTTCCGGGTCGACATCGAGACTTTCATCAGCCTGGACAAGGTCGAGGCTGCGGTGCGCCCGCGTCAGAGCGTGCCGTATCAGGCGGGCAAGTCTTACGTCGGCTTCATCGATCCGGCAGGCGGCTCCGGTAGCGACAGCTTCGCGATGGCGATTGCCCACGGCGAAGGCGACTTGATCATCCTCGACGTGCTCGATGAGCAGCCGCCGCCGTTTTCCCCGGACAAAGTCGCCGAACGGTTCTCCGCTCGCTTCCGGGAATACTACGTCTACAAGGTGCAATCGGACAAGTACGCGGGCGATTGGCCGGCCGAGCGGTTCAAGGTCCACGGGGTCACGGTCGAGACGTCGGCCGAGCCGAAGAGCGTGATCTACGGCGCCTTGCTGCCGGCTTTGAACGCCGAGCGGGTCGAGCTGCTCGAAAACGAACGGTTGCGCTCGCAGCTCACGAACCTTGAGCGGCGCGCCAATCCGGGCGGCCGGGACACGATCGACCACCCGCGGGGCGGCCACGACGACGTCGTCAACGCGGCGGCCGGTGCCATCGTTCAAGTCACGACGCGACCGAAGCCCTTCGTCGTCACCCAGGCCATGCTCGACCGCTTCAGTCAAGTCGATCGAGCGCGGCTGCAGCGTGAAGCTATGGGCGATTTCAGCAGATCCGGCGCGCGTAATACCTATCCCTCTCGCGGATACTGAAAGGACCAAGCAATGTCCCCCAAAGACATGGAAACCGTTCTCAAGCACTACATGTCGAAGCTGTCGCCGGCCGACCTCGAAGAACTCGACGGCCAACTCGACGGCGGCGCGGAGCCGGAGCCGATGGCCGCCGACCACCGGCTGCCCGCCGACATGCAGGGACGGTGGCTCGCGATGGACGCCAAGTCCCGCAACGCCGTCCGAGCAAGCTGGCGGGACCGCGCCGAGGCGAGATCCAAGGCCTCCAAGGACTTCGCCGAGAGGTTCCCCAACGCCAACCGCCTGAGGTAATTTGATGTCCGCCCATACCGCTCTCGCCGAAGTCACCGCCTTGATGCAAAACGCTGGCGTCGAGCCTGACACCATCGTGAAGTTCAACGGCCTGCTGCAGTCCCGGTCTCACCTTCGCGACTGGCTCGACGTCCCGAACAGCGACCGCACCCGGTTCCTGGCCGAACACGGTCAGCAAGCCGCGATCTCCCGCCGTAATGCGGGAGGGCCGCCCCGATGAGCAAGGCCCTCAAGCTGGTGCCCACGCCCGAGCGCCAGGCACTTGCCGAGGCCGTCGCGGCGGGAACCGAGGCCGGCCGTATAGCCGATGCGGCCCGATCCGTCGTCGAGAAGGCTAGGGGGCGGCTCGTCGCCGCGCAGACGGCTCATTCGCGGGCTGAAAGCCTTCTCGGCGAGGCGAGGGAGCGTGCGATCGGCGGTGCGCGTCAGGAGGGGCTTTCCGACCTGCGCCGCGCGGTTGCGGATGCGGCCGACGACGTCGAGATCGCCCGCGAGGCCTTGTCCCGCGCCGAGGCCGCGACCGGCGACGCTGAATACGCCGATCGCAAGGCGCGTGAAGCCACGGAGGCGGCGGCCTCCGCCGTGGTCGCCGCCAATGCCGGTCGCGTCTGGGCGGCGGCCGAGGCCTCCAAGCGCGAGACGGCGAGGCTCGAGGCCGTGTTCTACGAAGTCGCAAATCACCTGCCGATCTCGTCGAACCCGGCGGACAATCTGATGCGCCAGCGGACATCGCAAATCTACTACCTCGACGAGCGCGCCTTTCGCGAGGCTATGGCCCCGTGGAAGGCCTCGTATGCCGAGCTCCTCCTCGACGCCGACGCGCCGTTGCCGGAGATCGCCTGATGGACATCACGCCGGCCGAGGAGGCCGTGGTCGGCCTGCTGCGCGGTGAGGCCGGCGTCGACTTCGTCATGAGCATTACGACGACGGAAAAGCAATGGCTCGTCACCCTGGCCGGCGACGGCGACATTCTTGTCGGCGCCGGCGCCTCCTTCCGCGAGGCGATGCTGAGCGCCTTCGACCTGGAGCCGGCGGCGGACAAGGAGCCGTCACCGTTGCGCGAGGCCTTCAAGGTCGTCGGCGGCACTGAGCATCAAGCCGAGGCCGCAGCCTCATGACGAATCCCCTGCGTTCTTCGCGGTCCGCAGGGGCGGCCAGCCGGCGGTGCCGAAACACCGGCAGCGGGCGCCCGGTTCCTTCAGTCGGGTGAGCCCGACCAAGCCCCACCGTCGCAGCCGGCGGTGGGGCAGCAATGGGGGTGAGACATGACCGACGATCTTATCCGCGAAGCCGACAGCGCCCTCGCCAACTTGCGCCAGGCCGAAGCGGGCCTTGGTGACCTCATCCGGGTTCTCGTCGCTGCCCGGGAGCGATTGAGCCAGGCAGGCCCGCACGACCGCGACGCGGCCGAGCGTCATCTCGCCGCGTGCATGCTGCAGGTGCGGATGGACGCGGCCGTCCTGGCCCATCATCTCGTGGCGATCGCCACTCCGGCCGGAGCCGCCGCGGCGTGACCTTCACCACCAAATACATCGAGTGCGACTTTTCCCTCGACCATGGCGTCTTCGCGGGTGGGGGCAACAGTTACACCGCGTCGGGGCTTCGCGTGTCCGCCCAGATCGTCAAGGCCGGCGGTCTGTCGTTCGGGGCGGCCTCCCTGGCGATCTACGGCCTGCCGTTGTCGGTGATGAATCAGCTCGGCACCTTCGGGAACCCGCTCACGATCGTCGGCAGAAACACCGTGACCGTCAAAGCCGGCGACGACCCGAGTGCCCTGACGACGGTATTCACTGGGACAATCTTCAACGCTTACATGGACGGGCAGGCCCAGCCCGAGGTGCCGTTCCGGGTCGAAGCGCAGACGCTCGCCTACGAGGCCGCGAAGCCGGTTCCGGTCATCTCGCAGCCGGGCGCCGTAAGCGTCGCGTCCACCATGGGGCAGATCGCCGCGAGTATGAGCCTGCAGTTCGAAAACAACGGCGTCGATTCGACGATCACCAACCCCTACCTGTCCGGCACGGCGACCCAGCAGATGCACAAGCTCGTCAAGGCGGCCGGCATCGAGCATATCGTCGACAACGGCACGCTGGCGATCTGGAAGCCCGGCTCGTCACGGCAGGGTGCGGCCACCACGATCTCCCCGTCGACCGGCCTCGTCGGCTATCCGCGCTTCAATAGCCAGGGGATCGATCTGACGACCCTCTGGCAACCGACCATCGCCTACGGCCAGAACATCACGGTGCAAAGCAGCATTACGCCGGCTTGCGGCACCTGGACGATCTACCGCTTGGCCTACGACCTCGAGAGCCAGACGCCGAACGGCAAGTGGTTCTGCGACATCATGGCGTCGCCGCCTGGTCTCATTCCGGTGGCGGGGTGAGGGCGGGCGCCTTCTTAACGAAACCCAAACGTCGGCCTTGAGGGATGCGCGCTTCCAGTTATGATCCGGCCTATTGCCGATCAGTGGTAGTGCCGATGCGTGCGCCAATCAGGGCTTCGTTGCTCGCGTTTTTGACGACCTGCGCCTTGAGTGCGGCTTACGTTCCGCAGCCGGCAAGGGCGCTAAACACCTTGAGGCGTCCATTTTACGAGGCTGCGAAGCAGGCTTTCTACCAGCTCTCGCCCGCTGACCAACTGAGACTGCACGTGCTCCTCATCGCCACGGGCGATTTCAACGCCATGGTGTCGAACACATTTGGCGGGCGCCTGTATGATGCCATCGTCGGTTTCGAACAGAGTCATGGCTTGAGACAGGATGGGACACCAACCCGCGAGATGTACGGGCGCTTGGAAAGGGTCGCTGGGCCGATTGTCCAGAGCTGGGGCATCACGATCGTAAACCACCCCTGGGCCGACGCCTCACTGGTCATCCCGAGTCGATTCGGGCTGGTGAGCAATCGGACGCGAAGAGGATTGGCGTTCGAAAACGAAACTCACACGATGAGCGTGGATTTCGCCTACTTCGCGGCCGACGACGTTCCGATGCCGGAAATCTTTGCCCGGCTGGCGACCCCCGGGCCGGGCCGGCGAATCGACATGCGGGTCATCCATCCGGACTTCTTCGCCGTCGCTGGAGGCGGCGATCAACAAGGAACTTACTCCCGATATATCGCGGTGCCTGGCGGAAGCGTCGGTTTTACCTTCACATGGAACACGAATGCGTTCCCGGCCGGGAACCGAATCTCTGTCCTGATGGCCAATGGCCTGTTCCCGAGCCGCAATACGGCCGAGGCGACCGTAGCCAATAATCCGCAGCCACAAGAGGCGCCGCCGCCTCAGACCGCCTCGTTAGAAGCACCGAAGGTCGCTCCATCCCTTGTGACCGTAAGCGGGTCGGCCTTTTTCGTGTCCGCAGACGGCGATCTCGTCACGAATAATCACGTCATCAAAGGCTGCGACGGCGCCACGGTGGTGGGACGAGGCTCGGCCAAGATTGTTGCCAAAGATGCACGTAACGACCTGGCCCTCTTACACCTGACCGTCAAACCAGAGGCGGGCTCGATCAAACCCCTTGCCTTCCGCAGCACGCCTATTCAACTCGGGGAAACGGCCTACGCCCTTGGCTTTCCTTATGCCGGCGCCCTGGACAATGGGGTGAATTTTACAAACGGTATGATCAGTTCCGTTGCTGGAATGAACAACGATTCAACTAATTTCCAGATGACCGCCCCAGTTCAACCCGGCAACTCAGGCGGACCGGTCCTCGATCAATCCGGTAACTTGCTTGGCGTTGTTGTAGCTAGAATGAGTGATGTTGCTGCGATGAACGCAACGAACACAGTGCCTCAGAATGTGAATTTTGGCATCAAATCAGAGGTGACCACGTCCTTCCTGCGCATCAACGGGGTGACCCCGCTCTCCGCCGCTGATGGCCCTGCACTGCCAACGACGCAAGTCGCCGCCCTGGGAAAGGCCGACACTGTTCAGGTGACCTGCGTGCGTTCGGCGGACGGGGACTGAGACCGCCCTGGAGTTCGCCCGCCGCAAGCAGACGCTTCGCCGAGGCTTAGCGTGCCGACCCAGGATGGCATCGGAGCGGGAGTGGGTAGGTGTAGGCTCAGGCCAAGGAGATCCGCGATGCCCGTCACCTATCACGTCGTCATGCCATTCAGCATGGACGACGATGGCAATCTCACGCCGCTCGATGCGCAGGAAGCGCCGAGCGCGGATGCCGCGAGGTGCCGGGCTCGGCTCGCAGCAGCCAAGCATGGCGGCGCGATCGCGTTCAGTCGCACGGGCAACCTCATCGCCGGCGACTTCGGCGAGGCCGTGGTCCTGGCCGTCTACGGCGAGGTCGATGCGGACATGCTGGTGGAATGAGGCCCACTTGCTGCCCCAACCACGACCCTCCGGCGAGGTTTGGGACAAAGCCGAAGGGCCGCGTGGCGGCCGTTGGGACATCCGCCGAGCTAAGTTTCACCCAAGTTCTCGGCAATTGCAATCGGCTGCTCGTCTGATTTCAACCAAGGGATGACAGCTTCCCCTCAGCACTGGCGCGCGATGGCGTGGCCGGGGCTTGACGACGATTGTCGTTGTCCTAGATGTTTAGTCCCGGCATTTGCTGGAGCGGGTTGACTCTGAAGCGGTAGGGCTCGGTTGTCCATCGTTTGCAGATGAACTCGTAGGGCGTGAGGCCCTTGAGGGTCTTCAAGCGGCGTCCGAAGTTGTAGGCGGCGACGAAGTCGGCGAGGTGGCGCTCGAGCTGATCGTGGCTGTCGTAATGGAAGCGCTTGACGGTCGCGTCCTTGATGGTGCGGTTCATTCTCTCGACCTGCCCGTTGGTCCAAGGGTGCTTGGGCTTGGTCGTGCGATGCTCGATGCCGAGCTGGGCGCAGGCATACTCGAAGGCGTGAGCCCAGACAGGCTCTCCACGAGCGAGGGCTTCAGCGATCAGGGATGCGGCTGATCCGCCGGCGCCGGGCGTGGTGAAGTGGATGCCGTTGTCGGTCAGCACCGTGTGGATCTTGTAAGGGACGGCCTCGACCAACCTGCGGAGGAAGTCGCCTGCAGTCCGCTGCTTGGCTTGGCGATGGAGCTCGACGAAGGCGAACTTGCTTGTGCGGTCGATGGCGACCAGCATGTAGAGCTTTCCTTCGGCCGTGCGGACCTCGGCGATGTCGATGTGGAAGAAGCCGATCGGGTAGCTCTTGAACTTCCTCTTGGGCGAGGCCTCGCCCTCCACCTCGGGCAGGCGGCTGATGCCGTGACGCTGCAGGCATCGATGCAACGATGATCGCGTGAGGTGCGGGATCGTGGGCTGAAGGGCGTAGAGGCAGTCGTCCAGCGGCAAGAGCGTATGCCGTCGGAAGGCGACGATCACCGCCTCATCCTCGACCGTCAGGACCGTCGAGCGCGGCTCCTTCGGTCCGGTTCTCAGGTCCGTGACGGAGCTGCGCGCCTTCCACTTGCGGACAGTCTTCTGGTTGATCCCGTAGCGCTTTGCGAGGGCTCTCAGGCTCTCTTGACTATGCTGTATCGCTCGACGGACCGCCTCTGTCGTGGTGGCGCTCCCATGGAGAACCTGGCCCATAGCGCATCCTTCCACTCCGGCGTGCAAACTGCACCACCAAAGCACGGGATCAAACATCTAGGTCCGCGATTGATGGCTTCGTCGCCATCCGCCATGCCGCCGTCGCGTTGTCATTTCACTTCGCGACGGCCGCTGGCAGACCAAGCGCAGGTCTCAACTGGCAGACTTGGTCAAACGCAAAAAATTTTCGCCCACGCTGCTTGATGCCGGGCCGGCCATCGGAGGCTCGGCAACCGGATCCGTGGCCTCCATCGCTTTTGCTTTCGCGTCGAATTCCTCGGCCATAGCCATAAGGCTTTCGATGTCCCTCAGAGCGGTGAGAGTGCCGGCCAAGCGTCGGCACTGATGTGCCCTTTGCCAATAATGCGAGGACGGTCGCATGGTCCAACTCCCGACTTTCACAGGCGAGAGCGCAGGTGTCTCTCAGCCGCGGGCGCCTGAAGCTAGAGCCGACGATTTAACTCAATGTCCTACCATGTTCCGATGTTCCAGCAAGAGTTGTGGTCGGCACGGCTTTCTACGTCCTCGCACTTGGATCGTTGACGGCGGCGCGGGAGCCCTCATACTGGTGGCATGCCGTCACACGCGACCGAGTCCCAACGCGATTTGATGCGAACGCTCTACCGCCGCCACAATGGTGACGAGGCTGCCGTGTGCGCAGCCTACGTTAGGGCTGAAGCCGAAGGCTCCATCTTCCGGACGACAGGCGATCTCAAGATGCCACTCGAGACGTACGCCAGGGAACTGCTACGCGACGGTCTCACGAAAGGCTGGCTGAAGTGCCCGCCGGAGAGCGAATAGCGGGACGGTCCATTGGACGAAAAGAGCGGTTCGAGCGGCCGCCTGGCTTCCGCCGCGAGTCGAACGGACAGGGCTTCACCCTGCAGGGCGCGGTCGCTGATCTTCTCGCCGCGCTCGGCGTCGCGCTGGATCGACCGTTCCGAGCGGCCGGTGCGCTCGGCGGTGTCGGCGGTGAAGCGATCAGAAGAGTCGCCAATTTGGCGACTCTTCTCGCGCCCGTTTCCGATAGCGCCATGCACCGTCTCTGGATGCAGCGCCTCGTAGATCTCCTTTGCGTTCCATCGAGTCTATGCATGCGCGTCCGAAGGACTATGCCCCGTCGACGTGTGGTCGAAGGAGGGACTCAGTCGTTTGCTGCTGCGCATTATCACGCAGTGGTTGTCGGCAGCCTTCATGCGCAGGCGTGCAAGCCTCCATTGCTGGACGTACTCACGGCGTCCCAGAATGGTACGTTGCACCTTCGGGAGCGTCCTTAAACTGTATAGGTAACGAGACGCGGCGGAGAGTTCGCGTTGCGCTTCGATCCATTCAGCCAAGATTTCCATGCGAATAGCTTCCAGTTGATGATTTCTGGAGAGTCTGAGGCAAAGAGGGTGCCAGTCGTGCGGCATGCTCCCGTTGCTGTGACCTTGTCGGTCGCGAGCGGCAGATCACTCGACTCTGCCTGGCCCGTTTAGCGCCGCCTCATCCGCAGCGCGCCGCACCGCGCTTTCCGCCTCAAGCTCCGCCAACGTCAGATAGGCCAACCTGAGTTGCCCGCTGCCTCGGCGACCCGGATCAGATCCTGCAGGACGTCGGCAACCTGGCGCGACGCTTCCGGTGACGGTTCCTGAAAGGCCGGGCGAGGCCCTCGTGGCGCCGATCGTTCGAAGACGTGCGGACGTCGCATCAGGCTTCTTCCGCCAGGCCGCCGATCAAGCGCACAAGAGCCTGATGCTCCGGGGAATTCGCGCCCTTTGCGAGGAAGGCTCCGATCTCGATCCGCGCGATCGCGCCGCCGGATGGCTGGTTCGCCCTGTGCTCGACGTAGCCAGCTCCGGTTCGCTCGTCCCGCCCAAGCAACCATCGGTCCCCATTTGAGGTCGTGGCAAACTCCCGGAGAGGACCGGCCTGAAAATCGCCTCCGCCGATCTTGGTAACGATTCCTTGCTTATGGGCCATGTCGCTGTGCATGTCTTCGACGGCCCGCGCCTGGTTCTCGGCATGCGTGATCAGACCATCGACGACATCGATCAGGGCTACGTGAATGCGCTCGGCATCATCCGCGCTTCGGGCCTCCTGAAGGATCGCGCGAAGCTCGCTGAGGGGTTGCCGCGCGCGGGATGGTGCCGAACCGGAGTTGTCATTGCTCGACATTGGCTTGTTCTCTCAGGCTTGCAACGATAGATCGAACGACACTGTATCGGTAAATTGCTCACGAGTGCCGCCGGTCACTTCATTGCGGCGTTTCTGCCTCAAGCTAAGCCATCGACTAGAACGAAATGCATCTCCGAATTAGCTTCCAGTGCGGTTATACGAAGATCCGCGTAATCCGGATCATTATAAAACGCCTTCGCGGCGTCTCTGTCTGGAAATTCCAACACGATTACCGATCGAGGGCATTCATCGCCTTCAACAACCGCCGGGCTTCCACCGGCTACGAGATATCGGCCACAGAATTTTGCAAGTAAAGACGCACTTTTTTGGTGATATTCCACGAATTCGCCATGTTCTACCCAAATCGATCCGATTAAGTAAGCCTTGGCCATGCGCTCATCGTTTCCATTCTACTTCGCAGATCGAGGTGGATTTTTTCGCATCCGGCGGTTCTGGAGCCTCACAAGATCGTCCTCTGCGACAGCCTTCCGCATCGTCGCCATCCCCGCTTCCGGGGTCGGGGAGGAGTGCGTGGCCATACTTGCAATCCGTTCCTCCAACGCTCTTATATCGCCGGACAAATTCTCCGAATCCTCGCGGTGCTTGATGAAGCCGAGGCCCGTCAGCCAGTCGCGTAGAGCCGCCCTGATCGCCTCCGGCCGCGTCGGCTTCGGATCGGGCTGGGAGGCAATCCAGGCGTCGAGAGGGTTCAGCTGGTCCGGCGGAACGCGTACGCCGATATGGACCGAGCCGACTTTCGGTCGGCCGCGCGATTTTCTGTCATCAGGTATTGACGCCATCATTAAACAATGACAGAAAAGACGGACTGGAACAAGGGGTAGGAGCCTTGAACCAGCCCTGACCACCGCTGTCGCTCAAGGAGACCGCAATGGCTATCCACGCCAATAGCACACCCGCGCCCGCCGTTCAGCACGGCTTATTCAACAACGCCGTCCCGGTGTCTACGCCGCACCTCACGCCCGAAACCATCGCCCTGCTCGAGGCGATCGGGCGCGAGCCGTTATTACCGTCTCCCCAACGCAGTTGGTCTCCCCGGCCGCTGGAGATTAATTCCGCGGTGGAATTAATCGGCCTCCCTTCCGAGCCGTTATTAGGCGCGGCCGCTTTCGTGTCCAGCGGCAGCGTGTCAGCCCATACGCCGCTATGGCCCTACTGGCCGCCGACGGCGCCGCACACGGCGATCCCGGACGGACACGCTCCCTTTTCGAGGCGTTCACCGATGCGGATCTCGCCTCCCTCGACCTGGCCCGCCAGCGCTACCTGCGGCGCCAAGCCATGGATGCGGTCGATCACCTCATCGCGCTCCTCGACGCGCTCGACGTCGATCACGAGGACATGGAGGACGGGCACGACGCCGAACTCGACTACGAGGGTGAGGCGACGCTCGGCGCCCCGGAGCAGCACCACAACCAAGCCAAATGGTGCCAGGGTGCGAACGAGACGGACGGCGAGGCGGAGCTGTCCCTTGGCGCGCCGGAGCGTGAGGCTTACGCCTCGCAAGCGTCGTGGGCCGCGGGCAGCCGGTGCCTGGAGCGTGACGAAGGAGAATCAGAGCCGGGATACGACCTGCCGGAGGGCGACGACGAGCGGGACGGCGGCGACGGCGGAAGAGACGACAACGAGTCCGAGCCGTCCCTCGGCGCTACGGCCGCCATCAACCAAGAACGATGGGCCGCCGGCGATGCGAACGACAACGAGCTTGTGAACGAGGACGGTTGCGACAACCCTGATGCGCAGCCGTGTAACGGGGCTCTTGGGGCGCGTCCCGGTGAGAACCCGGCTCGCGAGGTCGTGTCGGTGGGCATCGTGGCGTCAAATCGGGAAACCGCGCGGGACGCCTTGCGCCGGGTCGAAGCGATACGGCGGCGAAAGCATGGGCGCGCCTCCGTGGCGCGCGACCCAGACGAGATCGAGCCCGGCAACCTCCGCCTCGTGTCGATCGCGGGGTGCGTGCGATGACGGCCTACGCCATTCCGACCGGCGTCGTGGCCGAAGTCGACGACATGCTCGACACCGTCAACCGCAAGGTCGTCGAGTTCAAAGCCTTTGCCCTCGTGCTCTACATGGCCGTCTCCTACGAGCCGGGCGGCCTCGACAGCGAGCAGCGGCTGGCTTTGGAGATCGTCCTTGGCCGCGCGCACGACGTCGCCTCAGAGGCTGTCGAGGCAGCCGCAAAAGCGCGCGCGACCTGAGACGTCGACCGACCGGAGCGCCGGGTGGATTTTGCGCCACGGTGGCGCAAATTCCGGTGCGGCAGCCTGGCCAGTACATCCGTGGCCGGGCTGTCGACCGGGGGTGTCACGTGTATGGATATCCATACACGTGAATTTGGAACGCTGGCCCACGAGCCTCGCCGATCGTGAGGCCTAGCCAAATCAGGCTGGCGAAAAAGGAATTGAGGAGGTCAGGATGCGAGAACGCCGCCGTTACCCCGACCGTTACCCTGGAAGTCTGGAAAGTGGTGCCGCAAGAGGGATTCGAACCCCCGACCCCCTCATTACGAATGAGGTGCTCTACCAGCTGAGCTATTGCGGCCTTCGACAACGTCCAGCCCTGGCGAGGCCAAGTCGAGTCGGAGAATTCTCATATCAGAACGACACCGCTTGGCAAGGCGGCCGAGCGCTCACGCTGTTGGAAGGCAGGGCAATCCCTTGGGACCCAGTCTCATCGTCGATCCGGCTTGACGCCCCGACAAGCGAAGCTCGGTGGAGGCGCCGGTGCAGAGTTGCCGAAGGGACGACAGGGGGACGTTTCAACCTTCGTTCTTCGACACGGGTCCGTCGGGTCTGCTCGGGGTGAGCGTTCAACGGCACCCGTCGGACCCGATGCGATCACCCAAGGCGGGAGGAACAGCACCTCGACCGAAGCGAGGGCGTCAATCTTGCCCCAACAGCGCGTCGAGCGTCGCCGAGGTTCCGCGGCGCGCGAGATCGGACGCGGTCCGGTCGAACGCAGCGCGGAAGCCGGGATGGTCGGCGAGGTCGAGCGCCGCGAACGGCGCCATGCGCAGCACGCCGGCCGGCTCGGCCCGCGCCTCGGCCCAATCCTCCAGGGTGAGCCCGGGCTCGAAGACGGGGAATTCGGCGCCGGTGTCGTCGCGGCCCTCGAGATAACGACCGAAACAGGCGAGCAGGAAGGTCTCGCGGCGCAGGTCGGCGCCGGCGGCGACGAGCGTCGCGATCGTCTTGCCGTGGAAGATCGGCAGCTTGGCCGCGCCGTCGCCCGCGACGCGGAGCAGCTGGTCGCCGATGGCCGGGTTGGAGAAACGCTCGACGATCATCGCCTTGTAGCGGTCGAGCCGCAGGCCCGGTGGCGGCGTGACATGCGGGATCACGTCGCGGTCGAGAAAGGTTCCGAGCAGCGCGACCATGCGGGGGTCGCGCATGCCCTCGTGCACGAGGCGTCGGCCCATCAGCACCGACGGATAGGCGAGCAGCATGTGGCAGGCGTTGATCATCCGCCCCTTCA
Organism: Lichenihabitans sp.; assembly: GCA_965277635.1. Taxonomy (GTDB): domain Bacteria; phylum Pseudomonadota; class Alphaproteobacteria; order Rhizobiales; family Beijerinckiaceae; genus Lichenihabitans. Next base: position 3,174,309 of record CBDIDE010000002.1, read on the forward strand.
CCGCCACATAGGCAGCCACGTCGTCGCGGAACTCGACCCCGACCTCCTCGAGCGGCGGCCGCCCCTGGCGGAAGCGGTCCTCCACCACCCATTGGTTGAAGCTCTCGGCCTTGGCGGGCAGGCGGTCGTCGACCCCGCTCAAGGCGTTCAGCCTATCGCGCTCGGCCTCGGGAATCTGTGGCGCGATCCGGTCGACCATGCTGTTGGGGAAATCGACCTCGCGGTCGATGTATTCTGCCAGGTCCCGGTCCCTGGCCTGCGCAAAGGCCACGACGGCGCGGCGCGCCGTGTCGCCGTTGCCGCGGAGATTGTCGCAGGAGGCGATGGTGAAAGGCGGCAGGCCGGCCGCGCGGCGCCTCGCCAAGGCCTCGACCAGGAAGCCGAAGACCGAGCGCGGCGGGCCGCCGGCGAGGTCATGCGCTACCTCCGGCGTGTCGAACATGAAGCGGCCGTCCGTCTCGCCGATGTTGTAGCCCCCCTCGGTGATGGTCAAGGTGACGATGCGCGTGTCGGGGTAGGCCAGCCGGGCGAGGACGGCCTCGGGATCGGACCGCGCATGCAGATAGTCGACCATGGCGCCGATGACGCGCGTCTTCGCCGTGCCGTCGGGCGCGAATTCGCTGACCGTATAGAGGCCGTCCTGGGCCTTGTAGGCCTCTGCCTTGGCGCGGGCGGCTGGGCCGTCGGTCAGGCCGACGCCGCAGATACCCCAGGCCTCGGTACCGGGCCGGTGCAGCATCTCGTCGACATAGAGCGCCTGGTGGGTGCGGTGGAAATTACCGACCCCGATATGGACGATGCCGACCTTGAGCGCCGCCCGGTCGTAGCGGGGCACGTCGACATGCTCGGGCAGGCGGGACAAGCTGGCGTGCGACAGCGCGATCATGGCGTCCTCCCCGAGGTCGAAGGTGACCTGGATAGGGCGCCGGCGCCCGCCGATCAATGGTGTCGTGGCGGGTTGGTCGAGGGGCGGCGGCTTCTGGTTTTATCGTCGGCTTGCGACCCTTCTCAGCCGCCGGGGAGGCCTGCTCATAGGCAGCTTAGTTTGTCGTCGATGGCCCGGGCTTGGCCGACAGTGGAACGTCTGCCGCCGAGCAGGACGAGCCAGAGCGGACATCATCGCGACGCTGTAGCCCAGGGCGTGAAAGGCCTATTTAGCGGCGACGAAGATCAGGCCGTGCGGCGCTTGCATGTTGGCGACCACCGGTAGCAAAGCGCCGCTTCGCATGTCGAGGAGACCGACGTAACCTGGAATCGTGGGATCGGTTTTGGTCGCCTCGACGCTGCTCATCGCAGAATAGGCCGTGCCGACACCCCATTGCGCCGATTCGATCTTGTAGACGACGTTCGCGGCCGTATCGGCAACAAGCAGGAAACCTTTGGTGGCGCTCGCAAAGGCCGTGTCATCGACCTTGATCCCACCCAGCAGGTGAAGAACGCTGCCCGTGCCGCCCGTGGCTGAAGCCTTGTGGATGAAGAGGATCTCACCGTCATCCTGACTGGTCATCACCAGATCGCCCGAGGGGGCTTCCGCGATCGAATCTGGATCTGTGAGGTTCAGGGTTTCGGCCTTGCCCGTAACAAGATCGGTCACCATCGGCGTGCCTGGGAAAGCCGGTTCGACTTGCACCTTGTGATCGGCCAGCAGTTTGGCCGTGACGATCGAGGGACCGGGGTTCTTCTTGCCGCCGTCGACGCTTGGCGCGGACGCGGTTACGAAGGCTTGCCCATTTTTGAAGGTCACATCGTCATATCCGCCGCCATGCGTCCCGGCTGCGAAAGCATAGGTCTCCATGGCGTCAGTCACGGGATCGATCACCACGAGGTTGGCATTGCCATCCTCATTCTGCAGAGCCCAGACCTTCTTCGTCACCGGGTCGAGCTTCAGGCCGTCATTGTGGCCCTGGATGGTCAGCGTTCTCTGCACTTTTCCGTCAAGGGAATATTCGACGATCTGGCTCACCGCCCCGTTTGATCCATCGGGCTTGCCTTGGTTGCCATAGCCGATCCAGATTTTGTCGTCGATCAGCGCCAGCGAATCGGGCTTTGACAGGCCTTTAGGTGCCGTGGCAAATATCGAAGCCGTGAAGCCGGGAGAAGCCACTGTCGAGCTTTCGGCAAGCGCGCAGGCCGGAAGGAGAACGACAGCACCTCCAAGAACGGCGGCGAGGGTGAGGTTGGGCAGGGCGGATGTCCGACCAGGCATACGAAATCTCCGATTGGGGAAGCCTGAGCGTGCTCCCCCAATGCGACAGCGCCACGACATCGCCGTCGAGCCGCCGAGGACGCGGTTCTTTCCGCCGGGTCGACGGCGACAGGCAGGACCGCTCACCACCCTCTGCGGAATTTCCGGCCGAGCTTTGATTCCGTTATCGCTTGACAACGACCCCAGCCCCCGCCAAGGCGCAAGGCCTATGGCCGATAGCCCCGCGATCCCCTCCCTCGACCGCTTCCGCCGCATCGTCGTCAAGGTCGGCTCGTCACTTCTCGTCGACAGTGGGGCAGGGCGGCTGAAGCGCGCCTGGCTCGAGACCCTCGCCGACGATATCGCGGGCCTGCATCTTGCTGGCGCCGACGTGCTGGTCGTCTCCTCCGGCGCCATCGCGCTCGGCCGTACCATCCTGAAGCTGCCTGCGGGCTCGCTGAAGCTCGAGGACAGCCAGGCGGCTGCGGCGGTCGGGCAGATCGCGCTCGCCCGCACCTGGGCCGAAGTCTTGGCCGAGCGCCGCATCACGGCCGGGCAGGTGCTGCTCACGCTCGGCGATACCGAGGAGCGGCGCCGCTACCTCAATGCGCGCGAGACGCTGAGCCGGCTCTTGGCGCTGCGCGCCGTCCCGGTCATCAACGAGAACGACACGGTGGCAACGAGCGAGATCCGCTACGGCGACAACGACCGCCTCGCGGCGCGCGTCGCCACCATGGCGAGCGCCGATCTCCTGGTGCTGCTCTCCGATATCGACGGGCTCTATACCGGGCCGCCCGCCGGCAACCCGGAGGCGCGGCTCATTCCCCTCGTGCCGCGCATCGATGCGACGATCGAAGCCATGGCGGGCGGCCCCGCCTCCGCGCTGTCGCGCGGTGGCATGCGGACCAAGATCGAGGCCGGCAAGATCGCGACGGCCGGGGGCACTCATATGGTGATCGCCGACGGGCGGGTGCCGAACCCGGTCGGCCGGATCGGCGCCGGCGGCCCTTGCACCTGGTTCACCACTGGCTCCAATCCGGTCGCGGCCAGAAAAATCTGGATCGCCGGGACGCTCGAGCCGCGCGGCACGATCTCGATCGACGCGGGGGCGGCGCGGGCGCTCGCCCGAGGCGCGAGCCTGCTGCCGGCCGGGATGACGGGCGTCGCTGGCGATTTCTCGCGCGGCGACTGTGTGCGGCTCTGCGATGCCGAGGGCCGCGAGATCGGGCGCGGGCTCGTGGCCTACGGCGCCGTCCATGCGGCGCAGCTCGTCGGCCGCAACTCGCGCGAGATCGAGGGCATTCTCGGCATCACCGGCCGCGCCGAGATGATCCACCGCGACGACATGGTGCTGCGCGGCGAGTGAGCCGGCGCGCGACGATCCATCCGAGGCGAGGTCGCTCGCGCGGATCATCGAAGCGCGCTGTGTGGCCTCCAGGTCATTGCTGAACGCAGCCGCATGCCCACAATGCCGCTGCCGACCCGGAGACGAAATGCTGCCCGTGCGCCGTTCCATTCCGCTGACGATCCTGGCCGCCGTGCTGTCGCTGTCCGCGGCGGCGGTGCCGGCGCTGGCGTTCAAGACGGGGCCGTCTCCGGCCTATCCGGGCTGCAAGATCTGGTTCAACGACCAGGGGCTGCCGCTGCGGACCAAGCAGAACAAGCCGATCGGCGAAGAATCGCCCTGCGGCAATCGGCCGTCGCATGAGGATTTCTTCAAGGTCGTCCCCGGCCTGCAGCAGGGCACGCTCGCCATCAAGGACGATACGCATCACCTCATCTGCATTCTGAAATTGGCGCCCGGGTCGACCACCTTGATCGTGCCGCAGGTCTGCGAGCGCGTGACGCCCTGAAGCGCAAGCGGCCCGTTCGCTGCCCGTTCATGGACCATCCGCCGCGCAGGTACGCTGCCGCGAGGTGGTCGAACCAGGGAAATCGCCGCGGACTCGCCAGCGTTTACCCTTTCGTTTCAATTTGAATTCATGGTCGAGCGTAGTATCGCGCCGCGCCGACGACCTGAGACCGACGACGTTTGCGGTCGCTGCCCGATCCACTACGCAACACGATCGGATGGCACTCGAGATGAAGCTGCGGTTCATTTCCGTAAAGCAACGACTGGCCGGCTTCGCCGCCATCAGCGCCTGTATCGCCCTGCTGATGTGGGGTGTCGGCTATGCGGCCGTACGGTCCCTGACGAGCGCGATGAATGGTGCGCTCGTCAGCACCCAGGCCCTGCAGAACCACACGCAGGCGGATATGCGGATGGACGCGTTGCGCGCCGACGTCCTGCGGGCGCTCCATGCCGTGCAGACGAAAAGCGACGCCGAAACGAAAGGCGTGAAGGACCAGGTCGAGTTCGATGTTGCGCAGCTGCGCGACAAGGTCCGGGCCAACACCGAACTTCCGCTCAATCCCGCCATCAAGGCGGCCTTCGCCAAGACGGCGCCGCTGGTCGAGCCGTTCATCGCCGCGGCGCAGCAGGAGGTCGACCTCGTCTGGCATGATCCCGCCGCCGCGTCGGCCAACTACCACGCCTTCACCGAGGGTTTCGGCGCCCTCGAGGAGAACATGGATGCCACCCGCTCGCTGATCGACGCGAGCGTCAAGGCGCATCAGGGCGATGCCATCGCCACGGCCGGCCTGGCGAATGGCGGTCTGCTCGCCATGCTCGCCGCCGGCTTGCTGCTGATCGTCGTCGTCACCGCTCTGGTCGTCCGGGCGATCACGCGGCCCCTGGTCGGCATGACCGATGCCATGGCACGGCTCGCCGCCGGAGACCTCTCGGTTCCAACTCCCGCGAACGAGCGCGCCGACGAGATCGGTGCGATGGCGCGCGCCATCAAGGTGTTCAAGCAAGCCGCGCTCGACAAGATCGGCATCGAGGCCGAAGCCGCGCAGACGCGCCATCGGACGGACGAGGAGCGCGCCCGCAGCGGAGCGGAACGCGAGAGCGCGGAGGCGGAGCAGGCGCTTGTGGTGAAGGAGATCGCGACGGGCCTCGCGCGCCTCTCCGGTGGCGACCTGACGTTCCGCCTGCACGAGTCCTTCGCGCCACGCTACGAGACGCTGCGCGCCGATTTCAACAACGCCGTCACGACGCTGCAGGAGACCATGGCTGTCATCTCCAGCAACACGGCGGCCATCCGCTCGGGGACCGACGAAATCTCGTCGGCCGCCGACGACCTGTCGCGGCGCACCGAGCAGCAGGCGGCGAGCCTTGAGGAGACGGCTGCGGCGCTCGACGAAATCACCGCCACGGTGCGCAAGACGGCCGAGGGTGCCAAACACGCCCGCGAGGTGGTCGGCGCCGCCACATCGGATGCCGATCATTCGGGGCAGGTCGTCCGCCACGCGGTCGAGGCGATGACTGCGATCGAGACGTCGGCCGGCCAGATCAGCCAGATCATCGGGGTCATCGACGAGATCGCCTTCCAGACCAATCTGCTCGCCCTGAACGCCGGCGTCGAGGCGGCGCGGGCGGGCGATGCGGGCCGCGGCTTCGCGGTCGTGGCCTCCGAGGTCCGCGCCCTGGCCCAGCGCTCCGCCGATGCCGCCAAGGAGATCAAGGCGCTGATCTCCGCATCGGGCAGCCAGGTCGAACAGGGCGTGACCCTCGTCGGGCAGACCGGCGCGGTGCTGCAGCGGATCTTCGTCCAGGTGACGGAGATCAATGGCATCGTGGCGGAGATCGCCGCATCGGCGCAGGAACAGGCGACCGGCCTCGACCAGGTCAACACCGCCGTCAACCAGATGGATCAGGTCACCCAGCAGAACGCCGCCATGGTCGAGCAGTCGACCGCCGCCAGCCACGCCCTGGCACGGGAGACGGAGGAGCTTTCGCGCCTGCTGGCCCGCTTCCAGGTGGAGGAGGCGCACGCGTCGCCGGCGGCCGGCCGTCGCCTGCGGGCCGTCCCGCCGCCGTCGACATCGCCGACCCTTGTGGGCAAGCCTGCCGCCGCCTTGAGAACGACCGGCCGCGGGCAGGCCGTGAGAAAGCGGGACGAGGCCGCCGACTCCTGGGCGGAATTCTAGAGCATGATGCCGAACAGTCGGCACGGGTTTTCGGATGACATCATGCTCTAAGTTACTAGAATCGGTCACGTTCATGATTTTGGATCGAGTCGATCCAAAATCATCGTGATCTTGAGCGCCCCTGGCGGCTCGTCGGCCGCCGCGACTCGATACTCGCGCCGTGCCGTTCGATGCCCTGAAGGCGCGTCGAACGGCCTCCGTATGAAGAGAACCCGGTTGGGCCGGTCATGGCGCTCGATCCGGGGTCGAACGGTGCGTCGCCGCGCCTGGGTCGTCATACCCGTGGGGAATCGTGAATTCCCTCGGCACCGCCGAGCTTTAGCGCAAGTTCGCGAGTCCAAAAAAAATCTCAGAAAACACTTGTGCCGCGAGGCGGTTTTCCCTATCTACTGGCTTGCCCAAATCGCACGTGCCTGTGGTCGTGTGTCGGTTGGCGGGGTTCGGACAAGAGGCCGATAAACCGTCAGTTCCAACCGGCAGCCGGAGGCGAACCGGCGAACCCCGCCAAACGGGGGACGCGACTTAAAGCAACGACGGACCGGGCTTTTTTGGTCTCTGTCGGCCCTCCAAAGGTCGGCTTACCGAAGAGGCTTGTCTTTCTTGCCGGGTGTGCGGAAGGGATTCTCCTTTCCAATCGATGGCTGTTCTCGCGGCGGATCATTCCGTTGCGCGCATAGTCAACGGCGCAGCATCTGATCGGCGTCCTCGCCGTCCATGGCCTCACCATGGACAAGCGAAGTCCCGGTCGCGGTTGGCTAGTTCCGTCGACGGTCGCGTCTCCACAGCGCGGACGAACGACGGGCTGTCTCCGCACCCTTTTGTCTCGTTTCCGGCGCCACGCGCCAAAGGGATGCCGCCATGACCGACCGTATCATCGATTTCCTGCGCAACCGCCGCGACGACGGGCCCTGCATGGTGCTCGATCTCGACATCGTGCGCGACAACTACACCTCCTTCGCCAAGGCGCTGCCGGACACGCGCGTCTTCTACGCCGTCAAGGCCAATCCGGCACCGGAGGTGCTCGACCTGCTGGCGCGGCTCGGCTCCTGCTTCGACACGGCCTCGGTGGTCGAGATCGAGCAGGTGCTGGCGGCTGGCGCGAGCGCCGATCGCATCTCCTTCGGCAACACGATCAAGAAGGAGCGGGACATCGCCCTGGCGCATGCGCTCGGCGTCGGACTCTTCGCGGTCGATTGCGAGGCCGAGGTCGAGAAGGTGGCGCGGGCCGCGCCGGGCGCGAAGGTGTTCTGCCGGATCCTGTGCGACGGCGCCGGGGCCGAATGGCCGCTGTCGCGCAAGTTCGGCTGCGCGCCCGAGATGGCCGTCAAGGTGCTGGAGCACGCGCATCGGCGCGGGCTCGTCGCCTATGGCCTGTCGTTCCACGTCGGCTCGCAGCAGCGCAACCCGCGCATGTGGGATGGCGCGCTCGGCGCCAGCGCCGCGGTCTTCCGCGAACTGGCGGAGCGCGGCATCACGCTGCAGATGGTCAACCTCGGCGGCGGGTTCCCGACCCGCTATCTCAAGGACGTGCCGGCCGTGCGCCAGTACGGCCAGGCGATCTTCCGGGCGCTGCGCAAGCATTTCGGCAACCGGATCCCCGAGACGATCATCGAGCCGGGCCGCGGCATGGTGGGCAACGCGGGGGTCATCGAGGCCGAGGTGGTGCTGGTGTCGCGGAAGTCGGAAAACGACGCGACGCGCTGGGTCTATCTCGACATCGGCAAGTTCAACGGACTGGCCGAGACCATGGACGAGATGATCCGCTATCCGATCCGCACCGCCTTCGACGACGATGCCATGTCCCCCTGCGTCGTCGCCGGGCCGACCTGCGACAGCGTCGACGTGCTCTACGAGAAGGAGCCCTACCTGCTCCCCGTCTCGCTGGAGATCGGCTCGAAGGTGCTGATCGAGGGGACCGGCGCCTATACGACGACCTATTCGGCCGTCGGCTTCAACGGCTTCCCGCCGCTGAAGTCCTATGTGATCTGAAGGGTTATCGGGACCCTTCCTGTCGCGGCGGCGTCAAAAGCGTCCGCCGCGGTCTTTCCCTTCCATTCGCGGATATGAGGATCATGCCGATGGACGCGCATGCGTTCACAGAGCTTGCGTTCGGCGCCCTGGAGAGCCCGTTCCGGATTCGCGATGAGCAGCCGCGCGACGCCGTGGCGCGCGAGGCCCTGCTCGACCGCAGCTTCGGCCTCGAGCGCATCGCCAAGACCTGCGAGCGGCTGCGCGAGGGTCGGTTGCCGGCGCAGGGTCTGAGCTTCGTCGCGACATCGGGCGCAACCATCGTCGGCACGCTGCGCTTCTGGCACGTTGCGGCGGGGAACCGCGCCGCGCTCCTGCTCGGGCCGCTGGCGGTCGACGCGGCGCACCGCTCCGTCGGTATCGGGAGGGCGCTGATCGGCCATGGCCTCGCGCGGGCGAAGGCACGCGGCCACGCGGGCGTCATTCTTGTGGGAGATGCCGCCTATTATGCACGCTTCGGCTTCGCGCGCGGGCCGGTCGAGGCGCTGACCCTGCCGGGGCCGGTCGATCTCGACCGTTTCCTCGGGCTCGAGCTCGTGCCGGGCGCGCTGACCGGTGCTCGGGGCCGGGTGGTCGGCACGGGCCTCATCGTCGATCGCCGCGGATCCGACGACCTGCGCCGTGCGGCGTAGCATCGTCGTCTCCCCACGAAATATCCGAGCCGCCCGCCGCGGAGCCGTCAGCACAGGTCGCCTCCGCCGTCGACCTGCGAAGCGACCGAGGTCTAGCCAGCTTGAGTGCTGGATTGCCGCGCTGCGCTCGCAATGACGGCGCTCCCGGGCAAGTTAAGCCGTTTTCCCGCTACAGAATCATCCACCCAATCGCCCTGATCGCGGCGGTCTTGCCGCTTGACCGTGACGACGGGCTTGGCTCTAAGGCTGGGCAATCCCTAAGAGGCCGTTTGACAACTCCCATTTCCTCATCCTGAGCCGGCCGCGCAGCCAAGTTTGCGCTGGCTGCGTAAACTTGCCGGCGGCCGAGTCGAAGGACGGCAGACGTCGGCCGTGCTTCGAGACGGTTCTGGCGGACCTCCTCAGCATGAGGGTTCGGGTTTCCAAACGGGCCAAGACGCACTTGCCAGGAGAGCCGGATGACCGAATGGCCGCAGCACGCCCGATTCGACGGTCCCATCGTGATGATCGGCTTCGGCTCGATCGGCCGGGGCACGCTGCCGCTGATCGAGCGCCACATCGCCCATGACAAGGCGAAGTTCACCGTCATCGCGCCCGACGACGACGACCGGGCGCTGCTCGACGAGCGGGGCCTCGCCTTCCTGCATGTCGGTCTCACGCGGGAGAATTTCGCCGGGATCCTCGAGCCGCTGCTGACGGCCGAGGGACGCCAGGGGCTCGTCGTCAATCTGTCGGTCGATACCTCCTCGGTGGCCATCATCGACTTCTGCAAGGAGATCGGCGCCCTCTACATCGATACCGTGGTCGAGCCGTGGCCGGGCTTCTACACCGACACCAAGCTCTCCGTCTCGCAGCGCTCGAACTATGCCTTGCGCGAGACGCTGATGGAGCTGCGCCGCAAGCGTCCCGGCGGCCCGACGGCGGTGTCGACCTGCGGCGCCAATCCAGGCATGGTCTCCTGGTTCGTCAAACAGGCGCTGCTCGACGTGGCGCGCGACACCGGTGTGGCGACCGAGGGGCCCCATGACCGCGACGGCTGGGCGGCGCTGGCGCAGCGCCTCGGCGTCAAGGGCATCCACATCGCCGAGCGCGACACGCAGCGTGCCAAGGCGCCGAAGCCGCGCGATGTCTTCGTCAATACCTGGTCGGTCGAAGGCTTCGTGTCGGAGGGCCTGCAGCCGGCCGAACTCGGCTGGGGCACGCATGAGAAGCATCTCCCGCCCGAGGGCCGCCATCACGATTTCGGCCCGGATTGCGCCATCTACCTGATGCGTCCCGGTGCCGGCACGCGGGTGCGCTCCTGGACCCCGACCGCCGGCCCGCAGCACGGCTTCCTGGTCACCCACAACGAATCGATCTCGATCGCCGACTATTACACGGTGCGCGACGCGGGCGGCCGGGCCCTCTACCGGCCGACCTGCCACTATGCCTATCACCCGGCCGACGATGCGGTGCTCTCGCTCCACGAGATGGCCGGCGCGCAATGGCAGCGCCAGCCCGACTGGCACATCCTCGGCGAGGACGAGATCGTCGACGGCATCGACGAGCTCGGCGTGCTGCTCTACGGCCATGGCAAGAACGCCTATTGGTACGGCTCGCAGCTCTCGATCGAGGAGACGCGTCGCATCGCGCCCTACCAGAACGCCACCGGCCTCCAGGTGACCTCGGCGGTGCTCGCCGGCATCGTCTGGGCCATCGAGAACCCGCGAGCCGGCATCGTCGAAGCCGACGAGATGGATTTCCGCCGCTGTCTCGACGTGCAATCGCCCTATCTCGGCCCGGTGATCGGCGCCTATACGGAGTGGACGCCGCTCGATGACCGCGGGATCCTCTTCCCCGAGGATCTCGACGCCGAAGACCCCTGGCAGTTCAAGAACGTCCTCGTCCGCTGAAGGAGACCCTCGATGAGCAAAGTCGCTCTCTATCACGCTCCGCAGACGCGCTCTTCGGGCGCCGCGGTGCTCGTCGAGGAACTCGGCGCCGATATCGAGGTGAAGATCCTCAACATGAGGGCGGACGAGCAGCGCCAGCCGGCCTTCCTGTCCGTCAACCCGATGGGCAAGGTGCCGGCGGTGGTCGACGGCGACGCGCTGATCACCGAACAGGGCGCCATCTATCTCTATCTGGCCGACCGGTTCCCGCAGAAGGGCCTGGCGCCGGCGATCGGCGATCCGCTGCGTGGACCCTACCTGCGCTGGATGGTCTTCTATGGCTCATCCTTCGAGCCGGCCTGCGTCGACAAGGCGCTGAAGCGCGAGCCGGGCCGCGTCCAGATGATGCCCTACGGCGATTACGACACGACGCTCAGGACCGTCACCGACCAGTTGAAGCGCGGTCCCTACATGCTCGGTGAGCGCTTCACCGCGGCCGACCTCCTCTGGGGCGGGGCGCTCAGCTGGATCACCATGTTCGGCATCGTCGACAAGACGCCCGAGATCGCCGCCTATATCGAGCGCGTCACCTCGCGGCCGTCCTTCGCCAAGGTCAATGCGCGCGATGCCGAGCTGGTGGCGGAGCATGAAAAGGCAGCCAAGGATGGGGCCAAGGGCGGCGCATAGCGAAACGGCCGCCGCCGCCCTATCTCTCCGCTCGACACGCGATCCACGAGAGGAGCCGACCATGCTCGACCAGACCTTCAAGGTCACCCACAGCGACGCCGAATGGCGCCGCATCCTCACCCCTGAGCAATATGCCGTGATGCGCGACCACGGCACGGAGCGGCCGGGCTCCTGCGCGTTGCTCGCCGAGAAGCGGGCCGGAACTTTCTCCTGCGTCGGTTGCGGCACGCCGCTGTTCCGCTCGCAGGTGAAGTTCGAGAGCGGCACCGGCTGGCCGAGCTTCAACGCGCCGCTCGAAGGCGCCGTCGAGACGACGACCGACCGCAGCCACGGCATGGTGCGCACCGAGGTCCATTGCGCCACCTGCGGCAGCCATCTCGGCCATGTCTTCGACGACGGGCCGCCGCCGAGCCGCCAGCGCTATTGCATCAACGGCGTGGCGCTGACATTCAAGCCGGAGTGAGGCCGGCGCCGGTCGGCCATAGAACCGTTCCAGGATCTGGCTGGGGCGTTTCGCGATGCGATTCTCACGCTTCGACGCTTTGCCCGCGGCTCCGTCGCATGTTCCGCGCGTAGGCGCCGCCGGCCTTGGCGAGACGTCGGCCGACCTGGTGCAGAGGCGCTTCGACGACACGATAAATGCCGTAACCGGTGAGCGTACAGAGGCCGGCCGCGGCCAAGGCGAAAATGGGGCGTGGGACATTTTCATAGAAACCAAGCCTCGCGGCTACCCACTGGATCTCTGGAAAAACAACGAGGTGCGTCAGATAGATCGAATAGGACGCATTGCCGACGTGATATAGCCACCCCGACAGCACGATATTCCTGGTCTCCAGAATCATCATGCCGAACAACAGAAGAGACGCCGGCAGACCGTACCAGATGACGCGTTCGACCTCGTCGAAACCGCCGATATTCGTCATCAGGATCGTATGAGCCTTGATGCAGCCGATCACGAAGAGGATCGCCGCGAGAGCGATCGTCGGTCCGGCGGCCATGTATTTCCGCCGGGAACCTATCTCCGCCACTAGCGCGCCGAGGATGAATTCGAGGACGTTGCACGACACGGGAACCGATCCGTCCAGGATGGGTAAAGCCTGTTTCAGACGGTCCGAGCCTATCCACGCCATGATGAGCACGGCCTGCAGCAGGCTCCACATGCCGAATGCAAGCTTGAAATTCTTGAAAAACAAGAACACGAAGATCGTGACAAACAGATAGAAATACATTTCAAAGGCCAGGGTCCACGCGACGATGACCACGTCGTTGTGCCTCGAAAGAAGAAAGAACGCGAGTTCGCTTGGCCGCAGCTTTTGCAGCGCATAGTCGAAGCCGCCAGCATGATAATGCTGCAGCAAGGCCAGTACGAACACGATCCAATAGATTGGGTAAATACGCAGGATCCGCGACAGCCCGAATTCGGTTCCCGACGCGATCGCATCATTGTCAGGCCGGTCCTGGCAGGTGCGGACAGCGACACGATAGATGATGAAACCGGAGATAACGAAGAAGAGATCGACACCGGCCGGACCGAAAGTCGACACGAGGCGGGTCGCCTCCGCCATGACTGGCGACGCATTGGGGAGAAAACCACCTTCGCCGATGAAACAATGCATCAAAACGACGATCAGCGCCGCGATGCCTCGCAGGCTTTGCAAGTTGATGCTCGTCTTCATCGACGCTCCTGCCCTTGTGCCGGTCGCCCCCGATTTCCGCGCAGATGCCGCAAGGGCTAACACGAGCGGACCAGCGGGGGAAATCACAGGTTGAAGACGGCGGCGACGCGGGTGATGCCATGTTGATCACCTCCGCCTGCCGCGCCCAGGACGTCAGGTCCTGCGACGCGGGAATGCCGGAAGCTTATACGCGCCATGGCTAAGCGGCGCTCCAGCGGAGCCAACAGCCCGCCGAAAAGGCCAAGTCGTTCGACATTAGGCCACGTTCGGCTGAGCCGATCCTGCTCGAAGGCCGTCGAGGCTGCCGGGCAGTCGGATGCGATCTTCCGCATCATGATGCGGTCCGAAAACCCCGGCCGAGTGTTCGGCATGATGCTTAATCCCCCTACGGGGCCGGGGGCTCACGGCGCCTTCCAGGGGAAGGTCCAGGTCTCGGTCAAGGCCCGGCTGCCGGCCTTCAGGAAGGCCCGCAGGTCGGTCGACTGGCCGGGCGGCAGGGCGATGTCGATGCCGGCCCGGAACCCGTCGATATGCGGGTTCGGCACCAGGAACGAGCGCGTGATGGTGCCGTTGGTCGCGGTCGGCACGACGGAGACGAGCGACGGATCGGAGGTGTAATAGGGAAGATCCCCGCCCGAGAAATCGATGATGAAGCGCCGCGACCCCGGCGGCGCGACCTCGGTCGAGCCCAGCGCCCGGGCCTGCGTCTGGTAGGTCTTGAGCACCCGCCCGCCGGGGGACAGCTTGGCGAGGTTGAGGCTCGCCGTGACCGTATAGGCGAAGGTGATCGCCTTGCCGGCCTCAGTCTTTCCGTTGGCGACCCAGCATGCCACGATATTGTCGTTGGTCTCGTCCTGGGTCGGCAGTTCGTCGAGCTCGACCTGGCCGTCGCCCCAGTTGCCGCGCGGCTCGATCCAGTAGCTCGGCCGCAGTTCATAAGCGAGGTCGAGGTCCTGATAGTCCTCGAAGACGCGATCGCGCTGCAGCAGCCCGAAGCCCTGCATGCCCTTGTCGAGGAAGGCCGAGACTTCGAGCCCGACCGGGTTGCGCAGCGGACGCCAGATCCATTCGCCGCTGCCGGTATGCAGCAGCAGCCCGTCCGAATCGTGCAGCTCGGGACGGAAGTCGTCCGGAAAGCGCCGATCGTTCTGGCTGGTGAAGAACATCGAGGTCAGCGGCGCGATGCCGATCCTGGCCCCCGAGCGGCGCGGAAAGATGGTCGCCGAGACTTCCATCACGCTCTCGCTGCCCGGATAGAGGTCGAACCTGTAGGCTCCTGTCACCGAGGCTCCGTCGAGCAGGCCGAAGATCGTCACCCGCTCGGCTCCCGGCCCCGGCGTCTCGATCCAGAACTCGCGGAAGAACGGGAATTCCTCCCCGTCCGTGCCGGCCCCGACCGCGAGGCTGCGGGCCGAGATGCCGTAGCGCTGCTTGCGGCCGAGGAAGCGGAAGTAGCTGGCACCCAGAAAGGCGCAGACCTCGTCGAGCACGTCCGGACGGTTCAGCGGATAGAGTAGGCGGAAGCCCGCGAAACCGAGGTTGAGCGGCAACGGCTTGTCGATCTTGTTGCGGCCGTAGTCGAACAATGCGGACGAATAGGGAATCGGCGTCGCGATGCCTTCGTGGATGATGTCGATGGTGACGGGCCGCGGATAGAGATGGCCGAGATGGAACATCTCGAGACGGAACGGCCCGCCGTCCGTGCCGAGCAGCGCCTTGTCGCGGCGGAAGCGGATGTCGCGCCAGGCGTCGAAATCGAGCGCGGCCAAGGCATCGGGCAGCGGCGGCGGGTTGGCCTCGAAGGGTGCCGCAGCGAGCTCCCGGGCGCGTTTGAGCACATCCTCGAAACCGAAATGGTTCACCGGCGGCTCTCCGGCAGCGGATTGCGCCCGGACAGGCGACGCGAGGGCTTCGACGAGGCCGGCGGCGATGCCGGCCACGATGGTTCGGCGGTCAATTCGGGGCATGCGGGCTCCGGAGGGGGCACTGAACGGCGACGAGGTGACACGAACCGCCGCACGTGGCAATGCTGCCGACCGGCCGAGCCACGACGATGCCTGGGCGCCCCCGTCGGTTCTCTATAAGCAAAATCGGTGCCCGCCGGCTTTAAAAAGTGCGAAAGGCTGGCGCGTCCGGCGCGCTCGCATCGAGGGCTGTCTCCCGGCGCCGCGCGACACACCATCCTACGTCGCCTCAGTCCTGCGACATGGCGGCGCCGAGCTTGTCGAAGTATTTCGTGACGAGATCGATGTTGCCCTTGTTCTGCACGGGCGTGGTCTCCTTGAGGTCCTCGCCGAGCTGTTCGAGCATGTCCGATTTGTCCTTCGGCTTCATCGTTTTGTCACCCTTGATCTGATCGATCTGCTGCTTGATGATGCCGTCTGCGCCGATATATTTCTTCGTCTGCGGATCGATGCCGGCGATGACGAGGTCGATATTGTCCGCCACTGTCTGGTATTCGGCACCGCTGGCAAAGCCGTTCTTCCTTGCAATGGCATCGAGCTTGGCGACGGTCGCCGCATCGGGCTGGCTGGAACTGTTGTCGGGCAGCGCGTCGAGCAGGGCGCTGATATCCTTGCGGGCCGCCAGGAAATGCTGGATCTGCACCTCCGTCAGCGGGATCTGCTTCACCTGGTCGGGCGCTGGGGTCGCGGCCGGCGGAAGCGGCGCATCCTGGGCGAAGCCCATCTGGCTCACGGCGAGAAGCGTGGTCGACGCCATAGCCGCGACGACGAGCCTTGCCGCGACCGCGTTGAAGATTGGGCGCATTGTCTCCTCCACATTCGGCCTCCGCCCGCGCTAATGCGCGGCAGGACGTTTTGTGCCGAGGGCGCCGTCATTCCCCGATCCGGCACGCTCAGATGCGCCCGCACCTCGTGCTCGACCATGTTGGCCTTGCCGCGTGGCGACGCCAAGCGTTGCGTGGGGCTTCGCTCAGGCGGCCGCGGGCTCGGCATGGACGGTGTCGATACCGTCCTCGGCCATGGGAAACAGCAGGGTGAAGGTCGTACCGGCGCCGACCGTGCTCGCCACCGTCACATCGCCGCCGATCCGACGCATGAAGCCATGCACCTGGGCGAGGCCAAGCCCGGTGCCTCCGTCGGCCTTGGTGGTGAAGAAGGGTTCGAAGATGCGCTTGAGGTCGCCCGGCGCGATGCCGGCGCCGCCATCGGCTACGCTCAGCATGACGAAGCCCGACCCGGTCTCGGAGGTTTCGTGGCAGGTCGCGATCCTGACCGTACCGCCCTCCGGCATCGCCTGGCGGGCATTGACGACGAGGTTCATCAGCGCGGCATCGAACTGCGTCCGGTCAGCCCGGCATGGCGGCAGGGCCGGCGCCAGGTCGAAATCGAGTTTGACGGCGGAGCCGGCCGCGTGGCGCAGCACGCTGCCGATGCTCGAAACCAGTCCGTTGATATCGGCGGCGCGGATCTGCATCTCGTGGCGCTTCGAGAAGGCGAGCAACTGCGTGATGAGGCCGCTGCCGCGTTCGATCGCCGCTTCGGCGGCCTGGAGGACGGGCTCCCTCGGGCCCTGCTTGCGAACCAGCGTCAGCGTCGACTGCATCACGGTGAGCAGGTTGCGGAAATCATGCGCCACGCTCGCGGTCATCTGGCCGAGCGCCTCGAGCTTCTGCATGGTGATGGCGCGGTTGCGGGCCCGGCGACGTTCGGCCAGGCGGCGCTCGACCGCGATGGCGAGCGCGACGACGAGGAGCGCCGCGATGCCGGCGGCGCCGAGGATCGGCGCGGCGCTTCTCATCCAGCGCGAACGCAGGTCGGCGATATCCGTGCCGACCGCGACGACGAGCGGATAGCCCTGCGCCCGGTGATAGGCGACGATCTGCGGGTCGGCGTCGGAGGACGACGAGCGGAACTGGCCGAGCTTCGCCGCGAGGTCGAAGGGCGGGGATGCGTCGGGCACGCCCTGGCCCGTCCCGACGCCCGTCGAGGCCAGCAGAATGCGGCCGTTGTCCTGGTAGAGGTCGATCGAGGCATGCGGGCCAAGATCGAGATTGCGGTAGAAATCCCGGAAGTAGCGCGGATCCACGCTGGCCATGATGACGCCGGCGAACCGGCCGTCGGCCGTATCGAGGCGGCGCAAAATGGGAATCGCGCCATTGAGCGCGGGCCGGTCCGCCGGTGGGCGGCCGATCAGCATCTTCATTCGGGGGTCGTGCCGCAGGGCCTGGAAATAGCTCTGCCCAGCCAGCGTTCCGGCGACGGCGGCGTCCGAGGTCTGGGTGATGCGTCCCTGCGCGTCGGTGACCACGAGGGCGTGGATGAAATCGACCTCGGCGACGCGCTGGCGCAGCAACTGCTCGAAGGCCGGTGCATGGTCCGGCAAGGAGCCCGCCATGAGCGACGGTTCGAGACCGACGAGCGTCAGGTCGACGGCCTGGAAGGTTCGCGTCGTCTGCTCGGCCAGCAGATAGGCCAGCGTGGCGCCCCTGTCGCGCGCGTCCCGCACGCTCGTCACCCAGGATTGCCACAGCAGGACGCCGACCAGCAGGCTGAGGAGCAGGACGACGAGACCGGCGACGCCGTAGATTCCCCGGCGCAGGCTGGTGGCGGCGCCCGGTTCGTTTTCGGTCGATTCTCCGGATGGCAGCGATGACATGGGTCTCGATCGCCAGGGGCTCGGAGACGCGACGACGGCAAGGCGATCACCCTGGCGGCGGATGATGGCTCTTGTTTGACGCTTGCGGTCGGCTGGGCTAGCGGTCGGCCGATGGAAACGGGCCGCCGGAACACCGATCCGGAAGGCGGCCCACGGCGATTCGAGCGACGTGCGCGGCGCCGCCTGGCTCTGGAAGGACCGGAGCGTCAATCCCCGAGGACATGCATGGACCAGGCCGCATTGGACGCCCGCTTCGCCTTCGCCTCGGATCTGATCGAGGAGGCCGGCACTTTGGCCCTGGGGTTCTTTCGGCGGCTCGATACGCTGACCGTCAGGAGCAAGGGCCTGCAGGACGTCGTCAGCGAAGCCGATGTCGAGACCGAACTCCTGATCAGGTCCCGCTTGCAGGAACGCTTTCCCGAGGACGGGTTCCTGGGCGAGGAGACCGGTCGGGCAGAGCTCTCCGGCGCCGGTGGCGTGTGGGTCGTCGACCCGATCGACGGCACCCAGCCCTTCGTGAGCGGCATGTCGGGCTGGTGCGTGTCGATCGCCTTCGTCGCGGATGGTCGCCTCGAGATGGGCTTCGTCAATGCGCCGGCACGGGCCGAGCTCTTCGTCGAGCGGCGGGGTGGGGCGGCGACGCTGAACGGTCGGCCGATTCACGTCTCGGGCGCCGCCTCCATCACCGACGGCATCCTGGCGATCGGCTATTCGACGCGCCCGCCGCCCGACAGGTTCCTCGAGGTCTTCGGCAGTCTGATCCGGGACGGGACGATGTTCTATCGCGAGGGCTCCGGCGCCCTGTCGCTGTGCTACGTGGCGGCGGGCCGGCTCGTCGGGTACATCGAAATCCATATCAATTCGTGGGATTGCCTCGGGGCGGTGGCGGTCATCCAGGCGGCCGGCGGCAAGGTCAACGAGTTCCTCGCCGGCGACGGCTTGTGGTCCGGCAACCCGCTCGCCGCCGGCACGCCGGGCGTCTATCCCCGCCTGGCCGCCGCCCTCGACGCCTGAGGTCGCCTGGGCCTCGGTTCGCCGTCGCCGGACCCAACCAGTGATAGATTATCGCTCGGCATGCACTCAGAATTAAGCTCTCGGCCATAAGCTACGGCTCCCGAGCACCCGAGCGATGGCAGGCCATGTTCGATCCCCGTGGAGACCAGGGCACGCTGGCGCAACCTCCGTCCATGGCGCTGTCGTCGGACCCTTGCGTGGCCGCGTTCCTTGCGGCGGGGCTGTGCAGCACCGGCATCGGCTTGTCGCTCTACGACGCGCAGGACACTCTCATCTTCGCGGGCGGCAATTTCGCGCTCTGGTTCGATGTCGAACCCGGCCCGCAGAGCTTTGCGACCATCATGCGCCGCTGCCACCGGCTCGGCCGGGGCCCGCTCTTCACGCTCGCCGAGGATGCGTGGCTCGCGATGGCGCAGGCGAAGCGCCGCAGCGCGCCGTTCCGCCGCTTCGAGGTGGACATGGTGGACGGCAGTTGGCTCATGGTGACCGAGGCCACCTTTCCGGACGGAGCCCTTCTGTCGACCTTCGCCGACATCACCGGGCTCAAGACCAACGAGAAGGCGCTGCGCTACGCTCATGACCTCGCCGTTTCAGCCGCGGAGACGGACTGGCTGACCGGCGCGCCCAACCGGCGGCGGATGATGCGACGCCTCGGCGAACTCGCCGCGCTCGGCGAGAGCGCCGGAGATCTCTTCAGCATAGGCCTTGTCGACCTCGATTATTTCAAGGCCGTCAACGACACCTATGGTCATGATTTCGGCGATACGATGCTGCGGACCTTCGCCGAGGCCGGCCGCGCATCGGTGCGGCGCGAGGACATGTTCGGCCGCGTCGGCGGAGAGGAATTCATGGTCATCGTCAGCGGTCCGCAAGACGGCGCCGAAGCCGTTCTGGAACGGCTGCGAACACGCCTCGCGCATTCGAGGCGCAACGGGCTGCAGGGCGTCTCGTGCACCTTCTCGGCCGGGATCGCCGGCTGGCAGCCCCGCGACAGCGTGGAAGCGCTCTATCGTCGCGCCGACCAGGCGCTCTACGCGGCGAAACGATCGGGCCGCAACCAGGTGTTGCTCGCCAAGGCCGGATGAGGCCGCGCGACGGCATGGATGTCGCTTTCCGCACCGGGCCCGGATTCGAGATGCCCGCCGATCGGTCATGCGCAGATCCGTGTTGACTCGCACAGAGGTTGTGCTTTGACTGCACAATATCGGTCGGTTGGAGCGTAGGTGTGATCTGCGACGTCGACGAGCCGCGCCTGCGTCAATGCATCGATGCGGTCTACGATGCTGCCGTGTCTCCGGCCTTGTGGCCCGTCGCATTGGAACGGCTGGCAGCCCTCTTTCACGGCGGTTTCGTCGACCTGTTCACGCGCAGCCACGATCGCCAGCATTTCAACGGCCTGGCGCACGGGCTCGACCGTGCCGATTACGAAGACAATTTCCTCGGCTTCTGGTTCAGGCGGAACGTCTGGGCTCTCAAGACGCCCGTGCGGGTCGCCGGTGAGGTGATCTCGACGCGCCGCATGGTGGATCCCGACGAGCTCCGCCGCAGCGCGATCTACAACGACTATCTCCATCCACGCGGGCTGCACGAGGGGCTGCGCCTGTCGCTCTGGGTGGGAGCGACGGACCTCCAGGACATCTCGATTCTGCGGCCATGGTCAGGCGGGCCATTCGGGCCGGCGGAGGAGGCCTTGGGCGAGGTTCTGCTGCCGCATCTTCAGCGCGCCGCGTCGGTGACGCGCCGACTGAGGCAGGCGGATTTTCGGTTCGACGCGCGCGCGGAGGATTCGGGCGCAAGCCGTTTCGCCGTGATCCTGTTCGACAAGGCAGGCGTGCCGTTCTGGTTCAACGCGGCCGCCCGGGGCCTGCTGGCCGAGGGCCACATCGTCAAGGTCACGGGCCGGGAGCTTCAGAGCCCATCGCCGTCGGCGACGCGAGCCATCCGCCATGCCGTGGCAAAGGCCACCGGCGCCGCGGGATCACTCCGACAAGGCGCCAATGTTCCGCTTCCCGGTCCCCTGGGGTCGGGCGCATCGAACCTGGTGATCTTGCCCATGTCGAACCCCGGCGACTGGACCCTGTCGCGGCCGCCTGCCGCGGTGGCGTTCCTGCGGGTCTCTGCCGCTTCGCTGCTCTCGCAGAGCGTCTTGAGGGAAGCCTTCTCGCTGACGAAGTCGGAGGCCGAGCTGGCGCTGGCGCTCGCCGGCGGGCGCACGTTGCGTGCAATCGCGGAGACGAGCGGCCGAAGCTTTCACACGGTGCGCAGCCATCTGGCGCGGCTGATGGAGAAGACGGGCACGCGCAAGCAGATCGATCTCATTCGACTGCTCAACGACGTGGCGACGTTCGGCCCCGCCTGCTCGGCCGAGCCGGTGCTGCCACACTGAGCCCTTCGCCTGCACCGGCGTGCGGAACCGCCTTCGGGGGCTTGGACCACATCGACAGATGGGCGACGTCGGCCCCTGATCGTCGCGGGCTCCGCCTCAGGCCAGCGCGTCGGCGAGCGTCTCGGCAAAGGAGCTGCCACCGACGTTGATCGCGGGCCGGGCCGCGGTTGCCGGATCTTCCAGGCAATAGCCGAGATAGCGCTTCGACTCGATCGGGTCGTAGCCGAGCTTGGCCCTGAGCTTCTTGCGCAGCTTGCTGACGTGGCTCTCGACGACGTTCTCCTCGATGTTGTCGTCGAAGATGCCGTAGATGGCGTTGAAGATCTGCGTCTTGTTGACCCGCCGCCCGCGGTTCTTGACGAGGTATTCGAAGATTCGGCGTTCGCGGCGCGGCAGGGGCAGGGGCTCGCCGCGGATCTCCGGGTCGCGCCCGTCGAAGAACACCCGGATGTCGCCGAAGACGAACTCGTCATCCTTGACGACGGCGCGCCGGCGGATGGCGTCGACGCGGGCCAGGAGCTCGCGCACATGGATCGGCTTTCTCACCACGTCGTCGAAGCCGGTGGCGAAGAGGTCGAGCGTCTGTTCGAGCGAATGGACCTCGTTGATGGCGATGATCGGCGCGCGCGATCGTTCGCGGATGGCGCGCGGGTAGGACATGCGCTCGGAGCAATTGCCGATCAGGAAGGCTTCGACCGCCGCAAGATCGTGTTCGGCCGCCGTGGCGACCCATTCGCGGAAGTCCGACGGGCAGAAGCCGATGGTCGACACGCCTTCGCCCCGAAAGCCTCCGGCATAGCCGGAAGCCACGATTTCGCGGTCGTCGATGAGAACTAGCATGTTCTGCGCCCTGAAGGAGTGTCGAAGCGGTTAACGGTCGTCCGATCCGGTTCGTCGTTGGGGTCTTTTTTAGCCGAACATGCTTAACAAATCGTTTCATGCGTTAACCGTTCCGCAACATCGATTAAGGCTTCGCTGCCTCCCGGTTCTGCCCTCCCGTCTCATTCCGGCACGGATGGGAAGATCTGAGTCAGTATCTCGCCCACTGCCGCAAGGTCGAAACGTTAATAATGTCTTTATGAGGCGCGAGATATTTTTCAATGAGGGGTAGATGGCGGCCCTATGTGTTATTCTCGCGCAAGATGCATTGGTTTATAAAAGGTAAATGCCTGGCTTATCCGGGCGGTGAACAGGTTCGTGCAAGCTTCGACCGGCAGCGTCACCGCACACCGCAAGCACCAAACGGACCTGCCGCCTTGGACCCCATTCACCTCTTCGACCTTGCGGCCAGGCAGGCGCGCTGGCTCGCCACCAGCCAGGCGGTGATCGCCTCCAATGTGTCGAATGCCAACACGCCTGGTTACAAGGCGCAGATCGTCCAGCCCTTCGCCGAGGTGCTCGACCGGACGCAGATGCAGCTGGCGTCGACCAATGCGGCCCATCTGGCGCTCGACCCGGCCGAGGAACAGAAGGCGGTGGCCAAGGACGATAACCCCTGGGAGACGACCGAGTCGGGCAACTCGGTCAGCGTCGAGCAGGAGATGATCAAGGCGAGCGACGTCAACCGGGCCTTCTCGCTCAACGCCAGCCTCGTCAAGGCCTTCCACGGCATGCTGATGGCGAGCGTGAGGAGCTGACGCACCATGATGGATGCCTTGCAAGCCTCGCTCCGGATCGCCGGCTCCGGCCTCGCCGCGCAATCGGCCCGCCTGCGGGTGATCTCGGAGAACATGGCGAACGCCCAATCGACCGGCGCGACCCCCGGCGCCGACCCTTACCGTCGCAAGACCATCACTTTCGAGAGCGAGCTTGACAAGGTCTCGGGCATGGACGTCGTCGCGGTGAAGGACGTTGGCACCGACCCGTCCGCGTTCCAGACCGAGCAGGACCCGGGCAACCCGGCGGCCGACGCCAACGGCATCGTCAAGCTGCCCAACGTCAACCTCATCACCGAAATGGCGGACATGCGCGAAGCGAACCGGTCCTACGAGGCCGGCCTGCAGGTCTTCAAGCAATCCCGCGACCTCGTCTCCATGACCATCGACCTCCTGAAGAGCTCATCATGATCGCAGCCTTGCCCCTCGTCTCCGCCGGCCTCTCGATGGCCTCGCCCACCGATATCGTCTCCGCGGCCAAGACGGCCGCGGCCACCGCTGCCCAGACCGCGGCGGGCGCGGGCGGCGATTTCGGTCAGATGCTCTCCCAGATGGCCTCCGACACGGTCGGCAGCATGAAGTCCGCCGAAAGCGCGGCGGTTCAGGGCCTGCAGGGCAATGCCAACGTCCAGTCGGTGGTCCAGTCGGTGATGTCGGCGCAGGAGAACCTGCAGACCGCCCTGGCGGTGCGCGACAAGGCCGTCGCGGCCTTCCAGGAAATCACGCGCATGTCGATCTAGCGCGCGATGCCGAAACGCCGGCTCGCGCCGTCACCGGACAACACGGTTCAAGCTACTGGAACAGATCATGGCCACGCTTCCGGATCGGTGGGATCCGGACGCGGCCCGATCCAGGGGACGATCTGAATGAGAGCGCTCGCGATCGCCGCCACGGGCATGTCGGCCCAGCAGACCAACGTCGAGGTCATCGCCAACAACCTGGCCAATATCAACACCACGGGATTCAAGCGCGGCAAGGCCGAATTCAGCGACCTGCTCTACGAGGCGCAGCGCGCCAACGGCGTGTCGAGCCGCGGTAACACCAACACCATTCCCGAGGGCGCCCAACTCGGTCTCGGCGTCAAGCTGGTCGCCGTCCGCAGCCTCCAGACGCAAGGCACGCTCACCCAGACCGGCAACACCTTCGATCTCGCCTTGCAGGGGAACGGCTGGTTCCAGGTGACGAGCCCGAGCGGCGAGACCCTCTACACGCGGGCCGGCGCCTTCAACATCAACGGCAGCGGCCAGCTCGTCACGCTCGACGGCAACCTCGTCTCGCCGGCGATCATCATCCCGCCGAACACGAGCAATGTCGTGATCAGCCAGTCCGGCATCGTCAGCGGCACGGTGGCGGGCGCCCAGACGCCGACGCAGTTCGGCCAGCTGACCATCGCCATGTTCGCCAACGACGCGGGGCTCGAGCATCTCGGCGACAACCTGTTCCGTGAATCGCCCGCCTCCGGCACGCCGGTCGTCGGCGTGCCCGCCGACCCCGGCTACGCCACGATAAGCCAGGGCTATCTCGAAGCCTCCAACGTCGATCCGGTCAAGGAGATCACCGACCTCATCTCGGCACAGCGTGCCTACGAGATGAATTCCAAGGTGATCCAGGCCGCCGACCAGATGGGCGACACCTTGTCGAAGGGGATCCGCTGAATGAGCCGAATGCTGCTGCGAGGCCGCGCGGGCCACGGGACGGTCCTGGTGATCGCCGCCATGGTCTTCGCGAGCCAGGGTACGGCACTGGCCGGGCAGGTCGTGCCGGTGCCCGCCGTCGTGATCTATCCCGGCGACCTCATCCGCGACGGCATGCTGACGGAGCGCGAGCTGCCGTCGGATTTCGCCGGTGAGGCGACTTCGATCCTCGACCGCGCCGCGCTCGTCGGCAAATCGGCGCGGCGGACGCTGCTGCCCGGCCTGCCGATCGCCAGCAATGCCGTCGGCGAGCCCAAGATCGTGGCGGCTGGCGCCATGGTCCGAGTCACTTTCGTCGAGGGCGGCCTGACCATCTCGACCTATGCGTCGGCGCTCCAGGCCGGCGCTACCGGAGACGTCATTCCGCTGCGCAATCGCGAGAGCGGCCTGACCGTGTCGGGCACGATCCAGAGCGACGGTTCGGTGCGGGTGGGCAACGGCTGATGATGCGCAGATCCCTGGCCCTTCTGGCGCTCGGCCTGTGCGCCGTGGCACCCCTCGCGGCCTGCCTGCCGGCCGAGGCGGCGGTGCGCATCAAGGACATCGCCTCGCTCGGCGGCATGCGCGACAACCAGCTCGTCGGCTACGGCCTCGTGGTGGGGTTGCTCGGCACGGGCGACACGTTGCGCAACGCGCCCTTCACCGAACAGGCGATGCAGTCGATGCTCGACAAGATGGGCGTCAATGTGCGCGGCACCCCGTTGCGCGCCCGCAACGTCGCCGCCGTCATCGTCACGACCAACCTGCCGCCGCTCGCCAGTCGCGGTACGCCGCTCGACGTGACGGTCTCGGCCATGGGCGACGCGACCTCGCTCCTCGGCGGCACGCTCGTCATGACGCCCTTGATGGGCGGCGACGGGCAGACCCATGCGGTCGCCCAAGGTGCCATCTCGGTGTCGGGGTCGGCGTCCGCCGGCCAGGCCGAGAGCTATACCCAGGGCGTGCCGACCTCCGGCCGCATTCCCAACGGTGGCATCGTGGAGCGCGAGGCACCCAATACGTTCGCCAGTTCCGGGGCGCTGACGCTCGAGCTCAAGAACCCCGACTTCAAGACCGCGGTGCGCATCGCCGACGCGGTCAATGCCTTCGCGCGCCGCCGCTTCCATCTCAAGGTCGCGCAGGAACAGGACCTGCGGCGCGTCGCCCTGATCTGCCCGCCGGGCATGAACACGACCCGCTTCATGTCGGAGATCGGCGACCTGACCGTCGAGCCCGACATGCCGGCGCGGGTGGTCATCGACGAGCGCACCGGCACGGTGGTGATCGGCGAGGACGTGCAGGTCTCGACCGTCGCCGTCACCCAGGGCAGCCTGACGGTCCGGATCACCGAGACGCCGACCGTCTCCCAGCCGGCGCCGCTCTCCAACGGCAAGACGGTGGTGGTGCCCAACACCAACATCCAGTCGAACGAGGCGCAGGGCCACATCACTATGCTCGGCGGCACCGATTTGAGGACGCTGGTCAAGGGGCTGAACCAGGTCGGGCTGAAGCCGAGCGGGATCATCGCCATCCTGCAGGCGATCAAGACCGCCGGTGCGCTGCAGGCCGAAATCGTGGCGCAGTAGCGCGCGCCACCGCATCGGCCAGCCGGGCGCAAGCTCGGCCCGCCACAGTCGTGAACGACCAAATCGCCAGGACCCTGTGATGATGACGCGCTTTCTTCCCGCGGCCGGCGTGGCCTTTTCGGTCCTGTGCGCCTTGTCGGCCCGGGCCGGCACGTCGGATCCGCTGCGGCTGCCGCCGGCGCCCGTCACGGTCGCGCAGAATGCACCGCCGCCGCCCGCCGCGGCGACCCCATCGCTCAAGCCCGCGCCGTCGGCGCCGCTGACGGACGCGCAGAGATATTGCAAGAACATCGCCGCCGCGGCGGCCGACGCGCGGTTCGCCTGGCAATCCAAGAAACTGACCGACCTCGAAGCGCAGATGAAGCAGCGCGTCGGCGAGCTCCAGGCCAAGCAGGCCGATTACAAGGCCGTGCTCGATCGCTACGACGATGCGATGCAACGCGCCAAGACCGCGCTGGTCGCCATCTACGCGCATATGCGGCCCGAGGCCGCCGCCACCCAGCTTTCCGTGCTCGATGACGACACCGCCGCCGCGGTGCTCTCGCAGCTCACGGCCCAGAAGGCCAGCGCCATCCTGAACGAGATCACGCCCGAGCGCGCGGCCAAGATCGTCACCACCATGACGAGCCTGATGTCGTCCCCGGCCGGCGAGAAGAAGTCATGAAGGCCCTGCTCGGGATCCTGCCCTGTCTCATCTGGCTCGGCGGCTGCTCGTCGACGCCGATCAAGGACATCAACCACACCCCCGACCTCTCGCCCGTCGGGCGCGGCCTGCAGTCCGACGTCTCCGGCTTCGCCCAATACGGCTTTCCGGCGCCGCCGCGCTCCTCGCCGCAATCGCTCTGGGACGACGACCGCGCCAACCTGTTCCGCGATCCCAGGGCGACGCGCGTCGGCGACGTGCTCACCGTCACCATCGACATGGACGAGAAGGCGACGCTCGGCAACAATTCCGACCTCAAGAACGAGGCGACGGTCGGCAACGGCTTCACCCTGAACACCGGCATCGGTGCCTCGCCCTTCAAGGCCTCGCCTCAGTTCAATCTCGATTCGTCGACCGAATCGAAGGGAACCACCAGCATCGACCGGTCGGACAAGATCCGCGTCTCCGTCGCCGCCGTCGTCACCGGCGTGATGCCGGACGGCAACATGCTGATCAGCGGCTCCCAGGAGGTGCGCGTCAACCAGGAGCTCAGGGTGCTCGAGATCGCCGGCGTCGTGCGCCCGCGCGACATCTCCAAGGACAATACGATCCCCTATACCAAGGTCGCGGAAGCCCGGGTCTCCTACGGCGGACATGGCCGCATGAGCGAGATGCAGCAGCCGAGCTGGGGTCACCAGATCTACAACGCCCTGAAGCCCTTCTAGCTCGCGGGAGGAATGGTCGGCATGGCCGCATCCGACGACAAACCGAGCCTGCTGATGGGCACCATCGTGCCGCTGCTGGTGCTGACCATAGTGGCGGGCGGTGGCGGCGGCCTCATCGGCATGCAGATCGTCTCCGCGCTTCATGCCGGTCCCGCGCCGAAGGCGGAGGCCGTCGCCGCCCCGTCCGCCGCCACCCAGACGGTCAAGGAGCTCGCGCCCATCGTCACCAACCTCTCCTATCCGGACGGGTCCTGGGTGCGCTTGCAAACCGCGATGGTTTACGACAAAAGCGAGGTGCCGCAGCCCGACGTGATGGCGGCGAGGATCGGCCAGGACGTTCTGGCCTTCGTGAAGACCCTGACGATGGCGCAGCTGCAAGGGGCGACCGGGCTGCAGAGCCTGCGCGAGGATCTGAACGAGCGTGCCGTGCTGCGCTCCGACGGCCATGTGCGGGAGCTGATGATCGAGATGCTGGTCGTGCAATGAGGCTTGTCTGGTGGTGCGTCGTCTGCCTCCTGGGCATGACGGCGGTGGCGGCGGCGCAGACCATCGACCTCGGCAACGTGCTGCCGCAGGCCGGAAGCACGGCGAGCGGGCGCATCGTTCAGCTCGTCGGCCTGCTGACGGTGCTGTCGATCGCGCCTGGTCTGCTCGTGATGGTCACGAGCTTCACCCGCTTTGCTATCGCCTTCTCGTTCCTGCGCTCGGGCCTCGGCCTGCAGACGACGCCGGCCAACATCATCCTGATCAGCCTGGCCTTGTTCATGACATTCTACGTCATGGCGCCGACCTTCGATCAGGCCTGGAACACCGGGCTCAAGCCGCTGCTCGACAACCAGATTACCGAGACCGAGGCCTTCGGCAAGATCACCCAGCCGTTCCGCGAGTTCATGCTCGCCCAGGTGCGCGACAAGGACCTGAAGCTCTTCGACGACCTCGCCAAGGAGGACCTGAAGACCGGCACCGACCGCAACACG
The DNA here is from genome assembly GCA_965277635.1 of Lichenihabitans sp. GTDB lineage: Bacteria > Pseudomonadota > Alphaproteobacteria > Rhizobiales > Beijerinckiaceae > Lichenihabitans. The sequence continues at coordinate 3,202,699 of CBDIDE010000002.1, forward strand.
GTCGACCTCCGGATCCTGATCCCGGCCTTCATGATCTCGGAGATCCGGCGCGGCTTCGAGATCGGCTTTCTGATCGCGCTGCCGTTCCTGGTGATCGACCTCATCGTGTCGACGCTGACCATGTCGATGGGCATGATGATGCTGCCGCCGGCCGTCATCTCGCTGCCGATCAAGATCCTCTTCTTCATCCTCATCGACGGTTGGAACATGCTGGTCGGCAGCCTCGTGCGCTCCTACTCCTGATCCCGCGCCTGGCGTCGCCAGCCTCGCGTATGCCTTGAACGGCAGACTGGCGCGCGAAGCGGGCCTTTCGGGGCTCGCGCCAGGAAGGGACGCGATGAGACAGCGGCAAGGTTCGGCTCCGGCGCGGCGGCTCGTGCTCCAGAGCCCGCATCAGGCGAAGGCGGCGGCGCACGGCGCCTATGCGAGCGGCGTCGAGGCCATGCGGGCCGGCCAGAAGGCGATGGCGGCGGCGTTCTACGAGAGCGCCATCAGCCTCGATCCCGCGCATGGCGAGGCGCATCATGGACTGGCGGTTCTGGCGGCGCAGGACGGTCGGTCCGCCGAATCCATGCGACTCCTCGAAAAGGCCATCGCGCTCCTGCCCGACCACGCGGAGGCCCGCGCCAATCTGTGCGTCCTGCTATCGCGGACGGGACGGCATGCCGAGGCGATCGACTCGGGCCGCAAGGCGGTCGCGCTGCGACCCTCCTATGCGGGCGGCCACGCGAAGCTGGCCGGGGCCTACGATATCGGCGGAGACAATGACGCAGCCATCGCCGCGTATCGCGCCGCCATCGCCCTCTCCCCCAAGAGCAGCGACGTCTACTTCCTGCTCGCCGAGGTGCTGCGCCGCGTCGGACGGGTGGACGACGCGTTCCAGGCGTGCAGGGACGGGCTCGATCTCGATCCCAAGCGGCCGGAAGGACACAATACTCTGGGGATCCTCTATCAGCAGTCCGGCTATACGAAACAGGCGTTCGAGGCTTACTTTCAGGCGGTAACGCTGAAGCCCGACTATGCACTGGCGCATATCAACCTGTGCGCGGTGCTCTGCAGGATTGCCCGCTTCAAGGAAGCGGAGGTGTCGGGACATATCGCGACGCGCCTGTTGCCGGACAGCGGCGCAGCCTTCATCAATCATGCCATGGCGCTTCGCTACACGGGCCGGCTGCCCGAGGCGATCGAGGCCTATCGGCGCGCGCTCGCCATCGATCCGCAGCGCGGCGAGCTCCTGATCGACATCACCAACACCAGGCAATATATCTGCGATTGGAGTGGCCTGGAGGCGGAGCAGGATCTTGCCGCGCGGGTGAGCTACAGGGCGGGGAAGCCCGTATCGCCGTTCAGCATCCTGACGTCGTCGCCCTCGCCGATCGACCATCTCGACTGTGCCCGCGTCTGGTCGTCGGCCTTGACCCTCGATCCGCTCGAGGATGTGGCCGACTCGCCCCGGTCGGGCGAACCGCGCCGGCTGCGCGTCGGCTATCTGTCGGCGGATTTCTACCAGCATGCCACGACGACATTGATCGCCGAACTCCTGGAACTGCACGATCGGTCGCGCTTCGAGCTTTTCGGCTATTCCATCGGCCATAACGACGGCAGCGCGATGCGGCAGCGCATTGCCGGCAGTTTCGACAAGTTCGTCGATCTGCGCACGGAGGGGGACCGCGATGCGGCACGCCTGATCAAGCAGGACCGGCTCGACATCCTGATCGATCTGAAAGGCTATACGGACGGAGCACGCACGCAAATTCTCGCGCATCGGCCGGCGCCCATCCAGGTGAACTATCTGGGCTATCCGGGCACCATGGGCGCCGGCTTCATCGACTATATCGTCGCCGACCGCGTGGTGGCGCCCTTCGAGCATGCGGCTCACTTCGACGAGCGCATCGTTCACCTGCCGCACTGTTACCAGCCGAACGACAATCGCCGCGCGATCGCCTCCGTCCCGTCCCGGACCGAGTGCGGATTGCCCGAGGGCGGTTTCGTATTCTGTTGCTTCAACAATCCGTACAAATTCACTGCACAGGTCTTTGCGGTGTGGATGCGCCTGCTGCGAGGCGCGCCCAATTCCGTCCTGTGGCTGTTCCAGCCCAACAGATACGTTGCCGACAACCTGCGGGACGAGGCGACGGCGGCCGGCGTGGACGCGGGGCGGATCGTCTTTGCGCCGCTCGTCCCCTCCCAGCATCATATTGCCAGGATGATGCTGGCCGACCTGTTCTTGGACACGCTGCCGGTCAATGCCCATACCACCGCCAGCGAAGCCCTGTGGGCCGGCCTGCCGGTTCTCACCTGCCGCGGCGAAGCCTTCGTCTCGCGGGTTGCCGCGAGCCTGCTCGACGCGGTCGGCTTGCCGGACCTCGTCACCACGTCGCTGAAAGACTACGAGGCGCTGGCGCTGGCGCTGGCGCAGGACAGGCCCCGCCTGGCCGCGCTGAAGGCGAGGCTCATCGCCAATCGCGGCACCTCGCCCCTGTTCGACACGACACGCTACACCCGCAATTTCGAGGCCGCGCTGATCCACATGGCCGGCCTTCACGCCGACGGATGCCCTCCCCAAAGCTTTTCAGTCAAGGAATCTTAAGGTTACGAATAGATCCGCAAAATAAAGCGATGTTAAGCGCTCCGTAACCATGCTGCGGCAGAAAGAGAAGAACCGAGGTTGGACTTGGCGGCACGCCGCAGGACCAAAGGCATCAAGCCGCCCTTGCGTACCGGCCACGACCGGGATGTTCACCCGACAGTCCCAACCAATACCCGGATTTAGATCATGAGCAGCCTACTCACCAACATGTCGGCGATGAGCGCCCTGCAGAACCTCGCGGCGACGCAGAAAGCATTGCAGACGACCCAGAACCAGATCTCGTCAGGTCTGCGCGTGGCCACGGCCGCCGACAATGCGGCCTATTGGTCGATCTCGACCACGATGAAGTCGGACACGAGCGCCCTGTCTGCCGTCAGCGACGCGCTCAATCTCGGTTCGTCGACCTTGGGCACCGCGACGGCGGCGCTCAACAGCACGCTCTCGATCCTCCAGAAGATGAAGGCCGATCTCGTCACGGCGCAGACCCCGGGCGTCAACAAGAGCCAGGTTCAAAGCGACATCGTCTCGCAGCAACAGAGCCTGCAGAGCATCGTTTCGTCGGCCTCCTTCAATGGCGTCAACCTCCTCGACGGCAGCCAGGGCACCGCAGGGGCCACCAGCGTGAGCTTCGTGGCGTCCTTCGCGAGGAACGGCGACGGCACGACCAGGCTGGGCTCGATCAACCTCGACATCGGCGCGTCGGGCACCCAGCTCGCCGGCGTGGGGGGTCTGTTTGCGACGGCGATCTCCGGCGGCCTGTCGGCATCCGCGGCCGGCACCGCCGGACCCGGAACCGTCGGAGCGACGGCCTTCCTTTCGGGCAGCATCCTGGCGTTCGACGTCTCTGCCGCCAGCACCACCGACCTTAGCGCGATTTCGGCGGGCATCGAGAGCGCCATCAAGAGCGTCACTGCGGCGGGTGCGAAGCTCGGTTCGGTGCAAACCAACATCAACACCCAGTCGACCTTCGTGACCAGCCTAAGCGATGCCATCACCTCCGGCGTCGGCTCGCTCGAAGATGCCGACATGAACGTCGCTTCGACCCGCCTGCAGGCGCTGCAGACCCAGCAGCAGCTCGGCATACAATCGCTGTCGATCGCCAACCAGAACAGCCAGCTTATCCTCAAGCTCTTCGGCGGCTGATGAGGGCCGCCCACGAGGGCGGTTGGTTCATCGTCGGTTTCGGACAAGGCCGCGCCCCCGGGTGCGGCCTTTTCGCGTTGCGGGGGCGGCCGAAAGTCCGCTCCGGTGATCGGCGCGGGCCCCTACGCCGCGGCGCGGCCGACCTGCCATTTGCTATTCATGCCGATTAAATCAATGTTAGCCATGATTGAGCGATTACAAGCATCGGTGCTTCTATCTTCGGTCGGGCGAAGGACAATTCACCAATCCGAAAGGGCCGCTTTCTAGGCTGAAAGTACGAGAGGTTGGGCCCGATCGGTAATACGGGCCCAAAGGCATGAGGCCGCCCTTGCGTACCGGTCACATCCGGGATGTCCACCCAATAATCTTCAACGAAACCTGGATATCCAAACATGAGCAGCCTTCTCACCAACATGTCGGCGATGAGCGCCCTGCAGAGCCTGGCGGCGACGCAGAAATCATTGCAGACGACCCAAAACCAGATCTCGTCGGGCCTGCGCGTCGCCTCCGCCGCCGACAACGCCGCCTATTGGTCGATCTCGACCACGATGAAGTCCGACACCAGCGCGCTCACGGCGGTAAGCGATGCGCTCAATCTCGGCTCGTCGACGCTGGGGACGGCGACGTCGGCCCTCAACAGCACCCTGACCATCCTGCAGAAGATGAAAGCGGACTTGGTCACGGCTCAAACGCCCGGCGTCGACAAGACCCAGGTCCAGAGCGACATCTCGGCGCAGCAGCAGAGCCTGGTGAGCGTGCTTTCCTCGGCATCCTTCAACGGCGTCAACCTGCTCGACGGTAGCCAGTCGACCGGAGGCAGCACGAGCGTCAGCTTCGTTTCCTCCTTCGCCCGCAACAGCAGCGGCAACACCACGCTCGGCACGATCAACCTCGACATCTCGGCCTCCGGCGCCCAGCTGGGGGGAACTGGCGGGATCCTGGCGACCGCGATCTCGGGCGGCATTACGTCGGGCACGGCCGGCACGGGTTCCGCCGCGGCGCAGAACTTCGTGGCCGGCAGCATCATGGCCTTCGACATCTCGAGCGCCACGTCGAGCGACCTGACCAAGATCCAGGCGGGCATCGAGAGCGCCATCAAGAGCGTCACCGCGGCCGGCGCCAAGCTCGGCGCCACGCAGACCAACATCACCACCCAGTCGACCTTCGTCTCGAGCCTGAACGATGCCATCACCTCCGGCGTCGGCTCGCTCGTCGATGCCGACATGAACGTCGCCTCGACCCGGCTGCAGGCGCTGCAGACACAGCAGCAGCTCGGCATCCAGTCGCTGTCGATCGCCAACCAGAACGCGCAGCTGATCCTCAAGCTGTTCGGCGCCTGATACGGCCGGCGGCGTTTACGCCGCCATCCTCCGCAACATAAGAGGCCACGCCGCGCGCGTGGCCTTTTTCGTCTCCAGCCTCGCACAGGCGCGCCGCGATACGATGGCGCCGTGACCCACGCGACCAACATCCAGATCGAGCCGCAGGCGCCGGATCGCCAATCGGCTGCGTCTCCCGTCCTGGCGCAGGCGCGGCGGGCCATGGCCGCCGGCGACGCGACGACCGCGGAGGCGCTCTACCGGCTCGGCGTCACCGTCGATCCGCAGGCGGCCGAGGCGCATCGCGGCCTCGGCATGTTGGCCCTGGCGCGGGGCGCCTCGGCGGAAGCGCTGGCATGGCTCGATACGGCGAGCCGTCTTGCGCCAGGCGACGCCGAGACCGAGGCCCGGCGATGCGGGTTGCTCGTCGGCCTCGGACGTGTCGAGGAGGCCGTCCTGGCCGGCCGGCGTGCCGCCGCCCTCGCGCCGCATCTCGCCTCGGCCCACCTCGATCTCGCCGGCGCTCTCGAGGCGCGGGGCGACATCGAGGGCGCGCTCGAGGGCTACCGCCGAGCGCTCACGCTCGATCCGGGCGCCGCCATCGCCTGCCTGAAACTGGCCAACCTGTTGCGCGGCGAAGGCCGCCTCCGGGAGGCGCTTCCCATCGCCGAGTCCGCCGTCGCGCTCGATCCCCGCCACTATGGCGCCCGCATCATCCGGGGACTGATCCACGACGCGCTCGGAGACCGTCTCGCGGCAGGCGAGGACCTCGCCGCGGCCGCGGCGCTGTGTCCGCCGACGGTCGCGGCACAAGTGTCCCTTGCGGTCATCGTCATCGGCCAGCGGCAGGAAGCGCTTGCCGAGGAGGTGCTGGGCCGCGCCATCGCCGGCGCGCCGCGGAGCGGCGACATCCTGAGCGTTCTCGGTGCGCTGCGCCAAGGTCAGGGTCGGCAGGCGGAGGCGCTCGCTGCCTTCGAGACGGCGATCGGCGTCGACCCGGCCTGCGTGCGAGCCCACTATCAGCTCGGCGGCCTGCTGCTTCAGGCTGGCCGGCTCGACGAGGCCGACGTCGCTTGCCGGACGGCAATCCGCCTGGCACCGACCCAGGACGACGCCTGGCTCAACCTCGGCGCCGTCCTGCGCCTGAAAGGCCGGCTGACGGAAGCCATCGCGGCCTATGCCGACATCCTGGGACGTCACCCGGCACACGGCGAGGCGCTGGTCAATCTCTGCGCCCTGCGTCGGCGGGTCTGCGACTGGCGGGATCTCGAGGCTCTCGAAGCGGCGAGCTTCGACCGATCCATCGGGATCGGCCGGCGGGTCCCGCCCTTCACGCTCTTCGCTGCCACGGGATCGCCGGGCGAGCACCAGCGCTGTGCCCGCGTCTGGGCCGGCGGGCTCGGCCGGCCCGACCCTCCGCTCGCCGCCTATGCGCCGCGCCGCGCCGCGGCGCGACGGCGGCCGCTCCGCATCGGTTACCTGTCTGGCGACTTCCACGATCACGCCACCGCTATGCTGATCGCCGAGCTCTTCGAGCTGCACGACCGCTCCCGCGTCGAGACCTTCGGCTATGGCTACGACGTCGACGACGGCAGCCCGATGCGCCGTCGCCTCGTCGCGGCGCTCGACCATTTCGCCGACGTCCGGCCGGCGACCCACCTCGACGCGGCCCGCAGGATCCTTGCAGACGAGATCGACGTCCTCATCGATCTCAAGGGTTATCTCCACGAGGCCCGCACCGAGGTCATGGCCTTGCGGCCGGCGCCGATCCAGGTGAACTTCCTGGGCTATCCGGGCACCATGGGCGCGAGCTTCATCGATTACGTCATCGCCGACGCCGTCGTGGCGCCGCCGGGGAGCGAGCCGCTCTTCGACGAGAAGATCGTCCGCCTGCCGCACTGCTACCAGCCGAACGACCGGCACCGATCCTTGCCCGACCGGGGTCTGACCCGGGGGCGGTGCGGGCTGCCGGCCGACGGCGTCGTGCTGTGCTGTCTGAACGCCAGCTACAAGATCCGGCCGGAGATCTTCGCCGTCTGGATGCGTCTTCTCGCCGACGCGCCGGGGACGGTGCTGTGGCTGCTCGAGGACAATGCCTGGATGGCGGAGAACCTGCGTCGCGAGGCGGCGTCGTGCGGCGTCGACCCGGCCCACCTCGTCTTCGCGCCGCGTGTGCCTCCGGCGGAGCACCTGGCGCGGCTCGGGCTCGGCGATCTCTTTCTCGATACGCTGCCGGTCAATGCCCATACGACGGCGAGCGAAGCATTGTGGGCCGGTATGCCGGTGCTGACCTGCATGGGCGAGGCTTTCGTGTCGCGGGTCGCGGCGAGCCTCAACCATGCGGTCGGGCTGCCGGAGCTGGTGACGGACTCGCTCGACGCTTACGAGACGCTGGGCCTCGCCCTCGCCCGCGACCCAGCGCGGCTCCTGGCCCTGCGGCGTCGGCTCGAAGCGGGCAGGGCGGCCGCGCCGCTGTTCGACACGCCGCGATACGTGCGCCATTTCGAGGCCGCGCTGATCCGCATGGGCGAGTTGCGCGATGCCGGCCTGGCGCCCCGGGCCTTCTCGATCGAGCCCTGAGACGCCGCGCGACCGCCTCGCCCCCCCGCCAGCAATGTTCACACAAGCTTGGCCGGTCAGATTGACCGTGAGGACGGATCCTCTCCGGGGTGGTGATGGACGTGATCGAACAAGTCCAGAAGCTGTGGTCGAATCTGCTGCAGCTCGGCGGCCGCAGGCTGGCCGCGCTGGCGGCGATCGGCGTCGCGGTCTTCGCCGTGACGGGGATCGGCGGCTACTATCTGAGCCGCCCCTCGATGGAGACGCTCTATGCCGGCCTCGACCGGCAGGACGTGTCGAGCATCGGCTCGGCGCTGCATGACGCCAACATTTCCTTCGACGTGACCGCGGACGGAACCGCCGTGATGGTGCATTACGGCCAGACCGCGCAGGCCCGCATGCTGCTGGCCGACAAAGGGCTGCCGCACAGCGCCAATGCGGGCTATGAGCTCTACGACAAGATGGGCTCGCTCGGACTCACATCCTTCATGCAGGACGTGACGCGGGTGCGCGCCATCGAGGGCGAACTCGCGCGCACCATCCAGACGATCTCCGGCATCAGGGCCGCGCGGGTCCATATCGTGCTGCCCGACGAAGGCTCGTTCCGGCGCTCCAAGCAGGCGCCCTCCGCGTCCGTGGTGATCCGCGCCGCGACCCTCGACGACACCCATGTGGCCCAGGCGATCCGCCATCTCGTCGCCTCCGCCGTGCCGGGCATGACGGTCGACGAAGTGACGGTGCTCTCCACCGACGGGACCCTGCTCGCCTCGGGCGACGATACGGTCAACGGTGCCCCCACCAAGGAGCTCGACCTCGAAAAGTCGATCGACCGGTCGATCGCCGATTCGATCCGGCGGACGCTGACGCCGACGCTCGGCGCCAACAACGTCCAGATCAGCGTGGCCACCAAGCTCAACACCGACAGCCGTCAGACCAACGAGACGACCTACAACCCGGATTCGCGCGTCGAGCGCTCGACGCGCGTGGTCAAGGAGAGCCAGAGCACCCAGAACGCCACGACGACGCCGCCCACCACGGCCGGCCAGAACGTGCCGCAGAACCAGGTGGCGCCCTCGAACGGCAAGCAGTCGACCGAGGATTCGCAGAAGCGCGATGAGCTCAACAATTACGAGCTCTCCTCGAAGGTGACCACGACCGTGTCGAACGGCTACGGCATCGACCACCTGTCGATCGCGGTGGTGATCAACAAGACCGCCCTGCTGCAGGGGCTCGGCGACAAGCCCACGCCTGATGCGGTCGACAAGAAGCTCGCCGACATCGAGGCGCTCATCGGGTCGGCGGCCGGCCTGCAGAAGGCCCGTGGCGATGTCGTCAAGGTGATGGCGGCCGATTTCGTCGACAGCAGCCGCGATCTCGAACCGCTGCCCTCGCCGGGCTTCGCCGACGCGGTCGTCCATCAGTCGGGTACCCTCATCAATGCCCTCGTCGTCCTCGCCGTCACCGGGGTGCTGGTCTTCTTCGTCGCACGCCCGCTGATCCGCATGCTGGCACCGGCAGCCGCCGCGGATTCGATCGTGATGGACGACGACCCGATCATGCTGCCCGATCCCATGGCCCCGACCCTGGCGCTCGCCGACGGCACCGGACCGGGCGGCACCATGCAGCTCGACGGCTGGTCGGAGGAGAATCTGATCGAGGATGTGACGAGCCGGCCGCGCCGCTCCCCGCAGAAGCGGCTCGAACAGATGATTGAGTTCGACGAGGAACAGGCCGCCGCCGTGCTCAAGCAATGGATCCACCAGCGGGTCGCCGCATGATGTTCCCGCTCGCCGATTTCCTGCCGGTCTTCGGGCTCGGCCAGGCCGGGGCCTTGGCCGCAGGCGGAGATTACGACGCCGATCTCGACGGCGCCGGGGAGGGCAGAGCGGGCCGGCTTGCCGCCGACGATGCGGAGCGGCGCATCGCCGATGCGCGCACGGAGGTGCAGGCCGAGGCCGCCACGGCGCTCGAGGCGGCCCTGACCGAGCAGGCCGCGGCGCTCGAGGCGCGCCATGTGGCGAGCCTTGCGGAGGCGCGGGGGGCCTGGGCCGCGGAGCAGGGCGCCGCCCTGGTCGAGGCGCTCAATGCCGGTCTCGACCGCCTCGAAGCTTCCCTGGCGGAAAGCCTCGTCCATGTCCTCGAGCCGTTCTTCGAGGCCGCGACCCGCGCCCGGGCCGCTGCGGACCTGCGCCAGGCCCTTGCCGACCTCATGGCGCAAGGCCACGGAGCCAGCGTCAAGGTGCGTGGTCCGGTGGATCTCGTCGCTCCGTTGCGGAGCGCCTTCGAGGGCAGGGCGGGGTTCGTTTTCGAGGAGGCCGCGGTCGCCGAGGTCACGGTCGAATGCGACGACACGATCATCAGGTCCCAGCTTCAGTCCTGGGCCGACACGCTCCATGCCTATCTCTATGAGGTCGACCGATGAGTGACGCTCACGCCCACGAGATCGTCATCATCAAGCGCCATGGCGCCGGCGACTATGACGACCATCACGGCGGTGCCTGGAAGATCGCCTTCGCGGATTTCATGACCGCCATGATGGCGCTGTTCCTCGTGCTGTGGCTCACCTCGGCCAACGAGAAGACCAAGGCCGTCATCGCCCGCTACTTCAACCCGGCGCAGCTCGTCGATTCCACCCCGCAGCCGCCCGGCCTCGAAGATCCCAAGCCGGGGTCGCCGAGCCTCTCGCCGAAGCCGAAGACGCCGCCTGGGCCCGACATCAAGAAGGACGGGCCGCCGGCGAGCGTGCCGCGTCAGGAGGGCACGCCCACGGCCGAACCCAGGCCCGAGACCAAGATCGACGCCAAGACCGTGAAGAGCGGCGAGGCCGAAATGTTCAAGGACCCCTACGCGGTCCTGGCCGAACTCGCGGCCAAGAGCGCGGCGCCGCCGAGAAATGCCCAGCAGGCGCAGACCGAGGGGCAGCACGGCGGCTCGGGCGCGGTCGGCATCCGCAGCGGCGACGCCTATCGCGATCCCTTCGAGCCGCTCGTCGTCACCACCAACGCCCCGCCGGATCTGGCCCAGGCCAAGCCCGATCCGAAGCGGCCGCTCGCCGCCGCCCCGCCGCCCCGCGCCGCCAAGGCGGAGGCCGAGGCGAACCCGCCGGCCGAGCCCGCCGCCGGCGGCACCTCGCCGGCCGAGGTCGCGGGTCTCAAGGCGCGGATCACCGCCGCAATGACGCAGAATGACGTCGGCGCGAGCGCCGGCGATCCCAAGATCGAGGTGAAGCAGACCGCCGAGGGGATCCTGATCGGCCTGACCGACGACGCCGAGTTCTCCATGTTCGGCAACGGCTCCGCCAGGCCGGCGCCCAAGATGGTGACGCTGATGGAGAAGATCGGCCGCCTCCTCAAGGCCGAGAAGGGGCAGGTCGTCGTGCGCGGGTTCACCGACAACCGGCCTTACCGGTCCGAGACCTACGACAACTGGCAATTGTCCGCAGCCCGCGCCCACATGGCGCATTACATGCTGGTGCGCGGCGGCCTCGAGGAGGCGCGCGTCGAGCAGATCGAGGGCTTCGCCGACCGGCGCCCGAAAAATCCGAAAGATCCCGGTTCGCCCGAGAACCGGCGCATTGAAATCCTGCTGCGGGATCCCAGCCAATGAGTACCAAAGCCGTCGTCCTCGCCATCACGCTGTCACTGGCCGCGTTTGCGGCAGCGCCGGACGTCCGTGCGGCGTCGCTCGCGCCTTATTCGATTATCCGCACCTTGCAGGTCCTCCAGGAGCAGGTGGCTCATGGCAATGCCGCCGCGCAGGCCGCCCAACCCAAGCTCATGGCCCATATCGCGGACGAGTTCCTGGCGGCGGATGCTCACGTCTGGAAGGAACCGCGCAACGCGCATGCCGCGGTGACCTTCCTGTTCAGCGGCGGCAAGCCGGCCGTAATTCAGGCCATCCTCGAGAAGGGAACCATGGCGGCGGGGGTCGATACGCTGATCAAGGGCGCGCTGGCCTATGGCGAGGGCAACGACGAGCTCGCCCGCCAGACCCTCGGCAAAGTCGATCCTAAGAGCCTGCCGCCGATGCTCGGCGGCCATCTGGCCTTGGTCCAGGCGAGCCTGCTGCCCGAGGCGGATAATGCCAAGGCCGGCAAGCTGCTCGATCTCGCGCGGCTCCTCGTCCCCGGCACGCTCGTCGAGGAGGCGGCGCTGCGGCGACAGCTGTTCCTGCTGACCGGTCCGGAAAACCTCGACAAGTTCATTTTCCTGGCACGCCAATACAGCCGCCGCTATCGCACCTCGATCTACGCCGACAATTTCAAGCAGCGGCTCGACGCCGTCGCGCGGAGCCTGGCCAAGGCGGGTGATGTTGCGGCGCTCGGCAGGTTCGATGCCGTGCTGGCTGAATATCCGACGGCGGAGCAGATCAGCTTCTATCTCGCCATCGCCAAGACGGCGATCGTCGAAGGCAAGGCGGTCGCGGCCCGCTATGCGGCGGAGAGGGCCTCCGCCCTGGCCGGCGGGCACGGCCAGGACAGCCTGCGCTCGAACCTCTACGCCGCCGCCGCCCTCGTCGTCTCGGATGACGCCGGCAAGGGGATCAAGACGCTGCAGGCGATCGACCGGTCGAAACTCTCGCCCGAAGACGCCGAACTGCAGGAGGCAGCCCTGACCGTCGCCACCGGCGTGAGGGCCGAACCCACGGCCGGCGGATCGCCGCTCGCCGTGAAGCCGGGGGGATCGGGCGGGCCCGCTCCCGACAACCAGTCCCTGGCCGTCCTCGACGAGGCCCAGGCGGCGGTCGCGGGCGCCGACAAGCTGCTGCAGGACAAGGCACAATGAGCGTCATCGTCGGTCTTGCCGCGCCGTCGCTGCCCTCCGCGACCATGCCATCCGCACCGTCCGGCAAGGACGGCAGCGGGGGATTCGGCGACGTCCTCCAGACAATGTCGACGGCCGTGACCACATCGGAGGAGACCGGGCAGACGCCAGGCGATGAGGCCTCGGCCGGGGGCTCCGACGTGCTCGCTGGCCTGCTCGGCCAGGGCGCGCCCGGAAAGTCCGCGGGATCGCCCGGCGGGAACGGAGCCGGCGAGCCCGATAGCTCGGGGGCGGCCAAGAAAGGGCTGCCGAAGACCGATTCGGGCACCGATCCCACGACCCTCATGGCTCTCGCACAGGCTGCGGCAGCCTCGGCGGTCCCGCCCGCGCCGCAGCCGACGAGCGCCGCACCGGTCACCGCCTCGCCCGCTACCGTCGCGGCTTCCGTCACCGCCCCCGGAGGCAGCACGCCGCCTGGAGGGCCCGCCGTCGCCGTCGCGACCCCGCCGACAGCCATGCCCAAAGCCGCCGCCACGGCTTCCGTCACCGCAGCCGCCGGCGCCGCCTCGCCTGGGGGACCGTTCGTCGCCGCCGCGACCGCGCCGACAGCCATGCCGAAAGCTGTCGGGGTTCCCGAACCCACGCGGGCCGCAGCTGCGCCACCGCCCGCCGGGATCGCAGGGCCTGCCGCCGATGTCGGATCGGCAGGATCTGCCGCGGCCGGGGCCGCGGCACCCCCCAAAGGACCCGGAGCGGCTTCGCCTGTCCGCGCCCTGTCCACGGCTCCCGACACCGAGGTCGCGGCCTCGGCCGGGCCGATGGCGACCGCGAGCGCCGCAGGACCCGACGGCATCCACACGGCCGCCACGGGCGCGACGCCATCCGCTCTCGCGTCGCCCGCCACGACCGCGTCGCCCGCTCCGGCGGCGCCATCCACGGGCGCCACCGCGAATGCCGATCCGACGGCCGGATCGCCGGCCCCGGTCACCTCGGCGGCGCTACCGGCGCAATCTCAGGGCGGCGGCGTGCCGCGGGCCGCGCCCACGGGCAGGACGCCATCTACATCCCCGGCCTCGTCCGTGGCTTCGGCCGCTCCCGCGACCTCGTCGGATGAGACGACGAGCGGAACGATCATGGCCGGGACCGTCGCAAGCCCGGCGAGGACGACGACCAGGGCCGCTGCGTCCGACGACGCGCCGCTGCAATCCGTGACGGCAACCGCCGCCGCCTCGGCCACGACGGATGCGATGCCCACGACAGCCGCCGCGCAGGTTGCCGCCGCGCTCGCCGATATCGGCCGGTCCGCGGTGCCGGATGTCTCGGTGAACAGCATGGGCGCGACCGCCGCTGCCGGTTCCGCCGCGGCCAGCGTGCAAGGCGGCATCGCTGCGCCGGGCAGCAAGGACATCGTGATCCAGCTCGACCCCGAACATCTCGGCGCGGTCTCGATCCGCATGCGGATAGCAGGGGACAAGGTCGACATAGCGATCCACGTCGAGAACAGCCAGACGCTCGATATCCTGAGTCGCGACCGGCATCTCCTCTCGGCGGCCGTCGAAGCCGCCGGCGGGGACGGCAGCAGCTTCGCCCTCGGCGGCTCCGCACCCGGAAGCGCCACGGGGCAGTCCGGCCAATCGAGCTTCGGCGGCCTGCCGGGTTCGGGCGCTCAGCAGCAGGCGTCGTCGGCCGCCTCGTCCTTCTCCTCGGGTGACCGCGCCCGGCGCGGGGAGGATCAGCCACCCGGTCAATCCGGACAGAGCTTAACCCAGGACGGCGACGATGCGGCGATGCCGGGCTCGACGAGGCGGGGCGCGGACAATAGCGTCTATGTCTGACATGCATCGGCTGGTTCGCCTCGCGCTCGTTACGCTGGCCCTCGCCGCGCCGCCGAGGCCCGCCCTAGCGCAGGCTCCGAATGCTTGCGAGGCCCAGATGCAGGGGGCGGCGCAGCGCTACAACATCCCCCTCGCGGTGTTCTACGCGGTGGGGCTGCTCGAGACTGGCGGGCGCGACGGGTTGCGTCCCTACACGATGAACATCGAGGGGCGTGCCTCCTTCAACGCGACGCTTCCCGACGCGCTGGCGGCCTTCGATGCCGCCCGCGCCAGGGGCGCCAAGCTGATCGACATCGGCTGCATGCAGATCAACTACCGCTGGCACGGCGAGCATTTCTCCTCCGTCAGCGAGATGTTCGACCCGGCCCACAACGTCGACTATGCGGCGCGCTTCCTGCGCGATCTGCGCGCCCGGGAGGGAAGCTGGACCCTGGCGGTCGCCCGCTACAACGCGGGCCCCAACAACAATGCCGCCCAGAAGGTGTATGTCTGCGGCGTCATCCGCCGCATGGTCGCCAGCGGCTTCGGATCGTGGACCGACAATGCCCGCGCTTTCTGCGGCGTTCCGGCCGCATGACTCGACTGTCGGCAAATCGTCGCGAACAAGAACGCTTCGTTAACCTTACATAATCCTTTGTCGGCGATAGTTTCGGCAGGTTGATCTTAAGTAACCTCCGGTCGTCAGCCTGACGCAAGGCCACGACCGGATGATCCCGCCACTCGATGGGGACGCTTTCCAATGAGCCTGTTCGGCACTCTCAACACGGCGGTTTCGGGCCTGTCGGCCCAGGCCAACATGCTCGGCACCATCGGCGACAACATCTCGAACTCGAGCACCACCGGCTACAAGGATGCCAGCGTGCAGTTCGAGACGCTGCTGGGCAACCAGGCCACCAGCTCCTACGAATCGGGCGGCGTCCAGTCGCGGGTCCGCTACGGCATCTCCGATCAGGGTGCCATCGTCGGCACCTCCTCGGTGACCGATCTCGCCGTCCAGGGGCAGGGTTATTTCGTGGTGCAGGACAGCTCCGGCTCGCCGGCCCTGACCCGGGCCGGGTCCTTCGTGCCGGACGCCTCGGGCAACCTCGTCAACACCGCCGGCTACACGCTGATGGGCTACAGCCTGACGAACGGTTCCATCCCGAGCGCCACCGGACCCGGCGGGCTCGGGCCGGTCAACATAGGAAGCGCGGCCCTCACGGCGAGCCCCTCGACCGGTGCCACGCTGCCCGCCAACCTGCCCTCGACGGCGACCGCCGTTACGCTCGCCGCGCCGCCCGGCTCCAACTACACGGCCAAGACCTCGCTCGTCGCCTATGACAATCTCGGGTCCCCGGTGACGATGGACATCTACATGACCAAGACGGCCGCCGATACCTGGCACGTCGACGTCTACAATCACGCCGATGCGGCCGCGAGCGGCAGCTTCCCCTATGCCAACCCCGAGATCGGCTCGGGCACGCTGACCTACGATCCGACCACGGGATCGCCGGTGGCAGGCAGCACCACCTCGGTTTCCGTCGCCATCCCCAACGGCGATGCGACGCTCGGCATCGACATGAGCAAGTCGACCCAGCTCGCCGCCGCCTTTTCGGCCGGGACACCCTCCATCGACGGTTCCTCGCCGAGCGCCGTCAAGAGCATCGCCATCGGCAACGACGGCGCCCTGTCGGTGGTCTACCAGAACGGCGTCCAGAAGAACCTCTACCGCATCCCGCTCGCCAACGTGCCGGCGCCCGACCAGATGAACTCGGTCAGCGGCAACGTCTACCAGCCCACCCTCGCCTCGGGACAGATGGTGGTCGGCACGGCCGGGACGGGATCGCTCGGCAAGATCGATTCCTCCTCGCTCGAGCAATCCACCGTCGACATCGCCACCGAGCTCACCAACATGATCTCGGCTCAACGCTCCTACGAGGCGAATTCAAAGGTCATCACCACGAGCTCCGAACTGCTCAGCGTCATCACCAACCTGAAGTGACGGCCTGAGTCTGGGCACCGCCGATCGGAGTTCGACCATGAGTCTTTCCAGTACCCTCAACATCGCGCAATCGTCTTTGGCGACCAATTCGGCGCTCTCGTCGATCCTCTCGCGCAACATCGCCGGGGTGAACAATCCCAATTATTCGCTGAAGACCGGCGAGGTCGTCACCGGCAGCAACGGGGGCAGCCTCTTCATCGGCGTGAAACAGGCCACCAACACGGCCTTGTTCGGCAACCTCTTGACCGCCAACGCGGACTCGGCCTCGAGCCAGGCCTTGGCCGACGGCCTCAACCAGCTCGAACAGACCATCAATCTATCGGGCACCGGCTCGTCCGGCAGTTCGGCCGTCAGCACCGCATCGAGCGTCAACGACATCTCGCCGGCTTCGGCGATCGGCACGCTGGTCACGGCCTTGCAGACCTATGCGGCTGCGCCCTCGGACACGGCCTCCGCCCAGGCCGCTCTGAACGGCGCCCAGAACCTCGTCACGACGCTCAACAATGCGTCGGCCAAGGTGCAGACCGTGAGGCTGCAGGCCGACCAGGCCATGGCCGCCTCGGTGAGCAACGTCAATTCGCTGCTCCAGCAGTTCGGCACGGTCAACACGCAGATCATCCAGGGCACGGCCTCGGGCCAGGATGTCTCGGATGCCATGGATACGCGCAACGGCATTCTGAACTCCTTGTCCAAGGAAATGGGCATCACGACCACGAGCCTGCCGAACGGCGGCATGGCGCTCTACACTGACGGCGGCGTGACCCTGTTCCAGGATACGGCCCGCACCGTGAGCTTTTCGGCGACCGGATCCTTCGCGCCCGGATCGTCCGGCGCGGCCGTCATGGTCGATGGCGTGCCGGTGACGGGCGCCTCCGCCGTGATGGACTTGAGGAGCGGCAAGCTCGCCGGTCTCGCCCAATTGCGCGACGCGACCACCGTTTCCTACCAGCAGCAGCTCGATCAGATCGCCGGCGGTCTCATCGACGCGACCGCCGAGACCAACACGGGCGGCGGCACCTCGACGACGGTGGCGGGCCTGTTCACCGTCGCCGGAGGCGTGACGTTGCCGGCCTCGGGGCAGGTCGGGCTGGCGGCCACCATCAAGGTGAACGCCTCGGTCGATCCGTCCCAGGGCGGGATGCTCACCCTGCTGCGGGACGGCGGCATCGGCGGCGGCACGAGCGCGACGACGGTCAACGGCAATACCAGCGGGGACGCCGGCTATTCGGGCTACGTCACGGGGCTCGTCAACAACCTGACGGCGAACCGCAGCTTCGATCCGACATCCGGGGGAACGCCGGCCGGCTCGCTCGCGTCCTATGCCGCCTCATCGGTGAGCTGGGTCGAGGCCCAGCGGCAGACCGCGACGACGGCGGCCAGCGACCGAGGGGCCGTCGTCTCGCAGACGACGACAAGCCTGTCGAACGCCACCGGCGTCAACCTCGACGACCAGCTCTCGCAGATGCTCGAAATCGAACATTCCTACCAAGCCTCCGCCCAACTCATCACCACCGTCAAGAACATGCTCGATTCGCTTCTGACGGCGGTTCAGTAGGACGCGTCCCATGGTCTATGTCTCCACCCAAACCCTGTCGACCGCGCCTCGCAGCGCCGTCATGCAGGCGCAGAGCGCGCTGACCATCGCCCAGCAGGAACTGGCCAGCGGCAAATATGCCGATGTCGGGCTGAGTCTCGGCGGTCAATCCGGGCAGTTGATCTCGCTCAGCCAGCAGAGTTCGCGGCTCGAGAGCTACACGGTGTCCAACTCGGCCGCCAACACCCGTCTGACCTCGACCACCTCCGCCATCGACACCCTGACGACGGCGGCGAACAGCGTCATCTCGGCACTGACGACCTGGAACGTGTCGAGCCCGTCGCAGAACGCCCTCAGCCTCACCACGCGATCGAACCTCGGTGCGCTGACCTCGATCCTGAACACCTCGGTCGCGGGCCAGTATATTTTCGGCGGCATCAATACCGACCAGCAGCCGGTTACGACCTACGCCTCGACACCCGCTTCGGCCGCCAAGACCGCGGTCGACACGTCCTTCGCGACGCAGTTCGGCTTCTCGCAGACATCCGCCTCGGCAGGCTCGGTCAGCGGGGCCGATATGCAGAGCTATCTCGACAACCAGTTCGCGTCACTGTTTTCCGCCTCGTCCTTTTCCCCGACCTGGTCGGCGGCATCCGATCAGACGATGTCGACGCAGATCTCGGACAACCAGACCGTCTCGACATCGGTCAGCGCCAACCAGACGGCGTTCCGCCAGCTGGCACAAGCCTATACGATGGCGAGCGAATTCACCGGCCAGGGACTCAGCGCCGCCGCCCAGCAGGCGGTCGTGACGACCGCCACCAACCTGGTCAGCCGTGCCCTGAGCGGAATGACCGACATCAATGCCGGCATCGGCATCACGCAGTCGACGATTTCGGACGCCAACACGCGTCTCACCACGCAGAAGGGTCTCCTCGATACCCAGGTCGAGACGCTCCAGGGGGTCGACAGCTATGCCCTGACGAGCCAGCTGAGCACGCTGCAGACGCAGATCCAATCCTCGTACGAACTGACCGCGGCGCTGCAGAAGCTGAGTCTCGTCAACTACATCACCCCGTAATCCAATCCTTGCCCTTCAACGAGCCTCAGCCGCGGATCCACGCATGTACCAGCATTCCTACGCCGAAATCCTGGCGGATGCCGCAACCGAAGCCCGGGCGACGGAGCGCCAGACGCTCGACAAGGCGATCGCCAAGCTCAGGCTCGCGGCCAAGACCGAACCGGGCTCGCCGCAGGAGCACGACGCGATCGAATTCCTGACCCAGCTCTGGGCCGCCTTCATCAAGGACCTCGCCAATCCCGGCAACGACCTGCCGACGGAGACGCGCGCCAGCCTGATGCGGACGGGCCTCGGCATCCTGTCGGAAGCCCAGCGCATCCAACTCGGCCTCTCGCGTGACTTCGAGGCCCTCACCGAGATCTGCGGCATCGTCCGCGATGGTTTGATATAGGGGAACCATGCACATCACCCTCAGAGCCAACGAGAAGATCTACCTCAACGGGGCCGTGCTGAAGCCCGACCGGAAGGTGTCGATCGAACTCATGAACGACGCGGTCTTTCTGCTCGAAGCCCATGTGATGCGGGACCGCGATGCGACGACCCCGCTCCGGCAGCTCTACTATATCGTCCAGCTGATGCTGATGGCGCCCCGCGAGGTGGCGGAGAACCGCACAATGTTCGCGCAACAGAGCGCTGCCATGTTCGGCGTCTATAGCGACCCCGCTATGCTCGACGGGCTGGGCAAGATTGTCGAGCTCGTCGGCCGCAACCGGTATTTCGAGGCCCTGAAGGTCATTCGCGCATTGCAGCCGGTCGAAGACAGGTTGCTCGGAGCGCAGCAGGCGCCGGCCCTCGCCGTCGCCTCCTGATGCGATCGCGCCGCCGAAGCGCGCGAATGCTCGCCCGCCTCGACGAGCGCTCGAGCGAGCCGGCGCTGGGGTGGGGCCGAGCGGATGGTGCGGCAACCCCGGCGCAAGCTTCCACCCGCATCATGCGACCTCCATCGAGGCCGATCAGCCGCGCGGCTCCGCATCGAGCGGGCCCGGTGCGGTGATCGAGAGGGAAAGTAGGCGATGACGACTCCGGTCGGATCCACGACACCGCTGCCCACCACCACGTCGTCGACGAACTCGCCGTCGACGACAGCATCGACGGCGGCGCAGGCCTCCGTCGACTACAATTCTTTTCTTCAACTGCTGGTGCAGGAGCTGAAGAACCAGGATCCCACGAGCCCCTCCGATCCGACGCAATACCTGAGCCAGATCGCCACCTTCTCCAATGTCCAGCAGGCGGTGCAGACGAATTCGACCCTGAATTCGCTGCTGACAACGTCGTCGCTGAGCCAGGCAGAAGGCGCGATCGGCAAGACGGTCTCGTCGGCGGACGGGACGGTTTCGGGCAAGGTCACGTCCGTCGCGCTGAACAGTAGCGGGGTCGCCACGGCGACGCTCGCCAACGGCTCGACCCTCAATCTCGATTCAACCGTGACGTTCGGCAGCTGATGAACGAAGCTGACGCCCTCGGGCTCTTGCAGAGCACCATCTGGACGGTCGTCGTCGCCTCCGGCCCTGCGGTCGGCACCGCCATGGTGGTCGGCGTCGTCATCGCCCTCTTCCAGGCGCTGACCCAGGTCCAGGAGATGACGCTGACCTTCGTGCCGAAGATCCTGGCCGTCATGCTGGTGCTCAGCCTGACCGCCTCGTTCATCGGCTCGCAGATGTTCCTATATACGCAACAGGTCTATGCCCGGATCGAGAAGGGCTTCTGAATGCTCTCGGCGGGACTGGGAAACGCGGCCGTAGCGGCTCTCCCGCTCCAGCCTTCCGACGAACGTCAGCCGCAGGTTGGCACGCCGAAGGTTGTCACGCCGCCTTGGCTACCCTCGGCTTGCGGGGCTTCTTGATCGTCTCGCCGGACGGGGCGGCCTTCACTGCAGATTCCGGCGCGGCTTCGGCGGCCGGCACCATGGCTTTGCGGCCGAGACCGAGGGACTTGGCCAGCGCCGAGCGCGATTTCGCATAAGCGGGCGCCACCATCGGGTAATCCTTGGGCAGGTTCCACTTTTCCCGATATTGCTGTGGCGTCATGCCGTAGGCGGTCATCAGATGACGCTTAAGCGACTTGAACTTCTGCCCGTTCTCGAGGCTGATGATGTAATCGTCCGACACGGACTTCTTGATCGGCACGGCCGGCTTGAGTTCCTCGACCTTCGTTTGTTCCGGCGTCGCGGCCGTTGCGATCCGATCCAGCGCGCCGTGCACGTTGTGTAGAAGGAGCGGCAATTCCGCCATCGGAACCGAGTTGCGCGACACGTATGCCGATACGATCTCCGCCGTCAGTTCGGTGATCATCAATTTATCGGGCTCTTTCATCAGACCATATCTCCAGAGAATCGTGGCAACATCACGTCGCGCCCACACATAAGTACATATGACAGTCCTGTTCAAGAGTGTGCGGCGAGAAATCGCTGCCGATCACTTTATTTCGGTGATTAAAAAGGCGTCGCGATGCGGCTCGACCCAATTCCGCCAGCGACGATCAACGCAATGATCGGATGTGCTCGCCTTGTTATCGAATGTTCACGGTTGCATCGGGCCGGTATGCAGCCGAACAACCGCCGAACGACGAGCAACCCGGCGTAGGGGCGGCGTTGAGCGCATATCGGCGCTCGACCGATCCGACCGGCAGCCCCTACATCCTTGCCAGGGAGCCGACCGCGGGGCGACCTGTGGCGAGTGCCCGGATACGCCATTCGAGGACGATGTCGCGGTCGGCCACCCTGGCCGAGACGACCTCGCGCGTGACGCGCATTTCGACCTCGCGGGCGCCGTTGCGCCGCGCCTCGTCGCGGGCCGCGGCGGCGGCGGCGTCCTCAGCCGCGCGCAGCGCCGCGTCGAGGTCGTGGAAGTCGCGCGGCGCCTCCCCACCATGCACCCTATAGAGGCCGTCGTCAGGCCGCGAGACGACGGCCAGGGCTTCGGTCCGCACCCGGCCGACGACGGCCCCCACCGCATTGGCCACGTCCGCATGGCGCGGCACCAGGACCTCCGCGCCGAGCATCGTCCCGACGGCTGGATAGTAGGTCGCGGCCGAGGCGCCGAGACCGACGAGCGTGGAGGTCAGCCGCACCGTGATCTCGGCGAGCCCTCGTCGCCGCGACAGCGCGCCCTGCAGCAGCGGATGGCGGCCCGGCGCATCAATCGTGAGCCCATCCTCGCCGAGCGCCACGTCGAGCAGACGCTCGGCGCTGGTGCGGATCAGGGCGTCGAGCACGGCGCGGCTCATGCGGCCGGGATCCTCCTCCAGCGACCTGCCGCCGGCGCCGCGCCGGCGGCCGAAGAGCGTCGCCGCCTTGACGGCCGCATCGCGGTCCCAGCCCTTGTGCAAGTCCAAGACATGGGCCGCGTCCGAAGGGCAGAAGGCGGCGATGGCGACCTCGCCGAAGCCCGTCAGCCGAGCGAGGGCGATGCGTCGCCGATAGGCGCCGGTGAGCTTGTCGAGCGGGCAGGGGCCCTGGCGCAGGAGATCGAGCACCTCCGCCTCGGCGCTTCCATGACGCCGGTCGTCGTGCTCGTCGTGTCCGATCGCGACCGCGAAGCGGCCCGCCGTCTCGGGGGGCGCCGACATGGCCAGGTGCCGGTCGAGTTGGCGATGGATCTCATCCGGATGGCCCGCGGCAAGCAGGCTGATCGGGATCACCCGGCGCGGCCCGAGGCGCAGGCCGCCCGGGTCTAGGCTGACATCACTGTCGGCGCCGAGCCCGAAGGTGCGCAACCGGACGGCCTCGACGAAGGTCGCGTGGCCGCCGACGACGGCCCCCTCGGGGTCGAGCCGCGGCCGTCCATCCTCGATGAGGCCGATATCCGTGGTGGTGCCGCCGATGTCCGACACGATGGCCGAGGGCAGGCCGCAGAGGAAGCTGGCGCCGACGAGGCTCGCCGCCGGTCCCGAGAGGATCGTCTCGACCGGCTTGCGGCGCGCCTCCGCCACCGAGAGCAGCGAGCCGTCGCCCTTGACGATCATCAGCGGCGAGGCGATGGCCCGGCGTGCCAGCAGCGCCTCGGTGGCGTCGATGAGATGGTGGATGATCGGGACGAGCCGCGCGTTGAGCACCGCGGTCAGCGCCCGTTTTGGGCCGTCGAGCCGGGCCGTGAGTTCGTGGCTGCAGGTGACCGGGAGCCCGGTGCGGGCCTCGATCGCCGCGCGGGCTCGGGTTTCGTGG
This sequence comes from Lichenihabitans sp., assembly GCA_965277635.1. Lineage (GTDB taxonomy): Bacteria > Pseudomonadota > Alphaproteobacteria > Rhizobiales > Beijerinckiaceae > Lichenihabitans. The sequence goes on from CBDIDE010000002.1 coordinate 3,225,666, forward strand.
TCGGGGTTGGCGATCGAGAACTGCCCGGCGACCGCGAAGCCGGTCACCGCGCCGCCTTGCGCGACGAGCCACGCGTCGAGCGCCGCGAGATCGAGCGGGGCCAGTTCGGTGCCGAACGCGTCATGGCCGCCTGCGATCAGGACGGCCGCATCCTCCCTCACCGCCGCCTTCAGGCCGCCACGGTCGAGGTCACGTTCGGCGAAGCCGATCATGACGAGGCCGATGCGGCCACCCTGGCCCTCGACGATGGCATTGGTGGCGAGCGTCGTCGACAACGCGACCATGCCGATCTCGTCCGCCGGGGTGCCGCCCTCGGAGAGCACCGCGTCGAGCACCGCGCCGATGCCTTCGGAGAGATCGTGGCGCGTCGTCAGCGCCTTGGCCTTGGCGAGGACGCCGCGTGCTTCGTCGAAAAGCACGGCATCCGTATAGGTCCCGCCCGTGTCGATGCCGATCAGCTTGCTCATGCGGCTGCATAGGCTCTGGACGAAGCGCCTGTCCAGCGTCCCGCGTGGGATCAAAGCCGCTAATCCGGCATGGCCCATTTGGCGGCGCTGGCGCCGGCGAGTTCGCGCACGCGCTCCTCGTCGCGGCCGAACTCGGCGGCATCGCCTTCGTAGACGATCCTGCCGTCGTCAAGCACATAGGCCCGGTCGGCGATCGCCACGGCGGCCCGCACGTTCTGCTCCACCAGCAGCACGCAGACGCCCTCCCGGCGGGCGGCCGCGATGACCTTGAAGACTTCCTCGACGATCAAGGGAGCCAGGCCCTGCGAGGGCTCGTCGAGCATGAGAAGCCGCGGATTGAGCAGCAGGGCGCGCGAGATCGACAGCATCTCCTGCTCGCCCCCCGAGAGCTGATTGCCTCGGTTCGACTTGCGCTGCGCCAGGCGGGGAAACAGCTCATAGACGCGCGCGACGGTCCAGGGTCCCGGCCGCTCGACGGGCACGATCAGGTTTTCCTCGACCGTCAGATGGGAGAAGATCCGCCGGCCTTCGGGCACATAGCCGATCCCCATCGCGGCAAGCCGGTAGGGCGGCAGGCCGGTCGTCTCGATGCCGAAGACCGAAACGGTGCCCTCGCGCGGCGCCGTCAATCCCATCAGGCTGCGCAGCGTGGTGGTCTTGCCCGCGCCGTTGCGGCCGAGCAGGGTGACGAGCTCGCCCTCGCGAACCTCCAGCGTCACCCCGCGCAGGATGTGGCTCTTCCCGTAGAAGGTGTGAAGGCTCTCGGCCCGCAGGGCGATCATGCGCCCGACGCGCCGAGATAGGCGCGCTGGACCGCCTCGCTGCTGGCGATGTCGTCGGGCGATCCCTCCGCCAGCACCTTGCCTTCCGCCAGCACCATGATGCGATCAGCGAGGTTGAACACGACGCGCATGTCGTGCTCGATCAGCAGGATCGACAATCGCTCGCTCCGGTGCAGCCGCCGGATGAGGCAGGCGATGTCGTAGGTCTCCTGGTCGCCCATGCCCGCGGTCGGCTCGTCGAGCATCAGGAGGCGGGGACGCAGCGCCAGCGACATCATGATCTCGGCCGCGCGCTGGTCGCCGTGCGACAGGGCGCCGACCGGACGGCTCCGCTTGGCCGCCAGGCCGCCCATCTCGAGCAATTCGGCCACCCGGGCCTCGACCGTGGCGCGCTGCCTGGCGCCGAGCCAGGCCCGGGCACGGAAGCCCGCCGCGACCTCGACCGCGATGCGCAGATTGTCGGCGATGCTGAGCTCGGGAAAGATCTCGGTGATCTGGAAGGTTCGCGCCATGCCGTGCTGCACGCGCCGCTCCGGCGACATCGCGGTGATGTCCCGGCCGTCGAACAGGATGGTGCCCGAGCTCGGGGGAAAGAATCCGCTGACGAGATTGAAGAACGTCGTCTTGCCCGCGCCATTGGGGCCGATGATGGCCCTGAGCTCGCCGGGCTCGACTTGCAGCGACACCCGATCGACGGCGACGAGCTTGCCGAAGCGGCGGGTGGCGTCCTGGATCTGCAGAAGGGTCATGCCGACGACCGGGTGCGCAGGACGCCGAGGACGCCGCGTGGAAAGAAGCGGACCACGAGGACGAAGACGAGACCGATCACCGACATCCAATTGGCCGTGTGGCTCGACACATAGTCCTGCAGCGCCACGAAGATGGCGGCGCCGATCAGCGGACCCCAGAAGGACCGCATGCCGCCGAGCACCGCCATGATGACGAGATTGCCGGACAGATCGAAGCGCAGCGCCCGCGGATCGGTGAAGTTGTTGAGGAGCGCGTAGAGGCAGCCCGCGACGCTGACGAACAGGCACGAGATGACGAAGGAGAGCCAGATGTGGCGTTCGATCGGAATGCCGAGGAAGCGGGCGCGGCGCTCGTTCTCGCGGATCGCCAGCAGCGTCCGCCCGAATGGCGAATTCAAAAGCCCCGCCATGAGCGCCACGCAGATCGCGAAGATCGCCAGCACGAAATAGTAGAAGATCTTGTCGTTGCCGAAAATGTCGAGCCTCGTCGAGCCGACGCCGATCGGCATGCGATGCCAGTCGGTCACCCCGTCGTCACCGCCGGTGACCGCGTTCCAGCGAAAGGCGATGAAATAGAACACCTGCCCGAAGGCGATCGTAACCATGGCGAAATAGACGCCGCGCCGCTTCACGATGAGCGCGCCGATGACGGCCGCCGCCGCCGTCGCCGTGACGATGCCGACGGCCATTCCGAGCAGCGTGCTCGGCACCAGATATTTGATCGTCAGCGCGGTGCCATAGGCGCCGAGGCCGAAATAGGCGGCATGGCCGAACGACAGGACGCCGGTGAAGCCGAGCAGGATGTTGAGCGACATCGCCGCGAGCGCCATGACCACGATGCGCGTCGCCAATTCGGTGTAGCCGCCGATCGCGCCCATCCAATAGGGCATGGCGAGAAGCGCGATCCAGACCGCGATGTCGAAGCCGCGTCGGGCGATCGGCGTCAATGCACTCGTCCTTCTTCGCCGAGCAGGCCGCGCGGGCGCACCAGCAGCACCAGACCCATCATCACGTAGATGACCGCCTCCGTGGCCGAGGGGAAGAACACCGCGGTCAGGCCCGAGGCCAGTCCGATCAAGAGCCCGCCGAACAGGGTGCCGAGCAGGCTGCCGAGTCCGCCCACGATGATGGCGACGAAGCTCGGCATGATCAGCGCCGAGCCGATCGTCGGCGAGAGCCCCAGCAGACCCGCCGCGAGCACGCCGGCCAGCCCCGCGATATAGATGCCGATGCCGAAGTTGAGGCTGCGCAGGATGCGGGTGTTCACCCCGAGGGTCGACACCGTCTCGAGATCCTGCGTGCCGGCCCTGATGCGGATGCCGAGCCGCGTGTAGGTCAGGACATAGAACAGGCCGCCCACCGCGAGGGCGACGACGATGATCATGAACAGCCGATAGCCGGTGAGGAAGAAATACTGGCGGCTCAGCGGCGAGGTGAGCCAGCCCGGAACCTGGAACGGCACGCTCTGCGCGCCCCAGATCAGCCGCATCGCATCCTCGAAGATGTAGGCGAGGCCGAAGGTCAGCAGCAGGCCGTAGAGCGGATCGCGCCCGTAGAGCGGGCGGATCAGCACGCGTTCGACCGCGAGCCCGACGACCGCCGTCAGGACGGGCGCCACGACGAGCGCGCCCCAGAAGCCGATGACGGGGATCAGCGCATAGGCCAGATAGGCGCCGAGCGCCAGGAAGCCGCCATGGGCGAAGTTGATGACGCCGCTGAGGTTCAGGATGAGCGACAGCCCGAGCGCCATCAGCGCGTAGAAGGCGCCGACGATGAGCCCGTTGAAGAGGTTGAACAGGATGAGCTGCGTCATTCGTCGATGACTGCCGGATGCAGGAGAAGCGAGGTCGATGGCCGGGATGATGGCGCGGGCCTCGCCCGAACCACGCCGCGACGCCGGGCGGCTTTCGCTTGTCGACGCCTCAGGCCGGCCAGCTCATCTTGCAGCCGCTCTCCTCGAGCGTGCCGGCGACATCCGTGCCCTTGACGACGTCGGTGACCTTGAAGAGGTCGTCCGGCGCTCCGCCGCTCGCCTGGGCATTGCCGACGTAGAGGGTCGCGGCGAGCTGGTTCTGGCCGGCGCGGAACGCCGCCTTGTTCGGTCCGAGCGCGATCTCGGGCGGCAGCTCGAAGTCCTGCAATGCCCTCGCCATCGCCACCGTGTCGAGGGACTTGGCCTTCTCGGCGGCGAGCGCGCAGGTCCAGGTCGAGGCGAAGCCGAACCAGGTCCGCGCCGTGGGAACCCGGCCGGTGCGCGCCTTCACGGTCGCGACGAAATCCGCGACATGGGGCACGCCCGGCTGGTTCCAGTACCATTCCATGACCCATGTGCCGATGCGGGCCTCGGGCGGCAGGCCCTCGAGCGCCTCCAGCTCCTGCTGGGCGCCGGCGAGATGGAACGTCTTGTCGAGGCCGAACTGCACCGCCTGCTTCAGGGCATTCACCATGTCGTCCCCTTGCGTCAGGAAGATGATGACATCGGGGTTCGCGGACTGCGCCTTGATCAGGTAGGAGGAGAAATCCGTCGTGCCGAGCGGCGCCAGATCGCCGCCGACCCTGGTCCCGCCCAGCGACGCGCAGGCCTTCACCATGCCGGCTTCGAGCGTATGGCCGAACGCGTAGTCGGGCGTGATGTAGTACCACTTCTTTCCCGACGTCTTGATCAGCGTGCCGGCGACGGCGAACGCCTCCATCTGGGTCGTGTTGCAGACGCGGAAGACGTTCCAATGGCAGGTCGATCCGGTGATCGCATCCGTGTGACCGCCCGGGACGACGTGCAGGATCTTCTTCTCGTTGGCGACCTGCGCCATCGCCAGGGTGAGCGCCGAATTGACGTTGCCGAGCAGGAAACTCACCTTGTCGCCGTCGATCAGCTTGCGGGCCTTCTGCACGGCGGTACCGGCATCGCCGCTCGTCGAGTCCTCCACCACCAGCTCGACCTTGCGGCCGAGGATGCCGCCTTTCGTGTTGATCTGCTCGACCGCGAGCTGGCAGCCGATGAGCTCGTTCTTTCCAGGCGCCGCATATGTGCCGGTCAGCGGGTTGTCGAGGCCGATCTTGACGACATCGGCGCCTTGCGCGCGCAGGATCGAGGGGCAGGCGATCTGCGAGGCGCCCACAACGAGGCCCGCTTTGAGCAGATTGCGACGGCGGATATCTCCGCTCAAGCTGAACATCCTGTGTTTCCTCCTGAGGACGACGAGCCGAGCCTGGAGCGCTTGTGCGCCCTCATTCGGCCCGTCTCGCTGGTATACCAATCATGTTCGCATCGGATGGCCGGGTCAAGGAAGACCGCCTCGGTGCTGGGCTACGGGCGGCGCGGCGCCTGAGGTGGATCGCCGCAGCACGAGACGAGCGCGCTACGTCCCCGGCGGGAGCGTCGGGGACGTCGATCCCTCGGAAAAGGCCCTGCCGATCAGATGGTCGAGCGACAGCACCCCCGGCCCCTTCATCATGATGAGGAGGAGGCACACCGCCCAGGGGCCATGCACGTTATAGGCGTCCGGATAGACGAAGACCGCGATCACCAGGGTCATCACCAGCAGCGCCAGGGCGGCGAAGCGGCTGGCGAGTCCCACGACCAGCAGGACCGGGAACAGATGCTCGCTCAGCATGACCAGTTCGGCGGCGATGCCGGGCGTGAAGAGCGAGATGCGGTATTCGTCGCGGAACAGCTGAACGGCGCCGTCGGACAGCGTGATCAGCGTCCCCGGAGCGACCTTGGTGCGGCCCGAGGCCCAGAAGATGCCGGCGATCGAGAGACGCGCCAGCAGGAGCACGGCCGAGGGCGGGATCCGCTCGAAGACGGCGACGGCGCCCCCGACGATCCGCAGCATAGGCCTTTGCATCGTCGCAACCGGGTGCCGGCTCATGTCCGGGCTCCTAACAATGAAACCCGATCGCCACGCCGGCCGAGACCAGCCCGGCCAAGGCGCGCGCCGGATCGAAATCCTCCGCCGCCGCCACGGCGGCCTCCAGCGCCTCCCCCATAGTCGCGCCGGTCCGCAGCGCCGCGACGAAATCGAGACCGCCCGGCGGCAGGCGCAGCACGTCGACGGCGAGCCCGAGACGGGTCACGAGGGCATCCTCGCCCGACCAGTCCTCGATCGGCCGGACTTGGCCAGCCTCGATGTTCATGGCCCACAGGGTCACGACCGGATAGGCGGAGCGCAGCAGCCTTGCGGCGGGATGGATGGCGACCCGTATGCGTCCCAGGGTCTCGGCAGGCAGGGCGGCAAGTGCCTCGGCCCGGACCGGTTCGGCATCCGCCGCGTGATAGGCCTGGCTCCAGGCGACTTCGAGCCGCATCACATCCGCCAGATAGGGGATCTGCCGCGCCGGTTCGAAGGCGTCGACGAAGGCCGGCAGGTCATCGCCATACGTCAGGAGCACGGGCGAGCGTGGCGGCGAAACCAGCACGAAGCGGCGGGCCGTCTCCTTGAAGAAGTCCTTGCCGGCGATACGCGAGGCGGCGGGGAAGCGCGCCTCGAGCGCCTCGATCAGGCTCAGCAGCACGTTGTTCCGGTAGACCGCGTAGCGCCGTTCCGGGCGCGCCGAGGTGTGGGCGCCGACGCCCGCGGGAACGGGTTGCGTGCGGTCGAGCAGCGCGGCCTGGAAGCGCGACTGGAGGTCGGCCAGCATGGGTCTCAGGCCGCCCGGACCGCAGCCGGCGCGGCGAGCCCGGCCCGCGCCAGGACCGCATTGGCCCGCGCCGCCTCCGCGTAGAGCACCGCAAAGGGCGGCACATCGGCGTCCCATTCGATGAGGGTCGGCACGGGACCGAGGCGGCGAATAGTCCGTTCGTAGAGCGCCCAGACGGGATCGACCACCGCCGCGTCATGCGAGTCGATCAGCAGCGCGGCGCCGGTCTCGTCGGTCGTCGCCGCATGGCCGCCGAGATGGATCTCCTGGACGAGGTCGAGCGGGAAGGCGTCGAGATAAGCCTCCGGCGAATAGGCGTGGTTGGTGGCCGAGACGAAGACGTTGTTGATGTCGAGCAGAAGGCCGCAGCCGCTCCGCGCAGCGATCCGTTCGATGAACTCCGCCTCGCTCATCGTGCTGGCGTCGAACACCACATAGGTCGAAGGGTTTTCGAGCAGCATCTGCCGCCCCATCGCCGACTGCACCTCGTCGATATGGTCGACGATCCGGATCACGGCCTCGTCCGTGTAAGGCACCGGCAGCAGGTCGTTCAGGAAGGTGCCCTCGTGCGTCGACCAGGCCAGATGTTCGGAGAACAGCGCCGGCGCATAGCGCGCATCGAGCGCCTTGAGCCGCTTGAGATGCTCCAAGTCGAGCCGGCCCGAGCCTCCGATCGAAAGCCCGACGCCGTGCAGGGAGACCGGATAGAGCTCCCGAATGGCCTCGAGATGGGCATGCGGCGGACCGCCGGCACCCATGTAATTCTCGGCATGCACTTCGAAGAAGCCCATATCCGGCCTGGTCTCGAGGATCTCGGCGACATGCATCGGCTTCAGCCCGACGCCGGCCCGTCCCGTCGCGATCCGTTCGGCCCGCTGCGATGCCTTGTCCATACCGAGGCGTCCTGTCCCGGTTGCCGCGTCTCAGCTCGGGCGCTTGAGCGGCGCCAGCGAACCCGGTCCGAACGGCGTCGCGATCGAGACGCAGGTGCCCTTGGGCACGAGCTTCCAGGAGACGCCGTTATAGTCGACCGCATTGGTCCCGGCGCAGGTCGTGCCCGGTCCGGCCGCGCAATCGTTCTGCCCCTTGAGCGAGATGCCGAAACATTTCTCCTTGGCACCCTGCGCGTTGGCCGAGGCCGCGAGCAGGGTCACGGCCCCGGCGAGGGCGCCCGCGAGGGCCATTGAAGTCTTGGATCCCGACATCGTGTCCTCCACCCGTTGGCTGCTTCGACCCGCGAAACCCGGCAACCCGCCGGCACGTCGATGCAGCCAGCGTAGCCTAGATCACGATGATTTTGGATCCGATCGATCCAAAATCATAAACGTGATCGATTCCAGTAACTTGGAGCATGATGTCGTCCGAAAACCCGTGCCGACTTTTCGGCATCATGCTCCAGCTGCGGGCCGCGGTCGATCAGCTCCCGCGATCAGCTCTTGGTGGGCTCCATCGAACCCATGCCGCTCGGGGTCTTCATCGTGGTGCAGGTCCCCGCCGGGACGAGCTTGAAGGAGGCTCCGTCGTAATCCACGGTGGACATGCCGGCGCAATCATGCGCCCCGGCCTTGCAGTCGTTCTGACCCTTCAGGGCGACGCCATAGCATTTTTCCTTGGCCTCGCCGGCTTTCGCCGGCATGGCCAGCAAGGTGATGGCGGCAGCCAGCGATCCAGCCAGCGCGGCATTGACGGAGCGACGGTTCATTGTGCTGTCTCCCTGGGAGCGAGGCAATCGGGTGCCCCGACATGACCTTTCGCCGCACTCGAAGGCCAAGTTACAGCGGTCGCGAAATATTTCGCCTACCACCGGGGTCTCTTTCCTATCCTGCCGGTCCGGCGTAACCCACGCCGGCCGGCCGCCGAAACAGTTCGGCAGATGCGACGAGAGAGCCCGCCAATGCGGATCGGTGTACGGCCGGCGCTGACCCTCTTCGTGCTCTGCACCATCGCGCTGACCAGTGGTCTCGTCCATGCCCTGTGGTGGCGTACGGCGCAGACCAACAGCCGCATGCTGGCCACGACGCTGAACCAGCAGATCGTCGGTGCCGTAAAGAAGGAGGTTGCCTCGCTGATCGGCAACGCGCAGGCGGCCCATGGGGCGATCCGCACGATCTTCGTCCAGAATGTCATCGACACGCGGGAAGCCGACAAGCGTGAATTCGTCTTCCTGGCGCAGTTGCAGGCCCAGCCGGCCCTGTCGTGGATCGCGTTCGGCTGGCCCGACGGCAGCTTCTTCGCCGCCCACAAGCTCGGCGACACCGAACTCGAAATGATGGAGATCACTGCGGCCAAGCCGGCGCAGCGGCGCGTCGACCGCTACAAGGTCCTGACCGGCGACATCGAGTTCCAGAGCCGCTCCTTCGAGCCGACCGATTACGCGGTGACGGCGCAGCCCTGGTACCGGCAGGCCGCGACCGCGACGGAGCCGGTCTGGCTCGAGGTCGGCCATCATCCGGCCGGCAGCCGTCCCGCCGTCGCCTATGCGGGCGGCATCGACGTCTACGGCGCCCGCGTCGGCGTCCTCGCCGTCATGATCGATCTCGACCGCCTGTCACGCTTCCTGGCGAGCCTCTCGGTCGGCCGAACCGGCGCGGCCTTCGTGCTGCGCCCCGACGGGATCGCGGCGGCCGTGCCGGACCCCCAGGCCGACGAGGTCCATGGCACGATGCTGCGCGACCCGACGCTGCTCGCCGTCGCCCGCGAGACGCATCGCGACATGCTGGCCAAGGCTACGCCGCAGGACAAGACGATCACCGAGGCCCGCGTGGTCTACGAGGGCGTCGCCTATGCGGTGACGGTGACGCCGCTCGACTTCATGGGCTGGGAGGTGACGACCGTCATTCCCGAGGCGGAATTCTTCGGCGAGATCGACAGGACCAACCAGCGCCTGACGCTGCTTCTCGTCGCCCTGGTCCTCGCCGCGGTCGTCGTCTCGACGTTGGTGGCCCGCGCGCTGCTGGCGAGGCCGTTCGCCCGCATCGCGGCCGAGCTCGGTCATGTCCAACGCTTCGAGCTCGAGGCGATCCGGCGCCACCCGTCCCGGCTCAAGGAGCTCGACGACCTGTCGAGCGTCATCGCCAGCATGGCGACAGGGCTGTCGGCCTTCCGCAAATATCTTCCCGCCGATCTCGTCAAGACGCTGATCGCCGAAGGGGTCGAAGCCAAGCCGGGCGGCACGATCCAGCCGCTGACCATCATGTTCGCCGATATCGCTGGTTTCACCGGATTGTCGGAGCGCATGGGCAATGCGATCGTGCCGCTGCTGGCGCGCTATATCGATCTGATGTCGGGCGAGATCGACGCGCATCGCGGCACGATCGACAAATTCATCGGCGATGCGGTGATGGCCTTCTGGGGCGCGCCGGCGGCGAGCGGCAGCCGCGGGCTCGACGCCTGCCGGACGGCCCTCGCCTGTCGTCAGGCGCTGGCACGGGCCGCGATCGTCGACGATCGCGGCGACCCCCTGCGCGTCCGCATCGGGATCAATGCCGGCAACGTCCTGGTCGGCAATATCGGGTCCGACCGGCGCCTGAACTATACGGCGATCGGGGACGCGGTGAATGTCGCGAGCCGGCTCGAAGGCGCCAACAAGATCTACGGAACGGATATCCTCATCGGCGAGGCGACGCGCGATGAGGCCGGTTCCGCGATCCTGGTGCGCGAGATCGACCGCGTCGCCCTCTACGGCCGCACGGAGGGCATCGCGATCTTCGAGCTGATCGGCCTGGGCGAGTCCGGCGCCGAGATGCCCGACTGGGTTACGGTCTATGACGCCGGCCTCGCGGCCTATCGGGCGCGGCGTTTTGCCGAAGCGGTCGGCCTCTACGAGAAGGTCGTCGCGGCGCGGGGCGTGGACGGGCCTGCGGCCGTCATGATCGAGCGATGCCACGCCTTCCTGGAGAGTCCGCCCGCGCCGGACTGGTGCGGCACGAGCATTCTCGACGGCAAGGATTAGGTCCGCCGCATTGCGACGTCACGCTCGCGGGGTCATGCCGGCCGCTCGGGCGAGGCAGGAGGGCGCCGCGGTTCGACGGCCGGGCGGTGGGCACCCTGCCGTTCCAGCATCCAGCCCGGATATTCCTTGGGCAGGGCGCTGACCGCGTCGAGCGCCTTGAGGTCCTCGGCGGAGAGCTGGACTTCGGTCGCGGCGATATTCTCGGTGAGCTGGGCCTGCCGCTTGGCGCCGATGATGACGCTCGTCACCACCGACTGGTGTAAGAGCCAGGCGAGCGCCACCTGCGCCACGGTGCAGCGGCGGGCCTCGGCGATCGGACGCATGGCCGCGACGACCGCGTCGGCGCGCGTGCGGTCGACGGGCGGGAAGTCGAAACTCGCCCGCCGGCCCTCGCCGCCCTGGCTGTTGGAGCGGTCGTATTTGCCCGAGAGGAGACCGCCCGCCAATGGGCTCCAGACCATCAGCCCGACCTTCTCGGAGGTCAGCATCGGGACGATCTCCCGCTCGAGGTCGCGGCCGGCGAGCGTGTAGTAGGCTTGCAGCGAGCGGATTGGCGCGAGCCCGCGCCGCTCGGCGATGCCGAGCGCCTTGGCGATCTGCCAGGCGGCCCAGTTCGACACGCCGACGTAGCGGACGTGGCCGTGCCGCACCAGGATGTCGAGCGCCTCCAGCGTCTCCTCGATCGGGGTCAAGGCGTCGAAGCCGTGGATCTGGTAGAGGTCGATATGGTCGAGCTGAAGGCGCTTCAGGCTGGCCTTGGCCTGATCCAGAATATGGCCGCGCGACGCGCCCGAGCCGTTCGGGCCCTTGCCCATGCGGCCATAGACCTTGGTGGCGACGACGACCTCGTCACGCTTCACGCCGAGGCTCTTCAAGGCCTGGCCGGTGATCTCCTCGGACAGACCGTTGGCATAGACGTTGGCCGTGTCGATGAAATTGATGCCGGCCTCGAGCGCGGTCCGCACGAGGTCGTCGGCGTCGTGCTGCTGCAGCGCGCCGATCTGCTGCCAGATGCCCTCGCCGCCGCCGAAGGTCATGGTGCCGAGGCAGAGTTCCGAGACGAAGAGGCCGGTCTGGCCGAGACAATTGATGCGCATGGACGCTCCATCCGATGAGGTGCGGGACGGCGGCTCCCGCGACATGGCGCCGGACAGACCTCGGTTCCTCGCCAAGAACCATGGCTGGCCGCCGCTTGCCGAGACCTTGCCGGAAACTTCGGCAAGGTCTCGTAAGATCGTCTCCTATCTGACGCAGGTCAGTGTCAGTTGCGCGGGTAACTGTTGTCCTGCCGGGGCCGCGCAGGTGGCGCCCATATTGTCGTCGGAGACGGTCGCGGAGGTCGAGCAATTGACGGCGATCATCTGCTCGCCCGCTTCGCATTTGCCACCGATCGCCTGGCCTGCCTCGCCGGTGAACTTGCGCAGCGCGAAGACCGGCTTCGCGGCAGCCGATCCCGCTATGCCCGAAAGTCCGGCAGGTCCCGCGTCACCTTTCGGTCCAGCCTCGCCCATCGGACCGGGAGGCCCCGAAGGTCCGGCGTCGCCCTTCGGTCCGGCCTCACCCATCGGGCCGGGCGGCCCCGCTGGACCCGCCTCACCCTTCGGCCCGGGCGGCCCGGCAGGTCCCGCTTCGCCCTTCGGGCCGGCCTCGCCGTTCGGGCCGGACGGCCCAGCGGGTCCGGCATCGCCCTTGAGGCCGGCCTCACCCTTCGGGCCGGCTGCACCTGCGGGCCCCACGTCACCTGGTGGCCCGGCATCCCCCTTGAGACCAGCCTCGCCCTTCGGGCCGGCAGAGCCCACCGCCCCAACGGGACCAGCCGGCCCGACCGGACCGGCGTCGCCCTTGGGGCCGGTTTCGCCCTTCGGGCCCGGCGGACCGGCGGGTCCCGCCGCGCCCTGCTGGCCTTGCGCGCCCGTCGGCCCGGGCGGCCCCTGCTGGCCCTGGTCGCCCTTCGAGCAAGCGGCAAGGGCGATCGTCGACACTAGGATCAGAGCAGGTAGGGTGCGGCGCATGCGTTTCTCCCCGAAAAGCTCATGCAAGGTAGCGGCCTCGCACCATAAAGCAACGCTCAGGCCGAGCGGGCCGACGCGATTCGGCGAGGGTCACATCATGCCGAGCGCCTGCAGGTAGAGCTCGAGGATCTCCTCCTCCTCGCGGCGCTTGTCGCGGTCCTGCTTGCGGATCGAGACGATCTTGCGCACGACCTTGATGTCGTAGCCGGTGCCCTTGGCCTCGGCGTAGACGTCCTTGATCTCGTCCGAGACCGTCTTCTTGTCCTCTTCGAGCCGTTCGATCCGTTCGATGAAGGCGAGGAGGTGCCCGGCTTCGATAGAATTGGTGCTCATGCAAGGTCCATGGGTTCGGCCCGCCCGCGGACAGAACGGCGACGGCAGGCCCGAGTGACGCGGCCGTCCTTATGACACAAGCGGAGTTTTGATAAGCCCAATACGAGCGCCGATCTGCTCATGAGTGATCGGGGCGCCGGTCCGCCGGCGGTATCGGCGAACGAACGGGAGATGCCGTCGCCGTAGCAATCAGCCGGGGCAGCGTCAGTTCGTCGATCAGATAGAGCGGGGCCGACGTCGTGCCGGACCCCTTGCGCCGTTCAGCCGTTCGCCGGCTGCGTGACCTTGAGGCCGGCCTGGGACAGGTGCGTCGACAATTCGCCCGACTGGAACATCTCGCGAATGATATCGCAGCCGCCGACGAACTCGCCCTTGACGTAGAGCTGCGGGATGGTCGGCCAGTTGGTATAGTCCTTGATGCCCTGGCGCAGTTCGGGATCGTCGAGCACGTTGACGCCCTTATAGGGCACGCCCAGATAGTCGAGAATCTGCACGCACTGGCCGGAGAACCCGCACATCGGGAATTGCGGCGTGCCCTTCATGAAGAGCACCACGTCGTTGGTCTTGACTTCCGCGTCGATCGTTTCGTGAACGCTGGCCATCGGTCGCTGTCCTTGAAATGTGGCGACGCATCGCGCCGTCCAGTTGGATCCCATATAGGCGGAGCCGCTCCGTTGCGCCACCGGTCCTAATCGGCGGAGGTCTGCAGAGCCAGGGCATGCAGCACGCCGCCCATCTGACCCTGCAGCGCATTGTAGACGATCTGATGCTGCTGCACGCGCGTCTTGCCCCTGAAGCTCGGCGAGACCACGGTGGCGGCGTAATGGTCGCCGTCGCCCGCGAGATCGCGGATCTCGACCTTGGCATCGGGCAGCGCCGCCTTGATCAGCCGCTCGATTTCGCTCGCTTCCATAGCCATGATTGTATCATCCGGATCGGCTGGCGTTCATGAGGCGCGGCAGGCTCTCCTCATGGGCGCACCGCAGATCGGCGATCAATATGGGCGGCGTATCCGGCAGGGTCAACGCGTTGCCCTCGGTTGTGCCGATGCGGGCCAGCGGCACGCCCGCCGCCGCTGCCGCCTCCGCGACGGCCCCGACATCGCCGGCCGGACAGGTGACCAGGTAGCGGCCCTGGTCCTCGCCGAAGAGGAGCGCGTGCAAGGGCACAGGGCCGACGATGGCGGAACGGTCGAGCGTCGCCCCGACGTTCCGACCGAGCGTCATCTCGGCGAGCGCCACGGCGAGGCCGCCGTCGGAGAGATCGTGGGCCGCCGTGACGCGCCCCGCGGCGACGAGGCTGCGCAGAAAGTCGCCGTTGCGTTTCTCCATCGCGAGATCGACCGATGGCGGCGCACCTTCGGCACGTCCACAGATGTCGCGCAGATAGAGCGACTGTCCGAGCCAGCCGCGCGTCTCGCCGAGCAGCAGGATGGCCTCGCCACCGGTCCGGAAGGCGGAGCCCATGACCTTCGCCACATCCCCGATCAGCCCAACGCCGCCGATCGTCGGGGTCGGCAGGATGCCGGTCCCGGAGGTCTCGTTGTAGAGCGACACATTGCCCGACACGATGGGGAAGTCGAGGGCGCGGGCCGCCTCGCCGATGCCGCGGATGCAGCCGACGAGCTCGCCCATCGCCTCGGGCTTCTCCGGATTGCCGAAATTCAGGTTGTCGGTCAGGGCCAGGGGGGTCGCACCGACGGCCGTGAGATTGCGCCAGGCTTCGGCGACGGCCTGCCGGCCGCCCTCGACGGGATCGGCGGCGCAATAGCGTGGCGTGACGTCGGCGGTCAGCGCCAGGCCCTTGGGGCCGTCCTCGATCCGCACCACGGCCGCATCGCCGGCGCCCGGCCCGAGGATCGTGTTGCCGCCGATGAGGTGGTCGTACTGCTCCCACACCCAGCGCTTCGAGGCGAGGTCGGGCGACCCCATCAGCCGCAGCAGCGCCGTGTCGTGCGGCATCGGCGCCGCGACATTCGCGGGGGCGAGGATCGGCAGGGCAGGGGAGGGCACGTGCGCGCGGTCGTAGAGCGGCGCCTCGTCGCCGAGCTCCCTGATCGGCAGGTCGGCCTTGATCTCGCCGCCATGCCGGACGACGAAGCGGCGCGTGTCGGTGGTGCGGCCGACGACGGCGAAATCGAGCCCCCATTTGCGGAACACGGCTTCGGCCGCCTCGCGCCTCGCCGGGTCGAGCACCATGAGCATGCGTTCCTGGCTCTCGGAGAGCATCATCTCGTAGGCCGTCATGCCGTCCTCGCGCGTCGGCACTTGATCGAGGTCGAGCTCGATGCCGAGATCGCCCTTGGCGCCCATCTCGACCGCCGAGGAGGTGAGGCCCGCCGCGCCCATGTCCTGGATCGCGATCACGGCACCCGTCCGCATCAGTTCGAGGCAGGCCTCGAGCAGCAGTTTTTCCGCGAAGGGATCGCCGACCTGCACGGTCGGGCGCTTCGACGCGCTGTCGGCCTCGAAGGCGGCCGAGGCCATGGCGGCGCCTCCGATCCCGTCGCGGCCGGTCTTCGAGCCGAGATAGACGATCGGGTTCCCGACGCCGGTCGCCTTGGAATAGAAGATGGCGTCGGTGCGAGCCAGGCCGACCGCCATGGCGTTGACCAGGATGTTGCCGTTGTAGCGCTCGTCGAAGATCATGGCGCCGCCGACGGTCGGCACGCCGAAACTGTTGCCGTAGCCGCCGATGCCGGCGACGACCCCCGCCACCAGGTGGCGGGTCTTGGGATGGTCGGGCGCGCCGAAGCAGAGCACGTCGAGGCAGGCGATGGGCCGCGCCCCCATGGTGAAGACGTCGCGAAGGATGCCGCCGACGCCCGTCGCCGCGCCCTGGTAGGGCTCGATGAACGAGGGGTGGTTGTGGCTCTCCATCTTGAACACGCAGGCGAGGCCGTCGCCGATGTCGATGACGCCGGCATTCTCGCCCGGCCCCTGGATCACGTGAGGACCCTTTGTCGGCAGCCCGCGCAGATGCAGGCGCGAGGACTTGTAGGAGCAGTGCTCGTTCCACATGGCCGAGACGATGCCGAGCTCGGTCCAGGTCGGCGCGCGGCCGCCGATCAGCGCGACGAAGCGGGCATATTCGTCGGGCTTGAGGCCATGTGCGGCGACGATGGCGGCCGTGATGTCCGGTTCGGGGCGGGGCAAATCGGCACTCCTCGGGGCGTCTCGCGTCGATAGGGGCGGGAGCGCGCGAAGGCAAGGGAGGGCGACGAGGCTTCCGGCGCTACCACGAGGTTCGACACCACGCTTTTTTGGAACATTCCAAAATTACTTTGCCGGCGCTGTCCGGGGTCTTGTCAAGCAATCGAGTTGGATGATATGGATCGTTCCAATGAAGAAGGACGTAAACCGGAGAACGACGATCATCGACATCGCGCGCGCCACCGGCGTGTCGAAATCGACCGTATCGCTGGTCCTCACCGGCAGCGGCAAGGTCAAAGCCGAGACCGCGGAGGCCGTCCGCGCCGCCATGCGCGACCTCGGCTATGTCTACAATCGCAGCGCCGCCAGCCTGCGCAACCCGCGCTCGCGGATCGTCGGCATGGTCATCAACGACCTGTCGAACCCCTTCTTCGCCGAATTGGCGATCGGCATCGAACGGATGCTGCGGGCCTCGGGCGTCATCCCCTTCCTGGCCAATACCGGCGAGAGCCTCCTGCGGCAGGCCGAAGTGGTGCGCTCGATGCGCGAGCACGGGGCGAGCGGCATCATCCTGTGCCCGACGGCGGACAGCGATGCTCGGGAGATCAATGCCTTGGCCGGGCTCGGCATGCCGGTGGTGGTGGCCATCCGCCGCGTCGTGGGCGCCAAGGTCTCGCTCGTCGCCTCCGACAATCGAGCCGGCGCCGCCGCCGCGACCCGGCATCTTCTCGCGCTCGGTCATCGCCGCATCGGCTTCGTCGGCGGTGTCAAACGAATGAGCGTCCGACAGGACCGGCTCGCCGGCTTCACGGAGGGGCTGGCCGGTGCCGGTGTGGCGCCCGACCGGACCCTGATGCCGGAGGCCGCCTCTACCAAGGACGGCGGCTTCGAGGCGATGTCGGCGCTGCTCGATCGCGCCGAGCGGCCGACCGCCGTGCTCTGCTTCAATGATGCCGTCGCCATCGGGGCCATGCTGGCGCTGACCCGGCACGGCCTTTTGCCCGGCGGCGATGTCGCGGTGGTGGGCTTCGACGATACCAGCGAGGCCCGGCATGTCTCGCCCGCGCTCACCACTGTCTCGGTCGGCGTCGGCGATCTTGGCGAGCGCGCCGCCCAGATGCTGCTGCGGCAGATCGCCAGCGGCAGCGACGCCATCGAAACCTACATCGGGGAGGCGCGTCTCGTGGTGCGCCAATCCTGCGGACAACCACGGACGATCAGGGAGGTCGCATGAGCACGCCATTGCGCTGGGGGATCATCGGGGCCACGACGATCGCCAGGGAATGGATGATCGGCGCCATCCGCGAGGCCGGGGACGAGGTCGTCGCGGTCATGTCGAGCGATGCCGGGCGCGGCGAGACCTATGCGCGCGACAATGCCATTGCCTCGGCGACGACGAGCCTCGACGCCTTGCTCGAGAGCGGCATCGACGCGGTCTATATCGCCACCACCAACGAGCACCACAAGCCGCAGACCTTGGCGGCCGCCAAAGCCGGCAAGCATGTGCTCTGCGAGAAGCCGCTGGCACTCACCCTCGCCGATGCGCGCGAGATGGCGGCGGCCTGCAAGGCGGCGGGCCTGGTGATGGCGACCAACCACCATCTGCGCAACGCCGGCACCCATCGCGCCATGCGTCAGGCGATCCGCGATGGCCGCATCGGCAAGCCGCTCTTTGCCCGCGTGTTTCATGCCGTCTACCTGCCGCCGCACCTGCAGGGTTGGCGGCTCAAAGATCCAAAGGCCGGGGGCGGCGTCGTGCTCGACATCACGGTGCATGACGCCGATACGCTGCGCTTCGTGCTCGGTGAGGAACCGGTCGCCGTCAAGGCGATGATCCAGGAGTCCGGCATGGCGGCCCCGGGTCTCGCCGACGGCATCATGGGCGTGGCGCGTTTCGAGAGCGGCCTGCTGGCGCAATGGCACGACGCCTTCACCACGAAATTCGCCACCACCGGCTTCGAGGTGCACGGCTCGGATGGGTCGCTGATCGCCACGAATTGCATGACCCAGCAGCCGGTCGGTGAGGTCCTGTTGCGCACGGCCAAGGGCGAGGAGCAACTCCCGATCGATCACGGCAACCTCTACCTGCGGAACGTTCAGGCGTTCGACGCCGCGGTCGGCGGCGCGGGCCGGCCCTCTGCCTCGGCCGAGGATGGCATCCGCTCGCTGGCCTTCGCGCTCGCGGCGCTGGAGGCGGCGGAAAGCGGTCGCGAAACGCGCGTCGAACCGGGGCGCTGAGCCATGGCCTTCCCGACAGTGATGACGGCCGACGCGGCCGCCGCCCTGATCCCCGATGGCGCCACCGTCACGGTCTCTGCCGCCTCGGGCCTTGGCTGCCCGGATGCGATGCTGGCCGCCATCGGCCGGCGCTTCGAGGCCTCGGGCCATCCGAAGAGCCTGACCACGCTGCATCCGATCGCGGCCGGTGACATGTCCGGCATCAAGGGCATCGACCATATCGCCAGGACAGGCCTGCTGGCGAAGATCATCGCCGGCTCCTATCCCTCCGGCCCGTCGTCGGCCGAGCCCCCAAAGATCTGGCAGATGATCGAGGCCGATGCGATCCCGGCCTATAACGTGCCCTCCGGCATCCTGTTCGACATGCATCGCGAGGCGGCGGCGAAGCGCCCGGGCGTGCTGACGAAGGTCGGGCTCGACACCTTCGCCGATTCCGCGCGCCAGGGTTGCGCCATGAACGCGCGCGCCAAAGCCGAGCCCATCGTCAAGCATGTGACCTTCGAGGGCGAGGACTGGCTCTACTTCAAGGCCATCGTGCCGGACGTCGCGATCATCCGCGCCACGACCTCGGACGAGCGCGGCAACCTCTCCTTCGAGCACGAGGGTGCCTATCTGGGTCCGGTCGAGCAGGCGCTCGCCGTGCGCAACAATGGCGGGATCGTCATCGCCCAGGTCAAGCGGCTCGCCGAGAGCGGCACGATGAAGCCCTTCGCGGTGGCGGTGCCGGGCATCTTCGTCGACGCCATCGTGGTCGAGCCCGACCAGATGCAGACGACCGGCACGCTCTACGAGCCCGCCATCTCGGGCGAGATCTTCCGCCCCGTGTCGAGCTTCGCGATCCCGCCCTTCGACGTCGGCAAGGTGATCGCGCGGCGCGTTGCGCAGGAAATGCGCGAGGGCGATGCGGTCAACATCGGCTTCGGCATCTCGGCGCTGGTGCCGCGCATCTTCATCGAGGAGAGGCGGCACGGCGAGGTGACCTGGATGATCGAGCATGGCGCCGTCGGCGGCGTACCGCTGCTCGACTTCCAGTTCGGCTGTTCGTCCAACGCCGAGGCCATCGTGCCCTCGCCGACCAATTTCCTCTATTTCCAGGGCGGCGGCTTCGATGCGTCGCTGCTGTCGTTCCTGCAGATCGACCGCTCCGGCTCGGTCAACGTCTCGCGATTGAGCGCCCGGCCACATGTAACGGCGGGCGCCGGCGGCTTCGTGGACATCTCGGCCCGGGCCCGGCGCATCGTCTTCTCGGGATTCTTCAGCGCCGCGGCGAAGCTCGCCGTCGAGGACGCGCGGCTGGTCATCGAGCGCGAAGGCAAGGTAAAGAAGCTCGTCGACGAGGTCGAGCACGTGTCCTTCTCGGGCCGGCGTGCAATCCAGCAGGGCCAGCAGGTCACCTATGTGACCGAGCGCTGCGTCATGGTGCTGACGCCGGACGGCATCGCCCTCACCGAGATCGCGCCGGGCGTCGACCTCGACCGCGATGTGCTTTCGCAGTCGGAATTTCCGCTGCTCGTGCCGCGGCGACCGAAGCTCATGGAGGCCGCGCTGTTCCGGCCGGAACCCTTTGGGCTCAGGCTCGGAGCGGTCGCATGAATTCGGGTATCGATCTCGCGATCGCGGATGGCGTCGCCACCATCACGCTGGCGCGCCCGGACAAGCTCAATGCGCTCGACGGCGAGATGATCGCGGGACTGGCTGCCGCGGCGAGGACGATCGACGACGATGGCTCGGCGCGCGCTGCCATCCTGACCGGCCAGGGCAAGGCCTTCTGTGCCGGCGGCGACATCAAGGCCTGGGGCGAGCTCGATGCCATCGCCATGGGGCAGGACTGGGTCCGGCAGGGCCATCGCGCCTTCGATGCGCTGGCGCGGCTCAAGGTGCCGCTGATCGCCGCGCTCAACGGCCACGCGCTCGGCGGCGGGCTGGAGCTCGCCGCCACGGCGGACTTTCGCATCGGCGAGGAGGGCGCCAAATTCGGGCTGCCGGAGACCGGCATCGGCATGGTGCCGGGGTGGTCGGGCACGCAGCGCATGGTCAGGCGCTTCGGCGGCCAAGTGGTGCGCCGGCTTGCACTGACGGGCGAGATCGTCGCCGCCGAACGGGCCTTCGCGCTCGGCATTCTCGACGAGGTGGTGCCCACGGGCGGCAGCCTGGCGGCCGCGCGAGACTGGGCGGCCCGCATCGCGGCGCGCGGACCGGTCGCCACCATCGTGGCCAAGCAACTGATCAACGCCGCCGAAGGCGAGGACGCCTCGGCGACCCTCGAAATCCTGGCCGGCGCGCTGGTCTCGACGACGGAAGACCTGAAGGAGGGCGTCGCCGGTTTTCGCGAGAAGCGCCCGCCCGCCTTCCGGGGCCGATGAGGCCGCGACGCGGCGGTGCTGGAGAAGTCGCACCGCATCTGTCGCGCTCTTCTGGATTGGCGCTTCGAGATAGATTGGCACGGGCTATTATCGGGTGTACATAAATTGGAATGAGGATCACCTTCGATCCCTTCAAGAGTCAGGCCACCGCCAGACTGCGTGGCTTCGGCTTCGAGATCGTCGAAGGTTTCGATTGGGCGACGGCGCTCTACGGCGTCGACTCCCGTAGAGACTACGGCGAAGTCCGAGAGGTCGCCTTGGGTCTGATCGAGGGCGCGGTTTACGTCGTGGTCTTTATCCGCCGCGACGACGCAATCCACATCATCTCGGTTCGCCGCGCCAGCCGAAAGGAGCGCAGACGTTATGCCCAGGACTAATCCCCACGCCTTTGATGAAGACAATCCGGAACTGACCGACGAGCAGCTCTCGGCCATGAAGCCGGCCTCGGCCGTGTTCAACCCCGACCAACTCGCCGCCCTGACGGCGCGACGGCCGGGCCGACCGCCGAAGCCGCACCGTAAGGTCGAGATCAAGCTCCGGATCGATCCGGATGTGCTCGAGGCGTTCAAGGCCGGCGGCCCTGGATGGCAGACACGCATGCACGACGCACTTCGGCGCGCTGCCGAGGCGAAGTGAAAGGCCTGCCGCTGACGACAAGCCGGCCGGGAAGCCGTATGGACTACGACTACGTCATCGTCGGCGGTGGGTCTTCGGGCTGCGCGCTGGCGGCGCGCCTCTCCGAGGATCCGGCGGTCTCCGTCCTGCTGCTCGAGGCGGGCGGCAGTGACCGCCATCCCTATTTCGCCATGCCGGCGGGCTTCGCCAAGATGACCAAGGGCATCGCCAGCTGGGGCTATTCGACCGTGCCCCAGCGCCATCTCGGCGGCCGCGTGCTCTGGTACACTCAGGCCAAGGTGATCGGCGGCGGCTCATCCATCAACGCGCAGGTCTACACGCGCGGCAATGCCGAGGACTACGACGGCTGGGCCTATCGGGACCGCTGCGCCGGCTGGGCCTATGCGGACGTGCTGCCCTATTTCAAGCGCGCCGAGGACAACCAGCGCCTGGTCGATGCCTATCATGCGTCGGGCGGCCCGCTCGGCGTCTCGTACCCGGTCAACCCGCTGCCGATCTCGGAGGCCTTCATCCGTGCCGCGCAGGAGTACGGAATTCCCTACAACCCGGATTTCAACGGCGCGCGCCAGGAGGGCGTCGGCCACTACCAGGTGACGGTGCGCGACGCCCGGCGCTCCTCGGCGGCGAGCGCCTATCTGAAGCCGGCGCGCGGCCGCACAAACCTGGTCGTCCGCTCGGGCGTGCTGGTGACGCGGATCGTCGTCGACAAGGGCCGGGCTGTCGGCGTCGAGATCGCGGAAAACGCGACCAGGACGGTGATCCGCGCATCGCGCGAAGTGCTGCTGACCGCGGGCACCATCAATTCGCCGCGCCTGCTGATGCTCTCGGGAATCGGGCCGGCTGACCACCTTCGAGCGGTCGGCATCGACGTGGCGCACGACCTGCCGGGGGTCGGCGGCAATCTCCACGACCATCTCGACGTCTATGCGATCGCCGAATGCACCGGCGACCACAGCTACGACGGTGTGGCCAAGCCGCACCGCACGCTGCTCGCCGGGCTGCAATATATCCTCACCAAGAAGGGTCCCGTCGCCTCGACCCTGTTCGAGACGGGCGGCTTCTGGTTCGCGGACAAGCGTGAGACGGCGCCCGACATTCAGTTCCATCTCGGTCTCGGCTCCGGGATCGAAGCCGGCGTCGACCGGCTAAGCAATGCCGGCGTGACGCTCAATACGGCCTATCTGCGTCCGCGCTCGCGCGGCAGCGTGCGGCTTGCCTCGAACGATCCGATGGCCCATCCGCTCATCGATCCGAACTATTGGGAGGATCCGCACGACCGTGCCCTGTCGCTCGAAGGCCTGCGCATGGCCCGCGAGATCCTGGCGCAGAGCGCCCTGGCGCCGTTCATCCTGGCCGAGCGCCGTCCCGGGCCGGGGATCACGAGCGAGGCGGAACTCGCCGCCTATGTGCACCGGACCTGCAAGACCGATCACCATCCGGCCGGCACCTGCCGCATGGGTCTCGACGCCCTGGCGGTCGTCGATCCCGAGCTCAGGCTCCGCGGGCTCGAGGGTCTGCGCGTCTGCGACGCCTCCATCATGCCGCAGGTGAACTCGTCGAACACCAATGCGCCGGCCATCATGATCGGCGAGAAGGCGTCGGACATCGTGCGCGGCCGCCCGCCGCTGCCGACCGTCAACCTGCCGCCGCGGCCGCAGGTCACGTGAAGTCTTCGTCGGCGGTCGGGATCGCAGGCATGGCCGGCGAGGACTGCGACGGTACGAGTCAGCCGGGGAGATGCGGAAGCCGTGCGACGGCGGCGCGCGCGCCGACGCGCCGCAGCGCCGCATAGGCCTCGGTGACGGCCGCGACGAAGGCCGGATCCGCCGGCAGGTCCGGGCCGAAGACGGTCTTCACGGCGACGATGGCCCTCACCTGATCGGCAGGGTCGGG
The DNA here is from genome assembly GCA_965277635.1 of Lichenihabitans sp. Classification (GTDB taxonomy): domain Bacteria; phylum Pseudomonadota; class Alphaproteobacteria; order Rhizobiales; family Beijerinckiaceae; genus Lichenihabitans. The sequence continues at coordinate 3,248,884 of CBDIDE010000002.1, forward strand.
TCCCGCCACCACCAGTCGTTCGCGCAACAGCGCGGCGAGCGGGTCGCGCACGTCGATGGCCCGGCCTGTCTCGTCGAGACCGCCGACGTAGCGGATCCACCCGGCCACGGCGAGCGCCAGGCAGGGGAAGGGACGGCTCTGCCTGAGGTTGTCGCGGATGCTCGACAAGAGGCGTTGCGGCAGCTTCTGCGAGCCGTCCATGGCGATCTGCCAGGTGCGATGCCGGATCGCGGGATTGGCGAACCTTTGGAGCAGCCGTTCCGCATAGCTTGCGAGCGCCATGCCGGGCGGCTCCCGCACAACCGGGATCACGTCGTGCCGCCAGAAGCGTTCGATGAAGCTGGCGAAGGCCTCGTCCGATACCGCCTCGACGATGGTCTCGTAGCCGGCCAGATAGCCCAGATAGGCCAGCGCCGAATGGGCGCCGTTGAGCATGCGCAGCTTGGCGTGTTCAAAGGGTGCCACATCGGTGACGAATTGCACGCCGGCCTGCTCCCAGGGCGGTCGCAATCCGTCGACGAAGCGGTCTTCGATCACCCATTGGCGGAACGGCTCGTGGCTGACCGGTGCGGCATCGCGGAGCCCGGTCAGCCGCTCGACGCGCTCGATGTCGCCCGGCGCCTCGGCCGGAACGATGCGGTCGACCATGCTGCTCGGGAACGCCGCGTTGCGCTCGATCCAGGCCGCGAGGCCGTCGCCGCGCAACGCCGCGAAGTCCCGCACGAGCCCGGCCAGCAGCATGCCGTTGCCGGGGAGGTTGTCGCAGGTGGCGATCGTGAAGGGGCCGAGGCCGCTCGCCCGCCGCCGCGCCAGCGCCTCGGCGAGGAATCCTACGGCCGACCGCGGCTCCCCCGGATGGGCGAGGTCGTGCTTCATGTCGGGGTGGCCGGTGTCGAGACGGCCCGAGGCGGGATCGTGGCAATAGCCTTTCTCGGTGACGGTCAGGGTCACGACCGCGGTCTCCTGCGCGCCGAGGCGATCGAGCAGCGCGGCCGGACTTTCCGGCCCGACGAGGACGTCGAGCAGGCAGCCGACGATGCGCGCCCTGTCTCCGTCGCGACCCTTCTCGACCGCCGTATAGAGGCCGTGCTGCGGCATGAGCCGATCGCGCTGGTCGGGCCGTTTCAGGCTGGCGCCGACGATGCCCCAATCGCCACCGCCTTCGGTGAGAACGTCCTCGGTGAACAGGGCGCCATGCGCGCGGAAGAAGGCGCCGAGCCCGAGATGGACGATGCGCGGCTTCAGCCGCGCCCGGTCGTAGGCGAAACGGGTCGTGCCGGGCCGAGCCGATGCGAGCGTGGCGGGGGAGAGGCGGGGTGCGGGATGTCGATCCATAGGGTCCAGACCAGATGAGTGCTCTATGACTTGTCCGAGACCCGCTCGGCGGCGTGCTTGCCCGAGCGCAGGGCGCCCTCGATGGTCGCGGGCAGGCCGGTCCGGGTCCAGTCGCCGGCGAGCTTGAGGTTCCGCCAGCGCGTATCCGGCCCCGGGCGGCGCGCGTCCTCGGAGGGCAGTGCCGCGAAGGTGGCGCGCTTTTCCTTGATGATGCGCCAGGGCGGCAACGTCTCGGGGTCGAGCCCCGTCACGGCCGCCACCTCGCGCCAGATGAGCGGCGCCAGGTCCTCGCGCGGCGTCTCGAGGAAGCGGTCGGCGTCGCTGATCGTCACCGACAACCGCCCCGGGAAGCTGAAGAGCCATTCCGAGGCGGCGTTGACGAGGCCGACGAGGAGCGGCTGCCCGGCCGGCGCCGCAACCTTGAAATGGGCGTTGACGATCGAGCGGAACTCCTGGGGCGCATCGAGCCCGGGCACGAGCATCGCCGCCACCGGCGCCGTGACCGCGAGGATTGCCGCGTCGTCCGGCCCGAGCGCCACCTGGTCTTCGCCGAAGTCGAGAGCCGCGACGCGGGCACCCTCGAAGGTGAAGCCGCGCAGCCGATGGTCGAAACGGACCTCGACCCCGCGCCCCGCCAGCGTCTTCAGCGCCGGATCGACGAAGGCCTCCGCCAGTCCCTCGACCGCCACCAGCGGTCGGCACGCTGCGCCGCCCTTGGCCAGCGTCTCCCGGACGACGGCGCCCGCGAGGGCGGCCGAGGAGATCTTCGGATCGGTGTTGAGCGCCGCTACGAGCAGCGGATGCCATAATCGTTCGTAGAGCCGGCCCTCGCAGCGCATCGTCTCGGCGACGGTCGCAACAGGGCCGGCCCGCATCAACCGCGCGAGGCCGAGATAATCCTTGGCCTGCGTGCCGGGAACGCGCCGGCCGGGGACCAGGATCCACCAGGGCAGGAGACCATCATTGGGCCTGAGGCGCCAGCGCTCGCCCGTCGCGAGATCGACGAAGTCGAAGGCGGCCTCGGCCGGCCCGGCGAGCTTGTCTTCCGCGCCGATCGTCCTCAGATGCTCGCGCACCGCGGTGTTGCCCGACAGGACGAGATGATTGCCGTTGTCGATCATCTGGCCGAGCGTCTGATCGAAATAGGACCGGCAACGGCCGCCCGCGTGGCGGGCCGCCTCGTGCACCACGATACGATGCCGGGCGGGGTCGAGCGCCAGCGCGGCGGCAAGGCCGGCCAAGCCGGCGCCGATGACGTGAACGGTGCCGCGGGTCATAGCCCTAGAAAATGCCGTGGCGCAGCACCGCGAGCAGAAGGCGGTATTTCGGCACCTTGACCCGATGGCGCGGCGGGGCGAACCCTTGCCGGGCGATGGCATCGAGCACCTGGGCGTAGACGGCACCCATCAGCCGCGGCGCCTTGGTCGCCTTGCGGGGTTCGCCGGCCATGATGGCTCGCGCCGCGGAAAAATGGGCGCGGGCCTCGGCGACCAGCGGCGCACAGGCTTGACCGAGCGCCGGATGGGCCATGACGGCCAAGGGATCGGTCGTCTCGATGCCGGCGGCGCTGAGCGCTTCGCGCGGCAGGTAGAGCCGGCCCATGGCGGCATCCTCGTCGATGTCGCGCAGGATGTTGGTCTTCTGCAGCGCACGGCCGAGATGATGGGCAAGATCGACGCCAAGCCCCCGTGAGACGCCGAAGATGCGCACCGAGAGCCGGCCCACGGCGCTGGCGACCCGGTCGCAATAGAGGTCGAGCGTCGAGGCGTCCGGCGCGCGGATGTCCTCGGCCGCATCCATCGCCATGCCGTCGATCACGGCGAGGAAATCCTCTTTTGCGAGGTCGAACTGCCTGACCGCTCCGGCGAGAGGCTCGGCCGCGCCGGCCGGGCGCCCGGCGTAGAGCGCCTCGATGTCGTCGCGCCAGCGATCGAGCCCGGCCTGCCGTTCCTGGCGCGTGCCGCCATCGTCGGCGACGTCGTCGACGGCGCGACAGAAGGCATAGACCGCATACATGGCCTCGCGCTGCGGCTTCGGTAGTATCCGCATTCCGGCATAGAAGGAGGAGCCCGCCGCCTGCTGCGCGGCGGGTGCGTCGACCGCCTCGCCCGGGGCCGTAGCCGCGCTGTGCCGGTCCGCCGCCGCACTCACGCCCGGCGCGCTCCGGCGACGGAGACCGGGGGCCGCGGCCGCAGCAGGCGCCCGAACGTCGTCGTGGCCATGCTGCCGGCGGCGATGCGCAGGACGGCGAGCTTGCCGTGATGCACCCTCTGGCTCAGCGGATCATGCGTTTCGAGCACATGAGTGAGATGGCGGCAGAGTCCGACGATCACCGCCGTCTCGAGGCCCAGGCGAAAATCACGGACCTGCCGCGGCAGGATCGCACCCTCGTCGAGCAGCCCGCGGGTGCGGATGGCGAGGTCGCGCACGAGGCCGCGCAGGGCCGGAGAGGCCGCGGAAGCGCCGAGCGCGGAGACGTCGAGGCCGGCGGCCGCGAGCGCGTCGTCGGGGATGTAGACCCGGTCGAGGGCGCGGAAATCCTTGCCGCAGTCCTGCAGGTGGTTGACGATCTGCAGCGCCGCGCAGACGGCGTCCGAGGCCGGCCAGGTCGCTTGGCTCTCGCCGTGCACGTCGAGCACGTAGCGGCCGACCGGCATGGCCGAGAGGCTGCAATAACGGATGAGGTCGGCCCAGTCGGCGGTGCGGCTCTTGGTGACGTCGAGCCGGAAGGCGCTCAACAGATCGAGCGCGTGGCGCGGCGACAGCTTGCGCTCTGCCAAGATGGCGCGCAGCGGCTCGGCTACGGGTTCGCTCGCGCTGCGGCCGAGAAGGCTCGCCTCGAGGCGGTCGAGATGATCGAGCTTCTGCGGCTGGCTGAGGGTCGCATGGTCGGCCACGTCGTCCGCGGCTCGGACGAAATGATAGAAGGCCATGACCGCGGGGCGATGCCGCGCGGCGATCAGATGCGAGGCGACGGGGAAGTTCTCGTCCGTATGGGTCTTGCCCGAGGCAACGTCGGTCGCGCGCGTCATGATACCTGGCTTGCCCGCCGCCGAGGCGGCCTCAGCCACCCATTAAGGCAAGAGCGGCGGCAAGGAAAGCATCGCAGCGCGGCTCGGCCGGTTGCCGAGGCGGCCAGGGTGTTGCCATCGCGGGAGGAATTCGCGATTGGTGGCCGACCAGGAGTTTCCGCCATGCCCAGGTTCGAGCGGCGCGATGACATCAGAACCGCATTCGTTGCCGAGGTTCTGCACGGCGAGGGGGTCGAGATCGGGGCGGGAGCCTTCCCGCAACGGCTGCCGGCGGGTGCCGTGGCGCGCTACTACGACCTGCGGAGCGACGCGGAGGCCGAGACGCTGTTCAGCTCGGAGGTCGTCCCGGCTCGGCCCATGTCGACGATCCCCACCGATTTCCCAGGCGGGGCCGATTTCCTCATCGCCCACAACGTGCTCGAACATTGCCCCGATCCGATCGGTACGCTCCGGCAATGGCATCGTCTGGTCCGGGTCGGCGCCACGGTCGTCGTCTCGCTTCCCCACCACCTCTGCTGTCCCGACCGGGGGCGGCGGCTGCCGCCCCTGCAGCATCTGATCGACGATTGTCTCGGTCGTGCGGACGGCACTGACTTCCCGTCGCGCGAACATACCGCCTCGTTCACGCTCGGCTGGTCGCATGATTATTGCGTTGGCCAGGGTCTCGAGACGATCGCGGACTTTGCGACACGCCTGCTCGAAGGTCTTCATAGCGAAGGCCACGATGTCCATTGGCACGCGCTCGATGCGACTCTGAGCCTGGGGATTGTCGTGGCAGCGGCCGAGTTCGACGGTGTCGAGCTCACGTCGATGCGATGCTGGTCGCCGGAATCAGGCCAGACGATCGGGGATGTCTTGATATCCTACGTGATCGCTCGCCGGGGCGACCCGGCCGCCGATGTCCAGGAGCTCCTGCGGATCGACGAGATCAGGGCGCGAAGCCTGTCGCGCTTGGCCGGCCGGATCGATCGCCGGGTCGAGATCGTGAGGGCCGAGGAGCCGGTCGCCGGACTGTTGATCAGGCCGTTCAAACGCGAGGGAGAGCATTGTTTCGTGGCGAAGCTTCCCGCCAGCTTCGAGGCACGCATCAGGCCCGAGATGGCACTGGAGGTGAGCGAGGTAGAGCGCCCCCTCGGACCCGGCGAGAGTCTGCACGAGACCATACGCCGCGAGGGTGGCGGCCGCTTCTCGTTCTGGAAGGGGTGGCTCTATTTCTCGTCGTCGGACGGCAGCGACTGCAACCTCAACGGCCGCGACTATGTCGTGCGGGAATCGGCACGGGGGTGATCGGAACCAATCTGCGCGCCCGCAAGCGACGCGGCGCGAACCGCCTCACCGCGCCTCGATCATCGCCCGGATGCGCGCCGCCAGCGCGTCGATGGCGAAAGGCTTGGTGATCATCTGCATATCGGGGTCGCGGCGGCCGGTGCCGAAGGTCGCGCTCTCGGCATAGCCGGTGATGAACAGGACCTTCAGAGCGGGCCGCGTAAGGCGAGCCTGGTCGACGAGCTGGCGGCCGTTCAGCCCCGGCAGGCCCACATCGGTGACGATGAGGTCGATGCGCTCGCGCGATTGCAGCAGCCGTAGGCCGGCGGGGCCGTCGGACGCTTCGAGCGCCCGGTAGCCGAGATCGCGCAACACCTCGACGACGAGATCGCGGACCGCGGCTTCGTCCTCGACGACGAGCACCGTCTCGCCGATTCCGGCACGCTGTGCCGACGCCGCCGCGAGGCCGGCCGGTTCGGCGACCGCATCCGCCTCGGCCCGCGGCAGGAACATGGTGACGGTGGTGCCTCGGCCGACCTCGCTCGCCATGCGGACGTGACCGTCCGATTGCTTGAGGAAGCCGTAGATCATCGACAGGCCGAGCCCGGTGCCCTGGCCGATCGGCTTGGTGGTGAAGAACGGGTCGAAGGCGCGCGCCATTACGTCCGGCGGCATGCCACAGCCGCTATCGGTGACGTCGAGGCGAAGATAGCGGCCAGGCGCGATGTCGCGGGCCGCGCCGGCATCGATCCCGACGCTGTGGGTCTCGATGGTGAGGCGGCCGCCGTCCGGCATGGCGTCGCGGGCGTTGATGACGAGGTTGAGAAGCGCATTTTCGAGCTGGTGGGGATCGCACAGCGCCGGACAGGCGTCCGGCGCCAGCGCGACCTCGAGCATGATGGCTTCGCCGACGGTGCGCCGCAGCAGGTCTTCCATCGCGACGATGAGGCGGTTTGCGTCGGTCGGCTTGGGGTCGAGCGGCTGACGCCGGGAGAAGGCCAGCAGGCGATGGGTAAGGGCGGCGGCGCGGCTCGCCGAGGTCATGGCGGTGCCGATGTAGCGGTCGACCTCCTCGCTTCGCCCCTGCGCCAGGCGGCGGCGCACGAGGTCGAGCGCGCCCATGATCCCGGTCAGCAGGTTGTTGAAGTCATGCGCGATGCCGCCGGTGAGCTGGCCGACGGCTTCCATCTTCTGCGATTGGCGGAGCTGTTCCTCGGCGTGGCGCAGGGCTTCCGACTGCTGCTTTTGGGCCGTGACGTCGCGGCCGTAGGCGTAGATCAGCCGACCTTCGCGCAACCGGTACCAGGAGATCCAACGCGGCGTGCCGTCCTTGTGGCGGTAGCGGTTCTCGAAGGTGCCGGTGCCGCGCACGGCCGCGAGGTCGTCGAGGCTCTGGCGCGTGCGCGCCGCATCTTCCGGCAGGATGAAGTCGTGGAAGCTATGGCCGATGATCTCCTCCGGCCGGTATCCGAGGATCGCGGTCAGGGCCGGGTTGACGGAGCGGAAGATCCCGTCGATGCCGATGACGACGAGGAGGTCGCGCGAATTGGTCCAGACCCGGTCGCGCTCGCGGGTGCGCTCCTCCACCTGCGTCTCGAGCGAGGCGGCGAGCGCCTGGAGGTGCGTCTCGGCGCGGACCCGCTCGGCGGCTGAGCGAGCCCGCTCGGCGACATCCTCGACGAATTTGACGTCCGCCTCCGACCAGTCGCGCGCCGCGCCGTCGCTCAGGAAGAAGCCGCCTACGGTCCGGCCGCCCTCCTGGACGGGCATCGCGATGAAGCTCCTTGCGGCGACGGCAGCCAGGGTGGCCGAGACGGCTTTCGTTCGAGGATCGCGCGTCGCGTCGGCCACGACGACGGTCTCGCCGCGCTCGAGATTGCCGATGAACGGGCCGAAATCCTCGAACCGCAGCAGCCCGGCGAGGCTGGCCACGCCCGGCGAGGTCCAGTCCTTGGCAATGAGCGCGGTCTCGCCGGCGCGATCCAGCGTGCCGTAGCCGGCGCGGCTGACCTCGAAGAAGCGGCCCATGACCTCGGCCGCGGCATGGACGATCTGCGTCGCGTCCGTCAGGCGGCGCAGCCGATCGCCGAGCTCGGCCATGGCGGCCTGCCGGGTCTCGGCGCGCTTGCGGGCGTCGATGTCGATGGCGATGCCGATCCAGCGGCTGACCGCGCCGGTCTCGTCCGTCACCGGCTTGCCGCGCGCCAGGAACCAGCGATAGCGGCCGTCGCTGGCGCGGCGCAGCGGCATCTCGACCTCGTAGGGACTGGCTGCGGCGACCGCTTCGGCACGGACCGCCATCACCGCGTCGCGCCGGTCCGGGCGGACGACCCGGCTCCAGCCGTCCTGGATCGTCTCGGCCGGCGTCAGGCCGGTGTAATCGTACCAGAAGGCGTTGCAATAGGTGACGTTGCCTTGCGTGTCGCCGAACCAGACGATCTGCGGGCTGACCTCGATCAGCGAACTCGCGAGCTCGCGGCTCTCGTAGAGCGCCGCCATGTCGCGGCGGGCCGCGGTGCGATCGCGCAGGATCTTGAGATAGCCGACGTGCTCGCCCGTCGCCGAAAGCAGCGGCATCATCTCGCCGCTGGCCCAGAAGCGCGATCCGTCCTTGCGCCGATGCCAGCGTTCGTCGTTGCCCCGCCCCATCTCGCGAGCGTTCCGCATCTCCTTTTCGGGGATGCCCTGTGCATCGTCCTCCGGCGTGAAGAACAGCCGGGCCCGCTGGCCCAGCATCTCGGCCTCGCTCCAGCCAAGGATCAGTTCGGCGCCGGTGTTCCAGCTCGTGACAAGCCCATCGAGATCGAGCGTGACGATCGCGTAGTCGCGGGCGCTGTCGAGGATCTGGCGGTGCCGGGTCTCGACCTCGCGCAGGTTTGCCACTGCCGCCTCGCGCTCGGCCGTCGAGCGGCGCAGTTCGAGCCGCGTCATGACCTGGCGGGCCAGGATCGACAGGCTGGTCTGCTGCGCCGCCGTCAGGCCGCCGGGGCGCGGCACCCTGTCGAGCACGCACAGCGTGCCGAGCGCCACGCCCTCGGGCGTCTCCAGGCGGGCGCCGGCATAAAAGCGCAGATGGGCTTCGCCCTCCACGAGGGGATTGTGACGGGTCCGCTCGTCGAGCGTGAGATCGGGGATGATCGTGAGGCCAGCCTGGCGCAGGGCATGGGCGCAGACCGACTGGCCGAGCGGCGTTTCGCTCAGGTCGACGCCGAGGCGCGCCTTGAACCATTGCCGGTCTTCGGCCACGAGGCTGACCAGCGCGATCGGTGCCTGGCAGATCTGGCTCGCGAGCTCGACGATCTCGTCGTAGCCCGCCTCGGGCGGGGTATCGAGGATATCGTAGCGGTCGAGCACGGCCAGGCGATGGTGCTCGTCGTCCGGCGATGCGCCCGAAACGTTGCGGTCGCTCATGAGGCGAAGACCTGCCGGGGCGCGCGATGCCTGGGCTGGAACGCCACCATGACTCGATCCTGAAACGCAAGTCGCCGGGATCCCGGCCTCCGTCACCCGTCCTTGCAGATTGCCGGCAGCCTGTCCACTGTCGAGCGTACCCTTACCCTTGTTCCGTGCGGGCGAGCTGCTCCGCGGTATCCGGGGTGTTCAGGAGCTCGGCCGCCGTCCGGGCCGTGATGCCCGCGGCATCGCGCGCGCCGGCGTCCGCGCCTTCGGCAAGCAGCAGATCCACGATCTCGGAGCGGTTGAACATGGCGGCCACCATCAGCGGTGTCTTGCCGTCATCCCCGCGGCCGTCGACGTCGGCGCCGTGCTCGATGAGCAGCCGCACCATGGCGACGTCACCCTTGAAGGCGGCCGCCGCCAGCGGCGTCTGGCCACGACCGTTACCGAGGCCGGCGTCGCCACCGTGATCGAGCAGCAGCCGGACAAGGTCGAGATGACCATGGCGACTGGCCAGCATCAGCAGGCTGTCACCCTTGTGGTTCATGAGATTGGCGGGCAGGTTCATGTCGAGCAGCGCGGCGATTTCGGCCGTATGTCCGCAGCGCACGTGATCGAAGACGGACCGGGCGAAGGCGAGCGTATCGTCGTCCAACGCCAGGGGCGCGCTCGTGGCTTCGGACCGCATCGATCTCTCCACAGCCGGGAATTGGGGCACAAGACCTTGTGTAGTTAGACGAGGCTGCGGCACTTGCCAGGGGCCGGGGCAGCGCAATCGACTATGGAGACCATTCCGGCATGCGATCGCCGCGGGCCGCCGACGCTGTGCCGATCGGTCGCCGAATCGCTCGTTTTAGGTCTGTCCGTCCTGAACCGGGTTCGAGGCACCGTCTGCGCCCGATGCGGGCTCAGGAGGGCGCCGCCGGTGCTCGACCTCGATGCGGCCCGAGACCACGTGGTAGATGATCTCGTCGCCGACCTCGACGATGCCGAGGTCGAGGTCGCGATCGGGCAGCACGGCGGTCGCCCTTTTGCCGTTGAAGACCAGGATCTGGTGGTTCTTCGCCGCGTCGCGCCGCGCCCAGTGCTTGAACGCATCGTAGTAGGGCTGCCGGCGCCACGCCGTCGGGACGGAAGGATCGCTCGCCACGACGAGCCTCTTGCCCTTCATCTCGCGATAGAGGACGAATTTCGAGCGGTCCGGCTTCCAGTCGGGACCGAGCGTGGCGTTCTGCCGCCAGAAGCAGAAGAAATGGCGGCAGACCTCGGGCCGCGTCTCGTGGATGCCGCAGCCCCGTCCCTGGACGACATGGCGGCACCACTGGCCCGATGGCTTGTCGACCTCGACGATACGGAACACCTTGCAGCAGAGCGTGCAGCTGCCGCAATCCCGGCCCGGCGCCAGCCCTGGCGTTTCCGGAGCGGTCGCGCCTGACGCCTCGGCGGACGTCATGCGAGGCTGAGCTCCGCCCTCACCTCGTCGATGAGGGCCTTGGTGCGCGAGCCCGCCATGCGGGCGATGTCGTCCTGGTATTTGAGCAGGACGCCGAGCGTGTTGTCGACCATCTCGGGGTCGAGCGCCACGGCGTCGAGCTCGGTCAGCGCGGTCGCCCAGTCGAGGGTCTCGGCGACGCCGGGCGACTTGAACACGTCCTCGCGGCGAATCTTCTGGACGAAGGCCACGAGCTCGCGCGTCAGGGCAGCGGGCGCACCGGGCGCCTTGGCGGCGACGATCCTGCGCTCGCGCTCGGCATCCGGATAGTCGATCCAGTGGTAGAGGCAGCGGCGCTTCAGGGCGTCGTGGATCTCGCGCGTCCGGTTCGAGGTGATGACGACGATGGGCGGGCGCGCCGCCTTGACGGTGCCGAGCTCGGGGATCGTCACCTGGTAGTCGGAGAGGATCTCGAGCAGGAAGGCCTCGAAGGCCTCGTCCGTGCGGTCGAGCTCGTCGATCAGCAGCACCGGTGCGCCCTCGGCCATCGGTTCGAGTGCCTGCAGCAGCGGCCGCTTGACGAGATAGCGGTCGGAGAAGACATCCTCCTCGAGGCCCTGGCGGGTCATGCCGCCGCCGGCCTCGGCGAGGCGGATCGCCATCATCTGCCCGGCATAGTTCCATTCGTAGACCGCGGAGGCGACATCGAGTCCCTCGTAGCATTGCAGGCGGATCAGCTTGCGGCCGAGCGCCGAGGCCAGCACCTTGGCGATCTCGGTCTTGCCGACGCCGGCCTCGCCTTCGAGCAGCAGCGGGCGGCCGAGGCGCAGGCTCAGGAACAGCACCGTTGCGAGCGCCCGGTCGCCGACATAGTCGGCCCGTTCGAGCAGCGCGAGCGTCTCGTCGATCGTGCTTGGCAGGGATGGGTCGGCAGGCATGCGGTTCCGATTGATTCGAGGTCACGGCCGATGCGTGAGCGCGGCTCGCCCGACGCCACAAAGCACGGCCGGACCGAGGGGGGCAAGCCGCAGATCGCGATCAGCCCGGCAGTTCGTCAATAGGGCTGACGGTGCCGGCCGGCCGTTCGTGTGGCCGAGTCAGACGGATGGCCACCACCAGGACGGTGATCAGCAGGGCCAGCACGCCGAGCTCGAGCATGGAGGCATGGAACAGCGCCGTATTGGCCGGGTTCCATTTGTCGGGCTGGGTGATCTGTGACGTCTGCAGGGTGATGACGAGCACGCGCCTGATGCAGGCGATGAGTCCGACGATCAGGAACGGCTCGCACATCAGGGTGCCGGTGCGGATCGACGCATGGACGGTATGCAGGATCTCGACCAGCATCAACACGAAGAGGAGCCGATCCATGATCTGGACCGTCGTCTCGGCGCCCGACCAGTCTCCGAGGCCACCCCAGAGCAGCTTGGCGGCCCCGGCCAGGGCCAGCAGCAGCGCCAGGACCAGCATCACCCCGATGATGATGTAGACCCACTGCTCCACCGAGTGGATGGCCTCGGCGCTCCACCGGGTTTTCGGCGCGGGATGATGGGCCGGACCGCCGCTCGTTTCAGCCATGCCGCCCGTTCCTCGCCCCGCAGGACCGCAGAGGACGGTACCATGCCACAATAGGACGGCGGCGCGACGCCTTTGGTTCCGCGCGAGCGCGGCGCGTCAGGCGCTGGCGGCGGCGAGACGCGTCAGCCGTTGGCGCTCTTCAGCGCCCTCTTGGCCATGACGCCGATGAGATGTGCCCGGTAGGCCGCATCCGCATGGATGTCGGAATTGAGGCCAGCGCTCGAGGCCTTGACCCCGGCGATGGCGCCCTCGGAAAAGTCCCTGGACAGCGCCTCCTCGAAGGCCTTGGCGCGGAACACGCCCGAGGCGCCGGCGCCGGTCACCGTGACGCGCACCTCGCCGCCCTGCCGCCTGGCCACGAAGACGCCGACCATGGCGTAGCGCGAGGCCGGGTTGCGGAATTTCTCGTAGCCGGCCTTCTCCGGCACCGGGAAAAGGACCTTGGTGATGATCTCGCTCTCGTCGAGCGCCGTCTCGAACAAGCCCTTGAAGAAGTCGTCGGCCGCGATCTCGCGCTTGTTGGTGACGATCGTGGCGCCGAGCGCCAGGGCTGCGGCCGGATAGTCGGCGGCGGGATCGTTGTTGGCGAGCGAGCCGCCCATGGTGCCGCGCGAGCGCACCGCCGGATCGCCGACGATCCCGGCCATGCCGGCGAGGGCCCGAATTTTCGCCTTGAGGAGATCCGAGGCGGCGATCTCGCCGTGCCGCGTCATGGCGCCGATGGCGATCTTGCCGCCCTCGTCCGTGATGCCCGCGAGTTTCTCACGCAGGGCACCGAGGTCGATGATGTCGGACGGATTGGCGAGACGCAGCTTCATGGCCGGCAGCAGCGTCTGCCCGCCCGCGATGAGCTTGGCCTCGCCATTGGCAGCGATGAGCTTCGCCGCTTCATCGAGGCTGGAAGGACGATGATAGTTGAAGGCGTACATGGATGGTCTCCGTATCGTGCTCCGGCCCCGCCTCCGCTCATCCCCGCGCAAGCGGGGATCCAGGAGGACAGGGCTCGGTCTTCATCTCAAAAGGCCCGTGGCCGGCGTCGCGCTGGATCCCCGCTTGCGCGGGGATGAGCGGATGATGCCGCCTCTACTCCGCCGCCATCCTGGGTTGCGATTTCTGCGCCGCGCGCCACACGGCCTGCGGGGTCGCGGGCATGGGGACGTCCTCATGGCCAAGCGCGTCGGTGATGGCATTGATCACGGCGGGGGGCGAGGCGATGGCCCCCGCCTCGCCGCAGCCCTTGATGCCGAGCGGATTCGAAGGGCAGCGCGTCTCCGTCGTCTCCACCGTGAAGTTGGGGAAGTCATAGGCGCGCGGCATCTGATAGTCCATATAGCTCGCGGTGACGAGCTGTCCGGTCCTGTCGTAGACGGCGCCCTCGTACAGGGCCTGGCCAACGCCTTGGGCGATGCCGCCATGCACCTGCCCTTCGACGATCATCGGGTTGATGATCACCCCGAAATCGTCGACCGCCACCCAGCGCTCGACGGTGGTCACGCCGGTCTCGGGGTCGACCTCGACCTCGCAGATGTGGACACCGGCCGGGAAGGTGAAGTTGGTCGGATCGTAGAAGGCGCCCTCCTTCAGGCCGGGCTCGAGCTCCTGGCCGTTGAACTTGTGGGCGATATAGGCCTGCAGCGCCACCGCGCCGAAGTCGATCGTCTTGTCGGTGCCCTTGACGGTGAACTTGCCGTCCTTGAACTCGATATCCTGGTCGCTGGCCTCGAGCACGTAGCCGGCGACCTTCTTGGCCTTGGCCTCGATCTTGTCGAGCGCCTTCGAGATCGCCGACATGCCGACCGCGCCCGAGCGCGAGCCGTAGGTGCCCATGCCCATCTGCACCTTGTCGGTGTCGCCATGCACGATCGAGACGTTGTCGATCGGGATGCCGAGCCGCCCCGAGACGAGCTGGGCGAAGGTCGTCTCGTGGCCCTGGCCGTGACTGTGCGAGCCCGTCAGCACCTCGACCGTGCCGATCGGATTGACCCGCACCTCAGCCGATTCCCATAAGCCCACGCCGGCGCCGAGCGAGCCCACCGCCGCCGAGGGGGCGATGCCGCAGGCCTCGATATAGGCCGAGAAGCCGATTCCGCGCCGCTTGCCGCGCCTGGCCGACTCCGCCTTGCGGGCGCCGAGGCCCTTGTAGTCGGCGAGCTCCAGCGCCTTGTCGAGCGACGCGGCGTAGTTGCCCGCGTCGTAGCACATGATGACCGGCGTCTGATGTGGGAAGCTGGTGACGAAGTTCTTCCGCCGGAACTCGGCCGGATCGAGCTTGAGCTCGCGCGCCGCGACCTCCATGATGCGCTCGATCACGAAGGTCGCCTCGGGCCGTCCGGCGCCGCGATAAGCATCGACCGGAGCCGTGTTGGTGTAGACGGCATCGACCTCCGCATAGATCGCCGGGATATTGTATTGTCCCGACAGCAGAGGCGCGTAGAGGTAGGTCGGCACCGACGAGGCGAAGGTCGACAGATAGGCGCCGAGATTGGCCACCGTATGGACCCGCAGGCCCAGGATCTTGTTGTCGGCCCCGACCGCGAGCTCCGCATGGGTGACGTGGTCGCGGCCATGCGCGTCGCTGAGGAAGCCTTCCGTGCGCTCCGCGGTCCATTTCACCGGCCGGCCGACCTTCTTGGCGGCCCAGACGCAGACCGTCTCCTCGGCATAGATGAAGATCTTGGAGCCGAAGCCGCCGCCGACGTCGGGCGCGATGACGCGCAGCTTGTGTTCGGGCGCGATGCCGATGAACGCCGAGAGAACGAGGCGGGCCACGTGGGGATTTTGGCTGGTGGTGTAGAGCGTGAAGCTCTCTGTGCCCGAATCGAAGTCGCCGACCGCGGCGCGGGGCTCCATGGCGTTGGGGATCAGCCGGTTGTTGACGATGTCGAGCTTCGTCACATGGGCGGCCTTGGCGAAGGCCGCCTCGGTCTCGTCCTTGTTGCCGAGATGGAACTCGAAGACGGTATTGTCGGGGGCAACCTCATGGACCGGTTCGCCGCCGGCCGTACGGGCCTCGGCGGTCACCGCCACGGCGGGTAGCACGCCGTAATCGACGACCACCAGCTCGGCCGCGTCCTTGGCCTGCGCGTAGGTCTCGGCGATGATGACCGCGACGTGGTCGCCGACATAGCGCACCTTGCCCTGGGCCAAGGCCGGATGCGGCCCCGCCTTCATCGCCGAGCCATCCTTGGAATGGATCATCCAGCCGCAGATGAGACCGCCGACCTTGTCGGCGGCAAGATCCTCGCCGGTGAAGACCGCCAGCACGCCCGGCGCTGCTTCGGCCGCCGCCTTGTCGATCGACCGGATCGCCGCATGGGCATGGGGCGAGCGCAGGAAACAGGCGTAAGCCTGGCCGGGACAATTGACGTCATCGACATAACGGCCCTTGCCGGTGATGTAGCGATGGTCTTCGCGACGACGGACCGAGGCGCCGATGCCGGTAGCACTCATGGTTTCCTCCGAAACGTGAGACGCCGGTCGTTCTTGTTGATGGCAGCCACCGACCCCTATGGCCGCGGCCGACGCTCCGGCATGGATGCGATTGGGTGATCGACTATTCGGCCGCCAGGGCCGGCGCGCCCGCCATGGCCTTGGCGCCCGCAGCCACCGCCTTGACGATGTTGTGGTAGCCCGTGCACCGGCAGATATTGCCTTCGAGCTCCTCGCGGATCAGGTGCTCGTCGAGGTCGGGACCGTTGCGGTTGGCGATATCGACCGCCGTCATGATCATGCCCGGCGTGCAGAAGCCGCATTGCAGGCCGTGATGCTCGCGGAAGGCCTCCTGCATCGGATGCAATTCGGCGCCCTTGGCCAGGCCCTCGATCGTCGTGATCTTGGCGCCTTCGCACGACAGCGCCAGCTCGGTGCAGGACTTGACCGCCTTGCCATCGATATGGACCACGCAGGCGCCGCACTGGCTGGTGTCGCAGCCGACATGCGTGCCGGTCAACCGCAGATGATCCCGGAGGAACTGGACCAGGAGGGTCCGCGGATCGATCTCCGCCGTGACCGCCTTGCCGTTCACCACCATCGAAACCTTGGGCATATCCCCTCCCGCTGGCATGTTGCCGCGTTGCGGGGCATATCCCATCGCGCAACCCGGCCCTGTGCTCGGCGGGCACTCTGGAACGGCTGCAAACGGGGGTCAAGCGGATGTTCGGTCGCGGATCCGGATGGTCGTGGGGCGCGGATTTGGCGGTCGGCCCGCTTGGATCGTAGCCTCGGGGAGGCGAGATGTTGCATCGGTCGAGGATCGTGTCGGGCCTGAGCGTGACAGCCGCAAGCCTGCTTGCGGCCGGGATCGCCGTCGCGGCCTTCGTCGAACCGGTCGCGGCGGATCCGATCGCCGCCCGGGCGGACCCGGCGACACGGATCATGCCTCCGCATCGGACGATGCAGACCTTCAACCTTGGCGCGGTCTTTGCGGATCCCGACGGGACGGCGGCGGACGACTGCGTCCGGGCTGGCTCCTGGGCACTGTTCGACCGCGGCACGCTGGACTTGACCCTGCCCATGCCGGGGCCCCAGGCCGGGCCGCCGGTCACGTTCACCTCGCGCAAGAGCGCCGACGGCGCGACCGAACATATCGTCGCGCGCGGCCGGTGCCGGGACATCCTCAGCATGCGGACCGAGACCCGCGAGGGCGAGACGTGGCGGGAAGCCGGCGACGTGATCGTCGCCCGACCTCCGGGCGTCGCGGTGCGCGATGCCGCCGACGCGCAGGACGCGGCTGCGGCGAACGAGCGCAACCGGCGCAGCCTCGCGGCGATGAAGACAGCGGCGTTCGGCGCCAGGGCCGATACGGATGTCGCGACCCTGTCGCTCGGCCTGGGGCGTTTCGCCGACGTCTGCCCGCAAACCTCCGGGATGGCGGTCTTCGCGCAACGGACGATCTATCTGCACCTGCCGTGGGACAACCATGCGGCGATGGTGCCGAGCCTGTCGCGCGACGCCGATGGAAACACCGCGCATCTGGTGCTGCAATGGCCGGCCTGCCGGGTCGACCTCCGGGTCTCACGGGACATTCTGGTCGGCACCCGATGGCAGCCGGCCCCGCTGGTTCCAGCGCCGCCTTGATCGTTGCGTCCTCGCCTATCCGGCCCGGCCGGCGCTTCTGAGCTGCGGGCGGAAGAACCGGCAATTCGACCCCTGGGTGACAAACCGGTCGTGCTTCAGGCAGAGTCCATCGTCGGCGCGCACGCAGGCGTGGGCCGAGCCCAGACTCCCCAGGCCGGGAACGGCGGCCTCGATCGTCGCCGCATCGTTATGAAAGTGCACGCAGTTCTGGCACAGAGGCTCGTGGCGGCCCGCAGCCGGCGCGAACACGACAGACTCGCCCGGCGGGTGGCTTGCAAGCCCCACCACCGCGCAGCCAATCCCGGAGGCGCGCCCGGATCCTCATCGGCTCAAGGTCTCCCAGTAACGGGCGAAGATCACCGCGGAGAGCACTGCTTTCGAGATGCGGTGGCTCGCGCCACGGCTGCAGCCTTGTATGATCTCCCGGGATCGAGGGGAGGGCGCTCATGGGCATGCTGATCGAGGGACGCTGGGTTAAGGATGGCGAGTTCCCCACCGACCGGACGGGAGCCTTCGCGCGTCCGGCGAGCGCCCTGCGCAACTGGGTGACCCCCGACGGCGCGCCCGGCCCGAGCGGTGACGGCGGCTTTGCGGCCGAGCCTGGCCGCTATCATCTCTATGTGTCGCTCGCCTGCCCGTGGGCGCATCGCACGCTGATCATGCGCAAGCTCAAGGGTCTGGAGGGCATGGTCGGCCTCTCCGTCGTCCATTGGCTGATGCGCGAGGACGGCTGGACCTTCACCGATGGTCCGGGCGTCATACCCGACCCCATTAACCAGGCCCGGTTCCTGCACCAGGTCTATACGGCGGCCGATGCGGGCTTTACCGGGCGCGTCACGGTCCCGGTGCTGTCGGACAAACGGACCGGCCGCATCGTGTCGAATGAATCTTCCGAGATCCTCCGCATGCTGGGCTCCGCCTTCGACGGGGCCGGAGCCGCGCCGGGCGACTATTATCCGATGGTGCAGCGGACCGAAATCGACGCTCTCAACGAACGCGTCTACGAGACGCTGAACAACGGCGTCTACCGGGCTGGCTTCGCCCGCAGCCAGGAGGCCTACGAGGCGGCCGTCGCGCCGCTGTTCGCGACGCTCGACTGGCTCGATGAGCGGCTGTCGAGCCGCCATTTCCTCGTCGGCGAGGCACTGAGCGAGGCCGACATCAGGCTTTATACGACCTTGATCCGCTTCGATGCCGTCTATCACGGCCACTTCAAATGCAACCTGCGGCGGATCTTGGATTATCCCGACCTTTCCGCCTATCTGCGACGGCTTTACGACCTACCGGCCTTCGGCGGGACGACCGATCTCTTCCATATCAAGCACCATTATTACGGCAGCCACCTGCACATCAACCCGACCGGCATCGTGCCGGCGGGGCCAGTCAGGATCCTGTGACGCGCACAGCCGCGGGCGGCGGCCTGCGTCGGTCGGCATTGCGGGTCGGCGCTCGCCTGTCGTCGACTGCCCACCCGGTCTTGTCGGCCGACGGAAACCCATGTCGCGGGGCTCGGCCGACTCAATGACCGGGCTCTCCCGCCAAGGCCGACGACAGGCGCGAGCCCGTCCCGAACGCCTCCATGATGGTGTGCTGGAACGACAAGGCGAGTTCGCTTTCCTGCGAGGCGAGTTGTTCGGCGGCCATGGCTCGCGCCTCGGCCTCCTGCGCGCGAAGATCGCTCGCCTGCAGCTTTTGCTCGTTTTCCTGAATGCGAATTTCGGCAGCGCCGGCGCGCTCTTCAAGCGCCTTCAAGGTCTGCTGCGCGTCGGCCAGGTTCGCTTCCGTCTTGCTCAGCTGTGCTTTGAGAGCATTGGCCAGTCGCTCCCAGTCCTTGATGACGCGTTCGGAAGATTCGGCCTCGCTCTTGGACCGTTCGTTCGTGTCTCGAATGTCTGATTCAAGCCGACGGCACCGTTCCTGCAAGACGTCGATCGCTTCCGAAGCCTTCTGCACAAGCCGGAAGGCCGACGTATATTCAGTATCGCTTTGCCGAGACTGTGTCAGGCTGCCGGTGCGCAGTCCCCACGATTCGGGTCTGCTCCATCCCTCCGGTCCGTACGAGGTCTGGCTCGCGGCCTTGGCGGGTGGCGCCGAAGGTTTAACTCTTGAGCTTTCCTGTTGATCGTTTTTGTTACCGTCCAGCGAGCTCACGACCGATCTCCATGTTTTATCGACTGAAAATACAATAGCACCTAAGGCCGGACGACCTAAGGTAAGTTCGGCGTGCAGAGTGGAAACCTTTTGTCAAGGTTAATTTCGTGCAATCCGGTGTGTTCACGGAAATATGTGCGGAGCCGGCGACTCCCATCGCGGCCTGCGGTTCGCCGCGAGGACGGCCGACCCGCGTCAGAGCCTGGCTGGTCGGCGAGACCGCGCTCGGCTCGCCGTCCGCCGGACGAACTGCGCCGGACGTGGAGGCTCAAGGCGTGAACCGGCGATGCCACGGCGACCGAACAATCGCAGCGTGCCTCGGTCCGTCAGTCGGACGCGAGCCCTGGGATGGCGATGCCGAAGGCTTGGGCGATGAGCACGACGTTGAGCCCCAACACCGTCATGGCGCCGATCACCGCCGCCAGCGTGAGGACAGGGCCGGTGACGAAGCGGCCCATGATGTCGGCGCGCCGCGTGAACAGCACCAGCGCCACCATCGGGATCGGCAGCACGAAGCTCAGCACGACCTGGCTCAGGATCAGGGCATCGGTGGCGTTGACCCCGAGCCCCACGACCACGAAGGCCGGCGCCATGGTGATGGCGCGGCGTAGCCAGAGCGGGATGCGGAAGCCGACGAACCCTTGCATGATCATCTGCCCGGCCATGGTGCCGACGGCCGAGCTCGACAGGCCCGAGGCGAGCAGCGAGACGAGAAACACGAATGCCGCCGCGCTGCCGAGCAGCGGCGTCAGCGTCTTGTAGGCGGTCTCGATCTCCGCCACGTCGCTGTGGCCGAGATGGAAGGCCGCCGCCGCCATCATCACCATGGCCATGTTGACGAGGCCGGCGAGGCCGAGCGCGATCCACACCTCCCGGTTGGAGAAGCGCAGCAGCATGGCGCGCTCGCGCTCGTCGCGCGCCGGCGCACGGTTCTGCGTCAGGCCGGAATGCAGATAGAGCGCATGCGGCATGACGGTGGCGCCGATGATGCCGACCGCGATGGTCAGTGCCGCCGCATCCGGGAGTCGTGGTGTCACGCTGCCGACAAGCGTCGCCGGCCAGTCGATCGGCGCGATGAGGACCTCGACGAGATAACAGAGGCTGATCACGGCGACGAAGCCGCCGATCAGCAGTTCCATGGCCCTGAATCCGTGCTTTTCATAATGCAGGATGCCGAGGGTCACCGCGGCGGTCGCCACCATGCCGGCCATCAACGGGATGTGGAACAGGAGCGAAAAGGCGATGGCCCCGCCGAGGAACTCGGCGAGGTCGGTGGCCATGGCGCCGACCTCGCTGGCCAGCCACATGGCCCCGACGGTAGGCCGTGAAAACTCGGCCCGGCAGAGTTCCGCGAGGTTGCGGCCCGTGACGATGCCGAGGCGCGCCGACAGCGACTGGAACAGCATGGCCAGGAGATTGGCCACCACCACGACCCAGAGCAGCGTGTAGCCGTATCTGGCGCCGGCCTGGATGTTGGTGGCGAAATTGCCGGGGTCCACATAGGCGATTGAAGAGATCACCGCCGGTCCGGCGAAGAGCAGCGCCGCCGGCAGGCCGCGGCGCCTGCCGTCGAGAACGTCGCGGATGGCCAGGGTGGTTGAATCGGTCAAGGCGGGACCACAAATGGAGGGTGGCGGGAGACTGGCCAACATAATGTAGCTAAGGGTACAATCAGGTCAATGGGCTTTAATGTCGCTTCGGGTTAAAAGCGTCGATCGGGGAGGGCGTCGGGCCGTGACTGACAGGAAACCGCAGGGCGGGCAGCGAGACGCGGCGTCGCGGCGCGTGCGAGCAGGCGCGTCGGGCAAGCCGGGTCCGGCCGGCGATCCCGGCCCGATCGAGCCCGCCCGAACCGTCCCGCCTGGCCAGGCCGGCCCCGACAGGCAGCGGTTCGACAAGGCCCGCACAGCCCGATCGGCGGCCATCCTCGAAGATTATACCGAGCTCATCGCCGATCTCCTGGCCGGGCAGGGCGAGGCGCGCACGACTGAGATCGCACGCGCCCTTGGCGTCGCCCATCCGACGGCCAACAAGGCCATCGCGCGGCTCAAGCGCGAGGGCCTCGCGACGTCGCGACCCTACCGCGGGATCTTCCTGACCGAAGCGGGCAAGCGGATGGCGGAACGGGTGCGCACGCGCCATCGGACAGTGGTCAAGCTGCTCATCGCCATCGGCGTGCCGCCGGACGCCGCCGAGACGGATGCCGAGGGGATCGAACATCACGTGTCCGACGCGACGCTCGAAGCCGCCCTGCGCTTCCTCGCCGCCCGGGGCGCGGACTGAGACCCTGGCGAAACTTCGCGCTTGCGCAGGGGGCGACCGCGCGCCACAATAATCATAACAATAGCGCGCAGTTTAACCGCGCCATGGATCGAGGAAGCAGCCAGGGAGAGGGCCGGCGTGGCAGCCGTTCTCGCGTTGACGTCGATCGTCAAACATTTCGGCGCCATCCATGCGCTGAACGAGGTCGACCTGTCGCTGCAGGAGGGCGAGGTTCTCGGGCTGATGGGCGATAACGGGGCCGGCAAGTCGACGCTGGTCAAGGTGATCGCCGGTAACTTCCCCCCGACCAGCGGCCAATATCTCTTCGACGGCCAGCCGATGCATTTCGCCAAGCCCGTCGAGGCGCGGGAGAAGGGCATCGAGGTCGTCTACCAGGACCTCGCGCTCTGCAACAACCTCTCCGCCGCCGCCAACGTCTTCCTCGGCCGCGAGATCAAGAAGCGCATGGGGCCTTTCGCCTGGCTCGACCATCGCGCCATGGCCCGCAAGGCCGGTGAACTCTTCGGCGAGCTGAAATCCGAGACGCGGCCGCGTGATCTCGTGCGCCAGATGTCGGGCGGCCAGCGGCAGGCGGTCGCGATCGCCCGGACTCGGCTCAGCCAGGCCAAGCTCGTGCTCATGGACGAGCCCACGGCCGCCATCAGCGTGCGCCAGGTGGCAGAGGTGCTCGACCTCATCCGCCGCCTGCGCGACAGCGGCATGGCCATCATGCTGATCAGCCATCGCATGCCCGACGTCTTCGAGGTCTGCGATCGGGTGGCGGTGATGCGCCGCGGCCGCAAGGTGGCGGACAAGCCGATACGCGACACCAGCCCCGAGGAGGTCACCGGCCTGATCACGGGGGCGATCCATGTCGCGTGAGGCGCCCGCCGCAGGCAAGCCCGCTCTCTCCGTCGGGTCGCACGCCAGCATCGACGACGCCTTGCTCAGCACCCGTGAGCACTCGTTTCTCGGCGGCCTCGCGGCGGCCCAGTCGCTCTGGGTCACGGTGGCGCTGATCGCGATCTGCATTGTGATGAGCTACCTGCAGCCGCAGAGCTTCGCGACGGCCGAGAACGTCTTCAACACGACGCGCAACTTCTCCTTCATCGGCATCATGGCGCTCGGCATGGTGGCGGTGATCGCCACCGGCGGCATCGATCTCTCCGTCGGGTCGATCATGGGCCTCGTGGCGGTGGTCAGCGGCCTCGTGCTGATGAACGGCTATTCCTGGTGGCTCGCGATCCTGGCGGGGCTCGGAGCCGGGGCCGTGGTCGGGCTCATCAACGGCCTGCTCGTCGCCTATGTCGGCTTGTCGAGCTTCGTCGTCACGCTCGGCATGCTTTCGGTGGCCCGCTCCGTCGCCGTGGTTCTCTCCGGCAATCGGATGATCTACAATTTCGGCCCCGGCGGCCCGGTCTTCAAGAAGTTCGGCAATGGCTTCGTACAATTCGGGAGCGGGGAAAGCGCGCTGCAACTGTCTTATCCGTTGCTGATGCTCGTCGTCCTGACCATTATCTTCGCTGTGGTGCTCAAGATGACGGCGTGGGGCCGCTATATCCTGGCCATCGGCGGCAACGAGCAGGCGGCGCTGTTGACCGGCGTACCGGTCAAGCGGGTCAAGGTGCAGTGCTACGTGGTGTCCGGCCTCGCGGCGGCACTGGCCGGCATCCTCAGCGTGGGGTGGACCGGGTCCGCCATCAATGCGCTCGGCACGGGCTACGAACTTCTCGCCATATCGGCGGCCGTCATCGGCGGCGCCAACCTGATGGGGGGCGAAGGCAGCGCCTACGGGGCCTTCATCGGCGCCGCCCTCATCTTCGTCATCCGCAATTCGCTGACCATGGCCGGCGTCGATTCGAACTGGCAGGGCACGTTCGTCGGCGTCTTCCTGGTGGCGGCCGTCTATCTCGGGAAGGTCCGAGCCAAGCGGGGCTAAGCCGGAGCAGAACCGGCGCCCCATCATCGAGCGGAGGGAATGCATGCTGAAATATGCTCTTGCGACGAGCGTCGCGGCCGGCGCATTGCTGGGTCTGGTCTGCGGCAGCAGCGCGGCCGAGAAGAAATACACCTTCGCGCTGGTGCCGAAGAACACCAACAACCCGTTCTTCGACCAGGCGCTGGCCGGCTGCAAGAAGGCGGAGAAGGAGCTCGCGGGCGCTGTCGAATGTCTCTACATCGGCCCGGGCGAGCACGGCGGGGGCGACGAGCAGGCGCAGATCGTCGCCGACCTGGTCACCAAGAAGGTCGACGGCATCGCGGTCTCGGCCGCCAACGCGCCGGCCATCGCCAATGCGCTGCAGGGCGCCAAGCCGGCCGGCATCCCGGTCCTGACCTGGGATTCCGACCTCCTCGAAAAGGACAAGGGGCTGCGCGTCGCCTATGTGGGGACGCACAATTACGACATCGGCGTCAACATCGCCAAGCAGGTGATGGCGATCAAGCCCAAGGGCGGCACCATCTGCATCCAGTCGGGCGGCGCGGCGGCGGCCAATCACAACGAGCGCATGCAGGGCATCCGCGACACGCTGTCTGGAAAGGAGAGCAGCGAGTCGCCGGGCGTGCGCCTGACCGGCCAGAACGGCTGGAAGGAGGCCGACGGCTGCCCGCTCTACACCGATGACGATTTCCCGCGCTCGATCCAGCAGATGGAGGACGTGCTCGCCAAATATCCGAACCTCGACGCCTTCACGCCGACCGGCGGCTTCCCGGAATTCTTGCCCGACGCGTATCGGGAGATCGCCACGAAGTTCAAGGACAAGATCGCCTCGGGCGCCCTCGCCCTCGTGGTCGCGGACACGCTGCCCGTGCAGATCGACCTGCTCAAGGAAGGCCTCGCCTCGGCCAATGTCGGCCAGCGCCCCTTCGAGATGGGCTACAAGGCGATGTATTTCCTGAAGGACATCAAGGACGGAAAGGCACCGCCCAAGGATCCGACCTATACGGGCCTCGACGTCTGCACGCCGAAGACGGCCACCACCTGCATCGGCGGCGGCAGCTGACTCCGAGCGCCGGTCCGTGAAGCGTCACCCGCGCTTCACGGCAGAATCGATGCCTCAGCCATGGCAGGATGGCGTGGGACAAGCCGCGCGATTCTGCCTGACATTGTAGATCGGCTCCTTGTCATCGACGATGCTTAGCCGTCACCACGAAGCGAAGTGATCCAGAACCTGCGGGCCTACAATCTGGATTGCTTCGTCGCTGCGTTCCTCGCAAGGACGAAACCGGGCGCGTGTGCCGAAAAATCGGCACGGGGGTTCGGGCGACATCATGCTCTTGACGGACTGACCTGAACCGCATCGCCCGTCCGCAAAGCCTCGTCGCGAACCTCCTCCGATAGCGCGATGGTCAGCCGAAAGGCCGAGCACGCCTCCTCGATGACCGGCCCGACGGGGTCGATAGCGGCACCGGCGGCATCGATGGCCGTTCGGTAGTCCTCGGCCAATACCGAAGCATCGGCGCCGGGAAAATCGTAGAAGGCGAGGCTTTCGGGTCCGAGACCCAGATGCCGGCCGAGCAGCCGTTTGAGGATCTGGCCGCCGTTGAGGTCGCCGAGATAGCGCACATAGGCATGGGCGACGAGCAGCGCTCCGCCGTTCCGTCCCGCCTCCGCGATCCGCTCGGCATAGCGCTGCCCACTGCCGAGGAGCGGCAAGGCGGCACCATCGAGATGGGCGAGATCGGCGCGCAAGGCGGAGGTGCGAAACACCGCGGGCCGGGCCAGCGGGCCGACGATGGCCGAGCCCGCAAGTCCGTCGAGACCCCGTTCGAGCGCCTCGTAGACGGGCAGCAGGTTGCGCAGCAGCAGCGCATAGGCGCGGGTGTTTCCCTGTCCGCGCAGCAGGTCCTGAAAGATGCCGGAGCGCTCCGCCTGCCGGTGCAGCGGCTCGGTCCGTGCCCAGAGCCGGTCCGCAAAGCCTGTCTCATGGCTCCGGCAAGTATCTTGCTGCGTCATTCCGCTAGGATGGGCGATACTCGACGGCGGCGCAATCGCGGCCCTGCCGCATCGGCGCCGCCCTCGATCCGCGGCCAGATTTATTTCTTGATGGGGTTGCCGTCCGGCCCGAGCGTCTTCAGGAACGCCACGACATTGTCGATGTCGGACTGCTTCTCGAATCCCGCGAAGGTCATCTTGGTGCCGGGGATCAGCTTTCTCGGAGCCTTCAGGTAGGTCTTCAGGGTCGCCTCGTCCCAGGTGATGCCGGAGGTCTTGTTGGCCTCGGAATAATTGTACCCCGGATAGGTTCCGGCCTTGCGTCCGACGACGCCGTTCAGCACCGGCCCGATCGCGTTCACGGCACCGGGGCCGAACCGATGGCAGGTCTTGCAGATCTTGGCGGTAGTCGCCCCCTTTGCCGCATCCCCGTCCGGGGCGCTCTGCGCCGCCACGGCGTGAACGCCGGCCAGGAGAGCCGCCGCCGCAATCGCACTCATAAGCTTCATTCCGCGCTCCTCCACGATCCTCGGACATGCGCCGGACGCGCCGTCATCGCTGCGAAATCTAAAGGCTTGTCGATCCGGCGGGACAGTGGTTCAACGCCACAGGTGCTGCGGCATATTCGGCGTCGCAGCCAACGGATCCGAGTCGGCGATGCCGCCAGTTGCCTTCGCCACCCTCGACGACATCCCGGCGATCATGGCGATCGAGCGTCGCCCCGGATACGACGATCTCGTTGGCCGATGGACCGCCGAGGAGCACCACGCGGAGATGACCGGGGTTCCGGGAACGCGCTACCTCGTCGCGCGCGGCGAGGCTCGGCTGCTTGGCTTCGCGATCCTGCAGGGCCTCGGCAGCGCCAATCGCTGCACGAGTCTGCGCCGCATCGCGGTCGAGGAGCCGGGCCGGGGGATCGGCGCGAGGCTCCTCGCGGCGACGATCGCTCACGTGTTCACGGAGACTCCAACGCACCGGCTGCAGCTTCTCGTCTACGACGACAACGCCCGCGCCGCCCGCGCCTATGCCAGGGCCGGATTCCGCACGGAGGGCCTCGTGCGCGACGTCCGCGCCATGCCGGACGGCCGCTTCCGCTCCATGCACCTGATGTCGATCCTGCGGCCGGACTGGGCCGTCGTTCAACCGAACCGTTCCACCGAATAGGGCGCGGCATCGGTGAAGGGTGCTTCGCCGCTCATCATCTCTGCCAGCAGGCGTCCGCTGACCGGGCCCAGCGTCAGGCCGTGGTGCTGATGACCGAAATCGAACCACAGCCCGCGATGGCGCGGCGCCGGCCCGAGGACGGGCAGCATGTCGGGCAGGCACGGCCGCGCGCCCATCCAGGGCACGGGTTCGACCGCCTCGGCGAGCGGGAACAGCGCCCGCGCGACGGGCTCGGCGCGCGCCATCTGCACGGGCGTGGGAGGCGCGTCACGCAACGCGAATTCGACCCCCGTGGTGAGGCGGATTCCCTGCGCCATCGGAGCCAGCAGATAGCCGCCGTCGACATCGAGCACCGGGTTGTTCAGCACCGCATTGCCTTTTGGGCGGAAGTGCCGGTGGTAGCCGCGCTTGACCGCGAAGGGCAGGCGGTAGCCCAGCTTGCGGAAGACGAGGTCCGACCAGGGCCCGAGCGCCACCACGACATCGTGCGCCTCGACCGTGCCCCGCGTGGTCGCGACCTGCCAGCCGTGGCCGCTGCTCTCGAGGCTCCGAGCGTCACCCTGGAGGAACTGTCCGCCCCGATGGACGAAGAGCGCACTATAGGCCCGGACGAGCGCGCCGGGATCGCAGATCGCGGCGGGGTCGCGGAAATGCAGGGCGCCGATCGGGCCTGGGCCGAGATGTGGTTCGCGCTCCGCCAGCGCCGCCGGATCGAGGGTGTCGATGCGCAGCCCCATGCTGCCGAGGTGCTCGGCTTCGGCAAAGGCCTCGTCGCGGCTCCTGGCGCGGCGGAAGGCCTTGATCCAGCCGATGCGGCGCATGAGATGCGACGCGCCCGCCGCCTCCATCAGTGCCTCATGCTCGACGAGGCAGCGCTCGATCAGGGGGCGCGCGCCGGCGGTGCTGCGCGCGATGCCGGTCGGAGACGACGCCAGGAAATAGCGGAGCAGGAAGGGCGCCAAACGGGGCAGGGCGGCGAGGTGATAGCGGGCCTCGGTCGAGCCGTTCAACGCAAACCTGACGACCGTGGGCAGGTCGCGCGGAAACATGTAGGGCACGACCGACGAGCGCTCGATCAGCCCGGCATTGCCGTAGCTCGTCTCGGCACCGGCGTCGGCATTCCTGTCGATCAGCGCGACGCTGCGGCCGCGCGCCTGCAGGTGCAGGGCGGCCGAGACACCGACGATGCCGGCGCCGAGCACCGCGACATCGACCTTCATGTTCATCGACTTTCCACTTCCCGCTTCGGTCACGCAAGGCGCGGGCCTAGGCGAAGCTGGCGCCCACGTCTAGGATGCCGGGGCAAAAGGCGGAGCGTGCCGCCGAAAAAGCGGGGGAGAGCCGGATGGCGATGGAAATGAAGGGCGAGGTCGTGCTGCCGGCCGACCGGCAGACGGTCTGGACCAAGCTCAACGACCCCGAGGTGCTGAAGGCCTGTATCCCCGGCGTGCAGACGCTCGACAAGACCAGCGACACGACCTTCACGGCATCGGCCAAGATGAAGATCGGCCCCGTCAGCGCCACCTTCAAGGGCAAGGTCGAACTCTCCAATATCGACCCGCCGAACGGCTATCGCATCAGCGGGGAGGGCGAGGGCGGCATCGCGGGTTTCGCCAAGGGCGGCGCCGACGTGACGCTGAGCGAGGTCGAGGAGGGCACGAAGCTCAGCTACGATGTGCAGGCCAATGTCGGGGGCAAGATTGCCCAGATGGGCGCGCGCCTGATCGACGGCGTCGCCAAGAAGACCGCCGATCAGTTCTTCTCGAATTTCGCCGCCGAGGTGGTGAAGTAGACGGCCCGCACTTCGTCCCTCCCGGGAACGCGGAGGGTGGCGGGCGAAGCCCGACGGGTGGGGTTGGACGGACCGCTTCAACCCCATATGGCGCAGGCGATGGCTGCGCCACCTTGCCCGTTCCGGGGGAGGAACGCCATCGTAGGCCTCTCTTGACCCACCCGGTCCGAATGCCCATTGTCTGTCCCGTTCCACGGAGATCCCCGGCAAGGGGCTGAGACACCGCTGGGCAGGTCCCGAGGGATCGTGCGGCGCGGAAATCCATTGAACCTGATCCGGTTCGCACCGGCGTAGGGACGGAATCCGGCGCTTCGATCACAGCCAGGCCGGATCTCTCGACGTCGAGTGTCGGGAGGAGTTTGAACTTGGCCGACGTCCCCGTCCTGTTTCAATCGTTGCGGGTCGCGCCCGCCTTGCAGCCAACAGCGGCGCCGCTGCCCCGAAAGCTCGACATCGCGGTCGTCGGCGCTGGCGTCATCGGCCTGTCGATCGCTTGGCGGCTCGCCGCGCGCGGCCTCGACGTCGGTCTATTCGAGGCCGGAGCGGCGGGCGGCGGCACGTCGGCGGCGGCGACCGGCATGCTGGCGGCGTCGGCGGAGCATGAGCCCGGCGGTGATGCCCTGCTCGGGCTCGGCCTCGAAAGCCAGCGCTTCTGGCCGGCATTCCGCGATGACCTCGAAGCAGCAAGCGCGCGGAGCATCGACTACCGCGCCGAGGGGACGCTCGTCGTCGCGGTCGGCCGCGACGAGACCGAGCGGCTGCGCGCCCGCCACGAGCTGCTGCGGCGGGCCGGCCTCGGCACGCACTGGCTGTCCGCGTCACAGGCGCGCGAGCGCGAGCCGGGTCTGACGCCGGCGGTCACAGGCGGCATTCTCTGTCCCGAGGACCATCAGGTCGACCCTCTCGGTGTGACGAGCGCCTTGCGGGCCGCGTTTCTGGCTGCCGGCGGCCAACTGTTCGAAGCGACGCAGATCGACGGGCTCGAGCGGAGCGGCGGGCGCGTCACCGGCGTCGCGGCCGGGGGGCGCACCATCCAGGCCGGCACCACCTTGCTCGCGACCGGGGCCGCCGCCGGCGGCGCCTCTTGGCTATCGCCCGGCCCCCGGGTGCCAGTCCGGCCGCTCAAAGGACAATCGCTGACGCTGCGCGGCCGCACGGGCCCTTTGCCGATCGACCATGTCGTCTGGACCGCCGAGATCCATCTCGCACCCAAAAGCGACGGCCGGCTCATCCTCGGCGCCACGATGGAGGAGGCAGGGTTCGACGCGTCCGTCACGGCCGGCGGCCTGCTGGCGCTGCTCGATGCGGCGCGGCGCGTGCTGCCGGGCGTCGAGGAGATGGCGGTCGAGGACATCCGGACCGGGTTCCGGCCGACGTCCGACGATGACGCGCCCATCCTGGGCGAACTCGTGCCGGGGCTCCTTGTGGCGGCCGGCCATCACCGCAACGGCTATCTCCTGGCGCCGGTCACGGCGCGGGCCATCGAAGACCTGATCACCACCGGTCGGATGCAGGGGGCTGCCGCGACGTTCGGTCCCGGCCGCTTCGCCGAGGCCGTCCTCGAGCATGATCGGCTGTTGCCGATCTGCTCCAAATTAAAAGAGCGAGCACGTTCATTGGTTTAGGACCGCGAAGCGAACCGACCTAAACCGATCGTGCTCTAGCCAGAGGAGCCGCATGATGCGCATCGAGATCAACGGAGAATCCCGCGACACGGGGGCAGCGACGCTTGCGGCGCTCTGGCGGCAGGAGATCGATCCGCCGGATCCCACCGTCCGCCGCGGCTTCGCCATCGCACTCAACGGCGCCGTGGTGCGCGCGCCGGCCTGGGACGAGACGCGCCTCGCCGAAGGCGACCGGGTCGAGATCATCCGCGCCGTCGCGGGAGGCTAGAATGACCGACGCCCTGACCATCGCCGGCGAGACCTTCGGCTCGCGGCTCATCCTCGGCACGGCCGGCTATCCGACGCAGAGCCTCATGAAACAGGCAGTGGAGGCCAGCGGCTGCGCCATGGTGACGGTGTCGATCCGCCGCGTGTCGCTCGCCGGGCACGGCTCGGACACGGTCAGCCTGCTCAAGGGCCTGCGGTTCTTGCCCAACACGGCCGGCTGCGAGACCGCGCGGGATGCCATTCTGACCGCCGAGCTCGCCCGCGAGGCGCTCGGCACCAACTGGATCAAGCTCGAGATCATCGGCGACCGCGAGACGCTCTATCCCGACGTGTCGGAGCTCCTCGCCGCGACCGAGACGCTGGTCGAGCGCGGTTTCGTGGTACTGCCCTATTGCACCAACGATCCGGTCGTCTGCCGGCGCCTGGCCGACCGGGGCGCTGCGGCCGTCATGCCGCTCGGCTCGCTGATCGGCTCCGGCATGGGGGTCGCCGATCCGGCCGGGCTCGAGCTGATCTGCCGGCGCTCACCGGTCCCGGTGATCGTCGATGCCGGCATCGGCACCGCCTCCGACGCCGTGGTGGCCATGGAGCTCGGGGCCTCGGCCGTCCTGCTCAACACGGCGGTCTCGAAGGCCGACGATCCGGTCGGCATGGCCCGGGCCATGCGCCATGCGGTCGAGGCCGGGCGGCTCGCCCATCTGGCCGGTCGCATCCCGGCCCGGAAACGGGCGGAGCCGTCGAGCCCGCAACTCGGCCTCGTCGGCTCTTGAGCGCCGGAGCGGTCGCACGGGCCCTGCCGGCGCGGCTTCTCGTCGTCACCGACCGGCATCAGGCGCGGCGTCCGCTGCCCGAGCTCGTCGCGAACCTGCTCGACGCCGGCGTCCGCTGGATCTGGCTGCGCGATCGCGACCTGCCGCCGGGCGAACGCCGCGCCCTAGCGCTCGACCTCGCTTACTCGGTGCGCTCGCACCCCGGCGCGGCACTCACGATCGGCGTCGGCGCCGATCTGGCGGCCGAGATTGGCGCCGTGGGCGTCCAGCTGCGCAGCGCCGACGCTGTCGCCGACGCGCGGCGACGCCTCGGGGCGGACGGGCTGATCGGCGTTTCGGCCCATACGCTCGACGACGTGTGGGCGGCGGAGCGCGCCGGCGCCGACTACGCGACCTTGAGCCCCATCTTCCCATCCGCCAGCAAGCCAGGTTACGGGCCGGCGCTCGGGCTGGCGGCGCTGCGTGAGGCGGCGCGGATCGGCCTTCCCGTCGTCGCGCTCGGCGGCGTGACGGCCGGGACTGCACCGGCCTGTCTCGACGCCGGCGCGGCAGGGGTCGCCATTATGGGGGAGGCGATGCGGCGCGGCGCCGCCGTCTTCCAGACCGAGGGCTGGTCAACGTTCCGGATGCACGGCACAAGGCCGGCTCAGCCGATCCGATAGACTTGGTTGCTGCCGGCGTCGCGATAGAGGTCGACCCGCGCGCCGTCCCAATGGTAGTCGAGATGCCGCCCCTGGTGGGCATTGGCGGCGAGGTCGGGATAGAACAGCCCGGCGCAGGTTCCGTCCGGACATCTGACGCTGGGATAGGCGATCCCGTCCGACCCGGCGCCGCGCAGCGTCGCGGCGAGCGCTTGGCCGCACCCATAGTCGTCCGGATCGAGCACATCCGCACGCGATCGGTCGAGCCCGCGCAGGTCGTGCAGGTCGGCCGCGACGTCGAGCGCGATCTCGCGGAACTGCGAGGTCCACCCGGCGGCCTCGCGGGTCCGCGCCATGAACCGACCGTGATGATGGATCGTCTCGAGCAGGGCGACCTCGAACCGGTCGCCCACATAAAGGACGCCGAAGGATCCGTCGCTGAAGCGGCTCGGCCGGTCACGGCTGACGTGCGTGAACGGCGCCATCAGGTAGCTCGATCCGGGGCCTCCGACGCGTCGGGCGGGAGGCACGAGATCGAGACGGCCGATCGCCTCCATCAGGCGCGGGTTGGTCTTCTGCTCGGCCGCGAGCAGCAGCGGCCAGTCGGCCGGATCGGCGATGTCTTCATAGAGATCGATCGGGGGATGGATGCTCCGGATGATCCGCCGCGCCCCGGGCCAGAGCACCGGAGCCAGACGATAGGCGGCGCTCCCTGTCACCAGGCGCCCCGCTCCGCGTCGAGGTAATGGCGGACGCGCATCAGGTCGGTCAGTTCGCCGCCGAGCATGACGTCGAGCGCCGACCTGCCGCCGAACCCGTCGTTGGGCGCCCCGATCCAGCGATAGCCGCGCTGTGGCTCGCGGAAGATGATCCTGAGTGCCTTGTGGACGCCCATCAGATTCGAAAGCCTCGCCTTGCCGTCCCGGCTCATGCGTCCTGGTTCGCCAGCCTTCCAGCGGCGATAGGATCGCACGGTGAGGTCGAGCAGGGTGGCGGCCTGCTCATCCGTAAGGCCCCAGAGCCGGAAGAGCTTGACGACGGCCCGAAACATGGCCGCCGCCTCGTCATCGGTGATCGGTTCCGCCCCGAAGCTTCGCGGGCGTGTGTCGATCAGGGTCAGAGCGACCATCGTCACCTCCACTCTTTAGCATCATATGTAGCTTGTGATGCCATTTGGCAAGGCGATCTCGTCGGTCCGAGGCGCGTCCGCTCGAAATGGCGGGGGGCGACGAACGCCTTGTCGGGGAAAGGCCAGCTTGCGTCAGATCGAGCCTGATGATGAGCCGGCGTCGTGGCATCATGCCGGCTCACGGAAGGGTCTCTTGCATGGCGGTGGTGTTCGGGCTGGCCGCCGCGCTGCTGTGGGGTGGGACCGACTTTCTGATCCGCATCATCGGGCGCGGCATGGGCGTCCACAAGGCGATGGTCTATGCGCAAGGCGTCGGCGCGCTTGGGCTCGGCCTTTGGCTGGTGGTCGATCCGGCCCTTCGCCAGCCGTTGCATCATCCCTCGCCCTTGGCGCTGCTCGCCGGTGTCGGCGCGGCACCGATCGGGCTGCTGGCGACCGTGTCGCTGTACCGAGGCCTTCAGGTCGGCCGCGTCGGTCTCATCTCCCCCATAACGGGTGCCTACGGCGCCGTGACGGCCGTTCTGTCGCTGGTCGGTGGCGAACGGATCGGGACGGCCGCGATCCTGGGGATTGCGCTGGTCATGGTCGGCAGCGTGCTGGTGTGCCTGCCGACACGCGCAACCGTGGCGGGGGGCGATCCGCAACCCCGCGGTGATCGGGCCGGACTCGCCTACGCGGTGACGGCCTGTATCGGCTTCGGCGTGCAGTTCTGGATTCAGGGACGCTTCGCGACGCCGGGCCTCGGAGCGTTCATCCCGGTCTGGCTCTATTACGCGATCAGCACGCTGATCCTGGCGGCGGCCGCCCTGGTCCTGCGGCCTTCTCTGGCTCTCTCACGCCTCGATGCGGGCGCGGTGCTCGGCACGGGCGCGGTGGCGGTCGTCGGATATCTTGCGGTTTCGGCGGGGCTGGCGACGGGGCAGGTGGCGGTCGTCACCGTGCTGAGTTCCTTGCAAAGCGCCATCACGGTCGGCCTGGCGTGCCTGTTCCTCGGTGAAAGGCTTGCGCTCCGTCAATGGCTCGGTGTTGCGATCGTGGCCGGCGGGCTCGGCCTCCTCCACGCGGGTTGAGCTTGAATGGCCGCTATTTGGCGAAGCCGCGTGGCACCCGCCCGGCCAAACCGGCCGCATCGCGGATGAAGACCTGCTTGAGCCGCGGCATCCGATCGACGAGGCCGAGGCCGACATCGCGCAGCAGGCGTGCCGGCAGGCTGTCGTTGGAGAACAGGCGATTCAGCCCGTCGGTCATGGCCGCCATCGCCAGGGCATCGAAGCGGCGCGCGCGCTGGTAGGCGTCGAGCGTCTCCGCATCGCCGGGATCGAGCCCGAGCGACAGCCGCTCCGCGGTGAGTTCCGCCAAGACGGCCGCGTCGCGCAGGCCGAGGTTGAGCCCCTGGCCGGCCAGGGGATGGATGGTGCGGGCCGCATCGCCGAGGAGCACCACGCGCCCGGCGATGAGACGGCGGGGCAGCACGAGCCGTAACGCATGGGCGCTCGGCGCATCCTCGAGAATGAGCGCTCCATACTCGCGACCGATGCGGCCTTGCAGCGCCGCGACGAACGCCTGCGGCGAGAGTGCGACAAGCCTTCTCGCCTCGGCGAGGCTCGTGGTCCAGACCAGCGAGACGCGGCGTGGCGAACCATCCGCGGCGCGCAGAGGCAGGATGGCCAAGGGACCTTCGGGCAGGAAATGCTGCGTGGCACGCCCCTCGTGGGGGATGTCGTGCGACAACGTCGCCACGATGCCGGCCTGCCCGTAATCCCGGACCACGGTGCCGATGCCGGCCGCCTCGCGCAGACGGGAGCGGCTGCCATCCGCCGCGACGAGGAGCCGCGCCCTGAGCACGCCCGTCGCGGCCTCGGCCACGAGAGCGCCTCCTCCGACATGAAAGCCCGTGACGCGGTCGCTCGCGATGGTCACGCCTTGTGCCGCGCAGCGTTCCGCCAGAACGGTCCTGAGATCGTCGTGGAACACCATATGGGCGAAGGGTTCGCCAGGCTCGGCCTCGCCGGCAAAATCGAGATAGACCGGACGAGGCGCATCCTCCGGGCGGGAATCGGTGATGGTCATGGCGGTCATCGGCTGGGCCTCGGCGGCCACCGCTTGCCAGGCGCCGAGATCCTCGAGGAAGCGCCGGGCGCCTGCCGCCACCGCCACCGCCCGCAGGCTTCGCGCGGCGCGCGCGGGGCGCGGATCGCACACCGTGACCGTCGCGCCCGGACAGGCCCGCCGCACGGCGAGCGCCAGCGCCAGCCCGGCGATGCCGCCGCCCGCGACGACGATGTCCTGCGTCCTCGGCCGGGCCCGGATCGGCGCGTCGCTGGTGGTTTCCAAGATGGCCCCTGATGTTCGCTGCGGCTCGTGCCGTGCTATGTAGAGGATGAGGGAACGCTTTCCCATCGGCGTCGGCCGCAACCCGGCCTTAAGCCGGAGGGAGGAGGGTGATCCTATGAGCCTGTCGCAGCAGCCACCCTCCGCCGAACCCGTTCCCCTGCCGATCTTCGTGGCCATGGCGGCCGAGGATGTCGTCGCGGAGGCGCGCCTGTGGCTGTCGCATCTCGGTGCCGAGCGGCGCATGTCGCCGAACACGCTCGAGGCCTATCGGCGGGACCTGCGGCAGTTCCTCGCCTTCCTGGCCGAGCACAACGGCGAACCCGCCGATCTCGCGGCCCTCGCCGCCTTGACCACCCCGGATCTCAGGGCTTTCATGGCGCGGCGCCGCGCCGAGGGTGTAGAGAGCCGCTCGCTGCTGCGCGGGCTCGCCGGCCTGCGCTCCTTCGCGCGCCACCTCGAACGCAACGGTCGCGGCAAGGCGGCCGTGTTCTCGACCGTGCGGACGCCCAAGGTCGCGCGGCGCCTGCCGAAGCCGGTGCCGGTTTCCGCCGCCAGGGACATGACCGAGACCGCCATCCGGGCCGACGAAGCGCGGCCGCCCTGGGTGCTGGCCCGCGACGCCGCCGTCATCTGCCTGCTTTACGGCGCGGGCCTGCGCATCGGCGAGGCCCTGAGCCTGCGGCGCGACGAGGCGCCGACGGGGAACCGCGACCAGCTCACCGTCACCGGCAAGGGACGCAAGACGCGGCAAGTGCCGGTGATTGCGCCGGTGGCCCGCGCAATCGAGACTTACCTCGCGCTCTGCCCGCACGCTCTGGCCCCGCAGGGGCCGCTCTTCGTCGGCGTGCGCGGCGGTCCGCTGTCGCCGCGCATCATCCAACTCGCCGTCGAGCGGCTGCGCGGCGCGCTCGGCCTCCCGTCGAGCGCCACGCCGCATGCGTTGCGCCATTCCTTCGCGACCCATCTGCTCGGGCGCGGCGGCGACCTCAGGACCATCCAGGAGCTGCTCGGCCACGCCTCGCTCTCGACCACCCAGGTCTATACGGCGGTCGACAGCACCCGCCTCCTCGCCGCGTATCGCTCGGCCCATCCGCGCGCGCGGATTACGACTTAGCGGCGACGATGCGAGACTCAGAGCTCGCGCATCATGACGATCGACGTCTGCTCGAAACCCTGCCGCGCGAAGAAGCGATGGGCGTCATGGTTCGCGGCCCCGCTCTCGATGAAGAGGCGGCGACAGCCCAGGGCCCGGCACTCGTCGGCGATCCAGGCCAGCATCGCGCGGCCGACGCCCCGGCCGCGATGCTCGGGCGCGATCAGCAGGTCCTCGACGACACCGAATGGCACCCCCGTGGAGGCCGGGACGGAGACGAAGGCAAAGCCCGCGAAGCGGCCGTCGACCGTGGCCCGGGCAAGCCGCGTTCGCGACGAAGCGCCGTGCGCCGGCGCGTCGGCGATGGCCCGAGCGGCCTCGCCGCTGATTCTGTCATGAAGATCATCGCTCCAGCGGTCCCGTGCGGAGGCCCGGCCGAACATCAGTTCGGAATGCGAAATGTAGGAAACGTCCGCGTGGGTGACGAAGAGATGCGCGACCTCTTGCGCGCCGGCAGGGTTGCGGCACCACTGCATCGTCGGCGGCGCCTCGTGCTTGCTTTGCGTGTCTGTCATTGCTGTACCCCTTGAGGGCCGAGATGCTGTCACGGCGTCGGCACCGGAGAAAGACATGGATGCGATCGATGATGCGCCGGCCGCGCTCCGTCCGATGCCGCGCTCCCTTTATGCGGAGACCGCGCGGGAGCGCGTGGCGACACCATCGCTCACCGGAAATCAGCACGTCGCCGTGGCGATCGTCGGCGGCGGCTTCACCGGCCTTTCGGCGGCGCTGCATCTGGCGCAGCGCGGCACGGAGGTCGCGGTGATCGAGGCCGGCGAGCCCGGCTGGGGCGCCTCGGGCCGCAACGGCGGCCAGGTCAACCCAGGCCTCAAATTCGAGCCCGACGAGATCGAGCAGGCTTTCGGCGCCGATCTCGGGAGGCGGATGGTCGCATTCTCGGGCAACGCCCCTCAGAAGGTGTTCGACCTCATCCGCGACCATCAGATCCAGTGCGAGGCGACCCGCAACGGCACCATCCGTGCGGCTTTTTCACGCGGCGCGGCGGGCTTCATCCGGCAGGCGACGGAGCGCGCCCGGGCACGCGGACTGCCGGTCGAGCTCCTGGATCGCGACGCCATCGCGGCGGCGACGGGAACCAGCCGATACCTCTGCGGCGCACTCGACCGGCGCGGCGGCTCGGTCAATCCTCTCGGGCTGGCCCGGGGACTGGCCGATGCGGCGATCCGGGCCGGAGCCGCCATCCACGGACACACCCGTGCCACCTCCGTCGATCGGCGCGGCGAGGGCTGGCAGGTGACGACGCCGCGCGGCATCGTGACGGCCGACTGGCTGGTGCTCGCCACCAACGGCTACACCGACGCGCTCTGGCCCGGGCTCGCGCGCAGCGTCGTTCCGGTGTTCAGCGGCATCGTGGCGAGCGAGCCGCTTCCGGAGGCCGTCGCGCGGCGTATATTGCCCGCTCGCCCGGTGCTTTACGAGCACGAGTCGATCACCGTCTACTATCGGCTCGATGCGGCAAACCGGCTGCTGATGGGCGGGCGCAGCCGCCAACGCCCGGCGGATGATCCGTCCGCCCTCGCCGATCTCACGGCCTATGCGACGCGGCTCTGGCCCTTCCTCGGCGAGCCGCGCTGGTCGCATGGCTGGAACGGCCAGCTCGCCATTACCGCCGACC
Organism: Lichenihabitans sp.; assembly: GCA_965277635.1. Lineage (GTDB taxonomy): Bacteria > Pseudomonadota > Alphaproteobacteria > Rhizobiales > Beijerinckiaceae > Lichenihabitans. The sequence continues at coordinate 3,286,854 of CBDIDE010000002.1, forward strand.
ACTATCCGCATTTCCACGAACCTGCCCCCAACCTCATTGCCTGCCTCGGCTACAACGGTCGGGGCATCGCCATGGCGACCGCCATGGGCGGGGAGATCGCCCGGCCGATCGCGGGCACGCCGGCCCGCGATCTCGACATGCCGGTGACGGAGATCAGGCCGCTTCCGCTGCATGGCCTCTGGCGGGTGGGCGTGACGGCTCGCATCGCCTATGGACGCCTGCGCAACACCTTGCGGATCTGAAAGGTTGGCGCCGATCGGCTGACGTAACGTCTCGGTACCTGGCTGGTGACAAATTGCGATCCTGTGCCTCGCCTGGCAGGTTTGGCATCCACCTAATCTTCTGCCTGACGCAAGGAAACGCGCCCCTCGGCATAGGAAGGATCCCCTCGTGAGGCCTATCGTCCGCTTGAAAGCGGTCCCGGCCGGCGGCATGGTCAATCTGCTTTACGGGACTTCTCTGCTTCGACGACACGAACTTTTAGGGGACCTCCGGTAGGCTCGCAGAGCATGGAGGAGAACCGCCTCCGCCACCCGATCGAGCCGCAATGATTGGCCTCAAATTCTGGCGCGCGAGACTATTCGTCGACAAGCGGGCGACCGCCTCGATCGAATTCGCCATCGTGGCGCTTCCTTTCCTCGCGTTGATCTTTGCCGCATTGCAGCTCAGCGTGATCTATTTCTGCACCCAGGCGCTCGAAACGTTCACCGAGTCGAACAGCCGCCAGATTCTCGTCGGCCTCATCCAGCAGCAAAATCTCAATGCCGCTCAATATAAGGCGCAACTTTGCGCAAAACTGCCGAGCCTGTTCAATTGCAATAGGTTTTTTGTCGACGTGGTGTCCACATCAGCCTTCGCCAATGCCAATACGGCGCTTCCCACATTGACCTTCGATAGCAACGGCAACGTCACCAATAGCTGGAGCTTCAATCCCGGCACGCCGGGCGACATCGTCATCGTCCGAATGCTCTACCAGTGGTCGGTATTCAACCTGCCGTTCGGCCTCAACTTGATCAACCAGACCAACGGGAGCCGTCTGCTGATGGCCACCTCGGTCTTCAAGAACGAGCCCTAGCCGATGCGCCGCCGCCCGACCCTCGACCTGCGCGACCTGGTGCGCTGCGACCGTGCCGTGTCGGCGGTCGAATTCGCGCTTGTTCTGCCGCTCCTGATCATCCTCGTCTTCGGCGGCTTCGAATTGAGCCGCATGTCGGCGATCTCTCGCAAGGTCACGCTGACGACGCGCGCCATCGCCGACCTCGTCACGCGCAACGTATCGATGACGAGTTCGAGCATGAACCTCGTTCTCAACGCCTCGGCGCAGATCTTCGCTCCCTATTCAACCTCGGGCCTGACCATCGTGGTGTCCGAGCTCTCCATCAACGCCAGCGGGGTGGCGACCGTCGCCTGGAGCCAGGCCCTCAACGGGACGGCCTTGCCGCAAGGCCAGGTCGAAACCGTCAAGGCCGGAATCACTCAGCCCAGCAGCTACATCATCTGGTGCACCGTCCAATATAATTACGTCTCTCTCGTCAGCAGTCTCTTCGGCAAAAGCCGGACAATGGCCGACCAGATTTACATGAATCCGCGCATTTCAAGCAGCATTGCATTGAACGGCTGAGCGGGGCGAAACGTTCGACGAGAGGTTGTCCGATGGTAGGCGCCACAATGAGGATCGTTTCGACGACGCTTGCGAGACTCCGTCGCGACCGGAGCGGCAATGTCGCGATCCTGTTCGCGCTGGCCGCCCTTCCCATGATCCTCGGCGTCGCGGTCGGGTTGGATTATGTCTCGGCGGCGCGCAAGTGGACGAAGCTCAACGCAATCTCGGATGCCGCGGCGCTTGCGGCCGTCACGCCTACCATGATGAGCCAGTCCGCGACCGTCGCCCAGACGGTCGCAACCAACATGTTCCTGGCCCAGGCTTCCGCGATACCGGACGTCAATCTCGATCCCTCCGCCGTCAAGATCACCGTCACCGATGCCCCCGGGGCGACGGGGACGACGCGCACCGTAAGCGTCAGCTATTCAGGCTCGCGCACCGACACCTTCGCCAATCTGCTGAGCCGTCCGTCGCTCGCCTTTTCCGGCAAGGCGGGCTCGAGCGCCTCCACCAATCCGAACATCGACTTCTACCTGCTGCTCGACACCTCGCCGTCGATGGCCATCGCCGCGACCCAGGCCGGCATCAACCAGATGGTCAGTCTGACTCCCAGTCAAGGGGGATGCGCCTTTGCCTGCCACGAGACCAATCCTGCGGGCGACAATCTCGGCAATCCCAATGGCGAGGACAATTATGCCCTGGCCCGCAACAACGGGATTCAGTTGCGCATCGATCTCGTGGCGCAGGCCACCCAGAACCTGATGACGAGCGCGCAGAGCACGGAAGCCTCCACCTCCGCCAAATACCGCATGGCCCTCTATACGTTCGACACCAATTTTATCAACGTCGCGCCACTGAACTCCAACCTCAGCACGGTGCAGGGCCAGGCCGCCAACATCCAGGCGCTGACGACCTATCAGAACTCGTACCTGACCGCGTCGAACTACAACAACGACCAAGACACGAATTACGATGCGGCGATGAACGACATCAATGCGGCGATGAACACGCCTGGCGCCGGCACCAACAATGCTGGCGACAGTCCACAGGAATTCCTGTTCCTGGTGACGGACGGTGTCGTCGACGAGAATTCGGGTGGTCGCGTCATGAAGGCGATGGGTGGGGCCTGGTGCACGACGATCAAGAACCGCGGGATAAAGATCGCGGTGCTCTACACGACCTACAATCCCTTGCCGACCAATCCATTCTATGTCAGCAATATCGCACCCTTTCAGCCGAATATCGCCATCAGTCTGAAGACTTGCGCCTCGCCCGGGTTCTTCTTTCAGGTCGACACCGGAGGGGATATCTCGGCGGCGATGAACACCTTGTTCCAGAACGCCGTAGGATCCGCCCGCCTGACGCAATAGCGCGACACCGGCGAGGGACGCTCCGCCTACGTCACAACGAAAACGGGCGGGAAGCTAATGCATCCCCGCCCGCGATGGTGATCGACGATGAAGCTCGTGCTTCGCCCGGAACGACCGCCGCATCGACGAAATCGATGCGGCGCACCTGTCCGGGAGGGGGATCAGCCGTGGAAGAACCCGTTGGTGCCGTCCGGGAAGAACAGACCCTGCCTCGCGCCGGTCTGGCCGTAGACGATGTTGAGCACCTGCCGCGGCGTCCGGTAGAAGGCGAGCGAGTTCATGTCGGTCGGCACGATATTGGCCTGGGTGGCGGTGCCGCCGCTGATGGTGCTCTGGTCCGGCCCGACGCCCTGGTCGTCGTTGCCCAGCCCCGCCAGCGTCGCACGCAAGGCCGAGATGGCTGCCGTCTGCTGGAAAGCGCCCTTCGCGAACAGCACGGTCCGAACGAGGCCCGCGTGATAGGCTTCGACCGCAAGGACGCCGGCGGCAGCCTGCAGGATGTTCTTGTTGGTGATCAGGCCGACAGCGCCGCTATAGGCCGTAACGCCGACATCCTCGAAGATATAGGCGCCGAGGAGGAAGCTGACGTCATCCGCGTAAGGATCGAACGTCTGTCCCTGGGAGATCAGACCGGCGGCGATCGCTGCCGTCGTGAAGCTGTTCTGGATGTCGATCGTCGGCCGCGCCACCCTGGCGCCCTTGAGGGCCGAGCGGAGATACTTGACGTGGTTCTCTTCGTCGACCGCGATTTCGTTGGCATAGGCCGCGATGACCGGGTCCGTGAACTGGACCTGACGCCCGCCGGTCACGCCGCCAAGACGACCGCGTCCGTTGATGTCCGCGTCGGCGAGACCGCGACCGAAGGCGGCATGGAGATAGAATTCCGCTTCGAGATATTCGAGGTTCAGCGCAAAATTGAGGATCTGCTGATCGAGATCGCCGCTTTGCGCCGTGGTTGCGGTCTGCGCTTGCTGCGCCTGGGCCGTATTTGCAATACCCGTCGCGCCGAAAATCGCCGCGCCCGCCGCCGCCAGCCCAGATGTGCGCATGAAGGCCCGCCGTCCGGCCGCTAGATCGATCTTGCGAGGCACCGCGCCCTCTTCGGCGTCGAAGCGTTTGTCGTTATCCATGAGTGAACCTCCCAGCATTACCAGGGTTGTCAGCGGAAGCTGCACTATCCCGATGGAATCAGGTACGCGGACTGCTATCAAAAGTTTCGCGTTACAAAGCCATCGAGGGAAAAATAACCCCTGAGGTTCGCGTCGCAATTGGCCGAAGACCGCAGGCCCTCTTGGCATCACCTCGGAACTTCGCGGATTGACAAGCAGCGGCAGCCGAACGCTTAGCCCGATCTTAGCAGAGGCTGAAAGCGACCTGGCACAGTCTTCGATCGCCGGCCGGAACGAATGGCGGGTCTGGAGCCTTTGGGCGAAGGATGCGCCGCAACCCTATGGCGCACGAGCATCATCACGGCACTCGAGCAACGTCTGCTGCACACGGGCCCGGCTCCGGCTGGTCATAGATCAGACGAGAAGGGCGGCGGCGCGGCCATCGAGACGCCCGACGTCATGCAGTCGAACGGCGTGGTCTATGTCATCGACAGCGTGCTGATGCCCAAGTAGTCGAGGCCGGGCGGCAAGGTTGCCGGCTCGGCGCCGGTCGATCTCGAAGGGCGGATGGGGGCGCCTGCCGTGCCTGGGGCGCATCCCGGCAGGCAGGTCGGCCGGCCCGCCACGCTGCGCTGCGGGCGCTTGACGCCGGCCGGCCGAGCGGGCTTCTCGGCTCGGGAGTCCGGCGGGTCAGCATCGCGAGAAGACGCTTCCTCGTCCCGGCACCGGAATGAGAGCCGTTCATGCTGTCGATCTTCGACCTGGCCGCCGTCCTCCTGACCCTGTCGGCGCTGTTCGGCTGGCTCAACCACAAATTCCTGCTGCTGCCGCATTCGATCGGGCTGCTCGTCATGAGCGTCATGGCCTCTGTCGTCCTGGTGGCGATCGACGTGGTCTATCCGGGGCAGCACCTCTACGGCGACCTGACCGGCGCGCTGCAGCAGATCGATTTCTCGGCCGTCGTCATGAACGGCATGCTGGCCTTCCTGCTGTTCGCCGGCGCGCTCCATGTCGATCTCGACAAGCTGCGCAGCCGTGCTCTGTCGGTGGCGATCCTGGCCTGCCTCGGCACCGTTATTTCAACGGTGGTGGTCGGGTTCGGCTTCTTTGCGGCGGCGCGGCTCATCGGCTATCCGATGCCGTTGGTCTGGGCGCTGGTCTTCGGCGCGCTGATCAGCCCGACCGATCCCGTGGCCGTGCTGAGCACGCTCAGGACCGTCACCATCCCGGCGGAGCTCGAAGTGCAGCTCCAGGGCGAATCGTTGTTCAACGACGGCGTCGGCGTGGTGCTGTTCACGGTCCTGCTGCGCCTTGCCACGGACGGCGGCGAGGGCACCGGTCCGGCGACGGCGGTCGAGCTTCTTCTCATCGAGGCCGGGGGCGGGCTGCTGCTCGGCGTCCTCACCGGCTACATCGCCTATTGGGGCATGAAAGCCATCGACGAATACGGGATCGAGGTGCTGATCTCGCTCGCTCTGGTGACCGGCACCTATGCGCTGGCTCAGCGGCTTCAGCTCAGCGGCCCGCTGGCGATGGTGGCGGCCGGCCTGCTGATCGGCGACCGCGGGCCGCGCTACGCCCTGAGCGACCGCTCCAAGACCTATATGTTCGGCCTATGGACTCTCATCGACGAGGTGCTGAACTCGGTCCTCTTCCTGCTGATCGGCCTCGAAGTGCTGGTGCTGCGCTTCGAATGGCTGGCGCTCGTGCTCGCCCTGTTGACGATCCCCGTCGTGCTGCTCGGGCGGGTGTTCGGTGTCGTGGCGCCGCTCGTCATGCTGGCCTGGAGCAAGACGGTCTCCGCCCGCGACATCCCCTTCCTGATCTGGGCCGGCGTGCGGGGCGGCATCTCGGTGGCGCTGGCGCTCGCCGTGCCGGACAGCCCGGCGAAACCGGCGATCCTGGCCGCCACCTATGCGGTGGTGCTGTTCAGCATCGTCGTTCAGGGCTCGACGCTCGGCATGGTGGCGCGGCGGACAGTCCGGTCCTTGGCGCGCGGTTGATTCGCCGAGGAGCCCGCAGGCGTTGTTAAGCCGCGGCAAGTCTGCGACAAGCAGCCGGCGGCGGGCACGAGGGAACGATATCGTGGCGGCAGAGACGACAATCGCACCAGTCCTGACCAAGGCGCCGACCGGCATCGACGGTTTCGACGCCGTGACGCTCGGAGGCCTGCCGGCCGGACGGCCGACGCTCCTCTGCGGTGGGGCGGGATGCGGGAAGACCATGTTCGCCGCCACCTTCCTGGTCAACGGGGCGACACGCTACGACGAGCCGGGCGTCTTCATGAGCTTCGAGGAGCGGGCCGAGGATTTGGCGGCGAACGTCGCCTCGCTCGGCTACGACCTCGACGGCCTCGTGGCGAGCGGCAAGCTGGCGATCGACTTCGTCAGGGTCGAACGCAGCGAGATCGAGGAAAGCGGCGAATACGACCTCGAAGGCCTGTTCATCCGTCTCGGTCACGCCGTCGACACTATTGGCGCCAAGCGAGTTGTCCTCGACACGATCGAGACGCTGTTCGCCGGCCTCTCCGATGCGGCGGTCCTGCGGGCGGAGATCAGGCGCCTGTTCGCCTGGATCCGGGAGCGGGGCTTGACCGCCGTGATCACGGGCGAGCGCGGCGAGGGGCAGCTGACCCGCCAGGGCCTCGAGGAATATGTGTCGGACTGCGTGGTGCTGCTCGACAACCGGGTCGAGGATCAGATCACCACGCGCCGCCTGCGGGTGGTGAAATATCGCGGCTCTTCCCACGGCACCAACGAATTTCCGTTCCTGATCGAGCAGCGGGGCATCAGCGTTCTCCCGGTGACCTCGGCGGCGCTCGACTACGAGGTCTCGAACGATGTCGTGTCGACCGGCATCGCGGGGCTCGACGCGATGCTCGGACCCGGCGGCTTCTTCCGCGGATCGAGCATCCTCGTCTCGGGTGTGGCCGGAACCGGCAAGACGACGGTCTGCTGCCACATGCTCGATGCCGCCTGCCGGCGCGGGGAGCGCGTCATCAGCTTCCTCTTCGAGGAGAGCGGGGCACAGGTCTGCCGCAACATGACCTCCGTCGGTCTCGACCTGCGAAAGCACGTTGATAGCGGTCTGCTGCGCTTCGAGGCGGCGCGCCCGACCCTCTTCGGCCTCGAAACGCATCTGGCCCGGATGCATCGGGACATCGAGGAGTTCCGGCCGAGCCTGGTGGCGATCGACCCGGTCTCGGCCTTGGACGGTCCGCGGACGGAACTGCAGGCGACCCTCTTGCGTATGGTCGATATGCTCAAAAGCCAGGGAATCACGGCCGTGTTCACGGGCCTGCGCGACGAGGCCGCGCCCGACCAGGCCGCCGATCTCGGCCTCTCGTCGTTGATGGATTCCTGGGTCAGGCTGCTCGATGTCGAGGCGAGCGGCGAGCGTACCCGGACGCTCTATATGATCAAGTCGCGCGGCATGAGCCATTCCAACCAGATGCGGGAATTCCGCATCACCGCCGGGGGCGTCGAGGTCGTCGAGGCCTATGTCGGGCCGGGCGGCGTGGTGACCGGCACGGCGCGCGTCGTGCAGGAGGCGCATGAGCGGGCCGCGGCGGTGCGGCGGCGGCAGGAGAGCGAGCGCCGTCGGCGCGATCTCGCAAGGCAGCGCGGGGCGATCGAACGCCAGATCGCGGAGCTGCGCGCCAGCCTGGAGGCGGCCGAGGAGGAGGAGAGCCTATTGTACGCCGAGGACGACACGCGCGTGGCGGAATTGGAGCGCGAGCGGCTCGTCGTCTCGGCGCGACGGGGTGCGGCGGAATGAGCGCGACGATGCCTGAACCGGACGAGGATCCCCCGGTCGAGGACGGCGATCCGGGCCAGTATCATCTGCGCCTCTACGTCGCCGGGCAGACCCCCAAGTCGCTTCTGGCCTTGGCCAACCTGCGGCGGGTCTGCGAGGAGCATCTGGCCGGGCGCTACGACATCGAGGTGATCGACCTGCTCAAGGACCCGAAGCTCGCCGCCGGCGACCAGATCCTGGCGATCCCGACCCTGGTGCGGCGCCTGCCGCCTCCGCTGAAGCGGATCATCGGCGCTCTGTCCGACACCGAGAAGGTTCTGGTGGGGCTGGACATTCGTCCGAAAGCGCCTGCCCCATGACCGTCGCGGGCGAAGCAGGCCCGGGATGCTACCGATTGAGGTTGTTCGTCGCCGGCATGACGCTTCGCTCCCGCCGCACCATCGAGACCCTGCGCCGCATCTGCATCGATCGGCTCGACGGGTGCTACGAGCTCGAGATCGTCGACATCTACCAGCAGCAGGACCTGGCCGAGGCCAACCAGATCGTCGCCGCCCCGACCTTGCTGAAGCTCTCGCCGCCACCGCAGCGCCGCATCATCGGCGATCTCTCGGACGAGGCCAGGCTGCTGCGCGGGCTGGGCCTCGCGCCCGCGGAGGCTCCAGGTCCACGATGATCGACGACACGGCCCCGCCCATGTCCGACGCCACGCTCCAGCGCTACCGCGAGCGGATCGCCGATCTCGAGGCGCAGCTGCGGGACAGCGAGGAGACGCTCGAGGCCATAAGGCAGGGCGATTTCGACGCCGTCGTCGTGCGCGGGCCGGACAACGAGCGGCAGGTCTACACGCTCGAGAATGCCGACCGGCCCTACCGCGTGCTGATCGAGCAGATCCAGGAGGGTGCGCTCACGCTCGATGCGGCCGGCATCATCCTCTACGGGAACCGCCGCCTCGCCGAGATGATCGGGGCTCCTCTGGAAAAGCTGATCGGGCAGGCGCTCCAGCGCTTCGTCGCGGCGGAGGATCTCGCTGGACTGGCGAAACTGCGCCACGCCGCCGAGCATGACACAGCGCGCGGCGAGCTGATCCTGCATGCCGAGGACGGGAACCGCCTGCCGGTCCATGTCTCGCTGAGCGTGCTGCAGCGGGATGAGTCGACGCCGCTCCTCTGCGGCGTCCTGACCGACCTGAGCGACCAGAAGCGGCAGCTCCGGAGCCTGGCCGAGGCCAATGCCCGCCTCCGGGCGGAAGGCGAGGAGCGCGGGCGCGTCGAGGACGCCTTGCGTCAGTCGCAGAAGATGGAGGCCGTCGGCCAGCTCACCGGGGGCATAGCGCACGATTTCAACAACCTGCTCACGGTGATCAAGTCTTCGACCGACCTCTTGCGCCGGCCGGATCTCGCCGAAGAGCGCCGCCGCCGCTACGTCGATGCCATCGCCGATACGGTCGAGCGCGCCTCGCGCCTCACCAGCCAGCTCCTGGCCTTCGCCCGCCGGCAGACGCTCGAACCCGAGGTGTTCGAGGTCAACGACCGCCTCCATCGGATCACCGAGATGCTCGGGACGGTCGTCGGCTCGCGCATCCGGGTCGACCGCTCGGGATCGGGGGAGCCCTGTTTCGTCGAAGCAGACGCGAGCCAGTTCGAGACGGCGCTGGTCAACCTCGCGGTCAATGCCCGGGACGCGATGGACGGGGAGGGGACGTTGACCCTCCGGGTCGAGGGCGGCGCGACCCTGCCGGTCATCAGGGGCCACTCGCGCGGTGACGGCGCCTTCGTGTCGATCTCCATCGCCGATACCGGTCGCGGCATTCCGGCCGAGACGATGTCGCACATCTTCGAGCCCTTCTTCACGACGAAGGCGGTCGGCAAGGGCACTGGTCTCGGACTGAGCCAGGTGTTCGGCTTCGCCAAGCAGTCCGGCGGCAATGTCGCGGTCGAGAGCCAGGTCGGGCAGGGCACCGTCTTCACGCTGTACCTGCCGCAGGTCTCGCGCAGCGAGGTCGAGGCGCAAGACGATCAGCATGCGATCCCGCGCGACAAGGGCGGCGGCCGGCGGGTGCTCGTGGTCGAGGACAATACCGACGTCGGGACCTTCTCGACGCAATTGCTGCAGGACCTCGGCTACGAGACCACGTGGGCGGCCAACGGAGACGAGGCGCTGGCGATCCTGCGTCAGGATCCGACCGGCTTCGATGTCGTCTTCTCCGATGTGGTGATGCCGGGCATGAACGGGGTCGAGCTAGGCCGGCGGATCCGCGCGGCCCGTCCCGACCTGCCGGTGATCCTGACCAGCGGCTACAGCGACGTCCTGGCCGGGGACGGACGGCACGGGTTCGAGCTTCTGCGCAAGCCCTACTCGGTCGAGGACCTGTCGCGGGTGCTCCGGCGTGCCTCGCGCGTCCGCTCGATCCAGGCCTCGCGACATCCCGCCGGCGCCGCAGGAGAATAACCCGCGGGGCAACGACGAGGGTCAGGCCCGCTTGCGCTCCTCGTGCGCGAGCTTCCGCCGCGCCATCAGCTGCCAGATCATCGGCGTGAAGATCAGCTGCATGGCGAGATCCATCTTGCCGCCGGGACAGACGATGGTGTTGGGCCGCGACATGAAGCTGTCCTTCAGCATCGACAGCAGGTAGGGAAAGTCGATGCCCTTCGGGTTGCGGAAGCGGATCACCAGGATGCTCTCGTCGGGCGTCGGGATGTGGCGGGCGATGAAGGGATTGGAGGTGTCGACGGTCGGGGCGCGCTGGAAGTTGACGTCGGTGCGCGAGAACTGCGGGCAGATGTAGTTCACGTAGTCCGGCATGCGCCGCAGGATCGTGTCGACGATGGCCTCGTGCGAATGGCCGCGGTCCCGCTTGTCGCGATGCAGCTTCTGGATCCATTCGAGGTTGATGGTCGGCACGACGCCGATCAGCATGTCGGCGTGGCGCCCGACATCGACGTCGCCGTCGACGACCGCCCCGTGCAGGCCCTCGTAGAAGAGCACGTCCGAGCCGGGCTCGATCCCCTCCCAGGAGGTGAAGACGCCGGGCGTCATCCCGTAGGGCGCGGCCTCCTCGGCGTCGTGGAGATATTTGCGGGTCCGCCCGGTGCCGTCGCGACCATAGTCGCGAAACAAGGCCTCGAGATCGCCGAAAAGGTTGGCCTCCGGGCCGAAATGCGAGAAGTCGTCGTGCCCGGCCCGCCGGTATTCCGCCATCTTGGCCCGCATCTCGGCGCGGTCGTAGCGGTGGAAGGCGTCGCCCTCGACCACCGCCGCCCGGATGCCCTCGCGGCGGAAGATCTGGTCGAAGACCCCCTTGACCGTGGTGGTGCCGGCGCCCGAGGAGCCGGTGACCGAAATGACGGGGTGAAGGACCGACATCGGCATAATCCTCGTTCAGGCCATGCGGAACAGCGACCGGGTGTTGAACAGCGGCGCCTCGAAGAAAGCCGGCTCGCCGCGGTCGTGGGCGCCATGATAGTCGACGAGCCGCTCGACCTCGCGGCGCGACCCCATGATGAGGCCGATGCGCTGATGCACGTCGCTCGGCACGACGTCGAGGATGCGCTCGCGCCCGGTCGAGGCGGCGCCGCCTGCCTGCTCGATCAGCATGGCGGCCGGGCAGGCCTCGTAGAGCAGGCGCAGGCGGCCGGCCTTGGTGGGGTCCTTGCTGTCCTTCGGATACATGTAGAGGCCGCCGCGCAGCAACAGGCGGTGCAGGTCGGCCACCATCGCGCCGATCCAGCGCATGTTGAAGTCGACGCCGCGCGGCCCCGCCCTGCCTCCGATGCATTCGGAGACGTAGCGCTTGACCGGCGGCTCCCAGAAGCGCTCGTTCGAGGCATTGACGGCGAATTCGGTCGTGGTTTCCGGAACCCGCATGTGCTGATGGGTCAGGACATAGACGCCGAGGTCGCGGTCGAGCGTGAAGCCGTGCACGCCGCGGCCCAGCGTCAGCACGAACATCGAGGCCGGGCCGTAGATCGCATAGCCCGCCGCGACTTGCCGCGTGCCAGGCTGGAGGAAGTCTTGCGCCGCCGCGTCGCGTCGCCCTTCGGGCGCCTTGAGCACCGAGAAGATGGTGCCGACCGCGATGTTGATGTCGACGTTCGACGATCCGTCGAGCGGATCGAAGGCAATGAGATAGGGGCCGCGCGGATAGGCCTCAGGCACCCGATAGGGCTCGGCGATCTCCTCCGATACGAGGCCGGCAAGCTGGCCGTCCCATTCGCAGGCGGAGACGAGGATGGAATTGGCGAGGACGTCGAGCGGCTTCTGCTCCTCGCCCTGGACGTTGATCGCGGTCGCGATCCCTCCCATCGCCTCGAGGCGCCCGCGACTCACCGCATTGCCGATCGCCTTGCAGGCGGTCTGGACATGGTTGAGCAGCCCTATGAGATCCGCGTCGATCCCGCCCGACGCATCCTGCGCGCCGATGAGGAAGTCGGTCAGGGTCGTATGGCCGTCCCGCATAGTCGTCGTCTCCCGGCCACGTTCCCCTCATCCGCCCAGCTTTCGCGGGGCACCTTCTCCCGCAAGGGGAGAAGGGAACGCCTTGTCCTGCGAGATTGGCACCTTCTCCCCTTGCGGGAGAAGGTGCCCCGGACCTCGTCCGGGGCGGATGAGGGGTGATCCCGCGAGCCGCCCGCGCCTCACTGCGTAAAAACCCGGCTCATGCGGATGTCTTCCGAGGTGATGGTGGCGAGCGCCGCCCGGCTCGCCGGCGCATCGCGCGCCGCGAACAGCCGATTGGCCTGCCTGAGCCTGGCGCGATCGAGCGCGTTGCGGATCGAGCGGGCATTGGAGAAGCGCGGCTGCGCCATCCTGAGGCCGATATAATCCTTCAGCGTCGCCTTGGCCTCGTCGTCGAGGCGATAGTGCATCTGCGCGACCATCAGCTCGGCGATGTCGAGAAGCTCGCCCTGCGTATAGTCGGGGAAGTCGATGTGGTGGGCGATGCGCGAGGCCATGCCGGGATTGGACTTGAAGAACGTGTCCATCCGGTCCTTGTAGCCGGCCAGCACGACGACGAGGTCGTCCCGGTGCTCCTCCATCACCTGGAGCAGGATCTCGATCGCTTCCTGCCCATAGTCGCGCTCGTTCTCGGGCCGGTAGAGATAGTAGGCTTCGTCGATGAACAGCACGCCGCCCATGGCCTTCTTCAAGATCTCCTTGGTCTTGGGCGCGGTGTGGCCGATGTACTGGCCGACGAGGTCGTCGCGGGTGACGCTGACGACATGGTTGCGGCGGATATAATCGAGCCCATGGAGGATCTCGGCGATGCGCTGCGCCACCGTCGTCTTGCCGGTGCCGGGATTGCCGGTGAAGCTCATGTGGAGCGAGGGAGGCTCGGCCTGGAGCCCGAGCGAGCGCCGCGCCCGCTCGACGAGCAAGAGCGCCGCGATCTCGCGGATACGGGTCTTGACCGGCTTCAGGCCGATGAGGTCGCGGTCGAGCCCATCCATGATGGCGCCGATGCTCGACTGCTCGTAGAGGGCGGCGAGGTCGACGGTGTCCTCGGGCACGCCGGTCTCGGGCCGGGTTTCGTCAACGAGCGTCATGACGGTCTCCGCGCCTCGGCCGGCCGGGCCGTCGCGTAGCTGCGGATCGTATAGTTGACGCAGCGTCCCGGCCCCTCGGAGCGGATCAGCTCGAAGCCCGGCTCCTCCGCGGGCCGGTTGACCAGGAAGGACATGCGGATCGTCTCGAAGCCCTTGGTGGAATCGAAGGCGAGCACGCGCACGTAGCTGCTGGAGTTCGCCTTGCGGCAGGCGTTGACCTCCATCATGACGCCTGCGGGATCCCTGAGATCGAACATCGGGATGCCCCACATCGACCAATAGGTGTTGCGAGGGTGCGGATCGTCGGTGTGCTCGACCGCTACCGACCAGCCTTGCTCGAGCGCATAGTCGATCTGCTTTCGGATCTCGGCATCGGTGAGATCGGGCAGGAAGGAGAACTGGCCCTGGGTGATGCGCATGGATTCGATCCCGGTTTGAGGTGTCTCCTTCTCCCGCTTGCGGGAGAAGGTGGCCCGGCGCTGGCAAGTTTACGCAGCCAGCGTAGACTTGGCTGCGGGCCGGGCCGGATGAGGGGAAACACCGCTCTCGAATGCCCTCGTCCGTCGTCGCTTCGCGCCGACACATTCTCCCATTTTATGGGAGAAGGATTTCAGGCGGCCGTCGGCGTCGGCACGAAATCGACGCTGTCGGTCGAGGCATAGTCGAAGGTCACGTCCTTCCAGGTGTCGAGCGCCGCGCGCAGCGGCAGGCACCATCGGGCCGCCCCGGCCAGGATCTCTGGGCCCTCGTTCCAGATGTCGCGGCCCTCGTTTCGGGCCTTGACGATCGTCTCGAGCGCCACGCGGTTGGCCATGGCGCCGGCCTGGATGCCCTGGGGGTGGCCGATGGTGCCGCCGCCGAACTGCAGCACCACGTCCTCGCCGAGATAGTGCAGGAGTTGGTGCATCTGCCCGGCATGGATGCCACCCGAGGCGACCGGCATCATCCGCTTCAGGCTCGCCCAGGGCTGTTCGAAGAAGATGCCATGCTGCAGGTTCTGCGGCACGTGGGTCTCGCGGCAGGTGTCGTAGATGCCGCGGATGACGTTGGGGTCGCCCTCGAGCTTGCCGACCACCGTCCCGGCATGGATATGGTCGACGCCCGCCATGCGCATCCATTTCGCGATGACGCGGAACGAGATGCCGTGCGCCTTCTGGCGCGTGTAGGTGCCATGCCCGGCGCGGTGCAGATGCAGGATCATGTCGTTGCGCCGCGCCCATTTGGCCATCGACTGGATCGCGGTGTAGCCGATCACGAGATCGATCATGACGATGACGCTGCCGAGCGCCTTGGCGAACTCGGCCCGCTCGTACATGTCCTCCATCGTGGCGGCGGTGACGTTGAGATAGGTGCCCTTGATCTCGCCGGTCTCGGCCATCGCCTTGGAGACGCCCTCCATGCAGTAGAGGTAGCGGTCGCGCCAGTGCATGAAGGGCTGCGAGTTGATGTTCTCGTCGTCCTTGGTGAAGTCGAGCCCGCCCTTCAACGCCTCGTAGACGACGCGGCCGTAGTTGCGGCCAGAGAGGCCGAGCTTGGGCTTCATCGTGGCGCCGAGCAGCGGCCGGCCGTAGCAGTTCAACCGCTCGCGCTCCGAGACGATGCCGGTCGCCGGCCCCTGGAACGTCTTGAGGTAGTGCGGGGGGATGCGCATGTCCTCGAGCCGCAGCGCCTTGAGCGGCTTGAAGCCGAAGACATTGCCGATGATCGAGGCGGTGAGGTTGGCGATCGAGCCTTCCTCGAACAGGTCGAGGTCGTAGGCGATATAGGCGAAATATTGTTCCGGGTTGCCGGGCACGGGATCCACCCGATAGGCTTTGGCCCGGTAATATTCGCAATCGGTCAGCCGATCGGTCCACACCACCGTCCATGTGGCGGTCGAGCTCTCCCCGGCGACCGCCGCCGCCGCTTCCTCGGGATCGACGCCGTCCTGCGGCGTGATGCGGAACACCGCCAGGATGTCGCTGTCCTTCGGCTCGTAGTCGGGCTCCCAATAGCCCATCTGGCGATATTTGAGGACGCCGGACTTGTAGCGCTGCTTCATGTCCGTGATCTTGGCGTCGACCGGCTTGTTCATGAGCGCCTCCCTTGATCCCGGCAGAAGGTAAGGCTCGACAGGTCAATGGAAAGCAAAATATTCTGGCACGAGTCGCAAGGAAAAGCTTGAGATCCCGATGCGCCACGTCACTGTCCGCCAGTTGCAGATCTTCGTCGAGGCGGCCGAAACCCTGTCCTTCGCCCGGGTGGCGGAGCGGCTCAACCTCTCTCCCGCCGGCGTCTCGTTCCAGATCAAGCAGATCGAGACGCAGGCGGGCTGCGCGGTGTTCGAGCGGATCGGCAAGGCGACACGGCTGACCGAGGCCGGCACGGCGCTTCTCGCCTATGCGCAGCAGGTGCTCCAGGCGCTGGCCGATGCCGATCGGGCGATGACGGCGCTCAAGGGCGACGGCGGCCGCGTCACGCTCGGCCTGGTGACGACCGCGACCTATTTCGTGCCTCATGTGCTGGCCCGCTTCCAGGCGCGCCATCCCGCGGTCGAGATCCGGCTCGCCGACGGCAACCGGGCGCAGATCATCGACATGCTGACGCAAGGCCGGGCCGACCTCGCGGTGATGGGCCAGCCGCCCGAGGAGGTGGACATCGTCGCCGAGCCTTTCGCCGACCATCCCTCGGTGGTCGTCGCGGCGCCCGGCCACAGGCTGGCGAAGCGACGGCGCGTGGTGCCGGCGGAGCTCGCGGGCGAGCCTTTCATCCTGCGCGAGGACGGCTCCGGCACGCGCGCCCTGATGGAGCGGTTCTTCCCCGGCCTCGGGCTTCGGCCGAAGGTCGGCATGGTGTCCTCGTCGAACGAGACCATCAAGCAGGCGGTGATGGCCGGCATGGGCCTGGCGCTGATCTCGCGCCACACGATCGGCCTCGAGCTCGGTCAGCGGCGGCTCGTCGTGCTGCCGGTCGAAGGCTTTCCGCTGATGCGCTCCTGGTTCATCGGCCACCGGCGGACGATGCAGCTTCTGCCGGCGCACCGGCGGCTGCGGGACTTCCTCGTCGCCCGAGGCGCGGCCATCATCGACGTGCTGGAGGCCGAGCACGGGGGCATCAAGGATTGATCTCCCCGTCGTTGCGCCGCGGGTCGGCGGCGGGAGGATACGGCGAACCTCGAGGCCGGCTCGACGTTGTCACAGCAGAGCGTGGCCACATCGGCCGCCTGATGCAGGATCCACGATGCCAACCGACCTTCCTCCCGACTACAAGCCGCAGCCCGCGAGCGATCCGAACAATCCGGCCGACCCGAGCGTCCCTGGCTCCGTCCCCGCCTATCCGCCCGCGCAGGGCGAGGATTCCCGTGACGAACCCGGCGCCGCGCCGCACCCCGGCGCCGATGCCGTCGATCCAGATGGCTTGAGCGTACCGCCATTGGCACCTGGAGACGGCAAGGCAGGAACCCCGTCGCCAGCAGGCGTGCCGGCGTTCTGACCGGCAGGGTGGCCTGCCGAAGATCCATTTTCGGCCCGACGAACCGGCCGGATTCGGACGACGGCCGGGAACGCCGCTTGATGGATGTCACTTATCGGTTGAGGCATCACATTAGGGGGCGATCACCATGATCAGGCAGGCATCACCAAGGCGTGCATCCATAGGCCGCGCATTGGCCGTCGCCGCAATTCTTGCGGCATTCGGCACGGCGTCGATCTCCCCGTCAATGGCAGCCTCCGGCGAGGGCGCGGGCGGCGGGGCAGGCGCCGGGAGCGCAGGCGGAGGCGGAGGAGGGTCCAAGGGCGGAGCCTCCAAGGGCCACGCCACGGCGGGAGCAAGCCTGAGGCGGCACGGTCATTCCGGGCACGGCAGGCTGCATCGGCGGCACGCGCATTAGCCCGGTCTGCGGGAGGTCCGAACAAAGGCCGAAGACCGCCTCATCCCTCGCGGCGATCCCGAGTTCAGCGTCCTGCGCACCGTCGCTACACGAGCCGCCCAGGGCAATCGGGTGAACGAGTTCATGCAGCGACGAGGTCGTCGTCGTCCCTGCAGCGGATTTGCGTCGGGGCCGTGTTGACCCGACTTCGGAGCCCTGTGGGACCGCGCAGTGCAATTGACCCCTTAGCGCTTTTCATGCTCACTGCCGCCGAATTCCGTTCGAGGCGGATCCGACGCAGCCCGGCAGGACATGTTTACCGACCGCTACCACGCAGGCGAGGCCGAACGCCATTGGCAGACGGTCTGGGATGAGGCCAGAACCTTCGAGGCCTCCAACGACGATCCGCGCCGAAAATATTACGTCCTCGAGATGTTCCCCTATCCGTCGGGCCGCATCCACATGGGCCATGTGCGGAACTATGCGATGGGCGACGCCGTGGCGCGCTATCGGCGCGCCCGCGGCTTCAACGTCATCCATCCGATGGGCTGGGACGCCTTCGGCATGCCGGCCGAGAATGCCGCGATGCAGAACAAGACGCATCCGGCCGCCTGGACCTATGCCAATATCGCCAACATGCGGGCTCAGCTCAAGCGCATGGGCCTGTCGCTCGACTGGCGCCGCGAGGTCGCGACCTGCGACCCGAGCTACTACAGGCACCAGCAGCGCATGTTCCTGGATTTCCTCGACGCGGGCCTCGTGACGCGCAAGAAATCCAAGGTCAATTGGGACCCGGCCGACCATACGGTGCTGGCCAACGAGCAGGTGATCGACGGGCGCGGCTGGCGCTCGGGCGCGCTCGTCGAGCAGCGCGAACTCGTGCAGTGGTTCTTCAAGATCACCGATTTCGCCGAGGACCTGCTCACCGCCCTCGACGGCCTCGACGAGTGGCCCGAGAAGGTGCGCCTGATGCAGCGCAACTGGATCGGCCGCTCGGAGGGGCTGACCATCCGCTGGGCCCTCGATCCCGCGAAGACGCCCGCCGGGGAGACGGAGCTGCGCGCCTATACGACCCGCCCCGATACGCTGTTCGGGGCGAGCTTCCTCGCCGTTGCGCCCGATCATCCGCTGGCGTCGAGCGCGGCGGCAAATCGCCCGGCGCTGCAAGCCTTCATCGAGGAATGCCGCCGCATGGGCACCTCGGTCGCGGCGTTGGAGACGGCCGAGAAAAAGGGCGTCGACACCGGCATCCGGGCCCGACATCCCCTCGACCCGTCCTGGGAGCTGCCGGTCTTCGTCGCGAATTTCATCCTGATGGACTACGGCACCGGCGCCATCTTCGGCTGCCCGGCGCATGATCAGCGCGACCTCGACTTCGCACGAGCGAAGGGCCTGCCCGTCGTCCCGGTGGTCTGCCCGCCGGGCACCGATCCGGACAGCTTCACGATCGGGACGGAGGCCTTCGTCGAGGATGGCCGGTTGATCAACTCCCTCTTCCTCGACGGAATGACGGTGCCGGAGGCCAAGGAGGCCGTGGCGGCGCGGCTCGAGGCCGTCGATTTCGCCGGCGCGCCGCAGGCCGAACGTCAGATCAACTACAAGCTGCGCGACTGGGGCATCTCGCGCCAGCGCTACTGGGGCTGTCCGATCCCGGTCATCCATTGCGCCGCCTGCGGCACTGTCCAGGTGCCGCGCGCCGACCTGCCCGTGACGCTGCCCGAGGACGTCAGCTTCGAGGAGCCCGGCAACCCGCTCGACCGGCATCCGACCTGGACGCATGTCACGTGCCCGCAATGCGGCGCCGAGGCGCGGCGCGAGACCGATACGATGGACACGTTCGTCGACTCGTCCTGGTATTTCGCCCGCTTCACCGATCCGTGGATCGCCGAGGCGCCGACCGATCCGAGGGTCGCCAACCGGTTCCTGCCCGTCGATCAATATATCGGCGGCATCGAGCACGCGATTCTGCACCTGCTCTATTCGCGCTTCTTCACCCGCGCCATGAAGAAGACCGGCTGGCTCGACATCGACGAGCCCTTCGCCGGCCTCTTCACGCAGGGCATGGTGGTGCATGAGACCTACCGGTCGCCGGACGGGGCCTGGCTGTCGCCGGAGGAGATCCGCATCGAGGGTGCGGGGGCCGAGCGTCATGCGGTCCTCGCGTCGAGCGGCCAGCCCGTCGAGATCGGCGCGATCGAGAAGATGTCGAAGTCGAAGCGCAACACCGTCGACCCTGACGACATCGTCGAGACCTACGGGGCCGATACGGCGCGCTGGTTCATGCTGTCGGACAGCCCGCCCGAGCGCGACGTGATCTGGACCGAGGAAGGCGTGCAGGCGGCGGGCAAGTTCGTGCAGCGCCTGTGGCGCCTCGTCCGCGAGCTCGCCGCCATTCGGGCCGCGGGCGACAACGGCGGCCCGTGGGACGAGGCCGATGACCCGTCCGCCGACACTTTCGCGGCACGTTCGGTGCGCAAGGCTGCCCACAAGGCGCTGATCGCCGTCGAGGAGGATGTGGAGCGGCTGCGCTTCAACCGCTGCGTCGCGCATGTGCACGAGCTGGCCAACGCGCTCTCGGCCGCGCTCGGCGCGATCGAGGCGCCGGTTCCGCCGGCGAGCGCCCTGGCCCGCGCCTTCCATGAAGCGGCCGCGATCCTGGTGCAGCTCTTCGCGCCCTTCATGCCGCATCTCGCCGAGAGCTGCTGGTCGACGCTCGGCCACGCCGGGCTCGTTTCCGCGGCGCCCTGGCCTACGGCCGACCGCGCGCTCGTCGTGGAGGACACGATCACGCTCCCGGTGCAGATCAACGGGCGCCGGCGGGCCGAGATCACGGTGGCGCGCGACGCCACGGTTCACGAAATCGAGACGATCGTGCTCCAGAATGACAGCGTGCTGAAGGTGCTGGAGGCGCGGCCGGTCAAGAAGGTCATCGTTGTGCCGTCGAGGATCGTCAATGTCGTCGTCTAACGCCCGCCCGGCCATGCTCCGGGCTTCGCTCCTCGGCCTCATGCTGCTAGGGCTCGGCGGGTGCCTGCAGCCGATGTATTCGAGCCTCGGCGGCAACCTCGGTGCCGAGCTGCGGGCCATCAAGGTGGAACCGGTGCCGGATCGGCTCGGCCATTACCTGCACGACCAGCTCATCACCAACCTCAACGGCACGGGAGAGAGCGTCGCGCCGAAATACCGGCTCGTCCTGACGTCGCACGAATACGTGCAGACCGCCCTCGTCGACACCACGACCCAGCGGCCCGTCAGCGGCACGGTCATCACCAATGTCGATTGGAAGCTGCTGCCGGTCGATTCGGACAGGCCGATCGCCACCGGCACGGTGACGAGCTCGGCCTCCTACGACCGTTCGGAGCAGCGCTACGCCAATATCGCCGCCTCCCACGATGCGGAGATCCGCGATGCCAGGACAATGGCCGACCAGCTCACCACGCGCGTGGCCGCCGCTCTGGCCCGCCCGCCACAGGACGGGAGCGAAAACGACGCCGGCACCAATGCGCTCTCGGCCGCGGCGCCGCCGCACGTGACGACGAACGACAGCGACGTGCAGTGACCGGGTGATCGGGGCCGGCGGGAGCTCGCCATGGTGGCGATCAAGAGCTCGGAGGCCGAGCGCCTTCTCGGCCGCGACATCGGCAGCTATTCGGCCTTCCTGGTCTACGGCAGCGATGTCGGGCTCGTCAGCGAGCGCGTGCGGCGCCTCGTCAAGGCGCTCGTCGACGATCCCGGCGACCCGTTCCAGCTCGTGCGGCTCGGTGTCGACGACATCGCGCGCGAGCCGACGCGCCTCCTCGACGAGGCGCAGACCGTGCCGCTCTTCGGCGGGCGGCGTGCCATCCTGGCCGATGGCGGTGCGCGCACCATGGCGGCGGCGGTCGAACGCTATCTCGAGGTCTCGAGCCCCTGTCCGCTGGTGATCGAAGCGGGCGCGCTGAAGCCCGATGCCCCGTTGCGCAAGCTCGTCGAACGCGCCAGGAAGGCCGCCGCCATCGCCTGCTATCCCGATGGCGAGCGCGAGCTCGCGGGCCTCATCGAGGCGGAGGTGGGTGCGGCCGGTCTCGCCATCGAGGCCGACGCCAAAGCACTTCTCGCCTCGCTTCTCGGCGCCGACCGGATGGCGAGCCGGTCAGAGATCGAGAAGCTCGTCCTCTACGCGCATGGCGGCGGCACGATTCGGGTCGCCGATGTCGAGGCTGCCGTGGCGGATGCCTCGGCCCAGGGTATGGACGATGCGGTCGATGCGGCCTTCGGCGGCGATACGGCGGCGCTCGACGCGGCCGTCGGCAGGCTGCATCTCGGCCCGGTCGAGGCCGGGCTCCTTCTCGGCGCAGCGCTCCGCCATGCCGTGATGCTGCACAAGGCCAAGCTATCGGGGGAGGGGGCGCCGTTTCGGGGGGGCCTGTCGCCCCGCCGCAAGGCCGCCGTCGAGCGGCAACTCGCGGACCTCGGCGCGGAGGCGCTTGCGCGAATGGTGGTGCGGCTCGGCGAGACCATCGGACAGCTCCGCCGCGACCCGCGCCTCGCCCCGGATCATGCGGTGCGAACCCTCTGGGCCGTGGCCCAGGCGTCGCGGCCGCGGCGACGCTAGATACTGCTCGCATTTCAAAGTTGGAGCAGTTCGGCAACAGCCGAACATGCTCTTAGGGCTGAACGGGACGCGAGCTCACCGGCGCGCCGCGAAGAACTCGCGCAGCACCGCCGCCGCCTCGCTTTCCCGGATGCCGCCATAGACCTCCGGCGCATGATGGCAGGTCGGCTGCGCGAAGAGGCGCGGCCCGTGCTCGACGCCGCCGCCCTTGGGGTCGGAAGCCCCGTAATAGAGACGCCGCAGGCGGGCGAAGGCGATCGCGGCGGCGCACATGGCACAGGGCTCGAGCGTGACGTAGAGGTCGCAGCCGGCGAGCCGCTCCGACCCGAGCGTCGCGCAGGCGGCCCGGATCGCGAGCATCTCCGCATGGGCGGTCGGATCGCGCAGCTCGATCGTGCGGTTGCCGGCGGACGCCAGAATGTGGCCGCTCCGCGCGACGACGGCGCCGACCGGCACCTCGCCGCGTGCCCCGGCGGCGCGCGCCTCGGCGAAGGCGAAACCGAACGGATCCGGCGTTTGGTTGCGATCCACCATGCCGGGGCCCTCCCGTTTCGGCGCGCGGCCTGCTATCACGGCGCATGACCGACGACAACCGCCATGGCGGCAGGCCCGCTCGACCGACCGGCCCGCGCAGACCCGATCGCCGCCCGAGCGGCGCGCCAACGAAGCCGGGTCGCGCTGCGCCTCAGGCGGCGGAGCCGCGCGACGATGCCCGCATCGCCAAGATCATGGCGCGCGCCGGACTTTGCTCGCGCCGCGATGCCGAGACCTGGGTCGCCGCCGGGCGCGTCGCGGTCAACGGCGCCGTCATCGCCAGCCCGGCCTTGAACGTCGGGCCGGCCGACCGCATCACCATCGACGGCATGCCGCTGCCGCAGCGGGAACCGACCCGGCTGTTCCTGTTCCACAAGCCGCGCGGCGTCGTCACCACGGCACGCGATCCCGAAGCGCGCCAGACCATCTTCGACGTGCTGCCGGGAGGTCTGCCGCGCCTCGTCACGGTCGGCCGGCTCGACATCAATACCGAAGGCCTGATGCTGCTCACCAACGACGGCGGCTTGGCGCGCCTGCTCGAGCTGCCCGCGACCGGGTGGCTGCGCCGCTACCGCGTGCGCGCCAACGGCGAGGTCGCGCCGGCGGCGCTCGATGCGCTCGCCCAGGGCCTGACGATCGATGGGGTCGACTATGCCGGGATTGACGCCAAGCTCGACCGCGTGCAGGGCGCCAATGCCTGGCTCACGCTGGGGCTGCGCGAGGGCAAGAACCGCGAGATCAAGCGGGTGCTGGAACATCTGGGGCTCGCCGTGACGCGGCTGATCCGCATCTCGTTTGGGCCGTTTCAGCTCGGCGAGCAGCCGGTCGGAACGGTGATCGAGGTCCGCTCGCGGGTGCTGCGCGACCAGCTCGGCGAGACCCTCGCGCGCCAGGCCGGCCTCGATCTCGACGAGCGGCCGCAAGCCGAGCCGCGCCGGAACGCCCATGACGTGGCGCGACCCGAACCGCTGCGGACGGAGCGTCCAGCGCCGGCCGCCCGCGCCCATGTGTCGGCCCTGCGGGCCGCCCGCAAGGAGGACGCGACGGAGGGCCGCCGGCGGACAGAGCGCAGCGCGACCGCCGATCGCAAGGGCCGCGCCGTCAAAGTCGAACGCGTCTCCTCCACCGCCCCCAGGGCGGCGGAACCCGACACACGCAACGCCCGCCGCTTTTCGCGGGAGAACCGGGACCAGGCAGGCGGCCCGTCGCGGCCCGGACGACCGGCGCGTAGCCACGCCTATGACGCGCCGCGCCACAGCCGCGAGGACCGAAGGGACGGCCCGAAAGCCGCAACCGGCGGTGGGCGTGGCGAGGCGCCCAGACGGCCGGGGCGTAGCGACGGCTATGACGCGCCGCGCCGCAGCCGCGAGGACCGAAGGGACGGCCCGAAAGCCGCAACCGGCGGCGAGCGTGGCGAGGCACCGCGACTGCAAGGCGCCACACGTCAGGGCGACGCCTCACGTTCCGGGACGGTGCGCAAATCCGGCGGGGCTTCCACGGCAAAGGATGGATCCGCGCGCAGCTTCGGTTACAAGGACCGGCCGAGCGGCGGCCTTTCGGGCAGGCCGCAAGGCGGCGACAGGCCGCGCAGCCCGGCCAAAGGCGGCAGTTCGCGCGGCAGCGGCAAGTCGCAGGGCGGCGGCAGCCCGCGTGGCAGCGGCAAGCCCCAGGGCGGCGGCAGGCGCGGCTGAGGTCGCGCCTTGCGGATCATCGGCGGCGCCTTCAAGGGGCGCAGTTTGCGCGGCCCGTCCTCGGCCTCGATCCGGCCGACGGCGGACCGTCTGCGCGAGGCGCTGTTCAACATCCTGGCCCATGCTTACGGTGATCCGGTGCCCGGCGCGCGCGTCATCGACCTCTTCGCCGGCACGGGTGCGCTCGGCCTCGAAGCCCTCTCGCGCGGCGCGGCCTTCGCGCTTTTCGTCGAGGATGGCGCGGAGGCGCGGGCGCTGATCCGGGAGAATGTCGAGGCGCTCGGCGTCGCCGGCACGAGCCGCATCTTCCGCCGCGACGCGACGAAGCTCGGTGCGGCGGCGGTCGAGCCCTTCGGCCTCGCCTTCCTCGATCCGCCCTATGGACGCGATCTCGGCACGGCCGCGCTCGCGGTGCTGCGCGAGGGCGGCTGGCTCGCCGCCGGTGCGCTCTGTATCCTGGAGGAGGCAGGGGCCGCCGGCATCGCACCGCCCGAAGGCTACAGCCTCATCGACCGGCGCGCTACGGGGGACTCGCAACTGGCCTTCCTCCGCTACCGGGACGCTTGACCCGGATGCCCGGACGGAAAATAAGGCGCCAAACTCTTTTCGACACAGGCAAGGAAGATCGGATGCCCCGCGAAACGTCGTCTGAGAAGTTCGCGCATCGGCTGAAGTCCGTCGCCGAGGAGATCGAAGCGACCCTTGAGAGGCTTCTCTCCGCCCACCCGCTCGCGGGCGAGGTGGCGCGTCCGTCGCGATTGCTCGAGGCCATGCGCTACGCGACGCTCGCCGGCGGCAAGCGGCTGCGTCCCTTTCTGGTGGTCGAGACGGCAAGGGCTTTGGGCGTCGAAGGCGAGGGGCCGCTCAGGGCCGGCGCGGCACTCGAAATGGTGCATTGCTACTCGCTGGTGCACGACGACCTGCCGGCCATGGACGACGACGACGTGCGTCGCGGCCGGCCCACGGCCCACATCAAATTCGACGAGGCGACGGCGATCCTGGCGGGCGATGCGCTCCTGACCTATGCGTTCGACGTGCTGGCCGACGAGACAACCCATAAGGATCCCGCGGTGCGCAGCGCGCTCGTGCTCGGACTGGCGCGGGCCGCCGGGCTCGGCGGCATGGCGGGGGGGCAGGCCCTCGACCTCGAGGCCGAGACGGCCGCAGCACCCCTCGGAGCCGAGGCGGTCATGCGATTGCAGGCGATGAAGACCGGCGCGCTGCTGCTGTTCGGCGTCGAGGCGGGCGCCATCCTGGGTGGGGCGGATGCCGATGGCCGCGCGGCGCTCGCCCGCTACGGCCGGGCGCTCGGCGCGGCCTTCCAGGTCGCCGACGACATTCTCGACACGGAGAGTGACGCTGCGACGCTCGGCAAGGCGGCCGGCAAGGATGCCGGTCGCAACAAGGGGACCTTGGTGTCGGTCTTGGGGCTCGACGCCGCCAAGGCGCGACGCGACGCGCTCGCGGCCGAAGCGCAGGCGGCGCTGACATCGCTCGGCGGCCACGTCCGCACCGACATGCTGGCCGAGGCGGCGCGCTTCACCGTCGAGCGGCGGAGCTGAGCGTCGTCAGGACGCCTTCGGCCGGGCGGTGTCGTTGACGCCTTCGAGGTCGGGCGCCTGGCCGTAGCTCATGTTCTTCATCTGCCGGATGACCCGGTCCATCTCCTCGTCGGGTAGGACCGGCGGGTCGCCGAGGGTCAGCGCCTGGACGTAGAGCCGCGATATGGTCTCGACCTCGATGCCGAGCGCGAGAGCCGAGGCGAGCGTCTTGCCGAGCGAGATCTGGCCGTGCTGGCCGAGCAGGCAGGCGAGCCGGCCCTCGAGGGCCTCGATCGCATTGTCGGACAGCGCCTGCGTACCGAAGGTCGCATATTTGGCGCAGCGGATGGTGGTGCCGCCGGCGACGCCCGTCATGTAGTGGAAGCTCGGGATCGTCTTGTGATGGCAGGCGAGCGTCGTGGCATAGACCGAATGGCAGTGCAGCACCACGTCGATGTCCTGCCGGATCTGCAGGATGTCGCGGTGAAAGCGCCATTCGGACGACGGCCGGCGGCGGCCCTCGTAGGTTCCGTCAAAGCTCATCTGCACGAGATCCTCCGGCTCCATCTCGTCGTAGGGCAGCGAGGTCGGCGTCAGCAGGAAGCCGTGCGGATTGCGCAGCGAGAGATTGCCGGCGGTACCCTGGTTGATGCCGCTCGCATTCATGCGGCGGCAGGTTTTCACCATCTCGTGCCGCGCGGCGCGGTCGTCATAGCGGCTCGTTTGGTCATTCAATTCGCTGCTCACTTGAGTCTCCTGGAATTGGCCCGCGCCCGCCAGCGCTCGCGATAGGCGGGAAGCTCGGGCATGGCGAGGGTGGGCGGGGTTTCGAGCGTGATCGCGGCGGGCGCCCGCCGCGTCTCGTGCGTGGCGAGCAGCGCCGCCCCCGTGACGGTGCCGTACTGATCGAGATTGACGACGACGCGCCTGTGCGGCCGCAGCGCCGCCACGATGGCGCCGAAGAGCGGGTCGCGCACGAAGCTGCCGTCGAGAACGACGGTGGAGGTCTCGACCGCGTCGAGACAGCGGTCGGTCAGCAGCGCGGCATAGAGGACCGCGAGGGTGAAGCGGCTCGCGGGTTCCTCCGCCAGCGGTCCCTCGATGACGCCCTGCCTGGCGCTGCCGGGGAAGAGGCCGTCGTCGCCGCTGAAGGCGGGCAGCGCCATGGTGTCGCTCGCGATGAGCCGGGCGAGCCGATCAGGCGACGCCGGTCCCCTGGCATCGCCCGCAACCGCGCTGAACTCGCGTCCGCCCATGGACAGCATGCCCGGCAGCGGATTGCCGTGGACGTCGGCGTTGCAGCAGAGGCCCGGCTGCTCGATGTCGAAATCAGGCCCCTCGCGGTCGCTGATCGCCACGATCCAGGTGCCGGTCGAGACCACGGTCATGTCGGCGAGGCCCGCCGCCTGATAGCGGTAGAGGTTGGCCGAGGAATCGTGGATGCCGCTCAGCACCCGCGTCGCAGAGGGCAGGCCGGCCCTGGCGGCAAGTTCCGGCTTCAGCGGCCCGAGCGTGGCCCAGGCCGGCCGGAACGGCGGCACCAATCGCGCCCAGCCCTTGTCGGCGAGGAGCTTCGCCGGCCGCCGGTCGGCCGGGCACCAGAGGTGGGACTGCGCCGCCAGGCTCGTGACCTCCGAGGCCATCACGCCCGACAGGCGCCAGGCCCAATATTGCGGATTGGCCAGATAGGCGCGGGCGCGGGCGAAGGCCTCCGGCCACTCGTGTTCGAGCCACAGCATC
The DNA here is from genome assembly GCA_965277635.1 of Lichenihabitans sp. Taxonomy (GTDB): domain Bacteria; phylum Pseudomonadota; class Alphaproteobacteria; order Rhizobiales; family Beijerinckiaceae; genus Lichenihabitans. The sequence continues at coordinate 3,314,182 of CBDIDE010000002.1, forward strand.
TGGCGGGCCATGTGGGCGGTGCCCAACATGATGGCGCTGCCGCGCTCGCGGAACGAGCCGACGATCCGCCGGTACTCGGCATCGACCGTCGCGGGGGGGGCCTGCTCGTAGTCGATCATCGGCATGAGCGCCCGATCGTCGTCGACCAGCATGCCGCCCGAGCCGTGACCGCAGGTGACGATCGCCTCGATGTCGTAGCGCCGGCCGAGCGCCGCGAGCCCGTCGAGAAGCCAGTCCTCCAGGGCCGCGAGATCGTGATGCCGATAGGGCGGCCCAGGCAGAACCGGGTTCGACGCCGAGAGCGTCTCAAGGAGGCGACCGTCGGGCGTCACCGCCATCAGCTTGAGGGTGGTCTTGCCGACGTCGAAGACCGCGACCGTGCTCATTCGAGGTTCGTATGGTTGGCGCGCATCGTCTCGGCCGAGACGCCGAGCTTCGCCTTGAGCTTCAGGATCATCACCTCGAACAGCAGGAACAACCCACCCTCGAAGACCGAACCCATGGGCAGGAGCGACATGGCCGGTCCCTGGTCGTCGGCCATGGTCTGGGCGGGCAGGACCAACACCTCGTCGGCCATCCGGGAGACGCGGCCCTGCGGCTGGGCCGTGACGACGAGCACCTTGGCGCCGGCCGCCTTGGCGACGCCGACGAGTGCCACGGCCGTCGAGATCTCGCCCGGGCCGCAGGTGACGAGGAAGAGGTCGCCCTTGCCGAGCAACGGCGTCGTCATGTCGCCGACGACCGACACCGAGCGGCCGAGATGGAACAGCCGCATGGCGAAGCCGCGGATCTGCAGCCCCTCGCGACCGCCGCCAAAGACCGCGACATGCTTGGCGGCGGCGATGGTGGCGACGGCGCGGTCGACGGCCGCGTCGTCGACCCTGTCGAGAACTGCGCCGAGCTCATTCAAAGCCTGGCGATACATGCTGGTCACGATGCGTCTCCGTTTGAGTCAGCGCGCCCGGCGCGGCCAGGGCAGGTAGGGCCGGATCGTCTGAACCGTCATCACGGCGATCAGCACGAGGCCCCAGATGGCGGCGGTGAGATAAGGGCTCAACCCGAACTGGTTGAAGCCCGACGAGATGACCTGGAGGATCGCCAGCGCCAGCATCAGGCCTGAGACCTTGCCGAAGCCGCCGAAGGGGTCGACCCCGCCGAGCACCGCCGCAAGGATCGTGACGAGCAGATAGGACTGGGCATAGTCGGGGCTGGCCGAATTGAAGGTGGCGAGTGAGACGACCGCCGCCACGAAGCACATCAGGCTCGAGAGCGTGTAGACGCCGACGAGCACGCGCCGCGTGTCGACGGCGGAATAGCGCGTCGCTTCGATGTTCGAGCCGATCATGGCGCAGGCGATGCCGAAAGGCGTGCGGCGCAGCACCAGCCCGACGAGGCCGGCCATGACGACGAGGATCAGGAAGGTGACGGGCATGCCGAGCACCGAGGCATTGCCGACCGTCGCATAGGCCGAGGGAATGCCCGACAGCGCCTCGCCGCGCGTCAGATAGATGCTGATCCCGTCGATCAGCGACTTGGTGCCGAGCGTCACCAGGATGGGATGCACGCCCGTATAGGCGACGAGCGCGCCGGTGACGAGGCCGATCACGACGCAGAGCACGAAACCGGCGACGAGCGCCAGCACGATCACGCCGAGGACCCCGCCGCCCGACGCGCCGGGCGCCAGCAGGCTCTTCATGACGAAGACCATGAGCAGCGCGCACTGGTTGGTGGTGGCGATGATGGCGAGGTTGAGCCCGCCGGTGATCAGCGGCACCACCATGGCGAGCGACAGCAGGCCGAGCAGCGGCAGCTGCAGCATGAAGGACTGCAACGTGCCGAGGCTGGCGAAGCCCGGGATTACGGCCGAGAAGATCAGCACGAGAACGACGAAGAGCGCGACGAGCCCGGGCGATCCGCCCGGCAGGCCGCCGCGCAACCCCCTCACCAGCCCCTTGAGGCTGGTGTCGAGGGACGTTGTCGACAGGTCAGCCACGGGCGGTCGCCCGGCCGGGGGTGGCGAGCGCCTGGCTCGGGTTGCGATGGCGGCGACGCTGGCGCGCGCTCATCACCGTGACCGAGGTGGAGATCAGGATCGTCAGGCCGATGACGATCTGGAAGAAATAGGACGAGACGCCGAGCAGGTTCAGCCCGTTCTGCAGCATCGCCAGGAGCACGATGCCGAGCAGCACGCCCGGCACGGTGCCGATGCCGCCGGTCAGGCTGGCGCCGCCGAGCACCGCGGCGGACAGCACCGACAATTCGGTGCCGTACATGGCGTTCGGCACGCTCTCGCCGACCCGGTGCGCCTGCAGCAGACCACCCGCCGCCGCCATGAAGCCGAGGAAGCCGTAGGCGACGAAATGCAGACGTCCGATATTGGCGCCGATACGCCGCGCCGCCTCCGGGTTGCCCCCCATGGCATAAAGCTGCCGACCGGCCGTCGTGCGCGTCATCATGAGCCAGGTGAAAAGCGCCGCGACCACCATGGCGACGATCGGCAAAGTAATGCGGGTCAGGTTTCCGGCGGCATCCTCTGTTTCCCAGAAGGTGATCCGGTTGCTCCACCAGTCGGGCAGGTTGTAGATCGACTTGCCGCCCGAGAAATACATGAGCATCGAGAAGGTCACGCCCATCATGGCGATGGTGGCGATGATCGAGGTGATGCGCACGAAGTGGATCAGCGCCGCATTGATGCAGCCGAGCGCCGTGCCGATCGCGAGGCCCGCGCCGATGGCGACGATGCCGGGCATCCCGGCCTGGGTCGCCAGCAGCACGGCGACATATTGGGCGACCGAGGCGGTCGCCGCGAAGGAAATGTCGATGCCGCCCGAGACCAGCACGACGAAGAGGCCCATCGCCATGATGGCCTGGACCGAATAGGTCTCGAGCAGGTCGACCAGGTTGGCGAGCGTCAGGAAGCCCGGTGCGAAGGTTCCGAAGACGGCGCCGACGATGACGATGACCGCCAGCAGCCACGCCTCGGGCCGGCGCTGCAGGCGAGCGAGGAAAATTGAGGCGGCCGGGGTCATGGCCCCACCATGCCGCTCATCCCCGCGAAAGCGGGGATCCAGCGTAAAAAGACAGCCGGAGGCGGTCCAGATGGCCTGGATCCCCGCTTTCGCGGGGATGAGCGGACGGTCAGGACCTGAGCGGCAGTCCCCGCCGGGCATCCCTCACGCATAGATCCGCTCCTCGAGGTCGTGCTCGCTGAGCCGACCGGGGACCGCCTCCTCGACGATGCGGCCGGCGCGCATGTGCAGTACGCGGTCGCAGGTGGCGAAGATCTCCAGCACCTCGTCCGAGATCAGGATCACCCCGACGCCGTCGCGGGAGAGCGCCGCCACGACGTCGTAGATGCCTTTCTTGTTCTTGATGTCGACGCCGACAGTGGGGCTGTCGAGGATCAAGACCTTCGGATGCGCGGCGAGCCACTTGGCCAGCACGACGCGCTGCTGGTTGCCGCCCGACAGCGTCCCGACCGGCCGGTCGAGGCCGCCGATCTTAATGGCGAGACGCTCCACCCATTGCGCCGCGAGCGCCCGGCGGCGGCCGCCCGGAATGAGCCCGAAGCCGCCGCGCAGGCTCTTCACCACCGCCAGGACGATATTGTCCGCGATCGACTGCTTGAGGATGACGCCGAGGCTCAGCCGGTCTTCCGACACATAGGCGATGCCGGCCTCGACCGCATCGCGGTTCGATTTGAGCGCGAGCGGCTTGCCGTCGAGCCTGATGCTGCCCCGCTCGGGCCGCGTCATGCCGAAGAGCGTCAAGGCCAGCTCGGTGCGGCCGGCGCCGAGCAGGCCGGTGATGCCGAGCACCTCGCCGCGTCGCAGGACGAAGCTGACGTCCGCATAGTCGCCCTCGCGGGTGAGACCCTCGACCTCGAGCAGCGGCGGCGCGGCCGACATGTCGCGGGCCACCACCTCATGGGAAATGTCGAGCCCGGTCATCAGATTGCCGATGCGGCGCTGGTCGACCTCGGCGACCGGCCAGGTGCCGACCTTGCGGCCGTCGCGCATCACGGTGACGCGCTCGGCGATCTCCACCACTTCGTCGAGCCGGTGCGAGACGAAGACGACCGCGATGCCGTCCGCCTTCAGCCGGGCCACGATGGCGAGCAGGCTCCTGACTTCGGCGCGGGTCAGCGAGGCCGTGGGCTCATCCATGAAGATCAGCCGGGCCTCGGCCGCGAGGCCACGGCAGATGGCGACGATCTGCCGTTCGGCGACGGAGAGGTCCGACACGGTGGCGCCTGGGTCGAGCCTGAAGTCGAGCCGCTTCAGCGTCTTCTCAGCGAGGGCCCGCATGCGGCCGAACGAGACCGGACGCGCCAGCCCGGCGAGATGGCTCTCGACCCCGATATTCTCGGCGACGCTGAGGTTGGGGAAGAGCGACAGGTCCTGGAAGATCACCTGGATGCCGAGGGCGCGGGCCCGGCCGGGGGTCAGCGGCAGCACCGGCTGCCCCTCGATCTCGACGATGCCGGCACTCGGCGGATGCACGCCGGCGACGATCTTGATGAGGGTCGACTTGCCGCAGCCGTTCTCGCCGACGAGGCAATGCACCTCGCCTGCGCGGACGTCCCAGTCGACGCCGTCGAGCGCCTTGACGCCGCCGAAGCGTTTCGTAATGCCGCTGAGGCGGAGGAAGGGAGCGGGGTCGGTCATGCGAACAGTTGCGAGGATTGGAACGTTTTCCCTTCTCCCGCTTGCGGGAGAAGGTGGTCCGGCGAAACCGGATCGGGTGAGGGAATTCCGACCCCTCGTCCTTCGACACGCTCCCTTCGGTCGCGGCTCAGGATGAGGGGTCTGGGATGCTCAGCCCCTCCAGCCCTCATCCTGAGGAGCCGCGAAGCGGCGTCTCGAAGGACAAGGGCCGAGTGGGTCGGCGTCAGAGCCCCAGCGCAACCAGCCGCGCGATATTCGCCTTGTCGAGCGACTCGAGCTTCTGCGCCTGGATCAATCGCTTGTCCGGATAGACCTTCACCGGGCCGACGTCGACGAGCTCCATGCCGTCGGTCGGCTGCTTGCCGGCGGCGAGCATGCTGGCGAGCTGCACGAAGACCTCGCCGGCGGTCATCGGGTTCCAGATGAAGCCGCCGCGGATGGTGCCGTTCATCACGTATTTCTGGCCCTGGCCGGGCGAGAAGCCGCCGACCAGCACGATCGACTTGGCCTTGCCGCGGTCGTCGAGCACCCTCGCCGCACCGATCGGCCCCTGCGATCCAAAGGTCAGGATGCCCTTGAGATCCGGGTGGGCGCGCAGCTGGTCCTGCGTGGTCTTGATCGAGTCGTCGACGCTCTCGGCGACGCCGAACCGCTCGCCCAGCATCTCCATCTTGGGATATTTCTGCTTCTGGTAGGCGATGGCGGCATCGGCCCAGGCATTGTGCAGCGGCACGGTCAGCGAACCGACGTAGACGATGTACTTGCCGGCCTCGCCCATCTGCTGGGCGAGGAGGTCCATGTGCTTCTCGCCATAGGCCTGGACGGTGGTGAGCTCGAAGTCCCAATCGTTGCCCTTCTGGTCCGGGCCTTCGTGGGAGATGACCTTGATGCCGGCCGCCTTGGCGCGTTCGAGCACGGGCACGAGCGCCGCCGAATCGTTCGGCACGACGCCGATCACGTCGACCTTTCGGGCGATGAGGTCCTCGATGGCGCGCACCTGCTGGGCGGCGTCCGCCTGCGTCGGGCCGACCATCCAGGCATTGGCCTTGACGACCGGCGCCTCCTTCTTGATCCCGACCTCCATGGCGTTGAACCACGGGATGCCGCCGATCTTCACCACGATGCCGACCTGCGGCTCCTTGGTGTCGGCGAAGGCGATCGGCATGCCGAAGGCGCCGGCGAGCGCGCCGCCCCCCATCGTGCCGAGCAGTGTGCGTCGCGTCAGACTCATCGCTGTCCTCCCTGTCCTCTCGTTATGGATCAGGCGGCCGCCGTCCGCGGCCGACCTGACGACCGCAGCGTCGAGCCGCGGATCTCGATGGCGCACGACAGGCGCAACGTGTGGGGCGGGGCGGCGTCGCCTGCCATGCGGCGCATCAGCTGCGCCCAGGCGGCCCGCGCCATGGCTTCGACCGGCTGGCGGACGGCCGTGACCGGCGGCGTCACGAGGCGCATCCATTCGGTCTCGTCGAAGCTCGCGAAGGCGATGTCGCGCGGGATCGACAGGTCGAGCTCGGCCAGCACCTGGAAGGCCACGAGCGTCGTGACGTGATCGAGCGTGAACAAGGCCTCGGGCCGGGGCGCCTGCTTCAGGCGCTCCTGCAATTGCCGGCCGATCGCCGCGGGATCGAGTCCGAGCTCGATCATCGCCATCGTCATTGCCCCTGCCGCGGAGGCGGCGCCCTCCCAGCGTTCGCGCACGTTGCTGATGGCGAGCGTGCTGCCGGCGACGAGGCAGGAGCGACGGCCGCCTTGCGCGAGATGCGAGGTGACGGCACCGGCCGAACGGGCGTTGTCCACCGCCACGAGGTCGAAGGCGCCGTCGTCCGGGATGCGGTCGGCCACCACGATCGGCGGGTTGCCGCCCTTCGGCAGGCGCGCCGAAAAGGCGCCGTCGCACGGGATGACGATGAGGCCCGCGGGCCGCCACGAGCGGATCGACTTCAGCCGCTCCGCCTCCTGCTCCGGCGCATTGGCGGAACTCACCACGAGAAGGTCGAAGCCGTCATCGCGCGCCAGATGTTCCAGCGTCGAGACGAAGGCACCGAACATCGGGTTGGAGAGATCGGGCACCACGACGCCAGCCAGCGAATGCCGACCCGAGCGCAAGCGCGACGCATTGCTGTCGGCCACGTAGCCGAGTTCGTCCACGGCCACCCGCACCCGCGCGATGAAACCCTTCGAGACCGTCGGCTTGCCGTTCAGCACGTTCGAGACCGTCGCGGTGGAGACTCCCGCGCGCTCGGCGACCATCCTTATCGAGACAGGGTTCGTCCGATCCAAGGCAATCAGCATCCGGCCTCAGCCGGATCCTCCCATAAAACGTTTTATCGGAAGCTATCGTCGTGGACGGACGCTGTCAAGAACACCGGAACGCCCGATGGCCTACGAATTTGCATCAGCCTGTGGGCTTGGGCGCCACCCTTCTCCCGTGAACGCGAGAAGAGATTCGCCCAATGGTCATCGGCTTGGAGTCGGAGCCCCGACCCACGTCTCTAATGTCGACCTTGACGCTGGATTATGTTATTCGTCGCCTCAACCAATCGCTCGAGGAGAACGCCATGTCCCAACCCGTCTCCGCCGGCGCGGCCGACCAAGCCCAGGCGCCCGCACGCGGCCGCATCTACGATTCCATCACCGATACGATCGGCCAGACGCCGATCGTGCGGCTGAAGCGGATCGCCGCCGAGAAGGGCTGCAAGGCCGAGCTCCTCGCCAAGCTCGAGTTCTTCAACCCGCTTGCGAGCGTCAAGGACCGGATCGGCGTCTCCATGATCGATGCGATGGAGAGGGCCGGCCGCATCGCGCCGGGCCGCAGCACGCTCGTCGAGCCCACCTCGGGCAATACCGGCATCGCGCTGGCCTTCGTGGCGGCGGCGCGCGGCTACAAGCTCGTGCTGGTCATGCCCGAGTCGATGTCGATCGAGCGCCGCAAGATGCTGGTGCTGCTCGGCGCCGAGCTGGTGCTGACGCCCGCGCCGAACGGCATGAAGGGGGCGATCGCCAAGGCGCAGGAGATCGTCGATGCCACGCCGGGCGCGGTGATGCCGCAGCAGTTCGACAATCCGGCCAATCCGGACATCCATCGCCGCACCACCGCCGAGGAGATCTGGACCGACACCAAAGGCGAGGTCGACGTCTTCGTTTCCGGCGTCGGAACGGGCGGCACCATCACCGGCGTCGGTCCGGTGCTCAAGGCGCGCCGGCCTGGCGTGCGGATCGTCGCGGTCGAGCCCGAGGATTCGCCGGTGCTGTCGGGCGGTCAACCGGGGCCGCACAAGATCCAGGGGCTCGGCGCGGGTTTCGTTCCTTCGATCCTCGACCGCGAGATCATCGACGAAGTGGTGACCGTGTCGAACCAGACCTCCTTCGAGACGGCGCGGCTCGTGGCGCGGCTCGAGGGCATCCCGGTCGGCATCTCGTCGGGCGCGGCCGTTGCGGCGGCGCTGGAGATCGGCAGCCGCCCCGGCATGGAGGGCAAGAAGATCGTCATCATCATCCCCTCCTTCGCCGAGCGCTATCTCTCGACCCCGCTGTTCGACGGACTCTGATCCGCGTCGCGCCGGTCGAGAAGGTCCGGCCGGCGCTGGCGCGTCAGGCGCAGAGCCTCGGCGCGTCGCCACTCCGCGATCCGCGCATGGTCGCCGCCGAGCAGCACGGGCGGGATCTCCCGCCCCTCGAACATCCGCGGCCGGGTATAGTGCGGATATTCGAGGAGCCCCCCCTCGAAGCTCTCGTCGGTGCCGGACGCCGCCTTGCCCATCACGCCGGGGAGAAGCCTGACGCAAGCGTCGAGCAGCGCCAGGGCCGCGACCTCGCCGCCCGACAGGACGAAATCGCCGATCGAGACCTCCTCGAAGCCGCGCGCCTCGATCAGCCTCTCGTCGATGCCCTCGAAACGTCCGCACAGGATGGCGACGCCGGGTCCCGCGACAAGCGCCCGCACGCGGGCCTGGGTGAGCGGGGTCCCGCGTGGGCTCATCAGCAGGCGCGGGCGAGGGTCGTCCAGAGCGATCGTGGCGTCGACCGCGGCGGCCAGAACGTCGGCCCGCATCACCATGCCGGCGCCGCCCCCCGCGGGCGTATCGTCGACGGCGCGGTGCCGGCCGCGACCGAAGGGCCGGATGTCGACGGCCTCGCAGGCCCACACGCCGCGCCTCAGACCGTCACCGGCCAGCGACAGGCCAAGCGTCCCGGGGACCATCTCGGGAAACAGGGTCAGGACGGTGGCGCGCCACGTCATCGGCCCAATTCCGCCTCGTCGTCGCTGTCGTCGCCGCCGAGAGCCCCGGGCGCGATGACGACGCGGCGCGACGCAAGGTCCACCGTGGGCACGAAAGCCTCGGTGAAAGGCACGAGGATCGTCTCGCCGGCCGGCGGCACGATGTCGAGCAGGTCGCCACCGCCGAAATTGTCGACCGCGCGGATGGTCCCAAGCACGCGCCCGTCCGTCAGCTCGGCGGCGAGGCCGATCAGATCGGCGTGATAGAATTCCTCGTCGTCGAGCGCAGGCAGGCGGCTGCGATCGATGCAGAGCTCGGCGCCGGTCAAAAGCTCCGCCTCGCTTCGGCTCGATACACCTTCGACCCGCGCGACCAGCATGTCGTCCTTGAGCGGGCGCACCGCGAGGAGCCGGAAGCTGCGGCGACCGTCGCGCGATGTCAGTGATCCGTAAGCCGCGATCGCCCTGGGGTCGGCGGTGAAGGATTTGACGCGGATCTCGCCTTTCACGCCTTGCGCCGCGCCGAAGACGCCGACCAGGATGGTCATCCCCTCGGCCGTCACGTCTCCGACCCCCGTTCTCTCTGGACCCCGATCATGGATATTGTCCCTTTCGCTGCCGCCGATTTCGCCGCGCTTATGGCATGGTTTCCGACCGAGGCGACCCTCATTCAATGGGGCGGCTCCCGCCTGCGCTTCCCGCTCGATAGGGCACAGCTCGAGGAGATGCTCGCTGAAAGCGAGGGCTCGCCACCCGCGCGGCTGTCATGGACGGGTCGGCTCGACGGCCGGATGGCCGCCCATGCCCAGGTCGCCTTCGACGCGAGGCACGGCGTGGCCCTGCTGAGCCGCGTCGCGGTCGCACCCGACGCGAGGGGGCGAGGCCTCGCGGCTCCGTTCCTCGACGGCATCATCGACAGGGCCTTCGCCGTTACCGGCGTCGAAAGGCTGGAACTCAACGTCTACACGTTCAATGATGCCGCGCTGCGGACCTATCGACGTCTCGGCTTCCGGCACGAGGGAACGCGGCGCTCGTCGGTGAAGGTCGGAGACGAGCGATGGGATACGGCAATCTTCGCAATCTTGCGCCAAGAACGCTCTGCCGCGCCGTGATGGTTAACAGGATTTGAGGAATCGCCGGGAACATAGCGGGGCGGACGACGTTTGCCACCGCAAGAAAACCCCGATGCTCGCACCGGAGACGACCCATGGCCTGCGCCCGTCCTCTCGGCCTCGCGCCGCGCCGTCGCACCCCGATCGGCAAGGATTACGTCCCCGCGTCGGTTGTATCTCCCTGGGCGCGCCTGCCGAGGCCCGGAATAAGCCTGCGGGCCGAGCATGTAGTTCCGGTCTGGGCAGTTCCTGCCGAAATCGTGCAGAGCATGCGGGCCGAGTGAAAGAGGACACTGCCAACGCGCATAGATGCGAAGAGGCGTGTGCCGGCGGCGCGGCGGTCCTTTTTGATTGGGCCCCGCGGTAGGTTTTTCGATTGTGCTGAGAATCGTCAGACCGCGGCCAGATTTCTGGGCCTTGTTGCATTTTCGCCCTTAATCCATGGTTCATGCCGCATCTGCCACAGTCACGCGGTCGTTTCGATCGCCTTCACCGCGTTGCCCGCGCGGCCGGCGCCTTGAAACGACCGACCGATCCGCGTAGCCCTATGCTGCAACGCACCTTGTCCAAATTCGATACGAGGCTCGAACGACCGAATGCTGACTACGATCGTCACACGGATCGTTGCGGCCTGTTGCCGCCACGCCAAGCTGGTCATTCTGCTCGCCGCCATCGTCACAACGGCCTCGGCCTATTTCGCGGTGACGCATTTCGCCATCAACACGGATTCCAGCAAGCTCATCTCCGACAAGCTGCCGTGGCGGGAACGGCAGGCGGCCTTCACCGCGGCCTTTCCGGATAGCGATGGCCTCATCCTCGTCGTCATCGACGGCGATACGCCGGAAGTCGCGCAGGCTGCGGCTGCGAGTCTCGTCGATCGCCTGAAGGACGAGCACGATCATTTCGATTTCGCCAGGCTGCCGGTCGAGCAGCCCTTCTTCGCCAAAAATGGGCTGCTGTTCCAGCCGACCGAGAAGGTCAAGGCGACCGTCGACCAGCTCGACCGGTCGCAGCCGCTGCTGGCCCAGGTGGCGTCGGATCCGAGCCTACGCGGGTTCATGACGACGCTGTCGCTGCTTTCGATCGGCGTCGAGCGAGGACAGACGCCGCTCGATCAGGTGACCGGCCTTGCCAACAAGGTCGCCGACACGGCGAGCGCGGCGGTCGAGGGCCGCTTCGCGCCCTTCTCCATGCAGCAGTTGCTCGCCGGGCAGGGCGACAGCAACGCTTCGGCGATATCGGCCCGGCGCTTCGTCCAGCTCAAGCCCAAGCTCAACTACGGCAACCTCGAGCCGGGGCAGGCTGCGACGGATGCCGTGAAAAAGGCGGTCGGCGACCTCCATCTCGATGCGGCGCATGGCGTGAGGGTGCGCCTGACGGGCCAGATCCCGCTCGACGACCAGGAATTCAGCACGGTCAAGGACGGCTTTACGCTGAACTCGATCATCACTGTCCTGGCGGTGCTGGTCATTCTTTGGCTGGCGTTGAAATCGGCCCGGCTCATCGTCGCCGTCTTCATCAGCACCTTCGTGGGCCTGCTGATTACCGCCGCGGTGGGACTCGCCATCGTCGGTGCGCTCAATCTCATCTCCATCGCCTTCGCGGTGCTGTTCATCGGCATCGGCGTCGATTTCGGCATCCAATTCTCGGTGCGCTACCGGGACGAACGCTACACCGAGGCGAAGCTCGTGCCGGCCATCGTCAAGTCGGGCGTCAAGGCCGGCCGGGCGCTGTCGCTCGCCGCCGCCGCCACCGCGGCCGGCTTCTATTCTTTCTTGCCGACCGACTATCGCGGCGTGTCCGAACTCGGCCTCATCGCCGGCAACGGCATGATCATCGCCTTCTTCGTCAGCATCACCCTGCTGCCGGCGCTTCTGACCCTGCTTCACCCGCCGAGCGAAGGCCGGGAGGTCGGCTACACCTTTCTGGCGCCGCTCGACGATTTCCTGTCGCGCCATCGCTGGTGGGTGATCGGCCTGACGGTCGGCACGGCGCTCGTCGGCTCGCCGCTGCTGGCTCAGGTGAAGTTCGATTTCAATCCGCTGAACCTCAACAGTCCCAAGGTCGAATCCGTGGCGACGCTGCTTGACCTGATGAAGGACCCCGCCACGACGCCGAACAAGATCGATGTGCTGAGCCCGTCGCTCGACCAGGCAACGGCGACCGCCGGCAAGCTCGACAAGCTGCCGGAAGTGGGAAGCACCCGCACGCTTGCGGATTTCGTCCCACCCGATCAGTCCGCCAAGCTGCCGCTGATCCAGGAAGCGGCCGACACGCTCGGGCCGGCGCTGAACCCGCCGGAGCAGAAGCCGGCGCCCTCGGACGAGGACAATGTGATCGCGCTCCAGGCTGCGGCGGTCCGTTTCGACAAGGCGGCGCTCAAGGGCAGCGGCGGGGCGGCCGACGCGGCGCATCGCTTATCGGACAGCCTGCGCAAGCTGGCGGCGGCCCCGGTCGCGGCGCGCGATCTCGCCAGCCAGGCCATCGTGCCGTCGCTGAAGGTCACGGTCAGCGAGCTGCGCGACGCCTTGAGCGCGCATGAGCTGACCCTGGCGACCCTGCCGGAGGACCTCAAGCGAGACTGGACGACGCCGGACGGGAAGGCGCGCATCGAGGTCACGCCGAAGAACCTGTCGAACAGCAACGACAATCTCGAAAGCTTCGCCAACGCCGTGCTTACGGTCGCCCCGGACGCGACCGGCCAGCCCGTGACGATCCAGGATTCCGGGCGCTCGGTGATCAACGCCTTCATCGAGGCGGGCGCGCTGGCGCTGATCTCCATCTCGATCCTGCTGTTCTTCGTGCTGCGCAAGGTCGTCGACGTCCTCCTGACGCTGGTGCCGCTGCTGCTCGCCGGCGTGCTGACGATGGAGATCACGGTGCTGATCGGCCTGCCGCTCAACTTCGCCAATATCATCGCCCTGCCGCTACTGCTGGGGCTCGGCGTGGCGTTCAAGATCTATTTCGTCATGGCGTGGCGGGCGGGCCAGACCAAGCTCCTGCAATCGAGCCTGACCCGGGCGGTGTTCTTCAGCGCCATGGCGACCGCGGTGGCCTTCGGCTCGCTGTGGTCCTCGAAGCATCCGGGCACGTCGAGCATGGGCGAGTTGCTGGCGCTCTCGCTCGCCTGTACGCTGGTCGCGGCGGTGTTCTTCCAGCCGGCGCTGATGGGCCCGCCCCGCCAGACCATGGCGGATCCGAAGCCCGAGGCGCTAGCCGCGCGACGGCGCGTCGAGGAAGCCGCCGAGTGAGGCACCGCTTCGCGCCGCGGCGGCCCTGACCTCTGGCGACACCAGCCCGGCGAGTTCCTCCGCGTAGCGATAGCCGGGCGCCGCGCCCGCAAAGCCGCCGGCCGTCGCCGGATGGGTGTAGATCTCGGTCAGGCCCTCGGGAAGGCGGTCGATGACGGCGGCGATCCGCTCGCCGCTCATGGCGCCCGTCCAGGCCAGGCCGAAGACCTGATCCGGCACCATGATGCCCGCGCTCCGCAACCGCCGTCCGAGCATGGCCGTCCAGGGCCGGGTGATGGCGGGCACGAGCCGGGGCGCCGCGGGATCGATGCCGCGAGTAACGCGCGAAGGTTCCGCCGGCAGGCGCACGGCGCGCATGCCGTAGTTCCGGCCGATGGCGATCATCGCTCCGGCGATCACCGGATGCAGGTGGAAGTGCTGGTGGGCGTTGACGTGGTCGAGGACGAGGCCGGTCCTACGGAAGGCCTCGAACTGCGCCGCGACCTCGGCCGCGACCTGGCAGCGCAGCTTGGGCCGGAAGAAGATGGCGGTGCCATAGGCGGCGGTATCGCTGCGGAACCAGCCGCTCTCCTCGACGAGACCCGCCACCTCGCTGCCCCGCAGCACGGGCTGTGCTTCGACGAGGGCGAGGTGCAGGCCGACGCGCAGGCGAGGCAGCCGGCGCGCCCGCTCGACGGCGTCCGCCGCGGCCGGCGCGCCGACCATCAGGCTCGCGGCGGTGAGGATGCCGTCGCGATGGGCGCGCTCGATCGCCTCGTTGACCTCGCTGGACAGGCCGAAGTCGTCGGCGGTGATGACGAGGTGTTTGGGCATGGGGCTTCAACCCCTCATCCGCCCCGGATCAAGTCCGGGGCACCTTCTCCCGCAAGGGGAGAAGGGGGTGCTTCGTTCTGCATCGTTGGCGCCCTTCTCCCCACGCTGGCAAGTTTACGCAGCCTGCGTAAACTTGGCTGCGAAGCGGGAGAAGGTGGTTCGGCGAAGCCGAACCGGATGAGGGGTAAGTCTCAGGCCGCTTCCTTGCGGTCGCGCAGGAAGCGGAAGAACTCGACACCCTCGCGCAGGCGGCGCTTCATCATCTCGGGCGAGCGCACCATCTCGCCGACGATCGAGGCGATCTTCGGCGCCCGGAAATAGAAGCGCTTGTAGAAGTCCTCGACCGAGGTGAAGATCTCGGTATGGCTCAGGTGCGGATAGTTCAGCGGCGCGATCTGCGTGCCGCCGTCGGTCAGCAGTTCCTGCGTCTCGTCGTAGAGCCAGCCGTTCTCCTTGGCCTGCTTGTACAGGAACGTGCCCGGATAGGGCGCCGCAAGCGAGATCTGGATGGTGTGCGGATTGATCTCCTTGGCGAAGTTGATCGTCTCCTCGATCGTCTCCTTCGTCTCGCCGGGCAGGCCGAGGATGAAGGTGCCGTGGATGACAATGCCGAGCTCGTGGCAATCCTTGGTGAAGCGGCGCGCGAAATCGGTGCGCATGCCCTTCTTGATGTTGTGCAGGATCTGCTGATTGCCCGACTCGTAGCCGACGAGCAGCAGCCTGAGGCCATTGTCCTTCATAACCTTGAGCGTGTCGCGCGGCACGTTGGCCTTGGCGTTGCACGACCAGGTGATGCCGAGCTTGCCGATCTCGCGCGCCAGCTCCTCGACGCGCGGAAGATTGTCGGTCAGCGTGTCGTCGTCGAAGAAGAACTCCTTCACCTGCGGGAAGGCCGCCTTGGCGTAGCGCAGTTCGTCGATGACATGGCCGACCGAGCGCGTCCGGTAATTGTGGCCTCCGACCGTCTGCGGCCACAGGCAGAAGGTGCAGCGCGACTTGCAGCCGCGGCCCGTATAGAACGATATATAAGGGTGCTTGAGGTAGCCACCGAAGTAATTGTCGATGTCGAGGTCGCGCTTGTAGACCGGCGTCACGAAGGGCAGCGTGTCCATGTTCTCGATGACGGCGCGGTCCTTGTTGGCGACGATGACGCCCTCGCGGTTGCGGTAGGTGATCCCGTCGATCTTCGACCAGTCACGCCCGTCGGCGATCTCCTTGATGGTGAAGTCGAACTCTTCGCGGGCCACGAAATCGAGGGCGTCGCAGGCCTCGAGGCTCTGCTGCGGCTCGACCGCGACCTTGGCGCCGATCATGCCGATCTTGAGGCTCGGCTTCAGCTCGCGCAGCATGCGTGCCGTGCGCATGTCGGAATTGAAGGACGGCGTCGAGGTATGCATCACCACGAGGTCGAAATCCTTCACCTGCGGGGCGATGTCGGCGAAGCCGAGCTTGTGCGGCGGCGCGTCGATCAGCTTGGAATTCTCGACGAGCGCCGCGGGCTGCGCCAGCCAGGTCGGATACCAGAAGGACTTGACCTCGCGCTTCATCTGGTAGCGCGCGCCGGCGCCCCCGTCGTAGCCGTCGAAGGAGGGAGCCTGGAGGAAGAGTGTGCGCATTACGATCCCGCTATGTCGGACGAGGCCAGAGTCCCATCGGACTGCAGCGCGAAACGATGGCCGCGCCAGTCGATCGACCCTGGCCAGAAGCTCAAGATGAAGACCAGAAAGGCCGCATAGTCGCGCAGCGGGCCGAGAATAAGGCCGGCAGGCCTGGCCTTGACGAATCCGGCGATCAAAAGCTGGAGCAGTAGCCGGGAGGCCACGGCCAAGCCGAGGATCGCCATGGCGCTCGCCGAAAAGTCGGCCAGCAGGGCGCCGACGGTGGCCAGGGGCACCGGATTGGTGACGACGGAGCCGAAGAAGCCCGAGGGGTCGACGGAGCGGATGGTGCGCGCCCAGCGCAGTTCCTGGCGAAGCACCTGGCGCGACGTGGTCGCGGCGCAAAGGTGCCCGAGCACGAGATCGCTCGGCACTGCGACCTTGAGGCCCGATGCGCGCACCGCCTCGCCGATGGCGTAATCGTCGGCGAGACGGTCGGCGAAGGCCCGGAAGCCGCCGATCTGCTCCAGCGTCTTGGCCCGAAGCGCGATGGTCGAGCCGAAGCAGGGCTTGGCGAGGCCGAGCGCCATGCCGACGAGCACGTTCGGCAGGAAATGATGGTCGATCCATTGCGTCGCGAGGCGCGACCACAGGTTCGGCAAAGCGAGGCCGCGATAGAGGCAGGTGACGGCGCCGACGCCGGGCTCGGCCAGCGCGGCGGCGAGCCGCCTCAGGTAATCCGGCGGCACCGACATGTCGCTATCGGCCAGCACGATCATCTCGTGGTGGGCGTGCTCGGCCATGTTGACGAGGTTCGAGACCTTGCCGTTCTCGCCCCAACGGCGTGCGTCGACGACGAGCGTGATGGCGCGGTCGGGATTGGCCAGGCGGAGCCGATCCACGGTGGCGATCGCCGGGTCGGCGGCATTGCCGACGCCGAAGACGATCTCGACGGGCGCCGGATAGTCCTGGTGCAGGAAGGTCTCGAGATTGCGCTCGAGATGCGGCTCCTCGCCGTGGAGCGGCTTCAGAACGGTGACGCTCGGCCACGCCATGTCGGCCGGGACGCCGCGACGGCTCCGCATGCGGCGAACCACGACGCTCGAGGCCAGCAGCGTATAGACGCAGCCGGCGAGAGCCAGGATAAGAAAAGCGATGGTGATCAGGGGGACCTCACGCCTTTATCGGTTCCTTCCCGCCGTGCAGTCAACGTGGTCGCGACATCTGGAGGTCCGTCGTCTCCGGGTCGACCGAAGGTCTGTTCTGACAGCGGCGCGAAGTAAAGGGTCATCGGCTCGAACTCGTGCCCGCGCTTCATTTACCGGCAGCTTGCGTCCCGGCCGCAACACCCCGGCGACGGGCCAGGAGGTGATGACTCTCGAGCGTCTGCCAGATTATGAGGCCGGGGATGCCAAGGGCCACCTCGGGCAGGCGCTTGACGAGCGACACGGCGACCGCGACGGGCGCCGGTATGCCGAAGACGGCGCAGAGCGCGATGAGGCCGCCTTCCTGCACGCCGATGGCGCTCGGCACCATGAAGGCGGCGCCGCGCACCGCATGGCCGAGGCTCTCGATCAGCAGGGCGGTCGCATAGGATACGGGTTGGCCCATGAAGCGCAGTGCCACCCAGACCTCGAAGACGCCGAAGAACCAGATCGCCATATGCAGCGCGACGGCGCCCCAGGCTGCCGCCGGACGTCGGAAAATATCCTGCAGGCGATCGTGCAGTTGCGCGAGCCCGCCGAGGATCGCCCAGTCGGCGCTCCCAGCGAAGCGGGCCAGCGCCTTCTCGGCGAGCCGCACGCCGCCGTAGCGCAGCACGAGGAAGAACCCGACCAATCCCGGCACCATGACCGCGAGCCCGATGGCGATCCAGCGCACCAGCCCGTCGGCGCCCCCGACGGACACCAGCAGCGCCAGACCGATGAGGGTGAAGACGACCTGGGTTGCGGTCTGGATCAACAGGTCGACCAGCACGCTGGCGCCCGCCATGCCGCCCGAGATGCCGGTGAAGGTGAGCAGGCGCGCCCCGGCCACGTCGCCGCCGACCTGGGCCACCGGAAGCAGCACGTTGATCGACTCGCGCACCCAGCGCAGCAGAACGCAGGTCCGCAGCAGATGCGGCGGCCGCTCGGGCAGCAGGAGCCACCAGCAGAGGCCCGCGCCGGAGGTCTCCCCGACCCGCACCAATGTGACGATGAGCGCCCCCCAACCGACCGCCACGACCGCATCGACGATGGGCGTGACGCCATAGACCAGCGCGAGGCCGATGGCGAGCACGATGCCGACAGCACTGGCGACGACGAAGGTGGGTTTCATCGAGGGTGCTGCATTCGCGTCACGGCGAATCCGGTGCCGACCGGAGCGGGGTCATCCGCGCGCGTAGCCAATCGGCCAAGGCCTCCTCGTCGAGGCGGCCCTCGGCCAGCGCCAACCAGGTGGAGACATTGTCGTCGTCGGCGGTCGGCAGGTCCATGCCGTTTCGTCGCAGGAAGGTCACGCAGACGGCGAATGAGGTGCGTTTGTTGCCGTCCGTGAACGGACGGTTACGTGCGAGCCCGAACGCGTAAGCGGCTGCCAAAGCGGCAAGGTCCGGGTCGCCGTAGGCATGAAGGTTCTCGGGTCGCGCCATGGCGCTTTCAAAGGCACCGGCATCCCGCAAGCCAGGCAGACCTCCGTGCTCGGCGAGCTGTTCGGCGTGAAGGACCAGCGCGACTTGTCCGATGATCCAGGTCGGTGCGTTCACGCGCTACTTCGCAAGCGCGCGCAATACGTTTCGATGATCTCGCATCACCTTGCGGGCGATCTCTATCTGCCGCCTGAACTCGACATCATGGGCGGCATCCGTGCCGGCGTCTTTCTGCGACGGCGCGCCTGGTTCATGTGATGTCGGCACCGTCGCGGCCTCGTCATCCGCCCGGCGACCGGCAATTCGCTCTTTCTCGACCATGGCTCCGACTTTCGTCCTTGCTTCCGCCCGAGATAAGGTACCGTCTTCGAGCATCGGCATGGCGGTCCCGACAGGATTCGAACCTGTGACCTTCGGTTTAGGAAACCGCCACGCTTTCCCCGTTTTTTTTGGCTTTTGCCTCTTAAATCCAGGGAAAGCAAGCGATTTTAGGCTTGGCAGACAGCGCAAAGTTGCCTCTCCGCTACAGCCGGACCCGGCGCAAATGTCGGCACAGTGTCGTTTGACGAGGAGTCCCTGCCTAATGAAGACCAGCCGTGGTTGCGACCATCAGTTCTGGAGGCTTGAGAAGGCGCACATCTACGCCATCACGTGCGACCGGTTCGTCAAGATCGGAATGACGACGAGCCCGCTGAGCCGCATCCCAGTTTATCGAACCCACAATCCCATGGACATGGAGATCGCGTTTCACCGCTCCGTCCCGAAGGAATATGCTCGACGGATCGAGCGTCGGATTCACCAGTTGCTCGACGAGAAGATTTACCGAGGGGAATGGTTTACGGCATCGGTCGATGAAGCCAAGGCGGCTTTCGCTCAGGCCCGCAAGGAGGCGATTGAGCACGCGAAGGCCGAGACCGAGCGCATCCGCGCGAAATACCAGAGGCCAGTTGAGGATCGGATGAGATATCGATCCTGCCCCGCCACCAGCGCCGGGAGGGCGGGATGAAGAAGATCCCTACGCTGTTTGAACGCGACTGGATCGGTGATCGCAGTCGTGTCATCGATCGGATCAATCCCGCATGTGTGTGGGTCGCGCGAGGCGAAGGTGTTGCGACGCGGAAAATCGACGGCACGTGCTGCCTCGTCCGCGACGGCAAGCTCTACAAGCGGCGCGAATACACGATCTTGGATTTCCATAAAGGCAAAATCCCTGCCGACTTCGAGAAGGTTGAGCAGGACGACGTCACGGGTAAGCAGGTCGGTTGGATACCTGTCGGCGAAGGTTCTGAAAACCGATGGTATCGAGAGGCGCGGACTGTCTCCACCGGAATGTCCGAGGGAACCTATGAACTGATCGGCCCAAAGATCCAAGGCAATCCTGAGAGAGCATCTCAGCACGTCCTGATCCCGCATGTGGCAACAGGTGAGCTTAGGAGCGATCCGCCCCGCTCATTCGGCCCATTGTGCCAATGGTTTATCTCTCAGGAACATGACGTCGAAGGAGTTGTTTGGCACCACTCTGATGGTCGGATGGCAAAGATTAAGATGCGGGATTTCGGGCTCAAGCGGAGCGTCGCAGTATGACCGCCCGCCCCGAACCCTTGACCCACCCGGAGCACCACGCCATGACTGACCTTGCTACGCTGCGGGCGCTACTGGAGCGCGTCGAGACATTCTCATGCAAGATCTGACCGGAATGCGATTTGGCCGGCTTGTTGTTCGACATGCTGCCGGTATTCGCCAATATAGGTCTATGATTTGGATCTGTGTTTGTGACTGCGGTAGCGATCACAGAGTCAGAGCCGGCAATCTCAAGAGTGGACAGGTACAGTCCTGCGGATGCGTCTCGCGCGAGAAATTAATCAAAGCGTCAACAAAACACGGCTTAACCGTTGGGCATAAGCTATCGCGAGAGTATGAAGCTTGGCATAGTATGAGGCAGAGATGTCTAGACCATAATAACTCTAACTACCACAATTACGGTGGCAGAGGCATCATAATATGTGATGAATGGCTAGATAGCTTTGAGAAGTTTTTGTACGATGTAGGTAGCAAGCCAAGCTCCGGGCACTCCCTAGATCGAATAGACAACAATAAAGGTTATTGTAAGGAAAACTGTCGATGGGCAACAAGGATACAACAAGGCGAAAACCGTAGAACAAGTCGACCTGTTTTACGCGGAGATGGTGTGAGGTTTCCGACAATCAAATCTGCCGCTCGTTCTGTTATGGCTGACCCTGCCACAATCAGAGAAGCCATCGCTATTGGCCGGGTTTTCAAAGGGTTCACGTGGGAGTTCTCCAATGACCGCGCCGGTGGTTAATCATCTACGTTCTCTCTTAAGCCGCGTCGAGAGCGCGACGGGGCCGGATCGGGAGTTGGATGCGGCTATTTGGTGCGAGGTCGGCAGCGCGCCGGAGAGAACGCTCGACGGCTGTCTGAGCGGCGCTCCATTGGATCCAAGTTACCGGATCATGGGCGTCACGATGCACCGGATGATGGAGAACTTTCCCAAGGATCATGTCGGTGCGGCAATCGCATGGTGCGCGCCTAAAGTCTCATCCTCCCTCGACGCCGCCGTCGCGCTGGTTGAGCGGTGCCTGCCGGGCGCTTCATTTACGATCAACAGCTTTGACGTGCAGTCGCGCCCAGAACGCGTTCGGGCAGTCAGAACTCATCTATCGTCCTACGGGCATCCCGACCCGACGCATTGTGGATCGCTTGGGGCCGGTCCGACTGAGCCCCTCGCCCTCTGCGCCGCCTTGCTCAAGGCTCTGATCGCGCGGGGTGAGCGGACATGAGCGCGCGCTTCTGGGACGCTTTTGCTGGCGTCGGCATCCTAGTCGTGACTTTGGCTTTGGGTTTCGGGCTGATTGTCGCGTCGGGTTGGATTTGGTTCAACATTCTGCCGAGGATCAAGATTGGGAAGCCAAAACTACGTGGCGTCTGGACGTTCTACAGGCAACCGGTTGTGTGCAACAACGACCTACCCCAGCTCTTCCTTGAGGACAAACTTGCGATACGATGGTGGTTCGGCCTGACCTACCGCCGAAGTTGGTATCTGGGCTTTGTCCGGCTTGGGAACATGAAGTGACCACCATGCCCAGCCAAACCACCATCGCCCGCCTCATCGCCGAGACCATCAATCCCGAGACGCGTGGCACGATCCGCGACATGATCGCCTCGACGCGCTATCCGGTCGATGGGCCGGCCGATGCGGCGGAGATCGCGGAGGGCCTGGCCTTCGCCGATCGGGTGATCGCGCTGGCGGCGGAGCGCATCGTGCAGGGCGAGCGGGTGTCGGCGAATGACAGGTGAGCAGACCCGCTTCGGCTTCCCGCCGCTGCCCGACACGCTGTCCTACCCAGAGGCACCGCCGCTCTCGACACCGATCGCCGAGCTCTCGGGCTTCTGGCTTAGGCCGCAATGCTGCGGGCGCGCCGTGACCTACCTGCCATGCCGCCTCCTTGCGGCGCAGCACGGCTGGGACGTGCCCCTGTCGGCCATCCTCGAGCGGATGACATGCCGGGCGTGCGGGCAGCGGCCGGTGTCGATCCTCATGACGGACGGGCCGGATCGGATGGCCGGCGACCATTGCGGCGGCCCGGAGGCGTGGACGATGGAGGTGGGGAGTTCCTCAACTGCCCGCTAACCCGTCCGCGGTATCCTGCCGCCATGACCGACACCCTCGACCCCAAGCAGGCCCGCGACCGATTCGGCGAGCTGAAGCACCCGAAGACGCGGACCTACATTGAGTTCGAGGAGCCCGATGGTCGCATTTGGCGCCCGGAGATGCTCGACGGCAAGCTCAAGGGGTACAGGCTCTATCCGGCGCCGAAGGGCACGGGGACGCGGTGGCGGAGGCGACCCTGAAACGCAAAAAGCCGCCCCGGTTGCCCGGAGCGGCTCATGCTCAACGACCGTCATCGGCCCTTGCGGGTGGCGCCCCACGGCATGCTCACGGCGGCTTCGGCGCCGCGCTCCGCACCTGCGCCTGCAAGGTCTCGATCTGGCGCTGCAGCGACTTGAGCTGATCACCGACCGTGTAGTTTGAGCCGAAATCGCGGCGTAGATCCTCGGCGTTGCGGCTCAGCGCATCGATCCGGTTGCCGAGGTTGTCGACGAGCGCCTGGATCTCCGGTCGCTTGATCAGGTTGGCGTCGACCGCGTCGATCGACTTGTCGAGCCGGGCGACATCGCGCAAGGTCTGCTCATGCGTGATGGCGTAGCGCTCGTTCAGCCGGTCCTTCAGCTCGTCGTATTCGTTGCGGCCGACCTTGGTGTCGATCCGGTCATCGATCTTGTTCATCCGCAGGATGGCGCGCTGGACGTCCTGTTGCTCGGCGTCCTTGGTGACCGACGTCCGGTAGATCTCCCGGATCTCGTCCTCGTGCCGTCCCTGCGTTCCATAGATCGGTGAGAGCGCCTGGCTGCCGATCGCGACCATGACCCCGATGACGCCGGCCGCCGCGCCGGCGAAGGTCGTCCAGTTGGTGCTGCGGCTTGCCGAAAAGCTGCGCCCCTGTTCAGAGACCGCCTTGCCGACATCGCCGATCTGCCTGGACAGGTTTTCGGCGACGCTGTTGATCTGCGTTGCGGTCTCTTGCCGGAGCGAGGCGATCGCCGCCGACATGTCGCCGATCGCCTTCTCGGTGCCGGTGACCCGTTGCGACAGGGCGCCGAGGTCGACATGCGTCTGCCGCTCGAAGGTCTGGCGCGGAGCGTCGGAACTGGTGGTCATCCGAGTCAGGCCGCCCGGAGCGCGCCGAGATCAGCCAGAAGGGCCGCCTTGTCGAACCCGTCGATGCTCTTGCCGTTGATCAGCATCTCTTCGGACAGGTAGGCGACAGCCTCGTCGCAATAGGTCGCGAAGAACTTTTGACTCATCGGCTGGACGCGCCCCCACGTCACGACATGGAGGACGTTGTTCCGCTGCCCGACGAGAGGCACGTAATGCCCTCCTTCGATCTTCACGCCATGCACGTACAGCCACTCGCCGCCCGCGTTGAACTGGTCCATCGCGGTCGAAGGAAATTCGATGCCGATGCCGACCGCGCTGAACAGGTAGGCCGCCGCCTTGAGCTGCGCGACGTTGCCGGCGTCGATCGATAGGGCCGCAGCCACCTTGTGCCGGATCCCGTTGGCGTCGATCAAGCCGGTGTTCATCCGATAGGTCGCGGCGAGACCCATGTCGGTGCCGTTGTCGGTGCTCGGATCAGTTGCCTTGTACCCGGTGACCGCCGAGTAGTCGGACAATGCATTGGCTGACGTAAAGGCGACGGTTCGGCCCGCTTCCTTGTTCCACAGCATGGTCTCGTGACAGCCGCCGGCAAACACGCAATTGCCGGCGGTATCGTTGCCCAGCACGCCCCAGTCCGCACCGACGACGGCTTCGTGACCGAAGTTGGCGGGGATCGGAGGGAGTTTGCTGAGATCGAGATAGTCCGCCATGCGGAGCGGGATTGATCCCGGCCGAGCTGGTGTCTTGCCGAGTTTCAGGCCGAGCTTCATGGGGGACTGCCTTTCAGGGGTGGGGGTGTCGAGATCGGCTCGACAGGTCAGAACAAGCTGTTCGGCGGGATCGTGAAGACCTGAGGGCCGGCTACGCCGCGCCTGACACCGAACCGCCGCACGCTCTTGGCCCCGCTCGGCGCCGTGGTCGACACCGTCACGACGGCCGTGCCGCCCGCGTCGGTGATCTGCGCGATCACGGCCTCGATCTGCGGCAGCAGCGCCGTGCAGGCCGCTGCCCCGGCCTGGACGCCCTGCGCGATGGTGGCGACGGTCGGGCCGCCGAGCGTGGCGATGGCCACGACGAGCGACGTGCCGGCCTCCAGCGAGGCGCAGTCCTGGCCGATCTGCGTCAGGGTCGAATTGACCTGAGCGGTGTTGCAGCCGGCGAGCGCGAGAGAGACGGTGCCGGCGAGGGCGAGCGTCTTGACGATATGCATGGCGATGGTCCTTTGGGGTTGGGGGTTACTGCGAGGTGCCGAGCGTTGGCGCGTTGAGCGGCACGACCTTGTTTTCGGCGCTCGACTTGACGTTGATCTCCGGCGTCGAAGCCGCGATGGCCGGCGTGGTCACGACGGTCGTCCCTGGCACCGCCGCGACGGACTGGACCTGCGCCTTGGTGCTCGCCGTGTAGGCGGCCCAGACAGCGGCGCCGACGCTGGCGATGGTGGCGAGCGCGCCGACGATCGTGGTGATGCCGGCGGCGAGCTGCTTGGCGGCATCGGTCAGGGCGGAGGCTTGGTCGGCGGTGAGGCCGTGCATCGAATAGGCGATGGCGACGGTGCCGGCCGCGACCGTGACGCCGCCCGCCGCGTAGCTGACGACGTGCCGGCCAGCCGCGAGCCACTGGCTCTGTGTGGGGAGATTCATGATGGTTTTCCCTAGATTGCGACCCAAGCGGAGGGAGCAGCCGCACGGGCCGCCTGGGTCAGATCTCCCGTGCGTGTTGGTGTGGCTAGGGAAACCCCTGCCAGAAGGCGCAGAGCGCGGTGAATGCCCAGGCGCAGAGCGCCAGCAGGACGGCGGTCTTGAGGGTCATGCCGCGGCCTTGATCGCGTCGAGGAAGGCGCAGTGGTAGCTCGCGACGACCGGGGCTTTGTTCATGCCATTGACGATCCGGCGCGCCTGGAGTGGATCGTTGACGGTCGCGCTGAACCAGTGCGGCAGGGCCGAGCCGGTGAACCATCCCTCGGCCATGCCGTAGAGCAGGATCGCCGCAGCGATGTCCGGCTCCATCGCCTTGTCGGGATAGCGATCGAGGTTGACGTCGAGGCCGTGCGCCTTGAGCTTCGCGGAGGCCTTCTTGTAGTTGGTCTCCCACGTCTCCTGGACGTCGCCGCGTCCGTAGTAGACGTTGTGCCACGGGCCGGCGGGGAGGCCGTAGGGGTGTCCGCGTCCGTGTCCGACCTCGGCGATCGGCTGCATCGTGTACCAAGTCTCGTGGTACGTCGTCGCCAGCGCGTAGGCGAGCCAGCGCGGGTCCGCGAACTTAGTCCGGTCCCAGCAATCCAGGATGGCACTCGTGCCGGCCACCTGGCTCTGGCCGAGCCTGCCGCCGAACGGGCGCGAGCGGACGCGGTCAAAGAAAACGCTGCGGTCCATGGGGCCTCATTGTGAATTATAGTTGACAAGCCGCGTCTGTGACCTATAGTTCACAGATGATCGAAATCTGGCGCACCGACGACTTCGACCGATGGCTTCGCGCGACGCGGGACCGAAACGCCGTGCAGAGGATCAGCATCAGGATCCGTCGCTTTGCCCAGGGCAACTTGGGCGACGTCAAGCCGGTCGGGGAAGGCGTAAGCGAGATGCGCGTCGACTACGGACCCGGCTACCGGGTCTATTTCGCTCAACGCGGCACTGCCGTGGTGATCCTGCTCTGCGGCGGCGACAAGGGTAGCCAAGAGCGCGACATCGCCAAGGCGAAGATAATGGCCAAGGAGGTTTGACGATGGCGATCGAGACGAGGATTTGGGATCCGACCGACTATATCGAGAGCGACGAGGATGCGAGGGGCTATCTCGAGGCCGCGCTTGAGGACGGCGATCCAGCGTTGATCGCCGCGGCGCTCGGCGACATCGCCAAGGCCAGAGGCATGGCCAGCGTGGCGCAAGAGGCTGGCATCACGCGCGAGGGTCTCTACAAAGCGTTGTCGCCCAACGGCGATCCACGCCTCAGCACCCTCATGGGCGTCGTGAAAGCGCTTGGTCTGGAGTTGCGGATCGCGCCACGCCGGGCGGCGTGACGATGTCTGAGGGCCTACCGATCCAACACCGAAATCGCCCCGGCCGACCCGAGCACCGCCGTGGCGATGACTGCAACCCCGATCGCGGCATGGTCGGCGCAGATCATGCAGATCCCGCCGACGAAGAGCCCTGTCGCCACGACGGCGAGCGCGACCCAGGTCATACCGACGTGACCTTGATCAGCACGTAGGCGACCCGCACGGCAGGGTCCGCGTCAAGCTTGGCCACAGCCGAGGCGAAGTCGGCCTCGACGGTCGAGGCGAGGTCCGCCACGGCGAAGATGTCGCCCGCAGCGACGGAGCGCGCCGTGGCGGCGTCGACCGTCATGACCGGCGTGTCGTCGGGGAGGATGGGGAGGGCGGACGTGGTCATGCTGTTGCCTCTATTCATTAAATAATCGCGACTGTGCCGAGTGCCCGTGTCAGTGCACTCAACCTACATCCGAAGCGTTACGGTCAGCAGTTGGGTGCCATTACCGAAAAACGTGATGTTGGTCCCGCCGAACTCGACGGCTTGCAAGTAGTGCTGGCCGAGCAGATTTCCGGCATATTGGGCAATCGGCTGGGCAAAGATGGCCGCTCCACCGAAGATGCCTGGCACGCCGCTATATCCGTTCGTCTTGTCCAGTCCGACGCCGACGATGCCGAATGCGGTGCCGGATGTTATATTAGCCTCTACCGAATAGGAGGCCTGAACACCATCCTCCGTCAGTCCAACGACGAAGTTGATGCGGTTGGTGATCGAGTTGTCGGCCGACCTGTAGGCTGCCGTCGCGTAGGTCCAGGATGCCGTGCTGTCCTGGACGGTCGGGGTGACTGACACCCTATTGTACATGTTCCAAAGGTTGAGCGTGGCCACGCCTCCGCCTGCGGCCGATGATCCAAGGTTCCAGGTGACGGTGGCGCCGCCTGCGTCGGTGCAGAACGTCCCGACGAAGGTGCCAAAGCCGGCCGCTGGCCCATTGGTGATCGCGTTGGCGTTGACCAGGACGCCCTGGACACGGGTGAGTGCGGTCGACCCCGCGCCTGTGCCGCGCTGCGTGTTGGATCCGCCCGTCCCGGCCGACCACGCAGGGCCGCGTGTGACGCGGACGGTGCCGGAGCTGTTCCAGCCGAATTCGTCGTAGCAGGCACCCGCGACCGCCGCCGATGGACTATAGGTCGTGTCGCTCAGCGCCTGAGTATATTCGGAGAAGGTCGTCGGAGCGAAGGACGACCCGTTCCAAAGGCCGATCACATTGCCCGTGTAGGGCGTGTAGTAGGTACTCGTCGCGGCCGTAACGGTCGCCGTCATGACCGGCGTGGCGGAGGCGAGGGTCAGCCGGCCCTGCGGAGCAATGTTGGCGCCCGCCGACGATGCCGCACATCCGATCCCGGTGCCGTTGGTGTAGATCAGCGCCGTGGCACACGACGCCCCGCCATTGACAGACTGAACGGCGGGGGGCGCGGCCGACGACCCGAAGTTGCCCAGGATCGTGTTGGCCGCGATCATCGGCAGTTCGGCGAAGGTCAGGCTGTTGTTGGGCAGGATCTGAGTGGCAGACCAGGTATTGGTGCCGTCGAGATATGGGATGAGATGGCCGGCCGTGCCGGTGTTCCCGGTGAGCAGTGCCGTGCGGGTATTGTAGGCGCCGCGCCATGTCGCCGCCGCCGCATCGTATTCATAGGCGACGTCCCGCCCCGGCGCGATCGTGTCGGTCGAGCCGGACG
Organism: Lichenihabitans sp.; assembly: GCA_965277635.1. Lineage (GTDB taxonomy): Bacteria > Pseudomonadota > Alphaproteobacteria > Rhizobiales > Beijerinckiaceae > Lichenihabitans. The sequence goes on from CBDIDE010000002.1 coordinate 3,341,940, forward strand.
GCATCGTCGTGCCCGCCCCCGCGGTGATCGTGATCGAGGCGGTGGCGTCGACATTGGCCACGACGATGCGCGTGCCGTTGACCATGCCTGTCGCGGTCGAAGCCGGGAAAGTATCGGCCATCGCCGAGCCGGAATTCGAGCGCCGCGTCTTTTGGAAGAGATCGGTGGTCGTGTAGGTGTAGCTGACGCCGGTGATTGACTGCGCGGTGAGGAGGGATTCGAGGTTTCCGGTGCCTGGATCGGCGACCGAAGTGCCTTGGCCCTTCACGGCGACCGTGGATGGCCCGATCGGGCCGACCGTGATGCCCGCGACCCTGGCAAAAAGGCCAGCCGTCGTGACCCATAGATCGCCATTTGCCGGAACCGTTGGCGAGGTCCCCGGCAGGATCGAAAAGCCGGCGCCGTTGATCGTCGCGGGGGCCGTCTGCAGCTTGCCGGACATGGTCCCGCCGGCAAGGTTCAGCGGCGAAAATCGCAGCAAGTCCTGCTTCGCCGCGAAATAGCCGTTCCATTGACCGGCGGTCGGAACTTGGCCGTAGGTCAGGTTTGGAGAAGATTGCGCAAATGCCGAGGCACAGGCGAGTGCCAGGACGGCAACGATGATGATGCGCCTCATGCCGTCACCGCCGCGAAGGCCGCGTCGATCTGAGCGGTCGTGGTGATCGTGCCAGCGGTGATGGCGGCGTCGACCTGTTCCTCGGCGGCGAAGCAGGCGGCGACGTGGTTGCCGACCGCCGTCGCGATCGCCGTGATCTCGGTGGCCGTCAGCGTCGTGAAGGAGCCGTTCGACCCTTTCCACGCGGTCGTGAAGCTTGGATTCAGCGTCACCATGGCCTGCGCGCCGGTAATCTTGCCCTGGCTGCTGTCGTCGGTGGCCACGGGGATGCCCGCGACCGTGATGCCGCCCGTCTCCTTGATCCAGCGGGCATTGGCCGCGTAGGCGACGAGGTCCTCAGCCGTAGGAGGCGGTGGCGGTGGCGGCGCGGAGAAGCTGTGGCCGTCATAGGTCCACCCCTGCCGCACGGTCGCGTCGCAAGGCACGAAGGTCGAGCCCAGCGCTTCGCCGAACACCTCGACGGGCGTCGGCTGCGGGTCCGGCATCGGTGCGTCGGCGGCGTGCGGCCAGAGCTCGGCGACGACGCCACCGGCGGCAATGCGGGCGTAGATCTGCATAGTGTTATTCCGAATAGGAGAAGAGCATGGAAATGCGCGGCAACATCGACATTCAGACGTCAGAACTCAATGGAAAACCGAACTAGACCCCTTCTCAGGGTGCGGCGTGTTTTGCTTTCAGGATGTGCGATTCGGCCCTGTAGGCCTGCTGATGGACTGGGCAAGCGTGGAATACTTGCGCGACCTCCTGCCCCAGCAGCTTGAGAGGAAGGCACAAAGCTTACCTGACCGTGCGAATTGAGACCGTTCCAAACGGGAGCGTTACCTCGTCCTCCGGAACCTGTGGTGCGGTCGGATGGCGTGAAGCATCTGGTCGCCGGCAAATTGGTGCGCATGATGGTGCGACCTCAGATATCTTGCTGGATGTAGATCCAGTCCAGCCACATCGCCGAATTGGAGAAGCTGCCCGCAGCCAGGGGGAAGTTGTAGATGTTCCACTCCCAGGCGAGAGGCGAAAGCGGGATTTGCGGGTCCTGGATGTTCGCCAGCGCGCATTCGTCATTGATGTAGACGCTCACGGCCGGACTGCCCGAGTCCATGCCGGTGGCGATCCGCAACGTGAACGGCACGCCTGGCTGATGGGTGAAACCGGTGTTGTACTGGCCCTCGATACCGGTCGCCTGGTTTCTGACGGTGAGCCACCACGTGCTCGGCGTAGCGCCAGGCGCGTCATAGTAGATCTCACAGTAGTTGTCGGGGTCGTTGGCGCCGACGAAGCCGATGGACGATTGCAGGCCGGTATCGGTGTTGTAGTAGACGTTGCTCTCGCCGACGACGCTCTTCAGCACCGACCAGTTGCGCACGTCGGCGTAGCCGCTCGCCGGGTCCTCGCCGAGACGCAGGCGGCAGTTGGTCTGCAGCGAGGTCTGCGTCTCCAGGATGATCTTGCCGCCGACCGAAGTCGTGTCGGCCACGCCGCTGGCCTGAGCGATCTTGACCTGCGGCCCCCAGGCCGGGTTCGACGGCTCTGGGCCGCAGACGATCCGGTAGCGCGGATCTATGGCGAGGCCGAGGAAGTGATCCGTCCAGGACGGCGGCGGCACGAGCGGCATCAGAAGATCTCCGTGATCTGGATGAAGCCGCCGCCGCCCGCGCCGCCGAGCTGGCTGGCGGCGTTGGGTTCGGTCACGCCCGGTGTGCCGCCCGCGCCGAAGCCCGCGCCTGAGGAGCCCGGACCGGTCGTGGCGAGAGCGAGACCCGATGACCCGTTCTGGGAGCTTCCGCCCTGGCCGCCGTAGGCCGTCGAGCCAAGGTACTGCGACGCCTGGCTGGCGCCGCCCGGCCGGTTGACGAGGTTGCCGCCGCTGACGACGCCGCCCGAGACGGCAGCCGTGTTGGAATAGGCGGGGACGGTGACGGGATAGGTCTGGGCGCCGCCGAAGCCGCCCTGCGCCGTGGGTCCGCCCGCGAAACTCGTGGTGCCGCCCGGAAAACCGGCCTGTCCCACGCCCGAGACGACCGTGCCTCCCGCGCCCGACGCCCCGACCGTGTAGGACGCGCCGGAGAAGCCGCTCGTCATGTAGTGTTCGAAATACCCCCCGCCGCCGCCCGGCACGCCGACGCTCGCCTGGCTCGACGAGGTGTTGGACGACGCCGAGCCGCCGCCGCCCGGCGCCTGCCCCTTGACGAGGATGGCCCGCACGGTCGGCGACGATGCGGTGTAGGTGTAGGTGCCCGGGGTGATGACGGGAGGAAGTGGATTCTGGATGCCGATCTTGTTGGCCGCGATGATCGCGAGGATGTCGGCGGACAGCATCAGTGCCAACCACGCGGTTTGCCCGACGCTATCCGGATTGACTGTATTGTTGTCTGCGGTCGAGACCCAGACCCGCCCAATGGTCGTTGCGGACAGCACGGTAGCCCCTTGCGGATAGCCACCGATCGCCGTCGCGAACGCGCTGTCGTACGGAGCCAAACCACCAGCCGCCGTCCAGCGATCCCACGCCGACATCTGATACAAGATGCCGTTCGTATCCTGGATCGAAGGAGGGATACCGCCAGAGGCGAGCTGCGTGGCATTGAGTGGTACAAAACCATCGTTGAGCGATGCTGCGCCAGCCACGATCCCGATCTGCGACGCGGCTGGAATTGTCCTGATAAACCCGGCCCCCGCGTTGGCGGCGAACGGAATCGTGAACTTGCTCGGGATGTCGGAAGCCTTCATCGGGCTCTGGTCCTCATGGCAGGATGGCGACGGAGGCGGCGACGCCCGGCGGTCTCGGCAGCACGCCGGATTGTGCGACGATGGCTTGCTCGACAGGCGACAGCGCGAAGCGGAAGACGTAGGTCATCGTCATCCGGATGATCTGCTCACCGGAATAGAACGGCGCCTGCCCGAAGGGCTCGGCGTCTCCGGCCTCGGCGAAGCCGAAGTATTGCGGTAGGACGCCTTCCGCGACGTAGCAATTTCCCCGCCCCGGAAACAGATTGAGCAGAAGCTTGTTTATCGCCGGGATCGACCCGCTCGTGATATTCGCTTCGGCTTTGGCATAGATCAGTTGCCGATAGGCTTGATCCGACAGGCTGTAATTCGACGTGAGCGCGCCGCCAGCATAGAAAGGACCGCCACCGCCCTGCGGGTCGACACCGCCCCATATCTTCTGTGCTCCTAACGGCGCCTGCCCGAAGGGCTCGGCGTCTCCGGCCTCGGCGAAGCCGAAGTGATCCGTCCACCCCAAAAACCGCGCGTCGCCGAACGGCAGCGCATCGCCAGCCTCGGCGAAGCCAAAGAACTGGACGTTGGCGACCTGCAGGACACGATTGATGCCGACGATGCGGCCCCAAACGTCGAGTCCGTAGCTGACCGCCGTGTCGAGGTTCCAGATGTCATCGTAGAACGCGTCGAGGTTCTCTGTCTGGTCCGCGTTGTTGCTGAAATCCTCGATAAGCTGCAGCAGTCGCGGGCTGTTGGCATATTGCGAAATGACCGTCCTGTGCCAGTCGAACGCCGGCAACGTGCCGATCGGCGCCTCTCCGACCGCCCCGATGCCGACGCCATTCGATCCTGGACCCGGTGGCGCCGGGTACGGCCACTCGCTCACTGCAGGCTGACCGCGATGTTGGCGGCGTTGGCGACCGGGATCTGGTTGATGTTGACGGCGACCTTGAAAGACGACGCCGTCGCCCCGTAGATCGTCCCGGACACTACGGTCTGGCTCGACGACACCGTGTAGGCTCCGACCCCGCCCGTCGTCCCGCTAGCCTGCGAGAGCACTTGCGTCCCTTCGACGATGGAGCTCGACAGGTTATCGATCGTCTGTCCGATCGCGATGGCGCCGGACCCCGAACCCATGGTGGTGACGGTCAGGACATTGCCGGCGATCGATCCGACGAAGGTCGAGACCGGCGCATTGATCGAGCCGATCTGGATGTCGATGATCTGCGCCCAGGACCCAAGCGCCGCGATCGTCGAATAGTAGCGTGAGGCGAGCTGCGCCACCCCGATCCTGGCGCGTGACCCGCCGTCGAGCCCGGCGAAGGCCGCCACGATCGCATTCTGCACCAGGATGTTGACGTTCGCCGGGACCAGGGGCGAGTTCGCCAAGACCACGGAAAACAGGATGTCGAGCGAAAGTGCCGTCTGATAGGTGACCTGATAGGACGGATACGGAGGCGAGTAGCCGTCCTGCGTGTCGTAGACCGTGACCGTCGTGTTGCCGTTCTGCTGCGCACCTGGCCCTCGGCGGCTGAAGATGGCTTGAGCGACATCGGCCGGCGCGCCGCCCGCGACGCAGACATAGAGGCTGTTCGCCACGAGCGAGACGCCGCCGACCATGGCGGCTCCGCCCGTCGGGTTGTCGGTCACGAAGGCGTTGATGACTCCCGGCACGGCCAAGACGGCGCCCCTGATGGCAGGGAGCCATCCCAGGCTGTTCAGCGCGACGGATTGCGCCCGCCGCGCCTCGAACGCGGTCCGGCTCTCGACGAGGCTGCCCGGCACGCCATCGGTCGGATTGGTAACGGCGTCCCATCCGGGGATCGTCGTGTAGGGCGCCGGACCCAGCGTGCCTGCTGGACAAGGGATCGGCCCCACGACCTCGCACGCGAATGGCAGCGTCATCACGCCGGTCGCGTCGAAAGTCCCGGCTTGCTGGCAGCGATAGTAGTTGCCGTCCGCCGCCGGCACGCGCGCCCCGACCGGGATCGTGACGCCGAGCGCGCCGACGCATTGCCCCTGCACGACGGTCGGTTGCGCGGGGTTGCGCTCGATGAAATAGATGCGGCCGATCGCGTCCTGCATCCGCCCCGTCGCGAAGGCCGGATCGGTCTGCGACGCGTAGAACAGGAACAAATCGTTGGTCGCGCCGATGACGGCCGCCTCGCTGGAGGCGAGCTGCCCCTGTGGGGTCGATAGGCCGGGATTGAGGCCGCCGCCGAACGCCGCATCGATATCGGCCGCGACGCCCGCCAGGATGACGCTCTCGGCCGGCGCGACGAAGCCTGCCGGGCCGAAGGACGGCTTCGGAACGCTGGTCACGTCAGAACCCCACGAAGGATCGGACGCCCGCGCTGTTCTCGACTTGCACTTGGCCCCGGAGCTGACGCCCGGTCAGGCTCGACACAAAGCATCGCGCCTTGACGATGCCAGGCACGGTGAGCGCCGCGGCGACGAAGCGGGCTTTCATGAGGGCAAGCGGCGGAAAGCGGCCGAGGATCTGTTGCCAGTACGGGACGCCTTGCGTGGTGTCGTAATAGACCTCACCCTGGAACGTGCGGATGGCGGAGGCCGCGTCCTGCGCCTGCGAATAGGGGTCGGCCGCGACCGCGATATTGCCGTTGCGGTCGACGACGAGGTCCCATTTCACGGGGTCGAGAAAGATCGTCTTCATCCGGTGCGCGCCTTCACGTTGATGGAGGGGCCAGAGACGGTCTGAACGAAGTCATAGGTGCCCGTCGTGCCGTCACCGCCGAGGTAGACGATGGTGCTGGAGTTCTTGGGCGCCACGGCCATCTTGCTCGCCGTCGTCTCGATCAGGTTGCCGTTCACGTCCATGACGGTGACGCCATCGCTCCGGAACTGGACGTATTGTTTCGGAGTCGCCGTGCCGTTGTGGCCGCGCACATAGACGCCATCGGACAGGCTGTGGCGCCGAAACGAACCGGGACTGGCCTTGGCATTGGTGGCCTTGAACGCCGACAGGTCGCGATCCGCGACGTGCATGTAGCCAATGTCGCCGATCACGGGATCGTTGATGACGACGCCGTTGCCGCTCTGGTTGCGCGGCGCAGAAATGCCGTAGACAGTCCCGTGGTCGGTCGGATTACCCTGGCCGTCGGTCATGTTGATCAGCGGCTGAACATCCAACGTCGGGTCCGGGCCGACGCCGCCGCCGTGAATGGCCACGATCTTGACCGGCACGACGGTGCGCGTGGCGGCTAGCGACTGCTTGGTCTGAAAATGCTGGACGTTGCGATCCGCCCCGCTGGCGGCGACACCTGCCTGACCGGCGTAGCCGTCGTTTCCTGCCATGATGCTCTCGCCTAAGAAGAGACGACCTGTTCGCCGGGTCGATTGGCGCTAACGTCGCAAAACCACTTGCCGTTCGGCGTTTGGCTTTCAAGGTCATACTCAAGGCGGTAGATGATCCAGCTACCGCAGGCTGGTGTGATTGATGATTGCACATTGATCGTGCCGCCGTAGGTCAGGGTCGGATCGAATAGAACGCGAACGATGACGCCTTGGCTGTTGAACAGAGGATAGGCGACGAGGTTGGTCTGTGGAGACACAACAGTGCTATTGCTACGCGAACCGCCCGGCTTCCAGACAGCCAAAGTCCCCACATCTATGATGTGCTCTATGCCGGCATCCTGGGTCAATGCATGGATCTGTTGAATTGCCGTACCCCAATAGTACGGGTTCATGACTTTCGTATCGACGGAGTTGTTTTCGAACTGCAGATTAGCGGCTTGCGCCATCTGGCCGAGAAGCGACGACACGGCGACCGATCCGGCCTGCGTCGTGACCGGAACCGGCTTGGCGTTCTCATAGCCCGTGACGCTGGCCTGCACCCTGAACGGCACTTCGGGTTGCGCCTGACCATCCATCGAGGCGGACATGATCGTGCCGATGTAGATCGTCGAAAGGGCGCTCTGATCGTCGCCCGCCTTGATGACGATCGTATTGCGGTTCGTTAGGGTCAGGACGTTGCCGTAGGTCGACAACTGGTTCATGAGGCTCAACGGCAAGCCGTAGATCGCGACGTCGGCGTCTCCGAGAGAAAGGCCACCCGCCTTTACGATCTGCGCTGAGATCCGCAAGCCCGAAACCGTCGCGGTGTTGCCGCCGCCCGCGAAGACTCCCTGGTAAAGGGAGAAATCGCATTCGATGTATTTGGTCGTGAAGGTCATGCGCCAAAATCTGTAAGGTGACGCTTGACACGCTATCCGTAAGGCGTTACCTTACGGAATGATCAAGTCGTTCAAGAGCAAGGCACTTCGTAACTACTGGACGAATGCTCAGAGCGCCGGGATCAAGCCGGAGTGGCTGAAGCGGACGAAGCTGATCCTATCGACCATGGATACGGTGAGAGCGCCATCGCAACTCGATCTGCCGGGCCTCGCCTTCCATGCCCTCAAAGGGGACCGGAAGGGCGACTACGCGGTCACTGTCGGCGGCAATTGGCGGATCACATTCGCGTGGGCAGACGAAGATGCGATCGATGTGGATTTGGAGGACTACCATGGGAAATGAAACGCTTCGGCACCCCGATATCGAGCCGAGTCATCCCGGTTCGCTCCTCAACGAGATCGTCATTCCCGCTTCGGGCAAGAGCAAGGTCGAGATCGCCGGGATGCTCGGGATCTCGCGCCAGACGCTCTATGATATCCTTTCGGAGAAGGCCGCCGTCACGCCGGAGATGGCGGTACGGATCGGCAAGTTCTGCGGCAACGGCCCCGGCATCTGGCTTCGCATGCAGGTCGCCTATGATCTCTGGCACGCGGAACGTTCGGTCGATACGGCCGCGATCCCGACGCTGAAGGTGGCGTGAAGGGAGCGGCCCGAAGACCGCTCCATCACACCGTGAGCCGGCGCAGCGCGGCGACGATCTGGTCATGCGGCACCTTCTCCAGGTATCGCAGCAGCGCTGGGATATCGGTCTCGGCGATATGTGCCATGACGAAGTCGCTGAACTCGTCGACTATGTCAGTCGTGTCGACATGGGGTTCGACAGCCGCCGCTGACTCCGCCTTCCTGATCTTCACGGTCTCGACCATCGCCACCTGCTCTTCAGCGGGCGCTGCGGCGACCTTCAGCAAGGCCGACTGATTTTTGTCGAGCCCAGCCTCGCGAGCCGCCTGCTTGGCCTCAGGCGTGATGCCGTCGATTTTGATGGCGCGGCGAGCTTTCGTCCGAGGAACACCGATATCGCGCGAGGCAGCGGCTACCCCGGACTGATTCCCTCGGCCACCTTTAGAAACGTGGCCAAGTTGGCCACGTTTTTCGTCATCCTCTGAAAGTGGGGCAACTTGCTCCACTTTTCGTTCCGTCAACCTGATCCATTCGGCGATATGTTCCGACCGCTCCAAAACGGTCAGCTCAGACCGATGCAGGTTCTCGGCGATCTCCCAGAGCCGGAACTCGTCGTCCGTGCCCTCGACCACATTGATCGTGATCTTGGGCCACGTGAGGCGTAGTGCTGCTTCGAGTCTGTGCCGGCCGGCGACGAGGATGACGTCCTCGCCGTCGCCGACGATGCGGACCTGGATGGGGCTGATCTGCCCCATCGTCGTGAACGACTCCATCATGTCCAGGACGCGCTGTTCGTCCATGTGACGGAGCCGATCCGGGATCGTGATCAATTCCGGATCGAACTTCTCGGAACGCTCGACGCTCAACATCACTGCGCCCTCGGAAACGGCTCCGGCGTCCCCTTCGCCGGGTTGGTCACCCAGCGCAGGCTACGGACCTGATGGCCGGTCCTGAAGGCGTTCCAGGCCTTAACGGTAAGCGCAGCGATCTCCTCGCCCGGAAGCTTGGCCTTGTCGCCCTTGTTGGCGATCAGGCGCTCGCGGATCACGAGCCTCGGGTCGGTCCTTCCGGCCGCACCGATACCCTCGGTCAGGAACTCGAAGAATGCATCGGCCTTGTCCACGTCCTTCAGCGCGAAAATGTAGTGCAGAAAGACAGAGAGCGACGGTTCCATGAGGTGCGTCTGGCCGTGCAGGCGCATCCCGGCCGGAATCGACTTGCGAATGTCGGGATGCTTTTCCAACAGGGCCATCCCGTCCACATGAGACAGTACCGAAACCCCGAAGCCGTTGAGGTATCCGTTCAGCCAGTTCAGTGCGCCAGCGAGACGGATGCTATTGGTCTCTCCGTTGATCGAGAACACGTCGGCCAGGGTGCGCTTGGCGCCGATTCCCGTGACTTCGAAAGCCTTGCGGGGCACCCCGAAAGTGATGTCCGTCATGAACGGCTCGCCGGCCAGCACGCAGGCTCTGAGCCGCGTCTGACCGTCGTTCAGGATGCCTTGATCCGAGAAGATGATGGGCTCCCCGGTTCGCTGCCAGTCGCCGGACCTTATGTCCTTCGAATAGCGCTGCGCCCGCATCTTGCTCAGCGTCCGGTTGCCCGTATTGGTCTCCATCATGATCTCGGCTTGCCACGGCGCGATCTTGTAGGTGATTCTGGACGAAGACTTCAGCATCGTGGCGAACCACGAGCGGAACGTATGAATCTCCCGCTGGGTCGGCCTCGGCGCAGTCTCCTTGATCGAAGCCGAGGTCAGAAGGTCAGGTCCTTTGCAATCTAGCATGTTCATAGTCCTCATCAGCGCCGGCCCGCCAGGCCTGAAGCGCGCAGGTGGTCGTTTGCGACCAACCGGGCTGATGAAGCTCGGAAGTGTCGCGCTTAGATCCCCACTGGCGATGGGGAATTCTGGAATTCAGTCGTTCACCCCAGCGGGCACCCGACCGCGCTGAGCACGATGGCGGCGCGGGTGGAGGGCTGTGGTGCGTCGGGCCAGCCAGCGACCAGCCGTCCAGGTGCAGACCACTGGAAATGCCATTCGTCGCCGGGTTGACCGCCGAGAAAACCGGCATCCTCGATATCGTGCGCCCGCTTGATGTCGTGTCCGGCGAGTTCGAAGCTCGCCATGCGATGCTCGAAGAACAGCCACGACTTGTAGCTGCGCATCAGTTCCGGCGTTACCGGCACGGCCGCTTTCGTCGGGTTGCCGATGAGAGCCACACTGCCGCCGATGAGCGGAAGGGTGGCGAGACCGCGGAGCAGTCCGCGGCGCCCGATCGTGTCCATCAGACGCTGATGGCCGAAAGGCTACGGTTCGATACGCCGCGCACGACGATGGCGCGGATCGTGCCGTTGCGCTTGCGGTCCGGCGTGTCCGCGCTGAGCGCCGCCAACATTGCGATCGTCTCGGCCGTCAGGTCGGGCGTTGCGACCGGAACCGCGTTGCGAAAGCCGGGATGAACGGCGGTTGAGGATGTGGTATGGGCTGCAATAGCCATGGCGAATGATCCTTCGCTTGGTTAGGGCCGAGGCGAGGGGTAGGATCCTTGCTTCGGCCTGTCTTTTATGGCACCCTAAAATCATGACGTCAATAGCGGGCACCAAAAAATCGAGGGGCAGGCCGGCAACTGGCCGAGGGACATCAATCAACGTTCGCCTCCCGCCCGACCTACTTGCCTTCATCGACAGCCTGTGCGCCGATCGGAACCTCGGCGTCTCGCGTCCTGAGGCGATCCGGCAAGCCCTGAAATCTCTCCAGCGAATAAATGGTTTAACGGTCGAAGATCCCGAATGACCCTTGCACTCTGGTTATAGTGAGAAAAAGATGCGCAGTCTCATTGTCGCTTCATTATCTATCTTTATGGTTGCTGTTTCCGGCAATGCGTTTGCGAGTGAATTACAATTATCCGCACTAAAGCGACCGATTGGAGCTGGTGGCGATATGTGGGACGTAATTCTCACGAGTCATGAAGACGAGTTACATGTAAATCATATACTGTTGAATAGAGGTAATTGTCATGCAAAATTCATGCAAAAAGTAACGTATCCTATACATATGAAATTCGGCGATCAAATTTTAATGACTATGTTTGATTGCAATCCAGTCGAATTGAAAATCATGTCCGATGAAGGAGATGCAGTATTAACATTTAGTTATTAGGCCGCTGGAACTTACCCGTGTCACTGGTTGCATGGCTCAAGGGCCTGCTGAGCTTTTCGCAGGCCACTTCGCGGTCTGAATACAACATCCCGGTAATCAAGGCCGCTCCTGGTAGGCCTATGTCGCCCCCGCCGATGAAGCCTCGAAAAAGGGGAGTGCCAAAAGCAGAGTACGAAAGAGAGCTTGAAAAATATTTCCATGACATGCGCGAACATTTCCGCGAAATAGCGGCCTACAATAGGAAGCGATGTATTTCCATCGGAATTACTGAATATAGATGGACTAGCGTGCAAGGACCATTCAAATGTGGCATCGCAGATAGAAACAATGGAAAAATATTTTCGTATCTAATTCAGCCGCCAGAGGGGCATGTGTGTGAAGGTAGATGCGAGGCGATTGATTGGTGCCGGTGTTTTGCATTGTCTATCGTCAAAGGATTTTCTTAGAAATTAGAGATCATATCCCACCCTAATCCCCCACCTCCAAATACCCCAGCAGATACCGTGATCCGATCCCCTCATAGGTCGGATCATCCGCGCCCTGCGTATCGAAGAACATCAGGTCGCCGATGTAGCCGAGGTAGGCCGAGCGCACGACCGGATTGCGGTCCTGGCAGATCGCCCCGGCGATCACGATGACGTTCGAGACATAGAGGTTCAGGAAGACGCCAAACAGTTTCTGGAACACGTCGATCTGGCAGGTCTGGCCGCCGAGCTGGATGGTCACGGTCTGGTTCGGGACGGCCTTGAGCGGGACGATAAGCATCAAGCCGCGCCAATGCCTGCGGAATTAGCCGGCGTCGTTACGGGCTGAACCGTGCCGTTGTTCGACTGGTCCGCCCCAGATGGGGCTTGCGTAGCGTTGAACGTGCCGCCGCTATCGGCGAGACGGACCTCTTGCAAAGACACGTCGACCGCGAGCAGGCTGACCCCGTCTTGCGCGACCCGCCGATAATCGTAGCGGATTACGTTGGCGTTCACATAGACGCGCTCCGGCGTCGCGATGTCGTAGAGGTTGAGGTCGCCCGCGATGGCCTCGATCGACGCCAGCAAGGCTTCGCGCGCCGCCATGGATCCTCCGGCCAGGAACCGGACCCGCCCCTGGAACGGGACCTGGACCTTGTTGAACGACTGGAACGCGCCGTCCTCGGTCGGATAGTCGCTTATCGTCCACTCCTGGCGGTATTCGAGGTCGGCGACCGTATCGGCCACGATGATCGGCGCGCCATCCAGGAAGACGCCCCATTGCGGCGCGAACAGGCCGAGAAGCGTCGTCAGGTCATCCGCCACGAGAAGCGTCGCGGCGGCATCGACGACGGGAGCGAGCGCGACAGACGGGACGCCGGGAGATGGAATGACGGAGACGATGTCGACCATCAGGCCAGGGCTCCGTTTGCCTGCGTCACGAGCGAATTACGCCGCAAGGCCGGGCCAATGTCGGCCGCGACGCCACGTCCGTCGGTCGCCTGCGTATGCACGGTGATCTGGCCGATCTTGGTATCGGACGTATGGTCATGATGATGGTGCGTCGTGATGTTGGTGGCATAAGACATGGCCCGAACCGCACGCTCCCCAGCGCCCGCGGCATGATGGTTGCCGTTGCCATGCCAAGCCGTTCGCCCCAAGGCGCGGGCCATATGCTCGTCCAGCCGGCTGACCTTGCCGATGCGCTCGGCGCTGCCATCGGTGATATCGACCTTTACCGGGCGATTGTCGTTGGCACCCCTCAGGGACTTCAGGACGTGCCGCGCCGCATCGTCGTAGGTCGGCGCGAAGTTGTCCGGCGCCATTTTCATGGCGCCCCCGAAGCGGCCAACGCTGTCGGCAAATTCGTGTGCGGCCTGCAGCGGGCTTCTCTGCTGAAAATTCCCACTCTTATCGGTCGGCCACGCCAGCGTCGGTGCCGCTTGCTGGTGGTGGATCGCCCTGTCGCGCCCTGATTCGGGATGGAACGGCTTCGCCGGAGCGTTCTGCTCCGCCAGATACCGCTTGACCAACTCGGCATCAGCCGGATCGCGACTTCCATTCGCGATGCGCTGGCGGGCCGCGAAGACCTGCGAGTCAGTAATAATCGGAGCCTCCGCCGCAGCAGCGGGGGTGGTAATCGAGAGTCCAACCGGCGCTGCCGTAGTCGGCGCCTTTGCCGCCGCTATCGCCTGCCGATGGCCCTCGATCGCAGCATTGATCGTTGCGTCAGAAACGCTCCTAAAGCTATCCCACTCGCTACGGAAGCCAGCCGGCCCCTGGCCGATGCGTCCGGCAATGGACTTGTCGAGAAGCTTCTCCTGAAGTTCCGGCGTAAACACCGTGTTGGGATCCATGCCCTTGGTCAGCCCGCGAAGCGTGTGCTCTACCCACTGCCCTCGGCCGACCGGAAAGGCCGCCGCGCCAGACCTTGGCTTCATCTCGGCCTGATAGGCCAGGATTTCGCCGATCGTCATCTGAGTGATCGGCTTCGGCGGCGCCAACGCCCCACCCCGCTCGGCGTGACCGTAAACGGTATCATAGCCTCCAGCGCCGGTTGTGCCGGTCTCGTGCTTCGCGATGAGATCTTTCAGGGGATCATGCGCGCCGGTCGGAACAGGTCCGCCTCCATCCCCACCTGTCGGCGCGTCCTGTCCGCCAAAACCAAGCTTCTTCTTCCCCCAGTTCCACGCATCGCCGACGTAGCCGAACACAGAGGCGTGGGCCTTTGGATTGTCCTTGTAGAACTTATCCATCTTCGCCTGCGTCTCGGCGTTCGGCGTGCTTTCGGCCGAAGCGCCAGCCGCGACTGCTCCAACGGTCAGAGCCGCCGGTGCGACAAAGCCCAACAGTCTGGCCAAAAGCCCCGTCACCGGAGTCCTGCCCAAGATGGCAAACGCCAGATTGATCGCCTGAAGCGGAAGCAGGATCCTGCTTCCCAGCAATAGCGCAAGAGCCTCTAAGGCCTGCATCATCGGACTTTGATTGGCGAAGGCGATGGCGATCTGAGCCGCCGCAGTCGCAAAAGCTAGAAGTCCTTCACCAAACTTTTTGATGTCCTGCTGATGATCTTTAATCCAGTCGGTAAACTCTTTGACCTTGTCCTTTATCGCCGACTTCAACCATTCTTGGTTTGCGTCCGCCCACTCTCGCACCGCCTTCATCGCGCTTACGATAGAGGGTGTGAGTTCCGTAAGGATCGTCCGACCAATCGAAGTCGACACGATCAGCAGCTCACGCCAGCCCATTTGGCGCTTCTGCGCCGCGTCGATGTCGGCCGCCGTCGCCGCGTATTTCTCCATCTCCTTCTGGAGCTTGTCGAACTGCTCTGTGGTCAGTTCGAGCAGATTCGTCGTGCCGTCATCGACGCCGATCATGTGCATCAAAGACGTAAACCGGGCCGGACTCATATCGCCCTGATTGTAGCGTCGGTTCAGGTCTTTAAAAATTTCACCGACGTCGCGCGCCTTGCCTCCGGTCGTCGCGAGGTCGATGTGCAGAGCCCGAAAGACCGGAGCGAGCTTGTTGTTGCCCGTCAGGGCGGCTTCCTGCATCGCCCCGGACAGCGACTGCATGGAGCCCGTGATGCCCTCGGCCGACCCGCCGGCCGCGACCGCCATGCCCTGCCAGGTGGACAGGCTCCGGCCCGACATGTCGATGTTCTTCGCCATGCGGCCGAGCGCCGCGTCGGACGACGTGACGTCGGAAACGAACTCCTTGATGCCCCGCCCCGCCGTGACGAGCGCGAATAGCGCCAGGAAGCGCCTAGCCAGCGTGTTGACCGCGTCGCCAGCCTTGCTGGCGGACGTCTCGATGTCCTTGCCCTGCTTGACCGCCTCGTCCTTGGTCGCCTTCAGCGAATTCGACGCGTCCTTCTGCCCTTTGACCAGGCCAGAGGAATCGACGGTGAGGCGCGTGACGAGCTCGTCGATGATCGTCGGCACGGCTCAGCCCTGCTTCGCGGCGACGCGCGCGTTGTGCGCCTCGACCACGATCACTTCGAGGATGTCGTACACGTCCTCGATCGAATAATGCTCGTCGAGGTCGCGCAGCGTCGCCTTGCCGGAGGCAACCGCGGCGGCGATGGTGCGGGGCACGTTCCGCACGCTGGTCAGGCCGCCAATGTCCGGGCCGAGGTCAACGTCGAGAGCTTGGCGGCCAGCGAAAAACCCGTCATCAGCTCGAACACCTCCATGCGGAGGCGCAAGCGGGTCGACAGTTCCTCGATGTCGTCGTCGATCAGGGCGGAGCCGGAGCGCGTCACCATTCGCTGCGCCGGATCGGGCACAAAAGTGATGCACCTCATCATCTCGGTCATGAGCCAGTCGATCTGATCCGACGAGACGCCGCTCAGCGCCCGAAAGCCCACCGCCGCGAGTTCGGCCATGCCGGCCCCTTCGACGTTGTCCGGCAGTTCGGCGCCCGATTTGGCGAGAGCCTGGAAAGCGCGGAACGCCCATCGCTCCGCCTCGGCGGCCGACATTTCCTTGAGGATGTAGAGCTTGCCTTGATCGCGGCCACCTTCTGGGCCGATCATGACATCCTTGGTCTTGCGCGCCATGGCTAAGACCTCAGACCGGCTGCATCGCGCCGCGCTGCCACGTCACCGTGAAGGCGCGGGGCTGCAGCACCTTCTTGCCGGCGGGGATCGGCTTGTAGGAGGTGAGAAACCCCTTCACCAGCGGTAGCTTTCGGCCGAGCGACGGGTACACGATGAGGCCGGTCGCGGCGTACTTGTCCTGGATCTGGTTCTCGGCCGCCGCCCAGGCGTCGAAGATATCGTTCGACGGGCTGTCGCCCATGAGATTGATCGTCTGCACGAACGGCACGTTGATGTAGCCGGCCGTCAGGATGCCATCGACCCCCATCATGCCCTCGCCGATGACCTGCGCCTCGGCGTCGGTCACGTCGTCGGCGGCGTAGCCCTGGATTTGCTGCGCGACCGGGTAAAGGTTGATGATGGCGATCGTGAAGATCGTATTGGCTGCGGTGATCGTGGTCATGGTTCAGAGGCTCCCGATCACTGCACGATGATGGAGTTGAGGACGATTTTCTGCACGGACTGGCCGTCGGCATACCAGAAGTTGCACGGCGGCGAGCCCCGCGCCGCGCGGACCTGCGGCGAGGCGTCGAGCACCTGCAGGTAGTAGCCCTGCTGGATGATGACCGGAGCCGCGATCTTGCCAGCCGCGGTGTTGATTTCCGCCTGCTGCTGTAGGCTCAGCGTCACGCCGGTGCGGATCGCGCCGAAGTTGAGGCCCGCATTGATCGGATCCTGACAGGCCGTCTGGATCAGCGCATAACCGGCCGCATTGTAGGGGATCGACTTGATCGTGGTGAGCAGCACTATCAGCGCCAGTTGCAGGCCGTTGTTCAGCCAGATCTCATCGATATAGCTGTCCGCCCACAGGAACTTGCCGGACACGGAACCTGGATAGAAGAACACGAAATTCTGGTTCGCGGTCGCGTATACGCCGTAATAGTTGTAGCCGTTGGCGATGAGATTGGCGGCCGTGGTGGCATCGGTCACGCTTGCGACGAGTCCGCTCTGCGACTTGAACGCGAAGGTGGCGCGCCCATTGATGGCGTTGAAATCGGTCGACGGGGGGACCGACAGGGCGAAGTCGGCGTGGCCGAACTCCGGTTGTGTCGCCGGCTCCCAAACCAGGATCGTGCCGTCGTAGCCGGCCGAGGCGATAAGCGCGCCGAGGCTGGTCGAGGCCGAATTAGACAGCGCCGGAGACGGATCGGTGTCGCGGCACACATAGGCGTAGCGCTTGCCCGTGGTGTTCGCCCATTGCGCGAAGGCGAGCTTCTCCTGGTTGCCGGAGCCGCCGTCCGGATCGAACAAGGTCCGGAACGCGCACCAGTTCTGCGTCAGCGACACGATGCCCGGCATGAACGTGCCGGGCTGCGCCGCGTCGGCGCCCTGGCTCAGGACGGCGCCGGTCGCGGCCGTCATGCCGAGGGAGGCCGCGAGGGCGCCGGATGCATAGCCGGCGGTCGAGGCCGCGCCGACATCTCCGGAGGACAGGACGATCGATCCTGACACGCTATCGAAGGCGGCGGTGATCGGCGTCGCGATGGTCTGCAGCGTGCCGGACGTCGTGGTCTGGCTCGGGCTCACGATATAGGTGCCGGTCAACCCGGTGCCTGTGCCGAGAGCGGTCACCAGCGTACCAGCGGTGACGCCGGACACGGCATAAACGGTCTGACCAACGGAGATCGTGCCGGAGGTCATGGCCGTCACGGTCATCGTTCCATAGGCGGCCGTCATGGCGCCGGCCGAGACGACCTGCGCCACGCTGACCTCGTAGCTGCCCGTTCCACCCGGCGTGCCGCTGATCTGAGACGTGATCTGCGTCGAGCTCACCCCCGTCCCGGTGATCGTCGCGCCGGGCGCCAGGGTGCCCGTGGTCAGCGTCGTGACGGTCAGCACGTTGCCAGCGATGGAGCCGGTGAAGCTCGCGGTGGCCGGGGCGATCGACGCCGTGAAGGTCGCGTCCGACACTTGGGTGCCATTGATCGCGGCCTGAATGAGCGAGGCGGCGGCGGTGTAGCTCGTGGCGGACGAGAGGTTGACCGTCGCCGTCCGGGGAGCGCCGTCGAATAGGACCGTCAAGCTGCCGCTGAGCGCCTGGATCTGCTGCAGGGTCAGCCCGGTGATGGGCGAACTGCGCAGGTAGGCCGCGACTGCCGCGCTCGGATATTGCGCGAACAGAAGCGCGGTCGGTTTGGCCGTCGAATTGTCGAAGCCGAGGAAATAGATCGTCGCCCTCGCATATTCGTTCGAGGCGAGCCCGAAATAGCTGCCGACCGCGGGGGCAGTCGGGAACGACGGCACGGTGTCGATCGGAACGCGCGTGCTGTTGGTCAGCATCAGCCCGTTGAGGACCAGTTCGTTGCCGCCGGCCGAAAGCACGCCGGGGATTACATTAACTATAGAGCTTGCCGGTATGGTTGCCACAAGTTGTCTCCGATTTTAACTTGCGCTATACTGGCGCTGTGGTTGCTGCAATGACCGCGCGACATGACTTAACAGGCATGAAGTTCAGGCAGTCTGTCTGTTTTTGATAGAGGGGATGGCCGGCGTATCGGCGCTAGGAGTATCCCTTACTTAATCCGGCAAAGCATCGACCGGCGTATTGATGACCACGGTGACGCTGTCGGCGAAGTCCTGCGAGGGCGCGACAACCTGGTTGACCTGCAAGGCCACATCTAGGGTGTAGCGGTCCTCGTATTCCTGCTCGGCGTCCTGGAACGCCATCTGCCTCGGATCGTCGGCATAGAGCACGCTGATGCCGCGCGCCGCATAACCCTGCCGGAAGAACCAGAGGGCAGCGTAATCGTCGCGGAACAGCGTCGTGACGGTCTGCACGTTGTCGGCCGCGTTCGGGCCGTAGACGTCGACCTGAACGGTCACCTTGGTCGGCTGTTCGATCAGCGCCGCGCCCGTCGCCAGCGGCACGCCGGAGATCGGTGCGGGCTGGGCTTGGCTCAACGTGTAGATGCCCGCGCCGCCGGCCGGGCCAGACGTCTGCGACAGGATCGATGTCCCATCCGCCACGCCTTCGCCGAGCAGATGGGCGTCAAGCAGGATGGTGCCGAGCTTGACCGCGGTCACTGTCAGCACGGAGCCGGACACGGACCCGACGAATGAGCAATCCGCATAGGTCGTGACGTTGAGCGAGAGCCGCTCGCGGCCGATCGTGTTGATGTAGACGTAGTCGGGACCGGCCGGCGCCGACACCCGGTTGCCCTGCGCGCGCACGACCTCGATGCTGGACGGCAGAATGGCGATGAGGAAGGCCCGCAGCGCCGCGAGATAATCGGCCTCCGAAGGCGATGGAACGAGAGTCACGGATTACGGTCCGTCCTGCAACGTCACGGCGACGGAACACCAATCGGGCCACTTTTCGAGCACAAGGACGGCCTTCCAGATCGTCCCGGCCGGAACGGTCGCGTCCGGAAAGGTCACGAGATCGCCGCCCTTCTGATCGACCCGCACGATGCCCTCGATATCACCGGGTACATAGAGCTTGCGCCGGAGGCCCTGGATCTGAAGCCCGTCGAGCATGACAATGTCGGTGTACTGAAGCGGTTGGACCTGCCCTTGGACCGTGATCACCGCGGCATAGGTCGGCGTCTGCTTGCCGGTCGCGTCGGTGGTGTAGCCGGTCGAACGCGTGACCACGATCGGCACGAGCGGGTTCACGGCGCCGATGGCGCCCGAGACGATCGAATGTAAATTCAAGCTCAGTCGACCCTGAAATCGGCGCTGTTGACCATCACCTCGCTTGCGATCAACTGTTTGTCGAAGCCCTTGCGCTCGATGGTCGAGGCCGCGAGCGGCACGCGGTTGAAGGACGTGATGGATTGCTGAAGCTGCCCCTTGATGGCTTTGCCGGTCTGCCCGAGCGTGGTTTTGGTGTCGTAGTAATTGGCCTTGAGAAGGCCCGCGACGGCCGGCCCCCACTCGCCGCTCTTGGCCGCGATCATGTCGCGGAAGAACGGACGTGGCGGCTGGTTCTTCGACGGCACGCCGAACTCGTTCAGGGCTGCCACCATCGGTACTGATGTGCCGTCCGGATAGGTGGCGCCGGCCAGGAAGCCGATGTCGACATGCGCCGCTTTTTCGGCGTTGGCGACGATGCGTGCCATCGCGGCTTCAAGCTTCGATCCGCCGGAGATCGAGGCCATCAGCACCTCCCGTAGCCGAAAGGCCACGGCCCGAAGGAGCGCTGCCGCCCCGACACATAGCGCATGGTCCGGTAGCGCGCCGTGGCGCTCCAGAACGCGGCGCCATAACTCGTCTGCTGGAACCATGCGGCCGAAGCCGTGGCCGGGCCATTGTCGACCGCGACCGAGACGCTACCCTCGCTCGACGACGAGATCCGCCCGACAAGGCCTGAAGGCGCCACGCCGCTGATCGTCGCGTTGAGCTTGGCGATATGGGCGGTCAGCATGTTGAGCAAGACGAGCTGCTGCCCGGCATCCGCGACCGGCCCGCTGCCGTCGTTGGCGAGGTAGAGCGTCGCCTCACCGAAATAGAGGCCGGCGAGGCCTGGATCGAGCGAGGCGAACTCGGGATAGCGCGCCGCGAAGGTCGTGAAGTTGAACGTCGCGACGGCGCCCACGTCAGATCACCTCTTCTGACCAAGGGCATCCGCGACTGCGGCGACGGCGACGGCCGACGCATCCAGCTGGGCCTCCGGCGTCACCTCGACGATGAGCCCGTCGAAGGCGGGGTTGGCCTTGGCCCACTCGCGGAACAGTGCGGCGTCCACGCCGTCGGTCACGCCGAGGCCGTTGACGACGATGGCCGTGCCGTCCGACAGCGTGATCCGCTCGGCGAGCGGGAGCTTAGACTCGACGGAAATTGTCTCAGCCATGATCACCCTCGTTCGACGGAAGCGGCGGCGTCACCGCGGCGAAGCCCGTCTGGGGCTCGCCGTGTTCGGCAAGCTTCGCAGCTACGCCGCCGATCGTCGGATCGGCGGTCACCGGCGTCTTGAGTGGGGCGGACGCCGTGAGAACCGGCGCCGCGGGGGGCGCGTCGGTTGAACCCGTCCGCATGTCCTCGGCCTTGACCGGACCAGGATCGGTCAGCGTCGACCCCTTGGCCGCATCCTCGCCGCCAGCATCGACCGCGCGTTTCAAGGCCGGCTCGAAGCCGTATTCGACATCCGGCTCGTCCTCGGCCATCTCATAGACCCGGCCTTCCGTATTGCCCGCCTTCACGTCATCGGCAGAAGCGATGAAATTCGGACTTACCTCAGCCCACACCCTGAACAGATCGGCATCGACGCCATCGTTCACGCCAGGACGAATCACCGCCTGTCTGAGCTCCGGGCTGTTGCCGGGCTTCTCTGGGTCGGGATGCGGCTCGGCGATACGAATGGAGACCGGCAGGGTGGACTTGATGCGCAGCGTGTCGGGCATGACGATACCTCAAGCGGCGTCGGCCGCGGTGACCTTGTTCGACCCGCGGCTGAATTCCGCGAGTGGCTTGTTCGGATTGAAGGGCTCGAAGCCGCTCATCACGTCGCGGCGATCCTTGGCGACGCCCTCGACGGAATCGAGCTTCTCGAAGGCGATGATCGCCTTGCTGACAAGCGGCTGAAAGTCCTTGTTCTGCGCCGCCCACTTGTCCCAAAATTCCTTTGGGACATAGCTGATGGCGTAGCCGCCGATTGTTCCGCCGTCGGCCTCGGCCATGTGCGCCCCAATGATGCGGGCGGACGGGACGCGCGTGGCATGCCGGGCGAATCCCGCGATCGTATGCGTCTCGGCATCAGGCGACGGATCAAAGATCCGCAGCTTCTCCTCATGCACCGCGCCGCCGATGTTGACACGGGCGACGTGGTCGACCTGGAGGCGAAGGACAAGGCCGTGAGGCAGCTTCGACCCGACGACCATCGTGGTTCCGGCCATGGTCAGATCCCCAGCATCTGAGCGACAGCAAGCGGATACTTGACGATGGCACCAAAGGTCGTGGCCGCCATCTTCTGCTTCGACGCCGAGAGTTCACGAACCACGGGGAATTCGCGCATCTTCTCGCCGAAGCCACAATAGCCGACGTCGTGGCCATCGTAGGTCTTGGCCCAAAGCTGAACCAGGTTCCCGGATACCGTCGCGTAACGCGGATCGGTGATGATCGAAAGCTTCGGAAACACCTTGTCGATCATCGATTGAGCGGTGAGGCCGAAGCTGTTGGTCGAGCCGAGCGCAAGCGCGATGATTGGTGGTCCGACCAGCACAATCTCCTGGCTGGGGTCGATGTAGCCGGGAGACTGGCCGATGAGCGTTGCGACCAGTGCCTGGATATCGAGGTTGATCTCGTTGGGCGAGGCCACCACGATGCCGTTGTTGACCCACTTCGTGCCGCCCGCCGCCTTGGTCGACGGCGTAATGGCGGCAGACAGCGACGGATCGTTGACGACGCCGTAGTTCTGCAGCCCAGCGATACCGAAATGATAGCTCGCGTCGGCGAACTTGTTCATCACGATCGCCGCGGAGGTCTTCATCTCCGAGACCCAATTGAGCTTGGCGAGACCGGCGACTTCCGCCGCCTTGTCGCCGTACTCGATGATGGTCTGGTAGCCGAACGACTGCCGCTGAGGATAGGTGACGTTGGCATTCGCGGCGCCGACATCATTGAAGTCGCCGTAGGCCTGGACGTAACCGGTGTTTTCGACCACGTTGAAATAGGCGGTGGTCGTGTTCCAGTCGCCCATCTTCTTCTCGCCGAGGATCTCCGCGCCCTTGTTAGGGGTCTGGAGCACACGGACGAATTCGGGGTCGACATAGGCCGTGGCGAAGTACGGCACGCCGGCCGAAGGCGTGGTCACGAGCGCGGGCTGCGCGTCGAGCGCCATCATCACCTTGTCGGACAGCGTATAGTTGCGTCGGAACGCATCGGGCAGGAAATCCTGCGCGATGGTGACGATGCCCCACTCTTCCTTCAGGTCGGCGGGGATTGGAGCGTGGTAGGACATGAGCGGAATCGCCTTTCTATCAGGGCGTGAGCTTGGACATGACGACAAGCTCACCAGCGGCGCCGCTCGTCTTGGCGAACCAGGCGGTCTCGGTGCTGCCCGACACGGTTGCGCCGGCGGCAGCGAACGAGATCGTCCCGTTGGTATTGTTAGCGAAAGCTTTCATGCCGACCGCGACGGCGGAGGCGCCGGCGTTCTTGACGAAGAAATCGCCATCGTCGAACAGTTCCCCGATCGGGAAGCCGGCCGGCACCGTGTAGCCGAACTCGGTCAGGTAGACCGTGATCAAGGCCTGGAAGTTTCGGTGCAGGATACCGGTCGGAAGACCCGTACCGGCGTTCGACAGGATCTGGCCCGTCGTCGAGTCGGCCCACGCGAACAGGCCGATCGTCAACCCGCCGGCCCCCGCCGAGAAGCCGCCGGGCGGGGCGACGACGGAATGCCGGGGATTGGCCGAAGCGAAATCGCCGGGCAGTCCGATGGCCGGGTTGACGTTGATGGAGGTAGGAAAACCGGTCATTGGTCAGGCCCTCACTTCAGCCGGCCAGAGTTGGGGAAAGTCTTGGCGTCGTAGGCCACGACGCCCGGAGCGGCATCCTGAGCCAAGCGTCGCGGCGCGTCCTTGGCCTTGCGGGCCTCGCCATGGACCTGGACGAGGTCCGGCAGGGCATCGGGATGCTTGCCCTCGTGCTTCACGCCGAGGACATCAAGCGCGGCGCGATGCACGGCTTCGGCGCCGTCGCACGCGATAGCGATCTCGCCGACGAAGGGACGCACGAAACGCTCGGCCTCGCGGATGGCGGTAGCCGCCTTCATCGCGTCGGCCGCCGCATCCTTGCGGGCCTGGGCGATGGCACTGTCCATCGCGGTCTTGGAGACCATGTCGGGTTTGTCCTTGTCCTGGGCGCCGCTCGACGCGGCCGGAACGCCCTTCTTCCGGCGATCCTCGGCGCCGTCATCATCGCCCTTGCCGCACATCGCCTTGACCTTCGCCATGTCCTCATCCGAAAGCTTGCCACTCAGGAAGGACATCAGCGCCGACATGTCGGGAGCGTCCTCGCCATCGGGCGTAGTGGCGGGATCGGGGTCCGTCACGGCGGCGGCGATGTCGTCGCTCTCGGACTTCATCAGCTCGGCGACTTCCTCAACCACGGCCTGCACGTCGGCCTGATCCATGTCGGCGTCCTGCGCCAGCTTGGGTCGACAGGCCGCGTCGAACGCCTTGGCGATCGTCTGCGCCTTGCCTTTGAGGTTCTTCGCGTTCACACCCTTCAACATGGGCGCGAGGTCGATCTTGGCGTCCTGCGCGAGCCGAGGCTTCGCGTAGGCAATGAGGGCGCCGCGAGCCACATCGGCCGTGCGCGATAGAACAGCCGTTTTCGGCATCGGGAAGAGATCCTTCATTCGTGGAGGGGCGGCATCGTGGACGCGCACATCTGAGCCGGCGCGGCCTTCCTTCACCATCGCGACATGGTTGCCGCGGATGGATCGCATGACGCCGTCGTAGCGCTCGCCATCCGGCGCGCGCCCCGGCGTCATGTCGGGTTCGTAGGCGTAGGCAGAGGACAGTTCCTCGTGCTCGCCGGACTGGATGGCGTCGATCGCCTTGGACGGCCACACGTCGAGCGCGGCCATGAGAAACGGATGCCGATAAACCGCGCCATGCACGGCACCGACCGTGCGATCATGATCGTGGCTAGCCGCGCTAACCGGGTTGTGGCCGAACAGTAGTGGCTTGCCGTTGAAGCTGTCGGCCGCCTTCTCAAGTTCTTCGGGGTCACGGTAGAGCTTGTAGATCTTCGTCGCATCGAGCCCGAGCGCCTGCCAATTCGGGATCTCGCGACCCAGGTAGCCGCAGACGTTAGCTTTCGAGATCGGCGTCAGGCTGACGTGGAGGTGACCGTCCGCGTCGTTCTTGCGAACGGAGGCGCGGTCGAGGGCCAGGAGTGTTTCGGTCATGTATTCGTAGCCCTTGAGGGGCTAAGAAAACCCCTTCACGACGCTCTTGCTGACACATCGGCAGTTGATGAGCTGTCCGGGGAGGACGAATTCTCTTTCGTCCTCATCCCACATGCCCTTGGCGACTTCGAAAGCCTTTCCGTTCATCGCGACATGGGTCGGTCGCGGATGCTTGCCGGCGCTGGAATGGAGCCAGATCGCCGTGTCGATCCCAAGTTCCAACTGCCGCGCCCGCGTCATGCTGGCGGTCGCCTTGGCGTTCTGGTCCGTCGCGATGAAGGCCGCCCGACGCTTCGATACGCCGGCAATGGCCTGGATCTCCTTGGTGAGGGCTCCGATGTCGCGGCCGGTCTGGACCGATCGCATCACCGCACCCTCGACGTCGCCGAGGAACTTCTGCGGGATCGACTTGATCAATCCAACCTGAGCATTCAGCGTCGCGCGGATGACATCGTTCTGCGCCCGCGTCATCTGAAACTCGACCGAGATCCCCGCGTCCTTGAGGATCTTCTTCATCGCCGCGTCCGAGCGCCGCGACACGCTCTTGGCGAACCAGGATGCCATCTTCCTCGCGGCCTCGTCGAACCGATCCTGCCAGCGGCGTGTCAGCCTGCGGATCGCCGCCCGCAGCACCTCGGCCGGGCTCGCGTCCTGCGTGATCTCCGGCGCGTTGGCGCGGTACGAGGCCCGCAGCCAATACGCCACCGAACCATGCATCTCATCGAGAAGCGCCGTGGTGCGGCGCTTGTATTCAGCCGCGATCCCCGCGTTCGGATGGATGGGTCTCAGGGTCTTCTGACCCTTCCGCCGCATCATAGGCCGCGACGATGCTTTCAAGCGTATCGACCTCATCGGAGATCGACGCGAGGCAGGCCCGCGTCGTCTCGAAATTACAGTTGCGCAGCGCCGTCATGGCGGAATCGAACAGGATGCGGAGTGACAGGATCCGCGTGTCCGGCGTGTCGATCGGCTCGCCGCCGACGAGATCGGCTAGCGAGAAGTCGACCAAGGGTCACTCCATCGCGCCGGATTTGTTTCCGGCGACCGGATCCGGCCTTCCGCCGGCCGGCTCCAAGCCCGCCTCTTCCTCGTCCAACAGATCCGGCACATCGTCGACATCGAGCCCAGGATAGCGGCTATCCGGATCGTTGGCGAGTTGCTGCCTCACCTCCAGGGGGGCCAGCACACCGCTGTCGACATGGATCTGATCGGTCTCTGCCTCCAGCTTGTCGACCTCGGCGCGGTCCTTCTCGGACATGGTCCAGAGCGGCTCGAAATTGAAGCGGATAGACTCGTCCACGTCGCCGAACAAATGAAGTTGGACCATGTCGATGATGACTTGCAACGGCTCGCGGAGATGGTCCTCTTGTCCTGCATGCACATCGTCGTAGAAGACACGGACCTCGCCATCGCTGGAGGCGTTGAGGCCGGACGGCGTTATGCCTAACAGCTTGACCAGCGGGATCGATGCGACCGATGCCATCTGCTCCTGAGCTTGCGCCTGGAGCTTGTCGAGCGTGCCGAGCTGCGCCGAGACGTTGGCGAAATCCTCGGCGTCCTTATCGATCGCCATCACGCCGCGATTGTCGCGGAGCAGGTTGAACAACATGAGGCGGGCATCGAGCCCCGCCCCGTCGGACGGTAGCGCGGGAGCACTGTAGGCGCCTGTGGAACTTGCCCCGCCCTGCAGTCCCGTCAGCAGGTTCGTCTTGAGCACGAAGACCGAAAAAGCACTGACGATTTCGGCGACTGACTGGCGCGTCCTGAGCCAGTTCATCACATAGGGCTCGGCGATCTGCGTCAGGCTCAAGCCGCCGAACGAATAGGCCGGCTTCAGGATGTCCGGAACATCGCGCGCCGTAAGCGTGAGAAGTCTGGTTGCATGGATTTCCTTGCCCATGACGAACCAGGACGTCGGCCTGTAAAAATCAGGCGCCAATGGATCCCGAGAGTTATAGGCCTGTGGATAGACCCAGAGCGGGTCGATCGATCGCACCGCCTTCAGGCCGCCCTTCTTGATCTTTTGCCGGCTTCCGGCGCTCTTGCCATTCCCGATCGGGGATGAGCGGTCATCTTCCCCCGTGTCGATGAAGACATGACCGCGGCCCATCAGCCCGTCGCGACGAATAGCGTCTCGAAAAGCGTCGCGAACCTTGAAATAAGCCAATGCCTCTTCGATCGCCTGGATGCGATCGGTCTTGTCTCCGTCCTGATCGACAGAGGTGATCTTGATCCACCGCCGGGTTGCCTCTTTCGCCGGGACGTCGGCGATCTTCCAATATTCAGCGCGCTGGGACATCATCGCCAGCACCGTCATCGGGATCGGCGCGAGGTTGACGAACGGCCCTCCATAGGTCGTTCCAGCCCACTGTCCCGATAGCGACAGGGCGTCGTCCATGGCGATGCCACCGCCATCCGGCAGCACACCATCGGGCACTTTGGCCGGCTTGAACATGTCGGCGCGCGGCGCCGCAACGAACTCCTTGTCTTTCACCGTCCGAGAAAGTCGAGCAACAGCCTCATCGCTCATGATCGGGCGGCGCGACGAGGACTGAGCTTGAACCTGCGGCGCGGCGGAATGCGCCTTACGCCGCTTCTTGCTCAATAGCGCCTCGGTTGCGAGAAACGGGACAGCATGGCCTCCGTCACCATGAGGGGCTGCCGGACGTGGGATTTGTGCATGACCGCAAGCGCGAGAGAACACACGCAATCATCATGAAACCCTTCCGGCGCACTATAGCTGACACCAGTCCTCGTCACCTTGAACTCGAATTCTTCAAGCTCTTTGCGGATCGGGCCATTTGGGATAACGATCTCGGACCGCTGGATTGCGACGGCGAGGCCTTCCATCAGCTTCTGCTTGGACGGGCTCGTGAACTGGTAGCCATCGAACCGCGACCCAGGCTGCTTCTGTAACCGCTCAAGGATCGGATCGCCCACGCCGGTCGAATCGATCAGCGCCGGCATGCCGCGCGTCACCTCGATGATGCGATCCGTGGTCTCTTCCCACGGCTTTTGAAATCGCTCCATGCGACAAACCACGCCACTGGCGTCAAGCGCTATGCCGACAGTCCAGTCGGTGTATTTCGCAAGATCCCAGCCCCATACGGTCGGCGGCGCGATCGACATCGGACCGACACACGCCGCGATAGCGCTTATGCCAAACGGATTGCCGCCGTCCTCCGATGGCTCGGCGAGATACAGCTCGCGAAATACTGCCTCGGGCAGATCAGCGCGGGCCTGGTCGATCTCCTCCTGATCGAGGATTCCGGCTTCGATCGCATCGTATGCCGTAATGCGGCTGTAGGACATATTCGGCTCGCCGGCTTCCGCCTTGCGTGCCATGGCATAGGCCCAATTCCGACGGCCCTTGACGTTGCCGATGATCCTGACCGGCCCACGTGTCGCCGTCAGCGTCGATCTGACCGCATGCCAGCTCTCTTCCCGACAGCGCGACGCCTCATCGATCACGGCCGCGTAGACATCCTCGCCGTAAAGGTTGTCCGGCTTCTCCGCCGACTTGAACCACATCCGCGCGCCGTTCGGCAGTTCAACCCACCGATCGCTGTCATGGGTTTGCATCAACTCGGATGGCAAACCACGTTTCATGCGCCGATATGCGATCTCCGCCTGCGGATAGACAGGTGCCACCCACCAGAAGTTCTGCCCTCGCTTGCCGGCCATCGCCTGTTCGGCGAGCCAGATCAGACACGGTGCGGTCTTGCCGCATTTCGTCGAGCCCTCGACGATCCCGTAACGCTTCTCGCCGAACAACGCCTCACGCTGATAGTCGGCGAGCCAGGGACGGGTGTATTCAGCCCGCGCCACCAGCTTTGTCGAGTGTGAACGTGAAGCCGATACTGCCGCCATCCTTGCCGGTCATCTCTACACTGGCGAGCTTCGGATGGACATAGGGCGCTGCATCCTTGGCGATACCCGCCGCAAAGTCCCACCGCTTTGCCTTGGCGTGCTCACGCATTGCGGTCAGCATGACCTCGAGAGGGGACAGCCCCTCGGCCATGATCCGATCCGCGATCTCTCGCGTTTTTGCGGTCGCCGAACCTGGCTTACGTCCGGCGCCCTTACGGCTGCCGCCACGAGCCATGATTGATTCCTTTGATTGTTTTCAATGTGCCAACGGTCTCAACACGGCAAAATTCTCGATGTCGGTCGCGTCTTCGTCAAGCGTGAACTCGACGACTTCATCGATATAGACCCGACAAGCCGCCGCAGCCTTTTCGACCGAAGAGAATACACCCTGGCATTCCCACGAGAACCGGTCCGTTTCGCTGAGAGGATGAGCGACGATGTAGACCTTCATGCTCACCGCCCCGCCAACAGCCACACCACAGCGATGATCAGCAGCAACCCGACGATCCCGATGCCACTGAAACCGCCGTTGCCGTACCAGCCGGCCGTGGTGCCGTAGTAGCCGCCTCCGCCGAACAGTACGGCGATGACGATGATGATCAAAAGAAGGGTCATGATATGTCCGTCCGCTTTGGCGTCATTACGCGGGGTGATGTCCGATGCCCGGCCCGCTGGATCCGATCCACGATGACGCCCTGGATCCGCGACCGCCAGCTTGGACGACGAGGCCGCGTGGAAGTCCGGGCAAAACTCAATTCGGCGAGGCGATGACCTCTTGTCCCAACACTCGCCGCATCTTGCCAAGCGCCGCCGCTTCGATCTGCCGGACCCGCTCGCGGGTGACACCGAAGCGTTCGGCGACGGTCTGCAGCGTCTGCTCGTCCTCGTCCTCGACGAGGATGCGTGCTCGGATCACATCGACCTCGCGGGCATTGAGCGCCCCCAAGGCCAAGGCGACCATGCGGTTGCGCCGATCGATGTCCTGGCGCCGCTCGACCACGCTGTCGGGCAGGTCGGCGTCGTCGCGCAAGGCCATGCCGCGCGCCACCTGCGTGCCGGGGATCGGCTCGTCGAGCGATGTGTCGGCACCGCCCAGGCGCGCCGTCATGGTCTCGATCACGTCGACCTTGACCCCGAACATCACGGCGAGGCGTCGATCGATCTCGGTCCGGCTGAGATCGCCGGTGCGTTCGAGCTTGGCGCGAGCCGCCTTGAGCCCGAAGAACATCGCCTTGCCCTTGAGCGTCTCGCCGAACCGGACCAGCGAAGCGCCGCGCATCGCGGCTGAGCGGACCCTGGCCTCGACCGACCATCGCGCGAAGGTCGAGAACCGCACCGGCTGGGCAAGGTCGAACTTGGGCAAGGCTTCCTGCAGGCCGATGATACCCTCGTGGACCAGGTCGTCGGGCGAGACGCCGTGATGGCGGAACTTCATGGCGACCTTCATCGCCAGCTTCAGATGAGCCAAGACGATTCGATCCGCCGCCTTCGTATCACCGGACTTGGCCCGGATCAGCAGCTCGCGCTCTTCGTCGGCGTCGAGGTAGGGCGTGCGCTCGGCGAGGCGGGAGAGCTGCGCGTCGAAGGTCAAGATCGGCAACCCTCAGAAACGCAAAACGCCCAGGCCACTTCTGGCTCCGGGCGGACTTCCGATGATTAATTTCCGACAAAGTGGCATAGTCGCGACCCCGTGTCAACTGCCGAAAACGTGCTCGCCGGCCCGCATCAGACCGAGCTCGACGGCGACAGCCGACAAACCGGAAATCGCAGCCTCGTCCTGGTCCATGCCGATGTCGCCGTGATCAAGGACCATCATGCGCACCGCCAGGAAGGCGTCCGTCCCCTCGCGCATCATCGCCCGCTCGACCGCGACCATCTGCGCCTGCCAGCGCTTGACGGATGCATCGTCCGGGCCGGCCGAGCAGCTTCCGCCCTCGCCGCGCCCGTCCGATCGGGGAATGCCCTTGGCGCCGCGCCAGCACGCCACGATCGAGCCGTAGCCGATCCCAGCCTCGTACAGCTCCTCACGCAGCTTGCGGCGCAGGCACAGGCGCCCGAGCGCGCTTTCCGCCCATTTGTGGTCCATCCTCTCGCCGAGATCGCGCCTATGAGGTTGATCGAGCACGGTCTGCTGTTCCCTTCGCCGCTGTTGCGCCGCCATCTCGTTCAGCCGATCGACGGTCGGGCGCTGCAGCCTGCCGTTCGGCTCACGCCGCCCTGATTTCGGTTTACGCCCCGCCTTCGCCATTGCTGCACCTATGTTTGATCACCGGATTATTTTCGCGTCTGTAGATGGCCCCAACTGAGCGCGTCCATTCTCTATATCCAAAACAAGATGCTTCTTTTCTTCTCGATCCCACTTACCACTTAAGTGACTCAGCCATATGCTAGCATCGTGCAGGCTATAAAGAAGCGTGCCATGCCGACCACAGGCGCGTGATTTACAGAATACACCAGTTTTAGATTGACGGAGATACCACCGCGGCGAAAACGGAAATGGCATCCGCTTAGCAAGCTCTCTCGCATTAACGAGCGGCTCTTTTCGTGAAGATACGAGTTTCATTATCTCACACGTCCTCCGCGTTCATCACTCCAAACAGTTCTTACTCTGGTAGGAGTTATTCTGTCGCGCAGTCTCTCCAAGTCTTTTTTCTTGTTGTCTTTTCGCATCTTACGATGCTTTGCTTCATACGAAAGTTCAGAATTCGCTTTTCCGATTCCGTCTGTGGGAGTTTGTCGACCAAGTAAATCGGCAACTTCGTTGTCCAATTTTATCCTTAGTTCTGTTGGCAATATCCTCTGTGCGCAGTAAAAATAAACGCTTCCCCATGCGTTTACCGCAACAGCCCTCAGCAATGAGCGCAGTTCGCCTGTTGTTTCCTGCAGTTTCCTCATATGGTCGGCCGCCCGCCGATGCTCCGCGCTGATTCTCTCAAATTCCGCACGCGGCATCGTAGTACGAAGCCGAAACTTCAGAGTTTGAACAAGATCCGTTTCGGAATCAAGCTGTTTTCTTGCAATTTCAAACTGCTGTTTTAGCGTGTTATAGTAATGCTCTGGTTCTATCGCCCAAGAAGG
Source organism: Lichenihabitans sp. (assembly GCA_965277635.1). GTDB lineage: Bacteria > Pseudomonadota > Alphaproteobacteria > Rhizobiales > Beijerinckiaceae > Lichenihabitans. The sequence continues at coordinate 3,373,611 of CBDIDE010000002.1, forward strand.
AATATCATCTACTCGCCCGTTGGCATGAGGCTTGGTTGCATGGGACGCAACCCGCCCTATAAAATCCTGCCTATCTTGCGCAGTCTTAAACATCATAATTCTCCGCCCTGTCCGCCCCCAGCGTCGGCCTCGCCCCGTCGCGGACGGCGCGATCGAGACGAGACTTGAAATCGGAATCCTCTGTGCTGTCTTTGGGCCTCTCGGACTGCTTGGTCATCCCTGCCGCACCCTTCCCTTCCCGTGCCCGCTGGCGGGCTTTCGTGCTTCGACCCACATCGGACTAGCTCCCGACCCCGGCTTTGCCGCCAGCAGACTCCGCTGTGGCGAGGCGGGGCATCGCGCCGCGTCCCCGCCGTGCGATCCTCTGACCATAGAGCTCGGCCTGCCCCGGTATGGCCAGCGTGACGCCGTTCGACGCCCTGCAGGTGCCCGGGGCGCAGGGCTCCGGCTTGGCCTGCTCCATGCGGTTCAGCCCCTTGACGGTTTCGGCACCGCGCAGGCCGGCGAGCGCTTTGCGCCTGCTGGCGTCGTGCTTGTTGCGGCGGCCGATGGCCTTGGCGGTCTCACGCATCCCCGCCTCCCATCATTGGCTGCACATCGATTCCCCGGCGCCGCAGCACCTCGACGAGATCGGCGGCTTCGGCGAAGCAGGTCGGACTCCGCAACGCCGGCATGCTCGCGACGACCTCGCCCACCGCATCGAGCACGGCGGCGGAGGGCGGGTTGGGATCGGGGGTCGGGGTCACTGCACACCATGTCCATGATAAACATGGTGACAGGCGTCACACACGGCGATCAGATCGCTGAGCCATTCAAATCCGACGCGGGCATAGGTCAGGTGATGGACCTGGGTCGCGGGAGATCCGCACGCGCAGGTGTGATCGTCACGGGCCAGAACTTGCTCTCGAAGCGCGGCCCAATCCGAACAGGCCAAGTACCTTGAATACCAGGTCCAGAAGCCATGGCTCCTAGGCCTGGGGCCTGGATGGTGGGCAAGACCCTCCGCCTCGTCGATCAACTCGGCGAGCGATGGCAACCCTTTGAGGGCGGCGTGTTGCGTATGGGGCATGCGGGTCCTCTCTTGAGGATCTCGCGCAGGCCGGAGGGTGGAAGGAGACTAGCCGGGATCAGGGTGACCGGCAAGGGGCGAAGGGGATTTGTCGATATGTCGGGTTTGATACGCATACGTGTGTGTGCAGGGGTATCATTTCATCCGTTTGTTCGTGACTTGTTCTTTTTTAGAGATACCCCTCATTATAAATCCCGACATAATTAAAATCGATAATAAACAGTTGATATTAAAGGATAAATTTATGTCAGGAGTTTTGTCTTTTGTCGGGAAAAAATTCTGACAAAAGCCATAGTTATGTCAGAAAAAACTGAGCCTTTCCCGACACAAATCCAGACAGATTTTCCGACAAAAAAAAGCCGCCTCAAAGGGCGGCTTTTTTGATCGGAAGCGAGTAGATCGGAGACGTCGGTGGCCGTCCGACTATCGGTTTCTCGCGGGCACTCGCGACGACCCTGCCGGCCTCAACCAGCATGTCCATAATCTCTGTCAATTCCCTCAGTCGAAGTTCACCACTCAGATGGCGGAGGATATCCCGCCTCGTCACCGGCACTTGCTTCTTACGCATGAAGCGCACGATTCGATTGGCGTAGCCGGCGAACTCGTTTCCGGCCATATGTTCGCCTGCTGCGTCCACCATCTGGCGCGATGATGCCGAAGCGACTGCGCGGCCCCAGGCAAGATCCTCCACGTCGACCGTGTCTTTTCCCTGCCCCAATGCCCGGATCGTCGCCAAGCGAACCGCCATCTCGACCGTGCGGGCGTAGAACGATTCCATGGCATCGTCCTCCCGCAGAATTTCGATCTCCTGGTTCAAGAGCTTGAATTCCGCCTGAGCTCCCGCACCCCAACCCATGACTCTCGGTCTCGGGTCGAACGGTCGGCTCATGTCGGCCGGCGTGATGGCGATCGTGCGCGCGTAAAGCTCGACGAGGCGCCTAGAAAGACTTGCCGGGACCTCCAGCGGATCTGACTTGGGGTCCTGCTCGGCCCCTTTCTCGGCCTCGATCAGCAGAAACCGGTTCAAGAACCCGTTGACCACGTCATCGCCCTGTAGGGAGGCGAAGAACTCGCCAGGCGTCGAGTTGCCGTAGATGGACATGGCCGGGGCATATATCTCCTCCGATTGCTTCGCGCCCCATTCGGGCGTCCGCATCATCCTGAAGCTGATGCCCCAGACCATGCGCAGAACCTTCGTCATCCCCTTCTCGTGCGGAGAGGCGCGACGATGGCTCAAGCGTCCCAGATACGCTCCGAATTCATCCATGGCGCAGAGGCAGCACGGGGTACGCTGCAGTACGCCGATCATGGCCGTCATCGACATGAAGTCATCTGGCCCGATGAGATGACCAGCGTTCGCGGCCTTGAGCAGCAGGTCGATCTGACGGAGCGAGTGATCCTTGCCGGCGCCGGATGGCGCAAGGGCGATCACGTAAAGATGCGTGCCTGATAGGGTCGGCCCGGCCACTCGTCGCCCGACCAGTGTCCCGACGACCGTGATGGCGGCTCCCAAGGCGAGCATGCGGTTCGGTCGTCGCGCAGTGGCCTCGATCCAATTGATGATCTCGCCGACGAGGCCTGGAACGCTGGTGAGGTCGGTAGGGGTTGTCTGGGGTTCTGTCCGGGGTTCTGTCCGGGGTTCCGGGGGAAGATCTATCTCTCCCGTTTCGGGATCGTGTGGCGGAAGATCGTGGTGTGGCGAGGAAAGGGCGCAGGGCACGCCGAGGTCAAAACCTTCCTCGCTCAAGCCAAGCCGGTCGGCGAGCCATGTGAAGGCCGTCTCCAGATCCCAGTTTGCCGCCGCCATGACGAGGTCGAGGGCGGTGTACTTCTGCCCAGCCCCGAAGTCCTCGATGCCCGTCGTTGCGACGCCGAGGTTGCGACTGCGCGCGGAAAGGTCCCGTCCAGTGTTCGACGGACGCCAATGAGGCACAGCCACGTATCCGGCCGATGTGCGCTTGAACTTGTGCAGCGCGAGCGCCGGAACCCAGGCTTCCAAAGCAGCCAGGGCGGCGTTGTTGAGCTGGCGATGGGGAGAGTCGTCCGATCCCATCTCGGCTCGGTTGGGCCGAACCTCTTCCACGCCTTCGAGGGATTCCAAGGTGTCGACCAGCCTGTCGATCATGTCCTCGGTCAGCCGGACCAAGCTCAGCGGCGGAGTGTCGGCCAGTGTGCCTTTGGTCAGCCAGACGTAAGGTTGCTGCGTATCGCGATGGATCGAAGGCGGGATGATGGTTTGCCGCGTCGCGTTGCCGGTCAGGATTTCGAAGATGACCGCCTTGCCGCGCCTGAATCGCCTGCCTTGCGTGCCGATCGGTGCCAGATAGAAACCGGTGTGACCCCGGCGACCGCGCTTGCGCACGTTCGCGACCGGAACGGCCGCCTCCATGATCTCGAGGAGGAAGTTTTCGTCCGTGTCGAAATCAAGGGCGATGATTTCGAGTTTGTCCGTGATCTTGGTGCCGAGAACGATCCCGATGTTTCCGGCATCCCAGGTCGACCAGAGCTTGACGATGAATTCGGCCGGTGTCTGGTCGCGCCACTTTGGCCAGCCTTCCATCAACTGCCATCGACCGCCCGACATCTCTCCGGGCGCCTTGTCGCCGGGCAAAACGGGTATCGGATGGTAGCCGGCGGCGACGATGGCCTTGGCCACCTGCGCGAACGGTGAAGGAACTCGGGCGACCGGCACTGGCATCAAAACGGCGGACATATGTCTTTGTAGAGCCTGCGCATCTCCGCGGCCTTCTCACGGAACAGGATGTCGAGAAAGTCCTCCCACTCCGTCACGGTCAAGTCGGTAAGCGAGAATCGACCCAGCTGCTCAAGGAACTCGCCTCCCTTACGCCCAGCGTGGTCGCGGGCCTGCAGGTCTGTCGCGGATCGCTCCGTGCTCTTCATGGCGTACACCTTTTTGCCGAGTGGAATGCACTCTCGGCAGATCCACATGATTCTGGAGAAAGGCGTCGGGGCGTAGCCCAGGCCGCAATCGTGCTCACCACCGCAGACGCCGCAAAGCGCGAAGCTCGTGTCAATGAGCTTGTCGGTCATGACGCTGCCGCCAGGGGTTTTTTGAAGCGCCGCGAGATCACCCGAAAATATTCGCCGTCTTTGACGACGCGGATCGCTTCCACGTCAGCCAATTCGTACTGGCGCGCCAAGGCGGCCGTGACGACGCTCGGAACCGGATCTCTCCCGCCATGCTCCTTCCACCAAGTCGCTGCCTTGCGCTGCGGAAACGAGTCCTGCGGATGTTCGAAACACAGGAATTCGGAGAACTCTTTGTGTCCGCAGATGTAGGTCACGCGCAGGGTCGGCGGCGCGTCGGGGGCACCGAACTTCGTGTGCCGAGTTGCCCGGCTTTCCGTCACGTCGCGCCAGTCGAGCGGCGTCCGCATGGCGAGGACGGGAGCCATATCGGCAACTGCCTGATGTTTCTGTCCTGGCTCGTCGAAGCGGAAGGGCGTCGAGCAGGACACGCAAACTTGAGCATTCAGCGCGTTGAGCGTTTTGCAGTGCAGGCATTCCTTGGCCTTGACGTCATCGACGGAAACTCGCGTCGACGTCGAATCCTTGTTCTTAGGGGTCGATACATCATCAACCGGGCCATGCCGGCGCACATTGCCGGAGTAGTCCAAAATCAAACAGTCCGTCTTCCCCGGCGCGAGCCGCGTCCCGCGGCCGAGCATCTGGACGTAGAGCCCGGTGCTCAAGGTTGGGCGCAGCATGGCGATCAGGTCGATCGCCGGAGCGTCGAAGCCCGTCGTCAGGACCGACACGTTGACCAAAGCCCTGAGTGTGCCTGCCTTGAAGGCGGAGAGCATCGAAGCGCGTTCCCGCGCGGGCGTCTCGGCCGACACGACCTGAGCTTGGATGCCGTATCGATCGATTTCCTTTTGGACATTCCAGGCGTGCTGGACCGTGGTGGCGAAAACCAACCATGATTTTCGGTCGGCTCCGAGCCTGACGATCTCGGCGACAGCGCCTTTGACGACGCCATCTTGATCGGCTGCGGCGCCGAGTGCCTGCGGCAAGAATTCTCCACCGCGCCGCGCCACGTTCGACACGTCGATCTCGACCTCGCCGGTCTTGGCGACGAGAGGAGAGAGATGTTTGTCTTTTATTCCCTGGCCGATCCCGTAAGTATAGACGATGCGGTCGAAAAGCCTTCCATCTCCCTGGTCGAGGCGGCCAGAATCCAAACGATACGGCGTCGCGGTGCATCCCCAGAGCCGGAGATCGGGCGACGTGGTGAGTTGCATTTCTTTCAGCAGGTCGTGGTACATGCCTTCGCCATGGGCGGGCAGGAGATGCGCTTCATCGACTAGAACGAGATGACGCTCGCCCAAGCTTCGCGAATGGCGAGCCACGCTCTGAATCGAGGCGCAGATGATCGGATGGCGCGTGTCGCGTTGGCCCAGGCCGGCACAGTTGATGCCCACCGGAGCGCCGGGCCATGCTCTGAGAAGAGCCTGGGCGTTCTGTTCGACAAGCTCCCTTACGTGCACGAGTGACAAGATGCGCATATGAGGGTAGCGGGTCATCAGTTCCCGAACCAACGTCGCGATGACGACGCTCTTGCCGCACCCCGTGGCCATCTCGATCAGGGGCGAGCCGCCTTCGGTCTCCCAGTATCGGTAGGTGGCTTGGAGAGCTGCGCGTTGATAGGAGCGGAGGATCGTCATACCCGTCCCCTTTTCACGATGATGTAGGGGCGTTCCGCGAAGACGACGGCGGGCGAGCGCCATGACAATCGGCCGCCACGTTCGTCGATATCTTCCGCGCGGAAGATGCTGGCGAGCCTGTTCAGCGCCGCGAAGACGTTGAGGCGGCGCGCGTCGGCCCGCGCGAAACGAAAGTGCATGTAGAGGTCGTAGAACAAAGCGCCACGCTGAAGCCGACGGTTACCCCAGGCGTTCTTACAGGCCGTGCAGCAAAAAGCGGCATGGGCGACGGCAGAAACGAAAGGCCTGCCGCACTCCGGGCACGGGCGCTGGTTTTCTGCGCTTAAGCGGAGCACGGCGCATCTCCGTCTACCCATGTCGACCCATCAGGAAGCCTGTAGGTTACGGTCTCCTTGGACTCGTCGGCATCGACCTGTTCGCCCGGCACCAGATCGGGGATGAAGAGATGCTGTGCGCAGCCGATGCGCTGGGTCGCGATGTCAAGCTCTTGGTCATGGCGCTCGCAATACCACCCACCATCGACGGGAGTGCTATGGAGACATGTCCGGCAGTGTACTCTGGCCCACTTGCCCTCGTGACAAATGCCCCGCGCCGGGCACCAACTGCAGGCGAAGGCACTTTTCGAGGCCGGGTTCTCGTGTAGCTTCGGCAGAGGTCGCGAGGCTTGGATGATGCGCTCTGCCTTAGCGATTGACTGTGCAGCCGCGATAGGATCGTAGTTAAAACGTTGCGAATCTAACCAAGAATCATCCTTATTTTCGAACAAGTAGAAAGCACGAGTAATACCTTCGTAGTGCATGTATAGATTTGCTTGGGTGACATGCTCTGGATGCTCTTTAGCAACTCCGTGCTTTGCAGTGGCACGAAAGCTCGATGCTTTATGTGTTTTGCACTCTACGATGTGCCAAGTGGACGGTGCTTCTATGATACCTATTGCCTTCGCGTCCATATGCCCACGAAAGTGGCCACCAAGCGCGTTGAAGCCAAGTTGTTTTCCATCGTCACCACGGTCGACCACCGTAATACCCGGCACAGCCTTGAGGGCTGTAATCATGCGGGCTTCCTCTACATGCCCGGTGTCAAACAAATATGCCTTGCGGCCGTCGATCTGTTCCGGCGCATGTGCCCATCGAAAGCTGTACCAAAGCTTGCGCTCGCATTCCTCGCCGATGACGGATGCACCGAGGTAGGTGCGCTCTTCGTTGGGCCGGGTCGCCGCGTAAGCGTCGAACAGGGCTGTAACCGTGAAGGGAATGGGATCGGGGAGAGAGGTCATACAGCCCCCTCAAGCCAGCGGATCATCAGATCGTTGACCGCGATACCTTCGCTCGCGGCGATTGTCTTGATGCGTTTATCGAAAGAGCGCGGCACCCTCAGGGTGAAGCGAACTCGCTCGCCTTTCCACGGTGACCCGCCGTGGCGTGGGCCACGCCGTTGCTCGTGCTCGTGCTTGCCATTCTGCGGAACGAACGCCATCGTTACGCACTCCTTGCGTTTGAGAAAACCAGAGGGGTGGACGGCGGCCGGTTCCAAGTTCCACCTAAGCACCGGCCGCCGGGCTAATTCAGGCAGCAGTTTTCTTTCCGTCTTTCCACGGCATTGACCTGACGCCTGTCGCAGAAGTGGACGGCTTCGTGGGCTGCGACTTCCCTGCCGGCGGGGAACTCGCAGCCAGCTTGAACGCTTTGATCTCGTTTTTCGGATCAGGATATTGATCGGTCGTTTTTCCGAACCCGATTTTTGCCAAGAACGGCACGTGCAGTAGGATAGATGCGTCGTGTTTGGCGTCCTCGAATTCGATCCCGCAAACTTGGCAGAGTCCCTTGAATTGGCCGATGCCGATTGTTTGAGCTTGAGCGGATCTGTTCCGGATGTTGAAGTTTCCAAATATGACGCGGTTTTCGTACTCGCCTTCAACCACCTTGTACTGACACTGTAGAGTGATTCCTGTGCCGTCCTTGGTCGGCTTGATCTCTTGGCTAACCATCTGAATGAGATAGTCACCTGCTGGAATCGGGTCCGGCCGGCCCGAACTGACCTCCACTGATGCGGTGTCGACGTCGTCCCAATATTCTGCAAGGTTTGTCATAGTTTAACTTCCTTTTGGTTCAGTTTAAATCACGCCGAAGCAGCGTGCTTTTCCGCGCCTGGCTGCGGAAACAGGAACGGAGAAAGCTTAGTGAAACCTTCTCCTGGTTTGAACATGATCTGGGCAGGCATGCCAGACGCCCGGTTCTTGGCCAAGAAAGCCGGACGGGCATCGGAAAAGATCCAGCGCGTCCCACCACCCTCGGCATGTGTGTGTTTCTTGTTGAAACCAACGTCGGCTTCCTTCATCTCGATTTTCGAATTGACGAACAGGATGAAATCGGACCAGTCGCAAAGGATAGCTTGAGCCCTCTTTTGAAGGCGTAGGTCGTATCTCTTGTAGGGCTGGTGCCCCGGTTCTTCATGCGAGATGCGGTCACTGTGCGAAATCAGGACGACCGCCATCCGCTTTTCGGTGCGCAGGTAATCGCAACCATCGATCAGCTCTCGCCAGACGAGATCGGCCGCAAGATAGCCTTTGCCGTAGCCGGGCGATTCGATTGTTTCCCACTTGTTGCGCTGGGCTGTCTCCCGCCAGACGAGAGGTTCGATCCCATCCATTGAATCGATGATGAGGGTGCGAAAATCATGATCGTCGGTGGCGAGCTCGCCGATAAGGCCGACCAAGTCATCCCAGGACGACACGGTTCCCGGCGTCGGGAGGGTGATGCCGTTCGGCGTCTTCTCACCCGTGGTCGGAAGATAGACCGGGTTGGGGAATTCGGCCGCCAAGCTGGTTTTTCCGATCCCCTCGACCGCATGCATCAGTACGCGCGGCGGCAGGTCGGACGACGATGATTTAAGATGCTTGAGACTGATTGCCATTTGCTATTTCTCCGTCGCCATTGTTCCGTTTCGGATCGCGGTGACCGCGGCCGGGCCGGAATTGGGTGGCGTCCCAAGCCCTAGTCGAGCGACCCAGCCGCGATCGTCTCGTTTGAGGGAAAAGACGGGGGTGGGCTTTCGCCCAGCCCCCAGTCACCCTCCGGCCTACGCGGACCGTTGGAATTCTCTATGACCCGCCACCGCCCATCCACCCGCTCGACCACATGGCCGGCCGCGAGGGCGCCGAGCAGGTATTTGCGGATGCCGTGACCGACGCTCGTATGGTCCTTGGCGAGCATGGCGCCGATCTGCGCCAGCGACAGGTCGGTCTCGGCGTGCAGCCTGTAGTAGGCCTCGCGACGGGCCAGTGCGACGAAGGTGAAGCGGCACGGCCCCTTGATGTCTTTCACGGTCACGCCGTGCCGTTCCGCCACCTCGGCGAGGATGCGCTTGCAGCGGTCCGTCCGCTCGAAGACCGGGTCGGTCGCCTTGAGCTTCGCGCGATATTCGCTGTCGAGCGTCGCGGCGAGCCGGGGCAGGACGACGCGCTGAGCCTCCGCCGCCCGTCTCATCTCGAGGCGGATCGCCGCCGCGCCACGCTCGGCGGCGAGATGGGTGCGCCGCTCGGCCTGGTAGTGCAGACCGGCCGCGTAGATCCTCGCCCGCGCCGGGCCGCCGATGTTGGTGATGAGGGTCATGGGACGGCTCCGAACAGAGGCATCGGAGAATCGTCTCGTACGGCCAGCTTGCGGGCGCGCTCGTCGCGGCCGGAATAGACGAGCCCCATGCGGCGCTCGATGTCGGCGATGTATTCGGCCTCGCGCTCGCACAGGATGGCGCGGCAGCCCTCGATCAGCGCGGCGTGGCCTGTGGTGCCGGTGCCGGCGAAGGGATCAAGGCATGTTCCATTTTTCGGCGTGACCAGCCGCACGAGCCAACGCATGAGGTCGAGTGGCTTGACCGTCGGGTGCTTGGAGTTCAGGCGGTCGTTGTGGTCGGCTTTGGCGGAATAGAAGAAGCGTGCGGCGGAACCGGAGTCATTCCTGGCTTCAAATGGCTGGCGTGAGCGCGGTCCGCTGTAGACGCCGGAGTGGCATTCGCTCGGTTCATCCCCTCGCACTTCGCCTTGCTGTCCTTTGGACTCCGGAAAGCATGCCAACACCTCAGGTGAATTGTCATGGATCAGATTAGCCGGCCAGCGGCCGAGAGGGCTGTCTACTTGTTCGGAGGCGGTGGTTCGATATTGATCTCGGCGCCCGTCGGTATTTCGGTTGAGAAATGTCTTGTTGCCACACCTTTCGACCCGACACGCATCAATGTTCACCGCGCCCGTACCCCAGCGCAGGATGTTCGCTGTTCCGTTTGCCTCGCTGAAGGGTTTCTGCCCGACGTATATCGGCTCCAACGCCGGCTTGAGGGCTTGCGCGCCGTAGCGATGCCCCTCGTAGCCCGGCGCCTTGACGCAGGTCGCTTTGGGGAATCCGGTAGCAAAGATCCATCCGATCAGCGGATGCGTGATGAAGCCGGCATCCTCAATGGCGACAGACATGCGGCCGAACGTGCGCGAACTGCTGAACGCGACGATGTAGCCGCCCGGCTTGAGCACCCTGAGCACCTTGGCCCAGGTCTCCGATTGGAACGCGATGTCGCCGCCATCCCAGGTCTTCGACATGAAGCCGGTTGCGGTGCGCTGATGAGGGCCGCTGGTCGTCGCAGTGAACTCTGTGCGGCCCGTCTTGGCGAACCGTTTTACGATGCTGCGCAGGTGGTAAGGAGGATCGCAGACGCACGAATCCGCACTGTTGTCGTCGAGCGAGTCGAGCGTCACGAGACAATCGCCCGCATACAACGTGACCCGGCCGTCATGGAAGGTGCGCGGCGAAGTCATGCCGCCTCCCTGGCCTTGCAGACCATCGTCTCGGCGGCGTAGAGCGCCAGGAGCGCGGCTTCTGCCCGCCCATCGTCCTTGACCCTGACGAAGCGTTCGGCGAGCGCCGGGAAGAGTTCGGTGGCGCGGCGGCGGGACAGCGCCTTATCGGATGAAAGGCCGAAATGCGTCTTCCATTTCGTCGGCCTGACCATCTGGTGCGGGATCTTGAGACCAGCGACGATGCCGAGGATCGTCCCGAAGTTGCGGCCGAACTTAAAGCCGCTGGCGCCGCCCCAGCCCTTCATCGCGGACACTTCCTCGATCACGGCGAAGGTCGGCGCGAACCGCTCGATCGCGACCGTCAGCGCGGCGCCGTTGAGGTTGCGCTTGTCGAGCAGGGGCAGGTCTTCGACCGCGACATGGTGCCGGTTGTCTGGGAAGTAGAAGGCGACCGCGCCAGTCGCGCCAGGGTCGAAGGCGACGATGCAATCAGCCACGCCCCGCCTCCCCGATGTGCCGCGGCTCGCCGAGCCGGACCTCACCATGCACGGCGGCGCCCGAGACGTGCGACAGCCACGCGACGCCGCGGATCCGGTAGAGCGCGCCCGATCCGACGCGCCAGACGCGGTCGCCCGCGCGGAAGCGGGGTGAGGGAAGCGCAAGGGCGGGCATCAGCGCACCACCATCGGCGCCATGCCGCTGACCGGCATGTCCTGGCCGGCGTTGCGTAGAAGCCAGGGCGAATGGAAGTCATGCGCCGAAAATTCGACGGTCTCTCCGTCGAGGGCGCCAAGGAAGTTCCGCAAGTAGGCCGAAGAGAAGCCGACGACGCCGCTATCGCTTGTTTCGACGTCCAGGTCTTCGACGACGTGCCCGCGGTCGCAGCTGCGTTGCTCGATCTTGAGGTGACCAGGTTCGACGGTGAACTTGATGCACCGGTCGTTGTCTTCAGCGGCGAGCGCCACACGCTCGATGGCCCCGAGAAGGTCGGCGCGGTTGACCTTGATCGACTTGTCGCCGCGCGTCGCAATCACGCTCGCGTAGGATACGAAGCGCGTCTCGATCAACTTGGTGGCGAGAACGACTTGGCCGAAATCGAAACGGACCAGGCGAGACGATGCCGAGACCTCGACATCCGACGCGCAGAGCCGGACGATCTCGGCGCAGGCCCGCAACGGGAGGACAAACCCGTCGATCTTTTCGGCGCCGAGAGGAAGCTCTCTCTCGACGACGGAAATGGAGTTGCCGTCGCTCGCCGCGGCATGAAGCGCGAGGCCGTCGTCCGCCATGCGGATGCAAACGCCTCCAAGGTGCGGTTTTGATGCGTCGCGAGACGCCGCGAACATGCACCCGGAAAGCGCCGAGCCGAGCCGCTCGCCGACCATGACGAAGCGGTGATCCCAGGTCGGCATTTCGAGCGTCGGAAAGTCGTTGGCGGTTAGCGTCGGCAGGTTGGCGCGGGCACGACCACAGCGAACCAGGGCGACGGTATCCAAGACCTCGAACGAGATGCTGTCGGCAGATCCGCGTGCGACGAAGGCGGAGAAGATCTGCGCAGGCACCGTGATGGCGCCATCGGTCTCGACATTGGCCGGAACGTGAGCTTCGATCTGCATGTCGAGGTCCGTCGAGACGATCGACAGCGCACTGTCCGTCGCCGTCAGCTTGACGTTGGCTAGGATCGGAATGGAGGTGCGGCGGTCGACGATGCGGGCGCAGGTCGCGAGCGCGGCACTAAGCAGAGCGCGGTCGGCGGTGAATTTCATGACGGCCTCACCCGGTTGGCGAAGCTCGGGAAGCCGTAGGGCAGGGCGCGCTCGATCCAGAGAAGCCCTTCCATGACCTCGCCTCGCATCAGGCGGGCGCGCGCTTCGTTGAGGCTATTCTCATCGATATCCAGATCGTCGTTTTCGAGAACTCGGAATCCCGCCTCCCGAAGATGGTCGGCCACTACCCGATCAGCGATGGCTGCAAGAGCCTCGCCGTCCGTGTCGTAGGTAGGGATGCCGCGGCGATCCAGCTCCTCACGAAGTTCTTTGTCGGTGAATGCCGCGATCGGCTTTGAATCGTAACCCATCACCGCACCGCCCCGGCCGGCTTGCGCCCGAGCCCGTTGGCCTTGGCGAGCTGCGAGCGCTTGGCGGCGTAGTCCTTGGCGACGAGCGGATAGTCTTTCGGCAGGCCCCATTCCGCCCGATACTGCGCAGCATTCTGACCGTGCTCGGTCCCGATGTGCCGTTTCAGCGACTTGAAGCCTTTGCCGCAGTCGAGGCAGACCAGCCGGTCGTGGAACACCGATTGCTTGACCGGGACGGCGGGCTTGCGGACCTCCGGGGCCGCGGGCGGCGCGCCGAGGCCCTTGATCGTGGTATACGTCGTCGTGAACAATTCCGACAGTTGAGACACGGGTACGTCGTTCCTGGCCACGTAAGAGCCGAGGAAATTCATGGTGTAATTCAGAACGTAGCTGTCATCGGTCATCATGTCGGGCTGTCCTCATCGATCCAGGGGGCGATACGCTTGGCCATCCGGTGGCTGACCTTGAGCAGCCACCGCGCGAAACGGGTTCGCGTCCGCCAGCAGAAGGGCTTCGATCCGGGCGAGGGTGGCCTTGATGGATTGGAGTTCGTCACGAGCCTCTTGTTCCTCTTCGCGCTCGCGTCGAGCGGCGGCGCGCAAACGGTTCATTTCGTCGGCCGACACGCTGATGCGCGGATCGGCATACCAGAGGTCTCTCACTCGGCTTGGGGGCCACCCGGTGAGGTGACGGCACGCACGCTGGAGAGCGGCCTTGACGGTCTCTCCCGGGCGCCCCGGCTCGGCCAGATCGCGGACCAGCATCGACGCCTCGGCGAGCGCGCTCATTTCGGATTTCTCCGATGACTTGTCGGACAATTCCCACAACTCCTCTGCAATGATGCAAGCAGTTGAAGGGGAGCCGACGAGGTGACGGACCAAATGGACTTCGGTTTCATCCCGCTCGGCGAAGCTGCGACGGTCCTGGCAGACAAGGTGCAGCAACGCCGCGAGCGGCGGAATAAGGAACGGGAGAGGCTTGGCCCCGATCCCGAGTTGGCCGGCCGGGAGAATGGAGCCGGATCGGATTTGGCCGTGGGGTACAGAGTCCGGCCGAAACTATGAGCGGGGATCGTCATGACGGCTCCCCGAATGTGCTGAAGAAGGCGACGAACAGCGCGATGACGAGCGCGATCCACAGCACGGCGCAGGCAAGCGCGAGCCGCTCGACGAGGTCGGGAGATGCAAGGAGAAGGGGGCTCATCGGTCGCGCACTCCCGGCTGGATCGGCCAAGTCCAAACCGACAGGTCATCGGCGACGATGACGATGGTGTCGGGCTCGCGCGCGGCGAGGTTGTAGGCCATGCGCGCCGCGATCTCTGGCGACGGGACCGCGGAGGCGCGCAACGTGGCGCCAAGCGCCGATGCGGTGCGGCGGGTCATGCTGGCAGGGTGGACGGGCAGGTGCATCATCGCACGGCCCTCCACAGATCGACCGGCAGCCGCACCAGGAAGACGATGGCGGCCATGGGGACCGCGATGACGGTGACGAGCGCGAAGCCGAGGCGTATCACGGGCAGGCTCCCTGATGGGTCGCCCAGCACGCCGTGGCGAACAGCGCCTCGCCGAGGCCGTAGCCAGCGACGAGGACCGCGATCGTCACGGCGAGGGCGGCGATCATGCGCACGGCGACACGTCCTCCGGTTCGCGGCGGTTGTCGTTCGGCGCGTCGAACAGGCGACCCATGTCGCCGTGCAGGACACCGACGCGATCGAGCTTGAGTTTGGCGTCGCTCAAGTCGGCGATCGCCCTTTTGAAGGCGCGGTAGTCTTCGGCAGCCCTGGCCTCGGCCTGGCGCCACTCGTGATGCATGACGAAGCCGAACACGGTCGCGGCGAGGTAGAGCGCGGCGAGGACGACGATCGCGACGGTGGTCATCATCGGACTCCCTTGCCGCGAGTCGGGTCCGCCGGCCCGGACGGGGTTGCAGATGACCGGGCCGGCGTATCGCTCGCGCTGGAGGAGGACGCGAGGATGGGGGACGAGGCGCCGCAGGCGGAACAGATCGACGGACCGTCATGCGAGGCGGCGAGGGTGCGCGCGGTGCAGCAAGAGGGGGTCATCGCGATCCGCCACGCAGTGCGAGGATGCCGATGACCACGCCGGCGGCCAGGACGACGCCGACGATGATGAGGGCGCTCATGGGGCCTCCGAGGGAATAGAGACCGGGCGCCAGTGTGTCGGGCCGAAGCCCCGATCCTCGCACCACGTGAAGTTCCCGTGCGGGCACTCCCAGATGCCCGGCCGATCGGAAACCAGACCGTTCCAGCCAGAAGGGTTCCAGCGCATGACATATGGCCCATCATCATCGGCCCTGACCTCGATGACGGTCCCGTCGCGGGGCGCGGATTCGATCGGGCGGAAATCGCTCACGCCGACACCAAATCAGCGTCAGCCACGTGAGGGATCGGATCACGAGGCGTCAGCACCCGGATCATCGGCTTTCGGCGATTGCGAAAGGCGTTGGCATGCATGAATGCTTCTTCGGCTCGGGCCTTGCGGGCCATGGCGGCTTGGGCCTTGCGCCTAAGGTCGCCGTTCTCGATTCGAAGCCGCTTGAGTTCCTCGCGCATGGCGACGATCTCGTCGGCGACGGCATCGGCCGGCCCATTCGTGAGCCCGGCCTCGCGAAGCAGCCCAAGCGTCAGCAGTCCCGCAAGGGTCGGACGAAACTCCACGCGATCGTCCTGAAAGGCATCCGGCGCCGGAACGGTTTCGACGAGACCCTTGCGCTCCAAGGCACTTTCGCCCGTTCCGGAGATGAACCCGCTCCCGCCATGGGACATGCTGAGCGCGTGAACCTGATTACGGCTCAGGTTGAGCGTGAACGCCCCGCTGGTCGTGTATTCGGTAAAGCGCTGGTTTTTCACGCCAACACCTCCGGGAAACTCTCGGGGCTCAGCGTCTCGCCGGGATCGAGTGCCAGCTCGGCGCCGGCACGGGTGAGGGCGTAGGCAATGTAGGAGCGATCGTTGCGCACCAGCGCCGCAAGGCCGCCATCGACGAGCTCGGACCAGCCGGCATGCGCCTCGGCGGCACGCGGGCAGACGTAGAAATTGCGGTAGGACTCATGCGCACCGTTCGGCAAGCCGAGGGCGTGCCGGGCCACGGCGCGGGTGTTGGGAGGGAGCGCCGCCATCACGCCACTTGCTTTTCGGTGGGCGCGGAGGAAGGACCGGGAGGCGGCCCGAAGATGTCAGGACGCAGTTCGTGGCGGGAGATGCCGGTATGGCGCTCGACGTCGACGACTCGCCGAATGGGCACTTGAGCCCACTGATCAATCGCTTGGTATGTGATCCCAAGGAGTCTCGCCAGGGGCGCTTGGCCGCCTGCCGCTTTGATCGCGTGTGAAAGAGCTTCGTCCGTCATGGCGACAGATAAAAGCATTTCTTTACGAAACGTGCAAGAGGAACTTTAATTGCCGGTTTTAAAGGAATGCTTCAAAGCATGCCGTATGACCCGGATCGGATCTGCGTTGGCCCAAGCGCGAGAGCTTCGAAAAATGACGGCGGCGGAAATCGCCAAGCCGATGGGAACGAGCGTGCAGGCGGTCTACAACTGGGAGAAGGGGAAAAACAATCCCACGACCGAAAATGTTGGCCGGCTTGCCGAGCTGCTACGCGTCGACGCCTCGGAATTGATCAAAGGGAATGTCGTTCCGATCATGGGCGCCCCTGCGACAGCACAACGCACTCCACTCCCTCCATCCGACGTTGAGTTCGCTCCGGACGCCCCGCCGTTCGAGCGGCTTGTCGGTCCGAGAGACGTGCCTGAACTGGGGATCGCAGTTGGTGGTGAGGATGGCGACTTCGATCTGAATGGGGAGACTATCGCCTATGTTCCCCGTCCACCAGCGCTCGCGGGCAAGGACATCTTCGCCATCCGCGTGAAGAACGACAGCATGGAACCTCGGTTCTACGAGGGCGATCTGCTCTACGTCGAGCGGCGGCGCGAGCCAAGGCCGGGCGAAGATGCCGTCATCGAACTGAAGCAGACCGAAGAAGCAGTCGGCGGTCGAGCTTTCATCAAGCGGCTGGTTTCCAAGGGCTTGGGCATCATCGTCGTGATGCAACACAACCCCGAAAAGGAGATCACCTTCAAACGGGATCACATCAAGCAGGTCTACCGCGTCGTGCCGTGGAACGAGGTGGTCGGAGGGTGACCCTCGTCCGCCGCGTCACGTCCGACATGCCGGGGTGGTGAGGGTGACATTTTAGCCAACTCGTAGAAATTTTTCGTCTTTGGTATCACATGCGGTATCATATTTATGGGAAGCTGGGCAAAGCGGTTTGATCGTATACGGAACAACCCGAGGGACGTCTCTTTCAGCGATGCGTGTAAGGCTGCGGTGAAGCTTGGGTTCAAAGCGAAGGCTGCGTCTGGAGGAAGTCACTTTGCCTTCTCGCGGACAGGCGAAGAAAAAGGATTGAACTTCCAAGATCGGGACGGAAAAATTCCGCCTTACCAAGCCAAGCAACTGATTGAGATGATTGATAAATACGAGGACGGCACGTGAAGTCGATCGACAGATACCCGGTGAAGGTCTTTTGGAGTGAGGACGATTGCGGATTCATCGCCGTCGCCCCCGATCTGCCAGGATGCTCGGCATTTGGCGAAACCAAGTTGGAAGCCCTAGATGGCGTTCAGCATGCCATGGCAGCTTGGATCGAAGCTGCTGAAAAGGCACGCAACCCTATTCCTGAGCCATCGCGCGCTCAGGATGAGAGTGCATATAGCGGCCGATTGCTTCTTCGCTTACCGAAGTCTGCACACGCTCGTCTCGCCGCAGAGGCGGACGCGGAAGGAATAAGTCTCAATCAACATATCTGTGTTGTGCTTGCTATGCATCTCGGGGCGCGGTCAGTGACTACTTCGGCGGGGACCGCCTATCAAACGATTGTGGCAGGAACACCGATGCAATTAGCTGATACAAGATTTAGCGCAATAATGATTGCAACTCAAGTACCTCACAATTCACCTTTTATTATGCAATATAATGAGGTGATCGAGCATGGCTGAAGTATCAAGTTACGCATTTGATATAAGGGAAATAACATCAATACTGATAAAAAATCAGGGTATAAGAGAAGGCTTGTGGGTTCTCGCGTTTGAGTTTGGGCTTGGTGCTGGATTGGTTGGCCCGTCGCCCGCAGACGTAAAGCCGACGGCTTTTGTAAGCGTTATGCGCCTGCAGTTGCTTAGGTACAACGACGATCCGATGGCAAATCCTCTTGCTGTTGACGCTTCTAAAATCAATCAAAAACAAGGCGATGCGGAACCAACTACCTTAACAAGAGGCAAAGATAGTCGTACACGCAGAAAGATACTTTTATAATCAGGGTTGGCCCTCACTCCAGCATCCCCGCGTCCACCTCGCCATAGACCGCCAGCACCACCGCGTCGGTGAACTCTCCCGACGCCGGATCGCCGGTCCGGCTGAACGCGATGGCGCCGCCGTGCTTGGCCGCAGCGGCCTGAGCCCGCCGCCTGGCCGCATCGGCATGCGGTGCCTCGATCGCCTCGATCGGCGCCAGGTTGCCGTCGTCGTCCCGGCCGAACGGCACGACGACGTAATAGGTGATGGGCATGGCGGATCTCCCTGGCGTGACCCTACCGCCGCTCCGGCCCCGATGCCACCCTGCGCCGTCGGCCCCTGACGTAGCCGCGCGACACCTGCCTGTCGGCATCGCGGGCCAGCGCCTCCATGTCGTCGAGCAACGCGCGAATGGCCGCCCTTGGGTCGCCGCCGAACTCGGCGAGGACGGCTTCGACCTCGTCGTCCGGCGGGTCGGCGAGATCGGTCACGCGATCTCTTCGGGGCGTCGCTCGCGGAACAGGGATCGGCGGCCGAGGTTGGCGTAGGGCCGATCAGTCCGCCTCGTCTCCGTCTTTTCGGACTCGCGCACCGGCTCGGCCTTGGGCTCGGCGCGCTCGTCGAACAGCGACGCGGTGGGTTTCGCTTTGGTCTTCATGGCTTGCTCCTCAGGCTTCCACGCAGCGCATCAAGCGCGATTTCGGCAGGTTCGCGAACGGGTCCGCCCTGTCGTCGGTGAAGATCTCCGCCCTTGACCATTGCGGACGTTCACGCAGCGCCTTCCCGTCCGGCTGAAACGGCGGATAGACATCGACCACGATGTTCGGCTTCGGCGTGCCGGCGTCTCTGCAGACAACACAGAACGCCATCCTGCCGAGGTCATCGACGGTTTGGACGTCACCCATCTCGGCCAAGGCGTCGCCGTCGAGCGGCACGCGGTGTCCGCAGTCGCCACACGTCGCCACGACGCTGATGATTTCCGACAGCTTCCGCATGTCGAGCTGAATGCCTAGGCGCTTCGCGTCGAACACCTCAATGGTGGTGTTTTTCCCGCTGCGCCCGCGAGCTTCGCATCGTCGGCAGCGCAGCTTCGTACCGAACTCGACGACGCTACGCAGACGTCGTGCAGCTTGCGTCTGAGCGATCCTGTCACGGCGCCAAATGTCGCGCCGGCCGCAGTCCTCGCAGATGGCTGCGAGGCCGTTCACTTCTCCTAGTTGACCACTCGGGCTGGGCACGGGCATCTGTTTTGTACTCCTTTTGTTCTGCCGCGCCGACATGGATTCCACAGCTCGCGCGCGCTGTCGAATCGATTCTTTGACCAGGCGCGAGGAGCCATCGAAAGATTTGCTTTAAAATTAGCTTGCGCTTCTTTTAAAGAAATGCTTTTATCCTCCCCATCAGCACCACGGCACGGCACGCCCGGCGCGATGGAGAAGAGACGATGCAAGCCTTTCACAACCGCGCCGCCATCAAGGCCAAGTATGTCGATCGCGTGCACGCTCACATGATGGCCGACCGGTTGATCCGGGGGACGGGTTGGGCAAACGGCAAGGGTTGCGCCGTTGGCTGCACGCTCGATGCCTACGACCACTCGCGCTATCCGATCGAACTCGGCATCCCGGAGTGGCTTGCCCGGGTCGAGGACACCCTGTTCGAGGGTATGCCACACGGCAAGGCCATGACATGGCCGCTCGATTTTCTGCAGGCCTGCACGGTCGGCGCGGACCTCGATCGTGCGAAGGGCCCATTCATGGTCGTCGTGTTGCGGTCGACGCTCGCCAATTTCGATCACGAGAGGTTCCCGGCTGTCAAAAGCGCTGTCGATATGGCGATATCGCTGTGGCAGCGAGACGATGTGGGGTCAGAGGCTTGGGAGCAGGCCTGGAGCGCCGCCAGGAGCGCCGCCAGGAGCGCCGCCTGGAGCGCCGCCTGGAGCGCCGCCTGGAGCGCCGCCTGGAGCGCCGCCGAGAGCGCCGCCTGGAGCGCCGCCTGGAGCGCCGCCGAGAGCGCCGCCTGGAGCGCCGCCGAGAGCGCCGCCAGGAGCGCCCCCTACGACCGATTTGCGGACGCTCTCCTTGTCATCCTGCGCGGCATCACTCGCGCCTAACCCCCGCCCCCTCCGGGCGGCGCACCGCCCGCTCCCCGTGATTGGAGCCGATTATGTCCACCGAAACCGACCTTCACCCGTCCGCCGTCAAGGCGATCGCCGCGCTGAAGCTTCCCGCCACGGCCTGTCGCGAGAGCGGATACGAGCGGGTCCTGCGACAGCGCGAACATGACGCGAATGTCCAGCACGACCTGTTGCTCGACGTGGTCGAGCGGCTCGCGAAGGACGCGGGATACTGCGGCGGCAATTGGGCGCGAGGCATCGCTGCCGAGGCGCTGGAGGCGCTGGAGCAGGTCAACGCCGCGATCGACGCACGCGACGCCGCCGACCAGGTGGAGGCCGCGTGATGCCGCCCCTCACCGACCTCGGCTTCATCCAGCCCCGGCGAGCCCCCGACCCGATCGCGGTCCTGCTCCACGCCATGGGGTCCGCCGCCGCGGTCATCGCGGTCGTGATGGCGATCGCCTGCATCTGTTTGGGGAGCCACTGAGATGTCCCGCACCACCACCGTCATCGTCATGGACGGCGAGATACAACCTACCCAGATTGGCTTCGCCTGGCGCGACGCGCTCGACATGCTCTGGTGCGATACCCTCGCTCTGCCGCTCCGGGTCGAAGTCCGCGACGATGATCTGCGCAGCTACGACGACGAGACCGATCTCGCGGTCAAGCAGCTCGCCGCGCGCACCTTCGACGAGGGCGAGACTCCGGCGCATCTCGTGGCGCTGTTCGATCAGCACGACGTGGCGTATTTCGACCCCGACCGTCATGCCAATCTGATGCGCGATCCGAACGCGGGCCTGAGCCTCGGCGCCAGCCAATTGGGGGTCGGGCGATGATCGCTCTCCATCAGCTAACCACAGGTCTCACGCTCGATCAGGCGCTCGACCTCGGCATCTCGATCGGCGCCGCGGCCATGGCGATCGGCTGCACCATTATTTCGAGCATCTTGGCCGGGCTCGGCACGCTGCGCGATGGGAGGCGGATGTGACCCCCGCGCAGCCCGGAGCCGGGCGGGAGGCCATGCCGAGTGAGCGCGGGGCGGCGACGCCGGGGCCGTGGCGGGTACTGCAAGACAACTGCGGCGGCGGATGCAACATCTCGATCAATGGCCCAAAGGGACCCGTCGTCATTGCCCGCACCGTAGCCGTGAGGAGCCATCTTGTCCTCCACGGTCGCGCGTCCATCGAAGAGGAAGAAGCCCAGGCCAACGCCCGCCTGATCGCAGCGGCGCCCGACCTGCTGGCGGCGCTGCGGGACACCTTGCGGATGCTTGAGGCAGCGCATCGTCAGCTCGGCATGCGCCCTGACGACAACAAGCGCGTGGTGGCGGCCAAAGCCATCCTCGCCGCAGCCGGGGAGCCGCCCCGATGAGCGCGCGGCCGAGCCCGGAGCACGCCGGGAGTGAGGGACGGAAGGCTGTTGATCGCATGGCGCTCGATTTCCTCGATCGGGTCGGAAGCGACTGCATCGGCGTGATCGACACCGATGCAAAGCTCGCCGCCGCCATCGTCTTCCTCGACCTGAACAAGCGCGGGCTGGTGATCGCGTCGCTTTCGGACGATGGCCCGGTTTACCGCCTCACCTCGTCCGGCCGCGCCGCGCTCCGCCGGGCCGGCCCGCCGTCCGATAGGGAGGGGTCTCTATGATCTTCGGAGACTGGCGCGACACCCGCGCGGCCATCAAGCACGCATACGAGTGCATCGCCGAGGAGCATGTCGACAATATCCCGCGGCGCGATTGGAACCTCGTCGAGGCCGCGATCAAGGCGGACCGCAAGGCGCTTCGCTCAACGTGCCTTCAATGCAAGACATTGATCCCTCTTAAACAAGAGATCCGCTGCCTCGACTGCAAATCGGCACTCTGCGAGATCTGTGCGCCAATACATTTCTGGCCGCCAGATGGGCGAAAGCCCGCATCCAGGCATGGAGATGGTCGATGACGGAGAAATTCAGAGAGACCGCGCACTTTCATGGCGAGGGTATGTTTGGATACATCTTTACTTCGACCACGCGCCCTCGGTTGTCGTACAAGGAAACGTCCTATCGTAAAACGCGAACAACGGATCGCGTCTGGCGGGTGGACGGCAAGCCTCTTGCGGCCGATGCCGTCGAGGCCGCGCTGCTC
The DNA here is from genome assembly GCA_965277635.1 of Lichenihabitans sp. Classification (GTDB taxonomy): domain Bacteria; phylum Pseudomonadota; class Alphaproteobacteria; order Rhizobiales; family Beijerinckiaceae; genus Lichenihabitans. Next base: position 3,395,775 of record CBDIDE010000002.1, read on the forward strand.
GTGCCGCCGATCTTTAGCGATGACGAGGTGGTCGCGCTTGAGCGCTTGTCTGACGAATGGGCGGACCGAGAGCTGCAACACGAGATCGGTTGGGACGTGCTGCGCGCCCTTACCGTCAAGGCCGCGGTCGAGTGGAAGGACGGCAAGGTCCGCCTCAGGGCCGACCCGCCGGCCAGCGCACCCGGACCTGGGACGGAGGGGTGAGGGATGCCTCGCGCCTACTACAACGACAACAATCGGGCCGCCGTCGCCGTGCTCAAGCAGCTCATCTCCGATGGCGTGATCGCGCCCGGCGACGTCGACGACCGCAGCATCAAGGATGTCCAGCCAAATGACCTTGTCGGCTACACGCAAGTCCATTGCTTCGCGGGCGGAGGTCTCTGGTCAGTTGCCGCTCGCATGGCCGGATGGCCCGACACCCGGCCGATCTGGACAGGATCATGCCCCTGCCAGCCCTTCTCGTCGGCCGGCAGTGGTCTCGGAACAGATGATCCAAGGCATCTGTGGCCGGACTTTTATCGCCTCATCCGTGCCGGACGGCCCGCTGTCGTCATGGGAGAGCAGGTTGCGCGAAAGGCTGGCTACGGTTGGCTCGACGGAGTGCGCGCTGATCTGGCGGCGGAAGGCTACGCCAGCCGGGCTGTCGATATCCCGGCTTGCGCGGTCGACGCGCCACACGAACGGAACCGCCTCTATTGGATCGCTGTGGCCGACGCCGCGCGCCTCGGATGGCGAGAAGGGCGGCCCGAACATGAGCTTCGGGGCCGGCGGAACACCCCTGCCGACGCAAATGGCGAAGGCTCAATGGCGGCCCCCGCTTGCTACGGACAACAAGTATCGCTTGGCGGGAGACACGCAGCAATCGAAGAGCCTATCCGCCCAGGTCCTCCATTCCGCAACGGCTCTTGGTGGGCCGACGCCGACTGGATCGAATGCCACGACGGCAAGGCGCGGCGTGCCCAATCCGGCGCACCCTTGCTGGTTGATGGGCTTCTCGGTCGAGTGGACCTCTGGCGCCTGGCGGGCAATGCGATCTCTCCGGTCCTCGCGGCCGAAGTGATCGCCGCCTTCATGGAGGCCGACCCGCCGGCCACCGCCGCACCAGGGACGGAGGGGTAGATGAAATACGACCTCGTCGACATCGAAATGGTTCTTCACCACGAGACCGAGAAGGCCGTCCTCGTCTCTGATACCGGGGAGCGCGACGAGGCCGTCTGGCTCCCGAAATCGGCTGTCGAGATTGAACCTCACCCGAAGGCGAGAGGGGTCGTGACCATCACACTGCCTGAGCGGCTGGCGACTGATAAGGGATTGATCTGATGGGTGAGCATAAGCAGCATCAACACACGCTCGGAGATGCGCCGATCCAAGAGCGCTATCACACCAAAATGAACGTCATCGCCGAGGCACTCGACCGGGTGCTGAACGGTGAGGCGCATGGCGCCGATCGTGAAAGTGGTTTTGTGTTGTTGGTCTTTCCCTTCGGAAACGCTGAAGACGGGCGTTGCAACTTCATTTCCAACGGCGCCGATCGCAAGGATATCGTTGTCCTGCTCAAGGAGATGATTGCTCGTTTCGAGGGCCAGCCCCAGACCAGCGGGAGGGCCTGATGCGGCCTAACCCCGCCACCACGCCCGACGCCGGCCGCGAGAAGGTCGAGCTCGGCTCGGCGAAGTACGATCTTGGGCGCAAGCTGGAAGCGATCGTCACGTTGGCCAGCAAGTGGGAGGATGCGGCGGAGAAATTTGCTGCGGTCCTTCGGGACACCGCCCTCGCGCCACCCGAGCCCGCCGCGCCCCTGTCCCAGGGCGCGGTGGATGTGCTGGCGGAGCGGCGCCGGCAGGTCGAGGAGCTGAGGATCGCGGCTCAGCCGTTCGTCGACTTTGCCTCAGCTGGGAGTTTTAATCGGTTACCTGATCGTCTGCCATTGACCCAAGGGTCGGTTATGGCGCGTCGGCAGGTAACAGCAGGGGACTTCAAGGCCCTTCGTCGGGCCGTACAGGGCCTCGACGCCAACCGCGCCACCCGCAAGGACCACGCCTATGACTGAGCGCAACATTAATGTCCTTGTGACGCAGACGGTCTCTGTCACCTTGGACACCGACAAGTTAAACGAAGCTTTCATGGTTGAGTTCCGAAGGTATTTATATGACTTCGACAGCATAGAGCGTCACGCCGAGCACATCGCGCAACTATATGCGCGTGGTTTAGTTGATGAATTTTCGAATTTCATCGAAGGGTACGGCAACCCGAAGGATGTGGGCATCGTAGCGAGCATCAGCGATATTTCCATCGTCCGAGAGGACCACGCCCATGACCGATGATACGACGAGCGCGGCGGACCACGACGAGATCTACGTCGTCATGAAGCGTGGCCTATTCTACCGCCCGAACGCGCATGGCTACACGGCGTGCAAGTGCCAGGCCGGCCGTTTTTTCAAAGCCGAAGCCAAGCGCCAAGAATCGCACGAAGACGGCGTGTCGATCATGCTGCTTCGCGACGCCCCCGAATATGCCGGAAGCGAGATTTCGTCAGGTGGTCTCGCGGCGCGGCTCGCCACCCTCCAGGCCGATAACGCCGCGCTGCGGGAGGCGCTGCGGCCGTTCGCGATGCTCGCTGAGATGCACCTTTCCGATCGGACGAAGGACACCGACGGCATCATTTTCCCAGGATCGAAGGCCGTGGTTTGCGCTGGCGACCTCCGCCGCGCCGCTCGCGCCCTGAAGGAGACCGGCCGTGAGTGACGTGACCGAGGCGATGGTCAAGGCGGCGGCGGAAGCCATGTGGCAGGCCGAGGCCATGCGAGCGACTGGACGGCCCCGCACTGTCGCGTGGTCCGACCAGGCGGAGGATCTGAAGTTAAAATGGCACGGCTTGGCCCGCGCCGCCCTCGAAGCCGCAGGGCGCGTCCGCCGTGATGCCCTGGCGCAAACAGCGGAGCAGGATGAAGGGCTCTGCGCCGAGATATATCCACCAGACCGCGCGACCTGGGAAGGCCGCAACCGTCAACTTGAGGGCCTGCTTGTGTTGCAAAACAGGCTCATTGACCGTTTCGGACTGCTCGACCGCAGGCGCGACGGTGACCCGCCGCTGACGCCGGGGCGGGTGCTTGCGCTGACGATCGACGAGGTCGCCCATGCCCGCGAGGCCGGCCGGCGGGAGGGATGGGCGGCGGCCTGCGCACGATCGGCGGCCACCGTCGAGGGCTGCGCCAGCAACGGACGGAGCCTGCCCCGCGAGATGGCGGCCGCGATCCGCGCCCTGGCCGAGCCGGGTGCCGGCATTCTCCCCGACATGCCTACCAAGCCGGACGCCGAGCGCCCCGATGCGGCGGAGGGCGGGTGATGGCGAGGGCCGAGCGGATCGGTCGCGAGGCTGCGGCCCTGGTGCTAGGCGTGCCGGGCCGAACGGTCACGCATCTCGCCGTCAAGGGCGAGCTTCCGGGCGCCGCGAAGGTCGGCAGGCGATGGACGTTCGACGAGGCGATGTTGAGGGCGTGGCTGCGGTCGCGAGAAGATGAGATATGGCAGAGAGGCGAAAAGCGCCCAAGGGATGCTACTGGCGCGGCAAAACGCTTTGGGGACGCTTTGAGATCAAGGGCGTCGAATATCGACGAAGCCTACGAACAGGCGAAGCGAAACTTGCGGCATCGAGGCTCACCGCTGAACGCGACAAGATCATAGCGGCGGAGCATTTCGGCGAGAACCGTCCGAGCTGGAAGGATGCCTTTGTGGCATGGAGCACCGCGATCGGTGGCCACACCAAGACGAGCACGTCAAAGCGCTACCTCACGAGCCTGACCCAGATCGAGCCCTATCTGATGGACCTCTATGTCGACGAGATCAACAAGACGGTGATCGCCGACATTATCCGCCGGAGGAGGGCGCAGGGTGTCACCAACGCCACGATCCGTCGCGACCTCACCGCCCTGTCGAGCGTGATGTCGCATTGCGAGGAGGAGGGATGGCGCGAGGACAACCCGGCGCTGGCCCGGCTGCGGAAGCTGAAGGAGAGGCGCGATCCGATCGTCCTGCCCGAGCCGGTGCATATCGAGGCGGTGATCGCCAGGGCGCCGGGGAATTTCGCGCACCTGATTCGGGCGGCATGGCTGACCGGATGCCGGCTCGACGAGCTGCGGCATCTCGGGCACCGCCAGATCGATTTCAAGCGCGGCCAAGTCACGCTCGAGCGGACGAAGACCGGGCGGGTGCGGGTTTTCGCAATGCGGGAGGCCGAGGCCGTGTTCGCCAGGACGCAGAAGGCGACGACGACGGACGCGGTGTTCTGGCACGGATCGGACACCGCCGAGCATCCGGCCTCGCCCTACCTGAACGTGTCGTCGAACTTCCGGCGCCTCGTCGCGTCGGCGCAAAAATCGGCACAGAAAGAGGCGCGCAAGACGGGGCGCGAATGCGCGTTCCGGCCCTTTCGGTTCCACGACCTGAGGCATAGGTTCGCGGTCGATTTCCTGAAAAGGGGAGGGGGAATCTACGACCTCAGCAAGCACCTCGGCCATTCTTCGGTGAAGACGACGGAAATCTACCTGGACTTCCTGACGGCCGAAGAGGCCGAACGAGCCAAGCGAGGGTCGGCACAAAACCCGGATCAGCGAGCAGCGGTTTCTTGACGATGCCAGAAGCTAAGTGTATGATTTATTGGCGGTCCCGACAGGATTCGAACCTGTGACCTTCGGTTTAGGAAACCGCTGCTCTATCCTGCTGAGCTACGGAACCACGCAGCCTCTCTCTAACATAGGACGACGCAGAATAAACCCCTCCCGACCGAGCCCGCGACCAGGACACACCTGCCTGATGAGTGGAATGGCGGCGCTCGTCATCTTCGCCGCTGCCACCGCCGTGCAGGCGGGATCTTGCGATATGCCTGCCGGGGAGGCCCGCGTCGCGGCCGTGCTCGACGATTTCGACCTCGCCCTCGACGATGGCCGCGAACTGCGACTGGCCGGCATCGACCCGGCGCGGGCCACGCCGAGCCGCCCCGGTTTCGGCGAGGAGCTGCGGCAAACGCTTGCCGCCTGGCTGTCGGGTCAGCCGGTACGCGTCGCTCCGCTCGCCGCGCCGGATCGGTGGGATCGCGTGCCCGCCCTGGTCTGGGTCGAGGGCGCCCCACCCCCCGAATCCGCAGCGCTCGTCGTGCCGTCGTCGAGCTCGATCGCCGAGGCGGTGCTGGCCTCGGGCTTCGCGCGGGCTAGGCCGGAGCCACTTTTGCCGCCATGTTTCTCCACCTTTCGAACATGGGAGGGGCAGGCCCGCACGAGCAGGCTTGGCCTGTGGAGCGATCCGTATTATGCGATCCTGGACGCCAACGATCGCGACGGGCTGGCGCAGCGGACCGGGGCCATGGCTCTGGTGGAAGGGCAGCTCCGTCTCGGTTCGGGCCGGGCGTGGACCTTCCTCAGGCTAGGCCGGGGAGCCGGCACCTTCGCTGCGACGCTGTCGAGGCGGGCGGCCAAAATGTTGGCGAAGGTCGGGCTCGATCCCGGCGCGCTGACGGGGAGGCGGATCCGAATCAGGGGGGTTCTCGACGACCGCTTCGGTCCGCAGATCGATGTGACGTCGGCGGACCAGGTCGAGGTTCTGGACGCCGCGGCGCCGGGCGCGGACGGCGGCGGCACCGCGGGCGAGCGAATGAACGGACCTTGATCCGTAGGATGGCGAAGTGGCCTCGGGGGGCGCCGAGGCGGAAGGACGGGCGACCGGACCAGAATGGTACAGGCGGCGAGGCGGAGGGTGTTCCAGGTGGGACGCGGCATGATCGGCGGGCTGATCCTGGCCGCGGCCGCCCTCGTGCTCGCCGGATGTTCGGGCCTCGTCGAGGACAAGCCGAAGGTCGTCCAGGTCAACATCCCTGTGCCGCCGTCAGCACCGAAGACGACCGGCATCGAGTCGCCGGCCGCGCGCGAGCACAGGGAGCTCGTCGCCTATTTCGGTGGAGAATACCGCGCCCCCGCGACCGAGAGATATCTCGACGAAATCCTGGCGAAGCTCGCCCCCGCGAGCGATACGCCCGGGCAGACCTATAAGATCACCATCCTCAATTCACCCGTCGTCAACGCTTTCGCGCTCCCCTCGGGCAACATCTACGTGACCCGGGGCTTGCTGGCGCTCGCCGACGATACCTCGGAAGTCGCGGCCGTGATGGCGCACGAGATCGCCCATGTGACGGCGCGCCATGCGCTCCAGCGCGCCGAGCTCGAGAAGCGCTCGGCCGTGATCAGCCGGGCGGCCGATGTCATCGACAACCCCCAGAAGGGCAAGACCTTCAAGACCTATGCCCAGCTGACGCTGGCGAGCTTTTCGCGCCAGCAGGAGTTCGAGGCCGACCAGATCGGTATCAGGGTCATTGCCAAGGCGGGCTACGACCCCTTCGCGGCATCGCGATTCCTGGTCTCCCTCGGCCGTTCGACCGACCTGCGCCAGGCCACCCATCCCAATGCCAACGGCGGCAAGCCGGACATGATGGCGACGCATCCCTCGACGCCGGAGCGTGTCGCCCATGCGGTGGCGATCGCCCGCGGCATCGGCGCGCCCGGCATCGGCGAGGTCGGTCACGACCGCTATCTCGCGGCCATCGAAGGCACGCTCTATGGCGACGACCCGGTGGAGGGGTTCGTCCGCGGGCGGACGTTCATCCATCCCAAGCTCGGCTTTGCCTTCACGGCGCCGGAGAGTTTCGTGCTCGAGAATTCCGCCCAGGCGGTGCTGGGCGTCACCGAGGATGGGAGCGAGGCGCTGCGGCTCGATCGCGTTCACGTCGCGGCCGACATGACGCTGCAGGCCTATCTGAACTCCGGCTGGATCGACGGTCTGCAGCCGAGTTCGGCGCAGGTGATCGTGGTCAACGGTCTGCCCGCGATCACGGCCATCGGCAAGGCCGAATCCTGGACGTTCCGCCTCGCCGCGATCAGGGTTGGCCCCGAGGTCTATCGGCTCACCTTCGCGGCCCACGATCTGACGCCCTCGGTCGACGCCGATTTCAGGACCGCGATCGACACGTTTCGCCGCATCACGCCCGAGGAGGTGCGCGCGATCAAGCCCATGCGCCTCGCTGTCGTCACCGCGGCGCCGGACGACACCGTGGACAGCCTGTCCGCGCGCATGGCGGTGCCCGACCATCCGCTCGAAACCTTCAAGGTTCTCAACGGTATGGATGGTAGTTCGATCGTTCCCGGCCAGCGTTACAAACTCGTCGTGGAATGATCCGCCGGACGCCCTATGTGACGTAGGGATAGGACCTTTGTCGCAGAAGGTCGCACGACAAATCCCCCGCCGGCGTGAACCGAATCAGCGCGTGGGGCGTATCTCCCTTGAGTCCAGGGGAGATGACCATGTTGCAACTGGCCGGCGTGCGTCGACAATTCGTCAAGGCCGCCATGGCGGCGAAGTTCCTCGAACGGGACGAGGAGCGGGCGCTGGCGGAGAGTTGGCGACATCGCGGCGACGAGGCGGCCTTGCATGAATTGGCCTCTGCCCACATGCGCCTCGTCATCGCGCTGGCGGCCCGCTTCCGGCATTACGGCCTGCCGATCGCCGATCTGATCCAGGAAGGCCACGTCGGGTTGCTTGAAGCGGCCGCCCGCTTCGAGCCGGAACGCGAGGTCCGTTTCTCCACCTATGCGACCTGGTGGATCAGGGCGTCGATCCAGGATTACATCCTGCGCAATTGGTCGATCGTCCGAGGCGGAACGAGTTCCGCCCAGAAGGCGCTGTTCTTCAATCTGCGGCGCCTGCGCGCCAAGCTGTCGCGAGATGGGGGCGCCGGCGGCAACGCCTCGATGTTCGCGACCATCGCCATGGCGATCGGCGTGTCGCCGGCCGACGTAGAGCTCATGGACACGCGTCTCTCGGCGCCCGACGTCTCCCTGAATGCGCCCGTTATGGAAACCGACAGTTCCGGACAGGCCGAAAGGGTGGAGTTTCTGGTCGACGACCGACCCCTGCCCGACGAGACGGTCAGCGATCTGATCGACGGCGACCGCCGGGTACGCTGGTTGCGCGAGGCGCTCGACGTTCTTTCGGAGCGCGAGCTCAAGATCGTCCGCGAGCGGCGGCTGGCAGAGGATTCGGCGACGCTCGAGGCGCTCGGCGATCGTCTCGGGATTTCGAAGGAGCGCGTGCGTCAGATCGAGAACCGGGCCATGGAAAAGCTGCGCCGCGCCTTGGCGGACCGCTCCATTTCCGAGGCGCAGATCGCTGCGATCTGACCTCCGACCGATCCGGTTCGACGGTATCGCGCGACCGGGCGAAAAGCGGCTTCGGGTGATCGACAAAAGTCCTGGCCGGGTGTATAGGCGCCGCTCAACTCAACAACAGCGCGCCGAAACGCTGCCGCCCGCAAGGCGGCCACGGCAAAGGATCACCCATGAACATCATTGCGATGCTGGATGCCGAGGAGGCTGTCCGCCTCTCCGCCGGCAAGACCATTCCCGAGTTTCAGCCCGGCGACACGATCGTCGTGAACGTCAAGGTCAAGGAAGGCGAGCGCGTCCGCGTGCAGGCCTACGAAGGGGTCTGCATCGCCCGCACGGGCGGCGGCCTGCAGGAGAGCTTCACGGTCCGCAAGATCTCCTACGGCGAAGGTGTCGAGCGCGTCTTCCCGGTCTTCTCCCCCAATATCGACTCGATCAAGGTCGTGCGGCGCGGCAAGGTGCGGCGCGCCAAGCTCTATTACCTGCGCGACCGCCGCGGCAAATCGGCCCGCATCGCCGAGCGCACCGAAACGGTGCAGAAGGCCAAGCCAAAGGCCAAGGCCAAGCCGGCCGCGACGGCCAGGTGAGCGACGGTGTCGGCCGGCCCCGAAGGGCGGCCGGGCGATGACGATGACGGATGAAGGCAGATGGTGGACGTCAAGGCCGAGACACCGAGGACTCTCTACGACAAGATCTGGGACGATCACGTCGTCGATCGCCAGGACGACGGCACCTGCCTCCTCTATATCGACCGTCATCTCGTCCACGAGGTCACGAGCCCGCAGGCTTTCGAAGGCTTGAGGACGTCGGGGCGTCGGGTGCGGGCACCGGAGAAGACGCTCGCGGTCGTCGACCATAATGTGCAGACGACCGATCGCCGGGGTGGCATCGCAGATCCCGAGAGCCGCACGCAGGTCGAGGCGCTGGCCGAGAATGCGCGTGAATTCGGGATCGAATATTTCAACGAGCTCGATCCGCGCCAGGGCATCGTCCATATCATCGGCCCCGAGCAGGGCTTCACGCTGCCTGGCACGACGATCGTCTGCGGCGACAGCCATACCTCGACCCATGGCGCCTTCGGCGCCTTGGCACATGGCATCGGCACCTCCGAGGTCGAGCATGTGCTGGCGACGCAGACGCTGATCCAGTCCAAGGCCAGGAACATGCTGGTCCAGGTCGACGGCGTCCTGCCCCCGGGCGTCACTGCCAAGGACATCATCCTCGCCATCATCGGCGAGATCGGCACGGCGGGCGGCACCGGCCATGTGATCGAATATGCCGGCGAAGCGATCCGCGCCCTGTCGATGGAAGGCCGCATGACGGTCTGCAATATGTCGATCGAGGGCGGAGCACGCGCCGGCATGGTGGCGCCCGACGACAAGACCTTCGCCTACCTGAAGGACCGGCCCAAATCGCCGAAGGGAGACCTGTGGGAGCGCGCCGTCGACTACTGGCGCGGGCTCCACAGCGATTTCGGCGCGCATTTCGACCGCATCGTCAAGCTCGACGCCGCCAAGCTGCCGCCGATCGTCTCCTGGGGCACGAGCCCGCAGGACGTGGCCTCCGTGACCGGCACCGTGCCGCAGGTCGACGACGCCTTGAGCGAGGACAAGCGCGCCTCGCTGAAACAGGCGCTGAGCTATATGGGCTTCAAAGGCGGCGAGAAGATCACCGACATCGCCATCGACCGCGTCTTCATCGGCTCATGCACCAACGGTCGCATCGAGGATCTGCGGCAGGTGGCGAAGATCGTCGAAGGCCGCAAGGTCGCCGACACGGTCAATGCCATGATCGTGCCGGGTTCGGGCCTGGTGAAGATGCAGGCCGAGGCGGAAGGCCTCGACCGGATCTTCACCTCGGCGGGTTTCGACTGGCGCGAGCCCGGCTGCTCGATGTGCCTCGCCATGAACCCCGACCGGCTCGCGCCGGGCGAGCGCTGCGCCTCGACCTCGAACCGCAACTTCGAGGGGCGGCAGGGCTACAAGGGCCGCAGCCACCTCGTCTCGCCGGCCATGGCGGCGGCGGCGGCCATCGCGGGCCGGTTCGTTGACGTGCGAGACTGGGGCCACACCGGCTGAGGACGGTTTGGCCCAAGAGCCTGTTTGACAATTCCCATTTTTCCTCATCCTGAGCCGACGGCTGGCAAGTTTGCGCTGGCTGCGTAAACTTGCCAGCCGTCGAGTCGAAGGACGGCAAGCCTTGACCGTGCTTCGAGACGGTCCTGACGGACCTCCGCAGCATGAGGATCGTGAGTTTCCAAACAGGCTCTAAGGTTCGAGCACCGAATCCCAGTAGAGATAGTCCATCCAGGACTCGTGCAGGAAGTTCGGCGGAAACTGCCGTCCGTTGTGATGCAGGTCATGCACGGTCGGCTGGAACGGCGCCTTCGCCGGCACCATGCCGACTTCGAGCGGCATCCTGTCGCCTTTCTTGAGGTTGCACGGCGAGCAGGCGGCGACGACGTTCTCCCAGGTCGTCGAACCGCCGCGCGAGCGTGGGACGACGTGGTCGAAGGTCAGGTCGTCGCGCATACCGCAATATTGGCAGGTGAAGCGGTCGCGCAGGAAGACGTTGAACCGGGTGAAGGCCGGATGCCGCGACGGCTTGATGTAGGTCTTGAGCGACACGACGGATGGCAGGCGCATCTCGAAGGTCGGGCTACGCACCGTCCGGTCATATTCGGACACGATGTTCACCCGGTCGAGAAACACCGCCTTGATGGCATCCTGCCAGGACCACAGCGACAGAGGATAGTAACTCAGAGGGCGGAAATCCGCGTTCAAGACAAGAGCCGGACAGGCCTCGGGAGAGGCATTCATAACGTGAACCGTCAATGCAGAGCCTTTCTCCCAAGGCCCCGGCCCGTCCGAGGCTCTGGAAATCTTAGTCTACATGCGATGACGGCCTTGTGAAGGCCTTTCAAAAGCCGAACCGCCTCCGCGTTGCCGGGTCACCATCCGCTGTCCTCATCGGCCTAGAAGGTCGGTCGCGATTTCGGAGCCGGCCGCTACTTGGGGGCGCGCTGAGCCTTGAGCCCGCGGATCGTCTCCTGCCACTGCGGATCGTCGGCCGGCACGAGGACCATGATCGGGTCGAGTCCAAGCGGTTCGTTGAGGATCCGGCTGTCCAGGTGGTTCACGCCGGCGCTCGCGCGCAGTTCGCCGAGTTCGGAGGCGAGGCCGGCCATCGCCTGGCAACGCCCGACATTGTAGGCGTCCTTCATCTCGACCTCTTCGCTGAAGCCGAAGGGCCGGAACGAGATGCCGCGGCGCCCCATGGTGTCCTCGAGCACCGGCCACACCGGCGCACCGATCATGAAGCAGATCGTCGCATCTTTGAGATCGCGCGGCGAGCGCGCGGCCGAGGCCTCGGGCACCATGACGGCGAACCGGTCCTCGTAGGCGACCCCGGCCGCCGCGAGCCCCGCGAGCTTCTGTGCAGCGACCTCGCGCGGCGTCAGGAACAGCAGGTCGACCCTGCCGGCGCGGGCGTCATCGAAGTCGGCATCGGTGTCGAGCAGCCCGAAGCTGAGCCTGCCTTGCGGGTCGAGCACGGCGCGGGCCGCCGCCTTGCACAGGTCGATCGCTCGCCCGTGCGGGCCATCCCCCTCCATCGCGGCGAAACCGGGCCGCTCGACCGCGGCGCAGTGCACGATCCTCTCGTGCCGGATGCGATCGAGCACCGGGCCGGCCGTGGCCACGCAAGGCAGGGCCAGCGTCAGCGCCGCGACGACGAAAGCCAGACACCTCACCTCAATTATAGGCCGGGAAGGTGATCGGCAGGCTGTTGAAGCCCGGCGGCACCTTGGTCTCGATGCCCTGGCGCTTGTCCTCCGGCACCATGCCGATGGCCGAGCAGCCCTTGCCGCCGTAGTGCGGCAGCGCCTCGACATCGGTTTCCGGAATGGTCGCGTAATCGGCCGGCAGCGGCGGTATCTCGCCCGTCAGCCGCTTCGGCTCAAAGGCCGAGAGCAGGTCGTCGGTGATCGGCGAGTTGATGTCGCGCGGCCCGAGATAGTGCTGCACGAAGCCGTTCGGGCCATTGAACGCGGCATCCTCGCCCTTGAGCAGCGCCTGCGCCTCGTCCGGCAGTGAGGCCAGCGACGGCAGGTCGAAGATGGCGCTGATCGTCTCGATCACCGCATTGTGGTCGCCTTCGGCGCGCGACACGGCATGCGCCCGGGCATAGGGCGAGATGACGATCATCGGAACCCTGATGCCGCGCGCCAGCGGCAGCTGGTCCGGCCCGTAGGACAGCACGCGCGGCGGCACGTGATCGTAGAAGCCGTCCGATTCGTCGTAGGTGATGATGATGGCGCTCTGCGACCAGATCTCGGGCTTGGCGGCGATGGCGTTGACGGCGCGCGCCGCCATGCCTTCGCTGAGCTGTCGGTCGCTGTAGCCCGGATGGTCGTCGTCGCCGCCCTTGTTCGCGTCGATGGTCGCGATCTCGGACGGGGTCAGCCCGGCGGGGTCGGGATAGTTCGGGTTCTGGATCGGCGGATGCTGTTTCGACACGGCCTCGAAGCCGCCGCGGATATAGAAGACGCCGCCCTCGGCGGGAATGTCGCCCGATTGCATGTCGCGGAAGAAGTCGCCCAGGCCCCGCATGTTCGCGTGATAGGTCGGGTTGTTCGACAGATAGCCGAAATATTGCGGCGCCGAATGATGGCTGACGTAGCTGTCGTGGCTGGCTGCGCCCTCGCCGTCGGTCGGCTCGTGGTCATAGCCTTCCTGGTACCAGCGCCAGGCGACGGGCGCGCCGCCCTTGCTGGTCACATAGGGGATGTCCTGCCGGATGTCCGGCAGGTCGAAGTCCGGATTGAAGTCCTCCTTGGCGATCTTGGCCGCGTCGCGTCCCGCGAGCGTCAGCGGTACCGTGGCGAAGGTGAGGTTCGAGGCGATGTTGCCGTTGCCGTAATATTCGCCGCTGCCGCCCGCCGGCTTGCGACCCGCGGCCGTCGAGTCGAACTGCGAGCCATAGAAGGGCTGCGGGTCGTTGACGATGGGCGGTCCCTGGGTCTTGCCATGGTTCTCGCCGGCCGCATAGCTCTTGCCCTCGGCGCCGTGCTTGACCCACTGCGTCTCGCCCGACTGCCCCGCGATCATGGCGATGGCGTTCGGCGTCGAGGGCGTGTCCTCGGTGGCGAAGATGTTGTCGAACAGCGTGAAGCGGCTTGCGTAGCGCCACAAGAAAGGGATCGTGTCGCAATCGACGTAGCTCATCACGAGCCTGGCATATTGGGTGGCGAGGGCTGCGCTCTTGGGGCCGCCGCTGGCGATGAAGCGGCCGAACTCGTCCTCCGCGAAGCCCGCCATGGTCGGGGAGCCGTCCTTGAGCGCGAGCTTCCTGGCGAGGCCTTTGTGGCTATGGTCGACGCTGTCGATGAAGGTGGAATTCTGCTCGGGCCCGATGCGGAACGGCGTCAAGGTCAACTCGGTGCCGTCGTGGTCCTTGTAGTGCTGCACGAACCCCGGCGTATGGTCCGCGTCGCGCGGCTCGAGGCCGTCCGAGAAGAGGCCGTTGGCGCCCGGGAAGGTGCCGAACTCGTTGTCGAAGGAATGGTTCTCATTGAAGATGACGAAGACGTATTTCACCTTTTTCCGCAGCGCGGCGATCATCGCATCACGCGACATCTGCGGATCCTGGGCCGGATCGACCACATAGGGCGCGATGTCGTTGCGGGCGTCAGGCTGCAGGTGAACGAGGGAAGCTGTGGCTGGAGCTGGAGCAGGGGCATCCTGGGCGAAAGCCGACCCGTTCGCCGCGAGCGAGATGGCGAGGAGGGTCGTGGCGACGAGTTTCATGAGAACCTCCCAGATCGGCGCGGGCCGTTGGCCTGACGAGAGTCTACGCGAAGGCCCGGCACGACGCTACGACACCAGCGTCGGCAGCGCAGCGTCCTCGGCCGCCCTAAGGTGCTGCTCGACCCGCTCGATCTCCGTCTTCGAGCCGAAGATCAGCCCGACGCGCTCGTGCAGGCTCCGCGGGACGACGTCGAGCAGCGACCCCCGGCCCGTGGTGGTCGCGCCCCCGGCCTGCTCGACGATCATGGCGATGGGCGCGGCTTCGTAGAGCACCCGGACGCGGCCCGACGCATAGCCCGGCCGCGCATCGCCCGGATAGAGGAACACGCCGCCGCGGATCAGCAGCCGGTTGCAGTCGGCGACGAGCGAGGCGATCCAGCGCATGTTGGTGTTCTCCCCGCGCGGACCTTCGGCGCCGTCGAGGCATTCCTTGACGTAGGATCGGATCGCCGTCGGCCAGTGCCGCCAATTCGACATGTTGATGGCGAATTCGCGCGTCCGCTCGGGCACCTGGAGCACCGGATGGCTGATCGCGAAGGCGTTGCGGCGGCGGTCGAGCGTGAAGGCGAGCGTGCCTTTGCCGAGCGTCAGCACCAAAGTCGTCTGCGGGCCGTAGAGCACGTAGCCGGCGGCGAGCTGGTTGCGGCCCGGCTGCAGGAAGGCCTGCGGGCTTGCCGGGTCGACGCGCTCGGGCCGCGGCAGGATCGAGAAGATGGTGCCGATCGAGACATTGATGTCGATGTTCGACGAGCCGTCGAGCGGATCGAAGGCGACGAGGAGGCGTGCCGAGGGATCGCAGGCGATCGGGGTCTCGTTCTCCTCGGAGGCCACGGCCGCGACCGGAGCCGTCCCGCAGGCCTCGATGAGGCGGGCGTCGGCGAGCGCGTCGAGATGCTTCTGCGTCTCACCCTGCACGTTCTCCATGCCCGAGGCACCGAGGTCCCGGTCGAGATTGCCCTCGGCGATGAGGGACGAGATGTCTCGGCAGGTCGAGGCGATGACCCGCACCGTCGCGGCGACGGCGCGCCGCCCCTCGTCGTTGCCCGCCCAGTCGTGCAGGTAGTCCTCGAGCGTATCGGCCATCGTCTCGCCGCTCCATGCGTTCTGGCGCCCGGCCTTGCCTATAGGTGAGGGTCAGAACGGTTCGATGACAGGCTTCGAGGCGGGACGTCGGGACGATCAGGCGGCCTGCATCCACTCCTCGAACCCGCGCTTTTCGGCGTCGCTGAGATGCAGCCCATGCTTGGTGCGCCGGGTGAGGATGTCGGCGGCGGTACGGGCCCATTCGGTGTCCTTGAGGAACCGGGCCTCACGCTCGTAGAGCAGGCCGCCCATGGGTCGGCCGAGATCCGCGAGCCCTCTCGCGTCGCCGAGGAGCGCCCGCGCCCGCGTACCGTAGAGACGGGCATAATGGTGGGCGAGGTCCACCGGCAGCCAGGGGACGTCGGCCCGGAGCCCGGCCAGGAAACCGCCGAAATCCGCGTTCGGGATGTCGCCGCCGGGCAGGACGGCATCGGCGGTCCAGGCCTGGCGCGCGTGGGGGAAGGTCCTGGCGAGCTTGTCGAGGGCGTGTTCGGCCAGCTTGCGGAACGTCGTGATCTTGCCGCCGAACACGGAGAGGAGCGGTGCCTGCCCCTCCGCCTCGTCGACCTCGAAGACATAGTCTCGCGTCACCGCCGAGGCGCTGGCGTCGGCATCGTTGTCGTAAAGCGGGCGCACTCCGGAAAAGCTGTGGCGGATGTCGCTCGCGCGCAGCGGTTGCACGGCGTAGCGGTTGGTCACCTTCACGAGATAGTCGATCTCGTCCTGCCCGATCTTCACATCCTCCGGCCTGCCGCGATAGGGAATGTCCGTCGTGCCGATGAGGCAGAGGTCTCGCTCGTAGGGATTGACGAAGATCACCCGCTTGTCGTCGTTCTGGAACGTATAGGCCTGCGGACCGTCCCAGAACTTCGGCACGACGATATGGCTGCCCTTGACGAGACGCACCCTGTAGCTTGAATTGCGGCCGGCGACGCGACCGATCACATCCTCGACCCACGGGCCGGCGCAATTGGCCAGCGCCGTCGCCCTGACGCTCGATGTGGTGCCGTCGTCCGCCTTCATGTCGAGCACCCAGAATCCATCCGCGCGGCGGGCCGAGGTCGCTGTCGTGCGGGTCAGCACGGTGGCGCCGCGATGCTGAGCGTCGAGCGCGTTGAGCACCACCAGACGGGCGTCGTCGACCCAGCAATCCGAATATTCGAAGGCGACCCCGAATTCCGGCTTGATCGCCTTGCCTTCCGGCGCCGTGCGCAGGTCGAGCTTGCGCGAGGCGGGCAAGAGCTTGCGGCCGCCTAGGTGGTCGTAGAGAAAGAGGCCGGTGCGCACCATCCAGGCCGGGCGCTGCTCAGGCGAATGGGGCAGGACGAAGCGCATCGGCCGGATGATGTGGGGCGCGGCGCGCAGCAGCACCTCGCGCTCGATCAGGGCTTCGCGCACCAGGCGGAATTCGTAATATTCGAGATAGCGCAGGCCGCCGTGCACCAGCTTGCCGGAGCGCGAACTCGTGCCCTCGGCGAGGTCGTCCTTTTCGCAGAGCAGGACCTTGAGCCCGCGGCCCGCAGCGTCGCGCGCGATCCCTGCGCCGTTGATGCCGCCGCCGATGACCGCCAGATCCACTGTGCCGTAATCCGTCATGTCGCAGGTCCGATCGTTCAGCAGAGATTGAGCAGCGGCTCGCCGGCGAGGAAGCGCCGTAGCTCTTCGGCCACCTGCTCGGCCGCGACGGCGACAGTGCGCAGCGAAGCGCCCGCGATATGCGGCGAGAGGGTCACGTTGCGCAAGCGCAGCAGTGGCTCGTTCGGCGGCATGGGCTCGATCGCGAAGGTGTCGAGCGCCGCCCCGCCGAGATGGCCGGAGGCGAGCGCGGCATGGAGCGCGTCGTAGTCGACGAGCGGCCCGCGCGCCGTATTGACGAAGATGGCCCCGGGCCGCATGCGGGCGAATTGCTCGGCCCCGATGAAGCCGGCGGTCTCGGGCGTGACGCGGGCATGCAGGGTGACGATGTCGGCGACCGTCAGCAGCATGTCGAGCCCGACGTGCTCGACGCCGGCCGCGCGGTCCTCGGCGCTGAGCTGGACGTAGGGATCGACGACGAGGATGCGGGCGCCGAAGGCACGCAGCAGGCGGACCACACGCGTGCCAACCGCGCCATAGCCGACGACGCCGACCGTGAGCTCGTTGAGCTCGCGGCCCGTGATATCGGCGCGGTAGAGATCGCCCCGCCAGTCGCCGCGGGCGAGCGCCGCATGGCCCGCCGTGATCTTGCGGGTCTCGGCGAGGATGGCGCCGAGCGTGAACTCGGCGACGGCGCTGGCGTTGCGGCCGGGCGTGTTGACGACCGCGATGCCACGGGCGCGGGCGGCAGTCCCGTCGATATTGACCGGGCCGCCGCGCGACACGGCGACGAGCTTCAGGTTGGGGCAGGCGTCCATCATGGCGCCGGACAACGGCGCCAGATGGGTGACGAAGACCTCGGCATCTCCGATGAACGTCGTGATGTCGTCGGGCGTGCCGAAATATTCGCGCAAAGCCGCGAGCGGCCCGCCGCTCTCGCCGGCCATCGCCATCGGCACATCGGGCCAGGGTTGTTCCCGCGTGCGGATGTCGACCCGCTGGCCGCAGGCTGCCGTTATCTTTTCGACGAAGACGGCGGGCAGCATGAAACGATCGCCGATGACCGCGATGCGGATCGGCGTCACGGGATGCCCTCGTCCAGCGCGCGCCATCCGGGTCCCATCCCGGCAAGCCGGGATGGGTGCCCGATTCTTTCACAGGCGGGAGAAGGTGCCCCGCTGAAAGCGGGGCGGATGAGGGTTTCCGGCCTAGCCATGACGTCCCTCGACCCGATGGTCATGCAGCGCGTGCCAGGTCGGCACGCTGGCCTTGCGGGCCGCCACATAAGCCGGGAACAGGGCCTCGTAATGGCCGGCCAGGGTCGCGTCGGGCTCGGTTGCGGCGTTGAGCAGCGGCGTCACCCAACGGGCGATACAGGCCTCCATGTCCGCATAGGCGCCGATCGACACCGCGGCGGTCATGGCGGCGCCCGCGGCGCCCGCCTCTTCGCGTGTCGATGTGCGGATCGTGGTGCCGAGCGCCGCGCCGAGGATGGTGCGCAGCGCCTTCGAGCGCGCCGCCCCGCCGGTGACCCGCACCTCGGACGGGATCCGACCCATGGCGGCGTAGCAATCGCGCGCCGCGAAGGCGAGCCCCTCGTAGACGGCGCGCATGAGGTCGTTGAAGCCGTGTCGCATGGAGAGGCCGAAGATCTGCGCACGGGCGGCCGTGTCGACGAAGGGGCCGCGTTCGCCGGCCTCGGAAATATAGGGATGGAACAGCAGCGTGCCGGGCTCGGCGGCGAGAACGTGGTCGTCGAGATCGGCCAGGATGTCCTTGCGCGACCTCTCGACGCCGTGCTGGCGGAGCAGACCGCGTCCGAGGTCGACGAGCCAGTCGATGTTCAGCGTCGAGGCCATGTTCGACTGCATCTGGGCGTAGGCGCCGGGCACGGGGAAAGCCAGCGTGTAGCCGGTCTGCTCCCCATTGAGCACGACCTCGGCCGCCGAGGGTACGAAGCCCATGTGGATGCCGGTCGAGCCCACGATGGTGCAGCCCGTGCGCGTCCCCGGTTCGTAGAGCCCCGCTCCGAGGCCGGTGGCGATGATGTCGATCGGGGCGAGCACGACCGGCAGCCCGGCGGGAAGGCCCGTCTCGGCGGCAGCCGTCTCGCCGAGCCGGCCGGCCTCGCGGAGCCCGTCGACGATCGGCGGCAGCAGGCGACGCTCGGCCGACAGACCCAAGGCGTCGAAGACCTGGCTCGCGTAGGTCGCGGTGCGGTAGTCGCCGAAGGAATGGATCGCCTCGGACCGGTCGGCCGCCCGCGTCCCCGTCAGCTTGAAATAGAGCCAGTCTTTGGCGTGGAAGGCGGTGGCGACCCGTTCCACCACCTCCGGCCGGTGCCGCTTGAGCCACAGAAGCTGCGGCCCCATCTGGCAGGCCGCGAGGCCGGAGCCCGTCGCGTTGAAGCAGATCCCGCCCGCCGGCCCGGCACGCAGATCTGCAGTGAGGTCGCCGGCGCGCGCGTCGAGCCAGATCAGCGCCGGGCCGGCCGGCTCGCCCTCGGCGTCGACGAGCCAGGTCCCGTCGCCCTGCGCCGTGACCGCGATTGCCGCGGCGCGCCGGTCGAGGTCGGGCACGACGGTGCCGAGGCCCCGCAACGTCGCGGCCGTGTCGACCCAGGCGCGCGCCATGTCCTGCTCGGCGCCGACACCCTCGACGGTGGCATAGACATTGGGCAGGGCGAAACTGCCGATCTGCGTTCCGTCGAGCCCGAAGGCCACCGACTTGATGACGGAGGTCCCCGCGTCGATGCCGATCAGGACGTCACGCGTCATGTCGTGTCCGTCTTGACGCTGGGTTGCTTGTCCCCTCATCCGGCGCGTTTCGCAGCTTCGCTGCGACGCGCCACCTTCTCCCGCAAGGGGAGTAGGGCGCTGACGATGCCGAACGAGGCACTTTCCTTCTCCCCTTGCGGGAGAAGGTGGCACGACGCAGTCGTGACGGATGAGGGATGACGGCCGCCATCATGCCGGCTCCAGGCCGTGCGCCAGCGCCACGCCGTTTTCCGCATCGAAGACGTGCAGGTCCTCCGGCGCGATGTCGTAGGGGATGCTCTCGCCGAGCTTGGCGCGGACGCGCGTCGACGAGACGCCGACCATCAGCTTGCCGGCGACATCCGCGGCGACATGCGACTGATCGCCGAGCCATTGGTTGGACACGATTTTGGCCGCGAACGGGCCTGTGCCGAGCCGCACCTTGTGCGGCCGCACGCCCACCACGACCTTCGGACGCCTGCCGATCGCCTGGCGGACCGGCGCCGTCACGCCGCGGTCGCCGAAATCGAGCGCCGGGCCGCCGGCGACGTCGAGCACCGTGAGGTTGCCGCGGCTCAGCACGTGGGCATCGAAGACATTCATCGGCGGCTCGCCGATGAACGTGGCGACGAAGAGATTGGCGGGCCGGGCCTTGAGGTCCCTCTCGCCCGCGAATTGCTGGAGCACGCCGCCTTCCATCACCGCGATCCGATCGGCGAGCGCATTGGCCTCCGTCTGGTCATGAGTGACGAAGATCGCCGTCATCCGGTTCTCGTTGAGCAGGTTCTTGATGCGGCCGCGCAGCACCGAGCGCAACTGCGGCTCGAGCTGGCCCATCGGCTCGTCGAGCAGATAGAGGTCGGCGCGGCGCACCAGCGCGCGGGCCAGCGAGGCGCGCTGCTGCTGGCCGCCCGAGATCGAGGACGGATAACGCTCGAGGATCGATTCGATCTCGACGAGCGCCGCGATCTCGGCGACGCGCCTCTCGCTCTCCTGGCGCGACACCCGCGCGCTCTTCAACGCGAAGCCGATGTTCTCGCGCACCGTCAGCGGCGGATAGAGCGAATAGCCCTCGAAGGCCATGGCGACGTTGCGGGCCGAGGGCGGCAAGCGGTTGATGACCCGGCCGCGGAGGTTGATGGTGCCGGAGGAGGCTTCCTCGAAACCGGCGATCATGCGCAGCGTCGACGTCTTGCCGCAGCCCGAGGAGCCGAGAAGCGCGACGATCTCGCCCTCGTCCACCGCCATATCGAGCGACTTCACCGCATGCACCGGCGCCTTGCCGCGCCTGGAATAGATCTTGTCGACATTCTCGATGGAAAGGGCCGTCGCCATGTCAGGTCCTCCCGGCCGCGGCCGGCGCCGCGACCGTCGCCATCTCCGGCTCGGCCTGGCGGTCGATCCGCGCGCCGCTCCCAGCGTCGAAGAGCAGGATACGCTCGGGGATGAAAACCAGATAGGCGCGCCCCGTGGTGCGTCCGCCAAGCGGCGGCTCGCCCGCGGAGACCAGGATTTCCCGCCCGTCGAGCGTCTTCGTCAGCAGCACCAGCCTCTCGTTGAGCGGCGTCGACGCCATGACGTCGACGGGAATCGAGTCGGCGGTCGGCTCGTCCGCGAGAGCGAGATCCTCCGGCCGCAGCCCCAGGATGCAGCTGTTCCCGGCCACATGGCCGAAGCCCTGGCCGAGATGCACGCGGCTATTGGCGATGGTTGCCGCGACCCCCGCCGCGTCACGGGCCGGCGCGATGTCGACGAGGTTGATGGTCGGGTCGCCGAACAGCCGTGCGATCGCGACATTGGCCGGCTCGTCGTAGACGACCTCGGGCGCCGCGCTCTGGACGACGCGGCCGTCGACCATGACGACGATGCGGTCGGCGAGCGCCATCGCCTCCTTGTAGTCCTGGGTGACGTAGAGCACGGCCGACCCGGAGCGGCGCAGGAGGTTCGGCAGTTCGAGGCGCATCTCGTAGCGGAGCTTGGCGTCGACGTTGCGCAAGGGATCGTCGAGCAGCAGAATCTTCGGCGCCGCCACGAGCGCGCGAGCGAGGGCGGTGCGCTGCTTCTGTCCGTTCGAGAGTTCCTTCGGCCGATGCTCCATCACGTGGGAGATCTTCAGCATCTTGGCGACGGCGTCGACCTTGGCCTTGATGATCGTCCTGTCGCGTTCCGTCGCGGTGAGGCCCGTCGCCACATTGTCGAAGGCCGACATGTGCGGGAACAGGGCGAAGTTCTGGAACGCCATGCCGACGCCGCGCACCTCGGGACTGTCCTGTGTCACGTCGCGGCCACCGATGCGGACCTCGCCGGAATCGGGCTCGTGGATGCCGGCGACGATGCGCAACAGCACGGTCTTGCCGGCCCCGGAGGGGCCGAACACGGCGACGATCTCGCCGGCCTCGACCTTCAACGTGAGGTCGTCCACCGCCTTGCCGGTCTTGAAGCTCTGCGTGACGTGGTCGAGCTCGAGCTGCGCCATGATCAGCCTTTCACCGCGCCAAGGGAGAGGCCTTCGACGAGATAGCGCTGCGCATAGAGGGCCAAGAGGAGCGTCGGCGTCACCGAGAGCACGATGGCGGCGGCGATCTGCCCGTACTGGATGCCGGAGGCGGTGACGAAGGCGAGCGCGCCGACCGTCACGGGCTGCTTGTCGGCCGAGGCCAGGATCAGGGCGAAGACGAAGTTGTTCCAGCAGAAGATGAAGGACAGCAACCCCGCCGCCGCGATGCCCGGCCCGGCCAGCGGAATGGCGATCTTGATCAGCGTCTGCCACCAATTGTGGCCCGAGACCCGGTAGGCGCTCTCGATGTCGGTGCTGATATCCTCGAAATATCCGCGCACGATCCACAGGATCAGCGGCAGCGCGATCAGCTGATAGACCCAGATCAGCCCGGTGTAGGTGTTGTTGAGGTTGATCTGCTGGAAATACAGCGAGAGCGGCAGCAGCACGAGGAGCGGTGGCGCGAAGCGGAAGGAGAGCAGCGTGAAGGCGATGTCCTCCTTGCCGATGAACTTGAAGCGAGCGAACGCATAGGCCGCCGGCACGCCGAGGATCAGCGCGACGACGACCGAGAAGGTCGACAGGATGACGCTGTTCAGGAGGTTGTGCATGAACGGGATATCGAGCGTGCCGGCGGTCGTCACCAGCTTGCCGGAGATGATCGCCTGGTAGTTCGACAGGGTCGGCGAGAAGAACAGGCTCGGCGGGATGCGCAGCACGGTCTCGTTCGTCTGGAACGACATCAGGAAGATCCAGAGAATCGGAAACATGAAGAACAGCACGACGACCGTGAGAGCGATGCCTCGCAAGGTGCGGCTGAGGGGAGTCGAATGATCCATGGCACTCCCTCTTCAGGCGTGGCCGCGGGCGCGTTCGCGCAGCTTCAGCCAGTTCTTGATGAAGACGTTCGACAGGACATAGGTGATGGCCCACAGGATCATCAGCAGCGCCGCCGACTTGCCCACGTTGGTGTATTGGAAGAACTGCAGATAGGCCTCGACCTGGAAGACCATGAGCTTGTTGCCCGGCCCTCCTTGCGTCGAGGCGTAGATGATGTCGAACTGCTGGATCGAATCGAGCAGCCGGAACAGCACCGCCGTGATGATGTAGGGGGTCAGCATGGGCAGGGTGATGCGGAAGAAGATGAAGCTCGCCGGCACGCCGTCGAGCGCCGCCGCCTCGAAGGGCTGCGGCGGCAGCGAGCGCAGGCCCGCCAGCAGCAGGATCATCATGAAGGGCGTGTAGACCCAGGTGTCGACCAGCACCACGGTGAACAGGGCCGACGCCGGGCTCGACGCCCAGCGGAAGTCGGTGATGCCGACGAGGCTGACCAGGTAGGATAGCACCCCGAAATTGGGGTTCGTCATCAGCTTCCACATCAGCGCCGCGATGGCGGGCGCCGTCATCAGCGGCAGCAGCAGCATGATCGAGACGAAATTGTTGATGCGGCTCTGCTTGCGCAGCAGCAGCGCGATGCCGAGCCCGAGCAGCAGCTCCACGACGACCGTGAGAATCGTATAGGCGAGCGACACCCAGACGGTGTTCCAGAACTCGCTGTCCGAGAGGAAGCTCAGATAGTTGCCGAACCAGATGAAGCCCTTGAGATAGGGCTGGCTGAGCCGGTAGCGCAGCAGCGAATAGTAGATTGCCGTGACGAAAGGGATCAGGACCGCGACGCAGACGAGGAGGGCGGGCAGGCTCAGCAGATAGGGAAGCGCGCGCCGGAATGCGGGCGAGCTACCGCGCCGATGCGGGGCGGTGGCGGCAGTGGTGACGGCCATGGCATAGGGTCCGCATCGTGGGGAAGCCAGGTCGGTTTCCCTCATCCGCCGTCGCGCTCCGCTCCGGCACCCTCTCCCGTTCACGGGAGAAGGAAACACCTGCTCCCCTTCTCGCGTTCACGGGAGAAGGTGGCGCGAAGCGCCGGATGAGGGGAAGCGTTCAGCCCAGCCCGGCATCCTTCAACTGCTTGTCGAGGCTGTCGGCGAGCTTGTCGAGACCTTCGTCGACCGGCACTTCCTTGGACACCATCTGCTGCAGCGTGGATGCCCATTCGGTGGTGAGGTCGGAGAACAGCGGCTGTGCCGTGAAGTAGATCTTGGCGCCGGGGGCCGAGGCATCGAGGTCGGCGAGATAGCCCGCGTAGCTCTTGTCGATCTTGGCACGCCACTGACTGTCGTCGGCAACCGATTTGCGCACCGGGTTGACGAAGTCCATCTTGCGGGCGCCGAACTGCCCGTGCTCCGTCGACGAGGCCCATTGCATGAAGTACCAGGCGGCGTCCTTCTGTTTCGAGAAGGTCGACATGGCGAGCGACCAGATCCAGACGTTGGGGGTCGGCGCCTTGGCGGCCGGGTTCGGCGCAAAGGGATGGAAGCCGAGATTGCCGGCTTCCTTGTTGTCGCCGCCGTCTTCGAAATAGCCGAGGATGTCGGCATCGTAGATCATGCCCGAGGCGCCGGCCCCGAGATCGGTGCCGACCTGATACCAGGTGTAGGTCGACCAGTTCTTCGGGCCGGAGTCCTGGATCATCTTCACCCAGTCGGCGTGGAAGGCCTTCGAGTCCTTGGTGTTCATGGCGGCCTTGAGCTTGCCGTCCGTGACCGTGAAATCCCTTTGGCCGAAGTTGGTATAGGCCGACAGGAAGCCCGGGTGGATCGTCGCCCAGGAGCGCGAACCGCGCACCCCGATGCCATAGGGGCCGCCCGCATCCTTCTGGAACTTCGCCGCCACCTCCAACAGCTCGTTCATGTTGTTCGGCGGCTGCAGCTTCAGCTTGTCGTACATCTTCTTGTTGTAGCTGATGCTGTTGAGCTCATAGCCCCAGGGAATGCACCATTGCTTGGCGTCGGCCGAGCCGAGCGCCGCACCGGCCACGCCGTTCCAGGCGGTCGAGGCGCGCAGGCCCGGCAGCACGTCGTCCCAATTATAGGTGGGGTTGGTCTTGTCGGCGCTCTTGATATAGGGGCCGAGATCCTCGATCCAGCCGGCCGGTCCATAGGTCCAGGTCTGGTAGGCGCCAGTCATGAAGGCGTCGTACTGGTCCGACTTCGACGACAGCGCCGCGACGACCTTGTCGAAATAGACGTCCTCGGGGAAGACGTCATAGGTGACGCTCATGCCCGTCATCTTCTTGAACGCGTCGAGGTCGGCGATCATCGCATCGGCGTAAGGGTGCTTGTTGAGCAGCAGCTTGACCGTCTGCCCCTTGTACTTCATCCAGTCGAAATCGGCCGCCATTGCGCTGGTCGAGGCCATGCCGAGCAGCGCATTGGCGGCGGCGGCTCCGATGCCGAGCTTGGCCGTGGCCGACATCAGCTCGCGGCGGCTGAGCCGCCGAGCCGCATAGGCGGCGAAGAGATCCTTTTCCTTGTCGTACATGGCACGTCCTCGGCGTTTCCTGGAGAGACTTATCTTGTCGTTTCTTGCGAGCCGTCGGCTCGGGGCAAAAAAAATTTCAATTCGCAAAATTTTTCACGGGCAGGGCGATCCGTCAAGCATCATTCGATTGTGCGGCGCACCAAGCTTGTGCTCGCCTAATCAACGCGAGGGTGTTGAGAAAGATCGGGTCGGGCGTGTCTCCGGCGAGGACCGTGGCCAAACAAAAATGCCGGCCCAAGGGCCGGCATCGATGACATTCAGCGGTTTCGACCGACGAAAGGTGGTGCCCTTTCGTCAAGCCGACAGAAGTCTCAGAGACCCGTGGCGCCGAGAATGGTGAACGGCGTCTGGGCGATCGTGCCGGCCGCGCGAATCGGCGCGCCGATGAAGGTCAGCGGCGAAATCGTCGGATCGCCGTTCTCGACCACGAAGATCGGGCCCGACTTATCGACCGGAACCGGCTCGGCGAAGCCCTCGTCGATCTTGGCCGTCTCGGCGCCGGCGTTCTCGTAGCGCACGGCGGTCACGCCGCCCTTGCGCGGGCCCGGCGCCGGGAAGATGCCGCCGAGAACCTGGAACGGCAGGCCGACGAGGGTGCTGGCAGCGCCCGTGACCACACCCGGCGCCGGAGCGACGACCACGGGAGCGGCCGGGGCGGCGACCACGACCGGCGCGCGACGGCGCACGACCGTCAGCGGACGATAGTGGTAGGCAGCGACGTGGTGCCGACGATACTGCGGCATCTCGTTCTGCAGCGGATCGGCCGAGGCCGCGATCGTCGTGCCGACGAGTCCGGCGATCGCCAGGCCCGCAACGGCCGGCAGGGCAGCCTTTGTGTTGAACTTGAACATTGAGATCTCCTATCGTGGGTGCATGTTCTTGAGTGCTACGCGCCGGCGTTTCGTCATTCGCCTTCGCCCGACCCGGCCTGGACCGACGCTCGCATGGCCATCAAACGTGCAGCTAAGCTTTTGGTTGCAACTTGAGGAATGCGCCAGACCTATGTCGTGATTCGTTCGATTCAAGGTGAATAGCCGAGCGCAGCGCTCGCCTGCTGTGGTTCCAATCGCTGCGGAGCAGTACCGGCACACGCCATTGGAAGCCGAAGCTCTTCTCGAACGGCGAGTCACCATCTCATCATACCCTGCCAATGGTCAAGGCATAGCTTAGTCGCGAACCGGCTGCCGGCGCTCTGCAGGAACGATGCGGCGTCGGTTGTGGCTTTTTCGTTGCACCCGCCGCGGCTGGCGATCGGCGAGACGGAGGGCTTGACCGGCGGCGGATCGATGCGCCACTGCTTGCCCATGGCCGCGCCGCGTCCGCCTCCCAAGATCACCGCCGAGATCCTGCTTCGCGCCTATGCGGCGGGCCTCTTTCCGATGGCGGACAGCGCCGACGATCCCG
Source organism: Lichenihabitans sp. (assembly GCA_965277635.1). Taxonomy (GTDB): domain Bacteria; phylum Pseudomonadota; class Alphaproteobacteria; order Rhizobiales; family Beijerinckiaceae; genus Lichenihabitans. The sequence continues at coordinate 3,422,485 of CBDIDE010000002.1, forward strand.
ATCTCTTCTGGGTCGATCCGGAGCGGCGCGGCATTTTTCCGCTCGAAAGCCTCGCCATTTCGCGCAGCCTTGCCAAGACGGTCCGATCCGATCGCTTCGAGGTCCATGTCGACCGCGACTTCGAGGGTGTGATCGACGGCTGCGCCGCGATCGGGCCGACCCGGAACGAGACCTGGATCAATGCCACCATCCGCGACCTCTGTGGGACGCTGTTTCGGCGCGGCCACGTGCATACGGTGGAAGCCTATCGGGACGGCACCCTGGCGGGCGGCCTTTACGGCCTATCGCTGAACGGCGCCTTCTTCGGCGAGAGCATGTTCCATCGCGCCACCGACGCCTCCAAGGTCTGCCTGCTCCATCTCGCGGCCCGCCTGCGTGCCGGCGGCTACCGTCTCCTCGACACGCAATTCGTGACGCCCCATCTGGCCACCCTCGGCGCCGTCGAGGTGCCGCGGGCGACCTATCGTCGCCTGCTCGCCGCGGCGCTGCATTGCGACGCCGATTTTCGGCGCTGGCCGATGCAACCCGTTGCGGGCCGCGCCGTCCTCGCCGAGCTCGAGCCGGGTTGACACCGCCTCGCGCGGGCCGAGCGGCGGTCGGGAGGATGAGGCACCGGCTCCGGCGGCCCTTGCGGTTTAGTGCCCGCGCCGCATAGTTCTGCATCGGATGGATCGAGCGCAGCATGCGAAGACGATTGATGGTGACGTCGGGCGCCGGGCGCCCCTGCCGGCCACGCACGGCATGACGGACCTTGCGGCGGGAGCGGATTTCGAGCGCCGTGCGCGCCAGCGGCTGACCTTCGATCTTCCGGCCGGCGCGATCGAAATGTCGGATCTCGGCGATCACAGCCTCGACCGCAGTTCGCGTCCGACGCTGCCGCTGCGCCCGGCGGCCGTGCTGGTGCCCGTCGTGTGCCACCCCACGGGCGCCACGGTGATCTTGACGCAGCGGCCGCAAGGCATGCGCGATCATTCCGGGCAGATCGCCTTTCCGGGCGGGAAGATCGACCCCGCCGACGCCTCGCCTTGCGCCGCCGCTCTGCGCGAGACGGCCGAGGAGATCGGCCTGATGGCGGACAGGATCGTGCCGCTCGGCTATCTCGATCCGTATGTGACCGGCACCGGCTTCAGCGTGGTGCCGACGGTGGCCCGCGTGCTGCCGCCCTTCCGCCTCGCGCTCGACCCGCGCGAGGTCGCCGATGCCTTCGAGGTGCCGCTCGCCTTCCTCATGGATCCGGCCAACCACCAGCAGCACGTCCGCGACGTGGGCGCGCGCCGGCGGCGGTTCTACGCCATGCCCTTCGAGGACCGGTTCATCTGGGGCGCGACGGCCGGCATCTTGCGCAATCTCTACGAGCGGCTCTACGGGGGCCCGCCGAATGACCGTTTCGGAGACTTTGAAGAGGTGACACCTGAATAAGCTCAAGCGGTCATTTCGGTGGGGACCCCCCGCCTGATGGAGCGCGGCTTCCTCGACGCCGTGGCGCTGTTCGCGCTGCCCTTCCTGGCTTACGCGGTCTGGCTCGCCCTGCGTCGGCGATATCCCTTCCTGCTGCGGAACTGGACCGAGGGACCGCTGGCCATGCTGGTCGTCGCGGGCCTGGCGCTGGCGATCCTGGGAACGCTGGTCACCGGCTTCGTCGGCAATCGGCATCGCGGCGCGTACGTCCCGGCCCACATCGAGAACGGCGTCCTCGTGCCCGGACGGCTGCAATGACGCCGCTCGTCCGGACGCCGGACGACCGCCTCGCCGGCGGGCCGCTCGACGATCCGCGCCTGCGCCGCGTGCTCGACCTCCTCAATCCCGAAGCCGAGGAGACCCGCCTCGTCGGCGGCGCGGTGCGCAACATGCTGCTCGGCCTGCCGCCCGGCGACCTCGATCTCGCGACCACGTTGCACCCCGAGGCGGTCCGCAAGCTCGCCAAGACGGCCGGGTTTCGCGCCATCCCGACCGGGATCGCGCATGGCACCGTCACGATCCTCTCCGGACGCCTGTCCCTCGAGGTGACGACGCTGCGCGAGGACGTCGAGACCGACGGCCGGCATGCCGTGGTGCGCTTCGGCCGCGATTTCGAGGCCGACGCCCGCCGCCGCGATTTCACCATCAACGCGTTGTCGGTCGATCGAAACGGGCATGTCTTCGACTATGTCGGAGGCCTCGCCGACCTCGCGCGGCGGCGCATCCGCTTCATCGGGGACGCGGACCGCCGGATTCGCGAGGATTACCTGCGCATCCTGCGCTTCTTCCGTTTTCACGCCACCTACGGTACCGGTCCGCTCGATCCGGACGGTCGTGCGGCGGTTCTCGCCAATCGGGCCGGCCTCGGCCGCCTCTCACGCGAGCGCATACGCTCGGAGATGCTGAAGATCCTGACGGCGCCGGGCGCCGCCGCGGCCATCGCGGCAATGCACGAGGTCGGGATTCTGGTGTCGATCCTCGGCCGACCGGGCGATCCCGACCGGTTGGCGCGGCTGGTCGCTCTCGACCCACCCCCGGGCGACGCTGTTCTGCGACTGGGTGCGCTCGCGCTCGGCGAGGTCGGCGACACCGAGGTCTTGCGCGCCGCGCTGCGCCTGTCGAATGCGGAAGCGGACCGCCTTTCGGCAGCTCTCGACGCGCGTCGCGATCTCGGTGTCCGCACCATGCCTCCGACATCGGCCGAGCTCCGCCGCCTGCTGTTCTTTCACGGCCGGGAGGCGGGGGCCGACGCACTGCGCCTTGCCTATGCGGACGAAGACCGGTCCGATTTGCAGGATTGGCGGCGCGCGATGGCCGACCTCGCCGGCATCGCGGTTCCGGTCCTGCCGATCTCGGGTCGCCACCTGCTGGCCCGCGGCATCGCCGGACCGGCCCTGGGTGCAGCCCTGGCGCGCTTCAAGTCCGCTTGGGCCGAGGCCGACTTCCCGGCGGACCCGTCCTCGGTCGCGCATCTCCTCGACGCAGCGGCCTCGGTCGAGAGCGACGATTCTCAGGCGACCTCGTAAGTCGGCAGCAGCTTCTCGATCTCGGGGATCGGATGGTGAGTGAGGTCCTTGGGGATCTCGCCCTTCACGCGGCGCTGCGCCTCGCCCGAAAGATCGCGGCGGATCTCGGCCAGCGCCTTCGGCGGAGCCACGATGATTACCTCTTTGAATGCATTGTCATGGGCGGCCTGGTTCAGTTCTGCCGCAATCGTCGCCGCGAAGCGGTCTTCCTCGATCTGATGCCAATCCGTCTGGCTGACCGCACCTTGGCGCGTGCCGATGCCGGAGCCGACCGCACGCCCCGGCGCGTCCGCGCCCTGGTCGCGCGTCGCGGGATTGTCCTGCTCGCGGACCTCGATGCGGCGCAGGTTCAACAGTTCGGCGTCGCCATCGTTGTGCAGCAGCAGCGCTTTCTTGCCGTCGCCGATCAGCACCCAGGCACCGTAGTGAACCCTGAGCTTGCCCATGGAGCCTTCCTCCTTGTTCCTGATGGGGAAAACGGCGCCTCGGCACCGTCGTGACCTGGGAAGAACGGCGCACGGGCGTGATGGTTGCGATGGTGAAAGTCCCGGCGGTGGCCCTCGCGCCTTGCGGATGCCGCAGTGCGGCGCTTAAGCGCGGGCGCCATGATGGGTGGGACGGGAGCCGGTCTCCGCGACGGCTGCGCCGTCGACGCCCGGATCCCCATCCGCGTGCCGGCGTTTCACCGACGTAGGAGGAGATCTCACCATGCCGCTCGTCCGCATCGATCTTGCCAGGGGAAAGCCGCAGGGTTCCGAATTCAGGCTGACGCTTTTGGGCAGCACCTCCACTCATCCCGGCGAAAGCCGGGATCCAGGACCATGAGGCCACTAAGCAGCCTTGCGTGGCGAAAGCCACGGTTGATTTCACTTTCTCAAAGTGAAATCAAAGCGGCTTGACCTTTGAGTGTAAGCAGGTTCGAGAGAGCCTGCTTAGCCTCGCCGTTCCGCCGCGCCGCCACGGGGCTGGATCCGGGCTTTCGCGGGATGAGGGCGGAAAGACCGTGCCGAAGTCCCTCCGTTAACCTGAAGTCGGAGCTCTGGGAAAAGCGGCGGAGTACGGCCGTGTCATCGGCGACGTGATCTGTGAGGCCATGCGGGCGACGCTCGACGTCCCGGAGAACGATCGCGTCCAGGTCATCGCCGAGCACGCGCCCGAGAACTTGATCGTCGACCGGACCTATCTCGGCATCGAGCGTAGCCCCGATTGCGCGCTGATCCAGGTCACACTCGAGTCCGGGCGCACGACCGAAATGAAGCAGGCCTTCTCCAGAAGCGTGGCGGACGGCCTGCATGACCAGCTCGGCATGCGGCGGCAAGACGTCGTGATCAACCTCGTCGAGATCGCAAAGGCGAACTGGTCATTCGGCAACGGTGTTGCTCAACATGTCTAAAGCAACATGGCAAGAACGATGGCTGGAAGTAAGATGTCCTCTGCCACAGAAAATGCTTTCGGCGTCGAGACAACATGCCCTAAGCTGTGACCGACAGAAGGATCATCGCTCGTGAAACAATGGGCCCTGAAGCAAAGCGCCGCCAGAGCCGCAAGTGCGTCGCTGCCCGCCCTGGTTGCCGCGACCTCGGGGTCGACCGGGCAGGGTGTGACGGTCGGGATCATCTCCGACAGTTTCGATGCGCTCGGCGGCGCGGCGCTTGACGAGGCAGGGGGTCAGCTCCCGACCGCCGGAGCCGTCAATATCCTGAAGGACGATCCCAACGGGACGGACGAGGGCCGCGCCATTGCGCAGCTCGTCCACGCCATCGCGCCGAATGCGGGCATCGATTTCTACTCGGGCGACTTCGGCCAGCCGGATTTCGCCGCTGGGATCGCCGCATTGCGGGCGGCCGGCGCGAACGTCATCGTCGACGATCTCAGCTATGCCAACGAACCCTTCTACCAGCTCGGGAGTCCCATCGACCGGGCCATCCACAACTTCGTTGCCGGAGGCGGCACCTATGTGACCGCGGCGGGCAATGCGGGGCCGCTGAGCTTCTATGAGAGCAGCTTCGCGGGGGGCACGACCGATCTGCCCGGCGTCGGGGCGGTCACGGCCATGAATTTCGGCACTGCCGATGCGCCCGCCTACCGCGAGCCGATGAGCGTGACGGGCGGCGATGCGACGACGATCGACCTGCAATGGGCGCAGCCCTGGCTTTACGGAGGCGGTGCCGGCAGCGCCTACAGCCTCGCCGTCGCGCTTTACGGCCCGCGCGGCAAGCTCGTACAGACATTCGCCGCCGATGCGCAGGGTGGCAATCCCGTGCAGATCGGCACGTTCACGCCCCCGCGCAGCGGCGTCTATTCCGTAGCGATCTATGCCAATAGCGGCACCGATCCAGGAGGGCTCTTCAAGATCGTCGGCGACAACAATGCCGATCCTCCGGTGATCTTCGCCGGGTCGAGCGGCAGCGGCTCCGACTTCGGCCATGCGCTCAGCCCCGCCGCGATCACCGTGGGGGCGGACTACTATATCGGTTCGCCGTCGCTCGGCGGGACGCCCTCGGCCGAGGATTTCTCCTCGTCCGGACCGGGAAAGCTCCTGTACTCGCCCTCCGGACAGGCCCTGCCAAACCCGGTCGGGCTGACCAAGACCGATGTGGCCGGGCCGGACGGCTTTGCGACCTCGGTGCCGAATATCTCGCCCTTCTTCGGCACGTCGGCGGCGGCGGCGGCCGTCGCTGCGGACGCGGCCCTGCTGCTTCAGGACGCTCCCGGCCTTGGTGCCCGGCAGATCCGGCGCATCCTCGCGCTCAGCGCCACCCCCGACGGATCCCTGCTGCAGAGCGGCGCCGGCCTCGTCGACCCGCAGACCGCCCTCGGGGAGATCCTGCGGAACGGGGTCACCGCGGGCGTCCCCGAAGGCCCGCTGCACATCGCGGCGCAATCGCCTGCGGCACCGGCCGGCGTGGCGTCCCACCCGACACTGGCGCATCTGCACGTGAGAGGGGCTTTCGATTTCGGCGCTTGAACGCCGCTACAGGAAGAGCCGTCCGTCCTTCGGATCGGCATAGCGACGCCACCGCCTCGCCGTAGCCGTTGTAGATGACGGCCGGCCGGCGGTCGATCCCAAGCACCGCCTCGGCGGCCTGGCTCCGGCGCGGCACCTCGGGATCGACTTTGGCCCGAAACCCATACTCGCCTGGCGGCGACAGAGTGGACCAGCTGGTTTCGGCGTGTGGGTCGGTGAATCCGATCTTGCGGCCCCGGTCAAGGTCATGCGCGCACACGGTCCACTGCGCGGCACCATGGCCCCTCGGGCTTGACGCACGACCTTGTCGATGCGCCAAAGGCCCGCCGGGTAACCGGCGGGCCTTCGCATTCGAGCGGCGGCGCGAGTGCGCCGGAGACTAGAACTTGTAGTTGAGGCCGATGCGGGCGATGTTGCCCTCGTTCTTGACCTTCACGCCGGCCGGAAGCACGATCGTGCCCGCGCCACCGTCCTGCAGGTTGCTGCTGTCGAGCTGATAGCGCAGATATTCGGCCTTCAGCGTCACGGCGCTGGAGTGGAAGAAGTTCAGGAACGAGCTGGTCGGCAGCGCATATTCGATGCCGCCGCCATAGACATAGCCGGTGTTGAAACCGGATCTGCTGCCGATGGTGTTCACCGTCGTGCCGTTCGGCCCATAGGAGACGAGGCGGCTGTTGACGTTGCCGTAAGCGAAACCGCCCGTGCCGTAGACCAGGAACTGATTGAAGGCGTAGCCGATTCGGCCGCGGGCCGTGCCGAGGAAGTCGAGACCCGAACGATAGGTGGTGTTGCCGGTCGTTCCGACCACGTTGATCGACTTGGACGTATCCATATATTCGGCGTCGGCCTCGAGGCCGACCACGACGCCGCTGCCCGCGCCGAACTGATAGTTGTAGCCGATCTGGCCACCGGCGGTGAAACCGCTATCGCTGAGCCTGGTGCTTCCGAAGCCACCGGTCGTCGAGGTCGGGGTGACGAACTTTTCCTTATTGTCGAACGCGGCACCGGCGTTGATGCCGAAATAGGCGCCCGTCCAGGTGAACACCGGCAGCGGCGCGATATAGGGCGGAGGAGCAACCCGCGCCGGAAGGTCGGCAGCCATGGCGGCGCCGGAAACAATCGTCAGGGCCGTCGCTGCGGCGATCCGGGTGAAGCTGGTCATTTACGCAAGTCCTTTGTCAGCGATGCTTGTTCAAAGCTATAATTCCCGAGACGCCGAAAGGACAAGCCGAAATCTGGGCTGGTTTGCAGTTACGAAACCGATGTGGCCAATAGATCACAGAAGTCGTGACCGGGTTCAGGCTTCATTTACTACGAGGCTGGCGAAACGCCATAACAATGAATTTGTTCCGAGCAAAGCGGGGAATTTTTGTAGCCGCAATGAGGTGAGAATGAGGCAAGCGGGCTTCGACCGCGACTTGCTTTTTGTTAATTTCGCCGGTCGCGGTTCGACGCTCTCAGGCGACACGACGCGCCTGCGACGAATCGGGTTCTGGCGAATCTGGCATCGACCACGCGAACTGCGCCCCCCGTGAGGGATGGTTCCGGTGCCCCTCCGGTCTACCCGCGGTGGTAGAGATCAGGCCGGCGGTCGATCAGGTAGGGTTCGCCGGTGACCGACGTATCGAGACGGGAGATCAGCAGGGTCGCTCCGAGCCCGGCGCGGGCCAGATCCTCGCCATCTCGGCCGACGATGACGGAGCCGCCCTCGTAGCTCTGGCCATTCTCGCACCCGCAGAGGCCCGCGTAAGCGACGAATACGCGGTTCTCGAGCGCGCGACTGGCCACCAGCGACCGTGACACGCGCGCACTGGTGCCGCCTTTCGGCAGGGCCGTCGGCACGAGCAGCAGCTCCGCTCCGGCGAGCGCCAAGCCTCGGGTCATCTCGGGGAACTCGACATCGTAGCAGATCAGCAGGCCGGCCTGGAGGCCGCCGATCTCGAAGAGCGGCGACGGCTCGCGGCCTGCCTCGAACGCCGCTTTCTCGTGCGGGCCATAGAGATGGGATTTGCGGTAAAGGTGCGTCGCGCCGTCAGGGAGCGCCGCGACGGCGCTATTGTAGACGGCGGCGCCGTCACGTTCCGGAAACCCGGCCGCGACCGCCATCCCGTGCCGCCTCGCAAGGGCGGACAAGGCGCCGACGATGGCGCCGTCCCTCGCCTCCGCGAGGCGCGGGATATCGTCCCAGATCGCATATCCGGTCACCGCCATCTCGGGGGTCACCAGCAGGGTCGCGCCGAACGAGGCGGCGGCCCGGGCGGCGGTGGCGATGTGTGCCAAGTTGGCGGCGACATCGGCCGGCGTCGGCTCCATCTGCAGGACCGCGACGATCACGTCGCCTCCGATGCCGGTTCCTCGATCGCCGGTGCCGTCGATGTCGCAGGTCATCGGTCTTTCCCTTGCGCTCGCCTGCGGGTTGGCTGGCGGCTCGTTCCGCCCGAGCCTATCTTAACCCTTCACGCCGCCGGTGGTCAGGCCCGAGACCAGCGAGCGTTGCAGGAAAACGCCGATCAGTACCGGCGGTAGCGCCACGAGCACCCCTGCGGCCGATAGCAGCCCGTAGTCGGACACTCGGCCGTTGGCCAGGTTGGCGATGACGACCGTCAGCGTCTGCGCGTTCTGGTCGCTGGTGAAGATCATGGCGTAGAGGAACTCGTCCCACACCATCAGCACGCCGAAGAGGATCGTGGTGGAGATGATCGGCCGGGCGAGCGGCAGGGTGATCGCCAGCCAGATGTACCAGAGCTTCGCCCCGTCCATCGCGGCCGCCTGTTCGAGCTCGGCGGGAATCGATTCGATGCCGCCCTTGAGCAGCCAGGCCGTGAACGGCAGCACGACCGTGCTGTCGGCGATCATCAGCGCCCAGGGCGAGTTGAGCAAGGTCATGCTGGAGAAGACGTGGTAGAGCGGCACGACGAAGAGCAGCGGCGGCAGCATGTAGGTCGCCACCACCAGCAGCAGCAGCCATTGCAGCCGCCCCTGGCTGCGCGCGATGAGCCAGGCCGCCGGCACGGCGACCAGAAACGAGACCAGCACCGTCCCGGCGGCGATTTCGAGCGTGTTGCGCAGCGCGTAGAGGAACACCTCGCCGTCGCTGTTCGGCGAGAGCGTCAGTAGCCGGACATAGCGGGAGAAGTCGAGTTCGTGCGGGAGCCAGTGCAGCGGCAGCGTCGTGAGGTCGCGCGTGCTGCTGACGCTCATGATCAGCAGCCAGACGAGCGGTGCCGCGACCACGAGGGCAACGAGCGCCATGGCGCCATAGGCGAGGACGCGGCCGGTCGTGGTCATCCGCATGGGCGCCCCCTCAGGCCGGCGCCGGCGCGCCGCGCGAGGCGCGCAGATAGGCGCCGATCAGCACCACGCTGATGGCGACGGAGAGCAGCGCGATGGCCGCGCCGTAGCCCGCCTTGCCGAAGGAAAAGGCCTGCTCGTAGACCATGATGCTGAGCGATTTCGTCGCGTTGGCGGGGCCGCCGCGCGTCATGATCCAGATGATGTCGAAGACCTTGATGGTGTCGATGACGCGCAGCACCGCGGCGATGGTCAGCGGTGTGGCGATGGCGGGCAGGATGACGAAGCGGAACCGGTTCCAGGCGCCCGCGCCGTCCATGGCGGCCGCCTCCTTGAGGTCGCGCGGCACGTTCTGCAGGCCCGCGAGCGTGATCAGCGCCACGAACGGGAAGGTCTTCCAGATGTCGGCGGCCGAAATGGCGACGAGCGCCAGGGTCGGCTCGCCGAGCCAGGAGCGGTAGCCGCCGATGACATGGAGCTGGGTGAGCAGCGCGTTCAGCGCGCCGAAATCCGGGTTGAAGATCACCCGCCAGGCCATGGCGTTGATCACCGTCGGCAGCGCCCAGGGGATGAGCAGGAGGCCGCGCAGCAGCGCCCGGCCGCGCAGGGGAAGATCGAGCAATAGCCCGACTACGAGCCCCAGCAGCATCTCGATCAGCACCGTCGAGAGGCTGAAGGTCAGCGTGACGCCGAGCGCGCGGCGGAAGGCCGGGGAGCGCAGGGCATGGGCGAAGTTCTCGAGCCCGACGAAATTGCCTGAGGCGTCGCCGAGCCCGGCATCGGTGAAGCTCAGCCATACCGTCTGCAGGAACGGCCAGGCGATGACGGCGAGGAGACCGATGCAGAGCGGCGACAGCAGCAGGTAGGATCGTCGCCCCAGCATGGCCTCTCGTTTCGTCAGTCGTTGTTGAGGCTGTCGGCCGCCGCCTTGAGCGCCGCCTCGGGCGTCACCTTGCCGAGCAACGCCTGCTGGATGTTGGTCTGCAGCGCCGCCGAGAACTGCTGGTAGTTCGGCACCGACGGGCGCGGGAACATCTGGGTCAGGCCCGTGCTCATGGCAGCGATCAGCTCCGGCCGGCCCTTGGTGACGGCCGGATTGTCGAAGGATGCCTTCCACATCGGCAGCTCGTTGGCCGAATACTGGTCTTCGACCGGCTGCGACGTCAGATAGGTGATGAACGACCAGGCGGCATCCTTGCTCTTGCTATCGGCCGGAATACCGAGGCCCATGGAGCCGTTGACGCTCGAGAACTTGGAGAGGCCGTCGACGCCCGGCGCCACCACGACCCCGACCTTGCCGGTGACCTGGCTTTCCTTGGTGGAATTGTTCGCCTGGTCCCACATATAGGTCCAGTTGAGCGCGAAGGCGGCCTTGCCGGCGGAAAAGACGCGGCGCACGTCTTCTTCGAGATATTCGGTGGAATGCGGGTTGGTCGTGCCGTTCTTCAGGCTGTCCGTCATGAACTGCAGCGCCTTGAGGCCGCCGCCGGTCTGGAAGACGGGCTTGCCGGCGTCGTCGACGAATTTGCCGCCGAAGGCGGAGAGCAGGATCGTATAGTCGCAGATCATCGCCTCGTTCTGGCTCCAGCTCCACACGAGCGGATAGTCGACGATGCCCTTCTGCTTGATGATCTCGGCGTCCTTCTCGACCTCGGGCCAGGTCTTGGGGACGTCGGTGATGCCGGCCTTGGCCAGCATATCCTTGTTGTAGAACAGGAACTTGTTGTCCGGTCCCCACGGCATGCCGTAATAGTGGTCCTTATAGGTGACGGTGGTCCAGGCGCCGGGGATGATGCCGTCCTTCATGGCCGGCGTGATGCGGTCGGTGACGTCGGTCAGCACGTGCTTGGTGGCGAATTCGGCCGGCCAGATGACGTCGAACAGCACGACGTCATAGCCCTGGGCGGAGCCCTTCGACAGCATGATCTTGTCGTGCAGCGCCTCATAGGGCACGAATTCGAGGTCGACCTTGATGTCGGGATGCGCCTTGGTGAAGGCATCGGTCATCGCCCGGATCTCGGCCTCGCTATAGCCGGCCTGGGCCATGAACAGGGCGTGCAACGTGGTCTCGGCGCGGGCCGCCTGCGTGGCGACGACGGTGGAGGCGAGGGCGAGCGCCCATGCCAGGCGAGTGGACTTCCTCATGCTATCCTCCGCGATTTTAGACGCCGATTAAATCAACTTATTTTCCGAATGTGCGGCTTCGCGACCGAGCTTGTCAACCGAAATTCGAATGTCGACATGGCCCTCGGACGAAGGTTTTCGACCCCTCATCCGGCTGTTGCGTGCAACAGCCACCTTCTCCCGCAAGGGGAGAAGGGGGTGCCTCGGTCTGCGACGTAAGCGTCCTTCTCCCCTTGCGGGAGAAGGTGGATTTCGCGGACGGCGAAAGCCGGATGAGGGGTCGAAATCCGTTACAGGATTGAGGGAGGCGCCAACGCGTCAGGATCGTGCCGCGACCGGCCGCCCCAGCACGGCCTGCGCCAGGGTCAGGCGCTCGCCGATGCCGGCGCGCGCCTTCCACAAAAGATCGAGACTCGGTTGCACCATCGCGGCGATGGGCAGCGCCGCGGCACCGAGCGCCGGCATGTCCTGTGCCTCGGCGCGCATCAGGCGGGGAAGCCGGGGCCTGGCGTCCGGATAGACGGAGGGCAGCAGCGGCAGGGTCCGCTCGATCAGCGCCTCCTGGATGCCATCCGGGAGGTCGCCGCCGATCACCACCGTCTCCGGGTCGAACATGACCTCGATATTGTGGATGGCGATCCGCAGATATTGGGCGGCGTGGTCGATCCAGGCCATAAGGCGCGCATCGCCCGCGGCGTGGCGGCGGCCGAGCTCCTCGACCAGCAGGGCGTCGGGCGCGAGATCGGGACCGCACACCGCCTCGACGGCGGCGAAGACCGAGACATATTGCTCCAGGCAGCCGCGGTTGCCGCAGGCGCAGGGACGCCCGCCCGGCTTGACGATCATGTGGCCGATCTCGCCGGCCCCCCCCGATCCGCCGCGATAATGCTGGCCCGCGACGACGACGCCGCCGCCGGTGCCGAAACCGAAGTGGATATAGAGGAAATGCTGGATCTGTCGCCCGATGCCGTGCAGGCGCTCGCCGATCGCGGCGGCGCGGGCATCGTTCTCGGCGATCACCGGCAGGTCGAGCCGCCCGCTCAGCACCTCCGCGAGCGGATAGTCGATCGTCGGCGCGTCGGCCAAGTAGGTCTCCACGGTGAAGATGCCGTCGCGCACGAGACCCGGCAGGCCGCAGCCGACACCCCAAAGGCGGTCTCGCGGCAATCCGTGCCTGCGGATCAGGGCCTCGACGAGATCCTCCATCTCGCCGACCAGCAGGTCGATCGGGGCGTCGACCCGGGGCAGCGCACGGGCCTCGGAGGCGAGCGCCGCGCCGGTCAGGTCGACCAGCACGCCGGTCAGCGCCTGATGGCCGAGGTTGAGGCCGACCGCGTAGCCGCCGGACGGATCGATGGCGAGCTCGGCCGCAGGCTGACCGCGCCGCCCGCGCCGCCGTTCGCCTTCGCGGATCAATCCAGCCTCGACCAGTTCCGCCGAGATGTTGGACACGGCCTGAGGCGTGAGGCCGGTGATCCGCGCCACGTCGGCCCGCGTCGTCGGGCCGCCCCTTCGCACCGCCTCCAGCACCACGCGGCGGTTCAGCGATTTCGCATGTTCGATGTTGGTGCCGAGCAGCATCGCGCATCCTTGCACGTCGACCCTTGATTAAGTCAACGTAATTGATTTAATGGGCGCAGCCGATGAGGACAGGGGGAGCCGATGAGGATCGAAGACTATATCCGGCAGCAGCCCGCCGTGTTGGCCGCGCTGCCCGCGATCGTCGAGCCGCGGCTGCGCCGCGTCGACGCCGTGAGACAGCGGCCGGAGCGGCTGATCCTCGTCGGGACGGGCTCGTCGATGAACGCGCTCGTCGCCGCCGGCCCGGCGCTCGAGGCCGCGACCGGCGCGACGGTGTCGTTCAAGGAGCCGGAGGCCTTCCTGCGCGCCCCGCCGAGGGCAGAGGGCCCGCGCGCGCTGGTGTTGGTGCTCTCGCAGACCGGCTTCAGCATCACCCCGATCGAGGTGGTGCGCCGCAGCCGCGAGCTCGGCCTGCCGACCGTGGCGGTGGTGGCCGACGAGGCGAGCCCGCTGGCGCGGACCGGCGTCGAGACGGTGCTGATCCCCATCGGCGAGGAGACGGTCGGCCCCAAGACCAAAGGCTATACGGCAAGCGTGCTGACCCTGCTCACCATCGCGGCCCATTTCGGTGGCGACATGCCCGATACGGCGGGGCTCGAAAGCGCGATGCAGGCGGCGCTCGAGGCGTCGGAAGCCGCGTCCCGCCGGCTCGTCGCCACAATCGGCGTTCCGGGCTACATCCTGGTCGCCGGCCAGCTCGGCCATGCCGGCACGGCGATCGAGGGGGCGCTGAAGATCGCCGAGATCACCGGCATCCCGACGTCCGGCTACGACATCGAGGAGGCGCTGCACGGCCATGTCTATGGCACCGACCGCAACAGCCTGCTCGTCGTCATCGCCCGCGACGAGGCCGAGGCGCGCGTCGCCGACAACCTCGGCTTGGCCTTGACCGAACTGGGGCCGCGCTGCGCCATCGTCAACCTCTCCGGCCACGCGACGCGCTTCGACATGGATATTCCCTGGCCGGCCTCCAAGGCGGGCTGGGCCGACGCGACCTGGGCGCTTTTCCCCTTCCAGTGGCTGGCGCTGCACCTCTCCGCCGCCAAGGGGATCGCGGAGGCGGGCATGATCTATCCCGACCTCGGCAAGAGGCTGAACGTCAGGATCAGGACCGCCTGACGGGAGGCCGGGTCATGCGCAATGCCATCGGCATCGACATCGGCGGCACCTCGGTCAAGCTCGGGCTGGTGCGCGAGGATGGCACCGTGCTCGGCCGCCGCGCCGTGCCGCTGGACCAGGCCCTCGGCTTTGACGCCTTCGCCGGCGAGATCGGCGAGCGCGTCGCGGGCCTGATGGCGCAAGGCCCGTCGCCGGTCGCGATCGGGGTCGGCGTGCCGGCCTATCCGCATCCCGAGACGGGCGCGCTGATGAAGCCGGTCCCCAACGCGCGGCCGCTGGCGAAGGGCTCGCTCAAGGCGGCCTTCTCGACGCGGTTCGGCCTACCCACCGTCGTCGGTAACGACGGGGTCTGCGCCGCCATGGGCGAGATGGATTGCGGCGCGGGGCGCGCCTTCCGGCGCTTCTGCGTGCTGACGCTTGGCACGGGCATCGGCGGCGCCGTCATCATCGACGGCCAAGTCATCGACGGCCCTAATGGGCTGCCGCCCGAGATCGGCGCCATCTGCCTCGATCCCAGCCGCACCGACCTGCCGAGCCGGATCCCCGGGACCTTCGAGTTCCTGGCGAGCGCCACCTCCCTGCTGCGGCGCTACCAGTCGCTCGTGCCCGGGACCGAGGCCGCGACCGCGAAGGATCTGCTCGACCTCGCCAAGGCGGGCGACGAGCAGGCCCTCGGCGTGGTCCGGGACGGTGGCCGCTGGATCGCCCAGGCCATCGGCATGCTGTCGAACACGTTGAACCTCGAGGCCGTCATCCTCGGCGGCGGCCTGTCTCAGGCCGGCCCGTTTCTGCTCGACTGCGTGACCCCTTTCCTCGAGGCCTTCTACTGGGCGCCGTTCGGCCGCCCGCCGAAACTGCTGCTGGCGGAAACCCGCAATGACGCCGGCATCATCGGTGCCGCGGCGCTGGCGCTGCACCGGATGCGCTGACGATCGAGGTCGCGTGTCGCGACGATCGCTGGTCCGTCATTCGCGGCTCGACTATAAGGTGGCGATCGCCCGCTCGTTCGGCAGCCGGGTCGATGTCTCGGCGCGCACCCGTCGTCCGATCGAACCTTGGCGGCTTGAGATGGCAACCGTACGACTCCCCCGCTCCGACGGCCGGATCGAAGGCTACACGGTGCGCAACGCTCCGCTGCCGATCGCGGCTGCGGGTGGCGCACGCCCCGCCTTCAACCGGGTCGCCTACGCGGCCGCCCATGTCGTGGTCGATCCCCTGGCCGAGAGCGATCCCTTCCTCGATGCCACCGTCGACTGGGACAAGACGCTCCAGTTCCGCCACTATCTCTGGGATCTCGGCTTCGGCGTCGCGGAAGCCATGGACACGGCACAGCGCGGCATGGGGCTCGATTGGCCCGGGGCGCTCGATCTCATCCGGCGCACGCTGGCGGAGGCGAAATCCCGCCCCGGCGCCGTCGTCGGCTGCGGTGCCGGCACCGACCACCTCGCGGCAGGCGAGGCGCGGACATTCGACGACGTGATCGCCGCCTTTGAATGCCAGATCGAGGCGATCGAGGCGCTCGACGGCCGCATCATCCTGATGGCGAGCCGGGCGTTGGCCCGCATCGCCAGGAGCCCCGATGACTATGTTCGGGTCTACGATCGCATCCTCCGACAGGTCCGCCACCCCGTAGTCATCCATTGGCTCGGCGAGATGTTCGATCCCGAACTCGCCGGCTATTGGGGGGCGACGGACCATGAAGCCGCCATGGAGACCGTCCTCTCGATCATCGCCGACCATGCCGCCAAGGTTGACGGCGTGAAGATCTCGCTCCTCTCCGCGGAGAAGGAGATCGCCATGCGGCGGCGGCTGCCGCGCGGCGTGCGCATGTATACGGGCGACGATTTCAACTATGCCGACCTGATCGCCGGCGACCGGGACGGATATTCGGACGCCCTGCTCGGCATTTTCGACCCCATCGCCCCGGCCGCCTCGATGGCGCTGACGCGGCTCGCCGCGGGAGACACGGCCGGATTCCAAGACCTGCTCGGGCCGACCGTTCCCCTGTCCCGGCACATCTTCAGGGCGCCGACGCAGTTCTACAAGACGGGCGTGGTGTTCCTGGCCTACCTCAACGGCCTGCAGGACCATTTCCACATGATCGGCGGCCAGCAGGGCGCGCGCTCATTGCGGCATTTCGCGGAGCTGTTCCGGCTGGCCGACGCGGCGCGCGTGCTGCGCGACCCGGATCTCGCTGGGGACCGCATCGGCAAGCTCATGACGCTCGGCGGCGTGGCCTGAGCGGGGTCGAAGCCTCAGCCGAACAGGTTCAGTTGCGTGCCCGCCGGTATCGGCGGGCGGAACAGGTCGGTCCTGAGCCGGGTCCTGTGCTTCACGAAGCCGAGCTTCTCGGCCGCGATCTCGAAACGGCGCCCGAGCATCCAGGCATAGGGGCCGGTGCCGGTCATCCGTTCGCCCCAGGTGCTGTCGTAGTCCTTGCCCTCGCGCATCGACTGCACGAGGCTCATCACGTGGCGCAGCCGGTCGGGGAAATGGTGCAGCAGCCATTCGCGGAAGAGATCGCGCACTTCGAGTGGCAGGCGCAGCACGACGTAGCCCGCCTCGCGCGCCCCGGCCGCATGGGCGCGAGCCAGGATCGTCTCGATCTCGGCGTCGTTGATGGCCGGGATCAGCGGCGCCACCATCACGGTGACGGGGATGCCGGCTAAAGCCAGCGCCTCGATCGTCCTGAGCCGCGTCTCGGGCGCCGCGGCGCGCGGCTCCATGGCGCGGGCGAGCGAACCGTCGAGCGTCGTCACCGAGATGGCAACCTTGGCCAGCCCCTTCGCAGCCATCGGGGCGAGAAGGTCGATGTCGCGTACGACCAGCGCCGATTTGGTGACGATGCCGACCGGATGATCGGTCCGGGCCAGGACTTCGAGCACCTCGCGCATGACGCGGTGCTGGCGCTCGATCGGCTGGTAGGGGTCGGTATTGGTGCCGATGGCGATGGTCTGCGGCTTGTATCGCGGGGCGGCGAGCTCGCGCTCGAGCCGCTCAGCCGCGCCTTGCTTGACGAAGAGCTTCGTCTCGAAATCGAGGCCTGGAGACAGCCCCACGAAGGCGTGGGTAGGCCGCGCGAAGCAATAGACGCAGCCGTGCTCGCAGCCCCGGTAGGGATTGATCGAGCGGTCGAAGCCGATATCGGGCGACTCGTTGCGGGTGATGAGGGTCTTCGCCCGCTCCGGCGTGACCGAGGTTACGATCGAGGGCAAGTCGCGGGCCTCGTCCCAGCCGTCCGAGACCTCGACCCGCTCGGCCGGCTCGAACCGTCCGGTCGGGTTGCCGACCGCGCCGCGACCCTTGACCGGTCGCGCCAGGATCTCCTCGAGCCCCGGTGCCTCGACCGGCTTGCGCACCCGGCCGAGACGCGGCTTCGACGCAGATCGCGCAGTTGCAATGTCGCCGAAGCTCAGCATCCGCGCCCTCCATCGCCGCGTCACGATGGGAGAACAAATAAAGAACATCAGGCGAGAGTCAAGGCAATCGCCAGCGCAAATCAGCTCAGACGCCGGAACGCCGGCGGGTAATCGACCGCACCGCGGCGCTCGGGCAGCGGTCCGCCGAGCGCCAGCGCCATGAAATGCGGCCCCGCATGGGCCGAGGCGAATCCGGCCGCGAGCCTCGGATCGAAGCCGAAGCGGCCATACCATCGGGGGGCGCCGAGAACGAAGACGGCGCGCCAGTCGCCTGTCGCCGCTTCGGCCAATGCGGCCTGGACCAGACGGCTGCCGATGCCCCGCCACTGCCGATCGGGACGCGCCGCGACAGGCGCGAGCCCGAGGGCCGGGAACGGCGCCCGCATCCGCGACAGCATGAGGTGGCCGACGATATCGGCGCCCTCTGCCGCCACCAGCGCGAGGACCGCGTCGCCGTCCCCCCGCAGCCGCTCGACGAGGTCCGCTTCGCCCGGTCCCGGGAAGGCCGCTTCGAGCACGGCGCGCACCGCAGCCTCGTCGCAGGCCTGTTCGGTGTGGATTGCCGCCATCTCGTCCCCGCCTCAGTAGGTGGCGCGGCCCCCCGAAATGTCGAAAACCGCGCCGGTCGTGAAGGAATTCTCCTTCGAGACGAGCCACGCCACCATGGCGGCGATCTCCTCGACCGTGACGAAGCGGCCGCGCGGGATCTTCGAGAGCATATAGTCGATATGCGCTTGCGAGACCTGCTCGAGGATCTTGGTCTGCGCCGCCGCGGGCGTGATGGCGTTGACCGCGATGTCCATCCCGGCCAGTTCCTTGCCGAGGCTCTTGGTCATGGCGAGCAGGCCCGCCTTGGCGGCGCTATAGGCCGAGGCATTGGGGTTGCCCTCCTTGCCCGCGACCGAGGCGATGTTGACGATGCGGCCGTAGCGGCGCTCGATCATGCGGCGCACGACAGCCTGGTTGACCGTGAAGGCGCCGTAGAGGTCGATATCGAGGATCCGCCGCCACTCCGCTGGCGGGAAGTCCACGAGCGGAACGGTCGGCCCGGAGATGCCGGCGGAATGGACCAGGATGTCGATCCGCCCATGCGCCGCGGCCGTGCGTGCCGCCGCGGCCTCGACCGCCTCCACGTCGGTGATCTCGACGGCTGCGATATCGACGGCCCCGCCTGTTTTCCCGAGGACACCCCGCGCCTCCTCCAGCGCTGCCGCATTCATGTCCCACAGGCACACGCTGGCGCCGTCCCGCAGCAGCCGCTGGGCCGCGGCAAAACCGATCCCCTGGGCGCCGCCGGTGACGACGGCCACCTGGTTCTCGAACCGCATCATCTGATCCTCCTTAAACCTCGACCTGGGTGCCGAGTTCGATCACCCGCTTCGCCGGAATGCGGAAATAGTCCGTCGCGCCGACCGCGTTGCGGGTCATCAGAGCGAAGAGCTTTTCGCGCCACGGCGCAAGCCCCGGCCGCACCGAGGCCACCGCCCGCTCCCGGCCGACGAAGAAGGAGGTGTTATCGAGGTCGATCGGATAACGGTCCTTGTTGGCGGCGAGCGCAGCCGGCACGTCGGGACGCTCGGCGAAGCCGAAATGCAGGATTATGCGGCTTATGTCGAGGCCGATGTCATGCACGTCCATCCGCTGCTCCGCGCCGATGAAGGGCTGCCGTTCGGTGAGCACCGTCAGAAGCGCCACGTGCTCGTGCAGCACCTTGTTGTGGCGGATGTTGTCGATGAGCGTGAAGGGAATGGTATCGCGCGGCGCGGCGAGGAAAACGGCGGTGCCCTTCACTCGTGGCAGGCTCGGCGCGATGTCCTTGAGGAAGGGGTCGATGGCCATCGTCTCCTCGTCCGTGCGTTCGAGGATGAGGCGGCGACCGGCGTGCCAAGTCGACATCAGCGTGAACACGACCAGGCCGATCAGCAGCGGGAACCAGCCGCCATCGAAGATCTTGAGCGCGTTCGCGACAAAAAAGGCGAGATCGACGATCCCGAAGGCCCCGACGATGAGCGCCGTCTTCGGCAGCCCCCAACCCCAGGCCCGATGCGCCACCACGCCAAGCAGCAGCGTCGTCGTCACCATGGTGCCGGAGACCGCGATGCCGTAGGCCGAGGCGAGGGCGTCGGAGGAGCGGAAGCCGAGCACGAGGCCGATCACGCCGATCATGAGGATCCAGTTGATCGTCGGCACATAGACCTGGCCTTTCGCTTCGGTCGAGGTCTGGAGGACGTCGAGGCGGGGCAGGAGGGTCGTCTGCATGGCCTGCTGGGCAAGCGAGAAGGCGCCGGAGATGACCGCCTGGGAAGCGATGACGGTCGCGGCCGTCGCCAGCAGCACGACGGGATAGAGCGACCAGCCCGGGAACATGCGGTAGAACGGGCTGTCGGCGCCCCCCGTTGCCATGACGCTCGCCCCCTGGCCGAAGTAGTTGAGCACCAGTGCCGGAAAGACGATCGCGAACCACGAGATGCGGATCGGGCCGCGGCCGAAATGGCCCATGTCGGCGTAGAGCGCCTCGGCGCCCGTGACCGCCAGGAACGCCGAGCCGAGGACCGCCAGCGACGTGCCGCCGTGCGAGGCCAGGAACCCGATGGCATGGCGCGGATCGAGCGCCATCAGCACGGCGGGTTGGCGGACGATGTGGATGAGCCCGGCCAGCCCGATGACCGCGAACCAGACCCCCATGACCGGCCCGAACAGCTTGCCGATGCGGGCACTGCCGCGCGACTGAACGAGAAACAGCGCGACCAGAATGGCGACGACGATCGGCACCACATAGGGCTGGAAAATCGGGGTCGCGACGTTGAGTCCCTCGATGGCGGAGAGCACCGAGATCGCCGGCGTGATCATGCCGTCGCCGAAGAACAGCGCCGCGCCGGCGATCCCCGCCATCAGCAGGACAGCGGCAAGCCTCTTATCGGGCTCGCAGGCGCAGGCGAGGTCGAGCAGGGCGACGATGCCGCCTTCCCCGGCATTGTCGGCGCGCATGACGAAGACGACGTATTTGGCGGTGACGACGATCGTCAGCGTCCATACGATGAGGGAGAGTAGGCCCATCACGGCCTCCGGCGCAGCGCCCTGGCCGGCCGCCTTCAGGCATTCGCGGAACGTATAGATGGGGCTCGTGCCGATATCGCCGAAGACGATGCCGAGCGCCCCGATCATGATGGCGAACTTGGATTTGTCGGCCTGCGCCATGAACGTATCGCTCCCCGGCGCCCGCCGATCTTTATCGCCGAGGACGGATTTGGTTCCAGACAAGTCCCGGCTTGGGCCGGGTCACGCGACGCGGTTATTTCCGCGGGTGCCCTTGGCGGCGGGAGCCGTTTCTGGCAGCGTCCCCACCGTTCAAGCGTCGGCGCCACCATGATCGAACCTGCACTTTCCGTCGAGCGTATCGAGGCCTTGGAAACGCGCGCGGCTTATCAGGAGAAGGCGTCCGAAGATCTCGATGCGAGCCTCACCGAGGCATGGCGCGAGATCGAGGCCTTGAAACGGCAGGTGGCCGATCTCAGGGACCGGCTAGCGGAGGCCGAAGCCGCCGTGCCGGGACCGCCCGAGAAGCGGCCGCCGCATTTTTGAGGAGGATCCGCCATGGCGGGCGATGTCGTTCTGGTGACGGGCGCGGGGGGCTGCATCGCGGCCTGGGTGATGAAGGAGCTCGACGAAGGCGGCGCGCGGGTCGTCGGCTTCGACCTCAGCGACAGCAGGCGCCGGGCGCGGCTGGCGATGGACGAGGCGGCCGTCGCACGCATCGCCTGGGAGACCGGCGACATCGCCGACGGCGAGCGCCTCGGCCGGATCGCGCAGGCGCATGGGGTCACGGGCATCGTGCATCTGGCGGCGCTGCAGGTGCCATTCTGCAAGGCGGATCCGGTGGCCGGCGCCAAGGTCAATGTGCTCGGCACCGTCAACGTGCTCGAGACCGCCCGCCGTCTCGGCCTGAAGCGGCTGGCTTACGCGAGTTCCATCGCCATCCAGGGCATGACGCCGGACAGTCCCTGGCTGGCGACGCTCTATGGCGCCCACAAGGCCTGCTGCGAGGCCATGGCGGGGGTCTACTGGCAGGATTGGCAGGTGCCGAGCATCGGCATTAGGCCTGGAGTGGTCTACGGGCCGGCGCGCGACCAGGGCATGAGCGCCGCACCGAGCTTCGCGATGCTGGCCGCGGTCCTCGGCAAATCATACGAGGTGCCGTTCACCGGCCCCTTCCCGTTCCTCTATGTCAGGGAGGCGGCCGCCGCCTTCGTGCGGGCCGTCGCCGAAGATCGTCGCGGGGCCGAGGTCTTCGACCTCAACGGCATCGGCTCGACCATCGAGCATGTGCTCGACCTGATCCGCGCCGCACGGCCCGATGCCGAGCTGGGCGCTCGGGGCGCGCCGTTCCCGTTCCCGGCCGAGTTGTCGGACGAGCCGTTGCGGCGTGCCATCGGAGAGTATGGCCGATGGGACCTCGAGGCCGGCGTCGGTGAGACGCTTGGCCTGTTCGGCGAGCTTATCACGGAGGGCAAGCTTGGGGCGGCGGACCTGCCGTAGGGGCGTGAACGCCGCCTTCGGTCGCATTGTGCTTGATTGGGCTTCGAAACTCTCCTCATCCGGCTTTCGCGTTCCGCGAAATCTACCTTCTCCCGCAAGGGGAGAAGGGGTGCTTCGTCTTGCGAGATTGGCGCCCTTCTCCCCTTGCGGGAAGGTGCCCGCGCTGGCAAGTTTACGCAGCCAGCGTAAACTTGGCTGCGAGGGCGGATGAGGGGTCAGCCCACAGGCGAGGGGTTGCGCTCGGCGAAGCCCGCCTGGTGCCAATACGGATAGGCGGCGGGCCTGGCGCTCGCCGCATCGAGCCGCTTGACCTGGTCGGCCGAGAGCGTCCAGCCCACGGCGCCCAAATTCTGCCGGAGCTGCTCCTCGTTGCGGGCGCCGACGATGACGCTCGAGACCGTCGGCCGGCCGAGCACCCAGTTCAGCGCCACCTGGGGCACGCTCTTGCCGGTCTCCTCGGCCACCGCGTCGAGCGCGTCGACGACCTTGTAGACATGCTCGTCCTCGAGCGGCGGCCCCATCTCGGCGGTCTTGTGCAGGCGGCTCGTCTGCGGCAAAGGCTGTCCGCGGCGGATCTTGCCGGTGAGCCGGCCCCAGCCGAGCGGGCTCCAGACGACGGCGCCGAGCCCCTCCGCGAGACCGAGCGGCATCAGCTCCCATTCGTAGTCGCGGCCGACCAGCGAATAATAGGTCTGGTTGGCGACGTAGCGCGGGAAGCCGTGGCGGTCGGCGACCGACAGCGCCTTCATGATATGCCAACCTGAGAAGTTCGAGACGCCGACGTAGCGGATCTTGCCGGCGCGCACGAGCGTGTCGAGCGTCGACAGCACCTCTTCCGCCGGCGTCCTGGCATCGAAGCCGTGCAGCTGGAAGAGGTCGATGTAATCGGTCCCCAGGCGCTTCAGCGACTGATGCACGGCCTCGATCAGATGGTGCCGGGACGAGCCGACCTGGTTCGGCGCCTCGCCCGAGCGGAAGGTCGCCTTGGTCGAGATGATGATCGCGTCGCGCGGCCGGCCCTCGATCGCCTTGCCGAGGACCTCCTCGGCGCCGCCGGCCGAATAGACGTCGGCGCTGTCGAACATGGCGACGCCGGCCTCGATGCAGATGTCGATCAGGCGGCGCGCATCGGCGACGTCCGTCGAACCCCAGGCTTGGAACTGCTCGCCGCGTCCGGCGAAGGTCGCGGTGCCGAAGCTGAGCGCCGGCACGCTGAAGCCGGATGCGCCGAGGCGCCGATAATCCATGGTTGTCTCCGTCACTATCGATCGCCTGCTCGGCGCGCGCTCCTCAGATAGGTGCGGCCCGGGACCGGTCAAGCCGCCGGACTTTCCGCTTCAGCCGAGGATGCCGGGCAGGTCGAGCTGCGCGTCTCGCGCGCACTCGATCGCCTCTTCGTAGCCGGCATCGGCATGGCGCATGACGCCGGTCGCCGGGTCGTTCCACAGCACGCGCTCGATACGCCGCGCGGCTTCCGGTGTGCCGTCGGCCACGATCACCATGCCGGCATGCTGCGAGAAGCCCATGCCGACGCCGCCACCGTGATGCAGCGACACCCAGGTTGCGCCCGACGCCGTGTTGAGCAGGGCGTTGAGCAGCGGCCAGTCGGAGACGGCGTCGGAGCCGTCCTTCATGGCTTCGGTCTCACGGTTGGGCGAGGCGACCGAGCCCGAATCGAGATGGTCGCGGCCGATGACGATCGGTGCCTTGAGCTCGCCCGAGGCCACCATGGCGTTGAAGGCGAGGCCGAGCCGGTGGCGGTCGCCGAGGCCCACCCAGCAGATGCGCGCCGGCAGGCCCTGGAACTTGATCCGCGCCTTGGCCATGTCGAGCCAATTGTGCAGATGGGCGTTGTCGGGCAGCAGCTCCTTCGCCTTGGCGTCGGTGCGGTAGATGTCCTCCGGGTCGCCGGAGAGCGCACACCAGCGGAACGGCCCGATGCCGCGGCAGAACAGCGGCCGGATATAGGCCGGCACGAAGCCCGGGAAGGCGAAGGCGTCCTTGACGCCCTCCTCGAGCGCCATCTGGCGGATGTTGTTGCCGTAGTCGACGGTCGGCACGCCGGCCTTGTGGAAGTCGAGCATGGCGCGCACCTGCTCGGCCATCGACTTTTTGGCGGCCCGCGTCACGCCGGAGGGGTCGGTCTCGCGCTTCGCCTCCCATTCGGCGAGCGTCCAGCCCTTGGGCAGGTAGCCGTTGACCGGATCGTGGGCGGAGGTCTGATCGGTGACGCAATCGGGGCGGACGTCGCGCCGCACCAGCTCGGGGAAGACGTCGGCGGCGTTGCCGAGCAGCGCGACCGAGACGGGCTTTTTGTCCACGCCGGCCTGCCGCATGATGGCGAGCGCCTCGTCGAGGTCCTTCGCCTGGCGATCGACATAGCCGGTGCGCAGGCGGAACTCGATGCGGCTCGCCTGGCATTCGACCGCGAGGCACGAGGCTCCGGCCATGGTGGCGGCGAGCGGCTGCGCGCCGCCCATGCCGCCGAGACCGGCCGTGAGGATCCAGCGGCCCTTGAGATCGCCGCCGTAATGCTGGCGGCCCATCTCGACGAAGGTCTCGTAGGTGCCCTGCACGATGCCTTGCGTGCCGATGTAGATCCACGAGCCGGCCGTCATCTGGCCGTACATCATCAGGCCCTTGCGATCGAGCGCGTTGAAATGCTCCCAGGTGGCCCAGTGCGGCACGAGGTTGGAATTGGCGATCAGCACCCGCGGCGCGTCCGGGTGCGTGCGGAACACGCCGACCGGCTTGCCGGACTGGACCAGCAAGGTCTGATCTGCGTCGAGCGTGCGCAGGGCCGCGACGATGCGCTCGAAGCTCGCCCAGTCCCGCGCGGCGCGCCCGATCCCGCCATAGACCACGAGCTCGCCGGGCTTTTCCGCGACGTCGGGGTCGAGGTTGTTCATCAGCATGCGCAAGGGGGCCTCGGTGAGCCAGCTCTTGGCCGAAAGCCCCGGGCCGCGGGGCGCGCGGACGATGCGCTCGTTGTCGATGCGGGTCATATAAGGAACTCCGTCTGCAGGCTCGGCAAATCAGCCAGTGCATTTTCCTCCGCTCGTTCCCGCACAAGCGGGAACCCAGGCTTGACTTGGCGTCTGGATCCCCGCCTGCGCGGGGATGAGCGGCAAGAACTTACGCAAAACCAGGAAGGGCGACGTCGCGCGCCGTCGCCACCACATCGCCGGATCGCACGAGCCCGATCGCAGCCTGGATATCCGGATGGAAGTGGCGATCCTCGTCGAGATGCGGCACCTGTTCGCGCAGCAGCGTCCGCAGCGTCTCGAGCGGCGGGCTCGAAGCGAGCGGCGCATGGAAGTCGCAGCCCTGAGCAGCGGCAAGAAGCTCGATGGCGATGACGCCCCGGGCATTCTCGACCATCGGCATGAGGCGGCGCGCGCCGTGCGCCGCCATCGAGACGTGGTCTTCCTGGTTGGCGGAGGTCGGGATCGAATCGACGCTGGCCGGGTAAGCGCGCTGCTTGTTCTCGGACACCAGCGCGGCGGCGGTCACCTGCGGGATCATGAAGCCGGAATTGAGCCCCGGCTTCGGCGTCAGGAAGGCCGGCAGGCCGGACAGCGCCGGGTCGACCAGCATGGCGATGCGGCGCTCGGCGAGCGAGCCGATCTCGCACAGCGCCAGCGCGATGGTATCGGCCGCGAAGGCCACGGGCTCGGCGTGAAAATTGCCCCCCGAGAGCGCGTCACCCTCGTCGGGAAAGATCAGCGGATTGTCGGAGACCCCGTTGGCTTCCGTGCCGAGCGTCGCCGCCGCATTGCGCAGCAGGTCGAGACAGGCACCCATCACCTGCGGCTGGCAGCGCAGGCAATAGGGGTCCTGCACGCGCTCGTCGCCGGTCCGGTGCGATTCGCGGATGGCGCTGCCGGCCATGAGGCGGCGCAGGGCCTCGGCCGTCTCGATCTGTCCGCGATGACGGCGCAGCGCATGGATGCGCGGATCGAAGGGTGCATCCGAGCCGCGCGCCGCATCGGTCGACAGCGCCCCCGTCATCAGCGCCGAGCCGAACAGCACCTCGGCTTCGAACAGGGCGGCGAGCGCATAGGCGCACGAGAATTGCGTGCCGTTGAGCAGCGCCAGCCCCTCTTTCGGCCCGAGTGCCAGGGGTTCGAGACCGATCTGAGCGAGGGCCACGGCGGCCGGCATGTGCTGCCCGTCCAGCCAGGCCTCGCCGACCCCGATCATCACCGCCGCCAGATGAGCGAGCGGCGCGAGGTCGCCCGAGGCGCCGACCGAACCCTGCGCCGGGACCACCGGGATCAGGCCGCGGGCCAGCATTGTTTCGAGGCAGCCGAGTGTCTGCCGCGTGACGCCCGAAGCGCCCTGGGCGAGGCTTGCGAGTTTCAGCGCCATCATCAATCGCACGACCTCGGCCGGCATCGGTTCGCCGACGCCCGCCGCATGCGACAGCACGATGTTGCGCTGCAGGGTCGCGAGATCCGCCGCCGCGATCCGGACGCTGGCGAGCTTCCCGAACCCGGTGTTGATTCCATAGACCGGCTCGCCCTTGGCCACGATGGCGGCGACCGCGGCGGCGCTCGCCTCGACGCGCGGGTGGCAGGCCGGATCGAGCCGCGGCACCGCGCCGCGATGGACGTCGCGCCAGCTCGCCAGCGGCACCTGTCCGGGTTGCAGAACGATCTCCATCGACGCCTCCGGCTCTTTACCTGGGACGCTGTTATGTATAGACATAAAAACTCTTTGGCAAGCGATCTCGCGCTCGCGCCCGCCCGACGGAGGAGGGGAATGACGGCGTTTCGACCCAACGGCGATCGGCCGGCATCGATGTCGCTCCACCGGCGCCTCCTCGAGGAGGTCGAGGCGCAGATCCTCTCCGGCGCCTGGCTGCCCGGGCACCGCATTCCGTCCGAGCACGAGCTGGCCGCGCATTACGGCTGCTCGCGCATGACGGTGAACAAGGTGCTGACCCAGCTCGCCGGGACGGGCCTGATCGAGCGGCGGCGCAAGGCGGGAAGCTTCGTGCGGCGCCCCCAATCCCAGTCGGCTGTGCTGGAGATCAAGGACATCCGGGCCGAGGTGATCGGGCTTGGCATGGCCCATCGTCACGAGATCGGCGCGCGCGCGAAACGGCGCAGCCGCCAGCGCGACCGTGACCGGCTCGGCCTCGTGGACCCTGGCGCCGTGCTCGATGTCGCCTGCTGCCACTTCGCTGGGGAGCGGCCCTTCTGCCTGGAAGACCGGCTGATCAACCTCGCGGCGGTGCCGGATGCGGCGGCCGAGACCTTTGCCGAGATCGCGCCCGGCGCCTGGCTGGTCAGTCGCGTGCCCTGGACGGCGGCGGAGCACCGGATCAAGGCGGTTGCGGCCGATGCCGCCGTCGCTCGGCGCCTCGCGGTGCCCCCGGGTACAGCCTGCCTCGTCGTCGAGCGGCGCACCTGGCTGGCGGATCGTCCCGTGACCTTCGTGCGGCTGACCTATCCGGGCGAAGCGCATGAACTCGTGGCTCGCTTCTCGCCCTGATCGTCCGGAACATCCGGAAGACGCGTTCACGCCGTCCTAAAAGCTGCATCATTCTGACCGCGTATGCGGCACAATGACGAGGCTGCGCCGCTTCGGCGCGTCGGGCGACGGAGCCCCATGGTCGGACACGCCTTTCCGGAGGGTACGCGCGAGGCCCTATTGTTCCTGGCGACGGCGGGCGTCGTCGTGCCGGTCTTCACCCGGCTGCGCGTCAGCCCGGTGCTGGGCTTCCTTCTCGCCGGCATCGGCCTCGGCCCGTTCGGGCTCGGCGCGCTCGCCCACGACAGCCCTGTCCTGGCCGAACTCGCCATCACCGATCCGGCGCGGATCGAAGGCGTCGCCGAATTCGGCGTGGTCTTCCTGCTGTTCATGGTCGGGCTCGAGCTCTCGTTCGAACGATTATCGCGGTTGCGGCGCCTGGTGTTCGGCCTCGGGGCGCTGCAGGTGGCGGGCTCGGCCGGCCTCATCGCCGCGGCGGCCCTCTGGTTCGGTGTCGCGCCCGCGGCCGCCACGGTGATCGGGCTGGCGCTGGCGCTTTCGTCGACGGCCGTGGTCGTGCCGGTCCTGGTGGAGAGCAGGCGCCTGAGATCGGCGGCGGGCCGGACCGCCTTCTCGGTTCTGCTGTTTCAGGACCTTGCGGTCGCGCCGCTGCTCTTCACCGTCGCGGCTCTGTCGGCGCCCGGCGGTCAGAGCCTCGGCTCGGAGCTCGTCTTCGCGCTCGGGCCTGCGGTTGCGGCGCTCGTCGTCGTGGTGGTGCTCGGCCGCCTCGTGCTGCGGCCGCTGTTCCATGTGGTGGCCGCGACCCGCTCGACCGAGTTCTTCATGGCCGCCTGCCTGCTGGTGGTGATCGGCGCCGGGGCGCTCACGGCGGCGAGCGGCCTCTCGATGTCGCTCGGCGCCTTCATGGCCGGACTGCTGCTGGCCGAGACCGAATTCCGCCGCGAGATCGAGGTGACGATCGAGCCCTTCAAGGGCCTGCTGCTGGGCCTCTTCTTCGTCTCGATCGGCGTCGGGCTCGACCTCTCGGCGCTCATTGCCCATCCGGTCGCGATCCTCCTGCTCTGCCTCGCGCTGATCGGAGTGAAAGCGGCGGTGACCTTCGGCGCCGCGCGGCTGTTGCGGCTGCCGCCCAGAATCGCGGCGGAGGTCGCGCTGCTGCTCGGGCCGAGTGGGGAATTCGCCTTCGTGCTGATCGCCCAGGCCTTTGCCGGCGGGCTTCTGCCGGGTCCGGTCGCCCATCTCCTGGTCGTCGCTGTCACGCTCACCATGATGGTCATTCCGCTGCTGGCGCGGCTGGCCGAGCGGCTCGGCCGCATCCCGAAGCGGCAGCTCGCCGAGAGTTTCGAGCCGCCGCCCGAGGACGAGACGGCGCGCGTCATCATCGTCGGCTACGGCCGGGTCGGGCGTCTCGTCGGCGAGATGGTGGCGATCCACGGCCTGCCGTTCATCGCCATCGACGACGATGTCGGCCTCGTGCGGCGGGAGCGCGAGGCCGGCACGCCGATCTATTACGGCGACGCCACGCGGCGCGACTTCCTGCATCGCTGCGGCCTCGCCAATGCCAAGGGGCTCGTCGCGACCATCAACAATTCGCGTGTCACCGAGCTCGTGGTCGAGGCGGCGCGCGCCGAGCGGACCGACCTCACCATCGTGGCCCGGGCGCGGGACGCGGCCCATGCGCGAAAGCTCTACGATCTCGGCGCGACCGACGCGGTGCCCGAGACGATCGAGGCAAGCCTGCAATTGTCCGAGGCGGTGCTGATCGATATGGGCGTCGCCATGGGTTATGTGATCGCCTCGATCCACGAGAAGCGCGACGAGTTCCGCAAGCTCTTGAACGAGACGCCGGAGGGTGAGCCGGACCGGCGGTCGATCCAGCGTCGAGCAGGCAGGTGAAGGAATCCGGGGCTCTTGGACGCTTCGAAGAACCCGGCACGGGCGTCGTCTGAATAAAATCAGGCGACCGGTGTTTACGCACCGAGGCGCAACCCGGACTTGTGGATCGCGCGGCATGAACCGGGATCAGGGTTTTGCGTCCAGTCGCACTCGTCTCGCTTGAGACCGCCGTGCCGTCCTACAGCATCGATCAGGTTGACGTGGCCGCCTTGGCCCGCTCCGTCTTCGAAAGACGGTACGAAGATTTTCCGCGGCTCGCGAATGTTTTCGCAACGGCCGGAATTCGTACTCGCCATGCGGTTCGGCCGCTGGAGTGGTTCCAACGGCCGCGCGACTGGGCCGACCGTATGACAGCCTATGTGGATGGCGCACAGGCCCTGTTCACCGCCGTCGCACGCAAGGCGCTCGCTGCCGCCGAACTGACGGGGCGCGACATCGACACGGTTGTCACGGTGTCTTCGACCGGTATCGCGTCGCCGACGCTCGAAGCTCGCGCCTTCGCGGATCTCGGATTTCGCGAGGATGTCCGCCGTGTCCCCGTCTTCGGGCTTGGCTGCGCGGGGGGCGCCTCCGGTCTGGGCCTGGCCTCCCGCCTCGCGGCCGCTGAACCGGGCGATCGCGTCCTGCTTGTCGTGGTCGAGCTCTGCACGCTGGCGTTCCGGCTCGACAAGCCGACCAAGTCCAATATCGTGGCGAGCGCCCTGTTCGGCGACGGCTCGGCGGCCTGCGTGCTGCAATCGGTCTCGGCTTCCGACGACGGTCCCGGACGCATGCTCGCCACCGTCGAGTCGAGCGGAGAGCACCTCTGGCCCGACACGCTCGACATCATGGGTTGGGCCATCGACCCGCAGGGCTTCGACGTGATCTTCTCCCGCGCGATCCCCCCTTTCGCGCAGGCGAATGCCAGGACCGCCGCCGCCGCGATCCTGGCCCGCAGCAACCTTCGGCTCGACGACATCGACCGTTTCGTCTTTCACCCCGGCGGCGCCAAGGTGATCACGGCGCTTGAGCGCGGCTTGTCGCTTGGCCAGGGAACGCTGGAGGATGAGCGGGCGGTGCTGGCCGCCTATGGCAACATGTCGGCGCCGACCGTTCTGTTCGTCCTCAGGCGGGCACTTGCTGCGGGCACCCACGGCCGGATCTTGATGAGCGCGATGGGGCCGGGCTTCACGATGAGCTGCGTGACCCTGCGGACCGCCGTTTGATGCTGGCGCCGCTCATCCTCGCCGCCGTGACCGCCGAGCGCCTCGCCGAACTGGCCCTTGCCCGGCGCAACACCCGCGCCCTCGAGGCTCGAGGCGCATGGGAGGCTGCGCCCGCTCACTATCGGGTGATCGTGATTGTCCACACGGCCTGGCTCGTCTCCCTCTGGATATGGGGACGGAATGCCGTCGCGCCGGGATGGCTTGGTGCATTCATCGCGCTCCAGGCGCTCCGGATGTGGGTTCTCGCGACGCTCGGGCGGCGGTGGACGACACGCATCATCATCCTGCCCGGTGCGCCGCTGGTGTCGACCGGCCCATACAGGGTCCTGCGGCATCCCAACTATGTCGTCGTGGTCGGCGAGATCGCGTCCCTGCCTCTCGCCCTCGGCCTTCCGGCGGTGGCGGCGGCTTTTACGATCCTCAACCTGTTGATCCTTTCAGTGCGTGTCCACGCCGAGAACAAGGCCCTGGCGACGATCCGATGAGCCGGTCGGCGTCGGAGACGGGCGACGATCCGAGCCAATCTGGCGCCGGCACGTTTTTCGTTGAGCACGGGAAAGACACCGGCGCGCTTTTACGGCTGACCGTCTGGCGGAAGAAATTCCCCCGCAGCTAGGTGCGGCTGTCGCGGGCATGTTCTTTCAAAAGCTCGGTCAATTCCGCGACGATTTTCTTGAGCCGAGCGCCAATCATGCTGGTTTTCGCGTCGAGGTCTTCAGCACCAGTGCGCATCTCACCGGCCTCCAACGCCTTAAGCTGCTTCTGCAGCGCCACGCGCATCTCTATCCAATCTTCGACCAGATTGACCGTCGTAAGCATCGCAAGTCTCCCGGACTTTACGTCTGGCATATAGGAGCTACGCGGCCGCGTGCGAGCGGGATCAATAGGGTTGATTTCTGACGAACGCGCAATCCGGCGCCGGGATCGGGCGTTCTCGACCGCAGGCGTCTCGTGGACGACGGTCTTGCTGAGATTTCGTCCGGGAGAGGATCGAATTTCCCTTGCACCGCGTCTTTTCGGTCATCGCGCCGTCACGCGGACTGGTGCACAGATCGGTTCCATGATCACGGTCTACGACAGCCGCTGCGCCATGACGGTCGTCCCCGGCGATGCCGGCGCCATTCCCGCCGACGTCGTCTGGATCGACCTCAAGGACGAGACGGAGGAAGAGGCCGCCTTCGTCGAGCACCACACTGGTTTGCGCCTGCCGAGCCACCATCGCCTCGCCGAGGTCGAGACGTCGAGCCGCCTGTCGCAGGATGGCGCGACTCTCGTCATGTCGTCCCCGGTGCTGTTTCGCGAGGATAATGGCGTCGTCACGACCCCGGTCGGTTTCGTGCTCAACCCCAAGATCCTGGTGACGCTCCGGTCGACGGACTTGCGCGCCTTCGGCGATTTCATTACCCGCATCCGCGACCACGACGTCGAGCCGCTGAAATCCGGGGTCGACGCCTTCGTCGGCCTGCTCGAGGAGATCGTCGACCGGATGGCCGACGGCATGGAAGCGGTGGGGTCCGACCTCGACATGGTCTCCAAGGGGATCTTCCGCCAGTCGAGCGTCGCCACTAGGTCGAAGCCGAACAAGATCGAGGCGAGGCTCCGCAACACGCTCCAGACGATCGGCCGCAGCGGCGACACGACGGGCAACGTGCGCGACAGCCTGCTCGGCCTGACCCGCATGGTCGCCTATGTGGCGGTCAACGCGGAGAAATGGGTCGCGCCGGCCGCCCATGCCCGGCTCGACACCATCCGCCAGGACATCGCCTCGCTCAACGACTACGAAAGCCACCTCACCGACAAGGTGCAGTTCCTGCTCGATTCGACGCTGGGCTTCATCAACATCGAGCAAAACCGGACCTTCAAGCTCCTGACCATCGCCTCGGTGATCGGCATTCCGCCAACCTTCGTCGTCGGGCTCTACGGCATGAACTTCAAGAACATGCACGAATATGACTGGGCCTGGGGCTATCAATGGGGATTGCTGCTGGTGCTGTTGTCGATCGTCGTCCCCATCGTCTGGCTCAGGCGGAGCGGATGGTTCTGACGCGAACGACCGGGGAACCGCTCGCCCGACGGATGCGGAACCTTCGCAGCGCGCCTCATCGCTGCTAAGGGACTCCGAAGGCTCTGCGAAGCGTGCGTCGAGGCGGCAGCTCGCGTCCGAGGGGAGACAAGCGATGCGATGGGAAGACGGTCCGCGCTCGGACAATATCGAGGATCGCTGCGGCGACGGTGGGGGCGGGGGCGGGGGCTTCAGCCTGCCGGTCGGCACCGGCGGTCTCGGCATCGGCACCGTCCTCATCCTCTGTGTCATCGGCTATTTCACCGGCATCGACCCGCGCATCCTGATCGGCGGCGCGCAGGTCATCACCGGCAACGGCGGCTCGCAATACAGCCGTCCCAGCGACGACGGCCAATATTCCGGCAACCGCCAGGCGCAGCGGCCATCCGGCGGCCAGCAGGCCGGCAGTCAGCAGGCCGACAATCAGCCGGCCGGCGGCAGCCAGCAGCGCCGCCCGAGCGACCAGATGGGCGATTTCGTCTCAGCCGTGCTCGGCGACACCGAGGCCGTGTGGGGCGAGGTGCTGCCTGCCCAGAAGGGCATCGCCTACGTGCCGCCGCGCCTCGTGCTCTACAGCGGCGTGACGCGCTCCGGCTGCGGCCAGGCCCAGTCCGCCATGGGGCCGTTCTATTGCCCGGTCGACCGCAAGGTCTATCTCGACATGTCGTTCTTCAACGACATGAAGCGCAGGCTCGGGGGAGGCGGGGACTTCGCCTATGCCTATGTGATCGCGCACGAGATCGGCCACCATGTGCAGAACCTGCTGGGCATCCTCGGCAAGGCGCATCAGGCCATGCAGGACGGCGACGAGCAGCAGTCGAATGCCATCTCGGTGAGGCTCGAACTGCAGGCCGACTGTTTCGCGGGCGTCTGGGCCAACCATGCCGACCAGAAGTTCCACATCCTGGAGCAGGGCGACGTCGACAAGGCCTTGTCGACGGCTGCGGCCATCGGCGACGACCGGCTGCAGAAGCAGTCGCAGGGCTATGCGGTGCCCGACAGCTTCACGCATGGGACGTCGCAGCAGCGCCAGCAATGGCTGACGGCCGGACTCAAATCCGGCAAGATCGATAGTTGCAATACGTTCGCGCAGCGATGAGGACGGCGCGACCTGCGGGTGAAACGCGAAGATCCGCATCCGATGCCGTCGCAGCGCCACCTTCTCCCGCTAGGGTGTAAGGGCGCGAACCTCGCCGGACGGCCGTCTCCCCTTGCGGGGACGGGTGGTCCGAGGGACCGGACGAGGGGCTGACGCCCAGGTCCGGAGGCAAGCTCTCCAACCCTGGGAGGCGACATGGAAGCGCATAAGGTTCTGACCTCGCGCCAGCGGCTCGAAGCCGGTGGCGTCGCGGCCATGCTCGTCCTGGCCGTGCTGTCGATCGATACACCTTATGCGGTCTCCGTCATCCTCGTTGCAGTGTTGGGCGCGGCCGGTCTTCGCCTCGTACGCCGCATGGCGGGGGTCGAGGCTCGGGCGGCCGATGTGGCCCTCGATGCCGTGATCCTGGGGATCTTCGCGGCCTCGCGCGACGACACGTTCGCCGTCTGGCAATTGCCCAACCAGTGGGGCCACCTGCTGCGCATGACGCCCGTCGGCGTCGTCGCGGCCGTGCTGATCTACCTCGGTGCGACGCTCGCCTTCGCCCTGCACAGCGGCCGGCTTCTCGCCCTGCGCGAACGGTTGGCGATCCTCGTCCTGCCGCTGTTGTTCAACATGGCGCTGAGCCTCGGCAACGGCGGCATGATGCACGACCTTGGGGCCATCCTGCTCGCGCATTTCACCTTTCCCGAGCCGATCGCCCTCGTCGTCGGCCGCACCTTGATGCTTTTCGCCTTCGGCGAGATCCTGGTCGTCCTTTTGCGCACGCTCGTCGTCGGGCGGATGATCTGGGACTGGCGGGTGCATGCGCTGATGCTCGGCGCCGCGCTCCACGCCGCCATGGGGCCGCATCTGGCCGACCTGCCGCCGCTTGTCGGCGGCCTCGGCTATCTGCCGCAGGCTGTCGTCGCCGTAGCCGCCGCAGCCGCGGCCCAGGCGGGCCTGTGGGCCGTCGTCTATATCGTCACCGGGCTGACCATCGACGCGCTGAACGGAACGCCTCCGACCTTCGCGGCCGCCTACGGCCAATGGCGCAGCGGCGCCATGAAGGGGGCGATCTACGGCGGCGTCTTCATGGCCATCATCGTTTTGGGCGCCATGCTGATCCGCTTCCCCGGCGTCGCCGCCTTCGCCTCCGCCGTTCCTTACCTCGCCGGCCCGATCGGCGGCGCGCTGCTCTTTCCCCTGGCCCATACGATCATTTCGAGCGCCGACGGCACGCCTCCCTTCTACGGCAGGCTGAGGAAGAACTACCGCGGCAGGCGGCCCTATGCGCGGGGCGTGGTCGTGGGACTCGCGGTCGCGGTCTTCCTCGCGACCCACCTGCGCAACGAGAGCGGCCTTGCCCGCTTCGTCGCCATGTTCGCCTTCGGGGCGATCGCCTATGCGGGCGTCGACGTCGCGGCCGACCTCCTGGCGAAGCTCCAGGGTCGTCGGAGCGTCATGGAGAACTGGCAATTCTACGGCATCGGCATCCTGTTCGGTGGACTCGTGGCCGGCGCCATCGGCTGGTATTTCGAGGCGGCGCAGATCGACGTGGTCGCCACCAAGTTCTGGAGCTATGCCGATCTCGGCTACGTCGGCGGCAGCCACCCGGTCAGCAGTTTCACCACCTACCCGTTGTTCAACAAATATGGCGCGGTCGACCTCGGGCCGGTCACGGGCGGCACGCGGCTGTTCTTCAGCGAATCGCTCTCGGGCGTGATCAACTGGGCCATCGCGGCGCCGCTGTTCTCGATCAACTTCTTCGTGCTCGCGGCGATCTTCCAGCGGTCGCTCGCGCCGCTCAAGCAACTGGTCAGCCCGCGTGGCTTCGAGGGTCTCGTCGAGCAGGCGGTGCGGGTGCTGCGCTGGGGCCTCTGGATGGCGCCCGTCATCAATTCCTTCCTGCGCCAATCGCCCGACCCGTCCTGGTACAACCAGGATGGCGCGGTGCGCACGGGGGCCGCCACCATCGCCCAGATGTTCATGCCCGCCGGCGCGTTCCGCGACTGGAGCCTGACGATCTTCACCGGGCTGCTCGCCTACGACTGGCTGCGTGTGCTGATCTGGTTCGACCACATGGGCCTCAGGGTCGCGACCCTCGTCAACCTGACCTTCATCGGCGGCGACCGGCTCGACGAGACCTCGGCCCGCTTCGCCGGCCATGCCGGGCGCACCCGCATCATCCCGGAAGGCATCCGCCGCTTCGCGACCTGGGCGCCGTTGCTGATCCCCTTCTACATTCCCAAAGGACCGGACTGGGACAAGGCCTGGACCGGGGCCGAGCAGATCCGCAAGAGCGCACCGCTCCCGGCCCGTGCGGTGTGGGACATGATCGGCGTCTACACGGCAGCGGCGGTGGGTGCGGGCCTCATCGTCTGGTGGTTGTCGCGGCACTGGAACGGGCGCAGCGAGTCCGTCGCGCCCGTGGCACCCCGAACGCCCCGTGCCCTGCTGCGCGGCCCGCAGAGCTTCGGCCTGTCGAACGGCTGCATGACGGTCGACCTCACCGCCGACGGCCGCGGCTATACCGCCGTCGCCGGCGTGGTGCGCCAGAGCTTCGCCATCGATGTGACGCGGCGCCCGAGCGATCCGCTGCAGCAGCGCGGCCCCTTCGTCTACTTGCGGGAGGCGGACAACGGCAGGCTGTGGAGCCTCGGCTACCAGCCGACGCGGGTCGTCGGCGAGGATTACCGCGTCAAGCAATCGGGGCCGGACCGGATCAAGATCCGCAATACCTTCGCCAATCTCCGCGCCGAGGCCTGGATCACGCTCGCCGAAGGCAAGCCCGTCGAATTCTTCCGCCTCAGGCTCCAGAACCTCGGGCGGGCGGCACGCCGAATCGAGGTGACGAGCTTCCGCGAACTCGCGCTGCACGAGCCGGGCGCTTATTTCCGCGATCCCGATTTCAACGCCATGCATATCGAGAGCTGGTTCGTGCGCCCGCTGAACGCGGTGCTGGCCCGCAACCGGCTGCTGCGCGACCCCACGACCTATCGCATGTCGCACGAGACCTGCTTCCATGCGGTCAGGCTCGGACCCGGCATGGAGCTCCTCGGCTACGAGGA
Source organism: Lichenihabitans sp. (assembly GCA_965277635.1). Lineage (GTDB taxonomy): Bacteria > Pseudomonadota > Alphaproteobacteria > Rhizobiales > Beijerinckiaceae > Lichenihabitans. The sequence continues at coordinate 3,459,318 of CBDIDE010000002.1, forward strand.
TTCGCGGACCCGCTTCATCGGTCCGGGCGGGCTCAGGGATCCGCGCGGCATCGGTGACGGCGGCACCCGGCGCGCGCCTGAGGACCAGGGATCGCTCTATACCTTCGATCCCGCCGCGAGCCTCACGATCGCGGTCGACCTCGCCGTGCAGGGCGAGGCGGACTTGCTCTTCGTGACTGGCCGCGCCGCCAATGAGGCCGCCGCGGCGGCGCTTCTGGCGGCCGAGCTCGGCGTCCCGCCCTTGAGCGAGGACCTGCTGCGCACGACGCTCGCCCGCAAGCGGGCGATCGAGCCGGGGCCTCCTCTGCCGGCCTCGACCTGGCCGTTCCACTTCGCCGGCGAGACGTGGCCGGACTCCGACAAGCGCAAGGCGCCGCGCCTGCGCCTCTCCGAGAAGACCCCGCGACCCTGGGCCCATGTCCTGGCCAATCCGATCGGCTACGGCACTTTGGTGTCGAACGAGGGCGAGATCCATTCCTTCAACGCCAACGAGCGGCAGAACGCACTGACCCCGTTCCGGCTCGAATCCGGCGCCACGCTGCTGCCCGGCCAGGTGATCTACGTGGTCGACCTCGAGACCGGTGAGGCCGACACGCCCGGCTTTGTGCCGTTCCGACGCCGGGATGCGGTCTACGAGGTCGATTACAAGCTCGGCTCCGCCGTCTTCCGCTGCACGCGCGGCGACACCGAGCTCGACCTGACCGTCTTCGTCTTCACAGATGCGCCCGCCGATGTGCGGCTGCTGACGATCCGCAACCGCAGCGACAGGACGAAGTCCTACCGCGTTGTGCCCTATTTCGAGATGGCGCTCGCCGAGAGCATCGGCGACAGCCTGGGCGGCCTCGACGTGATCCGCGACGAGGCGACCGAATCGCTGCTCTTCTTCAATCCGCACAACGACTTCCAGCGCGGCTGGGCCTTCGCGGTGACGAGCCTCACCGCCGCCTTGGCGGAAACGGTGCGCAGCCGGTTCATCGGCTCGCCGGGGCGTGACCTGACCGATCCGGTGATGGTCGAGACGGGCCTCGCCGATGGCTCGCGTGAGGACGACGGCCGGCGGATTGCCGCCTTTGCGGGCGAGATCGAGATCCCGGCCGGCGCGACCTACGACATCGCCATCGTGCTGGGCCAGACGGCGACGAAGCGCGAGGCGCTGATGGCCGCGTCCCACCTGCGCGATCCCGCCGCCGCACGGGCGGCGCTCAAGGCCACCGAAGCCTGGTGGGCGGAGCGTCTCGGCGCCGTGCAGGTCGAGACCAACGACCCGGCGTTCGACCGGCTGGTCAATCATTGGCTGCCCTATCAGGCGGTGGCGTCGCGCCTCTGGGGCCGCACTGGCCCCAATCAGCGCGGCGGTGCCTTCGGCTTCCGCGACCAGCTCCAGGACGTGCTGCCCTTCATGTTCTTCGATCCGAGCCTGACGCGGCGGCAGATCGTCATCCACGCCGGCGTTCAGTTCCCCGAGGGCGACGTGTTCAAATGGTGGCACGTGGCGCCCGACGGTCGCGTCGCCTTCGGCCAGCGCACCCGGGCCTCCGACCCGCATCTCTGGCTGCCCTACGTGGTGACGCGCTATGTCGAGGCCACCGGCGACTGGTCGGTGCTCGGCGAGGAGCAGCCCTATCTCGAAGGACCGCCGATCCCGGATGGGGTGATCGACCTGCTCATCCCGCCGCGCCTGTCGCGCGAGACGGGCGACGTCTACGATCATTGCCGTCGCGCCATCGAATACGTCATGGCCCGCATGGGCAGCCACGGCCTGCCGCTGATCGGCACCGGCGACTGGAACGACGGGATCGACGCGGCCGGGCCCGCCGGGCGCGGCGAAGGCACCTGGCTCGCCTGCTTCTTCTACGACATCCTGGTGCGGTTCGTGCCGATCGCCGAGCGCCGCGGCGGCCGGGGTGCGGCCGAGCGCTACGCCAAGGAGGCCGAGCGCATCGCCAAGGCCATCGACGGCGTGTGGACCGGCGACCATTTCATCTTCGATTTCGCCGACGACGGCCGGCCGCTCGATCCGCCGAGCATCATGGCGGCGGCCTGGCCGGTGCTCTCCGGCGCGACGGGACTCGAGCGCGGTCTCGGGGCGCTGGAGCACGGCCTCAAGTCGCTCGAAAAGGACAACCGCATCCTGCTCGTGACGCCACCCTTCGACGAGAATTCCGACCCCTATCCGGGCCGCATCGCCGATTATCCTCCAGGCGTGCGCGAGAACGGCGGCCAGTATACCCATGGCGCGTCCTGGGCGGTCGATGCCTTCGTCAAGGTCGCCGAGCTGGCGCGGCAGACGGGCGACGGAGACCTCGCCCGGCATGCCATGGCCCGTGCCTTTACCTGCTGGCGTAAGCTCTCGCCGCTCGGCAAGACCGAGGGGAGTGAGCTCGCTGTCTATGGTCTTGCGCCGCACCAGCAGCCGGCCGACATCTACGATGGGGAGAGCTATGGCGGGCGCGGCGGCTGGAGCTGGTACACAGGCTCGGCCTCGCGGATGCTCTCGGCGGCCTATGCCGTGCTCGGGCTGAAGCTCGAGAACGGCCGCGTGATCCTGCCGGACGACCTCCTCGAACCCAAGGGCGACCTTAAGGTTCGCCGCATCTGGGTCAAGGGCCAGACCTGGGACCCGGACGAGGACCGGGCCGAAGAGGAGGAGGCGATGGCGCCCCCGGCCGAGTGAACCGACGCTGACCGGCCGGGTTCAGGGTCGCTCGGCGGTCGGACATGTTCTGCAACATTGAGTCAGGAACAGTAACCCCCGATCAAATTCGAGAAACAAATCCGACCAGCCAGGCTCATTTCTCTATCTATTCTACTTGCCGATCTCTGAATTGCGGTGAAATTTAAGACATTGTTTACCACGATCGTCGAACCTTGACCGCGAACAGGTCGACCGTTGAAAGCGATGACGGTTCATCGATTGCAATCTCCATGACCGATCCGGCAGGAGGGTCCCGTGTCCGTCTCGCTTTCCAATCTCAACAGCGCCGCGTCGGCCAGCCAACTCGTGCAGCGCCGGCCGGCGGCGAGCCAGGACGAGTCCGACAGCAGCTCGGATCCGCTGACAACGAGCTCGACCTCGGCCACCGCCGCGGTCGATCCGAGCAGTCTGGCCCAGGCCGCGTCCACCTTTCTGGCAGCGCTGACGCAATTGAGCGCGAGCCAGCCGGGGAGCGGAGCGGACGATGCGACCGCTCAGGCCAGCCAGGCGGCGAGCGTCGTGGCCGCCCCTGCTGGCGGAAGTCCCTCGGCGACCGGCTCCGGTCCCGCGTCCTCCGTCTCGGGCGATGTCGCGACGTCGATGACGGACCTGATCCAGGCCTTGCAACAGGCGGCGGGCACGACGGCAGCCACGCCTCAGCTCGGCGCCACGGCCGGCACCGACGCGGCCGGAGCGGTTGCCAAGCCGCATCACCACGGCGGCCACCATCATCAGGCCGACGCCAGTACGCAAAGTTCGGCCGAGGATCCCTTTGGCGAGGCAAGTTCGTCGGGCGACATCGCCGCCGCTCCGGCGCTATCGAGCACGACCTCAAGCAACAGCCTGCTGGCGGCGCTCGACAGCTATTCGTCGCAAAGCGCCGCCACGACCGACACGTCGCTCGGGCCGCTGCTCGTCTGATCAGGCGGCCCCCGGCGCGCCGCACCAACACACCGTTTCGCCGATCGCCGGTGCCGTGAAGGCGCCCGGCTCCAGGCCGCGCGCCGCCCGTGCCACGGCAAGCGCCTCGAGCGGCGCGTCGATGGCCTCGTCGGTCAACCGGAACGTTCCCCAATGGATCGCATGGCTCTGCCGCGCCTTCAGGTCGGCATGGGCCATGACCGCATCGTCCGGGTTCATATGCTGCGCCTGCATGAACCAGCGCGGTTCGTAGGCACCGATCGGCAGCAGCGCCACATCGATGGCGAAGCGCCGGCCGATCTCGGCGAAATGCGGCCCGTAGCCGCTGTCGCCAGCGAAGAACAGCGTGCCGGCCGGCGTGCGGATCACGTGGCCGCCCCATAAGCTCCGCCGGCGGTCGAAACCCGTACGGCTCGACCAGTGCTGCGCCGGCACAAAGCTCACCTCGATTCCGTCCACCGGGAGAGCCGGGGCGCGATCCCACCAGTCGAGCTCGATCACGCGCTCGAGGCCGGCACGGCGGAGCGTCCGTCCGTTGCCGAGCCCTGTGACGATGAGCGGCCACCAGTGCCGATCGAGCCATGTGAGGCTCGGCAGGTCCATGTGGTCGTAGTGATTGTGGCTCAAGAGAACGATGTCGACCTTGGGCATCGCCGCGAGGGCGAGGCCCGGCGGCCGCACTCGCCGCGGGCCGGCGAAGCCGAAAGGGCTCGCCCGGTCCGAAAAGATCGGGTCGGTGAGCAGGGTGCAGCTCTCGGTCTGGATCAGCACAGTCGACTGGCCGACGAAGGTCATGAGCATCGCGCCCGATGAAGGACGCGGCGACGCCGCGCGCCGGAGCTCATCGGCCCGAGGCTCCGGCCACGCGGCCGGCCGTCGCTCCCGGCGCCAGCGCAAAAGATCGCCGAGGTTGCGATCCGTGTCGATGCCGGGGTTGAAGAAGCGGTTGCCGTCGAAGTGATCGGACGAGTCCTGCCCGGCAGACGCGGACGTTCGCCTGCGCCCGAACAAGCTTGGCGTCGCGGCGCCGGACACGACGGTCCGGGCACCGGCGAGACCTGCGGCCAGAGAACGGAGCAGCGGCATGAGTCCTCTCTCGATAGCGGCCGGCCTCGGTCCGGTGATGCTGGCCTCGGCGGCGCTGGCCGGCGCCCCGCTCGGTTTCGCCCGAGACAGGTCGCGCAAGCCTTATACCGACATGGGCACCGGCGCGCGCGAGCGGGATCTGGTGCTCGTCGAGGGAGTTCGCAAGACGGCGGGAGCCTTGAGGCTGCCCGCGCGCGCACTGGCGCCATAGGCCGGGCTCCTTTAAAAGCAAGCCCGCGTTACGGGACGCGCAGGCCGGTTTTGGGGATAGGCGGGTGGCGGGCACGGACGATCCACACGGCGAGACACGGCGGCCATGGTTTCGTCGCTTGGGTGGCAGCCGCGAGGGCACGGACCTTGACACCAGGATCGAGCGCCTGGAGTCGGAGCATGGTCGTCTGCCTACGGATTTCAACGCGAGGCGGTACGTCGATCTCCATCCCGATCTCGCCGGTTTCAAGGGCGATGTCCTCGGAGCCTCTGAGCACTATCTGCGCTGGGGCCGCGACGAAGGACGGCTTTATAAGAGCGCAAAGGAGGTGCTCGAAGACAGATTCGGCCAGCTTCCCGCCGACTTCGACGCCGCGCGTTATATCGATCTTCATCCGGACCTCGAAATCTTCCGCTCCGATACGGATGCCGCCGCCGCCCATTACCTGCAGAGCGGGCGCGCCGAGGGCCGCCGTTACAAGAGCCTGTCGGCGGTCATCCACGCCGCGCGGCCGATCGATCTCGACGCGAAGGTCATTCGGGCGGAGCGCCCTATCTCTGATCGCCCCGATTGGCGAAACTGGCGCACTTGGTTCAACGCCGCCGATTTCCGCGCCCTCAATCCCGATCTGGCCGATCGCATCCGCGATCGGACGGACGCGCTGCGGCTTTTCGAGACCGAGGGCATCGCGCGGCTGACGCCGCTCTCGCTTGGCCTTCTCTTCGAACCGGAGTTTTATCGCCGTCGGACGCCGGAGACGGCATCGTTCGACCCACCTTCGGCTTACCGGCACTGGATCGAGACCGGCATCGCGCAGGACCGGCACGGCTCCGAACCTGTGCTCGCAGCAGGACTGATCGGCACCCGGGTGTTTCCCGCCGGATTCGACTGGCAAGCCTATCTGCGGCTCGCGGATCCTGCAGCCGGCCTCACGACACGCGCCGACGCGCTCGAGCACGCGATCGAGACCGGTATCGACGATCCGGGCGGATGGCCGGTGCGCGGCGGCGGCGCGGCGGCATTCCTGGAAGCGGCAGCCGCTAGCCAATGGACGCGGGCGCGGCGACGGCTCGCCGTCGGCATGATGGAACGGGCGATTTCCCTGCGCCCTGACCATGCGCGCCAGCACTGGACGCTGGCGGCCTGGACGGAGGAACTGGGCGATCTCGCCACCGCAGAAACCCATTACCGTCACGCCGCGCGGCTCGGTTATCGCTCGGTCTATCTCACCGTCAAGCTGGCTGCACTTTCGGCGGGGCGCGGCGAGTTCGACCGGGCCTATGCGGAACTCGCGGCCTCGAAAGCAGCCTTCGCCGGCTACGGCCCCTGGAGCGACGCGCTCGATGCCACGCTGAACCAGGATTTTTCGACGGCCGCCGAGGCAGCCCTCGTTCATTACCGCCATGGCGAGCGCAGCGAGGGGGACGTCCGGCTGACCGCGAGCCTCGTCCGCATCACGTGCCAGTTGGAGGCGCTCGACGACCTGCCGGCGACGCTGCCGCCGAGCCCCGGCGGCCATATGGTGCTCTTCGCCAACCACGGCCTGCCGCAGTGCCGGCACTACCGGGTAGAACAGCGATGCCGGCAGCTCGACCGTCTCGCCATCGCCTATCGGCTGTTCGACAGCGACGACGCGGCCAAGGCCCGCGAGGCCCTCGTCGGCGCGCGCGCGCTCGTCGTCTATCGCGAGCCGGCCTATGTGGAGACGATCCGCCTGGTCCTGCACGCCCGCGCCATGGCCATTCCCGTCTTCTACGAGATCGACGACCTGATCTTCGATGCGGCGCATTACCCGGATAGTTTCGACACCTACCGGAAGCAGATCCCGATCGAGGATTACGTCGGCCTGCTTTACGGCGTGCCGCTGTTCCGCTTCGCGGCAACGCTCTGCGACGTCGGCATCGCCTCGACCGAAGCCCTGGCGAGCCATCTGGGCCCCTTGACGCGTTCGGGCGACTGCGCGGTGATCCCGAACGGCCTCGACGAGCGCAATACCCGCTTTCTCGAGGCGCCGCCGGTCGCCCGCTCGAGCGCCGACGACATCCTCATCTTCTACGGGTCGGGCACGAAAGCCCACGACCGCAACTTCAACGAAACGGTCGGCCCGGCGCTGATCGAGCTTTTCGCGGCCCGGCCCAAGGTCAAGCTCGTCGTCGTCGGCTACCTCGATCTCGGCGCCGGTCTGGCGCCCTTCGCCGACCGGATCCTCCGCTTCGACTTCAGTCGGGATCTCGACGCCTATTGGGCCGCGCTGTCGGAAGCCGACATCAGTCTCGCGGTGCTGGTGCCCGGCGTCATGAACGACGCCAAGAGCGAGATTAAATGGCTTGAGGCGGCGGTCTGCGCCGTGCCTTCCGTCGTCAGCGCCACGGCGACATACCGCGCCGTGCTGGACGAGGGCCGCGACGCGCTGCTCTGCGCGACGCCGCAGGACTGGCGCGCGGCGCTGTTCCGTCTGGTCGACGATGCGGCCCTGCGCCGGTCGATCGGGAGCGCGGCGCGCGCCAAAGCTGTAGCGGGCTACCGTCTCGAGGCGACCGCCAGCCGCCTCGCCGCCGTCCTGGCCAGGCCGGAACTGCCACCGCCGGCAAGGCGCAAGACGCGCCTCATGATCGTCAACGTGCTCTTCCCGCCACAGACCTTCGGCGGCGCCACCCGGGTCGTGCGCGACAATGTCGACGATCTCGTGGCGCGTTACGGCGACGAGTTCGAGCTTGCCGTCTATGCGACGGATTTCGACGCGCTGCCGGAGACGTCCCGCGTCGGCCGCTACGGGACGGTTCCGGTGTTCCGCTACGGCCGCCGATTCGTGGACGAATTCGACTATCGGGACGAGCGGGCGGGCGACCATTTCGCAGCGGTGATCGGGGCCTGGGCACCCGACCTCGTGCATGTGCACTGCATCCAGTTTCTCACCGGCTCGATCGTCGAGCGATGCCACGGCGCCGGCATCCCCTATATGGTGACGGTGCATGACGGCTGGTGGGTTTCGCCCTCGCAGTTCCTGGTCGACGAGGACTTCTTCCTGCGCCTGCCTGGGCCGCGGGCGCTCGCCGATGCACCCTCCGGCAAGGACGCCCTCGCCGTGGTGGATCGCAAGCGCTATCTCGCCGACCGCCTGCGCGAGGCGGCGGCGGTGACGGCCGTCTCGGCGAGCTTCGCCGAGATCTACCGGCATTGCGGCTTTACGGGCACACGCGTCACGCCGAACGGACTTTCCACGCGCTTCATCGAGGCCCGCGATCGCCCGGGCCGGCGTGACCGGGCCGGAGTGGGGCGCCACGAAAGAGTGCGGATCGGCCATATCGGGGGACGCTCGCACCACAAGGGCATCCATCTCCTCCAGATTGCGCTCCAGCAAGGCGCCTTCACGCATCTCGAGGCCCTCGTCATCGACCATGCGGAAGAAGCGGGATACGAGGCGCAGGAACTGTGGGGCACGACGCCCGTGACAGTGCGCGGCTCGATTCCGCAGGACGGCGTCTTCGACCTCTACGACAGCCTCGACGTGCTGGTCGCGCCGTCGACGTGGCCCGAGAGCTTCGGGCTCGTGTCGCGCGAGGCGCTGACCCTCGGCCTCTGGGTGGTGGTGAGCGGTCTCGGGGCGTTGGGCGAAGACGTGATCGAGGGAGAGAACGGCTTCGTGATCGACGTCGGCGACGCGCGCGACCTCATCCGCGTGCTGCGCCTCATCGACGCCGATCCGGAGCGCTTCACCCGCTCGCCGGAGATCGCGTTCGAGCCGCGCCCGGCGACCCGGCAAACCGACGATTTCGTCGCCATCTATCGCGAGATCGCGGTCGCCCGTGGCGACCGCGGCTGAGGAAGCGGGACAGCGATGGCCTTCTACAAATACCGGCAGCTGCTCGAGCGTCGCGACGGCGTGGAATTCGACGACCTTCATCCGGCCGGCACGGTCGCGCCCATGTCCGGCGTCTATGTCTGCGACGCCTGCGCCACCAGCGTCACGGCGCTCAACGGCCGCATGCTGCCGGGGCCGACCCATCATCGCCACGAGGACGGCGCCCCGATCGCCTGGCGGCTCGCCGTCTGCTCGCATCACAAGTGAGACATCGCCGATGAGCTCTGACGAAACGGCGTAGCTCTCGTGAAGAGAAAATCACCTATCATTGGATCTTGACCGCCTACCTGTCCGGTGCTAGCCAGCAAGCCTTGAATTCCGAGACATCTGCCAAAGCCATGTCCAAGATCCTTATCGTAACCGAAGCGCCTGGAGCGGACCGAGACTGAGCTCGGCTTCCGACCCTGGCGCTACCCAAGGCCCCTCGCGGGCCTTTTTTGTTGCCCTTTTTTCTGACGCACGACGTAGACGAGATCAGCGGAGCGGACCCATGTCGAGACAGATGAGCGGTGCCGAAATGGTGGTGCAGGCCTTGAAGGACCAGGGCGTCGATACGCTCTTCGGCTATCCGGGCGGTGCCGTTCTGCCGATCTACGACGCGATCTTCCACCAGAACCACGTCCGCCACGTGCTGGTGCGCCACGAGCAGGGCGCGGCCCATGCGGCGGAGGGCTATGCGCGCTCGTCGGGCAAGGTCGGCGTGCTGCTCGTCACCTCCGGACCCGGCGCCACCAACGCCATCACGGGCCTCACCGACGCGCTGATGGATTCGATCCCGCTCGTGTGCATCACCGGCCAGGTGCCGACCCACCTCATCGGCTCGGACGCCTTCCAGGAATGCGACACGACCGGCATCACCCGGCATTGCACCAAGCACAATTATCTCGTGCGCCGGATCGAGGACCTGCCGCGCATCCTGCATGAGGCATTCTGGGTCGCCTCGCATGGCCGGCCCGGGCCGGTCGTCATCGACATCCCCAAGGACGTGCAATTCGCGGCCGGCACCTATGTCGGCCCGCAGAACATCGTCCACAAGACCTATCAGCCCAAGGTCAAGGGCGAGCTCGACAAGGTCAGGCAGGCTGTCGCCATGATGGCCGCGGCCAAGCGCCCGGTCTTCTACACCGGCGGTGGCGTCATCAACGCCGGGCCGAACGCCTCGACGCTGCTGCGCGAGCTCGCGCAATTGACCGGCTTCCCCGTCACTTCGACCCTGATGGGCCTCGGTGCCTATCCGGCCTCGGGCAACAACTGGCTCGGCATGCTTGGCATGCACGGGACCTACGAGGCCAACCACGCCATGCATGACTGCGACCTGATGATAGCGGTCGGCGCGCGCTTCGACGACCGCATCACCGGGCGGCTCGACGCCTTCTCGCCGGGATCGAAGAAGATCCATATCGATATCGATCCGTCCTCCATCAACAAGGTGGTGAAGGTCGACCTCGGCATCGTCGGCGATTGCGCTTTCGTGCTCGAAGACATGGTGCGGCTGTGGCGCAGCCAGAACCCGACGGTCGACAAGACGGCGCTGGCGGCGTGGTGGGGCCGCATCGAGGGTTGGCGCAAGCGCAATTCGCTCGCCTTTCGGCCGTCGAGGAAGACCATCAAGCCGCAGCATGCGGTCCAGCGGCTCTACGAATTGACCAAGGATCGCGACACCTACATCACGACCGAGGTCGGCCAGCACCAGATGTGGGCCGCGCAACATTATCACTTCGAGCAGCCGAACCGCTGGATGACGAGCGGAGGCCTCGGCACCATGGGCTACGGCCTGCCGGCCGCCATCGGGGTGCAGATGGCGCACCGCGATGCGCTGGTCATCGACATCGCGGGGGAGGCCTCGGTGCTGATGAACATGCAGGAGATGTCGACCGCCCTGCAGTATCGCCTGCCGGTCAAGGTCTTCATCCTCAACAACAGCTACATGGGGATGGTGCGCCAGTGGCAGGAGCTGCTGCATGGCGGCCGCTATTCGGAGAGCTATTCGGAAGCGCTGCCGGATTTCGTCAAGCTGGCCGAGGCCTATGGCGGCACGGGCCTGCGCTGCGAGAACCCGGGCGATCTCGACGCCTGCATCCTGAAGATGATCGAGACGCCGGGGGCGGTGATCGTCGATTGCGTGGTCGACCGGGCCGAGAACTGCTTCCCGATGATCCCCTCCGGCAAGGCTCATAACGAGATGATCCTGGCCGACCTCGGCGACGACGCCGGCATCGAGATGGGGTCGGTGATCGACGAGAAGGGCAAGATGCTGGTGTGAGGGGATGTCCTTCTCCCGCTTGCGGGAGAAGGTGTCGTGGCTGCGCCCGACGGATGAGGGATCAACCGGCCATGGCAGACAAGGAGCCGATCGCTTTCGCTCGCTCCCTCCGCCGCACCGTGACAGAGGCGGAGAGGAAGATTTGGTACAAGCTGCGGGATCGCCGGCTCGGCAGCCACAAATTCGTGAGGCAACACCCGATCGGGCCGTACTTCGCGGATTTTTGCTATCGCGACGGCAAGCTCGTCATCGAGATCGATGGATTTCAGCACGCCGAGAGCGAGGACGATCGATGGCGAGACGTATTTATGATCGCCCAAGGATACCGCGTACTGCGTTTCTGGAATCATGATGTCCTGGCCGCCATCGACGACGTCTGCGAGACGATCCTCGCAGCAGTCGACGGGAGGCTGGAGCCTTATGAGAGATACAAGGACGAAACAGCAGATTGATTAACCCCTCATCCGTCACCGCTAGCGGTAACACCTTCTCCCCGCACGCGGGGCGAAGGCCGCCAACCTCGCCGGATGTCCCTTCTCCCCCCTCCGGGAGAGAAGGTAGTCCGTCGCGGCGAAGCCGCGCAAAGGACCGGATGAGGGATTATCCGAACGACCAAGGATAACCCATATGAACGCGCCCGCCACGCCCCCTTCCCCGCCGTCGCCCTACTCGTCGGCGATGGCCAGTTCGAACACCGAGAGCCACACGCTGTCGGTGCTGGTCGACAACGAACCGGGCGTGCTCGCCCGCGTCGTCGGCCTGTTCTCTGGCCGCGGCTACAATATCGAGAGCCTGACCGTCGCCGAGGTGGCGCATGCCGAGCACTTGTCGCGCATCACCATCGTGACCTCCGGGACGCCCGAGGCGATCGAGCAGATCCGCCACCAGCTCGAACGCCTGGTGCCGGTCCACCGCGTCACCGACCTCACCGCCGAGGGCGGCGCGGTCGAGCGCGAGCTCGCCATGATCAAGGTGCGCGGCAAGGGCGAGAACCGCGTCGAGGCGCTGCGCCTCTCGGAAGCCTTCCGCTGCCGCGTGATCGACGCGACCACCGAGAGCTTCGTCTTCGAGCTGACCGGCGCGCCGTCCAAGATCGACAGCTTCGTCGAGCTCATGCGCCCCGTCGGCCTCGTCGAGGTGTCGCGCACCGGCGTCGCCGCCATCTCGCGCGGACCGGGCGCCATGTGAGGCCAAAATGATGCCCGCCGCGCTGCTCTGGGCGCTCGTCGCCTTCGCCTTCGTGATGTCGATCACCCCCGGCCCGAACAATGTGATGCTGATGGCCTCCGGCGTGAATTTCGGTGTGCGCCGGACCCTTCCGCATGCGCTCGGCGTGACGCTGGGCTTTGCACTGATGGTGGGGCTGGTGGGGCTCGGCCTCGCCGGACTCTTCACCCGCCTGCCGGCGCTGCTGGTCTGGATGAAATGGCTTGGCGCCGCCTACATGATCTTCCTGGCCTGGAAGCTCGCTCGCGCCAAGCCGGCACGCGACGGTGCGGTCGGGGGCAAGCCGCTGACCTTTCTGCAGGCGGCTGCGTTCCAGTGGATCAATCCGAAGGCGTGGATCATCGCGCTGACCGCGGCTGCAACCTATACGCTGCCGGAGCGCTATGCCGAAACGGTGCTGATCGTCGCCCTGGTCATCGGCGTGATCACGCTGCCGTCGGTCTGGTGCTGGGTGCTGTTCGGCTCGGTGCTGCGGCGCGCACTCGATTCTCCGAAGGTATTGAACGCCTTCAACTGGACCATGTCGGCGCTGCTCATCGCCTCGATCGTTCCGACGCTGTGGGAATGACCGGTTACGGCATCAAAGTCGCGACGAGCACCATCAGAAAGCCGGCGAAGGAGATGACCCAAACGAGCGAGCGCACGTAGGGGATGCCGAGAGCATAGAGCGGCACATAGACGATGCGGCCGACGAAATAGATCCAGGCGCCCCACAGCGTGAGCCATCCGTCGCGGCCTGCCACATGGGCGATCAGGATGGCGAGGCCGAAGAGCGGCAGCGTCTCGTAGAGATTGGCGCGCGCCCTTTGCAGCCGCCCGGTCATGACGCCGACCGGCGGCCCGGGCTCGTCGCGCGGCCCGGCGTTGTAGTCGATGCCGGTCTCCCGGTTGCGCAGATGCGAGGGCAGCATGATCTGCACGAGGGCCAGCACCAGCGTCCAGGCCAGAAGCTTCAGCTCGACCGTCATCGCGAATGGTCTCGGCGTGCCGTCACGGTTCGTCCTTGATCTCCACCGACCATTTGTCGTCCGCCTCCTCGACCAGCTTGCGCTTCATCTCGCGGCCATCGAGATCGACATGAAGCTCGACGAGGCGGCCGCTGGCGTCGCGCGCCAGGACCTCGAAATGCCGGTGCTTGCGACGCGGCTCGCCGATTGGCGTGAGGCCCGCCTCGCGCGTGGCGCGCAGGGCGGCGGCGGGATCGGCCGGATCCTCGCTGTCGTCGTGCGTGCCGCCTTTGCCGTGCTTCGGCTTCGCCAGATCGAAGTTGCGGCCGCCCCGACTCAGGCGCGACACCTTGATCTCGGACGGCTTGCGCTCACCCTCGATCTCGATTTCGTCGCCGACCGCGAGGCCGACATCTGCGGCACCCTCCGGCCCGAGATCCGCGAGGATCGCGCCGGCTTCGGTCCGCAGCACGAAACGATGGGCGAAGATGTCGCGCACGGAGCCGGCAACGACGACGGTTTGATCCTTCAAGGCCTGTCCTTTCCGTTCAAGGTCGTTCCCGACTGTCCCTTCCGCGCGCTCGCCGGCCGGCCGCGAGGGCCGATCGACGGGCGCGGCACCAATGTTGGATGTCCTCAGGGATGGGCCGGCCCGATCTTGTCGAGCAGCGGCATGAGCGCATCCACGCAGGCTTTCATGCTCTCGTCCTCGGCGCATTTTACGCCGAGCTCCAGATTTGGACCCTTCATGCGGAAGGCCGCCGCCTTGCCCGCCGGCGGCCTCATGTGCGGCGGGTGAGGAGGATGCGGCATCATGTGACCAGGGCCGCCGGGACCCTCGGGGCCGCCGGGCATATCCTCCGTGTCCTCGCCCGACCCGCCCGCCTGGTTGGGATGCGGGCCGACCAGATAGGTGCCGTTCGGCGTCTGGATGATCTCGCCTTCGTAACCTCCTCCTGGTCCCATCTCGGCGCCGGGCGAACCCGCCGGAACATGATTCTGGTCGGCCTGGCTTTGGTCGAACGTCGGGCCGCCCGTCGACGGCATGACGGCATGCGGCGCATTGGCGGGAGGCGGCGGCGTGTCGGCGCTCGGTGCGGACTGCGCCATGGCAACCCCGCCGAGAAGGCTCAGGCAGAGGCCGAGATAAGCTGCTTTCATGGTGACGATTCCTTTCGGCGGCCCATCCCGGGCCGTAAGGCGCCCCGCCCCGGCGCTTTGACGCCGGCCGGGCCGTCATTGTTCCTCACGCCGGCGACGATCCGGCGCAGGCTCGTTCATGCGATCGTCCCGCAAGGACGGTGGCAGCCGTCGGGCAGCGCCTCCAGGAGCGCCATCGTCCCCGCGAACCGACGTCGAAGGGGGTCAGGGGCCGGTTGGCGGCCGGCTTGCAAGTTCCAGTCCCACAGACAAGCTAAGTGATATCAGTCATTTGCGATTCACTCGGTTTGCCAGGACACGACTGGATCGCGGTGACTGCGGACTGACAGCGGAGCTATCCCAAGGCTGCGGCGAGAGGGCTCGCAACCCGAGCGGTGGGGCCAACGGGCCGGACGAGTTCCGAGGGCACCGTCCAGCCATAAGGGTCGGGGCCGCCGCGCGCCCAATCGAGCAGCTCCACCGTATGCACGATCGGGATGCCGGTGCCGGCCGCGATCTGGGTGATGCAGCCGATATTGCCCGTGGCGATCGCGGTCGGCCGGGTCGCCTCGATATTGGCGACCTTGCGGGCGCGGAGCTTCGTCGCGAGTTCCGGTTGCAGCAGGTTGTAGGTGCCGGCCGATCCACAGCAGATATGTCCCTCCGGCACGTCCTTCACCGTGAAGCCTGCGTTTCTCAACAGCAGCTTGGGCGCCTCGGTGATCTTCTGTCCGTGTTGCATCGAGCAGGCGGATTGGTAGGCGACCGCCCCGGCGAGGGTGCGGATCGGCGGCGCGAGGTCGAGCTCCGCCAGATATTCGGTGATATCCTTGGCGAGGGAAGAGACATGCCGCGCCTTCTCCGCATAGGCGGCGTCCTCGCGCAGCATGAAGCCGTAGTCCTTGATCGTCGTGCCGCAGCCCGAGGCGGTGATCAGGATGGCGTCGAGGCCGCCCGAGGCCTCCTGCCGCAGCCAGGCGTCGATATTGGCGCGGGCGTAGCGCAGCGCCTCCGCGTCGCGTCCCATGTGATGAACGAGCGCGCCGCAGCAGCCCTCGCCTTCGGGGAGAACCACCTCGATGCCCTGCCGTCCGAGCAGGCGCAATGTCGCCTCGTTGATCGAGGGCCGCAGTACCTGCTGGGCGCATCCGGTCAGCAGCGCGACCCGCTTCGCCGCCACACGGGTAGGCCGGATCATTTTCCTGGCAGGCGACGCCGCCTTCGGCAGCGGGCCGGCCGGTGCGAGGTCGAGGCTCGCCGCGAGCCTCGTGCCGAGGCCCGGCAGCCGGGCCAGCAGCGGCCGCAGCGGCTTGCCGATTCGCGCCGCCTGAAGCGCCAGGCGGAAGCGCCTTGGATGGGGCAGCACGGCGGCATAGAGCCCGCGCAGGAGGCGGTCGCCTAGCGGCCGCCGGTAGGTCTCCTCGATATGGCTGCGGGCATGGTCGATCAGGTGCATGTAGTGCACGCCGGACGGGCAGGTCGTCATGCACGACAGGCAGGAGAGGCAGCGGTCGATATGCGTGACGACGGCGGCCGTCGCAGGCTTGCCGCCCTCCAGCATGTCCTTGATCAGGTAGATGCGGCCGCGCGGCGAATCGAGCTCGTCGCCGAGCAGCAGATAGGTCGGGCAGGTAGCGGTGCAGAAGCCGCAATGCACGCAGCTCCGCAGGATCTTCTCGGAGACGGCGGTGCGGCTGTCATCGAGCTGGGCTGCGCCGAAGCGGGTCTGCACTCTCGTCCTCCGGGTGGGAAAGCCGACGTGGCTTCCCCACGACCTTACCGGTTTCGCGGACGGAAGCGAAGCCGGTCACGGGTCCTCGGGAGGTGCGCGACAGTCGGCCGGTGGCCGATCAGAGAATGATGTCGGGATTGCAGAGAGATGGGTCGATCGGCTTGACGAACAGGAACACCATGCCGAGGGCGATGGGCCGGCCCCGATGCACCGGGCGGGAGCCGACCATGACGACGGGATCGGAGCCGATCTGCGACATGTTGGCTTCGACCGCGACGCCTGCCGCCGAAAGGTTGACAATGCGGCCGTCGATCCTCTTGCCCTTTGCCGTCGTCAGCGACGTCCCCGTCCGGCGCGGCACGAAGCGTTCCGTGCTCCGGGTCTCGGTGGTGTTCGGTTCAACCGGTTGCAGGACGTCGACGCGGGGCTGCGCCGGGCTCGGCACGGCACCCCGAGCCTTGTCCTGGCTCTCACTGCGGGAAGTCTTGGCGGGCTTGCCGAAGTCGAACATGCGCGTGACGAACCTCACTGCGTCTTGGCGAAGGATCAGGGCAGCTTCATTCCATCACAGGCTCGTTGACAATTCGTAAGCCGGGCCGGATCAATACAGGCCGTATCGCGATTGGACGGCCCATTCGGGGGAGAACTTCATGGCGGAACGATCCCAGGTCGTCATCGCGTCTTTCGATGATCGGCCGCGCGAGACATGGCAGGATCCCGCCCGCGGCGAACTCTCCTGGGTCACCCTGTTCAGCAGCGACCGAACGCCGACCGACAGCATGACCGCCGGGATCGCGGAGCTGCCGCCCGGAGGGGGCGGTCGGCTACCGCATCGGCACGAGCAGCCGGAACTCTACTATGTCATCGAGGGGACTGGGCTACTCACCGTCGACGGCCGCGAGAGTGTCGTCGGGCCGGGGTCGGCCATCTTCATCCCGGGCAACGCGGCCCACTGCCTGCGGAACGAGTCTACGACAGCGCTGAGATTGCTCTATGTATTTCCGACGGATTCGTTCTCGCAGGTGATCTACCGATTCGCCGAACCAGACGCCTGTGCCGGAGATCGGCAGCCGGCGCAGGCGTCAGCCGTGGCGCAAATTTAATCAAGCCTCAGGGCGAAACTGCCTTGCGTTCAGTCAATGTTCATGCTGAAAAAGCGTCCCGGATAAAAAAAGACCGCTCCGAAGAGCGGCCCAAGTCTAGGGAGGAAACGCCCAACAAGGGCATGCAGCCAAAGGCTGCGAACGCAATCTATGACGCGACGCAAACTTCGCAACCCCTTCCACGGGGTTTTTTGCGTTTTGCATGGCTGGCCTGAACGGTGCGGCGGTCTCGCTCGCCGACGCTCCTCGGGTTCCGGCGATCGACCCTCACATCCATCTTCCTTCGAAACCTGGAAAGTCGCGCCATGGCCGAGCCCGTCATACTCGTCGATCCGCTGCCGCGCACGCTCGGCCTGATCATGGAGCCGTCCGTCCGTCGCAGGCTCGACAAGCTCGGCCGCGTCGTGCTGTCGGAGGATGGGCCGATGCCGGACGAGGTCATCGAGGCTCATCTCCCGGAGACGGCCCTGATCATCGGCCAGACGGCGCTGCCGCGCGAACGGCTCGACCGGGCACGGCAACTCAAGGCCGTGATCAACGTCGAGACAAACTTCCTGCCCAACATCGACTACCAGGCCTGCCAGGAGCGCGGCATCTGGGTGCTGGCGCCGGGCTCGGCCTTCGCCTCCCCGGTGGCTGAAGCCGCGCTCGGCATGGCGCTCGATCTCGCCCGCGGCATCACGGCGGCCGACCGGGATTTCAGGGCCGGCAACGAGCGCTACGGCCTCGCCGGCAATGTCGAGACCTTCCGCTTCGCCGGCGCCCCGGTCGGCATCATCGGCCTCGGCGATCTCGGCAAGACCCTGCGCGAGCTGATCCGCCCGTTCCGCAACCCGGTGAAGGGCTACGATCCGTGGCTGCCGGACGAGGTGGTGGCGCGGCACGACTGCCAGCCGACGACGCTCGACGACCTGCTGGCGACGAGCCGCGTCGTCTTCATGTTCGCCACCGTCACCAGCGAGAACGAGGCGATGATCGGGGCGCGGGAGTTCGGCCTGATGCCGCACGGCGCGGCCTTCCTGCTGATGAGCCGCGCGGCGGTGGTCGATTTCCCCGCCATGCTCGACGCCGTGCGCCGCGGGCGGATCCGGGCCGCCACCGACGTCTTCCCGGAGGAGCCCGTGGCGGTGGACGATCCGGTCCGCCAGCTCGACGGCCTGCTCCTCTCCGCGCACCGCACCGGCGGAACGACCGACGCTCTCTTCGACATCGGCCGACAGACGGTGGCGGATGCCGAGCTCATCATGCGGGGCCTACCGCCACAGATGTGCCGGCGCGCCGATCCCGCACTCGCCGCGCGGATGCGCTCGAAGCCGATCTCGATCACCTGAGCCGGATCCGGGCCTCAGCCTTTCTTGCCGATGAAGGCGTCGATGCCGGACTTCGCATCCTCCTCCATCATGTTGCAGGCCATGGCATCGCCCGTATAGGCGTAGGCCTCCGCCAGGCCCATGGCGGCCTGCCTGTAGAACAGCGTCTTCCCGAGCCGCGCGGCCGTCGGGCTCTTCGAGGCGATCTCGGACCCATAGGCCTGGGCCGTCTCGGCAAGCGCCGCATCGTCGACCACCGCATTGACGAGGCCTTTCGCCAGCGCCGTCTCGGCATCGATGAAGCGGCCCGTCATCAGCATGTCGAAGGCGGCCTTGGGCGAGATATTTCGCGAGAGCGCCACCGCCGGCGTCGAGCAGAACAACCCGACATTGATCCCCGAGACCGCGAACCGGGCCGAGCGTGCCGCGACCGCGAGGTCGCAGGTGGCGACGAGCTGGCAACCGGCGGCGGTGGCGATGCCCTGCACGGCGGCGATGACCGGCACCGGCAGGGCGCGGATCGACTGCATCACGCGCCCGCAGCGCGAGAAGAGGTCCTTGTAATAGGCTTCCTCGGGCCGGGCGCGCATCTGCTTGAGGTCGTGGCCTGCCGAGAAAGCCTTGCCTTCGGCGGCGAGCACGACGCAGCGCACGGTCTTGTCCTGCGCGAGATCGTCGAATTCGGCCTGCAGGGCGCCGAGCAGGGCTTCTGACAGGGCATTGTATTGCGCCGGGCGGTTCAGCGTCAGCGTCGTGACGCCGGCCGCATCGCGGCGCAGCAGGACGGGCGCCGAGTCTCTCGTATCCATCAGCCTGTCTCCTTCGCGACCGCGCGTTCGCGCAGCAGCCGCTTCTGGATCTTCCCCGTCGAGGTGCGCGGCAGCGCCTCGAAATAGATGTGGCGCGGGCACTTGTAATGCGCCAGCCGCTCGCGGGCGAATCCGATGATCTCGTCGGGCGTCGGCGCCGTGGCGCCCGGCGCGAGCTCGATGAAGGCCGCCGGCACCTCGCCCCATTTGTCGTCCGGCAGCCCGATCACCGCCACCGCGCTCACCGCTGGATGGTAGTTGAGCGCATCCTCGACCTCGATCGAGGAGATGTTCTCGCCGCCCGAGATGATGATGTCCTTCAGCCGGTCGCGGATCTGGATATAGCCATCGGGATGCCGGACGGCGAGGTCGCCCGAGTGGAAATAGCCGCCCGCGAAGGCGGCCTCGGTCGCCGCCTCGTCGCAATGATAGCCCTTCATGACGACGTTGCCGCGAAACCGGATCTCGCCGAGTGCCGTGCCGTCCCAGGCGATGGGCTCGCCGGTCGCCGGATCCACCACCGCGACCTCCTCGCAGACCCCATAGGCGAGGCCCTGCCGGGCGCGCTTGGCGGCCTGCGCCTCGGGATCGAGCGTGTTCCATTCCTCGCGCCAGTCGCAGACGACCGCCGGGCCGTAGGTCTCGGTGAGGCCATAGACATGGGTCACGTCGAAGCCCTGGTCCTGCATCTTGTGCAGCACCGCGGCAGGCGGAGGGGCAGCGGCCGTCATCACCTTGACCCTTTGGGGCAGGGGGCGGCGCTCGCTCGCGCCGGCGTCGATCATGAATTTCAGCACGATCGGCGCGCCGCACAGATAGCCGACGCCCTCGTCGGCGATGGCATCGTAGATGCCCTTGGCGGTGACCTTGCGCAGGCAGACGCTGGTGCCCGCCTTGGCGGCGAGCGTCCAGGGAAAGCACCAGCCGTTGCAATGGAACATCGGCAGGGTCCAGAGATAGACCGGGGCCTCGCCCATGTGCCATTCGAGCGTATTGCCGAGCGCCAGCAGATAGGCGCCGCGATGGTGGTAGAGCACGCCTTTCGGCCGGCCGGTGGTGCCGGACGTATAGTTCAGCGTGATCGAGGCCCATTCGTCAGCTGGAAGCGTCACCGGAAAGGTCAGATCGCCCGCGGCGAGCAAGGCTTCGTAGTCCGTCGTACCGAGCCTCTCGCCGGGCGCCGCCGGATCGAGGATGTCGACGACCGTCGGCGGATGGTCGAGTTGCGCCAGTGCGGCGCGCACCGCAGGGGCGAATTCGCTGTCGGTCAGCAGCACCTTGGCTTGGCTGTGCTCCAGGATATAGGCGATGGTGCCGGCATCGAGCCGAATGTTCAGTGCGTTGAGCACGGCGCCCGCCATGGGCACGCCGAAATGCACCTCGAACAGTTCCGGCGTATTGGCCGCCATGACGGCGACCGTATCACCGAGACCGATCCCAAAGGCTCGCAGCGCCGAGGCGAGGCGGCGGCAGCGCTCCAGGGTCTGGCTCCAGGTGCGGCGCCTGTCGCCATAGATCGTGGCGGGCCGGTCGGGATGCCCGAGCGCCGCACGGCTCAAGAACGAGATCGGCGACAGCGGCACGTAATTGGCGGAGCGCGGTGCGAGGTAAGGCTCGTCGCCCGCGCATCCCGGCCTTGGCCTTGTGTCCTCGCCTCGTTCCATGGTCGCCGCCCTCGGTCTGCCTCGCGGCGTATTCAAGGAAGCTTCGGAGCAAAAGTCGAGGACGAAGTTCCCACTCTGAGCGGACGGACAAGGGCGATGTATCGTCATTTTCCAGGGTCGCCCGGCATGGTATAAGTGACCATCTGGATAGTCAGGAGCTGGTCATGACGAGCATCAGCCTAGCGGAAGCCAAAGGCCGCCTCAGCGAACTCGTCGATCGCGTGCAAGCCGGGGACGAGGTGACGATCACGCGAAGGGGCAAGGACGTGGCGGTTCTCAAAGCCGCAGCGCGAAGTCGTCAGAAGATCGACCTGGCCAAGCTTCAGGCTGTTACACGATCGCTGCCACGGCGGGACGGAGGAGCAACGGACTTTGTGCGCAAAATGCGGGACGACGATCGCTATTGATGATTTATCTCGATACGTCGGTGCTGGTCGCCGCCCTGACCGAGGAGAACAAGACTGCCCAGGCGCAGACTTGGCTCGCCAATCAGTCCGTAGGTGAGCTTGCCATCAGCGAATGGGTAACCACGGAGTTCTCGTCTGCGCTTTCCATCAAAGTGCGTGCGTGTCAGATCGACAAAAGCCATCGCGCTGTCGTTCTGGCCGCTTTCGCGCGCCTGTCGATGGAGTCGCTTCACGTGCTTTCGCTGTCTGGCCACCACTGTCGAATCGCGGCGCGTTTTGCCGACCGTCATGAGCTTGGTCTGCGCGCTGGTGACGCGCTGCATCTCGCGATCGCAGTCGAGCACGGCGCGACTATCGTGACCCTCGATCGCACCATGGCCAATGCAGCGTCGGCGCTTGGTCTAGGTGCATTGCTTCTCTGAAGGGTGCCGGTCGCGGGGTTACGCCGCCTCGACCCGCGCCACCGTCAGCCGCAGCTCGTTGCCGTCGAGCGTGTCGGCGGTGATGCCGGCCGCGTCCTTGGGCAACTCGCCGTCGACGTCGAGGCGCAGCGCCAGCGTGTCGCTCTGGATGGTGGTGCTGTGTCTCTGGATGGCGTGGCGCAGTGCCCCATGCGCCTGGATGGCGACGCTGATGCGGTCGGTGAGATTGAAGTTGGCCTCCTTGCGGGCGCTCTGGATGAGGCGCACCACGTCGCGCGCCCATCCCTCGGCCTGAAGTTCGTCGGTGACGGCGATGTCGAGCACGACGACGCCCCGACCCTTGTCGAAAGGCGCGGCCGCGACGCCCTCGGGCGTCTTGATCCGCATGTCGAACTCCGCGGGCTCGAGCAAAAGTTCACCGATCTCGACGCGGCCGTCGTCACGCAGCCGCCAGTCGCCGGAGCGCTGCGCCGCGAAGACCGCCTTCATCTTGGAGCCATAAGTCTTGCCGATCGAGGGGTCGACCTTGACCTCGCGCGAGCCATGGGCGGCGACGTCCGTCGCGAGCTCGATCGCCTTGACGTTCACCTCCTCCTGGATGATGCCGACGAAATCGCGCAGGCTTTCGGCCTCCGGATGGGCCACGACGAGGTGGCGCAGCGGCAGGCGGACGCGGCGGCGGCTCTCCTCGCGCACGGTCAGCACGGCGGACGCGACCTCGCGCGCCAGGTCCATTCGCCGAACCAACTCGGGGTCGGAGGGCAGCGCCGCAACGTCCGGCCAGTCCGTCAGATGCACAGAGGCCTCGCCGGTCAGGTCCGTGTAGATCTTCTCCGCGATCAGCGGCACCAGCGGCGCCAGCGCCCGGCAGATGACGGTCAGCGCCGTGAACAGCGTGTCATAGGCGGCCTGCTTCTCCGCCGTCGAAGCGTTCGACCAGAAGGTCGAGCGGCGATTGCGGATGTACCAGTTGTTCAGCGCCTCGATGAAGGGGTTGACCTGCTCGTAGGCGCCGGGGATGTCGAAGGCGTCGAGCCGGGCCTCGATCGCCGCGACGGTCTCACGCAGCTTGGCCAGGATATAGCGGTCGAGCACGTCGGCGCTCGCGGCCGAACGCTTCGCCTTCACACCATCGATATTGGCGTAGAGCGTGAAGAACACATAGGCGTTCCACAGCCGTAGGATGACCGGTCGCGTCGCTTTGCCGATGTCCTTGCCGTCCTTGGCCATGGCGAGGTCGCCGCCGGCCATCAGCGGCGAGGACATCATGTACCAGCGCAGCGCATCGGCGCCGTAGGTATCGAAGACCTCGACCGGATCGGGGTAGTTCTTGAGGCGCTTCGAAAGCTTCTGGTTGTCCTCGTCCAAGACCACGCCGTGGCAGACGCAGTTGCGGAACGGCGCGCGGTCGAACAGCGCCGTCGAGAGCACCATCATGGTGTAGAACCAGCCGCGCGTTTGGGCCACATATTCGACGATGAAGTCGCCGGGAAAGTTCTGGTCGAACCTGTCCTTGTTCTCGAACGGGTAGTGGAGCTGCGCGAAGGGCATCGAGCCCGATTCGAACCAGCAGTCGAGCACGTCCGGTACGCGACGCATGGTCGACCTGCCGGTCGGGTCGTCCGGGTTCGGCCGCGTCAGCGCATCGATCATCGGCCGATGCAGGTTGTCGACCGCGACGCCGAAGTCGCGCTCGAGCTCGGCGATCGAGCCGTAGACGTCGGTGCGCGGATAGGCCGGATCGTCGCTCTGCCAGACCGGGATCGGCGCGCCCCAGAACCGGTTGCGCGAGATGTTCCAGTCGCGCGCATTCTCGAGCCATTTGCCGAAGGCGCCGTCGCGCACGTGGAACGGCGTCCAGCTGATGCCCTGGTTGAGCGCCACCATGCGGTCCTTGAAGCGGCTCACCGCCACGTACCAGGAGTTGATCGCCTTGTAGATCAGCGGCTCGTCGGTGCGCCAGCAGTGTGGATAGGAATGCAGCACCTGGTCGTGGCGCACGACGGTGCCGTCGCGGCGCGCCTTCAAGGCCGCGATGACGCTCGGATTGCCTTCGTAGATGACGTTCTGGCCGGCGAAGTCGGGCACGGCATCGGTGAAGCGGCCCGCCTCGTCGACCGGCACCACGACCGGGATCCCGGCGGCCGTGCAGGCGGCGAGATCGTCCTCGCCAAAACCCGGCGCCATGTGGACGATGCCGGTGCCGTCCTCCGCCGTGACGAAGTCGCCGCCGAGCACCCGGAAAGCGTTGTCCGTATCCTTGAAGTAGGGAAAGAGCGGCGCGTAAGTTCGCCCGATCAGCGCCTCGCCGGGAAAGCGTGCCGTAACCTCGGGCTCTGGGAACTCGCGGGCGTAGCGGGCCAAGGCCTCCTCGGCCATGATCCAATAGTCGCCGTCGCGCTTGACCGCGACGTAAGTGAGCTTGGGGCTGACCGCGAGCGCCAGGTTCGAGGGCAACGTCCAGGGCGTCGTCGTCCAGGCCAGGATGCGCATCGGCCCCGGATCGCCCGCCCTGGGAGCGAGGTGGAAGGCGACCGTCAGGGTCGGGTCGGTGCGCTCGCGATACGAATTGTCGAGCCGCGTCTCGAAGTTCGACAGCGGCGTCTGCACGGCCCAGCTGTAGGGCACCACCCGGTAGCCCTCGTAGACGAGGCCCTTGTCCCACAGCGTCTTGAAGGCCCAGACGACGCTTTCCATGAAGCTCTTGTCCATGGTGCGGTAGGCATTCTCGAAGCTCACCCAACGGGCGGCGCGGTTGACGTACCATTCCCAGTCATGGGTGTAGCGCTGCACCGAGAGCCGGCACTGCTCGTTGAATTTTTCCATGCCGTAGTCGAGGATCGCGGTGCGGCCGAAGACCTGGATCTCCTTCTCGACCTCGAGCTCGGCCGGCAGGCCGTGGCAGTCCCAGCCGAAGCGGCGCTCGACGTGGCGGCCGCGCATCGCCTGGTAGCGCGGCACGATGTCCTTGATGAAGCCCGTGGCGATGTGCCCGTAATGCGGCAGGCCGTTGGCGAAGGGCGGCCCATCGTAGAAGACGAATTCGTTGGACGAGCCGTCGGGCTTCGTCTTCGGTCGCATCGAGACCTGGCGCTCGAACGTACCCTCGCGCGCCCACCGCCCGAGAATCTCCTGCTCGATCGCCGGAAAGCTCGGGGCTTGGTCGGCATCGGGATAGGGTTTCGGTTTGGCGGACATCGGAAACAGGCCTTCGGAGAAACGGCGCGACCGGGGTCGACCCGAGGATGGAGCCGCGGGGCGCCAAAATCGCTCCGACGCCCCTTAGCTCAGTCCGGCCCGCAAGGGAACCATGCCGGTCGCGAAGCCCGGAAGATGGGGACGAGGTTGTGGCGAATCCATGCAAGCGTGCAAACAGGACTGGCAACAGGCCGGAGACCTGCCATGATCCTGCCGCCGGAGGTGCCCGCGACGCTGGGCCAAGGATCAGGAGGAACCGTGAACCTTACGTCCGAACAGAAGAAGACCGTGGCGGCCGCTTTCCTGGGCTGGACGCTCGATGCCTTCGATTTCTTCCTGCTGGTCTTCGTCCTCGGCGATATCGCCAAGGAGTTCGGCGTCGGGATCCCGGATGTCGCCTACGCGCTCTTTCTCACCCTCGCGATGCGCTTCATCGGCGCCTTCATATTCGGCCGGCTCGCCGATCGATTCGGGCGAAAGCCGATCCTGATGCTCGACATCGTCTGCTACGCGGTGGCGGGCGCGGCGGCGGCCTTCGCGCCGACCCTCACCGTCTTCCTGCTGCTGCGGGCGATCTTCGGCATCGCCATGGGCGGGGAGTGGGGCCTGGGCTCGTCTCTGGCCCTCGAATCGGTGCCGCCGCAATCCCGCGGCATGGTCTCGGGCATCCTGCAATGCGGCTATCCGACGGGCTATCTCCTGGCCGCGGTCGTCTACGGCCTCACCTACGGGCATACGCTCGGCGGCTACACGATCGGCTGGCGGGCGCTGTTCCTGTTCTCGATCCTGCCGGCCTTCGCGGTCCTCTACATCCGCTCGCACGTCCCCGAGTCGCCGGCCTTTACAACGGCCCGGACGCAGCCAAAACCGAGCCTTTTCGAAACGCTGTCGCTGAACTGGCGCATCACGATCTACGCTGCCGTGATGATGATGATGTTCAACCTATTCAGCCATGGCACGCAGGACCTCTATCCAACGTTCCTCAAGCAGCAGCACCATTTCGATCCTGCCACGGTGAGCTGGATTTCGATCGTCGCCAACCTCGGCGCCATCGCCGGCGGCCTGAGTTTCGGGGCCTGGTCCGAGCGCATCGGCCGTGTCAACGCGATCACCATCGCCTGCCTCATCGCGCTGCCGGCGGTGACGCTGTGGGCCTATGGCACGACCCCGTTCTGGCTCGCGGTCGGCGCCTTCATCATGCAGATCTCGGTGCAGGGTGCGTGGGGAGTCGTCCCGGTCCATCTCAACGAATTGTCGCCGGGCCTGATCCGCGCCACCTGGCCGGGAACGATCTACCAGATCGGCAATTTCCTGGCGTCCTACAACGGGCGCTTCCAGGCGAGCCTCGCCGAGCGGGCCGGCAGCAGCTACGCCTTCGCGCTGGCTGCCGTGGCCGTAGTGGTTGCCGTGGCGCTGATCGTCGTCATCAGGTTCAGCCCGGAGCGGCGTGGCGAGGAGATGAAGGTCGCGGCTTGACCGGCGCCGCCATGCGCGCAGGGCATCTTACGGCCGTGCCGGCGCAACCTGACGCGACATCGGCGGCTCTGGCGTGTCGACCTGGGGCGTGGAGATGCCCCAAGGCCTCAGCTGCGTCCGGGATTCGGTCCACGCCTGCCCGCTCGCGCCACCCCTGAGGATGACCGGCAAGAGCGCCAGGATCGCGACGGCCAGGAGCGCCAGCAGACCTCGATGCAGCGCAGCCACGTGCCTCACGTCGAACGCCGGCCGATCGCTCTTCGCCATCGCCGGGACGTCGGGCGCCTGAGGCGTGATCGGAGAACGCCGGTTGTCCTGGGCACGGCGGAAAGTCCGCATGTCGATCCTCGGGAAACGGGTCCGTTCGATTTAAGTGGGAAAAATTCCCACGTCAAGCTTGCGGAAGCGCACCGATTTGGCTAATGAAAGGTACCCGATGCCGTACGGAACCCCACCTTCCGGTCGGCCGCCGCGGGTCGTCGGGGAGGGTTCGGCCGAGGCCTTCCCCGACGCGCGCTCATCGATCGGGAGCGCCACCATCCCGGCTCTGCCGTTCACAACCGATCTTGGGCCGACCAGGACGTCGCTTTGTCAACGCAGCGGCGATGTCCTGAGGTTGTGGTTTCAATCTTACGCAGAGGACACTTGACCAGAGCATGATGTCGTCCCCACCTCAGATGGCACTCCCAACTCAGTGTCGATGTTTCGGCATATCTCTTTAAGGTCACAGGGTGGCCGCTCCGTCTCCCGACCGTCCCGCCGATGATGCGAAACTGCAGGGCGCGCTTGCGCGCCTGCTGCGGCCGCTGGTCCGGCTGTTCATCCGGCGCGGGCTTACGTTCCCGGTCATCGCGGGACTCCTGCGCGAGCTCTACGTCAACGTCGCCGAGCATGAATTCGCGCTGCCCGGGAAGGCGCAGACGGACAGCCGCGTCAGCCTGCTGACGGGCATCCATCGCAAGGAGATCAGCCGGTTGCGCGGCGCCGGCGCGCCCGTGACCACGGTGCCGGCCGGCGTTTCCCGCAGCAGCCGCATCATGGCGCGCTGGCTGGCCGACGCCGCCTTTGCCGATCCGAACGGCGAACCGGCGGCCTTGCCGCGGCTCGCCGGTCCCGGCGTCGCGTCCTTCGAGACGCTGGTGGCGGCCGTCACGCGCGACGTGCGACCCCGCGCGGTGCTCGACGAATGGCTCGACCGCAAGCTGGTGAGGCTCGACGACGACGACCGTGTGACGCTCTGCCAGGAGGCCTTCGTGCCGCGGGGCGGCGACGAGCAGCAGCTCTACTATTTCGGGCGCAACTTGCACGACCATATCGCGGCGGCGGTCGTCAACATCAGCGAAGAGACGCCGCGGTTCCTCGAACGTGCCGTCCACTACGACGGCCTCTCGGCGGAGCTTGCCGCCACCCTCGAGGAACGCGCCAGGGCGCTCGCCATGGAGGCGCTGCGGCAGGCCAACCGCGAAGCGCATGCGGCCTGCGAGACGGACGCTGGTGGCGCGTGGCGCTGGAATTTCGGCATCTATGTCTATGCGGAGCCGGCGGCGCCGCCATCCTCTGGAGAGGACAGCGCGGAGTCGACGCCATGAGGGTGCCGATCGTCGTCAGCCGACGCGGGCTGATCAAGCGGGCACTGACGGGCGTCGCGGCTCTGATCGGCGTGGGCGCTCGGGCTTGGGGCGCCAGTCCCCAGGATCGCGGCATCGGCGGCACGGGGGCGGCTCCCGCCGAGCGGCCGGGCGAGGATCGCGGCATCGGAGGCACCGGCGTCGTCGGCACCATCCGCCGCTTCGGCAGCATCGTGGTCAACGACCTGCGCATCGGCTATCCGCGCGCCGTTGCGGTGACGATCGACGGGAGGGCCGCGACCGCGGCGGATCTGCGCATCGGGCAGGTCGTCGCGGTCCTGGCCGTCCGCAAGGGCGGCCGCCTGGCGACGCGGCACATCGCGGTGACTCACGAGGTTGTCGGTCCGGTCGAGCTGGTCGGGCCGCACAGGCTCAGGATTCTGGGCCAGATTGTCGAACTCGCCGCAGAGGCTGAAGTGTCGCCCTGGAAGGACGGCGAGGTCGTCGCGGTCAGCGGCCTGCGCCGTCCGGACGGTGTCATCGTCGCATCGCTGGTCGAACCGGGGAACGCCGCCGCACTGCGCGTCACGGGGCTTGTTCAGGCCGGCCGGGACGGGACGGCGCAGATCGGCGGCTTGTCGTTCGCCGGGTCCATCGCGCCTCTTCTCGGCCGACAGGTCTCGCTCGGCGGCCGGCTCGTCGATGGCCAATTCGAGATCGGCAGCATCGCCGTGCCGCCCGCGGCGCCGTTGTCCCGGCGACCGGGCCGCCTATCGATCGAAGCCTATGTGATTCGCCACCAGGGCAGGCTGAGCCTGGCTTCGGGGGTCGAGATTGCCGGTGCAGAACGGGCGCCCGATATTCCCGAGGGGCAGGCGGTCCGTGCCGTCGTTACGGCCCGCGTCGGGATCGACGGCAGCCTTCGTCTCGATGCCGCGCGGATGGAGCACGGCCCGCATGGGCGCGGCGGGCGCCGGGGCCTCGGGCCGGAGATGAACCGCTCCGGGCGACGGGACGGACGCGGAGGATCGAGAGGTGAAGGCGCCGAAGCGACCGGGCAAGAGTCGGGTCCGAGCACCGGCAGATCCGGTCCGCGCTCCGGTCCCGGGGCGGGCGGGCAAGGCCCCGGAGGATCCGACGGCGGCGACGCTCCGGGCGGCGGCTCTTCGGGCAGGGGAAGGGGCCGTCGCTGACCGGCATGTAAATCGTGGCCGGCGTCTCGCAACCGTCGCCGGAGCATGCTAGCCAAGCCCTCATGAAAGCTCCGTTCTCGACCCTCACCATTTGCGGCCTGGAAGAACTCGAGGCACAGGGGACACGCGGCGTGACCCACGTCCTGTCGATCATCGATCCCGACCTGCCGGATCCGCCGGTCTTCGGCCGCTGGGGAGCGCATCGCCGCACGGTGCTGCGCTTTCACGACGCCATCGCGCCCGACCCGGGTATCCTGCTGCCCGAGCCAAGCGACGTCGAGGCGGTTCTGGCGTTCGGGCGGGATCTCGAGGCGGATGGCGGCAATGTCGACGGTCACCTGCTGGTCCACTGCCACATGGGGATCTCGCGTTCCAGCGCGGCGATGATGATGCTGGTCGCGCAAGCCCATCCGGACGAGACCGAGGCGGCGGTGGCGGACAGGATCCGGACGCTGCGTCCCGTCGCCTGGCCCAACTTGCGCATGATCGAATTCGCCGACGCCATGCTCGCCCGCGACGGCCGGCTCGTCGACGCCGTCGGTGGCCTTTATGCCAGGAGCCTCGCGGCCAAGCCCGAGCTCGCCGAGGTCATGACGGGGATCAACCGCCGGCAGGAGGTCGAGCTCGGCCTCAGGACCGCGGCTTAGAGCATGATGCCGAAAAGTGCGCAGCGGTTTTCGGGTGACATCATGCTCCAAGTCACTGAAATCGATCACGTCCATGATTTTGGATCGATTCGATCCAAAATCATGGTGATCTAGTCCGTGGCCGCGCTCGCGGCGATCTGCGGCGTCCTCATCGTCGCGTTCGGTCTCGTCTCGACCAGCCGTGCCCCGTCGGCCGCCGAACTGGCGATCGAGGTTACGGCCTTCGTCGGCGGCATCTTGCTATGCTTCCTGGCGGTTGTCCTGTCCCGGCTGACGCGGCTCGAGCGGAAGCTCGAGGGCATGGAGCGGCAGCTCGGCGGCATGGAGCGGCAGCTCGGCGGCATGGAGCGGCAGTTCGAAGACGCGCCGTCCGAGGAGTGAAGCCGCTCGCCTCCTCGCTTGGATCACGATGGTTTTGGACCCTGTCGACCCAAACCATGAAGGTGATCGAGTCCAAGATGATAGAGCACGATGCCATCCGAAACCCGTGCCGGCTTTTCGGCATGCTGCTTTAGGAGAGCCAGCCGGTAGCGGCCCCGGCGAGCAGCACGACACCGAGCACCACCCTGTAGATCACGAAGGGCCAGGCCGAGAAGCGTTCGAGGATCCGCATCAATAGCGCGATGGCGGCGAAGGCCGCAACCGAACCTATGACGAGCCCGACGGCCAGGATCGACCAGCCGTGCCCGTCGAGATGCACCTTGTGCAATTCGTAGAGCTCCTTCAGGCCGGCCAGGGTGATCGCCGGCAGGCCGAGCAGGAAGGAGAAGCGCGCCGCCTCCTCGCGCTTGAGGTCGAGGAACAGCGCCGCCGTCAGCGTCGAGCCGGAGCGGGAGACGCCGGGGATCAGCGCGCCGACCTGTGCGATGCCGACGACCATCGCGTCGAACAGCGTCATTCCGGCCAGAACGCGGCGATGCTGGCAATAGACCTCCGCGATGGCCAGCAGGGCGCCCATCACGATGCAGGCGATGCCGATGACCGCGATGCCCCGCAGGGAGGAGCCGCAGGCGTTGAGCCGCGACGAGAGCAGCAGGCCGGCGATGGCGATGGGAATGGTGGCGAGCACGATCCAGACGACGAAGCGGAAATCCCAAGTGCCGAACTCGCGGCGCGCTGCGGCGCGGATCGCACCGGAGCCGATGGTGCTGATGTCCTTCCAGAAATAGGCCACGACCGCGGCCAGCGCCGCGAGCTGCATGGCCGCCGAGAAGGCTGAGCCGGGGTCCTGCCAGTGCAGCAGCGCCGGGACGATGCGCATATGCGCGGTCGATGAGATTGGCATCAGCTCGGTCAGGCCCTGGACGATTCCCAGGAATGCCACCTTGCCGTAGCCGAGCGCCACGAAGCCAGTATCGAGCCCTGCCGTGCAACCGCTGGCCATGAATGCTCCTTGCTACAGAATCACGCCGCCAACCTGTTTGGCCGGCTCGCGACCCAAGATCAACCTCCTGTCCGTCAGCCATGACGGCAGCAGCTGTCAACCATGCTTGAGCGAAGATGCATCAATCCGGAGGCGGTGGCGTTAATCCCAGTGGGATCGGATCGAGGGCAATCATGAGAACGGGCTTGGGGTTCGGGTCGGCGAAGCGCGCGGCGATGCTGGCTCTCGTAGCCGGCGCCATGGTGGCGGCCGGATCCATCGGGGTTTCGGCGCAGGAGAGGCCGGTCCGCCATCGGGTACCGCCGGGCCATCACCTGCGGACGGCCACGATGCGTCCCCTGACGGTGCATCGCCGCGCCACTCGGACCGCGCGCGGCCCGGTCGTCGTCGATCGGAGCTATGAGCGGGTGCCGGGGCTGTTTCGGCGCTGGAACGACCCGAACCTCGACAGTTTCGGCGGCTGGCGCCTCGGCGGCGACAATTTCTACGGCGACGGGCGCGGCGACACCATCACGCGGGGCAATGCCACGCTGGGTCAGATCTCTGGCTACGGGCCGGCACGCGGCGGCTATGGCGGACCGCATTTCGACAGCGTCGGCGGCTTCCATAACGGACCAGGGCCGGACGCGCAGGAAGATGCCGACTATGCGTCGGGCAGCATCTCGCAGCCCGATTACGGCGGCATCGTGCCGCATTACGCCAGCGTTCGGCAGCGGGTGGCCGCGCTCAGCACCGGCATCCCGATGCGGGTCAGGCCGAGTCCCGTGGCTTACCGGGCGCCTGCGGCACCCGCGTACGACGAACCCTATGCGCGGCCCGACGATATCTTCCCCGGCTTCGGCCTCGGCGACGATATCGGCTTCTGAGCGGAGCGCATCAGAGCTTGCCCATGACCTCGCCGCGGAACCCATAGACCTCCCGCGTCCCGGCGAGAGCAACGAGGCGGACGTCGCGCGTCTGTCCCGGCTCGAAGCGCACGGCGGTGCCGGCCGGAATGTCGAGGCGGAAGCCGCGCGTCTTGTGGCGCTCGAAATCGAGCGCCGGGTTTGTCTCGAAGAAATGGTAGTGGGAGCCGACCTGGATCGGCCGGTCGCCCGTGTTCGATACGGTCAGCGCGAACGTGTCGCGCCCGGCGTTCATGACGATGTCGCCCGGCGCGGGGATCGTCTCGCCGGGCACGAGGCCGGAGGCATCGCCGCGGATCGGGTTGTGCACGGTCACGAGCTTGGTGCCGTCCGGGAAGGTCGCTTCGACCTGGATGTCGTGGATCATCGCCGCGATCCCCTCCATCACCTGAGAGGCATGGAGGACCTGGGCGCCGGCTTCCATCAAATCGGCGACGCTGCGGCCGTCACGCGCGCCCTCGACCACGACATCGGTGATGAGCGCCACCGCTTCGGGATGGTTGAGCTTGACGCCGCGTTCGAGCCGCCGTCGGGCGACGTTTGCCGCCATGGCGACGATGAGCTTGTCCTTCTCGCGGGGCGTGAGGTTCATGGCCAAATTCCCATGATCAGAACCAGGAGCGGGGCAGGGGACGCCCATGCAGGATGGTGAGCACCGGCAGGATAGCGGAGCGCAGATGCGCTGGCGAGGGTGAGAGCGCCCGAACCGAAAGAAGGCCGTTCCAGGCGCTGGCTCCAACCGTGCAGCCGTCCGAGCCGTCAAGCGTGGCCCGCACGGGGTCGAGTCGGTCCCCGGCATCGGCCGCGACATAGAGCAGGGTGGCCGAAGCACGGGCCCCCGCCGCGAGGGCTGGGCGGTCGAGCGTCTCGGCGATGGTGCCCTCGAGGCGCAGCGCTTCGGCGAAGACGAGGCGTCCGTCGCGACGCACCCGCCAGCGGTCCTCGACGAGGCCGCGCCGCATCGTCTCGCCCATGGCGAGGCGGCCGAAGACCAGCATCTCGCCGATCAGCAGACTGGCATCGCCGTCCATCGCGACCTCGAGACGGCGAGAGAGCTTCGCATCGTCGAACAGGATGGTCTCTTGCGGCAGCCAGCGGAGGGTAGCAGCCGCCTTGACCGCGAGGTCGACCTCGACCCTGGTCGTCGCGCCGTCGCTGCGGTAGATCTTCTCAGCCGCGGTCGTGGTCAGCGTCACGTCGCTCCCGGCTCCGGCCGTGGCGCGGATCCGCACGTGGTCGCCGCCCGCCATGCCGCCGCTGGTATTGACGATGACGGCGTCGCAGCCGGAAGCGTGGCTGCGCGGCATGCGCAGCCGATAGCCGCCGGTCTCGAACAGGCGCCGCGCCTCGGTGCGCGAGCCGCTGCGGGCGAACTCCGCCCGCACCTCGCCCCGGGCGCGGTTGGCGTCGCGGAGACTCACGGATCGGACGCCGGACGCACGGAACCCGGCACGACTTCGAAGTGCGCGATCCCGGCCGCGCCGCCGAACAGGGCCGGATCGGCCCCCGTCATGAAGACCTGCGCGCCGAGCTCGTCGAGCTGCTCGAACAGGGCCGCACGGCGCAGCAGGTCGAAATGGGCGGCAATCTCGTCGAGCAGGACCAGCGGCGCGATGCCGCTCATCGCATCGACGAGCCGCGCCTGTGCCAGGACGAGGCCGACCAGCAGCGCCTTCTGCTCGCCGGTCGAGGATCGCGACGCATCGGCCGCCTTCGGGCCATGCCGCACGAACAGGTCGGAGAGGTGGGGACCGATGGAGGTGCGCCCGGCGGCGGCGTCTCGGGTGCGAGCGTCGCGCAACAGCGCACGGTAACGATCCTCGGCCTCGATCGCCGGCCCTTCGGCCACCATGGCCTCGACCGTGCCCTGCAAGGCGAGGTTGGCCCAGGGAAAGGGCGAGGCGTCGTCGCGCGAGGCCTCGATCAGCGCGGCGAGGCGCGCCACGGTCTCGTGCCGCGCGGCCGCGACAGCCACGCCGAGCGTCGCCACTTCGTGCTCGGCGGCCTCCGCCCAGGCGCGGTCGAGACGCCCGGACTGGCGCCCCTCCTCGAGCACCCGGTTGCGGTTGCGCAAGGCCCGCTCGAGCGCGGAGACACGCGCCGCATGGTCCCGATCGAGCGTCAGTACGATACGGTCGAGGAAGCGCCGCCGCTCCGAAGCCGGTCCCATGAAGAGCCCGTCCATGGCCGGCGTCAGCCAGACGATCCTGACATGATCGGCGAAGGCGCTCGCCGAAGGGACGGGCACCCGGTCGATGCGGCACTTGCGCGAACTCTCGCCGGGCTCGATCCCGGTGCCGAGGCGGACCGCAGGCTCGTCCGGTCCGACCTCGACCTCGACCGAGACCGCCCAGCCGCCGGCGCCTCCCTCGCGGGCGCACTCGCCGAGCTCCGCCCGGCGCAGGCCGCGGCCGGGCGTCAGGACGGACAGGGCTTCGAGGAGATTGGTCTTGCCGGCCCCGTTCTGGCCGCTCAGCGCCACGTTGGCGCGCGGCAGGACGAGGTCGAGGCGCGCATAGGAACGGAAATCGGTCAGCAGCAGGCGACGGACATGCGGGCGGCGTGGATCCACCGCTTGCGTCAGACCCGCATCGGCATCAGCACGTAGAGCGCCGGCGCGTCCTCGTAGTCCTGCACGAGGGTCGGGGAGCCGGGATCGGCGAGTTTCAAAAGTGCCGTGTCGCCTTCGAGCTGCGCCGTGATGTCGAGCAGGTAGCGGGCGTTGAAGCCGATATCGAGGGGTGTCGAATCGTAGTCGACGTCGAGCTCCTCGGTCGCCGAGCCCGAATCGGGATTGTTGACGCTCAACGTCAGCTTGCCCTCGCTGATCGCCAGCTTGACGGCGCGGCCGCGCTCCGCCGAGAGGGTCGAGACGCGGTCGACCGCGGCCGCGAAGGGCGCCTTCTCGACCAGCAGCGACTTGTCGTTGCCGGTCGGGATGACGCGGCCGTAGTCCGGGAACGTGCCGTCGATCAGCTTCGAGGTCAGCACCACGTCACCGAAGGTGAACCGGATCTTGGTGGCGGACAGTTCGCAAATGATCGATGCGGCCGGGTCTTCGATCAGCTTCTGGATTTCGGCGACCGCCTTGCGCGGTACGATGACGCCCGGCATGCCGTCCGAGCCCTCCGGCGCCGGGATCTCGACGCGCGCCAGCCGGTGGCCGTCGGTCGAGACGACGCGCAGCACCTTGCGACCGCCGACATCCATCGTGTGGAGATAGATGCCGTTGAGATAATAGCGCGTCTCCTCCGTCGAGATGGCGAACTGGGTCCGCTCGATCAGCTGCTTGAGGTCCTTCGCCTCGAGCGTGAAGCGGTTCGGCAAGTCGCCCGTCGTCAGGTCGGGGAAATCGCTTTGCGGCAGGCATTGCAGGCGGAAGCGCGAGCGGCCCGAACTCAGCGTGATCTGTCCCGTGTCGCCGCTCATGTCGAACGTCACCTGGCTGCCCTCGGGCAGCTTGCGGACGATGTCATGGAGCACGTGCGCCGGCAGGGTCGTGCCGCCGGGCTGGGCTACCTCGGCCCGCACCGTTTCGGTGACCTCGAGGTCGAGATCGGTCGCCTTGAGATGCAAGGCGTCCTCGGTCGCCCGCACCAGGACGTTGGAGAGAATCGGGATCGTCGTGCGGCGCTCGACCACCCGGTGGACATGCCCGAGCGCCTTGAGCAACGAGGTGCGTTCGAGTGTGACTTTCATGGTGGCCGCCCGATCCTCGTTCATGGGTGGACCTCGCCCGAACCGGCGAGGGGTCGCGACTGTTGCCGGGTTTGCACGGAATCGCAAGCCGCTGACCGGGTTCAGGACATATGAGACGCTGAAGGATTTGAGATACTCGGCGGGTGCGAGATCGCCAAGCGCTTGATGAGGCCTGTAGTGGTTGAAGCCGTGGGCGAAGGCGTCGACGTGCTGCTGCAGCTTGTCGATCCTGTGGGGCAGCTCGAAGCAGGCGTAGACCTCCTAGCGCCGTTCAGGCCCTTCCATCCTCATTATTGCTATGGGCAGAATCGTTCGTCCGATTGCCCTGCCGCTATGCCGCCGCTTGCGCCATGCATTTGCCGCCTTGCCCCGGTGCGGCCCGGACCTCATCTTCGAAGCCTCGGTTCGGTGATGCCGCGGGGATTGGTCCATGAGCCTTGCCACAGCAGACGACCCCGTGAACGGGGCGGCGCGAAAGCGCCCGGACCGGCCGCCGGCGCCGATCCCGCTCGAGGCGCCGCTCGGCACGCTCGACCTTCTCCTGGCGCTGCGCCGCAACCCGATCGCCACCTGGACCCGGGCGCATTTCGAGAAGCCCGTGGTGTTCGGCCGCAGCGTGCTCGGCCCGATCGCCGTCGTCTCCGATCCCGCTCTCGTGCGTCACGTCCTGGTCGATAATGCCTCGAACTACCCTAAGGACCTTCTGCAGCGGCGCATGCTCGCGCCTGGGATCGGTAAGGGCCTGCTGATGGCCGAGGGGGCCGACTGGCGCGCCCAGCGTCGCGCCCTCGCACCGCTGTTCTCGCCCCGGCACGTGCTCGGCTTCGAGGCCGCCATGGCCGAGGAAGCCGCCACCATGGCGGCACGCTGGGCTCGCCATCGGGACGGACGGCGCGTCGACGT
The DNA here is from genome assembly GCA_965277635.1 of Lichenihabitans sp. Lineage (GTDB taxonomy): Bacteria > Pseudomonadota > Alphaproteobacteria > Rhizobiales > Beijerinckiaceae > Lichenihabitans. Next base: position 3,496,090 of record CBDIDE010000002.1, read on the forward strand.
CGCAGCCGAGATGGCCCGCGTAACGCTGCGCATCCTCGCCCGCACCATCTTCTCGGACGCACTGACCCGCTCGGCCGAGGATTTCGCTGGCGTCGTCGGCCGGTTCCTCGAGACGGTCGGCAAGCTCGATCCGCTCGACGTGCTCGGCATGCCGGACTGGGTGCCGCGCCTCGGCCGCATCCGCACCCGCCCGCACCTGCGCTTCTTCGAGCAGGCGGTCGAGACCATGATGGCGCGCCGCCGGGCCGCGATGGCGCGCGATCCCACAGCCGTGCCGCGCGACCTCCTGACCCTGCTGCTCGAAGCGGTCGACCCCGAGACGGGCAAGTCGCTCTCGGAGGAGGAGGTCAAGGCCAATCTCGTCACCTTCATCATCGCCGGTCATGAGACGACGTCGAACGCGCTGACGTGGGCGCTGTTCCTGCTGTCGCGCGACGCAGCGGCGCGCGATGCCGTCGAGGCTGAGGTCGATCGCCTGCTGCCCGACGGCCGCCCCGCTCCGGGACGTCTCGACGAGCTCCATCGCACCCGCGCCGCCATCGACGAGGCGATGCGCCTTTACCCGCCCGCCGCCACCATTTCGCGCCAGGCCCTGGGTCCGGATCGGCTCGGCACGCTCAGGATCAAGGCCGGCACAACCGTGGTGGTGGCGCCCTACGTGCTGCATCGCCATCGGCGCTTGTGGGAGGCTCCCGAGGATTTCGTGCCGGAGCGCTTCCTCCCCGAGAATCGCGATCGAATCGACCGTTTCGCTTATCTGCCGTTCGGCGCCGGCCCGCGCGTGTGCATCGGAGCCTCCTTCGCGCTGCAGGAGGCGGTCACGGTGCTCGCCACCGTGATGCGCGGCTTCAGGCTCCGCCTCGCGCCCGGCCATGTCGTCATGCCCGTGCAGCGGGTGGCGCTGCGCGCCAAGGGCGGCATGCCGATGATCGTGCATCGACGCTGACGGGCCACCTGTCCTATTCGGCCGCGAGGCATCCTTCGGAAGTGGAGGCGGGCGCGTCTGGGTCGCCGGGCGCCGTCTGCCAGCCGAGATCGGGCAAGACCGCGACACGGCGCCCCGACATATCCGTGCGCAGCACCACGAGATCGCCCTTGTCGAGATGGCCGATGCGGCTGCGCGCGCGGCCGGCCGAATGCATGCCGCAGCGCCGGGCGACCTCGGCATCCGCCGGGCAGGGCGCGCCCTCGAGGGCGGCGCCGGCGAGGATGAGGTAGACCGCCTGCAGGTCATCCGGGATCGTCCGCGCGACCGCGAGCGCGCGCGACCATTTGCCCAGGTCGACCCGGTCCGGGTCGAGACCGGCGCGCGCCGCGGCAAGATAGGATTTGAACTCGGTCATCGACACCGCGCCGATTCCGGCCTTCGTCAGGCGACAGCGCAGCTGGAAATCGGCATGAAGAATCGGCTCGGGCCGGAACGCGGCCTCGGGCTCCTGCATCATCGCGTGAGCGGCGCGACGCATGAGCGCCTCACGCTCGTCCGGCGGCAAGGCTGCCGCTGCCTCGGCCGCCTCGGCGGAGCGATGGCGCGCGATGTCTTCGATGACATCCGCCACCGCCGGTCGCGGCGCCGGCGCCGGCGCGGGCCGGCGCTCGGCCTGCGGACGGGCCGCCGCCGGCACAGGCGCCAGGATCAGCTCGCGGGCCTCGCCGGACGGCTGGCCGGGCAGGGGCGTCAGCTTCGGCGGCGCGGCGCGCGAGAGCGTCTCGACGCCGCCGATCCGGATTGTCGACGGGCGGCGCGCGATGGCCGGCCCGAGGCCGACGAAATGGCCCTGGGCGAGCTCGCGGAACATCTCGGCCTGCCGCCGGTCGAGGCCGAGGAGGTCGGCGGCCCGCGCCATGTCGATGTCGAGGAAGGTGCGGCCCATGAGGAAGTTGGTGGCTTCCGCCGCGACGTTCTTGGCGAGCTTGGCGAGGCGCTGCGTGGCGATGATGCCGGCGAGGCCGCGCTTGCGCCCGCGGCACATCAGGTTCGTCATGGCGCCGAGCGATAGCTTGCGCGTCTCCTCGGAAACGTCGCCCGCCACTGCGGGCGCGAACAGCTGCGCCTCGTCGACGACGACCAGCATGGGGAACCACAGCTCCCGCCCGGCCTCGAACAGCGCGTTGAGCACGGCCGAGGCGGCCCGCATCTGGCTCTCGGCATCGAGGCTTTCGAGCGTCAGCACCGCCGAGACGCGGTGCTGTCGGAGGCGCTGCGCAATCGTCTCGAGCTCCGCCAGACTGCGGTCGCCGTCGATGACGACATGGCCGAAGCGCTCCGCCAGCCCGACGAAATCCCCCTCCGGATCCACGACGAGCTGCTGCACGTGAACCGCGCTCTGCTCCAGCAGCCGGCGTAGAAGGTGCGACTTGCCCGAACCGGAATTGCCCTGCACCAACAGGCGCGTCGCCAACAGCTCCTCGAGGTCCATCATGGCGCTGCTGTCGCCGGAAGCGGCGGTGCCGATGTCGATATCGATCCTCATCGGCTCCTTCGAGGGTGCTTAGCCCATCTTGCGCCCGTATCCAGGATCAGGGATATCCGGGTGGCCCCGACGAATAAAGCTGGGACGCAGGCGTCGCTCGCCGGCGTCCACACCTTACCGCCCGAGACCTGCTACCGCCCAGCGGCGCGGATGGCGCGCGGGCTGGCCTGCGCCTCGTCCAGGAAAATAACCCCGACCTCATCATCTCGGCGCCAGACGACGCGGGCGTGCAGCCGCTCCGCGCGGCCGTTGATCTCGAGATCCACGGTGTCGGGGAGCGTCCGGCCATCAAGCAGGCTGAGGCGTGCGCCCTGCGGCGACAGGTCGCGCACCATGCAGAACAGGCCCGGGTTGCCCCCGTCGTGCGCCGCGAAAGCCGCCAGATAGGTCTTCTTCCGATAGCTACGGCGTCGGCTGTGCATGGCGGCGTCCGATGAGCGCCTCAGCAAATACGAGAAAGGTGAACAACTTGCCAAACAGGGCAACACGACTTTCACCGTGGACCGGCGCGCCCAAAAATTAATTTTCCGGCAATGTCAAGCTCGAGATTGAACTTCCCGCCCCGCTGCGCATTTACCGAGCGTTAAATTTCACGGAGGGGTGACATGAATCACACACTATGGTTCGCGGCGAGCGCTTTGGCCGCCTGGATCCTGGTCGGCGCCGTGGCGATGAGCTGACGCGTTCGTTCTGATCGATCAAGGATGCAACGTCATAACGGTAAAGGTGACTGGAAGGATCTCTCGTGACGTTCCGCTTGGCGGTTGACGTCACTTTCATTTGAATTCGACGATTTGACGCTGAATGTCTTTTCCGAGACGAACCTCCCGTGATGACGGGTTGGGCGTCTCCCGTCACACCCCAGGGCGAACTGACGATCCGACGATCCTGCTCTATATGGCGGAGCAGGCTCTAGGTCGTCTTCATGAAACCCGTCCACATCAGCTATCTGAATGCCCTCGACATCGAACGCGTGGCCCTGACTGACGACGAGGTCATCGCCGCGGTCGAGGAGGGTTTGCGCGCGCAGGGGCTGGGGCAGACCACGATCGAGCCGCGCGTCCATCTGGTCCCGGATCCGGCCTTCAACGGTCATTTCAACGTCCTGCGCGGCTATATCGCGCCCATGAACCTCGCCGGGGTCAAGGTCGTGGGCGACTTCGTCGACAATTACCGGCAGGATCTGCCGTCCGAGTTCGGCGTGCTCAACCTGTTCGATCCACGCACCGGAATGCCGCGCGCCATCCTCGACGCCACGGCGATCACCGACATGCGCACCGGCGCCGTGACGGCCGTCGGTGCCAAGCATCTCGCACCGCGGCGGCCGAAGATCCTCGGCCATGTCGGGGCGCGCGGCACGGCCTACTGGAACGTTCGCCTGCTCGATCACCAGTTCGGCTTCGACGAGATCCGGGTCCATTCGCGCCGGCCCGAGAGCCGCGACGCCTTCGCGGCCCGGCTGTCGCGCGACCTCGGCAAGCCGGTGCGCGCGACGGCCGACTGGCGCAGCTGCGTCGAGGGTGCCGACATCGTGGTCGAGGCGTCGCGTCTCGCGGCGCCCGAGCCGCTGCTTCAAACGGCCTGGATCAAGCCCGGCGCACTCGTCATCCCCTACGGCACGATGAGTGCCGTCGAACTGTCGCTGACCGACATCATGGACAAGATGGTGGTCGATGACTGGGGGCAGTGCCGGCAGGGACCCTTCGGCGCGCTGCGGCCGCATGTCGAGGCGGGCAAGCTCTCGGAGGCGACCCTCCATGCCGAGCTCGGCGAGATCGTGGCCGGCCGCAAGCCCGGCCGCGAACGCGACGACGAGACGATCCTGTTCTGGCATCGCGGCCTGTCCCTGAGCGACATCGCGCTCGGCCATGCCATGCTGGAGAAGGGGAAAAAGCTCGGCATCGGCCAGAGCCTGCGCTTTTGCTGACGACCGTCATCCTCGTCGCCGATCGCGGGCCGAGCGTCGTCGAGATCGAGACCATCGCACGGCACGGTGCCGGCGTCGTGATCGATCCACCCGTCATGGCACGGCTCGTGCGCAACCGGGAGGCGCTCGACGCCGCCGTGCGCCGCGGCGTCCGGGTCTATGGCTACAATACCGGGCTCGGCGCCAAGAGCGGGCTGGCGCTCGACGGCGATCCGCTGGCCTTCCAGCCGCTGTTCCTGCGCGGCCGCGACATGGCGGTCGGCGAGCCGTTGCGGCGCGATCTGGTGCGTGCCGCTGTTGCGGCGCGGATCGGGGGGCTCGCGGCCGGCGGCTCGGGCCTGTCCCCCCGCGTCTTCACGGCCCTGGTGGCAGCCCTGAATGCCGGGGTGCATCCGGTGATCCGCCGCCACGGCTCGGTCGGTGCCTCCGACCTGTGCCTGCTGGCGCCGCTCGGGCGCATGCTGATCGGCGAGGGTAACGCGGAATGGCGCGGCGGCGTCATGCCGTCCGCCGACGCCCTGGCCGCGGCCGGCCTCGCGCCCGTCGTGCTCGACCCCAAGGACGGTCTCTCGCTGACCGGCGCCAATGCGGTCTCGACCGGCCACGCCGCACTCGTTGTGGCCGATGCAGGGCGGCTGCTCGACCGGCAGATCTGCGCCGTAGCCCTGACCATGGAGGGGCTCGGTGCCAACCCGTCGATCCTCGATCCGCGCCTGCAGGCGGCCCGCCCGGCGCCCGGCCAGGCCGAGGTCGCGGGACGCTTGCGCGATATCGTCGCCGGGAGCGGCCTCGGCCGCCCCGGTGTCGATCTGCCATTGCAGGATCCGCTGAGCGTCAGATGCGCGCCCTCGATCCTCGGCGCCGCCTCGGCTGCGCTCGATGCCGCCTGCCGCATGGTCGAGCTCGAGCTCGGCGCGGCGGCGGACAATCCCCTCGTCCTGCCGGACACCGGCGAGGTCCTGTCGACGGGCAATTTCCACGCGCCGGCCCTGGCTCTCGCCTTCGAGGCGCTGGCACTGGCCCTGGCCCAGTCGGCCATCGCAGCCATGGGGCGCTTCATCCTGCTGACAGGGGGCACCCGCAACGGCCTGCCGCGCGCGCTCTCCCGCCATGGTGGGGCTGCGGCTGGCTTCGTGCCGCTGCAGAAGACGGCCGCAGCGCTCGTCGCGGCGATCCGTCACGCGGCCCAGCCCGTCGTTCTCGACGTCGTCGCCCTCTCGGAAGGCGTCGAGGATCATGCCACCCAGGCGCCGCTGGCGGTCGAGAAATGCGCGCGGATCGTCGACCTCTACGCCCGCCTCGTGGCGATTGAGATGATGGCGGGTGCCGAGGCCACCGACCTGCGCGACGCCGCGCTTGGCGAGGGCACGGCGGCGCTCAAGGCCGAGATCCGCACGATGGTGCCGCCGCTCGACGAGGATCGCGCGCTCGGTGCCGAGGCCGAGGCGCTTGCCCTCCGGCTTCTCCGTCCGCCCTCCGATCTATCTGAAAGCCGACGATCCTCATGCTGAGGAGGTCCGCCAGGACCGTCTCGAAGCACGGCTGACGTTTGCCGTTCTTCGACTCGAATGCTTCGCATTCGGCTCAGAATGAGGGACGTATGATTCAATGCTCGCTCAAGGAGAAGAGCTTCGAGGAATCGAGCTCCCCGCTTGGTCAGCCACCGGCTTCGGGTCGATCTCGACCGTCGCGGTCATGCCGCCGACGAGACGGACGTCCGGCGGGATATGGTCGAGGTGGATGCGCACCGGCACGCGCTGTGCGAGCCGCACCCAGGTGAAGACGGGGTTGACGGTGGCGAGGCCGACCCCGTTCGGCGTGGCGTTCGACGTGCTGATGCCCCGCGCCACGCTGTCGACATGGCCGTCGATCACCTCGCGATAGCCCATCAGCCAGACCTTCGCCGGGTCGCCCTCCCTGATCGGCTTGACCAGGGTCTCCTCGAAATAGCCGTCGACCCAGAATGAATCGGCGTTGACGATCGACAGGGCCCGCTGACCGGTGTCGGCATAATCGCCCTGCTGCAGGATGAGGTTGGTGACCCAGCCGTTGACCGGCGCGCGGATCTCCGTGCGGTCCAGATTGACCTTGGCCTTCTCGAGATTCGCCTGCTGCTGCTCGAGCGTCGCCTGGGCCGCTTGGGCGGCGGTGACGTAGGTCTCGCGCTCCTCGGGCGTCGCGGCGAGATTGGAGAGCTGCTGGCGGCGCGCGGCCTGGCTCTGCTTGTTCTTGAGGTCGACCTTGGCCTGATCGACCTGCGCCTGCGCCAGATCGACGGCGATCTTGTAGTCGCGCGGATCGACCTTCATCAGGAGGTCGCCCTTGTGGACGAACTGGTTGTCGCGAACCGGCAATTCGACGACCTGGCCCGACACCTGGGGCGCCATGCTGGCCACATAGACCCGGACGGCGCCGTCGCGCGTCCAGGGCGAGGCCATATAGGCCTGCCACATCTGCCAGGACAGGACGGCGGCCGCGCCCGCGACGCCGAGCGTCACGACGATGCCGAGGAGCCTGAGCCAACCTCGCCGCCTCGGCCTGCCGGGCCGTGACGCCGTCGCATCGCCTACGGGTGGGGCGGTCTGCGGCATCGCCGTGTCGCGCGCTTCCGCCTCCCCCGCTCGCATCGCCGCTTCAGACATGGAGCCCCCAGAGCGAGAAGGCCAGCACCAGGCACGACAGGATGATCATATAGATCCCGAACTGGAACAGGGCAGGGTGCCAGACCCAGCGGAACAGGCCGGCCTCGATCCCCACGAGGCGGATGGCCATGAGGATCAGGTAGGCGGCGACCAGCATGATCGCCATGGGTGAGACATAGACGCCGAAGAGGTCGATCTCGACGAACTTCATGGCGCGCCTCCGAAATAGGCCCCGTGATCGGTCAGGGCCTCGCGGATGACCAGGACCGCCGTGCGGGCCCGTTGCCGCGCGAGGCGGCCGTGATACGCCGGGCCGTCCTCGGCGAGGCGGGCGTCGAGACGGTCGAGACCGCGGTGAAGCCCGTCGAGATCGCCGGCGGCGAGGCGCGCCAGCGCGGCCGAGACTTCGCCGTCGAGCCCGCGCACGCCGGCATAGCGGCGCAGGCGGATGATCTGCCGACCGATCGACAGTGCCGCCATGATCGCGGCGCCGTGCTCGAGATCGGTGCCGTCCGGCACGGCCACGAGGCGCAGGAGGATCCGGCGGCGCCAGCCATCGAGCGTCGGCATCGCTCGGCGGCGCAGGGCGAGGGCGCGCAGGTCGCGCAGCGTCAGCCGGCTCAGGCGCCGCGCGCGGATCTCGGGCGCGATCGGCGGCAGCACCCGCATCATCAGCGCCCCGAAGGCGCAGCCACCGACGATGGCGAGCGCGCCGTTGTAGAAGGAGGTCGTGTCGTAGGTGATCTGGTTGGTCGGGCCGAGCAGCGGGATGAAGTTCATCGCCGCGCCGGTGAAGATGCCCCTGCACGCCGGCACCGTCGACAGGGCCGCGAGGGGCACCGCGGCGGCGGTGATGATGAGCGCGAGGCTCGGGAAGCTGTCGTGGTTCGGCAGGAGCGCGAATTTGACGAAAGCCGCGACCGTCGCCGCGATGCAGGTGCCGAGCCCGAAGCCGACGGCGGCCTTCACGCCCTGCTCCTGCTGCGGCGAGAGCAGCATGACGGTCACGGTCGCGAAGAGGATCGCGCTCGGGCCGGACGGCCAGGCGGTGGCGATCCAGAACAGCGCCGCGATAGCGACGGTGAGGAAGACCCTGAGCGCGTTCACGAGGGGCGGCAGGATGTCCGGCACATGGAGCCGGAGCCTGGCGCGCACCGTCCGGGCCTGCGACGGATCGGTCAGCAGAACGACGCCGTTCGCGGCACGGCCGAGGCCGAGGGCCGTACGCGCCGTCGCATCGGCGAGCAGCCTGACCGAGGGGTCGTCCGCCTTGAGGCCGGCGAGGGTTCCGACGATCCGGTTGGCGCGATCTCGCCGCAGGATCCAATCGTCCTTGGCGGCGCCGGCAGGCAGGGGAGGAACCGCTTCGAGCACCCGATGCGCGTGGTCACGGGCCTCCGCCGCGCCGAGGGTCATGAGGTGCAAGACGATGATGCGCCAGGCGATCAGCGCGTCGAACAAGCCTCGCATGGCGCCATAGAGCGTCGAGCGCCGGTGCCGCAGCTCAGCCGATTCGCCGAGGCCCTGGTCGATCAGCGGATCGAGCGCCGCGACGCGCGCAACCGTGGCGCGGCGCGCATCGACGTCGTTGCGGATGTGGCCCTCGGTAGCGAGCGCGCCTCGCACGTGGTCGGTGATGTCCTCGACGAGGCCGGCGATCCGTTCGGCGAGCTGGCGCCGCGTCGCGCCGAAATCGGTCCCGGCCATGACGATCGCGGCGCAGACGATGCCGATCGCGATCTCCGAGGCGCGCGACACGGCGAGCGTGAAGACGCTGTCCGGCGCACTTATGGAGTCGGAGGCGATGATTACCATCGTGTAGCCGGCCAGCATGGCCGCGTAGGCGGCGAAATTGCGCAGCACCGTCGACACGAAGGAGCAGGCGGCGGTCCACAGCGCCATGCCGAGCAGGAAGCCGAGCCGGTCCTGCGGGAAGACGGCGGTCAGAAGCACCGTCGCGACCGCCCCGAGCGAGGTGCCGACGAGCCGGAAGAAACCCTTGCGGATCGATTGGCCGAGCGTTGGCTGCGCCACGATGCCGGCCGAGGTGCCGGCCCAGCTCGGGGTGTCGAGCTCGAGCCAGAAGGTGATGAAGAGCGCCAGGTTGATCGCCGCCGAGAAGCGCAGCCCGTAGAGAAGGCACGGCAGAACGAGGCCGATCCCTGCCATGAACTCGCGCCGAGGTGCGTCGGCCGCCGCCACGCTCGTCATCCGCCTGTCTCCGGCCCAGCTCCTCAGGTGTCGCCGATCGGGTGCCGGCTCGCAAGGCCGGCGGGATGCGCCGATCGGGTCGCTTGAACGGAGCCGTCTCGGCAGCTTAAGACTCTGACAACCGCCGCCGCCATGCCGTCGAGCAGGAAAGCATGACCGAGACGCCGAATGTCATCGACCGACCGCCGCTGATCGACGGCTTGCAGTTCTGCCGCTGGTCGCGCGCCGTCTTCGAAGAGATGCGCGGGGCCGGCATGACGGCGGTGCATGTGACGGTCGCCTATCACGAGAGCTTCCGCAAGACGGTCGAGCATATCGTCGACTGGAACTGGCGCTTCCGGGACCACGCGGATCTCATCCTCCCGGGGCGGACCATCACGGACATCGACCTTGCCCGCGCGAGCGGGCGCACCGCGATCGTCTTCGGGCTACAGAACCCGCTGCCGATCGAGGACGATCTCGGCCTCGTCGAGGTGCTGCACATGCTCGGGCTTCGCGTCATGCAGCTGACGTACAACAACCAGTCGCTCCTCGGCGCCGGCTGGCAGGAGCCGCGGGACGGCGGGCTCACCCGCATGGGCCGCGCGGTCGTGCGCGAGATGAACCGGCTCGGCATGGTGATCGACCTGTCGCATGGCGGCGAGCGCACAACGCTCGACGCGATCGCCGCCTCGTCGCGCCCCATCGCCGTCACCCATGCCAATCCGGCCTCTTGGCGGCCGACCGGCCGCAACCTGTCGCGCGCCGTCCTCGACGCCTTGGCGCAAAGCGGCGGCATGCTCGGCCTGTCGGTCTATCCCCACCATCTCAAGGACGGGTCGCAGACGACGCTCGAAAACTTTTGCGCCATGGCGGCCGAGACCGCGGGACTCGTCGGCGTCGGCAATCTCGGCATCGGCTCGGACCTCTGCCAGGGCCAGCCCGACGACGTCGTGCGCTGGATGCGCGAAGGCCGCTGGACGCGTCCCGATCCGGCGCCGGTCGCCTTTCCGCCGCAGCCCGCCTGGTTCCGCGACAACCGCGACTTCCCGCGTCTCGCCGAGGGACTGCGGGGCGCGGGCTTCTCGCCCGCCGAGATCGAAGCGATTCTAGGCGGCAACTGGTATCGGTTCATGCGCGAGGCCTTCCGGCCCGAACCGTCAAGCCGCGAGGCCGCATCATGAGAACCGCCCTCGCCGACCATCCGCCTCCGCTGGTCGGGCTGCGCCCGCCCGATATGGTGATGCGGCTCGAGCGGATGGGCGCGATGCATGCCACGCGGCTGAGCTTCGCTCGTGCCATGCTGCGGCGCGTCGAACGGGAGGGCTGGCGCGTGACGCGGCCCGTATGGGCGATCGACGCTCGAGGATTCGGTCACGCGGTCTACCGGGTCGACACGCCCGAGCGATGCTACAGCCTCATCGCCTTCTCGCAGGAGCTTGCGCCGGAACAGCGCACCGACCGCGTCATCGCCGAGGCGTGGGACACGACCTACGTTCTCTACGACGGCATGCCCGACGCTGCCGCGATCGCCCGGCTGGCGGCGCAGGTGCCCTTGCAGGAAGCCGGCCGCTTCACCGAGAGCGAGCTGGTCCTGTCGCGCGCCAACAAGAGCGTCCGCCTGTTCGACGCGGTCGTCGCGATCCTGGCGGAAGGGCGGCAGCCCGAGGCCCGCATGCTCGACGACGTCGGCTACCTGATGCGCACGACGGCCGTCTACGGCAACGGCAAGTTCGGCATCGCGGATCGCGACCTCCTGGCCGGCCGGCCGGAATTCGCCGGTCCGTTCAGGGCCGAGATGCTGACCGTCTGGCTGATCCGCACCTTCACGGTCGATCTCGCCGATCATTGCGCGGCGGCCCGCGATTCCCGAGCGGTTCGGCTCTCCCCCGAGCTGCGGCGGCGGCTCGGCGTCGGCAATTCCACGGGGCTCGGCATGGCGCCGTTCCTGGTCCGCCACCCGGTCCTCATCCACCATTGGATGGCGGCGCGGGAGACCGCGCTGGCGCGCGTCCGCTCGCTCGGTGCGGTCGATCCCGCGGGCTGGGCGGCGTTTCGCGCCGCGCTCCAGGAGGCCCGCGCCGAGGTCGCAGGCTGGACGACGCAGGACGCGGTCGCCGCCGCCCGCATCGGCGAACTCGGGGCCGATCTCGCGGCCTTCGCCGCCCACGTGGCGGCGGCGCAACCGGACCGGTCGACCTGGGACGGCCTCTACCGATGGGCCGAGGCGCATCTCGCGGCCGAGGCGCAGGAATATGTCGTCTCGCTCCTCCTCGAGCCGCATGGCGCGCTCGTCGACGAGTTGGCCGATCGGATGAGCGCCGACGAGCGCCTCGGCACCGCCATCGACGGGACGGCGGATTGCGCGACCCTGCGCCGCGCGATCGAAGAGAGCTACGCCTGGGCGCTCGCCATCGACTACGACGTCCCCGCGGCGCAGGCGCGTTTCTGGTACGTCTCGGCGGAAAAGCTCGAGCCGCGGCTCGGGGAGCGGCGGGACGAGACGGGCGCCGAGCTCGAACAGCCGCTGGCCTTCGGGCGCGACATGGTCGGGCTTCATCGCGCCCTGGGCGAGGTGCCGGACCGGATGCTCGTGGCGCGGTTTCTCGTCGATCGCCCCGACCAGCGCCACGTCGTCCGCCGAGTGCAGATCGCGGCGCGCCATCCCTATGCCGAGATCCGCGGCAACCTGATCGACCAGGCCATGCGGCCGATCGACCTGCTGCGCTGCAAGCTGGCCTTCTTCGGGGCGACGCGCTTCGATCCGCGCTCCGACCGCTGGCTCCGCATCTCGCTGTTCCGCGACGCGCCCTTCCCGGACGATCTGACGGATCCCGACGCCATGGGCCGCACCGCGTGCTGAGCCGGCCCATGCTCTCGGTTTCGCTCAACGAGGTGGAGCAGATCAGCCTCAAGGCGGCGCGCGGCGCCGGTGCCGGCTGGGGCGTCGCGGAGGATGTCGCCCGCGCCGCGCGGTGGATGGCGGAGCGGGGCCTCGACTGGAGCGCGCCGCTGCTTCGGTTGCTCGCCTCAGGTGATGTCGCGGCGCGTCTGCGGACCGCCTGCGAGATCGCCGATCTGCTGCCGGGCGCACAGGCCGGGGACCGTTGGATCATCGAAGGCTGCGCGCCGGCCTGGGGGCTCGCGATCGTCTCCACCGCGCTCTACGATGGCGTCGTCACCGTCGACCTCGCGTGGGCCGGCGGCGTCGCCCGCCTGCAGAGGGCCGGCGGAGTGAGCACGGACAAGCCGCTGCGCGAGCTCGACCTGTGCGTGCCGGAGCGGGTTACCGTGACGGTCGGCGCCGAGGGGCCGCCGCTTGCTCATCGGGTCGCGGCAACCGCGCGACGCAGCACGCTCGAGACCGCCGTCTGGCGCGAGTTCGGAGCCTATGCGGCCCGCACCACTGTGGTGGCCTCGGCCCGCTCGCGCACGGCCGGGGCCGGCGGTGGCAGGGTCGACGACGATTGACGTGACCCGCCATCCGACTCTTGCGGTCATCAGTCGACCGGCCGGCATGATCGCCCTCATCCGGCTGTCGCGTTCCGCGACATCCACCTTCTCCCGCTTCGCAGCCAAGTTTACGCCGGCTGCGTAAACTTGCCGGCGAGGGGAGAAGGGCGCCAATGCCGCAAAACGAGGCTCCCCCCTTCTCCCCTTGCGGGAGAAGGTGCCCCCGCGAAAGCGGGGGCGGATGAGGGGCCTCCCGGAGCCGCCAAACGAAACCATATGGCCCGCAGCCACCGTCCGCGTCACGCGCCCGCCAGCCCGAGCGCGACGATCCTGGCATGCAGCCCGGCGTCGACCTCGACCGATCCCCGGGCCTCCGCTTCCTGGCGGAAGGCGGTCTTGCGGGCGCCGGGCAGCCGCGCGCCCGGCTGGTCCGTGAACGCCGCGCAGAGGCGCTCGATCCGCTCGGCGAAGACGCCGCCGGAGCTCGCCTGCGCATCGATGGCGATGAAGAACTGGCCGGTGCGCGGCGGGCCGCCGGCCGGCCCGGAGAAGGGGCTCGCGTCGATGCCGAGCGTCGCCCCCGTGGCGGCGGCGGCCATCAGCTCGACGAAGAGCCCGAGTCCGACGCCCTTGTAGCCGCCGAGCGGCGCCATCGTGCCCTTGAGTGCCAGCGCGGGATCGGTCGTCGGCTCGCCCGATGCATCGAGCGCCCAGCCGGCCGGAATGGGCTTTCCCTCCCGCGCCCGTTTCATCACCTCGCTCTTGGCGACGACGCTGGCGCTCTGGTCGATCGACAGCGCGACGCCGCCGTCCCGATCCGGCACCGCGATGGCGAAGGGATTGGTGCCGACGACGGCCCGCCGCCCGCCCGCCGGCGCGATCGAGGCGGGCGCGTTGGTGAAGCCGATGCCGATGAGGCCGGCCGTGGCCAGGCGGTCGGTATGGTAGCCGAGCAGCCCGCAATTGTAGGAATTGCGCACCGCGAGCGCCGCGATCCCCATCTCGCGCGCTAGCGGGATCAGCCGCTCGAAGCCAAGCGCGATCGCCGGATGGGCGAATCCCGCGCCCGCATCCGCCACCAGCAGCGCCGGCTTGGCGACGTCGACGCGCGGCACGGCGCGTCCGTCGACCTTGCCGACGGTGAGATGCTCGCAATAGATCGGCACGTAGAGCAGCCCGTGCGACGGCATGCCGGAATATTCGGCCGCCGCCGTCGCCTCGGCGACTGGTCGGGCGTTCTCCGGCGAGGCGCCGCTCGCCACGAGCGCGCGCTGCGCGGCGGCGGCGATCTCCGCCCGACTCAGCGATATCGACGTCACGGCTGCCGTTCGGGTCGCTGCTTGGTGACGGCGAGGAAGCAGTGGACGTAGTCCATGCCGTGCCCTTCGGGGGAGGCGGCCACCTCCGCCTGGTAGGCGGCGTAGAACCGATCAATGAGGCTCTGGCGCTCATCTGGGCTGCGCGCCGGATCGAGCGCGCTCAGGAAGGTGCTCTCGGTCCACGACCGCAGGGTCGGCAGATAGGATCGGGCGAAATGGTCGGGGTCCCCGTGCCGACGAAAATCGGCTGCATAAGGGCATGGCGTGATGCGGGTCGAGACATGATCGAGCCGCAGGCCGGCGCGCCGCACGGGCGAGGACGGGTCGTCGAACGGCGCCGTGAACTCCTCGACCGTCCGGTAGAATTGCGGCAGCGTCCCGGCGCGATATTCGGCCTGCGTGATGGCACCGCTCGCGGCCAGGGCCCGCCAATGCTTGGCGAAGGTGTCGAACATGTCGACGCCCCCCGTCCCGCCGAGGTAGCGGCCCTCCGGGTCCTTGCAGAAATTGGCGAACACCAGCCTGCCACTCGGCTCGAGTTCCCGCGCGCGGGCCAGCAGGATCGTCTCCCAATCCCGCCTCGCCTGCTCGCGGTAGAGGCTGCGCTCCGGTTCGGTCGCGCCGACCGCCTGGACGTGATCGGCGATCGGCCCCGGCCGGGCGCTCAGCCAATGCATCGCGGTCGCCGAGAAGCCAAAGGTCAGGCTGCCGTCCGGAAAGATCTGGCGATGGAAGCTCGTGCCGCTGGCGAATGTGTAGAGGTTCGGCTCGCCCGCCAGGGGCGATGCGTCCGGCGCGCCGATGAGGCCGTGCAGGCGGCGGAACAGCACCGAGAAGTCGTTGTGCGGCAGGTCCGTATAGGTCAGCGTGATCGCCTTGTCGGGCTCGGCGGCGCGCACGACCGCGATCAGGCGCCGCATGAGATCGAGCGAGGTGCCGCCGTCCGCCGCGCCGAAATCCGCCATCGCGAACGGACGCTTGCCGGACAGGTCCATCGCGGCGAGCGCGTCGATGGCGAGTTGCCCGGCCGCGTCGATCACGGTCTTGGCGCCGATCGTGTTGTCGCTGTAGTAACCGGCCCCCCGCATGGCGATGAGAGGTTTTGCCGTCGCTGCCGTGGTCATCACTCTGTGGTTCCGTTGCGGACGAGAGGCGTCGCTCGAGACGGCGAGGCCGGTCGGTCGGGATTATGATGGTGCCGGCCCGCCGATCAACGGAAATCGCCGCCGCGCCAAGCAAGAGGCCAGCCTTAGAGCGGCAGGGCGTTGGAGCGCTTGACCTGGCCGAGCGCGAAGCTCGACTCGATCGAGGCGACGCCGTCGAGGCGGGTCAGCTTGTCTTTGAGGAAGTGCTCGTAGGCTTCGAGATCGCGCACGACGATCCGCATCAGGAAGTCGCGCTGTCCCGTCATCAGGTAGCAGTCGAGCACCTCGGGCCATTGCGCGACGGCGCGCGCGAAACGGTCGAGCTCCTCCTCGCGCTGGCGTTCGAGCTTGATCGAGGCGAAGACGCTGACCGGCAGGCCGACCTCCTTCTCGCTGATGACGGCCACATAGCCCTGGATGATGCCCGCCTCCTCAAGCAGACGGACGCGCCGGGCGCAGGGCGAGGGCGAGAGCCCGACCCGTTCGGCAAGCTGCAGCATCGTCAGACGCGCGTCGATCTGCAGCGCGGCGATGATCTTGCGGTCGATCGCGTCGAGCGTCGATTTTGGCACGGATCGGGCTCCTGAAGCGGATTCATGGCGACAGTCGTCACACTTACCGGAAATCGCGACGATGTTTGACTGCTTTCGCTCTCGCGCACGCTCTAGGATCGGGTTGCACCCGAAAGCGATGCCATGACCGATCCGCGCCTCCCCATCCTGTCCGAAATCGAACGCAAGGCGCTGTGGCTCTCGACCTGGATGATCCATCACGCCAACCATATCCGCGACAATCCGGACGGGATGAAGGTCGGCGGCCATCAGTCCTCCTCGGCCTCGCTCGCCACCGTGATGACGGCGCTCTATTGCGCGGTGCTCCGGCCCGAGGACCGGGTAGCGGTCAAGCCGCATGCGAGCCCGGTCTTTCACGCCCTGCATTATCTGTTCGGGCGGCAGTCGCTCGAGCGTATGCGGAACTTCCGCGGCTATAAGGGCGCGCAATCCTATCCGTCGCGCACCAAGGATGGCGACGACGTCGATTTCTCGACGGGCTCCGTGGGACTCGGCGTGGCGCAGACGCTGTTCGCGTCCCTGGTGCAGGACTACCTGCGGGCGAAAGCGTTTACATCCGATCGGCCGGAGGGCCGCATGGTGGCCCTGATCGGCGATGCCGAGATGGACGAGGGCAATATCTTCGAGGCGCTGCTGGAGGGCTGGAAGCACGGGCTGCGCAACACCTGGTGGGTGGTCGACTACAACCGCCAGAGTCTCGACGCCGTGGTGCGGGAGGGCCTGTGGCAGCGCTTCGAAAGCCTGTTCCGAAGCTTCGGCTGGGATGTCGTGATCCTCAAGCACGGCACGCTCATGCAGCAGGCCTTCGCCGAGCCCGGCGGCGAGCATCTGCGCGACTGGATCGACCGCTGCCCGAACCAGCTCTATTCGGCCCTGACCTTCCAGGGCGGCGCGGCCTGGCGCCGACGGCTCCTCGACGATCTCGGCGACCAGGGCGCGGTCACGACACTCGTCGAACGCCGCTCCGACGACGAGCTGGCGCGCCTCATGGCCGACCTCGGCGGCCACGACCTGCCCGCGCTGCTCGAGGCCTTCGAAGAGGCGCGGCAGCATGACCGGCCCGTCTGCTTCATCGCCTATACGATCAAGGGACACGGCCTGCCGCTCGCCGGGCACAAGGACAACCATGCCGGCCTCATGACCCCTGGACAGATCGAGACGCTGCGCGAGAGCATGAGCATCCGCCAGGGCCATGAATGGGATCCCTTCGAGGGCATGGCCTTGCCGGAGGCGGAGATCCGCGCCTTCCTCGACGGCGTGGCCTTCTTCAGGTCCGGCTCGCGCCGCCACACGGCGGCGCCCGTCCCGGTGCCGGAAACCCTGGCCGTCGCGACCCAGCCCGTCATGTCGACGCAGGCCGGGTTCGGCCTCCTCATGCACGAGATCGCCAAGGGCGAAGGCGAGTTCGCGCGCCGCGTCGTCACCGCCTCGCCCGATGTGACGGTCTCGACCAACCTCGGCGCCTGGGTCAACCGGCGCGGCCTCTTCGCCCGTGCCGAAATGGCCGACACGTTCCGCAAGGAGCGCATCCCCTCGACCTTCGTCTGGGATTTCTCGCCCTCGGGGCAGCATCTCGAGCTCGGCATCGCCGAGATGAACCTGTTCATCATGCTGTCGGCGCTCGGCCTGTCCCATTCGGTGTTCGGCACAAGGCTGCTGCCCGTCGGCACGCTCTACGATCCCTTCATCGAACGCGGCCTCGATGCCTTGAACTACGCCTGCTACCAGGACGCCCGCTTCATCCTGGTGGCGACGCCGTCCGGCGTGACGCTGGCGCCGGAAGGCGGCGCGCACCAGTCGATCGCGACGCCGCTGATCGGCATGGCGCAGGACGGGCTCGCCTGTTTCGAGCCGGCTTTCGTCGACGAACTCGCCGTGCTGCTGCGCTTCGCCTTCGACTATATCCAGCGCTCGGAGGAGGCGGAGCCCGACGAGCACACCTGGCTGCGCGATGCCACCGGCGGCTCGGTCTATTTCCGCCTTTCGACGCGCGCCATCGACCAGCCGCGGCGTGCCGTCACGCCGCAGCTCGCCACCGAGATGATCGACGGCGCCTATTGGCTGCGCCGGCCGGGGCCTAATGCCGAGGTGGTCGTCGCCTATACGGGCGCGGTGGCGCCGGAGGCCGTCGAGGCCGTCGGGCTGATGGGCGAGGACCGGCGCGACGTCGGACTGCTCGCCGTCACCTCGGCCGACCGGCTCAACGCCGGCTGGACGGCAGCCCAGCGCGCCCGGGAGGGCGGCCGCCTCCAGGCCACCAGCCATGTCGAGCGGCTTCTCGCCGAGGTTCCCTCGCATTGCGGCCTCGTCACGGTGATCGACGGGCACCCGGCGACGCTGGCCTGGATGGGCGCGGTGCAAGGGCACCGCACCCGATCGCTCGGCGTCGAGCACTTCGGGCAGACCGGCCGCGTCGCCGACCTCTACCGGCATTTCGGCATCGACGCCCAGGGCATCGTGGCGGCCGCGCAGGCGCTCGCGCCCGGGCGGCGCATGCGGCATCTCAGGCTGGCGCCGGTGAGATAGAAGCCTGGTCTATTCTACTTTCCTCATTCTGAGCCGACCGCGTAGTCTTACTGCGTGAGAAGTTCTCCAGCGCCCTCATCCTGAACCTGTCGAAGGACGAGGGCGACAGAACTCCTCGATTTTCTCGTCCTTCGACAGGCTCAGGATGAGGAAATCGAGGCATCAGAGGTAAGCCCATCTTTCGTGACGCAGCTAGAGTAGCGGTCGCATCGAAGAACGGCAGGCGTTGGCCGTGCTTCGAGACGGTCCTGGCGGACCTCCTCAGCATGAGGACCGATGGGTTTTCAACGGCCTCTAAGGTCCGGCGCGCCCTGGCATACCGGAAACCGTATCAGTCGAGATGCTCGATCCGGTCCGACGCCAGGATGGCGCGCATGAAATCGGGCAGGCCCATTCCGGCATTGACCTTCGCCTCGAACTCCTGCTCGGCGGCGCGGATGGCGACGAGCCGGCCCAGGACCGCTTCGGCCTCCTCGCGCGGCACGACCACGACCCCGTCGCCGTCGCCGACGAGGATGTCGCCGGAGCGGACCGGCGTATCGCCGATGACGATCGGGACGCCGACCGTTCCGGGGCCGTTGCGGGCCGGCGAATTGGCGCAGACGCCGGCGCAGAAGACCGGGAGGCCGACCCCGCCGAGCCCAGGGATGTCGCGCACGAGCCCGTCCGTCACGAACCCGACCATTCCCCGGTTGCGGGCCATGCCGAGCAGCAGGTCGCCGATCACCGCCGTCCTCAGGAAGGCATCGGTCGCCGCCACCATGACGTCACCCGGCTCGGCGACGTCGAGCGTGCCGAAGAGCGCGAGGTTGTCGGCCGGTCCGGCGTGGCAGGTGAGCGCGATGCCGACCATCTCGGCCTTGTCGGGGAAGAGCGGTCGAATCGTATGGGGCAGGCAGCCGCGTCCGCCCATCGCGTCGACGAGATGGCCCGTGGCAACGCCCTTGAAGGCGCGCACTAGCTCCGCCGACGGTCGCGGGAAGCGGCGACGGATCGAGAGCAAAGGCGGGTCCTTGATCATGACGGATGCTCCGGTGTTGGGGCGTCTCGAGAAAAGCCGGGATGGTCGCCGACGGCACGCGACTCAGAGCAGCGCCGACATGCCGCCGTCGACGAGATGATAGGAGCCGGTGATGAAGCTCGCCTCGTCCGACAGCAGGAATGCCGCCAGGCGCGCGACCTCGATCGGCTGGCCGATCCGGTTCAGCGCGTGCTTGGCTCCCCAGATGTCGAACTGCTTCTGCGGGTCGCCGGGGCTGTACATGGCGGCGACCGAGCGGGCCAGCGGCGTCTCGATCGTGCCTGGGCAGATGGCGGTGACGCGGATCTTGTCCGCCCCGTGATCGACCGCCATGACGCGCGTGAGCGAGATCACCGCCCCTTTCGAGGCCGTGTAGGCCGCCACGTCGCGCTGGGTCACCAGCGCCTGCACCGAGGATACGTTGACCACGGCGCCGCCTCCGCCGGCGATCATCAAGGGAATGACGTGTTTCGAAAGCAGAAAGACGGTCTTGAGGTTGGCGGCGATCACACGGTCCCACTCCGGCTCCGGCGTGGTGACGACGCTGCCGTGCAGTTCGAGACCCGTGCAATTCATGAGCCCGGTCACGCGCCCGAGGCTCGCGGCCTTGGCGGCGACGCGGCGGGCGTCCGCATCCAGCGTGAGATCGGCCGGCACCGGGTGGATACGCTCCGCCGCGATCGTCGACAAAGCCTCGGCATTGAGGTCGCAGGCGACGACGGTCGCGCCGCAGGCGACGAAATGTTCGGCCGAGGCGCGGCCGATGCCCGACGCCGCGCCGCTGACGACGATGATCCCGGAAAGTTCGCGCATCGATATCCTCTCTGATCGCATGGGTTCAGGGCCGACGGGACTCCTCGCCGCTCACCGCCGCCGTGCCGACAGGCAATGGGGGCCGAGGTCGCCGATCTTTGCGGCGCCCATCAATGCCATCACGCGGTCGATCTCGCGGCGATAGATGTCGATCACGTGGCGTACGCCGGCCTCTCCGCCGATCGCCAGGCCCCACAGTTGCGGCCGGCCGATCAGGCAGCAGGCCGCGCCGATCGCCATCGCCTTGACGACGTCGCTGCCCCGCCGCACGCCGCCGTCCATCAGCACCGGAATGCGCCCGCCGACGGCGTCGAGGACCACCGGAAGGGCGTCGAAGGCGGCGCTGGCGCCGTCGAGCTGGCGTCCGCCATGGTTCGAGACGACGATCCCATCGACCCCGCGCGCCACCGCCTCGGCCGCCTCTGCCGGGTGGAGCACGCCCTTGAGCAGCAAAGGTCCGCGCCAGAGGCCGCGCAGCCAGTCGATGTCGGCCCAGCATAGGCCGGGATCGAGCAGGCCCGCCATGCGGCTCGCCAGCGCGCCGATGTCCATCGTGTCGCCGAGCCCGAGGTAATTGCCGAAGGTCAGGCGCGGCAGCGTCGTGCGCATGCGCATCAGCCACGCCATTTTGGTGGCCGTCGCGAGCGTGCCGGCGAGGCCGAAGCGGGGCGGAATGGTGAAGCCGTTGCGGATGTCGCGCTCGCGGTTGCCGAGCATCTGGTTGTCGATGGTGAGCACCAAGGCGGAAAAACCCGCCGCCTGCGCCCGCTCGATCATCGCGCGGGTAAATCCCCGATCGGTATAGACGAAGACCTGCATCCAGCGCGGGTCGGCGCTCGTCCCGGCGATGTCTTCGAGGGTGCAGACCGAGGCATGGCTGGCGCAATAGGGAATGCCGGCCGCGGCCGCGGCGCGGGCAGCCGCGCGTTCGCCGTCCGGCCAGAACAGGCCGGCCAGCCCCGTCGGCGCGATGGCGAGCGGCATCGACAGCCGCCGGCCGAACAGGTCGACGGAGAGGTCACGGGTCGCGGCGCCGTTCAGCGGACGCGGAAGAAGGTCGACGTCGCCGAAGGCTTCGGCGTTACGGCGCAGGGTGCGCTCGTCCTCGGCTCCGCCGTCGGCGAAGTCGAACACCGGCGCCGGCAGCACGGACCGGGCCGCCGCGCGGGTTTGCGCAATGCTGAAGAGCGACTTGAACGGATCGCGGCGCGCCAGCCTGTCGCCGTGGCGATCCGATCCCGCCGACGAGACGGCGGGAGGGGCATGGCCTTCGGCGTTCGGCGGCACGACGCTCATCGTCGAGCCCCCGTGCCGATGCGGCCCCGATAGGTCGGAGCGCCGCCGCCCGGTACGTGCAGGCGCACCAGCGTGCCCGCGAAGGACGGTTCGGTGCCGGTCGCCAGCACGCCGGCATTGGTGACCCACAGCGTGTCGCCGGCGAAGACGCAGTTGGTCGTGGCCGTGCCGCAGGCGATGAAACGCTCTGGCGTCCCGTCGGGCTCGAGCACATGGATGCCGCCGGCCACGATGTCGGTGACATAGAGGCGGCCGTCGGAACCGACCTTGAGGCCATCTGGAATGGGATTGGCACCCGGCAGCCGCCCCAAATCCTCGATGGTGCCGTCGGGGCGCCGTCGCCGCACGCGGCCTGTATAGGATTCGTCCCAGACGACGGAGCCGTCGGCCTCGACCGCGACCCCGTTCGGGAACACGGGCTCGGGGAAATCGACGAGGATCGCGGCGCGGCCATCCGGCTCCAGCACGAAAATGCGGCTCGGGTCGGGGGCCGCGGGGTTGTAGGTGCCGGGATCGGTGAAGATCAGGCGGCCGTCGGCCGCGAAGACGAGATCGTTGGGGCCGTTGAGCGCGATGCCCGAGACCTCGCTCAGCAGGATCTCGGCCTCGCCACCCTCGCGGACGCGCTGGATCGAGGGCAGCGTCATCTCGGCGGCGCGCCAGGGGCCGGTGGTGCCGCCGTTCTGACAGACATAGACATCGCCATCGCTGCCGAGCACGCAGGAATTGGGGGCGCCGGCCACGTAGGCGAAGCATGTCGCCCCTCCGTCGGCGCCGATCGCGGTCACCTGGCTGCGGTAGCTCTCGACGAGGAGGAGGCTGCCGTCCGGCCGCACCGCCGGCCCTTCCGGCCAGCCGAGGCCCGTCGCAACGGGGATGAGAGCGCCCTCAGTGTCGTCATGGCTCATTTCACCGCTCCAGCCGACAGCCCTCGCACGATATAGCGCTGCACGAAGATCGAGACGATCAGGATCGGAACGACCGTCACGACCCGACCGCGGCGGCGATGGTCCAATCGATCGGCCGCTGGGCGCTGACGTCGAGTCGCGCCCAATAGCCCCGGCCGACCTGTTGCGTGGTCAGGACGCCGAGATATCCGACGAGCTCGAACGAGGATCGCGCATCTTCGAGGTTCTGCAGCGTCTTCTCGATCAACGGGCCGGGCGCCGGAGAAGCGATACGCATCTTGATGCCCGTCTCGGCGTCGCGCTGGGTCGGGAGGTCGGCGACCCGCCCGTGCAAGCGCGGATCCGAGGAAAGCCGAAGTCGCCGATGCCAAGCCGATCCTCGCCCCCCGGATCGACCGCCGGCGGTTGATCGAACCGTCGAGGCGCGCCTCCGCGCCCCCGATCGTGCATAGCGCTCCTCCCACTCACGACGCCCTTTGACGGTGGCTGTCGGCGAAAAAAGCTAATACCGAGGGAGTAGGTCGTCAACTTGGGACGATTCCCTTTCCACCCTGCCGCTGCTCAACGCGGTGCCGCGGGTCCTGCTCGACGTCAGGCGCGCTTTCAGCTCGTCACCGTCATGGCAGGCTCGAGCGCGCTCGTCGGCCTCGCGGCCGGCGGCATCCTGCTCCTCGTCTCGACGCCGATCTGGTCGCCCGTCGGCATCGGGCTCTCAAAGATCGTCGTCGCCGTCTGGTGCTGGGCCGAGGTCTTCCGCTGGCACCCGGTGCAGGATGGCCCAGCCGCGCGCCGTATCGATACGCCAGCGCGCGCGGCGATGGACGACAAACGCGATGCTGGAAGAGCGGATAAGCCGCCCCTGATGGCGCTTGCAGGCAAAGGCTCAAGACTGTAAAACGAAACGATAGAGTGTGGTTATGTGCCGGCGCGGGGTAGGGCCACGTCCGGCCGGCCGCTCGAGGCCGGCGGATCCATTCCCGCCTGGAGTCGTTCGGCTGCGGCCGGACCGTTTCAAGTTCTAAGCGCTCCAGAGGCGGGGACGTGGCGGGCACGACCCCGCCTCTGTCGCGCATCCATGGGCATGAACCACGTGCGATCAATGATCTTGAAGGTCGGGCAGGTCGCTGGCGACCTCGCTTTCCTCGTCCGCTTCATGGTTGGCCTCTACTGAGCCGGTGGGAGCGGCTCAGGCGGCCGTCCGGCGTGGGGCTGCGGCCGGGCGGTGACCCAGGTCGTCGCGGACGAGTTCGCCGAGCAGCACCCGTGCAACGATTTCAGGATCGAGCCCGCCGGCGCTGGCCGAGGCGGTGACCTCCTTATAGCGAACATCGACAAGGGTTGTCGGCCCTTGCCGGCGCACCTCGAAAGAGCCCAGGAACGTGTCGCCGTCATACACATAGGCCACCCTGCCCGGCGTCATCGGTCGGCTCCTCCAGCATGTTGTTAAGCTTGATCTATTCGGTCGGCCGAATGGTGACCGGCCGACCCTCATACAACCCGCTGCGCTGCCCGATGTTTCATCGTTCGCCCACTCCGGCCCGCGATTCTAAAGGCCGCCGACGCAGAGATATTTCATGTCCAGATAGTCCTCGATCCCGTGCCGCGATCCTTCGCGGCCCATGCCCGACTGCTTGACCCCGCCGAACGGCGCGACCTCGGTCGTGATCAACCCCTCGTTGATCCCGACCATCCCGTATTTCAGCGCCTCGGCGACCCGGAAGGTCCGGCCGAGGTCGCGTGTATAGAAATAAGAGGCAAGGCCGAATTCGGTGTCGTTGGCCATGGCGACGGCCTGCTCTTCCGTCTCGAAGCGGAACACCGGCGCGAGCGGCCCGAAGGTCTCGTCGCGCGCCACCAGCGCATCGGGTGCGACGCCGACGAGCACGGTCGGCTCGAAGAAGGTGCCGCCGAGCGCATGGCGCCGGCCGCCCGTCACCACGCTGGCGCCCTTGGCCAGCGCGTCCTCGATATGCTCCTCGACCTTGGCTACCGCCTTGGCGTCGATCAGCGGCCCCTGCTGGACGCCAGCCTCGAGCCCATTGCCGACCTTGAGCGCGCCGGCCGCCTTGGCGAGCTTCTGGACGAAGGCATCGTGGATGCCGGCCTGCACGATGAAGCGGTTGGTGCACACGCAGGTCTGGCCGGAATTGCGGTATTTGGCGATCATGGCGCCTTCGACCGCGCGATCGATGTCGGCATCATCGAAGACGATGAAGGGCGCGTTGCCGCCGAGCTCCATCGACACGCGCTTGAGCGTCCTGGCGCATTGCTCGACCAGCATCTTGCCGACCGGCGTCGAGCCCGTGAAGGTGATCTTGCGCACCGCCGGATTGCGGGTGAGTTCGCCGCCGATGGCGTTGGCCGACCCCGTCAGCACGCTGACGACGCCCTCCGGCACGCCGGCCATCTCGGCCAGCACACCCCATGCGAGACCCGAATAGGGCGTCTGCGTCGCCGGCTTGATCACGATGGTGCAGCCGGCCGCCAGCGCCGGTCCGAGCTTGCGGGCGATCATCGAGGAGGGGAAGTTCCAGGGCGTGATGGCGCCGACGACGCCGACCGGCTCGCGGGTGACGAGGATGCGCCGTCCCGGCCAGGGCGAGGGAATGACCTCGCCGTAGATGCGCTGCGCTTCCTCCGCGAACCAGCGGATATAGGCGGCGGAGAAATTGACCTCGCCCTTGGCCTCGGCGAGCGACTTGCCCTGTTCCATGGTGAGCAGCCGGCCGAGCTCGGCGGCGTTAGCTTCGATGAGATCGGCCATCGTGCGCAGGATCCCGGCACGCTCCTTGGCCGGCCGGGCCCGCCAGGCCGGCAGGGCTTTCTCGGCCGCGGCGATGGCCTCCGCCGTCTCCGCTGCCCCGCAATCGGGGACCGTGCCCAATCTCTCGCCCGTTGCCGGATCGGTGACCTCGATGGTCTTGCGGCTTTCGGCCGCGCTCCAGCGGCCGGCGATGAAGGCGCTGTCGCGCAGGAATTCGAGGTCGTGCGGCATGAGAGGCTTCCAGTGTTGGCGCGAAACGGCTCGGCGGCCACGCCCCCTCTCGCGTGATCCCCCGATGAACGTTAGGGCGTGCGGGGCGTTGGCGCCGATGTCGATCCTAACCATTGAGACTGCGCTTGTCGCTCCGATCCATGCCATGCGATGAGGCACGAAGGTCGTGCGACGCCCTACGGCCCCCGCGGCGAACCATCCCGATGATGTCCGATAAGCCTCGATCCGGTCTGTCTCCCGTGGCGGCCCTCCTCGGCGTCGGCCTGGCCATCGCGGCGCTTCCGGCGGTCGCGGCCGAGGCTGGCAGGGGAGAACCGTCCGAAGCCATTTTCGTCGCGGAGCTCGTGCTGCTGCTGCTCGTCGGGCGGGCGCTCGGCGAAATCATGCAGCGGCTTCGCCAGCCGGCGGTCGTCGGACAATTGCTCGCCGGCATCCTGCTCGGTCCGTCGATCTTCGGCGCGCTGCTGCCAAGCCTGCACCATTGGGTCTTTCCCGACGTGCCGGCCCAGAAGGCGATGATCAACGGTGTCGCCCAGCTCGGCATCCTGATGCTGCTGCTCCTGACCGGAATGGAAACCGACGTGCCCCTGGTGCGGCGGGCCGGCCGCACGGCCTTCAGCGTCTCGGTCACCGGCATCGCGGTTCCCTTCGTCTGCGGCTTCGCGCTCGGCTTCTTCGTGCTGCCGGACGCGATCCTGCCATCGCCGGCGCACCGGCTCGTCACGGCGCTGTTCCTCGGCACCGCCCTTTCGATCTCCTCGATCAAGATCGTCGCCATCGTGGTGCGCGAGATGAACTTCATGCGCCGCAATCTCGGCCAGGTGATCGTCGCCTCGGCCATCATCGACGACACGATCGGCTGGATCATCATCGCGGTGACCTTCGGGCTGGCGCGGCCCGGCGGTCTCGACGCCCGCTCCCTCTCCGTTTCGATCGTCGGAACGCTCGCCTTTCTGATGCTGAGCTACACGCTCGGGCGCCGCGTCGTGTCGATCGTGATTCGCTGGGCCAACGACAACCTTCGCAGCGAATATCCGGTGATCACGGCGATCCTCGTCATCATGGGCGTGATGGCGATCATGACCGATGCCATCGGCGTGCATACGGTGCTGGGCGCCTTCGTGGCAGGCGTGCTGGTGGGCGAATCGCCGATCCTGACCGGCCACATCGAGGGGCAGCTGCGCGGCCTGATCACGGCGCTGTTCATGCCGGTGTTCTTCGCGCTTGCCGGGCTCGGCACCGACATTTCCATCCTGGGGAATCCGCGGCTCCTCGCCACGACCGGCGGCCTCATCCTCGTGGCGAGCCTCGGCAAGTTTGCCGGCGCCTTCCTCGGCGGCAAGCTCGGCGGCTTGAGCCGGCGCGAATGTCTGGCGCTGGCGCTCGGCATGAACGCGCGCGGTTCGACCGAGGTGATCGTCGCCACGATCGGCCTGTCGATCGGCGCGCTCAACCGCGACCTCTTCACCATGATCGTCACCATGGCGGTGTTCACCACGATGGTGATGCCGCCGACGCTGCGCTGGGCGCTGGCCCGGCTGCCGATCGGCGACGAGGAGGCGGCGCGGCTCGAGCGCGAGGCCTTCGAGCGCAACGATTTCGTCGCCGGACTGGAACGGCTGCTGCTGGCTGCGGACGAAAGCCCCGGCGGACGCTTCGCGGCGCGCGTCGTCGGCCTCGTCGGCGGCCTGCGTGGCCTGCCCACGACCGTCATCCACCTCGGCGATACGGCTGCCCAGTCCGAGGCCGCCGCCAGTACGGCCGAAAGCGTCGAGGCGAGCGCCGAGGCGGTCCGCGAGACGGCGTCCGAGGAGGCGAGCGGCACGGTCGACGTCATCACCCGCAAGGCGCGCGCGTCGACCGAGGCCGGCGGCATCGCCGAGGAGGCGGCCAAGGGCTACGACCTCACCGTGGTCGGGCGCGAGCCGGCTCTCAAGCCGGGCGGCGGCTTCGCACCGGAGATCGCCGCGATTCTCGCCGAGCTCGAAGCGCCGCGCGTCGTCGTCGTGGCGCGCGGCGTGTTGCGCGCCGATCCGTCGACCGGGCCGCTGCGCATCCTGGTGCCGGTCACGGGGTCGGAAGCCTCGCGTCGCGCCGCCGAATTCGCTTTCGCGCTGGCGCGGCAACGCGATGCGACCGTGACGGTGCTCTACGTCTCGGCGCCCGCCAATCGCCAGGCCCGGGACGGTGCCCCGCTGCTCGGCCGGCCGGAGACCTCGAGGGCGCTCGAGCGGGGCATCTTCGCCGAGATCGAGGCCAAGGCGGCCCAGCAGAACCTGCGTTTGCGCACCCGGGTGCGGATCGCCGACGCGCCGGCCGAGGCGATCCTGCGGCAGATGCGCCGCGCGGTCCATACGCTGGTCGTTCTGGGCGTCAGTCAGCGGCCGAGCGATACGGTGCCGTTCGGCTCGACCGCCAACAGCCTGCTCGAACGATCGGAACAGACGATGGTATTCGTCGCCTCGGAGCCCCGGATCCGGGACGCGTCCGGCAGCGTTGCTGGACGCGAGCGCCGCGATGATGAGCCGCGATGATTGACTTGGCCGCTCGCTTGATCCTATAAGCGCCACGTTTTTACGAGCCTGTCAGCGCCCGCTGCCACGGGCCGTCGTCGTCTTGACGGTGACGCGGCCTGCCGGAATTCGGCGCCCTGGGCATACGTGGGTCGCCGTTCCACGCATCGAGCGCGGGTGCCCCCGGTGGCGATTGAGTGGAGCAAGACCAGTGAAGCGGACCTTCCAGCCCAGCAAGATCGTGCGCAAGCGCCGGCACGGCTTCCGCGCCAGGATGGCGACCGTCGGTGGTCGCAAGATCATCGCGGCGCGGCGCAACCGGGGCCGCAAGCGCCTGTCTGCCTGATCGCCGTGACCGGCTCGCGTGAGGGCACCGGCGGACACGATCGCTCGACGTCATCTCGCTCTCCAAATCGCGACGACCGCCCGATCCGAAGCGATAACGTCCGTGGGATCCCTGACCGGGAGTCGGGCGCGACCGTCTTCGACGCGGCCGTGCCGCCTGGCGTCGCCGGGGTCCGGGGCTACCGCATCGCCCTGAAGACCCGGGCCGATTTCCTGCGGGCCGCCAAGGGCCGACGTGCCCATGGCCGCGCCATGAGCGTTCAGATCCTGCGCCGTGGGGAGGATGCCGATGCCGCGCCGCGCTTCGGCCTGACGGTCACCCGCAAGGTCGGCGGGGCCGTGGAGCGCAACCGGATCAAGCGGCGATTGCGCGCGGTTCTGATGACGCAGGCCCTGCAACCGCAGGAGGGGCATGACTATGTCATCGTCGCGCGGCGGGATGCGCTCTCAATGCCGTTTCCGGCGCTCGCCGCCGAGCTCGCCAGGGCGTTGCGGCCGGCGCGCGGCGGCGATCGCGGGGCGCGCGAATCGACGCGCTCCGGCGCCCCTGCGGTCATGAAGACGCCGCATGGATCGCGGAGTTGAGGCTCGCATTTCCGGACGTTTCCGAATTCCGTCTTCGACCGACCGCAGCAGCGTGACGCAATGACCCAGGACAACAAGAACGTTTACATCGCGATCGCGCTGTCCGTCGTCGTGATCATCGGCTGGAACTTCTTCTACGGCTGGCCGCAGATGGAGAAGGCCCGTCAGGCGCAGCAGCAGGCCCAGCAACAGCAGCAGGCGCAACAGAGCCAGCCGACGACCACGCCGCCGGCCAAAGGCGATGCGGCGCCGACGCAACCGGGCGCCCCGCCAACCGTCGCCAATCCGGGCGGTCAGCCCGCGGCCGTCATGACCCGCGAGGCGGCCTTGGCTGCAAGCCCCCGCGTGCCGATCGACACCGGCAACATCGCGGGCTCGATCAACCTCAAGGGCGCCCGTATCGACGACGTGTCGCTCAAATCCTACCATCAGACGACCGATCCCGGCAGCCCGATCATCGAGCTGCTGTCGCCCTCCGGCTCGCCCGATCCATTCTACGCCGAGGCGGGCTTCGTCGGCCAGCCCGGCGTCAAGACGGCGCTGCCCAACGCCGACACGACGTGGACGGCCAATGCCGACAAGCTGACGGCCGCCAAGCCGCTCGATCTCACCTGGGACAACGGTCAGGGCCTGGTCTTCCACCGGCAGATCGCGGTCGACGACCAGTACATGTTCACCGTGAAGGACAGCGTCGAGAACAAGGGCAGCGAGCCCGTCACCCTCTTTCCCTATGCGCTGATCTCACGCCACGGCAAGCCGCAGACCTCCAATTATTCCGTCCTGCATGAGGGACTCGTCGGCGAGATCGGCGACAATCGCGAGACCGAGATCACCTACGACGGAATGGAGAAGGAGACCGGCGGCTCGCGCACGGTCGATGGGACGGGCGGCTGGCTCGGCATCACCGACAAATACTGGGCCGCCGTGGTGGCGCCCGATCAGGCGAGCCAGTTCCAGGGTCGCTTCTCGGTGTCGGGCGCGACCCAGCCGAAGAACTACCAGACCGACGCGCTCGGCACCGCCCATACCGTCGCCCCCGGCGCCTCCACCGAGGTGACCACGCATGTCTTCGCCGGTGCCAAGGAGACGGCGACGCTCGACAAGTACGAGAAGGAATACGGCATCAGGAACTTTGGCAACCTGATCGACTGGGGCTGGTTCTACTTCATCACCAAGCCGCTGTTCCACGTCATCGATTTCTTCTACAAGCTGACCGGCAATTTCGGCATCGCGATCCTGATCGTGACCGTGCTGATCAAGACCATCTTCTTCCCGCTCGCCAACAAGTCCTACATGTCGATGGCGAAGATGAAGAAGCTGCAGCCGCAGATGGCGGCGCTGCGCGAGCGCTTCCCCGACGACAAGCAGAAGCAGCAGCAGGCCACGATGGAGCTCTACAAGCGGGAGAAGGTCAATCCCGTGGCCGGCTGCCTGCCGATGCTCATTCAGGTGCCGGTGTTCTTCGCCCTCTACAAGGTGATCTTCATCACCATCGAGATGCGCCATGCGCCGTTCTTCGGCTGGATCAAGGATCTCTCGGCGCCCGATCCGACGAACATCTTCATGTTCCTGCCGCACCTGCCCTTCGCGCCGCCGGCCTTCCTGATGATCGGCATCTGGCCAATCATCATGGGCTTCTCCATGTTCCTGCAGATGAAGATGAATCCGGAGCCGCCGGATCCGGTGCAGAAAACGATGTTCACCTGGATGCCGGTGATCTTCACCTTCATGCTCGGCCGCTTCCCCTCGGGCCTGGTGATCTATTGGACGTGGAACAATACGCTCTCGGTGCTCCAGCAATATCTCATCGCCCGGCGGGCCGGGGTCAAAGTGGAATTGTGGGACAACCTTGCGGGCATGTTCCGCAAGTCGAAGCAGCGGACCAGCTAGAGCATGATGCCGAAAAGTCGGCACGGGTTTTCGGATGACATCATGCTCTCTCGCATCGTGATCTTGGATCCGTCGTGACCGACGAGGAGGACTTCACCGAGGCGGGGCGGCTGCTGTTCGCCCGCGAGTGCATCTTCGTCGCCGGCGCGCCCACGATCGAGGCGCTGCCGCCGATGCGCGGGCCCGAGATCGCCTTCGCAGGCCGCTCGAACGTGGGAAAATCCTCGCTCGTCAATGCGCTGACCGGCCGCAAGACCCTGGCGCGGGTCTCCCACACCCCGGGGCGGACCCAGCAGCTCAACTTCTTTGATCTCGGCGGCAAGCTCGGCCTCGTCGATATGCCGGGGTACGGCTACGCGGCCGTGAGCAAGACGACGATCGAGGCTTGGTCGAAGCTCGTCGGCCGCTTCCTCGCCGGCCGGGCATCGCTGATGCGCGTCTATCTCCTGGTCGACGGACGGCACGGCCTGAAAGACATCGACCATGACCAGATGACCGCCTTCGACCGGGCCGCGACCTCCTATGCGGTGGTGCTGACCAAGGGCGATGCCGTCAAGGCGCGCGACCGCGAGGCGCTGATCGAGACGACACGGGCGGCACTCGCCCGCCATCCGGCGGCCTTCCCGGAGGTGGTGCTGACCTCCGCCGACAGCGGCGACGGCGTCTCCGAGCTTCGCGCCGGTATCGCCCGCCTCCTCAGCGAACGCACAGGCTCGACCCTCATGACGCAAGGGAGCGGATCATGACCGATGTGCCGAAGGGCAGTCCCGAGGAGCAGGCCGAGATCCTAATCCAGGCGCTGCCGCACATGCTGCGCTACGACGACGAGATCGTGGTGGTGAAATACGGCGGCCATGCCATGGGCGACGAGAGCTTCGCCCGCTCCTTCGCGCGCGACATGGTGCTGCTCGAGCAATCCGGCGTCAATCCGGTGGTGGTGCACGGCGGCGGCCCGCAGATCGGCGCCATGCTGGCGAAGCTCGGCATAAGGTCGCAGTTCTCGAACGGCTTGCGCGTCACCGACAAGTCGACGATCGAGATCGTCGAGATGGTGCTCTGCGGCTCGATCAACAAGCAAATCGTCGGCTTCATCAATGCCGAGGGCGGCCGCGCCATCGGGCTTTGCGGCAAGGACGGCAACATGGTGTCGGCGGTCAAGCTCGACCGCGCCGGTTCGGGGCTGGAAGAGGACGTCGATCTCGGCTTCGTCGGCGAGCCCTCCCGCGTCGACACCACCGTGCTCGACCAGACGCTGGGCCGCGAGCTGATCCCCGTGCTGGCGCCGGTGGCGCAGGGCGAGGACGGGGAGACCTACAACGTCAACGCCGACACGTTCGCGGGCGCCATCGCGGGCGCCCTCAAGGCCAAGCGCCTCCTGATGCTGACCGACGTGCCGGGCGTGCTCGACAAGGACAAGCAGCTCATCAAGGAGCTCAGCGTCGACAAGATCCGCGATCTCGTCGCCGACGGCACCATCACGGGCGGCATGATCCCCAAGGTCGAGACCTGCATCTATGCGCTCGACCAGGGTGTCGAGGGCGTGGTGATCCTCGACGGCAAGGTCAAGCACGCGGTGCTGCTCGAGCTCCTGACCGACCACGGCGCCGGCACGCTGATCACCCGTTGACCGCTTCGAAGACAGGCCGCTGATGAACGACGTCACACGGTCGACCCTGACCGATACGATCGAGGCGCGGTTCGCCCACGTCGACACCTGGGTGTTCGACCTCGACAACACGCTCTATCCGGCGGGCAGCCCCATCTGGCCGCGCATCGACGAGCGCATCACGCGCTATCTCGCCGACCTCTTCGGTCTCGATGGCCTGTCGGCCCGGGCCCTGCAGAAGTTCTACTACCAGCATCACGGCACGACGCTGCGCGGGCTGATGGCCGACCACGCGGTCAGCCCCAAAGCCTTCCTCGATTTCGTCCACGACATCGACCGCTCGTCGCTCGCCGCCGACCCGGCGCTGGTCGAGGCGGTGGCCACGCTTCCCGGCCGCAAGCTGATCCTGACCAACGGCTCGCGCGACCATGCCCTGCGCACTGCGGCGCAGCTCGGCTTCGCGGCGACGAGCTTCGAGGATGTGTTCGACATCGTCGCCGCCGATTTCGTGCCGAAGCCCGATGCCGCGACCTACGACCGCTTCTTCGCGGCGCATGGCGTCGACCCCGCCAGGGCCGCCATGTTCGAGGACATCGCCCGCAACCTCGAGGTGCCGCATGCGCGCGGCATGGTGACGGTGCTGGTCGCCCCGCGGCTCGACGAGGACAAGCATCGCGAGGCCTGGGAGCGGCTCGGCAACGCCGATCCGCATGTCGATTTCGTCACGGACGACCTCGCCGGCTTTTTGGCGACGGTGGCGCTGGCCGGACGGGAATAGCGCCACCGGCGACAGGGTCGCAAAAGCGGCCGATGCGGCGAATAGAACAGGAATTCGAACGGCAGAATTGCCCGTGCTACATCACGATGATTTTGGATCGAATCGATGCAAAATCATCGTGATCGTTTCCAGTAGCTTAGAGCATGATGTCGTCCGAAAACCCGTGTCGATTTTTCGGCATCATGCTCTTGGCATCCACGTGGCATGCTTCGATTCGTCGAAGCGGACATTCTGGTTCGTGCGACCACCCTAGAGCATGATCGGCTGTTGCCGATCTGCTCCAGCTCTAAAATCGCGAGCACGTTCATCGGTTTAGGATCGCCAAGCGATTCGACCTAAACCGATCGTGCTCTAGGTCACGTCTGCACAGCACCTTTCCGATCCACCGGCCGCCCCGGGACGGCATATCCATGCCTGCCATCATCGGGCGGGCATGGCGCGCGCCGGAGATGCTTCGGCCTTCGCCGAAACATCGACTGGCCTCGATGGTTTAGCACGCCGGGGACAGGAGGGCTGGATGCCAAAGGCCGAGACCCAGCGTTCGCCGCTCGACCCGCGCGAGCAAACGTTCCTGATCGGCAGCGGCCGGAAGGGCCTACGTCTTTTCTTGCGTCGGTTTCCGGCGATCGGTCCACGCCAACGCTGTCCGGTGCTCTACCTGCACGGCGCCACCTTTCCGTCGGCGTTGTCGATTGCCTACCGCTTCGACGATCGCTCGTGGCGGGATGCGCTCGCGGACGCCGGCTTCGACGTTTGGGCGCTCGACTTTCTCGGTTTCGGCGGCTCGGATCGCTACCCTGAAATGAACGATCCCGCCGAAGCAGGCGAGCCGCTCGGCACGGCTGCCGCGGCGGTCGGGCAGGTCGAGGCGGCGGTTCGCTTCATCTTGGATGGCGGCGGGCAGCAGCGAGTTTCGCTCATCACCCATAGCTGGGGGTCTATGCCGGCCGGCCTCTTCGCGACACAACACCCGACGCTCGTCGACCGCATCGTCATGTTCGCACCTCTCGCCTGCCGCGCGGGCCCCCGTTACGTGCCGCGTCCGATTCTGCCGGCGTGGAAGCTCGTCACCAACGAGGAGCAATGGATGCGCTTTGTCGAGGACGTGCCGCCGGGTCAATCTCCGGTCCTCGCGCGCGGCG
Source organism: Lichenihabitans sp. (assembly GCA_965277635.1). Taxonomy (GTDB): domain Bacteria; phylum Pseudomonadota; class Alphaproteobacteria; order Rhizobiales; family Beijerinckiaceae; genus Lichenihabitans. The sequence goes on from CBDIDE010000002.1 coordinate 3,530,230, forward strand.
ACTTTGTCGGTTGGGCGGATGCCTATCTCGACAGCGACCCAGATGCGCGTGAGCGCAATCCGCCGGCGGTCAAGACGCCGACCGGACCGCTCGTCGAGATCCTGCGTGCCTGGCATGGCGAACTCGCCTGGGAACCGGCCGACGTCATCGCGCCCGTCGCGATCATCCGCGGCGCCTGGGACGGCCTCGTCACCGACGAGGACGCGCGCTGGCTGTTCGACCGGCTGAGCCGCTCCGCGGAGCGCCGCGACGTGAAAATCGCGCGCGGCACCCATCTCATGCATCTCGAGCAGATGCGGAGTGCGCTGTGGCGCGAGAGCGTCACCTTCCTGCTCGGCAACGGCGGGCGATCCGCCACTCCGGCGCAGCAATCTCAGGGAGAGACCGCCATGCAAGACCATCACGGCGCCAAGGACCTGCCCGGCTACAACCCCGGCTCGCCCGAGGTCGCCAAGTCGCCGATCAGCTTGGACGAGCTGAAGGAGCTGAAGGCTTCGTGCCTCTTCACCGACGAGGACATGGTCTACCTTCGCCTGAGCTATGACATCCTCAAGGACCAGGCCGAAGAGCTCGTCACGATGTGGCGCGGGATCATCGCGCAGCACACCCATCTCGCACGCTATAGCTGGGACCGCGATACCGGCGAGCCCGACAAGGACTATGGCGTCGCAGTAGGCAAGCGCTTCGCGCAATGGGTGCTCGACACCGCGCGCGCCGAATACGATCAGGAGTGGCTCGACTATCAGTATGAGATCGGGCTGCGCCACCACCGGGCCAAGAAGAACGTGACCGACCACGTGAACACCGCCGCCCACATTCGCGGCCGCGACGTGATCGCATTCGCGGCGGCGACAGTGGCGCCGATGCGGCCATATCTCGAGAAGGGCGGCCATTCCGCCGACGTCGTGCTGCGCATGCAGGAGGCGTGGTGGAAGTCGATGGTCCTCCAGGTCACGCTGTGGTCGCAGCCTTACATGAACCCCGGCGATTTCTGAGGAGCGGTCGATGTATACGCTTTGCATCCGCTACACGCTGGACCCGAACCGGCTGAAGCACTTCCGCGACTATGTCGAGCGTGAGCTGGAGGCGATCCGCAACGCCGGCGGCAAGATCGTCGGCTATTGGCTGCCGACCGACTTCGCCGGGCCGACCAATATCGCTTACGGCCTTATCGACTTCTTGTCGCTCGCTTCCTATGAGCAATATCGCAAGGCACTCGCCGACGACCCGCTCCACCAGCGCAACGCCGAAGAGCTGACCCGCAGCGGCGCGATCGTCAACATGGAACGTTCGATCATCGAGCGTTGCGGCGACGGCAAGGAGGGTTAGGGCGCATAAACCGTGCACGAGCGCGGCGCTCTGGTCCGGCGTTCGAACGCGAAACGATCAGGGGAACCCCCCGCGTTGTCAGCAACGTAGCGGGTGGCCGGCCAAGCATGTCGGGAAGGCCGGCTCCCAAGCTCGCCTTTTTCGAGTCGGCGTGCCGCACATAGCGAGTTCGACAACGCCTTGGCGACGAGCCGGTGCTGGTCGAGGCGGTGGCCGCGCTTCGCGGCCGCAAGCTGATCCTGACCAACGGCTCGCGCGACCATGCCCTGCGCACTGCGGCGCAACTCGGCTTCGCGGCGACGAGCTTCGAGGATGTCTTCGACATCGTCGCCGCCGACTTCGTGCCCAAACCCGATGCCGCGACCTACGACCGCTTCTTCGCCGCGCATGGCGTCGACCCCGCCATGGCCTCCATGTTCGAGGATATCGCCCGCAACCTCGAAGTGCCGCATGTGCGTGGCATGGTGACGATGCTGGTCGCGCCGAAGCTCGGGGACGACCGGCATCGCGAGGCCGGGGAGCGGCTCGGCAACGCCGAGCCCCATGTCGATGTCGTCACCGACGACCTCGCCGGCCTCCTGGCCGCCGTGGTGCTGGCGCGGCGAACGGGCTGAATTCGAAGATAGGCAATGATTTCCGCCTGGTTCATGTGTATGACCGTAAGGTCGATATACACATCCGGATGTGATGCCATGCGAACCAACATCGAGATCGATGACGCCTTGCTGGCGGAAGCGATGGCGGCCGTCGGTTTGTCGACGAAGCGGGCAACCGTCGAGGAGGCTTTGCGGCGCCTGGTCCGAGACGCTCGCCGTCGTCGTGCGATCACCGAGATGGCAGGTCTTGGCTGGGTGGGTGATCTTGATGCTCAACGTCAAGGTCGAACGATCACTCCTGAAGGATGATTGTCATCGACAGTTCGGTCTGGATCGCAAACCTTCGCGGAGAGGATTGCGGAGCGGTTCAAAAGTTGCGAGCGATCCACGATCTCGACCTCATCGTGGTCGGAGATCTCATTCTCCTGGAAGTTCTGCAAGGTGCTGCCAACGACCGGCACGCTCGAAAAATCGAGGTGGCGCTTCGTCAATTCCGGTTGGAAGCCATGCTCGATGACACGATCGCCGTCACTGCCGCCTCGAACTATCGCCTGCTTAGAAGCAAGGGCATCACGATCCGCAAGACGATCGACATGATTATCGCGACGTTCTGCATCCGGCGCGGTCATGTGCTTTTACATCAGGATCGTGATTTCGAACCTATGATGCTTCATTTGGGTCTGCTGGTGATATGAGCGGCCATGATGTCCGAGCCGATGACGCTGAGCCCTTCGACCGATAAGCACTTCATCCTTTCGGTCTTCGACCGGAAGCAATGGTGCCCGGTGTTGCAGGCGCGATTCGAGGTTTCCGATTTGTCGGTTCTCCGAAAAATCCTTGGCCTGGAGGCCGAGGACGATCCTGACTTGCGAGGTCACCATGTCCTCGATCAAGTGGATCTTTTGGCAACGACGTCGACCTACGGTGTCCGGCTTGACCCGGCCGAAATCGGGCATGACGATCTCGATGTCATGATCTACCGACAACGCAGATTGATGACGCCCTATCTGGTGCATACTGGATACGAACTGCCGCTTTTGCTCGATGGTCGAAAGACATTGGCCAGGATGGGCGGCCAAATCTACCCGCCGATGACGTTCAAGGGTGAGGACCGCTTCGATCATTGGGTCGGCGAAGGCAGGTTTCACCGTGAGGAGGTGCTTGAGCCCGACGAGACCTTAGGCGGAGACCGCCAAGGTCTGCGCACGCTCTACTATACGCTAAAGGGTGAGGAGTGGCGCGTTCCGGCTATGCGTCTGATTTGGAAGGCGGCCGGGAAGGAGGGATGGAACGAGTCGTTCGAGCGGCTTGAGGGGATGCTGTTCGGCTATGAGGATTGGCAGAACGACTGGTGGATCGAGGCCGGACGACGCCGTGGAGGCTTTTGCGGTGCTCCGCTCTGTTGTGCTGTAACGGTCGAAGGATTGGCGTGGATGGAATCGGCCGGTTTTCGCGCGCTGCCGCCGTGCTGCAAGCCGACTCTGGACATCGCCATTTACGACGATGAGGACACGGCAAAGATGCGCGCCTTCTTGCTCGAGAATGCAGAGAGCGTTGCGCTCGTTCGCTTTGCCATCCCTCTTTGGCGCGCACGGGAGGTGCTGCCTCCCTCGCAAGGACGCGGGAGATGGGCCGTACCGCGTGAACGTCTACCGGAATTGAACCGGCATTTGCGGAATGCCATCACGGTCGCGCTACGGCGCGACGATGACGCTTGAGAATCCGTAAAATTCTCTCGGCGTGGCGCGACGCACGCCTGTCCCGCCCTCCACTTGATTACAAGGCCCTATTTCCCCCACCTCAGCGCCAGCGGCTCGACCTCGGCCGCGAGTTCCAGAAGCCCGGCGCGAGTGGCGGGATGGAGCTGCTCCATCGGGTGGCGCACGTGGTCGCTCTTGATCACGCCCCCTTCCATCATCACGGTCTTGGTGGCCCGCAGCCCGCATTGCCGGTTCTCGTAATTGATCAGCGGCAGGATGCGGGCGTACTGGGCCGCTGCCCCCTTGCGGTCGCCGGCGGCATGCTTCTCGACCACGATCTTGACCAGATCCGACGCCATGGCGCTGGTCATGGTGCCGGTGGCGCCCGCGTCGAGATCGGCCATCAGCGTGATCCCTTCCTCGCCGTCGAAGGGACCTTCGATCGCGGCGCCACCGGCTGAGATCAGCGCCCTGAGCTTGGAGGCGGCCTGGGGCGTCTCGATCTTGAAATAACGCACCAGCGGAACCTCGCGCGCCAGCCGCGCCAGGAACGACACCGAGAGCGTCACGCCGCTCAGCGGCGCGTCCTGCACCATGATCGGGATGCCGGCCGCTTCGGCGATGCGCGAAAGATGCTCGACGATGCCGGTCTCGTCGGCCTTGAGCCCGGTGCCGTGATAGGGCGGCATCAGCATCACCATGGCGGCGCCGCCCTCGGCGGCCTTGGCGGCGCGCGCGGCGGCGATTCGGGTCGAGAAATGCGAGCAGGTGACGATCACCGGCACGCGCCCCGCCACGTGAGACAGGCAGAGCTCGGTCAGCGTGTCGCGCTCGGCATCGTCGAGCAGGAACTGCTCGGAATAATTGGCCAGGATGCAGATGCCGTCGACGCCCTGGTCGATCATGCAATCCATGACCCGGCGCTGCCCGTCGAGATCGAGATTCCCGGACGCGGTGAACGGGGTGGGAGCGACAGGGAAAATACCCTTGTACGGCTGGGTCGACGCCACGTGGTCCTCCTGAGCGGCGGCGATGGTCGCGCCGGTTCATGTGGTGGACCACGGAAAAGCTGCGCTGTCGACCCCTGTGCCGACCCGCGGATTGGGCCGTGGCGTTCACAGCCCGAGCTGTCCCGCGACCTCCTCGGCAATGGAGAGGCTGCAGGTGAGGCCCGGACTTTCCACGCCGAAGAGGTGGACCAGTCCTGGCAATCCGTGCTGGGCCGGACCGTCGATGATGAAATCGGCAGCCGGCTGGCCGGGGCCCGTCAACTTGGGGCGGATGCCGGCATAGTCGGGCGATAGCGCGCCGTCCGGCAGACCGGGCCAGTAGCGCCGGATGGCCTCGTAGAAGCTCGCCGCGCGCTTCGGCGCCACGGCATAGTCGAGATCGTCGATCCATTCGACGTCCGGACCGAAGCGGGTCCGGCCGGCGAGGTCGAGCGTGGCATGGACGCCGAGCCCGCCTTCGACCGGTGCCGGATAGATGAGCCGCGAGAAGGCCTGCGGCCCGGCACAGGCGAAGTAATTGCCCTTGGCGAGGACCAGCGGCGGGATCCGGTCGGGCGGGTAATCGTCGATCGAGCCTGCGAGACGCTGCGCGTCGAGACCGGCGCAGTTGATGACCGCGTCGACCAGGATGGTGTCGGGATCGGCCCCGCCGAAGCCGACGACCCATCCACGGGCCGTCCGCGTCAGCGTCTCGATCGGCGTGCGGACGGCGAGCGTCCCGCCGCTGTCTGCGATGTCGCCGAGGAATGCGAGCATGAGGGCGTGCGAATCGACGATACCGGAGTCGCTCGAAAGGACTGCCGCCGAGCACAGCAAGGCCGGCTCCAGGCGCATCGCCTCTTCCCCGTCCAGCAAGCTCAGGCCTTCGACGCCGTTGGCGACCCCCTGGTCGAAGATCGTGATGATCTTGGCCGTCTCGGCGGCCGCCGTCGCGACGATGAGCTTGCCGCACCGCCGATGCGCGATGCCGTGGCTGTGGCAATAATCGTAGAGCCGCCGCCGTCCCGCGACGCAGTGCCGCTGCCGGAGACTGCCATGCGGGTAATACATGCCGCCATGGACGACCTCCGAGTTCCGGGACGATATGCCGGTCCCGAAGCTTTCGGATTTCTCGGCCACGATGACGTCGCCGCCCCGGAGGGCCAAAGCCCGGCCGACCGCGAGGCCGATGACACCCGCTCCCACAACGAGACTGAGCATGAGCTCTGGTTAAGGCAGCCGAGGCGGCCGAGCAAGCCCGCCATGCGGCGGACGCTCCTCAGCCTCGACGCCAAAACATTTGCCGGAGGCCGGCATCCGGCCTTCGCCGTACGGGCTCCGGCGTTGTCGGCGTCGCGAAATAAGTGGCGGGCGCGGCGAAATCTGGACTTGTGGCCGGGCAGGGCCGGGGCTATACAGCCGCCTCCGCGCCGGCGATGGTCGGCCACGACGATGCCGGCCCAAGCGGCATGCAGGAGACGATGGGGCCATAGCTCAGTTGGGAGAGCGCTTCAATGGCATTGAAGAGGTCGTCGGTTCGATTCCGTCTGGCTCCACCAACCACAGTATAGATTCCGGCTTCTTCTCTATTATTTCAGTAAATCGCGACGTTCCCGTAGGTTAGCGAGCCGCGTGTCTCAGTCTTTGACATGGAGACTGCGGACAGGAACATTTCAAGGCCGTGCGCGTCTTAAGTCTCCGCCTCCAAAACTTCTTTTCCGTACTCGGATGCTTTGGCCCGTGCCGAGACGGGTTCACGAAGTCCGGAGAGCGGTTCGCGTCCGAGGCGCTGAGCCGAGGTTTGCCCGAGGGGACGCCACCACCTCAATCGCGCTCGTCGTGGATCCGTGCGTCGATAGCCCCGCATCGACTTCGATGGTGAAGCCCTGGTTGCAGGTTCCTGCTATCGAGCCGATCGTCATATGGGCTGGTCGCCGACCATCGTCGCCGGACGAAGATCCTGCAATTCGCGCGGAATGCCGTTCGGATGCCGCAGTTGAACAGCCTGGACGGTCGGTTCAGGAGCGGGCAGGCAGTCCGAGCTTGTGGCGCTGCTCGGCCCAACTCAGCGGCAGGTCGGTCAGGCGCGAGAGACCGAAGCCGCGTGGCAGGATGCCGTCGGCGGCGGCCTCGACGATGTCGGGCGCCACGAAGGCCAGCGACAACGTCATGCGAGCCGCCCGCGCGCTGATGGTCTCGCGCACGGCGATGCTCTCGATGTCGGGCACGCTCCCGCTCGTGATCTCGTCGAGCCAGCTCCGGGCGCGGGCAATGCCGGCGAGCAGCTTGGATCGTGCTCCGGCCCGGATCGGACGCGAGGCGCTCTCACCTGAGGGCCCGATGATCTCGCGCTTGCGGCGCATCGGCTGTGGCGACCAGGCGATCACGATCGGGTTGGGTCTGCCATCCGCCACGACCGCTTCGGTCAGATGAACCTCGACCTGGCCCTTGCCGACCACCACGCGCTCGATGCCGGTCGTGATCCGGTCGCGATCGCTCACCGGGTCTTCGGAGGCCGTGGCGGTGATCGCGTCGACGACGATGCGTTCCAGCTCGGTCGCCGGCACCCGGGCCACCGAGCCCGCCTCGCTCTTGCGGCCTTGCACCAGCATGGTCGAGACGTAGTAACGATAGCGCAGGCCCTTCTTGATCGCATAGGTCGGGCTCATGCGGTTGCCCCGGTCGTCGAAAAGGCGGCCTTGGAGCAAGGCATCGGACTTCAACCGACCGGCACGCCGCTGTCCGAGGTTTGCGGTGAGCCTGGCCTGCACCGCATCGAACAGGTCGCGATCCACGATGGGGGCGTGCTCGCCCGGATAGCTTGAGTCGCGGTGGTTCAGCTCGCCCAGATACATGCGGTTGCGCAGCATGTGGTCGAGCGGGCCGTTGGTCAGCGCCACCCCGCCGATGGTCCGCCCGGTCGCCAGCACCCGCTGCCGCGTGACGATGTTGCGTTCCCGCAGCTCGCGTTGCAGGGCCGGGAGGGAGCCGAGCGCCAGATAGCGCTCGAACACCAGCCGCACGGTTGCGGCCTCGGCCTCGTCGATTACGAGCTTGCGATCCTGCACCCGGTAGCCCAGCGGCACCACGCCGCCGACCCAGATGCCTTTCTTCTTGGACGAGGCGATCTTGTCGCGGATGCGCTCGCCGGTCACCTCGCGCTCGAACTGGGCGAAGCTGAGCAGCACGTTGAGGGTCAGCCGCCCCATGCTGGAGGTGGTGTTGAAGCTTTGCGTCACCGAGACGAACGACACCGCGTGTTCGTCGAAGAGTTCGACCAGCCTGGCGAAGTCGGTCAGCGAGCGGGTGAGACGATCCACCTTGTAGACCACCACGATGTCGATGCGCCGCTCCGGCGTTGTCAGGTTCGCGGCACCTTGGGTGCAAGGGGCCATGCAGCGCTCCCCCTACCACGGCCATCGATTTCCGCCGCCCCTCATCCAGCACGCGGTCTGGCTCTACCTTCGCTTCACGCTGAGTTTTCGCGACGTAGAGGAGATGTTGGCCGAGCGTGGCCTCGACCTGACCTACGAAACAGTCCGGCGCTGGGTCACCAAGTTCGGCCCGCTATTTGCCCGCGCGGTTCGGGCGCGACGGCCTCGCCCGACCTCGCGCTGGCACATGGACGAAATGGTCGTGAAGATTGCGGGCAAGCGCCATTGGCTCTGGCGGGCGGTGGACGATGAAGGCGAGGTGCTCGACATCCTGGTGCAGTCGAGAAGGGACAAGGCCGCGGCCGTCCGGCTACTGCGCAAGCTGATCCGCAAACAGGGCTTCGCGCCCGCGACGGTCACCACCGACAAACTCGGATCCTATGGGGCGGCCTTCCGGCAGCTCGGTCTTTCGGCCCGCCACGACCAGGGGCAGCGCCGGAACAACCGCGCCGAGAATTCCCATCAGCCAACACGTCGGCGAGAGCGCAAGATGCAAAAGTTCAAGTCGGCGGGGTCGGCCCAGCGCTTCCTGTCGGCCCATGCCGCCGTCCACAACCTGTTCAACACCCAAGGTCACCTCGTCTCCCGCAGAACCCTGAAGGCCTTCCGGGCCGAGGCCATCGCGAGCTGGCGAGGCGCGATGGTGGCGTGTGCCTGAAAAAAAGACCACCTCGGCCCGTTGGCGGCCGTGGCCCGCCAACGTGACAGGGCCCCCGCGAGACCGTGGCGATAAAAGCCCTCAGGTCCGCCAGCATCAGCTCCGGTTGCTCGAGGGCAGCGAAGTGGCCGCCCGCAGCCATGTCGCTCCAGTGAACGACGTTGTAGGTCTTCTCGACCAGCGAGTGCGGCGTGGGCAGGAACACGCCCCCCAATCGCCGCCCTGAACAACGTAGCGGCGGGTCCCGAACAGCCGAACCATCAATCCGTACATGAGTTCGGCGGCGCGACGCGGGCCGATGATGCCGGTGATCGGCTTGGAGAAAGCAAAACCGGGGAGCGACGGGACGACAACGTCGTGCCCATCGATCGCGAGGGGCTCGAGGAGCCGCTCGAATTCAAGAACGATCCCGGCCAACCATGGAGGAGGTCATTCGTTTCTCTTATACGGCCGTTCGAGATTCTGAGGCGCCAACGAGATCAACGCCGGCCGCGAACACGGGCCGAACGATCAGCTACAACGCCTTCCAGAACAGCAAGATCATGATTGCATAGGTCGCCACCAGCAAACCGGCACCCTGCAGGTTCACGAGGGCTCGCCCCTCCTTTGGCGGCGTCAGCCACCAGCCGAGCCGTTTGGCGGTCCACGGCACCAGATACGAGGTGAGGATGACGCTGAACGCGTTGCCGATGAACAATGCGACCGGGAAATCCAGCTTGAGCGCCTTTATCAGAATGGGCGTGCCCACCAACAGGCCCCACAGATACACGACCGGATAGAGCGTCAGGAGGACGATCATGTTCATCTTCCACGCCGCGGGCGCCGGCGCACCCTCCGGCGTAGCGTCACGAAACCACTGCTCGAAGCCGCTTTGCGCCATCCGCGTGTGGAATTCCGCCGTCAGGGGGGCGGCTTCGTCGAGCAACTGCCGCCGTTGCGGCGACTCGAGCCAGGTCCGCAGGTTCGCCTCGCTGTCGAACCGCAGGATCGCGATAAAGTCCTCCTGCACGCCCGGCACAGCCGGCTCGAAGCGATAGCCTTGCAATCCTGCGGCCTTCGACTGCGCCGCTGCGACCTTCTGCTCCCATTTCAGGTATTCGGCCTCCATGCCGGGCTTCACCCGCGTGCTCATCACCGCGGAGACCGGCGCCGTGCGCGCCGCACTGGCATCGTCGCGCACGATGTGGACGTCGTCGCGCCCGACCAACATCGGGGTGGCGCCTTCGATGCGGGACTGCCGTTCGGGCGAGCCCAGCCATCGCTTGGCATCGTCCAGGCTGACGAAACGCTGCAGGATCACCCAATCGACCTGCAGCGGCGGGTGGGGCGGCATCAGCCGCTGCTCGATGAACCCCGGGAAGCCGGAGATCACCGTGCTGGTTCCACCCTGCCACCGTGCGAACGCGTCGGCGCTGTCCGGCCGAACGCAGGTTTGCGTGACGATGCTGACGCTGGTCGCAACATCGCTCATTTGGCGGAGCTGAGTTTCGCGAACAGACGATCGGGCGTGAACGGCAGATGGGCGAACCGCACGCCCGTGGCATTGGCCAAGGCGTTCGAGACGGCCGGCGCCACCGGATTGATGCCGCACTCGCCTTGGGATTTCGCACCGAGAGGCCCGATCATGTCGGTCGTGTCGGCAAAGAAGATGTCGGTGTGCGGCGTGTCGGCAAAGGTCGGGATGCGGCAGTTGCGTAGCTGCGGATTGACCATGTGCCCGTCGGCGTCATGCACCATGGTCTCGACCAGCGCCCAGCCAAAGCCCATCGCGATCGCGCCATCGAGCTGGCCGCGGCACTGCATCGGGTTGATCGGCCGGCCGATATCGGCCGCATGCACGCTGTGCAGCACACGAATTTCGCCTGTCACGCGATGCACGGCGAGGCGCACCCCCTGCACGTTGAAGGCGATCGTACGCGGCGACAGATAGGCCCGGCGGTTGACCGAGAAGCGATGGTCGACCTTGGCGCCCTCGGCATGGAGGTCGCGGAGCGGGATCCGCTGATTGCCGCAGATGACGCCGTCGTCATCGAGGCGGCACTGGTCGGCCGGCACGCCCGTGTGACGACTGGCGAAACCGATGACGTCCTTCGCCATGGCCTCGGCGGTCAGGTGGACCGCCTTGCCGCCGACCACGACGCCGGTGCTCGCAAAGGTTCCGGTGTCATAGGGCGTGCGATCGGTATCGGCGTTGATGATGCTGATGTGGTCGGCGCGCGTGCCCAGCATATGGGCGGCGATCTGCTTGTGGGCCGTGACGATGCCATTGCCCATTTCGGTCGAGCCGCAAGCCAGATGATAGGTGCCGTCCGGCAGAAGCTGCATCTCGGCGCCCGAGCGATGCTCGGTCGGCGGGCCGCATTCCAACATGGCCAGGGCGACGCCATGCCCTTCGGCCCATTCCTCACCCTCGGGCCTGGCAACGCCGTTGCCCTTGCGCAGTTCCCGCTCGATTATGTCGAGGCATTGCTCGACGCCGTAACTGCCGAAGCTGGCGTCGGTCGGTTCCTTCCAGATCGACTCGACGTTGTCGCCCGGCCGCACGACGTTTCGGCGCCGCATCTCGAACGGGTCGATGTCGAGCAATCTCGCCAGTTCGTCGATCGCGCATTCCACCGCGAAGGTCGTCTGCGAGGCCCCATAGCCGCGAAACCCGCCGGCGGGCGTCATGTTGGTGTAGACCGCGTGGCCGATGCCCTTCTTGTTGGCGCAGCGATAGGCTGCGAGCGGGCTCGCCATCGCGGCCCCCAGGGTTTCGCCGCCGTGGCCGCCGTAGGCGCCGGTGTTGGAAAACACCTCGACGTCAAGCGCCGTCAGCGTGCCGTCCTTGCGGGCGCCGATCTTCACCCGGGTGGTCATCTGGTGGCGCGTCGTGGCGCCGATGAATTCCTCCTCGCGGGTCCATTCCCACTTCACCGGGCGACCCAGCTTCATGGCGGCGAACAGCACCAAATCTTCCGAGACCAGTTCCTGCTTGCCGCCGAAGCCACCCCCGACGCGCTCGGTGAACACATGCAGGTCGCGGGGCGGAATGCCCATGATGTAGGCGAGCTTCTGGCGCGCCGCGAAGGGGGCCTGCGAGCTGGTGCGGATGTGCCAGCGATTGTCCTCGCCTTTCCAGGCGATCGATCCGTGCGTCTCGAGATGCACGTGCTGCACCCGGGTGGTCGAATAGGTCTGCTCGTGCACCGCGTCAGCGGCCTCGAAGCCCTGGGCGATGTCGCCGATTTCGCCCTGCAGCGTGCAGAAGATGTTGGTGCTGGCCGCCACCGATCGCTTGTCGTGCAGCACGGGCGCGCCGGGCTGCACGGCCAAAACCGGATCGAAAACGGCCGGCAGGACTTCGTAGTCCACCTTCAGGGCCCGGCAGCCCGCCTCGGCCGCCGCCTCCGTCTCGGCCACCACGGCTGCGACCCGCTGGCCGACGAAGCGCACGACGTCGTCGAGCAGCCGGATGTCGTCGGGGTCGACGAGATGGTCCTCGTGCAGGGCCGAGCTGAACAGGCGCTTGGGAACGTCTTCCCAGGTATAGACCGCGACGACGCCCGGCACGGCGAGCGCGGCGTTCCGGTCGATGGACACGATGCGGGCATGCGCATGCGGCGAGCGCAGGACCTTGAGGTGCAAAAGCTGCTCGACCGCCAGGTCCATCGTGTAGCGCGCCTTGCCGGTCACGATGGCATCCGTGAACGGGTTGGGCAGGCTGGCCCCGAGAGCCTTGCCGGCCACGTCCGCCTCGATGTTGCACGTGCCATGCAGCGCATCGTTGATCGACCGGTAGCCGGTGCAGCGGCAGAGGTTGCCCTTCAGCGCGTGCGGCAGATCGGTCTTCTGCGCGTCGGTCAACGTCACGGCCGTCATGATCATGCCGGCGGTGCAGAACCCGCATTGGAAGGCCTGCGCGTCGTGAAACGCCTGCTGCATCGGATGCAGTTCGCCGTTCGTGGACAGGCCCTCGATCGTGGTGATCTCGCGGCCTTCGCCCCGGAACGCCGGCACCAGGCAGGAATGGAACGGCTTGCCGTCGATATGCACCGTACAGGCGCCGCAATCACCGGCGTCGCAGCCCTTCTTGACGCCGAACACGTCGAGATCGCGCAAGAAGGTGCGCAGGCACTGGCCGGCCGCCGGCTCGGCCGCGTAATGCCGACCGTTGACATGATAATGGGTCAAGCGAGCTCCATGCGGATCTGTTCGGCCAGATAGTGCGTGACGTGGCGCTTGTAGGGCGCCGATCCGTGCACGTCGTCGAAATAGGCATCCGGCGGCAATCGAGCCTCCAGGGCCTGGCGCAGGTCTTCGGCCGATGGGCGGGTGGCGAAGCGCAACTGCACCGGCCGCGGCGTCGCGGCCGAGACCGTCAGCAGGAAATCCGCGCCATCGTCATTCGCGGTGGCGATGATAAGGGCGGCCGAGCGGCCGAATTTGGTCAGCGACACCTGCCGCATGGCGGCGCGCTTGGACAGGGCCGCCGCGGGCAGATGGATCTTGCGCAGCAGCTCGCCCGTCTGCAGCACGTTTCGATGGTTGCCGGTGACGAAATCGACAACCGGCACCTCGCGCGGCTCACCCCCGCGTGGCCACAATGTGCACACGCCTTCGAGTGCTGCGGTCAGCGAGATCATCGCTCCGGCGGGCAGCGACATGCAAATGTTGCCGCCGACGGTCGCGGCATTCCAGATCTTGAACGACATCAGAAACGCATCGATGCTTTGCCGGAACAGCGGCACCGCACGCCATCCAGCCGGGCCTTCGAAGTCGTGCAGCTCCACGACCCGGCAGGTCGCGGCGATGTCGAGGCCGGCCTCCGTCACAGCCAGCGGCACCCAGCCCAAGGCGTCGAGATCGATGAGCGTGTCGAGGGACACCTGCGGCTCAGAGAACAGCCAGGTGCCGCCCGCCAGCCACGAATAACCGTCTCGCCACCCACCGATGTCGTCAAAAGATGCCGGGCGTTTGACTTCGGCTATTGTGCTTAAATTCATGATCGTCTTCGCTCAGGGCTTGTAGACTTCGACAGTCTGCATCATGCCCATCTCCTCATGATTCATCATGTGGCAATGGACCATGTAGATACCGGTAAAATCGAGAAAGCGTGAGCGGAACACGACCTTGCCGCCCTTGCGGTCGACGATGACGGAATCGCGCCATTGCGGCACGGCCAGCGCCTTGCCGTTGACCGACACGACCTCGAACGGGTTGGTGTGGATATGAAAAACGTGGTCGTCATGCTCATGCGTGTTGACGATCGTCCACTCCTCGACCGCCCCGAGCTTGACCCGTTGATCGATGCGGTGGGGGTCGAATTTCTTGCCGTCGATGAAAAAGGCAAATTCCTGCCAATGGCCGGCGGCGTCCGCCTCGGGCGCGGTTGCCGAAAAGGTCACCGTTCGACGGTTGGTGATTTCGGACGCCTTGATGGAGTCCAGGGGCGGCGGCGGCAAGGCGCCCGGCAGCGTCATGTCCATCGGCGCGCCGGACACCATCACCCGCGCCAGGGGACCCGTCGGCGAGGGGTGACCTTGATCGTAGGGTTCCGCGTTCAAGGCATAGGTGCCGGGGGCGCCCGCCTTCACCAGAAGATCGGCGCGCTGGCCCGGCGCGACCAGGAGTTGCTTGAGCGGCTGCATGGCGCCGAGCTGGATGCCATCGTAGGCGATGGCGTGCAGGTCGTGCTTCTCGAGATCGAGCAGCATGTCGTCCTGATAGGCCGCATTGAGGATGCGCCAGCGCTGCACCTCGCCGGGGCGCATCTCGATCATCGGCCGCCGCTGCCCGTTGATCGCCAGAAAACGTGTCGCCGTCTCCGGAAACAGCGTCTCGAAATTCTCCACCATGCCGCTCGCGTCATAGACCACCTGGGTCAGCACCAGCAGGCGCTCGCGGGCGGCGGCGATCTCCGGCACATCGGCGAAATCGCCCTCGATGACGACGGCGCCCACCATGCCGCTCGACATCTGGATATCGGCGCTGCCGTGGTGGTGGGGGTGATACCAGTAGGTGCCCTTGGTGTGGTCCTCCGGCAGCTTGATTTCGATGTTGTAGGTATGGCCGGGGGCCATCGAGCGCATGACGTTGTCGGCGATGCCGCTCGGGCTGGCATGCGCGCCATGGAAGTGAAAATTGGTGTTGTTGAACTGATGCGGCTGACTGATGTCGGCGGGAAGCTGGTCCCGGTTCGGCGGCAGGTCGTTGATCAGTTTGATGCGCAGCGTGTCCCCCGGCTTCATGCGCAAGGTGGGCCCGGGGCTGCCGCCTTCATAAGACCTGACATAGAGCCGCACACCACCGATCTGCCGGTAGTCGTAGCGGACCCGCAAAGTCGTGCTCAGCACGCCATCGACGGACCGCCGCACCTCGGGCTCGACGAGCGGCTGATCCATGGCGGGCGCCGGCTTGTCGGGCACCATGCCCAGCGTCGGAGACATGTCCATGGCGGGCGACATGTCCGTCGTGGCGGGCATGTCCATGGTGGCGGGCATCGGGTCTTCGGCCCTGGCGGTCCCCGCGGTCAGCAGAAAGGCGCCGATCCCGATGCTGCAATCGAGCAATTGGCGCCGTGACAGCTTTGTCACGTTCGGCGCAATGGTGACGTCAGTAATTTCTTTCGGGTCCTGCTGCATTTGAGGTCCGCCACCCTGGTCATTCTAGTCTCGATATACTGTAATAATTAATAAAACATTAGCCCGATTCAATCCAAAGTCGTCCAAATAAGCATTTATAAATTTCAATATACATTGATGTTTATCAAAAAGCTGACACAGCACTACTGGATTGCCGAGCAGTCGCTCAATGTCGAAATATTCTCTGACGACATCAAGCAAGCATTCGTTCCGGCCCTGCCGCTAAGTTATATCGTAGCGGAAATTACAGTATCGACAAGCACCGCAATGTCCATTCGGTGATATTCAAGCTGATATCTGAAAAAACTCGATTATTAGACCACATAAATACTGATTAAATCAATACACATCTCGTAAAATTTGATATATGATTATCTGGACAGCGGGCGATGCAGCAGCGTAATCGATATGAACGCTCCGATCCAAGACCCGGCGGCAGCGAACAGGACATAAGCCCAATTTTCAGTGTAGCTGATCACCGCGAAGGACGAGAGCAGGTACCAGGCACTGCTCCAGGACGCCGCCGAGACGCGTCGGCGCGCGACGACGGCCGATGTGAACATCACATAGACCGCGTCGGTCGCCGCTGTGGCCAGCACGACTCCTGCCGCCACCAGTGGATCGATCCCAAACACCATCCCAGCCTTGTTTCGCCCGCGGCGGCGCCAAACGCCAGCCTCTTCGCCCAATCATACTCGGTCCCAAACGCTCACGTCTTGCTTCAGAAACCACGGGCACACCTGGCCTGACGCGGCTCGCCGGCAACCGACGCGAAACGTCACGGCCAACCTTTCCTGATCTCCTACAAGCCCAAGATCAGACACATCATTTGGATCCTCGATGGCCGGCGCGACTTCACCAAGCTGTCCCGATGGTGCGCATGGACGGCATGCTTCGCATCAACCCAACCAGGCAGCTGAAGAAACGATTAAGTTTAGGCAGCCTCTATTGGGTGCTCGACACGCCTTCGACTAGGACCGTGCCCGAAATCGCAAGGATCATGGCCCCGAAAACCCCGCCGTGCTGCGCAAGCTCGCCTTCAACGACCTCCGTACCGCACGACCCGGCATCTCCATTCGACGAAAATGCAAGCGCTCCGGATGGTCCAGCGCCCTCGCACGATCCATCATCGGCCAAATGCGATAGCCCTGGCGTCTACCTAAATCGGCTTGTCGCTGGGTCTTGGTTCGATATAATCCAAAGCGTTCATCCAGTCTCGTCACCCAGGCCAGCCTGAACAGAAGCAAACATCAAATGCAGCGGTCTCGATCCAGCTGGTTCCTCGGACATGCGTGTCTTCTGCTCGGTTTGATGATGGTTGAACCCAGATTTGCGCTGGGCCAGACAATTACACGCGCACAGGTCGAAGCGAGACTGCCGGCACTCGATGCGCTGGCGCAGCATACCGTTGATGCAGGTGACGTGCCGGGCCTTGCGATTGCGGTCGTCTTCAGTGACGAGACAATCTTCCTGAAGGGTTTCGGCCGCAGGGAGGTCGGAAAGTCCGAAGTCGTCGACGCCGATACGGTCTTCCAGATCGCGTCCCTGTCGAAGCCGGTAACCTCGACCGTCGTGGCGACGCTTGTGAGCGAAGGGGTGGCCGGCTGGGACTCTCGGATCGCAGATCTCGACCCCGCCTTTCAGCTTCTCGACCCTTATCCGACCTCACAGATCACCGTCCGGGATCTTCTCAACCACCGAAGCGGGCTGCCGGGCAGCGCTGGGGACGATCTTGAGGACGTCGGGTACGGCCGCGACGAGATCCTTCACAGACCGCGCCTGGTTCCACCATCCTCCAGCTTTCGGGCTGGCTATTCCTACAGCAATTTCGGCTTCACCGAGGGCGTCATCGCGGCCGCGAAACCGACCGGCAAATCCTGGGACGTCGTGGCTCAGGAAAAGCTCTTCGGTCCGCTGGGGATGATATCCACAAGCGCAACACACAAGGACTTCCTGACACGCGTCGATCGCGCGGCGCTGCACGTCAGGGCCGGCGGCGTTTGGGTTGCCAAGGTCCAGCGGGATCCCGACCCGCAGGCGCCGGCCGGTGGCATCAGCTCGAACGTCCGCGACCTTGCCAAGTGGCTGCGGCTCGAAATCGGCGATGGGATGTTCGAGCGAAAGCAGCGCGTCGCGGCTTCGGCTCTCGCTCAGACGCATGTGCCGCTCACGGCACGCGGCAGCAACCCCGTCTCCGGGAGCGCTTCGTTCTATGGACTGGGCTGGAATGTCGAATACGGCCGCCACGGCCTCGCATGGGGTCATGCTGGCGCCTTCAGCGTCGGCGCACAAACACTTGTCTCGGTCTATCCGAAATCCAAACTCGGGATTATTCTGCTCACAAACGCGTTTCCGTCAGGCGTGCCGGAAGGACTTGCCGACAGCTTCGCGGACCTCGTCTTCGACGGGAAGGTCGGCAAGGACTGGCTGAAGGACTGGGACGGGGCCTACAAGAGCATGTTCGCGCCAAGCATCGCTGCGAACAAAGCTGCGTACGGCACACCTCCGGCCGATGCGACAGCGTCCCTCGCGCTCGCGGCCTACACTGGCCGATACGCCAATGCTTACGTCGGTCAGGCGGTCGTGGCGGAGGCGAACGGCACCCTGACCTTGTCGGTCGGACCCGGGGGCGTGCGGACCTACCCCATGCGCCATTTCGATCGCGATCTCTTCATCTGTTTTCCGGATGCGGAAACGCCCGACAAGCCATCTTCCATTCGTTTCACTGTCGGCAGCGGCGGCAAGGCCACCGCGATGACGGTGGAATCGTTGAATTCCAATGGTCTCGGCACCCTCGAGCGATTACAATAATTGACGCCGATGCAAGTGACATTTGCTATCGAAGCTTGATTCGGAGCTAGCGATCCGGAACAGCCCTTCGTCACTGAATTGCGGATCAATCGCCACGCTTGTCGCCAAAATCGTCCCTGTCGACTCTCTCGAAAGCGGCTAGATGTTTAGTCCCGGCATTTGCTGGAGCGGGTTGACTCTGAAGCGGTAGGGCTCGGTTGTCCATCGTTTGCAGATGAACTCGTAGGGCGTGAGGCCCTTGAGGGTCTTCAAGCGGCGTCCGAAGTTGTAGGCGGCGACGAAGTCGGCGAGGTGGCGCTCGAGCTGATCGTGGCTGTCGTAATGGAAGCGCTTGACGGTCGCGTCCTTGATGGTGCGGTTCATTCTCTCGACCTGCCCGTTGGTCCAAGGGTGCTTGGGCTTGGTCGTGCGATGCTCGATGCCGAGCTGGGCGCAGGCATACTCGAAGGCGTGAGCCCAGACAGGCTCTCCACGAGCGAGGGCTTCAGCGATCAGGGATGCGGCTGATCCGCCGGCGCCGGGCGTGGTGAAGTGGATGCCGTTGTCGGTCAGCACCGTGTGGATCTTGTAAGGGACGGCCTCGACCAACCTGCGGAGGAAGTCGCCTGCAGTCCGCTGCTTGGCTTGGCGATGGAGCTCGACGAAGGCGAACTTGCTTGTGCGGTCGATGGCGACCAGCATGTAGAGCTTTCCTTCGGCCGTGCGGACCTCGGCGATGTCGATGTGGAAGAAGCCGATCGGGTAGCTCTTGAACTTCCTCTTGGGCGAGGCCTCGCCCTCCACCTCGGGCAGGCGGCTGATGCCGTGACGCTGCAGGCATCGATGCAACGATGATCGCGTGAGGTGCGGGATCGTGGGCTGAAGGGCGTAGAGGCAGTCGTCCAGCGGCAAGAGCGTATGCCGTCGGAAGGCGACGATCACCGCCTCATCCTCGACCGTCAGGACCGTCGAGCGCGGCTCCTTCGGTCCGGTTCTCAGGTCCGTGACGGAGCTGCGCGCCTTCCACTTGCGGACAGTCTTCTGGTTGATCCCGTAGCGCTTTGCGAGGGCTCTCAGGCTCTCTTGACTATGCTGTATCGCTCGACGGACCGCCTCTGTCGTGGTGGCGCTCCCATGGAGAACCTGGCCCATAGCGCATCCTTCCACTCCGGCGTGCAAACTGCACCACCAAAGCACGGGATCAAACATCTCTCTCTCTCTAGCTTGCTCTCGGGCAGCCCAAACCATTCGCCAATCATCCGCTTTGCTGATCTCCCGCTCAAAAGCGGACCGTCGCAAAGGCATCCAGATGGCCGATAGTGTGAGCGGCCCTCCGGCATCCGACGAAGCGGGGCCGAATGTCGCCTGATATGCCCGCGAGGCGTCGGCTCGAACGGGTTCACTGCCCGATCTGCGTCGGTCGGTCCCTTGAGCCGTTGTCACCTTGGGCTGACGTGTATGGGTCGATGTCGGTCGCGCGACCTCGCGAGACTCAGGGCTCCCGTTCGAAGTGGCCGTAATCCACCGTGAGTGCCCCGGAGACCTTGGCTCCGTCGAGCCCGGTCGAAGCTGCCGATCCGGCGGCGAAGCGGAACGTGAGCAGCCCGGGCTCCAAGTCGGGGTTGTCGAACGTGAGCAGGAAGGTGTCGCCGGACCAGTGGGCGATGTGCCCGGGGTAGGCGCGTGGGCCGATGGCCGCGGCGAGTCTCCCGCCATCGCGCGCAACCGCCAACGGGCCGTAGAGCGCGCTCACGTAGCGGCCCGTGAACGTGTCGAGGCCGCGCGTGAGCGGCGGCGCGTCGGCCGGCGGTTTGGGTACGGCGACCAGCGCGTCCCACGCCGCCTGCTCGCCGCGGATCTGGGCCTGCAAGTCTCTACCCGAGGGACCCAGCTCGCGTTCGAGGAACGCCGCCCGCACCGCCTCCGGGAACACGGTGAGCTGCTTGTTCGCGAACACGGCGATGCCGAGGCCGCGCTCGGGAATCAGCGTGACGATCGTCCGTACCCCGTTCAGGGCGCCGTTCTTCTCGATCACGCGGTAGCGCAGGAAATGATAGCTCTCGCAGCCGAGCCCGGCCGAGTCGTTCGGGTCCTGCAGCGGCCCGCCGACGCCTTGCACCATGCTGGCCGCGAAGACCTGCGTGACCGTGGCCTCCGCCAGCACCCGCCGTCCCTCGAACGTGCCGTTCGCCAGCAGCATCCGCATCCAGCGCGCGATGTCGGCGCCCGTCGAGACCACCGCGCCGGCCCCGCTGAAGGCGTCCACGTTCTCGTACGGCATGACCGAGCCGTCGAGGTTGTGCCCCTCGGCGCGGTTGTCGTCCTTGAACAGCTCCGCCTGCGTCGGGCCGGAGCGTGCCATGCCGAGCGGTTGGAAGACTGCCCTCGACAGCAGCTCGGGCGGGCTCATCCCAGCCGCGTGGGCCGCGGCCTCTTGCCCCAGGAAGATGCCATAATTCGAGTAGGCCCATTCTGCCCGGAAGCTGTGGTCGAACGGCAGGAACCGCGCCCGGCGCACCAGCTCGTCGTTGTCGTAGCCGAGCTGGGTGAGCAGGTCGCCCGCGTAGGCCGGCAAGCCGGTCCGGTGCGCGAAGTAGTCGCGTAAGGTGGCGTTCTCGGTCGCGTACGGCACGGCGAGCGCGGTGTGCGGCGAGAACGTCCGCACCGGCGCGTCCCAGGAGACCACGCCGCGGTCGACGAGGGCGCCGACCGCCGTGGCCGCGATGAACTTGCTCATCGAGGCGAGCTGGAATCGCGTGTCTTCGTCCACCGCCTCCGCTTCACCGCGGCGACGGACGCCGTAGCCCTTCAGGAAAACGACCTCGTCGGCGCTCGACGCCACCACCACCGCGCCCGGCACGGCGTAGTCCCGCAGAGCCGCCCGCACGAACTGGTCGAAGGTGGCCCCGTCCACCTCGCGCGTCAGGGCATCATCCGCCCGCGCGGCTCCTCGTAGAAATACGGCAATCGCGAAAGCCAGCGACACCGCCTTCCAGCATCGCAACCGCCCCATTTCGACGCCACTCCCAAACCGACTATGCAAGCTATTTTGACTCTAGCCCAGCCGCTTCGCGGCGCAATCGCTGCAACGACCCGATGCAAACGTCCGCTTTGGTCGTGACCGGAATTTAAGCTGAGACACTACCAGATGGCCGGTAGTGGGTCCATTTGAAATTCAGCCATCTTGACCGGGCGAACGCAAGCCCCATAGTCCGAGGATGAATACGCACCGCCCCAAGCGCCCCCGCGATCCTGCCCAGCTCGCCAAACTCATCGTCGATATCGCGACGGGGGAGGTGGAAGACAGGGAGCCGACCGCAACTGAGGTGCGCGCGAGCAAGGCTGGCACCAAGGGCGGCCCCGCCCGCGCAAGGGCTCTGTCGGCTTCCCAGCGCTCGGAGATTGCCACCGCTGCCGCATCGGCGCGGTGGAAAAAATCGGATTAAACCTTGTTCGCCCTCGTCAGACGCCCTCGCTGGCCTTCCGCCATTCTACATCGTAGCTGAAGTCCAGTGCGATCTGGATGGGCTCCAAGCTCTGGTTCTGTGAATTCCAGCGGTCGGCGTCGTAGATCAGATGAACCGCATCACCCACCATTTGCTCGCGCCGCTTGTTCAGCGACCGATGCATTTGGGGCCTCGTGGCATCCTCAATATCAACAAAGACAAATGAGACTTGCCCGTCCGCATGTTCGATGGGCAGGGAATGATAAGCTCGGTAGGGTCTTTGGGTTGTTTCATCGCGGCGCAAATCTTCCCGAGCAGCAACGCTTATCTCCCGCGCTAAGAGTTCGAGCGGGTCTTTCGGCTGGGGCAGATCGACTCCATTTCTTAGAGCGAACTCGGCAATTCTCTTAGGGTCGAGTTCGGTTTCGCCCGTCATGACCCTGTAGAGGGCGATGATCTGCTGGAGTTGTTTTTTACCGGCCAAGGCTTGGCTCCTTACATCTCGATTGGATGAATGCTGCCCCAGCCGTCAACCTCGGCGGTGGGGAGTACGAATTCGCGAACGCTCGCGAGGTGATTCCGGAAGTGGGTGAATTTTCCAGTTCTGAATTGGAGTTGCCCCGCCACCAATCCAGGGTGAACTTTCAACACCTTCGCAAAACCGATCAGGTCACGCTCGGAAAAATAGGGGGCCTTCCGTGCAATGAACGCATCCATATCCTTTTTGGGAACGCAGAACTCCCGCGCCTCCTCGTTGGCGATGCGTTCTTGCTCTTCCAATTCATCGTCTGGCGCCCGGCCCAGATCGACGTCGATCACCGGATTCTGGAGGCCATCGCGACGCCGGACATGCTCAAGCTCATGGCGGAGAACAAAAAGAAAATTGTCGATGCGGTCAAAGCGAAGGGACATTCCGATAACCGGCATGGCATCGTTCAGCCAAAAGCAAACACCGTCGATCTTACCGCCCGGTAGACCTTCGACAACGACGAACCGGATTCCCGCCTCGGCAAGAATTCTTGGGACGCGTTCCATGTGTTCTGGATGGCCCCGAAGTACTGCGATTTTAAATATAGCGGCATCGAGCTTCTGCGGAGAGTAGGAGCCGATCAGCATTTCACTCGCTATCGTCTTCACCCGATGTAGCCACGCTAATTGAGCAGGCGTTGCGTCTCCGCTGACATCGGTCTTTTTTGCGGCGAAGGAGAAGACCGAAGCGTCTTCGATTCGGTTTACTTTGAAGAAGCGGCAGAGGGCGGATTCGACAACCTCCAGGTCGCGGGAGTCCTCGACATCAACCCAGCCACGTTTGATCATTTCAGCGACGGGAAGATTGCCGTAAATGCTGGCGCGCATCGAACGCTTGGGGTCCGGCCGAGCTTCGAGCCTAGCTTTAGCCAAGTCATATTGGCTTTGCAGGGCGACAAACCTCTCTGCTGGAACGCCAAACACTTCCTCCAATGAAAGAGCCATCGTCGCATCGACCGGGCGCTTGTCGCCGGCCATCTTGCTGACGATCGGGTCACTTACGCCGAGCACCATCGCCAAGATGCGATTTGACCAACCGCGCTCCTTCAGAAGCTCGGTGATCAGTTGGCCTGGTGTTCGGGCGTCGGCGTTCATCATCTGTCCCTGATTTATATGAGTTTGCGCAAAAAGGCAAACAGACCAATATGCTTGACTTGGGCCGTGCAAAGGTCCATATCAGTATGCATGAACAAGCTGTCCTCCGTCGATCGCGCTCGCATCCTCCACCTTCTCTGCGAAGGCAGCTCCATCCGCTCCGTCACTCGGCTGATGAACGTCGGGAAGAACACGGTCATCCGGCTCATGATCGATGCCGGGAAGGCGTGCGCCGCCTTCCATGACGAGCACGTTCGGGGCGTTCGCGCCAAGCGCATTCAGTGCGACGAGATTTGGTCCTTCACCTACGCGAAGCAAAAGAACGTAGCGACCGCGAAGGCCGCTCCCGACGGCGCTGGCGACACATGGACCTGGACGGCGCTCGATGCGGACAGCAAGCTCATCCTGTCCTGGTTCGTCGGCGGCCGGGATGGCGAGTGCGCCATGTGGTTCATGGATGATGTAGCGAAGCGCCTCGCCAATCGCGTCCAGATGACCACGGACGGCCACAAGGCCTATCTGGAAGCCGTCGAGGGCGCCTTCGGCTGCGACGTGGACTATGCGCAGCTCGTGAAGATCTACGGCGCCTCGCCGGAGTCCGCCAAAGGCCGTTACAGCCCCGCCGACTGCACCGGCATCAAGAAGAACCGGATCGAAGGTTCACCCGATTACGACCACGTGTCGACCAGCTGCGTCGAGCGGTCCAACCTCACGATGCGGATGCACATGCGCCGCTTTACCCGGCTCACGAACGCCTTCTCCAAGAAGGTCGAGAACCACGCGCATTCGATGGCGCTTTTCACAACCTACTACAACTTCGTTCGCATCCATAAGACGCTTCGGGTGACGCCTGCGATGGCCGCTGGCGTGTCTGACAGGCTTTGGGAGGTTGCGGACATTGTTGCCCTGGTGGAAGCTTCTGAGGCACCTGCGAAGAAGCGGGGGCCGTACCAAAAGCGTGTTTAGGTCAACACTAAAGTTTACTCATGATGTACTTTGCAGCTGATTCGATCTCTGGAAACATCGAACTACCGTTTATATTCAAGGTATCTAATTGCGCCTCAAATTTCTTTTTCAAGGTTTTCGGCACGACGAACTTACGTACCTCGATATCGTCGTGACCAGAGATCATTTCGAGGGAGAGGCCAAAAATGAAAAAAGCTCCCTGTTGAGCCAATATCCTTCTATTGTTCTGCTTAGGTCTAACTAGCTTGATAGAATTGAGATCATCAACTTTGATCTTGGGGAGAAAATAAGGCTTTTCTCTTTTGATGAAGTGAAGCAGACGGAGTCCCTCTGTGGAAGCCGCTAGCTCGTCATCACTGGTGAGTTTTCGAATGGTGTTGCGCTCGTTTGAAGACAGGCTACCAAGGTTTGCAAGACATGATACTGTATCACTGTCGAAATATTTCGTTGAATTCTTGGGAGTATCGATCAGGTCAACATGACCATCTTTATCTTGTTGCGCTCGCGATGCAAAATACAGGGCGACAAGCGGGTTGAAGGAGACATCAAGGAGTCGGGTCTCCAAAGCAAAATGCTGCATCCGAACGAGCATATCGAATGTGCTTTGGTCGTTTTTGAATTCATCTGGGTGGAGCCTGATAAGCTCTCTGAAGATATCTTTCTCGCTCTTAGGATGGCTACTATCTCTATATAGGCTTGGCTTCAGCTTATACGACATCTTAGCATGCCCCCGATAAGTGCGGACAACGCCGTCGGCAGGTACTTGACCTGTCATTAGCCGAACGAAATGACTCACGCTTTTGAGCCTGATTTCGTGAATGGCAGCGCCCTTCGGCGCTGGAGGTGCCGCAAACATTTGAGTGACCCCGTGATCGTTCACCCTTATCAGAGGTCCCTTGGAATTCAAACGGACCCACTACCAGATGGCCGAACCGCTTGACAGCGCGATGTCCACTGAGAAGAAGCGGCGCGGACCGCCTCAACGACCGCGATGGGCGCGAAGCCGATCGCGCAGCCCTCGACATACGGGCTGCGCGACTGCTCAAATCTCTGTTCGCTCCGCGAGGGTCAGGGCGTCTTCAACATCGACGCCGAGGTAGCGCACGGTGCTCTCGATCTTGGTGTGGCCGAGCAGGATCTGAACGGCGCGCAGGTTGCCCGTTTGCGTGTAGATGATCGCCGCCTTGGTTCGGCGAAGCGAATGCGTGCCGTAGTCCTCCCGACGCAATCCGACGCTGGTCACCCACTCGTGAACCAGCCGGGAATATTGACGGGTGCTGATGTGCCGAGCGTGGTCGATCCGGCTTGGAAACACGAAGTCGTCGAGCGCGCCGCCGCGGCGCTCCAGCCAAGCCAGGATGCTTCCCCGGGCGGACTCGAGCAGCTCGAACTGAACGGGCCGCCCGGTCTTCTGCTGAACGACTATCGCCCGCGAGCGAACCTGGCCTTCAATCACCAGGTCGCCGATCTTCATCTTGACGACGTCGCAGCCCCTTGGCTTGCTGTCGATCGCCAGATCGAACATGGCCCGATCGCGAAATCGCCGGTCCTGATCGAGGCGGAACCGAACAGCCCAAACTTGCTGTGGCTTCAGGGCGCGTTTCGCACCGAGCTTCCGGCCGGCATTCCAGGGCCGTCGTTTCGCACCCGGATCAAATTCTGAATGTCCCATCGTTGTTCTCCCGCGGCCGGCATGGCCACGACGAGAACGGGTCACGGCGAGATGGGCGACCCTGGCCGAAAACAGAACGGCAGGTTTCGAACTGAATTTGCGGAAAGCCGCCCTTTGATCAGCCTGTCAGGAGAGCCGATCGGATACTCGTCGATGCGGACAGCCTCATCAAATTACGTCGGTCTAGTGGCGTTTCAGTCAATACCCTGCCGTCTCGACCGTCATCTCCTCGGCATCGGTCTGGGGTCTGATTGTCGCGGCGACCGACCGCAGCCATGCGAGGAAGACCGGCTGGCCCTTGGCGATCGCCATGCCGATCGGGATCGGCAGTTCCTCGCTCTTGAGGCAAGCGTCACCTTGGGGGACGCTCGCAAGCCCTGGCACTCTCTTCTCAAGACCGGCGAAGAAGAATTTGTCGATCGTCGCGACGTCGTCGCGATGCGACAGGATCTCATCCACCTGCACCGCGGCGAGAGTCCCTTTGACTCCGTGTGGCATCGCCTTCGGCAGCCGGTTGACGATCCAATCGCCTTGAGGCGTGCCGATCGTATAGGCGACCGTGATGTCGGGTCTATTCAGGTCGTCGATGCCGTCGGCGCGCGCAAGTTTCGGATTGTCGGCCAATCCGAACAGGCATTGCGCCGAACGCGAGTAGACGATCAAGTCGACCGCCTTCGCACGCTCCGGGGTCGCGAGCAGTGGCGCGATAGTGATGTCGACGCGATCGTTCGACAGAACAGAGACCTTGTTGTCGAACACGACGGCCACCGTTTCGAGCCGCACGCCGAGGCGACGGGCGTACTCCTCCGCAAGCCGCCAGGCGGGGCCTTGGAAGGGCCGGTCGCTGCCGGAGGGGTTCTGCTTGAGCCATGGGTACTCGTCGAGTACCGCGACCCGTAGCGATCCCCGCAGCCGGATCGAATCGATCCGGCTGCTGGCACCGGGCGATGGCACCGAAGTCTCCGCGCGGGCGGCGAGCGGCAGCGACAGGACGAGAGAGACAGCGGTTGCGAGGCCGCTGCGGCGAAGGCGGGCCATCATGACGGTCCGCCTCACGTTGGACGTCGGCGGGTGTAGGAGTATCGCTTGGCCAGCCACTTGGTGCCGACGCCGTCCGCAGGAATGAAGTATTGGTCCTTCACCTCGTGATCGGCATCCTCGGCGATGATCACCTCTTCCATGCGCATCATCTGTCCCGTGGCTTCGGGTCCGTTGCCCGGCATGGCGAAGGGCTGGAAGCTGACGGAGATCCGTTCGGCTGGATCGTGATCGAGGCTCCATGCTGACATCATTCCGGCGGCAGCGCGCATGTCCATCGACATGTAGTTCCAGCGCCCCTCGGTGCGGTTGAAGGAGATGTCGTCGATCCTGGTCCAGGCCGGGACCACGCCCGCGACCGTGTGTAGCCGCTCCTGCAGCATCGGCCCGATCATCTCGCGCTCGGCGACGAGACCGCCGGTCGTGACAGGCGCAGCACCAGCGGTTTCCCAGCTCGTGAAAGTCGCATCCCATGTGCCGGCGCGCTGCGCCAGCGCCTTGCCTTCCGGGCCGAGCTGGATCAGGCGATCGTTCGCCGACATCCCGGCCGGCGCGACCGGCGCAGATTGCGCGACCGCGGGGACGGATCCGTTGAGGGCGGCGCCGAGGGACAGGGTCCCGATGACGACGGCTCCCAGTAACGTGCGATGAAAAACCATGACGCGTCTCGCTGATTGGAATGAGGGGAAAGCCGATCCTGCATCAAGCAGGAGCGTCGTAGCTTCCGGGGCTCTTCGCGGTCGCGCGCCAAGCGGCGCCGCGTGCGGGGACGGCCTCGGCGAGCGCCCGTCGCACGCCTGCGCTGTCGAAGTCCCTCAGATAGCCGGGTGACCCGGGCTGCTGGCGCCACGATTCCGCGATCGACCCGGCATCGACCGCATCGAACCCAATCTGGTCGATCAGCCGCATCACGGCCGCCTTTGCGGTCGGATCGTCGCCGGCCACCGATAAGGCGATGCGGCCAGCCGAGCCCGCGGGCTTGCCGCCTTCCAAGATATGCTTGGCGATGATCGTGTTGAACGCCTTGACCACAGGGCGGCCGAGTTGCTGCTCGACCCAGCCGCTTTCGGTCGAGCTCTCCTCGATGCCGGCGATGCGGCCGTCGCGCTGCTGCGGGTAGTAGTTGCTGGCGTCGATAATCACGACTTCCGCCGCTGCCTGGGCGAAGAGGTCGCGAGGTAAGTTCGGAATGCGATTCGTGGGCACCGCAACCACCACGATGTCCTTGTCTCGCACGACCTCGTCCAGCGAAACGGCGCTGGCGCCGGTCTCCTGTGCCAATTCCGTGAGCGAGGTAGGGCAGCGCGAATTTGCCACCGCAACCTCATGCCCAACGGCACGGAATCTGCGTGTCAGTGTCCCGCCGATCTGGCCCGAGCCGATAATCCCG
Organism: Lichenihabitans sp.; assembly: GCA_965277635.1. GTDB lineage: Bacteria > Pseudomonadota > Alphaproteobacteria > Rhizobiales > Beijerinckiaceae > Lichenihabitans. The sequence goes on from CBDIDE010000002.1 coordinate 3,558,484, forward strand.
ATCTTCACGATGAGCTCCTTGGTCGTTCTCGCGGCGTTGTCGCCGGTCTGCTAAGAAGATATTCGGCATTTTTCGAACGGGAATGGCGCGACTGGTGAGTGGTGTCGCTACCGGGAGTAGGGAATGGACCGGCTCGTCAGCATAGCAGCCTACGTGATGGTGGTTGAACGCGGGTCATTTGCCGCAACGGCGACCGCGCTCGGGATCTCGCCGCAGATGGTCGCCAAGCACGTAAGCTACCTCGAGGCGCGGCTCGGGACACGCCTGATCAATCGAACCACCCGGCGGCAGAGCCTCACCGAGATCGGCAAGAGCTTCTACGACCGGTGCAAGATCGTGCTGGCCGACGCCGACTGGGCCGATTCCCTGGCCGAGGAAACGAGGGGAGAGCCGCGCGGCCGTCTCCGGGTCAACGCTCCGGTCTCCTTCGGCGTCGAGAGCCTGATGCCGGTGGTGACGTGCTACCTGCGCGAACATCAGGGCGTCGAAGTCGACCTCGTTCTCAGTGACCGTTTCGTCGATCTGGACGACGACGAGTTCGAAGCTGTGTTCCGGACCGGCCCGCTGGCCGACAGTAGCCTGGCGGCCCATGAGCTGACCCCCTTCCGCCTCGTTGCCTGCGCGGCCCCGGCATACCTGCGCGAGCGGGGCACGCCGCGTGAACCCGCGGACCTCGACACGCACGAGTGCCTCGGCCACGCGCACTGGTCGCAGCCCGCCAACTATCCCTGGCGTTTCGTCCGGGAGGGCCGAGCCTTCGAGCCCAAGCTTCGCAGCCGGCTTCGGGTCAGCGATGCCAAGGCCCTGCTGGCGGCCGCTCTCGATGGGTTTGGCATCGTTCTGCTTGCCGAGGATGTCGTACGCCAGGCACTCGCCGCCGGCCAGTTGGTCCGGATTCTGCCTGAGTTCCAGACGCCGTCGCGGCCCATGCACCTGTTGTTCCGGCCCGACCGACGCAAGACCCCGAAGCTTCGAAGCTTCATCGATGCTGTCATTGGCGCCTTCCCACCCGATCGCTGCCACGAATCATGAGTGACCCGTAACCTTGACGAGAACACTACGGATTGCGACCAGGATGTATACGATGATCAAAGGCGAAGAATGGCCGCTTTCGAGATTGGTTGCGAAACCGAAAAACGACCGCGATGGGCGCGAAGCCACGCAGCCCTTGCGAGGAGCTGCGCGTCCGTTCAGATCTCAGTCCGTTCTGAAAGCGTCAGGGCGTCGTCGACGTCGACACCAAGATATCGGACGGTGCTCTCTATCTTGGTATGACCGAGCAGGATCTGCACGGCTCGAAACACCGCGCTCGAATTGACTTCCATCACGGCGCGCCATTCCTCGTCGGTCACGTCGATCGCCGGCGTGACGCGGAAGATGCCTGCGGAGTTTACGAGGATATCGACGCGGCCGAACCGCGCCATCACCGTATCGACGAGGGTTTCGACGCTCGCGGCGTCCGTGACGTCGACGACCAACCCGGTCGTGTCATGGCCCTCGGCGACGAGCCTGTCCTGCCCGGTCTTCAGGATGTCCGGATCGATCTCGGCCAGCACGATGCGCGCACCTGCCTGGGCCAACGTCCGCGCGATGGCGAAGCCGATCCCGCGCCCGCCTCCCGTGACTACGGCCACGTGATCCTTGACGTCGAACCGAGCGGAAGACATGGGTGAACTCCTTCCTGAGACCGTGACGAGGGAAGTACGGGCAGACGACCGGGCAGCACGGGTCAGAGCCTCTTTTCGGCTCCGACACGATCCTTGTGGGGCCGCTCGATGCGGACGAGTCGGTCTCGCCGGTGAGCGAGCGGTTCCGACCGCGCGCTCGGCCCGAGGACCGCGGAGGGGCACGAAGCCTCACCCTCGGCCACCGACCTTCGAATAGGCCGAGACGGACAGCAGGATCAGACCGCCCATGAACCAATACTGCCAGGCGCCGCTGAGCCCGAGGAACGACATCGCGCTGTTCACCATGACCAGCAGCACGGCGCCGAGCATGACGGAGACGAAGCTGCCTCGTCCCCCGAACAGGCTCGCGCCGCCGAGAACCACCGCGGCGACGCTGCTCAAAGTATAGTCCACGCCCTGATTGGCGTCGCCGATGCCGAGCTGCATCGCGACGATGAACCCGCCGACCACCGCAAAGAGGCTCGACAGGACATAGGCCGAGATCACCAGCAGTCGCGTCCGCGCGCCGATCTTGGCGGCCGACACCTTGTCCGAGCCGACCGCGCGGAGGGCGATCCCCCAAGCGCTGTAGCGCAGCGCCACCTCGAGTCCGACCACCAATGCGCCCGCGCCTTCGGTCGACACATGATCGCCTGCGGCTGCGGATCCATCGTCAACGTCGGATCGATCTCCGGGGTCATCATCAACCGCCCCCAGACGGCGGCGCATTACATGGCCAGCAAGGCGGCCGTGCATCATCTGACGAAATCGCTTGCGGTCGAGTGGGCGGAAAACGGGGTGAGGGTCAATGCGGTCGCGCCCGGCTATATCACCACGGAAATGACGATCGCACTCAAGCACATACCGGAGATCTACAATGCCAATATCGACATGATCCCGATGAAACGTTTCGGCGAACCGGAGGAAGTCGCCGCAGCCGCGCTGTTCCTGGCAGGCCCTGCATCCTCCTACATCACCGGCACCATCATCATGGTCGATGGTGGTTACACCGCTTGGTAAGCGGATTGGGGCGAGAACACCCGCGCGTCGACCAGGTGCCGAGCGGGACACCTCGGCTATTGACCAAACCTCGGAGCCTCCTGCCCCTAGGTGTTTGGTCCCGGAATGAGGTGGCGCGGTTTATTTTGAAGTTCGACGGGTCGTTTGTCCACGCCTGGGCGATGGCTTCGAACGGCGTTTTCCACCGCAAGGCCTTGAGGTGCTTGGCGAAGTTGTAGGTCTTCACGAATACGAGGACGTGAGCCTTGAGGCTCTCGATATCGGGATAGCGGAAGACTTTCAGGGTCGCGTCCTTGATCGTGCGGTTCATCCTCTCAGCCTGGCCGTTGGTCCAGGGATGATACGGTTTGGTGAGCTTGCGAGTGATGCCTTGCTCGGCGCGGCACTGTCACGTTCGCGGCAGGTCGGGGTACAAGGGCGCATGCAGCGCTCCGTCTACCACGGCCATCGGTTTCCTCCGGCCATCATCCGGCATGCCGTCTGGCTCTACCTGCGGTTCACCCTTAGCTTCCGTGATGTCGAGGACATGCTCGCGGAACGCGGTCTCGACATCTCCTATGAAACGGTCCGTCGGTGGGTCAACAAATTCGGACCGCTGTTCGCCCGAGAGCTTCGGAAGCGACGACCGCGTCCAACCGGTCGCTGGCACTTGGACGAAATGGTCGTGCGGATCGCGGGCAAGCGGCATTGGCTCTGGCGGGCGGTGGACGATGAAGGTGAAGTGCTTGATATCCTGGTCCAATCGCGGCGGGACAAGGTTGCAGCCCTGCGTCTCCTGCGCAAACTCATCAAGAAACAGGGCTTTGCACCGGAGACCATCACTACCGACAAGCTCGGATCCTATGGCGCCGCCATACGCCAACTCCGCCTTTCGGCCTGCCACGACCAAGCGCAGCGTCGGAACAACCGGGCCGAGAACTCCCACCAGCCGACACGCCGTCGAGAACGGAAGATGCTGCGGTTCAAATCGCCGGGATCGGCCCAGCGTTTTCTTTCGGCCCATGCGGTCGCCCAAAACACGTTCAACACCCAGCGCCACCTTATCTCCCGCAAAACCCTGAAGGCCTTCCGAGCGGAGGCGATGAAGAACTGGTCGCAAGCGACCACGGCCTGTGCATGACGCAATCCATCACCTCGGCCCATCCGCGGCCCTGGTCCGGCAACGTGACAACACCGTGACCGGGAAGGGGTTTACTCAAACGAGGGAGAGGCCGCTTCGCGGTCGGGGCTGCTGAGCATCAGTCCGGCGGGAGCGGGCGCGTGCCAGACGGCTTGAAAGGCATCGACCACGTTTGCGCACGTCACGGACAATCCGGGGAGGACAACCCACGAGGGAACCTTGTTGCCGACCAGCGCGGACAGGGTGGCTTTCGCGCACGCGCTGCCCTGATCGAACGGCCTCTGCGCGCCGATGCCCTGAAGGATCCGCCGTTCGGCAAGCGCCACCGTGACCTCGCGGCCAAGATCGACCGTCGTCATCGGGATGGTCCGCGCGCAGCTCTCGATGGCCCGCATGGTCCGCAAGGCGGGGCCATCCCAGACCGCGAACAGCCCGGCGGTGTCGGTGTTGGCCTCGAGAAATCCGGCCACGAGCGATTCGATGTGTTCCATGTGCTCGAACTTGACGTGACGGATGATGACGTCTGGCCGTTCGCGTTCGAACCAACGCCGGAACGAGATTTCGCGCTGAGTGGTCGCGAAGAACCCGAGCCGGTAGGCCACCAGCCCAATCTTGCCGCCCGCGGGCACATGCGGTGACAGCAGGGCCGCGGCGATCTCGCCGAGACCGAAATTGTCGGCCGACACTACGCTGACGTAGTCTCGTTCCGGCAGCAGGCCGACGGGGGCATTGTCGAGTAGGACCAGCTTGATCCCGGCGGCCGAAACCGCCCGGTAGGCCGTGGCCAGACGCGCGGAGTCGCCGAACGGGATGCTGATGACGGCATCGAGCGGCTCACGGGCGAGACGCTCCAGGGCCTCGATCTGCCGGTCGACGCTGAAAGCGCAGTCGATCACTTCGGTGACCGCCGCCCCATGGTTCTCGAAAACCGTGCCGATGCCGGCGATCTGTTGCTTCGCCCAGTCGCTTTCCGTCGTGTGCAGGACAATGGCGATCCTGAAACGGCGGCGGCGGGCGCGTTCGACGTCCTGCTCCGACAAGCCGATCCGCTCCGCAGAGGCGGGTCGCTCGCCGTGCGGTCCCAGGCCGGCGACCGAAGGGAAGCCGGGCTGAGCCGCTGGCCCAAGAACCGGTTGATCGGGCGGAGAGGTGGCTCCCTCAAACTTCGGCATGGCACTCCCACCGTTTCGCTGTCGTGCGGCAGCCTGCTGATTGCCACATCTTAGCGGCGCGTCGCGGAAAGTCATTGCGGAACGGTGCGGCCCGACCGCCCGGCCGCGACGCCACGCGGAGGCACTCGCGCTGCGGGAGGCTGGGCCTTCTGGAAGCTCGCCCGGACGTCCTCGATCAGGGCGACGACATCCGGGTGCCGCAGGGGCGAACCCGCTGTGACCCAACCATCGACGAAGCTTCCCGTGAAGATTTCCTCGACCGCCACCAGCGCGGCGCCGATCAGGCCCGCCGAGCGCCCCATCCGGGTCCGGTGGATGCTGAGGTCGCGTGTCGCCAGGGGATGGGAATGCCGATAGATGCCCTCGCGGATCGCCGCCAGCAGAATATCGCCGGTCTGGGCCACTTCGCCCCCGATCACGATGCTGGACGGGTTGATGGCGTTGGTCAGCGTCGCCAGCACCGTCCCGATCAGGCGGCCACAGCGCGACAGGAGTTCCGACGAAAAGGCGTCGCCTAGTTGCGAGGCCGCGCCGATATCGGCCACCGTGATGGTGCCGTTCTGGTCGAGGAGATCGGCGAGCGAACGGCTGCGCCCGTCCCGAGCCGCTCGCAGCCCCTCCTGCGCGATCGCCTCGCCACCGGCGATCGTTTCGAGGCATCCCGTGTTGCCGCAGCGGCAGACGCTCCGGTTCTCCGGCCCCGTGTAGACATGCCCGACCTGTCCCGCCACCCCGAGCGCGCCACGATGCAACCTTCCCTGGGAAATGAGACCGGCGCTGATCTCGGCACCGAGTTCGACGTAGAGCAGTTCCGCATTGCGGTCCGGGTTAGCCGCGCCCAACTCCCCCATCGTCGCCATCTGCACGGAACTGCGCACCCAGATCGGCGCCTTCAGGCGATCGACGATCTCTTTCAAAACATGCGAGCCGCCCCAGGACGGCAGGATGTCCAGGCCGCGCAGCGTCAACCGCCGTTCCCCGGGTCGCGTCTCGACCGCGTCCGGCACGCCGAGGGCGATGCCCCAAAGGTCGGCGCCCTGCTCCTGATCCAGCACCCAGGCGAACAACGTGTCCAGCCGCTTGAAGATGGATGCGGGACCCGCGGCCAGGTCCGTCGCCTCGTAGTGCTCGAAGGCGAGTTGTCCGGCGAGGTCGGCAAGACCCACGCCGAGCGTATAGCGATCGATATTGGCGACCAGAATCCTGCCCGCTTCTGCTCGAAACCGCACCAACCGCGGGGCACGGCCGCCGATCGAGCGGCCTAGACCAGTCTCGTCGATCAGGTTGAAATGGGACAGTGTTGCGAGCCGGTCCATGACAACGGCCCGACCCATACCCGAAAGCCGTTCCAGGTCCAGCCGCGTGACCGAAGCCATGGTTCGAACGAGTTCGAGCAGGGCGGCAAGGCTCTGCCGTTCGGCTTCGAGGCCTCGCACGCGTTCCTTGCCGAGCGGCAAATGTCCGCCGCGGGTCTTCGCCGGCAAGGCAACCACGGGATTTTTTGCTGTCGCCTTCATTGTCTCGATCCGCCTCGCGGAACACGCGATGTCCTCGGGGATGACGCCCTGCACGTTCTGCCCCGCAGTAAGCCGTTAATCAACCCATGCAGCTCGACGCGCCGGGCGCCAATGAGGCAATCTGCAGATTATAAGCAAAAGTTTGCCCTAAAGTGATTTTATAGGTTGAAAGTCAGTGCGGCGCATGCAAAATGAGCGAGACCAATAACAAGGGCGGCCAAAGTCGCTTCGTAACGCAGGGATGGGAAACACATGAAAAGTGTGAATGGCGGAGCTTTGCTCCTGACGACCGCGGTGGCTCTGTTGCTGGGCGGGCGAGCAGCCTGGGCGGACGAGCCGACCGCGAAACTCGACGCCAAAACCCTGGCGCCGCCCTCGATCATCAGCCCCAGTCAGGCCGGCGACCCGGCCTCCGATCCCAAGCTCGCTGTGCTGAGCGATGCGCAATGCATCGCCGCCAAGGCGAAGGGTTTCAAGGTCGGCGTCATCATGCAGACCATGAACATCCAGTGGTCTACTGAACAGGTGCGCGGCATCACCGACGGCCTCACCCGCTGCGGCGCCAAGATCATCGGCGTTACCAACCCCGACTTCACCGTGGAAAAGCAGATCGGCCAGATCGCCGACATGATCCAGCTGAAGCCGGACGCGATCATCAGCATCCCGGTCGACGATGTCGCGACCGCAGGCAGCTACAAAACCATCCAGCAGGCCGGCATCAAGCTGGTGTTGATGGACAACGTGCCCAAAGGCCTTCAGCACGGTACGGACTACCAGACGGTCGTCTCGTCCGACAGCGAAGGCCTCGGGGCGGAATCGGCCGCGATTCTTGCCAAATACGTGCCCCAAAAAGGCGAGGTCGGCATCATCGACTTCGGCGTGAACTTCTATGTCACCAACATGCGGACCAAGGGATTCCGCGACTGGATGACCAAGAACCGTCCCGACATCGTGCTCAAGGAAGCGTCGTTCTTGAATCCGAACGACGCCGGCAAGGTCGCCGAGAGTTTCCTGACCGCCAATCCCAAGATCGCTGGTCTCTTCACCGAATGGTCCGGCCCAGGCCTCGACGTCGCGAGCGCCGCCCGGGCGCAGGACAAGGATATTCCCAGCGTCACCATTAATCTCGAGGGCGACGTCGCCGTCGAACTCGCCAAGGGCGGGATGATTAAGGGGCTCGCGTCACAGACCCCCTACGACCAGGGTGTCACCGAGGCCAACGCGGCGCTGAAGAGCCTGCTCGGCGAAAAGCTTCCCCCGTTCCTGGCTTACGCGGCCGTGCCGGTGATCCAGAACAACGTCCTGCAGGCCTGGGACACCGTGTTCCACCTGCCGCCATCTGCCGACCTGCAAAGCGCCTGTTCCAGTAACGCGCTCTGCAAAAAATAGACAACGAGACATACGAGGAAACATTCTTATGCCTGCTCCCATTGTCGATCACACCGGGAAACCGGTCGAGCACGGCCGCGCCAAGGTCAATGGCGTCCGCATCCACTATATCAAAGCCGGATCTGGCGAGCCACTCTTCTTGTTGCATGGTGTGCCGAAGACGCACTACCACTGGCGCCACGTCATTCCGTTGCTGAGCAAGCATTTTACAGTGATCGCACCCGACCTGCGCGGCCTCGGCGATTCCGAGCACCCGGTGCTCGGCTACGACATGAAGAACATGGGCGAGGACATCGCCCAACTCGCCACGCATCTCGGCTACGAGACCTTCAACCTCGCCGGCGAGGACTGGGGTGCGTCGACCGCCTACCAGGTCGCGGCCCAATACCCCGCCCGCGTGCGCAAACTGGTCTACCAGGAGATGATCCTGCCGGGCTACGGCCTCGAAGATTATTCCTTCTTGACCGAACAGAACGTCAACACCTATGTCTGGCTATGGCACATTAATTTCTATAACGTGCCGGATTTTCCAGAAATGCTGATCACCGGTAGGGAACGTGAATACTTTACCTACTTCATCAAGCACGAATGCCATGATCCGACAGCGATCTCGGAAGACAATCTCAACGAATATATCCGCTGTTACTCCTCGCCCGGCGGCCTGCGCTGCTGCTTCGAGATCTACCGCGCGACCCTGCAGTCCGGCCACCAGAACAAGGAAGCTGCCAAAACCAAGCTGAAGATGCCGGTGCTCGCGGTCGGCAGCCAGTATTTCATCGCAGCCGACAACGAGCGTCAGATGCGCGAGGTCGCCGAGGATGTCCGCGGCGTGATCCTGCCGCGCGGCCACCAGCTCGCGGAAGAATGCCCCGAGCAGCTCGCGGCCGAATATATCAAATTCTTCAGCTGACATTCGCCGGGCGGGACCGACTGGCCCGGCTTGCACCGAGGCTCCGGCTGAGCTTCGGTGCCATGGAGAACCCACTCATGCGCTTCGGGTCCCAGGCCCGGCATTTGGCGGGCTTTGACGCCGGCGACCCTTGCCCCTGCTGCTTCGGCGCGCTCGACCGCCTGAAGCGGGCCGTGGGCGAGGTCAGCCGTGCGCTGGCGCAGCCGCTGTCACGAGCGCTCGACGAGCGCCTGAAGCCGGCGCTCGATGCCGTCCGCACCGAGGGACGGATCACCTTCTCCGAACTCAAAAGCTCGCTTCAGGGTCTCTCGACGGCGCCCAACGTGACGGCCTTCCGGGCCGCCATCACGACCGCGGAGCACGCCATGGATCGAAGCGCGCCCGCGCTTGAGAGCGGTGACTGCCATGCCCTGCTCGCGCTTGGGGCGTCGTTTCGCGAGCTCGGCGAGGCGCTCGCGATGCTGACGGGCGAACTGCAAGACAATCTCGACGAGGCGAGACGCAGGACCGCCAGGCCGATCCTGTGCGGATTTGTCGATGATCAGCAAAAGATTGTTGACTTTTGACGAAAAAGAAAACATGTTGATTCCAGCGAGGCCGCCGCAAGAGTAGCCCGTCTTGGAAACGCACACGTCATCAGTGTCGGGCATGGAAATATGAGTGTGTCGGATCAGCAAACGGTCGGAACACCGGGCATGCCGCTAGCCGCGGCTGCGAGCCTGGACCGGCCCCCCGGCCTGGGGGCGACCCCGCTGATTTCGCTGCGCGACATCGTCAAGACCTTCGGCAAGGTTCAGGCGCTCAAAGGCGTCAGCTTCGATCTTCGCCCGGGCGAGGTCCACGCGCTGCTCGGCCAGAACGGGGCGGGCAAGTCGACCCTCATCAAGATCCTGGCGGGTGTCACCGAGAAGGATTCGGGCGCGATCGAGATCGGCGGCGAGACCGTCGAGTATCGCAGCCCCGCCGCCGCGCGCGACGCCGGGCTCGCCGTCGTTTACCAGGAGCTCAGCCTGGTTCCCTCGATGTCGGTCGCCGACAATCTGTGCCTCGCGCGGGAGCCGAGCGTCTTCGGTCTCGTCCAGCGCGGGAAGGTGATGCGGGAGGCGCGCGCTTTCCTCAGGGATCACGGCCTGCCCCTGAGAGCGTCGAGCCTCGTGCAGGACCTGCCCTTCGCCTATCGGCAGCTGACCGAGATCGCCAAGGCCCTGAGCGGCAATGGGCGCATCCTGGTCCTGGATGAGCCGACGTCGTCGCTGTCCAAGGACGAGGAGGAGATCCTTTTCGAGGCCGTCGAGCAGGTGACCAGCCGCGGCGTCGGGGTGATCTACGTGACGCATCGGCTGAGCGAGGTGTTCCGCCTGTCGCATCGCGTGACGGTGCTGCGGGACGGCACCAATGTCGCGACCTTCGGCACCAAGGATGCCGACATGAGTTCGCTGGTGGCCGCGATCGTCGGCCCCAAACATGGCGATGCGGCCGCCGCCGTGGTGGGCAGGAAGGCGGCCAACGCCCCCGCGAGACCCGCGCCGGTGTCCTCGACCCCGCTCGTCGAGCTCAAGGGCGCGCGCAACAAGCTCCTCTCCGGCATCGACCTTGCCGTGCGGCCGGGCGAAGTGCTCGGCTTGGCCGGCATGATCGGCAGCGGCCGCAGCGAGATCCTCGAAACCATCTTCGGCCTGCATCCTCTCACAGGCGGGGAGATCCGCCTCGAGGGCCAGGCCGTCTCCATCCGCGATACGAAGACCGCCATCGCGCTCGGCATCGGCCTCGTGCCGGAAGACCGCCACCTTCAAGGCCTCGTGCTCGACCATTCGATCGAGCGCAACCTCATCCTGCCGCTGCTGCCGCGCTTCGACCAGATGGGCATGTTCCGGCGCATGGCCTCGAACGAGCTTGCCCGCCACGCCATCCAGGCCCTGTCCATCAAGGCGCCCTCGCCGCAGAGCCGCGTGGGGTCGCTGTCCGGGGGCAACCAGCAGAAGGTCGTCTTCGGCCGCTGGCGCGATCCCAAGCCCAAGCTGCTGCTGCTGGACGAACCGACGGTCGGCGTCGACGTTGGGGCGCGCGAGCAGATCTACGATGTCATGCGCGACATGGTGCGCGGCGGCGCGGCGGTCCTCGTCGTGTCGTCCGATCTTGGGGAACTGCTGGTGCTCTGCGACCGCATCGCGATCGTGGCCGAGGGGCGTGTCGGCGTACCCATGGACCGCTGCTCCATCGACGGTAAAGAGCACCTCCACCGCCTCGTTCAGGAGGCCCAATCATGAGCCAAGCCACGACCTCACCCGCCGGCGAGGGTTTTTCGCGCGGCATCCGGGCCCATCTGCGCACCCGCGTCCTGTCTGGCGGAGGCATGCTCTACGTCGGGTTTCTGGTCCTCATCGCGATCTTCGCGCTGAGCTCGCCGGTGTTCCTGAGCTGGGCGAATTTCGCCAACATCGGACGGCAGACCGCGCTGGTCTCGATCATCGCGGTCGGAATGACGTTCGTGATCGTCTCGGGCGAATTCGACCTGTCGGTCGGTTCGGGCATGGCTCTGTCCGGCGTCGTAGCGGCGCTGGCCATGAGGGGCATCGGCCAGACCTGGATCGTCGGCGCGCTCGCCGGCCTGCTTACCGGCGCCACGATCGGCTTCGTCAACGGCATCCTGACCACCAAGCTTCGCATCCCCTCATTCCTGATCACGCTGGGTTCGCTCAGCATCGCCCGCGGTATCGCCATGATCGTGACCGGTACACGGCCGGTGATCATCAGCAACACGAGCTATTACCAGCTGTTCGGGGAAGGTAGTTTCCTGGGCGTCCCGGCGCCGATCTTCTGGACGGTCGTCGTGGCGATCGGCGGCATCGTGCTGCTGCATTTCTCGACCTTCGGACGGCGCGTCTTCGCGACCGGTGGCAACGCCATGGCGGCCCGCTATTCCGGCATCAGCACGGCGCGGGTGAAGACCATTTCGCTAATGCTGGCCGGCACTCTCGCCGGGCTCGCCGGGCTTGTGCTCAGCGCCCGCTCGCATGCCGCCCGGCCGGATGTCGGCGTGGGCCTGGAACTCGATGTGATCACCTCCGTGATCCTGGGCGGCGCGGCCCTGTCGGGCGGCCGCGGCACGATCATCGGCGCCCTCGTCGGGAGCCTCGTGATTGGCATCCTCAACAACGGCCTCGTCCTGCTCGGGGTCGACGCCTCGGTCCAGCTCGCCGTCAAGGGCCTGATCATCTGGGCATCGGTCGCGATCAGCCGGAAGTAAAGATTGAGGGCGCTCCCCGCCCCTGAATGCATGGAGGAAATCTTGTCCTGTGATCCGTCCCCTCGGCGCAAGGGCTCTCTTGCCCGCGCTTTCGCGCTCTCCGTGCTGGCCACGACTGCGGTTGCGGCAAGCGCCCAGGCGGCCGCTCCCGGCTGCTCGGTCGCAGCCGGCATGGACCCGGCCAAACTGGTGCCGCCGCACATCGTCGGCAGCGGCCCCTTCGGCGAGAAGCCGGCCACCGTCGATTCGGTCAAGTTGACCGATGCGCAGGCCGCGGAGGCCAGGAAGCAGAAGTTCAAGGTCGGCGTGGTCATGCAGACCATGGACATCGACTGGTCCAAGCTGGTCGTCGCGGGCATCACCGACACGCTCAAAAAATACGACGCCACCCTGGTCGGGGTGACCGACCCGAACTTCCAGGTCGACAAGCAGGTCAACCAGATCGGCGACATGATCCAGCTGCATCCCCAGGCGATCATCAGCATCCCGGTCGACAACACGGCAACGGCCGAAGCTTACAAGAGCATCGGCCAGGCCGGAATCAAGCTGATCCTCATGCATCAGGTGCCAACCGGCCTGAAATACCCGCAGGACTACCAGGCCGTGATCTCTCCCGACAACCAGGGCAACGGTCAGGTAGCGGCCGAGATGCTGTCAAAATACGTCCCGAAGAACGGAGTGGTGGGAATCATCAACTACGGTGTCGACTTCTTCACCACCAATGAGCGCACCAAGCGCGTGAAGGAGTGGTTCAAAGAAAACCGCCCCGATGTCACCCTCAAGCAGGCGGATTTCGTCGATACCACGAAAGCTGGCGACGTGGCGGCGAACTTCCTCACCGCTAATCCCGACGTGAAGGGACTGTTCGTCGTGTGGGACGCGCCGGCCATGCAGGTCGCGAGCGCGTTGCGCGCCCAGGCGCTCGATATCCCGATCACCACCATCGACCTGGGCAACGAGGCCGGCATCGAACTCGCCCAGTGTGGCCTCGTGAAGGGCATCGCGGCCCAGCAGCCCTATGACCAGGGCGTGGCGGAAGCCGAGGCGGCCATCCAGGTCCTGCTCGGCAATCACCCCGCGCCTTGGATCGTGCTGCCGGCCGTCCCTGTGCTGCCGCAGAACGTAACCCGGGCCTACAAGACCGTGTTCCACACCGACGCCCCGGCTGAGCTTACCTCGGTCTGCAAGGCCGCGAACGGTTGCATGTAGTCATGCTCCCGGGCGGCGCCGGCCGGCGCCGCCGCGTTTTCTCCTCCCTTAGGGATCGACCCACCATGACGGATGCATCACTCGACAGCTACGGCGGCACACCCAAGCACAGGTCCAAATCGACCGGCTATTTCCGGGTGGATCGCGCCGATGGCCGCTGGTTCTTCGTGAACCCGGACGGCAATGCGTTCATCTCCGTCGGACTCAACCATGCCGATGAATCCAACCTGAAATACCCGCACAACTGGGACGTGTGGAAGAAGAGATACGGCTCGCGCGAGGCCTGGATCAAGAACGGCGTCGTGAAGGACCTCAAGAGCTGGGGATTCAACACGATCGGCTGGACTCAGGAATATATCAGCGGCGACTGGGGCGTCGCGCTCGACTGGTTCGGCGACCCCATCGACCTCGGCCACTCCTCGACCCCGTGGTCGAATGACGAGCTGAAGTCGGCCGGAATGCCTTATGTGGTGCAGATCCGCGTGGCGGAGATCGAGGACTGGAAGGGCCAGCCCGCATTCCCGGACGTTTACTCCCACGAATTCGATGTCTATTGCGAATACCTGGCCCGCAACGTCTGCTTCGATCATGCCGAAAGCAAGAACCTGCTGGGCTACTTCCTCGTGGACATCCCGTCCTGGTTCCCGCATGCGAGCGGGCGCTTCTTCCCCGGTTTCGAGGGGCTCGAGGGCGAGGCTCACGACAAGAAGCTGTTCGAGGTCGCCACCAAATATTACGAGGCGATCACCAAGCACATCCGGCGCTACGATCCCAACCACCTTATTCTCGGCGATCGATACAACGGCAACAAGGGCATCCCGACGCCGGTGCTGGAAGCCATGAAGCCTTTTGTCGACGTGCTGTCGATCCAGTACTTCGCCGGCCCCACCGAGGCCGATCGCAAGACCATGGTCGACGACTTCGCCAAATGGCAGGCGATCGTCAACAAACCGGTCCTCAACGCCGACCTCGGGAACTGGACCGCGACGAAGCTCAACCCGAATCGCAAGACGGGCCTGCCCTCGCAGGCGGCGCGCGGCCAGGACTATGTCGATTCGATCGGCGCGCTGATGGCACAGCCCTGGTTCATCGGCTGGCACTGGTGCGCCTATGTCGAGAACACCGGCCGGGGCTGGGGCATCAAGGATCCGTGGGACGAGCCCTACCAGGAGTTCGCTGGACCGGTCAGCGCCTTCAACCACCAGGTCTACGACCGCGTGAAGTGACGTGACTTCGGCAGCCGGGGGGCTGTCTTCACGAGGAGCCTATCGACCATGTCGCACTGGAAACTCGCCTACCACGCCAATTGCTGGGGTCCTCTCGGCGGCAATGCCGTCGGGGTGACCTCGATCACGCAACTCACGTACAAGACGTTCGGCGACATGGCCGCGGCCGCCCGCGATATCGCGGCCGCCGGTTACGAGGGCATCGAGTTTTTCGACGGCAACGTGGTCGAAGGTGCGGCGGACGACTATGCCGCCACCCGTAAGATCCTTGCGGACACGAAGCTCGCGCTCGTGGCGATCTATAGCGGCGCGAACTTCGTTTTCCCCGACATCCTCGACGAGGAACTGGCTCGCATCACGCGGGCGGCGGACGCCGGGGAAGCGCTCGGGGCCGAGCACCTCGTTGTCGGCGGCGGCGCCCGGCGCTTCGACGGGACACGGGACAGCGATTATGACGCCCTTGCGGAGGGCTTGGACAAGGTCGTCGCCATTGCCCGCGCGCGGGGCCTCGCGGCCCATTATCACCCGCACCTGTCGACCATCGTCGAGAACCCCGACGAGGTCCGCACAATCTTCGGCAAGAGCTCGATCGGTTTCTGCCCCGACACCGCCCATCTGGCGGCTGCTGGCGGCGACCCGGCAGCGATGATCCGGGAACATGCGGAGCGCATTTCCTACGTCCACCTCAAGGGCTGGCAACGCGAGCCTTTCGCGTTCACGCCCGTCTCGGTGGGCGATTGCGACAACGGCGCCGTGATTCGAGCCTTGAAGAACATCGGCTACAGTGGCTGGGTCTGCAACGAGCTCGATGCCTGGCCCGATCCCCTCGAAGGGGCGCGCACCAGCCGGGCCTTCGTCGAACGGGAAGTCGCACGAGCCTGAGCCGCCGCACCTGATCCGGCGGTCGAGGAATTCCGCCGGAGACGTGCATGTCAAAGTCTAGGGAGATCTCATCATGCGCATATCCAGCTTGCTTCGATCGACGGCGCTCTGTCTCGCGCTCGGCCTCGCGGCCGTGCCGGCACGCGCGGCCGATCCCGCCACCGCGTTGGCCGACATGGGCAAAACCGTTCTGAGCCTCGGGCCGAACGGCGAGAAGCCGGTGGCCGCCGACACCATCAAACTCACCAACGACGAGATGGCCAAGATCAAGGCGATGCACGCCAAAGCCGCGGTCGTCATGCATTACGCCGGCAATGACTGGTCGCAGGCACAGATCGAGGGCCTGAAGGCGCAATTCGCTGCGATGGGCATCGACGTCATCGCCACGACCGACGCCGGCTTCAAGCCGGACAAGCAGGTTTCGGACATCGAGACGGTGCTGGCTCAGAAGCCCAACATCATCGTGTCGATCCCGACCGACCCGACCGCCACGGCCAACGAGTACAAAGCGGCTGCCGATGCGGGCGTGAAGCTCGTGTTCATGGACAACGTTCCGAAGGGGTTCGTTGCCGGCAAGGATTACGTGAGCGTCGTCTCAGCGGATAATTACGGCAACGGCGTTGCCTCGGCACTTTTGTTAGGCCAGGCGCTCGGCGGCAAGGGCGACGTCGGCCTGATCTTTCATGCGGCGGACTTCTTCGTCACCAAGCAGCGTTATGATGCGGTGAAGAAAACGCTCGCCGACTACTTTCCGGATATCCACGTCGTCGCCGAGCAGGGCATCGGAGGTCCGGACTTTTCGGGCGATGCCGAAAAGGTTGCCGGCGCCATGCTGGTCTCACATCGCAGCATCAAGGGAATCTGGGCGGTGTGGGATGTTCCCGCAGAGGGTGTGATCTCCGCCGCGGCCACCAACGACCGCGACGACCTCATCGTCACGAACTGTGACCTAGGCGAGAATGTCGCCATCAACATGGCGGGCGACGGCGTCATCAAGGGCCTCTCGGCCCAGCGCCCCTACGACCAGGGCGTCACCGAGGCGCTGCTCGCCGGCTACGGCCTGCTCGGCAAGCCGGCACCCGCCTATGTGGCGCTGCCGGCGCTGCCGGTGACCAAGGCCAACCTCGCCGACGCGTGGAGGCAGGTCTACCACAAGCCCGTCACCGACAAGATCAAGAAGAGCATGTAGCGACATCGCCCTTCTCCCGCTTCCGGGAGAAGGGCTTGCCGTTCCCGATTGGACGCTGCTCATGGATGCTGCACCCGTTGTCCCCGACGCCGTCCGTATGACAGACGTCTCGAAACACTTCGGCGGCGTACGCGCGCTGGACGGTGTCCATCTCGATGTTCGCCCGGGCGAGGTCCATGCGCTGCTCGGAGAGAACGGCGCTGGCAAGTCGACCATCCTGAAGATTCTGCGCGGCGTGCAGCCGCCGACGTCCGGCGAGGTGGAGATCGGCGGTGTACCGCTCACCACCTTCACGGCCAAGGCCTCGCGGCAGGCCGGCGTCGCTATGGCCTTTCAGGAGATGAGCCTGGTGCCGACGTTGACGGTCGCCCAGAACGTCTTCCTGAACCGCGAGATCAAAGGTGGCGGGTTCATCGACGACAAGGCTGCCGTCGCGGAGAGCAGGAAGCTCTTCGCGGCCATGGGCGTCGATATCGACCCGACCCGCAAGGTGGCCGACATCCCGGCCGGCCACAAGCAGCTGACCGAGATCGTCAAGGCCACGTCGCAGCCCTGCAAGGTGCTGGTCCTCGACGAGCCGACGACGGCCCTGTCGCAGAACGAGGTCAAACGCCTCTTCGACTACGTGCGCCAGTTGCGCGCCCAGGGGATTGCGATCGTCTACGTCTCGCACCGGATGGACGAGATCTTCCGCATCGCTGATCGCGCCACGATCCTGCGCGACGGCAAGCACGTCGTCACGGCCCCGATGAGCGAGTTGACGCTCGAAACCATGATCGCCCACATCATCGGGCGGCGTTCACGCGGCTTCTCGGACGTCAGGCGCGAAACCGTGCAGGTCGGCGAGGCGCTGCTCGAGGCCCGCGACCTGTCGGGCGAAGAGAAGCCGCTCGGGGTCAACCTCACGCTGCACCGGGGCGAGGTCGTCGGGGTGGCCGGCCTGCTCGGCAGCGGCCGGTCGTCGCTCGCCCGCGTGCTCTGCGGCATCCAGCCGATCGTCAAGGGCGAGATCCGGATCAAGGGACGACCGGTCGCCATCGCCAGGCCGCGCGACGCCATCGAGGCCGGCATCGCGCTCGTGCCGGAGGACCGTGCCCGCCAGGGCTTCGTGGCGTTCCATTCGGTTGAAGCCAACATCGACCTTCCCAATCTCGACGGTTTGTCCACGAGGAGCTGGGTCGACGCCGGCAAGGCCGCCGCGCTCGCCGAAGCCTCGATCAAGCGGCTCCGCATCAAGACCGACTCGCGCAAGGCCGCCGTGCGCACGCTCTCGGGCGGCAACGCCCAGAAGGTGGTCATCGCCAAGTGGCTCGCGACCGAGCCCGAGGTGCTCGTCCTCGACGAGCCCACGGCCGGCATCGACATCGGCTCTAAGTCCGAGATCGTCACGCTCATCCGCGATCTCGCCAAGGCCGGCAAGGCGATCCTGGTGCTGAGCTCCGAATTGCAGGAACTCCTGGCCGCCTGCGACCGCATCCTCGTCATGGCGGACGGCCGCATCGTCCGTGACATCGCCCGCCACGACCTCGACGATCCGGCGAACCCGGAGTCCGTCGACGCCCTCCAGCACGCCGAAAGCAAGCTCAACAAAGCCATGCAGGAAGCCCGGGGAGGGCTCGCTCGATGACCGAAACCGCGCTCGCGACCCGCAAGACGCCCTCGGCGCTCACGCACTGGCGCGACTACATCATCTACATCGGTTTCGTGGCGATCTTCCTCATCTTCGCCGCGACGCTCGGGGCGCGCGGGTTCCTCGATCCCAACAACCTGCTCAACATCATCCGGCAGACCGCCATCATCGCCGTCGTCGCCGTGTCGATGACCTTCGTGCTCGGCACGGCCGAGATCGACCTTTCCGTGGGCGCCGTCGCAGGTCTCGCCTCCGTAGTCACCGCCATGGGCATCGACCATTTCGGCATTCTGGGCGGCATCGTGTGCGGCCTTGGCACCGGCGCGCTCGTTGGAGCAATCAACGGCTGGCTGACGACCGGCATCGGCATCCCGTCGTTTCTGACCACGCTCGCCATGATGGGCATCGCCCGCGGTGTCGCCATGTGGATCAGCGCCACGGCCGCGATTCCCATCCTGGACAAGACCTATGCGGCCGTTTTTGGGGGCGGCAACCTCGGTCCCGTGCCGAGTCTGCTGATCTGGATGGTCGGCGTCGGCGCGATCGGCCAGATCGTGCTTCGCCGCACGACGTTCGGGCGCCGCGTGCTGGCGACCGGCGGCAACGAGACCTCGGCCCGCTATTCCGGCGTCGACACGGCCTCGATCAAGTTTCGGGTCCTGATGCTTTCCTCGATGGCGGCGGCGCTGGCCGGCATGCTTTACGCGGGCCGCCTCCATTCCGGCCGTTTCCAGTTCGGCGAGGGCGACGAACTGTCGGTGATTGCGGCCGCGGTGCTCGGCGGCACCAGCCTCTTCGGAGGGGCCGGCACCGTGGTGGGCTCGATCATGGGCGCCCTGATGATCGGTCTCATCAACAACGGCCTCGTCCTCATGGGCCTGGAGTTCTCCCAGCAGCTCATCGCGCGGGGCGCGATCATCATCATCGCGGTGGCGATCAGCCAAACCAAGAAACGCTGACGCTCATCATCGCTCATCCGCCCTGCCGGCCACCTCCTCGCCAGAGGGAAGGGTGCGCGCAGTGCCGGTGAAGCGGGTCGAAAGGAAGGAGCCCATGCCAGATACTTTTTTCGATCCCCACCAGCGCGCCACGGTCGAGGCCGCGATGGCGCGGATCATCCCGACGGATGATACGCCGGGCGCCCGCGAGGCCGGCTGCATCGATTTCCTCGAACGGTACCTGTCCGGCATCGATTTCGTCTTTGCCAAGCCCGACGGTTCGGGCTTCGAGACCCTCGAAGGGAAAAGCGCCGACGCGTGGCGGCAGCGCATCGGGAGCATGCGCACGAAATACGTGGCGGGGGTCGCGGACCTCGGCGCGCGCGCGCGCGCCAGCTTCAGCATGAACTTCGTCGACCTCGCGCCGGAGCAGCAGGATGAGATCCTGCGGGGGCTCGAAGAGGCCAGGCCGGGGGCGCCGAGCACCGCGGCCCCCCCCCGTGCCCTCGCGAGCATCGGCTCGGGCGAGCCCGCCCTGCAACAGACCTCGACGGAAGTCGACCTCGACTTCATGTCGCTGCTCGTCACCCACACGCGCCAGGGCTTCTATGCCGACCCGATCTACGGCGGCAACAAGGGGCAGGTCGGCTGGCGGGTGATCGGCTTCCCGGGCCCAGCTTCCCTGAAGGAGGTGCACACGGGCCGCTACACCACCCTCCAATATTTTGCCGAGGGCGAGGCCGAGAAGGTCAAGGAGTTCCACGATGGCCTTTAAGCACAAGCCTGAAAGGACCGACGCCGTCATCATCGGGGCGGGAGCCTCGGGGGCCGCGGCCGCCAAGGTGCTTTGCGAAGCGGGCGTGAAGGTCGTGGCGCTGGAAAAGGGTCCCTGGCGCACGAAGGAGACCTTCGGGGGCGACGAACTCGCCAACATCAATCGCTACAACCTGTGGCCAGACCCGCTGCTCAACCCGCGCACGTGGCGCGAAACCGCGAACGACCCGGCGCGCCTCGAAATGTTCTGCCCGGTGCCGCAAATGGTGGGCGGCGGGACCGTGCACTGGCAGGGCTGGCTGCCGCGCTTCACCGAGAACGATTTCCGGATGCGCACGGTCGCGGGCAACGTGCCGGGTGCGAGCCTCGCCGACTGGCCGGTCTCCTACGCCGAACTCGAGCCCTACTACCTCAAGGTCGAGTGGGCCTTCGGCGTTTCCGGCCAGGCCGGCGCGAACAAGTTCGAGTCTCCCCGCTCGGGCGATTATCCGTGCCCA
This sequence comes from Lichenihabitans sp., assembly GCA_965277635.1. GTDB lineage: Bacteria > Pseudomonadota > Alphaproteobacteria > Rhizobiales > Beijerinckiaceae > Lichenihabitans. Next base: position 3,578,871 of record CBDIDE010000002.1, read on the forward strand.
CCCATGCCGCGCTCGCGCTACGCGCAGGCCTTCATGAGGGGCTGCGACGCTCTCGGGTGGAACGCCTTCCCGACCCCCCAGGCGGCGCTCTCGCGGCCCTTCAACGGCCGCAAAGCGACCGTGGTCAGCGCCTTTGCCCAGCAGCACGGCGACCCGACCGGCACGCGCTCTTCCGCGCTCAACGTGTTCGTGCCGGACGCGATCGCCACGGGCCGCTACGACCTGCGGCCGGAGTCGTATGTCCGCGAGCTCGTCCTTGACAGCGACGGCAAGGTGAAGGCGGCCGTCTACCAGGACGCGGACGGCGACCTTCTCGAACAGGAAGCCGACCTTTTCATCCTGGCCTGCGGCGCAGTGGAAACGGCGCGGCTGATGCTGCTTTCTAGGTCGGGCCGGTTTCCCAACGGGCTCGCCAACGGCAGCGATCTCGTCGGGCGCAACGTCACGTTCCACGAATATTCGGCGGCGGTCGGCACCTACGACGATCCCGTCTACGCCTGGGCGGGCGGCGGCTATGTCAGCACGTCGACGTTTCAGCACTACGAACACGATGCCGCGCGGGGGTTCGTCAGCGGTGGCCATATCGCGGTCGCCGGCGTCGGTATCCCTCTGCCGATCAACTGGCGGCTGCCCGGCGCACCGTCCTGGGGCGCGGAAGCCAAGAAGATCGACCGCGATCTTTTCAGCCACTCGCTCGCGGTCGCCATGGTGCTGCACGACATGCCCCAGCATGACAATCGCATCGACATCGACGACACGGTGGTGGACGCCTGGGGCCTGCCGGTGGCACGCACCACGCTGAAGCCGCACAAAAACGACCTCGACCAGGGCCGCTACCTCATCGATCGCTGCGCCGACATCCTCGAGGCGAGCGGCGCAAAGACGATCACTAAGGTTTATGCAAACCGCGTGACGGGGAACTGCTCGCACCAGCACGGCACGGCCCGGATGGGCAACGACCCGAACACGAGCGTCCTCGACAAGTGGTGCCGCGCCCACGAGGTCGCCAACCTCTACGCCGTCGACGGCTCGCCGTTCCCCACTGGGACGGGCGCGAACCCGACACTCACCATCATGGCGAACGCCTGGCGCGTGGCCGATCATATCGTCGCCGAACGGGGTGCGCCGGGGCGCGCCTGAGCCGTCCAGCCCGAAATGGAATGAGCGGCGCGAGCCGGCCTCGGGGCGGCCGAGCCCGTTCGGATCGGTTTCAACACAGAAGCGCTGCTGCAAAAGCGTGGTGCTCTCAGCACCCCATCGCGAAAGGCGAAGCACATGAGCCACATCGGCACGCCAACGTCGTCCCGGCGCATCCGGCTCGGCATGGTCGGCGGCGGCGAGGGCGCCTTCATCGGCGCGGTGCATCGCCTCGCGGCACGGCTCGACGACAACTTCGAGCTGATCGCCGGGGCACTGTCGGCGTCGCCCGAAAAGGCGGCCCGGTCGGCCCAGGCGCTGGGCCTCGACCCCGCGCGAAGCTACGGCGACTTCGCTGCCATGGCGCAAGCCGAATCGGCGCGGCCCGACGGCATCGAGGCGGTTTCCATCGTGACACCGAACCATATGCATGCTCCGGCGATCCGTGCCTTTCTGGACGCCGGCATCCATGTCATCTGCGACAAGCCGCTGACCACCACGCTTAACGAACCCAGGGATTTGGCCGCGCAGGTCCGCCGATCCGGTCTCGTCTTCGTTCTGACGCATAATTACACCGGATATCCGCTGGTGCGGCAGGCGCGCGCAACGGCGCCCTCGGCGACATCCGGCTCGTCCAGGTCGAATATGCCCAGGGCTGGCCGAGAGCACCGAAGAGGCCGGCAACAAGCAGGCGGAATGGCGCACGGACCCGGCCCGTTCCGGCGCTGGCGGCTGCATCGGCGATATCGGAACGCATGCGTTCAATCTTGCCGATTTCGTGACCGGGCTCGACCTCGTCGAACTCTGCGCGGACCTGACGACCTTCCTGCCGGGGCGGCGCGACGACAATGCGCAGGTGATGCTGCGGTACGCCGGCGGCGCGCGCGGCCTGCTCTGGGCAAGCCAGGTCGCGAGCGGCAACGAGAACGAGATCCGTCTGCGTGTCTACGGAGCCAGGGGCGGCCTGGAATGGAGCCAGCGCGAGGCCGACCAGCTAATCTGGTCGCCGCTGGGCGGCACGCGCCAGATCATCACCCGGAACGGCGCAGGGGCGGATGCCGCAAACCGGCGCCTCTCGCGCGTGCCGGGCGGCCATCCCGAGGGCTATCTCGAAGCATTCGCGAACATCTACGTCGAGGCGGCGGCAGCGATCCGCGCCGCACGCGACAACTTACCGTTAGCGGCCGAAGTCATGGTCCCGACCGTTGAGGACGGCGTGAAGAGCCTCGCCTTCATTGACGCCGCCATCCGTTCGTCCGAATCGAGAACATGGACCTCCTAACGAATGGCCGGGACCGAAGGATCGAAGTCGGAACCGGATGTTCCGCTTCCGGCCAGACTCTCCTGTCCGGGCGAGGTGTCGCCTGTTCCATCCGTGGCCACGTCGGCCATGGGAGAACAGCGATGGGACATTCGGAATTCGATCCGGCGTCAAAGGACGACGCCCTTGGAACGCCGGGCGCAAGCTCGGAGCCAAGCGTGCGCTGAAGCCACAACAGGTCTGGGCCATTCGCTTCTGGCTCGATCATCAGGGTCGGCTGCGTGACCGTGCCATGTTGGATCTCGCGATCGACAGCAAACTGCGTGACTGCGACGTCGTGAAGGTCAAGATCGGCGACCTCGTCATCGGCGGCCGGGTTCGATCCCGGGCCATCGTGGTCCAGCAGAAGACCGGCCGCCCTGTTCAGTTCGAGCTTCTTGATTCCGCCCGGAGCAGCATCCTGGCCTGGCTGGAACGCCGTGGCGGGACACTCGACGACTTCGCCTTTCCCAGCCGGATCGACCACGCGAAGCACATCAGCACCCGTCAGTATGCGCGGCTGGTGGACGAGTGGGTCAGTGGGATCGGCCTGCGACAAGAGGACTACGGTACGCACTCGCTCCGGCGGACCAAGGCGGCCATCATCTATAAGCAGACTGGGAACCTGCGCGCCGTGCAGATCCTGCTCGGCCATACCAAAATCGAGAGCATCGTCCGCTATCTCGGCGTTGATGTCGAGGACGCACTGATGCTTTCCGAGCGGACGGAGGTCTGACGGAGCGCAGTCTCGGCCGCCTTAGAGTCGGGGCTGCGCAATCGCTTCGCGCCTAAGCAGGCCTGCCGGTGCCGTGACGGACATTGGCCGGCCACCTTGACCAGGCGCTCGGCTCAGCGCCTCTGTTTGCCCAAGTGCCGGCCATCGCCGCTGCTTTCGACAAGAGTCCAGAACCCGGTCTTTCGGCCATGTGAGCGCCGCAAGTCGGCACGATATGCCTCGTGATCGACTACACCCCTCGCAGGGAGGTCCGTGGTGTCGAGGTTGGCGAGCTTGGCGAGATAGCGGGCCGCGTGACCGTAGGCCTGTGAACGGGCCAGCGTAAGAATGTCGTCCAGTAGCGCACGGTAGAGGACCGTCGCTGCGGCGGGATGATCGTGCTCCAGGGCTTCGGCAGCCGGCACCAGCAAGCCGTAATGCTGTCCGGCCCAACTGTCGCGATGATCGAGAACGAGCTTTGCCGCGCGGTCGAGGCGAGGCCATTCCAGAAAGAAGCCGAGTGCACGATGGCGGTCGGAATGGGCCGCCGCATGGGCGAAGGCACGCTCCAGCGCATCGAACTCCTCGAAATCGCCGAGATGGGCAACATAGTCGCGAAGGATCTCGGCATCGAGAGCAGTCTCGAAGGTCCGCCAGCGCAGGTCCTGGGCCTCGTCCTTGCGCCCGAGGGCCATCAGGATGCGGATCTCCAGCCGCACACGCTCCCGATCCGAGAAGTCGGTGCCTTCGAAGTCGTCGGCCAGATCGGCCACTGTCATGACCCGAAGGCCGCGCCGGGCTGGCCTGCGGACCCAATAGAGCGCTTCGGCCGGACGCTCGGCGGTCAGCAGGCGGCTTGCGATTGCGATCGGATCCTGCCGTCCATCCGGGCGCTCGCCTCCCAGGGCGATGAAGGCGTCCACGTCTCCCCTCGCGTCGGCGATGGCCTGCCGCGCCCTGACGAGGCGGTCACGACGGCCAAGGCGCTCCCAATCACGGAGCGTGTCGCCTTTCGTTCGGCTACTCTTTCCGATGGCAATTGCGAGCTGGGCGTCGATGCCCGCAAGCCCGGCGGGCGGCAGTAGCGGGATCGTGCCATGGAGTGCGGCCTCAATCAGGCCGTATTCGTCAGCGGTGAGGAGCGCAACCAGGCGCCCGACCAGCCCGATCCTGTCGTCCTCCGGCATCTTGGCCGCGAGCTCCGGCAGGGCAGCAGCTCCGGCATGGAAGATGGACTGGATGTGCCCGGAGGAGTCGTCGAGGCGTTCGAAGACGGCCTCCGCGCAGGTCAGGAAGCGGACCAGGCGGTCCGCCGCCGCGCCCGGGTCGGCCGCCCCGAGTTCGTCCGTTATGGTGATCAGCCCTGCCTTGAGGTCGGCCGCAAAAGACTTGCGCTTCTCCCAATCGATGAAGCCGCGGGCTCGCTCGAGCCCAGCAAGGCGCCGGTCCACGATGGCCGCAACAGCCTTGGAGCCCTGCGCACCCGCGAGTGCGGCAGTGACCAGCTTCTTGAACGAGGCATTGCGGCCCGCCTCGTCGAGAATGACTTTCGCCAGCTTGTCGGTACCAAGCGCGATCAGGTTCTCGCTCGTCAGCGCCGTGCGCCGCACCATGCCAACCTCCGCGTGACCTCGGCGCCAGGACATAAGCATGCGCATGGATCACGAAGTGGCCGACGACGCCAGGATTCCAAGAAGGTCGCCTCTCGTACTGCCGTCCGATCTCGGCTCAGGCAACCCTTGCCCCACCCACAGCTCGTGCAACATTGGGCTTATGACGGCTCACCGCCCGTGATCATCAGCACGGCACGGAAAATCTGGCCGGTCTGGTCGAGCGGGTCACCTTCCACAATCCCGACAACGGCTTCTGCGTGCTGCGGATCAAGGCGCGCGGCCAGCGGGATCTCGTGGCGGTGGTGGGCCACGCCGCCCTGATCGCGGCGGGCGAGTTCGTGCAGGCGGTAGTAACCTGGACCAACGATCGCGAGTACGGGCTGCAGTTCCGGGCGTCGTTCCTGAAGGCGAGCCCGCCGACGACGCTGGAGGGGATCGAGAAATACCTCGCCTCGGGCGTGATCCGCGGCATCGGGCCAGCCTACGCCAAGCGGCTGACCCGGGCTTTCGGCGAAACCGTGTTCGACGTCATCGAACAGGAGCCCGGGCGCCTGCGCGAGGTGGACGGAATCGGACCCAAGCGCGCCGAGCGTATCGTCGCCGGCTGGGCCGAGCAGAAGGTAGTCCGCGAGATCATGCTGTTCCTGCACGCGAACGCGGTCGGCACGTCGCGGGCGGTACGGATCTATAAGACCTATGGTGCCGATGCCGTGCAGGTGATCAGCGACAACCCCTACCGGCTCGCGCGCGACATTCGCGGCATCGGGTTCAGGACGGCCGACCAGATTGCCATGAAGGTCGGCATCGATCGGCAAGCGATGATCCGCATCCGTGCAGGCGTGTCCTACGGCCTCGCCGAGGCCATGGAAGAGGGGCACTGCTGGCTGCCGCAGGACGAACTGATCAAGCTCACAGCCGCGCTGATCGACGTGCCGGCCGAACAGATCGTGACAGCACTGGAGTTGGAGCTTCAGGACGGCGCCGTGGTCGCCGACACTGTCGAGGATCGGCGCTGCATCTTCCTCGCGGGTCTCTATCGGGGCGAACAGACCATTGCCGAGCGGCTTCGCACGCTCGCTGCCGGGCGTCCCCCATGGCCCGCGATCGATGTGAGCAAGGCGGTCCCATGGCTTGAGGCAAAGGCGGGTATCATTCTCGCCGAGAGCCAGCGGCAGGCGCTTCATCTGGCCCTGTCCAGCAAGGTGCTCGTGATCACCGGCGGCCCAGGCGTCGGCAAGACGACGCTGGTCAATTCCATCCTGAAGGCGCTCGTCGCCAAGGCCGTCAAAGTTGCGCTTTGCGCGCCGACTGGTCGAGCCGCCAAGCGCCTGACCGAGAGCACCGGGGTCGAAGCAAAGACGATTCACCGCCTGCTCGAGACCGATCCGAAGAACAGCGGCTTCAAGCGGACGGAGGACAACCCGCTCGACTGCGAGCTGTTGGTCGTCGACGAAACCAGCATGGTGGACGTGCCACTGATGCGGGCGCTGCTGCGCGCACTGCAGGACGGCTCTGCGCTGCTGCTGGTGGGCGACGTCGACCAGCTGCCCTCGGTTGGTCCCGGCCAGGTGCTTGCGGATGTGATCGCCTCGGGCGCCGTGCCGGTCGTGCGGCTGACGGAGGTGTTCCGGCAGGCGGCGACGAGCCGGGTGATCGTGAACGCCCACCGGATCAACCACGGCCAGATGCCCGAGGCCGCGCCGGTCGGAACGCAATCCGACTTCCACCTGGTCGACGCAGCCGATCCCGAGCAGGCCGTCGCCAAGGTGCTCACCGTGGTGCTGCGGGACCGGATCCCCCGCGCCTTCGGGCTCGATCCCATCCGCGATGTCCAGGTGCTCTTCCCCATGAACCGGGGCGGCGTCGGGGCTCGCTCGCTCAACATCGAGCTGCAGAAGGCGCTGAACCCACCCGGCGAAGCGCGTGTCGAGCGGTTCGGCTGGACCTATGCACCCGGCGACAAGGTCATGCAGGTCGAGAACAACTACGACCGCGAGGTCTACAACGGCGACCTCGGGATCGTGACCCGCATCGACATGGAGGCCGGCGACCTCGTCGCGACCTTCGACGGTCGCGAGGTGACCTACCCGTTCGGCGAGCTGGACGAGCTCGTGCTGGCCTACGCGACGACCATTCACAAGAGCCAGGGCTCGGAGTACCCGGCCGTAGTAATCCCGGTGATGACGCAGCATTACGCCATGCTCGCCCGCAATCTGCTCTACACGGGCGTGACTCGCGGCAAGAAGCTGGTCGTGCTGGTTGGGCAGCGCAAGGCGATCGCCATGGCGGTGCGGAACGGGGGATCGAGGCGGCGATGGTCGAGCTGCGGGAATGGCTTGCCAGCGCAGCCTGATGCTCGGTCTTGACAAAATCGAGACCACCGCCCGCCACCCGGCGTTAATGTCGAGGATACGCTGATGCTTCCGAGCGGACGGAATTTGACGGAGCACAGCCTCGCCCGACTTGGAGGGCGGGGCTGCGCGGTTGCTTCGCGCCCAAAATCATCGTTCCTGCCCAGACCGGCCCTACCCGGAATCAGCCATTGCGAAGGTTCGCCTTACGACTCAGTGAAGCTGTCATCGGGGCGAAGATGTTTGAACTGCTGCCGCTATTTTGCTCCGTGGAGCAGAAGGTCACTGATCGGCTTGGTGCCGGAACGGTTAAGCCGAGGAGAAACATAGCAGGCGTACTTCAACAGACGGCGTTCGGTCCTCGATCCAAAATTGGTGCAGACCCACAAGGACCATTTAAGTTCGGACTTGGTGATCGCGCTCAGATGGTGCCGTGTCGCCCGACGGCCGCGAGCGTCTTCAGTTCCGTCCATAGCACGTTGGGAATCGACCATTCGGCGAGCCGGAGCGTCTGCTCGATTCGATCGGGCGTCGACATACCCACGATGGTCGAGGCGATCCGCTTGTCGCGCGTGGAAAACTGGAGGGCCGCAGCGGCAAGGGGCACGCCGTGAGCCTTGCAGAGACGTTCCATTTCCCGCACCCGCTGAAGCGTGGCGGCGCTGGCGGGCGCGTAACAGTATTTTGGCTGCGCGTCCGGGCCCTTGACTAGCATCCCGCCGCCGAAGGGCGCCGCATTGACCAAGCCGGCGCCACGCCGCGCGGCCTCCTCGATCAGCGGCTCTGCAGACTGGTCCACGAGCGTGAATCTGTTGTGGCTGATCACGGCCTCGAACAGGTCGGTTTCGAGATAGCGCAGCATGAGGTCGATCGCACCGCCGGCGACGCCCAGATGCGCGATCACACCTTCATCGCGTAGCTTCACCATTGCCTCGACGGGGCCGCCTTTCGCCATTCCTTCCGCAAAGCTGATCTTTTCGGGATCGTGAAGGTAGACGAGCTCCAACCGATCGAGGCCGAGCCGTCCCAGGCTTTCGCCGACAGACGCGCGCACACGGTCGCCCGAAAAGTCTGTCGTGCCGACCAGCGGGTCGACTTTGGTCGCCAAAACAAAGCCGTCGGGGAGGCCACCTGTTGCCGCGAGCGCCTGCCCAATGCGACGCTCGCTGTCGCCGCCATTGCCATATTCGTTCGAGGTGTCGATGAAGTTGAGTGGTCCGCGCAACACGGCACGCAGAGTGGCAAGCGCCTGATCGGTGCTGACCTCGTAGCCGTACTGCGCCGGAAAACTTCCCAAGGCACTCGTGCCGACGCAGATCGGCGACACCGACAGACCCGTTCTGCCGAGGGATCGCAATTCCATGACTACCTCCATAGAGTCTCTGGCCAAAGCTCCGCCGACGGTCGCGACATCACGCTCCCCCATCAGCAAAGGTCAGCGGCAGGGCGCCGCAGTGCTCGATCGAACGATCAGCTGCGGCGGCGGCAGAGCCGCGGCTTTGTGAGCCTTTCCCCGCATCATGTTCATGAGAATGCCGACGCAGGCTCGGCCGACGGAGTCGAAGTCGAGCCGCACCGTCGTGAGGCCCGGCAGAAAATATGTTGCTTCCGGGATGTCGTCGAAGCCGACGACGCTTACGTCATCCGGGACATGGAGGTCGGCCTCGTGCAGTGCGTGCAGCACGCCGAGCGACATCTGGTCGTTCGCCACGAAGACGGCCGTGATGTCCCGGTTTGCGGCGATCCGGCGGCCGGCAATGTAGCCCGCCGCGGCACTCCAGCTCTCGGATGCGATAATCTCGTGGGCCACGCGGCGTTGCGCCGCCAACTCCTGGTGCCAGCCCTTGATGCGCGCGTCCGTACCCATCCATCCGGCCGGCCCGGCGACGTGCCAGACAGTTTCGTGTCCAAGATCCAGAAGATGCCGGGTCGCGAGGCGGGCACCGAGCACCTCGTCGATGGCGGCGCTCGCCGGTCGATCGATGACGCCGGGCTCGAAGGTCACCAGCGGGAGATTGTCCGCGAGGCCGCGGATCATGTCCATGGCGCCTTGCACGGGTGCGATAACGATGACGCCGTCGACCGACACTTCCTCCAGATGATCCAACGCGGAGCGCACCGTCTCCCGATTGACGTCCGCCAGCGTGACGAGACTCGCGGTGTAGCCAAGGTCGCGGGCCGCCTCCGCGATACCGAACAGGGTCAGGGACGGCCCGTAAAGCGAGATCCCGAAGCTGATCACACCGAGGTTCATCGAACGCCTGGATGCAAGCGCACGAGCGGCCGGATTTCGCTTATAGCCAAGAAGCTGGATCGCCTCCTGGACCCGCAGCATCAGCTCCGGGCCGACCGCCGGACTTGCGTTGAGCACGCGCGAGACCGTCTGGTGCGACACGCCGGCGAGCCGCGCCACGTCGATCATCCGGGGGCTTTTCTGCGCAGATTTGCCGTTGGTGCTGTCCGTCATGCGAGTTCGACCCGCCCCGGTTTGTCGCCGACGGTCCTCTTCCGGCTGCCGTGCAGACGGCCGAGGGCGGCCGAAATCCGCGCCACCCCGCCCGCACTCGACAGGAAGACCGCTGCGACGATCACAGCCCCTTTAATGACGAGTTGCGGCTCGGACGAGATCCCGACCAGATTCATGATGTTGACGATCGTGGCCAGCACGAAGACGCCGATCACGGCGCTCAACGGATCGCCCTTGCCGCCCACGAGGGATGCCCCGCCGACCACCACCGCCGCGATGGCGTCGAGTTCATAGCCGCGCCCGATGAGCGAGCTGCCCTGCATCAATTGCGCCGCCGCGAGGAGACCCGCCAGGCCGGCGAGCAGGCCGGACAGCGCGTAGGTGATCAGGAGATCGCGAGCCACCGGCAAGCCGGACAGACGCGCGGCTTCGCGGTTTCCGCCGATCGCGTATAGGCGCCGGCCGAACGTCGTATAGCGGCTGCAGAAGGCGGCAATGATGGTGATGACCACGAAGATCAGCACCGGCGAGCCAATGCCCAGGACGTGGCCGTCGGAGAACATCGTAATGAACAGGTCGTTCTCGATGCCGATCAGGCTGGTGGACTGGATGATGTAGCTGAACCCTTGCACCATGCTCATCATGGCGAGAGTCGCGATAAAGGGCGTGATACCGAGCCAAACGATCAAGACCCCGTTGAGCAGTCCGACGAAGCCGCAGGCCGCGAGGGTGAGAACGACGGCCAGAACGGCATTCATCTCGGTCCTGAGCAGCAGGGCCGCAATGACCGTCGACAATGCAAGCACCGCGCCGACCGACAGGTCGATGCCGCCCGTCAAGATGACGTAGAACTGCCCCACGGCGAGCAGTGCGATGATGGACGAGAAAGCCACGACGTTGCCGGCGTTGCGGACCGTCAGGAAGTTCGGTGAGACGATGTGCCCCACGGCGATGATCACGAGCAGCACCAGCAGGAGATAGCTCTTGCCGAGCAGGCGCTTCAGACTGCTCACGCCACTTCGCTCCCGCGACGTCACAGGCAGGCGGGCCGATTCTTTGGATTTCACGGTCACAGCAGCCTCCCTGGCGCGGTCGATGGTTCTTGCATGTCCCATGCTCATCTCAGCCGCAGCGGGCGATGATCGCTTCGCCATTCGGGTCGATGTCATCGTGATCGAGTTCGGCGACGATCCGGCCCTTGGCCATGACCAGCACCCGGTCGCACATCATGGTCTCGGAAATTTCCGAGCTGGCGATGACGACGGTGCCCCCGGCGCGGACAAAGTCGCGGATCAACTCGTACATGTCTTCCTTAGCCCCCACGTCGACGCCGCGGGTCGGCTCGTCGCAGATCAGGAGGCGGGCGGAGCGCACCAGCCAGCGGGCAAGGATGGCCTTCTGTTGGGTGCCGCCGCTGAGCGTTTTCATCGCTTGATCGACGTCGAAAATGCGCATGCCAAGGCGCGTGGCGAGGCCGCGCGCGGCCTCGTTTTCCTTGCGCTCGTTCAGCAGCGAGAAGCGGCTGAACATCGGCAGGCTGGCGATGGAGATATTGCCCGCGACGCTCATGTCGGGCACGAAGCCGTGCGCCTTGCGGTCCTGCGGCAGTAGGCCGATACCGTTCCTGATCGCATGGCGCGGCGATCTGAAGCGCACAGGCTCGTCGTCGAAGACCATGGCGCCGCCGGTCGGCGTGCGCGCGCCGGCCAGCAGGCTCACGAGTTCCGATTGACCGCTGCCCACGAGGCCGGCGACGCCGAGGACCTCGCCCTCGTAGAGGTCGAAGCTCGCGTTTGCGACCCGACCCTCCTCGGAAAGGTCCTTAACGGACATGAGCACCCGATCTGTCCGGCCCGGCCCGAGGCGCGGACTGCGCACGCCGCTGATCGCCGCCTCGGCGAGCGAGCCCTTCAGGCTTTTGCCGACCATGGCCGAGACCACGTCGGAGGGCTGGCTGTCGGCGATGGCAAAGCTCGCGGCATTTCGCCCGTCGCGCAGCACCGAGACGTGGTCGCAGAGCGCGTAAAGCTCGTCCATCCGATGCGAAATGTACAGCAACGTCATGCCGTCGCGCGCGAGATTGCGGAGAACCTCGAACAAGCGCTTGACGTCCGGCTGCGGCAGGGTCGAGGTCGGCTCGTCGAGCAGGATGAGGCGGGCCTTCTTGCGCAGGGCCTTGGCGAGCTCGACCGCCTGCTGCTCGGCGACCGAATAGTCCGCGACCGGCCGGCGGACATCGAGGTCGTAGCCGATTCGCGCCAGCGCCTCCTGCGAGCGCAGGACCATTTCGGGCCAGTCGACGATGCGGGGGAACGCCTTCCTGGGCAGGCTGCCCAGGAAGATGTTCTCGGCCACCGAAAGCTGCGGAACCAGGCTCAATTCCTGGTAGATGGTCTGGATGCCGGCGTCCTGCGCGTCTTGCGGGCTGCGGAAGTGCACCGCGCGGCTGCCGAGCGCGATGGTGCCTCGGTCGTGCGGCTCGGCACCGGACAGAATTTTGACCAGGGTCGACTTGCCGGCGCCATTCTGGCCGGCCAGCGCATGGATGCTGCCACGGCGGACCAGGAGATCCACGCCCTTGAGGGCCTGGACGCCGAGATAGCCTTTGGTCAGGCCGGCGATCCGCAGTTCCTCGGTCGCACCGGGCTCGATCGGACTCTGCACTTGCGCCGACATCGGATCGCTCCTTACCCGACGGTCGGGGTCATGAGCGGCCGGTCCAGCATGCGGTCGGCCGTCATATAGGCCAACGCCTGGATGGTCTGCGTTGGGTTGTAGCCGTGGTAGCTCGGGAACTGGCCGCCGCCGATCACGAACAGGTTGTCGCATTCGTGCGACTTGCCGAAGATATCCACCACGGACGTGGCCGGATCCTCGCCCATGCGATGCGTGCCGCATTCGTGCGTCGACAGATGGTATTTCGGCTTGGTGGTCTCTTCCCACCAATAGGTCAGGCCCATTTCCTTGGCGATCTTGCGTTTCTGCTTCAGCAGGAACTCGACGCCGCGCTCGTCCACCTCGCCCCAGCCGTGCGTCATGCGCAGGGCCGGCTGCCCGAACTGGTCCTTCCGATCGGGATCGAGGTCGACGTAGGTTTCCGTCGTCGGGATGTTAGCGGTCTGCGAATACATGGCCGTGATGCGCGTGTAGTTGTCGCGCATCCAGTTGCGCCAACCCTTGCCCCAGCGCGGCGCATCGGCCGGCATGGCATGGGCGATCTCGAGCGGCTGGAAGTCGCCGGACCAGCTGATGATCGGCGCGCCCCAGAGCACGTTCGGGTCGTAGTCGTGCACCAGTTCGCCGCTGAAATCCTCGATGGCGGTCGAGGCAACCAGCGGCCCCATATACGGGTTGGCCGAATCCGGCGTCAGGCCCATGAAGAAGCCGAAGGCATGCGTGGTCAGGTGCTTGCCGACCTCGCCGCTCTTGTTGATGCGGGAAGCCAGCATCAGCCGGGCGTTTTCGAGCGCGTAGCAGGCGAGCACGACGCGGTCGGCCTCGAGTTCCATGGCCCGGCCCTGCGGATCGAAGTAGGATACGCCCGTCGCGCGAGTGCCGTCGGCCGAGCGGTTCACCTTGTAGACCCGGCAGAATTCCATGATCTCGAGGTTGCCGCTCTTCAGGCCATCCGGCAGCGACGCGACGTGGGTCGAGGTCTTCGCGTCAACATGGCAAGGATAGCCGTGGCAATAGCCGCAATAGGTGCAGCCCGAGCGCCCCTTGAACGGCTCCGACGCGATCGCCGCCGCCGTGCGGAACGGATGGAAGCCGAGACGCGCGCAGGCATCGGAGAAGCGCTGGTCGGCCGGTCCCTGGCGGAGCGGTGGCATCGGATAGTCGCGGTTGCGCGGCGCTTCCCAGAGATTGTGGCCGCAGCCGCTTCCATCGGCATTGTTGCTGCCGCAGCCTGAAATGCCGAGTTCCCACTCGACCCGGTCGTAGTATGGCTCCAGATCGCGGTAACGGATGGGCCAGTCGACCAGCGTATGGTTCTCTGGCAGCGCCTTCGTGCCGAGCCGCGCTTCAATCAGGCTGAGCATGTGAAATTCGGCTTCGCGGAAACGCCAGCAGGCGCCGCCCCAGTGGATCGAACCTCCGCCCGTGCCCAGCGAGGGCGGCAGGTGCAGCGGATTGGCGGTGCCGAGCGGTCCGTCGACCCAAGGCAATAGCGCCGCCATGCCCCGGCTGTACTCGCGCCAGGTCATCGGGTCGGTGCTCATATTAGGCACGATGGCGCCGCGGGCGTAATAGCGGATCTCGTCGAACTTGAGCTGAAAGTCGTCGTCGGAATAGTGCGGACCCTTGTCCATGCACACGACCTTGACGCCGTTCTGCGCGAGCTCCGAGGCGACGATCGCGCCAGAGGCGCCTGCGCCGACGACGATCACATCGACTTTGCGTGTCTGCGCCATGATTACACCCGCGTCGTTTTGGTGAAGACCGCGTTGTCAGGCAGGTCCTTGATCCCGCGACGCAGGTCGGAGAGCGTGCGGATCGGCAGCGTCCGGCCGTCGAAGCCCTCCTTCATCTGTTCTTCGTTGTAGCCCCAATGCACGCCCGGGAAGCCCACCAGCTTCCAGCCGACGGCGTTGCGGTTGCCGCCGTAAACCGGATCGCAGAAGAACCCTTCGATCGCGTGCTCGCGCACGACGGCGAACAGCCGGTCGAGCAGTGTTCTGTCGAATGGCTGAGACCGGGCACCGGATAGGCTGTGCTCCGGATGATCCGCGCTGCCGTCGAAATCGTAGTCGTCCTCGCCCACGGGTTTGCTGGCGGCCGCGGCCTCGCCGCTTTCCGGACCGAGGAAGATACGGACCACATTGTCTTGGCGCTTGGGGCCGAGATCCACGAACGCGCTTTCGTGCTTGCGGCGGCAGTAGGTATCCAACTCGCGAAGCCCGAGGCGATAGACTTTCTGAAGCGCCGTGCTGAAGCCGGCGACCGCACGGTCGATGTAGTAGACGACCCCGGCGTCGATCGCCCCGACGTCGCCATCGCCGCCCGGAATGATCCGCTCGGCAATGGCCTCCACCGTGCGGGCCTCGAAGTCGTTGAAGAACGTCAGGGCAATCGAGTGCTCCTGCGATCCTGTGTCGATGGTGCTCACACGCGTCCTCCTCGGCTTGGCGGCGTGATCTGGAAAGAGCGGCCACTGCAAAGCCGCTTCGGAGCGGTCGGGCGGCACGAAGGAAACATTCCTTGGGGCCGGACGGCCGCGTGAGTGCGCTACTCCCGCGACCGTCCTCTCACCGGCACGAGGGTCGCTAAGGGTCCCCATGGAGACAAGTGCTTCGTCTGACTAGATGGCCCAAGAGGAGAATTGCGTCGCGAATCAAAGCACTTATCTCCGTGGGAGCCCTAACCGCCTGCTATTCGCCCGCCCTGACGTAGGTTTCGTCGGCCTTGTAGAAGCTCTTGGCGGTGTCGGGCGTGACCACCGTCGTCTGCACGTAGTTCGTCTTCGACGGGCAGGCCTTGGCATCCTTGTTGTAGCCCGCGACGGCCATCTTCACCGCTAGGACGGCCTGGTCCCAGGGCTGGTTCGAGGCGTCGGCCTGGAGCGGACCCTTGGGATCGTCCACCATCTCCTTGATGGCGTTCATGCCGCCGTCATAGCTGCCCATGAGAATGCCCTTGTCCCACAGGCCGGCTTCCTTCAGGCCCTGGACGATGCCTCCCTGCATCACGTCGCTCATGCTGTACATGATCTTCAGGTCGGAATTGGCGGTCGCCATGTCGCGGATGGGACCGAGCGCCTTGTCGGGCTTCCACTCGCCGAACTTCATCGGCACGATGGTGGTCTTCACATCGGGATGCGCCTGCATCACCTTGTTGTAGCCGTCCATAAAACCGTTGAAGCGCAGATCGCTGATCACGTCCCCGGGAAAGCCGCCGATGCTGGCGAGCTTGATAGTCCCCTTGTCACCCCATTTCTCGAGCGCCTTTTCGGCAATCACCTTGCCGGCGTTGCCGCCGGTGGCGAACTGATCTTCCGCGACATAGCAGAAGATGTCGGGAACGAGCTTGGCATCGAGGTTCGAGTTGACGGCGACCAGCGGAATGCCGGCTTTCTTGAGGCTGCGCACCGAAGCCGCGACGCCGAGCGGATCGTTGGCGTTGACGATCACCACGTCCGCGCCCTGCGTGATCAGGGTCTGGATATCCTGGTTCTGCCGGGTCGTGTCGCCATTGGCGTCGAGCACGATCAGCTTGGCGCCGATCTTGTCCGCCTGAGCCTGGCCGCCGGCCACCATGGTCTTCCACCAGTCGCTGCCACTGATGCCGCGCTGGCTCCAGCCGATGACGAGGCCCTTCCCGGTGGCCTTGTCGTCGGCGTTGGCCGGCAGGCTTACGGTCGCGGCCGCAAGCAGCAGGCCGGCACCCAAGGCTGAGCGGTAGACGGGAGAGCCCTGTCCAAATCGCAATGCGGGAATCTTCATATCTTTGCTTCCTCCAATGTTTGAGTTTTTCTTGTTCTCTCACGTCGAGGTAGAGCGAATGGCGTTGCCACAGCTGCGACGACGTAATCTCACGTAGCGAGGTTCAGCTCTTGGAAGGCGGCGTGAAGACGCCGCGCTCGATCAGCCGCTCGATGTTGCTGGCGCGTGTCTGTTCCTCGCGCTTCAGCCACCCTTCCGACGGCGCTTCCTTGGCGTACTGGTTCTTCGGGTAGATCGGCTGCTCATAGATCGCGGCATATTGCTCCGTCCGCAGGTCCTTGAACTGGTTGTAGAGCCCGTTGGCCATCCTGATCCGGCGCAGGTGCTCGATATCGATGACGGTGGTGACGAAGCTGTCACCGGAGGTCCAGCCCTGCTGCTGGGCCACGATCTGCCCGCGGTTGTCGACGATCATCGACTGGCCGCCGAACAGGTCGACCACGCCGCCGTCTTCCTGGATATCCGGCCCGAGGTTCGGGGCCACGACGTAGCACTGGTTGAACATGGCATGGGCGCGGTTCTGCAGCTCCCACATGCCCGTCATCACGGCCGGCTCGATCAGCGTCGGGCGAATGATGATCTCGGCGCCGTTCATGGCGAGGCCGCGGACGATCTCCGGATAGACGCCCTCGTGGCAGATGCAGATGCCGATGTTGCCGATCTCGGTCTTCGCGACCGGGTAGATCGCGTCCATCTTGTTGCCCTTGCCCTTCTTCTCGACCCACTCGTCCCAGACGTCGTGAGGATTGGAATTGCCGAGCATGCCGCCCTCGTAGGCGTCGCTCGTGGCCTTGTAGCGCTTATAGATGATGTCGCCCTTCGGATCGATGATGAAGGCGACGTTGTAGTAACGGTCAGGAAAGTCGTCGTCCTTGACCATGTAGAGTTCGGCGGCGATGTAGGCGTTGATCTGCTTTGCCTTCCGGGCCAGCTCGTCGGTTTCCGGCCCAGGAACGGTCATCGCATACTCTTTTTCCTTGGCGCGATTGCCCGGCGTATTCGCGATCATCCCTTGAATGGCCATTTCGGGAATCACGACAAGCCGGGCGGGAAAGCCTTCCCAGGCGCCGACCATGATCGCGGTGTCCATGAAACGGCAGATGCGCTTGGTGTTTTCGAGTGCGTCTTCCCGGCGCTTCATCTGGAACGTGCGCGGCGACAGCGCGACGACAGCATAGGGTTCGATCACGACACCTCTCCTTAGACGTTTCCGAGCTTTTTTGTTTGCTGCAGTCATGTTTGCGCTCACATTTTCCGGCTGTCAATAGCCCCAGCTAGAAGCATGTCGAACGAAACGGCCAAGACTGGGGAGAATGTGAACGATCACTCGAGTTGGACGGAGACCTTCGCGTGATCGTTCAGCGGGGCAGATCGGCGACAGGAGCGAGGCACATTCAGCTTGGCAGGGTTGCCGTCACAGAGCCGCAAGCATCCCGCCTCGTATTGTCCTAACCAAACACTCGGGCACTTTCCCGCCGTGACCACCGGCCGTCCCTCGCCGGCCGCTCGGCCCTCGCGGAACGTCCGCTGATGCAGACACAGTTCTCGAGAGCGGCCGAGCTCCTTCCGGCCACGTGACGCCATAGGAGTCGCGCGACCTATCGCCTGAGAAGAGTCGAGTGCGACGATACAGGGCAGCGAACCGCCCCGCATTTTCTCTCAACTGCTTACATAGCGCTTACATTTTTCAGACTGAGAAATGTAAGCACGAAAAGCGAAGGGTAGTGTCCGCGGTGGTGGTGGAAAATCGGACATTGGAAGGTGTGACGGAGGTGGCCACCGGATTGGCCGGCTAAGGTGGAGTTGCGAGACTTCAACCCGACCGGAGAACCCGATGACCGAGGACAGACTACCGCTTGCCGAACTTTTGGCCAAAGCGGGAGATGGAGATTTCCTGAGGACGGTCGCGGAGGCGGTGATGCAGCTTCTGATGGAGGCCGACGTGGAAGGCATGATCGGCGCCGGGCGTCACGAACGCACACTGGAGCGGGCGACCTATCGCAACGGTTACCGGGACCGCTCGCTCGACACGCGGCTTGGCTCGTTGCAGCTTCGCATCCCGAAGCTCCGGCAGGGCAGCTACTTCCCACCGTTCCTGGAGCCGAGGAAGCTCTCGGAAAAGGCTTTAGTCGCGGTCATCCAAGAGGCCTGGATCAGCGGTGTCTCCACCCGTCGCGTTGACGATCTGGTTCAGGCGATGGGATTGTCGGGGATCGGCAAGAGCACGGTGTCGAAGCTTTGCAAGGACATCGACGAGCGCGTCGGCGGCTTCCTTGATCGCCCGCTCACCGGCGAGTGGCCCTACCTTTGGCTGGACGCGACCTACCTGAAGCAGCGCGAAGGCGGCCGTATCGTCTCGGTCGCGGCCATAATCGCCGTTGCGGTCAACACGGACGGCAAGCGAGAGATCGTCGGCCTTCATATCGGGCCCTCGGAAGCGGAGACCTTCTGGTCGACTTTCCTCAAGAGCCTGGTGCGCCGCGGCCTTTCCGGCGTGAAGCTGGTGATCTCGGATGCTCATGAGGGGCTGAAGGTCGCCATCCGCCGGGTGTTCAGCGCCTCTTGGCAACGCTGCCGGGTTCATTGGATGCGCAATGCCCTGTCCTATGTCCCGAAAGCGCAGCAGAGCATGGCGGCGGCGGCCCTGCGCCAGGCCTTCATCCAGCCCGACCGCGCCAGCGCCAGTCAGGCGCTGCGCCATGTCGCCGACCAGCTCCGGGGCAAATGCCTGAAGCTCGGCAGCTTCATCGACGACAGCGAGACCGACGTGCTGGCGCATCTGGACTTCCCCAGCCAGCACCGGACCCGGATCCATTCGACGAATTCCCTGGAGCGTTTGAACAAGGAAGTGAAGCGACGTGCTGATGTCGTCGGCATCTTCCCCAACGAGGGCTCCATCGTCCGCCTCATCGGCGCCGTCCTCCTCGAGGCCAACGACGAATGGCAGACGCAGAACCGTTACATGCAAACCGAGCCCATGGCCGAACTTATGGCCCCCGGCAGCAAAACAGAAACCGTACGGATTTCCACCGCAGCCGCCTGAAACGAAGCCGCTCCAGTTACACCCCAATTTCCACCACGTTGACGGACACGACCAAGCGAAGGGCCACCTCGCGGCGACCCTATCCTAACGCAATGATTGATTGAGCGGCCTGAGACATAGGTGACATTTCGTACCGGACACATGGGTAACACCTCCCGCGAGGCATGCCTAGCGGGAGGTGTTGATGCCCTGGAAGTAGTGTTCCGTTATGGACGAGCGCCTACGCTTTGTCGCCCGGCTTCTCGAGGGCGAGGCGATGACGGAGGTCTGTCGCGCCTTCGGCATCTCACGCAAGACCGGCTACAAGATTTTCCAGCGCTACGGGGAGCACGGCCTCGAGGCCCTGAGCGACCGCTCGCGGCGGCCGGTGCGCTATGCCAACCAACTGCCGTCGCAGATCGAGAACCTGATCGTCGGCTGCAAGCAGGATAAGCCGCATTGGGGCGCCAGGAAGATCCGCGAGCTCCTGGTCCGACGGCTGAGGGGCGAGGTGCGTGTGCCGGCCAACAGCACCATCCACGCCTGCCTGCACCGGCATGGGCTGGTCAAGGTAGCGGGCCGGCCGCGTCGCCGCGCTACCGGAACGCCGCTCTCGACGGGCCTCGCGCCGAACGATCTCTGGTGCGTCGATTTCAAAGGGGAGTTCAAGCTCGGCAATGGCCAGTATTGCTACCCGCTCACCGTCACCGACCACGCCTCGCGTTTTCTGCTGCTCTGCGAGGCGCTCGAATCGACCCGCGAGGATCTCGCCGTCACGGCCTTCGAGCACCTCTTCCATGAACGCGGCCTACCAGACGCCATCCGTTCCGACAACGGCGTGCCCTTCGCCTCTTGAGCTTGTCGAAGGGCCCAACGCCCTGTTCAATCTCTCCAAACTTGCTGTCTGGTGGCTGAGGCTCGGCATCGAAATCGAACGCATTCAGCCGGGCCACCCGCAGCAGAACGGCCGTCACGAGCGCATGCACCTCACCCTCAAGAAAGAAGCCACCCGACCGCCAGGAATGAACAGCCTGCAGCAGCAGGCCCGCTTCGATGCCTTCACCCACGAGTTCAATACCGAGCGGCCACACGAAGCGCTCGCCATGAAATGCCCGGCCGAGGTCTACCAACCTTCACCACGGCCCTATGACGGCCTGCCGGACGTCACCTATCCGCTGCACGACCGCGACATCCTCGTTACCTCCTGCGGCCGCATCTGCCTGCACCGCAAGAAAGTCAACATCTCGACCGTGCTGGCCGGGCAGTGCCTCGGCATCAAGGAAGTCGACGAGGGCATTTGGATCGTCAGCTTCATGCGCTACGATCTCGGCTTCATCGATCTGGAGCAGAAAACCTTGCAACCCCTCGACAACCCCTTCGGGCCGGAGTTGTCACCCATGTCTTAGCAACGCAGTGTCACCCATGTGTCCGGGCTGGACACATAAAATCTGGAGCGGGCGAAGGGATTCGAACCCTCGACCCCAACCGTGGCACGGTTGGGGTCGATGTCGTCTTAGTCTGCTCACGTGTGGTCGAATCTAACCCGCGTGGCGTGCTGCTTTCGCTCCTCACATTTCTTTCGAGCACCGGCGTTCAACGACTGGACTAGCGTTCAGAACGGAGCATTGGTGTGCGCGTGAGCCACGACCCGAAGCGGCCGAGGCGGTTCTTCGAGAACCCTGCTGGCGGTTGCGCCGAAGCGGGGTCGCGGTGGTGACGGGGCGATGTTGCCTCGTCGGCGCTGCAAGGAGGCCACCATGGACACGCTCAAAACCTCTCATAATGTCGTTTCCGTTACCGCGATCCAGGCTCTTGCTCTCGCCACCGCTGCGAAGCGGGAGGACGGTGCCGTCACTCTGCCGGCGCGGCTCAAAGGCAAGGCGATCCAGAGCTTCATCGACGCGTTGATCGTAAAGGGCCTCGTTCGCGAGATCCGGGCCAAAGCGGGCATGCCGGTCTGTCGCCGCGACGCGGTGACGGGGCGTTCCCATGCGCTGGTGATCACCAAGCTCGGACGAGCTTCGGTTCCGGCCCCGGAGGGTAACGCCACGACATCCGAGGTTGGGCCAGAGCCCAAGGCTGCCGAGCCGTCCTCGACAGCGCCGACCGGGAAACGCCGCGCTGCCGACGATGCGGGTTCGCTGACGCCCGCCAGCACGGAGAATGGCCCGGAAACCGACACCTCGGTCGCCGGGCTCGAACCGGCTGGTGGCGCGATCGCCCCGGAGAGCAGCACCGCGCCGCGGCCGGGCAGCAAGCTCGACGCGGTCACGGCCTTGCTCGGGCGCGACGCGGGGGCCAGCGTCGACGAGATCATGGCCGCCACGGGCTGGCTGCCGCACACCACCCGGGCGGCGCTGACCGGCTTGCGCAAGCGCGGCTTCGCGATCACCCGCGAACGCACCGGGGACGGCGGCAGCTCTCGCTACCGCATCGAGGCCGCGCTGGTCCTGGCGGCGTGAGGCCGATGTCAGTCAGGACGACAGGCGCGCGTCGATCCGCCTCGGGGCCGGTCGACGCCGAGGCGCTCCTCTCCGCTCACCACCCCGCCGGGCCAGGCCCGGTGGGTCATCCGGCTGGCTTGGCCCGTGAGCTCGAGGAGCTGGACCGGCTCGATCTGGGACAGCTTCGGGTGCAGTTCCGCAACCGGACCGGCCGGATCGCGCCGGCCCGGATCTCGCGCCCTCTGCTGTTGCGCGTGCTGGCCTACCGCATCCAGGTGCAGGCCTTCGGCGACCTGCGGGCGGATGTCCGCCGTATGCTCGGCGGCCTCGCCGCGGCGAACGCCACGGACGCCAATAGTCCGGGCGAGAGGGCCACGTCATCCCCGGCGCTCGTGCGTCCGCGTCCAAGGCCGGGCACCGTGCTGGCGCGCGAATGGCAGGGCCGGATGGAGCAGGTCATGGTGCTCCAGGACAGTTTCGCCTGGAACGGCACCACCTACACAAGCCTGTCGGCGATCGCCCTGGCGATGACCGGGACGAAGTGGAACGGCCACCGGTTCTTCGGCCTGCGGGACAGGGCCGAGGCCGTTGCCCCCTCCCCCGATGCCACGTCGGATCGGAGCCGGACGCCATCTCGCATCATCGATCACGCAGAGGCACCACCCCGCACGGTCAGAGACGGGCTGCCCAGCTCTGCCGGACTTGGCCGTTCAGGGGAAGACGCAGGGGCTGGATCGCGACCGACCGGGTTGGCACGACCGACCCCTGCCCTCGTATCAGACCCGCTTGCGTCGGGAGCAGATCGATGAAGCCGGTCGCCCCCAAAGCGCTGCGCTGCGCCATCTACACCAGAGTGTCGACCGACCATGGCCTCGAGCAGGAGTTCAACTCGCTCGACAACCAGCGCGAGGCGGCCGAAGCCTACATCAAGAGCCAGGCCCACGAGGGCTGGCGGCTGATCCGGGACCGCTACGACGATGGCGGCTTTTCGGGCGGAACGATGGGCCGTCCTGCCCTGCAGACGCTGCTCGCCGCGATCCGGGAACGACGCATCGACATCGTGGTGGTCTACAAGGTGGATCGCCTCACCCGCTCGTTGACCGACTTCGCCAGGCTGGTCGAGCTCTTCGATGCGCACGCGGTGTCCTTCGTCTCGGTGACGCAAAGCTTCAACACCACATCCAGCATGGGACGGCTGACCCTCAACGTGCTCTTGAGCTTCGCCCAGTTCGAGCGCGAGGTGACCGGCGAGCGCATCCGCGACAAGATCGCCTCGTCCAAGAAGAAGGGCATCTGGGTCGGCGGCGTGGTGCCGCTGGGCTACCGGGTACAGGATCGCAAGCTCGTCATCGACGAGGCGGAGGCCGCAACCGTGCGGCTGGTGTTCGAGAGCTATCTGACGCTCGGCTCCCTCCCGGCTCTGCAACGCGACCTGCACGAGCGCAACATCGTCACACGGCAGCGGGTGCTGGCGACCGGCCGGGTCATCGGTGGGGTGCCGCTGACCAACGGCCCGCTCGACCACATGCTGCGCAACCGCATGTATCTCGGCGAGCTGAACCATCGCGACCTGAGCTATCCGGGCGAGCACGCGCCCATCGTGGATCGCGACCTCTTCGAGGCGGTGCAGGCCAGGCTCACCGCAAACCTGCGACAGCGACGCTCCCGCCGCTCGAAATCGGAGGCGCGGCTGCAGGGGCGTCTCTTCGACGATCGGGGCAACCGCATGAGCCCGACCTATGCGATCAAGAAGGGCCTGCGCTATCGCTACTACGTCTCGACCATGCTGGTGCAAGGCCGCAAGAGCGAGGCAGGCTCGGTGTCCCGTGTGCCGGCGACCGAACTGGAACGCATCGTGCTTGACGCGATCACCACCGCCACGGCCTCCGAAGACCCGATGAGCGATCGCGACCGGATCATGACCGGCATCGAGCGGGTGGTGGTCGGCAAGGGCCAGGTCGAGCTTCATCTGACCGAGGAGGCCGCGGCGGCTCGCAGACCCAACCCGATCGTGATCGCCTGGTCGCCACAGCCGATGCGGCGCAAGCGCGAGATCATCGGGCCCTCAGGTGAGAACGCCACACGGCCGATCCGGGCCGAAGCACGCTCCAAGCTGCTCGCCGGGATCGCTCGCGCCCGGAGCTGGCTCGACGAGATCATGAGCGGAACGGTGTCCGACATCGAGAGCATCGCCGTGCGTGAGACCATCAGCGCGCGGGCGGCGCGCATGACCTTGTCGCTGGCGTTCCTGGCCCCCGACATCGTCGAGGCCGCCGCCGATGGCATCCTGCCGCGCGGCTTCGGTCTCTCGCGCCTGACCGACCTGCCGCTAAGCTGGGCCGAGCAGCGCCACAAGCTCGGACTGCCCGCCCGATCCTGAACCGGCCGTCGCCACAATTCAGCTGCGACATCCGAGCAGCATCCGGTCACGGCATACAGACAATCGTCCGGCGACGATGATCGGCGACGCGGCCATATGCCGATCGACTCGACAGCCGGGCTCCGCTCCGGACCGGGCCTTCACCATCGAAGCCGATGCAGGTGGCGCCGCTGGGTTGCCCACGACGAGGACGACTGGATGAGGCTGCTCGCCGGGCAAACCTCAACTCGGGGCAGCGGATACGAACCGCTCTCCGGATTTCGCGAACCCGTCTCCGCACGCGCCAAACCATCCGAGTATGGAAGAGAAGTTTTGGCGGCGGAGACCCAAGGCCCGCACAGCCTGGAAATGGTCACCGTTCGTAGTCTCCACGCCGAAGACTGAGACATGCGGCCCGCTAACCTGCGGACACGTCGTTAATTACTGAAACAATATCAAAAGAACTGAAATCTATACTGTGGTTGGTGGAGCTGAGCGGAATCGAACCGCTGGCCTCTGCAGTGCGATTGCAGCGCTCTCCCATCTGAGCTACAGCCCCTCAGGCGGCCGTTGTTTAATGCCGGCCCGGGGAGCTGTCAATCAGGTGAGCGGGTTCAGAACATATGAGACGCGCGCATCCGAAGCGGACGCCGGCTCTGTGGCTCGGCGGGGGTTTGCCAGCGATAGAGCGTGGCGCGGAGGACGCCGACCGCCTGGGCCGCCTGATCGGCCGTGAGCCCGTTCTTGCGCGCCCCGATCCATCGGGCAACGGCGTCGCGCCTGCTCTGCGCTTCGCGATTTGACAGCTTCGCGTCGAGCCGGCGCGACGCCGCCCCGGCGCCTCGGATAACATGGCCGGGGCAGGCCAAACACCTGCATGGGGGTCTCCTGACGTTGGTTTTCGCAACATCAGCTTCGGAGACCCCCGCCATCGCTCGTCGAGGCTCACGCTGCGCCGTCTCGACGCGCGATTGCCAAAAAAGTATCAATGGTGCGCTGCAAAGCGTGTAGCGGCTCGGCTCCGCGCGGAATATTCCATAGACTCAGAACCGACCGACAGATGTCACGCGGTGGCGCAGCCCGGCACCGAAGAATGATATCGTCAGGTCAGAGCGTCCGGGCTCCTGCGGCGTTGTCGATCGACGGGGCGCAGCAGGCCGAATTCGGCGGGGAGGACTCTGGGTGGAACCCGATCTCGAACTCGTGCAGGTGCGAGACGACCAATCCTTCAAGATCTGGTCGCATGGCTATCCCTTCCGCACGGTTCGCTGGCACTTTCATCCGGAATACGAGCTTCACCTCGTGACCTCGACCGAGGGCGACCGCTACGTCGGTGACCACATCGGCTCCTTCGCCCCGGGCGACCTCGTCCTGGTGGGACCGAATCTTCCCCACAACTGGATCAGCGACATCCCCGACGGCGAGAGCGTCGAGGAGCGATGCCTCGTGCTCCAGTTCACCGGCGAGTTCATCGCCGCCTGCATGGCGGGCTTTCCCGAGCTGCGTTTCATGCAGCCGCTGCTCAAGGAGGCATTTCGTGGCGTTCGCTTCGAGCCGTCCCTGGCCGAGCGCGTCGGCCCGCTGATGCGCGACCTGCTCGACGCCTCGGACGCGCGCCGCATCGCGCTCTTCATGGAGATCCTCGAGCTCGTCGGCCATGCCCGGGACCGGGCGACGCTCGCCAGCATCGGATTCCAGCCGAACCCGTCGGCCTATCTGTCGACCACCATGAACCTGGTGCTCCAGCATATCGGGCGCAACTTCACCCGCGATCTCAGCGAGACCGACCTCTCGACGCTCAGCCGGCAGAGCGTGAGCACCTTCTCGCGTGCGTTCCGCAAGCATACGGGCATGACCTTCGTCCAATACGTCAATTCGCTGCGCATCGAGCTCGCCTGCCAGCATTTGAGCCAGGCGGACCTGAGCATCACCGATATCTGCTACGAAGTCGGCTTCAACAACGCCTCGAACTTCAACCGGCAATTCCTGGCCGCCAAAGGCATGCCGCCCTCCAAGTTCCGTAACCTGCGTCGCGACGGGCGGCGCCTTGCCTCCGCGGCGTGAGGACACCGAGCGTCCGACGGCGCGGCAAAGCGTTCCCGCGCCGCCGTCACACCCAGGAACGCGAACGAGCCGACTCCGGTCGATAGGTCACTAAAGAGGAAACGCTCATGATCCGGTATCACACGTCGCATGCCCTCCGGACACCGGCCGCGGCGGCCCTTGCCCTCGGCCTCCTCGGCGGCACGGCGGCATCGGCCGCGCCCCTGGAAAACGCCACGGTGGCCTTCCTGATGCCCGACCAGGGCTCGACCCGCTACGAGGAGCATGACCACCCCGGCTTCGTGGCCGAGATGAAGAAGCTCTGCCCCACCTGCAAGGTGCTTTATCAGAACGCGGATGCCGACGCGGCGCGCCAGCAGCAGCAGTTCAACTCGGTCGTGTCGCAGGGCGCCAAGGCGATCGTGCTCGATCCGGTCGACTCGACCGCGGCGGCCTCGCTCGTCAAGCAGGCCCAAGGCCAGGGCATCAAGGTGATCGCCTATGACCGGCCGATCCCCTCGACTCCGGCCGATTACTACGTCTCGTTCAACAACGAGGAGATCGGCAAGTCGATCGCCAAGTCGCTCGTCGATCATCTCAAGGCGGCCAAGGTCGCGCCGGGCGACGTCGGGCTGCTCGAGGTCAACGGCTCGCCGACCGACGCGGCGGCGGGGCTGATCAAGAAAGGCGTCCACGAGGGACTTGCCGATGGGGGCTACGCCACGCTCGCCGAATACGACACGCCGGAATGGCTGCCCTCCAAGGCGCAGCAATGGGTGAGCGGCCAGATCTCGCGCTTCAACAAGAAGATCGTGGGCGTCGTCGCGGCCAATGACGGCACCGCGGGCGGTGCGATCGCGGCCTTCAAGGCGGCCGGCGTCGATCCCGTCCCGCCGGTCACCGGCAACGACGCGACGATCGCCGGGCTGCAGCTCATCATCTCGGGCGACCAGTACAACACGATCTCGAAGCCGAGCGAGATCGTGGCCGCGGCCGCGGCCGACGTCGTGGTCGATCTTCTGTCTGGCAAGACACCGCCGACCGACACGACGCTCTTCGGCACCCCGACGAAGCTGTTCACGCCCGCGCTCGTCACGGCCGAGAACCTCAAGGCCGAGATCGTCGACAAGCAGATCAACGGCAAGCCGATCGAGGCGCCTGCGGTGCTTTGCACGGGCCGCTATGCGGAAGGTTGCAAGAAGCTCGGCATCATGCCCTGATCCGGTTCGACCGAGGCCGCCCGTGTCTGCGACGGGCGGTCGCGGCCGCGATCGCGCTCGATCCCGAAGGGCTCCCATCGATGACCGACACGTCCCAAGCAACACCGCCCGCGGGCGAAATGGTGTTGAGCCTGCGCGGCATCTGCAAGCAGTTCGGCGCGGTCTCGGCGCTGACCGACATCGACCTCGACGTCCATGCCGGCGAGGTCGTGGCCCTTGTCGGCGACAATGGCGCCGGCAAGTCGACCCTGGTCAAGGTCCTGGCCGGCGTGCACCAGCCGACCGGCGGCACGATGACGTTCCGCGGCAAGCCCGTGACCCTCGCAGGCCCCAACGACGCGCTGGCGCTCGGCATCGCGACCGTGTTCCAGGATCTCGCGCTCTGCGAAAACCTCGACGTCGTCGCCAATATCTTCCTCGGCAAGGAGCTCCAGCCGCTCGCCCTCGACGAGGTGACGATGGAGATCCGCGCCTGGACGCTGCTCAACGAGCTGTCGGCCCGCATCCCCAGCGTCCGCGAGCCGATCGCCTCGCTCTCCGGCGGCCAGCGCCAGACGGTGGCGATCGCCCGCTCGCTGCTGCTCGAGCCGACGCTCATCATGCTCGACGAGCCGACCGCTGCGCTCGGCGTTGCCCAGACCGCCGAGGTGCTCAACTTGATCGAGCGGGTCCGCGACCGCGGCCTCGGCGTGATCATGATCAGCCACAACATGGAGGACGTCCGCGCTGTCGCGGACCGCATCGTCGTTCTGCGGCTTGGGCGCAACAACGGGATCTTCTATCCCGACGCCTCCAACCAGGAGCTGGTCAGCGCCATCACGGGCGCGGCCGACAACGCGGTCTCGCGCCGCTCCGGACGTCAGGCGCAGCGCGATCTCACGGGGGAGGCAAGGGCGTGACCAGCGACACCGACACCAAGCCGACCGCGGCGCCGCTCGATCGCGCCGACACCCGGGTCCGCCACGATGCGGGGGTCGCCGGCACGATCCGCGGCTTCCTCGACCGCGTCCGCTCGGGCGACCTCGGTTCGCTGCCGGTGGTGGTGGGCCTGGCAATCATCTGGACGGTGTTCCAGACGCTCAACCCGGTATTTCTGTCGAGCAACAACCTCGTCAACCTGCTGTTCGATTCCTCGACGGTCGGCGTCATCTCGCTCGGCATCGTCTGCATCCTGATGGTCGGCGAGATCGACCTCTCGGTCGGCTCGGTCAGCGGCTTCGCCTCGGCCCTCGTCGGCGTGCTGTGGGTCAACAACGGCTGGCCGGTCGCAATCGCCATCCTGGCGGCGCTGGCCGTCGGCGCCGTGATCGGCGCCATCTACGCGGTGCTGTTCAATCGCCTCGGCATGCCGAGCTTCGTCTCGACGCTGGCGGGGCTGCTCGCCGTGCTCGGCATGCAACTCTTCATCCTTGGAGCGAGCGGCTCGATCAACCTGCCCTATGGTTCGCTCGTCGTGAACCTCGGCCAGACGCTCGTCATGCCGCACGTCGTCGCCTATGGGCTCGTGGCCATCGCCGGGGTTGCGGTTTTCGTGTCGGGCTATCGCACCGCGGCACGCCGCCGCGAAGCGGGCCTCACGCCGCCCTCGCTCGGCGGCCTCCTGGCCCGCGCCCTCGTCCTCACGATAGCGCTCGAGATCGTCGTCTTCTATCTCAACCAGGACCGCGGCATCCCCTGGATGTTCGGCCTGTTCGTCGGCCTCGTGGTGGCGATGAACTACGCGCTGAAGCGGACCAAATGGGGCCGCTCGATCACCGCGGTCGGCGGCAACCGGGAAGCGGCGCGCCGCGCCGGCATCAACGTGCGCGGCACCTACATGAGCGCCTTCGTGCTGTGCGCGTCGCTCGCGGCCCTCGGCGGCGTGCTCTCGGCGGCGCGGCTCGCCTCGGCGAGCCAGCAGGCCGGGACCGGCGACGTCAACCTGAACGCCATCGCGGCCGCCGTGATCGGCGGCACGAGTCTTTTCGGTGGCCGCGGCAGCGCCTATTCGGCGCTCCTCGGCATCATCGTGATCCAGTCGATCGCGAGCGGTTTGACGCTGCTCGATCTGTCGTCGTCGCTCCGCTACATGATCACCGGCGGCGTGCTCGCCATCGCGGTCATCGTCGACTCGCTCGCCCGGCGCTCTCGCGTCTCGCACGGCCGCGCCTGAGCAACGCAAGGAGCCGGCGATCCGGGCGCCTACGCCCCGCGGGACAGGCGCGCAGGCCCGCGGCCCCGCCACACCGGTCGATCGAACGGAGATAGAGATGGGTCAGGAACTCTCGGACAAGGTCGCGGCGATCACCGGGGCCGCCTCGGGGATCGGCCTCGAATGCGCCAAGGCCCTGCTCGGCGCGGGCGCGCGCGTCGTGCTCGTCGACTATGCCGGGGACAGGCTCAAGGAGCTTTGCGCGGAGCTCGGCCCGCAGGCCATTCCGCTGGTGGCCAACCTGACCGATCCCAAGAGCGTCGCCGGCATGATGCCGCAGATCCTGGAGACGGCCGGCCGGCTCGACATCTTCCATGCCAATGCCGGCTCCTATGTCGGAGGCGACGTCGTCGGCGGCGACCCCGACGCCTGGGATCGCATGCTGAACCTCAACGTCAACGCCGTGTTCCGCTCCATCCACGCCGTGCTGCCGCACATGGTCGAGCGCAAGAGCGGCGACATCATCGTGACGAGTTCGGTCGCCGGTTTCATCCCGGTCGTCGTGGAGCCCGTCTACACGGCCTCGAAACACGCGGTCCAGGCTTTCGTCCACACGCTCCGGCGACAGGTCATGAAGCACGGCATCCGGGTCGGCGAGGTCGCGCCCGGCCCCGTCGTCACGGCGCTGTTGAAGGACTGGCCCAAGGAGAAGATGGACGATGCCCTCGCCGCCGGGAGCCTGATGGAGCCGAAGGAGGTGGCGGCCGCGGTGCTGTTCATGCTGACGCGGCCGCGCAACGTCACAATCCGCGACCTCGTCATCCTGCCGCAGAGCCTCGACCTCTGACGAGCGGACCTACGCGCAGGGCTCCGACGTCAAGTGAACACCAGGATCTCGTTCCATGGCGTTGGCGCCCTTCTGCCGCAAGGGGAGAAGGCGATCCCCCAGGGATCCGCACTCGGGTTAACGCGGCAGCTTCGGGAGCATCGCTTCTCCCCGCTTGCGGGCCAGGGGATGCACAGAACTCGCCGGGTAATCCCTTCTCCCGCACGCGGGAGAAGGGATTACCCGGCGACTGTCAACCTGGGTTCGGAGCCCTGGGGCCTCATCTCTGTACCCTGACTCGTCACGCTGAATAGTGGTGGTGGCGGATATGAGCGACGATGATCCGGGTCTCGGCGCTGGCGATGGAGGTCTCGACGTCCTTGGCTAGCGGCAGCGGCCGAGCCAGGCGAGGTCCGCTCAACCACCCACCGGCGGGCAGCACCTTGAAGCCGCCGGCCTTGTCGGACCGTTTGATGAGTTGGAGTGCCACTGGCCGATTTGCGCAGGCGGCTGTTCGGTTCTGTCCGCCGTAGCCTCCATCGGCGACGATGTGGCGAAGCCAGGGTAGCCGTGGCGAATGGATTGCAGCACGTCGGACGCACCATCGCGATCCTGAACGGCTTCACCGGTCTTGCAACCTGACGGAATCGCAACCTGCCGAACCGCTCAACTTTTTTCGGGTCGGGCGCTCAAGAACGCAGCCCGGTTGCTGTTCGTTTGACCACACTAGCGCCACGAGCAGCCCGCATGGACTATGCATCGAGGCTCACCCGCCTCGAGGCATCCTATTGCAACAATATGGCACCGTCTGAACGACAACCTGAGAGGCCTTGTTGAAGCATCTCGTGCCTTTTCTTGTTGGCATTGTCGCACTCGGCGGCGGCGTCGACTGGATCCTGCACCATGCGGCATCGGCGCCGGGCGGCGCGGTCGCCGCGACCCATGCGGCGCCGGCGGTTCCGGTGATGGCCGCAGACGCGAGCCGTCGCGACGTTCCGGTGTTCCTGACGGGTCTCGGCACGGTTCGGGCCTACGAGAGCGTCGTGCTGACGAGCCGGGTGGACGGCCAGATCGTCAGCATCGATTTCAAGGAGGGCCAGAACGTCCATCGCGGCGACGTGCTGGTCGAGATCGACCCGCAGCCTTTTGCCGCTGCGCTCGCCCAGGCTCAGGCCGCCGAACTCAGGGATCAGGCGCTATTGGCCAATGCGCGTCTTGATTTCAACCGGGCCCAGGACCTCGCCGGCCGGGGTGCCGGCACGCGCCAGCAGCTCGATACGACGCGGGCGCAGGTCGCCCAGCTCGAGGCCAGCACCAAGATCGATCAGGCAGCAATCACCGCCGCCCAGGTGCAGCTGGACTATTGCAAGATCCGCTCGCCGATCGACGGACGGACCGGGACGCGGCAGGTCGACGAAGGCAATATCGTGCGGGCGAACAGCACGACGGGCATCGTGACCATCAATCAGATCCGTCCCATCTCGGTCGACTTCGACCTGCCGGCCGACTCGCTGCAGCAGGTCCGCGCGCATCTGGCGGCCGGCGAGACGACGGCCGTCGCCCTCGACCGCGACGACCACCCGCTGGCCACGGGCAAGCTGGCCGTGGTCGACAACCAGGTCAATGCCGCGACCGGGACGGTGCGATACAAGGCGACGTTCGAGAACACGGACGAAAGCCTGTGGCCCGGACAGTTCGTCACGATCCGCCTGCAGATCGAGGTGCGGCACGATGCCCTCACGGTCCCCGATACCGCGGTGCTTCGGGACCCGCAGGGCACCTTCGTCTTCGTCGTCACCCCGGCCCATCTGGCGGCCAAGCGCGCGGTGAAGACAGGCTTCGCCGATAAGGAGCTCACGGTGATCGAGAGCGGCCTCGGCCCCGGCGAGCAGGTGGTGACGGACGGCCAGTACAGGATCCAATCCGGCACGCCCGTTACGGTCCTGTCGCCGGCCGCCGCGGGCATCGCCGAGGCCCCGACGCCGTGAGGATCTCGGCGCCCTTCATCGTCCGGCCCATCGCCACGACCCTGCTCATGGCGGGGCTCACGCTCGTCGGGCTCGCGGCCTATTTCGCCCTGCCGATCGCCGGCGTTCCCCAGGTCGACATCCCGACCATTCAGATCACCACGGATTTGCCGGGCGCCAGCGCGGAGACGATGGCGACCTCGGTCGCGGCACCGCTCGAGCGGCAGCTCGCGCTGATTTCGGGCGTCACCTCGATCACCTCGGGCTCCTCGCTCGGCAACACGGCGATCCAGGTCGAATTCGATCTCGGTCGCAGCATGGACGGCGCGGCTCAGGACGTGCAGACCGCCATCAACGCGGCGGGGGGCGAATTGCCGAAAAACCTGCCCAATCCGCCGACCTATGAGAAGGTCAACCCGGCCGATGCGCTGCTCATGTCGATCGCGATAACGTCGGACGACATGCCGATCTCGAAAGTGGACGATTACGTCGAGAACTACCTCGCCCTGCAGATCTCGCGAATCACCGGCGTCGGGCTCGTCGACTTCCACGGTGAGCAGAAGCCGGCCGTGCGGGTCCAGGTCAATCCCATGGCGCTCGCCTCCCTGGGATTGAGCTTCGAGGAGGTGCGCTCGGCCATCGGAGCCGCCACGGTGAACGGACCGAAGGGATCGCTGAACGGCCTCAAGCAATCGCTGACGCTCGACGCCACCGACCAGCTGTTCGACGCCGCGACCTTCAACGCGGTCATCATCGCCTATCGCAACGGCGCGCCGGTCAGGATCGGCGACGTCGGCAAGGCGATCGACGGCGTCGAGGACGTGCGCCAGGCCGCCTGGCTCGGCGACAAGCGCGCCGTCATCATCGATGTCCACAAGCAGCCCGGCTATAACATCAACCAGACCGTGCAGCTCGTGAAGGATGCGCTGCCCGAGCTGCAGCGCACCTTGCCGCCGTCGATCCGGGTTCGGGTCCTCGGCGACCGCACCCAGACGATCCGCGGCTCGGTTGCGGACGTGCAGGTCACCATGGCGCTGAGCATCGGGCTCGTCGTGATGGTGGTGTTCCTGTTCCTGCGCAGGGTCGCCGCGACACTGATCCCCAGCGTCACCATCCCGGTCTCGCTGCTCGCCACCTGCGCGGCCATGTATGTGCTGGGCTACACGATCGACAACGTGTCGCTGATGGCGCTCACCATCGCGGTCGGCTTCGTGATCGACGACGCGGTGGTGATGGTCGAAAACATCGTCCGCCATGTCGAGGCCGGGGAAACGCCGCTCGAAGCGGCCCTCAAGGGCTCGCGCGAGATCGGCTTCACCATCGTCTCGATGACGCTTTCGCTCGTCGCCGTCTTCATCCCCTTGCTGCTGATGGGCGGGTTGATCGGGCGCCTGTTCCGCGAATTCGCGGTCACGATCAGCATCGCGATCCTGGTGTCGGGCGTCGTCTCGCTCATCCTCACGCCGATGATGTGCGGCCAGCTGCTCAAGCCGGTCGCTCATGATCGCAAGGAAGGGCCGATCGCGAGGGCGCTGGAGCGGGGTTTCGACTGGTCGCTGCACGGCTATGCGGCGAGCTTGCGCTTCGCGCTGCGGCACAGGCTCTTCGTCATGCTGCTGTTCGCGGCGACGCTCGGCGCCACCGCCTATCTCTATGTGATCATTCCGAAGGGTTTCTTTCCCCAGCAGGACAACGGCACCATCCTCGGGAGCACGGAAGCCGCCCAGGACATCTCCTACGATGCGATGGTCGCCCACCAGCACGCGCTGAGCCAGATCGTGCAAGCCGATCCCGACGTCGGGACCGCCTATTCCTGGGTCGGCACCAACCCTGCCGTGAACAGCGGCCGGATCATGATCGACCTCAAGCCCTTCTCGGAGCGCAAGTCGAGCGCGACCGAGGTGCTGAACCGGCTGCGCAAGGAGACGCAGAGCGTGCCCGGGATCAGCCTCTTCGGCCAGGCCCGGCAGGACGTGCAGATCGGCGCCCGCGTGAGCAAGACGCAGTATCAATATACGCTGCAGGATCCCAATCTGCCCGAGCTCTATCAATGGGCGCCGCGGATCCTGAAGGAGCTCTCGGCTTTGCCCGCGCTGCAGGACGTGACCGGCGACTTCCAGGTGAGCGCGCCGCGCACCACGCTCAAGATCGACCGCGATGCGCTCGGCCGGCTCGGCATCACGCCGCAGGCCGTCGACGACACGCTCTACGACGCCTTCGGACAGCGCCAGGTCGCCACCATCTTCGGCCAGCTCGATCAGCATCACGTCGTGCTGGAGGCGGAGCCCCGGTTCCAGCAGGATGCCTCTGCGCTCGACCGCCTCTACGTCAGGTCAGGCACGACGGGCCAGATGGTGCCGCTCTCGGTCCTGGCGCGTTACGAGGGCTCGATCGCGCCGCTGACGATCAACCATCAGGACCAGTTCCCGTCCGTCACGCTGTCGTTCAATCTCGCGGCCGGCCATTCGCTCGGCGATGCGGTCACGGCGATCCACGCCATGGAGCAGACGTTGGCCACGCCGCCGACCCTGACGGCGCATTTCGCCGGAACCGCGAAAGTGTTCCAGAGCTCCCTGTCGAACCAGCCTTATCTCATCGCCGCGGCGGTCATCGCGGTCTATATCGTGCTCGGCGTCCTCTATGAGAGCTTCGTTCAGCCGATCACCATCCTCTCGACGCTGCCGTCCGCCGGCGTCGGGGCGTTCATCGCCCTGATCGGGCTGCATTACGACTTCTCGCTCATCGCCCTGATCGGGGTGATCCTGCTCGTCGGCATCGTCAAGAAGAACGCCATCATGATGATCGATTTCGCGCTCGGGGCCGAGCGCCGGCACGGCCTGGCGGCGGAGGCGTCGATCTATGAGGCCTGCCTGCTCAGGTTCCGGCCCATCATGATGACCACGATGGCGGCGCTGCTCGGCAGCCTGCCACTGGCGCTCGGCACCGGCGCGGGTTCCGAACTGCGGCGTCCCCTCGGCATCGCCATCGTGGGCGGCCTGCTGCTTTCCCAACTGCTGACGCTCTACACCACGCCGGTGATCTATATCTATCTCAGCCGGCTGACGCGCCGGATGAGCCGTAACGGTGCGCGGAGCAGACCGGGATTGAACGATTTCGGCGAGGTCGAGCCGCTCGGCCGTGCCGCGGAATGACGCCGACCTTGTCGGCGGGAAGGACGGGCCGGGTCGCGGCAGATTGCGATCGTCGCCGGGCGTCCCGACCGATCTCGTCGGCGCGCGACGCATCGGAAACCATCGATCGGGAGGGGAGAACGGCACCATGTCGCGAACGGTAAACTGGGGCGTGCTGAGCACGGCGAAAATCGGTGTCGAGAAGGTCATTCCCGCCATGCAGCGCGGAGAACTGACGACGATCGGCGCCATTGCGTCACGCGATGCGGCCAAGGCCGAAGCGGTCGCGGCGAGGCTCGGCATTCCCCGCGCCTACGGCAGCTACGAAGAGCTTCTGGCCGACCCGTCCATCGAGGCGATCTACAATCCTCTGCCCAACCACCTCCACGTGCCTTGGACCATCCGGGCGCTCGAGGCGGGCAAGTCCGTGCTCTGCGAAAAGCCCGTGGCGCTCGACGCCGCCGAGGCCCAGCGCCTCGTCGAGGTCTCCGCCCGCACGGGATGTCTCGCCGCCGAGGCCTTCATGGTGCGCCATCATCCGCAATGGCGAAAGGCCAAGGAGATCGTCGCCGGCGGCCGTATCGGCGAGGCACGGGCCGTGCAGACGCTGTTTTCCTATTATCTCACCGATCTCGCCAACATCCGGAACCAGGCCGAGATCGGCGGCGGCGGGCTCTACGACATCGGCTGCTATGCCATCAACACGGCCCGCTATCTGTTCGACGCAGAGCCCGAGCGGGCGATCGGCCTGTTCGACACCGATCCGGTGATGCGGACCGACCGCATGATGAGCGGCCTCGCCGAGTTCGGCAGCGGCCGGCAGCTCGCCTTCACCTGCGCGACGCAGCTGGTGCCGTGCCAGCGCGTGCAGATCATGGGGACGCACGGGCGGATCGAGGTGGAGATCCCGTTCAATGCGCCGGCCGATGAGCCGACGGTGCTCGTCGTCGACGACGGCCGCGACCTGTCGGGCAGCGGCCGGGAGGTGATCGAGCTTCCCGCCGCTAATCAGTACACGCTGCAAGGCGATGCCTTTTCCCGCGCCGTACTCGGCGAACGGCCACTCGAATGGACCGTTGCCGACGCCGTCCTGAACATGCGGGTGATCGACGCCTTCTTCCGTTCGGCGCGCTCCGAACGTTGGGAGCGTCCCTGAGGTCCGGCTTGGCCGCCGATATTTTAGGCTGCGATCGAACGCCATGGCGGGTTTGCGCCGGACTTGGCGCGCAGCGCGGCACGAGGATCCGGGGGTTCGCTAGAGGCGGGCGACGACCGCGAGGCGCCTGACCTCGCCGCGCATGAACGCCTGCAAGAACGCATCGTAGCGGCGGAAGGACACGCAGCCGTTCGAATCGCCGTTCGGGCCAAGCATGTAGGTGTGTGCGAGAAGCCCGGTACGGCCGAAGACGCCGCCGCCGCCGACCGGGTTGAGGCGCAACGCCTGCACGCCATGGAAAAGCTGTTCCCGCGGTTGCAGGTCGTAGACGTGGGGTGGCGTCGGGCCGCGCATCCGCTCGGTCACGTAACGCGGATCGTCCAGCCTGTTGCCGAGCCCCGAATGGGCTTCCAGCGTCGTTCCGTCGGGCATGTAGACGGTGTGCGCGGCGATGTCGTAGACGGCCGTCCATCGGTCGTAGGACGACGAGGGGATGGCGAGGCCCGGCGCGGGGCGGAGTTCACCGTCGTCCGGTGCCGCATAGGCCAGGAGCGCCCCTGACGGCCGCGGCATGCCGAAGAGCCTTTCGAAGAAATTCCGATTGTCGGCCGGCGCGACTGCCGGCGCGGCGCCAATACTCCGCTGCGCGAACCGGCGGCCGGCGGCGCGGAACGGGCTCGGGTCGGCCGGCGGGTGGAGCTCCGATGGGCGCGGCGTCGGCAACGGGACGCTTTGCGCGAGCGCCGGAATGGTCGGCGCGGGCGCGGACGCCTCGAGCGGGGGAAGGACCGGCGGGCTCGGCGGCAGAGCGGGCATTGCCGGCGCGGGCGTCAGGTCGCGCTGAACGAGCGGAGACAGGGCTGGCGCCGGCGGAACGATCGCGGGCGTCGCATCGGCGGTGAGGGGAGGAGCCTGGCTGGGTTCGAACCCTGCCCCGAGCGGCTCGCTCTGCGCGAGCGAGGCCGGCGCCGGACCGAGCGAGTAGTCGGGATCGAGCAGGGCCGCATCAATCCTAGGACCAGCGGTCGCGGCCTCGTTCCTCGGCGCGTCCGCGATCTCGCCGACCGTGGGAGCCGGCCGCTCGACGCCCGGCGCCGCGTCGCGGGCGACCTGGGGCGCCGCCGCGCTCGACTCCGCCACACGCGACGCCGCGGCGCCCGAGCCGATCGCATTCACGACCCCGGATGGACCGGAGTCGCGGCTGCGGATGTAATCCAACGTGCAGGCGCCCGCCAGCATGACGGAGGCGACAACGATGGCGACACCGACCGTCCGGGGCGACGATCGCCCTGACAGATGAAGGCAATCGAAAGGACTGAATTCAAGTGCCGTGGCCGTCGCCTGTGTCATTCGTCTCGCTTCCGGACTGGTTCACGTCGCCCACGCTCCGACCCGCGACAGCACGCCCGCACCGACGGGCGTGCGCAACACCCTCGCCGGCGTCACGCGCCGGCGATGCCGAAGGTTCGGATGGGCGCCTCACAAGATCGCCGCTGCCCTATTGAGACGAAGTTTGGTTAATCCACGGCTAACGTCGCCCGGCGCTGTTGCGGAGGACGGTCGCGCAAGGTCGAGCCGACATTCTGGCGCCCGCTGATCTGGCCGGATGCCGTCAGCCTCGCCGACAGCGCTCCCACTCGATCTGATGGAAATGCTACGATTGCCCGTCTGTTAACCGGATTCGTTGCCGTTGGGATCGCATGGCAGAGGATGCAAATGAAGGAATGACGATCACGTATCCGGCGAGTGGGCGCCTCGGAGCATTGTCATTGCGCGTGCGACGGTGCGATCCGTCGCACGCGTTCGCCGATCTGCATTGCGTCGCCGCGCTCGCGATGACGCGCTTGCCTGGTCCGCACGCGCGGCGTTACCCATGATCTCTCGTCTCCCACAGGGCGTCGAAGCTGTCGGCGCGGCCCTCGTGCTCGTCGCCGCGGCCGCTCTCGGCGCGGCGATGCTGATCGTCGCATTGCGGCCGCTGCTCCTGCGCTATGCCCTGGCGCGACCCAATGCCCGCTCGGGCCACAGCGTTCCGACGCCGCAGGGCGGCGGCATCGCGGTCCTCGCCGCTGCGTTGGTGACGGCCGGGGCAGGGGGGCTCTGGCTCGGCCTCGGTGCCGGGCCGTGGTGGCGGCTCGGCCTGGTGGTGGGTGCCGCCGTGCTGATGGCGGGCGTCGGCCTCGTCGACGATATCGTCCCGCTGCCGCCGCTGCCGCGGCTCGGCTTGCAGCTCGCTGGCGTGGCGATCGCGGTCGTGGCCTTGCCGGCCGAGGTGCGGGTGCTGCCGGGGCTGCCGCTCGGCCTGGAGCGCGCGATCCTCGTCTTCGGCGGCGGCTGGTTCGTCAACCTCACCAATTTCATGGACGGCATGGACCTGATGACGGTGGCCGAATTCGCGCCCGTGACGGCGGCCCTGACGCTGTTCTGGCACTGGGGCTTCCTGTCGGCGCCGGCCGGGCTCGCGGCGCTGGGCCTCTGCGGTGCGCTGCTCGGATTCGCGCCGTTCAACAAGCCGGCGGCGAGGCTCTTCCTCGGCGACGTCGGCAGCCTCCCGATCGGCCTCATCGTCGCTTATTGCCTGTTCGACCTCGCCGGGCACGGCGGCCTCGCCGCCGCCATCCTGCTGGTGCTCTATTATATCGCCGATGCCACGATCACGCTCGTCTGGCGGCTCCAGCGCGGCGACCGCATCTGGGAGGCGCATCGCCTGCATTACTACCAGGTGGCGCAATCGCGCGGCTTTTCCGTGCAGGACGTGCTGGTGCGGGTCTTCGCGGTCAATCTGGCGCTGGCGCTGTTCGCGACCGCGAGCCTGCTGCAGACAGGCGCTGCGATGGTGTGGCTGGATCTCGCGCTTGGTGGCCTCGTGGTCTTCCGCCTGCTGCGCGACCTCGGTCGCGGCCGCGGGGCGGACCGGATGCTGTGAGGCTCAGGCGGCCGGCACCGGATGCAGCTTGCGCCATGCGTAGGCTCCGAAGACGCCGACGAGCCCGCCGGCGAGCCCGAACCAGGTCAGCGCATAGGACAGGTGGTTGTTGGGGATGTCGAGCACCGTCTCGCCGCCCTGCGGCAGGCCGCCGGGGATGGCCGAGGCATCGGCGTCGATCGTGAAGGGCGCCGTGCGCTCGACGCCATAGGCCTTGGCGATGCCTGCCGGATCGCGCGTGAACCAGCTGTTCTTGGCCGGATCGTCGTTCGGCGTGAAGAGGTTGCGCCCCTCGGGCTCGCGCATCAGTCCGGTGATCGTGACCGCGCCGGCGAGCTGGCCCGCCTGCCGGGTCGCCGGATCGAGCCGCGCCATCGGCACGAAGCCGCGGTTGACGATGACATGGGCGCCCGAGGCGAGCCTGAGCGGCGTCAGCACGAGATCGCCGAGGCCATGGAACGGCCCGCGCGCCTCCTCGAGCGGCCGGAACACATGCGCCTCCTTGTCGTGCTCGAAGGTGCCGGTCAAGGTCACGTGCCAGTAGGCATAGTCGTCCGGCTTGAGCGTCGGCCAGTCGCTCTCGGCGGGGATCGGCACGGGCGCGGCCGTCGTTCGCTCGGCGATGGTGGCGAGCAGCCCTTCCTTCCAGGCGAGGCGCCGCATCTGCCAGATGCCGAGACCGACAAGGAGCACGAGGGCGACGAGCGTCGCCAGGCCCGGCGCGAGAAGGTTGCGCCAGGCGGCGCGCGGTGGTGAGGAGAGCGTCGAGGCGGTCAGCGTTCGATCCGTCCCTGTTCGGCCTTGTTGCGGAATTGCAGCGCTACCAGCAGCCCCTTGAGCGGCCGCAGCAGCCCGAGCGACAGGATCAGCACGAGCGGCAGCGAGATGACGAGATGGACCCAGATCGGCGGTTCGTAGAGGACGTCGAGCACCAGCGCGAGACCGACGACGATCAGGCCCACCGCGAAGGAGACGAAGACGGCCGGCCCGTCACCCGCATCGGCGAAGCCGAAATCGAGGCCGCAGACCTCGCATCGCGGTTGGATGGTGAGGAAGCCGGTGAACAGATGGCCCTGGCCGCAGCGCGGACAACGGCCGGCGAGGCCCGGTCCGACGGGCGAAATCGGGGCATAGTCCTGGTTCATCGCAGCCCTCTGCCTGAAACGGCCGCGCCGTCGCGGACGCAGGCGAGATCCTTCGATGTTTGAGGATCTTAACCATCGGTATCAGGGGGCGGGCTGTCAATTCCGCGCCCGTATTGTGGCGCTGCCGCGGAGGATTTTCCAAAGACAAGGGGCGGACGACGCCGCCCTGCCGCCGCAACCGGGGCTTTGGCGGATCAGCCGGCGGTCGCCGCGCCCCAGGACCCCCACACGTAGATGCACACGAAGAGGAACAGCCACACGACGTCGACGAAATGCCAGTACCAGGCGGCGAACTCGAAACCCAGGTGGCGGCGCGGGGTGAACTGGCCGGCGAAGGCGCGCAGCGTGCACACGATCAGGAAGATCGTGCCGATGATGACGTGGAAACCATGGAAGCCCGTCGCCATGAAGAAGGTCGAGCCGTAGACGCTGTTCTTGAAGGCGAAGGGCGCGTCGGCATATTCGTGCGCCTGCACCGAGGTGAACAGGATGCCGAGCAGCACCGTCAGGATGAGCCCGATCTTGAGCCCCTTGCGGTCGTTGTGCAGCAGCGAATGATGCGCCCAGGTGATCGTCGTGCCCGAGGTCAGCAGGATCAGGGTATTGAACAGCGGCAGATGGAACGCGTCGAGCGGCTCGATGCCCTTCGGCGGCCAGACGCCGCCCGTGAAGGCGGTGCGCAGATATTCGAGCGGAGCGCCGGGGAACAGCGCGACGTTGAAATAGGCCCAGAACCAGGCGACGAAGAACATCACCTCGGAGGCGATGAACAGGATCATGCCGTAGCGATGGCTGATCTGCACGACGCGGGTATGGTCGCCGTGCTGCGCCTCGTGCAGCACGTCCGTCCACCAGGCCATCATGGTGTAGAGAATGCCGATCACGCCGACGCCGAAGATATAGGGCGCGAGATGCAGGCCGCCGAAGGTCAGGTCCTTCATCCAGCAGATGCCGCCGACCGCGGTGACGAAGGCACTGACGGACGCGACGAGCGGCCACGGGCTCGGGTTGACGAGATGATAGTCGTGGTTCGGCTTGGCATGGGTGTCGGCCATGGCATCTTCCTCTTGAGGCACCCTGAGCCGGGATTGCCCTGTTCGTCTCCGCCGGTCAAGGCGGTATCAGCATTCGGTCAAAGTTTCGGCGCGTCCTGGCCTTTATCGATGTCGGCTGCGCTCGCCGCGGCGGCGGACTCCGGCTTGGCCGGATGGAACGTATAGGAGAGCGTCAGCGTGGCGACGGCGTTCATCGTCCGGTCCTGCTCGAGCGCCGGGTCGAGAAAGAACACCACCGGCAGTTCCGCCGTTTCGTTCGGCCCGAGATATTGCTCGCTGAAGCAGAAGCAGCTGATCTTGTCGAAGTATGAGCCGCCGACATCGGGCGAGATGTTGTATTCGGCGCGCGCCGCGGTCTTCCGGTCGGAGCGGTTGCGGACCTTGAAATAGACCGTCGCGGTCTTGCCGGTCTGGAGCGTGATCTGCGGCGTTTCGGGCTCGAAGGTCCAGGGCAGGCCGGGCCCGACATTGGCGTCGAAGCGGACGTTGAAGATCCGCCTGCCGGCCGAGGTCGGCGCCGCCTCCGCCACCCGCGGCGTGCCGCCGTAGCCGGTCGCCTGGCAGAACACGCGATAGAGCGGCACCGAGGCATAGACGAGCCCGATCATCATCGTGAAGACCGAGAAGGTGATCAGCGCCGTCATGACATGGCGACGGCGGAACTCGGCAGGCGTTTCGCGCATGATCGGTCCCTAGATCACCCGGTCGGCGACGTGGCCGCCGAGCTTGGCGATGGTCAGGACATAGACCAGCACCACGAGCAACGCGACGACGAGCCCGATGGCGATGTTGCGGGCACGCCGACTCTTCAGCTGTTCGGGAGTGAGGGCGACGATGTCGCGGTCCGGCTTGCCTGCCATGGTTGCGCTCAGCCCCACAGGCCGAAATGCGTCGCCAGCGCCAAGCCGCGCTCGGCCAGAAGCACCGCGAAGAGAAGGAAGAGGTAGAGGATCGAGAAGCCGAACAGATGCTTGGCGGCCTTGTCGGCCGCGGCACCCTCGCGCCGCCGATAGCAGCGCCACGCGAACAGCAGGAAGAGGGTACCGGCGAGAAGCGCGACGGCGCCGTAGACGTTGCCGCCGAGCCCGGTGAACCACGGGGCGACGCCGAGCGGCGCCAGGATGGCGGAATAGATCAGGATCTCGAGCCGCGTGCGCGCCGTGCCCTTGACGTTGGGCATCATCGGCACGCCGGCAC
Source organism: Lichenihabitans sp. (assembly GCA_965277635.1). Classification (GTDB taxonomy): domain Bacteria; phylum Pseudomonadota; class Alphaproteobacteria; order Rhizobiales; family Beijerinckiaceae; genus Lichenihabitans. The sequence goes on from CBDIDE010000002.1 coordinate 3,621,516, forward strand.
GCGCGTAATCCTCCGAGCGCAGCAGGGCCAGCGCCCAGAAGTGCGGGGGCGTCCAGATGAAGATGATGCCGAACAGGAGCAGGCTGTCGAGCGTCACCGTCCCGGTCACGGCCGCATAGCCGATGAGAGGCGGCAGGGCGCCGGCGGCCCCGCCGATGACGATGTTCTGCGGCGTCCAGCGCTTGAGATAGATCGTGTAGACGACGGAATAGAACAGGATGGTGAAGCCAAGGAGCGCGGCGGCGAGCCAATTGGCCGAAAGGCCGATCATCATTACCGAGAACAGCGACAGGACGCCGCCGAAGGCCAGCGCTTCGCCCGCGGTGACGCGGCCGCTCGGGATGGGCCGGCCGCGGGTGCGTGCCATCAGCCGGTCGATGTCGGCATCATAGGCCATGTTCAGCGCGCCCGAGGCGCCGGCGCCGACGGCGATCGCCAGGAGCGACGTGAAGGCCAGGACCGGGTTGATCCGGATCGGCGCCGCCACGATGCCGCAGAGCGCCGTGAAGACGACGAGCGACATGACGCGCGGCTTCAGCAGTTCGACGTAATCGCCCGGCGTCGCGGTCGACCCGGTGCTGAGCGCGTCTCCCGCGAAACCGCTGTTCGTCACGAGGCTCATGGGCGTTCTTGGATCCTTATCGGCGACGCGACAGCGGCGGCCCCGGCTCGCGGGCCGCCATGTCGGGCTAGTGGTCCGAGCCCGTGATGCGGGGCAGGGTCTCGTACTGATGGAAGGGCGGCGGCGAGGACAGCGTCCATTCGAGCGTCGTGGCACCCGGCCCCCAGGGATTGTCGCCGGCGATGCGCTTCACCTGGAAGGCCTCGTAGATGACGTAGAGGAACAGCACCACGCCCGCCGCCGACACGAAGGCGCCGACCGACGAGACCTCGTTCCACATCAGATAGGCGTCGGGATAGTCGACGTAGCGTCGCGGCATCCCGGCAAGGCCGAGGAAGTGCTGCGGGAAGAAGGTCACATTGACGCCGACGAACATCAGCCAGAAATGGATCTGACCGAGCCTCTCGTTGTACATGTAGCCCGACATCTTCGGGAACCAGTAGTAGAAGCCGGCGAAGAGGGCGAAGACCGCGCCGAGCGACAGCACGTAGTGGAAATGCGCCACGACGTAATAGGTCTCGTGCAGCGCCCGGTCGATGCCCGCATTGGCCAGCACCACGCCGGTGACGCCACCGACCGTGAACAGGAAGATGAAGCCGACCGCCCAGAGCATCGGCGTCTTGAACGAGATGGAGCCGCCCCACATGGTGGCGATCCACGAGAAGACCTTAACGCCGGTCGGCACCGCGATGACCAGCGTCGCGAAGACGAAGTAGCGCTGCGTGTCGAGCGACAGGCCCACCGTATACATGTGGTGCGCCCAGACCAGGAAGCCGACGACGCCGATCGCCACCATGGCATAGGCCATGCCGAGATAGCCGAAGACCGGCTTCTTTGAGAAGGTTGAGACGACGTGGCTGATGATGCCGAAGCCCGGCAGGATCAGGATGTAGACTTCCGGGTGGCCGAAGAACCAGAACAGGTGCTGGAACAGCAGCGGATCGCCGCCGTTCTGCGGATCGAAGAAGGCCGTGCCGAAGTTGCGGTCGGTCAGGAGCATGGTGATGGCGCCGGCGAGCACCGGCAGCGCCAACACCAGCAGGAAGGCCGTCACCAGCACTGACCAGGCGAACAGCGGCATCTTGTGCATGGTCATGCCAGGCGCGCGCATGTTGAAGATGGTGGTGATGAAGTTGATGGCGCCGAGGATCGACGAGGCACCCGCCAGATGCAGCGACAGGATGACGAAATCCATCGCCGGCCCTGGATGGCCGATGGTCGAGAGCGGCGGATACATGACCCAGCCGCCGCCGAAGCCCTTCATGCCGGGCGCGCCTTCCATCTGCATCGAGATCATCAAGAGCAGGAAGGAGAAGGGCAGCAGCCAGAACGAGACGTTGTTGAGCCGCGGGAAGGCCATGTCGGGCGCCCCGATCATCAGCGGCACGAACCAGTTTCCGAAGCCGCCGATCAAGGCCGGCATGACCATGAAGAAGATCATGATCAGCCCGTGCATGGAGATCTGCACGTTGTAGAGGTTCTTGCCCGCGTCGACCATGGTCGAGGCGTCGGACTGGCCGATCCACGTCGACAGATGCGCCATGAACTGCCAATGGGGGTTCATGAGCTGCAGGCGCATCAGGATCGACATGAAGCCGCCGATGCAGCCGGCGCTGATCGCGAAGATCAGGTAGATCGTGCCGATGTCCTTGTGGTTGGTCGAATAGACGTAGCGCCGCCATCCGGTCGGATGATCGTGGGCGCCCTCGTGAACGGCGGTCGCGGTGGTGGCCATGAGAACCTCGGCGTGGCGTTTACGGGCTGACGGGCGTGGCGGAGGCGACCTTCGGGGTCGTCTTCAGGGCGGCGACCTCGACGGGCGCGCCGCTGCCGGCGTCGGCGAACTTCTTCTTGGCGTCCTGCAGCCAAGCCTCGTATCGATCCTGGCTGACCACGCGGATGGCGATCGGCATATAGGAATGGTCCTTGCCGCAGAGCTTCGAGCATTCGCCGTAATAGACGCCCTCGCGATCAGCCTTGAACCAGGTGGAGTTGAGGCGGCCCGGCACGGCGTCGATGCGGATGCCGAGCGACTGCACGACGAAGCCGTGGATCACGTCCGCGCCGGTCACCTGCACCTCGACGATCTTGTTGACCGGCACCAGGGCCTCGTTGTCGACCGAGAGCAGGCGGATGTCGTCGGGCTTGAGGTCCTTGTCCTCGATGCGGGTCGAATCGAAGCTGAAGCCGCCGCCCTGGTCCTTCGGATAATCGTAGGTCCAATACCATTGCTTGCCGGTCGCCTTGATGACGATGTCGGGCTTCGGGATCTCGAGCTGGTAGGTCAGCAGGCGGAAGGAGGGAATCGCGATCACGACGAGGATCAGCACCGGTATGATGGTCCAGGCCACTTCGAGCAGCGTGTTGTGCGTGACCTTCGAGGGAACCGGATTGGCCTTCTCGTTGAAGCGAAAGACGCAGATGGCCAGCAGCGCCAGCACGAACAGGCAGATCACCGTGATGATCGGCATCAGCACGTGATCGTACATGCCGTGGATGCGGCGGGCGATTTCGGAGACCGCGCCCTGGAAGCCGATCTGGCCGGGGTCCGGATGGCCGATTCCGTTGGCCCAGGCCGCTGTTCCGAGGGCCAGCAGCATCAGGACCGCTGCTGTTCCTGTCGCGACCAAACCGATCTTTCGCATGTATCTCGACGCTCCCGGGGTGTCCCCCGCTTGAAAAGCCGGGCGGCGGACATAGCCCGCCTTCAAAAACACAAAGGCCCGTGCAGCGCAATGGCGCGCGCCGGGACCCTCTGCGTCATATGGGCTCAAGGCGCAGCTTTGGTTCGGCGCCTCGGCATTCCGGTGACAGGACGGTCGCCGAACTTGAAGTCCGATCGCTCCTGCTTCCTCGTCCCGAGCCGGCTCCAGAGGACTCGAGTCGAAGGACGACAAGCGTCGGCCGTGTTTCGAGACGGTCCTGGCGAAACCCTTGCGCACGATCGGGAGATTTCGAATGGCCTTTCAGGTCTCGTGATGGACCTCGGCGAGGCCGTAGACCGGCGTCGCAATGCCTTCGAGACGGGCCTTGAGCTGCAACGCCAGATACTGGGAATAATGCCGCGACTGGTGCAGGTTGCCGCCCTGGAACCAGAGGTTCGGCTGGCGGGTCGGCTTCCACATGTTGCGCGGCTCGCCTTCCCACGGGCCGGGGTCCTTGGTGGTGTCGGAGCCGAGACCCCAGACCTTGCCGACGCGATCGGCGGTGTCCTGCCCGACGAGCTTGCCGACCCAGCCGATCATGTTGCCGTAGCCGGTGGCATAGACGATGAGATCGGCCGCAAGCTCGCTTCCGTCGCCGAGCAGCACGCCGCGTTCGGTGATCCGCTCGACGTCGACGCCGCTCCTGAGCTTGATCTTGCCGTCGGCGATGAGGTCCGAGGCGCCGACGTCGATGTAATAGCCCGAGCCCCGCCGCATGTATTTCATGTGCAGGCCCGAGTCGTCGTCGCCGAAGTCGAGCATGAAGCCGGCCTTCTCCAGACGGCGGTAGAGGTCGGCGTCCTGCGCCTTGATGGCCGCGACCACCGGCTTGTGAAGCTCGTGCATGATCGCATAGGGCACCGAGGCGTTGATGAGGTCGGCCTTGTCGGTGGTGATGCCACGATCGAGCGCGGCTTCCGAATAGAGCACGCTGGTGCCGAAGCGGAACAGGGAATCGGAGGTCGACACATGGGTCGAGGTGCGCTGCACCATGGTCACGTCGGCGCCGTTCTCCCAGAGGTCGGCGCAGATGTCGTGGGCCGAATTGTTCGAGCCGATGACGACGGCCCGCTTGCCGCGCCAGGCCTCGCTGCCCGGATGGCGGCTCGAATGGTGCTGCGTCCCTTTGAAGTCCGCCATGCCGGGGAAATCCGGCGCGTTGGGGAGCCCCGACATGCCTGTGGCGAAGACGAGATGCTTCGGGCGCAGGGTCACGGGCTTGCCGTCGCGCTCCACCTCGACGGTCCATTCCCCCTTGGCCTCGTCGAATCGGGCGCTTTTGCACTCGCTCCTGGTCCAGTAATTGAGCTCCATCACCCTGGCGTACATTTCGAGCCAGTCGGCGATCTTGTCCTTGGGCGAATAGACCGGCCAGTCATCCGGGAAGGGAAGGTAAGGCATGTGGTCGTACCAGACCGGATCATGCAGGCAGAGCGACTTGTAGCGCTTGCGCCAGGCGTCTCCCGGGCGGTCGTGCTTGTCGAGGATGATGGTGGGCACGCCGAGGCGCTTGAGCCGCGCGCCGAGCGCCAGGCCGCCTTGCCCTCCCCCGATCACGACGCAATAGGGCTGGCGCTCGGTGCCTAGCTTGCGCTCTTCCTCCTGCCGCCGCTCGAGCCAGGACTGGCGGCCCTGGTGGACGCCGTGCTCCGCGCCGAAGACGCGCCTGCGGCCCGTCTTCTCCTCGAAACCCTTGAGCTCCTCGAGCGAGGTCAGCAGCGTCCAGCAACGATCGCCTCTGAGGCGGATGTAGCCCTTGCTACGCCCGACCGCGGTCTCGAAGGTGAGCCACGCTTCGATGACGCCGCCCTTCTCGGTCGCTTCGCCGTCGAGGCGCCAGCCGGAGGCGGCGGTCTTCGTCAGCGTCTCGTTCAGCATCGCCGCGATCGCTTCGCGCCCTTCCATGGTCTTGATGTTCCAGGTGAAGGCCAGGAGGTCGCGCCAGAAACAGTCGTCGGTGAAGAGGGCCGCGATGCCGGCGGGATCGCCGTCCCGCATCTTTTCGGCGAAGGCCTCGATCCAGCGCCCCGCCGCATCGGTGGCTTGCGTCGCCCCTCCGCTCGCCCGAGGTTCAGCCTCGACCGCTGCCGATCCCGCCATCGTCATCTCTCCCGTAAATCGTTTTAGACCGTCGGTCAGCCTACCAGCTTCAGGCCGGTGCACCAATGCCTTACCAGCGCACCATGCCGCCGTCGACGTTGAGCGTCTGGCCGGTGATGAAGCGCGCCTCCTCCGAGGCCAGGAAGGCGACCGCGTCGGCGATATCCTCCGGCTGTCCCTTGCCGGGGATTGCCTGGAGCATCTCGACGAAGCCGAAGCTGTCGTTGTGCGGGCTCGACTTGACGCCGTCCGTTTCGGTCAGGCCCGGGGTCACGGCGTTGACGGCGATGCCGTATTTGCCGAGCTCGGTGGCGAGCGCCCGTGTGAACCCGAGCACGCCGCCCTTCGAGGCCACATAGGCCGCCATGTTGGGCGTGCCGGCAAAGACGACGTTCGAGCAGATGTTGACGATGCGCCCTCGGCGCGCCTGGCGGCGCATCATGTCGGACGAAGCGCGCGCCATCAGGAAGGTGCCGGTGAGGTTCACGTCGATCAGCCGGCGCCAATGCGCGAGGTCGACGTCGTCCCAGGCGATGAAGGGCACGATCGCGGCATTGTTGACCAGGATGTCGAGACCGCCGGCCTGTCGTTCGACCTCGGCATGCAGCGCGGTGACGGCCTTGGGGTCGGAGACGTCGCAGCGCACGGCGAAGCAGCCCTCGCCCATCGCTTTCGCGGTCGCCGCGGCGCCGTCGAGATTGATGTCGGCCAGCACGACGTGGGCACCTTCGCGGGCGAACTTTTGCGCGATGGCTCGGCCGATGCCCTGCGCGGCGCCGGTTACCACCGCGACCTTGCCTTCGAATCTATCCTTCATGCGTTCTCCTCCGCTAGCGCGGCGTCAATCGTCGCCATGGCTGCCGCGACGCCCGACCCGACGTCGGCCCGATGGCCGAGCGCATTCAGGGCGCCGCCGAGCGCCGCGACGGCGAGAACCGCGTAGAGCGGCCGGGCCGTCGGGCCCATATGGCCGATGCGGACGAGCTTGCCCTTGGTCTTGCCGCGGCCGGAGGAGACCATCACGCCGTAGCGAGCCCGCATGACAGCGCGCAACGCCTCGTCCTCGATCCCGGCCGGGATTTTTATCGCGGTCGTCGTCGGCGAGGCGATCGCCTCACACGCCGGCCAGATCTTCAACCCCATGGCCGCGACGCCGGCCCGGCAGGCCGCAGCGGTCAGCGCGTGCCGCGCCCAGACCCGCTCCGGCCCCTCGTCGAGATAGAGGTCGAGCGCGGCGTCGAGCCCGTTGATCTCGGCCACCGACGGCGTGAACGGGAAGGGTTTTTCGGGACGCCAGGCGTCCTTCCAGTCGACGAGGCTCAGCATCGAGGCGCGCGGTGCCGCCGGGTTCTTCTCCATCTTGGCCCAGGCGCGATCGCTGATGCCGAGAAGCGAGAGACCGGGCGGGCAGCCCAGGCACTTGTTGGGGCCGGTGACGTAGATGTCGGCGCAACAATCGTCCGGATGGGTCTTCATGCCGGCGAAAGAGGAGACGGCATCGACGATCAGATAGGCGCCGTGCTTCGCGACGACCGCACCGATCTCGTCGATGGGATTGATCGTGCCGGAGGGCGTGTCGTGATGGCAGACCGACACGATCTTGATGTCGGGACGGCGGCGAAACGCCGCCTCGACCTCGGCGGGGTCGATCGCCTCGTCGTAGGGGACCGCGATCTCGACCAGCTCGGCGCAATAGCGCTTGGCCCAGAAGCCGAAGCCCTTGCCGTAGACGCCGGAGGCGAGGTTCAGCACCACATCCTCGCGGGCGATGAGCGAGGCGGCGGCGGCTTCGAGCCCCAGCACCGGCTCGCCGTGCAGGATCACCGGCGGGGTCTGCATCCGCAGCGCCTGCTGCGCCTTTCCGTTCACCCGGGCATAAAAGTCGAGGAAGGCGGGGTCGTAGTCGTAGAGCACGGTGCGCGAGAGGGCGCGGAGCACCTCCGGATAGGCGTCGACCGGCCCCGAAGTCAGCGTGAACACGGTGTCATGCGATGCCATCGCGCCCTCTCTCAGCTATAGAATTGCGTGCCGGTAAGGTAATGGGCGAAGTTCTTGGCGTCGTGCGAGAACATCAGCTCCGCCTCATGCTCCCGCGCCATCGCCCTGAGGCGGCGCATCGATTCGACGCCCTTCACCGCATCGATGTGGAAGGAGGCCTGGCACAGCGTTTCGAGGCTCTGCTGCGTATAGGCGGCGTCGATGGTGAAGAGGATCGGCTTGCGGGTGCCGAACTCGACGAGCAGGCTGTAGTGACCGATGGCATGGCCGGGCGTGAAGATCAGCTTCACGCCCTTGGCGAGTTCGACGTCGCCCGAGATGCCTTCGAACTTGGAATTGTCGCGCGTCGTGCCGGCGAGAAGCTGGTCGGTCTTGCCGCGCGCCTCCGCAGCTTCTGCGGAGAAGCTCAGATCGGAATAGCCGAGCACCTCGAAGGGCTGCGGCTCGGCCGCCTCGCGGATCTCGTCGCGGTGGCAGATCTTCTTGGCATGCGGGAAATATTTGTTGCCGCCGACATGGTCGAAATGGAAATGCGAATTGACGACGACCCCGACATCCTTGGGCTCGAGCCCGATGATCTTGAGCGCGCCGGGCAGTTTTTGGGCCTCGGTCTGCATCGGCTTCTCGAAGGGCAGCACCTTCATGACGTGGTCGTAGTCGAAGCCGGAATCGATGAGGAAGCGGCCTTCGGCATGGTCGACAAGGATCGAATAGACCGGGAAGCGCACCTCGCCACCCGGTCCGCGGTTCCAGAAGACATGGTAGCCGTCGAGGACGAGGGAGCCCCCGTCGAGCAGATAGACCTTGGTGTCCGTCATGGTCCGGTCTCCTTTGATCAGCGCGCCCCGCGCAGGTAAGGCAGGCCCAGGGCCGCCGGCAGGCTCGCCCGGCGGCCGAAGGCGATGAGCACGGCCATTACGGCCGCAAAGGGCAGCATCTGGATGACGTCGGTCGGGATGTCGACGCCCGCGACCTGCAGCGCCGTCGTCATCGACAGGCAGGCGCCGAAGAGCAGCGCGCCGAGCAGCACGTATAGCGGTCGGCCGCGCGCCAGCATGGCGAGCACGATGCCGATGAAGCCCGCGCCGTTGGTCATGAAGGGGATGAAGAGCCCGGCCCCGACATCGGCCAGGAAGGCGCCGCCGACTCCGGCAAGAATGCCGGTCGACAGCACCGCGACGGTGCGGGTGCGCACCACGTCGACGCCCGCGGCGTCGAGCGCGGCGGGCTTGTCGCCGGCGGCCTTGAGGTAGAGCCCGAGATTGGTGAAGCGGTAGAGGCCGGCCAGCACGATGACCAGCGCGACGGCGAGGTAGACGATGGCCGGGCGGTTGAACAGCGCCGGCCCGATCACCGGAATGTCGGAGAGGCCAGGGACGGCCAGGGTCGCGACGCCGGGCAGGCGCGGATAGCTCTGCGAGAACTGGACCTGGTGGAGCAGCGCCGTCATCCCCTCGGCGCCGATGGTCAGCGCGATGCCGATGACGATCTGGCTCAGGCCGAGGCGGACGCAGAGCAGCACCATGACGGCAGCGACGAGCAGGCCACCGAGCGCCCCGCCACCGAAGCCGAGCCAGATCGAGCCCGTGCGGTAGGCGACGAGGAAGCCCAGATAGGCGCCCGACAGCATCATGCCCTCGATGCCGATGTTGAGCACGCCGGCCTGTTCGGAGATCTGTTCGCCGAGGCCGGCCAGCAGCAGCGGGATGCCGGCCGTGACCGCGCCGAGGACCAGCGCGGTGAGGAAGGCCTGGGTGAAGAGATGCTCCATTACGCCCTCGTGCGCTCGCGGTGGCGATGGTCGGCATATTCGGCGACGGCGAGCAGCAGCAGCAGGATGGCGACCAGGACGAGCGTGAAGAAGTTCGGCACGCCCGTTAGCCGCGCCGCGCTCTCGCCGCCGATCGACAGCACCGAGAAGAGGAAGACGAAGAGGATCGTCGCATAGCCGTTGAACCGGGCGAGGAAGACGAGCGGCACCACGGTCAAGGAGAAGGCCGGGTTCCAGTCGGCCCGCACGTTGCCCTCGACGCCGAGCACCTCGACGGCGCCCGCCAATCCGGCAAAGGCTGCCGAGAGCGCGAAGACCGCCACCGTCAGCCGCGGCACCGGCAGCCCGGCATGAACCGCGGCGCGCGCGTTGGCGCCGACGACGCGCAGCTTGAGCCCGAAGGCCGTCCGCGTCATGACGAGATGCGTCAGGATCACGGCGACGAGGCCGACAACGAGCCCGCTGCTGATGCGCGTGTCGAAGAGGCGGGGCAGGCGGTCGTCGACCGGCAGGGTGCGGGTCTGCGGCACCGTGGTGGCGGGGTCGAGGAAGACGAGCTTGACCAGCACGTTGGCGAAGGAGGTGCCGAGGAAGGTCATCATCAAGGTCGTGATAATCTCGTTGACGCCCTGGTAGGCGCGCAGCAGCGCCGGCACCAGCGACCAGAGCGCGCCGACGAGCGCGGCGAGCACCATGCAGAGCGCGAGCGCGAGCCAATCCGGCATGTGGGCGACCAGCAGCGGGGCGGTGGCGGCGACCACGACCGCGGCCAGCAGGAACTGGCCGTCGCCGCCGAGGTTCCAGATCCCGGCCCGGAAGGCCACCGTGAGGCTGGCCGCGACCAGCAGCAGCGGCGCCATGCGGGTCAGCACCTCCTGCAGGCCCGAGGGCGAGACGATGCCGCGATGCAGCACGGCCTGGTAATAGTCGATGGGGCTGACGCCGAAGGCGAGCAGCAAAGCGCCCGAGAGAAGGAGCGTGGCGAGGACCGGGCCGAGGCTGAGCAGCACCGGGCGCAGCCATCGGCTCCAGGCCGCGACACCGGTGGGGGCGGCGAGAGCAGGTCGTGCCGTCTCGGCACCCGCCTCGGCACTCATGCGCCGGCTCCCACCATCATGGCGCCGACGCGCTCGCGCGCCGACGCGTCGTTCTCGACCATGCCGACGATCCGTCCGTGCGCCATGACGGCGATGCGGTCGCTGAGCTCGATGAGCTCTTCGAGGTCGGTCGAGATCAGGAGGGTGGCGACGCCGCGCTCCGCCATCGCCCGGATGCGGCGGCGCGTCGCGACGATGTTCTGCGCGTCGAGCCCATAGGTGGGCTTGGCATAGACGATGGCGCGGGCGGGGCCGGACAATTCGCGGGCGAGCAGTGCCTTTTGGATATTGCCGCCCGACAGCCGGCCGATCGGCGTCGCGGGTCCAGGGGTGCGGATGTCGAAGGCCTCGATGAGGGCGCGGGCATGGCCGGCGATGGCGGATCGCTGTTCGACGCCGTGGCGCCAATAGGGGGCCTCGCCGATCTCCTTCAGGATCAGGTTGGTGGCGACGGGGAAGCTGCCGACCGTGCCCTCGCCGAGCCGATTGTCGGTGACGTAGCGCAGGCCGCGCCGTCGCCGTCCACCGACGTCGAGCGCTTCGATCGTCTCGCCGCCGAGCCGGATCTGCCCATGCCGGGCCTTGCGCTGGCCGGCGAGCGTCTCGGCAAGCTCGCGCTGGCCGTTGCCGTCGATCCCGGCGAGACCCAGGATCTCGCCTTCGGCGACGTCGAGATCGATGCCGGGCTCCGCCGCATAGCCGTCGATCGCGAGATCGCTCACCTCCAGGAGCTCGCGGCCTCTCGCCCGTCGCGGGGCGCGCGCCGCGCCCGCTTCTTCGGCCACGACGGCGGGGCTCGCTGCGCCGCCGAACATCAGGCCCAGCACCTCGGTGGTGAAGGCGGCTTCGTTCATGGCCACCTTCCGCTCCGGCGCGATCTCGCCGACCTTGCGGCCGAGGCGCAGCACCGAGGTGCGGTCGCCATAGGCGAAGGCTTCCTTGAGCTTGTGGGTGATGAAGACGACCGCGAGACCCTGGGCCGCGAGGCGGCGCATCAGGGCACCGAGCTCGTCGGCGCCCTTGGGCGTCAGCATCGAGGTCGATTCGTCGAGCACCAGCACCCGGCTGCCGCGCATCAGCGCGCGCAGGATCTCGGCCTGCTGCTGCTCGCCGAGCGACAGGTCGCCCGTCACCGCCTCGGGGCGGACGGAAAGGCCGAGGCCGCGGCCGATCTCGCCGAGCCTGCGGCCGAGTGCGGCGCGACCCGGCGAGCGCCACCAGGGTGCCCCGAGCGCCATGTTCTCGGCCACCGTCAGGCCGGGCACCAGCATGACATGCTGGAACACGGTGCCGATGCCGAGGTCGAGCGCCTGGCGGGGCGAGGCGATCCGCCGCGCCTGCCCGTCGACACGGATCTCGCCCGCATCGGACTCGACGAGGCCCGACAGCATGCCGATCAGCGTCGACTTGCCGGCACCGTTCTCGCCGAGCAGCACGTGGATCTCGCCGGCGCGAATGGCGAGGTCCACGTGGTCGTTGGCCAGAACGCCCGGGAAGCGCTTGGTGACGCCGATCATCTCGACGATCGGCGCGACCGGTGGAGGATATGGCTCGCTCCTGTCGTGGGTCATCGCTCGCGGGACCAGAGAAAGGGTCAGCGCAATCGGGTGACGGCGCCGCGTGTCCTCCCCTGCCGCAACGCGGCGGGGGAGGGGAACCATGCGAAGCATGGTGGAGGGGGCGGCCATGCGGTGCCGACGCTCATTTTCGTACCATGACAGGCTCTTTTCGTAGGGCAGAGCCGCACGATCGCCCCCTCCACCGGGCTACGCCCGGTCCCCCTCCCCCGCGCTTCGCGCAGGGGAGGAGACCCGCCTGATCGCCGTCGAGAAAAAGTATCTCTTTCTCCCGCATGCGGGAGAAGGGAAAGAGCTACTTCGCCACCGCGACGTCGGTCACCAGCGCATGCACCGCCGCGGCGTCGAAATGCGGCACGACCTTGATCTTGCCGGAGATGATGTCGTCGCGGATCGGCTGCAGCTCCGACCAGACCTTGTCGGGGATCAGGCCGGTCTTGAGCAGCTGCACCGAATCGTCGGCGAGCTTGATCGAATATTCGTAGGTGCCGAACTTGCCGCTCTTCAGATCCTCGATCATCGCAGTGTAGACCGGCGTCAGGTTCCAGATGACCGAGCTCAAGAGGTGGTCCTTGTCGACGCCCGACTTGTCGCCGATGACGTCGATGAAATAGACCTTGCCGCCGTCGGTCGCCTTGTCGGTGTCGACCGCCTGCAGCATGCCGAAGCTCGACCCGTTGCCCTGGCCGAAGACGACGTCGGCGCCGGCCGCGATCACCGCATCGGTCACCCGCTTGCCGCCGGCGGCATCGCTATAGGCGGCCGGTCCGATCACCGCGTAGCGGATGTTGACCTTGGGGTTCTCGGCCTTGACGCCTTCCGCGAAGGCGGCCGACTGCGAGTTCCAGGACGGAGGCTCGCCCGAGACGACGATGCCGACGGTGCCGGTGCGGGTCATCTTGGCGGCGAGGCGGCCGGCCAGATAGGCGCCCTCATGGCCGCTCAGCGTATAGTCGGCGACCTTGCCGGGCACGCCGCTGCCGGGCTTGTCGACGATCGCCACGGCGACCTTTTCCTCGGCGCCGATCTCCGGGGCCGCGGTATTGTAGCCGCTGGCATGCGCTATCAGCAGGTTGGCGCCGCCCTCGGCCAGTTCGCGCATGGTCGGCCGCACGTCGCCGTAGCCGAGGTTCTGCGCCACCATGACCTTGACGCCTTCCTTGGCGCCGGCCGCCTTGGCGGCCTCGATCCCCTGCTGGTTCCAACCGTAGTCGGTGCCCTGTTCGGGCGTCAGGATGGCGATGGCCTTGACCTCGGCCGCCAGCGCCGTGCCCGACAGCCAAGCCGCCAGGCCCACCGCCCCCAAAGCGATTGTCAATCCGCGCGACATGTCCTTATCCTCCCCTCGATGCCGGTCATCCCCGGCCGTTCGTCGATTCGTTGCGATCGAATGCCCTCGTCTATGTACTCTCATCCGCAGCCGCTCAGAATGTGGCTATGGATGATCCACGCAAGCCTGGTGGTGGAATGGTCCGAGCGTTTCTGGTCTCGCTGGCGTGCCTTTCGATGGGAACGGTGCAGGCCGCCGAGGTGCCCGAGCCGGTCGTGCGCGGCACGCAAGGGCTCGTCGCCGTGCCCTTTTCGGCCGAGAACCTCGGCAGCGGCGCGCTCGTCTGCTCGGCGGCGCTGGCCCATTGGTATTCGCTCGACCTCGGCCGGGCCGCCCCCGGCGGACGCATCGAGGGCACATTGTGGTACGACCGGGCGGACGGCAACCTCTTCCTGCTCAACGGTTCGCAGGACCGGATGCCGATACAGGCGCTCTGGTGCGGCAGTCCCGGCCAGGCCTGGACCACCGGCACCCGCGTAACGCTCGACCGGAAAATCGGCCAGGTGCCGAAGCCGATCCGTCTCGCCTGTGCACCCGGGAGCGGCGGCCTCGCCTGTCATTGAGGCGGGGATCATTTCGGTCGCCCTTCAAGCGCCAGTCGCACCGCCACGAATTTCGCCGCCCGTTCGGCCTGAAGCGTCTTGATGCCGTCGGGCGTGTAGTCGTAGACGCCGCCGCCGCTCTTGAGGCCGAGCCGGCCGTCCCGTGTGCGGGCGCTGACGAAGGGCGAGACGTCGCTGCGCGTCGAAAGCTCCCGGTTGAGGAAGCTCGACACGTTCTCGTAGGTGTCGAGGCCGGCCATGTCGAGCAGCGCCATCGGCCCGACGATGCCGAGCTTGTAGCCGATCCCCCAGGAGACGCAGGTGTCGACATCGGCGGGATCGATCACACCGTCCTCGACCAGCGCCACGACCTCGCGCAGCAGCGCATAGAGCACCCGGTTCTCGACGAAGCCGGGCACGTCCTTCTTCACCACCACGGGGAGCAGCTTCAGGTCGCGGATCAGCCGCACAATGAAGTCCACGGTCGCGGGCGCGGTCTTCGCGCCGGCGATCACCTCGATCATCGGGATGAGATGCGGCGGGTTCGACCAGTGCATGCCGACGAACCGTTCGGGATGCGAGATGAAGCCCTGCAGCGTCGAGATCGGAATGCCCGAGGTGTCGGTCGCGACGATCACCTCGGGGCCGATCAGCGGATCGAGCGCGCGATAGAGCTCGGCCTTGATCTCGATCTTCTCGGGAACGTTCTCGATGACGAGGCCGGCACCTTCGACGGCAGAGGCGAGGTCGTCGCAGATCGTGACCGACGCCGTGCCGCCTTCGGGCGCGGTCGTGCCGAGCCGGTCGAGCACCCCATAGGCCAGGTCGAGCTGCGTGCTGGCCCGCTCGCGCGCTGCCGGCTGGGTGTCGTAAGCCTTGACCGCGATGCCGCCGCGCGACAGGGTCGCGGCGATGCCGGGTCCCATGGTCCCGAGGCCGATCAGGGCTGCCTGCATGGCACTCTCCCCTCAAGCGTCAGGCGCCGTTGCCCAGGAACGCGTTCGTGAAGATGCCGTCGGCCGATAGCTTGGCCTTGAGCGCACTCTGCTCTTCCAGGCTCTTCAGCGTGTCGTCCCATTTGTCCTTGGTCATCCAGCCGAGGCCATGCGCCTTGGTGTCGGGGCTGGTGAAGGTCGAGCCGATGTCGGCCTTGAGCTGCGCCAGCAGCACGTCCGTCTTCTCCGCGTAGCCCGGCGCCGCCTTGGCGGTGATCGCCGCCGCCTCGTCCGGATGGGCGGCCACATCGTCGAAGGCCTCGGTGTAGGCCTTGACGAAGCGGCCGACGAGGTCCGGCTTGTCCTTGATCGTCTTGTCCGAGCCGAAGAGGCCCGACCCGTAGGCCTTCCAGCCGTAATCGGCGCCGAGCATGATCGAGAGCGAGCCGGGGCCGCCGGCCTTGGCCTCGAGCTCCGGTACCTCGGCGTCGATATAGCCGACGACGGTCTGCACCCGCCCGAGCAGCAGGTAGCTCTCGTAGGGCGGCGCAACGCTCGAGATGGTCATGTCCTTCTCTCTCAAGCCGTTGGCGGCCAGGAAGGACTTGAAGAAGATGTAGGTCGAGCCGGCCGGATGGATGCCGACCGACAGGCCCTTGAGGTCCGAGGGCTTCGTCAGCTTCACGGTCTTGGCGAGCGACACCATGGCGAGCGGCGACTGCTGGTTGACGGCCGAGAGCGCCACGACCGGCACTCCTTGCGAACGCGCCACCGCCAGCGTCGGGAAATCTCCGAAGCCGAAATCGGCATTGCCGTTGGCGACGAGCCGCATGGCGTCGGGCGATCCCGTGCCCTTGCGGATCTCGGTGACGTCGATGCCGTGCTTGGCGAAGAAGCCCTTTTCCTTGCCGACGAAGAACATGGCGTGGTCGCCGCGTGGCACCCAGTCGAGCTGCACGCTCACCTTGTCGGGGTCGGCGGCGTGGGCCTTGAGCGCGCCGCCGGCGATGGCGAGCGACGAGGCTACCGCGCCGCCTAGGAACGTCCGTCTCAGCATGGTGATCTCCCCTCAGTCTCGATTGAACTTCGGCGCCCAGGGCACCGCGATGGTCTCGACCAGCTCGACCAGATAGTAGAAGCCCACCCCCAGCACCGAGACGAGCGCCAGGGCGGCGAAGACCAGCGCCGTGTCGAGCTGGGTCGAGGCAAACTGGATCGTGTAGCCGAGGCCGGCCGAAGCCCCGGCGAATTCCCCGACGATGGCGCCGATGACGCTGAAGGTCGCGGCGATCTTGAGCCCGGCCATGAGCTGGGGCAGCGAATGCGGCGCGCGGATCTTGATGAGGATGTCGGTCGGCCCCGTGCCGACCGAGCGCATCAGCGCCAGCAGCGAAGGGTCGACCGATTCCATGCCGGCCAGCATGGAGAGCGTGACGGGGAAGAAGGCGATGACGGTGATGAGCCCGATCTTGGGGGCGAGGTCGTAGCCGAACCACAGGATGAAGATCGGCGCCAGCGCCACCTTGGGGACGTTCTGGAACAGCACGATCAGCGGATAGAGGGCGCGCCCGAGCCAGTCGAAGCGCACGATGACGAGCGCTAGTGCGATGCCGACGACGCCGGAGACCACGAAGCCGATCAGGATCTCGCGCGCCGTGACCAGCGTGGCCGAGGCCAGCGTCGGCCATTCGCGCCAGAGGGCGGCCACGATGGCCGAGGGCGCCGGCACGATATAGGACGAGACCGAGAAGAGCCGCACCGCGGCTTCCCAGGCCAGGATGGCCAGGATCGCGAGCAGCACGGCCGGCAGCCAGGCCCCGGTCGCGGCGCGCCAGCCGGGGCGGTCGACGTCGGCGAGGCTGGCGGCGCCAAGACTCATCGGTCGCCTCCGGGCTGGTGGCTCATGCGCAACAGCGCGCGCAGGCGCCGCTCCGTCTGGGCGAATTCCGGCGCGTCGAGGACGGCGTCGCCGCGCGGATAGGGCAGGGGCACGTCGAGCGTCTCGATGATGCGCCCCGGCCTTATGCCCATGACATGGACCTGGCTCGACAGGGTGACGGCCTCGTCGATCGAATGGGTGACGAGCACGACGGTCTTGCGCGTCCGTTCCCAGATGTCGAGCAGCGAGCGGCTCATGGCGTCGCGCGTGATGGCGTCGAGCGCGCCGAAGGGCTCGTCCATCAGCAGCACGGCAGGATCGAGCGCCAGGGCACGCGCGATGGCGACGCGCTGGCGCATGCCACCGGAGAGCTCGTGCGGGCGCTTGCGCGCGGCCTCGCCGAGCCCGACGAGGTCGAGCATGCTCTGCGCCCGGTCACGCAGTTCGGTGCGCGAGAGCGACTTGTCGGCGATGCCGCGCAGCAGGGCGACATTGTCGAGCGCGCTTTTCCACGGCAGCAGGTTGGCATCCTGGAAGACGAGGCCGATCATGCGCCGCCGCGCCGCCTCGGCTGGATCGAGACCCGCGACCGTCACGCGGCCAGCGCTCGGCGCGACGAGGCCCGCCAGCGCCTTGAGCAGCGTGCTCTTGCCGCAGCCCGAGGGGCCGATGAGGCAGACGAAGGCCCCCTCCGGCACCGCGAGATCGATGTCTTTCAGGATCTCCTGCCGCCGCGTGCCGTGGCCCAGGCTGACCGACAGCGCCTCGGTGCGGATCAGCGCCGCCTTGGCGGGGTCCGGCTTGGGCTCCGTGGGTCGCAGGGCGCTGAGCGGCACGAGCGTCGGGTCCTATGCGACGCTGGCGACTTTGGTGGATTTCTCGCCGGTGGCGGCCTGGAAAGCCGGCCGCGCCTCGATGCACGCCATCCAGACCTTGAGGTTGGCCAAGTCGGGCAGGGCGATCGGGAAGGCGAGGCAGCGTTTCAGGATCGGCGCGAGCGCGATGTCGGCGAGCGTCAGCCGGCCGAGGGCAAAGAACTCGCGGCCGGCGAGATGCGCGTCGGCCAGCGCCAGGAGGGAGGCGAGTTCCTTGGCCTGGATATCAAAGTCCGACACGCGCTCCCCGGCCGGCTTCTTCGAATCCTTGAACATGGTGAGATAGAGCGCATTGATCGAGGCGAGCAGCCAATCCATCCAGCGCTCGACCTCACTCGTTTCGGCCGGCGTCGAGCCGCTGAGCGCCGCCGCGCGCGTCGCCGCCAGATAGCGCAGGATCGAGTTCGATTCCCAGATCACCACCTCGCCCTCGACCAAGGTCGGCACCTTGGCATTCGGATTCAGCGCCTTGTATTCGGGCGTCTGCGTATTGTTGAACTGCCGCCCGTAATCCTCGCGCGTATAGTTGACCCCGATCTCCTCGAGCCCGAACAGCACCTTCTGCACGTTGCCTGAGGTCGCCCGTCCCAGAACCTTGATCATCGGTCTTTCTCCTGTTCCGTGGTGCCTCAAGCCTTGCGCGGGCAATAGGCGATGGCATCCATCTCGATCTTGGTGTTGATGACGGCGCGCGCCTCGACCGTGGTGCGGGCCAGCGCGACGCCCTGGAAGTTGCCGGCGAAGACCTTGTTGTAGCGGCCGAAGTCGCGCGTGTCCTCGAGATAGGTCGTCACCCGCACGACGTCGGCGAGGCTCGCGCCCGCCTCGGCCAGGATGCGGCGAATCGACTCGATGGTCGCCTGGGTCTCGTCCTCGATCGTGCCCTCGACCATGTTGCCCTCGGCATCCTTGCCGACCTGGCCCGAGACGAAGATGAAATCACCGGCCCGCACCGCCGGATAGAAGGGCAGGTTCGGGTTCTTGGTGCCGATCGGATAGCGGTCGGGCGAAGGTGCGGGCTGGTCCATCAAAAAACGCTCGTCTCGATGATGTCGACGCCATGGATGCGATCGACGAGGTAGAGGATGCCGCGGCCGTCTATCGTCACGTCGTTCGACGAGGCGAGATCCGTCCCCGCCGGGGCGTCGGGCACGAAATGGCCGACCTCGCGCGGCGCGAAGGGGTCGGCGATGTCGACGAGGCGCAGCCCCTGCGCGAACCAGGCGAAGGGAATGACCGTGCCCGAGAAGCGTTCGGAGGGCTGATGGCAGCCCATCATCGGCGGCTGCGGCGCACCGTCGGGGTCGAGTCCCTCGACCTGGAAGGTCGAGATCGGCAGCGGGTTCGTCTCGTCGGTGATGTCGTAGATCCAGGCGAAGGCCGGCGGCGACGGGTAGAGCTTGGCCACGTCCTCGTCCGCCACCACCATGATGCGGCGGCCCTTCAGCGGCTGCGGTATCGGCAGGCAGGTATGGGTCGGGTGCGGGAAGGCCGGGCTCGAGTTGACGTGCGACACGATCTTTGGGTAGCGCATATCCGATATATTGAGAATATAGAACCCGTGCTGCCAGTAGCTGACGTGCAGCCGGTCGCCCATGCGCAGGGGGTGGTGGCAGCGCGGCGTCACCCCGCCGACGAGCGGGCATTCCTCGCCGCCGCCGGTCCATTGGCCCGGGATCCACCACCGCCCGACCTCGACCGGGCGGCTCGGGTTCTGCAGGTCGAGGATCATGACGATATTGCCGACATAGCCCTCGGCGGTCGGCGAGATATAGGCGTAGCGGCCGTCGAAATCGTAGCGGTGCACGCCGCGTCCGCCCGACACCGTCCATTTGGCGATGGGTCGCGGTTCGGCGGGGCGCGACACGTCGTAGATGCCGAGGCCCCCGCCGAATTCGGCGGGGCCGCTCTGGCCGAGCTTCTCGTGGTTGACCAGCATGATGTCGCCCGCCACCCGCACCTTGTGCGAATGCCAGCCTTCCGGCAGGTCGATGCGGGCGAGGGGACGCGGGCGGCGCGGATCCGAGACGTCATAGATCGACGTGCCGGACGGCCAACGCATGTGGCCGACGAAGAGCGTCGTGCCCTCGACCCAGACCTGGCCGCCACCGGGGCAGTCGATATGGGAGAGATGCGTGGTGTTGCGTGCGCTCGGCAAGGTCGACCTCGATGCCATCGTCGATTGCAACCCCTCATCCGCCTTCCCCCGGATCAAGTCCGGGGTCAGGCACCTTCTCCCGCAAGGGGAGAAAGGAGGAGCTTCGTTCTGCGTGATTGGCGTTCCTTCTCCCCTTGCGGGAGAAGGTGGCGCGTCGCGCGCTGGCAAGTTTACGCAGCCAGCGTAAACTTGGCTGCAGCCGCGATAACGCGCCGGATGAGGGGAGAATCTTCCCCAATTCACTCTCTCAATACAACCGCACCACGTCGCCCGCCTTGTCGCGGCCCCACTTCTTGTGGAGGTCGAAGGCGCGCAGCGCCGGCTCGTCGCTGGCGACGAAGAGATAGACCGGGTCCTTGTCCGAGCCGTTATGGTGCTCGCACCAGGCGCCGCCCGGCACCGCCAGCGTGTCGAAGCGGTTCCAATCGAAGCGCTTGCCGTCGACGACAGAGTGGCCCTTGCCCGCGAAGGGGGCGACGAGCAGGCTCGCGGTCTGGCGCAAGGGCATGGTCCTCTCGCCGGGTCGCAGCATCTGGACGAAGAAGGTAATCGTCTTGAACACCGGCTTGCCGTTCGAGGGGTCGACATATTCTACCATCAGGGCCTCGTAGGGATCGCCGTCCCAGTCCTTGTGGCGATCGAGCAGGCCGTGCATCATCTCCCAGCGATAGACATACATGGGCGAGGTGACGCCCGCGCCGCGCTTGTGCTTGACAAAGCGCGGCATCAGGCCGCCATTGCCGTAGATGCGCTGCGAATAGTCGGACGGATATTTGGCAGTCTGCTGTTTCATCTTGACGAACTTGCCGTCGACCATCTCGCCATAGTCATGCTCGAAATAGATCGAGTTCAGCGTCTCGACGAGCGGCAGGTCGAGCACCGAAAGGTTGACGGCGGGCTCGTCGCCGACCGTGCCATGGTTGTGCCAGGTGTCGATCGGGGTCAGCACCATGTCGCCCGGCCCGAAGGTGATGTCCTCGCCCTCGACGCCGGTGAAATTGCCTTTGCCCGTAAGCCCGAAGCGGATGGCGTTGGGCGAGTGCCGGTGCGGCGGCATGATCTCGTTGGCGTCGTTGAGCCGGTAGGCCGTGTACATGGTCGAGACCGTGGCGCGGCGGGGCGTGAGGCCCGGATTGACCAGGATCAGCGAGCGGCGCTCGCTGTCGTCCATGGTGACGAGCTCGGCGGCGCGGTTCAAGATCGGCTCGATGTCGCGGTCGTAGGACCACACGTGCGGCACGGCCTTCTGGCTGCCCATGAGTTGCTTGATCTCGTCGTGGGCGACATCGGTCGAGGTCGCCCAGAACGGGAACATGTTGTGGGAATGGATATCGTCGTAGAGGGATTTCAGCGCGGTGTCGCGATTGCTGCGGTCCTGCCGCGAGGAGGCTACGGCGCTCATCGGCTCGCTCCTGTTCGAGAGATCGTTCCGACCATTTCTTATCCAACCATAATCCTTTGGTCGCGACCGTCAACTCAAAAGATCCTGGATTTCGGCGGATTTTCGACCAATCGTTTGAGTTAAGGTTGAGCCGGTGCTGGCGCCGTCCGCTCGCGGATCAGGTCGGCGGCCTTCTCGGCGATCATCATCACGGCCGCATTGATATTGCCGGTGACCATGTCGGGCATGACCGAGGCATCGACGATGCGCAGGTTGTGGACGCCGCGCAGCTTGAGTTCGCTGTCGACCACCGCATCCGGGTCATTCGCCGCCCCCATCTTGCAGGTGCCGAGCGGGTGGTGGACGGTGATCGAGGTGGCCCGGATATAGGCGTCGATCTCGTCGTCCGTGGTCTTGGTTCCACCTGGCATGAATTCCGCCGCCACGTAGCGCGCCATCGCGGGCTGCGCGGCGATGCGGCGCGCCACGCGAACGCCCTCGCGAATGGTGGCGCGGTCGTTCGGCGTGGAGAGCAAATTCTGCACGATGCGCGGGTGCGCGAAGGGATCGGCCGACCTCACCGTCACGGCGCCGCGGCTCTCCGGATGCAGCATGACGAGCCGCGCTGCGAAACTGTCGGTGAACGGCTTGCGGAAGGGCTCGAAATAGGGCCAGGCGCCCAGCGCTGCGGCCGTCAGCAGGATCTGGATGTCGGGCAGGGGCACGTCGTCCCGCGATTTCAGGAAGGCCGTGATGCCGCCCGGCACGTCGGCCGCGAACCCCTTGCCGAACAGGTAGGCCTTGGGCAACTCGCGCGCGATGCGGTCGGCCCGCATCATGTGGAAGAAGGGCGAGGGCTCCGCCCGTCGGTACATCAGGATGGTCGAGACATGGTCCTGGAGATTGCGGCCTACCCCGGGAACGTTGGCCTTGACTGGGATCGACAGGGTTTTGAGCTCCTCGGCCGGGCCGACGCCGGAGAGCAGCAGCAGTTGCGGCGTGTTGATGACGCCGCCGCAGAGCAGCACCTCGCGCGTCGCGCCCGCCTCCAAAACCTCGCCGCCGCGCCGGTAGGCGATCCCGGCGGCCCGCGTGCCCTCGAAGAGGATGCGGGTCGCGTGGGCGCCGGTCTCGACCGTCAGGTTCGGGCGCCGCAGCGCCGGCCGCAGATAGGCCGTCGCGGCGCTCGACCGCCGGCCGTTGCGGATCGTCATCTGCAGGCGGCCGAATCCGTCCTGCGTGGCGCCGTTGTAGTCCTCGGTAAAACCGTAGCCGGCGCTCTGGCCGGCCTCCGCATAGGCGCCGAGCAGGCCGTCCTCGTAGCCGCAGAACTGTGTGCCGACGGGGCCGTCCGCACCGCGGAATTCGCTTGGCGGCCCGGACCAGGTCTCGCTCCGGCGGAAGTAGGGCAGGGCGCGATCGTAGGACCAGCCCGGCAGACCTGCCGCAGCCCAGCGGTCGTAATCCCCCCGGTTGCCGCGCACATAGGCCATGGCATTGGTCGAGGACGAGCCGCCGATGACCTTGCCGCGCGCGCATTCGACGCGCCGGTCGTCGGCGAAAGGTTCCGGCTCTGAGAAATACATCCAGTCGTGCAGCCGCTTCTGCAGGATCTTGCCCCAGCCGAGCGGGATGTGGATCCAGGGGTCGCGATCCCAGCCACCGGCTTCGAGCAGGAGCACGCTCGCCTCGCCACCCTCGCTCAGTCGCGCCGCCAAGGCGCAACCGGCTGAACCGGCGCCCACGATCACGTAGTCATAGGTGCCCCCGGCCATCCCATCCTCACGCCGTTTCAACCAGTTCAGTCGATCATGGCCCAACCAATCTTGTCAACCAGCGAGGGTGGTGCTACCGTTTTGGTCGAACGGACAAGGGTTGCTCATGCCGCTCAGGCGGCGCTTCGGGACGTCGACCGCATGCAGAACTGTCGCCAGGAGGCGGGCCGATGACGGAAGTCCCCTCCGCACCGCCGGTTGCCGAGAGCCTGCAGCCGCTGATCGAAGCGGTGCGCGGCATCGTCGCCGCGACCGGCTCGATCCCGTCCGAGCGGGCCATCGCCGAGCAGCTCCGGGTCAAGCGCCATCGGCTGCGGCGGGCCCTCGAGGCCTTGCGCGCCAAAGGCGAGCTCGAGCCGTCGCGGATCGGCCGTCGGCCGGCCTCGGAGATCCGCCTCGGCGGCGACCTCGCCATCGATACCAACCCGATCGAGATCATCGAGCTGCGCACCGTTCTCGAACCGGCATTGGCGCGGTTTGCGGCCCTGCGCGCCTCCCCGGCCGAGATCGAGCGGATCGGGCGTGCCGCACTGACGCCGCCGGGGACCGAGCCCGGCTCGGTCGACCTCGCCTTCCATCGCGCCGTGGCGTCGGGATCGCGCAACAGCCTCGCGGCGGATGTCTATGCGCTTCTGCGTCATGTCGCGACCGACGCCCGCCTCAGGCTCGGCGACGCCGATGAGCGGCGGAGCTGCCCGAACCGCATCGCCGAGCGCGACGCGGAGCACCAGGCCATCGCCCGCGCCATCGCGGCGCGCGATCCGGATGTCGCCGAGCAGGCGATGCGCGATCATCTCGGCGCCGTGCAGCGGCAGATTCTCGGTCGTCTCGGGCCGCTGTTCAGAGCCCGCTGACCGTCGCGGTCCTCACCGATAGGCCGAGCAACGCCAGCCTTGGTCACCGGCCCGGCACGACGACCGGACGACGGGCTCGCCGCTCTCGCGGGCGATCTTGAGCGCGCCCCCCTCGCGAACGAGCGTCAGCCTGATGGTGTTGGCGCCCCGTTCGCCGCGCGCCCCGCCGCGGCCGGCCTTCTCCCACGACAGGATCGCCGACACCTGGCATCGGCTCCGGTCCGCATCGCAGGTCTTGCTGACCGATCCCGGTATCACGGCGTAGCGGCGTTGCGGCCATTGCCGGATGTAGGCTTGCTTGTCCCGCAAGACCTGTGCCGGGGTCATGGCTTTGCCGTAGTAGACGACATGGCTCGCGTAAAGGCGGTCGACCGTCTCGGGCGTGATGCGGGCATCGTTGGCCCAGATCGAGAAATAGCGATCCATCGCCATGTCGGCGGGGGCGGCCAGCGTGGTGCCGGCCAGCGCCAGGACCCAGAAAAGGCTGAGTGTCGCTCGGTTCAAGTCGGTCTCCTCGGTCGGCGGAAGGCCAACCGGTTCGGTGACATTCCGGTTCCGGATCCATGGAGCGTGGCCGCGGGTTGCCGCAAAGCCTCATCCTGTCGCAAGGACCCGTCTTGACCTATCCCCTGCTCGGTTTCGTCCCGCTGTCGGCGCTGCTCGAATTCTGGTTCGGCGCGGCGCCGATCTGGGTCTTCGCCACGAGCGCCGTCGCGGTCGCGGTCCTGGCGCATTGGATCTCGACCGCGACGGAGGATATCGCCGAGCAGGCCGGCTCGACCATCGGCGGCCTCTTGAACATCAGCTTCGGGTCGATCGCCGAACTGGTGCTCGCCATCTTCGTTCTCCTCGCCGGTCACGTCGAGGTGGTGCGCGCCCAGATCACCGGCTCGATCATCGGCACGGCGCTGCTCGGCCTGGGCCTCGCCATCATGGTCGGCGGCTTCTCGCGCCCCAAGCAGGTGTTCCGGCGCGAGCGCGCGGGGCTGCTGTCGAGCCTGCTGGTGCTGCTGTTGATCGCGCTGCTGCTCCCGGCGGTGTTCGACCTGGCTCTGAAGGGTCGTCCGGGGACGCACGACATCGCCTGGAGCAACGAGGAATTGAGCCTCGGCATCTCGGCGGTGCTGCTGTTGCTCTACGGCGGCAACCTCGTCTATACGCTCGTCACCCATCGCGACGTGTTTTCCGGCGACGAGCCGCGCAAGAGCAAGGCGGAGCCGTCGCCACGATCGCTCGGCGGCCCCATCGCCATCCTGGTCGCCGGGACGGCGGCGATCGTCTTCGAGGCCGAGCTCGTCTCGGGCGCGCTCGAGGCGACGGCCTCGCAGCTCCATCTCTCGACGCTGTTCCTTGGCGTCGTGGTGCTGGCGCTGGTCGGCACCTCGGCCGATCTCTTCGCGGCGGTGGTTTTCGCCGCCAAGGACAAGATGGGCCTCGTGATGGAGATCTGCCTCGGCTCGGCCATCCAGATCGCGCTCGTCATCGCGCCGCTGCTGACGGTGATCGGCTTCTTCATCGGCAAGCCGATGAACCTGGTCTTTACCAATCCGCTCGATCTCTTCGCCTTCGGGGCGACGGCGCTCGTCGTCCATTCGGTGGCGGCGGACGGCGAGACGACCTGGTTCGAGGGCTTGCTGCTCGTCGGCATCTACCTGCTGCTGGGGCTGGCCTTCTTCTTCGTGGGGTAGAGGCGGCGTGCGTTACTCTCTCAGGGCCAAGACGGCTGAGTGCTGTCGACGCCTCTCGCATGGTCGTCTTAATTGCCACTCGGGAAAAATAGCCCGAGGCAGCGCGCTTACATGAATAGAGCTGAAAATTTCGCCTTATGATATGGGCGATGATGTCAGGGGCCTTTGTGGACCTACGCTGCAACTAACCTACTGAATGTCTCTATAAGGCACCGTGGCACATGTTCCTTTCGCTCGGGTATGATCGTCGTAGCTATCCACTTCATGAGTTCACCTGCTCTGCCACGAGAAATCGCATTAAATGCTGGGAATGCGTTCATAACCAGCACCTCAAGTTCATGATCATCCATTAGCAGATATAATTCATCGACTTTCAATTTAAAACCACCGACATAATCGACGTCAACTTACCCCACGTGTGCGTCCAAGAATGCTTGATTGTATTGCGTCTATCGCGTCCTGTAGTTGTTGGAACGTAAGCTCTCTAATTATTAAATAGGTAGCACCAGTCGGCCATGGATAAGCGATCGCAGCTAGACCAACATGCCTAGCAACTGCACTCAGAAGAAGCAGCGGGTCGAAGAATACTGACTCTAACCCATTTCTTTTGCCCTCGGCCAAAATGATTATGCCCGAAGAGGGACGATTCTTTCCATCCCAGTCTAGCAATCCAATCGTGTGCTCCGCTCCCGCGGATCGGAGATCACCAACAATCCGGCGAACTGCGTCGCAGCCTGTATTCGTGTGAAATCCGGTCAGTGACGTTGCGCCTGTGGCGATGAAGTTGGGCGACAGCTCTGAAGCTACGACATCCTTTGTCACGCTGTAAGCTGCCTCATAGATACTAACATCCTTTGGGCTTTCGACGAACACCTGCCTTCTCCCGTCATTTTTAAGCGACAGAGTAGGTACTCCGGCGGTCAAATCACGCAGTGCGGCATCTCGGCTGACTTTATGAATGCCAGGTTCTCCTGGTCGCATTACATGTACTGCCTCCTCCGACGCCATTGCGACAGTCGACGGTGAATGCGTTGTCATTATGACACAGAGATTATGCTGTTTAACCAAAACTTCTTGTATAGTCGCTAGCAAATTGCGACACATTGATGGATGTAATGGAGCGTCTACTTCATCGAGCAGCAACAGTTTAGGGCGACTGATAATTTGTCGTTGATCTGAGGCAAAATATACCGCGAACGCAAATGACATGATAACCCGCTCACCCGACGAAAGACCTTCAAACGTGATCTCCGCGTCCAAATCGCCCTTTCTAAGGCGCGGTTTGTAAGGCGCTCGCGAGAATATTTCTGGTCCATCGATAGAAAATGTCAGCCCTGCAGCAGCAAGTGCGCTGTTCACGAAATTCCAAGGCGGCGGTCCGAACCTTTCGCGAAACTCAACGGCGTTCAATGGAGGTACAGCTGTATCACCTTCTTTGAACGCAAGCTCCTGTAATTTGTTCGTCTGATATAGCTCCCTATAAGAAACAAACAGCCTGGCGAAAGAGTTCTGAAAAATCTCCGCATAGCCCCATTCTGGTTTTGAAACCTTAAAAAAACATCATATTTTAATGATATAAATTTCTTTCCAGTGATAGATTCTAGTTCATTCAAAATTTGTTGCTGTTGAGGAGGGAAGTGGTTCCGAATAACATTTGTGGCGTGAGATACCGCCGGATCCAGTCCGGAGCGAGCGTTTGATCCATGACCGGATGCGAGGCCAAAGGCCGTCTCAAGCTCTGCTGCATCGGCGTTGCAAACAACATCCAAGTCTGCTGCCTTAGGTCCTCTCAGCCCATGGGCCCTCGCGGCGGTCAAGATCTGCTGCGTACCCCATGGGTTCTGCATGAGCTGACGCACTTGATTATAGATCTGGAGCTGCTCCGCGCGTAATGAAGCGGCGTCTAACTCTGGTTCATCTTTGGGTGCGAGATTTGTCCAGTCGAACGATCGTATATCCGATTGCGGTGTTGGAGCGATATCGGCGACCGCGGCGCCAGTCTGAAGTGCTTTAAGGAGATGCGTTTTCCCGGCACCGTTTAGCCCAGTGATAATCGTGAATGAAGGTAGCGTGGTCTGCGGGAGATCAACGAGCGAGAGGTGTGGTCGCTGGAGCGATATAATCATCCGTCTTCCTGACATTTGAACCCACGCACGTCTTGATGAGGCTTTCCTGCGGACAATCACATTCCCGGCGCCAGCCTAAAGCTGCTGCACCTGGCTGGCGACATTTCTTGGGTCGCGAGTACGGGAGCAAAGCCATGTTCATGCCGACATTAGCGATTGAATTCAATCAAATGCAAACTCGATGTCATGTGGCTTTGTTCGTCGTCGGCATCTAGTCGCGGCGAGGCTTGCCGCTCTGCCACATTGCCGCTTCCCCGCCGTTCCGGTATGAACCTGCTCCGAACAGGCGGAGAAGCGAGATGGCGTTCAAGGTTGCGGTGGTCGGCGCCACGGGCAATGTCGGCCGCGAGATGCTGAACATCCTGGCGGAACGGGCCTTTCCCTATAGCGAAGTCGTCGCCCTGGCGTCGAACCGCTCGAAAGGCACGGAGATCTCCTTCGGCGACAAAACCATCGTCTGCAAGGCGCTCGATAATTACGATTTCAGCGGCACCGACATCTGCCTGATGTCGGCCGGCGGCGAGGTCTCCAAGGCCTGGTCGCCCAGGATCGGGCAGAGCGGCTGCGTGGTGATCGACAATTCCTCGGCCTGGCGCATGCACCAGGACGTGCCGCTCGTCGTGCCGGAAGTGAACGCCGATGCCGTGGCCGGCTTCGGCAAGATGAACATCATCGCCAACCCTAACTGCTCGACCGCGCAACTCGTGGTGGCCCTGAAGCCGCTGCACGACAAAGCCAGGATCAAGCGCGTCGTGGTGGCGACCTACCAGTCGGTCTCGGGCGCCGGCAAGGAGGGCATGGACGAGCTCTTCACCCAGACGCGCGCCGTCTTCGTGTCGGATGCGCTCGAGACCAAGAAATTCCCGAAGCGCATCGCCTTCAACGTCATCCCGCAGATCGACGTCTTCATGGAGGACGGCTCGACCAAGGAAGAGTGGAAGATGATGGCCGAGACCAAGAAGATCCTCGACCCCAAGATCAAGCTGGCCGCGACCTGCGTGCGTGTGCCGGTCTTCATCGGCCATTCGGAGGCGGTCAACATCGAGTTCGAGAACCCGATCAGCGCCGAGGAGGCCAAGGACATCCTGCGCGAGGCGCCGGGCTGTCTCGTCATCGACCGGCACGAGCCGGGCGGCTACATCACGCCGCACGAGGCGGCGGGCGAGGACGCGACCTATATCTCGCGCATCCGCGAGGATCCGACGGTCGAGAACGGCCTGTCGCTCTGGTGCGTCTCCGACAATTTGCGCAAGGGCGCGGCCCTCAATGCCGTGCAGATCGCCGAGGTGCTGATCAACCGCGGGCTGATCAAGCCGAAGCGGCTCGCCGCGTGAGGCGGCGCAAGCCGGCGCTGTCGGCGCTCCTCTCCGGCATCGTGCTTCTGGCTTTCGCCGCGATGCCGGCGGCGGCCGAGGAGGGGCCGGCCGTACGGCCGGCGCCCTCGATCACGGTCGAAGGCCATGCCTCCGTGAAGGTCGTGCCGGACACGGTGGTGGTGACGCTCGGGGTGATGTCGGAGCGGCCGCGGGCCGCCGATGCGGCGGCCGACAACAACCGGACCGCGCAGGCGCTGCTGGAGACCATCAAGGCGGCGGGCATCGAGTCGCGCGACGTCGCCACGACGTCGGTCGGTCTCGAGCCGGTCTACGACACCCCGCCGAAAGGGACCGCGAGGCTGACCGGCTACCGCGCCAGCCTCACGCTCCAGGTGCGGGTCAGGCCGGTGGACAGAGCCGGCACCCTCATCGGGGCGCTGACCGACAAGGGCGCCAATTCGATCGAGGGCGTCGACTTCGTCGTCAGCCCCGACCCGCGGCGCGACGACCAGCTTCGCATCGATGCGATGCGCGATGCCAGGCATCGGGCCGAGACCTATGCCGGGGCCATCGGCGTCAAGCTCGGGCGGGTGATGCAGATTATGCCGGGCGAGGTGCCGGTCCCCGGACCGCGCCGGTTCGACTATCGGGCAAAGCTCGCGATGGCCGCCCCCGCCCCACCCGTGCCGCTGGCGGCGGGCGAGGAGCAACAGCAGGCCGAGGTCTCGGTCACCTTCGAGATCCTGCAATAAAGCTTTCAGCCTCGCGGCGCCTTTCGGCGCAGCTCTGCCCTGAGCCGCTCGATCGGCCGCGCATAGAGGAAGCCGAAGGAGATGCAGCCGTGCTGCCCCTCGACGGCATGATGCAGCTTGTGGGCCTGATAGAGCCGCTTGAGATAGCCGCGCCGCGGCACGTGGCGGAGCGGCCAGCGCTGATGCACCAGCCCATCGTGGGCGACGGAATAGAGTGCTCCGTAGACGATGAGGCCGATCGACACCCAGAACAGCGGCGCCCACCAGTGGCCGGCCGCCATCAGCAGGATCGACAGGCCGGCGAAGACGAGCGCATAGGCGTCGTTCTGCTCGAGGAGCCCGTCGTGCGGCTCATGATGCGAGCGGTGCCAGGCCCAGCCGAAGCCGTGCATGATGTAGCGATGGCTCAGGGTCGCCACGACCTCCATGGCGACGACGGTCGCGACAACGATGGCCGCGGGCACGAGCGCGTCAGGCACGGCGCCACCCATGGGCTCGACCGGCCTCCCTGCGGACCGCCGGCAGCCGCCACCAGGGCACGGACGGGTCGTCGTGGTGCTCGTGGTGGTAGCCGAAATGGAAGCAGGTCGCGAGCGAGACCAGATAGGAATAAGCGTTGGACCGTGTCCGATGCCGGTCCGTGAAGGGCTCGTCGTCCAGGCGGTGCGGCAGGTAGGTGCCGAAATAGAAGAGCTGCAGCGAGGACAGCAACGCCGGCACCGCCCAGAACAGCACGAGGTTCAGCGGTGGTGCATGCAGCAGCCAGATCTCGACATCGGCCAGGATGCCCATGCGCAGCACCTGGCCCCAGGACAGATATTGCCTGAAGAAGCGCCCATACCAGCGCCAGAGCCCGACCGTACCGTCGCCGGCGAAATCCGGATCCTCCGCCGTGCCGGGCAGACGATGATGGGCGAAGTGGCGTGCGACGAGGTCGTCGTACCAGATGCCGCCATAGAGAAGGAGCGCGACGCGGCCGACGGCGCGGTTGAGACGGGCGCGGCGTGGCGCCAGCGACCCGTGCATGGCGTCATGTGCCACGATGAACAGCCCGACCGAGAGCCAGCATTGCAGCACGACGATGACGGGCACGAGGACGAGGTCGGGACCGGCGAGCGGCAGGCGATAGACGGTGAGCACGTGCACGGCGAGCCAGGCGCCGACGACGCCGGTGGCCAATGCGAGTCCGACGGCTGCCTGCCGGTCAGCGCTGCCGGAGCATGCCGGCCCGGCGCTCATGATCCCCTCCCCATCTGTGGCGTCGGCCTCAGCATGCGGCCGCCTCGCCGAATGTGATGATGATATAGGGTCGCAGCATGGCACCGCCATCGGCGCGCAGGGGCAGGAGCCGCAGGGCTTCGCCGAGATGATGGCCGACCCGCTCGCGGGCCCCCTTGATGCCGATCAGCGACACGACGGTCGGCTTGCCCGAATCGCGATTGCGATCCTTGAGCGGGGCGCCCGGCGGGTCCGCGCAATCGAAGAGGTCGTCGGCGATCTGATAGGCGAGGCCGAGGTGCGCCGCGACCTCGCGCAAGGCGTCGATCCGCCTCTCGCCGACGCCCGCAACCCGGGCGCCGATCTCCAGCGCCGCCTCGAACAGCACGCTCGTCTTCTGATGATTGAGGGTCTCGAGCCGCGCCATCGTCGCGGGGTGCATCCGGTCGTTGAGATCGCGGTCCTGGCCGGTGACGAGCCCCTCGAAGCCGACCGCGTCCGCGAGGCGCGCCACGAGGGCGACGCGGATGTCGGGCGCGAGATGGGAGGCGCGCGCGATCGTCGCGAAGGCGAGGTTCAAAAGCGCCACGGCGGCCAGGATGGCGGTGGATTGGCCGAAACGCCTATGGGTCGTCGGCTGCCCACGACGCAAGCCGGCGTCATCCATCGCAGGCAGGTCGTCGAGGACGAGCGAGGCCGCATGCACCATCTCGGTCGCGCAAGCGACGTCGAGGGCGTCGTCGACGGCGGCGCCGAACTCGGCCGCGGCGAGGAGGGTCAGGAGCGGCCGGATGCGCTTGCCCGGGGCGAGCAGCGCGTAGCGCACGGCGTCGCCGACCCGGCCGCCCCCATCCTCCAGGGCCGGTACGAGCGCATCGAGCCGGAGATTGACTCGGCCCCGAAGTTCGTCGATCGCGAGGAGATCCTCAAGACGTCCTATGCGCACGTCGATCCTTCACCCTCCGGGTCACGCGCTTCGGGCGACGGCCGCGGCCTACCCGGATGATACGCTAACATAGCTTCGCCGCGGCGACTTGCGGCCAAGACGCACGGTCGGGACGCGACGCCAGGGACGCCGCTTTCCCGGTTGACGGACCGGCCGCGGGAATGATCGGCTCCCGCACGTGCCTCGAGCCGGACATTGTATCGATTGGGCAAGTCATGATCCCGACCCACTTTCCGAGCGTCGTCCTGTCAGCCTGGCAGGCGGCCGTCGCCAAACGGGCCAGGCCGCCAGATTTCGCCTCCGACACGCTCGCCCGGCCGCTGGTCGCGTTCGACGACCCCTATATAGAAGCCGCCAATCAGGCCGCGCATGCGGCGTTGCCGGCCTCGGCACATCAGGGGGCGCCTTCGCCGCATCCGCTGTTCGCGGCGGCCAAAGCGGCCCTCGACCTCGGCCTCGCACTGGTCGATGGCGAGCCCGCCCGCGTCATCGCCGCAAAAGCCGCCTTCATGCGCTTCGGCGACCGCGACCCGTTCTGGCTCGAATGCATCACCGAATTCGTCGAACATACCGCCGTCGCCCGCCATGCGGGGACGCCCTACGTCAAATGGCGCAGCCTCACCGATGCCATTTTGCCGCCCGGCACGCTCCCGGAGCGCTGCCGCATCGCGGTGATCAGCGATTGGGGGACGGGAGACGCCCGCGCCCAGGCGCTGATCGGCAATGTCGCCGCCCAGGCCCCCGACATCGTCATCCATCTCGGCGACATCTACTACGCCTGCACCTCCGTCGAGGCCGAGGCGTTCCATGCCAACATCAAGCGCGGCCTCGCGCCGGCTTCGCCCCGGATCTTCACGCTCTGCGGCAATCACGACATGTATTCGGGCGGCGCGCCCTATTACGCGCTCATCGGCCGCCTCGGCCAGCCGTCGAGCTATTTCTGCCTGAGGAACCAGCATTGGCAGATTCTCGCTGCCGATACCGGCTTCAATGACTTCAATCCGTTTCGGCACAAGGACGACATGACCTGGGTGCGCGACCGCGACGAGGGCGACATCTACAGCGAACTCGATTGGCACAAGGACAAGCTCGCCAATGCGGCCGGCCGACGCACCATTCTGATGACGCACCACCCGCTGTTCAGCCGCAATTCCACGATCGCCGGTCGGGCCGTCAACGGCTATCTCCAGGCCCAGTTCGGCAACCATCTGCCCGATCTGGCGCTCTGGCTCTGGGGCCACGAGCACAACTTGGCGATCTACGAGCCTTTCGGAGGGCTCGCCAAGGGGCGCTGCGTCGGTGCCAGCGCGGTGCCGGTGCCGGCCGAGGCGGATCTGACCTCGCCCTCGCCTCGGCTCGCGGGCGACGCGGTGCCCGGTTTGCTGAAGGGCGGCGCGCTGGCGCTGCGCCCACAATCGACTGGCGGTCTCTATCGGCTCGGCTATGCGCTGATCGAGCTCGACGGCGAGGCGGGCAGGGCGCGCTATATCGAGTTCGATTCCTCGACCGGAGAGGCTGCGTCGCGTCATGAGGAAGCGATCTGACGAGCGAATGGTGGCGACGACGATGGCGCGCCGCCATTCCTATCGCGACGATCCGGCGGTTCCGATCTTCCGGGACGACCGTCCGATCATCGTCTTCGACGGGTTCTGCGTGCTCTGCTCCGGCACGGCCCGTTTCGTCATGCGGCACGATCCCGACAAGCGGTTCCGGCTGCTGGCCGCCCAGACGCCGCTCGGGCAGGCGCTCTACATCCATTACGGCCTCGATCCGCAAGACTACGACACGTTCGTCGTGCTCAAGGACGGACGCGCTTTCTTCAGGTCTGCCGCGGCGCTGGAGATCGCTTCGACGCTCGGGGCGCCGTGGTCGGCGGCGGGGATGGTCCGGATCGTTCCGTCAGGGCTGCGCGACGTCATTTACGACCTCATCGCCCGCAACCGGTTCGCCCTGTTCCGCCGGCGCGAGAGCTGCGCCGGCCCGACGCCCGGCGATGCCGACCGGTTCCTGGCCTGACGGTCGCCTGCCAAAGACCGTGGCCCGATCGCCATCGTCAAAAGACCACTGTCCGGACTCGGAGTTCGTTCGAAACCTTCCAACCCTCATGCTGAGGAGGTCCGTCAGGACCGTCTCGAAGCACGGCCGACGCTTTCCGTCCTTCGACTCGACGGCTACGCCGTCGGCTCAGGATGAGGACGGTGGGAGTTATCAGACGGACCGTCAGGCCACCTTGAAGATTCCGAACCCGTCGATGTCGGCCACCTGTTCGCAGCCGGACCAGCGCGCGAAATCGTGCAGGATGATGATCTTCGACAGGTCGCCGCCGACATGGGTATTGAGGCGGTCGATCGATTTCAGCTGGTCCCAGACGCTGCCGATGCCCGCGCCGAGCGGCAGATAGCAGCCGCAATTGTCGTGGCCGGTGATGTTGCGGGCGCTGTAGACGCAGTCGCCCGACACGGCATAGCGCCCGTTGGCGGTCTCCAGCAGGATGAACTGCTGTCCCATCGTGTGGCCAGGGGCGAGCCGCACGTGCAGGCCCGGGAGCACGTCGTCCTTGTCGCCTTCGATGAGCGTGAGCCGGTGCTCGATGCTGGCGCTCATGGCGGTGATCAGATCGTCGGGATTGAGCACCTCGGCCAGGAACGAGAAGCGCTTCGGCAGCGCCAGGATCTCGACCCAGCTCAGCATCTCGCTCTTCTGTATATAGAGCTGCGCCTTCGGAAACTGGTCGATCGACCCCATATGGTCGAAATGGGCGTGCGAGAGCACGATGTCGGTAACATCCTCGGGCTGGACGCCGAGCTCCGCCAGCATGCGCAGCGGCGACACCCAGTTCGGCACGCCGAATTTCTCCGCCATCCCGGCGCCGCGCCGCTCCTTCATGAAGCCGCAGTCGACGAGGGCGATCGTACCGGGTCGCCGCGCCAGCACGAAGCTGAACGGCACGTCGACCGGCGGTTCGGTGAAGGTGCCGAAGACGAGGCTCGCCATGGCCTGGCGATGGCTGCGGGCGTATTCGATCACGTGGACGTCCCAGAGCGGGGCCTCTCGATCGTTGGTCATGGCGATTCCTTCCGCGGGGTTTGAAGGGGCGGCTTCGGGTTCAGGCGTCGGCGAAGCGACGCGACAGGCTCGACAGGCCGACGGCGACGATCAGGATCGCGCCTTGCAAGACGTATTGGTAGAAAGTCGGGGCGCCGAAGATAGCGAGGCCGTTGAAGCCGATCGCGATGATCAGCGCGCCGAACAGCGTCCCGAGGATGTGGAACTCGCCGTCGCGCAGCGTGGCCGAGCCGAGGAACACGGCCGCGAAGGCCGTCAGCAGATAGCTGTCGGCGGCGCTCGTCGTGCCGCTGCCGAGCGCCGAGGCGAGCAGGATGCCGGTCAGGGCGGCGCAGGCGCCGGCGATCATGAAGGCGATGATCTTGGTGCGGTCGACCGCGATGCCGCTCAGGCGCGCGGCGATCCTGTTGCCGCCGACCGCCTGCAGGCTCTGGCCAAAGGAGGTGCGCTCGACGAGGAGCCACAGGCCGAAGATCAGCGCGGCCATGATCAGCACGTTGTGCGGCAGGCCGGCGAAGCGGCCGAGCGAAATGCCGACGAAACTGTCGGGCACCCCGAAGGCGATCGGCGCGCCGCTCGAATAGGCGAAGCTCAAACCCACGACGATCGTCCCCGTGCCGAGCGTGGCAATCACGGAGTTGACGCCGACCTTGGTGACGATGAGGCCGTTGATGAAGCCGTGCAGCACGCCGATGCCGATGACCGCCGCGATGGCGAGCGGCACGGGCAGGCCGGTATTGACGATGAGCCCGACCACCAGCACGCCGGCGAAGCTCGCCAGAAAGCCGACGCTGAGGTCGAGCTCGCCGACGATCACCGTGACGGTCAGTCCGCCCGCGATGATCATGCCGAGAGAGGCCTGGTTGAGCACGTTGAGCGCATTGCCGAGCGTCGGGAAGGCGGCGGGCGCCATGACCGAGAACAGCGCCACCATGACGAGCAGGCCCAGGATCGTGCCGTATTTGGCGAACAGCGCCAGAAGGCGGCGGGTCGCGTCGCCCGATCGGTTCGGAGGCAGGGCATCGGGTGGACGGCTCTGGGACGTCATGATCGGGGCATTCCGGGCGGGGGCCGTGAACGGCATCAGGCCGAGGCTCTGTCTTGCGGAGCATGCTTGTAGCTTGCCGCCACGATCGCGTCCCGGCTGATGGCCGCGCTCTCGAGGCACTCGACGATGCGGCCTTCGGCCATGACGAGCACCCGGTCGCAGAGGCCTGGCAGTTCCTCGGCTTCCGACGACACCACGATGACCGCGAGGCCGCCGGCGGCAAGCGACCGGATCAGGCGATGGATCTCGCCGCGGGCGCCGATATCCACGCCGCGCGACGGTTCGTCGAGGATGAGGATCTTGAGATCGCGGTCGATCCAGCGTCCGATGACGACCTTCTGCTGGTTGCCGCCGCTCAGCCGCTGGACCGGCGTGCCGACCGAGGGCGTCTTGACCAGCACGCGGGCGGCCGTGCTCATGGCCCAGCGGTCGCGACGCGCTCGGCTCAGCAGCGGAAGCGGCGCGAGCGCGAAGCGGCGGTTCGACGGCAGCGCCATGTTGAAGGCGACGCTGCGGTTGAGAACGAGACCCTCGGAGCGGCGCTCCTCCGGGACGAGGCCGATCCCGGCCTTCACGGCATCGCGCGGTGTTCTCGGCGAGAAGGGCGATCCGGCCAGCACCATGCTGCCGCCATGCGGGCGGTCGGCCCCGTAGATCAGCCGCATCAATTCGCTGCGCCCGGCGCCGACGAGACCCGCGAAGCCCAGGACCTCGCCCCGTCGTAGGACGAAATCGACGCCGCGCACCATCGGCAGGCGTGCCAGCGCCGTGGCCGTCAGGACAGGCTGATTCTCGGCGATGGCGGCCGCGGGCAGCGACGACGCCGGCGCCAGGCTGCCGCCGACGATCGCTTCGACGAGGTTGGCCCGCGTCAAGGCAGCACGTTCGCTGTGCATGACGCGGGTGCCGTCACGGAACGCCGTGACCCGGTCGCAGAGGTCGAGGATCTCGTCGAGCCGGTGCGACACATAGAGGATGGCGATCCCCTCCTGACGCAACTGCCTGACGATGCGGAACAGGTTCCCGGCTTCGTGGGCCGAGAGCGAGGCGGTGGGCTCGTCCATGACGATGAGGCGCGCCTTGCGCATCAGCGCCCGGCAGATCGAGACGAGCCATTGCTGCGCCGTGGACAGGGTCGCCACCTTGGCGTCGAGCGAAAAGTCGATGCCGACGCGGGCCACCGTTGCGGCGGCATCGGTCCGGATGGTTTTCCAGTCTATCAGGCCGAGCCGGGTCGGCTTCGGCACGCCGAGCATGATGTTCTCGAGGCCGGTCAGCTGGGTCACCAGGTTGAGGTCCTGGTGAATGAAGCCGAGACCGAGATCGGTGGCCTGATGCGGCGTCGCGATCGTGACCACCTGCCCGTCCAGCGTGATCGTCCCGCTGTCGGGCGCGAAGACACCCGCGAGGATGCGGATCAGCGTCGACTTGCCGGCGCCGTTCGCCCCGACCAGGCCGTGGACTTCGCCGGCGCGGATATCGAGGTCGACGCCGCGCAACGCCTGGACACCGCCGAAGCGCTTCGCGAGGCCGCTCAAGACGAGGAAGGGCTCCGAGCCTGCCATCCCGTATCAGCCCGGATGGGTCAGCGCGCCGCTTCGGGATGCTCCGCGATGAACGTGTCGACGTTTGCCTTGGTCACGATGACCGGCGGCACCACCACCTCCTTCGGCTGCCACGACGCGCCCGCCTTCATGGCCTCGCTCATCGTCTCGACCAGCCGCTGGCCTTCGGTGAAACTGTCCTGCCAGGCGGTCGCGGTCATGTAGCCGCCCTTGATCGCGGCGAGCGCCTGGGCATTGCCGTTCTCGCCGTAGACCTTTACGTCGGTGCGCGCCTGCTG
Organism: Lichenihabitans sp.; assembly: GCA_965277635.1. GTDB lineage: Bacteria > Pseudomonadota > Alphaproteobacteria > Rhizobiales > Beijerinckiaceae > Lichenihabitans. The sequence continues at coordinate 3,659,118 of CBDIDE010000002.1, forward strand.
GCGCAGCGACGAGATCGCCCCGATGGCCGGGTCGTCCCAGCAACCCCAGATCGCCAGGGGCTGGCTGTTCGCCGGGTGGGAGGCGAGCCACGCGGTCGCATATTGCGCACCATCCTGGAAGAAGCCGGGGATGCGAACCTCGTTCTTGGTGACCTTGATGTCGGGTGACTTGGCCACGATCTTGTCGAACACCTCCTCGCGCTCCCGGCAGACCTGCCCGGTGTGATAGGTCAGCGCCAGGATGGCGCCCTTGCCGCCGAGGTCCTTGACGATCATCTCGGTAATCGGCTGGGCCAGCGGCCCGCCCGCGCCGTCGGTCGCGACCACGCCCGACCCCAATCCTCCGCCCCATGTCGCGACGGGGATGTTGGCCGCCTTCGCGGCATTCAGCCCCGCGCCGAGCGAGGAGACGGGAAAGACGAGGTCGATCACGGCTTTCGCGCCGCGCTGCACGAGGTTCTGGATGGCCGCGTTGGCCTGGTCGGCGCTGCCAGCCGCGTCGATCACGGAAACATCCCAGCCCATCGCCGTCGCCGCCTTCGTGGCGCCCTGGATGAAGCGCTGGTTGTTGGCCTCGTTGGCCGAGATCGACACGAGCCCGAGCAAGGGCTTGCTGTCGGCCATCGCCGACCCGCCCGAGGCTGCCACGGCGGCACCGACTGCCAGGATCGTGAGGAAACCCTTGATCATCGCCTACTCCTCCGCGAGCGCCGGACCATGCCGCTCGAACCAGCTTATCGTTTAGCTGATCGTGTCAGAACGAAATGGCCGTGGCAAGCTGTTTGCCTGTCTCAGGTTCTGCTATTGACGAGCAGGGGCTCGCGCGGCGCGAGCGAACCGTTTAGTTCTACCGTCATGGCAACCATCAAGGATGTCGCCCGGCTGGCGGGCGTCTCGACCGCGACGGTCTCGGCGACGGTCAACGACACGGCCTATGTCAGCCCGGCGCTGAAGGCCCGGGTGCAGCAGGCGGTTCGATCCCTGGGCTATGCGCCCTCGACCGTCGCTCGGAGCCTCAAGATCGGCGTGACGAAGCTCATCGGGCTGATCGTGCCCGACATCACCAATCCGTTCTTCACCGAACTGGTCCACGTCCTCGAGATCGCCGCGCAGAAGCAGGGCTACACGCTGCTGCTGTGCGCCTCGGACGAGGACGTGGCCCGGGAAATCGGCATCTTGCGGACCCTGCAGATGCAGCGGGTCGACGGCGTCATCCTGGCGCCCTCCGGAACGCTGTCGGACTATCGTCAGGCGGGGCTCGCGTCCTACGCGGTCCCCCTCGTGCTGATCGACCGGACGGAGCCGTTCTTCGATGCGGACACGGTCGCCGTCGACAATTACGCGGCGTCCCTCGAAGCCACCTCCCACCTGATCGCGCACGGCCACCGCAGACTCGCCACCATCTCGGGCTCGGCCCACGTGTCGACCGGCGCAGATCGTCTCCGAGGGTTCAAGGATGCGCTCAGCCGCGCCGGCCTGCCCGTCGACGATCGCCTGATCCTCGCCGGCAACTTCAGGCAGGGCGATGCCTACGAGGCCTGCAAGGATCTCCTCGCCCAGCCCAATCCGCCAACCGCGATCTACATCGCCAACAACCTCATGCTGGTCGGTGCCGTCTGCGCCATGGCCGATGTCGGATTGACCTGCCCCGACGACATCTCCCTCGTCGCAATGGACGACTTGCCGTGGATGGCGGCCTTCTCGCCGAAGATCACGGTGATGCGGCAGCCGATCCGCGCGATGGGCGAGGCCGTCTTCGAGGCGATGCTCCGACGCCTGGGCGCCGGCGGAGGCAGGATCGAACCGAACCTCCTGATGTTCAAGCCCGAGCTGATCGTCCGGGAGAGCTGCAGGGATCTGGCGGCCTGATGCCGCTTCGAGGGTCGACGCCGTCGCGGTGCCGCCGCTACGTCGTCGTGAGCTATATCGAGGGGAAGGCGCGCAAGAACTCGGCTTCCGTCGCATAGGCTTTCTGCGTGCCGCGCCGGGTGATCGAATCGGCCGCATAGCGCGCCGCCTTGCCGAGCGCCGTCTCGAGGCCGTCGCCGGCGACCGTGTAGCGGGCGAAGCTGCCGATGAAGGCATCGCCGGCGCCGGTCGTGTCGACCGGCGTGACGCTGACCGGCGCGATGGTCTTGGCGATGTTGGCCGTGATCAAGCGCGCGCCGCGCGACCCCATGGTGACGATGACAGTCTCGATGCCCTTGGCGATGAGGCTGCGCGCCGCGATCGTGATCTCGTCGGGGCTGTCGACCGGCAGGCCGGTCAGAATGGCGAGCTCGGTCTCGTTGGGGACGAGGAAGGTGGCGTGGCGGATCCGCTCGGGGTCGAGATCCGGCAGGGCCGGGGCCGGATTGAGCAACGTCCTTATGCCGTGCCGTTTGCCGAACTCGATCGCCGCATAGACCGTCTCGACCGGGATCTCGAGCTGCAGCAAGATCAGGTCGCAGCGCTTGAGGTCGTCGGCCGCCTTGTCGATATCCGGCGGCAGCAGGTCGTTGTTGGCACCCTTGACGATGAGGATCGAATTCTCGCCCGAGGGCTCGACCATGATCGGCGCGACGCCGCTCGACCTGCCGGGCACCTTGACCACGTGGCTCGTGTCGACCCCGAAGCTCTTCAGGTTGGCGACCGTATTGTCGGCGAACGTATCGTCGCCGACCTTGGTCAGCATGAGAACCTCGGCGCCGAGCTTGGCGGCCGCGACCGCCTGGTTGGCGCCCTTGCCGCCGTGGCCCATCTCGAAGGAGGGCGCCTCAATGGTCTCGCCCCTCTGGGGCATACGGGTCACATAGGTGACGAGATCGACCATGTTGCTGCCGATGACGGCGATCCGTCCTGCCATTCAGCCCTCCCCAGTCTTGTTCTCGATGCGCCGTGCGAGCTCCGCCGCAGCCTTGCGGTCGACATAGCCGAGGTGGGTGGTGAAGGCCACCCGCTTGCCGCCCGCGAGGCTGCGCACGTGGCCCTTGCGCTTCTCGGCCGTATAGCCCTCGGGCTCGCAGGTCGCCGGCATGGCGAAAGCCGCGGTGCGCTGATCGCTGTTGTGGAGCACCCAGCGCACCAGATGCGGCATGGAGGCGGGATCGTAGGCGACCGTGAAGCCGTCGCCCTCCGGCCGCTCCAGCATGAAGCGCACGAGACCGTCAGGGCCGGGCGCGAGCCCTTTGACGTAGCAGACCTGCTCGGGGTCGTAGCGCGAAGGCTCGTTGAGCCGTTCCATGCGCGCCGGATCCCTGGCCAGCTGGTCGAGCAGCAGCCGGTAGTCGTCGGTCGGCCGCACGTGGCCGGGAATGGCGGTGCGGGTGACGACGTGCTCGCGATCGAATGGCACCGGCTGGACGAAGCGCGCATTCTCCGAGAAGGCGAAATTGGCGTGGCAGAGATACATGAGGTCCATCGGCGCGGCCGAAAGGTTTCGCGCCTCCATGGTGACCGCGATGGTGGTCGCGCCGGCCCGCAGCGTGACGCTCGGGGTCGCCTTGTAATGCGCGCCGAAGCCCATGGCGTAATCGCGCGATCCGGTCACCGTGAGAAATGCGCCTTCGGCATCGCTGCCGCAGGCGAGGCCTGCCGCGTCCATCCGCATGCAGGGCATCTCGCCGTGCAAGGGATGGGTGTCCTCCGGCGTCGGCACGCCGTTGCGCAGGATGCCGGCATGGTAGGCGAGGGGGCCGTAGGTCTCGACGATGGTCGTGGCCGGCCGGGGCATCTCGAACATGCTCTGCATGGCGAGCTCGACCCCGTCGAAGGTCGCCCGCCAGATCATCTGGCCCATGTAGGGGAGCACGATCACGCTGCCGCGCCCATTGGCGATGCGGATCGCCTCGACCCCAGTCGCATAGCGGAACAGGCTCGCCCTGAGCTCACCGTGGGTGAGGATCGTGCGCTCCGCCTCGGCGAAGAAGTCGCGATCGAGCGCAACCGTCACGGCAGGTTCAGGATCAGCCACAGATCGTCTCCCTGGGTGGACCGCGGTCAGCGGATGCGGTCGCCGCCTTCGCCGCCAAAGAGATGCACCGCCTGCTCGTCGAAGCCCACGCCGACAGGCGTGCCGATGCCCTGGATGAAAGCCTTGTCGGCCTTGACCGCGACCGTCGCGTCGCCGCAACGGCAGGTGACGAGCACGTGGTCGCCCATGAGCTCCGTCGCATAGACTTCGCCGGCGATCCTGCCGTCCCCTGGCGCCGTGACCCGACAGTCCTCCGGCCTGATGCCGGCAACCGCCCCCTTCGCCGAGGCGTGGGACGGCGTTCCGAAGCTGCCGACGGCGGTCGAGAAGCGGCCGTCGCAGAGGTCGCCTTTCAGCATGTTCATCGGCGGCGCGCCGATGAAGCCGGCGACGAAGAGATTGGCGGGCGCGTTGTAGATATTGGCCGGCGTGTCGAGCTGCTGGAGCACGCCCTTCTCGAGCAGGGCCACGCGGTGGGCGAGCGTCATCGCCTCGACCTGGTCGTGGGTGACGTAGATCGTGGTCGTGCCGAGCTGGCTCTGCATGTGCTTGAGCTCGGCCCGCATGTAGCCGCGCAGCTTGGCATCGAGGTTCGAGAGCGGCTCGTCCATCAGGAAGGCTGCGGGTCGGCGCACGATGGCGCGGGCCAGCGCCACGCGCTGGCGCTGGCCGCCGGAGAGCTGGCGCGGAAAGCGGTCGAGCAATTGGTCGAGTTGGACCTGTCGCGCCACGTCCCGGACAGTGGCGTCGATCTCGGCGCGTGGGCGTTTCCGTACGCTCAGCGGGTAGGCGATGTTGGCGAAGACGGTCTTGTGCGGGTAGAGCGCGTAGGACTGGAACACCATGGCGATGTCGCGATATTTCGGCAGCACGTCGGTGACGTCGCGCTCGCCGATCAGCACGCGGCCGGAGGTGACCGTCTCGAGCCCGGCCAGCATGCGCAGCGCCGTCGTCTTGCCCGAGCCCGAGGCACCGAGCAGCACCAGGAACTCGCCGTCCTCGACGTCGAGGCTCAGACCCTTGACGACTTCGACCGGCCCGAAGGACTTGTGAACGTTCTCGAGCCTGACCCGCATCGCCTAACCCTTGACGGCGCCGACCAGGAGGCCGCGCGCGATATGTTTCTGCAGGAAGGTGGCGATGACGATCACCGGTGCGATCATGATGACGATCAGCACCGACATGTACCACCATTGCGGACCGCGGGTGGTGTTCTGCGCCGAGACCAGCACCGGCATGGTCTGCGCATTGGCGTTGGAGAGGAAGAGCGCCAGCAGATATTCGTTCCAGGACAGGATCAGCACCAGCAGGAAGGTCGCGGCCAGCCCCGAGCGGACGAGCGGCAGCGCGATGGTGAAGAAGACGCGGAACTTCGAGGCGCCGTCGATCTCGGCGCTTTCCTCGAGGTCGAGCGGGATGCCGGCGAAGAAGTCGCGCGTCAGCCAGACGACGATCGGCAGGTTGACCGCCGTATAGGTCGAGATCAGCGCGAATTGCGTATCGAGCAGCCGCAATTGCTGGAACATGACATAGATCGGCAGCACGGCGACGATCGGCGGCATGATGCGGTTCGAGATCATCCAGAACTCGATGTCGTTGTTGCCGACGGCGGCCTTGAAGCTGCGCACGAAGGTGGCGAGCGCCAGCAGGAACAGGGCGATGGCGACCGCCACGGCGACCGTCCATGGCACCGCGAAATGCACCACCGCGCCGATGACCGCGAAGGTGAGGATGACGAAGGTCAGGACGGCGGCGAGCTTCACCTTGAACCGGATGCGCACCAGCGCATAGGCGGCGAGCGAGCCGATCAGCACCGCGAGCACGGTGCTGGTCAGTGCCACGACGATGGAGTTGACGTAAGGGCCGAGCGTGTTGTTCTGCAGCAGCATGAAGGTCCAGGCGTCGAGCGTCGGCCGGAAATCCACGAAGGGGATGTAGTAGGGACCGCTGTCGACCTGGACCTCGATCTTGAACGAGGTCACCACCACCCAATAGAGCGGGAAGAGCACGACCAGCGTCCACAACGCCAGCACCGTATAGGTCGCGATCTTGGGGACCGGCGCCATGGCATCGAGGCGCTTGGGCTCGAACAGGCGCCGCATCAGCGGCCGCGTGTCGGGCGCCGGGGTCACTGGAACCTCCGCGTGTAGCGGACGACGTAGTTGAAGAAGGAGACGCAGGTGATCGTCGAGACGAACAGCAGGATGTAGCCGACGGCGGCCGAGCCGCCGAGATCCTGCGTCCGCCAGGCGATGAAGGAATGCAGCGTCAGCGATTCGGTCGCGAGCCCCGGGCCGCCGGCGGTCAGCACGTTCGGCATGTCGATGATCTTGAACGCTTCGATGAGGCGGATCAGGACGACGGTCGCGGCCACCGGCGCGATCGCCGGCCAGGTGATGTCACGGAAGATCTGCCAGCCGCCGGCGCCATCCACATAGGCCGCCTCGACCTGATCGCGCGGCTGGTTCTCGATCGCCGCGAGCAGCACGATGAACATGAAGGGTGTCCATTGCCAGCTGTCGCCGACCAGCACCATGAGCTTGGCCGACCAGGCCTGCGTGGCCCAGGACCAGTCGGTGAGGCCGAACAGGTGGCTCAGCGGCGCGAAAGGGCCCTTCTGCATATCCGCCAGCATGCGGAACATGTAGGCGACGCCGACGGGCGTCACCATCAGCGGCATGAAGAAGATGACGCGAAACCAGTTGCGGCCGCGGATCGGCTGGGCGCAGATCAGCGCCAGCCCGAGGCCGAGCAGGAACTGGATCGCGACGCCAACGAAGACATAGAGCAGGGTCGTCGGCAGCGTGCCCATGACGCCGCCCGAGAAGGTCGTCGCCAGGAGCGCCAGCACCACCGCCGCGGCGAGGCTCGCCGAGATCAGCCGCCCGATGAGGACGACAAACGTGAAACGGGTCGCGACGAAGCGCCCGAGCCAGACAAGCAGCAGGGCGGCGACCACCGCGAAGGCGCTCCATTGCGCCGCGCCCATCGGCTTGAACGTCCCGATCAGGTGGTACTGCTGAACGCCGACGATGAGGCGCGTGTAGTTGTAGAGGCCGATGAAGGTCAGCTTGAAGCTGCCGGCGAACAGCGCGAAGCGCGACAGCGACAGATAGGCCGAGATGATCAGCGGGAAGATGGCGAAGACGAGCAGGATCAGCACCGCCGGCAGCACCATGATCCGGCCGCTGTGGCGATCGGCCCATTCAATGAAGGTCCAGCGGTCCGGAGGTGCGACGCTGCTCACGGTCATCACATCAATGCCAGCGCCCTCGTCCTTGGAGACGCCGATTCGCGGCTCCTCAGGATGAGGGCGTAGGACAAGCGGCTACGATGATCCCTCATCCTGAGCCGCGACCGAAGGGAGCGTGTCGAAGGACGAGGGATCATCCGGAAGTCTGTTCCAAGAAGAGGGCAGGATCAGCGTTTCACGCCGAGCGTACCCTTGTAGAACTTGAGCTGGTCGTCTTTGCCGATCTGCGCGTTGAGGTCGTTCCAGCCGTCGGCGATGGTCTTGATCGTCGTGGCCTCGTCGATCTCGCCCGACAGGAAGCGCGACACGGCCTCGTCGAGGACCACCTGCTGGTACTTCTGGTTCTGCGGGATGCGAAGGTCGAGCACCATGTTGGGGCTGTTGAGGCTGGCCCCGATGGCGCCGAGATAGAAGCCCGCCGCCGTCTCGCTCATGCCGCCCTTCTTCCAGGCGTCGTTGTAGGTCATCTGCGACGTGCGGTACGGATTGAAGCCGGTCGCGCCGATGGTCACGTCGACATCCGACTGCGCCGGCTGCGACATGTAGGAGAAGAAGGCATAGGCGGCGTCCTTCACCTTGTCCTTGGCCTTGACGTTGATGCCGCCGCTCCAGCCGCCGAAGGCCGCGTAGGGAGCATGGTTGACGCCATCGACCGCGTAGGGGCAGGTGTCCTTGGTGCAGGCTTCGAGCTTGCCGCTATCCCAGTTGAGGACCTCCTTCGACCCGGGCGTTACGCTCGCGCCGGTCTTGTCAATGACCTTGGAGGTCTTGGGATCGATGGCGAGCACGCCGACATCACCCCAGTCGAGGTTCAGCGCACATTTGCCCGAGACGAACAGCGGACGGGTGTCGCTGACGTCCATGTTGAGCTCGTCCGGAGGCCCGTATTTCGAAGATTCCTTCAGGAATTCGAGCGCCTTGCGGAAGGCGTCGTTGTCCACGAGCGGCGTCATGTCGGTGGTCTTGAAGAACGTCCCCTGGCTGGTTCCCTTCGCCTGCGTCATGGAGCTGACGATGTCGGTCACGAACCAGTAGCTCTGGGCGTTGCGCTTCTTGGCGATGCAGGAGCCGAAGCCCTTCTGCCCGTCGCCGAAATCCTTGCCGTTGAGCGCCTTGGCGTCGGCCAGGTACTCGTCCCAGGTCGTCGGCGGCTTGAGGCCATATTTCTCGAACACGTCGGTCCGATAGTACAGCATGTGGAAGTCGCCATCCATCGGGACGAGATAGGTCTTGCCGCCGAAGCTCGAGGAGAAGTCGCGGAAGAACGGCGCGATATTGTTCCACTCGATGGCCTTGTCCTTGGCGATGCGGCCGCCGAGATCCTCGAGGTAGCCGCCGGCCACGTAGTCGACCATCCACTGCGGCGCGAAGACCGCGGCATCGACCGAATTGGTGCCGCTCGCCCAGTCGGTGAGGACCTTCTGGTAGAGGTCCGAGAAGGGCACCGCGATGATGTTGATCTTGGCGCCGGTGAGCTTCTCGAAGTCCGGCGCGCGCCGCTGCAACGGCTCCTGGATGGCGCCGGTCTGGGTCATCACGTTGACGGTGACGCCGTCGAAGCGCTGCTGCTGCGCCGAGGCGCCACCGACGGCCATCGTGGCGGCCACGACGATTCCGGCCATCGCGGCCATGCCGCTTCCTGGTCTCATTGTCTTCTTCCTCCCGACGTCTTGTTTTGTTGGTCAGCCGAGCCTCGACGATCCGCCCTGGTTTCCGCTCTTCTTCTGCAAGCCAGGGATGGCCGACACGCGACGCCTAGTCATGACGGCTGGCGAAACCTTCTGTCAAGACGCCACCGGCGTCCCGGCCGGCGAGGACGCGGACAGCATCCGGCGCCTCGGTTGCGACCTGGCGAGGCGCGGCTCCGCGGGCGGCGGCGCACAGGAGTTCCGGACGACGAGCTCGGGATCCACGACGAGCCGCCGGGGTTCGGTGGCCCGCCCGGCCAATCGCGCCAGCAGCATGTCGAGCGCGGCCGCGGCCATGCGCGTCACGGGTTGCCGCACGGTGGTGAGCGACGGCGTAAAGGCCACCGCCCACGGAAAGTCGTCGATCGCGGCGACCGAGATGTCGCGCGGGCAGGAGAGGCCGGCCGCCGCGACGGCGCGCATCACGCCGATCAGCATCTGGTTGTTGGCGACGAAGATGGCGGTTGGCTGCGACACCATGGCCAGGAGATCCTGGCAGGCCCGAAAGGCGCCGTCCTCGCAGAATCCGCCATCGCGGATCAGTTCCGGATCGGGCGCAATGCCGGCGTCACGCATAGCCGCCAGAAATCCGTCGAGACGACCTCGCGCCGTCAGCAGGTGGGACGGTCCGGTCATCATTCCGATCCGCCGATGGCCGGCCGCGATGATGTGCCGGGTTGCCAGCCTGCCCGCCAGGCCGTTGTCGAGCTGCACCGCGTCGAACCCAACCGTCGGCGGCAGGCCGGAGTCGACCGTGACCAGCGCCATCGGTCCGATCGCATCGAGAATGGTGTCGTAGCACCCGTCGGTCCCCGTCGGGCACAGGATCGTGCCGGCGGCGAGATGCGCCCGCATCATGCGGATGAGGGACAGCTCGCGCTCGACGTCCCACTCGCTGTCGCAGAGCAGCACCGAATAGCCGGCCTGCCGGGCACCGCGCTGGACGGACTGGATGAGCTCGGTGAAGAACGGATTGGTGATATCCGGAACGATCAGCCCGATGACGCGTGTCGTTCCCCGCTTCAGGCCGCTGGCGATGGAATTCGGCGCGTAGCCGAGCTCCCTGACGGCAGCCCCGACCCGGTCCTTGAGCTCCGGGCTGACGTAGCTCGCCCCCGACAGGGCGGACGACACCGTGGCGACGCTGACCTTCGCGACGCGCGCCACGTCCTTCATCGTCGTCATGCTGCCTGTCCCGGATACGGCGCGCCACGGTCGCGACGCCCAATCTACAACCGCCGGACGCACCGGTCATCATCGCGGACACGCATTCCGCCAGCCTTAGTTCCACCAGCCCTTGGCGTGGTCGCGCTTGGGCTGCCGAAGGATCTCGTCGCCGGCGCGCGGCGCCTCGATCTCGAGCAGATAGCGATGTTCCGGGCTCATGCGCTCGTAGAGTTCGGGGGTCAGATGATCGAGCTGGACGAGCTGCTGGGGCAGGTCGCGGCGCGTGTAGGTCAGATGCAGGAGGCGCCGCGGGCTGTCGTCGTGCTTGCGAGTTCCGCTGTGCCACATGGACGAATTCATCAGGATCACGGCGCCCGTCGGTCCCGTGACGTGGATCTGGCCCGGATAAGGTGCATCGAGGTCATCCGGAACGCGGGCCTGATCCTCCGCCGACAGCGGCTCCGGCTCCCAATCGGCTTGGTTGACCACCGGCACGTTGATCGGCGCCCAATGGTGCGATCCCGGCACAATGCGGGTCGGGCCGTTCTCGACCGTCATATCGTCGAAGAGCACCACGGCATTGAGCACCCACCAGTCGTCGGCAAACCGCTTCGGCACGTCGACATGCAGCTGCTGCGCTCCGTAGCCCTGCACCGGATCGCGGAGGTTGGCGCCATGCACCTTGATCTCACCGAGGAGACGGTGCGAGGCGGCCAGCACCGGGCGCAAGGCAAGGCAGCGGTCGAAGGCGGTGGACTTGTTGAAGATGTTCGAGACGCGCCGGGCACCCGGCTCGATATGGACCTCGTGGCCGCCCTGGCCCTTTTCGGCGGCGAACATCCGTTCGAACTCGTCCGCCATGTCGCGGCATTCACGGGGCGACAGCACGTTTTCGATAACCGCGAAGCCGAGCCTGTCGAGGCTCTCCGCCTGGGCCGGTGTGAAATCCTCGGTCGTGACGCCGAGCGACCGCAGCGCCTGCTTGGTGTACATGGGCGATCCTCCCTGCCGTTCCTCGGCTCCGTCGAAGGGCCGCGGGTTTGACGAAACGTTTAGCGAAACGTTTCGCCGTAGAAATCTAGTGCGCTCTGCCGGTGAACGCAAGCGCGGAGCGTTCGAGCCAGGACTCCGAATTCAGGTCAACGCGCAGATTGCGGCAAGGGCGACGCCGCCCATATGGTCATTACCGCGCCCGACGCGAACGCTCTCGATCGGATCGGACGCGGGCGATGGTGGACGAACGGGTGTCGTTGCGTTCCGGCCATGTCCCCGGCGACCGGGCCATGCCGGCGCTCTGGACAAAACCTTCCCGGGGATCCCGTCAGCAGCGGGCGCCCGCCGCACCGCCATCTCGGGAGATGACCCATGCGACTGCTACTGGTGGAGGACAACCGCGACCTTGCCCACTGGCTGGCAAAGGTCCTGCGCGCCAGCCAGTATGCCATCGATATCGCCCATGACGGCGAGGAGGCCGACGATCTGCTGCGTCTCGCCGACTACGGCCTCGTCATCCTCGACCTCGCCCTGCCGGGCCTCGATGGCCTCAGCGTGCTCAAGCGCCTCCGTGGCCGCGGCAGCCATGTTCCCGTCATCGTGCTGACCGCCAATGCCAGCCTGAACGGCCGGATTGCCGGGCTCGACGAGGGCGCCGACGACTATCTGGTCAAGCCCTTCGAGGTCGCCGAGCTCGAAGCCCGCATCAGGGCCCAGATGCGCCGCGCCACCGGCCAGCCGACGCGGCTCATGCAATGCGGCGATCTCGTGCTCGACACCGGCAGCCGGACCTTCTCGCTCAAGGGCGAGCCGCTTGCCCTGACGCCGCGCGAGCATGGCGTGCTCGAACAGCTGCTGCGACGCAAGGGCCGGACCTTGAGCAAGACCGCCCTGGCCGAGGCGATCTTCGGCTTCGACGACGAGGCCGACCCGAGCGCCATCGAGATCTACGTCCACCGCCTGCGCCGCAAGCTCGAGGGCAGCTCCGTCGCCATCGCAACGCTGCGCGGGCTCGGCTACCTGCTCCGCCATGACGAAACATAGCCTGCGGCGGCAGCTGCTCGGCTGGGTGCTGGTGCCGCTCGCGCTGCTGGCGGTTCTCAACGCCTATACGAGCCGGATGACCGCGCTCGGCGCCGCCGATCTCGTGACCGACCGCATGCTGCTCGCCTCGGCGCGATCCATTGCCGAGCAGACGCGGATCGAGGACGGGATGGTCCAGGCCACGGTGCCGCCCGCCGCCCTCGAAATGTTCGACACCGGCGAGGGCGACTTCGTCTACTACAGCGTGGCCGATGACGCCGGCCGGCTGCTCGCCGGCACGTCCGACCTGCCGCCGCCTGGTATGAAGAGCGCACCTGCGACCGCCTTCGAGGCCGATTATCAAGGACGGCGGCTTCGCCTCGTCCGGCTGCATCATGTCCTGGCAGGTCCGGGCCTTTCGGCGGCGGTTGCGGTCATGGTCGGGGTGACGCTCAACAGCCGCGACGTCCTCGTGCGCCACCTCTGGCTCGGGGCCTTCGCCCAGCAATTCGTGCTGCTCGGCGCGGCGGCCGTGTTCATCGTCTACGGGTTGAGGCGCGGGCTTGCGCCGCTGCTGCGCCTGCGCGATCGGGTGCTGTCGCGCGAGGCGCGCAGCCTCGAGCCGCTCGACGAGAGCGCGGTGCAGATGGAGTTGCGGCCGCTGGTCGACGCGCTGAACCAGCAGATGGCGCGCGTCGGACGGCAGCTCGCCGCCCAGCACCGCTTCGTGGTCAATGCGGCGCACCAGCTTCGCACCCCGCTCACCCTGCTCAACGTGCAGGCCACCTACGCGCTGCGCCGGCTCGGCGCGCCGGATGCCGAAGCCACCCTGCGGGCCATCCAGGTCTCGACGACGCAATTGTCCCGCCTGGCTGGACAGTTGCTCACGCTGTCGCGCGCCGAGCCCGGCAGCCGCAGGGAGCGGGCGGAGCGTATCGAGTTGCGCGATCTCGCCGTGCGGGTTCTCGACGATCACGCGGCGGCGGCGCTCGCCCGCTCCATCGACCTCGGGCTCGAGGTGCGCAAGCCGGCGGCGGCGACGGGCGACGGCACCATGGTCGGCGAGATGCTGTCGAACCTCGTCGACAACGCGCTGCGCTACGGGCGGGGCGCCGTCACCGTGACGGTCGACGGGGGCGACGGCATCGCCCGGCTCCTCGTCGAGGACGACGGACCGGGCGTGCCGGCGGGCGAGGAGGAGCGGATCTTCGAGCGATTCTATCGGGTGCCCGGCACGGCGGGTGAAGGCAGCGGCCTCGGCCTCGCCATCGTCATGGAGGTCGTGGCCACGGCCGGCGGCAGCGTCGAGGCACGGCGGGGCGCGAGCGGTGGGCTTCTCATTGAGGTCAGCCTTCCGGCCCCCCAGGACGGCGTCAGCCCTCGTTGAAGGGCGCCGGCCGCCACTTGACGAGCCGGGTCTCGATCAACGTGATGAGCCCTTCGACGATCAGCGCCAGCACGCCGAGGATGACCATGGCGGCGAAGACCCCGTCGGCGTTGAAGCTGCCCTGGGCCGTCGAGATCAGCAGGCCGATGCCCTGCTTGGCGCCGAGGAACTCGCCCACCACCGCCCCGACGAGGGCGAAGCCAAAGCTCACGTGCAGGCTCGCCAGAATCCAGCTCATGGCAGACGGGATGATGACGGCCCGCGTCACCTGATAGGACGAGGCGCCCAGGATCTGCGCGTTGGCGATCATCGCCCGGTCGGCCTCGCGCACGCCCTGGAACGCATTGGCGAAGACGACGAAGAACACCATCACCACGGCCAGTGCCACTTTCGAGGCCATGCCGAGACCGAGCGCGATGATGAAGATCGAGCCCAGCACGACGCGGGGGATCGAATTGGCGACCTTGATATAGGTCGAGAAAATGTCGGCGAGCAGCCGGTTGCGGCCGAGCACGATGCCGCACACGATGCCCCCGGCGGCGCCGATCAGGAAGCCGAGCAGCGTTTCCTCGAGCGTCACGAGAATCTGCGCCCAGAGCGGTCCCTGCGCGGTGCCTTCCGTGATCCAGGTCCAGATCTGCGCAGCGATGCCCGAGGGGCTGGCGAAGAAGAACGGGTCGATCAGGCCGAGGCGGGTGCCGGCCTCCCAGCCGCCGAGAACCGCGAACAGGATGGCGAAGCGGGCGGCGACGACGAAGATGCGTCGGCGTCGCGACGCCTTGCGGGCTGCGATCTCGATGGCCGAGGGGCCGGTCAGCGTCGCCGGAGGGTCGAGGGTGCGGGCCATGGCGCTCATGCCACCTCCTTCAGGCTGCGGCAGCATCGGCCTGGCGATGGCTTTTCTGCACTTCGTCGCGCAGGTCGTTCCAGATCGTCTTGGCATGATCGATGAAGGCCGGCTCGTAGCGGATCTCCGCCGTGACGCGGGGGCGCGGCAGGCCGATCGGGTAGACGGCCTTGACGGTCGCCGGACCGGCGGTCAGCACATAAACCCTGTCGGCCATCGCCACCGCCTCCTCGAGGTCGTGGGTGACGAAGATGACCGAGGCGCCAGCCTCGGACCAGAGCGTGAGGAGCTCGTCCTGCATCAGCGTCCGGGTCTGGATGTCGAGCGCGCTGAAGGGCTCGTCGAGCAGCAGGATCTTGGGGTTGTTGATGAAGGTTTGGGCCAGCGCCACCCGCTTGCGCATGCCGCCTGAGAGCTGGTGGGGATAGTGTCGCTCGAAGCGTTGGAGTCCGACGCGGGCGATCCAGTCGCGCGCCCGCTCGTGAGCCTCCTTGCGCGAGGCGCCGCGGAAGAGGGGACCCGCCGCGACATTGTCGATGACGCTGCGCCACGGGAACAGGGCGTCGGCCTGGAACACGAAGCCGATATCGGGGCTGATGCCGGTGACGGGCCGGCCCATCACCCGGACCTCGCCTTCGCTCGGACGGGCGAGCCCCGTCACGAGGTTCAACGTCGTCGACTTGCCGCAGCCGGTCGGGCCGACGAGGCAGGTGAACTCGCCCCGTCCGACCGTCATCGAGAAGTCGCGCAGGGCCGTCATCGCCCGGCCGTCCGGGGTCACGAAGCGCAAGGTGACGTTGCGCAACTCGACGGCCGGCGCGGCGGGAGCGGTCTGGGCCTCGGGCGTGGTCGATCCTCGCGGGCTCATTTCGCGGCGTCGACGTAGGCGGTGGTGTAGGTCTTGGCGAGGTCGATGGTCTTGCCCTGCACGTTGCGGCTGAAGCTCTGCATGACCTTGAGCACCGTCTCGGGGCCTTGCGCCGGCATGCGGCCGTCGGCGGTGAACATGGCCTTGCCATCGGCAAGACCCTTCACGTAGAGCGCCTTGTCGCCGACGTAATAGTCCTTCGGCATCTTGTCGGCGATCTCCTCGGCGCTGTGGCCGGCGATCCAGTGGAGCGTCTTGACCAGGGCATTGGCAAGCTTCTGCGCCTGGTCCTTGTGGGTGGCGAGCCAGTCGGCCTCGACATAGAAGGAGGCGGCCGGGTAGGGGCCGCCGAGCGCCGCGTTCGTCTTGTCGGGGGTGCGCAGGTCGATCATGACCGAGGCCGTGCCGGTCTTGACGAGCTGGCCGATGGTCGGCTCGGTCGTCATGCCGGCCTGGATCTGATCCTGCTTGATGGCGGCGATGAAGGTGTTGCCGGCGCCGACCGGCAGCAGTGAGAATTCGCCGGGCTTCAGCCCCGCCCGGGCCGCGATGAAGCGGGTGAGGAAGTCCGTCGAGGAACCGAGGCCGGTGACCCCGAGCGTCTTGCCCTTGAGGTCAGCCGGCGACTTCACGTCGGCGGCATGTCTGGCGGAGAGCATCTCGGCCTCGCCCGGCGCCTGGCTGAACTGGACGATCGAGACGATCGACTTGCCCTTGGCCTGCAGGTCGATCGTGTGGTCGTAGAAGCCGACGACGCCCTGCACGGCGCCGGCGAGCAGCTCGTTCTCGGCCTCGACGCCGGCCCGGCTGTTGATGAGCTCGACATCGAGACCCTGATCCTTGAAGAAGCCGAGCTTGTCGCAGAGCACGGCCGGCAGGTAGATCTGCTTCTCCATGCCGCCGACGATGATGCTGATCTTATCGGCGGCGGAGGCCGCGGAGCCGACGCCGAAGGTGATGGCGAAGGCGAGGGCGCCCAAAAGCGCGCGGCGCGAGGTGTGCTGCATCGGGTTTCGCTCCGGAACGTGCTCGAGCTTCAGTTCTTGCCGAAGGTCAGCACCGTGTAGGTGTTGGGAAATATGGTGTTGGCGTAGAAGGGCGATACGGCGGTCAGGATCTTCTTCGATGGATCGGCGGAACCTTCCGCCGTGACCGCGTAGATCGTCTTCGTCTTGTGATCCATGGCCATGGTGCGCATGCCGGCGCGAGTGCCGAGCGTTTCTTCGGGCTTGTAGTGGTCGGCATCGACCTCCTCGAAGACGTTGAGGTTGGCGCCCACGCCATTCGCCGTGAAGATGCGCTTCAGCTCGAGGTCGTAGACGATGCCGTCGGCACCGCCGCCGATCTCGGCGCTGTAGATCAGCTTGCCGGTCGCGCTGTCGAGGACGATGAACGACGGCTTGATGGCGTCGTGGCCGCGGCAGGCGACGAAGACGCGGGTCCCGGTCGCGTCGACCGTTACGGCGGTCGGCTTGCCGCAGGCGGGCGCGGTATCGAAGGTGGCCGTGACCGTTCCGGCCTTGGTGTCGATCTTGTAGAGCTTGTCGAGGTCCTGGGCGGCCAGGAAGAAGGCCGACTTGCCGTCGCTGTCGGCACCCTCGACCTTCCTGCTCGGGACCTTGAGCCGTCCGACCTCCTTGAGCGAGGGCACGTCGAGCATGACGAGGTCGGTGCCGTCCTTGCCGGCGCCCATGTTGAGCACGAGGCGCTTGCTCGCGGGATCGTAATGGCTGGTGTCGAGGTCCTCGCCGACCTTGAGCGCGGGCTGCGCCTCGAGCGTCGACAGCTTGAACGGGATGAGCGTGCCGTTCTCGTCGTTCGAAATGCCGAGGTCGAATTCGGGGATCAGCACCGCGCCGTTGGAACTGGCCTCGCGCGTCCCGGCGATCACCTTCGCGACCTTGCGGCTCTTGGGATCGTAGACCTGGAGCCCCTCCTTGCGGTGGCCGAGGAAGATACGGTCGGTGCCGGCATCATAGGACACGTAGTCCCATCCCGAACCGGTGCCATCGATGACCGCCGCGTGCTCGAGATGCCATCCGTCGAAGGCTGAGGCCGGGCCACCAAATCCGATGGCCGCGGCGGCAAGCAAGGCGGCGGCGCTGGTGCGTGACAATCGTTCCTCCCCGGTCCGTTGACGAACGGCTCGACGCTGGACCGTTCTCGCCGGCACCCTAAGGAGGTCAAGCTTTCAGCTGGCTTTCAGTCGGAAGGCGGGTGGACGCTCGGCACAACGACCTGAACCTCGCGTGGCGACTATCTCATGTTGCCGGTGTGGCCGAGCGAATACCGACCCGGCTGCGGCCAGACCGTCAAGCCATGCGGCATGTTGCCGACGCGGATCGTCTGGACCGCGCCCGTGGCGGTATCGAAGGCGTAGACGACATTGTCGAAGCGTCCGGACAGCCAGAGGCGCTTGCCGTCCACGCTCACATTGCCCATGTCCGGGCTGCCGCCGCCCGGAATGGGCCAGGTCGCCTCGACCTTGCGGGTGGCGAAGTCGATGACCGACACGCTGCCCTTGCCATGCGGCGGCCCGTCGACGAGGTGCGAGCCGCGATTGGAGACATAGAGCGTCTTGCCGTCGCGGCTCGGGTAGAGCCCGTGCGTGCCGACCCCGGTCGGGATGAACCCAATCTCCTTGAACGTGTCTCCGTCGACCAGGCTGACGCCGTCGGTCATCATGTTGGCGACATAGAACACTGTCCCGTCGGGCGAGATGCGCACGTCCTGCGGCATGCCGCCTTTCGCCAGCTTCAGAAAGCCGAGGACCTTCCGGTTCTTGATATCGACCTTGACGAGGCTGCCGTTGAACTCGCAGGTGAAGATCGCGTAGCTGAGGTCTGCCGAGTAATCCGCGTGATTGATTCCGTTGCATTGCGGAATGCTCAGCGACGCCTGAAGCTTCATCGTATGCGGGTCGCGATATTCGAGACGGCGCCGCGATTCCGCGACGACGATCGCGGAGGAGCCGTCCGGCGTGAAATACATGTTGTAGGCATCCTCCATCGGGAAGGCATGGACCGGCTTCCCGGTCATGGGATCGATGGAGGTCAGGCTCCCATGGACTCTATGGCTGGATGCGCTTCCGGTCACCCACAGCGTCTTGAGGTCCCAGGACGGCACGATGTGCTGCGGCGAGTGCCCGACCCTGTAATGGTCGACGACCTTCATGGTCTTCGGGTCGATCACGTCGACGTCGTTCGAACGGACGTTGGGGACATAGACGCGCTCGAGCTGCCCCGTGACCGCAGGGCTCAAATGATCCGCCGTCGTCTCCTTGTAGACGTCGACGGGCTGGACCACGAGATCGTCGCGCGGCGGTCTCGCTTCCTTGAACTGCCTCGGGGCGGACGGTTGCCTTTCGGCAGCGCTCGCGAGGCCGCATGATGCAACGGCAAGGACAGCAGAAAGGCAAAGCCGCTTGGCCAGCTGCCGGTTCGGCATGGTGCTCCTCGACTGGACGGTGTCGGTGGAATGATGTCGGGACACGGCGGTCAGCGGCCCGGTCCGGACTTCTTCACATCGGTTCTGATGACCTCGGTGGTCTTCTTGACGATCTCGTCGACCGCCAGCTGGCCCAATTCGGCGCTGGAGCGGCGAGGATCACCATAAACCCCATGGGCCGCGTCGAGGTGGGTTCCCGATCGAAGGCCATCTGCGCGGACCAGGCGAGGATCCACCGCGAGCATCAGCGACGTATCCGCGAGCCCCGCATGGGTTCCGATTTCGGTGCTGGAATAGCCCCGGCTCTTCAACACCGAAAAGAAGTCGCTGGCCGCTGCGCGGTAATACTCGGGCACGTAGTGCGCGCGCGCCGGCGTTCCGGCCCAGCTTCGGTTCAACTGGTCTGCGACTGCCCGAAGATCGCCCTGGTAGCCGCCATGGTCCCCGATCAGGACCACGTCCTTGAAGCCGTGGAGCTTCAAGCTCATCGCGGCGGATTGCACCACCTTGCGAAACACATCCGAGGGCACCGTCAGCGTGCCGGGAAACCGCATGTGCGACGTCGGCGGATTTATACCGCCCTCCGGCACATAGGCAATGACGGGCGCCACCAGCGCGTTGCCCAGGTTGCGCGCGATTTTCTCGGACAGGAATTTCGCGCGGACATCGTGCTTGCCGAGCGCCATGTCCGGCCCGCTCTGCTCGACGCCCCCGACCGGGATGATGACCGTCGTCTTGCCGGCCTGGATCAGGTCGTGGAGCTCGGTCCAGGTCAAGTCCTCGAGAAAAACCGTATCCGGGGCCTGCGCCCACGATGGCGTCGACCCGCAGAGCACGAGCACAAACAGCGCGGCAATCCTCAACATTCCAGGCTCGATCCGTTCCTCGATGGCGGGACACCGGCTTGCACGATCCCCGGCGCGTTGCAACCCTGCATCCCGCAGAAGGATCGTCGCACCATTGTGCGATCCATCGTTGCGATCGCGAAGCGACGGGTGAATTCCGTAGCGAAGGTTACGAACGCGTTCCGCCTCGGGCGATGCAATAAGGATGTCGGCACCTTCGCCCGTCATTACGCGAGACTTACGGATCGGTAAGTCGGTCCGGCGGACAGGGTTTCGAGGATCCCCGGTGTCGCCACCCGGCTCCGCCCGACGCCCCTCATGGCCTCATAGACATGAACCCTCGATGGCCGGACAGGTCGGCAAGGTTCGCCGCCGGACTGCGTCACGCGTTGCTGCCACGAATGGCTTCGCAGACCGCTTCGGTCACCTCCCGCGTGGCGGCACGCCCGCCGAGGTCGGGCGTCAGCAAACCGGAGGCCGTCACGAGTTCGATGGCGGTCATCAGCCGGTGCGACGCAGCGTCCTCCCCGAGATGGGTCAGCATCTGCGCGGCCGACCAGAACGTCGCGATCGGGTTGGCGATGCCCTTGCCCGCGATGTCGAAGGCGGACCCGTGAATGGGCTCGAACATCGAGGGAAACCGGCGCTCGGGGTCGATATTGGCGGTCGGCGCGATGCCGATGCTCCCGGCGAGCGCCGCGGCGAGATCCGACAGGATATCGGCATGGAGGTTCGTGGCCACGATCGTGTCGAGGCTCGAGGGGCGGGCCACCATGCGGACCGTCATGGCGTCGACCAGCATCCTGTCCCAGCTCACGTCGGGGAACTCGGTCCCGACCTCGGCCGCGATTTCGTCCCACAGCACCAGGCCGAACCGCTGGGCGTTTGATTTCGTCACCACCGTCAGCAGCTTGCGCGGACGGCTGCGGGCCAGCTCGAAGGCATAGCGCATGATCCGCGTCACGCCGACGCGCGTGAACACCGCGACTTCGGTCGCGACTTCCTCGGGCCGTCCGCGATGGGTCCGGCCGCCGTTGCCCGAATATTCGCCCTCCGAATTCTCGCGGACGATGACCCAGTCGAGGTCCGCGGGCGCGCAATCGCGCAAGGCGGGCTTGAGTCCGGCCAGGATCCTGGTGGGGCGGACGTTGGCATATTGATCGAAGCCCTGGCAGATCGGCAGGCGCAGGCCCCACAGCGTCACGTCGTCGGGCAGGTCCGGCGAGCCGACGGCGCCGAACAGGATGGCGTCGAAGGGCTTGAGAATGGCGAGCGCGTCCGCCGGCATCATCGCCCCGTGCCGCCGGTAGTAGTCTGATCCCCACGGGAATTCCTCGACACGCAGGGCGAAGTCGCCGCACCGGACGGCCAAGGTTTCAAGCACCTGAAGCCCTGCCCCGACGACCTCCCGTCCGATCCCATCGGCGGGAATGGCTGCGATCGAATGCTGGCGCATGGAGTTCATCCGTTCGAGAAGGTTGGCACCTTTATGTCGTTCGGTTCCACGCTGGGAAGGGGATAGTCGGAGGTCGGCTTGTCGGGTGCCTTCGTGCAGGTCGAAACCTCCGTCGTCTGACTGAAGCGATCAGCCGCCGAGCGGGTCCTCTTGTGCTCCTACATCCCGGTCCCATCTATAAGCCATCCACACGGATGGAATGAGGATGAAGGCAGATGGCAGGCGATGTGCGCGAGCTCCGGCCGAAACTGCCGGAGAGCGAGAAGATCACCATCAATCTCGGTTTCGTAGACCTCGGCCGCATCGACCTGATGGTCCGGGACGGCTTTTATTCCAACCGAGCCGACTTCATCCGCACCGCGGTGCGTAACCAGCTCGACCGGCAGGACGACGCGTTGCGGCAGTCGGCGGCCCGCCGTCGGCTGAGCCTCGGATTGTCGCATTATTCGAAGCGGGACCTCGAGGCCGCCCGCGATGCCGGGACGCCGATCCATGTCCAGGTCCTTGGTCTCGCCAGTATCGCCGACGATGTCGATCCCGATCTGGCGCGCGCGGCGATCGCCTCGGTGCAGGTTCTCGGCGCCTTCCAGGCGAGCCCGGCGGTCAAGACCGCCCTTGCTGACCGGACCGTCTGACGCCCGCGGCGGGTCTTTCCGACGACGCTCTTTTCCGAAGCAGGTCGTGCATCCGCACGGGCCTGTCTCCCTATGAAAGATCACACCGATGAACGCCTTCTCGAGGATCGACATGGCAGAGGTGGCCCGCCTCACGCGGGCAGGCAGGCTGGCCGAGGCCACGGCGCTGCTGCAAGGGCGTGGGGCAGGGGGGCATGCGCAGAACGGCCCGGACCGGGAGGGCGATCGAAATCATCCCGATGGCCCTGGGCCGGCCCTCGACATGGTGGCGCCTTCGATCGCCGGCGGCGCCTGGACGGCCGCCGATGCCTCCAAGGCGCCGACCGGCAACGCCAAAGCTGCACTTGGCCTCCGGGGGATGACGGAGACGGCCCGTTCTCTCCGCGACCGCTTCACCGGACCAAGCCTGCTGTCCGATCTCGACACGAGCCTCGCATCGCGGCGCCCGCCGGTGCGCGTGCCGGACGGCGCGCGGTTCGAGGAGCGGACGTTTGCCAATGAGGCAGGACGTCGGACCTACAAGGTCTATGTTCCGAGCGGATCTGTCGGCGAGGCGCTGCCCGTTGTCGTCATGCTGCACGGCTGCACCCAGTCGCCCGATGATTTCGCGGCCGGGACGCGGATGAACGAGCTTGCCGAGCAGCAGCGTTTTCTGGTCGCCTATCCGGCCCAGCCGACGTCGGCCAACGGCCAGAAGTGCTGGAACTGGTTCAAGGCCGGCGATCAGCGGCGCGACCAGGGCGAGCCTTCCTTGATCGCGGGCATCGCCCGCCAGGTCGTCGCGGAGTTCGCGGCGGATCCGAGGCGTGTCTACGTGGCCGGGCTCTCCGCGGGCGGTGCGGCTGCGGCGATCATGGCGGCAACCTATCCGGACCTGTTCGCGGCGGCGGGCGTCCATTCCGGCCTGGCGTGCGGCGCCGCTCGGGACCTGCCGTCCGCACTGGCCGCCATGAACGGGACCGGCGGCGCGGCCCAGGTTCGGGGCGCGGGGACTACGGTGCCGATGATCGTCTTTCACGGCGACGGCGATCGCACCGTCCATCCGGTCAACGGCGACCGGATCATCGCCCAGGTTGAGCCGAGCCTGCCGCTGAGCAAGGTCGTGACGCGGGGCGAGACGCCCGGCGGGATGGCCTACACACGCACCGTCCAGGCCGACGACGCCGGTCGCGAGATGCTGGAGCAATGGGTTCTTCACGGCGGCGGGCACGCCTGGTCCGGCGGAAGCCCGAACGGCTCCTATACCGACCCGCGCGGTCCCGACGCCAGCGGCGAGATGGTGCGTTTCTTCCTGGCGCACACGAACGGCGCCGAGGGACATCGCCATTGAGCGAGGCGATCGCCGCAAGGCTTAACGACATCCGATAGACGGCAGAAACTTGAGCGGTGCAGGATGCTGACGAGGCCACGTCTCGCACATGAGGATCGAACCCATGGGATTGCGAAGGTGGTCGTTCGTCGAGGAGCGTCTTTCCAGTCCTGTACGCCCACATGGCGGTTCGCCTGGGGCTGTCTCCGACCCTGGCGATCGTCGCCGGTGCCATGTCCCTGATCCTGCGATAGGCGTTGACGCTACCGCTCGTCCTTGATCGCGGCAGACCCGAGTGGCAGCGACGCAGTCCAGAATTGATCCTGGTGCGTCGCCCGCCCGTGAGCCTTGGGCCTCAGTGGCGCAGGTCGTCCGGCACCCTGCCGCCGTTCTCGGCGAGCTTGTTCATCACCTGCTTATGCAGCCAGATGTTCATCGCCGCGCTGTCGTGCGTGTCGCCCGTATAGTTGAGCTCCTTGGCCAGCGCCTGGCGGGCCGACAGGCTGCTGTCGAGGCCGAGAAGTTTCATCATGTCGACGATCGAGTGCTTCCAGTCGAGCGTCTGGCCCGATTTGGCCCCGAGGCCGTCGAGAATGGCAGCAACGTCGACGGGTTGGGCTGCCGGGGCGGACGACATTTGCGGCGAGGGCGCGGGTCGGGACGGTGGCGACGTGGTGGCCTGCGGTGACGCATCGGGCGCCGGGGCGACGGGCGTCGATGTGCCCGGGGACGGCGGTGTGGCGACCGTGTCCGACGCTGTCGTGGGAGCGGGCGCGCTAGACGCGCCGGGGCTGGCCGGAGCGGCACCGTGGTGACCGAGGATCTTGGAAAAGATCGAACCGAGAATGCTCAAGGGCTGTCCCTCCGACTGCGATGCTGACCGTCGTCAACGCCAGCCGGCGCAAAAGGTCGCGCTACCGCTTCGATCCGCGCAGGGCTCGCATGCGCGTATGGGGCTGACCGGGGCCGCCTCCCGCGCTAAAGCGTGTCGCGGCACGGGACCCGTGCATTGCGCCGGATCCGGAGGCCGGGCCGGCACCGCCCAACGAAAGAACGATCGTCATGACGAGCCGTGTCATTCCCGTCGCGCCCTTCACGCTGGTGGTCTTCGGCGCCACGGGCGATTTGGCCCGCCGCAAGCTGCTGCCGGCTCTGCTGCACCGGGACCTCTGGGGACAGATCCCGCCGAGCGCCCGCATTATCGGCGTCGCCCGCTCGCCGCTCGATTCGGATGGCTATCGGGCCATGGCGCGCGAGGCCGTGAAGGAGGTCGCCGGAGACATCCGCGGCAAGCTCGACGCCTTTCTCGAGAGGATCTCCTACGTCTCCGCCGACGCTCAGTCGGAGGGGGGCTGGTCGGAGCTTGCCGGGCTGGTCGCCGAGCGGCCGGAGGATATCGTCGTCTATTATCTCGCCACGGCGCCCGAATTGTTCGTGCCGATCAGCGAGCGCCTTGGGCGCCAGGGCATGGTCGACACGCGCACCCGCATCGTCCTGGAGAAGCCGATCGGCAAGAACAGCGCCTCCGCCCGGGCGGTGAATTCGGCTATCGGCCGGGTGTTTCCGGAGGAGTCGATCTACCGCATCGACCATTATCTCGGTAAGGAGACGGTGCAGAACCTGATGGCGCTGCGCTTCGCCAACGCGCTGTTCGAGCCGCTGTGGAGCGCCGCCCATGTCGATCATGTGCAGATCACGGTCTCCGAGGAGCTCGGCGTCGAGGGACGCGCCGGCTATTACGACGGCGCCGGCGCCATGCGCGACATGGTGCAGAACCATATGCTGCAGCTGCTCTGTTTGGTGGCCATGGAGCCGCCGACCTCGATCGCGGCGGATTCGGTGCGCGACGAGAAGCTCAAGGTGCTGAAGTCGCTCAAGCGGATCGACGAGCGCAACGCGGCCCATGCCACGGTGCG
Organism: Lichenihabitans sp.; assembly: GCA_965277635.1. GTDB lineage: Bacteria > Pseudomonadota > Alphaproteobacteria > Rhizobiales > Beijerinckiaceae > Lichenihabitans. The sequence goes on from CBDIDE010000002.1 coordinate 3,683,904, forward strand.
CGGCCAGTACCGCGCCGGGGCTTCGGCGGGCGGCGCCGTTCCGGGCTATCTCGAAGAACTCGGCAACAAGGCCAGCCGCACCGAGACCTTCGTCGCCATCAAAGCCGAGATCGGCAACTGGCGCTGGGCCGGCGTGCCCTTCTACCTGCGCACCGGCAAGCGGCTGCCCTCGCGCATGTCGGAGATCATCGTCACCTTCCGCTCGGTGCCTCACTCGGTGTTCGAGGACGAGCCGCCGACCCCGAACCGGCTGGTGATGCGGCTGCAGCCCAACGAGGGCATCAAGCTGTGGCTGATGATCAAGGATCCGGGACCGGGGGGCATGCGCCTGCAGCATGTCTCCCTCGACATGAGCTTCGCGGCCGCCTTCGGGGTGCGCAATCCCGATGCCTACGAGCGGCTGATCCTCGACGTCGTGCGCGGCAACCAAACCTTGTTCATGCGGCGCGACGAGGTCGAGGCCGCCTGGGCCTGGGTCGACCCCATCATCGAGGCCTGGGCAGCCTCGGGGGAGGCGCCGAAGCCTTATACCGCGGGCACCTGGGGACCGTCGGCGGCCATTGCGCTCATCGAACGCGACGGGCGCAGCTGGTCCGAGCAGGATCTTTGACGGGCCGGCGGCAAGGCCGAGGCGACGAGGGCAGGACGGCCTGCTTGCACGCCTGAAATCGCTATGTTACCTGACCGCCCATCGGCCCAGCGGTTGCGGCGCAATCCGGGCTGCGCATGGTCATGCCATGGAACTGGGGGCGTTCTGAACGGCTGGCCGCTCACTGGCGATGCCGGACCGGACCGGGTCTAAATCGTCGAGGTTGAAGCGCCGTGGCCGATGTCGAAAACATCGTATTCGGGATGGCAGGCCGTTACGCCTCCGCCCTGTTCTCGCTTGCAAAGGAAGGCCGTTCGATCGAGGCCGTCGCGGCCGACCTGCGCAAATTCTCCGATCTCGTCGATGGCAGCCCGGACATGCAATTGCTGGTCCGCTCGCCGGCCTTCAGCGCCGAGGACCAGACGCGCGCCCTGACGAAAGTGCTCGAGGCGGCCGGCATCGGCGGCCTGGCGGCAAAGTTCCTGCTGCTCGTCGTCTCCAAGCGCCGCCTCTTCGCGGTCAGGACCATGATCGCCGACTTCCACGCGCTGGACGACGCCGACCGCGGCGTCTCGCGCGCGGTGGTCACCGTGGCCGAACCGCTCGACGACGCACAGTTCGAGACCGTCAAAAGGACGCTGACCGAGGCGACCGGCGGCAAGTCCGTCGAGGTCGACATGAAGGTCGATCCTTCCATTCTTGGCGGCATCGTCGTGCGGCTCGGCAGCCGCATGGTCGACGGCTCGCTGAAGACCAAGCTCAATTCCATTCGTACACGCATGAAAGAGGTCGGCTGATGGATATCCGCGCCGCTGAGATTTCCGACATCCTCAAACGCGAGATCCAGAATTTCGGGACGGAAGCCGAAGTCAGCGAGGTCGGTCAGGTGCTGTCGGTCGGCGACGGCATCGCGCGCGTCTACGGGCTCGACAATGTCCAGGCCGGCGAGATGGTGGAGTTCGAGAGCGGCGTGCGCGGCATGGCGCTCAATCTCGAGGCCGACAATGTCGGCATCGTGATCTTCGGCTCGGACCGCGAGATCGGCGAGGGCCAGACGGTCAAGCGCACCGGCGCCATCGTCGACGTGCCGGTCGGCAAGGCGCTGCTCGGCCGCGTCGTCGACGCGCTCGGCAACCCGATCGACGGCAAGGGGCCGATCACGGCGGAGAAGCGCGCCCGCGTCGACGTCAAGGCGCCCGGCATCATCCCGCGCAAGTCGGTGCATGAGCCGATGGCGACGGGCCTCAAGGCCATCGACGCGCTGATCCCGATCGGCCGCGGCCAGCGCGAGCTCATCATCGGCGACCGGCAGACCGGCAAGACGGCGGTGGCGCTCGACGCCATCCTCAACCAGAAGCCACTGAACCAGAGCGACGACGAGAGCATCAAGCTCTATTGCGTCTATGTCGCGGTGGGCCAGAAGCGCTCGACGGTGGCGCAATTCGTCAAGGTGCTCGAGGAGCAGGGTGCGCTCGACTATTCGATCGTCGTCGCCGCCACCGCCTCCGATCCCGCCCCGATGCAGTTCCTGGCGCCCTTCGCGGGCTGCGCCATGGGCGAGTTCTTCCGCGACAACGGCATGCATGCCTTGATCATCTACGATGATCTCTCCAAGCAGGCCGTGGCCTACCGCCAGATGTCGCTCCTGCTGCGCCGGCCGCCGGGCCGCGAAGCCTATCCGGGCGACGTCTTCTACCTCCATTCGCGTCTGCTCGAGCGCGCCGCCAAGCTCAACGACAAGGAAGGCGGCGGCTCGCTGACGGCGCTGCCGGTCATCGAGACCCAGGCCAACGACGTCTCGGCCTATATCCCGACCAACGTCATCTCCATCACCGATGGGCAGATCTTCCTCGAAACCGACCTGTTCTACCAGGGCATCCGCCCCGCCGTGAACGTCGGCCTCTCGGTGTCGCGCGTCGGCTCGGCGGCGCAGACCAAGGCGATGAAGAAGGTCGCCGGCAAGATCAAGGGCGAGCTTGCGCAATATCGCGAGATGGCGGCCTTCGCCCAGTTCGGCTCGGACCTCGATGCGACGACGCAACGCCTGCTCAACCGCGGCTCGCGCCTGACCGAGCTCCTGAAGCAGCCGCAGTTCTCGCCGCTGAAGATGGAGGAGCAGGTCTGCGTGATCTATGCCGGCGTCAACGGCTATCTCGACCCGCTGCCGGTGAACCGCGTGCGGGCCTTCGAGGACGGTCTGCTGGCGCTGCTGCGCACCAGCCACACCGAGCTGCTCGATGGAATCCGCACTTCCAGGGATCTCAGCGACGACAATGCCGCCAAGCTGAAGTCGGTCGTCGAGGATTACGCCAAGGCCTTCGCGTAATCCTCCCCGTCACCGCAACAGAGCCAGAGCCATGCCCTCGCTTAAGGACCTTCGCAACCGGATCTCCTCGGTCAAGTCGACCCAGAAGATCACCAAGGCCATGCAGATGGTAGCCGCGGCCAAGCTCCGCCGCGCCCAGACGGCGGCGGAAGCGGCGCGGCCCTATGCCGAGCGCATGGAGAAGGTGCTGGCCAATCTGGCGCGCGGCATCGGCCAGGGCACCCAGGCGCCGGCGCTGCTTGCCGGCAACGGCCGCGACCAGACCCATCTGCTCGTCGTCTGCACGGCCGAGCGTGGCCTCTGCGGCGCCTTCAATTCCTCCATCGTCCGCCTGGCGCGCGAGCATGCCAACATGCTTCTGCGCGAGGGCAAGACGGTCAAGATCATCTGCGTCGGCAAGAAGGGCTGGGACCAGCTCCGCCGCCAGTTCGAAAGCAACATCATCGAGCTGATCGACCTGCGCTCGGTCAAGTCGATCGGCTTCTCCAACGCCGACCCGGTCGGCAAGAAGATCATCGCCATGTTCGAGGCGGGCGAGTTCGACGTCTGCACGTTGTTCTTCTCGCGCTTCCGCTCGGTGATTCAGCAGATTCCGACGGCGCTGCGGCTGATCCCGGCCGAGATCCCCAAGGTCGAGGAGGCCGAGCAGAGTGGGGCCGCCTATGAATACGAGCCCGGCGAGGACGAGATCCTGGCGACGCTGCTGCCCCGCAACATCTCGGTGCAGGTGTTCCGCGCGCTGCTCGAGAATGCCGCCTCCGAGCAGGGCTCGCGCATGAGCGCCATGGACAATGCCACCCGCAACGCGGGCGAGATGATCAAGAAGCAGACCCAGTTCTACAACAGGTCGCGCCAGGCTATGATCACCAAGGAGCTGATCGAGATCATTTCGGGCGCGGAAGCGCTCTAAGGGGCCGGGGCCTGCAGCATGATCGCCGAGACTGAAAACCTGATGATCGAGCGTCTTCGGCGACCGGGTTCTTCTGAGGAACGCACCGAAGCCGATCTCTGTGACCTGCAACTCAGGACGTCGGCCCTCGACGCTCAGGTCGGCGCTTTGGGCAGCGGGCTGGACCGCTTCAACGAGCGCCTGGCGCGAATCGAGCGTCGCCTCGATCAGTTCGACCTATAAGAGAACCGGACAGAGCGCCCGCGCGCTCGCACGAAATTCGAGAGGACTTCATGGACGACATCACCCAGACCGCCGGCTCGGACACGAATGCGGGCGTGATCTCGAACCGCTCACCCGGCCATGTCACCCAGATCATCGGCCCGGTGGTGGACGTAAAGTTCGAGGGTCATCTGCCGGAAATCCTCAATGCGCTGGAGACGAGCAACGGCGGCAATCGCCTGGTGCTGGAGGTGGCGCAGCATCTCGGCGAGAATGCCGTCCGCTGCATCGCCATGGACATTTCCGAGGGCCTGACCCGCGGGCAGGACGTGACTGACACGGGGGCGCCGATCCGGGTGCCTGTGGGCGAAGGCACGCTCGGCCGTATCATGAACGTCATCGGCGAACCGGTGGACGAACTCGGGCCGATCGACTCCAAGGACCTGCGCGCCATCCACCAGCCGGCGCCGTCCTATACCGACCAGTCGACGGAGGCGCAGATCCTGGAAACCGGCATCAAGGTCGTCGACCTGCTGGCGCCCTATGCCAAGGGCGGCAAGATCGGCCTTTTCGGCGGCGCGGGCGTCGGCAAGACCGTGCTGATCATGGAACTGATCAACAATGTCGCCAAGGCGCACGGTGGCTATTCCGTCTTCGCCGGCGTCGGCGAGCGCACCCGCGAGGGCAACGACCTCTACCACGAGATGATCGAGTCGAAGGTGAACGTCGACCCGCACGAGCACGACGGCTCCGCAGCCGGGTCGAAATGCGCGCTTGTCTACGGCCAGATGAACGAGCCGCCAGGCGCCCGTGCCCGCGTGGCGCTGACCGGCCTGACGGTCGCGGAGAACTTCCGCGACCAGGGCCAGGACGTGCTGTTCTTCATCGACAACATCTTCCGCTTCACGCAAGCCGGCTCGGAGCTGTCGGCGCTCCTCGGCCGCATCCCCTCGGCGGTGGGCTACCAGCCGACGCTGGCGACGGACATGGGCGCGCTGCAAGAGCGCATCACGACCACGACGAAGGGCTCCATCACCTCGGTCCAGGCGATCTACGTGCCGGCCGACGACCTCACCGATCCGGCGCCCGCCACCTCCTTCGCCCATCTCGACGCGACGACGTCGCTGTCGCGATCCATCGCCGAGAAGGGGATCTACCCGGCCGTGGATCCGCTCGACTCGACCTCGCGCATGCTCTCGCCGCTGATCGTGGGCGACGAGCATTACGCCGTCGCCCGCCAGGTCCAACAGGTGCTCCAGCGCTACAAGTCGCTGCAGGACATCATCGCGATCCTCGGGATGGACGAACTCTCGGAAGAGGACAAGATCGCCGTCGCCCGCGCCCGCAAGATCGAGCGCTTCCTGTCCCAACCCTTCCACGTGGCGGAGGTCTTCACCGGCTCGCCGGGCAAGCTCGTGTCGCTGGCCGATACGATCAAGGGCTTCAAGGGCCTGGTCGAAGGCAAGTATGATCACCTGCCTGAGGCGGCCTTCTACATGGTCGGCACCATCGAGGAAGCCATCGAGAAGGCGCAGAAGCTCGCCAAGGCGGCGTGATCGGCTTTCACTTGGGGGTCATCCCGGACGAGCGCCGTAAGGCGCGACGATCCGGGATCCCGGATCCGGTCTGGGAGCTGGCATCGATTCAGTCATGGATCCCGGGTCTTCGCTTTGCTCCGTCCGGGATGACGCTGGCGGAAAGCAGGATTGGTCGAGCGAGATTCATGCGCCGATTTTTGAGGAAAAGGTGATGACATCCTTTCTGTTCGAACTCGTCTCGCCCGAAAAGCTGCTGTTCACCGGCGAGGTCGAGGAGGTGGTGGTGCCGGGCACCGAGGGCGAGTTCACGGTGCTGAAGGACCACGCGCCGCTGATGTCGACGCTGAAACCCGGCGTCGTCACGGTTGTCGAGACGGCCTCGAAGCAGAGCCGCCTCTTCGTGCGCGGTGGTTTCGCGGACGTGGCGCCGACCGGGCTGACGATCTTGGCCGAGATGGCGGTGCCTGTGGAGGAACTCGACGCGGCCAAGATCGAGGCCGAGATGCAGGACGCGCGCGAGGACGTCGCCGACGCGCCCTCCGACGAGAGCCGCCGTCTCGCGCAGGAGAAGCTCGATCAGCTCGGCGAGTTGCGCGCCGCGCTCCAGATCTAGAATCTGTCAGACAGGAATCGTCGACCTTTTCTGGCCGCTCATCCCCGCTTTCGTGGGATGAGCGGGATGAGAGTCAAAACCAGTCGGGCACGAGCTAGCCGGCCGCGAAGCATCCGAAAGCTTCGACGATACGCAGGTAGTTCTCCCGCTTGTGCGGCATCACGCGCTCGGGCAGGGAGCCGAGGGGCACCCAGGCCCAGGTATCGAACTCCTGGATGCAGCCCTCGGGCGGGTGTTCGATGTCGATCGAGGCCTCGTCGCCGATGAAGCGGAAGGCGACCCAGCGCTGCGTCTGGCCGTTGAACGCGTCCATGGCATGTGGCGGCCCGTCGTAGGGCGGGAAGGTGTAGGGCCACCAGTCGGGTGTCACCGCCAGCAGCGAGACAGCATCGATGCCGGTCTCCTCCCTGAGTTCGCGCCGTGCCGCCAGCACGATGTCCTCGTCGGGGTCGATGCCGCCCTGCGGCAATTGCCACTCATAGCCCGGCAGCACGGTCTCGGGGCCGTCCCCTACGGCCGTGCCGGCGAAGACCAGTCCGGCCGCGTTGAAGAGCGCGATGCCGACATTGGGTCTGAAGGGTCGGTCCGATCCTTGCGCCATACGCTTCCTTTCAGGTTTCGGGAGCAGTTTACAAAAAGCTCTGCGGGTCGACATCGACCGCTGCCTTGATGCCGCCGCGTGGCTTCGGCGCCGCGGCAAGCAGCTCCGTGAGAAAACGCTGCAGGTTCGCGGATCGGGGCGCCTTGACCAGCAGCCGGTAGCGGTAGAGCCCGCGCATCATGGCGATCGGCGCCTCGGATGGGCCGAAGACCTCGATCTCCTGTCGCGCGCTGCCATTGCCCGCCTTATCCGCGACGAGCCGATGTGCGGTGAGCGCGAGCTCGCGGCCGTGGGCTTCCGCCTTGAGCCGGTCGGGCCCGCTGACGACGAGCGCGGCGAGGCGCCCGAAGGGCGGGAAGCCCCAGCGCCGCCGCGCCTCGATCTCGGTGCGGTAAAAGCGCTCGGCATCACCGGTCAGCAGGGATTTCAGCACCGGATGCTCCGGCTGCCAGGTCTGTACCATGGCGCGGCCCGGGCGCTCGCCCCGGCCGGCCCGGCCGGTGACCTGCTGGAGCAGTTGGAAGGTGCGCTCCGCGGCCCTGAGGTCGGCATTGGCGAGCCCCACATCGGCGTCGAGCACCCCGGCCAGCGTCAGCTGCGGGAAATGATGACCCTTGGCGACGAGCTGCGTGCCGACCACGAGATCGACCTCACCCCGGGTGACGGCGTCGAGCTCCTCGCGCAGCTTCGCCGTACCGCCAGGGAAATCCGACGAGAGGACGAGCGTGCGCGCCTCGGGGAACAGCGCGCTTGCCTCTTCTGCGATACGCTCGACCCCGGGTCCGCAGGCGACGAGCGCGTCGACCTCGCCGCAGGCGGGACAATGGTCCGGGCGGCGCTCGACATGGCCGCAGTGGTGGCAGACGAGCGCGCCACGGAACCGATGCTCGACGAGCCAGCCCGAGCATTGCGCGCAGGTGAACCTGTGTCCGCAACTCCGGCACAGCGTCAGCGGCGCGTAGCCCCGGCGGTTCAGGAAGAGCAGCGTCTGCTCGCCGCGCCCGAGCGTCTCGCCGATGGCCTCGACGAGCTTTGGCGACATCCAGCGGCCGCGCGGCGGCGGCGCCCTGCGCAGGTCGATCGCTTCGATCCGCGGCAGCGGTCGCCCGGCCACCCGGGCGGCCAGCCTCACGTGGCCGTAGCGGCCGGCATCCGCATTGACGCGGGTCTCGATCGACGGGGTCGCCGAGGCCAGCACAACGGCCGCGCCTTCGAGCCGGCCGCGCACCACCGCCATGTCGCGCGCGTGGTAGCTGACCCCGTCGTCCTGCTTGTAGGCGGCCTCGTGCTCCTCGTCGACGACCACGAGGCCGAGATCCTGAAAGGGCAGGAACAGACTCGATCGCGCGCCCACCACGACCGGCACCTCGCCCGCCGCGACCCCGGTCCAGAGACGGCTCCGCCTGCGGGCCGAGACCCCGGAATGCCATTCGGCCGGGCGCGATCCGAAGCGTGCCGCGAAGCGGTCGAGGAACTGCGTCGTCAGGGCGATCTCGGGCAGCAGCACGAGAGCCTGCCGGCCGGACGCAAGCGTCCGGGCCACAGCTTCGAAATAGACTTCCGTCTTGCCCGAGCCGGTGACCCCTTCGAGAAGGGTGACGCCGAAGGCGCGCCGGTTGACCGCGGCGTAGAGATGCTCGACGGCCGTACGCTGCTGAGGCTCGAGCTGCGGCGCCGCGTGGGCCGGATCGGGTGGCGGCGCCGGCGGATCGGCGGCGAGCGCCACCGCTTCCAGCGTGCCCTCGTCGACGAGACCGTCGATGACGCCCGGCGAACAGCGCGCCGCCTCGGCCAACGCCCGCTTGCCGACGGTCCGGCCTTCGGCGAGCGTCTCGAGCACGCGCGTGCGCGCCGGCGTGAGGCGGAGCGGGGGCGGGCCGGCCCGGCGGACGCCGATCTTGACCGGTTCCGGCCCGGCGGTCTCAGGGACCCGGATCGCCATGCGCAGCACCATGCCGCGCGGCGACAAGGTCCAGCGCGCCAGCCAGTCGACGAAGTCGCGCAGCGAGGCGCGCATCGGGGTCCAATCGAGCCGGGCGCTGACGCGCTTGAGATTGTCGCCGCCGGCGACCGCGCGCGCCTCCCACACGACGCCGAGCGTCTCGCGCGGGCCGAGCGGTACGACGACGAAATCGCCCGCCGCGAGATCGAGCTCCGGCGGAACCCGGTACGAATAGGCCGTGTCGAGCGCGACCGGGACCAGTACGTCGACGATCGTGGCGCGTGGTGCGGGGTTCACGCCGTGACGTCGGCGAGGCGCTTCAGCAGCGCCGCTTCGCAAGGCTCGGCCGCGACGAGGACGCGCTCCGCGCCGGCCTCGCGCAGCGGGACGGCCACGTCCTTCGACAGGCAGAGATGGCTCAGGGCGAGGAAGGGCAGGGCGAGCCCGTGCCTCTTTGCCAGCCCGAGCGCCAGGGCGGCGCTGCGGCGCGAGAAATGGACGGCCGCGGCGATATCACCCCTCGGCAACACCTCGATCGCCACCGCCGGCCAGCATTGTTCCGCTTCGGCCACATAAGCCTCGACGAAGGTCAGACCATATCCGGCCTGGCTCAGGGCGTCCTCGAGCCCCGGCTTGCGATCGCGTCCCGCCAGGACGATCAGATGGGCCGGGCGCGGCAGCGTCAAGGTCACCAGCGTGGCCAGGGCCGAGGCATCGCCGAGGCTGACGCGCACATCCTTGAACCCCGCCCGGCGGCCTGCCTCCGCGGTGGCGGCGCCGACCGCGAAGAGCGGCAGGCGATGCAGCGCCTCGACAGCCTCTTGGCCGCCGACGAAGGCATGGGCGCTCGTCGCCAGCACCGCCTCGAACCGCGCAGTCGGGACGGGCGCCTGGCGCGGCACGATGCGCAGCACCGGCGCGAGGACGGCATCATGTCCGAGGGCCTTCAAGGCCGCCGCCGTGCGCTCGGCATCGGCTTTGGCGCGCATGACCAGAACCCGCATGGTCAGGGCGCCGCGCGGATCTGCGCCAGCAGCGCACTGGAGGCGCGCGATAGAAGATCGTGCCCGGCGTCCTCGCCGAGCCGGACGGCATTGTCGGTCGAGCCGCGCGCCAGCGTCTCGACCGCCTCGGAGCCGTTGGGTCCGAGCAGCAGGCCACGGAACTCCAGCGCATCGCCCAAGCATCGCGCATGGCCGGCGATCGGCGTGCGGCAGGAGCCGTCGAGCACGCCGAGGAAGGCCCGCTCGCAGCTCACGGCAAGGCCCGTATCGGCATCGAGGATCGGCGCGACGGCAGCCAAGACGGACGCGTCGTCGCGCCGGACCGTGATGACGATGGCGCCCTGTCCCACCGCCGGCAGGAAGCTCTCGACGTCCAGGATGGCGGTGACGCGGCCGGTCAGCCCCAGCCGCTTGAGACCGGCCATGGCGAGGATCGTCGCATCGAACTCGCCGCTGTCGAGCTTGGCGAGCCGCGTCTGCACATTGCCGCGCAGCAGCCTGATCTCGAGGTCGGGCCGCAGGCGCCGCGCCAGGGCCTGCCGGCGCAGCGAGGCGGAACCGACGACGGCGCCGATGGGCAGGTCATTGAGGTGAGTGAATCGGGGCGATAGGAAGACATCACGTGCGTCCTCGCGCGGCAGATAGCCGGCGATCTCGATCTCCTCCGGCAGCGTCGTCGGCAGGTCCTTGGCCGAATGGACCGCGAGATCGATGCCGCCGTCGATCAGCGCCCGGTCGAGTTCCTTGGTGAACAGCCCCTTGCCGCCGGCCTCCGACAGCGCACGATCCTGGATCGTGTCGCCACTCGTCCTGATGGGAACAATCTCGACTGCTTCCGCGGCGAGGCCGTGCGCGTCGAGGAGACGTGCCCGCACCTCGTGCGCCTGCGCCAGAGCCAGGGGGCTGCCCCGCGTCCCAAGCTTCAGCACTCTTGTCGGCGGCGCCATGGATCCTCGGTCCTTCAGCTAGCTCGAAGGACTTCTATAGGGGCTGAGGGCGCGAACGGGAAGATGAAGCCGAGAGCGCCCCGGAGCGATTTCTTCCCTGCGCGTCGCATCGTCGCCGACGTCGACCCTCAGTCCGTGAGAGCGCTGCCCGGCCGGTGGCGCCCGTGATATACGGTGCCGAAACGACGCGGCCGGCGATCCCGCCTCGGCTTTTTTTCTCGATCTCGACGTCGCCGGCGATGACGAAAGCGATTGCACCGCGATCGTCGCCTCCCGGCACGCCGGTCTCAACAGGAGCCTCATGCATGGGCCATCCCGCCCTCACGCCCGGCCGAACGGCCGTCGTCACCGGTGCCGCGAGCGGCATCGGTCTCGCGGTCGTCCTGGCCGATCTTTCCGGTGAGCGGCTCGATGCGGCCTCGGGCGAGATCGCCGACCTTGCGCCCGAGGGCCGACGCGTCGTGAAAGCCGTGGCCACCGACGTGTCGAAGATCGAGGATCTTCGGCGGCTGCGCGAGGCGGCCGCGGGCGATTTCGGCGACGTGGCGGTGGTGATGAACAACGCGGCGATCGATCCGGTCGGCAGGCCGTGGGAGGATTACGAGGCGTGGCAGCGGCTCATCGCCGTCAACCTCTGGGGCGTCGTCAACGGCGTCCAGGCCTTCGCACCGTCGATGGCGGCGTCCGGCACGCCTGGCCTCATCGTCAACACAGGCTCGAAACAGGGCATCACGACACCGCCGGGCAATGCGGCCTACAACGTCAGCAAGGCGGCCGTGAAGGCCTTCACCGAAGCGACCGCGCATGAATTGCGCAACACGCCGGGGTGCCTCACGAGCGCGCATCTGCTGATCCCCGGCTTCACCTTCACGGGCCTGACCAAGGCCACCGAAAAGCCCGACGCCGCCTGGACGGCCGACGAGGTCGTGGACTTCATGCTCGCGAGCCTCGAGCGCGGCGACTTCTATATCCTATGCCCGGACAACGACGTGACGCGCGAGACCGACGAGAAGCGCATGCGCTGGACGATCGGCGATATTGTCGAGAACCGTCCGGCCCTGTCGCGCTGGCATCCGGACTACAAGGAGGCCTTCGAGCGCTTCATGAAGGCGTGACGTCAGCGCCTCTGGCGTCCCGCCGGCATGGCTACGATGCCGACCAGGCTGACGACCGCTGCCGCGATCGCCAGGCAGGCGATGCCGCCGCGCAAGCCTACCAGCGAGGCGACGCCGCCGATCAGGGGCGGCCCCGACAGGAAGCCCGCATAGCCGACGGTCGCCACCACCGCGACGCCTGCCGTGGGAGACGAGCCCATGCGGGTGGCGGCACTGAAGCCGACCGGCACGATATTGGCCGCGCCGATGCCCACCAGCGCGAAGCTCAGGCTGGCGACGAGGGTCTGCGGGAAAGCGACCGCCAGCCCTAGCCCGAGCGCCGCCAGGGCACCGCCGCCGATGACGATGTGCCGCGCGCCGAAGCGGTGGATGATGCGGTCGCCGGTGAGCCGGCCGATCGCCATGGTGACCGAGAAGGCCGCATAGCCGGTTGCGGCCGCGCCGATCGAGGCGCCGGTGATGCTCGACAGATAGACCGCGCTCCAGTCGGCCATGCCACCCTCGATGATAAAACAGAGGAGGACGATGGCGCAGATCCCTAGCATGGCCCGCTCGGGCCAGGCGAGGCCGAGCCCCTTGGGGCTGCTCCGTGGCCCACGCCCGAGGAAGGGCAGGGCGGTGAGGTTGAGAAGCGCGACGAGCGCCGCCGGGCCCCAGAGCTGTGCGCCGACGCCCCAACCGGCCCCGGCGACGGCGCCCCCAAGCGCAGCTCCGGCGAGGCCACCGACGCTGAAGGCGCCGTGGAACGAGGACATGATCGGGCCACCCCAGCGCTGCTCGATGAAGCCTGCGTGACCGTTGACCGAGACGTCGAGCGAGCCGACGCCGGCACCGAGCAGGAACGAGGCTGCGGCGAATTGTGGTAGCGACTGCGCCAGCGGCGGCAGGATGAGCCCGAGGATGATGGCGACCGCGCCGAAGCCGGTGGCGCGGCCGGTCCCGAAGCGTGGCGCGATGATCCCCGCGAGAATGGTGGCAAGGACGGAGCCCCCGGTGAGGGCGGTGAGGGCGATGCTGAGATCGAGGGTCGACAGGTCGAGCTTGAGCTTCAACGCCGGCAAGGCCGCCGCCCAGGCGCCGGTCATCATGCCCATCGTCAGAAAGATCGTGAAGGTCGAGCCGCGCTCGGCCCAGGAGGCTTCCCGCAGCGGCCGGCGGCTGGCGGCGGCGGTCACGCGCACACCTCGCCCGCGCGATGCAAGCGCAGGCCGCAGAGATCGAAGCCCTCGAGCTTGGCCGCACCGGCATCCGCCTCGACGACGAGGTCCTGAATCTCGGCGAGTGGTACGACGCTGAAGGGCGCGACGGTCGCGAGCTTGTCGTTGGTCAGGGCCACGACCGTCCTTTCGCTTTGCGTCACGAGGGCCCGCTTGAAGACGGATTCCTCGGCATCGACCGTGGTGATTCCCGTCGCGGGGCTTGCGGCGCAAGCGCCGAGGAAGCACAGGTCGGCGCGGATGCGCTTGAGCTCGGCCAGGGCATTGGCGCCGATGCAGCCTCCGACCCGCGGATCGACCCGGCCGCCGATGAGGATCAGGTCGATGTCGCGGCCGCCGAGCACATCCGCCACCGAGGGCGCATTGGTGACGACCGTCAGGCCCATGCCCTCTGGGAGCTCGCCCGCGATGTGCCGGTTGGTCGATCCTGCATCGATCAGGATGATGTTGCCGGGGCGGGCGAGAGCGGCGGCGACACGGCCCAGCGCTCGCTTCCGTGCCTGGTTCTGCACGTTTCGCTCCTCCAGCCGCGCCGGCGCGGGCGATGCCGACAGCGCGCCGCCATAGACTCGTCGGCACAGGCCGGCCGCCGCCAATTCGCGCAAATCCCGCCGGATCGTATCCTCCGACGTCTGGAACTCCCGCGCCAGGTCGGCCGCGATCACGCGGCCCGACTGGTCGAGCCGCTGGCGAATCACCGATTGTCGTTCGTCCGGCAGCGGGATCATATGACCTCTCGAAACAAGCTAAATCATGCCATAACGTGCATGAACATGCAATGACAGGAGTGGTCGCTCAGAAACCCTCTGCGCTGCCATTGCGGCGAGGGTCGGCGGCGACCTCGATCCGGCCGCCGGGGTGGCGCAGCAGCAGGCCGCCGTCGCCGCACCGCTCCGCCATCGGTTCGAGGACAGGGTAACCCAGCCTCCGCAGGCTTCGCGCGAGGCCGTCGTCGAAGCCATCCTCGATCGACAGCGCCGTCGCATTCGCGGTCTCGACAGCCGCCATGCGGGGCGCGACGACAGCCGGCATCGGGGCTTGGCCGAGATCGATCCGACTGACGATCTGGGCCGCCGGGAAAGCCGAGCCGGCGCCGGCCATGCCGAAAATCAGCAGCTGGCCGTCGCGCGACGTCGTGACAAGCGGCAGGCCGGCGAAGGGCGCGCGTCGGCCCGTCCGCAGCACCGGACCGGCCTCGTCACCCGAACCGAAGGCCGAGGCGCGGCCGTTCATCAGAACGCCGGTGCGCGGCAGCACCACGCCCGACCCGAACGCCCGACCCATGGAGGCGACGAGCGTCGCCGCCAGTCCCTGCGGGTCGACGACGCCAATCCAAGCGCCGTCCTCGGCGGCGAACCGCGGCGGCACGATCGGGACGGGGCGCGCCTGGCCGACGGCCTCGGCTTGCCCGATCAGGCGCCGGGAGCCGAACAGCGACGCAAGATCCTCGGCATCGGTGTCGGCCACCATCGCCGCGATGCGCATTCGGCTTTCGATCAGTCCATGCCAATGCGCTACGCTGTCGAGTGTCGGTCGGGCGAGGCGGCCGAAGAGGTCGAGACCGAGCAGAAAGGCATGGCCCTCGGTCGTCGGCGGAGCCTCGAAGGCCTGCCGGCCGATAGCGAGACTGACGGGTGGGCGCCAGCGCGCCTCCATCCGTCGCAGGTCGTCGCGTCCGACGGGGCTGCCAGATCGTTCGAGATCGGCTGCCATCTCGCGGCCTACGTCGCCGCGATAGAGGTCATCGAGCCCGGCATGGGCCAGATAGGCGAGTGTGTCGCCGAGCGCCGGCAGGCGCCGGGTCATGCCGGGATCGGGCCGCCGGCCGTCGGCCAGAAAGGCGTCGGCGAAGCCCGGTACCGCGGCCAGCGCCGCAACTCGATCTTCGGGCAAGTCCCAGCGCGGCACGGCGAAACCGGTGCGCGCCAGGGTGGCGGCGGGTTCGAGCAGCCGCGAGACCGGCACCCTGCCGCCGAGCGCCGCCGAAAGGTCGAGCGCCGCCTGCCAGCCGGCCGGCGCTCCTGGCACGGTCAGCACCGCCGCCGGACCGAGGTCCGGGGTGGTCTCGGCTTCGGCCTCGCGGTGACGCACCGGCGTGGCGGCGGCGCAGACGGGGCCCCGCGCGTCGATGACACGGGTCCGTCCCCGGCCGCCGGCCTCGCGGATCATCCATAGCGCGTCGGCCGCGAGGCCGGCACGGGACGGCAGCACCACCGCGCAGACGGCCGCCGCCACCACCGCCGCCTCGATCGCATTGCCGCCCTCGACGAGGATATCGCGCGCCGCCGCCGCGGCCGCGGGATGCGGCGCCACCACGCCGGCGGCCGAAAAGACCTGGGATTCGCTCACGAGGATAGCTCTTCCATCAACGCCGGTTCCCCAACCGCGCGTGCGTCACAGCGGAAGCGAGCGGACGAAACGACTTTGCGGCGAGAAACGAGGTCGAAGAAAGCTTCGACTCCGGCATGTCATTGCGAGCGAAACGTCGCGCGACGCAATCCAGAACCTGGCCCGTCCGGTTTGTTGCAGAGCGTGCCATGGCCCAGTCATCAGTCAGGCCGGCCGATCCGTCAATTCAAGCTTTGCTACCGCCCGCCGGTTTCCGCCCCTTGAGCTCGCTGCGCAGCCGCCGTTCGAGCAGCGCCAGAACGGCGGCCTCCTCGGGCCGCAGATCCGGCAGGTCCTCGCGCAATTCCGCATCGACCTCGGCCTTGACTTCGAGCAGCAGGTCGCCGGACATGTAAGACTCGACGACCTCAGGATGAACATAGCATTTCCGGCAGATGGTCGGCGTGTTGCCGAGCCGTGCCGCGACGCGCTCGATGGCGGCGCGCACGTTCTTCTTCGCCGCCGCCTCGCTGTCGATGGCGCCGAACTCGGCGAGCGCCAGGGCGGCCAGCACGGTGCCGGCCCAGGTGCGGAAGTCCTTGGCGGTGATGTCGCGGCCGGTGATCTCGCGCAGATAGTCGTTGACGTCCTGCGAGTCGATGCCGTGGCGCTGGCCCTCCGCGTCGACATATTGAAAGAGCTGCTGCCCCGGCAGGTCCTGGCAGGCGCGGACCACCTTCGACACGCGACGGTCGTGGACCTGGAGCTTCCAGACCTTATTGCTCTTGCCCCGGAACTCGAAGCGCAGCGCGCCGCCTTCGGCGTCGACATGGCGGTTGCGCAGGGTGGTCAGGCCGAACGACTTGTTCTGCCGCGCGTAGTCCTGGTTGCCGACGCGGATCAGCGTCGTCTCGAGCAGGTGGACGATGGTGCCGAGCACCTTCTCCCGAGGCAGGCCGTGCAGCCGCATGTGCGAGCCGACGGTGCCGCGGATCTTCGGCAGCGTCGCGGCGAATTCGGTGACGTGCTCGTATTTGGCGCCCTCGCGCACCTCCCGGAAGGCCGGATGATAGCGATATTGCTTGCGGCCCCGGGCGTCGCGGCCCGTCGCCTGGAGATGGCCGCGGGGGTTGGGGCAGATCCACACGTCGGTGTAGGCGGGCGGGATGGCGAGCTTGCGAATCCGCCCGATCTCGACCTTGTCGGCGATGGTCCTGCCGCCGGGCGCCCGGAACGACCAGCCCGTGCCCGACCGGCGGCGCGTGATGCCCGGCGCGTCGTCCGTGACGTGGACGAGGCCGGCGCTCTCGGCGGCATCGCGCGGGTCGACGACCTCGTGCGGCTCGTCCTCGCCGTTCCGATCCTTGCCGTTTCGGCCCTTGTCGCCAGCCATGATGCGTTCCCTCACCGGGCGGGGGAATGAGAAAGCCACCGTGGCGGTTCCGGTCGCCGTCGCCGCAGGGTGGCGTGCTCAAGCCAGGAGGCTCGCGGCCTCCACTTCCCCGAGCGGTTCGGGCCGCGCGCAGGATGGCGCGACGGAGACCGGCGCGCGGGTCTCGGCGGCGCGCAGGATCGCCGCCATGACGGCGAGCACATGCAGGGCGAGGTCGCCGCTCGCCCGGTGCGGGCGCTTCTCTCCGATGGCTCGCACCATCTCGGCAAGGCCGAGACCGCGGTGATTGGCATGGGCGGGCGTGTCTTCCGGCCAGTTGGGGCGGCCGAAGACGCGCTCCGACGTCGCCGTGGTGCGCCACTCGCCTCGGCCGACCGCGACCGCGACATCGCCGCCGAACCAGTTGGGATCGGGCAGGCGCATCGAGCCATCGGTGCCATGCAGTTCGAGCGGCAGCATGCCGTGCCTCCAGACGTCCCAGCTCGCCAGGAAGGCCACCTCGGTGCCGCTCGCGAAGCTGAGCAAGGCGGAGAGCGTGGTCGGCGTCTCGACGGGGATACGGCTGCCGTGCAGCGCCGAGCCCTCGGTCGTGACGATGCGCTCGGCAAATCCGACCTGACTCGTGGCGGAGACCGTCGCGACGGGGCCGAGGAGCGTCACCAGCGTCGTCAAGTAGTAGGGACCCATGTCGAACACGGGGCCGCCGCCGGCGCGGAAGAAGAAGCCGGGGTTCGGGTGCCAATCCTCCATGCCGTGCGACAGGACGGTGGCGACGCCGAACAGCGGCCGGCCGATGGCGCCGGCATCGATCTGCCGCCGCGCGTCCTGGACGGCGGCGCCGAGCACGGTATCGGGCGCGGCCCCGACCCGCAGCCCCCGATGGTCCGCCAGCCGCTTGATCGCGAGCCCATCGGCGAGCGTCGTCGCGAGCGGCTTCTCGCTATAGACATGCTTGCCGGCCGCGAGCGCCGCCAGCGATACGGCGGCATGGGCGTTGGGGACCGTGAGGTTCAGGACGATGTCGATGTCCGGACTCGCCAGCAGCTCGTGGGTGTCGCGCGCGGCGAGCCCATAAGCCGCCGCCTGCCGGGCCGCCGCCTCCGGCCTGAGGTCGGCGCAGGCCAGGATGGCGATGTCGCGGAAGCGCGGCGCATTGGTCAGATAGATGTCGGAGATGGTGCCGCAACCGACGAGGCCGACCCGCAGCACCATGTCAGCGCCTCCCCGCAAAGCCGCTCATGGCACCGAGGCTCCGCCTGGCGAACCGCGCCGTGTCGGAGGGGTTGTCGTGCTCGGCCACCATGATCTCGGCCCCGGCTCGCCGGCACACGCTCCAGAGCGCAGACCAACCGACGATGCCCGTGCCGACATCGGCCCAGCCGTCCTCGTCGAGCGCCTCGCCTTCGGGCGCGATATCCTTGACGTGAACGAGCGGCACCCGGCCGCGATAGCGGTCGAGCCAGGGCTTCGGGTCGGCGCCCGCTCTGACGACCCAGGCGAGATCTGCCTCCCACACGAGGTCCGCCCCGAGCACATGCTCGATGGGCAGGGAGCCATCCGGCAGCGGCCGGAACTCGAAATCGTGATTGTGATAGGCGAGATGAACCCCGGCGTCGGCGAGCCGGTCCGACACGGCCAGGAGACGCCGGCCCATCGCCAGCCACCCGTCGCGATCCTGCGGCCGCGCCTCCGGCGGCAGGTATGGCATGACCAGGTAGGTCATGCCGAGGCGCCGGGCGATGACGAGCGCACGCTCGACGTCCTCTTCGAGCAGGGTCAGCGAGACATGGCCGCTCGGCGCCGCGAGGCCGGCCTTCTCCAAGCTGCGGGCGAGGCCGTCGAGGTCGTCGTAGAGGCCATCGAAAGGCTCGACGGCATCGTAGCCGGCCTCGGCCAGCATGGCGAGCTCGCGCTCCAGCGACGTTGCGCCGCGAGACGAATAGAGTTGATACGACAGGACCTCGGTCTTCACGCGCGACGCCTCCGTTGCCGACTCGCCGACGGATATCGCGCGCCGCCGGATTCAGCATAGGGTTGCGGGCATGACTTATGCCACGAGCGGTTGATCCGCCTCATCTTTTCTCTTGTGGCGGCGTGACCATCCACTAATGTCGGAGACGCCCGCGCCTACGGTATCCGAGCCTGGGCCAAGTCACGCCAAAGACATCTCCGGGAGGACCATTTGTCGATCATCCTATCTCGTCGCCGCATGCTCACGCTCGGCGCGGCCGGCCTCGCCGGCAGCGGCCTTCTCGCCGCGCCCCGCCTTTCGTTTGCCGCCGACAGCGGCAAGCCGCTCAAGATCGCCTTGTCCAACTCCTATATCGGCAACAAGTGGCGCATCGAGATGGAGGACGTCTTCAAGGGCGCCCTGCAGATGGAGCCTTACAAGACCGAGGTCGAGGGCACCTGGTTCAATTCCGGCAACGACGTCTCCAAGCAGTCGCAGCAGATCTCCAACCTGATCGCCGAGCGCGTCGACGCGATCCTCATCGATGCCGCCTCGCCGACCGGGCTCAACGGCGTCATCAAGCAGGCGACCGACCGCGGCATCGTGGTGATCTCCTTCGACAATGTCGCGACCGCGCCGAGCGGCCTCAAGGTCACGACGGACGAGTTCCATTTCGGCGTGCTCGGCGGCGAATGGCTCGCCAAGGCCATGGGCGGCAAGGGCAACGTCATCATGGTGACGGGCGTCGCGGGCACCGCCGACGACACCGAGCGCAACAACGGCGCCGACAGCGTGTGGAAGAAATATCCCGACATCAAGGTGGTCAACCGCTTCACCGGCATGTGGGATTCCTCGACCGCCGAGCGCAACACCGCGGCCGCCCTCCCGTCGCTGCCGAAGATCGACGGCATCTGGTGCCAGGGCGGCACCGACGGGGTGCTGAAGGCCTTCATCTCCGCCAACCGCGAGCTGCCGCCGACCGCCGGCGAGGCCGAGAACGGCTTCCGCAAGTTCATGCTCGGCTACATGGACCACAAGGTGAAGGGCATCTCGATCGGCCAGCCGCCGTTCAGCTCGGTCGTGGCGCTCGAGCTCGCGCGGCGCATCCTCAAGGGCACCTATCCGAAGAAGGACGTCGTCATGTCCTTCCCCATCGTAACGGACGAGACCGTGAAGGTCGGCGAGACGGTGTTCCCGGACATGCCCGATTCCTTCTTCGACGACTTCACCGACAGCGGCGACAAGGCGATCCTCAAGATCTGCGTCGATGCCGCGCTGAACGGCAACGGCTGCGGCGGAACCCTGACGGTCAACCTGCCGGCGGCCTGATGAGCGAAGAGGCTGGGGCCGCGGCTTCGGCCGCGGAGGGGACGGATCTCGTCAAGGCCTTCGGCGGCGTCGTGGCGCTCGCCGGCGCCTCCTTTTCGGTGCGTCCCGGCGAGGTCCACGCCATCGTCGGCGAGAACGGCGCCGGCAAGTCGACGCTGATCAAGATCCTCGGCGGCCGCATCCGGCCGGATAGCGGCTCGGTCACGATCAAGGGCCGGCCGGTCGATCTGCGCACCCCTGAGGACGCGCATCGGCTCGGCGCCTGGACCGTGTTCCAGGAGCTGACGCTGTTCCCCGGCATGACGGTCGCGGAGAACCTGCTGCTGCGGCGCGAGCCGCGCGGCGCGCTCGGGCTCGTCAAGCGCCGCCGGCTCAACGGCGAGGCGGAGGCGATCCTGACGCGACTCGGCGTCGACCACATCGATCCGGGCGAGCTCGTCGAGGACGTCTCGCTGGCGCAGCGGCAGATCGTCGAGATCGTGCGGGCCGTGCTGAACGCGCCCGAGATGCTGTTTCTCGACGAACCCACCTCCTCGCTCGTCGAGCGCGAGGTGGAGTGGCTGTTCGGCCTCGTCCGCGACCTCCGGGCGCGGGGCACGGCGATCGTCTTCACCTCGCACCGCTGGCGCGAGATCATCCGCATCGCCGACCGCATCACCGTATTCCGCAATGCCCGCCAGGTCGGCACCTTCACCGAGATCGGCGAGGACGAGGCGGTCGCGCTGATGGCCGGGCGGCGGGTCGAGGCGCTCTATCCGGCACTGCCGCCGACGCCTTCGGACGAGGTGGCGCTCGCGGTTTCGGGGCTCGCCGGCCGCGGGCTCGACGATGTGTCGCTGACGCTCGCCAAGAGCGAGATCCTCGGCGTCGGCGGCCTTGCCGGGCATGGCCACCGGGAACTGTTCTTCACCCTCTTCGGCGCCATGAAGCCGAGCCGCGGAACCATCGCGGTCGCCGGGCGGCCGGTGCGCCTGCGCAGCCCGCGCGACGCGATCAGCGCCGGGCTCGGCATCGCGCTGGTCCCCGAGGACCGCAAGACCGAGGGGCTGTTGCTGCCGATGTCGGTCAAGGTCAATCTCACGCTTACGATCCTGGGGCGCTTGTCGCGGCTGGGACTGATCCGGCGCCGCCAGGAGCGCGGGCGGACGCGCGACATGATCGCGGCGTTGAGCGTCCGGCCGCCCGACGTCGCGCGGCAGGTCGGCACGCTCTCGGGGGGCAACCAGCAGAAGGTGCTGATCGGTCGCTGGCTCTTGGCCGATTGCGGCATCATCCTGCTCTACGACGTCACCCGTGGCGTCGACGTCGCGACGAAGCACGAGATCTACCAGCTCGTCGGCCGGCTGGCGCGCGAGGGCCGGGCGATCCTGTTCTATTCGAGCGACGCCGAGGAGCTCGCCCACCTCGCTCACCGGGTGATCGTCATGCGGGAGGGCCGCATCGCGGCGGAACTCCCCGCGCCGGTGACCTCGGAAGAGATCGTCTCGTCGGCCGTCAGGGACGCGCATGCCGCCTAGCCCGCCCGTGCGCGCGATGCGCCAGTCCCGCCGCGGCGGCCCTTGGCGCGTGCTCGCGCAGAATTTCGGCCTCACGTTGTCGGGCGTCGTGCTGGCGGCTTCGGTCGCCATCTACTGCGCTATCTTCTATGCCCGTCTGGGTGGGTTGCCGGGCGGTTTCGAACTGACCTCGACGGTCAACAACACCATGCCGCTGGTGCTGGCCGGGCTCGGCCAGACGATCGTCATCCTGACCCGCGGGCTCGATCTCTCGGTCGGCGGCATCATCGACATCGCCAATTCGCTGGCGGCGCTCCATCTCGGCGACACGCCCTCCACGATGGTGCTATGGAGCGTCATCATCCTCGGCGTCGGGGCGGTGCTCGGCCTCGTCAACGGGGCGCTGGTGGCGATCGGGCGGCTGCAGCCGATCGTCGTGACCATCGCCACGCTGTCGATCTACCAGGGCATCGCCATTATGGTGCTGCCGCAGCCAGGCGGCACGGTGCCGCCGGCCTATACGGATGCGCTGGTGAACGGCGCGGCGCCGTGGGCGCTTCTCTACATCGCCGGTTTCGCGCTGCTCTGGATGATGTTGCGGCGCAGTTCGCTCGGCGTCGCCATCTATGCGGTCGGCAACGATCCGGCGGCCGCCACCGCCAATGGCATCTCGGTGCTCCGCACGCGGCTCGTAGCCTATGGCCTGAGCGGCATCGCCTCGGCGGCGGCGGGCCTGTTCGTGGCGGCGAGCGCGACCGCGGGCGACGCCACCACGGGCAACGGCTACACGCTGAGCTCGATCGTCGCGGTGGTGCTCGGCGGCGTCAGCCTGTTCGGCGGGCGGGGCAGCGGCATCGGCGCCATCGCCGGCGCCCTGCTGACGACGATGATCGTCAACATCCTGTTCTTCGCCAAGATCGACCCGCTCTACCAGTCCTTCTACGAAGGATTGTTCCTCATCGTCGCGGTCGTCCTCACCATGGCGGTCGGGCAGCTCGTCAAACGGAGGCGGTCGTGAGCGAGAGCTCCAAATCCGGGTTAACGCCTGCGGGCAGCACAATCCGCTCATCCCGGCGAAAGCCGGGATCCAGAGCCCTGAGGCTGCCGGCTTCGCCCTTCCGCCGCAACGCCACGAGGCTGGATCCCGGCTTTCGCCGGGATGAGCGGTGGAAGGACCGTGCTCAAACCTGTCAGTTAGCCCGGGTTCGGGGCTCTGGGTCATGAACGAGGGTCGACGATCGCCCTTCGCGCGGCTCGGGCTCGACACCGGCGCCCGGCGCATCCTCTACGCGGCGCTGGCCGCGGTCGTCATCTTCATCGTCGGCGCGGCCGTGCGGCCGGGATTCGCCAGCCCGGGCGGCATCGAGGCGGTGCTGCTCGTGGCCTCCTTCGTGGGCATCGTCGCGGCCGGGCAGACCTTCGTCATCCTGATCGGCGGCATCGACCTGTCGATTCCCTCGGTGCTGAACGCCGCCGCCATCCTGCTCGTCACGACGACGCTCGGCCAGGACGACCGCGCGCTCTACGGCGTCGCGGCGACGCTCGCCATGGGAGCGGGCTTTGGCCTCTTGAACGGCATCGGCATCGCCATCCTCGGCGTGCCCGCGGTGATCATGACGCTCGCCATGAACGGCATCGCGGAAGGGCTGATGCTGGGCCTGAGCGGCGGCCTCACCTGCCAGTCCTGCGCCTCCTACGCGCCGCCCGTCGTGCAGGCGGCCGTGCATGGCCGCTTCCTCGACATCCCGCTGGCGCTCTGGGTCTGGGGCGGCGTCATCGTCGCCGTGTCGATCGTGCTGAGCTACTCGACCTTCGGGAGGCGGACCTATGCGATCGGCAACAACAGCGTGGCGAGCTATCTGGCCGGCATCAACGTGCCCGCGACGACGATCCTGCTCTATATGATCAGCGGCATGTTCGCGGCGCTCGCCGGCATCCTGCTCGTCGGCTACGGCGGCCAGGCCTCGCTCGGCATGGGGACGCCCTACCTCTTCGAATCGATCGCCGCCGCGGTGGTCGGCGGCATCTCGATCCTCGGCGGCCGCGGCCACTATCTCGGCGCCGCCGCCGGCGCCGTCAGCCTGATCGCGTTGATCACCGTGCTGCAGGCCGTCAACATGCCGGAATACGGCCGCAGCATCCTCTACGGCGTCGTGGTGATCGTCCTGCTGCTCGCCTACGGCCGCGAGGACGAGGCCGCGTGAGTGCGCCACGCTCATAAAGATATTGGTGTCTCGTCTGCGCTACGCGGGTGAAGCCCTGCTGTTTCAGGAAGGCTTCAAAAGCTTCGAACGCGACGTGCCAAATCACGCCGCTTCATATTCGACAGCGGTGATACGTTCCGGCGCCGCTCCCGCCTGTCGGCCTCGGATGACCGCTAGCATCTCCAAGGCCTCGTCGAGTGCGTCCTGGGGCGTCGCGGCGACGACGCAAAATCCCTTTAGATCGGGAGACGTGATCGCGCATTGGCCCGAGGCCAGCTCCTCATACTTGAAGCGAATGCGATTCGTCATGATCGGTATTCCTGACCGCTCGGCTCACGCCGAACGACAACACCAGTCTCCATTGTCGCGGTTGCCGCGAGCTTAAACGTCGGTCCTGCCGGTTGGGTTGTCAATATGAGGCAAGAGTCGGCTTCCACCCATGCCGAGACCGTCGCCGACTAAAACAGGAAGTAGCGCTGCGCCATCGGCAGCACGTCGGCGGGCGCGCAGGTCAGGAGCTCGCCGTCGGCGGTGACCGCATAGGTCTCAGGGTCAATGGTGATGGCGGGTGTGAGCCCGTTGTGGATCATCGAGGACTTGCGCAAGCTGCCGCGCGTCCCCTCGACGGCGACGAGCGGCTTCACCACCCGCAGCGTTTGCGCCAATCCCTTCGCCAGCGACGTGCCTGACACGAAGGTCATCGCGGTCGCGGCGATGGCGCCGCCGTAAGCGCCGAACATCGGCCGGTAATGCACCGGCTGCGGCGTCGGGATCGAGGCGTTGGGGTCGCCCATCGGCGCCGCGGCGATCATCCCGCCCTTGATGACGCAATCCGGCTTCACGCCGAAGAAGGCCGGCGTCCACAGCACGAGATCGGCGAGCTTGCCGGGCTCGATCGAGCCGATGTGTTTCGCCACGCCATGGGCCAGCGCCGGGTTGATCGTATATTTGGCGATATAGCGCTTGACCCGGGCGTTGTCGTTGTCGCCCCGCTCCTCCGGCAGGTTTCCGCGCTGGCGCTTCATCTTGTCGGCCGTCTGCCAGGTGCGGACAATGACCTCACCGACCCGGCCCATGGCCTGGCTGTCCGACGACATCATCGAGAGCGCGCCGATATCGTGCAGGATGTCCTCGGCCGCGATCGTCTCTTTTCTAATGCGGCTCTCCGCAAAGGCGAGGTCCTCGGGGATCGCGCCGTCGAGATGGTGGCAGACCATCAGCATGTCGAGATGCTCGTCGAGCGTATTCTTGGTGAAGGGCCGCGTCGGGTTGGTGGAAGAGGGCAGGACGTTGTCGAGGCCCGCCACTCGCATGATGTCGGGCGCATGGCCGCCGCCGGCGCCCTCGGTGTGGAAGGCATGGATGGTGCGGCCCTTGAAAGCGCGGATCGTATCCTCGACGAAGCCCGATTCGTTGAGCGTGTCCGAGTGGATCATCACCTGCACGTCGTGGTCGTCGGCGACCGAGAGGCAATTGTCGATGGCCGCTGGGGTCGTGCCCCAGTCCTCGTGCAGCTTCAGCGCGCAGGCGCCGGCCTCCACCTGTTCCACCAGGCCCGCGGGCGTCGAGGCATTGCCCTTGCCGGCGAAGCCGAGGTTCATCGGGAAGGCGTCGGCGGCCTCGATCATGCGCGCGATATGCCACGGGCCGGGCGTGCAGGTGGTGGCGAAGGTGCCCGTCGCGGGCCCGGTACCGCCGCCGAGCATCGAGGTGACGCCGGACATCAGCGCCTCCTCGATCTGCTGCGGGCAGATGAAGTGGATATGGGTGTCGAAGCCGCCGGCGGTGAGGATCTTGCCCTCGCCGGCGATGACCTCGGTGCCCGGCCCGACGACGATGGTCACGCCCGGCTGGATCTCCGGGTTGCCGGCCTTTCCCACGGCCGCGATGCGGCCGTCCCTCAGGCCGACGTCGGCCTTGACGATCCCCCAATGGTCGAGCACCACCGCATTGGTGATGACGGTGTCGACCGCGCCTTGCGCGCGGGTCGTCTGGGCTTGGCCCATGCCGTCGCGGATCACCTTGCCGCCGCCGAACTTCACCTCTTCGCCGTAGGTCGTGAAGTCGCGCTCGATCTCGATGACGAGGGCGGTGTCGGCGAGGCGCAGGCGGTCGCCCGTCGTCGGCCCGAACATGTCGGCGTAGGCGGCGCGGGGCAGCGAGACAGCCATGAAACGTCCTCCGTCACACGAAGTCTAGGCAGACGGAGGCGGGCTGTCGTGCGCATGAGTTAGCCACGGTCTGCACGCGTCTTGGGCAGCCTGCCATGCCGCGCGGGGCCGCCTCATTCGGCCGCGCGCGCCACGACCTCGGCGGCCTGGAACAGGCCGTTTTGCCCCTTGCGCATCTCCATGCGGCGGGTGTGGAAGGCATCGAGCGTGGCGCGGTGGGCGATGGACACGATGGCGGTCTCGGGCAGCCACTCGATCAGCACCCGGTAGAGTGCCGCTTCCCCCGCCTCGTCGAGCGCTCCGGTCGCCTCGTCGAGGAACAGCCAGTCGGGTTTCGCCAGCAGCGCCCGGGCGATGCCGAGCCGCTGCTGCTCGCCGCCGGACAGGCGCTGCGACCAGTTGTCGGCCTTGTCCACGTCGCCGTTCAAGGCGCCGAGGCCGACCGCGTCGAGCGCGCCGCGAACCTCGGCATCCGGATAGGCCTCGACGGTGCGCGGATAGACCAGCGCCTGGCGCAGCGTACCTTGCGGCATGTAGGTGCGCTGCGGGAGAACCAGCGCCTTGGTGGCCGCCGGGATCTCGATGCGGCCTTCACCGAAGGGCCACACGCCGGAAAACGCCCGCATCAGCGTCGTCTTGCCCGAGCCGGAGCGGCCCGACAGCAGCACGCGGTCGCCTGCGTGGAGCGCGAAATGCGACACCGCGGCAATCGGCTGGCGGGTGGCGGGCAGGCTGACGATCAAGCCCTCGGCCGCGAAGGCGTCGCCATCGGTGAGACCGGTCTCGATATGGGGCTTTTCGGCCGACGTTGCCGTGGTCTTCTGGAGCACATCCTCGAAGCCGACGAGCCGCTGCACGATAGCGCGGTAATTGGCGAGGCTCACATAGGCGTCGATGAACCAGGTCAAGCCGTCCTGAACGCTGCCGAACGCCGAATTGGTCTGCATCAGAGCACCGAGCGTCGCCTTGCCGAAGAAATAGGCTGGCCCGAGCATCAGGAACGGAAAGATGACGGAGAACTGGCCGAAGAAGGAGGTGAAGAAGCCGAGCCGCTTCTGCCGCCGAACGACGGCATAGACGTTGGCGAGAATGGACGCATAGCGCTCGCCGAGCGTCGCCTGCTCGGCCCTCTCGCCGCCGAGCAGCGCGATCTGCTCGCCGTTCTCGCGGATGCGGGCCATGGCGAAGCGGAAATTCGCCTCGTAGCGTTCCTGGTGGTACTTGAGCCAGACGAGGGGCGAGCCGATCAGATGGGTGATGACCGTGCCGGCCGCGGCATAGAGGATGGCGATCCAGATCAGATAGCCCGGAATGTCGAAGGGCATCCCGAAAGTCGTCATCGGGAAGATGGCACTGAGATTCCATAGGACAATCAGGAAGATGGCGAGCCGCAGCACGTTGCCGAAGAAGCCGATGCCGAGCACCATCGTCTGCCCGACGAATTGATGCACGTCCTCGGCGATGCGCTGATCCGGATTGTCGGCCGGGTCGCTCAGCATCCGCATGCGGTAGTGCTGTGCCGGCGCCAGCCAGCGCTCGACAAAGAAGTCGGTCATCGACTTGCGCCAGCGGATCTGCAAGATCTGGTTTATATAAGTCTTATAAACGAATATTATAATATAACAGAAAGCGATCGCGCCGAAGATCTCCATCTGCGTGATGAACTCGCCGAAGTTCTTTTCTTGGATCGAATTGTAGAAATCAGCATTCCAGCTGTTGAAGCGCTTCATCAGAAAAGAGTAGCCAACCTCGAGCGCGATCGTGCCGCCGAGCAGGCCGAAGCCGATCCAGTTCTCGGGCGCCTTGACCGGGCCAACGAACCACAGGCGGATCTCACCCGGCTCCTTGCGCCGGAAATACGGGTAGGTCAGCCGCCAGATGTCTTTCAGGTCGGCGAGGAAATGCGGCATAGGTCTGGCCTCCGCGGGCGGCCAGCGCCCGAGCGTCGGGGATCGTCTACTCGGGCGCGATCAAAACAGAAAGCCCAAGGGGTGGCACGTGAAGTTTGCGCAAGGTGCAGGGCTATTGCATGGCGCGGCCGTGAGCGGCGGCGACGCATCCTTGTTCCCGGGTGCCGCAGACGGTAAGGCTGGAGCCGGCTAACGCGAAGGGCGAGCATGCGCGTTCTGGGGATCGAGACCACCTGCGACGAATCGGCCGCCGCCGTGGTCCGCCTCAGGGACGAGGGCGGCGGCGAGATCCTGTCGAACGAGGTCATGAGCCAGATCGCCGATCATGCGGCCTTCGGCGGCGTGGTGCCGGAGATCGCGGCGCGCGCCCATGTCGAGGTCATCGACCGGCTGATCGAGCGCGCGATCGTCCTCGCCGATATGCGCCTCGAGGAGGTCGACGGCATCGCGGCGGCGGCGGGACCGGGCCTCATCGGCGGCGTTCTCGTCGGGCTCACCACCGCCAAGGCGCTGGCCCTGGCGCTGCGCAAGCCCCTCGTTGCCGTCAACCATCTCGAAGGCCATGTGCTGACGGCGCGGCTCACCGACAACGTTCCCTTCCCCTATCTGATGCTGCTCATGTCGGGCGGCCATACGCAGCTCATCGCGGTCAACGGCGTCGGCGACTACCGCCGGCTCGGCACCACCGTCGACGATGCCATCGGCGAAGCCTTCGACAAGACCGCGAAGCTGCTCGGCCTGCCCTATCCGGGCGGTCCGATGGTCGAAAAACAGGCCCTTGCCGGCGATCCGGCCCGCTTCGCGCTGCCGCGCCCCATGCTCGGCCGGCCGAAGCCGGACTTCTCGCTCGCCGGGCTCAAGACGGCGGTGCGCCTCGAGGCCGAGCGGGCGGCGCCTCTGTCGAAAACCGACGTGGCCGATCTTTGCGCCGCGTTCCAGGCCGCGGTCGTCGATGTGGTGGTCGACCGCACCCGCGTCGCGCTGCGCGCCTTCCGCGCTTTCGCGGGGCGGCCGAGCGCGCTCGTGGCGGCGGGCGGGGTCGCCTCGAACGACGCCGTGCGGCGCGCGCTGACCCGGTTCGCCGGCGAGAGCGGCCTGAGGCTCGTCTTGCCGCCGCCGGCGCTCTGCACCGACAACGGCGCCATGATCGCCTGGGCCGGTATCGAGCGGCTGCTGCTCGGGCTCGACGACGACATGACGGTGGCGGCCCGTCCGCGCTGGCCGCTCGACCCCGGCGCCGAGCGCGTCGGCGGCGGCCGGTCCTGACCCATGGTGACGCGCATCGCGGTCATAGGCGCGGGCGCCTGGGGGACCGCGCTGGCGAGGATCGCGTCGCGGCCAAGCCGCCAGATCGTCCTCTGGACGCGCGACCCGGCTCAGGCGGCGGCGATCGAGCGCGAGCGCGAGAACCGGGCGCGGTTGCCGGGCGTCGGCCTCCCCGGCGAGGTTCTGGCTACGGCAGACCCGGCCGCGCTCCACGACGCCGAACTGGTGCTCGCCGCCGTGCCGGCGCAGCGGCTGCGCGCCGTGCTCGACGGCCTGCCGCGCTTCGCCCCTGCAATCCCGATCCTGGTCTGCGCCAAGGGCATCGAGCAGGCGACCGGCTGCCTGATGAGCGAGGTCGTCGCCGAGTGCCGACCCGGCCATCCGCCCGCCGCCCTGTCAGGCCCGAGCTTCGCGGCCGATGTCGGGCGCGGACGGCCGACGGCGGTGACCGTCGCGGCGGATGACGGGGCGCTGGCCCGTACCCTCGCCGAGACGCTCGGCCGCCCCGCCTTCCGGCTCTATTTCACGACCGACCTCGTCGGCGTCGAGATCGGGGGCGCCGCCAAGAACGTGCTGGCCATCGCCTGCGGCATCGCGGCGGGGCTCGATCTCGGCGCCAGCGCAGGCGCGGCGCTGATCGCGCGGGGTTTCGCCGAGCTCGCCCGCTTCGGCCGGGCCTCGGGGGCGCGGCCGGAGACGCTGATGGGCCTCGCGGGGCTCGGCGACCTGGTGCTGACCTCGTCGTCGGCGCAGTCGCGCAACTTCGCCTTCGGCCGGGCGCTCGGCGAGGGCCGCACCCCCCAGGAGGCCGCCGAGGGGCGGCTCGCGGAAGGCGCCGCAACCGCCGGGGTCCTCGCCGAACTGGCCAGGAAACGCGGCGTCGAGATGCCGATCGTCGAGGCGGTCGCGGCGATCCTCGACGGACGCCTCGCGCCGCCGCAGGCGATCGATCGCCTTCTGTCGCGCCCCGCGCGCGCTGAGACCGACATCTGAACCCGGAGGACCACGATGGCGCATTGGCTGGTGAAGAGCGAACCGTCGAGCTGGTCGTTCGAGAAGCAGGTCGAGGCCGGCGACAAGGGCACCTTCTGGAACGGCGTGCGCAACCACACGGCGAAGCAAAATCTGATGCACATGCAGCTCGGCGACGAGGTGTTCTTCTACCATTCCAACGAGCAGCGCGCCGTCGTCGGCATCGTCAGCGTCATCAGGGCCTACTACCCGGACCACACCGACCCGACCGGCAAGTTCGGCATGGTCGATCTCAAGGCGGTGCGTTCCCTGCGCACGCCCGTGACGCTCGACGCCATCAAGGCCGAGCCGGCGCTCGCCGACATGATGCTGGTCAAGAACTCGCGCCTTTCCGTCCAGCCCGTGACCGATGCCGAATGGCGCAAGGTGCTCGCCATGGCGCAGGAATAGTTGCATTCGGCCGAGCGGATCGCGTCAATTTATACGTCGCGTTAAAGCGATTGTGGCGATGATTTGGTCATGATCCTGCCCGCTTCCGGTCTTCCGGCCGACGCCGCCGCGCCCGTGCTCGAGGCCGCCTCCCTGACGGCGCTCTTCGCGCTGAAGCATTACTTCGCCGATTTCGTGCTGCAGACGAACTGGATCGCGCGGGGCAAGGAGCGCGACCAGGGCTGGGCTGGGCCGCTCGTCGTCCACGCGCTCTGCCATGGCACGATCACGCTCGTCATCGCGCTGGCCGTGGCGCCGCATCTGTGGTGGCTGGCGATCGTTGATTTTCTGGTCCATGTCGCGATCGACCGGTCCAAGACCGCCGTCTCGCATTGGGGGCGCTGGCCGCCGACCGAGGCGCCGTTCTGGTGGGTGCTGGGCTTCGACCAGCTACTCCATCAGGTGACCAATATCGCGCTCGCCACTGCCCTGGTGCTGTTGTAGGGGGCCGCGTCCGCGAAGCGGCGCAGTTGGTGCAAGCGGGCGTTCGAGCCTGAGGCGACGTCGCCGGTCCGGTCCTCACAGTATTGAACTCGACGGATCGCGTCTCCTTCGAGGGGCTTGTTCCTACCTCCTTCCAGCTCGATCAGCCGTGGGCGCGGCGGGCGTTCAGCGTCACGGCCGCGCGGATAAGAACCTTCAATGCCTCCTCGTCGATCTCCCGGCCCTCGTGGAAGTCGATGGCACGCCTGGTGTTGCCATCGAGGCTTGAGTTGAAGAGGCCAGACGGGTCGTCAAGCGCGGCCCCTTTGGCAAAGGTCATCTTTACGACGGTCTTGTAGGTCTCGCCGGTGCAGATGATGCCGTCGTGAGACCACACCGGAACACCTCTCCACTTCCATTCCTCGACCACCTCGGGGTCGGTCTGCTTGATCAAGGCGCGGAGCCGGGAAAGCGTCTGGCCCCGCCAGTCGCCCAGATCCCCGATCCGCTCGTCTATCATCTGCGATGGAGACTTTTCTTGCTGAGACCCGCTCTTGCTCATGACGTTTCTTTCTCTCCGCTCCTCTTGTCTCCCGAGCCAAGCGGAAACACGAGGCGTGCTCCATCTGACGGCGGCACCATGTCGTCTGCGCTGGCCAATCAGCCGGTACGTCCCGCGCTGCGTAACTTGGCGGAATAGGGTAGCACGAACAAGTACAAGCCGGTGACCAGGAGCGCCACGAGGGGGAGCAACGCAATGAGGCCCACCCAAGCGGGAGGTTGCCCCTGTCCCATCGCGACGATGTAGGCGATGACACCCATCGTAAACGCAATGGACAGCCAGCGGTGGATCTGCCGAACCCCCTTGTTCCAGTTCAATGAGATCTCCTTTTGGAGCCGAATGTGCCGGGAAACGTCAATCTGTCCGCACCAGGACCTGCTCCAGCTTCGCAAAGAAGCGCGGCCACCCGGCCTTGGCGCCCTGATA
This sequence comes from Lichenihabitans sp., assembly GCA_965277635.1. Taxonomy (GTDB): domain Bacteria; phylum Pseudomonadota; class Alphaproteobacteria; order Rhizobiales; family Beijerinckiaceae; genus Lichenihabitans. Next base: position 3,715,827 of record CBDIDE010000002.1, read on the forward strand.
GGCCTGCTGATGATCCGGCCGGAAACCCGACTGCTCCATGCGCAGGTGGGTCCCCGTGCTCGAAGGGGTGAGAGTCCAGGTGACGACACTTTCGAGGCCATAGGCCTCCCAGGTGTAGGACAGCGTTTTGTTCGGCTCGACGGCCAGCACCTGACAGTCGACGGCGCCCCAGTGCGCACGAAAATCGAAACGGTGGCCCACCACGGGCTTGAAGTCGTTCTTCATGAGCCACTCCTCGATCAGGTGCGGTTGAGTGAGCGCGCGCCAGATCTTTTCCGGCGGAAAGGGCATCTCCCGATCGACGATGACGGAGAGCGTTTCGGTCGATGTCTCGTTCATTGGTCCATCCTCTTCAGCAGGTCTTCGAGGTCGTCGAACCGGTTTTGCCAGAAGCCGGTCATTTGGCTTGTCCAGTCGATCAGCGGGGCCAGGGCGCTAAGCTGCGCGCTGTAATGCGTGAGGCGACCCTCGTGGCGGTCGAGCACGAGTCGGGCTTGCTTCAGGACGCCAAGATGCTTTGAGACGGCCGGTTGCGAGACCCCGGCCCGAGCCGTCAGTGCCCCGACCGTCTGCTCCCCGTCACGGCACAGCCGCTCGAAGATGGCGCGCCGGGTCGGATCGGCGAGCGTCTTGAAGAGCACGTCGTGCGCGTACGGCATCGGGATACATAACTCGCTAGCTATTGATCGCATCAATAACCAGCGGGATATGTGTGTGTCAATCGAGAACGTCGGTCGCGGCGATCGTTATCTCGACTCCATGGTGCCGGCCGTGGCGCCGCACCTCTGGTGGCTGGCGATCGCGGACTTTCTGGTTTATGTCACGATCGATCGCGCCAAGACCGTCGTCTCGCACTGCGGGCGCTGGTCGCCGCCCGAGGTACCGTTCCGGTGTGTGCTGGGCTTCGACCAACTGCTCCACAAGGTGACCAATATCGTCCTCGCGATTGTCCTGGTGCTACTGTAGGGGGCGGGATGCTGGGGTGATGCTGATGGATTGAGGCGGGGCGTTTGATTGAAGCGAATGGGCGATTGAGCATTGCACCATGACCGGAGTTTGGCCAAAATCGAGGTTGCTTTGCGGAGCATAGAACCAGTAGCACACATCTGAACAAAAGCGCTGGTAACAATATACAGCGAAGGCGCAAAGGTTCGAAAACTAAAACTACTTTATCGAATACGGAAGTCGGCGGCTAACCATTTAGTCTCCGCTCGATTAGCCGCTTAGCCCATCTCTCGATCACCTCGGCCAGGACACTGTGGCCATCGAATTTGAGAAAGAGTTCCCTTGTGGCTTTCTCAACATAGGGAGCGATCGCCGAAATGGGGGTGTCGCCAGGAACCTCAACGAATGTTTCGGCCTCATCGTCATGTGCAACGGAGCCCGGAAGCACTGAAATCATCGGATTGGCCCATGATTCTAAGGCACGGCCACTGAGCTTCGTCCACTTGAAGCCGAATCCGAGATGAGCATTGTCGTCCCAGCCAAGGGCGCGCGCTACGCTAATTCCGACTGCAATCGCCTCAGCGACTCGAATTAGCACGAGAATAGGGTCAAGCACTGTTTTAGGAGGTATCTTGGAAGGAACGAGATCATCCTGCAGCGCTCGTTCCAGGTAAAACTTACCCTTCGGATTTAGTCTTATAAAATCGAGATGAGATGACCAACCTTTAGCTGAGACTATCAACGCCTGCCAAGCTTTATCCACAACGTGTGGATGAGAAAGCTTTTCGGAAAAATTTCTAGAATCAAGCCATACGGGCCATCCCGTTAGTCGTGGATTTGCACCAGAAAATCGATTAAGAAATTCCCTATCGGTTATAGCACTGTCATTTGGCGGGTCTATAACAAGTGCGACTTGCCACGATCCAGCGTCTAAAAGCTCGATCTCTTCTTTGTTGAGGGTGCGAGCCTTTATCGCGTTGGAGAAATGCTCCTTTCCCTCGTTCTGCAGCGCTTCGACGCGATCTAGCAATCTCAGAGGTTGCGCAACACCATCACGTATTCCCGTCAGCGCAGTTAAGAAATTCTCGACATTGTTGCCGACCAAATGTCTGCGGAGGAACCTTCCTATATCCGCTTCTCTGTTTTCAAAACAGATGTTTAGAATCTCTCGCCAGTCGCTCGGGCGGGCCCTGGCGGTGCTCGGCGTACCATTGGCGCCCAGCGTTCGAAAATAGACATCTCCTTCCCTGATGAGAAATGCGCCACTCGCGTCTTGTAAATCGCGCTTCGCGACAACTGGAGCGGTAACACCTTCTGGAACCGCAATCACCGGATACTCCGTGCCTTCACGTTTGCCGAACGCAATCGTGATTTCGAAGGGCTCAGAGGAGTACCGAGATACAATTGCCTGAATTTTGTCTAAATGAAAAGTTCCTCGCACATCAACTGGAGAATTCATTCTATCCGGCTGAAGAATCTTGTCGTCAAATCCCAATATGAAGAAACCACCATTGCGATTTCGTATTGCCTGAGTAGCTTTAACAATCTTCGCGAAATCCGAAGCCGTATCGGGGTTAAGCCATCTTTTGATCTCGACGTTCAGGCTCTCCGAAGGGTGTGCCAATAATTCATCGATTTGATCTTGGCTGATGTCCATGACAACTTCTGTTTTCGAGAGTGCTGATATGGCGAATCTGTCCTGATGGATTTGGATCTCCGCGCATGCATTCTGGAAAGGTACGTGGGCTGAGCTGTACGATCGCGTTCCTCCAGCGGCTTACATGGCTTTAGTGATGATTGATTACGAGTTGCGTTTTACTATCAACCCTGGCGAGGCGTGTCAATTTGCGAAAACGATGCCCGGTCGTGAAATCTTCCGGTCGCGAAGAAAGATTCTTGCCCTGGTGGTACAAATAGATTAGCGGCCCTGGGTTGGAATGGTGCAGCGAAATGCCGAAAAAAGTGAAACTAAATTGAAATCCTTGGGTCGCAGATGTTCTCGGCGCATCTTGGGCTCGACAGCTCAACGTTCTGGTCCGTTATAAGTATTTGGCGGAGTTTCTCAGAACGACCGCAGGCCAGTCGTTCGGCGCTTCGTGGTCAATCTTCGGCAACTCGTACGTCCCCAACCACCCGCACAACCCCCAGGCCAGACGCCCGCATCAGATTTCCACCGCCACGTCTCACGCCGCCTGGAGGGCGACCTCGGTGTCGCGCTGGCCCAAGGCGATGCGCCGGGCGTGGAAGGCGAGGATCGGGTCGTCCGGATGGGCGGCGTGGAGTTCGAGGATGGTTTCGGCGCCGCCCTCCTCGCCGCGCGACAGCTGCCCGAAGGCATCCGCGTAGCGCTCCGCCCAGGCGTTCTCCGGCCCCGTGTCGGCCAGCGGCGAAAAAACCTCGACGCGATTGGCCTTGCCCTTGAGCTCCAGCGCGCCGATCGGGCGGAAGCGCAGGCCCGCGGCGGCCGCCACCGTCGCGGCCGACACGCAGATGCGCGTCCCGAGCCGCTTGTTGGCGGCTTCGAGCCGCGCCGCGGTGTTGATCGAATCTCCGTGCGCCGTGTAGTCGAAGCGGCGCTTGCCGCCGAAATTGCCGACGACGGCGGAGCCGGTGTTGACGCCGATCCGCGTCGTGCCGAAGCTTCGCCCTCGCGTCTTGTGCTCCGCCGCGAAGCCTTGTGCGAAAACGTCGATGGCGAGCGCGCAGCGGACGGCGCGCGCCGCATGGTCGGGCTGGTCGAGTGGCGCGTTGAACATGACGTGGACCGCGTCGCCGACGATCTTGTCGACGGTGCCGCCATGTTCCATGACGATGCCGCACACGGCGTCGAGGTAGGCGTTGAGCGTGCTCACCAGGAGGGCTGGATCGGCCGTCTCGGTGAAGCTCGTGAAGCCTTCGAGGTCGGTGAACAGGAAGCTCATCTGCCGCGTCTCGCCGCCGAGCCGCAGCTGGCTCGGGTCCCGCGCCAGGGTTTCGACGAGCGCCGGCGACAGATATTGGCTGAAGGCCGCGCGCAGCCCGCTGGCGCGCCGCTCGATCACAAGATAGCGCGCCAGCATGGCGACGACGAAGACCGCGAGCGGCTCCAGCACGACGAGGCTCGGGTCGAGCAGCAGGTTCGCCTTGGCGAAGGCGAAGGCGGTACCGCCGAGCCCCGCCGCCAGCACCGCGAGGGCCAGGCTGGCGCCGGCGGCGATGCCCAACCAGGAGACGAGGCCCGCGACCGCCGCCGCGAGCATCGCCGCCGCGACGAATTCGGCGCCAGGCGCCGCGGGCGGGCGGGCGAGCAGGTCGTCTCCAAGAATCTGCTCGATCGCGCCGGCATGGATGTTCACCCCCGGCTCGAAGGCCGAGAGCGGAGTCGGCCGAAGATCGGAGAGCCCGACCGCGCTGGTGCCGATCAGCACGATGCGTCCCGCGACGGTGCGCTTGAGCGCGGCCTGCGCGTCGGGATCGAGCACGCGCCCGGCGGAGATTGTCATCGCGGGCGAGCGGATGCCGTGGTGCAGCCATAGGGTGCCGTCGGGCTCGAGCGGGATGTCGTGCGCGCCGACGCGCGCCGTATAGCCGAGGAGCGCGCCGTGCGGGCCGCCGTTGCGGTTCTCGCGCAGCCGGATGTCGTCGTCCGAGCCGTCGGCGACCCTCAGCGCTTCGAGCGCCAGCGCCGGGACGAGGTCGCCATCGAGCCTCATCACCAGCGGCAGGCGGCGGATGATCTCGTCGCGGCCCGTGCCGGCGATGGTGAAGCTGCCCTGGCCCGCCGCCGCCTCGTCGAGCATCTTGAGATTCGGCACCGCCCCGGCATAGCCCCAGAATCCGGCCGGCGGAGCCGATCCGATCATGCCGATGCCGGCCGCGAGCACCGGCGCCTTGCCGTTCGCCACGGGGATGAGGCCGTAGCCCGTCACCACCCGGCCGCGCGCCAGCGTCGCGGCGAGCTGCCGGTCGTAATCGGGCAGGGCGCCCGGACCTTTTATGCTGAGCCCATCCTCGCGCTGCCATTGCGGCGCCAGCGTCGAGGGCGACGTCCGGTCGGGTTCGGCGAAGACGATGTCGAGCCCGATGGCCGCGGCGCCGGCGTCCTGCAGGTTGGCGATGAGGCGCGACACGACGAGGCGCGACCATGGCCATTGGCCGTAGCGCGCGAGGCTCGCCTCGTCGATGTCGACGACCGGGACGCCGGAGCCCGGATGGATCGTATCGGCGTCGGCGCGTGGAAACAGGCGCTGCAGCGTATCGAACCCGTAGGATTGCAGGCGGTCGAAGGGCTCGGGCGCCAGGAGGCGGACGCCGCTGACGAGAGCGACGATCCCCAGGCCGGCGATGAGCGGAACCGAGCGCCGCAGGGCGCCGGCCAGCGTCGCGCGTCGTCCGGTCGCCACGTCTTCGCACCTCTTTCCCTAGCGTCACGTCGGACTTTATCCGGTCGAATCCTTCCGTCCTGTAAAGACAGGTGTTGCGTCATCAGAAAATTCGCCTGATTGACCAAGCGTTAAGCGAAATCGGCTAAGGCTCGTCGGGGAGTTCCCGATGCATAACCTTTTGGATCACCTCGTCCTGCAGAAGGGGTCGGCCCTGTTCTCCGAAGGAGACGGCGGCGATTGCGCCTATCTGATCAAGCGGGGACAGATCGAGATCTTCGTCAGACGGGAGGACGGCGACATCGTCCTGGCGCGGCGCGGCGCCGGCGAGATCATCGGCGAGATGGCCCTGATCGATCAGGGCACCCGATCGGCCTCCGCGCGCGTGACCGAGGACTGCGAGCTTCTCGTCGTCACGGAACAGCAGCTCGAACATCGGATCGCCACCACGGACCCGATCCTGCGCATGTGTCTCGGCGTGGTGATCCAGCGCTACCGCGAGACCCTGGCGCTGCATGCGAGCGGGGCGAGTTCGCGCCCGGCGTCGAAGGCCTTCAACATGCCGGGCCCGGAGTTCCATGCCGCCGTCGAGGCCCTGACGCTCGATCAGGAGATGCTCCGCGCCCTTCGTCTCAAGGAATTCGAGCTCTACCTTCAGCCGATCGTCCACCTCGCAGGGCGGGGCCTGGCCGGTTTCGAGGGACTGATCCGCTGGAACCATCCGCAGCGCGGGCTCCTCGCGCCGACGCATTTCATCCCGGCCGCCGAGGCCAGCGGCCTGATCGTCGGGATCACCCAGTGGTGCCTGCACGAACTGACCCGTGTCTTCCCGCTGCTTGCCGCCGCCGCCGAGGGGAATCCGGCGCAACCGCTGTGGAGTGCGTCCATCGGGTCCGCGCTCTTCGTCACCATCAATATCTCCGGTCACGACCTCGTCCAACCGGCCTTCGCCGATACGGTCAAGACCATCCTGAGCCAGGGCGGCATTTCGCCCTCCAACCTCAAGCTCGAGATCACCGAGAGCATGCTGATGAAGGATCCGGCCGGCGCCGCGAAGATCCTCGACGCCTGCCGTCTCCATGGCATGGGGATCGCGGTGGACGATTTCGGCACCGGCTATTCGAGCCTGAGCTACCTCAGCACGCTGCCCATCACGACGCTCAAGATCGACCGGGCCTTCGTGCGCTCGATGGCAAGCGACCCGAAGAGCCGCAAGATCGTCTCCACCATCCGCTACCTGGCCCGCGAGCTCGAGATCCCGGTGGTCGCCGAGGGGATCGAGACGGAGGAGCAGGCCGACATGCTGGCCGCCATGGCCTGCGAATACGGCCAGGGCTTTCTGTTCGGGAGGCCGGCGCCCGTCGCCGTCACGCTCGACCGCATCCGACACTGGCCGGCGCCGTTCGCCGCGCCGATGAATTCAGACGCCGGTCCGCGACGCCGTGCGGCTGAACTTTTGACGATGGATTAGGCAGGGGGATTGCAATGTTTGGAAATGGATTGAAGGGTTGGGGTCTCGTCGGTGCGGCGGCGATTGCGACGGCATGGATCGGGGCCGCGTCCGCCTCGCCGGTGACGGTCGGGGCGGTCGACAAGGCGCAGGGGCAGGCGCAGGCCACACAGGCCGGTGTCGCCCGCGATCTCGTCGTCGAGGGTCCGGTGCTGTTCGGCGACAAGCTGCGCACCGGCCCGGCCGCGCGGCTCGAGGCCAAGCTCGCCGACGGCACCGTGCTGACGCTCGGCGAGAAGGGCCGCATGACGGTCGACAGCTTCGTCTACGATCCCGATCATCCGGCCGGCGGCAAGCTGGCGCTGTCGGTGCCGAACGGCGCCTTCCTGTTCGTCGGCGGCAAGGTCGAGGGTCCTACCGGCGGCCACGTGTCGATCAAGACGCCGGTCGGCACGCTCGGCGTGCGCGGCACGACGGTCTGGGGCGGCCATATCGACGGCGGCTTCGGCGTCCTCGTTCTGAGCGGCGAAGTCTCGGTCACGACCCCGCGCGGCACGATGATGCTCCAGAAAGGCCAAGGGACCATGGTCTATGACGGCAAGAGTCCGGCCGAGGCCGCGCCCTGGCCGGAGGACCGAGTCAACCGGGCCGTGGCGACGATCTCCTTCGCCCAGGCCGCAGCAGCGGTGCCGGTCTCCGGCAACGAAGCCCTGCCGAAGGCGCTGCAGGACCTCATGGGGTCGCACTGATCGGCACGCGCGAGACCGAGACGTAAGTATCGGCAGGATTGCGCAGAGGAACTGCGCAATCCTTTGCAGCGGATCTGCCCTGCGGGATTGGCCCTGGTCAGGGCGCGGCGGCAACGCTAAGGCTTGATCACTGCGTCACGAACCTCGGCCGCTCGGCGGGAGGGCGCAGGCACGCGGTGCGATGAGCCGGCAAATATCGACCGAAGATTGCGAGGGGTGCCAAACGGCCGAGGGCGTCTCCGAGGCGCTGCTCATCGTCTCGACGGTCTTCGTGACCTTCGTGGCATTCCTGACGGTGGCGCTGCCTCTGGCGGTGCTGCCCGTCTTCGTCCACCGCGACCTCGGCTTCGGCGTGCCGCTGGCCGGCGTCGCGGTTAGCCTGCAATATGTCGCGACCGTGCTGAGCCGCGCCCGGGTCGGCCAGATGACCGACCGGGCCGGCGCCAAAATCACGGTGATGCGCGGCCTCGTCGCCTGCGCCCTCGGCGGGCTGCTGATGTTCGCCGCCGGGCTCGCGGCGGCGACGCCCCCGCTCAGCCTCGCCGCCCTGCTGGCGAGCCGGCTTGCGCTCGGTGTCGGCGAGGGCCTGGTCAGCACCGGTGCGATCGCCTGGGCGATCGGCCGTACCGGACCGCATCGAACGGCGCGCATCATCTCCTGGAACGGGATCGCCACCTATGGGGCGCTCGCCCTCGGTGCGCCGCTCGGGGTGATGGTGGTGCGGATCGGCGGCTTCGCGGCACTCGGCCTGGTGGTGCTTGGCCTCGCTCTCGTTGGGTTGGGCTTGGCCTTGGCGCGCCCGTCCGTGCCGGTGCTGCGTGCCGAGGCGCGGCTCGCCACCGGCCGGGTGCTGCGGCGCATCCTGCCCTATGGCGCGGTGCTGGCCCTGTCGACGGCCGGCTTCGGCACCGTCACGACCTTCGTCACGCTGTTCTTCGATCACCGGGGATGGAGCGGCGCCGCGCTCTGTCTCAGCGCCTTTGGGGCGGCCTTCATCCTGGTGCGCCTCGCCTTCGCGGATGCGATCGGCCGGGTCGGCGGCCTCAGGGTTGCGCAATTGTCGCTCGCGGTGGAATGCGTCGGGCTCGCGCTGGTGTGGAGCGCCGGCACGCCGGCTCTCGCCATTGCGGGTTCGGCGCTGACCGGCGCCGGCTTCGCGCTGGTGTTTCCGGCGCTCGGGGTCGAAGCCGTCGGGTGCGTACCTCCGCAAAGCCGCGGCACGGCGATCGGCCTCTATTCGGTGTTCCTCGACGTTTCGCTCGGCATCACCGGCCCGGCGGCCGGGATCGCGGCCGCGACCATCTCCTTCGCGACCCCTTTCCTCATCGGCGGAACGGCCACCGCGGCGGGCCTTGCCCTGACCGTCGCGCTCGGCCGGGGAAGGGGGGACCGGGCCGGCTGAAGCGGCCCTGGCCGGGCGCCCGCGACCGGTCCTGTGTCGCCCGTGCCGCACTGCCTAGAAATCACGCGCGGCTAAGAACTTCGGCGTCGTTTAAAGGATAAGCTTGAGATGGAGCGTCCCAGCGATGGAACGCCGCAGATTCGGAGTTCCTAAGTCATGCTCAAACCTAACCGCCGAACGATGATGATCGGCGCCGCGAGCCTCGTCGGCGCGTCGTTGAGCCCGTTCAAGGCCTGGGCCCAGGTGCCCGTCGCGCAGGAGGTCGACCCCGACCAGATCTATGGTGCGGTGCATGGCGAACCCTTCCCCGTGCCCGCCGTCGACACCCGTCGCATCAGGTACCGCTTCTTGCGCACCGCGGTGGAATACAAGACCGACGCGCCGGCCGGGACCATCATCATCGATCCGTCGAATCACTTCCTCTACCTGACGGACGGCAACGGCGGCGCCATCCGTTACGGCGTCGGCGTGGGCAAGCAGGGTTTCGAGTGGTCTGGCGTGGCTCACATCGAGGCCAAGCGCGAATGGCCCGACTGGTATCCCCCCAAGGAGATGCTCGCCCGTCGGCCCGACATCATGAGCAGCATGTCCAAGCTGCAGAGCGGCATCGGCATGCACGGCGGCTCGGGCAATCCGCTCGGTGCGCGCGCCATGTACCTCTTCCAGGGCAGCAAGGATACGCTCTATCGCATTCACGGCACTATCGAACCCTACTCGATCGGCTCTTCCGTCTCGTCAGGCTGCATCCGGATGATCAACCAGGACGTGCTCGACCTCTACGACCGCGTGGAGATCGGCACCGAGGTGAGGGTGCTGGGCAGCGGCGGCCGGGCCGATACCGTCGCGCGCGACGAGAACTTCGATCAGCAGCAATACGATGAGCCGGCGCCGCGCCGTGCCCGCGGCCAGGACCCGCAGGACTATTCCTACGACGGGAACGGCAATCTCGTACCGGCCGCCGGCAACCGGTATTGAGCCTTGCCGGTGCTTAGGGTCACCACGGGAATAACCGCTTCGATTCACTGGTCCTTCCAAGGCGTGAAGGCTGCGAAAGCGAAGCGGTTATTTCTGCGGGAGCCCTCATATGAACTTCATCGACCGCAGGCTGCTATGGCCGGAGCGGCCGATGATCAGGTGATCGTGGATCGCGATGCCGAGCGGCTTGGCAATGGCGATGATGTCATGCGTCATCTTGATGTCGGCGGTCGAGGGCGAGGGGTCGCCGGAGGGATGGTTGTGGAACAACATACTATATGAGCTTATGCCTTTGAACTAAAACGGATTCTTCGAGCTTGAAGAAATCGATGGGGTATGGGCTAGGGGTCGGCAGTTTGTGATCCAACGTGATCTTCATGTCGGCGAATGTGCAGGCACGCTCAGGATTTTTCGAGCACGTTGGATCACCAAAATTTCTACACTATGCGTAAGAGGCCTTCAAAGGTCAGTAACGGCGGTCTTGGATGCGGCGATCACTTCAGGGTCGGAAAGCCTCGAACGCCGACACGCTATCAAATTCGATCGGTCCCAGCGATCGAGTTCGCACACAGGATACAGCGGCATCTTGCCGATCTTGATATAGGATGGTCCGATCCGCCGCACCCGCCAGTTTGCCAGGGTGCCTGGGCTGATTTGGCCACGGTATCGTTCTATAACTTCTTCAACGGTTAGGTACGGCGGACTCGACACGAAATCTCCTTGGGTTGACAATTCATGCAACGCTCTGTTGCACAAATTGGATGGGTGTCGCGCGCGCTTTGGGAAGGGTTAGGACGTGGCTGGAGAGCGAAGCCAAGATAAGCCGCCGCATGCGCTTGCCGAGCGCAAACACCGTGATACGGCTTTCGCGAAGACGCCCGCTGGCTCGAGCGAAGAGCTCCAGCGATCGAGTTGTCCGCTACCGACAGCCGCGTCTTCGTCAGGGCTCTCTCCTGAGGCCCCAGCCGGTCAACCTTCGCCTACAAGACATCATTCGTCGCTACCGCGAGCACGGCGATGTTGGGCCTTCGATGGCCGCGCCGCGGAAAAAGTAATTTGGCCTGATGTGCCGCGGCTCCGGCGACCTAGTATTTCGTTCTCACGTATGTGCCGAACGTACCGTAACATTCGTAGCCCGTGCGGTTGTTCTTGTGCTTGTTCAACGTCGCGTCGTAGCTCTTCTTATTGAAGGTCTTTCCGCAGACGGAGCATTTGAATACGTAGGTTGGACCGTTTGCGCCGGCAAAACTTGTACTGCGCGTCAGCCTGCGAACGGGCGAACGGCGAATAACGGGCGCGCGCTGCACGCCGAAGCCCCCTCCTGAACCCGAGCTCGCTGCCTGCGGAATGCTCTGAGGGCCAGACGGCGTAAGTTCAATCGGGTAGCGCGGCGAGAATGGCGTCTGGGTGGTTGTGACCCCAAGGATGCTATCGACCAGATAGCTGCGCGACTGCCCGTTGTCAGCACGCACGGCCATGAGGAGTACGTCGCCTGCCTGCGAGCGGCGGAGGGAGTAGGCTTCGATCGCGCGCGTGGACCGGTTGCCTTCCTTGTCCCGGTAATCGATTTCGACAAGGAGCCGGTTAGCCGCAGCGAAGCGGATCAACTCGATATAGTTCTGGCCTCGGCCGCCGGAAGGCAGACCGATGATGCGTTCGCGGATGAGCGTGTCACCGGCGCGGATAGGCATCGCCGCTAGGGGCTTCGGGACGGCGCCTTCGAGCCAGGCGAAGATTTCTGGGAGTGCATCCCAGAAGGTCGCCACGGGCAGGAGTGCTGGAAGCTGGTGTTCCAGCATGTGGATCCAGCCCGCCTCGAGATCCGCACGGTGAGGCTCAAGGTCAGCTATGCTCGGAATGCCGATGCCCTTGAATTCGCATTTGGCGCGCAGGACTTCCATGAAGCGCCGCGGTTCCGGGCGCGCCTCGCCGTTTCGGTAAAGGTTGACCACGTCGTAAAGGTCACGAGGACGCGTTCGCTCGGCGAGCGCCCGGAATTTTTCGGCGAACGCTTCTATGTAGTCGTAGGCCAGAACGTGGATGCCCTCGTCTGGTGCGTCGCTGTACGGGTGAAAAATCTGCGCTTGAACGGGCGGTAGGACGACACGCTCGTCCGCTGTCAGGTCGAGTTTGATCCGCGGAAGGCCGTGGGTCGATGAGACGGGCCCCTTGTAGCTGATCTTCCCCTGGCAGGAGATTTGTCCGCGCGGGTTCTGATAGATCTCGAATTCCTGCTTGTCGGCAGGAATTTCGATGCCGGTCTGTTCGTAAATCCACTCACCAATCTCAGAAAATACATTCTTCAGAAAGTCGGCGTCGAGGTGTTCCGGCTTTGTAAGCGTGAAGTCGAGGTCTTCGGAGAAGCGGTAGGTTTCGAAGAAACACTTTTTCAGGCACGTGCCGCCTTTGAACGCCCAACTTTCGGCGAGATCTTCGTGGCTGTAGATGCCCGCGAGCATCCATCCGAGGACATAGTCCTTCTCAACAACGTGTGGCGTGAGGGACGTCTGCTGGGAGATCGCGAGGATTTCGCGCTTTTCGATCATGTCGTTCCCTCGCGAGCCCAGCGTTTGGGCACGCGCAACCGCCACTTCGTCACCACATGCGACCCATCCTGGGTAGGGTCGAGCTTCGCATGGCCGCCACTGAGGTGGTGCTCGCAAAGGCGGGTGAGCTCAGCACCCTCGGGCAAGCGTTCTGCCAGAAACCCGAGGCGCTTACAGACGGCGCCGTTGCCGAGACGCACCGCGTATTCGATGAGCTTCTCGTCGTCGCGATCACTGCGCCGCAGATAGGCGGCAAGGCAATCGGCTACGTGCTGGATGCCGCCGCCGACCACGGGATCATCCAGCATGTCGATGACCGTGCGGTGTACGTCGGATACGGGCACGCGGGTCTGATGGCGCCAAACGCTCTTCGTGCCGAAGAGCTTCCGTTCATCGATGTGCTTCAACGAAAACAGCGCGCCGTGGCGCTCCTGGCGCTTCTGGCGCACGGCCTGTGCCGTCATCACCAGGATGTCCTTGAAGATTTGCTCGGTAAGATCCCAATGCTCGGCCGCCGTACGCCCGCCGATATAGGCTGGTGCGAAGAGCGCGGGGACGAGAACCCAAGGATCGTCAAGAACGCGGTCGGATCCCATCGTATCGATCGACGCTGCGACATAGGCTCCCCGGCCGACCCGTCTCAGCCAACCCTGCTCGGTCCAGCGCGAAAGGCGCTGGGCGGCCGCGGTGCGGTCGAGTTGCAGAGCGCTGGCGACGTCGTCCACGTGGATCACGTCTCCCGCTGCGGATAGGACGCGGACGAGTTGTGCTCGACCTTGGGGAAGACGCGGGGCGTTTTGTTCCATATGCAACACTTGGCATAAAGTGCGAATCTTTGCGTATAGGATAACAGGAGGGTCGCGCCATGTCTATTGTCTAGATATCCATAATTCGCAAAAATCGCGAATTATGGCATGTATACTAACAGTTTTTGGAAATCCAATGGACTGAGCGATTAAGAAGGCCGCCGATGGGCATCGCAAACCGTTGTTGCGCCGGACAGGGGGAAGCGGCCGTCCGGGGAAGAAAACGACATCATAAATATGCATCCGCCGAGCGACTCTCGGAAAGTTCTAGGTAACGATCGGCCTGCCTGCATGTCGGATGCCGCGCGCTTGGGTCGTGGTGTGAGGAGCAGTCCGCCTCGCTTCTATAGACGAGACACGCCCAACCTCTGAGGCAGGGCAAGCGCAGCCAGACGCCACCGCGATAAGTCTGGACACAGCAACTGCTGCTGCGATCGCACTTACATAAGGTGCAGCAACGCTGGCTCCTGCCACCTCTGCCGTACCGCAACGTCCGATCTCAGCTTCGAGGCAGCGATAGGCTTCTTGGTCCAGAATTTCCCCTTTCACCGGCTCGTCTTGGGTTGTGGCGAAGTGCTGATCGATCGGCCGCGTCTGGTCGAACACCGACACCCGATACCGATCAAAGTCGGTCGCTGTTCGGCTGAGGCCCGCATCCACGATGCAATCAAAACCGACAGCGGCCATGAGTTTTCGCGCCGCAACCTTGTCGACGCCCGACAGCGCAAGGCGCGGGTCGTCGTTGTCGATCCGGTGGCCTGCGACCAACCTGCGGTCAATCCGTCGAACATCAAACCCTTTGGCTTCGGCCCATCGCTCCCCGACTTTCGTCTTCAGCAGGCCATAGGTCTCGTCTTGGACCAGTACGGATGTCGCCCAATTCTCCTCGGTAACCTTGTCATGATCCTGAAGGACGAGCGAAACGGTCGCGGGGTCGGCGTACGGCAGAGCGGACAGTGCCCACAGGAAAGCTTGGCCGAGATTGCCGAGTCCGATCAGCCAAAGCGCACCCGGCAGGAAGACCTCGGCGAAGGCCGGTGTTTCTTCACCCGGCCGTTCGACCGGCCAGAGATTCAGCTCGGATCTCGCCTGAACGTCACGGCCTCTCTCGGCCTGAAACGCTGCACCAACTGCGAGCGCACCGGCTCCGATTCCGGCCAGCGGATTGTCGCTCGTGCCCGAGGTAGCCCCGCCGACCTCTATAATGCCTGCCCGCCAGCCGTCCCACCATGCGGCGACGGACCATGACGTATCGTCTGCGTCGCTCGTTCCGATATAAATCCGACGCGATGGCGCCCCTTCGAATTCTGAAGCGCCGACCTCGACTGCGGCCTCGCCCAAGGTTTCGGCTAACAGGGGTAGTGCTGTGTTTAAGGTTTGGTTGAGTGCACCCTTGACTCTGACACCACCTACGAAGGTCCGGCGCCCAACTGAAACGGTTGTGAGCACGGCAGCATGAGCTGCCGGCGATACTGCATCGTCTCCGATCACGACTTCGAGTGTGAGCGATTCGAGTCTCGCTTGCGCTTCGTCGAAGCGAATCCCCTCGCTATCGACGAGAATCTTGGCGAGGCGGGCGATCTGACGATTCAGCGCCATTTGGGCCACCAGCCGACATGAAGCGGCGACGCACGCTCATGGCTTCGATCGCGCCACTTGCGAGAACCTGCATATTGGTACACGCCGATTGCACCTGGGCGTGTTGCGCGCGTCGCATAGTGAGGAAGGATGAGGGCAATGTGGCCGATCTCGGCCACGATCGGATTTGCCTGGTCGGAAGCGCTCTGCCGAAACCCGCGTGGATGAACGTGCACGTCGGCGACGACCGTGCGACCGGTCTTGCGGCAATGGGTCCAGAGGTCTCCCAATCGTCGGCCGTCGATTACGACAATGCCGGTCTTGAGCGAGTCCGGATCGATGTCGTCGTAGAAGACGAACTCCTCGATCCGCCGCGTCTCATCTTTCGAGCCGAGGAGAAACGCGCCGCTCTCACGTCGACCGCCGGCGCGGTTTTGCAATTCCAGAACGCCAGCGTTCCATATCTCTTCGGCGCAGACGACCTCAGGCCGAGGCCCGAACGCGCTCCGCCAGAGCGTTGCTATTAAGGATGCCATGCAGGTCCTCGAAGATGAAAGAGAGCCGCCGATCGGGACGCCAGGCGAGGTGGGGAAAGGCGGTCGCGTTGCCGTTGTGCGGCCCCGTCATTCTGTCCCAGGGGCGGTAGACTGTGTCATCGCTCCATTTTTGGAAGGTCTTCTGAACTCGCCCGCCGCCCTTCGGCCTCCGATCCACCGCGAGAGGTGTGTTGGATACGTGATCCCAAATGCGCACGAGCGGAGCTTGGGCGGGGTAATTGGATAATTCCGCTCGGAAACCGTATTCGCTCGACTTGCCGCCCGTCTCGGTCGCCGAGATCGCGAAATCGAGTCTCGGAAATCCGTAAGAGACGATGCGCCAACGGCCCGCGTCCCGGCCGCTCAGGAAGTTGCCCTCCTCAAGATCGACAGCGACGCGGGCTGAACTCGGGTCGACGATCACTTGTCGTTCCCATTGGCGATGTCGCCGCGGACCAGATCGAGCTCAAGCACGTGATGGTGTCCGGCCAAGTGCCCGATATGCTCCGTCCCGCGGAGCTCCTCCTTCTGGCCGTGACCCGCGAGTTCAAATTCTGTGGCCATGCTCGGATCGATACCGAAAATCTTAATGGCCCAGACCAGGACGTCGTCGACGGTCGCGTGCCGCTTGAACTCGTGATGACGGCTGTCCGCTTGATAGAAGACGGTCACCTTCACGTCGCCCACATGGTGCACGTGGTGCCGACGGTGACTCGCGTATCCGATGTCGATTACGACCAACGCTGACAGAGGTTCGCTCTCGCCTTCGCGAAGGAGAACCAACTCCTCCACCTTGCAGCCGCGCTCCGCCGCAAAAATCTCCAGGACCGCCGTCAACCTGCACCCCGGTTCGAGCTGCAAGGTCCGCTCGTCGGTGTGTCCTGCCTTCACGAGGAGCGCAAGCTTGCGCTCGACCTCCTCGATCTCTCCTCGCACCTCCTCAAGGGCCATGTCGTCACGAACTTGTTCGGTCATTTGGGTCTCCACGGTGTTCTCTGTCGGCGCCTCATTCCCGCCGATCGAGCACGCCGCTCGTCGACCCCCTATGGATTCCAGAATCGTCGTCTGTTGTCAATAATCACATTGTATTGTGCTCATTAAGCACATATGTTTGTGAGGTTGACATCAAGATTCTGGCGTAGCAATCATCTAACATGTCGGATGAAGCGATCTACAAGGCTTTCGGGCAAGCGGTGGCCACGCGACGCAAGGGACTCAACCTGACCCAGGCTACGTTGGCTGCCCGCGTCGGCATCTCGCGCGCGTCGATCGCGAACATCGAGAGCGGTCGACAGAACGTCCTGTTGCACCACGTCTATCGACTCGCGTCGGCGCTTGAGTTCTCCAAAGTCTCAGATCTGCTGCCGGCGCAACCGAAACCAACGACACAGGAGGACTTGGATATGATCCTTTCAGACGAAACCGTTACTGCACGCGGCAAGGCCCAAATCACGGATCTGATCGCGAGCGCGCTCGCGCAACGCGGTTCCACAAAGGCTGGGTCATGATCGCGAATCCCGAGCGAGCCCGGGAGGCTGCCCGCGCTATCTTGCGGGACTTCGGCGTGAAAGGGGTGCCTGTTCCGGTCGAGCGCATCATCAAAGCTAGAAACATCGTCCTCCAATACGCTCCGCTGGAGGAGGATCTCTCCGGTATGGCCTACATAAAGGACGGAGTTGGGATCATCGGTGTCAATGCCCTGCACCACCCCAATCGCCAACGATTCTCGGCCGCGCACGAGCTTGGCCACCACGAGTTGCACGCCCAAGAGATTGGAAAAGCGGTTCACGTCGATAAGGGATTTCGCGTGCTTCTTCGGGACGACGTCTCTTCGCAGGGCATCGACCCGCTAGAGATCGAGGCCAACGCGTTTGCGTCGGAACTGCTGATGCCGGGAGAGTTCCTCATGAGTACGCTGGATGCGGGCGGATTGGATATCGAGGATGAGGCCGGGATCGAAGCGCTTGCCCGCAAATTCCGGGTGAGCGCCTCGGCGATGCGATATCGATTAGCAGGGCGCTTCTAGAAATAGGTGGGTCCGTTGAGCTTCGTCTTCTTCGACACAGAGACAACGGGCCTGAAGCACGGCTTCGACCAGATCGTGCATTTCGCGGCCATACGGACCGACGCGAACCTGAATGAGATCGACCGCTTCGAGGCGCGTTCGCGTCTTCTGCCGCATGTGCTTCCCCATCCGGCGGCTCTACGCACAAATGGCCTGCCTATCGGAAGACTTGTAGACCCGAGTCTTCCGTCTCACTACGACATGGTTAGAGCGATCCGGCAGAGGCTGCTCTCGTGGTCGCCTTCGATCTTTGTCGGCTATAACTCGATCCGTTTCGACGAGGAGATGTTGCGGCACGCGTTGTTCCAAACACTCCATCCGGCCTATCTAACGAGCAATCACAGCAACAGCCGCGCGGATGTGTGGGGGCTGGTGATGGCCGCGGCGGCCGTGTCGCCAGCATGTCTCAATGTTCCGATCGGCCCGGAAGGGCGACCGATCTTTCGCCTTGAACAATTGGCGCTCGCTAACGGCGTCGCTCACGAACAAGCGCATAATGCTCTATACGACGTCATCGCCACGCTCGAACTTTGTCGCCTCGTGCGTCAGCGATCGCCAGAGCTCTGGCAGCGCTTTGTCCGGTTTTCAAAGAAGGCGACCGTCGCTGACTTCGTCGAAGCCGAAGACGGGTTCATGCTCACCGAATTCTTTGCCAACGAGGCATATCACGCGCCCGTGGTGTGTATTGGTCGAGATCCGGATCAAGCCAATGGCCGCTTTTGTTTGAGTCTAAACAGTGACGTGGATCGCTTTGCAGCGATGACAGACGATGAGCTTAGAGCTGAGTTGGCTCAGAGGCCCTGTCCGGTTCGTCGGCTTCGGATCAACGCAGCGCCAACATTGACGGCTCTCTACGACGCGCCGGAGGTCATGCTGGATGGCGTCGATGTTGACGCTATTG
Organism: Lichenihabitans sp.; assembly: GCA_965277635.1. Classification (GTDB taxonomy): domain Bacteria; phylum Pseudomonadota; class Alphaproteobacteria; order Rhizobiales; family Beijerinckiaceae; genus Lichenihabitans. The sequence goes on from CBDIDE010000002.1 coordinate 3,734,141, forward strand.
AAGCGCGAGCACGCCGGGTGAAGGGTGATCCGGCGCTCTGCACTCGGCTGGTCTCAGCCTACACTTCAACGCGCGAACCCCGGGTTCCTTCGCGGCATGCCGAGGAACGCCTCTATGACGGATTTCCTGGTCCGCAAGATGAAGCCTGCCTGGTCGAATTTCATGATGTGGATTGGACGGACAGATTAGCGATTATTCAAAGTCTCGATGATGAACGCCTGCGGTTTTTCGGGCTTCGTTTGCTGTACTTCGAGGCGCGATCGGTTCTACCGGAAGCTCTCAGACTCGAACTTGAGCGTGCCCTAAGTGGTCGCTTGGTTGATGCCGAGGCCGGCGGCCTAACTCTCGAACAGGCCCTACGCGCGATCGACGAAACGCCAAGTGATGACGCATCTGATGGGGGAGGGCTGCTGGCGGACTACCGCTCATATCTTGTCGGTCGGATGGAGCGGGTCGCCGATTTTCGGGCGAAGCAGTTCGCCATCTAGATACGCTGATGGCGCGGCCGGCCGTGCGCGCGAGGGGAGAAAGATGGCTGCACCGTTGGGCTTCGTGAAAAAGGTTGCGCCAAAATCAATGGATGTGATGGCCATCGCGGAAGTGAGGCCCTTCGGGTCGATGCCAGAGCTGGCGCGGATCACCCAGGCGCCGCATTACGGCGCCTACCCGCGCGCCTGCAATCAGATCCTCTCCCGCTTGTTGAAGTCCGTCCACGGCCGCAGCGCTGTTGCCGTAAAGTTCATACCCGGCATCGGTGAGTTTCAGCTTCCGGTCGACCGCTGCATGAGCCGGGCGCCGAGCTGCTCTTCCAATTCCTGAATACGCCGGCTGACCGTATTGGCGGGAATCCCCAGACGACGCCCGGCCTCCGCGAAACTGCCGAAGCGAACAGACAGAAGAAGAGGCGCAGCGCCAGCTCGACTCGATCCATGTGCCCGGCCTCAGGCGCCTGCCGATCTATCCAACGCCGCAAGGACGATGTTGCGTGCGTGGAGCAGGACAGATTTGAGCTCGTCTGCGGAAACGTCTGCAAACCCGAGTCCTCGGAGCAGAAAAATACCTTCAACAGCCAGCAGTGCGTGACGGACTTCAGCAACCTCACCATGTTCCGATCGAAGCGGATCGAGCAATGCGCTATAAAGGCGTCGCACCGGTCCCAGCATGTCAGGGGCGTGCACCAGTGCGGTTATGAGAAAAGCCGCCATTTGCGTCGAGGCGTCGTCCTCGGCCAGGGCTTCCTCAATATGCGCGAGGACCAATTCAACCGGCCCAGTTGGCCCACTGCCGAGTCGCCGACGCACTGCCTCCTGAAAACGAGCCATTTCTCGTTCTAGCGCCGCGTATACCAATCCATCCTTAGTCGCAAAGGTATAGACGAGACCGCCCTTGCTGATCCCCGCACGTTGGGCGACGGCGTCGAGCGTGAAACTCCGGCCACCAGATTCGAGGATTACGGCCTCGGCAGCATCTAAAATCCTGTCCCGGTCGATTTCCTTCTTTCTCGTCAAAATAACCTCTTGCTTTTCCGACTGACCGGTCGCATAACATATCCGACTGGATAGTCGGATTTAGCATGGCGATGTTCGCGGTGCAAGATCGCTGCCTACCTATCTCACTGGGGACTCTATGAAAGGACCCGAAATGGAAAATCTTTTGCCCGCCGTAGCCCTTGGTCACTTTGTAATGAAAGTGCAGAATATCGAGGCGAGTTATCACTTTTATACTGGGTTGGGTCTGCGCCCATTCGGCACCTTTCCCGGATTGGCGGTCGTTGAAATGCGCGGCGGCACGCATTTGCTGCTGTTTCAAAAGGACGATGATCAGGTTGCCGCCTTGCGGAACAGTCACAATGGACAGAGACCAGATTCTAGCAGTGAAAAAATAGATCTGATGATCGCGGGGCATACAAAAGCGGAGCTGGAACGCTATAGGGTCGGCCTGATCGGTAAAGGATATTCACCGACAGCCATCGCGGATGGCGAGCTATACGGCCATCATTATTTCTCGATGCAAGACCCCAATGGCAATGGCATCAGTTTTTACACCAGCCATAGCGGCGATGAGCCCGTTTGATATTTCCGCCAGTCAACTGACGGATACGGTGCCGCGGACCGGGCGCGCGATCTGCAAGGCCCGCGAAACGAAGGAACTCTTCCTCATCGAGGCTGGGGCACGCGCAGCCTCCACCTAGTCACGACGTACGGCCCGTCTTGGGCCGGGTCGAGCCTAGCGTGGTCGCCGCTGAGATGATGATCGCAAAGGCGGGCGAGCCCAGTACCGTCGGGCAAGCGCTCGGCCAGAAACCCGAGGCGCTTGAAGACGGCGCCGTTGCCGAGGCGCGCCGCGTACTCGATGAGCTTCTCCTCGTCGCGATCGCCGCGTCGCAGATAGACGGCAAGGCAATCGGCTACATGCTGGATGCCGCCGCCGACCGCCGGGTCATCCAGCATGTCGATGACCGTGCGGTGCACGTCGGATAAGTTGGCCGACGAGGCGCTTCGCCGGCGGCCGGACCTGAAAGTGCTTTTCACGACGGGCTACACGCGCAATGCCGTCGTTCACAACGGGTGCTGGACGCCGGTGTCCAACTCATCAGCAAGCCCTTCACAATTGAAGAACTGGCAGCAAAAGTGCGGGAAGTTCTGGACGCTCCTGCAACGAAGGCGGCGACTAAATTTCTGCGCCAACGGCGGATCTGTTGTTCACACGTGTGGCTTCGCTGACCCGGCCAGTGCTCGCAGGATTCGTGACAGTGCCTATGTAATATATGCCGGTTGAGGCGGCGGCATGGAAGCAGTCCGAAAGTAGCGGTGAGCGAGGATCCGACCGCAACGTAATCACGCTCGATCACTGTGTAAGAATGATGGTCCGTGATCGAGCGTTAAGATGGGTATGAAGACGGATTGTTGTGCAAGAGCCCATCTCGTTCACGTATATGATTGATAATGAATGAGAATATGTACATCTTCGAGCGGCGTGGGAGCGGCTATTGGGAGCGGTTTTTCGTGCTCCTCCGTGATTGTCACCCTGCATCATCGCCAGTCATCCCGAGTCGTTTTCGCGAACGACAGATCACCGTATTCTTTTGGTCCCATGCATCAAGTTCGTCGGCGGGGTAGAGAACTGCCTTGCCGATTTTGACGAACGTCGGCCCAATCCGCATCGCCCTCCAATTCCGAAGCGTGCCGATCGATACACCTCCGCGATATCGTTCGGCGACTTCCTCCTGAGTCAGAAATTTGATGTCACCCATCACCACCTCCGCAAACTACACCGCTGGAGAAGCGAGACATTAATTCGATGTCGATTGAGGCGGCCTGAGCTCGTGGTGATCGATGCCTTTGCTACGTCTAAAGCGATCACGTTCAGGGGGGCTCTGAAACCTTCAATCACGCTCCTTCATGCCGAACGATGCAGGTCGTGTCCGTCAACGTGGTGGAAATTGGGGTGTAACTGGAGCGGCTTCGTTTCAGGCGGCTGCGGTGGAAATCCGTACGGTTTCTGTTTTGCTGCCGGGGGCCATAAGTTCGGCCATGGGCTCGGTTTGCATGTAACGGTTCTGCGTCTGCCATTCGTCGTTGGCCTCGAGGAGGACGGCGCCGATGAGGCGGACGATGGAGCCCTCGTTGGGGAAGATGCCGACGACATCAGCACGTCGCTTCACTTCCTTGTTCAAACGCTCCAGGGAATTCGTCGAATGGATCCGGGTCCGGTGCTGGCTGGGGAAGTCCAGATGCGCCAGCACGTCGGTCTCGCTGTCGTCGATGAAGCTGCCGAGCTTCAGGCATTTGCCCCGGAGCTGGTCGGCGACATGGCGCAGCGCCTGACTGGCGCTGGCGCGGTCGGGCTGGATGAAGGCCTGGCGCAGGGCCGCCGCCGCCATGCTCTGCTGCGCTTTCGGGACATAGGACAGGGCATTGCGCATCCAATGAACCCGGCAGCGTTGCCAAGAGGCGCTGAACACCCGGCGGATGGCGACCTTCAGCCCCTCATGAGCATCCGAGATCACCAGCTTCACGCCGGAAAGGCCGCGGCGCACCAGGCTCTTGAGGAAAGTCGACCAGAAGGTCTCCGCTTCCGAGGGCCCGATATGAAGGCCGACGATCTCTCGCTTGCCGTCCGTGTTGACCGCAACGGCGATTATGGCCGCGACCGAGACGATACGGCCGCCTTCGCGCTGCTTCAGGTAGGTCGCGTCCAGCCAAAGGTAGGGCCACTCGCCGGTGAGCGGGCGATCAAGGAAGCCGCCGACGCGCTCGTCGATGTCCTTGCAAAGCTTCGACACCGTGCTCTTGCCGATCCCCGACAATCCCATCGCCTGAACCAGATCGTCAACGCGACGGGTGGAGACACCGCTGATCCAGGCCTCTTGGATGACCGCGACCAAAGCCTTTTCCGAGAGCTTCCTCGGCTCCAGGAACGGTGGGAAGTAGCTGCCCTGCCGGAGCTTCGGGATGCGAAGCTGCAACGAGCCAAGCCGCGTGTCGAGCGAGCGGTCCCGGTAACCGTTGCGATAGGTCGCCCGCTCCAGTGTGCGTTCGTGACGCCCGGCGCCGATCATGCCTTCCACGTCGGCCTCCATCAGAAGCTGCATCACCGCCTCCGCGACCGTCCTCAGGAAATCTCCATCTCCCGCTTTGGCCAAAAGTTCGGCAAGCGGTAGTCTGTCCTCGGTCATCGGGTTCTCCGGTCGGGTTGAAGTCTCGCAACTCCACCTTAGCCGGCCAATCCGGTGGCCACCTCCGTCACACCTTCCAATGTCCGATTTTCCACCACCACCGCGGACACTACCAACGATGCAGGATGAGCCGACGTGGCGGAAGGGGAAGATTAGGGGTGTCGGGGTGGCGGACACTGGGGGATAAACAAAGGACAAGTCACTCAGAAATTGATGCGATCAAATCTGCGGGACGTCGGCGCGGCTCTGTGGCTGTTGGGTGGATTCCGCTGTACGGCCATGCCCTCGTGACGAGGTGGGCAGCGGTTCGACGTCATCGGTTCTGCCAATTTCGACGACCTGCGTCCGACGAAATTACGTCGAGGATGTCACACTGGGCCTCTCACGCTCGTCATGTCAGCGTAACCAGCAAGAGGAACCGGAACCATGACTGCCAAGCTTGATCCCTTTGCCGCCGCGCCGGCGCTCATGAAGACGTGGATGAGCGCCACCCTTGCCATCATCGGAAGCCTCGACCCCGGCCTGGTCGAGCTCGTCGAAATTCGCGTTTCGCAAATCAATGGCTGCGCGAATTGTCTCAACATGCACACGGCCAGCGCGCGCCAGAGAGGTGAGAGCGAGCAGCGCATCTACCTGCTCTCGGCCTGGCGCGAAGCGCCCTGCTACACCGAGCGTGAGCGCGCAGCGCTCGGCTGGACCGAGGCGTTGACCCGATTGTCGGAAGGTCACCGTCACGAGACCGCCTACGAAGCCCTCCGGGCGCAGTTCAGCGAGGAGGAGCAGGTGAAACTTACGCTGGTGATCAACAGCATCACCGGCTGGAACCACCTGGCGGTTGGTTTTGGTCTTTGGGCCGAGCCGGCTGACGCGGCGGCGCTGCAGAAGGCGTCCTAATGGACGAAACGACCGCAGGGGCGCACGCGGCGGCGAGCTTCGACCCGCTGCGCTCCCGGCTCGTCCGGGTGGCGTATCGGATGCTCGGGTCGGTTGCTGATGCGGAGGATGTCGTGCAGGAAACTTTCATCCGCTGGATGGCGACGGACCGTTCCGCAGTTCGCCAGCCCGAGGCCTACCTGCGCCGCACCGTCACGCGCCTCTGCCTCGACCAGCTCAAGTCGGCGCGCCATCGACGCGAAGTCTATATCGGACCGTGGCTCCCCGATCCGGTCGTCGAGGAGGAGGAAGCGGAGGAGGACGTGACGCTCCCGCTGATGCTCGCGCTCGAACGCCTGTCCCCGCTGGAGCGTGCCGCCTTCTTGCTCCACGACGTCTTCGGCGTCGGCTTTGAGGAAGTGGCGGCGACCATCCAGCGCGATGCTGCCGCCTGCCGTCAGCTCGCCGCCCGCGCCCGCGAGCATGTCCGTGACGCCCGGCCACGCTACCGCCTCGAGAAGCGGCGCGGACTGGAGCTCGCCGCCGCCTTCTTCGTTGCCTCGCGCAGCGGCGACATGACTGCGCTCGGCGCGCTGCTCGCGGCCGATGTCAGCCTCCATGCCGACGGTGGTGGCAAGCGCGCCGCCGCGCAACGACCGATCCTCGGCTTCGAGGACGTCATCAAGCTCCACGAAACCCTGGCGGTGCTCTTCCGCAAGAACGGCTCCGAACTGGTGCGCACCTGTTTCATCAACGGCCTTCCCGGATTCGTCAGCTGTGAGGCCGACGGCGAACTCCAGACCACGGCGCTGGATGTCGAGGACGACAGAATCGCTGCGATCTTCGTAATGCGTAACCCCGACAAGCTGCGGCACATACATTAGCGGCGGGGGAGCGAGACGCCACCAATCAGCTCCTCGCGCTGATGGCAAACGGGCCCCGCAGTCACAAAAACTGCGCATCGCGCACGATCGTGCGACGGCCTCGGTGCAGCCCGTCCGTTCACTTGTGGGCAGTCGACTTGCCAATGGCCTAACTGGCGGTTTCGTTCGTGACGGCCGGCCGGTGGCTTGATGGGGTGCTCCTGACGGTGCTGCGGGTGACCTCCAGCAAATTCGTCTTTAGCTGAGTCCGCTTTAAGCGCCGCGTGAGCTTTTTCCGGGGCGACGGTAGGCTGTGACCTCGATGCCGACGAGCGCGCCGAACGGCAATTTCACCTCCGGGGTACTCCGGGCCGGAAATGGAGGTCGAAATACCGTTGAATAGACCCGATTCATCGCCTCGAAGTCGTCGATTTTTGCGAGATAAACAGTGGCTCTCACTACATCGCTGACCGAAAGGTCAAGCTGAGCCAAAATTTCCTGAATGATCTCCAGACAGCGGACTGTCTGCGCGGTCACGTCCGCGTCGATCACCTGACCGGTGTGCGGGTCGCGCGCTGTCTGCCCGGCGACGAAGACGAAGTCGCCCGCCTCAACTGCATGTGAATAGGGACCATACGCAGACGGAATACTGCTGTCGGGAAAGGAATGGTGATGCACGGAAACCTCCACGTGGCGGGCCTATTTATCGATATCTGGACATAGTATTCAGCCCTTGTCGCTGGGGAGCGAGGAGCCACCAATCAGCTCCTCGCGCTGATGGTCACCATGTAGTTGCAACAACTGCGCATCGCGCAGGACCGCAGGACGGCCTCGGAGCAGCTGCACATGCCGGAAGCCGACGAACAGGGCCGTGCTAACTGCGCTCGCTTCGACGACTCCGCGTCCGATACACGCCGTCGCCGTCGAGGTGTTCCCGCAATGAGCCGGTCCTCACGGGCGATCGCGCCCGGCACCGGATCCTTTGACAACAAACAAAACGATGTCGCCCTGCCATTGGTTTTTGACAATGTGGATCAATTGGAAGATGTCTTCGATATGGAATACATCGCGGGCTTCCACATTTCAAAATTCGTTTGCATTCGCATTCGGCGACAAACCGCTTGGCATCATCACGTCCGCGCTTGCTGGCGGCAAGCCAACCTCGATGCTGGCCTTGGCGGCGGATGCAGGCTCCTCGGCGATACACCCGCCGTCTTGGTCATTTTCAAAAAGTTGAAATGCTATGGACGGTGACGGCCGGCAGGACGGCGACGCGCACGCATCTGAGGATGACCGGAGCGAGTTGTCTGATCGGGACGAGGTTGGCAGGGAGCAAAGCCTATCCGCGGCATCTCGGCCGGACGGCCAAGCGAGCCCATCACACCGGCGGAAACTTCCCTTCGTGCTGTTCGGTGTGGTCCTGCTCGTCGCAGCGGTCGGTGGCACGCTGTACTGGCTCGACGCCCGCAACTACGAGAGCACAGACGACGCGATCATTGACGGGATGGTCGCCCAGGTGACGCCGCAGGTCTCCGGACGAGTGGTCCGGCTTCTGGTGAGCGACAACCAGCTGGTGGAGGCGGGGCAGCCGCTGGTCGAGCTCGACCCGCGCGACTACCAGGTGAAACTGGATCAGGCCAAGGCAAAGCTCGGCAACGCCGCCGCCGGGTTGGAGCAGGCGCGCGCGCAAGCCGGCCAGGCGCAGGCGAATATTGATCAAGCCAAGGCTAATGTTCGGGTTGCCGAAGCGGACCTATATCAGGCGCAGCGGGATTATCAGCGTTTTCACGCCATCAATCCGCAAGCCATCTCGCGCCAACAGCTCGACAGCGCCAACGCTGCTGCGCGATCGGCGCAGGCGAAGTTGGATGCCAGCCGGCAGGTGGTGGTTGGAGCAGACGCACAGGCTAGGGCGGCCGGTGCTCAGGTGTTGGCGGCGCAGGCGTCGCTGCGCGATGCGGAAGTTGGTGTCGAACAGGCCGAACTGCAACTCTCTTACACGCGTATCGTCGCGCCACAAGCCGGCTGGGTGACGCAGCGCGCCGTTGCCATCGGCGCCTTCGTCAATCCGGCACAGGCACTGATGGCGATCGTGCCCCGATCAACATGGGTGACGGCCAACTTCAAGGAGACCCAGCTTACGGGAATGAAGGTGGGTATGCCCGTTGATATCGTTGTCGACGCTTATCCCTCGATCACTTTCCATGGAAAAGTTCAAAGCTTCCAGGCAGGCACCGGCTCAGCGTTCAGCTCGCTGCCGGCGGAAAACGCCACAGGCAACTATGTGAAAGTTGTTCAGCGGGTGCCCGTGAAAATCGTGTTCGACGACGCCCAGATCGCAGACTACCGGCTTTCGCCTGGGATGTCCGTGGCGCCGACGATTAAGGTGCGCTGAGCCGTGGCCCGCGGTGCCCGCTCACTGCCGCTCCCGCGCTCAGCTGCGGGAGCGCATAGTCCCTGGTTGATTGCGATAATTATCTCGATCGCCACTTTCATGGTGGTTCTCGACACCACCATCGCGAACGTGGCGCTGAAACATATCGCCGGCAGCCTCGGGGCCAGCGCCGACGAGAGCACCTGGATCGTGACCAGTTATCTGGCCTCAAACGCCATTGTGCTACCGATTAGCGGCTGGCTGTCCAACGTGATCGGCCGCAAGCGCTTCTACATGCTGTGCGTCGCATTGTTCACGATCGCATCCGTTATGTGCAGCTTTGCCACTTCGCTCGGCTTCATGGTGATCATGCGCATCGTGCAGGGCATCGGCGGTGGCGGCCTGGCGCCAACGGAGCAATCCATGCTGGCCGACACCTTCCCGCCGGAGAAGCGGGCGCAGGCTTTCGCATTATACGGTCTGACCGCGATATCAGCGCCGGCCATCGGCCCGGTGTTGGGCGGCTGGCTGACCGATGCCTACTCCTGGCACTGGGTCTTCTTGATTAACCTGCCGTTCGGCCTCCTGTCGCTGGCGCTGGTTTTCCTATTCGTCGATGAACCGGCGGCATTGAAGCGCGACCGTGAGAAGCTGTTCCGCGATGGGTTCAAGATCGACTATTTGGGCTTCGTCCTGATCGCCGTCGGTTTCGGTTCGATGCAGATCGTTCTCGACAAATTTGAGCGGGCGGATGGTTTCGACTCGCCGCTGATCTTCTGGCTATCGGTGACCTGCGTCGTTTCGCTGTCGTTCCTGGTGCTGTGGGAATGGCAGCATCCGAAGCCGGCGGTTGATCTTCGGATGTTGCAGCACCGCAACTTTGCCATCTGCAGCGGGTTGATGTTTCTGGTCGGCCTTCTCATGAACACTACGACGCAGCTGCAGCCACAATTGGCGCAGGACCTGCTTGGCTACGATGCGACGCAAGCCGGCATGACATTGGCGATAGGCGGCGTCGTCACGGTGATCCTAATGCCGTTCGCTGGCATCGCCTCCGGGCGATTCGCGCAGCCGAAATATCTGCTGGCCGGCGGGCTGATCGTGACCGGCCTGGCAATGCTCCACTTTAGCGATTTCAGTCTGCAGGTGTCGTTCTGGCAGCTGTCACTCGCCCGCGCGTTCCAGGTGGCGGCGCTGCCTTTCCTGTTCGTCCCACTGACCGCCGCTGCCTATGTCGGCATACCCGCTGACAAGTCGAACGAGGCGTCGGCGATTTCCAATCTGACCCGCAACCTGGGTGGTAGCATCGGTGTCGCGATGGTGACCACCATGCTCGCAAGGCGCGGTCAGTTCCATCACGCCAAGCTCGCCGATCATGTCACCGCCTATTCCCATTGGCATGGCCGGTCGCTTGCGCAAATGGGCCACGCGATCCAGGCGCAAGCCTCAATTATGAGCTATCTCGATATTTTTTGGCTGCTTGGCGTAGTGGCCCTGGTGCTGTCGCCCGTCGCGTTATTGTTGCGGACGGGCCCGAAGAACGGGGCCGCGGCGCATGGCCATTGATAAGCGGGCTGGACGAGTCGGTCCGTGGGCCGCGGTTGCGAGCGCCTTGTGGCTGGCCGGTTGCGCTGTCGGCCCGGACTTCACGGCGCCGAGCGTGTCTTCTCCCGTCTCCTGGTTCGATTGGCACACCAGGCCGCAGGTGGCGACGCTGCAAAGTGAGGTCGTGGCGACGCCCATCAACGTCGCATGGTGGACGTTATTCCGCGATTCCACCTTGACCTCGCTGGAGCAGCGGGCGGCGGCGCAGAATCTGGACGTGCGCACGGCCACCGTGCGGTTGGCGGAAAGCCGGGCGCAGCTCGGTGTCGCCAATGCAGGCCTCTTCCCGACGATTGACGCAAACGCGTCCTACACCCGCGAGAAGGCAAGTGAGCGAGGCTTGCTCGGCCTCGCCGGTGGCAGCAACACGCCGAGCTCCAGCCCACCGCCAGGCTCGGCGGCAAACGGAATCGGCAGCGGCACCGGCGGCATTCCGGGCAGCAGCGGCTTCGCGGTCCAGCCCTTCAATCTATGGCAGTACGGCTTCGACGCGTCCTGGGAACTCGATCTCTGGGGTAAGGTGCGGCGTCAAGTGGAATCCGCGAACGCTTCGGTCGAGGCATCGGGGGAAGCCCGGCGTGCTTCATTGCTGTCGGTGCTGGCCGAAGTGGCGCGCGACTATATCGATCTGCGCGGCATCCAACGTAGGATCCAAATCGCGCAGGAAAACCTGCGCACCGCGCAGAAGAGCCTGCAACTGACCCAGCAGCGTTATGCTGGTGGCTTGACCAGCGATCTGGACGTGTCCAGCGCGCAAGCTCAGGTGGCCAGTTTGCAGGCAGAACTCCCCCAGCTACAGCAGCAGGAGGCGGAGGGAATCAACGCGCTGAGCCTGCTCCTGGGGGAGCATCCCGGGGCGTTGCAGGCAGAGCTTCTGAAACCGAAGGCGATCCCGCCTGTGCCGCCTGAGGTGCCAGCAGGCCTGCCGTCGGACCTGGCGCGTCGCCGCCCGGATATCGTCGAGGCCGAGGCCAGGCTGCATTCAGCAACCGCCGACATCGGCGTGGCGGTGGCCGATTTTTATCCGCAGGTCACATTGTCCGGTAGCCTGGGCATCCAGGCTCTGCAATTCAAGGATTTGGCGAGCTGGGGCGCGAGACAATACGCGTTTGGCCCAAGCATCACAATGCCGATTTTCGACAGTGGAAATATCCACGCCACCGTCGTGCTTCGTAAAGCACAAGCGCAAGAAGCTGCGATCGGCTATCAGCAGACCGTGCTGCGGGCTTGGCACGAGGTGGACAACGCGTTGACCGCCTATGACTCCGAGCAGCGCCGCCGCGACCGGCTGGTGCAGCAGGTTGCGGCGAACAGGCAGGCCTTGACCCTCGCCACGCAGCGTTATGAGCAGGGTCTTGGCGACTTCTTGCAAGTTCTGGATGCGCAACGCAGTCTGCTGTCCGCCGAGCAGCAATACGCACAAAGCACGACGACGGTGTCGACCAACCTCGTGGCGCTCTACAAGGCTCTGGGTGGAGGTTGGGAAAGCGCGTATCCCCGCTGAACCGAGGTCAGCGGACGGGCGCCGCCGTGATGAAGTCCAGATAGCCCGATACCTTCAGACCATTGCATGGGACCGAAACCAATCGCTCAACGGATGAGCGCGGTAAGCTGACGAAGAAGTCCAGACTTGATCTGCGCGCGATGAGCGTCCGTAAGCTCTTGTGTTCCGAGCACACGCAAGACTGCCTCGCGCCCGAAGCGGAATGAGGTGATCTGTCCGTACAAGGCGAGCGCTGCGACAGCGGCGTCCGGATCATTTTCGGGAAGACCTGCGAGCTTGGCTATAAGGGCGGCGCAGGTTTGGATGACTGGCCCCATGACCTCGTTATAGATTCTGTCGAACGCAGATGTTGGATGTGCCTGTTCGCGCAGGACGAAAAGCGCCAAGGGTTCGACTTCTGAACCCAGCAGCATATCGAGTATCTCCGACAAGAGACGATGAAGTTGCTGCAGGATCGTTTTTTTCGTGGATTTGTCATTCGCCAGGGCTTGCCGAGCATCGGCGAGAGGGGAGGCTAGGCGCGATCCTATTGTCGCCACGATGTGGTCCGCGCAAGCCGAGTACAATCCCGGCTTTCCTCCAAAATAATACTGCAGAGCCGGAGCGTTCACGCCGGCCAACTCGGCGATAGTCCGGGTCGAAGCGCCCTCGTAGCCATGGGTCCCAAACGCCTCGAGGGCTACTCGGATGATGCGCGATCGCGCCTCGTCGCCGCGAGGATACCCCCCACCGTCGGGATGGCGTCGGCGGCCCGAAATTTCCGTTGCTCGATTCATGTGCGTCCTTAGTGCTCCACGCAATAGCCCTTGACAATGTAGACCATATGGAAGATGTTTTCCACATGGAACACATTGGAGGCGCAGGTGCCAGACAATTCCCCGAAGAAGCCAGACAACAAGGTGCCGAACTCCGTGTTGATCGTCGGCGCGGGACCGACTGGCCTCTCCTTGGCCTTGGGGCTCGCCAGATCCGGCGTCAGTAGCATTGTGCTCGAACAGAAGGCACAACTCGATCCACATTCGCGCGCTACGCTCATTCTACCTCGGACACTGGAAATCTTCGCGCAGTGGGGCGTCATCGACCGCTTCGTCGAGGCGGGCAACCGAGTGTCTCACATTCGGCTACGCCGCGCCCCAAAAGGCGAACAGATCGTCCATTTCGACCTGACTGACTTGACGAATGACACCGCGACGCCGTTCTGCATTGCGCTGCCCCAGGACCGGACAGAGCGTCTTTTCCTCGACGCGGTGACCGCCACCGGAATGGTGGATGTCCGTTTCGATACAAAAGTTTTGGGATTCGAACAGGACGCTCGGGGCATCAAGCTGCGGATTCAGTCCCCCGGAGGCGCGTACGAACTGCGCGGCGATTTCCTGGTCGGGGCCGACGGCGCCCACAGCGTCATACGCGAAACGCTCGGGGTGGAACTTGAAGGTAAGACCTATCCGACTCGCGCGATGCTGGCGGATGTCCGCGTGCCTCCCGAGGTGGATCAGACCGAGTTCTGGCCTGCGCTCTTGGACGAAGGGCTGGTCGTCGGCATCCGCTTCGGCGATGGCATCTTCCGCATCGTCGCCGACGCCGTCGACGAGAGCGTCGACGAGAACACGATCGATGACCACGTCGATCAGCTCGCGCGGCGGCTGTTCGGGGCGCTGCCGATCGAAACTCTCTGGCGGGCCACCTATCATAAGCACGAGCGCAGCGCTCCCCACTACCGGTTCGGGCGCGTACTTTTGGCCGGGGACGCCGCCCACCTCAACAGTCCCGCGGGCGGTCAAGGGATGAATTCGAGCATCCAGGACGCCCACAACCTCGCTTGGAAACTCGCGCGCGCCGCCAATGATCCCGACGCCGATGTCGAGGCGCTGCTCGAATCTTACAGCGAAGAACGCTGGGGATATGTCGATCGCGTGGTCCTACCGACGACAGATATAATGGAGCGCTTCGAGAGCGCGCCTACGTTCTTGCGCGAGGCAATCGTTTGGCTGGGGGACAAATTGCTCGGTGTCGGCAAGTCGGCGCCTGGCGTCGCCCGCCGAGTGTCGATGCTTGATGTGGTCTATGGCCGATCGGCCCTACTAAAAGCTGAAGCTCCGGTCGGTTCGCGCGTACCCGACGTCATCGGCGGCGAGGGACACAGGTTGCTGGGCGATCAATCGAGTGCCGTGGTCCTCCATGCGGGTTGCGAGGATGCGGCGCGCCGGCTTGCCTCCGCGCTTGAGCTTCCGCTGATCGATGGCGACGTGGCGGACCTTGTGAAGTTCTTCGATCGCGAACACTTCGTGGCGCTCATACGCCCCGACCGAATCGTCGGCTGGCTCGGTGGCGCGGAGGCGGTCGACATAGAGGCGTGCGCAACCGCGCTTGGGATGCGCCAATCGGTGCGGGATTGCGTCGCCGCCGTATAGCGGGAGGAGACTTCTCATACATCCAGTGTTTCGTTTCGCTCGAAGGACTGGATTTCACCAGTTCCTTTGAATTGGACTCTCGGTGCTTCTCACCGGCTCCAGGACCTCGCGCTGAAGCAATGACGGCCGCCCCCAACCCCGAGATCGTGCTGCCCGATGAGACCGCCGAATACCTCGTTACAAGACGACGAAGAGCTGTACCTCGGGGGGCTTCGCAGGTTGCAAGGATGGATCTGATCTCTTTGCGGCATGCGCTGGTGGTAGCTGAGCAAACAAGCTTTCGGCGTGCAGGGGCTGCTTTGGGCATTGATCCCTCGGCGGTGAGTCGCCGTGTTCGCGCGCTGGAAGATGAGCTCGGTGTATCGCTCTTTGAGCGACATGCCGGTGGGGCACGCGCGACCACGGCCGGGCGGCGCTTCCTTGACCAGACGCGCTCGGTGCTTGCCGGACTTGATTACGCGATCATGGCAGCGGGCAGCGCCGGGCGGGGCAAGGAGGGAGATCTACGGATCGGCATCTTCTCTTCGATCGCGTCGATGTTCCTCAGAGAACTCCTCTTCGACTACACTGCGCAGCATCCGTTGGTCGCGATCGACATTGCTGAGGGTGCGCCTCGCGACCACATCCGCTTGGTGCGCGAAGGGCGCCTCGACGTCGCGTTCGTAACGGGCGTTCCCAATGAACCTCTGTGCGATTCCGAACAATTTTGGTCCGAGCAGGTTTTCGTTGTGCTGCCGCATGGCCACGTTTTGAGCGCGACGGCCGCCGTCGCGTGGGAGGCCCTGCGCAGGGAGCACTTCATCGTCAGTTGCGACGAGCCGGGACCCGAAATCCACGACTACGTCATTCAACGGCTCGCCGATCTTGGACATCATCCGTCGGTCACGCGATATGCGGTCGGGCGGGAAAGCCTGATGCACCTGGTCGGTCTTGGTATTGGTCTCAGCCTGACCAGCGAGGCGACCATCGCGACGGTCTATCCCCACGTGGTGTTCCGCCCGATCGCTGGCCCCCGCGACATTTTGCCATTCAGCGGCGTTTGGCTTCCCGGCAATGACAATCCGGCGCTACGACGATTCATCAGCTCGGCGCGTGCGCTTTCCCGTCGGGCGCAGCAGAAGTGAGTCAGACTTTGTTGGGAGGTCCGGAGGTCTCGCTTCGGCTGCCGGTTACGCGACGCGCTTTCGCAAACGCTCGGTCCGTCGCCATGAACCGCGCCAACATCGGCGCGATCAATTTGCCGGGTTCGATGGCGCCTTGGCCGGTCTCGCGTGACAGCGCCGACGCATAGGACAGGAGGTTGCGATGTACGCCAGCCGGCAATTCAACGGTGAGCTTCACGGGCTTGTCGTCTTCGAGCGCACCGAGTTTCAGTTTTGTCATGTTGACCCCCTCAGCGTCGATAGGATTCGAGCACAAGATCGTGGGTGACGAGCACGCGTACCGGGAAGCCCGGCCGGATGGTGATCGTCGGCTGGATGTTCAGTGATCGCCCGACGACCTGCTGGCCGGTCTGATTAAAGCTTTGCGAGGCGCCTTGCCGGATCGCTTGCACGAGGGAGTTCTCGTTGTTGCTGGTTCCAGCCTCGGAGCCCACGCTGAGCAAGGTCGAGAGGATTGCTGCCTTGAACAGCATGCCCCAGTGGTTGTCGACCTCGTCTTCCAACCCGGCGTAGCCTTCTGGATCAGCGCCGGGCTGGCGTTCCAGCACGATCGAACGACCGTTGGGCATGATCAGGCGGTTCCAGACGAGCAACGCGCGTGACTGACCGAAAGCGATCTGGGCGTCGTACTGGCCGACGAGACGGGCGCCTTGCGGGATCAGCAAGAACTTGCCGGTCGGGCTGTCGAAGACGTCTTCCGTCACCTGCGCCGTGACCTGACCGGGCAGATCCGAGCGTAAGCCGGTCAGAAGCGCCGCGGCGATGACCGCCCCAGCTTGCAGAACATAGGGGCTGGCCGGCGCCTGCACGCGGTCGGGGCTCACGGTGCGCCGATCGACATTGCCATTAAGGAAAGCGAGCTTGTGATCCTGAGACGCGAGGTCGGTTGAGCTGGCCGAAGTCGTAGGCGCGGAGGATGGGCTGACCTCCGGCAAGGGCGTTGGCGCCGTCGCGACCCGGGTGACGCTGGTCGTTGTGAAAAGATGGCTGGTGCGGGCGGCTTCCATTTCCTGGGCGATCCGTTGTTGCTCGGGATCGGCGGGTGCGGAGGGCGTCGGCATTCCCGGCGCCGGTGCGCCGGCATTGAGGATCGGCCGGCCGAGATCTCCGGGCAACGGCGGTCCGAGCTGCGGCACGCCGCGCGGCAGGCCCGCGTAGTCGTGGGGGAGATTGGCGAGGCCGTCCGGCGTGGTGCGATTGTCGGTGTTGTAGAGTTCCGATCCGCCGGTTTTGTGGTGAGGCTGCAGAGCGAAGAACAGAGCGCCGCTGATGCCTACAGCGGCCACGCCGCCGAGACCCATAAGCACCTTGCGCGACAGGCGCGTCACAGGCGCGCGGGTCGAGCGCAGGCGCATCTCCTGTGACGGCCGATTCCCTTCGGGCCGGCCCGCTACCCCTTCATGCGGCGCATCGGTCACGACTACGGCCTCCCATCGCTGCGGACGATGCGCACGAGCTCCTGGTGCTTGCCGCCGAGGCGAAGCTCCGCGGCCGCGAACAGGCGATCGACGATCATGTGGTTGCCTTGGACGCGGTAGTTGACGAGCTGACCGTCGCCTTCGGCGCCGATCACCCAGAGCGGCGGCATCTCGCCCTGGGCGATTCCGGTCGGAAACTCGATGAACACCTGGCGCCCGTCATCAAAGGCGCGAAGCGGCCGCCAGGCCGGCGTATCGCCCTCAACGCGATAGCGGAAATTGAGTGCGTTGATGTCGACGCCGGTCGCGACGGGCGCCCCCGCATCGGCGGCGACGTTCTGGCGGCGGAGCGCGATGAGCTGATCCTGCGGATAGGCCCAGGATACCGAGGCCATATAGGTCTTCTCGGCCGAGCGCAGCTCAAGGTGATAGGTGCGCCGGTCGGTGTTGATGATGAGGTTGGTGACGAGATCGGCGCGTGTCGGCTTGACGAGGATGTGGACGCGCTTGGTCGGACCGGTCCCGCTTTCGGTGTCGCCGATCACCCAGCGCACGGTGTCGCCGGCGGCGACCGGACCTGAGCCGACGAGCTGTTCTCCGGCTTCCAATGCGATGTCGGTGATTTCGCCCGGCGCGGAATAGAGCTGATAGAGCGCACCGTCCGAGAAGGGATAGACTTGGACCGCATTGATGTAGCCCGCGCGCGTCGGCTGCACCCGCGCCGCGCCGTTGGCCTCCGCAACCCGCGCCCTCGGATCGCCGGCCTCCGGCGGGGCGGTCTTTCCGGTCGGCAACGGCTTCAACTGGCCCGGCAGCGGCAGGAGCCGCGGAAGTTCTACGACTCGCACCGGCTTGGGCGGATCGGGCGCGAGCACGGCCTCGCGCGGCGTGTCGTCGAAGCTGATTTTCGGGGGCTTCCACGCCGTCGCGCAGGCGCCGAGCGACACCGAGGCGAGCAAGAGCGTTGCAAGAGGAAGGATGCGCATCAGCCGAGCTCCTTGGACCAGTTGAGGGCGTGGACGTAGACGCCGAGGGGATTTTTCTTCAGCCGATCGGCGTCGGTCGGCGGCTGCACGACGATGGTGAGGATGGCGCTCCAGCGCTCGGTGGCGGCGAGCGCATTGTCGACGTAGCGACGCTCGGTCCAGGCGATGCGGAAGCTGTCATCGGAGGCGCGGATGACGCTCGACACGTCGACGGAGACCTGCGTCTTGCCGACCTTGGAAAACGGATCGTTGCTCCGGGCGTAGTCGTTCAGCGCCAGTGCGCCCTTGTCGGTGACGTAGTTGTAGGCGTCGAGCCAGCTGTGGCGCAGCACCACCGGATCGGCCGGGATGCTGCGCACGTTCTCGATGAAACGGGCGAGGTGCCAGGCGATCTGCGGATCGGTGGGACGATAGTCGGCGACCGCCGGTGCGACGGCTTGGGCCTGGCCGAGCTTGTCGACCTGAACCACCCACGGCGTGATCGTGCCGCGCGCGGATTGCCAGATCAGGCCGCCGGCAAGACCGCCGCTTAGAAGCAGCGCGCCGAAGAACGCCAAGCGCCAGTTCCTCGCCTGCACGCGCGCCGAGCCGATGCGCTCATCCCAGACCTGGCCGGCCCGTTGATAGGGTGTTTCCGGCTCGGGAGTCTTGCCGTAGCGGACGGTGGATCGTCGAAACATGCTCTATTCTCCTTCGGAGAGATCGATCGAATGCCCGCCGCCGGCGCGATCGCCGGAGCGGATGGCGTGCTCGGCGGCTGACACGCCGCGGCTGATGGTTTGATTGCGCTTCATGCGCTGGGCCCAGGCGGGGGGACCGGAGGCCTGGCTCGCGCCGGCGGCCTCCGATCCGGACGAACCCGCTGCTCCCGTCGCGGCCCGGCCGCCGGAGGCGAAGCTTTCGCGCAGGCCGGAGGCCGCGCGGCGCAGCGGACTCGTGACCGCGGAGCCCGCCGCTTCGGCGACGCCGGACAGGCCGCTGGCGCGGTAAGCGGCGGTGGCGCCGCCAGCGACACTCGCGCCCGCGCGTGCCGTCCCCGCGATCGCGCCACCGGCAGCGCCAAGACCCCCGGCCGCGAGTCCGACTCCGGCGGCGCCGATGCCGGCAACGGCAAGACCAGTGCCGATGGCGGCGCCGGCGCCGAGCTGCGGGCCGCCGGCGATCAAGCCGTTGGCGATGCCAGGACCGAAGATGGAGAGACCGAGGAGCGCCAGCGCCGCCAGGATCAAGGTCAGTGCATCATCGATGGTCGGCGGATTGTTGAAGCCGCTGGTGAACTGGCTGAAGATGGTCGAGCCGATGCCAACGATCACGGCGAGCACCAGCACCTTCACGCCGGACGAGACGACATTTCCGAGCACCTTCTCGGCGAGGAAGGCGGTGCGGCCGAAGAGCCCGAACGGGACCAGGACGAAGCCGGCGAGCGTGGTGAGCTTGAACTCGATCAGGGTGACGAAGAGCTGGATCGCCATGATGAAGAAGCTGATGACGACGATCAGCCAGGCGATCAGCAGGATGGCGATCTGGATGAAATTGTCGAAGAAGCTGACGAAGCCCATCAGCCCGGAGATCGAGTCGAGGATCGGCTTGCCGGCGTCGATGCCGACCTGCGCCAACTTTCCCGGCTGAAGCAGCTGCGCCTGGCTCAGCGTGTTGCCACCGGCCCTCAGGCCAAGGCCCGCGAAGGAATGGAAGATGATCTGCGCGAGGTTGTTGTAGTTGCCGATGATGAAGGCGAAGACGCCGATATAGAGCGTCTTCTTGATCAGCCGCGCGAGCACGTCTTCGTCGGGCGCCATCGCCCAGAAGAGACCTGCGAGCGTGATGTCGATGGCGATCAGCACGCCGGCGAGCCAGCGCACATCGCCCTGCACGAGACCGAATCCGGAGTCGATGTACTGGGTGAAGACCCCGAGGAAACGGTCGATGACGCCGGTGCCACCCATGTCTATGGCGCCTTCGAACTTAGGGCCGCCGCGTGATCGATCGGCGGTGTCGCGGCCGCGCTGGCGGGCGGGCGATAGACGAAGAAGCGGCGGCGGTTCTCGGCCCAGGCGGCTTCACACGACGCATCGTCCTTCGCGGCCATGCCGATCGCCTGGCACCGGGCAAGCCGGAGCGCGAGCGGATCGCTTGTGCGTGAGGGCGCGCTCAGTGCTGCGCGTGGCGTGCCGCCATGTCGGAAATGCACGGCGGTTGCGACGATCGCCACGGCGACGAGCGCGAAGGCAGCGGCGCGACCGATCGCGGCGACATTGAGCAGCCTGCCGCGCATCAGTGGAACATCTGCGCGGAGCCGGCCTGATAGCCCTGGCCGTAGCTGAGGAAGCGGGAGAGCTGCGCTTGCGCCTGCTGCTGGCTCTCGACGGTGCGCGCGCCCTCCAGGCTCTGGGCCCGCGCGATCGCTGCCATGACCGCGGTGAGATCCGCGAGTTGCTTGGTCTGCAGCGCCACGAGCTGGTTGCCCGATTGCGCCGCCTGCAGCGCACCGGTCGCGGATTGGCTCGACGTGACCAGCGCATCAATCTGGGTGCGCGTTGTATCGAGGTTCTGCACCACGCCGGCCTGCACGCGCATGGCGTCTTGGAACCCGGCAAGCGAGTTCTGCCAGCGGGTCTGCGCGTCGGCGATAAGCTGCTGGGAAGAGGTCGAGCTCGAATAGGCCTGCGGATAGGTGCGCGTGAACGCCTGATCGATGGTGGTCACGTCGTAGGCGATCCTCTGCGCCTGCGTGAGAAGCTGCTGTGTGCGCTGGATCGACTGCTCGAGCTGCGACAGCGAGGAGTAGGGCAGGCTCGCCAGATTGCGGGCTTGATTGATCAACGAGGTCGCCTGGTTCTCCAGGCCCTGGATCTCGTTGTTGATCTGCTGCAGCTCGCGCGCCGCCGTCAGCACGTTCTGCGCGTAGTTGTTCGGATCGAAGACGATCCATTGCGCGTGCGCCGGCGCGGTCGCGGTGGCGAGTGTGAACGCGGCGACGCCGATGGCGAGCGCCGCGCGAAGGCGACGGGTCTTCATGTTGAAATCTCCTGGCTGGGGTTGGTGAGCATGTCGGCCGCCCAATCGAAGCCTTTGCCGCGCAGCCACGCGGCGGCGAAACCCTCGCGACCGTGGTCGGCCAGCGTCTCGGCGATGGCGGTCTGATCGGTCTTGGAGGATGCGGCGGTGAAGGCGAGCGCGACTTCGGAAAGCCCCAGCTCGAACAGGCGGTTGCCGCGCCGCGACTGGCAGTAGTAGTCCCGCTTCGGCGTCGAGCGGCTGAGGATCTCGATCTGCCGGTCGTTCAGTCCGAAGCGGCGATAGATCGCGGCGATCTGCGGTTCGAGCGCGCGCTCATTGGGCAAGAACAACCGCGTCGGACAGCTTTCGATGATCGCGGGCGCGATGGCGCTGCCATCGATGTCGGCGAGCGACTGGGTGGCGAAGATCACGGAGGCGTTCTTCTTGCGCAGCGTCTTCAGCCATTCGCGGAGCTGTCCGGCGAAGCCGCGATCGTCGAGCGCGAGCCAGCCTTCGTCGACGATGAGCAGGGTGGGGCGACCATCGAACCGATCCTCGATGCGGTGGAAGAGATAGGAGAGGACGGCGGGCGCGGCTCCGGCGCCGATCAGCCCCTCGGTCTCGAAGGCCTGGATCTCGGCTTCACCGAGCCGTTCGGCTTCGGCGTCGAGCAGGCGTCCCCAGGGACCGCCGACGGTATAGGGCTGCAGCGCCTGCTTCAGCGCGTTCGACTGCAACAGGACCGACAGACCGGTGATGGTCCGCTCGGACATCGGGGCGGAGGCGAGCGAGCTCAGCGCGGACCACAGATGTTCCTTGAGCTCCGGTGTGACAATCACGCTCTCGCGAGCGAGCAAGGTCGCGACCCATTCGGCGGCCCAGGCGCGCTCGCCGGCGTCGTCGATGCGCGCCAGCGGCTGCAAGGCGACGGGCTCGCTCGCCTCGTCGGCCAACGCGCCGCCGAGATCGTGCCAGTCGCCGCCCATGGCGAGCGCGGCGGCTCGGATCGAGCCCCCGAAATCGAACGCGAAGACCTGCGCGCCGGCATAGCGCCGGAACTGCAGGGCCATCAGCGCCAGGAGCACGCTCTTGCCGGCCCCGGTCGGCCCAACGATCAGCGTGTGGCCGACATCGCCGACATGCAGGGAGAACCGGAAGGGCGTCGAGCCCTCGGTCCGCGCGAAAAACAGCGGCGGCGCCTGGAAATGCTCATCCCGTTCCGGCCCCGCCCATACGGCCGAGAACGGCATCATGTGGGCGAGGTTGAGAGTCGAGACCGGCGGCTGGCGGACATTGGCGTATACGTGGCCCGGCAGACTCCCCAGCCAGGCTTCAACGGCGTTGACGCTCTCGCGCATGCAGGTGAAGTCGCGGCCCTGGATGGTCTTCTCGACCAGCCGCAGGCGGTCGTCGGCGACGCGGGGATCCTCGTCCCAGACCGTGACGGTCGCGGTGACATAGGCCTGCCCGACAAGATCGGAGCCCAGCTCCTGCAGTGCGATGTCGGCATCGAGCGCCTTGTTGGCGGCGTCCGAGTCCATCAGCACCGACGCCTCGTTGGTCATCACCTCCTTGAGGATCGCCATGATCGACTTGCGCTTGGCGAACCATTGGCGGCGGATGCGCCCGAGCACCTTGGTGGCGTCGGTCTTGTCGAGGCAGATCGCGCGCGTCGCCCAGCGATAGGAAAACGCCAACCGGTTGAGATCGTCGAGCAGGCCGGGCCAGGTCCGCGACGGAAAGCCCATGATGGTCAGGGTGCGCAGATGCGCGCGGCCGAGCCGCGGCTCGAGGCCGCCGGTCAGGTCCTCATCGACGAGGATGGCGTCCAGATGCATCGGCGTCTCGGGCACGCGTACGCGCTGGCGGCGCGTCGAGACGCAGGAATGCAGATAGGTGAGAGTCTCTGGATCATCGAGCCAACCAGCTTCGGGCATGAAGCCCTCGATCAGCGCCAGCACGCGATCGGTGCGATCGATGAAGCCGGCCAACGCCGCGCGCCAGTTGGCGCCGTCGCGGGCGCGGCCCTCATAGAGCCAGGCTTCGGCGCGCGCCGCATCCTCAGCCGGGGGCAGCCAGACGAGTGTCAGATAGTACCGGCTCTCGAAATGGGCGCCTTCCTCCTCGAACTGTGCGCGGCGTTCAGCGTCGACGAGTTCGGAGACCGGGTCGGGAAATCCATCGCGCGGATAGCGGTTGGCGGGGGTCCGCTGCGCCTCGATAAAGATCGCCCAACCCGATCCCAAACGGCGCAATGTGTTGTTGAGCCGAGACGTGATCGCTACGAGCTCGGCCGGCGTCGCCGAATCCAGGTCCGGCCCGCGGAAGCGGGCGGTGCGCTGGAAAGAGCCGTCCTTATTGAGGATGACGCCCTCGGCGACCAGCGCCGCCCAGGGGAGGAAGTCGGCGAGGCCTTGTGTCCGGCGGCGGTATTCGGCGAGGTTCATCATCGGGCGGGCCTCACGCGACCAGGTGCTGCGGATAGCGCAGATGGCGGCGCACGACATCGACGAAGGCGGGGTCGCGCTTGGCGGCCCAGACCGCGGCGAGATGGCCGATCAGCCAGATCGCGCCGCCGACGATCCAGAGGCGCAGGCCGAGGCCCACGGCGGCGGCGAGCGTGCCGTTGACGATCGCCACGGCGCGGGGAGCGCCGCCCAGCAGGATCGGCTCGGTGAGCGCGCGGTGAACGGGCGCGTAGAATCCGGTGATGGTCTCGGCCTGGTCCATTAGATCAGCGCTCCGCCGCCGAAAGAGAAGAACGACAGGAAGAAGCTCGACGCGGCGAAGGCGATCGACAGGCCGAAGACGATCTGGATCAGGCGCCGAAAGCCGCCGGAGGTCTCGCCGAACGCCAAGGTCAGGCCGGTGACGATGATGACGATCACCGAAACCACCTTGGCGACCGGCCCCTGGATAGATTCGAGGATCTGGTTCAGCGGTTGCTCCCACGGCATGTTGGAGCCGGCGGCGTATGCGGGTGCTGTGGCGAGCGCCACGAAGGCGAAGGCCGACGCCGTGACGAGCGCACGGCGAGCGCGGTTGAGCAGCATCATGGTTCTCCTGCGGGTGTGAGGACGTAGTCGCCGTTAGGACCGAGACCCCTGACGGCGGCGAGTTCGGCGAGCCGTCTTGCTGAGCCGCGGCCGGCGAGAACCGCGATGAGGTCGATGGTCTCGCCGATCAGCGCGCGAGGGACGGTGACAACGGCTTCCTGGATGAGCTGCTCGAGGCGGCGTAGCGCGCCGATCGCCGAGCCGGCGTGCAGCGTGCCGACGCCTCCTGGATGGCCGGTCCCCCAGGCTTTGAGCAGATCCAGCGCCTCGGCGCCTCGTACCTCGCCGATCGGGATGCGGTCAGGTCTGAGGCGCAGCGCCGAGCGGACAAGATCGGAGAGCGAGGCGGCGCCGTCCTTGGTGCGCAGCGCGACGAGGTTCGGGGCCGCGCATTGGAGCTCTCGCGTATCCTCGATCAGCACCACCCGATCGCCGGTCTTGGCGACCTCTGCGAGGAGAGCATTGACCAGCGTGGTCTTGCCGGTGGACGTACCGCCGGCGACCAGGATGTTCTTGCGGTCCTCGACCGCCACGCGCAGCAGCTCGGCCTGCGTCGCCGACATGATGCCGGCGTCGACGTAATCGCCGAGCGTGAACACCGCGACGGCTGGCCGGCGGATGGCGAAGCACGGCGCCGTCGCCACAGGCGGCACCAGACCCTCGAAGCGCTCTCCACTTTCCGGCAGTTCCGCCGACACGCGCGGGCTGCCGGCATGAACCTCGACGCCGACATGGTGCGCGACCAGCCGAACGATCCGCTCGGCGTCCGCCGGCGCGATGCGGCAGCCAGTGTCTTCGAGACCGCCTGACAGCCGGTCGATCCAGAGCCGGCCATCGGGATTGAGCATCACCTCGACGATGCTGGGGTCCTCGAGGTAGGCGGCGATCGAAGGGCCGAGCGCGGTGCGCAGCATCCGCGCGCCGCGGGCGAAAGCTTCAGACCGAAAGGAGACCGTCGTCACTCAAGAACCCCGCGAGCTCGCCTCAATCGGAGGCGCATGTGTCAGCGGGGTTGATTAGAAAGAGCCGGAAATGGGTCTGTGCAACAACGACGATGAGGCAGGAGGGCTCTGGGATAGAAAGACAGGCCGCCGGGATGGCCGGCTGTCAGGAACCCGTCGCCGTTGCGTCCTGCTCCGACTCGGAAGCGACGTCCTGGCTCACCTCATCGGCAAGTTTGCGCCCACGCGCCAGCCGCCGCCCAAGGGCTTCGACGAATCCGTCATAGCGCTCGCGCCCTTTGGTTTGCGCGGCCGCCAGAGCGGTGTCTGGCAAAGCCGGCGTACTCGTCAACCAGAAGCGGACGAACACCGCCAACGCCTCATTCGAGATGGTGATGTGCCGTTCGATCCGCTCCATCTGCCGCGTCATGCGATCGAGCCGCCGCGCCAGCGCAGCCTCCAGCCGGTCGGCGCCATCGGGCGACAAATGCGAGGCGAGCGCCGCCTCGACCACCAGCGCCTGCGGCACGCGCTTGCGGGCGGCGTAGTCGGCGAGCTTTGTGGCCAGGTCAGGCGGAAGGCGGAAAGTATGCTTGGTACGCACGGGCTTCACATCTGCATGTCATCGCCCGGATCGAGCGAGACCTGACGGGCAACGGTTCTGAAGGTGCGCTGCATGATGCGCTGGCGCTGTGCGTCGTCGTCCGGCTCATCATCCATCGGTTCGAATTCGTGAACGGGCTTCGCCGGCTCGGGCACGATTTCCTCATGTTCCGGCAGTTCGGGTTCGCGGCGGATGCCGGCATTGGCCGGGTCCTCGGTCGTGGAAGCCGGCGCAGCCGCTACGACGGGGCCGGCCCAATCGCCATCCAGCGGGGTCGCAGCGTTCATTTCAGGCGGGGATGCTTTCGGAGCCGTCCGTGCCGGCGGCGGAAGGATGCGGGCTTTCATCTCGGGGTCTTCGAAGTAGCGCGCCTTCTTCGCCCGGATAGGTGCATGGCCTGACATCAGAACCAGCTCGTCGTCCGGCGGGAGCTGCATGACCTCGCCAGGGGTCAGAAGCGGCCGCGCCGTCTCCTGGCGTGAAACCATCAAATGGCCGAGCCATGGACTGAGCCGACTGCCGGCATAGTTCTTCATGGCGCGCATCTCAGTCGCCGTGCCAAGCGCATCGGAAACGCGCTTGGCGGTGCGCTCGTCGTTAGTGGCGAAACTCACCCGCACATGACAGTTGTCGAGAATGGAGTTGTTCTGGCCGTAGGCCTTCTCGATCTGGTTCAGGGACTGCGCGATCAGGAAGCTCTTCAAGCCGTATCCGGCCATGAAGGCGAGCGCGCTTTCGAAGAAGTCGAGACGGCCGAGCGCAGGAAACTCGTCGAGCATGAGCAGCAGGCGATGCCGGCGGCGCTTGGAATCCAGTTCCTCGGTGAGGCGCCGGCCGATCTGGTTGAGGATCAAACGGATGAGAGGTTTGGTTCTGCTGATGTCGGACGGCGGCACGACCAGATAGAGCGTCACGGGATGGTCGGCTTCGACAAGATCGCGAATGCGCCAGTCGCAGCGGCGCGTGACAGCGGCAACGACCGGATCTCTGTAGAGTCCGAGAAACGACATCGCGGTCGACAACACGCCGGAGCGTTCGTTCTCACTTTTGTTCAGGAGCTCGCGCGCCGCACTGGCGACGACGGGATGGATCCCCTTCTCTCCGAGATGCGCCGTTGTCATCATGGCGCGCAGCGTCTTCTCGATCGGCCGCTTCGGATCGGAGAGAAAGTTGGCGACCCCGGCGAGCGTCTTGTCCGGCTGGGCGTACAGCACATGCAGAATCGTGCCGACGAGCAGCGAGTGGCTCGTCTTTTCCCAGTGATTTCGCTTCTCGAGCGCGCCCTCGGGATCGACCAGGACGTCGGCGATGTTCTGAACGTCGCGCACCTCCCATTCGCCGCGACGTACTTCGAGTAATGGATTGTAGGCGTCGCTTTGCGTGTTCGTGGGATCGAACAGCAGCACGCGGCCGAACCGGGCCCGCCAGCCGGCGGTCAGTCCCCAGTTCTCGCCCTTGATGTCGTGGACGATGCAGCTTCCCGGCCATGTCAGCAGAGTCGGCACCACCAGGCCCACGCCCTTGCCGGACCGGGTGGGGGCGAAGCACAGCACGTGCTCGGGTCCGTGGTGGCGCAGATAGGCGCCTTTCCACTGACCGAGCAGCACTCCGTCAGGGTGAAGAAGGCCCGCCTTGCGGATTTCGCGGTCCTCCGCCCAACGGGCGGAGCCATAGGTGGTCACCTTCTTCACTTCCCGCGCGCGCCACACCGACATGGCGACCGCCACGACGAAGGCGGCGACTCCGCCAGCGCCGGCGATGAAGCTGCCCGTGACGAAGATGTCATGGGCGTAGGCATCGTAGGCAAACCACCACCAGAAGAAGGCAGGCGGCTGGTATATCGGCCAGCCGAACAACGTGAACCACGGATGGCCGAGCTGCGGCTGGAAGGCGAGCTCGTAGGCCGTCCATTCTGTCGCTGCCCACAAGAAGGCGAGCACGGCAGAGCAGACGAGGAGGACTTGGCCCCAGAGAATTTTGGTCGCGTTCATGGCGACACCAGATGAGCCGTGGCTCCGAAGATGAACGCAAGTTCCGACTGCGAGGCGTCAGGTGCCGGGACAGGCTGGCGCAGCAAACGGACGGTCGGCGCGGTGGTGTTCATAGCCCGAGCCCCCGCTTCCGGCCCAGACTCCATTCCACGTTTCCACCCGGCGCTATGACACCGCGCACTTCCCGCCCGATCTGCTGCTCAAGTGCGGGACGCCAGGGCACGAGCTGGAAGCCGAGCCCATTGTCGATCATGGCGAAGCGGCCGGAGGCGAGGTTCACCCGTTGCCGATAGACCCCGGCGACGTGCTCGCCCTCAGTGGAAGGTTGGTGGGCGAGCCCCGTCTCGGCCGAGAGTTTTGCCACCGCATCTTCCAGTTCCCGCCGCCGCAGCGTGGCGAGCAGATCGCGTGCAAAGACGACGCGCTGCCCTTGCCGGTGCGCTAGCCCTTCGTTGGCGAGATGATCGACACGCGCTTCCATCGCATCGCGCACCTCGGCGCCAAAGCCGCCGCCGCTGAGCGCCGGGTCCTTGGCGAGGAGCTGCCGATCTAGCCAGGTGGCGCCCGACGCTGTCCTCTGCGCCTCGATCGAAAGATCCGCGCGCGTGGCCAGAGACAAGCGGCGCCGTCCATTCGCGTCGTCATAGGCCCGCGCCTCGACGATCGCTCCGGCGGGTGCATCGCCGGTCATCTCGAGATCGGAGAACCTCAGATGATGGGTGCGTCCGTCGACTCCATCGACGATCGCGTAGGCCGTGGCCTTCAGCTCATCGTCGAGGCCGCGCTTCACCAGCCGGCCGAGCACTGGATCGGATGGCTCCTCGCCATGGAGGGCAAAGACGCTGACGTCTGGCTCGCGTCCGTCGGCGCTCATGGCCTGGTGCATGGTCTTGATGATGTCGCCCCGGACGCCGAGCTGGCGCAGGGTCTGGTCGAGCCCAGGCTTCAGCGTCCAGCAGGCGGGTCCGACTTGTTCAGCCAAGCCGAGGCGTTCGAGCTTCGCGGCGCGGCCGAGCAAGAGTTGGCGCAGCTCCGGGTCTTCGGCATTCGGGCCGGGTCTCAGATCGGCGACGCCACCGCAGTCATCGGAGATGTCGCGCAACGCCCGGTCGAGGCTGGTCCAGCGCTCGGCGTCGACTTCGCGCTCAAGCGCGGTACGAATTTCTTGTTCGCTGCGCGGACCAAGCTCCAACGTCACGCGCTCAGCGGCGCGATCGCGAAAACCGCGGCTGATGTATTCGCGACTGATCACCAGATCCTGACCGTCATCGGCCCGACCCCGAATGAGGACATGGACGTGCGGATTGTCGGTGTTCCAATGATCGACCGCGACCCAGTCGAGCTTCGTGCCGAGGTCGTTCTCAACATCGCGCATCAGCTCACGGGTGAAAGTCTTGAGGTCCCCAAGTTCAGCCCCGTCTTCGGGCGAGATAATGAAACGAAAGTGGTGCCGGTCATCCTCGCAGCGCTCAGCGAAGGTGCGCTCGTCCGTCGTGTCGGAAGCGGAGTCGAACATGCGCGCGTTCTCGCCGTCGCGCGTTACGCCCTCGCGTTTCAGATAGGCCATGTGCTTGGGGAGCGGTGCCGAGCGGAAGCGCGTGCCCTGATGGCGCACGACACGCGCCTTCATCACCACGCGCCGAGCATTGGAGCGCAGGCGTATTGAGACCGCCGCGCGCCGCCCGCGGCCGAATCGCGATCGGCTGCGACCCTGGCTCGAGCGGAAGCTGTTGCCGACATGCCCGGCCTTCTTCGCGGCCCGCATCACCTCGCCCACGAAGGTCTGTGGGCGTTTGCCGCTGCGGTTGCCGTGCTGGATGCGCCCGGGCCGGACGCGCAGGTCGTCGTCGCGGGTCGTCATGGCGTAGCGTCCTGACGCAAATCAAAGCGACGGCGCTCCGATGATTGAAATCCTTGCACTATTTGCAGAAAGCGCCAGCAGGCGGTCGTGCTCGGATGCCTAAAATACCTAACCCAACCAACCACATGCGCCGCGCCGAAGGCCGGCCTTTTCCCTTGCCGTCCGTGGGTTGGGTTCCTGTGTTGACGATCACTCCCACACGAACCACCGCCACAGCACTCCACAGCACGATTGCCACCAATTGCACTCATTGCGACCGCTCCCGCTTCGACAGGGCGACGAACAGCCCACTGGATTGCGGCGCGAGACCCGTCCAATCCTGCGCCGGACTGTTTGTCGACGGCTGCGGTGATTGCGACGGTGATGCGGGTGGCGTGTCGCCTTGCGGACTCGCCGGACGTGGTGGAAACAGCGACGCCTCGGTCCACGACTTGACCACTGACGCGAGTATGACCGTGTCGTCGGCTGAACTTCCACCGACGATCGGGGCCAGGCGAGCGAGGTAGGCGCGTGTCTCAGCGGGCAGCGGTCGGCCGGTTGCGACATGGTCTTCCCAGCGTCCGGGACCGGCATTGTAAGCCGCGAGGAAACCGGGAATGCCATAGCGGTCGTGCAGCTCACGCAGATAAGCCGCACCTGCGATGATGTTGTCGTGCGCATCGTAAGGATTGACGCCCAGCTTGTAGCGACGGCGCAAACTCGCCCATGTATCAGGCATGATCTGCATCAAGCCGATCGCACCCTTGGGCGAAATCGCGCGCACATCGCCGAAGCTCTCGGCGCGCATGACGGCGCGTATCCACGCCGCCGGAATGCCAAAGCGATGCGAGGCCTCGGCAACAAAGGCGGTGAAGGGCGCGTCGACGACATCGGCTGCGACGCGCCCGATTGCTGTTGGCTGGGAACACGCCTTTCCGCACGCAAGCGTCATCGTGACTGCAATGCCGATGGCGAGGATGACGCGGGGATGGCGCTTGAAAGCGATCGCCGAATGATCTGCGGCGAATGCCGGGAAGGAGGAAGAGCGCGCGTGTGGAGGACGTGGGCGAGCCGCGGTCGAAGCGTGGTGTTGGTGCATGATCAGTTCTCCTCGCGCGTCCAGAGGGGATCGGCCCGGCCGACGATGGTGGTAAGGGGAAGGGGGCCGAAATACCGGCCGTCGAGGGAGTCCTCGGACTGCCAGTTCATCAGGAAGACTTCGCCGACGGGAATGCGTCGGCAGCCCTGCCAAACGGGGAGCGGCCGGCCGCGGCTATCGCGATCGAGGGCGTCGCCCATCGCGATTCCATCGACTGTGATGGTGCGACCGGTGCGGCAGACGGTCTGTCCAGGAAGCGCGAGCACGCGCTTCAGCAGCGGCACGCCGGTCGGCAGGTAATGGCGCTGGTCGAGGAAGCTCGCCAGCGAGCCCGGCGGCCTGACCACCACCAGATCGGTCACCTGAAGGGCGCCTGCCGGATTCACGGCGTAGAGTCCGATCGGCACACTGGCACTGGCGTTCCACATCAGCTTGGGAACGGGATGGAGGAACGCGGAGAGCGCGACGAAGAGCGTCGCGACATACGTGGTAATGACCCAGCCGAAGCGCGTCATGGGGCAAGCCTTCGGCGCAGCAGCCAGGCGCGATGCTGCTCGCGGCCGTAGGGTCGCGGCGGCTCTCCGGCGACGAGGCGGTTGTGAAGATGGCGCCAGTGATCCGGCGCGGCGTCAGCCGGATCGATACCGAGCGCCTCAACTGCGTCGATCGCTTGAAGCACGCGCTCGACCTTCGGCCATCCGCTGATGCGCAGCAGGATGTCGCCGCCGGGACGGACGAAGGGCAGCGTTTGGAAGGGCTCGCGGCGGTCCACCGCGCGCACGATGTCGATGCGCGAAATGATCGTGCCGAAGTCGTTGGAGGCCCAGCGCACGAACGCGAAGATGCTGTCTGGCGTGAAGCTCAAGACGCGGCGACGCCGATCGAGGATCGTCTCGCCGCCGTCGCGGCCGAAGCGGATCCAATGCTCGATGCGTCCCTCGAACCAGGTCAGCTCGACATGCGTCAGCATCAGCCCGGCATCAGGGCGCGGCGCGCGGCCGGCATTGCGATCGCTGCTCATTGCGTGCCTCCGTGTGTGTTGGGGAATTCACGCGTGAGCGGGTCGCGCAGCATGTCGGCGACAATGACGGCGCGCCGATCGGCGCACGGAGTGCCGGTGAAGTTCACGCGCTGACCCATCCGCAACGCGAGCGCGGGCGGATCTTGGTCGGCGGGGCGCGGCGATCCGTCGATGATGACGTGATCAGCACGCAGTTGGGGGTTCGGGCGCCCCGCGATGCAGCCGATCGCTCGCGCGTCCGATGACACCGAACGTGCGATCGACTCGCTGGCGTCCGTGCTGTCCGGACCAGTCCCGCGCCGAGCCCAATGGGTCGGCGTCGATTGGCGTGATCCGCTTTCCTTGCCGGGCCACTGTCCGACGAGATGCAGCGCGAGCGTCGTCTTGCCGACGACGCCTTTCTGGTTGAGCAACGCGACGGTCATCGCCCGTCGCTCCGGCTTTTCCACCGAACAGGGGCATGCCCGACATCAGAAGGGTTAGATTCTTCTTGGTTAGATTCTAAGTTAGATGGCTCGCAAACGATGGAATTTGCATCAGAAATGTTGCGTGTAAGTTCCTGATGGCACGCGGTGCCGGTTCCTGATGGCACTGATCGGCCCCCATGAGGTGGTCCGGGCTGAATGTTAGTTCAGGGTCGGTCTGGGCGCCACCCTGAGCATGGCCGGCGAAGCTGGTCGGGGTTGCGCAGCCGGCCATGCGGCGAAGGCGGGCACGAACACCTCCGGTGCTGGTGGCTTGTAGCCGATTGAGCCATGGGGGCGCACTGTATTGTAATGTCTTCTCCAGCTCTCAACGATAATCTGGGCTTCCATCAACGAGTAGAAGATCTCGCCGTCAAGCAGCTCATCTCTGAAACGAGCGTTGAACGACTCGACGTAGCCGTTCTCCCATGGGCTTCCAGGGGCAATATAGGCGGTCTTTGCTCCAACGGCCTTGATCCAGTCTTGCACAGCCTGCGCGATGAACTCGGGACCATTGTCTGAACGGATGTGGCCAGGCACACCACGCTGGATGAACAGGTCGGACAGCACGTCGATGACGTCGGTCGAGTTGAGCTTCCGCGCGACCCGAATGGCCAAGCTCTCCCGGGTGAACTCGTCAACCACGTTGAGCGTGCGGAACTTGCGACCATCGTGCGTGCGATCCTCGACAAAGTCGTACGACCAGACGTGATTGGGGTGCTCCGGGCGCAGCCGGATGCAGGAGCCGTCCCCGAGCCAGAGGCGGCCCTTCTTCGGCTGCTTGGCCGGTACCTTCAGTCCCTCGCATCGCCAGATCCGCTCGACCCGCTTGTCGTTCACCAGCCAACCGGCATCGCGCAGCAGCGCCGCGATCTTGCGATAGCCGTAGCGGCCGTACTGCCGCGCCAGCTCGATGATGTCGCCCGTCAAAGCCTCCTCGTTGTCAAAGCCCCGCGGCGCTTTGCGCTGCGTCGAGCGATGCTGACCGAGCGCCGCACAGACGCGGCGCTCGGAGACAGGCAGATGCTGTCGCACATGCTCGATGCAGACGCGCCGACGCGCGGGGCTTACCAGTTTCCCGAAGCGGCTTCCTTCAGGATGAGCTTGTCAAGCGTGAGGTCGGCGATCGCCTTGCGAAGCCGCATGTTCTCCGTCTCCAGCTCCTTCAGGCGCTTGACCTGGTCAAGCTTCAAGCCGCCGTACTCCTTCCGCCATCGGTAGTAGGTGACCTCGGTCACCCCGATTGAGCGGACCGAGTCCGCCACGGTCTTCCCCTGCGATACCAGTACGTCGACCTGACGCAGCTTGATCACAATCTCCTCGGGCTTCGGTCGTCTTCCCATCGATCCATCCTCCAGGCTCGAAAGCCATACATCGGGCTGGACCAGTTCAAGGGGGGAGGATCAGCACGGGCTTCGGGGTTCCCGAAGGCACGACGGCTTCAACAGGTTGCCCACAGGCGGCTGTGGATATGTGACTTCGGGCGAAGACCAGAAGCTCGCGCCCTGTCCGGTCGCGTTCGACGCCGAGGCGATAGCCGGGAAGCGGCTGCCGGCGTGCGAGATCGCGCAGCTCGAACGCGAAGCGTTTGAACGGCGAAAGGCTCGCCGATTTGCCATAGAGATGGCGGAACTCGAACCGCCAGCCTGCGCGCTGCCTGCCGGCGTGCTTGCGGACCACGCGATAAAGCCAGCGTTCGAGACCGCCCGTCAGCTTGAAGTATTCGCGGTCGATCGTGAGTACGAGCGCGTCGTCGAGGACGGCGCGGTAGAACCAGTCCGGGACGATGAGATCGATGCCTTCGGCGCGTCCGTGAACGTCGGCGCGTTCGGTCCATTCGTTGATCCAGGAGAAGCGGTGCATGCGCCGCTCATTCGTCTGGCGCAGCGAGGTGGCGACGGTGGTGGATTGCAGCCGGTCCAGCGCCGCCTTCAGGCGGTGATAGTCTCGGACACTGACGCCGCGGCCGATGAAGGTCAGAATCTCGTATGGCGTGGCGGCCATCAGGCGTGACGTGCGCAGGCCGGCGTCACGCGCCTGGACGATCTGGCTGGCGGCCCAGATCGGCACGTCGGCGTCCCAGATGGTGGCCATGCCGTGCTCGGGGACCGCTTCGACGCGAATGGCGATGTCGTTCACGCGGTAGTCGATCGGCGTCGTGCGGTGCGTCTTGGCGAGAGAGAAGAAGGGATAGGCCATGAGGTCCTGCGCATCGCGCGGTGCGAGATCGCCCGGCAGGGCTCGAAACAATTCGAGCTGCTCGCGTTCAGATCGTGTGCGGTGGCGCGCCGACATCGTTGAAGCGCGTCAGCGGCGCGGCTGGCGGGCTTCGGCGAGCTCAGCCGGCGTGTGACGCCTGGCTGGCAGCACGGTGACAAGGCCAGGGTCGGAAGTTGACGCCTTGGCAGCGGCGTCGACCCAGGCCTGAAGGTCTTCCACGCGATAGACGACGCGGCCTCCGAGTTTCGAATAGCGCGGGCCGGTGCCGTAGATGCGGTGCTTTTCGAGGGTGCGGATGGAGAGGCCGACGAAGCGTGCGGCTTCAGGCGTGCGCAGGTAGCGCGGCGGCAAACCTGCAAGTGCGTTGGACATGGGATAGCTCCGTGATTGCGTGGGCGGTCGTCGGATGACGGCGGCTGTCAGCGATCACGGTGGCGGAAGGACCCAGGTCCGAAATAGTGCGATCTCGGAGGGCGACGAACGCGCATCCGGACGCGCGAAGCGCTATACGCGGCGGCGATAGGGGTGGAGCAGAAGGCGACGATAGCCGCCTTTCATCATCGAGAATCCGAGCCGGACGAATCGACCGGTCTGGTCGCGCAGCTCGTGCGAAATCCAGTCTCGCTTGGAGATCGGGGCGGTGTCGAAGAGGGCGGCGGCGATCTCGGGATAGGTCGCGTTCTCGAGCCGGGCATCCAGCGCGCGCAGCGCGAGGATGAGGCGGTTGCGGCGATCCCGGGTCAGCGCGCCCGGGTCAGGTCCAGGCTTGCGAGCCGTTAGGCCGCGCCACAACCGCAGTGCGGCCGCAGCGCGGGTATCGAAGAGCCGGTCAAGGGGAAGCAGGACGGCTGGGACCGCACCAAAGTTGTCCTGCCGATGCAAGCGTATTCGCGCGCCTCGCAATTCCAAGATCTGATCATCGCCTTCAATGGCGAGAAGCGAGAGGCTTTGCGCCGTGAGCCCAAGTCTAGGATCGGCGAGGCCGTCCGAAACATTCGTCAGCATCACCACCGTCGGGAGCGCCTTGGGCGTCCATCGAACTGCTCCGCGTCGCGCTGGATCCAATCTGCGGTCGAAATCGCAACCCCCAGCGCTGGGCGAACGCTTCCGCCTCTTCGGGCGCGAGCGTTCGGCCCCGGCTTTTGCGCGCCAGGCGAGCGTGATCGGTCAGGAATTCGGAGTTGCGGCGAAGAAACTCATAGGCGAAAGCAGGCGCGTCGAGGGGCCGCAGCTCCTCATACGCGCTCGCCGCTCGCCAATCGACGCGAGCCATGGGCAACATCTCCTGTCACCAATCGCCGTTGTCACGGCTTGGCGGCGAGGATGCACGCCAGAGTGGCGCTCCGAAACAGAGTGATCCGTCAACGCTTGTTGCTGAAGGCGCACGGCACGAGATCAGTGCGGCGCGCCACCATTGAGAAGATGGCGATAGCCCTTCTGCGTCATCCATCGAGCGCGAGCCAGATGGGTTTCCCAGGCGCGCCGTGCCCGATCGGGCTCACACGTCGGATCGATATGAAGGACGATTTTCGCGACTTCTCTCCAGTCGGCGCCATCGGCGTCGGCGTCGAGCAGGCGCAGGTATGTAACGGCATGGCGCTCGTCGTAGCCGGTCAGGATAGCCGCGGTGGGGGCGAGATCGTCGACCGGCGGGTCCAGAGGCGGAGATTGCATCGAGAACTCCTCGAACTGCGCTAGCATTTACCTCTTGTTAACACTATCCCCGGTCATGGATGCAAATGCGAGCGTGTCCGCTGCGGCGGAGTAGCCGGCGCCTCGTTCAGAAGCATGACACCACGGCCGCGATCCGATTCGACGAACAGAATGCCGGCATTTTCCAGGGCGCGCCGCACGAGGTCGCGCGTCGTGTCGTGGACCGGCAGATTGCGGTCCGATTCGACGCGTTTCAGGGCGGTCAGCGCCACCAGGGCTTTTTCGGCGAGCATATCCTGCTTCCAGTTCAGCAAGGCTCGCGCGGCCCGAACTTGTCGGCCGGTGATCATTCATGATCACCTCCGACAGACGATCTGCGCGCACCAGAAATACGACTATAATAGTCGCTTTAGGTCACCGCAACACGTCTCGAAGCTTGGATTTGGCATCTGTAGGGGTCGCCCGTCGCCGAGTCGGCGAGCGCCGATTCGGGTCTGATTCGAGGCCAAAAGCCGCAATCCCGGATGTCGGACGCGTGCGATCTAACGGGATGTGCCGTGGAGCGCTCACGTCGAGGAATTTATAATTCCGGCGCCGGCGTTGTCGTGGTCCGGCTGGCGTGAGAAATCGGGGCAATGGCGGTCTATCCGGCGGTGCACAAGCGGCGGGTCGGCTCGTTCTCTCATCTTAGGCGGCAGGCTAGGGACCGGCTCTCCACGCGAAAGCCCCGCCCGGCGGGGAGCCGGGCGGGGCGTTGCGGATCGGGTTCAGTCACCGTTCTTGCGCGGACGCGACCAGATGAGGGTGTAGCCTTCGTCCTCGTCGTCGAACAGGTTCGCGTAGATCGGCGCGTTGAACGAGGGGTCGTCGAGCTTGAGCGAGAGGTAGTCGCGGCCCTCTTCGGAGCGCTTCGACCAGGCGGCCCCGATCTCGGCCCGGCCCACGTAGACGCGGTGGCTGGGGGCGTTGTCGTTGGTGCGGTTGGTCTCGGCGACGATGCGGACGCCCTTGGCCTGCACGCTCAGGGTGACGATCTCGCCCTGGAAGTCGCTGCCGACCTTCTTGAAAGAACCGATGTTAGCCATGTCACTTCTCCTTGCTGTTTTCGAGCCCGCGACCACCGCGGCCTCGATGGCGATCGACAGGCCGGGGACGATCGACGACGCACCCGCTCGCGGGCCGGAGCGCAGCGGAGGATGACGGCGGGAGGACTTTCTTGCCTCGCGAGGAATGGGCGAAGCCCAGGGGAAGAAAGTCTGACCGAAGTCGTTGCGGCTCAGGCGATCGAGGCGCAGCCGGTCTTCGGCCAGATCAAGCCAAAGAGAGGCCAGGTGCTCGCGTGCGCTAAACAGCATCCTCGGGGAAGAGGTGGCGGATGTCGCGTGTCCACCACAAGATGTCGGACAACTCAGGCGTAGAATAAGAAGCCATAGCGTAGGAAAAGGCGGGATCGTTTGCCGCAGAATAGCCGCGACGTGACGCTCGACACCGCGGTTCGCAGGCGGCTAAATGACGGGAAGGGCACCGGCTCATTGCGCCTCAGAAGAAGGCTGCCTGCTCGGTGATTTCAGCACGTGATCGGTCAACGCCCGATCGTCAAGAGCAACCTCTGCCGACGAGGACGAGGCTCAACTCTC
The DNA here is from genome assembly GCA_965277635.1 of Lichenihabitans sp. Classification (GTDB taxonomy): domain Bacteria; phylum Pseudomonadota; class Alphaproteobacteria; order Rhizobiales; family Beijerinckiaceae; genus Lichenihabitans. Next base: position 3,771,542 of record CBDIDE010000002.1, read on the forward strand.
GCGGGTCGCTGCGGTCAGGACCGGCTGAGGCGGATCCGCCAACGCTCCGCCTGGGCCAAGCGGTCGGGGTTCAGCGAAGATTGTCATCCGCGCCCAGGCCGTGCCGCCGATGAAGAGCGCGCCGATCCAGGCGAAGATTTCGCGCCAGAGTAAGGATGGCACCCCGATTTGGGAAAGACCAAGCACCACATGATAGCCCGCGATCGCGGCGGGAATGGCGAACAGCGCCGCGACGGCGGCCCGCAGGATGAGCGGGCGCACCACCGCGAAGGCGATCTGGCCGATGCCGAGGGTGACCGCGCCGACGACGATGCCGACAAGCAGCGCGCCGAGGACGCCGGCGCCCCCATGAAACGCCGCCATCCCAGCGGTGAGGCCGACGAAGAACGGCAGGGCGTAGACGGCGAGCGTGAAGATCAGCCAGCAGAATAGGCCGATCCCGAACACGTTGAGAATGAGTCCGACGACAAGCATGGTGGTACCCTCCGTGACAAAAGCTGTTACGGTCGCGCCTTCCACCACCACCGCGGCGCGATCAGAAATATAGCCAAAAATTACTGGCGATGGGAGGGGTAATCGGTCCTCGCCGAGCCCCACAGCGTTCCCAGGCTTCAGAAGGGGCCGCTCCGGATCCCTCGGAGGAGCGGATGGCTCGCGGGCGCATTCGCCCTGCACTGGCTCTCCAGAAGGCGTGGCCTCCGCCCGTGGCTGCGTAATGCGGACTACGGCTTACCTGCCTTGTCATGCGCCACGACGATGCGGGTTGGCGCGCTAAATCGCCATGTTTGTTCAATCAACTCACGCACGCGGTGAGCAGGCAGCTTGGACAAGTTCACTCGAAGTCCCATGAACCGTCGCCCGCGACCCCAGATTTCTTCATAGGCATCAGGTTGGGTGGCGGCGATGGTCCGTCCGGCGGTTTCGTTGAGACTGATGGTCAAGGATATGCCTCCCTTCTCCAACCCAACGAAGCTCTTTCCGGCAACCTTGAAGGCGGCTATGCGCTTCGCTGCGCGCACGGGTGGGCCTTCTGTCACTTCGGGAAGGGCCATAGCGTAGGCCCGAATCTCATCGAGTCCGATCATGAGCAAGACTTTAGCCAAACACGAACGGCAATGGGAGAGATAACGGGTCCTCGCCGGGCACTACAGCGTCCGTGGCTTCCGAGGGACCGCCCCGGTTTGCCTGCGCGACGTTGCAACGAGATGGCGCGAAAACGGAAGGCGCTTACGCGCCTCCCTCGCCGAATTTCCAGACCGGGATGCCGAGCTTCTTCGCCTTGTCGGCGAGGTTGCCCTGGATGCCGGTGCCGGGGAAGACCATGACCCCGATCGGCAGGACTTCCAGCATCGCGTCGTTGCGCTTGAACGGTGCGGCCTTGGCGTGCTTCGTCCAATCGGGTTTGAAGGCGATCTGCGGCACCTTGCGGTTGTCGGCCCATTTGGCGGCGATCAACTCCGCGCCCTTCGGCGAGCCGCCGTGCAGCAGCACCATGTCCGGATGCTTGGCGTGGACCTTGTCGAGTCGGTCCCAGATCAGGCGATGGTCGTTGAAGTCGAAGCCACCAGTGAAGGCGATCTTCGGTCCGGCGGGCAGCATCACCTCGGTCTCGGCGCGGCGCTTGGCGGCGAGGAAGTCGCGGCTGTCGATCATCGCCGAGGTCAGCGTGCGATGGTTGACCACCGAACCCGAGCGCGGACGCCAGGATAATCCGGTGTGGCCTTCGAAGCGTTCGGCGGCCTGGTCGCGGAAGAGTTCCATGCTGTTGCGCCGTTCGATGAGCGTGATGCCCTCCGCCGTGAGGCGCTCGAGTTCAACGGAGCGGACCTCCGAGCCGTTCTGCTCGCGCTGACTCCTGCGCTGTGCCTGCTCATTGTCATCGAGTTCGCGTTCGATCCGGCCGACGGCGCGGTGGAAGACGTTGGTGACTGACCAGAGCAGATCCTCAAGGTCGGGTTCGAGGCGGGTGTCGCTCAAGGTCGAGACCAAGGCGTCGAAGACGTCGGTGACCGCGCCCGCGACGGCATCGCCTTCGGGAAGCGGCCTTGGATCGGGTTCGCCCTGGAAGGGACGGTAGCCATAGAGCTGAAGTTCGGAGAGGACGTGATCGGTCGGGGACGAGCTGTGCTGCGGTTCGAATTCGGTGTCGTCGTGGTCGGTTGTCATGGTGAGGTCCTTTGCCGGATCGACCGCGCCCATCGCGGCCTTCGTGGCGATCCCCTGACGGCGGGCGGAGCGGGCCCGCACCGCCGAGCGTAGCGACAGCGGCCGGAGCGCCAGCGGAGGACGGCGGGGCGCGGCTATTTTGTTTCGCGCTGCAAAGGCGCGTCAGCGCCGGCGGAAAATAGCCACGACCCGCCGTTGCGGGAGCCGGGCCGCTTGCCGTCCAGATCGCCCTCTAGAAGGCCGAGGGCGCGACTCTGTCCGGCCGTTTGGACCTCGCACCGACCGTCCGCGAGCCCGATCGAGGCGCCTGCCGTCACCCCGTCTCGGCGTTCGCTCACCCGATGAAGCGGATGACGTCCTGCGGGGCGAGTTGGGTCCGCAAGGCCGCCCGGAGTTCGTCGATGCCAAACGTGCGTAGATCCTCGTTGAAGTCACTAAGAAGCGGAGACAGCGTGATCGCCTCGATGCCCGAGGCTTCTGCGCGTTCGGTCAACGTCGCCGCCGCCGCGTCGCCGGCCGCATCGGCGTCGCGGCCGATATAGAGCCGGCGCAATGTCAGCGGGAGCAGAATGGCGGCGAGGTGGTTCGCGGACAGCGCCGCCGCCATCGGCAGGCTCGGCAGCACGGAGCGGAGCGACAGCATGGTCTCGATGCCCTCGCCGGCCGCGAGCACATCGTTCGCCACACCGAAGCGCACCGCGTTGCCGAGGAGTTCGCCCATCGCACGGCGCGGCGTGTCGATCGGCGCCTTGCCGCGTCCTGACGGATCGAGCCAGGTGCGGTGCGCGCCCATGATCCGGCCGTCGAGGTCGGTGACGCGGGCGATCATCGCCGGCCAGGTTTCGGTCGGCGAGTCCTCGTCCGGGCGGTAGTAGCAGCGCGGATGGAAGCGCAGAGCGCCAGCTTCGCGCAAAGCTGTAATGCCGCGATGGCGCAAATAGGCTTCCACCAGAGTTCGGGCGATCGGCTGCGACATCGCGAACAGCCTCCGTGCCGCCTCCGGCGATCCCGTCTGCACCGGTACACGCGCAGTTTTCATTAACGGCTCCGGGTCCAAGCGGGGCAAGCTCAGAAAGCGTCGCGCCTCGTCGGTGACGTCGTGGAAATCGAGAAGGCCACAGCTCTCACGGATGACGTCGAGCAAGTCTCCATGTTCACCCGTCGCGGCGTCGGTAAATTTGCCGGCCGGCCCCTTGGGCGACTCCTTCAGCCGGACGAACATGGACCGTCCCGGCGTGTTGCGCGCGTCGCCGACCAGCCAATAGCGGCCTTCCCGGCGGCCATTGGAGAGATAGTGGCGGCACACCGCCTCGGCCTCGCGCGCGAGACGGTGCGCCAGTTCGGAAGCGTCGCGTGGCATTACGCAGCCTCCCGCTCACCGATACGGGCGACGGGAAAGCGTTCCAGCACCTTCGCCAGGACGCCGATTCCGCTCGTGTCGGTCGGAACGAACATGCGCAGCTTCCAGGAGATGATCTCATGGAAGAGGCCGTAGGCCTTGAGCCGGTCGCGCATCGTATCGGTGAAGCCCGACAGCTCGATGCGGTTGGCGCCCATGGCACGGACCCGGCGAAGCTGCAGGCCTTCGGCGAGGTCGAGGATGGTGCGGCCGTCCATCAGGGCGGCGAAGGCATCGCGGGGTGCCAGCGTCGTCGCGCCCGCCGACATCGCACCGGCAACCCAGGCGGGCGAGACCTTGCGGCCGATGATGCGTTCGCCCGTATCGGTCTGAAGCCGATAGACGCGGGTGGACTCGTTGGGCAGCCGCTTCCAGATTGGCAGGAGCAGTCCGGCGACAATGTGGATCGTGCTGTCGGTGAGCGCCGGCACCTCGGCGACTTCGGCCTCCCAAGCGCGGACGAAGGTAACGCGATCCGCCTCGATCCAGTGGCTCTCCGCCTTCGTCTTCAACGGGACGTTCGGCGCCTCCATCGGCCGGATCAGCCGGACGCGGCGTTCGACCTCGCCGTCGTCGAGGATCAAGCTGGTGGTCGGCACCTGCACGGCGGCGCGGCCCGACCGCTCGTTGATCAGCATCACGGCACGCGGATCGTGCAGACGATCCAGCGCGGCGTCGAGCGTCACCGGCCGGTTGCGCTCGCGCTGCTGGATTGTCAGCAGCCGGGTCTCCGCGCCGGTTGCCGGATGGGTGTAGATCGCGCGGCGCTCGGTGACGGTGAAGCTCTCGGCTCGAAGCGTCTCGAGGCCCACATCGTATGTACCTGACGCGATGGCGCCCTCGATGCGGGCAGCGAGCAATTGCTCGAAGGCGGCGAACAGGATGTTCTGGAGATCGATGGTCAGTGCGAGGAGCCGGTTAAGGAAGGTGGTGATCGGGGGCAACTCGTCCCTGATGCCATTGGCATCCATCAGTTTGAGGCCGGTGAAATCCTCGAACATTTGCAGCGAGCAACCCTCGACCTTGCCGCCGACCAGAAGGATGTAAAGCCGGCGCAGCGCGTCGCGCGCATAGTGGCTTTCCAAATTGTCCTCCGGCCGGAACATACCTTGGCCGCCGGTTTGCCGCTGTCCGCGGGTGATCGCGCCGAGCGTGTCGAGCCGGCGCGCGATGGTGCTGAGGAAGCGCTTCTCGGCCTTCACGTCAGTGGCGATCGGACGGAACAGCGGCGGCTGCGCCTGGTTGGTGCGGTTGGTGCGGCCGAGACCCTGGATCGCCGCATCGGCCTTCCACCCAGGCTCCAGCAGGTAGTGGACGCGCAGGCGCCGATTCCGCGCCGACAGCTCGGCGTGGTAGGAGCGCCCGGTGCCGCCCGCCTCCGAGAACACGAGGATGCGCTTGGCGTCGTCCATGAACGCCTGGGTCTCGCCGATATTGGCGGAACCGGCGCGGCTCTCGACCCGCAAACGATCACCCTTGCGAACGATGCGCCGCGAACGGCCGGTGACCTCGGCGACCGTTTCCGTCCCGAAACGCTGGACGATCTGGTCGAGCGCGCCGGGGACCGGCGGCAGGGAGGCGAGCCTCTCGATCAGACGGGCGCGGCGGGCGACGGCCTCCCGGCTCTCCACCGGCTGGCCGTCGCGAAAGACGGGCCGGGAGGAGAGATTGCCCTCGCTATCGGTGAATGGCTCGTAGAGCTGCACCGGGAAGGAGTGGGCGAGGTAATCGAGAACATACTCGCGGGGCGTGATGTCGACCTGGACGTCGTTCCAGTCCTCGGTCGGGATTTCGGCGAGCCGGCGTTCCATCAGCGCCTCGCCGGTCGAGACGATCTGGATGACGGCGGCGTGGCCGTCGGCGAGATCGCGCTCGACTGAGGCGATCAGCGAGGGCGTCTTCATCGCGGTGATGAGGTGGTTGAAGAACCGCTGCTTGGCGCTTTCGAAGGTAGAGCGGGCGGCGGACTTGGCCTGCGCGTTCAGCGTGCCGGTCTCGCCGGTGACATTCGTCGCCTGCATCGCCGCATCGAGATTGTTATGGATGATCGCGAAGGCGCCGGCATAGGCGTCGTAGATGCGGATTTGTTCGGGCGTGAGCTGGTGCTCGACCAGCTCGTACTCGACACCTTCGTAGGAGAGCGAGCGGGCCGCATAGAGGCCGAGCGACTTGAGGTCGCGCGCCAGAACCTCCATCGCCGCGATGCCGCCAGCCTCGATCGCCTCGACGAACTCGGCCCGCGTGGCGAACGGGAAATCCTCGCCGCCCCAGAGCCCGAGGCGTTGGGCGTAGGCGAGATTGTGGACGGTGGTCGCGCCAGTCGCTGAGACATAGACGATGCGGGCATTCGGCAAAGCGTGCTGAAGCCGCAGCCCTGCGCGTCCCTGCTGCGAGGCGGCCTGGTCGCCGCGTTCGCCCTTGCCGCCGGCCGCGTTCTGCATCGCATGGCTCTCGTCGAAAATGACCACTCCGTCGAAATCGGAGCCCAACCATTCGACGATCTGCCGGACGCGCGAAAGCTTCTCGCCGCGCTCGTCGGTGCGCAGCGTGGCGTAGGTCGCAAATAGGATGCCTTGCTCCAGGCGGATCGGCGTTCCCTGGCGGAAGCGGGCGAGCGGCGTGACGAGCAGGCGCTCCATGCCGAGCGCAGACCAGTCGCGCTGCGCGTCCTCGATCAGCTTGTCGGATTTGGACACCCAGATGGCGCGGCGCCGTCCCTTCAGCCAGTTGTCGAGCAGGATGCCGGCGACTTGGCGGCCCTTGCCGGCGCCGGTGCCGTCGCCCAGGAACCAGCCGCGCCGGAACCGGATGGCGTTGTCGGCGTCGTCGCGCGCGGCGGTGACGACATCGAAGGTCTCGTCGACCGTCCACGATCCGGCGAGGAAGTCCGAATGGGCCTCGCCGGCATAGATAACGGATTCAAGCTGGGCATCGGACAGCATGCCGCCGGTGAGAACAGTCGCGGGGAGGTGCGGCCGGTAGCTCGGTTTCGGCGGCGCGACCGAGGCCATCGCCGCGGACTGCACCAGCTTGGTCGGGTGCGCCTGAGATCCGGGAAGACGGATCGACTGCAATCCATATCCCTCATAAAGCGCGTCGGTGAGCCGCGCGTCCTCCGCCGGCGCCCAATCGACAGTCTGGTAAGTGAGTTCGACGCCTTCCGGCTCTGGCGCCGTGACGGCTGAAGGACGGGTCGCGAAGGCGCGGACCGTGCGCGGGATCGCGGGACCCGAAACCATGGCTGTGACGATGGGCGCGGTGACCCGCGGCCGTGGCGGGAGGTGCTCCGTGACCCACCTAAGCAATGCGGTGACATCCGGCGCAACGCCAGGCGGTGACGGAAATGCGTCCACCGACTCCGCCGGAAGCTTGTCGATGATGGTGAGCCGCGTCGCCGCGGTGGTGCCGTGTCTGGCATAGACCGCGCCGTCGATGGCGGCGGTGAACACGACGCGCGCGTGTTCCTGCAGGCGCACGAACGCGCCGCGCCAGTCCAGATTGTCGGGAGAGAGATTCGCGCCGGTGATCGCGACCAGGCGTCCGCCCTCAGCGAGGCGAGCCAGCGCCGAACGAAGGTGGCGCAGCGCGGCGTCGGCCATGCGGCCTTCGACATGGATGCCAGCCGAGAAAGGCGGGTTCATCAAGACGACGGTCGGCCGCGGAGCCACGCCGAGGTGATCGTCGATCTGCGCGGCGTCGAAGCGGGTGACGGACGTTCGCGGAAACAGGTGGTCGAGGAGATCGGCCCGGGTCACGGCGAACTCGTTCAGCGCGAGCGTCGCGCCTGCGATCTCCGCGAAGATGGCGAGCAGGCCCGTGCCGGCCGAGGGCTCGAGCACGAGGTCGGCCGGTGTGATCGTCGCGGCTGTGACGGCGGCGAGACCCAGCGCGACGGGCGTGGAGAATTGCTGAAACGCCTGACTCTCTTCGGATCGGCGGGTGTGGCTGGGAAGGAGGGCCGCGATCTTCTCCAGCATGGCGAGCATCGTGGCGGGCGCCGCAGCGCGGCCGCGCATCGCCGGCCCGAACTTGCGCAGGAAGAGGACGGTCGCCACCTCGCAGGCGTCATAGGCACTCTTCCAGTCCCAGGCGCCCTCCGTATCGGAGCTACCAAAGCCATGCTCCATGGCGGCGCGTAGGGTGGGGCTATCGATGCGGCGACCCTGTTCGAGATTGGGGAGAAGCCGCTTGGCGGCGCGGAAGATCGCAGCGGCGGAGCTGGATGCGATGAGAGATGGCGCGACGACAAAGCCGGCCGCGGAAGCGGATGTGTTCGACATGAAGACGACCTCGGGAGAGCAGGAGGGACCGAGCCGCGGATGCTCTCTCGATCCCGACCGGCTCAAACCCGTTCCGGCCAAACTCTTCCTCTCGTCATGCTTCGCCCCCCGAGGTGCGCCAGCGCGCGCGGAAGAGAACGAGACAGCAGCCGCGTTCCCTGTCGTCGCCCAAAAGGGCTGACGCTAAGGCGGTCAGGCCGCGGTGGCGGCGCGCCGCTTGGCTTCGCGGATCGCGGCGAGTGCCGCGCGAAACACCGCGGCGCCGCGTTCTTCGGCGAGGTCAGCTTGAGCGACGACGGCGAGGCACCCGCTGCGGATGTCGGCATCCGTCACGACGTCGGCGGCGAGATGCGTCATCGTCTCGTCGGCCTCGAGGACCTCGCCGATCTGGGCGCGTACATCCTGTTCGTCCAGGCGCAGCAGGGTGTGAACTCCGAAACCCGGCGCGGTCCCGACGGCGCCATGTTCTGCCTCGTCGAGGAGATCGCAGAGAATGTCATCGGTGCTTTTGCCCTGGATCGCGTCCCTGGTGATGAGCACCGCCATACCGCCGAACCCGTCGGGGCGCATCTTGCTGCATGTGAAGGCAGAGATGACCGTCACATGATCCAGCGTCGGCGACCGCTTGACGATATCCTGCAGGATGAATTCCCAGGACGTGCCGCTGAGATCGAGCTCGATTTCGGCGTCGTCTTCAGCGGCCGATGCGATCTGTTCGGTGACATAGGCGTGGACCGAGCTGTCGCCTTCGCGCGTGCCGGCGAAAGCCGCCGCAATGCTCACGCGGTCCACCACGATCATGTTGGCTGGGCTTTCTTCGGCGAAGAAATACCAGCCGTCGCCATCGCGCTCGGATTGGAAGATGTGGGTCAGCAGCAGGCGCTCCAGCGGCGTCATGTCGGCATCCGGAATGGTCTGCTGAATGACGGTCTGTTCGAAATAATCGGCCATGATGGGTCTCCAGAAATGCGAAAGCCCAGCAAGACGGCTGGGCTGATCGGGGATGCGCGATGGGAATCGGCCGCCGGTCAGGCGGGATCGGGCGCGCTTGCCAGGATCGCTTCGGCCTTGGCGATGGCGGCCTCGGCGCGAGATCGCCAGAACGGCGCTTCGGCTGTTGTCGCGTCCGGCGTATGCGCGAGGAGCTTGAGAATCCCGAGCAAGGTTTCGAAATGGTCGGCCTTGCGCTGCATCGTCTCCTGGAAGTGCGACGGGATGGGCGCGGCGGGACCGTGGTAGGCGGCGTCGGTGCCGAACCAGATGCCGGTGACATAAGTGTCGCCCGACGACTCGACGTCGGACTTCTCATCCGACCAGCCCTCGTCCGCGATGGCGAGCCGGCAGGCCTGGTCGATCGTCTCGGCGTCATAGGTGCGCTGCCGATAGACCGGCAGATGGTAGGTCGTTTCAATGGTGAAGCTCGGCATAGGAACCTCCTGAAAAGCGAAAGCCCGGCGCTACGGCCGGGCTTCGGAGCGGTGGTGGGGGACGGTGTGGTCAGGCCGTAGCCGCGAACGGATCGACCAGCTTGTGGATCGGCTGCGCTCGCCCCATCCAGGGTTCGGGCCGGATGCAGCGGATCCAATCGGCGAAGCTCGGGATGAAGCCGAGATCTTCGACCACATGCTGTTCGCCGATCAGCCGCACCGGCACGACACGTCCGGTCGAGATCGTGACCGTTGCGCCAAAGGTACGTTCGAGCTCGAAGATGCCCTGGGCATGATGACGCAAGGCGCGGTGGCGAAAGTCCGCGGTGATGAGCTTCGATGGTTCGTCGAACCATTGGTGGAGCGGCAGATAGTCCTCCGGCGCGCCGCCCCATTTCTTCACCGACGAAAGTGCGTGGTGATAGCAATGTCCCATCGCCGCCTCCTCAGAAGACGTGCTGCGAATAATCGGACGCGACGTAGCGGCCATTGAAGTCGAGCACGATCGACGCGTTGGCCACATCGAAGGTGATGTCGCCGAAGGCGCCGTCATTGTTCTCCCAGCCGGGATGGGTCTGTCCGAGGCAATCCCAGGCGAGATGTTCGACGGCCTCGCCGATGGCCATCCGCGCGTGCTCCGGCTCGGGCTTGTCCCAGACGGGCGTCGCCATCTCGATCTCGCCTTCGGGCATTTCCACAAGGTGATCGCCGGCCTTGGCTTCGACTCCTTCGATTTGGCCACTGTCGCCGCCACCGTCGAACGTGACGATGACATGTGTGATGGCGGCTGCCGCCAATGCAGCGAGTACGGTGGCCTTGTTCACGGGGTGTAGTTTGGCGAGTAGACGCTCGTGGCGAGCGTAATTCGTGGCCCAATCGTCCCGCTCAACGGCCGGAGCTGGATCGGAAGAATGTTGTTCGGTCATGGTGGTCTCCTGATACGAAAGCGCCCGGCGCGATGGCCGGGCGAGAGGGAGGGATCGAAGGGTGAGCAGGACGGCCGAAGCCGCCCCGCTCGTCGTCATCATTCCGCGGCGATGGCGTGCCGATCGCCGGACTCGTCTTCGCTGTCGGGCTCTTCCTCATCCGCGAGGAATGCGGGCAGCGCTTCGGCTTCCGCCGCTTCGGCATCATCGCTCCGGTGGTCGAGAGCTGCTGTCGCGGGACGAAGCGGCTCGGGCAGCCAGCCCGTGCCCTCCAACAGCCGCTCGGCCTCTCTGGCCATGTCGGCCTTCTTCAGATGGTCGATGAGCTGCGCGGACGGCTCGCCCTTCCCCTCACGCACCGCTTCGAGGATGCGGGGCTTGGTGACACGGCCGAGATAGCTGTCGACCGTCGGCCGCCAGCCGGCTTCCACCATGTCGAGGCCGACCGCCTGCGCCAGCCTGTCGGCCTGGACGAGACGTCGCTGGACGCCGTGGACGGAGATACTACCGACGCCGTAGCGATCGCCCTTCTCAAAGAGGGCGTTGACGCCGAACGAGACGCAATGCGCCAGGAGCGCGGCGCGGCTGGTCTCATCGAGCGTGGCGAGCCAGTCCCAGAGGGTGGCCTCGTCTTTGGGCAAGTCGGTCTTCCAGGCCTCGTGCCGTTCGGCGATCGCCTTGGCGGACGAGCTGTCCTTGAGGTCGGGCGCCTGGACGGGGAAAACGACGTGCCGCACCGAGGCTTCCAGACAGGCGCCTGACGCGCTGTGCTGGAAGGTGTCGAGGCAGAGCTTGTGCAGCAACGCCGTCATCGCGACCTGCGGGTTGTTCGCCACGGCGTCGCGCAGCGCGAGCGTGCGATGCGCCGTCAGCTCGCTGACGAGCCGGTCGGGCAGTGGCTTGATGACGTCGTCCTCGTCCTCTTCCCGTTCGGTCTGGCCGCCGATGGTGATGACGGCGCGCTGCACCGTGGGCGAGGACGGTTCGGCGCTGTCCGGCGCAGCCGCGTCGGCCCCCCCGTCGTTTTCCCCACCCACGCTGGCCGGCGCCTCGTCTTCCGGCCGGACATAGCCGCGATCGACGGAGAGGTCGCCGTCGGCATCAATGCTGACGAACACGCCAGCGCGCGCAATCTCGGCCGGTTCGTAGCTGGCCGGGCGGTCCTCGAAAGCGGCGAGCGCCGTTTCGATCTCGCCAAGCCGAGCGTCCACTTCGTCGGGCAATTCGTCGGCGTTTTCGTATTCGGCCTCGAGCTTGGCGTATTCGGCGTTGAGGGCGTCGATCGTCGCTTGCTCCTCGGTCGAGAGGTTCATCGGCGTGCCTTCCAGCTCACGCAGACCGTGGGCGTGGCCATAGGGGAAATCGACATCCACCTCGATCCACTTCCAGCCTTCGGCGGCGATGGTCTCCGCCTCGGTCTTCAGCTTTCCGGCGACCAGGCTGTCGAGCAGGCCGACGTTCTCAAGCCAGCCGCCATCGTCCTGCTGGAAGAGATCGCGCATCACGATACCGCCGGCCTGCTCGTAGGCGTCGAGGCCGGCGAACAGGGCGCGCTTGTCGGACGCGCGCACGGTGCGTTCCGTCAGCATGCGGCGGATCTGATATGGCTCCTTGCTGTAGGACCGCTGGATCGCGTCCCAAACCTGGTCCTGACGGACATTATCGGCGGTCACGGCGAACGCCATGAGCTGGTCCAGCGACATGCCGTCCTCGGCATAGACCTCAAGCAGCTTTTCCGAAACGGCGGCGAGGCGCAGCCGCTGCTTCACCACATTCACGCCGACGAAGAAGGCGGCGGCGATCTCCTCCTCGGATTGCCCTTTCTCGCGCAACGCCTGGAACGCGCGGAACTGATCGAGGGGATGCAGGGCGATGCGATGGACATTTTCGGCCAGGGAGTCTTCCTCCGCCGAAATGTTGACGCTGGGATCGCGCACGACGCAGGGAATCGGTGTGGTCTTGGCGAGGCGCTTCTGTTTGGCGAGAAGCTGAAGCGCCCGGTAGCGCCGGCCGCCGGCCGGGACCTCGAACATGCCGGTCTCGACGCCCTCGGCGTCGAGCACTGGCCGGACGTTGAGGCCTTGCAGGAGCGTGCGCCGGGCGATGTCCTCGGCCAACTCCTCGATTGAGACACCCGCCTTCACGCGCCGGACGTTCGACTGGGACAGGATGAGCTTGTTGAAGGGGATGTCGCGCGAGGACGACAGGGTGATCTTCTGAATGGCACTAGCCATGGCGATAGTCTCCGAGACGGGCGCCGAGAGACACTCTCTCGACTTCCAACCCGTCACGAAAACCGGCGCAGCCCTCTTCCTCTGAATGGCAGAAAGCCACGGAGCCGGAGATGAGGAAAGGCGTATCCAGCTTTGCGCGGTGGCCGCGATGAAGGCGCATCATGCCGCCTCTTGTTCGCTGTCCGTGGCGGTGAATGCGCCTCCTTCATTCTCGCGAAGGAAGCTGAGAAGGAAGTTGGTGGCCTTGCTCGCTTGCGAGGCGGCGCGGACGATCGCGCGATTGTCCTCGCGCAGCACCTCGAGCCAGGAGCCGATGTAATCGGCATGGCGGACGGTCGGCACGATGCCGAGCGAGGCGCAGCAGAAGGCAGCATTCATCTCCGCCACCAGTTCCTCGAACGCATATTTCTTCGAGCCGAAGGAGCCGGAGAGATCTCGGTTCAGGCGGTGGACCGCCCCGCTCGCGTGGCCCAGTTCGTGAAGCGCCGTCCTGTGCCAGTTGATCGGCTCGAAATAGGCCTGGGGCGGCGGCACCTGCACATAGTCGTGCGCCGGCGCGTAGAAGGCCCGGCTGCCGCCAACGCGGAAGTCGATGCCGGTGGCCTTGATCAGCGCCTCGACCTTGGGCTCGATCAGGCCGGGCGTGGACGCCGGCACGGCGACGGTGAGGCGTTCGGGCAAGCCGTCGCACTGCGCCAGGTTGAACACCGTGAAGCGTTTCAGAAACGGGATCGCCTGCGCTTCCTCGCCGGTCTCGTGTGCCCGCTTCTTCTCGTCGTCGGGAATGAAGCGGTCGGCATAGACGACGGTGGTGCCGTGCTCGCCCTTGCGGACATTGCCGCCCAGGCTCAGCGCCTGGCGAAACGTAACCCAGCGCTGAAGCGGAAAACCATGCTCGATCACCGACCCCCAGAGGATCAGCACATTGATCCCCGAATAATTTCGGCTGGTGGCGGCGTTCTTCGGCATGGCGAGGGGCGCCTTCGCCGCCGCCGTCCCCCAAGGCTGGACCCAGGGCACGCGGCCGGCCTCAAGCTCGCCGATGATCTTGGTGGTGATTTCGTCGTAGAGGTTCGTCCGGTCTGAGCCGGAACGGGCGCGAGCGGTGTGTCTGGACATCGCGGATCTCCGCGACGGGCGCCGGGAGCCTCTCTCCCAGCCTTCAACCCGTCACGGAAACCCCGTCCGCACTCTCCCTCTCGGGGCGTTGCGGGGGGCGTCCCTGCAGAAGGGGTCGGCCGAGACAACGGGCTCGGCCGCAGGGGAAGAAGCTATGGGACGGGTGGTGAGTCTCTGACATCATCGCCGTTGGCTTTTATAATCAACGGAGGCGCCCCGATGAATCAGGTCAATGATCTCAGCCGTTCGCTTACGGCCTTCTATTTCTTTGCAGTGGGAGAAGCGTTGTACGGCTAGCCCGTGCCGCATCCGCTCAACGCAACGGCGCAACGCGGTAAGGCCAGCCCAGCTCGTTCCGCTGATCGTTGAGCCCATCCGAGTAGCTCGCCAGAATTCCTTCAATTTCATCTTCGGCCAATGTGCATGAATTCTCCAATGCGCTTTGGTCCCAGCCGACGTTCCAGACCGTCAGCAGTTCGGCTTTGTCGCTCCATCGCGGTAGCAGGAACGTAACGGCCATCAAGGTCGGAAACTGGTGCAGTATCCCTTGCTCGGTCTGATGGCCGGCAAGATTGCTCTTCCCGTCAAATTCGGGAAGCGAGAGAATCTGTTCTCCGGCTAAACCGAATGCGACATGCCACAACTCGCCGCTCACGCAACTTTCGGCGGGCGGTCCGTCATGGAAGAAGACCGGCAACAAGCCCGACGGTCCTTGCGCGATGCTGTGGAGTCGGCCCAGATCGACAACGAGCACAGTCGGTCCGAACTGAATCTGCCCGAGTTTGATGTTGTTGCTAATCTTGGCGATCGTGTCGTCGATCCTAGCCGCAGCACCGGCGTTGGGAATGTGTCCGGAAATCTCCTGCGGCTTGCCGAAGTGGACCCCGGGTTTTCGTGCTCGCCCGGCGAGTTCGGCGGCGACTTCCAAGGCCTCGTGAGCGATCTTTTTGTGCCGAACCATTGGCTCTGCGATCTCCAGGGCCTTCACCTCGAAATAGAGATGCCCGGAGGCATGCTGGTGCCGGAAGTCCGGCCTCTTCTCCTTGTGTTGTCCTGTTCCCGGCGTCCGCTCCAACGACATGTGTCGATCCTTCATCGACAGGTAAAATGAAGCTTCGGAATAGGCTTCATAGGCTTGCGCCATCCGAACATGGTCCTCCGGCGCCTTGATGGATTTCATCTTGGCGCGGAGCTCCCGCTCAAGCGCGGCGAGGGTTTGGTCTGTTGTAGCGTCCGTCTCGATTCTTTCGATTTGCCCGCGGACCATCAACATGATGGGCACCGAAACCGTCAGTCCAGAAAGCATGCTTGCCACGCGGGCGAACTCGTCAGATAGCCTGGAAACCATCGGCGCGCTCTAGGCCCGGCGGAGCATGCGTTCGATCCGCACGCGATGGTATCCGTGATTTCGCACCGTCTCGCCGAGTTGCCGCAAGTCCTTCACGCCGAACGCCACTGCGGCCTTCAAGGGGCTGGCGAAAGTGGCGTAGTAGCTCCAGCGAACTCCTGTCGGAAGAGCCGCGTTCTGGCGTCTGTCCGTGATCACCACGTCGCGTGGATCGCTCGCGTTGCGGAAAGCGTGAAACGTGGACCAATCGGGCCGACGATAGCGGGCCGCCTTGGTAAAGGGCACGGATTGCACCTTCACTTCGGACTGATCGAGCACCCAACCGCATTTTTCCATGATCTGGCGCACCATGTGCCCCACCATCTGCTTAACACGGTCGGCAAGGACCTCGACGCGGAAGGCCTCAAGCAACTGCTCTTCGATTCCTTCCACGGCCGGCTTGCCTAGTTCGGAAGCCGTTTCGAGCCGGGCGATGGTCTCGGGCAGGATGAGAAATGACCAGAGGCGTTGCCCCATGTCGGATTCGTAGAGCGAAGCGAACGTCTCGGGCTTGTACGATAGCATATGGGATCTCCTTGACCAGCCATTTTAGACCGGTCTAATATGGCCGGTCAATGGCGGTACGGAGACGCGCGCCGTCGACAATCTGATGCGTTGCGCGGTTCGCCTATCGCACCGTGGGCGTGTGGATTTCTGCAGGGGATGGACGATGACGGCGGCGAAGGAAGCCAATCAGGATTTCGCCATCGCAGGCCTGCGGACCGCCCAGACCCGCGCTGATGAGTCCATTCAGTCAGATGAGTTCGAGCATCCCTGGTTCGGCATTCTGGCGGCGGGCAAACAGCCACCGTCTCGGGGTAAGGCCGATGATCTTATGCCGAGTTTTGACCCTAGCGCCACGTTGGACGATCAGGACCTGATGCTATGGCGGTGGGAAGAGATTCCGCCAGACCAAGTTCGTGTCTTTGATCCGAGCGGGCGTCTGCCGAAGGACCAGTTCTGATGGCGATGACGAGACCTGGCACAGACTCTGTCAATCGTCGGGTTGTTGTCGTGGAAGGGCCGCTGGCCTTTCGCATGCGCCGTGTTCAAGCCGCCCGAGATGGTGATCTAGGACTAGAGATTCTGACTATTCCCCAGTTGGCGGCCCGTCTCGCCGGAGGGTTCAGCCGTCCGGCAGACGAAGAGGTGCTCTATCCGGCAATCTCCCGGGCGTTGGCCGAGGAGGGTCTTACCGACCTCGCGCCTGTCGCCGCACTGCCGGGCATGGTTCGAGCCGTAACACAGACGCTGCGACGCATCTGGCGCGCTGACTTCAACCTTGATGCTGCCGCCGATCAGTCGCCCCGGTTTCGCGATTTAGCACTAATCCAGACCCGGGTTCGGGCCGCGCTTCCAACCGGTGCGCTCATTCCGACCGACCTTCGGGACGCCGCTATCGATCGGATCGCGCATGCGAAGGCTTTGCTTGGCAGCGTGCAGGTCGAAGGCCTAAGCGATATCGATCTTGTGTGGCGGCCGCTATTTATCAGGCTGAGCCAAGAGGTGAATGTCTCCTGGCGTGCTGTGGGTTCGGCGGACCGTGCGTGGTTCAGCGGTACGATGGAAGCCGCCCCTGAAACCTCTCCAAAAACACTGACCGGCGAGGTGGCAGCGGATCCCCGCGCTGAAGTCGTGGAAGCGCTTCGGTGGGCGCGGGCTCTGCTAAGTCGGGGCGACGTGCTGGCTTCCGATATTGCCCTAACCGCGGCGGTGCCCAGCGCATGGGATGACCATTTCCTCGTTTTGGCGGCCGATGCGGGGCTGCCGGTGCACTTTTCGCATGGTGTTCCGGCGCTGAGCACGCGAGACGGCCAAGCCTGCGCGGCACTCGCTGACGTTCTGATCAAAGGTCTGAGCCAAGACCGAGTGAGGCGACTGATCAATCGTCTCCCGAGCGACGTGAGGGACACGATACCGAGCGATTGGTCGAGGGGACTCCCGCGACGCGCAGGCCTGTTTACCGTAGAGCACTGGTTGCGAGCTCTCGTTGCGACGAAGGACAAACGCGCGAGCGGCGATGCAGCGGAGACAGCCTTAATCCCGGTGCTGTCGCTCTTGGCGAATGGTGTCCAGGCGGCTGAGGCGGCTGGAGACCTTCTTCGTGGACCAGCCTTGGGATTGTGGAGGAGCGCGCTGCGGGCGGCTCCGGCCGCCGCCATCGCATTGTCGTTAGAAACGCTCCGCGTCCGGGACGAGCGGGATCCGGGGAACAGCATTGTCTGGGCGCCCGCGGCCCACTTGGCCGCCGCGCCGCGCCGCTATGTGCGATTGCTCGGATTATCTGGGCGGGCCTGGCCGCGCGCGGAGAGCGAAGACGCCCTGCTTCCCAATCACTTGCTGCCGCGGCGACAGCTACAACCGCTCTCCGATACGGAGCGTGATCGGCTTTGCTTTGCGATCCTCTTGCGCCACAGCGATGGCGAGGTCGTCCTATCGCGGTCCCGCAGATCGTCTGAGGGCAGCTTGCTCGCCCAAAGCTCTCTATGGCCGCGTGAACTCAAACCGTTGGTACGCAACCGTGCTCGAATTCCGGAGCACGCGTTCAGCGAAAGCGATCGGCTCCTCGCGAGGCCCGAGGAGGCGGGACAGTCGGCGCTTGTCACATCCAGCCGAGCCTGCTGGCGAAGTCGTTCGCGGCGAGAATTCACCCCGCATGATGGTGCGATCCGACCGGAACATCCGGCCATTGAACGCGCGCTGGCGAGCGTCCATTCGACGACATCGCTCAAGCGACTGTTGCGCGACCCTCTCGGATTTGTCTGGCAGCACGGGCTTGGCTGGCGCGCCGTCGAATTGGCGCAACAACCCTTGGCGCTCGGCTCGCTCGCTTTCGGGGAGTTGGTGCATGAACTTATGCGTCGGGCAGTCGACAGCCTCGAGCCGCAGCCCGGATATGCTCGCGCGTCCCGCGACGAAGTCGAACTCGCCTTGGGAATGGCGGTCGAGCATGTCGCCGAAGCCTGGCCCCTTGAGAGAGGCGTGCCGCCACGACTTCTTTGGCGACACACGCTGGACGAAGCTGCTCACCGCTGTCTGCGAGGTCTGGTCGGTGATGAAGGGTTCTTGGCCGGCACCCGGAGCTGGACGGAAGTGGGGTTCGGACAGAACGAAGCGGATGCTCGGGAAGCACCCTGGGACGTGACTGAAACTGTTGTCATTGAAGGAACAGAACTTCAATTGAGCGGGAGGCTCGACCGGATCGACGTGGTCGCCTCCGGCGATGCTGCGCGAATATCGGATTACAAGACCGGTGCAGCGCCCAACGCCGCAGATCGGATCGTGATCAGCAAAGGCGCCGAAGTGCAGCGCGTTCTGTACGCGATGGCGACGCGTCGCCTCCTGCCGGACGTTCGTACTGTGATCTCGCGGCTGGTCTATCTCGACGGCGTTTCACAACCCTTCAGCCTCCGGGGCGATGCGTTGGACGCGGCGATGAAGGACATTAGCCGCTACTTGAACGTGGCGTGCGCCCAACTAAGGGCAGGCCGGGCGTCCGTCGGTCCGGACGCGCGCGATAAATTCAATGACCTACGCTTGGCCCTGCCGGCGGACATCGAGAGCTATTTCATCGCCAAACAGGCTGCGTTCGCCGCCAGCAACCGCGATCTTGCGGCGCTCTGGAGTTTGGCATGACGCTCGTCGATGAACCCCAACGCCACCGCGCGCTCACCAGTCTGAACGAGAACCTTTTCGTGGAGGCGGCGGCGGGAACGGGCAAGACCGCCCTGATGGCCGGGCGCATAGCCATGCTGCTGGCGGAAGGTCGGCCGCCCGGTGATATAGCGGCGATCACGTTCACCGAATTGGCGGCAAGTGAACTCGCGGTCCGCGTATCGCGGATGGTTGAGGCTCTCCTCGCGGGCGAGGTGCCGCGCGAACTCCGCCTCGCATTCCCGAATGGCCTTGACGTTGCGCAGCGCCAACATCTTGCAACGGCCAGCGTGACGCTCGATGAGCTGACAACATCGACGATACACGGGTTCTGCCAGGAGGCCATCCGCAGCTACGCTGTCGAGACCGGCCTCGATCCAGGATCGCGTGTCATCGACGCATCAGGCGCTGATGCGATGTTCGAGGGGGTTTTGTCGGACTGGCTGATCGAGCGGCTGAGCGGGGATGCGACTGACGACGATCCGATAGTCGTCCTCTCGAAGGATGATCCTCTCAAAGTTGTCGAACTCATTCGCGAGCTAGCGGAGCTGAAGCGCCGCCATCCTACGGCGACGACCGAGGCGCCAGGTTTGGATCGACGGCAAGACATCGACTTTTGCCAAGCCGTTGACGACTTTGAGCGCTGGTTGGCGACAACACCTGGTGAGAACGGCACTGCTGACCTTCTCGGCCAGTTGCGAACGCTCGCGTCCTTCTATGCTGACGGCCTAACACCAACGCCGACCTTCAAGAGGCTTTGGCGACTCGCCCAAACTCCAAGGGTGGGTGCAATGAAATATCGCAGCTTCGACTTGAAAGCATATCAGCGAAAAACGGCCTGGATCAGGGCGTGTGGCGCTGAGGCCGGTGCGCAGTACAACAAGGTCGCCGAAGAGCATTTTGCAGCGGTGGAGCGGTCCTATAGGACGCTTCTAGGCGCGATTGGCGCCGGCTTGGTGGACGCACTTTCGACGGTTTTGGACGATGTCTTGGCGAGATACCGCGACCGGAAACATGCGGCCGCGGTCCTCGATTTCGACGATTTATTGTCGTGTGCCTATGAATTGGTTTCGCAGCACGAAGCGGTGCGTATCGCGCTCGGGGCTCGCCATCGCCACATCTTTGTCGATGAGTTTCAAGACACCGATCGGGTGCAGGCCGCGATTATTTTCCTGGTCGCGACCGACCAGCGTGCGGATAGATGGCAAGACGGCGTGCTGCGCCCTGGGTCGCTCTTTCTGGTGGGAGATCCAAAGCAGGCCATCTACCGATTTCGTGGCGCAGACGTAGCCGCCTA
Organism: Lichenihabitans sp.; assembly: GCA_965277635.1. Lineage (GTDB taxonomy): Bacteria > Pseudomonadota > Alphaproteobacteria > Rhizobiales > Beijerinckiaceae > Lichenihabitans. The sequence goes on from CBDIDE010000002.1 coordinate 3,791,431, forward strand.
TGAGGACGCCCGCGCAGCAATGAAGCGCCAGGGCGGCGACTGCATTTTGCAGGTCACCGCGAATTTCCGATCCAGTCAGGGGATACTGGAGCACGTCAACGCGTGTTTTGAGCCCGTTCTGAACGGTCAGGGTCAACCCGGCTACGTCGAGCTGTCCGCAACCATCGAAAACCGGCTGGGTGAATTGCCCTGTGCGGCGAAGGTGACGGTCGAAATCCTTAAGGCGGCGGACCCGCAGCGGCCATCCGCGGGCGAACAACGGGAAGCCGAGGCCGACATCATCGCCCGACTCTGTCGCCGGCTTGTCGGCTCTGTATCGATTTTGCGCGACGACGGTCAGGCGACCCCACTTGCGCCCGGCGACATCGCGCTGCTTGCACCAACGAATTCCGAACTGTGGCGATATGAGCGAGCGTTAGAATCGCAACGGCTTTCTGTCGCCTCGCAGGCTGGAAAAACCTTGATGCTGCGGCAAGAGACGCAAGATATCTTGGCGCTCCTTCGCACCTTGGCCGACCCTTTCGATACGCTGTCCTTTGGAGCGCTCATGCGCGGACCGCTCGTCGGTCTTACCGATGAGCAGCTTTTGGATATCGCGGAAGGCGTGGAGGCCAATCGGGAGCCGGGTACAATTGGGGCGGCCTTTACGGTCACCACACCGCTGGAATTGATCGTTTCTCCGCTTGCGAAGACGGTGGTCGGACATCTGCAGGATTTACGACGTCGCGCGCCGGTGACAACGCCCCTCGTTCTATTGTCGGAGGCAATTGAACGGCTTCAGCTGCGTGTCGTGCTGGCAGCGAGATATGGCAATCGCGCCGCGCGCGCTTTGGCCAATCTCGACGTGCTGATTCAAATGGCCCGCCCTTATGGCGTCGCGGGCCTTCGCGCGTTCGTCAGAAGTCTGAACGAGGATTGGGAGTTACGCACCTTGCGAGGCGAGGGTCGCATCGATGCTTCAGAGGAGGCGGTGCAAATCGTCACCATTCATAGCTCAAAAGGTCTTGAGTGGCCCGTGGTGATCCCGATCAACACGAGCACCGTTTTTCGCTCACCGCCGCAGTTTGTTCAGCGGCAATCCGATAACACGCTGCATTGGGTAATCGGCGGCGTCGCTCCGCCAAGTCTCATTGCTGCGCGGGAAGAGGAGCGGCGGAGCGAAACACTTGAGCGGCAGCGAATGTGGTACGTGGCATGCACCCGTGCGCGGGACCTTCTTGTGATCCCAGAACTGCCATCCGCCTCGGCGCAGTCTTGGTCAAGGATCGTCAACCTTGCTCACGGATCCCTTCCAGAGTTGGACCTAAACAGCTTGCCTCCGGAAACGACCAGATCCACGGCGGTAGTCGCCAACACCCAGACCGCGGACGTTTTCCTAGCGGAAGCGGTGGCGATCTCGTCGGCCTCTCCGGCCATCAACTGGCGTCGTCCGAGCGAGCACGACCCTGATCGCGCCTTGGTCCTCGAATCGACAACGACGAGCATGGAGGAAGCTTTTGAGTTCGTTCAGCCTCTGGGCGCAGGCCGGCTTCGAGGCGTACTCCTGCATAAGCTGATGGAAGAATTTTTGACCGGGGAAGTGGACGAAGACGAGGGGGCCGTTGAGCAGCGGGCAAGGGCTCTGTTGGATCAGCTAAGCGGCATGAATCCGGAGGGGGTCGAGGCGCTGCCTGACCCCAGGGAGGCGGCGCTGACGGCGATGCGGACCCTCCGATTTCCTGAGATCGCGGCCCTGCGTCCCACGCTCCAGGCAGAGACGGCGATTTGGGCCGCGAGCGATGGCACCTATCTGGCCGGTCGCGCGGACGCCGTCTCGGTTGTTGGTGGTGAGGTGCAGGCAGTGTTGGATTGGAAGGGCGACGTCGCCCCCAGCGCCCGGGATCGCGCCGGGTATCGCGGCCAGCTCGCGAAGTACCTCAAGGCGACCGATGCCATGCGGGGTGCGTTGGTCTACATGAGCCTGGGAGAGATCGAATGGGTCGAGGGCGCGGGTGGACCTTAATATGCGGGTAGCGGAGCCCCGAAGTCGTCAGGGCGTCCGGCGGTGCCTCTCCCAGAAGACCAGGCGATCGCTGCGTCGATATTCAGTTCGGGCAGCCGCTCGCTTAAGATGTGGTGGCGCCGTGTCTTCCGTCATCCACCACGCAGAGCGCAGATTTGCTTGTATCGCTAGTCAAAGTTCATCTCGAAAGGCCGTCGTGCGTCTCGAAAGTGTCACCCTTGCAGGCTTTCGCTGTTTCGGCCCGGAGCCAATCACGGTTGGACTCGCGGCCGAGATTACGGCCGTCGTCGGACCGAACGCCGCCGGCAAAACTGCGCTGCTCCACGCCTTGGCCAAGCTCTTTGGGGTGTCCCGAGCGCAAAGGACTGTTCAGCGATCGGACTTCCACCTCGGCCCGGAGGACGACCCCGATAGCCGCGATCCGAGGGATCTCTTCATCGACGTCCTGATCGAGTTGCCTGAACTCGCGGACGGCACCGCCACGGCCGAGACTGTTGCGCCATCATTTCGGCACATGCAGCTTGAGAGCGACGACGGCGCACCGGTGTGCCGCCTTCGTCTCGAGGCACGATGGGAAGACGACGGCACCGTCGAGGGAGAGGTTTCACAAGACCTGTTTTGGATAGACACGCTTGACGATGACCCTCCATCCGACAAGAAGCACCCCGTTTCGGCATCTGATCGTGGGCTTATCCAGCTCTACTACACGCCCGCAAGCCGGGATGCTGGTGCGCAGGTTCGCGCGACTACCGGCGCACTTGCCGCGCGGCTTCTGCGCGCAATCGAATGGACATCCGACACCGAAGAGGCTGTTCAGGACGCTAGCGCAAATCTAGCAGAGGCTTTCGAGGCCGAAGCTGCAATCGCCGCGATCGGTAAGGCGCTGGAGACGCGATGGTCCGGCCTCCACGATGAAGTCGTCGACACGAAACCGCGCCTCAGCCTGGTAAGCCGGCGTTTCGAGGAGGTGGTCAGCAAGATCGCCGTCATTTTCGAACAGGGGCCAGACGGGCAAGAGCGGGACCTGGATACCCTGAGCGACGGCCAGCAGTCTCTGTTCTATTTTGCGCTCGCCGCCGCCGTGTTTGACCTCGAACGCCAGGTGGTGGCGGGCAAGGTGGAAGGTTTTCTCCACGACCAGCTACACATTCCGGCTCTGACGGTGTTCGCGCTGGAGGAGCCGGAGAATCACCTGTCGCCCTATTTCCTGGCGCGGATCATTCGCCAAGTCCGGTCGCTCACGGATGCGGGCGGCGCCCAGGCGATCGTCACCAGCCACTCGCCCTCGGTGTTGAGCCGCGTCAGCCCGCGCGAAGTTCGCTATTGCCGCTGTGATCCCAAAACGCGCGTGTCGTCGGTCAAGAAGATCAAAATGCCGACGGGTGCCGATGAGGCCGCCAAGTTCGTACGCGGCGCTATGCTCGCCTTTCCCGAACTCTACTTCGCCCGATTTGTGCTGCTCGTCGAAGGAGATTCGGAGCGGATCGTGCTGCCGCGCCTGGCGGAGGCGCTCGATCTATTGATCGATCCTGCTTTCGTCGCGATCGTGCCATTGGGCGGCCGTCACGTGCAGCACTTTTGGCGGCTGCTGAGTCACCTTGGCATCCCGCACGCGACCCTGCTTGATCTCGACCTCGGCCGGGAAGGCGGTGGGTTCGGTCGAATCAAAACCGCGATAGAGAGGCTCATCGACATAGGCGTTTCGAAGCAGAAACTTCTCAAGATCGACGGCGGCGTCCTGTCGGACGACAACTTCGCGAAGATGCATACGTGGCAGGATGCTGAGGACCGGAAGATCCTGCAGGGCTGGATTGACTTCCTGAAACCGTACGGCGTGTACTTCTCAGCGCCGCTCGATTTGGATCTGGCAATGCTCAAGGCGTTTCCGGAAGCATACAGCGCGATCGTTCCAACGGGCGGCGGGCCCAAAATGGCGGTCGACAAAGCCGCAGAGGTCGTGTTCGGCACGACGGGACCCGGCCTCGCGCTCTACACGGGCGCTTTCAAGGACTATCCTGACCTTCTGCCGGCCTATCGCTATCACTTTCTGACCCGTAGCAAGCCTGCCACCCACTTGGCTGCGTTGACCCACATCAAAGCTAGGGCGCTCCGGGACGATATGCCAGCGGGGTTGGCCGAAGTTCTTGCGCATGTCGCCAAATCTCTGCGGCGAGACTGAGAATGGCCATGCTTGCACGACGGGTTCGGCCCGACCAATGGACGCCCATCGACGTCGAGGAGATCGAGGCAAACGCCATGGCGGTGGTGCGGTCGACAGACAACCGATCTGTCATTGCTGGGCCGGGCGCCGGAAAAACTGAACTCCTAGCGCAACGCGCAGCCTATCTGCTTCAGACCGGCGCATCTCCTGCGCCGCGCCGCATCCTGGCTATTAGCTTCAAACGCGACGCAGCCGTGAACCTCGCTAAGCGGGTTCGAGAGCGCTGTCATCGCATCCACGCTGGGCGATTTGATTCGATGACGTTTGACGCCTTCGCGAAAGGCCTCGTCGACCGCTTCGGTCAGGCGTTGCCGGACCGGTGGCGACCTCGGCCTGACTACGAGATACTGTTCCCGAACGATGCTGCTTACCGCGGCTTCCTCCAGCAGGAGCTTCCTGCGCCGCCAAGGGACGTTGGCACCTACGCTGATATCCAAGCGCTGACAGTGAGGGCTTTCGAACGCATTCACCTGCTTGGCGCGCCGCTCCCGGTGGCTGGCTGGATTAAGCCGACGCCTGGTCAATGGGCGGCCGACTACTTCTGGCGAGGCGCATTGCATGAAGGGAAGAAGACCCGTCTTTCGTTCCCGATGATCGGTCGGCTAGCAGAGCTCCTTCTCCGTGTGAATCCAATGGCGCGTGACGCTCTGAGACTGACCTATTCACACCTCTTCATGGACGAGTTTCAGGACACTACCCAAGTTCAGTACGATCTGGTCGAAACGATTTTTCGGGGTACAGAGACGGTCATCACCGCAGTCGGCGACAACAAGCAGCAGATCATGCGATGGGCCATGGCGATGGAGAATCCGTTCGGCGCGTTCGACATCGACTTTGCGGCGACGCCGACGCCCCTCTATCACAATTATCGCTCTTCGCCGGAACTGGTTCGCATCCAGCATATACTCGCTCAGGCGCTTGATGCTCGCGCGGTCGAACCTGTGTCGAAGGCGAAGGGGATCGTGGGGGGCGATAGCTGCGCGATCTGGGATTTCTCGAGCCCAGAAATCGAGGCGGTTCGTCTCGCCGATTTCGTAGCAGGGGAAATCAAGGCGCGCGGGCTGTCGCCGAGGGATTTCGTTCTCCTCGTTCGGCAGAAGGCCGGCGACTACGCTGCGATCCTCGGGCCTGCGTTTCGGGGGGCGGGTATTCCGCTCCGTAACGAGGCGGGTGTAGTTGGCACTGTCATGCTGCAGGAACTCCTAGCCGAGGAGGTTTCCGATTTGTTGGTGTGCGTTCTGAGGCTCGCGATGACGAAGCGCGCGGGACGACACTGGACCGAATGTCAAGAAGCGCTTGGCGATTTGCGCGGCATCGGAGGTGAAGACGAGACCGCACAGGCCCGTCTCGCAAGAGAGCTTGATGCCTTCGCAACGACCCTTGGGACAGATTACTCCGAGCCTCCTCAAACAGGCGCGGACGCCCGCGCGGTTGTGGGCGAAGTCCTAGATTTCATCGGCCGTGAGCGATTGGTTGCCGCTCATCCTGCCTATGCTCAAGGGGATTGGTTTAACAAAGTCGTCAATGCAGCCGCTATTCACCTTAAGACCTCGTCTGAGGGCATAGATGATTGGACAGTCGCGCTTGATGGTTATGAAGGGCTTCACGCCGTACCGCTGATGACGATCCATAAAAGTAAGGGTCTGGAATACGACACCGCCGTCTTCGTCGGGCTCGACGACGGCGCGTGGTGGAGCTTTGCCGGCGATCAGATCGAAGCGACGGCCGGATTTTTCGTGGCTTTCACCCGCGCTAAGCAACGCGTCGTTTTCACTTACTGCGCACGGCGGGGTGCGAGGAGGAAGATCGCCACACTATATGACTTGCTTCAGAAGGCTGGAGTTCAGGCCACTTCCGTGGCCTGACTGCGAATCTTCGGACGCTCGCCAGATATTTTTCGACCAAGTCGTCTGATCATTTCCTATGAGCACAAGCGGCTTTGCCACCATCTCGGACACGACAAACTCCACGGCATTACGTCGGGACTCTACTCGCTGGAGATCGACATGATCGACGCTATGCTTTTTTGCCTGCCGATTGTGTTGTCATCCCAGAGATCATGTCTCGATAGGCGTAGTGAATAAGATCTCGCACCAATTCGAGAAGGCCGCTCCAGGGAAGACCGTCGAACGGATCGCCATGGGCCAAGCTATTGCGGATCGCCGCCAGCGTGGTCTGCGGAGGTGATTGCGTTGCCTGGCGCGCCACGCGTGCGGTGTCGGTCTCGTACAGGTGCGGAAGGACCGAACCGCCGTACTGGCGCACGAAGGACAATGCGCCGTCGGTGAGGCCATCGCCCTCGACCATATAGCGCAGCAGGCCTTCCAGTGTTGGCGGTCGCCGGCCGCGCTTGGACGCGCAGGCGCCATATCGGTCTCGCAGCGCCAGCTCCAACGCGGTGAGCGCCACGAGTTCGCCGGCCTTGATGAGGTCGAACTCCTGCCACGCGAGTGCGTAGAGTTTCTGGGCGCGCTGATATTTCGCCGCCACAATTAGCGGCACTGCGGGATGAAGATCACGCTGTCGCAGAAACGCCAACCACTCCGAGGCCTCGCGGAATTCGAGTAGGCCGCCGATGTTGCCCCTGATCGGCCAGGGGACGATCAGGGGAAACAAAGTTCGATCGGGCCAATCAAAGCAGATCGGCGAGCGCTCCGGATCAAACATTACGGCTCTGGTCAGTTAGCTCTGCCAGAAACGCTGTGCCGACGGAGACGGCATGTTCGGCCGCGTCTGGGTCGACCTCGACGCCATGAGACGCTTCGTTCATGACGCGCAGCGCCTCTACGAACGCACGCGTGCTCGGTGGCGCAAGGTCGCGCCGCTCGAGATCCTGCAGCATGGGGCCGATACCGGTTGACCGGGTAGCCGCGAAGCCATTGGCGGCGGCGTAATCCCGAAGCGCCCGCTCGATCTCGATGCGCAGCTTAACCACGGACATCAAGGGAAACTCTCGTCCGAGCTCCTCGATCGTCGGAAGGTCCCGCTGGAGCCGCGATGGGAGCGAGGGCGAGACGGTGTATTGTGCGACACCCATCGGTTTGGCGGTGTCGCGGAGTGAGTATTCGACCACAACCTCGTTGCGGCCCTTGCAGAGGATGATTCCGATAGTCGGCTGGTCGTCCTGATGACGCAGTTGGTCATCGACGGCCGAGAGATAGAAATTCATCTTGCCGGCGAATTCGGGCTTGAAGTCCTCGATCTTGAGTTCGATCACCACAAAGCAGCGCAACCGCAGATGATAGAAGAGAATATCAAGGTAGTAGTCCTGGCCGGCAACTTCGAGATGATACTGGCTGCCGACAAATGCGAACCCCTTGCCGAGTTCAAGGATCAACGCGCGTAGGTGCTCGATCAAGCCGCGCTCAAGATCCCGCTCCAACATCTCGGGTCCTAGGGACAGGAAATCGAAGCTGTAAGGATCTTTGAGAATCTCCTGGGCGAGCTCGGACTGCGGGGCCGGCAGCGTCCTGTTGAAATTCGAAAGGGCGCTGCCTTGGCGGACGAACAGGCGGCTCTCGATCTGATGAACGAGGACGTTGCGGCTCCAACCGTTTTCGATAGCTTGGCGAGCATACCAGGTCCGCTCGGGGGCCGACTTCACGGCGTCAAGAAGGCGGACGTTATGGCCCCAGGGCAATAGTGCAACAACCTGTTGCACTAATTTGAGATCGGGCCACGCCTCTGCGAACGCACGCATATATTTGAGGTTTCGGGCCGACAGGCCGGTCATTTCCGGGAAAGCGCGCCGGAGGTCGACCGCAAGGCGGTCGATGACCTTGGCGCCCCAGCCCTCGCTCTCTTGACGGGAAATGATGTCTTTGCCGATCCCCCAGTAGAGAAGCACAAGCTCGCGGTTGACCGAAAGAGCCGCACGAAGCCGAGCATCGGCGATACGCCGCTTCAGCTCCGCGACCAGCGTGACGTAACCCTCCGCATCCGCAGACGGAGCGTCGGCCACCATCTTCGGCCGACGGGCATCGCCTTTCTTTGCGGGCGCTTCTCGGGAACGTCTGTTGGTCACTGTCAGGCCGCTTGCTGAGCCGCTTCTTCAGCGGCGCTGTGGGTGATCGGCGTGCGCTTTGATTTTACCGCCTTGGCACGCTTCTTGTTCAGCATGGCTTGGACGAAAGCATCCCACTTCTTCATCGCGGTCCGTTTCTCCGGCATGTAGTTCCAGCGATCGTAGCTCTTCGAGCTGACGTCCTGGAGCGTGTGGTTTTGCAGCCGGTCGCGAATTTCCTTCGACAAGCCGGCCTGCCCAGCCAGCGTTTTCCAGGTTCTGCGCAAATCGCGGTTGGTCACGACCGGGATCACCTCGCGTTCCCGCTGACGCCACATGAAGGAGTAAAGTGTGCCGTGGCTGACGGGTTTCGTCGGGTCGGTCGCCGAGGGGAAAAACCAGCCATGCGCATTGGGCTTGATGGACTCGATCAAATCCGCCGCGACTTCTGGGACCGGAATGGCGTGCGGCTTGCCGTTCTTGGTCTTCGACCAGTCGATGATCCGCTCCCTGGCATCCCACTGATCGACATGCAAACGGGCGATTTCCTCGACGCGCTGCCCCGTGAGCATGAGAATTCGGACGGCACGCGTGTAAGGCGGATGAACGGGCGTGTCGGGGTATTCGAGCCAGCGATAGAGGCGTAGGAACTCATCTTCATCAAGCCAGCGGGTTCCGACCTTCTTGGGCTCCGTGGGGATGCCGGCTGCGGGATTGTAGACGAGGCGGAAACGCCGCTGCGACGCGCTTCGGTAATCGTGCTCCGATTTCAGGCCCCAACTATACGCGGATCGGATGTAGCTGCGGACGTGATCCGCCATCGAACGCTTGCCGCGGTCGTAAATCGGCCGAATTAGATCCGTGATTTCGTCGGGCTCGATGTCACGAGCGGGGCGATTGCGGCCGAGCGTATCGGCGACCTTGTTGAAGCCTTTCTCCGCTTCCTTCCAGGACGACTTTCCCGACGCTTTCAGGTGAGCGACGTAGGCCTCGAAGAGATCGGCCACGGTGCCCGGACGCGTGTCGCCGGCGATCTTGATGCTGCGACCCTTCTGGATCATGTCGGAAAAGTCGCGGCTGAAGACATCGCGCGCCTTGCTGAGGGACATCGACGGGTAGGAGCCGAGCTTCTTCTTGAGACGCTTCTGATCGCGCCACTGCTGCGCCATCCAGTCCGCCGTGACGCGAGTGGGCATCGGTTTCATGACCAGGACCAGACGGCCGGTGCCGTGCCCTTCGCCATCGATCAGGCTTAGTTGTTTGCCGGTTTGCTCCACCTGTTTCAGAGCGCGACGTATCTCTCCATCGGTAAGGCTTGGCACTGGGCTCTCCCATCGGCTTTCAAGTGGGGTCGCCAGACGGGTAGTAGGGGTCGGCGACTGGGGTCAAAAGAGCGACTGATCCCCCTTAAAACCGACCCCAATATGCCATGACGTCCGGCCTTGCGGCAAGCCAGAAAGTCTAAATGATTCAACGGTAAGAAACGTGATCAAGCGTGATCGAGATGGGTCGAGTGGGATGGTTGTGGACCAGCACGAGGGCCGTGGCGCCGAGTTCGAGCGCCCGGCGGACCACCTCGCGCGGATAGACGGGCGTATGGTCTATGGTGCCGCGCCCCTGCACCTCGTCGGTGATCAGCATGTTGCGCTTGTCGAGGAACAGGATGCGGAATTCCTCCCGGTCGGCGAAGGCCATGACGGTGCGGCAGTAGTCCAACACCTCGGTCCACGATGACAGCGCCTGGCGCGCCTTGATCGCGCCGCGGGTCAGGCGTCGGGCCGCGGCCTCGACGATCTTGAGCTCGGTGATCGCGGCCTCGCCGAGCCCGCGGATCTCCCGCAACCGCTCGGGCCGCGCGCCGAGCACCTCGGCGAAGGAGCCGAAGCGCGCCAGAAGCCCTTTGGCGAGCGGCTTGACGTCGCGCCGCGGAAGGGCACGGAACAGCAGCAGCTCGAGCAGCTCGTAGTCGGCGAGGCTATCCTCGCCGGCGGTGGTGAAGCGCTGGCGCAGGCGCTCGCGGTGGCCGAGATGAAACGGTTCCTCCGGCTCCGCCCGGTCGTTCATCGGGAGCCGGCGCTCTCGCCGTAGGGCGGCCTGTCGAGGCCCCGCGGGGAGAAGGTGAAGACCTCGACGCCGGTGTCGGTGACCGCCACGGTGTGCTCGAACTGGGCCGAGAGCGACCGGTCGCGCGTCACCGCCGTCCATCCGTCCGACAGCACCTTCACGTGTGGGCGGCCGAGGTTGACCATCGGCTCGATGGTGAAGAACATGCCGGGCTTGAGCTCGACGCCCTCACCGCGCTTGCCGTAATGCAGGATGTTGGGCTCGTCATGGAAAAGCCGGCCGAGGCCGTGGCCGCAGAATTCGCGCACGATGGAACAGCGCTCGCCTTCAGCATAGTCCTGGATGGCGGCGCCGATGTCGCCCGTGGTGCCGTCGGGCCTGACGGCCGCGATGCCGCGCATCAGCGCTTCGTGCGTCACCGCCATCAAGCGCTCGGCCTTGCGGGGCACGTCGCCGACCGGATACATGCGCGAGGAATCGCCGTGCCAGCCATCGAGGATCAGCGTCACGTCGATGTTGACGATGTCGCCCTCGCGCATCGGCTTGTCGTCCGGGATGCCGTGACAGACGACGTGGTTGATCGATGTGCAGATCGATTTGGTGAAGCCGCGGTAGTCGAGCGAGGCCGGATAGGCGCCGTGATCCATGGCAAAATCGAAGATCAGCCGGTCGAGCGCCTCGGTGCTCACCCCCGGCCGCACGTGTCCGACGAGCAGGTCGAGTGCCTCGGCGGTGAGCCGCCCGGCCCTGCGCATGCCCTCGAAAGCCGCAGCGTCATGGAGCTTGATCTGGCCGTTCTTCCGACCGGCCGCAGCCTTCGCATCGACGAATGTCATGTTTGACCGGATGGTCCTTCCTGGAGTTTCGGCCGACCGGCGGGACCGGGGCATCGGCAGCTCGCGTCGGGCGGAGCGCCGACGGAATCATCTTACAGTCCTTCGGGCGCGGCCGCATAGCCTGAGAAACGGCCGCGATACGGCTTATGGCTTCCTCGGCAGTGAGATGGTTCGTATCGCGGCCGAGGATAAGGCCTCGCCCAAGCCGCGAGAGCTCGTCCCCGTTCCGCGCGGCTGTCCGGGGAAGATGAAAACCCGCCTATGGCGTAAGTGACGGCGGAGCTGGTCAACTGTTTCGCGTCATGCTGGGCTTGTCCCGGCCATCCATGCGAACCGGTGGCAAAGCGTCCACAGTTTTGCGTAAAGGCCCGTCATGCCCGGCACAAGGCTGGGCATCACGGGCCAGGGTTGCAAAGTAACACGCTGCCACAACCGTTTTGGTCTCTCCGAACAGCAATGTTCGTTCCGGGAAAGGATGAAAGCTCCATTGGCCGCGCTCCCCATCATATGCGATCGCTCTGCGCCGGCCAATACAGCCTGACTTGCATTCACTCAACTGTCTATATTTATCCACGCAAATCTTATCTTAGGAGAACCAGGAAAATCGACTGGGTCCGGCTGAATGTGTGCCTTGTTTAGGACATCATGGCATCTCCATATAAGCTTGCCGAGACGGGGACAAGATGACAGCCTGCAACGCGGAGCCGCCGGGTCCGGGCAAGCGGGGGAGCTGATGCTGCAGCCGGGACGGGGAACGAAGCAGGGTATGGACACGGGCTCCGATTTCGGCCGGCATGCGCCGCCGGCCTGGATGACGCGATTGCTGGATACGACACGAACCTGTTCGGCAAGCTGGGCCGGCAAACGGCTCGCTTTCGCCTTGCGCGCCGTGGGAATCAGGGCGCTGCGTGGCCGGCCGCTCGACGTCTCCTCGCTCGGTGCCCGCATGCGGCTCTATCCGGCCCATAATGTGGCCGAGAAGAACCTGCTGTTCACGCCGCATTATTTCGATCCCACCGAGCGGCAGATCCTCGCCGAGCGGCTCGTCGGCGACTTTACCTTCGTCGATATCGGGGCCAATGCCGGCGGCTACGCATTGTTCGTGGCGTCCCTTGCCGGGCCGCGGGCGAGGATCCTCGCCATCGAGCCGCAGCCCGACATCTTCGAACGGCTGGCCTTCAACATCCGCCAGAACAGTTTTCCCTCGATTAAGGCCTATGCCTGCGCGGTGGCCGACCGGGATGGCGAGATCACGCTGTTCATCGACGAGGCCAACAAGGGTGAGAGCTCGATGCGGCTGATGCCGACCGTGGCGGCCGGACGGCAGGTCAAGGTGCCGGCGAAGGCCCTGCGGACAATCCTGGTCGAGGAGGGCTTCGAGCGGATCGACGCCATGAAAATCGATGCGGAAGGCGCCGAGGAGTTGATCCTCGAGCCCTTCTTCCGCGATACCGATCTGCGCCTCTGGCCGAGGCTTCTGATTCTCGAAATGGCGCTCGCCCGCTGGTCGATCGACCTGCCGGCTCTCATCGTCGCGAAAGGCTATCGCAAGCTTCTCACCACGCGCACCAACGCCATCTACGAGCGGGATTAGGAAGATTTGACCGCGCCCCCAAAGATCGGGGCCGTCACCGTGCTTGTGCGCGACTACGACGCGGCTGCGGCGTTCTATGCTGCGGCGCTCGGCTTCGCCGTGGCGGAGGACAAGGATCTCGGTTGCGGCAAGCGATGGCTCGTGCTCGGCGCGCCGGGCGGCGGGACCCGGATCCTACTGGCGCGGGCAGCCGGCCCCGAACAGGAGGCTCGCGTCGGCGACCAGGCCGGCGGCCGTGTCTTCCTGTTCCTGGAGACGGATGATTTCTACCGCGATCATTGCCGCATGACGGCGGCGGGCGTCCGGTTCCGTGAGGCGCCCCGCCACGAACCTTACGGCACGGTCGCCGTGTTCGAGGACCTTTACGGCAACCTCTGGGACCTGATCGAGCCGTCCGGCTGACGCCTCACAGTCCCTCGACGGTCCTGGCGGCAGCGTCGATCGCCGCGGCTGCGGCATCGATCTGGGCCTGCGTCATGACCTGGCCCTTGAAGCGCAGCCTCACGGCCGCCATCAAGTTCTCCGTCGCGCGCAAGACCGGCAAGGGCGGTCCCCGCCGCGCTTCGGCGCCGGCTTTCGTGCGGGCCAGGATGGCGTTCAGCGCCGTGCGATGGCCGTCGAGATAGGCCTGCCCCTCGGGCGTCAGCGTGTAGAGCTTGCGCCCTCGCTCCTCGCTGACCACGGCGTGCCCCATCTCCTCGAGCAGCGTCAGCGTCGGATAGACCACACCGGGGCTCGGGCTGTAGCCGCCGCCGATCCGCTCCTCCAGCACCTTGATGACGTCGTAGCCGTAGCGCGGCTGCTCGACGAGCAGCGCCATGATGACGAGGCGCAGGTCGCCATGATCGAAGACACGGCCCGCGCGCCCTCGGTCCGGTCGGCCTGGCCAATGCCGGCCGAAGAACCTCTCCATTTCGTCCCGCGGCTCGCGATGAGAGAAGTGGGCGCAGTGATCGTGGAAAAACATCGTCTCCTCCTATGAGCGACGACATAGGACATATCACGATATATCTTTAGTGCAAGCGCAAAGCATCGATCGGCCCGCGGGCCATCGGTGAAGCTTCCCTCCCCATAAATGGGGGAGGACACGTCGTGCTTCGCTTCACCCGATTGCCCCGATCGACCGGCGCGCTGTCGCGGTCCGCCTCTCTCAGTCCGGCTGCAGCTGTTCCAGTTCGTCGATGAGCCCTTCGATCACCTTGAGGCCGATGGTCCAGAACCCGGGGTCGTGTGCGTCGAGGCCGAAGGGCTTGAGGAGATCGCTGTGGTGCTTCGTGCCGCCGGCCCGGAGCATGGCGAGGTATCGCTCGGCGAAGCCTTGCTCGGACTGGCGATAGACGCCGTAGAGCGAGTTCACCAGACAGTCGCCGAAGGCATAGGCGTAGACGTAGAAGGGCGAGTGGATGAAATGAGGCACATAGGCCCAGAAGGTCTCGTAACCCGGCCCCAGGCGGATGGCCGGCCCGAGGCTTTCGCCCTGGACCTCGAGCCAGAGCGTGCCGATGGCCTCGGCCGTGAGCTCTCCCTGGCGGCGCTGCTCGTGCAGGCGGCGCTCGAACGTGTAGAAGGCAATCTGCCGGACCACCGTATTGAGCATGTCCTCGACCTTGAGCGCCAGCAGGGCGAAGCGCGAGGCGGCGTCGGGCGCGCGTGCCACGAGCGCCCGGAAGGTCAGCATCTCGCCGAACACCGAGGCGGTTTCGGCGAGGGTCAGCGGCGTCGGCGCCATCAGCGCGCCTTGCGGCCCGGCCAGCACCTGGTGGACGCCGTGCCCGAGCTCGTGCGCCAGCACCATGACGTCGCGCGGCCGGCCCTGATAGTTCATCAGCACATAGGGATGGACGGAGGGAACGGTCGGGTGCGAGAAGGCGCCGGGCGCCTTGCCGGGCCGCAGCCCGGCGTCGATCCAGCGGTCGTCGAAAAAGCGGCGGGCGATGTCGGACAGCTGCGGCGAAAAGTCCTGGTAGGCATCGAGCACCGTGTCGCGCGCCTCGCTCCAGTGAACGAGGCCTGTCGGCGCATGGGGCAGGGGGGCGTTGCGATCCCAGTGGTTGAGCTCGGCCATGCCGAACCAGCGCGCCTTCATCCGATAGTAGCGGTGCGACAGGCGCGGGTAGGCGGCGCTGACCGCGCTGACCAGCGCCTCGACCACCTCGCGCTCGACCCGGTTCGAGAGGTGGCGGGAATCCGCCACGTCCTCGAAGCCGCGCCAGCGGTCGCCGATCTCCTGATCCTTGGCGAGGGTGTTGGTGATGAGCGAGAAGATGCGCAGGTTGTCGGCGAAGGTCTTGGCCAGGGCGCCGGCGGCCTCCCGGCGCGCGGCGGGGCGCGCATCCTGCAGGAGGTTCAGCGTCGGCTCGAGGCTCAGCGCTTCGCCCTCGACCTCGAACCTTAGGACCGTGATGGTCTCGTCGAAGAGGCGCGTCCAGGCGCCACGGCCCGTCACGGCTTTCTCGTGGAAGAGCTGCTCGATCTTGGTTTCGAGCTGGTGCGGCCTGTCCTTACGGATGTCTTCGAGCCAGGGCTTGAAGCGGGACAGAGGAGGTTTCGCGGCGGCGCGGTCGAGCGCCTCGTCCTCGATGCGGTTGAGCTCGAGCGTGAAGAACAGGAGGTTCGAGGAGATCGTCGTCACGCGTTCCTGCGCGTCGGCATAGAACTTGGCGCGCCGCGGATCCGACGTGTCCTCGGTATAGGCGAGGCTGGCGAAGGAGGAGATACGCCCGAGGATGTCCTCGAGCGCCTCGAAGTCGGTCACTGCTTCGGCGAGCGCCTGGCTCGCGGCGCGACCCTTGGCGAGATCGGCCAGCCTGCCGCGATAGCGCTCGGCGAAGCGCTCGGCGAGGCGCTCTGCGCGCGTCAGGTCCTCATGGTAGCCGGGAGCGTCGAGCGCCGGATAGAGATCGGCGAGGTTCCAGCGCGGCAGCGGGCCGACGTCGCCCTCGCTGCCTTGGGCCGCCGTCTGGGGGGCCGGAAAAGAAAGCGATTGCATCGGTCTCAATTCATCCCTGGCTTTGATGGTCCGACGATCCGGCACGTGGGATGCCGGTTGGTCGCGGACGGCTCGCGAGATCCTCCAAAAGTCATGTCGCGACGATCACGATGATTTTGGAGCGGATCACCCAAGGCATCAACCTGATCGATCTCGACGGGAGGTGTACGTTTGGCCCGCCCGTGCCCGGTTCCAGCCTCGGACGCCTGTTCGCGTGTCTGCCAGATACGCGCACTTGGCCGGCAGGTCACGCGAGAAAGCGCCGCATGCGTTGCCCGAACCCGCCTTTGCCGCCGCGTTAAGCGCCTATTTACCCTCGTCCACCAGCATGCGCCCGAGACGCGGACGAGAAAACCGCGCCGCCCGAGGACGTATGACCGCCACCATTCTCATCGTCGACGACGATCCCGTCCAGCGCCGCCTGCTCGAAGCCATGGTGCGCCGGTTCGGCTACGAGACCGAGGTCGTGGACGGCGGTGCGGCGGCTCTGGCCCGGCTTGATGCACCCGATGGCCGGACGATCGACCTGCTGATCGTCGACCTGCTGATGCCCGAGGTCGACGGGCTCAAGGTGCTGGCGCATCTGCGCGAGCGCAAGATCGGCGTGCCGGCGATCGTGCAGACCGCCCATGGGACGATCGACACCGTCATCACGGCCATGCGGGCCGGGGCGGTCGATTTCGTCGTCAAGCCGGTCGGGGCCGAGCGGCTTTCGGTGTCGATCAAGAACGCCCTGCGCTTCGATGCGCTCGAGGACGAGGTGCGTCGCATGACGCGCCGTGCCGCGGGCTCCCTGACCTTCAAGGACATCGTGACGCGGAGCGAGGAGATGGCCCGCGCCCTGCGCCTCGCGGAACGGGCGGCGAAATCGACGATTCCCGTGCTGATCGAAGGCGAATCGGGCGTCGGCAAGGAGCTTCTGGCCCGTGCCATCGGCGGCTCCTCGGACCGCAGGGGCAAGCCCTTCGTGCCGGTCAACTGCGGCGCCTTGCCCGAAAACCTCGTCGAATCGATCCTCTTCGGCCACGAGAAGGGCGCCTTCACCGGGGCGACCGAGAAACATGCCGGGAAATTCGTCGAGGCCAACGGCGGCACGCTGTTCCTCGACGAGATCGGCGAATTGCCGCTCGACGCGCAGGTCAAGCTCCTGCGGGCGTTGCAGGAAGGGGAGGTCGACCCCGTCGGCGCCAAGCGCTCGGTCAAGGTCGATATCAGGCTCGTCTCGGCAACCAATCAGAACCTCATCGAGCAGGTCCGCCGCGGCCTGTTCCGCGAGGACTTGTTCTATCGACTTAACGTCTTTCCCATCACGCTGCCGCCGCTTCGGGGCCGGAGGGTCGACGTGCCGGATCTCGCCCGACGTTTCACGGCCCGGTTCGCGGCCGAGGAGGGCAAGAAGATCACCGGCATCGCACCGGAGGCCATCTCGCTTCTGTCGCGCTACGACTGGCCGGGCAATGTGCGCCAGCTCGAGAACGCGATGTTCCGGGCGGTCGTGCTGGCCGACGGAGGCGACCTGACGATCGCCGAATTCCCGCAGATCGCCGCCCAGGTCGACGGGTTCGAGGTGCGGGTGCCCCCGCTCCCGTCGACAGTCATCGCGCCTGTCGAGCGCGAGGTGGTGCGCGTCGAGGTGCGCGACCCCAACGTCATGCCGCTGCTCGACGAGACCGGCAATGTCCGTCGCCTCGAATCCATGGAGGCCGACGTCATCCGTTTCGCGCTTGCCCATTACCGGGGCCAGATGTCCGAGATGGCGCGCAAGCTCGGTATCGGCCGCTCGACGCTGTATCGCAAGATGAAGGACTTCGGGCTTCAGTCCGACGACGACGCAGACGAGGCCGCCGCCTGAACGGCGCCGCGCCTGTCACCGCCGCGCCACGGGATGGAAATTAACCGCCGCGGCAGCCGATTCCGCGACCCGGCCGGTTGATCTACCGCGTCGCCGCGGGTGAAAAGCTTTCGATCTAGCCGAGGGATGTTCAGGACATGCGCCCGCCACGCCGCACGGCCGCCTTCACACGACTCTCGGTGATCTTGCTCGCCTGCACCGGGCCCCTTCCGGCGCTCGCGCAATCGGTCGCCGCCACCTCTCGCGTTCCGCTTGCCAATGGCCTCGGTCTTCCGGCGCCCGACCTTCCCGCCGGCCTCGACCGGAGCCTGTCGGATCCCGCGCCGCGTCGCGGCGTGCCGATCGCCTCGTCCGGCCGCGCCGCCGACCCGGGCGCTATCCTCGATTCCTATGCGCCGCTACGGCCCTCGACTGCACCGGGCCAGCCGGTGACGGCCTCGACGCCTGCGGCGAAGGTCGAGATCGCGCCCGCCAAGGCCGCGGCGCCGGGCGTGGCGGCGCTCGTGCCGTCCGCGGAAGCATCGGACACGACCGGCTCGGTGCCAACGTCGGGCCCTTCGGTCGCCGGCGCTCCGCCGATCCGGCGGGGTGACGATGTCCCGGTTCTCCCGGCGCCCGGAACGGCGCCGATGCCGGCGCCCGCGCCCACGCCGTCCGCACCCACGGTGGCGGCCCCGGCCGCCCCGCCGACGACGCTCGCACCGGCCGTCGCCCTCGACCCCGCAGCGCTGCGCAAGGCGATCGACGCCTTCGTCGGCACCGAGCCGACGCCGGTCGCCGGGCGGGTCGACGCCATCGAATTGGCCCGCTTCAAGGATCGGCAGGCGATCTCGGCTTTCTATGCGGCACGGGCCGATGCGCCGCTATGGATCGAGGACGGGCGGTTCGGGCCGCGCGCCCGCCAGGCGCTCGCGCGCATCGACCATGCCGCCGAGGATGGTCTCGATCTAAAGGCCTTTCCGGTCTCGGTGCCCGACCGGTCGGCCGATGCGGCCGGACTCGCGGCATCCGAACTTTCGCTGACCCGCGCGGCCGTCGCCTACGGCTGGCAAGCTACGGGCGGCCGGGTCGATCCGGCGCGTCTCGCGCCGCTGATCGGGGCCAAGCCCGACGTCGCCGATGCGGCCCATGTTCTCGTGGCGCTTGCCGCCGCGTCCGATCCCGGCGACGCGCTGCGCGCCTTCAATCCGTCCCAGCCGGGCTATGCGGCGCTGCGCGACAAGCTCGCCGAGCTGCGCGGGACGAGCGACATGGCGGCGCGTGAGAGGATCCCCTACGGGCCGATCCTCAAGCTCGGCATGCGCGACAAGCGGGTGCCGCTGATTCGAGCCCGCTTTGGGCTCGACATGCCCTCGGGTGGCTCGGGCGACGGGTCGGACCTCGTCTACGACACGAAATTGGCGGCGGCGGTGGCGAATTTCCAGCACGCCCATCATCTGCCGGCGTCGGGCATCCTGACCATTCGCACCGTCGGGATTCTTTCCGGAGGCGCCGACCCGCGTCATCTCGAAAACGAGATCGTCGCTAACATGGAGGCTTGGCGCTGGCTGCCGCGTGACATGGGCGAGACCCATCTCGACGTGAACATCCCCGACTATTCGCTCGACCTCGTGCATGGCGACGAGGTGATCCATCACGCCCGCGTCGTGGTGGGTCAGCCCGACAAGCCGACACCGGTCTTCTCGCAGACCCTGCAGTTCATCATCGTCAACCCGTACTGGAACGTACCGCTGTCGATCGTGAAGAAGGAGATGATGCCGAAGCTTGCGGCGGACCCGAGTTATTTCGCCGATCACGGCTATGAGACGGTCGAACGGGGTGGCGTCACTTACGTTCGCCAGCCGCCCGGCGACAGCAATGCGCTCGGGCGCATCAAGTTCATGTTCCCTAACAAATATGCCGTCTACCTGCACGACACCAACGCGCGGGCGCTGTTCGGCAAGGAGAAGCGCGCGCTGAGCCACGGCTGCGTGCGCGTCGAGGCGCCCTTCAAGCTCGCCGAGGCTGTCCTCGGGCGGAACCACGGCTGGTCGGAAGCCCGGATCAAGAAAATGATCGGCGGCGGGGAGCGAACCATCATGCTGCCCGCGCCGCTGCCGATCCACATCGTCTATTTCACCGCCTTCGTCGATCGCAGCGGCGAGCTCAAGCTGCGCGACGACATCTACGGCTATACGGGAAAGCTCAAGGTGGCGCTTGGACTCGACGGATGATCCAGATCACCAAGCGTA
This sequence comes from Lichenihabitans sp., assembly GCA_965277635.1. GTDB lineage: Bacteria > Pseudomonadota > Alphaproteobacteria > Rhizobiales > Beijerinckiaceae > Lichenihabitans. Next base: position 3,811,223 of record CBDIDE010000002.1, read on the forward strand.
AGCAGTGCTGAATCGCAAAATAAGGCAAAAATCGGGCAGACTCTGTCCAATCAGTGCTGTCTGTCGAAAATATTGACGCTTTTTTTTTAGTCGAGGCGGCGGTAAGGAGGATCGGTCGTCTTCGGAACCGAGAACTTGCTGCTTCGACCACATATCGTTAATGGATCTCGGCAACACTTCGCTCCCCATGAGGCGCGGCTTCTACGGACGCCGCGCCGCCTGACAAGCGAGTATTGATTTGAATGAGAAGCGTCCGCGAAAACGCGGTGGCGCCAGGGCGCCGCAATCACTGCTCGCCGTCGCGCTGATCGGCCTCGCCATCGTCGCGGCGCCGGCAGCCACCGAGAGCGCCAAGGCCAACGGCGACACGCGGACCATCTACCTCCACCACGCCCATACCCACGAATCCATGACCGCGACCTATATGGTCGACGGGCAATACGACTCGGCGGTGCTCGAGAAGCTCAACTGGTTTCTGCGCGACTGGCGCCGCGAAGAGGCCACGCACATGGATCCGCATCTCTTCGACGTGATCTGGGAGGTGTATCGCGAGTCGGGATCGGCTCAGCCGATCGAGGTCATGTCGGCCTATCGCTCCCCCGAGACCAATGCGATGCTGCGGCGACGGTCGCGGGCCGTGGCCGAGCATTCGCAGCATATTCTCGGCAAGGCGATGGACCAGCACTACGTGGATGTGCCGATGTCGCGCATCCGCGAGATTGCTATGAAGCTGCAGCGCGGCGGCGTCGGCTTCTATCCCAGTGCCGGTACGCCCTTTGTCCATATGGACGTCGGCGGGGTGCGCCATTGGCCGCGCATGAGCTACGACCAGTTGGCGCGTCTCTTCCCCGACGGCAAGACGGTCCATATCCCGTCGAACGGCCAGCCGCTGCCGGGCTACGAGGAGGCGCGGGCCGAGCTCGAGGCGCGCGGCGATTCCTTCAACTACCCGACCGCGACCGAGGTGAAGTCGAAAGGCTTCTTCGCCTGGCTGTTCGGCGGCAGCGACGCGGACGAGGATGCCGCGGCGGCGAGCAGCGGTGGCGGATCGCGGCACGATCAGGCGACGACGCGCCAGCGCGTCGCCTCGCTCGACCGGAGTTCGGCCGGGAGCCTGCCGCAGGGCAACAGTTTCGGGATGGATTCGCGGGACGCCGGCATGCGGGCCTTCACGGCCTCGGCGGCCGCTCCTCCGAGCTCGTCCTATGGCATGATCTCGCGCCGTCCCTCCGTCCATGCTCCTCCGGCGACGCAGCCAGCGCCCGAGCCCGCCCTCGCTCAGCCGCAGGGCGCGCCCGAAATCGACGTGCAGGCCAAACGGCAGCTCGCCGAAGCGATGGTCAAGGAACAGGTCCCTGCCGCGAGCCTGCCCGCTTCTGCGCCGGCTGAGAGTCCGGTCCGGGCGGCGGATGCGACCGCGCCGCTGCCGCCCCGCCGCCCCGTCGAACTCGCCTTCGCCGGTCCGACCGCACCTTTGCCGCCCGGTCGTCCGGTGGAATTCGCGAGCCTCGTGCCGAACAAGTCGGGCCGGCCGGACCTCCCCGGTGCGGTGACGCCGAGCAGCCCGCCGGCACTTCCCGCCGTCATCACTCAGGGGGCCAGCGCGCCGAAGTCCCCGGCGGTCCTGGCCTATGCGGCGCCCCCGACGCCGGTGCCTTTGCCACCATCTCCGCCGGCGCCTATCGCCGCGCCATCGGCCCGCGTCGCGGTTCCGTTGCCGCTTCCCCGGCCGAATTTCATCGCGGCACGGCTCGACCGGTCGAATTTTCGCAACCTGACAGGTAGCGGCGCGGCGGCGCGGATGCCGGTCCGCTCGGGACTCGGCTCAGCCGTCATGGCGCTGCGTCCGGCCGCCCGGCTGAAGTTCAGTCTCCTGTCCGATCAACCGTCTTCCAACGCGACGCAGGGCTTCAGTGCGCAGCCGAGTTCCTTGACGGTCGATCGCTTCAGCGGCCCAGCCGTGATGCCGCGCGAGCACGTCGTCACCTCCGGCGCTGCGGCCGGCGGGAACTAGGGCATGGTCAGCTGTTGCTGAACTGCGTAAGTTGAAGCTGCTGTAGCCGGCCCATTCCGAACCTGGTCCGGGCGTGCGAGCCCAGACACGTCGACCGGCCGCGAGACTGCCGCCGATCCGTCAAGCAATCGGGAGCCAGGGATGGCCGATGAGCCGCGCGGCGAACTCACCGTCCGCACCATAGCCATGCCGGCCGACACCAATGCCAACGGCGACATCTTCGGCGGCTGGGTGATGTCGCAAATGGACCAGGCGGGTGGCATCGCCGGAGTGGAGCGGGCGCAGGGCAGGGTGGTGACCGTCGCGGTCGACGGCATGACCTTCATCCGGCCGGTCAGGATTGGCGACGTGCTCTGCGTCTATACCCGGATCGAGCGCGTCGGTCGGACGTCGATGAAGATCGGCATCGAAGCGTGGGCACGCCGCTTCACCACCCGCCGGCGCGAGAAGGTGACCGAGGCGACCTTTACCTTCGTGGCCATCGGCGACGATGGCCGTCCCCGTGCCGTGCCACCGTCCGGGGCAGAGGCCTGAGGCCACGTCGGCAGCCACGTGGTTGCCGGATCGGCTCGCTTCGGGGCACACTTACGCTTCAACCAGCATCTGAAAGGGCAGGGATGCGGAATTTCGAGAGCCCCGGCCGCTCGCTCGCGGCCTCGACCGGCGCCATGGCGGCGACCTCCCATGCGGTCGCCACCGTGACGGCGCTGCAGATCATGGAGCGCGGCGGCAACGCGGTCGATGCGGCGGTGGCGGCCTGCGCGGTGCAAGGCGTCGTCGAGCCCGGCTCGACCGGCATCGGCGGCGACTGCTTCGCGCTGGTGGCGCGCGAGGGCACCGACGACGTGGTCGCCATCAACGGGTCCGGCCGCGCGCCGCGGGCCGCGACGGCCGCCTGGTATCGCGAGGCGGGAATCGACATGCTCGACCGCCACTCCCCCCACGCGGTGACGGTGCCGGGCGCCGTCGACGCCTGGGCGCGCCTGATCGCCGACCACGGCGCGCTGAGTCTCGCCGACGTTCTGGCCCCCGCGATACGCCTCGCCCGCGACGGCTATGCGGTGACGCCGCGCGTCGCCTATGACTGGGCCGCGCAGGCGGCATTGCTCGGCCGGGACGCGACGACGCGGGCGATCTTCCTGCCGGACGGCAGGCCGCCCGCGGTCGGCGACCGACATCGTCAGCCGGCGCTCGCCGAGACGCTCGCACGGATCGGCCGCGACGGCCGGTCTGCCTTCTACGAGGGAGAGGTCGCGGCCGAGATGGTCGATTACCTCCAGGGGCTCGGCGGCCTCCATACGGGCGAGGATTTTTCGAGCGCCGAGAGCACTTACGTGACGCCGATCCGCACGTCCTTCCGCGGCTACGATGTCCTCGAAACCCCGCCCAACGGGCAAGGCATCATCGCCCTGATGATCTTGAACATCCTGTCCCGTTTCAAGGGGCAGGGCGATCCCGTCGGCATCGACCGGCTGCACGTCGAGATCGAGGCGACGCGTCTCGCCTACGGGGTGCGCGACGCCTACCTCGCCGACACCGATCATGCGGCGATGCCGATCGACTGGATGCTGTCCGACACGCTCGCCGCGGACCTCGCGAGCCGCATCGACCTGCGCCACGCGCTGCCGCCGACGCGCATCACGCCGCCGGGCGTGGAGCATACCGACACCGTCTATATCAGCGTCGTTGATCGCGACCGCACGGCGGTCAGCCTGATCAATTCCATCTTCAATCCGTTCGGCAGCGGGCTCACGAGCCCGCGCAGCGGTATCCTGTTGCACAATCGCGGCCAGGGGTTCAGGCTCGATCCGGACCATCCCAATTCGGTCGGTCCGCGCAAACGGCCGCTCCACACGATCATCCCGGGCCTGCTGGCGCGGGACGGTCGAGCCGTGATGCCCTTCGGCGTGATGGGCGGCCACTACCAGGCGATGGGCCACGCACACCTGCTGTCGAAAGTGCTCGATTTCGGCCTCGACCTGCAGAGCGCCATCGATCTGCCGCGCCTGTTCCCGCTGCACGACAGCCGCATCGTCGAGATGGAGGAGCCGCTCTACCGGTCGGTCGGGCTCGACCTGCGGGCGCGCGGCTTCGAGGTCGAGCGAGCATCGGGGCCGATCGGCGGCGCGCAGGCGATCTGGATCGACCGTGATCGCGGTACGCTTCTCGGCGGTTCGGACCCGCGCAAGGACGGCTGTGCCCTCGGGCTTTGAGATCCTGGCCGAGCAAACTGGCTGTCGCCATCCTGCCGGTGCTGACCGCCTGGATCACGATGATTTTGGATCGGCTCGATCCAAAATCATGAACGTGATCGATTCCGGTGACTTAGAGCATGATGTCATCCGAAAACCCGTGCCGACTTTTCGGCATCATGCTCTACCGGTTCGCCAAACGGGCCGGATGACGTGGGCGATGTCGCCCGTTCAATAGGCCCGGTCGCGCTCGACGATATACTGGAGCGGTTCGCCGCGACCGAAGGCCAGGATCTGCGCGGCAACCGCGTCCGCGACCGCGCCCGTGCTCGAAATGGCCGCGTTGTGCGGCGTGACGGTGACGGCCGGGTGTCTCCAGAGTGGAGATGGCGCGGGCAGCGGCTCCGTCTCGAAGACGTCGAGCGTGGCCGCCTTGAGCCGGCCGTCCTCGAGGCAGCGCAGGATGTCTGCCTCCTTCTGCAGGGCGCCGCGACCGGCGTTGATCAGCACGGGGCCGCCGAGATGACCGTCGCGCGCGAGCTTGCCGATCAGCGCGGCGTCGAGCATGCCCTGGGTCTTGGGCGTCGCGGGCAGCAGCACGACGAGGATCTGCGTGCGTCGCAGGAAGGCGTCGAGGCGGTCATCGCCCGCAAAGGTCGGAATGCCGGACAGGGTCTTGGCGGTGCGGCTCCAACCGGCGACGTCGAAGCCGAGGAGCTTGAGCTTCGCCGCGGCATCACCGCCGAGCACGCCGAGGCCCATCACGCCGACGCGCACGTCCTTGGCGGCCGGCTGCAGCGGGTCGTCGCTCCATAGGCCGTCGTGCTGCTGACGGACGTAGCGCTCCGCCTGCCGATGGTGGCGCAGCACATGCAGCACGACCCATTCGGTCATCCGTGCCGTGAGGTCGGGGTCGACGACCCGCACCAGGGTGGCGGGTGGCAGCTCCGGATCGCCGAGCAGGTGGTCGACGCCCGCGCCGAGCGAGAAGAGAGCATCGAGGCCCGTCAGCCCCTTGAGCGATCCGTAAGGATGGCGCCAAGCGGCGACATGGCGCACCCGTGCGGGATCGAACGCGTCGCCCACACCCACGATCCGCCAGCCCGGCAGCCGCGCCCGGAAGGCCTCGATCCAAGGCGTCGCGGCGTCGCGGCCTTCCACGACAAGGAGCAGCGCGTCGTTGCGGCTCATGCGGTCTCCATTCGAGCAAGCACTGTAACGTCGCGACCGTCAGATGTCCGGCCGCACGAAGGCCCGCAGCAGTCGCTTGAGCGCGATCGAGCCCGAGAGCGCGCCCGATTTGGTCTCGGTGTGGCTCGGAGTGCCGCCGCTGATGCCGGCGGCGAAATTGGTGATCATCGACAGGGCCACGACCTTCATGCCCAGGAAACGGGCCAGGATGGTCTCCGGCACGGTCGACATGCCGACGAGATCGGCGCCGAGCATCTTGGCGATCTTGACCTCCGCCACCGTCTCGAAGGACGGCCCCGGAAACCACATGTAGACCCCCTCGCGCAACGCCTGGATGCCGGCAGCGGCGGCAGCGCGGCGCATGCGGGCGCGCAGCGCGCGGTCATAGGCGTCGTTCAGCGCAACGAACCGGGCGTCGCCCGCCATGCCGACGAGCGGGTTGAGGCCGGTCAGGTTGATGTGGTCGCTGAGCATCGCGATCGAGCCCGGATACCAATCGAGATGGGTCGAGCCGGCCGAGTTGGTCAGCACCATCATGCGGGCGCCGAGCTTGGCCATGACCTCGAGCGGCGTGCGCATGACAGCGGCATCGCCGCTCTCGTATTGATGCCCGCGTCCCTGCATGACGGCGACACGGGTGCCTTCCCAGGTGCCGACGACGAGACGGCCCGCATGGCCCGACACGCGCGGTTCAGGAAAGCCGGGCAGGTCGGCATAGGGAACCTCGACCGGATGCTCGACCGCGTCCACGATGGACCCGAGCCCCGTCCCGAGCACGATGGCCATCTCCACCGGTGCAGCTATGCCGCGGTCCCGCAGAAGGCCGAGTGCGTCGTCGCAGTCGCTCATGATCCGTCTCTGATCATTCATGGCTTGAGGTGGTCCGGCCCGAAGGAATGGGGCAAAAGCTCGGACAAAGTAAAGGTCGCGCGGTGGCCGCCGGGGCCTGCGATGTGGATTGGCGCGGCCGGGGCGGCGAATTCGCGGATCCGCTGGCGGCAGCCCCCGCAGGGCGTCACGAGAGCGTCGCCGTCGCCGATCACCAGGATCGCCGCGATCTCGCGCTCTCCCGCCGTCACCATGGCCGAGATGGCCGAGGCTTCGGCGCAGCAACCTTGCGGATAGGCGGCATTCTCGACGTTGCAGCCGGATAAGATCTTGCCGGACGGTGTGGCGATGGCTGCTCCGACCCGGAATTTCGAATAGGGCACGTAGGCCCTGGCTTGCGCGGCCTGCGCGGCGGCGAAAAGCTGGTCGATGGTTGCCATCAGCGTTCCTTCACGTAGGGGATGCCGCCGGCGCGCGGCGGGACGGCATGGCCGATGAAGCCGGCCAGCAGGATCACGGTCAACAGATAGGGCAGCGCCTGGATGGCCTGGACCGGGATCTCGCCGAGGCCCGGCACCACCACGCCCTGCAGGCGGATCGAGATGGCGTCGAGGAAGCCGAAGAGCAGGCAGGTGGCAAGCGCCGGCCAGGGTCGCCACTTGGCGAAAACCAGGGCCGCGAGGGCAATGAACCCCTTGCCGGCCGACATGTTCGGCTGGAAGCCGGCCGCTTGCGCCACCGCCAGATAGCTTCCGGCGAAGCCGCAGAGGATGCCGCAGATAACCACGGCCGCATAGCGCATGCCACGCACCGAGACGCCGGCCGTGTCGACCGCCGCCGGATTTTCGCCGGTCGCCCGGAGCCGTAGGCCGAAACGGGTGCGATAGAGTGCGAAGGCCGTCAGCGGGACGCAGAGCAGCGCCGCATAGGTCAGGATCGTATGGCCCGAGACGAGGTCGCGGTAGAGCGGACCGACGACCGGCACGGAGCCGAACGCCCGGGCGCCGGGCCAGACGATGTCCTCGAAGCGCGAGGCCGCGGTCTGCAGCTGCGGTGTGCGTCCGCCTTCGCCGAAGATGGCATGGCCGACCGTCGCCGTGGCGCCGGCGGCGATCATGTTGACGGCGGCGCCCGAGACGATCTGGTTGCCGCGCCCGTCGATCGAGGCGAAGCCGTGGACGAGGCCGAGCAGGACCGAGGCGACGATGCCGGCCGCGAGCCCCGCCCAGGCATTGCCGGTCTCGTAGGCCGCGAGCGCCGAGGCGAAGGCCGACAGCAGCATCTTGCCCTCGAGCCCGATGTCGAAGATGCCGGCGCGCTCGGACCACAGGCCGGCGATGCAGGCGAAGATCAGCGGCACCGCGAGCCTGAGGCTCGAGGCGAGGATGAAGGCGGCGCCGGCGACCGTGTCGTTCATCTCAGGGGTGCGTCCCGCTCGGCCGGACCGGGGCCGGCTGCGACGCCGGCAGGCGTGGCCGAACCGCGAAGAGGCCGGCGATGCCGCGCCGGAAGACGCCTTCGAGCGCGCCGGCGAAGAAGACGACGAGCCCCTGCACCAGCACGATCATGTCGCGCGTGATCTTCGGCTCGTCGAAGGCCAGCTCCGCCCCGCCCTGGTAGAGCATGCCGAACAGCAGGCTCGCCAGCACGACGCCGACCGGATGGCCGCGCCCCATCAGCGCTACCGCGATGCCGACGAAGCCGTAACCGGCGGTGAAATCGAGCAACAGGCGGTTCTGCACGCCCATCACCTCGTTGATGGCGACGCCGGCCGCGAGCGCGCCGGAGAGCCCCATGACCAGGATGGTGATGAAGGCGGGCGAGATGCCGCCATACCGCGCCGCCGCCGGATTGGCGCCGACCGTGCGCAACTCATAGCCGAGGCGTGTGCGCCACACGAAGACCCATGTCGCCAGCGCACAGCCGAGCGCCAGCAGGAAGCTCAGGTTGAGCGGCGTCGAGGCGGTCTGGAGGCCCAAGGCCGCCAGAACGGTGTGGACGGAGGGGATCGTCGCGGCCGCCGGAAAGGCCGCCGTCTCGGCCTGCATCGAGCCCGGCGCCCGCAGCCCGTTGACCAAGAGATAGGCCATCAGCGTCGAGGCGAGCCAGTTGAACATGATGGTGGTGATGACGATGTGGCTGCCGCGCTTGGCTTGCAGGACGCCCGGGACGACGGCCCAGGCGGCGCCGAAGGCCGCCGCCGCGATGGCGCCGAGCGGGATCAGCAGCCACGGCGGCAGCGCGCCGCCGTGCAGGCAGACGAGCGCCACGCCGAGGCCGGCCACATAGGCCTGGCCCTCCGCGCCGATGTTGAACAGCCCGGCCTGGAAGGCGATGGCCACCGCGAGCCCGGTGAAGATGAAGTCGGTTGCATAGTAGAGCGTGAAGCCGATGGCTTCGCTGTCACCGAGGCTGCCGGTGACGAGCTCGCGCGTCGCCGTCCAAGGATTGACCCCGATGGCGGCCACGACGAAACCGCCGATCACGAAGGCGGTGGCGACGCTGGCGAGCGGTACCAGCAGCACATCGGCCCAGCGCGGCAGGGTCCTGGGCACGGCCATGGCGGATCAGGCCGGCAGGCTGAGATTGCCCGCTGGATCGAGCGGGAAATGCGGGTTGTGGGCCAGTTCCCAGACATGTCCGTCGGGATCGGCGAAATAGCCCGAATAGCCGCCCCAGACCGCCTCTTCGGGCGGCTTCAGGGCTCGCGCTCCGGCGGCGAGCGCCTGGGCGAAGGTCTCGTCGACCACCTGCCGGCTGCGGCAGTTATGCGCCAGCGTGACGCCCGCGAAGCCGGGTGCCGCGGCGGGAATGTGCGCATCCTCGGCCAGGAGCTGGTGCGGATAGAGCGCGAAGGCGAGGCCGTTCAGCTGGAAGAAGACGACGTCGCCCTGGCTCGCGGCGGATGGCTTCCAGCCGAGCGTCTCATAAAAGGCGCGGCTCGCCTCAAGCGACCGTACGCCGAGCGTCACCAGCGACAGGCGCTGTTCCATCAGGCGGCTTCCTCCGTCACGCCGGCCATCAGCAGGCCGAGCTCGCGCAGGAAATCCTTGTCCTCGGCGGCGCGGGAGGACGGGCGACGGGTGCCGGTCAGCCGGCCCCCGCACATGACGAGCACGATGTCGCCGAGCGCCAGCACCTCGTCGAGCTCGACCGAGACGACGAGGATCGCCTTGCCCTCGTCGCGCAGGGCGACGAGCCGCTTGTGGATGAACTCGATAGCGCCGATGTCGACGCCGCGCGTCGGCTGGCCGGCCAGTACCACCTTGGGCTCGCGCTCCATCTCGCGCGCCAGCACGATCTTCTGCTGGTTGCCGCCGGAGAAGCTGGCGGTCTTGAGCCGGCACGCGGGCGGGCGGATGTCGTAGGCGGCCATCTTGCGCACCATGTCGGCCATGATCGCCTTGCGGCTGAGGAAAGGCCCACGGCCCAGGCTTGGGTCGCGATGAATGCCCAGGATGGCGCTCTCGCAGGCCTCGAAGCTCGTCACCAGTCCGAGGCGATGGCGGTCCTCCGGGACGTGAACGAGGCCGAGCGCGCCCATGCGCCTGGGCTCGCGGTCCTCGGCCGCGACCGCAACGCCGTCGATCAGGATCTCGCCGGCCGCGATTGGTCGCATGCCGGCCAGGGCTTCGAGCAGTTCGGACTGGCCGTTGCCGGCGACGCCGGCGAGCCCGGCGATCTCGCCTGCCCTGATGACGAATGACACGTCGTCGACGACCGCGATGCCGTTGCCGTCGCGTACCGTGAGGTCGCGCACCTCGAGCCGGGGCGCCCCGGGCCGGGCCTGGTCCTTGGCAACAATCAGCGACACGCGGCGGCCGACCATGGCATCGGCGAGGGCGGTCGGGGAGGTCGCGGCCGTATCGAGCGTCGCGACAATCTCGCCGCGACGCATGACCGACACGCGGTCCGTCACCGCCATGATCTCGCGCAGCTTGTGGGTGATGAGGATGACCGTCTTGCCTTCAGCCTTCAGCCTGCGCAGCATGACGAACAGGCCGTCGGCCTCGGTCGGCGTCAGCACGGCGGTCGGCTCGTCGAGAATGAGGACGGTGGCGCCGCGCAGCAGCGCTTTCACGATCTCGACCCGCTGCCGCAGGCCGACGGGTAGGCCGCCGACGAGCGCATCCGGGTCGACGCCGAGGCCATAGTCGCGGGCGAGCGCGTCGAGCTTGCAGCGTACCGCGCCGGCACCCTTGCCGAGCAGCGGGCCGCCCTCGGCGCCGAGCATGACGTTCTCGAGCACGCTCAGCGTGTCGACCAGCATGAAATGCTGATGCACCATGCCGATGCCGAGCCCGATGCTGTCACGCGACGAGGCGATCCTGACCGGCTTGCCGCCGACCCGGATCTCGCCGCCGTCGGCTTCGTAAAAGCCGTAGACGATCGACATCAGCGTCGACTTGCCGGCGCCGTTCTCGCCGACGATGCCGTGGATCGAGCCCGGCATGACGGCAAGGTTGACGTCCCGGTTGGCGTGGACGGGGCCGAATCTCTTCTCGATGCCGATGAGTTCGAGGGCAGGGCTCATGACGGCGAGCCTACGATGGCGGGACGCGCCGATAAAGCCCCAAGCATGATCAGCTGTTGCTGATCATCCTCCATTTGAAAGAGCGATCACGTTCATCGGTTTAGGATCGCAAAGCGATCCGATCCAAACCGTGCTCTGAGCAAAGCCCGCGCCGGCTACTTTCGCGCGTGGGCCTTCTTGCGCTCGGCCTTGCCGGCGGCCTCGACGACGAATTTGGCGCGCAGCGCCACCGCCCGGGCCTGGGTGAGGCGTGTCGCGCAGAAGCCGTGGCGTCCCTCGCCCACATAGTCCCGGCAGATCTCCTCACGAATCGAGGAGAAGCCGGCCTGTTCGCGCGCGTAGTCCGAGATGGTCGGCCGGTCGCGCGTCGTGGTCAGCAGAAGCTTGAAATTGGTCCGCACCGCGGTCTCGGCCTGGGCGCGCGCGTGTTCGATCACCTTCACCTGCGCCGGGCCGATGGCGCCGGCCTGCGGTCCCCAGAGCCCGGCGGGATTGACCCGGCAGGTCTTGTCGGGAAAATCGCAGGATGGCGGATCGCCGACCGCCAGCACCGCGCCTTCGAGCACGTCGAAGACGATCGGACAGGCCGGCAGGTCGAGCTTGATGCGCGATACGCCGTCAGGCTTGCCGAGGTCGGTGCTGCCGAGCGGCATCCCCGGGATCTCCACCTGGCAATCCTCGGTCCCGTTCGGGGGACGCGTGCCGCTGAGCAGCAGGCGCGAGACCTGCAGGGCCTTGTCTTTTTCCGCGAAGGTGATCTGGCTCTTGCGCCCGTTGAGGAACAGCGTCTGCCCGGCGAGGCTCAGCGGCGCGGGGGTGACGGCGGGGGCAGGCGCGCGTGCAGCCTCCCGCGCGGGCGCGCGCGGCCTCGATCGCCTTGGCGAGCCCGTCGGCGGGCCGACCTGTGTCCCGGCCGGCGTCGGGGCCACGGCACCGGGCAGCACCATCTGGGCACTCGCCGGAGCCGCCGACACGAGGCCCGCCAGCATCGCGGCCACGAGGATGGTGCGGGTCGAGGGGAGGCGCATGGCACTTCGATCTGATTCGGCAATTTCGGCCGGAAAGCTCGATGGTCTTAGCACCACGATTGCCAACCGAAGGTGGCAATTTGCCCACAGAAAGCCATCATCGCTCCAGGGAGGTGTGGGGCTGGGAGGACTCTCCGGAGTCGTGCATCCGCCCCGGCGCATGGGTCGCGTCGGCGATGAGGCGGCCGGCTTGGGCAGCGCCCGTGGCCTTGGGGAGTGTCGCAGATCGTCCGCACCCGTGTCGCCGAAGCGCTCACGGACGCGCGGCGGCCGAAGGCCTGGCCCGCCTTTCGTTCATCCTCCGGTGCGCGCCTCGGCGTCGCGCAGGCGCTGGGCGTAGACGTTGATGACCAGGGCGGCCAGCAGGATCAACCCGCGGATGAGGATCTTGAGGAAGGAATCGATCTGGATGTGGTCGAGGCCGTTGTTGAGCACGCCGAGCACGAAGAGGCCGACGATGGTGTTGCCGATGCCGCCCCGCCCACCGAAGAGGCTGGTGCCGCCGACCACCACGGCCGCGATCGAGTCGAGCAGATAGGTGTCGAACTCGTTCTGCTGGGCTGAGCCGAAATGCGCCACCCCGACCATGCCGGCGACGCCCGAGCAGACGGCCGAGATGATCAGCACGGCATTGAGGATGGTCTTGACGCTGACGCCGGAATATTCCGCCGCCTCGCGGTTGCCGCCGACCATGTAGACGTAGCGGCCGAAGCGCGTGTAGCCCAGCACGACATGGGCGACGAGAAGAAAGGCGCCGAGCAGCAGAACGATCCATGGCACGCCATGGATCGAGCCTGAGCCGAGGGTGGTGACGAGCGAGGGTACCGCATAGGCGATCTGGCCGCGCACCAGCAGGGCGGAAACGCCGGCCCCGATCTGCATCATGGCGAGCGTCATGATGAAGGACGGGATGCCGATCAGCGTCAGCCCCAGCGCATTGACCAGCCCGAGCGCCGCGCAGGCGAGTAGGCCGAGCAGGATGGCCACGACGCCCGGCAGCGGCAGGTTGGCGATGTTCACATAGGTGTCCTGCGCGGTGAAATAGGCCACGACGATGCCGGTGGCATTGGCGATTGCCGCCACCGACAGGTCGATCTCGCCGCACAGGATCACGAAGGTCAGGCCGACCGCCATGATGCCGGTGACGGAGATCTGCGTCAGGATGTTGGCGAGGTTGTCGAGCGTGGCGAAGGAGGAACTCGCCAGGGTGAAGAAGACCACCAGGCAGAGCAGCGTCGCGAAGGGCGCGATGTTGCGCATCTGGTTGCGCAACCATGCGCTGGTGCGCCCTGGCGTTGCCGCACCGCGCTGCTCGACCGGAACTGCCACGTTCGTCTTCCCCCTCAGGCTGCCGCCAGCAGCTGGTCCTTGGTGACGCTGCCGTCGGCGAATTCGCGCACGATCTCGCCCTTCCTCATGATCAGGATGCGGTCGGCGAGCGAGAGCACCGTCTCGGGCTCGGTCGACATCACGACCACGGCGAGCCCCTCGTCGCGCAACCGCCTGACGATGCGCACGACATCGTCCTTGGCGCCGACGTCCATGCCGCGCGTCGGCTCGCTCAAGATCAGCACGTCGGGCGGGAAGCTCAGCCATTTGGCCAGCGCCACCTTCTGCTGGTTGCCGCCCGAGAGCGCCTTGAGCCTGGCATCGACATTCGGCGGTCGGATGCCGAGCGCCGCGACCTGGGCCGAGGCGAGCTCGCGCTCCCGTCCCGGGCGCAGCCAGAGTTTCGCGATGCGGCGGAGGATGGCGATCGAGGCGTTCTTGTAGACCGGCTCCTCGCCGAACAGCATGGCCCGGCGGCTCTCCGGCACGAAGGCGATCCCGGCCTGGTGGGCGGCGGCGGTGTTGCGCAGGCGGCAGGGCCGGCCGGCGACGGTCAGTCTCCCGCTGTCGGGCACGATCTTGCCGAAGAGGGCGCGCGCGAGCTCGATCTGTCCGCAGCCCATGAAGCCGTAGATGCCGAGGATCTCGCCCTTGCGGATGTCGAGCGTCACGTCCCTGAAGGTGCGCCCCAGCGTCAGCCCTTGCGCCTGCATGGCGACGGGCGCGCCGGGCTTGGCCGCGAGCGGCATCTCGCCGGTATAGCTCTCCTCGAGGTCGGCGTGGCCGCGACCGATCATCTGCTCGATCACCCAGGCCTTGTCGATCGCCGCGACCGGGCTCGTGGCGACATGGCGGCCGTTGCGGAACACCGTGACCGAGTCCGAGATGCGCAGGATGTCGTCAAGGAAGTGCGAGATGAAGATGATGCTGCGGCCGGCCTCGCGCAGGCGGCGCAGCACGGTGAACAGCAGTTCCACCTCGGGCGGCGACAGGGCGGAGGTCGGCTCGTCGAGGATGATGATGCGGGCGCCCGAGAAGACGACGCGGGCGATCTCGATCAATTGCTGCAGGCCGATCGGGAGCGAGCCGATGCGCTGGCGGGGATCGACGTCGAGGCCGAGATCGGCGAGCTGGCGGCGCGCCTCGGTCCGCATGCGGCGCCAAGCCACCACGCCGCCGGGCCCGGTCGGTTGCTTGCCGAGAAAGACGTTCTCGGCCACCGTGAGGTCGGGAACCGTCGAGAGTTCCTGATGCACCATGCCGATGCCGGCCGCGATGGCGTCGCGCGGTGTCCGGAAGCTGACCTCGCGCCCTTCGACGGTCATGCGGCCGCCGCCCGGCGCGTGGACACCCGCGATGATCTTCATCAGCGTCGACTTGCCGGCACCATTCTCGCCGACGAGACCATGGATCTCGCCGGCCTTGAGCGTGAAATCGACGCCGCGCAGCGCCTGCACGCCGCCGAAGCTCTTGGTGACATCCACCATTTCGAGGGCGGCGGTGGGTGGATTTGCCATGGACGAGACTCTGAGTGGCGGGCGTCCTTCTCCCCTCCGGGGAGAAGGTCCGCGAGGCGGGGATGAGGGGTCATCGGTGTCCGGAGAGCACCCTCATCCGACGCCGCATCCGCGGCGCCACCTTCTCCCGCGCGCAGCCAAGTCTACGCTGGCTGCGTAAACTTGCCAGCGGGCGGGAGAAGGGCAACGCTCGTCAGATCAGGAAATGCGCTTCCATCCATTGCAGGCCGGGCGCGTTCTCCTTGGTGGCGACCGGGCCGTCGGCGACGATATTTTTCGGAATGCCCGGGCCGGTCTTCTCGCCGCCCATGACCGCCGCGACGCCGGCGACGACCGACCAGCCGTGAATGCGGCAGGAGGGGTTGCGCACGGTGGCGTGCATCTTGCCGTCGACTACCGCCGCGAGCGCCGGAGGCATGGCGTCGCAGCCGCCGATGAGGATGTTGGTGCGGTTATGCGCCTTCATCACATTGTAGGCGGCGAGCGCCATGTCGTCGTTGTGGAAATAGGCGGCATCGATCTGCGGATATTTGGTCAGGTAGGTCTCCCAGAGCCGCGCCGTCTTCGACACGTCCCAGTCGGCCGGCTGAGTGTCGAGCACCTCCATGCCGGGGTTGGCCTTGATCACCGATTCGAAACCGCGCGCCCGCCCTTGCGCGCCGGTATGGCCGAGGGCGCCCTGGGTCTCGATGATCTTGCCTTTGCCGCCGAGCGCCGACACCAGGGCCTGAGTGACCGACGAGCCCATGAACTCGTTGTTGGGCGCGATGAACGAATGGACGTCGATGCTCTCGAGCGGCGCGATCAGCGTGTCCATGTCCATGACCGGAATGCCGGCATCGATCATCTTCTTCACCGGCTGGGTCAGCGTGCCGATGCCGAAGGCCTGGATGGCCACGAAGTCCCATTTCTGCGAGGCCATGTTGTCGATGGCGGCGCGCTGCTTGACCGCGTCGAGCTCGCCGTCGAACCAGGTCACTTCGACATTGAACAGCTTGCCCCAATATTCGGCCGCCTGCTTGCCCTGGGCGCACCAGGTGGCCTGCAGGCCGGCATTGGAGAAGGCAGCCTTGAGCGGCTTTGACGACCGTTCGGTGGCCTTGGCCGCTTCCTGCGCGATGGCGGGGTCGAGCCCGGCGCTGAGCAGCATGGCGGCGCCTGCCGACAAGGCCGTGGTCCGCATGAAATCGCGCCGCGACCGATGCGGCATATCCTCGAACTCGGACATCTTGATCCTCCCTGGGTCCGGCCGTTGTGACCTGGACCGAAGCTCACGGGCTCCCTCGCTGCGCGCGGCAACGCCCGGCGGTTCGCCCGCATCGGCGAGTTAAGACGATTGCGGCGCACCGGGCAATGGACAATCGGCGACGAGCGGTGCTCGGTCAGCGCAAAGTTCAGGCCTGCGCCGGCGCCGCGGCGCCGCCGAGCGCCTCGATCTGGGCGAGCAGGCGGGAGAAATCGACAGGCTTCGGATGATAGTCGTTGCAACCCGCCGCGATCGCCTTCTCGCGGTCGCCCGACATGGCATGCGCCGTCAGCGCGATGATCGGCACATGCGCGCTCGCGGCATCCGCCTTGATCATGCTGGCCGCGGTCCAGCCGTCGATGATCGGCAGGTTCATGTCGAGCAGGATGATATCCGGCGCCTCGGCCTTGGCCTTGTCGACCCCCTCCTGCCCGTCGGTCGCCAGCACCACGTCGAAGCCGCGACGGCGAAGCCGCCGGGACAGGAAGTCCCAGATCTCCTCGTGATCTTCCACCAACAGGATCCGCATCACATCCTCTCCGGGTCGCGCACTCATTTATCCGGGGGAATCAGCGCCCGCAACTCATGAGCAAGGTCGGACAGGCGGATACTCCCCTTGGAGATGACGCGGTCCGCTTTCTGGTCAAGATCGGCCCGTTCTTCCGGCGTCACGTCCTTGGCGGTCAGCACCACGACCGGCACGAGGCCGCCGTCCGGGCGCTGGCGCAGCCGGCGCAGGAAATCGAAGCCGTCCATGACGGGCATCATCAGGTCGAGCAGGATGAGGCCTGGCGGCCCGCTGCGCGCCAATTCGTCGAGCGCCTCGCGGCCGTTGCCAGCCTCGCTGACCGACCAGCCCTCGCGCGACAGCATGAATTTCAGCCGCTCACGCGCATCGGCGTCGTCGTCGATGAGCATCACGGTGCTGCCCTCCTTGTGCGGATGCAGCCGGTCCATGATCATCTTCAGCCGGTCCCATTCTATGGGCTTGACCAGATAGTCGGTGGCGCCGAGCGCGAAGCCGAGGCCCTTCTCGTTGACGACGGAGATCATGATGACAGGGGTTGCGGCGAGATCGGGGTCCGAGCGCAGGGCATGCAGCACCGACCAGCCGTCCATGCGCGGCATCTCGACATCGAGCAGGATGGCGCGCGGGCGCAGGCTGCGCGCCAGCGCCAGGCCCGTCTGGCCGTCGGCGGCGGTCGACGCCGCGAAACCCTCCCGCACGAGGAAACGGCTGAGAAGGTCGCGGGCCGCGGGATCGTCGTCGACCACGAGCACGCGATTCTCGCCGCCGGCCGGACCCGATGCCGCCCCCGGCGTCGTTTCGGCCGGCGCCGGACCTTCCGCGACGGCCTCCGGCGCCAGTTCGGCCGCGACGGTGAGCCGGAAGGTCGAGCCCTCGCCCTCACGGCTTTCGACCGCGATGCCGCCGCCGAGCTTCTCAGCGAAAGCCTTGGTGATGGCGAGGCCGAGCCCTGTGCCGCCGAACTGGCGCGTCGTCGATTCGTCGGCCTGGCTGAAGCGCTGGAACAGGCGCGCCACCTGCTCGGGCGTCATGCCGATGCCGCTGTCGCCGACCTCGAACACCATGTCCTCGGCGAGGCGCCGTACCCGCAGCGTGATGATGCCGTTTTCCGTGAACTTGGCGGCATTGCCGATCAGGTTCATCAGGCACTGGCGGATTTTGAGGTCGTCCGAGCGCATGCGGCCGAGGTCGGGCCCGAGGTCGAGGTCGAGCCGATTACCTTTCTTCTCGACCAGCGCGCCGACCTGTTCGGCGATGTCCTCGACGAGCGGCGTGGTCTCGAACCATTCGCTCGACACGGTCATCCGCCCGGCCTCGATCTTCGACAGGTCGAGCACGTCGTTGATGAGGCCGAGCAGATGGCGGGCGCTTCCCTCGATCTTGGCGACATCGCCGAGCAGCTGGCGCTGCCCGAGATCCTCGATCTCCTCGGCCAGCATCTCGCTATAGCCAATGACGGCGGAGAGCGGCGTGCGCAGCTCGTGGCTCATGTTGGCGATGAACTGGCTCTTGGCCGTATTGGCCGCCTCGGCGGCATCGCGCGCGGCCTCGAGGTCCTGGGCGACGCGCTTGCGTTCGGTGATGTCGGTGTTGAAGCCGACCCATTCCTTGACGCTGCCGTCGGGTTCGATGATGGGGGCGGCGCGGGCCTCGGCGAAGCGCCATTCGCCGTCGCGGCGGCGGATCCTGTATTCGATCTCGAAGGCCGCGCCGCTGCGCAGCGCCTCGCGCCAGGCATCGGCGACCCGGTCCCGGTCCTCCTCATGAAGGGCATCGAGCCAGCCCCAGTCGCGGTATTGCTCCTCGGTCTGCCCCGTATAGGCGCGCCAGGTCGGCAGCGGCGGAACGAGCCGTCCGTCGGCGGAGGCGAGCCAGATCACGTCGGCCGAGGCGTCGATCATGGTACGGAAGCGCTGCTCGCTGCGCCGCATGCCCGCCTCGGCCTCGCGATGCTCGGTGACGTCGGTATTGGTGCCGAACCAGCGCGTGATGCGACCCTCGGCATCGCGTTGCGGCTCCGTGCGGGTGAGAAACCAGCGGTAGGCACCGTCGCGGCCACGCAGCGGAAACGTGTCGTCGAACGGCTCCCCGTTGGCGAAAGCCTCCTCGTAGCGTCTGACGACCCGGTCGACATGATCGGGGTGGTGGACCTTGCTCCAGCCTCGCCCCTGCATCTCGGCCAGCGTCGTCCCGGTGTAATCGTACCAGCGTCGATTATACCAGAAGATGAAGCCGGACGGGTCGGCCATCCAGGCGAGTTGCGGGATCGTATTGGCCAGGCGCTCGAAATCGGCCGGTGCTGCGCTTTGCGGGGGCACGGGGCTGCTCGGCACGTCGTTCATCCTGGCTCCTCTCGGGGGCGTTCCTTGGCCGCGCTCCCACGCTCCTGTGGCATCCCACACTGGGACGGCACCCACCGGGACCGGCGTTCGGCACGGCTTCTAATGTAGGCGCGGTCGGCCGCAGGAGAAGGGAGGCCCGCCGTCCGCGGCTGCCGCCCCGCGCCGGTCTCGGACCATTTATATCGGTTTTGCGACAGCCGCCTTAGCGAGTTCTTTGGGTGTGGGCGGTAGAGCCTGGCTTGGACTTCATTGCAGTTCGGAAGTCTTCGATCAACGGACGGACCAATGGCATACGAAGCTCAGTCGGGTGAAAGCTTCGAAGGATCGAGCAATTTTCCGGGCGTCGGCAAGTTGTGCCTGCAATGGCGCTCGGCACGCAGGCATGACGACCTCCCATTTTATGAAGACGTGGCGCTCGGCAGCCTCGGAGCGATGGCGGACGACATCGCTCTCGTCCAGCCGTCACCTGACGGGACCTTTGTCATCCTGCGCGCCGGGACCGGGGTCGTGAAGCAGCTCGGACGTCCCCTCGACACCCTGGCCGTGACGCAGCTCGACGCCAATTACCGGGACGCGCTGACGCGAGGTCTCGGGCGCGCCCTGGCCTGTCATGAGCCGACCCTGACCCTGGCCCGCAACGTCAGCAACGGCATGGTCGCCACCTGCGAAATCCTGGCATTGCCGCTGCGCAACCGCTGGGGCGGGGACTTGATCCTCGCTTACATAAAACAGCGTCCAGCGACGCATAACCTCGTCGAGGCGATCTATCGCTCCACCCAGGAGGGATTGCTGGCCCTGGCCGCTCTTCCCTCCGTCGTCGAAGGGGAACCCAACGATTTCCAGATCGTCAGCCTCAACGGTGGAGCGGCCGCCATGTTCGGCAAGCCGGACCATCTGATCCGCTGGAAGCTCCTGTCGGAACTCATTCCCGAGGCGATCGCGGGCGACCTCTACGGTCGTCTCGGCTGCGCCTTCCGGCAGCAGACCCCGCAACAATTCGAACTCGACCTCGGCGGCGGAGGCAAGGAACCAAAATATTTCCGCGTATCGGTCGCGCCGGTCGGAGACCTCCTCGGCATCACGCTCACCGATATCACCGGCATCAGGCTGCGCGAGGATTCCGTCAAGCTGCTGTTCGAGGGCAATCCCATCTCGCTCCTGCTCTACGATCGCGAGACGCTCGAGATCGTCAGGGTCAACGACGCGATGGTCGAGCGCTACGGCTATTCGCGCGAGGCGCTGCAGGCCATGACGGTGCCGGATCTGCATCCCTTGGCCGAGCGGGACCGTGCGCGGGAGTGCGCCCGCACGCTCGGTCCGCAGACGGAAGGCAAGCGCCCGTGGAAGCACGTCACCGCCGACGGATCGGTGCGTGACGTCCAGACCTATTCCCGCGAGATATCCTTCGCGGGCAGGGGCTGCATCCTGGCGTCCATCGTCGATGTGACCGACCAGCAAAGGGCGCAGGCGCGGGTGGTCTTCATGGCGCACCACGATCACCTGACGTCGCTGGCCAATCGGGTTTTATTCAGGTCCGAGCTCGATCAGGCGCTCGCCGAATGCCGCGGCGGCCCGCAAGGGCTGTTCGTCCACTCCATCGATCTCGATTACTTCAAGCAGGTCAACGATACGCTCGGCCATTCGGCCGGGGACGAGGTGCTGCGGGAGGTCGCGGCCCGGATCGTCGCGGCGGTTCGCCCCCACGACCTCGTCGCCCGGCTCGGCGGCGACGAGTTCGTCGTGGTCCAGTTTGGCGCCGAACGGCGTGAGGAGGCGGCGGTCGTGGCGACGCGGATCATCGAGCGATTGAGCGCTTCCTATGCCGTCGGCGACCGCCGGATCGTGCTTGGGGCCAGCATCGGGATCGCGGCTGCGCCCGGCGATGCGACCGAGACGGATGCCTTGCTCAAAAGCGCCGATGTGGCGCTCTATCGGGCCAAGGCGGAGGGTCGCGGCACCTATCGGTTCTTCGAAGCGGAGATGGATGAACCCGTAAGGGCGCGCCGCCATCTCGAAACCGAACTGCGCGGCGCCCTCGACGCCGGGCAGTTCACGCTCTACTATCAGCCCATTCTCGATGCCGCGACCGAAACGGTCGTCGGCTGCGAGGCGCTCCTGCGCTGGTTTCATCCCACGCTCGGTACCGTCCCGCCCGCACGGTTCATCCCGCTTGCCGAAGATCTCGGCATCATCTCGGCTCTGGGCGACTGGGTGTTGCAGGAGGCCTGCGCCGAGGCGGCGCGATGGCCCGACACCGTCAACGTCGCCGTCAACCTGTCGCCGGCGCAATTCGCGGGCGGCGGCCTCGCCGCCTCCGTGGCCCGGCATCTGGCGACGAGCGGCCTCGCGCCGCATCGGCTCGAACTCGAGATCACGGAATCCGTCTTCCTGGTCGAGAGCGACGCAAACCTCGGCATCCTGCGCCAGCTGCAGGATCTCGGCGTGACGATTTCCCTCGACGACTTCGGAACGGGATATTCCAGCCTCAGCTATCTGCGCAGCTTCCCCGTCGGCAAGATCAAGATCGACCGCTCCTTCGTGCGCGACCTTGCCGAGAGCCCGGGTTGCCTGGCAATCGTGCGCGCCGTGACGCGGCTCGGCGAAAGCCTCGGCATCGCCACCCTGGCCGAGGGGGTCGAAACGAAGGAGCAGTTCCTGCGGTTGCGCGCCGAAGGCTGCGGACAGGTGCAGGGCTTTCTGTTCGGCGGACCGGTTGCCGCGTCCGAGATCCGCGATCTGTTCGTCGCCCGGCGCGAGACGGAACGCGCCGCCTGAGAGAACCGCTTCACCCCACGGAGGCGGCCGGCGTCGCGCGGTCCATCACCTGGCGGCCGAAGAGGCTCGCGACGAGATCGGCGAGCGCCATGGCGCTGCGCCCTCGCTCGTCGAGGAAGGGGTTGAGCTCGACCACGTCGAGCGAGCCGACGAGGCCCGAATCATGCAGCATTTCCATGATGAGATGGGCTTCGCGATAGGTCGCGCCGCCCGGCACGGTCGTACCGGCGCCAGGCGCCACGGACGGATCGAGGAAGTCGACGTCGAGGCTGACATGCAAGAGTCCGTCGCGCGCTTTGACGCGGTCGAGGATGCGCCTGAGCGGCACCGCCACGCCATATTCGTCGATGAGCCGGATGTCGACGACGTCGACGCCGCGCGTCTGGAGCAGCGCGCGCTCGCCACGGTCGACCGAGCGGACCCCGAAGAGGTGCACGTTGTTCGGCGGGAGGATCGGATGGCCCTCGGCGAAGATCGCGTCGAGCCCGGCCTCGCCGCAGAGCGCCGCGAGCGGCATGCCGTGCATGTTGCCGGACGGGGTGGTTTCCGGGGTATTGAAATCCGCATGCGCGTCGAGCCAGAGCACGAAGAGTTCGCGTCCAGCCGCGCGGCAATGGCGCGCGACGCCGTCGACCGAGCCCATCGACAGGCTATGGTCGCCGCCGAGCACGACCGGCACCTCTCCGGCGCCCAGCAGCGCCGCGACACGCGTGCTTAGCGTCCGTGTCCAGTCGATGATCTCGGCCATGTTGCGCAGCCGCGGATCACCGCCGCCGACGGCGGCGGTGAGCGAGCGCCCCGGGTCGACGTCGCCGTGGTCGATGACCTCGTGCCCCAGGGCCGCAAGGTCGGCGACGAGGCCCGCCGTGCGCAGCGCCGCCGGCCCCATCAGACATCCGGCTTGGCTCGTGCCGGCCTGGACCGGCGCGCCGAGAAGACCGATCCGGCGAGGATGGGATGGAAGGGGCTGCATGCGCGGTCTCGCTGGGCTCGAGGGTGATCACCGACCGTCTAGCGGCGGACGGACCTTCCCGATCAACGTCTATGATGCCGTCGCGGCGAAGAACAGGTGTTCGACGCTTGATTCGCGGGCGCCGGACACGCTAACCCGAGATGCGACGCCACAGGACGACTGCACGTCCCCGCACGAGTCGGAGCGCGATCGGGAGAAGGTGGTCATGGCGGCTTTGCGCAACGCTCCCGCCGCGCCGGCGACATCGTGACGGAGCGGGTCCTCGTTACCGGCGCGAGCGGCTTCGTCGGCTCGGCGGTGGCCCGTGCCCTCCTCGCCGAGGGTCACGCCGTGCGGTCGCTGGTGCGACGGACGAGCCCGCGCGGCAATCTCGACGGTCTCGACCTCGAGATCGTCGAGGGCGACATGCGCGATGCCGCCGCGCTCGACCGTGCGCTTCTCGGCGTCCGCCACCTGTTCCATGTCGCGGCCGACTACCGCATCTGGGCGCCGGACCCGGAGGAGATCGTGCGCGCCAACCAAGGGGGGACCCGCGCCGTGATGGAGGCGGCGCGCCGGGCGGACGTCGAGCGGATCGTCTATACGAGCAGCGTCGCGACCCTGGCGTTGCGCCAGGACGGCGTGCCGGTCGACGAGACCTCGCCCAACGCGCCCGAGACCACGATCGGCGCCTACAAGCGCTCGAAGGTGATGGCGGAGCGGCTGGTCGAGGCGATGGCGGCCGAGGGCCTGCCGGTCGTGATCGTCAATCCCTCGACGCCGATCGGTCCGCGCGACATCAAGCCGACGCCGACCGGACGCATCGTGGTCGAGGCCGCCAACGGCAGGATGCCGGCCTACATCGACACCGGGCTCAACCTGGTCCATGTCGACGACGTGGCGCAAGGCCATCTTGTGGCCTGGCGCCGGGGCCGCGTCGGGGAGCGCTACATCCTCGGCGGGCAGGACGTAAGCCTCGGCGCGATGCTGGGCGAGATCGCCCGTCTCGTCGGCCGCAAGCCGCCGACGATCCAACTGCCGCGCGCGCCGCTCTTCCCGCTCGCCCATGCGGCCGAACTCGTCGCCCGCGTCACCGGCAAGGAGCCCTTCGTCACGGTCGACGGGCTAAAGATGGCGAAATACCGGATGTTCTTCTCCTCCGCCAAGGCCGAGCGTGACCTCGGCTATCGGGCGCGGCCCTATCAGGAGGCGCTCGCCGATGCCGTCGCCTGGTTCAGGCAGGCAGGCCGCATCCGCTGAAGCAGGACGATGGCGCAGGCGAGGCGATTCGGTGTGGTGTCGCCCGCCAACTGTGCTTTAATCGAACGAACGGCTCCCGCCCCAGATGGAGCGACGAAGCGGAGGAATTGCGGATGAACGACGTCAAGACGGGCAGGGGCGTCGCCACGCGACGCGCGGTGTTGGGCTCCGCAGCCGGCCTCATCGGCAGCGCCGTGCTGCCCGGCGGCTGGATTCGCGACGCCACCGCGGCCGACACCTATCCGGCGCTCGGCACCTTTCCGGAGGGGTCGTCGGGCGATTCCGTTTTCATCGGCATCGCGGTGCCGCGCACCGGCACCTATGCGGTGCCTGGGGAAGATGAGCTGAAGGGCTACCAGCTCGCGATCGAGCATCTCAACGCCGGCGACGAATTGATCCGCAAGATCTCGCCCAACACAACCAAGGGCGTGCTCGGCAAGACGGTCAAGTTCGGTGTCGCCGATAACGAGGCCAAGCCCAATACCGCGGTGCAGGCCCAATCCCGCTTCATCAGCCAGAACAAGGCCGTGATGATCACCGGATCGGTGTCGAGTGCGGTCGCGGTGGCGCTCAACAAGCTCGCCGACCGGGAGAAGGTGATCTACCTGCCCTGCATCAGCGGGTCGAACGACACGACCGGCAAGGATTGCGCGCGCTATTCCTTCCGCGAATGCTTCTATGCCTACACCGCGGCCAATGCGCTGAGCCCGGTGCTGCTCAAGAACATCGGCAAGGGCAAGAAGGTCGCCTATCTGACGCCCGACTACACGTACGGCCACACCGTCCATCAGTCGATGGAGGAGTTCCTCAAGCCCGGCGGCTGGACGACGGTGACGAACCAGGTCTGCCCGCTCGGCGCCTCGGACTATTCGGCCTTCCTGCTCAACATCGCCAACAGCGGCGCCGACGTTTTCGTCAACATCAATTTCGGCAACGACGCCGTCCAGTCGATCAAGCAGGCGCAGCAGTTCGGCATCCTGTCCCGGCAGATTCTCGCCGTCCCCTACATCACCCCGTTCCTGGCCCGCGAGGTCGGTCCCGACGTGATGCAGGGCGTCTATGCGGCGACCGATTTCTGGTGGACGCTGCAGGACAAGTTCCCGCTGGCCAAGATGTTCGTCGAGGCTTTCGACAAGAAATATGGCTACAAGCCGGAATGGGGTGCCAACGCCGCCTATCTGCAGGTCGCCTTCTGGGCCGAGGCGGTCGAGCGGGCCAAGACCTTCTATCCGCCCGAGGTGATCAAGGCGTATGAGGCGGCGCCGACGCTGCAGTCGACCGTGGGGGAGGTGGCGTTCCGCGCCTCCGACCACCAGCTTGTCCGCCCGGTCGTCATCATCCGCGGCAAGAAGAAGGCCGACATGAAGGGGACAGAGGACTACTACGACGTGCTCGAAGTGGTGCCCGGCAAGGACCTCATGCCGAAGCCCGATTTCCTCGGCTGCAAGCTCGGCAGCTATACCTGAGCGGCCCGACGGGGCGATCGCATGCTCAGCTGGCCGAACTTCCTCTCCCAGTGCTTCAACGGCCTGGCACTGGGGGCGCTGCTGGCGCTGATCAGTTCCGGGCTGACGATCATCTACGGCACGCTCGGCGTGCTGAACCTCGCTCATGGCGCGATGTTCATGCTCGGCGGCTACATCGGCTACGAGGCCTATACGGCGACGCAGTCCTATGCGGTCGCCGTGCTGGCGGGTGCGCTCGCCATGGTGGTGGTCGGCGTGGTCATCGAGCGCGCCATCATCCGCTTCTTCTACGCTCGCCCACCGGAGGATCAGATCCTCGTCACCTTCGGCCTCGGCATCGTCATCGTCGAGCTGGTGCGGCTCGGCTTCGGCAGCCAGTCGGTGCAGATCCCGCCGCCCGCCTGGGCTTCGGGCGTCACCATCATCGGCTTCCTCATCTATCCGACCTATCGCATCGTGGTGCTCGGCATCGCGGCGGTGGCGCTCGGCGCGCTCTACCTCGTGCTTTACCGCACCCGCCTCGGCATGGTGGTGCGGGCCGGCATCGAGGACAGCGGCATGGTCGACCTGCTCGGCATCAATGTCGACCGGGTCTTCATGCTGGTCTTCGGCATCGGCGCGATGGCGGCGGGATTCGCGGGGATCGTCAACGCGCCGGTGGTGGCGCTGACGCCCGACGTCGGCGACACCATCCTGGTCGAGACCTTCGTCGTCGTGGTGATCGGTGGCGTCGGCTCGTTTCCCGGCGCGGTGCTCGGCGGCTTCATCGCCGGCGAGATCCTGAGCCTCACCTCGATGATCGATCCGAGCTATTCGCAGGTCATGCTCTTCGCCGTCATGACGCTCGTCCTGATCCTGCGGCCGCAAGGGCTGTTCGGCCTCAAGGGACGCGAATGATCGCCCCGACGACCGCCGTGAGGCGCTGGCTCCCCGATCTCCTGACCGCGGCCGGGCTGGCGCTCGCACCATTCGTGCTGCCGGCGCTCGGGGTGTCGCCCGACACCGCCAATCGGGTGGTGGTCTGGGGCCTCTTCGGCATCGGCTTCGACCTGCTGTTCGGCTACACCGGGCTCCTGTCCTTCGGCCAGTCAGCCTTCTTCGGCACCGGAGGCTTCACGGCCGCCTATCTGCTGATCAACGGCTATCTGTCGAACGTCCTCCTCGGGCTACTCATAGGAACGGTCGTCGCGGCGCTTGTCGGCGGCCTCGTCGGCCTCATCGCGCTGCGCCGCACCGGCATCTATTTCGCCATGATCACGGTGGCGATCGGACAGGTGTTCTTCTTTCTGGAGAATTCGCCGCTGGCGGCGCTGACGGGCGGCGAGAACGGCCTGCCGGGCGTCCCGTCGCCGGATTTCAACCTGGGCGTCGTGCACTGGCGAGTGCAGACCGGCTGGTCGATGTACGGCTTCCTCGCGATCTGCTTCTTCGTCGGCATGGTGCTGGCCCGCCGCATCGTCGCGTCTCCGGTCGGGGCCGTGCTCATCGCCATCCGCGACAATCCGGCGAGGACGCAGGCGCTCGGCCATTCGGTCTGGAGCTACAAGCTCACCGCCTTCGTCATCGCGGCCGCCTATGCGGGCCTCGCCGGCGGCCTCCTCGGCGTGCTCCAGGGCTTCATGCCGCCCGATGCCTTCACCTTCGACACGTCCGGGCAGCTCGTCATGCAGACGGTGATCGGCGGAGCCGGCACGCTGTTCGGCCCGCTTGCGGGCGCCGCCGTGTGGCTCTTTCTGCAGGATGCCCTACAAGGCGCGCTCGGGCTCGGCGCCGCCTGGAAGCTGGTGCTCGGCATCGTCTTCGTGCTGCTGGTCTGCTTCCTGCGGCGTGGCCTCATCGGCGGCCTGCGCGACCTCGCGGGCCTGCGGCGCCGCGGCTTCCCGGCTGCGGGCGCTGCCGCGGCGCAACCGTCATCGCTCGCGACTCCCATGGTCCGGCGCCGCGTGGGCGACGAGTCCTTCGCGGGACCGGTCCTCGAAGCCCGCAATCTGACCAAGCGCTACGGCGGGCTCGTGGCCAACCGCGACATCAGCTTCAGCGTGGCCGAGGGCGAGCTGCGCGGCGTGATCGGCCCCAACGGGGCCGGCAAGAGCACCTTCTTCAAGATGCTGACCTGCGAGGTGCCGCCGTCGTCCGGCCGGATCCTGTTTCACGGTCAGGACATCACCGGCAAGAACATCGCCAAGGTCTGCCAAATGGGCCTGACCAAGAGCTATCAGGTCAACCAGCTCTTCGGCCGTCTGACCGTCCGGCAGAATCTGACCATCGCGGCACTGGCCGAGCGGCGGGGGTCCTTCCGGCTCGACCTCTTGCGCCGTCTCGACAGCGTTGCGGGCCTGGCGGCGCAGGTCGACGAGACCCTCTCCCTCGTGAACCTCGGATCCCGCGCCGAGGTGCCGGTGTCGGATCTCGCCTATGGCGAGAAGCGGCGGCTCGAGATCGGGCTGGCGCTCGCCTCCTCGCCCTCGCTGCTGCTGCTCGACGAGCCGCTGGCCGGCATGAGCCCGCGGGAGCGCGCCGAGACGATCCAGCTGCTCAAGGCCATCCGCCGCGGCCGCACCCTCATCGTCGTCGAACACGACATGGACGCCATGTTCGAACTGGCGGAGCGCATCACCGTGCTGAACGAAGGCACCTTGCTGGCCGAAGGCACGCCGGCCGAGATCCAGCGCAACAGCGTCGTGCAGGACGCCTATCTCGGCGGGATGGCGGCTGAATGACCCTGCTCGAAATGTCCGGCGTCAACAGCTACTACGGCGACAGCCACATCCTGTTCGATGTCTCCTTGCGGGTCGAAGCCAATGAGGTCGTGGCCCTGCTGGGCCGCAACGGCGCCGGCAAGAGCACGACCCTCAAGACGCTGATGGGCGTGGTCCGGCCGAAGGCGGGCCGCATCGTCTTCGACGGCGAAGCCACGGCGAGCCTGTCGCCCCATGCCATCGCGGCGCGCGGCATGCAGCTCGTCCCCGAGGAACGACGCGTCTTCGGCAGTCTCAACGTCGAGGAGAACCTGCGGCTGGCTGCCCTGACCGCGCCCGGTCGATGGCCGATCGAGCGCATCTGGGAGATGTTTCCACGCCTCAAGGAACGCCGGCGCAGCCGCGGCACCGACCTTTCGGGCGGCGAGCAGCAGATGCTGGCCATCGCCCGGGCGCTGATCCGCAATCCGAAGCTGATCCTGCTCGACGAGCCTTTCGAGGGCCTGGCGCCGGTCATCGTGAAGACCCTGGTGGAGATCTGCCGCAAGCTCGCCGAGGCCGACCAGACGATCGTCATAGTCGAGCAGAACATCACCGCGGCGCTCGGCCTCGCCGACCGCGTCTATCTGATGAACAACGGCCATATCGTGGAGGAGAAGCCCGCGGCCTTCCTGAAAGCCCAGCCGGAGGTGCTGCACCGCTATCTCGGCATCTGACGACCGATGCCTCCCCCGAGCCGCAACGCAAGACCGTTCATCCGGCCGCTTTCTTCTTCTCCTTGTGGGGCTTGCCGCGGGCGCCCTTGCGATGTGCCAGGGCCTTGGGCAAGCCGCGGATGATGTCGACGACCCCGGCGTCGTCGACGAGGTCGGCTGCATCGTCGATCCGCAGCCACGCCGCCCGGCGCTGCCCCTTCTCGCGCCAGGAGGCGAGATGGGTCTCGACCTCGAGCACGAAGACCTTGACCTTGCAGAGCTCGAACCGATCCGCCAGGCGCTTCCAGTAGGTGTAGTTGCCGATGGGCTTGCGATGCACCGCGCCGATCACCCCCGCCTCCTGCATGGCCTCGATCGCCGCCGCCCGATGGTCCTTGCGTCCCTTCATCGGCCAGCCCTTGGGCAGGATGAAGCGCTGCGTCTCGCGGGAGGTGATCAGCAGCACGCGAAGCTCGCCCTCCGCACCGCGGCGGATCGGCAGGGCCGCCACCTGCTTGCGGAGGGCCGGCTTCGGCTTCGCCATGAGAGATTTCCCGATGCGGGACTATGATCCAAAATTAGGGTGGGTGCATGCGGAACAGCATGATCTTTACGACGCATTCACATAGGTTTGCGACGCGCGGGCGGCGGCGGTTTGGTGGCGGCATGCCTCCGGCGAGACCGGCCGACGTTCGCAGAGGTTCCCTCTTGCTATGCTCCGATGGACGACGAGCGGCGGCATGATCGATACCTCATCGGAGGCAGATCACCGGACCAAGGATGCGATGCAGGGCCTCGGCCTGAGAGCGGTGCGGAAATCCTATGGCGGCCAGGAGGTCATCAAAGGTGTCGACCTCGACGTCGAGGTCGGCGAGTTCGTCGTCATCCTCGGCCCCTCCGGCTGCGGCAAGTCGACGCTGCTGCGGATGATCGCCGGGCTCGAGGACGTCTCCGCCGGCGAGATCCTGATCGACGGGCGCGCCGTGACGCATCTGCCGCCGCGCAAGCGGCAATGCGCCATGGTGTTCCAGACCTATGCGCTCTATCCGCATCTCGATGTTGCCGGCAACATCGGCTACCCGCTGCGCATCGCCGGCACGCCGAAGGCGGAGCGGGCGGCGCGGGTCGCGGAGGCGGCCCGCGCGGTCGGGCTCGAGGACCTGCTCCGGCGCAAGCCCTCGCAGCTCTCGGGCGGCCAGCGCCAGCGCGTCGCCATGGCGCGCGCCATCATCCGGCATCCGAAGCTGTTCCTGTTCGACGAGCCGCTGTCGAACCTCGACGCCAAGCTCAGGGTGCAGATGCGGGCCGAGATCCGCAGCCTTCATCAGCGGCTCGGCGTGACCTCGATCTTCGTCACCCACGACCAGGTCGAAGCCATGACCTTGGCCGACCGGATCGTCGTGATGAACACCGGACGGATCGAACAGATCGGGCGCCCGACGGAGGTCTATGACGCGCCGGCCAGCCGCTACGTGGCGGGTTTCGTCGGCGCTCAGCCGATGAGCTTCCTCGATGCGACGATCGCCGCAGACGGAGCGAGCGCGACCGTCGGCCGCCAGGGGCGCGTGAGGCTGCCGGCGCCGCTGGCCGCCGCCTGGCGCGGCCGCCCGGTGACGCTCGGGCTCCGGGCCGAGACGGTCGCACTTGCGCCGGCAGGCACGCCGCCCGATCTTGCCGGCCTCTACGGCTTCACCGAGCAACTCGGCCCGCATGCCATCCATCATGTCGAGGTCGGCGGCGTCTCTGTGCTGGCCCAGAGCGTGCCGGGGCCGAGCTGCCCGCCCGGTCCGGTCGGCCTCGTCGTCGATCCGCATGGCCTGCATCTGTTCGACGCCGAGACGGGTCATAGGGTTGAGCCTTAAGGGTCGGTTGGCTGTCGGCTGTCGAGCCATTACCGTCATAGCCGACGGCGCGCGACGATCCTGGAAGCAGACGATCGAGGTTAAAGGGCATGCTACCGGCATGATGCCATGACCTCTGGAGCATCATCATGCCACAAGAGCAGATCACCATCAGAACCCGCGACGGCGAATGTCCGGCGCACGTGTTCCCGGCGGGCGCCGGTCAGAGCGCCCCCGCCGTCATTTTCTACATGGACGCGGGTGGCATCCGGCCCGCCGCGCTCAGTATGGCCGAGCGGCTGTCGAAGGCTGGGTACGTCGTGTTGCTGCCCGACCTCTTCTATCGCTACGGCCCCTATGGCCCGTTCGACCCCAAGGCGGTTTTCAAGGACGACGTTCGGGCGATCCTTGGGCCGCTGATGGCGACAGCCGGCAACGCAAAGGCCGCCGAGGATACGGAGGCGTTCCTCGCCTATCTCGATACGCGTTCGGACGTACAAGGCGACAAAATAGGCGCGGTCGGATTCTGCATGGGCGGCGGCATGGCGATCGCGGCGGCGGGCACCCGCCCAGACCGCTTCGCCGCCGTCGCCAGCTTCCATGGTGGCAATCTAGCGACCGACGCACCCGACAGCCCGCACACCTACGCGCCGAAGCTGGAAGCCGAGCTGTACATCGCCGCCGCCGAGAACGACGGTAGCTACCCCCTCACCATGGCCAAGCGATTCGAGCACGCTCTGGACGAGGCGCACCTCCGCTATCGCACCGAAACCTATCCTGCGGCGCATGGCTGGATGAAGCCGGACTTCCCTGTCTACGATGAGGCCGCCGCCGAACATGGCTGGCGAGAGATGCTGGCCTTCTTCGACCGCACGCTCCGCTAGCAGCCGCGATGTTCGCTTTCAAGGTGACAGTCCCGGAAAGCAGATCGAGCATCAACCACGCAATCGGGACTTCACGGCTCAGTCGAGAACCAAACCCCAACCCTTCCCTCAATGCATGCCCTTGGTCAGGCCCTGCACGAAATAGCGGTTGAGCACGAGGGCGATGAGCACGATCGGCAAGGTCGAGAAATGCGTCAGCGCGCCCATCGTGCCCCAAGAGACATCCTTGGTGCCGTAGGCCGAGAGCAGCGCCACCGACAGCGGCTTGGCGTCGACGGTGGTGAGGTAGACCGGGGCCAGAAAGTCGTTCCAGGACAGCATGATCGAGAACAGCGCGCTGGCGATGATCCCAGGCATGATTAAGGGCACGGCGACGAACAGGAAGGCGCCGAAGGCGGTGCGGCCGTCGATCTGCGCCGCCTGTTCGGCCTCGGGCGGCAGTGCCCGGACATAGGAGAAGATCATCCACACCACGAAGCCGGCGCTCAAGGTGGCGTTGATCAGCACCACGGCCCAGACCGTGCCGAGCAGGCCCACGTCGCGCATGATGAGGTAGAAGGGCAGCAGGGTGACGATGCGCGGCATCATCCGAACGGCGAGCAGCATATAGGCGATAGTCACCGCGTGGCGCGAGCGCGAGCGGCCGAGCGCATAGCCGCCGGGCACGCCGATCAGGAGCGCCACGGCGGTCGTCCCGAGGCTGATCTTGAGGCTGTTGCCGACGAGCTTCGGCACGTCGAACAAGCTGAACAGGACGCGGAAATTCTCCAGCGTCGGCACGAAGGCGAGCCGCGGCGGCACGGAGAAGATGTCGCCGGCCGGCTTGTAGGCGGTGGTGGCGAGCCACACGAGCGGCAGCAGGAACACCACGATGGCTAGGACCAGCGTCAGCCGCGCCGCTGCGGTGCCGAGCGCGCGGCGGGTCATGGCGCGACCTTGCGGTCATAGCGGGCGATGAGCGCGAAGAACAAGGTCGCGAGCCCGCCGACGAGGGCCAGCATGAAGGCGGCGATGGCGCTGGCGCTGCCGATATCGAAGAATTCGAGGCCCTGCTTGACGGCGCGGATCATCAGCACTTCGGTCGCATCGTTGGGGCCGCCGGCGGTGGTGACATAGATCGTGTCGAAGATCATCGAGGCATCGATCACCCGCAGCAGCAGCGCGAGCAGGACCGTGGGCACCATGACGGGCAGGATGACGGTGGTGAAGCGCTGCCAGGGGCTCGCCCCGTCGATCTCCGCCGCTTCGAGGAAGCTCGACGGGATCGCCTTGAGGCCCGCCAGCAGGATCAGCGCCATCAGCGGCGTCCACTGCCAGACATCCATGAAGACGATGGTGCCGAGCGCCGTCTCGGGCGTGCCGAGGAAGCCGTGCTCGGACGACAGGCCCAGCACGCGTGCCCAGTAGCCGAGCGGGCCGTAGTCGGGAGTCAGAAGGCCGCGGAACATCAGGCCCGTGGCGAGCGGCGTCACGGTGACGGGCACCAGCAGCAGGGCCAGGCAGGCGCGGTTGAAGCGGCTGTCCGGCCAGAGCAGCAGCGCGAGGGCGAAGCCGAGCACGAATTCGATCGACACGGCCGCAACCATGAAGGTCAGCGTGTTGAGGATCGCCCGCGCGGTCGTCGGGTCGGCCCAGAGCTTGGTGTAATTCTCGAAGCCGACGAAGCCCGTGCGGCCCGGCCGCAGCAGGTTGTAGCGATAGAGGCTGTAGTCGAGGCCGACGAGGGCCGGATAGATCGCGCAGACGAGCCCATAGAGGACGACGGGCGCCGTCATGCAGACGAGAAACAGCCGCCGGCGTGCTTCGAGCGGCTCGTTCGACGGCCACAGGCGCTCGCGCAGGGTCATGCGGCGCAGTTTGGTTCAGGGGTGAAACACGAGCCTCTGAAGCCGCAGGACAATGTCAGAACAGCGCCTTGGCGCGCGCCTGGGCGTCGTCGAGGGCGGCCTTGGGATCGGCATTGCCGGCCAGCACCGAGTTGACCGCGGTGCCGAGAAGGTCCTGGATCTCCGGATATTCCGCGATGCGCGGGCGATAGTCGCCGTTGGCGTGCTGGAACGAGGTGTCGATCACCGGCAGGAAGGGGAACTTCGCCAGAAGCTCGGGATCGTGCAGCGTGCTCTTGCGAATGAAACCACCGGAGCCGAGCAGCGCCTGCGCCTTCTGGCCCTCGGGGCCGCATAGATATTTGATGACTTTCCAGGCCGCCTCCTGGCGGTCCTTGGAGATATCCTTGTTGATCGACAGGCCCCAGCCGCCGAGGCCGTACTGCTCCTTCACGCCAGCGCCCGGCGGCGCCTCGGTCATGGCGAACTTGCCGACGATCTTCGACTTGTCCGGATCGCCGTAGCTCGAGGCACCGACCGACCAGGTCTGCATGGTCGCCGCGATCCCCTGGCGGAAGGCTTCCTCGCGCCCGCCCCAGTCGTAATCGACCGCACCGGGCGGCGCCGCCTTGTCGAACAGCGTCTTGTAGAGCGTCAGGCTCTTGATGTTGGCGGGCGAGTTCAGCGCCGGCTTGCCGCTCTCGTCGAGGATCGAGCCGCCGAGCTGGGCATTGTATTGCATCCAATCCTGCGCCACCGCCGGGCCCTTCTGGCCGTTGGCGACCCAGCCGTACTGGCCCTTGGCCCGGTCGGTCAGCGTCTCGGCATCCGCCTGCAGGTCCTGCAGCGTGGCGGGCGGCGTCAGGCCCGCGGCTTTGAACAGGTCGGTGCGGTAGACCAGCACATTGGCATAGCCCGAGAACGGAAAGGCGACCTGCTTGCCCTGATAGTTGCCGAGCGTCTGGAGGAGGGCCGGATAGATGTCGTCGAGCTGGAGCTCCGCCGCGTCGCGCTTCATCAATTCGTTGAGCAGCAGCACATGGCCGCCCTCGGCATATTGGCCGGCCTGGACGATATCCATCGTGACGAGATCGTAGGCCTTGGTCCCGCCGACGAAATCGGCGGTCGTCTTGGTCATGAGCTCACCGTAACTCATGATATCGACCTTGAGATTGACACCGGTCTTGGCGTGGATCTGCTCGGCGAGCCTGGTCACGGCGGCGCCAAACGGGTCGTTCATCGACGCCATCGTCAGCGTCATGTCCTGCGCCCGCACGCCGGACGCGAGACCGAAGAGGAAGGCCAATGCCGGCAGGACACGATCGAGACGAAATGGACCGACCATGGGCATGACGCCTCCCTCGGGCTGGGGCAGGCCGGGGCACCTGCCAGGCCGCTTGCCTGCACGCTCCGTGCCAATCACAATCAGCCTCGCACGAAACCGGGCATTGTCAAACGCTCGATCGCGAGCCGACGATGCGACCCGAGGCCGGAGGAGGCGGGTATGAGCGCGCATGCGGCAATGGCCGTCGACGACGGCGGCAGCGCCCGCGCGGCGGCCGATGCGCTGATCGCCGAGACCGAGGCGCGCAGCGCCGAATTCCCGCACCTGCTGGCGAACCATCTGCCCATGGTGATCGAGATCATGGCGAGGCTCGGCGCCTCGGCCGACCGGCTTCATGCCTATGCGCGGATGTATACGGCGACCAACAAGGT
The DNA here is from genome assembly GCA_965277635.1 of Lichenihabitans sp. GTDB lineage: Bacteria > Pseudomonadota > Alphaproteobacteria > Rhizobiales > Beijerinckiaceae > Lichenihabitans. The sequence goes on from CBDIDE010000002.1 coordinate 3,846,087, forward strand.
ACCGCGCCTCGCGGCGCCGCTCGCACCGATCACCGCACAGGACTGGCAGCGGCATCTCGGCGAGCGTAGCCGTGAGACGGACTACCGCCGCTTCTTCATGGCCGAGGTCACCCGGCTCGGATGGCGGCAGGCCATCCGGCACGCGGTGCCGGCCCTGGCGCCCGGCGTCGGCGCCAGTGCGCTGCATGGGCTGATGCGCCTCGCCTACGGGGTGATGCGGGACGACGAGGCCGAGATCGGCATCGCGCTCGGCTATTGGGCGGCGACCTTCCTGCCGCTGCCGCAGCCCGAGGGCATCGCGGCCGATCTCGACGACCCGCTGGCGGTGCTGCTCGAGATGCGCGAGCGGCCGGTGTTCCAAGATGTGCACGCCGAGTCGGACCTGTTGTGGCACTGGATCAAGGCGGTTGGTCGCGAACCGGCCCTGCTGCCGCTCGTGGGCCGGCTCCGCATCGGCCCAGAAACACTCGACCGCATCGCCGAGGCCTCGCTCGTGCTCTACGCCAGCACGATGAGCTTCGAGGCGCTGCATGCGCTCACGGGCGCCCACTGGCTACGCCAGATCGTGCCGTATCTCGACGATCCGCGGCCCCTCGTCCGCAACTTCTGGCAGGTGATCATGGCGGTCTATCCGAAGATCGGCATGCCGCAGCCGGTGCCTGCGGCGACGCTCGACGACTGGCGCGGTCTCGACGTGCCAGGCGATGCCGCGATCGCCGCGGCGGCGGTCGCCTCCGACGATGAGCACGACCCGAGCCTCGTCTTCTCTGCGCTCGAGGAATTCGTCCGAACCGGCGACCCGCTCTACCGCGTGGTGGCGGCGCGGCGGGTTGGCCTGCTGCCATCCTGAGACGCGGCGCGACTTGCCTCGAGCGGCAGCTCGCACGCGAGTCCGCGTCTTCAACCGAACCTGGACAGCAGGCGCTCGGCCATGTCCACGGCTCCGAACGTATAGGCCGCGCCGAGCTCCCGGGCGACTGGCACTTCCGGATGCGAGGCGATCCAGGCGACCAGCAGGAAGCGCCGCATCGCAATGAAGACCGGCATCGCGTCCGCCTCCTCCTGCGGCAGCGCGCAAACGGTCCGATAGCCTTCGACCCAGGCGTCGCGCAGCGCCTCGACGATCGGCTCGTGCTCGAAGAAGCTGACGGCGGCGGCGAAGTCGTAGAGCCGCCAGCAGAACCCGCAATCGTCGAAATCGATGACGCGCAGGTGCGCTCCGTCGACCAAGAGGTTGGCGAGCCGCAGGTCGGCATGAATCAGCCCGAAGCGCTCCGGCGCCTGGCCGAAGCGGTCGAGCCGTGCACGGATGAGGTCGAGCGCCCGGCCGATCAGCGCCCGGCCGCCGGCGTCGAGCCCGACGCCGGCGCGCCAGTCGCCCCAGAGCGGCCGCGGGCCGAACATGGCGTCGAAATCCCAGGTCTTGCGGCGGAAGCGCTCGGGGGGCGTCCAGCGCTCCGTATGTCGGTGCATGCGCGCCGTCAGCGACCCGAGGATTTTGAACCAGCCGGGCAGGTCGGCGTCGGGAGCAGGCTCGGCGCCCGGCGCGAAGGCGAAGGCGACGGCATGGCGGGGCGGCAATCCCAAGGGCGAGGCGAGGGTCTGGACATAGGCGCCGTCACGGCCGGGCAGGGGCTCCGGAGTCTCGACGATCGCCGCGCGCCGCAAGGCCTCGATCCAGGCGATCTCGGAGCGGATCTCCTCGGCCGCGTGGTAGTTCAGCCGATGGACGCGCAGCGCGAGCGCGCGTCCGCTCCGGGCATCGCCGACCCGGAAGGTGGCGTTCTCCGACACGTTGAGGAGCGCGACATCGGCCTCGGGCGGCAGCCCCCAGGCCGGCAGCGCGGCGCGGATCGCCATCGTGAGATCGGCCAGCGCTTCGTCGCCAAATTCGACGGCCATCTCGTGTCACCAATCGATGCGGGGGGCTTTGGGAGGGCCGTGGGGAAGAGGCCCCGCGGTCACGGGATGCTGGACTCCGCGCCCGCGCCCGTCAACGGAGAGGCTCGAGGTGCCAAGGCTCCGACCTCGAGTTGACGATGCTCGGCAAAACAATCGCATCTGGACCACCCGTCTCCGTCCGTTCCGTGAGAAAGGACGCGGGTGTCGGAACCCGCTTCGTTAACCCGGTTTCCGAGCCCTGCTCAAGAAGCGAGCCGACGGGCTTCCGACCGGGCAGCAAGCCGGTGGCATTCGGCTATGACCGAGCCCGGAAACGTGTGATGGTCGGCGCTGTTCGCTCGTCCCCTTGTGCGGAGCCCTGTCGCAGCCATGGATATCGACGACGTCCCGACGATCTCAGGCGTGAGCATTCGCCTGCGGCTCGCGCGGCAGACGCGTGGCCTGACGCTGAAGGCGCTGGCCGAGACCGCCGGATGTTCGGAAAGCCTTCTGTCCAAGATCGAGAACGGCAAGGCCTCGCCCTCGCTGCCGATGCTGCATCGCCTGGTGCAGGCGCTCGACACCAATATCGGCTGGATGTTCGAGGAGAACCACGGCGAGGAGGGCATCATCTTCCGCGACGGCGCGCGGCCCGTCATCACGCTCGATCCGCTCCGCCGGGGCGAGGGCATCAGCCTCGAGCGCGTGATCCCCTATTCGCCCGGCCACCTGCTGCAGTGCAACATCCATCGCATCGAGGTCGGCGGCGAGAGCGCCGGGCCGATCCAGCATGCCGGCGAGGAGGTCGGCTACGTGCTGCGCGGCCGGATCGAATTGATCCTCGACGGTCGTACCTTCATCCTGTCGCAGGGCGATTCCTTCGTCTTCGGCTCGGAATTGCCGCACGCCTATCGCAATCTCGGCGACGAGCCGGCCAGCATCTTCTGGGTCAATACCCCGCCGACGTTCTGACGGGGGACGACCCGTCATTGACAGCCATTCAAGTAACTTGAATGATCCTTGGCGGGCGGCCCAACGGGATCCGCTCATGGGCTGAAGGAGGGAACGATGAAGCGATCCACCACGATGCGGTTGAGCGGCGCCGCCCTGGCGCTCGGCCTGGCCGGGCTTTGCGCGACGGCAGCCGAGGCCTCCACCTTCGCGCTGGTGACCATCAACCAGCAGGCCCTGTTCTTCAACCAGATCAACGACGGCGCCAAGAAAGCGGCCGACGCGGCCGGCGAAAAGCTCGTCATCTTCAATGCCAACAACGTTCCGAGCGCGCAGAACGACGCGATCGACAACTACATCACCCAGAAGGTCGACGGCATCGTGCTGGTCGCCATCGACGTCAACGGGGTGAAGCCCGCCATTACGGCCGCCAAGAAGGCCGGCATCCCGGTGATCGCCGTCGACGCGCAGATCCCGAACGGCGACAATGCGGCCTTCGTCGGCGTCGACAACGCCAAGGCCGGCGAGGAGATCGGCACCTTCTTCGCGGATTACGTCAAGAAGGACATGGGCGGCAAGGCCAAGGTCGGCCTCGTCGGCGCGCTCAATTCCTTCATCCAGAATCAGCGGCTCGACGGCTTCAAGAAGACCGCCGCGGTCGGCGGCGTGACCTTCGCCGACACGGTCGACGGCCAGAACGTCCAGGATGTCGCGCTCTCCGCCTCGGAGAACCTGATGACCGCCAATCCGAGCATGAACGCCATCTATGCCACCGGCGAACCCGCGCTGATCGGGGCCGTCTCGGCCGTGGACACCGCCGGCAAGAAAGACCAGGTCAAGGTCTTCGGCTGGGACCTGACCGCGCAGGCCATCAAGGGCATCGACGAGGGCTGGGTCATCGCCGTCGTGCAGCAGGACCCCTATACCGAAGGCAAGACGGCGATCGAGTCGCTGGCGACCCTCAAGAAAGGCGGCAAGGTCGACCCCGTCATCCACGTGCCGGTGACGATCGTCACCAAGGCCAACGTCGACAAGTATCGCGCCATGTTCAAGTAGGGATCGGTGCCATGGAGGCCGCGAGAAACGAGGCACCGCCCAGGGTCCGCATGCGCGGCATCTCGAAGCGCTACGGCACGATCCAGACGCTGTCCGACGTCGCGCTGGATCTCGCGCCCGGCGAGGTTCTCGGCCTCGTCGGCGACAACGGGGCCGGCAAGTCGACGCTGAGCAAGGTCCTGTCGGGAGCGGTGGTGCCCGACAGCGGCACGATCGAGATCGATGGCGTGCGGGTCGATTTTCTGACCCCGGCCGATGCCCGCGCCCATCATGTCGAGATGGTCTACCAGGACCTGTCGCTCTGCGACACCGTGGATGTGGCGGGCAACCTGTTTCTCGGCCGCGAGCCGCGATGGCGCATTCTCGGCATCCCGTTCCTCGACAAGCGGCGCATGCGGGCGGATGCGGCCGCGATGCTGACCCGCCTCGGCATCTCGGTGCCGGACATCGATGTCCATGTCGAGAACCTGTCGGGTGGGCAGCGGCAGTCGATCGCCATCGGCCGTGCCGCCTCGTTCGAGCCCAAGGTGCTGATCATGGACGAACCCACCGCCGCCCTGGCGGTGGCGGAGGTCGAGGCCGTGCTGGAACTGATCCGCGCGGTCAGCCGGCGTGGGGTAAGCGTCATCCTGATCACCCATCGGCTGCAGGACCTGTTCCTGGTCTGCGACCGCATCCAGGTGATGTACGAGGGGCGGGCGATCGCCGAGCGACGCATCGAGGAGACCAACATCGAGGATGTCGTCGACCTGATCGTCGGGCGCAAGTTCAGCGCCCGTTCGGCCCGCGGCAGCCGCACGGAGGCCCGGCCGTGAGCGCGCCGACCGAGGCCTCGACGCCTGCGACACCGGACCGGCTGAGGCCGCGGAGCCTCAAGGACCGCTTCCTGGCCAACGGCAGCGTCGGCTCCATCGCGCTGTTCTTCCTGGCCGTCGTGGTGCTGTTCTCCTTCACGAGCGAGGATTTTCTCACTCTTCCCAACATCCTGAACATCCTGCGCCAGTCGGCGCCGCTCCTGACCGTGGCGGTGGCCATGACCCTGGTGATCACCACGGGCGGCATCGACCTGTCGGTCGGCTCCATCCTGGCGCTGATCAGCGCGCTCTGCGCCATCCTGATCCATGCCGGCATGCCGTGGATCCTCGCCGCCGGCCTCATGCTCGTCCTGGGCGGCCTGATCGGCGCGTTGCAGGGCTTCTTCGTGGCCTACGAAGGGATCCCGGCCTTCATCGTCACCCTGGCGGGGCTCAGCATCATCCGCGGTGTCGCCCTGCTGATGACCGGCGGCTATTCGATCCCCATATCGTCGAGCCTGCTCTTCGTCGACCTCGGCCGTGGCTGGCTGCTCGGCGTCCCATTGCCGGCGCTGATCGCGCTCGTGGTCGTGATCCTCGGTTTCGTCACCTTCAACCAGACGCCCTTCGGCCGCTACGTGACGGGCATCGGCGCCAATGCGGAGGCGGTACGCCGGGCGGGGGTCAACACGCGCGCGGTCACGCTGTTCGTCTACGTGCTGTCGGGCGTGACGGCGGCGCTGGCCGGCCTCGTGCTGGCGGCGCGGCTCGGCAGCGGCTCCTCCAATGCCGGACAGGGGTTCGAGCTCGACGTCATCGCGGCCGTGGTGCTCGGCGGCACGAGCCTCTTCGGCGGACGCGGGACTATGGTCGGCACGGTGCTCGGCGCCTTGACGGTCGCGGTGATCGGCAACGGCCTGATCCTGGCCCATCTGTCGCCGTTCCTGACCCCCATCGTTACCGGCGCGATCATCCTGATCGCGATCTGGATGAACTTCCGCATCTTCCGCGGCTCGGTCCGCAAGCGCTGAGGCGAGACGACATGCAACAGGCGCCGGACAGGCATCCGATCGGGGTGCGGAGCGGCACGGTGATGACCGTGCTCGGGCCGATCCCGAAGGACAGCATGGGCGTGACCCTGATGCACGAGCACATCCTGCTCGACGCATCGAAACTCTGGACATGCCCCTGCCAAGCCTCCCAGATGGCCCTGGCCGAGGAGCCGGTGAGCGTGGAGAACATCGGCGAATTGCGGATGAATCCGTTCCTCAGCCGCGACAATTGCTTCCTGCTCGACGTCAACCTCGCGGTGGGTGAGCTCGGCCGCTTCACCGAGCTTGGCGGCGACACGGTGATCGACCCGACCAATTTCGGCATCGGGCGCGATCCGGCGGCGCTGCAGCGCATCGCCCGCCGCACGCGCCTCAACATCGTCATGGGCTCGGGCTTCTATCTCGAACCGTCCCATCCCGACTGGTTCACCCGCATGGACCTCGACGAGGCGACCGCCTTCATCGTCGCGGACGTCGGCGGGGGCGCCGAGCAGCCCGACGTGATGGCCGGCATCATCGGCGAGATCGGCGTCAGCAAGCTCTTCACGGAGGCGGAGCGCAAATCGCTGCGGGCGGCGGCCCGCGCCTCGCGCCAGACCGGCGTGCCGCTCTCGATCCACCTGCCCGGTTGGGAGCGGCTGGCCCACGAGGTCCTCGACATCGTTGAAGGCGAGGGCGCCGACCTCGGCCATACCGTGCTCTGCCACATGAACCCGAGCCATAACGACCTGGAGTACCAGATGGCGCTCGCCCGGCGCGGCGCCTTCCTGGAATACGACATGATCGGCATGGATTATTACTACGCCGACCAGGACGCCCAGTCGCCCTCCGACGAGGAGAATGCCCGCGCCATCCGCGCCCTCATCGACAAGGGCTTCGGCGAGCAGGTTCTGATGTCCCAGGACGTCTTCCTGAAGATCATGCTGACCCGCTATGGCGGCTTCGGCTACGGCTACATCCTCAAGCATTTCGTGCCGCGCCTGAAGCGCCACGGTCTCGGGACGGCGGAGATCGACCTCATGCTAAAGCGGAACCCCGTGCGGGTCTTCTCCGCCTCGTGATCCACCCCGATCCATGACGATCCACGTCGTTGGCAACCTCTGCGTCGATACCACGCTTGAGGTGGAGCGCTTTCCGGCCGCGGGCGAGACCCTGGTGGCGACGTCGAGCCGCTCCGGCCTCGGCGGCAAGGGACTGAACCAGGCGGTGGCGGCGGCCCGCGCCGGCGCCGCCGTCGTGCTGTGGGCCCCTGTCGGCGCGGCCGACCGCGAGAGGCTGGCCGAGGCGTTCTCCGGTGAACGGGGCCTTGTCCTGCGGCTCAGCGGGAAAGCGTTGCCGACCGACGGGTCGGTCATCCTGGTGCGGCCCGACGGCGAGAACGTGATCGTCTCCACCACAGCCTCCGCGCGCGCCTTCGACCCCTTGGCTGAGACCGATCTGCGCCAGGCGATTGCTGCAGGCGACGCGGTGCTGATGCAGGGCAACCTGCCGGCCGAGACCACCCGGGCCTGCCTCGCCGAGGCGCGGCGGCGTGGCGCCATGACGGTGCTGAACCCGAGCCCATTGTGGCGTGCCGGCGGCCCCATCTGGTCGGACGTCGATTGGCTCGTCGTCAACGAAGGCGAGCTGCGGGCGATCACCGATGACGCCGAGGTCGAGACGGGCGTGGCCGCGATGCTCGGACGGGGCGTCGGCGCCGTGGCCGTTACGCGCGGCGCGAAGGGCGTGCTTTGCCTCGTGGGATCCGACAGGATCGAGATCGAGGCCCCGCCCGTGCTAGCGCGCGATACATCGGGAGCGGGAGATGTGTTCTGCGGCGTGCTCGTCGGGCTGCTCGCGAGCGGCCATGCGCAGGTCGAGGCCATCGATCACGATGATTTTGGATCGAATCGATCCGAAATCATGAACGTGATCGATTTCAATACGCCGGAGCATGAGGTCGTCCGAAAACCCGTGCCGACTTTTCGGCATCATGCTCTAGCGCGGGCCACGGCCGCGGCGTCGCTGTCGGTCACGCGGCCCGGTGCGTTGGCCTCCTGCCCATCGGCCGAAGAGATGTTCGCGCTTCCGTCCCCTGTTCACCACCGGAGTTTCCGATGACCGCTTCGCCCATTTCCTCGACCTCCGGCAACGCCATCGAGGCCCTGTTCGGCCGGCCCAAGGCGCTGATCGGCGTCGTGCATCTCATGCCCCTGCCGGGCGCGCCGCGCTACGAGGATGGCGGCGTCGAGGCCATCTATGCGCGGGCCCTGTCGGACGCGCGCGCCTATCTCGACGGCGGCTGCGACGGCGTGATGGTCGAGAACCACGGCGACATTCCCTTCGCCAAGCCGGCCGCCATCGGTCCGGAAGTCGCGGCCCATATGGCGGTCGCGGCCGACCGCATCCGCGGCGCCTTCGGCAAGCCGCTCGGCATCAACGTTCTGGCGAACGCCCCCGTCCCGGCGCTGGCCATCGCCTCGGCGTCGGGCGCCGGTTTCATCAGGGTCAACCAATGGGCCAATGCCTATGTGGCCAACGAGGGCCTGCTCGACGGCGAGGCCGCGGACGCCATGCGCTACCGGGCCAATCTCCGCGCCAAGGGGGTGCGGATCTTCGCCGATGCCGATGTGAAGCACGGCGCCCATGCGATCACCGGCGACCGTCCGGTCGAGGAGCTGGTGCGCGACCTCGTGTTCTTCGATGCCGATGCGATCATCGCGACGGGGCAGAGGACGGGCCACACCGCCGACCTCGACTATATCCGGCGCATCAAGGAGGCCTCGCACCTGCCGACGCTTGTCGGCAGCGGCGTCACGGCCGACAATCTCGCGGCTATCCTCGACATCGTCGACGGAGTGATCGTCGCCTCGTCGCTCAAGCAGGGCGGGGTCTGGTGGAACCCGGTCGACCCGGCGCGCGTGCGGCGCTTCGTGGCGGCGGCCGGGGCGGCTCGGGCGCGGTAGCGCGCAAGTCCGGCGTCCCGCTTGCCTGCCATCTTCCGTGGGAGCCGTCGCCGTCAGTTCGTCTGCGACACGACCCATTCGAAGGTCCGATCCATTGCGCCGGTCCGGCTGATCAGCCAGGGGAAATGGCCGTAGCGGAACGAGAGCTGCTCGTCGGCGACCGCAGGCGACCGGTGCATCACGAGGAGTTCGTAGATCGCGGAGGCGAGGCCCGAGCGGTCGGCGCCGGCCGAGCAATGGAGGAGCAGCGGTTTCGGCGCGGTCTTCAGCGCATCGACGAGCGCGGTCAGCGTCGCCGGGTCGGGCTCCTGGCTGTCGGAGAGGTCGATGCTGACGTATCGCGCGCCAGCGTCATGCACCGCCTCCGCCTCCGCATCGTACCACCCTGCGCCGGGGTTGCTTCCGCGCAAGTTGAGCACGGTCTTGATGTGATGCTCGTCGATCAAGGCGGCCAGCTTGTCCGCTCCGAGTTGGGCGGACCGAAAGACGCCGGGCTCGATCTCGTGGATGTTGCCGGTGATGCGTAGATAGCCGGCCCAGCCGCCGCAGGCGGCGCCCACGGCCACGACGGCGATCACGACCGCCCCGATGCCGCGTCTGGCCCGCGAGCCCAGCCACGTCTTCCCCATCGCCTCAGCCTTCACCGCGCCGTCGTTCGCCGACGGCCTCGCGCAACGCGTTGAGACGATCGAGCGTGGCCAGCGCCTCGGTGCCGAGCGCCGAGGCGAGGCCGAGGACGATCGCCTCGATGGCGACGAGCGTCGCGCCATGCAGGGCGACCTGGCCGGCCCGCCCGCGCGCCGCCACCAGCACGACATCGGCCATCGGCCCGAGCTTGTGCCTCGCATCGCTGGTGAGCAGCACCGTCGGAAGGCCGAGCCGCCGGGCCTCGGAAAAGACCGTCAGCACTTCCCGATAGGGCCGCCCATAAGTCAGGGCCAGGAGCGCATCTCCGGAGCGCAGGTCGAGCAGCTGGTCCGCCAGCATGCGGCCCGTCCGGTCGAGGATCAGCGTGCGGCGACCGGTGCGGCCGAGCGGCACGGCCGCATAATGGGCGAGGGCCGCCGAGGGCCCGATGCCGAAGATCGCGATCCGTGCGGCGCCGTGCAGGAGAGACACGGCCGCCGCGATCCGCTCCTTCCCCTCCAGCGTAGCGAGGCCCGCCAACGCCTCCCGATGCGCGTCGAGCACGGTGTCGACCGCCTTGGCGGCGCTCTCGCCGACCTCGGCCAAGGTGTGGCGCATATCGTCCGCTGGCGTGGCGGGACGGTCGATGGCGGCGGCAAGCGCCTGCTTCAGACCGGCCAAGCCGGTAAAGCCGAGGCTTTGGGCGGCGCGCACCACGGTCGCATCCGACGTTCCGACCTGGGCGGCGATCTCCATGGCGGAACTCGCCAGCGCGGTCGCGCGATTGTCGTCGATGAAGCGGATGACGCGCCGAGCCGCGGGCGCGAGATCGGGCATCTTTCTGCCGACGCGGTCGTGAAAATCAGCGGCTTCGGTCAGGGCGGATTCCCTCTTGGATTCACGACGGGCCTTGTAGCGGTGTAGTGAAATCTTGACAAGATTGGATGGTTGCAGTCATTGCTACATCGATCTCACGGGAGCATGACGCGGATGAGCATCAGCTGGGCCCATGCCGGGCCGACTCTCCTGGCGGCTTTCCTCGCATCGCTGGTCGAATGCGTGGAGGCCTTGACGGTGGTCCTCGCGGTCGGCAGCACGCGGAGCTGGCGTGGCGCGCTGACCGGGACGGCGGCCGCCCTCGGGGTTCTCCTGGCCATGGTCGCGGCCCTCGGCCCCGCACTGGCTCGCGTCCCTCTCGATGTCCTGCAGATGGGCGTCGGTACGTTGCTGCTGCTGTTCGGCATGCGCTGGCTGCGCAAGGCCGTACTGCGCTCGGCCGGCGTTCTCCCCCTGCACGATGAAGCGGCCGCTTTCGAAAAGCAGTCGGCGACGTTGCGGACTGCGGGGGCGGTCGGTCCAGGGCTCGACCGGATGGCGGTCGGCACCGCCTTCAACATCGTCATGCTGGAGGGCATCGAAGTGGTGTTCATCGTGCTCGCCTTCGGCGCCGGCGGCCCGGGCCTGCTGCTCCCGGCGAGCCTCGGGGCGCTGGCGGCGCTGGTCGTCGTGGTGGCCCTCGGCTTCGCGGTGCATCGGCCACTCGCCTCGATTCCCGAAAACACGCTCAAGTTCGGCGTTGGCGTGCTGCTGGCCGCCTTCGGCACCTTCTGGGTTGGGGAGGGGATCGGCATCGGCTGGCCGGGTGCCGACTGGTCGCTTCTCGCGCTGGTCGCCGGCTATCTCGTGACCGCGCTGGTCACGGTCAGGCTTTGTGTCGCGAGCGGCGGCCGTCTCGCCCGATCGACCCCGTGAGGAGGCAGCCATGTCGCGCTTATTCGGTCTGTTGCGGGAAGCCTATGGGCTTGTCGTCGACGACGCCACCCTGGCCGTGGCAATCCTGGCGTGGATCGCCGTGGTCTGGCTGCTCGACCGGGGCGGCGTCCTGGCGCCGGTGTGGGGCGGCATCGTCCTGTTCGTCGGGCTGGCCCTGATCCTGATCGAGAATGCCGTCCGCCGCGCCCGCGCCGGGTGAGGCTGTGAAATCCCTTAGGCGGAGCCGGCGTGCGCCAGAACGGCCCGCGCGACGGCGATAAAATTATCCAGAATGGCGTTCCGCTCGGCACGATAGAGCATCATCACGTCCGCCCTCGCAATCGCACCGCGCAAAGGTCGATAGACGACCCGCGGATGGATCAGGCTTCGTATCGCTTCGGGCACGAGCGCCACGCCGGTTCCGGCGGCGACGAGGCTGACCAGCGAATAGGACTCGACCGCCTGTTGAACGATTCTCGGGCTGAAGCCGGCGGCGACGCAGCAGTCGAACAGGTATTTCGCGAAGGGAGAATCGCTGAGGCGGAGAAAGGCGAAGTCTTCGTCCTTGAGATCCGCCAGGCCGATCTCGTCGGCGTTCACCAGCCTATGGTCTCTCGGCAAGGCGACCCCGACGCTTTCCGGCCAGGCGAGTTCCGTCACGAGGTCGGGATCCTCGGGCGGCCGTCTCAGAAACGAGATCTGGGTGCGACGCGAGAGCAGCGCGACGTGCTGTTCCACCGGCGGCAATTCATGCAGGCGCACGACAACCTGCGGAAACGCGGCGCTGAACTCTCGAACCAGCGAGGCCAGCGGACCCATCAGAACCGACCCGGTCATGCCGATGTCGAGCGTGCCGATCCGACCCTGCCCGATCACGCGCGCCTCCTCGGTGGCCTGATCGATCTGCCCGAAGATGGCCCGGACGCGAACAAGAAAAGCCGCACCGGCCGGCGTCAGCCGCACATGCCGACTCGTGCGCACGAACAGCGCCGTCTCCAGCTCCTCCTCCAGTTCCCGGATCTGCTGGCTCAGGGGCGGCTGCGAGACGTTCAGGCGTCGCGCCGCCGCCGTGAAGCTGAGGTCTTCGGCCACCGCCGCGAAGTAACGCAAATGCCTCAGGTCCACGGTCGCCCCCGGCGATCGATACGGAATACCTCTCGATGGATCCGAATCGGATATTGGAAGTCTGCCCCAAACGAGCGCAGCCTGCACGCAACAAGAGCAGGGTCATCGGCGTGAGGCGTCGAGGAACCCCCGAACGGAGGGACCCCATGGCAACGCATCAGGATGGCGCCGTCACGCTTCGCATTCCGGGCTCCGACCCGCGCCTTTACAACGAGGATCTGGCGCCGACCGCCCCCGCAGGGCGCACCTGGGGCGTGTTCAGCGTCTTCTCGATGTGGATGTCCGACGTCCATTCCGTCGGCGGCTACACGTTCGCCGCGAGCCTGTTCTTTTTGGGCCTGACCGGCTGGCAGGTTCTCATCGCGATGATCGTCGGCAGCCTGGCGGTCTACGGGCTGATGAACCTCATCGGCCGCCCGTCGCAGAAATACGGCATTCCGTTCCCGGTGATGGCCCGCGTCGCTTTCGGCGTCATGGGCGCCAAGCTCGCCGCCGTCATCCGCGGCGTCGTCGGCATCGTGTGGTACGGCGTCCAGACCTATTTCGCCTCCAAGGCGGTGCAGGTGCTGGTGATCACCTTCGCGCCGGCGGCCGAAAGCCTGACGCACAACAATATCGTCGGTCTCTCGACGCTCGGCTGGCTGAGCTTCCTGTTCATGTGGTTCTTCCAGCTCGCCATCTTCCAAAGCGGCATGGAGACGATCCGCAAGTTCATCGATTTCTGCGGGCCGGCCGTCTATGTCATCATGTTCGCCCTGGCGATCTGGATCCTGTCGCAGTCCGGCGTCTCCAGCCTCTCCCTGCAGCTTGGCACCGCAAAAGCCTTCAGCGGCCTCGAGACCGTCGGCGCCATGGCCAATGCGGCCATCCTGATCGTCGCCTACTTCGCCGCTCTTCTGCTCAATTTCGGCGATTTCGCCCGCTTCACCAAGACCGAGCGGACGATGCGGCTCGGCAATTTCCTCGGCCTTCCCGTCAACTTCTTCGTCTTCTCGATCGTCACCGTGGTGGTCACGGCCGGGACGGTAAGCGTCTTCGGTCAGGCCATCATGGATCCGGTGGCGATCGTCGAGAAGATCCACAATCCCGTCGCGGTCTTCATCGGCTCGGTGACATTCATCGTCGCGACCATGGGCATCAACATCGTCGCGAACTTCGTCTCGCCGGCCTACGACATCTCCAACCTCTATCCGGAGAAGATCAGCTTCAGGACGGGCGGCCTGATCGCCTCGGTTTTGTCCGTGCTGGTCTGCCCGTGGATCTTCGTGTCGAGCCCGCAGGCGATCACCATCTTCGTCGGCATCTTCGGCGCCGTGCTCGGCCCGATGTATGGCGTCATGATCGCCGACTATTACCTCGTGAAGCGCGAGACCATCGTCCTCGACGACCTCTACACGCTGGCATCACGAGGCTCCTTCTACTTCGACGGCGGCTGGAACCGGCGGGCCTTGACGGCGCTGCTGCTGTCGGGTGCGCTGTCGATCGGCCTGGCGCTGGCCGGTGCCTTCGGCGTGATGATCAACGTCGGCGACTGGGGCTGGCTGATCGGCTCCCTCGCCGGGGCGCTGCTCTATGTCGCGCTTCATCGCGGACGCGCCGTGGCGCCGGCGACGGCCTGAGCCGCCGCCATTTGTGATCTCGACCCGCCCGGCGACCGCCGGACGGGCCCTAGGCAAACTCTCACGAGTTTGCTTACACTTGGAATCTTTAGCAGCATTGATTTTGCTTGAAAAAGCAAAATCAATCGTGGCTTTAGCCACGCAAGGCTGCTTAGCAGACGGGAGGCCACGATGGCCAGGATGAAGGCGATCGAGGCGGCGGTTCGGGTTCTGGAGGCGGAGGGCGTCAGCGTCGCCTTCGGTGTGCCGGGCGCTGCCATCAATCCGCTCTATGCGGCGCTGAAGGCGCGCGGCTCGATCCGCCACGTCCTGGCCCGCCACGTCGAGGGCGCCTCGCATATGGCCGAGGGCTATACGCGAGCCAAGGCCGGGAATATCGGGGTCTGCATCGGCACCTCGGGGCCGGCCGGCACCGACATGATCACCGGGCTCTATTCGGCCCTGGCCGATTCGATCCCGATCCTGTGCATCACCGGCCAGGCGCCGCGGGCCAAACTCTACAAGGAAGACTTCCAGGCGGTCGATATCGAGTCCATCTCGAAGCCCGTCACCAAATGGTCGGTCTGCGTGCGCGAGCCGGCGCTCGTACCGCGCGTCTTCCAGCAGGCCTTCCACCTGATGCGCTCGGCCCGGCCCGGCCCGGTGCTGATCGACCTGCCGATCGATGTCCAGATGGCCGAGATCGAGTTCGACGTCGAGACCTATGCGCCGCTCGCCGTCTACAAGCCGGCGGCGACCCGCAAGCAGGCCGAGAAGGCGCTCGCCATGCTGAACGCCGCCGAGCGGCCGCTGATCGTGGCGGGCGGCGGCATCATCAACGCGGATGCGAGCGACCTCCTCGTCGAATTCGCCGAGCTCGTCGGCGTGCCGGTGATCCCGACGCTGATGGGCTGGGGCACGATCCCCGACGACCACCCGCTGATGGCCGGCATGGTCGGCCTGCAGACGAGCCACCGCTACGGCAATGCCACCTTCCTCGAGTCGGATTTCGTCTTCGGCATTGGCAACCGCTGGGCCAATCGGCACACCGGCTCGGTCGAGACCTACACCAAGGGTCGCAGCTTCGTGCATGTCGATATCGAGCCGACGCAGATCGGCCGCGTCTTCGGCCCCGACCTCGGCATCGTGTCGGACGCCGGCGCGGCGCTCGAACTCTTCGTCACCGTGGCGGCCGACATGAAGCGGGCCGGGAAGTTGAAGGACCGTTCGGCCTGGGCCGGCTCCTGCCTGCACCGCAAGAAGAACATGCTGCGCAAGAGCCATTTCGACGCCGTGCCGCTGAAGCCCCAGCGCGTCTACCAGGAGATGAACGAGGTCTTCGACCGGGACACCTGCTACGTCACGACGATCGGCTTGTCGCAGATCGCCGGCGCGCAGTTCCTGCACGTCTACAAGCCGCGCAACTGGATCAATTGCGGCCAGGCGGGTCCCTTGGGCTGGACCCTGCCGGCGGCGCTCGGCGTGCGCGCTGCCGACCCCGACCGCAAGATCGTGGCGCTCTCGGGCGACTACGACTTCCAGTTCATGATCGAGGAGCTGGCGGTGGGCGCGCAGCACAAGCTGCCCTACCTGCATGTCGTGGTGAACAATTCCTACCTCGGCCTGATTCGCCAGTCGCAGCGCGGCTTCGGCATGGATTTCGAGGTCTCCCTCGCCTTCGACAACATCAATGCCGCGCCCGAGGGCGACGTCGTTCCGGGCTATGGCGTCGACCATGTGGCGGTGGCCGAGGGGCTCGGCTGCAAGGCCATCCGGGTCAAGAGCCCCAACGAGTTCAAGGAGGCCTTTCGGCGCGCCGAGGATCTAATGCAGGAGCACCAGGTGCCGGTGGTGCTCGAATTCATCCTGGAGCGCGTCACCAACATCTCGATGGGCACCGAGGTCGACGGCGTCAACGAGTTCGAGGAGATCCTCTGCCTCGATCCGAGCCTGTCGCTCACGAAAAGCCAGGATCTGGAACCTCAGCTCGTCGCCGTTCGCTGATCGGTTCGTCGACCCCTCATCCGCCCTTTGCGATGCAAAGGGCACCTTCTCCTGCAAGGGGAGAAGGGGCGCCAACCTCGCCGGATTTTCCTTCTTCCCTTGCGGGAGAAGGTGCCCCGGCAAAGCCGGGGCGGATGAGGGGATCGATCGAACGCCACACCCAACGTGTTTTACTGAAATTCGGACAAGACCTATGCCCAAGTTCGCCGCCAATCTCACCATGCTCTACACCGAGCACGGCTTCCTCGATCGCTTCGCCGCCGCGAGAGCCGACGGGTTCGACGCCGTCGAGTTCATGTTCCCCTACGACTTTCCGAAGGAGAAGGTCGCCAAGGCGCTGAAGGACAGCGGCCTCAAGCTTGTGCTGCACAACCTGCCGGCCGGCGACTGGGCCAAGGGCGAGCGCGGCATCGCGGTCCTGCCCGAGCGTCAGGGCGAATTCCGCGACGGCGTGGCACGCGCCATGGACTATGCCCATGCGCTCGACTGCACCATGCTCAACTGCCTGGTGGGCCTGACGCCGAAGAGTGCCGAGGGCGGCGTGCGCCAAGCACTCGTCGACAACCTGCGTTTCGCGGCGCAGGAGCTGAAGGCGGCGGGCATCCGGCTGCTGGTCGAGCCCGTCAACACCTTCGACATCCCCGGTTTCCATCTCGACACGGTCGAGAAGGCGGTGTCACTGATGGACGAGGTCGGCGCGGATAATCTCTTCCTGCAATATGACATCTACCATCGGCAGCGCTCGGGCGGCGAGCTCCTCGCCACCTGGCGCAAGCACAAGGACCGCATCGCCCATATCCAGCTCGCCGACAATCCGGGCCGCAACGAGCCTGGCACGGGCGAGATCAACTATCCGGCGATCTTCGCGGCGCTCGACGCCGAAGGCTATGCGGGGGTCATCGGCTGCGAGTACAAGCCTCGCGCTGGCACCTCGGCCGGGCTCGAATGGGCCAAGGGTCTGCTGCACGGCTGAGATTTGGGTTCCCCCCTCATCCGCCCCGCTGCCGCGGGGCACCTTCTCCCGCAGGGGGAGAAGGGAGAAGCCTCGTTCTGCGACATTGGCGCCCTTCTCCCCCTGCGGGAGAAGGTGTCGACGCGAAGCGGCGACGGATGAGGGGTAGGGCCAATCCGCAAGAGCAAGATGTATGAAATGGAGACGACGATCATGAAGGTTGGATTCATCGGGCTCGGCATCATGGGCGCACCCATGGCGGGCCACCTCAAGGTGGGCGGGCATCAGGTCTTCGGCATGAGCCGGTCCGGCGTGCCCGAGCCCCTCACCAAGGCCGGCATCGAATCCTGCGAGACCCCCAAGGCGGTGGCCGAGCGGGCCGACGTCGTCATCACCATGGTGCCCGATACGCCCGACGTCGAGCGCGTGCTGTTCGGCGAGAACGGCGTCGCCGAGGGGCTTAGCCGTGGCAAGACGGTGGTCGACATGAGCTCGATCTCGCCGACCGCAACCAAAGGTTTTGCCAAGCGGATCGGCAAGCTCGGCTGCGACTATCTCGATGCCCCGGTCTCGGGCGGCGAGGTCGGCGCCAAGGCCGCGAGCCTGTCGATCATGGCCGGCGGCACCGAGGCAGCTTTCGACCGCGTCAAACCCCTGTTCGCGCTGATGGGCAAGAACATCACGCTGGTCGGCGGCGTCGGCGACGGCCAGACCACCAAGGTCGCGAACCAGATCGTCGTAGCCCTGACCATCGAGGCGGTGGCCGAGGGGCTGCTGTTTGCCTCCAAGGCCGGTGCCGATCCCGCCAAGGTGCGCCAAGCCCTGATGGGCGGGCTCGCCACCTCGCGCATCCTCGAGGTGCACGGCGAGCGGATGATCAAGCGCACCTTCGACCCTGGCTTCCGTATCGAATTGCACCAGAAGGACCTGAACCTCGCCCTGACCAACGCGCGCGAGCTCGGGCTCGGCCTGCCCGGCACGGCCAACGCGCAGACCCTCTTCAGCGCCTGCGTGGGCCACGGCGGCAAGGCCTGGGACCATTCAGCCCTGGTGCGGGCTCTCGAAGCGCTGAACGATCACGAGATCGGCAAGGCCTCCTGACCGCCATGGACGCCTCGGATCCACGCGCGCTGCTGCGCGCCATGTTCGACGCCGCGGTCGCCGCGGCTTCGCCCATGGTGCGCATTCCGGCCGTCCTGCCGCCGAAGCCGAAGGGCCGCACGATCGTCGTCGGCGCCGGCAAGGCCTCGGCCGAGATGGCGCGCGCCGTCGAGCTCGCCTGGGACGGCCCGGTCGAGGGTCTGGTCGTCACCCGCGACGGTCATGCGGCGCCCTGCCGCGGAATCGAGATCGTCGAAGCCTCCCACCCGGTGCCCGACGCGCGCGGTGTCGCCGCCGCCCGGCGCATCCTCGATCGCGTCTCGGGCCTAAGCGAAGACGACCTCGTCATCGCGCTGATCTCCGGCGGCGGCTCGGCGCTCCTGACCCTTCCGGCCGAGGGCTTGAGCCTCGCGGACAAGCAGGCGGTCAATACCGCGCTGCTGAGGTGCGGCGCGCCGATCGGCGAGATGAACATCGTGCGCAAGCATCTCTCCGCCATCAAGGGCGGGCGGCTCGCCGCGGCGGCCCATCCGGCGAGGGTCGTGACGCTGGTCATCTCCGACGTGCCGAACGACGATCTCTCCGCTATCGCCTCGGGGCCGACCGTCGCCGACCCGTCGAGCTTCGCGCAGGCCCGCGACATCCTGCGTCGCCACGGCATCACCGAGCCGCGCGCGGCCCTCGAGCACCTGGAGCGGGCCGCCGAGGAGACGCCGAAGCCCGGCGACCCACGTCTCGCCCGCGCCGAGACCATCCTCATCGCCACGCCGCAGATGTCGCTCGAAGCGGCGGCCGAGGTAGCACGCGCCGCTGGTATCACGCCATTGATCCTCGGCGACGCGATCGAGGGCGAGGCGCGCGAGGTCGGCCGCGTCATGGCCGGCATCGCACGCCAGGCCGCGCGCCACGGCCAGCCGGCGACGGCGCCCTGTGTGCTGATCTCGGGCGGCGAGACGACGGTGACGATGCGCGGCCAGGGCCGCGGCGGTCGCAACGTCGAGTTCCTGCTTGCCCTCGGCCTCGCGCTCGACGGGCTGCCGGGAGCTTCCGCCATCGCCGGCGATACTGACGGCGTTGACGGTGCCGAGGAGGTGGCAGGCGCAATCCTGACCCCCGACACGCTCGCCCGTGCGGCGGCGCTCGGAATCGACGCCAGGGCGAGCCTCGCCGACAATGATGCCCACGCCTTCTTCGAGGCGCTCGGCGACCAGGTGATCACCGGGCCGACGCGCACCAACGTCAACGATTTCCGGGCCGTAATGATTCTGAGCACGTCAGAATGCAAACGATCCTCATGCTGAGGAGGTCCGTCAGGACCGTCTCGAAGCACGGCTGACGCCTGCCGTCCTTCGACTCGGCCGCTTCGCTGGCAAGTTTACGCAGCCAGCGTAAACTTGGCTGCGCGGCCGGCTCAGGATGAGGAGGAGTGGGGTTCCAAACAGGCATTTAGAGTTGAAGCCCGATGACCGATACCAGTATCGCCGCCCGCCCGAAACCCATCGACCGAACCGCCCGCGTCATGGCGCGGCTCGACGAGCTCGCCATGCTGTCGAGCGATGGTGAGGCTCTCACCCGCCTCTATCTGACGCCGGAACACAAGGCCGCCGCTCTCATGGTGATGGGCTGGATGGAGGATGCCGGCATGACGGCCTCCCTCGATGCGGTTGGCAATGTGGTCGGCCGCTACGCGGGTTCCGCACCGGACGCGAAGACGCTGATCCTCGGCTCGCACATCGATACGGTGCGCGATGCCGGCCGCTACGACGGCAATTTCGGCGTCGTCGCGGCGATCGAGGCCGTGGCCGAGCTTCACGCTCGCGACGAGCGGCTCGACTTCGCCATCGAGATCATCGCCTTCGGCGACGAGGAGGGTGTGCGCTTCCCGGTCACGCTGTCGGGCTCGCGGGCCGTCGCCGGCACTTTTGATCCGGCGACCCTCGACGCGGTCGACGATGCGGGCGTCAGCCTGCGCCAAGCGCTCCACGCCTTCGGCTGCGATCCGCGGGCCGTCGCCGCGATCGGCCGGCGCAAGAGCGACATCCTCGGCTATGTCGAGGCCCATATCGAGCAGGGCCCGGTGCTGGAGGCCGAGGGCTTGCCGGTCGGTATCGTCACCGCCATCGCCGGGGCGAGCCGCCTCAAGGTCGAGATCGAGGGTGTCGCGGGCCATGCCGGCACGGTGCCGATGCACCTGCGTCGCGATGCGCTGGCCGCCGCAGCCGAGATGATCTCGACGGTGGAGCGGAAAGCGCTCGATGAGGCGGACCTCGTCGCCACCGTAGGCCGCATCGAAGCCCTGCCGGGTGCGGTCAACGTCATCCCGGCGCGGGCCGGTTTCACGATCGACCTGCGCAGCCCGAGCGATGCAACGCGCCAGCAAGCCTTGGACGCGCTGCATGCCACATTCGCCGATATTGCCGCGCGCCGCGGCGTCTCGCTCGCCATGACGCCCTTCTACGACGAGGCTGCCGCACCCTGCGCGCCGCATCTGCAACAGGCGCTCGAAGCAGCGGTGCGCGCGCAAGGCATCAGGCCGCTCTCGCTGCCGAGCGGGGCCGGCCACGACGGTCTGGCGATGATCGCGCTCTGCCCCATCGCCATGCTGTTCGTGCGCTGCGCCGGCGGCATCAGCCACAATCCGGCGGAATCGATCACCGCCGAGGACGCCGGCACCGCGGTGCGCGTCCTCGTCGCCTTCCTGGGGCAGCTCGATCGCGCTCATCTTTCGACGAGGACATCATGACCACGACCACGCCCGCCCGCGACGCCAAGGCGGAGGCGATCCACGCCTACCTCGACCGGCAGCGCGAGGCGCAGGTGCGCTTCCTCGCCGAACTCGTGAAAGTGCCGTCCGACAATCCGCTAGGCGATTGCGACGCCCATGCGGCGCGCACGGCCGAGCTTCTCGAAGGCTTGGGCTTTGAGGTCGAGCGCCACGCCGTGCCGGCCGAGCGGGTCAAGCAGAACGGCATGATCAGCGCCACCAACCTCATCGTGCGCCGCCGCTTCGGCGAGGGGCCCGTCATCGCGTTGAATGCCCATGGCGACGTGGTGCCGCCCGGCGAGGGCTGGACCCGCGACCCCTATGGCGCCGAGGTGGTCGACGGCTGGATGTACGGCCGCGGCGTCGCCGTCTCGAAATCCGATATCGCCACCTATGCGTTCGCGCTCAGGGCCCTGGAAGACGTGGCGCGGCCGAGCCGCGGCACGATCGAGCTCCACATCACCTATGACGAGGAGGCGGGCGGCGAGATCGGCCCCGGCCTCATCCTCGGCGAAGGCCTGTCGAAGCCCGACCTGGCGCTCGGCGCCGGCTTCTCCTATGCGGTCGTCAACGCCCATAACGGCTGCCTGCACCTCGAGGTCGAGGTCAACGGCCGCTCGGCCCACGCCGCCATGCCCTTCACCGGCGTCGACGCGCTCGAAGCCGCCACCGCGATCCTGTCCGCGCTCTATGCCTGGCGCAAGGGGCTGGCCGGGCGCGTCTCGGCGACTCCGGGGATCGGCAGCCCGCAGCTGACCGTCGGGCTCATCAAGGGCGGCATCAACACCAACGTGGTACCCGACCGCGTCACCTTCCGGCTCGACCGCCGCATGATCCCGGAGGAGAACTCGGCCGAGGTCGAGCGCGCGCTACGTGCCGTCATTGAGGAGGCCGCCAAGGCCATGCCGCAGGCGCGGGTCGGCATCCGGCGCATCCTGCTGGCCGAGCCGCTGGTGCCGCTGCCGGGCGGCGAGCGGATGACCGAGATCCTCTGCGGCCATGCCTCGCGAGTGATGGGCGAGACCATCGTCGCCAAGGGCGTGCCGCTCTATACCGACGCCCGTCACTATGCGGCGGCCGGCGTGCCGACCGTGCTCTATGGCGCCGGGCCGCGCACGATCGAGGAGGCCAATGCCCATCGTGCCGACGAGCGGCTGCCGCTCGTCGATCTGCGCAAGGCGACCGAGGTTATCGCGCTGACGCTTGCCGACCTATTGCGTTAGCTCACGCCGTCAAGATCTTGCCGGGATTGAGGATGTTCAGCGGGTCGAAGGCCTGCTTGACGGCCCGCATCAGTGCGAGCGCCGGCGCTGCGTGCTCCTCGATCAGATATTTGGCCTTGCCCTGGCCGACGCCATGCTCGCCCGTGCAGGTGCCGTCCATGGCGAGCGCCCGGCGCACCAGCCGCTCGAGGAAAGCCTCGACCCGTTCCATCTCGGCTGCATCCTTGTCGTCCACCATGATCCCGAGATGGAAGTTGCCGTCGCCGACATGGCCGACGATCGGCGCCACGAGCCCGGTCGCGGCGATGTCGGCCTGGGTCTCGATCACGCAGTCGGCGAGGCGCGAGATCGGCACGCAGACGTCGGTGGGCAGGTGCTGCGTGCCGGGCCGGAGCGCGAATCCCGACCAATAGACGTCGTGCCGCGCCTGCCAGAGCCGCGAGCGGTCCTCGGGATGCGTTGCCCAGTCGAACGCGCCGCCGCCTTCGCCCGCCGCGATCTCGCCGAACCGCTCGGCCTGCTCGGCGACGCTGGCCTCCGTGCCATGGAACTCGACGAAGAGCATCGGCGTCTCGGGCAGGCCGAGCTTCGAATGGAGGTTGACGCCGCGCACCTGGAGCGCGTCGAGCAATTCGATGCGCGCCACCGGGATGCCCGACTGGATGGTCAGGATGGTGGCGCGGCACGCGGCCTCGACGCTCGGAAACGGGCACACGCCGGCCGAGATCGCCTCGGGGATGCCGGCGAGCTTGAGCGTGATCTCGGTGAACACGCCGAGCGTGCCTTCGCTGCCGACGAAGAGGCGAGTAAGGTCGTAGCCGGCGGCCGATTTCTTCGCCCGCCGTGCGGTGCGCACCACCTCGCCGGAGGCGGTGACGGCGACGAGCGAAAGCACCGCGTCCTTCATGGTGCCGTAGCGTACCGCGTTGGTGCCCGAGGCGCGCGTCGCGGCCATGCCGCCGAGCGAGGCATCGGCGCCGGGGTCGATGGGGAAGAACAGGCCGTGGTCGCGCAGGTGCAGGTTCAGCGCCTTGCGCGTGACGCCGGGCTGGACCACGCAATCGAGGTCCTCGGTATGGACGGACAGCACCTTGTTCATGCGCGCGGTATCGACCGAGATGCCGCCGAGCGGCGCATTGACGTGACCCTCGAACGACGTGCCCGTGCCATAGGGAATGACCGGCACGCGATGCGTCGCGCAGAGCTTGACGATCTCGACGACCTCCGCCGTGGTCTCGGGGAAGACGACGGCATCGGGCGGCTCGTTGCGCACCAAGGTGCGGGTGTTGCCGTGCTGTTCGCGGACCGAGGCACCGGTCGAGACTCTCTCGCCGAACCTTTCGCCGAGCGCACCGACCACGGCGTTGATGGCGTCGGGTGCCGGGCGCGCCAAGCCTAGGGTGGTGTCGTGGGCGTTCATCTCAGGCCTCCCGGATTGAACCGCATAGGGCGGCCTTATAGCGCCTTGGCGAGCCGCACCAAAGTGAAGAGGCCGAAGGGCGGAAGCTTGCGCCGCTCGATGAGGTCGACCCGGCCGCCATTGGCTGCAAGCCAGTCGCCGAGCACGGCGAACGGGAACTGAGGATGCCAGCCGAGCGAGGCGCTGCGCCGGCCGAGCCAGGCCTCGAGCGAGGCCAGAGGACCATCCTCGGCGCCGAAATGGTTGACGAGCGCGATGGCGCCGCCCGGCTTCACGACGCGGCACACCTCGTCGAGCATGGCTTCGGGCTCGGGCACCACGGTCAGCACATAGGGAACGACGGCGGCGTCGAAACTGGCGTCGGCGAAGGCGAGGCGCGTCGCATCCATGACGCTCAGGCCCTCGACGTCGACGAGCGCGTGGCGCCTGACCCGCTCGGCGGCGCGGCGCAGCATGGCCTCGGCGAGGTCGATGCCGACAAGCGCGGTCCCCGCGCCGAACATCGGCAGCTCGAGGCCGGTCCCGACCCCGACGTCGAGGACGCGCGTGCCGGGGCGCGACACGGCGGCAGCCGCCGCTTGGCGGCCACGCCGCATCACGGCCGCGAAGGCGAGGTCGTAGACCGGCGCCCAGCGATCATAGGCGGCCACCACCTGCCCGGCATCCTCGATGCGACCCTGTGGGGGCTTCGCGGCGACGCTCATGCGACCGCGGCGTCCCGGGCCTCGCTCGGCGCCGCGGAGCAGGCCGGAACGGTCGCGGCGATGATGCCGCCGCCATAGACCTGCGCATCGTCCGCCTCGGAGGCATAGATGACGCAGGCTTGGCCGGGCGAGACGCCCTGCTCGTGGTGCGACAACTCGACCAGGATTGCATCCCCGTCGGTCCGCAGCCGCGCCGGTACGGGCGGTCGCGTCGAGCGCAGCCGGACCGCGACGTCGAGGCCCTGCGCGGCCGCCGCGAGGGTGCCGGGGCCGATCCAGTTGACCGCGCGCAGCCGCACTGCCACCGTCTCGAGGGCGGCCCGTGGACCGACGACGACCCGGCCACGGGCGGCATCGAGCTTCACGACGAAGAGTGGTTCGCCGCCGATGCCGGGATTGTCCGCGAGGCCCAACCCCTTGCGCTGGCCGACCGTATAATGGGCGATGCCGCGATGCCGGCCGAGGATACGGCCGTCGAGGTGGACGATGTCGCCGGTGGTCAGCGCCTCGGGCCGCAGACGCGCCACGAGATCGCTGTAGCGGCCGGTCGGCACGAAACAGATGTCCTGGCTGTCGGGCTTGTCGGCGACCTCGAGGCCGAAATCCCGCGCCATGGCCCGGACACCCGCCTTCGACCGCTCGCCGAGCGGGAAGCGCAGGAAGGCGAGCTGCTCGGCCGTCGTGGCATAGAGGAAATAGCTCTGGTCGCGGTCGCGCTCCCCGGCCCGGAACAAGGCGCGGCTGCCGTCGGGGCCGGGGCGCGAGGCGACGTAGTGGCCCGTGGCGAGCGCGTCCGCGCCGAGATCCTTGGCGGTGTCGAAGAGGTCGGTGAACTTAACGTGCTGATTGCAGGCGACGCAGGGGATCGGCGTCTCGCCGTTGAGATAGCTGTCGGCAAAGGGCATGATGACGCGGTCGTGGAACCGCGCCTCGTAATCGAGGACGTAATGCGGAATGTCGAGCCGCGCCGCGACGGCGCGCGCATCGTGGAT
The DNA here is from genome assembly GCA_965277635.1 of Lichenihabitans sp. Classification (GTDB taxonomy): domain Bacteria; phylum Pseudomonadota; class Alphaproteobacteria; order Rhizobiales; family Beijerinckiaceae; genus Lichenihabitans. The sequence goes on from CBDIDE010000002.1 coordinate 3,871,028, forward strand.
GTCGCGGCCCGCGCAGCAGCTCCCGGCTCTCGCCGGGGCCGCCGCACCATGGTCGTAGAGCTGAAGCGTGATTCCGATGACGTCGTAGCCCTCGCGCTTGAGCAGGGCCGCGACCACGGAACTGTCGACGCCGCCCGACATGGCGACGACGACGCGTGTCTCGGCTGGAGTCCTGGCGAAGCCGAGAGAGTTGAGATGGGCGGCTGAGGGCATGGGCGCTGGGCGGCGGAGCGATCGATTCTGGCCCCTGATCTAGACCTTCACGACCGATCTGGCCAGGGGAGCAACGCGGCCGCAGTCGTCATCGAATTCGCTGCAGTTTGGTTAATCAAAGCTTTCCGCTGTCCGATTCCGCCGTGCAGAACCGGCTTTCTGTGCCTTTTGGGGGCATTTTCCATGAAAATGCAGCAGGTTGACTTAGCCAGTTTTTAAGCGGGCGGGCCTAGGATGCAGTTCATACCGCAGAGTTTCGTACGCGAGTTGAAACGATGGTTGAGATGCACCGGCCCAGAGTCAAATATGTCATCGGACCGGATGGAAGTCCCCTGACGATCGCCGATCTCCCGCCGCCCTCGACGAAACGATGGGTCATTCGCCGCAAGGCCGAGGTCGTCGCCGCGGTGCGGGGAGGGCTCCTGTCGCTCGAGGAGGCGTGCAGCCGCTATACCTTGACCGTCGACGAATTCCTGAGCTGGCAGATGTCGATCGACCAGCACGGGCTCGCCGGCCTCAGGACCACGCGCATTCAACATTATCGCCAGTAGCCGCGCCCGCTTTATCGATGGACGGCGCGTGATCCGCGAAGGTCACGCGCCTTTTTCATGTCCGGATGGGCGCCCGTTTCGCGCTAAGACAGGGGCGACCCCGCGCGAGCCGATCCCCATGAGCCGAGATTTCCACGTCTACGAACCCGCCAAGGGCCACGGGCTCAGGCACGACCCGTTCAACTCGATCGTCGCGCCGCGCCCCATCGGCTGGATCTCGTCGCAGGACAGGGAGGGGCGCCGCAACCTCGCGCCCTACAGCTTCTTCAACGCCTTCAACTATCACCCGCCGATCATCGGCTTCTCGTCGAATGGCTACAAGGACAGCGTCCGCAACATCGAGGCGACGCGCGAGTTCGGCTGGAGCCTGGCGACGCTGCCGCTCGCCGAACGGATGAATATGACCTGCGCGGCCGTGCCGCCCGACGTCGACGAGTTCGAGCTCGCCGGCCTGACGCCCGCGACATCACGGCATATCGGCTGCCCGCGCGTCGGCGAGAGCCCGGTGTCCTTCGAGTGCCGGCTGAGCCAGGTGCTGCGGCTCTCCGGCGCCGACGGGCGGCCGACCGACAGCTGGATGGTGTTCGGCGAGGTGGTCGCCGTCCATATCGACAAGGCCATGCTGAAGGACGGCCTCTATATCACGGCCGCCGCCGAGCCCATCGCGCGCGGCGGCGGCCCCGCCGATTATTTCAAGGTGCTGGAAGAGAACAAGTTCCTGATGCGGCGGCCGTGAGAGGGGAGACGAAGACGAAGGATTTTGCCTCGATACACGGTGATCATTCCTGATGTCGGATCAGGCTGTCCGTGATAAGAGGAGGCATGGCGATCATCTTGACACCCGAGCAGGAGGCGTGGCTTGGCGCCCATGTCGCCAATGGCGATTTTGCCTCGATCGAGGAGGCGGTGCGTCAGATTGTCGACGACCGCATCGCCGGACGGTCTGCTGATGAGGCCGATGATCTGGCGTGGGCCAAGCCCTATGTTGATGAAGCGCGCGCAGCGATCTCGCGAGGCGAGTTTGTTTCGCTCAAGGACCATCAAATCCGCATGGCGGCGCTGCTTGCATCCCTTCGGGATTGATGGCGCGCGTTATCGTATCTCTATTGGCGCAGTCCGATACGGCTCGCATTATCGCGGATCTCGCAAGCAAAGCGGGTTATGAGGTGGCCGAAAGATATGCGGCGGATTTCGATAAGCTCCATGCCCGATTGGCTGCCCATCCGGATAGCGGGCCTCGTCGTCCTGCCATCGGGCGGGATGTCCGGATCGGCATCGTATCGCCTTACATCACCATCTATGAGCACGATCGTCAGGGCGACACGGTAACGATATTTCGCGTCATCCATGGACGACGCGCGATCACCGACGAAATCCTGCGCGGTGCGTGAACTCGTTGCGGACGACACGCCAGAACGGAAGAATGGCGTAAGCGGAGCAAAGCACGCCGCTCACGCATGGACGAGAATTTTTGACGGGATCATGGCGCTCCGAGAAAGTCCCGCTTGCCGATCTCGACGCCGTTGTGGCGCAGGAGATCGTAGGCGGTGGCGAGGTGGAAATAGAAATTCGGCAGCACGAAGCCGAGGAGAAATTCCTGGCCCGTGAAGGTCAAGGACCCGTCGCGCATCGGTATGATGATCGTCCGGTTCTCGGCACCGTCGATCGCCGATGCTTCGATCCCATTCACATAGGCGAGCGCCCGCTCGATCCGCGCGTGCAGCTCGGCGAAGCTCGTCTCGGTGTCCGGAAACGAGGCCGGCTCGACACCGGCGAGCCGGGCCGTGGCGCGCGCGGCGGCATCGCAGGCGAGCTGGCATTGCCGGGTGAAGGCGAACATGTCGGGGAAAAGCCGCGCGCCGAGCAGGGCGGCCGGCTCGATCTTGCGCTGCGCCGCGTGCTCCTCGGCCTTGGTCAGGATGACGGAGAGCGCCTTGAGGCCGCGGTTGAAGGCCGGCTGGCTCAGCTGGGACATGGATAAAGGCATCGTCGAACCTCGTCAGGACATGACCGCTTCGATCAGGAACGGCCCGGGCCGTGACAGAGCATGATCGAGCACCGAACGGAAGCCCTTGGCGTCATCGACGCGCCGGCCCTCGACCCCCATGCCGGCCGCGAGCGCGACCCAGTCGAGCACCGGGTCGCCGAGGCTCAGCATGCGCTCGGCATTGCGGCCGAAGCGATTGACGCCGACCGCGCGCATCTCGGTCTGCAGCACGGCATAGACGCGGTTGGCGAAGATCACCGTCACCACATCGAGCTTTTCGCGGGCCTGCGTCCACAGCGCCTGGAGCGTGTACATGGCGCTGCCGTCGGCCTGCAGGTTCAGCACCTTGCGGTCCGGACAAGCGACGGCGGCGCCCGTCGCGACCGGCGGCCCGGACCCGATGGCGCCACCCGTGCAGGCCATCACGAAATCATGTGGCGGGGCGCCGGCCGTCATGCCGTAGAGAGACCGTACCGATGTGATGCATTCGTCGACCACGACGGCATCCTCGGGCAGTCGCTGCGCGATCAGCACCGCCAGCGCCTCGTCGGTCAGTGCGCCGTCGACGCGGCCGTCGGGCGGGGGCGGCGCCTCGGGCCTGTGCAGGAGACGGCGGGGCGCGCCGAGGTGCTCGGCCAACGCTTCGAGGGCCGCGGCGGCGTCCTCTCCGGGCAGGGAGAGGGTCATCAGCCGGGCATCCTGGCGGCTAAGAGCGCTCGGCTTGCCTGGATAGGCGAAGAAAGCGACCGGCGGGCTCGCGCCGACGAGCACCAGCAGGTCGAGGTCGCGCAGCTGCTCGACCGCCTGGTCGACCGGGTAGACGATGCGTTCGAGCGGCGGGCGGCCACGGCCGCGCTCGGCCCTGGCGATGAACATCTCGCCGAGCATCCGCGCGCCGGTCGCCTCGGCGATCTTGGCCGCGGTGTCGAGCGGGGCGGCGCGTGCTGCCGTGCCGGCGAGGATGATGCCGGCGCGCGAGCCTGTCGCACGCAAGGCTGCCGCGACCTCGTGAATGGTGCTCTCGGCGACGGCGACCGGCGCGGGCCGCACGGCGCGCAAGGACTCGGCCGGCTTGGCCTCGCCCCAGGCGGCGTTGCCCGGCAGGATCAGCGTCGCGATGCCCGGCATGGCGCGGGCGGCGCGGCAGGCGGCCTCTGCGGCGGGGCCGACATCGTCCGGTCCGCTGACCCGATGCACCCAGTTCGACATGGGCGCGGCCAGCGCATCGATGTCGCTCGTCAGCGGCGCGTCGTAGGGCAGGTGGTAGCTCGCGTGATCGCCGACGATGTTGACGATGGGCGAATGGGCGCGCCGCGCGTTGTGCAGGTTGGCGAGGCCGTTGGCGAGCCCAGGGCCGGTGTGCAGCAGGGTGGCTGCCGGCTGGTCTTTCATGCGGCCGTAGCCGTCGGCGGCGCCCGTCACCACGCCCTCGAACAGCCCGAGAATGCAGCGCATCTCGGGGTTGCGGTCGAGCGCCGCGACGAAATGCATCTCCGACGTGCCGGGATTGGCGAAGCAGACGCCGATATCGTTGGCGAGCAGCGTTTCGCAGAGACGATCGGCACCGTTCATGTTGTCCTCACTTCGGCAGGGCGCCCCGGTTTAACGCGACGCACCGTCAATCGGCCAGCATCCTATCCCGACTTTCCCACGGGACGGCCAGGGCCACGCCGATGCGGATCCCATTCCGAGGACCGCAAGCGCCAGCAGCAGGCTGGACAAGCGGAGGCCGGTCGGGAAAACATGGCGCCGGATGAAGGAGCCGTCGCGCCATGAAAGTCCTCGGCCTGACCGGCTCGATCGGCATGGGCAAGAGCGCGACATCGGCCATGTTCGCCGAGGCGGGCGTACCGGTTTTCGACGCCGACGCCTGCGTCCATGCGCTCTACCAGGGCGCCGCGGTCGAGCCCGTGGGGTGGGCCTTTCCGGAGGTCGTCGTGGACGGGGTCATCGACCGGGCGCGGCTTTCGGCGCAGGTGCTCGCCGACCCGGCCGCCCTGCGGCGTCTCGAGGCGATCGTCCATCCGCTTGTCCGTGCCGCACGCGAAACATTCCTGGCCGGGGCGCGGGCCCGCGGCGCTCCACTGGCGGTGCTCGATATTCCGCTGCTCTACGAGACCGGTGGAGAGGCGGCGGTCGATGCGGTCGTCGTGGTCTCGGCGCCCGAATCGGTGCAAAAGGCCCGCGTCCTCGCCCGTCCGGGCATGACCGAGGCCAAATTTTCCGCGATAAAGGCGAAACAGGTGCCGGATGCGGAGAAACGCCGCCGCGCGCGGTTCGTGATCGACACGGCCCATGGTTTTGCGGCGGCGCGGCGGCAGGTCGGGGCCGTCATCGCGGCCATGAGGCAGGACAGAACGGCGGGAGCCTGATGCGCGAGATCGTGCTCGATACGGAAACGACGGGGCTCGACCCGCTGACGGGGGACCGGCTGGTCGAGATCGCCGGCATCGAGCTCATGAACCTCATTCCGACCGGACGGCACTACCATACCTACATCAACCCGCAACGCGACATGCCGGAGGGTGCCTTCAAGGTGCATGGTCTCTCGGCCGAGTTCCTCGCCGGGCACAGGCTCTTCGGCGAGGTCGTCGAGGATTTCCTGGGCTTCGTCGAGGGCGCCAAGCTCGTCATCCACAATGCCGAGTTCGACATGCGCTTCATCAACCACGAGCTGAAGCGCGCGACCCGGCCGACGATCGGCATGGATGTCGTGGTGGATACGCTGGCGCTGGCGCGGCGCCGCCATCCGGGCCAGGCCAATTCGCTCGACGCGCTCTGCCAGCGCTACCGGATCGACAATTCGAAACGCGTCAAGCACGGCGCGCTGATCGATGCCGAGATCCTGGCCGAAGTCTATGCCGAGCTGCTCGGCGGCCGTCAGACCTCGCTCCGACTCGGCGCGCAGGTGCTGACTTTGCGCCGTGGCGGCAAGGCTGAACCTCGTCGGCGCCCGTCCCCGCTCCCCGCGGTGCTGACCGAAGCCGACCGCGCCGCCCATGCGGCCTTCGTCGCAGGCCTCGGCCCCAATGCCATCTGGCTCTCCTATGCCGAAGAGCCCGCGGCCGGCGCGGCGGCGGGCTGAGCGCGGCATGACTTAGGCCATGCGTCGGCGGTGACCCCTAATCCGATCCGGCTTCGCCGGCTCACCTTCTCCCACAAGGGGAGAAGGGGGTGCTTGGTCCTGCGAGGCTCGCGCCCTTCTCCCCTTGCGGGAGAAGGTGGGCTTCGCGGAACGCGAAAGCCGGATGAGGGGGGTTTCCTGAAGGTCATTGATCAATGATGCCTGTGACCCGCATCGTCCCTGCCCACGATCTCGTCCGTACCCCGTGGAAGAACGGCGGCGGTACCACGGCCGAGGTCGCGGTCTTTCCGGCTGGCGCGGGGTTCGAGGATTTCGGTTGGCGGATCAGCATGGCGGATGTCGCCGCTGACGGACCGTTCTCCGCCTTCACGGGGATCGATCGCACGCTCGCGCTGATCGAGGGCTCGGCGCTGGAGCTCGATGTCGACGGGGTCGTCCACCGCCTCAATGAGGCCGCGCCGCTCCTGTCATTTCCGGGTGAGGCCGCGACAGTGGGACGTCTTCCGGCCGGCCCGATCCGCGACCTCAACGTGATGACGCGGCGGGGCAAATTCGTGCATGCGATCGAGCGCCTCGCGCCCGGCGTCGCTGCCCTCGCCCTACGGCCGGGCGACGTCCTGGCTGTCGTCGCCTTACGGGATGCCACGCGGCTCGGTCTCGATGCCGAGATTCATGACCTCGGCCGCTTCGACCTGCTGCTGACGGAGGGCCTCTCGTCACGCCTGTCGAACGATCGGCCGGTCCTACAGATCGTGCTCCGGCCCCTCGCGCCGGGTTGAGCCGCCTCAGGCGGCCTGCTGGATCGCCGAGAGCCGCCAGGGGCCGCCACGATCGCGCCTGAATGTCCACAATTCCGTTGCCTCGATCGGGCGTTCGGGATTGCCCTCGACCACCCGGCCGCTCGACCGGTCGACCATCGTGTCGCGCGCATCGAACCGCATGGCGACCGTGCCGTAGTCGACCGGCCCCTCGCGCCACGCCTCGGCAAGGTCGCCCTGAAGCAGATGCACGTCGTCCATGGCATTGCGGACGCCGCGACGGCGGTTCTGCTCGATATCCTGGCCGAAGCGCTGCACCATCTCGGGCGTCGCCAGCCGCGACAAGGTATCGACGTCCTCACGTCCATAGGCGGTCTGCACGTCGATCAGCGCGCGTTCGAACGCGTTGAAATCCTGCGGACCGAGATTGATCGGCTCGGGGGATCGCGCCGCTGCGCCGACACCGCTCCCGCCCATCCTATTGGCGGCGCCAAAGCTGCCCGCGAAGGCCGGCGCCCCCTGGCGGTTCCGGAAGAAGCGCAGCGCCAGCATGACGGCACCGCCGATCAGCGCCACCTGCAGCAGCAGGCCGAATAGCGAGGCCAGCCCGCTAAGGCCGCCGAAAAAGCCGCCGCCGGTCAGCATGCCGAAAAGGCCTGCCCCCAAAAGACCGGCCGCCAGGCCGCTGCCGAAGCCGAAGCGGCGTGGTTGCGTGGCCGCAGAGCCGAAGCCGTTCTGGCTCGCGCCCGGGCTGACATTGGGGGAGAAGGGTTGGGTCGAGCGCGGGGCCGTCGCGGTCGCCGGCGGCGCGGTGAAGCTGCGCGTCCCCCGAGATCCGAAGCTGAAGCCGCCCCCGGCCCGTGCCTCCGCCGAAACGGTGCCGAGCGGTACCGCGAGCAGGAGCGCCAGCGCCAAGATGACTCCCCGATAGGCCGTGCTGAAGCGCCCGAGAGAGGATGAGGTGTTCATGTCTATCCCCATGCGGGCAAAGACCCTGCCCACCAGATGAGCATCATCGCCCACGCCGATGATGTGGTGATGCGTCATCCCGCTTCGCAAGGTGGCGACCTCAGAGCGGGCGCCGAAGCCGCTTGGCGAGCGTGCCGACGATGCCCTCGCGGAAGCCGAGCACGCAGAACACGAAGACGGCGCCTTCGATCACCGGAATCCAGCCGCCGATCGAGGCGAGATAGAACTCTGTCGCCTCGACCACGAGAGCGCCCGCCAGCGGACCGAATTCCGTGCCCATGCCGCCGATGAGGGTCATCAGCACGACCTCGCCCGACATGGTCCAGTGCACGTCGGTCAGGGCGGCGAGCTGGAACACGAGCGCCTTGGTCGACCCCGCGAGACCCGCGAGCGTCGCCGACATGACGAAGACCGCGAGGCGGTAGAGGCCCACCCGATATCCGAGCGAGACGGCGCGCTGCTCGTTCTCCCGGATCGCCCGCAGCACCTGGCCGAACGGGGAATGGACGATACGGTGGATGGCCAAAAGACCGCCGAGGAAGATCACCACGACGACGCCGTAGAGCGCGTAGTCGTTGTCGAGCGACAAGAGCCCGAAGAGTTTCCCGCGCGGCACGCCCTGGATGCCGTCCTCGCCGCCGGTCATCGGCGCCTGGAGGGCGACGAAATAGGCCATCTGGGCGAGCGCCAGGGTGATCATGGCGAAATAGATGCCTTGGCGCCTTATGGCGACGGCGCCGAAGACCGCGCCGAGCGCACCCGCGGCGAGCGTGCCGGCGAGGATCGCGAGCTCCGGCGTGAGACCCCAGCTCTTGGCCGCCACGGCCGCCACATAGGCGCCCCAGCCGAAATAGGCCGCGTGGCCGAAGGACAAGAGGCCGCCATAGCCGAGCAGCAGGTTGAAGGCCGAGGCGAACAGGCCGAAGCACATGACCTTCATCACGAAGACCGGATAGGTCACGAACGGAGCGAGCGCGAGCAGCAGCACGAGACCGCCGAAAATCCAGCGCTGCAGCGAGGGCTCGTCCGGTCGGGCTCGCTGCGGCCCGGTCACGGCCGCGGGAGGCGCCGGACCCGTGGCCTCGCTCATGAGGCCCTCCCGAAGAGCCCGGCGGGCCGCGCCAGCAGCACCACGATCATGATGGCGAAGATCACGGTCGAGGAGGCGGCGGGATAGAAGACCCGCGTCAGCCCCTCGGCGACGCCGAGGCCGAAGCCGGTGACGATCGAGCCGAGGATCGAGCCCATGCCACCGATCACCACCACCGCGAAGACCACGATGATCACGTCGGCGCCCATGTTGGGATTGACCGCATAGATCGGCGCCGCCAGAACGCCGGCGAGCCCCGCGAGGGCGACGCCAAAGCCGTAGGTCAGCGTGAGATAGAGCGGCACGTTGATGCCGAAGGCCTCGACGAGCGTCGGATTCTCGGTCGCGGCGCGCAGGATGGCGCCGAGCCGCGTCTTCTCGATCAGGAGCCAGGTGGCGAGCGAGGTCGCGACGGCGGCCACGACCACCCAGGCCCGGTAGTTCGGCAGCACCATGAAGCCGAGGTTGCGGACACCGGCGAGCCCGGGCGGGATCGCGTAGGGGAGGCCCGAAATGCCGTAGACGTTGCGGAACAGCCCCTGCAGGATGAGCGCCAGGCCGAAGGTGAGCAGCAGCCCATAGAGCGGGTCGAGGCGATAGAGCCGGGCGATGAGCAGGCGTTCGACCGCCATCCCCAGGAGGCCGACGATGAGCGGCGCCAGGAGCAGCGCCCACCAGTAGCCGATCCCGAGGTAGGCCAGCAGCATCCAGGCTACGAAGGCGCCGAGCATGTAGAAGGCGCCATGGCTGAAGTTGACGATGTTGAGCAGGCCGAAGATGACGGCGAGGCCCAGGCTCAGGAGCGCATAGAAGGCGCCATTGATCAGGCCGAGCAGCACCTGGCCGAAGAGGGCAGGGGCCGGGACGCCGAAGATCATGTGCACGGGACGGGCCTCGCGCCGGGCGCCGCTATTTCACCAGCGGGCAGCCGCCCTCGCTCATCGACCGGAAGGCCTCGGCCGCCGGAATGGTCGCCACGAGATTGTAGTAATCGTAGGGGCCTTTGGATTCACTGGGCTTTTTGACCTGGTAGAGATACATGTCGTGCAGGGTCCGGCCATCGGCCCGGATCGACCCCTTGCCGAACAGCGGGTCGTCGGTCGGGTTGGATTTCATCCATTTCATCACGGCGTCGGAGTCCTTGCTCTTGAGCGCGTCGACCGCCTTGAGGTAGTCCATCAGGCCAGCATAGACGCCCGCCTGGTCCATGGTCGGCATCCGGCCGCCCATGCGCGCCGCGAAGCGCTTCGACCAGGCGCGCGTGCCTTCGTTCTCGTCCCAATAGAAGGCCTCGGTCAGCAGCAGGCCCTGTGCGACATCAAGCCCGAGGGAGTGCACGTCGGAAATGAAGATCAGCAGGCCGGCGAGCTTCTGGCCGCCGGCGGTGAGACCGAATTCATGCGCCTGCTTGATGGAATTGATCGTGTCGCCGCCCGCATTGGCGAGACCGACCACCTGCGCGCCAGATCCCTGCGCCTGAAGCAGGAAGGAGGAGAAATCGGTCGCCGGGAAGGGCACGTTGGCGCTGCCCACGACCGTGCCGCCGGCAGCCTTGATGATCGTCGTGGCGTCGCGCTCGAGCGCGTGGCCGAAGGCGTAATCGGCCGTGATGAAATACCAGGACTTGCCGCCTTGCTTGACGAGCGCGCCCGCCGTCCCCTTGGCGAGCGCGTAGGTATCGTAGGTCCAGTGCACCGTATAGGGCGAGCATTGCGCGCCCGTGAGGTCGGACGTGCCGGCGCCCGAATCGATGAAGATCTTCTTCTTCTCTCGCGACACCTGCGCGACGGCGAGCGCCACCGACGAGGTCGGCACGTCGAGGATCAGATCGACGCCGTTCTGGTCGTACCATTGGCGCGCGATGTTCGATCCGATGTCGGGCTTGTTCTGGTGGTCGGCCGAGATGAGGCTGACGGTGATGTCCTTGTCGATCGCCTTGAAGTCTTCGATCGCCAGCTGGGCCGCAACCACCGACCCTTCGCCGCCGAGGTCCGAGTAGATTCCGGAGCGGTCGTTCAGCACGCCGACCTTGACCGTGAGCCCGGCGGCCTGCACGGCACCGGCCGCCAGCACACTGAACGCCACCAGCAGCGCGGCCCTCGAAGCCTCTGCGAACCCCTTCATCGTCGTTCCTTCCCTTGTCCGGCGTCGTGGCGCGCCGGCCTCATATGCCGAGATAGTCGTGGATCTTGCCGATGTTGCGATCGAGCTCCGCGTTGAGAAAGCAGTCGACCACGCGGCCCTGCTCGATCACGTAATGGCGGTCCGCCAGCGTCGCAGCGAAGCGGAAGTTCTGTTCGACCAGAATGATCGTAAAGCCCTCGCGCTTCAACTCTGCGATGGTGCGTCCGATCTGACCGATGATCACCGGCGCAAGGCCCTCGGTCGGCTCGTCGAGCAGCAGGAGCTTCGCGCCGGAGCGCAGGATGCGCGCGATGGCGAGCATCTGCTGCTCGCCGCCCGAGAGCCGCGTGCCGGGGCTCCCGAGCCGTTCGCGCAGGTTCGGGAACAGTGCATAGATGCGCTCGGTCGAGAGGCCGCCGGGCTGCACCACGGGCGGCAGCAGCAGGTTCTCCTCGACCGAGAGGCCGGCGAAGATGCCTCGCTCCTCGGGGCAGTAGCCGACTCCGGCGCGCGCCACGGCACGCGGCGGCAGGCCGATCATTTCCCTGTCGCCGAGCCGGATCGAGCCGCGGCGGCGGGAGAGGAGGCCCATGATGGCCCGCAGCGTCGTCGTGCGGCCGGCACCGTTGCGGCCGAGCAGCGTCACCACCTCGCCGGCCGGCACGTCGAAATCGACGCCGTGCAGCACGTGCGATTCGTCGTACCAGGCCTCGAGCCCGCGGACCGCGAGGCTGGCAGGCACGGCGGAGGCAATCGCCTCATTCATGCCCGACCCCGATATAGGCTTCGATCACCCGCTGGTCCTTCGACAGGGCATCGTAGCGTCCCTCGGCCAGGATCTTGCCGCGCGCCAGCACCGTGATGCGGTCCGAGAGCGAGGCGACAACGGAGAGATTGTGCTCGACCATCAGCACGGTGCGGTCGCGGGCGGCCCGGCGGATCAGCGCCGTGATGCGCTCGATGTCCTCGGCGGCCATGCCGGCCATGGGCTCGTCGAGCAGCATGAGCTCGGGGTCGAGCGCGAGCGTCGTGGCGAGTTCGAGCGCCCGCTTGCGCCCATAGGAAAGCTCGGCGGCCGCGTAGGCGGCGACGCCCGACAGGCCGACGGCCTCGAGCAGCCCGAAGGCCTCGGCGTCGTAGGTCGAGAGCAGTGCCTCGGACCGCCAGAAGTCGAAGCTGTCGCCGCGGCGGCGCTGCAACGCGACGCGCACGTTCTCGAGAACGGTGAGGTGCGGAAAGATGGCCGAGATCTGGAACGAGCGAACGAGGCCGAGTCGCGCCACCGAGGCTGGGCTGAGGCGCGTGATATCGCGGCCCTTGAAGCGGATGGTGCCCCGGCTCGGGCGCACCATCTTTGTCAGCAGGTTGAAGCAGGTCGTCTTGCCCGCGCCGTTGGGGCCGATCAGCGCGTGGATCGAGCCGCGCCGTACGACGAGATCGACCCCATCCACCGCCGCGACGCCACGGAAGGATTTGGCCAGTCCCTCCGTCGACAGAATGATGTCTTCCGCCAAGCGCCCGTCCCGGTCGGCGCGGTCGATGCGCCGCGCAGGCGCGCATTAAGGCCCATAAGGGGACCTGCCGCAATCGCTGCGGCTGACATCTGGCCGGCGATGCTACTTGTGCTCCAGCATCAGCTGCCCCTTCTTCTCGATCAGGGCCTTGGCCTTGTTGGCCAGGACGGCCAGCACCCAGGGAAGCTCCACGGCCAGCGTGACCTTGTCCTCGACGACCTCGATCATGCCTGTCACCCCCTGGCCCAAGGCGCTGACGCGGAAATCGAGCCGATCGCCCGTCCAGCGGTCATCGAGCACCGCGATCTTGTTGCCGTAGGTCTCCTTCAGCTGAGCGATGCCGGTCACCAGGCGACGCTTGGCCTCGGCCTTGCCGAGCTGGTGGGGAATGGAAACGACGAGCGGCTTTGTCATGGGTCATCCGTGACGCGCCTCCCGATCCCGTTGACCGCCGGTGACCGCAGCGCTTTCCCGACATGGGGAGGCGCCCGGACTTTGCAAGTTCGGAGCGCGGCCGCGCCTGTGGACCACGGTCCGCCAAGGGGATGCGGCCGGGACTTGGTGCCGGCGATCGTCGAAGCCGGGGCGGGCCGACGCGACCATGGCGAAGCGCCGACCTAATCCGGCTCGAGATAGTCCTCGACCAGCGTCACCCAGAAGGCCGCGCCGATCGGCAGCAGGTCGTCGTTGAAGTCATAACCCGGGTGATGCAGCCCATGGTCGGGCCGGTCGGGGGAGCTGCCGCCGAGGAAGAAATAGCATCCTGGCCTGGCCTTGAGCATATAAGCGAAATCCTCGCTCCCCATCAGCGGCCGCGCCATGTCGACGACCTTCTCTGGCCCGGCGTAGCGGATGGCAAGATCGCGGATCCGCGCCGTCTCGGCTGCGTGGTTGACGGTCGCGTCGTAGCTGCGGACGTAGTCGACCTGGGCCTCGAGGCCGTAGCTCGCCGCCTGTCCGCGCGCCACCTCGCCGATGCGACGCTCCAGCCGGTCGCGGATGTCGGGATCGAAGGAGCGGATGCCGACGACGAGCGTCGCCCGGTCGGGGATGACATTGCTGGCCGCGCCACCGTTGAAGGCGCCGACGGTGACCACCGCCTGGTCCATGGCCGGCACGTTGCGGGAGACCACCGTCTGCAGCGCCATGACGATGCTGGCGCCGGCGACGATCGGATCGAGCGTGCGCTCCGGCTCGGCGCCATGGCCGCCACGCCCCTGCACGGTGATGCGCGCCTCGTCGACCGCCGCCATGATCGGGCCGGGCTTGAGCGCGAACTCGCCGAGCGGGCGGCCGGGATCGTTATGAAGGGCGAACACCGCATCGCAGGGGAAGCGCTCGAACAGGCCCTCCTCGACCATGATCCGGGCGCCGCCGACATTCTCCTCCGCCGGCTGAAAGATGAGGTGGACCGTGCCGTCGAAGTTGCGGCGCTCGGCGAGACGTCGCGCGGCACCGAGCAGCATGGCGGTGTGGCCGTCGTGGCCGCAGGCATGCATGAGGCCGGGGGCGGCGCTGGCATAGGCCAGGCCGGTCTCTTCCGCGATCGGCAGGGCATCCATGTCGGCGCGCAGCCCGATCGCGCGGCGGCTCGTGCCGTTGGATAGCGTCGCCACGATCCCGGTCTTGGCCAACCCGCGATGCACCGCATAGCCGAGGCGGCCAAGCTCGCGCGCCACGAGATCCGATGTGCGGACTTCCTCCAGCCCCAGCTCGGGATGGCGGTGGAGGTCGCGGCGGACCGCGACAAGTTCGGGCATGTCGTTACGGATGGCGTCGGGTAAGAGCATCGGCATTACCTCCGCATGGCCGCGAAGCGCCGCTCGAACAGGCGAAAGGCGAGGACGAGAAGGCCCGTCAGGCAGCAGTAGATGGCGGCGAGCAGCAGCAGCGGTTCGTAGACGATGAAGGTGTCCTGACGCACACCGGCGAAGACCGCGTAGACGTCGATCACGGTGATCGTGGCGACGAGCGGGGTCGATTTCAGCTGCAGCACGGTCTCGCCGAGCAGCGTCGGCAGCGACCGCAGGATGGCGAGCGGCAGCCACACGCGCCGCAGCAGGGTCCAGGGGCTCATGCCGACCGCGCGGGCCGCCTCGAGCTCGCCGCGCGGCGTATTGGCGAAGGCGCCGCGCATCACCTCGCCCTCGTAGCCCGCGAAGGAGAGCGTCAGCGACAGCACCGCGTAGGGCCAAGCCTGACGCAGATAGGGCCATAGCACGCTGTTGCGCAGCCCGGGAATGCCCGGAAACAGCGAGCCGAGCCCGTAATAGAGCAGCCAGAGCTGCAGCAGCAGGGGCGTGCCGCGGATCACGATGCAGAACCAGCGGGCGGGCAGCGCCAGAAACCACGGACCCGTGACCTGCACGAGACCGACCGGGACCGCGATGGCGAAGCCGAGCGCGCTCGACGATAGGAGGAGAAGCAGCGTCTCCCACACGCCCGCGACGATCTGCGGAATATAGTTCGGCAGCCAGTCCCAGCGTCCGAGGAGGACGGCGGCGAGGACGGCGGCCACGCCGAGGGCGCTCAAGACGATCCGGTGCGGGACGAGGAGCTTCGACCGCGGCGAGGACCGCAGCGAGAAGCCTTGTTCGGCGGGGCCGACGATCTCGGCGGCGTTCTCCGTCATCGGAACCTCGGCATCCAGCGGCGAACCCGCCGGTCGACGAGATGGAGCGCGGCGCTCGAGAGGAGCGTGAGGCCGAGGTACATGGCGCCGGCGACGCTGAAGAAGAGGAAATAGGCCTTGGTGGTCCCCGCCGCCTGGCGGGTGACGAGCGTCAGCTCGGCGAAGCCGACGACGGCGAGCAGCGCCGTGTCCTTGGTGGCGATGAGCCACAGGTTGGAGAGGCCCGGAATCGCATGCGGCAGCATCGCCGGGACGATGATGCGCCGGAGCAGCTTGCCAGGCGGCATGCCGTAGCAGCGGGCCGCCTCGATCTGGCCCTGCGGTATGGCCAGGATGGCGCCGCGCAGCACCTCGGTCGTATAGGCGCCCTGCACGACGCCGATCACCAGGATGCCGGCGGCGAGCCCGCTGATGTCGATGCTGCCGAAGCCGAGCGCCGTGAACAGGCGGTTGAGCAGGTCGGTGCCGGCGTAGTAGAGGAGCACGATCAGCACGAGCTCGGGCACTGCCCGCACGAGCGTCGTATAGCCGGCCAGGATGTCCCTGATCAGCGCGCCGCCGTAGAGCTTGCCGACGGCCCCTGCCATGCCGATGATGAGCCCGATGCCGTAACCGCCGACGGCGACTTCGAGCGAGGTCAGGAAGCCGTGCAGCAACGCGCTGCCCCAGCCCGGCGGCGCGAAGGCCAGCATCTGGAGGGCAGAGGCCGGTGCCTGGGTCACTCAGCTCGCCTCCGCCTGCCGTAGCGTCAGCCGACGTCCCTCGCCGTCCGCAGCTTCAGCTTCCGTAGATGTCGAAGGTGAAATACTTCTTCGAGATCTTGTCGTAGGTGCCGTCGGCTCGGATCGCCTTGATGGCGGCGTTGATCTTGTCCTTGAGCGCGCTATCGCCCTTGCGCAGGCCGACGCCGACGCCTGAGCCGAGGATCTCCTTGTCGAAGGCCACGTCGCCCTTGGAGTCGCAGCATTTGCCCTGGTCGCTGTCGAGCCAGGCCTTCTCGGTCACCGAATCGGCCTGCAGGGCGTCGATGCGGCCGGCCGCGAGATCCTGGTTCACCTCGTCCTGGGTCTCGTATTCCTTGATCTGGGCCGTCTTGCCGAAATATTTCTTGGCATAGGCGGCGTGCGTCGTCGAGACCTGCACCCCGATGATCTTGCCCTTGAGCCCCTCGGCGGTCGGCGTGATCGTCGAATCCTTGGCGGCGACGACGATCGCCGGCGTGTTGTAGTATTTATCCGAGAAGTCGATGGTCTTCTGGCGTTCGGCATTGATCGACATCGACGAGATGATCATGTCGATCTTGTGCGACGTCAGGGCCGGAATGATGCCGTCCCAGGCGGTCGGCGTGATCTCGCATTTGAGCTGCGCCTTGGCGCAGATCGCGATCATGAAGTCGACCTCCCAGCCTGACCACTTGCCCGAGGCGTCGGGCACCGTGAAGGGCGGATACGGTTCGGCGGCGATGCCGACCTTGACGATCTCCTCGGCGAAGCTCGGCGTCGCGACGGTCGCAAGCGTGAAGGCGGCGGCGCAAATCTTGACCCAGAACTTCATGCGGTCCCTCCCTGGTTTGGTTCGTGAGCCCACCTGAGCACCGATCTCAGAGTCGAGCAAATCTCATGCCGTCACCATTGCCATGCCTTGCCCGGCCTTTGGACAGAAACGGACAGGACGAACCGGCACTTTTGCCATTAGCGGCCCAATGGCCCGGCACATCAAGCCTTAAACGCGCATGAGGCAGGACGGCCGGGCGAGCACGAGGTTCTCGCACCAGGATGACATCGACGTCGTGGAATAGGCCGTTTCTGCGTTCGGCGAACCTGCCGCGCGTCGCTGTGCCCGCGCGACCCTCTCGGCGTCAGCCCCGGACAACGGCCCTCGCTCGCTGGCCGGCTTCCGCCGAGGATTTCAGGACATGGGCCTCCCGGTTGATCGTCCGGAGGTTCGGCCGGCCCCAGAATCCGAGGAGCTCCGGCCAAGGCATGTCGCGGTGTTCCCGCCAGACGCGGTGGAGCGGGACCGCATGGTCCACCTCGGCGCTGCGCAGCAGCCGCCCTCCGCCGGCCGGGCAACGCCGGCCGGCGATCTTGCGCAAGAGCTCCGCATGGTCGCTCGGCGCGATCCAGAGCTTCCAGGCCGCGACGCAGCAGGCATGCCAGGCGGCGCGGCGGCTTGGTCCGCTGCCCCAGAGATCCTGGTGCCAGCCGAAGCGGAAGACCGGCTGGCCGCAGATGCAGCAGGCCCCAGTGCCGCGGGAAAAGGCCGGTTCGCGAAAAGGCGCGGGCGGAGTCCGGAAGCTGCGTCCGAGACCGTCGCCGGCCTCAGACGAGAGACGCCAGGTCCAGCCAGGCGGCGTGCCGGAACGTTGCGCAAGCGCACGGGCGAGCGCGTCGGCCCGCAGCGGATGGGCACGCCAATAGCCTTCCATGGCGAGCCGCGGCCGGGGAGGAACCAGCGGCCGGCCATAAGCGTGGATCAGGACCGGCACCGGGAAGACGGATGGCAGCGCCCTGTCGAGTCGCGCCCGGGCGCGGAGATTGCGCTCATCCCGCCAGGTCGACATCGCGGGTCAGTGGATCCGCACGCCCTGGCGCACGAGCTCGGCCTGCACCGCATCGAGATCGAGGCTCGCGAGGTCTTCGCCGCGACGCAGCGACAGCGCCGCCGCGACGCCGGCGCCCTGGCCGGTCACGGCGCAGCAGGCCATGTTGCGGGTGGCCGCATGGGCGATGCGGTCGCCGCCGATGGCGCGCCCGGCGACGAGGAGGTTGCGCACGCCCTTCGGCAGCAGGGCCCGGTAAGGGATGTGCATGTAGCGGCCGGTCGTCGGCAGGATGAGGACGCCGTAACCGTCTATGAATTCGGGATAGATGCCGATCGTATCCTCGAACCGGGCCTCGCGGCGGACATCGGCTTCCGTCACGTTGTAGACGGCGTCGATCTTGCGCGTGTCGCGGATGCCGATCGTCATGCCGAAATTCCGCAAGCGCGCCCCGGCGCAGCCCGGCGTGTAGCGGCGCAGCGCCTCGATGGCGAACATGGCCTGCTTGCGGCCCTCGATCTCGAAGGCGGTCAGGCTGTCGGGATCGGTCCCGTCGCAGCCGCTCAGATGAACGAGGTTCATGTAGGTGAGTTCGCCCGTGTCGTGCGCAGCGCCCCAGGTGCCGGCGAGCGTCGACAGATGGGCCGGAATGACGCCGTCGCGGATCGCCTGGGTGAACGGCTTCGACAGGAAGGGCGAGAACAGGCGATCCTCCTTGCCGGTCGTCTCGATCTGCCATTCCCCGGACGACCAGTCGCCATAAGTCTGCGGATCGGCCCGGACGCCCGCCATGAAGGCGCGCTTGTCGACGCCCGCGAGATGGAACATGACGGAGGCCGCCTGCATCGCCTCCTTCGGCGTCGCGACGACGGGCGCCCCGGCCCGGAGCGCGATGTCCGCATCGCCCGTGGCGTCGATCACCCGGTCGGCGAGGATCGCCTGGCGGCCGGCCTTCGATTCGGTGATGATCCCGACGATCGCGTCGCCGCGCATGATCGGCGCGACGAACTGGCGATGCAGCATCGGATGGATGCCTGCCTCCTCGACGAGGCGGTCGGCGACGAGCTTGAAACCCTCCGAATCGAGCTCGTAGCTCAGCGACTGGCTTTCCGGTACGGCGGCCCCCATCGCCTTGGCGCGCTCCTCGAACTCGCGGCCGATGCCGCCGGCCTCGACCGTCGCCTCATGCCGGTACCAGGCGAAGCCTTCGACTCCGACTGCGGTGATGTTGCCGCCGAAGCAGCCGAAGCGTTCGACGAGCGCGACGGAAACCCCCGCCCGGGCGGCCGCGAGCGCCGCCGCGAGGCCCCCGGGGCCCGAGCCGACGACGAGCACCTCGGTGTCATGGATCACGTCGATCCGGCGGGCGGGTTCGGTGATGGTCTTGATCAGGGGTGCGGCCTTAAGGTCTGCCACGCGGCAGGAATCGGACGCGCCAATGTAACACGATCGTCATGCTCGCGAACGCCGCCTCGCCCGGTCTCAGGCCGCGGCAGCTCGCCTCAAGCGGTCGCGGACCGAAAACCGCAGCTTGTCGGCCGGCTGCGGCCGATCGAAAAGATAGCCCTGCACCTGATCGCATCCGATCGAGCGCAATTGCTCGAACTGCTCGACCGTCTCGACGCCCTCCGCCGTCGTCACCATGCCGAGGCTGGCGCCGAGCGCCGCGATCGAGCCGACGATCTTGATGCAATCGGGCCTGGTCGACAATTCGCGGACGAAGGACTGGTCGATCTTGATCTTGTCGAACGGGAACGAGCGGAGATAGCTCAGCGACGAATAGCCCGTGCCGAAATCGTCCATGGCAATGCGGATGCCGAGGGCGCGCAGATCGTGCAGGGTGGCGAGCGTCGAATCGCTCTCGTTGAGCAGGACATTCTCGGTGATTTCGAGTTCGAGACGCGCGGCGGCGAGGCCTGTCTGGCGCAGCGTGTTCCTCACCTTGTCGACGAGGCCCGCCTTCTTGAACTGGGCCGGCGACAGATTGACCGCGACGGACATCTGTCCCGGCCAGGTCGAGGCCGTACGGCAAGCCTCTCTCAACACCCAGTCGCCGATCTCCGAGATGAGGCCGATCTCCTCGGCGACCGGAATGAACTGGGCCGGCGACACCATGCCGCGCGACGGATGGCGCCAGCGGATCAGCGCCTCGAAGGCGGTGACGACGTTGCGCCCGACGTCGATGATCGGCTGGAAGTAGAGCTGGAACTCGTTCTGTGGCAGCGCCCGGCGCAGATCGGCCTCGAGCGCGCGGCGCGCCTTGCGCTCGAGATCCATGTCGGTCTCGAAGAAGCGGTGCATGTGGCCGCCGTCCGCTTTGACCCGGTAGAGCGCGAGATCGGCGTTCTTGAGAAGGTCGTCGAACGAGGCCCCGTCGAGCGGGCCGAGCGCGATGCCGATGCTGGCGCTGATCTCGACCGCGACGCCGTCGATCGAGAAGGGCTGGCTCAGGCACTCGATCAGCCGATCGGCCATGGCGCCGGTTTCGCACGCCGAGGCGACCTCGAGCTGCAGGATCGCGAATTCATCGCCGCCGAGCCGCGCCACGACGTCGCCCTCGCGGACGTTGGCCTTGAGGCGCTCGCCGGCAAGGCGCAGCAGCGCGTCCCCGACCGGGTGGCCGAGCGAATCGTTGACGTCCTTGAAGCCGTCGAGATCGAGGCACATGATCGCGACCTGGGTGCCGCTGCGCTCCGCACGGGCCAGCGCCGGCCCGACCTGCTCATGAAAGTATCGGCGATTGACGAGCCCGGTCAGGCCGTCGTGGTGGGCCATGTAGGTGATCTTGGCTTCGGCCTGACGGCGCTCGGTGATGTCCTCATAGGTGGCGACCCAGCCGCCATCCGGCATCGGCTGGTGGGACACCGCGATGTGCAGCCTCTCGCCGAAATCCTTGTTGAAGGTGGTGTTCGCGCCCGTGCCGATGAGCGCCTTCTGCTGCTCGAAGATCTCGGCGAGCTCGGCGCTGCCGCTGAGCCGGATCAGGTCCGGGAAAAGCATGCCCGGCATCGGCGTGAAGCCGAGGCCGAAGAATGCCGCGAACCGGCCGTTGTTGACGACGAGGCGCCCGGCCGCGTCGACCATGCAAAGCGCCTGCGACATGTTGTTGAGGGCCGCGTCGAAGCGCCGGTTCTGCATGCCGAGCTCGCGGTCGCGGCGCTGCAGGATGTCGTTGCGTGCCTGGAGCTGCGCATTTACCGATTTGACTTCGGCATGGGCGCATTCGAGGTCGTCCGAGGTCTGCTTCAGGACCAGTGTCTTCTGCTGCAGGACGGAGCGGGTGCGCTCGAGCAGCTTGTTGTGCCAACCGAGCAGAACGACCAGGATCATCCCGGTTCCGAGCAGCCCCGCGACCATGATCGAGAAGATATTATGGAGATGGAGCAGCTCGCGCTGATCCTCGGCGACGCGCAGGCCGCCGAACCGGTTGGCGGCCGCCGCGAGCTGGGCGAGCTTCGCGTCGAGCGGCTCGAGCAGGGCGAGCGCCTGAGCGATCGAGCCCGGGCTGTCGATCTTGTCGACGAGCGCCTGGACCTTGGGCAGCGTGTCCGCCAGCAGGGCGACGATGGCGACGTTGTCGGGGTCGAGCTTGGTGAAGTCCTCGAACTCGCCGTGCCGCAAGAGCTGCAGGCGATTTAACATGATGTCGAGCCGGAGCTGGACCTCGTCGCTATCGATGTTCGAGCCCGGTATGCCGACGGCGGCGATCCGCTCCTCGAGCCTGATGAACTCCGCACCGGCCTGGCTCGCGAGCCAGGTCATGTTGTAGCGCGACACGCGGCGCAGGGCGTCGTGGCGCTCGGACGTGAGCGTCGACACGTAGAGGGAGGCCAAGGCCAGCCCGCACATGACGACGATCAGCGCAATCTTGCCCGCGCGCAGCGACACCGAACCTCCTCGGGCCGGTCTTCGGAGCAGAAGCTCGCACCATGTTCACGACATCAGACCGGCAGCGGCGCACTATAGGATCGAATAAGTTGCGGAATTGCTTCCATGTTCGCGGACTTCCACGCTTTCCACCCAGACCCGCCCGTTGGTCTGATCGCCGACGATGGCGTTGACCTTGTCGAAGGCCAGTTGGGCGACCGCTTCGCAGCCCACCGCCAGCACGAGCCTGATGTCGATCAGCCCAGCCTGGGCGAGCCCCTCGAATTTCGCCTTCTCCGGGTCGTCCTCGGCGACCAGCATGGTGTGATCGAACATGTCGTGGAGCCATGCCCTCACGGGTTTCAGGCCGCCGAAATCGAAACACCAGTTGCGTTCGTCGAGTTCGTTGGAGCAGAACACGAACTTGAAGGCGAGTGCATAGCCATGCACCAGCCGGCAATGCGAATGCGTCGCCCGCCATTGACGGAAGCAGCACGACAAGCCTTCGTTGTGGTCGTAGGATTTGGTGGATCGGAAGATGCCGGCAGGCCGAACCGCCGGGAAGGTCCGCATGTCGATCGCCTGGCCCATTACCGTTCCCCCTTGACGAGATCTCAGTTCAGGCTGCGCTCGAGGATCGTACATTCCTGCAGGAATTCGGCACGCAACGCGGCGTCCTGCGCCATGATCCCGTAGTAGCTCGCATTGACCATGCGGCTCGATCGCGAGGCGAGCACGCCGCGATGGGTCTTGCACATGTGGACGGCGCTGATGCGCACGGCCAAGCCGCGCGGCTCGGTCGTATCGACGATGAAGCGCTCGATCTGCTTGACCAGTTCCTCCTGGATCTGCAGCCGCGACGAGAAATATTCGACGATCCGGTCGTATTTCGACAGGCCGATGATCTTGCCGTCCGCCGAGGGCATGATGCCGATCGTCGCATGACCGTAGATCGGCATCAGGTGATGCGCGCAGGTCGAACGCACTTCGATCGGCCCGGTGACGATCATTTGATCGTAGCGCTCGACATTGTCGAAGTCGGTGATGCGCGGCGGCGCCGTGAAGCGGCCCCGCATCGTCTCCTCGACGAACATCTTGGCGACCCGGGCCGGCGTCTCGCGGGTATTGTGGTCGTTGGTATGATCGATGCACAGGATATCGAAGAGTTCCTCGATCTTGCGCGCCACCGCCGCCTTCATGGCCTCCCCTTCGGCATTGTTCATGAAGCCGGGGACGGCCTCGTTGCACAGAACCGGAGCCCTGAACGGAGCGACATGTTTGTTCACGTTTTCATCCCCCTACCGGCGTTTCGTCATGCGTTGGCTGGCGACTTTCGGGCAAGTCTTTGCCAATTCGTAAAGCCTATCATACAGTCTTAACGCGGTGTTAATACACGAAAAATGTGTGTAGAAACATGGTTAAGAAGCAACCTTAACGTCATGTCGTCACCCGCTGATCAGGGAAACGTCGGAACCACTCCCCACGAAATGACACTTGCTGACCGGCGATTCACCCCGTCTTAAATTGCTTGGCGCAGATCCGGCTTCCACTCAGGAGTTCATGACATGGTCAAGCTCAATCTGGCGGCCCTGGTCGGAGCCGCGCTCGCCTGCGCCTGCACGATGGCCAGTGGATCCGCTAACGCTGGTTCACTCGCAGTGCCGGAAGGCAAGCCGATCCTCACCATCTCGGGCGACATCACCGAGACGAACGGAGCGGACGGCGCCAAATTCGACCGCGCCATGCTGGAAAAACTAGGCATGGTAACGGTCGAAACCAAGACCCCCTGGTACAACGGCCCGATGAAGTTCGAGGGCGTGCCCTTGGACAAGCTGATGGCCGATGTCGGCGCCAAGGGCACCAAGGTCGTGGCCTATGCGCTGAACGACTATACGACCGAGATCCCGATGGAGGATTTCGTCAAGCACCATGCGATCCTGGCGCTGAAGCGCAACGGCGAATACATGCCGGTCCGCGACAAGGGACCGCTCTTCGTCATCTATCCCTATGATAGCGATCCGGCGCTGGCCAGCCAGACCTACTACAGTCGGTCCGCGTGGCAGGTCGCCCGCCTCGTGGTGAAGTAGCCTGAGCTCGACGCCGATCGGCAGGGCGTCCGGGCACGGGCACGGTTTCGGATCGATCGGATCCAAGGCCATCGTGGTCCAGGGGGGTCAGCCTCCGGCGGCGCCGAGCGGAAAGACGATCTTCGACACCGGCGCCCCCACCGCCGCCCCGCCGGCATCGCTCCGCCTGCGGCGCCGGGCGGCGAGTTCGATGCGCCGGGGCATCTCTTTGAGAGCCTGCCAAACGTCTTCGGGCCGGCCGTCGCGGCCGACTGCGGCGAAGCGCAGCGTCAAGGGGCCGTCGAGCAGCGCGACGCCCGGGCCGGCCGGCTGACCGGCGACGGGCGGTCCCTCCTCGGGCCGATAGGGCCGGCTCGCCCGCGACAGCCGGTCGCCTTCCTCTCCCTCGACGATCCGGTAGGTGACGATGTCGAGGCTGGTACCCGCGGCGGCGCCGAGCGACGGACGGATGAAGTCGAGACCTTTCGGATCGCAACGGAACCATCGGATGCCGGGGGCTCCGCCGGTGACAGTCAGCGGCACCGCCTGGGCAAGATCGTCGCCGAGCCGCGCCACCGCCTGCATGAAACCGTCGGCGCGCTCGATTTCGGGCTGACCGGTCCACCAGCGGGTCAGCAGATTGGCGGCGAACGGCAGGACGACGGCCACGATCGCGGCACTGACGACGAGGGCCGCCAGCACCTCGACGAGCATGAAGCCCGCTCGTCGCCTATCGCCCCGCATCATCGGCTCCGATGGCCTGCCAGACGAGGCGCCGCCGTGACGGCGTCTCGATGACGACGGTCAGGCGCCGCAGCCGCAACGGCCGCAACGGCAGCGTCGAGGCATGCGCAGGGTCCTGGCCGAGCGGCGTCAGGCCCGCCAGGATGGGGTTGGCCTGCAGCGTATCGGGAGACGGCGATGACGGGGCGGAGGGCGGCGGCGTCAGGCCGCGCAGGATGGCGCTGTTCTGGGCGGGCGGCGCGCTGCTCTGCGGCGCTGGCGTCGGGGCGGGCGGCGCCGGTGCGAGGCCAGACGGACGCCCGATGAATTCGATCGGACCCGTGCTGCGGCGGAACCGATAGGTCCCGGCCTCGCCCGACCCCGTGAAGGCCGCGCCGGAGCCCGCCACGACGGCCCGGGCGAGGACGACGGAGGTGAGCGTCTCCTGTGGGCGCGGCGTTATGCTCCAGGCCGAGGCGAAGACGCGTCCGAGCGCCGCCAGGAAGAGTCCGGCGATGATGAGCGCCACCATCGCCTCCACGAGCGCGAAGCCGGTATCCGATCGGTCCGATCGGATACCCTCGCGATCGATGCGGTCAGCCGCCATCGACGACATCGATCCGCCCGTCGACCCAGTTGACGCGGGTCCGGATCACCCGGCCGTCGCTGGCGAAGCGCAGCACGCCGCCGCAATTGGTGCCGTCCGGACGGAACAGGATCGCGGCTCGTCCGTCGCGGGCGGGGCAATTGCCGCCCGCTTCCAGCGTCACGTCGACGTCGGAGGGCATCTCCACCCTGTCGCTGCCGACGCGTAGGGTCCGCTCCACCGCATCGAAGGTGGCTGCGACCGGAGCATCGCGCTCGATCGCCGCGCTGCGCGCGTCACGGAGCAGGGCCGCCGAGGCGGTGACGAGCCCGATGAGGCGCGTCGGCGTGGTTCTGTTCGGCAGGTTGGGAAACAGCAGTCCCAGCACCAGGGCCGTGACGGCCAGCGCGACCGCCAGTTCGATCAGGAGATAGCCGGCACGCCGATCGGCCGCAGCCGGCACCGCCCTACCAGCTCGCGATCTGGTTGCCACCGCCGCCCTTTCCGCCGGGACCGGTCGAGATGATGTCATAGGACCGGCCGCCTTCCCCGGGAGAGCGGTAGAGGTAGGGATTGTTCCATGGGTCCTTGGGCACGCCGCTGCCCTTGATGTAGGGACCGCCCCAGCCCGCCACATTGGCCGGCCGCACGACGAGCGCGCCGAGCCCTTCGGCGGTCGTCGGATAGCGGCCCGCATCGAGGAAGAAGAGATCGAGCGAGTTCTTGAAATTCTCGATCTGGATATGCGCCGTGCGCACCTTAGCCTCGGCGAGCTGATTGAAGACGCGCGGCGCCACGAGCCCGACGAGCAGGCCGATGATCGCCAGCACGACCAGCATCTCGATGAGCGTGAATCCGGCCTGGCGGGGATCGACGGCCCGCCGCCGGCCGCGCCAGTCCCGAATGGCGCACGCGACTCTCATCCCTTGCTCCATCTTCGCCTCGATGCGCTCCTCACAGGACCGCCTGGTTGACGCTCACCAGCGCCGTCATGATGGTCACCATAAGGCCGCCGATGAGCCCCGCGATGGTGACGATCGCCATGGGTCCGATCAGGCCCGAGACCGCGTCGAGCCGCTTTTCAAGCTGCCGAGCATAAAGGCCGCCAGCCTCCCCGGCAATCTTGGTGAGCTCCCCGGTCTCCTCGCCGATCCTGACCATGCGTATCGCGACGGGCGGCAGCAGCTTCGAGACCGCGAGCGCATCGTAGAGCCGGCCGCCGCGGCGCACCGCGTCGCCCACCGCCGCGAGCTGGCCGCGCCCCTCGGTCCCGATGGAATCCTCGAGCACGCGCATGGCCTCCGTCAGCGGCACGCCCTGGCCGAGCAGCACCGAGAGATTGGCGAGGAAGCGCGAGGTCCGCCACAGGAGCCAGATGCCGGCGATCCCCGGCGTTCTCAGGAAGGCCGCGCCGAGCGCCGCGCGGCTCGCGGGGGTGCGCCACAGGAGAAGACCCAGGAGCAGCAGGGCGGCGAGGCCGCTGCCGAGCGCGACCTCGTTGGCGATGAGGAAAGCCGACAGGCCCAGGATGAAATGGACCAGCGGGCCAGGATCGGTCGGCGAATCGGCGAAGAGCCCGGCGAATTGCGGGATGACCTGCAAGAGGAAGAAGACCAGCACGCCGACGGCCATGACGATCAGGAAAGCCGGGTAGCGCAGTGCTCCCGTCACCTTCTCGGCGAGCCTGTGGGCCTGCTCGCGCTGCGCCGCCACCGCCGCGAAGACGCCGCCGAGGTCGCCGGTCGCTTCGGCGACCCGCGCCATGGCGACGATGTCGCGCGAGAAGACCTGCGGGTGCTTCTCGAGCGCCTGCACGAAGCTCGCGCCGGCGAGCACATCGGCCCGCAGCGCCACCACCACCCGGTTGAGCCTGGTCGAGAGGCCGCGTGCGCAAAGGTCGAGCACCTCGTCGAGCGGCAGGCCGCTGCGCAGCATCAGCGCAAGCTCGCCCAGGAAGGCCGTGACCTCGCGAGGCTTGACGGCGCTGGAGAAGAGGCCGCCGCCCTCCGCCTTCAGCCGGCTCAGGCTGACCAGCATGAGACCGCGCTGGCCGAGCTCGGCCGCAACCGCCCCCTCGTCCGCCGCGACGGTCTCGCCTCCGAGGGTGCGCCCGTCCGGGGAGACGGCGGTATATTGAAAGCGCGCCACGCTAGCCTCCCGGAGCGTCTAGATCACGGCCACAATTTTGGACTTTATCGATCCGAAATCATGAGCTTGATCGATTTTGATCACGTAGCGCATCACTATCACCCGGATGGTAGCACCGGCAGTTCGGCTCCGTGCTCCGATATGCCCTGAACGTCGACACAAGACCATAAGGGAGAACACCAACGCATTGATCCGGTGTCCCTATCGAACCCGCCGTCCGATGACGATCGCCGGATTTCGGGCGCTACCGGATGCCGGCCACGCGGAACACCTCGTCCACCGACGTGACGCCTTCAAGGCAGCGCGAGCGGCCGTCGTCGACGAGCGTCGACATGCCTTGGGCGATGCCCGCGCGCTCGATCACCGCATCGTCGGCACCGGCCAGGATCTCCTTGCGCACCGGCTCGGTGATGTCGAGCACCTCGTAGATGGCGCGGCGGCCCCGGTATCCGGTTCCACCGCACCGCTCGCAGCCCACCGGCGCATGCAATTCGGCCCCGGCCGGGATCTTGAGACCGACGAGGCGCGGATTGCGTTCGATCTCGGCCGGGGTCGCGGTGAACGGGCGGCGGCAATCGGGGCACAGCATGCGGATCAGCCGCTGGCCAATGACGGTGGTGAGCGTCGAGGCGATGAGGTAGCGCTCGACGCCGATGTCGACGAGCCGGGTGATGGCGGCGGCGGCCGTGTTGGTGTGGAGCGTCGTCATCACCAGGTGGCCGGTCAGCGCCGCCTGAATGGCGATCTTCGCGGTCTCGGGATCGCGCACCTCGCCGACCATGATGACGTCCGGATCCTGACGCAGGAAGGCGCGCAGCGCGGTGGCGAAGGTGAGCCCGACCGCGGGGCGCACCTGCGACTGGCCGACGCCGGCGATCTCGTATTCGACCGGATCCTCGATGGTGAGGATCTTGCGCGTCTGGTCGTTCAGCGAGGCGAGGGCGGCGGCGAGCGTCGTGGTCTTGCCGCTGCCGGTCGGCCCGGTGACCACGATCATGCCGTGCGGCTGGCTGAGCTTGTCCTGCAGCACGCCGAGGTCGCGCGCGCCGAAGCCGAGCTCTCCGAATTCGATGAGCCGGCCGCCGCGGTCGAGCAGCCGCAGGATGGCCGCCTCGCCCGAGGTGGTCGGCATGGTCGCGACGCGAACGTCGAAGTCGCGGCCGCGCACCTTGACGCGCATGCGCCCGTCCTGCGGCTGCCGGTGCTCGGCAATGTTGAGGCCGGCCAGGATCTTGACGCGCGAGACGATGGCGCGCGGCGCGATGCCGCGCGGTGCCGGGATGGTGCGCAGCACGCCGTCGACCCGCACCCGCACCTGGAGGTCGCGGCGCATGGGTTCGAAATGGATGTCGCTGGCCCTGAGCGCGACCGCCCGATCGAACAGATCGTCGAGCGCCCGCACCACCGGCGCGCCGCTGGCGAGATCGCGCAGCGTCTCGGAATTGTCCGGGCCGGCTTCGCCGCCGCCCTCCGCCGGCGCCTCCGCGTTGGCCGCCGGCCCCGCCTTGCCGGCGTCGAGCGCCACCTCGACGTCCTCGAAGGTCGCCACCTCGACCTCGACGTGGCCGCCCAGCGTCAACACGATGGCGTCGATGGCGTCGAGGTTGAACGGATCGGCGCAGGCGAGGCGGACATGGCCGTCGGCGGTCGCATAGGGATAGAGGCCGGTCTCATGCAGGAAAGGAAGCGAGAAGTCGCCGGTCAGTGGCCTGCCGGCCCGCAGGACCTCGCCTTCGGACCGGGGCAGCGCCTTGGCGGCGGCCAGGAAATCGGCGAATTCGGCCGGCTTCATGCGCGAGGCCCCCAGCAGCCGCTTGCTCCACGAGGCGGGGGCATCCCGGGCGGCGGGGTCGAGCTGCTCCTTGTCGAGCATGCCGATCGCGACGAGCTTGCGGGCGAACTCTGCGGGATTCATGGACACGCCCGGGGTACGAACTGGACATCACGAAGTCGATAATATAGCGTTAAAGCATAAGGCGCGATCAAGTTCAGTCCCCTGTCGGTGTGCCGAAACGGGACGACGAAACCAGTAGCTGTGTTCATGTGAACGAGTCGGATGCAGGGCTTGACGACACCTTATTCAATCCCGTCGCTGGCTCGCTTCGTACGGCTCGCCACTATTTTCATAAGTGTGGCTTTTTTGACGGCCTGCGCGCAGACTGCGGGGTCCAGCCCGACACCGGTCAGCCTGCTCGATAGTTTCAAGCCGAATCTGAGCGCGCGCGGCAAGGTGCCTGCGGCAAGTTACGGGACGCTGCCGGACGGGAGCCGCAGCGCCCGGGCGGAGGTCTTTCCCGGCGCCTCGCCAGAAGCCGTTGCCGCCGTCGCCGCGGCCGATGCCGACAACAGCCGCGCCCGCGGCCAGGTGGCGGACCTCGGCGGACAGATCGTGCCGGCCGGTGACGGCGGCTATCAGCTCAATTTCGACAATGCCGACATCGCCGCCGTCACCAAGGCGATCCTCGGCGATATCCTCAAGGTGAACTATCTGGTCGACAAGCGCGTGACCGGACAGGTGACCTTGACATCGTCGCGGCCGGTACCGCGAGCGCGGCTGCTGCCACTCCTCGAAAGCGCCCTGTCTTCGGTCGGCGCCTCGGTGGTCAAGGACCACGATCTCTACCGCGTTGTCCCGTCGGCCGACCCCGGCGGCATCGGCAACGTGGAGATGCATGGCACCGGCGAAGGCTATGGCGTCTCGGTCATCACCGCGAAATACATGTCGGCGGCGGCGCTGGGCCACCTCCTCGAGGGATTCGGCTCGCGCGCGGGTTCGATCAAGGCCGATCCCGCGGCCAATCTCGTGCTCGTGCAAGGCACCGCATCCGAACGTGAGGCCGCCATCGAGGCCGCCGATGCCGTCGACGTCGATTGGCTGCGGGCGAAGTCGGTCGCCATTCTGCCGGTCGCCAATTCGGCGCCCGAAACCGTCATCGCCGAGATCAATCACATTCTCGACACCGGCGAGGGCGGGCTCGGCCAGAGCGCCGTCCAGCTCGAACCGATGAGCCGCCTCAATGCGGTCCTGGCCGTGTCGCGCCGGCCGGAGGGCATCGCCTTCGTGCGCAAATGGGTCACCCGGCTCGATCGGACCGACGCCATGGCCTCCGGCATCAAGGTCTACCACCTGCAATATGCCCAGGCCAAGGCGGTGGCGACCGCGATCAACGACCTGTTCGGCAACGGCTCGGATTCAGGCGATAGCGGGGCCGACAAGGGGCTGCTCGAACCAAGCAGCCGCGGCGGCTCCCAGACCGGCACGTCGCCGTCGGGCGGCGCGGCTCCGGGTGGATCGGGCGTCGTCCAGGCCGGTTTCGGTTCATCCTCCTCATCGGGAAGCAGCGGCAGTGGCGGCTTCTCGGGCGGCGACTCCGGTGGCGGCGGCGGAGCGCAGGCCGGCGCGGCGCAATCGCCCTTCGGGGCCTTGAAGGCCGCCATCAACGCCGATGCGGCCAAGCGGCCCGGTGCGGGCGGCGACGGTCTCGGGGGTGGGCCCGGCTCTGGAATCCGCATCACGGCCGATCCGAACACCAATTCGCTGCTGATCAAGGCGAGCGGCCCGGAGTATCGCATCGTCGAGCGTGCCATCCGGCAGATGGACAGAGCCCCGACCCAGATCGCCATCGAGGCCACCATCGCCGAGGTCACGCTTACGCAGGACCTGCAATATGGCGTGCAGTTCTTTCTCCAAAGCGGCAAGTTCTCGCTCGGCCTTAGCGGCGCCACTGGCGTCCCGCTGCAGACGATGAGCTCGCAGGGCCTCAACATCCTCGCCGGCTCGGCCGCCAACCCGAAGCTCCTGCTCGACGCGCTGCAGAGCTTCACGACGGTCAAGATCCTGTCGTCGCCCTCCCTCGTTGTGGTCGACCGGCAGCCGGCGACGCTCGAAGTCGGCGACCAGGTGCCGATCCTCACCCGGACGGCGCAATCGGTCGACACGTCCTCGACCGCGCCGGTCGTCAACAACGTCGACTACAAGGATACCGGCATCATCCTCAACGTGCTGCCGCGCGTGAACGCCAACGGCATGGTGTCGCTCGACGTCGAGCAGCAGGTCTCCGCCGTGACCTCGACCGATCCGACCTCGCTCACACCCACGATCTCGCAGCGGCGGGTGCGCTCCACCGTGTCGGTCGCCAACGGCCAGACGGTGATGCTGGCCGGCCTCATCAGCGACAAGCAGAGCCAGTCGCGATCGGGCATCCCGGGCCTGTCGTCGATCAGTTTCCTCAAGGATATCCTGACCACCCACGACAATGCGCTGAACCGCACCGAGATCATCATCTTCATCCGACCGGAGATCATCACCAATCCGGCCGACGCGCAGGATGTCACGGAGGAGTTCCACAACCGCCTCCTGTCGATGCGGCACGATATTCGGCCCGCGGTGACCAGCAAAGACTAAGCACGTGGTTGCCGGCTTGCTTGCTTGAATATGTTCGAGGCTCGTTTGGTAGCGTCTGCGTCCTCGTTCCAGGTCGGTCGCGACGTGACCGGGTCGAGGGACGCTCGGCCTCCGCCGTGCTTCGAGACGATCCACGCGGACGAAACCGGCCTGGAGATCGCCGGGTTTCAAACAATCACCTAGGGTAAGATCTCAGTCCGAGACGATAAGCCGCCGTGACCGAAGCCATCGCGACCGAAGACATAGCGACCGCCGAACCACCCGTCTGGTGCCGTCGGACCCTGATCATCGACGCGGCCGCGATGGCAGGGGGCGCCCTGTTGGCGGCCGTCCTGCTCGACCCGATCGCCGCCGGCTTCGCGATCCTCTGGTGGATCGCCACCATCGTGGTGGTTCGTTGGGATCTCAGCCGTTTCATCATTCCCGACACCGCTTCGGCGGCGATCGCCGGGCTCGGGCTCCTCGCTGCGGCGGGCGTCGGCCGGGTCGAGGAGACCGACGGCAGGATCGCGGCCCTGATGGTCGCGGCGCTCGGCGGCGCGGTCGCCTTCGCGCTGTTCTGGCTCACGGCGCAGCTCTATCGCCGGGCGAGCGGCCGCGACGGCTTGGGCTTCGGCGACGTGAAGCTCGCCGGGGCCTGCGGGGTCTGGCTCGGTTATGCGGACCAGGCGATGGCGCTCGAGGTCGCGGCGGTCGCCGCGCTGGCAGTGGTGGCGCTAGCGCGGCGCGGACGGCCGGAGCGCGACCTCGCTGTTCCGTTCGGGGCGTTCCTGGCGCCTGCCGCCTGGCTCGTCTTCGTCGTAGGCCCAGCGGTTCGCCAGGCGGTCGAGGCTCATGGCTGAGGGCGTCGGGCGAGGCCAGGATCGCCGCCGGCGCGGCGCGGCGCTGTTGATCGTCCTCGTCTTTTGCGCCCTGCTGTCGAGCCTCGCGGCCGTGGTCCTGCGCGGCAGCCTCAGCGGCGCGCGGTCGGCCGCCGCCTTCGCGAAACTGACGCAGGCCGACGAACTCGGCCTCGCGGTCGGCGATCTCGTCTTGTCCTACGTGAGCACCGGCCCGGCGGATCGGCGGCGCGGCGGGCGTTTCGACGTCCGCCTGCCGGGTGCCGAGATCGAGGTCGCCTATGTCTCTGAATCGGCGCGCATCGATGCCAATGCGGCGCCCCCGGAGCTCATCGCGGCCCTGCTGCGCTCGGCCGGTGCCGAGCCGGCCGAGGTCGCCACCGCGCTCGATCGCATCGCCGCGCTACGCGTGCCCGCGGCCGCGCCGGCGGCTACAGCGACCGCCCCACCGGCCGCGGGGGCCGATGCCGGCACGGCCTCCCCGCTCGGGCGCGACGCCTCGGTGACTCCCGTCTCGACCGCCACCGCGCCTCCGGTCCTGCCGAGCCAGCCGGCCGCGGGAGCGCAGGCCAATGCGGCGCCGCCGATCCAGTCCGTCGCCGACGTGGCACGCGCCTGGGGGCTCGGCGATGCCCTCGCGGCGCGGGTGGCGCCATCGCTGACCGTCGCGAGCCGCGCCGCGAAAGTCGACCCGATCCTGGCAGCGCGGGCGGTCGTGCTGGCGCTGTTCGGCGGCGACGCCGACCGGGCCGACGATTTTATGCAGCGGCGCGTGCAGGGGTTCACGACGCGGGATTCGGAACTGCTGCTGGTCCCGGTCGAGGCCAGGAGCTTCGTCGGCTTCGACGATGCGCCGGCGCTGCGTGCGGTCGCCCGCGTCACGCTGGCGGGAGGCTTCTCGCGGCGCTATGAGGTCGTGCTCGGGCCCGTGCAAGGCCGCGGCCAGGATCTGAAGGTCCTGTCCTGGCAGAAGATCGGCTGATCGTTCATGGCCTTCGAGACGTTCAAGCGTGGCTGGGTCTGGTTCGTCGATGGGCTCGCCGAAGCATGGATCGCGGTCGAGCGGGGCGTGCGGCGCCGGCCGGTGACGTCGATCGACCTCGCCGACGGCAGCGGTCGGGTGCTCGGCCCGCGCGGCGTCCCGCTCGGCCGCCTCGTCGAAGAGAGCGGAACCTCGCGCCTCGAGCCGGCGAGCCTCGCCCGGCGGCTGTCCGCCACCGCGATCGATCTGCGCATCCCCGAGGGCTGGCTGTTCCGGCGGGAGCTCGACCCGGTCGCCGCGCAGAGCGCCCCGTTCCTCGATGCCTTCGTGCGCCACCAGATCGACCGGATCACCCCCTGGCGGGTGAGCGACGTCCACTACCACATCCTGCAGGCGCCGCTGCCCGGCGATGCCACCCGGCTGTCGGTCGAGATCGGCGTCGTGCCGAAGCGGCTCGTCGGTTCGACGCTCGCCCTGCTGGCGCCGCTTCGTCCGAAGGCCATGCGGCTCGTTCAGCCGGGGCCAACGGGCTTCGTCCTGCCGCTCGGTCGCGGGGAGGCCGAACGCCGCGCATCCTTGCGGCGGCCGATCGGCGCGGTGGTGCTCATGGTCGCGGCAGGGCTCGCGGTGGCGACCGGGTGGGCCTGGTGGAGCACTGGGAACGTGGAGGCCGAGATCAACGCGCAGGACCAGGTGATCAGCGACCGCAAGGCGGTGCTCGCCGCCGCCCAGCGGCGCGACCGGGCCGGCACCGAAGCCGACGCGGCGCTGCGGCGGTTGCGGGCGGCACATCCGCGGGCGGTCGACATCGTCGAGGCGATCTCGGCGGCGCTGCCGGACAGCTCCTACCTGACCGACCTGTCGATCGGCACGGACGGGGTGCGGATCTCCGGCATCTCTCGTGCGGTGCCCGCCCTCGTGCCGGCGCTCGAGACGGCGGGCCGCTTCAAGGACGTGGCCTTCGCGGCCGCCACCACCAGGGTCGAGGGCGGTTCGGGCGACCGCTTCCACCTGGAGATGAAGCCGGCAGGCCTCGTCCCGCCCGCCGAGACCGCGGCGCCGACCCCGGCTGCCGACGTCGAGGGGGCGGACACGCCAGCACCGCCATGAGGCTCAATGCCAGAGTCGAGATCGGGCGGCCGATCGCCGCGACGCTGATCCTCCTCGCCGGCCTGCTGCTGGGCGGCACGCTGCTGGCCTCGACGCTTGCCGACCTGTGGTCGGCGACCGGGGAACGCGACGCGAAGGCGGAGTTCATGAGCCGTAGCCTGGGCGCCGCACGCCATGCCGCGATCGGGCCGGAGCGGGCGCCGCTGTCGGTGTCGGCCGAGACGGAGACGCTGGCGGCGGCCCGCACCGACGACCTGCTGCGCTCGACCGCCCGCGACGCCGGCGCGGCTGTCCTGTCGAGCCGCGCGGAAGCCAAGCCCGACGCGCCGGGGCCGCACCGGCGTATCGAGGTCGAGGCCGTGGTCGAGGGGAAGATCGAGGCGCTGCAGACGCTTCTCTATCGGCTCGAGACCGGCACCCCGATGATCCTCGTCGACGCCTTCGCCATGCAACCTTCCGACACGGCGGCGCCGGGCGGTGATCCGCGGGCGCCGCTGCTGCGCACCACCATGACGCTTAGCGCCTTTTGGGCGAAGCCGGTCCGATGATCGCGCCGCGCCCGTCCGCGCCGCCGCGGTTCCTTCACGCCTGGGCCGCCGGCCTCGCCGCGCTGGCCTGGGCTTCCGGCGCCGCGCTCGCCCAGGACGACGATAGCGGGCTCGCGGCGCTCTCGGCGACGCGGCAGCGGCCGCTCTTCTCGCCGACCCGCCGGCCGCCACCACCCCCGCCGCCCGCAGGTCTCGGCAACGGGGGCATCCTTGCGCCGACCGTCGCGCTGCCGCCGCCGAAGCCGAACCTGCAACTGAGCGGCATCATTCTCGGCGGCGGCCAGGAGGTGGCGCTCGTCAAGCGCGGCGGCGACACGCGGGTCGTCAGCGTCGGGGTCGGCACCCCAATCGACGGCTGGATCGTGTCGGAGATCGCACCGCGCGCCATCACCTTGAAGCGCGGCGATGGGCTGAGCGCCGTCGTCAGGCTGCCGGAGCCGGGAAAATGACCTTGGCGGTTGCGGGCTCGACAGATCAACCCCGCAACCGCCAAGGTCATGGGGAAGCGGGTTTACGCAATTCCGCCGATCGGCAGCCGCGCATCGCGGGTCGGCTGACGAGCGCGAGCCCGGCTTGCGCAGCGGCGGCGAGCTCTCCGGCAAATTCCTTCTCGTCGACGTGACCGGCAGGTTCGGCGAGGAGAAGCGTACCGCCGGGTTTCAGGGCACGAGCGGCCTGTGCGAAGAACGGACCCGGCGCCGGCATCTCATGCACGACCGCGAAGGCGAACACAACGTCGGTCCTGCCCTCTATATCGTCGATCGCCATCGAGGTCGACCGAACCGTGCGGGCATCGATGCGGTCGAGGAGGCCGGCCTTGCGTCCGCGGCGCTGCAACCCGGCGATCATTCGCGGCTCCACATCGACGGCGATGACGCGGCCGCCCGGGCCAACCAGCCGAGCCAGTTCCAGCGTGAAGAATCCCAATCCGGAACCGGGCTCGATCACGGTCATCCCGGCACGGACATGCGGCGCGAGAATGGAGTTCGGATCCTGCATGAGGCGCCGCAAGGGGTTCGCCAGAAAGTAGCCGATCCACCAGGGGCAAACACTATGCTCGGTCATATCGGACATCCTCGCAAAAAGGCCTCGCTTCCGCTCACCGACCCGGATCGCTTCGCTGGTCAGTTTACGCTGCCAGCATCAAGTGGTCAGCGAAGCGAGGGCAGGTCTGTCCGGTCCGGCGAAGCGAACGAGGACGGGTTATCCGCCCTTCGCGGTGCATTCCGCCGTCGTTTGCGTTATGACGGGCGGTCCGTAACGGAATGTGACGCAGCATGAAAGCGAACCGGGAGCCGCGCCCATGAACGCCATGCCGGGAAAGATCCGCCGCGCCTCGGCCTGCCCGCACGATTGCCCCTCGACTTGCGCGCTCGAGATCGAGGTGCTCGACGGGCGTCGGGTCGGACGCTTTTACGGCGCCGCCGACAACAGCTACACGGCCGGTGTGATCTGCGCCAAGGTGGCCCGCTACGCCGAGCGGGTCCACAATCCGGATCGGCTCACCCAGGCGCTGGTGCGCACCGGGCCGAAGGGCTCGGGCAAGTTTGCCCCGATCGGCATCGGGGAGGCGCTCGACCGCGTGGCCGAAGGCTTCCTGGCGGCGGAACGGCGGCTCGGCTCGCAGACCGTCTGGCCCTATTTCTACGCCGGCACCATGGGCCTCGTGATGCGCGACGGCATCAATCGGCTGCGCCACGCCAAGCGCTATTCGGGGCAATATTCGACGATCTGCACGGCGCTGTCCTGGGCCGGCTGGAAGGCCGGCCACGGCCGCAACACGGGCGTCGATCCGCGCGAGATGGTCGAAAGCGATTGCGTCGTGATCTGGGGCACCAACGCAGTGGTCACGCAGGTCAACGTGATGACCCATGCGGTCCGTGCCCGCAAGGAGCGCGGCGCACCGATCGTCGCGGTCGACGTCTACGACAATGCCACGATGAAGCAGGCCGACGTGCGGCTGCTGGTGCGCCCCGGCACGGACGGGGCGCTGGCCTGCGGCGTCATGCATGTGCTGTTCCGCGACGGCTTGGCCGACCGGGCCTATATGGCGCGCTATGCGGACGATCCCGCTGGCCTCGAAGCGCATCTCGCGTCGCGCGATCCCGCATGGGCCTCGGCGATCTGCGGCGTGCCGTCGGCCGATATCGAGACTTTCGCCCATCTTCTCGGCCGTCGGCCCCGTGCCTTCTTTCGCATCGGCTACGGCTTCGCCCGCTCGCGCAACGGGTCAGCCTCCCTGCATGCGGTGACGTCGATCCCGGTCGTGCTGGGAAGCTGGCAGCACAAGGGTGGCGGCGCGCTCCATTCCAACTCCGGCATGTTCGGCTGGAACAAGCGCCTGATCGAGGGGCTCGACCTCGTCGACCCGTCGGTGCGCGTGCTGGACCAGACGCGCATCGGCGCGGTGCTCGACGGGGACGCCGAGGCCCTCAAGGGCGGTCCCCCGGTGACGGCGCTTCTCATCCAGAACACCAATCCCATGACGGTCGCGCCCGACCAGACGGTGGTGAGGCGCGGGTTTTCGCGCGACGATCTCTTCACCGTCGTGCATGAGCAGGTCATGACCGACACGGCCCGCATGGCGGACATCGTGCTGCCCGCCACCATGTTCGTAGAGCATGACGACGTCTATCAGGGCGGCGGCCAGCAGCACATCCTGCTCGGGCCGAAGCTGATCGAGCCGCCGGGCGAGTGCCGCTCGAACCACGAGGTCATCTGCGCGCTGGCGCGGCGTCTGGGGCTCGATCATCCCTCCTTCGACACGAGTGCGCGCGACCTGATCGACGGGACCTTGCGTGCCTCCGGACACGGCACGCTCGACGCCCTTGAACGCAACCGCTGGATCGATTGCCAGCAGCCGTTCGAGAAGGCCCATTTCCTCGACGGTTTCGGCTGGCCGGACGGCAAGTTCCGCTTCCGGCCGGATTGGGCGGACGCCGCGGCCGCCGCACCGGGTGCGGCGGCGCCGGGTCCTGCCATGCCGGTGTTTCCCGACCATTGGGCGGTGATCGAGGCGGCGGACGAGGCTCATCCGTTCCGGCTCGCCACGAGCCCGGCTCGCAACTTCCTCAATTCCTCCTTCACGGATGCGCCGACCTCGCTCGCCAAGGAGGAGCGACCGACCGTGCTGATCCATCCCGACGATGCGGCGACGCTCGGCATCCCGGACGGCGGTCGGGTCGAGCTCAGCAATACGCGCGGCGCCGTGCGCCTGCATGCCAGGCTGTTCGACGGTCTGCGACGCGGCGTCCTGGTCGCCGAGTCGATCTGGCCGAACGGTTTCTATGAGGACGGACGTGGCATCAACATGCTGACCGGGGCCGACGCGCCGGCGCCGGTCGGTGGCGGCGCCTTCCATGACAACAGGGTCGCGATCCGGTCCCTGCCGGCTTGATGTTAGGTCAGGACCACTGCCTCAAGTTTAATCCGCCAGAGCCGCAAATTGCGCAGATCACGCTTGCGTGAGCGGCAGGGATGAACCAACCTCGCCAAAAAAAAGGCCACCCGAAGGTGGCCCAAGTCTAGGGAGGAAACGCCCAAGAAGGGCATGCAGCGCAACGGCTGCAGGAGTGTTATATGTTGCGCCGCACAAAAACGCAAGAGCTTTTTTGCAGAGCGTGATCATTTGTTCGGCGGCGAAGTTGGCATGTCGTTCGCATCCGCCGACCTTACGACGGGGTCGAGCCGCCATACCGTCCCGGCGCATCGGCGACGACCGGAGCCCTCTCCCTCATGCAACCCCCAGCGCTTGAATCAGGGCGAAGCTGGCAACGCCGAGCAGCAGCAGCGAGGCGCAGACCGCCGCCGTGACGCGGCCGCCGGCCCGCGACACGACCCGGATATCGACGCCGAGGCCGAGCGCCGCCATGGACAGGATCGTCAGCACGTTCGCGACCCAGGCGGTCGGCGCCAGCGCGGCGCCGGGGATCAGGTTCAGCGTGTGCAACGTGGCGAGGCCGAGAAAGGCCAGGATGAACCAGGGCACGAGCTTGTGCAGGGCGAGATGGCCGGGCTTTGGTCGGTCGCCGGCCTTGACCACCGGCGCCGGCGTGCGGCTTCCTTCGTGCAGTCGATGGGCCAGGAGCGAGAGCACCAGCACCACCGGGCCGAGCATCAGGACGCGCACCAGCTTGACCAGCGTGCCGATCTGCACGGCGGCGAGGCCGACCGGCGCGGTCGCGGCGATCACCTGCGGGACCGCATAGACGGTCAGCCCCGCCAGGATGCCGAACTGCGTCATGCTGACATGGGCAATCGGAATCAGTAGCGGCAGGCCCAGCACCACCAGCACGCCGAGGACCGCCGTGAAGGCGATCGAGGCCGCGACATCCTCGCCATCCGCCCCGATCACCGGCGCCACGGCCGCGATGGCCGAGTTGCCGCAGATGGCATTGCCGCAGGCGACGAGCACCGCCATGCGACGGGGCAGGCCGAAGAGGCGGCACAGGCCGAAGCTCGCGGCGATCGCCAGGGCGACCACGCCCGCGATGCCGACCAGCAGGCCCGGGCCGATGGCCGCGAGCGTGCGGAACGAGATGGAGGCGCCGAGCAGCGCCACGGCGATTTCCAGCAGGGTCTTGGCCGAGAAATCGATGCCGCCGTGCCAGCGCGCGCCCGGCGTCCACAGCGAGCGGACCGCGGTGCCGATCAGGATCGCCAGCACCAGTGCTTCGAGCCAGGCCCGGCCGAAGAGCTGCTGCTCGCCACGCTCGAGCGCGAAAGCGGCCGCGGTGACGATGCCGCAGAGCGCGACGCCCGGCAGGAGCGCGACGACCCTGTCGCGGGCGCCGCGCTGCGCGGGGGCGGCGCGGATCGGGACCGCGAGAGAAACTTGGGTGAAGGCCATGCGATCCGTCCTCGTCGTTACGAGGATCGTCGTCCCGTCGGGGTTCTGGATCCAACGCTGGCCGGCGAACGAACCGATCGCTTCGAGCGATGGGTCGGGGACCGTATCGGCGCTTTTACTTTCGGCGCGATCGCGCTATCGGGAGCCGAGATCACGATGGTGATCGATCCCAACGCGATAGAACATGATGCCGCCCGGAAGCCCGCCGGCTCTTGGCATTGCGGTCCGACCGGAGACGTTCATGAGCCATTCCGTGACCGCTGCCGTTTTGGTGATCGGCGACGAGATCCTCTCCGGCCGTACCAAGGACAAGAACATCGGCACCATCGCCGATTTCTGCAGCGGGATGGGCATAGACCTGCGCGAGGTCCGCGTCGTGCCCGACGACGAGGGCGAGATCGTGGCCGCGGTCAATGCGCTGCGCGCGCGCTACACCTATGTGTTCTCGACCGGCGGCATCGGCCCGACGCATGACGACATCACCGCCGACAGCGTCGCCAAGGCCTTCGGGGTCGGCATCGCGGAGGACCCTCGCGCCATCGCCATGCTGCTGGAGCGGATCAAGCCGGAGGATCTGAACGCGGCGCGACGGCGCATGGCGCGCATCCCCGACGGCGCCGACCTCGTGGCGAACAGCGTCTCCAAGGCGCCGGGCTTCATGCTCGGCAATGTCATCGTCATGGCAGGCGTGCCCTCGATCATGCAGGCCATGCTGGAGGCCGTGGCGCCGCGTCTCAAGACCGGCGTCAAGGTCATTGCCGAGACGATCGACGCCGGCGGGCTGCCCGAAGGCGCCTATGCGGGCGCGCTGGCGGAAGCCGCGCGCGGCCATGCCGACGTGTCGGTCGGCTCCTATCCGTCGCTGGTCGACGGCCGCTTCCGCAACCAGATCGTGGTGCGCGGGCGGGACCGGGCGCAGGTGGCCGAGGCGGTCGCGGCCATCACCTCTCTCCTCGCCGGCTTGCGGGGCGACCGCCTCCCGGTGTAGCAGCGAAGCCGGCGAGGGTCAGCGCGATGAACGAGCAGCAGAAGGCGTTTCCGGTCTCGTGGGACCAGTTCCATCGCGACGCCCGGGCGCTCGCCTGGCGGCTCAGCGGTGCCGGCCCCTTCACGGCGCTCGTCTGCATCACGCGCGGCGGCCTCGTGCCGGCGGCGATCGTGGCGCGCGAGCTCGGCATCCGCATGATCGAGACGGTCTGCATCGCCAGCTACCATGACTATGAGACGCAAGGCAGCCTCGAGGTGATCAAGGGCGTCTCGGCCTCGGTCGGCGACGTCGGGGACGGCAAGGGCGTGCTCGTGGTCGACGATCTGGTCGACACCGGCAAGACGGCGCAGCTGGTGCGAAACATGCTGCCCGAGGCGCATTTCGCCACCGTCTACGCCAAGCCGCTCGGCCGGCCGCTGGTCGACACCTTCGTGACGGAAGTATCGCAGGATACCTGGATCTACTTCCCCTGGGATATGGGGCTGACCTTCCAGCCGCCGTTGGGCGGAGGACACCACGGATAGCCGACGTTTTGGCGATCCGGCGGAGAGAGTCGGAGCAGGGGATGGACGAGCGCGAAAAGATCGCCTTCACGATGCGGCTCGATCCGGGGCAGGCCGCCGAATACGAGCGACGGCACGACGCCATCCCACCCGAGCTCGTGGCGCTGCTGCGCGAGGCGGGGATCTCGGATTACTCGATCCACCTCGATCCCGCGACGCACGTGCTCTTCGGCGTGCTGTGGCGCCGCAAGGATCACCGCATGGACGACCTGCCGTCCCATCCCGTGATGCAGCGCTGGTGGGCCCATATGGCCGACATCATGGAGACCAATGCGGAGAACGAGCCGGTGGTGACACCACTCCGGACCGTCTTCCACATGATGTAGGGCGCGCGAGCCGCCGTTCAGTGCGCGGCCGCCTCGACCATGCCTAAGCTCGTCGTCGTGCCGAACAGCCGCCCCTTCTCGGCCAGGATCACGAAGCCGAGGGCCATGAGGCCACAGATCAGGAAACCGAGCGTCAGCGGCACCACCGTGCCGTCGAAGTGCTGGCCGACGTAAAAGCCGAGCAGCGCGCCGCCGACGGTCGTGACGAAGCCCTGGACCGAGGACGCGGTGCCGGCCACGTGGCCAAGCGGCCCCATGGCGAGCGAGCCGAAGTTCGACACGCAGAGGCCGAAGCCGAACATCATGCCAGCCTGGAAGATCGCGAAGCTCCAGATCGTCTCGTGGCCGCTGATCGCGACCGCGGCATGCAGCGCCGCGCAGGCGATGTAGAGCAGCAGCGCGGCATGGGAGACGCGCCGCGCCCCGTGCCGCCCGACGATGCGCGCGTTGACGAAAGAGGAGAGCGCCATGAACATGGCGACGCCCGCGAAGATCGTCGTGAACAGCTTCGGCGCGGCGAAGACGTCGACGAAGACCTGCTGCGCCGAATTGATGAAGCCGAAGAGGCCGCCCAGCATCAGGGTCATGGCCAGCATGTAGCCGACCGCGATCCGGCTCGACAGCGTCGTCCTATAGGCGGAGAGCACGCCCTTCACGGAGATCGGCCTGCGGTCCGCCGGATGCAGGGTCTCGGGCAGGCGCAGCAATGCCCACACCGAAACGACGCTCGCGAAGATGGCCAGCGCCCCGAAGATCCAGCGCCACGGGCCGAACAGCATGATGATCTGGCCGATCGACGGCGCCAGGATCGGGACGGCCAGGAAGACGATGAAGCTGAGCGACATCACGCGCGCCATCTGGTTGCCCGAATAGCAGTCGCGCACGATCGACACCGCCAGCACACGGGTAGCGGCCGCACCGACCCCCTGCACGAGACGGGCCAGGATCAGCCATTCGATGGTCGTCGCGGAAGCGGCGGCGAGGCTCGCCGCGATATAGATCGCAAGCCCGCAGAGCAGCACCCGCTTGCGTCCGAATCGATCGGCCAGCGTGCCGTAGATGATCTGCGCGCAGCCGAAGCCGAGCAGATAGGCCGTGACGATCCACTGCTGCTGGTTGCCGGCCGCGATGCCGAGCGAGCGCGCGATGGCGGGGAGCGCCGGCAGCATCGAGTCGATCGCGATGGCGTTGATGGCCATCAGCGCCGCGATGAGGCCTACGAACTGCCTAAACCCCATGCCCGAAGGCGTCACTGCGTCGGGCCGCGCCGGCACGACGGGCGTAGGCGGAGCGATGGTCTGGGTCACGCGGCCGAAGGAGAGCGTCGAGGCGGAAACCTCGTCGGGCTTGTGATCGTCGTTGAGCATGCTAGGTCCGGGTGGCCGATTCGGCCGTTGTCCGACCAATAATCGGACAATATGTCGGGAATGCCACGCCAAGGCTTCGCTTTAGGTCTTGCTGCATTGCAACTGGAGCATGGCGCGGCCCGAATGCTTGACGGCAGGCGAGCGGAGGCCGATCCAGTCGCAGCATCGCGACCGATCGAGGAGGACACGGGATGGACGACGTCAGCCGCACGACGGGCCGGATCACCGATGTCGCCGACCTCGAGGCGATCTAAGGCGCGCCGATGCCGGCGTCGATCATCAAGGAGACGGATCGCCTCCATCCGCTCTACGCGGCCTTCGTCAGGGCGTCGACCTTCGTCATCCTGGCCACCAGCGGCCCGGGCGGCCTGGATGCGTCACCGCGCGGCGACGCGGCGGGCTTCATGACGGTCGAGAATGAGAAGACCTTGCTGCTGCCTGACCGGCGCGGCAACAATCGCACCGACTCGCTGCGCAATATCCTCGACGACCCGCGGGTCGGGCTGCTGTTCCTCATCCCGGGCATCGGCGAGACTTTGCGGGTCAACGGTCGGGCCGAGATCTCGGTGGCGCCCGACCTCCTCGCTCGTTTCGCCGTCGCCGGCAAGGCGCCGCGCACGGTGCT
This sequence comes from Lichenihabitans sp., assembly GCA_965277635.1. Lineage (GTDB taxonomy): Bacteria > Pseudomonadota > Alphaproteobacteria > Rhizobiales > Beijerinckiaceae > Lichenihabitans. The sequence continues at coordinate 3,914,485 of CBDIDE010000002.1, forward strand.
GATCGTCCATGTCGAGGCGGTCTATTTTCAATGTTCCAAAGCCGTGGCGCGGGCCGGGCTCTGGGATCCGGCGAAGCACGTGCCGCGATCGAGCCTGCCGAGCAATGGCGAGATCCTGAAGGCACTGAGCGGCGGCGGCTTCGACGGGTCGGCCTACGACCGGGCGCTCGACGAGCGCGTCAAGACGACGCTGTATTGAGGCGGTCGGGCGAAGCTGAAAGACCCCTCATCCGCCTTGCCTTCGGCAAGGCACCTTCTCCCGCAAGGGGAGAAGGGCGCTAATGTCGTAGGACAAGGCTGTCCTTCTCCCCTTGCGGGTGAAGGTGGATTTCGCGGGACGCGAAAGCCGGATGAGGGGTCGAAACCCACCCGATTTCCCTGATGACGGGGGTCCAGCCCAGTCCCGACGCTATCGGGCCGGGAGCATGAACCCGAAATCGCAGCCTTGGTCGGCCTGCAGGATCTGATCGGCGTAGAGCTTCGCATAGCCTCGCCGGATCGCCGGTGGCGCGGGGGAACATGCGGCCCTGCGTGCATCGAGCTCGCGCGCGTCGACCAGAAGCTCGAGTTCGCGATGGGCGACGCTCAGCCGGATCCGGTCGCCGGACCGCACGAGGGCGAGCGGGCCGCCGGAGGCCGCGTCCGGCGTGACGTGGAGCACGATCGTGCCATAGGCGGTGCCGCTCATGCGGGCATCGGAGATCCGCACCATGTCCTTGACGCCCATATGGGCGAGCTTCGAGGGAATCGGCAGGTAGCCGGCCTCGGGCATGGCGGCTGGGCTGACAGGGCCGGCGTTCTGGAGTACGAGGAAATCCTGCGCCGTGACGTCGAGATCCGGATCGTCGATGCGCGCCGCCAGGTCCTCGAGCGAGGTGAAGACGATCGTGCGGCCCTCCCGCTCGAACAAGGCCGGATCAGCGGCGGAGCGTTTCAGGATGGCGCCGCGCGGCGCCAGATTGCCGAACAGGGCTACGAGGCCGCCGTCCGGGCGCACGGGATCGTCGGCGGCGCGGATGATCTTGCGGTCGACCCAGGCGGGCGCCGCCTCGATCCGCTCGACGATCGTCTCGCCCGTCACGGTGCGGCAATCGAGATTCATCAGATCACGCAATTCACGCATGACGGCCGGAATGCCGCCCGCGGCATGGAAATCCTCCATATAGCCCGCGCCGGTCGGCTTGAGGTCGACCAGGACCGGGGTCTTGTCGCTCAGCGCGTTGAGGCGGCGGAGATCGACGCCGAGCCCGAGCCGCCCGGCGACGGCCGTCAGGTGGATCAGCGCATTGGTCGAGCCCCCGAGCGCCAGCAGGATGCGCAGCGCGTTCTCGACAGAGGCGGCGGTGATGATCCGGCTCGGGCGGCGGTCGCTGCCGATCAGGCCGACGGCGATCCGCCCGGTTTCCTCCGCCATGCGCAGCCGATCGGCATCGACGGCGGGGATCGCCGCCGATCCCGCCGGCATCATGCCGAGCGCCTCCGCGATGGCCGCCATGGTGCTGGCCGTGCCCATCACCGCGCAGGTGCCCGCCGTCGAGGCGAGGTGTCGCTCGACCGCATCGATTTCCGCGTCGTCGACCTCGCCGGCCCGGAACCTCGCCCAATAGCGGCGGCAGTCGGTGCAGGCGCCAAGCCGTTCGCCGCGATGGCGCCCCGTCGACATCGGGCCGCCGACGAGCTGGATCGCCGGGATGTCGGCGGATGCGGCGCCCATCAGCTGCGCCGGAACCGTCTTGTCGCAGCCGCCGAGAAGGACGACGCTGTCCATCGGCTGCGCCCGGATCATCTCCTCGACGTCCATCGCCATGAGATTGCGAAACTTGAGGCTCGTCGGGTTGAGGAAGACCTCGCCGAGCGACACCGTCGGGAAGGCGAGCGGCAGGCCGCCGGCTGCCAGGACGCCGCGCTTCACGGCCTCGATCAGCTCCGGGAAATGCCTGTGACAATTGTTGAAATCGCTCGCCGAATGGGCGATGCCGACGATCGGCCGCTCCAGCATCTCGCGGCTATAGCCCATCGAGCTCGCGAAGGACCGGCGCAGATAGGCACTGAAGGCGCGGTCGCCATAGTTGGTCAGCCCGCGGTAGAGGCCTTTCGGCCCCGCGTCGTCCGTCTCGCTCATCGAACCATCCTCGACAGATTGCAGCGCATGCGGCTTGGTATAGTCGGGGTCGGGGTCGTCGGACACCTTCCGGTGCCGCCGTCGCGGCCCAACATCGAGGTTCGGAATGGCAACGTCCAGCAATCACAGGCAATTGAGGGTTGGGCTCGTCGGCGCCGGCGCCATCATGCGCCTCAGCCACGCGCCGACCGTCAAAGCCACTCGTGGGGCGGAGCTCACCGCGATCTTCGACCGCGATATCGCCCGGGCCGAAGCTCTGGCGTCCGACTTCGGCGGGAGGCCTTACGCCGAACTCGAGGCGCTGCTTGGCGCGCCCGATGTCGATGCCGTCATCGTCGCCACGCCGAACCGCCATCACGAGGAGGCGGTGCTGGCCGCCGCGTCGCATGGCAAGCACGTGCTCTGCGAGAAGCCGTTGACGCTCGACGTGGCATCGGCGAAGCGCATGGTCGACACCTGTCGCGAGGCCAAGGTGCTGCTCCAAGTCGGCTTCAACCAGCGCTTCTGGCCGCAGGTCGAGATCGCCAAGGCGCTGATCGCATCGGGGTTCATCGGCAAGGTCCACCAGTTCCGCTCGAACTATTCGGAGAAGTCGACCGCCTATCCGGCCGCCACCCGCTACCGCTACGACCTCGCCCAATCGGGCGGCGCCACGATCATCGATCTGACGATCCACCGGATCGATCTCGCACGCCATCTCGTGGGCGATTTCTCGGCGGTCTTCGCCGAGCTGGCGCATAGCGTGCTGCCCGAACGCGTCGACGACAACGTCTTCCTGCTCACCCGTTTCGCTCAGGGTGCGCGCGGCTGCCTCTCGGGCAACCGCTATTCGCCCGACATCGGCGACGGCACCGATATCTACGGCGCCGAAGGCACCATCCACATCGCCAGTGAGACGCTGAACCCGTTCCATGCCGCGCCGCTGGCGGTCTATACGGAGAAGCGCGCGGCCGACCTGCCGGACGTCCTGCGCGAGGCCTATTATCCGGATGCCTGGTGGAAGGGCTTCGACGGCGGCTGGATCACGGTGAAGCCGCCACGTCGCAGCCCGTATGAAGCGCAGATGCGGAGCTTCCTCGAGAGCATCGACGAAGGTCGCCCCGCGGCGATCAGCGGCGAGGACGGCCTCAAGGCGCAGGAGCTGATCCAAGGCGCCTATCTGTCCATGCAATCCGGGACCTGGGTGGAGCTGCCGCTCGCCCCGGACGCACCTTTCGTCGTGCCGACCTATTGAGGTTTTCCGATGCGCTCCTGCCTGCACAGCGTCAGCCTGCCGGACCGGCCCATTCTCGACGTCATGCGGCGGGCCGCGGCCGCGCGCTATCGCGGCGTCGAGCTCAATGCCGAGACATTGCCGTGGGCCGGGCCGCATGTGACGCCGCAGACGAGTCTGGCCGATCGCCGGGCGATCCGGGACGCAGCCCGCGCGGCGGACCTGCACATTGCGGCCGTGGGCGCGCACGTTGCGATGGTCGACGCCGATCCACGACAGCGCCGGGCGGCGGTCGATTACGTCCTGGGATGTATCGACCTCGCGGCCGATCTCGGCAGCCCGGTCGTCCATATCCTCTCGGGCGCGCTCTCGCCGGGCGGTACCCGGGCCGAGGCATGGCCCTGGTTCGCGGATGCCGTCGCCGCGACGACGGACCATGCCGGGCGCAAAAGTATAGCGCTCGCCATCGAGGCCATCGCGGGGCATCTGTTCTGCGGCGCCGAGGATTATCATCGCCTGGGCGCCGACCTTCCCGGCGTGCCGTTCCGGGTCAATTTCGATCCGAGCCATCTGATCGTCCAGGGCGAGGATCCGATGCGGGTCGTCGACGAACTGGCCGACCTTGTCGTCCATGTCCATCTCAAGGACGGTGCGGGGCGGTTCCCGGCCTTCACCTTCCCGCCGCTCGGCCGGGGAGAGATCGATTTTCCGGCCCTCGTCGAAGGCCTGCGGCGCGCCGGCTATGCGGGACCGATGTCGGTCGAATACGAAGCCCAGGTCTATGGTTTCACGCTGGCCGACGACGAGATCCTGACGAGCGGACGGGATTTTTTGTCGAGCCTGGAGATCGCTTGACGACGCTCAGTAGTCGCAGGGCAGCGCGTCGAGAAAGTCATCCGCCTGCCGCACGATCGCGGCGCAGCGCTCCTGCCCCCAGCGTCGGATGGTCTTGTAAGGCATGGCGAGACGGGGATTGCCGGTGAGCGTCTCGGCATTGCGGATCAGGAAGGCCCAGTAGAGCGCGTTGAACGGGCAGGCCCTGGGGCCCTCCCTGAGCTTGGGGCTGTAGCGGCAGCCGCCGCAATAGTCGGACATGCGGTCGATATAGGCGCCCCCGGCCGCATAGGGCTTCGACCCCATGAGCCCGCCGTCGGCGAAGATCGCCATGCCGTGGACGTTCGGCAGCTCCACCCAGTCGTAGGCGTCGGCATAGACGCAAAGGTACCATTCCTCGATCTCGGCCGGCCGGACACCCGCCAGCAGCGCGAAATTGCCCGTCACCATCAGCCGGTTGATGTGATGCGCATAAGCATGGCGGCGCGTATCCTCGATGGCGTGCCGCAGGCAGTTCATGTCGGTCTCGCCCGTCCAGTAGAAGGCCGGCAGCGACCGTTCCGCCCCGAGCGCGTTCGTCGCCGCGTAGTCCGGCATGGCGTGCCAGTAGATGCCGCGTACATATTCGCGCCATCCGAGGATCTGGCGGACGAAGCCCTCGACGGCATTGATCGGCGCCTTGCCGTCGCGCCAGGCCGCTTCCGCCTTGTCGCAAACTTCGCGCGCGGTCAGCAGGCCGGCGTTGAGATAGGGCGAGAGCGTCGCGTGATACAGGAAGGGCTCGCCCGCCACCATGGCGTCCTGGGTGTCGCCGAAGCTCGGCAGGCACTCCTCGACGAAGGCGTCGAGCGCGTCGAGCGCCTGCCGACGGGTGACGCCCCAGCCGAAGCCGTCGAGCGTGCCGAAATGGTCCTTAAAGCGCTTGTCGACGAGGCGCATGACGGTCGCGGTGATTCTATCCGGCTCGAAGCGGAGGCGTTCCGGGGCGGCCTTGCCCTTGGGCCAGGGCTTGCGATTGTCACGATCGAAGTTCCAGCCCCCGCCGACCGGCTGGTCCCCGTCCATCAAGAGACCGGTGCGCTTGCGCATGTGCCGGTAGAAGGTCTCCATGCGGAAGGTCTTGCGACCCTCCGCCCAGCGGGCGAACTCGACCGCCGAGCACAGGAAGCGGTCGTCGGCCCGCAGCAGCACCGGAACATCGAAGCGGTCGCGCCAGCCCTCGACGAGTTCGAGCACCCTGTATTCACCCGGCTCGGTCACGATCACATGGTCGGGATCATGCCGGCGGATGGCGCGTTCGATCTCGCCCGTGAAGGACCCGGTATTGCCCGGTTGGTCGAGCTTGACGTAGTCGACCCTGGCGCCCGCTGCCCTGAGCTCGTCGGCGAAATGCCGCATGGCGGAAAGGATGAACGCGATCTTCTGCTTGTGGTGAGGCACATAGGAGGCCTCTTCCTCCACTTCGACCATCAGAACAGTGTCGCGCGTGGGGTCGAGTCCCTTGAGCGACGCGATTGCGTGGCTCAACTGGTCGCCCAAGATGACGCGCAACTCGCTCATCGCCGATTCCGTGCCGCTTGTCTGGACGAGGTTTTAGGGTTCGGACGCGGCGCGTGGAGGGTCGCTCGACACGAAGGATTGTCGCAGGCGCACTATGGCTGCCCGCTTTCGGGCGTCGGTGGCCGACAAGGCGCTTGTCTGCGACGGAGCTCTGGTCAACGATGCATTCCGAGCCGATCGCCGGACCAGCATGGCCGGCACGGCCGATCGAGGGAGCGGACGATGCGAGGGTTGGGCCATTGGGCCGCCGGCATGGCGGCCTTGCTTGCGGGCTTTAGCGCCGCCCATGCCGAGACGATCACCATCGCGACGGTGAACAACTCGGACATGATCATCATGCAGAAGCTGTCGCCCAAATGGGAACAGCAGACCGGCAACAAGATCAACTGGGTCGTGCTCGAAGAGAACGTGCTGCGCCAGCGCGTCACCACCGATATCGCCACCAAGGGCGGCCAGTTCGACATCGTGACGATCGGCGCCTACGAGACGCCGATCTGGGGCAAGCAGGGCTGGCTCACCGAACTCGACGATCTCAAGAACTACGACTACCCGGATATTCTCGACCCGGTGAAGAAGGGCCTTTCGGTCGATGGCAAGCTCTATGCCGTGCCTTTCTATGCGGAGAGCTCCTTCACGCTTTACCGCACCGACCTGTTCAAAGCGGCCGGCCTCACCATGCCGGAACGGCCGAGCTACGACGACATCAAGACATTCGCCGACAAGCTGACCGACAAGGCCAAGGGCCAGTACGGCATCTGCCTGCGCGGCAAGCCGGGCTGGGGCGAGAATATGGCCTATCTGGGCACGGCCGTGAACACCTTCGGCGGTGAATGGTTCGACATGAAATGGCAGCCGCAGCTCACCTCCGAGCCGTGGAAGAAGGCGATCACCTTCTATATCGACATCATGAAGGCCGATGGACCGCCCGGCGCCACCGCCAACGGCTTCAACGAGAACCAGGCGCTGTTCGCCACCGGCAAATGCGCCATGTGGATCGATGCCACCTCAGGCGCCGGACGCATCTTCGATCCGAAGCAGAGCCAGGTCTACGACAAGACGGGCTTCGCCCAGGCTCCGGTGGCGGTGACGCCCAACGGCTCGGGCTGGTTCTGGGCCTGGGCGCTCGGCATCCCGACCTCGACCAAGAAGGCGGCGGTGGCCAAAGAATTCGTGACCTGGGCGACGTCGAAGGACTACGTCAAACTGGTCGGTGAGACGGAAGGCTGGGTGGCCGCCCCTCCCGGCACGCGCAAGTCGACCTACGACAACCCCGACTACCAGAAGGCCGCGCCCTTCGCGCCGATGGTGCTGAAGCAGATCCTGTCGGTCGACCCGACGCATCCCACCGAGAACCCGGTGCCCTATACGGGCATCCAGTTCGTGGCCATCCCTGAGTTCCAGGGGATCGGTACGACGGTCGGCCAGGATATCGCCGGCGCGCTTTCGGGCTCCACCAGCGTCGACGAGGCGCTGCAGAAGTCGCAGGCCTCGACCCTCGCCACGATGAAGCGGGCCGGCTACATCAAGTAGCGTGGGAGCATGGACGGCCCCGGCCGTCCATGGTTTGCCCCGACAAGCAAGCTCGCGAAAGCCCGCTCCGGAGGAGAGCCATGAAGCTGAAGGACAAGGTCGCGGTCATCACCGGTGGCGCGCAAGGCATCGGCGAGGCGATCGGGCGGGCCTACGCGGCCGAAGGTGCCCGGGTCGTCGTGGCCGATATGGCGATGGACAAGGCCGAGGCTCTGGCAAAGGACCTCGGCCGGAGCGCCAGCGCCGTGCGTCTCGATGTCGCGCGGCGGGACTCGGTCGACGCCATGATCGAGACCGTCGTCGGCCGCCATGGCCGCATCGACATCCTGGTCAACAATGCCGCCGTCTTCGACATGGCGCCGCTGCTGGAGATCACGGAGGCGAGCTTCGACCGCCAGTTCGCCATCAACGTCAAGGGGCTGCTGTTCACGCTTCAGGCGGTCGCCAAGCAGATGGTGAAGCAGGGCGGCGGCGGCAAGATCATCAACATGGCGTCGCAGGCCGGGCGACGCGGCGAGGCGCTCGTCGCCATCTATTGCGCCACCAAGGCGGCGGTGATCAGCCTCACGCAATCGGCGGGGCTGGCGCTGATCAAGCACGGCATCAACGTCAACGGCATCGCGCCGGGCGTCGTCGACACCCCGATGTGGGACACGGTCGACGCGCAATTCGCCAGATACGAGAACCTCGCCGTCGGGGCAAAGAAGAAGGCGGTGGGTGAGGCGGTGCCTGCCGGACGGATGGGCCGGCCCGACGACTACGGCGGCGCGGCGGTCTTCCTCGCCTCCGCCGACAGCGACTACGTCGTGGCGCAGACGCTCAACGTCGACGGCGGAAACTGGATGAGCTGAGCCTCGTCGCACGCGGTCAGATGGCCGCGCCTATCCGAACGAGAACCGCTTGTGGCCGTGGTAGCTGATCAGCACCGGGCTCAAGACCCCGATGACATGCGCGATGGTCTCGGCGTTCCATTGAAGGCCGATCGCGGGAAAGAGCAGCCGGTCGAGGACGACGCTGACCAGCCATACCTGGACGAGCGCCGCCGCGTTGACCAGCGCGAAGCGTCCTAATTCCACGTGAAGCTTGCGCCCTGCGCCGGCGAAGACGAAGGCCCTGGCAAGGCTGAAGGCCGTCATCATGCCGACCAGATAGGCCAGGACAACCGCGATCTCGTAGGAGGCGATGGGGCCGAGCCCGGCGTTGTGCAGCAGGTCGTCGAAGCCGATCCGGCTCAGGATGTTGACCAGCGCCGCGAGGCCTCCGGTCAGCAGGAAGGCCACGAAGCGGCGGCTCCCCGGTCGGTGCAGGCGGGCGGCGAGGCTGGCCGCCCTCATACCGCGTGGCCCAGTCGATCCGCCATGGCGCGGCCCAGCCGGACGCTCTCGGCGATGCCGCGGTCTTCCGGATAGTAGAAGCAGGTGTCGGCGATCTGGAGGCCCTCGATCGGGGTTTCGATCGGCGGGATCATGGCGGCGAAGCCCGGCGGGCAGATCGGCTGGGCATGGCGCAGGCGGGCGACATGGACTTGCCTGATGTCCGCTTCGGTCAGGGCCGAGTTGATGCGGCGCATGGCCCCGAAGGCCTCGGCCGTCAGATCCGCGTCCGACCACGACCATTTCGGTAGGTCGGCCGGCATGTAGTAGGGCACGTAGACGATCGTGTCGGCGCCGAAGCCGCGCAGGTTCGAGAATTCGATGATGCCCGGGATGGCGATGTCGGGATCGACGATATTGACCCAGAAATGCGGCGTGACGCTCCGGGCGAGCTTGAACACGAGGCAGATCACGCCGATGTTCTCGATCCGCGCATAGCGTCGCTTCGACGCCTCCGGCAGGCCCGGGACCAGGGCCGGTACGAAGGGGGTCGGCGCGGTCGAGATCACCGCGTCGAAAGTCTCGTGCCCGGCGTCGGTCCGAACGCCCGTGACCCTGCCGTCCTGGCTCGTCACCTCGCGGGCCGGCTCGCCGAGCCGGACGCGGCCGCCGTTCGCCTCGATGGCGACCACGAGCGCCGCGACCAGCGTCTGCGTCCCGCCCTCGATATGGCCGAGCTCCTCCTGCATCAGCGAGCGGCGCGACCGGCCGAGGCGCTTGATGCGGGTCCAGATCCAGGCGGCCGAGATGGGATCGGCATAGCGGTAGAACTTGAGGTCGAACAGGGGCCGCCACAGCCTGTCGTAGACGGCTTGGCCGCACCAGCGGGTGATCCAGTCCTTGGCCGAGGTGGTCTCGAGCGCGTCCCACCGCTCGCGCCGGCTCGACAGGAACATCAGCGCGCCGTAGCGGATCTTGGAGAGCAGATCGAGGCCGGGGAAGCGCAGGAGGGAGATCGGATCCCCCCACGGATGGAGGCGGCCGTCGACGAAATAGCCCATGCTCGTCGTGCGCCACCGCATGCGGTCGCCGAGCCCGAGCTCCTGCATGAGCGCGAAGGTCGGCGCATCGGTCTTGCACACGAAGTGATAGTAGCGTTCGAGCGACAGGCCACCGAAGTCGAAATGCGCCGCCATACCGCCGGCCTCCGGGCCGGCCTCGAACACGCTCACCTCGTGGCCGGCTTTGGCGGCCTGGTAGGCCGAGGCCAGACCCATGGCCCCGGCCCCGATGACGGCGACCCGCATGCTTCAGAACTCCAGCACGACGGAGGAAAAGACGGGATCGGCGAAGGTCTCCTTCAGCGCCGCGGGCAGGGGGGTGGGCGTCACGCCGAAGAGCCCGGGCCAGTCGATCACCTCGAACATGTCCGGCGTGACCAGGGCCTTGAGCTGCTGGGTGGTGAAGGGGGGAGCCCTGTCGACCAGCGCATAGGCCGCCAGCATGGACCGGAACAGGCCGTAGGGGATCCTGACGATCGGGGTCTTTGCATCGATCGCGGTCCGCAAGGCACGGATGAGGTCGATATAGTTGATCGTCTCGAGGCCGGAGATGTTGAAGCTCTGCCCGGCGATCCGCCGGTTGAGGCAGGCCGCGATGATGGCACAGAAATCCCCCACATAGAGCGGCTGGCGCTTGTAGCGGCCGTCGCCCGGCACGGGAAAGACCGGAACCCGCGCCATGAAGCGCGCCAGCCACCCCATGTGCTTGCGGTCGAACCAGCCGAACATTAGCGTCGGACGCAGGATCGCGGCAGGGATGCGGCTCGCGGCGGCGAGCGTCTCCTGCGCCTTCTTGCTCTCGGTATAGAAGTCGACGGCCGCCGAATTGACGACGGAGGAGGAGACATGAACCATGTAGGGCACACTCGCCTGCCGTGCGGCCTCGAGCACGTGTTCGGTAGCGGTGACGTTGTTGTCGGTGAACTCCTGCTTCAGCAGGCCGCCGATCTGCGCATGCAGCATGACCAGCGCCTCGGCGCCGGCGAAGGCCTCCGCCCAGCCGCCCGCCTTGGCGAGATCCGCCTCGATGACGCGGATGTCGGGGTGAAGCCGCGCCAGGACGGCGGTGTTGGCGCCGTGCTTGTCGACGGCGACGATGTCGGCATAGCCGCGCGCCTTGAGCCGCGGGACGAGGTTCTGGCCGACGAGGCCTGCGGCGCCGGTGACGACGACGCGGCCTTTCGGGGTCGATAGGGATGGTTCGGCCAAGGGCTTAGAGCTTGGTGCGGTAGAAGACGGGGCGCGGCACGAGGCGGATGATCATCATGATCGGCCGCCAGAACCAGGGCGCATAGACGATGCGCTGCTTTTTGGCGAGAGCTCTGGCAATCGCGCCGGCGACGGACTCGGGCTTGGCCCACAGGGGCCCGGAGCGGTCGAGATGGGCCGTCATGGGCGTATCGACGAAGCCGGGCTTGACGGTGATCACGTGGAGCCCGGAGCCGTAGGCGCGGTGCGCCAATCCTTCGGCGAAGGCGTCGAGCCCGGCTTTGGCGGCGCCGTAGACGTAGTTCGACTGGCGGCCACGGTCACCCGCGACCGAACCGATCACGGCGAGGCCGCAGGGTTTCGACTGGCCGAGATAATGGGCACAGAGCTGCAGCCAGAGCGCCGCGCTGGTGAAGTTGATGTCGATCAGCCGGCGGGTCTCCTCCATGTCGCCCTCGGCCTCCGCCTGGTCTCCCAGCACGCCATAGGCGAGCAGCACCTCGTCGGGCTCGCCGAGCGGCGTCAGGAACTCGACGAACCGGGCTGCCGTATCGGTCATGTCGGTGAGGTCGGCGACGATCGGAACCGCCTGGGCGGCACCGCGGGCCTCGAGGTCGGCCCGGATCGCGTCGAGCCGCTCCTCGTTGCGGGCGACCAGGACAAAGCTCGCGCCCTTCGCGGCCCGCAGCCGGCAGAAGGCGCAGGCGATGGCCGAGGTCGCACCGAGCACCAGGACCACTTTGATCGGGACACTGCCGGTCTTTGTTTCGTCGGTCATGCGGCCGCGCGGGTGACCCGCCTCCAGAAATCGGACATGATGCCGGGGTCGCGCAACGCCTCGACCTCGCGCCAGCGTGGATAGCCGGCTCGGAAATGGCTGGCCGACATGGTGGCATCCTTGGCGGGATAGAGCCGGCCACCCTCCTCCGTCACGATATCGGCCATGCGGTCGAGCAGCGCGCGCGTCGACTCGCCCCGATTGGGCAGATCGAGCGCGAAGGTGGCGCCTTCCTCCGGAAACGAGAGCAGGCCCGGCGAGGCGCGTCGACCGAAGAGCTTCAGCACGACGAGGAAGGAGCCCTGGCCGGCGCTCGACGTCATCTCCAGGAGACGCTGCAAGGCGCGCGGCGCGGCCCGCAGCGGCACGACCGACTGGTGCTGAAAGAAGCCGCCGGCGCCGTAGAGCCTGTTCCAGTGGGCGATGCCGTCGAGCGGATAGAGGAAGGGATCGTAGGCGAGGCGGCGGGGCCTCGCCGACACCGGCTGCCGGGCATAGAGCGCGTTGAACAGCCGCACGGTCAGCGGCCCCAGCAAGGCCGCGGGCGCATCGAGCGGCACGCACGGGCGCCGTCGTTCGCGGTGCGGCGTCAACGGACCATCGGGCGCATGCCGGCCGCGGTTGAACAGGCCGCGGCCCAGTGCCGCTCCGCTGGCGAGGCAATCGACCCAGGCAACCGTATAGGGCCAGTCGCCGCCTTCTTCGGCCACGCGGAAGAAGTCGTCGAGGTGACTGAGACGCAGCGTTTCCGCTTCGAACTGGCTCGACGCGATCGGCTGGAGCTGCATCTCCACCCAGAGCACCAGCCCGGTCAGGCCGAGGCCGGCCACCGTCGCGCCGAACAGCGCGGGGTTGCGGTCCGGGCCGATCTCCACGACCTGCCCGTCGGTGCGCAGCAGCGACAGCGCCCGGACATGGCAGCCGAACGTGCCTGCCTCATGATGGTTCTTGCCGTGGACATCGTTGGCGAGCGCACCGCCGAGCGTCACGGCCTTGGTGCCCGGCGTCACCGGCACGAACCAGCCGCGCGGCACGGCGACGGAGAGAAGGTCGCCGATGGTGAGGCCCGCCTCGGCGCGCACGACGCCGCTTTGCCAATCGGCCGCGATGATGCGATCGAGCCGCCGGGTGCGCACGAGCGTGCCGCCGTCATTGAGGCAGACGTCGCCATAGGAGCGGCCGAGGCCGCGCGGCAGCGTGGCTTGGCCGGAGGCGAGGGCTGCAGGGGCTTCGTCCAGGAACGCCGGCTCGGCCACCCGGCTCGCGGTGCGCAGCACGCGTCCCCACGAGGTCGTCGCGACGGGTTCCGATGTCATCGGAACACGAGGATCTGGGAGCCGACCGCCAGGAGGGCGCTCGCCGCGGCGATCAGGATGCTGGTCCGATCCCGCGCGGCGAACAGGATGGGATCGTCGTTCATCAGCCCGCGCGTGGTCAGGAGCCACATGCGCAAGATCCAATAGGTCAAGCAGAACATGACGCCCCAGAGCAGGATCGGGGCGCCGTAATTGGCCTGCTGCAGGCTCGCCGTCTCGCTGATGAACAATCCGAAGATCACGATCGAGGCCATGCCGCTCGAGAGGCCGCAGGACAGCACGTACATGCGGTCCTCCATGGCATAGCCGCGTCCGGACAGGACCTGCCGTCCAGCCTGGTGCATGACGTTGAACTCGACCTCGCGCTTCATGAAGGCAAGACTCAGGAAGAAGAAGATCGAGAACATCAGGAGCCAGTGCGACGGCGCCTCGTTGACCATCAGCATGCCGGCGAGGATACGCAACGTGAACAGCACGGCGATCACCAGAACGTCGACCATCGCCAGGCGCTTCAGCCTGAACGAATAGGCGAGCGTGATGCACAGATAGGCGGCGAGCGCCGCGGCGAAGAGCGGCTTCAGCATCAGGCCGAGCAGCAGCGCCGTGCCGATCAGCCCGAGACTGGCCAAGCCCGCGACCGGGATGGAGACGTCGCCCGCCGCGATCGGCCGCCGCCGCTTGCGCGGGTGCCGCCGATCGGCCTCAAGGTCGAACATGTCGTTGATCAGATAGCTGCCGCTGGTCATCAGGCAGAGGCTCGCGAAAGCCAGGATCGCCATGACCATACCGCCGCGCCCGATATGGCCGAGACTGAGCCCGAAGGGGACGAAGACCAGCAGGTTCTTCAGCCATTGATGCGGTCGCATCGCGCGCAGGATGTCGGGCAGCAGAGGGCGCCGGCGCACCAGTTCGACGATGCCGAGCCCCTCCCGCTCGGCCTGCCGCCTGACGGCAGGCGCCAGCTTGACACCGTAGCGCTCGGTCGCCGCCCGCCAGAGCGGCAGGTCGGCCGCCCGGTGACCCACATAGGCGAAGCCGTCGGGATGGCGCTGCCGGAGGCGTTCGACGTGGCCGTCGGCCGCCACCGAACCGTCGAAGATCTCGCCACCGTCGAGGATCGCCTGGACGTCGGCGTCCTCCTCGCCGGGACGCAGCGGCTCGCGCGACACCCAATCGACCGGCTTCCCCTGGGTGCGGGCGTCGGCGATGAGGGCTTCGACCTCGGTTTCGCGCGGGCAAGAGGAGATGCGGAAGCCGGTGCCGGTCTCCCGCAGCAGCGCATCGCGAAACCGTCTGCGCCCCTTGAGCAGAGCAAAGGCCAGCGAGACCATCGCGGCCGGCCGTGCCTTGAAGGCGATGAACACTCGCTCGTGCAGCGGGTCGCTGCGCAGCAGCGCCTTGTCGAGATTGATCGTCAAGGCGCTGCTGTGAAGCCGAGGCGTCAGTCCGGCCCTGTTCAGGCTCTCATCCATGACCTGCGCCCAAGGTTGCAAGCACTCCGTCGCAGCGTGACGCTGGGCGCCCCTCTGGCCGCGTGACATATACGAGGCCGCCCGCCAGCGCAAAGCCTCGCGCCCGACGGCATTCCCGGTCAGGGCGGCGCGTTGCCGACCGCCCCATAGAACGCGTCGCCGCGCGTCGCCATGTCGACGAGAGCCTGCGGCGGCGAGAAGCGCGGCCCATGGGCCTTGGCGAGATCGTCGCAGAGCAGCACGAAGCGCTTGAGCCCCATGCCGTCGATATAGGAGAGGGTCCCGCCGGTGAAGGGGGCGAACCCGAACCCCAAAATCGAGCCGACGTCGGCCTCGCGCGGGTCGGTGACGATGCCCTCGAGCATGGTGCCGGCGGCGGCGAGCGCCTGCGCGACCAGAAAGCGCTGCTTGATCTGGCGGGCATCGATCGTGTCGGGATCTTGGCAGGCCGATGCGAGGTCGACGAGGCCGGGCCACAAGCGCTTGGGTCCGCTCTCCGGATAGTCGTAGAACCCCTTGCGGTTCTTGCGGCCGAGCCGGCCGTGCTCGACCACCATGGCGTCGAGCAGCCGCTTCTGCGCCGGATCGGCCGCGCCGCTGCCGCCATCCTCGAGGTCGCCGACGACGGTGCGCACCAGGTCGAGCGCCACCTCGTCCGAGAGCGACAGCGGGCCGACCGGCATGCCGGCCTGGCGCGCCAGGTTCTCGATCATGGCCGGCGGCACGCCCTCGGCCAGCATACGGTGGCCTTCCGAGAGATAGGCGCCGACGCAGCGGTTGGCGTAGAAGCCGCGCGCGTCGTTGACCAGGATCGGTGTCTTCTTGAGCAGGCGGACGAAATCCATGGCGGTCGCGACGGCCTCGTCGCCGCTGTGCTCGCCGCGGATGATCTCGACGAGCGGCATGCGCTCGACCGGCGAGAAGAAATGGATGCCGACGAAGCGATCGGGGCGGGTCGAGGAGGTCGCGAGCGACGTGATCGGCAGGGTCGAGGTGTTGGAAGCCCAGATCGCCTCCTCGCCGAGTCGTGGCTCGACGCGCCGCGTCACCTCGGCCTTGACCTTGGGGTCTTCGAACACGGCTTCGATGACGAGGTCGCAGGCGGCGAGCGTCGCGTCGTCCGTCGTCGTGGCGATGCGCGACAGCAAGGCGTCGCGGTCCGCCGTCCTGGCGCGCCCCTTGGCGATCTGGTCGGAGATCAGCTTGTGGCAGCGCGCCTTGCCGGCCTCCGCCGCCTCGATCGTCCGGTCGGTCAGCACCACGTCGACGCCCGCCTGCGCCGCCACATAGGCGATGCCGGCGCCCATGAAGCCCGCCCCGACGACGCCGAGTTTCTGGACGCGGCGGGCCGGAACGCCCTTGGGCCGACGTGCCCCTTTGTTCAACTCGCCCATCGACAGGAACAGCGTGCGGATCATGGCTGCGGCCTCGGGCGTGCGCAGCACATGCGCGAAGAGCCGGCTCTCGATCCTGAGCCCGATGTCGATCGGCACCTGCAGGCCTTCGTAGACCGCCTGGAGCAGCGCCCTGGCGGCGGGGTAGTTGTCCTGCGTCTCGCGACGAAGAATCGCATTGGCGGCCGGCCAGATCATCATGCCGGCGGCCGAGTGGACCTTGTTCGATGGAAGCTTGAAGCCTTTGTCGTCCCAGGGCACGATCGCTTTGCCGCCGTCGCGGATCCAGGCCTTGGCCTTGGCGATCAGGTCGCCGGCCGGGACCACGTCGTGCACGAGGCCCATGGCTTTCGCGGCCTTGGGGCGAAGCTGGTCGCCCTTCAGCATCATCTGCAGGGCGTCGCCGGTCGGCATCAGCCGGGCGACGCGCTGCGTGCCGCCGGCCCCCGGAAACAGCCCGACCTTGATCTCGGGCAGGCCGACCTTGGCGGCCTCGTCGTCGGCGAGGAGGCGATGATGGCAGGCCAGCACCAGCTCGAAGGCGCCGCCGAGGCAGAGGCCGTTGACGGCCGCCACCCACGGCTTGCCGCAGGTCTCGAGCTTGCGATAGAGCAGCGACAGACGGCGCGAGCCCTCGAAGAAGGCCTGCATGGCGACCTCCTCGCCCTCCGCCTTCGCCTTGGCGGCATAATCGGTGCCGAGCGCCTTCAGCATGGAGAGGTCGGCGCCGCCCGAGAAGGCGGCCTTGCCGGAGGTGACGACGCAGCCCTTGATCGCCCCATCGGCGGCGACGTGATCGAGGACCCGGTCGAGCTCGTCCATCAAGGCTTCGGTGATGACGTTCATCGACCGGCCCGGCATGTCCCAGGTCAACAGCGCGATGCCGTCGGCGTCGGTCTCGAAGCGGAAGTTCTCGAGATCCATGGTCACACCCGCTCGATGATGGTGGCGGTGCCCATGCCGGCGCCGATGCACAGCGTGACGAGCGCCGTGCCCTGGCCGGTCCGCTCCAAGTCGTCGAGCGCCGTGCCGAGCAGCATGGCGCCGGTCGCCCCGAGTGGATGGCCGAGCGCGATGGCGCCGCCGTTCGGGTTGACCTTGACCGGATCGAGGCCGAAGGCCTGGAGGTAGCGCAGCACCACCGCCGCGAAGGCTTCGTTGACCTCGAACAGATCGATGTCGCCAAGCCTCATGCCGGCGCGGGCAAGGAGTTTCTTCGTCACGTCGACCGGGCCGGTCAGCATCAGGGCCGGATCGCTGCCGATATTGGCGAAGGCTCTGATCCGCGCCCGCGCCGTCCTCCCGATCCTGCGGCCAGCCTCGGCGGTCCCGATCAGCACCGCCGCCGCGCCGTCGACGATGCCGGAGGAATTGCCGGCGTGATGCACATGGTTGACCGCCTCGACCTCGGGATGGGCCTGGATCGCCACGGCATCGAAGCCGGCGCTCTCGCCCAAGCCCGCGAAGGAGGGCTTCAGCGCCCCCAGCGACTGCATGTCGGTCTGCGGCCGCATATGCTCGTCACGCTCGAGGATGATGAGCCCGTTGAGGTCGCGCACCGGCACGACGCTGCCCGAGAAGCGGCCCTCGTCCCAGGCGCGGGCGGCCCGTCGCTGGCTCTCGACCGCATAAGCATCGACGTCGTCGCGGGAGAAGCCGTATTTGGTTGCGATGAGGTCGGCCGAGATCCCTTGCGGCATGAAATAGGAGCGAATTGCGACCGCGGGATCGACCGGCCAGGCGCCGCCCGAGGCACCGATACCGACGCGGCTCATCGACTCGACGCCGCCCGCGACCGCGAGATCCTGCTGGCCAGCCATCACCTGGGCGGCGGCGAAGTTCACCGCGTCGAGGCCCGAGGCGCAGAAGCGGTTGATCTGCACGCCCGGGACCCGGTCCCCGTAATCGGCGGCGAGCGCGGCGGCGCGGGCGATGTCGCCGCCGGCTTCGCCCACGGGGTCGACGCAGCCGAGCACCACGTCGTCGACGTCGGCAGGCCCGAAGCCGTTGCGCGCCTTGAGTGCTTTGAGCGCCGTGACCGCGAGGCCGAGCGTCGAGACTTCGTGCAAGGCCCCGTCGGGCTTGCCGCGTCCGCGCGGCGTGCGGACATGGTCGTAGATGAAGGCGTCTGTCATTTTAGAAGGATTACCTCGCCTTTAGAGGAGTCTGAAGTTTCGCAGATTTGCAGACATCAACCAAATTCGGGACTTTCTTCGGTGGTAATTTTGCGACTCGGCTATTTATTTTGCTATCTAATTTTTGCAAAAACTTGGCAGAGCGAAGTGTACTTTTGAAAGAGCCATATTCCTCTCTATCATATGTATCGATTGCGGCATCATAAAACATCAAAGTGGCTTGACTTACGTATTTAGAGATCGCATTTTTGAATTCGTCGGTGTTCATCTTTTCCAAAGATATATGGGATGACTCCAGGTTAGACACTCGAGAAATGATTTTATAGGTACAATAGATTATCCAGTAATTACTCGTAACAGAAAGAAGTCCCGCGTTTTCGTCCTCACCCAAACCCTCATACAGTTAAGTCGTTCTGTGTCGGCGGCACTTCCAACCAACCAAGCTAAATATACCGCTGTTGCCTTGATTCCTTTCTTATATATCTTTTGATATGGCTGATCAAACAGTTCGCTCTTATTATCTATAGCCTGGAGGATAAACTGATTTTCGCCAGACGCGAGAAATTGAGTTACTTTATCAAGTTCAATAATCGAAGAATTACGCTTCTTGCGCGAACCTTCCATTTTTGGAGCATAATTAATTCCGCAATACTGGAACTCCTTTCTTAACCGTTCTTGAATTGTATCAACTGCTCGAACCGTCCATATCTTGACGGCATTTTGAGAGTTGTTATATCTTACAATCTCGTTCTTTAATCCGAATTTAGCCGCTATGACTCTGGCGAGAACCTTTGCATCTGACGCACCAGCTTCCACTAAGCTTGACGTCGTTTGACATCCATTTACGATGCTGAACCTTTTAAGGCGAAGTGTGGTTGTCCCAGAATTATCATCCGAAATGCTGGCGCTATCTGCGACTATCGTTATGCCATTATTCAATGCCCAAAATGTACCAGGCGTTTCTTTCGCGGTTTTTATGATCTGTTCATTGATCCCTCCCTTTCGAGCCCCAAGAAAGAGCCGCACGTTTCCGGCAAATAAGCGAGTTTTGTGAGCCGTAAACAGTCGTCGTAACTCCGTTGCGCTTACCGATCCAATCCATGAGCGGCCGTACTCTCCTGAATCTTCGAAGAGTTTGCCACTAAATTGAAACGTGTCCTCCGCTATGCCAGCATCTTCGTCCACCAATGCCTTGTAATCGGACAATATATCTTCCTGTGACATATAAAAAAAATTGTAATGCTTCAAAGATCCATTTTTATGAGCTTTCAATGATGTCTCAATAGCATCAGACCGCTTTCCAAGTGAAATTAGACCAAAGGAAGTCGTATAATCTGGGTTAATAGATCGTAGATCATATATAATTTCCGCCAAATCGGGACGACCAGAAGAAATAAACTGCGAAGGGCTTTCAACAAAAGGTACACTCCCGATAATCTGGTCCCATTTACTTTTAGGAGTGATCTTAGATATGTTTTCTGGACAGTACGCTTGGATAACAATGATTTCTTGGCTGCTCTCATCTGCAAAGACGATATCAACGCCTTGGTCGTTGCCGCCATCCGCGGCAGCGGCGGACTCAAGAGCGTCGTCTTCATCGACACTAAAAAAATTTATTGCATACCATGCCGCGAAAGCTTTGCTTCTGGTGATCTTGCCACGATTCGCAAGTTCATCAACCGAAGCCAGGATATCAGATGTTTGCTTATCCACGTCGATCCTCTCGTAACATCAGGTGGGAGATAACGCACCGCCTTTAGCTTAGCACTTCTATATCAGAACGCTTCCGCCGCCGGCGCCATCAGGGTCTCCGCTCCGGCGGTGATGCGGGCGAGGTGGGCCGCGGTCTCGGGCAAGGTGCGTTCCATGAAGAAGCGCCCGAACAGCAGGCGGCTACCTTCGGGCGGCGTGTCGCCGTCCCGCCCGGCGAACATGGCTGCGGCGATCTGCGCCCACATGTAGCCGATGGCGACGAGGCCGAACATGTGCATGTAGTCGTAGGAGCCCGCGGCGGCATTGTCTGGGTCGCGCAGCCCGTGCTGCATGAACCACAGCGTCGCCTGCTGGAGATGGTCGAGGCTCTGCTTCAGCGGCCCGAGAAAGGGAGCGAGGCGCGTATCATCGGCACGCGCCTTGAGAAAGCTCGCGACCTCCCCGGTGAAGGCCATGAAGGCGCGGCCGCCGTTGCGCGGCAGCTTGCGGCCGACGAGATCGAGCGCCTGGATGCCGTTGGTGCCCTCGTAGACCGCCGTGATGCGGGCGTCGCGCACGAACTGCTCCATGCCCGCGTCCGCGATATAGCCATAGCCTCCGAAGACCTGCTGCGCCTCGATGCAGTTGCGGATCCCGGTGTCGGTGAGGACACCCTTGAGCACCGGCGTCATCAGGCCGAGCAGGTCCTCGGCCGCCTCTCGCGCGCTGGCATCCGGCGCGCGCCGGGCGATGTCGGCCTTAAGCGCCGTCCACACCAGCAGCGCCCGCGCGCCGAGGTTGAAGGCGCGGATCGACATCAGCACGCGGCGCACGTCGGGATGGACGATGATCGGATCGGCGGGCGCCTCCGGCGATAGCGGCGCCTTCAGCGCGCGGCCCTGCCGCCGCTCCTTCGCATAGGCCGCGGCATTCTGATAGGCGACCTCGGACAGCGCCAGCCCCTGCGTCGCCACCCCGATGCGCGCCTGGTTCATCATCACGAACATAGCTTGCAGCCCACGGCCAGCCTCGCCCAGCAACTCTCCTTCGGCGCCGTCGTAGTCCATCACGCAGGTCGGATTGGCATGGAGGCCCATCTTCCGTTCGATCGAGCCGCAGATCAGCGCGTTGCGAGCCCCGAGCGATCCGTCCGGACGCACCATCAGCTTCGGCGCGACGAACAGCGACAGGCCCTTGGTGCCGGCGGGCGCGCCCTCGATGCGGGCCAGCACGAGGTGGACGATGTTCTCGGTGAGGTCGTGCTCGCCGGCGGAGATGAAGATCTTCTGGCCGAAGAGCCGGTAGGATCCGTCCGCCTGCGGGACGGCCTTCGTCCTGATCAGTCCGAGATCCGTGCCGCATTGCGGCTCGGTCAAGTTCATCGTGCCGCACCAGGTGCCGGCGACGAGCTTGGGGACATAGAGCGCCTTCTGCGCCGCATTGCCATGCGCCAGGATGGCCGAGCAGGCGCTCTGCGTCAGGCCCGAGACCATGGTGAAGGCCATGTTGGCCGAGGTGCAGAATTCGTTCACCATCGCGCCGACCGCGAGTGATAGCCCCTGGCCGCCGAACCCGGCATCGCCGGAGACCGCCGGCCATCCGCCCTCGACATAGCGTCGATACGCCGCCCGGAAGCCCGCCGGCGTCTCGACCGAACCGTCCTCGCGGCGACGGCATCCTTCTCGGTCGCCGCTCTGGTTCAGGGGCTGGAGCACCGTCTCGGCGAAGCGGCCGGCTTCGCTCAGCACCGCTTGCAGCGTTTCGGGCGAAAGATCGGCGAGCCCCGGCAGCCCGATTGACGCCCCCAGCGGAAACACGCGATCGAGCAGGAAGGCGACCTCGGCGACGGGAGCCGTATAGCGGGGCATGGTGACTCATGGCGGTTCGGCGGGCGCGGAGATCCCGCGCGTCGAGCGGACCGCATGGTTTCGCCAAACAACGTCGCAACGATGGCGGCCTGGGGCCGCCCGACCGGGCTCTCCGTTCAGCCCGCCGGGCGAAGGCGCCCGCGTGCGCGCCGCAGTTCCCGGATCGCTTCATCGAGCGTCAGCCGCTGCCGCTCCAGATAATCGATCTGCCGAGCGATCTGGTCCGCGTTGAGCGACAATGATTCGCCGCCGGGGTTGTCGGCGACGATCATGTCGCGGATCTCGGAGAGGGTGAAGCCGAGGAGCTTTCCCTTGAGGATCATTTCGAGCTTGTGACGTTCACCAGGTCCGTAGAGCCTGACCGCGCCCTCGCGCCGCGGCCGGATCAGCCCGCGGTTTTCGTAGAAACGCAGGGCCCGCAGGCTGATGCTGTAGGCGCGCGCCATGTCGCCGATCGGCATCCAGGTCGCGTGCGAGGCGGGGGCGGCGCGGGTGGATTCAGACGCGCTTGTCGATGTCTGCAAGGTCATTGCCAAAGTCGCCCTCGGAGATCCGCGTCCTTTTTATATGATCAGGTGTAAAAAACAACTACAAGTTGCCGCAACTTCTGATGGCGATGTCAGCGGACCCGCTCTTCGAACCATCGGCTGTCGCGCCTCATGGCGCGCCGTCCCATGGCCGGTCGACAGGTGGCCTGGTTCGGAGTCGGGCCACATCGACCTGTGTCATCATCGCCATCTCGCGCGGCACGGAGTCCGATCCGTTCCAGATTGAGGCTGCAACGATCACGTTGCCGGAACGGGATTGCGGCAATCCCTGATTGCAGTCTCCGGCAGCCTTAACCTGTTGTTTACCGCTTTCACAGAAAGTGTGGTTCACGGCGGCAAAAAGGCCTTCGGGACGGGGTTCACATTGCCAAATGGGTAACGATCGTTCCGGTGCGGCAAATCCAGGCGGACCGCTGGCCGGTCAGGGGGCGGCGATGACCAAGTCGGTTCCGTGGAACAGCAAGGACGGGAGTGCCGGGCCGCGCGAGACGGCCGGCGCGGCGTCGCCCGCCGGCTCCTCGGTCGAGGATTGGCTCGACGCCATGATTGCGGACCATATGTCGTCGAGCCGCGGCAACACGATTGCCGAGCGGCTGGCGCAAAAGACGCTCCGGATGGCGAGGCCCGCCGTGCATCGCGAGGTCGACCGCTACCTTGCCGCGACAGGAACGGATGGCATGGCTTTGCCGCAGACTTACATGGCTGCCGCCGTCCCAGCCGCGGATGAGTTGCGCAACGGGACCGCCCTGCGGAGCATCGCGGATCGGCTGACGCGCTTCGAACAGCAATCCTTTCGAGCGACCGAGAACCCCGCCGTCCCCGCGACTGATCCGGAGGCTGCAGCCCGCCCCTTGTCCCCCGCCCGGCCGGCCCGGTCGTTCTCGGTGCGCGACGCCGTGGCGGAGATTGCCCGGCGACAGGCCGCGCTCGACACGCCGGGCGGCGCTGAACCCGCTGCGCCGCTGGCGGACGACGTTTCCACGCCGGTCGAGGTCGGCCTTTCGAGACAATCCATCGGGGCATTGGGGGAGGCGGTGTCGGCGCTCGAAGCGCGTCTTGCCGGCAGCCGCGGCCACGGCTCGACGCGTCGGGGCGACCCTGCGCCGGCTTCGCCAGGGGTGCCTGCGGCTGACGAGAAGCCGCGGCCTCGCGACAGTGCCGCGGACCCGGAGACCGATGCCGCCTTCGAGGCCTTGTCCCGCGACCTTCGCGACGCCATGGCCAATATCGAGGCACGCGACGTCGCGGTGGTACGCCGAGGTGAGGCCCTGCCACGCTCCGCGGCTCCGCTCGAAGGCGAGCAATTGCTTGGCGACATCCGCTCGCTGCTCGACCGCTTCCGTCCGGGATCGACGCTCGACTCGCTCGACCGGCGCATGCAGGACCTGTCGGAGCGGCTCGAACAGCGGTTCGATTCTCCGGCCTCGCTGAGCCTGATCGAGAGCCTCTCCCGCCGGGTCGAGGATATGCACGCCTCGCTCAAGACCTCGGCGCCGGCGCCCGACATGCGTCAGATCGAGACGCTGATGCGCGGCGTCGCCAGCCGCATCGAGGACGCCCGCGACGCCTCGACCGATCTCCAGGCCCTCGAAGGCATGGTCCGCCACCTTGCCGAAAAGGTCGAGGCCACGCGGCTGCCGTTCGACGCCCGGGCTGTGAGCGGTCTCGAGTCGCAGATCGAGCGGCTCGCCGAGCGGCTCGAACGATCGGAAGCGAGCCTGTCCTCGCTCGATGCCGTCGAGCGCTCCCTGAGCGAGCTCTTCACTCAGATCGAGCAGACGCGCCACGCCACCATCGACGCCGCCGAGACCGCGGCGCGGACGGCAGCCCGTGACACGCTGCGGGCCGCGATGCAGCAGACCTCCGCCGGTCCGCGCCCCCCCGAGGGCGCATCCTTGGCCGTCGAGAAGGTCGGCCAGGACGTCGCGGACCTGCGCATGCAGCACGAGGCGGCAGAGCGGCGCACCCAGGCGACCCTTGCGGGTCTCCACCAGACGATGGAGAGGCTGCTCGGGCACCTCGAGGTCCTCGACGTCGCCGGCCGCAACAACGGCGGGCGGCCCGTAGCCCAGCCCACGACCGAATCGGCCGAGGTCGAGCCGGACCTGCATCCGAGGGGCAGACAGGCCGGCCCGGGCGATCCGCCGGTCGAGCCGCGCCGCGAGACGCGGGAGCGGCGGCCCGCGGATGTCGTCATCGACCCGCTCGACAGCTTGATCGAGCCGCGCGCCGGGCGTGGCAGCGCCAAGCCACCCGAGGCCGATGCCGGGGCGCGGGTGCCGCGCGCCAGCGGCGCACCCGTTGCGAACCCCGGCCCGGTCCAGGCCGAGGGTCCCGCCAATTTCATTGCCGCCGCGCGCCGCGCCGCGCAGGCTGCGCAGGCCTCGGCTGCCGAGGTGCAGGTGTCGCGCCGGAACCGCGCACGGCCAGACCGCGTACCGAAATCGAAATTTTCAGCTTCGAAGACGCTCGATCAGGCCAAGGCCTATCTGGCGGCGCGGCGCCGGCCGGTTCTGCTCAGTCTTGCCGGGCTGGTGCTGCTGCTCGGTGCGCTCGAGATCGTCAAGGTGGGCATGGAGCCTTCGTCCAAGGCGGAGGTCCCGATCGCCTCGTCGGCCCCACCTGCGCCGGCCCCGGCCGATCACGACCGCAGGACCGCCGATGCGGCGCCGGCGGTCCGCGCCGACGACATGTCGCCGCTGACCGCAGCACCCCGGCCGGGGACACCGCAGGTGTCACCCGCTCCGGACAAGGCCTCCGCTGCTCCGACGATCGTGGCTCCGGCGGTCGACGCCGCCGGCGACAGCGCAGCCGACAAGCCTCCGCTGCAGGCTCGGCCCGCGAATCCGTTTCTCGCCGGACTGACGAGCGGCGTCGCCGGACTGCCGGAAGGCTTGAAGAGTCTCGCCAGCGCCGGCGATGCCGCCGCCGAATACGAGGTCGGCCTGCGGCTTGCGGAAGGGCGTTCCGTCGCGCGCGATCCGAAAGCCGCCACCGACTGGTTGCAGAAAGCCGCAGCCCAAGGTCTCGCGCCGGCGCAGTATCGCCTCGGCTCGGCTTATGAAAAGGGGATCGGGGTGGCGCGAGACCCCGCCATGGCGATGACCCTCTATGGCCGGGCCGCGGAAGCCGGTAACATCCGCGCCATGCACAACCTCGCCGTCATGGCGGCCGAGGGGGCGGTCGGCAAGCCGGACTACGCCAAGGCCGCCACCTGGTTCGGCAAAGCAGCAGAGCTCGGCGTCAGGGACAGCCAGTTCAACCTGGCGATCCTCTACGCCCGCGGGCTCGGAATCGAACAGAACCTCGGCAAATCCTACCTCTGGTTCGCGGTCGCGGCCGCCCAGGGTGACCAGGACGCCGGCAAGAAGCGCGACGACGTCGGTGCGCGCCTCGACGCGAAGGCGCTCGATGCCGCCAAGGCCGCCGTGGCGGCCTTCCGGCCGGCGCCGCCGATCGCCGCCGCGAACGAAGTCGCGCCGCCCCCCGGCGGTTGGGACGCGAGCGCGCCCGCGAAGGCGGCGCCCACCGGGCGAAAGGGCACGCCATCGAAGGGTGAAATGATGTAGCGGGCGGCGCAGCCGTCGCGACCTGGTGCCAAAAGCCCGGCTGCGAAGCCGGGCTTGGTGTTGCCGTCAGGCCGTCGGCTGAGGTTCCAGACCCGTCTCCGGCCCCGGCTTCGGCCGACCCTTGCCGACGTTGGGAACCGGCGACGCGCGGGGAGGCGCCGGCTCGTCTCCCGTGTCGCGCACCGGCGGGCGACCCTTCAGGATGCCGACGATCTCCTCGCCGCTCAGCGTCTCGTATTCGAGCAGGCCGCGGGCCAGGGATTCGAGATCGTTGCGTTTGGTGGTCAGGATCTCGGTCGCATGCGAAAGCCCGAGCTCGACGAGGCGCCGGACCTCCGAATCGATCTTCTGCGAGGTCGATTCCGAGATGTTCTGCTGCCGCCCCATCGAATAGCCGAGGAACACCTCCTCCTGGTTCTCGCCGTACATGACGGTGCCGAGCTCGTCGGAGAAGCCCCATCGCGTCACCATAGCGCGCGCCAGCTTCGTCGCCTGCTCGATATCCGACTGCGCCCCGGAGGTGACCTTGTCCTTGCCGAAGATGATCTCCTCGGCGACGCGGCCGCCCATCAGCACCGCGAGCCGCGACGTCATCTGCTCGTAGCTCATGGAGAGCTTGTCGCGTTCCGGCAGCTGCATGACCATGCCAAGGGCGCGGCCGCGCGGGATGATCGTCGCCTTGTGGACAGGATCGGTCGCCGGGACGTTCAACGCCACGATGGCATGGCCGCCCTCGTGGTAGGCGGTGAGCATCTTCTCCTGCTCGGTCATCACCAGGGTGCGCCGCTCGGCGCCCATCATGATCTTGTCCTTGGCGTCCTCGAACTCGGTCATCATGACGATGCGCTTGCCGCGGCGGGCCGCCATCAGCGCCGCCTCGTTGACGAGATTCATGAGGTCCGCGCCCGAGAAGCCCGGCGTGCCGCGCGCCACTGTCTTGAGATCGACGTCGGGCGACAGCGGGACCTTGCGCACGTGGACCTTGAGGATCCTTTCGCGGCCGATCACGTCCGGGTTCGGCACGACGATCTGACGGTCGAAGCGGCCGGGGCGTAGCAGGGCCGGGTCGAGCACGTCGGGCCGGTTGGTCGCGGCGATGAGGATGATCCCCTCGTTGGCCTCGAACCCGTCCATCTCGACGAGCAACTGGTTCAGCGTCTGCTCACGCTCGTCGTTGCCGCCGCCGAGGCCCGCGCCGCGATGCCGGCCGACGGCATCGATCTCGTCGATGAAGATGATGCAGGGCGCGTTCTTCTTCGCCTGCTCGAACATGTCGCGCACGCGGCTTGCGCCGACGCCGACGAACATCTCGACGAAGTCCGAGCCCGAAATCGTGAAGAAGGGAACGTTGGCCTCGCCCGCGATGGCGCGCGCCAGCAACGTCTTACCGGTGCCGGGCGGCCCCACGAGCAGCACGCCGCGCGGAATACGGCCGCCGAGCCGCTGGAACTTCTGAGGGTCGCGCAGGAATTCGACGATCTCCTGGAGGTCTTCCTTGGCCTCGTCGACGCCGGCGACATCCTCGAAGGTCACGCGGCCATGCGCCTCGGTCAGGAGCTTGGCCTTCGACTTGCCGAACCCCATGGCTTTCCCGCCGGCCCCCTGCATCTGCCGCGACATGAAGATCCATACGCCGATGAAAGCGAGCAGCGGCAGGCCGTTGACCAGCAGCGTCACGAGCCAGCTATTGCCGTCGGAGGGCGGCTTGGCGGTGATCTGCACGTTCTTCTTGTAGAGGTTCTGCACCAGCGACGGATCGTTCGGCGCATAGGTCGAGAAGGCGCGGCCGTCGGTATAGTGACCGGTGATCTCCGAGCCCGCGATCGTGACCTCACGCACATGCGACTGGTCCACCTGGGTCAGCAGATCGCTGAAGGTGATGTCGGCCGTCTGCGGCCGCTGGCCGGGGTTCTGGAACAGCAGGACCAGCGCCACCACCAAGAGGAATATGATCACCCAGAGGGCGAAGTTCCGGAAGTTCGGATTCATTTCGGACCCGTGTAAAGCGTCGACGATCCTGGCGGTGCAAGATCACGCCACATCCGCCCGAGAGGGCACGCTGCTCGAAGCCTAATGTAGGCGGTTGGCCTCGCCTTGCCAAGGGAAGCCGCCGCGGCGCCGTCGGTCACACGTCGAGAGCGTCTCCGACCCTGCGCCGGGCGTCCGCGCCGCGATGCCGCGGACCCTCGGGGACGAGGTCGATCCGACCGTCCGGCGCAAGGATGATTCTGGTGCCATGCAGCGTCCGCCGCAGCGGCCGTCCCATTGCGACGGCACGTTCGAGATTTTCGGCGAGAGCTTCGAGGCGCGCCAGGCGCGGCGGCCCGGGCTTGGCGAAACCGGTCAGGGCGGCGTCGAGCAGGCGCAGCCGAATGGCCGGGTGCACTGCCATCAGCGGGGCGGCCGCAAAGGACTGGCGGTGATCGGTGGCGTCGAGGAGGCAGGTGCTCCGGCAGGCGGCCGCGGCCTCGCGCAGGGCCGCCTCGTCGCGGGCAAGCCTCGCGCCGAGCAGCACCAGGGTCTCGGCGCCGAGGCCTTCCGCGGCGAGATGCGGAAGCAGGCGGCGCAGCCGGGCGCGGGCGAAGCGCGGATCGGCATTGGCCGGATCCACGACATAGGGCCAGCCGCCCGCCCGGCAGGCTTCGACGAGCCGCGCCTTGGGGATACCGAGGAAAGGGCGGCACAGGAAAACCTCGCCGCGGCGGCTCATCGCCCGCATGCCGGCAAGCCCCGCTGGACCTGAGCCGCGCGCCAGGCGAAACAGGATCGTCTCGGCCTGGTCGTCGAGCGTATGGGCGGTCACCAGGTGGCTCGCGCCGATCCGGAGCGCGAGCGCCTCGAGAAGCGCATAGCGGGCCGCGCGGGCGGCATCCTGGAGTCCGGTGCGGGGCTTGTCGCCGTTCCAGTGCAGCACGTGGGCGTCGAGGCCGAGGCTGGCCGCCCAGGCGGATACGTTATGGGCAATGGCGCCGGAGCCGGCCGCGAGCCCGTGGTTGACGGTGGCGACGACGAGGGGCGGCAGGCTGGAGCGGAGCGCGGCCGCGAGCCGCATCAGCGCTATCGAATCGGGGCCGCCCGAAACCGCGAGAAGGAGGCCGGAGGCGTGATGCAGCGGCTCGAAGAGCGTCGCGGCGTCCGCGATCGAGAGCGTCTCGGTCATCGACGCCGCGCGATCGGTCGTTCAGCAGTGGGAGCGCTTGAGCTCGCGTTCGACGCCGGCGCGGACATCAGGGGAGGCCGACGGATATTTGCGGTCGACCTCCTGATAGGTGGCGCAGGCCTGTTCCTTGGCGCCGAGCGCGTTGAGCGCTACGCCGAGGCGCAGCAAGGCATCGGGAGCATGGGTCGATCGGTTGTAATCCGTCGACATCTTGAGGAACTGTTCCGCCGCCTCGCGCTGACGGCCGAGGCGGGCGAAGCTCTCGCCGAGGAAATAGGTCGCGTCGGGGACGTATCTGTCCTTCGGATATTTGCCGAGAAAATCCTGAAAGCCGGTGACCGCGGCATCGTATTGGCCGGACTTGTAGAGCGCGAAGGCAGAGTCGTAGTCGGTCCGCGTGCCCCCCGCCGCGCCGCCGCTCGTGCCTCGCAGGTCGGGGGCCGGTTCGAGCGAGGCCGTCCGGTCGGGCGCAGCGGGCGTCTCCGTCGTGCGGGATCCTCCGCCGAGACTGCTGGGGGTGAGGTCCAGCGGTGCGTGAGGCTGGCCGATCGAGGCCGTGGTTCCTCCGGCCGGCGGCGTGTGCGATTGGTCGGCGAGACGTGGCGGCAACGGTTCGCTGGCAGGAGTCGTCCCGATCTGTTTCGGCGCTCCCGGCGCGCTGGGGTCCGCCGCGGGATCGAAGGCATCGCCACGGCGCGCGGGTTTGGTCGAGGTGGTATCCGCGATGATGCTGTCCGCAGCCGCCGGATCGGGTGGCACGACGGCGACCTTGGGTGTGTCGGGGGCGACGCCGGCATCGCCGCGCTTCTGCGGTGCCGGGCGCGCGCCGCCGGGCGAGTGGCCGAGGTCCTGGAAACGGAAGTCGACGTCCTGGCTCAGCTTGCGCAGCTGGTCCTCGAGCTTCCGGTTCTGGAACTGCAGTTGCTCGATCTGCCCGGTCATGGTGCGAAGCTGGTCTTCGAGACGAGTGATCCGGATCAGCAGGCCGGCGTTGCTCTGGGCATCGTCGACGGGGGGCGGGGCATTCGGGTCGTCCTGCGCCAGGACCAGCGGCGGAGGACGGTCCTGCGGGCCACCGGCTGCTGCGCCGTGGGACGCGACGACGCATAAGCAGGCAGCCGCGAGGATCATGCGCAGGCGGAACGGAGCGGGAAACTGAGCCATCTTCTGTCCTTACGGTCCCGGTCGTCCGGTCGGCCGCAAGCCTAAACGCGAACCGGGCGGCGTGCCGCCCGATCCGCAATCCTACGGCCGGTCAGGATTGACCGCCGTTCAAGACGGTAACGGCGCGGCGGTTTTGTGACCAGCACGAAATATCGTTGCAGACCGCGACCGGCCGTTCCTTGCCGTAGCTGACCGTCTTGATCCGCGAGGCCGAGATGCCCTTGGCCACGAGATAGTCCTTGGTCGACTGGGCGCGGCGGGCGCCGAGCGCGAAATTGTATTCGCGGGTGCCGCGCTCGTCGGCATGACCCTCGACAGTGAAGCTGTAGCGCGGATATTGCGCCAGCCAGACGGCCTGCTTGTCGAGCGTGGCCTGCGCCGTGGTCGACAGGTCCGTCTGGTCCGTCGTGAAGAAGACGCGGTCGCCGACGTTCTGCGCGAAATCCTGCGCGCTGCCCGGCACGGCCGCTCCGCCGGCCCCATAGCCCGCACCGAAGGCCCCTGGCCCGTTGGTGTTGGCGGCATCCTTGGCGCAGCCCGCCATCGCCACCGCGGCCACGACCGCCGCCGCGAGTCCCAGCCCACGCGCATACTGCAAAAGCTGCATTCCGTTCATCCTCGTTGATCGGCGATCGGCCGCGCCTTGGTCATAGCGCCGCCTTGGTTAAGCGAAGGTTCCGTCAACCTTGATCGTCGGTTCTTCCGATGCACGGCATTCGATGCATCTAGCGAGCGTGGTTAAGCCAGAGTTAATGGCGTCATTGCGGCTATGCCCGGGCGGCCGGAGCGGTGGCGACACCGGGCGTGGCGCCGTGATATTTTTGTCTCAATTGGCCCGGACGTCAGCGCCGGTACGCTCGCTCGCACGCGCCCGCAGCGCCCGTTCCGTCTCGACCATGTAGTCCCGTGTCACCGGCACGGCATCGATGGCGCGGGAAAGCTGCGCCTGGAACACCATGAATCCGTAATAGCGGAAACTCATCTCGCTGCCGGCCAGATAGAATTCCCACATCCGCCGGAACCGGTCGTCGTAGATCCCTTCGAGTTTGTCGGCCCGCTCGAGGAAGCGTTCGCGCCACGCCCGCAACGTGTCGGCGTAGTGCAGCCGCAGGATCTCGAGGTCGGTGACCCACAGGCCGCTGCGCTCGACCGGCGTCATCACCTCGCTCAGCGCCGGAATGTAGCCGCCGGGGAAGATATACTTGCGGATGAAGGAATTGGTCGGGGCCGGCCCGTGCATCTTGCCGATCGAGTGGACGAGGGCGACCCCGTTCGGCTTCAGCAGACGGTTCACCTGGCTGAAATAGGTCTTGTATTGGGGCGGCCCGACATGTTCGAACATGCCAACCGACACGATCCGGTCGAAACTGTCCTCGAGCTGGCGATAGTCGATCAGTTCGAAGGAGACCCGGTCGGCGAGCCCCTCCGCCTTGGCGCGTTCGCGCGCCACGGCCAACTGCTCCTTGGACAGAGTGATGCCGAGAACCCGGACGTCCTCCGCCTTGGCGACCGACAGGGCGAGGCCACCCCAGCCGCAGCCGATGTCGAGGATCCGCTGCCCCGGCTTGAGCAGCAGCTTGGCGATGATGTGCTGCTTCTTGTGGACCTGCGCCTGATCGATCGTGTCGTCCGGCGAGCGGAAGTAAGCGCAGGAATACTGCAGGTCCTGATCGAGGAACATGCGGTACATGTCGCCTGACAGGTCGTAGTGATGCGCCACGTTGCGCCGCGAGGCCCGCACGCTGTTGCGGTGCAAGATGACGCGGAGGCCTCGGGTGGCGAGGCGTTGCCAGGCTGTCTCACCGGGCGGTCGCTGGGCGATGTTGAAGCCTACGAGCGCCAGAAGATCCCACATCGAGCCCTGTTCCATCTCGATGTCGCCGTCCATATAGGCCTCCCCGAGATAGAGGTCGGGGTTGAGCGCGAGCTTGAGGGCGGTCGCGCGATTCTTGATCCTGATCACGACGTCGAGCCGGCTCTCGGGATGACGAGGGTCGATCTTGCCGACGCTGATGGTTTCTCGCGGCAGCCTGACCGTCAGCCTGCCGTAGGTGATCAGATGATCTAGCTTTGAAAAGAGCATGGCGAACCCGGATCTGCCCGCTCGGCCGGCGGAAGGTTCCGTGCTCAATGGACGTCCGCTGAATTCACGCCACGCCAGAACCGAAAGCGGATTGTTTCAGCTGATGAGTTTGTCCACCGCGGCGTGAACGTCAATAGGGCTCGTGCGTGCCGAGCCAAGTTCTGAACGCTTTCGTTATAAACCGCATATTCGGGGCGCGGTCATGTCGCCGCCTGTCAGAAATCGAAATTCGCGACATTCTGCTTGGTGAAGACGAAGGGCATTCCCAGCAGGATCTGGCTGCCGTCGATGACGGCGAGCCGACCGAGTCGCCCGGCCTCGACCGAGGCATCGCCGGGCTTGAGCGTCCCGTCGGCGGCCGCCCGCAGGACGTAGACGGCCGCATAGCCGAGATCGACCGGGTTCCACAGCACCACCGCCTTGACGCAGTCCTTCTCGATATAGGGTCGCATCGTCTTCGGCGTAGCGAGTCCCACGACCGCGATCTTGCCGCACTGGCCGGCCTCGGTCACCGCTTCGGCCGTCGCGGGCGTTGCGACGGAGGTCAGCGCCAGGATGCCCCCGAGCGAGCCGCCATGGCGGCTCATCAGCGCCTGGGCCTGGTCGAAAGAGGTGACATTGTCCTCCTGCGCCTCGTCCGTTTCGAGCCACGCGAGCTTCGGATGGCATTTCTCCGCATAGGCGGCCATCTCGGCGATCCAGCGCGCCTGGTTCGGTGCGGCGAAGCTCGACGTGATGATGGCGAAGCTGCCCGTCTCGCCGATCTGGCGCGCCAACTCGTCGACCAGGACCTTGGCGATACCGTTGGGCTCGGCCTGGTCGACGAACCATTGCCGCGCCTCCGGTTCGGCATCGGCATCGTAGCCGACGACGTCGATGCCGGCCGCGAGCGCGTCCTTCAGGGCGCCGGCGACGGCGGCCGGGTCGTCGGCAGCGAACAGGATGGCGTCGGCCTTCTCGGCGATGGCCTGGCGCAGGATCTCGCTCTGGGCGGCGGCATCCGGTACAGGGGGTGGTCGGGTCAGGATGGTGATATTGCCGAGATCGTGCGCCGCATCCTCCATACCCTTCCGCGTCTCGGCGAAATAGGCGTTTGCGTCGACCTTGGGGACGTTGATGACGCGCAATGGCTGTCCGGCCCTTTCTGGCGGGTTGGACGGCCGTCCTCCGTTGTAGGGCATGAGATTGCGCGCCGCCGTCGCGGCGCCGCAGTCGAGCGGGTTCGTCCCAAGCTGATCGCCACCGCTCCAGGCGGCCCCGGCGGATGCGACCCGGCAGGCGAACAGGAGGGCCAGCGTGACGACGGCGATGCGCATCGACGATCCTCTTCGGCTTTCTGCGGCCGGCGTGGTTTTCATGGTCAATGCGCGGCGCCCGCTACGGTTCGCGTCATCCGGCGGGTGATCATGAAAACCTCGCCGGCCGCAGAGGGCCGGAGGAGGGGTGAACCGACACGAGCGCTTCACCCGGCTTGCCCTGGCAAGAGACGGCGATGACCCTTCGCCACCTGCGCTCTCAGGCCACCTGCGCTCTCAGGCCAGCAGCGGACCCCAGGCCGGATCCGAGGCGCCGGCGGGTGTCGGCACGACGAATTCGCCGCGCGCGAAGATGTCGGACATGAAGATCTTCGAGGCGCCGCCGTTGCCGGGGTCGCGGAAGTACATGACGTAGAGGCCGTTCGGCGCCCAGGTCGGTCCCTCGTTGTGGAAGCCCGACGTCAGGATGCGTTCGCCGGAGCCGTCCGGCTTCATCACGCCGATGGCGAACTGGCCGCCGGCCTGCTTGGTGAAGGCGACGAGGTCCCCCTTGGGCGACCAGACGGGCGTCGAATAGCGCCCGTCGCCGAAGGAGATGCGCTTGGCGCCACCGCCTCCGGCACCCATGACGTAGATCTGCTGGCTGCCGCCGCGATCGGATTCGAAGGTGATCTGGCTGCCGTCGGGCGAGTAGGAGGGCGAGGTGTCGATGGCCTGCGTGCTGGTCAGGCGCGTCGTCTGGTGCGAGGCGATGTCGAGGACATAGAGGTTCGAGGCCGAGCCTTCCTCGATCGACATGGCGACCTTATGCCCGTCGGGCGAGAAGCGTGGCGCGAAGGTCATCCCGGGAAAGTTGCCGACCGTCTGGCGCTGTCCGGTCTCGATGTTCATCAACAGAACCTGGGGATCGCTGTCCGCGAAGGACATGTAGGCGATCTCCTGCGATGTCGGCGAGAAGCGCGGCGTCACGACGAGATTGTCGCCGCGGGTCAGCATCTTCACGTTGCCGCCGTCTTGATCCATGATGGCGAGCCGCTTGCGCCGCCGCTCCGGCGAACCGGTCTCGTCGACGTAGACGACGCGGGAATCGAACCATCCCTTCTCGCCGGTGATGCGGGTGAAGATCGCATCCGACACGATATGAGCGACGCGTCGAACGTTCGAGGCGGCGGTCGTATATTGCTGGCCGGCGACCTGCTGGCCGCTGCCGATGTCCCACAGCCGGAAGTCGGTGACGAGGCTGTCGCCGTTGCGATTGACGCGGCCGGTGACGAGGAACTGCGCCGGCGTCGCCTTCCAGGCGGGCAGTTGCGGCGAATCGGGATCGGCGCTGGGCTCGGCGAAGCTCTTCGGATCGAGCGGCGACAGATAGACCGACCGCTTGAAGTTGTTGTCGATGATGCCGGTGACCTTGGTCGCCTCCCCGCCGCCCGCGAAAGGGGCGACGGCGATCACCACCGGGGTAAAATTGCCGCCAGGGCGGATGTCGAGATAGCGGTCGTCGGCCCGCGCCGCGCCGAAGGACGCGAAATTGGCGGCGGTCAGCAGCGTGGTCGCCAGGAAGGCGCGGCGGTTGAGGCGGGTCATTCGGTCAATCCTTGGGCGAACGGGTCGCAAAGGTCGGCGGTCGGCGGCCGTTTTTGGAGACGCCCCTCAGCCGGCCATGTCGACCGGGTCGAAGCGCAGCACGCGCCCCTTCCACTGGTCGTAATAGGGGGCGTATTGGGCCGGAATCCTTAACGGATTGCAGCGCCGCACCGCCCGCATGGCGCTCTCTGCCAGGTTGCGCATCGCAGGATCGGACGGCGGGTTGATCAGCAGGGGCTCGCCCACGAGCCCGCCGTCCTCCGAATAGAGCACCTTGATCTGCGGCACGTATTTGGTCGGGCCATCGAGCCCCAAATAGCTCCAGCACTGCTTGTACTGGTCTTCGAGAAGGCCATCGAGCTGATCCCAGAGCGATGCAGCCATCTTCTGGGCCGCGCCGGTCTCGCTGCCCGCAACGCGGGTCTTGCTGATCTGGCGGCCGATCGAGGCCGTCTGCGCGGGCGCTTCTTTCGACAGCAGCCGCGAGATGTCGGTTGGATCGAACTGCCTCTGATCCGGCTGAGTGTCGGCCGGCTTCGGATGCGCCGGGACCCTGTGAACGGCCGGCTTCGGCGCCGGCTGCTCGATCAGCTTCGCCAATTGGTCGAGCTTCGGCTTCTCCGGCCGCGGCTTCACCGGCGGTTTCACGGGCGGTTTCGGCAAAGGCTTCTGCTCGGCCACTTTCGGGGGCTGCGGCCTCGGCGGCGGAGGTTTCGGCGGGGGCGTCGGCGCGACGACCTCGGCATCGGGGGCCGGTCGCGGCGGCGGTTCGGGCACGGGCGGCGGCGGTTGCGCCTGCGGCGGCTCGGGCGGCAACGGCACGGGAGGCGCCTCGGCCATGGCCGGTCGCGGCGGCGGCTCGGGCGCAGGCGGCGGGTCGGGCGGTGTCTGTACGGCCTGGTCGGGGGTAGGCGGTGTGGGGTCCGGCGCCGGATCGGGCGGCGCAGGTGGCGGCGGAGGCGTCACATCCTTCTCGGCGGCCGGCTTCGTGACGGGCTTGGAATCGACCTTGTCGGCGACCTTGTCGGCCTGCGGTGGTGCGTCGGCCACGATATCCTTCACGGCCTTGTCGCCGCGCATGACCTGCTGGAACTCGGCATTCGTGATGGTCTCGATCGGCACGGCCTCGTGCGTCTCGGGCATCTGGGCCGGCGCGAAGGTCATGAACAGCAGGACCAGCGCCGCCGCATGGACCGCGACGGACAGCACGATGCCGGGATCTGACACGGACAGTTTCAAGTCTGGTCCGCCCTCATTTTTCCTGGTCGGTGACAAGCGCCACGCGCTTGTAGCCAGCCGCGGTCACGACGCTCATCACCTCCGCGACCCGGCCATAGTTCACGGCCTTGGAGCCGCGCAGATAGATCCTCTCGTCGAAACCGTCCTTGGCCAGTTCCTGAAGCTTTCCCGGCAGCGCGTCGAGCGTCACCGGCTGGTCGGCGAGATAGATGTCGCCCTTGTCGTCGATGGCGACCGACAGCGGCTTCTGCTCGACCTTGAGCTCGCCCGCCGACGTCTTCGGCAGGTCGATCGGCACGCCGCTGGCAAGAAGCGGCGCCGCCACCATGAAGATGATCAGGAGGACCAGCACGACGTCGATGAACGGCGTCATGTTGATCTCGGCCATGGCGCCGTAGCGCGGCACGCCGCGCCGCCGCCGTCCGCCCTTGGTCCCTCCGGCCGAAACCGACATGCCCATGCTTCAGGTCTCCGGAGCGGCCGCCAGGATCACGCCGCGCGGTCCCGCTCGCCGCCGACGTGATGGTCGATCTGCCGCGACAGGATCGACGAGAATTCGTCCGCGAAGCTCTCCATGCGGGCCTGGCACTTGGCGACGATGCCTTGCAAGTTATTGAAGAAGATGAGCGCCGGTATGGCGGCGAAAAGGCCGATCGCGGTGGCGAGCAGCGCCTCGGCCAGGCCCGGCGCGATGACGGCGAGCGAGGTGTTCTTCGAGGCGGCGATCGAGCGGAACGAGGTCATGATGCCCCACACCGTGCCGAAGAGCCCGACGAAGGGGGCGGTGGAGGCCACTGTCGCGAGCACGATGAGGTTCGCTTCCAGCTTCTCGACCTCGCGCGCGATCGAGACGTCGAGAACCTTCTCGAGTCGCGCATGCAGTCCCATGAAGGACGTGCCGACGTTCTGGAAGGAGCGCTTCCATTCGCGCATGGCGGCGACGAACAGCGTCGCCATGCCGACCGTCGGATGCTGCGACAGGTTCACGTAGAGCTCTTCGAGCGACTGGCCCGACCAGAAGGTCTGCTCGAACCCGTCCATCGCCTTGCGGACCTTTGCGAACAGGATCGCCTTGTTGATGATGATGGCCCAGCACCAGACCGAGGAGCTCAGGAGGCCCAGCATGATCACCTTTACGATCAGGCTGGCATTCCAGAACATGCTGAGGATCGTCACCTCGGCGATCGGAGTGGCGGAAGCGGCGGCGGCGACGTCTGCGGGGTTCATGCGGTCGGGGTCCTCGCGCTTCGTTCGCGCTTCTCGTCGAAGAGCTAAGGTGTCCTGCGGTGAAAATCGGTCATTTCTGCGGCTTCGCCGACACACTCAAGCGTAATCGATCGATCCCGATCAATCCCCGGTTACCCTTAAGGCGGCGTTAACGCGGTCGTCGATATCAGCTCGCCCCAGTGGCGCCGGTCTCGGACGCCGGCCGGTCCAGAGTGAGACGCGCCGCGATCTCGCCAGGCAGGCGAGCAACCCGCCCTCCCGCCATGGCGGCGATCTTGACGGTCGCCTCGGTCAGGAGATCCGCCCCCCGCGTGAGCCGCTGGCGCATGACGAGGGAGGCCCGGCCGAGCGCGACGCGCTCCGTCTCGACCTCGACGAGGTCGTCCATGCGGGCCGGCTTGCGGAAATCGATCGTCATGTGGGTCACGGCGAAGGCGAGCGGCGGGCCGCCCGTGAAGAGTTCCGCCTGGCCGATGCCTAGGGCGCGCAGGAACTCGGTGCGCCCGCGCTCGAAGAAGCGCAGGTAGCTCGCGTGGTAGACGACGCCGGAAAAGTCCGTGTCCTCGTAATAGACCCGGATGGCGAGGCGATGCGCGGCCATCTCAGTCCCCGGCGTCCGGCGCCTCGGCGCCGAACAGCCCGTATTGCTCGGCGAGGGCCTTGGGCTGGGCGAGGCCGAGATGGCCGAAGGCATGCGGGGTGAGCAGCCGGCCGCGCGGCGTGCGCTGCACGAAGCCGAGCTGGATCAGATAAGGCTCGATGATGTCCTCGATGGCGTCACGCGGCTCGGATAGCGCCGCGGCGAGCGTCTCGACCCCGACCGGGCCGCCGCCGAAGGAGAGTGCGATGATGTTGAGGTAGCGGCGATCCATCGTGTCGAGCCCGACATGGTCGACATCGAGCAGTTGCAAGGCCTTGTCGGCGGCGGCTCGCGTGATGGTCTCGGCACCGTCCACGATGGCGAAGTCGCGCACCCGGCGCAGCAGGCGCCCGGCGATGCGCGGCGTGCCGCGCGCGCGCCGCGCAATCTCGTTGGCGCCATCCTCCGCGATGCCGATGCCGAGCACCCGCGCCCCACGCCGCACGATGCCTTCGAGCTCGGCGACGGTGTAGAAGTTGAGCCGCACCGGGATGCCGAAGCGGTCACGCAGCGGCGTCGTCAGCAGCCCCGCCCGGGTGGTCGCGCCGACGAGGGTGAAGCGGGCGAGGTCGATCTTGATGGCGCGCGCCGCCGGTCCCTGGCCGATGATGAGGTCGAGCTGGAAGTCCTCCATGGCCGGGTAGAGGATCTCCTCGACCGCAGGGTTCAGCCGGTGGATCTCGTCGATGAACAGCACGTCGCGCTCCTCGAGCCCGGTGAGCTGCGCCGCGAGGTCGCCCGCCTTGGCGATGACGGGGCCCGAGGTCGAGCGGAAGTTGACGCCGAGCTCGCGCGCGATGATCTGCGCCAGCGTCGTCTTGCCGAGGCCGGGGGGGCCGACGAAGAGCACGTGGTCGAGCGCCGCCCCCTGGATCTTGGCCGCGTCGATGAACACCTTGAGGTTTTTGCGCGCCGCCTCCTGCCCGGTGAAATCCGCGAGCGACTGCGGCCGGATCGAGGCGTCCTGGTCGTCGGGGCGCTTCTCGGGGTTGATCAGGCGACGAGGCTGGCTGGGCACGAGGCGTCCGGCTGTTTCGGATCGAGCATCGTGCTATGCTGGAACGGCGCGAAAAAGGCCAGCCCGCGAGCCGTCGCCGAGGTTGAGCCCGCTCGGGCGGCCCGGTTCCGGCGACCGCCTGTTCTCAACATTCGATGCCGTCCTGCGTCCCCGGAGCCATCGGCATCAGTATTCCGCTTGCCGCAGTCTACCAGGACGTGCTTACCCCTCCAGGATGAGCCCTTCACCGCGCGCCTTCGTCATCGGCCATCCGATCGCCCATTCCCGCTCGCCGCTGATCCACGGCTTCTGGCTCGCGCAGCATGGCCTGGCCGGGGCCTATGAGAAGGTCGACGTCGCACCCGAGGCCTTGCCCGGCTTCCTGGCGTCGCTCCGGGAGGAGGGCTACAGGGGCGGCAACGTCACGGTGCCGCACAAGACCGCCATCCTGCCGCTGGTCAGCGAGGTCGACGCCGACGCCCGCGCTATCGGCGCTGCCAATACGCTCTGGTTCGATGGGGACCGGCTCATCGCCGGCAACACGGACGCGGCGGGCTTCCTCGGCAGCCTCGACGCGGAGGCGCCCGGCTGGGACCGCGGCGCCGGCCGGGCGGTCGTGCTCGGGGCAGGGGGGGCGGCCCGCGCGGTCGTCTACGCGCTCCTCGCGCGGGGTTTCGCCATCGACCTCGTCAACCGCACGCCGGATAAGGGCGAGGCGCTGGCGCGGGATTTCGGCGCCGCGATCATGGCTCACGGCCCCGGCGAAACCGGGCGCCTGCTGGGTGAGGCCGACCTCCTGGTCAACACGACCTCGCTCGGCATGGCGGGCCAGCCGCCGCTCGACATCGACCTCGGCAGGCTCGAGCGCGACGCCCTCGTCTGCGACATCGTCTATGTGCCGCTCGAAACCGAGCTCCTGCGAGGAGCCCGGCAACATGGTCACAGAGCCGTCGGCGGCCTGGGCATGCTGCTGCACCAGGCCGTGCCGGGCTTCGAGCGCTGGTTCGGCGTCCGGCCCTCAGTGACGCCGGAGCTGCGCGCCCTCATCGAAACGGACATTCGCGCACTACACCCTTGATGGGGATTGCTGCATTTGGGTGAGGAAGACGTTGACCCGCATGCCAGCGAGCACAGCGAAACTGATTCGCGCTAAAATCAACCAATATGCCGCCGATCCCGCTGCGCAGGCCAATAACATCAAGGCATTGAAGGGGCGAGATGCGGTCTTCCGGCTTCGTGTCGACGATTGGCGCGTGCTGTTCACGGAAACCGGCGAGGTCATCGCCGTCATCAAGGTTGCGCCGCGAGGCGGCGCTTACGACTGAAGGCCGCACGCCCATGAACGCCCAAATCATCGTAACCCCGGCTGGGGAGCGACTCGTCGTCATTCCGGAGGCTGATTACGACGTTCTGCTGGCCGCCGTGGAAGATGCTGCGGATGCAGCCGCCGTCGATACGTTTCGCCGAAGACTGGCTGCGGGCGAAGAAGAGCTCATTCCCGCCGAGATCGTCGACCGCATCCTTGACGGCGAGAACCGCATCCGCGTCTGGCGCGACCACCGCAGACTGACATCGGCAGCCCTGGCCGAGAAAGCAGGAATTGCTCAGGCCTTCCTGTCGCAGATCGAAACCGGGAAACGGGATGGGACTGTCGATACTTTGCGCAAGATCGCCGCGCTTGGTGTCACCATCGACGATCTCGTCGGATAGCGCGATGTCTCAATTGTCCGATTGGCTGGCGATCACGAAGCTGCGGTCCGCGGGCGTCCAGATCACCCCGAGGTCGAGCGCGTCGCCCTGGTGGTATTCGACCTTGCCGGCGAGATAGACGTCACCGCGCTGCTCGGAGGCGCGCAGATAGTCCGCCGCATCCGTCGCCATGGCCTTCTGAACGGTCTCCGCCTTGCCGCGATCCCAATGGAAGGCGCTCGTCAGCGCCGCATCCTGGAAGGCGTTGAAATCGGTCGCCGCCTTGTCCTTCGGCGGCGCCTTTATGCGCAGTTCGAAGCGAAGGAACTCGTCGCCATGGCACTTCAGCGTGCCGTCGAGGTCGGCATTGGTGGCGAGGACGTAGATGTCGACGCCGGGGAGAATGTCACCGAAACCGCGGCTGATGGTCAGCGGCCGCTCGAAGGAAACGCGGTAGCCACTGGCGGCAGGCGGAAAATCCTTCATGAAAGCGGCGCAGCCCAAGGGAGGCGCCTTGACGGTCGTGGCCCAGAGCGGCGTCGCGAAAGCGCAAGCCACGAGACCGATCAGTGCCGCACCAGCCTTCATGATCCGCTCTCCGCCACGTCCCGCATCCTCGTACCAAGCGGAGCTTAACCGTCCATCTTCAACGCGGCGATGAAGGCCTCCTGCGGGATCTCGACCTTGCCGAACTGCCGCATCTTCTTCTTGCCCGCCTTCTGCTTCTCGAGCAGCTTGCGCTTGCGGGTCACGTCGCCGCCGTAGCATTTCGCCGTCACGTCCTTGCGCAGGGCTCGAATGGTCTCGCGCGCAATGATCTTGCCGCCGATCGCCGCCTGCACCGGGATCTGGAACATGTGCGGCGGGATCAGGTCCTTGAGCTTCTCGACCATGGCCCGGCCGCGCATCTCGGCGCGGTCGCGATGCACCAGCATCGAGAGCGCATCGACCGGCTCGGCATTGACCAGCACCTGCATCTTGACGAGGTCGCCGGGCCGGTAGTCGATGATGGCATAGTCGAACGAGGCGTAGCCCTTGGAGATCGACTTCAGCCGGTCGTAGAAATCGAACACCACCTCGTTCAGCGGCAGCTCGTAGGTCAGCATCGCCCGCTTGCCGACGTAGTTGAGGTCGATCTGCACGCCGCGCCGGTCCTGGCAGAGCTTGAGGATCGCGCCGAGATAGTCGTCCGGCGTCAGGATCGTCGCCTTGATCCAGGGCTCGCGGATCTCGAGGATCTTCATGACGTCCGGCATGTCGGCCGGGTTGTGCAGGTCGAGGCTCGAGCCGTCGCGCAGCGCGAGCTGGTAGACGACGGACGGCGCCGTGGCGATGAGATCGAGGTTGAACTCGCGCTCGAGCCGCTCCTGGATGATCTCGAGATGCAGCAGGCCGAGAAAGCCGCAGCGGAAGCCGAAGCCGAGCGCCGCCGAACTCTCCATCTCGTAGGAGAAGCTCGCGTCGTTGAGGCGCAGCCGCCCCATGGCGGCGCGCAGGTCGTCGAAATCGGCCGCATCGACCGGGAACAGGCCGCAGAAGACGACGGGCTGCGCCGGCTTGAAGCCGGGCAGGGCCGAGGCCGTCGGTCGGCGCGCCTCGGTGATCGTGTCGCCGACGCGGGTGTCGGCGACATCCTTGATCTGCGCGGTGATGAAACCGACCTCCCCCGGCCCGAGCGCCTCGACATTGGTCATCTTCGGCTTGAACACGCCGATCCGGTCGACCTCGTAATGGGCGCCGGTGCCCATCATCAGGATGCGCGAGCCCTTCTTCAGCGCGCCGTCGATGACGCGCACGAGCACGACGACGCCGAGATAGGCGTCGTACCAGCTGTCGACCAGCAGCGCCTTCAGCGGCGCGTCCTCGTCGCCCTGCGGCGGCGGCAGTTTGGTGACGATCGCCTCGAGCACGCCCTCGATGTTGAGCCCCGTCTTGGCCGAGATCAGCACCGCGTCGGATGCGTCGATGCCGATCACGTCCTCGATCTGCTCGCGGATGCGCTCCGGCTCGGCGGCCGGCAGGTCGATCTTGTTCAGCACCGGCACGATCTCGTGGCCGGCGTCGATCGCCTGGTAGACGTTGGCGAGCGTCTGCGCCTCGACGCCCTGGCTGGCATCGACGACGAGCAGCGACCCCTCGCAGGCGGCGAGCGAGCGCGACACCTCGTAGGCGAAGTCGACGTGGCCGGGCGTATCCATCAGGTTGAGCACGTAGCTCTTGCCGTCCGCGGCCTTGTAGTCGAGCCGCACCGTCTGGGCCTTGATGGTGATGCCGCGCTCGCGCTCGATATCCATCGAATCGAGCACCTGCTCGACCATGTCGCGCTCGGCGACCGTGCCCGTGCTCTGGATCAGGCGATCCGCCAGGGTGGACTTGCCGTGGTCGATATGGGCGACGATAGAGAAGTTGCGGATGCGGTCGAGACTGTGGGTCGTCATGGCGCCGCAATAGCAGGGGCGTGCTGCTTTGCCCAGGGGAAGCCCCGCCTTTCGCAAGGCATGGGCTCCGGCTAGACTGGATCGGTCATCGCTCTTTCGAAAGACGCGCCATGCCGATGCGCCTCCTGCGATCGATTGCCCTCGCCGCATGCCTTCTCGCCACCGGCGCCGCCGCCGAGACCCTGGCGCTGCCCGACAGGCTGATCGGTCTCGCCTCGCCTCAGGGGGAGGCGCTCCTCAAGGAGACGCCGGCGCTCGACGCCTATGGGCCCATCAGCATCAATTTCGTCACCCAGAAGACGCAGGCCTATTGCGGCGTCGCCAGCATGGTGATGGCGTTGAACGCGCTCGGCGTGCCGGCGCCGACGAGCGCCGAGTACAAGCCCTATGCCACCTTCACGCAGGATAA
Source organism: Lichenihabitans sp. (assembly GCA_965277635.1). Taxonomy (GTDB): domain Bacteria; phylum Pseudomonadota; class Alphaproteobacteria; order Rhizobiales; family Beijerinckiaceae; genus Lichenihabitans. Next base: position 3,957,988 of record CBDIDE010000002.1, read on the forward strand.
CGTGCTCGACGACCGCACCGACGCGGTCCTGCCGCGCGATGTGCTCGACCATCATGGCATGACGCTGGACCAGCTCGGCGGCCTGCTCAGCCTTCACGGCGTCGAGGCCGAGGTCCACCATGCGGCGCCGGGCGGTCTCGACGCCTTTCGCAAGACGGCCGCCGAGAACCTCGCGACCGCCGATCACGTCGTCATCGTCAACTATCTGCGCAAGGCGCTCGGACAGCAGCTCGGCGGCCATATCTCGCCGCTCGCGGCCTATGACGCCAAGGCCGACCGATTCCTGATCCTCGACGTGGCGCGCTACAAATATCCGCCCGTCTGGGTCACGGCCTCGGACCTTTTCGACGCGATGAACACCACCGATGCCGACAACGACAACAAGACCCGGGGCTATGTGCTGGTGTCGGTCGTGCCGCCGAAGGCGCCGGCGCCGTAGGCAACAAAGAGCTGCGGACGATCCCGTGCGCGATTGCGAAGGGGCGACGCGGACCGCGTCACGCCGCCAGGCGCGTCCGCCGGTCGAGCTCGCCGATGCCGATCCGGCCGGCAAGGAAATCGTCGAACATCGTCTGCATGGCCGACGAGACGGCCTGTCCGGCGATGCCTGCGGCGAGCATCGCCTCGCGCACGATCGCGGCCCGGTCGGGCTCTCCGATCGCCTGGAGGAAGCGCAGGGTCTCGCCGTCGATGACCGCCGCGGTCAGGCGTCCCGACCGGTAGGCGCCGGTATCGATCGACACGCGATTTAGCCGCACCACCGGCTCGTCGCCCATAATCGTGTGGCCGTGGATGACGCGGCGGGGCAGGGGTCCCTCATAGTCGAGAAAATCCGCGCGGATCCAGGTCAGGTCCTCCTCGGTCTGGGCCTCGATCGCGACGCCCGGGCGGATGCCGGCATGGACGAAGAGGTTGCGGCCATCGTCGTGGATCAGCGGAAGGCCCGCCAGGAACGAGGCGTGGCGGCGCAGATCGGCGGCGTGATCGGCACCGTCGCGGCGATAGCTCAGGATCGCGTGTCGGTGGAGCTGCCAGGCCCAGTCGGGCAGGCCGGTGCCGAGCGTAATCGCCCGGATAAACAGGTCGTCGTGGTTGCCCCGTAGGCAGACGAAGCGGTCGACCGCTCGCCTCGGACCGGCGATCAGCCGCTCGACGACGCCGTAGGAGGAGGCGCCGCGATCGACGTAATCACCGGTGAAGACGATCGTGGCGGCAGCGCCTTGGAAAGCCGCATCCGCCTCGACGTGGTCGAGCAGGTTTTCGAGCAGGTCGAGGCGGCCATGGATGTCGCCGATGGCGTAGGTGAGAATCTTCATATTGCACCGCATCTAAAGCGCCGGAGGCTGCGGTGCAAGCAAAGGCTCAGCCGTGCTCAGCGTTCGAAGAAGAAGAAATCGGGGTGGGTGCGCCGCCACTCGCCCTGCCGATCGTGATTCTGCTGGAGCATCATCCCGAACTTCACGCAGGCGGCACGATCGCCCTGGTTGCAGAGCTGATGGAAGCCGATCAGCTGGGCTTCGCGCGCATCCTGCGCGGCGGCCGGCAGGGCTGCGCCAGCGAGGATGGCAGCGAGGGTCGCGAGAGCGAGAACGGGGTTGCGCATCGGTCGTCTCCTGTTCGGCCCGGCGGAAAGCCGGGACGATCGAAAATCGCTTCGGGCGCCTTTACCCGCCCTGAACTTCGCGATCATTTGCGGTTCATGCCGACCGCCGGAACGGCAACGTGCATTCTCGTCGCGTCGCGCTATCTTGGAGGGACGCCCGACGCCGGGCGTCCCATCATAGGAGAGGGGGAATGCAGGCCCTGGTGCTCGAAGACATCCGCAAGCTGTCACTGCGCGACATCGTGCTCGACGACACCGTCGGCCCGCAGGACGTGAAGATCGCGGTCGATACGGTCGGCATCTGCGGCAGCGACGTCCACTATTACACCCATGGCCGCATCGGTCCTTTCGTGGTGAGAGAGCCGATGGTGCTCGGCCACGAGGCGGCCGGCACGGTCATCGAGGTCGGCCGCGAGGTCTCGGGCCTGAGACGCGGCGACCGGGTCTGCATGGAGCCCGGCATCCCGGACCTCAACTCCCGCGCGTCGAAGCTCGGGCTCTACAATGTCGATCCGAGCGTGAGGTTCTGGGCGACTCCGCCGATCCACGGCTGCCTGACGCCGACCGTGGTCCATCCGGCCGCCTTCACCTTCAAGATGCCGGACAACGTCAGCTTCGCCGAGGGCGCGATGGTCGAGCCCTTCGCGGTCGGGCTGCAGGCGGCGGTCAAGGCAAAGATCGCACCGGGCGATCTCGGCGTCGTCATCGGCGCCGGGCCGATCGGCATCATGGTGGCGCTGGCGGCGCTGGCCGGCGGTTGCTCGCGGATCGTCATCGCAGACCTCGTCGCCGAGAAGCTCGCCATCGCGGGTGCCTATCCCGGCGTCGTGCCGGTGAATATCCGCGAGACGCCGCTCGCCAAGGCGGTCAGCGAGGCCAGCGACGGCTGGGGCGCCGACGTGGTCTTCGAGGCCAGCGGCTCGCCCAAGGCCTTCGCGGGCATTTTCGATCTGCCGCGGCCCGGCGGTTGCCTGGTGCTCGTCGGCATGCCGGTCGCGGCGGTCGAGGTCGATGTCGTGGCCGCCGCCGCCAAGGAGGTGCGGATCGAGACGGTGTTCCGCTACGCCAATGTCTTCGACCGGGCGCTGGCCATGATCGCGTCCGGCAAGGTCGACCTGAAGCCGCTGGTCACCGAGACATATCGGTTCGAGGATTCGATCGCCGCCTTCGAACGGGCGGCCGAGGGCCGACCCGGCGACGTCAAGCTGCAGATCAAGATGTGATCGGGCGCGACGCGCTGAGGGCCCCGACTGCAGGTTGACGGACGGACGTTGGCACGGACTTTTCCACCGCCCATCCCGGCGAAAGCCGGGATCCAGGATAATGATGACACAGACTTCGTCGTTTCGCCTCACCGTCACGGCTCTGGATCCCGGCTTTCGCCGGGATGAGCGGGGAGGAATGCCGCCCGGGTTGAGCTGAAGTCGGAGTCCTGGCGGCGCATCATGGCGACCTTTTTCACCGGCGACACGCATTTCGGCGATTTGCGCGTGCTGCGCTTCGACCATCGGCCCTTTCCGACGCTCGAGGCGCATGACGCAGCACTCGTCGCCCGCTGGAACGAGATCGTCGGGCCCGACGACACGGTCTTCCATCTCGGCGACTTTGCGCTCGGCCCCGGGCCGGAGTGCGTCGCCGAGCTTCTGGCGAGTCTGAACGGCCGCAAGCATCTCGTCGTCGGCAACAACGACGATGCGGCGACGCTCGCGCAGCCGGCATGGGCCTCGGTCGGCCACTACGCCGAGATCGTGGTCGACGGCCGCGCCCTGGTGCTCTGCCACTACGCCTTCCGGACCTGGAACGGCATGGGGCGCGGTGCGCTGAACCTGCACGGCCATTCGCACGGCAAGCTGACGCCGATCCCGAAGCAATATGACGTCGGCGTCGATGCCCAGGGCTTTCGGCCGGTCCGGCTCGCCGAGATCCTGGCGAGCCGGCGGCGACGGCCGAAAGGGAAGCTGAACGAGGCCCTTGACCTCACGGCGGCAGTCCCGCACATCGGCCGCCCCACCCGCTCCTGAACTCGTCCGGATCCTGACCTTGCAGACGGTTGTCGACCTCTATCGTGCCAAGGTGGCGAGCGGAACGTTCCAGTCGGATCCTGCCCAGATCGAGATTGCCCAGAAGCTCGATCGGCTCGCGGAGAGGCTGGTCAAGGCCGGCGATCGGCCGAACGGCTGGGGACGGTTGTTCGGCGCGAAGGCCGCCGGCGACCCGCGCGGCCTCTACATCGTCGGCGATGTGGGCCGCGGCAAGACGATGCTGATGGACCTGTTCTTCGAGACGGTCACGGTCCGGCGCAAGCGCCGCGTGCATTTCCACGCTTTCATGATGGATGTGCATGCCCGCATCCATGCCTGGCGCCAGGACAGCAAGCGCGGCCTCGCCAAGGGCGAGGAACCGATCGGGCCCGTCGCGGCGGCCCTGGCCGACGAGGCACGCCTGCTCTGCTTCGACGAATTCGCCGTGACCGACATCGCCGACGCCATGATCCTCGGGCGGCTGTTCGAGCATCTGTTCAGGGACGGCGTGACGGTCGTCACCACCTCGAACGTCGAGCCCGAAAACCTCTATCGGGACGGGCTCAATCGAACCCTGTTCCTGCCCTTCATCGCGCTCTTCGAGGCGCGGCTCGAGACGGTGCGGCTCGACGCCGAGCGCGACTACCGCTTCCGCACGCTGAGCGAGGCGGCTGTATGGTTCACCCCGGCGGATGACGCCGCCCGCGCGGCGCTCGACCGCGCCTTCCTGGCCTTGACCGGCGTGCCGGAGGGCCGATCGACGAGCCTGCCGCTGCTCGGCCGCTCGATCGCGGTCCCGAACGCCGCGGGCGGGGTCGCGCGTTTCCCCTTCGCGGCGCTCTGCGAGGCTCCGCTCGGCTCGGCGGATTTCCTGAGCCTCGCGCGCGCTTTCGGCACGGTGATCGTCGACGGCATCCGGGTGATCCGCCCGGCAGAGCGCAACGTCGCCAAGCGGTTCATCACCATGATCGACACGTTCTACGACGAGCGGGTGAAGCTCCTGGCCTCCGCGGAGGCCGAGCCCGAGGGGCTCTACGACGCTTCGGAGGGTTACGAGATGTTCGAGTTCAACCGCGTCGTCTCGCGGCTCCATGAGATGCGCTCAGCCGATTACTTGGGCCTGCCGCACGGGCACGGCCGCATCACGGGCGGTTCGGCCGGCCTCGTCGAGACCTAAACGCTGGCCGGCTGTCCTTGCTCCGCTATGTGAGCAACGATGGATCCATCGGTCACGACCTATCCCCGCGCCCGCTCCGTCGCCCGGGGCGTTCTCGCCGTCGCCTATTTCGGGGTAGGCTGCGTCCACCTGTCCGGGCCCGATGGCTTCCTGCCGATCATGCCAGGCTGGGTGCCTTATCCGCGCGACGTGGTGCTGGCCACGGGCGTCTGCGAGGTGCTGGGATCCGTGGCGCTGCTGACGCCGCGCCTGCGCCGCGCCGCCGGCTGGGCCTTCGCGGCCTATGCGGTCTGCGTCTTTCCGGCCAATATCAAGCACGCGATCGAGGGCATCAACGTGCCGCCGATCCCCAATTCCTGGTGGTATCACGGGCCACGCCTCGCCTTTCAGCCCGTCTTCGTCTGGTGGGCGCTGTGGGCCGGCGAGGTGATCGACTGGCCGTTCCGGAAGCGAGGATCCGCGCGCCCGCGTCCCGGCGAACGGGATCATGTTTCCTTGGGCGGTGTCGCTCGGCGATAGCGACAATAGGCCGGGAATGAGCTCCGGGTTCAACGCTTTACGGAACCGAGATCACGCCTCCGCCGTCGCGGCTCCCCTGGCCTTGGCGGCGCGGCGGCGCGCATGCAGGATCCATTCGGTGTAGCCGTTGGGCTGCCGGCGGCCCTCCAAGACGAGGTCGCGCGCCGCCCCAAAGGCTTCGCCGTCGAAGCAGGGCGCCATCGGCCGGTAGAGCGGATCGCCGGCGTTCTGGGCGTCGACCACCGCCGCCATGCGCCGCAGCGTCTCCTCGACCTGGGCCTCGGTGACGATGCCGTGCGCGAGCCAGTTGGCGACATGCTGGCTCGAAATGCGCAAGGTGGCGCGGTCCTCCATCAGGCCGACGTCGTAAATATCGGGCACTTTCGAGCAGCCGATCCCCTGGTCGATCCAGCGCACCACATAGCCGAGGATGCTCTGCAGGTTGTTGTCGAGCTCGTGCTGCACCGCCTCGGGCGGCCAGTTGGACTGCGACACCGGAATCGTCAGCAGATCCTCGATGCGGGCCGGCTTGCGGGTCGCGATCTCGGCCTGGCGCACCGTCACGTCGGTCTGGTGGTAGTGCAGCGCGTGCAGCGTCGCGGCGGTCGGCGAGGGCACCCAGGCGGTCGTTGCGCCCGCCTGCGGATGGGCGCCCTTCTGGGCCAGCATCTCGGCCATCCGGTCAGGCGCCGCCCACATGCCCTTGCCGATCTGCGCCTTGCCGGGCAGACCGAGGGCGAGGCCGGCATCGACATTGTTGTCCTCATAAGCCTTGATCCAGGCGGTCGTCTTCATGTCGGCCTTGCGCACCATCGGGCCGGCCTCGATCGACGTGTGGATCTCGTCGCCGGTGCGGTCGAGGAAGCCGGTATTGATGAAGACCACCCGATGGGCCGCTGCCAGGATGGCGGCTTCGAGGTTGGCCGAGGTGCGCCGCTCCTCGTCCATGATGCCCATCTTGACCGCATTGGCCGGCAGGCCGAGCAGCGCCTCGACCCGGCCGAAAAGCTCATCGGTCAGAGCCACTTCGGCCGGTCCGTGCATCTTGGGCTTGACGATGTAGATCGATCCCGTGCGGCTGTTGCCGAGGGGACGGCCGGGCGCGAGGTCGCGCTTGGCGATGAGCGCGCTGACGGCGGCGTCGAGGAAGCCTTCCGGCACCGGCACGTTCTCGAACAGCACGGCGTCGGTGAACATGTGATGGCCGACGTTGCGGATCAACATGAGACTGCGCCCATGCAGCCGCAAGGGCGTGCCATCGGGCGCGGTGAGCTCGATGTCCGGATTGAGGCGACGCTTCAACGTCTTGCCGCCCTTCAGGAATTTCGCGGCTAGCTCGCCCGTCGAAAGGCCGAGCCAGTTGCGGTAGATCGCGACCTTGTCATCCGCATCGACGGCCGCGACGCTGTCCTCCATGTCCATGATGGTGGAGACCGCGGCTTCGAGAACGACGTCCGACAATCCGGAGGGGGCGATCTTGCCGATGGGGCTCGAGCGATCGAACCGGAGCTGGATGCCGAGCCCGTTGTGGCGCAGCAGCACGATCTGCGGGTTGGCTGCGTCACCCTTGTAGCCGGCGAAGCAGGCCGGCTCGGCGAGGCCCACGGTGCGGCCGTCCGACACCGTGATGCGGAGTGCCTTCCCCTCGACCGCCACCGCGGTGACGTCGGTAAAGGAGGCCCCTTCGGCGAGCGGGACCGCCTCGTCGAGGAACGCCCTGGCGCGCGCGACCACTGCGGCGCCACGCGCCGGGCTGTAGCCCTTGCGCCGCGCCGCAGCACCTACGTCTGGAATGGCATCCGTGCCGTAGAGCGCATCGTAGAGGCTGCCCCAGCGCGCGTTGGCGGCGTTGAGGGCGTAACGGGCGTTCGACAGCGGAACGACGAGCTGCGGACCCGGGATCGTGGCGATCTCCGCGTCCACCCCGGCCGTCGCGATGGGTCTGCGGCTCGGTGCCGGCTGCAGGTAGCCAATGTTGCGCAGGAAGGCCAGATAGGCGGCCTGGTCGAAGACCTTGTCCTTGCTGCGGCGATGATAGTCGTCGATCCTGGCCTGGAGGTCGTCGCGCTCGGCGAGGAGCTGGCGCAGCTTGGGGCCGAGATCGCGCACGATCCCGGCAAAACCGCTCCAGAATTGCTCGGGCGACAGGCCCGAGCCCGGCAGGGCCTCGTCGGCGACGAAACGATGCAGCGGCGCCGCGATCCCGAGCCCCGCCGTGTCCACCCTGTCCATATCCGTCTCCTCACCTGCGATCCGCCGCCCGCGAAACGTCCCTATGCTATAGGGACCGAGCCTACATGAGGGTTCCCATGCGCACCGTCTACGTCCTCAACGGACCCAATCTCAACCTTCTCGGCAAGCGCCAACCCGAGATCTACGGCCACGCGACGCTGGCGGACGTCGAGGCGGCGGTTGCCGCGCTGGCGGCGACGCTCGGCGTCGAGATCGCGTTCCGGCAATCGAACCACGAAGGCCAGCTGATCGACTGGATCCACGAGGCCCGCGAGGCTGCCGCCGGCATCATCATCAATGCCGGTGCCTTCACCCATACGTCGATCGCCATCCTCGATGCCCTGAAGACATGCGCCTGCCCGATCATCGAGGTGCATGTCTCGAACGTGCATCAGCGCGAGAGTTTCCGGCACCGATCCTATGTGTCGCTCGCCGCCACGGCGGTCATGGCCGGCTTCGGCACGTACGGCTACGAACTGGCCCTGCGGCACGTGGCCAAGCTCGCCGGCCCCGGCGACTAGACCAGGCCGCATCAGCGATCTGCAGCCTCGCCGAAGCCCGCCGCCGCCATGGCGAGATGCACCTTGTTCTGGAAGCTCGCGTCCTGTCCGGCGGCGACCAACGCCGCATGGTCGGCCACCGCTTCGCAGAGCGTCTCGACCCAGGGCCGCTCGCTCTTGGCGAAATCGCTCAGCACGTAGCGATAGACCAGCGCCTTGTCGCCCGGATGGCCGATGCCGAGGCGGAGGCGGCGGTAGTCGTTGCCGAGATGAGCCGTGATCGACCGCAAGCCGTTGTGGCCGGCATTGCCGCCGCCGCGCTTCACCCGCAGCTTCCCCGGCGCGAGATCGAGCTCGTCATGCGTCACGACGATGTCCTCGAGGCCGATCTTGTAGAAGCGCGCCGCCTCGCCGACCGACCGGCCGCTCTCGTTCATGAAGGTCATGGGTTTGAGCAGGACCACGCGCTGCTCGCCGAGCATGCCCTCGGACCCGAGACCGCCGAAGCGCGACTTGAACGGGCCGCAACGATAGCGCCGCGCCATGGCGTCGATGGCCATGAAGCCGATATTGTGCCGGTTCCCGGCATATTGGGGGCCGGGATTGCCCAGGCCGACGACGAGAAGCATGCGGGAGGCGGCCCGAGGTTATGGGAGGCCGACCGCCTTGGCGGAAAGCCTCCCCGCCCGGCTTATTTCTTGGCCGGAGGCGCCTTGGCGGGAGCCGCCTTGGCCGCGCTCTTGCCACCCGCGGCGACCGCCTTGGCGGCAGCGGCCTCGGCGGCGGCGGCCTCGTCGGCCTCGGCCTCGGCGAGACCGGAGGGCGCGGCGATCGTCGCCACGGTGAAGTCGCGGTCCTTGGAGATCGGCACGCAGCCCTCGGGAAGCGTGAACGCCGAGATGTGCAGCGAATCGTTGATGTCGAGGCCGGCCAGATCGCCGGTCAGGCTGTCCGGGATGTTGTCGCCCGGAACCAGCATCTCGACGCTGTGGCGCACGATGTTGAGCGTGCCGCCCCGCTTGATGCCGGGCGACTGGTCGGCGTTGATGAGGTGGACGGGGATGTCCAGGCGCAGCTTGGAGCCGGCGCGCAGCCGCATGAAGTCGACATGCACCGGCGTGTCCTTGACCACGTCGAGCTGGTAGTCGCGCGGGATGACCCGTTCCTTGCGGCCCTCGATGTCGAGCTCGAAGATCGTGGTCAGGAAATGTCCCGCATAGATCAGCTTGTGGGCCTCGCGGTAATCGAGCGAGATCGGCTCGGCGGCTTCCCCGCCGCCATAGACCACACCCGGAACGCGACCTTCACGGCGAACACTGCGGGCGGCCCCCTTGCCTGTCCCGCGGCGCACCGTGGCCGCGAGCGTCTTCGTCGCTGCCATGGCAAATTCCTCTTCGCAAAAACGAACGGCCGCCCGATGCGGCCGTCCCTGAGCGCTCACGCCTCCAGGGGTGTCGGGGAGCGCGCCCCGTGCCTTATCGGGCCGGACGCAAAAAAACAAGGGCTTGTCGCTCGACGGCCGTCATGGGATTGACGAGGACGACCCCGGGCGCGGCAGGGGTCGCCGGTTTGCGTCCTTCGCCCGCGCCTGGAAGGCCCGAGGTCGGGAAGGAGCATGCCGAAGCGTACCGCCATCTTCTCGATCTGTTCGAAGAACTATCTGACGCAGGCGGACGTCTTCTTCGGATCGGCGCGCGACACCCATCCCGACGCCGATCTCTATCTGGGCCTGGCCGATGACGGCGACGTCCGCCTCGATCACGTCGAGGTCATCCCGGCGGAGAGCCTGCGCATCCCCGATTTCCGCAGCGTGGCCTTCGGCTACGACATCATGGAATTCAACACGGCGATCAAGCCGTTCCTGTTCCTTCGGCTGTTCGAGCGGGGCTACGACAACGTCCTCTATTTCGATCCCGACATCATGGTCTTCCGCCGGCTCGACGCCGTTTTCGACGCGCTGACGGCGGGAGCATCGTTCATCCTGACGCCGCACCTGTGCTCGCCGCCCGGCTTCAAGGCACCGCGGAGCGAGATCGACGTGATGCGCACGGGCGTCTACAACCTCGGCTTCCTGGCCTGCTCGCAGCAGATGGAGACGGAGCCGCTGCTGCGCTGGTGGGCGCGCCAGCTGCGCTATCACTGCGTCAATGACCAGAGCGGCGGCCTGTTCGTCGATCAGAAGTTCATGGATCTGATGCCGGGGTTCGCGGCGCACGCGCTCGTGCTGCGCGACGCATCGATGAATGTCGCCTACTGGAACCTGGCGCAGCGCTTCCTCGATCGGACGGAGGCCGGCTGGAGCGTCGACGGCCAGCCGCTCGGGTTCTTCCATTTCAGCGGCTTCGATCCGCGCCAGCCGCGACACGTCTCGAAACACGTTCCCGATCATCTCGCCTCGGACGCCCTGGCGGATCTGCTCGCCCTCTATGCGGAGCGGATGCTGCGCCGACCCGCGGCGTCGGGGGCGCCCTACGGTTATGCGCGGTTCGAATCGGGCACGATCGTACCGGACCTTGCGCGGCACATGTTCCGGGAGCAGAATCCGGCCTGGTCGGAGGATCCGTTCGCGACCTTCGAGGCCCATCTGCTGCGGCCCTCGCCCCATGCGACCATGGGGCAATCGGGCGAGGTCGTCAGCAACCTCATGTACGCCCTGCACGCCCGGTCGGCCGAGCTGCGCCGACGCTTCGATCTCGGCAACCGCTTCCATGTGGCGTCCTATACCAAATGGTATAGGGAAAACGCCTCTGATCATGGCATATCGGAGCGGTTTATGTGACGCTCCGCACCCCGGAGCGGGAGATATGGGAGCGACGAGCATCTCGGACCGGCAACAGCCCGAGCGCCGCAACGGCCTTCTCGCGGAGGACATCCGACGCCTCTCGCTCGACCTTGAGGACCTGCGCTTCGAGAACGACAGGCTGAAGTCCGAGCTCCGTCAGGCGCAGGCGGAGATCCTCGCCCTGACCGAGCGCAACACTGCGCTGCAGCGGCGCTTCGAACGCCTCGTGCGGCTGGCGCCGCGGGGGTCACCGCGTCTGGTGCGCTGGTTCATCCAGTGGTTCCGGCGGGGGTGACAGGACGCCTGTCGAGCCGCCGAAGTCCTAGAAGCTCCCCCGATCACGGGTCAGGGTCCTGAACCCAAGCCTTCCGCGACCATGATCGTGACTGACAGGCCGCTTCATAAACCTGGGCACGTCCCTCGCTGAAGCCGACCAAGGCCTCGACGCGGTCTACGGATTGGAGATCGCCGGCAGTGGTGTCGGTCATGTGGGCAAGCTTTACCCGCCGCCGGGCGTGAGACGAAGCCGGGCGCTGTTAGGGGTGCCGATCTCTGTGTAGCGAGTGACTCGGACTCTCTAGTCTGCTAAGCTCTTTGCCGAACACGTAGATGGAGCAAGGTCGTATTACAGCAGCTGTGGAGGTCTATATGTCTGGATACTACAACGTCCATAGCTACGGTTACAACTATGGCTACCTTGGTTACTACGGAGATTTTCCAATCTACGCTCATCCTTATAGCGGTTATGGTTATGGTGGTTTCAACTACTATGGCTATGGCTATGGTTATGGCTATGGCTATGGCTATGGCTATGGCTATGGCTACGGTTATGGTTATGGCATCTATGCTTACGGCTATAATGCGTACTCTATCGATTATGCCGGTAGTTATGGTTATGGAATTTACAGCATCTACGGTTACTGATTCAAAATCTATGCCTATGGCTAGGAGCCTGTTTTGAAATTGGCGGCTTTGGGTTTTCTTTGGGCGGAGATCGTGATTCAAGCCTGGGATGGCGACCGAGCAGAGCCGTGGCCGGATGGCCAAGATCGCCAAGACGACTGAGCGCTACCCGTGTGATCTGACGGACGAGGAGTGGGAGCAGATCGCGCCGTTGATGCCCAAGCCGGGCGGCGCGGCCGTCCGCCGGTTGAAGTCCGATACGATGGACCATGATGTCGCCCCGAAAACCCGTGTCGACTCGTTCGCGTCATGCTCTAAGGTCGGTGTCGTGAGACAGGCGGGAGACCGGCATGGGTGGAGACGAAGGTGAGGTCGACAAGCGTGCCGCCGGCCAGCCCGCCATTCCGGCGGATTTCGTCCACGGCCTTTTCGACCGCGTCCCCCGCGAAGATCTCGCCCGCTACTCGGCGGCCTCGCTGGCCGATATCGCCGTCCTGGCGCATGAGCATTTCACGGCGCCCCGCCTTGCCGGCGCGCCGGCGCGGATCGCCCTTGCCGATATCACCGTGCAGCGGGACGATCGCCGTCGCGATCTGACGATCCTCGACATCGTCAACGACGACCGTCCCTATCTGCTCGATTCGACGTTGCTCGAACTGAGCGAGGAGGGGCTCGAGCCGCGTCTCGTCGCCCATCCGATCTTTGGCGTCGAACGCGATCCCGCAGGGGAGGCGGTGCGCGTCGTGCCGCCCACCGCCGACGGACGCCGCGAAAGCTTCATCCACATCCATCTCGACCGCCTCGACGAGGACGCCGATCGCTCCCGGCTGGTCGAGCGGCTGGCCAGCCTCTTCGCCGACGTCACTGTGACGACCGACGACGAAGCCGCCATGCGGGATGGCCTTGCGGAAGCCGTCCGCGTGGTCGGGGATCTGCCCTCGCCTCTCGCCGCCGGCGAGGTCGCGGAAGCGGCCGCATTCCTGGACTGGCTTCGCGACGGCCGCATGATGATCCTGGGTTTGCGCGTCTATCGTCATCAAGGCAGCGAAGACGAACACCCGGAGGTTCTGCCGGGGCTCGGCCTGCTGCGCGACCCCTCCGTCGAGCTGTTCCGCGGCGAGCACGCGCCCGGTGGCACCCCCGAGATCCGCGCTTTCCTGCGCGGCCCCGCGGCCCTCCTGATCACCAAGACGAGCGTCAAGACACGCGTCCACAAGCGCGCCTATCTCGACATGGTCGGGATCAAGCTCTTCGCCGAAGACGGCACGCTGGCCGGCGAGATGCGCCTCGTCGGCCTGTTCTCGCCGAGCGTCTATACGACGCCTGCGGCTGCAATCCCCTATCTGCGCCGCAAGGTGGGCGAGGTGATCGCCCGGGCCGGGCTCGACGGATCGAGCCATGCCGGGCGGGCGCTCGCCGACGTGCTCGAGACCTATCCGCGCGACGAACTCTTCCAGATCGACGCGGACCTCCTGTCGCGTTTCGCCACGACGATCGCCGCCCTGGCGGAGCGGCCGCGCATCCGCGTGATGATCCGCGCCGACCCGTTCGGACGCTTCGTCTCGGTGCTCGTCTACCTCCCCAAGGATCGCTACGATACGGTGCTGCGCCGCAGCGTCGGCCGCTATCTGGTGGAGACGTTCGACGGTCGCCTGTCGGCCGCCTATCCGGACTATCCGGACGGGACCCTGGCCCGCACGCACTACATCATCGGTCTCGACAGGCCACCGCCCGCCGTCGATGCGGAGACGATCGAGGCCGGCATCGCCGAGCTCGCCAGGACCTGGAGCGACGGCCTGCGTGACGCGCTCGAGCAGACGATGGACGGTCCCAGGGCGCGAACCCTCGCCAGCGCCTATGCGGAGGCTTTCTCGGTCAGCTATCGCGACCGCTTCAGCCCCGCCGACGCCATCGCCGACATCGCGATCCTCGGCCGGCTGAATGCCGAGCGGCCGCGTGCCGTCGATATCGTGCGCCGTCCCGGCGATCCGCCCGAGCGCATCGACCTCAAGGTCTTCTCGCGCGGCGTGTCGCTGCCGCTCTCGGCGCGCGTGCCGGCCCTCGAGAATCTCGGCTTCACGGTGATCGACGAGCGGACCTACCGGATCCACGAGACGGCAGGGGACGCGGAGCGGGTCTGGCTGCACGACATGGCGCTCGAGCGCGCGGCAGGTGGCCCGATCGACCTCGATCGGCTACGCGGACCCCTGGAGGCGGCGCTGATGGCGATCGGCCGTGGCCTCGCCGAGTCGGATGTCTACAACCGCCTGGTGATCGAGGCGTCGCTCGGCTGGCGGGACGTGACCCTGCTGCGGGCACTCGGCCGCTACCAGCGCCAGATCCGCGTCCGCTACGGGCAGGACTACCTGGCCGCGACGCTGAGCCGCCACCCGGCCGTCGCGACCGGCATCGTGGCTCTGTTCTATGCCAGGTTCGATCCACGCGCCGACGACGACCGCGACGAGCGGCAGGCCACGATCCGCGCGGAGATCGAGGCGCAGCTCGCCCAGGTCACGAGTCTCGACGAGGACCGCATCCTTCGCCGCTTCGTCAACCTCGTTGGCGCGGCGCGGCGCACGAGCTTCTTTCAGCTCGGCCCGGATGGGCTCGCCCGGGAGACGATGGCCTTCAAGTTCGCCTGTGCGGACGTCGAGGGGTTGCCGCTGCCCCGGCCGCTCTACGAGATCTTCGTCTACAGCCCGCGCGTCGAGGGTCTGCACCTGCGCTTCGGCTATGTCGCCCGCGGCGGCCTGCGCTGGTCGGACCGGCCCGAGGACTTCCGCACCGAGATCCTCGGCCTCGTCAAGGCGCAGCAGGTCAAGAATGCCGTGATCGTGCCGGTCGGCGCCAAGGGCGGCTTCTTTCCCAAGCGCCTGCCTGCGCCGGGCGACCGGCAGGCCTGGCTCGCCGAGGGGACGGAAAGCTACCGGATGTTCGTCGAAGCCTTGCTCGACGTGACCGACAATATCGTCGACGGCGAGATCGTGCCGCCACCCGATACCGTGCGTCACGACCCCGATGATGCCTATCTGGTGGTCGCGGCCGACAAGGGCACGGCGACCTTCTCGGACACAGCCAACGCCATCTCCATCGCTAAAGGCCATTGGCTCGGCGATGCCTTTGCCTCGGGCGGCAGCCATGGTTACGACCACAAGGCCATGGGCATCACAGCGCGTGGCGCCTGGGAGGCGGTGCGGCGCCATTTCGCCGAAATGGACATCGATGTCGCGCGAGACCCAGTGACCGCGGTCGGCATCGGCGACATGTCAGGCGACGTCTTCGGCAACGGCATGCTGCTGTCGGAGAGCGTGAGGCTGGTCGCGGCCTTCGACCATCGCCACATCTTCCTCGATCCGGACCCCGAGCCGGTGGCCGCGATCGCCGAGCGGCGGCGGCTCTTCGCCCTGCCGCGCTCCTCCTGGGCGGACTATGATCGTGCCGTCATCTCGCCCGGCGGCGGCGTCTTCTCGCGCGAGGTGAAGAGCATTCCGCTGTCCGAGGCGGTTCAGGCCCGGCTCGGCATCGCGCGGGAGGCCGCGACGCCGGCCGAGGTGATCCAGGCCATTCTCGTGGCGCCGGTCGATCTCCTCTGGTTCGGCGGTATCGGCACCTATGTCCGCGCCTCGAGCGAGACCGACGACGAGGTCGGCGACCGCGCCAATGACGCGGTGCGCGTCACCGGCGCCGACATCAGGGCACGGGTCATCGGCGAAGGCGCCAATCTCGGGGTGACCCAGCGCGGCCGGATCGAGGCGGCACGGCGCGGCGTCAGGCTCAACACCGACGCGATCGACAATTCGGCCGGCGTCAACACCTCGGACGTCGAGGTCAATATCAAGATCGCGCTCAGCACGCCGCAGCGCCAGGGCCTCCTGTCGGAGGACGACCGCAACGCGCTCGTCGCAGGCATGACCGACGAGGTCGCCGAACTGGTGTTGCGCAACAACCGTCAGCAGACGCTCGCCCTGTCGCTCGCTTCACGCCCGCAGGGTCGCGCCGCCGGCGTGGACTCGGCCGCGGGTGCGTCGGAGAACGGCTTCGCGGTTCGCCTCATGCAGATGCTGGAAGCGGAGGGCCGGCTCGACCGGGCCGTCGAGCTCCTGCCGAGCGATGCCGCGCTCGCCGAGCGCGGCCAGCGCGGAGAGGGACTGACGCGGCCCGAACTCGCGGTGCTGCTCGCCTATGCGAAACTGTCGCTGAAGAGCCGGCTGCTCGATGGCGGCCTGCCGGACGACCCGGTGCTCGAGCTCGAGCTGAAGCATTATTTCCCGCAGGCGCTGCGCGAGCGCTTCCCCGAAGCGATCGCGGGTCACCGGCTGCGCCGCGAGATCATCGCGACCGAGCTCGCCAACGCGGTGGTCAATCTCGGCGGTCCGACGATCGTGCCGCGCCTCGTCGACGAGACCGGCGCCGCCGACAGCGACGTGGCGGCGGCCTATGTGGTGGTGCGCGACGTCTTCGCCCTGCCGGCGCTCCATCAGGCGGTGGAACGGCTCGACCGGAGTCTCGGCGGTGAGCAGCAACTCGCCCTTTACGCCGAGCTGCAGGACGTGTTGCGCGACCGCATGGTCTGGGTCCTGCGCAATGCGGATCTCACCGCCGGCCTTGGACCGGTGATCGGCCGTTTCGCGGCGGGCACGGCGGCTCTGGCGCAGACGCTGCCGGAGAGTCTCGGACCGCAGGGCCGCGATGCGCACGAGCAGCGCCGGCGGAGTTTCGTGGACGGCGGCGTGCCCGAGGACCTGGCGGAGCGCCTGGCTTCGCTACGCGATCTCGCCGCGGCGCCCGACATCATCCTCGTGGCCGAGGACACCGGCCGCCCGCTGTCCGAGACCGCCGCGACCTACTACGCGCTGGCCGACCGGTTCCAGCTCGAGCCTCTCGCCGCCGCTGCCCGCCGCGTCCCAGCTGGCGACATCTTCGATCGCGTCGCCCTCGAACGCGCGATCGCCGGCATCGACGCGGCGCATCGGGCGCTGTGTCGCGACGTCATCCGGAATGGTGGCTCCGGGGCCGATGCGGTCGGGCACTGGTGCGAGGCGCGCGGTCAGGCCCTGGGCCGGACCGAGACCGCGCTCGACAACATCTTGGGCTCGGGTCTGACGCTGTCGAAGGTCATGGTGGCGACGAGCCTTCTTGGCGACCTCGGCCGAGGCTGACGGAGCGCGCGCCTCAGCGCCGGTCCTCCTCGCCTCTAAAGTCCGTCAGGCTGATTCTGAAGCGTAACCTGGCTTCCGTTCATCCCCGCGAAGGCGGGGATCCAGCGTGGAACACCGGTCGAAGCCGCCCAGGCGGGCTTCTGCGGCCAGGGCGGATCCCTACGTGCCCCTGGATCCCGGCTTTCGCCGGGATGAGCGGCCAGGAAGGATCTGCCGAGCCTAAGTCGATCTGACAAACTCTAGATGTTTGATCCCGTGCTTTGGTGGTGCAGTTTGCACGCCGGAGTGGAAGGATGCGCTATGGGCCAGGTTCTCCATGGGAGCGCCACCACGACAGAGGCGGTCCGTCGAGCGATACAGCATAGTCAAGAGAGCCTGAGAGCCCTCGCAAAGCGCTACGGGATCAACCAGAAGACTGTCCGCAAGTGGAAGGCGCGCAGCTCCGTCACGGACCTGAGAACCGGACCGAAGGAGCCGCGCTCGACGGTCCTGACGGTCGAGGATGAGGCGGTGATCGTCGCCTTCCGACGGCATACGCTCTTGCCGCTGGACGACTGCCTCTACGCCCTTCAGCCCACGATCCCGCACCTCACGCGATCATCGTTGCATCGATGCCTGCAGCGTCACGGCATCAGCCGCCTGCCCGAGGTGGAGGGCGAGGCCTCGCCCAAGAGGAAGTTCAAGAGCTACCCGATCGGCTTCTTCCACATCGACATCGCCGAGGTCCGCACGGCCGAAGGAAAGCTCTACATGCTGGTCGCCATCGACCGCACAAGCAAGTTCGCCTTCGTCGAGCTCCATCGCCAAGCCAAGCAGCGGACTGCAGGCGACTTCCTCCGCAGGTTGGTCGAGGCCGTCCCTTACAAGATCCACACGGTGCTGACCGACAACGGCATCCACTTCACCACGCCCGGCGCCGGCGGATCAGCCGCATCCCTGATCGCTGAAGCCCTCGCTCGTGGAGAGCCTGTCTGGGCTCACGCCTTCGAGTATGCCTGCGCCCAGCTCGGCATCGAGCATCGCACGACCAAGCCCAAGCACCCTTGGACCAACGGGCAGGTCGAGAGAATGAACCGCACCATCAAGGACGCGACCGTCAAGCGCTTCCATTACGACAGCCACGATCAGCTCGAGCGCCACCTCGCCGACTTCGTCGCCGCCTACAACTTCGGACGCCGCTTGAAGACCCTCAAGGGCCTCACGCCCTACGAGTTCATCTGCAAACGATGGACAACCGAGCCCTACCGCTTCAGAGTCAACCCGCTCCAGCAAATGCCGGGACTAAACATCTAGCGTTGCGCCGCGGCATCCCCGCCGCCACGGTCGGCCCGGCCCCGCACCGCCTCCCGCCAGGCCGTATAGATGCCGCTCGCCGCGATGATGGCCGCGCCGCCGAGCATGGCTGGCCCCGGCACGGTTCCGAACACCGCGAAGCCGAGCGTCCCGGCCCAGATCAGCTGGCTGTAGCTGAAGGGCTGAAGCAGGGAGGCGGGTGCGTGCCGATAGGCGAAGACCTGCATCAGGCTCGCGAGCGTGGCAAAGAAGCCGACGATGCCGCCGATGGCGACATCGTTCCAGCTTGGCGTCTTCCACACGAAGACGACCATGCCGGACAGGACGATAAAGCCGATGATCGCCGACCAGAACAGCGTCGTATCCGGCCGTTCGTCCCTGGCCATGCGGGTGGTGATCGTCGACGTGGCGCTCGCGAGGCTGCCGCAGAGCGGGATGAGCGAGGCGAGCTGGAAGGCGCTCGAGCCCGGCTGGACGATGACCGCGACCCCGACAAGCCCTACGGCGGCCGCGATCCATCGCCGGATTCCGACCGTCTCGCCGAGAAAGATCGCCGCCATGGCGGTGACGATCACCGGTGCCACGAAACCGATGGCCGTGCTTTCGGCGACAGGAAGGAAGCCGAAGGACAGGATCGCAATCGCGGTCGAGGCCGCGCTCGCCAGCCCCCGCCCGATCTGCAGACCCGGGCGGCGGGTCGCCAGCGCGCCCCTGCCGCGCATCAGCACCGGCAGGGTCATGACCAGGAACACCACATAGCGCAGCCACGCCACTTCGAGCGAGGGCAGGTCGGCGGTCAGGATCTTGGACGCGGTATCGGAGATCGGGAACAGCGCGGTGCACAGCAGCATCGCCACGATGCCGAGGAGCGGCCGCTCGGCGCCGACGGCGCGCGTCTCGACCGCCATCGTCGGCACGACCGCGAGATGCCGCCGGCGGCTCGACGCATCGACGATCGGCCGCGCAGCGCCGGGCGCATGGCGGGGACTCCTCTGCATGGCGAAGGCCACGGCCGATCCTTTGAACGGAATGTAAACGGATCTTCTCGACCTATCCCGCGAGGCTCAACAACGCGTTAACGATTCCATCGCGCATCGCTGCATTGCGGCCGCGGCATGGGTCGGCGAGCCGGCAAGGCAGCGCTCGACAGGTCCGCGCCGCCATGGCACTGCCACCTGCGGCAACGACGAGGCACGGGATGGGCAGCGGAACGCAGGACTACGTGGGGGATCCGCGCAACGACGCGGTATTGGTGTCCGTCAATGGCGAGCTCGTCGGGCGCGACGCGGCCTCGGTGTCAGTGTTCGATTCGGGCTTCGTGCTCGGCGACGGAGTGTGGGAAGGCCTGCGGCTGGTCAAAGGACGCATCGCCTTCCTCGATGCCCATCTCGACCGGCTCTACGACGGCGCCAAGATGCTGATGATCGACATCGGCCTCACGCGCGAGGAGCTCGTCGCCCGCCTGTTCGACTGCCTCGAGCGCAACGGCATGGAGGACGGCGTCCACATCCGGCTCATGGTGACGCGCGGCAAGAAGCGCTCGCCCTACCAGGATCCGCGCCTGACCGTCGGCCCGGCGACGGTGGTGATCGTTCCCGAATGGAAGGCGCCGCGGCCCGAGATGCTCGCGCGCGGCATCAGCCTGTTCACGGTGCACGTGCGCCGCACCGGACCCGCCGACCAGGATCCGCGGCTCAACAGCCACTCGAAGCTCAACGACATCCTGGCCTGCATCCAGGCCATGAATGCGGGCGCCGACGAGGCGCTGATGCTCGACGACAGGGGTTTCGTGGCGACCTGCAATTCGACGCATTTCTTCATCGTGCGCGACGGCGAGCTCTGGACCTCGGGCGGCGGCTTCTGCCTGCGCGGCATCACGCGCGATGCGGTGCTGCGGGCCGGGCGACGCGGCGGCATTCCGGTTTTCGAGAAGGATTTCTCGCTTTTCGACGTCTATGGCGCCGACGAGGCTTTCGTCACCGGCACCTTCGCTGGCCTGACCCCCGTCGGCATCGTGGACGGCCGCGCTCTGCCCGGGCGCGGCGTGCCGGAAGATGCCTCCGGCCCGGTAACGCGACGGCTGCGCGAGCTCTATCTCGCCCTGCGGGACGAGGACGCGCGGGGGCGGGCCTGATGGAGCCGGTGCGCATCGCCATGTGGTCGGGGCCGCGCAACATCTCGACCGCCATGATGCGGGCCTTCGAGAACCGGCCCGATGCCTCCGTCAGCGACGAGCCCTTCTATGCCGCCTATCTGGCCGCCACCGGGCTCGATCACCCGATGCGCGACGAGATCCTGGCCGCCCAGCCGCAGCACTGGCGTCTTGTCGCGGACGCCCTCACCGGTCCGGTGCCGGACGGACGTGCGATCTGGTACCAGAAACATATGACGCACCACATGCTGCCGGATTTCGGCCGTGACTGGATCGACGGCGTCACCAACGCCTTCCTGATCCGGCCGCCCGAGGCGGTGCTGGCCTCCTATGTGGAGAAGCGGGCCGAGGTCACGCTGGCCGAGATCGGCCTGCCGCAGCAGGTCGAACTCTTCGAGCGTATCGCCGACCGGCTCGGCCGCGCGCCGCCGGTCGTCGAGGCGTCCGACGTGCTGCGCGACCCGCGTGGCATGCTGGAGCGGCTCTGTTCGGCCTGCGGCATCCGGTTCGATCCGCGCATGCTGTCCTGGCCCGCGGGCCGGCGGCCGAGCGACGGGGTCTGGGCGCCCGCCTGGTACGACAAGGTCGAGCAATCGACGGGGTTTTCGCAGCCGCGCCGCGAGCCCGAGTTTTCCGCCCTGCCGGAACGGCTGCGGCCGATCGCCGAAGCCGGCCAGCCGCTCTACCGGAAGCTGGCGCGCCATCGCCTGTAGCGATGGCCTTGCCGGCCAATCAGGCCCGCGCGAAGCGCTGCGGCGTCATCATCTCGCGCGCGGCGGCCTCGACGAGGCCGTTGCTGGCCTTCTCGCGGCCGTCGAGAGTCTCGACCTTGCTGAGCTCCTCCCCGGCGGTGTCGAAGAGAGCCTTGGCCTCGTCGAGCTGCTCGCGCAATTCCTCGGCCGAGCGCCTGAGATTGTCGCGCCTTACCGCGGCCGCCCGGGCATAGGTGGGATAGGCGAAATGATGGGGATCGGAGATGCCCGACCGTTGCTCTTCGGTTGCGATTTCGCGATCGAGATCCGCGGACATGCGATTGAAATCCGCGATCATGGCTTCGATCTGCGCCACTCGTCGGCGGCGATCCTCGAGCTGAAAGCGTTTGAGACGGATGAGATGATCCCGCGACTTCACCATGAAGCACTCCAAGACGCGAGGTGGGACAATGGACCTGATGGACCGTGCTGAAGACCGCGAGACCTGCTGACAATCTCGCATGGAAGTTGCTTCTTCCTTACTGGAGAGCGAGAAAAGAAACCATGTCGAGCGGGGGTTGCGCGGATGTCACGTAAACGCGGTGTTTACCTGTTTCATTAACACTGCAGGTTCGCAGGGTACTCGACCGAGCCGGCCCGGCGCCCGGTCGTCCCACAGGATGCGGGGGCGCAGGCGAGCGTCCAGCCTGATTGTGCGATGGTGCGAAGGCCCGAGGTGGATGGGCCGAGCTTATTCCTGACCGGCGATCGGCGGCAGTTCCCCTCGATCGCAGCAATTTTGTGACATCGGCAGAAAAATGCGAACCTCGAATGTTTAACCAATCAGCTTCTGTTAACCATTGGGCGTTAGCGTCCGGCACAGGCTCCGGTGCTTCGTCGACTTCTAGCCGAGGCGTCGGAGCGCGCAGTACGCGCATCTACCGTCTGAACCGAGGCAAGGGTGGGGACCTCACATGCGCGTTCTTTTGATCGAAGACGACAGCGCCACCGCACAGAGCATCGAGCTGATGTTGAAGTCGGAGAACTTCAACGTCTACACGACCGACCTCGGCGAAGAGGGCATCGACCTCGGCAAGCTCTATGACTACGACATCATCCTGCTCGACCTCAATCTGCCGGACATGTCCGGCTACGAGGTGCTGCGCACGCTGCGGGTCGCCAAGGTCAAGACGCCGATCCTGATCCTGTCGGGACTCGCGGGGATCGAGGACAAGGTGAAGGGCCTGGGCTTCGGCGCCGACGACTACCTGACGAAGCCGTTCCACAAGGACGAACTCGTCGCCCGCATCCACGCCATCGTTCGGCGCTCGAAGGGCCATGCCCAGTCGGTCATCGCCACCGGCGACCTCATCGTCAACCTCGACCAGAAGACGGTCGAAGTTTCGGGAGCCCGCGTGCATCTGACCGGCAAAGAGTATCAGATGCTGGAGCTCCTTTCCCTACGCAAGGGCACCACGCTGACCAAGGAGATGTTCCTCAACCACCTCTACGGCGGGATGGATGAGCCGGAGCTCAAGATCATCGACGTGTTCATCTGCAAGCTCAGGAAGAAGCTCGCCAACGCCAGCCACGGCCGCAACTTCATCGAGACCGTCTGGGGCCGCGGCTACGTGCTGCGCGAGCCGAACGAGGCCGAAGACCGGATCACCGCCTGAGCCAGGCGTACACGGAGCCCGCCGTTCCCATGGTGGTCAAGAGGGCCCGGCCCGAGGCCGGTCCGCGCGATCCTCGAAGATCATGAGCATGACCGGACCTTCGTCGGTCTCGACCATTTGATCGCGGCGAAAGCCGGCCTTCGCGTAGGCACGCCGCGCGCGCAGGTTTTCCGCTCGGGGATCGATCGCGACGATGGGCGCCCCCGTGGCAAGCAGGCTCCGCGCCAATAGCCTCAAGAAGCGCGATCCGTGCCCACGACCCAGCATGTCGGGGTCGCCGATGAAGGTGTCGATGGCGCGCGACCCTGGCGGCAGCTGGTCCAGATGCGGCTGAGGCCACACGTGGACCTCGTAATGCTGCGCATAGGCGAAAGGTCGGCCGCCGAATTCGACGATGAGCATCGTCATCGCCGGTTCGTCGAGGTCCGCGCGCAGCAGCGCGAGCTGGTCCCTGGGATCACCCCACCAACGCCGGGCCTCGGAAGTTTTCAGCCAACCGGCCAGCATCGGTAGATCGTCCGGTCTCGCCGGTCGGAAGCGGTAAGGGACGCCGGTCGTCGGGTCGACTGTCTTCTCCCGCCTGGCTGGCCTGCGACGGAGCGGAAAGCGATCATCCTCAAACGAGGGCGATCTCCTCGAGCTTGGCGCGCACGGTTTCAGGGTCGAAGGGTTTCATCAAATAGCCGTCGGCGCCCGCCAGCATCGCGCGGGAGATATGGGTCGGATCGTTCTCGGTCGTGCAGAGCAGGATCTTCGGCCGATGGCCGCCGGGCATCCTGCGGACTTCCCTCAGCACCTCGAACCCGTCCATGATGGGCATGTTCCAGTCGAGCAGGATGGCGTCCGGCATGACGTCCTGACAGGCCTCGATCGCCGCCGGGCCGCTGTCGGCCTCGGCGGTCTGCAGGTTCATGCCTTCGCAGATCCGACGCGCCACCTTGCGGATGACGCTGGAATCATCGACGAGAAGGATCTGGGTCACGATAGGGCTCCATGCCGGTGGCGGCCGCGCATCTGGCGGTCCGGCCGGCGACGGCATTGTCGCGCAGCAAGCCTTAAGGAGCGTTGAAGCCCTGCCGCGACGATCCGTCATCGGCCGGCATGCGGAGCATCGTGGTCGACACGATCGTGGGCCACTCCCTCGGACAGGATCGGCGCGTCGGCAGAGGCGGGGCGAGCTTCGATCACGACGGTGTCGCCTTCGACGGCGATCGTGACCGCCATGCCCACGGAGCGGGCCACGAGGCCGGTGAAGAAGGGTTGGATCGAATGCGCCTCGACGGCGCCGCCTTCCGGTTCGCCGGCGAGCAGCCCGGCGACGCCGGGCGCGAGGCGAGCATATTGCCCCTTGGCCTCGAGCCGCAGGATCTGCTGGTCGTCGACGCCCTCGGTTCCGACCGTGATCGTGCCGCCGCGCGGCACCGTGGCGGCCGCGATCAGGCACAGGTTGAGCATCAGCTTGACCTGGTTCTTGGCCATCAGCACGCGAGGCACGGTCCAGACGAGCTTCAGCTTGTCGTCTCCGAACAAGCCGCGCGTCACGCTTTCCGCGTCGCCGGTATCGATCGAGGCCCCGGCCGATCCCGCCGCCCCGAAGGCCAACCGGCAGAACTGCAGCTTTGCCGAGGCCATCAACGCGCTCTTCTTCACGAGGTCCATCGCGAAGGTGCGGGTATCGGGATCCTTCTCCTCGTCGAGGACTTCGAGGCCGTTGACGATGGCTCCGACCGGGCTGATCACGTCATGGCAGACCCTCGAACACAGGAGCGCAGCGAGGTCGAGGGAATCGAGGACGATTTGAGCCATGAGATGTTCCGTTGCGAGTCGCGGAGACCGGGCGCCGAAGCCGCCTTGGCCCATGGTCGGGACTCTAGCTCGATTGAATCCGCTTGGGAACAAGTCGACGGCGCTGCGGCCGGGATGGGACGGGATTGCGGCCTCGCCTCGCCGCACCGTGCCAGAATCGGGGTTCCGGGTGTGTCGGGCCTCTGATAGCGTGGCCGCTCTTCGCCGAAATCTTTGGTCGGGAGGCGCGATACCGCTGTTGCCGCGCCGCCGCCGTCCCCATTTCGAGACCCATGGACCCGTTCGCCACCGTTTCGTCTTTCCCCCGCCGCGGCGCGCCGCTCGACGACGCGGCCCGTGATCGGCTGGCGGATCTTTTCGGCTCGCTCTGCCTCGAGGCCGGCGCGGCCATCATGGCGGTCTATCGCAGCGGCTGCGAGAATGTCAGGGTCAAGGCCGATCGCAGCCCCGTCAGCGAGGCCGACGAGATCGGCGAAGTCGTGATCCTTCGCGGCCTGTCGGCGCATGTGCCCGGCCTGCCGGTCGTCGCAGAGGAGTCCTGCGCCAGGCACGGCAAGCCTCCCGTGGCGGACCGCTACATCCTGGTCGATCCGCTCGACGGGACACGGGAATTTCTCAGCCGCAACGGCGAGTTCACCGTGAATATCGGCCTCGTGGAAGACGGCATCCCAGTGGTCGGCGCGGTTTACGCGCCCGTCATCGGCCGCCTGTGGCTGGCAGGACGGACGGCCTTCGCTGTCACGGTCTCGCCGGGCCAGAGCCTCGCCTCCGCCTCGGATCGACGCGTGCTTCGGACACGCCCGGCCGCCGTCTCCGGCTGGACGGCGCTCGCCAGCCGCTCGCATGCCGATCCCTCGACGGAAGCCTTCCTGTCGCGGCTGCCGATCGGCGAGCGCCGGTCGGCCGGATCATCGGTGAAATTCTGCGTCCTGGCCGATGGCGACGCCGATGTCTATCCGCGCTTCGGGCCGACGATGGAATGGGATACGGCGGCCGCCGACGCGGTGCTTCGGGCCGCCGGCGGCATCGTATTGCAGCCGGACGGCATGCCCTTCCGCTACGGCAAGCCGGGCTATCGCAACGGGCCTTTCGTGGCCTGGGGGGACCCTTCGGTCGTCGTCACGGGGTGACCGCGTGCAGAAGCCGCCAGACTAGAACGGCGGCCGCCAGATCCTCGATCGCGGTGCCGACGGACTTGAACAACGTGATCTCGTCAGGCCCGAGGCGTCCGACCGACGTGTCGCGACAAAGGGTATGGAGGTCGCCCACCACATCGCCGCGAGCGATATGCCCCTCCGTGATGGCGAGCGCGATGTCGCCGCCTTCCTCGATCGCCGCATGGGTATCGACATAGACGCGCGCCCGCGCCACGGCGGCGCCGTCCGTCTCCCGCATCGCCATGTTGAAGGCGCCGACGAGGTCGACGTGGACGCCTGGGCGAAGCCATGCGCCGCGCAGGATGGGTTCGCTCGACAGCGTCGCGCAGGAGATCACGTCGGCCTCGGCGACCGCGGCTTCGAGGTCCTGCGCCACACGGGCCTCGATGCCGTTCCGCTCGAGCTCCCGCACCAGGGTTTCGGCGCCCTCGAGCCGATGGTTCCAGACCGTGACGTGATCGATCGGCCTCACGCTGGCATGGGCGCGCACCAGAAAAGGCGCCAGCGCGCCGGCGCCGATCATCGTGAGGCGTCGTGCATCGGCACGCGCGAGGAAACGCGCCGCAAGGGCCGAGGCCGCAGCCGTCCGCCAATGGGTGAGGCGGGTTCCGTCCATCACGGCAAGCGGCGCGCCGGTCTCGCCCGATTGCAGCAGATAGGCACCGAGGACCGCCGGCAGATCCCTCGCCCGGTTGCCCGGAAAGACGCTGACCACCTTGGTTCCGAGAAAGCTGCCCGGCCCCGGCGCATCGGCCGTCCAGGCCGGCATCAGCAGGTGCGTGGCCGCGACCTCGCCACGGCCGATGGCATGGTGATGCCGGATCGGGCCAGCCTCGCCGGCGGCAAAGGCGTCATGAAGGGCGTCGATCAGCTGCGGGAATGTCAGCAGGCGGTCGAGATCGTCGCGCGAGATGAGCCTCATGGTGCGACGGAGGCTCGATCAGGCCTCATAGGCAGCCAGCGCAGGAATCTGGGATGGAGGGACAACGGGTCGGTCCATCCTTTCGCTGAACTGGCGAGCCTGCACGGCCAGTTCGGTGCGCAGCCGCTCGACCTCGTCGCGCAGGTCGTCGGCTTCGGCCTGGCTACGCCGCGCCGCTCTGCGATATCGGCCCTGGCCAAGCCAGCTCGCCGCGCCCCCGATCAGCACGCCGGCCATGAGCAGGATGAAGATCACGAGAAACAGCGGCGCCACGAGCGCGAAGGCCGGCGCGCTGGCCGAGAACGGATCGAAGGAAATCGACACGACCTCGCGGTTCGCCACCGCGAAGCCGATGGCGATGACCGCGATCGGGACAAGGACGATGGCCTTCAGGACAGTTCTCATTGCATTTGTCTTTCGGGGCCGAGCCTGGCGGAACGCGCCGCGCCCGCCTGGAGTTCCGCATTGAGACGCTCTCGCATCTCCTTGCCCGTCTTGAAGAAAGGTACCGCCTTGCGGTCGACCTCGACGTGGGCGCCGGTGCGCGGATTGCGGCCAAGCCGGGCATCGCGCCGCTTTACGGAAAAGGCGCCGAAGCCGCGCAGCTCGACCCGGTCGCCCCGCACCAGAGCTTCCGTGATCTCGTTGAGGATCGCGTTGACGATCTTCTCGATATCGCGTTGATAAAGATGCGGATTCTTCGCGGTAATCCGCTGCACGAGTTCAGACTTTATCACCTGCGCCCCCCCGTCGACCGCGCGCCAACCGCGCCCGTCGACCGTTTGCGCGGCGTCGTCCCGCGCCCTCACTCGCCACGGGCACCCTGCCAAACCGCCATAAGACCGTCAACCCGAACGGCAGCGGCGGAGGCATCGACCTTTCGGACGACATCGGCGAGCGAGGTCAGCCCCAGAGCCTCCGCCGTGGAGGCGAGGGAGAACAGCCCGAATAGACCGTGCCGATGGTCCGGCTTGTAGTCGCGCACCGGCAGTCCCTTCGGCACGCTGCGGCTGGTTTCGAGCCAGGCGATGGCGTCCTGCTCGTTGCCGATCTGATCGATCAGCTTGAGCGGCAGGGCCTGCCGACCGGTGAAGACGCGCCCGTCGTCGACGGCAGCCAACTGGTCGTCGCTCATGCCACGGCGGTCCTTCACCAGCGCCTTGAACCAGCCGAAGCTGTCGCTGACGAGCGACGCAAGCGCGGCGCGGGCGGCCTCGCTCGTCGGCTCGAGACCGTTGGGCGCGGCCTTGAGCGGTGCGGATTTCACTTCCTCGACCTTGACGCCGATCTTGTCGAGCAGCCCCGAGACGTTCGGATATTGGAACAGCACCCCGATCGAGCCGACCAGCGAATTGCCGTAGGCGACGATATGGTCGGCCCCGAGCGCCGCGATATAGGCCCCGGACGCCGCGACCGTGTCTACTTCGGCGACGACGGGCTTCTTGGCCGCCACCTTGCGGATCTCGTCATACACTCGTTCCGAGCCGACCGTGGTGCCTCCGGGGCTCTCGATCTGCAGGATCAGCGCGGAGGCGCGCGAGGATGCCACCTGGCGCAACAGGCGCAGCGTCTCCTCGTCGCCCGTGATCAGGCCGCCGATCCTGACCCGCGCGATATGCGGGGTCAGGTCGTTGGCGAGCCGCGTCCGGCCCTCCACCGCAAAGCCGACGATGGCGCCGACGGCCACCAGGATGGCGGCGATCCGCCAGAACGTGACCTTGCGGCGCAGCCGGCGGCGGTCGACCAGGTAATCGGCGGTGGAACCTGAGGGCATCGACATGGGGTTGCGCTCCGCGGTGAGGCGGCAAGCCTTAATGGGAGGGACCAACCGAGGCAAGCGACCCCGGGAGATCACCAGGGCACCGAACTCGGGTTAGCGCGGCAGCTTCGGGAGCGTCCCTTCTCCCGCAAGCGGGAGAAGGGGTTAGCTGGCGATTATCAATCTGGAGTCGGAGCCCTGGGGAGGTCACCGCGCCGCGGAGCCGCTGCCATCACGCCCGCGCCGGTCCGCGAAGCCCACGTCGAAGGGTCGCATCAGGCCGCATGCCGTCGGTCGGCCGCATAGAGCGCCAGCCCCGAGGCGACGGATTGAAGCGGATGCGCGGCATGCAGCCTGTCCGCTCCGAAGCGTTCGACGAAGAGGCGCCGGACGGCCGGAACCTGCGAGGTCCCCCCGGTCATGAAGACTGCGTCGATATCGCCGTGGCGCAAGCCTGCGCGCTTCAAGGTGGCCTCGGCGGTCCGGGCGATGCCATCGAGATCCGCCGCGATCAGGGTTTCGAATTCGGCCCGCGTGATCCGCGCCGAAAGCCTGATGCCGGCGCCCTCGAAGTCGAGCTCGGTCTCGTCCCGCTCCGACAGGCGCGCCTTCACCGCGCTGACCGCCTGGTAGAGCTCGAACCCGAGGTCGAGATCGATGAACTCGATCAGGCGTTCGAGATCCTCGGGCCGGTCGCTCGCGGCCGCGAGCGACCTGAGCTCGGCCATGGTGGCCGGTGCCTTCAGCCATGACAATTGATGCCACTGGGCGAAGGCGGCGTGAATGTAGGCCGGGATCGGCAGGAGCTTGTCGAACGAGCGGTAGTGCGATCCCTTGCCGAGGAGCGGCGCCACAAGCCTGTCGACGAGCCGGTAATCGAAGGTGTCGCCGGCGATGCCGATGCCGCCATGGGCGAGCGGCACGGCCTCGATCCGGCCATCCCGCCGCGAGAAGCGGATGACGGAGAAATCGCTGGTGCCGCCGCCGAAGTCGGCGACGAGGACCGTCTCGTCCCGCTTGAGGCCGCGGGCATACCAGTAAGCGGCGCCGAGCGGCTCGTAGACGAGGTCAATCGTACCGAAGCCGGCCCTGGCGAAGGCGCCCCCGAGGCGCTCGACCGCCAGGCTCTCGTCCGGCCGCTCGCCCGCGAAAACGACCGGTCGTCCTGCCGCCAGCGCCGGCGCCCCGGCGAGCCGCGCCGCGCGGTCCGGCATCAGGTGCTCCAGGAAGATCGTGACCAGATCCGCGACCGAGAAGCTCCGCCCGAAAAGCCGCGTCTCGGCGAAAGCCCGGCTGCCCAGATAGGTCTTGATCGATTGGATGAAGCGACCGTGCTCGGTGCCGGAGAGCGCCCGTTCGAGGGCCTGCGGGCCGCCGACATGCCTGAGCACGGCGCGCGGCATGCGACCCTCGCTCCAGAAGGCCAGCGCGGTGCGGAAGATGCCGACCGGACCTGCCGCCGAAGGCCATGTGAGGTTTTCCACCCGGCCGTCCGCATGCAGGACCGCGACCGCGCTGTTCGTCGTGCCGAAATCGATGCCGATGGCGCGCATGGGACCTTTCAACAAAGCAGAAACCCGCGCGGTGGCTATCCGCGCGGGTTTAGAGCCGCCGAAGCGGGGTAGTGATGTGGCGCTTACTTGGTCTTGCGGGTCGCCTCCGTCTCGGTGCGGGCTTTCAGCGCCGCGCCGAGGATGTCGCCGAGCGAAGCGCCCGAATCCGCCGAACCATATTGCGCGATGGCCTCCTTCTCTTCGGCCATCTCCAGCGCCTTGATCGAGACGGAGATCTTGCGCGCCTTGCGATCGAACAGCGTGATGCGGGCATCCACCTTCTCGCCGACCGCGAAACGCTCGGGACGCTGGTCGGTGCGGTCGCGGGCGAGTTCGCTACGCTTGAGGAAGGCCGTGAGGTCGGTGCCGACGATCTTCACGTCGACCCCTCCCTCCTTCACGTCGATGATCTCGCAGGTGACGATGGCGCCCTTGCGCAGCTCGCCCGAGCTGCCCTCTTCACCGGCACGCGACACGAAGGGGTCGCCCGCCAGCTGCTTGATGCCGAGCGAGATGCGCTCCTTCTCGATGTCGACATCGAGAACCTGCGCCTTGACCATGTCGCCCTTCTTGAAATCGTCGATGACCTGTTCGCCAGGACGGTTCCAATCGAGATCGGAGAGGTGGACCATGCCGTCCACGTCGCCGTCGAGGCCGATGAACAGCCCGAACTCGGTCTTGTTCTTGACCTCGCCCTCGACCACCGCGCCGACGGGGAAGCGCTCGGCGAAGCTCTCCCAGGGATTGGCGAGCGTCTGTTTGAGGCCAAGCGAGATGCGGCGCTTGACGGCGTCGACCTCGAGCACCTGGACCTCGACCTCCTGGCTGGTCGAGACGATCTTGCCCGGATGGACGTTCTTCTTGGTCCAGGACATTTCGGAGACGTGGATCAAACCCTCGATGCCCGGCTCGAGCTCGACGAAGGCGCCGTAGTCGGTGATGTTGGTCACGCGGCCGTTCAGGCGCATCTCGATCGGATATTTGGCCTCGATGCCCTGCCAAGGGTCTTCGAGCAGCTGCTTCATGCCGAGCGAGATGCGGTGCGTCTCGTGGTTGATCTTGATGATCTTGACCTTGACCGTCTGGCCGATGGTCAGCACCTCGGTCGGATGATTGACGCGCCGCCAGGCGATGTCGGTGACATGCAGGAGGCCGTCGATACCGCCGAGGTCGACGAAGGCGCCATAGTCGGTGATGTTCTTCACCGTTCCGTCGATGATCTGGCCCTCTTCGAGGTTGGCCACGATCTCGTGGCGCTGCTCGGCGCGGGATTCCTCGAGAACGGTACGGCGTGACACGACGATGTTGCCGCGGCGGCGGTCCATCTTGAGGATCTGGAACGGCTGCGGCACGCCCATCAGCGGCGCCACGTCGCGCACCGGGCGGATGTCGACCTGCGAACGCGGCAGGAACGCCATGGCACCGTCGAGGTCGACCGTGAAGCCGCCCTTGACCTGGTTGAAGATGATGCCTTCGACCTTCTCCTGCTTCTCGAAAGCCTTCTCCAGCTTGACCCAGCTCTCTTCGCGGCGCGCCTTGTCGCGCGAGATGACGGCCTCACCGAGCGCATTCTCGATGCGCTCCAGGTAGACCTCGACCTCGTCGCCGATCCCCGGCGCTTCCTCGCGGCCGTTGCTGGTGAATTCCTTGAGGGCGACGCGGCCTTCGGTCTTCAGACCGAGGTCGATCACGGCCACATCCTTCTCGATGGCGACGATGATCCCCTTGACGACCGTCCCTTCGAAAGCCTCGTTCTTGCCGTAGCTCTCTTCGAGCAGAGCGGCGAAATCATCGCGCGACGGCGCGGCCGATGAAACAACTGCGGACATCTAATCTCCTGAAGCACCCGGATATCCCGGGCCGCACCGGCGGTTGGTGTTAAAGGGTGCTTTCCCGGACCGGCGGCTCCCGGCGTCCGGAAGCCGACCGCCTCGCGGCGGGCCGGCGCATGGGCCGGCACAGGAAAGCAATGGACTGTAGATATGCCAAGCGACCCCATCGTCCAAGAGGACCCTGGGCGCGTTTCGCAACGCGGCACCGCATAGCAGATCGTCCTGGGAGCGGCAAGCGCGTGACCTCGTGTGGCCAGGGCTCCGAATTCAGGTCAACGGACGGGTGTTGGCACGGACGTTTCCACCGCTCATCCCGGCGAAAGCCGGGATCCAAGATAATGATGAGGGCAGACTTCGTCGTTTTGCCGCACCGTCACAGCTCTGGATCCCGGCTTTCGCCGGGATGAGCAGGAGGAATGCCGCCCGCGTCAACCTGAAGTCGGAGCCCGGTCGTCTTGCCAAGACGACCGGAAAGCAGCTTTGCTCCGTTCGCCGCGGTGATGACCTGGCGAAAATCGCCATCGCGAGCGCGGCGCTCCCCACGCTATCCCATGAGTCCGTCGAGCGTGATCGGTGTCTTGCGGACGCGGATCCCCGTCGCATGCCAGACCGCGTTGGCGATGGCGCCTGCGGTTCCCGTGATGCCGATCTCGCCGACGCCCTTGATGCCGAGGGCGTTGACGTGCGGGTCGTTCTCCTCGACGAGGATCGCCTCCACGTGGGGAACGTCGGCGTTCACCGGCACGCGGTATTCGGCGAGGTTCGCGTTCATGATCCGGCCGGATCGCCGATCCATCGCGGCCTGTTCATGCAGCGCGAAGGAAATGCCCCAAATCATGCCGCCGAAATACTGGCTCCGCACCATCCTCGGGTTGACCACGCGCCCCGCCGCAAAGGCGCCGACGAGCCGGGACACCCGGACCTGGCCGAGGTCGGGGTCGACCTTCACCTCGGCGAACACGGCGCCGTGGGCATGCATGGCAAAGGTCTGCTGCGAGGCCGGATCGGTCGCGCTCTGGCCCTTGCCCTCGACCGAGCCGCGGCCCGCCCGGGCGAGAATATCGGCGTAGGATTCGCCCCGGCTCTCGTCGTCGCGCCGCAGCAGCCTCCCGTCACGCGCTACGACGCCCGCGTTGCCGGCGCCGTAGAGCGGCGAGCGCCGGTCGTCGGTGGCAAGCGCGGCGAGCGCGGCGATCGCCGCCGCCCCGGCGCTGTGGATCGCGGTGCCGGCGGTGGCGGTATGGGCCGAGCCGCCCGCGATGCCGCCGTTCGGCATGTCGGAGGTCCCCATGTTGAAGGTGACCTGGTCGAGCGGCAGGCCGAGCCCGTCGGCGGCGATCTGCGCCAGCGCGGTCCAGGCGCCTTGCCCCATGTCCTGGGCGCCGATGTCGACCACGCCGGTCCCGTCCGCACGGAGTTCGGCGCGCGCCTCGGCCTGGAACATCAGCGCCGGGAAGGTGGCGGTGCCCATACCCCAGCCGACGAGCAGGCCGGCGTCGTCGCGCATCTGTCGCGGCGCGCGCGGGCGCGACGCCCAGCCGAACCGCGTCGCGCCTTGCGCGTAGCACTCCCGCAACGCCTTGGACGAGAACGGCTTACCGGTCAGTGGCTCCGCCTCCGCATAGTTCTTCAGGCGGAAGGCCAGCGGGTCCATGCCGCAGGCCTCCGCCATCTCGTCGATGGCGCCTTCGAGCGCGACGCTGCCCGAGGCTTCGCCCGGCGCCCGCATGAAGAGCGGCGTCCCCGTGTCGAGCCGCACCGCTTCGTAGGTCGTGGCGAGGGCAGGGGTCGCATAGAGCGTGTGGCTCGCACCGCCGCTCGGCTCGAAGAAATCGTCGAAACTGCTCGAGGCGGTCAGCGTGTGGTGATCGAGCGCGCTCAAGGTGCCGTCCGCCCTGGCGCCGATCCGGAACGCCTGGCGTGTGGGCGCCCGATGACCTACAGGGCCGTACATCTGCTCGCGGCGCAGCACGAGCTTGACCGGCCGACCCACGAGCCGCGCCGCCATGATGCCGAGCACCTGCGGGCCGGAGATGAGCCCCTTGGAGCCGAAGCCGCCGCCCAGAAAGGGGCTGCGGATATGGATATCGGCCGGATCGATGCCGAACAGGCCTGCGATGCGCACCTGCGCCATGGCCATGCCCTGGCTCGGTGTGTCGACGACGAGCCTGTCGCCGTCCCATGCGGCAACGATGGCGTGTGGCTCCATGGCGTTGTGATACTGCGCCGATGTCTCGTAGGTGACCTCAAGCCGCCTGTCGGCGGCAGCGAGACCGGCCTCGATATCGCCGTGGACCTCCGTGGACGGGCTGCCGACCCCCACCGCCGACGGCACGAAGGGCGACGCCTGATCGAAGGCGACCCGCGGCGGCTCGGTCTCGTAGCGCGGTCGCAACAGGGCGGCGCCCTCCGTCGCGGCTTCGAGCGAATGGGCGATCACCACCGCGATCGACTGGTTGGCGTAGCGGACGCGATCGCTCTGCAGCAGGTCGAGCCGGAACGTGAACGGGCCATCCTTCTCGTCCGGGTCCTGGACGAGCTTGGGGGCATTGGCGGGCGTCATCACCTCGACCACGCCCGGATGGGCCTTGGCGGCGTCGAGGTCGAGCGCGCTTACGCGCCCGCGGGCGATGCTGCTGACGGCGAGGACCGCATAGAGCATGCCGGGGGGATGATGGTCGGCGGCGTAGTGGGCTCGGCCCGTGACCTTCAACAGGCCCTCGCGCCGGGTCAGCGGCTGGCCGACGTTGGAACCGTGGCGAATGTGGACGGGGGCGGTCTCAGGCATGGAGGACAGCTCCTGCGGGCTGGGCGAAGAGGGAACCGGGAAGCGCCGGCATGCGTGCGGGCGTGCCCTCGGCAGCGAGCCTGAGCGCCCGCACCACGACGCGGCGCGCGAGCTCGATCTTGAAGGCATTGTCGCCGGACGGCGTCGCACCGGCGAGGGCGGCCGTGGCGGCTGCGGCGAAGGCCGCCTCGTCGCAGGAACATCCGGCGAGCAGCCGCTCGGCCTCGCGGGCCCGCCAGGGTTTCAGTGCGACGCCGCCGAGCGCGATCCGGGCCTCGACGATCATAGGGCCATCGACGCGCAGGCTGGCCGACGCGGCCACCACCGCAAACGCATAGGAGGTCCGCTCGCGGACCTTGAGATAGCGGGAGTTCGCCGCGAAGCCGGTCGCGGCAGGCGGCAGGCGCAATGCCACGACGAGGTCGCCCGGCTCGAGCACGGTCTCGCGGGACGGATCATTGCCCGGCAGGCGATGGAAGGCGTCGAGCGGCACCTCGCGGCGTCCAGTGCTTCCCTCGATCTCCACGCTCGCATCGAGCGCGACGAGCGGGACGCAGAAATCCGACGGATGGGTGGCGATGCAATGCTCGCTCCAGCCGAGTATGGCGTGGTGGCGGTTCTCGCCCGCTTTCGCGTCGCAGCCTGATCCGGGGTCGCGCTTGTTGCAGGCGCTTGCGGTGTCGTAGAAATAGGCGCAGCGCGTGCGCTGCAGCAGGTTGCCCCCGACCGTCGCGGCATTGCGCAACTGCCCCGAAGCACCCGCCAGCAGCGCCTCGGCGACCGCCGGGTGCCGCTTGGCGAAGTCCGGATGATAGGCGAGGTCGCTGTTGCGCACGAGGGCGCCGATCCTGACGCCGCCGTCGGGCAGGATCTCGATG
The DNA here is from genome assembly GCA_965277635.1 of Lichenihabitans sp. Taxonomy (GTDB): domain Bacteria; phylum Pseudomonadota; class Alphaproteobacteria; order Rhizobiales; family Beijerinckiaceae; genus Lichenihabitans. Next base: position 3,993,392 of record CBDIDE010000002.1, read on the forward strand.
GCGTCGAGGCCCGGCAGCCGGCTGATGTCGACGAGGCGATCGGGACGCGCGACATCGCCTTTCATCAGGTCGAGGAGGTTGGTTCCGGCCGCCAGATAGGCGGTGCCGGGTCGGCTCGCGGCCGAGACCGCTTCTGCCACCGTTGCGGCGCGCACGTAATCGAACCGGTTCACGCCGCTTCTCCCTGTCGCTGCCGGCGCATCTGGGCCTGCGCGTCGAGCACGGCTTCGGTGATCCCCGAATAGGCGCCGCACCGGCACAGGTTGCCGCTCATGCCCTCACGCACCCGCTCGGGGTCGTCCCCGGCATGGCCCTCGTGGATCAGGCCGACCGCGCTCATGATCTGCCCCGGCGTGCAGAAGCCGCACTGGAGCCCGTCATGCTCGATGAAGGCGGATTGGACGGGATGGAGCCGGTCGCCGTCGGCCAGGCCCTCGATGGTGAGCACGTCGCTGCCGTCGCAGCTCAGCGCCAAGGCCAGGCAGGAGTTGATCCGGCGCCCGTCCACGAGCACGGTGCAGGCGCCGCATTGGCCGCGGTCGCAGCCCTTCTTGGTGCCGGTAGAGTCAAGGCGTTCGCGCAGCAGGTCAAGAAGCGTGACGCGCGGATCGTCGAAGGCGATCTCGCGGCGCGTCCCGTTGAGGGTCAGCGTGATGGAAAAGTCCATGGGTCGTCTCTCGTCGTGACGGGTGGCCGGAGACCGGCTCGAGCTGGGATCGATTCTAGGGCGCGGGTCGGCCGCGTCAGCCCGGGCGTCGGTCGGCTCGGCCGACGCAGGACATGGCCGTAAGAGCCATGCCGGAAAACCTTACAGTCACTGCAAGATCATCTTTATTACAGCGACTGCAGCTTTGCAACCCCCGGAAACCATGGCATGACCGATGCCATGGAGGACGACCCGGCGAGGACGGAGGGCCTGCGCGAGCGCAAGCGTCGCGCGACGCGTCTGCGCATCGCCGAGGAGGGCCTCAGGCTTTTCGCCGAGAACGGCTATGACGCCACGACGCTGGAAGCCGTCGCGGCGGCCGCGCGCATCTCGCCCCGCACGCTGTTTCACTACTTCAGGACCAAGGACGAGATCCTGAAGTTCTGGAAAGGTCCGGGATTCCTCGAGGCGCTCGGCCCGACGCTGCTCGCCGAATCCACCGACCAGGAGCCGCTCGACGCCGTGCTGAGCTGCTTCTTGAAGCTGATCTCGCGCTACGAGACCGAGAAATCGGTGATCGTCGATCGGATCCTCAATTCCACCGAGGCGCTGCGCACCCGCAAGCAGGCGATCTACGTGACGATGGAGCAGACGGTGTTCGCGGCACTCTGCGAGCTGTGGCCGCGGCGGGAGTGTCGAGCGTCGCTGCGGATCGTCGCCATGATGGCCATTGGCGCGCTGCGGCTCGCCATGGAAGCTCAGCGACAGGACAGCGGCACCCGGTCGTTGGCGGACTATCTGCGCGACAATTTCGCCTTGCTCGGACGGTGATGGGCAGGGCAGGCCGCGTCGGCGGTTGCCTTGCGGTCTCCGCTGGTCGATCATCCGCGACCTCCCGCCGGCACCGCGCGCTGTCCTTGTCGGCCAAAAGCCCCGAAAGGCCCATCATGACGACGCACCGCCTCGACGCCACGATCTGGTACAATGTCTTGGGGACGTTCGAGCCCGTGCTGCGCTGTGCCAGCGGCGATGTCGTCGTGACCGAAACCTTGGATGCGGCCGGGTTCGACCGGAACGGCGTCGCCCGCGCCTCCCGTCCCAACCCGGTCAACGGCCCGATCTTCGTCGAGGGTGCCGAGCCAGGCGACGCGCTTCTGGTCGAGATCCTGCGCATGACGCCGACGCGCGACACCGGCTGGACCTTCTCGCCACTCGCGGCCAATGTCGTCGACCCGACCTTTGTGCGTGCGCTGCCGGCCCAGGAGCGGTTCACCTGGCGCATCGATCGGGAGACGCTGACGGTGCGCCTGGAGGAGACGCCGAAGGACCTCGACGGCTTCGTGCTCGACCTCGCCCCGATGATCGGCTGCTTCGGCGTGGCTCCGGCTCTCGGGCAGGCCCTCTCCAACGCCACCAGCGCCGAGAATGGCGGCAATATGGACTACCGGCGCTTCGGCGTCGGCACGAAGGTGTGGTTCCCCGTCGCGGTTCCGGGCGCACTCTTCGCGCTCGGCGACTGCCATGCGGTCCAGGGCGACGGCGAGATCGTCGGCACCGGCATCGAGACGACATTCGAGGTCGAGGTCCGCCTGACGGTCGAGAAGAACCGCAAGATCACATGGCCGCGCGGCGAGACCGCGACCGATATCTTCGCGGTCGGCAATGCCCGCCCGCTGGATCAGGCGCTCCAGCACGCGACGACCGAGATGCTGAACTGGCTCGTGGCCGACTACGGCTTCTCGCTGATGTCGGCCAGCCATCTGCTCGGTCAGGTGGTGCGCTACGACGTCGGGAACGTCTTCGACCCGGCCTATACGATGGTGTGCCGCGTCGCCAAGAGGTGGCTGCCGAAGTGATGTTCGCATGTCGCCATCGCGACGCACCGGCCAGGGACATCACGTCTGACCGGGCTTGAGCTTGTAGAAGATATGGTGGCCGATCACGTCCATCCTGGTGAGCGCCCGGGCCCAGGTCGGGCGCACGTAATTGGCGTGATAGTGGGTCGAGTCGCCGACATCCGACACATAGGCCGACCCTTCCGCGACCTCCTTGGCGATCCGCACGGCCCGGCTCCAGGCCTCGGGCTCCGAGACCCTGAGCGCACGTCCCTCGCAGGCGAAAGAGAACTGGCAGGCGTTGTGGCGCTGCTGGTTCTGGAACACGACCCCGCAGACCGAGCGCGGATAGAGGCCGCTCATGACCCGGTTGAGCACCACCTGGGCCACGGCGGCCTGGCCTTCCTCGGGTTCGCTCCGCGCCTCGAAGTAGACCGCCTCGGCGAGGCAGCGCTCCTCGGTCTCGGCCTGCGGACCTTCAAGGGCCACGGAATAATCCGGATGCGATTGAAGGAGCCCGACCACGGGTGCGTCGGTGCTCACGAGACCGTTCGGCCCGCGCGACCATTTCGGCAGGGCGCCGATCTCGACCGGTGTCTCGTCCGCTGCGGCCGGCGTCGTCGAGGCGAGCGAGACCGCTCGGGCAACGCCGGGGGTCGACCCGTCCTGGACGTGCGGCGTCGTCGAGCCGAGCACCGCCTTGGGCGAGGCCAAAGCGTCGGTGTGTCGCGTCGTCACCGTCAGTTTAGACGGCAGCGGCTCGAGCTCGCCGAATTCGGGTGGGTCGGCGGTCACGTCGCCGACAAGAATCGGCGGCGCCCAGGGATCGCCGTCCGCGAAGGTCATGCCGTCCCGCCGATAGGCATCGAGCGAGCCTGAGCGGCGTAGCCTTGTGTCGAAGGTGGGACGCAGCGCGACGAGCGGATCGCCCTTGCGGCTGCGGTCGATCGAGGGAAAATCCTTGTGGTTCGCCTTGAGCGTGAGGCGAGGCTCGGTCTCGTCCGGCGCGGCCTCGATCTCCTGCGTGTCGCCTGATTCGAGATGGGCCTCGTGAAACAGGCGCGCGTCGAATCCGACATCCGACGGCACGATATCCGCTGGCGGGGCGGGGGCGAGATCGGTCAGCGTCATCAGGGTCGCGCCGATCACCGGGTCCTGCCCGGCGTCGGCCACGAAGGATACAACGAGGCTGACCGCGAGGCACCACGGCGCCACCGTCACGCCGGCCCAGGAAAGTCGCGAGCGCGACCGCATCCTGCGCCGGATCGCCATGCGCGAGCCAACCATCGTCCAACCCTCGCCAAGGTCTCGCGTGCTACGCCGCGGGACCAGCCTCGAGCCTTCCGCATCGCCTCCGGACTTTCGCGCCGGATGGTTAACGGGATGCTGCCGGGAGAATTTATGGCGGCTTAGTCTTTCCGATTGGTTAGCGGCGGTTTACCGCCGCGCACGTCACACCGTCCGGTGCTTGTCGGCCGTCCCGCCGGCGCGGGCGATGGCGGCCTGGGCGGCGGCGAGCCGCGCGATCGGCACCCGGAACGGCGAGCAGGACACGTAGTCGAGCCCGGCCTCCTCGCAGAAATCGATCGAGGCCGGATCGCCGCCATGCTCGCCGCAGATGCCGAGCTTGATCTTCGGCCGCACCTTGCGGCCGCGCTCGACCGCCATCGACACAAGCTCGCCGACCCCCTCCCGGTCGAGCGTCACGAAGGGGTCGGAGGGAAGGATCCCCTTCGCCGTATAGGGGCCCAGGAACGAGGCCGCATCGTCGCGCGAAATGCCGAGCGTCGTCTGCGTCAGGTCGTTGGTGCCGAAGGAGAAGAACTCGGCCGTGCCGGCGATCTCGCCGGCCTTGAGCGCGGCGCGCGGCAGTTCGATCATCGTGCCGATGCTGTAGGGCACGGTGACGCCGCTCTCCTTGGCCACCGCCTCCGCCATGGCCACGATGTGATCCTTGACGAGGTCGAGCTCGGCCACCGTCATGACGAGCGGCACCATGACCTCGGCCTCGACCGGCGTGCCCGTCGCCCGGCCCGCCTCGACGGCGCCCTCGAAGATGGCACGGGCCTGCATCTCGGCGATCTCCGGATAGGCGATGGCGAGGCGCACCCCGCGAAAGCCCAGCATCGGGTTGAACTCGTGCAGTTCGGTGGCGCGGTGGCGCACCTTGTCGACGCTCATGCCGAGCGCCGCGGCGACTTCCGCCATCTCGTCGGCCGTCTGCGGCAGGAATTCGTGCAGCGGGGGATCGAGCAGCCGGATCGTCACGGGCAGGCCCGACATGATGGCGAAGAGCTGCTTGAAGTCCTCGCGCTGCATCGGCAGGAGCTTGGCGAGCGCGGCGCGCCGGCCGGCTTCGTCATCGGCGAGGATCATCTCGCGCACCGCGACGATGCGGGCCGCGTCGAAGAACATGTGCTCGGTGCGGCACAGGCCGATGCCCTCGGCGCCGAAGCGCCGGGCGGCCTCGGCGTCCGCTGGCGTGTCGGCATTGGCCCTCACCTTCATGCGCCGCAGCGAGTCGGCCCACGCCATGAGCGTCGAGAAATCGCCCGAGAGCTCGGGCTGGAGCATCTTGACCTTGCCCTTGAGCACCTGGCCGGTCGAGCCGTCGATGGTGATGAGGTCGCCCTTGCGCAGCGTGACCTCGCCCGATGTCGCGGTACCGCCGGCGTAATCGACCCGGATCGAGCCGGCGCCCGAGACGCAGGGCTTGCCCATGCCGCGCGCCACCACCGCGGCGTGGGACGTCATGCCGCCGCGCGTCGTGAGGATCCCTTCCGCCGCATGCATGCCGTTGATGTCCTCGGGCGAGGTCTCTGCGCGGACCAGGATGGTCTTGCGTCCCGCCGCCTTGGCGGCTTCGGCCTCCTCCGAGGTGAACACCACTTCGCCGTGGGCGGCGCCGGGCGAGGCCGGCAGGCCGGTGGCGAAAAGGTCGCGTTCGGCGTCGGGGTCGATGGTCGGGTGCAGCAATTGATCGAGCGAGGCCGGGTCGATGCGGCCGATGGCCTCCTCGCGCGTGATCAATCCCTCGCCCGCCATGTCGACCGCGACCCGCAGCGCCGCCTTGGTGGTCCGCTTGCCGTTGCGGGTCTGCAGCATCCAGAGCTTGCCGCGCTCGACCGTGAATTCCATGTCCTGCATGTCGCGGTAATGGCGTTCGAGCAGCTTCGTCGTCTCGACGAAGCCGGCGAAGACCTCGGGCATCATGGTCTCGAGCGAAGGCTTGTCGGACTTCGCGGCCCGGCGCGCCGCCTCGGTCAGGTTCTGCGGCGTCCTGATGCCGGCCACCACGTCCTCGCCTTGCGCGTTGGCCAGGAACTCGCCGTAGAGCGCGGGGTCGCCGGTCGAGGGATCGCGCGTGAAGGCGACGCCCGTCGCCGAGGTCTCGCCCATGTTGCCGAACACCATGGCCTGGACGGTCACGGCCGTACCCCAGGCCTCGGGGATGTTGTTGAGGCGCCGGTAGGTCTTGGCGCGGGCGTTCATCCAGGACGAGAAGACCGCGCCGATCGCGCCCCAGAGCTGCGCCTTCGGATCCTGCGGAAATGGCCGCCCGGTCTCCGCCTCGACCTTCGCCTTGAACCGCTCGATGATGCGCTTCCAGTCCTCGGCCGAAACATCGGTGTCGAGCGTCAGGCCCTTGCGGTCCTTGAAGGATTCGATCTCCTCCTCGAACTCATGGCCGTCGAGGTCGAGCACGACGTTGCAATACATCTGGATGAAGCGGCGATAGGAATCATAGGCGAAACGCTCGTCGCCCGAGGAGCGCGCCAGGGCTTCGACGGTCTCGTCGTTGAGGCCGAGGTTGAGCACCGTATCCATCATCCCCGGCATCGAGGCGCGGGCGCCGGAGCGCACCGACACGAGCAGGGGATTGGCGGCATCGCCGAACGCGCGCTCCGTCAGCCGGCCGACCTCGTCGAGGGCGGCGGCGACCTGCGCTTCGAGCTCCGCAGGATAGTGACGGTCCCGGTCGTAGTAGTGGGTGCAGACTTCGGTCGTGATGGTGAAGCCGGGTGGGACAGGCAGGCCAAGGCTCGCCATCTCGGCGAGGTTGGCGCCCTTGCCGCCGAGAAGGTTCTTCATGCCGCCGGCGCCTTCCGCCTTGCCGCCGCCGAACGCATAGACCCACTTCGTCATCGATCCCCTCCGCGCGCCCGCACGCTCCATCAACTCTCCGCCTCGCGGTTAAAGCACGGCGGCGGCCGCACTGCCATGCCGATCGGCATGCTAGAGCATGATCGGCTGTTGCCGATCTGCTCCAGAATAAAAGAGCGAGCACGTTCATCGGTTTAGGATCGCGAAGCGATTCGACCTAAACCGATCGTGCTCTAGCGCATGATCGGCTGTTGCCGATCTGCTCCAGAATAAAAGAGCGAGCACGTTCATCGGTTTAGGATCGCGAAGCGATTCGACCTAAACCGATCGTGCTCTAGCGCATGATCGGCTGTTGCCGATCTGCTCCAGCCTTGAAATGCGTGCAGTTTCATCGGGATGGAATCGCAATGCGATCCCATCTGATCCGATGCTGCTCTAACGCTTCAGGCCGCCGGGCGCAGCCGCAGCCCGAAGGCGACCCAGCCGATGCCGGTGAACAGAAGATCGACCCCCAGCAGCGTGCCGAGGATCAGCATGCTGTTGCCGGGCCAGCCGACGACGATGATGAGGCCCAGCAGCGCCGTCACGGCTCCGGCCAGCACCAAAGGCGCGCGGACCTGCCGGTCATGCGCGCTGAATGCGGTCACGACACGCACGATCCCGGCCGCCAGCAGCCCGGCGCCAAGGAACAGCGTGATGATCACGCTCGCGGGAACCGGATCGACGATCGCCAGAATGCCGGCGAGGAGGTAGATCAGGCCGGTGACCTCCCAATAGAGGGCGCGGCCCCAACCCCGCGCCTTGAAGCCGAGCCCGATCTCGACCGCGCCCGTCGCCACCATCAACAGGCCGATCACCACGACGGAGACGATGGTGGCGGTGACGGTGAGGATCAGCGCGAAAACCCCGGAGATCGCCGCCAGGACGCCGAGGGCGACGAACCATCCCCATTTGCCCCGCATCGCCTCGCTGATCTTGCCGAAGTCCCGATCGGTCGGGACTCTCGGGCGCTGGGGAGAGATCATGCGGTGAAATCCTCGGTCGTAGCCAACAGAAATTCGCTGAACAAAAGAAAGTTCCAGGTTCGCTTTGTTCTTAAAGGTGGTGCTGAACTGTCGACACCAGGAAAAATTTCGATTACGCCGTCCGGCGAAAAATTTGCGTCGATTGCGGAGTGTGCTTAAACCAGACGAACTCCTACGACGTCAGAACATAAGTCTTAAGAGGTATTCGTGACCCTTTCCACGCCCCTTCTCGATCAGGTTTCGTCACCCGATGCCCTGCGGCGACTGCCGGACTCCGAGCTCAGGCAACTGGCGGACGAGCTCCGCGCCGAGACGATCAGTGCCGTTTCGGTCACCGGCGGACACCTGGGCGCGGGGCTCGGCGTAATCGAGCTGACGGTGGCGCTCCATCATGTCTTCGATACGCCGCGCGACAGGCTCATCTGGGATGTCGGCCACCAGGCCTATCCGCACAAGATCCTAACGGGCCGCCGCGCCGGCATCCGCACTCTGCGCCAGGGCGGGGGGTTGTCGGGCTTCACCAAGCGGGCCGAGAGCGAATACGACCCGTTCGGCGCGGCCCATTCCTCGACCTCGATCTCGGCCGGCCTCGGCATGGCGGTGGCCCGCGATCTCGCGGGCGGCACCAACAATGTCGTGGCGGTGATCGGCGACGGGGCGATGTCGGCCGGCATGGCCTACGAGGCCATGAACAATGCCGGGGCGCTGAAGTCGCGCCTCATCGTCATCCTCAACGACAACGACATGTCGATCGCGCCGCCGGTCGGTGCCATGTCGGGCTATCTGGCGCGGCTCGTCTCCGGTGCCTCCTACCGGTCGCTGCGCGATTTCGGCAAGCACCTGGCGGCGCATCTGCCCAAGTTCTTCTACGAGAAGGCCAAGCGCACGGAGGAATATGCGCGCGGCTTCTTCACCGGCGGCACGCTGTTCGAGGAACTCGGCTTCTATTATGTCGGGCCGATCGACGGCCACAACCTCGACCAGCTCCTGCCGGTGCTGCGCAACGTGCGCGACGCGGAAGCCGGCCCAGTGCTGATCCACGTCGTCACCCAGAAGGGCAAGGGTTACGGGCCGGCCGAAGCCGCGCGCGACAAATACCACGGCGTCTCGACCTTCGACGTCATCACCGGCGCGCAGGCCAAGCCCAAGGCCAATGCGCCGGCCTACCAGCGCGTCTTCGGCGAGAGCCTGATCAAGGAAGCCGAGAAGGACGACAAGATCGTCGCCATCACGGCGGCCATGCCGTCGGGGACCGGCGTCGACCTCTTCGGCCAGGCCTTTCCGGCCCGCACCTTCGACGTCGGCATCGCCGAGCAGCATGCGGTGACCTTCGCGGCGGGCCTGGCGACGGAAGGCTACAAGCCTTTCTGCGCCATCTACTCGACGTTCCTGCAGCGCGGCTACGATCAGATCGTCCACGACGTGGCGATCCAGAACCTGCCCGTGCGCTTCGCCATGGACCGGGCCGGGCTCGTCGGCGCCGACGGCCCCACCCATGCCGGTTCCTTCGACCTCGCCTATCTCGGCTGCCTGCCGAATTTCATGATCATGGCGGCGGCCGACGAGGCCGATCTCGTCCATATGGTCGCGACCCAGGTCGCCTATGACGCCGGCCCCTCGGCACTGCGCTATCCGCGCGGCGAGGGGGTCGGCATCGAGATGCCGGAGGTCGGCGTACCGCTGCCGATCGGCAAGGGGCGCATCGTTCGGCAAGGCAAGCAGGTGGCGCTGCTCTCGCTCGGCACGCGTCTGGCGGAAGCCTCGAAGGCGGCCGAGGCGCTGGCGAGCCTCGGCCTCTCGACCACGGTCGCCGACGCGCGCTTCGCTAAGCCCATCGATCGGGAGCTCGTGCGCCAGCTGGCGCGAAACCACGAGGTTCTCATCACCATCGAGGAGGGTTCGATCGGCGGCTTTGGCGCCTTCGTGCTGCATGCGCTCGCCGAGGATGGACTGCTCGACGGGGGCCTCAAGGTGCGCAGCATGGTGCTTCCGGACGTGTTCATCGACCACGACAAGCCCGAGAAGATGTATGCCCAGGCAGGGCTCGATGCCAACGCCATCGTGGCCAAGGTCAAGGTGGCGCTCGGCATGGACGAGGCCGCCGAGCGTCCTGCCGCGGCGGCGGCGCGCCGACCGACCAAAGCGGCGGGCTGACCGCAGCCCGCGCGGTCCTTGTTTTCCTCGATGGCTTCACGTGATGGTCGCTCGCCTTGATGTGGCTCTGGTCGAGGCGGGTCTGTTCGAAAGCCGCGCCAAGGCGGCCGAAGCCATCGACGCCGGTCTCGTGACGGCCGACGGACGCGTTGTGGTCAAGGCCTCGGCGCGGGTTCAGCCCAGCGTGGCGCTGGCGGCGCGGCCTGCCCATCCGTGGGTGTCGCGCGGCGGCACGAAGCTTGCCGCCGGGCTCGTCGCTTTCGGCATCGATCCGGCAGGTCGGATCTGCCTCGACCTCGGCGCCTCGACCGGCGGTTTCACGCAGGTTCTGCTGTCGCGAGGTGCCGCGCATGTGACGGCGGTCGATGTCGGTCACGGTCAGTTCCATGCGAGCCTGCGGGGCGATCAGCGGGTCGCGTTGCTGGAAGGGCGTGACGCGCGCTCCCTTGAGGCGGCGATGTTGCCATGGCCTTTCGAGCTTCTCACCTGCGATGTTAGCTTTATCTCCTTGAAGCTTGTGCTGCCTCATGTTTTCACATTGGCCGCGCCGGGGTCAGAGGCCGTCGTCCTGGTCAAGCCGCAGTTCGAGGCCGGTCCCCTAAACGTCCGCAAGGGGATCGTGCGCGATCCGGCGATCCATGAGGTCGTCTGCCGCGACATTGCCGCGCTGGTCGAGCGGCTCGGCTGGCGGGTCCTCGGCATGGAACCCTCGCCGATCGCCGGTGGCGACGGCAATCGCGAGTTCCTGCTCGGCGCGCGCCGTAACCATGCTTGATCCGGTCCGGCTGGAGATAGAGACGCTCGGACGGCGCGGCGAGGGCGTGGCCCGCCACGACGGACATGCCGTCTATGTCCCCTTTGCGCTGCCGGGCGAGACGGTGCTGGCCGACGTCGACGGAGAGCGCGGCCATCTGCGGAGCTTGCCGGAGGCGCGCGCCGACCGGCGGCCGCCCTTCTGCCCCTACTACGGGACCTGCGGCGGTTGTGCCGTACAGACGCTGCCGCCCGAGCCCTATGCCGCATGGAAGCGCGGCATCGTCGTCGCGGCGCTGCGGCACGCGGGCCTCGAGGCGGCGGTCGCCGACCTCGTCGATGCCCATGGAGTGGGGCGTCGGCGTGCTACCTTTCACGTCCGGTTCGGCGCGCGGCGGGGCGACATGCACCTCGGCTTCATGGAGGCGCGATCGCACAGTATCGTCGACATCGACGCGTGTCCGGTCCTGGCGCCCGCCCTCGCCGGGGCCGTGCCGGCCGCCCGTCGCATCGCCGGCGTGCTTTACGAGACCGGCAAGCCGCTCGACATCCTGGTCACCGCGACGGATGGCGGCCTCGACCTGGACCTGCGTGGCCTCGGACGCGCCGACGAGGCTCTTACCCGACGGCTGATCGCGGTCGCAGGCGAGATCGGCCTCGCCCGCCTGTCGAACCATGGCGAGGTCTTGGTCGAACGGTGCGTCCCGACGCTGCGCATGGGTCGGGCCGTCGTTGCCTTGCCGCCGGGCGCCTTCCTGCAGGCGACGGCCGCCGGGGAGGCGGCCCTCGCGGCGCTCGTGATGGAGGGCGTGGGATCGGCGCGCCACGTGGCCGATCTCTTTAGCGGCGTCGGGACCTTCGCATTGCGTCTGGCCGAGCGGGCCGGCGTCTCGGCTTGGGACAACGAGCCCCGCGCCATGGTGGCCCTCAATCGCGCCGCCCGGACCGCTGCAGGATTGCACGCGGTCGCAGCGACCGTCCGCGACCTCATCGCCCGGCCGCTGCTGCCGGACGAGCTCGCCGGTTTCGAGGCGATCGTCTTCGACCCGCCGCGCGCCGGCGCCGACGCCCAGGCGAACCATATCGCTCGGTCCGGCGTGCCGAGCGTCATCGCGGTGTCCTGCGACCCGGGCACTTTCGCGCGCGATGCCGCGACGCTGGTCGCCGGCGGCTATGCGATCGAGCGCGTCACCCCCGTCGACCAATTCCGCCACGCGGCCCATGTCGAAATCGTCGCCGTGTTCCGGCGGCACAAGGCTGCGACCCGAAGGCGGCGCCTTCTGTCGTGAGACGGCGGGCGGCCATACGATTTCGGTCGATTTCCTTCACGGCCGTCATTCCGGGGCTCGCGAAGCGAGAACCCGGAACCTAAGACCTCGACCCCGAAGACAAAGCATCGGCGTCATCGTGCCCTCGCCCCGCATCATCGTGTTCATGGGTTCCGGGTTCTCGCTTCGCGCGCCCCGGAATGACATGGAGCAAACGGATCAATCGGAAATCGTATCAGGCCGCATTCCTGCCCACGAAAGCCCGCATGAGGAAGGCCGTCTGTTCGGGGCCATAGGCGTGCTCGCGTCCGACCGGGCAGGCGTGGCGCGCCAGGCACCCGCCGCTGAGGCAGGGCGCGCCCGCTTCGGACGAAAGGTGCCCGCGGCAGGCCGCAACGTCGTAGCCGTCCGGCCGGAAGGCCCCGACCGGGCAGGCCGAGAGGCAGGGCTTTCCGGCGCAGCTCGCGCAGGGCGATGGGGCAGGGAGCCACTGTGGCAGGTCCAGACGCTCGGCGAAAGCGAGCGCCCCCCGATAGCTGTGCCACAAACCGAAGATCGGATCGATGAGCAGGCCGATCGGCGAAGATGTGGCGGCGCAGCCGCGCAGCGCCCAGGCCTGAAAAGGATGCCAGGGCGGCCCGTCGAAGGGAAACAGAGCACGGCCGCCGGTCTCAGCCGCCAATCCCTCGATGATGCGGCGCGACCACCGGTCGAGGGGATTGTCGCCGCGGTCTGACGCCTCGGCGGAGGCGGCAAAAGCCGGCCATCCGCCGCGCCCTGCGAATCCCAGGAGCACGACCGTCCCGGCCGGCGTGCCGATCGCGTCGGCGGCAATCTCGTCATGCGGATCGATGTGGAAGGCGCCCCGCGAGGCGAGACCGTGGATGGCCGCGCGTGCCGCGATCCGGGAGAGGTTCAAGGTGTCGCCGCCGCCGCGATCAAATCGCGGCGCTCGAACAGGATCCGAACGACCGCGTCGATGTGCTCCTTGAGCGGCGGATGGTCGTGCGATCGTAATCGACGACGTCGACCGTCACCGGCAGCAGGCTCTCGTCGAACAGGGTGAAGAGCCGGTCGACGAGACGCGGGTCGTCGGCGCCGTAGATCACAAGATCCACGTCGGATTGAGGGCTGGCCCTGCCCGTCGCCCGCGAGCCGAAGAGGCCCACGCGGTCGAACCCCGCCGCGAACGGCGCCAGCACGTCGTAAAGGATTGCCCTTTGACGGGGGGGTGAGGCCATCGTCATGCATCGGGACTACGCGGCGGCATTTCGCCGAGGAGCCTGCGATGAAGGCCGTCGAGCGCGGCGAGATAGTGCGTCCGGACGTCGGCAATCGTTCGTTCGAAGCTCTTGAGGCTATACGTGCGGGACATGCGGTTGCGGACTTCGAGCGCTCTCATCCACGTGTCTCCGTCGTCGATGATCCTTGCAGCATTGGCCGCCTTGATCACGGCGGCCGGCGTGACGGTGGCGAGAACGACACCTTGCGCGTCGAGATAATCCTTGAGGACCTTCCAGGCGAGCTCCCAGGTGTATTCGAACCGCTGGATCACGCCCTCCTGTTCGAGCGGCGTGAGCGCGCGTTCGTCCAGCAAGCCGATACCCTCCCGCAGCAGCGAGAGCGCCCGGGAGAAATTGTCGAAGCGATGGTGCCAGCGCGGGGTTTCATCGGTCACGCGACGAACTCGAGGTTAGGCCGGCGCCAGCGCATCGGCCCAGCGGGCGACGTCGTCGGCGCCTTCGATCACGGTGGTGGCGAGGCCGGGCGCCGCGGGCAGCAATTGCTCGGCGAAGAAGCGCAGGATCGCGATCCGCTCTTCGCCTGCTTCCGGCGACAAAGCGCCCTCTGCCAGCGCCGCGCTACCCCGCGCGAGGCCGAAAAGCCGCAGATAGGGCGTGGCGCCGGCCAGCGCGCGGGCCGGATCGGTCTCCAGCGTCGCGCGGAGGAACGTCGTTGCCCGGTCGAGCGCGTCGATGGCCTCGCCGAGCCGCGCAGCACTCCGGCCGAAGGCGGGGTCGTTCGAGGCGGCGAGCCGCGCCGAAACCTGGCGCATCCGCTCCATCTCGCGCTCGAAGGCTTGTCCGCCGAGCGGGCTGATCTTGCGCGTGACGAGATCGATCGCCTGGATGCCGTTGGTGCCTTCGTAGATGGCGGCGATGCGGATGTCGCGCGCGATCTGGGCGGCGCCGCTGTCCTCGATGAACCCCATGCCGCCGTGGACCTGGATGTTGAGCGAGGCCACCTCGTTGGCGATGTCGGTCGCGAAGGCCTTGGCGACGGGGGTCAGCAAAGCCGCCCGTTCGGCTGCGGCCCGCCGCGTCTCGGGTGCCCGCTTCGGGTCCTCGGCCTCGTCGAGCGCCCGGGCGGTGAGATAGCAGAGCGCGCGAGCGGCCGCCGTCATGGCCTTCATGATCAGGCACATACGCGCCACGTCCGGATGCGCGATGATGGGGCTCGGCGCGCTGCCGGTCTGCCCGGGCACGCGGCCCTGGCGACGCTCGTGCGCGAAGCGAATCGCGCTTTGCGTCGCCCGCTCGGCCGAGCCGACGCCTTCGAGACCCACCGCCAGCCGCGCCCGGTTCATCATGGTGAACATGGCGTTGAGGCCACGCTCCGCCTTGCCGATGAGGAAGCCGGTGGCGCCATCATAGACCATGGTGCAGGTCGGCGCCGCATGCATGCCGAGCTTGCGCTCGATCCCGGCGCACGCGACCGCATTGCGGGAACCCGGCGTTCCGTCCCGCTGCGGCAGGTATTTGGGGACGAGAAACAGCGAGATGCCGCGCGAGCCTGGCGCGGCGTCGGGCAATCGCGCCAGCACGAGATGGACGATGTTCTCCGCCAGGTCGTGCTCGCCGTAGGAGATGAAGATCTTCTCGCCGGTCAGCAGAAAGCTGCCGTCCGGTGCCGGCTCGGCCCGGCAGCGCAAGGCGCCGAGGTCGGAGCCCGCCTGCGGCTCGGTCAGGTTCATCGTCCCTGACCATTCCCCTGAGACGAGCTTCGGCAGGTAGAGCCGCTGCAATTCCGACGATGCGTGGGCATGCACCGTCTCGATGGCGCCGGCCGTCAGCAGCGGGCAGAGCGCGAAGGAGAGGTTCGCCCCGTGCCAGATCTCCTGCACGGCCGCATGGGTCAGCTGGGTCAGCCCCTGTCCACCGAAATCCTCCGGTGCGGTCAGTCCGTTCCACCCGGCTTCGATCCAGCGCCGATAGGCCTCGCGGCAGCCCGGTGCGGTCGTGACGGAGCCCGCATCGAAACGCAGGCCCTCGCGGTCGCCGACCTTGTCGAGGGGCAGCAGGACGGCCTCGGCGAAGCGGCCGGCCTCCCTGATGACGGCCTCGACCGTTCCGTCGGCCAGGTCCGCCGATACGGTTTCGGCCTCGCCGATCACATGCGTCATGGTATGGAGGATGTCGGCGAGCGGCGCTTTATACGTCATGGCCGCAGTTTAGGCTTCACCATGCGATCTTTGAAGCGCCCTGTCCGCTTCGCGCCCCGTCAGTGCGGAGAGCCCATGACATGACAATGCGTCTCAAGACCCGGTTGACGGAACGGTTTGGCCTCGATCACCCGATCCTGTCCGCCCCGATGGCGCTGGCCGGCGGCGGCGCGCTCGCCGCGGCGGTGACCCGCGCCGGAGGCCTCGGGCTGATCGGCGGAGGCTATGGGGATGCCGAATGGCTCGAGGCGCAATTCACGGCCGCCGGCAACACGGCGGTGGGCTGCGGTTTCATCACCTGGTCGCTGGCGCAAAAGCCCGCGCTGCTGACCCAGGTGCTGCGCCATAGGCCGCGGCTGCAGATGCTGTCCTTCGGTGATCCTGCGCCTTTCGCGGGCGAGATCGCCGAGGCCGGCGTGCCGCTCGTCTGCCAGTGCCAGTCCATGGCTGACATCCGCACTGCGATAGGGGCGGGTGCCGCCATCGTCGTGGCGCAGGGCGCCGAGGCGGGCGGCCATGGTGAGACGCGCGGGACGCTGACCATCGTGCCGGAAGCGGCCGATCTGCTGCGGCGCGAAAGCCCGGACACGCTGCTGCTGGCGGCCGGCGGCATCGCGGACGGCCGCGGCCTTGCCGCCGCGTTGATGCTCGGTGCCGACGGCGTGCTGGTCGGCACCCGGTTCTGGGCTAGCCGTGAGGCGCTGGTCCATGCCAACCACCATGCGGCGATCCTGTCGAGCGACGGCGACGGCACTACGCGCACGCGGGTCCCGGACCGGCTGCGGCGTCTCGCGTGGCCGGAGCGCTTCACCGTTCGCGTGCGCCACAATGCCCTGGTGCACCGCTGGGAGGGTCGGGATGCCGAGCTCGACGCCGCGGTCGAGGCCGAGGCGCCGCGCTATTCCCGCGCTTTCGCGTCCGGCGACGTCGAGGAGGCTGGTGTCTTCTTCGGCGAGGCGGCCGGCCTCATCGACGATCTGCCGGCAGCAGCGGAGATCGTCGAGCGCATGGTTGAGCAGGCTTGCGGCCTCCTCGACGGCGCGAAAGGCCTTCTGCGCCGATGACGCGGACGGCGACCCTGCAGGCCGATGCGGCAGCCATGTCACGCGCCGCCGAGGTGCTGCGGCGGGGCGGCCTCGTCGCCTTTCCGACCGAGACCGTCTACGGGCTAGGCGCCGATGCAAGCTCCAGCGAAGCGGTCGCGCGCCTCTATGCGGCCAAGGGTCGGCCGCGATTCAATCCGCTCATCGCGCATGTCTCCGATATCATCGCGGCACGGACGATCGGCGTCTTCGATGCCGCGGCCGAGCGGCTGGCCGAAGCGCTCTGGCCGGGGCCGCTGACGCTGGTCGTGCCGTTGCGCCCCGGGGCTCCGGTCTGCGATCTCGCTCGCGCCGGGCTCGACAGCGTCGCCCTGCGCGTACCGCTCCACCCCATCGCGTGGCTGCTGCTCCGTGAGTTCGGCGGTCCGGTCGCTGCGCCGTCGGCCAACCGCTCCGGCCGGATCAGCCCGACCGACGCCGGGGCCGTCCTGGCCGAGCTCGACGGGCGCGTCGACCTGATCCTCGACGGCGGCCCGGCTGAGGTCGGGCTCGAATCAACCATCGTCTCCTGCTTCGGCGAGCCCGTGCTGCTCCGCCCCGGCGGCGTTCCGCGCGAGGCGATCGAGGCGGTGCTGGGGCGCTGGCTTCGCGACACCGAAACAGGGGGAAGTGTTACGGCGCCCGGCATGCTGGCCTCGCATTACGCGCCGGGCGCGGCGGTGCGGCTCGGCGCGCGGGTCGCCGGCCAGACCGAGGCGGTGCTGGACTTCGGCGGTGTGCTCGCGGGGCAGGGGGCCGGTCCCTATCTCGACCTCTCACCGCGGCGCAACCTCGTGGAAGCCGCTGCCAATCTCTTCGGCTTCCTGCGCCGCCTCGACGGCACGGCGCCGGCCATCGCGGTCGCTCCGATCCCGGCCGAGGGTCTCGGCGAAGCCATCAACGACCGCCTCCGCCGGGCGGCTGCGCCGCGGGCCTAGCCGATCTCGACGACGACGCGGCCACGTACCTTGCCCTCGACGATGGCCTGCGCCGTAGGGATGATCTCGTCGAAGTCGATGGTCCGGGTCAAGGCTTTGAGCTTGTCGCGGTCGAGGTCGCGCGACAGCCGCGCCCAGGCCGCGATCCGCTTGTCGCGCGGCACGAACACGCTGTTGATACCGAGGAGCGCGACGCCGCGAAGGATGAAGGGCGCGACCGAGGTCGGCAGGTCCATGCCGGCCGCGAGGCCGCAGGCCGCGACGGCGCCCTCCGATTTCGTCTGCGCCAGGAGGTTCGCCAGGATCGTCGAGCCGACCGAATCGATGCCCGCGGCCCAGCGCTCCTTGCCGAGCGGCTTGCCCGGCTTGGACAAGTCGTCGCGAGGCAGGATCTCGGCCGCGCCGAGACCCTTCAGGAATGGGCTTTCCTCGGGTCGTCCCGTCGAGGCGATGACGTGCCAGCCGAGCCGGCTCAGCAGCGCCACGGAAATCGAGCCGACGCCTCCCGCCGCCCCGGTCACGACCGCCGGGCCGTGCGACGGTTCGACGCCATGGCGTTCGAGCGCCAGTACGCTGAGCGCGGCCGTGTAGCCGGCCGTGCCGATCGCCATGGCTTCGGACGGCGAAATGCCGTCGGCGAGCGGAATCAGCCAGTCGCCCTTGACCCGCGCCTGCTCCGCATAGGCGCCGAGATGCGTCTCGCCGACGCCCCAGCCGTTCAGGACGACCTTGTCGCCGGGCTTGTAGTCGGGATGGGAGGAGCGCTCGACGACCCCGGCGAGATCGACGCCGGGTATCATCGGGAAGCGCCGCACGACCGGGGCCTTGCCGGTGATGGCCAGGCCGTCCTTGTAGTTCACGGTCGAATGCGTAACCCGGATGTCGACGTCGCCGTCCATCAGGTCGGCCGTGTCGAAGTCGACGATGCCGACATGCTGGCCCTCCGCCGCCTTGTCGATGCGTATCGCCTTGAAGCTCGCCATGGCCGCCGTCTCCCTCACCTCTGCCGTCGACAGCAGATGTTCGGCCGCCGCCGGGCGTCAAGTGGCAACGACCGGGCGCGCGATCCGGGCCGGCTTGCGGGCCACACGCAAAAAGGACATGTTCCCCTCACACCGTAGACTCCATCGCGGAGCGCGTGGCCGTAAGGGCTGTCGGCGCCCGCCCCACACGGATCATGGCCCACGTGCCCGAAACCACCTTCAAGGTCCCTGCCACCCGCGGTGCGGCGATGCGCAATTCCCGTCTTCTGGCGGTCGGCCTCGCTGCCCTGCTCGCGGCCTCCGGCGCCGCGGCACGCGCGACGGCTGCTGCGCCCGCGCCCTTCGAGGTCGGCGACAGCTTCGCCGGCAATTATCTGGCGGCGCTGGTGGCGGGAGCGGACCGCGACACCGCGGCCGCCTCGACCTTCTTCCGGGAAAGCCTGCGGGCCGATCCGCACAATCCGGAGCTGATCGAGCGGGCGTTCGTGGCCTCGCTGTCCAACGGCGACACCGACCAGGGCCTCGAGCTGGCGCGCCAGCTCGTCACCTACGATCCGAAGAACGGCCTCGCGCATCTGGTGCTCGGCATCGGGCAGCTCAAGGGGAACCACTGGGTCGCGGCCCGCCGGGAATTCCTGAGCGGCGGCGCCGGCCGGGAGCACGACGTGACCGCGACACTGCTCACCGCCTGGGCCTATGCGGGGCAGGGCGAGGAGAAGAAGGCGCTGGCGGCGATCGATGGGCTCAAGGACGGCGGCTTCGGCGTCTTCCGTGACTATCACGCGGCGCTGATCGCCGATCTCGCCAACGATCTGCCCGAGGCGACCAAGCGCTACAAGGCCGCCTACGCGGGGGACAAGACGATCTTGCGCCTCGTCGACGCCTATGCGCGCTTCGAGGCCCGCCATGGCGCGACCGCCGAGGCCGAGCGGGCGCTGACGGCCTTCCAGGACGTGCTGCCGCACCATCCGATCATCGACGCGACCCTGGCCGATCTCAAGGCCGGAAAGCCGCTCCAGCCCCTCGTCAAGAGCGCCCAGGAGGGCGCGGCCGAGGTGCTCTACGGGCTCGGCGCGGCCGGCGGACGCCAGGGCGACGAACTGGCCGCGATGATCTATCTGCGGTTGTCGCTCTATCTCGCGCCGCAGAACAGCCTGACCGTGGTGACGCTCGCCGACATCTATGGCCGCCTCAAGCAGAACCAGGAGGCGATCGACGTCTATGCCCAGGTGCCCGCGAGCAGCCCGTTGCGCGACAATGCCGACATCCAGACCGGCCTGACGCTCGACCTCCTCGGCAAGTCCGACGAGGCCATCACCTTCCTCGACAAACTGGTCGCCCAGCATCCGAAGGACACGGAGGCGCTCACCACGCTCGGCAATATTCAGCGCGAGCAGAAGCACTACGCCGACGCGATCAAGACCTACTCGGATGCCATCGGCACGCTGCCGGCGGACGACAAGCGGGTCTGGGGCCTCTACTACTTCCGCGGCATCGCCTACGAGCGCGACAAGCAATGGCCGCTAGCCGAGGCGGATTTCAAGCACGCCCTCGACCTTTATCCCGACCAACCGCTTGTGCTCAACTACCTCGGCTATTCCTGGGTCGACCGCGGCGAGCATCTCGACGAGGCCTTCAAGATGCTGCGCCAGGCCGTGGCGCTCCGACCGGAGGACGGCTATGTCGTCGACAGCCTTGGCTGGGCCCATTACAAGCTCGGCGATTACGAGGAGGCGGTGAAGGACCTCGAACGCGCCCTCGAGCTCAAGCCCGCCGACGCCACGATCAACGACCATCTCGGCGACGCTTATTGGCGCATCGGACGCAAGCTCGAGGCCAAGTTCCAGTGGAACCACGCGCGCGACCTGAACCCGGATCCCGAGGATCTGCCGAACATCGTCAAGAAGATCGAGAACGGCCTGCCGGACGAGAAGCCGCCCGCCACGACCGCCGCGGGCGGCAAGACCGGGGGTTGATCCCTTCGCCGGGCCGCCGGTAACGAGACGGTCCGGGCGGATCTTCTCGGAACGAGGACAGGGCGCCGAAGTCAAGTTGACGCTTCCAGGCAACACCATCCGCTCATCCCGGCGAAAGCCGGGATCCAGCCTCGTGGCGTTGCGGCGGAACCGCGAGGCCTTCGGCGTCATGGTCCTGGATCCCGGCTTTCGCCGGGATGAGCGGCGGAAAGACCATACCGAAGCCCATCCGTTACCCCGGGTTCGGAGCCCTCAGCATGAGGATCGCGAGTTTTCAAACAGACCGTGCGTGTGCATACAATGCGGCCCGAGTGCTGTCCTTCGATGATCCGAGCCCAGATATGACCGTCGAAATCGCCACCGTCGCCGATGATGAAGACGGGATGCGGCTCGACCGCTGGTTCAGGCGGCGTCGTCCGAGCGTCACCCTCGCCCATCTCGCCAAGATCGTCCGCACGGGCCAGGTGCGCATCGACGGTGCCCGCGCCAAGACCTCGACGCGCGTCGTCTCAGGGCAGCAGGTCAGGATCCCGCCGCTCCGGCTCGACGACGAGGTGGCCGCGCCCGCCGTCCGTCGCGCCGATCCCTCCGAGGCCGACCGGCGTGCCATCCAATCCATGATCCTGCACGAGGATCGCGACCTCCTGGTGCTCGACAAGCCTTACGGTCTGGCGGTGCAGGGTGGCTCCGGCACCAGGGTCCATGTCGATGGAATGCTGGAGGCCTTGGCCGACCGACAGGGCGTGCGACCGCTGCTGGTGCATCGGCTCGACCGCGACACGTCGGGCGTTCTGCTCGTGGCGCGCAACCGCAAGATCGCCGCGGAGCTCGGCGAGATCTTCCGCTCGCGTCAGGCCCGCAAGATCTATTGGGCGCTGGTCGAAGGCGTGCCGCGCCCGGCCCAGGGGCGGATCTCGCTCTTCCTCGCCAAAGGCGAGGCCATGGGCGATAGGCGTGGTCCCGCCAAGGTGGATCGCGCAGCGGCGGAGCGCATGCGCGTCGCCAAGCACGGCGAGGAGAATGCCCAGCACTCCGTCACGCTCTATGCGACGGTCGACCGCATCCTGCCGCGCCTCGCCTGGCTGTCGATGAAGCCGATCACCGGGCGCACGCACCAGCTCCGCGCCCATGCCGAGGCGATCGGTCATCCGATCGTCGGCGATCCGAAATATGGCGCCGCGGCGAAGATTGGCGCGCCGAAGCCCGACCCGCTGCGAGCCATTCCGGCGGAGGTCGAGCCGAAGCTGCACCTGCTGGCCCGGCGGCTGATCCTGCCGCATCCGCGCGGCGGCACGCTCGACGTCACCGCGCCTCTTCCTGCCCATATGCAGAAGAGCTGGGACCTGTTCGGCTTCGATACGCGGCAGTTCGACCCCATCGAGACGGCGCCCGAGACGTGAGGCGCGGCGCATGACCGACAAGCCGGTTTCGCCCCGACCGAAACGGTTCTTCAAGACGGCGGCGACGGGACCGAAAGACGATGGCTTCGTCCTGCTCCTCGACGGGCGGCCGGCCAAAACGCCGGCGCGGCGCGACCTCGCGCTTCCGACGCGCGGGGCGGCTGAGGCTCTGGCCGCCGAATGGAACGGTCTCGGCGAGACGATCGACCCGGCGGCGATGCCGCTGACCCGGATCGTCAATGCCGCGATCGACGGCGTCGCCGGCAATGCCGCGGCCGTGCTCGACGAGGTCGTGGGATATGCGGGGTCCGACCTGTTGTTCTACCGGGCGGCCGAGCCTGAGGCGCTGGTCGCCGAACAGGCAAAGGCCTGGGATCCGATCCTCGACTGGTGCCGCGAGAACTATGGCGCGCGCTTTCTCCTCGGCGCGGGCGTCATGCCCGTGGCCCAACCCTCCGCGACGCTCTCGATCCTGCGCCAGGCCTTCGCCGAGGCGGTAGGCGAGGGCAGCGGCGCGCCGTTCAGGCTGGCCGCGCTCAACGTCATGACGACGCTGACCGGGTCGGCGCTGCTGGCGCTGGCCGTGCTGCGCGGCCGGCTGACGCCCGAGGAAGCCTGGGCGGCTGCCCACCTGGACGAGACCTTCCAGGAGCGCGTCTGGGGCCAGGATGGCGGGGCGCTCGAACGGCGTGGCAACCGCTGGCTCGAGATGCGCACCGCCGCCGGCCTGGCACGTCTGGTGTGACGGTCGACGATTGATCCCGAACCGTGTCCGCCGCCACCGAGCGTGCCGGCTCCCGTAAGTAATCGGCAATGATAATTTCCCGGCGTTCGGTCATAATGAACCGAAAATGAATCATCGCTCCGTCAACAAAGCAGAAAGCTTATAAGTTCTCGGGGGTTTAACCTTGAGAAATGTGCTTCTTCCGCTGTTTAGATTTCGGCAATTCGAGCCGAGCATTATCGATCTCAACAGGAAGGACGAAGTCATGAACAAGACCACGAAGCATCGGAGCGGAAAGCTCGAACAGGGGCGCCCGATGCTGTTGAAGCTGCTCGAGAGGGGGACCGTAACCGAGGCCGACGTGGTGGCGCTGCGCCGCGAGGTTTTCACGCAGCACGCGCCGAGCCGGATCGAGATCGAGGATCTCTTCGCCATCGACGCCGTCGCTCAGCCGAAAGGCGAGGCCTGGGCGGAGTTCTTCGTCGAGACCGTGACCGACTTCGTCGTCTGGGGCCAGCGCCCGACAGGTCTCGTCGAGGAGGCGGATGCGCACTGGCTGCTGACGAAAGTCGATGCGGCGAAGACGGCCTCGAGTTTCGCCGTGCTCGTCAACATCCTCGATCAGGCCCACCGGGTCCCGCGCTGGTTTTCTGCCGCGGTGCGGTCGCGCGCGACCGCTGGGTGGCCAGCCCTCGTCTCCGTTGCCGCCGGCTCGGCCGGGGTTGCCGCATCCTGTTCCGTCTGAGAGTCCTCGACCGTCTACCGGACGATGATGAAGATCAAGCCGAGGGCGACGATCACGAGAACGAGGCCGCCGATCAGCACGTAGCGCACGCCGACACCTGCTCGGCCCTGGCGGGCATCCGTCTTGTCGAGTCTGGTCGGCGTCTCGTTCATGGCCCTGTCTCCGTATCTGTGCCAGCAACGGGCACGGATGTGGAATGTTCCAGTCCTGGCCGTTAAGCCGCAGCGCCGGTGAGCGCCAGGTCCGACGAAGCCGACGTGGTTGGGCCGAACAGGCGTTCGAATTCGCTTCGCAGCACGATGTCGACCTCCGGAAGGGCCGTCGGCTGGCCGAGGTCGGCGAGGCTGGTGACACCGAGATGGCTGGCCCCGATGCCGCAGGGCACGATCCCGCCGAAATGGCCGAGGTCGGGATCCACGTTGAGCGCCATCCCGTGATAGCTGATCCAGCGCCGCAGCCGGATGCCGATCGCGGCGATCTTGTCCTCCGCCGGCGTGCCGTCGAGGCCGGAAGCCTTGTCGGGCCGACGCACCCAGACGCCGACCCGGTCGGGCCGACGCTCCGCGGCGATGTTGAACCGGTCGAGCGTGGCGATCGTCCAGTCTTCGATGGCACCGACGAAGGCCCGCACGTCCGGCCGTCGCCGCTGCAGGTCGAGCATCAGATAGGCGACGCGCTGTCCGGGCCCATGATAGGTATATTGGCCGCCGCGCCCGGTCTGGTGGACGGGGAACCGCGCCTCGACGAGATCGCCGGCGCGGGCCGAGGTCCCGGCCGTGTAGAGCGGTGGATGCTCCAGCAGCCAGACGCGTTCAGGCGCGCCGTCGGCGCGGATCCGCGCGACGTGATCCTCCATCGCGGCGACCGCGGCGGGATACGGCACGAGGCCGTCGCTGACAATCCATTCGACCGGCGAGGCGCCGCGCTGCGGCATGAATCCGCGGACGTCGCCGCGCAGGTGCGGCCGGGCTTCGGGCCGGTCTCGATCCGATGTCATGGCCTTGCCTAGCAGCCTCTCCGTCCAGCTCACAAGCCATAACGTCCGGAAAGCGGTCGCAGCCGGCCTTGCCACGTCCCAAGCGATTTGTTAGTCAGCACGCCGCGCCGCTTCGACAGGGTCGGTGCCCCGCGGCCATGGCGGAATTGGTAGACGCGCTAGCTTGAGGTGCTAGTCGGGAGACCGGTGGAGGTTCGAGTCCTCTTGGCCGCACCATTCGTTCAGATTATCTGATTTTAGTTACTTTTTGCCTGCGCCGGCGAGCCGCGGAAAGGCTGGCTTTCCTTCTCCTCCAAGCGTCGAAGCGTTCAAGCGTCGAAGCGTCGGCTTTCGTCCGGCCGAACGCTGCGCCGCGCCGGCCGGTGGTCAGGATGGAGCAGGGCCGCTTGCCCAGGCTTTAACGAGCCGTTACGAGGTCGCAGATAAGCATCGCCGAACAGGCAACGAGGTCGCTGATCGGTTATGATGTCCGCTCGCATTCTAACGGTTTTCCTCCTGGCATGCGGCACGGCCCTGGGGCTTGCGGGTTGCGCGACGGAACCCGTCTTGACGACGGACTTCGGGGGGCCGCTGCCGACGAACTTCGCCGTCCGCGGGATCGACGTCTCCAAGTATCAGGGCAATATCGACTGGAATCGCGTCGCGAGTTCGGGCGTGCAGTTCGCGTGGATCAAGTCCACCGAAGGCGGCAACCGCCTCGACAGCCGCTTTGCGGAGAACTGGGCTGGTGCCAAGGCGGCTGGCGTGCCGCGCGGCGCCTATCACTTCGTCTATTGGTGCAGGCCGTGGCAGGATCAGATGGCCTGGATGGAGCAGAACGTGCCGGTCGAGGAGGATGCCCTCCCGCCGGTGCTCGACGTGGAGCTGACCCCCACCTCGCCGACCTGCCGGCGGACCCTGTATCGGGCGCCGACCGTCGCCGAGATGCGCTCGATGCTCGAGGAGATGGAGCGACACTACGGCAAGAAGCCGATCATCTACTCGACGGTGGATTTCTATGCCGGGATCCTGGCCGGCGGCGCGCTCGACGATTATCCGATCTGGGTGCGCAGCACGAAATACAATCCGTCGGTCAAATATGCCGGGCGGCGGTGGCACTTCTGGCAATATCAGTCCGATGGCCATGTTGCCGGCATCGGCAACAAGGTGGATCGCAACGCCTTCTTCGGCTCACCCGATCAATGGGCCAGTTTCCTCGGCGGCACCGCCTTGCCGATGTGACCTTGCGCAGGTCGCGTCAGAGCCCATTCGGATCGCCCGGCAGCAGCTCGAACGCGTATCGCATGCCGTCGGTATCCGTGAAGGCGCCGTGCCGCCCGTCGAGTTCCGGCCGGCGGCATTCCACCTCGTCCTCGTCGGCATAGGTGAAGCAGACGCGCTGGTCCTTTAAGCTCCAGTGCCCGGCGGCGCGGCCGTCGCGGTCGACATGGACGAAGCTGCCGTCGGCGTTGAAGAACTCGATATAGTCGCCGTTCGGCGTCTCGCCGGTGATGGTATTGCCGAGCATCGCCGCCCAGGCCTCGCTGCCCGACAAGGGGCGCGCTTGGTCAGTCGGAAGCGTCGCTGCCTGAGCATAGCGAAGGCGTATCGGGAGGGCCGAGGCTTGGCCGGTCGCGCAGGCTACGCCGAGGATGGCCAGGGCGGTGCCGATCGACCGACGAAGGTCGGGCCTGAGCCGAGAGGGTCGGTGCGGCGGCGGCATCCAGGCTCCACGATCTTTACTCCGGCTGAACGTCGCGACCCTATCACGAGGTCCGTGATATGGGATCGCACGTGTTCTTCATCCTCTCCAAGGTCTTGTGGCTGCTGACGGCCCCCGGCAACGTGATCGCCCTGGCCGTCTGGGGCGGGATGTTGCTGATGATGGTCGGCAAGCTCTGCTGCGGGCGCAGGCTGGTGGTCCTCGGCGGTGTCGCGCTCTTCGTCTGCGGTGTGCTGCCGACGGGCTCGGTGCTGCTGCGCGGCCTCGAGGACCGTTTCCCGCAACCGGTGCTCGGCGATCTCGAGCCGACCGGCATCATTGTGCTCGGCGGCGCCATCGACCAGGTCATCGGCAAGGCGCGCGGACAGGTGACCATCACCGATTCGGCGACCCGCATGACCGCCGGCGCCGTGCTGGCCCGACGCTACCCGGCCGCCAAACTGCTCTACACCGGTGGCTCGAACGCGCTCGTGAGCCAGGTCGGCAGCGAGGCCGCCGAGGCAAGGCGGCTCTGGATCGAGCTTGGCGTGCCGCCCGCACAGATCCTCGTCGAGGACAGGTCGCGCAATACCTACGAGAACGCGCAGTTCAGCCGCGATCTGCTGAAGCCGCAGGCGAGCGCGCGCTTCCTTCTCGTCACCTCGGCCTATCACATGCCGCGTGCCGTGGGCCTGTTCCGTGCCGCGGGATTTCCGATCATCCCCTATCCGGTCGACTATCGCACGACGGGGACCTGGCGCGACTTCGAACCGAACCGCGACGTGGCGGCCGGCGTCGAACGCTTCGACGTCGGGGCGCGGGAGTGGATCGGGCTTGTCGCCTACCGGCTGAGCGGCAAGATCGCCGAGGTCCTCCCGCGGCCCTGACGGCCGCGATTGATCAGGCGAACCGATCGATCCCATGACGAAAATGCGCTTGTCCGGCCGGCCGTGGGCAGATCAGATGAGGGGCCGCATCGAAAGGAGGCGCCCCACGATGAAGCTGCATCTCGTCATCGGCAACAAGGCCTATTCGTCCTGGTCGCTGCGTCCGTGGATCCTGCTCAGGCACTTCGGCATCCCGTTCGAGGAGACGGTGATCCCGATGTATCGGCCGACGACGCACCAGGAGATGCTCGCATACGGCCCGACCGGCAAGGTGCCGGTGCTCGTCGCCGACGATCTCGTCGTGTGGGAGACCCTCGCCATCTGCGAATTCGTCGCCGACAGCTTCCCCGACAAGCCGATCTGGCCCGAGGACCGCAAGGCGCGGGCGGTGGCGCGCGCGCTGAGTTCGGAAATGCATGCCGGTTTCGCCAGGCTGCGGCAGACCTGCCCGACGCAGTTCATTCGCCCGCCGCGGGCGATCGCGCTGCCGCCCGAGGCGCGAGCCGACGTCGATCGCATCGAGGCGGCCTGGGCCGAGACACGCACGCGGTTCGGCGCGGGCGGACCCTTCCTGTTCGGTGACTTTTGCGCGGCGGACGCGATGTTCGCGCCCATCGTCAACCGCTTCCAAACCTATGAAATCGCGGTCAGGTCCGAAACCCGGACCTATATGGATGCCATCATGGCGCTGCCAGCCTGGCAGGATTGGATCGCCGGCGCCGAGGCCGAGCCCTGGTCGAATCCCGACTACGACTCCGTTTGACGCGGGCTGGTCGCCATAGTTGATGGTGCCGATTCAAGGCCGTCCCGGGCTTGCGGCCCGCGACAGCCTGCGGCAGATAAGGCCATGCCGCTGCATCTCGTGAAACTCTGTGTGGGCGCCGATTCGGTCGGCGATCTCGAGGACTGGATCACGAGCCGTCTCGCCGAGAAGCGCCGTCTGGGCGAGCCGGCCGAGCACAAGCACACGACGCGGATGGTGCCCAAGCGCCGCGACGAATTGCTCGACGGCGGCTCGCTCTATTGGGTGATCAAGGGGCAGATCGCGGTCCGCCAAACGCTCGTCGACATCCGCAGCTTCACCGATGCCGGCGGTATCGGGCGGTGCGACCTGGTGCTCGACCCCATCCTGGTCGAGGTCGATCCGCGTCCCCGCAGGCCGTTTCAGGGCTGGCGCTATCTCGTCGACAAGGAGGTTCCGCCCGATTTCGGCGCCGTCCTGCCGGATGTCCGGGCGATGCCGGAACCGCTGCGCCGCGAATTGCGCGACCTCGGGCTGATTTGAGCGGGCGTCCGGACGCCGTCGGGCGGCGCAATCTCCATGCCTTGCCGTCGCGCCCGGCGAGCACGATCTATCGGATCGAAACATTCGCCGCCCCTCGAGGTGTTGCCTTGCCCATGTCAGACGATCGACGCTCGCTCGACCCAGCCTCGGGCCGCAACGCCGAGGTCGACGCCTTTCTCCGGCGATCGCGCGACGTGGGGCGAGCGCCGGACGCCGCCTCGTCGCGGGGCCGGCTGGTCTTCGCGCTCGATGCGACGATGAGCCGCCAGCCGACCTGGGATCTCGCCCTGTCGGTACAGGGGCGCATGTTCGACACGGCCGCAGCGCTGGGCGGGCTCGACGTCCAACTCGTCTACTTCCGCGGGCTGCACGAATGCCGCGCCTCGCCCTTCGTCTCGGCCGGCGCAGGGCTCGCGCGGTTCATGAGCCGCATCGCGGTGGAGGGTGGCAACACGCAGATCGGCCGCGTGCTGCGGCATGTGCGCGACGAAGCGCGGCGCGCCCGCGTCGGCGTGCTGGTCTATGTCGGCGATGCGATCGAGGAGCGCGTCGATCCGCTCTGCGCGCAGGCTGGCGAACTGGCGCTGCTCGGCGTCAAGGCGTTCATGTTCCACGAGGGCCACGACCCTGCGGCGGCGCGCGCCTTCGGCGAGATCGCCCGGCTGACGGGCGGCGCCTATGCGGCCTTCGACGCTTCGGCGCCGGACCGCCTGGCAGCGCTGCTGGCGGCTGCGGCGGCCTATGCGGCCGGAGGACGATCCGGCCTCGAAGCCCGTCTCGGAGGCGGCGAGGCCGGGGTGGCCCAGGGCCTGCTGTCGCAGCTTCGTTGACGGCAGAATAGCGCGCCCATGGCCTTCATCATCGCCGGACTCTTGTTGCTGTGGCTGGGCTCCACGATGCTGCGTGAGTTCCTGCGCGCCAGTCCGGCCGCGATTGCGCGCCGCATGAAGCAAGGCGGCGGCTTCGTCGCGCTGCTGCTCGCACTTCTCCTTCTCGTGCGAGGGCAGATCGATCTCGCTATCGGCCTGGCCGGGGTCGGCTTCTGGCTGACCAGCGGGCGGCGGGCGCCCGACTGGGGTTCGATCTTTCGCGGAGGACGGCCCCGCCGCGCGTCTCGGCGCGTGTCGCGCGTGCGCTCCCGGCTGATCGAGATGGAACTCGACCACGACACCGGCGTCATGCGCGGCGGCGTCATCGAGGGAGCCCTGGCCGGGAGCGGGCTTGGGGACCTCGGCCAATCCCAGCTGAGCGCGCTGCACGGACTTTGCCTGACGGACGATCCGGAAGGCGCCCGGCTGCTAGAGGCTTATTTCGACCGCCGGTTTCCCGGTTGGCGTGAGGCAGACCAGAGCCAGGGAGACGCGCGGCGCGCCGATGGCGCGGGCGCCGCGGCCGGCCGCGCCGCCGGCATGTCGGAGAATGAGGCCTACAAGCTTCTTGGTCTCCCTCAAGGCGCGAGTCGGGATGAGATCGCCCGAGCCCATCGCACGCTGATGAAGAAGTTCCACCCCGATCACGGCGGATCGACCGACGTGGCTGCCCGGGTGAATGAAGCCAAAGATGTCCTGATGCGCCGACATCCGTGAGATCCAGAAAAGGCGTGAAGGTGATGACGGTTCTGTGGTGTCCGAGCGGACGGCGCAGTGCGCCGGCCGAAGGGCTCAGTTACGGGTCGTGAAACATGCGAAACCGGAGCGCTTGAGAGTCCTGCAGGCGATTTCCGCCCCGGCGGGGTCGAGTCCGGCGAAGCGGGCCCGGTAGAGTGTCGCGTCGCCCTTCTGCACCTTCTCGGTGAAGGGATGCGCGGAGGCCAGGGCACCGCGGCCCTCCGCCTGGGCGCGGCTCAGGAGATCGGCGGCTTTCGCAGCGTCGTCGGTCGCGCCGATCTGGATCACCCAGCCCCCTTTCGGATTGGCAGCCGCAGGTGCCTCAGGCTTGGTCTCGGGTTTCGCTGCGCCACCAATGGATCCCGTAGGGCCAGGGTCCGCCCGCTCCCTGCCAGGAAGCATCCTGCCGCCGGGCGCACTCGGGCCGAGCCGCACTGGCTGCGCGCCGGTCACCCAATGAAGCGCCGAGGGCGTGGCGGTGGCGACGGCGCCCTGGCTCGTCGCGTTGAAGGCCGAGTGGCGGTTGGTCGAACCGTCGAGGACCAGGCGGCGGCGGTCGGCGGCGAGGGGACCGGGGAGCCTGGACGGATCGATGGCCCTGGGCGCTCCGGCGATGAAGGCCGGCCTGATCCTCTCGTCGGCTCGCGACGGAGCGGCCCTTGCCGGAGTCGGCGCCGGCCTGCCGATCGGGGCAGGCGGGACAGGCGCGTCCGCGAGCCTCGCGACGCGTGGCGTCGGGAGCGGCCTCGGCGGCTCCGACCTTCTCTCGGTGAACATGGGTGCCGGCAGCGCGAGCTCGGGGGCGATCAGGCTCGGGCCGCGCGGAGGTTGCCGTTCCACCGGTTTCCGGGGGCTGTCCTCGGACGATGCGAAACTCACCCGGGTTGGTGCCACGGCCGGGGCGTCGCCTTCGTCCGCGACGACGGTCGGGGGCGGGCGGCGCGGTGGCTGCCGGTCGACGGGCACGTCGGCTTCGACGCGGGGCGTCGCGGCCGGTGCCTCGACCGGGCTCTCTTCGGCCACACGCGTCGAAGGTGTCGCCGAGGCCTCCTCGAAATGCGTCTCGAGCAGGGACACCATGACGCGGTCGCGACCCGCGGCCGTGCGACCGCCGAGCACGACCGAGACGACACGCCGTCCGTCGCGATTGACCGAGGTCAGCAAGTTGAAGCCCGAAGCACCCGTATAGCCGGTCTTGATGCCGTCCATCCCATCCACCCGGCCGAGCAGGTGGTTGTGGTTGACCATGGTCATGCCGGCATAGGTGAAGCTCGGCGTCGAGAAATAATGATAATAGCGCGGGAAGCGCTCGCGGATGGCGCGACCGAGGATCGTCAGGTCACGCGCCGTCGTGATCTGACGCATGTCCGGCAG
The DNA here is from genome assembly GCA_965277635.1 of Lichenihabitans sp. Classification (GTDB taxonomy): domain Bacteria; phylum Pseudomonadota; class Alphaproteobacteria; order Rhizobiales; family Beijerinckiaceae; genus Lichenihabitans. The sequence continues at coordinate 4,024,298 of CBDIDE010000002.1, forward strand.
GCCGGACGCATTGTGGTAGAACGTATGGGTCATGCCGAGCTGGCGCGCTTTGGCGGTCATGGCCTCGGCGAAGCTCGGCTCGCTGCCGGCGATGTTCTCCGCCACCGTGACCGCCATGTCGTTGGCGGATTTGGTGACGATGGCCTTGATGGCATTCTCGACCGTGATGACGGAGCCCGGCCGCAGGCCGAGCTTGGTCGGGGCCTGCGCCGCCGCATGGGCCGAGACGGTGAGCGGTGAGTCGAGCCGCAGACGGCCCTTCTCCAGTTCCTCGAACAGCAGGTAGAGCGTCATCACCTTGGTCAGCGAGGCCGGGTGGCGCGGCGCATCCTCGTTGACTGCGTAAAGCGTCCGGCCGGTGTTGGCGTCGACCACCATGGCGGCATAGTTGGTGCCGACGTAGCTGCCGATATTGATGCGGGCCGCATGTGTAGCCGGCGCGGCATGGTGGTAGCGGGCAACGACATGAGCGCGGCGATGATAGTGGTGCCAGCGAGCCTGGACGGGTCCGGAAGTAGAACCCACGGCCAGCAAAGACAAGGCCGCGCAGGATACGAAACGTCCCAGACTCAACACTTTGACGTTACGCATTACCATGACCAGTCCTCGTCACGACGCCACCGGCCGAAGCCGAAGCAACGCTGCACGTGGCCCACAGGGCACGGGAAAGGACGCTAGGGGATCGCGGTTACAACGCCGTTAACGGGGTCTGTCCGGGGTCGTTCGGATTTTGTCGGACTTTTGTGCGATGCACAAAAATACATTGACTCAATGGTGCGTTGCAATTACGTCATGCGCGGGGGCGCGCTCAGCCGTGCCGTCGGATCAATCACTTTCGAGGAATCGACATGTTCAAGACTGTTGAAGACCTGCAGCAGATGAGCCGCTCGCAGATCGAGGCGACCACCCAGTCGGCTGCCGTGATGTCTCGGGGCCTTCAGCAGATCGTTCAGGAAGCCTCCGAATTCTCGAAGAAGTCGATGGAGGAGAGTTCAGCGGCCTTCGGCAAGCTGGTCGGTGTCAAGACGCTCGACGGGGTCATCCAGGTGCAGACCGATTTCGCCAAGAGCTCCTACGAGACCTACATGGCCGGCGCCAAGCGCTTCGGCGAGCTCTTCGCCTCGCTGGCCCGCGACTCCTACAAGCCCTTCGAAGGCCTCGCGGAACAGAACAAGGCCCTGGTCACCCAGTGACCGGTTTCAGCGCGACGGCCCGACGGCCGTTTTCGTCCTCAACGTAAAGTCCGGCGAGAGCCGGACTTTTTTTTTGCCATCGCCGTGGGTCATTGGAGGGGTCGCGGTGCGACCGGAGCGGCCCGGCCGCACTCGGGCGGAGCCTTGGTTGCGCCACGATCCGTGCAAACTATGACGCCTGCGATCGTCCCATCCCCTGGCGAAGCTGCAGCGGCGGTCGTACATTGACGATGGGGGTCCGACCACATCACGCGGGTCCCCGGCTGCATGAGGAAGAGCTTGCCGTGACTGCCAACGCGTTCGACCAAGCCCTCGTCCGGTACGGCGCAGATCCTCGCGGCGCCGGGACGACCGGCCCAAGGGAGCCGCGCAAGACCGGCGACGGCACCGGCACGGCCGTCATCACCCGGCCCAAGACGCAGACGAAGCGTCCGAGCATGTACCGGGTGCTTTTGCTCAACGACGATTACACGCCGATGGAATTCGTCGTCGTCGTGCTGCGCAAATATTTCAACAAGGGGCCGGACGACGCCACCCGCATCATGCTGCACGTCCACCACCATGGGGTCGGGGAATGCGGCGTGTTCACCTACGAGGTGGCCGAGACCAAAGTGACGCAGGTCATGGACTTTGCACGCAAGCATCAACATCCCTTGCAGTGCATCATGGAAAAGAAGTGAAAGGCTGCCGCCGCTATGCCAGCATTTTCCCGCTCTCTCGAACAATCTCTGCACCGGGCCTTGGCACTGGCCAATGACCGCCATCACGAATATGCGACGCTCGAGCACCTGCTGCTGTCCCTGACCGACGATTCCGACGCGGCCGCCGTGATGCGGGCCTGCTCGGTCGACGTCGACGTCCTCAAGAAGCAGATCGTCGACTACATCGAGCACGAGCTCGAGAACCTCGTGTCCGACGGGCGCGACGACGCCAAGCCTACGGCGGGCTTCCAGCGCGTGATCCAACGCGCGCACATTCACGTCCAGTCTTCGGGGCGCGAGGAGGTGACCGGCGCCAATGTGCTCGTCGCCATCTTCGCCGAGCGCGAGAGCCACGCGGCATATTTCCTGCAGGAGCAGGACATGACACGCTATGATGCGGTCAACTACATCTCCCACGGCATCGCCAAGCGCCCAGGATTGTCCGACGGATCGAAATCGCCGCGCGGCAGCGACGACGACGACGCCAGGGACGCGAAGGACGCGAAGGACGCCGGCGAGTCCAAGAAGAAGGACGGCGCTTTGGAGGCCTATTGCGTCAATCTCAACAAGAAGGCGAAGGACGGCCGCATCGACCCGCTCATCGGGCGGGAGAACGAGGTGCAGCGCACCATCCAGGTGCTGTGCCGACGGCAGAAGAATAACCCCTTGCTGGTCGGCGATCCCGGCGTCGGTAAGACCGCCATCGCCGAGGGCCTGGCCCGCAAGATCACCAAGAGCGATGTGCCCGAGGTTCTGGCCGACGCAACGGTCTTCGCCCTCGACATGGGCACGCTGCTCGCCGGCACCCGCTACCGCGGCGATTTCGAGGAGCGGCTGAAGCAGGTGATGAAGGAGATCGAGAACCACAAGAACGCGATCCTGTTCATCGACGAGATCCACACCGTGATCGGCGCCGGTGCCACGTCGGGCGGCGCGATGGATGCCTCGAACCTGTTGAAGCCGGCCCTGGCGCAGGGCACGCTGCGCTGCATCGGCTCGACCACCTACAAGGAATACCGCCAGTATTTTGAGAAGGACCGGGCACTCGTCCGCCGCTTCCAGAAGATCGACGTCAACGAGCCGTCGATTCCCGATGCAGTCGAGATCATGAAGGGGCTCAAGCCCTATTTCGAGGAATTCCACAAGGTCCGCTACACTTCGGAGGCCGTGAAGGCCGCGGTGGAACTCTCGGCAAAGTATATCAATGACCGCAAGCTGCCCGACAAGGCGATCGACGTCATCGACGAGACCGGCGCCTCGCAGATGCTGTTGCCCGAGCCGCGCCGCAAGAAGACGATCGGCATCAAGGAGATCGAGGCGACCATCGCCACCATGGCGCGCATCCCGCCGAAGACCGTCTCGAAGGACGACGCCGAGGTGCTGGCTCATCTCGACGAGACGCTGAAGCGCGTCGTCTACGGCCAGGGCAAGGCGATTGACGCGCTGACGTCGGCGATCAAGCTCGCCCGGGCCGGGCTGCGCGATGGCGAGAAGCCGATTGGCTCCTACCTGTTCTCAGGCCCGACCGGCGTCGGCAAGACCGAAGTCGCCAAGCAGCTTGCCGTCAGCCTCGGGGTGGAGCTGATCCGCTTCGACATGTCTGAATATATGGAGCGGCACACCGTCAGCCGGCTGATCGGCGCACCTCCGGGCTATGTCGGCTTCGACCAGGGCGGCCTGCTCACCGATTCGATCGACCAGCATCCGCACAGCGTGCTGCTGCTCGACGAGATAGAGAAGGCGCATCCGGACCTCTTCAACATCCTCCTGCAGGTGATGGACCACGGCAAGCTGACGGACCACAACGGCAAGCAGATCGACTTCCGCAACGTCATCCTGATCATGACGACGAACGCCGGAGCGGCCGAGATGTCGCGCGCGGCCTTCGGCTTCACCCGCAACCGGCGCGAAGGCGACGACCTCGAGGCGATCAACAAGCTGTTCACCCCCGAGTTCAGGAATCGGCTCGATGCCATCGTCACCTTCAGCCATCTGCCGGCCGAGGTCATCGCAAAGGTGGTCGACAAGTTCATCCTCCAGCTCGAGGCGCAGCTCGCCGACCGCAATGTCAACGTCGAGCTGACCGACGAGGCGCGCAAATGGCTGGTCGAGCACGGCTATGACGAGGCCATGGGCGCCCGCCCGATGGCCCGCGTCATCCAGCAGAAGATCAAGACGCCGCTGGCCGACGAGGTACTGTTCGGCAAGCTCAAGAACGGCGGCACGGTACGGATCGTCGTCACGGCGGACGAGGCCGGCCTCAAGACGCTCGATTTCGTCTATCCCGAGGGACCGGTCATGCCGCGGCCCGAGCGCGACATCGTCGAGGCCGGCAAGAAGCGGGCCGGCAAGGGCCGCAGCCGGATCGAGGACGAAGACGGGGAGGATGATTCTGAGACGCCTCCGGATTCGGGCGGCGATATCGCCCCGAAAGTGCCCCTGAAGCTGTAAGATGCGAGGATCGTCTCCGGCCTGCCTCGGCAAGTCGGAGACGCATCCCGCGAACGGATTCCCATGTTGTCTCAAGACGATGTAACGGCGGCCCTGGCGAAAATCGCCGGGCCGGACGGCGTGACGCCACTGCCGCAATCCGGGGCGCTCGGGGGTGTCGTCGTGAGGGAGGACCGCGTCTTTGTCTCTCTTGAAATCGCGCCGTCCCTGGTAGCCCAAGCCGAAGCGCTGCGGGCCGAGGTCGAAACAACCGTCCGCGCCATCCCCGGTGTCGGCAGCGCCTTCGTCACGCTGACCGCGCAGCGCGCGCCCTCCGGCGCGCCGACGCAGCCCCGTCATGACCACGCCGGGCACGGCCATGCGCCGCCCCCGGGTCCGAAGGCGCAGGCGGCACGCCGGCCGCTGGCCGTCGAGGGCGTCAAGACCATTCTCGCCGTGGCGTCCGGCAAGGGCGGTGTCGGCAAATCCACAGTGGCGGCCAATCTGGCGCTGGCGCTGCAGGAGACCGGCCTGAAGGTCGCGATCCTCGACGCCGACATATACGGCCCCTCCATGCCGCGCCTCTTTGGCCTCAAGCACAAGCCCGAGGTGATCGAGGGTCGGCTGATGCGACCGCTCGACGGTTTCGGCGCGAAGATCATGTCGATCGGCTTCCTGGTCGAGGAAGAGACGCCGATGATCTGGCGCGGCCCGATGGTCATGTCGGCCATCACGCAGATGCTGCGCGAGGTGGCGTGGGAGGCGATCGACGTCATGGTCGTCGACATGCCGCCCGGCACGGGCGATGCGCAACTCACCATGGCGCAATCGGTGCCGCTCGCCGGCGCGGTCATCGTCTCGACCCCGCAGGATCTGGCGTTGATCGACGCGCGCCGCGGCATCGCCATGTTCCGGCGCGTCGAGGTGCCGATCCTCGGCATCGTCGAGAACATGAGCACCTTCGTCTGCCCGCATTGCGGCACCCGCAGCGATATCTTCGGTCATGGCGGGGCACGCCACGAGGCCGAGCGCCTCGGCGTGCCCTATCTTGGCGAGGTGCCGCTGGCGCTGGCCATCAGGGCGACGTCGGACGACGGCCGCCCGATTGTCGTCGCCGAGCCGGCGAGCCCGTATGCGCAGGCCTATCGGGGCATCGCGGCGCGCCTGATCGAGTCGCTCGGCCAGAGCGATGCGAGACCCGCGCCGCGCATCGTGGTCGAGTGACGCGATTTGGCGGATGGATCATGAACGTGATCGATTCCGGTAACTTGGAGCATGATGTCATCCGAAAACCCGTGCCGACTTTTCGGCATCATGCTCTAGGGGCCAAGTGCGACATTGTTTCTGACACTCGTCGCTGCATATGCTGCGGCGGTCCGTCTCTTCGCAGGCGGACGGGGAGACGATCATGATCGAGGGTCTCGGGCGACGGCGATTTCTGGGATCGGCGGTCCTGGGCGCCGCGACGGCGCTGCTGCCGCCTGCGGCCTCGGCCGAGACCATGCCGCCGCTGCGCCTCGGTGACGCGCCTCCCGGCTCCGCGGCCGAAGTCTCCTGGAAGCTCACCTCGAGCTTTCCCAAGACGCTCGATCTGCTCTACGGCGGCGCCGAGGATTTCGCCCGGCGGGTCGCCCTGCTGACCGGCGGCAAGTTCCATATCGAGGTCTCACCGCCCGGCGAGCCGGTTTCGGGTCTCCAGGGTCTCGATGCCGTGCAGAACGGGACCGTCGACGCCTGCCAGACCTTTCTCGACTATTTCTACGGCAAGGACCCGGCCTTCGCGGTGCCGACCGCGATTCCGTTCGGCATGAATGCGCGGGAACAGACGGCCTTCGCGCTCGAAGGCAACGGTAACGACCTCCTCAACGACTTCCTCAAGGATTTCGGCGTCGTGGCGCTGCCGGCCGGCAATACCGGGGCGCAGATGGGCGGCTTCTTCCGCAAGGAGCTGAAGTCGCTGGCCGACCTCAATGGCCTCAAGATCCGCACCGGCGGCCTTGCCGGCCGCGTGCTGCAGAAGCTCGGCGCGGTTCCGGAACAGACGCCCCGCAGCGAGCTCCACGCCGCGCTTGACAAGGGCGATATCGATGCCGTCACCTGGGTCGGCCCCTATGACGACCAGAAGATCGAAGGCGTGGAGGATCCCGGGCTGCAGAAGGTCGCGCCCTTCTATTACTATCCCGGCTGGTGGCGCGGCGGGTCGATGGTCCATCTGGTGTTCGGCAAGGCCAAATACGAAGCGCTGTCGGAGCCGTTCCGGACGGCCCTGCAGACGGCCGCGCTCGCCACACATACCTCGATGCTGGCCTCCTACGACGCGCGCAATCCCGGCGCGCTGAAGCAGCTCGTCGTCGGCGGCGCCAAGCTGCGCGCCTTCCCGCAGGACGTGCTCGAAGCCGCCTACCGGGCGACGAGCGACCTTCTCAAGGAGATCTCGGACGGCAACCCGCGCTTCAAGACGCTGCTCGACGCGACGCTCGCCTTCCGCTCCGACCAGTACCTCTGGTGGCAGGTCAGCGAGTATACGTTCGACAATTTCATGATCCGCCAGCGGGCGCGGGGGTGAGCAGCCGAGCTGCTCGCGCCGACGTCGGTAGATCGCCAACCGCCGTCGAAAAGGCCTTAATAGTCAGCACCTTTATGCTGTTCCACCGGGACTTTCGAGCGATCCCAACCTTGGGCCATACGCACATTGTATCCCACGATCGGATTGTCGAAATTGGCTTTGCCCGTCGAGTAATCGGGTGACGTGCCATGCGTCGCGCACCCGCAATTCGCGCAGTGATAATGCACTCCCGTCAGCGTATTGAACTGATACGCTGACAGTCGCTCCGGCGCCGTTTTCAAGCGAAAGTCCTTGACGCTGGTATGTCCCCAAAGCGCGCCCGTCCGGTCGCAATAGGAACAGTTGCAGCTCGCCAGCCTATCGGGTTCCGGCGCTTCCCATTGGATGGCGCCGCAGTGGCAACTTCCCGATATCGTCATGCCGGATCTCCTTCTGCCGAGGGTCGATGATTGGCGATCGGCTGGCCCGATCCCGGACAGGGTGTCTCACCCGCCCGTGACGCTCATCATCCGGTCGACGCGCGGGCGGGCCGTCAGCCGGTCGGTCACGAAGTCGTGACCCTTGGGCTTGCGGGAGATCGCCTCGGCGATCGCGTCGTCGAGGACCTGCGGGCCGTCAGGCGAGCGCAAGGCAGCGCGCAGGTCGGCCGCATCGTTCTGGCCGAGGCACATGTAGAGCATGCCGGTGCAGGTCACGCGCACGCGGTTGCACGACTCGCAGAAATTGTGGGTGAGCGGCGTGATGAAGCCGACCCTGCCGCCCGTCTCCTCGACACGGACATAGCGGGCCGGCCCGCCGGTCGATAGCGCCAGCGGGGTCAGCGAATAGCGTCGGCCGAGGTTTTCGCGCACCTCGGCCAACGACAGATACTGGTCCGAGCGGTCGCCGCCCTCTTCGCCGAGCGGCATCACCTCGATGAAGGTGATGTCCATCCCCCCGGCGTGAGCCCAGGCGACCATGTCGCCAAACTCGTCCTCGTTGACCCCCTTCAGCGCCACGACATTGATCTTGACCTCGAGCCCAGCCTCCTTCGCCGCCGCGAGGCCCTCCATCACCTTGCCGAAATCGCCCCAGCGGGTGATGACGCCGAACTTGGCGGGGTCGAGCGTGTCGAGCGAGACGTTGATCCGCCGCACGCCGCACGCTGCGAGTTCGCCGGCGAAGCGGGCGAGCTGCGAGCCGTTGGTGGTCAGCGTCAGCTCGTCCAGCGCTCCCGTCTCGAGGTGGCGCCCGAGGCCCCGGATCAGGTTCATGACGTCGCGCCGCACCAGCGGCTCGCCGCCGGTCAGCCGCAGCTTTCGGGTGCCGCGCGCGACGAAGGCCGTGCAGAGCCGGTCGAGTTCCTCCAGCGTCAGGAGGTCGCGCTTGGGAAGGAACTGCATCTTCTCCGGCATGCAGTAGACGCAGCGGAAGTCGCAACGGTCCGTCACCGAAACCCTGAGGTAGGTGATGGCACGACCGAAGGGATCGATCAGCGGGGCAAGAGACGCGGCCTTGAAGCCGTCCGGGCGTAGCGACAACATGGGATCAATATAAGGCGGCAAGGCCGTCGGCGGTAGTCATGCGTAATCCGCAGCCGTGGTCTCGTCGCGGCGTTCCGGCGTTGCGAGCGTATTGAAGAGGACCGTCAGCATCACCGCCACGACGGCATTGGCGCCGAGCGCCCAGACCGCCACGTAGCCCGGCACCGAAAGCCCAAGGAAGTGAAGCTCATAGGGTGCGTTCTTGAAGTTCGCCTGCATGAAGACCACCGTGCCGAAGCCCATGCCGACGGCCCAGCCGGCCAGGAGCGCCCAGGAGTTGAGCCAGCGCGTGTAGAGCCCGATCAGCACGGCCGGCAGGGTCTGGATGATCCAGATCCCGCCGAGCAACTGCAGCGTGATGGCGAAATCCGTGTTGATCCCGAGGATGAAATAGAGCGCCCCGAACTTGACGACGAGCGAGACCAGCTTGGCCATGCGGGCCTCCTGCGCCTCGCTGGCACGTGGATTGATGAACTCGAGATGGACGTTGCGGGTCCACAAATTCGCCGCGGCGATCGACATGATGGCGGCCGGCACCAGCGCCCCGATGCCGATGGCCGCGAAAGCGAAACCGGCGAACCAGGCCGGAAACATGTGCAGAATCAGCGCCGGAACAGCGAAATTATTCTTGTAGCGGGCAAACAGCGCCGCGAATTCGGGCATCGTCTTGACGCCGGCCGCGATGGCGACGAAGCCGAGCAGCGTCAGGAAGGCCAAGACCAGCGAATAGGCCGGCAGCAGTGCCGAATTGCGCCGGATGACGTCGCGGCTCGACGAGGACAGCACCGCCGTGATGGCGTGCGGATACATGAACAGCGCGGCCGCGGAGCCGAGCGCCAGCGTCGCGTAGAAGCTGTAGCTGCCAGTCGAGCCGGCCGGCGGGGCCTTGAGAATCAGGCTTTCGAGCGGCACTTTGGAGAAGACGCCCGAGACGCCACCGTAGCGCGCGAAGACCACGTAGATGGCGGCGCCGATCGTCACGTAGATCATCAGATCCTTGACGATGGCGATGGCGGCCGGCGCGCGCAAGCCAGACGTGTAGGTGAAGGCGGCCAGGATCACGAAGGCGATGATCAGCGGCAGATCGCCGGTCCAGCCCTGCATGTCGACCCCGAGCCCGGCGATGACGACTTCGAGGCCGGTCAACTGGAGCGCGATATAGGGCATGGTGGCGGCGATGCCGGTCAAGGCGATGGCGAGCGCCAGCCAGCGGTTGCCGAAACGTCCGCGCACGAAATCGGCCGAAGTGATGTAGCCGTGCGCCCGGCACACCGACCATAGGCGCGGAAAGACCACGAAGGTGATCGGATAGATCAGCGTCGTGTAAGGGACGGCGAAGAAGGCGATGGCCCCCGCTCCGAAGGCGAGCGCCGGCACGGCGACGAACGTATAGGCCGTGTAGATGTCGCCGCCGATCAGGAACCAGGTGACGAGCGTGCCGAAGGTGCCGCCGCCGAGTCCCCATTCGTGCAGCTGGCCGAGATCCCCGCGCCTCCAGTATGCGGCAGCGAAGCCGAGGATCGTGACGACCCCGAAGCACAGGACGAAGACCGATAGGGCGACCCAGTTGACCGGCATGGCCATCTCGCTGTTGTCGAGGGGATGGTCAGCGGGTGACCGCGTAGACGAAGGCCGTGAGGATCGCGGTGAGGATCACCCAGCCGATCTGATAGGCATAGAAGAACGGAAAACCGAGGATGACAGGCTCGACCGAATTGTAGAACGGCACCCACATCAGGGCCGGATAGGGGATGAGCAGCAGGAGGAACCAGGGCGAAAATGCTCGCCGCCGCCTGGTCCGGTCGATCCGCTGGCCCACCTGTTCGCTCCCTCAAGACGTTTCGATCATTGTATAAGGGGCTGAGCGCGGGTGACAATCCGTCCCGCGCCAGGTCATCGTCTTTTAGGGGCAGGGATTTGCATGGCGTCGGAGCATTGGCCGAGCGAGCTTCGCCTCAGGCAGGGCGGACGCGTGCTGGCCGCGTCGTTCGAGGATGCGGTCTTCGATCTCGAGGCCGAGTATCTGCGGGTGTCGAGCCCCAGCGCCGAGGTCAAGGGTCATTCCCCGGCGGAGCGCAAGACCGTCGGCGGCAAGCGCGGGGTCGGCATCCGCGCCGTCGAGCCGGTGGGCAATTATGCCGTCCGGCTCGTCTTCGACGACGGGCATGACAGCGGCCTCTACACCTGGGCCTATCTCCACGAGCTCGGCACCAACAAGGCCGCAAAATGGGCGGCCTATCTGGCCGATCTCGAGCGCAAGGGCCTGTCGCGCGACCGGCCGGGAGAGCGCTGACACATCACAATGCAATAGGCCGGGCATGGCCCGGCCTTTCGCGTCGACGGGGATGCCGGTCAGCGCTGGACGACGGCGACGGTCCCGATTGTCACGCGATCGTAGAGGTCGACCACGTCGTCGTTGGTCATGCGGATGCAGCCAGAGGAGACGGCCTGACCGATCGAATCGGGCTCGTTCGAGCCGTGGATCCGGTACATGGTGCCGCCGAGATACATGGCGCGCGCGCCGAGCGGATTCTCGATGCCCCCGGCCATGCGGCGCGGCAGGTCGGGACGACGCTTGATCATCTCCGGCGGCGGCGTCCAATCCGGCCATTCCTTCTTGGCCACGACCTTCTTGGTGCCCGACCATTCGAAGCCGGGGCGGCCGACGCCGACGCCGTATCTGATCGCTTGATGGTCCGGCAGCACGTAGTAGAGGCGCTTTTCTTCGGTCGAGATGACGATGGTGCCCGGCCCATAAGTCCCGTTATAGGCGACGACCTCGCGAGGAATGGCCGAGGCGAGCGGGCGTGTCTCCGGGGCCGGCTGGCCGTAGGACACCTGGCCATTGCCGGCGGTGGGATCGACCGCCGGCGGGGGCGCGGTGGGGACCGGGGCGCTGGCCGCCGGGGTCGACGGGACCGCCGCCACGACGGCGCCACGATTGGTGCCGTGCCGTTCGAAATATGTATTGTACTGCTCGGTGAAGAACAGGCCTTCATAAGCCTTGGCCGGCGTTGTCGCCGTGGCGGCAGCAAGCACCAGCCCGGCTAATCCGGTCAAGACGATGGCATGACGACGCATCGAGTGCCTCTTGGAAAGATGAACCCCGCGCGGACGAACGGGCGACCGGTTTTTGCCACCGCAGGGTTAATATTCTGCCACGACTCCGCCACGGAGCAATCATGTTCATCGCCGTTTGCAGCCCGCGCCGCAGGATCGGGCGGGAGCGTTGCATGGCGATGACAGTCAAGATCGCCGAGAGCACGATCGGCCGTTGGCGGCCGTGCTCGGTTCTCGAAGACGGGCAGGTTCGTCGGGATTGAACCGCGGAGAGTCACCTGGCCCGGTACGTCTCTCTGGCGCGCGGGACCGCCCATGCACGATCGTGTTGACTTGGGCATGGGCCGCCCGCTATTGCCTGAGCGGACGGGCGGGGCGCGTAGCTCAGCGGGAGAGCACTCCCTTCACACGGGAGGGGTCACAGGTTCAATCCCTGTCGCGCCCACCGTCGCGTTTATCGAACGATCTGGATTTTCCAGCGCGGGGTGCGGGTCGATCCTAGCAGGGCTACACGGGCCTGTGACGTTGGTCGGCCGGCAGAGCCGAGTGACGTCACGCTTTCGGCAAATCAGGCGGCGAAGGCAACAGGAAGAGCCACTCTGGTCCGTTCGGCTTCGAGGTGATATGGAGCGGGTCGCGGCGGTCGAGACGCTGCCCCTGCGGGTGTAGCTCAATGGTAGAGCAACAGCCTTCCAAGCTGATGACGAGGGTTCGATTCCCTTCACCCGCTCCATTTTGCGCCAAAGCGCTGATTTTGCTAGCTTCCTCTCACGCCTCTTCCGGTGCCTCATCGATTCGGTGGGAAAACCGGTAAGAATCCTGGTAAGACTCTCGCGTGAGTCGAAGCCGCCATGGCACGGTCCAGCAGCACCGGTTTGCTGTTCCTGATTCGACGGCCGGACATCAGCAAATTCACCTACTGGCGTGACGTGCCGCCCGATGTGGCGCCGTTCGTCACGCGAGAAATCGAGCTTCTCGGCGGGTGATGCCGCAGTAAACACCTGCGGAGCACTCTCGTGGCGGGATGCGTCCTGTGGTGGGCCGGACCTCACCGGCGATGTCGCAAGATGCGAGGCTCTCGTTCACGCGTGGAAGCTGAAGTCTCCTCTGTGCTGTTTTAGTTCGGCGTCGCTGACGCCCTGGATGGTGATCGAGTTCTGAGCGTTCAGGTGCAGGGTTGTGTCGCCCTGCGCATCGGGGGTGGCGTGGTTGAGGATGGCGCCAAGCCGCGACGCTGCATTGTCAGGCAGGCTGATCGTGTCGTGATGCGGGCCGCCGAGCCTGAACGACGTGATCGTGTCGGCCCCGAAATGCGGGGTAAAGACGAAGCTGTTGTCGCCACCTTTCGAGTAGAACGTGTCGTTTAAGATCGAATCGAGCGTCCGGTGAGGCACGAGGCCCGACACGGCCTGCTGCCCATCCTTGTAGTAGACGTCCTCCTCGAGTGGCTGTCCCGCGGCATCATAGGTGTCGACGAGCGCGAAATAGGGCGTCTTGGCGAAGGCGGCGCCGCCGCTGGACAGCACGGTGAAGCCGCCGTCGGGCGTCGGCGAATACTGGGTCTGCATCTCCAATGCGCCGCGACGAGTGAAGAAGGTCTGGCCCTCGAAACCGCCGGTCGCAGGATCGTAGCGATCCTGGTAGGACGCGTAGGGCGCGCCGGTCACGCCGGTCGTGAGATCATACGAGCTTGGCGTGGAGGCGGTGGCGCCGTCGTTCGCCGTAGCGAGGGCCGTGAGACCCGTGTGGAAACCCGGTCCGTCGTCGAAGGCGAAGGACCATGCGCCGTCGCCGTTCAGCGTCGCCGCGCCGAGGTCCTTTGTGCCCTCGAAGATCTCGACGCCCTTGATCCCGCTCGCGTCCGACGCCGTGCCGGTCAAGGTCGCCGTGTTCGGATCGGAGAAGCTCACCGTCGGGTCGAAGGCCACCGAGGGCGGGGCGGGCAGTGTCGGCACGCTGTTGGTGGGCGGCGCCGCCGGCGTCGCGGTCGTGCTCGCCGTGTCGTTGGCGGCGTTCGGGTCGTATTGATCGGCGTGGCTGATCGAGGCCGTGTCGGTCTGCGCGTTCGGGCTGGTGACCGTGGCCGTGAAGGTCAGCGTGTCGGCCGCGTTGGCGCCGAGCGTGCCGACCGTCCACACGCCGTTGGCGTAGCTGCCGGCCGAGGGTGTCGCCGAGACCAGGCTGAGACCACCGGGCAGCAGATCCGCGACGCTGACGCCGCTCGCCGCATTCGGCCCGCCGTTGCTCAGCGTCTCGGTGATGGTGATCGTGTCGCCGACGTTGGGCGTGGCGTTCGACACCGTGGCGCTGAGCGCGAGATCGGCCTGCTGCGGCGTCTCGGTCACGCTGGCGCTATCGTTGGCAATGGTCGGGTCGTACTGATCCGAATGACCGATCGAGGCGGTGTCGGTCTGGGCGTTCGGGCTCGTGACCGTGGCCGTGAAGGTCAGCGTGGCGGCCGCGTTGGCGCCGAGCGCCCCGACCGTCCATGTCCCCGTGTTCGCATCGTAGCTGCTGCCGCCCGACGGCGTCGCCGAGACCAGGCTGAGACCCGTGGGCAGCAGATCCGCGACGCTGACGCCGCTCGCCGCACTCGGCCCGCCGTTGCTCAGCGTCTCGGTGAGGGTGATGATGTCGCCGACGTTGGGCGTGGCGTTCGACACCGTCGCGCTGAGCGCCAGGTCGGCCTGCTGCGGCGTCTCGGTCGTGCTGGCGCTGTCGTTGGCAATGGTCGGGTCGTACTGATCCGAATGACCGATCGAGGCGGTGTCGGTCTGGGCGTTCGGACTCGTGACCGTGGCCGTGAAGGTCAGCGTGGCGGTCGCGTTGGCGCCGAGCGTCCCGACCGTCCACACGCCGTTGGCGTAGCTGCCGGCCGAGGGCGTCGCCGAGACGAGGCTGAGACCCGTGGGCAGCAGATCCGCGACGCTGACGCCGGTCGCCGCACTCGGCCCGCCGTTGGTCAGCGTCTCGGTGAGGGTGATCGTGTCGCCGACGTTGGGCGTGGGATTCGACACCGTCGCGCTGAGCGCCAGGTCGGCCTGCTGCGGCGTCTCGGTCACGCTGGCGCTGTCGTTGACAATGGTCGGGTCGTATTGATCGGCGTGGCTGATCGAGGCGGTGTCGGTCTGGGCGTTCGGGCTCGTGACCTTGGCCTGGATCACCAGCGTGTCGGCCGCGTTGGCGCCGAGCGCCCCGACCGTCCACACGCCGTTGACGTAGGTGCCGCCCGACGGCGTCGCCGAGACCAGGCTGAGACCACCGGGCAGCAGATCCGCGACGCTGACGCCGCTCGCCGCATTCGGCCCGGCGTTGGTCAGCGTCTCGGTGAGGGTGATCGTGTCGCCGACGTTGGGCGTGGCGTTCGACACCGTGGCGCTGAGCGCCAGGTCGGCTGCCGTGACGGCGGTGAGGAGCGTGCCGGGCATCTTGGCACCGTCCTGCGTGACCAGGAAGGTCGTCGCGCTGGGATTGGCGAGGGTGAAACTCTCGATCGTCGTGCCGCCCGCAGTCTTCACGCTCAGGGTCGAGCCGGTCACGCTCGCGGTCATTCCCGCACTATAGGCGAGGCCGCGCAGGTCGAGCGCGTCACCGGCCGCCACGGTATCGAGCGTATTGCCGAAGACGCTCCCGCCGGTCGGTGTCGCATCGAGCTGCAAGGTCACCGCGGCCGAGCCGAAGGTGATGGCGCCCGAGCCGGCGGAGGTGTTGGTCGCGAGCTCCAGCGTGCCGCCGTCGATGGTCGTACCGCCGACATAGGTGTTGGCGACAGCTTGACCTTTGCTGTCGACCGGAGCGAGTAGGATCGTGCCGGAGCCGGCGATGACGAGGCCGCCGACGCCTTGATAAGGCGTGCCGTCGGCCGAGTTGCCGGCCGGCGGCAGGGCCCCGTTGTGGTCGCTTTCGTAAGCGCCATCCTGGTCGGCGACGACACCGGCGACGGTGGTGGTCTGGCCCGAGGTCTGGCCGGTGCCGAGTGTGACGAGCGCTGGCGCGGCCGTCGTGCCGCCCTGGATGAAGAGGCCGTCGCCATAGGCGGCGCCTTGACTGGCGCCGCTCCCGCCCGTCACCGTGCCTGTGCCGAGGCCGCTGCCCACGATCGTCAGCGAGCCGCCCTGCTGGACGAAGATGTCGCCGCCGGCGCCGAGGCCGCCGCCGCCCCCCGTGACACCGCCCTTACCGCCGCCGAAACCACCTTTGGCCGCGTTACCGCCGCCACCGCCGAAGCCACCGCTGCCTGACTGCCCCTGGCTACCGCCGCCGCCGCCGCCGAAGCCGCCATTTCCGGCATTACCGGCGTTTCCCAGAAGGGCTGGAGCGCCACCGCCGCCGCCGCCACCGAAGCCGCCATTGCCGCCATGGCCGCCATTGCCGCCAGTGGGTGGGGACGTAGGCCCGTTGGGGAAAAAGGCGGCGGTCCCGGAACCGCCATTGGCCCCGCCCACACCGCCGCCACCGCCCCCGCCGTCGCCACCTTCGGCTCCAACGGTCCCGCCGCCACCGGCGGTGCCCTGTCCGCCTGCGCCGCCGACACCGCCGCCACCGCCCGATGGATTGCCAGCGCCGCCCGCACCGCCCGTGTTGTGGGGGCTCGGGGGTCCGTTGCCGCCGCGACCGCCGTTGCCTCCGGCTTGGGCGCCCGGCACGATGCCGCCGGAAGATCCGACGCCGCCCCCGCCACCGCCGCTCCCATGAATCAAGGTCGTGCCGTTTCCGCCCAGGCCGCCACCGCCGCCATTCGATCCGTTGACGTTGCCGGCTCCGCCTCTGCCGCCAGTCGCGCTGTCGTTGAGAAACGCGACGTTGGCCAACGTCACCGCGCCGTGATCGCCGGTGACATTCGATCCGATGAACAGGCCGCCGCCGAGACCCGCGCCGCCGCCGCCGCCGCTGCCGCCCGTGCCGCCCTTGGCGACCATGTTCTCGACCGTCAGGTTCTCGATCGTGACGGTGCCGGCATAGACGAAGAGGCCGCGCTGGCCATAGGAGGTGCCGGCGCCCTCGTTCCTGCCGTCGAGCGTCGCGCCGTTGCTGCCCTTGATGTCGAGGGTCACGCCGCTCTTCAGGTTGATCGCCTCGAGCCCGCTGGAGACGGCGATCGCGCCGGAGAGATCGATCTCGAAATGCGTGGTGCCCGACGCGGGGCTCGCCGCGCTGTCGGCCGCGACGATCAGCGCGTTGAGGCTCGTGATGTTCGTCGCGCTGCCGATGTGCGTCGTCGGATCGAAGCTGCCCGAAGCCGTCACGGGAACGGCCGTCGTGATCGCTTGCCCGTTGATGTCCCAACCCGCGGCAGCGGTCAGGCCATAGAAGCTCGTGCCGTCCTGCGCTGTCCCCCCGTTCTGGTCGACGAGTCCCGCGACCTGGATCTGGTCGGCGGCGTCGAGCGCGATCGAGGCGGTCGTCGCGGAGCCCACGCTCACGCCCGAGCTCGCCGTCGTCAGCTGGTATGTTCGTCCGCCCTGGCCGGCCAGCGTCAGATCGGCCGGCGTGAAGCCGATGGCATCCGTGAAGCTCGTGCCCGTCAGCGTCAGCGTGCCGGAGGCGGCATCGTAGGCAGCGCCGGCGAGGGTCGGTGACGCGAGCGCATCGACAAGCACCTTCGTCGTCGAGGGCTCGACCGAAGCGAAGCCGAGGGCGGCGTTGTTCCCCGCCGCGTCCTGGATCGCGCCGCCGTTGAGGTCGATGCTCGTGCCGGTGACGATCCCCGTCAGGTCCTCCTGGTTGGGCTGGATCTGGTAGCCGAAGTTCAGCGTCTTGCCGTTGTTGCTGGAGCCCGTGTAGGTCGCCTCGACGGTCCCGCCGTGATCGAGCGTCACGGCGATCTGCGGCGTGCCGGTGACGGTCACAGCCTCGCTGAAGCTCGTGCTGAAGGAGAGGCTTTGCCCGGATCCGTAGAGGCCGTCGCTCGGCACCGTCATGGCCGCGAGCGTCGGCGCGGTATGGTCGACCGTATAGGTCTGGCCGGCCGTGAAGCCGCCGTTGATCGCGTTGGTCGCGAGATCGGCGATGCTCGTTCCGGAGCTGTCGAGGTCGAGCCCGAGCGTGCCGTCGCCCGTGACACCGGCAGCGGTCACGGTATAGACGGAGCCCGAGACCGGGGTGACCGTCAGCACCGTCTCCGTCACCGTCCCCGAATTGACCGGGGCGAAGTCGCCGGCCCGCACCCCCGTCACGGCTTCGGAGAAGGTGACCGTGAAGGTCTCACTCGCCGCGTTGTTGGGGTTCGCGCCGGCGGTTGTGATCGACGTGACCGTCGGCGGGATGGTGTCGACATCGACGTTCGTCGTCGAGGCGACGTTGTTGAGCGTCAGGGTGGCGGCGTTGGTGACCGCGTCCTTGATCGAGCCGCCGTTGAGTATGATCGAGGAGCCGACCGTGATGCCGTTCGGCGCCGTCTCGCCGCTCAGAACCGAATAGGCGAAGGTCAGCGCGTTCGTCCCCGTCCCGCTGACATAGCTCGCATCGACCGTTCCCGTCGGTAGCGTGATCGGAAGGGTGGGCGTGCCGCCGCCGGTCGCAACGAGCACATTCTTCGAGAAATCGACCGTGAAG
Organism: Lichenihabitans sp.; assembly: GCA_965277635.1. Lineage (GTDB taxonomy): Bacteria > Pseudomonadota > Alphaproteobacteria > Rhizobiales > Beijerinckiaceae > Lichenihabitans. The sequence goes on from CBDIDE010000002.1 coordinate 4,042,326, forward strand.
GTGAGGACCTGTCCGGCGATGTAGGTGCCGTTCGCCGGCACCGCGACCGAGGTCACGACGGGCGGGATCGCATCGACATCGATGCCCGTCGTCGAGGGTTCCACCGCGTTGATCGCAAGAACGGCATTGTTGCCCACGGCATCCTTGATCGTGCCGCCGTTCGGGTCGATCGAGGTGGCGAGGGTGATGCCGGTCAGGTCCTGCTGGCCCGACATGGGCACGTATTGGAACTGCAGCGTATTGGTGCTGGAGCCGGACGAATAAGTGGCATACGCCGTGCCGCCGGTCGTGAGTGTGATCGGGATGCGCGGCATTCCGCCGGTCGTGTCGATGATGACGGGTTCGGTGAAGGTGACGGTGAAGTCGAGGTTCTGCCCGACGATATAGGTGCCGTTCGCCGGCACCGTCATCGCCGCGACGGCCGGCGGCGTGTGCCGGAGGGTATAGGTGTCGCCGCTCGTGAAATCCGCGTTGGCGACGTTGCCGGCGGTGTCCGTCACGTCCTGGGGATTGTGAACGAAGGCGAGCCCGAGCGTGCCGTCGCCCGTGACACCGATAGCGGTCACGGTATAGACGGAGCCCGAGACCGGGGTGACCGTCAGCTCCGTCTCCGTCACCGTCCCCGAATTGACCGGGGCGAAGTCGCCGCCCTGCAACCCCGTCACGGCCTCGGAGAAGGTGACCGTGAAGGTCTCATTCGCCGCGTTGTTCGGGCTGACGCCCGTCGCGGCAATCGACGTGACCGCTGGCGGGGTGTGTTCGATCGTGTAGCTATCGCCCGAGGTGAAGCCGGCCACGGCGCCGTTGCCGACGACGTCCGTGATGCCGGTCGAGCTCGCCTTGAGGTCGAGCCGCAGCGTGCCGTCGCCGGCGACGCCGCCGACCGTCACGGTGTAGGTCGTGCCGCTGCCCGTGATCGAGGTGATGCCGTTGGTCGCGAGCGCCGTGCCGCCCGGCGTGTTGCTCGTCGTCAGGTTGAAATCGGCTGCCGTGACACCGGTCACCGGCTTCGAGAAGGTGACGGTGAACTGGTCGCTATTCGTGTTGTTGGTGAGCGCGCCGTTGGCCGTGATCGAGGTGACGACGGGCGGCGTCGTGTCGATCGTATAAGTCCCGCCGGTCAGCCCGCCGGAGATCGCGTTGCCTGCGAGGTCCTTGATGCCGGTGCCGGCGCTGTTCAGGTCGAGGCCCAACGCGCCATTGCCGCCGACGCCGGTGACGGTGACGGTGTAATGCGAGGCGTCGATCGGCGTGACCGCGATGCCGGTGTCGGTCGTGCCGGAGGTGACGGCGGTGAAGGCGCCGCTGGCGACGCCCGTCACGCCTTCGGAGAAGGTGACGGTGAAGGCTTCCGCGCCGCCCTTGCCGAGGTTCGGGCCGGCGGGAACGATCGAGGAGATCGTCGGCGCGGTCTGATCGATCGTGTAGGTCTGGTCGGAGTTATGCGTGCCGGTTAGGGGCACGCCGCCGATCACGGTCTTGATGCCGGTAGCCGAGGTCTGGTTGAGACCCAGCGTGCCGTTGCCCGATACGCCCGTGACCGGCACGGTCCAGGTGGTGCCGCCGTCACTGCTCGACGGGGTGCCGATCGTCCCCGTCACGCCCGACCCGGCCAAGGTGAAGTCGCTCGCGGTGACGCCCCCGACCGCCTGGCTGAAGGTGACGGTGAAGGCATCGGTCGGCGAGGCGGTGAGGCTCGTGCCCGCGATGTCGATGGCGGTGACGGTCGGCAACGGCGGCAGGTTGGCCTGCACGAGCGCGGTGAAGTTGCTGCCGCTCACCTGCCCGAGCGTGAAGGCACTCGCGCCCAGCACCGTGCGGCCCTGGAGGTTCGGCAGGGCGAAGGTCCTTATGCCATCGCCCCCATAGGTCGTGCCAAGCAGGGCGAAGAGCGCCTGGTCCTGGTCGATGGGCAGGAGCTGCCCATCGCAGGGGAGCCAGCCGTTGGGTTGCACGTTCCCCGCGAAGGCGACGATCTGGCCGAGGAAGGGGGTCGTCTGGTCCGTATTTCCCACGTCGGGCGAGGATGGGAAGATCCCTTTCACCGAGATGTAGTAGTTGAGCACCAGCCCGGGCTGCTGGTTGTCGATGGGAGCGTCGCCCGACGAGGGAAGGTTGGCCGTGCCGAGGGACACGGTGGGGGTGCCCACCTTTTCGCCCAGGCTATAGGTGGCCCCGGTCCGATCCTGGCCCGCGCCGACGATGTCGCGCCCCTGAAGGTCGGGCAGGGCGAAGGTGTTGATCCCGTCGCCGCCGTAGGTGGTCCCGATGACGCCATAGAGAGCCGTATAGTCGGCAATATTCAGCAGCCGCCCGTCGCAGGGGAGGCCCGGCGCGAAGTTCCCGGCGAAGGCGGAGATCACCCCGACCGAGCTGAGGTCCATCCCTCCGCCGCTTGAGGGGAATGACCCGAAGGGATTGATCGAGTAGGTCACCCCCAGCGAAGGCTGCTCGTTGTCGATGGGGATGCTGGTGCCGCCGGCGCTCGGGGGAAGGTTGGCGCGCGTCAGGGTGTTGCTGGCCTCGCCGGTCTGCTCCCCGATGACGACCGGATCGAGCCCCACGCCCGCTCCGGTGCCGACCGCCTCGAGGCCGTCGAGGTTGGGCAGCGCGAATGTCGATCTCCCGTCACCCCCGAAATTGGTGCCGAGCAGCGAGAACAGGGTCGTGTTCTGGCTGATCCCCAGGATCTGGCCGGCCGCCGGCGCGGCGAAGATGTTCGGTGATCCGGCGAAGATGCCGATCGAGCCCAGGAACGGGCCTGGCGCCTGCGCATCCCGAGGAGGGAAGAGACCTTGCAGATCCACGAACTCGGTCAGCGCGAGCGAGGCCTGCGCATTGCTCACCGGTGTCTGCGCCATGATCTTCTCTCGTTCCCTGAAACGACGGCTGGCTGATGGCGTCCGTCCATCAGGGCCGAGAGGTCACAGTAACCTTTCGTTTAGCTTGTTGGAATAGCGCGATGGCCTTGTGAAGAAAGCCTTGCGTGTTTGAGTTAATCTCGACCGGACTCGCGACCGACGGCTCAAGGACAAAGCCGCGGCGCTGGTCGACCCGGTATACACTCGCCGCCGAGCCGGTCGATCGCCAACGGCCCCGCGCCTCGCGGACCGGCCGGCGTGGCGCGGTGCCCGTTTGATGGTGGCTCCCACGGTGCGTTCCATGTCGGGGATGACGGTCGCGAGTTCCTTCTTTCCCTCAAGCGTGGCGCCGACGACCACCAGCATACAGGCGGCGGTGTCTTCCATCCGGGCCTGGAGATAAACGCCGTCGCCCTCCGCCGGCCACCCCTTCCCGCTCTCGGTTGTCTTGACGCTCTGGCTGTCGATCACGCCGGCCGTCGGACTGGCCTCACGGCCTTCCAACCTGACGGAATCACAACCTGCTGAAACCGCTCAACACTTTTCGGGTTGGGCTCTTAGGTTCGCTGCGCCGCGATGCGGCGGCCGCGCCCAGCGACGCGCTCGAGCCAGCGCACGATGAGCGACAGCGGAAAGGCCATCACGAAATACATCACCCCGGTGATGAGGTAGACCTGCATCGGCATGTAATATTCGCTGGTGATATCGTCGGCGCGCATCATCAGCTCCGGTGCCGCGATGAGCGACGCCACCGACGTGTCCTTCAGCAGCGACACGGCGCTGTTGGCCATCGGCGGCAGGATCACCCGCACCGCTTGTGGCAGGATGATGTGGCGCATGGCCTCGGCACGGGTCATGCCGATGGCGGAGGCCGCCTCGCCTTGGCCGCGGTCGACCGCCGCGATGCCGGCCCGATAGATCTCGGCCATGTAGGCGGCATAGTGCAGGCCGAGCCCGATCACGGCGGCCGCGAAGCCCGGCAGGACGATGCCGACCGCCGGCAGGCCGAAATAGATGAGAAACAGCTGGGTGAGCGTCGGCGTGCCGCGGACGAACTCGACATAGACTCGGCAGCTCTTGCGCAGCCAGCCTAAGCGCGACATCTCGCCGAGGGCGACCGCCATCCCGGCCACGACACCGAGCGCATAGGCCGCGACCGTCATGCGCAGCGTCTGGCCCGCGGCATAGAGGAGCTGGGGCATCCAGTCCTTCAGCAGCGCGAGGGTGGCGGCCGAGATCATGCGCGCTGTCTCCCCGCGCCACTGCGCTCGAGCCGACGGGCGAGCGCGCTGAGCGGCAGGCTCATGGCGAGATAGAACAGCGCCACGAGAACGTAGATCTGCGTGCTCATGAAGGTCTGGTTGACCAGCATGTGGGCATTGAAGGACAGCTCCGGCGCCGCCACGGCCGAGGCGAGCGATGTGTCCTTCAGCAGGCCGATGGCGAAATTGGCGAGCGGCGGCAGCACCACGCGGACCGCCTGCGGCAGCACGATGACCCGGAAGGCCATGCGCTTCGTCATGCCGATCGAGAGCGCCGCCTCGGTCTGGCTGCGGGCGATCGCCTCGATGCCGGCGCGGAACACCTCGCAGAGCACCGCGCCGCCGTTGAGCCCGAAGCCGATGATCGCGGCCGGGATCGGCGGGAGGCGGATGCCGATTGCGGCGAGGCCGAAGTAGATGACGAAGAGCTGCGTCAGCACCGGCACGGCGCGGAACAGCTCGACATAGACCTGAGCCAGGCCGCGCAGCAGCCGCGACTCCGAGGTCTTGAACCCGGCGAAGACGAGGCCGAGCAGGATCGAGACGACGAAGCCGCCGGCCGTGACGATCACGGTCATGATCGCCCCGGCGAAAAGGAAGCTGGCGAAGCCGGGCAGATGCTCCCAGGCGCGCGCCCAACCGCCGCTCATGACGCCCGACGCCGGCCGAGCACCGCGCTGAGGAAAGCCTGGGTCCGCGCCTGCGCCGGCGCGTGGAAGAGGCGGTCGGGAGGCCCCTCCTCGACCACCACGCCGCCGTCCATGAAGATCACGCGATCCGAGACGTCCTCGGCAAACTGCATTTCGTGGGTGACGATTATCATGGTCATGCCCTCGGCTGCCAGGCGGGCCATGACGTTCAACACCTCGCCGACGAGCTCGGGATCGAGCGCGGATGTCGCCTCGTCGAAGAGCATCAGCTGCGGCTTCATGGCCAGCGCCCGAGCGATGGCGACGCGCTGCTGCTGGCCGCCGGAGAGCATGTCCGGATAGACGTCGCGTTTCTCCGCAATGCCGACCTTGGCCAAGAGGTCGCGCCCTAGCGCCTCTGCCTCGCGGGCCGACTGCTTCAGGACCTTGACCGGACCGATGGTCACGTTCTGCAGCGCGGTGAGGTGCGGGAACAGGTTGAAACGCTGGAACACCATGCCGATCCCGGCACGCTGGCGCGCCAGCGTGCGATCGTCGACCTCGACGATACGCTCGCCCAACCGCTTCTGGCCGATCAGCTGCCCGTCGATGGTGATATGGCCTTCGGTCGGCTTCTCGATATAGTTGACGCAGCGCAGCAGCGTCGTCTTGCCGGAGCCGGAGGGGCCGATGATCGACACCTTCTCGCCGGCCCGGACCTCGAGGTCGATGCCCTTGAGCACTTCGAGGGGGCCGAAGCGCTTGTGCAGTCCTTCGATCCGGACGAGCGGCACGCCGGCCGCCCGAGCCGTTGCCGGAGAGGGGTTCGGGGGCATTTCCATCGCATCAGCGCTCCGGATCCGTCCGGGCGTGGCGAGAGCCGGCGCGGATGATCAGGCGAACAGGGACGAGTAGTCCTTCGGCGCGTGGGCGCCCGGCCCGAGAATGGCACCCTTGTCGCCGCGGTCAACGCCGATGCGCGGGTCATCCGAGGGCGCGACCATGTAGTCCGGGCTCGTCATGCCGTAGCGGGCGAGGCATTCGGCATTGGTCTTGGAGCGCCACAGCCACGCCACGCCGGCATTCACGGCGTCGAACAGGTCGGGGTTGTCGAGGCTCATGCCCATGACCGCGCGACCCTTGCCGGTCAAGCTCGGAAAGTCGGCATTGGGCTTGGTTGGCACCAGCTTCAGGTCGAGGGCCGGGTTCTTGATGAGCATGTAGTCGACGGTCGGACCGTCGAGCACCGCGAATTCGATCCGCCCGTTCATGACGTCGCGAATGCAGGCGTCATCACTGTCGTAGAGGGCAACGTTGGCGCCCGGAATCTTCTTGAGATCCGGGACGTAATTATAGCCAGTCACCGAACCGACACTGTGATTGGCGAGCTGGCTCACGTCGACGTAGCCGGCGATGTCCTTATCCTTCTTCATCGTGACGTAAGTACCGTCATAATAGATCGGATCAGTCAGCAGCAGCGCGTTGGCGCGCGCCTTTGTCCAGCCCATGTCGCCGCACATGATATCGGCGCGACCCGTCTTGATCGACTCGATCGTGGCCGACCAAGCCATGACGTTGGGCTTCGCCTCGAGGCCGAGCTTCTTGGCGATCGCCATCACCATGTCGGCATCGGTGCCGATGGTCTTGCCGTTGTCGATGCCGGTGAAGGGCATCGAGCCGCTCATCGCGATCGTGAGGAAGCCGGGTTCGACCGTCTTGAGCTTCGGCGGCTCGGCCGCGAAGGCCGGCCTGCGCCAGGCGAGCGGACCCGCCGCGGCGCCGAGCCCCAAGATTGCCGCACGGCCGAGCAGGCCCCGGCGCGTGATCTCCCTCCCGAATCGTCGCGTCGTCATGATCGCTCTCCCGATGATGCTCTGCTTGTGGCCCGACCCTGACACAGCCTGAACCTACAATCAATATATTGAAATGGTGAAATTGTGGGCCTGATGTCCCCGCCATACCCAATCAGGTCTCAATCTGCTTCTTTTGTGGAGAGAAAGTCGTCGGATTCCGCTAGAGCACAAAATTGCGCTCGCCTCTTCGAGAGGTTCAGCAAAGACCCTTGTCGCGGAGGTTCCATCAGGATAATGAAAATTCTGCAACGGAAGGCGCGACATGCTCGTCTCAACCAAGGCCGCCTCCGGCGACTCCCCGGAGACCGGGCCCGTCGACATCGGGGCCCGTCTGCGCCGCCTCAGGACCGAGCGGTCGCTGACCATCGTCCAGCTGGCGGAGAAGGCCGGCGTCTCGTCCGGCATGATCAGCCAGATCGAGCGCGGCACCACCAACCCGTCGATCAAGACGCTGCAGCGGCTGCGGGCGGCGCTCGGGGTGAACCTCTGGGAGGTGCTGGACCAGCCCGCCGCACCCGGCGCCGCATCCGCCCCGAGCCATGTCCTGCGTCGCAGCGACCGGCCGCGCATCGTGGTCGGTGCGAGCCGGCTCGTGAAGGAGCTGCTGTCGCCGCGCAAGGACCGCAACCTTCGCTTCATGCTGATCACCCTGCCGCCTGGCGGCATCAGCGAGGACGTCATCCTCGGCCAGGGCGAGAAGGGCGGCCTCGTGCTGGAGGGCCGGGTGCGGCTCGCCGTCGGCCCGGACCTGTCCGATCTCGAGGAAGGCGACAGCTTCCAGTTCCCGAGCAGCCTGCCGCACGCCTTGTCGAACCCCCATGCCGACCCCGCGAAGGTCATCTGGATCATGAGCGTGCTCGACAGCCACATCTGACGCCGTCGCGCCGACGGCAAATCCGCCGACCAGGCTGCGCGACCCGCCAGGACCGACCCGCTCAAGCAGGAGATCGCCATTGTCACCGCCCATCCTGCCCGTCGAGAGCGACGCAGCGCTCCCCGCGGCCGTCGACGTCGTCGTGATCGGCGGCGGCATCGCGGGGGTCGCGGCGGCCTACGAGCTGCGCCGCAAGGGCCGCTCCGTGGCGGTTGTCGAGAAGGGCGTGATCGCGGGCGAGCAGTCGAGCCGGAATTGGGGTTGGTGCCGTCAGCAGAATCGCGACATCCGCGAGCTGCCGCTCGCCATGTGGGGGTTGCGGCGCTGGGAGGAGCTCGGCTCCGAGATCGGCCGCGACCTCGGCTTTCGCCGCACGGGTCTCGTCTATGCCACCGACCGGCGGGGCGACCTCGACGCGTGGCAGCGATGGGGCGAGAGGGCCAGGCCCTTCCAGATGCAGACCCGCATGCTCACCGGCACAGAGGCCGAGGCCATGACCCCGGGAAGCCGCGGTGGATGGATCGGCGGCGTTCATTCGCCGAGCGATGGCCGGGCGGAGCCGAGCCTCGCGGCCCCCGCGCTCGCCAAATCGGCGCAAGCGCTAGGCGCCACTTTCCACCAGAATTGCGCCGTGCGCGGCCTCGACATCGAGGCGGGCCGTGTCAGGGGCGTGATCACCGAGCGCGGCCGGGTGCGCGCCGATGCGGTGCTCATCGCCGGTGGCGCCTGGACCGGTCTCCTCATGCGCCGGCACGGCCTGCGCTTCGTGCAAGCCAGCGTGCGCTCGACCTCCTTCTTCACCGAGCCGGCGCCAGCCGTCACCGACGGCGGGCTCGCGCTGCCCGACGTGACGCTGCGCCGGCGGCTCGACGGCGGCTATACGGTCGGCATGAGCGGGCGCGGCCGCATGGAGGTCTCCCTGCAGGGGCTCCGTTATGCCAAGCCGTTCTGGCAGACCTTGAGGACGCGATGGGCCGGCCTCACTGTCGCCATCGGCCGCTCCTTCTATGACGGCCCCGAGGGCGTGGCGCGCTGGTCGATGGATGCCGAGACGCCTTTCGAGCGGATCCGCACGCTCGACCCGCCGGCCGAGGAGCGCCTGATCGAGGCGGGGCTGGCAAGCCTTGGCACCTGCTATCCGGCGCTGAAGGGCATCAAAGTGGCGCGGACTTGGGGAGGCCTGGTCGACATGACGCCCGACGCGATCCCGGTCATCTCGGCCGTCGATCCGATGCCGGGACTGTTCGTCTCGGCGGGCTTCAGCGGCCACGGCTTCGGCATCGGCCCGGCGGCCGGGCGGCTCGCCGCCGACCTCGTCAACGGCGACAAGCCGATCGTCGATCCGACGTCTTATCGCTATTCGCGCATGATCGACGGCACCGACCTCGGCGGCCCAGGCTTGATGTAGAAAACCGCTCAGCCGAGCGCCTGGGAGGCAAGGCCGAAGATCCGGCAGCCGGTGCCGACGGGCGCCGCGGGCCCGCGGCGCATCACCCGCCCGTCGCCGACCTGATTGAGGCCCGCGCTGTCGAGCCAGGCCGCCAGCGACGCGGCGTCCACGGGGATGTCGGCGCGCAGGAAGCCGCCGCTGTCGACTACGGCCCTCGAAAGCAGCGCGAGCGCCATGGTCTCGTCCTCGGCGACGATCGGCCCGACCAGGCGACCGCGCCCGAAGTCGCGGCGAAGCGCATAGCCGGCGAGCGCGCCGCCCCGCTCCGCGACATAGCCCGTCGAGACCTCGCCGAGCGCCGCGAGCAGGCGGCCGCGGTCGACTCCGGAGACGCGGGCATCGAGAGCCCGGACGGCGCCCCAATGCTCCGCCGCCAGCGGCCGAACCCCGGCGCCGGTCGCGACCGGTCGGGCGCCGGCGGCGAGCACGCCATTGTGCTGGCGGATTTCGTGCGTCGTCACGAAGCCGAGGCTCTCGTAAAGGCGCAGGCCGGCGGCGGTGGCGACGAGCTGCACACGTCGCGTCCCGAGATCCTCCAAGACCGCGGCCATCAGGCGCCGCCCGAGCCCCGCGCGCTGCAGACCGGGATCGACGATCACCATGCCCAGGGTAGCGAAGTCCTCCCCCTGTGGCCACCCCATGGCAACGCCCCGGACGGCGCCGGTGGCATCGGTCGCGACATGGCCGCGGCCGAGGCGCAGCATGAGGTCCCAGTCCTCGACACGATGCGGCCAGCGCACCGCCTGCGACAGCGCATGGGCAGCCGGAAGATCGGCGGCCTCGAAGGGGCGCAGTGGGTAGGAATCCGGGATTGTCATGGCGGTCGACCTTCTCATCGGGTCCCGTGGGTCCGGCAGGCCGGATGGCCAGACGCTTCAATGCTTGCCGGGCGAATAATGGGTCTACGGATATGCTGATCATCACCCGTTTCTCCCATCGGGAAGACGGTCTTTCTCAGCGGGCGGGCGTGGGAGGCCGCCAGGGCATGATGGGATGGATCGGGTGAGCGCGGTCGCGGTCGGCGAGATCGCTCGATGAGCATGAGGGGTCTTCGAGCGGCAGCGCCGATCAAGGAATTGGCTTATCGGCAATAACCGATTGTCGGATTGTTGACAACAGCACAAATCCGGCTATGGCTTGGAAGCGTCGCGGACATCTCCGCCCCATCGCAGGCATTGCCATGACCGAGACCGCCTTCCGGCCGACGTACATCTCGTTCGATTGCTACGGTACGCTCACGCGCTTCCGGATGAGCGAGATCGCGGAGAAGCTCTGCGGCGACCGGATCGTTGCGGACCGCATGTCGGCCTTCACCAAGGATTTCGCCGCCTATCGGCTCGACGAGATTCTGGGCGCCTGGAAGCCCTATGCGGAGGTTATCGCCAACGCGCTGCGCCGCACCTGCCGCCTGCACGGGGTGCCGTACCGCGATGCGGACGGCGCGGCGATCTACGAGGCGGTGCCCGGCTGGGGGCCGCATCCCGAGGTGCCCGCGGGCCTGTCGAGGATCGCCGACCGGATCCCGCTGGTGATCCTGTCGAACGCCATGAACGCGCAGATCCACGACAACGTCGCGCAGCTCGGCGCGCCTTTCCATCGCGTCTATACGGCCGAGCAGGCGAACGCTTACAAGCCCCGCTTCCAGGCCTTCGAATACATGCTGGACCAGCTCGGCGCGAAGCCCGAGGAGATGATGCATGTCTCGTCGAGCTACCGCTACGACCAGATGTCGGCCTTCGATCTGCACTTCGGCGCGCGCGTCTTCGTGGCGCGCGACCACGAGCCCGACAATTCCTTCTATCGTACCCACAAGATCGACGACATCGGCGGCCTGCCCGCGCTCGTGGGTCTTTGAACCGGCACGGCCGTGAAACTCGCCTCCTATTGGCACGACACCGCGCCTCGCTTCGCGGGGGCCGTAGACGGTCCGATCAAGGGCCACGTCGATGTCGCGGTGGTCGGCGGCGGCTTCACGGGGCTTTCGGCGGCGCTGGCGCTGGCGAAACGCGGCGCCTCGGTCGCGCTGCTCGAGGCCGAAACCGTCGGTGCCGGGGCCTCGGGTCGTAACGGCGGGCAGTGCAACAACGGCTTCGCGCAGGATTTCTCGAGCGTCGAGGCGCGCTTCGGCTTTGCCCGGACGGTCGCGCTCTATCGGGCCTTCGATGCGGCCGTCGACACGGTCGAGCGGATCGCGCACGAGGAGGGGATCGACTGCGGCTTCGCGCGCACCGGCAAGCTGAAGCTCGCCGCCAAGCCCGAGCATTACGACAAGCTCCGCCACGCCCGAGACGCGCTTCAGCGCGGGGCCGATCCGGATGTCTTCATGGTCGATCGCGCTGCGCTTGCCGCCGAGATTGGCTCAGGATGTTATTTCGGCGGCCTTGTCTTCCCAAAGTCTGCCAGCCTGCACATGGGGCAGTTCGTGACCGGCCTCGCTGAGGCCGCGCGTCGCGCCGGCGCCCGCATCCACGAGAATGCGCCCGTAACGGCGCTGACGCGGATCGGAGCGAGCGAGGCCCACGACGTCACGACGCCGCGCGGCCGGCTCCGTGCGGCGCAGGTGCTGCTGGCCACGGGCCCGTCGCGGCGCGGCCCTTTCTTCCGCTACCGCCGCCGCATCGTGCCGATCGGCAGCTTCATCGTCGTGACGGAGCCCTTGCGGCGCGACATCGTCGACGCGCTCCTGCCGAGCCGGCGCATGTGCACCACGACGCAGACCATCGGTCATTATTTTCGCGTCCTGCCGGACGACCGCCTGCTCTTCGGTGGCCGCGCTCGCTTCGCGCTCTCGGACGCGACCTCGGACCGCAAGAGCGGCCGCATTCTCGAGCGCGGCTTGGCCCAGGTCTTCCCCCAGGTCGCCGGCACCCGGCTCGACTGGTGCTGGGGCGGCCTCGTCGACATGACGGCCGATCGCTTGCCGCGCGCCGGCCACCACGACGGGATCTATTATGCCATGGGGTACAGCGGCCACGGTACGCAGATGTCGACGCATATGGGCCAGGCCATGGCCGCCGTGATGGCGGGCGAGCGCGCCGCCAACCCCTTCGCCGATCTCGACTGGCCGGCGATCAAGGGTCATTTTGGGCCGCCCTGGTTCCTGCCGTTCGTTGGTGCCTGGTACAAGCTGCAGGATCGGCTTCATTGAGCGCCGCGACCCTCTCCCGCCTGCCGCGGGTCACGCTTTCCGGCCAGATGGCAGGCGCCATCCGCGACGCTGTGCTGTCGGGCGCCGCCGCGCCCGGTGCCCAGATGAACGAGGCCGAGCTTGCGGGTCGCTTCGGCACGAGCCGCGGGCCTGTGCGCGAGGCGCTCGCACGGCTGGTGCAAGAGGGCCTGCTCGTCAGCCATCCGCATCGCGGTGTCTTCGTCGCCGAGCTGACCGAGGCCGATCTCGCGGACGTCTATCTGGCACGCGAGGCGATCGAAGGCGCGGCCGTGAAGTGCGTGCTCGCCCGCCCCGACCGCGCCGCCGTGCGGACGGCGCTCGACGCCGAGGCGGACCGCATGGATCAGGCGGCCGCGACGGCCGACTGGACCGGGGTCGCCGACGCCGACCTCGCTTTCCATGCCGCGCTCGTCGCGGCGGCCGGGAGCCCACGCCTGTCGCGCATGTATGGCACCGTGCAGGCCGAGACGCGCCTTTGCCTCCATCTGCTGATGGCAGGCTATCGGTCAAGCGCCGGGCTCGGAGCAGAGCATCGGCGGCTCGCGGCGCTCGCGACCGGCGACGACGAAGCCGCGGCCGTGGCCGAGCTCGCTCGCCATCTCTCCGACCCCGTCCGTTATCTGCGCCGCATCGGCGGCGAGCGCGGCCACACGAGCGACCCGTCATAAGCCATTGCGGCGTTACGTTCCGGTGCCGCCTGAGAGTCATCGTTGCCGAGGAGGACTACCGAACCTCCCCGAGGCGGTTCGCGGCCACCGTCAACCTAGCCCGCCAAGTCTTCATCGAGAACGAGCTCCACCTCCTCGGCGTCCGGCGACGACCCTAACGTCCTGCCATGGTCGGGATGGATGCGCGACGAGTTCGGGAGCGGGGGGCCCTGCAGGATGTACCTGGTCTGAGCAATCGATCTGCGACCTGCCAAGCGCAAGATGCTTGAAGACCGCAACGTGACCCCGATGAACCTCAGCCCTCTCGTGCGGAACCACGAGACGCAGGAGCGGCATGCCGGGGCGGCGCGAATCTTCCTGAATACCTCGCCTCCGCGAGGCCGCTCCCAGCCCATGGGTGCCGGCAGGCCGACCATTTAGCTTACAGCTTCGCTGCCGCGCGCATAAGCTCGACGAGTCCGGATCGGTGCGTTTGGGTCCAAAGGTCGATGAGACCGCGGATACGCGGAGTTCGAGATTTTCATGATCCTGCGAACGCCGCGATAACGGCGTCGCTCATGCGGACGAACCGGGCGCTCGGGCCCTCGGCGCCGACACTCTGGCGGCTCACCCGCGCGCCTTCCAACAGCAGGTAGAGGGCATCGGCCAGAAGTTCCGCCTGCGCTATGCCGGCCCTCTCGCACAAGCGGACGAGGCGGTCGCGGTGGGCGGTCTTGCACTGTTCGATCAATCGTCGCGCCGGATGGTCGCTGGCCGAGAGCTCCACCGCCGCATTGGCGAGCGTGCATCCGCGGCCGTCGGCCAAGACGCACTCGGCACCCCGGCGAACCCATCCTTGGAGCTGTCCCATCGGGTCGCCCGGATGGCGCATCTCGAGCGCCTGCCATTCAGCCTCGGTCTCGTCGGCGACCGCCCGCAGACACTCGACGATCAGCTCGTCCTTCGATCCGAAGTGGCGATAGAGCGTCATCTTGTTGGTGCCGGCCGCCTCGGCGATGGCCTCGACTCCAACGTTCTTGATGCCGTGCAGGTGGAACATGTCGCGCGCCGTCGCGACGATCCGGTCGCGATGCTTGGACCTCGCCGGCCCGCAGCACATCTCCGCCATCCTGTCCCGCACCGCGGAAATTTTCTCGCCCATGACCCTTGACGCCGATGTTACCAGACGGTAACTTTCTGGTTGTTACCTAGCAGTAACAGAACCCCGAGGCCGGGTCAACGAGCCTCCGAACAGCACCAACCCTTTGTTTTGTCCAGGTCCGGGCGCCTCCGGCGTTCCGGCAAGGAAGCATCATGAGCCACTGCAGCCGAGAGTCGACCATCGAGGACGTCCTTGCCGATCTCGGATCGACGCCGTCATGGTAGCCTTCTTCATCCAACGCCCGATCTTCGCCTCGGCCGTCGCGGTCATCATGGTGATGGCCGGGGCCATCTGCTACGTGCTGCTGCCGGTCTCGCAGTTCCCCGACATCACGCCGCCCCAAGTGGTGGTGAGCGCCGTCTATCCGGGCGCCAGCGCACAGGTCGTCGCCGACACGGTGACGACGCCGCTCGAGCAGCAGATCAACGGCGTCCAGGGCATGACCTACATGTCCTCGTCGAGCTCGAACGACGGGTCGTCCACCATCACGGTGACGTTCGACGTGGGCTATCCGCTCAGCATCGCCGCGGTCGACGTGCAGAACCGCGTGTCGCAGGCCGCCTCGTCTCTGCCGGCGATCGTCAACCAGGCCGGCGTCACGATCAAGAAGCAGAACCCGAACTTCGTCCTCATCGTCAACCTCACCTCGCCCGATGGCTCGGTCGATCCCGTCGCGCTCAGCAACTACGCCTACCTCCAGGTCGTCGATCCGTTGAAACGGCTGCCGGGCGTTGGCGATGTGCAGATCTTCGGCGAGCGGCGCTATTCGATGCGAGTCTGGCTCGATCCCGACCGGCTGGCCAAGCTCGGTATCACGGCGGTCGACGTCCAGAGTGCCATCGCCGAGCAGAACGTGCAGGTCGCAGCCGGCAAGATCGGCCAGTCGCCGGCGCCGGCCGGCACCGCCTTCGAGATGCAGGTCAATGCCGTCGGCCGCCTGAGCGATCCCGCCGAGTTCGGCGACATCGTGGTGCGGGCCGATCCAGCCTCCGGTTCGGTCGTGCGCCTGAAGGACGTGGCGCGCATCGAGCTCGGGGCGCTGCAATATGCCTCGACGGCCTTCTTCGGCAAGGATCCGACCGTCGTACTGGCCGTCTATCAGATGCCGGGGTCCAACGCGCTCGACCTGCAGAAGAACATCAAGACCAAGATGGAGGCGCTGAAGACGCGCTTCCCCAAGGGCATCGACTACGCGATGCATTACGATACGACCCGCTTCGTCTCGGCCTCGATGCACGACGTGGTGCTCACCCTCGGCGAGGCGCTGATTCTCGTGGTCCTCGTGGTGTTCGTCTTCCTGCAGAGCTGGCGCACCACCATCATCCCGACGATCGCGATCCCGGTGTCGCTGATCGCGACCCTGGCCGTCATGGAGATCTGCGGCTTTTCGCTCAACATGTTGAGCCTGCTCGGCATGGTTCTGGCGATCGGCCTTGTCGTGGACGACGCGATCGTGGTCGTCGAAAACGTCGAGCGGAACTCGAAGCAGGGCTTGCGCCTATGGCCGCGACCCGCAAGGCCATGTCGGAGGTGACCGGACCCATCATCGCCACCACGGCCGTGCTGATGGCGGTGTTCGTGCCCGTCGCCTTCATTCCCGGCGTGGCGGGGCGGCTCTACAACCAGTTCGCCCTCACGGTAGCGATCTCGGTCGGCATTTCGGCCTTCAACTCGCTCACGCTGAGCCCCGCGCTCAGCGCCGCCTTCCTGCGTCACCGGCCGCACCAGCCCTTCATCCTGTTCCGCTGGTTCAACGCCGGCTTCGAGCGGCTGTCGCATGGCTACGCGTGGCTCGTCGGCGCCTTCATTCGGGGTCGCTGGGTGTTGATGGCCGTCTTCATCCTCGGCCTCTTTGGCACCTACGCGCTGTGGACGCGGCTGCCCAGCACCTTCCTGCCCGTCGAGGACCAGGGCTATTTCTTCGTCGTCATTCAGGGACCCGACGGCGCCTCGCTGGAACGCACCGATGCGGTCGCCAAGCAGGTGCGCGACGTGCTGCAGAACGAGCCGGGTGTCGATATCGTCGGCTCGATCAGCGGGCTCAACTTTCTGACCAACGCGGCGCAATCGAACTCCGCCGTCGAATTCGCCATCCTCAAGCCTTGGGACGAGCGCCCGCCCGATCAGAACGCCTCGCGCATCGTGGCGGCGGTACGGTCCAAGCTGATGGCGATTCCCGGTGCCTTCGCGCTGAGCTTCGACCCGCCCTCGATCCCCGGCCTCGGCACGACCGGCGGCTTCGAATTCGAGGTCGAGGACCTGACCGGCCGCGGCAGCGTCGCGCTCAACCAGGCCACCCAGGCGCTGCTCGCCGAGGCGCGCAAGCAGCCCGAGCTCAGCGCCCAGCAGATGTTCTCGTCGTTCAGCACCACGACGCCGCAGTTCAACTACGACCTCGACCGCAACAAGGCGAAGCTGCTCGGGCTGAGCCTGCCCGACGTGTTCAACACGCTGCAGATCTATCTCGGTTCGCTTTATGTCAACGACTTCAACCTGTTCGGCCGCACCTTCCGGGTGACCATCCAGGCCGACAAGGACGCGCGGGCGAACGCCGCCGACCTGTCGCGCCTCTACGTCCGCAATGCGAGCGGCGGCATGGTGCCGCTCTCGACCCTCGGCACCTTGAAGCCGATCGTCGGCCCCGAGACCGTGCCACACTACAATAATTACGGCTCGGCCCTGATCAACGGCGCGGCGGCGCCGGGCTTCAGCTCGGGCCAGGCGGTTGCGGCCATGCAGCGGGTCGCCGCCACTGCCCTGCCTCGCGATTTCGCCTTCGAGTGGACCGGGATCACCTTCCAGGAACTCAAGGCGGGCTCGGCCGCGAGCCTGATCTTCGGCCTCGCGATCCTCTTCGTGTTCCTGATCCTGGCGGCCCAGTACGAGAGCTGGACCATGCCGTTCATGGTGCTGCTCGCGGTGCCGCTGGCGCTCTTCGGCGCGCTCGCGGCGCTATGGATCCGGCAGATGCAGATCGACGTCTATTCGCAGATCGGCTTCGTCATGCTGATCGGGCTGGCGGCCAAGAACGCGATCCTGATCGTCGAATTCGCCCGCCGTCGCCGCGAGGAGGGCCTCGGCATCGCCGAGGCCGCCATGGAGGCGGGGCGTTTGCGCCTGCGGCCGATCCTGATGACCGCTTTCGCGTTCATCCTCGGCGTGGTGCCGCTGGTGGTGGCGACCGGCGCCGGCGCGGCGAGCCGCCGATCACTCGGCACGACTGTGTTCGGCGGCATGCTGGCCGCCACCGTCCTGACCTTGATCTTCGTGCCGGTCTTCTACGCTGTCATCGAGCGGATGCGCGAAGGCAGGTCGGCCGATGGCGCGGACAACGACCATGGCGCGACCAAAAGTCTTCCGGAGCCGGAGCGCTTCGCCGAAGCTGCCGAATAAGGACTCCTTCCATGCGTTTCCGCAATCTCCCGCTCGGCGCGATCGTGTTGGTCGTCGCGGCTGCCGCGGTCTACCGTTCGGATCCGTCGGTCATCGACCGCCTGATGCCCGGCAAGGCCGGTGCCGCACCCCCGGCCGCCGAGACCGCTGCCCCGGCGCCGTTCCTGATGCCGGTTCCGATCGTCAGAGTGGTCAAGCGATCGATCCCGGTCGACCTCGACTATGCGGCCCGGACGGAGTCGATCCGCGCCATCTCGCTGCAGGCCAAGGTCTCGGCCTTCCTGGTGAACCAGGCTGTTCCCGATGGCACGGATGTGAAAGCCGGCGACCTGCTCTACCGATTGGATCGGCGCGACTTCCAGGTCGCGCTCGACCAGGCGCAAGCGCAGATCGAGCGGGACCAGGCGTCGCTCGACTATCAGCGCGCGAGCTATAACCGTGGCGATGCGCTCTCGAAGAGCGGCTTCCTGGCGAAAGACACCATGGATCAGCGCACCAGCGCGATGCGGCAGGGCGAAGCGGCGCTCCTGGCCGACCGGGCGAACGCGCGCGCCGCCCAGCTGAACCTCGACTACACCGAGATCCGCGCGCCCTTTGCCGGACGTCTCGGTCACAACCAAGCCCCGATCGGTACGCTCGTGGGAGCGGCCGGCACCACGCTCAACACCCTGGTGCAGATCGATCCCGTCTATGTCTCCTTCAACCCCGGCGAGACGGACCTCGTGGCGTTGCAGAAGGCGCGTCGGGCCGGCACTGTCGCGGTCGACATTACGGTGCCGGGCGAGGACGTGCCAAGCCACAAGGGCGAGCTGACGTTCGTCGACAACAGCGTCGACCGCTCGACCGGGACCGTGATGGCGCGGGCCACGATCGCCAATGCCGATCTGAGCCTGCTGCCGGGCCAGTATGTGAAGGTGCGCGTCCACCTGCGGACGCAGCCCGACGCGCTCTTGGTACCGCAAGTCGCCATCGGCTCGAGCCAGCTCGGGAAATACGTGTATGTCGTCGGCGCCGACGGCAAGGTCGAGCAGCGGCCGGTGACGCTCGGGTCGACGGAAGGCTCTCTCGTTGCGGTTTCAGGCGTGACCGAGGGCTCGCCCGTGATCACCGGAAATCTCCAGAAGATCGGACCAGGCATGCCGGTCAAGCCGATCGAGGATGGGGCCGCCCCGCCGTCGTGACGCTTTCCCACGACCATGTCCAGAGTCAGGCAAGATGAGATCGTCCGGACTTGTTGACCCGCGTCGACACGCGCCGCCATTTGAACGGGCCTCCGGTGCGGGATGCAACTCGTCGACCTCGGCGACCTGGCGCGCCGCGTCGGGCAATGGCTCTTGGAAGGCCAGGCGCCGGCCGCGCAGGGCCGAACGCTTGAATATGTGTGGACGGCGCATGGCAATCACCTGCACCACTGCGACCCTCCGGCAAGGAGGCCGAAGGGCCGCGGGACGGCCGTTGGGACGCCGTGCTTCGAAGACGCACGGCGATCATTGGCGGTTTCAGCCCTCACCACCTCGTCCAGCCCCAACACCATGGAGAGGGTGCGGTGTGTCTGGCCCGGACTTTTGTCCGTCGGGGGCTCCCGCGAGAACAAGACGGTGCCCGTCACGGTCGGCGACGCGTAGCGCGAAGCTGACGCGGTCGCGAGGCCCCCGTGGCTTCGGGGACTCGCAAAAGCGCGCCATAACGACTCCGGCACGAGGCGCAGTCGAAGGCGTCACAACTCTCTGATTTGATGCGCGAGGTACGACAGCCCTGCGTCGGGGTCCGGCGCACTTGCCTTAATATAAGGATATCTTTATATGCATAATTATTGAATTAGTGAGCCGTGGGAGTCTGCCATGCCGTCCGATGATCGGTTCGCCATCGCTGACGGCGCGAACGTGCTGGCGGCTCTGCGGGCCACTGCCCGCGAGCGCATCCTGATCCTCGACGGCGCCATGGGGACGCAGATCCAGGGTCTCGGCCTAGACGAGCAGGATTTCCACGACGGCCGGCACTCCCTCGGCTGCGATTGCCACCTCAAAGGCAACAACGACCTACTCACGCTGAGCCGTCCCGACGCGATTCGCGCCATCCACCTCGCCTACTGCCGTGCCGGCGCCGACATCATCGAGACCAACACCTTCTCCTCGACCTCGGTTGCCCAGGCCGATTATCGGATGGAGCGGGCGGTCTATGATCTCAACCGGGAAGGGGCCCGCCTCGCCCGCGAGGCGACCCGCAAGGCCAGGATGGAGGACGGCCGTCGCCGCTTCGTGGCCGGCGCCCTCGGGCCCACCAATCGCACAGCGTCGCTGTCGCCCGATGTCAACGATCCGGGCTTTCGCGCCGTCACCTTCGACGGCCTCAAGCTGGCCTATGCGGAGCAGCTCCGCGGCCTCGTTGATGGCGGCGCCGAGATCGTGCTGATCGAGACGATCTTCGACACACTCAACGCCAAGGCCGCCATCATGGCCTGCGAGGACGTCTTCGCCGAGAAGCGCACTTGCCTGCCGGTGATGGTCTCGGGCACCATCACCGATCGTTCGGGCCGCACGCTGTCGGGCCAGACGCCGACGGCCTTCTGGCACTCCGTGCGCCACGCCCGGCCCTTCACGATCGGGCTCAATTGCGCCCTTGGCGCCGCCGAGATGCGACCTCACCTGCAGGAGATCGCCGCCGCCGCCGATACCTTCGTCTGCGCTTATCCCAATGCCGGCCTGCCCAATGCCTTCGGCGGCTATGACGAGGGGCCGGAGGCCATGGCGGTCCAGCTCCGCGCCTTTGCGGCCGAGGGCCTCGTCAACGTGGTCGGCGGCTGCTGCGGCTCGACGCCCGAGCATATCCAAGCCATCGCCGAGGCGGTGCGGGGCCTCGAGCCGCGCCGCGTGCCGGAGGTCGAGCCGCTGATGCGTCTGTCGGGCCTCGAGCCCTTCGTGCTGTCGGCCGACATTCCCTTCGTCAATGTCGGCGAACGCACCAACGTCACCGGCTCGGCCCGCTTCCGCAAGCTGGTCACCGCCGGCGACTATCCGGCGGCGCTCGAGGTGGCGCGCGACCAGGTGGCGAACGGCGCCCAGATCATCGACGTCAACATGGACGAGGGCCTGATCGAGTCCGAGAAGGCGATGGCCGATTTCCTCAACCTCGTCGCCGCCGAGCCCGATATCGCCCGCGTGCCGGTGATGATCGACTCGTCCAAATGGTCGGTCATCGAGGCCGGGCTGAAATGCGTGCAGGGCAAGCCGCTGGTCAACTCGATCTCGATGAAGGAGGGCGAGGAGGCCTTCCTCAGGCAAGCGAAGCTCGTGCGGGCCTATGGCGCTGCCGTCGTGGTGATGGCCTTCGACGAGGCGGGCCAGGCCGACACCTTCGAGCGCAAGGTGGCCATCTGCACCCGCGCCCACAGGCTCTTGACCGAAGAGGCAGGCTTTCCGCCCGAGGACATCGTCTTCGACCCCAACATCTTCGCGGTCGCGACCGGCATCGCCGAGCACGACGGCTACGGGGTCGCCTTCATCGAGGCGGCGCGCGCCATCCGCACGATGCTGCCGTACGCCCATGTCTCGGGCGGCGTCTCGAACCTCTCCTTCGCGTTCCGCGGCAACGAGCCGGTGCGCGAGGCGATGCATGCCGTTTTCCTCTATCACGCCATCCGGGCCGGCATGGACATGGGCATCGTCAATGCGGGCCAGCTCGCGGTCTATGACGCGATCGAGCCCGGTTTGCGCGAGGCCTGCGAGGATGTCGTGCTCAACCGGCGCCCGGACGCGACCGAGCGTCTCCTGACGCTCGCCGAACGCTTCCGCGGCACCGCCGGCCGCGAGCGTGAAGCGCAGGATCTCGCCTGGCGGGACGGGCCGGTCGAGAAGCGGCTGGAACATGCGCTCGTCAACGGCATCACGGACCATATCGAATGCGACGTCGAGGAGGCGCGGCTCGCCGCCGAACGGCCGCTCCATGTCATCGAAGGCCCGCTGATGGCTGGCATGAACGTCGTCGGCGATCTCTTCGGCGCCGGCAAGATGTTCCTGCCCCAGGTGGTGAAGTCGGCCCGCGTGATGAAACAAGCGGTCGCTCGGCTGCTGCCGTATATGGAGGCCGAGAAGGCGGCCGGAGGCGGCGACGGGCGCCGCAGCGCCGGCAAGATCCTGATGGCGACCGTGAAGGGCGACGTCCACGACATCGGCAAGAACATCGTCGGCGTCGTGCTCGGCTGCAACAACTACGAGGTGATCGATCTCGGCGTCATGGTGCCCTGCGCCAGGATCCTGGAGGTGGCGCGCGCCGAGAAGGTCGACGCCATCGGTCTTTCGGGCCTGATCACACCGTCGCTAGACGAAATGGTCCATGTCGCCTCCGAGATGGAGCGCGAGGGCTTCGACCTGCCGCTGCTGATCGGCGGCGCGACGACGAGCCGCGTCCATACCGCGGTCAAGATCCATCCCCGCTACGCACGCGGCCAGACCGTCTATGTCACCGACGCGAGCCGCGCGGTCGGTGTCGTGGCGAACCTGCTGTCGCCGGGGAACCGTGCCAGCTATGTCGAGACGGTGCGTGGCGAATACCGCAAGGTCGCCGAGACGCATCGGCGCAACGAGGCCGACAAGCTGCGCCTGCCGCTCGCCAAAGCGCGGGACAACCGGCTGAAACTCGACTGGAGCGGCTATGCGCCGCCGCGTCCGGTCTTTCTCGGCACCCGCGTCTTCGAGAGCTACGATCTCGCCGAGCTCGCGCGCTTCATCGACTGGACGCCATTCTTCCAGACCTGGGAGCTCAAGGGCCGCTATCCGGCGATCCTCGACGATCCGGCGCAAGGCGCGGCGGCGCGGGCCCTTTTCGACGACGCGCAGGCCATGCTGGCGCGCATCGTCGCCGAGCGCTGGTTCGCCCCCAAGGCGGCGATCGGCTTCTGGCCGGCGAATGCCATCGGCGACGACATCGCACTTTATGCCGACGACGCAGGCACCAGGGATCTCGCCACCCTCTTCACGCTGCGCCAGCAGCTGACGAAGCGGAGCGGCGAAGGCCGCGCCAACCTGGCGCTCGCCGATTTCGTGGCCCCCATCGAGACGGGACGACGCGACTACGTCGGCGGCTTCGTCGTGACGGCCGGGGCCGACGAGCCTGTCGCGGACAGGTTCGCGCGCCACAACGACGATTATTCATCGATCCTGGTCAAAGCGCTCGCCGACCGCTTGGCCGAAGCTTTCGCCGAGGCCATGCACCAGCGCGTGCGCCGCGAGTTCTGGGCCTACGCGCCGGACGAAAGCCTCATGCCGGACGAGCTCATCGGCGAACCCTACCGCGGCATCCGCCCCGCACCGGGCTATCCGGCCCAGCCCGACCATACCGAGAAGGCAACGCTGTTCCGCCTGCTCGACGCCGAGGCCCGGATCGGCGTCAAGCTGACCGAGAGCTTCGCCATGTGGCCGGGGTCCTCGGTGTCCGGCCTCTATCTGGCGCATCCCGAGGCGCGTTATTTCGGTGTCGCCAAGGTCGAGCGCGACCAGGTCGAAGACTACGCGGCCCGCAAAGGCATCCCGGTCGCCGAGGTCGAGCGTTGGCTCGCGCCGGTGTTGAACTACACGACAGAGCCGTTCGCCGCAGCGGCCGAATAGGGCGGCGAGGGTGCTTCTATAAAACCGGGAGCGCCGGCCAATGACGGAACCGACAAGCCCCGCTCTCGCAGGTCGATCTCAGGCCGCCGAAAGGCCAGCCGGAAGCGATTGCCCCGTCAGTCCCCCGTCCCGGGGTTCGGCGAGAAATAGGCCTCGAACTTGCCGGGCTTGCCGTCGAATTCCTTGCCATCGGCGGGGCCTTCCCGCTTGACCGAGATGTTGGGCCAGCTCTTGGCATAGTCGGCGTTGAGAGAGAGCCACTTCTCCAGGCCCGATTCCGTGTCGGGCTTGATGGCCTCGGCAGGACATTCAGGCTCGCAGACGCCGCAATCGATACATTCGTCGGGATGGATGACGAGCATGTTGTCGCCCTCATAGAAGCAGTCCACGGGACAGACTTCGACGCAATCCATATACTTGCACTTGATGCAATTCTCGACGACGACGTAGGTCATATCCTGTCCTTTGGCGCGGGGCTTGCGTGCGGCTCGGCATCGCTCGGGCCGCGCGCGCTGCGCGCTGAGGCCTCGTGCTATCGGCTTTGACGGGACGGTGCAAGCCCGGGCCGCACGACCGGCCGGCTCAGTCCTGCGCCCGCTCGGCCGCCGTCTCCGAGATGTCGTCGAACAGCAGCCGAGCCTCGGGATAGGGACCGCGGCGGGTTCCCGGCGCCAGGACCTTGAGCACGCGGACCTGGCGCTCCAGGGCCACCGTGAGCACGTCGCCCGGCTTTACGACCTTCGCAGGACTGTCGACCCGCACCGAATTGACCCGCACGAAGCCGTCCTCGACGAGCCGGGCCGCCAGCGTGCGTGACTTCGCTACCCGCGCGAACCACAGCCATTTATCGACGCGCTGCCGCGCGGCGGGCTCGTCAGCCATAGCGGCCGGTGAGGGAGGTCACGGCTCCTTCTTTCGCTCCATTTCGAGCTTGAGTGCCATGAGCTTGGCGAAAGGCGAATTCGGGTCGGGCGCCCGGTCGCGTGGCGGACGCGCTTCCGTCGAGAACTGCTGCGGACGGGCGTCGCCGCGCCCACCATCGCTCCTGCGATCATCGCCGCGCCGATGCTCGAAGCGGGTCTTGCCGTCGCCGTTGCGCTGCGGACGCCCGCCGTCCTTCGGGCCGTGGCGTTCCGATTGCGTCCCCCGTGCGGCGGCGGACTCGCCTTCGGGCCGCTCTGGGCGAGGGTGGTCGCGGCGTGGCGTTGGTCCTTGCGCGCCGCCGGGGTGGCGACCGCGCGCATGCGCCGGTCGTCGATCGTCGCGACGATGGTCGCTTGGCCTCGGCTCGCCGGAACCGGCGTGGTCGCCCGCTCCTACTCCCGCCTGGGCCTCGGCGCGCTGCGGCCGCGGCCGTCCGCGCTCCGGCCGGCGCTGGGCGTGATGATGGGTGCGGTGCGGGCGCCAAACCTCGATCAGCACTGACTCGCCCGGCGCCGCCGGCTCGGCAGGCTCCTGCGTATCGGATGCGGCATCGGACTGAGCCGCGGCTTGCGCGTGAGGTTCAGTGCTCGGCTCAGCGGCGGCTTCGGGCTCGGGTGCCGCGCGCAGCTGGTCGTCGGGCGCCGCTTCCTCGGCGGAGCCTGGTTCGGCAACGCCTTCCGTCGCAATATGCAAGTCTCCCGCCCCGGACGAAGTCTCCGCCTCGGCGGCGGCCTCCACGTGCGCGTCGGGGTCCGGGTGAGCGGCGGCGCCCGGCTCGGTGGCGGCTTCGGGCTCGGCGGCCGCGTGTGGCGCGTCGCCAGGCCCGGCTTCGTCGGCGGACCGTGGTTCGGCGGCGCCTTCAGTCGCGGGGTTCACGTCGTTCGCTCCGGACGAATCCTCCGGTTCCGCCACTGCAGACGAGCCCTCCGGTTCGGCGGCGGCCTCCGCATGCTCTTCGGGGCTGGGGGGAGATTCGGCACTTGGCAGGCCTCCCATGCCCGAGTCGAAGGCAAGCTGGTGGGCGTCGTCGGCCGCGGGGACGGCGACATCCACTCCCGTCTCGGGGGCGTTCCCCGGAAGCCCTTCCTCGGCTTCCACCGCGTCAGCGTCAACCGCGGTCGCCGGAGTTCCTTCAGCCGGGCCGTCCGTCTGCGGTCCTGGATCGGATATGGCATCATCGACGGTCGGGGGCGACGCTGCGTCCGCCGCAGCGCCTGCCTCCACATGCGGCCGCAGCGGTTCCGTCGGCGCGACGGGCAGCAGCGGCACCGTGATGGCCGGCCCTGGCCTACGATCGACCACATAGCCGAGCGCC
This sequence comes from Lichenihabitans sp., assembly GCA_965277635.1. Lineage (GTDB taxonomy): Bacteria > Pseudomonadota > Alphaproteobacteria > Rhizobiales > Beijerinckiaceae > Lichenihabitans. The sequence goes on from CBDIDE010000002.1 coordinate 4,067,468, forward strand.
TTGAGGATGGAACCGAAATCCTCGCCCGAGCAGCCGGCGAGCGAGGTCATCGACACGGTGGTGACGAAGCCGTCGTTGTCGGCGGTGCCGGGCGGCGGCGCGCCGGGCGTCGTGCCCGGCCGGTAGGCGATGGCCGGGCGGATCAGGTCGGCGAGCCGCTCGAGGATATCGACGCGCACGGCGCGGGCGCCGCAGACCCGGAAGCCCGCGGCCCGGTAGAGGCCCTTCGGAACCGTCTGGTCGGCGGGGAACGAGGTACGGCCCGAGGCGGCGAGATGGGGCACCTCGTCGAGACCCTTGACGGTCTCGACGCCGCCGTGGCGCAGGGCCCAGAGCTGGGCCGCGAGCGCGCGGGGCGCGGGCTTGATCAGCCCCGGCAGATAGATGTGATAGGCTCCGAAACGCAGCCCGAGCTTGCGCAGCGTGCCGCGCGAGGCCTGATCGAGCGTTTTCATCTGCTCGGCGACGCGCGAGCGTTCGAGCACGCCGAGTTCCTCGGCCACCTGGAAGGCGATGCCGCGCGAAATTCCGTCGAGCCCCTCGCCGGTCTCGAGATCGAGCAGCGCGCCGAGATGTTTCTTGACATGCTGGGCAAGCCACAGATCGAGGCGGCGCTGCACGGTTTCGAGTGCCGTGCCGGTCAGATGCTCGTCGGCGATTACCCTGGCCCGGGGTGCCAGGAGCTTGTCACCGGCGGCGATCCTGGCCACGGGATCGCCGAGCCAGCGGATGGTCCCGTCGTTGGCGAGCGCGAAGCTCTCGTCGACCGCCGCGCTGAAGCGTTCGGCCCGCGCCTCGATCTCTCCGGCGAGAGCCTTGAGAGCCGCGGCGTTGAGCGTGCGTGCCGCCTCGCCCGCGGCTTGCGGGTCGGGCGTGAACCGGAAGCCGTGCAGCTGGCCGACATGCTGGCCTTCCACCATCACGTCGCCGCCGGTCGTGATCTCCGCTTCCAACATGGCATTCTCTCTCAACCGGCGCATCAGGACGCTCGTCCGCCGGTCGACGAAACGCTGCGCCAGCCGCTCGTGCAAAGCATCCGACAGCCTGTCCTCTAGCTGACGCGTGACGCCCTGCCAATGCTCCGGATCGCCGAGCCAGTCCGGCCGGTTGGCGATATAGGTCAGGGTGCGCACCTGGGAGATGCGCGCCGAGAGTGTGTCGATGTCCCCATCGGTGCGGTCGGCGGCGGCGAGCTGGGTCGAAAACCAGGCGTCCGGGACCCGGCCGGCGCGCACCACGAAGCCGAAGAGGGTGAGCGCCATCTCGGCATGGGCGGCCGGAGAGAGCTTGCGGTAGTCTGGGACCTGGCAGGCATCCCAGAGACGCTGCACATCGGCCCTGGTCTTGGCGGCGCGGCGGACGGTGGCGTCGCGGGCGGCGATCTCGAGCACCATGAGGTCGATGCCGAGCGGCGCGCGCGTCAGGCCCGGCACTTCGGGCAGCCGGTCGAGCGAATGCTGCAGATCCTCGATGCTGGAAAAATCGAGGTCGCTGTTGCGCCACTGCAGCACCGTCATCGGATCGAAGCGATGGTCCTCGAGCGCCTCGACGAGGTCTGGCTCCATCGGCGGGCAGCGGCCGGTGGTGCCGAACGTGCCGTCCTTCAGATGGCGCCCGGCGCGCCCTGCGATCTGCCCCATCTCGGCCGGCGTCAGGCGGCGGTATTGCCAGCCGTCGAACTTGCGCTCGCCCGCGAAGGCGACATGGTCGAGATCGAGGTTGAGCCCCATGCCGATGGCGTCGGTGGCGACGAGATAGTCGACCTCGCCGTTCTGATAGAGCGCGACCTGCGCGTTGCGGGTGCGCGGCGAGAGCGCGCCGAGCACCACCGCGGCGCCGCCGCGCTGCCGGCGGATGAGCTCGGCGATGGCGTAGACTTCCTCGGCCGAGAAGGCCACGACGGCCGATCGGTGCGGCAGCCGCGAGAGCTTCCGCTCCCCCGCGAAACCCAGCGTCGAGAGGCGTGGCCGCGACACGATGCCGATGCCGGGAAGGAGCTGCTCGACGACGCGCCGCATCGTCATGGCGCCGATGATCAGCGTCTCGTCGCGACCCCGACGGTTGAGCAGCCGGTCGGTGAACACATGGCCGCGGTCGAGATCGGCGGCGAGCTGAATTTCGTCGATCGCCACAAAGGCGACGTCGAGGTCGCGCGGCATGGCTTCCACCGTCGCCACCCAGTAGCGAGGGTTCTTCGGCTTGATCTTCTCTTCGCCGGTGATCAGCGCGACCTCGTGCGCGCCCACCCTCTCGACGACCCGGCCATAGACCTCGCGGGCCAGGAGGCGCAACGGCAGGCCGATGATGCCCGACCGATGCGAGAGCATGCGCTCGATGGCGAAATGCGTCTTGCCTGTATTGGTCGGGCCGAGGACGGCGAGCACACCTGCGCTTCTGGCTCGGTCAGTCTCGTCCGAGCTCGGCGCGTCCTGGGAAAACGTCATGAAGCGGCGCGAACCTCGGCTCTGAATCGGACATCACGTCGGCGCTCGGCAGAGGATGGCGTCTCCACGAATGCGCTGCCGCGAGATCTGGGCCGCGACCACGCGGATTGCAAGCGAGGTCCTGCCGGCGACAGCCGTTTGATCGGAGTCTCTGCGCCGATACTCACATCAGCCAGTGGACGCTTCTCCTGGTGAGGCGCAAGGTCGCGGTCCTTCGATAAGGAGACGGGGCGATGCCACAGTTTGTTATCGAGCGAGAAATGCCGGGCGTCGGCAAGCTCAGCGCCGAAGCGCTGAAGGGAGCGTCGCAAGGGTCTTGCAATGTTCTTCGAGATCTGGGCCCGGACATCCAATGGGTGCATAGCTACGTGACGGACGACAAGATCTACTGCGTCTACCATGCACCAAACGCTGAACTCATACGCGAGCACGCCAAGACGGCGGGATTTCCGGCCAATAGCGTTGCCCAGGTCCGAGCAACGATCGATCCGACGACAGCCGAATAGGACTGATGTCACGCGCGAAGCGTGATCGGCGGCCTATCGAGCGCCGGCGGAGGCCCTGACGTCCGGTTCGGTCTTGAAGCTCGTGGCCTCGATCACCGTCGTGCCGATCATCGACAGGACCGAGATGCGGTAGGGGACGACGTAGCGGGTGCCGGCGAGCGGCGCCAGCCAGACGCTCATCTCCTTGTTGTCCATCATGAACTTGGTCGCCGGCCGGTCCGGCCGGTGGCCCGCATGGGGCCTGTAGCGCGCCGAGCAGACGGCGACCGTTCCCTTGTAGCCCGGCCCATCCACCTCGCGCGTTCCGCTGAACGCCAGCACGACGTCGAACCGCACGCCGCCGTCGAAGAGGGGCAGCGTCCGGTCGCAGGCGGCGGGGCCGACCATGTCGCCCTCGCCCGACACCGGCATGAAGAAGGAGCTGAGCGGATCGAGGATATTGCGCTTGTCGGCTTCGCTCAGCGGCACCCGGTCGGGCTTTTGTTCGTAAGGCGGCGTGATCTCGATTCCGGTGGCGGCTCCCCTGGCTTCCGACATGCGGATCGTGAGCATGGAGTTGCGGTTGGCGGCCGTGGCCGCGAAGGCGGCCGGCACCGCGCGACCGTCGACGACACTGCCGGAGGAGGTTGCCGCCCCCTTGGAATTGACGATGACACCGGCGAGGCCCGTGAGCTTGCCGACGGCCTCGAGCCGGTAGCTCTTCGGGCCGAGGGTTCCAATGATCGCGGCGGTGCCGATCGGCAGGCCGATGAGGCTGATGCCGTAGCGGATCTCGATGCGCTGCAGCGGGCCGGCGCCCGTCTTCGGCAAGGCAGTCGCCGGCGTGGCCACAGCCAGCAGGAGGAGGGAGGCGAGGCCGGCCTGGACCGGTGAAGACTTCTGCATGATCGATCCACGACTGAGCGTCGGTCCGCATCACGTGTCGAAGCGAATCGGACCGTTTCAAGACGAATAGCCTCCGCCGAGGGCGCGGCATAGAGGCTGTCTGCGCCCGACGTCGCCCTTGCAAGGCGTGCCGGCTTTCCATACTTGCGCACGGAGAGTCCGCAAGCGAGCGGGCCTTCAGCCCGGCGGCGCTCGCGAGGTTTTCCATGCATCACGGCCAGGAGCCGCAGTCTCCCTTCCATGCCACGACGATCCTGCTCGTCAAGAAAGGCGGCTTGACCGTGATCGGCGGCGACGGCCAGGTCAGCTTCGGGCAGACGGTGATCAAGTCGACCGCCCGCAAGGTGCGCCGCCTCGCCAAGGGGGCGGTCATCGCCGGGTTCGCCGGCGCCACGGCCGATGCCTTCACGCTGTTCGAGCGGCTCGAAGGCAAGCTCGAGCAGTTCCCGGGCCAGCTCATGCGCGCCTCCGTCGAGCTCGCCAAGGATTGGCGCACCGACCGCTACCTGCGACGCCTCGAGGCCATGATGCTGGTGGCGGACAAGGCGACTGCCCTGGTGCTGAGCGGCACCGGCGACGTCCTGGAGCCCGAATCGACCCCGCACGGCTGCGCCATGGCGATCGGGTCGGGCGGCAATTACGCGCTTGCCGCCGCCCGGGCCCTGCTCGACCTGGACCTCGCGCCCGAAGCCATCGTGCGGCGGGGCATGGGCATCGCGGCCGAGATCTGCGTCTATACCAACAACAACCTCGTCATCGAGACGATCGGCGAGGCCTGAGCCGCGCCATGCGCCGGACGATTGCAGGACGACCAGAATGACGGATTTTTCCCCGCGCGAGATCGTGTCCGAACTTGACCGCAACATCATCGGTCAGAAGGATGCGAAGCGGGCCGTCGCCATCGCGCTGCGCAACCGCTGGCGCCGGCTGCAGCTCACCGGACAGATGCGCGACGAGGTCCTGCCGAAAAACATCCTGATGATCGGCCCGACCGGCTGCGGCAAGACCGAGATCTCGCGCCGTCTCGCCAAGCTCGCCAAGGCGCCCTTCCTCAAGGTCGAGGCGACCAAGTTCACCGAGGTCGGCTATGTGGGGCGAGACGTCGAGCAGATCGTGCGCGATCTTGTCGAGATCAGCATCGGCCTCGTCAAGGACGCCAAGCGCAAGGATGTCGAGGCCAAGGCCCAGGTGGCCGCCGAGGAGCGCATCCTCGACGCGCTGGTCGGCGCCAACGCCTCGGCAGCGACCCGCGACAGCTTCCGCCGCAAGCTCCGGGCGAGCGAGCTCGACGACAAGGAGATCGAGATCGAGGTCGCCCAATCCGGTCCCTCCATGCCGATGATGGAACTGCCCAACATGCCGGGCGCCTCGATCGGCGCCATCTCGATCGGCGACATCTTCGGCAAGGCCATGGGCGGCCGCACCAAGACACGGCGGGTCACGGTGGCCGAGGCGCATGCGCCGCTGCTGCATGAGGAGAGCGAGAAGCTGCTCGACCACGAGCAGGTGGTGCAGCTGGCTCTGCACGAGGTCGAGAACAACGGCATCGTCTTCCTCGACGAGATCGACAAGATCTGCGCCCGGGAGGGACGCGGCGGTGGCGGCGAGATCTCCCGCGAGGGCGTGCAGCGCGACCTCCTGCCGCTGATCGAGGGGACGACCGTGCCGACCAAGCACGGACCGGTGAAGACCGATCACATCCTGTTCATCGCCTCCGGCGCCTTCCACATCTCCAAGCCATCCGACCTGCTGCCGGAACTGCAGGGACGGCTGCCGATCCGCGTTGAGCTCGCGCCCCTCACCGAGGAGGATTTCCGCCGCATCCTGACCGAAACCGAGGCCTCGATCGTCAAGCAATATGTGGCGCTGATGCGCACCGAGGGGCTCGAGCTCGTGTTCAGCCCGGACGCCATCGACGAACTCGCGCGCGTCGCCGTCGAAGTGAATTCGACGGTGGAGAACATCGGCGCGCGTCGCCTGCAGACCGTGATGGAACGCGTGCTCGACGAGGTCAGCTTCACGGCCTCCGACCGGTCGGGCGAAACGGTCACGATCGACCGGGATTTCGTGAACAGGAACGTCGGCGATCTCGCCAAGAACGCGGATCTGTCGCGGTTCATTTTGTGACGGCAAGCGTGTAAGCTCGACAGCACGCTCCGGATAAGGAGCCATCTGCGCTCGGGTGGGAGGCGCCGACCTTCGATGCACGTGCGCCGCCTGTCATGCACCGATGCATTGGCATACACGCGGTGGCTGCGGTGTCGGGCCGGTCTGGCACTGCTCGACAGCGCCATGCCGCATGAGATGCTGGGCCGCCATTCCTTCGTCACCTGCGATCCATTCGGACTGTTCGAGGTTCGCGACGGTCGAGCGCTCTGGAACGGGGAGGCGCGCGAAGGCGAGCCGCTCGCCGTCTTGCGCGACCTGTTGGGCCTCTACCGGCAGGAGACGCGGAGCGATCTGCCCCCGTTCCAGGGCGGGGCCCTGGGCTATGTCGGATATGAGTTCGGCAGTGTTCTCGAGGCGGTGCCGCGCCTGAGCGGGGGCGGGGACATTCCGCAACTGCAGCTCGGCTTCTATGATGTCGTAGTCGCGATCGACCATTGCACGGATCGCGCCTGGCTGATGTCGACCGGATGGCCCGAGCAGGACGGCGCCAAGCGGGCGGTTCGCGCGGAACGGCGCGCCGACGAATTCGCCGGTTGGTTCGGTGGTTCGGATCGCAGGCCGTCGGCGGGGCACGAAGCCGTCAACCCGCCGATGGCGTGGCGTTTCGATGTCGACCGCGCCGGCTATGAGGCCGCCGTCGAGCGGGTCAGAGAGCTCATTCTGGACGGCGACATCTTTCAGGCCAATATCGCGCAGTGCTTCCGGGCCGCCTGTCCGCCCGCGTTCGATCCGCTGGCATTCTATGAGCGTCTGCGGGCGGTCAACGCTGCCCCGTTCGCGGCCTTTATCGATTTCGGCGATCTGGCGATCGCCTCGAGCTCGCCGGAACGCTTCCTCAAGGTGGACGGCATCCGGGTCGAGACGCGGCCGATCAAGGGCACGGCGCCGCGCAGCGCCGATCCGGCCGAGGATGCGCGAGCGCTCGCGGCGCTGCTGGCCTCCGACAAGGACAAAGCCGAAAACGTCATGATCGTGGATCTGCTACGCAACGACCTCTCACGCGTGTGCAGCCCACATACCGTCAAGGTGCCGGTTCTATGCGGTCCCGAATCCTATGCCTCCGTGCACCATCTCGTGTCCGTCGTGATGGGCGAACTTGCGCCCGGCAAGGACGCGCTCGACCTCCTCGTGGCGGCCTTTCCGGGCGGCTCGGTAACCGGCGCTCCGAAGGTGCGGGCCATGGAGATCATCGCCGAAATCGAGCAGGCGCCGCGCGGGGTCTATTGCGGCGCCATCGGCTATATCGGGTTCGATGGCACGATGGACACCAACATCGCCATCCGGACGGTGACGTTCCGCGATGGCGAAGCGAGCCTCCACGCGGGTGGCGGCATCACCATGTTGTCCGACCCTGCGGGCGAGTACGACGAGACCCTGGCCAAGGTTCGGCGCATCTTCGCGGCGTTCGAGACCGCGCGCGAGGGGTCGGCCGCGTGATCCTCGTGATCGACAATTACGATTCCTTCGTGTTCAACGTCGCGCGCTATCTGGCCGAGCTCGACGCCGATCCCCTCGTCGTCCGCAACGATCGCCTGTCGGTGGACGAGGCTGCCGCGATGGCGCCCGAGGCCATCGTGATCTCGCCCGGGCCATGCTCCCCGGTCGAGGCCGGCATTTCCACCGCCCTGGTGCGTGGCCTTTCGGGGCGTGTGCCGGTTCTGGGGATCTGCCTCGGGCACCAGTGTATCGGGGCGGCATTCGGCGCACCGGTGGGACGGGCGCGGCGGCCCATGCACGGCCGCCGTTCGGCCGTGCGCCATGACGGCAGCGCCCTGTTCGACGGATTGCCGACTCCCCTCGGCGTGGGGCGATACCATTCGCTCGTGGTCGACCTCGCCGATGATGCCCGAGGCGTGCTGACGCCGATCGCCTGGTCGGAAGATGACGAGGTGATGGCGCTGGCCCATCGGCGGCATCCGACGTTCGGCGTCCAGTTCCATCCCGAATCCGTTCTGACCGATGGCGGCCATCGGCTGCTCTCCAATTTTCTCGGGCTCGCAGAGAGATTTCGGCGTGATCTGGCATAACGGCGCCCTGCGCGAGGGTACAACGATCGCACTCGAGGCAGGCGATCGAGGACTCCTCCTCGGAGATGGGCTGTTCGAAACCGTTGCGGTCTTCAACCGCACGCCGTTTCGGCTCGCGGAGCATTGGGACCGGATGACCGCCGCCGCCGTCCAGCTCGGCATCCCGCTGGGCCGTGCTGAATTGGACCGGGCGGTGACCGCGCTCGTGGCGGCTTCGGCCGACGCCCACGGGATTCTCCGGATCACCGTTACACGGGGGGTGGGGCCGCGCGGTCTCGCGCCGGCGCCCAACGCGGTGCCGACCATTCTGGCGACACTCGCGCCGTGGCGGCCCGACATGGCGTTCCGCTCGGTCGCGCTCGCGACCTCCAGCATCAGGCGGAACGGCGGGTCGCCGCTGTCGCGCATCAAATCGCTCGGCTACCTCGACAACGTGCTTGCCCTGAAGGAAGCCCTGGAGCTTGGGGCCGACGACGCCTTGCTGCTCAACGAGGCAGGGTCCGTCGCCTGTTCGAGCGCCGCCAATGTCTTCGCGATGAGCGGCTCGCGCCTTCTTACGCCCCCGATCGCGGATGGCGTGCTGCCCGGCATCACCCGCGCGCTGGTGCTGGGCCTCGCTCCCGGATGCGGCCTTTCCGTGGCGGAGGTCTCCCTGAAGCTTGAGGACCTTCGTGGCGCGGACGCGGTCTTCCTGACCAACAGCGTGCGCCTTCTCGATCGGGTGCGGCGGCTCGACGGAACAGACCTGCCGGAGCTTAGCTCCGACGGTCCCGGGATAGTGTCCCGCGCAATTCGTGATGCCATCCAGCGCGAGACCGGCTTCGTCCACGATCCTTTCGCTGATCCGCGGTGCCTGATCGACGCCGAACCGTCGTGAACTATATCTCGGACATGAAGACCAGACTCACCGCCGACCGGCTGCTTCGATGGAGTGCGTTGTCAATCCTGGGCACGGGCCTTCTTGGACTGCTGGCGGGGTAGTGTCCGCGGTGGTGGTGGAAAATCGGACATTGGAAGGTGTGACGGAGGTGGCCACCGGATTGGCCGGCTAAGGTGGAGTTGCGAGACTTCAACCCGACCGGAGAACCCGATGACCGAGGACAGACTACCGCTTGCCGAACTTTTGGCCAAAGCGGGAGATGGAGATTTCCTGAGGACGGTCGCGGAGGCGGTGATGCAGCTTCTGATGGAGGCCGACGTGGAAGGCATGATCGGCGCCGGGCGTCACGAACGCACACTGGAGCGGGCGACCTATCGCAACGGTTACCGGGACCGCTCGCTCGACACGCGGCTTGGCTCGTTGCAGCTTCGCATCCCGAAGCTCCGGCAGGGCAGCTACTTCCCACCGTTCCTGGAGCCGAGGAAGCTCTCGGAAAAGGCTTTGGTCGCGGTCATCCAAGAGGCCTGGATCAGCGGTGTCTCCACCCGTCGCGTTGACGATCTGGTTCAGGCGATGGGATTGTCGGGGATCGGCAAGAGCACGGTGTCGAAGCTTTGCAAGGACATCGACGAGCGCGTCGGCGGCTTCCTTGATCGCCCGCTCACCGGCGAGTGGCCCTACCTTTGGCTGGACGCGACCTACCTGAAGCAGCGCGAAGGCGGCCGTATCGTCTCGGTCGCGGCCATAATCGCCGTTGCGGTCAACACGGACGGCAAGCGAGAGATCGTCGGCCTTCATATCGGGCCCTCGGAAGCGGAGACCTTCTGGTCGACTTTCCTCAAGAGCCTGGTGCGCCGCGGCCTTTCCGGCGTGAAGCTGGTGATCTCGGATGCTCATGAGGGGCTGAAGGTCGCCATCCGCCGGGTGTTCAGCGCCTCTTGGCAACGCTGCCGGGTTCATTGGATGCGCAATGCCCTGTCCTATGTCCCGAAAGCGCAGCAGAGCATGGCGGCGGCGGCCCTGCGCCAGGCCTTCATCCAGCCCGACCGCGCCAGCGCCAGTCAGGCGCTGCGCCATGTCGCCGACCAGCTCCGGGGCAAATGCCTGAAGCTCGGCAGCTTCATCGACGACAGCGAGACCGACGTGCTGGCGCATCTGGACTTCCCCAGCCAGCACCGGACCCGGATCCATTCGACGAATTCCCTGGAGCGTTTGAACAAGGAAGTGAAGCGACGTGCTGATGTCGTCGGCATCTTCCCCAACGAGGGCTCCATCGTCCGCCTCATCGGCGCCGTCCTCCTCGAGGCCAACGACGAATGGCAGACGCAGAACCGTTACATGCAAACCGAGCCCATGGCCGAACTTATGGCCCCCGGCAGCAAAACAGAAACCGTACGGATTTCCACCGCAGCCGCCTGAAACGAAGCCGCTCCAGTTACACCCCAATTTCCACCACGTTGACGGACACGACCGCTGGCGGTCTGTATCCTCGTCATCTCGCGCCAGTGGGCAGGATGGTCGACGGTCGATCGCTGCGTGTTCAGCCTGGGACTGCTGGTTCTCATAGCCGATGTCGTAGCGATGGTAGACAAGTCGTACCGAAGCACTATGCTGCATGACGTCCTTGGATCGCTATGCGTTGCTCTGCTCGTTTGGCCGGCCATACATAATCCCCTTGTTCTTATCGGTATTGCTGCGGGCAGGGGCCTGCCCCGTATGATTCGGAGACTCGGCCAACGCGTTAAGGTCTGACGGCCCGCACCAGGCCGGCAGTTCTTTGGAGCCGCGCATTCCGGCGTCGGATCGTGGGACATTGTCGAGCCGCAGCTTGGCGCCCTTCGCGAGGCAGGGTAACCCGGCGACGAAATCGACGGCGGTCAGCTTGTCCCCGCAAGACAGTCGCGATGACGCCGGTGGTGGCCTATCGCCGTCCGTCGGCAAGAACAAGGACGCTGCCTGGACACCTGTCCCGGCACTGCCACGGCTTGCATGTTCGATCCGGCTATGGTCTTCGGACGGCCTTCGTCCCGAAGGTCGCTCCGTGTCGCCGACTGAAGCCGCCCTGCAAACGTCCGAGGTGCCCGACACCTCGCCCCCAGAAGGCTCCTGGATCCAGCCGCTCTCGGCCGGCATCCTGGCGGCGGTCGTCGGCTTCGCCAGCACCTTCGCGATCCTGCTCGAAGCCTTCCGGGCGGTCGGCGCGACGCCGATCGAGGCGGCCTCGGGGCTCTTGGCCATCTCCGTCGTGCAGGGCGTGCTGACGCTCGTCTTCAACCTTCGCTGGCGCATGCCGATCTCGATCGTCTGGTCGACGCCGGGTGCCGCGCTGATGATCGCGACCGGCCTTCCGGCGGGCGGCTATCCGGCCGCGGTCGGGGCGATCCTGGCCGCGGCCGTGCTGATCATCGTGGCAGGCCTCTGGACGCCGTTCGGCCGGGCGGCCGGCGCCATCCCGAAGTCGATCGCCGGCGCCATGCTGGCCGGCATCCTGTTCGAGCTCTGCCTGGCGCCGGTCAAAGCCATGGCCGCGATGCCGCTTTATGTGACACCGATCGTCGTCGCCTGGGTGCTCGGCTGGCGCTTCGCCCGTCTTTACGCGGTGCCGATCGCGCTCGTCGTCACCGCCGTGATCGTGGTCTTCGTGACCAAGCTTCCGCCGGATGCGCTCGGCCACGCGGCGCCCGCGCTGGTGTTCACGCCCCCGGCGTTGAGCTGGCCGACCCTCGGCAGCCTCGGCGTGCCGCTGTTCATCGTCACCATGGCGTCGCAGAACGTGCCGGGCCTCGCGGTGCTGCGCGCCAATGGTTACGACCCCGACATCGGCAAGATCTTCGTCGGCACCGGCCTCGGCTCGATCGTCACCGGACTTTTCGGCGGCCATCTCGTCAACCTCGCCGCCATCACGGCGGCGCTCTGCGCCGGGCCGGACGCGCATGCGGACCCGGCCAAGCGCTATTGGGCGACGGTGGTGACGGGCCTCGTCTATATCGTGCTCGGACTCGGGGCCGGTGTCGCGGCGGTGCTGGTGACGGCCTCGCCGCCCCTCCTGATCGAGGCGGTGGCAGGCTTGGCGCTCATCGGCAGTTTCGGCGGCGCCATGGCAAGCGCCATCGCGGACGAGCGCGCACGCGTGCCGGCCGCCGTGACCTTCCTGACCGCGGCATCGGGCGTCGCCTTCTTCGGCATCGGTTCGGCCTTCTGGGGCCTGCTCGCCGGAGGACTCCTGATGGGGCTCGACGCTCTACGGCGCTGAGGACGGCCGGACGGCGGCCAGAAGGTAGTTGACGGCCGTGTCGGACGACGTCACCCAGCGGTCGCGCAGGATGTCATAGACGAGGCCCTTGCGCTCGATCACCCTGAGGCCGGAGGCCCGCACCGGCGCGGCCAGCTCTTCGGGCGTCAGAAACTGTTGCCAGCGATGCGTGCCGCGCGGCAGCCAGCGCAACACATATTCCGCTCCGACGATGGCCAGGGCGAAGCTCCTGGCCGTGCGGTTCAGCGTGGACAGCACCAAGAGGCCCCCTGGCCGGACCAGCGTGCAGGCCGTGCGCACGAAATCGTCGGGCTGCGGGACGTGTTCGACCACCTCCATGCCCAGCACGACGTCGAAGGTCTCGCCCGCGGCCACCAGGGTCTCGGCGGTCTCGGCCCGGTAATCGACCTCGACATCGAGCGCCTGAGCGTGGCGGGTCGCCACCGCGATGTTGTTCGGTGCGGGGTCGATCCCGGTCACGGCGGCGCCGAGTCGTGCCAGCGGTTCCGACAGGAGACCGCCGCCGCAGCCGATGTCGAGCAGCCGGAGTCCGCCGAGCGGCCGGGCCGTATCGCGACCGGCGCGGGCGAAGTGCCGCTCCATGAGGTCGCGCAGGTAGCGGATGCGCGTCGGATTGAGCTTGTGTAGCGGCGCCATGGCGCCGGTTGGCTCCCACCACTCGTCGCCGAGCCTGTCGAAGCGGGCGACGTCCCCGGCATCGATCGCGGCGCCTCCGACGAGGCCGCTGCGTTCGGCCTCCGCTCTCCTCAACGGATGCTCTCGCGAGTTGCATTGTCCGTCATGTGAATCCCCGGCGTTGACACGCTCGACCGCCCCCGTCATCTATACGCCCGCTCCGATCCGGGGGCGAGGCCCGGCGCGTCACAGGTATCGGCGTTGACGCCGCAGGCGTCGCGACCCGGACCGTCCCGCTTCTCCGGTCCGAACCCGATGGCCCGTCTCGTTCTGAAATTCGGTGGCACGTCTGTCGCCACCCTCGACCGGATTCGGGCCTCCGCTCGCCACGTCAAGCGCGAGATCGACGCCGGGCACGAGGTCGCGGTCGTCGTCTCAGCCATGGCGGGCAAGACCAACGAGCTCGTCGCCTGGTGCACCGAGGCCTCGCCCCTGCATGATGCGCGCGAATATGATGCGGTGGTCGCGTCGGGCGAGCTCGTTACCGCGGGCCTGATGGCCATCGTGCTGCAGGGCATGGGCATCGTCGCCCGTTCCTGGCAGGGCTGGCAGATCCCGCTGCTCACGAGCGACCGGCACGGGTCGGCGCGCATCCAATCGATCGACGCCTCCGACATCGTCCGTCGCTTCGGCGAGAGCCGGGAGGTGGCCGTCGTCGCCGGCTTCCAGGGCTTCAACGCGGCCTCGGGCCGGGTCACGACGCTCGGCCGAGGCGGTTCGGACACGAGCGCCGTGGCGGTCGCGGCCGCTGTCGGCGCCGATCGCTGCGACATCTATACCGACGTCGACGGCGTCTATACGACCGACCCTCGCATCGTGCCGAAGGCTCGTCGGCTCGATCGCATCACCTTCGAGGAGATGCTGGAGATGGCCTCGCTCGGCGCCAAGGTTCTGCAGGTGCGCTCGGTCGAGGTGGCGATGAACCACAACGTCAAGGTCTTCGTCCGCTCGTCCTTCGACGACCCGGCCGACCCGAAGCCCGGGACGCTGATCTGCGCCGAGGAAGACATCATGGAACAACAGGTCGTCACCGGTATCGCCTTCTCCAAGGACGAGGCCCAGATCACCCTGCGCCGCGTCGCCGACAAGCCCGGCGTCGCCGCCTCGATCTTCGTGCCGCTGGCGGAGGCCGGCATCAACGTCGACATGATCATCCAGGTCGTGTCCGACGACACCACGACGACTGACCTTACCTTCACGGTGCCGGCGGCCGATTTCGAGCGGGCCCGCGCGATCCTGGTCGGCGCGCGGGATTCGATCGCCTATGGCGAGTTGCAGGGGACCAGCGACGTCGTCAAGGTCTCGGCCATCGGCATCGGTATGCGCAGCCATGCCGGCGTCGCCGCGCGGGCCTTCAAGGCGCTGGCCGAGAAGGGCATCAACATCCGGGCGATCACGACCTCCGAGATCAAGTTCTCGGTGCTGATCGATTCGGCCTATACGGAGCTCGCGGTGCGCACGCTGCACGCGCTCTACGGGCTCGACCGCGCCTGAGCCGGCGCCTTTAGCGGGATTGTCTTGCCGTGAAGACCGGTGAACGGCTATACCGGACGGGAGGATTTGGGGCGCCTGCGCCTTCGCCGGAGGCGGAGCGTCTCGGCGTGATTTCACGCAAGCTTTGAGGATGGCTATGCGTGGCTCTCTGGCCGGCCCGCGCCTGCTTCTACGTCGGCTCCGCGAGGTCATGGCCGAGCAGATCGGCGCGCAGGACCGTCTCGACAAGATCGTCGTGCAGATCGCCTCCAACATGGTGGCGGAGGTCTGCTCGGTCTATGTCCTCCACGCCGAGGGACACCTCGAACTCTACGCCACCGAAGGCCTCAAGCATGAGGCCGTGCATCTGACCACCATGCACAAGGGCGAGGGGTTGGTCGGCCTCATCGCCTCGAGCGCCGAGCCGCTGGCGCTGCCCGACGCGCAATCCCATCCCGCCTTCTCCTACCGGCCCGAGACTGGCGAGGAGGCCTATCTGTCCTTCCTCGGGGTGCCGATCCTGCGCGGCGGCAACACGCTCGGCGTGCTCGTCGTGCAGAACCGTGCCCGGCGCCTCTACTCCGAGGAGGAAGTCGAGGCGATGCAGACGACGGCCATGCTGCTGGCCGAGATGATCGCCGGGGGCGAGCTGCAGGCGCTGTTGCCGGGCCCCGCCGTGCTGCGCCAGCCGCTTTCGCTCAAGGGCGTGACCATCATCGAAGGGGTCGGCCTCGGCCATGTGGTGCTGCACGAGCCCCGTGTCGTCGTCACGCGGCTCGTCGCCGAGAACGTCGACGCCGAGGCGGCGCGGCTCGACGAGGCCATCGCGGCGCTGCAGGAATCGGTCGACCGGCTCGTCGATCGAGGCGAGGAGGCGGGACCCGGCGAGCACCGCGAGGTGCTGCAGGCCTTCCGCATGTTCGCGCACGATCGCGGCTGGTTCCGGCGCCTGCGCGAGGCGGTCATGTCGGGCCTCACCGCGGAGGCCGCGGTCGAGCGGGTGCAGAGCGACCTGCGGGCCAAGATGGTCCGCCAGACCGATCCCTATCTGCGCGACAGGCTACACGACCTCGACGAGCTCGCCAACCGGCTGCTGCACCAGCTGACCGGCCAGGCGATGGTGGCCTCGCACGACCTGCTGCCCGAGAATGCCGTGATCGTGGCGCGCTCGATGGGGCCGGCGGCGCTGCTCGAATATGATCGGGCGCGGTTGCGCGGTCTCGTCCTCGAGGATGGCGGCATCGGCAGCCACGTCGCCATCGTCGCACGTGCGCTGGGCATCGCGGCCGTCGGCGACGTCGCCAATATCTCGAATCTCGTCGAGCCGGGCGATGCCATCATCGTCGATGGCTCGCTCGGTCAGGTGCAGGTGCGCCCGACGAGCGACGTCGAGGCCGCCTATGCAGAGAAGGCGCGGCTCGGAGCGCGTCGGCAGGAGCAGTACCGCAAGCTGCGCGACGCACCGGCGATCACGCTCGATGGTGTCGAGATCGGCCTTCACATGAACGCCGGCCTGCTGCTCGACCTGCCGCATGTGATCGAGACCGGAGCCGCCTCGATCGGCCTGTTCCGCACCGAGCTGCTGTTCATGGTGGCGCCACGCTTCCCGCGCGTCGAACAGCAATATTCACTCTACAAGGCGGTGATGGAGGCGGTGCGCGATCGGCCCGTAACCTTCCGCACGCTCGATATCGGCGGCGACAAGATCCTCCCTTACATGACCCGGCTCGACGAAGAGAATCCGGCGCTCGGCTGGCGTGCGATCCGCATCGGGCTCGACCGGCCGGGCCTCCTGCGCTCGCAGATCCGCGCGCTGCTGCGCGCCGGTGCGGGCCGCGAGATGCGCATCATGTTCCCGATGGTGGCGGCCGTGTCGGAATTCGATGCCGCCAAGGCGATCGTCGCCCGCGAGGTCGATTATCTCGCCCGGCACGACCACCCGATGCCGACCGGCATCAAGCTCGGCGCCATGGTCGAGGTGCCCTCGCTCCTCTGGCAGCTCGATGAATTGGCCCAGCGCGCGGATTTCCTGTCGGTCGGCTCGAACGACCTCATGCAATATCTTTACGCGGTCGACCGGGACAACAAGCGCGTCTCGGCCCGCTTCGATCCTCTCGCCGCACCCATGCTGCGCGCTCTGCGCAGCATCGCTGCGGTCGGGCAGAGCAGGGGCGTGCCGGTGACGCTTTGCGGCGAGCTCGGCGGCAAGCCGCTGGCAGCGCTGGCCCTCGTCGGGCTCGGCTACCGCAACCTGTCCATGTCGCCTTCCTCGATCGGCCCCGTCAAGGCGACCGTCATGGCGCTCGACGCGGGTGAGGTGACGCGCTACGTCGAGGACCTGCTGGCGACCGGCGACGGCGCCATCTCGCTGCAGGAGCCGCTCATGCGCTATGCCGAAGCGCACGACATCCCGGTTTGATCAGGGCCATCTCCGCAGGGTTGCCCGCCGCAGCGGCGCCTTGTCCGTCAGGATATTGCGGCTCTTGAACTCCGACGGGCTCACGAAGGTGAGGTATTCCAGGATCGCGGGGTCCCGGTTCTCGGTCACGAACCAGGGTTCGGCAAGATAGCGCTCCGGCTCCCCCATCCAGCGGGGCGGGTCGACGCGCCTCCAGCGCTCGTAGAGATATTCGGCGATGCCTCCCATGAGCGCATCAAGCCGGGCGTCCTTCGTGCGATCCGGGGCGCGGGCCAGCATGGCGATCCGGCCGACGACGTCCGGCGCCGTATAGAAGGCCTGCAGGAAGTCGCCGAGCGCCGTCGACCAGGGCTCACCCTGCTGGATGCGCTGACCGGCCTCATGGATCGTAGCGGGGCGCATCGGCGAGGACTCCCATCGTTCATCGCGGCCGTCATCGCGAGCGAAGCGACGCGATCCAGACTCTGCCGCGTATCATGCTGTTTCCAATGAACGCTGGATCTAGAAAATCGAGATCGTTCATGGGCTTGCGCTGACGCTTCAATGCAAGTCCGACGGGGTTCGGACGGCGAGGCTAGGCTGGATTGCTTCGTCGCTGCGCTTCTCGCAACGACATCCGCGATTCCATCGAGCGTCATTTTCCTCTAGGGATCGGCGCTGCCTCGAACCCTCAACGAAGTCTTTGTAGCTTACCCCCATGCTGCCCCATGCCAAGCTCGATCTCATCCTGCGCCGCCACGAGGAGGTTTCGGCCCGTCTCAGCGAAGGGTCGGCGGATGCCGCGACCTTCGTGGCGCTATCGCGCGAGCTTGCCGAGACCGATCCGGTGGTCGAAGCCATCCGGGCCTACCGGAGCGGCAGGACGGAGCTCGACGGCATTGAGGCCATGCTGGCCGAGCCGGCGCTCGAGCCCGGCATGCGCGAGCTGGCCGAGGAAGAACGCGCCGGCGCACTGAAGACCATCGAGAAACTCGAACAGCGCATCCGTATCGCGCTCCTGCCGAAGGACGCGGCGGATGCCAAGAGCGCCATTCTCGAGATCCGGGCCGGGACAGGCGGCGATGAGGCGGCGCTGTTCGCCGGCGACCTGTTTCGCATGTATTCGCGCTACGCCGACCTGCATCGCTGGAAGGTCGAGGTCCTTTCGGCCAGCGAGGGCACGGCCGGCGGCTACAAGGAGATCATCGCCGAGATCTCGGGGACCGGGGTCTTCGCCCGGCTGAAATTCGAGAGCGGCGTGCACCGCGTGCAGCGCGTCCCCGATACGGAGACGCAGGGACGCATCCATACCTCGGCCGCGACGGTGGCGGTGCTGCCCGAGGCCGGGGAGGTCGATGTCGCGATCAGCGAGGCGGATCTGAAGATCGACACGATGCGGGCCCAGGGCGCCGGCGGCCAGCACGTCAACAAGACCGAATCGGCCATCCGCATCACGCACCTGCCTACTAATACCGTCATCTTCGTGCAGGACGAGCGCTCGCAGCACAAGAATCGCGCCCGCGCCATGGCGCTGCTTCGCTCGCGCCTCTACGACATGGAGCGCCAGAAGCTCGACGCCGAGCGCTCGGCCGATCGCAAGTCGCAGGTCGGCTCTGGCGACCGCTCCGAGCGCATCCGCACCTATAACTTTCCGCAAGGGCGGCTGACCGACCATCGCATCAACCTGACGCTCTACAAGCTCGACAAGGTCGTGGTTGGCGAGGCGCTCGACGAGGTGATCGATGCGCTCACGACCGAGCACCAGGCCGCGCAATTGGCGGCCGCCGAGGGCTGATACTTCGGTCGCGGCCGAAGCGATCTGATGAGACGCAGTGAACGGGAAGCCTCATAAAGTGGCGTTGGCGCCACCCAGGATCTTCCATGTCTTTGGCTGCATTTTCCACACATAAAACCCCACCGAAAGGTGTTGAATTTGCCCTCCTCCTGCTGCTTTCGACCCTGTGGGGCGCCTCCTACAGTTTCATCAAAGTCGGTGTCGAGACGATCCCGCCACTAACGTTCATCGCTGGTCGTACAATACTGGCAGTGATTGTTTTGATTGGGGTAATGTGGTGGAAAGGCCTCGTTTTGCCCAAAAATATTGCCGTCTGGAGACGCTTTATGGTTCAGGCTTTATTGAATAGCGTCCTTCCTTTTACGCTGATCGCCTGGGCGGAAAAGACGGTGGATGCCGGTCTCGCGACCATTCTGAATTCCACGGCGCCTGTCATGATCTTCCTGATCACGGCGGCGATCACCAAGCGGGAGCCGGTATCGGGCCGAAAGGCTTTCGGCGTCGCGGCGGGACTCTGCGGCACGATCCTGATCGTCGGAACCGGTACCCTGGGCAGCGTCGCTGAGAGTGGATGGCGAGAGCTGGCGATCATCGCCGCGACGCTTTGCTACGCGCTCGGCGCCATTTATGGCCGCAGTTTCAGATCGCTCGATCCAATCCTGCCAGCGGCCGGCTCGCTGCTTTGCGGAACGGCTCTGTTGCTACCTTGTGCCCTCATGATCGATCGCCCTTGGACTCTGATGCCGTCGAAGGCATCGATCATGGCGCTGATCGCTTTGGCTGTGGCATCGACAGCCTTGGCCTTCGTCATCTATTTTCGGTTGGTTGCAAGGCTCGGCGCCGTTGCCACATCGGCACAGGCCTTCATTCGGGTTCCGATCGGAGTCGGCATCGGCATGATCATGCTCGGGGAGCGACCGGGTGCGGTCGCGTGGGGCGGTCTCGCGCTAGTTGTTGTCGGCGTAGCGGCCATGACATCGGGTTCGAAATTGCCAATAACGCGCCGGCGCGCCGTTGCTTCGCCGGCCCGGTTGCATGGATGTTCTGAATGACGACCCTCTTCCTCGAACGGATCCCGTCGCCGGTCGGCACCGTCCAGCTCGTCCATGACGAGCGAGCCCTGCGGGCGCTGGATTTCCACGACTACGACGAGCGGTTGCACAAGCTGCTGCGCCTACACTACGGCACGTATCGATTGGAGGAGCGGGCCGGGGCGGGACCGTTCCGGCGCAAGATCGAGGCCTATTTCGAGGGCGACCTTCACGTCATCGACGACATTCCGGTCGAGACGGGCGGCACGCTGTTTCAGCGGCAGGTCTGGCGGGCGCTCCGCGACATTCCGGCTGGCGAGACGATCAGCTACGGCGTCCTGGCGCAGCGCATCGGCAAGCCGCAGGCCATGCGCGCGGTGGGACTCGCCAATGGTGCCAACCCGGTCGGCATCGTCGTGCCCTGCCACCGCGTCATTGGCGCCAACGGCAGCCTCACGGGCTATGGCGGCGGCCTGCCGCGCAAGCAATGGCTGCTGTCCCACGAGCGACGCGCCGAAGAGCCGTCGCTGTTCGATGCGCTGAGCGCCTGATCTTCATCGCCGGCCGCTGAGCCGCGACCGGTGTCGCCAGGTCGCCTTCGTCCACCGGACATTTCTGCGGCGACGCCGTGCCGCAGCCAGACGTCAGGCGGGGATCTTGCGCATGAAAATGCGGTCGTAGCCGTCCTCATGGCCGCGGCCGTATTCGGTGAAGCCCAGATGGCGATAGAGCGCGATGTTCCTCACCATGACCTGGTTGGTGACGAGGCGCAGTTCGGCGAGCCCGAGCCGCCGCGCCTCGCCTTGCGCGAAATCCATCAACAGCCGACCAAAGCCTCTGCCCTGATGATCGGGATCGACCGCGACATTGTCGATCAGCAGGTGATCGGGCTGTTGCTTGAGCACGATGAGGCCAAGGAGATCGCCAACGTCGTCGAGCAGAGTGACGGAGCCTTCGCGAATCAGCGCCGGATAGTCGGCCAGCATCGGTGCGGGCTTGCGGCCGATCAGCGGGACATAGCCTTCGTAGGCTCGGTCGATGAGCCGTTCAATCGCCGCGGCGTCGGCCGGACGGGCAGGGCGGATCGTCGTCGTCACGGCTTCGGGAAGCGCGAGCGGCGCGACGAGAGCTGGGTGACGTTGTTGATGGTCCGCGGCTCGGCCTCCGCGGCCTTGCGGCGCCGGATGATGGCCGCATTGAGCTCGCCGCCGTAAACGAAGATGCTCGACAGGGCATAGAGGAAGACGAGCGCGATCATCACCGAGGCCAGGCCGCCGTAGGTCGTGACGTAGTTGCGGGCGTAGTCGGCAAGATAGAAGCCGAACAGCCAGCTGAACACCAGCGACAGGACGACCGTGAGGGCGATCCCGGGCGCGATCTGCAGGAAGGTGCGGCGCTCGGCCGGCAACCACTTGTGGGCGATCACCAGAGACAGGACGAGGATCAGCGAGACGAGACCGAAACGGGCGGCCGTCACCATGTTGCCGAGCGGCGCAGCCTCGGGCGCGTAGCTGACGATGGCGGTCCAGATCAACGGGGCCAGCACGACCAGGAAAGCCAGCGCCAACAGGGCCAAGGCCCCGACCAGCACATAGGCGATCGATTCGAGCCGCAGCAGCCACCAGGTGCGCCGCTCGCGCACCCCATAGGCGCGGTTCAGCCCGATGCGGAACGCCTCGACGCCGCTCGATGAGAAATAGACCGCCAGCAAGGCGCCGATCGTCAGCAGGCTGCCGTGTGGCGTCGTCAGCACGTTGTGGATCTCGGTGGCGATGGGGGCCGCCACCTGTCGCGGCCAGACATCGAAGATGAGCGAGGTCGCCGCCTCCGCCAGATTGCCCGAGCCGATGAAGCCGGCGACGGCCGTGACGAAGATCAGGAACGGGAACAGCGAGGTCAGCGTCGACATGGCGAGATGGCTCGCGATCGCCCAGCCGTCGTCCTCCGCCAGCCGGTAGAAGGCGTCGACCATGACCTCGATGACCGCCCTCGTCCGCCGCATGACCCCGCCGCCTCGCCCCTAAACCTCGATGGGCCCACCAAATCGTGCAACGCCCGCAGAGGGCGCCGGTTCGGCGGTCCGCGTCGGGTCTTAGATCACGATGATCGCGGGCCGAATCAACCCGAAATCATCGTGATCGATGTCGATGCACTCATGATGTCAGCCAAAACCGGTGCCGGCCTTTCGACATCATGCCTCGGCGCGGCGGAACGCCGGCTCCCGATCGGGCATCAGGGGTCCGCCTGCATGAGCCGCCGCGCTGCGGCGCGTGCCTCCTCGGTGATCCTGGCACCGGCCAACATGCGGGCGATCTCCTCGCGCCGCGACTCGGGTTCGAGCAGGGTGACCCGCGTCGCCACGCGGTCTTCGCCCTTGAGCGCCGTCTTGGTGATCCGCATGTGGTTGGCCGAGCGCGCCGCGACCTGGGGCGCATGGGTGACGGCCAGAACCTGGACGCGCTCCGAGAGGCGCGCCAGGCGTGCCCCGATCGCATCGGCCACCGCGCCGCCGACCCCGGTATCGATCTCGTCGAAGACGAGCGTCGGCGCCGAGCCGCGGTCGGCGAGCGAGACCTTCAAGGCCAGCATGAAACGCGAGAGTTCACCCCCGGATGCCACTTTGGCCAATGGCCCCGGCCGGGTGCCCGGATTGGTGGCGACCCAGAACTCGACCCGGTCGATGCCGTCCTGGCCACCGGCTGTTGCGTCCGTGTCGATCTCGGTGATGAAGCGGGCCCGCTCGAGCTTCAACGGCGCGAGCTCCTTGTTGACCGCTGCGTCGAGCTTGGTCGCACCGGCCCTCCTCGCTCGTGAGAGCGTTTCGGCAGCCGCTCGGTAGGCGGCCTCCGCGGCGGCGGCCGCAGCCGCAAGCTCGGCCAATCGCGTCTCGCCGGCGTCGAGCGCCGCGAGTTGCCCCGCGAAAGTCTCGACGAGAGCCGGCAGGTCGTCCACCGCGGTGCCATGCTTGCGGGCCGCGGCGCGCAGCGCGAACAGGCGTTCTTCGACGGTTTCGAGCTCGCGCGGATCGAACGCCGCCTGCTTGAGCGCGCCCTCGACGGCGGTTCGCGCCTGGTCGAGGGCGACGAGCGCCGCGTCGAGCGCCTTGAGGCAGGGCTCGATCAAAGCTGGGGCCTGCACGGCCCGTCGTTCAAGGCGACGCATCAGGGCTGCAAGGGTCGGCACCGGCGAGCCGTCGCCGCCGATGCCTTCCGCCGCCTCGTTCAAGTCGCCGGCGACCTTCTCGGCCTGCATCATCCCGCTCCGCCGCTCGGCCAGTTCGGCTTCCTCGCCGCTCTGTGGATTGAGGACCACGAGCTCTTCATGGACATGGCGGAGGAAATCGGCCTCCTCTCTGGCCGTGCGCAAGCGCATATCCTCCTCGGAGAAGTGGCGCTCGGCCTCGCGCCGTGCCGCGAAGGCCTCGCGGACCGCCTTCACGAGCCCGTCGAGACGCGCGTAGGCGTCGAGCAGCGCCCGGTGCGCGGCCGGATCGAGCAGCGCGCGGTCCGCGTGCTGGCCGTGGATCTCGACGAGGCGGCGGCTCAACTCGCGCAGCGTCTGGGCGCTCACCGGCGCGTCGTTGAGGTAGGCCCGCGTCCGCCCGTCGGAGAGCTGGATGCGCCGCAGGATGAGATTGCCCTCCGGCTCGACCCCCTGCTCACGCGCGTAGATCCACGCCGGATGGTCGAGGGGGATGTCGAACACGGCGGTCACCTGGCCCTGCGTCTCGCCGTGGCGGACGACGAGCCCGTCGCCGCGCCCGCCGAGCGCCAGCGCGAGTGCGTCGAGGAGGATCGACTTGCCGGCCCCCGTCTCGCCCGTCAGGGCAGTCAGGCCGGATCCGAAGTCGAGAACCAGGCGGTCGACGAGGACGATGTCCCGGATGGTGAGCTGGGCCAGCATGATGACCGCCCATATGCCATAGTGCCGCGACGAAGCTGAAGCCCGCAATGCGCCTCAGGCTCGAAAAACCGTTTGCGCCGGCTGCGCCCGAGCGTCAGGTCAGGCTATGGAAGACCTTGGAGATCCACGAGGCCGGATCCTCGTGCGGTTGGAGGCCGTTGCCCTGCAGGAGGTTGAAGGCGTCCTTGTACCACGGACTGTCGGGGAAGTTGTGGCCAAGCACCGCGGCGGCCGTCTGCGCCTCGCTGGTGATGCCGAGACCCATATAGGCCTCGGTCAACCGTTCGAGTGCCTCCTCGGCATGGCGGGTCGTCTGGTATTTGGCCAGCACTTCGCGGAAGCGGTTGATCGCCGCCACATAGTTCTTGCGCGTCAGGTAGAAGCGGCCGACCGACATCTCCTTGCCGGCGAGCTGGTCGCGGGTGACCTGGATCTTGAACTTGGCATCGTCGGCATATTCGGAGGTCGGATATTTAGTGACGATCTGGTTGAAGACTTCGAGGGCCTTGGCGGACTCGTTCTGATCCCGCGAGATGTCGGGGATCTGATTGTAATAGGACATGCCCATCAGATAGAGCGCATAAGGTGCGTCCGGCGTCTGCGGATAGAGCCCGTAGTAACGCTTGGCCGAGGCGATCGCCGCATCGTAATCGCCGCCCTGATATTGGGCGAAGGTCGTCATCATGAGGCCCTTGCGCGACCATTCGGTGAATGGATATTGCTTGTCGAGTTCACCGAACTTCTTGGCGGCGCCGGAGGCGTCCTTCTTCTGCAGGCGAGCCAGACCTTGGTCGTAGATGTCGCTGGCCGGCGTCTCGGGCAGGATCTTGGTCTCGTACTTCGGTCCCGAGCCGAACGGATTGATCGAGTCGAGTTCCGAGCACCCCGACAGGCCCAATGCCAGAAGGGCCGCGACCGGAACAAGGCGTCCGACGTTTCTCAACCTGCTACCATCCATCGAAGGGTCTCGATTTGCGACATCCGGATCAAACATCCGGTTGCTGTCGAACTGACCTCGCAGCCCGCGGGGACATAAGGCTCCGAGCCGGTCGAATTGTGGCATAAACCGGAAGGTTCCAACCTATGACGCTGCTCCGGCGGTGATCCGGGCGGATTTCGGCGGGTTGCTGCCTTTGCGCAACACGGGCTTTAGGCCGATCGCCGGCCTCCCCGCGTCGGAAGAGTCAGTTGACCTCTGTGGCATAGGCCGGAAAGGCCGGCAATGCGAAACCCGGACGGAAGGTGGCCTGGACAGGCAAGGGCTCCTCGACGAAAGCAAAGGCCTTCTGATCGGCGAAGAGCGCCTTCAAGACGAGGACATTCATCTTGTGGCCGGGACAGAAAGCCCGGTAGCTGCCGATGAGCGGCGCGCCGGCCAGAGCAAGATCACCGACCGCGTCGAGGATCTTATGGGAGACGAATTCATCCGAGGAGCGCAACCCTTCCGGATTGAGGATGCGCTCGGCATCGACGGCCACGGAATTTTCGAGCGACGAGCCGAGGGCGAAGCCCAATTCCCACAACCGTTTGACATCGCTGAGCAACCCAAAGGTGCGCGCGTGCGAGATCTCGTGCCTGAACGCGGTGGGGGTCAAGTCCACGCACTTGCGTTGGCGCCCGATCGCGGCCGCCGGAAAATCGATCTCGACATCGAGTCGGAAGCCGTGCGGCGCCGGCAGCAGTTCGGAAAACGAACGCCCGTGCTCGACACGAACGGGCTTGAGCACCTTGAGATAACGACGGCCGACCGGCAGAGATCTCAGCCCGACCTTGTCGATGGCCGCGACGAAGACCGCCGCCGACCCGTCGAGGATCGGCATTTCGGGACCGTCGACCTCGACGGTCACGTTGTCGACGCCGAGGCCCGCGAGGGCAGCCATCAGATGTTCGACGGTCGAGACCGACCCCTTGGCGGTGTCCCCGAGAACCGTGCAGAGGTCGGTCGCCGAAACGCGCGACCACTCAGCCTCTATGGCGCGATTGCCGCCGCCCGGCAGGCCAGTGCGCAGAAACGTTACGCCGCTGTCGGCGGAAGCGGGGTGCAAGACGACTCGGACCGGGGCATTGGAGTGGACGCCGTTTCCAGAAAGAACAACGGCTTTGCGCAGGGTCGTCTGTCTTGCGAACTTCATTCACCCCGCTCCACGCATCCCGCCGGCCGACAGAGCAACGATTGCCCCGAAGCGCCGTGATTCGATCGCTTTATCGCCGCGGACCGGGCAACCGGGCTTCCCCGATTGATGCCGCACCGTGCCTCCGGAAAGGCGTGGCGAGAATCGACTGCGGTAACCAAACTACGCGGGTGGGATGTCGACGCCAAATCACGCTTTCTTACGCTCTGTTACAATCTTTTCCTACGTTCGTTTGAAAAATGCCGTCGCACAAAGAGAAGCTTTTCCATAGAGATGCCGGCGCGGGCTCAGACGAGCCAACGCCGGCCTCCAGAGCCGCGCGTCGCACGCCGGTCAGTTGGATTGGCGGCGTAGGAACGCGGGGATCTCCAGCTGGTCGTCCTCGAAGTTGCGCGCCGGCGGCAGGGCGCGTCCGTGCTGGTCGGCCGTCGCATGGGCGTGCCTGGCTGGACCGGGCGCGGGAGGGCGCTTGCCATATTCGGCCTGGGTCGGGCTTGGCTGTGGGGCGCGGACCTGCTGGGGCGCGTAGTGCTGGGGCGGCACGGGGACCGGCGGCTGAGGTCGCTGGGTGGGGACCGCGGCGACCGGGCGCGGGGCGGCGGCCACTTCCTCCTGGCGGCTCATGCCGAACGAGGCGAGCCGTTCGAGCAGGGTGCGCCGCTTGGTGTCGCCCTGCACCTGGTCGGCCGGCACAGGTTCACCGCGCTGCGCACGGATCTGATTCTGGACCGGCAGCGGCAGGTCTTCGATCTGCGGCATGCGGTTCCGCTGCGTCTGCAACGGAGCCGGCGGGATAAAGGGGCCGTGGTCCTGGTAGTCGGGGCGCGCGGTCTCGACGACAGCGGGCGGAGCGAAGGAGGCGGTCTTGGGCGCCGCGAGGGCGGTGATCTCGACATCGCCGGCGACGGGGGCCGGCGCCGACACCGCATAGGCGGCGGGGACGAAGCTCTGCGGGGCCGCGGCGACGGCCGTTTCGTGCGCCTCGGGCTGCAGCATCGGACGCGCGGCGGCCTCGGCCTGCCGGGCGGCGCTCTGGGCGCGCAGCTTCTGGGTCACGTCGGCGATGCGCGCCTCGCTCGCTCCGGGCTCCTTGGCGCCGAGCGGCTGGTCGATGCCGGTCGCCACCACCGACACGCGCACGATCCCGTCGAGGTTCGAATCGAAGGTCGCGCCGAGGATGATGTTGGCGTCCTCGTCGACTTCCTGACGGATGCGGCTCGCCGCTTCGTCGACCTCGTAGAGCGTGAGGTCGTTGCCGCCGGTGATCGAGATCAGGAGGCCGCGGGCACCCTTCATCGACACTTCGTCGAGCAGCGGGTTGGCGATCGCGGCCTCCGCCGCCAGGATGGCACGCTTGTCGCCAGAGGCTTCGCCGGTTCCCATCATGGCCTTGCCCATCTCGCGCATGATGGCGCGGACGTCGGCGAAGTCGAGGTTGATCAGGCCTTCCTTGACCATCAGGTCGGTGATGCAGGCGACGCCCGAATAGAGCACCTGGTCCGCCATGGCGAAGGCATCGGCGAAGGTGGTCTTC
The DNA here is from genome assembly GCA_965277635.1 of Lichenihabitans sp. GTDB lineage: Bacteria > Pseudomonadota > Alphaproteobacteria > Rhizobiales > Beijerinckiaceae > Lichenihabitans. Next base: position 4,094,594 of record CBDIDE010000002.1, read on the forward strand.
TCGTTGGCGACGCGGAACAGGTTCTGGTTCGGGATGCAGATGAGGGTGTCGACCGCCTTCTGCAGTTCGGTGATGCCGAGGTCGGCGACGCGGGCGCGCCGTGCGCCTTCGAACTGGAAGGGCTTGGTGACGACGCCGACGGTCAGGATGCCCATGTCGCGCGCCGTCCGGGCGATGACCGGGGCGGCCCCCGTGCCGGTGCCGCCGCCCATGCCGGCGGTGACGAAGCACATGTGGGCGCCGGCGAGGTGGTCGCGGATCTCCTCGATCGCCTCCTCGGCGGCGGCGCGGCCGACCTCGGGTTGCGAGCCGGCGCCGAGCCCCTCGGTGACCTGCAGGCCCATCTGGATGATGCGCTCCGCCTTGGAGCTAGTCAGCGCCTGGGCGTCGGTATTGGCGACGATGAAATCGACCCCGACGAGGCCGGACACGATCATGTTGTTGACCGCGTTCCCGCCTGCCCCACCCACCCCGCACACCATGATGCGGGGCTTCAATTCCCGGAGTTCCGGCATCTTCAGGTTGATCGTCATCGTCTGGCCTCTCGTTCGTTCGAACCGCTCGCGTCGGTCCTGCTTCTTCGGTTGCGCCGGCCGCCTGCCGTCGCCGCCGCCTTAAAAACTCTCTTTCAGCCAGCGGCTGACCCGCGACATGTAACCATCCGTACCTGTCGCCTGCATTGTGCTCTCGCGGCGCGGCTCGAAATGCTCGACGCTGGCGACCTGCGGATAGATCAAAAGGCCGACCGAGGCCGCGAAGGCGGGGCTCTTGGCCGATTCGGGCAGGCCCTGGATGCCGAGCGGCCGTCCGATGCGGACCTGCGGGGACAGGATGCGCCGCGCCGCCTCCGGCATGCCGGTGAGCAGGCTCGCGCCGCCGGAGAGAACGAGGCGCCGGCCCTGGGCCGGAAAGCCCGCTGCGGCTAGGCGGTCGCGCACGAGCTCGAGAATCTCCTCGACGCGCGGGCGGATGATGCGCACCAGATGCGACTTCGGCAGGTGGTTCGGCTGGTCGTGCTCGTCGCCGACCTGTGGCACGGCGATGGTCTCGCGCTCGTCGGACGCCGAGACGATGCAGGTGCCGTGCAGCGTCTTCAGCCGCTCGGCGTCGCTGAGGCGGGTGGTCAGTCCCCTGGCGATGTCGGTGGTGACATGGTTGCCGCCGACCGCCACGGCGTCGACATGGGCCAGATGGCCGCCGGCGAAGACCCCGACCGAGGTGGTGCCGCCGCCCATGTCGATCAGCGCCACGTCGAGCTCCGCCTCGTCGTCGACGAGGACCGAGAGGCCGGCCGCGTAGGGGGTCGCCACCATCGCCTCGATCGACAGGTGGCAGCGCTCGATGGCGAGGATGAGGTTGCGCGCGGCGGCCGCATCGCAGCCGACGACATGCATGTCGGCCCCAAGCTCGTCGCCGATCATGCCCTTGGGGTCTCTGATGCCACGCGTCCGGTCGAGCGTGAAGCCGGTCGGCAGCGAATGAAGCACGGCACGACCCTGCCGGGCCATGGTGGCGGTCGAGGCCTCCAGCACCCGATGGACGTCATAGTCGGAGACGGCCTTGCCACCGACCGCGACCTTGGCGCTGTAGTGCTGCGAGGACAACCGGCCGCCCGTCACGTTGACGATGACGCTCGAGACCTCGACGCCGGCCATGCGTTCGGCCGCGTCGACGGCGAGCCTGATCGCGCTTTCGGCCTCGTCCATGTCGACGACCGCGCCGCCCTTGATGCCGCGCGAGCGCTGATGGCCGATGCCGAGGATGCGGCAGCGATGCGTGCGGCCCGGCAGGATCTCGGAACTCTCAGCCGGCGCCAGCTTGGCGATGAGGCAGGCGATCTTCGAGGTCCCGATGTCGAGCACGCAGAGCAGGGCGCTCTTGCGCGCCGACAGCGGACGCATCCGACGCGGCATGAAACGCAGACTCATGCTGGATTCGCCTTCGTTTTGGGCTTCTTGGCCAGCGCCGCGGCGCGTTGTGCGGCGGCATCCTCGGACAGACGCGTCGTGATGCGGCCGGGAATCCTGAGGTCGACCGAGACCACGTCCTTCTCCAGGACCCTGTACCGAGTCTCGACGTCGGCAAGGCGGGCCATGGCTTCCACCGCACCGATCTCGGGCAGATCGACCTCAACCCCCGAATCCATGCGCAGCGTCCAGCGCCGGTCGCCGACCAGGACGCCGGCACGGATCTTGTCCCGGAGGCTGCCGGCGGCCGTCAACAGCGCCTGATATTCGTCGAGCCGGCCATTGGCGTCGGCTCCGACCACGAAGGGCAGGGCGTTGAAGCGATCGTCGTGCACCGCGTCGATAGGGACGCCATCGGCGGCGATCAGCGACACCTGGCCCTCGTTCTGCCACAGCGCGACCGGCTCGCGCTCGGTGACGCTGATGCTCAGATCATGCGGGAACAGCTTGGCGATCGTGACGTCCTTGACGAGCGGGATGGCGCGCAGGCGCTCGCGCAACGCAGCCGGATCGAGCAGGGCCAGGGACAGCTTCGGACTGATGCCGCCGCCGGCGAGGATCTCGCGCGGCGTGAGTTCCTTCAGTCCGGAAATGGCGATGGTCCGGATGGAAAAGCCCAGGGCCTTTGCCACGACGTCGCCCGGGGAGCCGTTCTGCGCGATGAAGGCCCCGTATTCGCCGCCCCGGACGGCGCCGAAGAGCCCGACCGAGCCGAACAGCAGCACGCCGAGCGCGATCCCCCAGCCCGGCCGCGGCCTGCCGATCGTCTCGCCGAAGCCAGCCGCCGGTCGCTGCCGGGGCAGGGGTGGGGAGGCAGGCGCAACCTTTCCGGAGAGGACCGCGAAGGGACTGGCGAAGCGAGGATGCGCCTCGGCGAGGAAGCCGCCGCCGGCTCCCCCTATCGATCGCAGGAGGCGTCCTCCACCATCCATCGCACCAACCCACCGAACGAATACCCGGCATGCGCCGCCATTTCGGGCACCAGCGAGGTCTCGGTCATGCCGGGCTGAGTGTTCACCTCCAGGATGACGAGGGCGCCCGTGCCTTCGGGGCGATCGTCGTACCTGAAATCTGAACGGCTCACCCCGCGGCAGCCGAGCGCCTTGTGGGCCTTCAGCGCCAACTGTTGAACGTTTTGGTAAATATTTTCTTTAAGATTTGCCGGAAGGATGTGGGTCGAGCCGCCTTTCGCATATTTCGCGTCGTAGTCGTAGAAGTCGCCGACGTTGGAGAGGACGTCGATGACGCCGAGCGGTTGATCGCCCATCACGGCGCAGGTCAGCTCACGCCCGGCGACGAAGGTCTCGGCCAGCACCTGGTCGCCGAAGCCCCAATCCTCGCGGCCCAGTTCCTGCGGCGGGTGGCTGCGACCCTCGCGCACGATGATGACGCCGACGGACGAGCCTTCGTTAACGGGCTTGAGCACATAGGGCGGCGGCAGGACGTGGTGCTTCGCCGCCTCGAACCGGTTGACCGTGACACCATGCGCGACCGGGACACCGGCGGCGGCCATGACGAGCTTGGCCTTGTCCTTCTGCATGGCCAGCGCCGAGGCCAGCACGCCCGAATGGGAGTAGGGGATCCGAAGCACCTCCAGGATGCCCTGCATCGTGCCGTCCTCGCCGACCCGGCCATGCAGCGCGTTGAAGGCGACGTCGGGCCTGAGCCGTGCCAGCACGTCGGCGACGTCGCGGCTGACGTCGATCCGAGTGACGCGGAAACCTTCGCCTTCAAGGGCCTTGGCGCAGGCCTCGCCCGAGCGCAGCGACACTTCGCGCTCGGCGGACCAGCCGCCCATCAGCACTGCGACATGTTTGGTCATCGGCCTCGGTCCGGTTCGGGGGTGGTGGAGGCCGGTGCTTGCCCCGGCAAGGCGGCGGAAGCGCGGCGGCTGCGGCGCTTCGGCATCGACGCGGGATGCCGACCTCGCGACGCGTCGGAAACCCAAACGGGTTAACGCCGATATGGTTTAGGATTCGCTAACCGTCGGTGGGTGGCCGGTGTCGAGCAGTGCCTTGCACACCAGGGCGGTTCTATGTCCGGCCGCTTGCGCAGCACCTGCTCGCGGAACTATCGCGTCGTCTCGAGACCCGGGCCGTTCACGGGACCCCGATCCGCTTGATCTCCCAGTGCAGGTCGACACCGCTCGTCTCGCGCACGCGGCGACGAACCTCTTCGCCGAGGTTTTCAATGTCATCGGCCGTGGCGTTGCCGCGGTTGATGAGGAAATTGCAGTGCATCGGCGAGACTTGCGCATCGCCGACCACGAGGCCGCGGCAGCCGGCGGCCTCGATCAACTGCCAAGCCTTGTGGCCCAGCGGGTTCTTGAAGGTCGAGCCGCCGGTCTTCTCGCGGATCGGCTGGGAGTTCTCCCGCGCCGAGGTGATGCGATCCATCTCGGCGAGGATGTTCTCTGGTTCGCCGGCGCAGCCCTGGAACAGCGCCGAGGTGAAGACGACCGAGTCCGGCGCTTCGCAATGGCGATAGGTGAAGCCCATCTCGGCGTTGGAAAAGACACGGAGCGTGCCGTCACGGTCGACGCCGCGCGCCTCGACCAGCACGTCCTTGGTCTCGCCGCCGTGCGCGCCGGCGTTCATCCGCAAGGCGCCGCCGATCGACCCTGGGATGCCGCGGAAGAAGGCGAGCCCGTCGATCCCCGCATCGGCGGCGGTGCGCGCCACCTTGACGTCCGGCACGGCCGCGCCGGAGCGGATGCGATGAGCCGGTTCGGCCCTCACCTCGCCGAAGCCGCGGCCGAGCCGCACGACCAAGCCCGGCACACCGCCCGAACGAACGATGAGGTTCGAGCCGAGGCCGATGGCGCAGACCGGGACCTCGCGCGGGATCCGGGAAAGCGCATAAGCGAGGTCCGCCTCGTCCGCCGGCACGAGCAGCGCCCCGGCCGGTCCGCCGACGCGGAACCAGGTGAAGGGCGCCAGAGCCTCGCCGCCGGTGAGCCGCCCGCGCAGATCGGGCAGGCGAGCGCGAAGATCCTCGGCCAGCGGAATTCGGGTCAAACGCTCTTCGCCTTTTTGCGCGGTCGCTGCTCGACAGGATCGCGCGGCGCCGTCACCGCCTCGGTACGCCGCGGCGGAGAGGGACCGGCCGCCATGTCGGCGGCGCACCGCATCTGGAGTTCACGCGCTAGCGCAGCAAAATCATGGATATAGGCTGGATCTTTCGACCAGTCTTCAAGCAGATCCGCAACGCGACTCATCGAACGATCCTTCAAACTCAAACGCGTCGATCACCTGGCGTCCCCGGCGGCCAGCTCGCCGGGAAGCGCATAGGCCCATTGGGTGATGCTGCCCGCCCCGAGGCAGACCACGTAGTCGCCATTGCCGGCGAGCTGGCGCACGAGTCCGGCCAGCGCCGAGGGTGCCTCGAGCGCGACGACATGGCGGTGACCATGTGCCTTGACGGCGGCCACCAGGCTGTCGCGGTCGATGGCCTCGATCGGCGCCTCGCCGGCCGAATAGACGTCGGCGACCACCACCGCATCGGCATCGTTGAAACAGCTGGCGAAGTCGTTGAACAAGGCCTGGAGACGCGTGTAGCGATGCGGCTGCATGACGGCGATCACCTTGTGCCGCGTCGAGGCGCGGGCGGCCTTCAATACGGCCGCGATCTCGACCGGATGATGGCCGTAATCGTCGAAGATGGTGGCGCCGTTCCATTCGCCGGTGCGGGTGAATCGGCGCTTGACGCCGCCGAACCCCTTGAGCGCTTGGCGGATCGTGTCGATCGGCACCTTCAGCTCCACCGCCACGGCGATCGCGGCGGTGGCGTTCAACGCATTGTGGTGGCCGGGCATCGGCATCACCAGGTCCTCGATATAGGTCGCGGTGCCGGTCTTGCGGTCGCGGATCAGCACGTTGAAACGCGAGATGCCGCCGGCGAGGTTGACGTCGAGCAGCCGCACGTCGGCTTGCGGGTTCTCGCCATAGGTGACGACGCGGCGATCCTCGATGCGGCCGACGAGCTCCTGCACGGTCGGATGATCGAGGCACATGACCGCGAATCCGTAGAAGGGCAGGTTCTCGACGAGCGTGCGAAAGGCCTCCTTGATGGCGTCGAAGGTCTTGAAATGGTCGAGATGCTCGGGGTCGATGTTGGTGACGATGGCCACGTCGGCGGGCAGCTTCAAGAAGGTGCCGTCGCTCTCGTCGGCCTCCACCACCATCCAGTCGCCTTCGCCACGCCGCGCATTGGTGCCATAGGCATTGATGATGCCGCCATTGATGACGGTGGGGTCGAATCCGGCGGCATCGAGCAGCGTCGCGACGAGCGAGGTCGTCGTCGTCTTGCCATGCGTGCCGGCGATGGCGACGCAGGTCTTGAGCCGCATCAGCTCGGCCAGCATCTCGGCACGGCGCACGACGGGCAGCCGGCGCTCGCGCGCCACCGCAAGCTCGGGGTTGTCGCGCCGGATGGCGGTCGAGACGACGACGACTTCGGCGTCCCCGAGATTCGCCGCGTCATGGCCGATCGCGACCGCGATACCCTTGTCACGCAGGCGCAGCACGTTGGCGCTTTCGGAGGCGTCCGAACCCTGCACCTTGTAGCCGAGCGTATCGAGCACCTCGGCGATGCCGGACATGCCGATGCCGCCGATGCCGACGAAATGAATGGGCCCGAGCTCGCGCGGCAGTTTCATGAACGCTGACCTTCCGAAGAGCAATGACCCGCCACGGCGAGGACGAGGTCGGCCAGGCGTTCGGTCGAATCCCAGCGGGCGCTGGAGCGGGCGGCCTGCGCCCGGCGGAACAGGTCGGCCGGCATCGACAGCACGCGGATGAGCTCGACGGCGAGCCAGTCCGGCGTGAAGGCCGATTGGGGGCAGACGATGGCAGAGCCGTTCTCCGCCAGCACCGCCGCATTGGCGGCCTGATCCTGGTCAAGCGCGTGCGGGAAGGGCACCAGGATCGACGCCCGGCCGACGGTCGCGAGCTCGCTCACCGTCGAGGCGCCGGCGCGCGCGATGACGAGATGGGCGGCCGCCATGCGGGCCGGCAGGTCGGCGAAGAACGGCGCGACCTCGGCCGCGACGCCGAGCCGAGCATAGGCCTCGCGCACGCGCCGCTCATCTTCGCCGCGCGCCTGCTGAACGACGACGAGGCGACGGCGCGTCTCCGGATCGAGCTCTTCGATCGCGGCCGGAACGACATCCGCCATGATGCGGGCGCCCTGCGACCCGCCGGTGACGAGGAGGTTCAGCGGACCGCCCTGGTCCTCATAGGCCGGGAAGGTCTCGGCCGCGGCGGCGAAGACGGCGGGGCGGACCGGATTGCCCGTATAGGTCGCTTTCGCCCGGATCGCGTCCGAGGCCTTGCCGAGCGTCGGGAAACCGGTGGCGAGCGCCGCCGCGCGGCCGGCGACGAACCGGTTGGCCCGGCCCAACACGGCATTCTGCTCATGCAGCACGACCGGGATGCGGCCGAGCGCGGCGGCCACTACCGGGGGCACCGTAGGATAGCCGCCGAAGCCGACGACGACGGTGGGCCGGATGCGGCGAAGCTTGGCATAGGCGGCGAGCGTGCCGCGCGCCAGGGTCGCCGCGGATTGCGCCTTTGCCAGAACCGAGCCGCCCGTCGGCGTCGCGGACGCGACGGCATGGCACGCGCGCGCCGGAAAATCGCCGCCGTACTGCATGGCGCGGCTGTCCGTCATCAGTTCGACCGCGATGCCGCGGCTGCCGAGCATGCGGGCCAGTGCCTCGGCCGGGAAGAGGTGGCCACCAGTGCCTCCCGCCGCGAGCAGCACCGGGCCCTGCGTCGCCGTCACGCCTGGCCTCCGAAGGGAACCGGGTCGACGATGGCGGCGCGGGGCCGCTTGCGGGTGACGGCGACGAGGAAGCCCATGGCAAGCGCCAGCGAGATCATCGAGGAGCCGCCGTAGGAGATGAACGGCAGGGTCATGCCCTTGGCCGGCATGAGATGCAGGTTCACCGCCATGTTGATGCAGCTCTGGACGCCGAAGAGCACGACGAGCCCGGCGGCCGCGAAGCGACAGAAGGGATCCTCGTTGCGCGAGGCCAGCGTCAGCCCGCGCAGCACCACGAATGCGAAGATTCCGACCAGGACCATGCAGAAGATTATACCGAATTCCTCGCCCGTGACGGCGAAGATGAAGTCCGTGTGGGCATCAGGCAGCACGCGCTTGACCACGCCCTCGCCCGGCCCTCGCCCGAACCAGGAGCCCGAGACGAAACTCTCGACCGCGGTATCGACCTGGAACGTGTCCGTCGCGCCCGGCCCGTTGGCGGGTTCGATGAAGTGCAGGATGCGGTCGCGCACATGGGGCACGAGCTTGTAGGCAAGGAAAACACCCGAGGCACCCGCGCCGCCGATCCCCGCCACCCAGAACCAGTGCAGCCCCGCCATGAAGAACAGCGCCGCCCAGACGAGCGAGATCAGCATGGTCTGGCCGAAGTCGGGCTGCAGGATCAACGGCACGATGGTCACCGGCAGCAGCAGCAGGGCGAGCGTATTGCCCGGCACGTCGCGCCGGCGGGCGCCTTCCGAGAAGGCCCAGGCCGCGAGGATCACGAAGGCCGGCTTGATGAACTCGGAGGGCTGGATGCCGAAGATCCAGCGCTTCGCGCCCTTGACCTCATGGCCGAACATCAGCGCCGCCACGATCAGCGCCATGGCGACCACGAAGACGATCAGCGCCGCCCGGCGCACGTCGCGCGGCGACAAGAAGGAGGTCGCCAGCAACAGGCAGACCGCGGGCGCCAGGAACAGCACTTGGTGATGCACGAAATAGAAGGTCGAGAGACCCAGCCGCTCGGCGACGGGCGGGCTCGCCGCCATCGAGAGCACGATGCCGAGTACGATCAGTAGTCCGAAGGCCGACAGGAGCCAGCGGTCCACCGTCCACCACCAGTTGGCGACGGCCGATCTTTTGGCGCGTGAGAGCATCGGTTTCTCCTGGACGAGGCGGGTCAGCCGTCGAGCGCGGCGACGAGCGCTCGAAAGCGATCGCCGCGCTCCTCGAAATTCTTGAACTGGTCGAAGGAGGCGCAGGCCGGCGAGAACAGCACCACCTTGTCCTCTATCGGCGCGGCGCGGGCATCCTCGAAGGCGCGCCGCGTCGCGATCTCGAGCGTGCCGCAGCGCGTCAGCGGCACGCGATCGGCGAGGGTCGCGGCGAAATCCTCCGTCGCCTGGCCGATCAGATAGGCGTGTTCGACCATGGGGAAGAAGCGCTCGAGCTCGGCGATGCCGCCTTCCTTGGGGATGCCGCCGAGGATCCAGAACACCCGGCGGAAGGAGAGCAGCGCCTTCTCCGTTGAATCGGCGTTGGTCGCCTTGGAATCGTTGATGAACAGGACGCCGTCGCGGAGGCCGACCTCTTCCATCCGGTGAGCCAGGCCGGGGAAGGTCTTGAGGCCGTGCTGGATCTGCGCCGGCGTGACGCCGAGCAGCGTCGCCGCGCCGGCCGCGAAACAGGCGTTCTGCACGTTGTGCATGCCGCGCAGGCGCGTGAGTCCGTCGATATGGGCGAGCCCATGCGCCTCGCCCTCGTAGGGTCGGAAGGCGATCCAGGTGCCTTCGAGCAGGATGCCGGTCGGCAGCGGCCTGCGGATGGAGACCGGATATTGCCGGCCGCCCTTGCGTCCGATGGAATGGGCCGCCTGCTCGATCTCCATGGCGCGCTCGAAGACGGCGGCCGAATAGGGGTCGTCGACGCTGATGAGGGAGAAGTCGGCGCCGCGCGTCAGCCGCTCCTTCACGCCCGCATAATTCTCCATCGTGCCGTGGCGGTCGATGTGGTCGGGGGTCAGGTTGGTCAGCACGCCGATCGTCGGATCGAGGCTCGGCGCGAGGTCGATCTGGTAGGATGAAACCTCGATCACATGGATGCGGTTCGCGGCGGGGGGCGGCAGCGCCAGGATGGCCGTGCCGATGTTGCCGCCCATGGCGACGTCCCGGCCGGCCTCGCGCAGGATATGGGCGATCAGAGCGGTGGTTGTCGACTTGCCGTTGGTCCCGGTGATGGCCACGAAGGGCGCGCCCGGCGCCACACGGGCGCGCTCGCGGCAGAAGAGCTCGATATCGCCGATGATCGCGACCGAGGCCGCCATGGCCAACTCCGCCGCCCAATGCGGCTTCGGATGGGTCAGCGGCACGCCGGGCGTGAGCACCAGCGCGTCGACGCCGTGCCAATCGATGTCATGGAGGTCGACGACGGGGAGCCCGAGATCCGCCGCCTTGGTCCGCGCCGCGGACGCATCGTCCCAGGCCAGCACGCTCGCGCCCCCCGCGGCGAGCGCCTTGGCGGTGACGAGCCCCGAGCCTCCGAGCCCGAAGAGGGCCATCCTCTTGCCGGCGCTGGTGGTGACGGGCGTCATCGCTAACGCACCTTCAGGGTCGAGAGGCCGATCAGCGCCAGCACGAAGGCGATGATCCAGAAGCGCACCACGATCTGCGGCTCGGACCAGCCGAGCTGCTCGAAATGGTGGTGGATCGGCGCCATGCGGAACACCCGCTTGCCGGTCAGCTTGAACGACGTCACCTGAACGATCACCGACAGGGCCTCGACCACGAAGAGGCCGCCGACGATGACGAGCACGATCTCGTGCTTGACCGCGACCGCAACGGTACCGATAAGGCCGCCGAGCGCGAGCGACCCCGTGTCGCCCATGAAGATCTGCGCCGGCGGCGCGTTGAACCAGAGGAAGCCGACACCGGCCCCGATGACGGCGCCGCAGACGACCGCCAGCTCGCCCGTCTGCGGCACGTGGTTGATGCCGAGATAGGTGGCGAAGAGCAGGTTGCCGGCGAAATAAGCGATGAGGCCGAAGGTGGCGGTCGCCACCATGACCGGAACGATGGCAAGGCCGTCGAGCCCGTCGGTCAGGTTCACGGCATTGCCGGCCGCCACGATGATGAACGCCCCGAAGGCGATGAAGAAGGTGCCGAGGTCGACCACGTAGCCGTTGATGAAGGGCAGCGCGAGGCCGGTGGTGCTGGAGGGACCGACCTTCATCATCGCCCAGCAGGCGACGGCGGCGATCGCGGCCTCGATGACGAGGCGCAGGCGCCCGGAGAAGCCCTCGTGGGTTTGCTTCGTCACCTTGAGGTAGTCGTCGTAGAAGCCGATCATGCCGAAGCCGATGGTCACGAGCAGCACGATCCACACATAGCGGCTCGCCGGGTTGGCCCAGAGCAGCGTCGAGACGATGAGGCCCGAGAGGATCATCAGGCCGCCCATGGTGGGCGTGCCCGTCTTGGTGAGGAGGTGTGATTGCGGGCCGTCGAGGCGGATCGGCTGGCCCTTGCCCTGCTTCAACCGCAGCGCCGCGATGATCGACGGTCCGAAAAAGAAGACGAAGAGGGCAGCGGTCGTCGTCGCGCCGATCGTGCGGAACGTCAGGTAGCGGAACAGGTTCAGCGGGCTGAAATAGCCGGACAGTTCGGTGAGCCAGACGAGCATCGATCCCCTCAAGTCACGGGCGGCGCGCCGCCAAAGCGCTCCTTGAGAGCAGCGACCAACGGACCCATCCGGCTCCCATTGGAGCCCTTCACCATGACGACGTCGCCGGCCCCGATGGCCTCGGCGAGCGGGCCCTGGATAGCCGCTGCGGTCTCCCCCCACAAGCCTTGGACCTGTGTGGGCAACCGCCTGAACAGGCCATGACTGAGAGGTCCCGCGGCGAAGATGAGGTCTATGCCTTGTGCCAGGATGTCCTCGGCGAGCGCCTCGTGCATGGCCGCCGCGTCGGGACCGAGCTCGAGCATGTCGCCGATGACCGCGATGCGACGGCCGCCGGGACCCGGCGGTGCCGTGCCGAGGAGGGCGAGCGCGGCGCGCATCGAGGTCGGATTGGCGTTGTAGCTCTCGTCGATCAGGGTCGTGCCGCCGTCCGCGAGATGCAGCACGCTGCGGGCGCCGCGGCCACGGCCGGGAGCGAAGCGGGCGAGCGACTGCGCCGCAGCCTCGATGTCGATGCCCGCCGCGCTCGCCGCGAGCAGCACGCCGAGGGCATTGACCGCGAGATGACGCCCCGGCGCACCGAGCCGGAAGGCGACGCGGCGCCCGTGGATGCGGGCGATGATGTCGGAGCCCTCGAAGGAGGTCGAAAGCGACTCGAGCCGCGCCTCCGTGTCGGCATCCTCGCCGAAGCTCCAGATCGTGCCGGCCGGGGAGCTCAGCGCGGCGTCGCGCAGGCGCCCGAAGGTCGGGATGTCGCGGTGGATGATGGCGGTCCCGCCCGGAACCAGTCCCGAGAAAATCTCGGCCTTGGCATCGGCAATGTCCTCGATGCCCGTGAAATGCTCGAGATGCACGGGCGCCACCGTGGTGACGATGGCGATGTTCGGCTGCACCAGCGCGGTCAGCGGCTCAATCTCGCCCGGGTGATTCATGCCGATCTCGAAAATGCCGAAGGCGGCGCTGCGCGGCATGCGGGCAAGCGTCAGCGGCACGCCCCAATGGTTGTTGAAGGAGGCGACCGACGCATGGGTCTCGCCGGCATCGCCCATGACAAGGCGCAGGGCATCCTTGGTCGAGGTCTTGCCGACCGAGCCGGTGACAGCGGCGATCCACGCCGCCGAGCGCGCACGGGCGGCGGCGCCGAGCCGCCCGAGCGCCGCGAGCGTGTCGTTGACGACGTAGAGGCAGGGGGAGCCCGAGACTGCCGCGGCATGGTCCTCCTCGACGACCGCGGCGACTGCGCCGGCCGCGAAGGCCGCTGCGACGAAGTCATGGCCGTCGTGGGTGTCGCCGCGGATCGCGACATACAATTCGCCGGGACTGAGCGTGCGGCTGTCGATCGAGATGCCGGTGACGCCAGGGGGCAGGCGGCCGGAGACGCGCGCCTCGAGCGGCGCGACGAGACCCAGGCCGGACCAGAGGGGCGCGGCCGTCATTCGCCTCGCTCCGCGATGGCGGCGCTGACGGCGTCCGCGTCGGAGAAGGGCAGGGTCTCTGTGCCGACGATCTGGCCGGTCTCGTGGCCTTTGCCGGCGACGACGAGCACGTCGCCCGGCCCGAGCAGGGCGACGCCGGCGCGGATCGCCTCGGCGCGGTCGCCGATGTCTTTTGCGTGCGGCGCCGCGGCTAGGATCGCGGCACGGATGGCCGCAGGGTTCTCGCTGCGTGGATTGTCGTCGGTGACGATCACCACGTCGGCGAGACGGGACGCGATCTCTCCCATGATCGGTCGCTTGCCGGGGTCGCGGTCGCCGCCGCAGCCGAAGACGACGACAAGTCGTTTCGACGCGTAGGGCCGCAGGGTGGCGAGCACGTTTTGGAGCGCGTCGGGCTTGTGGGCATAATCGACGAAGACCGGCGCGCCGCGGCTCTCCCCGACGCGTTGGAGCCGGCCCGGGGCGCCGGCGAGACGCGCGAGCGCGCCGAAAACCGCTTGCGGCTCGCTGCCGGTGGCAAGGCACAGGCCCGCTGCGACAAGGGCGTTCGAGACCTGGAAGGCGCCGGCCAGCGGCAGGGCCACATCGATCCTCTCGTCCCGGTAAGATACACCGAGGCGGGTGGCGAAACCCTCCGGCACTGCCGACTCGAGCCGCAGATGGCTCCCCTTCGCGCCGACGGTGAAGACCTCGAGCCCGCGTGCCTCGGCGGCAGCAACGACCCTCGGCGCCGCATCCGAATCGGCATCGATGACCGCCGGCTGGCCGGGTGACAGCAACGCCTCGAAGAGGCGCAGCTTGGCGGTGAGGTAGTGATCGACGTCGGGATGGTAGTCGAGATGGTCGCGCGACAGGTTGGTGAAGGCCCCGGCTGCAAGCCTCACGGCATCGAGCCGGTGCTGATCGAGGCCATGGGACGAGGCTTCGAGCGCCACATGGGTGACGCCGTCGCCGGCAAGATCGCGCAAGGTGGCATGCAGCGCCACAGGATCGGGCGTCGTCAGCGAGCCGTAGACCTCGCCGCCCGGCGCGACGACGCCGAGCGTGCCGAGGGAGGCGGCACGCCTTCCCTCGCCGAGCCAGATCTGCCGCACGAAGGCCGCGACGGACGTCTTGCCGCTGGTGCCGGTTACCGCGACGACCGTCGCAGGCTGGCGGCCGGCGAAGCGTGCCGCGGCCTCGGCCAGAGCAGGGCGGATCCGCGGCACCACGGCCAATGCCACGCCTGCGGGGAGATGGGCCGGCGCGCTTTCGGCCACGACGGCCGCGGCGCCCTTCGACAGGGCCTCGGGCACGAAGCTCGCGCCATCGCGCTTCGAGCCGGGTACGGCGAAGAAGGCGTAGCCCGGCCTGACGCCACGGCTGTCCGCTGTGAGGCCGAGGATGTCGCGGTCGCGATGCTCGGGCGCGACATGCGCGTCCGGCAGGAGGTCGCCAAGCTTCATCGCAGGACGCTGTCCATGCTGATGCCGAGCCGCGCCACGGAGGGGAACGGCTGCGTCGGCATCGTGTAGTCGGGCGGCATGTCGAGCAAGGGCGCCACCCGTTGCATGATCTTGCCGCAGACCTCGCCTGAATTCCAGGCGGCCGTATGGAAGCCGTAGGTCCCTTCGACGGCCTGCGGCTCATCCATCAGCACGAGGAAGAGGTAGCGCGGCTTGTCGGCCGGGATGATCGACATGAAGGTCGTGAACACCTTGTCCTTGGCATAATGGCCATGGATGATCTTGTCGGCCGTGCCGGTCTTGCCGCCGGCGAAAAAGCCCGCGACGTTGGCCTTCTTGGCCGAGCCGTCCGTTGCGTTGAGCCGCATCAGGTAGCGCAGCGCCTCAGACGTATCCGGCCGCACGATCCGCTTTGACTCCGGCCGCACGTCGTCGGTGTCGCGCTTCAGGAAGGTCGGCTTGATCATGTAGCCGCCGTTGACCAGCGCGCCGACCGCCATCATGGCCTGGAGCGGGGCCACGTTGATGCCCTGTCCGAAGGCGATGGTCATGGTATTGAGCTCGCTCCAGTTCTTCGGATAGAGCGGCGCCGCGCTTTCGGGCAGTTCGGTCTGCAGCCGGTCGAGTTGGCCCATCTTGCGCAGGAAGGCCTTGTGGGCGTCGACGCCGACCATCATGGCGATCCGGGCGAAGGCGATGTTCGACGAGAACTTGAACGCCTCGGGCACCGACAGCATGCGGTGCTCGGGATGGAAGTCGTGGATGGTGAAGCGGCCGTAGCGCAGGCTGTCGCGCGCGTCGATCATGCTGCGCAGCGTCACCTTGTTGGCGTCGATCGCCATGGCGGCGGAAATCGCCTTGAAGGTCGAGCCCATCTCGTAGACGCCGACGTTGAGCCGGTTGATGTGATTGGGATCGAGCGCGTCGACCGGATTGTTGGGGTCGTAGTCGGGCAGGGACGCATAGGCGATCACCTCGCCGGTATTGACGTCCAGCACCGCGGCGGCGCCGGCCTTGGCCTTGTAGTGCTCGACGCCCTTGGCGAGCTCGTCGCGTACGGCCTGGGTCGCCCGGAGGTCGATCGACAGCCGGATCGGCTTCAAGTCCTGCGAATTGATGTCGAAGCCGGCCCCCTTCAGGTCGCCGAGCCCCTGGCCGTCGACCCACTTCTCCATCCCGGCGATGCCCTGGTTGTCGAGGTTGGTGAAGCCGAGCACATGGGCCGCGATGGGACCGTTGGGGTAGATGCGCCGGTTCTCGGGCAGGAAGCCGATCCCCGGCAGGCCGAGGTGATAGACCTCGTTCTGCTGCTTTTCCGTGACGCCGCGCTTGACCCAGACGAAACCCTTGCGCGAGCCGAGCCGGGCGCGAAGCTCGCTCGCGTCGACGTCCGGCAGGACGGCGGTGAGCAGTTCCACCGCCTCGTCCTTGTCGATGATGCGGCGCGGTTCGGCGAAGACCGACATAGTCTTGATGTCGGTGGCGAGGATCGCTCCGTTGCGGTCGAGGAGATCGGGGCGCGCGCCCGAGACCGCGTCCGATGCCGCGCTCTTCAGGCCCTTCGGGGCCTCGTGCGACAGGCCGAGCTTCATCAGCTTGCCGTCGATCAGACCGAACACGCAGATGAACGCCGCGGCGATCAGCTTCAGCCGGAAGCCGCTCTTGTCGAGATGCGTGCTCACGACCTCGACGAGGAAGGCCTTGGCCTTGTGGAGGCGGCCCGGCGCGTTGGTCGACGTTTCGGTCATGAGGTCACCTTGAGGGCGTCGCGACGCTGCCGACCGCGTGGCGATCGGGCGGAGTCGCGGTAGGCTCGCCGAGCCCCAGCGCTTCGAGCTTGCGGCCGATCGCATCGGTCTTGGGGGGCGGGACGGGGAGATCGCCGGCGTCGACGATCTGGTTGAGCGACAGCGGCTTCAGTCCGAGGTTCTGTTCGGCCAGGGCCTGCAGCCGCTCGGGCCGCGTCAGGATCGCATATTCGGCCCGGAGCCGCTCGATGCCGTCCTGCTCGGCCGCGATCTGATGCCTCACCTTGAGGATCTGCTCGGCATAGAGGATCGTCTCGTACTTGATCGAATAGGCATAGACGGCCGAGCCGATCAGGACCGCGACCGCGAGGAGGTTGAGAAGCCGCCACATGGGTTCAGCGCCCCTTTCGCGAGGGCAGTGCGGCGAGCCCGTGCAGCGCCGCATCGGCGCCATGGGCCGGCGCTTCGGTCCTGATGCCGAACCGCAGCTTGGCCGAGCGGGCGCGCGGGTTGCGGGCGATCTCCTCGTCCGTCGGCACGATCGGCTGCCGCCCCTCCAGCCTGAAGCTCGGTTCGGCCTGCATCGGTTCGCCCGGCAGGTGACGTGAGCGGCCCTGCCTGCGACCGGCGCGGGCCTGGAGGAAACGCTTGACGATGCGGTCCTCGAGCGAATGGAAGGTGACGACCGCCAGGCGGCCTCCAGCCTTGAGCACCGCCTCGGCGCCGTCGAGGGCGCGGAGCAGCTCCCTCAGCTCGTTGTTGACCGTGATGCGCAGCGCCTGGAACGAGCGTGTCGCCGGATGGATGTCGCCCGGCGCGCCCGGGACGACGCGGGCGATCATCTCGGCGAGCTGCCGCGTCGTCGTGAAGGGCGTGGCGCGACGGTCGTGAACGATGGCACGAGCGATGCGGCGCGAGGCCCGCTCCTCGCCGAAGACGTAGAGAATATCAGCGAGCGCGCCCTCCTCCGTGCCGTTGACGATATCGGCCGCGCTCGGCCCGTCGCGGCTCATGCGCATGTCGAGCGGACCGTCGAGGCGGAACGAGAAGCCGCGCGCCGCCTCGTCGAGCTGCATCGATGAGACGCCGATGTCGAGGACCACGCCGTCGAGTCGGGGAAGGCCGAGGTCGCGAACGACCTCGGCCAGCGTTCCGAAGCGCGCGTGATGCAAAGACAGGCGTGGTTCCGCGGCGGCGAGCCCTGCGCCGGCAGCGATGGCCGAGGGGTCGCGGTCGAGCCCGACGACGCGGGTGTCGGGCACAGCAAGCAGGGCGCGGCTGTAGCCGCCGGCGCCGAAGGTCGCGTCGAGATAGACGCCGTGCGGATGCGGCGCGAGGGCCGCGAGGGCCTCCGCGCGGAGCACGGGATCATGCCGGACCGGTCCGCCGGCGGCGCGGATGTCTCCGTCGCCGCGATCCGACATTAGTCCCGTGCTCCAGGAGGCGGCGGCGACGGTGCAAGCGGCGCCGCTTGTCCGGAGCTGAGCTGTCTTCGCAGGGCGCGCACCCGGTCTCTGGCCTCGTCCAGATGCGCACGAAAACGTCCCGGCTCCCAGATCTGGAACTTGTGCCCCTGTCCCACGAAGGTGACCTCCCCTTTCACCGCGAGGCGGCCCTTCATGGCCTCGGTCAGGATGACCCGACCTTCTCCGTCGATCTTCAGGATCTCGCTCTCGCCGTACAGCGTCGCCGCATAGGCATCCCGCTCTTCCGAATAGGGCGAGAGCGGCGCCAGCAGGGCGTCGATCTCGCCGAGAAGGGCGTTGCCGCCGCAGTCGAGCGCATCCGAATAGAGGGAGGGATACACGTACAAACCGTCGAAGCCGTCCCGCGCCAGCACGGCCCGGAACGACGCCGGGATCGATACGCGACCCTTGGCGTCCAGCCGGTTGGTGAAGTGCGAGACAAAGCGGTCCAAGATCCTCTTTGCTCCAGGCACACCCGTTCGACACGTGTTCCGCAGACGATCCTTGCCCCGCCGGACCCAGGACCATTGCAGCCGAACCTGAAACGCCGGCTCTGAACGGGATGATTTGGGATATCATGGGACCTTGTGGGCGTCAATGACGGAGCGTGGTCGCGCGCACGGAGCCGACGACCTACTAAGCCTTGCTTAGGGTTAAGGGTCCGTTGCGGGGTCGAGGGAAAAGCGAAGGGCGGCGGGGTACTCGTCCGGCCGATTTCACAAAGTGGGGCAAAATCCCATGCCGCCCCGCACGCGGCGAATCGAGGAACGAGCGCTGCCGGCCGAGGGATCGCGGCGCGCGCCGGATGGCGCGGGTGTCCACGCCCCGTCGACCCGCCGGGCACGTCTCGTCGACGGACGATGTATTGGCGCCAGCCGGCCTGTAAGCCGGGTTCTGTAGGGCGCGTGGGCCTCGCGGCCTCCGCGCGTGACGGCCATTCCTCTGGGGCGGCGCTCGCGCGCCGTCTCGAGCAATCAACCCGGGCGACGACCCGGAGACGGGTTGGGCCGTCCGGCAAAGCCGGAGAGACCCTGTCGCCCCTATTCGATCTTGCTCCCGGTGGGGCTTGCCGTGCCGTCGACGTTACCGCCGCCGCGGTGCGCTCTTACCGCACCCTTTCACCCTGACCCGGCACCGCGAGGGCCGGGCGGTCTGCTTTCTGTGGCGCTGTCCCTGGGGTTGCCCCCGCCGGACGTTATCCGGCACCGTGTCTCCGTGGAGCCCGGACTTTCCTCCGCATCGAAATGCGACGGCCGTCCGGCCGGCTGGCCACGCTGCCTTACGGGCTAAGGCTGCGGATGGCAATGGTCTCGACCCGTCGCCTGGAGCGCGGCGCCTCAAACCAGCACGGGCTGCGCCACCCGGCCCGCCGAGCCGAAGATGCGCAGGTAGCGCGCGACCTCAGACGGCTCGCCGATCGCCTTCATCGGATTGTCGGACAGCTTCACCGCCGGCCGGCCTTCGGCCTCGGTGACCTTGCAGACGAGCGAGATCGCGTTCAGCGAGCCGTTCGGCGTCGGGGCGCAGCCGTCGAAATCATTGGTCAGGTTGGTTCCCCAGCCGAAGCTCATGCGAACCCGGCCGTGGAAGGTCCGGTAGGCCTCCTCGATCGTCTCGACGTCGAGCGCGTCCGAGAACACGATGAGCTTTTCGCGCGGGTCGCGGCCTTTCGAGCGCCACCAGGCGAGGATCGCTTCGCCGCCCTCGATGGGCGGAGCCGAGTCCGGCCGGAAGCCGGTCCAGTCCGCCACCCAGTCCGGCGCCGCGGCGAGGAACGGCGCGGTGCCGAACGTGTCGGGCAGGACGATGAGCAGATTGCCGCCGTAATATCGCTTCCAGTCCTTGAGCACCTCGTAAGGGGCGGCGCGGAGCTCGGCCTCGTTCCGCGCCAGCGCGCCGAGCACCATGGGCAGTTCATGCGCGTTGGTGCCGAGCGCCTCGAGGTCGTTGTCCATGGCGAGCAGGACGTTGCTGGTGCCGCTGAAGGCGTTGCCGAGGCCCTCCTTCAGGGCCTCCACGCACCAGCGCTGCCAAAGGAAGGAATGGCGCCGCCGCGTCCCGAAATCCGAGATGCGCAGGTCGGGCAGGCCGCGCAGGCGCTCCACCTTGCTCCACAGCTTGGCCTTGGCTCGGGCGTAGACGACATCGAGCGCGAAGCGGCCGAAGGGCTTCAGCGCCGCACGGGAGCGCATCTCGTTGATGATGGCCAGGGCCGGAATTTCCCACATGGTCACGTCGGCCCAGGATCCAGCGAAGCTCAGGCGAAACTGTCCGTCCTCCTGGCGGAGCTCGTAGGGCGGAAGCCGGTAGTCGGCGAGCCAGCTCAGGAACGCCGGCTCGAAGATATGGGCGCGACCGTAGAAGCTGTTGCCCGCGAGCCAGATCATCTCCTTCTTGGAGACCTTCAACGACCTTGCGTGATCCAGCTGGTCGCGCAACTCGCTCTCGTCGATCTCCTCGGCGAGGCGCACGGCCTCAGAGCGGTTGACCAAGGAAAAGGTCACGCGCGTGTCCGGGTAGAGGCCCCAGATCATCTGTAGCATGAGGAGCTTGTAGAAATCCGTATCGAGCAGACTGCGCACGATCGGATCGAGCTTCCACGTGTGATCGTAGACGCGTTTGGCGAGATCTATCGTGGTCATCGGCCTTGCCTGCGCCGCCCGGGTCCGGCCGCTACGAAGGAGAAGAGCCTATCACGGGTCGCGGCGAAAGGGCAGTGTGCCCGAACGGCCGATCTTCGATCGGCACGTGACGGAAGGCACGCTGGAGCGGAAGGATCCCGGGGCCGAGAGGGCGTGCCGCTGCCCGCACACGAGGATCAATAGCCAAAGATCCGGCTGATCGACAGCGACTGCGACGTGTATATCTGGAGTCGCGAAACCGGCGCGTCACACGCCCTTCCCGGGCGTTCCCTCCCTAGACTTGAGCCGCTTCAAGCGGTCATTTTTGTCCTGCCGTAGCTAAAGCGCCGAGCCGACAATGTCACTGAACCGTCTTAAAGCCCAGCTATGGCGAAAAATCAAGGCAGTCATGCGAGGAACCGCAGGTGCTCGAAATTTCAGCGCCTCTGTTCGATCCGCGTATCACTCCGGGTCATCGGGCGAGGGGCAAAAAAGCTCTTCGACCTCGAGCGGAGCCGGCTTGGGCTCCGGCGAGCGACGCTCGGCGGAGATTTGTCGAAGGACGAGGAGCCGCCCTCGTGGTTCGGCTTGCTGCGCAACCAGCCACTCACCGTGAGGGCGGAAAGAGCTTCACCCGATTGCCAACCTATCCATCTTGCCCGGGCGGGCGTCCGCATCGCGAGGTCGCGGTCATGTCGCTGCCGTGGCCCTTCCGCCGGCCACCGGCACCGGCGATCGATCACTGCACGAGTTGAGGCCCGGGGGCACGCGCCGCCTCGTTGTCCTGCATGATTCCAAGTCGGCGCGCGACTTCGGAATAGGCTTCGACCAGGCCGCCGAGGTCGCGGCGAAACCGGTCCTTGTCGAGCTTGTCGTTGGAGCGGATGTCCCACAACCGGCAGGAGTCGGGTGAGATCTCGTCTGCGACGACGATCCGCATCAGGTCGCCTTCCCACAGCCGACCCGCCTCCATCTTGAAGTCGACGAGCCGGATACCGACGCCCAGGAATAGCCCGGAGAGGAAGTCGTTGACCCGGATGGCCAGGGCCATGATGTCGTCGATCTCCTGCGGCGACGCCCACCCGAAGGCGGTGATGTGCTCCTCGGAGACCATCGGGTCGTTGAGGCCGTCGTTCTTGTAGTAGAACTCGATGATTGAGCGCGGCAGCTGCGTGCCTTCCTCGATCCCCAGTCGGGTCGAGAGCGACCCCGCCGCCACGTTGCGCACCACCACTTCGAGCGGGATGATCTCCACTTCCTTGATCAGTTGCTCGCGCATGTTGAGCCGGCGGATGAAATGCGTCGGCACGCCGATATTGTTCAGCTGCTGGAAGATGAACTCCGAGATGCGGTTGTTCAAAACTCCCTTGCCGTCGATGATCTGGTGCTTCTTGGCATTGAAGGCGGTCGCATCATCCTTGAAGTGCTGGATGAGAGTTCCGGGTTCCGGCCCCTCATAGAGGACCTTGGCCTTGCCCTCGTAGATTCGACGGCGGCGATTCATTGGGATCAACCGTGGCTTGAGGAAATCCATGTGTCGGCCGGGGCTCCTATCCTTATCCGCGCGCAGGCCGACCAGGCGTACGCACGATGTTCGGTGTGGCGACTGGCCGCAGGACGAGGGTCCAGAGAACGTCAGCGATCTCCCGACACCCGTCCCTAACCCTAGCGGATCGGCCGCTGCCGCACAATGACGCCGACTTTTCATCGACGGCCATGACGAGCGCGCGGGCGGCGGTGTCGCAGGCGGCGCCAATTCATCGACGAGACCGGACATCGAAGGCTCCGACGCTGCACCGGCAGAGGTTGAGCTTCGGGCTCCCGTTCCTTATGTCGATCGGGTTCGCGCCACGCAGACGCCAAGGTTCCTATTATAAGAACCTTTATGGCCGCTTTGCGAAGGCGGGTTTGGGAAAGACACGCATGACGACGTTCGACGATCGGGAAAGAGCCTTCGAGAATCTTTTCGCTCACGACCAGGAGCTAGCCTTCCGGGCGCAGGCGCGCCGCGACCATGCGGTCGCGCTCTGGGCTGCGGGGCATCTGGGGCTCGCGGGAGCCGAAGCGGAAGCTTATGCGGCAGCGTTGCTGACCGCGGCGACCGAAGGCAACGGCGACGAGACGGTGGTGGCCAAGCTCCTGGCGGATTTCAAGGCCGGCGACGTGCACATCTCCGAACATCAGATCCGTCGTCACATGCAAACCGAGCTTGCCGTGGCCTCGGAGCGGCTCAAGACCGAGTAAGCGTCTACTCCGCCCGGCCCCGATCCGCCGCGAGCCCCGATGTCGTTCAGTCCGCGCGATCTCAATGCCATCCTGGACCTCGAACCCATCGAGCGGACCATTTTTCGCGGCCGCTCTCCGCAGGTCGGCTGGCAGCGGGTGTTCGGCGGCCTCGTCATCGCCCAGGCGCTCGTCGCCGCCGGCCGCACGGTGGAGGGGCGGCCGCCGCACTCCCTGCACGGCTATTTCCTGCTTCCCGGCGATCCGGCCGTGCCGATCGTCTATGAGGTCGAGCGTCTGAGGGATGGCGGCTCCTTCACCACGCGAAGCTGCGCCGCGATCCAGCATGGCCGGCCCATTTTTTCGCTCACGGCCTCCTTCCAGGCCTGCGAGACCGGCCTCGATCACGCCGCCGCCATGCCGGACGTGCCGCCGCCCGAGGCGCTCCCCGACGAGGCCGAGATCATGCGGCGCCATGCCGATCGCATGCCCGCGGCAGTCCGCCGCTATTTCGAGCGCCAGCGGCCGATCGAGATGCGGCCGACCGATCTCGGTCAATTCCTGCGCGTCGGGGCGGCGGGACCACACCCGAGGGCCCAGGCGATCTGGATGCGGATTTCCGCGCCGCTTCCCGACGATCCCTGCGTTCAGGCGGCGGCGCTCGCCTATCTGTCGGACATGACGCTGCTCGACACGGCGCTGATCGCCCACGGGCGTTCGGTCTTCGATCCCGACCTCCAGGTCGCGAGCCTCGACCATGCCCTGTGGTTTCATCGCCCGGTCCGGACGGACGACTGGCTGCTCTACGCCGAGGACAGCCCCAACGCCTCCGGTGGGCGAGGCTTCACGCGCGGCCAGCTGTTCTCGCGTGACGGCCAGCTGGTTGCCTCGGTGGCCCAGGAAGGGCTGATCCGCCGACGCGCCGCGCAGGACGGAAGCCAGCCCGCTCAGTCTGCCTAGCAAATAGGCAGAATTGGGTGCCGCTTCGGCAGCGCCGTCGTTCGCCACCCGCCTCGCACGGCAATTTCCCGACTTTTTCACGGCAACAGCGATTGGCACGCGGCTTGATAGAGCGGGCCGGGATGGCCTTCGGCCGTGCCGTCGGCAGGGCACCCGCGACGCGCTTTCCCCAGGATTGGGCATGGCGCGGCCTCGCGGCGAACACAGGACTATCCGTGATGAAAATTGTGATGGCGATCATCAAGCCCTTCAAGCTCGAAGAGGTCCGCGACGCCCTGACGGCGGTCGGGGTCCACGGCCTCACGGTCACCGAGGTCAAGGGCTACGGGCGGCAGAAGGGGCACACGGAGATCTATCGCGGCGCCGAATATGCCGTGAGCTTCCTGCCCAAGCTCAAGATCGAGGTGGCGGTCGCCTCCGAGCTGCTCGACGCCGTCGTCGACGCCATCACGGCGACGGCCCGCACCGGCCAGATCGGCGACGGCAAGATCTTCGTCATGACGCTCGAGCAGGCGGTGCGGATCCGCACCGGCGAGACCGACGTCGACGCGCTTTGAAATCCAATTACGCTCAATTTCACCGGAGTCCCTCAATGAATCTCATTTCCCCCTCGCTTCGGGAGCGGTTGCCCCGCGCGGGTGTCAGCCTCGGCCTCGCCGCCGTGGCGGTGTTGGTGATGGCCGGCGCCGCCTGGGCGCAGACCACCCCGGCGCCTGCCGCTGCGGCACCCGTTGCCGCAGCCGCGGCCGCTCCCACGCCGGACAAGGGCGACACGGCCTGGATGCTGATCTCCTCGGCCCTGGTGCTGATGATGTCCATTCCGGGCCTCGCCTTGTTCTACGGCGGCTTGGTGCGCACCAAGAACATGCTCTCGGTCCTGAGCCAGGTGTTCATGATCGTGTCGCTGGTCGGCGTGGTCTGGTGCATCTACGGCTACTCGCTCGCCTTCGGCGACGGCGGCGCCTACATGCCCTACGTCGGCGGCTTCGGGAAAGCCTTCCTGGCCGGGATCGGGCCAAGCTCGAACGTGGCCACTTTCTCGAACGGCGTCGTCATTCCAGAGCTGGCCTACATGGTCTTCCAAATGACCTTCGCCATGATCACGCCCGCGCTGATCATCGGGTCCTTCGCCGAACGGATGAAGTTCTCGGCGCTGATCGTGTTCATCCTGCTGTGGGTGACGCTGATCTACTTCCCCATCGCGCATTGGGTCTGGGCGGTTCCGGCGCCGGACGATATTGCGGCCGCAGCCAAGGCGCTCGCGGCCGCGACCGATGCGGCGGCCAAGACTGCGGCACAGGCGAAGCTCGACGCAGTGACGTCGGGGGCAGGGTGGCTTGCCCAGGCCGGGGCGCTCGACTTCGCCGGGGGCACGGTGGTGCACATCGACGCCGGGATCGCCGGCCTCGTCGGATGCCTGCTGGTCGGCAAGCGCATCGGCTATCCGCGCGAGCCGATGCCGCCGCACTCGCTGACCATGACCATGATCGGCGCCTCGCTCCTCTGGGTCGGCTGGTTCGGCTTCAACGCCGGCTCGAACCTCGAGGCCAACGGCACCACGGCGCTCGCCTTCGTGAACACGATGGTGGCGACGGCGGCTGCGACGCTGTCCTGGCTTTTCGTCGAATGGGTCATGAAAGGCAGGCCGTCGATGCTCGGAATGGCATCGGGCGCGGTGGCGGGTCTCGTGGCGGTGACGCCGGCCTCGGGCTTCGCCGGACCCATGGGGTCGATCGTGCTGGGACTCGTGGTCAGCCCGATCTGCTGGTTCTTCGTCGCAGTGATCAAGGAGAAGCTGCACTACGACGACGCGCTCGACGTGTTCGGCGTGCATTGCATCGGCGGGATGGTGGGCGCCATCGGTACCGGCATCCTGGTCGCGCCCTATCTCGGCGGCGTCGGCATCACCGACTATACGAATTTCGCGCACAACAACGAAGGCACCTATGACATGGGCGCGCAGGTCCTCACTCAATGCAAGGCGGTGCTTGCGACGCTGCTCTACTCGGGCATCGGTTCGGCGATCCTCTACAAGGTCGTCGACCTCGTCATCGGCCTGCGGGTCGCGCCCGAGAAGGAGCGGGAGGGCCTCGACATCGCCGAGCACAGCGAGCGCGCCTACAACTACTGAGGACTCCGACGCCAGCGGTCTCGCGACCGGGGCAGGGAGGCGGGGCGTGAGGGTCCCGCCTTTTTCATGCGCGTGGTTCGCCTCTCGTGACGAATTTTTGAAAGTTTGGGTTGACGTGCGGGGTTTGCGGGTTCTATATCGGGTCATCGGCGGCGGCGTTGCCCTTGGGCGGCGTTTTTTGGTGTCGACACCACAGATCAGGTTTGAGGCTTGGGTCGGCTGGCTCGCGAGGGTTGGCCGGGTTTGGTGTCGTTCCGGTCTCGTCTGGAGGACGGGGCGTGTCGCGTGACGATCCGTTCGGGTCGCGGGACTGATCTTGGCCGGTTCGGCTTTCGGGCTGGGGCGGTACGGGGTTGGGGTTTCGCGGACGATGTGAGGATTGAGACGGCCTTATTGGTTGTCGGGGATGCGTTATGCGGCTCTTCGGGGTCGTGGATGGCGTGGTCCTTCGCTGTTTGACAATTGTATCGGAAGAAAGAGAAACGTGGGCGGCGGTGTCCTTGCGGCTCTCGGGGTCTGGCCTTTCGGGGTCGGGTCTTGGGGGCACCCATCCGGAAGCGGGTGGGCATGAGTCAAGGATAATCGGCGGTCACGTTTTCAAACCACCTTGGGCTGGCGTGGGGCTGGTCTGTCGCAGGGGAACCGTTTCGGCGGTTCCGGTGTGGCGGGCTTGGCCGTGCGGCTGGCCTGGTGTGTTTGGGACTCGTCGAAGAGGGGTTTGGCGCCGTGAGGCGCGGATCTCCTCTAGTAGTGACCTGCCGGGATGAATGTCTCATACAACTTGAGAGTTTGATCCTGGCTCAGAACGAACGCTGGCGGCAGGCTTAACACATGCAAGTCGAACGCTCGTAGCAATACGGGAGTGGCAGACGGGTGAGTAACACGTGGGAACATACCCTTCGGTACGGAACAACTTGGGGAAACTCGAGCTAATACCGTATACGACCTTTTGGTGAAAGATTGATCGCCGGAGGATTGGCCCGCGTCCGATTAGCTAGTTGGTGGGGTAACGGCTCACCAAGGCGACGATCGGTAGCTGGTCTGAGAGGATGGCCAGCCACATTGGGACTGAGACACGGCCCAAACTCCTACGGGAGGCAGCAGTGGGGAATATTGGACAATGGGCGCAAGCCTGATCCAGCCATGCCGCGTGAGTGATGACGGCCTTAGGGTTGTAAAGCTCTTTCGCACGCGACGATAATGACGGTAGCGTGAGAAGAAGCCCCGGCTAACTTCGTGCCAGCAGCCGCGGTAATACGAAGGGGGCTAGCGTTGTTCGGATTTACTGGGCGTAAAGGGCGCGTAGGCGGATTGATAAGTCAGGGGTGAAATCCCAAGGCTCAACCTTGGAACTGCCTTTGATACTGTCGGTCTTGAGTCCGGGAGAGGTGAGTGGAACTGCGAGTGTAGAGGTGAAATTCGTAGATATTCGCAAGAACACCAGTGGCGAAGGCGGCTCACTGGCCCGGAACTGACGCTGAGGCGCGAAAGCGTGGGGAGCAAACAGGATTAGATACCCTGGTAGTCCACGCCTTAAACGATGAATGCCAGCCGTTAGGCAGTTTACTGCTGAGTGGCGCAGCTAACGCTTTAAGCATTCCGCCTGGGGAGTACGGTCGCAAGATTAAAACTCAAAGGAATTGACGGGGGCCCGCACAAGCGGTGGAGCATGTGGTTTAATTCGAAGCAACGCGCAGAACCTTACCAGCTTTTGACATGGCAGGACGGTCACCGGAGACGGTGTCCTTCTCTTCGGAGACCTGCGCACAGGTGCTGCATGGCTGTCGTCAGCTCGTGTCGTGAGATGTTGGGTTAAGTCCCGCAACGAGCGCAACCCACGTCCTTAGTTGCCATCATTCAGTTGGGCACTCTAGGGAGACTGCCGGTGATAAGCCGCGAGGAAGGTGTGGATGACGTCAAGTCCTCATGGCCCTTACGGGCTGGGCTACACACGTGCTACAATGGCGGTGACAGAGGGACGCGGAGCCGCGAGGCCGAGCCAATCTCGAAAATCCGTCTCAGTTCGGATTGCACTCTGCAACTCGAGTGCATGAAGTTGGAATCGCTAGTAATCGCAGATCAGCACGCTGCGGTGAATACGTTCCCGGGCCTTGTACACACCGCCCGTCACACCATGGGAGTTGGTTCTACCCGAAGGCGTTTCGCTAACCGCAAGGGGGCAGGCGACCACGGTAGGGTCAGCGACTGGGGTGAAGTCGTAACAAGGTAGCCGTAGGGGAACCTGCGGCTGGATCACCTCCTTTCTAAGGATGTCGGGGATCAGAGGTCAGGCATCGGGGATCAGCGATGATCGGTCGAGGCTTGTCGTCTATCCAGGACGCTTAGATCACGGATCCTTGAGTCGAGGATCCATTTGGCGGGACGTCGCCGCCTTCGTTTCTCTTTCTTCCATTGCGGACATGACCGGGATCGGGGATCAGAGGTCAGGGATCAGAAGGCATGATCGAGGTCGATCCTGCCTGATGCCTGAGACCTGACCTCTGCGTCCTGGGGCTTGTAGCTCAGTTGGTTAGAGCGCGCGCTTGATAAGCGTGAGGTCGGACGTTCAAGTCGTCCCAGGCCCACCATTTTGCGGCGCCGCTCCGCGGCCCGGCAAAATGGTTTGCTGGTGGCCTCAATCGCCGGCGCGGCCGTCCGGCCGCTTGGCTTTCGCGCCAGCATCACCGGTTCACCGCGTGATGCGCGGTGAAGGTGGCGCGGCGGCCATTCGGCCTTGCGGTGCTCTGCACCGGTTGCTTACCTCAGGGGCCATAGCTCAGTTGGGAGAGCGCGTGCTTTGCAAGCATGAGGTCGTCGGTTCGATCCCGTCTGGCTCCACCAGGATCGGGGATCGGGGCTTCGCCGGAGGCGAAGCTGACAGGGATCAGGGATCAGGCGGTCGTACAGATCGCATCTTGCTACCTGATGCCTGAGACCTGACCTCTGCTACGTCCGCAATGACTAGGAATTCGCCGCCTGGCTTGTCCGGGTCGGCGCATGGCCTGACCTTTGGGTCGGGTCTGTTGTTCGACATCGTGAAGAGGGAATATATCCGATCGCCTGATCGGGTTTTCGTCGTGGGGCTTCGGCTTCGGGGCGGGGACCGGGTGAGGCGAGCATCCTAGTCGTATCCGTCCCGCGAGGGTCGGATCAGTGACCGTCGGCATGACCGCGGGCGGTCTCGGATATGTTTGAAGCAAGCATAGGTCTTTTGGCTCCGCCTTTGGCGGAGCCTGTCAGTGATCAGTAGACAGTGATCAGTGATCAGATTCAATCTGTTCATTGCTTGTCTGGCTTAGTGATGGCTGGCGAGAGTTTACGTCGGTGGGTGTGGACGGTGCCTTGGTGATTGGACGAGATCTGATCACTGATGACTGTTCTTGCTTCGCTTTGGCGAAGCCTGATCACTGACGATGAGAGCGATCAAGTGCCATAAGGGTATCTGGTGGATGCCTTGGCGCTGAGAGGCGATGAAGGACGTGGTACGCTGCGATAAGCTGTGGGGAGCCGCGAACAGGCTTTGATCCATGGATTTCCGAATGGGGCAACCCACTTCCAGTGATCAGTAATCAGGGATCAGTTATCAGAGGCGACTCTGGTGACCGATTGCTGATTACTGGTCACTGATACGAAGTATTTATGACTGAATACATAGGTCATAAAAGCTAACCCGGGGAACTGAAACATCTAAGTACCCGGAGGAAAGGACATCAACGAGACTCCGTGAGTAGTGGCGAGCGAAAGCGGATCAGGCCAGTGGTCGATGACAAGGATAGCGGAAGCGCCTGGAACGGCGCGCAGCATGGGTGAGAGCCCCGTACGCGACATTCTGTTGTCGATCCTCGAGTAGGGCGGGACACGTGAAATCCTGTCTGAACCTGGGGGGACCACCCTCCAAGCCTAAGTACTCCTCAGCGACCGATAGCGAACAAGTACCGTGAGGGAAAGGTGAAAAGCACCCCGACGAGGGGAGTGAAACAGTCCCTGAAACCGGATACCTACAAACAGTGGGAGCCCGGGTCGCGCAAGCGGCTGGGTGACCGCGTACCTTTTGTATAATGGGTCAGCGACTTAAAGTAACGAGCGAGCTTAAGCCGATAGGTGGAGGCGCAGCGAAAGCGAGTCTGAACAGGGCGTTCAGTTCGTTGCTTTAGACCCGAAACCTAGTGATCTAGCCATGCGCAGGTTGAAGGCACGGTAACACGTGCTGGAGGACCGCACCGGTGTCTGTTGAAAAAGCCTCGGATGACGTGTGGTTAGGGGTGAAAGGCCAATCAAACTAGGAAATAGCTGGTTCTCCGCGAAATCTATTTAGGTAGAGCCTCGCATGTATGTCTTGAGGGGTAGAGCACTGGATGGGCTAGGGGGACTTACCGTCTTACCAAACCTAACCAAACTCCGAATACTCAAGAACTTGTGCGGGAGGCACACGGCGGGTGCTAACGTCCGTCGTGAAGAGGGAAACAACCCAGACCAACAGCTAAGGCCCCCAATTCGTGGCTAAGTGGGAAAGGATGTGGACATCCCAAAACAACCAGGAGGTTGGCTTAGAAGCAGCCATCCTTTAAAGAAAGCGTAACAGCTCACTGGTCTAAACAAGGGTGTCTGCGCCGAAGATGTACCGGGGCTCAAGCCACGAGCCGAAGCTTTGGATTCAGTGACCAGTTATCAGTGAACAGTGATCAGAATGGAGCGAGTGAACAGGACAGCGTCATGGACGGCTGAGGACCTCGAGGTCTTCAGGCGGGCGTATCGTCTGTCTCTGGATTTGCATCGCGTCAGCCTGACCTTCCCCAAGATCGAGCACTATGGCGGTCTGGCGGATCAACTGCGACGGGCCAGCAAGTCCGTGTGCAGCCTGATCGTGGAAGGAAGTGGCCGTCAGTCGTCGTCTCGACGCGAGTTCGCCCGTTATCTTGCGATGGCGGTGGGCTCGGCCGAGGAGGCGAGACTGTGGTGCCGCTATGCG
>CBDIDE010000002.1:4127500-5710146 GCA_965277635.1 Lichenihabitans sp.
CCTCGGTCTGAAGCTAGGGTCCGTCGATCAGGAGACGGACGATGAAAAAGAGCCGGTTCAGCGAGGAGCAGATCATTGGCGTGCTCAAGGAGCAGCAGGCGGGGTTCGCGGTTGCCGAGATCTGCCGCAATCATGGGATCAGCGACGCGACGTTCTACACGTGGCGGTCACGGTATGGCGGGATGGACGTGTCGGATGCGCGGCGCCTGAAGGCGCTCGACGAGCAGAACCGCAAGCTCAAGAAGCTGCTGGCCGAGGCGATGCTCGACGTGGCGACGCTTCGCGAGGCGCTCGGAAAGAACGTTTGACGCCTGGCTCACGGAGACCGGCCGTGACCTGGGCGGTCGAGGAGAAGGGCTATTCGCAGCGGCGGGCCCGCGGGCTCATCGGCATGCAGCCGAAGACCGACCGCTATGCGTCGACCCGATCGGACGATGCCGGCGTCAGGCACCCCTGCGGGCTCTGGCCGCGGACCGTCGGCGGTTCGGCTATCGACGGCTGCACATCCTGCTGCGGCGCGAGGGCATCGTCCTCAACCACAAGAAGCTCGTCCGGCTGTATCGGGAGGAGAAGCTGACGGTGAGGCGTCGTGGCGGGCGCAAGCGGGCTGTCGGCACGCGCGCGCCGATCGACGTGCCGCTGCGGCCGAACGAGCGCTGGAGCTTGGACTTCGTCTCGGACCAGATGACCGACGGACGGCCGCTTCCGCATCCTGGCGGTGGTCGACGACTGCACGCGCGAATGCCTGGCGCTGGTTCCCGACACCTCCCTGTCAGGAAATCGCCTCGCCCGGGAACTCGATGCCATCGTCAGCCAGCGCAGCCGGCCGGTCAGTATCGTCAGCGACAACGGAACGGAGTTCACCTCAAACGCCATCCTGGGCTGGGCGGAGCGCAACAAGGTTCGCTGGCATTACATCGCTCCCGGCAAACCGCAGCAGAACGGTTTCATCGAGAGCTTCAACGGCCGGATGCGGGACGAGGTGCTCAACGAGACCCTGTTCCGCTCCCTGGTCCATGCCCGTGTCGTGCTGGCCGCCTGGCGGCGCGATTACAATTTGCCGTCACAACGCACATCTCGCTATGTCATTGAGGTGAATAGTGTTTGCTGGGCGGGGTCCGGTACCGCGGGGTGTTTTTGGTGCATCTTGGCTCGCAGCGCGAGGCTTCGGGCGACAGAACCGTTGAGATCGGTACGGCTGAAGATCCATGGTCCCTCCGCCAGGGGATGGGTGGCGGCGATCTCGCCCCGCTCCGCCGCGAGCCGCAGGGTGCGCGGCGCCACACCGGCGATGGCCGCCGCCTGACTCAGGTTGAGCCAGGGTTCGGTTCCGTCCACCGACTCGCGATAGACTGGGATACCGTAGGTGGAGCGAACTCCCGTCACGCGCTCTCGCGTCCATCGATTGCCATGGCCCGTCTTCAAGCCATTCCGATTGAGAACGCCGGCGATGACGTCGTCCCGGGCGATCAGCGACAGGTTGCGGATCGCTTCGATGACGTTGGCGGACGTGCAGTTGCGTTGCCCTCGACGGCGTCGCGGCAGCCGGTGCTCAGTATGGGCGCCGCCCACCCAATGGAGCGTCAGGATGATCTCGGATGTACCGTCGTCGAGATCGGCAATGGCTTCATGGATAAGGGTGCGCACGATCCGCTTCTTGAGCCTCGCATCGGTGGTTGACGCCGACCACACGGTGTGGAGCTCATCGGCGAGCGTCATCAGGGATATCGTCGCAAGGTCAGATCGAGCGGGCACCACAGCGTCATGATCGGCGATCCGGGCTTCGAACTCGAACACACGCGTCAAAGCGCGGTTCCAGCGCGCTTCCAGTTCACCGGCGACGAAGCGGTTCTCGGGATCGGCCGCATCGTATTGCCGGAAAGCCCGGTCGGCGGTGTAGCGGGCCGCCTCGAGATCGCGCGTCATGGCCTCGCGGGCTTCATCGCGCCGTGTCGTGGTTTGCGCTTCGGCTGCCCGCGCGGCTTCCACCGCGGCAGGTTGCACAACGGCCAGCAGAGCCGCTTCCACGACATCGTCGACGCGCAAGCCCCCAAAGGCGATGCAGTTCGGTTCCCCCTGGTCGAGCCTTCCCCGCACGCAGGCATAGCGCGGGATCTGCCCCTTGGCTCCGGTGTATTGCACGCAGAGCTTGCGTCCGCAGCGTCGACATCGCAACAGGCCCGACAACAGCGCCGAACCGTGCTTCGGCGCACCGCGGGCGCTCGCGGCCGGAACGTTCTCGCTCACCATTGTCCGGATCGCCTCCGCCCGGTCCCAGTCGACGTAACCTTGATGCGAGCCGGGCTTTAACGCCAGCCATTCCGAGCGGGGCTTGCTCCGGGCCCGAGCCCGGGGCCCGCTTCCCTCGTAGCTCACCGAGACGCCGGATTTGCCATAGGCGTAGGCGCCGCCATAGGCGGGATTGATGATGAACCCGTGCAGCGTCGAATAGCGGGGGCGGCGCCACTCCACCGGACCACCATTGATCCGGGTCGGCAGCTCGAGCTTGTGCTCCAGGAACCAAAACAGAGCCTGACGCACGCTGCCGAGTTCGGCGACCTTGTCGATGGCGAGCTTGATGGCGGCCTGCACGCGTCGGTCGGGGTCCATCTCGAGTCGATCGTCCATCTTGATGAAACCGACCGGCGCCGCGACGACGAGTTCGCCCCGACGCGCCTTTTCGTGGCGTGCTGCGAGCGAGCGCTGCCGCAGAAGATCGAGTTCGTATTCGTTCAGGCTGCCCTTGAGCCCCAGCAGCAGACGGTCGTTGCCCTGCCGAGGCGCGTAGACCGCTTCCTGATCGATCAGCAGCGTGTCGACGACGCGGCACATCTCGACGAGCTGCTGCCAGTCGCGGCTGTTGCGCGCGAAGCGCGATACCTCGCGTGCTGCCACCGCGCCGACCTTGCCGAGGCAGACCTCGGCGACCATGCGCTCGAAGCCGGCGCGCATCGTCCCGCCCGCCGCCGAACAGCCGAGATCATCGTCGATCACCTCGATCTGCGACCAGCCGAGTTGCGCGAGGCGATCGCGCATGGCGTACTGGAGCAACTGGCTCTCGCGATTATGCTGGACTTGGTGGGCCGACGACTGACGGATGTAGAGCACCGCCTTGCGAGCCCGATGCTGCGGGCCGATCTTGTCACTACTCATCGGCGTCGCCCTTCGGAACCGCGTTCGGCGGCAGACCGGCGTTGGCGGCGTGGGCCACCATCAGTCGTGTCAGAAGGCCGGTCAGCGCCTGGCGGGTCGGATCCGGCAGGCTGTTCCATTGAGGCGCGGCGTCCGCTGGCGCCGGCATGGCTGCCAAGAGCAGTTCCAATTGTCGATGCGGCCTCCGGGGCCGACGATGGGGCAATTGCGGCACGGCGCTCTCCTTGAGACTCGGGAGAGGCTATCCCTGCGTTCGGCACCGCGTCGGCTGTCGTGTGTCGCGTCGCTTCTCGAAGAAGGCCAGCCAAGGCCGTGAGCGCACCCAACGCCGCGACCGGTCCCGTCGCTGAATGCATCGAGAGGCAGACCGTGGCGTCCAGCATCCAGACTGGGAGTTCTTGAACTCGCACGACGAATGCGTCCACGAGGCTGCAGCGTGCCGACGCGCCGGCCGTCCTCTCAATTACCTCGTGGAGGCGGATCGATCGCCCCGACCAGGGATGCCACCCATAGACGACCGTCGTCTCGCCGCCGATGGCGGTGCTGTGGGTCTTGTGGAGGGGAGTTGTACAACCTCCACCGGCCGCACGCTGTCCGAGTTCAGGACATATGAGATGGGGTGTGTCCGCTGCTGAAGGTTTTGAGATACTCGGCGGGCGTGCGGTCGCCAAGCGCTTGATGAGGCCTGTAGTGGTTGAAGCGGTGGGCGAAAGCGTCGACGTGCTGCTGGAGCTTGTCGATGCGGTGCGGGAGATCGAAGCAGGCGTAGACCTCGTAGCGCCAGGCGCCCTGGTTTCGCTCGACGGCTCCGTTGAGCTGCGGCCGCTTTGGCGGGAGCACGAAGAGGGCCAGGGCCTTGGCGGCGCAGGCCTGCTCGAACTCGGCCATGAACTCGGATCCGCCGTCGACCTGGATGCCGGTGACCGGAAACGGAGCTTCGGCGCAGAGTTTCTCGAGCAGCGCCTTGGCGGAGAGGGCCGAGGCTGAAGTGGCGACGCGGCCAACCGTCCATTTGGCGACGGGATCGTAAGCGGTGAAATGCTTGATGGCCCGATCGGGTCTGACGTTGACGGAGAGCGTGTCGATCTGGACGATCTCGCCAGGCCTGGTCGCCTTCATGCCCTTCGGCAGGCGCTTGGCATGGCGCTGTTTCGCCGTGAGCCGGACACGGCGGGCAGCCGGGTTGCGGCGTAAGATCGGCACCGGCGTCACCACGCCCTTGTCCATCAGCTTGCGCAGGATGCGGCCGACGGTCGAGGTCGAGACCGACGTGCTTCCGCGCCGCAGCAGCACGGCGAGCTTGCGTTTCCCCCACATCGGGTTGTCGGCGCGCAGATCCTCGACGGCCTTGACCAGGGCCGATGACCAGGCGGGCCGACGCACGTGATGCGGCCGGCGCGAGCGCGCTTCAGGCCGCTCCTGCCAGCGGTAGAGCGTGGCCCGGCTGATCCCCACAGCCGCTGCAGCCCGGCTTGCCGTGAGCCCGTCCGCCATGGCGCGGCGCCACCGAGCAACGGCATCGCGCCTTCTCTGCGCTTCGCTATTTGAAGGCTTCGCGTCGAGAAGGCGCGACGCCGCCCCGGCGCTTCGGATAACATGGCCGGGCAGGCCAAACACCTGCATGGGAGTCTCCTGACGTTGGTCTTTCGCAACATCAGCTTCGGAGACTCCCGCTCCTCACTCAACCCGTCTCACATCTGTCCGAGCCAGGACAGCTCGGCGGCCTCACCCCGAACGAGTTCGCAACCCGGTCCAGGAAGGACCAAAACCAGAACGTACTCTGGCTATGAACGGGGGCAATCAGGGGGCAACGTCAGAGTCTCTCAAAGCATGTACATTTGAGCTATACAAATGTCAATTGTGCAAAGATTTAGGGTCAAGGAAGTTGGGCGAAGCGATTCGAGCGTTTCTCTCCCGCTTCGCGGAGGAGGATCTTCTTCACCCGATCGGCCTGGATGGATGGAAGGTGAAGACGGCCGCATTTGGGGTCAGAGCAGCGGGATTTCTGCGCTGTCGGTTGACCGTCGCGGACGCCGATCGCCAGCTTAGCTCCAAGGTTTTCAGCGCGTTGTTCAGCTCGAATCACGCGGTCATGCCGGCCAATGTCAACCACATCACGGCCGGCTGTCGCCTGTCGCCCAGACGGCCTCGAAGCCTGCCCGGAAGGTGTGCCGCAGGTCGGCATCGGCGTTGAACATGCAGACGCCGGGCGGCTTTGGCGTCGCGGATCTCTTGCTCAGAGAAGCCCGAAGCCCGTGCAACACGATGGGAATGCCGCCGGCCGCCTTATCTCCCTCGTCCGCTCGATGTTGATCGGCTCCTGCGGCCGGCTGGGCATCACGCCGTGGCGATGCCGACCGAGACCGCGAGCGTGTCGAGCTTATCGAAACATCCGATGAGTCGAGGGTCCTCGGTGCTTCAACAGCTCGTACATTTGACTTTGAAAAAAAACAAAGGTATGCGGTTCAAAAGTCGATGGGTCGCTTTCGCCTGCTCAGAGCGTCGGCGAGGCGCCCACCTTCGGTGGACGGGAGGAGCGTTTGGCGGAGATCTTCGATCACCGTGGGCAGCCGGTGAAGCACGGACGCGTGCGGGCGAACGGCATTCGCATGCATTACGTGACGGCCGGTTCGGGCGAACCGCTACTTCTGCTGCACGGAACGCCGAAAAACTATTTCTACTGGTACAAGTTGATTCCGCTGCTGACCGAGCATTTCACGGTCGTGGCGCCGGACCTGCGCGGCTTCGGCTACACCGACAAGCCTCCTGCCGACGAAGGCTATGATTCCATCACCAATGCCCGCGATGTCGCGGCGCTGATGGAAAGCCTCGGCCATTCCTCATATCACGTCCATGGCGAGGATCGCGGCGCCGAGTTCGCCTATGCGCTTGCCGCGACCCAGCGCGATCGAGTGAAGACGCTGTCCTTCTGCGAAATGCTGCTCTCCGGCGAGGGCCTGGAGCAGTGGTCGAACTTCACGCCGGAGAACGTGTCGGCTCAGTTCCGGCAGCAGGGCGTCTGGGTGTGGCATATCCCCTTCTTCTGGATTCCCCACCTGCCCGAGATGCTGATCGCCGGCCGCGAGCGGGAGTTCTGGGAGTTCTGGATCAAGGCGGAAGCCTGGAACCCGACCGCCATCTCCGAGGATGCGATCGCCGAGTGGGTCAGCTGCCTCAAGGCGCCCGGCGGATTGCGCGGCTGCCTCGAGACCTATCGGGCTGCCATGAAGAACGCCCGCAACAACGCCGAACTGAAGCAGACGAAGCTCACGCTGCCCATCATGACGGTCGGCGCCCCCGAATTCTTCGGCCCGCTGGTTGAAGAGCAGATGCGCAAGGTTTCCGAGGGTGTCGAGCGCACGGCCGTGTTCGAGGAATGCGGCCACAGCCTCGCGCTCGAAGCCGAGGATCGGCTCGCCGCCATGCTGCGCGACTTCATGCTCGACCGCGAAGTGGCGCCTCATCGGATCAAAGAGGCGGACCGCTAATCCCTTTAGCCAAGACCCGTTCGTCGCACCGAGGCGGTGACGCCCGGTGACGCCACCTCGTCGACCTAAGAACAGACCCACAAGAGACCATGAGGACCACGTCCATGATCGCCATCCGTTTCCGCGGCGGCCTCGCTGCCGCCCTGCTCGCCGCGACGGCGCTCGCCGCCCCGGCCTTCGCGGCCGACAACATCGCCTCCGACCTCAAGCCGCCGCTCTGGTACAAGCCGCCGTCCGCGAAGACGATGGAACTCGCCAAGATCGACGACCTGTCGAACACGGTCGTGAGCGATGGCGAACACGGCGAGAAGGGCGTGCTGGCATCGACGCTGAAGATCAGCGACGACCAGCTCGCCAAGATCAAGGCCGGCAACTACACGGTGGCGATCTCGCTCGGCTGGCTCGGCGACGACTGGGCGTCCGAGCAGACCAAGGGCCTGAAGGAAACCTTCGAGAAGCTCGGCATCAAAGTCGTGGCGGAGACCAACGCCAACTGGGACGACGCCAAGCAAATCGCGGATCTCGACGCCATCGCGGTGCTCAAGCCCTCCCTGCTCGTGTCGATTCCGCTCAACGGCCAGACCACGGCTTCGGCCTACAAGAAGATCGCCGATGCCGGCACCAAGGTCGTATTCATCGACCAGGCGGTCGACGGCATGGAGGCCGGCAAGGACTACGCCTCGATCATCTCCTCCGACAATCTTGCGCTCGGCATGTATATCGCCGATCTGCTCGTCAAGGCGATCGGCGGCAAAGGCGATGTCGGGGCCATGTACTTTGCCAACGACTTCTACGTGACCAACCTTCGCTACGAGGGCTTCGTTGCCCGGCTCATGGCGAAATACCCCGACGTCAAGCTTGTCGTCGCGGCCGGCCATGACGATCCCAATAAGGGCCAGGAGGTGGCGCAGGCGGTGCTCGCCCGCTACCCGGACCTCAAGGGCCTCTACGGCTCGTGGAGCATCCCCGCCATGGGTGCCGCGACCGCTGCGGAGGTCGCCGGCAAGACCCCAGCCGATTTCAAGATCGTCTGCGAGAACTTCGACCAGATCGTCGCCGCGAACATGGCCAAAGGAGGCTTCATCGCTGGGATCTCGTCGCAGCGGCCCTACGCGCAGGGCGTGGCCGAAGCGACCGTGGGCGCCTTGACCCTGATCGGCGAGAAGGAGCCTCCATATGTCGTGGTTCCACCGCTCGCGGTCGATCGCGCCAATCTCGCCCAGGCCTACCAGACGATCTACCGCGTGCCGCTGCCGGCCGCCATGGCGGCAGACCTGAAGAAGTAGCGCGCAGGGCGCGGGAGGCCGGCGATGGCCGAGGGCGACATCCTCGACATGCGGAGCATCGAGAAGAGCTTCAGCGGCATCCCGGTGCTGAGGAAGGTCGCCTTCTCGCTGCGCCGCGGCGAGGTGCATGCCCTCATGGGCGGCAATGGAGCCGGCAAGTCGACCCTGATGAAGATCCTCACCGGCGTCTACGCGCGCGACGCCGGCACGGTCGAGATCGAGGGGCGCGAAGTCGATTTTTCCGGTCCACCCGAGGCCGAGCGCGCCGGCGTCG
Organism: Lichenihabitans sp.; assembly: GCA_965277635.1. Taxonomy (GTDB): domain Bacteria; phylum Pseudomonadota; class Alphaproteobacteria; order Rhizobiales; family Beijerinckiaceae; genus Lichenihabitans. The sequence continues at coordinate 4,135,702 of CBDIDE010000002.1, forward strand.
CGATGATCTTCCAGGAGTTTAGCCTCATCCCGACGCTGACGGTCGCACAGAACATCTTCCTGGCCCGCGAGCCGCGCCGCGGCCGCGCCTTCCTCGACGACGCGGAGGCGATGCGTCGCGCCCGCGCCGTGCTGTCCGAACTCGGCGAGAACATCGACCCGCGCATCCCCGTCGAGCGCTTGAGCGTGGGCCATTGTCAGATGGTCGAGATCGCCAAGGCGCTCGCCAAGGACGCCCGCATCCTCGTGATGGACGAGCCGACCGCCTCCCTCTCCGAAAGCGAAACCGAGGCTTTGTTCCGCCTCGTCGCGCGCCTCAAGGCGAGCGGGATCTCGATCGTCTACATCTCGCACCGCATGGCGGAGGTCTTCCGCATCTGCGACCGCATCACGGTCATGCGCGACGGCGAGACCGTGCTGACCGACGCGGCCGCGAATCTGACGATGGACGGGCTCGTCGAGGCCATGCTTGGCGGAGCGGGCGTCGGCGCGGGCCTGCAGTGGCGCGAGCGTCAGCATGCACTCGGCGCCGTGCCCGTGCTGGAGGTGGAGAACCTGTCGGTCGGCGACCACGTCGTGGACGTGAGCTTCCGCGTTTATCCGGGCGAGGTCGTGGGCCTCGCGGGCCTGATGGGCTCCGGCCGCACCGAGATCGCGGAGGGCGTTTTCGGCGTTCGTCCGCGTGAGGCGGGGTCGGTGCGAGTCGGGGGACGGCCCGTGCGCGGCATCGCGGGGGCGATCCGCGCCGGCGTCGGCCTCGTGCCGGAGAACCGGCGCACGCAGGGCCTCGTGCTCGACCACTCGCTGCTCCACAACCACATCCTGCCGAACCTCCATCGCTTCACGCGCGGCTTCATGCTCGACGAGGGGGCGGCCGCGAAGGCGGCGCGCGGCTTCATCTCGCGCCTCAAGATCAAGACGGACGGGCCCGGCAAGGTCGCGCGGCTGCTCTCCGGCGGCAACCAGCAGAAGATCGTCCTATCCAAATGGCTGGAGCGCCGGCCGAAGCTCCTGATCCTCGACGAGCCCACCATCGGCGTCGACATCGGCGCCAAATCCGACATCGCCGAAATCGTGCGGGAGCTCGCGGCCGGAGGCGCTGCCGTCCTGCTGATCTCCTCGGAATTCGAGGAACTGCTTGCCATGAGCGACCGCCTGCTCGTCGTTCACGACGGCCGCCTCACCCGCGAGATCGACCGGCGCGACATCGCCTCCGAGGAGATTCTGCATCATGCCGTCCAAGGCTGACATTGGCGCGCCGCAGCCGCCCTTCGCCCTACCGCGCCTGCGCGTCCAGCTCAGCGACTACGTCGTCTACATCTGCTTCGCCGTGGTGCTCGTCTTCTTCGGGGTGACGATCGGCCACGAAGGCTTCCTGACGGTCGCCAACCTCTTCAATATCACCCGTACCACCTCCATGATCGCCGTGATGGCGGTCGCCATGACCTTCGTGATCTCGGCCGGCGAGCTCGACCTCTCGGTCGGCTCGACGGCGGCGCTGGCGGCACTCGCGGCGGGGCTCGCCATCCAGGCCGGCTACGGCGTCGTGGGCGGGGTCGCGGCGGCGGTGCTGGCGGGCCTCGCGGTCGGCGCCGTCAACGGCTTTTTCGTGACCGTGGTCAACATCCCTTCGTTCCTGGTGACGCTCGGCATGCTGCAGTTCGTGCGCGGGCTCGACATGCGCGTCACCTACACCAAGCCCGTCGCCATCGCGGATGGCGCGTTCAATGCGATCTTCGGCTTCGGCAGCGTCGCCGGATTGCCGTCGCTGTTCCTTTGGTCGCTATTCGCGGCGGTGCTCGGCCATGTCGTGCTGAAATACACGCCCTTCGGCCGCGCCGTGCTGGCGACGGGCGGCAACCGCCAGGCGGCGCGCTATTCGGGCATCGACACGGCGCGGGTCAAGTTTACCTGCTTCCTCATCAGCGGCACCGCCGCGGCACTGGCCGGAATGCTCTACTCGGGCATGATGCAGACGGCCCGCTATTCCTTCGGCACGGGTGGCGAACTCGCTGCGATCGCGGCCGTCATTCTCGGCGGTACGAGCCTGTTCGGCGGCAAGGGCACCATCCTCGGCACCTTCGTGGGCGCGCTTTTGATCGGCACGATCAACAACGGCCTGATCATCATGGGGCTCGATGTCAGCGAGCAGAACATGGTGGCGGGCGCCATCATCATCCTCGCGGTCGCCTTCGGCCGCAAGCCTGCCACTTGAATCAGACCTTGCCCGAACCCGCGATGCCTTCGTCAACCTGACAACGTCACCCTGCACTTCTGATACAAATGCTTGACGGATGAAATTTTGCGCCTTAATTTTTTAGATAGCGCGTGCTCGAAGGGATGCGCCCGGTTTGATGCCGAGAACAGCGTTGAGCGGCGATCCGATGGGAGGAGGAAATATGACGTCCGGAAAACTGCACGGTCCCCACTGACTGCTGCAGGACTTCGCGTCGGCTACGGCTCGATCGCGCGGCGTGATGATCGAGCAGAAAGCATAGAAGTGCATCTCGCCCGCCAATAACTGATCTGTCCAAGTGACTACGCGCTTCTCGGCATCGCGTCTGAGGATAGCTGATTAATTTGTTCAGGAGGAAGCGATGCGAGTACTCGAACAAATCGAGCCTCGGGAGGTGATGTATTTTTTCGAAGAGCTCAGTCGGCGACACCGCTGCTCGCGTCACGAAAAGCAGGCAACGGACTACCTCGCAGACTTTGCTGAACAACGTGGACTCGAATTCCACCGCGATGAGCTTCAGAACATCATCGTGAAAAAGCCCGGCACGCCGGGATACGAGAGTGCCCCGACCGTCATTCTGCACGGCCATATCGATATGGTGTGCAAGCTCGACGAGGGTGTCGTTCACGATTTCGCCACCGAGGGGGTCAAGCTCGAGGTCGACGGCGACTTCATCCGGGCGAAAGGCACGACGCTGGGTGCCGACAATGGGCTCGGCATCGCCTACATGCTCACGCTGCTCGATTCGAAGGACATCCCGCATCCGCCGCTGGAATGCGTGATGACCGTCATGGAAGAGATGGGCAAGGTCGGCGGCGACAACGTCGACCTCAAGCTCCTGTCCGGAAAACGGATGATCGACTTCAACTGGATCGAGGAGAAGCAGCTTCTTGCGGGTTGCTCCGGCGATGTCTCCTGTCGCATCGACATCGACGCCGGATGGGCCGCCGCCACGCCGGATCGCGTGCCGTTGCTCGTGGACGTTCGCGGTATGCTGGGCGGCCATTGCGAGTTCGACATCCACTTCGAGCGCGCCAACGCCATCGTGCTGCTGGGCCGCCTGCTCAGAAAGGCGATGCAGGCTGGGGATGTGCAGATCGCGTCGGTCTCAGGCGGCGTTCAGAACAACGTGATCCCGGCCGAGAGCGAGGCGACGATTCTGGTCCGGCCCGACGAGATCGACGCCATCGAGCGCGCGGTGGCTTCGCTTGCCGCGGATCTCAAGAACGAATTCCGTCTTGCCGATCCCGGTTTGCGCATCGAGACGAAGCGCTCGGACAAGCGCGTCGAGCGCGTGTTCTCGAACCGTGCGGCGGCGATCCTCGTGCAGACCACCGCGCTGCTGCCCAATGGCATTCAGAACCAGAACCTTGAGGTGCCCGGAAACTGGGAGACCTCGAACAACATCGGCCTGATGATCACGACCGGAAAGGGCGTCGAGATCACCTGCACGGTCACCAGTGCGGTGACATCGCGCAAACACGCTGTTCTCGACCAGATGATGTCGCTTGCCGAAATGGCGGGCGAGGGCGTCAGCGCGAAGCAGGTCGGGCTGGATGCTCCCGAGTTTCCTTGGAATCCGACGTCCTACATGCTCGACGTGGCCAAGAAGAGCTACGAGCGCACGATGGGCAAGGCCCCCGACGTGCTGGTGTCTGTCTGCAGCCTGGAGCTGGGCATGTTCACGCAGCGCATCGCCGGATTGGATACGGTCGGCATCGGAACCAACCTCTACGATCTGCACTCGCCCAAAGAGCGAATGGATCACACGTCCGCCGCACGCGTCTGGCCCTTGATCAAGGACGTCATGCGGCATCTCGATCGATAGGCGCGGCTAGATCCAAAAAATGGCGAAGGCGGCCAGCCCGACGGCAGGGATAAACCGTCCGAGATAGAGACGCGACGAAATTGTCTTTTGAGAAGGAGGAAACAAACGTGCGACACCTGGATCGAAATCTATCCATTACGACGCCCGGTCGGAAGAGAGCGCGTATTCGGATCGGCGCTGCGGTCATCGCGTCGGCTCTGGGGGCCTCTCTCGGTCTGCCTGCCGGAGCGATGGCGCAGTCGAAGCCGCCGATCCCCAAAGACGACCTTCTCATGGTCGTCTCCGTGATCAACACCACCAATCCCTACATGATCTCGAACATCCAGGGAGCTCAGGCGCTCTCGAAGAAGCTCGGCATCCCGCTCGAGATCGTCAACTCGAACGGCTCCTCGCAGACGGAGATCTCCAAGATCCAGGCGATCCTGGCGGGTGGCAAGAAGGTCATCATGTTCGTCAACACGGTGGCGAGCTCCGATGCGCCCACGATCGTCGACGCGGTCAAGAAGGCGGGCGGTTTCGTCACGATCTGGTGGAACAGCCCGACCGACTACAAGCCGTGGAATGTGGGCGACAATTTCGTCGCCTTCCAGAAGATTCCCGGCGTCCAGTCGGGGCGTTGCGGCGCCGACGCGCTCGGCGATGCCTTGCACGGCAAAGGCAACGTCGTGATGCTCCCGGGCGTGCAGGACTCGACGACCAGCAAGACCCGCGTCGCCGGCTTTCAGGCGGAGATGAAGGAGAAGTATCCGGGCATCAAGATCCTGGAAGCCCGACCGTCGAACTGGGATCCCCAGGTCGCTAACCGCAACGCCAAGGACCTGATCGTCAAGTACGGCAGCGACATCAATGGCGTCTGGGCCGCCGACGACGCGATGCAGATCGGCGCCATGCAGGCGTTCGAGAACGCCGGCCTGCTCGACAAGACGAAGTTCGCCTCCGACGGTCTCTACCCGGAGACGCTGGCCGACCTGAAGTCCGGCCGCGGCGATCATGCGATCGTCGGCGAGACGTTCCACCGCGGCTACATGGCCTCGGCCGTCGGGATCTACACGGCGTATCTGGCGGCGGAAGGAAAGATCACGCCGAGCGAGCTGCCGCACGACAAGCGCGAGAGCCTGTTCCAGCTGGCCTGCGTCACGCCCGACAACTACGAGCAATACCTCAAATACGATGCTCCGAACGCCCCGGCTCAGTTCGTCGATGAGCTCATCGACAAGGGCCCCTGGGATACGCCGCCGATCAAGCTCGTCGGCGCAGGTCCGGAGGAAATGCCCAAATAAGCAGCTAGCGGACGTCACGTCGCTGGTCCGGGACCGCCGGTTCCGGACCCAACCGTGGCTCTCTAAGCAGGTTCTCTCGAACCTGCTTACACTTGTAAGGTCAAGCAGCTTTGATTTCACTTTGAAAAAGTGAAATCAACCGTGGCTTTCGCCACGCAAGGCTGCTTAGGAAGCACAGAGTCCTCATCGAGATCATGCCATGGCCAGTTCCGCCGACGGCTCCAGCGGTCGTGTTCGACACGGCGGTGGACCTTCAGAGATCGGGGGCAAGACGACGCTCAAGCGGGCGCTCCTGCCCCGCGACTGGAAAGGCCCGGCGAGCTGGATCGCGACGATAGCGATCGTCGTCATCGTCTTCTCGCTGCTCAATCATAGGTTCGCCAGCCTCGAGAACCTCCGGAACGTGCTCGTCCAGGCGTCCGTGCCGCTGATCATCGTGGTCGGTTCGACCTTCGTGATCTTGATGGGCTCCATCGATCTTTCGGTCCAGGGGGTCATGGGTGCGGCGGGCATGGCCTGGGTCCTGTTGGTCCCCAACGCACGCGGCGACGCGGATCTGGGAATCTGGGCCTATCTGATCGCGCTCGGGATCGGTCTCGTCCTCGGTCTGCTCACCGGGGCGATCTACACGAAGTTTCGAGTTCCCTCGTTCGTCGTCACGCTCGGGACGTGGAACGTGGGTCTCGGGGTCGCGACGATCCTTTACGGCGACAGTCTGTTGCCGAGCCTCACCAACGAGGCGCTCGCCCAATGGCCGACGCGCATGACGCTCGGGCTGCCGAATTCGTTCTGGCTGTCGGCCTTCATCGTGCTGGCCGGCGTCTTGCTGATGAACTTCACGCGTCTCGGACGCGGCATCCTCGCGGTCGGAAACAACGAGCCGATGGCGATCGTCAACGGGATCCCGGTCACGCGCATCAAGATCGTGGCGTTCGGGCTCGCGGGACTTCTGAACGGTCTCGCGGGGCTGCTCGCGACCATCGAGCTTGGCTCAGGCTCCCCGGGTGTCGGCGCGGGCCAGCTGTTCACCGTCATTCCCGCCGCCGTGATCGGCGGCACCGCGCTGAGCGGTGGAGAAGGCGGCGTCTTGCGATCCGCGCTCGGCGTGCTGCTGCTGATCGTGCTCAACAACGGCCTCGTCCTGGCCGGCGTGAACCCCGACTATCAGTCGGGTGTCTTCGGCGCCGTGCTCTTGCTCACCATCGTGGTGGTGGCGTGGCCGCAGCGCGATCGTCTCAGGGTGGCGAAATGACGACTGAAGCTCCGCCGGTCCTGCGCCTCACGGATATCACCTGCTCGTTCGGGCCCGTCACGGCCATCAAGTCGGTCTCGCTCGAGATCAAGCGGGGCGAGGTCATCGGTCTCGTCGGAGAGAACGGCGCCGGGAAGTCGTCGCTTCTGAAGATCCTCGCGGGGATCGTCACCCCGGACAAGGGGCGGATCGAGATCAACGGGACCGTCTGCAACTTCAAAGGGCCGAAGGACGCGTTCAAAGCTGGCGTCGGCGTCGTGCACCAAGAGCAGTCGCTGTTCACCAACCTGACGGTCGCGGAAAACATCGATCAGCACTCGACGTCGGGCGGCAGGCTGAGCCGGTTCGGCTTCCAGCAATGGTCGCGCGTCAATCGCGAAGCCGCCGCCGCGCTCGACAGGATCGGGGTCAAGCTGAACCCGAAGACGCGCGTCAGCGATCTGTCCTTCGTCGACCGCCAGATGGTGGAAATCGCGCGCGCCGTGTGCATCGACCCGACCGTCGGCGGACCGCCTCTGATCATCCTCGACGAACCGACGGCGGTTCTCGAGCGGGAGGAGACGGCCGTCCTCGAACGCGAGATCCGTAACCTGAAGGCGTTCGCGAGCATCATCTTCGTCTCGCATCGGCTGGATGAGATCCTGCGGGTCTGCGACCGGGTCGTCGTGATGCGCAGCGGACAGCTGATCTTGAACAAGAGCTCTCAGGACGTCACCAAGGACGAGTTGTTCAGCGCGATGGCCGGCCGCGAGGCGCAGGCCGCGCATCATACCCGCACCCGGTTACCTGCCGAGGCCAAGCCGGTCATCGAGGTTCGCGATCTCACGCGCAAGGGACACTATTCCGGCGTGTCCTTCGCGGCCCATCCCGGGCAGATCGTCGCCCTTGTCGGCTCGAACGGCGCCGGCTGCGGTGAGCTGATGCGCGCCCTGTTCGGCGCCGAGACGTACGAGTCGGGATCGATCGTCGTCGAGGGGCGTCGCGTGTCGGGCTGGTCGATCGGACGGGCTGTGCGGGCCGGACTGGCCTACGTTCCGGCCGAGCGTAAGGTCGAGGGGATGGTCGGCGGGTTCTCGGCGGCGCGCAACATCGCGCTCGTGCATTCCGGCGAGGCGGCGGTCGGGCCGTTCATCTCTCCGAGCCGGCTCGATCGCATGGCCCAATCGTGGTTCGAGCGCCTCGACGTCCATCCAAACGTCGTGTCCCTGGATCTCGGGCGATTCTCGGGCGGGAACCAGCAGAAGGTCGTGCTCGCGAAGTGGTTGAATTCGCGAGGGATGAAGATCTTCCTGCTCGATCACCCGCTCCGGGGCCTCGACCCCGGCGCCGCGCAGACTGTCAACGCTCAGATCCGCAAGACGTGCGACAACAGCGCCGCTGTCGTCCTGATCCCCGACACGATCGAGGAAGCCCTCGAGATGGCCGACCAGATCATCGTCATGCGGGACGGTGAAATCTCCGCGCGCTACGAGATGGATGCTGCAATCAACCTGTCCGTTGAAGACATTCTCGAGAAGATGGTATGAGCAACACAGTCGGGCCCGCGACGAAAAGCCTGGGCACGCCACGCTCGAGCGAGGAGGCCGTCAAGGCGGGCAGGCTTCGCGGGTTCGCGTCGTGGCAGACCCTGGGGCCGTTCCTCGTCTTCGCCGCGATCCTGCTCACGGTCTCCATCGCCAACCCCGCCTTTCTCGGCGGCACGGGCATTTCGATCGTCACGGAATCCGCCGCGCCGATCCTCCTCGTGGCCCTCGGGCAGGCCATGGTGCTGAACATCGGCTCGATCGACCTGTCGAACGCCGCGATCAGTCTCTACGGCGCGATCCTGCTGGCGCTCGCCCTGCCGACGCTCGGGATCGGCGCGCCGATCGCGGTCCTCGTCCTCGTCACGGTGTTGGGGGCCATCAACGGGGCCATCGTGGCCTATGCCCAGGTGCCGTCGTTCGCCCTCACGCTCGCGACGCTGGGCATCCTCGAGGCCGCCGTGCTCGTGACGAGCGGTTCGGAAACGATCTATGTCAATCAGAACCGCGAACTGGTCACGACCCTATACCAGTACCTCTTGGCCGACATACCGCTGACGTTCTGGATCGGCGTCGTGTTCGCAATTCTGTACTGGGCGCTGCTCCGCTTCACGCGTGTCGGCCAGGGTATGACCGCCATGGGCAAGAACGAGCCGGGCGCTATCTTTTCGGCCGTTCGGACGCAATGGCTCAAGGTTCTGGCCTTCGCCATTTCGGGCTTCACGGGTGGCTTGGCCGGCATCAGCATCGTGGCGCAGGCAGGATCGGCTTCCGCGAGCGGCTTGGGCAGCGACCTGCTTCTGCCTGGCATCACAGCCGCTCTCGTCGGAGGAACGGCTATATCGGGCGGCATGACCAACCCGATCAACGTGGTGTTCGGTGCGTTGACGGTGGCGTTCGTTCCGATCGCGGTCCAGGCGATCGGCATCAGCGCGCAGGCTCAAAGCCTGGTCTACGGTTTTTTCATCATCCTTGTCGTCGTGCTGACGGCGCATCGATCCCGTGACGCGATCATCAAGTAGTCGGCGTAGGAGCGGCACCTGGTGCGCGGCATGGCGCAGCTGCTCCGCGCCCGATGCCTCCGGCCCGTGCACGCCAAGACGACTGCCGCCCGCGAGCCTCTTATGAGACCTGTGCGCGGGTGCGGAACGGGCTTGGACGTGGACATGTGACGTGATTCACTGGCTTGAGGAGACGGACGGAGCGGGCCATGTCGCGGCGTCGAATTGGTCAGGAGAGGTTTCCATTTGCCGTTGAACAATCGAGACCGCGATCATCTCTGGACTCTCTGGCAGGGCTGATCGATTGGACACCGATCGAGCGGCACTTGGACGGGATCAGCGCGGCCGCGAAAGGCGAACCGGCCTGGCCGCCCCTGGCCCTGTTCAAGGCTTTTCTCATTGCTGTCTGGTACGACCTGTCGGATGTGAGGCTCGCTGAAGCACTGGATGACCGCATGTCGTTTCGACGGTTTTGCGGTTTCTCGGCCTGTGAAAGCACGCCGGAGCGGACGACGTTTGTTCGCTTTCGCCAGCATCTCGTGGTCGGCGGTCTGGACAAGGCCCTGTTCGACGAAGTGACACGGCAGCTCAAGGGTTCGGCCGTGACGGTCAAGACCGGCACCCTGGTCGATGCCACGGTGATCGCGTCTGCGAGCCACGCCGACACCGAGGCAGCCTGGGCCAAGCACCGGCGGCGCAAGGCCATCCACGGCTTCAAGGCGCACGTCGGAGCTGATGCCGACACGGCCCTTGTCGAGGAGCTCTCGATCACGCCGGGCAATGTCAATGACGGCCGTGCCGGTTCCGGCGCTCTGCCGGACAACCCTGGTGAGGTGTATGCCGACAGCGCCTACTGCGGCCAAGTCTTCGGATCGGCCGTGCTGGGATGCGGAGGCGTTCCGAAGGTGGTGTTGACGGGTGCGTGGGGCCGCCCTGGCGACGACACGCTGCGCAAGCTCCGGGCCTGGAACCATGGCGTGAACCGCATCCGTTGCCGGATCGAGAAGATCTTCGGCACCTGGAAGCGCAGCTATGGGGTGCGGCGGATGCGATGGCGCGGCCTGGCCAAGGCCGCGCTTCAGGTGCGTCTCACCGCTATAGCCTACAATCTTAAGCGGGCCCTGAGGATCTTGCATCCCGCAACCGCCTGAGAAGGAAACCGGCCCAAGGCTCATTCACCCAGCCTGGCGCTCCGGGGGCCGCTGGACCCGGCCACATCACGGAAATCAGTCCTCATCAGACGGAATTGCGTACCCGCGCACAGGTCTCATCAGACCGGATTTCGTGCAGCCGCGGACATTTTGATCGTAGCGCGAGGCCTAGCCGGCCCAACCCGAGGGAACCCATCCGTGACCGTCATAGCCCATATGGTCGATCCCGATGACCTGACCGCCGCGGAGATTGATCGCTGGCGTGCCATTCCTGTGGCCGTCGCGGTCGATCTCGACCGAACAGGCGGCCAGATTGATCCGGCCATCCGGCCGCTCTGTCCGGCCGGCCAGCAGCATCGCCTGTTCGGCCGCGCCCTCACGGTCTTGTGCGATCCGCCCGATTTCGGCGCCGTTCCGCTCGCCGTCGATCGTATCGACCCGGGGGAGGTCCTGGTCATCGCGGCGGGCGGCCATGCCGAGACGGCGCCGTCCGCGACGTCGGGAACCTCGCCCGATGGGCGGATTTTTCGGTCTCCACCCGTCACGTCACCCCGCGTGGCCCCTCCTCGGCCGAGCGCGGGTCGATCAATGCGCGCGTGGTCTTCGGCGGCCTGATTAAGCGGCCGGGCGATCTCGTCATCGGCGACGACGACGGCCTCGTCGTGCTCGGTCCGGCCGCGATCCGGAGCCTGATCGACGATGCCGAGGCCAAGCTGGAAAAGGAAGCCGGTTGGCAAACCAGCTTGGCCTCAGGCCGATCGATGTCACAGACCCTTGGTTTCGCCGCGGCGATCCCCAGCGAAGCCAGCCCCTGAAATTTGATATTTCGATAAAATCTCATTGACATTTCAATTTGCGTGGTCACATTTCCCGAACTATGAGGATCGCAAGAGATCCGGCGGGATGCGTTTCGGCGCAGGGAGGGTGGTCGATGCCTCGAGAGATGGTATTGCTTGGGGTAGACCGCGAGATCGAGGCCGATGCGCGGCCCCGTGGACGCGTATTGCTGAAGGACGAGGCTTACGCGACGGTTCGCGACTTTCTGCTCGGCGAGGATATCGTGGACGCCTTGTCGGAACGGGTTCTCGCAGCCCGTCTCGGATTGGGTCTCGGCCCGCTGCGCTCCGCTATCGAGCGTCTTCGCGCCGAAGGCCTGATCTCGGTCTCGCCGAACAGCGGGCTGCGCGTGCCGGAGGTGTCGGCACAGGAAATCATCGATTTCTATGAGATGCGGATGGTGGTCGAGTGCCACATCGCCTCTGCCTTGGCGGGCAGGCTGACCGGCGAACAGTCGGACCGTCTCGAGGACATACTTACCGGGCAGGAGCGGTGTGCCGGGACGCGCGACACCGTGCGCTACCACCAGCTCGATCTCGAGTTTCACTCGGCTCTGACCGAGTTCCACGGCAATTCCGAGATGATGCGCGCTCTGGCCCAGTTGCGGGACAAGATGTACCGGCTGTCGCGGCGCCTTCATCGCACCCATCCGGAACGGCTTGCCATCAACGCCACGCAGCACCGGTCCATCGTCGAGGCGATCCGCGACGGCAACGCGGCAGAGGCACGCGCCCGCATGGACACGCATCTCACTTGGGGGCGCGGCTTCACGCTCGATCCCGACGGACGCCTTGGCCGCCACTGGCCGCGGAACTGATGTAGCACCGGCCCGCAGAAGGCCGGGCTCAAAGAGGCTATCGGCGGCGGACGGCTCTCCATCGTCCGCACGGGTTCGACGACCCACGAATGATGGTCGCAAGCGATTCAAGCGCAAAGACGCATTTTGGGAGGATGGAATGAACGACGTTGCGACGACCTTCGGCTCGATGACCCGCAAGGACTTTCTTCGGGCGAGCGCACTCGGCACCTTCGCGTTCCTGGCCGGTACCAAGGCCGTGCTGTCCGCGACCGACAAGCCGATCCGGGTCGGCCTCATCCTGCCGAGCTATGATCAGATCCGCTGGAAGAGCGGCGACCAGCCCGGCTTCGAGAGCGAATGCAAGAAACTTGGCCTGCAGGGCTTCACGGTCGCGTCCCAGATGTCCGAGACCGTGCAGTCGAGCCAGGTCGAGAACATGCTGACTCAGGGCGTCGATGTCATCATCCTGCGCCCCGTCAATGCCGCGGCCTCCGGGTCGCTGGTGCACAAGTGCAGCCAGGCCAAGGTGCCGGTGATCGCCTATGACTCACTGCCTCAGAAGGCGGATGTCGCCGCCTTCGTCGGCCGCGACGCGATCGAGATGGCGAAGTCGATCGCCGAGGTCGCGGTCAAGGACCGCCCGAAGGGCAACTACATCCTGGCCCTCGGCGACGAAGGCACGAACGTCGCGATCGAGGAGAAGAAGGGCTACTACGAGGTCCTGAAACCCTTCCTCGACTCCGGCGCCATCAAGATCGTCTCGGAGCAGTTCAACAAGAACTGGTCGACCGACTCCTCGCGCGCCCAGGTCGAGAACGCCCTCACCAAGGTGAACAACGACGTGGTCGCGGTCGTGTGCGGCAACGACGGCACCGCCTATGGCGCGGTTCAGGCGCTCCAGGCGCAAGGGCTCGCCGGCAAGGTCTGGGTCAACGGCGTCGATGCCGAGCCGCGGGCCATGGAGCTGATCCGCGACGGCCAGATGGCCATCTCCAACTTCACCGACTACTGGCAGGGCGGCGTCGTCTCGGCTCAACTCGCCCTGAAGCTTGCCAAGGGAGAGCCGCTCGGTCTCAAGGATACGGTCAACAACGGCCTTAAGGACGTGCCCTGGTTCAAGGTCGACTTCATCAACTTCTCGAAGGACAACCTGGCCCAAATGGCCGACAAATACCCCTGGTGGGTCGATCGCGCCAAGCTGAAGATCTGACGTGCCGACCCCGTCCGCCCGGCCGCCGGCCGCCAAGGTCTCGGACATCGACAAGCGCTTCGGCGGCGCGCATGCGCTGCGCGGCGTGTCGGTCACCTTCGAGAATGGCGACGTGCATGCCGTCGCCGGGGAGAACGGCGCCGGCAAGTCGACGCTGATGAAGATCCTCTCCGGGGTGATCGGCGCCGACGACTATGCCGGCACGGTCGAGATCGACGGGGTGGCGCGGCGTTTCCAGAACATCCGCGACGCCGAGCGTCACGGCGTGTTCCTAGTTCCCCAGGAGCTCAACATCGTGCCCGAGCTGCGGGTCGGGGAATATCTGTTCTTGAACCGCGAGCCGCAGCGCTGGGGCATGGTCGACACGAAGAAGCTGTGGACCGACACGGCCCGCTGGCTCGGCATGTTCAAGCTCCAGGTCTCACCGCTGGCGCGCATGGACGAGCTGTCGACCCACGAGCAGCAGCTCGTCTCGATCGCCCGCGCCATGACGCAGGGTGTGAAGCTGCTCATCCTCGACGAACCGACCGCGAGCCTGACCGAGCGCGAGACCGAGCTCCTGTTCACGCGCATCGAGGACCTGCATCGCCACGGCGTGACCACGATCTACATCTCGCACCGGCTCTACGAATTCGAGCGCATCGCCAATGTGGTGACGGTGATGCGCGATGGCTCGGTGGTGGATCACTTCCGCCTCGAGGGTGCGAGCGACACGCCGCGGCGGGTCATCCGAGCCATGGTGGGCCGCGATCTGGCGGAGATGTATCCCAAAGTCGCGGCGCCGCCGCAGGACATCCTCCTGTCGCTCCGCGACTGGTCGGTCGCAAGTGCCAAGCCTGGGCGGCCGCCGGTCGTCGACCGCGTGACCCTCGACGTGCGGGGCGGCGAAGTCGTCGGTCTGTTCGGTCTCCTGGGCTCGGGCGCCTTCGAGTTTGCCCGCTCGCTGTTCGGCGCTCAGGGCGGCCGGGTGACCGGGACCATGGCGGTCCGCGGCGCACCGGTCCGTGTCGCCGATCCCGAGGAGGCGATCCGGCATGGGATCGCCTATCTGCCGGCCGAGCGGAAACGCGACGGGCTGATCGTGGCGCATTCGATCGAGTCGAACATGACGCTCGCGGCGCTGAGCAAGCTGAGCTGGTTCGGCGGCATCGACCGCAAGGCGGAACTGACGAGCGTGCAGCGCTATGTGCGCAGCCTGCACGTGAAGTGCGGCTCGGTCGAGCAGCCGATCTCGCAGCTCTCCGGCGGCAACCAGCAGAAGGTGGTGGCCGCCAAATGGCTCCTGACCGAGCCCGACATCTTCGTCCTGGAGGAGCCGACACGCGGCGTCGACGTCAATGCCCGCATCGACTTCTACGATCTGGTCAACCAGCTCGCCGCGTCCGGCAAGGCCGTCATCCTGGTCTCGACCGACCTTCCCGAGGTGCTCGGGATGGCCGACCGGGTGCTCGTGATGTTCGAGGGCCGGCTCGTGCGCGAATGGCGGCGCGGGGCCGCCACCGAGGAAGACGTGATGATCCACGCGGCCGGTGAGCACGAGGTGGCGGCATGAACTCGTCCCGGATCCTCTCCCCCGCCGCGGCGCCCCCCGTATCGCGGCTCGCGTCCCTGACGGGGATGATGGCGCAAGGCCGCTTGCGCCTCCTGCCGATGATCCTGGTGCTGCTGGTCGTGTGGGCCGTGCTCCAGATGCTGACCGGCGGCCTGTTCCTGAGCGCCCGCAACCTCACCAACCTCAGCGGCCAAGTGGCCATCACGGCCATGCTGACCGCCGGCGCGGTGGTGGTCATGATCCCCGGTTTCATCGACCTGTCGCTCGGCGCGACCGTCGCGGCCTCGGCGGTCGTGGCGGCGTTCGCCAGTACCAATTTCGCCTTGGGCTTCTGGCCGACCGTAGCCGTGACGCTGGGCTTCGGGCTGCTGATCGGCCTGTGGCATGCCTTCTGGGTTGCCTGGATGCGCGTGCCGTCCTTCATCGTCACGCTGGCGAGCCTGCTTGCCATCCGCGGCGTCTCGCTCGTCATCACCAATGCGGAGACGATCCCTCCGGACCCGTCGCTCCTCGTCATTTCCGACGCCTCGCTGTCGCCGACGCTCAGTATCGTGGTGCTGCTCGTCTTCTGGGCCGCCTTCTCGGCGCTGCAGGTGCGGGAATGGCGCGCCCAGCAGGCGGCAGGCCTCGACCCGTCGTTCGGGTCCGTCGTGGGGCTGCCGGTCATATCGCTCGGCGTCGTCGCGCTCGGCATCATCGTGATGTCGGCGAGCTACCGCGGCTTGCCGCTGCCGGTCGCCTGCGTGCTGGGCATCATCGCGATCACGGGCGGCGTGCTGCGCTACACGGCGTTCGGGCGAAGGCTCTACGCCATCGGCGGCAATCTTCAGGCGGCGCGGCTCGCTGGCATCAACGTCCGCAAGCACGTCTCGCTGGTCTTCGCCGGCATGGGCCTCCTCTACGGCCTCGCCGGGCTGGTGCTGGTGGCGCGCCTCGACAGCGCGCCGCCGAACGCCGAGCAGGGGCTCGAGCTCAACGTCATCGCGGCCGCCGTGATCGGCGGCACGAGCCTCATGGGCGGCCGCGGCACGGTGGCGGGCGCCGCCATCGGGGCGCTGCTCATGGAAAGCCTGTCGAACGGCATGAGCCTGATGAACCTGCCCTCGGCCTACCAGTCGATCACTGTCGGCCTGGTGCTGCTCTTCGCAGTCTACGCCGACCTGCGCGGCAAGGGCCGCGGCGCCGCCGATTGACGAGCCGATCGGATCCGAGAATTCCAGACGAAAGGGAGTGAGACGATGACCACGAACGACGACGGCGTCACCCGTCAGCAGGTCTTGCGCGGCGCGGGGGCCGGGCTTCTCGCCATGCTGGCGGGTCTCAAGGCCGCGCAAGCTGCGGGCAAGCCGCTCAAGGTCGGGCTCATCATGCCCAACTACGACCAGCTCCGCTGGAGGAACGCCGACCAGGCCTTCTTCGAGAAGGAAGCCAAGACGCTCGGCATCGAGGTGCTGGCCCAGGCCTCGAACGCCTCCGAGTCGCTGCAGGCGAGCCAGGTCGAGAACATGCTGACCCAGGGCATCGACGTCCTGGTGCTGACCCCCGTCAACGCCAATGCGGCCAATGCGCTCGTCCACAAGGCCAAGCAGGCCAACGTGCCGGTCATCGACTACAACTTCCTGATCAACAAGGGCGACGTCGTCTGCTTCCTCGGCCGCGACGCGACCGAGATGGGCGAGAAGATCGCCAAGGCGGCGGTCGAGGCCCACCCCAAGGGCAAATACGTCATCGCGGCGGGCGAGGAGAGCACCAGCGTCGCGGTCGAGACCCGCAAGGGTTTCCTCAACGTGCTGAAACCCTACCTGGATAAGGGCGACATCAAGCTCGTCTCCGACCAGTTCAACAAGAACTGGTCGACCGATACGGCCCGCGCCCAGGTCGAGAACGCGCTGACCAAGCAGAACAACGACATCCAGGTCGTGCTCTGCGGCAACGACGGTACCGCCTATGGCGCGATCCAGGCGCTGCAGGCGCAGGGGCTCGCCGGCAAGGTGTTCGTGACCGGCGTCGACGCCGAGCCCCGCGCCCAGGAGCTGATCAAGCAGGGCCTGATGGCGCTGTCGAACTTCACCGCCTTCGACCAGATGGGCATCGAAGCCGCCAAAGCCGCCGCGGCGGCCGGGGCCGGCAAGCCGATCGAGGCCAATGCCACCGTCAACAACGGCCTCAAGGACATCCCCTGGATCAAGATCCTGAACTTCAACGTGACCAAGGAGAACATGGAAAAGTCCGCCGCGGATTTCCCGTGGTGGTTCCAGAACAAGGCGTGAGGCGCCGGGCCTGGTCCTTCCCCTCAAGGGGAAGGTGTCATGCCGACAGGCATGACGGATGGGGTTCGAGCCGCCACCCGCCCCCGCCCGTCACGCCTTCGGCGCGCCACCCTCCCCGTTCCGGGGAGGGAGAACCGTACCATCGAAGGGAGAATGTCCCATGTCCACTCAAACCAGCACCAGGGCCGGCCTCGCCGCGGAGATCGGCGGCATGCTGCGCGGCATGCGGGTCGTCGACCTGTCGCCGACGCTCGAGCGCGGCATCCCGAACTGGCCGATGCACCCGCCGCTCGTCATCGACAAGGCGCGCGAGAAGGAGCGCGACGGCTATTACTGCCAGCTTCTCATGATCTCGGAGCACACCGGCACGCACGTCGATGCGCCGACCCACTTCCACCCGCACATGGCCGACAAGTCGATCGACAGGTTCCCGGCCGACAACCTCATCGCCCCGGCGGTGCTCTACGATTTCTCGGACAAGCAGTTGCAGCCCGGCGACCTCGTCACCCTCGACATGGTCGAGGCTTACGAGGCCGAGAAGAATGTTCAGGTGGGAAAAGGCGAGATCGCGCTTCTCAACTTCGGCTGGATGCAGCGCTTCTGGCGCACCGACAAGGAAAGCACCTGGTTCGTCAAGAACTCGCCCGGCATCCGCGAGGACGCCATCCTCCACTTCAAGGACCGCGGCATCCGGGCCATCGGTTGCGACACGGTCGCCTGCGACATGGCGGTGATCGACGGGGTGGGCCAGGAGACCACCGGCCACACCCACCATTGGCTGCCGAACTCGATCCTGATCATCGAGATGCTGACCAACCTCGACAAGCTGTCGCTGAAGAGCCTGTTCGTGGCGACGCCGCTCAAGATCAAGGAAGGGTCGGGCTCGCCGATCCGCCCTCTCGCCTTCTGCGAGGATTGAGGCGTTCCCTTCTCCCCTTGCGGGAGAAGGAAGCGCCCGCCAACCTGTTCCCTCTATGACCGACCCGAGACGACCCATGCCGAGCCCGCTTCAACCCGCCACCGCCGCCTCGCCCGACATCCCGCCGGGCTATGGCCGCCTCAAGGACCGCGTCGTGATGGTCTTTGGCGCGGGCAGCGTCGGCGAGGGCTGGGGCAATGGCAAGGCAACCTCGGTCGCCTATGCGCGCGAAGGCGCGTCGGTGATCGCCGTCGACCGCGAGCTTTCGGCCGCCGAGGCGACAGCGTCGATCGTCGCCGAGCTCGGCGGACGCTGCACGGCGCTCGCGGCCGATGTCACCGATTCAGCCAGCGTCAAGGCAGTGGTCGACGAAGTGCTGGGACGGGAAGGACGGATTGACGTGCTGCACAACAACGTCGGCACCACGATCATGGGAGGTCCGGTCGAGCTCACGGAAGCGCAATGGGACATTGTGCTCGACGTCAACCTGAAGAGTGCGTTTCTCACCTGCAAGCACGTCCTTCCGGCGATGATCCGGCAGGGCAAGGGCGTCATCATCAACATCTCATCGATGGCCGCCATCCGCTACAGCGGCTATCCCTATGCGGCCTATTACGCCGCCAAGGCAGGCGTGAATCAATTCACCGTGGGGCTGGCGATCCAATATGCGAAACAGGGCATCCGGGCGAACGCCATCATGCCGGGATTGATGAACACCCCGCTCATCTATCAGCAGATCAGCGGCCAATATGCTGACGCGGCCGCGATGGCCAAGGCGCGCGACGACGCCTGCCCGATGGGCCGGATGGGCACGGGCTGGGACATCGCCAAAGCGGCCGTGTTCCTGGCGTCGGACGAGGCCAGCTACATCACGGGCGTGTGCCTGCCGGTCGACGGCGGCATCACCTGCAAGGTGGCCTGACATGACGACATCCGCGCGCCGCGATTTCTCCGCCCGCTACCTCGTCGAGAGTTTCGAGCCGCTCGAGAAGGCGGCGGAGGTGATCGCCGGCGAGCAATCCTGCGGCACCTTCGTCGCCCTGCCGGGGGAGACGGCCGACCTCAAGGAGCGGGCGCGGGCGCGCGTCGTCAGCATCGAGCACCTCGATGACCTCGCCGAGCCGTCGCTGCCCAATGCCTTCGCGCGGCGCAAGGGCGTGACCGGTCCCTACCATCGCGGCATCGTCGAAGTGAGCTTCCCGATCCACAACGTCGGCCCGAACCTGCCAAACCTCTATGCCACGATCGCCGGCAACCTGTTCGAGCTCGGCGAGCTCACCGGTCTGCGCGTGCTCGACCTCGACCTTCCAGACGACTACGCGGCGCAATTTCCCGGCCCGGCCTTCGGCGTCGAGGGAACGCGCGCGGTCACGAAGGTGCATGGCCGGCCGCTCGTCGGCACCATCATCAAACCGTCGATCGGGCTCTCGCCGGAGGAGACGGCCGACCTCGTCGACACGCTTTGTGAGGCCGACATCGACTTCATCAAGGACGACGAGCTGATGGGCGACCCGCCCTACGCGCCTTTGGAGGCACGGGTGAAGGCGGTCATGGCGGTGGTCAACCGGCATGCCGACCGCATGGGTCGCAAGGTGATGGTGGCGTTCAACATCTCCGACGATGTCGACGCCATGCGCCGCCACCACGACCTGGTGGTGAAGGAGGGCGGCACCTGCGTCATGGTGAGCGTCAACTGGACCGGTCCAGCAGCGGTGACGGCGCTGCGCCGCCACGCAGCCGTTCCGATCCACGGCCACCGTAACGGCTTCGGCATGTTCAACCGCGAGCCCTCGCTCGGCATGGATTTCCGGGCCTACCAGAAGCTCTGGCGGCTGGCCGGTGTCGACCAGCTTCACGTCAACGGCATTCGAAGCAAGTTCTGGGAGCCCGACGACAGCGTCGTCGCCTCGGCCAAGGCCTGCATGACGCCCTTCGCCGGCACGCAACCCATCATGCCCGTGTTCTCGTCGGGCCAGACCGCGTCGCAGCCGCCCGACACCTATGCGGCGCTCAAGAGCATGGACCTCATCTATCTCGCGGGCGGCGGCATCATCGGCCATCCGTCGGGGCCGAAGGCGGGCGTGCAAAGCCTGCGCGACGCCTGGCAGGCCGCCGTCGAAGGCGTGCCGCTCGATCGCTATGCCGAGACCCACCCGGCGCTGCGCGATGCCTTGCAAGCCTTCGCGCCCAAGGCAAAGAACTGATCATGGCAGGTCCTCCCCTGATCGCCTTCTACGGCGACGATTTCACCGGCTCGACCGATGCGCTGGAGGTTCTGGCTTCGACGGGTCTCAAGAGCGTGCTCTTCGTCGACGTGCCGACGCCCGAGGTGCTGGCCCGTTTCGAGGGGCTCGAGGCGGTCGGCATCGCGGGAAACAGCCGCTCGCTCACGCCCGAAGAAATGGACGGGGCCATTCCGCCGGCGCTCGAGGCGCTGCGGCGATCGGGCGCGCCGCTCCTGCACTACAAGGTCTGCTCCACCTTCGATTCGTCGCCGACCATCGGCAGCTTCGGCCGCGTGATGGACATCGCGCAGCGGGTGCTCGGCAGAGGTACGATCCCGATCGTGGTCGGCGCCCCGAAGCTCGCCCGATACTCCTTCTTCGGCACGCTCTTCGCCCGCCACAATGTCGACGGCTCGGTGCATCGCATCGATCGTCATCCCACCATGAGCGTGCATCCGACGACGCCGATGCGCGAGGCCGACATGCGCCGCCATATCGGCGCCCAGACCACGCAAACCATCGAGCTCTTGCCGGCGCCTGCGGTCGCGAAGCCTTCGGCTGAGGCCGCGTCGGCGCTCGATGCCGTATTGGCGAATATGCCTGACGCGCTGCTGATCGACATCGTCGACGAGGCGGCCGAGCCGAAGGTCGGCGCGCTGCTGGAGCGGATGGCACAGGGCCGGGCGCCGCTGTTCATTCTCGGCTCGTCCGGCGTCGAATATGCGCTCGTCGCGGCGTGGCGTGGCGACGGTCGCCTTCCCGTGAGCCCACCGCGCATGACGGCCGGGCCGGTGGATCGCCTCCTGGTCTTTTCAGGAAGCTGCTCCCCGGCCACCGGCGCGCAGATCGCCGCCGCGGTCCGAGGCGGCTTTGAGGATGTCGCCCTCGATCCGATCAAGCTCATCGGGGAGGGCGGATCCGGCGGCTACGCCGGCACGATCATCGAGCGCATCGTCGCGCTGCTGCAGGACGGGCGCAGCGTGGTGGCCCACAGCTCGACCGGACCGAACGACCCGCGCGAGGCGATGGTGGCCGAGCATTTCGCGCACCGCGGATCGCCAGCGGAGGCGGGCCGCATCCAGGGCGGCCGGGCGCTCGCCGGCGCGGCCGGCGCGCTGCTCGACGGCGTGCTCCGGCGCGTGCGGCTCGACCGTTTCGTCGTCGCGGGCGGCGACACTTCGACGGCTGCGGTCAAGCAGCTCGGCATCGACGCGCTGGAGATGGTGGCGCCGCTGGTCCCCGGCGCGCCGCTGTGCAGAGCGTTGGCGCCCGGCCGCGATCTCCACGGGCGAGAACTGGTGCTCAAAGGCGGCCAGATGGGCGGGCCCGACTTCTTCCTGCAGGCGAAGGCCGGCCGCGTGTGACGGACGACGCCCAAGCGAAGGATCAGACAATGAAGCTGAATAACAAGGTCGTCGTCATCACGGGCTCGGCCCGCGGCATCGGCCGTGCCATCGCGGAGGCCATGGCGCGCGAGGGTGCCAAGGTGGTGATCACGGACCGCGACGAGGCGGAAGCCCGATCGACGGCCCGCGCCATCGGCGCCGCCGCCATCGCCGTCAAGGCCGACGTTGCCAGCCCCGAGGAGATCCAGGCTCTGTTCGCGGGCACGATCGCCCAGCTCGGCGGCATCGACATCTTGGTCAACAATGCCGGCATCGGCGCACCTCGCCTCGTGGTCGACATCGGGCTCGAGGAATGGGAGCGGATCATCCGTGTCAATCTCACCGGCGCCTTGCTGTGCAGCCAGCAGGCCGCCCGTCGCATGATCCAGCAAGGTCGGGGCGGCCGCATCCTCAACATCGTGTCGCTGTCGGGCCAGAAAGGGGGCGTGGGCCGTTCCGCCTACGGTGCGTCCAAGGCCGGCCTCGAGATTCTGAACAAGATCATGGCGGTCGAGTTCGCCGACCACGGCATCACCGTCAACGCCATCGCGCCGGGCCCCATCGCCACGGAAACCGGCAAGGCCATGCACACCAAAGAGACGGTCGAAGCCTACCATCGCCTGATCCCGCAGCGCCGCTACGGCGAGCCGTCCGAAATCGCGGCGGCCGCCGTGTTCCTGGCGTCGGACGATGCCGCCTACATCACCGGCCACACGCTTAATGTCGACGGCGGCTTCCTGGCCGCCGGGTTGATGTTCCCCTTCGATCCCAGCAAGGACAAGCCGGTCGGCGCGACGAGCTGATCTGAGGCGGGACGGATCAACGACGAGGAACGACGCGATGTCCGAGCTGATCTTGCACCACTACGACATCTCGGCCTTTTCCGAACGGGTCCGCCTGGCGATGGGCCTGAAGCGGCTGAGATACCGCTCGGTGCTGATCCCGCCGCTCATGCCCAAGCCCGATCTGCTGCCGCTGACCGGCGGCTACAGGCGCGCGCCGGTGCTGCAGATCGGCGCCGACATCTATTGCGACAGCCTCCTGATCCTGCGCACGATCGAGAGGCTGCACCCAGAACCGAGCCTCTATCCGACCGGCAGCGAAGGCATTGCCACGGCGCTCGCCTGGTGGGCCGACAAGTCGATCTTCATGCCGGTGCTCGGCATCGTCGGCAATGTCAACGCGGGCCGCATTCCTGAGGACTTCGTGGCCGAGCGCAAGGCCTTCGGCTTCAATCTCGATCCGGCCGACATCGGGCCGCTGCTGCCGCTGCAGCGCGATCAGGCGGCGACGCATATCGGCTGGCTCGAGACCATGCTGGCTGACGGCCGGTCCTTCATTCTCGGGTCGGCGCCGAGCGTCGCCGACCTCGCGGCCCATTGCTCGATCTGGCTTCTGCGGACGCAGGGCCGCGAGCCGGCCGAGGCTCTCGTGCCGCTCGACAAGGTCAATGGCTGGTACGATCGCGTCAGCGCGATCGGCCATGGCACGCCGGTCGAGCTGTCGAGCGCCGACGCGCTCGCGGTGGCCCGCGACGCCGAGCCGGCCGCGCCCGACATCAGCGGCGTCACGGGTGAGCTTCGCCAGGGTCAGGAGGTCACGGTGACGCCCGACGATACGGGACGCGATCCGGTAAAGGGGCAGCTCGTGGCCGCCGATCGGCAGACGGTGATCATCCGGCAAGAGGACCCGCGCCTCGGCGTGCTGCACATTCACTTTCCGCGCGCCGGCTACGACGTGGCGGCGGCGTAGCCTCTCACATCATCTGCCGCACGCAGCCCAATTCGAGGGAAGCCATGTCCATTCTCGCCAAGCGGCCGGTCGTCGAGGGGCTCGACATCACGGTGATGGGGCTCGGGGGGACCGGCCTCGGCAACATGTACAGCGCGGTCGATACGGACGCGGCGGTAGGGGCGGTCCACGCCGCCTTCGCCAGCGGCATCCGCTACTTCGACACTGCACCCGTCTACGGTTTCGGGTTGGCTGAAAGCCGGCTCGGCGAAGCGCTGCGCACGCTGCCGCGCGACGAAATCGTCATTTCGTCAAAGGTCGGCTACGATCTGGTCGAGATCCCGCGTGCCGAGATGCAGCCCACGATGTGGGCCGACACGCCGCCGATCCGGGCCGAGTTCCGCTATACGCGAGACGCCGTACTGCGCTCCATCGAGGGAACGATGAAGCGCCTCGGCGTCGATCGCCTCGACATGCTGGCGATCCACGACCCCGACGAGGCGTCGATCCTGTCGGACAGCGCCAATCCGCATGCCCGAAGCCGCTTCAAGGATGCGATGGAGGACGCCTATCCGGTGCTGGACAATCTTCGCTCGCAAGGCGTCATCAGGGCCGTCGGCGTCGGCATCAACCAGTGGCAGATGCTGGTCGATTTCGTGCAGGCCGGCCGCTTCGACTACTTCCTGCTGGCCAACCGCTACACGCTGCTGGAACAGGCGCCGCTCGACGCGCTATTCCCCCTCTGCGAGGAGCACGGCACACGGATCATCGTCGGCGGTCCGTTCAACTCGGGTATCCTGGCGATGGGCGCCGTCGAGGGCGCACCCTTCGACTACAAACCGGCGACGCCCGACATCCTCGACCGCGTACGCCGCATCGAGTCCGTCTGTGCGCGGCATGGCGTCCCGCTCGCCGCGGCGGCGCTGCAGTTTCCGCTCGGCCACCCGCTGGTCTCGAGCATCATCCCGGGCGCGCGCTCGGCGGGCGAATTGGAGCGCAACGTCGAGCTGATGCGCATGTCGATCCCGCCCGCGCTTTGGGAAGAGCTGAAGTCCGAGAGGTTGGTCGCCGGTGGTGCGCCGACCGCTGCCCTCGACACCCGGCTCTGAACATGCGTCCGCTCGCGGAGATGCCCGACGCGGATGCGGCGCGTGTCCGCCTCGTGCTCACCGACATCGACGACACGCTGACCTGCGACGGCCGGCTGCCGGCGGATGCCTATCGGGCGGTCGAGGATCTCTCCGCGGCAGGGTTCGTCGTCGCGCCGATCACCGGGCGACCGGCTGGCTGGTGCGACATGATCGCCCGCTTCTGGCCGGTGGCGGGCGTCGTCGGCGAGAACGGCGCGCTCTATTTCGCTTACGATCGAGCATCACGGACGATGCGGCGGGTCTTCGCGGCGTCGGAACTGGAGCGCGCTGCAAACCGCACGCGTCTCGAAGCGATAAAGGCGCGCGTGCTGACGGAGGTTCCGGGTGCCGCGGTGTCCGCCGATCAGGCCTACCGCGAGGCGGACCTCGCGATCGATTTCTGCGAGGACGTGCCACCACTCGATCGCGCGGCTATCGAGCGTATCCAAACGATCTTCGAGGAGGCGGGCGCGGTCGCCAAGATCTCGTCGATCCACGTAAACGGCTGGTTCGGCCGCCACGACAAGCTGTCGATGACGCGACTGTTCGCCCACGAGGTCGCGGGCCTCGATATCGACCAGGACAATGACCAGATCATCTTCGTGGGCGACAGCCCTAACGACGCCCCGATGTTCGGCTTTTTCCGCAACGCCTGCGGCGTCGCGGGCGTGCGAAATTTCGCGGGGCGCCTCGAAGCCGAGCCGGCCTATATCACGGAAGGCGGAGGAGGCCGCGGTTTCGTCGAGGTTGCCGCGCGCATGCTCGCTGCCCGGAAACGGGAAAGCACCTGAAGAGGCGGATCCGCATCGCCGTCGTCAAGGGCCGCGAGACCCGGATTCACACCTGTGAGCCGAGGCAGCGGCCAGCCGTCGGCGGGCCGGCGTGTGCCAAAGTTTCCGCGCCGCCTCGACCGTCTCGAGGTAATGGGCGTAACCGTCCCGGTAGTGTGAGGCGTCGGACCGCGGTTCGACGACCGCCTCGGAGCGCGTCCAGGCCGCATGATCGTAGGGGATGCCGATCGCATCCATCGCGGCCATCGCGGCGCCCCGCGCGCCGACCTCCGGCCGCCGGGCGATATGGAGCGGCTCCTGCAGAACGTCGGCGACCATCTGGCACCAGACGCGCGAGCCGGCACCACCGCCGCAAACCGACAGGCGGCCGCCGAAACCCGCCGCTTCCATGCAATGGCGCGCCGCATAGGCCACCGACTCGCACACCGCCATGACGAGATCGGCGCGGGTCGTGCCCATGGTCAGGCCGGCCAATTGACCGCGCGCCGACACATCGCAGAAGGGCGCGCGCTCGCCTGTGGCCGCGAAAAAAGGCAACGCGGTGACGCCACGCGCACCGGGAACGCTCTCGGCCAGCAACCGTTCCAGTTCCCCGGGCTTCGCGCCGGCCAGGGCCAGCACCCAGTCCAACGAGGCGGTGCCCACCATGGCGGGCACGGCGCGCAGCCAGCGCTGTTCCTCCGGCATGCACAGCGTCATGCCCATGGCCTCGCCGCTGGTATCGACCTTGTCGACCAGAACCTGGCAGGCCAAGGTCGTCCCGATCGTGATCAGGCCATCGCCGAGCCTGTCGACCCCGGCCCCGATCGCGCAAGCCGGCAGATCGAACGGCCCGGCATGCACCGGCAGGCCTTCCGGCAGGCCGGTCAAGGCGGCGCCCGCCGCATCCAAGGGGTAGACCTGGCCGCGGACGACGGGGGCGAGCAGGCGCGCGTATGGCTCGAGCTTCAGGAGCCGCAGGATTTCCGGATCGTATTGCTGCGTCTGCGTGTCGAGAAAGGGCAGCGACGCGTCCGATGCTTCGGTGACCCGGACCCCCGTCAGGCGCTGGAAGATTCCATCCTTGAGGTAGCTGGCGGTGGCGGCGGAGTTGAGCGCCTCCGGCTCGCTCTCGGCTAGCGCGGCCATGAGCGGCGCGTGAGATCCGGCGAACATCGCGTTCCCGTTGCGGCGGAATACCGCGTCGTAGGTGCCGTCGTCCATCCAGCGCTGCAGATAAGCGTTGCCGCGCCCGTCGAGCCAGGAAATCGCCGGGCGAACCGGGTGGCCGACGTGGTCGAGCAGCCAGAGCCCGTCGCTCTGACCAGTGATGCCGATCGCAACCGGAACTTGGTTGGCCGCCGCGCAGACTTCCGCGACCACGCCGCCGACGGCTTGAACGATCTCCTCGAAATCCTGCTCGATCCGCTCCGTGCCGAGGTGACGCAGCGTGGGGCGCCGAGACGCGACCGCCAGGCTCTCGCCCTCGAGCGAAAAGGCCGCAGCCTTGATCATCGACGTTCCGAGGTCGATCCCGATCAGCATGGGAACATTTCCTCCGCGGCTTGCGCTCCAGCCGTGACGCAATATTCTTCTATTTGAGTTTTTGTATCAGCGCGGAAAATGATTGCAAGGCGCGCGAACGGAGCTAAACGCAACCCCATGAGCGAATTCGACAGGAAAGGTAGCGAAGCTGCTCGCGTCGCTTGGCTCTACTATCACGAGGAATTGACCCAAGGCGATATTGCGCGTGAGCTGAGCGTGAGCCGCAGCACGGTCACACGCCTGCTTCGGCGCGCCAAGGACGACGGCTTGGTTCAGATCACGCTGAATGTCACATCCGGCACATTCCAGACCGAACGAGATCTGGAGCGCGCTTACGGCCTGGAAAAGGTGCGCATCGTTCCCCATTCCAACGACGAAGCGACGCAGAAGCGCTGGCTCGGTCACGTTGCGGCGGAACTCGTGGTCCCCTTGGTGGCCGACGATGCGATCGTGGCCGTCAGCTGGGGGACGACGATGCAGGCCATGGCCGACTCGCTGATCGGCCAGAGTCCAGTCGCCGGAGCGCAAATGGTGGCGCTAGTCGGCGGTCTGCACAATGCGACACAGGGCACCGGCACAAACGAAGTCGCCCAACAATTGGGCCAGTATTTCGAGGCGTCCGTACGCCCCCTGCTCGCCCCCATCTACGTTCAGGACGAAGCAACGGCCCTGGGTCTCGCAAGCGATCCCGGCATTCGGGATGCCCTCGACCTCGCCCGCAAGGCGTCGATGGTGATCTACAGCTTAGGCGCCATGCATAACGAGACGACGATGTTCAAGCTCGGCCACATCACCGTCGAGCAGAAGCAGTTCTTGCAGGATCACGGCGCCGTCGGCGACATTGCCTGCCGCTGGATCGATCGCGATGGCAGATCGGTCCAGCTTCCGCCTTCCATCAATCCGATCGGCATCTCGTTGCACGATCTCGCAAAGATCCCGAAACGTCTGGCCGTGGCGGGAGGCGAGTTCAAGCAGGAGGTCGTCCTCGCCAGCCTTCGCGGCGGCTTCGTCACCACGCTCGTGACGGATGAGCGCACCGCCCATTACCTGCTGGACAATCACTGACAGCCGGACCTCGTCTTCTCGGAAGACCCGCTAAGCCATCGGAACCGTTGCGCTTTTCACCATGACCCGAAGCTCGGCGAATGTGTCCCGCAGCCGGGGATAGAGCTGGCGATAGATGTCGTAAAACCCGTCATAGGCCGAGCGCGCCGGTTCTTGCGGCCGATAAGCTTGGCGCACGCCGCTCATGGACGCGGCCGCCTCGGCGAGATCCGCATGCAGGCCGGCGCCGACCGCGGCCAGCATGCCGGCGCCGAGACAGGTCGTCTCCGTCTCGCGTGTGACGTCGACCGGCCGGTTCAGGACATCGGCGATGATCTGGCACCACAGGGCGCTCCGGGACCCGCCGCCCATGAGCCGAATGTGCTCGATCGGCGTGCCCCACGCCAGCTCGGCTCCCGTCGTCGAAAGGCGCTGCTCCATCGCGAGGCCTTCGAGCAGCGCGCGATAGAGATGCGGCTTCCCATGGTGCCCCGACAGTCCGAGGAAGAGGCCTCGCGCGTCGCTGTCCCAATAGGGCGACAGGGCGCCGGCCAGATACGGCAGGGAGAGCAAACCGTCCGACCCGGCGGGGACCTTGGCTGCCGCGAGCTCCAGCAGCTGTTCGGCCGAAATGTCCAGGCCGAAAGGCCGCGCGGGAATGTCCGAGAACCGCTCGACGAACCAGCTGATGTTATAGGTGCCACCGCCGATGAAGGTCTCCGGCATATAGGTCCCGGGCGCGGCGGCCGACATGGTCCGGAACTCGCGACCCCAGCAGTAGCTGGCGCTGAACGTTCCGGAGACGATGCCCGTCCCGAGATTCAGATAGGCAACGCCCGGGGCCGTGATGCCGGCGCCGAGCCCCGCGGCCTGCCCGTCCCCCAGCCCGGCG
The DNA here is from genome assembly GCA_965277635.1 of Lichenihabitans sp. Classification (GTDB taxonomy): domain Bacteria; phylum Pseudomonadota; class Alphaproteobacteria; order Rhizobiales; family Beijerinckiaceae; genus Lichenihabitans. The sequence goes on from CBDIDE010000002.1 coordinate 4,164,281, forward strand.
ACCACCGGCAGTCCCGGCGTCAGGCCGAGGCTCGCCGCCACATCGTCCTGCAGGCCGCCAAGGATCTCCCCAGGGGCGTGGATCTCGGGGATCTGGCCGGCGTGCAGGCCGGCTTGCCGGAGCAGGTCCGCGTCGAGCTCGAAGCTTCGCAGGTCGATGAGCCCCATAGGATCGACGCTGCCGTGCGACGTGCGCCAGCGGCCGGTCATCCGATAGACGAGATAGGCTTGCACCTCGGCGACCCAGTGGGTGCGCGCCAGGACGTGAGGCTCGTGTTTCTTCAGCCAGAGCAGCTTGTACCAGCTCGTCGCCGTGTTCGGCGGCTTGCCTGTCGTCTCGTGGATTTGCGCATTGCCAAAGGCTTCGATCTCGTCGGTTGCCCGCGCATCCAGCCAGAGGATGGCCGGCCGGATGGCCTCGCCCGAGGCGTCCAGGCACACGAAGGTTTCGCGCTGATGCGCGATCGACAAGGCCGCGACTCGCTTGGCGTCGATATCGCGCATCGCACCTTGGATCGCGGTCACCACGGCCCGCCACCAGTCGACGGGATCCTGCTCGCCCCAGCCGGGACAGGGACTCGAACGACCGATCGGCGACCGTCCCTCGGCGACCGGTCGACCCTTTTCGTTCCAGACGACCGCCTTGGCGGCGGTGGTGGAACAGTCGATCCCGATGACCAGATCGCGGGTCATGAGCCCCTCGCTTCCGCCGCGGCGCAGGCTGTCTCGACCCGCTCGAGCACACGCGTCACGCCGTCGGCGTCCCACCAGCCGGCGAAGGCCAGCAGGTCCGCGATGGTGAAACGTTCCCTCATGAACTGGCAGTTCGTGACGGCCCAACGCAACAAGCCCGCCGTCAACACCGGCTCGAGATCGCTATGACGCATCGGGGCGCGTGCACGGTGCAGGCAGGCGGCGATCGTGTCGGAGCTCAGGACCAGCGTGCTGCGCTGATCGCGATGGGTCTCCCAGTTTTCGAAGAACGCAGCCACGCCGGCACGATTACCGTTCCACGTGGCCAGTTTCTGCCGGTAATGAATCCAGCATTGCCCACCGACACGCCCGCTCGGATCGAGCGTCCCGAAAGCCGTCTTGACGCGGTCTTCCCAGGCGTCGAGGTCCTCGAACAGCATCGCCGGATCGAGCGGCGCCTCATCCATGCGCTCGCAAAACACCTCCCAGGCCGCGGCCGCGATCACGGAGGCGACCCCGACCTGCGCGCCGTGAAGGCCTATCGGCTCGCCGCGCTCGGCATGGTGCATGTCGAGCATGTGGCTGATCAGGTGCTCCATGCCCGAAAGCGACGCGCTGGTGCCGCCCGTGCCGGTGACGATGCCTCGCATCGCCAGGGCTGACGCCAGGCGCCGAACGCCGGCCACATCTCCGCCGCCAACACCCGCGGCCCAGTCCTCAATACCTTCGCCGCATAGCGACAAAAGCTCGACCAGGACAGGCGAGAAGGAATCGTCGATGCCGAACTTCGCGGCCAACAACCAGTCGCCCGGCGCGCTGTACATCGACAACAGCTCACCGAAGCCCGACGCGTTGAGCTCATGGGGGGCTGCAGAAATGGTTCGGCAATCCGTCAAGACGGCATCAGGCCAGCGCGACGGCAACGTTCGCTTGACACCATTCTGCAAGACTACGGAGAAGTTGTCCGTAAAGCCATCGACGGAGGCCGCAGTCTGCACGACGACATGCACCGGCACCGAGGCTCTCATGGCTGCGATCTTGGCGATATCGGTGATCGTTCCGCCACCGACCGAAACGATGCATTCGGCACCCTCGCAGGCCTTGCCGGCCTGATCGAGCACGGCCTCGTCGGCGTGCAGCGTCGGATGACCGTCGTCCAAGATGACGCGCCTGACCTCGAAGCGTTCGGCCAGCCGATTGAAGACCATGTCTTTGAGGTCCTGGCCGTCTCGCTTGATCGAGACGGCGTCGGCAATCAGATGGATGCGGCTCTCCGGACCGGCTCGGCGACCCGACCTCGCCAATTGCCGCTCGACCGTCACGACCAGCTCGTCGAGCGCATCGTCGGCGATGATCAGCCGATCTATGCCGAGCGGAGCGAACTGTCGCCGCGGATCGTTGAGCGCCAACGATGTCTGGATTTTGCCGAGATCCGTCAGGTCCGACAGTGTGAGCTGCAAAGACACCGAAACCTCTTCATGTCGTAGCGTTTGGTCCTACTGCGTCCCGAACCGACCGAGCCGCTCAACGTGCGCGCCGATCCGTCAGGACGGCGAGGACGATCGTGATGCCGATCACAACGGGTTGCAGGTTGGGCGAGACGTCGAGCAACGCCATGCCGTTGTTGAGCACTCCGATGATCAAAAGACCGATGAATGTGTTGAGCATCGTGCCCGAGCCTCCGGCGAGGCTGGCGCCACCGATGACCACCACGGCGATGACGTTGAGCAGAGAGGCCTGCCCTGCCGTCGGTATCGCGGTATCAAGGCGCGAACCGTCGATGACGCCGGCCAAGGCCGCGAGCAAGCCGGCGATGATGTAGGCTGCGACCCGAATGTGCCGCACGTTGAGCCCGGACAGGCGCGCGACCTCTTCGTTGCCGCCGACCGCATAGATGGCGCGACCGCCCGGTCGGAATTGCAGCCAGAATGCCGCGACCAGAAAAAGCGCGATGCAGATGAGCGCGTCCATCGGCAACACGCCGAACAGACGCGTTCCCGTCAGGGCCCCGTACCAATCGGGAAAGCCGGTGATCGGATGGCCGTTGGTAAGAAACAGCGCGATGCCGGAGCACGCCGACATCGTCGCCAGCGTCGCGACGAAAGGTTGGATTCGGGCGTAGTTCGACAGGAGCCCGTTGATGAAGCCGACGAAGGCTCCGACCAAGAGGCCGGCGACGACGCCAAGCGGAAACGGCACTCCGTGGTCGTGATAGAGCCAGGCGCTGGTCATCAGGCTGACCGCAAGCACCGCGCCGACCGAAAGGTCGATGCCTCCGGTGAAGATGACCAACGCCTCACCGATCGCCATGATCCCGATGTCCGAAACCTGGCTGAAGACGTTCATCAGGTTCGGCACCGTCAGGAAATACGGTGACAGAAAAGACAAGAAGACGGCGACGACGATCAGGCCGATCAACGGCCCCGGCAAGTAGCGGGAGGCCACAAGAAGGCGTTCCCTCAAGCTTAAACCCCCGCTCAATTGCTCGGGCTTCTCGGTCGTTTTAGAAGACGGCGACAAAGGCGACGTCCCAGGATCAGCATCTTTTTTCAGAGATGACATTGCCATGATCCCACGTTCGAACGCCGGCAAGCGTCGGGCCGCCTATCATTTGGTGACCGCCAGCGACATCACTCGCTCCGGTGTGGCGTCTTCGCGAGCGAGAATTCCGCGCTGTCTGCCATACGACATCACAAGCACGCGGTGAGAGAGGCCGAGAACCTCCTCCAGCTCGGAGGAGACCACGATGACCGCGATGCCATTTGCCGCGAGTGAGCGGATGATTTCGTAGATCGCCATCTTGGCGCCGACGTCCACGCCACGGGTCGGCTCGTCGACGATAAAAATTTTTGGATTTTCGATCAACCACTTGGCAATCAGCGCTTTCTGTTGATTGCCGCCGGACATGAACCGGACTGGTTGACTCAGGACGCCTCGAATATCGAAGCGCTTCTTCTGTGTTTGTGCGATTTCATCGACAACGCCGGACGTGATCATGCCACGCCGCTGCAGCTTCTTCTCCCACGGAAGCGTCATGTTCTCGGCCGCAGTGCGACCGAGGTGCAAGCCCTGGCCCTTGCGATCCTCTGGCACCATGAAGACGCCTTCTCTGATGGCTCCTCTTGGGCTGGCGTATTTGACGACCTTGTCGTCCACGCGGATTTCACCGGAGTCGAAACGATCCGCACCTGCGACCGCGCGGACCACTTCGGTTCGGCCGGCGCCGATCAACCCGGCAAATCCAAGGATCTCACCCTCGGCCACGTCGAAGGAAATATCCTGAAACGCCTTGCCGCGGCTCAATTTGTCGACCCTGAGCGCCACCCGATCTCCACGGGGCTTCGGCGCATGATGCTCGTAGGTGAAATCACGACCGACCATCGCGTTGATCATCTCTTGCCGCGTCGGCGGCCCAGCGTCCCAGTTGGCGACGCGCTCGCCGTCGCGAAGACACATGACGCTGTCGGCGATCGCCTGGATCTCGTCGAGACGGTGAGAGACGTAGATGATGCCGGTTCCGAACGCCCGCAGCGCGCGAATTTGCTCCAGGATTCGCTCGGCTTCGGACTCGCCGAGCGAACTTGTCGGCTCATCGAAAATGATGTATCGCGGCGCGCGGTTGATCGCCTTGGCGATCTCGATCCCCTGCTGCGTCGCCATGGAAAGGCCCTCGACGAGACGCCTCGCGTCGACCTCGACGCCCAGCTGATCGAGCTCCGCCTGAGCATCCCGGACCATGCGTTTTCGATCGATGCGCCCGCGGTGTAGCGGATAGCGGCCGAGAAACATGTTCTCGGCGACCGTCAACTCCGGCAGCAGGCGGATTTCCTGGTGAATCAGCGCGATGCCCCCTTGTGCGGCGTCTGCTGGCGACGTCGGGGCATAGGCCGCGGCATCGAGGACCATGGCGCCGTCGTCGGGCGTGATCACGCCCGCGATGATCGAGTTGAGGGTCGATTTCCCAGCGCCGTTCTCGCCGATCAGCGCCAAGACGCTGGCGGCGCGCAGCGACAGATCCACCGATTTGAGCACAGGACGTCCGCCGTAGCTCTTCTTCAAGCCCCGGCAATACAGCCCAAGTTTAGGCAGATCGCTCATGTCGTCTCCTGTGTCCTGTAGCAGGTCTGGAGATCAAAAGGTCGGTGCGCTTGCTTCGAGACGCGGGATCGACGTCCACGAACGCGTCCCTCCTCCGACCTTTGGGTCGGTCTTTCAGTACGTCGAGGCTTTCGGCCCCATGAAGGTGGCCGGGCTGTACTTGTCGAGGTTGTCCTTGTTGACCAAGACCGTATCTTGGTACTGCAGCTGCGGGATATCAGTGGTCTGGCCCTTGACGATCTTCGAGACGTCCTGGACGGCCAAGATCCCCATCGGATACGGCTTTTGGGCGGCAGTCGCCGTGACGAGGCCGGACTTGATCGCGGGCCACATCGTCGGGAATCCGTCGATGCCGACGAAGAACATCCCGGTCTTGCCGGCCTGCTTGGCCGCGCGGCCGGCGCCGAGCGCCATGGCGTCGCTTTCGCCGAAGATCGCCTTGAGGTCGGGATGGGCCGTCAGGATGTTCTGCGAGGCTCTGAAGGCTTCGCCCTCGTCCCAATTGGCCGTCTGCTCCGCCACGAGCTTGACGCCTGGAAAGGCCTTCAGAGCCTCCTGAACGCCCTGGGTCCGCTGGATTTCCGCGGTCGAGCCGAGAACGCCATGGAGGATCGCGAGCTCGCCTTTGCCGCCCATCTGGTTGAACATCCAGGTGGTCAGGTCCTTCGCCGCCTTGACGCTGTCGGTGGCGATATAGGTGACATATTTGCCATTGCCGGACTCCGGCTTCTCGTCGATGAGGATGACCGGCACGCCTGCCTGGTTCGCCGCCTTGACGCCGGCTTCACCGGCCGCCGAATCCTGCGACGTCAAGATGAGCGCGACCGGCTTCTGGACCAGAAGGTCCTTGACTTGGCTGACCTGCAGGCTCGAGTCGTTGTTGGCGGATACGATCTTGACGTCGAACCCTTCCTTGGCCGCCTCGTCGCGAATACCATCGACTTCCGCGATGTAGAATAGGGACTTCTGGTCGGCGATCGACACGGCGATCAGCGGCTTGCTGTCGGCAATTGCGTTCGAGGCCACGCCGAGCCCCGCCAGCAGGATGGCGCAGCCGGCGCTCGCCAGAAACGCACGCTTCCGATTATCCGCTTTATGCTTGATCATCGTCGTTTTCTCCCTATCGCCACTGGTTTTCTTCTGGCCCTTGAGCCAAGAAGCTCTAGGTTTCCGCTGCGCTTGGTGGAGCGCCGTCTGTCGTTTCGAGATGTTTCTTGAGCGTGCTGAGGAACGAAGCAGCCGCGGCCCCGTCGATCGCTCGGTGATCGCTGGTCAGCGTGAACTCGGCGATCGGCCGCCATTGCGGATCGCCGCCATTCCAGACCTGCCGGCGGACCGCGCTCCCGACCGCCAGGATCGCCACCTGCGGCGGGTTGACGATCGCCGTGAACCGCGTGACCTCGAACATGCCGAGGTTCGAGACCGTGAAGGTCCCGCCGGTGACGTCGGGCACGCGAAGGCGTCCGGTGCGTGTCTTGGCGATCAGGTCGCGGCGGCGGGCGCCGAGCTCGGGCAGCGACAGTCTCTGGGCCGCGTGGATGACCGGCACGGTCAGACCTTTCTCGGAGGCGACCGCCAGTCCGAGGTTCACGTCGTCGAACTCGATGACGGCATCGCCGGAAAAGTGAGCGTTGAGCTTGGGGTGTTCGCAGAGCGCCCGGATGCAGGCCGCCATGATCACGTCCGTCAGCGTGACCCCTTCACCGCGCCGCGCAGTGGCGGGGGTCATGTCGATCTCCGCCGTGAGCGCGAACATGGGTGCTTGCCAGGCTTCGCTCATGTGACGGGCCATGGTGCGCGCCGTCTTCGAGAGAGGCACCACGCGCCCGGTGTCGGCCTCGACCGTGCTGCTCATCGTCACGCTCCCGTCATGTTGCGGCCGTGCCGGCGCAGCCATAGGAGCGCATCTTGTCGACGGTCGCCGCGACCATGCGCTTGCGCCCTTCCGCCATCGCCTCCTCGAGTTGGCGATCGCCTGTCGCCCAAACCGCCTCGAAGCCCGCCCTGAAGGCGTGTCGAAGATCGGTGTCGGCGTTGAACTTGCAGACGCCAGCGGCCTTGGCGTCGCGCACCTCCTGCTCGGACAGGCCGGAAGCGCCGTGCAGCACTAGCGGAATGCCAACCGCGGCCCTGATCTCCTTCGTGCGCTCGATGCTGATCGGCTCCTGCGGCCGGCCGGGCACCACACCGTGGACGATACCGACCGAGATCGCGAGCGTGTCGACGCCGGTCTCTGCGACGAAGCGCCTCGCCTCCTCGACGTCGGTGTAGTAGGCGGACCAATCGACCTTTTCGTCCGCGTCGGGAATCTTGCCGAGCTCCGCCTCGACCGGGATGCCGAAGGCATGTGCGATCTCGACGATCCTTCGCGTGGTGCTGATATTCTCCTCGAACGGCAGATGCGCGCCGTCGTACATGATGGAGTTAAAGCCGAGAGGGATCGCCTCGATCACCTCGTCCCAGCTGCCGTGGTCGAGATGGATCACCACCTCGGCCTTCGAACGTTCCGCGATCCGCCGCGTCAGCTCGTAGGCGCGCCTGACACCCATATGCGGGATGATCGCCCGGCCGACCTGCAGGATGACCGGCGACTTCGCCTCCTCGGCCGCCCAGACGAGCGCCTCGCAGGTCTCGTCATTGTGCATATTGAAGGCGCCGACCGCGTATCCCCCCTTTCGCGCGTTTTCGATGACGGTGCGGGGATCGACGAGTCTCATGGGCGAATTCCTCCGTTTTGCTCGATGTCCTTCGTTCGGATGGGGGTCCGCCTCAGGCGGCATTCGCATCCGGCCGTTGGTCGAAATCCGTGCCGATCGAGCCTTTTCCAGGCTTGGCGAAGCGTTCGATGTAGTGTCGGTACGCCGCGACCTCGCGGTCCCGGCGCTCGCGATCCCAGCCGAGGTGGCTCGCAAGCACGTCGGCTGAGCGTTCGACGACGCCGCGCCCACCGTCGGCACTGTGGCCGATCATCGTCCGGCGGAGCAGGACGTCGGTAAGCGTACGGGCGAATTCGCGGGTGTAGGTGAAGACAAGTTCGGCTCCCGTCGCCAAAGCCGACGGCCCGAGAGGCTCGAGCAAAGCGGGATCGTCGCGGCCGAGCGCCACGATATCGCCGGCGCGCGAGCCGTAGATGCCGACCAGCCGATCGATCGCCGCTCGCGGCAATCCGCTGGTCGCGACGAGGTCGTCGCGGTAGCCGGTCCAATTGCCCACCTTGGCGCCGGGAAACGGCAGGCTGGCCGTCAGGCACGGTCGCGGCTTGAGTCCGAGCCGTCGGAAAACGATGTCGACCGTCTCCTCGGCCAAGCTGCGATACGTGGTGAGCTTGCCGCCGATGATCGACAGCAGGCCGCGCTGATCCGGCGCATGATCATGGATCACGTGGCTGCGTGAGACGTTCCACTCGGCCTTGTCGGGCACGAAGGGCAGCGGGCGGACGCCGCTGTAGGTGTAGAGGATGTGGCTTTCCTCGAGCCCGGCCTGCGGGATCAGCCTGTTCGTCTCGGCGAGAAGATAGGCCACCTCGGATGCATCGGCCTGGGCGGTCTCGGGATCGCCCTCGAACCGCTGATCCGTCGTGCCGATCAGGTAGTGCTCGCCCCAAGGGATGACGAGGACGAGCCGGCCGTCGGTCTGCGACTCGTAGTAGACGACATCCTTCGGCGCCCCCGGGAACGGGTCGACGACAAGATGGCTGCCCTTGGTGCCGCCGATGAAGCGCCGCTTGGTTCTGTCGTCGCTGGCGAGCACCGCGTCGACCCACGGGCCGGCCGCGTTGACGACGATGCGGGCGCCGAGGGCATGGACCTCGCCGGTGATGCGGTCCGTAAAGCGGACCCCGCGCACGACATCGCCTTCGCGCAGAAGGCCGTCGACTTGGGCATAAGTGAAGATCTTAGCGCCGTCGGCATGCGCCGCGAGCGCCACCTCGACACACAGCCGCTCCGACCACACGACCTGGCCGTCCATGAAGATCGCCGAGCCGTCGAGCCCGTCCGGGTTGACGCCCGGGCTGCGCTTCAGTGTCTCGCCTCGCGAGAGCACCTTGTGGGCCGCGGTCGATTTGTCGAACGAGAGGATGTCATAGGCCAGCATGCCGGCCCGGATCGCCCATTTCGAGCGGCGGTTGTGGGCGTAGAACGGCATCATCAGGGGGACGGGCTTGACGAGATGTGGCGCCAGGCGAAACAGCCGCTCGCGCTCGCGCAGCGATTCGCGCACGAGGCGCACATCGCCCTGCTCAAGGTAGCGCAGGCCGCCGTGGACCAGCCGCCCGGAGTAGTTGGAGGTGCCGCTGCCGATGTCCTCCCGCTCGACCAGCGCCACTCGAAGGCCGCGGGCGGCGGCGTCCCGGGCGATGCCGGCGCCGTTGATGCCGGCGCCGACAACGATCAGATCGAACACGGCGTCGGGCGCGGGCGCAGCCGATCCGTCAGGGCTTGCCGACCGCTCCTCCGTCGTCTTCGGCATCTGCGCAACTCTCCGCCATTCCCCACTTTTCAAGCGCTTCCGGCCATTCGACGCGTGCTCTCAATCGGTAGATTCGATGACCGCGAGCGCGGTACGGACCTTCGCCTCCTCGTTCTCCTGGACCAGGATCTCGGTCAACACGCCCGTCGCCGGCGATTCGAGCTCCTGGGTGACCTTTTCAGTCTCGATCTCGGCGATGATCTCGCCTTCCGCGACGGCCTCGCCGACCGTCTTCTTCCAGGCAACGACCGTTCCCTCGCTCATGCCCATGCCCCACTGGGGCAGCAAGACTTCGACCTTCACGATGGGCCTCCTACCTTGTGGCCGACAAAGACAACGGTGCGTTGTTGCCGCAGACGCTGCGGATCACCGCCGCGATCTTCTCGGTCGTCGGATATATTTCCGCCTCCAGCACCGGGCTGAACGGCACCTGCATATTGCGGGCGGCGACGCGCCGGATCGGTGCGCGCAGCGCGTCCTGCGCCTCCTCGGCGACGATGGCGGCGATCTCGGCACCGGCGCCGCAGGTGCGATGCGCCGGCTCGGCGATGACAAGGCGCCCCGTGCGTTTCACCGACGCGATGATGGTCTTCGTATCGAGCGGCACCAAGGTCCGCGGATCGATGACCTCGGCCGAAATTCCCTGTTCGGCCAAGGACTCGGCGGCTTTGAGCGCCAGCGGCAGCGAGCCGGAGATGCCGACGACCGTCACGTCGTCGCCTTGGCGACGCACGCGCGCCACGCCAAAGGGAATCCGGTATTCGTTCTCGTCGACCTCTTCCTTGAGGCCCCACAGCGGCACGGCCTCGAAGATGAGCACCGGATCGTCGCTGTCCACCGCCGAGCGCAGCAGGCCCTTGGCGTCGGCGGGCGAGGCCGGCGCCACCACCTTGAGCCCCGGCACGCCCATGAACATCGGATACGGGCGATCCGAATGATGCGCGCCGGTATTCAGCGAGTAGAACATCGCCGAGCGGAAGACGACGGGGATCGAGCTCTGGCCGCCGAACATGTAGCGGTTCTTGGCCGCCTGATTGATCAGCTGATCCATCGCCATGTAGAGGAAGTTCGAATAGGACAGGTCGACGATCGGCCGGAGGCCCGTCATCGCGGCGCCGATCGCGGCGCCCACCATCGCCTCCTCGGCGATTGGCGTGTTGCGGACGCGCTTTCGCCCGAACTCCTGGACGAAATCGCCCTTCTCGGCGCGCGTCTTGCTGCCGCCGGTCGTGCCATAGACGTTCGCCTCGACGTCCTCGCCCATGATGATCACGCGATGATCCGCCACCATGGCCTCACGCTGCGCGGCGCCGATGGCGGCGATATAGGTCATCATGGTCACTGGATGCCCTCCGGCTCGTAGGCGTCCGTGTAGAGATCCTCGAAGGCGGTCTTGATCTCGGGATAGGGGCTCTGGTCGGAGAATTTCACCGCGGCCTCGACCTCGGCCGCCACCTCCGCCTCGAGCGCGACCATCGCGGCCTCGTCGGCCACGCCCTGGTCGATCAGCGCTTGGCGGAACAGCTTGACCGGATCACGCGACATCCAGTGCTCGCGCTCGGCCTTGTCGCGGTAGTCGACGGAGAGCCGCAGCCCTTCGGCATGCTCGCGATAGCGATAGGTCATGACCTCGATGAGGGTCGGCCCTTCGCCACGCCGCGCGCGGTCCACCGCCGCGCTGACCGCCTCGAAAACCTTCAAGACATCCTGACCGTCCTCGACCAGCACGCCGGGCAGGCCGAAGCCGTGGGCGCGATCCGAGATCCGGCCGGCGGTGACCGTGCGGGCCGGCGTCGAGAGCGCGTACTGGTTGTTCTCGCACAGGAAGACGACGGGCAGCTTCCACACCGACGAGAGGTTCAGCGCCTCGTAGAGCACGCCCTGGTTGGCGGCCCCGTCGCCGAAAAAGGACAATGCCACGCGGTCGTCGCCGAGCACCTGGGCCGAGAGCGCCGCGCCGACGGCGATCGGGATCGACGATCCTGTCACGCCGGATTCACCCAGGCTTCCCACCGCGGAATCGGCCAGATGCATCGAGCCTCCCTTGCCCTTGCAGACGCCGGTCGCCTTGCCGACCAGTTCCGCCATGAGGGGGCCGAGAGTCGAGCCCTTGCCGATCGGGTGGCCGTGGCTGCGATGGTTGCCCGCGATGTTGTCGCGTTCGCGCAGCGCCATGCACGCGCCGACGACCTGCGCTTCCTGCCCGATGCTCGTGTGGATCGTGCCGGGGATCTGGCCACGCATGAGCATCTTCGCGGCCCGCTCGTCGAACAAGCGGATCCGCAGCATGCGCCGCTGCATCTCCAGCATCGTATCGCGGCACACCGCCATCCGAAGCTCCTCCCTTGTTCCCGCGCGCGAATGACGCAAAAGATTGTATGTTGGTTTTTTGTATCATGCCATAAGGAGTGGCGCAAGTCGGGACATGCCGCTCTATCGGTGGCACGTACGGGGCCCTGGCGCGCAGTCCGTGACGTCCGCGCTGCTGAAGACCGTCATCATCGCTGAGGGAGTGAAGGCCGTCGCCAACCTCGTGCCGATCGCGGCGGACCGGCTGTCAGAAGCCGTAGGCTATATAAGGAGGACCAACCGCCTCGGCACAACAGCCATGATAGCCGGTATGCTGGAGCCACCGACTGGCACAATCGTCGGATACGGAATAAATAGACGAGGTCGGCTGATGCCCCGTTCATCGCTCTCATCCCCAGTGAGCACCACCCCCATGTGGGGCCGGCACGCGGGCGCAGAGCTGCTGTCCAGAGCCTTTTGCCCATCAAGGCCATGGCGCTCACTGCCAACCGCTCACGGAGCGGCATCGTCAAGTAAGGTGCGGTCGCGCTGCATCAAAGGAAAGGAAACGCTGTCATGCCCACCCTGTTGGACCGGTTTGCCGACCAGAAGCCCCACTGGGACACGCCGGTCATGATCGAGTCTCACCAGAATGGCGTGCGCACCAAGGCCATGAACCCCAACACGCCCGTCACCCATGACGAGGTTGTGGAGGATGCGATCCGCTGTTGGGACGCGGGCGCGAGCGCCATCCACGTCCACAACACGAATTTTGACCTGCGCGGCAAGGAGGCGGCCGACGACTACGTGCCGGCCTGGAGCAAGATCCTGAAGGCCCGGCCCGACATGATCTGGTATCCGACCACCTGCAACAACCTGCTCTGTACGGAGGACCAGACCGGCCTCGAACACGTGCATTACCTGCACAAGGACGCGAACGTCCAGGTTGCGGTCGTCGATACCGGCATCGACCTCTTCGCCGTCGACGAGGACGAGAAGGGCCACATCATCGGCCGCGAATACGGCTGGAACTACAAGCGCGTCGCGGGCCAGGTCGATTATTGCAGGGCCAACGACATCGCCATGATCTGGGGCGTCTACGAGCCCGGCCACCTTCGCGTCGCCCGGCATTATGTCGACCGCGGCATGTATACGAAAGGCTCGATGTGGGACTTCTACCTCGTCGGCAAATACGGCCTCACCTCGTCGAAGCCGATCGCCACCTGCGGCATGGAGCCGACGCTTGAGAGCCTCTACTACTACCTCGACATGATTTCCCAGGCGAAGCACAAGCTGCCTTGGTGCATCTCGATCTGGGGGGAAGGCAGCCTCGATACGCGGCCGATCATCAAGCGCACCATAGAGCTCGGCGGCCACATCAAGACCGGCCTCGAACTCTTCTACGATCCCGCGCGCAATCCGACGAACCTCGAGTTGCTGCAGGAGGTCCAGGAGATCGCCCGCGAGGTCGGCCGGCCTCTCGCGACGCACGAGGATGCGCGGAAGATCTACAACGTCACCTGAACCTGCCTGTGATCGCGCGCAGTGGTGCCGATCGCTGGAGGCAAGCTTCAAGGTCGGCCCGCTGCTTTTTTAGGTCGGGCCTCCTCGAGAACTGAACCGGCAGAGCGAGGCTCAACCGGTCCAGGGCGACCGGTCAATAACGTCAATCGCCCCGGGGCAGCCGCCGCGTGGTAGGCCAAGCTCGACACTTCCCGGCATTGGGGTGATGGTTCGAGGTGCGGCGACGGATCGGTCCGTGCGACCGCCTTTGGCCCATAACGGATCTCGCGTGCCATCGGCTACCCGCAGCGCGAGCCTCTTATGAGACCTGTGCGCGGGTGCGGAACGGGCTTGGACGTGGGCATGTGACGTGATTCACTGGCTTGGGGAGACGGACGGAGCGGGCCATGTCGCGGCGTCGAATTGGTCAGGAGAGGTTTCCATTTGCCGTTGAACAATCGAGACCGCGATCATCTCTGGACTCTCTGGCAGGGCTGATCGATTGGACACCGATCGAGCGGCACTTGGACGGGATCAGCGCGGCCGCGAAAGGCGAACCGGCCTGGCCGCCCCTGGCCCTGTTCAAGGCTTTTCTCATTGCTGTCTGGTACGACCTGTCGGATGTGAGGCTCGCTGAAGCACTGGATGACCGCACGTCGTTTCGACGGTTTTGCGGTTTCTCGGCCTGTGAAAGCACGCCGGAGCGGACGGCGTTTGTTCGCTTTCGCCAGCATCTCGTGGTCCGCGGTCTGGACAAGGCCCTGTTCGACGAAGTGACACGGCAGCTCAAGGGTTCGGCCGTGACGGTCAAGTCCGGCACCCTGGTCGATGCCACGGTGATCGCGTCTGCGAGCCACGCCGACACCGAGGCAGCCTGGGCCAAGCACCGGCGGCGCAAGGCCATCCACGGCTTCAAGGCGCACGTCGGAGCTGATGCCGACACGGCCCTTGTCGAGGAGCTCTCGATCACGCCGGGCAATGTCAATGACGGCCGTGCCGGTTCCGGCGCTCTGCCGGACAACCCTGGTGAGGTGTATGCCGACAGCGCCTACTGCGGCCAAGTCTTCGGATCGGCCGTGCTGGGATGCGGAGGCGTTCCGAAGGTGGTGTTGACGGGTGCGTGGGGCCGCCCTGGCGACGACACGCTGCGCAAGCTCCGGGCCTGGAACCATGGCGTGAACCGCATCCGTTGCCGGATCGAGAAGATCTTCGGCACCTGGAAGCGCAGCTATGGGGTGCGGCGGATGCGATGGCGCGGCCTGGCCAAGGCCGCGCTTCAGGTGCGTCTCACCGCTATAGCCTACAATCTTAAGCGGGCCCTGAGGATCTTGCATCCCGCAACCGCCTGAGAAGGGAACCGGCCCAAGGCTCATTCACCCAGCCTGGCGCTCCGGGGGCCGCTGGACCCGGCCACATCACGGAAATCAGTCCTCATCAGACGGAATTGCGTACCCGCGCACAGGTTTCCTTATACCAACGGCATCAGCTGTTGACCTATTTTGCCCAGTCTCTTGAAGCAATTGACGTGATCCGATCCGGCTGTGTGACGAGCGCGGTCCAGGCGGCGCAGCAGGCGTCGACGATGGCGCTGTAGGTTTCGAACACGCGATTTGAGAGATAGTTCTGGCGGAGGAACTGCCAGATGTTTTCCTGCGGGTTCAACTCGGGCGAAGCGAGCCAGGGCCCCCAGCCTGCGAGGCAGGCTGGGGTGGCAAGCGGAGGGGTGTAGGGGGCAAGGTGAGCGTGCTGATGTTCTCCGGCATCGTGAGCCTGCCGCCGGGTTTGTGCCATCCGGCGGCGTCGATGATGACGACGGCATGGGCGCGCCGGTTCATGTCGGCCCAGCCGGTGAGGAGGCCGCGGTCCTGGTGGCTGATGAAGATGTTCTCGGCGACCGTCAGGTCCGGGAAGAGCATCGGCTCCTGGTAGATCGCCGCGATGCCGTGGCGTTGGGCGTCGGCCGAATCGGCAATGCCGATGGACTCGCCGGCGAGCAGAATCTCGCCGCCGTCGGGCCGATGCGCCCCGTCATGATCTTGATCAGCGTCGACTTTCCGGCGCCGTTCTCTCCCAGAAGCCAGCGGTCCGGCGAAACGGGGTGCACACCACCAGCCGGCTTCGTCCGGCGCTCGCGCTGATCATGGCTGTCCCTTCGTTCAATCGGGGGCTCGAAGTCGATAGCCGACGCCGGTTTCAGTCATGATGTAACGAGGCCGCTCCGGGTCCGGCTCGAGCTTCTGTCGAATCTGGCGCACATAGACCCGCAGGTACTGCGCGTCGGTCGAGGAGCCCCATACCGCACGTAGGATGTGTGCGTGGGTGAGCACTTTGCCCGCATGGAGAACCAGCAGGCGCAGGACCTCGTACTCCTTCGGCGAGAGCTTCACGTCGCGTTCCGCAACTTTCACGATGCGCCGGACCAGATCGACCGAAAGGTCGTCCACCTTGAAGACCGGGCGTTCGCCTTGAACGGCAAGCTGATGACGAAGCGCCGCGCGAAGCCTCGCGAGCAGTTCGTTCATCCCGAAAGGCTTGGTGACATAATCGTCGGCGCCGAGGTCGATCGCTTCGACTTTGCCGGCCTCATCGCCGCGGCTTGAAAGGACGACGATGGGGATGCTCGCATTGCGCTCGCGCATGATGCGCAGGAGTTCGTGACCCTTCATGTCGGGCAGCCCGAGATCGAGAATCACGAGATCGGGCTTCTCCAGGCCGAGTGCGTTCAGACCGGTTTGGCCGTTCGGCGCCTCGATGATTATGTAGCCCTGCGTCGCAAGTCCCATGCGAAGCAGCTTGCGGATCGGCGGCTCGTCGTCGATCACCAGAACGCGGATCGGGGAGCCGCTCATGCGGCGCTACTCAGGCCTTCGACTCTGGCCAGAACCGGGAGCCTCAGCGTGAACACGGCACCGTTCCGGTCGGTGCGGTTGGCGGCCGTTATCGTGCCGGCCATTGCCTCGATGAAGCCGCGCGAGATCGCGAGTCCAAGACCGGTACCGGGACGCACGCTGTCGCCTTTCCGGGCGCGGTAGAATTTGTCGAAAACGCGCTCCTCGTCTGCCGGCGGGATGCCGTCGCCCTCGTCGAGAATCCGCAAAACGACCTGGCCCTGGTCCTGCCAACTCTGAACCCGGATCGTGGTGCCCTCGCGGGCGAATTTCGCGGCGTTGTCGATGAGGTTGAACAACACCTGCTCCAAAAGCACGGCATCGACATCGAGGGTCGGCAGATCGGGGGCGATTTCGACCTCCACCCGATGCCTGGCCAGGATTTTGCTCGCGCGCTCGAGCACCGCGCTGACGATCTCGCCAATGTCATGTTGGGCCAGGTTCGGCGCGACCGCGCCCGCCTCGAGCTTAGTCATGTCGAGAAGGTTGGCGATGAAGCGGTTCAAGCGTTCCGCCTCCTCAATCACCGTTGCCAAAAGCTCGGTCTTTGCGGCCTCGTCGAGCATCGCGCCGAGATCGCGTATGGTGCTCGCAGCGCCCAACACCGACGCGAGCGGAGTCTTCAAGTCGTGCGAGATGGAGGTCAGCAGGGCTTGGCGCAACCGATCCGTTTCGGTCAGCAGCCTGGCGCGGTCTAGGTCCTCGACGAGACGCACCCGCTCGATGGCGAGTGCGCTTTGATCCGCCAGAGCATCGATGAGGCGGCGCTGCTCGGGTGTCAGGATGGGGCCTGTAGTGTCATTGTCGATGCCGATGACGCCGATCTGCCCCCTCCCGGTGCGCATCGGCAGGAACAGACGCTTGGCCCCGGGCAGGGTGTCGGCGCCGCGTCCCGCCGGCCGATTGTTGCTGAAACTCCAGTTGGCTGCGGCTAGATCGGCCTCTTCGAGCTGGTCTTCGGGCGGGTAGCCGGCCTTCACCTCGATGCGATCCCTGTCGGGAAGCAGCAGCACGACCCGCAGCTTCAGCATCGACGCGATCTGGAACACGCTCGCCCACAGGACGTCGTCGAGGCTTCCGCACCCGGCGAGCTTGCGGCTGAACCCGTAAAGCGCCTCGGTCGTGCGGGCTCGAGCCTGCGCGATCACCGCCTCCGAGCGGGTCCGCGACGCCAAGTTCGACACGAGAATTGCCACGACCGTGAAGAAAATCAAGGCCGCGATGTTCGTCGGGTCGGCGATTGTGAACGTGTAGACGGGTGGAAGGAAAAAGAAATTATAGCAAAGCGAAGCTGCGACGACGGCCGCCAGGGACGGGTAGAGCCCGAACCGTACGGCGACTGCGACGACGGTGGTCAGGAAGACGAGGTCGACCGTCTCCACCCGGAAGAAACGCTGAACCGACAGTGCGACGCCAAGCGAGCCCGCGACAGCCAGGGCCGAAGCGAGATAGGGGACCGGGTCGAAGGGCCGGATATCGGGCGCCGCCTGGACCGTCTTCCTCGGAACGAGTTCCGCACCCTCGATCGTGTCGCCTGCGACGACATGGACGCTGATGTTGCCGGACCTGCGCACGAGATCGTGGACGACCGACCCGTGCAGAACTTCGAAGAGCCGCGATCGTTCGGATTTGCCGATCACGATCTGGGTCACGTTATGCTCCCGCGCGAAGCCGATAACGTCGTCCGCGATCCGACGGCCTCCCCCCGGGATGGTGACCGCCTCGGCCCCGAGGCGGTCCGCCAAGCGCAGCGTATCGGCCACGCGGTCGCGCTCGACGTTCGAAAGCTGCAGGCTCCGGTGACCCTCGATCGAGAGCGCGGTCCAGGGGGCGTGAAAGCGACCTGCAAGACGTTTCGCGTAGCGCACCAAACCCGCGCAACGCGGGTCCTCGCTAATGCAAACGAGCACGCGGTCGCCTGCCGCCCAAGGACCCGAAACCGCGTGGGCCTGCATGTGGGTGAGAAGCTGATCGTCGACGCGTTGCGCGGTGCGCCGCAAGGCGAGCTCTCGCAAGGCGGTGAGATTGCCGGGCGTGAAAAAGTGATCTAGGGCGCGCTCGGCCTGATGTGGAACGTAGACCTTGCCTTCCTTCAATCGCTGGAGGAGGTCGTCGGGCGCGAGGTCGATGACTTCGATGTCGTCGGCCCGGTCGAGGATCGAATCGGGCACCGTTTCTCGGACGCGGACGCGCGTGATCTGCGCCACCACATCATTGAGGCTCTCGACGTGCTGGATATTGAGGGTGGTGTAGACGTCTATGCCGGCGGCGAGCAGTTCCTCTACGTCCTGGTAACGCTTGGGATGGCGGCCGCCTGGCGCATTGGTGTGAGCGAGTTCATCGACGAGCGCGATCCGCGGGTGCCGCGCCATGAGGGCGTCGAGATCCATCTCCTCGAGCGTGCCGCCTTTATAGGCGCCCCGACGGCGGGGGACGATTTCAAGTCCTTCGACGAGAGCTTCCGTTTCGGCGCGGCCATGCGTTTCGACCACGCCTACGACGACATCGAGCCCTTCGTTCCTTCGGGCGCGAGCCGTGGTGAGCATCTCAAACGTTTTCCCGACGCCGGGTGCGGCGCCAAGGAAGATCTTGAGGCGGCCGCGGATGCCTCCCTCGCGCTTGGCCTCGGCCAGAAGGGCCTCCGGCGAGGGCCGCTTGTCGCGATCATGTCGGGCGTCGACCATCGTAACCTTTCAGCGACTCGGCCGGCCTAACTCGCCCGAGATGCCTCATTTCGGAGTCAGCGCGTCGAGCGCCAGATTGAGCGCAAGGACGTTCACCCGCGGTTCGCCGAACAGGCCGAACGTACGAACTTCGACGTGGTCGTTGACGAGCCCCCGCACTTGCTCGTCGGGCAGGTTACGCGCTTTTGAGACCCGCGGCACTTGGAACTCGGCGGCCTCCGGCGAAATGTGCGGGTCCAGACCGGACGCCGAAGTGGTCACAAGATCCTGTGGCACGGGTGCGCCAGGGTTCTCCGCTTTCAGCTTGTCCATGTCTCCCTTGACCCGGTCGATGAGCGCCTTGTTCGTCGGTCCGAGGTTGGAACCGCCGGAGTTCGCCGCGTTGTAGGGCGCCGGCACAGTCTTGGTCGCGTCGTTCGGGTCGGTCGCGGTGGTGGCCGACGGCCGGCCGTGAAAGTAGCGGTCGCCTGCGAAGGGTTGGCCGATCAGCTCCGAGCCAACCGGCTGACCTTGCTTGTTGAGAACAAGGCTCCCTTGCGCCTGGCGTGGAAAGAGGGCCCCGGCAAGGCCCGTCATGCCGAGCGGGTAGACGATGCCCGTAATGATCGTGAGGGCGACGAGAAGCACGACGGCGGGGCGAAGATGGCTGAGCATGGGACGGGTCCGATCAGGCGAGTTGAAGGGCCGAAACGATGAGGTCGATTGCCTTGATGCCGAGGAAGGGCACGACGATGCCGCCGAGGCCGTAGATCAGCAGGTTGCGGCGGAGCAGCGCGCCGGCGCCGATGGCCCGGAACTTCACACCCTTCAGCGCGAGAGGGATCAGCGCGATGATGATCAGCGCGTTGAAAATGATCGCCGACAGAATCGCGCTCTGGGGCGAGGACAGCCCCATCACGTTCAACGCCTGCAGCTGTGGATAGAAGGCGAGGAACATCGCCGGGATGATCGCGAAGTATTTCGCGACATCGTTGGCGATCGAGAAGGTGGTGAGCGCACCGCGCGTCATCAGCAGTTGTTTGCCGATCTCGACGATCTCGATGAGCTTGGTTGGATCGCTATCCAGGTCGACCATATTGCCGGCCTCGCGTGCCGCGACCGTGCCGGTGTTCATGGCGACGCCGACGTCGGCCTGGGCCAAGGCCGGCGCGTCATTGGTACCGTCACCGCACATGGCGACGAGCTTGCCCTTGCGCTGCTCGCTCCGAATGAGCGCGAGCTTGTCTTCCGGGGTGGCCTGGGCGAGGAAATCGTCGACGCCGGCCTCGGCCGCGATCGCGGCCGCGGTCATCGGATTGTCGCCCGTGATCATGACGGTGCGGATGCCCATGCGGCGCAACTCGCCAAAACGCTCGCGGATGCCGCCCTTGACGATGTCCTTCAGGTAGATGACGCCGAGCAGCCGGCCGTCGCGGGCCACCGCAAGTGGCGTGCCGCCAGCCTTGGCGATCTCGTCCGCGATGGCCTGGATCTCGCGCACACTGTCCCCGGCGGCCGCAGCGGGCTTCAAGGCCAACGCTGTTCCACCGCGCATCGCCAATGCGGGGGTCGTCTGAACGTATCCGAGAATGGACTCGACCGCGCCCTTTCGGATCGAGGACCTGTCGATGTCGACCCCGCTCATTCGCGATTGCGCCGTGAACGGCACGAAGGTCGCGTTGAGGCTCGCCACGTCGCGCGCCCGAATGCCGTACTTCTCCTTGGCCAGGACCACGATCGAGCGACCCTCCGGGGTTTCATCGGCCAGGGACGCGAGCTGGGACGCATCGGCGAGCTCCTGCTCGGTTACGCCCCGCACGGGCCGGAACTCGGAGGCTTGACGGTTGCCGAGCGTGATCGTGCCGGTCTTGTCGAGCAGGAGCGTGTCGACATCGCCCGCCGCCTCGACGGCGCGACCCGACATCGCGAGCACGTTGAAGCGCACCAGCCGATCCATGCCGGCGATGCCGATCGCCGAAAGCAGCGCCCCGATGGTGGTCGGGATGAGCGTCACGAAGAGCGCCACAAGAACGATCATGGAGATGGAGCCGCCCGCATAAGCCGCAAAGCTCGGGATCGAGGCCACGGCAAACACGAAGATGATGGTCAGGCCCACGAGCAAGATGTTCAACGAGATTTCGTTCGGCGTCTTCTGCCGTTCGGCACCCTCCACGAGCGCGATCATCCGGTCGATGAAGGTCGATCCTGCCGCGGCCGTTATGCGGACCCGAATCCAGTCGGACAGCACCTGCGTGCCGCCCGTGACCGCGGAGCGGTCGCCGCCCGACTCGCGGATCACGGGCGCGCTCTCGCCGGTGATCGCCGCCTCGTTGACCGACGCCACGCCCTCGATCACCTCGCCGTCTGAGGGAATGAGGTCGCCCGCCTCGACCAGCACCACATCGCCGACTTTGAGGCTCGCGCCGGGAACCATCTTGAAGCCGTTGCGCGGGCCGCCGACCGCAGCGGCTGGCCCGAACAAGAGCTTGGCCCCGGTTTCCGTTCGCGTCCGCCGCAGGCTTTCGGCCTGGGCCTTGCCCCGCCCCTCGGCGACGGCCTCGGCGAAATTGGCGAACAACACCGTGAACCAGAGCCAGAGCACGATCTGAAATGAGAACCCCAGCGATGCTCCGCCCGTTATCAGGTCACGGATCAGCAGCACAGTGGTGAGTGCGGCAACCACCTCAAGCACGAACATGACCGGGCTCTTGATCAAGAGCCGGGGGTTGAGCTTCCGAAATGCTCCGCCGACCGCTGGCCCGAGAATGCGGGCGTCGAGGATGCTGGACTGAGCCTTGGCCATGATCTGGCTCCGGGTACGATGAGGGGACACGAGTGTGGCGGGCGCAGGCAGCGCCTGCATGAAAGCGCCCGCGGTCAGGGGGAGGACGCGAAGGTCTGTCCGGCGGCGCCGGCGAGGTGTTCGACGATCGGGCCCAGTGCCAGGGCCGGGAAGAACGTCAGGCCCCCGATGATCAGGATCACGCCGACGAGCAGGCCGACGAAGAGCCCGCCGTCGGTCGGGAACGTTCCGGCAGAGGACGGCACCCTCTTCTTCGCGGCAAGCGATCCCGCGATGGCAAGCGCCGGGATGTGCACGAAGAAGCGCCCGACCAGCATGCCGATCGCCAGCGTCACATTGTAGAACAGCGTATTGGCTGAAAGCCCAGCGAAAGCCGAGCCGTTATTGGCAGCGGCCGAAGTATAGGCGTAGAGGATCTCCGAAAAGCCGTGCGGACCGGGGTTGTTGGTGGCCGCAACGGCCGAGGGAGTGACGGTCGCCACGGCCGACCAGCCGAGCATCATGAGCGGCAGGATCAAGATGCCGAGCATGGCCATCTTGACCTCCTTGGCCTCGATCTTCTTGCCGAGATATTCCGGCGTGCGCCCGACCATCAGGCCGGCCACGAAGATCGCGATGACCACGAAGATCAGCATGCCGTAGAGGCCCGCACCGACGCCGCCGACGATGACTTCGCCCAGTTGCATGTTGATGAGCGGGATCATACCGCCCAGCGCGGTGAGCGAATCGTGCATGGCGTTGACGGCGCCGCAGGACGCTGCCGTCGTGATGACCGCGAAGAGTGCCGAAGCGAGGATGCCGAAGCGCACCTCCTTGCCTTCCATGTTGCCGCCTTCGAGCCCCAGCCTGTGGAGGAGCGGGTTGCCGGCGGATTCGGATGCGTAGACCACGGCGACGCCGGCGAGGAAGAGCACACCCATGGCGGCCAGGATTGCCCAGCCCTGGCGCTGGTCACCGACCATCCGCCCGAAGACATTGGTGAGGGCCGCGCCGAGCGCGAAGATCGAGATCATCTGGACGAAGTTGCAGAGCGCCGTCGGATTTTCGAACGGGTGGGCCGCATTGGCGTTGAAGAAGCCGCCACCATTCGTGCCAAGCATCTTGATCGCGACCTGACTCGCGACCGGCCCAAGCGCAATCGTCTGCTTGGCACCCTCGAGCGTGGTCACATCGACATAGGCGCCGAGCGTCTGGGGCACCCCGGTCCAGACGAGGAACAGCGTGTACGGGATGCAGATGGGCAGCAGGACGTAGAGCGTGCAGCGGGTGAGGTCGACCCAGAACGAGCCCACCGTGTTGGCGGAGGCCCGCGCGAAGCCGCGGATCAGCGCCACCGCGAGCGCGATACCGGTTGCCGCGGACAGGAAGTTCTGGTGCGTCAGTCCCAGCATCTGCGCGAGATACGACAGCGTGCTTTCGCCGCCGTAGTTCTGCCAATTCGTGTTCGTGATGAAGCTCGCGGCCGTGTTGAATGAAAGGTCAGGCGCCACGCCACTCTGGCCCGCCGGATTGAACGGCAAGGCTCCCTGCAGTCGCAAGATCGCGTAAAGCAGCAGGAACCCGCCCACGTGGAGGAAGATCATCGCGACGAGGTAGGACAGCCAGTGCTGCTCGTGCGTCTCGTCGATGCCGGCCATCGCATAAAGGCCGCGCTCGACCGGGCGGAGCACCGGCGACAGGAAGGTTCTCTCGCCCGAAAACACGCGGGTCATGTAAAGCCCGAGGGGTTTCACGAGAGCGATCACGATGGCGCAATAGAGTGCGATCTGGATCCAGCCGTTGATGGTCATGGCGAGGCGCTTTCAGAACCGCTCGGGACGGACGAGGGCATAGGTGAGATAGACGAGCAGACCGACGGTCACGCCACCGCCGAGGATGTAATCGAGCAGCATCGCCAATTCCTCAGAGCTTGTCGCAAACAATGGTGTAGAGGACCGAGATCGAGAAGAACGCGATTCCCCCAAGGATGAAGATGGCATCAAGCATTGGCCGTATCGCTCCTCTGATCATGCCTGGCGAGAACAGCTGCCTAGGGCTGATGACATTCACGCACCAAAGAGCCGGACAGTTTCAGGCACGCGACACCGCAGTAGATCGCAGGATCGCCATAGGAATTCGAGAGAGGGGACGCTCGCTCGATATATGAATCGCATATGAATCGCGATGACCGAGAACTCGAGATGGCCCTGTTC
This sequence comes from Lichenihabitans sp., assembly GCA_965277635.1. Classification (GTDB taxonomy): domain Bacteria; phylum Pseudomonadota; class Alphaproteobacteria; order Rhizobiales; family Beijerinckiaceae; genus Lichenihabitans. The sequence goes on from CBDIDE010000002.1 coordinate 4,187,879, forward strand.
CGAAGGTGAAATGGCAACCGGCGCTGCAGCCGTGCCCTCCCCTACCTTCGCGAGCATGCCCCCGAAGCGGGCGCCTCGTTGGTAGAAAGCAGCTCCTGGTTCTTCGATGCCGCAAATGTCTGCCCCCAGGACATGGCCGAACCGATGTGGGGGAAGGTCCTGAGGGACTTTCTGGGGCGACAGCTACGTGGTCGCCACCAAGGTAGGACTAAGCTGCCCGGCCGTGACGCCGGATGCGGCCAACCTGAACAAACGGCTGCTTTCGGGATTCGCAATGGCGTGCAGCAACAACCGGCATGGGCGCTCAGCTGAACGCCGGCTTTCGGGCGGTCTGTCAACGGCAACTATCCATCCGACCCGTTCGGATCGCGGCGGCGCTGGGCCGCCGCGGCTTTCGTCAGAGATCGGTCTGCTTGGACAGGACCAGAGCGTCATCGACCTCGATGCCGAGATAGCGACGGTGCTCTCGAGCGTCGTATGGCCGAGTAGAAGCTGGCAGGCCCGCAGGTTGCCGGTGCGCCTTGGTCCGCTCGAAAGCGATCGGGAACAGGTAGCCCAAGGCCGAATGGCGCCGACGCGGGCTATACAACTCCCCTCCACAAGACCCACAGCACCGCCATCGGCGGCGAGACGACGGTCGTCTATGGGTGGCATCCCTGGTCGGGGCGATCGATCCGCCTCCACGAGGTAATTGAGAGGACGGCCGGCGCGTCGGCACGCTGCAGCCTCGTGGACGCATTCGTCGTGCGAGTTCAAGAACTCCCAGTCTGGATGCTGGACGCCACGGTCTGCCTCTCGATGCATTCAGCGACGGGACCGGTCGCGGCGTTGGGTGCGCTCACGGCCTTGGCTGGCCTTCTTCGAGAAGCGACGCGACACACGACAGCCGACGCGGTGCCGAACGCAGGGATAGCCTCTCCCGAGTCTCAAGGAGAGCGCCGTGCCGCAATTGCCCCATCGTCGGCCCCGGAGGCCGCATCGACAATTGGAACTGCTCTTGGCAGCCATGCCGGCGCCAGCGGACGCCGCGCCTCAATGGAACAGCCTGCCGGATCCGACCCGCCAGGCGCTGACCGGCCTTCTGACACGACTGATGGTGGCCCACGCCGCCAACGCCGGTCTGCCGCCGAACGCGGTTCCGAAGGGCGACGCCGATGAGTAGTGACAAGATCGGCCCGCAGCATCGGGCTCGCAAGGCGGTGCTCTACATCCGTCAGTCGTCGGCCCACCAAGTCCAGCATAATCGCGAGAGCCAGTTGCTCCAGTACGCCATGCGCGATCGCCTCGCGCAACTCGGCTGGTCGCAGATCGAGGTGATCGACGATGATCTCGGCTGTTCGGCGGCGGGCGGGACGATGCGCGCCGGCTTCGAGCGCATGGTCGCCGAGGTCTGCCTCGGCAAGGTCGGCGCGGTGGCAGCACGCGAGGTATCGCGCTTCGCGCGCAACAGCCGCGACTGGCAGCAGCTCGTCGAGATGTGCCGCGTCGTCGACACGCTGCTGATCGATCAGGAAGCGGTCTACGCGCCTCGGCAGGGCAACGACCGTCTGCTGCTGGGGCTCAAGGGCAGCCTGAACGAATACGAACTCGATCTTCTGCGGCAGCGCTCGCTCGCAGCACGCCACGAAAAGGCGCGTCGGGGCGAACTCGTCGTCGCGGCGCCGGTCGGTTTCATCAAGATGGACGATCGACTCGAGATGGACCCCGACCGACGCGTGCAGGCCGCCATCAAGCTCGCCATCGACAAGGTCGCCGAACTCGGCAGCGTGCGTCAGGCTCTGTTTTGGTTCCTGGAGCACAAGCTCGAGCTGCCGACCCGGATCAATGGTGGTCCGGTGGAGTGGCGCCGCCCCCGCTATTCGACGCTGCACGGGTTCATCATCAATCCCGCCTATGGCGGCGCCTACGCCTATGGCAAATCCGGCGTCTCGGTGAGCTACGAGGGAAGCGGGCCCCGGGCTCGGGCCCGGAGCAAGCCCCGCTCGGAATGGCTGGCGTTAAAGCCCGGCTCGCATCAAGGTTACGTCGACTGGGACCGGGCGGAGGCGATCCGGACAATGGTGAGCGAGAACGTTCCGGCCGCGAGCGCCCGCGGTGCGCCGAAGCACGGTTCGGCGCTGTTGTCGGGCCTGTTGCGATGTCGACGCTGCGGACGCAAGCTCTGCGTGCAATACACCGGAGCCAAGGGGCAGATCCCGCGCTATGCCTGCGTGCGGGGAAGGCTCGACCAGGGGGAACCGAACTGCATCGCCTTTGGGGGCTTGCGCGTCGACGATGTCGTGGAAGCGGCTCTGCTGGCCGTTGTGCAACCTGCCGCGGTGGAAGCCGCGCGGGCAGCCGAAGCGCAAACCACGACACGGCGCGATGAAGCCCGCGAGGCCATGACGCGCGATCTCGAGGCGGCCCGCTACACCGCCGACCGGGCTTTCCGGCAATACGATGCGGCCGATCCCGAGAACCGCTTCGTCGCCGGTGAACTGGAAGCGCGCTGGAACCGCGCTTTGACGCGTGTGTTCGAGTTCGAAGCCCGGATCGCCGATCATGACGCTGTGGTGCCCGCTCGATCTGACCTTGCGACGATATCCCTGATGACGCTCGCCGATGAGCTCCACACCGTGTGGTCGGCGTCAACCACCGATGCGAGGCTCAAGAAGCGGATCGTGCGCACCCTTATCCATGAAGCCATTGCCGATCTCGACGACGGTACATCCGAGATCATCCTGACGCTCCATTGGGTGGGCGGCGCCCATACTGAGCACCGGCTGCCGCGACGCCGTCGAGGGCAACGCAACTGCACGTCCGCCAACGTCATCGAAGCGATCCGCAACCTGTCGCTGATCGCCCGGGACGACGTCATCGCCGGCGTTCTCAATCGGAATGGCTTGAAGACGGGCCATGGCAATCGATGGACGCGAGAGCGCGTGACGGGAGTTCGCTCCACCTACGGTATCCCAGTCTATCGCGAGTCGGTGGACGGAACCGAACCCTGGCTCAACCTGAGTCAGGCGGCGGCCATCGCCGGTGTGGCGCCGCGCACCCTGCGGCTCGCGGCGGAGCGGGGCGAGATCGCCGCCACCCATCCCCTGGCGGAGGGACCATGGATCTTCAGCCGTACCGATCTCAACGGTTCTGTCGCCCGAAGCCTCGCGCTGCGAGCCAAGATGCACCAAAAACACCCCGCGGTACCGGACCCCGCCCAGCAAACACTATTCACCTCAATGACATAGCGAGATGTGCGTTGTGACGGCAAATTGTAGAAGTCTTCGATGTAGCTGAAGCACGCCATCCGCGCCTCGGCATGGTTTCTGAAGCGGCGGCGCGCCAGAAGCTCGGCCTCAAGTGGTGGGAAGAAACTCTCGCACATGGCGTTGTCATAGGCATCCGCGATGGAGCCGACGGGCGGCCGGATGCCGGCCTCCTCGCACCGCTTGCCAAAGGCGAGCGATGCCGGAACAGAAGCCCGTGACCCCGCTCATTTTCGGTTCCCGTTGTAACGTCGTTTGCAACGTCACCTGGACCGAAGTCCCTTAGAAAGCAGAGGTTTGAACGATGTCGGGGAGTCGGAATGGTGCTGCCAGAGAGGATTGAACTCTCGACCTCTCCCTTACCAAGGGAGTGCTCTACCACTGAGCTACGGCAGCAGGGCCGGAGGCGCGAACCTTCGGGTGGTTGGCACCGTGCGGGTCATGTGCCACAGGCCTAGGCCGGACGCAAGCACACGCTGATCCGCGTCTGCAGGGCAGCGGACTGGTCGCCGTGAGGGCTTGGGACGCTCTTCCTCCGCAGCTCGGAGCAGGGATTGGCCGGCGATCGTCGACCCGCAGCCAGGGGTCCCAGCCCTCGCCTGTCCCCGTCTCGCCGGACCGGACGGACCCGGGCGCATCGACGTCGGGCCGGATCGTGCGAGACGCCGCCCGCGCCCTGGCCTGCGCCGCCTCGCAAACAAAGCCGGAGCCCGTTCATCTTCCTCGGAAAATTGCAACCGATCCTGGTGACGAACGCTTAAGCATCTCCGACTACGGTCGTGGCTCAGCGGCGAGGTTGCGAGCGGCGAGCATCGGGCTCCGAGCTCGACGACGGTCGTGAGATGATCCGCCTTTCGAGTTCGGGCCGCACGTGCGAATCACTAAATTCTCGCCGACCGACTATTTGCCCGAGACCCTGCGCGACTTTGTCGGACGGCGTCTTGCGGAAGGCGGAGGCTTGGCGCTGATCGGTGCCGTGGGGCTGATCGGCGCCGCGCTCAGCACCTGGTCGATCCAGGATCCGAGCTGGAATCACGCCGTCGACCGGCCGGTTCACAATATCGCCGGCGCCGCCGGCGCCGTCACGGCCGATCTGGTGATGCAATTGCTCGGAATCGCGGTGGTTGCCGTACTTCCGGTCATCGCATGCTGGGGCTGGACCCTCCTGGTCCGCCGCCGGCTATTCCTCGTCCGGCTCCGCATCACGCTGTTGATTCTGGGCGGGCTTGCGGCGAGCGGGCTGGCCTCCAGCTTGCCGGCGACCGGCCGCTGGCCGCTGCCGACCGGCCTTGGCGGTGTCGTCGGCGACGCTGTCCTGGCCCTCCCGCGCCATATCTTCGGAAAATCCGAAGCGGGCCTCGTCATCGTTGCGGTGGTTCTCGCGGGGATCGCCATCCTGGCGCTGACCGCGTCGGCCGGATTCGGTCTCAGGACACCGGCCGTCGAGGAGGACGACGACATCGCACCGGCCTACGACTGGGTCCCGATTCCGAAATCCGCGCGGCGGGCCGTCGATGACGATCCGGACGGTGAACCGGGCGTGGGCCTCGTGTCTATCGGTGCCCTCATCCATATGGCCCTGAGCGTGAAGGGGGCGGTCACCCGGGCCATGCAGCAGCGCCGTCGGTCTGGGATCGCCGCGCCCGGCGCATCGCCCGCCTGGGCGTCGCCCGAATTTTCGCCGGTGCTCGCGGGAGAGCCGGGGCGATCGCGCTCGGCCAGCCTGGGACAGGCGGAGCGGCGCGAACCGGTCTTCGACACCCCTCTGACGCGAGATCGGTCTGCGCCTCCCCCTGCCGCGTCTCGGGCGGCGGATCGGTCCGGGAGCGCTCGCCATGCCGGCCCGGCGCTCCCGACCGAACCCGGCGTTGTCCGGGAGCCGGTTCATGTCATCACGCCGGCGCCGCGCCGCAAACCGGTTGCGGCCGTTCACGAGCCCGCCGATCCTGCGTCCTACCAGCTGCCGCCGGTGGCCTTCCTGGGCGAGCCGAGGCGCAGCTCCGGCCACGTCGTCTCCGAGGATGCGCTGAGCCAGAACGCCCGCCTGCTCGAGGGCGTGCTCGAGGATTTCGGGGTACGCGGCGAGATCATCAACGTGCGGCCGGGCCCGGTGGTGACGCTCTACGAGCTCGAGCCGGCGCCGGGGATCAAGTCGTCGCGGGTCATCGGCCTGGCCGACGACATCGCCCGTTCGATGTCGGCGGTCTCGGCCCGCGTCGCCGTGGTGCAGGGCCGCAACGCCATCGGTGTCGAGCTGCCGAACCAGCGGCGCGAGACCGTGCTGTTGCGCGAGATCGTGGGTTCGCCGGATTTCGCCTCGTCCAACCACAAGCTCGCCATCGCGCTCGGCAAGACGATCGGCGGCGAGGAGGTGATCGTCGACCTCGCCCGCATGCCCCACCTGCTCGTCGCCGGCACCACCGGCTCGGGCAAGTCGGTCGCCATCAACACCATGATCCTGTCGATCCTCTATCGCCTGCGCCCGGACCAGTGCCGGCTGATCATGATCGACCCCAAGATGCTCGAGCTCTCCGCCTATGACGGCATCCCGCATCTTCTGACGCCCGTCGTCACCGACCCGAAGAAGGCGGTCGTCGCCCTGAAATGGGCGGTGCGCGAGATGGAGGACCGCTACAAGAAGATGTCCAAGGTCGGCGTGCGCAACATCGACGGCTTCAATGCCCGGGTGAACGACGCCGATGCCAAGGGAGAGACCATCACCCGCACGGTGCAGACCGGCTACGACAGACAGACGGGCGAGGCCGTCTACGAGCAGGAAGCGATGGAGCTGTCGCCACTTCCCTACATCGTGGTCATCGTCGACGAGATGGCCGACCTGATGATGGTCGCCGGCAAGGACATCGAGGGCGCCATCCAGCGCCTGGCCCAGATGGCGCGCGCCGCCGGCATCCACCTGATCATGGCGACGCAGCGTCCATCGGTCGACGTCATCACCGGCACCATCAAGGCCAATTTCCCGACCCGAATCTCGTTCCAGGTGACCTCGAAGATCGACAGCCGCACGATCCTCGGCGAGCAGGGGGCGGAGCAGCTTCTCGGCCAGGGCGACATGCTCTACATGGCGGGCGGCGGGCGCATCGGCCGCGTGCACGGTCCCTTCGTCTCGGACGGCGAGGTCGAGACGGTGGTGGCGCATCTCAAGACACAGGGGCATCCGGACTATCTCGACGCGATCACCCAGGATGTCGACGCGGAAAGCGACCCGACGGAGGATGCCGCCGCTGCCTTGGACGGAGGGGATGCGGAGGGCGGCGACCTCTACGATCGCGCCGTCGCCATCGTGCTGCGCGACAAGAAGTGCTCGACCTCCTACATCCAGCGCCGGCTTCAGGTCGGCTACAACAAGGCGGCCTCGCTCGTCGAGCGGATGGAACGGGAGGGCGTCGTGGCGCCGGCGAATCACGCCGGCAAGCGCGAGATCCTGGTCGGCGGAGGCGCCGAACGCAGCGCCTTCGAAATGGCCGACGAGGAATGAGCGGCGAAAGTCGTAGCCTTTGGGATGCTTGCTCCCTAGGATCCCCAATCCGGTCGCTGGTCTCACTTAAGCCATACCGGATGCCTATCGGGCATGCACATCGTCTCCGGAAACCGCGAATGTTTCGTTCGATCTCGATCGCGTTTATGCTTGCCGTCCTGGCCGCGGCGCCCGCCCGCGCCGAAAAGGCCCCCATGCAGCTCCTGTCCGCCAAAGCGGCCAAACCTGCGGCGCCGATCGATGCCCAGGCGGTGATCGACGAGGCCAACAACTACTTCAACAATGCCGGCACGATGATCGCGGATTTCGTGCAGATCGGGGGCGATGGACGGCGGACGGACGGCAAGCTCTTCGTGCAGCGGCCCGGACGGATGCGATTCGCCTATGCGCCACCCGCCACGCTCGACATCGTCGCCGACGGCACCTCGGTCGCGATCATCGATCGCAAGCTGCATACGCAGGACCTCTACTTCATCGGCCAGACGCCGTTGAAATTCCTTCTCAACGATTCGATCGACCTCAACCGCGACACCAAGATCCTCGATATCGCGACCGATGGATTGGGCGGCGTCTCGATCGATATCGAGGACAAGTCGACCTTCGGCGGCACGTCGAAGCTTCGCCTGACCTTCGACGAGAAGCCCTTCGCGCTGCGCCAGTGGACGGTGACCGACCCGCAGGGCTACGAGACCGTGGTGTCGCTCTCCAACATCGATCTCAACACCAAGCCCGATCCGACCCTGTTCCAGATCAACACCGAGCGCATGCTCAACTCGCGCAAATGAGCCGCGCTCTTAGCCGCCCGTGAGGCGCTGCAGTGGTCCGGGCTGCCCCGCAGGATCGAGCCTTTGCCCGAACCGGGGCCTCCGCCTCGGGTTTTCCGCAAATGACCTCTCCGGGACATGCGATGCGTAGAGACGCAGACGCGGGGCAGCGCCGAACCGCCCTTTGCGGGACGTTCCCTTGCCCCTGAGCGTCGCCACCTGGAACATCAATTCCGTTCGCCTTAGGCTGCCTCTCGTCCAGCAGTTCCTGGCCCGTGGCCGCCCGGACGTGCTCTGCCTGCAGGAGACCAAGTGCCGCGACGCCGAGTTCCCGTTCTCGGCTTTGCGGGAGATGGGTTACGACCACATCGAGATTTTCGGGCAGAAGGGCTACCACGGGGTGGCGATCCTCTCGCGATTCCCGTTTGATGCCGTCGATCGCAGGCCGTTCTGCCGACACGGGCATGCGCGCCATCTGGCGGTGACGCTCGGCGCCGCGGCGGGAGCGGCGGCTGGCCTGATCATCCACAATTTCTACGTCCCGGCCGGCGGCGACGAGCCCGACCCCGACATCAACCCGAAATTCGCGCACAAGCTCGATTTCATCGACCGGATGGCGCGGGGTCCGGCCGAATTCGGGCTCAAGCCCGAGCGGGCGATCCTTGTCGGCGACCTCAATATCGCACCGCTCGAATCGGATGTCTGGAGCCACAAGGCGCTCCTCAAGGTGGTCAGCCATACGCCGGTTGAGGTCGAGGGTCTCGGTCGCGTCCAGGCGGCGGGCGGCTGGGTCGATGCCATGCGCGAGCACGTGCCGCCGCCGGAGAAGCTCTATACCTGGTGGAGCTACAGGTCGCCCGACTGGGCGGCGGCCGACAAGGGACGGCGTCTCGACCACATATGGCTCAGTCCCGACCTCGCCGGCACGCTCGGCGAGGTCGCCGTGCTGAAGGAGGCGCGCGGTTGGGACAGGCCCTCCGACCACGTTCCGACGACGGCCGAACTCATGGTCTGATCCGACGCCGGACTATGCCGCCGGGCCGTTGAGGCGGGCGCCGAGTTGCGCCGCCCACCGCCGGCGGATCGTGATGGCGTTGGCCGGATATTCCTCCAGCACCCGGGTGAAGAGCGCGCGCGGGATCTTCAACAAGGTGACGCCGGTCTGCGCCCGCGCCGTGACCGGCCTCGTCGTCTCGGCCAGCAGCGCGTGCTCACCGAGGAGCGATCCCGGCCCGACCGTGCGTGGGGCGGCGTCGCCTTCCGACGGACGGAGGAGTTCGACCGTGCCCGACGTGACGACCACGCCACCCTCGGCCGGTTCACCCGCGCTGAAGATCGCCGCGCCCGCCTCGATGGTGGCGCGCTCCGCCGCGAAGGCCATCAGGCGCAGCGCATCATGCTCCATGCCGGCGAAAAGCGGCACGGCGGCAAGGCGCGCGATATCCTTGTCGAGCGACATCGCTCGACGTGGTCCGGTGCGGGACGTCATGTCATCAACCTGTAGCCGCCGGGCTCGGTGACGAGAAGCTGGGCGTTCGCGGGATCGGTCTCGATCTTCTGTCGCAGCCGGTAGATATGGGTTTCGAGCGTATGGGTGGTGACGTTGGCGTTGTAGCCCCACACCTCGCGCAGCAGCACGTCGCGTGAGACGACCTGCGGTCCGGCGCGGTAGAGAAAGCGCAGGATCGCGGTCTCCTTCTCGGTCAGCCGCAGCTTGGTCCCGCTGTCGCCGAACAGGTATTTGGCGCTCGGCTTGAAGGTGTAGCCGCCGATCTGGAGGGACGCATCCTCGGTGCCCTCGTGCTGGCGAAGCTGCGCCCTGATCCGCGCCAGCAGCACCGCGAAGCGGAATGGCTTGCTGACGCAGTCGTTGGCTCCCGCCTCGAGACCCAGCACCACGTCCGAATCGGATTGCTGGCCGGTCAGCATGATGATGGGATTGTTGAATCCGCTGGCCCGCATCAGCCGCACCACGTCCTTTCCGTCCATGTCGGGCAGCGCGGTATTCATGATCACGAGTTCCGGGCGCTGCTCGCGCACGGCATCGAGCGCTTCGCCGGCATTCGGCACCGCGCTCGCGGAAAATTCCTCTTCGATCGTCAATTGTTCAGCCAACGTGGCCCTGAGGTCGATATCATCGTCGACGATCAGGATCCGACGGGCATGAACCATGATCTTGTTTCCGCAACCGGCTGCCGGCGCGACGCATCGCGGCGCGCTTACCGCCTGGGTGCCGGACCGGAGGGTCCGGGCCTCGGCGGAGCCCGCCTCGGGGCGAAGCGGACGGCAAATCACGGTATCGACCCCGGACGGCAAAGTGCGCAAAGAAACGCTGCGGCGCAAGCATCCCGGTGAATGGACGTCGGCGCCATCCACGCCTCTTAGGCGCGAGCGCCCGATCCTCGTCTCGCGAATCGCCGGATCGAAGACGCACGGAAAGCTGATCTGGGGCCCCCAGGTCGTCCCCTGCACGCTCGGCCGGGGCGGGACGATCCGTGACAAACGTGAGGGCGACGGCGCCACGCCGGTCGGAGCCTGGACGCTGGTCGAGGGACGATGGCGCGGCGACAGGATCGCGAGGAGGCGGACCGGCCTGCCGATGCAAATGACGCGGCCGCAGGACGGCTGGTGCGACGATGCCCGTTCCAGGCTCTATAATCGCCCCGTCACGCTGCCGTGCCGGTTCGGGCACGAGGATCTGTGGCGCGTCGACGGTCTCTACGATGTCGTCGTGGTCCTCGACTACAACCTTCGGCACCCGGTCCGGGGCCGCGGCAGCGCCATCTTCTTCCACCTGACGGCGCCCGACCGGCGCCCGACGGCGGGCTGCGTGGCGATCGAGAGAGCCGCGATGCTCCGCCTGCTGCCGCGACTGCGTGCCGGCAACAGGCTCAAGGTCCTGGCGTAAGGGATCGTTCAGAAGCGGACGGCCGCGCCCAGATGCTCCTCGATGATGGCGAGGTTGCGCAGGTTTGCCTTGAAGCTCATGTCGAAGAGGTCGCCGACGATCGGCACGGCACCGGCCGCGGCCTCGATCCCGACATTGGTGATCATGCGACCGAGCTTCTCCCGCGGCACCCCGAGCCGATGGGCCTCGTAGACGATGTAGAGCGAGATCGCCGCGAGCAGGGCGTCACCGGCTGCCGGCGTCAGACCGATGAGGCTGTTCAGTCCGAAGCGGAACCTGGTGCCGGGCAGGCGGAAGGCGCCGTCGATCATCCACGCCAGCCGCTTCAGTCTCCTGAGGCGGGCGGCGCTGGACATGGACGGTGCATAATATTCAGGACCGACGGTGGAATAGGCCATGGCCAGACTCCTTCGCCGCGATGGGCGGCAGCCCAGAGGTGGGAGCGGCGTGGCGTGCCGTCAACGGGTCACCTGCGCCTGCGCGATCATCGTCGCTCGCCTCTTCACGAACAGGGTTTGTCATCCCACATCACGACTCGACCCGTGTCCCTCCAACGGCTCCGATGCGTCTTCTCGTGCTGCCCGCCTGCTTTCTCGCCCTGTTCATCATGCCCATCGTGGTCCGGGCGGCGGTCTACTGGCGGTCCCCAGCTTTCGACTGGGCCAAGGCCGACCGGTCGAGCGCCGGCCTGCTGGAGCCGCCGGATCGTCACCGCGCGGCGGCGGTCCGCATCTACGCGGCCCGCACGGTGAGTTGGCGCGGCATCTTCGCCGTGCATTGCTGGATCGTGCTCAAGGACCAGGATGCTCAAGCCTACGAGCGCTACGACCTGACCGCCTGGGGCGACCCGATCCGCATCAACGGCTTCCCACCCGATGGCCGATGGTTCGGCGAGGCGCCGAAGACCGTTTTCGTGGCCGACGGAGAGAAGGCGTCGACGATGATCGGGCGCATGCGCGCGGCGATCGAGACCTATCGCTATCGCCATCGTGGCGATTACCGGGCCTGGCCGGGGCCGAATTCGAACACGTTCGTCGCGGCCGTGCTCGCCGCCGTGCCCGAAGCCGGCGTCGCGCTGCCGTCGAATGCCATCGGTCGCGACTTTCCGCTCGACGGGCGGATCCTGGCGCTGACGCCATCGCGCACCGGCATTCGGGTCACCCTCGGCGGCTATGCCGGCTTCACCCTCGCCTGGGTCGAGGGCATCGAGATCAACATCCTCGGCGGCGTCATCGGGCTCGACCTCCGACGCCCGGGGCTCAAGCTGCCGGCAGTTGGACCGGTCGGGATCTGACGATCGGCGCCCGCGCCCTTGCGGCGGGGGCGCTCAAGGGACATAACCGCGCCATGCCTCATCATCCCCCGGCGGTCTCGTGAACGCCCCTCCCGTCGGCTTCGTCGCCGGCCGCCGCCTCAACCATGCCGAAGTCCGCTCCATCGTCATCGGCCTGATGATGGCCATGCTTCTGGCGGCCCTCGACCAGACCATCGTGGCGACCGCCATGCCGACGATCGGACGGGATCTCGGCGACGCCGACAACCTGCCCTGGATCGTCACGGCCTATCTGCTGGCGTCGACCGCGGTGACGCCGCTCTACGGCAAGCTCAGCGACATCCATGGCCGGCGAATCACCCTGCTCTTCGCCATCGTGGCCTTCGTCCTAGGCTCCGTCGCCTGCGCGCTCGCGCCGAGCATGGTGATGCTGGCCCTGGCGCGCGGGCTGCAGGGTGTGGGCGGCGGCGGGCTGATCTCGCTCGCCCAGACGATCATCGGCGACATCATGTCGCCCAAGGAGCGGGCGCGCTACCAGGTCTACATCGCCAGCGTCTTCGTGACCTCCTCGCTGGCGGGCCCGCTGCTCGGCGGCGTGCTGGCCGAGCATTTCCACTGGTCGCTGATCTTCTGGATCAACCTGCCGATCGGTATCGCGGCCTTCCTGATGACCAACGGCAAGCTGAAGCTTTTGCCGCGCTACGAGCGCCCGCACAGGCTCGACTATCCGGGCGCCGCGGCGCTCGTCGTGGCGTCGACGAGCCTGCTCCTGGCCCTGAGCTGGGGCGGGCAACGCTATTCTTGGGCTTCGGTGCCGGTCGTGTCGATGCTCGTCGGCTCGGCCCTGGTCTGGTGTCTGTTCGTGCTGCGCCTGCTGCGCGCGCCCGAGCCGCTGATCCCCGTCTCGGTCTTGGCCGACCGCGTGGTCTACAGCGCCACGCTCGCCGCCTGCTTCGCCATGGGCACCTTCATCGGCCTGACGATCTACATGCCGATCTTCCTCGAAGGGGTGATCGGGCTCACGGCCAGCCAGTCCGGCGTCGCCCTGATCCCACTGATGCTCGGCACGGTGACTGGAGCGACGATCTCGGGCCGCTCGATGACCTATCTCAAGCATTACAAAGTGCTGCCGCTCATCATGATGGGCGTCAGCGTCCTGGCCTGCGCGGCGCTCTCGCTCGAGGGACGCCATCTGCCGCTGTGGGCCATGGAGATCCTGTTCCTGCTGATCAGCCTCGGCCTCGGCACCATTCTGCCGCTCTCCACGATCACCATCCAGAACACCGTTCCGATGCATCAGCTCGGGACGGCGACCGCCAGCATGAATTTCTTCAGATCGCTCGGCGGCGCGCTCATCGTGGCCGCGTTCGGCACGATCGTGCTCTCCGGCATGGGCGGCAGCACGCATGACATGGAGGCGCTGATCCGCGGCGCCGACGCGACCCACCTGGCCCACGTATTCCGCTGGGTGTTCGGGGCCGCCGATCTGGGCCTGATCGTGGCCTGGTTCTTCCTCGCGATCCTCGAGCAGCGGCCGCTCGTCGACCGGCGTGGTCCGGACATGTCGGGCGAGGCCGCCACCATCGTCATGGATTGATGTCCTTGGCGGCGGCGACGGAAAAATCGTGAGCGAGGACGCGCGCTTCAGCGTCGTCATTCCGACGCGGGACCGCCCCGAGCTCCTGGTCCGCGCACTCCGCTCGGTCCTGGCGCAACGCCATGTCGGCTTCGATGTCCTGGTCGTCGACGACGGGGCAGGCGAGGGGGCGGAGGCCGCGCGCGGGCTTGCCGGGCGCGAGATCGAGATCCTGAGGACCGGGGGTGCCGGGCAGGTTCCTGCCCGCAACCTCGGGGTTCGGAAGGCCCGGCGCCGGTGGATCGCCTTCCTCGATGACGACGATTGGTGGGCCGCCGACGATCATCTCGCTGCCCTCGCGGCGGAGCTTTCCCGCGGCGCCGGCCTCGCCTACGCGTCCGGGCGGATCGTCCGCGAGGACGCCAGCGGCGCCGTGCTCGAGGAGATCGCCATCGACGCGCGCTGCGATCCCGTCTCGATGCACCGGGACAATACGCTGCTCGTCCCCGGCATCGGATATGCGCGCGCGCTGCACGAGACGGTCGGCCTCTTCGACGAAAGCCTGACGATCTATTGGGACTGGGACTGGTATCTGCGCCTTGCCGCGGCGGGGATCGCCTTTGCCGCGAGTTTGGGGACGGGTGTGCGCATCTCGGTCCGCGAGGGTACGGCGTCGGCTCCGGACAATGCCGCCGTCCGGGCCGCCGAGCTCGACCGACTCTGCCGAAAGCATGGGCTCGCCGGCGTGACGCTGAAGAACCACGAAGTCATCGCGCGCGAGCAGCGCGGCCGCCTCGTCGCGGACTGACGGTTCACCCGGCCGACCGAACATGGCACAGTGCCGGCCTGATGGGACAGGCAGGACCGAAAGGGAGGCTCGTGGACGAGGATTTCGTCAAGGCGGCGCTCGACTACCACCGCTATCCGAAGCCCGGCAAGCTCGCCGTCGAGCCGACAAAGCGCATGGCGACGCAGCGCGATCTCGCGCTCGCCTATTCGCCCGGCGTCGCGGCGGCCTGCCAGGCGATCATGGCCGATCCCGAGGCGGCGCGTGAGCTTACCGCCCGCGGCAACCTCGTCGGCGTCATCTCCAACGGCACGGCCGTCCTGGGACTGGGCAATATCGGGCCGCTCGCCGGCAAGCCGGTGATGGAAGGCAAGGCGGTGCTGTTCAAGAAATTCGCCGGTATCGACGTCTTCGACATCGAGGTCGACGCCGCCGATTCGGACCGCTTTGTCGACGTGGTGGCGGCGCTCGAGCCGACCTTCGGGGCCATCAACCTCGAGGACATCAAGGCGCCGGAATGTTTCGAGATCGAGCGGCGGCTGCGCGACCGCATGGCGATCCCGGTCTTCCACGACGACCAGCACGGCACCGCCATCGTCTGCGCCGCCGCGGTGCGCAACGGCCTCATGGTGCAGGGCAAGCGGCTCGAGGATGTGCGCGTCGTGACCTCCGGAGCCGGCGCCGCGGCGCTGGCTTGCGTCGATCTCCTCGTCGCCATGGGGCTGCCGGTCGGCAATGTGACGCTGACCGACATCAACGGCGTCGTCTACGAGGGGCGCGGCGACGCCATGGCGCCGAACCTCGCGCGCTACGCCCGCGCAACCGAGGCTCGAACCCTGGCCGACGTGCTTCCCGGTGGGGATGTCTTCCTCGGCCTCTCGGCGCCGCGCGTGCTCAAGCCCGAATGGCTCGCCACCATGGCGGAGAAGCCCCTGGTGCTGGCGCTCGCCAACCCCGAGCCCGAGATCCTACCCGAACTGGCGCGTCAGGCGCGGCCCGACGCGGTGATCGCCACGGGCCGGTCGGACTACCCGAACCAGGTCAACAACGTCATCTGCTTTCCCTTCATCTTTCGCGGCGCGCTCGACGTCGGCGCGACGGGCATCAACGAGGCCATGAAGGTGGCGGCCGTCGAGGCCATCGCCGAATTGGCCCGCATCGAGGCGAGCGAGATCGTGGCCGCGGCCTATGGCGGGCAGGCGCCGGTCTTCGGACCGGACTACATCATCCCGAAACCGTTCGATCCGCGGCTCATCCTGCAGGTGGCGCCGGCCGTGGCCAGAGCCGCCATGGACTCAGGACTGGCCCGGCATCCGATCGCCGATTTCGAGGCCTATGCGCGCGACCTCGAACGCTTCGTATTCCGCTCGGGCCAGCTCATGCGACCGGTGTTCGAGGCGGCTCGGCAGAGCCTCAGGCGGATCGCCTATGCGGAGGGGGAGGACGAGCGCGTGCTGCGCGCCGTGCAGACCGTGCTCGACGAACGCCTGGCCAAGCCGGTGCTGATCGGGCGCCGCGATGTCATCGAGAGCAAGGCCAAGGCGCTCGGCCTCAGGCTCGGCGCGGGGCAGGGGGTCGAAATCCTCGATCCGTCGGCCGATCGCGACGTCTTCGACCCGTTGCTCAAGCAATACCAGAGGCTCGTCGACCGGCGCGGCGTGCCGCCCGACGCCGCCTCGCGCCGCATGCTCAACCGCCTGTCGGTCGCGGCCGCCATGCTGCTCCACGGCGGGCAGGTGGATGCGGCGCTCTGTGGCGGAACCGGCGACTGGTCGCGCCACCTCGCCTACATCCTGCCGATCGTGCGCGCGAGCCAGGATGGCGACCGCCGCGAGAGCGGCCGGGTCTACGCGCTCTCCGGCCTCATCGTGCAGGCCGGCGCCCTGTTCATCTGCGACACCCACGTCAACCTCGACCCGTCCGCCGAGCATATCGCCGAGATGACGCTGCTGGCGGCCGAGGCGGTGCGCCGCTTCGGCGTCGTGCCCAAGGCTGCGCTGCTGTCGCATTCGAGCTTCGGCGCCTCCTCCTCGCAGAGTGCGCGGAAAATGCGCCGCGCGCTCGGCCTCATCCGCGAGGCGGATCCGGCGCTCGAGGTCGATGGCGAGATGCATGCCGATGCGGCGCTCTCTGCCCCCTTGCGCGAGCGCCTCGTCACCGACAGCCCGCTCGAAGGCGCGGCCAACCTCCTCATCATGCCGACTCTCGACGCCGCCAATATCGGCCTGACGCTGCTTGGCGCCGCAGCCGGCGGGTTGCAGGTCGGCCCGCTGCTGCTCGGCCTGCCGAAGCCCATGCACGTGCTGGTGCAGAGCGTGACGGCGCGCGGCATCGTCAACATGACGGCGCTCGCCGCCGCCCAGGCGCAGGGTTGAGAAAACGCGATGGCATCGCTGCAAAGCACCGTCGACCTGCTCGTTGAGCAGATGTCCGGAGCCGGCGCGGTTTCGGCGCGGAAGATGTTCGGCGAATATGCCGTGTTCTGCAACGGCAAGATGGTGGCGCTAATCTGCGACGACCAGCTTTTCGTCAAGCCGACCGAGGCGGGCCGGGCGCATGTCGGCGGCGTCATCGAGCGCCCGCCGTACCGGGGCGCCAAACCCTATTTCCTAATCGAGGGCGGCCTGTGGGACGACGGCAATTGGATGGCGGAATTGGTCAGGGTCACCGCCGCCGAATTGCCGCTGCCGAAGAAGAAGACCAAAGCAAGGTAGGGAACCGTTGCATTGGGTGAGCCGCCTCGACCAAACTGACGGTTCTGTTCGGGCGGGGAATCAGTGAGCCAGCTTCTCATCAATCAGTATTTCAACCGCCTGTCGCGACTGCGTCAGATGTCAGGGGGTGACCGTGAGACCCAGGTGCGGGCAGCCTTCCAGCGCCTGCTTGAGGACTGGGGCGAGACCAAAAAGCTGACCTTCGTTGCCGAATACGATTTTCTCGGCCCCGCGCGCAACACCTGCCGAGTGGATGGGGTGCTGTTGCAGTCGCTCCGCGCGCCCTTCGGCTGGTGGGAGGCCAAGGACAGCAAGGACGACCTGCAGGAGGAGATCACCAAGAAGCTCCGCCGCGGCTATCCGCAGGACAACATCCTCTTCGAGGACGGCCGTCAGGCCGTTCTGATCCAGAATCGGCGTCAATTGGAGCCGGTATCGGTCACCGATCCGGCGGCATTGGAACGCTTGCTGAAGCAGTTCTTCGACTACGAACCGGAAACCAGCCGCCGCTTCCGCAAGGCGGTGAACCAGTTCAAGTCCGACCTGCCGGCCGTGCTGACGGAGCTGCGTGGACGGATCGAGACGGCCTACGCCGACAACAAGCCCTTCGTGCAGGCGGCGCGCGACTTCCTGGTTCGTGCCAAGGAGACCATCAACCCCGTCATCGCCGACGCCGACATCCGCGAGATGCTGATCCAGCACATCCTGACGGAGGACATTTTCGCGCGCGTATTCAACGACAGCGAGTTCCATCGCGAGAACAACGTCGCCAAGGCGCTCTACCGGCTCGAAAGCCTGTTCTTCCGCGGCGAGATCAGGAAGGCGACGCTGGCCGCGCTTGAGCCCTATTATTCCGAGATAAATGCGACGGCGGCGCAGATCGGCAACCACGGGGAAAAGCAGCGCTTTCTCAAGGCCATCTACGAGGACTTCTACAAGGTCTACAATCCCAAGGCGGCGGACCGGCTGGGGGTTGTCTATACTCCCACCGAGATCGTGCGCTTCATGATTGAATCGGCCGATTGGCTCTGCGAGCGCCATTTCGGCCGCAACCTCATCGACCGCGATGTCGAGATCCTCGATCCCGCCACCGGCACCGGCACCTTCATCGTCGAGCTGCTTGAGCACTTTCGCGGTCAGCCGGAAAAGCTGAAATACAAGTACCGGGAGGAACTGCACGCCAACGAGGTGGCGATCCTGCCCTATTACGTCGCCAACCTGAACATCGAGGCCACCTACGCGGCCATCACGGAGCGTTACGAGGAATTCCCGAACCTGTGCTTCGTGGATACGCTCGACAACGTGGCGGCGCTGAAGCTCGGCGCCGTGTCCGGCGAGCTGTTCGGCGCCGTCAGCGACGAGAACATCGGCCGCATCAAGCGTCAGAACGCGCGCAAGATCAGCGTCGTGATCGGCAATCCGCCCTACAACGCCAACCAGCAGAACGAGAACGAGAACAACAAGAACCGCGCCTATCCGGCGATCGACAAGCGCATCAAGGCGACCTACATTCGCGCGAGCACGGCGCAGAAGACCAAGCTCTATGATATGTACGCGCGCTTCGTGCGGTGGGCATCCGACCGCATAGCTGAAGATGGCGTGATTGCATTTGTCAGCAACTCGTCATTCATTGACAGTCGTACATTCGATGGCTTTCGCAAAGTGCTTGCCGCGGAGTTCAACGAAATCCGTGTTATCGATCTCAAAGGGAACGCTCGGACGAGCGGTGAGAGACGGCGGCGCGAGGGAGGCAACATCTTCGAAGACCAGATACGGGTCGGCGTCGCTGTCTGGTTTTGCGTGAAGCGCAAGGGGCAGAGCGGCTGTCGTATTTTCTACGAGGCAGCTCGCGATTACGCCAAAGCCAATGAGAAGCGTGCGTTTTTGATGACCTCCCCTTTGAGTAAGCGAACATGGAGTGAAATCAAACCGGATATCCACCACAACTGGATTGAGCTTGCAGGAAATGATTGGAGTAAACTGTTACCGCTTGCATCAAATAAGACAAAAGTGACTAAAGTCATGTCTCTGGAGCGTGCAGTTTTCAAAACGTTCAGTAATGGCGTGAACACTGCTCGCGATGAGTGGGTTACTGACCTGAATAGCGAAAAATTGATGCATAAAGTGCGATCATTTCTGAGTGTGTATAAGCAGCACCGTGCGGATACGAAAAAATATGACAAGACCATCAAATGGTCGCGCAATTTGAAGTCAAAACTGGCAAAAGCTCACACGAGCGCCCTCTCACCGTCAGATTTTCTGCCTTATGCCTATCGACCTTACACACGCACGAACGCCTTCCTGAGCGATCTGCTGATCGACGAGAAAGGGGCGCTCCGTCTGTTCGGCGCATCAGGCGAAAGGACGATTAATCTACCTGCGACGGGTCCATTTCGGTGTCTTGCCTCCAACGTGCCGACTGACTTCCATTTCATCGGCGACACTCGCGTTTTCGCCCAGAATCGATTGTCCAAAGACGGCGGCGTGATCGACAACATCACCGATTGGGCGCTGGAGCAGTTTACCACCCACTACGGCCCCAAAATCCCGATCACCAAGGACGATTCTTCCACTACGTCTATGCCGTCTTGCACGACCCTCTCTATCGCGAGACGTATGCGCTGAACCTGCGGCGCGAGTTCCCGCGCATCCCGTTCTACAAGGATTTTCCGCGCTGGGTCGCCTGGGGCAAGACTCTCATGGATCTGCACATCGGCTACGAGACGGTCGAGCCCTGGCCGCTGAAGCGCACCGACTTGCCGATGAGCGGCGGCGCGCCGCTGAAGCGGGGCAAAGCCAAGGACCTGTTCGCCGAGCCCTCCGCGCCCTCGGCCAAGCGCGAGGCCGATACGCCGAAACCAAGGCTCAAGGCCGACAGGGACGCCGGCATCATCGAGCTCGACACGCAGACGCAGCTCTCCGGCGTGCCGTCCGAAGCCTGGACCTATCGGCTTGGCAATCGCTCGGCGCTCGAATGGGTGCTGGACCAGCACAAGGAGAAGAAGCCGAGCGATCCCACCATCCGCGAGAAATTCAACACCTATCGCTTCGCCGACCACAAGGAGCGCGTCGTCGATCTGCTCGGCCGCGTCGCTCGCGTCAGCGTCGAGACGATGGCGATCGTCGAGACGATGCGGACTGCGCCGCGATAGGCCGGTCTGCCACGTTGGTTCGCTCGCATGGTCTGCGCCTCGAAAAATTGACCTCGCGCGCAAAACCTTCCATGAACCGGCCGGCCGTGATCTCGCTTGGACGTTGAGGCGACGGTCGGCTGTTCCGGCCCAACGCCGCGTGACACGCTGTCGCGGCGCCCGGCCGGGAATGCGTTCAAGTCGCAGGAGATGCGCCCGTTGGCTCAACCTTCCTCACGATCCCAGGACGATACGGCCTCGGGGTCCCGGCCGCCGCGGCGCAAGGTCAATATCGCCTTCGGGCTGGAGCGGATCGGCCTCATTCCGCTGCATGCGCCCGTCCTGGCGGCCATCATCCTCGTCCTCCTGGCTATCGGCGCCGGCTTCGGCGTGACGCGGCTCAAGGTGGACGATTCGCTGAGCCAGCTGTTTCGCTCCGACACCCCGCAGTTCAAGCAGTTCGAGGACGTCACCCACAGATTCCCATCGAACGAATATGACGTGCTCGTCGTCGTCAGCGGCAAGTCGCTGCTCGAACGCCAGTCGATCGACAAGCTGCGCAACCTCGTCACCGACCTGCAGCTCGTCGACGGTACGCGTGGCATCATCTCGCTGTTCTCGGCCCGCGAGGCGCCCGAGGCCGGCCATATCCCGCCGCCGCTGTTCCCGGAGCCGCTGCCGGAGGGCGACGCCTACAAGCAGCTGATCGCCAAGGTCCGCTCGAACGACATCATCCGCGGCAAGCTGCTCTCGGACGACGGCGACCTCGCCCTCATCGTCCTGGCGCTCGATCCGGAGGTCGCGGGGGGCAGCAAGCTCGACGGCGTGATCGCCGACGTACGCAAGACCATGACGGAAGACCTCGCCGGCGCCGACCTCAAGGCGGAACTGTCCGGCGTCCCGGTGATGCAGCTCGAGATCCGCAATGCGGTCGAGCGCGACCGGCTGCTCTACAACGCCATCGGATTCGCGGCCGGCTGCCTCATCGCCATCCTGTTCTTCCGCCGCGTCTCCTTCATGATCATCGCGGCGGGGCCGCCGCTGATCGCGATCCTGTTGGCGCTCGGCAGCCTGGGCTGGCTCGATTTCCGGCTCAACATGTTCCTGAACATCATGACGCCGCTCATCATGGTGATCAGCTTCTCGGATTCGATGCAGCTCACCTTCGCGGCGCGCGACCGGCTCATCGCCGGCGAAAGCAAGATGTCGGCCTTTCGCAACGCCATCCTGGTCGTCGGGCCGGCCTGCGTGCTGACCCATGCGACGGCCGCGCTGTCGTTCACGGCGCTGATGTTCACCAAGTCGGACCTCATCCACACCTTCGGCGAGGCGGGGCTGCTGTCGACGGTGATCGCGCTGCTGGCGGTGCTGATGCTATGCCCGCTGCTTGGCATCCTGCTGACCCGCGACGGGGACAAATTCGCAGCCCGCATGAAGACGGCCGATACGGGCGTGAACGCGCTCCGGCATTTCTGCGGCTGGGTCGCGGCCCGCATGGTCAGCCATCCGGGGCTCTACAGCCTCATCGGAATCCTGGTCGTGGGAGGCCTCGCGGTCGCCTATGCCCATCTCGAGCCGAGCTACCGCCTGGCCGACCAGGTGCCCGACAAGGAACAGGCCGTGCAGGCCTCGAACCAGCTCGACACCAAGCTGACCGGCGCCCAGCCGGTCGACGTGCTGATCGAGTTCCCACCGGGAAAATCGCTCTACGACCCCGAGACCTTGAGCGTCATCGCGCAGGTGCACGGCATGGTCGAGAAACAGGCTGGTGTCGGCAATGTCTGGTCGCTCGAGACCCTGCGCCGCTGGCTCGAGCAGAAGCTCGGCAAGAGCGATATCGCGACGCTCAAGGATTATGTCGGCTTCCTGCCCAAATATCTGGTGCGGCGCTTCATCTCCGAGAAGGAGGACGCCGTGCTGGTCTCGGGCCGCATCCCCGACAAGGACGCGAGCGCGCTGCTGCCCGTCATCAACCATCTCGACGACAGCCTCAACGCGGTGCGGGGCCAGAATCCGGGCTATGAGGTCGCGGTGACCGGCCTTGCCGTCATCGCCGCCCGCAACAGCGCCGACATGATCGACAAGCTGAACCATGGCTTGACGATCGAATTCCTGTTCGTGGCCGTCTTCATCGGCCTCGCTTTCCGATCCGTCGTCGTGGGGTTCGCCGCCATCCTCCCCGGCATCTTCCCGGTCGTCGTGTCGGGGGCGCTGCTCTACGCGCTAGGGCAGGGACTGCAATTCGTCAGCGTCGTCGCGCTGACGGTGTCCTTCGGCCTCGGCCTCAGCGCCACCATCCACTTCCTCAACCGCATGCGACAGGAGGGACAGCCGGGCGTCGATCCGGCCGTCGCGGTCGAGCGCGCCACGGTTCTGATGGGGCCGGCCCTGATCCTCACCTCGGTGGTACTCGCCTGCGGGCTCGCGGTGACCGTCTTCTCGGACCTGCCGTCCCTGCGGCTGTTCGGCTGGCTCAGCGCCTTCGCCATGCTGGCGGCGCTGGTCGCGGACTTCCTCATCCTGCGGCCGACCATCACGGTGCTGAGCCAGTTCGCCGATCGGCTCCGCGGAGGTCGCAACGCCCGCGCCGCCGCCGCCGAATGATTCGGAGAGGGCGAGGAGTTCCTCGCCCGTTCCCTCGCGCTCAGCTCCGTCGCAAGGTGATGTTGACGGCCTGCACGTCGGTGCCCTGGGCGCGGATCGCCACCGCCTGCTGGTTGCCCTTGGTGTTGGCCGACAGTTCGATGCCGTAGACCGTACCCTGCAGGCTGGCCTGGATCGCGCCGGGGCCGGCGATGCGACCCGAAACGTCACCCTCGGCCTGGCGGGTCACCTCCCGCCAAGTCCCCGAGAGATGGCCACCCGGCCCCGCCACGATGTTGGAGATGACGTTGACCTTGTAGCTGTCGCTGGCACAATTGATGTTGATGTGCAGCGCGTCGCCGCTCGGCGGCGAGGAATAGTCCGCCTTGCAGCGGATCTTCTCGTGCGACCCGTCGGTCATGGTGATGTCGCCCCCACCGGTCCAGTGGCCCGAATAGCCGGCGAAGGGCATGGCGCCTTGGGCGTGCAGGAGCGGAGCCGCCAGCAGCAGCCCGACAGCAGGGACTGCGGCGGCCAACCGCGAAAACTTCCTTTGGCCATTCAGAAAAGACATCGATGAGAATCCCTCGAAACTAGAGATGCCTGAGCGGCTGCCGCGCGCCTTGGCTCCGTCGTCGCATCAGATTGCCTAACGCCGCGTCGCGCTCTCAAGTTCAAGGTCGGGCGGCAGGCGGCGGAACGACGCATATCAGGTTCCGGACGCCGGATCTCCCTCGCTCTTGCGACGGCCTACCGTCTGCAGCACCTCGAAACCCTCGAATTCGGGATGGCCGAGGTAGAGCGGCTTGCGCTGGCCCGTCCCGCCATGCGCCTTGCGGAACTGTTCGGAGGTCGTCCACGCGGTGAACCGGTCGCGATCGCTCCAGATCGTATGCGACGAATAGAGCGTGTGGTCGTCGCGCTCGGGTCCCTTCAACAGGTGAAATTCGATGAAGCCGGGGACGGTCTCGAGATGCGTCTCGCGCGACAGCCAGACGTCTTCGAAACTCGCCTCCTCGCCCTTGATGACCTTGAACCTATTCATGGCGATGAACATGATCTCGTCCCTGGCTCGCAATACCGGCAGGACGGTCGCGACGCGGGCCTCAGCCGTTCATCGGCTGCTCAGCTAGCAGACGCACAATGACCGTCAGATCGGCGCTCGGCGCCCGTCCTGGCCCTGTGATCGGCAGGGTCGGGTGGAACGGCACCCGTTGGAACCATGTTGGACGGATTCGATGGCAGCGCAAGTGACGAAGTGATAGAGCGTTTTTCCGCAACCGAACGGTCTCTGACATGACGACGACGAGCATCGATTCCGCTTCGCGACCTCCTGCGGCCCACGGGGGTGCGGCATGACGGCTCCAATCGCCGACAGGCGGACGCCGACGACGCGCCGCGATTTCGGCATCCACCAGGGCTGACCAGCCGACGTCGCGTCGAGGAGAAGGGCGTAGCAACATGGAGAAGCCTTCGGTCGTACTGATCGTCGAGGATGACGCGCTTCTGGCCGAGATGGCGTTAGAGATGATCGAAGAGGCCGGAATGCCCGCAATCGCTGTCGATTCGGTCGATGCCGCGCTGGATTATCTCAAACAGAATTCCGGCAAGGTAATCGCCATGTTCTCCGACGTCAGGTTGAAGGGTCCTCTCAACGGCGTTGAACTTGCGGCCTTCGTTGCGGTCCGCTGGCCGACGATCGCTATCTGCGTCACCTCCGGTGTTGCCCTGGAACGGCCCTATCGTCTGCCGAAGAACGCCCGCTTCATGCCGAAGCCCTGGAAGGCGCTCGAAGTCATATCCTTCGTCGAGCAGGCGTCACGGGCACATTGAGAGGCCCGTGCTGCTCGCCAGCCGGCAGAGTCCTCAGCGCTGCAAAACCTTGTCGATCACGTCGGCCACTTCGTCGAAGGTGAAGGGCTTCGGCAGAGACGGAGAGTTGCGCCAGCGCTCCGGCAGGCCATTCGAACCATAGCCGCTCGAGAAGACTATCGGAATCCCTCGGTCCGCGAGGATTTCGGCAACCGGCCAGATCGGATCGCCGGCCACGTTGACATCGAGGACAGCCACGTCGATCTCGGCGACTCCCGCAAGGTCGATGGCTTGGCGAATCGTCAGCGCCGGGCCGACCACGTCGCAGGCGAGATCCGAGAGAATATCTTCGAACAACATTGAAATTAGCGTCTCGTCTTCCACGATGAGGACCTTTTTCCCTTTCAAACGTGCTGGCGGTTCAGCGTCACTCATCGATCCATACCCCAATCCCTCGCATGCGACCCCGCGCCGAACATGCCCATAGCGCCGCCTGGCTTCAAGTAGAATTGCAGGGAGCGCGGTGGTACGCGACGGCCGGGCCGACGCGGAATTCGCCGCCCGGACGGGTTTCGGCGCAGACGAGACTTGACGGGACGTCTTCGGACAACGATGTTCCTGGTTTGAATCACCTCGTACCCTGCCGGTGCGGGGTGGTTCGGCGTCGCCGAGCCTGTCGGTTTGCAGTCACCAGGAGAGACCCATTCGTCGTCCAATGAAAGCCGCGCCGGTTCCGCAGAAGGACGGACCAAGGATCAACCGCGACATTCGCGTACGCGAGGTTCAACTGATCGACGCCGACGGCCACAATCGGGGAGCCACGGATATCCTCGAAGCGCAAAAGGTCGCGGACGAGGCGGGACTCGACCTCGTCGAGATCGTTCCGAATGCCAATCCACCGGTCTGCAAGATCCTGGACTACGGCAAGTTCCGCTTCACCGAGCAGAAGAAGCAGGCCGAGGCGCGCAAGCGGCAAAAAGTCGTCGAGGTCAAGGAGATCAAGCTGCGGCCGGGCATCGACGAGCACGACTACGACGTGAAGATGCGGGCCGTGCGGCGCTTTTTCGAAGAAGGTGACAAGGTCAAGGTGACGTTGCGCTTCCGCGGCCGCGAGATGGCACACCAGGATATCGGCTACCGCCTGCTCGACCGGGTAAAGACCGAGACGGTGTCCCTCGCCAAGGTCGAGACCGAGCCCTCGATGGAGGGTCGGCAGATGGTGATGATCCTGGCACCACGATAGGCACTACCTGTCCGCTCCATCGCGACGGCGCTCTTTCGCGGGGCGCCGTTTTCCATTTTGTCGGTTGTTTGGAACGGTCGAGGCCGTCTCTTCATTCAAGAACCGAGGAGACGACGATGATGCTCAGACTTCATGTGACGCGCGCGGTTTTCTGCCTGGCAACGGTCGCGGCTGTGCCGACCTTCGCCTCCGCCCAGGAGACACCCTACGTTCCGAATTTCTTTCGCCTGGAGCCGCAGACGTATGACAACGTTCCGAATATCCCCGGCCCCAACGGCTGCGTGAAATGGTGCTTCAGGGACGACAGTCCCTGTGACCCGCCCTCGTTCAAGCAGGCCGATGGACGGTGCAGCAATACGGACAGGCGCTGACGATGGTGACGAGGTCATCAGAGTCAGAGGTTTTGCTCCGGTCGGCGATCATCGCCGCGGTCTTGGCGACGGTTGTGATTTCCCCCGCAAAGGCCGCGCAATATCGCCACGAGGCGACCGTGCCGAATGTGCCCGATCGTCAGGGCTGCGTGCGGCTGTGCGAATTCGATCTCAACCCCTGCGACACGCCGCTCGAGAAGAAGCTCGATGGGCGCTGCACCCGAAAGGATTGATCGCCGCGGGCTCAGCGTGCCGGGCAAGCTTCGCTGGCCTCGACATGTCCCAGGTTGGCCAGCGCGTCGACCATGTGGTCAGGAGTCGGAGCGCTGACGTCGATGGCAGCCCTGGCCGGGTAGAGAGGCAGCGATATGGCGCGAGCATGAAGATGCAAGCGGTCGCCGGTCGTCCTGTCCCCGTAGACGTAGTCGCCGACAATCGGCCAGCCCATGGCGGCGCAATGCACCCGAAGCTGATGGGTGCGGCCGGTCAGTGGCGCGAGTTCGAGCCAGGTCCGGCCCTCGTGCCGGCCTAGAATGCGCCAGTTTGTTCGTGACGGGAGACCCGCCGCGTCGACCTTCATCCACCAGCCGCGCCCTGGTTCCAGCGTGGCGAGCGGGAGATCGATGGTCCCGGTCTCCGCATCCGGGCACCCCGCGACGACGGCCCAATAGGTCTTGCGGACGCGGCCGCCCTTGAACAGCGTGCCAAGCTTCTGCAGGGCCTTGCGATGGCGGCCAAGGACGAGGCAACCCGACGTGTCCCGGTCGAGCCGGTGAGCCAGCGCCGGGGGGCGTGGCAGCCCGAAGCGCAGGCTGTCGAAATGAGCTTCGAGGAAGTCGCCGCCCTTGCCCGGCGGACCCTGGTGGACGGCGATGCCCGCGGGCTTGTCGAGCACCAGCATGAGCGCATCGCGGTAGAGCAGGCGGTCGCTCAGGTCTTTCGGCGCGGCGATGCAATGATTATCCACGCTTAGGATGTCCCGAAGGGCAGGTCGTCGAGGCGACTCGATGCGGAGAAGGTGCCATGGCCTCAGATGATGACCGAAAGATGAGCGAGGAGGCGAAAAGGCCGGGCTTCTTCCGGCGGCTGTTCGGCGGCGGCACGTCCTATGAGCCCGACGAGGGCGCGACGCAGGAGTCGGCGGCCGACGCGCCGGACGAGTTCGATCCCCGCCTCTTGGGGCTCGGCCTCGACAATCCGGCCCTGGATCCGTTGGAACGCATGGCGCTGGCCGAAGCCCTCCTGGCACCGCCGGCAGCGGACGACGGCGAGGCTCCCGCATCGGCCCCGCGGGACGCGGTGGCGCCGCCGACGCCGCCTGCGCATTCCGATATACGACCGGAGCCCGAGCCGGAAGGCGAGGCAGATGCCGGGACGTGGTGGACCAGGCTGCGCCGCGGGCTCTCCCGCTCGTCCTCCTCGATCAAGCAAGGCATCGTCGACGTCTTCGCCAAGCGCAGGCTCGATGCCGCGACCCTCGAAGATCTCGAAGATGTGCTGATCAGGGCCGATCTTGGCGTCGGCATGGCGTCGCGGATCGCCGAGGCCGTCGGCAGCGGCCGTTATGAGAAGGGGATCGAGGCGGTCGACGTGCAGTCCATCCTGGCCCGCGAGGTGGAGACCGTGCTGGGGAAGGTGGCGAAGCCGCTGGCGATCGATCCGCTGACGAAGCCGTTCGTCATCCTGGTCGTCGGCGTCAATGGTTCGGGCAAGACCACGACCATCGGCAAGCTGGGAGCCAAGCTCGTCCGCGACGGGAAGAGGGTCACGCTCGCCGCCGGCGACACGTTCCGGGCCGCGGCGGTCGAGCAGCTGCGCATCTGGGGCGCGAGGATCGGCGCCGCCGTCGTGGCGCGCGAGCAGGGTGCAGATGCGGCAGGCCTCGCCTTCGATGCCGTCAACGAGGCGCGTCGGGAGGGCTCGGACGTGCTGCTGATCGATACCGCGGGGCGGCTGCAGAACCGCGCCGAGCTCATGGACGAGCTCGCCAAGGTGATCCGCGTTATCCGCAAGGTGGAGGCGAGCGCGCCCCACGCGGTGCTCCTGGTGCTCGACGCGACCGTCGGCCAGAACGCCCTGAGCCAGGTCGAGATCTTCGCCAAGGTTGCCGGGGTCACCGGTCTGGTGATGACCAAGCTCGACGGTACGGCGCGCGGCGGCATCCTGGTCGCGATCGCCGAACGATTCGGTCTGCCGGTGCACTACATCGGTGTCGGCGAAGGCGTCGACGATCTCGAGCCCTTCGCGGCGCGGGATTTCGCTCGCGCCATCGCGGCTCTCGACGAATGAGGCTGCAAAACTTCCGGCCGTCCAAAAAAGGTCGGGATGGACGTGCTAAAGCCTTTTATTGAAACGCGATTCGGGCGAAGCCGCGTCCGGCCGCAGCGGCGGCTCCGCGAAGAAGGGCAATGATGACCAGCAATTCGGATCTATCGCGAGACGTCGTAGCACCCCGGCGTCAGGCATCGCGCAGGCCCGTCAATCCGGCGTTGAAGCTCGTCCTGGAAATGGGACCGCTCGCCTGTTTCTTCGTCGCGTCGTGGAAATTCGATCTGCACGTCGCGACCGGGGTCCTGATGGTGGGCGTCGTCGCGGCCCTGGCCCTCTCGTATGCCTTTACCCGGCGATTGCCCGTCATGCCCGTCGTCACCGCCATAGCGGTCCTGTTTTTCGGCGCGCTGACCTTCTATTTCAACGATCCGGTCTTCATCAAGATGAAGCCGACCGTGGTCAACTGCATCTTCGGGACCGCGCTTCTGGCGGGACTGGCCTTCGGCAAGCCGCTGTTGCCGGTGGTGCTCGACACCGCCTTGAGCCTCGACGAGGCCGGCTGGCGCAAGCTGACCTTCCGCTGGGGCGTGTTCTTCTTCTTTCTCGCGGCGCTGAACGAGATCGTCTGGCGAACGCAGAGCGACGTTTTCTGGGCCGGGTTCAAGGTGTTCGGAACCATGCCGATCACCGTCGTCTTCGCCCTATGCCAGGTGCCGCTGATCATGCGGCACGAGGCCAAGCCGTCCGATGCGACGGATCATTTCTAGCCGAACCCCGGTGTGCGGCTATTTCGACAACTCCGGCTCCTGTGCCTTGGCGCCGGTCGGGGCATCCGCGGGGCTGTTCTCCTTGCCGTTGCCCGGCTGACCCTGAATCACCCCGCCGTTGCCATTGGCGCCCGCGCCCACGACAGGGCTGTTGCCCACAGGGGACGAGGTGCCGGGGTCGGCACCGGTCGCAGGAGCGGGAACGGTCTTGTTCTGGGCCAGCGCGGATCCCACCAGCAGGCCTAAGGCCAGCGCGGCCGCCACACTCCCACCGATCCAGATCGTATCCTGCCCACGTCCCGCCATGCCAAACTCCCGCGGCTCAAATCCTCCTGACTTGAACGCTTGGGCCGGATGCGGGTTGCCGTCGTGCCGATTTAGTCTTCGCTCGGACGCAGGACCATGGCCTGGGCGTCGATCGTGCCACGCAGGGTCACGACGCCGGGATCAGGGCTTGTGGCCCGGGGCGGCGGCTCCGTCATCAGGCCGGTCATGATCACCAGCGGGACGAAGAAGAGGGCCGCCACGAAGGCGACGCTGATGAACGGGGTTCGCGGCGCCGACCTCGACTTGCGTTCGGCGGAACCGGCGCAAGCCGTCTTCCGAGCAAGGGCTAAGCGCATGACGGCCTCCGGCAGAGTTCCGAAGGCCTAATGGGGGTGCGTTAAGCCGCCGTTTACCGGATACGCAAGAGCGCCGCGCAGATGGGCGCCGAGGTGCCCATCCGTCATCATGGTGAACCGATCGTTAAGCCGGGTTGGCAACAACCGAACAGGCTCCAGCGTCGGCGTCGACGTCAGTTGTCCAGGAAGCTCCGCAGCTTCCGCGACCTTGACGGGTGCTTGAGCTTGCGCAACGCCTTGGCCTCGATCTGGCGGATGCGCTCGCGCGTCACCGAGAACTGCTGGCCGACCTCTTCCAGCGTGTGATCGGTGTTCATGCCGATGCCGAAGCGCATGCGCAGCACGCGCTCCTCGCGCGGCGTCAGCGACGCGAGCACACGCGTCGTCGTCTCGCGAAGGTTGCTCTGGATCGCCGCGTCGATCGGCAGGATGGCGTTCTTGTCCTCGATGAAATCGCCGAGATGCGAATCCTCCTCGTCGCCGATCGGCGTCTCGAGGCTGATCGGCTCCTTGGCGATCTTCAGGACCTTGCGCACCTTTTCGAGCGGCATGGCCAGCTTCTCGGCCAGTTCCTCCGGCGTCGGCTCGCGGCCGATCTCATGCAGCATCTGGCGTGAGGTCCGCACGATCTTGTTGATCGTCTCGATCATATGGACCGGGATGCGGATCGTACGAGCCTGGTCGGCGATCGAGCGCGTGATCGCCTGCCGGATCCACCAGGTCGCGTAGGTCGAGAACTTGTAGCCGCGCCGGTACTCGAACTTGTCGACCGCCTTCATCAGGCCGATGTTGCCTTCCTGAATGAGATCAAGGAATTGCAGGCCGCGGTTGGTGTATTTCTTGGCGATGGAGATCACCAACCGCAGGTTGGCTTCGACCATCTCCTTCTTGGCCTGTCGTGCCTCGCGCTCGCCCTTCTGGACGATGTGGACGATCTTGCGGAATTCCTGGATCTCGAGGCCGGTCTCGGCGGAGAGATTGTGGATCGAGCCGCGCAGGGTGTGGATCCCATCCTTCTCGCGCGCCACGAACTCCTTCCAGCCGCGACCGCCAAGCTTCGACACGCGCAGCAGCCACTTCGGATCGAGCTCCGAATTGTGGTAGTTGCGCAGGAAGTCGTCGCGCGCGACGCCGCAGCTTTCTGCGAGCCGCATCAGCCGCAGCTCGAAGCCGATGAGCTTCTTGTTGATCTCATAGAGCTGCTCGACCAGCGCATCGATCCTGTTCTGGTTCAGCGACAGCGACTTGACGTCGATGACGATCGCCTTCTTCAGGTCCTTGTACTTGCGCTCCTGGGCCGGCGAGAGGGTTTCGCCGCCAAGCCGGTTCTCGACGTTCTGGTCCTGCAGGCGGCGGAGCTTCTTGTAGGCGTCGGCGATCCTCTCGAAGGTGTCGAGGATCTTCGGCTTGAGCTCGGCCTCCATGGCCGACAGCGACACGGAATTCTCCATGTCGTCGTCGTCGTCGAAGGCATCCTCGGGGATCGGCATGTCGGCGTCGCCGTCGAGCCCCGCCGGCGGATGGCGAGGCGCCGTCGCGGGCGCGAGGCTGGCCCTCGCCGCCAGCATTTCCTGGGCGTTCGGGGCGGTCATGTCGATCTTCGGCGTGTTCTTGCCGTCCGGCCCCGCATAGGTGGCCTCGAGATCGATGATCTCGCGCAGCAGCACCTTGGCGTCGTTGAGCTCGTCGCGCCAGATGATGATGGCCTGGAAGGTCAGCGGGCTTTCGCAGAGGCCCGCGATCATGGCCTCGCGGCCGGCCTCGATGCGCTTGGCGATGGCGATCTCGCCCTCGCGGGACAGGAGCTCGACCGAGCCCATCTCGCGCAGGTACATGCGCACGGGGTCGTCCGTCCGGTCGGCCGGTTCGCTGGTGCGGGTCGCGACCGCGGTGGGGCGCGCCGATTCGACGATCTCGCCGCCTTCGCTCTCCTCGTCCTCGCTCGCCGCCTCCTCGGGCGCGGCGCCCTCCTCGGCTTCCTCGCTCTCGACCACGCTGATGCCCATCTCGCTCAGCATGGCGTAGATGTCCTCGATCTGGTCGGAGGTCACTTCCTCGGACGGCAGCACGGCGTTGAGCTCGTCATGCGTCACGAAACCGCGGCGCTTGGCGAGCTTGATCATCCGCTTGACGGCAGCGTCGGACAGATCGAGCAGCGGGCCGTCGGTCGCAGCTTCGGTCGCCACGCCTTCGCCTTCGGCCTTGTCGCTGTCCTTTTTCGCCATTGTTCGCTCCGCTCGACCGCGAGTGCCCGTGAGGCCTGCGCTCGATTGCTGTGCCATATCCATGCCCCGCCCTCAGCCCTTCCAATCACCGCGCTCCGACACAATCGGTCAAGGCCGTGAAAGCATCTTTAACCATATGGGGCACCGCCCCGAGAAAACCTGTCAGACGTCGACGGGCCGATGCCCGGACAACGTCCCGAATCCGTCGACCGAAGCCTCTGTTCCCTCGACGATCGCCAAGCGATCCAATAGATCGCGGACGCGCGAAAAATTCTGCTCGGTCGCCTCGTGTCCGAGCGCGAGTTCCGCAAGTTTCAGATCTTTATGTAATTCCCGCGCCTTGCGGTGCAAGGCCAAGACCTGACGGAACACCAGCTCGGCGTCAGCCAAGTCGGCATCGGGGCTCGTGCACCAATGCGGCAGTTTTGCGGCGGCCCGCTCGAGGCGGTGCCGAAGATCGGCGCAACCATGGGCGTCCACGGCTCGCTTGACTTCCATGTGGGTATCGAAAACCTCGGCGGAAAGACCCACCAGGACATCTCGCAGTCGGCCGAGGTCGGCATGAGCGAAATCGATATGGGCGAGGTCTTCCGCGTGACGCTCGAGCAGGGCCGGATGGTTGAGCACGAGGGTGAGCAGTTCCACGTCTCGCGGCGCCAGGACGCCGCGCTGCAGATGGGCGGTCTGCGCCAGGCTGTGGCTCGGGGGCGGGGGAGCCGATGCCAAATAGCCGCGCAACGGCGGCTTGCCGAAGGGCTGCCGCCAGCCTCGCCCCGAGGCCTGCGGCTGGGCAGCACTCCGCGAGGGCCGCGCATTGGCGCGCAGGGCAGCCATGCGGTCGCGTAATGCCGTCGCGTAGTGCCGGCGGAGCGTCTCGTCACCGATGTGCCGGCTGAACTCGGCCAGGCGATGTTCGAGCGCCGCCTTCTGCTCGGGTGTTTCGAAGGCGGCGCCCTCGGTCTCGCGCATCCACAGCACGTCGACCAGCGGCCGCGCTTTCGCCAGGACGTCCCGGATGGCCGCCCCGCCGCCCGATCGGGCGAGATCGTCAGGATCCAGGCCATCGGGCAGGAAGGCGAAGCGAAGCGTCTTGGTCGCGCCGATCAGCGGCAAGGCCGTGTCGACCGCCTTGAAGGCTGCACGGCGTCCGGCGCCGTCGCCGTCGAAGCACAGGATCGGCTCGGGCGCGAGCCGCCAGAGCAACTCGCATTGATTGGGCGTCAGCGCCGTGCCGAGATAGGCCACGGCGTGCGGAAAACCGGTCGCCGCAAGCGCGATGACGTCGATGTAACCCTCGACCGCGATCACCGTACCGTGGTCGGCAGCCGGCTTGCGGGCGCCGTGATGATTGTAGAGGATCGCGCCCTTGTGGAAGAGCGGCGTCTCGGGCGAGTTGAGATATTTGGCGGCTGCGCCGGGGTCGAGCGCCCGTCCGCCGAAGGCGATCACCCGGCCCGCGCGATCCGCGATCGGGAACATGACGCGGTCGCGGAACCGGTCATACGGGACCGGAATGTCGTCGCCGTGGACCAGAAGCCCCGCCTCGATCATGGCGCCCGCATCGACGCCCCGGCCGGCCAGGTGGTCGCGCAGGGCGAAGCGCTCGGCCGGCGCATAGCCCAACCGGAAGGCCGAGCGCATGTCGGCTGCGATCTGCCGGCCGTCGAGATAGGCGCGCGCCTTGCCGCCCGTCCGTTCGGCGAGGCAGCGCTCGAAGAACCGGCAGGCGAGGTCGAGCACCTCCGTGAGGCTCGCGCGCTTCTCCTCGTGCGCCGCCGCCTCGGGCGACGTCCTGGGCACATCGAGCCCAGCCTCCCCGGCCAGCCGTTCCACGGCCTCGGGGAAGCTCAACCCCTCGGTCGCCATGAGGAAGTCGAAGACATTGCCGTTGCGGCCCGACGAGAAGTCGAACCAGGCCATCTTGGCGTCGTTGACGAAGAAGGAGGGCGTCTTCTCGGTGTTGAAGGGCGACAGGCCGCGCCATTCGCGGCCCTGTTTCTTCAGGCGGACTTTCCTGCCGACGACATTGGAGACCGTGACGCGCGCCTTGATCTCGTCCAGGAATTCCGGGGTGAAGCGCATGGACCGATCATAGCCTTGGCGACGACGCGAGTCAGGCCGTATGATCTTTTCCCGGAAAAATTATGCGCCGCGCGGCAGCCTGTTCGGGATCACACGTCAGGCCATTGAATCGAGTGCGGCGGACAGGGATCGCCATGGAGGATTTAGTGCCAAGGACCATCGATTCATCGAGCCGTCGCGAGATCCGCTTCAGCGCGATCTCTGACGGCGACTCGAAGGTCCGGAAGTGTCTCAGTTTGAAATCCGAGGGGCTTGACCTGTTCGGTCGCTTCGGGTGAGCCCGGCTATGGCCGCAGGGATCTTGGACCGGCTCTGGAGCATGGAAACCGGCTCTGGAGCATGGAAGAAGTGACGACCTTGGTGGAAGCGGCGGACACGAAACCGGTGAAGCGCGGTCCGTACAAGCAGCGAATTGTCGAGGGATAATGGAGGATTGCAATGGCCCAGGACATACCGGCTCAGCCGCTTAGCCGCGATCTCATTCTTGGAAGCTGGAGAATGAAGTCTTGGGTTACCAGAGACGTTGCGACTGGCGAACGGCGTGACGCGCTAGGTCAGAACCCTTGTGGCACCGTCCTCTATACACCCGAGCGCGTCACGTTCCTGATCGTCAGAAGCGATCGCAAACGGCCCGATCGGTTGCCGCCATCAGACGAAGAGAAGATCGCGCTGTTCGACACGATGTTCGCCTATTCGGGCAGCTATACGGTCGAGCCAGACCGGGTCATTCATCATGTCGACATGAGCTGGAACGAAGCGTGGAGCGGTACTGATCAAGTGAGGTTCTGCACGATAGAGGAAAACGTCCTGACCATTGCGTCAGCCCCCGGCAAAAGCCCTTTCGACGGACATGAGATCGTGCACGAGGTGACTTTCGCGCGAGAAGGATCGGCGCGAACAATTTCAAACTGAGACACTACCGATCCTCGCCGTCGCTTGAGGTGGCCGACTCTATCGTAATCTCCCCGTTTCCTGGAGAGGCGACCTTTTCTGTCGATAAAGGAATTCGCTCCCGGCACACGGCAAATGGCATCTTGAAGGACGCCGGCCCGCCCAAGGGCTTCGGAAGGGTGCGGCGTATTGCGCGAGACACGCGAAGCTCGCGCCTACCCCCCTTCTTCTCCAGCTAATCACCCGATCTTCGCCAGCATCTCCTTGACGAGACCGCTCGCCTTGCCGAAGTCGATGCGGCCGGCGTGCTTGGCCTTGGCGGCGGCGATGACCTTGCCCATGTCCTTCGGCCCGGTGGCGCCCGACGAGGCGATGGCCTCCGCGAGGGCGGCGCGGACCTCCGCTTCGCCCATCTCCTTCGGCAGGAACTCCTGGATCACGGCGAGTTCGCCGCGCTCCTGCGCGGCAAGGTCCTCGCGGCCCGCCTGATCGTAGATCGTGATCGAATCCTGGCGCTGCTTGACCATCTTGCGCAGCACACTGGAGATATCCTCCGGCCCGAGCGTCTTGCCGGTGCCGCGCAGCTCGATCTCCTTGTCCTTCAGCGCCGCTTGGATCAACCGCAGCGCGCCGAGGCGGGGCTTGTCGCCGCCTTTCATGGCGTCCTTGATCATCTGCGTCAGTTCCTCGCGCATGGCGGCTCTCCTCGGGCGGAACGCCAAGACGGAGCGGCCGCGATTGACCCATTGGGCCGCGGCGCCTACCTTGCCGACTTCCACGAAATCATCGGGCGGGGCAGCCCCGCTCACTCTCGGGTGTAATGCGCCGATGGACGACGTTCAAGATGCCGCGGCTGGACAGAGGTCCGGCGGCTGGGAAGACCCGAAGGCGACCGCGCTGCTGGTGCTCGCGGACGGCACCGTGCTTGAGGGTACGGGCTTCGGTGCCACCGGCTCGGCGGTCGGCGAGGTCTGTTTCAACACGGCCATGACCGGCTACGAGGAGATCCTCACCGATCCCTCCTATTCCGGGCAGATCGTCACGTTCACGTTTCCGCATATCGGCAATGTCGGCACCAACGAGGAAGATCTCGAGACGGTCAATGCGGCGGCCGACGTCGGCATCCGCGGCGTCGTGCTGCACGCGCCGATCACAGCGCCATCGAATCACCGGGCGACGCGCTCCCTGGCGGATTGGCTGAAGGCGCGCAGCCTGATCGGCATCGGCGGCATCGACACGCGGGCGCTGACGGCGCTGATCCGCCGCAACGGCATGCCCAACGCCGTGATCGCGCACCATCCCGACGGCGTCTTCGATCGCGCGGCGCTGCTCGCCGAGGCGCGGCGCTGGCCGGGGATCGACGGCATGGACCTCGTGCCCGACGTCACCGCCGGTCAGCGCTACGACTGGGACGAGACGACTTGGACGCTCGGGCGGGGTTTCGGGCGCCAGGCGACGCCGAAGCACAAGGTCGTGGCCGTCGACTACGGCATGAAGCGCAACATCCTGCGTCTCCTAGCGGAGGCGGGCTGTGCCGTGACGGTGGTGCCGGCGAGCACCACCGCCGCGGAGATCATGGCGCTTGAGCCTGATGGCGTCTTCCTGTCGAACGGCCCGGGCGATCCCGCCGCGACGGGGGACTATGCCGTGCCGATGATCCGCGAGATCTTGGAGCGCAGGCTGCCGACCTTCGGCATCTGCCTCGGCCATCAGCTCATGGCGCTGGCGCTCGGCGGCAGGACGATGAAGATGCGTCAGGGCCATCACGGCGCTAACCATCCGGTCAAGGACACGGAGACCGGCAAGGTCGAGATCGTGTCGATGAACCACGGCTTCGCGGTCGATCCGAAGAGCCTGCCGGCCAACGTGATCCAGTCGCATATCTCGCTGTTCGACGGCACCAATTGCGGCATGGCCGTGTCGGACAGGCCCGCCTTCTCGGTGCAATATCATCCGGAGGCATCGCCGGGGCCGCATGACAGCCGCGCCCTGTTCCGCCGCTTCACCTCGATGATGGACGAGGCGCGGCCTGGCCCAAAACGGCCGTAGATCGACCGGTCAGGGCGCAGTCCATACTTGGCCTTGCTCGTTGCGCAATCATCGCCGTCTCCTCCTCTATCCATGATTGTCTGGACAGCCGAGGGCGTTTATAAGGTTCTACGGTTGGCGCGGCCGTGACCGAAAGGAGAGTCGGCATGTCTGGTTACGCTCCGGAGTATCAATATGCCTATACTGGCTACGCCACCGGGTACGGCGGACTTAGTTATTACAATGGCACTGCATATACCTTTTACGCAGGCCCCAGATACGAGCCGCCATTCGCGAACTACTCCGGAACTAATTTTCATGGCTCTGCATATTTTGGGGCAGAATATTCGGTCAAACTCGGCTATGGCGCCTACGCGAATTATTCTGGCCCAACTTACGTCGGGTCATCTTACGACAACGGCTCATATGTAAAATCACATTACTCTGCAGGGACATATTTTACAGCCTACACTCCTTTTGGTATGGGAATGGATTTTCCTAGTTATTATTACAATGGATCGGGCTATGGACGATATTACGGGAGCTACTACGGCGGCTACTATGGAGGGTATTCGCCGTACGGCAGTATGTATTCAGGTCAAAATTATGGAAGTTATTACGGCTACGGCTATTCAGCCTACAGTTACGGTGGATCCTACACCGCCCCGTAGGTGTGCATTGAGGCCATGAGCGCGCGATCCGGGGCAGCAGCAGGACCATGCTCGACGCTCTAAGCATGCCGGCTGCAGCCGACCTACGTCTCGGCGGGCAAGCGCTCGACACCATCGTACCGACGTCACGCCTCGTCGTCGGGTCCGCACCAGCCGGGCAGATATTTCGCTTCCTTGCTTTTGGCGAATTCAAGCGCCTGCACCAAGGTGCCGGCAAAGGTGGTCTCGACGGCGGTCCGGTTCATCCGGCGACGTAGCGCATCCGCCCACATGAATTCGGCGAACGGAACGCTCTCCTTGGCGTAGCCGCCCGCGCGTCTCAGAGAGCCCGACAGACTGCGGAAGGGATCGTCGACGAGCGAGGTCAGCGACTTCGGGATCTCCGCGAAATCGACGCGTCGACCTTCGGCATTGTAGGGGTGGCACTGGCTGCGGTTGTCGGCGAAGACCCAGAAGGCGTCCTTGTCGAGGGTGCTGAGATCGGCCACGACATTGACCTGGATGCTCTCGCATTTCTCCTGGTGCAGGGCCAGGGCGAGATGATGATGGTCGATGACGTAGAAACGTCCTTTCGGCCCGAGCAGCACCGGAACCATGTGCCGCGCCAGAAAGGCGGAGCGCTTGCTTTTCGCGATCCCGCTCCACTCGCGTCGCTTCTCGGCGACTTCCCTGAACCCGACGGTGATCTGCGTCGGCCGCAACTGGGCGAGTACCACCGTATTGAGCAGGAGTTCACGGCCGGGCATCGAAACCTCCTCGTTGAGCGCGGCCGGCGGCGGCGCGTTCGGCCGTCACAGCCGGTTGAGAAAACCCGCGAAGGCCATCAGTCCCTCGGGCCATGGGCCGTGACCCGACTCGGTGTTGATATGACCCGCCTCGCCGGCATCGACCAGCCTCGCGCCCCAGTCCGAGGCGAAAGCGGCCACCTCGTCGGCGCTCGCATATGGATCGTTGCGGCTCGAGACCACCAGGGCCGGACAGGGGAGCAGGATGCGCGGCGTCGGTCGGAACGCCGGGTCGATCCCGGGCACATCCGCGGTCGCCTCGTCGCTCGGTGGCGCCACCAGGAAGGCGCCGGCGATTGTCGGCAGCGTGCCGGCCGCGGCATGGACGGCTGTCGTCACCCCGAGGCTGTGCGCCACCAGCACGATCGGCCGCTCGCATCGCGCCAGCGTTTCGACGAGGCGACCGGTCCAGGCCGTCAGGTCGGGATTGTCCCAGTCCGCCTGCTCGGCCCGATGCGCGTTCGGAAGCTTCGCCTGCCAGCGGCTCTGCCAGTGATCGGGACCCGAGCCTCCGACGCCGGGGATCATCACGATATCGACATCTCGGCTGCGCATGGGTCGATCGATCGCTGGAGAGGTGGTCACGCCAACCATGGGCGCGCCGGTTTCGTTCCCGGGTGACGGACACTAGGCTGCCGCAAGAACGCCCGGCCCGCTTGCCGGTACCATCCTGGCATCGGCGAGCGCGCGCAAGAAGCCGAGGCGCGGATTGTAGGTCGTGCCAGGACCGGGCGACGATCGTGCTGCTGCCGCAGGTCGAGGAGGCTCGATGCATGATAGATGGCGAGAATGTCGAATAGTCGCCGCGTCCGGGCCGCACCGCGTCCATCATCCACGAACGACCGTCGTGGGGGAAGATCGTGCGATCGGCCGCCTCGACCCCCTCGGCAATGGTGCCGACACGCTGCCGGCGCCTCGATCGCCTCCTTCAAGACGAGCTGCCAGCGCGGGGCGCCATCCGGTCGACCCTGATCTCGATACGCATGGGCGGCCCTTCGGGATGCATGTCCGATCGGGCCGCGTCGGTTTCGGCGGCCGCGATGTCAATGCGGCATTCTACGTCGGGAGCGATCCGCGCGCCCGGACGACGTCGGGTCAAGGTTAAGGGGCGGGAGCGGCTCGGCCTCACGTCCTTTCCGCGCGACACCAGCGACCTGACCATCTGCAAGGGCCGCTGATCGTTGCGCGGAGACCGCCGCTAGGTCGGTTCGAGACTAGCCTTGCGGCGTTCCCGTGCTAGACGGAGCGGAGCGTGCCGGAGACAGTGCGCCGCGAAGCTTGCCTGGATCCTCGGCCTTGCATTTTTCCTTTCTGACCCTTCTGCGCCAGAGCTTTGCGGGCCACGCCGGATGGCCGGAGCAATGGCGCTCGCCCGAGCCCAAGCCCGCCTATGACGCCGTCATCGTCGGCGCCGGCGGGCACGGGCTCGCGACCGCCTATTACATGGCGGCAGAGCACGGCATGCGGAACATCGCGGTGCTCGACAAGGGTTGGCTCGGCGGCGGCAACACCGGGCGCAACACCACCATCATTCGCTCGAACTATCTCTGGGAGGAAAGCGAGGCGCTCTACGATCACGCCCTCGATCTGTGGCAGGACCTCTCCCACGTCCTCAACTACAACGTCATGTATTCGCCGCGCGGCGTGATGATGCTGGCGCACAACATCCACGACGTGCAGGTGTTCAAGCGGCACGTCCATGCCAATCGCCTCGCCGGCATCGAGAACGAATGGCTCAGCGCCGAGCAGGCGAAGGACTTCTGCCCGATCCTGAACATCTCGCCGCACCTGCGCTATCCGATCGTCGGCGCGACGCTGCAGCGCAAGGGCGGCACGGCGCGGCACGACGCGGTCGCCTGGGGCTATGCGCGCGCGGCCTCGGCGCTCGGCGTCGACATCATCCAGACCTGCGAGGTGACGGGGATCCGGCGCGACGCCACGGGCGCCGTCGCCGGCCTCGACACGACGCGCGGCCCGATCGCGACGAAGCGGGTCGGGGTCGTGGCGGCCGGCAACACCAGCGTGGTGATGGGGATGGCCGGCGTGCGCCTGCCCCTCGAAAGCTATCCGCTGCAGGCGCTGGTCTCCGAGCCCGTCAAGCCGCTGATGCCCTGCGTCGTCATGTCGAACACGATCCACGCCTATATGTCGCAATCCGACAAGGGCGAGCTCGTCATCGGTGCCGGCACCGACGCCTATATCTCCTACAGCCAGAGGGGCGGGCTGCACATCGCCGCCCACACGCTCGACGCCATCTGCGAGCTCTTTCCGATGGTGCGTCGGCTGCGCATGCTGCGCAACTGGGGCGGCATCGTCGACGTCACCCCGGATCGCTCGCCGATCATCGGCAAGACGCCGGTTCCCGGCCTCTTCGTCAATTGCGGCTGGGGCACCGGCGGCTTCAAGGCGACGCCGGGCTCGGGCCATGTCTTCGCCCACCAGGTGGCGAGGGGCGAGCCCCATCTCATCAACGCGCCTTTCACGCTCGACCGGTTCCGCACCGGCCGGCTCATCGACGAAGCGGCCGCGGCCGCGGTAGCCCACTGATGTTGCAGACGCTTCAACCTCCGCTCATCCCGGCGAATACCGGGATCCAGCACGTCCGTGTCCGAAAGCGCGGTG
This sequence comes from Lichenihabitans sp., assembly GCA_965277635.1. GTDB lineage: Bacteria > Pseudomonadota > Alphaproteobacteria > Rhizobiales > Beijerinckiaceae > Lichenihabitans. The sequence continues at coordinate 4,228,747 of CBDIDE010000002.1, forward strand.
GCGAGCCTTGTGACAGGCCGGCGGTGCCCTTCACTTTCTGGATCCCGGCATTCGCCGGGATGAGCGGAAGGGAATAGCATCGTGCTGCTGATCCCTTGTCCCTATTGCGGCCCAAGGCCGGAGCTCGAGTTCCGCTACGGCGGCCATGCCCACATCGTGCGCGATCCCTCGGTCGCGGACGATGCCGCCTGGGCCGCGTTCCTGTTCTGGCGGGAAAATCCCAAGGGCATCATGGCCGAGCGCTGGCGCCACACGTCCGGGTGCGGCCGCTTCTTCAACGCGTTGCGCGACACGGTGAGCGATGCGTTCCTGACCTCGTACCGGATCGGCGAGCAACGTCCCGACGCGGGGCCGCCCGTGCCGGAAGGCGAGGCGCCGCGCATCGGCGCCGGCGACGAGGTGATGCCGTGACGGGCCGCTTCCGCACCTCGCACGGCGGCCTGGTCGATCGCGCCAGGCCGCTCCGCTTCACATTCGACGGCAAGGCCTATACGGGTCTACAGGGCGACACGCTCGCCTCGGCGCTGCTGGCGAACGGGGTCCACCTGACTGGGCGATCGTTCAAGTACCACCGGCCGCGCGGCATCCTGGCGGCGGGGTCCGAGGAACCGAGCGCACTTGCGACGGTCGCCCGCGACGGCGCGCGCGTCACGCCGAACCTGCGCATGACGCAGATCGAGCTCTACGAGGGGCTCGACGCGTCGAGCCAGAACCGCTGGCCGACGCTGGGCTTCGATGTCGGCGCGGTCAACTCGCTGGCCTCGCCGCTGTTCCCGGCGGGCTTCTACTACAAGACGTTCATGGGGCCGCGCTTCATCAAGGGTGCGACGCTCTGGGCCAGGCTGTTCGAGCCGGTGATCCGGAGGGCGGCCGGCCTTGGCGAGCCACCGCGCCTGCCTGACCCCGACCGCTACGCCAATCGCTTCGCCCATTGCGACGTGCTGGTCGTGGGCGCCGGCCCGGCGGGCCTCGCGGCGGCACTGGCCGCGGCGCGGGCCGGCAAGCGCACGATCCTGTGCGACGAGGACAGCCGCATGGGCGGCTCGCTTCTCGCGGCCTCCGGCGTGACGATCGACGGTACGCCTGCGGCCAACTGGGTTGTCGCGACGCTCGACGAACTAGCGGTGGCCGGCGTGACGCTGCTGCCGCGCACCCAGTGCTTCGGCTACTACAACCACAATTTCCTCGGCCTCTGCCAACGGCTGACCGACCATCTCGACGCGGTCGACCCCGCCTTGCCGCGGGAAAGGATGTGGCAGGTGCGCGCCGGCCATGTGGTACTCGCGACCGGGGCCACCGAGCGGCCGCTGGTCTTCCCGGACAACGACCGCCCCGGCATCATGCTGGCGGGCGCGGCCCGCGCCTACCTCAACCGCTACGGCGTCATGCCCGGCAGCCGGGCGGTGCTGGTGACGGCGCATGACGGCGGCTACCGCGCCGCCCTTGACCTCGTCGCAGCCGGCGTCGCCATCGCCCGAATCGTCGATACGCGGCCGAATCCCGGAACGCCGCTCCTCGAGGCCGTTCGTCAGAGGAGCATCCAGGTCTCGGCCGGGGCGACGGTGGTCGGTGTCGAGGGCAGCCTTCGGGTACGCGAGGTGAGAGTCGCTGGGGTCGTGGGCGACAGCCTCATCGACTTCGATCGCGTGGCCTGCGATCTCGTGCTGATGAGCGGTGGTTTCACCCCGGCCGTCCATCTCTTCTCGCAATCGCGCGGCAAGCTCCGCTTCGACGCGGCGACGCAGACCTACCTGCCGGGGCAGGCCTCGCAGATCCAGGCCTCGGCGGGGGCCTGCAGCGGCATCTGGGGCATCGGCGCGGCGCTCGCCGAGGGCTTCGCGGCCGGCGTGCCCGGCGGATCGCGGAGTTTCGCGGTCGAGGGCGACGATGCCGCGGACGGCGGCGGCTTCATCGGGGCGCTGCCGCACGGGCGCGACCCGGCTCGCGTCAAGGCTTTCGTCGACTTCCAGAACGATGTGACCGCGAAAGACGTCAAGCTCGCCGTGCGCGAAGGCTTTCGCTCCATCGAGCACGTCAAGCGCTACACCACCACCGGCATGGCGACCGACCAGGGCAAGACCTCCAACATGAACGCGCTCGCCATCGTGGCAGGCGCGCTGGGGAGATCGATCCCCGAGGTCGGCCTCACCACCTTCCGCCAGCCCTATACGCCGGTGACCTTCGGCACCTTCGCCGGTTTTTCGCGCGGCGACCTCTTCGATCCCATCCGCGAGACCCCCATCCATGGCTGGGCCGCCGCGCATGGCGCGCGCTTCGAGGACGTGGGTCAGTGGAAGCGGGCGCATTACTTCCCCGCGCCGGGGGAGGACATGCATGCGGCTGTGGCGCGCGAATGCCGCACCGTGCGCATGACGGCGGGTCTTTTCGACGGCTCGACGCTGGGCAAGATCGAGGTGGTGGGTCCGGATGCGGCCGAGTTCCTCAACCGCCTCTATACGAACAGCTGGAGCAAGCTCGGCGTCGGGCGCTGTCGCTATGGCCTGATGCTGACCGAATCCGGCTTCGTGATGGACGATGGGGTCGTGGGCCGGGTCGCCGAGGACCGGTTCCATGTGACCACCACCACCGGCGGCGCGGCCCGTGTTCTCGGCCACATGGAGGATTATCTCCAGACCGAGTTCCCGGACCTCAAGGTGTGGCTGACTTCGATCACGGAGCAATGGGCCGTGATCGCCGTGCAGGGTCCGCGGGCGCGCGACATCGTCGCGCCACTCGTCGAGGGGATTGACCTTTCGGCCTCGGCCATGCCGCACATGAGCCTGCGCGAGGGCCGCGTCTGCGGCGTAGAGACGCGGCTTTTCCGCGTTTCGTTCACGGGCGAGCTCGGCTTCGAGATCAACGTGCCGGCCGACTACGGGCAGGCCGTGTGGGAGGCGGTTTGGGGGCTGGCGAAGCCGCTCGGCGCGACGCTCTACGGCACCGAGTCCATGCACGTTCTGCGCGCCGAGAAGGGCTATGTCATCGTCGGCCAGGAGACCGACGGCACCGTGACGCCGGACGATCTCGGCATGGCCTGGGCTATCGGCAAGACCAAGCCCGACTTCGTCGGCAAGCGCTCGCTCCTCCGGCCCGATCTCGTCGCCCCGAACCGCAAGCAGCTGGTCGGCCTCAAGAGCGCGGCGCTGCTCGAGGAGGGCGCGCAGATCGTGCCCGTCGAAGATCCGATGCGCGGAACCCATGCCATCGGACACGTCACGTCGAGCTATTGGAGCCCGACCCTCGACCGGCCGATCGCGCTTGCGCTCGTCGAGGGTGGCCGCAGCCGCATGGGAGATGTGCTCTACGTGCCGATGCCGTCGGGCGCCGTAAGGGTTACCTGCGAACCTCCGGTCTTCTACGATCCCGAAGGAGTTCGCCTCGATGGCTGACAATCTGGCGCGGGCCATCCGCCACGGTCCGCTCGACGATCGGGCGCCGTCCTCGACCGCGCTCGCTGGACTGGCGACCCGCTTCATCTTCCGTGGGCCGCCTGAGGCGGCGCGCCTCTGCGGCGAGGCTTTCGGCTGTATCCTTCCCATTGAAGCCTGCCGGGCAAAGCACGCAGAAGGTAGGGCGGCGCTCTGGCTCGGTCCGGACGAATGGCTGCTGTTGGCGCCCGAGACTGTGTCGCCCCCCGGTCTCGTCTCGCGGATCGAGGCGGCGGTCGGCGCCGTGCCGCACAGCCTCGTCGACGTGTCGCATCGCCAGATCGGTGTCGAGGTCAAGGGTCATGGCGCCGCGGCGCTGATCAATGCCGGCTGCCCGCTCGACCTCGACCTGCGTGCCTTCCCGGTCGACATGTCGACCCGCACGGTGCTGGCCAAGGCCGACGTCACGCTGTGGCGTCAGGCCGAAGAGACCTTCCTCATCGAGGTGACGCGCAGCTTCGCCCCTTACGTGATGAGCTTCCTCAAGACGGCCATGGCTTGAACACGTCGGTTTGGCGGCGCAGGGACGCCAGCTTCCGTCCGAATTCGGTGCGCCGGGCCGGTACCGCTGCCGCATAGTCCAAAGGGGGTGCGCGGCGGCGGGCGGAGTTCGGCATGGTCGGGGTCTTCGAGCTATTCAAGATCGGCATCGGCCCGTCATCGTCCCACACGGTCGGTCCGATGAAGGCGGCGCTCGCCTTTGTCGATGCGCTGGCGGCGGACGGCCTCCTCGGCCGCGTGGCACGGATCCGCGTCGATCTCTACGGTTCCCTCGCCTGGACCGGCAAGGGCCACGCCACGGACCGCGCCGTCATCCTCGGCCTCGCCGGGGAGGCGCCGGCGACGGTCGACCTCGATCGCGCCGATACCGTCATTCGGCGCGCCCGCGACGAGCGGCGGCTGGAGCTGCCGGGCGGCCACGACATCGGCTTCGATCCCTCGGCCGACCTCGTCTTCGATACGCTCTCGGTGCCGCCGCGCCACCCCAACACGCTCGGCTTCTCGGTCTTCGACGCCGCCGGCGCGCTTCTGCGGGGGGAGCGCTGGTGCTCGGTCGGCGGCGGCTTCGTGGCCCGCGAGGACGAGGCCGAGGGGCTGCTCGACGATCAGGCGCCCGTGCCTTTCCCGTACAGGAGCGGCGCCGACCTGCTGGCGATGGGCGAAACCAGCGGCCTGTCGATCGCCGCCATGGTGATGGCCAACGAGTGCGCCCGCCATTCGCGCGCCGAGGTCGACGCGCATGTCGATCTCGTCATCGCCGTGATGATGGCCTGCATTGATCGCGGCCTGTCGGTCGAGGGCGAATTGCCGGGCGGTCTTAGGGTCAAGCGGCGGGCCAAGGCAATCCATGACCGGCTGCGCGCGCAGGAGAGCCGCAACGACCGCTTCTCCCACGAGATGATGGATCATGTCAGCCTGCATGCCATGGCGGTCAACGAGGAGAATGCGGCCGGTGGTCGCGTCGTCACGGCGCCGACCAACGGCGCCGCCGGTGTCATCCCGGCCGTGCTGCGCTACTACCGCGACGGTTGCACCGGTGCTTCAGCCGAAGGGATGCGGCTCTTCATCCTGACCGCGACCGCCATCGGGGCGCTGTTCAAGATGAACGCCTCGATTTCGGGCGCCGAGGTCGGCTGCCAGGGCGAGGTCGGCGTCGCCTGCTCGATGGCGGCGGCGGGCCTCGCGGCGGCGCTCGGCGGCTCGAACGGCCAGATCGAGAATGCCGCCGAGATCGGCATGGAGCACCATCTCGGCATGACATGCGATCCGATCGGCGGGCTCGTGCAGATCCCCTGCATCGAGCGTAATGCCTTCGGTGCGATCAAGGCCATCAATGCGGCATCGCTGGCGCTGCACGGCGACGGCACCCACAAGGTCTCGCTCGACCACGTGATTGCCACCATGCGCCAGACGGGAGCCGACATGAGCGCCAAATACAAGGAGACCAGCCAGGGCGGTCTCGCGGTCAATTTCATCGAGTGCTGAGACGGGTCCCCGGCGCACGTCCCGAGCCCTCGTCATCCGCTTGTCACGCCGATCGAACATGCGCTACGGGAGCGTCAACGCTCCCCGCCGTCCCGCCCGGATCCCCGCATGGCAACCAAGTTCGTGGCTTTCACGTCACTCGGCCGGCGCGCGCTCCCCAATCAGTGGGACATCGTTGCTCTATCTCTGATTTTCGGGATCTTCGTGCTCATCGTGCATGGCTCGCGGGGCATGCTGGTGCCGCTGCCGCCGACGAGCACGCCCGTTATCAGCCTCGACTACGTCTATCTGCCCTATTACGCGCTGCGCACCACCCTGCGCATGTTCTTCGCGCTGGCCGCCTCGCTCCTCTTCACGCTGACCTACGCGACCGTGGCCGCCAAGAGCCGGCGTGCCGAGGTGGTGCTGATCCCGCTCCTCGACGTGCTGCAGTCGGTCCCGATCCTGGGCTTCCTGTCGTTCACCATCACCTTCTTCCTCGGCCTCTTCCCAGGCAGCGTGCTCGGCGCCGAATGCGCGGCCGTCTTCGCCATCTTCACCAGCCAGGCCTGGAACATGGCCTTTTCCTTCTATCAGTCGCTGCGGACCGTGCCGGCCGACCTCGCCGAGGTCTCCGAAGGCTTCCGCCTGTCGCCCTGGCAGAAGTTCTGGCAGCTCGAGACGCCCTTCGCGGTGCCGGCGCTGATCTACAACATGATGATGTCCATGTCGGGCGGATGGTTCTTCGTCGTTGCGGCGGAGGCCATCACGGTCGGCGACACGACGATCAAGCTGCCGGGCATCGGTTCCTATCTGGCGGTGGCGATCGACGAGCGCAGCGTCAGCGCGGTGCTGGCCGCCGTCGCCATGGTGCTGGTGGTGATCCTGCTCTACGACCAGCTCATCTTCCGGCCGATCGTCACCTGGGCCGGCAAGTTCCGCGTCGAGCTCTCCGCCTCGCAGGAGACATCCTCGTCGTGGGTGCTGTCCCTGCTGCAGCGGACCGTCTGGGTGAAGCGCGCCTCGGCGCCTCTGGAGGCTGCCTTCGAGTGGTTCACCAGCCTGCGGATCGATCTGCCGCGGCTCGGTTCGGGCATCGCCGACTCACCCCTCGTGTCGCGCGTCATCGATATCGTCTGGATCGCCGGCATCGCGGCGCTCGCGATCTTCGCGGCCTACGAGACGATCAGCTTCGTTGCCGCCGCGCTGAGCTGGCGCGATCTCTTCGCCGCCATGGGCCTGACGCTCCTCACCATGGTCCGCGTGATCGTGCTGCTGGCGCTGGCGAGCGTGGTCTGGGTGCCGATCTCGGTGTGGATCGGCCTGCGGCCGTCCATCGCTGAGCGGGTGCAGCCGGCGGCGCAATTCCTGGCCGCCTTTCCGGCCAACGTGGTCTTCCCGATCGCGGTCATCGGCATCCTGGCCTTCCACCTCGATCCCGACATCTGGCTCTCGGCGCTGATCATCTTCGGAACGCAATGGTACATCGTGTTCAACGTGATCGCGGGCGCGAGCGCCTTCCCGAACGACCTGCGCGAGGCCTCGGCCAATTTCAAGATCCGCGGCTGGGCCTGGTGGCGGAACGTCATCCTGCCCGGCATCTTTCCCTATTACGTCACCGGCGCCCTGACTGCCTCAGGCGGCTCGTGGAACGCCGCCATCGTGGCCGAATATGTCAAGTGGGGGAACGACAAGGTCGCGGCCCATGGCATCGGAGCCTATATCGCTCAGGCGACCGAGAACGGCGACTATCCTCGTATCGTGCTCGGGGTCGCGGTGATGTCGGTCTTCGTCATCGTCTACAACCGCCTGCTCTGGCGCCCGCTCTTCGGCTACGCCGAGCGACGCCTGCGCATCAGCTAGGATCCTTTGCCATGCTCGATGAAGTGAACGGCGGTCCGCTGCTCGAAGTCAGGCATATCAGCCAGCGCTACAAGGGCGGCTCCGACGACGACGCGCCCGCCGTCCTCGACGACGTCTCGACGACACTGTCGCGCGGCGAGATCGTGGGTCTCCTCGGCCGCTCCGGCTGCGGCAAGTCGACCCTGCTGCGCATCGTCTCCGGGCTGATCCGCCCGTCGGCCGGCGAGGTCGTCTACCAGGGCCAGAAGCTCGACGGGCCGGCCGACGGCATCGCCATGGTGTTCCAGAGTTTTGCGCTGTTTCCCTGGCTGTCGGTGCTGGAGAACGTCGAGCTCGGCCTCAAGGCGCTGAAAGTGCCCGCGGCCGAGGCCAGGAAGCGGGCGCTGGCCGGCATCGACCTCATCGGCCTCGACGGCTACGAATCGGCCTATCCCAAGGAGCTGTCGGGCGGCATGCGCCAGCGCGTCGGCTTCGCGCGCGCGGTCGTCACCCACCCCAACATCCTGCTCATGGACGAACCCTTCTCGGCACTCGACGTGCTGACCGCCGAGACGCTCCGCTCGGACCTGATCGATCTTTGGTCGGAAGGCCGCCTGCCGATCAAGACCATCCTTATGGTGACCCACAATATCGAGGAGGCGGTGCTGATGTGCGACCGCATCCTGGTCTTGTCCTCCCATCCGGGCCGCATCGCCTCCGAGATCCGGGTGACGCTGCCGCATCCGCGCAACCGCCTCGACCCGGTCTTCCGCCAGCTCGTCGACGACATCTACGCGCTGATGACCCGACGGGCGACCTCCAAGCAGAAGGAGGGGCTGTTTCCGGGGACCGGCATCGGCATGGTGCTGCCGCGCGTCTCGACCAATTCGCTCGCCGGCCTCATGGAAGAGGTTGCGGCGCCGCCCTACAACGGCCGGGCCGACCTGCCGCACCTCGCCGATTCGCTGCAGCTCGAGATCGACGAGCTCTTCCCCATCGCCGAGACGCTGCAGCTGCTGCGCCTCGCCGAGCTCGAGGAAGGCGACATCAAGCTGACGGCGGCCGGCAAGCGTTTCGCCGATGCGGACGTCGACGTACGCAAGAAGCTCTTCGGCGACCATCTCCTGGCCTATGTGCCGCTCGCGGCCCGCATCAAGCGCGTGCTCGATGAGCGCCCGTCGCACTATGCCCCGGCATCGCGCTTCCGCGAGGAGCTCGAAGATTACATGTCGGAGGACTATGCCGAGCGGACCTTGCGCGCGGCGATCAACTGGGGCCGTTACGGGGAGCTCTTCGCCTATGACGAGGATGCCCAGGCCTTCAGCCTGGAGGATCCGACGTGAGGAAGGCTCGAACTACCGCGCCGCCGCTCATCCCTGCGAAAGCCGGGATCCAGCGAAGCGGTCGTGCCGGTCAATGACGACGCGGTAACCTTTTCCCCTAAATCCCCGCTTTCGCGGGGATGAGTGGGAAAGGGCATGACGAAATCGGAGCTGGAAATCGGTCGTTTCAATATGTGTCGCGTTCGTTTCCTCGGCTTCTCCGGCAGCCTGCGCCGCGTCTCGACCAACACGGCGCTGCTGCGCGCCGCGATCCGGAGCGCGCCGGACGGCGTCGAGCTGCGCCTCTATGAGGGTCTCGCCGACCTGCCGATCTTCAACCCGGATCGTGAGGAGGGACCGCTGCCTGACTCGGTCGCGGCGCTCCGCCATATGGTCATGGCGGCCGATGGTCTCGTCTTCGCCGTGCCCGAATATGCCCACGGCGTTCCAGGCGGCCTCAAGAATGCACTCGACTGGCTGGTGTCGGGCAGCGAGATCCCCGGCAAGCCGGTGACCTTCTTTCACGCTTCGCCGCGATCCCATTTCGGCCGCGCCGCGCTCGAAGAGGTCTTGCGCACCATGTCGGTCAGGCTCTTCGAAGGCGCCTCCCTGACGATCCCGCTGCTGGGTCGCGATTCTGACGCGATTGATGCCGTCCTTGGCAGCGCCTCGAGCCGCGCGGCCCTGCGCGACGCCCTCGCGACGTTCGCTCGTCTGATCGACACCGATCGCCCATCTGGCGGTCTCACCGACACCGATATGCAGGCGCGATAAGCCCATCGGTAAAGCTACAGCTGTCGGCAGGGCATACAAAACGACGACGCACAATATTTTGTTCCAAAATTTCGTGGCGGAACAGCGCGTTTTTCCGATCAGCGTCGTCGTGAACCTTACGATTTGGTAAGCTCACGCTCGGGAGCCCCAAAAAGGGGACGGTGGTCACACGTCGGTTGCACAAACTTGCTTGCCGTTCCGGGCGCCGACGTGGCGACGTTTGAACGGAGACTTCTGATGGCAGTCAACATCGGTAAGATCAGGGCACCCGACGTGGCGCCTGCTGGCGACACCAAGCCCGACTCGATCACGACGGACGGCAACTCGACGTTCATCGAATATGCGAACAACTCCCAGAGCGACGGTTCGGGCGGCTCGAGCCAGATCGTCCAATATGACAAATCCGGTAGCGTACTTGCCACCTACACTGTGTCGGGAACGGTCGATGGCTTGAAGTTCAATCCCGACAACGGGTTGCTCTATGCCCTGCAGAACCAGGACGGCAAGTCGACGCTGACCCTGATCGACCCCAAGTCGGGCCACCAATCCTCGTCGATCGCCTACGCCAATACGTCGGCCACGCAAGGCTACGACGACATCGTGTTCGACGGAAAGCGTACCTTCCTGAGCTACACCAATCCGTCGAGCCCGACCGATCCGGTCATCTCGCAGCTGTCCAACGGCAACACGCCGTTCGCACCGCTCCAGGTCACGCCTGTGCTTCTCGACGGGGCGACGGGGTTCAACACGGTGACTCACCAGGCGAACCAGCCCATCCCGCTGACCGATCCGGATTCGCTGAAGCTCACCTCGAACGGCGACCTCATGCTCACAGGCGCCGCCGATGGCTCGATCATCGACGTCCACAATCCGGGCAAGAAAAACCAGTCCGTCAGCTTCACCCAGGTGACCGACGCCAACGGCAATCCGGCGAGCGGGCTCGACGACGTGATCAAGCCCACGTCGAGTTCGGGGACGTTTACCCTGGTCGATACCACCAACAACAAAGTCGAGACGTTCAAGGCCAATAACCTCAACACCAACTTCTACTATGCGTCGGTCGACAGCCTCGGCGGTTTTGGCCAGATCAACCCGCATACGGGCGTGTTCACCCTCCTGGTTCCGGCCTCCGGTGCGCATGGCTTGAGCTTCAAGCCGAGCCCGTCGAACGGAGACGCCTTCACCTACGTCCACCACGATAGCGCGCCGTCCGACGCCGCCCACTCGACGACGGCCGGCATTCCGGCCCGGTCGGCACAGCTCGCCGCAACCCTGCACGACACGTCTCACGCCACCGACGGTATGCTGGCAACCCATGTTGACGCCGGCACGGCGAGCATGTTGGCGTCGGCGGACCTTCATAGCCACCACGCGAAGCCGCACGGCTGAGCCTTTGGGCCGGCGGCCTTCGACCTCGAGGGCCGCCGACCTCGTCGCGGTCGGGGGAATGAGCGCCTTGCATTCCCTCCCTTGGATCGTTCGTTGCACCTTCCCATATGATGCTCGGGTGCGAGCCCAAGGTTCGCCGACCGGCTTCGCGACTCCTCGACTGAACTGAGGGAGAACGAGTATGACCCCCGAAGAACGCCAGCTGATTTCGGGCTTGTTCGATCGCATGAAGCCCGCCGCGAACCAGCAGCGCGACCGGGAGGCGGAATCGCTGATCGCCGACGAGGTCCGCTCGCAGCCTTACGCGCCCTATCTCCTGTCGCAGACCGTGATCGTGCAGGACCAGGCCTTGCAGGCCGCCAACCAGAAGATCCAGCAGCTCGAAGCCCAGCTCCAGCAAGGTCAGCCTCGCCAAGAAGACACGAGCTTTCTCGGCGGGCTGGGGCGCATGTTCGGTGGTAGCCAGCAGGATCCGAACCAGGGACGCGGCCAGACGGTGCCGACGACCGGCGGCCCCGCACCCGGGTCGCTGCCGCAAGAGCCCGGACCTTTCCGGGGGCAGGGCAGTGGTCCCTGGGGCGGCCAGCAGGCCGGCATGGGCCAGCCGGGCGGAGCTCAGCAGGGTGGAGGCATGATGGGCGGCATGGCGAGCGCCATGGGGGGCAGCGGAGGCGGCTTCCTCAAGGGCGCGCTCGGGGCTGCGGCGGGCGTTGCGGGCGGCGTACTGCTGGCCGATGGGATTCGCGGCCTGTTTCACGGCGGCAACAACCCGTTCGGCATCGCCTCGGGTCTCGGCGGCGGGATGGGCGGCTTCGGCAATCCTGGCGGCGAGACCATCGTCAACAATTATTATGACGACAACAACAACCAGGGCCCCGACCCCGGAAACTATGGTGACCAGGGGGGCGACACCGGCGGCTCCGACCCCGGCGGCTATGGCGGCGGCTACAATAACTGATCTCGCGCCGGCCTATCGACGGAGGAACAGGGCGCGGTCGTCGTCGATGATCGCGACCAGATGCTCGTGGACCGCACGGATCCGGCCGATGCCGCGCGTGTCCTCGTGCTCCACCATCCAATAGGAGCGCAGCGCGCGCCGCTCCGGCAGGACGCGGATGAGGTCCGGATGGCGCGCCGCGGCGAAATCATGCAGCACCCCCAAGCCAAGGCCCGCACGGACGGCCTCGACTTGGCCGATGGCGCTGGCGCATTGAAAGGCGATCGGCACGTCGCCGCAGAGTTCCTGGAGGTAGTTCAGCGCGGCCGAATAGTTGAGCTCCTCCACATAACCCACGAAGGTGCGACGCTTGAGATCTTCGGCGGTCGTCGGGCATGGGTGCCGCGCCAGATAGGCCGCCGACGCGAAGAGGCCGAGCGAATAGTCGGTCAGCTTGCGGGTGACGAGCCGGCCCGCCTCGGGCTTTTCCAGCACGATGGCGATGTCAACCTCGCGCTTCGACAGCGGCACGACGAGCGGCGTCGGGACGAGCTGAACGGTGATCGAGGGAAATCGTTCGGCGAAACCGGCGAAACGCCCGGCCAGATAGTAGGTCGAGAGCCCGTCCGGCGCGCCGATCCGCACCGTGCCCGAGAGTTCGACGTCCCGGTCGGTCAGCTCGGCCTGGGCGTGCAGCATTTCGGTCTCGATCCGTTCGGCGGCCGCGAGGAGCCGCAGGCCTGCGGCCGTCAGCGACACGCCCGTCGTGCGGCGTTCGATGAGCCGGGCGTTGAGGCTGCGCTCCAGCGCCGTCATGCGCCGCGCCACGGTGGCGTGATCGATCTTGAGCAGCCGCGCCGCGGCGACGAACTGCCCGGCGCGCGCCACGCCGAGGAAGATCCGGACATTGTCCCAATCCATGGCCTTTGCCTATATTTGCAAAGCGGATGCGCGATCTCCGCAATTGCTGTGCAAATTTATTGAGGCATAGTGCCGGCCAGTCAAGCAATCACCGGGAGGACGCGATGCAGAATTACGGTCATTTCATCGGCGGCAAGCATGTCGCCGGCACTTCGGGCCGCACGGCCGACGTGTTCTGGCCGATGACGGGCGAGGTCGCGGCCAAGGTCGCGCTGGCCTCGGCCGAGGACGTCCGCAAGGCGGTCGAGAACGCCCGCGATGCCCAGCCCGGCTGGGCCGCCGTCAACCCGCAGCGCCGCGCCCGCGTGATGATGCGCTTCCTCGATCTCGTCATCCAGAACCAGAAGGAGATGGCCGAGCTTCTGGCGCGCGAGCACGGCAAGACGGTCGCCGACGCCATGGGCGATGTCCAGCGCGGCTACGAGGTGGTGGAATTCGCCTGCGGCATCCCGCACCTGCTCAAGGGCGAGTTCACCGACGGCGCCGGCCCCGACATCGACGCCTATTCGATGCGCCAGCCGCTCGGCGTCACGGCCGGCATCACGCCGTTCAACTTCCCGGCGATGATCCCGATGTGGAAGTTCGCGCCCTCGATCGCCTGCGGCAACAGCTTCATCCTGAAGCCGTCCGAGCGCGATCCCGGTGTGCCGATGCGCCTCGCCGAGCTCATGATCGAGGCGGGCCTGCCGGCCGGCATCCTCAACGTCGTCAACGGCGATAAGGTCGCGGTCGACGCGCTCCTCGACGATCCGGACGTCAAGGCCATCGGCTTCGTCGGCTCGACGCCGATCGCCGAATATATCTATGCGCGCGGCGCCGCGAAGGGCAAGCGCGTGCATGCTTTCGGCGGCGCCAAGAACCACATGGTCGTCATGCCGGACGCCGACATGGACAAGACCGTGGATGCGCTGATCGGCGCCGGCTACGGCTCGGCCGGCGAGCGCTGCATGGCGATCTCGGTGGCGGTGCCGGTCGGCAAGGGCACGGCGGACCGGTTGATGGAGAAGCTCGTGCCCCGCGTCGAGGCCTTGAAGATCGGCCCATCGACCGATGCCTCGGCCGATTACGGTCCGCTGGTCACGGCCGATGCCGTGAAGAAGGTCCGCAACTATATCGAGATCGGCCTGAAGGAAGGCGCCGACCTCGTCGTCGACGGCCGCGGCTTCAAGATGCAGGGCTACGAGAACGGCTTCTATCTCGGCTCGTGCCTGTTCGACAACGTCACCAAGGACATGCGTATCTACAAGGAGGAGATCTTCGGGCCGGTCCTCTCCGTGGTGCGGGCCAAGACCTATGACGAGGCGCTCGGCCTCTGCAACGACCACGAATACGGCAACGGCACCGCGATCTTCACCCGCGACGGCGACGCGGCGCGCGACTTCGTCTCCAAGGTCCAGGTCGGCATGGTCGGAGTCAACGTGCCGATCCCGACGCCGCTCGCCTATTTTTCTTTCGGCGGCTGGAAGCGCTCGGTGTTCGGCGACCTCAACCAGCACGGCCCCGATTCGGTGCGCTTCTACACCAAGACCAAGACGGTGACGGCGCGCTGGCCCTCGGGCGTCAAGGAAGGCGCGGAATTCTCGATTCCGACGATGTGAAGGCCATCTCGCGGTTCCCTGCGCCGGCGGCTCCAGCAGGCGTCGCTGGCCAGGGCGTCGCATGCCTCTTCGGGGACCAGGTTCGACGCGGGCCAGGTCTTCCCAACCGAGTCCGGCTCCCCTAAAACAGCGCTGCCCTACGGACCGGAGGACCGCATGACCGCCATCGTCGATATTCTCGCCCGTGAAATCCTCGACAGCCGCGGCAATCCGACGATCGAAGTCGACGTCGTGCTCGAGACCGGCATCATCGGCCGGGCGGCGGTGCCATCGGGCGCCTCGACCGGCGCGCACGAGGCGGTCGAGTTGCGCGACGCCGACAAGAGCCGGTTCGGCGGCAAGGGCGTCCTCAAGGCCATCGCCAGCATGCAGCCGATCTTCGGCGCCATCCGGTCGATCCCGGTGGAGGACCAGAGCGCGATCGACGAGGCGATGATCGGGCTCGACGGGACGTCGAACAAGGCCAAGCTCGGCGCCAATGCGATCCTGGGCGTATCGCTCGCCTGCGCCAAGGCGGCGGCCGAGGAGATCGGGCTGCCGCTCTACCGCTATGTCGGCGGCGTCTCGGCTCAGGTGCTTCCCGTGCCGATGATGAACATTCTCAACGGTGGCGCCCACGCCGACAATCCTATCGATTTCCAGGAATTCATGGTGCTGCCGATCGGCGCGCCCTCGCTCAAGGAGGCGGTGCGCTGGGGCTCCGAGATCTTCCAGACCTTGAAATCGGCGCTGAAGAAGGCCGGCCAGAACACCAATGTGGGCGACGAGGGGGGGTTCGCGCCGAATCTGCCCTCGGCCGAGGCGGCGCTCGATTTCTGCATGGATGCGATCCGCCAGGCCGGGTTCAAGCCGGGCGCCGAGATCGTGCTGGGTCTCGATTGCGCCGCGACCGAATTCTTCAAGGGCGGCGCCTATCATTACGAGGGCGAGAACAAGGTGCGCTCGAGCGAGGAGCAGGCCCGTTATCTCGCCCAGCTCGCGTCCGACTACCCGATCGCCTCGATCGAGGACGGCATGTCGGAGGACGACTGGGCGGGCTGGAAGATCCTGACCGACCTCGTCGGGGACAAGTGTCAGATCGTGGGCGACGACCTCTTCGTGACCAACACGGCGCGGCTCGCCGAGGGCCTGCGCAGGGGCGTGGCCAATTCGATCCTGGTCAAGGTCAACCAGATCGGCACGTTGTCGGAGACGCTCGCCGCGGTCTCGATGGCCCAGCGGTCAGGCTACACGGCGGTGATGTCGCACCGCTCCGGCGAGACCGAGGACGCGACCATCGCCGATCTCGCGGTCGCCACCAATTGCGGGCAGATCAAGACTGGCTCGCTCGCCCGCTCGGACCGGCTGGCCAAGTACAACCAGCTGATCCGAATCGAGGAACAACTCGGCAAGCAGGCCCGTTACGCTGGGCGCGGTGCCTTGAAGGCGCTGGCCTGAGGTCGCGTGGGCGAGATGTGTCCGGACCGGGCCTAGCCTTCCGAGACGACCTGGGCCGCCTGCCGGATCCGGCTTCGGACAGCGGTCCTTAATCAGGCATAAACCTCATTTCGGCAGGCTGCTCGCATGGTCGTCCGCACGCGCCTGCGCGCAATCCTCTTCCCCATCGTTTTCTATGCGCTCTCCGGCGTCGCCTCGGCCTATTTCGTGCAGACAGCGCTCAACGGCGAGCGCGGCCTGAAGACCAAGGACGACTACAAGCGCCAGATCTTCGCGCTCCGGCACGATTTCGACGAGCTCAAGATCGAGCGCGCGCATTGGCAGCACCGCGTGACGCTGATGCAGTCCTCCGGGCTCGACCTCGATCTCGCCTCCGAGGAGGCCCGCGCGAAGCTCGACTATGTCGATCCCCGCGACCTCGTCATTTTCACCGATCCGGTCCGCCAGCGATAAAACCAACCGACGTTGCTGCGTTGCCGCATGATTTATCGGCAATTGTGCAATGCGGCATGAGCGAAACGCAGGTAACCCATGCGTGCGGTGAAGTTGGAACGGGCCGTTCCCGGCGGCCGAACCCCTCGATTTTCCACTCGCGCTCCGCTAGTCTCCCGTCTCGCGACGAGTGCCGATCCGGCAATTCGGCCGTTTTCGAGGAGCGCTCATGGCTGTTGCCGTCCCCTTTCCCCGTGCCGACGTCGACGCCGGCAAGAGCGGTGCCGCCGCGTCGAACGCGGCGACGTTTACGCGCGACGAGGAGATATCGGCCTATAGGGACATGCTGCTGATCCGCCGGTTCGAGGAGAAGGCTGGCCAGATGTACGGCATGGGCCTGATCGGCGGCTTCTGCCACCTCTATATCGGGCAGGAAGCCGTGGTGGTCGGCATGAAGATGGCGTCGGCCGACAACGACAAGGTGATCACCGGCTATCGGGATCACGGACACATGCTCGCGTGCGGCATGGACCCGAAGGGAGTGATGGCCGAACTGACGGGCCGACGGGGCGGGTATTCCAAGGGGAAGGGCGGCTCGATGCACATGTTCTCCAAGGAGAAGCATTTCTACGGCGGCCACGGCATCGTCGGCGCCCAGGTGGCGCTCGGCACGGGCCTCGCCTTCGCCAACCGTTATCGCGAGGACGGTTCGGTGGCGCTGGTCTATTTCGGCGACGGCGCCGCAAACCAGGGCCAGGTCTACGAGAGCTTCAACATGGCGCAGCTCTGGAAGCTGCCCGTGGTCTATGTCATCGAGAACAACCGCTATGCCATGGGCACGTCGGTCTCCCGGTCCTCGGCGCAGACCGATTTCTCGAAACGCGGGGTCTCATTCAACATTCCCGGCGAGCAGGTGGACGGCATGGATGTCCGTGCCGTGCGGGCCGCGGGCCAGCGGGCCGTCGAATCCTGCCGCAACGGCGACGGCCCGATCATCCTGGAAATGCAGACCTACCGCTATCGCGGCCATTCCATGTCCGATCCCGCCAAGTACCGCAGCCGCGAGGAAGTGCAGAAGATGCGCGACGAGCAGGACCCGATCGAGCAGGTCCGCAGCCGTCTCCTCAAGGACCACGGCACGTCGGAGGACGCCCTGAAGGAGATCGACGGTAAGATCCGCTCCGTCGTGGCCGAGGCGGCCGATTTCGCGCAGGCCGACCCGGAGCCCGATCCATCGGAGCTTTGGACGAATATTCTGCGCTGACCGGATCCTCGCCGACATTCGCGGCCTCACCCACGGATGTCGACGTGGAATGCTTTGTTTCTCGCATCTTTTCCGCGGAGCCCTGGTCGGCGCCGCGAGAGCGATGTCTAGGGTTTCATCCATGGCAACCAACGTATTGATGCCGGCGCTCTCTCCCACGATGGAGCAGGGCAAGCTTTCGAAGTGGGTCAAGAAGGTCGGCGACGAGGTCAAGTCCGGCGACATCCTGGCCGAGATCGAGACCGACAAGGCGACCATGGAGGTCGAGGCGGTCGACGAAGGCAAGCTGACCGCGATTCTGGTCGAGGAAGGGACCGACAATGTCGCCGTCAACACGCCGATCGGCGTGATCTCGGCCGAGGGCGAAGCGGCGGCCCCGCCTCCGCCCAAGGCGAAGCCCGGCAACGGCGTCGCGGCGGCGGCCGAAGCCAAACCGGCCGCGCCGAAATCGAACGGGGCCGGCACGGCCGGCGCCAAGGTGGCGAGCCGTGCGCCCCAAGGCGGAGCGCCGGCCGGAGCCGAGCCCGAGATTCCCGCCGGCACCAAGATGGTGTCGATGACGGTGCGCGAGGCCTTGCGCGACGCCATGATCGAGGAGATGCGCCGCGACGAGGACGTCTTCGTCATGGGTGAGGAGGTCGCCGAATACCAGGGCGCCTATAAGGTGACGCAGGGCATGCTGCAGGAGTTCGGCGCCCGGCGGGTCGTCGATACGCCGATCACCGAATACGGCTTCGCCGGCATCGGCGTCGGCGCCGCCATGGCCGGCCTGAAGCCCATCGTCGAATTCATGACCTTCAATTTCGCCATGCAGGCGATCGACCACATCATCAATTCGGCCGCCAAGACCCTCTATATGTCGGGCGGCCAGATGGGGTCTCCCATCGTATTTCGCGGCCCGAACGGGCCTGCCGCGCGGGTGGCGGCCCAGCACAGCCAGGACTATACGGCCTGGTATTCGAGCGTGCCGGGCCTCAAGGTCGTGGCGCCCTATACGGCGGCGGACGCCAAGGGCCTGCTCAAGAGCGCCATCCGCGACCCCAATCCCGTCGTCTTCCTGGAAAACGAAATCCTCTATGGCCAGACCTTCGAGGTGCCCGAGCTCGACGATTTCACCATTCCCATCGGTAAGGCCCGCATCGCGCGCGCCGGCGGCGACCTGACCATCGTGTCCTGGTCGATGGGCATGAGCTATGCCCTGAAAGCCGCGGAGGAGCTCGCCAAGGAGGGGATCGAGGCCGAGGTGATCGACCTTCGCACCATCCGCCCGATGGATATCGAGACTGTCCTTGCCTCGGTGAAGAAGACCGGCCGCTGCGTCACGGTCGAGGAGGGGTGGGCGCAGTCCGGCGTCGGCGCCGAGATCGTCGCGCGGATCATGGAGCTGGCCTTCGATTATCTCGACGCGCCGGTGCTGCGCGTCGCCGGCAAGGATGTGCCGATGCCCTATGCGGCCAACCTTGAGAAGCTCGCCTTGCCGAATGTCGGCGAGGTCGTCGAGGCGGCCAAGAGCGTCTGCTACCGGTGAACCGAACCGGGGTATGCGGGGGAATGAGATATGGCTGAAGCCACGAATGAGCTGATTGTCCAGGTCTTGCAACGAATTCAGGGAGACCTTGCGGATCTCAAGATCGACACATGCGAGATCCGTCAGCGGATCGGCTCCCTTGAGGTTCAGATGTTTGGAATGCCCATGCGAATGGATCGACGCGACGAGCCGATGGAACGGATCATGCGTCGGCTGGATCTGATCGACGACATTCACGCTCTCTCCCTCTGAAAAGATCTTCTCCATGCCGACCGATATCCTGATGCCGGCCCTCTCTCCGACGATGGAGAAGGGCAACCTCGCCAAATGGCTCAAGAAGGAGGGCGACGCCATCAAGGCCGGCGACGTCATCGCCGAGATCGAGACCGACAAGGCCACGATGGAGGTCGAGGCGGTCGACGAGGGGACGCTGGCCAAGATCGTCGTCCCGGAAGGCACGGCCGACGTTCCGGTCAACGAATTGATCGGGCTGATCGCCGCCGAGGGCGAGGACGTCAAGGCCGTCGCCAAGGGTGGTGGGGGCAAGCCGGCGCCCGCGTCGAAGAATGCCGAGGCTGCTACGCCCGCCAAGCCGGCGCCCGAAGCGGCCGCCCCCGCCAGGCCGGCGGAGGCCGTCTCGGCGCCGCAGGGGCTGTCTGAAGAGCGGGCCAAGCCGCAGGACGCGCCGGCACCGGCCGAGGCCAATGGCGCCCGCGTCTTCGCCTCGCCACTGGCCCGCCGTATCGCCAAGGAAGCCGGTCTCGATCTCGCCGCCCTTCAGGGTTCGGGACCGCATGGCAGGGTCGTCGAGAAGGATGTTCGCGCCGCGATGGAGCGCGGGCCGGCGGCGGTCTCGAAGCCGGACGGTGCCGAGGCCGCCGCGCCGGCGGTTGCATCGACGCCCGCCGCCGCAAAACCGCCGGCCCCGGCCGGCGCGAGCGACGAGGCGATCAAGAAGCTCTTCGCCGCCGGTTCGTACACGGAAGTGCCGCATGACGGCATGCGCAAGACGATCGCGCGGCGGCTCGTCGAAGCCAAGGCGACCGTCCCCCATTACTATCTCACGCTCGATTGCGAGCTCGACGCCTTGCTGGCGCTACGCGAGCAGGTCAACGCCGCCGCGCCCAAGGACAAGGACGGCAAGCCGGTCTACCGTGTCTCCGTCAACGACTTTGTCATCAAGGCCCTCGCCTTGGCGCTGATCCGGGTGCCGGACGCCAACGTCACCTGGACCGAGGCCGCGATGCTCAGGCACAAGCATGCCGACATCGGGGTGGCGGTCGCGATGCCCGGCGGGCTGATCACCCCCGTGATCCGGCAGGCCGACACCAAGACCTTGTCGGTAATCGCCATCGAGGCTAGGGATTTCGCCGCCCGGGCGCGAGCCCGCAAGCTTCGGCCCGAGGAGTACACCGGCGGCACCTCCGCCATCTCCAACCTCGGCATGTATGGGATCAAGGTCTTTTCGGCGGTGATCAACCCGCCGCAATCCAGCATCTTCGCGATCGGGGCCGGCGAGAAGCGGGTGGTGGTCAAGAACAATGCGCCCGCCATCGCGACGGTGATGAGTGTGACGATCTCGGCCGATCATCGCGCGATGGACGGCGCTCTCGGCGCGGAGCTGATCGCCGCCTTCAAAACGCTGATCGAGCACCCCATGTCGATGCTGGTGTGATGCCCATGTCCGACAAACCAGTAACAATTCGTGTCGTAGAAGGCGACTTAGCCAGTCGTTTGTGTGATCTAGTTGTTTTAAAATATGCGGATGGTTTGCATGGTGCTGATAAGTATATTGCTAGTCATGTTGGATATCAAGGAAAATTAGAGATAGGAGATCACGAAATTATTCCGGGGCGAAATATCGAAGCAAAAAATATCATGTTTATCGGGACAGGCCCCTTGCTTGATTTCAGATATGGCGAAATTCGATCTTTTGGCCGACGTGCGTTGGCCATGGCGGAAATCTATGCGCCTGAAATTCGAAAAATTGCTACAACGATACATGGTCCAGGTTATGGCCTAGATGAGCACGAGTCGTTACTAGCACTCGTTGCCGGCTTCTTTGACGGCGTTCGTGAAGGAGAGTTGCCGGTTGCA
The DNA here is from genome assembly GCA_965277635.1 of Lichenihabitans sp. Classification (GTDB taxonomy): domain Bacteria; phylum Pseudomonadota; class Alphaproteobacteria; order Rhizobiales; family Beijerinckiaceae; genus Lichenihabitans. Next base: position 4,249,681 of record CBDIDE010000002.1, read on the forward strand.
TTGAATGAGATCGAAATCGTTGAAAAGGATCCGAGGCGGGCAGCTCGTCTTAAGAGATATTTGACCCAAGTTCAAGAACAGGGAATTGGCAGTTCGTCTTACAGAAGCAGTTCTGACTCTCTCGCAAATACTAAGATTGTGGCGGCAAGGTTAAGCAGCTTCGGAAACAAAAGCGAGGAAAAGATCAAACTTTTTGTGGCCATGCCTTTTAAGTCTGATTATACAGACGAGTACGAAATTGCGATTTCGGAGGCCTGTGGGAAGACAGAAATATTGTGCGAACGGATCGACAAGCAAGCTTATGTGGGAGATATTCTCGAAGGTATAAAAAAGAGAATTTCTTCTTACAATGGAGTTATAGCTCTTTTAAACGAAAGTAATCCAAATGTATTTTTGGAGATTGGTTTTGCTTGGGCAATTAAAAAGCCAACAATACTATTATTGCGCGAGGGGGGTAGTTTGCCGTTTGATATCAAGGGACAAAAATGTATTATTTATTCATCCATTCACGGGCTGCGTCAGACGCTCCAACAGGAGCTCGTTGCTTTGAAAAGTGATGGTGTATTCGACGAGAGATGAAGAATAAAGAAAGCAACCGGGACGTTAACTGATGGCCGAAACCTATGACATCATCGTGGTCGGCGCCGGGCCGGGCGGCTACGTGACCGCCATCCGGGCGGCGCAGCTCGGCTTCAAGACCGCGGTGGTGGACCGGGAGCATCTCGGCGGCATCTGCCTCAACTGGGGCTGCATCCCGACCAAGGCGCTGCTGCGCTCGGCCGAGATCTATCATTACCTGCAGCATCCGGACGCCTATGGGCTTTCGGCCAAGGAGACGACCTTCGACATCGGCAAGGTGGTTCAGCGGTCCCGCGGCGTGTCGAACCAGCTCTCGACCGGCGTCGGTTTCCTGCTCAAGAAGAACAAGGTCGACGTGATCTGGGGCGAGGCCAGGCTCACCAAGCCGAACGAGATCGAGGTCAAGGCTTCGGCCGGAGCGGCGCTCGGCGCCCCGCCCGTGGCGGCCCCGAAGGGCGCCAAGGGGCCCGGCACCTACGGCGCCAAGCATATCATCGTCGCGACCGGCGCGCGGCCGCGCGCGCTGCCCGGCATGGAGCCCGACGGCAAGCTGATCTGGACCTATTACGACGCCATGGTGCCGAAGAGCTTTCCCAAGACGCTCCTGGTCATGGGCTCGGGCGCCATCGGCATCGAATTCGCCTATTTCTACCGTGCCATGGGGGCCGAGGTCACGGTGGTCGAGGTGCTGGAGCAGATCCTGCCCGTCGAGGATGCGGAGATCGCCGCCTTCGCCCGCAAGCGCTTCGAGAAGATGGGCATCAATATCATGACCGGCGCCAAGGTGACCGGTGTCGAGAAGGCGTCCGACAGCATCACCGCCACGATCGACGACGGCCGTGGCGGCACGTCCAAGATCACCGCCGACCGGCTGATCTCGGCCGTCGGCGTCCTCGGCAACAGCGAGAACCTCGGTCTCGAAGCCCTCGGCGTGAAGGTCGAGCGCGGCATCGTGGCGACCGACGGTTTCGGCCGCACCAACGTGCCGGGTGTCTATGCGATCGGCGATGTCGCCGGCCCGCCCATGCTGGCTCACAAGGCCGAGCACGAGGGCGTCATCTGCGTCGAAACCATCAAGGGGCTGTACACCCACGCGCTCGACCGCATGATGATCCCGGGCTGCACCTATTGCCTGCCGCAGATCGCCTCCGTGGGACTGACCGAGGCCAAGGCCAAGGAGGCGGGCTTTGCGCTGAAGGTCGGCCGCTTTCCCTTCATCGGCAACGGCAAGGCCATCGCGCTCGGCGAGCCCGAGGGCCTCGTGAAAACCATCTTCGACGCCAAGACGGGCCGGCTGCTCGGTGCTCACATGGTCGGCGCGGAAGTGACCGAGCTGATCCAGGGCTTCGTCGTCGCCATGAATTGCGAGACGACGGAAGAGGAGATGATCAATGCGGTGTTCCCGCATCCGACCTTGTCCGAAACCATGCACGAGAGCGTGCTCGACGCCTATGATCGCGTGATCCATACCTGATCGGAGGGAATGTTCCAGATGCAGCTCGCCGCGCTCCAGCCGCAGAATATCATCATCGTCATCGCGGTGGGCCTGATCGCGGGCTGGCTGGCGAGCCTTCTGGTCGGGGGCGGCGGCCTGATCCGAGACCTCGTCACCGGGCTCATCGGCTCCATCGTCGGCGCCTTCATCCTGCATGCTTTTGGCGTAGTGCTGCCGATCGCCAATCCGCTCGTCGCAGACGTTATAATGTCGACGCTCGGCGCGGTGATCGTCGTCGTGCTGGCCCGCGTCATCGCCTGAGCTGGAGCTAAATCCATGCTGGTGCTCGATACCCTCGCCAATGATCCGCGCAAGCGCGGCGCCGAGGCTCCGCGCCATCCCGAGAAGGCGCACCGGCCCGACCAGCCCGTCGCCAGGAAGCCGGATTGGATCCGCGTGAAGGCGCCAGGATCGCCGGCTTATGCGGAGACGCGCGACATCGTGCGCAAGCACGGGCTCGTCACGGTCTGCGAGGAGGCGGGCTGCCCCAATATCGGCGAGTGTTGGGAGAAGAAGCACGCCACCTTCATGATCATGGGCGACACCTGCACGCGGGCCTGCGCCTTCTGCAATGTGCGCACCGGCCTGCCGGGCGCGCTCGACCCGCACGAGCCCGAGCATGTGGGCGAGGCGGTCGCGAAACTCGGCCTGCATCACGTCGTCGTCACCTCGGTCGACCGCGACGACCTCGCCGACGGCGGCGCCGCCCATTTCGCAGCGACCATCGCGGCGATCCGCCGCCTGTCGCCCGGGACCACGGTCGAGGTGCTGACGCCGGATTTCCTGCGTAAGCCCGGCGCGCTCGAAACGGTGGTCGCGGCCAGGCCCGACGTCTTCAACCACAACCTCGAGACGGTTCCCTCGCTCTATCTCACGGTGAGGCCGGGCGCGCGCTATTTCCATTCGCTGCGGCTGCTGCAGCGGGTGAAGGAGCTCGATCCCGGCATCTTCACCAAATCCGGGATCATGGTGGGCCTCGGCGAGGCGCGCAACGAGGTGTTGCAGGTGATGGACGACCTGCGCTCGGCGGAGGTCGATTTCCTCACCGTCGGTCAATATCTCCAGCCGACGAGAAAGCACCACCCGGTTGTGAGCTTCGTCACGCCGGAGGCTTTCAAGGCCTATGAGAGCGTGGCCTCGGCCAAGGGCTTCCTGCTCGTCTCCGCTTCGCCGCTGACCCGCTCGTCGCATCACGCGGGCGACGACTTCAGGAAGCTGCAGGCGGCACAGAACGCCCGACCGGCCTGAACCGCCGGCAGGATCGCGAAGACTCTATGCCGGCACCACAGTAGCATCCTCGCCGCGCGGCAGCGTCGCAATCCTGGCAATAAGTTCAAGGTCGTTCAGGACGGCCGTCCGTTCCTTGCGGTTGAGCCAGGCCTGCGCTTCCTCGACCGTACGGGCATCGCGCAGCTTGGCCTCGGCCATGACGCGATCGTGGTCGATATCGCCCCGTCGGCGCGGTTCGGCCGCCGGCAGGAAGGCCTCGTGCAGCTCGCGCAGCTCGGGGCTGGCGTGGAGCGCCGCGATGCCGTCGGTGCCGTCGTAGCCGGCGGCCGCGAGCTCGGTCGCGAGTCGGTTGGCCTTGAGCACGATCGCCGGCGGCACCGTCTCCTCGGGCGTGCGCAGCAGGCCGAGCCGCTTGAGGAACAGGCCTATCGAGCGCTGGCCGCTGGCCCAGGACAGATAGATGGCCAGGATCAGGCCGCCGATGGTCGGCGACATCCAGGCGACCAGCGACGGCGAGATCAGAATGCCCGCGATCAGGGTGAGGAAGCCCAGAGCCACATGCGAGCGGTGGCGCCGGACGATGTCGCGGAAGGGGATCGAGCCGTCGTCGCGCCGCTGCGGGTTCCAGCCCGTATCGCGGCCGAGCAGGATCTGGATCACCGAGCCGGACTGGATCAGCATCATGATCGGCGCCAGCAGCGACGACATCACGACTTCGAGGATCGTCGACAGCACCAGGCTGACCGCGCCGCCCGATTGCCGTCGCGTTTCGGGCTGGCAGAGCGCGATCACGAGGCCGAAGATCTTCGGGGCCAGCAGCACCGCTATGGTCACCCCGAAGAGGTCGAGGGCGCGCTGCGCGTCGAATCGCGGCCAGGCGGGAAAGAGCGAAAAGTCCTGGGTGAAATATTCGGGCCGGATATAGGTCGACTGCAGCACCAGCACGATGCCGACGAGAAGTTGCGCCATCCACAGCGGAGAGGCCGCATAGCCCATGATGCCGGTTGCGAAATGCTGGCGCGACGCCAAGTGGAAGCCGTTGGCCCACATCACCCGCATGTGCTGAAGGTTTCCCTGGCACCAGCGCCGGTCACGCGCCGCGAGGTCGATGACCGAGGGAGGGCTCTCCTCGTAGCTGCCGCCCAGGACGGGCAGCATGTAGACCGCATAGCCGGCGCGCCGGATCAGCGCCGCTTCGACAAAGTCATGGCTGAGGATATGGCCGCCGAGCGGCGGTCTGCCGCGCAGGTCGGGCAGGCCGCAATGGGCCGCGAAGGCGGCCGTGCGGAGGATCGCGTTGTGACCCCAGTAGTTGCCGTCGCGCCCCATCCAGGCCGCGAGGCCCGAGGCGATGATGGGGCCGTGGATGCGGGCCGCGAACTGCTGCAGCCGCGCGAACAGCGTGTTGCGGTTGATGATCAGCGGCAGCGTCTGGATGATGCCGGCGTCGGGATCGGCCTCCATGGCGGCCGCGAGGTTGACCACAGAATGAGCCGTCATCAGGCTGTCGGCGTCAAGCACCACCATCTGGGGATAGGCGCCGCCCCAGCCGCTGACGAAATCGGCGATGTTGCCCGCCTTGCGGTTGAGGTTGCGGCGGCGGTGACGGTAGTAGACCCGGGCCTTGCCACGCAGCCGGTCGCGCAGCGCGACGACCGCCCGCTCCTCGGCGATCCACACATCGGGATCGGTCGTGTCGGACAGCAGGAAATAGTCGAAATTGTCTCCGAGCCCGGTCTCGGCAATATCCTCGCACATGGCCTGCATGGCGCCGAAGATCCGGCTCGGCGCCTCGTTGTAGATCGGCATGACCACGGCCGTCCTGGCCTTGAGCGCCGCCGGAAAGCCCGGCGGCTTCGGCGCGAAGGCCATGAGCCAGACGAAGCCGACGACGGCACTGGCGAAGGAGAGCGCGATCCAGGAGAAGTTGGCGACGAACAGGCCGACGAGGATCCATTCGAGGAAGGTCACGCCGCCGACATCGACCACGCGGTACATCTGGTCGGCCCCGTAGGCGGTGATGCTCAGAGCGCCGCCGAAGATCGCGAGGCGCGTCACCCACGGCGAGCGGCGGTGGCAGGCGAGATCCCAGCCGCGGCGGCTCGCCCGGTCGAACCGCGACAGCGACTGGGTCGGCATGGCGACCGGTTGTTCCGGCGGCATGGCCGGCATGGCGAGGATGTCCGAGAACCGGGACGACGGCGGCTCCGTCTGAATGGTGGCGAGCGCCGTCACGCCGTCCACCTGGAGAGCCAGGTTTCGCTCGCGGGCTTGCCGGAGGCTTCGAGGACGAGCCGCAGTTCGGAGAGCGCCTCGCCGCCGAAATCCACCGTGAACAGCACCCGGAACGTCTTGCGTTCGACGGACACGAAGGAGCGGATCGACACGATGGTGCCGACCGACGCCGACAGATTGGGCTTGATCTCGGTCGTATGCTGCGGGTCGGCGAAGCTGTCGCTGGTGAACTCCACCAGGAAACGCCTTTGCCGCGCCGTGGCGCCGCGACCGCCCCGCGTATCCGTCACGGTTGCGAGGTTGGGCCGATTGGGCGGCGTCCAGCACCAGAACTGCCGATAGGCGAAAGAGATTTCGGCCCCTGGTTGGAGGACCGCCTTCGGGCGCCAGAAACAGACGATATTGTCGTTGATGTCGGAATCGCTCGGAATCTCGACGAGCGAGACGCTGCCCTCGCCCCAGTCGTTGATCGGTTCGATCCAGAGGGAGGGGCGAAGCTCCCAGTGCTGGTCGTCGTCCTGCAGCTGATTGAAGTTGCGCTGGCGCTGGAGCAGGCCGAAGCCGCGCGGATTGGTGTCCACGAAGGCGGAGATCTGTAGAATCTGGGGGTTGGACACCGGGCGCCACAACCACTCGCCGTTGCCGTTGAGAATCTGCAGGCCGGAGACCTCGTGGACGGCTTCCCGCACGTCGTCGATGGCGCGCCGGTTGATCGGTCCGAACAGGAACATGGCAGCCATGCAGCCGAGGCCGTAGAAATCGGCCGGGCTGCGCGTGAACAGCGTGCATTCCGTATCGATGATGGTGATATCGCCCGGCCGCAGGGTGAACCGGTAGGCGCCCGTCATGCTGTCCGAATCGACGAGGGCATTGATCACCAGCACGTCGGTCGCCGGACTCGGCCGCTCAATCCAGACCTCACGGAAGCTCGGGAATTCCTCTCCCTTCGGATCGGCGGTGCGGATCGACAAAGCCCGCGCCGTGAGCCCGAACGTCTCCCCATTGGCGATGGCGCGAAAGAAGCTGGCCCCCTGGAAGATGGCCGCATCGCCGAACCCCTTGCCGGAGCGCGCATGCAGCACCCGGAAGCCGGAAAAGCCGAGGTCGGGCAGGGCGGCCGGCACCTGCAGCTTGCCGAAATCAAACTGCGATGGATTGTAGACGAGGCGGTGCGCGGTTCCGTTCTCGACGATGTTGATCGCGACCGCGGCAGCGAAGATCTTGCCGCGATGCAGCGGCTCGATGGCGAAGCCGAGATTGTCGTTGAACCATATGGCGGTACCCGGCTTCGACCGGATCCCGACATATTGCTCGTAGGTCAGGTTGCCGAATGGCGCCGGAAGGTTGGCGTCGGGGGCCTCGTGCGGCTTCGTTGCGAGAGCGCGGGCAAGGTCGACGACATGGTTGAAGCTGAAGGGTTCGCTCGGCGGGACCGCCGGTGCCGGCGGCTGGGCCTCCGCCGCGAAGGCGGACGGAAGTCCGGTGCCCCAGCCGGCGGCTATCCACTTCAAGAGGTCGCGGCGTGCGATCATCTGCCCACTTTTCACCATAGGCATGCGAGGTCAAGCCGAGAACCGTCGCGGGCCGCTCGCCCATCCATTACTCAATTCCCGATAGCTCGGCGAGGCGTTTTTGACAGGCTCTCCGGAGGCCAATATCCGGGAAAGGGTAAACCAGTGCCGGCATTCCCCGCCTCGACGCATACTCCCTCGGATCATAGGACGGCTTCAATGACAGCGCCAAGACGTTGCCTCTGCGTGATCCTCGCCGCGGGGGAAGGCACCCGAATGAAGTCGGCCCTTCCCAAGGTCTTGCACCCGCTCGGCGGACGCACGCTGCTCGGCCATGTGGTGGCCGCGGCGAGCGCCGTGGCAGACAGGGTGGCGGTCGTCGTCGGCCCGGGACGCGACGACGTGGCGGCCGCCGCGCGCAAGGCCCGGGCTGACGTCGAGATCTTCACGCAGGCCGAACGGCGGGGCACCGCCCATGCGGTGCTGTCGGCACGGGCCGCCATCGAGGCGGGTTTCGACGACCTTCTCGTGCTTTACGGCGACGTGCCGCTGGTGGAGCCGCATACGCTTCTCGGCATGCGGACCGCGCTCGCCGCAGGTGCCGAGGTCGTGGCGCTGGGGTTCGAAGCCGCCAATCCGCACGGCTACGGCCGTCTGCTGACCCAGAACGGCGCGCTCGTCGCCATTCGCGAGCACAAGGATGCGAGCGAAGCCGAACGCGCCGTGCGGCTGTGCAACTCCGGGCTCATGGGTCTCAACGGGAGGCAGGCGCTCGGACTTCTCGACCGCATCCGCAACGACAATGCGCAGGGCGAGTTCTATCTGACCGATGCGGTCGAGGTCGCCCGTGCCGAAGGCGGGCGTTGCGCAGCGCCGGTTGCGAGCGAGGCGGAGGTGATGGGCATCAACGATAGGGTCCAACTCGCGGAGGCCGAGGCCGTGCTTCAGGCGCGGCTGCGCGATGCGGCGATGCGGGCGGGCGCGACCCTGGTCGCGCCGCAGACGGTGTTCCTGTCGCATGACACGCGGCTCGGCCGCGATGTCGTGGTCGAGCCGCATGTCGTCTTCGGTCCAGGTGTCACCGTCGAGGAGGGAGCCGTGATCCATGCCTTCTCGCACCTCGAGGGTGCTGCCGTCGGGCCGGGGGCGAGCGTCGGGCCTTTCGGACGCCTGCGTCCGGGCGCACGGCTCGGGCAGGGGGCCAAGGTCGGCAATTTCGTCGAGGTCAAGAGTGCCGACATCGAGGCCGGAGCCAAGGTCAGCCACCTGACCTATATCGGCGACGCGCGCGTCGGCGCCGGGGCCAATGTCGGCGCCGGCACGGTGACCTGCAACTACGACGGCTTCGGCAAGTTCAGGACCGAGATCGGCGCCGGTGCCTTCATCGGGTCCAATTCCTCGCTGGTGGCGCCGGTCGAGGTCGGCGCCGGTGCCTTCGTGGGCTCGGGCTCGGTCATCACCGAGGACGTGCCCGCCGATGCGCTGGCGCTCGGCCGTGGCCGGCAGATCGTCAAGGACGGATGGGCGGCGTCGTTCCGTCGCGATCGCGCCCGTAAAGGCTGATTCGCCATAAAGATACGCGTCCGCCCGATCTTGATTTATGATGGTGCGGCTTGCTAGGCAGTCGAGCGACGCACGGTCCCTCGTCTTGAGGCGGGCGAACGACGACACGTCGGAAGACGTCGTCGACCCGGCGCTTCGGCTTGCTGCGCAAGCAGCCGCTCAGCATGTGGGCGGGAGAAGGTCTTCACCCGATTGCGTTGCGCGGATAGTGTTGCGAGGGTCCCATGTGCGGCATTGTCGGAATTCTCGGCGCGGGTCCGGTCGCGGAGCAGATCGTCGAAGCGCTGAAGCGGCTTGAATATCGCGGCTATGATTCGGCCGGCATCGCCACGCTGGAAGGGGGGACTCTCACCCGCCGTCGTGCGCCCGGAAAACTCAAGAACCTCGAACTGCGGCTGTCGAACCACCCGCTGCGCGGCACGATCGGCATCGGCCACACCCGCTGGGCGACCCACGGCAAGCCGACGGAGATCAATGCCCATCCCCATGCCAGTGAGACGCTGGCTGTCGTCCACAATGGGATCATCGAGAATTTCCGCGAGCTGCGGGAGGTGCTGCGGGCCAGAGGCCACGTCTTCGAGACCGAGACCGACTCGGAGGTGGTCGCGCATCTGGTGACCGACGAGATGGCCGGCGGCAAGAGCCCGAGCGAGGCGGTCGCAGCGGCCTTGCCTCGCCTCAAGGGCGCCTTCGCCCTGGCCTTCCTGTTCGACGGCCAAGCCGATCTCTTGATCGGCGCCCGGCGCGGCGCCCCGCTCGCCATCGGCTTCGGCCAGGACGAGATGTATCTCGGCTCCGATGCCCTGGCGCTGGCGCCCTTCACGGATGAGATCGCCTATCTCGAGGAAGGCGATTGGGTGGTGCTGACGCGCCGCGGCGCGCAGGTCTTCGATGAGACCAACACGCCCGTGCAGCGTCAGCGCCAGAAGAGTGCCGCCAGCGCCTTCCTGGTCGACAAGGGCAATTTCCGCCATTTCATGGCCAAGGAGATCCACGAGCAGCCCGAGGTGGTCGGACGCACGCTCGCGCACTATCTCGACCTGTCGGCCGGCCGCGTGGTGCTTCCCTTCGATCTGCCCTTCGATCCGCGGCAGATCGACCGCATTACGCTGACCGCCTGCGGCACCGCCTTCTACGCCGGGCAGATCGCCAAATATTGGTTCGAACGGTTGGCGCGGGTCGCGGTCGACATCGATGTCGCCTCCGAGTTCCGCTATCGCGACGCGCCGATGCCGAAGAACGGTGTGATGATCGTCGTTTCGCAGTCGGGCGAGACGGCCGATACGCTGGCCTCCCTCCGCTATGCCAAGGCGCAAGGGCAGCATATCGTCAGCGTCGTCAACGTGACGAGCTCGACCATGGCGCGCGAGAGCGACGTCGTCGCCATGACGCTCGCCGGTCCCGAGATCGGTGTCGCTTCGACCAAGGCCTTCTCGTGCCAGCTGGCCGTGCTGGCCTGCCTGGCGCTGGCGCTGGGACGGGCACGGGGCACGATCTCCGAGGAAGAGGAGCGGCGGTTCGTCGACGAATTTCTGGCGCTTCCCGGGCTCATGGCCGAGGCGCTCAAGCACGAGCGCACGCTCGAAAAGGTGGCGCACGACCTCGCCCGCGCCCGCGACGTCCTCTACCTCGGGCGAGGCCCGAGCTATCCGCTGGCGCTCGAAGGTGCGCTGAAGCTCAAGGAGCTGTCCTATATCCACGCCGAGGGCTATGCGGCGGGCGAGCTCAAGCACGGCCCCATCGCCCTCGTCGACGAGGACCTGCCGGTGATCGTGCTCGCGCCGACCGATCCCGTCTTCGAGAAGACGGTATCCAACATGCAGGAGGTCGCGGCGCGCGGCGGGCGGCTGATTCTCATCGGTCCCGAGGACGCCGCCACGGCGGCGGCGGTCGAGACGCAGGCTTTCGTCGCCATGCCGGCCATGGCGCCGACTTTCGCGCCGATCGTCTACGCGGTGCCGATCCAGCTGCTCGCCTATCACACCGCTGTGACCATGGGGAAGGATGCCGACCAGCCGCGCAACCTCGCCAAATCGGTGACGGTGGAATAAGAGTTTCCCTCATCCGTCGCCGCTTCGCGGCGCCACCTTCTCCCGCAAGCGGGAGAAGGCCTGAGCTATCCTCCCGCCAAAAGCCGCACGGCAGCGTCGCGCTCGAAAAGATAGAGAAGCCGGCGCAATGCTTCGCCGCGCGGGCCCGTGAGCTCCGGATCGCTGGCGACGATCCCGATCGCCTCGTCGCGCGCTTCTTCGAGCAGCTTGCCGTGATGCTCGAGCCGCGCCACCCGAAACACCGGCAGCCCCGATTGGCGCGTGCCGATCACCTCGCCCTCGCCACGTAGCCGCAGGTCTTCCTCAGCGATGACGAAGCCGTCCTCGGTCCTGCGCATCGTCTCGATCCGCGCCTTGGCGGCCTCGCCGAGCGGTCCCCTGTAGAGCAGCAGGCAGACGGACTTCGCCTGGCCTCGACCGACCCGCCCGCGCATTTGGTGCAATTGTGCGAGGCCGAAGCGCTCGGCATGTTCGATGACCATGATATTGGCCTCGGGCACGTCGACCCCGACCTCGACGACGGTCGTCGCGACCAGAACAGGCGTCGTGCCGTCGGCGAAGGCCTGCATGGCCGCATCGCGCTCGGATCCCTTCATCTGGCCGTGGACGAGGCCGACGTGGCCATCGCCGAAATGGGCCGCGAGCGCCGCATGGCGGTCTTGCGCGGCCACGAGATCGACCATCTCGCTCTCCTCCACCAACGGGCAGATCCAGTAGATGCGGGCACCTGCGACAAGCGCACGATCGAGGGCGCCGAGCACCTCGCCGATCTGCTCGACGGGCTTGGCGAGCGTCTCGATCGGCTTGCGGCCGGCCGGCTTCTCGCGCAGCACCGAGACGTCCATGTCGCCGAAGAGCGTGAGCACGAGCGTGCGGGGGATTGGCGTCGCGGTCATCACCAGGAGGTCGGCCGCCCGGCTCTTGCGGGTCAGGGCGAGGCGCTGCGTCACGCCGAAGCGGTGCTGCTCGTCGACGACGACCAGGCCGAGGTTGCGGAAGGCGACGGTCTCGCTGAACAGGGCATGCGTGCCGATGACGAGATCGATCTCGCCGCTCTCGAGCGCCGCGAGCGTCGCCGCCTTCTCGCTTGCCTTGTCGCGCCCCGTCAGTGCTGCGACGCGCATCCCGGCCGCCTCGGCCAGTGGCAGGATGCGGGCATGGTGTTGGCGCGCCAGGATCTCGGTTGGGACCATGAGCGCCGCCTGCGCGCCGGCCTCGACGATGGCGGCCGCCGCCATGAGCGCCACGATCGTCTTGCCCGAGCCGACATCGCCCTGCAGCAGGCGCAGCATGCGTTGCGGCGCCGCGAGGTCGGCTCGGATCTCGCGGAGCGCCGCCTGCTGCCCCGCGGTGAGGCTGAACGGCAGCGCCGCCTCGATGCGTGCCGCGAGCCTGCCGTCGCCAGAATGCGGCCGTCCCTCCTTGCGGCGCATGCGGCTGCGCATGAGGCCGAGCGCCAGCTGGCTCGCCAGCAATTCGTCATAAGCGAGTCGTCCCCAGGCCGGCGAGGTCGGCGCGATGTCGCCGGGCGTGGCGGGATGATGGATGGAGCGCAGCGCCTCGTCGAAGCGCGGCCAGCCGCTGAGCGCCGTCATGGCTGCGTCGCGCCACTCGGGCAGGGCCGGCAGCCGCTGCAGCGCAGCCTCGATCGCCTTCGCCAGCACGCGCGGGTAGAGCCCTTCGGTCATCGCATAGACCGGCTCGACCGGCGGCAGGCCGGCGAGTCCCGCCTCGTCGAGCACCCGGTCGGGATGGACCATCTGCAGCCGGCCGTCCCACATCTCGAGCTTGCCCGAGACCCAGCGCGTCGCGCCGATCGGCAATGCCTTCTCGACCCAGCCCGGGTTGTTGAGGAAGAACACCAGCGTCACGTCGCCCGTGTCGTCCTCCACGATCACCCGGTGAGGCGCCTTGCCGCGCCCCGCCGGATGATGCGAGACGACGCGCACTTCGAGCGTCGCGATCGCGTCGCGCGGCGCCTCGCGGATCTTCGGCCGTGCGCGCCGGTCGATGGCCGAGACCGGAAGGTGGAACAGCAGGTCGACGATTCTGGCCGGCCGGCCAGGCGCGCCGAGGAGCCGATCGAGCAGCGGGACGAGCTTGGGGCCGATCCCACGCAGGCCCCGGGCTTCGGCAAAGAGCGGATTGAGATCTGAGGGGCGCATGGCGTTTGGACCGGGCGTCGAATTATCCGGCTCCAGTACGCCTAAGAGATGATCCACTCGCCATTTTCGGCGATTTCGGCGTGCATCGCGTCGGGCGCGATATCGACGTTGCCCGGCCAAGCCACGGCACCGTCCTCGGTAAACACCTGCTCGAAGAAATGCGCGTCACTGAGCGGCTCTAACACGCCCTGCAGCGCGCTCGGCTCGAATCGCACGTCACCCTTCGTGCCGTCCTTGAATCGAACCTCGAGCCGAAACGGGCCGCGCGGTTCGACCGAAACGACATCCCACTTGACCATCTCAGTCCTCCAGCGGTTCGATCGGCCGCGGCGCCCGGCCTTTTGCGCATAGGTCCCAGTTGCGGGCAAGCTCGTCTTGATGCATCAGCGCCCATTCAAGGGCGAGAGCCAGCGCTCGCTTCGGCAGATCGCCCTCCATCACGATGAGATCGTCGATCCGGATTTTGCCTCGTGATCATTGTATCGCACATGGAAATGCGGCGGCGCATGATCCAGAAAATACATCCGGATCTTCATTCCGAGAAATTGGCTGATGGTGGGCATGTCTTTGTCGGTGGCAAGATGGACCTGCTGGTCCTGACGTCGCGGCCGGCCTCGCAAGGTGGCAGCGCCGGCTGGTCGCCGCTATATTGCAGGGTGCGCGGTGCTTGCCGCCTCGTCCTGCATAAGGTCCGCTTCGCCTGATGACCGCGCCGACCGAGTCCGATATCCGCCGGCGCCGGATCGCGTTTCGCGCCTGGCACCGCGGCACCCGCGAGATGGACCTGATCCTCGGCCGTTTCGCCGATGCCGAGCTTGCCGGCCTGTCCACCGCCGATCTCGATGCTTTCGAGGCGCTGATGGAACATCCGGACCCCGAGGTCTACACATGGGTCAGCGGCGAGGCGCCGCCGACCCCCGAGGCGGACACGCCCTTCCTGGCGCGATTGCGCGCCTTTCATATGAGTGCAGGTTCGCAATAATGGCACAGGCCATGAGGACGGCGCTTGGCCCGGCACGGGTCCCGGCGCCAATGAACGGCGCGTCGCAGGCGGTCAAGCTCCTGCAGCAGCGCAGGCCGCTGACGCTGAGCCATGCCCCCGACGGGTTCGACGCTTTCGTGCTGGCCGATCTGGCGCGGGCGCTCGCGGCGCAGGGCGGCGAGCGCCCGGTCGTGCTCGTGCATGTAGCGCGCGAGAGCCAACGCGCCCAGCCGTTCCGCGATGCCTTCGGCTTCGCGGCACCGGATATCGAGATCCTCGACTTTCCGGCCTGGGACTGCCAGGCCTATGACCGGGTGTCCCCCAACACGACGATTGCCGCACGGCGCATGACCGTGCTGTCGCGGCTCGCCCGGTCGAAATCCTCGCCCGAGCGCCCACGCATTCTCTCGACCACCGTCAGCGCCTTGGTGCAGCGCGTGCCGCCGCTCGAGCGGGTGGCGCGGGAGTCCTTTTCCGCGGCGCCCGGCAATGTGGTGGCGACGGACGATCTCGTGGCGTGGCTCGAGACCAACGGCTTCATGCGGTCCGACACGGTGCGCGACACCGGCGAATATGCCGTGAGGGGCGGCATCGTCGACCTTTATCCGCCCGGCTTGGCGCAGCCGGTGCGGCTCGACTTCTTCGGCCATACACTCGAATCGATTCGCACCTTCGATACCGAGACTCAACGCTCGACCGGCCAGATGCGGGCCCTCGACCTCGTGCCGATGAGCGAGGTGCAGCTCACCTCGGAGACCATCCGGCGGTTCCGCCAGTCCTATCTGGCGGCCTTCGGGGCGCCGACCCGGGCCGATCCGCTCTATTCTGCCGTCAGCGAGGGCCGACGCCATCCCGGGATGGAGCACTGGCTGCCGCTCTTCTACGGCGCCATGGGCACGCTTTTCGACTATATCGGCGACTGTCCCATCGTGCTCGATCCGCTGGCCGAGGAGGCCGTCGCCGAGCGCATCGCCAATATCGAAGATCACTATCAGGCCCGCGCCTCGGCGCTCGATCAGGGTTCGGCCGGAGCCGTGTTCAAACCGCTGCCGCCCGACGCGCTCTATCTCACGCCGGACGAGTGGACCGACAAGCTCACCCGACATGCGATCGGGCGGATCGCACCGGGCGCAGCGCCCGGCGGAGCGGCGAACGCCATCGATTGCGGCGCGACGCCCGCCCGCAGCTTCGCGCCCGAGCGTGCCGAGGAAGGCCGCAATGTCTTCGATGCGACGGTCGAGCATGTGCGCGACCTTCAGACGCAGGGCAAGCGGCTGGTGCTCGCGGCCTGGAGCGAGGGATCGCGCGACCGGCTGCGCGGCGTCCTGGCTGAGCATGGCCTGAAGCGCGTCGAGCCGGTCGGTACGCTCGGCCAGGCGCTCGGCCTACCGCAGGGCACGGCGGCGCTGGCCGTGCTCGGCATAGAGCAGGGGTTCACGGCCGGCGACCTTGCCGTCATCGGCGAGCAGGACATCCTCGGTGACCGCCTGATCCGCAGCCGCCGCAAGCCGAAGCGCGCCGCCGACCTTCTGCAGGAAGTCGCCGCGCTGTCGGCCGGCGATCTCGTCGTGCATGTCGACCACGGCATCGGCCGCTTCGTCGGGTTGCGAACCATCGAAGTCGGGCAGGCGCCGCACGATTGCGTCGAGCTGCACTATGCCGGCGGCGACAAGCTGTTCCTGCCGGTCGAGAACCTGGAACTCCTGTCGCGCTACGGTTCGGACGAGAGCGACGCGCCGCTCGACCGGCTCGGCGGACAAGGTTGGCAGGGCCGCAAGGAGCGCATGAAGCGGCGCATCCGCGAGATCGCCCACGGCCTCATCAAGATCGCGGCCGAGCGGCAGACCAAGCCCGCGCCGAAATTCGTGCCGCCGACCGGGCTCTACGACGAATTCGTCGCCCGCTTCCCCTATGACGAGACGGACGACCAAGCCCACAGCATTGAGGCCGTCATCGAGGACCTGGCCTCGGGCCATCCAATGGACCGGCTGATCTGCGGCGACGTGGGCTTCGGCAAGACCGAGGTGGCACTGCGCGCCGCTTTCGCGGCCGCCATCAACGGCACCCAGGTCGCCGTGGTGGTGCCGACGACGCTGCTCGCCCGCCAGCATCACAAGACTTTTTCCGAGCGTTTCGCCGGCCTACCGGTCGCGATCGGCCAGCTGTCCCGCATGGTCCCGGCCGCCGAGCAGAAGCGCGTCAAGGCGGGCCTCGCCGACGGCACGATGGACATCGTCGTCGGCACCCATGCACTGCTCGGCAAGGCGATCGCCTTCAACGACCTTGGCCTCGTCGTCATCGACGAGGAGCAGCGTTTCGGCGTCAGCCACAAGGAGCGGCTGAAGGAGCTGCGCACCGAGGTCCACATCCTGACCCTGTCGGCGACGCCGATCCCGCGCACCCTGCAGCTCGCCATGACGGGCGTGCGCGACCTCTCGATCATCGCGACGCCGCCGGTCGACAGGCTCGCGGTCCGCACTTCGGTGTTCCCCTTCGACGAACTGATCGTGCGCGAGGCGCTTCTGCGCGAACGCTATCGCGGCGGCCAGTCCTTCTATGTCTGTCCGCACATCGAAGACCTCGGCGAGGCGGCGGCCTTCCTGGCGCGCAGCGTGCCGGAGGTGAAGTTCGTGGTGGCGCACGGCCAGATGTCGGCGACCGAGCTTGAGGACAAGATGTCGGCCTTCTACGACGGCCGCTACGATGTGCTGGTCGCCACCGCCATCGTCGAGGCCGGCCTCGACATTCCGCGCGCCAATACGCTCGTCGTGCATCGGGCCGACCGCTTCGGCCTGGCCCAGCTCTACCAGCTGCGCGGCCGGGTCGGCCGTGCGAAGAACCGCGCCTACGCGCTCTTCACCCTGCCCCCCGACAAGCCGCCGACCCTGCAGGCCGAGAAGCGCCTGAAGGTGCTCCAGGCGCTCGACACGCTTGGCGCCGGCTTCGAACTCGCGAGCCACGACCTCGACATCCGCGGCGCCGGCAATCTGGTCGGCGACGAGCAGTCGGGCCACATCAAGGAGGTCGGCTTCGAGCTCTACCAGCAGATGCTGCGCGACGCGATCGAGGCGCTGCAGGCAGGCTCGGTCGAGATCGCCGAGGAGGCCTGGTCTCCCGCCATCACGCTCGGCGTGCCGGTCACCATCCCCGAGCATTACGTGCCGGACCTCGCCTTGCGGATGAACCTCTACCGCCGCCTCGCGTCGCTCGAGGACGAGGAGGAGGTCGAGACCTTCGGCGCCGAGATGGTCGATCGCTTCGGCGCCATGCCGGACGAGGTCCGCCAGCTCTTGAAGCTGATGGCAGTGAAGGGGCTGTGCCGCCGGGCGCATGTCGAGAAGGTCGATGCCGGTCCCAAGGGCGTCATCATCGGCTTCCGCGACAATTCCTTCGCCAACCCGACCGGGCTCGTGCGCTACGTGCAGGATCCAAAGTCCCAAGCCAAGGTGCGGCCCGACATGCGCGTCGCCTTCCTGCGCGATTTCGAGGATCCCGAGGATCGGCTCGAAGGCACGCGCACGCTGCTGCGCACGCTCGTCAGGCTGGCCGAGAAGAAGGCGGCGTAGGCCTTTAGTTTCCTTCTCCCGTTTACGGGAGAAGGTGTCGCGGCGCAGCCGTGACGGATGAGGGCAATCAAGACCTTGTTTTCCCTCATCCGGCCTTCGCTGACGCGAAGGCCACCTTCTCCCAGTGTGGGAGAAGGACATCACGGTCCCGGCTTCTTCCACCAGAGCTCCATCGGCGTGACGTTGTTGAAGCCGAAGAGCGGCACCTCCGTCGGTCGACCGAGCGCCGCCCAATAGGCGATCCACTGGTCCGGTGTGTGGTACAGCGGGATGATGTAGAAACCCGACAGCAGCAGCCGGTCGAGCGTGCGCACGGCGGAGGTGAAATCCTCCTTCGATCGGGCTTCGAGGATAGCCGCGATGGCGGCGTCGATGGCGGGCGAGGCGGCGCCCGGCAGGTTGAACGAGGCCTCCTGCCTGGCGCTGGCCGCGCCCCAGCGCGTGCGCTCCTCGGCGCCGGGCGAGGGCGTCGCGATCCACGACCCCGGCATCATGTCGAAATCGAAGCTCTGCCGCCGCCGCTGGTATTGCACCTCGTCGACGAGTTTCACATGGGCCACGACGCCGATGCGGGCGAGGCTTTCCGCGAAGGCCAAGGCGAGCCGCTCTTGGCGGCGGTCGGCCACCATGATGTCGAAGTCGAAAGGCCGGCCCTCGGCCGTCGTCATCCGCGTGCCGACGAGCTTGTCGCCGGCCTCGGCCAGGAGGCGAATCGCGCGCTTTGCCTGCGCCCGGTCGCGACCGGAGCCGTCGCTCACGGGCGGCCGCCACTCGCCGGCGAGGATGTCGGGCCGCACCGCGCCGGGGTAGGGCGACAGGATCGCCTGTTCGGCGGCATCGGCCGGATGACCGGTCGAGCTCAGCTCGCTGTCGGCGAAGAAGCTCGGCGTGCGCACGTAGAGGCCGCCGTAGAGGTTGGCGTCGATCCATTCGAAATCGAACATGTCGCCCAGTGCCTCGCGCACCCTCAAGTCGGCGAAGAGCGGCCGACGGGTGTTGAAGGCGAAGCCCTCCATACCCTTGGGCAGGCGTGAATGGGCGGATAGCTTGACGATGCGTCCGTCGCGTACGGCGGGGATGTCGTAGCCGGTCAGCCAGCGCGTCGGGTCGACCTCGATGCGGTAGTCGCAGAGGCCCGCCTTGAAGGCCTCGAACAGGCTGTTGGCATCGCGGTAATAGTCGAGGCTGACGCGGTCGAAATTGAACATGCCGCGTCGAGTGGGCAGGTCTTTTCCCCAATAGTCCGGGTTGCGCTCCAAGACGACGCGCGTGCCGGGCTCGACTTGGATGACCCGATAGGGGCCGCTCGCCATGGGTGGCTTCAGCGTCGTCTGGTCGAAGAGCGTGGGGTCGGTCGCCTTGCGCGACAGGACCGGCATCAGCGCCAGGGACAGCGGCATCTCGCGGTCGCCGATGCCCGTGAGGTCGAAATGCACCGTATGATCGTCGGGCGCCGTCGCGGACTTGACCAGGCCGAAGGCCGCGCGCTGCTGCGGCCGGCCTTTGCGCTTCAGGAGGTCGAAGGTGAAGAGCACGTCCGCCGCGGTGATCGGGGAGCCGTCCGAGAACCGCGCCTTGGGATCGAGCCGGAAGGTGACGAAGGAGCGCGCATCGTCGGTCTCGATCGTCTGCGCGATCAGTCCGTAGAGCGAGAAGGGCTCGTCGCGCGAGCGCGCCATCAAGGGCTCGAAGACCATGTCGATCAGGCCCTGGGAGGTCGAACCGGCCTTGAGGTTGAACGGATTGAGGCTGTCGAACGTCCCGAGGAAGCAGAGCTTCAGCGCGCCGCCTTTCGGGGCCGCCGGATCGGCGTAGGAGAAATGGTCGAAGCCCGGGCCGAGGGCCGGGGCGCCGTGCATCGCGATGCCGGGATCGCCGGAGGCGGCGAGGACGGGAAGGGTGCAGCCAGCCAGGAGGGCCGCCAAAACGAAAGGACGAATCAGGGGCATCATCGGACGGGGACTATGGATCGAGAATGTCGCCTCGTCCCATTAAAGCGACGCCTTGGTCGCTTTTCGCCGGATGTCCGCGGCATCGCTGAGCGGGGCACGCTGCCGCAGTCAAGATGTCGCCTCAATCTCGGACAACAGACACGCGGCCGGCCGAGAACGGGCGCTGGGTTGCCATTGCGGTCCGCGTCTGGAATGCGCTACTGCCTCGCCGCAGGATTAGATCCGAGCATCGCTCCGAGGCTCATGGACACAATACGAGGACGATTCATGCCCTTTAACCCAAGGCGATCCATGGCCGCCGCTTTCGTGAGCTCCCTGACTCTGACGACGGGTCTTGTCCTCGCCGCGGGTCCTGCGCTCGCGCAGCAGCCCGAGCCCGCCCAAGCCCAGCCGCCACAACAGCCCGCGGGGCCGGTCAAGATCGACCTCCAGCCGTCGCAGGCCCAGTGGACCAAGGTTTGCGGCAGTGCCGGCCCGAACCACCCGGTTTGCTTCACCACCCGCGATTTCACGCAGGCGCCGGACCAGCCCCCGCTCATCGCGCTCGCCATTTACGACGTAAAGGGCTCGGAACCGATCATCAGGTTCCTCATGCCGCCGGGCCTGTTGCTGAGGCCAGGCATCCGCTTCCAGGCCGACAAGGGCCAACAGCAGGACGCCGCCTATACGATCTGCCTGCCCAACGGCTGCTTTGCCGAGAACAAGATCAAGCCCGCGGTGGTCGAGGGGATAAAGAAGGCGACGAACCTCAGCATCCAGGCCAGGAACTCGGTGAACGCGGAAGTGACCTTCGTGATCCCGATGGCCGGCTTCGGCAAGGCCTTCGACGGGCCGGCCGTGGACCCCAAGGTGCTGCAGCAGCAACAGGAGGCACAGCAGCAGGAGCTGCAACGGCAGCTCGAGGAGCGTGCCAAGCAGCAGCGCGAGATGCTGGAGAAAGGTGGTGCGGCAGCGACGCCGCCGGCAGCAACCCCTCCGGCAGTGGCGCCTCCACCGAAGAAGTAATCATCGAGAGACGGCAGCCGGTCGTGCCGGCTGCCGATCAGTTCCGCACCGTGGCCTTGGCCCGGTATTCGCCGGTCGGCATGCGCTCGAAGATCTCGGCGATCTGCGGATGGCGGAGGGGAGTGTCTGACTCGTCGACGAGCAGGTTCTGCTCCGATACGTAGGCCACGTATTCCGTTTCGGTGTTCTCGGCCAGCAAGTGATAGTAGGGCTGGTCCTTGCTTGGGCGGACGTCTTCCGGGATGGCGAGCCACCATTCCTCGGTGTTGGCGAAGACCGGATCCACATCGTAGATCAGCCCGCGAAACGGGTACTTCCGGTGGCGAACCACCTGGCCGATCCCGAATTTGGCGAACAGCGCTTTCATTCGTCCTCTCCCGGCAGAACCGGTCACATCGGCCCGCGGCGACGCACCTCGCGCCGCGATGCACTCTAGCCAAGACGGCGTAGGGTCAAAACGACTGTCGGAGCGTCACGACCGCACCGTCATCTGCGTCGGATCGTCGCGCTCGGGCCGCTGGTAAGGCCCTTTCCATGCAGCGTCGATACGCGGTGCTTCCTTTTGTTGCCCGCCGATCGTTGTTATATCAAAGGTCGAGCCGCATCCGGCCACGCTTCAGAGGACGGTCCATGAGCACCCCGCGAAAGAAATTCCAGGTCGTGTCGCTGACGGAGGCTGCGGCGGAGCGGGTCCGCGAGATTATGGCCGGAGCCTCCCGTACGGCCTATGGGTTGCGGGTCGGGGTCAAGAACGGCGGCTGTGCCGGCATGTCCTACACGATGGATATGGTCGAAGAGCCGGCAGCGGGAGACGAGATTGTCGAGGACAAGGGGGTGCGGGTCCTCGTCGACCCCAGGGCTGTCCTATTCCTGCTCGGCACGCGGATGGATTTCCGGACGGACAAGCTGTCGTCCGGCTTTGTGTTCGAGAATCCGAACCAGACATCGGCCTGCGGTTGCGGCGAGAGCGTCGCCATCACGCCCGCGGCACCGGAGCAACTCGCCGTATCGCCTTGACATCGCAAAGTATACGGCCGGCCCTCAGCCGGGGGTGCCCTGCTTGAACTTGACGGGCCGCAACAGGAACGACGGCACGTGATCGCCGAGCCCTACGACCACCGCATCATCGTCCTCTGATCGCGGGGGCCGCCGGCCGCCGCCCGCAAAACGGTGTTGGCGGGGTTCGTCGTCGACAGGGCGGGTGGTTCGCGGCAGCGACGGGGCGCGCACGGCGGTGGCCACATTGGAAGCGGCGTCCCCGCTCCGGCTATGACGCCTATCGCTCGGGGCGGCGTCGCGACGTTCGGACGATCGCGAGCGCGAGTCCTGTCGACGGCCGGAGCGGCGCTCGCGGCGATGGTCCGACGCCGACTCGGCGTCATCGCCCGATGCCTCAACCACCGTGGCAAGATCGCCGCCGAACCATTCGATCTTGCTCTGGATCAGCTTCTCGATCTCGTCGATATATTTCTGGTCGCTGCGGGTGACGATCGAGATGGCCGTGCCGCTGCGACCGGCGCGGGCGGTGCGCCCGATCCGATGGACGTAATCTTCCGCGTGGGTCGGTACGTCGAAATTGAAGACGTGGCTGACGGCGGGTATGTCCAAGCCGCGAGCAGCCACATCCGAGCAGACCAATAGGGAAACCTCGCCGTTGCGAAAGGCATCGAGCGACTGCATGCGGGCGCGTTGATCCATGTCGCCGTGCAGCGATCCAACCGAAAAGCCGTGCTTTTCAAGGGACTTGGCGAGAAGCGCTACATCCCGCTTGCGATTGGAGAAGATGATCGCATTGGTGAGATCGGCGGCGCCGCGAAGCAGCCGGCGCAACGTCTCGCGCTTGGCGGCGGCGGGGGCGGAGGCCACCAGGGCCTGGCTGACGCCCTGGTTCGTCGAGGCGGCCCGGGCAACTTCGATCCGCACCGGATTGTGCAGGAAGGTCTCGGTCAGCTTGGTGATTTCCGGCGGCATGGTCGCCGAAAAGAACAGAGTCTGCCGCGTGAACGGCACCAGCTTGCAGATCTTCTCGATGTCCGGGATGAACCCCATGTCCAGCATGCGATCGGCTTCGTCGATCACCAGGATCTCGATCCCGGTCAGAAGCAGCTTCCCGCGTTCGGAAAAATCGAGAAGCCGCCCCGGCGTCGCGATGAGGACATCGGCGCCGCGGGTGATCTTCGCCTCCTGATCACCGAAGGAGACGCCGCCGATCAGCAGCGCGACGTTGAGCTTGTGGTTGGCCCCATATTTGACGAAGGCCTCCTCGACCTGCGCCGCGAGTTCTCGAGTCGGCTCGAGAATGAGGGTGCGCGGCATACGCGCTCTGGCCCGTCCGCTCTCCAGCCGAGACAGCATCGGCAAGGTAAAGGCGGCCGTTTTGCCCGTGCCTGTCTGCGCGATGCCGAGCACGTCGCGCCCGGCGAGGGCGACCGGTATCGCCTGGGTCTGGATGGGGGTGGGCGTCGTATAACCGGAAGCCTCGACGGCTTTCAGGACCTTTTCACTCAGGCCGAGTTCATTGAATGTCATTGAGCGTTGCGTCTACCTGGACGGCTGAAGGCCCTTGGATCCGCGCGGGGCCGTTCAAAAAGTCGGCGCCAGAAGTGGCAGGCCATGGAGCGACGCGGAACGCTCGAACACCATTGACATAGCGACAAAAAGCGACAAGTCAACGCCCGCCAGAGCCGACGGTCCCGGACAACCGGCGTTTGCGCGATCGGGAACCGATGATTCGCGATCTATGGCAAATATGCCGAGGCCTGGTCCGAGATCAAGCCCGGCCGTTGCGGTGGCCGCCCCAGTTCAGGCCGTCGCGATGAGCCTCCCGTCGCGGTCGAAGATCGCGACGTCGAGTGCTACGCCGCTTCCCCCCAATACGGCGCTCGCCGTCCGCTGTGCCGCTCGTGCGACCACGGTGGCGAGCGGAAGATGACGTAACTGCGACAGGCGCTGGACTTCGAGCGCAGTATTGGCGCGGCGCACGGCCGCGGCCATGTCCGCGCTGGCCCCGAGCCCTTCGAGACGTGCGGCGAGCCAGTCGAAATCGACCGCGTCGCGCTTGGAATGCAGGTCGAGGAGGCCCTGGCCGAGCTTGGTCATCTTGGCGAAGCCTCCGGCGATCGTGACGCGGGGGACCGGGTGCGACCGGATATATTTCAGCATGCCGCCGACGAAATCGCCCATGTCGATCAGCGCCTGCTCGGGGAGGCCGTATAGCGCTCGCACGGCCGCTTCCGACGTCGCGCCGGTCGAGCCGGCGATATGCGGCAGGGCGGCCCCCCTGGCCACGTCGATGCCGCGATGGATCGAGGCGATCCAGGCGCTGCACGAATACGGGACGACGATCCCGGTCGTGCCGAGGATCGAGAGGCCACCCAGGATGCCGAGCCGGGCGTTCATCGTCCGCTCGGCGATGCGTGCGCCATCCTCGACGCCGATTTCGACGACGAGGTCGGCGGATACGCCACGGGCAACGGCGACCTCGGCGATCGCCTTGCGGATCATCTCGCGCGGCGCCGGGTTGATGGCCGGCTCGCCCGGCGGTAGCGGCAGGCCAGGTAGGGTGACGGTTCCCACGCCGGGTCCGGCCCGGAACAGGATCCCGCTCTCGGGGTCTCCGAACCGCAGCGTGGCGAAGACCAGCGCGCCATGGGTCACGTCCGGGTCGTCGCCGGCATCCTTGACGACTCCGGCGGTCGCAGACTGTGCGTCACGATCGAGCCGCGCCAAGGCGAAGGTGGGGCGCGTTCCGTTGGGAAGCGACACGGGCACCGGATCCTTCGGCTCGTATCCGAGCAAGGCCTCGAAGGCGGCGCGCGCGGCGGCCGTGGCGCAGGCACCCGTTGTCCAGCCGCGACGGAGCGGAGCGTCCCGGGGCTTGTCGTGAGGTTCGGGTATCCCGTTCTGCACTGCTCTTTATCCACCTCGCCCGACGTCCGATGGGACGATAGGGGATCTCGCTCCGTTCCTAGAATCGCTTTCCGTCTCCAGACCGACGCGTTCACACCCGCGACGGCGATCGCCGGACCTCTGGCATCGGAGTTGCTCCTGATGCCGTCAACTGGAAAACATCATAGGTGAGCGATGGAAAAGGACCGGGATTGGACCGAAAAGCAACAAGAACTGTCCGAGGCGTCCCGCAACGACTTTTGGTTGCGGACATTGTTGCCCGACAAACGTGCCATATTGGGAAAGGTCGAGTACCGGCGACAATGTCGTCTGGCCAAGCAGCGGCTCAAGCGCGCGGACGAAGCCTGCCTGCAGCTCCGACGCGCGCGGCTCAAGGCGGCGAACCCATCGAGAACGGACCTGATCGAGGCGAGGCATTGACAGAGGTCTCTCGCGGTCGGCTGTTCCGAAAATAAGGAGTGGCGGTTGGGAGGATGAGGCCGGTCGCCGCTGCCATTGCACCGGCGCGCATCGCGCGTGAAAAGGGAACATTCCTCCATGCGTGTATAAGAATAGTTTACAACTCTGAGTAGATAGTAGGTCCCGGTAGGCCAAGCCGCTCTCCATCGGGACCATCACCGTGACAAAGCAGAGCATTCTCAGACGCTTCCGACCGGACGCGAGAGCCTCGAGCGCCGTCGAATTCGCACTGATCGCGCCATGTTTCATTCTGCTGGTCTTCGGCATCATGAGCTTCGGCACGGTGTTCGGGATCTATCATGGCGTGCAGCAGCTCGCGTCGGAAGCCGCTCGCGCCTCGGTCGCGGGCCTGTCGGACACGGAGTCGGACCAGATCGCCCGGACCTTCGTCGCCGCCAACGTCGGCTCCTATGCGTTCCTCAATCCGACCAATCTCACCGTCTCGACCTCGGCCGGCACCGGATCCTCGAACACGTTCAAGGTGTCGATCCGCTACGACATGTCGTCGCTCTTCATCTTCGGCCTGTCGCGGCTGCTGACGATGCCGGCGCCGCTGGTGCAACGGACGGCGGTGATCCAGCGCGGCGGCTATTGAGGAGGCGGAGCGTGGACAAGCAAAGCTCAATGACCCGCTTTCTCGCGGATCGGGGCGCATCGGTCGCGGTGATGTCGGCGCTGGTGGCCACCGTGCTCGTCGGCATGGCGGCGTTGGCGCTCGACGTCGGCCAATTCTACTACGTGAAGCGACGCCTGCAGACCGCGACCGATATTGCGGCCCTCGCGGCGGCAGCCGATTCCGACCGGGCCGAGGCGGCCGCCTCGGCGAACATGATCGACAACGGCTTTCCGGCGAGCGCCATGGTGTCGGTCGAACGGGGGACATACACGCCCGATCCGGCCCTCCCCGTCGCCAGCCGCTTCGTCGCGGGCGGCAGCGACCCGAACGCCGTGCGCGTGACCGCGTCCAATAACGCGCCGCTGATCTTCGGCGCCGCGATCACGGCGGCGACGGGCGGCGTCCCCATCCGGGCGCAGGCGATCGGCGTGACCGGAAACGTCGCTGCCTTTTCGGTCGGCTCGCGTCTCGCGGCGCTCGACGGCGGCGTCCTCAATGCGCTTCTCGGTGGCATGCTCGGCACGAATCTGTCGCTCAACCTGGTCGATTATCGGGCGCTTCTCGCTGCCAAGGTCGACCTCTTCGGCTTTTCCGATGCAGTCGCCGCAGCGGTCGGCGTGCCGGGCGGCAGCAGCTACGGCGCGCTGGCGGGTCGGACCTTGCGCAGCAGCGACATCCTCGCGGGCCTCACGGCCGCAACCTCGGCCGGCGGCGGATCCGCCGGAGCGACGGCGGCCCTGCGCACGCTGACGGGCGCTCTCGGCGTCGCGTCGTCGAACAATATCCTGTTCGGCAAGCTCGTGGGGTTTGGGCCTTTTGCGTCACGCACCATCGGATCGGGCGCCCCCATCGCGGCCCAGATCAGCGTCCTCGACCTCCTGCTCGGCATGGCGGAGATCGGCGGCGCGGGCCATCTCGTGCAGGCGTCGATCGTCTCGACCATACCCGGCCTCCTCGACATCTCGCTCGCCCTCGCGATCGGCGAGCCCGCCGTGGGGTCGAGTTTCGTCGGGCTCGGGAGCGTCGGGGCGAGCGTACATACCGCGCAGATCCGCATTCTCGCCACGGTAAAGCTCGGCGGCCCGGGCCTGCTGGCGTCGGTGAACCTGCCGCTCTACATCGAGGTCGCGGAGGCGACGGGACGGATCAGCGCCCTGACCTGTCCGCGCGGCAATCCCGCCGCCGACGAGGTCGACCTCGGCATCACCCCGGGCATCGTCGATGCCTGGATCGGCTCCGTCTCGACCAGCGACTTCACGTCGCTGTCGTCGCCGCCCTCGCCGGCCCCCGCGACCTTCGTCAACGTGGCGGGTCTCGTCACGATCACGGGGCGCGCCCACGTGACCCTGTCCAACATGAGCGAGACCATCGTCCCCTTCACGCCGGCCGACATCGCGGCCGGCACGGTCAAGACGACCGCGACGACCGATTACCTGACCTCGCTCGTCTCCAAGCTGGTCTCGTCGCTGCAGCTGAATGTGGGAGTCCTCGGGCTCGGACTCGGTGTTCCCGGGCTCGACCAAGGTCTGCTGACCTTGCTGACGAGCAGTCTCCCGGCGGTCGACCAACTCCTGTCGTCCACTCTGGCGACGCTGGGCGTCACGCTCGGAGATGCCGACAGCCAGGTTGAGGGTCTGCGCTGCGGCCAGGGCCTCCTGGCCAATTGAGGCGCCGCGGCACAGCCGTCGGGCTTCAGCCGACGATGACGCCATAGCGCCGCGCCGCGGCCCTGATGTGGTCCCGCATCGCTTGCGCCGCACCCGAGCAATCACGGGCGACGATCCGGTCGCAAATCCGCTCATGCTCGGCCAACGTCTCGCCGAGCCGGCTCTTCAGCGTCATCGGCAGCCGCTGGCTTTCGACCATCATCTCGCGGACCGGCCGGTACATGCCGGCCAGGACCGGATTGGCACCGATTTCGAAGATGAGGTCGTGGAAGACCGCATCGGCCGATGCCATGACGGGGATATCCTCGGCCCGCAGCGCCGTGCGCATCGCCTCGGTCGAGGCTTCGAGCCGGCCAGCTGCCTCGACATCGGCCTTGCCGGCCGCCAGCCCCGCCGCATAGGCCTCGAGCCCGAAGCGCGCCTCGTAGACGTCGCGCGGACTGCAGCGCCTGGAGAAGCGCCAGAGCGGCGCGCGCTCGGTCGCCTCCGCCACATAGACGCCGCTGCCGATCCTGACGGTGACGAGCCCCATTGTTTCGAGCACCGAAATGGCCTCGCGCAGCGACGGACGGCTGACGCCGAGCCGATCGGCAAGGTCGCGCTGCGAGGGCAGCCGATCGCCGGGCTTGAGGCCGCCCTGCAGGATCAGCGCCTGCAGATGGTCGGCTACGCTGCGCGGCACCGGCGTGCGGTCGCCCGGCGCGGTATGGTGGGGCGTCGGCGCTGGAATCCACATGGTCCATCCCTGACTTGGCTGGTGCTCCCGCCGAACCATCCGCCGGATGCGCGGAAACTGCACGTCGCTGCCCGCCAAAGCCGCGCGATTGTCCAGCAACCCGCCTTGCCGACCGTCAGCATTCCATGCTTGAGTGGGCTGGTCAAACCGGTCTGACCAATTTTGCAAGGAATGCGGTGGTCGGCGCGGCCTCACCGGAAGCGGGGAACAGAATGGCGAAGCTCTCAGTGTCACTCGGTCGCCGCCTTGGGCAGGGCGTGGTCGCGGCCGTCGCGGCGGGTCTCCTGGCCCTGGCGGCCGTGCCGGCCCGGGCGGCCGACCTCAAGGTCGGAGCCAATATCGGCAATGTCCCCTGGGAGTTCCAGGATGCCAAAGGCGAGATGGTCGGTTTCGAGATCGACCTCATGAAGGAGGTGGCCAAGCGCCTCGGCATGGGAGTCCAGTTCGTCAACATCCCCTTCACGGGGCTGTTCGCCGCCGTCCAGTCCGGCCAGATCGACGCCGCGGTCTCCTCGATCACCATCACCAAGAAGCGGCTCGACAGCGTCTCCTTCGCGCAGCCCTATTACGACAGCGATCAGTCGTTGACGGTGAAGGCGGAGTCCGGCATCACGGGCCTCAAGGGCATGGCCGGCAAGACCGCCGGCGTCGATACCGGTTCCACCGGCGACATCTGGGCAACGGCTCACCAGGCCGAATACAAGATCGCCGACATCCGCCGCTACGAGGGCCTGGCGCCCGCCATGCTCGACCTCGCGGCCGGCCGCATCGACGGCTACATCAGCGACATCCCGGCGCTGCAATATTACGTGCGCGACAAGCCGGTGTACAAGGTCGTCGAGCGCATCCCGACCGGCGAGCAATATTCGGTGATGTTCGCCAAGGATGGCCCCCTCGTCACCAAGGTCGATGCTATCCTCTCGACCATGAAGGACGAAGGCTTCATCGCCAAGCTGCATCAGACGTGGTTCGGCGTGGCGCCGGAGCCGACGACCAGCACGGTGAAGAAGGCCCCGATCCCGAAGCTGTGAGCGCCACCGGCGGGGGATTTCCGGCATCCCTGTCATCTCGGACGAGGCGAAGCGGCGTCCGGGATGACGGCAAGCGGGTTCTCGAACGCGAGCCTCGATCTGACCGCGAAAGAATAGCCATCCGCTCATGTCGATCTTCGACACGTTCCTCAACTGGAAGGTCTTCGTCGACACCTTGCCGTTGCTGCTGTCGGGCCTGTGGATCACCATCGGGCTCGGTGCTGCGGCCATCGTGCTGGGGCTCGTCGGCGGTCTCGTCCTGGTGCTGGCGCGCCTCTACGGCGGGGTGCTGCTGCGCCAATTCGCCATCGCCTATATCGACGTGTTCCGGTCGGTCCCGGTTCTGGTCCTGTTGATCGTGATCTATTACGCCCTGCCGTTCGTCGGCCTGCGCCTGTCCCCGTTCGGCGCCGCCACGACGGCCTTGAGCCTCGTCTCGGCCGCCTATTCGGCGGAGATCCTGCGGGCCGGCATCGAGGGCGTGCCGCGCGGCCAGTTCGAGGCCGCCGATGCGCTCGGGCTCAATGCCCTGCGGCGCATGACCGACATCGTGCTGCCGCAGGCGGTCAAGCTCGTCATCCCGCCGCTGACCTCCAATGCCATCAATGTCATGAAAGATACGGCGCTGGCCTCCGTCGTCGCCATGCCGGACCTGCTCAAGCAGGCCACCCAGGCCCAGGCCCTCGCCGCCAATCCGACGCCGCTGATCGGCGCCGCGGCGATCTATATCCTCATCCTGCTGCCCTGCGTCCGCTTCGTCGGGCTGTTCGAGGCGCGCCTGGCGCGGCGGGGACGCTGATGGCGCCGATCATCTCCATCACGGGCGTGGCCAAGAGCTTCGGCCAGTTCCGGGCGCTCGACGCGATCGACCTCGACGTCGGGGAAGGCGAGATCGTCGTCGTCATCGGACCCTCGGGGTCCGGCAAGTCGACGCTGATCCGCTGCATCAACCGTCTCGAAACCCATGACGAGGGCGAGATCGTCGTCGACGGCCACAGGGTCGACGGCGGCCGGGCGCTCGCCGCGGTGCGGGCCGAGGTCGGCATGGTGTTCCAGAGCTTCAATCTCTTTCCGCATCTGACGGCGCTGCGCAATGTCGCCATCGCGCCTGTGCGGGTGCGCGGCCTCGCCTGGAGCGACGCGGAAGCACGGGCGCGCAAGCTGCTCGGTCGTGTCGGCTTGGCCGACAAGGTCGACAAATACCCGTCGCAACTGTCGGGTGGCCAGCAGCAGCGCGTCGGCATCGCCCGGGCGCTCGCCATGGAGCCCAAGATCCTGCTCTTCGACGAACCCACCTCGGCGTTGGATCCCGAGATGGTCGGCGAGGTGCTGGAGGTCATGCAGGGGCTGGCCCGCACGGGCGTGACGATGATCGTGGTCACCCATGAGATGGGCTTCGCCCGCCGCGTCGCCGACCGCATCGTCTTCATGGACCAGGGCCGCATCGTCGAATCCGGACCTCCGGCCGAACTCTTCGATGCGCCGGCCGATCCGCGCCTGCGTGCCTTCCTGCGCGCCATCCTGTCTCATTAGCCGTTTCGATGTCACTGATCCCGGAACCATTGGATGCGGCGGCCTTCGCGCCGTTCGGCGCGGTGCTCCGCTTCGACGAAGCCGGTGCCCGCCCGGTCAACGAAGGCTTCGCGCTGCGGTCCGATCTCGCCGCGGCGCTCGATCACGATGCGGCCGCCAAGCCCGTCGTCGCCATCTATCGTACGCGCCCGCGCCCGCTGCCGCTGCGGCTCGGCCTCTTCGAGTGTCACCCTTATTCCGCCCAGGCCTTCGTGCCGCTCACGGTGGAGCGCTTCCTCGTCGTCATTGCGGAGGCGGGTCCCGATGGCCTGCCCGATCCGGCCCGCGCCCGCGCCTTCCTCGGGAGGCGCGACACCGGCGTCCTCTATCGCCGCGGCGTGTGGCATGCCCCGCTGACCGTGCTCGGCGCGGGCGGCGACCTCATGATGCTGATGGGCGAGCGGGGGATCCCCGACGACTGCATCGAGCATCGGCTGGCCGTCCCGCTGCTCATCTCCTTCTGAACGTCCACCGCACCGGAGCTCGCCATGGCCCTCGATCTCGATCACGTCCGCCGCCAGTTTCCCGCCCTCGCCGATGGTTTCGCCTATTTCGACAATGCCGGGGGGTCGCTGGTCCTCGGCAGCGTGGCGGACCGCGTGCGCGACTACCTGTTGACGACGAGCGTGCAGACGGGCGCCTCCTATCCGCAATCGCGCCGCGCGGTCGAACGATTGGCCGAGGCCCGCGCGCGTATCGCGCTCATGCTCAACGCCGCCCGTCCGGAAGCGATCGTGCTGGGTCCATCGACGACCGTCCTCTGCCAGTTCCTCGCGCGCGCCATGGAAAGCCGGCTGCAGCCGGGCGACGAGATCGTGGTTACCGATTTCGACCACGAATCGAACATCGGGCCGTGGCGGGCGCTGGAGCGGCGCGGCATCGTGATCAGGACCTGGGGGCTCGACCCCGAGAGTTTCGAGCTCGACCTCGACGCGCTCGATCGGCTGATGACGGATCGCACGAAGCTCGTCGCCGTCACCCATGTCTCGAATATCCTCGGCACCATCAATCCGGTGGCCGAGATCGCCCGCCGCGTCCATGCGCGCGGCGCCGAGATCGTCATCGACGCCGTCGCCTATGCGCCGCATCGCGCCGTCGATGTCGCGGCCTGGGACGTCGATTATTATGTCTTCAGCTTCTACAAGACCTACGGGCCGCATTTCGCCGTGCTCTACGGCAAACACGACAAGCTCCTCGAGCTCGACGGGCTCTACCATTACTTCTACGGCCGCGACAAAGTGCCGATGAAGCTCGAGCCCGGCAATACCAATTACGAGCTGGCCTGGGGCGCGGCCGGGATCGTGGATTATCTCGACGGACTCGGTGGGGGCGGGGGCGACCGGGCCGCGATCTCGCGTGCCTTCGAGGAGATCGCGGTGCATGAGCAGGCGATCGCCGAGCGGCTCTTGTCCTATCTGCGGGCTCGCAACGACGTGCGCATCGTCGGTCGGCGAACGGCCGACGCCGGGGCCCGCGTGCCGACCATCGCCTTCAAGGTCCGGGACCGGGATTCGGCCGAGATCGTGCGCGAGACGGACAGGGCCGAGGTCGGCATCCGGTTCGGCGATTTCCACTCGCGGCGGCTGATCGAGCGGCTCAGCCTCGCCAAGAATTCCGGCGTCGTGCGGGTGTCGATGGTCCATTACAATACGGTCGAGGAGGTCGACCGGCTGACCGCCAGCCTCGACCGGGCGCTCGGGTGACGGCGAGGGAGTTTTCCATGGGACGCAGGCGGGCCTGTCCAGGATTGTGGTGACGGCCGCGTGCGGAGGCGCTAACAGACGGGCCGATGTCGCAGCCCGCGCGTCGCGGATGCGTCGGAAATGGTTCTTGAGGCTCGCCTGGAGACCACCCGCTCCTCCAACCCTCGTTCGAGAATGCCCATGGCCGGATCAGCGAATCCCGTGACCGCAGAACGCAGCGCTGCTGCGCCCCGGTCGAACAGCTTCTTCGGCGCCGACCTCGCCGTGGCGGATCCCGATATCGCCCGCGCTGTCTCGCTCGAGCTCGGCCGCCAGCGCGACGAGATCGAGCTCATCGCGTCCGAGAATATCGTCTCGCGCGCCGTGCTCGAAGCGCAGGGCTCGGTGATGACCAACAAATATGCGGAAGGGTATCCTGGCCGGCGCTATTACGGCGGCTGCCAATTCGTCGACATCGCCGAGGACCTCGCCATCAAGCGGGTGACGAAGCTCTTCGGCTGCGGCTTCGCCAATGTGCAGCCGAACTCCGGCAGCCAGGCCAATCAGGGCGTGTTCCTGGCGCTGATGCAGCCCGGCGAGACCTTCATGGGCCTCGACCTCGCGGCGGGCGGACACCTGACCCACGGGTCGCCGGTCAACATGTCGGGCAAGTGGTTCAAGACCGTGTCCTACGGCGTCGATCCCGAGACCCATATCATCGACATGGACGAGGTCGAACGCAAGGCGCGCGATGCCAGGCCGAAGATCATCATCGCCGGTGGCTCGGCCTATTCGCGCAACTGGGATTTCGCGCGGTTCCGGGCCATCGCCGATGCGGTCGGGGCCTATTTCATGGTCGACATGGCCCATTTCGCCGGGCTCGTGGCGGGCGGCGTGCATCCTTCGCCCTTCCCGCATGCCCATGTGGTGACCTCGACTACGCATAAGACGCTGCGCGGCCCGCGCGGCGGCCTCATCCTCACCGATGTCGAAGAGCTCGCCAAGAAGATCAACTCGGCCATCTTCCCGGGAATGCAAGGCGGCCCACTGATGCATGTCATCGCCGCCAAGGCGGTCGCCTTCGGCGAGGCCCTGACGCCGGAGTTCAAGCGCTATGCCCAGGCCGTGGCCGACAATGCCAAGGCGCTTGCTGCGAGCCTCGCCAAGGCCGGCTACCCGATCGTCTCGGGCGGCACCGACAATCACCTGATGCTGGTCGACCTGCGGCCAAAGACAATCACCGGCAAGGCTGCGGAAGCGGCGCTCGGGCGCGCCCATATCACGGTCAACAAGAACGGCATTCCCTTCGATCCGGAAAAGCCGATGGTGACGTCGGGCATCAGGGTCGGCTCGCCGGCCGCAACGTCGCGCGGCTTCGGCACGGCCGAGTTCGACGAGGTCGGCCGGCTGATCGCCCGGACGCTCGACGGTCTTTCGACCGGCGGCGAGGGCGGCAATGGCGCGGCGGAGGCTGCCGTCCGCGGCGATGTCGCGGCGCTCGTCCAGCGCTTCCCCATCTACTGAGGCGAGCTTCCGATGTTCACGGGTCTCGTGAGCGATGTCGGCGAGGTTCTGGCGGCCGAGATGCGCGGCGCGACGAAGCGGCTCCGGATCGCTTGCGCCTATCCGATGGAGTCGATCGCCATCGGCGCCTCGATCGCCTGCGGAGGACCGTGTCTCACGGCGGTGGCGACCGGCCGCGCCGGCAACCGCACTTGGTTCGACGTCGATGCCGCGGCTGAGACGCTGGAGCGCACGACTCTCGCAGATTGGGCCGTGGGTCGCCGCATCAATCTCGAACGCTCGCTCAAGGTCGGCGGCGAACTCGGCGGCCATATCGTCTCGGGCCATGTCGATGGGATCGCCACCGTGGTGGCACGCACCGAGATCGGCGAGACGGTGCGCTTCGATATCGAGGCGCCGCACGCGCTTGCCGGCTTCATCGCCGAGAAGGGTTCGGTGGCGCTCGACGGAACGTCGCTGACCGTCAATTCCGTCGAGGGTGCCGTCTTCTCGGTGCTGATCATTCCCCATACGCTGGCGGTCACGACCTGGGGGTCGGTCGCGGCCGGCGATCGCCTCAACCTCGAGGTCGACACCATGGCCCGCTATGCGGCTCGGCTCCTCGACTGGCGCAGCAACGATGCCGCCCGGAGCATCACACCATGACGGAGCGCTACCGCCAGCTTGCCGGCTACAATGCCTGGGCCAACACCACGATCTATGCCGCTGCAGCCCATCTCTCCGATGCTGACTATCGGGCCGATCGCGGCGCCTTTTTCAAATCGGTGCATGGCACGCTGAACCACCTGCTCGTGACCGATAGATTGTGGATGAGGCGCTTCACCGGCGAAGGCGAGGTCGCCGCCACCCTCGACACCATTCTGTTCGACGACCTCGCCGCATTGCGCGAGGCCCGTGTCGCGGAGGACGATCGGATCACCCGCTACGTGGCGGGTCTCGATGCCGCCGCCCTGCAGGGTCGCTTCGCCTATACCCGCGCCTCGACCGCCGATCGCTACGAGCAGGAGCTGGCGCCGGCGCTCGACCATTTCTTCAACCACCAGACCCATCATCGCGGCCAGGTCCACGCGCTGTTGACCGGCCTCGTCGGGAGCGCGCCGTCGCTCGACCTTCTGGCCTACCAGCGCGAAGCCGGCATCGGCGGCATGCGCAAGCTGTCCTGACGCGGGCCTAATAGGCCGGCCTCCTTGCGTCGGCGGCCTTGCGGTCGTAATCACGGCGCGTCCCGAGGCCGCAACCGAAAGACCCACGCATTCATGGTTGAAGTCGAACGCCGGAGCGGTCTGCCGATCCTGCGGGCCCCGGCCCATTTCCTCATCGTCGAGGCGCCCTATTACCTCGAGATCGGCGCCATGCTGCGCGACGGCGCCGCGGCCGCGTTTGCGGGCGCCGGGGCGAGTTTCGATGTCGTGACGGTGCCGGGCAGCCTCGAAATCGCGCCCGCCATGGCCATCGCCCTCAAGCGAGGGGAGGCGCGCGGCAAGCCCTATGCCGGTGCCATCGGGCTCGGCTGCATCGTGCGCGGCGAGACCTACCATTTCGAGATCGTCGCCAACGAGAGCGCCCGTGGCATCACGCTCATCGGTATCGACAGGGCGCTGCCGGTCGGCAATGGCGTCCTGACGGTCGAGACGCTCGATCAGGCGTTCAAGCGCGCAGATCCGGCGCAGGGCGACAAGGGCGGCGAGGCGGCGCGCGCCGCCATGACGCTGTACATGTTAGCGCAGGCCGGCGGAGAGCGCGGATGAGCCGCGGCGAAAAGCGCGCCGCGGCACGGCTGGCGGCCGTCCAGGCGCTCTACCAGATGGACGTCGCCAAGACCGGCATCAACGAGATCTTCGCCGAATTCGAATCTCACTGGATCGGCCAGGAGGTCGAGGGCGAGCAATACAAGCCGGCGGAGGTGGCCTTCTTCCGCGCCACCGTAGAGGGCGTGCTGGCCGGGCAGGGCGAGATCGACCGGCTGATCGACAATGCGCTTGAGCAGAGCTGGCCGCTGCGGCGGGTCGAGGCGGTGCTGCGGGCGACGCTGCGGGCCGGGGCCTACGAGCTCATCGAACGCAAGGACATCCCTGTCCGCGTGACGATCAAGGAATATACCGATGTCGCCGGGGCCTTCCTCGAAGGGGAGGAGGTCGGCATGGTCAATGCTGTGCTCGATGCCTTGGCGCGCCGCCTTCGGCCGACCGAGATGGTTGGCCTCGCCCGCTCCGGCTGAAAGCTTCGGAAGCTGCAACCTCACCGGCCGACAAGCGCGGACATCGCGAACGGAGAATGGCGCATGGATGTGAAGAGTTTCGGGACGGCCGACGGCGCGGAGATCAAGGAGATTACGCTGCGCTCGGCCTCAGGCGCCTCCGCCTCGGTCATCACGCGCGGCGCGGTGCTGCGCGATCTCGTCGTGCCGTCGTCCAACGGGCCGCAACGCGTCGTTCTCGGGCTCAACAGCCTGGAGGATTACATCAAGTATTCGCCGCATTTCGGCGCGACGCCCGGCCGCTTCGCCAACCGCATTGCCGGGGGCCGTTTCATGCTCGACGGCAAGGCCTATCAGCTGCCGCTGAACGAGAAGGGCAAGACGACGCTGCACGGCGGTCCGCAAGGCTTCGGCAAGCGCGCCTGGGCGCTCGAGAACGCCGCCGCCGATCGGGTGACGCTCGTTCTCGACTCGCCCAACGGCGATGCCGGCTTTCCCGGGGCGGTGCGGGCGGTGTGTACCTATGAACTGCTCGACCCCGGCACGCTGCGGGTCGAGCTGTCGGCGACGACCGACGCACCGACCATCGTCAATCTCGCGCACCACTCCTATTTCAACCTCGACGGGAGTGCCGACATCCTCGACCATGAGGTGATGATCGCCTCCGAGTTCCGGACGCCGGTCGACGACGACAATATCCCGACCGGCGAGATCGTGACGGTCGCGGGCACGCCGTTCGATTTTCGCCGGATGCGTCCGGTGCGCGATCCGTCGGAGACCCGTTACGACCATAATTTCATCATCGCGCCGCTGCCCGAGGCGCCGGGCGCGCTCGTCCATGCCGCGAGCGCGCGCTCGCGGAGGAACGGCCTCCGCCTCGAGGTCCATACCGACCAGCCTGCTGTCCAGTTCTACGATGCGGCGAAGTTGAACTGCCCCGTGGCGGGGCTCGGCGGCGCCCATTACGGCCCGCATGCGGGTCTCTGCTTCGAGGCGCAGACCTATCCCGATGCACCGAACCGCCGGCATTTCCCGTCCGCGACCCTGCGGCCGGGAGAAACCTATCGGCAGCGCACGGACTATCGCTTCATCGCCTGATCGGGTTTCCTTCCCCGTTGCCGGGGAAGGATAAACGGAAAGGAACGAAAACTTAGTGGTCGGCGAGATTGCCTTCGAAACCGGCCAGCGCGGCGCCGACTTCGAGGCCGAGCTCGTCGAGCGAGGTCTCGTCGCGCTGCAGCACCTCCTCGCCCTTGGCCTGGCGCTCGGCCTCTTCGGGCGACCGTGCCACGTTGACGGTGATCTTGACCTCGACCTCCGGATGGAGCTGGACCGGCACGGCGTGCAGGCCGATGGCCTTGATCGGCGTGGTCATGACGACCTGGCTGCGGCTGATCGAGAATCCGCCCGCCGTGATCGCCTCGGCGATGTCGCGGGTCGAGACGGACCCGTAGAGCTGGCCGGTCTCGCCCGCCTGGCGGATCATCACGAAGCTCTGGCCATCGAGCTTCTCGGAAAGGGCGGAGGCCTCGCCCTTGAGTTCGAGGTTGCGGGCCTCGAGCTGGCTGCGCTGGGTTTCGAACCGCTTGGCATTGGCTTCGGTCGCGCGCAGCGCCTTGCCGCGCGGCAACAGGAAGTTGCGGGCGAAGCCGTCGCGCACGCGCACGCGCTCACCCATCTGGCCGAGTTTGGCGACGCGTTCGAGAAGAATGACATCCATGAGATTCAGCTCCGATAGGGGGTTGGGGGTGGTGGCGGACCGGGGATCCGGCCGCGCAGGGCGAACAGGCTGTCGAGACAGCCGAGCAGGGCCAGCGCAAGCAGCGGCCACGGCATGAGGAAGAGGATCGTCGCGTAGATTGCGCTGAGGATCAGCCGCCGCGCCGCGAGCCCGCGCGTTACTACATGCGCGGCCGCGAGGCCCTCGAACACGAAGGCCATGGCGAAGGCGGCCGCAGCGACGGCGGCCACCAGACCGGGGGGATCCGGCAGAAAGGCCGCGGCCAGCAGCACGAAGAACAGGATGGCGATCCGCGGCGGCAGCCTGATCCCGTCGGCGATGTCCGGCCAGGGGCGTGCCAGCCGTTGCGAGGTCCGCACGACGCGGCCGCCGAGCCAGAGGTTGGCGGCCAGCATGACGAAGGTCGAGGCGGCAACCGCCACCGGCGCAGCCCTGACGAGTTCCGTGTAGGAAATACCCCCCGGCAGCCGCGCACCGGCGAGGGCCACTTCGAGATGCGCCGCCATGATGG
This sequence comes from Lichenihabitans sp., assembly GCA_965277635.1. GTDB lineage: Bacteria > Pseudomonadota > Alphaproteobacteria > Rhizobiales > Beijerinckiaceae > Lichenihabitans. Next base: position 4,287,660 of record CBDIDE010000002.1, read on the forward strand.
CGACGAGGCGATCGAAGCCGCCGTAATGGACGACGAGGAGCGCGCCCACGATCATGACGGGGGCGGCGGCGAGCAGCGCCATCCAGACGACGACCTTGGCGAGCGGATACCATTCGGGGAGCCCGCTCTGCCCTGGCCGCGCCAGCAGGCATACATAGGCGAGCCACCAGGCGGGCAGGCCGAGCACGACCAGGAAGGTGATGCCGGGGAAGGCGCCGAGCGCCAGTCCAACGGTCGAGGCACCGATGACCGCCGCGATGCCGCCGCTGATATGCCCGAAGCCCAATGCGGCGATCATGATCGGCAGCGGCGTCAGATAAGCGAACGCCATCCCCGCCAGCGACGCGGTGGCCGACACGACGAAGAGCAGGGCCGACGCCACGCCGGCGCCGACCGCGATACCGGTCATCTTACCCATCGCCGAGCTGTCCCGCCTTGGAGGAGCGGTTAGGGATCGAGGTCGCGATCCCAACCAAGCCACGCAGCATTTCGCGCCGCGGGGCCGACGTCTCTGTTCACCCCGACGCCGAAAGCGCGTCGGGCGGATCGCATCAGCGGATCACGTACGGCAGCAGGCCCAGGAAGCGGGCGCGCTTGATCGCCTGGGCGAGCTCGCGCTGCTTCTTGGCCGACACCGCGGTGATGCGCGACGGCACAATCTTGCCGCGCTCGGAAATGTAGCGCGATAGCAGCCGCGTATCCTTGTAGTCGATCTTCGGCGCATTGGGGCCGGAGAACGGGCAGGTCTTGCGACGACGGAAGAAGGGGCGGCGAGGTTGCGTCGACATCAGGCCTCTCCTCCGGCCGGTGCAGCGGCTCCCGGAGCGCCGGCCGGCGGCCGACTCGGGAAGCGCGGTGGGCGATCACCGCGATCGAAGCGGCCACCACCGCCGCGGCGCTCACCGCGCTCGCCCCTGTCGTCGCGGTCGCTGTCCTCCCGCTTGCGCAGCATGGCGGAGGGCCCTTCCTCGTGCGCGTCGACGCACACGGTGATGAGCCGGATCACATCCTCGTTGATGCGCATCTGACGCTCCATCTCGGTGACGGCGGCCGGAGGAGCGTCGATGTTCATCAGGGTGAAATGCGCGCGGCGGTTCTTCTTGACCCGATAGGCGAGGGACTTGACGCCCCAATATTCGACCTTCGGCACCGATCCGCCGCCTGCCGTGATCACCGATTTCATCTGCTCGGTCAGGGCGTCGACCTGTTGCGCGGTCACGTCCTGGCGAGCAAGGAACACATGCTCGTAAAGAGCCATGAGGCTTGCCTTTCCGTTTGCGACAGATCCGGCGCTAAGCCCTTCGAGCCCGTTGGAAAGGCTCGACTGGTCACCGAAGGCGGGAACACGGGAAAGCGGACCTCACGGCCCTTCCGCAAGCGGCAGCCCGCTCACGAATTTCCGTTCAGCTCCCGGCCAGGATACTGTCAGAGCGCGGCTTATAAAGCGCCTGCGCGCGGTTGCAAGCGAAATCGCCGGTGGGAAGATCCGGCCGGTCGTATCGTCCCCCGGATCGGGTTTCCCGGCGCGATGCGCCAAGCGGTGGCGAGGCCGGGGGACTCAGCCTGTTGCCTACTCTGGGAACAGGTTCGATAATCCCGCTTCGGAGGCGGCGCAGATGCCGCGCTCGGTGATGAGCCCGGTGACGAGCCGCGCCGGCGTGACGTCGAAAGCGTAGTTGGCGACGGCGCTCCCGCGCGGCGTCACCCGGACCCTCTCGATGCGCCCATCGTCGGTCTCCCCGCCGATGAAGCTGACCTCGTCGTCGGATCGCTGCTCGATGGGGATCTCGGCGAGGCCGTCGCTGATCCCCCAGTCTATGGTGGACGACGGCAGGGCGACGTAGAAGGGCACCCCATTGTCGGTCGCGGCGAGCGCCTTCAAGTAGGTGCCGATCTTGTTGCAGACGTCGCCGGTGCGGGTCGTGCGGTCGGTGCCGACGATGCAGAGATCGACCATGCCGTGTTGCATGAGGTGGCCGCCGGTATTGTCGACCACGACGGTGTGCGGCACGCCTTCCTGCATGAGCTCGAAAGCGGTGAGGCTCGCGCCCTGATTGCGGGGGCGCGTCTCGTCGACCCAGACGTGGACCGGGACGCCGGCTCGGTGGGCCTTGTAGACCGGCGCCAGCGCCGTGCCCCAATCGACGGTCGCCAGCCATCCGGCGTTGCAATGCGTGAGGACGTTGATCCGCTTGTCCGATCCGACCTTGTGCCAGCGCTGTTCGATGAGTTCGCGGCCATGGTCGCCGAGCCGCGAGCAGGTCTCGACATCCTCGTCGGCGATCGTGGCGGCTTCCGCGTAGGCCGCCTCGCGGCGCTCCTCGGGTGGCAGGGCCAGCAGCCGTGCCCGTGTCCGATCGAGGGCCCAGCGCAGGTTGACGGCCGTGGGGCGGCTGGCCAGCAGGGTCGCATAGGCCTCCGCCAGCGCGTCGTCGCCCGGGTCCGACGCCGCTGCGAGCGCCATGCCGTAGGCGGCGGTGGCACCGATCAGCGGCGCGCCGCGCACCGTCATGTCGCCGATGGCCTCGGCCGCATCGGTGAAGCCGCGCAACGTCCGCACTGCGATGCGGTGCGGCAGCACGCGCTGGTCGATGACGTCGACCGCGCGGCCGTCCGGGTTGAGCCAAAGGGTGCGACTGTCGCGCCCGTCGATCCGCATCGCTGGCCTCCTTGCCATGGCCTCGTCGAGGACCATCCTACATCGGGTCGGGCCGCGCCCGTCGAGCGCACCCCCGCAGCGACCATGGAAGGACCATCATCGCATGACCAGATCCGCGTTGCTCGCCCTCGGCCTTCTCGGCCTCGTCTCATCCGCGGCACTGGCGCAGACGCCGCAGCGGATCCGCGGCACCGTGGTGTCGCTCGACGGTGCCGTCCTGCACGTCAAGCCGAACGGCGAAGGCGCGGAGGCGGCGATCACGCTCGGGCCGCAGCTCAAGGTTTCCGAGGTTCTGCCCTCGAGCCTCAAGGAGGTGAAGCCGGGAAGCTTCATCGGCACGGCCGCGGAAACTCAACCCGACGGTACCCTCGTCGCCAAGGAGGTGCATGTCTTTCCGGAGGCGATGCGCGGCACCGGCGAAGGCCATTACGCTTTCGACCTCGGGCCGAAGAGCACCATGACCAACGGCACCATCGGTCAGGAGGTGACCGGCGCGGCAGGCGACACGCTCACCGTCAAGTACAAGGGCGGCGAGAAGGCCATCAAGGTACCGGCCGACGTGCCGGTCGTCACTTTCGGCCCAGGCGACAAGGCCGAACTGACGCCGGGCGCCCATGTGATCGTCTTCGCCCAGGCGGGGACTGACGGTGCGCTCTCGGCGAGCCGGGTCGTCGTCGGCAAGGATGGCCTGGTGCCGCCGATGTAGGCGAGACCCGTCTCCGTCAGACCGAAAAGCTCGTGCCGCAGCCGCAGGAGGCGGTGGCGTTCGGGTTGTGGATCTTGAAGGCCTGGCCGATGAGATCGTCGACGAAGTCGATCTCCGCGCCGCGCAGATAGTCGAGCGACACCGAATCGATCAGCACCCTGGCGCCGTCGCGCTCCACCAGAAGATCGTCCTCGGCGGTCGCGTCGGTGATCTTGAAGGAATATTGAAATCCCGAGCAGCCGCCGCCATCGACCGCGACGCGCAGCATCGAGCCCGGCGGCTCCTTCGAGAGGACGCGATTGACCCGCGCCGCGGCGGTGGACGAGAGAGTGACGGGGGCTAAGGCTTCGATCTGGCTCATGGCATCATCGGTCGGGAGGGAAGAAGGGCATGCCGCGGCGCTGCGGCGAGTTGCCCTTGAATTTAGGCGCGGGCCAGGACGGCCGCAATGGCCGAGGCCGCATGACCCTTGCGGCAAGCCTCGGCAGGGCGCATGAGCCGGGCATGAGCGAGCGACCGCATCCGCAACCCCCAGGGCCGCTCCGCATCCGATGCGGCGCCGGAACGGTGGCGAGCCGCGGGCGCTTGGTCCCTGAGTCGCCGTCCGCGACGCGAACCGAGTTTCAGCGCGACCGCGACCGCATCATCCATTGCAGCGCGTTTCGGCGCCTGGCGCTGAAGACCCAGGTCTTCCTGCCCGAGGAGAGCGACCACTACCGGACGCGCCTGACCCATACGATCGAGGTGGCGCAGATCGCGCGCTCGATCTCGCGGGTGCTGGGGCTCGACGACGATCTCACCGAGGCTCTGGCGCTCGCGCACGACCTGGGCCATGCGCCGTTCGGCCACACCGGAGAGGACGCACTCGACGCCGCCCTCGCGCCGGCCGGCGGGTTCGACCACAATGCGCAGACCCTGCGCATCGTCACGCGGCTCGAGCGGCGATATCCGGCGTTCGACGGGCTCAACCTCACTCGGGAGACGCTGGAGGGACTCGTCAAGCGCAACGGCCCGCTCCTCGATGCCGATGGTCGCTGCCTTTACGGGCGGCCGCTTCCAGCGATCTTTACCGAACTCGAGGCGCGGCTCGGCTTCGATCTCGCGACCTTCGCCAGCGCCGAGGCCCAGGTCGCCTCTCTCGCCGACGACATGGCCTATAATGCGCATGACCTCGAAGACGGACTCGACGCCAGCCTCTTCGATCTCTCCGACATGGCGGAGGTGCCGATCCTAGCCGAAGTGGTCGGGCGCATCGCGGCTGACGCTCCGGATCTCGATCGCAACCTCACGATCCGGGCGCTGATTCGCGCGATCGTCGGGATCTTCGTCGAGGATGCCATCGCCGAGAGCTGCCGGAGACTTGAGGAGGGGCCGGCGGACCAGGAGGCTCTGGCGCGACCTGCCCGGTCGATGATCGGACTTTCCCCGGCGCTCGCCGCCGCCAGCACCGCCATCAAGCTCTTCCTGCGCGACCATATGTATCGCCATCCCCGTCTGCTCGACGTGCGGGGGCGCGCGTTCGACATCATGACCGATCTCGCGACCCGCCTCGTCGGCTCGCCGCAGGAGCTGCCGTCCTCCTGGGCGGCTCAGGCAGTCGCCGGGCTTGGAGCGCCCAAGACCATGCGGCTCGTCGCCGATTATCTCGCGAGCCTGACCGACCGCGGCGCGGTCGCCGAGCATCGGCGGCTGTTCCGCTCGACGCCGGATTTGCGCTAATGCATGTGACATGCGATTGGCGCGCGACGCGCTTTGCATGAATGCGAATCCATGGACATTTTCGCCGACTTCCAGTCGCGTATCGCGACTATTCTCAAAGGCATGGTGGCGCGCGACAAGCTCCCCGCCGGGCTCGACCTCGGCCGCTTCGTCGTCGAGTCGCCGCGCGATGCCGCCAACGGCGATCTCGCGGCCAATGCGGCCATGGTCTTCGCCAAGGAGGCCAAGGCGGGCTACGGCAGCCCGCGCGCCTTCGCGGTCGCCATTGCGGCGGAGCTCGCTAGCGACCCCGACGTGGCCTCGGCCGAAGTGGCGGGACCGGGCTTCATCAATATCGTGCTCGAGCCCAGGGTCTACGGTGCGGTGCTGCGGGCGGTGCTCAGCGATGCCGAGGGCTACGGCCGTGGCGCCGCGCGGCGTGTTGGCCGCAAGGTCAACGTTGAATATGTCTCGGCCAATCCGACCGGTCCGCTCCATGTCGGCCACGGCCGCGGCGCGGTGTTCGGCGATGCGCTCGCCAGTCTGCTCGACTATGCCGGATACGAGGTCGGGCGCGAATATTACGTCAACGACGGCGGCGCCCAGGTCGACGTGCTGGCCCGCTCCGTCCTGCTGCGCTATCGGGAGGCGCTCGGCGAGCCGATCGGCGCCATCCCGGACGGACTCTATCCCGGCGACTACCTGGAGCCTGTCGGCCGAGAGCTTGCCGCGACCCACGGCGAGCGGCTGAAGACGATGGGCGAGCCCGACGCTCTCGTGGTCGCGAGGGAGGCCGCCGTCACGGCCATGATGGCGATGATTCGCGATGACCTCGCGGCGCTCGGCATCCGCCACGACATGTTCTTCTCCGAACGCTCGCTCGTCGCGGTCGGTCGCGACATCGTCGCCGAGACGATCGCGGCGCTGCGGCAGAAGGGGCTGATCTACGAGGGCAGGCTACCACCCCCGAAAGGTCAACTGCCCGAGGACTGGGAGGACCGCGAGCAGATCCTGTTCCGTTCGACGGCCTACGGCGACGACGTCGACCGTCCGCTGGTGAAATCGGACGGGAGCTACACTTATTTCGCCTCCGACATCGCCTACCACAAGAGCAAGATCGATCGCGGGTTCGATCTCCTGATCGACGTGCTCGGCGCCGACCACGGCGGCTACGTCAGGCGCATGCAGGCGGCAGTCGCCGCGCTGAGCGATCGCCGGGCCTCGCTCGATGCCAAGCTCTGCCAGCTCGTCAAGCTGATGCGCGACGGCGAGCCCGTGAAGATGTCGAAGCGCGCGGGCGACTTCGTCACGCTGCGCGAGGTCGTCGAGGAGGTCGGCGCCGACGCGGTGCGGTTCATGATGCTGTTCCGCAAGAACGATGCCGCGCTCGACTTCGACCTCGCCAAGGTGATCGAGCGGTCGAAGGACAATCCGGTCTTCTACGTGCAATACGCGCATGCCCGGGCGCGTTCGGTGCTGCGCCTGGGGCGCGTGGCTTTTCCGGACCGTCCGCTCGATGCCGCATCGCTCGCCGGCGCCGACATGAGCCTGCTGACGGACGAGGGCGAGATCGGCCTCGTGCGTATGATCGCCCAGTTCCCGCGGCTGATCGAGTCGGCGGCCCTCGCGCATGAGCCGCATCGCATCGCATTCTATCTTTACGAGCTTGCCAGTGCCTTTCATGCGCACTGGAACCGCGGCAAAGATCAGCCGCAATTACGCTTTGTTAATGAGACCGCGAGAGATTTAACTTACGCGAGGCTGGCGTTAGTGACGGCGTCAACGATTGTGATCGGAACGGGCCTGGGCATTCTTGGTGTGAGTGCGCCCGACGAGATGCGTTGATGCCGCTCTGGTGGGCCGGTCGCAGGGCGATAGGTGCGGGCTTGATGTGTCCGGGGTGGCGTGGCCGTCCCCGGTCAACAATCGGCCACGGCTCTTGCTTATCCTGCACGCGGCTGTCAGGTGAGGTGTCCCATGAGTGAAGCCGCCAGATCACGACGTGTCGAACCCGGATTCGAGCCGCCGATGGACCGGCCGGTTGCGGCACGCGCCGGGGGCGCCGATCCGCTGGCGGAACTGGCGCGGCTCGTCGGTCAGGACGATCCGTTCCGCAACATGTTCAAGCCCGCGGCACCGCCCGTGCGCCCGGTTGCGCGCGGGCCCGCCCACGATGTGGCGCAGGAGCCCGCCTGGAGTGGCTCCGAGCCGGTGGCCGCCGACCATTACGATGCCGATCTGCCGCAGCCTTCCGACGTCCATGATGCTCATGAATGGGCGGACCCGGAGGCGCACGACGAGCACTATGCCCAGCCCGCCTATCATGGGGATAGTGCCGACCACGGCGAACCTGAAGCACTCGCCCATGGCTATGCGAGCGAGGACGAGCATCAGGCCTATGGCGAATTCGCTGCGGCTCCGGAGCTTTGGGATGAATCGCCATCGACGAGGCTGTCGGACGAATCGGCCGTGTCACCGCCGACGCCCCGGCGCCCGCTGGTGGTCCTCTTCGCGGTTCTGGCCCTGACGGGCGGTGGCCTTGCGGCAACCTTCCTGGCCCGCACCGGGCCGAGCATCGCCGCGACGAGTGGCGCGGGCGCACCGGTCATCCTGGCCTCCACCACGCCGGACAAGATCAAGCAGGCCGATGCGTCGAGCACCACCAACGCGGAAGATGCCGATGCGGCGCTGCTGAGCCGCAACGGCGAGACCAATGGCGGCCCGGTCAAGGTCGTCAACAGCCAGGAGCAGCCGATCGATCTGGCGCAGCTTCCCAAGGCCGAGAGCGCTCCGGCTTCCTCTGCCGAGGCGCCGCCGGCGAATTCGCAGAGCCCGTTCCCGGAGCCGAGGATGGTCAAGACCTTCCTGGTCCGACCCGATGGCACGATGATCCCGACCGGGTCGGCTGGCGCGCTCGTGCCGCGGGGTGCGAGCAGTCTGCCGCAAATGGCAGCGCTGCCGCCTGTCGCGGCGGCGGGAGGCGGCACGTCTGCGGCGGCCTTGCCGGCAACCCCGAAGACGGGCGTGCGCGCGGCGACGACACCCAAGGCGGCCCTTCCGACGATCGGCGAGCTCGCGGGAGATCCGACCAACTCCGTCCCGACCAGGCCGGCGGCTCCGGATGCGCAGTCGAAGCCGGTCGTCGTCGCCGATGCCGTGGCCTCGGACGGCGCGTCGGCGCCACAGGGCGCGGGCGGCTTCGCGCTGCAGCTTGCGGCGTCACCGTCGGAGCGTGATGCCCGGGCCGCCTTTACCCGGCTGGAAAAGAAGTACAAGGAGCTCGGCAGCTATCAGCCCCGGATCAAGAAGGCGGGCACGGCAGGCCGGCCCGTCTATCGCCTGCGGGTCGGCAGCATGAGCCAGGACCAGGCCAAGACTCTCTGCGCGCAGCTCCAGGCCGGCGGCGGATCCTGTTTCGTCGTCCGCGACTGAGCCCCGGTCGTGGTTCGGGCTTTCGTCAGCGGCTGCGCCGGGAGTGCGCTCACGGACGATGAGCGCGCGTTTCTCGCGGAGGCGCAGCCCTGGGGCCTGATCCTGTTCCGGCGCAACGTCGACAACCCGGAGCAGGTGCGCCGTCTCACGGCGGAGTTCCGCGAAGTCACGAGCCGGCCTGATGCCCCGGTCCTGGTCGACCAGGAGGGTGGCCGCGTCCAGAGGTTGCGCCCGCCCCATTGGCCGACCTATCCGGCGGCGGCCGCCTATGCGGCTCTCGCCGATCGAGATCCGGCGGCGGCGCTCGCAGCGGCCCGTCTTGGCGGCCGGCTGATCGCCGACGACCTCTATGCCGTCGGCATCACCATCGACTGCGCGCCGGTGCTCGACCTGCCGGTTCAAGGAAGCAGCGACGTCGTCGGCGACCGGGCGTTCGGCCGCACGGTGGATCGCGTCGCCACGCTGGCGCGGGCCTTCGCGCAAGGATTGCTCGACGGCGGCGTGCTGCCGGTCGTCAAGCATCTGCCCGGGCACGGGCGGGCGCAGGTCGACAGCCACCACGAGCTTCCCGTGGTGAGCGTCGGACTCGACGTGCTGAAGGCCGCCGATTTCGCGCCCTTTCGCCGTCTCGCCGACCTGCCGGTCGGCATGAGCGCGCATGTCATCTACGCCGCCGTCGACGAGATGCGGCCGGCGACGGTCTCCGGCGCCGTGGTGGGCGACATCATCCGCGGGGAGATCGGCTTCGGCGGCCTGCTCCTGACCGACGACCTGTCGATGCAGGCGCTCAGCGGCGAGATCGGCGAACGGGCGGCCGCGGCCTTCGCGGCCGGCTGCGACATCGCCCTGCATTGCAACGGCGTGATCGAGGAAGCGCGTCAGGTCGCCGCCGAGGCGCCGATCCTGACCGGATTGGCCAAGTCCCGCGCCGAGGCGGCCCTGGCTCGCCTCTCCCCGCCGCAGGCGTTCGACCGCGAGGCGGCCCTGACCGAACTGGCGCGTCTCGTCGAGACTGCCGCCAAGGTCGCGTGACGGTCGAAATCGTCTGAATCCGTCGATCGACGTTCGGTGTTCCTTACGGCTCCGCCCGTCCGATCCCCACATTCCGCCTCATCGGTACCCTTCTCCGCTCGCGGGAGAAGAGCCTGTCCGCGAGATTACCGGGGCCAGGTCGCGCCGTGGGCGTTGACGTACATCATGTAGAGGGACGTCGTGCCGCAGATGTAGAGACGGTTGCGCTTCGGGCCGCCGAAACAGACGTTGGCCACGACCTCGGGCACCTTAATCTTGCCGATCAGCGCGCCGTCCGGGGCATAGCAATGGACCCCATCGCCGGCCGAGGTCCAGACGTTGCCGTCGCGATCGCAGCGGAACCCGTCGAACAGGCCGACGTCGCAGGTGGCGAAGACTTCGCCTCCGCCGAGCGTCCGGCCATCGCTGCCGACGGTGAATTTGCGAATGTGCTTGGGGCCGTCCTCGACGTGGGTGGCGCCCGTATCGGCGACGTAGAACAGCTTTTCGTCGGGCGAGAAGGCGAGGCCGTTCGGCTTGGTGAAGTCGCGAGCCACCGCATGGGTCTCGCCCGTCTTCGGATCATAGCGGTAGACGTGGCTCTCGCCGATTTCCGAATGCGAGGCATCCCCCTCGTACTCGCTGTCGATGCCATAGGTCGGATCGGTGAACCAGATGGTGTCGTCCGATTTGACCACGACGTCGTTCGGCGAATTGAGCTTCTTGCCGTCGACCTTGTCGACCAGCACCGTGAGCTTGCCGTCGTGCTCGATGCGCGACACGCAGCGCCCCCGGTGCTCGCAGGAGACGAGCCGCCCCTGCCGGTCGACCGTATGGCCGTTGTGGTTGCGCGCCGGGCTGAGGAAGGTCGAGACAGAGCCGTCCGTCTCGTCGAAGCGCATGACGCGGTCGTTCGGGATGTCGGAAAAGACGAGATATTTTCCAGCCGGGAAATAGGCCGGCCCCTCGGCCCAGCGCGACCCCGTCCACAGTTTTTCCAGATGGACGTTGCCGTGGACCAGCTTCTTGAAGCGTGGATCGTGGAACTCCAGGCTTTGCGTAAACATCTCGTCCTCCCTGACGCGGTTCGATGGCCGCAGAATTGGCGGCGGGGCAGGGCCGCGCGCAAGCGAAAAATGTGGGCGCCGGCCGGTCCCGATTCGGGACAGGCGGTGCGCCGCCGACGTTAAACGGCTTTTCACGATTCCCGTCCAGAACGATTAGCGAAACGTTCACCGTAAAGGCCCCAATCGATGAGTGTCGAAGCTGAAGGCGAGGATCCCGGATTGTCGAAGCTCGCGACGGCCGGCACCAAGGCTTCCGGCAGGCGCGAGCCGTCGTCGAGCCGCGCCTTGGCGCGGTTCCTGGAGGAGGCGCCAACCCGGCCGGCCTCCGGTTTCGCCATAAAGCCCTCGCAAGGCATGCTCGCAGCCGCGGTGGCGCTGATCCTGGGGGGAGCCTTCATCGGCGGCGCCCAGTTCCTGGGCGGCAAGGCGCAGCCGAGCGTCGCCGTCGCGCAGGTCGACCCGAATTCGCAGGCGCTGCGCAAGCTCGAAGACGAAATCCATACCCTCAAGGTCAGCCTCGACGCGGTGCGCGCGACCTCCGAGAATACCCGCCAGGACGAGGCGATCCGCAGCATCAGGAAAAACGTCGAATTGCTGAAGCAGGACATCGAGGTCGCCAAGGCAGGTACCGCCGGCGCGGTGACCCAGCTCAGCGGCAAGATCGACAAGCTCGATCGCGACCCGACGCCGAGGCTCGCCGAGATCTCCGCGCGGCTCGACAGGCTCGATCGCAACGACAAGGATCCCACTCCGAAGCTGGCCGAGATCACACAGCGGCTCGATCAGTTGAAGGCCGACACCGGCGGGCGGGACAAGCTCGCCGACATCACGGCGCGCCTCGACCGCATCGAACGTTCGATCTCCTCGCCGGTGCCCACGGGCACGATCGCTGCGGCCGCCAAGCCTGCCCCCGTCCCGGTCCCGGCGCCCGCGCCGAGTGTGGCAGCCGACAGCAAACCCGCACCCGCCAAGGTCGCGACGATCGACGGATGGTTGTTGCGCGACGTCTACGACGGGGTGGCCCTGGTCGAAGGACGCGGCGGCGGGTTGCGCGAGGTTTCTCCGGGACAGTTCATTCCTGGCGCGGGAGAGATCCGCTCGATCGAGAAACGTGGCCGATCCTGGGTGGTGGTGACGAGCCGTGGCATCATCGTCGCGGACAGCCGCTGGTAGCCAACGGTCCAGATCGTCGAGGCAAGAGGGCGGGTCCTGGCGGATCCGCCCTCTGCATTTCGGGGCTCAGGACCGTCGGCGGACCGCCCGGATTGCCGCTCGTCCGAGATGAAACAAGCCCTTGCCGGTGCGTTCGCGCGGCGTGACCGTGCGGCACCGACGGTTAAGCCTGGCCGGCAATATTCGCGGCCTCGGGGTTCTCAGGTCAGGAACCTTCAACCACCTGTTCTCGTGCGGTGCCGGCCAGCGATGTCGAATCGTTGCTCGCCGGCAACAGGCGTTTCCGAAGCGGGCAATGCCCAAATCGGAAAGCTGAGGCGCCGCTATTCAGCCATAAAGCGACCGCTAACGTCCCCCACCTTACAGGGCGCTCAATCGGGCGACATGAATGGGGCATGAAAGGCGAGCCGGCGCCGCTCGTGGGTCTCGGTCTCCGGCCTCTCGTCGCGGGCGAGGTGAGGCAGCCAGGTGGTCGAGGAGGGCGAATGACGATTGTGGCAAAGCAGCTTGCCGTCCTCGAGGTCGCGATCGTTGGCCGACCGAATGGGGCCGTGCCGTCTCTGGTCAAGTTCCGCGCGCCACGACGGCGCCGCGGATGAGAATGCGAACCATGTCGATGTTCAGTCGCGCAGCGTTTCTTTCGATGTCGTGCATCGTCTTCAGCCTGGCGACGCCCGCCTGGGCGCTCGATGGATCGACCGAAGCGCCGGCCGACGAGCGTCCCGCGCTGCCGCTGTTCAAGACCCCCTCGCAGGCGTTCCGGCGTGGGATGGACGGATATCTGTCTGGCGACAAGAAATCCTCGGTCGAGGCCTTCGAATATGCGGCCGCCAACGGCAACCCGCTGGCACGCTGGAAGCTCGGGAAGATGTATGCCGAGGGTGACGGCGTCCCGCACGACGACTATAAGGCCTACAAGTATTTTTCGCAGATTATCCAGAACTACGACGAGGAGGACGGCGACCGTCGCGACGTCTCGGTCGTGTCCAACGCCTTCGTTGCGATCGGAGTCTATAGCCTCAACGGTATCGGCAATACCGAAGTGAAGCCCGACCCTGCCCGGGCCTTCGACATGTTCCAATATGCGGCGATGAGCTTCGGCAACGCCGATGCGCAATATAATTTGGCGAGGCTCTATCTCGACGGCGCGCCGGGAATCCAGAAGGACACGCGCCAGGCCGTCCGCTGGCTGGCGCTGGCGGCAGAAAAGAACCACCTGCAAGCCGAAGCCCTGCTGGGTCATCTTCTGTTTAACGGCTTCGACGGCATCGCCAACCAGCGCGCCAAGGGCCTGATGTGGCTGATGATGGCGCGCGAAGCCGCCCTGCTCTCCAAGGACGGCAAGGACGCCTGGATCCTCGACCTGTTTGACAAGGACATGGCGAACGCGAGCGACAGCGACCGTCAGGTGGCCTCGCTCTATCTCGAGGACCACCGCAAGCGAAACTGACAGCGTCAGGCGAGGTCGATCCGGACCGGGACGTGATCGGACGGCTTGTCGAGCGCACGCAGCGTCCTGTCGATCGTGGCGGCAGACAGCCGGTCGGCGGCCTGAGCTGAAAGCAGCAGATGGTCGATGCGGAGCCCCTTGTTGCGCTGCCAGGCGCCGGCCTGGTAGTCCCAAAAGCTGTAGAGGCCGGCCGCGTCGGTCGTGGCGCGCAGCGCGTCGGTCAGGCCGAGGTTCAGCAGACGGCGGAAGCGCTCGCGGGTCTGCGGCATGAACAGCGCGTCGCCGAGCCAAGCGTCAGGCTCGTAGACATCGCGCGCCTCGGGAATGACGTTGTAGTCGCCCGCCAGGACGAGCGGCTCCTCCCGCCGGAGCAGAGAACCGGCATGGCTGATCAGGCGATCGATGAAGGCGAGCTTGTAGGGATATTTCTCGGTTTCGGGCGGGTTGCCGTTGGGCAGGTAGATGCTGGCGACGCGCACGGCGCGGCCGGACTCGTCAGGAACTAGCGCCTCGATGTAGCGCGACTGGACGTCGGCGTCGTCGCCCGGCAAGCCGCGCGTGACCTGGGCTTCTCGCTTGGTCAGGATGGCGACGCCGTTGAAGCCCTTCTGTCCATGCACGTGACTGCGATAGCCGACCGCCTCGATCTCGGTCCGCGGAAAGGCCTCGTCGACGCATTTGATCTCCTGCAGGCAAAGCACGTCGGGCGCCACGGACTCAAGGTAGCCGAGGAGATGACCGAGCCTCTGGCGGATCGAATTGACGTTCCAGGTTGCGATACGCATGCCTCTCTCCGTACGGCCGTCATCCCCAGCGGCGATGCGCCCACATCCATTGCTCCGGAGCCTTGCGGATGAAGGCTTCGAAGACGGCTTGCACGCGCGCCGTCGCGGTCGCCAGGTCGGCGCGTCGGTCACCTGTGTCCGGAACCTCGACGAGCTCGAAGGTCTGCGCGAAGCGGACGCCGGGCAGGCGGCGCATGCAGGACACCAGGATCGGCGTCCCAGCCGTCTGGGCCAAGAGCGCCGGAAAGGTGGTCGAGGGGGCAGAGCGTCCGAAAAACGGGACGTCGACGCCGTTGTTGTCCCTGAGATCGGCCAGCAAGCCGACCATACCACCGTCGCGCACCACGCGAAGAAACTGGCGCGGCAGCGATGGACCTTTCGGCACGAGGCCGCCCATGTAGAGAAACTCGCGCATGGCGACCACGTCCCGATCGACCAGGGGGTTCTTGATCCGCTGATAGATGCTCCAGGGTTTCAGACCGACGCGACTGGCCTGCACGATCGTCAGCTCCCAATTCGCCAGATGGGCCGCACAGGCGATCTTGCCGCCTGGCAGCGCGGCCCAGCGTTCGAATGCCTCGACGCGTTCCAGGCTGATGCGGTCCCCCTGCGCCAATTGGCGCAAGAAGAAAGCTTCGGCGAAGTTGCGGCCCAGATTGTCCCACATGCCGCGACAGATCGCGTCCCGCTCGGCCTCGCTCTTCTCAGGAAAGGCGAGGGCCAGCTGCTCGAGGGCCCGCTTATGCCGCTTGAACAGCGGCGCGAACCGGCGCCAAAGGCTTCCCGACAGGTCCGAGGCGCGTTCCAGCCCTACGGCCAGGAACACGCGAGCGGCTGCGCGGAACGCCAGATATTCGAGTCTGTAGCGTACGGAAAGCCAATCGGGACGCATCGCCAACCGGTGTTGGGCCGCGAGGCCCCAGGATCTGCTCATTGACGTGTGATGGATGAAGCGCTTCCGATCCGTCAAGCCGCATGCCATGCGGATCGTCGGGAACCGATGCCTAAAGCGAGCTGACCAGATGGCCGCCGTCGACCGTGACGGTCGAACCGGTCATGTAGCGCGAGCCGTCGCCGGCGAGGAGCAGCAAGGCGCCGTCGAGGTCCTCGGGCCGGCCGATGCGGCGTTGGGGAATGCGCCCCAGCATGGCCTTGCCGCCGGGGTCGTCCAATATGCCGGCCGTCATCTCGGTCGCAAAATAGCCCGGCGCGATGGCATTGACCCTGATGCCGTGGCGCGCCCATTCGAGCGCGAGGGCTTGCGTCAGCTGCACGAGGCCCGCTTTCGAGGCCGCATAGGCCGCGACATGGCCGGCAACCCTCGTGGCCACAATCGAGGCGACGTTGACGATGACGCCGCCGCGCCTTGCCGCGACGGCCCGGCGGGCGAAGGTCTGTGCCATCATGAAGGCGCCCTTGAGGTTGGTGTCGAGCGTCCGGTCCCAGTCGGTCTCGCCGAGGTCGATCGCCGGGGCGGATGGGGCGACGCCGGAATTGTTGATCAGGATGTCGACGGATCCCAGCGCAGCCTCGGCCTCGGTGAAGGCGACCTCCACATCTTCGGCGCGAGTGACGTCGAGCGTCACCGCCGCGGCTTTATGTCCGGCCGTCTTCAAATCCGCGACGAGGTCGTCGAGCGCCTCGCGACGGCGTGCCGCGACCACCACCGAGGCTCCGGCGCGGGCCAGCACGCCGGCGAAATGGCGCCCCAGCCCGCTCGACGCGCCGGTGACGAGCGCGACGCGGCCGGTGAGATCGAAGAGGTCTGCGCTCATTTCAAGTCCGAAGGATTCGTTTGAAAGACCCCTCATCCGCCTCGCCAAAGGCGAGGCACCTTCTCCCGCAAGGGGAGAAGGGAATGCCTCGTCCTGCGGCGTCAGCGCCCTTCTCCCCTTGCGGGAGAAGGTGGTCCGTCGCGGCGAAGCCGCGATAACGGACCGGATGAGGGGGAAGCCGGCTTGTCAAACTCGACGACTTTCAACTTGTCGGAGTGGATCGACCGGAGATCGCATCATCGGGTGAGGTAATCGATCAGCGTCATGGCGAACAGGATGCCGACCCAGCAGAAGCCGAGCACCGAGAACAACCGGATCAGCGGCGGCTCGTGCAGCACCTCCATCGAGAACAGCAGTACCACCGCCACCATGGTGACCAGCACCAGGAGCTGGACAATCCACACCTGCGGGAAGGGCAGGGTGGCGCCGAGCAGCACATTGACGGCGAGCAGGCCCATCAGGGTGACGAAACTGAAGGCGGGCACGCGCATGCGCGCCATGAGCTTGCGCTTCTCCTCGGGGGTCAGGCCCAGATCGACCATTGCTATCTCCCGATCACGTAGAGGATGGGGAACACCATAATCCAGATGAGATCGATGAAGTGCCAGTAGAGGCCGTAGATCTCGATTCTGTTCTGGTGACGCCTGAGATAGCCCTCGGCCCGCGCCTGCAGCGCCATGACGATCAGGATGGTGACGCCGGTGATGAGGTGGAAGGCATGCAGGCCCGTCGTGACCCAGTAGAGGTTGACGAAGAGCGTCGCCGGTCGGTCGTCGGCGAGCTCGAACGGCCGGTTGAGGAACGGCGTCATGTGCTCGACGTAGTCGACGTAATATTCGTAGGACTTCAGCAGGATGAAGGCTGTGCCGAGCGATGCCGTCGCCAGCATGGCGCGAACCATGAGCCGCTGGTGGCCGAGGCGCGACAGCTCGATCGCCGTCGACATGGTGAGGCTCGACACGATCAGGATCGCCGTATTGATGGCGCCGATCCAGAACTTCAGATGGGCGACGGCCTGGTGAACGGAGCCCGGGTATTGCACCCGGAGCACGATGGCGATCAGGAACAGGCCGGCGAAGAGCAGGAGCTCGGTCAGGAGCCAGCTCCACATGCCCAGGAGTCCGGCGCGGCGCTGCTGCGCCTCGCTCTCGAACTGCTCGAGGACCTCGACCCCGACGCCGGCTGCGAGGGCTTCAGTCACGCTCGGGCACCTTGAGCGCGTAGTCGTAGGGTTCGAAGTCGACCACCGGCGGGGTCTTGAAATTGTGCAGCGGGGGCGGCGAGGTCGTCATCCATTCGAGTCCCTTGGCATCCCAGGGATTGTCCGGCGCCCGCCTGCCGAACCACAGCGACCACAGCAGATAGACCATGGGGAAGATGTAGCCGACCGCCAGGATGGTGGCGCCGGCCGAGGACAGGATGTTCAGAAGCTGGAATTCCGGCGGATAGACGTGATAGCGCCGCGGCATCCCGAGATAGCCGAGCAGGAACTGCGGGAAGAAGGTGACGTTGAAGCCAACGAAGAGAAGCAGCGCCGAGACCCGCCCCCAGGCCTCGTTGTACATGCGGCCGGTGAATTTGGGCCACCAGTAATGCAGGCCGCCGAGGAACGCCAGCATGGTGCCGCCGACCATGATGTAATGGAAATGCGCCACGACGTAATAGGTGTCGTGGACGTGCTCGTCGATCGCCAGCGTCGCCAAGAATAGCCCTGTCAGGCCACCGAGCACGAAGAGGCCGATGTAGCCCATGGCGTAAAGCATGGGGGTGTCGAGCCTGAGGTCGCCCTTATGGATCGTCGCGGTCCAGTTGTAGACCTTCACCGCCGACGGCACCGCCACCGCGAAGCTCAGGAACGAGAAGCTCATCGAGGCATATTCGCTCTGCCCGTTCACGAACATGTGGTGGCCCCACACGAAGAAAGTGATCGTGGCCAGCGCGATGGTCGCATAGGCGATGAACTTGTAGCCGAAGATCCGCTTCTGGGAGAAGGCCGGCACGATCTCGCTGATCACGCCCATGCCGGGCAGCACCATGATATAGACCGCCGGGTGCGAATAGAACCAGAACAGGTGCTCGAACAGCACCGGATCGCCGCCGAGCGCGGGATCGAAGATGCCGATCTGGAAGGCACGCTCCATCACGAGCAGGATCAGCGCGATGGTGATGACCGGCGTCGCGAGCAGGAAGATCAGGCTCGTCGCATATATGGTCCAGACGAAGATCGGCATGCGGAACCACGTCATGCCCGGCGCCCGCATCGTATGGACCGTGACGACGAAATTGAGCCCCGTGAGGATCGACGAGAAGCCGACGACGATGACGCCGATCAGCGCCAGGATGACGTAGCCGTTGGAATAGGTGGTCGAGAAGGGCGCGTAGAAGGTCCAGCCGGTGTCGATGCCGCCCGCCACCACGGCCGCCATGGCGAAGAGCGCCCCGCTCATGAAGATATACCAGGAGAGCAGGTTGAGCCGGGGGAAGGCCAGGTCCTTGCTGCCGATCATGATCGGCAGCAGGAAATTGCCGAAGGTCGCCGGGATCGACGGGATCAGGAAGAACCACACCATCACGACGCCATGGATGGTGAAGAGCTTGTTGTAGGTATCGTTGGTGAAGATCGAGCCGTCCGGCACGACGAGCGCCAGGCGTACCAGGCCGGCCGCGATGGCGCCGATGATGAAGAAGCCGGTGATGGCGATGAGATAGAGGATGCCGATGCGCTTGTGGTCGCTCGTCAGCAGCCAGGAGCGCAAGCTATGGGTGACGTGGAGGTAGTCGTCGGGAGCGTCGATGGTGCCGTGCGGCACCGCGGTGTCACGGTAGGCTGTGGTGGTCATCGGCCCTCCCGGTCTTCTGCCCCGAGGCTTTGATGTAGGCGAGGAGCCGCAGCAGGTCGTCCTCGGCGATGATGCCCTTGAAGCTCGGCATCGCCTGCTTGTAGCCCGCGATCTTGTCCTTGTCCGGCATGAGGATCTTGTCGCGGATGAACTGGTCGTCCGCCTCGATCGTGCCGCCCGCCTCGAGCGGCACCGGCTTGCCGAAGAGGCCGACGAGGCTCGGCGCCCGCACGGTCGAGTCGCCCTTGTGGCAGCCGGCGCATCCATAGGAGCTGAACAGCACCTCGCCCGCCGCGGCGAGCGTCGTGCCCGAGCCCGCATGGGTCAGCCAGTCCTGGTAGTCGGCCGGCGTCATGATGGTCAACGTGCCGCCCATCACCGAATGGTCGGTGCCGCAATATTCGGAGCAGAACAGGTGATAGCTGCCCGGCTTGTCGGCCTTGAACCACATGTCGGTGTAGCGGCCAGGCAGCACGTCCATCTGGATGCGCAGCGCCGGGATGTAGAGCGCGTGGATCACGTCCTGCGAGATCATGCGAAGGACGACCGGCTGGCCGATCGGGACGTGCAGGTCGTTGATCTCCGATTGGCCGCCCGGATATTGGAACTTCCACATCCATTGCCGGCCGATGGCGTCGATCTGCATGGCGCCCGGCGGAGCATGCCGGTGCGCATCGAACATGCGCGCCCCCCAGAAGAAAAAGAACAGGGTCAGCACGAAGGGGATGATCATCCACGACAGTTCGATGAGGTTCGAGCGCGCCTCCGAATGCGTGCGGTCGGCCGCGACCCCCTGGCGGTAGCGGAAGGCGAAATAGGTGATGGCGAGGAAGATCGGCACGGTGAGCAGCAGGATCACCGCCGTGAAGGCGAGGATCAGCATGTCGCTCTCGACGGCGCTCGCCGAGGCCGCGGCCGGCCAGATGTCGAGCGGGTTGGCGGTGCCGTTCACGGAGAGGAATCCAGCGGTTTGCCGATGACGAGCGCGATGGCTCGGTCGATCGGGATGCGGGCGCGCTTGTGATCGGCGTCGATATAGGCGAAGCCCTGTAGCAATGCGGTCTCGCGGCGCCGTTCGGCTGCAAGCTCGCGCAAGGGATCGTCCTGCAGATGCGGCCCGGGCGGCGTGATGGCGGCGCGCTGCTCGGCCGTCATCGGCAGGCGGGAGGCATCTTCGCGGTGGTAGTGCGCAACCAGCACGAAGAGACCGCCGATCGAGGCGGCGATCACCGCCGCGCCGACGAGCATGACCCAAGCGAGCGCCCGGCCGCTGGCATCCGCGACCTCGTAGCCCTGGTCGAGCGAGGCGTGGTCGACCGGATGCTCGGCCGGAGCCGCGCCCGCCGCCTGGTCGAGCGGCGAGCCCTCCTTGACGGCGTCGCGGCGGTCGGGCTCAGCCACGGCGGAGCTCCCCGGTTGCGATGCGCGGTCCGAAGAGGCGTCCGAAGCCGAGGCCCAGCGACACGAGGCCGGCGACGGCCAGGAGATCGGTGAGCCTGACGCTGAAATGGCCACGGATGGCGGGCGTCACGAGCCACAGCATCCCGCCGGCGTGGAGCAGCACCAGCAGTCCCGCCACGACTGCCATGATCCGGGGCCGGCGGGCGGTCGCGTCGCGCAGCAGGGCCACGAATGCGACGACACAGACGACGGCCGCCGCGATTTCGGCGGTGACACCGACATCGGCGGAGCGGTGCCGGTACCAGGCGGCCTCCGCCGGAAGATTGGCCGACCAGACCACGAGATATTGCGTGAAGACGAGAAAGAGCCACAGGGCGAGCGTCATCGCGAGCGCTGCCGGCAGTCGATCCGGAGCATGACTGCCGGACCGCCGGGTCCTCATCAAGCCGGCGACCGCCAAGGCGATCCCGCTTTGGGCCGCCAGCAGCAGCAGACCCGCGGCCGACGAGGTGAAGCTCGGCTCGACCGCGAGGATCCAGTCCTGCGCGGCCAGCGTGACGAGGACGAGATGGAGCGCGAGGCCGAACCCGGCCAGGATTGGCCGCCGGCGCGCAGCCGGTCGTGCGAAGAGGACGCTGAGGAGCACCCAGACGAGCAGGATGAGAATCGCACGGACGACGAAGACGACGGTGCCGTTCCAGACCCCGGCAAAGCCCGGAGCGGCTCCGCCGAGACCCGGAAAGAGCTCTCGATGCGCGAGCAGGACCGGCAGGGCCAAGACGGCCGCGAGCGGCATCAGAGCGAGGAGACGGCGCAGGGACGAGCCGATCGCCAGCCCGTCGACCGGCAGGATCTCGAGGCCCATCGCCAGCGGAAGGGCACCGGCCGGGAGCGCCAGAACGATCAGCCACGCCGCCAGGTAGGAGTGCATGACGCTCCTGGTTTCCAACAGGGCCGCGACGACGAGTCCGAGCAGGCATACCGCGGCAAAGCCGAGCGGCAACAATGGCTTGCGCATCACGGCTCGGCCTCCAGCTTGGCGCGGTCCTCGGCCGGCAGGGCCGCCACGTCGGCGCCTTGGCTCTGCTGGAGCGCTCGCAGATAGGCGACGACCGCCCAGCGGTCGGCCGAGGGCACGCGGTCGCCGTAGCCGTACATGACGCCGTGGCCACGGGTGATGACGTCGTAGAGATAGTGCGCCTTGGCCTTCCGGAGCCGCTCGATGGCGAGATCCGGCGGCTTCGGAAAACCGCGTTGCACGATCATGCCCCGTCCGTCCCCCGACAGGCCGTGGCAGGGCGAGCAGAAGATGCCGAACCGTTCCTGGCCTCGGTCGATCATCGCCTGCGTGATGGTGGCAGGCTGCGCCACGGGCTCGTTCGGCGCGCCGCGCGCCACCGTGCCGGGCACCGGCTGGCGCATGGTCGAACCATCGGCGAAGAAGGCGTTCTTGTCCCAGGTGTCGGCCTTGTCCTGAGAGACCATGTCGGCGCGGTCGCAGCCGGCCAACATGAGCCCAGCGCAAACCAAGACGCCGAACCCGATGCGGGAGAGCCTCGCCACCAGGGCCGTCCGATGACACCTTGTCCTCGCGTGCTCTTTTGGCAGGGTACACACACGCGTCATCGCGAGCGCAGCGAAGGGGTCGGACGCTTGAGATCCCTCGCGGCCGCTTATCCCCGCGAAAGCGGGGATCCAGCGCGACTGTTGCGGGACCGGATACCGGAAATGTTGGTCATCGGACCCTGGATTCCCGCTTTCGCGGGAATGAGCGGGAGGGAAACAGCCAAGCATCGTCAGCCCGGATGCGGAGCCCTTAAGCAACGGCAAGCCGGATCGCTTCGTTGCGCTCGCGATCCCGGAATTCACTGTGGTCGGCCTCATCGTTGCACCCGGCTGACCGCGAGGGGCCGCATCGCGAGGGCGGCAAGCGCGGCCTCGACCTTTTCGGGCTCGATCGGCCGGTCGCCGGCCTCGACGGTGAGGAAATAGCGGTCGCGGGTGACGCGCTCGAAATCCGGGATATTGAAGGCCGGATGGTTGAGCCGCGGCAGGCGGTTCAGGAACAGCATGACCAGGTAGACCACGAGGGCGCCGCAGAGCATCGCGAAGGAGAAGCTCGGCACCACGAAGGCCGGCCAGCTGATGCGGGGCCGTCCGCCGATATCGAAGACGTAATCGTAGGCGGTGGCATAGATGCAGAGCGTCATCGCGCCGGCGAAGCCGAGGATCGCCGCGGATACGGCGATGCTCGACATCGAGGACCGTTTGAGACCGAGCGCCTCGCTCATGCCGGGGATCGGCACCGGCGAATAGGCGTCGAGCCGTCCGAGCTTCCGTAGCCGCAAGGCCCGGACCCCGTCGAGCAGCGCCTCGGCACCGTCGAACTCGGCCGCCACGGCATGAAGCGGCGCCTCGGCCGCGTGGCCGCGCTCAGACGCCATGGGCGGCGCTCCCGGAGGTCGAGAGCGACAGGCGCCGGACCTCGATGATCGAGACGACCGGCAGGTAGCGCAGGCCGAGCAGCGCCAGCGTGAAGAACAGGCCGATCGAGCCCACGAAGGTGAGGATGCCCCACAGGCCGACCTCGTAGGGATGGTAGGACGATGGCAGGAAATCCTGCTGCAGCGTGACCACGATGACCATGAAATGGTCGGCGAAGAGGCCGGCCGAGACCAATGACCCGACGATGCCGATGACGAGCGGCGCGCGGCGCGCGGCCTTGAGCCAGAACACATGCACAGGCAGCAGGGCGCAGACCGCGATGGTCCAGAAGGCCCAGGCATGGGCGCCGCCGAGGCGGCGGCCTGTCACGGCGAGATCGAAGCTGTCGTTGCCGATGAACGTCGTGAAGATTTCCGCCGCGTAGCAGTAGAGGTTGACGAGGCCGAGGACCAACATCAGCCACGACAGCAGGACGAGATGGCGCTCGGTGATCAGTGCCGACAGGTCGAAGATGACCCGCAGCACGACCGCCGCGGCCGCCATGAACGCCGCGCCCGCGAAGATCGCCGCGAACAGGAAGGCAGCCGGCAGCAGCGTGTCGTGCCAGCCCGGCTCGACCGTACCGGCGAACATCACCGCCGCCCCGGTCTGCAGCGAGACGACGAGAAGCACGCCGAACACCGCGACGATCCGATAGGCCTGCATCCAGCGGTGCCAGTGATAGGCCGAGCCGCGCCAGCCGAGCGCCACGATGCCGTAGAGCTGGGCCTGAAGCCGGCCGCGGCCGGTGGCGCGCCACCGCTCGATGGCGCGGTCGCGCAGGCTGGCGAGGTCCGGCAGGAGGCCGATGGTCCAGAAGGTCAGCGCGACGACCAGATAGCTGATGATGTCGACCGCGTCCCACACGAGCGGACTGCGGAGCTGTGGCCAGAGGCCGAGCGTGTTGAAATAGGGCAGGGTCCAGTAGAAGAACCAGGGCCGGCCAAGATGGATGATCGGGTAGCAGGCCGCGGCCGCAGCCGCGATCAGCGCGCCGGTCTCGGTGAGCCGGCTCAACGCGCCGCGCCATTCTGCGCCGGTCAGCATCAGCAGGGCCGAGATGAGGAGGCCGCCCGAGGCGATGCCGATCCACCAGTCGTAGCTGACGATGTCGAGCGCCCAGGTGACGGGGACGTTGTTGCCCCACACCCCGACCCCCGCGTAGAGCAGGTAGACGATGGCCACCACGAGCAGCCCCGCGAAGGCAAGCGATACGACGAAGGCGAGCCACCAGCGATAGCGCAGCGGGTGGTCGAGCGCGATCTCCGACACCGCGCCGCCGACCGAGCCGAAATCCTCGTCGGGCGCGATGAGGCCTCGGGCGGGAGCCGCGACGTCGCTCGCCATGCTCAGCCCTCCTTCCCGGACGGTTCGGCCCGCGTCGGCGCGCGCTCGGCCAGATAGGTGGTGCGCGGCTTGAGGCCGAGCTCGCCGAGGAGCGCGTAGTTGCGCGCGTCGCCGCGGGCGGCGCGCACGGTGCTCCCGGTGTCGTTCAGGTCGCCGAAGCTGATGGCCCGGGTCGGGCAGGCGCCCTGGCAGGCCGTTTTCACCGCGCCGTCCGGGATCGGCTGCCCGGATTTGTCGGACTCGATCCGCGCCTCGACGATGCGCTGCACGCAGTAGGTGCATTTCTCCATCACGCCCTTGGGCCGGACGGTGACCTCGGGATTGCGCTGCTGCTGCACGGAAGGGGCGGCAGCCGAGGTATAGTCGAGATAGTTGAAGTGCCGCACCTTGTAGGGGCAATAGCTCGAGCAGGCGCGCGTGCCGACGCAGCGGTTGTAGACCATGAGGTTGAGCCCCTCCTGATCGTGCAGGGTGGCCTCGACCGGGCAGCCAACCTCGCAGGGCGCCTCCTCGCAATGCATGCAGGGCACGGGCTGGAAATGAATGTCGGGATCGTCGAACCCGGCGCCGGTCTTGAGACCCGAATAGTAGCGATCGATGCGCAGCCAGTGCATCTCGCGGCCGACCGCCACCTCGGCCTTGCCGACGACCGGGATGTTGTTCTCGGCCTGGCAGGCGACGACGCAGGCGCTGCAGCCGATGCAGGCATCCTCGTCGATGACCATGCCCCAGCCGCGTCCGTCGCCGCCCTTCGCCGGATAGAACGAGGGCAGGTCGCGAGGAACGGTCTCGGACGGCCCATCCCCGGGCCGCTGCACGCGGATGAAATCGTGCCCCTCGAGGGTCCCGTGGTCTTGCGTCGTGGCGATGCGGACCCGGCGGCCGAGCGCCTTCAAGGTCGCGCCCGGACGCAGCGAGGGCGATGCGGCGAGACGCAACGCATAGGCGTCGTAGCCGTAGCCCGAGAACAGCATGTCGGGCACGCCACGGCCGTAGCCGAGCGTCAGGGTCAAGGTGTCGGGTGCCTGCCCGGGCGTGATCCAGACCGGGCCTTCGAGGGTGGTGTCGCCGACGGTGATGGCGACCATGTCGCCACTGGAGAGGCCCTCGCCCTGCGCCAGCGCCGGGTCGATGGCGATGACGTTCTCCCATACCGTTTTCGTGAGCGGCTTCGGCAGCTCCTGCAGCCAGGCGTTGTTGGCGAAAGCGCCGTCTCGAATGGTCGGATCCGGCCGGAACAGGAGGTCGAGCGTGCCCGCCGCGGCGGGCTGCGGTGCGCCCGCAGATGGTCCCGGCGGCCGCATGGCGATCGTCTCGGCCGGGAAAGCCGTGTCCGGCACGACGCCATCGCGCAGCGCCTGCGTCCAGAATGGCTCGAAGGTGGCGGGATCGTGCCCTTGCACCCAATGGGCGCGCAGCAGGGCCAGGCCGTCACGCGGTTCCGGCTCGCTCAGGATCGACAGGATCTCGGCCGCCGAGCGTCCGCCGTAAAGCGGCGCGATCGTTGGCTGGATCAGGCTCACGGTCCCGTCCCAAGCACGGCCATCGCTCCACGATTCGAGCGAATGGGCCAGCGGCAGGTGCCAGTTCGCGTAGGCCGCCGTCTCGTCGGCATACAGCCCGGCGTGAATCTTGAGCGCGACCTTGGCGAGGGCGCGCTTGAAATCGAGGTCGCCCGGCGCCGCATAGACCGGATTGGCGCCGAGCACGAGGAGGGTCGACACGTCGCCGGCCTGCATCGCCTCGACCAGCGCGCTCAGGCTCTCGGCTTCGGCGACGGGCGGCCGCGTGAAGAAAACCGTCTGGCCGAGATTTCCGAGCGCGTCGTTCAGCCGATGCACGGCCTCGTGGACGGCGGCCGGCTGGTCCGCCCCGGCCATGACGATGCCGGCGCCCCGTGCTCCGGCCAAGGCCGCGGCCGCGCGAGCCAGCCAAAGCGAGACCGGGTCGTCACCCTTCGGGTTGTCGCCGCCGATCGCCGCCTGCAGCCGCCCCGGCAGTCCGGCGAGGTCCGCCCGCCGCAGCGTGACATGGTAGTCCGCCTTGGCGCTGGTCAGCGTCGGCGTCGAGGTGGCGGCATGGAGGGTCAGGAGATCGCCGTCCGCCGAAGCCTTGCGCGCGTCGGCCCAATCGCGCGAGGTGCCGACCTGGTGCGGGCCGGGATCGAGAAAATCGCCGTCGATCGCCACGACGACGCGGGCCTTATCGAAGCGCCAGCGGGCTTGCAGCGCCGTGCCGAAGGCGGCTTTCGCGCCGTCGAGCGCACTTCCTCCGCTGGCCGGGTCGAAACTGTGCCAGTGCAGCGCCGGAAAATCGGTCTTGAGCGCCGCGATCTGCGCCAGCAGCGAGGGCGACGACAGTGGCCCGGTCAGCAGTCGCAAGCCCTTGCCGCCGTCCGCCTTGATCACGGCGAAAGGCCCGGTCACGTCGCCGCGAAACGCGTCCCACGAACTCGGGCGGCTGAGGTAGAGCACGGCCTGCGAGCGCAGCGGATCGTAGAGGTCGAGGATCGAGGCCTGGCCGAAGATGTCGGTGCCGCCGCGGCTCCAGGGGTGAGCATCGTTGCCTTCGATCTTGAGCGGGCGGCCGTTGCGGGTCAGCACGGTGACGCCGTTGGCGATCCCGTCGAGCAGCGTGGCGCTGGCGTAGACGAGCGGCACGCCAGGCACGATCCGCTCGGGGTCGCGAACATAGGCGACCTCCTGGTTCCGCCCTCCCGCATCGGAGCAGGCCGCGAGACCCGCCATGGCGAAGGAGGCCGCCATCAGCCGCAGGAACTGGCGCCGATCGGGACCGGCGGCGAGACGGGCCGCCGCGGGAAATTCCGCATCGAGAAAAGACCGGAAGGCTGCAGTTTCCGCCAGAGCGTCGAGGCTGCGCCAGAGGACGGGTCCGGAGCCGCCGTCGACGCGGGCGCGCAGGGCGCCGATATCATGGGCGGTCAGCGTCATCGATGGCACGTCGAGCAGTCGGTCAGGCGCGCCGGCCCGACGATATGGTTGCGCAGCACGAGATCGGCGCCGATCTTGGCCTGGTCGGCCGGCGGCGACCATTGCATGTTCCAAACCTCGGCCTGCGGGCGCAGGTTCTCCTCCGGATGGCGGTGGCAGCCGAGGCAGAAATCCATCTGGAAGGCATTCGCCTTGTAGGTCAGCTGCATCGTGTCGACGGCGCCATGGCAGCTCGAACAGCCGACGCCCTTGGTGACGTGGATCGAGTGGTTGAAATAGACGTATGACGGCAGGCGGTTCAGCCGCGTCCAGGCGATCGGCGTGCCGCGGACGAGGCTGTCGCGCACCGGGGCCAGCATCGCCGATCCCGTCCAGATCTGCGAATGGCAGGTCATGCAGGTCCAGGTCGGCGGGATGCCGGCAGTTGCCGAGGTCTCGACCTGCTGGTGGCAGTAGCGGCAATCGAGCCCGAGCTCGCCAGCATGGTGCTTGTGGCTGAAGGGCAGCGGCTGCTCCTTGGCCATGCCGACGCCGGTCATATAGTCCGACCGCGACACGGCCGCGCCGACCGCCAGCACGCCCGCGAAGGTCAGCAGCGCGACGAGCAGCGCAAGGCGGAAGACGGCATCCGCCCCCGGCGCGAAGAGCTGGCGACGCGGCGGCTCGCTCACGCGCCTGGCTCGGACGGGTGGTGAACCGGGTGCCCAACTGGCTCGGACCCGATATGGAAGCGTCGCGCTGGCATCGTGGCCTCCCGTCCGGCCGAGCCCAGTATCAAGCTCTCTCAGAAAGGCAGTTCGATCAAGCCCGCCGTCCGTGCCGCGCGGCCAGCCACACCGTGCCGCCGATCACCAGGATCGTCAGAATGCCTGCAAGGCGCAGGATTTTCACGATGGCGAGCGAATAGCGACCTGTCGTCGCATCGTAGTGGAAACAGAGCAGAAGCAGCGGCAAGGCCGCCCTGGCGATGCCGCCGGTCGAGGCCACCGTCACGGCGGTGCGGATGTCGCCGGCGTGATAGCCGACCCCGAGCACGTAACCCGAGACGCGACGCTCCGGCGTAAGAACGACGAGACCGGCCGGATGGAGGAACTGCTTGAGATGGACGTCGTAGCGGCTCTTGAACCCGACCGCTTCCGCGAGGCGATCGACATCCGATGCGGTCCCGGTCAGGAAATGCCAACCCCCGGCCGCGCCGGCGGCAGGATAGCGATCCATGTCGTCGGCCTTGGCCTTGGCCGCGTCGGCGGGCGTTTCGGCAGGGTCGATCGACACGACCAGCAGATCGTAATCGGCGCCGGCCTTGAGGCCGGTATGGGAGAGAGCGTCGAGCAGGTCGTCGCGGACCACCGAGCAGAGGCTTGGGCAGTGGAAATAACCAAGCGCCAGGATCGCTGGGCGAGCACCCGCGAGGTCGCTGAGGCGCGCCTGACGGCCATCGGCTCGGGTCAGCGGAATGTCGCCCGGGACCGCAGCCCCGGCCTTCTGCTCGAAGGCGAAATCCTGAGCGTCGCCGGCCTGCGCCGCGGGCGCGCCGAACAGCAGAACGAGGAGAAGGGCGAGCGCGCGAATCATGCCGGTCGGTCGACCATAGCGCGTCGCCGCTATTGTCGCCTCCTGTGATATCCGCGGCTTGACGTCCAGCGGTGATCGATGTCTCGCGGCGGCCTGGCCTCCAGCCACTCGCGGCGGGACGGGCAGGCAGGTGATTTCGCGCGGCGCTTGCCTGCCTCGCCGTTTGCAATAAGCTGTCGGCCAAGGCGGGAGCGCGCTCGCCGATACCGGGAGGGGAGGGGCATGGTCCAGCGGCGGGCACGGACCGGTTCGGCATGAGCGATCGCCTCCTCGAACTGCGCAACATCCAGAAGCGTTTCGGCGGCGTGCATGCGTTGAGGGGGGTCGATTTCGACCTCGCGGCCGGCGAGGTGCATGTTCTGCTCGGCGAGAACGGGGCGGGCAAGTCGACGCTGATGGGCGTGCTGTCCGGCGCCGTGGTGCCGGACGGAGGCACGATCGAACTCGATGGCCAAGGCGTGCAGTTCGCCAGCCCACGCGAGGCGCACGCGGCCGGGATCGCCATGATCCCGCAGGAGCTCGACCTCGTTCCCGGCCTCGACATCGCCTCGAACCTTTTCCTCGGCAACGAACTGACGTCGGGCTTCATGCTGTCGCACCGCCGCATGCGGCGCGACGCGCAGGACCTCTTGCGTCGCGCCGGCGTGTCGCTCGATGCCGGCCTGCCGGTTGCGAGCCTGCGCATGGGCGAGCGCCAGCTCGTGGCCATCGCCAAGGCGCTGTCGGCCAAGGCGCGGATCCTGATCATGGACGAGCCGACGGCGGCATTGTCGGCGGTCGAGGCCGATCACCTCTTCAGTGTCGTCAAGGATCTGGCGGGCAGGGGCGTCGGCATCGTCTATATCTCGCACCGGCTCGAGGAGGTGCCGCGCATCGCCCATCGGGTCACGGTGATGCGCGACGGAGTGGTCGTCGGGATCACCACCGCGGAAGCACCCCAAGCCGAGCTGGTGCAGCTTCTGGTCGGCCGGCCCTTCTCCGAGCTGTTCCCGCCGCGCGCCGCCAGGGTCGGCGCGCCGATCCTCCGCCTCGCGAATGCCGCCTTCGATCCCGACCTGCCGCGTGCCGGCTGGCAAGCGCCCCGCGACGTCACGCTCACGGTTCACGAGGGCGAGATCGTCGGCCTCGCCGGCCGCATGGGCGTGGGGCGCACGGAGCTGCTCTCGGCGCTGCACGGCTTCGGTGCGAAAGGGCGGTGGCGCGGCACGGTCGAAGTGCGCGGGCGCCCAGCCACGCTCGGCACGATCCCGGCGGCGCGGCAGGCGGGTCTCGCCTATGTGACGGACGACCGGCGTGGAACCGGGCTCATCTTGACCCACACGGTCGCGCAGAACGCCGTCATGTCCACGCTGCGCAAGGTGACACCGTTCGGGCTCGTCTCCCGTGCCCTCGAGCGCCGGCAGGTGGCTCGCGCGCTCGAAGACTATGACGTCAGGCCCCGCGCCCCGGACGCCAAGGTCGTCAACCTGTCCGGCGGCAACCAGCAGAAGGTTGTCTTCGCCAAGGAGCTGATGAGCGCGCCGGGCCTGCTCCTGCTCGACGAGCCGACCCGCGGCGTCGACGTCGGCGCCAAGGCCGAGATCTACCGGCGCCTGCGCAGCCTGACCGCGGGCGGGCTCGGGGTGCTGGTGGCGTCCTCCGAGCTGCCCGAGCTGATCGGCCTCTGCGACCGCATCGTCGTCATGGACGAGGGGCGCACCATCCACGAGTTCGGACCCGGGCCTCGGGAGGAGGATGTACGCCGGATGAGCGAGGGCGAGAGTCGAGCCGCATGAGTACCACCCCCGCAACCGCGGCGCCGGCCGCGGCCCAGCGTCCGAGGCGCCACCCGCTGGCCTATCTGGTCCGCTTCCAGAGCCTGCTCGGCCTCATCCTGGTGATCATCGCGGGCGTGGCCTTCTCGCCGCGCCGGCACGGCAACATCCTGTTCCTGCAGCCCGACAATATCGCCAACATCATCCGCTCGATCTCCGAGACCGGGATCCTCGCGGTCGGCATGACCTTCGTGATCATCGCGGCCGGGATCGACCTCTCGGTCGGCGCGGTGCTCGGCCTCTGCTCGGTGCTGACGGCGGCGCTTTTCGTCAACGAGGGCTGGGGGCTGTGGAGCACGCTGCCGCTCGTGATCGTCGCCGGCACCCTGTTCGGCGCCGTACAGGGCGCTATTTCCGTCAAGGCCCGCATCCAGGCCTTCATCGTCACGCTGGCGGGCCTCCAGGCGGCGCGCGGCCTGTCGCTGATCGCGTCCAACAACGCGTTCATCAACATCAACTACGGCGAGGGGCCGGGCAACGCGCCCCCGGCCTTCGCGGTGCTCGGCGAACGCATCGGCGGCGTCTTTCCGGTGGCGACGCTGGTCTTCGTGGTCCTGGCGGTGATCGCCATCTTCGTGCTCAACAACACGCGTTACGGGCGCTACGTCTTCGCGGTCGGCGGCAACGAGAAGGCGGCGCGGCTCAGCGGCATCCCGGTCGAATGGGTCAAGATCTCGGTCTATGCCATCACCGGTTTCGTCTCGGCCATCGCCGGCATCGTGCATGCCGGGCAGTTTGCCTTCGGCAGCCCCAACGACGGCACCGGCTACGAGCTCAACGCCATCGCGGCGGTGGTGATCGGGGGCACCGACCTGTTCGGCGGCGCCGGCTCGATGATCGGCACCATCGCGGGCGCCGTGATGCTCGGGGCGCTGGCCAATATCCTGCAGTTGAACGACGTCAGCGCCGCGATGCAATTGCTGGCGACGGGCGCCATCATCGTGGTCGCCGCCGCGCTCCAGACCTATGTGGGACGCGGCGGAGGCACGCGCTGAGCCACGCCGCGATCCGGCGATGGCGATTCGAGTGAGGCCGGCGGACGTCCGGCCGATCCAAAAGGGAGGACATCATGAAACTGACGATCTATGCCGCGGCGCTTCTCGCCGGCACAGCGCTCGCGGGGAACGCGGTCGCCGCGGACGGCAAGCCGCTGTCCAAGACCTGTGGCCCAAACAACGACTACGTGATCGGCTTCAGCCAGGCTAATTTCAAGGAGCCCTATCGCGAGCACGTCGACCACGAGCTCGAGCGTCTCGTGAAGAATTATCCCAAGTTCAAGATCGTCATCGCCGACGGCCAGGCGAGCGTGAACACCCAGGTCTCGCAGGTCGAGAACTTCCTGACCCAGCAGGTCGACATCCTGTTCATCTCGCCCTTCGAGGCCGCCCCGCTGACCCCGGCCGTGACGCGCGTCTACAAGGCCGGCATCCCGGTGATCGAACTCGACCGCAAGACGACAGGCAACGACTACACGGCCTTCGTCGGCGGCGACAACAAGCAGATCGCCAAGGAAGCGGGCGACTATGCCGCCAAGACCCTGCTGCCGGAGGGCGGCGAGGTCGCGATCCTCGAAGGCCTGCCGTCCTCCTCGCCCGCCATCGAGCGTCTCGACGGCTTCAAGGAGGGCATCGCGGTCAATCCGAAGCTCAAGCTCGTCGCCACCCAGCCGGTCGACTGGATGGAGGACAAGGCGGTGACGGTGTTCTCCGCCATGCTCCAGGCCCATCCGGACATCAAGCTGGTCTATACGTCGAACGACCTCGCGGCGGCCGGTGCCTATATCGCGGCCAAGCAGGCCGGCAAGGCCGACAAGGTGATGATCATCGGCACCGATGGCCTGCCCGGCCCCTCGGGCGGCATCAGGGCGGTAGCGGACGGCCAGTGGGCCGCGACCTTCACCTACCCGACCGGCGCCGCCCAGGCGCTCGACCTGGCCAAGAAGATCCTCATCGATTGCGCCACCGAGGTGCCGCGTACCATCACCGTGCCGACCGAGCGCATCGACAAGGGCAACGCCAAGGAGATGTACGGCAAGGAGCAGTTCTGAGCATCACTTGCCCCGCATGACGAGCCTGTCGCTCGTCATGCTGAAGCTCGCGAGATCGCCGAGGAAGCTCATGCCGAGTAGGTTCTCGTGCAGCGCGCCCGGCCTCGCCACGAGCGCGCGCACGTGGTCCTCGACGATCGGGCCGATCGAAAGGCGAGGGATCTCGATCTCGGCCGCCATCGTGCGGCCGTTGGCGGTCGACACCTGGACGTCGTAGGCGAGGTGGCGGGTCGGGATATCGAGCTTCGCCGCGTCCTCGGCCCGCAGCACAACCGCCGAGGCGCCCGTATCGAGCATGAAGGTGATCTTGCGGCCGTCGACGCTCCCGTTCACGGCGAACTGCCCGTCCGGCCGGCGGAACACGGTCACCTCCTTGGCGCCGGTCTCGATCGCCGTCCCGGGCACCAGCACCGCGACGACGCGTTCCCCGACGGCGCGCAACTCGACCCGGTACGCGTAGGCCGTGATGGCGCCGAAAAATATGACCGCCCAGAACAGCAGCGCGCCGATCGCGGCCGTGAAGCTGCCGCGGAACAGCTTCGGGATCATGATCGCCACATAGGTGGCGATCGCGCCATAAAAGATGAGCTCGGCCCAGTCGTCGGGCGTGATCTCGCTCCAGTTCACGGTGGCCTCACCGTCGCGCGTTCGCGATGACGAGACCGGCGTCGAGCATCAGCACGCGCCATCCACAATGGCGGCCGGTCTGCGGCGGCGGTTGTCGCCGCGACCTGCCGCGGCGAGGCGATCGATGCGGGACTGCTTGAGGCGCTGCGGCAAGGTCGCCATGACGGCGAGTCGGGACGCCTCCGTGATGACCGACCACTGCTGGATCTCGGTGACCGTCCGGCCGCAACCTTGGCAGAGCCCGGAAGGCGGATCGATGATGCAGAGCTTGATGCAGGGGGTCGAAATCTCGGACATGTTTCCCGGACGCTCGGTGTCGCTCGCGAGAGCTGTATCGGATCAGATGGACCCGCCATGCGGTTCCATCCCGATGAAACCGCTCGTTCCTGAAGAGTGGAGCAGCTCGGCGAACGCCGAACCTGCACTAGATGCGGTCAGCCCTCGCCCGACGCAATAAGCAGGGCGACCAGATAGGCGATTTCGCAGAGCTGTTGCGCGGCGCCCGCGACATCGCCGGTCTGGCCGCCGATGTGGCGCTTCGCCAGCCATGCCACCCCAAAGGCTGTGACAGCGGCGCAGAGGCAGGCCAAGGCGGGGCGCCAGGGCGCGATGCCGCTCGAGAGCCCGGGTGCAAGGCCGATGATCGTTGCAAATGCGAGGGCGCTGGCGAATGCAGCCCTGGGAAGCCGGCCGACCGCCTGTCCGAGTCCGGACGGGCGGGCCGCCGGCAAGGTCGCCAGGGGCAGGAGGCCGAAGCCGCGCGACGCCGCGCCGGCTGCAACAAGCGCCACGCCGCCTCCGACGTAGCCATAGGGACGGACGAGTGCCGCCGCCGCCCCGACGCGCGTCACGACCGACAGGATCAGGGCCAGCGCGCCGAAGCTGCCGATGCGGCTGTCCTTCATGATCTCGAGCTTGCGTACGGCGGTCGTACCGCCGCCGAACCCGTCGGCCACATCGGCGAGTCCGTCTTCGTGAAGTCCACCGGTGGCGAGCACCGAGGCCACGACCGCCAGCGTTGCGGCGACGAGAGCCGGAAGGCCCAGCACGGCCCCGCCGACAAGCAGGGTGAGGGCGGCAACAAGCCCAATGACGGCGCCGGCCAGGGGTGCCAGGCGCAGCGCCCGCGCAAGCTCCGCCATGCCCCAGGGATCGACCCGCACCGGCAGGCGGGAATAAAACTGCAGGCAGATACCGAAGTCGCGGCGCAAGGACGCGATCATCCGAGAAGCGGCAAGGAGGAGGCGACGGCGCATCCCCTTCCTTGCGGCCTCCGCGGCGCCCTGTCGAGGGCCGCGGGCCAACGATTCCCTTCCACCCCCGGGCCCGACCCGCTAACAGTCTGGGTGAGGACCCCGATCCTCCCGAGGTTTTCGGACATCTCCCAGTCATCCTCCCATTCCAGAGACGACGATCCATGGCCAGCGGACTTCCGTTCGACGATATTCGCGCCCTCGTGGCCCGCATGCCGCCACTCGACGCGGCGGCAGCGGACTCGATCCGGGCGCGTGACCTGGAGCTGACCAAGCCACCGGGTTCGCTCGGCCGGCTCGAGGATCTCGCCGCCTGGCTCGGCGCTGTTCAGGGAAAAGCCACGCCGACGCTCGACCGACCGCAGACGGTGGTCTTCGCCGGCAATCACGGCGTCACGGCGCGCGGCGTGTCGCCTTTTCCGTCCTCCGTCACGGCGGCCATGGTGGCCAACTTCGCGGCTGGAGGGGCCGCCATCAACCAGCTCTGCGCGATCTCGGGCCTCGGGCTCAAGGTGTTCGAACTGGCACTGGAGATCCCGACCGGCGATATCGCGGCCGGCCCGGCCATGGAGGAGGCCGCCTGCGCGGCGACCATGGCCTTCGGCATGGAGGCGGTGGCGGGCGGCACCGATCTGCTGTGCCTCGGCGAGATGGGCATCGGCAACACGACGATCGCGGCGGCGATCTACCATGCGCTTTACGGCGGCAAACCCGAGGACTGGGTGGGACGCGGCACCGGCCTCGACGACGCGGGCCTGGCCCGCAAGGCCGAAGTCGTGCGGACCGCGGTCGACCTCCATCGGCCCCACCTCGAGGATCCGCTGGAGGTGCTGCGGCGCCTCGGCGGACGCGAGGTCGCGGCGCTGGCGGGCGCGATCCTCGCGGCCCGGATCGAGCGCGTGCCGGTCATCCTCGACGGCTATGTGGTCTGCGCCGCGGCGGCGCTGCTCCACGCGCTCGACCCCGCCGCACTCGACCATTGCGTCGCCGGGCACCGCTCGGCGGAGGGCGCTCATGCGGTCGTGCTGGATCGGCTCGGCAAGGTGCCGCTGCTCGATCTCGGGTTGCGGCTCGGCGAGGGCTCGGGCGCGGCCCTGGCCTTCGGCATCATCAAGGCGGCGCTCGCCTGTCACAACGGCATGGCGACGTTCGCGCAGGCCGGGGTCGCCAACAAGGAGGCGTGAGCCGCGTTAGGCGGCCGAGCGCGCGGTGCGGGCGGCGGGGCGCTCCTCGTCGGTGTGCGGGATCGCCGGGTCGAACTGAGGCAAGGCGTTCATGACCCGCTCTGGCGGCAGGATGACGATGACTTCCGTGCCCTCGCGGACCTTCGAGCGCAGGATGAAGGAGCCGCCATGCAGCTCCACCAGGCCCTTGACGATCGGCAGGCCGAGGCCGGACCCCTCCTCGGCATTCTTCTGGGCCAGGGTGCCGCGGCCGAAGGACGACATGACGACCGGGATCTCGGCTTCCGGAATGCCGGGACCGGAATCCTTGATCGAGACATATTGGCCGCCCTGGGCGGTCCAGCCGACCTTGATCACCACGGTGCCGCTCTGCGGCGTGAACTTGATGGCGTTCGAGAGCAGATTCAGCACGACCTGGCGTATGGCGCGCTCGTCGGCCCAGATGCGCGGCAGGTCAGGCTCGACCAGATCGCGCAGCGCGATCTGGCGCTTGTCGGCGCGCAGCGACAGGAGATGCCGGCAATCCTCGACGAGATGCGCCAGCCTGATCGGCTCCTCGTTGAGCTCGTAGCGCCCCGCCTCGACCCGCGACAGGTCGAGGATCTCGTTGATCAGCATGAGCAGATGCTGGCCGCTCGAATGGATGTCGGCCGAATAGTCGCGATAGACCGCGACATTGTGGGCGCCGAAGAGCTCGCCCTTCATCACCTCCGAAAAGCCCAGGATCGCATTGAGGGGGGTACGCAATTCGTGGCTCATGGTCGCCAGGAAGCGCGATTTGGCGAGGCTCGCCTCCTCGGCGCGGCGGCGGGCCTCGTCGGAATTGAGCTTCGACTGTTCGAGCTCGACGATCAACGCATCCTTCTCGGCCTGGATCGACAAGGTGGTCAGGGCGCCCGAATAGAGCCGCTTCGCCAGCATCAGGAAGTAGAGCTGCGCCCCGCAGGCCAGGATCAGCACCGGCAGCGACCGCACGCCCGAGATCGGCTGCATCACTACCACGATCGCGACCGCGATCGGCGCCAGGCCGGCATAGACCGCGGTCGGAATCGAAGCCGAGATCATCGCCGTCATGGCTCCGACGAGCAGCAGCACGAAGAGCACGAAGGTGCGGGCGGCGGGATCGCTCACATGGGCCAGCGTGAGCACGACCGCGGCCCAGACGCCGCCCTGCAGCGTCTCCGCCGCGACGAATCTGTGCTGCCAAGTCAGGAGCCTCGTCGACATCTCCTCGGTCTTGAGAACACGTGTCGCCAGCGCCGCCTGCAGCGCTACGGCCGCCAGAACCACCCCGGCCCAGGCCATCGCCGTCGTCACCGGCACCCAGATCAGCGACAGCGCGGCAGTCCCCAACGCGAGCACCGCGAGCACCAGGCTCGCGCCACGGCGCCGTTCCGCGTACATTCGAAGCAGCTCGATGTCGAAGGTGCGTTGGCCGCTGCCCGAGGAGGTAAGCTTCTCGCGGGCATCCTTGATCTGCGACGCCATGCGCCGCCTCTGCGCCGACCGCTCGGCGTCGAGATCGCGGCCGCGCTCCATTGTGTCCGCGGTCACTTTCTTCATCAACGCAACAGATCCGCCCGATTTCGCCGCCCTTCGACCATGACTTCTAAACCTTAATGAGCGGCTCACTCGACGGTTAGGATTGCGGCGACTCGCGGGATCCTTGACGTCGCCGCAAAGGCGTGAAACCCACCCGCATGCACGCGGACGGGTCGATCGGTCAGGACAATGCGGCAGCCGGCGAGTGTCTCGACGCGCTTCAGGCCGCCATGCTGGTCTGCTGCCGCTGCCGCGAGGCGCCGCTCAAGGTGCGGCTGCCGCACGAGCCTCGTCCCATCTTCAGGCTGTCGGGCACCGCCAGGCTGGTGATCGCCAGCCAGGCGCCCGGCATCAGGGCGCACCTGAGCGGCATCCCGTTCAAGGATCCCTCGGGCATGCGGCTGAGGGCGTGGCTCGGCCTCGACGAGGCGGAGTTCTACGACGAGAGCCGGCTCATGATCCTGCCGATGGGCTTCTGCTTCCCTGGCCATGACGCGCAGGGCGGCGACCTGCCGCCACGTGGCGAATGCCGGCTCGCCTGGCACGACCGGCTCTTCGCGGCCCTGCCGCAGGTCGAGACCGTCCTGGCGATCGGCTTGCCGTCGCTGCGCTATCACGTGCCCCGCTTGGCACCGGATCGTCTGCCGGTGAGAAGCCTGACCGAGGCGGTCGAAGACTGGCGCCGATATTTCGAACGGCCGGCGCCACGCCTGCTGCCGCTGCCCCATCCCTCGTGGCGCAACTCCGGCTGGCTCAAGCGCCATCCCTGGTTCGAGGCCGATCTCCTGCCCGTCCTGCGTCGTGAGGTCGGGCGCCTGATGTGAGGAAGGCCGGCGGCCGGTCAGGCTGGTGAGGCCTGCTCCAACTCGATCAGCGTTCCAAAGAAGTCCTTGGGGTGCAGGAACAGCACGGGCAGGCTATGCGCGCCGATCCGCGGGCGACCGTCCCCGAGCACGCGGGCGCCGCCAGAAACGAGCCGGTCGCGGGCGGCGGCAAGGTCGTCGACCTCAAAGCAGAGGTGATGCATGCCGCCGCTCGGGTTGTGATCGAGGAAGGCGGCGATGGGCGAAGCCGGGCCGAGCGGCGTCATCAGTTCGACCTTGCTGTTGGGCAGCGTCACGAAGACGACGCGCACGCCATGCTCCGGCACGTCCTGCGGCGCCGACACCTCGGCGCCCAGCCCGTCCCGATAGGCTGCCGCCGCCGCCGCGAGATCCGGCACCACGATGGCGACGTGGTTGAGGCGGCCGATCACGGCTCCGCCCCTGCGCGGGCGGACGGGAGGTAGGCCCGGGGGTCTTTCTGCATGAAGCCCTCGCGCGCGTTCAGGAGGTCGAGCAGCGTCGCCGCGGCCTCGGCGATCGCGGTGCCGGGCGGAAAGATCGCCTCGACCCCAGCATTCCGCACGGCCTCGAAATCCTGGCGCGGGATCACCCCGCCGACGACGAGGATGATGTCCGAGCGCCCCCGTGCGTCGAGCTCCGCGCGGATCGCCGGCAGCTGCGTGAGATGGCCGGCTGCCAGCGAGGACACGCCGAGGATCTGCACCTCCTCGGCGATCGCCTGGCCGACCGCTTCCTCGGGCGTGGCGAAAAGCGGGCCGAGGCGAACGTCGAAGCCGAGGTCGGCGAGCGCCGAGGCGATGACCTTCTGGCCTCGGTCGTGGCCGTCCTGCCCCACCTTGGCGACGAGGAGACGGGGCCGCGCGCCCTTGTCCTCGGCGAAGGCGGCGGTCCGATCGAGGATGGCTCGCATCGCGGCATCGTCCGATCCGGCCTCGCCCCGGTAGATGCCCGAGATCACCTCGGTTGTGGCCTCGTGCCGGCTGAACGCCTGCTCGAGCGCGGCCGAGATCTCGCCGACCGTCGCCTTGGCACGGGCCGCCTCGACGCTCAAGGCAAGCAGGTTGCCGGAGCGGGTGCGGGCGCCGGCCGCGAGCACCGCGAGCCGGGCATCGACCGCCGCGCCGTCGCGCTCGCGCCGCAGCCGCTCGAGCTTGGCGACCTGGGCGGCCCGCACCGCGGAATTATCGACCTTGAGGATGTCGAGCGGTGGCTCGTCGGACGGTCGATGGCGGTTGACCCCGATGATGGCCTGCCGCCCCGAATCGATGCGCGCCTGGGTGCGGGCGGCCGCCTCCTCGATGCGCCGCTTCGGCAATCCGGTGGCGATCGCCTTGGCCATGCCACCGAGCGCCTCGACCTCGGCAATATGCGCCGAGGCACGCGCCGCGAGGTCGGCCGTGAGGCGCTCGACGTAGCAGGAGCCGCCGAACGGGTCGATGACGCGCGTCATGCCGCCCTCGTGCTGCAACAGCAGCTGCGTGTTGCGGGCGATGCGGGCGGAGAAATCGGTCGGCAGCGCCAGGGCCTCGTCGAGGGCGTTGGTGTGGAGCGACTGGGTACCGCCGAAAGTCGCCGCCATGGCCTCGGTCATGGTGCGGATGGCGTTGTTGAAGACGTCCTGCGCCGCCAGCGACCAG
This sequence comes from Lichenihabitans sp., assembly GCA_965277635.1. Taxonomy (GTDB): domain Bacteria; phylum Pseudomonadota; class Alphaproteobacteria; order Rhizobiales; family Beijerinckiaceae; genus Lichenihabitans. The sequence goes on from CBDIDE010000002.1 coordinate 4,326,963, forward strand.
CCCGAGGTCTGGCAATGGGTCCGCAGCGCCAACGATTTCTCGGACTTTGGCGAAAAGCGCGCGACGATGTCGGTCCATAGCAGGCGCGCAGCGCGCAGCTTTGCCACCTCCATGAACAGGTTCATGCCGATGCCGAAGAAGAAGCTGAGCCGCGGCGCAAAGGCGTCGATGTCGAGCCCTGCCGCGAGCCCCGCGCGGACATAGTCGAGCCCATCGGCCAGGGTGTAGGCGAGTTCGAGGTCGGCCGTGGCCCCGGCCTCCTGCATGTGATAGCCGGAGATCGAGATCGAATTGAACTTGGGCATGTTCGCCGACGTATAGGCGAAGATGTCGGAGACGATGCGCATCGAGGGTCCGGGCGGATAGATATAGGTGTTCCGCACCATGAATTCCTTGAGGATGTCGTTCTGTATGGTGCCCGCGAGCTTTTCGGGCGGCACGCCCTGCTCCTCGGCAGCCACGATATAGAGCGCCAGGATGGGTAGGACGGCGCCGTTCATGGTCATGGAGACGGACATGCGGTCGAGCGGGATGCCGTCGAAGAGCGTGCGCATGTCGAGGATCGAATCGATGGCGACGCCCGCCATACCGACGTCGCCGGCGACGCGGGGATGATCCGAATCGTAGCCCCGGTGGGTGGCGAGATCGAAGGCGACCGACAGGCCCTTCTGCCCGGCCGCGAGGTTGCGGCGGTAGAAGGCGTTCGACTCCTCGGCCGTCGAGAAACCGGCATATTGCCGGATCGTCCAGGGCTGGGTGACATACATGGTCGGATAGGGGCCGCGCAGGAACGGTCTGAGCCCGGGGAAGCTGTCGACGGCCGTGCAGCCTTCGCGATCCTCGACCCCGTAGGCGGCTTTGATCGCGATGCCTTCCGGCGTCGTCCAGGGGTCGGCGGCGACGGTCGGGCCTGCAGCAGGATTCGGCGCGAACGATACGGTGGCGAAATCCGGGATGCGGCTCATGGGCTCGGCTCCTCGGTGGTCTCGAACGGCTCGGCGTCGCGTAGCGAGGGCAGCGGCTTGAAGCGGATGTCGCCGCCTCGGAGCGTCGCCGCGGGCACGACGTCGGGCGCTCCGGTCGGCCCAGCCGGCGGCAGGATCTCGGCAGGATTGGGGAACAGCGTCGTGCCGACGATGGACGACCTGCGCTCGGCAATGTCCTTGCGGCGCTCCGTGCGCGTAGCGGCAAGCCGCGCCTGCCAGGATCCCGATTGAAGCGAGGCCACGATTCCGCCGGACCGCTCCAGATCCTGAAACAGCGCCCAGGCGTTCTCGCAGAGACTTTGGGTCAAGGTTTCGAACGCCCCGGCGCCGGCGACGGGATCGGCCACCTTGGCGAGGTGGGCCTCGTCGCGCAAGATCAGGGCGGTGTTGCGGGCCAGGCGGCGCGCCGACGCATCGGGCAGGCCGAGCGCGCTCGTGAAAGGCAGCACGGTCAGGCCGTCGGCACCGCCGAGGATCGCCGCCGCCGCGGCCAGCGTGCCGCGCAGCAGGTTCCCGTAAGGGTCGCGCCGCGTCAGCATCCGCCAGGCGGTCTCGCCATGCAGCAGGACCGGCGCGGGCGGGAGCCCGCAGGCGGTTTCGACCCGCGCCCAGAGGTGCCGCAGCGCGCGGAGCTTGCAGACTGAGAGCAGGAGGTCCGCGTCGGTGACGAGGAGGAAGGAGATCGCCGCCCGGGCCGTCTCGAGTTCGATGTTGCCAGCGTCGAGTGCGCGCAAATAGGCGACGGCGGTGGCGAGCACGCCCGCCAGTTCCTGGGCCTCTGAGGCGCCGGCCTCGTGGTGGGCACGGCCATCGGCCCTGAGCACCGGGCCAAGGACGCCCATCTCGCGCCAGCGTCGATGAAGGCGGGCGAGGCCGCTCGCGCGCTCTGGCCATGGTTGCGGAGCCTTGCCGCAACGGGCCATGTCGCCGACGGGGTCGATCCCGAGGTCGAGATCGAGCGAGGCTGGATCGAAACCACGTCGCCCAACGACGTTCAGAACCGCATCGGCGATCGCCTCGCCCGCAAAAGGCGATCCTTCAAGTCTCAGCGCAACGCGGTCAAGCGGTACGGCGTCGAGCGCGGCATCGATCCCGGCCGGATCGAGCCCGAAGCCGCGCGCCGATCCGGCACCGTGCAAGGTCAGGACGAGGCCTTCGGCGCCGCCATCCAGTTCGGCGAGCGCAAGGTCCCGTGCTGCCGCGGGCGAGGCATGGTCGAGACGCTGGTGAATGCGGACCGTTCGCCTGCCGCCGTCTGAGCGCAGGGGAGGCGGTACGGCCTTCGCGGCGGCATAGAGCGGGCGAACCGCAATCTGGTCATGGGTCCGCGTGACGAGCGTCCGCTCGAAATCCTTGCCCACGAGGACCCGGTCGACGGCCTCGCGCCACGCGGTCTCGTCCGTTCCGAGCGAGGTGGCTTCCATCAGCGCCTCACGCGAAGTCCAGGATGACGGCATCGACCGCCAGGCTGTCGCCGGGCTTGGCGACGAGCTTGGCGATCCGCGCGTCACGCTCGGCCCGGAGCATGTTCTCCATCTTCATGGCCTCGACCACGGCCAGCGGCTCGCCGGTCTTGACGTCCTGCCCCTCCGTCACCAGCACCTCGCGCAGCAACCCTGGCATCGGGCAGAGCAGGTGCTTGCCGCTGTTCCTGAGCGCCTTGGCGGGCATGAGCCGCGCCAGGTCCGCCTCGCGTCGCGTATAGACGCGCGCCTCGGTGAAACAGCCGGCATGGCCGAGCAGCATACCGTTGAGAATGGGGCGGACCTGAAAGGTCAGCGCTGCGTCGTCGATCGTGCCGTGCCAGACCGGCTCGCCCGGTCGCCAGTCGGAGACGATGGTCAAAGCACGAGGACCGAAGGTCAGGCGCATCCCGCTCTCGTGCTCCCTGCACTCGAAGACGAAATCCTCGTCGCCGATCCTGACGTGCCGCTCGGTCTCGAAAGCAACCGGAAGCGTCACCGCCATCTGGCCGGAGATGCCGCGCTTGCGGGCATTGAGCCTGCCGTCGATCAGCCCAGCGACAGCGGCGAAGCGCAGCGCCATTTCGCCGACAGGTGTCGGATTGACGAAAGCCGTGCCGAATTCCTCCGCGATGAAGCCGGTCGACAGCCGCCCCTCGCGCCAGCGCCGATGGGCCATCAGCACGGACAGGAACGGGATGTTGTGGCGAATGCCTTCGATGACGAAGGTGTCGAGCGCCTCGGCTTGCGCCTCGATCGCCTCCTGTCTGGTCGGCGCGTGGGTAACAAGCTTGGCGATCATCGGGTCGTAGAAGAGCGAGATTTCGCCGCCCTCGAAGACCCCCGTATCATTGCGGACGGTGACGCTGCCCGACATGCCCTCGGCCGGCGGGCGATAGGTGACGAGCCGCCCGGTCGAGGGCAGGAAGCCGCGCGTCGGATCCTCGGCATAGATGCGGCTTTCGATCGCCCAGCCATCGAGCCTGACGTCAGCCTGGCGGATCGCCAGCGGCTCGCCAGCGGCGATCCGGATCATCGCTTCGACGAGATCAAGCCCAGTTACGAGCTCCGTCACCGGATGCTCGACCTGCAGCCGCGTGTTCATCTCGAGGAAGAAGAAGCTCTTGTCCTGGCCGGCCACGAACTCCACCGTGCCGGCCGAATCGTAGCCGACCGCCTTGGCCAGCGCCACGGCTTGCGCGCCCATGCGGGCACGCGTCTCGGCATCGAGCAGGGAAGAGGGCGCCTCCTCGACGACCTTCTGGTTGCGCCGCTGGATCGAACATTCCCGCTCCCCCAGGTGGATCACGTGGCCATGCTTGTCGCCCAGCACCTGGATTTCGATATGGCGCGGGTTCTCGATGAACTTCTCGATGAAGAGCCGGTCGTCGCCGAAGGAGGACGCCGCTTCCGACCGGGCGCGGGAGAACCCTTCCTCGACCTCGGCGGCCGTGCGGGCGATGCGCATGCCCTTGCCGCCGCCACCAGCCGAGGCCTTGATCATCACCGGATAGCCGATCTCCTCCGCGATTCTCGCCGCATGAGCGGCGTCGCGGACGACATCGAGGTTGCCCGGCACCGTCGAGACGCCGGCCTTCTGCGCGAAGCGCTTCGATTCGATCTTGTCGCCCATGGCCGCGATGGCACGGGCGTGGGGACCGATGAAGACGATGCCGGCTTCGGCCAGGGCCTCGGCGAAGGCGGGGCGCTCGGAGAGGAAACCATAGCCCGGATGGATCGCCTCGGCCCCCGTCTGCCGACAGGCGTCGACGATCCGATCGATGACAAGATAGGACTCGGCGGCCGGCGCGGGGCCGATCGCCACCGCCTCGTCGGCCATGCGTACGTGCAGCGCGTCGCGATCGGCCTCGGAGTAGACCGCGACCGTCGAGATGTCCATGCGCCGAGCCGTCTTGATGATGCGGCAGGCGATCTCGCCCCGGTTGGCGATGAGGATCTTCTGGAACAAGGGCTCGCTCGATCGGTTGCGAGGACAGTGGCATGGTCGGCCGGCCGCGTCATCCTCGCCGAACATGCGGCCGCGCCGTCACGTCGGGCCTATAATGGCCTATATATAGTGGTCCATGCTGCTGGGGTCTCAATGAAAATCAGAGACGGCCAGGAGACCGCGATCGGCGTCACGTCGTTCAAGGCCAGGTGCCTGACGGTCATCGATGACGTCGCCAAGGGAAAGACGAGCCGCGTCGTGCTCGTCAAGCACAATCGTCCCGTTGCGGCGATCGTGCCGATCGAGCATCCACCCGTCGAGCTCTGGGGTGCCCTTCGAGGCACCGCGACGATCGCACCGGGCACCGATCTGACGGCCGGCATGGGTGAATCCTGGGATGCCGAACGCTGATCATGGCGTCCGCGGTGCTGCTCGACACCTGCGCCGCCATCTGGCTGATGAACGGCGATCCCATGTCGGTGGATAGCCGGGCCGCGATCGAAAGGGCGCAGATCGAAAGCAGCGGCGTTCACGTATCGCCGATCATCGCCTGGGAACTTGCGACGCTCGTGGCGGAGGGTCGGCTGACTTTATCCCTGGCGCCCGAGGCTTGGTTCACAGCGTTGCTTTAGCAGCCGGGCATCCGTCTCGGGCCCATGCCGCCGAACGTCCTGATTGCCTCCGCGTCGCTTCCGGGCACACCTCCGAAAGATCCTGCGGACCGGATCATCGCGGCGACAGGACGAGCCTATGGCTATGCTGTCGTGACACGCGACGGCGAACTTCTGCCCTATGGTGCAGCAGGCCATATCAAGACGATACGCTGCTGAACCTGAACACCACGTCCGCCGTGCTCACAACGGAATGTTGTCGTGCTTGCGCCAAGGCCGCTCGGCCCTTTTCGTTCGCAACAGGGCGAAGGCGCGGGCGATGCGCCGCCGGGTGCCATGCGGCATGATCACCTCGTCGACATAGCCGCGCTCGGCCGCGACGAAGGGCGACAGGAAACGCTCCTCATATTCCCGCGTGCGCTCGGCGATCTTCTCCGCGTCGCCGATATCCTGCCTGAAAATGATCTCGACCGCACCCTTGGCACCCATCACGGCGATCTGCGCGGTCGGCCAGGCGTAATTGACATCGGCGCCGACATGTTTCGAGGCCATCACGTCATAGGCGCCGCCGAAGGCCTTGCGGGTGATGACCGTCACCAGCGGCACCGTGCATTGCGAATAGGCGAACAGCAGCTTGGCGCCATGCTTGATCAGGCCGCCCTGTTCCTGCGCGGTGCCGGGCAAAAACCCGGGCACGTCGACGAAAGTGAGGATCGGGATCTCGAAGGCGTCGCAGAAACGCACGAAGCGCGCCGCCTTGCGGGAAGCGTCGCTGTCGAGCACGCCCGCAAGCACCATGGGCTGGTTCGCCACGACGCCGACGGTCCGCCCGCCGATCCGCACGAAGGCCGTCATGATGTTGCGCGCAAAGGCGCCCTGGATCTCGAAGACGTCGCCCTCGTCCGCCACCTTCGCAACCAGCTCGGCCATGTCGTAGGGCTTGTTGGGACTGTCGGGGACGAGCGTATCGAGGCTGTCGTCGCGGCGCTCGACATCGTCCGTACTCGGCCATTCCGGTGATCCGGCCTCGTTGTTCGAGGGCAGGAAGTCGACGAGGCGGCGCACCTGCAGGAGCGCCTCGACGTCGTTGTCGAAGGCCATGTCGGCGATCGAGGATTTCGTCGTGTGGACGCGGGCGCCGCCGAGGTCCTCGGCCGTGACGGTCTCGTTGGTCACGGTCTTCACGACGTCGGGTCCGGTCACGAACATGTAGCTCGTGTCGCGCACCATCACGATGAAATCGGTCATGGCCGGCGAATAGACGTCGCCGCCGGCGCAAGGCCCCATGATGACCGAGATCTGCGGGATGACGCCTGAGGCCTCGACGTTGCGGCGGAACACCTCGCCATAGCCGCCGAGCGCCGCCACGCCCTCTTGGATACGCGCGCCGCCCGCATCGAAGAGGCCGATGATCGGCACCCGCATCTTCAATGCCATGTCCTGGATCTTGGTGATCTTCTGCGCATGGGTCTCGGAGAGCGAGCCGCCGAAGACGGTGAAATCTTTCGAGAATACGAAGACGGCGCGGCCGTTGATCGTGCCCCAGCCGGTCACGACCCCGTCGCCCGGAATCTTGCGCGCCTCCATGCCGAATTCGGTCGATCGATGCTCGACGAAGGTGTCGAACTCCTCGAAGGAGCGCGCATCGAGCAGAAGCTCGATGCGCTCGCGCGCCGTGAGCTTGCCCTTGGCGTGCTGGGCCGCGATGCGCGCTTCGCCGCCCCCTGCAGCCGCCTCGGCCCGCCGCCGCGCGAGTTTCTCGATGACGTCCCTCATTCGCCCCCGGCGCCTCGACTGCCCATGTCGACCTGTGTGCGGCGCCCTGCCTTGAAGATCAACGGAAAACCCTGCCCCCACCATGGAATCGCGAGACGATCGGTGATCACATAGGTCCAGCGCAGCACGAGGCCGCGCCATTCGGCCAGGATCGGACCCACCGGTCTGCCGTCGCCTCGGGCGAGGCAGCTTCCCGCCACGCTCGAATCCACTATCATGCCGGGCGATCGGCGAACCAGAGCCGGCACGCAACGGGAAGGGATCGGAATGATCGGACGCTTGTCGACGCATGTGCTTGATACGGCGCGCGGCCGGCCTGCACGCGGCGTCACGGTGTACCTCTACCGCATCGGGCAGGGCGAGGCGCGAGACCTCGCCGCGACCGCAATCACCAATGCCGACGGTCGGACCGACAACCCGCTGCTCTCCGGCACGGATTTCGTCGCCGGCACCTACGAACTGGTGTTCGATCTCGCCGCCTATCTGGCCGGTTTCGCGGCTCCCGAGGACGATCCGCCGTTCCTCGACCTCGTCCCGATCCGGGTGACGCTCGCCGCCGATCAGGCCTATCACATCCCGCTTCTCTTCTCGCCCTTCGGCTACTCGACCTATCGGGGATCCTGACCACATGACCGAGACCTACCCGCGCGACATGGTCGGCTACGGCGCCGAACCGCCTCATGCGGCCTGGCCGGACGGCGCCCGCATCGCCGTGCAGTTCGTGGTCAACTACGAGGAGGGCGGCGAGAACAACATCCTGCATGGGGACGCGGCCTCGGAGGCCTTCCTGTCCGAGATCGTCGGGGCGCAGCCCTGGCCCGGGCAGCGCCACATGAACATGGAGTCGATCTACGAATATGGCTCGCGCGTCGGCTACTGGCGGCTGCGCCGGATGTTCACGGCGCGGCGCATGCCGGTCACGGTCTATGCGGTCGCCTCCGCGCTTTCGCGCCATCCCGGCATCGTCGCCTCGATGCAGGAGGCCGGGTGGGAGATCGCCACCCATGGGCTGAAATGGATCGACTACCGGGATTATCCGGCCGACGAGGAGCGCGCCCATATCGCGGAGGCCATCCGCCTGCAGACCGAGCTCGCGGGCGAGCGGCCGCTCGGTTTCTATCAGGGCCGCAGCTCCGTCAATACGCTGAACCTCGGTGCCGAGGAGGGTGGTCTTCTATATCTCGCGGATAGTTACGCCGACGACCTTCCATATTGGATGAATGGCGCACATGGCCCGCAGCTCGTCGTGCCCTACACGCTCGACGCCAATGATATGCGCTTCGCCACCCCGCAGGGGTTCAATGCTGGCGACCAGTTCTTCGCCTACCTCAAGGATACGTTCGATACGCTCTATGCCGAAGGCGAGACCGCCCCGAAGATGATGTCGGTCGGGCTGCATTGCCGGCTGGTGGGCCGGCCGGGCAGGGCGGCGGCGCTGGCCCGTTTCCTCGATTATGTCGCGGGCCACGACAAGGTTTGGGTGGCCCGCCGGCTCGACATCGCGCGCCACTGGATTAGGCATCACCCCCCGCAGGGCGGCTACCGCCCGAGCCGGATGGGCCGCGCCCTCTTCGTCGAGGTCTTCGGCGGCATCTTCGAGCATAGCCCGCAGATCGCGGAGCGCGCCCATGCGGCGGGCCTCGGGTCCAGCGCCGATACGGCCGAGGGCCTACATAAAGCACTCTGCCGCGCCATGCGCGCGATGACCCGAGCGGAGCAGATGGCGCTGATCCGAATCCACCCCGATCTCGCCGGGCGCCTCGCCCAGGCCGGCGACCTCGGCGCGGACTCGGCCAGCGAGCAGGCCGGCGCCGGTCTCGATCACCTCACATCCGACGAGCTCGGGCGCTTCACGGCGCTCAACGAGGCCTATCGCGAGAAATTCGGCTTTCCCTTCGTCATCGCGGTCAAGAGCCTCGGCAAGGCCGACATCGCCGAGGCCTTCGAGCATCGCCTGCATCTCGAGCCGGATCTCGAGTTCGACACGGCGCTCGGCGAGATCGAGAAGATCGCGCTGCTGCGGCTCAAGGAACGCCTGCCGGCGGCCTGAACTGTTTCAGGTCCTGCTTGGAAAGCCACGATCCTCATGCTGAGGACCGACAGGACCGTCTCGAAGCACGGCCGACGCCTGCCGTCCTTCGACTCGGCCACTTCGCAGCCAAGTTTACGCAGCCAGCGTAAACTTGGCTGCGGCGGCCGCTCTCCGCCGGCTTCTCCAAGCCGCTTTGCGACTTGGAGCCTCAAGCCGGCTCCGCTCAGGATGAGGAAATGAGAATTGCCAGACAGTATCTCAGGTCCTGTCGTGAGCCGGCTGGCTGGCCAGATAGGTTTCCAGCCAGTGGATGTCGTAGAGCCCGTTCTGGACCTCGGCGTTGCGGACAAGGTTGCGGAATAGCGGCAAGGTCGTGTCGATGCCGTCGACGATGAATTCGTCGAGGGCGCGCCGCAGCCGCATCAGCGCCTCGGTGCGCGTGCGTCCATGCACGACGAGCTTGCCGACGAGGGAATCATAAGTCGGCGGAATGACGTAGCCCTGGTAGGCGGCGCTGTCGACCCTCACCCCGAGGCCCCCCGGCGGGTGATAATAGCTGATCCGCCCTGGAGAGGGCCGGAACGTCACCGGGTCCTCGGCATTGACCCGGCATTCGATGGCATGGCCCGAGAGGCGCACGTCCGCCTGCGTCAGGCTGAGCGGCGAACCCGCCGCGATCTTGATCTGCTCGTTGACGAGATCGATGCCGGTGATCATCTCGGTGACCGGATGCTCGACCTGGATGCGCGTATTCATCTCGATGAAGTAGAACCGGCCGTCCTCGTAGAGAAATTCGACGGTGCCGACGCCGAGATAGCTCAGCTTGCGCATGGCCGCGGCGACGATCTCGCCGACGTCGGCGCGCTGCGTCGGGTTGAGGGCAGGGGACGGACCTTCCTCCCAGACCTTCTGGTGGCGGCGCTGCAGCGAGCAGTCGCGTTCACCGAGATGGATCGCATTGCCGCGGCCGTCGCCGAGCACCTGGATCTCGATATGCCGCGGCTTCTCAAGGTATTTCTCGATATAGACGGCGTCGTCGTCGAAGGCGGCCTTGGCCTCCGCGCGGGCGGTCGCGAGCGCATCGGAAAGCTCGTCCGCGTTGCGGGCAAGCTTCATGCCACGGCCGCCGCCGCCCGCCGCCGCCTTGATCAGCACGGGAAAGCCGATGTCGCGGGCGATGTGGGCCGCGTCGGCGTCGTCGGTGACGCCGCCCTCGGACCCAGGCACGCAGGGAATGCCGAGCTTCTTGGCGGTCCGCTTGGCGGCGATCTTGTCGCCCATGATGCGGATATGCTCGGCCTTCGGCCCGATGAAAGTGATGTCGTGGTCTTCGAGGATCTCGGCGAAGCGCGCGTTCTCCGAGAGGAAGCCATATCCCGGATGGATCGCGTCGGCGCCAGTGATCTCGCACGCCGACAGCAGCGCCGGAATGTTGAGATAGCTCGCGCGTGCGGGCGGCGGCCCGATGCACACGCTCTCGTCGGCCAGCTTGACGTGCATGGCCTCGGAATCGGCGGTCGAGTGGACTGCGACGGTCGCCACGCCGAGCTCCTTGGCGGCCCGCAGTACCCGCAGGGCGATCTCGCCGCGATTGGCGATCAGGATCTTGTCGAACATGGCGCCCGTTGCTCCGGCGGTCGGCTGCGCAGAGGTCTCATTCGATCACGAGCAGCGGCTCGCCATATTCGACCGGCTGGCCGTCCTCCACCAGGATGGAGGTGACGGTTCCGGCCCGGGGCGCGACGATCTCGTTGAACGTCTTCATGGCCTCAACGAGCAGGATCTTGTCGCCGGCCTTGACCGCGCCACCGAGTTCGATGAAGGGCTTGGCATCCGGATTGGCCCGACGGTAGACGGTGCCGACCATGGGCGATTTGACGGTTCCCGGATTGTCTTCGACAGCCGTCGGCACGATGGCCGCATAGGGTTGCGGCGCGTTTTGCGGCTGGACCACCATGCCCGGCGCCGTCATCGGCATTACGACCTGGCCGCTCCCGTGCCGGACGAGCTTGATCCGCAGGTCGCCCTTCTCGATCTCGAGCTCGGCCAGATCGCTCTCGCTGATCAGCTGCGCCAGCTGTCGGATGAGGTCGGCGTCTATGGCCGGATTGGCGGCACCGACCATGCCCGGTTTGGAAGTCCTGGTCCGCGACCGCAAGCCGTTTCTGAGTGAGGGCATGAGACCTTCTGGTGACCGCTCAAGAGAATAGAGAGAACGAAGACAAGGACGACCTCTCGGCAGCATGACGCCGGGACCGTCCTACTACCGCGTGACCCCGATTGGACGCGCCTCGCGCACGATCGTCCGATGACCGCTCCTGAAGCCGGCGACCGCCGCCCCCGTTCAGGAGCACACCGCCTTACCGCATTTGAGAACGTTGTCTATCCGACCCTTGAGCCCGTCATAGCCGATCGCCCCGACGACGACATCCTGGCCAACCACGAACGAGGGCGTCCCGGTGAGGTTGAGGGCGTCTGCGAGCTGCATCGTCTGCTGCAGGTTGGCCATGACGGGAGGGGCGTCCGCATCCTTCATCATCCGGTCCATGTCGACGCCGCTGTCCTTGGCGGCCGCCAGCGCCTGCGCCTTGCCGACCGGGCCGTGCGTGCCGAGCAGCTTGCTGTGGAACTGCCAGAAGGCGTCGCCGTGAAGCTGCCGGCTCACCGCGCCGGCGATCTGAGCCGCCTCGACCGATCCCGGGCCGAGGACGGGAAAGTCCTTCAGCACGATGCGCAGCTCGGGCTCTGTCTTCATCAGCTTGGCGATGTCGCCGAGCGTCCGGCGGCAGTATCCGCAATTGTAGTCGAAGAATTCGACGAGCGTGACCTTGCCGTCCGGATTGCCGATGACCACACCGTTCGGGGCGTGAAACAATTCGCCGGCGTTCTGCCCGATGAGCTGCTCGCGGTGGGCGACCTCCTCGGCCTTTTGCCGCCGGTCGAGTTCGCTCATCGCCTCCTGCAGCACCTCTGGATTCTTTAGGAGATACTCGCGGATGACGTTGCCCATCTCGGCTTTCTGGCCGTCGGTGAATTCCGCGGCGCGCGTCGGGCCGACGGCGCCGAGGCCTGTGAGAATCAGGCCGACGAAGGCGAGGGCGAATGCCACGGTTACTCGGGGTCTGCGCGCTTGAGCCATTGAGATCTCCCGGCAGCGCTTGGAGCGCCGCCCATGTCGTTCGATCGGGTTCAATGGGGCGGGCTTGCGGCGTTTCCATGACGCCGGCGGTCCCGCCCGAGCCCGGTCGTCAGCTGCCGAAGGTCGCTTTGGCGCGCTGCCACCAGCCGGACCGCTTCGGCCGCGACGGCTCCTCCTCGCGAACCGGCGGCGCGGCCTCTTCGGTCGGCGCTGGCGGTTCGCTCGCTGCGAGGTCGAGACCCGGCAGGTCGGCCTGGTGCCGAGGCGACGCCGGCGGAGCGGCGCCCACCGGCTGCGCAGCCGGCTCGTCGGCCGCCTCGACCGCGGCCTCGGGCGGGTGATGCTCGACCGTGTCCGCGCCGACGTCGCGATCGGCCGACGGGGTCACCATCGTCGCCAGAGGCTCGGCGGCGCTCGCTTTCACCAGGCTCGCGGCGCGGCTGCGACGCCGGCGCTTGGGGGCCGGGCCGCTGTCCTCGGCGGTTCCGGCCTCGTCGCCGGCCAACGTCGTTACGACGGCGATCGTGTCGTCGGATGTCTTGGCTCGACGGGAGCGACGGCGCCGCGCCGGCTCGGGCGCCTCGATCGGCTCCGCCGAAGGAGCCGAGGCTTCGATGTCGCCGGCGACGCGGCCGGCATCCTCGGTGTCGAGGTCGGCCACGTCGGGTGATCCGAGTTCGTCGGAGGGTTCGGCCTGATCGTCCGCAGGCGGCTGCAGCGGGAAGTCTCCACCGATGCGGGCCATGGTGGCGAGAGCGTCGTCCGGCGGCTGCGATCCGTCGACCGGACTGTCGCCATTCGTGTCCCGGTCGCGGCCACGCCGCCGCCGCCGCCGCCGCTTGCGACGACCACCGTCCGGCGCACCCTCCATCTGCGTGCCGTCACGCTCGCCGGGGGCGCCGTCGTCCTCCGCTTCCTCGCCATCATCCGCCTCCTCGTCGACGAGGTCGCTTCCGACATCATCGAAGATCGGCGCCACGCTGTCGACGCGGACCAGGTTCTGGCGGCTCTGTGCGACCACGGGGGTCGCCGGCTCGCCACGCTCGATCGCATGATAGATCATGCCAGTGAGCGAGGCGTCGACCGCCACTGTCAGGGCGACACCGAAACGCGTTTCGAGGTCATTCAGCTTGGCGCGCTTCTGGTTGAGGATGTAGAGCGCGACCTCGGTGCGTGTCCGTACGATGAGATCGTGCGACGCGTCCTTGATCAGGGCGTCTTCGACGAGCCGCAGAACGTGCAGCGCGATCGAGGCGATCGATCGGATCGTGCCGGAGCCGGCGCAATGCGGGCAGATCACGGTCGAGCCTTCGAGCACGCCGGTGCGGATGCGCTGGCGCGACATCTCCAGGAGGCCGAAATGCGAGATCCGGCCGATCTGAATTCTGGCCCGGTCGTTCTTGAGCGCTTCCTTGATGCGGCGCTCGACCGCGCGATTGTTGCGGCCTTCCTCCATGTCGATGAAATCGACCACGATGAGCCCGGCGAGGTCGCGCAGGCGGAGTTGGCGTGCCACCTCGTCGGCGGCTTCGAGATTGGTCCTGATCGCGGTGTCTTCGATATTGTGTTCGCGCGTCGAGCGGCCGGAATTGACGTCGATGGCGACGAGCGCCTCGGTCTGGTTGATGACGAGATAGCCACCCGACCGCAGCGTCACGTGGTTCGAGAACATGGCGTCGAGCTGGGCTTCGACGCCGGCCTTGGCGAAGATCGGTTGCGCGTCCCGATAGAGCTGGACGTTCTTGGTAGCAGAGGGGATCAGCATGCGCATGAAGTCGCGCGCTTCGCGGAAGCCGTCCTCGCCGGAGACGATGACGTCTTCGACGTCGCGGGTATAGAGGTCGCGGATGGCGCGCTTGACGAGCGAGCCTTCCTCGTAGACCAGCGTCGGGGCGGTCGACTTCAGCGTCAGCTCGCGCACGCTTTCCCACATGCGCAGCAGGTATTCGAAATCGCGATTGACTTCGACCTGGCTGCGGGCGGCGCCCGCGGTGCGCAGGATGATGCCCATGCCCTCGGGCACGTCGAGATCCTGCGCGATGGCCTTCAGCCGCTTGCGGTCGTCCGCATCCGTGATCTTGCGGGAGATGCCGCCGCCGCGCGCCGTATTGGGCATCAGCACCGAATAGCGGCCGGCGAGCGACAGATAGGTGGTCAGCGCCGCGCCCTTGTTGCCGCGCTCCTCCTTGACGACCTGGACCAGCAGGATCTGCCGGCGCTTGATCACCTCCTGGATCTTGTAATGGCGGCGCGGACGGGACGGCCGTTGCGCGGATTCCTCGAAAGCATCGCCGCCGATCTGCTCGACGACCTCCTCCTCGCCGTCCTCCTCGCCTTGGCCCTCGTCCGGTGCCCGGGCCTCTGGCGCATCGAGTGGGCTGTCGCTGCCGCCTTCGAGCCGTGCCGCAACGGCAGGGTCCGATGCTTCGGTGGCCTCGCCGCTCCCGGCCTCCGTCGCGGCGGCGTCTGCCGGATCCGCAGCCTCGAGCGCACCGGGAGCGTCCGCTTCGTCGGGATCCGCCATAGCTGATGCAGGCGACGGTGAGGGGCGTTCGGCGGAGGCGACGTCGGCGCTCGGTTCGGGAGGCGTCGCATCGCCCGAGGTGAGGGGCGCCGTTGCAGGAGGTTCGCGCGACACCGCCTCGCCCTCGACGTCACGGCCGGCTTCGAGCGTCTCGTCGCTCCCGCCGTCGAATTCGACCGGCCCCTGGCTCCAGGTCGCGACCGCATCCTCGGGAAGAGCTTCCTCCACGACAGCTTCCGAAACGCTGTCTTCGGCAGGACCGCGCCGGTCGGCCGCACGTTCGGTGCCGTCACGCCGATGGCGGCGACTGCGCCGGTGACCGTTGCCGCGGGTCTCGTCCTCCTCCTCGCGATGGGCGCGCGCCTCTTCCTCGAGCAGCGCCTGCCGGTCGGCATGGGGGATCTGGTAATAGTCTGGGTGGATTTCCGAAAAGGCCAGGAAACCATGGCGGTTGCCGCCGTAGTCGATGAAGGCGGCCTGCAGCGACGGCTCGACGCGTGTCACCTTGGCCAGGTAGATGTTGCCGCGAAGCTGCCGCTTGTTCGCCGATTCGAAATCGAATTCCTCGACCCGGTGACCCTTTAGGACCACCACCCGGGTTTCCTCCGGGTGGGAGGCATCGATGAGCATTTTGCTGGTGGACATAAGAGACTCTGCTGGAGCTGTGGCGCCTCCGGGCCGAGGGTGGCCTGCGGATTCTCGGTTCGTCGCCGAGGATGCCGGCCGCGATGCGGAGCGGAGCGCGCGGGAGATGATGAGGGTAAGCTGCGGTCGAGCGAAGGCGCGACATGCGCCGGACGGCTCGCCGGACAAGGCTGGACCGCGAACGCATGCGCCGACGATCCAGTGATTCTGGACGGTGCGTGACACGGCGTGCCACGCAGGTCCGAGGAAAGAGCGATGGCGGCGGCGTGCCGATCCGGCAGGGATCGGAGTTCGCTGAGCGCGCCGAAGATGCGAAAACCCTGAAAAGGGTTGAACATACCTGAGAACTTCCCTTCGCGGCCTGTACGGGACGGCCACGTCGTCAACCTTCCGGATGCAGATCAGGCGTCGCGAAACCCCTTCCAGCCCGCCCGACCGCCGAAATCGCGGTTTGCGGCTGTCCGGTTCCCGTGAAAGAGCCGGACGCGAAGGCGGGCAGGCCAATGGCGGCGCCAGAACGCCGGATGCTAAATCGGCATCCGGACGAAGACGGTCAATGCATAACGTTTTCGAGCTCCTCTTGGCAAGTTTCATTTGACCTGTCGCATCTGCGTCACAGCCCGCGGTATCTGAAGTCGATAGGTTACAAACGGTTAACCTCCTCGGGCCTATCGCTATGCATCCTTCGTGCGCGTCGAGGCGCCGTCGAGCGATCGGATTCGCGCATGACTCATGAGTCTCTTCGAGGCACGCCGACTCTCCCTCGACGCCTCGGGCTCATGACCCTGATCCTTGGATTGAGCTTTGGCGGGGCGCAATCTGCGGGCGCGCGACCAGCCTCCGGATCGGCGGTCCTGGCGCCGGAGGCCGCCCTGTTGCAGATCGGCGAGGGCGGCGACGGCCCGGTCGCGGTCGCTGCGCGCGTTGCCCAGACCGGCGGCATCACCCGCCTGTCCGTCGACCTGAGCCGCGATGTGCCGATCAAGGCCTTTGTGCTCGACCGGCCGGACCGGGTCGTCGTCGACCTCCCGGAAGTCAATTTCCAGATCGATCCCTTGACCACCCGCCTGCCGCCGAAAGGCGTCGGGCTGATCAAGGCATTCCGATTCGGGCTGTTCGCGCCCGGCAAGTCGCGCATCGTCATCGACCTCGGTGGCCCGGCGAGCCTGCGCAAGGCCGTGGTCGCGCCGATCGCCGGAGGCGACCCCTCACGCCTCGTGATCGATCTCGTTCGAACCGATCGCGCGAGCTTTCGGGCCGCGGCGCGGCGCGACCAGCCGCCGGCGCCCACGGTCTCCGGGGACGGTGCCGCGCCGAAGCCCGACGCCAAGCCGGTCGTGGTGATCGATCCCGGGCATGGCGGCATCGATCCGGGCGCCAGCGGAATCGCGGGCGTCCCGGAGAAGATCGTCGTCTTCGATTTCGCCCGCGCCCTCGCCGCCAAGCTCACCGCGAGCGGCCGCTACCGCGTGGTGATGACCCGGACCGACGACAGTTTCGTCTCTCTCGGCCGACGCGTGAAGATCGCCCGGGAGGCCGGCGCATCGCTGTTCATCTCGGTGCACGCCGATACGCTCTCCGATCCGAGCGTCACGGGGACGACGGTCTATACCGCTTCCGATCGGGCCTCCGATGCCGAAGCGGCCCGTGTCGCCGCCACCGAGAACCGAGCCGACGAACTGGCGGGGCTCGAGGCGGCACCCGACAGCCAGGGCGTGAACGACATCCTGTTCGATCTGACTCGCCGGGAGACGCGTACCTATGCGCATCTCTTCCAACGCACGCTCGTCGGCTATTGGGAGAAGATCGCCCACCTCAACAAGAATCCGGAACGCGCTGCCGGCTTCAGGGTGCTGCAGGCGCCCGATGTCCCCTCCGTGCTGCTCGAACTCGGCTATCTGTCCAACCGGACGGACGCCAAGATGCTGACTTCGCCCGAATGGCGCGACAAGGCCACCACGTCGGTGATGGCGTCGGTCGACAGTTTCTTTGGGCCGCGACAGGCGCCCGCCGCTCTCGGGACGGACGCCGTCGCCGACAAAGTTGTGTCGGTCCAGCCACACCCGTGAGAGAAGCCGGAGGCTGCGTCCCGAACTTCGGGCGAGGGGCGCCGGTGGCCGTATTGACACCATAAAAGCGCCGCAGCTTCTACGCATCGGCACGGCTTCACGTCGGTGACGACGGGGCGTCCCACGGGCCTCCGCGTCCCGTAGTCCGCGTTACTCTTCCAGGGGCCTCTTGATGCGGCATATCGCCCGGTTTTTCGGTTTCCTGTTTGCCACCGGCGCGCTGATCTTCGTGGCGGGAGCCGCCGTGGCTGGGTTCATCATCTGGAAGTATCAGCAGGACCTGCCGGACTATACGCAGCTGCGGAACTACGAGCCGCCGGTCATGACCCGCGTCCATGCCGGCGATGGCAGCCTGCTCGCCGAATATGCGCGCGAGCGGCGCCTCTACCTGCCGTCGACCGCCATCCCGCCGCTCCTCAAGGACGCCTTCATCTCGGCCGAGGACAAGAACTTCTATACCCACGACGGCGTCGACCCCGAAGGCGTGCTGCGTGCCCTCAAGGTGCTCGTCGTCGGCAACAAGCGCGTGCAGGGCGCCTCCACCATTACCCAGCAGGTCGCCAAGAACTTCCTCCTGACCAACGAGCGCACCTTCTCCCGCAAGATCCGCGAGGCGCTTCTCGCCATCCGCATCGAGGGCGCCTATTCCAAGGAGAAGATCCTCGAACTCTACCTCAACGAGATCTATCTCGGCCTCGGCAATTACGGCGTGGCCGCCGCGGCGCTCGACTATTTCAACAAGTCGGTCAACGAGCTGACGATCTCGGAGGCGGCCTATCTGGCGGCGCTGCCCAAGGGGCCGAACAACTACCAGCCGTTCCTCAAGCATGGCGCCGCCGTCGAGCGGCGCAACTGGGTGATCGACCGCATGGTCGAGAACGGCTACGTCTCCAAGGCGGACGGCGAGAAGGCCAAGGCGGCGGCGCTCGGGGTCAATCCGCCCGTCCTCCCGTCCGACACGTATGCGGCCGGCTATTTCGCCGAAGAGGTGCGGCGCGAGCTCTCCGAGCGCTACGGCGAGAAGAAGCTCTATGAAGGCGGCCTTTCGGTCCGCACCACGCTCGACCCCCAGATGCAGGTCATGGCCCGCAAGGCGCTGGTCGACGGCCTGACCCGCTACGACGAGGCGCATGGGTGGCGCGGCGCCATCCGCCACATCGAGCTCGGCGGCGACTGGGGTCCGCCGCTGGCCGAGATCCCGGCGCTCAAGGACGTCAGCCCCTGGCGGCTCGCCGTCGTTCTCGAAAGCGGCGACACCACGGCCCGCCTGGGCCTGCAGCCCGGCCGCGACAAGACCGGCGAGGTCACCGCGGAGCGCGAGACCGGCCAGCTGACGCTCGAGGGGGCGCGCTGGACGGGCAAGCGATCGCTGCGCGCCTTCCTGTCACCGGGCGACATCGTCTACGTCGAGCCGCAGGACGGCAAGCCGGGCCAGTATCGTTTGCAGCAGGTCCCCGACATCTCCGGCGCGCTCGTCGCGATGGATCCCTATACGGGACGGGTCTTTGCCATGGTCGGCGGCTTCTCCTTCGATCAGTCCGAATTCAACCGCGCCACGCAGGCGTTGCGCCAGCCGGGCTCGTCCTTCAAGCCCTTCGTCTATGCCACGGCGCTCGACAACGGCTATACGCCGTCCTCGGTGGTGCTCGATGCCCCGATCGAAATCGATCAGGGGCCGGGCCTCGGCATCTGGCGCCCGGTGAACGACGATAACGAGGGCTCGGGGCCGCATACGCTGCGCTACGGCGTCGAGCATTCGCGCAACCTGATGACGGTGCGGCTCGCCAAGGACATCGGCATGCCGCTGATCGTCGAATATGCCAAGCGCTTCGGCATCTACGACGATATGCTGCCGGTTCTTTCGATGTCGCTCGGCGCGGGCGAGACGACCGTGCTGCGCATGGTCACGGCCTATTCGATGCTGGCCAACGGCGGCAAGCGCATCAAGCCGACGCTGATCGACCGGATCCAGGACCGATGGGGCCACACGATCTACCGGCACGACGAGCGCATCTGCGAGGGATGCGACTCGGACACGTGGTCCCCCGACCAGGCCGAGCCCAAGCTCGTCGACAAGCGCGAGCAGGTCCTCGATCCGCTGACCGCCTACCAGATCACCTCGATCCTGGAGGGCGTCATCACCCGCGGCACAGGCCAGGCCGTCAAGGAGCTCAATCGCCATCTCGCCGGCAAGACCGGTACCACCAACGACGCCAAGGACGTCTGGTTCGTCGGCTATTCGGCCGATCTCACGGTCGGGCTCTATCTCGGCTACGATCAGCCGCGATCGCTCGGCGCCACTGCCTACGCGGCCCAATATGCGGCGCCGGTGTTCCGCGATTTCATGAAGATGGCGCTGAAGGACAAGCCCGACGTGCCGTTCCGCGTGCCGCCGGGGATCAAGCTGATCTCGGTCGACTACAAGACCGGCATGCGCGGCACCGGATCCGGATCGATCCTCGAAGCCTTCAAGCCGGGGACCGCGCCACCCGATTCCTATTCGGTGATCGGCGACAATTCCGGCGGCAGTCGCGCCTCGGCGCCCCCCGCACCTGCGGACGCCGAACGGGCGGTCGGCAGCGGCACCGGAGGCCTCTACTGACGGGTGTCGATCGGACGTCGCGGCCGCGCGCCACCGTCCGGGTATGATTCGCGATTGCCTTTCGGGTCCGGAGGGTGGATGACGGCGCGGCCCGGTCATTCGGGCCGCACCCGCAATATCACCGAAAGCCCATGTCCGAGTTCATTCGAGAGGTCGACGAAGACTACCGTCAGGACCAGATCCGTCGCGTTCTGCTCCGCTATCGCTTTCTGATCATCGGGGCGCTGGTCCTCATCCTCGTCGGAGTCGGCGGCTGGCGGGTCTATCTCTACGAGCGCCAGCAGCGGGACGAGGCGTCTGGCGCGCGCTATTTTGCGGCAACCCAGCTCGCGGCGACCGATCGGCCCGGCTCGATCGCGGCGCTCGACGCCTTGGCCAAGGACGGGCCGGCAGGCTACCGGCTGCTCGCCCGCTTCCGGGCGGCCGGCGAGACCGCGCAGGGGGATGCGCCGGCGGGCGTCAAGGCGTTCGATGCTCTGGCCAACGACGCGGGGCTCGATGGCGAATGGCGCGATGTGGCGCGGTTGCGCGCCGCCATGCTGGTCGCCGACACGGCCCCGCCCGCGGACCTGCACCGCCGCCTCGACCCGCTGGCCGATGCCAATGCGCCGTTCCGCAACGTGGCGCGGGAGATCCTGGCCGTGACCGCCCTCAAGCAGGGCGACGAGGCGCAGGCCAAGCGCTGGGCCGACATGATCGTCGCCGATCCCACGGCGGCGCCGGATCAGCGCCAGCGCGCCGGTCTCTACCTCGCCCTCGTGCGCGCCGGAAAACCGACCGCCGCCGCACCATGAGCACCGTCGCCATCATCGGCCGCCCCAATGTCGGCAAGTCGACGCTGTTCAACCGGCTCGTCGGCCGCAAGCTGGCGCTCGTCGACGACCAGCCCGGCGTGACCCGCGATCGCCGCGAAGGCGAGGCCGAACTGCAGGACCTCGGCTTCACGCTCGTCGACACGGCCGGGCTCGACGACGCTGCCGAAGACAGTCTTCTTGGCCGCATGCGTCTTCAAACGGAGGTCGCTGTCGCGGATGCCGACGTTATCCTCTTCGTCGTCGACAGCCGGGCCGGGCTCACGGCCGGCGACCGGCATTTCGCCGACCTCGTGCGCCGCGCCGGCAAGCCGATCGTCGTCGTGGCCAACAAGGCGGAAGGCCGCGCCGGCGAGGCCGGAGCCCTCGAAGCCTACGATCTTGGGCTCGGCGTCCCGGTCGCCGTCTCAGCTGAGCACGGCGAGGGCATGATCGATCTTTACGATGCGCTCGTGGCGCACCTGCCGGGCGCGCGCCTCGGGGCGAGCGAGCAGCCCGAGGCGGTGGCGAGGACTTTCGCCGACGATGAAGACGGCAGCGAGCGCGATGAGTCGAAACCGCTGCGGATCGCCGTGGTCGGCCGCCCCAATGCCGGCAAGTCGACGCTGCTGAACAGCCTGCTGGGCGAGGACCGGCTCTTGACCGGTCCGGAGCCCGGCATCACGCGCGATGCCATCGGGCTCGACACCGAATGGCGGGGCAGGGCGATCAAGGTCTTCGATACGGCGGGCCTGCGCAAGCGCGCCCGAATCGACGACAAGGTCGAGAAGCTGGCGGCGGCCGACGCCATCCGGGCCATCAAGTTCGCCGAGGTGGTGGTCGTGCTGCTCGATGCCACAATCCCGTTCGAGAAGCAGGACCTGACCATCGCCTCTTTGACCGAACGCGAGGGCCGCGCCCTGGTCATCGGCCTCAACAAATGGGACCTGATCGAGGCGCGGGGATCGACGCTTTCGGAGCTCAAGGCGGAGGCCGACCGGCTGCTGCCGCAGGTCAGGGGCGTGGCGGTCGTGCCCTTGTCGGGTCTGACGCGGTTCAATATCGACAAGCTGATGGAGGCGGTGCTTCGGGTCGACGAGACCTGGAACCGTCGCATCTCCACCGCCAGGCTCAACCGCTGGCTCGGCACGGTGCTGGAGCAGAACCCGCCGCCGGCGGTCAGCGGGCGGCGGATCAAGATCCGCTACATGACCGAGGCCAAGGCGCGGCCGCCGACCTTCATCCTCTTCGGCAACCAGCTCGCGGCGCTGCCGACGTCCTACAGCCGCTTCCTGGTCAATGGCTTACGGGAAAGTTTCGAGCTTCCCGGCGTGCCGATCCGCATCCTGCTGCGGCAGGGCGACAATCCCTACGACCGAAGGCGCAAGGGCTGAAGGCGACCGTCAGGCCGGGCCCTGGTAGCTCAGCACCCTGTCGGTCGGAAAATCGTAGAGCTTGCCGGTCTCGGTCCAGTCCGGCCGGCAGAGCGCGACGAGCTTGGGAGCGAAATCCTCCGGCGTCTTCAGCGTCTCGGGGTCCTCGCCCGGCATCGCCTTGGCCCGCATGGCGGTACGCAAGGGCCCGGGATTGACGCTCATCACCTTGACGGCGGACGTGGTCGCCGTCTCCGCCGCATAGGTGCGGGCCAGCGCGTCGAGCGCCGCCTTGGACACCGCGTAGGGCCCCCAATAGGGGCGGAACTCGGTCCTGTGGCCGGCGCCCGAGGAGACGAAGACCACCCGCCCGGCATCCGACTGGCGCAGCAGGACGTCGAGCGAGCGGATCAGTCGGTAATTGGCCGTCACGTTGACGGCGAGCACGTTCTCCCATGGCTTCGGGTCGGCGTGGCTGAGCGGCGTCACCTGGCCGAGCTGGCCCGCATTGGCGACGAGGATGTCGAGCTTGCCCCAGCGCTGGTGGAGCGCGGCGCCGAGGCGGTCGAGCGCGTCGAAATCCGTCATGTCGCAAGGCACGAGCGTCGCTTCTCCGCCTCCCTTACGGATCTCGTCGTCGAGCTCCTCAAGGGCGCCCTGGGTGCGGGCGAGCGCGACCACATGGGCGCCGGCCCGCGCGAGTTCGAGCGCCACGGCGCGGCCGATGCCGCGCGAGGCCCCCGTGACCAGCGCGAGGCGACCATCGAGACCATCGGACATGCAGCGCCCCGCTTCAGCTCGCTTCAGCCAGCATCGACCATTGCTTGGGATTGGACTCCGCCAGCACGTCGGTCAAGCGCGTCGGGTAGTCCCCGGTGAAGCAATGGTCGGTGAACTGCGGTCGAACCGGATCTCGCCGGGCGTGGCCCATCGCTCGGTAGATGCCGTCGACCGACAGAAAGGCGAGCGAATCGGCGCCCATATAGGCCCGCATGCCCTCGAGATCCATCTGCGCTGCCAAGAGCTTGTTCCGCTCCGGCGTGTCGATTCCGTAGTAGTCCGGGTGGGTGATCGGCGGGCAGGCGATGCGGAAATGCACCTCGCGGGCGCCGGCGTCGCGCATCATCTGCACGATCTTGACCGAGGTCGTGCCGCGAACGACCGAATCGTCGATCAGCACGATGCGCCTGCCTTCGACGACGCCGCGGTTGGCAGAGTGCTTCATGCGGACGCCGAGCTCGCGGATCGACTGGCTCGGCTGGATGAAGGTGCGGCCGACGTAATGGTTGCGGATGATGCCGAGCTCGAACGGGATGCCGGAGGCTTGGGCGAAGCCAAGGGCCGCCGGCACGCCTGAATCGGGCACGGGAACAACGACATCCGCCTCGGCCGGGCTCTCGGCCGCGAGCTCCGCCCCGAAGGTCTTGCGCACCGCATAGACCGAGCGGCCGTGGACCATCGAGTCGGGCCGAGCGAAATAGACATATTCGAAGATGCAGGGCCGCGCGGGCTGCGGCGGGAACGGCTTCAGGCTCTCGACGCCGCTCTCGGAGATGAGCACGATCTCGCCGTTCTCGACGTCGCGGACATAGCGCGCCCCGATGATGTCGAGCGCGCAGGTCTCGGACGCCAGGATATAGCGGCCGTCGAGCTCGCCGAGCACCAGCGGCCGGATGCCGAGCGGATCGCGCACGCCGATCAGCTTCTTGTTGGTCATGCAGACGAGCGCGTAGGCGCCTTCGATCTGGCGCAGCGCCTCGATGAAGCGTTCGATGAAGCGCGGCTTGCGGGACCGGGCGACGAGATGGAGGATGACCTCGGTGTCGGAGGTCGACTGACAGATTGCGCCATCCTTGACGAGGGCACGGCGCAACGCGAGGCCGTTGGTGAAATTGCCGTTGTGGGCCACCGCGAAGCCGCCGCCGTCGAGTTCGGCAAAGAGCGGCTGCACGTTGCGCAGGATCGTCTCGCCGGTCGTGGCGTAGCGGACGTGGCCGACCGCGACCTCGCCCTTGAGCCGCGCCATCGTCGATTCTTTGGAGAAATGGTCACCGACGAGGCCGTGCCGACGCTCGGAATGGAACTGGCGACCGTCGAACGCCACGATACCGGCCGCCTCCTGGCCGCGGTGCTGGAGCGCATGAAGCCCAAGCGCCGTCACTGCGGCGGCGTCCGGATGGCCGAAGATGCCGAAGACGCCGCACTTCTCCCGCAGGCTGTCGGAGTCGAGGTCGCTCAATCGCTCGTCCTCATGCGAACCGGCCGGCAAGGTCGCCACGCCGCAACGGGATCATATGGTAGCCGCAACGCGCTGCACAAAGAAGCCGCGAATCGTCGCTCAAGGTTTCTTGCCCGGTTGGGCGCCCCCCTTTCCGAGCAGGTTGTCGAGCTTCTGACGGTCCGTCGTCGTGGGTGAGGCGGCTGGCGGATTCGCGCCGCGAGGCACCGCCTCGGTCTTCTGCTGCGGCACGGCGGGGTCCGGGCTCGCCGGCGGGCTCTCGGAATCGGCCGGCACGTCCTCGCTCGGCTCGGTCTTGTCCTTGCCGAGATGCTTGAGGAAGGTGTTCTCCGGATTGACGGGCAGCAAGGCCTTTATCTCATTGCCCGTCGCCTCGAGCAGGGGCTTGGATTTGGCCGTCGTCACCCAGTCCGGCTGCTTGCTGGGCTGCACAAGCCAGGTGAAGAACAGGAAGGCCACCACGCCCAGCAGGAAGCCGCGCGCCGCGCCGAAGAGAAAGCCGAGCGTCCGGTCGAGCGCGCCGACCTTGCTGTCGAGGATGGCCTCCGACAGCTTCACCGTCACGATCGACACGATGATCAGCGTGGCGAAGAAGACTGCGGCGATCGATACGACCTTGGCGATGGTCTCCTTGGCGATGTAGGGCGTCACATAGGGCAGGACATAGGGGTAGAGGTAGTAGCCGGCCACCGCCGCCGCACCCCAGGAGGCGATCGCCAAGATCTCGCGCGTGAAGCCGCGCACCATCGAGAGCAGCGCGGAGACCGCGACGATCAGGAGCAGCCCCAGATCGAGATAGGAGGGCATGGTTCAGGCCTCGTGCAAACTTGCTGTCATGGTCGCCACGAGTCACCAAACCCGTTCTACCGGAACGCCTTATACCGAAGGCTCCCCCCGGCGTCACCTCGTGAGGCGGCCCTGTCCGTCCTCGTCGGGCCCATCCCGGCGGCGCTTGCCGCCCGGGAGCGCCGCGACGCGGCTGACGACATCGGCGATATGGGCCGTCCGGTCGACGTAGAGGCCGGCCGGATCCTCCGCCGCAGTGGCGGGCGCGACCGCGGTCCCGAAGCCGAGCTTCGCCGCCTCCTTCATGCGGGCGCCTGCATGCACGACGGGCCGGATCGAGCCCGAGAGCCCGATCTCGCCGAAGAAGACCGCGTCGGTCGGCAGGATCTTGCCGGTGACGGACGACACCAGCGCCGCTGCCGCGGCGAGATCGGCCGCCGGCTCGACGATCCTGAGGCCGCCCGCGACGTTGAGGTAGACGTCGTAAGCCCCGAGCCTGACGCCGGCATGGGTTTCGAGCACGGCGATGACCATGGCGAGGCGGTTCTGGTCCCAGCCGACGACGGCGCGCCGCGGCATGCCGAGCGCGGTCGGGGCGACGAGCGCCTGGAACTCGACAAGCAGTGGCCGCGTGCCCTCCATGCCGGCGAACACGGCGGTGCCGGGCGCCGTCGCGTCGCGCCCCGAGAGAAAGAAGGCCGAGGGGTTGGGAACCTCCGCGAGGCCGCGGCCGGTCATCTCGAAGACGCCGATCTCGTCGGTCGGCCCGAAGCGGTTCTTGAGCGCGCGCAGGATGCGGAAGTGGTGGCCGGCGTCGCCGTCGAAGGACATGACGGCATCGACCATGTGCTCGACGACGCGCGGGCCGGCGATCTGGCCGTCCTTGGTGACATGGCCGACGAGGATCACCGCCGCCTGCGAGCTCTTGGCGTAGCGGATGAGGAACTGCGCCGCCGCGCGGACCTGGGATACCGTGCCGGGCGCGGCCTCGACCGCCTCGGTCCACATGGTCTGAATCGAATCGATCACCACCAGGCTGAAGGGCGGTCCGGCGGCGAGCGAGGCGGTGATGTCCTCGATGCTGGTGGCGGCTGCGAGCTCGACCGACGCGCCCGACAGGCCGAGCCGCTCCGCCCGCAGGCGCACCTGCGCCACCGCCTCCTCGCCCGACACATAGGCCACGCGGGCGCCTGTCGCGGCCAGGCTGGCGCAGGCCTGGATCAGCAAGGTCGACTTGCCGACGCCCGGTTCGCCGCCGATGAGGATCACCGAGCCCGGCACGAAGCCGCCGCCGGTGACGCGGTCGAGTTCGGCCAGGCCGCTCGCGGTGCGCGGCGGCTCGCTGCCCGTCGCGGCCAGGCCCTGGAATTCGATCAGCCGGCCGCGGCCTCCCTTGCGGGCCGTGGCGGCACCGATGCCGGACGCCGGGTGCTCCTCGACGATCGAGTTCCAGGCGCCGCAGGCGTCGCACTTCCCCTGCCAGCGGTTGCTGACGGCTCCACAGGCCTGGCAGACATAGGTCGGACGCGACTTGCTCATACCGTCGATCGGCTCTCGCGCGCGGCCCACGTGCCGCGACCGTCCCCCACATAATGGCGGCGGTAGCGGTGCCCAAGGCTGGTCAGGACCTCGTAGCCGATCGTTCCGGCGTGGCGAGCCAGGTCGTCGATGCCGGCGTGCTCCCCGAGGATCTCGGCCATCAGGCCGGGCTCCGCCTCGCCTTCCGGCAGGTCGGTCACATCGATTATGGTGAGATCCATCGAAATGCGGCCCACGATGGGGCAGGGCCGGCCGCCGATGAAGACCGGCGCGCCATGCCGTCCTAGGCCGCTCACGCTCATCGGCAGGCCGTCCGCATAGCCGAGCGCCAGTGTCGCGAGCCGCGACGGACGCGCCGCGGTCCAGCGGGCATTGTAGCCCGCGGTGGCGCCGGCCGGGACGTGGCGGACCTGCAGGATGCGCGCCGCGAGCCGCACCACCGGTCGCATCGGGTTCGGCGCGCCGGGCGTGGGATTGCCCCCGTAGAGCGCATAGCCCGGGCGCACGAGCGCGTGGTGCGGGCGCTGCGGCAGGAAGATGCCGGAGGAATTGGCGAGCGAGCCGGGCAGGGTGCCGAGCACCCCATGACGCAGCGCCTCGAAGGCGGCGATCTGGCGCGCATTGACGGGCTCGGCAGTCGCCTCGGCCGAGACGAGATGGCTCATGACGAGATCGACATGGGCCGCCGCAAGCCTTTCCGCCGAGAGTCCGCTCACCTCCTCGACCGGAAAGCCGAGGCGGTTCATGCCGGTGTCGACATGCAGGGCGCAGCGCGGCCGCTCGGCCGATCTGGCCTGCGCGAGCCACGTCTCCCAGGCGGAGAGTTCGCCCGAAGAGCCGATGACGGGGTCGAGGCCGGCGTCGCTATAGTCGGCGAACGGCGCGGCCTCCGGGTGAAATCCATTGAGCACGAGGATTCGTGCCTCCGCCCCGCAATCGCGCAGCGCCTGCCGGGCGCGGCGACCTTCCGAGACATGGGCGACGAAGAAGGTCCGGCAGTCGGCACGCCAGAGCGCCGGCACCACCGCCTCGATGCCGCAGCCATAGGCGTCGGCCTTGACCGCCGCGCCGCATTCGGCGGGCGCCGCCCGCGCCGCCAGCCGCCGCCAGTTCTCGCCGATAGCGTCGAGATCGATGATCAGCTCCGCAAGGCCGTCGCGACGCCCATCCGGGGAGTCGCTCACCGATGCACCGGCAGGGCGTCCTCGCGCGCGAGGTTCGAGAAGCGCGTCACCTCGGCGTCGAACTGAAGCTCGACACTCCCCGTCGGCCCGTGACGCTGCTTGCCGATGATGATCTCCGCCTTGCCATGGGCGCGCTCGATGTCCGACAGCCACGCGGTGAATTCCTCGGTGCCTTCGCGCGGCTGCCGGTTTTTCAGGTAATATTCCTCGCGGTAGACGAACATGACGACGTCGGCGTCCTGCTCGATCGAGCCCGATTCGCGCAGGTCGGAGAGCTGCGGACGCTTGTCCTCGCGCGATTCGACCTGGCGCGAGAGCTGCGAGAGCGCCAGGATGGGGATGTTCAGCTCCTTGGCCAGGGCCTTGAGCCCGGTTGTGATCTCGGTCAGCTCCTGCACGCGGTTGGCCTGGGCGTTCTTCGAGGCGCCGGAGAGGAGCTGCAGATAGTCGATGACGAGGACGTCGAGGCCGCGCTGCCGCTTGAGGCGCCGGGCGCGGGCCGTCAGCTGCGCGATCGAGATGCCGCCGGTCTGGTCGATGTAGAACGGCACGGTCTGCATCTCCCGCGCCGCCTCGGTGATCGCGTGGAAATCGTCCTCGGAGATGTCGCCGCGCCGAATGCGGTAGGAGGCGACGCCGGACTGTTCGGCGATGATGCGGGTGGCGAGCTGCTCGGCCGACATTTCGAGGGAGAAGAAGCCGACGATGCCGCCATTGGTTGTGGCATGCGTGCCGTCCGGCTTGATCTCGAAGCGGTAGGCCCGGGCAATGTTGAAGGCGATGTTGGTGGCGAGCGAGGTCTTGCCCATGGCGGGGCGCCCCGCCAGCACGACGAGGTCCGACTGCTGCAGGCCGCCGAGCTGGCGGTCGAGGTCGGTCAAGCCGGTCGAAATGCCGGACAGCTTGCCGTCGCGTTCATAGGCCCTCGCGGCGACGTCGATCGCAATCGTCAGCGCGTCGGAGAAGCGCTGGAAGCCGCCTTCCGAGCGTCCGGTCTCGGCGATCTCGTAGAGGCGCCGCTCGGCCTCCTCGATCTGATCGCGCGGCGAGTGGTCGACGGGCGAATCATAGGCCACGTTGACCACCTCCTCGCCGATGACGATGAGGCTGCGGCGCAACGCCAGATCGTAGATCATCCGGCCGTAGTCGGCGGCGTTGATCACGGTCGTGGCTTCGGCCGCGAGACGGGCCAGATACTGGGGCAGGGTGATGCCGCCGAGGTCGTGCTCGCCGAGAAAGGTCTTGAGCGTGATCGGCGTGGCGATCTTGCCGCCGCGGATCAGCGAGGAGGCGACCTCGTAGACGCGGCGGTGGATCTCCTCCGAGAAATGCCCGGGCTGCAGGAAATCAGAGACCCTGTCGAAGGCATCGTTGTTGACGAGGATTGCGCCGAGCAGCGCCTGCTCGGCCTCGACGTTGTGCGGCGCCAGCCGGTAAGGCTCGGCCTCGGTCGCCGCTCCGGCAGGCCGCCTGAGGCTCTCCACATTGGTCATTCTGATCGGGCCTCCGGAACCGCTCGGCAAGGGTCGGGCCACGGCGCACGCTGCTCGGCGTGCGCGGGATGACGGGCTCGTCGCGCGGAAACGGAGGTTCTAATACGCCCGGGCGATGATGGAAACCACGAGATGGCGGGATCAGCCATACGGCCCGCCGCCGTGGCATTTCGGCCCGGTGTCGACGCGGCGGCACGTGAGCCGGCCGCGCATCATATATCCTGAACTCGGTCACACGCTTGGCTTTCTGCGAAGCTTCGCTAAGCTCGCGGCAAAGCTCAGGCGTCGCTTCGACGGGGGAGGGTTGAGCGGTGCAGGTCGAAGACAAGGTCGAGCCGGGCGGTGCGCCCGGTCGGATCAGGGCCGACGATGGCCGCTGCCGCGAGGCGCGACCGGTCTATGCGGCGCTCGATCTCGGCACCAACAATTGCCGGCTCCTCATCGCCAGGCCCTGCGCCTCGGGCCTGCATGTCATGGACGCGTTTTCGCGCATCGTGCGGCTCGGGGAGAACCTGACGCTGACGGGGCACCTCAGCGCCGCCGCGACCTCGCGCACCCTTTCGGCGCTCTCGGTCTGCCGCGGCAAGATGGAGGCGCGGCGCGTCACCCGGGCGCGGCTGATCGCCACCGAAGCCTGCCGCGCGGCGGCCAATGGCGTCGCCTTCATCGAGGAGGTCCGCGAGCAGACCGGCCTCATGGTCGAGATCGTCGACCGGGAGACGGAGGCCTGCCTCGCGGCGGAGGGTTGCGCGGCGCTCGCCGACGAGGAGGCCGAAGGCGTGATCCTGTTCGACATCGGCGGCGGCTCGTCCGAGATCGTGTGGCTCGGCCGGCCGAGGCCGGGACAGCCAGGGATCACGATCCGCGATCGGATCCGGGCCTGGACCTCGCTGCCGCTCGGCGTCGTCTCGCTGGCCGACCGGTTCGGCGGCAAGGTGGTCACGGTGGCGGTCTTCGAGGCCATGGTCGACTACGTGGCCGACAAGCTCGCTCCCTTCGCCGAGAAGGCCAGGGCCGAATCGCGCTGCGGGAAATTCCATCTCCTCGGCACCTCGGGGACCGTCACGACGGTGGCGGGTGTGCATCTCGGCCTCCTGCGCTACGACCGGCGGCGCGTCGACGGCCTGTGGATGAGCAACCATCAGGTCAACGAGGCCATCGCGCGCCTGCTTGCCATGCCCTTCGACGAGCGCGTCGCCCATGGCTGCATCGGACCGGACCGGGCCGATCTCGTGCTCGCCGGTTGCGCCGTGCTCGAGGCCGTGCGACGGCTGTTCCCCAGCCGTCGCCTGCGGATCGCCGATCGCGGCCTGCGCGAGGGAATCCTGATCCAGATGATGAAGAGCGACCGGGTCTGGTGCCGACCGGTCCAGTGAGGCATTCCTCTTGACGTCCGACAAGGCAGGCTCCGGCCGCGCGGGTGGCCGCTCGCTCAAGACGCGGGTGAAGACGGCGCGCAAGCGCTCGTTGTCCTCGACGCTATGGCTGTCGCGCCAGCTCAACGACCCTTACGTGGCCCGCGCCCGCACGGAAGGCTATCGGTCGCGCGCCGCCTTCAAGCTGATGGAGATCGACGATCGGCACCGGCTGCTGAAACCCGGCCAGCGCATCGTCGACCTCGGGGCCGCGCCCGGCGGCTGGTCGCAGATCGCGGCGGAGCGGGTCGAGGCCGCGACGGGTTCCGGCCAGGTGGTCGCGATCGACCTCCTGGAGATGGAGCCGGTGCCCGGCGTCGGCTTCGCGGCGATGGATTTCAACGACGCCGACGCGCCCGCCCGCCTCGAGGCCATGCTGGGCGGCCCGGCGGACGGCGTGCTCTCCGACATGGCCGCCAACGCCACCGGCCATCGCAAGACCGACCAGCTGCGCATCATCGGCCTTGTGGAACTCGCCGCGGATTTCGCCCGCGAGGTGCTGGCGCCGCGCGGCTTCTTCCTCGCCAAGGTACTGCAGGGCGGCACCGACGGCCCCCTGCTGGCCGCGCTGAAGCGTGACTTCGCGACCGTCAAGCACATCAAGCCCGCGGCGAGCCGGGCCGATTCGTCCGAGCTCTACGTCCTGGCGACAGGCTTTCGTGGGACGCGCTCTCCGAGCACCGCCGCCGCCTGATCGCCGAGGCCTGCCGTCGTCGTTACCGCGCTTGCCACGCTGGCGCGGGGACTCGGCCGCAGCGCGTCCCCGGCGCCCTGCGGCAGACGGGCAAAGACGAGGGCCGCCGTCGCCGAGATCGCCGCGACGCCGAAGAAAGCGAAGCTGAAGTCGCGCGCGCCGAGCGTCGCATCGGCATGCAGCCATTGCGAGAATTCGATCATCCCGGCCCCGGCCGCGACACCGGTCGAGAGCGACAATTGCTGCGCCACGGAGGTGAAGCTCGTGGCCCGGCTCATGTCCGCCTGGTCGATGTCGGCGAAGGCGAGCGCATTGATGGCGGTGAATTCGAGGCTGCGGAATAAGCCACCGCCCAGCAGAGCCAGGAAGATCACGAGTGCCGAGGTCGCGAGGGTGAAGGTGCCGTAGACGATCATGAACAGGCTCGAGAGCACCGCATTGACCATCAGCACGCGCCGGAAGCCGAAGCGCCGCAGGATGGGGGTCGCCGTGGCCTTCATCGCCATGGCGCCGGCTGCGGAGGCGAAGGTCAGGCAGCCGGCCTGGAAGGGCGTCATGCCGAAGCCGAGTTGGAGCATGAGCGGCAGCAGGAACGGCAGGGCGCCGATGCCGAGACGGAACAGGAACCCGCCGAAGACGCTCGCCCTGAAGGTCGGGATCGACAGGAGCTTCAGGTCGAGGATCGGAAATTGGGCCCTGCGCGCATGCGCAACGTAAAGGCCGACGAAAGCGAAGCCCGAGACGATCAGCACCCCCGCCCACAGCGGCGGGACGAAGCCGCGACCCGCCACCGTGAGGCCGAAGGTGGCGAGCGACAGACCAAGGCCCGACAGAATGAAGCCGGTGACGTCGAGCGGCCAGACCTCCTGCTCGCGGGCGTCGGCGATGAAGATGGTCGCGAGCGTCAGCCCCAAAATGCCGATCGGCACGTTGATCCAGAAGATCCAGCGCCAGGCGAAATAGGTAGTGATGAAGCCGCCGAGCGGTGGCCCGAGAATCGGCCCGATCAGCGCGGGAATCGTCAGATAGGCGAGGGCGGTGACGAGTTCCTCGCGCGGCACGGAGCGCAGCAGCAGGAGGCGCCCGACCGGCACCATCATGGCGCCGCCCAAGCCCTGCACGATTCGCGACAGGACGAAGCCGGTCAGCGTGCTCGACAGGCCGCACAGGATCGACCCCAAGGTGAAGACCACGATGGCGCCGCGGAAGATCAGCCGGGCGCCGAACCGGTCCGCCGCCCAACCGCTCGCCGGGATGAAGATGGCGAGGCTGAGCAGGTAGGAGGTCAGGGCCAGCTTGAGCGTGATCGGGTCCTGGTGGAGATCCGCCGCGATGGCCGGCAGCGAGGTCGAGATCACCGTGCCGTCGAGGTTCTCCATGAACAGCGCGCAGGCGACGACGAGGGGCGTCAGCATGTGACGGGGCAAGGCGGGTTCCGGAAGTCGCCAGGGTGTCGGCGCAACGGCGTCGACGGTTCGGGCGGAGGGGGATGGGCGGACCATCACGACCAGCAATCGGGCATTTGCTGGGCGCCGGCCCGAATATCTCCCCAATTCGATGACCGTTTCAGAGAATCCAGCGGAAGGCGCGCCGCAGCTCGGTGGTGCCGTCGTGCGGCCAAGGGCGAAGGATGTTCCGAAGCGGACGGCCGGCGCCGTCATGCCTCGCTGGGTTCCCGCTTTCGCGGGAATGAGCCTAGCGAAAAATGTCGGGATGAGTCCGGGATGAAACGGGACGACCGCGTCACCCTGCTGTCAGGCCTCGCTTCCCACCCTTCGCGACGCGTGCTAAGTGCCGGCGTCAACTCGGGCACGCGGACGCTGCGCGGCGCTCTTCCTCCCCGTTGCGCCCGGGCGCCCGACTTCGGAGTTGACCAATGACATCCGCCCGATCGATTTTTCCCGAGGCGTTGACCTTCGACGACGTGCTCCTGCGGCCCGGCCATTCCTACAAGATGCCGGGCGAGGTCGATGTGCGGACGCGGCTGACGCGCGAGATCGAGCTCAACGTGCCGCTGATATCCTCGGCCATGGATACGGTGACCGAGGCGCGCCTCGCCATTGCCATGGCCCAGGCCGGCGGCATCGGCGTCATCCACCGCAACATGGATCCGGCCGCGCAGGCGGAGGAGGTGCGCAAGGTCAAGCGTTTCGAGAGCGGCATGGTGGTCGACCCGATCACCATCGGCCCCGATGCGACGCTCGCCCATGCGCTCGAGCTGATGCGGCGCCACAACATTTCCGGCATCCCGGTGGTCGAGCCGGGGCCGGCCGGCCTGCCCTCGCCGATCGTCGGCATCCTCACCAATCGCGACGTGCGCTTCGCCGACGATCCCGGGCAGCCCGTCGCCGACCTCATGACCAAGTCGGTCATCACGGTGCGCGAGGGGGTGCGGCCCGAGGATGCGCGTCGCCTCCTGCACCATCATCGTATCGAGAAGCTCGTCGTGGTCGACGACGAGAACCGCTGCGTCGGCCTTCTCACCGTCAAGGACATGGAGAAGGCCACCCTGCATCCGCTAGCCTGCAAGGACGCGGAGGGGCGGCTGCGGGTCGCCGCGGCCTCGAGCGTCGGCGACAAGGGCTTCCGCCGCTCGATGGCGCTGATGGAGGCGGGCGTCGACTGCGTCGTGGTCGACACCGCGCACGGCCACTCACAGCACGTACTCGACCAGGTGGCGCAACTGAAACGGCAGTCGAACAAGGTCGCCATCATCGCGGGCAACGTGGCGACGCGCGACGGTGCCAAGGCCCTGATCGACGCGGGCGCGGACGCGGTCAAGATCGGCATCGGGCCGGGGTCGATCTGCACGACCCGCATCGTCGCCGGTGTCGGCGTGCCGCAGCTGACCGCCATAATGGACGCGGCCGAGGCGGCGCGCGCGCAGAACGTTCCGGTGATCGCCGACGGCGGCATCAAGTTTTCCGGCGACCTCGCCAAGGCGGTGGCGGCGGGCGCCGACTGCGTCATGATCGGCTCGCTCTTCGCCGGCACGGACGAGAGCCCGGGCGAGGTCTATCTCTACCAGGGCCGCTCCTTCAAGGCCTACCGGGGCATGGGGTCGGTGGGCGCCATGGCGCGCGGCTCGGCCGACCGCTACTTCCAGAGCGACATCAAGAACGAGCTGAAGCTCGTGCCCGAAGGGATCGAGGGCCAGGTGCCCTATCGCGGCCCGATGGGCGCCATCGTGCATCAGCTCGCCGGCGGCCTGCGCGCCGCCATGGGTTATGTCGGCGCCGAGACCATCACGGAGTTCCAGGAGAAGGCGCAATTCGTGCGCATCACCAATGCGGGTCTGCGCGAGAGCCACGTCCACGACGTCGCGATCACGCGCGAAAGCCCCAATTATCCGGCAGGTGTCTGACACGCTCGGCCAAAAGAAAAGGGCGGCCGAAGCCGCCCAGATCATCCGTTGCGGAGGATGTCCGCCTGGGGTCCTACATATGATTTTCGAGCGTGGTCTTGGCGTCGTAGCCGCGGTGCGGGGGCGCCGGGATCGGCGGCGGGGGCGGCGGCGGAGCTGCCGCGCAGGCGGCGAGCGAGAGGGCGAGCAGAGCGAGCGCCGCCTGGCGAATGGTACGGTTCATCTGTTTTTCCCTTGAACGCAAATTTGGGGTGGCCGCTCGTCGAACGACGCCTGCCTCCTTGTGTTCACATTCCAGGCTCAAATGTGGCGAAATCCTTATGATCCCCGCTGCCCGTCTCTCCGCCGCCATTGAGATCCTGACTGTGATCGATATGCAACGGCAGCCTGCCCCCGAGGCGCTGAAATCCTGGGGTCAGGTCCATCGCTTCGCCGGGTCCAAGGACCGGGCCGCGATCGCCGGTCTGGTCTACGATGCCCTGCGGGTGAAGGCCTCGGCCGCCTGGCTGATGGGCGCGGAGTCGTCCCGTGCCATCCTGCTCGGCGCCTTGCGGGAGGTTCGCGGCGAAAGCGCCGACGCGATCGCCGCCCTGTGCACCGGCGAGGGGCACGCGCCCGGCAGGCTGAGCGAGGACGAGCACAGGGCGCTCGCCGACGGAACGCTCGCCGAGGCGCCCCCGCATGTGAGGGGCGACTATCCCGAATGGCTTGCTGGGCCGCTCGCCGCAGCCTTCGGATCGGACGTGGTCGAGGAAGGCCGGGCGCTGGCGCGCCGGGCGCCGGTCGACCTGCGGGTGAACGCGCTAAAAGCCGATCGGGCGAAGGTCGCGAAAATGCTGAGCCACCTCGACCCGGTGCCGACGCCGCATGCCTCGACGGGCCTGCGTCTGACGATCGGCGCCGACGGGCGAGCCCCAGCGCTCGCCGCCGAACCGGCCTTCGTCAGAGGCTTCGTCGAGGTGCAAGACGAGGGCTCGCAGATTGCCGCGCTGATGAGCGGCGCCAAGGCGGGCGGTCAGGTGCTCGACCTCTGCGCCGGCTCGGGCGGCAAGACCCTGGCTCTCGCCGCCCAGATGGACAACAAGGGTCAGATCTACGCGACCGACATCGACGGTCGCCGCCTGATGCCGATCTACGAGCGTCTCAAGCGCGCCGACGTGCGCAACGTCCAGGTCCGCGCACCCAAAGGTCGACAGAGCGACGTCGCCGATCTCGACGGCCGCTTCGACATCGTCTTCATCGATGCGCCCTGCACTGGTACCGGCACATGGCGTCGCAATCCCGATGCCAAATGGCGGATGCGGCCGGGCGCGCTCGGCGAACGCATCAAGGCGCAGGACATGCTCCTGGAGCAGGGCGTTGCGGCACTCAAGCGAGGCGGCCGGCTGATCTATGTCACCTGCTCCGTGCTGCGGGAGGAGAACGAGGACCGTCTCGCCGCCGTGCTGGAGCGTCATCCGGACCTGCTGCCGATCGATGCCGCCCACCTGGCCCGAGAGTCCGGCATGCCGGACCTTGAGGCCTGTGCCTCGCGGTTTGGCCCCGGCTTGCGTCTGTCGCCCCACCGCAGCGGGACGGACGGGTTCGGCATCGCAGCCCTGATCAAATCTTAAGCCTCGTCCGTGCCACGAACCGGAAAACCCTTCACCTGGCTACGCTGACACCGAGGTCGCAGCGCTTGACAGGGCCGCATCGTCGATGCCACTCCGCGCGCTTCCTTCGGGCCGGCCCTTGCCGCTCCGGATCGCAATCCTGCGCGGCGCATCGTTTCAGCCATGACTGTTGCAATCGTTTGTCCCGGACAGGGATCCCAGAGCGTCGGGATGGGCAAGGCCCTCGCCGAACGCTTCCCCGCAGCCCGGGCGGTCTTCGATGAAGTCGACGCAACGCTGGGCGAAACGCTGTCGCGCCTCGTCTTCGAGGGACCGGAGGCGGACCTTACGCTGACCGCCAATGCCCAACCGGCCCTCATGGCGGTGAGTCTCGCCGCCCTGCGCGTGCTCGAAGCCGAGGCGGGTCTCGACCTGGCTCGCGACGTTGCCTTCGTGGCCGGTCATTCGCTCGGCGAATATTCGGCGCTGGCGGCAGCCGGCGCGTTGAGCCTGGCGGAGACCGCGCGCCTGCTGCGCCTGCGTGGCGAGGCCATGCAGGCGGCCGTCGCGGTCGGCCAGGGCGCCATGGCGGCGCTGATCGGGGTAGAGCCCGACGTCGCCCGCGCCATTGCCGAGGCGGCGGCGGAGGGCGATGTCTGCCAGGTCGCCAACGACAATGGCGGTGGGCAGGTGGTGCTCTCCGGATCGGCCGCGGCCGTCGAACGCGCTATGGCCATCGGCAAGGGGCGCGGCGTCAAGCGCGCCATCCTGCTTCCGGTCTCGGCGCCGTTCCATTGTGCGCTGATGCGGCCGGCCGCCGATGCGATGGCGAGGGCCTTGGCCGGGGTGAAGATCCGGCCGCCGTCCGTGCCGCTCGTCGGCAATGTCCTGGCGCGCGCCGTCAGCGATCCTGCCGAGATCCGGCGCGGCCTCGTCGAGCAGGTTTGCGGCACGGTTCGCTGGCGGGAGAGCATGCTCGCCATGGCGGACGCGGGCGTGACCAGCCTCGTCGAGATCGGCTCCGGCAAGGTCCTCAGCGGCCTCGCCAGGCGCATCGCGCCCGCTCTCACGGCGATCGCCGTGGGCACGCCCGAGGATGTCGCGACCTTCACCGTAAGCTGAGAGGATTCATGTTCGATCTGAAAGGACGGACCGCGCTCGTCACCGGCGCCACCGGCGGGATCGGCGGTGCCATCGCCCATGCCCTCCATGCGCAGGGCGCGACGGTCGCCTTGTCGGGCACGCGGCGCGAGGCCCTCGACGGCCTGGCCCAGGCCCTTGGCGAACGGGTCCATCTCCTGCCCTGCGACCTCGCCGACAAGACCGCGGTCGAGGCGCTGATCGGGCACGCCGAGGCCGCCATGGGATCGCTCGACATCCTGGTCAACAATGCCGGCATCACCCGCGACGGTCTTGCCTTGCGGATGAAGGACGAGGATTGGGACAGGGTGATCGCCATCAACCTCACGGCTGCCTTCGTCCTGGCGCGGGCCGCGATGAAGACGATGATGCGCCGGCGCCATGGGCGAATCGTCTCCATCACCTCGGTCGTCGGCGTCACCGGCAATCCCGGCCAGAGCAATTATGCAGCCAGCAAGGCCGGCCTCATCGGCTTGTCGAAATCGCTCGCCGCCGAGGTGGCGAGCCGCGGCATCACGGTCAATTGCGTGGCGCCCGGCTTTATCGAAAGTCCCATGACGGACGCGCTGAACGAAAAACAAAAGAGTGCGATCCTCGGCAGCGTTCCGGCGAGCCGTCTCGGGCACGGTGCCGACGTCGCAGCCGCGGTCGTCTACCTGGCAAGCGACGAGGCGGCCTATGTGACCGGCCAGACCCTTCACGTAAACGGCGGTATGGCAATGATTTGAATGGGTTGCGAGTTTTCGTCGTGGCCCTGAGCCGGCTGCCGCGCCTCTCGCCATCGCCGGGGAAGTATGTTAACAGGCGAAGATGTCAGGATCCGGTCACGCGGATCCCGCATGTCGCGGGCTTGGCTCGGGGGCCCCTGGTTTTGTTTTGCGTTCGTGGAATGCTCCGTCTGTCGGGTTCGGCCCGGTCCTGGGGCGCTCTTTCGAGTTCGCATGTGCTTCAACCTTCATAGTCAAGGATCACTTAAGATGAGCGATGTCGCCGAGCGCGTGAAGAAGATCGTCGTGGAGCATCTCGGTGTCGAGCCCGACAAGGTCGTCGACAATGCCAATTTCATCGACGATCTTGGCGCCGACTCCCTCGACACGGTCGAACTCGTCATGGCGTTCGAGGAAGAGTTCGGCGTCGAAATACCGGACGATGCGGCGGAAACCATCGTGACGGTGGGCGATGCCGTCCGCTTCCTGGAAAAGAACAAGAAGGCCTGACGCGGGCGTGTCGGGACCGGCCCTGGTCTCGCGATGTCGAACGGAGGTTTCGCAAGGCGTCGTGGTCAAAGGCCAGGTCAATCTCGGGTGATGAAGGTAGGGTAGCGTGAGCGGATCGAGACGCGTCGTCGTCACCGGCTTGGGGATGGTCAGTCCGCTCGGCGGCGACGTCGAGACCAGTTGGTCCCGCCTCGTGGCAGGCGACAGCGGCGCGGGTCCGATCGTCGGCTTCGAGGCTGCCGATCTGCCTTGCCGGATCGCCGCCCAGGTGCCGCGCGGCACGGAAGCCGGGCTCTTCGACGCCGATCGCTGGCTCGAGCCCAAGGAACAGCGCAAGGTCGACGATTTCATCCTCTTCGCGGTCGCGGCGGGCAGCCAGGCGTTGGCGGATGCCGGCTGGGCACCGAAGACCTATGAGGAGCAGATCACCACGGGGGTGATGGTCGGCTCCGGCATCGGCGGCCTGGGCGGCATCAACGACGCGGCCCTGCTCGTCGCCGACAAGGGTCCGCGGCGGCTCTCGCCTTTCTTCATTCCCGGCCGCCTCATCAATCTCGCCGGTGGTTATCTGTCGATCCGCCATGGGCTGAAGGGGCCGAACCACGCGGTCGTGACCGCCTGCTCGACCGGCGCCCACGCGATCGGCGATGCGGCCCGTATCATCCAGTACGGGGACGCGGAGGTCATGGTGGCCGGCGGCACCGAATCGGCCGTCAATCGGCTGGGCGTGGCCGGATTCTGCGCCTGCCGTGCCTTGACGACCGGCTTCAACGATCGGCCGAAGGCCGCCTCGCGGCCCTATGACCGGGACCGCGACGGCTTCCTGATCGGCGAGGGTGCGGGTTGCGTGGTGCTCGAGAGCTACGACCACGCCCTCGCGCGCGGGGCGCGCATCTATGCCGAGGTCATCGGCTACGGCATGTCGGGCGACGCCCACCATATCACCGCCCCGTCCGAGGACGGCGACGGTGCCTTCCGCTGCATGTCCGCGGCGCTCAGGCGGGCCGGAATCGCGCCGGCCGAGATCGACTACATCAACGCCCACGGCACCTCGACGCCACTCGGCGACGAGATCGAGCTCGGCGCCGTTCAGCGCCTGCTCGGCGATGCAGCGCAGGGCGTCGCCATGTCGTCGACCAAATCCGCGACCGGTCACCTCTTAGGCGCGGCCGGAGCGGTCGAAGCCATCTTCTGCCTCCTGGCGATGCGCGACAGCCTGTTGCCGCCGACCCTCAATCTCGACAATCCCTCCGTCGAGACGCCGATCGATCTCGTGCCGCATCGCGCCAAGCCAAGGCGCGTGGACGTCGCCTTGTCGAATTCATTCGGTTTCGGAGGAACCAACGCGTCGCTGATGTTCAGAAAGATCTGAGTCGTCGCGAAAAGGAGCGAGGCTCATTAGCGAATGGTGCATCGAGCCCGGATAGGATAGGGTTTCCCAGCCTTTTCGGGCAGGCAAAGACGGGTCGAGCGCATGGTCGAGGGTCCGAACGACAATGATGGCACGCCGGAACGCTCGGGGCCGGACGAGTCTTCGCGGGGCGGCCGCTTCTCCGGCCGACGATCCTTCCGCAGCCCCGGCGAGGCGCTGCAGCCGGATATGGCACCGCCTCCCCCGGCAATGACGCGCAAGCGACGCCCGATCGTGGCGACGGTGAGCGGTGTGTTCTCCTTCCTGGGCATCGCCGCCATCACGCTGATCGCGCTGTTCTCGTTCGCGCTGCAGAAGCTCGGGGCACCGGGACCGCTGACGACCGACAAGAGCGTCTATGTCGAGGGCAGCAAGTCCGACATCGTGGCCCAGCTCGAAAGCGAAGGGGTGATCGACAACGCGTTCCTGATGACGGCCGGACTGCTGTTGCGCGACGGCCATCAGGGCCTCAAGGCCGGCGAGTACAAGTTCAAGCAGGGCGCCAGCCTCTCTGACGTCATCGATACGCTGGCCAGCGGCAAGCAGATCATGCACGCGATCACGATCCCCGAGGGTCTCACCAGCGAGCAGGTCGTGCAGCGGTTGATGGACGACGACATTCTGGTCGGTTCCGTCAAGCCGATGCCGAAGGAAGGCACGCTGATGCCCGATACCTACAAGTATTCGCGCGGCACCAAGCGCGAGCAGATCATCGCCAACATGCAACAGGAACAGAAGAGGATCGTTGGCGAGGTCTGGTCGCACCGTACCGCCGAAACGACCATCAAGTCTCCTTACGAAATGCTCACGCTGGCCTCGATCGTCGAGAAGGAGACCGGCAAGGCCGACGAGCGGCCGCGTGTCGCCGGTGTCTTCATCAACCGGCTCGTCCGCAACATTCCCCTCCAGTCCGATCCGACCATCGTCTACGGCCTGGTCGGGGGCAAGGGCACGTTGGGCCGCGGCATCCTCAAGAGCGAGCTCGAGCAGAAGACGCCCTACAACACCTATACGATCGTCGGCCTGCCGCCGGGGCCGATCTGCAATCCCGGCCGCGCCGCCATGGAGGCCGTCGCCAATCCGTCGCGCACCAAGGACATCTATTTCGTCGCCGACGGCACTGGCGGCCACGTCTTCGCGGAGACGCTCGATCAGCACAAGGCCAATGTGTTGCGCTGGCGGCAGATCGAGAAGGATGCCAAGGACAAGCTGTCGCCCGAGAGCGACAAGGTCCTGCAGACCACGCCGACCGTCGCGGTGCCTCCGAAACCCGACCAGCGTGGCGAGGCCTTGCCGAGCGTCCCGATCTTCGGCGCGCTCAATGCGCACGTGGCCTTCGCGGGCCATGCGCCGGTGGGCTCCGCCCCGCCGATCCTCGACCGGGTCGACTATCCCCTCGCGCTTCTGAGCGAGGATCAGGCGCTCAGCAAGCTGAAGCCGATGATCCCGTCCGATTCGCAGCCTGCCGCCGACGCTGGAGACGAGCTCGGCGGCATTCCCGGCGTCGAGACCGGGCCGCCGGCCGGCTCTGCCGAGGAGCGGGCCCTGGCGCAAGGCGGTGGCGGCCAGGACATCACTTTCCCGGTCTCGCCGGCGCGTCTTGCCGACGAGAGGGCTCGGGCCGCCGCGTTCGGCCTGCCGGCGGAATCGGGCAAGCTGCCGCCGCAGACCGAACTGATCAGCACGGACCCGGCGGCGGGCGCGGTACGAGGTCCGACCGCCGGTGGCAGGGGACGGATCTTTGACGCCTCGGAAGGCACCAAGCTCGACCCGCTGCTGAACAAGACCTACGACCTGAATTCGGCCAAGACGGTGCCGAGCTTCGCGGCGGCGGCCCCCAGTCCCAAGCATTGATCCGATGATCATGATAGGATGCCGAAACGCGGGACGCGCGGGTTTCGCGCGCCGCGGGATGTCGTGTGACGATCGCGCTCCGGCCACGGCATCCGAGTGGAATGGTCGGGGGACATCGACATGAGCTTCATCATGGCCCGGGACTCGGCACCCCCCGATTTTCCGCGCCGTCGTGGGCTGATGCTGATCCTCTCCTCACCCTCCGGCGCGGGCAAGACCACGCTGACCCGCATGCTGCTGCAGAACAAGGACGTGGACCTGACGCTCTCGGTCTCAGTGACCACGCGGCCGCGGCGGTCCAGCGAAGTCGACGGCCTGCATTATCATTTCATCGCCCAGCAGAAGTTCTGCGACATGCGCGAACGCAACGAATTGCTGGAATCCGCCGAAGTCCACGGCAATTCCTACGGCACGCCTCGGGCGCCCGTCGATGACCTGCTCGACCGTGGCCGCGACGTGCTGTTCGACATCGACTACCAGGGCACGCATCAGATCCGCGAGAAGGCCCGCCAGGACGTCGCCACGATCTTCATACTGCCACCCTCCATGCGGGAACTGCGCGCCCGGCTGGAACGCCGCGCCGAGGACAAGCCCGAGGTCATCGCGCGCCGGCTCGAAGCGGCGCGCAACGAGATCACGCGCTGGACGACCTATGATTACGTGCTGATCAACGACGACCTGCAGACGACGTTCGGAGCAGTCCTGTCAATCCTTGCCGCCGAACGGCTCAAGCGCCTGCGCACCGAGGCGCATGTGACGGCCTTCGTCGAGCGGCTGTGCGCGGAGCGCTGAAGACCGCGTTTCAGCCCCTTCGCCTGGTCGCAGCCTCCAGGGCTCGCGCGAGACCGACGAACGCCGATATGTCCAGCGCCTCGGCCCTGTCGGAACCCGTGACTCCCGCATCGTCGAGAAGTCGCGTCACGTCGATCGCCTGTTGCGTCCCGAAGAGCGCGCGCAACGACTGCCGCAGCATCTTGCGACGCTGTCCGAACGCCGCGGCGGTCACCCGCGCCAGCGCGGCGGCCGAGCACGGCAGAGGGTCGGCGCGAGGCACGAGCTCGACGACGGAGGAGACGACCTTCGGGGGCGGCGTGAAGGCCGCCGGCGCCACGTCGAACAAGATACGGGCACGGGTGCGCCAGCCGCAAAGAACACCCAGGCGGCCGTAGTCGGCGCGCTCCGCCACCGTTGCGACGATCCGCTCGGCGACCTCGCGCTGGAACATCAGCACGAGCCGGTCATACCATGGTGGCCAGGGCTCGGGCTCGACCCAGCGCACCAGGAGCGCGGTCGCGATATTGTAGGGAAGGTTCGCCACGACCCGCCAGCGCGCATCGTCCGGCAGCGGCGGCAGGCGGCCCGGCACGATGTCGAGCGCATCGCCTTCGATAACGGTGAGGCGGCCCGGATAGCGCGAGGCGATCTCGACCAGGGCCGCGAGGCAGCGCCGGTCGCGTTCGACGGCCGTGACGATGGCTCCTTCGGCCAGGAGGGCGCGCGTCAGGCCGCCCGGGCCGGGACCGATCTCGAGCACATGGCGCCCGGCGAGGGGACCGGCCTCACGCGCGATGCGGCCGGTGAGGTTGAGGTCGAAGAGAAAATTCTGCCCGAGCCCCCGGGTCGGCTCAATACCATGAGCCCGCACGACGTCGCGCAGTGGCGGCAGGCCGTCGTCGGTCGGCCCGGCGACATCATCCGTCATGCGAGCGCGACCGTGGCACTGGACGGCACCGACCTGGCACCCTCGGGATCCGGGTCGCGCGATCCGCTCAATTCTTGCTGACGACGGCCGTCTTGCGGAGATCCCGGTACATTCGCTCGGCGACAGTCTGCAGCTTGTCCGCCAGGATCTCCTTCTGGATGCGTTCGCGCAATGTCGTCGGGTCGCTGTCGTCCGACTTGTTGCAGACCGCGACCATCTCGATTCCGGACACGCTCCGTTCGGGTGCCGTCAGATGGCCGCGCGGCGTCTCCGACAGGACCTTCCGCAAGGTCGGCGACAGCGTATCCGAGGCCTTCCGAAGCGGTTCCTTGACGGCGACATCGGCGAGCGCGCGCGCCAGCGGCAGCCCGGTCTCGCAATCCGTGAAGCGCTGGCGGAGCGCCTGTGCCTCCCGGGTCCGGGTGTCGATGTCCGCCGGCGTCGACTTGATCGGCAGCACGAAGACCACCTGCCTCAGATCGTAGTCGGTGATCGTGGCGAGGCCGCGCTGCTTGGCCAATGCCGCGGAAATCTCCTCCTCGCTCACACCGAGCGTCTTGTTGCTGTTGCGCACATAGGCGTTCCATGCACCGAGGGCACGCAGATGGGCGCGCAATGTCTCCGTATCGATCTTGGCGCGCTGCGCCGCCTGCGCGAAGGCATCGGGTTGCATCTTTGCTTCGGCGGCCAACCGAGCCAGAACCAATTGGATGTCGGAATCGGAGGCGTCGACGCCCCATTTCCGCGCCTCGTCATATTTGAGCCGGTCCGCCACCACGGCCTCGAGCGCGTCGTTGCGGCTGGCCGGCTGGTGGGACAGCCTGAGGATCTTCGTGTATTCGTCGATGTCGGTGGTCGTCACCGGGTCGCCGTTCACCGCGGTGACGATCGCCTGAGCCTGCGCCCGATGC
The DNA here is from genome assembly GCA_965277635.1 of Lichenihabitans sp. Lineage (GTDB taxonomy): Bacteria > Pseudomonadota > Alphaproteobacteria > Rhizobiales > Beijerinckiaceae > Lichenihabitans. The sequence goes on from CBDIDE010000002.1 coordinate 4,371,463, forward strand.
GGTGGCATCGCCGCGACGAGGCCGATGCACAGGACCGTTCCGCATAGGACCCGGAGCGGCGCGCGGGATCGACAACGCGGTGCGGGTTCTCGGACGACATCAGGCTCGATCGCAGCGGACTTGGCCGCGGTCATGATTTTGGATCGATCAGGTCCCGCATCGTCGTGATCTCGGCGGCTGTTCGGCTCGAACTGCATGGGCGGACGCTTCGCTAACGTGAGAATTGAGGTGACATCGCGACGTACACGCCGTCGACGGGACGGCATATCCGACGATCAATCACATCCAAAATTGGCGTTTATTTGTACACGCCGTCCTGAACGGTCGACGTGCCTCCCAGGTTTTGATTGAGCTTGATGTCCGCAAGCGTCCTGAGCGTCAGCGACACCAGCACCGTCTGGTCGACGCTCTGGGTGCCGACCGTGGTCGTGTAGCTGTTCGTATAGCTGCGCGAATAGGACACGCTGAGCGTCGTGCAATCATCCTGGTAGCCGACGCCTGCGCCGAGCACCGCGAGCGACGGATGACCGAGCTTGAGGTCGTAGAGCCGGGTCGTCAGATCATATTGGTAGGGATTGAGATCGACCGTCGCCGAGCCATTGACGAAATAATGGTCGAAAAAATCGTAGCGCGCATTGAGCAGCACACCCTCGCGGCGGTTCGGGAAGCCGATCAGAGGTTGCGCGGCATAGCGCGAATATTGGGCCGATCCACTCAACCCGAAAAACTTGTAGCCGGCGATGAAATCCAGCGCTTCGGGAGTGAAATCGACACTGTTGAAGCGCCCCTTGGTGATGAAGGAGAAGTTGCTGTTGGGAACGAAGGCGGCGCGGGCGACATAGTCGGAGGAGTTCGTTTCGAGACCCGAGTTCTGGCCGACGTTCGAGATGTCGTAGAGGTCATAAGGATTGTTGCCGGCTAGCTGATAGGACTGGCCGAACAAAGTATTGAAATAGCCGCCGGAATTGAGGTTCATCGTATATTGTGCGCCAACGTTGGCGCGCACGCCGCCCTCGACCCGGTCGTAGCCTGAGAACTTGTTCCAGGAAAACAGCGTCGTGTCGTCGAAGACGAGGCTTTGCGCATCCTCGTTCGGCGTAAGGCCGGCGTTGGACACGTTGGGGCGCGCGATGATCTGCGCGATGGGCTCGATGACATGGCTCGCCCAGCTCGTGCTGGCGATGAACGGATAGCGCCATTCAAATCCGACGCCCGGCGTGACGCGGCCATCAAGCTGGTCGTTCTGGCCGCCGAAGAAATTGCTCTGGTCGGCGTTGTCGATGGTCGAGGATCCGATCGTGCTGGTGAAAGTGTAGGAGTTCGTCGTGTTGAGGTTGAGCCATGAGCCGTCGAAGCGCGCGAAGGCGAAGGGCGTCCACACCTCGCCGATCGGATCGATGAACTTGCGCTGCCAGGAGAGCTGAGCCGAGGCTCGCGTGTAGTCGCCACCGACCCCGCGCAGGAAGCAGGAGGGCGGCTTGAAATTGGGCAAGGCCGGATTGGGGCTCGCCGAGGTGGGGCAGACGTCATAGAGCGAGAACGCCTGGTCGAGCAGACGCGTGCCGGTGCTCTGGTAGTCGGCCGCCGAGCGGGACAGGCTGGTGAGGTTGAAGTCGAAATTGACTTCGCCACCAATTCCATAGGTCGAGCCCGGCGCCACCGCGATCGTGCGGTTGTAGTTGAGGACGGGCGCGACGAGCGGCTGCTGCTTGTTGAAATCGAACTGCGACAGGCCCTCGATCCGGTAGCCGCGCAGATCGAAGAAGCTGCGGTCGCCCTGGCCGGTCAGATAGGCCGTCGAGATCGATTCCTTGATATAGTCCGTGCCGAGGCTGTTCGAGCGGATATTGTAGTCCTGCAGGAAATACTTGTCGCTGAAGATGGTGACATCCCAGCCGTAGCTCCAGCGCGGATTGATGAAGAACTTGCCCTGCGTCTCGACCGACCCGCGGAAGTTGCGGTTGCCGGTCCCGGCCGGATAGGCCGGGAACTGCGAGGGCTCGGCCTGGTAGATGCCGGACCCGAGGATCGAATAGGTGCCGGTCTCCAGGCGGTGGCGGAACTCGGCCTCACCGAAGAAGCCTTGCTGCGACAGCACCGTGGGCGTCAGGGTGAGGTCGTAGTTCGGGGCGAGGTTCCAGAAGAAGGGCGCCGCGGCGCCAAAACCGAGCCGCGACTGGTAGACGTAGTGCGGAACCAGAAAGCCCGTCTTGCGGGTGACGGTCGGATCGGGCGTCGAGAAATAGGGCAGGTAGGCGATCGGCAAGCCGTAGAGCTCGAGGACCGCGTCCTCGAAATAGATCATCTGCTCGTCGGACTTGTGGATGATCTTCATGGCCTTGATCTGCCAGAGCGGCGGCCGCTCCGGATGCGCCTCGCAAGGCGCGCAGGCCGTGTAGGTGCCCTTGTCGAAGGTCGTCGTCTCGCCGGCGCTCCGCTCGGCGCGCGGCGCGGTGAAGAAGGTCTTGTCCTTGGTGACGGCGCTGAGACTGTTGATGAAGCCGTTCTTGAAATCGTCCGTCAGGTCGAAGCGGTCGCTGTAGGTGACGGTGCCGTCGGCTTCCGTCATCTTGGCGTTGCCCTCCGCGAAAACGCGGTTCGCAGTGCGATCGTAGGTAACCTTGTCGGCCTCGAGCACGCGGCCCTGATAATAGAGCTGAACGTTGCCTTCGGCCGACACCACGTTGGTATCGCGATTGTAGACGAGCTGCTTGGCCTCGACGAGCAGCCGGTCCTTGGGCGCGTTCGGATCAGCAGGCTGCGCGGCAGCCTGCTGGGCGAGCACCGGCGTTTCGGCGGCCTGGAGCAATCCCCACGACAGCGCCGCGCAGCAGATGCAGCCGACGACCGAATCACGCCGGTGATGGCGCCTGACCTTCGTCGACGCGCCGGGGCCGTTACGCCGCCCCATCAGCCATCCTCCTGATACAACAATGCAAGCGATCCCAGCATGCTGCCCACCACGGCGGGCATCCAAGCCGCGACCGGGGCGCTCAGAAGGCCCGCACCGCCGAGGTCGGCCACGAGCTTCGTCGCCACATAGAGCACGAAGCCCGCCGCCACTCCACCCGCAACCATGCGGGCGACGCCACCAAAGCGGAAAAATCTTAAGGAAAAGGAGGCCGCCACCAGGATCATCGCGACGAAGAGCAGCGGCCGGGCCAGCAGCGATTGATACTGCAGTTCGTAGCCGGTGGCGTTGAGGCCCGCCCGCGCCGTCTCGTCGCGCACGCCGGGCAGGCTCCAGAACGGGACCGCGTCCGGGGCCACGAATTTCTGCTGGACCTGTTGCGGCGTCACGTTGGTGGCGATCAGCTCGGCGGAGACGTCGCGTGGCGCCTCGCCTGGCGCGAGGATGCGCGCGTCGTCGAGCGTCCAGAAGCCGGGCCGCAGTTCGGCATGGCCGGCCTCAACCCGCTCCATGAAGCTGCCGTCGCGGTCGTAGACGAAGGCGGTGACGCCGGAGAGCACCGTGCCGCCGTCGCTCGCGCGATCGGCGCGCATCACCGTCTGGCCGTCGACGCCGTCCTGCTGCAGCCAGAAGGCGGTGTCGGCCGACTCGCTCCCGGTCCGGCCGAAGAGCCGTGTTTCGACGCGCGCCGCCCGCTGCTTGGACACGGCGGAGACCGGATTGTAGACCGCGGTCGCGAAAACCCCGAGCAGCAGCGCAACCGCCAGCGGCGGCACGATGAACTGCCAAACCGAGACGCCCGCCGCCCTGGCGACGACGAGTTCGAGCTTCCGCGTCAGGCTCAGGAAGGCGAACATGGCCCCGAACAGCACCGAAAAGGGAAAGATCTGCTCGGCGATGGCGGGAACGCGCATCAGCGAGAGCCAGGCGATCGTCGCCGTCGAGGCGCTCTTCGCATCGCTGGCGCGGCGCAGCAGTTCCACGAAATCGATGAGATAGATCAGGCAGAACATCGTCGCGAAAACCGCCAGGATCGTGCGGGCGAAGCTCCAGGATAGATAGCGGGAGAGCGTGAGGCCGATCATGCGACGCGTCAGGCCGGAGACGCGACGGGAAGCCCGAAGGGACGTCTGCGGGGCAGGGTAAACCGTGGTCCGAACGCATACCAGGCCGCGCCGGCAAAGCCCAGGAGCGGCACCGCGTAGTCGAGCGCCACATAGGCGGAGGATTTCACGACGAGGCTCGAAGCGCCGAAGCCGGCGACGCGCACCAGAAGCACGACGACGACGGCGGCCAGCATCGCCGTACCGCGGCCCTGGCGCGTGGTCCGCGCCTGGCCGAGCGCCGCGAAGGCGACCATGGCGAAGGCCAGCGCATAGAGCGGTCCGACGAAGCGATCGTGCAGCTCGGCGCGGAATCGCCCCAGCTGCTGCTTGACATAGGCGTCGTTGGGATCGAGTCGGAACAATTCCCGGGTCGACCGCTCGCGCGGCTTCATCGGTGCGCCGGCGCCCTCCGCGCCGAACTGTGCAAGATCGAGGGCGTAACGGTCGAAGACCACGATGGCCGCATCGCGCGAATCGGGCTGATGTCTTTGCACGCTCCCCTTGGTGAGCACGAGATAATTGTTATCGCCCGCCTCCATGGTCTGGCCGCTCTCGGCGACGTAGGAGGTGATGTGGGTCGGGTCGCGCCGGTCCTCCATCAGGATCGACCGCAAGGACCCGTCGGGGCCCCGCTCGCGGTAATGGAAGATGAAGCCGTCGTCGAGCGTCGTGAAGGTGCCCTCGCGCACCACGTGGGTGATGAAATCCGCCCGGATCTTCATGATGAGATCGCGCAGTTCGCCGAAGCTCCACGGCATGGCGTAGAGCGTCATGGCGCCGGTCAGCAGCGCCGCGATCAGCGTCAGCACCGCGAAGGGTCGCAGCATGCGCGAGGGGGATACCCCCGCCGCGCTCATCACGATGAGCTCGCTGTCACTGTTGAGCTTGTTCAGCGCATAGAGGACGGCGATGAACAGCGCGACCGGCGCGATGACGGCGATGAGCGAGGGCACGGTCAGCATGGTCACGCCGAGAAAGGTCAGGATCGACTGACCCTTGGTCGTCAGGAGATCGAACTCACGCAGGGCCTGGGTGACCCAGATGACGGCCGTGAGAACGCCGAGGCTGGCCAGGAAGGCCGTTCGGGCAGTTCGGAAGACGTAGTTCTCGACGAGAGTCATTCCACCTCACGCAGCCTTGCGACCGACATTCCGAAGCACCGCCAAACCATCCACCTCCCATCTCGACGTGGCTAAAAGGTCGGACGCCCGCGCGCAAGCCCGCCCGCTCGCCAGCCGCCGGCGCCGGCCATTTATCCGCCCGGCGTGGCCCGGGAGTTACGTTGAAGCGTGGCGAGGCGGCCGTTTCGCGGCGGAAAAAAGAAGCTTTTCCCTCGGCTTTACATTGCCGCAGTCCCGACCGAGGTGGCATAGTCGCGCGCGGATGCGCGGCCTGGGCGGGTCGACGCACGGGTCGGCCTTGCGGCCTGATCAGCGCGAGTGCAGTGATCCCGAACCGAACCGGAACTGAAGAGACACGATGGCCGATTTCGTCACAGTCGACTTTCTCCCGCTCACCATGGTGAAATCGAGCCTCGCCGAGGGCGCCGGTGCCACCGAGCCGCGTACCCTCGTGGTTTTCGTCGGCGAAGACCTGAAGCCGAGCGCGGCGGCGGAGGCCGTCCTGGGCCCGGTGGCGGCTTCGCTGCACAAGGCGGCCGCTGCGGCGGGCTTCAAGGGCAAGCCGAAGACCGCGATGGAGATCCTCTCGCCTGCCGGGATCGAGACCGATCGCCTCGTCGTCGTCGGCGTCGATGGCGAGGCGGCCGGCAGCGACTATGTGGTGCTCGGCGGGACGGTGATGGGCCGCATTCGCGACGGCAGCCGTGTCACGATCGTCTTCGATCTGCCCGGAACGTCGCCCTCGTCGCGGGCCGCCGCCGATGTCGCGCAAGGGATCAGGCTGAGGGCTTACAAGTTCGACCAGTACAAGACCAAGAAGGACGCGGCCGAGAAGGGCGCGCCTCCGGTCGTGACCATCGCCGTGGCGGATCCAGCGGCGGCGCGCGACCTCGCCCGCGCCGGCAGCGCCGTCGCAGAGGGCGTGTGGCTCGCGCGCACCCTCGTGAACGAGCCGCCGAACGTGCTTTACCCGGTCGAATTCGCCCGCCGGGCGGCCGAGCTCGCCTCCGCCGGCGTCGAGGTCGAGGTGCTCGACATCCCCGCCATGGAGGCGCTGGGCATGCGGGCGCTGCTCGCCGTCGGCCAGGGATCCGGGCACGACTCGCGCGTCGCCATCATGCGCTGGAACGGCGCCTCCGCCGGTACGGCGCCGCTCGCCTTCGTGGGCAAGGGGGTCTGTTTCGACACCGGCGGCATCTCCATCAAGCCGGCCGCCGGCATGGAGGACATGAAGGGCGACATGGCCGGCGCCGCCTGCGTGGTCGGCCTGATGCACGCCCTCGCCTCGCGCAAGGCCAAGGTCAATGCCATCGGCGTGATCGGGCTCGTCGAGAACATGCCGGACGGGCGCGCGCAGCGCCCCGGCGACATCGTCAGATCCATGTCGGGCCAGACGATCGAGATCATCAACACCGACGCGGAGGGGCGCCTCGTCCTGGCGGATCTCCTCTGGTACGTCCAGGAGCGGTTCAAGCCGCAGTTCATGATCGATCTGGCGACGCTCACCGGCGCCATCCTGGTCGCCTTGGCGCACGAGCATGCGGGCCTGTTCTCCAACAACGACGCCCTGGCCGAGAAGCTGCATGCGGCCGGCAAGGAGACGGGCGAGAAGGTGTGGCGGCTGCCGCTCGGGCCCGCCTACGACAAGCTGATCGATTCCAAGTTCGCCGACATGAAGAACACCGGCGGTCGGCACGGCGGCTCGATCACCGCCGCACAGTTCCTGCAGCGCTTCGTCAACGACGTCCCCTGGGTGCATCTCGACATTGCCGGCACCGGCATGGGGTCGCCCAGCGACGAGATCAACCAGAGCTGGGGCTCGGGCTGGGGCGTGCGCCTGCTCGACCGGCTGGTGGCGGACGGCTATGAAGGGTGAATCCGGCAGACTCGACGATGACCGAGGTCTGGTTCTATCATCTTGAAGGGCGGCCGGTGGAGGCCGTGCTGCCGGTCCTGGTCGAGAAGTCGACGGAACGGGGCTGGCGGGCCGTCGTGCAGACAAGGAGCCCCGAAAGGGTCGAGGCGCTCGATCTCGCGCTCTGGACCTATGACGAGGCGAGCTTCCTGGCCCATGGCACGAAGCGGGACGGGAATGCCGCCATGCAGCCCCTCTATCTGACCGACGACGACGCCAACCCCAACGGTGCGGCGATCCGTTTTTTCGTCGAGGGCGCCGAGGTCGAGCCAGCCCTGAAGAGTCCGGGAACGGACTACGCTCGCGCGGTGTTGATCTTCGATGGTCGAGACGAGGACGAGCTCGAGGGCGCCCGGCGACAATGGTCTGCCCTCAAGGGCGCCGGCCATGCCGTGAGCTACTGGCAGCAGAGCGAGGACGGACGGTGGACCAAACGCGCCTGATCCCCTGCATCGTTTTCGTGCTTGGTCTTCTGGCCGGGGTGGGCCCGGCATCGGCCGCGACCCTGCAGGCCAAGTTCATGACCTACGGCACCGAGGCGCAATGCGCCGGCGAGCATATCCTCTCCCCGTCCGCCTGCAGGTCCGCCTTCGCTCGTGCCCGGGGCGCCTTCGAAGCCGATACGACGGCCTATCCGACGCTGCAGCAATGCGCCAAGGCCTACGGCTCCTGCGCTCCCTGGCCGCCGGGGAGCCGCGCGAGCTTCCGGCCGCCGTTCCAGGGTGTCGACATCGTCGACACGCCCGGCGAGAAGTCGGTCACCCCGGCCTCGCCCGTGCGCGCCCTGCGCTTCGCCGCCTTGCCGCTGAACGGGCCCGTGACGCCGCCACGCGAGCTGACCGTGCGCGGTGGCAAGCGGGCCTCGATCCCTGTCGCGCCGCCGGTGCCTCAGGGTCGCGCCAACCGGCCGGCGCGTCCCTCCGCCGCCGCCGCGGCGGCCTCCCGGCCGGTCGCGCCGCCGCCCGGCTCCGGATTCAAGATGGAAAACGGCGTCCTCACCTATCCGGCCCCCGAACGCTTCCAGCCCAGGAACCTGCCGAAGGTGCCTTGATCTGCGCGGTTTCGACTATCGGCGAATGATGGGGTCAGTCGAGAAGCGGGCGTCATACGGCGAAAGCTCGTGGCCGAGCGGCCGCACCAGGCTGGCGTAGAGTTCGGGGCGTCGGCCGCGGATCCATCGCCGGCCGGTCGACAGCGGCAGGAGGTCGAGATCGAGCTCCGCCGTGACGAGGTCGTCGTCGATCGCCGTGCTTTCGGCGACGATGCGGCCATAGGGGTCGAGGATCATCGCATTGCCGGTCCGCACCTCGCCGTCGTCCTCGCCGACGCCATTGGCGAACAGGATGAACAATCCGTTGTCATGGGCGCGCGCCGGCAGCCAGCGCATCAGCCAGCCGCGACCCTTGTCGCCTTGGAACTCCGCCCGCAACCGCTCCGGGTCCGCGGCCCGACGCCGCCATAGGTCCGGGTCGATGAGCTTCATGCCATGCGGGCTGCGGGAGTCCGTGCCGCCCGTCTGATGCGGCGCGATCAGGATGTCGGCGCCGAGCAGCGCTGTCGCGCGGACGTTCTCGACGAGGTTGTTGTCCCAGCAGATCAGGATGCCGAGCTTGACGCCCCAGGGTGTGTCGAAGACGGTGAACGTGTCGCCGCTCGATACATGCCGGCTCTCGAAGGCATGGAGCTTGCGATGACGGTGAATCGTGCCGTCCGGCAGCGCGACCACATAGGTATTGAACAGGCGCCCGTCGTCCGCCCGCTCGACGAGGCCGACGCCGATCGCCATATCGAACCTGCACGAGAGCGTGGCGACCGCCTCGGTGGAGGGGCCGCCGGGCACCGGTTCGGACAATGCGGTCCAGCCGGCGTGGTCGAGGTTGCGGGCGTGCCAGTAGCCGGTCAGGCACATCTCCGGGAAGGCGAGGATCGTGACGGACTCTCTCGCTGCCGCCGCCGCGTAGCGTTCGACGATCGCCAGGTTCGCGGTCTTGTCGCCTGGCGTGTGATTGAACTGGACGACACCGCCCTTCAGCATGGATCCCTCCGCTCGAGGTGGGCGCAGCTCACCCCACCTCCTCGAACTCCGCCGTCAGCGCCAGCCACTCGTCTTCCGCCACGGTGAGCGCGCGTTGCAGTTCGGCGCGCTGCTGCGCCAGCTGCCCGGCCTTGCCGGGGCCGCGCGAATAGGCATTGGGGTCGACGAGCGCCGCATCGACGCGCGCGATCAGCCCGCCGAGCTTCTTCATCCTTTCGTCGAGGGCCTGGATCTGCTTCTTCGCCTGCTGCGCGGCGCGGCCGGGAGAGGGCGGCGGCGAGGCTTTCGGCTGGGTCGTCTCGGGCTTGCCGCCACGCCTGCCGTTGCGGTTCTCGCCGCCGGCGCGGCTCAGGACAAGCGCCTTGTAGTCGTCCATATCGCCGTCGAAAGGCTTGACCGTGCCGCCATCGACGAGCCACAGCCGATCGGCGCAGGCGTCGATGAGATAGCGGTCATGCGAGATCAGCATGATCGCGCCCGCGTAGTCGTTGATGGCGTCGATCAGCGCCGCTCGGCTGTCGATGTCGAGATGGTTCGTCGGCTCGTCGAGGATGAGCAGGTGCGGATGGTCGAAGGCGGCGAGCCCCATCATCAGCCGCGCCTTCTCGCCGCCCGACAGCTGCGCCACCGGTGTGTCGGCCTTCTGGGCCGGAAAGCCGAGGCCGGCGCAACGGGTCCGGATCTTCGATTCGGTCGCGTCCTTCAGCCGCTCGGCGACGTAATTGTAGGGCGTCAGTCCCTCGCCGAGCTCCTCGACCTGATGCTGGGCGAAGAAACCGACCTTGAGCTTGGCCGAACGTCGCATCGTGCCGGCCATGACCTCCATGCGGCCGGCGACGAGCTTGGCGAAGGTCGACTTGCCGTTGCCGTTCGCCCCGAGGAGACCGATGCGGTCGTCGTTCGAGACGTTGAGGCTGAGGCGCGAGAGGACCGTGCGCTCGCCGTAGCCGACGCTGGCCGCATTGAGCGCCACGATGGGCGGGCTCAGAGGCCGCTCGGGGGAGGGCAAGCGGAACGGCAGCACCTCGCTGTCGACGATGGCGGTGACGGGCTGCATCCGGGCCAGCATCTTCAGGCGCGACTGCGCCTGGCTCGCCTTGGTGGCCGACGCGCGGAAGCGGTCGACGAAGCTCTGCAGGTGCTTGCGCTGCTCCTCTTGCTTCTTCTGCGCCTTGACCAGGATCGCCTGCTGCTCGCGCCGCTGCCGCTCGAAGCTGTCGTAATTGCCGCGCCACAGGGTGAGCTTGGCGCGGTCGAGATGCAGGATATGGTCGCAGACGGCGTCGAGCAGGTCGCGGTCGTGGCTGATGATCAGCACGGTCGCCGGATAGGTCGAAAGATAGTCGATGAGCCAGAGCGTGCCTTCGAGGTCGAGGTAATTGGTCGGCTCGTCGAGCAGCAGCAGGTCGGGCCGGGTGAACAGCACGGCGGCGAGCGCCACCCGCATGCGCCAGCCGCCGGAGAATTCCGAGAGCGCCGTGGTCTGCGCCGCCTCGTCGAAGCCGAGGCCGGTGAGGATCGTCGCGGCGCGTGAGGGCGCCGCATGGGCGTCGATATCGACGAGCCGCGTGTGGATCTCGGCGATGCGGTGCGGATCGGCGGCCGTCTCGGCCTCGGCCATGAGGCTCGCCCGCTCCTTGTCCGCCTCCAGCACGAAATCGATCAGCGTCGTCGCGCCGCCCGGCGCCTCCTGCTCGACCTGGCCGAGCCGCATGTTGCGCGGGATCGTCAGCGTGCCCGATTCCGGCGAGGTCTCGCCCGCGATCATCCGGAACAGCGTCGTCTTGCCGGTGCCGTTGCGGCCGACGAAACCGGTGCGCGCGCCGGTCGGAATGGCGGCCGTCGCGTGATCGAACAGGATCCGCGGCCCGAGCCGGTAGGTGAGGTCATTGATATGGAGCATGGCCGGTCTTGTGGCGCGAGAGGCGTCGCGAGGCAAGAGCCACGGCCTTGTCGCCCCAGGACTCGGCTGCTAAGAGCCGCGCGTCTTTCCTCACCGAGCGAGCTGTTCATGGCCACCGAGCGTACCTTCTCGATCCTCAAGCCCGACGTGACGCGTCGCAACCTGACCGGCGCGGTCAATGCGAAGATCGAGGCGGCGGGCCTGCGCATCGTGGCGCAGCGGCGCATCCGCATGAGCCGCGCCGATGCGGAAGCGTTCTATGCGGTGCACAAGGAGCGGCCGTTCTTCGGCGAGCTCGTCGAGATGATGACGGATGCTCCGGTCGTCGTGCAGGTGCTCGAAGGCGACAACGCCATCCTCAAATACCGCGAGGTGATGGGCGCCACAAACCCCGAGAAGGCCGACCCGGGCACGATCCGCAAGGAATTCGCGCTCTCGATGGGCGAGAACTCGGTGCATGGCTCGGACGCGCCGGACACGGCGAAGCAGGAGATCGCGCAGTTCTTCAAGGCGGACCAGATCACCGGCTGAGGGCCGTATCCTTCTCCCGCTTGCGGGAGAAGGTGCCTCGCGACTGCGAGGCGGATGAGGGCTGGGAACGAGGGCAGCCGTTTCCTCTCATTCGCCTTCACGGATCGCGGCCATGCTGCGACGTTCAGGCACCTTCTTCTCTGGCTCGCGGGAGACGAGGAGCGCGGACGACGCGTCCGTCTACCAACCCGATCCGTCCCGAGGCGACGCCCTCGAGCACCTCCGGATAGATCCGATGCTCCTCGACGAGCACCCGGGCCGCGAGGGCCTTCGGCGTGTCGTCGCTCAGCACCGGCACCGCGGCCTGAGCGATGATCGGCCCGGCATCGACCTCCGGCACGACGTAATGCACTGTGCAGCCGTGCAGCTTCACCCCGGCCGCGATGGCCCGCGCGTGGGTGTCGAGCCCGCGGAACGAGGGCAGCAGCGAAGGATGGACGTTGATCATCCGCCCCGACCAACGTTCCACGAATCCCGGCGTCAGCAGCCGCATGAAGCCGGCGAGGCAGACGAGATCGATGTCGCGCGCGTCGAGGGCCGACTGGATGGCATGATCGAAAGCCTCGCGGCTGGCGAAGCCGCGATGCGGCAGCGCGAGCGTCGCGAGGTCTTGTTGCGCGGCCCAGGCAAGACCGTGTGCCTCGGCATCGTTCGATAGGACGAGCGCGACCGTTGCCGGGAAGCCGTCGCGCCGGCTCGCCGCGACGAGCGAGCGCATGTTCGAGCCGCGTCCCGAGATGAAGATCGCCGTCCGGCGGGGCAGACCCGTCAAAGTACCAAGCCCCGCCGGATCGTGACGCGCTCGGCGCCCCGCGCTTCGACGACCTCGCCGAGCCGGACCGGCGCCTCGCCGAGATCTTCGAAGATCGCCGCGATGCCGTCCGCCCGGGCCGCCGCGACGAAGACCGCCATGCCGATCCCGCAATTGAAGGTCCGCACCATCTCGGCGGGCGCGATCCTCCCAGCTTCGGCGAGCCAGCGGAACACCGGATGCACCGCAACCCGGTCGAGATCGAGCACGCAGCCGAGACTTTCGGGGAGCACGCGCGGCAGGTTGTCGATAAAACCGCCCCCGGTGATATGGGCGAACGCGCGGATCGCCTCCGTCCGGCGCAGTGCGGCGAGGATCGTCTTGACGTAGATGCGGGTCGGGACGAGGAGCGCCTCGCCGAGCGTGCTGTCCTGGGCGAACGGGGCAGGGCTCGCCCAGTCGAGACCGGTGCGCTCCACGATGCGGCGCACCAGGGAAAAGCCGTTCGAATGGACCCCGGAGGAGGGCAGGCCGAAGATGACGTCGCCGGCCTCGACCGGGCGCGGCAGGAGATGCCCGCGCTCGACCGCGCCCACCGCGAAACCGGCGAGATCATAGGACTTGCCGGCATAGATTCCCGGCATTTCCGCCGTTTCTCCCCCGACGAGGGCGCAGCCGGCCTGGCGGCAGCCTTCCGCGATCCCGGCAACGATCTCGGCCGCGACCTCGGGCTCGAGCTTGCCGGTCGCGTAATAGTCGAGGAAGAACAGCGGCTCGGCCCCTTGTACCACGAGGTCGTTGACGCACATGGCGACGAGGTCGATGCCGATCGTGCCGTTGCGGCCGGTCTCGTAGGCGATCCTGACCTTGGTGCCGACCCCGTCATTGGCCGCGACCAGGATCGGATCCTGGTAGCCGGCTGCCCGGAGGTCGAAGAGGCCGCCGAAGCCGCCGATCTCGGCGTCGGCGCCGGGCCGGCGGGTCGAGCGGACCTCGGCGCGGATGAGGTCGACGGTACGGTTGCCCGCGTCGATGTCGACGCCCGCATCCGCGTAGGTCAGTCGGGATTTATCGGTCGTCATGAGGATCGCATGCTCGGCCCAGGTGCGGTCGTGTCATAGTCGGCAATGGCGTGCCGAGTCGACAGGCAAGCTCGCAGCATTGACGCTGGCTCGCGCCGCCGCTTATCTCAGCCGATGGCTCCGGCATGCGACCGATCGACTGGACTTTGCGCGCGGGCCGGGCTCGGGGAGCGCGGCGCGTCATGAGCCTGCAACGCCAGATCCTCATCTGGGCGGTGGTATTCTGCGTCTTCATCTACATCCTCTATGCGCTCTCGGGCGTGCTCCTGCCGTTCGTGGCCGGGATGACGGTCGGCTACTTGCTCGATCCACTGGCCAACCGGCTCGAACGGTGGGGATTGAGCCGCCTCGGCGCGACGGCGCTGATCCTGGGTCTGTTCGTCATCCTGCTGCTGGTTCTGCTGGTGCTGTTCGTGCCGATCCTGGCCCATCAGTTCACCGCGTTCCTGCTCAACCTGCCGATCATCGCGGCGCGGCTTCAGGCCTTGGCGGTGGAGGAAATCGTCAAGCTCGCCGACCGCTACGGCGGCGAGACGCTCAAGGCCTTCGGGCTCACCGCCGGCCTCACGCAGGCCGAGGTGCAGAACTCCGTCAATTCCTTCGTCGGCCAATGGTCGAACTATCTCGTCGCCTTCCTCAATCAGCTCTGGTCGGGCAGCCGGGCGCTGTTCGGCGTGTTTTCCCTGCTGATCGTCACGCCGGTCGTCGCCTTCTACATCCTGCTCGACTGGAAGCGCATGGTGGCGGCGATCGACGGCTGGATTCCGCTGCCGCACCGCGAGAGCGTGCGCTCGATCGCGCGCGATATCGATGCGGCGTTGGCGGGATTCGTGCGTGGCCAGTCGCTGGTCAGCCTGGTCCTGGGCCTGTGGTATTCGATCGGGCTGACGTTGATCGGGCTCAATTTCGGCTTCCTCATCGGTATCTCGGGCGGAGTGCTGAGCTTCGTCCCCTACATCGGCTCGCTCATCGTCCTGCTCCTCGCCACGGCGGTGGCGGTCGTCCAGGGTTGGCCCGACTGGACGCTGATCGCCGAAACCCTCGCGGTGGTGGTTGCGGGCCAATTCCTCGAGGGCAACGTGCTCTCGCCGAGCCTCGTCGGCGCCTCGATCGGCCTGCATCCCGTCTGGCTGATGTTCGCCCTCGTCGCCTTTTCGACCATCTTCGGCTTTACCGGGCTCCTGGTCGCGGTCCCGCTGTCGGCGGCGGCCGGCGTGCTCTCCCGCTTCGCGCTGCGCAAATATCTGTTGAGTTCGCTCTATACGGGCGATCAGAGGGCCGCCCTCACCGACGGCCGCACGTGACCCAGCTTTCCTTGGGTCTCACGCTTCCGCCGCGCTACGGATCGGCCGACTTCCTGGCGTCGCCCTCCAACGCGGCCGCTCTTGCGGCGATCGGACGATGGCCTGCTTGGCCCGACCCGGTGCTGATCGTCGTGGGGCCGGCGGGATCGGGCAAGACGCACCTGTCGCATCTCTGGGCCGCGCGGGCCGGGGCGCGGCGGCTCGGGTGCGCCGACCTCGCCGATCTGCGGCCGGGGATCGCGGCAGGTCATGGCGTCCTCGACGGCGCCGACGACCTGGCGCTGCCCGAAGCAGGATTGTTCCACCTCCTCAACCTGATCCGCGAGCGACGCTCCTCGCTGCTGATCACGGCCCGCAGGCCGCCCGATCGCTGGTCGCTCAAGACGCCGGACCTCCTGTCGCGGCTCCGCCTCGCGCCGAGCGTCGAGATCGAGGCCCCCGACGAGGCGCTGGTGCGGGCGGTGCTGGTGAAGCTGTTCGACGATCGGCAGCTCCGTGTCGACGCGACGCTCATCGATTATCTGGCGCTGCGGCTCGACCGTTCGCTCGCTGCCGTCGGAGAGGTCGTGACGACGCTCGACGCCATCGGCCTGTCGAGCGGTCGCCGCATCACCCGTGCGCTGGCGGCGAGCCTTCTCGGCGATCTGCACTTCGATGCTGACTAGCGCGGTCAGCCTCGGGAGCTTGTATTGCTGACCCGACGCGCCTTCGCGCGGCGCAATTGCAATGGATCCGCAATGAGGATAGGCCGTGCGCCGGGCGCCGGCATCGCGATGGGCGGCGCTGGCGTATCTGCGTCCGGTCTCGCTGCGGCGCGGTCCCGATCGTTAGCTCCGGCCAAGCTTCCGTCTTCAGAGTTGATTCATGCGCCTTAGCCGATATTTCCTTCCCATCCTGCGCGAGACGCCGAAGGAAGCCGAGATCACCTCCCATCGGCTGATGCTGCGTGCCGGCATGATCCGGCAGGAATCCGCCGGCATCTACGCGTGGCTGCCGCTGGGCCTGCGCGTGCTCGACAAGGTCAACGCGATCATCCGCGAGGAGCAGAACCGGTCGGGCGCGATCGAGGTCCTGATGCCGACCATCCAGTCGGCCGACCTGTGGCGCGAATCCGGCCGCTACGAAGACTATGGCAAGGAGATGCTGCGCATCAAGGACCGGCACGAGCGCGATATGCTCTATGGGCCGACCAACGAGGAGATGATCACGGAGATCTTCCGCGCCTCGGTGCGCTCCTACAAGGATCTGCCGCTCAACCTCTACCACATCCAGTGGAAGTTCCGCGATGAGGTGCGGCCGCGCTTCGGCGTCATGCGCAGCAGAGAGTTCCTGATGAAGGACGCCTATTCGTTCGACCTCGACCATGCGGGCGCGAGACATTCCTACAACAAGATGTTCGTGGCCTATCTGCGCACCTTCGCGCGCCTCGGGTTCACCGCGATCCCCATGGTCGCCGATACCGGGCCGATCGGCGGCGACCTCAGCCACGAATTCGTGGTTCTGGCCTCGACCGGCGAGAGCGAGGTCTTCTGCCACAAGGATTATCTCGGCTTCGCGCCGCCGCCAGCCGACGTCGACTTCGACGACAAGGCCGGCCTTCAGGCCATCGTCGACCGCTGGACCTCGCTCTATGCGACCACCTCGGAGAAGTTCGACAAGGCCGCGTTCGAGGCCGTGCCGGAGGCCTCGCGTGTTTCGGCGCGAGGCATCGAGATCGGCCACATCTTCTATTTCGGCACCAAATATTCCGAGCCGATGCGGGCCGTCGTGGCGGGGCCGGACGGCAAGGAGGTGCCGGTGCACGGGGGCTCCTACGGCATCGGCCCGTCGCGCGTCGTCGCCGCCATGATCGAGGCTGGCCACGACGACGCGGGCATTATCTGGCCCGAGGCCGTCGCGCCGTTCCGTGTCGGCATCGCCAATCTCAAGGTCGGCGACGTCGGCACCGACAAGGCCTGCACCACGTTGTACAGCAAGCTCACCGGGGCCGGGATCGACGTACTCTACGACGATCGCGACGAGCGGCCGGGCGCCAAATTCGCCACCATGGATCTCATCGGCCTGCCGCAGCAGATCATCGTCGGGCCGAAAGGCCTCGCGGAGAACAAGGTCGAGCTCAAGGATCGGCGCAGCGGTGCGCGCGAGCTCGTCGCGCCGGAGGAGGCGCTCCGGCGTCTCGCCGCCCCGGCCGAGTCGCGGGCCTGAGGAGCCTCACATGACCCAGGCCGGAGCCGCGGCCTCGCCGCGCGGGATCGCCGACCCATCGTCATCATCGAAAGCGGCGACGCGACCCTTCTCGCCGTTCGAATGGCTGATCGCGCTGCGCTACCTGCGCGCCCGCCGCTCCAAGAGCTTCGTCTCGGTCATCGCTGGCTTCTCCTTCCTCGGCATCATGCTCGGCGTGGCGACGCTAATCGTCGTCATGTCGGTGATGAACGGCTTCCGGGCCGAACTGCTCGACAAGATCGTCGGCATCAACGGCCATATCTTCGTGCAGCCGACCGATGCGCCGATGACCGACTACGACGCGGTGACCCAGCGCATCCTCGGCGTGCCGGGCGTCAGCCTGGCGATTCCGATGATCGAGGGCGCGGCCGCCGTCTCGTCGCAGTTCAACCAGGCCGGCGCGCTGGTGCGCGGCATCCAGGAAGCCGACATCAAGCGCCTGCCGGGTATCGCCGGCCATGTGGTGCAGGGCACGCTCGACGGATTTGGCCAGGGCGGGGGGGTCGCGGTCGGCCAGCGGCTCGCGGAAGCGCTCGGCCTGAGGATCGGCGACCCGGTGTCGATCCTCACCTCCAAGGGTGTGGCGACGCCGATGGGGATCGCGCCACGGATAAAATCCTATCCGGTCGTCGCCATCTTCTCGATCGGAATGTCGGAGTTCGATTCGAGCTTCGTCTACATGCCGCTCGCCGAAGCGCAGAACTATTTCGGCAAGGACGGCGAGGCTTCGGTGATCGAGGTCTTCGTCAAGGACCCGGACAATATGGACGCGATCCGGGCGACGCTCGACAAGGCCATCGGCCGGTCGGTGGTGCTGACCGACTGGCGGCAGCGCAACAAGACCTTCTTCGACGCGCTCAATGTCGAGCGCAACGTGATGTTCGTCATCCTGACGTTGATCGTGCTCGTCGCGGCGCTCAACATCGTCTCCGGCCTCATCATGCTGGTCAAGGACAAGAGCTCGGACATCGCCATCCTGCGCACCATGGGCGCGACGCGCGGTGCGATCCTGCGCATCTTTCTCATCGCCGGCGCCTCGATCGGCGTGGCCGGGACCTTCGCGGGCTTCCTGCTCGGGGTGCTCGTCGCCAGCAACGTCGAGGCGATCCGCAATGGGCTGAACCGGCTGCTCCACGCCAATCTCTTCCCGTCGGAACTATACTACCTCTCCCATCTGCCCTCGGTCATCGAGCCCGGGGACGTCGCGGCGGTGACGATCCTGGCGCTGACGCTCTCGCTGCTCGCCACGATCTATCCGTCATGGCGGGCCGCGACACTCGACCCCGTCGAGGCGCTGCGCTACGAGTGATGAGCCAAGGATGAGCCAGGAACCGGCCTTGAGGCTCGAGCGGGTCGAGCGCCGCTACAAGCAGGGCGATAGCGTCCTCGCCATTCTCGAGGGCGCGGAGCTGCAGCTCTGGGCCGGCCAGTCGGTGGCCCTCGTCGCACCCTCCGGCACCGGCAAGTCGACGCTCCTGCACGTAGCGGGACTGCTCGAGAAGCCTGACAGCGGCGATGTTCTCGTCGGCGGCGCGCCGACGGCCGCGATGAACGACGGTGCCCGCACGGCATTGCGCCGTTCCGCCATCGGATTCGTCTACCAGGCGCATCACCTGCTGCCGGAGTTTTCCGCGCTCGAGAATGTCGCACTGCCGCAGATGATTGCCGGCCTCGACCGCACGGAGGCGCAGAAACGCGGCGGCGAACTGCTGTCGTTCCTGGGCCTCGGCCAGCGGCTAAAGCACCGGCCGGCGGAACTCTCCGGCGGAGAGCAGCAGCGTGTCGCCATCGCACGCGCGGTCGCCAATGCGCCCTCGATCCTGCTCGCCGACGAGCCGACCGGCAACCTCGATCCGCATACCGCCGACCATGTCTTCACGACGCTGGCGACGCTGATCAAGGCGACTGGCCTCGCGGCCCTGATCGCCACCCACAACATGGAGATCGCGGCCCGCATGGACCGTCGCGTGACGCTGCAGGACGGCATCGTGGTGGAACTGTCCTGAGCCAGGCCACGGATCAAGGAACCGCGCGGATGGGACGGCTCTTGACCGGCCTCAACAGGACGGTGTTTCGGCGGCTCGGGGTGGAGATCCTCAAGGCATCCGCGCTCGCGCGCGACCGCATGCTGCTCGACCACTACCAGGCGGCGAGCGAGGCCGCCAAAACGCCGCTCCACCCTGCTCTCATGGCGCGCATCGTCCTGCTCGGGCGCCTGCTGAAGCCGTGCCGTCTGACGAGCCATCGCAAGATCCGGCTCGGCGGCCGGGAAGATGGAGGCTACGTCATGATCGACGACCTCGACCATCTCAAGACCGCCTTTTCGCTCGGGGTCGGGCCCAACGTCGATTGGGACCACGCGATGGCGCAGAGGGGCGTCGACATCCACCAATTCGATCACACGGTTGCCGGCCCGCCCAGGCAGCATCCGCGATTTCACTTTCACAAGAAGAGGATCGATGGCGTCGCCTCGCCGGAGACGGAGAACCTCGTGTCTCTGCTCGACACCTACGGGTCGTCGGGCAATCGCGCCAACATCCTCAAGGTCGACATCGAAGACTCCGAGTGGTCGTTGTTCGCCAATACCGACCCGGCGGTGCTGGCGAGGTTCCCGCAGATCCTCTGCGAGCTCCATTCCCTGGGGTATGTTCATGACGATGAGCACTATCGCCGGATGACCGAGGCGCTCCGCCGGCTGCGCGGCCGCTTCGAGGTCGTTCACGTCCATGGCAACAATTGCGGTCGGCGCGTCTTCGTCGCCGACCAGGCTTTCCCTCACGTCCTCGAGATCACCCTCGCCAATAAAGCGCTCTACGAGTTTGCCGACGACGCGGAGGACTATCCAACGGACCTCGACGCCCCGAACGACACCGGCAGGCCGGATTATCTTCTCGGCCGGTTCGATTTCGGCGATGCGGCGGGCGCCGATGTCCAGCGACTCGAGAGGTTGGCCATGAGCGACGGAACGACCGTCGGATTCGACCCTGACGCCTACCTGTCGGCCAACCCCGACGTCGCCGAAGCCGGTTTCGAGCCATGGGCGCATTGGCGCCTGTTTGGCAAGACCGAACGCCGCCCGTTCGCACTCGGCGAAACGGAGTTCAACGCCGAAGATTACCTCGCCGCCAATCCGGACGTCGCCGCGTCCGGGTTCGACCCCTATGCCCACTGGCATCATTTCGGCAAGCGCGAGGGGAGGCCCTTGCTGCCTCCACCTCGCGCGCGACAGGGCCATGAGGCGCCATGACCCAGCCCGTCGTCCGCTTCGCGCCCTCGCCCACCGGCCGCATCCACATCGGCAATACCCGCACGGCACTCCTGAACTTCCTGTTCGCCAAGTCGCGTGGCGGCCGTTTCGTGCTGCGCTTCGACGACACCGACGTCGAACGCTCGCGCTCGGAATATGCGGAAAGCATCGAAGCCGACCTTCACTGGCTCGGCACGGTGCCGGACCTCGTGATGCGGCAGTCGGACCGCGTCGCGCTCTACGAGACCGCGGCCGCGCGGCTCAAGGCCGCGGGCCGGCTCTATCCGGCTTACGAGACCGCCGATGAGCTGGAGCGACGGCGCAAGCGCCTACAGGCCCGCGGCCTGCCGCCGATCTACGACCGCGCCGCGCTGAAGCTCGCGCCTGATCAGCGGACAGCGCTCGAGGCCGCGGGGCGGCGTCCGCATTGGCGCTTCCGGCTCGATCCCGGCTCGATCGAATGGCACGACCTCGTGCGCGGTCCGAGCCATATCGATTGCGCCTCGCTGTCGGACCCCGTGCTGATCCGTGAGGACGGCAGCTATCTCTACACGCTGCCCTCGGTCGCCGACGACATCGATCTCGGAATCACCCATGTGATCCGCGGCGAGGACCATGTCACCA
Source organism: Lichenihabitans sp. (assembly GCA_965277635.1). GTDB lineage: Bacteria > Pseudomonadota > Alphaproteobacteria > Rhizobiales > Beijerinckiaceae > Lichenihabitans. The sequence continues at coordinate 4,392,219 of CBDIDE010000002.1, forward strand.
ACACGGCGGTGCAGATCCAGATCTGCCGGGCGCTCGGCGGGGCCGTGCCGGCGTTCGGCCACCACAACCTGCTGGTGACGGCGAGCGGGGAGGGCCTGTCGAAGCGGTCCGGCGCGCTGTCGGTCGGTTCGCTGCGCGAGAGCGGGGTCGAAGCGCTCGCCATTGCCGCGCTGGCGACGCTGACCGGCTCGTCGACCGCCGTCCATCCGGTGGCCTCGCTCGACGATCTCATCCCAGGCCTCGACCTCGCACATCTGTCGCGCACACCGGCGAAATTCGACGAGGCGGAGCTGCGCGCCCTTTCGGCCAAGACGCTGCATAACCTGCCCTTCGGCGCCGTCGCATCGCGTCTGGCCGCCTTCGGCATCGACGGTTGCGACGCCGAGGCTTTTTGGACTGCCGTGCAGGGTAACCTCGAGCGGTTCGACGAGGCCGCGGCATGGTGGGGTGTCGTGCGGGGCAGGGTGGTGCCGGTGATCGAGGATCGCGATTATCTGGCCCAGGCTGCCGCCCTGCTGCCCGAGGAGCCGTGGAGCCTCGACGCCTGGTCCGACTGGACTGGGCGGCTGAAGCAGGCGACCGGCCGCAAGGGCAGGGCGCTGTTCCACCCGCTGCGCCTCGCGCTCACCGGGCGGGAGACCGGGCCCGACCTCAAGCACCTGCTGCCGCTGATCGGCCGTCCTAGGGCGCTGGCACGGATTGGCGGAACTGCCGGGTAAGGTCCTCGCCGTCCTTCGGTGCGGGCGGTATCGCGATCCCGGCCTGATCGGCAAGATCCCCCGCCGGAGCGGCTTTCGGCCGGTGCGCCATCTTGGCCCTGCGGGGAGCCTTGACGGCCGACGCCTTCGCGGCGCCCGGCCGTGCCATCTGGTCGGAGAGTTTCTGCGTCACCGTCACGTCGCCCTTGTCGCCCTCGATCAGCTTTTCGGCCCCGGCCAGGGCCTCGACCCATGACTGATGCGGCGGCTTGCACGAGCAGGTGGCATCATAGCTCTTCTGGAACTGGAAGGCGGCCGGCAGGACCGTATAGGGCGTTCCGTCCGGCGTCACCGCCGTGTCGATGCTGCCCGAGGAAATGGTCGTATAGAGGCTGGCTTCGGTGCCCGGGCACATCGCCTTGCACAACTGATCGAGATGGTCGAGAGAGCCCGACGAGGATGAGGCATCGTCGGTGATCGGGAAATAGCCGCCGTCGCAATGCCTGACGCAGAGCGCTTTGACGCGGGCCTGCGGAGGAGGAGCCGCATCGCCGCCGCCGTCCGGGGAGGCGCCGGGGTCGACCGGCATCAGCGATCCGCCGTCGAGGGAGGTCCGGTCTTCCGACGGACCGTTGGTGCAAGAGCTGTTGAACTGCTCGATCAGCGCCCGGCGCCGTTCGCCACCGTCGTTCGGCACCGACTGCGCCTGATCCTGCAGGCGGCCGATATTGGCCTGCATCCGTTCCATTCTGGCTTCGATAGCGTCGCATTGCGGCGGCCCACCGCCGAACAGGCCTGACCCGCAACCGATCGAATCGGAATAGTCCTGCGTGCGCCGGAGTTCGTATTGCTGGTCGCGGAGGGCACCGCCATAGGTGTCGCCGCCGCTCTGCGCCGCGTCGATTTCGGCCTGCAGCGTCGTGCAATCGACTCCCTGGGCGGATGCCGGCCCGACCGCGCTGGGCAGCGTGAGCATCAGCGCGACCGCCAGGAGCTCCGCCCGCCAGCGGCCGGCCACGAACCGGCCCGCGTGACCTAACCCCGTCCGATACACTCGATCCCCATGATGCCGCGCCTTCCGATTTCCGATGCGAGCGGATCATGCCGCCGTTCGTGACCTAAAGATGTCCCGCTGCGGACCGCGCCGGACCATTGCAAAAGCGTCGCACCATTCCCTTATGAGGCGCGATCCTTGCGGGAGACTTGGCATGCGGAGCGGGTTGCGGATTGTGCTGCTGGCGGCGGCCTGCTGGGCTGCGGGGGCGGCGACGGCCACCGGCAATGCCCGGGCGGCGGACGGGCCTGATCTCATCTTCCGCCAATCCACCAAATGGCGGCTGCTGACCCCCAACGACAAGCTCGCCACCTATGCGATCGACGATCCTACGGTCGGCGGGGTCGCGTGCTACTTCACCGTGCCGGAGAAGGGCGGCGTCGCGGGCGCGCTTGGCATCGCCCAGGAGGTCTCCGACATATCGCTCGCCTGCCGCCAGGTGGGTCCGATCAGCTTCAAGGAGAAGTTCGGCCAGGGCGAGACCGTGTTCAGCGAGCGCCGGTCCTTCTTCTTCAAGCGCATGCAGATCGTGCGGGGCTGCGACGTCAAGCACAACACCCTGGTCTACATGGTCTATTCCGACAAGCTGATCGAAGGCTCGCCGAAGAACTCGACCTCGGCGGTGCCGATCATGCCCTGGGGGGCCGAGACCAATCCGCCGAAATGCGCCGACTGGACGACCGGCTGAGCGCAGGTCTTCCGGCGATCAGTCGCCGCAGCGGATGACGACATCGTCGGCCGAGACCTTGGTGATCGGTTTCGCCGCCGAGGTCACCGACCCCGTGACGTCGGAGCCCATGCCGTAGGCCAGCACGTGCGCATGGCCATGCGATTCGCACCAGCTGTCGGCGATGACCCGCCCGCATTCGCGGCCCGAATGCATGCAGTCGGCGATACCATACCCTTCGTCCTCGGAGATCGTGTAGTCGGTGCCGTCCTGCGCCCTGGCCGTGGCGGGAAGGCCGACCATGAGCATCACTAAGGCGATCGGCACGATGCGCAGCGTGCCGGTGAAGCGAGCCGAGAACAGCATGACGGAACCGAGGTCGGGGGTGGCGAAGCCACGATCTCGCCACCGTGGGCCGCTGAAATGACTAAAATCTTAACGGATTTCGGGGCGGCTCATTGACCCTCGGGTCCCGCTTCGCCGCCGCAAAGTTCGACGCGGCGGCGGAACGGCACGTGCTCGCCATAGACCTCGATGGCGGCTTCGACGTGCCGGCGCTCCTGCTCGAGGTAGTCCGCGACGGCGCGTGCGAGGCGCTTGTCGGCGATATCATGCACCGAATAGGTCGGCACCGGCCGATAGCCGCGTGCCAGCTTGTGTTCGCCCTGGGCGCCTGCCTCGACCCGAGCGAGCTTTCGTTCGATGCCGAAGTCGAGTGCCTGATAGTAGCAGACCTCGAAATGCAGGAACGGATGCTCCTCGATGGCGCCCCAGTTGCGGCCGTAGAGGGCATCGTCGCCGATAAGATTGAGCGCGCCGGCGATGTAGCGCCCATCGCGCTTGGCCATGACCAGCAGGACGCGATCCGCCATGGCCTCGCCGATCAGCGAGAAAAAGGCACGGTTGAGATAGGGACGCCCCCATTTCCGCGACCCGGTGTCCATGTAGAAGGCGAAGAAGGCATCCCAATGCGTCTCGGTGAGGTCCTTCCCGGTGACCCGCTCGACCGTGATGCCTTGGGCCAGCGCCTCCTTGCGTTCGCGCCGGATCGCCTTGCGCTTGCGCGAGGCGAGGCTGGCGAGGAAGTCGTCGAAACAGCCGTAGCCCTCGTTGATGAAGTGGAACTGCTGGTCGGTGCGGCGCAGGAAGCCGCGCGCGCCCAGCCGCTCCCATTCGGGCTTGGTGACGAAGGTGGCATGGATCGAGGAGGCACCGACCCTGCTGCGCAGCGCCTTGAGGCCGCCGACCAGCGCTTCCGTCGCGAGGTCGGGATCGGTGCCCTCGGACACCAGGAAGCGTCGCCCCGCGACGGGTGTGAACGGTACCGCGACCTGGAGCTTGGGATAGTAGCGGCCGCCGGCCCGCTCGTAAGCATCGGCCCAGGCGAAGTCGAAAACATATTCCCCTTGCGAATGGGTCTTCACATAGGTCGGTGCCGCGGCGACCAACGCCGTGCCCTGCTCGACGAGAACATGGGCCGGCGTCCAGCCGGCGCGCGGCGACACCGACTTCGATGTTTCGAGCGCCTGCAGAAAGGCATGCGACAGGAATGGGTTATAGCGTTCCCGCTGCGGGTCGTCGGGGGCGAAAGTCGATGACGCCGGGTTGGCGCAGGCATCCCAGCAGGCCGGGTCGATCGTGGCGATCGAGGGTGCGACACGGACGGTGAGCGGCTGCGGCATGATCATCTGGGCTTCGAGGCTTCCATTCCACGATGCGGCGATTTCGCGGCCCCACCATGTCCTCGCAGAAGCGAGACTAAGGAAGGAAACCCTCGAACACCATCTGATCGGCGAAGGCCGCTGCCTTTTGCCGCTGTCCGGCATGGCGCACCGTCCATGTCATCACCGGCAGGCCGAGAACCGCGCGGCAGAGCGAGGGTGCCGCATGTGGCAGGTCGTCGACCGCGAAAGACAGGAAATCGGGTCGCGTCTCGGAGAAATGGGTCAGCGCGGCGAGGTCGGCGCGAAACGCCAGGCCGAGATCGCTCCACTCGCTTCCCTCGAACCGCGCCTCGCTTACGATCCCGAGAGGCCGCCCTTCGTCCCGCTGCCGCAGATGGCGGATCACGGCGGGATCGAAGCTCTTGATCGCCAACGGTCCACCGTAGCCACGAACGAGTTCCATCACCCGATCCGCTAGCCGAAGATCGCCGTCGAAACGGCTCTTGATCTCGCAGATCACCGGGACTTGGCCGGCGACGAGGTCGAGCAGCGTGGCGAGGGACGGAATCCGATCGGCGGAGCCGTCGAGCGTCGCCGCCGCCGCCTCGGCTGCGGTGAGGCCGTGGATCGTGCCACCGCGCCCGGTCAGCCGGCGCAGATCCGTATCGTGGAACACCACGGCCTCGCCGTCCGCCGCGCGCTGCACGTCGCATTCGATGGCGAAGCCATGCGACATGGCGGCCGCCGCCGCCGACAGCGAATTCTCGATCCGGCCCGCCCGGCGGTCGTGCAGTCCGCGATGCGCGATCGGCGCGGCGACGAGCCACGCCGGTGTCGGATCCCGTCCAATCATGCCTCGACGTCGAACAGGGCCTCGACCTCGACGGCGCAGCCGAAGGGCAGGGTGGCGACCCCTATGGTCGAGCGCGCGTGGCGGCCCTTGTCGCCGAGGACCTCGACCATCAGGTCGGATGCGCCGTTCATGATCCCGGCGACCGCGTAGAAGTCGGGTGCCGCATGGATGAAGCCGCCGAGACGGATGCAGCGGGCCACACGGTCGAGGTCGCCCAGCGCCGCCTTGGCCTGCGCCAATATATTGATGGCGCAAAGCCGTGCCGCGGCCTTCCCGAGCTCCTCGGCGATGCCGGCCCCGAGCTTGCCCACGTGGGCTGGGTCGAGCTTGCCGTCCGGCCCGAGCGCCAGCTGGCCCGAGATCACCAGCGTGCGGCCGGCGAGCACGTAAGGCACGTAGTTGGCGACGGGCTTGGCGGCGACCGGCAGGGTGATACCCAGGTCCGTGAGGCGCTGGTCTATTCGGCTCATCGCTCATCTCCTCGAAAATCAGTTGATCTTTGCGGCTCGCGGGTCGAATCGAAGGGCGTCAATTTCTTCATTTCGCCATTGGCCGGAGCCACGGTGCGGAAACGATGTGGAGCGCGACGTGACCCGTTCATCTCATGCCTATGCCATCCGCGGCGGCCTCGCCGGTCTGCTTGTCGCGGCGGTCCTGCTGCCTCGCCCGTCGGGCGCCGGAGCCGTGGCACCCGTGCCGATGGCGTCGCATCACGCGATCTACAAGCTGTCGCTTCTGAAAGCAAAGGGCGCCAACGCTCCGGCCTCGGCCATCGGCGTCATCGATTATAATTTCAGCGGTTCGGCCTGCGACGGCTACACGACGACATTTCGCCAGCTTACGGAACTGCAGCCTGCGGAAGGCGACGCGCGGGTCAACGACCTGCGCTCGACCACCTTCGAGGACGCGAGCGGCTCGCAGTTCAACTTCAAGACCACGACGCGCAACGACAACGACGTCGCGACCGATGTCGACGGGCGCGCCCGCAAGCTGCCGGACGGCGAGGCCAGCGTCGAGCTCAAGACGCCGCCCGGACGGGCGGCGCTCGGCGACGATGTCCTGTTTCCCACCGAGCATCTGCGGCGGATCATTGGCGTGGCCGAGACGGGAGGGAAGCTGCTCGAGGCGAAGGTCTATGACGGATCCGACACCGGCAAGAAGGTCTTTCGCACGCTCACCGTCATCGGCAAGCCGATCGACGCGCCGAGCCAGGATCCGGTCGGTGGCGCCGACGGCCTCAAGACCGTGCGGCGCTGGCCCGTGTCGATCAGCTATTTCGAAAAGGGGAAGGAGGACGCGCCGGACTATATCCTTTCCTTCGACCTCTACGAGAACGGCATCAGTCGCGCGCTCAAGCTCGACTACGGCGATTTCGTTCTCGAGGGGGACCTTACGGATCTGACCGTCAAGGCGTCCTCGCCCTGTAAGTGAAGGAGCGTCTCAGGCCCATGTCCTGCCGCGATCGAGGATATCCGGCAGGGATGCGATCTCGGCCGGGTTGGCCCCCGACGCGGCGCAAAATCGCAGGAGAATGGGCTCGTCCTGCACCAGGAAATCGATCAGCGCCACCGCGAATCCGGGTGCCGTCGCGGCAGCCCGCAGGGTGCTTGCGTCGAGGCCCGACAAGGCGAAAAAGCGCTCCGCCGCATCTCGATCGCCGGCAAGGAATCTTAACCCTTGGATGGCAATCCAGGACTCGTCGAAACAGCTCGGATTGGATCGCGACTGCCTGTCCCGGGGGCGTGGGGGCTCGGACTTATGCACAGACGAGTTACCCTTTCGTCGAATGTTATTGATTAGGCTAGGATCTTGCGCCTGGAATATCATAGCCGAGACCATTATCGATCCCAGGATGGTCGGAGAAAAGCCAAGGCGCCGAGGCGATGCCGAAAACGATCCTGATCGTCGAAGACAACGAGCTGAACATGAAGCTGTTCAGCGATCTTTTGGAGGCCAACGGCTACCAGACGGTCCAGACCCGCAACGGCGTCGAAGCCGTCGGTCTCGCGCGCCAGCATAGGCCCGACCTCATCCTGATGGATATCCAGCTCCCGGAGGTCTCGGGCCTGCAGGTCACGCAATGGCTCAAGGACGACGAGGAGCTGCGCAGCATACCGGTCATCGCCATCACGGCCTTCGCGATGAAAGGCGACGAAGAGAAGATCCGGCAAGGCGGCTGCGAAGCCTATCTGTCGAAACCCATTTCGGTCGTGAAATTTCTGGAAACGGTTCGCAACTATCTTTGAGATGGCTGAAAGGCCGCGCCATGACCGCACGTATTCTCGTCGTCGACGACCTGCCCGCGAACGTCAAGTTTCTCGAGGCGCGCCTGACGGCCGAATATTTCGAGGTCCGGTCCGCCACCAACGGTCTCGATGCATTGCGTATCGCGGCTGCCGGGGCCTGCGACATCGTGCTGCTCGATGTGATGATGCCGGGCCTCGACGGCTTCGAGACCTGCCGGCGGCTCAAGAGCGATGTCTCGACCTCGCATCTGCCGGTGATCCTGGTCACTGCGCTCGACCAGCCCGCCGACCGCCTGCGTGGGCTCGACGCCGGCGCCGACGACTTTCTCACCAAGCCGATCGACGAAGTGGCACTTCTTGCGCGTGTCAAATCCCTCGCTCGCCTCAAGATCATGGTCGACGAACTGCGCCTGCGCGCGGCGTCCTCGGCCAGCGCCGGGCTGCAGCAGGGCCTGCCGATGATGTCGGGCGACGACGGGCTCGACGGCCGCATCCTGCTCGTCGATGACCGGGAGAGTTCTTCGGAGAGGCTGGTGGCGACTTTGGCGCTCCAGCACAAGGTGACGCTCGAGACCGCGCCGCAGGACGCTCTGTTCAAGGGGGTCGAGGGCGGCTTCGATCTCGTCATCGTCAGCGGTGCCCTGCGGGAATACGATGGGCTACGGTTGTGCAGCCAGTTGCGCTCGCTGGAGCGGACTCGCCAGGTCCCGTTGCTTCTCGTCGCCGACGCCGAGGATCGTCAGCAGGTATTGCGCGGCCTCGAACTCGGCGTGAACGACTATCTGATCCGGCCGGTCGACCGCAACGAACTGCTCGCCCGGGTCCGAATCCAGCTCCGCAAGAAGCGCTATGCCGATCGCTTGCACGAGATGCTCAACGAATCGATCCAGCTCGCCGTCATCGACGCGCTGACGGGGGTCAACAACCGGCGCTATCTGGAATCCCATCTGGCGCCGATGGTCGAGGCGGCGGCCGACGGCAGCCGTCCGCTGTCGCTGATGATCCTCGACATCGATCATTTCAAGGCGGTGAACGACACCTATGGGCACGACGCGGGTGACGAGGTCCTCAGGGTCTTCGCCTCGCGGATCAAGGGGGTGATTCGCGCGGTCGACCTGCTCTGCCGTCTCGGCGGGGAGGAATTCATCGTCGTCATGCCGGACACGACCCTCGATGTCGCCGCGCGGATCGGGGAGCGGATTCGGGAAACCGTCAATGCCGCCATGTTCCCGATCCATGGCGGCGCGACCCAGATCCCCGTCACCGTGTCGATCGGCATTGCCGACCGCCGACACGACAGACAGCCGGATCTCGTGCTCAAGCGCGCCGACAAGGCGCTCTACGTGTCCAAGAACAACGGCCGCAACCGGGTATCGGCCGACGCCGCGTGATCGGGCGCGGAGTCGCTTTAGCGAGCTTTTTCACTATCAAGCTTTGCAAGCGCCGCGGGCCGTTGTAGCGTGCCGCGCAAATCGGATCGACGGCCGCGCTGGTCGGCGCTACAAGGGTGACGGACTTTAACCAGTTCGTATCATCCGGCTGTTACAAGGATCTGCCAGGGAATTCGAATACCCTACGGAGTGCTCAGGTCCGCCGCATCTCCTGGGTCCGTGGGGTCGGCCGGTCCGGAAGTGGTTAGAGTGGCCTCCTCGAATGCCACTTCCGGCCGGCCACCTTGGCTTTGACGTGCTTGAGGTTGGCCGCTGGCGGTCAAGCCTGTTCGCGGTCTGAACGGCGGGACTGTCCCGACTCGAGCCGTGACGCGCGGAATCGGTGTCTTGCGACACACGCGAGCCGAATGTGGCCAGCGAGGACGCAGACACGGCCTCCAGCTGATTTTCGCTTCGTCGCCATTTCCCGGCACCAATAGTGCCACGATCGGGCGCCCACATTTCACCCTGCCTTTCGGCAATGGCGAAACAGTCCGATACCGGATCCGCCAATCCGTTGCGCCGAGTCGCCCGATACCGCCCGTTCTTGTCCGGACCGGGCCGATACGGCGGCCCGCAGCGGTAAGGGCAGCTTGCGCCCTACTTGATCTTGGTTTCCTTGAACTCGACGTGCTTGCGCGCGACGGGGTCGTATTTCTTGAACGACAGCTTGTCCGTCTTGGTGCGGGCGTTCTTTTCGGTGACGTAGAAATAGCCCGTGTCGGCGCTCGACAGGAGCTTGATCTTGATGGTGGCGGCCTTGGCCATGATGTGAACCCTGGAGCACGGCGCGCCGACGTTCGACGCGGAATGAAAAACATCGCGCGAACCTCGTCGGCCGCGCGCGCTCTTGACTCTACCCTAGACGGCGGGTCGCCTTTGTCAAGATTTTGGACACCGCACAACGGCGGCAATCGGGCGAAATGGCCCTCGATCGGCCCACGCGGCTTTTGCACCGTGCCCGCGCCGCGCCCTTTACCTTTGGAGCAGGCCATGGCCAAGATCGACATCCAATCGGCACCCCGCACGCTCGGATCAGACTATCCGGCGCCTTTCGACGAACCGTGTCGTACCCGCCTGCGCTTCGCGCTGGGAGATGCGGCCGGCCTCACGCAGTTCGGCGTCAATTTGCAACGGCTTCAGCCGGGCGGCTGGAGCAGTCTGCGCCATTGGCACTCGGCCGAGGACGAATTCGTCTGGGTGGTCAGCGGCGAGGTGGTGCTCGTCACCGATGCCGGCGAGGAGGTACTGCGCGCCGGCGATTGCGCGGGATTCAAGGCCGGTGCGCGCGATGGCCACCATCTCCAGAACCGCTCGGGCAGCGAGGCGCTGCTGCTCGAGATGGGCTCGCGCCGACCCGAAACGGACGAGGTCCACTATCCGGACACTGACCTATATTGGAGCGAAGCGGCGGGCTTTACCGGGAAGGGCAGGCCATCCTGACGGGCATGAGCTTAAAGGTCGGGCGGCACCGACACGCTCTTGAGTGAGGGACACGGGCATGGCGACGGGCGACGATCTGCGCCGGCTGGCTTTGTCGCTCGACGGCGTCGTCGAGGCGCCGCATTTCGACCGGGTGGCGTTCAAGGCGGCGCGGACTTTTGCCACCCTGGCCGCCGACGGCATGACGGCCAATATCGGGTTCAAGCCCGACGAGCAGGACTTCAACTGCCTGCTGGCGCCCGAGGCTTTCCGAAAACTGCCGAACGCATGGGGCGAGCGTGGGTGGACCGTCGCAACCTTGTCGAATCTCAACACGGAGGAGTTGGCGAAGGCTCTGGAAACGGCGTGGCGTCACGCCTTGCCGAAGCGGACGGCGCCGGTTCGCCGCCGGTCGCGACGGTGAGGCGATCTAGGATCTGTGTCGTCGCGACCGCCGCAACGCCGCCATGCGGTCGGCGCCCGCGGCTTTCTCGCCTTGGGGCCGGGCGCGCCGTCGTGCACTCGCCGCGCCGCCGCTGCCGATAATCTCGAAGCGCAGTGCTCCGGCCAGGGGGGCGGCCTCGACCAGGCGGGCCGTCACGAGGTCCCCGAGTCGATAGCTCGTTCGGCTCCTCGTGCCGACGAGCGCGTGAGCGCCCTCCTGATAGGCGAAATATTCGTCGCCGAGGGTCGAGGCCGGCACGAAACCGTCCGCCCCCGTCTCGGTGAGCCGCACGAAGAGTCCCGACCGCGTCACCCCCGAGATGCGACCCTCGAAGCTCGCGCCCACCCGGTCGATCAGGAATCCGGCAACGAGCCGGTCGACCGTCTCGCGCTCCGCCGCCATGGCGCGCCGCTCCGCAGCGGAAATCCGGGCCGCCATCTCGCCGAGCACCTTCCCGTCGAAATCCGGCAGGCCGTCGTCCCCGAGCCCGAGCGCGCGGATCAGCGCCCGGTGCACGACGAGGTCGGCATAGCGCCGGATAGGCGAGGTGAAATGGGCGTAGCGTGCGAGGTTGAGGCCGAAATGGCCATAGTTCTCGACCGCATATTCGGCCTGGGCCTGCGAGCGCAGCACGACTTCGTTGATGAGGTGCTCGTGCTCGCTGCCCTTCGCCTTCGCCAGGACCGAATTGAACAGCGCCGGACGCATCACCTGCCCGCGCGCGAATTTGATGCCGATCGACTGCAGGAACTCCTGCAGCGCGTGGAGCTTGGTCAGGGACGGCTCGTCGTGCACCCGGTAGACGAGGCGCTGGCGCCGCGCCTCCAGCGTCTCGGCCGCCGCGACATTGGCGAGAATCATGAACTCCTCGATCAGACGATGCGCGTCGAGCCGCTGGGGCACCACGACCCGCTCGACGGTGCCGTCGGGCTTCAGCACGATCTTGCGTTCGGGAAGGTCGAGGTCGAGCGGCGCGCGGTCGTCGCGGGCCTGCGAGGCGAGGCGATAGGCCTGCCATAGCGGCTCGAGCACGATGTCGAGCAGCGGCCCGGTCACCTCGTCCGGCTTGCCGTCGATCGCGGCTTGCGCCTGCGCGTAGGCGAGCTTGCCGGCCGAGCGCATCATCACGCGATGGAAGCGGTGGCTGAGCGTCTTGCCTTGCGCGTCGAGCACGAGGCGCACCGCCAGCGCCGGGCGGTCCTCGTGCGGGCGGAGCGACCCGAGATCGGTCGAGATCCGCTCCGGCAGCATGGGGACGACGCGGTCCGGGAAATAGACAGAATTGCCGCGATCGAGCGCCTCCCGGTCGAGCGCCGAGCCGGGCCGGACTAGGCAGGCGACGTCGGCGATGGCGACCGTGACGACAAAGCCGCCGGCATTCGCCGGATCGGCGTCCGCAACGGCATGAACGGCGTCGTCATGGTCCTTGGCGTCGGGCGGATCGATGGTGACGAGGGGCAGGGCGCGCCAGTCCTCGCGGCCGGCGAGCATCGCGGGCCGCACCGCCGCGGCCTCGGCCAGGACATCGGCGCCGAAGACGTGCGGAATGCCGTGGGTCAGGATGGCGATGGTCGACACTGCTCGTTCGCTGCGGGTCGAGCCGAGCCGCTCCGTCACGCGAACCGGCTGCGGTCCGAGGCCACGCGCCCGGCCGATGGGCTCGGCCGCGACGAGCTCGCCCTCCTGCGCCTCGCCGAGGGCAGCCTCCGGCACCACGTAGTCGGCGGAGGAATTGCGCTTGTCGATCGGCACCAGGCTGGCGCGGCCGCGCGAATCGAAGCGGATCACGCCGAACAGGCGCGGCTTGGGTTTGCCGAGCGCCTTGACGATGCGTCCCGTATAGGCGGCTCGGCCGTCCTCGGCGCCCGATGCGGTTTCGACGCGCAACAGAACGCGGTCGCCGACGCCGGGTGCCGGGAGGCCACCTCGCTTGTCCCTGCGCAGATGCACCAGGATGCGCGGCGCCTCGCCTTGCTCGGCCGTATCCCAATCCGATGGCCGGGCGATTGGTTCGACATCGCGGTCGCGGCCGACGATGTCCGCGACCACCAAGTCGGGCAGCGAGCCCGCCGGCCGGATCGCCTTGCCGCGCCGCTCGAGCGCGCCGCCGTCCTCGAGCTCGCGCAGGACTCGCTTCAACTCGATCTTGGCCGCGCCTTTGATGTTGAAGGCCTTGGCGATGTCCCGCTTGGCGACCTTGCCATGTCCCGTCGCCTGGCGCTCCGTCGTGATGAAGGCGAGGATCTCCGATTTTGTTGGGAGGGTGGCGCCGCCCTCGCTCCTGCGAGTCTTCTCCCTAGGCTTCTTCGGTCGGGCGTCTTCGATCACGGTCATGCGACCAAGATAGGGATTGGCCTGCCGGATGACGAGCCGGCTGTTTCAAAAGGGCGGCGCACCCTTTCGCGGGAGAAAGGCGCTGCAAGCCGAGGTCGGAGCCTTGGTTGCCCAGCAATGCGCGTTGACTTGGCTGGCCGGCCTGCCACACTGCGATCGGAGGACGCTGCCTCGCATCGGCTTCCCGACATCCGGCCCCGACGGGCCATTGGGCAATCGCGCCCCATGATGCGGTCCCCGTGGGCGTCGCGTCATGGGGCTTTTTTTGGTTTCGGCATGGACCTTCTGCGCCTCGGCATCCTGTTCTCGACCTCGGGCGACTATGCCGCGCTGGGGCGGGATTGCCGCGACGGCGCCGAGCTGGCGATCGAGGAGCTGCAGTCGCGGGGCGACCTTCTGTTCCGTCTCTACGCCGCGTTCGGTGACCCGGCCGGCAGCGGCGAACGCTATATCGAACTCGCTCGCGCCATGATGGTCGACGGGGGATGCAGGCATATCATCGGCACCGTGACCTCGCAGGCCCGCAAGGACGTCATCCCCCTCATCGAGAAGCACGACGGCCAGCTGTGGTATGTCTGCCCCTACGAGGGGTTCGAGGCCAACGAGAACGTCATCTATACCGGGGCTTGCCCGAACCAGCACCTCGTGCCGCTCTTCGCCTACCTGCTCCCGGCCTTCGGCCGACGCGTCTATCTGGCCGGCGCCAACTACGTCTGGGGCTGGGAGATGAACCGCCTCGCCCGCGAGATCGTCGCAGAAGCCGGCGGCGAGATCGTCGGCGAGCGCTGCCTGCCGATCGGCGATACCGGGATCGAACGGCTGATCGTCGACGTCACGGCGCGGCAGCCCGACTTCATCCTGAGCAACCTGCTGGGCCCGTCGAGCCACGCCTTCCTGCGTGCTATGCGCGACCTGGGCCGACGCGACCCGCGTTTCCGGCCCGACCGCTGCCCCGTCGCGAGTTGCGATCTGACCGAATGCGAGCTCGCCGAAATCGGGCTCGGCGTGGCCGACGGACAGCTTGCCGCGGCCTCCTATTTCGACAGTCTCGACACGCCGGCGAACGAAGCTTTCAAGGCGCGGGTTGCGGCGCGCTTCGGCACCGGGCGCCGGGTCTCCAGCTATTTCGCCACCAGCTACGCGACGGTCCGCCTCTGCGTCGAGGCCGCCGTCCGCTGCGGCAGCGACGACCCCGGCCAGATCCGCGCGGCGCTCTATGGCCGGGCGACGGAGAGCGTGCTCGGGCCGCTCGCAATCGATCCGGCGACCAATCATGCGCGCCTCCCGTTCCATCTGGGACGAATCGAGGGCAACGGTTTCTCGGTTCTCCGATCGGAGCCCGGCATCGCGGCCGACCCTTATCTGGTCGCGCTGCGCCGCGAGCCCCGATCGCCCGTCGCGGCGCGACCGCCGCTGAGGATCGTGTCATGAACGCGACCCCCAATTTCACCGGCCAGCAGGCGCTGGTCCTGCACCGACCCGGCGACGCTCCGCGCCTGCTGATCCGTCAGCTCGGGCTCCTCGGCCTCCGCACCGAGCTCCGCTGGGCGCCTATCGACCTGGACGAACGCCCCGATCTCGTCCTGGTGGATGCGGATGCAGGATGGAGCGGGCTGCTTCCCTGGCCGGACGGGCAGAACCCGGTTCCCCTGATCGCCCTGCTCGGTTCGGAAGCCCCCGGGCGCATCGCTTGGGCGCTCGACCAGGGCGCCGATGCGCTGATCGCCAAGCCCGTGGCGCCCTCCGCCGTCTATCCGGCGTTGGTCATGGCGGTGCGGCGGCACGAGGAAGGCCGACGTACCGCGGAGTGGATCGCGGATCTCGAAGAGCGCATCCGTCTCCGTCCGCTGGTTCTCGGCGCGGTCGAGACGATCATGGCGGCCCGCTCCAGCACCGAGGCCGAGGCCTACCGGCACCTGCGCCGCGAGGCGATGCGGCAGCGGTTGGGGCTCGAACAGATGGCCGCCCGCATCCTGACCGGTCCACGATCGGAGGCCGGATGAAGCGGATCCTCGCCGAGATCGCCCGCCGGCCGTCGACGCTCGCCGCGCTCGCCGTCATCCTGCTCGTCGTCGTGGCAGCCGTCGCCGCGCCCTGGCTCGCGCCTTACTCGCCCGACAACCAGCCCTTCGACGGCCTGTCGCTCGAAGGCGCGCCGCTGCCGCCGGACGCGAAATACTGGCTCGGGACGGATACGCTCGGCCGCGATCTGCTGTCGCGCCTCCTGTTCGGCGCCCGCACCTCGCTCATCATCGGCCTCGTCGCCAACGGCACCGCGGTGGCGATCGGCATGGCGGTCGGGATCGTGGCCGGCTATCTCGGCGGCGTCGTCGGCAACCTGCTGATGCGCTTCACCGACCTGATGATGGCCTTTCCGGCGCTGCTGCTCGCCATCGTGCTGGCGGCCTTGCTGCATCCGAGCCTGTGGATCGTCGCCATGGTGATCGCGCTGGTGAACTGGGTGCAGGTGGCGCGGGTCGTCTATACGGAGACGCGCGGCCTTGTCGAGCGCGACTTCATCATGGCCGAGCGCGCGCTCGGGGCCGGCCATGCCCGCATCCTGGGTCGGCACATCGCACCGCACCTCGTGCCGACGGCCATCGTCTGGGGCACGCTCGGCATCGCCACGACCGTGCTGCTCGAGGCGACGCTGAGCTTCCTCGGCGTCGGCGTGCAGCCGCCCCAGCCGTCGTGGGGCAACATCATCTTCGAGAGCCAGAGCTATTTCCAGGCGGCGCCCTGGCTCGTCTTCATTCCCGGCGCCGTCATTCTGGCCACCGCGCTCTCCTTCAACCTCGTCGGCGACGCCTTGCGTGACCTGCTCGATCCAACGCAGCGGGGGCGCGGCTGATGGCGTTCATCCTCGCACGCCGCCTCATCCAGGCCGCCATGATCCTGCTCGGCGTCGCGCTCGTCACCTTCCTGCTGCTGCACTATTTGCCGGCCGATCCGGCGGCGCTGATCGCGGGGCGAAGCGCTACCGCGCAGATGATCGCCAACGTCCATCACCAGCTCGGCCTCGACCTGCCGCTGCCGCTGCAGTTCTGGCGCTACCTCTCGGGCCTGCTGCAGGGCAACCTCGGCCGCTCCTACATCCAGCGCAGCGACGTCGCGACGCTCATCGCGGCCCGCATCCCGGCGACCCTCGTCCTGATGGTGATGGGCATCCTGGTCGAGGTCACGTTGGGCCTCACCTTCGGCATCCTCGCCGCGGTCAGGCGCAACGGCGCCGTCGATCGCGGCGTGATGATGTTCGCCTTCGTCGGCGTGTCGTCGCCGCAATTCGTGGTGGCATTGCTGTTGCTCTACGTCTTCGCCGCCATGCTCGGCTGGTTTCCGATGAGCGGCTACGGCACGCCGGCCCATGTGGTGCTGCCCGCCCTGACGCTCGGCCTGCTCGGCGCCGGCTGGTACGCCCGCATGGTGCGCTCGGCCATGATCGACGTGCTGAACCAGGACTACGTCCGCACCGCACGCGCCAAGGGCCTGTCGCGCCCCCGCGTCGTCCTGCGCCACGCCCTGCCCAACGCCCTGCTGCCGATCGTCGCCATGATCGGCATCGACATCGGCCAGTTCATGGGCGGGGTCGTCGTCGTCGAGGCCGTCTACGGCTGGCCCGGCATCGGCCAGCTCGCCTGGCAGGCGATCCAGGAGGTCGATGTGCCGATCATCATGGGCGTCACGCTGGTCTCCTCGCTCGCCATCGTGCTCGGCAACCTTCTGGCCGATGTCGTGGCCCCCGCCCTCGATCCGCGTATCCGAAGTCGATGAATTCTCACAGAAAGGACCCGCTTGCCATGACCAAGACCTGGCTGAAGGCCACCACCGCGCTGCTCGCTGTCGCATCCGCAGGGCTCCTGAGCCTGCCCGCGCTGGCCGACGACGCGCCCAACCAGGGCGGTTCGATCATCGTCACCTACAAGGACGACATGGCGACGCTCGATCCGGCCATCGGCTACGACTGGCAGAACTGGTCGATGATCAACTCGATCACCTCGCGGCTCGTCGATTACAAGCCGGGCACGACCCAGCTCGAACCGTCGCTGGCGCAGAGCTACACGATCTCGCCCGATGGCCTGACCTACACGTTCAAGCTCGACCCCAAGGCCAAATTCACCAATGGCCGCAAGGTGGTGGCGGCGGATGTGAAGTATTCGATTGAGCGCGCCGTCAACCCGAAAACGCAGGGGCCCGGCGGCAGCTTCTTCCATTCGATCGCCGGGTCCGCCAAGATGGCCGACGGCTCCGCGCAGACGATCTCCGGCATCGAAGCGATCGACGACGGGACCGTCAAGTTCACGCTCTCGCAGCCGGACGCGACCTTCCTCAACGTGCTGGCGCTCAACTTCGCCTCCGTCGTGCCCAAGGAGGCGGTCGAGGCCGAGGGCGCCGACTTCGGCAAGAAACCGGTCGGTTCGGGCGCCTTCATGCTGAAGGAATGGGTGCCGGGACAACGCCTCGTCTTCGTCCGAAACCCGGACTACTTCCGGCCGCGGCCCCACCTCGATCAATATACGGTCGAGATCGGCCAGGAGCCGCTCGTCGCCATCCTGCGCCTGCAGAAGGGCGAGACCGACATCGCCGGCGACGGCATCCCGCCGGCCAAATACCTCGAGATGAAGGGCTCGGCCGACTCCGCCGGCATGATCGTCGATCGCGACCAGCTCGAGACGAGCTACATCACCATCAACACGACCAAGAAGCCCTTCGACGACGCCAGGGTGCGTCAGGCGCTCAACATGGCGATCAACAAGGACCGCATCGTGCGCATCATCAACGGCCGCGCGACGCCTGCCGATCAGGTGCTGCCGCCACTGATGCCGGGCTACGACAAGGCCTACAAGGGCTACCCCTATGACGTCGCCAAGGCCAAGGCGCTCATGGCCGAGGCCGGCCTGAAAGACGGCGTCTCGACCGACCTCTATGCCATGAACACAGACCCCAATCCGCGCATCGCCCAGGCGATCCAGCAGGACCTCGCGGCGATCGGCATCAAGGCCGAGATCAAGGCCATGGCGCAGCCGCAGGTGATCGCCGCCGGGGGTAACAAGGACCAGTCGTCGCTGACCTGGTCGGGCGGCATGGGGTGGATCGCCGACTTCCCCGATCCGTCCGATTTCTATGGGCCGATCCTGGGCTGCGGCGGGGCTGTGACAGGCGGCTGGAACTGGTCTTGGTTCTGCGACAAGACCTTCGAGGACCGCGGAGCCAAGGCGGACGCCATGTCGAAGCCCGACGAGAAGGACGCACGCTACAAGGTCTGGGCGCAGATCTTCACCGACATCCAGACGCAGCAGGCGCCCTGGGTGCCGGTGTTCAACGAACGCCGCGTGGTCGCCAAGTCCAAGCGCATGGGCGGCGCCGACCAGATCTACATCGATCCCACGCGCGTGATCGACTATGAGGCGATCTACGTGAAGAAGTAGTCGCTCGAGAGGTCCCTCGCTCATCCCCGCGCAAGCGGGGATCCAGCGCTTAGGGCCCATATAGGGGCTGCGAAGGGAGGCCTGGATCCCCGCTTGCGCGGGGATGAGCGGGCCGGCTAGCTTGCGCATCGCAGCCCGGACAGATGATCGGAACCGATGAGGAACCGCATGTGCGTCGCCTGCAACTACACGATTCACCGTCAGAATCATCACTTCGGCTGGAACCGGGATTTCCCTCCGGCGCAGATCGCCAGGCCCGGCGAGACGATCCATTTCGAATGCCTCGATTCGTCGGGAGGCCAGCTTGGCCGGGACTCGACCGTCGAGAGCGTGCGGACGCTCGACTTCGGCAAGGTCAATCCGGTCACCGGCCCGGTCTATGTCGAGGGCGCCGCGCCGGGCGATGCGCTCAAGGTGACGCTTCGAAAGTTCGTGCCGTCCGGCATCGGCTGGACCGCCAATATCCCGGGGTTCGGGCTGCTGGCGGACCAGTTCCAGGAACCGGCGCTGCATGTGTGGACCTATGATCGCTCGTCGATGGCGCCGGCCCTCTACGGTCCGAAATGCCGCGTGCCGCTGAAGCCGTTCGCCGGGACGATCGGCGTGGCGCCGGCCGAGCCGGGCCTCCATTCGGTGGTGCCGCCGCGCCGCGTCGGTGGCAATCTCGACATCCGCGACCTGGCGGCCGGCACCACGCTCTACCTTCCGGTCGAAGTCGAGGGCGCGCTCTTCTCGATCGGCGACACCCATGCGGCGCAGGGCGACGGGGAGGTCTGCGGCACAGCCATCGAAAGCCAGATGGATGTCGAGGCGACCTTGGAGCTGGTGAAGGGCGCCAATCTGAAAAGCCCGCGCTTCTCCACCGACGGACCGGTGACCCGTCACCTCGACGGTGCCGGCTACGAGGTGACGACCGGCGTCGGCCCCGATCTCATGACGGGGGCGCGCGAGGCCGTGATGCGGATGGTCGACCTCCTCGCCGCCGAGCACGGCCTCGACCCGGTCGATGCCTATATGCTGGTCTCGGTCTGTGCCGACCTTCGCATCAGCGAGATCGTCGACATGCCGAATTGGGTCGTGTCCTTCTACTTTCCCCGCATCGTGTTTTCGTGACGGCGCTGAAGCCTCCTGAGCCGATCCTCGCGGTCGAGCATCTCTCGATCGATGCCCGCACGCCGGAGGGCCTGCGCCCGGTTGTCGACGACGTGAGTTTTTCCCTTCTACCGGGGGAAACCCTCTGCCTCGCGGGCGAATCCGGGTCCGGCAAGTCGCTCACCGCACTCGCCGTGATGCGGCTGCTGTCGCTTTCGCTGAAGCTCAAGGGCGGATCGATCAGGCTCGGCGGCCGTGAGCTCACGGGCCTGCCCGAGCGCGCCATGCGGGCGCTGCGGGGCCGCGACATGGCGATGATTTTCCAGGAGCCGATGACGTCGCTCAACCCGGTCATGACGATCGGGACACAGCTCATGGAAGCGATCCGCACGCATGGCGCCGCGGACGGGCAGGGCGCCGCCGCACGAGCGCGCGCCATGCTCGACGCGGTGCATATCACTGAGCCGGCGCGCCGGATGGGGCAATATCCGCATGAGCTCTCTGGCGGCATGCGCCAGCGCGTCATGATCGCCATGGCGCTGTCGTGCCGCCCCAAGGTGTTGATCGCGGACGAACCCACGACGGCGCTCGACGTCACCGTCCAGGCGCAGATCCTGACGCTGATGCGCGAGCTCCGGGCCGAGTTCGGCACCGCCATCATCCTGATCACGCACGACATGGGTGTCGTCGCGGAGATGGCCGATCGGGTTGCGCTGCTTCAGGCCGGCCGGCTGGTCGAGCAGGGGCCGGTCACCGAAATCTTCGAGCGCCCGCAACATGATTACACGACGCAGTTGCTCGATGCCGTGCCGCGTCTCGGCAGCTTTTCGGGCAGCGACGGCCCGCCGCGTGTCACGAGCAAGCCCGTCCTGGTCGCGAGCCCCGGCCCGGCCCTGTCCGTGAAGGATCTCCAGGTCGTCTATGGCGGCGGCTCAGGCTGGTTCGGACGCGGGGCGCCCACAGCGCCGGCCGTCAAGCACGTGAGTTTCGACCTCGAACCGGGGCGGACGCTGGGGCTTGTCGGCGAAAGCGGCTCGGGCAAATCCACCACCGGCAAGGCCGTCCTGGGGCTGATCCCCTTCACCGGCGATGTGGTGATCGACGGCACGGCCATCGCGGGCCTTTCGCCTCGGGCGATGAAGCCGGTGCGCCGCAAGGCCCAGATGATCTTCCAGGATCCCTACGCCTCGCTCGACCCGCGCATGTCGGTCGGCGCAGCGATCGCCGAGCCGCTCGCCATCCATGGGATCGGCAGCACCGCGGAGCGGCACGACCGGGTGACGGCACTGCTCCGCCGGGTGCATCTGTCGCCCGACCACGCATCGCGTTTCCCGCACGAATTCTCAGGCGGCCAACGCCAGCGCATCTGCATCGCCCGCGCGCTCGCCCTCGAGCCCAGCATCATCGTGGCCGACGAGAGCGTCTCGGCGCTCGACGTCTCGGTGCGCGGCCGCGTGCTCGACCTGATGCTCGAGCTGCAGGAGGAGATGGGTATCGCCTATCTCTTCATCTCGCACGACATGGCGGTGATCGAACGGATGAGCCACAACGTGGCGGTGATGCGGGGCGGCGAGATCGTCGAGCACGGCCCGCGGCGCGCCGTCTTCGAGGACCCGTCGAACCCCTACACCCAGGCGCTGATGCGGGCCGTGCCGGTGCCGATCCCGCGCCGGATGGGGACGATGGGCCATCGCGCTGATGCGTCCGTTTAAGCGGCAGCCGAACCCCTCATCCGGCTTTCGCGTGTCCCGCGAAAGCCACCTTCTCCCGCAAGGGGAGAAGGGAGTGCTTCGTCCTGCGGCATTGGCGCCCTTCTCCCCTTGCGGGAGAAGGTGGCCCGAAGCGGCGAAGCCGCCAGAAGGGCCGGATGAGGGGTCGAGAACCGAACCGATCGCCGGGAGACCATCTCAGGCGGCGTTGTCCTTGGCCCGCTCGGCGCGCTTGCGGTCGTTGGGGTCGAGCTTGGTCTTGCGCAGGCGGATCGACTTCGGCGTCACCTCGACGAGCTCGTCGTCCTCGATATAGGCCAGTGCCTTTTCGAGCGTCATGCGGATCGGCGGGGTCAGGCGCACCGCCTCGTCCTTGCCGGCGGCGCGGATGTTGGTGAGCTTCTTGCCCTTGAGCACGTTCACCTCGAGGTCGTTCTCGCGCGTATGCTCGCCGATGATCATGCCCTGATAGACCTTGATGCCGGGGTCGATCATCATCGGGCCGCGGTCCTCGAGGTTCCACATGGCATAGGCCACAGCCTCGCCTGCGTCGGTCGACAGCAGCACACCGTTGCGGCGGCCGGGGATCTCGCCCTTCCAGGGCGAATAGGCGTGGAACAGCCGGTTCATGATGGCCGTGCCCTTGGTGTCGGTCATCAGCTCGCCCTGATAGCCGATCAGGCCGCGCGTCGGCGCATGGAATACCAGCCGCAGACGGTGGCCGCCGGAGGGCCGCATTTCCTGCATGTCGGCCTTGCGCTCCGACATCTTCTTGACGACGACGCCCGAATGTTCCTCGTCGACATCGATGACGACCTCCTCGATCGGCTCCAGCCGCTCGCCAGTCGCCTCGTCGGTGCGGAACACGACCTTGGGGCGCGAGACGCCGATCTCGAACCCCTCGCGGCGCATCGTCTCGATCAGGATGGCGAGCTGCAGCTCGCCCCGTCCCTCGACGATGTAGCTGTCGGTATAGGGCGAGTCGGAGATCCGCAGCGCCACATTGCCTTCCGCCTCCTTGTAGAGCCGGTCGCGGATGACACGGCTCGTCACCTTGTCACCCTCGGTGCCGGCGAGCGGGCTGTCGTTGACGAGGAACGTCATCGACAGGGTCGGCGGGTCGATGGGCTGCGCATGCAAGGCTTCGGTGACTTCGGGTGCGGCGAGCGTGTCGGCGACGTTGAACTTCGACAGACCCGCGATGGCGACGATATCGCCCGCCTCGGCGATGTCGATGGGCGTGCGCTCGATGCCGCGGAAGGCCAGGATCTTCGATACGCGGCCGCTCTCGACGACGTTGTTCGCGGCATCCAACACCTTGACGGTCTGGTTCGGCCGAACGGTGCCGGACTGCACCCGGCCGGTGATCAGCCGGCCCAGATAGGGATTGGCTTCGAGCAGGGTGCCGAGCATGCGGAACGGTCCCTCATCGACAGCAGGTGGCGGCACGTGCTTCAACACGAGCTCGAACAGCGGCGTCATGCCCTCATGCGCGGCGTCGGGCGACTTGGCCATCCAGCCCTGCTTGCCGGAGCCATAGAGGATCGGGAAATCGAGCTGCTCGTCGGTGGCATCGAGCGCGGCGAAGAGGTCGAACACATCGTTGACGACCTCCTGGATACGCGCATCCGGACGATCGACCTTGTTGATCGCTACGATCGGGCGCAGGCCGAGCTTCAGCGCCTTGCCGACCACGAACTTGGTCTGCGGCATGGGGCCTTCGGCGGCATCGACCAGCACGATCACCCCGTCCACCATGGACAGGATGCGCTCGACCTCGCCGCCGAAATCGGCATGGCCCGGCGTATCGACGATGTTGATGCGGTTCTCATGCCAAAGCACCGACGTGGCCTTCGCCAGGATGGTGATGCCCCGTTCCTTTTCGAGATCGTTCGAATCCATCACCCGCTCGGCCACCCGCTGGTTCTCGCGGAAGGCGCCGGACTGCTGGAGGAGCTTGTCGACGAGTGTCGTCTTGCCATGGTCGACGTGGGCAATGATGGCGATGTTGCGGAGGTTCATGGGGCTCGATGAATTCATGCGTCGACACGGGCGCCGCGGGCGGCGACCGTTGCACAGTGACGGAAAGGCATGACGTTGGTGCGACCCGGCCTGCACAGGGTCCGCAATTATGCGGAGCCTTACACCAGACTGCGACTTTTGTGAACCCGCTTGACTAAACGGAGCTGGACCATCGGGCGCGCCCGCTTTTCCACCCTCCTTTTAGGCCGGCCGAGGTGGCCGCGTCGGCCGGATCAGGGCTGACGCGTCGGCGTTCGGATGGCGCCCGTCGCGTCCATGTCGACGGCGCTTCCCGCCTGCGCCTGAAGGGTGCGCTGGTTCAGGGGCAGGAAGGCGATGGTCGGCACGCGACCGGATTGGGCAATCCAGGCGAGGCCGTGTGCGCCGACCGCGGCCGTGACCACGATGGCGGCGGCCGCATAGGCGAACCACTTGGTCGCGGAACCGCGCCGGTCACGGGCGAAGAAAGGCTGCATCGGAACCCGCTCGGCTGCGCATTGAGCATCGGAGCCGCAGGATCCCGCATTAAGGTTGACGGATGCTTAACGCATCACACGTCGACGAGGTCGACCGCCTCCCTGGCGCGGTCCTGGATGAAGGCGAAGCGCGCTTCCGGCCTGTTGCCCATCAGCCGTTCGACGATGCTCGCCGTCTCGTCGCGGTCCTCCTCCAGGACCACGACCCTGAGCAGCGAGCGTTTGCCCGGATCCATGGTGGTGTCCTTGAGATCGCGCATCGGCATCTCGCCGAGGCCCTTGAACCGGCTGATCTCGACCTTGCCGCGCCCGGTGAGGGCGGTGCGCAGCAGCTGATCCTTATGGGCGTCGTCGCGCGCATAGACGGATTTCGTCGCCTGCGTCAGCCGATAGAGCGGCGGCACGGCGATGAACAGGTGCCGGCCCTCGATCAGCTTCGGCATCTGACGGTAGAAGAAGGTGATGAGCAGCGAGGCGATATGGGCGCCGTCGACATCCGCGTCGGTCATGATGATGATCTTGTCGTAGCGCAGGTCCTCGTCGCGATAGTGCAGGCCAGTGCCGCATCCGAGCGCCAGGGCGAGATCGGCGAGCTGCTGGTTGCCGGCGAGCTTGTCCCGCGTGGCATTCGCCACGTTGAGGATCTTGCCGCGCAGGGGAAGCACGGCCTGGCTCGCCCGGTCGCGCGCCTGTTTGGCCGAGCCGCCGGCCGAATCGCCCTCGACGATGAAGAGCTCGGACCCCTGCGCGGCCGAGTTCGAGCAATCAGCGAGCTTGCCGGGCAGCCGCAGCTTGCGCGTCGCCGACTTGCGGGCGACATCCTTCTCGGCCCTGCGGCGCGCTCGCTCCTCGGCCCGCTCGACGGCCGAATCGAGAAGCTTCGCGGCCTGCGAGGGCGCCCCCGCAAGCCAGTGGTCGAAAGCGTCGCGCAGCGCCGCGTCGACGATGCGGGACGCCTCGCCGGTCTGCAGCCGCCCCTTGTTCTGGCCTTGAAACTCGGGCTCCCGAATGAAGATGGAGAGCAGCGCCGCACAATTGAGCATCACGTCGTCCGCCGTGACGGTCGCCGCCCGCCGGCTCTGCCCGATGCGTTCGGCATGGTCCTTCAGGCCCCGCAGCAGAGCGGACCGCAGTCCCGTCTCATGCGTGCCACCGAGCGGCGTCGGAATGGTGTTGCAATAGGAATGAACGAAGCCTTCCTCGTCGGCGAGCCAGGCGATGGCCCATTCGACCGAACCGTGGCCGCCGGGCTTGGTGACCCGTCCGACGAACGGCCCATCGGTCACGAAATCGCGCCCGTCGGTCTCGGCGGCGAGATGATCCTTGAGGCCGTTGGGAAATTTGAAGACCGCCTCGACCGGGACCCTGGCGCTCTCCGCGAGCCCCGGGGCGCAATGCCACCTGACCTCGACGCCGCCGAACAGATAGGCCTTCGACCGTGACATCCTGAACAGGCGATGGGGATCGAGCCTGGCGCCCTCGCCGAAGATCTCGGCATCCGGCTTGAAACGCACCTTGGTGCCGCGGCGGTTGGCGACGCGGCCGACCGTCTCGAGCGGCCCCAGCGGCAGGCCGCGCGCAAAATTCTGCCGATAGAGCGTCTGGCCACGCGCAACCTCGACCTCGACCCGCTCCGAGAGGGCATTGACGACCGAGACGCCGACGCCGTGCAGGCCGCCGGAGGTCTGGTAGGCGCCCGAATCGAATTTTCCGCCGGCATGGAGCATCGTCATGATGACTTCGAGCGCCGACCGGTCCTTGAACTTGGGATGCGGATCGATCGGCATGCCGCGGCCATTGTCGGTCACGCTGCAGAACCCGCTCTCCTCCAGAACCACGTCGATGAAGCTGGCATGCCCGGCCACCGCCTCGTCCATGGCATTGTCGATGACCTCGGCGAAAAGGTGGTTGAGGCCCGCCTCGTCCGTGCCGCCGATGAACATGCCCGGACGGCGGCGGACGGGCTCGAGACCTTCCAGTACCTCGATCGAAGCCGCCGTGTAGCCACTCTCGTCGGGGGTGCCGTCCTGCGGCGGCGTGGCACGCCTGCGCCGGCGATCCGCCGCCGGCTCGGCGGCTGCCGCCGGTTCGGCAGGTGCCGGCTCCGGGCTTGCAGCGGCGAAACTGAAGAGGTCGTTGTCCTGCGCCATTCTTTGCCTGCATCGATTGGACCGTCGGTCAAAAGAGGCCTCGACGGGAACAGATCGTAAACATAGACTGTCCGGGTTTCGCATGGAAGACGACAGCGCCTGCGTCGCGTCGCCATCCACCAGCGAATCATCTCGGGAACAATGCCGCAATGATGTCGCTCGTATCCTACCTTGCTTTCGTGGCCGCTTCGGCAGTGCTGATCGCGATGCCCGGTCCCAATGTGGCGCTGATCGTCGGCACCAGCATCAGGCATGGCCGCTCCGCGGGCCTGGCGACCGTCATCGGCACCAGCGCCGCCATGGTTGTGCAGCTTACGGCAACCGTCCTCGGCCTCTCGGTCGCGATCCTGTCGGCGGCGCATCTCTTCGCGCTGCTGCGCTGGGCGGGCGTCGTCTATCTCCTCGGTCTCGGGCTGCGGGCCGTGCTGAGGCCGTCGGCAAGCCCGAACGCCGTCGCCGCCGCGCCGGATCTCGGCCGCGCGGTTCGGCGCGGCTTTGCCGTGTCGCTCACCAATCCGAAGACGCTGCTGTTTTATGGCGCCTTCCTGCCGCAGTTCGTCGACCGGACGGGCGCGGTCACCGGCCAGCTCCTTCTCCTGTCGGCGACCTTCCTGGTCATAGCCGCGACGTTGGACACGGGCTGGGCTCTCCTGGCGCATCAGGCACGGGGATCGCTGCTCGTGCGGCCGCGATGGCGCGAACGGATCAGCGGCACCTGCCTGATCGCTGCTGCCGCCGGCCTTGCGTTGGCGCATGAGAAAAGCTGAGCAAGATGCAGGACCAGAACGACTTTTCCGGATGAAGGATTTCTTTCTCGGTGTCCGGCGATCGATGGCCGATCAGTGCTGGCAACCCCGCCTCGATCAGGCTGGCCTCAACCGTGCCCTAGCCATCGCCCAGTCGCATGGCCTGCCGGATCTGCTCGCCCGCGTGCTGGCGAGCCGGAGCGTCGATGCCGGATCGGCACAGGCCTATCTCGATCCGACCCTGCGCGCCTTGATGCCGGATCCGGACGCGCTGACCGACATGGCGGCCGCGACGGCGCGCCTCGAGACCGCGATCAGGACCAGGGAGAGGGTCGCGGTGCTCGGCGATTACGATGTCGACGGGGCGGCTTCGGCCGCGCTCATGACGTCCTATCTGCGCGCAGCCGGGCTCGACTGCCTGATCCATATCCCCGACCGGCTCCGCGAGGGCTACGGCCCGAGCCTCGAAGCCGTCACGGCCATCGCTGGCTCGGGCGCGACGCTGCTCGTCACGGTCGATTGCGGCTCGGGATCGCATGCGGCGCTTACCGAGGCGCACCGCTTGGGCCTCGATGCGCTGATTGTCGACCATCACGGCATCGCCCTTCCGTTTCCGCCGGCGCTCGCCATCGTCAATCCGAATCGCCCCGACGACCTGTCCGGCCTCGGGGCGCTCTCGGCGGCCGGCGTGGTCTTCATGGTGCTGGTCGGGCTCAGCCGCCGGCTCAAGCGTTCGGGCTTTTGGAGCGAAGCCGGAGAGCTGGACCTGCTGGCCGGACTCGACCTCGTGGCACTCGGGACCGTGGCCGATGTCGTGCCGCTGACGGGGCTCAACCGCGCCTTCGTGACGAAGGGTCTCGCCGTGATGCGGCGGCGCGAGCGTCCGGGTCTCGCCGCGCTCTTCGACGTGGCGGGTGCCGACGGCCCCCCGACGGTCTTCCACCTCGGCTATTTGGTTGGGCCGCGGATCAATGCCGGCGGCCGGATCGGCGATGCCGGACTCGGCGCCCGCCTGCTGCTGAGCCGCGACCCGGTCGAGGCGCGCGACATCGCGGCCGAGCTCGACCATCTCAACCGCGACCGCCGGAGCATCGAACTGAGCGCGGTCGAAGAGGCCGAAGCCGAGGCGCTGCTGGCGCTCGAGGGCGAGGCAGACAGGGCGATTCTGGTCGTCGGCCGGCAGGGCTGGCATCCTGGAATCGTGGGTCTCGTCGCGGCGCGCTTGCGTGAGCGCTTTCGTCGTCCCGCGTTCGCGATCGCCGTCGAGGGCAGCGTGGGCACAGGCTCCGGCCGGTCGGTCGCGGGCGCCGACCTCGGGCGGATGGTGCGGATGGCGGTCGAGGCCGGTGTGCTGCAGAAAGGCGGCGGCCATGCCATGGCGGCGGGGATCACGCTCGACGTCGGTCGCCTTGCGGCGTTCCGAAGCTTCGCGGAAGAGATGCTCAAGGCTGATGTTGCCATGGCGCGGGACGGCGAGGCGCTGCTCGTCGACGCGACGCTGACGGCGACCGCGGCCAGCCCCGAGCTCGTGCAGGCGCTGGAGAGGGCGGGTCCCTTCGGCGCCGGCAGTCCGGAGCCGGTGATCGCCCTGCCGCATCACCGCATCGTCGAGATGAGCCCGGTCGGCGAGGACCACATCCGGCTGGCGCTCGCCGGGCGAGACGGGGCGCGTCTCAAAGCCATGGCGTTTCGCGCGGCCCGCACGCCGCTGGCCGACGGACTCGCTGCCGTGCAGGGCCGCCTCGTCCATTGCGCCGGAACGTTGACGCTCAATCGGTGGGGCGGCGGGGCGGGGCGCCCCGAGTTGCGCCTGCTCGATGCCGCGATCGCCGACGAGGGCTGAGGCCCGGGCGCCGATCCTCTTGGCGTTCCGGAGAACGCTCGCTATATCGATGCGGCCTGCCTTGTCCTGCCCCCGAAGCTCGATCCTTGAGCGCCGGGCCGCCGAAGGACCTACCATCACGGTCGAAGCTCAAGGGCAGCCCTGGGGCAGTCCGTCGACCCGCGCGACGCGCCGGGCCAACGCAAGAGTTTGAGGATGACGCAGAGCATGAGTGCCAAGAGCGAAGCCGGGATCGGTGAGACCGTCAAGGTCGTCATACAGGCGCTGCTCATCGCCCTCGTGGTGCGGACCTTCCTATTCCAGCCCTTCAACATCCCCTCGGGCTCACTCATCCCGACCCTGCTGATCGGCGACTATCTGTTCGTGTCGAAATATTCCTACGGCTATTCGAAATATTCGATGCCGTTCAGTCCCAACCTGTTTTCCGGACGGATCCTCGGGACGCCGCCCAAGCGTGGCGACGTCGCGGTGTTCAAGCTGCCGCTCGACAATTCCACCGATTACATCAAGCGGGTGATCGGGCTGCCGGGCGACAAGATCCAGCTCATCGACGCGCGCCTCTACATCAACGGCCAAGAGGTGCCGCGCGAGCAGGTGGCGAGCATCACGACGCGTGACCAGTTCGGCAATGAGGTCCCGGTCCCGACCTTCAAGGAGACGCTGCCCGGCGGCGTGACTCACCTCATCATCCAGCGCGACGGCGACAAGGGTCTTTTGTCGAATACCGGCGTGTTCGAGGTGCCGCAGGGCGATTACTTCATGATGGGTGACAACCGCGACAATTCGACGGATAGCCGGGTGCCGCCGGAACAGGGCGGCGTCGGCTACGTGCCGTTCGAGAATTTCGTCGGTCGTGCCGAAATCATCTTCTTCTCGGTCAAGGAAGACACTCCTATCTGGGAATTCTGGCGCTGGCCGACCGACGTCCGCTGGGATCGCATCTTCAAGCCGGTGCGATGAAGGCCGCCGGGCCGGCCGATGCCGCTGGGCTGGAGGCGCGGCTCGGCTATGCCTTCACGGCACCCGCCCTGCTGCACCAGGCTTTGACCCATATGAGCGGGACGGGCGGCGAGACGGCGCGTCTGTCGAGCTATCAGCGGCTCGAATTCCTGGGCGACCGGGTACTGGGCCTCGTCGTTTCGGCTATGCTCTATGCCGAGTTTCCGCAGGCCACGGAGGGCGAGTTGTCGCGGCGGCTGGCCGAACTGGTGCGCTCCGAGAGCTGCGCCGAGGTGGCTCTCGACTGGGACCTCGGCACCTTTGTGCGCCTGGGACCCGGGGAGCTTCAGGCCGGCGGCCGGCAGCGGCCGGCGATTCTGGCCGATGTCTGCGAGGCCCTCGTCGGCGCTGTGTTCCTGGACGGAGGCTACGACGCGGCCTCGACGCTCGTCGCCGCGGCGTGGCACAAGCGTATGCTGGCGCCGCGCCGGGACTTGCGCGACGCCAAGACGGCTCTCCAGGAATGGGCGCAGGGTCTCGGCCGGCCGCCGCCGGCCTATCATGAGGTCGGGCGTAGCGGGCCGGCTCATGCGCCGCAATTCGTGATCGCCGTCACGGTGGCGGGCCATGAGCCGGCGCGCGGCAGCGGCAGCTCGAAACGCATGGCCGAGCAGGCCGCGGCCGAAGCCTTCATGGCCCGCGAGGGCTTTGCGGGTCTCGCGCCAGCCGCGTCGGCGGATCGTCTCACGTGACCCCGGAGAATCCGACCCGCTGCGGCTTCGCGGCGCTGATCGGCGTCCCCAACGCCGGCAAGTCGACCCTGATCAACGCGCTCGTCGGCGCCAAGGTGTCGATCGTCTCGCGCAAGGTGCAGACCACGCGCGTGCCGGTGCGGGGCATCGCGATCGAGGGCGCGTCGCAGATCGTCTTCGTCGACACGCCGGGCATTTTCACGCCGAAGCGGCGGCTCGACCGGGCGATGGTGGCGGCTGCCTGGAGCGGGGTAGGGGACGCCGATGTCGTGGCGCTGCTCGTCGATGCCCGCAAGGGGCTCGACCCCGAGACCGCGGCGATCCTCGATCGGCTGCGCGAGCTCGGAAAGGCGCGGTTCCTGGTCCTCAACAAAATCGATACGATCGAGATCGAGGCCCTGTTGGGTCTCGCGGCAGCCATCGACGCGCGGCTGCGGTTCGAGGAGACCTTCATGGTCTCGGCCCTCAAGGGGCACGGCCTCGAGAAGCTGCGCGCCGCCCTGGGGCGCGCCATGCCGCCGGGCCCCTGGCTCTACCCGGAGGACCAGGTCGCCGACGCGCCGCTCCGCGCCTTCGCGGCGGAGATCACGCGCGAGAAAATGTTCGAGCGCCTGCACGAGGAGCTACCCTATCAGACGACCGTCGAAACGGACGATTGGAAGACCCTGCCCGACGGCTCGGCCCGCATCGAGCAGACGATCTTCGTGACCCGGCCCGGGCACAAGAAGATCGTGATCGGCGAGGAGGGACGCACCATCAAGTCGATCGGCAAGGCGGCCCGCAAGGACATTGCCGAGGCGGCCGAGGTGCCGGTCCACCTTTTCCTGCACGTCAAGGTGCGCGAGAACTGGCTCGACGATCCCGAGCGCTATCGCGAGATGGGTCTCGATTTTCCGAAAGCCTGATGCCGAACGGTCGACACAGGCTCTCGGGCCACATCGCGACGAAGCAACCCAGACACATAGGCCCTGGATCGCTTCGCTGGCAAGTTTACGCGGCCAGCGTAAACTTGGTTTCGCTCGCAATGACGGCTTTGGGCAAAACGCTTAGGTTCTGATCGGCGCAGCCTAGAGCCTGATCGGCTGTTCCCGATCTGCTCCAGATTAGAAGAGCGAGCACGTTCATCGGTTTAGGATCGCGAAGCGATTCGACCTAAACCGATCGTGCTCTAAGTGTTTGGTCCCGGGCTTTGATGGTGCAATCTTTTCCATTGAATGGAAGGAGGCACTATGGGTCAGGTTCTCCATGGGAGCGCCACGACGACAGCGGCGATCCGTCGAGCGATACAACATAGTCAAGCGAGCCTGAGGGCTCTGGCGAAGCACTACGGGATCAACCAGAAGACGGTCGCGAAGTGGAAGAAGCGGGGTTCGATTGCCGATCTGCCAACCGGGCCGAGGGAGCCGAAGTCGACTGTTCTGTCCGTCGAAGACGAGGCGGTGATCGTCGCCTTCCGGCGGCATACGCTGCTGGCGCTGGATGACTGCCTCTACGCGCTCCAGGCCACGATCCCGCATCTGACCCGTTCGTCGCTGCATCGTTGCCTGCAACGGCACGGCATCAGCCGCCTACCGGAGATCGAAGGCGACAAGGAGCCGAAGAAGAGGTTCAAGTCCTATCCGATCGGCTTCTTCCATCTCGACATAGCGGAGGTTCAGACCGCGGAGGGAAAGCTCTACCTCTTCGTCGCCATCGATCGGACGAGCAAATTTGCCTTCGTGCAACTGGTCGAAAGCGCCAATAGGGTGACGGCCTCGGCCTTCCTGGTCGCCCTGATCGCAGCCGTTCCCTACAAGGTCCACACGATCCTGACCGACAATGGCATCCAGTTCCGATACGCGCCGCGCTACGCCAACGGTCCGACAGCCCGCTACATCACCCACATGTTCGCGATGCGCTGCCGGGAGAACGGCATCGAGCATCGCTTCACCAAGATCAATCATCCATGGACCAATGGTCAGGTCGAACGGATGAACCGCACGATCAAGGAAGCGACCGTCAAGCGCTACCACTACGACAGCCACGCGCAGCTCGAACGGCACCTCAACGACTTCGTCTCAGCCTACAATTTCGGTCGGCGACTGAAGACGCTGAAAGGCCTCACGCCCTACGAGTTCATCCGCAAACGGTGGACTTCAGAGCCACAACGGTTCAGCTTCGATCCAATCCACCAAATGCCGGGACTAAACACTTAGTATGAGACGCGAGCGGCGGCATGGAATGGCGCGACGAAGGGGTGGTGATCGGCATTCGCCGGCACGGCGAGACGAGCGTCATCGTCGAGCTCCTCACGCCCGAGCGAGGCCGCCATCTCGGCATGGTGCTGGGGGGCCGCTCGCGGCGCCTGCGGCCGGTCCTGCAACCGGGCAATTCGGTGTCGGCGAACTGGCGTGCCCGGCTCGACGAGCATATGGGCCATTACACCGTCGAGGCGCTGCGCCTGCGCGCGGCCAGTATCATCGACGACGCTCTGGCGCTGCATGCGTTGAACCACCTCTGCGTGCTCGTTCGGCTGCTACCGGAACGCGACCCCCATCCGGCGCTGCACGACGATCTCGCGGCTCTGCTCGACCGGCTCGGCGAGCGGGAGACCCTTCCGGCGATGATCGTGAGATTCGAGCTGAGGCTCTTGGCCGATCTCGGTTTCGGGCTCGATCTCGACCGCTGCGCGGCGACGGGCCGATGCGACGATCTCGCTTATGTGTCGCCGCGAACCGGCAGGGCTATCAGCCGAATCGCCGGCGAGCCCTACCGCGACCGGATCCTGGCCCTGCCGCCCTTCCTCACGGTTCCGGCAAGCGAGATTACCGCCCTGGACGAACCGGATCTTCAGGCCGGCTTCCGGCTGACAGAACATTTTTTGAAGCGGAACGTGTTCGCCCCCCGCGGCCTCGCTTTGCCCGATGCGCGCCGCGCCTACTTGGCCGCGTTATTCGCGGCTTGAGGCCGCGCTGTTCGCCACGTGAGTTGCAGCGCCCGAGGCGCAGACCGGACGCAGGGCCGTGCGGCTCAAGCCATAGCCCTGGTCGAGCGAGACCTCGGCGAGCGGACAATCGACCAGCGCGCCATTCACCACCGCCGCTCCCGCCGGATGCGGCAGGCTGACCGAGGCCACGACGACCAGTGTGCCGATGATCAGCGCTATACCGGATGAGAATCCGAGAACTGCGGTCCGGGACATGTCGCTCCCGCTTGTCCTGACGTTTGCCATGGGAGCCTCAACCTCTTCGTCGGACGAGACGATACCGCTCGAATCAGCCCGACGATCGATGGCTCTCGGCCGAGGGACTAGCCCTCGGCACCGCACGCCGCTAGTGCGCCGCCGCAACAGTCAGGTCCGAGCTTGAACGCTTGTTTCGTCATTCGGTTCCTGCCAAACCGAGGTCCGTCCCCAATCGTTCCGGGCATGCTGCAGCCCCGCGCCTCGCCAAAGTCCTGTCATGGTCAAAGCCCCCGTGCCGCCCCCTCGCGGGCCGGAAGCCACCGTCGTCCAACTGCGTGACGCGCTCGAGGAGCGCTACCTCGCCTATGCGCTGTCCACCATCATGGGGCGCGCCCTGCCGGACGCGCGCGACGGGCTGAAGCCGGTGCATCGCCGCATCCTCTACGGCATGCAGGTCTTGCGGCTCGATCCGGCGACCGCCTTCCGCAAATGCGCCAAGATCGTCGGCGACGTGATGGGCGATTTCCATCCGCACGGCGACCAGGCCATCTACGACGCCCTGGTGCGGCTCGCGCAGGATTTCTCGTCCCGCTACCCTCTCGTCGACGGGCAAGGGAATTTCGGCAATATCGACGGCGATCCGCCGGCCGCCTATCGCTATACCGAAGCTCGCATGACGGAGGTCGCCAAGCTGCTGCTCGAGGGAATCGAGCAGGACACGGTCGACCTGCGCGACAATTA
Source organism: Lichenihabitans sp. (assembly GCA_965277635.1). Classification (GTDB taxonomy): domain Bacteria; phylum Pseudomonadota; class Alphaproteobacteria; order Rhizobiales; family Beijerinckiaceae; genus Lichenihabitans. The sequence continues at coordinate 4,426,091 of CBDIDE010000002.1, forward strand.
TTCCGGCGAGAAGCAGGAGCCGGTGGTCCTGCCGGCCGCCTTTCCGAATCTCCTCGCCAACGGTGCGCAGGGCATCGCGGTCGGCATGGCGACCTCGATCCCGCCGCACAACGCGGCCGAGCTCTGCGATGCGGCGCTCCACCTCATTGCTCATCCGGAGGCAGCGAGCGCGGACCTCGTGGCCTTCGTGGCAGGGCCGGATTTCCCGACAGGCGGCATCGTGGTCGACGATGCGGCGACGATCCTCGAGAACTACCGCACCGGGCGGGGCAGCTTTCGGCTGCGCGCCCGCTGGACGACGGAAGATACCGGGCGCGGCACCTGGGTCGCGGTGGTGACCGAGATCCCCTACGGCGTGCAGAAGTCGCGGCTGATCGAGCGCCTCGCCGAGGTCGTCACCGAGAAGAAGAGTCCGCTCGTCGCCGACGTGCGCGACGAATCGGCCGAGGACGTGCGGGTGGTGATCGAGCCGCGGTCGCGCAACGTCGACCCCAAGGTCATGATGGAGCACCTGTTCCGCCTGACCGAGCTCGAATCCCGCATCCCGCTGAACCTCAACGTGCTGGTCGACGGGGTGGTGCCGCGCGTCGTCAGCCTCGCCGAGGCGCTCCGGCAGTGGGTCGATCATCGACGCGTCGTGCTGGTGCGCCGCTCGCGTCATCGCATGGCCGACATCGAGCGCCGGCTCGAAGTACTGGCCGGGATGATGATCGTCTTCCTCAACCTCGACGAGGTGATCCGTATCATCCGCGAGGCGGAGGAGCCGAAGCGCGCCCTCAAGGCCCGTTTCGAGCTCAGCGACCTCCAGGCCGACTACATCCTCGACACGCGCCTGCGCAGCCTGCGGCGCCTCGAGGAGATGCAGCTCAACAAGGAGAACGACGCACTGATCAAGGAACGTACGGGACTGCTGGCGCTGCTCGACAGCGAGCCGGCGCAGTGGCGCTCCGTCGCGGCGCAGATCCGCGACATCCGCAAGAAATACGGGCCGGCGACGCCGCTCGGCAAGCGGCGGACGAGCTTCGAGACCGTGCCGAATATCGATGCGGCCGTCTCCGCCCAGGCGATGATCGAGCGCGAGCCGGTGACGATCGTGGTCTCCGAAAAGGGCTGGATCCGCGCCGTGAAGGGTCATCTCGCGGACACCGGCGCCTTGACCTTCAAGACCGAGGATCGGCTCAGGGTCGCCTTCTTCACCGAGACCACGGCCCGCATCGTCGTGCTGGCCAGCGACGGCCGGGTCTATACGCTCGACGTCAACAAGCTGCCGAGCGGGCGCGGTTTCGGCGAGCCCCTGCGTCTGATGGCCGAGCTCGGGGAGGGCGAGGACGTGGTTACCGTCCTGCCCTATGAGGAGGGCGGGCGCGTCCTCGTCGTCTCGACGGACGGCCGCGGTTTTCTCGCGCCAATGAAGGAGCTCGTGGTCGGTACCCGCAAAGGCAAGGCGCTGATCGGCCCGACGCCGCCCGCCAAGGCCATGCTGATGGTGCGCGCCGAGGGCGATCACGTCGCCGTCATGAGCAACGACCGGCACCTGCTCGTCTTCCCCATCGCCCAGCTGCCGGAGATGGCCAAGGGCAAGGGCGTGATCCTGCAGCGCGCGCCTCGCGGCCTCGCCGATGCCCGCGTCATCGTTCTCGCGGAGGGTCTGCGCTGGCACGATGCGGGCGGCCGGGAGCGCCACGTCGTCGAAAAGGACCTCGTGAGCTGGGTCGGCAAACGGGCCGACCGCGGCCACCTGCCGCCCAAGGGCTTTCCGAAGGACAATCGCTTTCCGCGATAGCGGCGCTCTCGCGCCAGGAAAAGCGGGCCGATACCCAGCCGTCGTCATTGCGACCGCGGGCGAAGCGATTGGGAAGCAATCCATGCTCCATGGGCCGGTCTGGATCGCCTCCCGCCACGCCTCGCTCGCGATGACGATTTTGCGCCTCGAGGCGCCGCAACGCATCGGAGAAGGCGCTTCACCCGATTTCCCTGCCCGACGGTGATTCTGGGCTTGACAGGTAACCAAATGGTTCCATATTAGGGCATGGAAAACGACGCCGTGTTTCGGGCTTTGGCGGATCCGAGCCGACGGCGACTGCTGGACCGCCTGCATGGCCGCAACGGACAGACCCTCGGCGATTTGTGCAAGGGTCTCGAGATGACGCGCCAGGCCGTCGCGAAACATCTCGCGATCCTGGAGCAAGCGAACCTCGTGTCGTGGAAACGCCAGGGCCGGGAGAAGCTGCATTTCATCAACCCGGTCCCGATCAACGAGATCGCGGAGCGCTGGATCGGCAAGTTCGAGCGCCCACGGCTCGCGGCACTCTCCGCACTGAAGCGCGAGCTTGAGGACTGAGCCATCGTTCGGGACCGATCGGCAGCAGGTGTCGGGAAACGGGCCGACGAAAGCTTTTCAACGGGAGGATACAGGATTATGACCGGCAGCACCTTCGCCTATGTCACATTCATTCGCACATCGCCCGACAGAGTCTGGGCGGCGCTGACGGACGCAGACGTCATGCGGAAATACTGGTTCGGCATGCACCAGGACGCCGAATGGACGGTCGGCTCGCCCTGGCGACTGCTCTTTCCCGACGGCCGTGTCGCCGACACCGGCGAGGTCGTGGAAGCGGATCGGCCGAAGCGGCTCGTACTCACATGGCGCAACGAGTGGAAGCCGGAGCTCGCGGCCGAAGGCTATTCGCGATGCGTGTTCGAGATCGAACCCGTCGATGACGTCACCAAGCTCACCGTGACCCATTCGATGGAGCGCGAGGGCGCGAAGTTCATCGAGGCGGTGTCCGGGGGTTGGCCGCGCATCCTCTCGAACCTCAAATCGCTGATCGAGACGGGCGAGGTCGTCCTTCCCGTCAAGACGGCCTGACGATCGCCGGCAACCGGCATGCTCGGGACGGGCTCTTCTCCCGCAATCCCTACTCGAACAATTCCCAGCCGTTCAGCCCGAGCCGCTGCTGCGGCGTGAAGCGGGCCTTGTAGGCCATCTTGCGCGAGCCCTCGACCCAGTAGCCGAGATAGACGTGGGGCAGCCCTAGGGCTCGCGCCCGCGCGATGTGGTCGAGGATCATGAACGTGCCGAGCGATCGGTCGCCGACGTCGGGATCGTAGAAGGAATAAACCATCGAGAGGCCGTCGGCCAGGACATCGGTCAGACACATGGCGACGAGCGGACCCTGTCCGCGCTTGGTGATGGCCGTGTCGGGGCCGTGCCGACGGTATTCGACGAGCCGCGTCTCGACGTGCGAATCCTCGACCATCATGGCGAAGTCGAGGATGCTCATGTCCGCCATGCCGCCTTCGCCGTGCCGCGCCGCCAGGTAGGCGCGGAACATCGAATATTGCTCGGCAGAGGGTTTCGGATCGATGGCGCAGCCGACGAGGTCCTCGTTGCGCCTGATGACGCGGCGGAAGCTGCGGCTCGGCGCGAACCCGTCGACGCAGACCCTGACCGACACGCAGGCCCGGCACATCTCGCAGGCCGGCCGATAGGCGATGGTCTGCGAGCGGCGGAACCCCGACTGGGTCAGGGCATCGTTGATCGCCGTCGCCCGCCGTCCGATCAGGTGGGTGAACACCTTGCGTTCCAGTCGACTCGGCAGATAGGGACAGAGCGAGGGCGCCGTGAGGTAGAATTGCGGCGCGTCCCGAGGCTCGCGTGTCAATCCCGACCTCTCATGGCTGCTCCTCCCGCCGGCTCGTCACGCGTTGGCCCATCGCCCGTCGGCGCGAGATCCGCTGGGCTCAGAGTCTACGTGCAAAGATCACGCCCGCAAAGATATCGTGCAAACATCGTTTGTCTTCGGTGACCAGCGAGACCAGGAAGATCGGCGGCAGCATCCAGCTCACGTAGAACAGCACCGCATGCACCGCCGCATTGATGAACGGCACGCGGGCACCCGTCGCGTCCATGCGCATCTGGAGGTCCGTCATCCGCATGCCGGGCGTCGCCATGCGTCGGCCGGACACGCTGAGGCCATTGTAGAAGAAGGCCACGAAGGGGAACAGGGGCGGCAGGATGAGGAGGGACAGGCCGAAGGTCACGACAAGCAGCATCATCCACAATCCGAACGACAGGGTCGAGACCACCACGAGATCGAGCATGACGGCGACGATCCGCCGCCTCCTGACGCCGTCGAGCACTCCCGCCGGCAGGCCGGCGCGCCCGTAAGCTCGAGCCGATGCGGCAAGGTTCGTGAAAGTCACGGCATGTCTCCAAGCCAAAGGTCGGACCGGCGCCAGTCGTCATGGGCTCGTCCGTGCCTGATCTGGGGCGAGCGTGGCTCGGCCGCAAGATCGCCGATCGTCTCACACCCGTCGCGGCAGCAGGTCCCGATATCCGAAGAAGCCGCCGGGCCGGAACACCAGGACCACGACCATGAGCCCGTCGACCACGAGGTCGCGATATTCGATGGGGAAATAGGCCGACCAGCCGGCCTCGACCATGGCGATGGAGAGACCGCCGAGGAAGGCGCCAGAGACCGAGCCGATCCCCCCCACGATCGCCGCGATCAGCGCCTTGAGGCCCAGCGTCGTCGTGTAGGTGAAACTGATCGAGCCGTAGAAGACCGTCACTGTGGCGCCTGCCAACCCCGCGAGGCCGCAGGCGAGCGCGAAGGTCGATGCGGAGAGACGGCGCGGATCGACGCCGAACAGCGCCGCGGCCAACGGGTCGTCGGCCGTCGCCCGCCAGGCCCTTCCGAACCCGCTGAAGCGCAGCAAGGCCAGGACGCCGAGCGCCGCGACGATCGCGACCGTTCCGAGGATCAGGGCGATCGGCGTGACGGTGACGACGAAGTCCGGCGCATGCAGCAGGCCGACCGGGGTCTCCAGGATCTCGCCGATCCACCTCGGCTGGCTACCGCCCGCGAGCCGCATGTATTCCTGCAGGAACAGCGCCACCCCGATCGTCGCCACCAGTCCCTGCTGGCCGGTCGAGCGGCGCAGCGGCCAGACGACCAGGCGCTCGATCACGGCGCCGTGCATCGCCGAGGCCCAGAGCGCCAGGCCGATGCCGCTGAGCAGCAGGACGGCCGGCGCGCCGCCCGCGACGGCGGCGACGCCGATCATGGCCGCGAAACCGCCGACCGCGGCGATCTCGCCGAAGGCGAGGTTGATGCGGCCGGAGAGCCCGTAGATCAGCGAATAGGCCGCCGCCAGCAGCGCATAGATGGCGGCATTGGGTATGGAGGCGAGGATCTGTTGCGCCGCATAGGCGAGACCCAGGGGGATGGCGGGAAGGCGCCGCGTGTCCTCGCCAAGCATGGGATCCGCCCGCGCGCTGTCGGGCGATTCGATCCAGAACCGCTTCAGGACATAGAGATTGGCGTCCGGCAGGCGCCCATGGTCCGTGTCGACCCGCACGAGGTCGGGACCCGTATCGGCGTCGATCGACGCGAAGCGGCATTCGACCCAGCGTGGCGCCGGCGGCGCGGCGCGGGCGAGCTCGACGCGGATGCCCGACCGGTTCCCGTCGTCTGGCGGGAGTGGGGCCTGGCGCGTCACAAAGATCGCGACAGGGTCGGCGAGCGCCACCGCCGCCAGCCGGCAGATCCTGGCGCGGCGCAGGTCGATGTTGGCGCTGCACCCGGCGAGCAGCAGCATGGCCGATCCGACAGCGACGAGCGCGAAGCGCGTCGGCACGCCCATCAGCGGACGCCGGCGTCCGGTGTCACGCCTGGCTGAGCCGCTGCGCGACGCGGGGCGCGAAATAGGTCAGGATGCCGTCGGCACCGGCCCGTTTGAAGGCGACGAGGCTTTCCATCATGGCCTTGTCGCCGTCGATCCAACCGCGCTCGGCGCTGGCCATGATCATCGAATATTCGCCCGACACCTGATAGGCGAAGGTCGGCACGGCGAACCTCGTCTTGATGCGATGCAGGACGTCGAGATAGGGCAGGCCGGGCTTGACCATGATCATGTCGGCGCCCTCGTCGAGGTCGAGCGCGACCTCGCGCAGCGCTTCGGCGCCGTTGCCGGGGTCCATCTGGTAGGTCTGCTTGTCGCCGACGAGGGTCGCCTTGGTGCCGATCGCGTCGCGGAAGGGACCGTAGAAGGCCGAGGCATATTTGGCCGCGTAGCTCATGATCTGCACGTCCTCGAACCGTTCCCGGTCGAGGGCCTGACGGATGGCGCCGACGCGCCCGTCCATCATGTCGGACGGGGCGATGATGTCTGCCCCGGCGCGAGCCTGGTTGAGCGCCTGGGCGACGAGAACCTCGACGCTGGCGTCGTTGAGGATCCGGTGACCATGCAGAAGACCGTCGTGGCCGTGGCTCGTATAGGGATCGAGCGCCACGTCGGTGAGCAGGCCGATCTCCGGTACCTCGGCCTTGATGCTCCGGCAGGCGCGGCAGACGAGGTTGTTGTCGCGCAGCGCCTCCGAGCCGCGCGCGTCGCGCAATTCCGGCTCGGTGTAAGGGAACAGGGCGATGACCGGGATGCCGAGCGCGGCGGCCCGGGCGGCCGCCTTGACGGCGACGTCGACCGACATCCGATCGACCCCCGGCATCGCCTTCACCGCCTCGGTGCGATCGTGCCCCTCGACGAGGAAGATCGGCCAGATGAGGTCGTCGACCGTGACCACATGTTCGCGCACGAGGCGCCGGGCCCAGTCGGTCTTGCGGTTGCGGCGCGGCCGATGGATCAGGCCGAGGCTCGCCCAGGACGGCTCGGGTTCGAGGGCGGCGCCGACCTCTTCGGTCGAGCCCCGGCGCGGTTCGGTCATGTCGGCGTCTCCTCGACGCGATTTAGCATGATCGCTTCGAGGCTGGAAGCATTCCAAGACGCATGGCCCGCCGAGCGCGGCGTCGCCCGCCGATCTCGTCTGTCGCCAATCGCGTCTTGAATGCCGGGCAGCTTCGCGCCATACCGCCCCATCGCAACGAGACCCCCTGCGGATACGTCCTTCATGCAGAGATCTTCGGCGAAGCGGCGCGTCGTCAGCACGGCACCGATCGCCGCCATCACGCTCAGCAAATCCCCGAGCGGCCAGGATACGGACAGGTCGGGTCTGCTGCTGGTGATCTTCATGCGTCTCATCGCCGCCCTGTGGCTGGTCGAGGGCCTCATGCAATGGAGCCTCGTCGTCGCCACGGATGTCGGCGGACGCAGCGGCCTCGCGGCCCTGTCGGTGTCCGCGATCGTCGCCGTGGTTTTCTTCGCGGTGATCAATCCGATCGCCGCGGTCGGGCTCTGGCTGGCGACGCCCTGGGGCGGCGTGATCTGGCTCGTCACCGCCGGCGCGCAGCTTTTCGTCATCCTCACCATGCCGGGCTTCTTCGATCATCCGGTGATGATCGGCCTCGCCGACCTGGCTCTCATCGTGCTCTACCTGGTCCTGACCTGGCAGGCCGCCAGTGCCCAGGAGCGCCTGTTGCAGCGGTGACGCCTGCCGTTCCTCGCGCCAGCATTCGTCGGTGTAGTGTTAATATCAATACATTTAAATCAACGCTTAAGCATCACCTGCCCCAAGATCATCCACAGATTTGAGATCACGCACGATTTGCGTCGATGTATAAACATCCTGTTCAGGCTTTCGCTTAAACTCGTCTTCATCGGTGAGCCTTATCTTGCATGACATGAGATCGGCGGACACCATGAAGCCGCCGCTGAACAGACGAGGCGTCAGATGAATACGGTAACCAAGACGGGGGCGCTGCGGGAACGAGGCGAGCGCCTGAGCGAGGTGCGTCCGGCCTATCTCGAGGCCCTGACGATGGTCGAGCGTCTGCACAGGCGGCTGCTCGACGTCATCAAGGATGAATTCGACCGCCGCGGGCGCAGCGACGTCAATGCCGTCCAGGCGCTGCTTCTCTACAATATCGGAGACAAGGAGCTGACCGCCGGCGAGTTGCGCACCCGCGGCTACTATCTCGGCTCGAACGTCTCCTACAACGTCAAGAAGCTCGTCGAGATGGGCTACCTGCATCACGCCCGCTCCCGCATCGACCGCCGGTCCGTCCGCATCAGCCTGACCGACAAGGGCCAGGAGGTCCACGCGATCGTCTTCGGGCTCTATGAGAAGCACGTGCTCACAGTCGAGCAGATCGGCGGCATTTCGGGCGAGGAATTCGGTCGGCTCAACCAGGCGCTGCTGCGCCTCGAGCGGTTCTGGACCGACCAGATCAAGTACCGCCTCTGACGCCCGTCGACGGAAAGGCTCCGTCACCGTCTGCGCATCCGGCCCATCCTGCGCGGACGTTCTTGTTTTTATCCGTCGCCGCGCATAGGTTTCCGTGCAATACCAGCGCGGGCCAGCCAGTCTGCCTGATCGACATGGAGCGTAACGATGGGTGGAATGAGCATCTGGCACTGGATCATCGTCGGTGCCGTCCTGTTGCTGCTCTTCGGTGGCAAAGGCAAGGTGTCCGATCTGATGGGCGATTTTGCCAAGGGCATCAAATCGTTCAAGAAAGGTATGTCGGAGGACGAGGAGGCGAAGCCTGTGGCCTCGACGCCGGTCCCCCCGGTCAGCGATCCGCTCCGCACCATCGACCATCGGACCGGTGCGCCGGTCGACAGCGCCAACGAGACGCGGCGCGTCGGCTGATCGTCGCGGCGGGCGGAGCAAGCGTCCCGCCGATACCCTGACCTCGCAGGCGGTGGGCCGTTGGGTGCGCCGCGATCTTCTGCGCTCATCGCGACACGCCGATCCTTATGTTAGATTTCGATGCCGGCAAGCTTCTCATCATCGGCGTGGTCGCGCTCGTCGTGATCGGCCCGAAGGATTTGCCGCGCGTCCTGCGGCAGGTCGGGCAGATGATGGGGCGCGTCCGCCGGATGGCCGGCGAGTTTCAAGGCCAGTTCATGGAGGCCATCAAGGAGGCGGATCTGCAGGATCTGCGCACCGAGGTGGCCAAGCTCAAGGACACCGCGCGGCTCGATATCGACTTCGACCCGGCCCGGGACGTCAAGCACGAATTGCTGAGCGCCGTGAACGGGACCGGGACCGAACCGGTCATGACGGCGGCAGAGACGCTGGAGGCGCCGTCTCCGGTGCCGCACGCCTCCGCAGGCGGCTCGATCGCGGACGCGGGTGAACCGCCTGCGGTTGCGGGGGCCGGAATCGCGCCCGCTGTCCCGCTTCCAGTTGCCGCCGAATCCCCCGGCCTGGGTCCGGTCGCGCCGACGGCTCAAGACGCGGGCGAAGAAGGTAAACCGCGTCGCAAGATCGTCGTGAGCCGCCGTCGCGGCTCGCCCCGCCTCGATGGACCGCGCGACCGCGCCGCCTTCCCTCCTCGCTCGCGAAACATCCTTCCCGCGCGACGTGAAACGCCCGAGTCATGAACCAGCACGTCGACGACATCGAGGCGTCCAAGGCACCGCTGCTCGACCATCTCATCGAACTGCGGGCCCGGCTGATCAAATCGATCATCGCGTTCCTGGTCGCGTTCCTGGTCTGTTTCTATTTCTCGCACCACATCTACAACGTGCTGGTCGAGCCCTACGTGCGCGTCGTGGGTGCCGAAAAGGCGACGCTGATCGCCACCCATTTCCTCGAGCAGTTCTATACCAACCTCAAACTGTCGATGTTCGGTGCCGGCCTCATCGCCTTTCCGGTGATCGCCGCGCAACTCTACATGTTCGTCGCACCGGGGCTCTATCGCAACGAGAAGCAGGCCTTCCTGCCCTATCTGATCGCCACGCCGATCTTCTTCGTGCTCGGCGGGCTGCTCGTCTATTTCGTCGTGATGCCGCTGCTGATCAGGTTCTCGACGTCGATGCAGCAGGTCAACGTGCCGGGCGAGCCGACGATCGAGCTGCTGCCGAAGGTGAGCGAATATCTCTCGTTGATCATGACGCTCATCTTTGCCTTCGGGGTGGCGTTCCAGCTGCCGGTGATTCTGGCGCTGCTCGGCCAGGCCGGCATCATCGATTCGGCTTTCCTGCGCTCGAAGCGCCGCTATGCCATCGTCGTCGTGGTGATCGCGGCCGCGATCCTCACGCCACCTGACGTCATCTCCATGTGCAGCCTTGCCTTGCCTATGCTGGTTCTCTACGAAGGCGCCATCATCGCCGTGTCGCGGATCGAGAAGGCGCGCGCCCGCAAGGAGGCAGCCTCCGGCTCCTCGACCTGAACCGTCTTCGTGATCTCGAGGGCGTGCCGGAAGCCTCATGTTCGACATCAAGTGGATCAGGGACAATGCCGCGGCCTTCGACGAGGGGCGTGCCGGGCGCGGCCTGCCGCCGGCGAGCGCCGACCTGATCGGGCTCGACGATCGCCGTCGCGCCGCCATCGCTAGGCTGGAGGCGCTCCAGGCCCGGCGCAATGCCGCCGCCAGGGAGATCGGCCAGGCGCTTGCGCGCAAGGACGGCGAGACTGCGGAGCGGCTGAAGGCCGAGGTGGCCGCGCTCAAGGCCGATGTGGGCACGCTCGAAGCCGACGAGCGCGACGCCAGTGCTGCCCTCGATGCAGCCCTCGCCGGGATCCCCAACCTGCCGCTCGACGATGTGCCAGTCGGCGCCGACGAGCACGCCAACGTCGAGGTCCGCCGCTCGGGGCAGCGACCGGCCTTTCCGGACGGGTTCGCGCCGCGCGAGCATTTCGTTCTCGGCGAGGATCTGGGCCTGATGGATTTCGAGGCGGCCGCCAGGATGTCGGGCGCCCGCTTCGTCGTGCTGCGCGGCCCCCTGGCGCGGCTCCATCGGGCACTCGGGCAGTTCATGCTCGACCTGCATGTCGATCATCATGGTTATCGGGAAATTCAACCGCCCCTGCTGGTCCGCGACAAGGCCGTCTATGGGACCGGGCAATTGCCGAAGTCGCGCGAGGACATGTTCCGGGTCGACGACGACTATTGGCTGATCCCGACCGCCGAAGTGCCGCTGACGAACCTCGCGCGCGAGCGTATCATCGACGAGAAGAGCTTGCCGCTGCGTTTCACCGCGCTGACCCCGAGCTTCCGGGCCGAGGCGGGCGCTGCGGGACGCGACACGCGCGGCATGATCCGCCAGCACCAGTTCGACAAGGTCGAGCTCGTCTCGATCACGACGCCCGAGACAGCGCTCGACGAGCACGAGCGGATGACAGGGGCGGCCGAGGAGGTGCTCAAGCGGCTCGGGCTGCACTACCGGGTCATGCTGCTCTGCACCGGCGACATGGGCTTCGCGTCGCGCAAGACCTACGACATCGAGGTCTGGCTGCCGGGGCAGGGCACCTTCCGCGAAATCTCCTCCTGTTCGGTCTGCGGGGAGTTCCAGGCCCGCCGCATGGAGGCGCGATATCGCCCCGAAGGCGGCAAATCGCCCCGTTTCGTCCACACGCTCAACGGGTCGGGTGTTGCGGTCGGTCGTGCACTTGTCGCCGTGATGGAGAACTATCAAAAGCAGGACGGATCGATCGCCGTGCCCGAGGTGCTGCGGCCCTATATGGCCGGCCTCGACCGCATCGAGGCCGCAAGCCCATGATGGAGAGGGCCGGCGAGCACATGCGCATCCTCATCACCAACGACGACGGCATCCACGCGCCGGGCCTCGCGGTTCTCGAACGGATCGCCGAAGCCCTGTCGGACGACGTCTACGTCGTGGCACCGGAAAGCGACCAGTCCGGCGTCGCCCATTCGCTGTCGCTCAACGATCCCCTAAGGCTGCGCGAGATCTCGCCTCGTCATTTCGCCGTCAAGGGCACGCCGACCGATTGCGTCATCATGGGCCTGCGTGAGATCCTGAAGGACAGGCCGCCCACGCTCATCCTGTCAGGCGTCAACCGCGGCCAGAACGTCGCCGAGGACGTCACCTATTCGGGAACCATTGCGGCGGCGATGGAGGGCACGCTGCTCGGCATTCCGTCGATCGCGCTCAGTCAGGCCTATGGCGGCCCGGCCGGACACCGGACCATGCGCTGGAGCTGCGCCGAGATCCACGCGCCGAAGGTGATCAGGAGGATCCTGACGGAGGGAATCCCGCGCGACATCCTGGTCAACGTGAACTTTCCCGACCGCGAGCCGGACGAGGTCTCGGGCTTGGCCGTGACGGTCCAAGGAAAGCGCGACGCGGGGCTGATGCGCGTCGAGGAGCGTGAGGACGGCCGCGGCAACCCCTATTACTGGGTCAGCTTCGGGCGCGGCGACAGCGAGCCTGGCGAGCATACGGATCTCGCGGCGCTGCGGTCTGGCCGCATTTCCGTGACCCCGCTGCGGCTCGACCTCACGGATGTGGCGACCCGCGAACGCTACCTCCGCGCCTTCGGCTGAGTGCGCGACGTGAGCCCGCCGACGCCACCGCCGTTCGCCGGCCGCGCGGCGGCCGCCCCCGAGGCGAGAGCGGAATTCCTGCTGAGGTTGCGCGCCAGGGGCGTGCGCGACCTCGCCGTCCTGCGCGTGCTCGAGACGCTGCCGCGTGAGCTCTTCGCGCCGCAACGCTATGCGGATCTCGCCGGGCGGGACCTGGCCTTGCCGATCGGCTGCGGGCAGACCATGTCGGAACCCTTTCTGGTCGCCAAGATGGTGGAGGGGCTGGACCTGGAGCCGCACAGCCGTGTGTTCGAGGTCGGCACGGGGACGGGCTATGCGACGGCGGTGATGGCCAGATTGTGCGCCGAGGTCGTCTCGGTCGAGCGTTACCGGAGCCTGGCCGTCCAGGCGCAGCGGCGCCTGCAGGATCTCGGCATCGACAATGCCTCCGTGACCTGGGGCGACGGGCTTGTGATGCCGGCCATGGCGGAGCGGTTCGACCGGATGATCGTGCATGCGGTGCTCGATGACCGCCCCGAATCGTTGCTGGGGCAACTCGCCGACGACGCCGTGCTGGTTTATGGCGCGGCCGACGGCGTCTCCCAGGACGGCCGTCAGCAGATCGTTCGCGCCGTGCGGAGCCGAGGCACGGCCTGGAGCGTCGCGGCCATCTGCCCATCGCGCCTACGAGGCCTCGAGGCGAGCGTATCGCAAGGCCTGTGAGCCGACCGCCGGCGCATGGTTAGCCCTATTAACACCAAGTAAAGATCGTCAAACGTTCAAAACTGTTAACTTATAGAGAAAATTACGCCAGTCGATTCATCTTAAACCGTCCCTTAACCGGCATCCGATCTTATGGCGATCAACCGAGGCCGCGTGATGTGGATGGTCCGCTGATGAGTAAGCTGATATCGCCCGGACATAGCCGGATCGCGATCCAGATCTGCGCCGCGAGCGCGATGGCCGCACTGCTGAGCGGCTGTTCCAGCGACGCGATGCGGTTCAACGACCCGTTCAGCAATCCCTTTTCGACGGGCTCCATCCAGAAGCCGAAACATGTGGCGGCGGCGAAGCCGCTCGGCACCGGCCGCGCCCCGCCCATTCTCGCTCAGGCTCTGCCGCCGCGACCGACCGTCGCTGCGCCGAGGCTCGCCAGTCCCGGCGTTTCCATCGAGCCCACCGGGTCGATCGCACCGCACGCCTCGGGCACCTCGGTCGCCGGCTGGAGCGCCAATGGTGGTCCCTCGGTCGTGGTCGCCCAGGGCGAGACCGCTGCAGTGCTGGCCCAGCGCTACGGCGTCCCGGAGAAGGTGCTCCTGGAGGTCAACGGCCTGCGCACCGCCTCGGAGCTGCAACCGGGCGCTCGCCTGACCGTGCCGGTCTACAATTCCGCTGCGACCGCCAGCAGCATCCCGCCCGCGCCGCACCTCGCCGCCGCACAGCCGGCTCCCCAGGCCCACTCAGCTCCGACACGACTTGCCGCAGCGGTGCCGGCCCGTGAGCCCACCCGGCCTGCCAAGCTGGAACCCGCGCGTGTGGCCAAGGCCGAGCCTGGCCGAGCCACCAAGGCCGAGTCTGCGCGCGTGGCCAAGGCCGAGCCTCGCGCTCCGAAGCTTCCAGCCCCTGTTCCGGCCAAGCTGGCGGTCGTCGCCCCGTCGTCGAAGCGGCTCGTCAAGGGTGCCGCCCCGCTCAAGGTCGCGACGCTCGAGCCCGTGCCGAAGGCCGCCGTCATCCCGGCCAGGCCCGTGGCGCCGCCCAGGATGGCGGAGGTGCCGAAGGCCGTCGATCCGACTCCGACCGCAACCGTTCCGCCGTCCTCCGCAGCCACAGCCGAAGCGCACCCGGAATTCCGCTGGCCGGCGCGGGGCCGCATCATCGACGCCTTCAAGGGCGGCGTCGGCGGCAACGACGGCATCAACATCGCCGTGCCGGAAGGCACGCCCGTCAAGGCAGCGGAAGGCGGCGTCGTCGCCTACGCCGGATCGGAGCTCAAGGGCTACGGCAACATGGTGCTGATCCGCCACCCGAACGGCTTCGTCTCGGCCTATGCCAACAACGGCGAGATCGACGTGAAGAAGGGCGAGACCGTGAAGCGCGGGCAGCTGATCGCCAAATCGGGACAGTCCGGCAACGTCACCTCGCCGCAACTGCACTTCGAGCTGCGCAAGGGCGCGACCCCGGTCGATCCGACGGCCTATCTGGCTGGACTTTAGCGAACAAGCCGGTCGGGCGCGTCGATCCCCCCGATCGGCCGGAAAGCCGCCCGACCGCGAGACACCGTCGGGGCTGGCGAACGGGACGACGGGTCCAAGGAAAGGCCCGTCGTCTCTCTATTCCGGGATTGCCGGCCGCGGCTCGGGGCAGGCGACCGAGGCGCACGCCACCGACGTTACACCTGCTTCATGCCGGCAATGTCGCACCTGAACCGTGTGGTCCAGGGAGATGCCAAGGCTAATCGGCGTCGATTTGCCGCTCCAGGCGGCCCGCCAGGTCCTGGATGAACTGCCAGGCCGTCCGGCCCGACCGGCTGCCGCGCGTCGTCGACCATTCGAGCGCCTCGGCGACGAGCATGTCCCTCGCATAATCGAGGCCGAAGCGGCCGGCATAGCCTTCTACCATCGCCAGATAGTCGTCCTGCGAGCATTTGTGGAACCCGAGCCATAGGCCGAATCGGTCGGAGAGCGACACTTTCTCCTCGACCGCCTCGCCCGGGTTGATGGCAGTGGCGCGTTCGTTGTCCATCATGTCGCGCGGCATGAGGTGGCGGCGGTTCGAGGTGGCGTAGAATAGCACGTTGGCGGGCCGGCCCTCGATGCCGCCTTCGAGAACGGCCTTAAGCGATTTGTAGGACGTATCGTCGCCATCGAACGAGAGATCGTCGCAGAACAGCAGCACGCGGAACGGCGTCCCGCGCAGCAGCATCATCAGGGCCGGGAGGCTGTCGATATCCTCACGGTGGATCTCGACAAGCTTCAGCGGCGGCTTAGGGTGTCGCTCGGCATTGACGCTCGCATGTGCGGCCTTGACCAGCGAGGACTTGCCCATTCCGCGCGCACCCCAGAGCAGGGCATTGTTCGCCGGCAGGCCGGCGGCGAAGCGACGCGTGTTGGCGAGGAGCTGGTCGCGGACCCGATCGATGCCCTGCAGCAGCCCGATGTCGACCCGATTGACCCGGGCGACCGGCGTCAGCCTGCCCGAGGCCGACCAGACGAAGGCATCGGCGTTCGAGAAATCGGGAGCCGCCTCAGGCGGAGGGGCGAGCCTGTCGAGGGCATCGGCGATGCGCGACAGGAGGTCGGGAGAGGCCTTGGCCAAAGCGTCGATCGTCACGGGTTTGCAGCGGTCCTTGTCGAGGGCCGCATATCCGGGAGGCCGCGGGGTGCTGTCAAGCCGCAGGGCTCGGACTCGAGGTCAATAGTCGCCGGGTAACCTCTTCTCCCGCAAGCGGGGCGCAGGGACGCTCCCGAAGCTGCCGCGTCACCCCGTGTGCGGAGCCCTGTGTCACGCCGGGGCGGCATTGCTTTCGGTGCGCCAGCCGATATATGTCGCGCAAGTTTTTCTGATCGGGCGGCGCCGCGGGCCGACCCTGGAGCCGCTGCGTGTTCACCCCTGCCTTTGCACAGACCGCCGCCGCCACGGGCGGCGGATCCGATCTCATCCTGCAGATGGCCCCGTTCGGCGCCATCCTGGTCATCATGTATTTCCTCATCATGCGGCCACAGCAGCGCAAGGCCAAGCTTCATGCGGAGATGATCGCCAACGTGCGGCGCGGCGACACGATCGTGACGACCGGCGGCCTGATCGGCAGGGTGACCAAGGCGGTCGACGCCGCGGAAATCGAGATGGAAATCGCGCCGACCATCAAGGTGCGCATTTCCCGGCCGATGATCTCCGAGGTGCGGGCCAAGGGCGAACCCGTCAAGGATACGCCGGCCACCAAGGCCTGACGCGGTGACCGCACGCGCCGCGCCGACGGCCGCGTGCCCTCGCGCCGCGATTGAACGGAAGTTGATGCGCCCATGATGCGATTTGCGACCTGGAAAGTCATCTCGATCGTTCTCGGCACGCTGATCGCCGCCCTGATCGTCATTCCGAGCCTGCTGCCTCAGGATACGCGCGCCGCCTTGGAGCGCACGCTGCCCATTCCGGTGAGGACCGTCGTCCTCGGTCTCGACCTGCAGGGCGGGGCGAGCCTGCTGCTGCAGGTCGATGCCGCATCGCTGACCCATACTCAGGTCGACAATCTGCGCGACGACGCGCGGCGCCTCTTGCGCGAGGACAATATCCGGCTGACCGGCGGCATCGGCGTCCAGAATCGGGGGATCCAGTTCCGCGTTCCGGACGCGACCGAACGCCAGAAGATCGTGCAGCGCCTGCACAACCAGTCCCAGTCGCTGACCGCGAGCCTGACCGGGTCGGTCCAGGACTATACCGTCAGCGACACCGCCGACGGCCTCGTCCAGGTTCAGCTCACCGACGCCGGGATCAATGCCAGAATCGGCCGTGCCGTGGACCAATCGATCGAGGTGCTGCGTCGCCGTATCGACGCCTCCGGAACCCGCGAGCCGACGATCCAGCGCGAAGGCAACGACCGCATCCTCGTCGAAGTCCCCGGCCTGCAGGACACGCAGCGGTTGAAGGACCTGCTCGGCACCACCGCCAAGCTCGAGTTCCGTCTCGTCGCCGATCCTGGCGCGAACCCTGCCGAGGTCGACAGCCTGCCTTATTACAAGAACAACGAGCCCGGCACGCTGCCGGTCGAGAAGCGGGTGATGGTTCAGGGCGAGGATCTGACAGGAGCCCAGGCCGGGTTCGATCAGCGCACCGGCCAGCCGGTCGTCAACTTCAGCTTCAACCTGCGCGGCGGCCAGCAGTTCGGGCAAGTGACGTCGGCCAACGTCGGCAAGCCCTTCGCCATCGTGCTCGACAACCAGGTCGTATCCGCGCCCCGCATCCTCGGGCCGATCACCGGCGGCTCGGGCCAGATCTCCGGCAACTACACGGTCGCCCAGGCCAATGACCTCGCTGTGCTGCTGCGCTCGGGCGCCTTGCCGGCGAAGCTCACGGTCGTCGAGGAGCGCACTGTCGGCCCCGGCCTCGGCCAGGATTCGATCGACGCCGGCAAGCGCGCCTCCTACCTCGCGGGCGTGCTCGTCGTCATCTACATGCTGGTCACCTACGGCATCTTCGGCGTCTTCGCCGACATCGCCCTCGCGGTCCACATCCTTCTGATCTTCGCCTCGATGGTGCTGCTCGGCGCCACCCTGACGCTGCCCGGCATCGCCGGTATCGTGCTGACGATCGGGATGGCGGTCGATGCCAACGTGTTGATCTACGAGCGCATCCGCGAGGAGAACCATGCCGGTCGCTCGGTCATCTCATCGCTCGATTCCGGGTTCAAACGAGCCTTTGCGACGATCGTCGATTCTAATGTGACGTTGTTCGTGGCGGCGGTGATCCTCTATCTCTTCGGCTCGGGGCCGGTGCGCGGTTTCGCGGTATCGCTCGGCCTCGGCATCCTGACGTCGATCGTGACGGCGGTGACCATGACCCGGATGATGATCGCACTCTGGTACCGGGCCAAGCGGCCGCAGTCCCTGCCGATCTGACGCTGAGGCGACGACGATGAAACTTCTCCGGCTCGCGCCCGAAAACACCAAATTCGGCTTCATGCGCCTCAGGCGCTTCTCCTATCCGTTCTCGGCCGCGCTCTCGATTCTCTCCGTCGTCATGTTCGTGACGGTCGGCATGAATTTCGGCATCGACTTCGCCGGCGGCACCCTGATGGAAGTCCGCGCGAAATCCGGCCACGCCGATCTGGCGAAGCTTCGTGAGGTCGGCCAAAATACGGGCGTCGGCCACGTCGAGGTGCAGGGTTTCGGCAGCGACTCGGATGCGACGCTGCGCTTCGGCGTCCAGTCCGGCGGCGACGCCACGCAGGAAGCGGCGGTCAAGAAGGTCGAGGACGCGCTCAAGGCCGACTATGATTTCCGCCGCGTCGAGGTGGTCGGCCCCAGCGTGTCGGCCGAGCTCGTCCAGTCGGGGACGCTCGGCGTCGTCGTGTCGATCTTCGCCGTGCTGGTCTATCTTTGGTTCCGCTTCGAGTGGCAGTTCGCGGTCGGCGCGGTCATCGCCACCATGCACGACCTGCTGCTGACCGTCGGCTTCTTCTCGGTGACACAGCTCGAATTCAACACGACGTCGATCGCCGCTATCCTCACCATCGTCGGCTATTCGCTCAACGAGGCGGTCATCGTGCTCGACCGCATCCGGGAGATCATGCGCAAGTACAAGCGCATTTCGACCGCCGAGATGATCGACATGTCGATCAACGCCGTGCTGCCGCGCACCATCATGACCGCCACGACGGTGTTCCTGGCCCTGCTGGCGCTGGTGCTGTTCGGCGGCGAGGTGATCAAGAGCTTCTCGCTCGCGATGATGTGGGGCATCTTCGTCGGCACCTACTCGTCGGTGTTCATCTGCTCGCCGATCCTGATCTATCTCGGCGTGCGCAACGACGGCCGGGAGCCGGTGGCGACCCCCGTCGCGGCCGAATAGAAGCGGCTGTGGCGGGCGATGCCCCTCCGCTCGCGGGAGGGTTCCTTCCGGGACCGCACGCGATCGACGGCTATGGGGCGTTCGGTTTCCGCTTCGCCGGCATGGGTCATCGCGGCTCGATCCTCGCCCTGCCGACCGGCATCCACGCCTGGGCGGCCGTGACACCCGCAGACATCGGCGTCGATAGCCTGGCGGCCGTGTTCGACGTGCCGCGGGGTCAGATCGAACTCCTGCTCGTCGGCACGGGCACCGACCTGATCCCGATCGAACCGGGCTTGCGGGCGCGGCTGAAAGCGGCCGGCATCGTGGCCGAGCCGATGTCGACCGGCGCCGCGGCGCGGACCTATAACATCCTGCTCGGCGAAGGCCGTCGCGTCGGCGCGGCGCTCCTGGCCGTGGCGTGAGCGAGGGGCCGAGCGACCCTTACGGCTTTTGCGAGACCGTGGTGCGCGACGGCGACCGCGACGCCTGGCTGGCCTCGCTCTTCGCGCCGTCCGCCGTGCGACCCTGCCTCCATGCGCTCGACGCGTTCCGTATCGAGATCGGCCATGTGCGATCACGCGTCAGCCAGCCGCTGGCCGGCGAGATCCGCCTGCAATGGTGGCGTGACGCGATTTTCGGCGAGGCGCGCGGCGAGGTGTCGGCAAATCCGCTCGCCGCGGCGCTGATCGAAACGATCCGACGGCACGACCTGCCGCGCGACCTCTTCGATGTGGCGATCGACGCCCACCGCGGCGAGCTCCACGAGCCCGCGCCGGCACGCGTTGCGACGCTCGAAGCGCGCCTCGATGCGATGGTCGGCACATTCATCCGGCTCGCCTCGATGGTGTTGGCTGGGCCTTCGGGAGATGTCCGGGCTGCCGCCCGCCATGCCGGCATCGCGCTCGGCCTTTGCCGGACGCTGCAAGGTTTCGCGGACGGCGCGCCGCGCGGTTGGTCACCAATTCCAGGCGAGATCCTCGACCGGCACGGCGTGGGGCAGGGCGATGTCGCCGCCGGTGTGCCGACGCCGGCCATCAAGGCAGCCTTGGCCGACGTGAGGGCTCTGGCGCGTCGGCATATCGGGGAATTCTCCAGGGCTCGACGTACGCTGCCGGAAGCCACGGCCCCTGCCTATCCGCGCCTCGCGTTGATCGAACCCGACTTGCGTCGCCTGGACAAGCAGCAGAACCGCGATCCCTTCGCACCGCCGCATCCCCTGCCGCAATGGCGCCGCCAATGGATTTTGTGGCGCGCGTCGCGCTGATTGCTCCCTGGACCAAGCATGATCCGATCAGCCGTTAACCAAATTGCTCCAAGCAACTCCGAGTTGAACATGACCTGACCTAAGGTCGTTCGCGAGGTTCATGCCTGGAGACGAACGATGCGACTTTCTTATCGACGAGGCCTTGCTCTTGCCGCAACCGCGTTCATCTTGGCCACAGCGGCTCAGGCGCAATATTACGGCAGACCGTATAGGGTCGCGAGATCGGGAGAGCTGTTCTCGGTGGGGCTGACCTACGGTCTCTTTCCCGATTGCCGATCCAGCGGTGAAACGCAGGTCAACGTGATCCTGCCGCCACTGCATGGCGATGTTCTGACAGGGGCTGGACGAGGATATCCCGCGTTCCCGCTGAACAGCTCCTATGCGGTGTGCAACAAGCGCAAAGTTGACGGCACGATGATCTACTACCGGTCGACGCCCGGTTTCGTCGGGGTCGATCGGTTCGTCGTTGAGAGTGTCCATGCGGACGGCAATGCCCGACGATCGGGCTACGTCGTCTCGGTCCGCTGACGGCTCTTGACCGCGTCCCGAGGCTCTGAGAGAGGTTGGGCGCGGAGGAGACGATGTCGATCACGAGCCTGATGGTCTTCGCTTTGGCGCTGATGGTGGCGGCGGGCTCGCCCGGCCCGAGCATCGCGGCGCTGGTGGCGCGCGTCATGAGCCGGGGCTTGCGCGACGTGCTGCCTTTCCTGCTGGCGATGTGGTTCGGGGAGACGCTGTGGATCACGGCGGCCGTGGCCGGCCTGAGCGCGCTGGCGGCCGCGTTCCAGCCGATCTTCGTCGCCATCAAGTTCGCCGGCGTCGCCTATCTCCTGGTGCTGGCCTGGTCGATGTGGTTCGCGCCGAGCGAGCCGGCGGCCGGCGAGACCTTGCCGACAGGGCAGCGCCCGTGGCGCATGTTCGTCGCGGGTCTCTTGGTGACGCTCGGCAATCCGAAGATCATGGTCTTCTACATGGCCCTGCTGCCGACGCTGGTCGACCTCGGCCATGTGGACATCCTCGGCTGGGCGGAGCTTTGCGCCACCGCGGTCCTGGTGCTGGCGGCCGTCGACCTCGGCTGGGCGCTCGCGGCGTCCCGCGCCCGCGCGCTGTTGCGCAGCCGCCGCGCGCTCACGATCGCCAACCGGACGGGCGCCTCCGTGATGGCCGGCGCGGCCGTGGCGATCGCGACGCGCTGAGAGCGCTTTCTCTCACGACCCCGGCGCGACCGGCAGCTCCTCGCGGCCACCCCATTCGGCCCAGGAGCCGTCGTAGAGCGCCACGTCGCTCTTGCCGAGGCTGGCCAGCGCGAAGCTGAGCACCGCCGCCGTCACGCCCGAGCCGCAGGTCGTGATCACCGGCCGGTCGAGATCGATGCCGGCCTCGGCGAAGCGGGCCTTGAGGCTCTCCGGAGCCGCGAGCCGACCGCCCTCGATGAGTTGGTCGAAGGGGAGGTTGAGCGCGCCCGGCATGTGGCCGGACCGCAGCCCCGGGCGCGGCTCGGGCGCATCGCCCCGGAACCGCGCGGCGGCGCGCGCATCGACCACCTGGATCCCGGCCTGCGCGAGCGCCTGTGCGACACCCGCCGCATCGACCACCGCGCCCGGCAGCAGCCGCGCCTCGAAGAAGGCCAGAGGCCGGAACCCATCGCCGCTGTCGAGCGGCCGGGCCTCCGCCCGCCAGCGCGGCAGGCCGCCGTCGAGCACCGCGACCCGATCCGCCCCGAAGGTCCGGAACGTCCACCAGACGCGCGGCGCCGAGAACAGGCCGGCCGTGTCGTAGACGACGATGCGGGATCCATGCGCGATGCCGAGCGAGCCCATCTCGGCACCGAAGCGTTCCGCCGGCGGCAACATGTGCGGCAACCCGCTCGACGGATCCGAGATCGCGTCGATGTCGAAGAACACGGCACCCGGAATATGGCCGCCAAGATATTCGCCCCAAGGATCGCGGTTCTGCGTCGGCAGGAACCAGGAGGCGTCGACGACGACGAGGTCGTCGGCGCCGAGGTGGTCGTGCAGCCAGGCCGTCGACACCAGCGGGGTGCCGGGCCAGTCGGAGCCGCTCATCGTATCCTCCTCGGCGGATGGGACGGTGGCCGCAGCTTCACCACGCGCGCGGGCCGAGGTCAACGCCGGCCAAATCGAGCTCAGTGCGGCGCCGCCTCCCTCGCCCAGCCGACGATCGACTGCTTCTGGCTGCCGAGGCCGTCGATGCCGAGCGCGACCGTGTCGCCGGCCTTGAGATAGGTCGGCGGCTTCATGCCCATGCCGACGCCGGGCGGCGTACCGGTGGTGATGACGTCGCCGGGCTCGAGCACCATGAAATGCGAGATGTAGGAGACGAGCTTCACGACGTTGAAGATCATCGTCTCGGTCGACCCGGTCTGCATCCGTTTGCCGTTGACGTCGAGCCACATGCCGAGCTTCTGGACGTCCGCAATCTCGTCGGGCGTCACCAGCCAGGGCCCGAGCGGCCCGAAGGTGGCGCAGCCCTTGCCCTTCATCCACTGCCCGCCGCGCTCGGTCTGGAACGCGCGCTCCGACACGTCGTGGCACACGCAGAATCCGGCGATGTGGTCGAAGACCTCCCGTTCGCCGATATAGGCGGTGCGCGCGCCGATCACGATGGCGAGCTCGACCTCCCAGTCGGTCTTTTCCGACGACTTCGGCAGCATGATGTTGTCGTTCGGGCCGACGATGCAGTTCGGCGTCTTGTTGAAGAGGATCGGTTCCTTGGGAATCGGTGCGCCGGTCTCGGCGGCGTGGTCGGCGAAGTTCAGCCCGACGGCGATGAAGTTACATGGCCGCGCCACGCAGGGGCCCAGTCGCGGATTGCCGGAGACGGCGGGCAGGCTCGCCGGATCGGCGGCCTTTACATTGGCAAGCGCCTGCCTGGTCAGATGCTCGCCGGCGAGGTCCGGGACGATGTGGGAAATGTCGCGCAGCGTCTTCTCGTGGATAAGGCCCGGCTTTTCGCGTCCGGGCTCGCCGTAGCGAACCAGTTTCATCTCTCACTCCCAAATCGACGCGCCGCGGCCGACGCTCTCGGTGGCCGGACTATGCGTCGCCGCGCGGATGATCTCAAGCCCGCGTCACCCCCCTGCAGCCGATAACGATCCTCGGCTTCAAGACTGCACGCGCACGTAGTCGCCGGGCGCGTCGCCGAGGGCGCGAAGCTTGCCCGAGCCCGGGACACGGGCCGGCACCTTGTCCGGCGCCTGCGCTTCGAGCCAGGCGAACCAGTCCGGCCACCAGCTGCCCTTGGTCTCACGGGCGGCCTTCAGCCAGTCCTCGAAGTCGCCGGCGACCGGCGGACCCGCCCAGTATTGATACTTGGCCTTGGCCGGCGGATTGACGACGCCCGCGATATGACCCGAGCCGCTCAGCACATAGCGCATCGGGCCGCCGAAGAAGCCGGCGCCGGTGAAGACCGAGCGGGCAGGGGCGATATGGTCCTCGCGGGTCGCGAGATTGTAGATCGGGATCGTCACCCGGCCGAGGTCGAGCCGCTCGCCCGCGACCTCCATCTCGCCGCGTGTGAGCTTGTTCTCGAGATAGCAGTTGCGCAGGTAGAAGGCATGGTTGGCGGCCGGCATGCGCGTCGAATCGGAGTTCCAGACCAAGAGGTCGTAGGCCATCGGCGACTTGCCGCGGATGTAATTGTCGACCACGTAGGACCAGATCAGCTCGTTCGGACGCAGCATGTTGAAGGCCTGCGCCATTTTGGAGCCCTTAAGGTAGCCGGTCTCGGCCATCTGCTCCTCGACGGCCCTGATCTGCGCCTCGTCGGCAAAGTTCTTGAGATCGCCGGCATCGCGGAAATCGACCTGGGTGGTCAGTAGGGTCGCGCTCGCGACGCGGCGGTCGCCCTTGGCCGCCATATAGGCCAGGGCTACGGCGAGCAGGGTGCCGCCGACGCAATAGCCCACGGTTGCGACCTCACGCTGGCCCGTCGCCTGCTCGACCGCGTCGAGGGCCGCGAAGATGCCCTCGCGCACATAGGCCTCGAAACCCTTGCCCGCGTGGCGCTCGTCCGGGTTGACCCAGGAGATGACGAAGACGGTGAGGCCCTTCGCCACCGCCCATCCGATGAAGCTCTTCGCCGGGTTCAGGTCGAGCACGTAGAACTTGTTGATCCATGGCGGCACGATCAGCAGCGGGCGCTCGAGCACCTCGGGCGTCGCCGGCGCATATTGGATGAGCTCCATCAGCGCGTTGCGGAACACCACCTTGCCGGGCGTCGCCGCCATGTCGACGCCGAGCCGGAAGGCCGAGCGGTCGCTCTGCCGGATCTTGAGCTCGCCGCCGCCGGCCTCGATGTCCTCCGCCAGCATGCGCATGCCGCGCACGAGGTTCTCGCCGCCCTCGGCAAAGGTCTCGCGCAGCAGCTCCGGATTGGTGACAAGGAAGTTCGACGGCGAGAGCGCGCTCGTCACCTGGCGCAGGTAGAAGCGCGCCTTCTCGCGCGTCGCCGGGTCGAGGCTGTCGGCCTCTTCGACCATGGCGGCCGCCCAATCCGACGACATCAGATAGGTGCGGCGCAGGAAATCGAACACCGGATTGTCGCGCCATTCGGGCGCCGCGAACCGCCGGTCGGCCGGCCGCTCCGGCTCGGCCGCCGGACTGTCGTCCCCGCCGGTGAAGCGAAGCAGCGTGTTCGACCAGATGTCGACAAACTGGCTGGAGAAGGCCGCCTGCGCCTTCATCATGCGGCCGGGATCCGACATCCAGTGAGTGGCGACCCGGCCGAGGGTCTTGAACAGATCGGTGGTCTCGGCGCCCG
Source organism: Lichenihabitans sp. (assembly GCA_965277635.1). Classification (GTDB taxonomy): domain Bacteria; phylum Pseudomonadota; class Alphaproteobacteria; order Rhizobiales; family Beijerinckiaceae; genus Lichenihabitans. The sequence continues at coordinate 4,450,850 of CBDIDE010000002.1, forward strand.
CCGCAGGCGGGGCTCGCCCCGGCTCGCGCCCCTTGAACATGGCGGTGGCCGCCTTGCCGCCTTCCTCGACCAGTTGTCCCATGTTGCGTGCAATGCGGTCCCAATCGGGGAGCGTGGCCTGTGACGGTTCGGCGTGGTTCGCGGCCGGCCGGTCCGGCGAGGCGCGTGTCTCCGATCGCTCCGGTTTGCGGGCGGCAGCCGGCGTTTCGTTCGCCGGACCGGCGGTCGCAGCATCCGGCGCGACGGGCCCACCTCGCGTCCTTTTCGCAGGATGAGACGGAGCGAGAGCCAGGTTTCCGCGGGGAGGGGTCTTGCCGGCCGACGGAGCCACAGGCGTCGAGGCCGCCATCGGCGATGCGGTGCCGAGCGAGGCCGCCGCCTTGGCCCGCGCGGCTTTCGGGCGCACCGGGGCACGCCCGCTCTGCTTTTGCGCCGGCAGGTCTACCTCGGCGAAAGCGGAAGATAGCGTCGCCCTCGACATGCGCTTCCGCTTCATCGGTGTCTCCCTTCGGGACTGGAACTCGGATGGAGAGGCGCCGGTTTCGCCGCACCCCGAAAGCATTTCCGGCCTGGGGAACTCGCCCGTCCCTACGTCCCTCGCCGGCTCACGCGTGTGCGATTCGTCGGTCGCGCCATCGATCAAAGTCCCGTTTCAGACATATTAGACGGCTATGCGGATCGTCGATACCGGAAAGGCGGTTCGCTCCTTGTTGCGTCGTCGGAGATGTCGATGAATTGGTTCTCGCGCAAGGGCCGCATCCGGCGGCCGACCATCAGCATCGCGGCGCTGCCGCTCGTCGCTGCCGTCGCAATGACGTCGCCCGCTCGGGCGGGTGACGACCAGCCGCGCAGCACGGGCTTCCTCGACAGCGTGCTCGAAACGCTGAACCTCAAGACCAAGGTCGGCCCCATGCCCGGCTTCGTGGAATCGACCCATCCCAATCCGACCGCGTTGAAGTACATCCCGACCGGCCGCACGCATCCGAAGCGGGCCATCGCGGTCGAGACACCGACCGAGGTCGAAGCGACCAAGCAGGCACTCGACGCCGCGCGCGAGGCGCAGCTCAACCCGAAGCCGGTGCCGTCGAAGCCGCTCGTGGGTCCCAAGCACGCAGGGCCGAAAGCGAGGGCGCCCAAGCCCGACAGCGCCGCGACCTCGGCGAATTAGGCCTGCCCCGAATCGCTGCACCCTGCTAGAATCCGTGCCGGTGCGCTCCCAAGATATCGCTTCGCCAAAGGTCCGGGTCATGTCCGACTTTCATCGTGTCCGGCGTTTGCCACCTTATGTCTTCGAGGAAGTCAACCGGCTGAAGGCCAGCGCACGCAACGGCGGGGCCGACATCATCGATCTCGGCATGGGCAATCCGGATCTGCCGGCGCCGAAACATGTCGTCGACAAGCTGGTCGAGACCGTCGGCAAGCCGCGGACGGATCGCTATTCGAGCTCCAGGGGCATCGCCGGGCTGCGGCGGGCCCAGGCGAGCTACTATGCCCGGCGCTTCGGCGTGAAGCTCGACCCCGAAAAGCAGGTCGTCGCCACGCTCGGCTCAAAGGAAGGCTTCGCCAATATGGCGCAGGCCATCACCGGGCCGGGCGACGTGGTGCTGGTGCCGAACCCGTCCTATCCGATCCACGCCTTCGGCTTCCTCATGGCGGGCGGCGTGATCCGCTCGGTGCCCGCCGAGCCGACCCCGCAGTTCTTCTCAGCCGTCGAGCGGGCGATCGTCCATTCCATCCCGAAACCGATCGCCGTCGTGGTCTGCTATCCGTCGAATCCGACCGCCTCGGTCGCCTCGCTCGACTTCTACAAGGACCTCGTCGCCTTCGCCCGCAAGCATGAGATCTTCGTGCTCTCCGACCTCGCCTATGCGGAAGTCTATTTCGACGGCGAACCGCCGCCTTCGATGCTGGAGGTGCCGGGCGCCTTCGACATGACGGTCGAATTCACCTCGATGTCGAAGACCTTCTCCATGCCGGGTTGGCGGATGGGGTTCGCCGTCGGCAACGAGCGGCTGCTCGCGGCCCTGTCGCGGGTCAAGAGCTATCTCGATTATGGCGCCTATACGCCGATCCAGGTCGCGGCGGCGGCGGCGCTCAACGGGCCGGAGGATTGCATCGTCGAGATGCGCGCGACCTACAAGGCGCGCCGAGACGTGATGGTCGAGAGTTTTGGCGCCGCCGGCTGGACCATTCCGCCGCCGGCCGCCTCGATGTTCGCCTGGGTGCCGATCCCGGACCGGTTCAAGCACCTGGGCAGCCTCGAATTCTCGAAGCTCCTCATCGAGCGGGCCGACGTGGCGGTGGCGCCGGGCATCGGCTTCGGCGAGCATGGCGACGATTTCGTCCGGCTGGCGCTGGTCGAGAACGAGCAGCGTATCCGCCAGGCGGCGCGCGGCATCAGGCGCCTGTTCGAGACGAGCGACGAGCGCCTGCACAACATCGTGCCGTTGAAGAGGCCCGCCTGACGACCGCCAGGGCGCGCGGGGAGGCCGGCGAGCGCGAGACCGGCATCGGTCTCCTGCGGGACCAGGTGGCTCGCGCCGATCGCATCGTGGCCTTCACAGGTGCCGGCCTCTCGACCGAATGCGGTGTGCCGGACTACCGTTCGCCCGGCAGCCCCTGGAAGGTCCACGCGCCGATCGGCTTTGCGGACTATCTCGCCGATCCGGCGCTGCGGCGTGAAGCGTGGCGACGCAAGTTCGCCATGGACGACATCTATGCGGGAGCCCGGCCGGGACGGGGACATCGCGCGCTGACACGCCTCTACGCTGCGGGACGTCTCGGCGCGGTCATCACGCAGAATATAGACGGGCTGCAGCAGGCGGCGGGCATGCCGCAGGATGCCGTGATCGAGCTGCACGGCAACGGGACCTACGCGGCCTGCCTCGACTGCGGGATACGCTTCGAGCTTGCGCCAATTCGCCGGACCTTCGAGGCGGACGGCACATTGCCGCGCTGCGCCTGCGGCGGCATCGTCAAGTCGGCGAGCATCGCTTTCGGCCAGCCGATCCCGCAGGACAGCATCCGACAAGCGGCGTCGGCTGTGCTGTCATGTGATCTGCTGCTGGTGCTGGGGTCGAGCCTGCTGGTCAGGCCGGCATCTCGCCTTCCAGAACTCGCCGCCCGCAACGGCGCGCGGATCGTCATCGTCAATCGTGAGCCGACGCCGCTCGACGGCTTGGCCGATTTCGTCATCAAAGATGACATCGGCGCGACCCTAGATGCGCTCTGACATAAAAGGGACGCGTCCGCGACACACCTGCCACAATCTTGTTTCTCGGTCTTGAGTTTCGGCTTTGCCGCTTCACAGCCGGTGATATGTTCGGCATCGATCGCTGCAAGACCTGATTCGCCGGCCCTTCCGAACGCTGGTGAGACTCTTGTGGCGACCGGAGTCGGTCGCAGCCAGAGTTCTGGATGGGGTGGGTTCGTTGGGCGGCAAAGATCAGATCGTCGAGGTCCGTGACGGCTCGGATGAGGCGACCGAGCGTCCGGTCGAGCTCTTCGAACTTGCAGGCGAAATCAAGTGGTTCGATGTCGCCAAGGGCTATGGCTTCATCGTCCCCGACAACGGCCTTCCCGATGTTCTGATCCATGTGACGACGCTGCGGCGTGACGGCTTTCAGACCGCGCGCGAAGGCGCCCGCGTCGTCTGCGAGGCCTTGCAGCGGCAGAAGGGTCTGCAGGTTTTCCGCGTCCTGTCGCTCGATCTTTCGACGGCCGTGCATCCCTCCCAGTCGGGGCCGTCCAAGACCCATGTGGACGTCAAGCCGACCGGCGGTTTCGAGATTGCCATCGTGAAATGGTTCAACCGCGTCAAGGGTTTCGGTTTCCTGACGCGAGGCGATGGAACGGAGGATATCTTCGTCCACATGGAGACCCTGCGCCGCTACGGCATCACGGAACTGAAGCCCGGCGAGAGTTTCCTGGTGCGGTTCGGCGACGGTCCGAAGGGGCTGATGGCCGCCGAGGTCCGGCCGCTCGATGCCGGCGGCCCGACCGCGCATTAGATTGCAATGGTATTTGCATTCCGGTCCAAAACAGCGAGCGTGATCGCTGCGACACGTTAAGGTTTGATACGGCCGGGAAACCGCGCGTCGGGGTTCGGCCTCATGACGGGGGCCGGATTTTCGTCGCAATCGCCGCTCAAGCCGGTCCGACGCCGCGCTCGCCGGCGAGGTCGCAGCCCGGATTGTCCATGAGTGCCTTCCGTTCGATCCTTCTTCTGGCTTTCGGAGCGCTGCTGGTCTGCGCGCCGGTCTCTGCCGAAACCGCCGCCGACCGGCACCTCACTGTCGTGACGGCCTCCGGCCCGCACGACTTCTCGGTCGAGGTGATGCGCACTCAACCCGAACTCGAACGTGGCTTGATGTTCCGCAAGACGATGCCGCAATCCGGCGGCATGCTGTTCGATTTCGGCCGGCCGCAGGACGTCGCCATGTGGATGAAGAACACTACCCTGCCGCTCGACATGCTGTTCATCGGGCAGGACGGCCGCGTGGTCTCCGTCAAGGAGGACGCGGAGCCGATGTCTGAAGCCGTCATCGCGTCGGGCGGTCCGGTCACCGGCGTGCTCGAAGTCAATGCCGGGACCGTCAAGCGGATCGGTGCCAAGCCGGGCGACCACGTCCGGCATCCGATGTTCAAGGAGTGAGATCCGGCGCCGCGCTTGTCGCCGCAGAGCCGCCATGATAGCCGTTTCGCGGTCCAGGGGCGGAGCCTCGGTTCGGGGTATAGCGCAGCCCGGTAGCGCGGAAGTTTTGGGTACTTCAGGTCGCAGGTTCGAATCCTGCTGCCCCGACCAGATCCCGCGTCGTGCCATGGCCGCCGTGGTGGTTTTCGAGGAGATCGAGCCGATCCGATGATTGCACGCATCTATCGCCCGTCGCGCGGCGCAACCCAGTCGGGCAATGCGCGCACCAAGGCCTGGCAGCTCGACTACGAGCGCACCGAGCCTCGCGAGATCGATCCTTTGATGGGCTGGACAGGCTCCGGCGACACCAGCACGCAGGTCCGGATCTCCTTCGACACCAAGGAGGAGGCGGTCGCCTTCGTGGAGCGTCTCGGTATCTCCTACGAGATCGACGAGCCGACGCCCGATCGCGAGCGGCGCGGTCTGTCCTATTCGGACAATTTCAGGCCCGGGCGCGTCGGCTTGTGGACTCACTGACGCATTCTGGCTCCGTAGCTCAGCTGGATAGAGCAGCCGCCTTCTAAGCGGCAGGTCGCAGGTTCGAGCCCTGCCGGAGTCGCCAATGCATGTTCGGCCCGAGCGGCTCGGCCGCTGGCCATTGGGGCGATTAGACTCCGATCCGCGTATCGACCGTCGTCTGCGGGTCATCGGTGCGCTTGGCGGTGGCGTGCAGGGCATCCGCGACCAGGATGTGCGGCCCGCGAAATCATGCGCCACCTGCGCGCGAACCGGACGTAACCGTTCGATGGAGCCTGCGATGAATTTTACCCGCCAGACCCCGTTCCATTATAAGCAGGCCGCGCTCGGCGCGGAATTCGTGGACAGGTACGGCTTCGCGGCTGCGGCCCATTACGGGTCGGTCGAAGCCGAACACGCCGCGACCCGCAGCGCCGTCGGCATATTCGACGTCTACTACCAGACGATGATCGACGTCCAAGGCCCGAATGCCTTGGCCTTGCTGCAGAGCGTGACAGTCAACGACCTGTCCAGACTGGCGCCTGGTGCCGTACTCTATACGTCGCTCTGCAACGAGCGCGGCGGCATCGTCGACGACCTGACCTTGTTCTGTCTGGAGCGCTCGCACTATTGGCTCTGCCCGACGCCGTCGCGCGTGGCCAAGGTCGAGGCTTGGCTGACCCTACATCGGGCCGGGCTTCAGGTCGCTATTGTGCCGCTCGGTTACCGGAACGCCTATCTGTCCGTTCAGGGGCCGAACTCCCGAAAGCTGCTGTCGCGGCTCGCATCGGCCGACCTGTCGGACGCGGCGCTCAAATATTATCGCTTCACCTGGGACAGTGTTGCCGGTGTGCCGGGCACCATGGTGTCCCGCACGGGCTACTCGGGCGAGCTCGGCTTCGAGCTCTTCTTTCCGTCGGAATATGCCGCTCACATGTGGGCGAAGCTCTTCGAAGCGGGCCAGGACCTTGGAATCCGCGCCTGCGGGCTTGGGGCCCTGGTCACGTTGCGCATGGAGAAGAAGTACCCGCTCTACGGTGCCGACCTGACCGAGGAGACCTCTCCGGTCGAAGCCGGATTGAGCTGGACGGTCAAGCTCGACAAGGGGCCGTTTGTGGGGCGACAGGCGTTGATGGAGCAGCGCAGGACCGGAGTCGAACGCCGGCTCGTGCAGTTCGCCTTCGCCGACATGACCGCCGACGTTGCGCCGGGAGACACGGTGGTTTGGGGCGGGGGGACGACCGGCACGCTGACATCGGTTGCCAAGGGTTTCACGGTGGAGCGGACCTTGGCCCTGGGCTACGTCGCGAGCGGCGCTGCCGTCGACGGCACCGATGTGGTCATTCACGGCAAGACCGGCCTCGTTCCCGCGGTGGTGAACAACGCGCCGCTCTACGATCCCGAACGGAAGAGGCTGTTGAGTCCGGACTGAAACGGGCGGGTCGACCGGCAGAGCTTTGCGGGCATCCGGCTCGGGCCGACCTGCGAGTGTCGCCGCCGTGCCACAGGCTTGGCCGATCGAGCCTCGCGATCGGTTCCCGCCCATTTCCGGCGCGGGATCGCCACGATCGGGCGCGATGATTGCTGCCAAGATAGCAGACGCCTTGGAGGCCATTATGGCGAACCTTTCCGGCACACGACCGTTCGAAAATGATACACCCGAGAAGCTGACGGGCGACGAGATCGCCATGCTGACCTTTGTCGGCATCGTGACCTTTACGGGTGTCGGCGTGTTGCTGTGGACGCTGGCTCGCGCCGTGCAGGACATGGTGACGTGGTGGCACTGGTAGGGCCGCGGGCCGAAGCAGGATCATGGCGCCGAGTCGCCGTCGCATCCGGTTGCCCTTCGACACCGGCCCCCGCCTCCGAGGATCGTGATCAGAGGAGTCGGGATGCTTATCAGGTTCAAGGTCGCCAATACCGAGCATAAATCGGTCTGGATCAATCCCGACCACGTGTCCGGTGTGCTCGGCAATGCTGCGGATGTGGCGACCATCTATCTCGTCGGCGGCGTCGAGCAGCGTGTCGAGGGCCTCCCGGACGAGGTGGCCCAGGAGATCGACTCGGCGCAGCGCAGGCTCGCGGGCGCACCAGGGCCGGCCAAAGCCACGTGAGGGGTGAGGGGCGGTCGACCTACCTGGGCAAGAGACCGTTGTGACGGACGATATCGAGGGCCGACATCTTGGCAAGGTCGATCCGGGCCGCCGCATTCGACGGCGTCGATCCGTCCTTCCAGAGCGGCGGCGCGGCCAGCCTCAGTCCGGCACGGCTGGCGTCGTGCACCAGCGCAAAATGAAACAGGTCGCCGTGATGATCACGTAGCATGATCGTCCGGTCGATGATGTGAAACGCTTTCATACGCGCGACTCTACGCTCTCGGTCCGGGCCGAAGATGCGCGGTCGCGATGAAGAAAGCGTGCCGACCCTCGTTCGCCTGTCTCCGGTCAGAGGCGGACGACGCGGCAGCCATCCCCCGCCTGCGCCTGCGGGGCGTGCGGCGGGCGGATGATCAGGCATTCGGCATCCGAGAGCGCCTTCAGCATGGATGAGTCCTGGCGGGATCCCGCCGCAGCCCGAGGCAGGCCCTCGGCGCTGCGGAGGAGCCGTGCCCGCAAATAGTCCTGGCGCGAATCATTGGCCGGCAGCGCGCCGGCGAGGATCGCGGGCTCCGACGGATCGTCGGCGGCCGTCCGATCGCCGACGAGCGATTTGACGAGAGGCCGCACGAACAGAAGTCCGCAGACGATGGCCGACACCGGATTGCCGGGCAGCCCTAGGACCTGCATATTTCCCAATTGGCCATGCATCAGAGGCTTGCCGGGCCGCATGGCGACCTGCCAGAAGCCGAGCGTCATGCCGGCCCGGATCAGCGCCCGCTGCACAAGGTCGTGGTCGCCGACCGAAGCGCCGCCGAGCGTGATCAGGAGGTCGGCACCCTCGTCGCGGGCCTGCGTCGCACGCCCCGTCAGGGCCGCGACATCGTCCGCCGCGATGCCGAAATCGATGACGCTGCCGCCCGCCTCCTCGACGATCGCCGCCACGGCAAAACTGTTCGAGGCGACGATCTGGTCGGGCCCGGGCTCGGTGCCGGGAGGGACGAGCTCATCGCCGGTCGCGAGGATTGCGACGCGCGGGCGGCGGCGGCAGGGCAGGGTCGCGTGGTTCATGGCGGCCGCCAAGGCGATGTCGGAGGCGGTCAGTCGCCGCCCCGCCGTCAACAGAACCTCGCCGGCCCGGAAATCGAGTCCCGTGGGCCGGATATGGCGGCCGCGTTCGCTCGCGTCCCTCGCCACGATCTCACGACCCTCGACCTTGGCATTCTCCTGGATCAGGACGGTGTCGGCGCCGGTGGGAACCGGCGCTCCGGTGAAGATCCGCACCGCCTGCCCGGGACCGACCTCGCCGCCGAAGCCACGCCCCGCGGCGCTCTCGCCGATCACGTGGAGCCGGGCCGGGGGCGTCGCCACATCGTCGGCGCGCACCGCGTAGCCATCCATGGCGGAGACCGGGACCGGCGGCTGCGTCCGTCGGGCGGCAAGGTCTTCCGCCAGGACGCGCCCGGTCGCCTGGCGCAGGAACACCGCCTCCTGCTCGGCCACCGGCACGCGCTGTTCGAGGATGCTGCGCAGCGCGTCCTCGACCGAGAGAAGGGGACGCGCCGCCATCAGGCCAACGCCTTGAAGTCGCCCGACTTGCCGCCCGACTTCTCGACGAGCCGGATCTCGGCGATGCGCATGCCGCGATCCACCGCCTTGACCATGTCGTAGATGGTCAGGCAGGCGATCGAGACTGCGGTCAGCGCCTCCATCTCGACGCCCGTCTGCCCCGTCGTCTTCACCCTGGCCCGGACGCGGATCCCGGGCAGAGAAGCATCGGCATCGAGATCGAGCGCGATGCCCGTGAGACTCAAGGGGTGGCAGAGCGGGATCAACTCGTGCGTCCGCTTGGCCGCCATGATGCCGGCGATGCGGGCGGTGCCGAGCACGTCCCCTTTCTTCGCATTTCCGCCGCGCACGAGGTCGAGCGTGGCCGCGAGCATGACGACGGCGCCTTCCGCGACGGCGATCCGCTCCGTACGGGCCTTGCCCGAGACGTCGACCATGTGGGCCGCGCCCTCGGCGTCGAGATGGGTCAGGCCGCTCACGCGGCGGCTCCGGTCCTGGCCAGCAGGCGCCGGGTCGCGGCGGCGACATCGTCCTGGCGCATGAGGCTCTCGCCGACGAGAAAGCTGTGCATTCCCGCTGCTGCGAGGCGCGCGCAATCCGCCGGCGTCGCGATGCCGCTTTCGCCGACGGCGATCCGGTCCGCGGGGATCATCGGCGCCAGGCGCTCCGAGACCGCGAGGTCGACCGCGAAGCTGCGCAGGTCGCGGTTGTTGATGCCGATGAGGGACGCATCGAGCCTGAGTGCGCGGTCGAGTTCGTCTGCGGCATGGACCTCGACGAGCACGTCCATGCCCAGATCATGGGCGGTGCCGACCAGGCTCGTGGCCGTGGCGTCGTCGACGGCCGCCATGATGACGAGGACGCAGTCGGCGCCCCAGGCGCGCGCCTCGAAACACTGGTAGGGATCGTAGAGGAAATCCTTGCGCAGGACCGGCAGCCGGCAGGCGGCGCGGGCCTGGCCGAGGAAGTCCGGATGTCCCTGGAAGGAGGGCGTGTCGGTCAGCACTGAGAGGCAGGCCGCGCCTCCGGCCTCGTAAGCCTCGGCGAGCACCGCCGGTGCAAAATCCTCACGGATCAGCCCCTTCGACGGGCTCGCCTTCTTGATCTCGGCGATCAGTGCATAACCGCCCGCCGCATGCTTGCGGGCGAGGGCGGCGGCGAAGCCGCGCGGCGGGGGCAGCGCTGCGATTCGACGTTCGAGTGTCGCCTGGGCGATCTTGGCCTTGGCGTCGGCGATCTCCCGGCGCTTGTAGGCTTCGATGCGGTCGAGGATATCGGTCATCGGGCAGCACCGGCGCCCGGCGCCCGGTTCGAGGCGGCCACGAGCCGCTCCAGGGTCGCCGCGGCCCGGCCGTCGTCGAGCGCCTTGGCCGCCATGGCCGCGCCCTCGGCGAGATCGCGCGCGGCGTCGGCGATAACCAGCGCGCCTGCCGCGTTCAGCACCGCAATGTCGCGATAGGGCGTCCGGGCACCCTCCAGCACCGCCCGCAACGCCGCCGCATTCTGCGCCGGATCGCCTCCTTTGAGACCGTCGGCTGATGCGCGCGCCAGGCCGGCCTCCTCGGGCACGACCTCGAAACGGCGGATCTCGCCGTCTTCGATCGCGACGACACTCGTCGGGCCGGTCGTGGTCATCTCGTCGAGCCCGTCGCTGCCATGCACCACCCAGACGCGGTGGCTCCCGAGGTTGCGGAGCACGAGGGCGAGCGGTTCGAGCCAAGCCTTGGAGAACACGCCGAGCAATTGGCGATGCACTCCGGCGGGGTTCGACATCGGCCCGAGCAGGTTGAAGATCGTCCGCGTGCCGAGCTCGACCCTGGCAGCGCCGACGTGCCGCATGGCCGCATGATGGGTTTGCGCCATCATGAAGCCGATGCCGGCCTCCGCCACGCAGGCCGCCACCTGGGCGGGATCGAGCCCGATCCTGACGCCGAGCGCGGTCAGGACGTCGCTTGCGCCGGAGCGGGACGAGGCCGCGCGGTTGCCATGCTTGGCGACCTTGACGCCGCAGGCCGCGACAATGATCGCGGCGAGCGTCGAGACGTTGTAGGAGCTCGATCCGTCGCCTCCCGTTCCGACGATGTCGATCGCGCCGTCGGGGATCGTCACCCGCAGCATCTTGGCCCGCATCGCCGTGACGGCGCCGGTGATCTCCTCCACCGTCTCGCCGCGAACCCTGAGCGCCATCAGAAAGCCACCGACCTGCGCCGGCGTGACCTCGCCGGACAGGATGTTGTCGAACGCCGTCTCGGCCTCGGCGCGGCTCAGCGCGGCGCCGGTCGCGACCTTGGCCAGCAGGGGCTTGAAAGCGTCCATCAGGCGCGGCCCGCCTGAAAATCGTCGGCCAGCGCGAGGAAGTTCCGAAGGATCGTCCGCCCCTGCTCGGACGCGATGCTCTCCGGATGGAACTGCACGCCATGGACCGGATGGGAGCGATGCGATAGGCCCATCACCAGACCGTCGTCCGAGCGCGCCGTGACCGCGAGCGCCGCCGGAAGCGAGGCTTCGTCGACGACCAGCGAGTGGTAGCGCGTCGCCTTGAAGGCGCCGTTGATTCCGCGAAACACGGTCTGTCCTTGGTGGTCGATGGTCGAGACCTTGCCATGCATCGGCAGGGGCGCGCGCACGATCGCGGCCCCGTAAGCGTCGCCGATCGCCTGATGTCCCAGGCAGACGCCGAAGATGGGCGTCGTTTCGCCGGCGCGTCGCAGCAGGTCGAGGCAGATGCCGGCGCCCCCGGGCACTCCGGGCCCGGGCGAGAGCACGATGGCGTCGGGCTCGTCGGCCACCACATCCTCGACCGAACAGGCGTCGTTGCGCACCACCGTCACCTTGGCGCCGAGCACGCCGAGCTCATGGTAGAGATTCCAGGTGAAGCTGTCGTAATTGTCGATCAGGGTGACGTTGGCCAAGGCAGCGACCTTCGGGAGGATGCACCCGGTTTTAAGCGCGCCCACGGCGAGGTCAAGGCGGCCGCGTCTTCGGGGCCATGCCTGCACGGGAACATTACCGCCAGCCTGATCGTCTCTAGCATGTTGTTTCGTGCGACAAGCCCAGGGCTCGCCTTCTTAAGCGATGATCGGGCCGCACTTCCTCGTCGCGTGATGTCACGGCCCCGATGATTTCCAGTCGCTTCGATGGCGCCGATCTGCCGCCCGCCACCGATATCACGGGCTGCGACCGGGAGCGGATCCATATGCCTGGCCTGATCCAGCCGCACGGCTGCCTGCTCGGCTGCATCCTGCCCGGCTGGACGGTCTGCACGGTCTCGGCCAATGCGGGCCAATATGTCGGGGCCGAACCCGATGAACTGATCGGCCGGCCGCTCGACGGCGTCCTGCCGCACAAGACGGTCCACGACCTGCGCAACGTCTTGCAGGCGGCCATGGTCTCGGGCAGTGCCGAGCGCCTGATCGATGTCGCGATCGGACCGACGGAGGCGCGCTACGACCTGACGCTGCACTTCGCCGGTGCGCAGGCGGTGATCGAGATCGTTCCTCGCGACGGTGCCGATACGCTGACGGCGGACCCGGTCATCCTGGTCAAGAGCATGATCGGCCGGCTGAAGCGCGCGCCGACGCTCGAACGGTTCCTGGCCCTCGCCGCCGGGCAGGTCCGTGCAGTCACCGGTTTCGACCGCGTGATGATCTACAAGTTCCTGCCCGACGAGTCCGGCCAGGTGCTCGCCGAGTCCCTACGCTCGGGGCTTACGCCCTATCTCGGCCTGCGCTATCCGGCGACCGACATTCCGGCGCAGGCGCGCGAGCTCTACCGGCGCCAGTGGTTGCGGACAATTCCGGATGCGCATTACGATCCGGTGCCGCTCGTCCAGGACTTGTCCCGCGTCGCGGACATCGATCTCAGCTTGGCGAGCCTGCGCAGCGTTTCGCCGGTGCACCGCCAGTATATGCGCAACATGGGAACCCGGGCGAGCCTCACCATCTCGCTCATGGACGGCGAGCGGCTGTGGGGCCTCATCGCCTGCCATCACGAATCGCCGCGGCGCATCTCATCGTCGACTTGCGCGGCCGCCGAGCTCTTCGCCCAAATCTTCTCGCTGCAGATCGAAGCAAAGGAGCAGGCGAGGGGGCTGCTCTATGCCGCACAGGCTCGCGAGATCCAAAACCGGCTCCTCGCCAGCATGCCGCCGGAAGAGACCCTTTTCGACAACCTGCCGCGCTTCGCCGATATCCTGCAGGAGCTGATCCCGTGCGATGGCGTTGGCGTCTTCTCGGACAAGGGGTTTTCGGGCGTGGGCAGCGTGCCGCCTCCCGAATCCATCGCCGGCCTTGTCGAGTTCCTGAATCGGGAATCCGGTACCGAACCCTTTGCCAGCAATTCCCTGTCGCGGCTGCTTACCGCCGCCGAGAATTACGCCGGCCAGGTCTCGGGCGTGCTGGCGGTGCCGTTCGTGCGCGGCAGCCGGCACTATCTCCTGTTCTTCCGCAAGGAGCTGATCCGGACCGTGACCTGGGGCGGCAACCCCGCCGAGGCAGTCAAGACCGGAGCCGGGCATCTCAGTCCGCGCAAGAGCTTCGAGGCCTGGAAGGAGACGGTCGACAAGACCTCGACACCCTGGCTGCCGGCCGAAGTGCAAATCGCCGAAGCTTTGCGCGTGTCGTTGCTCGAGGTGATCCTGCGCCGGGCCGATATCGTGGCGCACGAGCGTAAGATCGCGGAAGACAGCCAGAATTTTCTCATCGCCGAGCTGAATCATCGGGTGAAGAACATCCTGGCGCTGATCCGCTCGCTGGTACGTCAGACACGGATCGGCGCCGCCGCCGTCGACGTCTTCGCCGACGACCTCGAGCAGCGCATCCAAGCCCTGGCGCAGGCCCACGACCAGCTCACCGCCACGGGATGGAAGCACGCGCCGCTGCGTCGCCTGCTCGAAGCCGAAGCGCGCGCCTGGACCCGGTCGCTGAGCCGCGTCAGCTTGTCTGGACCCTCCGTGCTGCTCGACAGCCGGGCCTTCCAGGCGCTCGCCCTTGTCTTCCACGAAATGATGACCAACGCGGCGAAATACGGCGCGCTGACCCGGCCGTCCGGGCGTCTGGTTGTGTCCTGGACCTACGATGCCGATCGCGGCCTCAAGATCGACTGGCGGGAGTTCGGTGGCCCGACGGTGAAGCCGCCGAGCCGCCGCGGCTTCGGTTCCGTCGTGGTCGAGCAGACGATCCCGTTCGAGCTCGGCGGACAGGCGACGCTCGATTATCGCCATGAGGGGCTCTGCGGTGCCTTTCTGGTGCCGGCCGTGCATGTCACGGAGGCGGAGTTCGAAAGCGAGACCGCGGCGCCGCCACCGGTGAGCCCGCCGCTGTCGCTCAAGCGTCTCCTCCTCGTCGAGGATTCGATGATGATCGCCCTCGACGCGCAGGCCATGCTGGGCGAGGCCGGTCTCGACGTGGAGGTCGCCGGTACCGTGGCCGACGCCACGCGCCTCCTCGACGTCGAGGCCTTCGACGGCGCTGTCCTCGACATCAACCTGTCGGGCGAGACGAGCTTCGGCGTCGCCGACGCGTTGCAGCGGCTCGGTATGCCTTTCGTCTTCGCCACGGGTTACGGCGAAAGCGTCGTCCTGCCGGACCATTTCAAGGCGGTTCCCGTCGTCTCCAAGCCCTATGATCAGCTGTCGCTGAAATCGGCCCTGGCGAGTCTCGACGATGCCGCCGAGAGCTCGGCTCTGTCCTGATCGGCGCAGCCGGCATCACCCACCGAGCTTGAGCGCGGCAAGCGCCGACAAGACCTCGGGCGTGGCGCGCTCTGCGGCGCTGCGTGAGCGGGCCGGCGGTGCGCGCCGGCGTTTCGAGGCTTTCCGATCGCCGGAGGCGAGCGCTTCGACCGCCTCGAACGGAACGTCTTCGGCTGTCGATCGCTCGACCCGCTTGACTGGGGCCGTGGGAATTACCGGCACGAAGGTGATCGGCGAAACGAACATGGTCGGTCTCCCGGCACTCGCGATCGATGGTCCGGCCGCCGATCCTAGACGCAGGTTCCTAGCGAAACCTTACCGGGAGCCGCTCTATTGCCCGCGGCGAGAGGCGGTCGCGAAGCGCACCGCCTCCTCGGCCGCCCGCACCAGCGCTTCGGCCTTGTTGACGCATTCCTGGTTCTCGGAGCGCGGATCGGAATCATAGACGATCCCCGCGCCGGCCTGGATGTGCATGACCTCGTCCTTGATCACCGCGGTGCGCAGCACGATGCAGGTGTCCATGTCGCCGTTGGCGCCGAAGTAGCCGATGCAGCCGCCGTAGATGCCGCGCTTGTCGCGTTCGAGCTCGTCGATGATCTCCATGGCCCGCACCTTGGGAGCGCCCGACACCGTGCCGGCCGGAAAGCCCGCGGCGAGCGCGTCGATGCGGTCGTAGCGCGGGTCGATGCGTCCCTCGACGTTCGACACGATGTGCATGACGTGGCTGTAGCGCTCGATGAAGAACTTGTCCGTCACCTCGACGCTGCCGATGCGCGCCACCCGGCCGCAATCGTTGCGGCCGAGGTCGAGCAGCATCAGGTGCTCGGCGCGTTCCTTGGGGTCGGCCAGGAGTTCCGCGGCGAGCGCCGCATCCTCGCTCGGCGTCTTGCCGCGCCGCCGCGTGCCGGCGATCGGCCGCACCGTCACCTTGTCGTCGCGCAGCCGCACGAGGATTTCCGGGCTCGAACAGGCGATCTGGAAGTTGCCGAAGTCGAGGAAACTCAGGAAGGGCGCCGGGTTGATGCGCCGCAAGGCCCGATAGAGCGCGAAGGGGGGCAATTCGAACGGCATGGAATAGCGTTGCGACAGCACCACCTGGAAGATGTCGCCGGCGCAGATGTAGTCCTTGGCCCGCGCCACCATGGCGAGGAAGTCGGTCTCGGGCGTGTTCGAGCGCGGCCGTGCGGAGGTCATCAGCGGATCGACCGCGGTAGCGGGATGCGCCAGCGGCGCATCGAGCACGGCGAGGACCGCGTCGAGCCGTTCCGTCGCCTGCTCGTGCGCCAGGCGAGCCGTGAGGCCGGGGCGGGGCCGCACCGGCGTGACCAGGATCATCTCGTCGCGCACGGCATCGAAGACGACGATGACGGTCGGCCGGATGAGGATCGCGTCCGGCACGCCGATCTGGTCCGGCTTCGGGGGCGCCAGCCGCTCCATGTGCCGCACCATGTCATAGCCGAGATAGCCGAAGACGCCGGCCGACATGGGCGGCAGCCCCGCAGGCACGTCGAGAGCCGATTCGGCCAGGAAGGCGCGCAGCGCCTCGAGCGGTGTCCCGGGGCAGGGCGTAAAGGCGTCAGGGTCGGTCAGCGCATGCCGGTTCACGTCCGCAGATGCGCCGCTGCAGCGCCAGACAGCATCAGGATCGAGCCCGATCATCGAATAGCGGCCGCGAGTCGCGCCGCCTTCGACCGATTCGAGCAGGAAGATGTTGCCGACGCGGCCTTGCGCGAGCTTGAGAAAGGCGGAGACCGGCGTCTCGAGGTCGGCCACATGGACCGACCAGACGAGCGTCCCCCGCCCGGCATCATAGGCCATGCCGAACTCGTCTCGCCCGGCGACGTTCATCTAGGTTGCGCCTGCGGCAGAACGCACGGCCGTCTGGTTGATCTTGACGCCGACCGCAGCGCCGACATGGGCCAGGTAGGTGCCGAGAATGTCCTCCGACACTTGTGCCCTGTAGCGATCGTCGACCTGGGCGGTCTGCGGCGCCTTCGGGTCGAGGGGCGGCACCGTGCTGCCCGTCACCTTGAACAGGATGCGTGCGTCCGCGCCCTGCGGCGCCGAGCCGACCTTGCCGACCGGTCCGTCGAAGATCTGGGCCACCGCCTCGCTCGAGAGGTCGGCGGCGCCGCTGCGCTTGGCGTCGTCGGAATGCTTGACCGGCAGGTTGCCGTTGGCCGCCGCCACGTCCTGGATCGTCTTGCCGGACTCGAGCGATTTGACCAGATCCGCGGCCTTGTCGGTGAGCCGCTTGGCGATCTCGTCCTTGTGCCAGGCGGCCTCGACCGCGGGCTTCACCTCGTCGAGCGGCCGGCTATGGGCGGGATCCACCGCCGCGATCTCGAACCAGGTCATGCTGCCGTCCGAGCCTTGGACGATGTCGTTGTCGACGCCGACGTCGGAGGCGAAGGCCGCCTTGACCAGCGCATCGCGATCGGCGAGCCCCTCGATCGGCTTGCCGTCCTTGCCGTCTCCCCGGGCATCGACGGCGTCGATGGTGCGGGCTTCGAGGCCGACCGCTTTGGCGGCCTCGACCAGCGGCTGCCCGGACGAGCGGGCATTCTCGATCTTGTCGTGCAGCACGTTGATCTGATCGGAGGCGCGGCGGGTGGCGATCTCCTGCTTGAGCTGCTCCTTGACCTCCTCGAAGCTCTGGACGGCAGGTGCCTCGACGTGGATCAGCACCGTGCCGAACGATCCTTTCACGGGATCGCTGGTCGCGCCGAGCGGCAGCGAGAAGGCCGCATCCGCGATCGCGTGATCGAAGATCTGCTCCTTGGTGACGCTGCCGAGATCGACGTCCTTGCTGTCGAGCTTGCGCTCCTTGACGAGGTCCGCGAAGCTCGTCCCGGCCTTGATCTTCGCCGAGGCCGCGTCCGCGTCCTGCGCGTTGGGAAAGACGATCTGCTGGACGAGGCGCCGGCCGGGCGGATTGAAGCGCGCATCCTTCACCTGGTCGTAGAGCTTGCGGGCGTCGGCATCCGAGACTTCGGCGGGCTTGGCCAGCAGGCTGGGGCTCAACGTCAGCACGACGAGCTTGCGGTATTCCGGCGCATCGAAACCCTTCTTGCGCGCGTCGTAGAAGGTCTTGAGCGTGGCCTCGTCCGGCGGCGGGATAGGTTCGACGGCCGCGGCCGGCAGGATCACGTAATCGAGGCTGCGCGTCTCGGCGCCGAAGCGATGCACGGTATCGAGCGCGGCGGCGGGGACGACGAGGCCGCCGACGAGCGCCTGGACCAGTTCCTGGCGCAGATAGACGTGGCGCTGTTCGCGCACGAAGCTCTGCTCGGTATAGCCCTGGTCGCGCAGCAGGTAGTTGAAGCGGTTCCGGTCGAAGTTTCCGGATGGGTCGGCAAAGGCGGGGTCGGCGATGATCGCCTTGGCCATCTGCGCGTCACCGAGCGCGAGGCCGAGCGACTGGACCCGATCGTCGAGCACCGCGTCCGAGATCATCCTCGACAGCACCTGGGAATCGATGCCATCGGCGTGCGCCTCCTCATTGGTGATCGGGCGCTTGAGGCGCGCCTGCAGGTTCTGCAACTCGGTCTGATAGGCCTGCCGATAGGCCAGCGTCGAAATCTCGACGCTGCCGACCTTGGCGACCTGGTTGGTGCCGATGCCTCGGAAAATGTCGCCGATGCCCCAGATGACGAAGGACACGACGATGAGGATCATGCCGAGGCCGATGACGGTCTTGCCGATCCAGGTATTCTGTACGGCGCGCAGGCCTTCGAGCATCGCTTCAGGTCTCGCTGGGTCGGGACGGACGGTCGGCCGAGGCCGACGGACGGCCGCTTATAGAGAGCGCCGGGGAGCCGCGCAACGCGTCCTGGCGCGCCGAGCCCACAGGAGATCAGGCCCGTCGATGAGCCTCGCGCCCCACGTCAGTTGACGGGCCTTTCATGCGGCGCGCGGGCTCGGGCCACCCATGAGGAAGAAGGTCGACATCAGGCCGCGGCCCTTGACGTCGATCGGCTGGCGCGCTTCCGCCACGTATAAAGGGCCGAGCGCGGCGCGGGTCGCGGCCGAGATATGCACCCGGCCCGGTTCGCCGTAGTGCTCCATGCGGCTCGCGACGTTCACGGTATCGCCCCACACGTCGTAGATGAACTTGTCCTTGCCGATGATTCCCGCGGCGACAGGCCCGCTATGGAGACCGATACGAATCTGCATCGGATGGCCGCACTCGCGGCTGATCGCTCCGACCAGCGCCGGCATGCTGAGCGCCATGTCGGCCACGGCGGCGGCATGGTCCGGGCGCGGCACCGGCAGGCCGCCGGCCAGCATATAGGCATCGCCGATCGTCTTGATCTTCTCGAGGCCATGGTCGGCCGCCAGCCGGTCGAAGCCCGAGAAGATCCGGTTGAGCAGGTCGAGCACCGCGTCGGGCGCCATACGGGCCGTCGTCGCGGTGAAATCGACGAGGTCGCTGAACAGGATCGTGGCCTCGGCGAACTGGTCGGCGATGATCGTCTCGCCGGCGCGCAGACGAGCCACGATGCTGCCCGGCAGCACGTTGCGCAGCAGCGCCTCGGCACGCGCCTGCTCGGCGCGCAACTGTTCGGTGATGGCACGGTCGCGGTCGCGCAAGACCTTGCGTTCGAGCGCCGCCTCGACGCGGGCGCGCAACAGCACGGGGTTGATCGGCTTGGTCAGGTAGTCGTCGGCGCCCGCCTCGATGCAGCGGACCGTGCTGCCGACTTCGTCGAGCGCCGAGATGATGATGACCGGGATGTTCGCCGTTTCGGGCCTGCCCTTGAGGTTGCGCAGGATCTCGATGCCGCTCAGGCCCGGCATGAGGAGGTCGAGCAGCGCGAGATCGAACGCGCCGGTCTCGAGCCGGGCCAGGGCGGCTTCCCCCCCGCCCTCCGCCGTGACCTCGTGGCCCTCCCGCGCGAGCTGCCGGGTCAGCAGGTCGAGCGTCGAGCCGTTGTCGTCGACGACCAGCACCCGGCCGATCGTCTTTGGCCGAAGCACCGTCGGTTCCGTCAGCACCGAGCGGATGGCCGCGATCGGCTCGGCAAGATCGGGGTGGCGCACGATTGACGCCTCGTCGGCGGTCTCGAGGCTACCGCGCGCGACACGGATGAAGGCCACCATCGCGTCGATTTGCCCGAGCATCTGGCGCGCCGCGTCGATGATGTCGTTGAGGATGCCGAGATGGGGCGCCGGGTCGGTGCCGGCGTCCTCGACCATCAGCTCGCCATAGCCGAGCAGCGAGGTGATCGGCGTGCGCAATTCGTGCCGCAGCAAGCTGGAGAAGGCTTCCGGATCCTGTTCGGTCAGCTGCTGCTCCGCCCGTGCAGGATCGAGCAGGTCGGAGACGATCGCTTCGAGCTTGCGCGCCGCGAGGTAAAGCCTGTCGACGTCGGCGGCAAGCCCGGTCTCGGACCTGCAATCCTCCATGAGCAGCGTGACGAGCCCGACGATCGCATCCACCGGGGCCTTGAATTCGGCGCGGGCGAAGACCGCGAGAAGATGAGGCAGGCCGTCGCCAGACGGTTCGGCTGGCCGCACCGTGGGCTGCGTCATCGCGTCTCTCGCCCGGCCGCCGGCACGCGGGCGCGTTCCATCCGCATCCGGTCGGGGTCAAGGCTTTGCAAGCCTGCCGCGGTTTGGTAACCCGACACTTCAACCTCCGAAACAAGCCAGGAAAGATCAACTCTATGGCATCTTTGCGCCCCCTGGTCGCCGGAAACTGGAAGATGAACGGCCTCAGGGCCGCACTTCCCGAAATCGCCGCCATCAACGAGGCCGTCGTGAAAGGCGCCGCGGGCCGGGCCGAATGCGCCATCTGCCCGCCATTCACGCTCGTTGCCGCGGCCGCCGACCTGTGCGCCGGCAAAAAGTCGCTGCAGATTGGCGGCCAGAATTGCCACACCGCCGCCTCGGGCGCCTTCACGGGCGACATCTCGGCCGAGATGCTCAAGGACGCGGGAGCGAGCCTCGTCATTGTCGGCCATTCCGAGCGACGGGCGAACTGCGCGGAGACGGACGATCAGGTGCGCGCCAAGGCCGAGGCGGCGGCGCGGGCCGGGCTCATGGCGATCATCTGCGTCGGCGAGACGCGGGCTGAGCGCGACGGCGGCGAGACGCTGCGCGTCGTCGGGCGGCAGATCGATGAATCCGTGCCGCCGAAGTCGACCGGCGAGGCGATCGCCATCGCCTACGAGCCGGTCTGGGCCATCGGAACGGGGGTGACCCCATCGAACCAGGACGTCGCCGAGGTGCATGACTTTATCCGCCGCCGCCTCGCCGCGGTGCTGGGACCGGAGGGCGACAAGGTCCGCATCCTCTACGGAGGCTCGGTCAAGCCGGCCAATGCGCGGGAATTGACCGGCCTCGCCAACGTCGACGGCGTGCTCGTCGGGGGCGCGAGCCTCACCGCCAAGGACTTCCTGGGCATCGCCAAAGCCTACAGGTAGCCGACGCGGGGCGGAGAACCGAGCCGGCCGCAAGGTCGCGCAGCCGTCGCCCGTTGCGCTTCGCGGGCCCGATCGTGTATGACCCGCGCCAAGCGTCTGACCGCATGTGGTGATGCCGTGACCCTCGCCGTCCCGGCCGCCGATCCGCCCGAGTGTTCGCCATGCAAACCGTTTTGATCGTGTTCCACCTGATGGTGGTGGTCGCGCTTGTCGGCGTCGTGCTGCTGCAGCGCTCCGAGGGCGGCGCGCTCGGCGTCGGCGGGGGCGGTGGCTTCATGACCGGACGGGGCCAGGCCAATGCCCTGACCCGGGCGACGGCGATCCTCGCCGCCCTGTTCTTCGCCACGAGCCTCGGCCTGACGCTGCTCGCCAATTACAGCCGGGCGCCGAAGTCGATCATCGACACGGTTCCGGCCACGGCGCCGCATCAGTCGACGGCGCCCGCCGCGCCGGGCTCGAACCCGCTCGAACAGCTCAAGAAGATGGAAAACCAGAAGCCGGCGACGCCTGCCTCGCCGGCTGGGCCGGAAGTGCCGAATTCGCAGTGATCCGAGGCTGGCCAGGTGGGGTGCATCGGCCTCGGGCCGGTGCATAAATGCCTGTGGAGCCATGCGCGGGCCATGACGCGCTGGCCTTTGCGGGCAAACTCCGATAGGAGCAAAGGCCCATGGCGCGGTACATTTTCATCACCGGCGGCGTGGTCTCATCGCTCGGCAAAGGTCTAGCTTCAGCAGCGCTCGGCGCGCTCCTGCAGGCCAGGGGATATACGGTCCGGCTGCGAAAGCTCGACCCCTATCTCAACGTCGATCCCGGCACGATGAGCCCGTATCAGCACGGCGAGGTCTTCGTCACCGACGACGGCGCCGAGACGGACCTCGATCTCGGCCATTACGAGCGCTTCACCGGCCGGCCGGCGACGCGCGCCGACAACATCACGACCGGACAGATCTATCAGGACATCATCGCCAAGGAGCGGCGCGGCGATTTTCTGGGCGCCACGGTCCAGGTCATTCCGCACGTCACCAATGCGATCAAGGATTTCGTGCTGGCCGGGAACGAGGACACGGATTTCGTCCTCGTCGAGATCGGCGGCACGGTCGGCGACATCGAGGGCCTGCCCTTCTTCGAGGCCATCCGCCAGCTCGGCAACGACCTGCCGCGCGGCCATGCGATCTACATCCACCTGACGCTGCTGCCTTTCATCGCCAGCGCCGGCGAGCTCAAGACCAAGCCGACCCAGCATTCGGTCAAAGAATTGCGCTCGATCGGCATCCAGCCCGACATCCTGCTCTGCCGCAGCGACCGCGCGATTCCCGCCGAGGAGCGTCGCAAACTCGGCCTCTTCTGCAACGTGCGCGAGGACGCGGTGATCGAGGCGCGCGATGTCGCCTCGATCTACGACGTGCCGCGCGCCTACCACGCCGCCGGCCTCGACCGTGCGGTGCTCGGGGCCTTCGGCATCTCGCCGGCGCCGAAACCCGACATGACGCGCTGGAACGCGGTGACGGAGCGCGCCGTCAATTCAGAGGGTCAGGTCACCATCGCCATCGTCGGCAAATATACCGGGATGAAGGACGCCTATAAGTCGCTGATCGAAGCCTTGACCCATGGGGGTCTCGCCAACCGGGTGACGGTCAAGCTCGATTGGATCGAATCGGAGATCTTCGAGGGCGGCGACCCCGCGACCCATCTCGACCATGTCCACGGTATCCTGGTGCCGGGCGGCTTCGGCCAGCGCGGCGCCGAGGGAAAGATCCTGGCGGCGCGCTTCGCCCGCGAGCGCCGTATACCGTTCTTCGGCATCTGTTTCGGCATGCAGATGGCGGTGATCGAGGCGACGCGCTCGCTCGGCGGCATGCCCGAGGCCAATTCGAGCGAATTCGGCCCCTGCGCCGTTCCGGTCGTAGGCTTGCTCACGGAATGGCTGCGCGGCAACGCGCTTGAAACGCGGCTCAGGGACGGCGATCTCGGCGGCACCATGCGGCTTGGCGCTTATCCGGCCTCGCTCAAGCCGGGCAGCCGGATCGCCGAGATCTATGGCGAGACGCAGATTTCCGAGCGCCACCGTCACCGCTACGAGGTCAATACCGATTTTCGCCAGCGTCTGGAGGACAAGGGCATGACCTTCGCAGGTCTGTCGCCCGACGGGCTCCTGCCCGAGACGATCGAGCTCGAAGGCCATCCCTGGTTCATCGGCGTGCAATACCACCCGGAACTGAAATCGCGGCCCTTCGAGCCGCATCCGCTCTTCGCCAGCTTCATCGCCGCCGCGCTGGAACAGTCGCGGCTGGTGTGATCGTGGCGACCGAAGGATGAGCCATGCAGCCCAATCGTGAGGTCGTCGTGGGGCAGGGGCCGCGACAGGTCCGCTTCGGCAACCACCTGCCGCTCGCGCTGATCGCCGGCCCCTGCGCGCTCGAAAGCCGCGACCATGCGCTGTTCATGGCCGAGCATCTCGCGACATTGGCCGGGCGGGCGCGGATCGGCCTCGTGTTCAAGAGCTCGTTCGACAAGGCGAACCGCACCTCGGCGGCGAGCGCCAGAGGGCTGGGGTTCGACGAGGCTCTCCCGATCTTCGCCGAGATCAGGCGCGACCTCGGCCTGCCGGTGCTGACCGACGTGCACGACGCCGGCCAGTGCGCGCCCGTGGCGGAGGTCGTCGACATCCTGCAGATCCCGGCCTTCCTGTGCCGGCAGACCGACCTCTTGATCGCGGCGGCCAGGACGGGCCGCGCCGTCAACGTCAAAAAGGGTCAGTTCCTGGCGCCCTGGGACATGAAGAACGTGGCCGCCAAGCTGCTTGATGCCGGCAACGCCGACGTGCTGCTGACCGAGCGCGGCGCGAGCTTCGGCTACAACACGCTCGTCTCCGACATGCGGGCGCTGCCCATCATGGCGGAAACCGGCGCGCCGGTGATCTTCGACGCGACCCATTCGGTGCAGCAGCCCGGCGGCCAGGGCACCACCTCCGGTGGCCAGCGCGAATTCGTGCCGGTGCTGGCGCGGGCGGCGGTCGCCGTCGGCGTCGCCGGTGTCTTCATCGAGACGCATGAGCAGCCCGAGACGGCGCCCTCCGACGGCCCCAACATGGTGCCGCTCGCCGACATGCCGGCGCTGATCGCCCGGCTGCAGGCCTTTGACCGGCTCGCCAAGGGCTGAAACCATTCCGTCATGGGACCTTCATCGCCCTGTCACCGCGCAGGCTTAGCGCAGCATTGCATGATGGATCCGGTCTTCAGCTACGCCGACGCCTCGATGCCGCCTGTGAAGCGCGGCCTCATCCGAATCGTCGAGGCGGCGACAGGACAGCGGCGCCTGCGTCGAATCTACATGGCGCATCGGCGCGAAGCGCGGGCCGACGCGGACTTCTGGAGTGAGGCGGTGCGCCGGCTGGCTCTCGATGTCCGCTACGATGCCGCCGCGCTCGACGCGATCCCGAAGACCGGTCCCTGCGTCGTGGTGGCCAACCACCCCTACGGCGTCCTCGACGGCATCGTGCTGTCCTGGCTGGTGCAGAAGGTCCGGCCCGACTTCCTGGTGCTGACCCATGCGGCCCTGCTCAAGGCGCCGGAACTCACGGGCTTCCTGCTGCCGGTGGATTTCGCCGGCACGTCGGAGGCGACGGAAACCAACCTGCGGTCCCGCGGCATTGCGCGGCGTCACCTTGCCGCGGGCGGCTGCATCGTCGTCTTTCCGGCCGGCGGCATCTCGACCGCGCCGGACCGGCTCGGGCGGGAGCGCGCCGTCGACGCGCCCTGGCAGCCCTTCACGGCTCAGCTCATCCAGCGGTCGCGCGCGACCGTCGTCCCGGTCTGTTTCGAAGGGCAGAACAGCCGGCTGTTCCAGATCGCCAGCCACCTGAGTGCGTCGCTGCGCCTGGCGCTGATCTTTCACGAGGTTTCAACGCGCATCGGCTCGACCTTGAGGGTCGCGATCGGCGCACCGATCGCCTGCGAGGACCTCGAACGCTGCGCGACGCGGCAGACGATGGCGGCCGAACTCAAGGCTCGGACCTATGCCTTGGCCGCAACCTTCCCGGCGAGAGGTGGCGGCCCGCGTCGGCCAAAGCGGCTGCGGTTGCGGCGGCAGGATCCCGAGAAGCCGCGCCGTCCGCTGCTGCACCGGGCCGTCAAGCTCCCGCCGATCCTGAGAACCAAGCCGCGACTGGCGTTGCTGCGTCAGCCGCGTCCGCGATAGGGCGGTACGCCGGGGTCGGGCAGCCAGAGCTCTTTCGGCGGCAGGCCGGTCTGCCAGAAGACGTCGATCGGGATGCCGCCGCGCGGGTACCAGAAGCCGGCGATGCGCAGCCAGGTCGGGTCGAGCAGCCCGACGAGATCCTTGCCGATCCGCACCGTGCAGTCCTCGTGGAAGGCTCCATGGTTGCGGAAGGCCGTGAGGTAAAGCTTCAGCGACTTCGACTCGACCAGCCAGCCGCGCGGCGCATAGTCGATGACCAGATGGGCAAAATCGGGCTGACCGGTGACCGGACAGAGCGAGGTGAATTCCGGCGCTGTGAAGCGCGTCAGGAAAAGCGTGCCCGGATGCGGGTTCGGAACGCGTTCGAGCCGTGCCTCCTCGGGCGATTGCGGCTGCGCCACGGCATGACCGAGCTGCGTCGGCCGATCGATATCTCTCATCTGGTCTTTCTGCGTCTATGCCAGCGCGATCCGCACGCGGCGGTTCTGCTTGCCCTTGTTCTCGATGCCGGTGACCGCGATCCGTCCGATCTCGCCGGTCTTGGCCACGTGGGTGCCGCCGCAAGGCTGCAGGTCGATCGAGCCGATGGCGACGAGCCGCACCCGTCCCGAGCCCATAGGCGGTGTGACCGACATGGTCTTGACGAGGCCCGGGTTGGCGAGGAGCTCCTCGTCGGTGATCCAGCGGGTCGAGACCGGGGCGTCCTCGTCGATCAGCGCCTGGAGCCGCGTCTCGATCTCCTGCCTGTCGGGCGCCTCGGGCAGGGCGAAATCGAGCCGGCCGTCGCCGTCGCCGATGGCGCCGCCGGTCACCGGATAGGGAAGCACGACGGAGAGCAGGTGGAGCGCCGTATGAACACGCATTCGTCTCAGCCGGACCTGCCAGTCGATTCTAGCCCGGATCGCCTGGCCGACCTCCGGCAGGGGCGTTCCCGGCGCCAGCATATGCAGCACGGCCGACCGGTCCTTGGAATAAAGGACGTTGACGACCGGCATCTCGCCGTTCGGGCCGATCAGGAGACCGGGGTCGCCCGGCTGGCCGCCGCCCTGCGGATAGAACACCGTCCGGTCGAGCACGACCCCCGCCTCGGCGGTCTCGAGAACCCGGGCCTCGACCTCCTTGAGATAGGCATCGGCTTGGTAGAGCAGCTCGGTCCTCATCGGACGGGGTTGCTCCCGAGGGTTGGCGGCCGCACGAGCCACGGCGGCACCGGCAGCTTCTTGGCCTTCAGGAAGACTGGATTATAGAGCTTCGAGGCGTAGCGGGCGCCCGAGTCGCACAGGATCGTCGCGATCCTGTGCCCGGGCCCGAGGTCGCGCGCCAGCCGAATGGCGCCTGCTAAGTTGATTCCAGAGGAACCGCCGAGCAGAAGACCCTCGTGTTCGGCGAGGTCGAAGACGATATCGAGCGCTTCAGCATCGCCGATCTGGTAGGCGCAATCGATGGGAGCGCCGTCGAGGTTGCCGGTGATCCGGCCCTGGCCGATCCCCTCGGTGATCGAGGACCCTTCCGATTTCAGCTCGCCATGGGCGTAAAAGTTGTAGAGCGCCGCGCCCATCGGGTCGGCGAGGGCGATCTTCACCTTGGGGTCGCGCGCCTTGAGGGCCAGGCCGACGCCGGCGAGCGTGCCGCCGGTGCCGACGGCGCAGACGAAGCCGTCGATCCGGCCGCCCATGTCGTCCCAGATCTCGGGGCCGGTCGTCTGCCGGTGTCCCTCGCGGTTGGCGATGTTGTCGAACTGGTTGGCCCAGACGGCGCCGTTCGGCGAGGACGCGTCGAGCTTCTCCGCCAGGCGCCGCGAGGCATGGATGTAATTGCCGGGATCTGCATAGGGGACGGCGGGAACCTCGACCAACTCGGCGCCCGACAGGCGCAGCATGTCCTTCTTTTCCTGGCTCTGCGTCACCGGGATGACGATGACGGTCTTGAAGCCCATGGCGCTGGCGACGAGCGCCAGGCCGATGCCGGTATTGCCCGCCGTGCCTTCGACGATCGTGCCGCCCGGTCGCAGCGTACCCCGTGCCACGGCATCGCTTACGATGGCGAGGGCCGCCCGGTCCTTGACCGAGCCCCCAGGGTTCATGAACTCGGCCTTGCCGTAGATCTCGCAGCCGGTGAGCGTCGAGGCTCGCTCGAGACGGACCATCGGCGTATGCCCGATCGCGTCGAGAATGGTGTCGATCATCGGTGGTCCGCCGCGCGCCTCATCTCGGAATCAAGCTAGGGAGCCATCCGCGCCGGCGCAAGCTGCGCGGCCCTGAAGGCGGCAAGCGCCCTGTCGCGCGCCTCATCATGCGCGACCAGCGGACGGGGATAGGTCTCGCCCAGACGGATGCCGGCGGCGCGCAACGCCTCAGCCGGCGCTTCCCAGGGCTTGTGGACGAAGCGGGTGTCGAGATCCCTAATCTCCGGCACGAATTCACGGACGTAGATCCCTTGCGAGTCGAACTTCTCGCCCTGGAGAACCGGGTTGAAGATACGGAAGAACGGGGCCGCGTCCGGGCCGCATCCGGCCACCCATTGCCAGTTGACGGCATTGTTGGCCGGGTCGGCGTCGCAGAGCGTGTCCCAGAACCATTGTTCGCCGATCCGCCAGTCGCAGAGAAGGTCCTTCACCAGGAAGGAGGCCGTGATCATGCGCACGCGGTTGTGCATCCACCCCGTCCGCCAGAGCTGGCGCATCCCGGCATCGACGATGGGGTATCCGGTGCGGCCCTGCTGCCAGGCCCGGACCGACATCGGCGATACCTTGGCCCAGGGGAAATGCTCGAACCGTTCGGCAAAGGGCTTTGTCGCGAGGTCCGGGGCGTGGAACAGGAGGTTGTAGGAAAAATCCCGCCAGGCGATCTCCTGCAGGAATTTCTGCGCCTTGATTTTGCCAGCTGCGGTGCGGCTCGCCTCCTTGACGGCCGCGACGACTTGGCGGGGCGAGATCTCGCCGAAGCGCAGGTGTGGCGAGAGCCGGGAACTACCGTCGATCCCGGGATGGTCGCGGTTCGCGCCATAGTCGGCAAGGCCGGTCGCGGCGAAACGACGGAGCTTGCGCAGCGCCTCGGCCTCGCCGGGCGTGAAGGCCTCGGCGAGGCCGCCTGACCAGTCGGGCCTTGTCGGCAGCAGGCCGAGCTTGCCGAGCGTCGTCGCATGCACCTTGCCCGACGGCACCTCGGCGCCGTGCAGCCGCTTCGGCGCCGACTCGGGCTCCGGCAGCGATCCCGACGCTTCCACGGCCTTCCAATAGGCGGAATAGACCTTGTAGAAGCCGCCGCTCTTCGGGCGGATGTCATCGGGCTCGTGGACGAGCTTGCCGCTGAAGGTCTCGACCTCGATGCCGTCCGCCTCGAGCTCCGTGGCGACCATGTCGTCGAGTGCGCTTTCGGCCTGCTGATAGCGTCGGTTCCAGTAGACGGTCGCGGCGCCGCTCGTATGGGCGAGCTTGGGGACGATCTCGACCGCCGGTCCATTGAAAATGTAGAGATCGGCGCCGCGGCGCTTCAGATCGCCTGACAGGGCGGTGAGCGAATGATGTAGCCACCATCGCGCTGCCCCGCCGAGCCGCCTGCTGCCTCGGCTTTCCTCGTCGAGGACATAGACGGGTAGGATCGGCCGCCCGCCATGCGCCGCCGCGACGAGGGCCGGATTGTCCTCCAGGCGAAGATCATCGCGGAACCAGACGATGACGGGGTCCCGTTCGGCTTTGCGATTTTTCGTCATCGCTTTTCCTCATCCATCTCGTCGAAGACGAGGCACCTTCTCCCGCTCGCGGGAGAAGGGCGCTGACGATGCCGAACGTTCCTTCTCTCGCGAGCGGGAGAAGGTGCCCTGCAGAGCAGGGCGGATGAGGGTAAGCAATGATCGATCAATCGAAGCCGGGGAGGGTTCAACGATGCTATCTGTCCGCCATCAGTCCGCCCCGCATGGCGGCGCGGCGCAGCGGCGCGATATGTCCGAGCGCCAGCAGGCCCATGCCCCGGACGAGATCGATTGGTGCGTGGTCGGCCAGCAGGGACCGGTTCAGCGCGTCGACGCCCAGGGTTCGCAGCGCGACATCGCCGCGCCGGCTCCGCTCGTAGCGGGCAAGCAGGGTGTCGCTGCCGAGGTCGGCCCGGCGGTGCTTTGCCGCAACGACGAGATCCGCCAGGGCCGCGACATCGCGCAACCCAAGGTTGAGGCCCTGGGCGCCGATCGGCGGGAAGGCATGGGCCGCCTCGCCAACAAGCGCCAGGCGCGGCCCGGCCATCCGATCGGCGACGAGGCCGCCGATCGGGAAGCGGCCGACCGGCCCTTCGACCCAGATGCTGCCAAGCAACCTCCGGCTCTGCCGTTCGATCGCCGTTGCCAGGGCCTTAGGGTCGAGCGCGGCGCGGCGATCGGCCTCTTCCGGACGCATGACCCAGACGAGGCTGGAGCGGTGCGGCGCGTCGGCGCGGCCGGGCAGCGGCACCAGCGTGAACGGTCCCTGCCGGGTGTGGAATTCGGTGGAGATTCCGTCATGCGGCCCATCGTGGCGCAGGATCGCGGTCAAGGCATCCTGTGGATATTGCCAGCTTCTGGTCGCAATGCCGGCCGCCTTGCGGGTCGGCGAACCGCGACCGTCGCAGGCGACGAGCAACTCGGCCTCGATCTCCCGGCCGTCGTCGAGCCGCGCCGCGATCGACCCGTCGCCAGGTCTCGCAGGGGCGAGGCGCCGGTCGACGAGCCGCAGGCCCGGTGTGTGCCCCACGGCGACGGCGAGGCGATCCAGCAGGACGTCGTTCGGGATGTTGCAGCCGAACCAGGGCCTGTCGATCTCCTCCGCCCGGAAGCTGACTGGCGGGATCCGGAACAGCGATCCGGTATCGTCGACGATGCGCATGATGCGCAGCGGCTCCGCCTCGCCAGCTAAGTCCGGCCAAAGTCCGAGCCGATCTAAGAACCGGATGGACCCTTCGAGCAAAGCCACGGTGCGGCCCGGCGCCGGGCCGCCACGCCTGCCGAGGATCACGACATCGACTCCCGCCTGCGCGAGCGCCAAGCCGAGAGCGAGGCCGGTGATGCCGGCGCCGACGACGCACACCTCCGCCCTCAGCCGCATGGCGGTGGCTTCGGCGATCGGGTCGGGCGGCGGGATGGCGTCGGTCGGGCCGGCGGGGCGAAGCATCGGGTCTTTCTGCACGTGAACCGACCCGGCGCTTCCGTCCCACGCCGCGCCGTGCCATGTGCCCACCATATCGGGCTGAACTCGTTACCGGCAATGCGTCGCGGCGTCCCGCCTCGACCCGGCCATCGTCACCCGCAGTGGAACCGGCCCCATGTTCGACTGGATTGATCAGCCTTCGGGCTGGCTGGCGCTGGGGACGCTGACGCTCATGGAGATCGTCCTCGGCATCGACAACGTGATCTTCGTCTCGCTGATCGGTGCCCGGCTCCCCGAGCGGCAATCGCGCTTCGCCCGCGCTTTCGGCCTGAGCCTGGCGCTCGTCTTCCGTCTCGCCTGCCTCAGCGCCCTCACCTGGCTGATCGCCCTCACCGATCCCGTGGTCACGGTGCTCGATCGCGCGCTGTCCTGGCGCGACATGGTGCTGATCCTGGCCGGCCTCTTCCTGATCGTTCAGGCGACGCTCGAGATCCATGCGGAATTCGACGAGGAAGGGGAGGATGAGCCCGCAGAGACGCGGAAGCCGCGCAACCTCATCGCTGCGATCCTGGTCATTGCCGCGATGGACCTCGTCTTCTCCTTCGATTCGATCCTGACCGCGATCGGCATCGCCAAGGATCTCGTCATCATGGTCATCGCCATCGTGATCTCGCTCGTGATCATGTATGCGGCCTCGACCGTGGTCGCCCGCTTCATCCACGGCCATCCGACAAGCAAGGTGCTGGCGCTCTGCTTCCTCGTGCTGATCGGCATGTCGCTCGTTGCATCGGGATCCGGCTTCGACATTCCGCGCGGCTACCTCTATTTCGCCATGGTGTTCTCCAGCGGCGTCGAGGCTCTCAACATCTGGGCGAGGCGCAACCGGCGCCGGAAGGCCGCGTTGCGCAAGGCCTCGCCACGGACCCCGGCGGCTTGATCGGCCTCGATCGGCCTCGACGCGGCGGCCCGATCGCACCGCGGACTTCTCGCCCGGGCCAGCGTCTCGTGGCCCCGGCGGCGGAGACCTGCGTCTCA
This sequence comes from Lichenihabitans sp., assembly GCA_965277635.1. Lineage (GTDB taxonomy): Bacteria > Pseudomonadota > Alphaproteobacteria > Rhizobiales > Beijerinckiaceae > Lichenihabitans. Next base: position 4,482,129 of record CBDIDE010000002.1, read on the forward strand.
TATGTCCTGACCTCGGTCACCCCCTTGCACGGACGGGGAGCCGACATTATAAGCCACCCCATCCCACACGCGGATTTGCGGCGGCCCTGATGCAAGGGTCCGCTCCGGTGGCTGGCGCGGCGAAGAGGCCCTGCCGGCCGGATCGTCCGCGGAGGCTTGAACCGGAGAACGACCACACTATGGCTCTGCCCGACTATTCCATGCGCAGCCTCCTCGAGGCGGGCGCTCATTTCGGCCACCAGTCGCACCGCTGGAACCCGAAGATGGCGCCCTTCATCTTCGGCAACCGCAACAACATCCATATCATCGATCTCGCGCAGACCGTGCCGCTGCTGCACAAGGCGCTGCAGGTCATTTCCGACACGGTCGCCAACGGTGGCCGAGTGCTGTTCGTCGGCACCAAGCGCCAGGCGGCCGATCCGATCGCCGACGCGGCCAAACGGTCGGCACAATATTACATCAATTCGCGCTGGCTCGGCGGCATGCTGACCAACTGGAAGACCATTTCGGCGTCGATCCAGCGGCTGCGCAAGGTCGACGAGACGCTGAACGCGGGCGCCATCGGCCTGACCAAGAAGGAGCGGCTGATGATGTCGCGCGAGCGCGATAAGCTCGAGAAGGCGCTCGGCGGCATCAAGGACATGGGCGGTGTGCCGAATCTGATCTTCGTCATCGACACCAACAAGGAGCAGCTCGCCATCAAGGAGGCCAAGCGGCTCGGCATTCCGGTGGCGGCGATCGTCGACACCAATTGCGACCCCGACGGCATCACTTATCCGATCCCCGGCAATGACGATGCCAGCCGTGCCATCCTGCTCTATTGCGACCTCGCGGCCAGAGCCGCCATCGACGGCATCTCGCGCTCGCAAGGCGGGCTCGGCTTCGACGTAGGAGCCGCCGCCGAGGCTCCGGTCGAAGAGGTGATCGAGGCCAGTCCGGCCACGGCCGAATTCGAGCCGCTGACCGAGGTCGAAGGTCCGGCCGAGCGTTTCGAGCTCTTGAGCGCGCCGCGCGGCGCGCCCGACGACATGTCGAAGCTGCACGGCATCGGTCCGCAGGTCGTCCAGAAGCTCAACGACGCCGGCATCTACCACTATTGGCAGCTGGCCGCCATGACGTCGGAGGATGTGACGCAGGTCGATCGCGACCTGAAGCTCAACGGGCGTATCGAGCGCGACGGCTGGATTCTCCAGGCGCGCGAGCTTCTCGCCGCTGCTTGAGGATATCGCCGGAGGGTGGCGCGCGCCGCCCTGACCGACGTCGCTCCAACGCCGGTTCGGGTCGATCTTCGCGGATGTCATCCGCGGATCGCTCGCGTCGCGTCAGGTTTTCGGGCTGCCGGAGCTTGGGCTCGGGGATGGCCCGCTCGTGATCGTAAAGGATGGCACGGATGGCCAATGTCACGGCCGCGATGGTGAAGGATCTTCGCGAGAAGACCGGCGCCGGCATGATGGACTGCAAGAACGCCCTCAACGAGGTGTCGGGCGATATCGAGGCGGCCGTCGACTGGCTGCGCAAGAAGGGTCTCTCGAAGGCCGCCAAGAAGTCCGGCCGGGTGGCGGCCGAGGGCCTCGTCGCCGCTGCCGTCTCCGACTGCAAGGGTGTGTTGGTCGAGGTCAATTCAGAGACCGATTTCGTCGCCCGCAATGGGGATTTTCAGAAGCTTGTCCGCTCGATCGCCGGGGTGGCGCTGGAGCGCGGCGCCGATATCGAGGCGCTGGCCGCTGCGCCATATCCGGGCGGCGGAACCGTCTCCGAGGCCATTGCCAATGCCATCGCGACGATCGGCGAGAACATGACCTTGCGCCGCGCCTCGGTGGTCGAGGTCAAGCAGGGCCTCGTGGGCCATTATGTCCATGCACCGATCGCCGAAGGCCTCGGCAAGATCGGGGTCGTCGTCGGGCTCGAATCGTCCGGTGACGCCGCGGCCCTGCAGACGCTGGGGCGGCAGCTCGCCATGCATATCGCGGCCTCGAGCCCGCTGGCGCTCGAGGCCGCCTCGCTCGATCCCGCCACCGTCGCACGCGAGAAGGCCGTGCTGGCCGAGAAGAATGCCGGCAAGCCGCCGCACGTGATCGACAAGATCGTCGAGAGCGGCCTGAAGACCTATTACAAGGAGGTCAGCCTGCTCGATCAGAGCTACGTCCACGACAATGCCAAGTCCGTGGCGCAGGCCGTGAAGGACGCGGAGAAGACGATCGGCGCGGCGGTTGCGGTGACGGGCTTCGCCCGCTTCGCCCTCGGCGAGGGCGTCGACAAGCCGGAGACCCCGGATTTCGCCTCTGAAGTCGCCAAGATGGTCTAACGGGCCGTCCGAGGTGGCGAGGCGCCGCGAGTGAGACGCATTCCCGAGAAGGGCGGCATGGCCTCCATGCCGCCCTTCTTTTTGCAAGCCGGTCTGCCGGCAGGACCAAGCCTCGAAAAGGACCGCCCATGACGACCCTGCCGATGACACCGATGTTCAGGCGCGTGGTGGTCAAGCTGTCGGGCGAGGCCCTGACAGGTCCCGACGCGCACGGGCTACACATGCCGACGGTGACGCGGATCGCGGCCGATCTCGCCAGCACGGTCGAGACGGGCGTGGAGCTCGCGATCGTCGTTGGCGGCGGCAATTTCTTCCGCGGCATCCAGGGCGCCGACAAGGGCATCGAGAGGGCGCGAGCGGATTCGATCGGCATGCTCGCGACGGTGATGAACGCGCTGACGCTGGAAGCGGCCATCGAGGCCGAGGGGCGTTCGGCGCGGGCTCTCTCGGCCATTCCCATGCCGGCGCTCTGCCAGCCCTATTCGCGCCAGGCCGCGCTTCATCACCTGGAAAAAGGACGCATCTGCGTGCTGGCCGGCGGAACCGGCAATCCCTTCTTCACCACCGACACGGGCGCTGTGCTGCGCGCCGCCGAGCTTTCGGCCGACGCGGTGATGAAAGCCACCCAGGTCGACGGCGTCTATTCGGCCGACCCGAAGCGCGATCCGCACGCGACCCGCTACGAAACCCTGACCCATGACGAGGCGATCGGGCGCAACCTCGCCGTCATGGATACTGCGGCCTTCGCACTGGCGCGCGACAACCAGATTCCGATCATGGTCTTTTCCATCGCGTCGGACGGCGCCATCGGGGCTGCGTTGAGCGGTCGCGGCCGTTTCACCCTGGTCACACCGTAAGGCCGCAATTCCATGATTGAGCATGCGAAAGCTCAAGCCGTCGTGCTAAGAGGAAGGGCTGAGCCGGCGCTCCGGCGGGACCGCCGGCACGACGACCATAAGCGACCATTGAACGGATCTTCATCGTGAGTGCAGAATTCGACGTCGGTGAGATCAGGCGCCGCATGCAGGGCGCGATCGGAAGCCTCAAGCATGAATTGACGGGGCTGCGCACCGGACGCGCCAGCGCCGCTCTCGTCGAGCCCGTGCATGTCCAGGCCTACGGCCAGGTCATGCCTCTCAACCAAGTCGCCAGCATCACCGTACCCGAGCCTCGCGCACTCTCCGTCCAGGTGTGGGACAAGAGCATGGTCGGCGCGGTGGATAAAGCGATTCGCGACGCCAACCTCGGGCTCAGCCCCGTCGTCGAGGGGCAGATCCTGCGGATCCGCATCCCCGAGCTCAACGAACAGCGCCGCCGCGAGATGGTGAAGCTGGCCCATAAATATGGCGAGGAGGCCCGCGTCGCGGTGCGCCACGTCCGCCGTGACGGGCTCGACCAACTGAAGAAGCTTCTCAAGGACAAGACGTTGTCCGAGGACGACGAGAAGCGGCTCGAGGCCGAGGTGCAGAAGGTCACCGATCAGGCCGTGACGGAGGTCGACGGCATCGTCGAGGCGAAGGAAAAAGAGATCATGCAGGTCTGAGGCGGACCTGGGTCGCGACATGCCGTTCGGAGTCGAGGTGAAACACAGCATGGACGGTGAGAAGGCTCGCCCCAAGCCGGCTTTGGCGCGCGATCCAGACGGGCGCAAGCCGGTTCCGGCCCATGTCGGCATCATCATGGACGGCAACGGGCGCTGGGCGTCGGCGCGTGGACTGCCACGTTTCGAGGGGCATCGGCGCGGCGTCGAAGCCCTGCGCCGCACCGTCGAGGCGGCCAGCGACTTCGGCATCAGACACCTGACCGTCTACAGCTTTTCCGCCGAGAATTGGACTCGTCCGGCCGCCGAGATCATCGACCTGATGGGGCTTCTGAAGCGGTTCATCCGCAAGGACCTGGCGGATCTTCATCGCAACGGGGTGCGGGTGCGCGTCATCGGCGAACGCGAGCGGCTCGCCGCCGATATCCGCGTGCTGCTCGACGAGGCGGAGGATCTGACGCGCCGCAACACGGGCCTCCAACTCATCGTGGCATTCAACTACGGCGGCCGCCAGGAAATTACGGCGGCCGTGCGCCGCATCGCGGCCCAGGTTCTATCCGGCGAGATCGCGCCCGCCTGCGTGACCACGGAGACGATCGAGGCGCACCTCGACACAGCCGGCATTCCCGACCCGGATCTGATCATCAGGACCTCCGGTGAACAGCGCCTGTCGAACTTCCTGATGTGGCAGACCGCCTATTCCGAATTCGTCTTCCTACCGCTGCATTGGCCGGATTTCGACCGCAATGCCTTCGAATGCGCGCTCAGCACGTATATGGCCCGCGAGCGTCGGTTCGGCGGCGTGGCGCAAGGCGTGGACCTGAAGGTCAAGACAGCCCTATGACCGGCAGGGCAGGCGATCCACGCTCGGCCGGCGCCCCCGAGCGCAGGCTCGGCAGGCGGTTGTCATGGGGCGAACTCGGGCCGAGGCTCGGCTCGGCCGCCGTGATGATGGCGGCGGCGCTGCTGACCACCGTCTGGGGCGGCATCCTGTTCGGTCTGTTCTGGTTCGCGGCAGCGATGATCATCCTGCGGGAATGGCAGGCGCTGGTCGGCGGCCCGAGGGGAGCCGTTCCGCTTGCGGCCGGCGCCCTGGCGTTGGGCGCCTCGGCGGCGCTCGCCGGAGCGAGCCATCTCGTCGGTGCGCTCGCCTCGCTCGTGCTTGGCGCCGTGGCGCTGGCCGCGCTGGCCTCGCCCAGTCGTCGCGGCATGGCGGCGGCGGGCATTCTCTATGCCGGCGTGCCGCTCGTGGCGTTGATCGTGCTGCGGCACGCGACGCCGTTCGGCATGCTCGCCATATTCTGGCTCTTTGCGATCGTCTGGGGCACCGACGTCATGGCCTTCTTCGGTGGCCGGACGGTCGGCGGTCCCAAGCTTTCGCCGCGCTTCTCTCCCTCCAAGACCTGGTCGGGATTCCTGATCGGCATCCTGTCGGGCGGATTGCTCGGGCTCCTGGCCGTGCCGTCCGTAGCCGACAAGCCGCGCCTGCTCGTCCTGGGGCTCGTCGCTGGAGCTTTGGCCCAAGTCGGCGATCTTTTCGAATCGGCGCTGAAACGGCGCTTCGGCGTCAAGGACTCGAGCGCGCTGATCCCGGGGCACGGCGGGCTGATGGACCGGCTCGACGGGTTCGCGGTAGCGGCCTGCTTCGCGGCCTGTCTTGGCGTGGCCCGCCACGGCGTCGACGCTCCGGGGCTCGGTCTGTTCTCGTGGTGATCCTCTCATGAAGTCAGGTCAGATCGAAACACGAGGTGAGCCTTTTGCCACGCTGCCACCGGAGATGCCGCGGCGCTCGCTGGTCATCCTCGGGGCCACCGGCTCGATCGGCCGCTCGACCGCGCAGATCCTGGCCCTGCACAGGGACCGGTTCGATGTCGCGGCGGTGGCAGGCGGCAGCAACGGCGAGGCTCTCGGACGCACGGCCATCGAGCTTGACGCCCCCTTCGCGGCCGTTGCCGACCCGCGCGCCTATGCTGCGCTGAAGGCGGCTGTCGGCTCGGCCCCGATCGAGGTCGCAGCCGGTCCCGAGGCCGTCGCGGAAGCGGCGCGGCGCCCGTCCGATGTCGTCATCGGCGCGATCGCCGGGACCGCCGGCATGCGGCCGACCTTCGCGGCCATCGAGGCCGGGCGGACGATCGCGCTCGCCAACAAGGAGACGCTCGTTTGCGCCGGCGCGGCCGTGATGCAGGCCGCCACGCGGCATGGAGCCCGCCTGCTTCCACTCGACAGCGAGCACAATGCCATTTTCCAAGCGCTCGGCGACGCGGATTGGACCTCGATCCAACGTATGACGCTGACCGCCTCAGGCGGCCCGTTCCGGACCTGGAGCGCCGAACGGATCAAGGCCGCGACGCTCGATCAGGCGTTGGCCCATCCCAACTGGGCCATGGGCCCCAAAGTGACGATCGACTCGGCCGGCCTCGTCAACAAGGGCCTGGAGTTGATCGAGGCCTATCACCTGTTCGGCGTCGCCGCCGACAAGCTCGACGTCGTCGTGCATCCGCAATCGGTCGTCCACGGCCTCGTCAGCTTCGCCGACGGCTCGGTGACGGCCGGCCTGGCGCTGCCCGACATGCGGGTGCCGATCGCCCATTGCCTCGCCTATCCGCACCGGATCGAGAGCGGCGCCCGCAAGCTCGATCTCGCCGCCCTGGGCTCGTTGACCTTCGAAGCGCCCGATCTCGATCGCTTTCCCGGGCTGAGGGTGGCCATCGAGGCGCTGCGTCACGGGCAGGGGCTGCCGACCGTCTTCAATGCCGCCGACGAGGTGGCCGTTGAGGCCTTCACGGCGCGCCGCATCGGCTTCGCGGATATCGCGCCGCTCATCGAACGGACCTGCGAGCGCGCCATCCGGGACGGGGCGGCACTGAAACCCTCGACGATCGAGGAGGCGCTCGCCGTTGACCATGCTGCGAGAGAAATAGCCGCAGCACTCTTGGATTGGCCACGCTGAGGTGACACCATAAACCAACTGGTAACCATCCGGCTCGATGCGCCGCCACCGGTCTCGGCGATGTGAGGGCGTCCGGAGGGTTCGGCGGAGCTCCCGATGTCGTTGTTCGCCCATGTCGGATCATTCTTTGGAACGCTGATCCCCTTCCTGTTCGTGCTGACGATCGTGGTCTTCTTCCACGAAATGGGCCATTTCCTGGTCGGCCGATGGTGCGGGGTCAAGATCGATGCCTTCTCGCTGGGCTTCGGCCCGGAGCTCTTCGCGCGGACCGACCGCAAGGGCACGCGCTGGCGGATCGCGGCCATTCCACTCGGCGGCTATGTCAAGTTCCATGGCGATATGAACGCCGCCAGCGCCCAGTCGGAGACGCGCATCGCGGAGCTTCCGCCCGAGGGACGCAAGGTCACCTTCGCGGCCCAGCCGGTCGCCAGCCGAGCCGCCATCGTGGCGGCGGGCCCGATCGCCAATTTTCTGCTGGCCATCGTGATCCTGACGGCGACCTTCTATGTCGACGGCAAGCCCGTGCTGACACCTCGGATCGAGAACGTCGTGGCCGGCAGTCCCGCCGATCGGGCCGGCTTCATGCCGGGCGACCTGATCGTGGCGGTCGGTTCCACGCCGATCGACAGCTTCTCAGATATGCAGCGTATCGTCGGTGCCTCCGGGGACATGCCCCTGACGTTCAAGGTCCAGCGCGGCTCGTCCGAGGTCACGCTCAATGCCACGCCCGAGCGCAAGGACGTCGCGGGGCCGTTCGGGACCACGCGGCTCGGCGTCCTAGGCGTCGGTACCTCCTCGAAGCCGGGAGACTTCAGGACAGACCAACTCACCCTGCCGCAATCCGTCGCGACGGCCGCGGGCGAAATCTGGTTCGTAGTCGACCGGACCGGCAGCTATGTCGGAGGCCTGTTCATGGGCCGCGAATCCGCCGCTCAGCTTTCCGGGCCGATCCGCATCGCGGAAGTCTCCGGCGCGGTCGCCAAGCTCGGCATCGGCGCCCTGCTGAACTGGGCCGCCTTCCTGTCGATCTCGATCGGTCTCATCAACCTCGTGCCGGTGCCGCTGCTCGATGGCGGTCATCTTCTCTATTTCGCTTTCGAGGCGATCCGCGGCCGGCCGATGAGCGAAAGGGCACAGGAGCTGGGCTTCAAGGTGGGCCTGGCGCTCGTCTCCCTCCTCATGATCTTTGCGACCTACAACGACCTCGCTCGGCCGATGCATCCCTGAGTGCGACAGCCGGCCATGGCCGTGGCGAGCGGTGGGCAGCGAGACTGCGGCCGCAGCATTTCCAGCCGGGCGCCTTCCGCGGCAAGTCATGCAGGCTTGACTTCGGCCGCCGAAGCATGCCGCGCGGATGCATTTCAGGCGACGATTCGATTCGAAAATCCGCGAACGTGTCGCAAGGGTCACGGCTGTCCACAATCGGACCGTTTCCCGGGCGGACCTTGTTGCCAGTCCCCGTAAACCTTGTAGAAGCGAAATTCCTGGAAAAGGGAGATGCTCGGCACCTTCCGGGGTGGCGGGGGTCATAAGGGTCGGTGCTCAAACGAGCAGTCGCGAGGAGTGTATGGGTCTCGCGACCGGACAGGGATCGATTGCCGATGCGTTTTCTTCGAGGCTTTCTGACCAGGCTCGCCCTCGTGGCCGCCATGGCTGGCGGCATTCTGGCTCTCTCGCTGCCGGCCTCCGCGGCCAATATCGCCGTCGAGGGCAACCGGCGTGTCGATGCCGCGACGATCCGCACGTATTTCCAGGGCGACGATCCGGCCAAGGTCAACCAGGCGGTCAAGGAGCTCTACGCCACGGGACTTTTTTCCGACGTGCGGGTGACGCGCGACGGCGGCCGCCTCGTGGTTCATGTGGCCGAGAACGGCGTCATCAATCGAGTCGCTTTCGAGGGCAACAAGAAGGTCAAGAGCGAGCAGCTCGAAGCTGAAATCCAGTCGAAATCCCGCGGACCCTATTCCCCGACCATCGTTCAGGCCGACATTCAGCGGCTTGGCGAGATCTACCGCCGATCGGGCAACGGCAATGCCAAGATCACGAGCCGCACCGTGGATTTGCCCAACGGCCGCGTCGATGTCGTGTTCACGGTCGACGAGGGTAGCAAGACCGGTGTCAAGTCGATCAAATTCGTCGGCAACAACGCCTATTCGGCCAGGAAGCTGCGCGGCTTGATGTCCACGACTGAAATGAATTTCCTCTCCTGGTTGAAGACCAGCGACGTCTACGATCCCGACAAGATCGCGGCGGACGAGGATCTGATCCGCCGCTATTACCTCCGCAACGGCTACGCTGATTTCCGTATCACCGGGACCGACGTGCGATTCGATGCCAACGAGGGCGGATACATCATCACGATCTCGCTCGAAGAAGGGGCCCGCTATACGGTCAGCAGCGTGAAGGTCGAATCGCGCCTGAGCGGAATCAGCAGCGAAAGCCTGCAGCCGGCGGTTCGCGTCTCGGCCGGCGACACCTATGACGGCGACGAGGTGCAGAAATCGGTCGAGGCCCTGACACGGGAGGTCGAGCGGCGCGGCGATCCCTTCGTCGAGGTGCGTCCGCGCGGCGATCGCGATTCGACAAACCATACCGTCGCCATCGGTTTCACGGTGGACGAGGGCGCGCATGTCTACATCGAGCGGATCAACATCCGCGGCAACACCCGCACGCGCGACTACGTCATTCGGCGCGAGTTCGACATCGGCGAGGGTGACCCCTACAACAAGGTGCTCATCGACCGGGCCGAGCGCCGGCTGAACAGCCTCGGTTTCTTCAAAAAGGTCAAGATCACCAACGAGCCCGGCTCCTCCCCCGATCGCGTCATCATCGACGTCGATGTCGAGGACCAGCCGACCGGGTCCTTCGCCATCTCCGGAGGCTATTCCACCACCGACGGCCTCATCGCCGAGCTGTCGGTGACTGAATCGAACTTCCTCGGCCGCGGCCAGTTCGTAAAGGTCGCGGTGCAGGAGGGCCAATATGCCCGCGGCGTCGATTTCTCCTTCACCGAGCCCTATATCTTGAACACCAGGGTCGCCGCCGGGTTCGATCTCTTCGCCAAGCAGAGCGACAACACTCAGTACACCGACTACTCGACGTTTGTGACGGGCGGAACTCTGCGGCTCGGCATCCCCATCACCGACGAGTTCTCAGTCTCGCCGCATTACTCGCTCTACAACACTCGCATCTCGATCCCCAACACCGCCTCGAGCCCGTTCAACGATTGTACCTTCCCGATCGACGGCACGACGCCGGGGATCGCATCGCTCGCCGGGACGCCGCCAACCATCGATTCGAACTGCCTGACCAACGGTGAAGCCTCACTCGCGATCAAGCAGTCGCTCGGCTCGACGCTGACCTCGCTCGTCGGCTTCAATCTCGACTACAACACGCTCGACAACCGCAAGGACCCGACCTCCGGCCTGTTCGCCGAACTGCGTCAGGATGTGGCGGGGCTCGGCGGCGATTCGCAGTTCGTGCGGACCGCCGGCGACATCCGCTACTATCATCCGCTGTTCTTCGACGACCTCGTCGGCATCGTTCATCTGCAGGGCGGTAACATAACGGGCTTCGGCAGCGAGAAGCAGCTTCGCATCGCCGACGAGTTCCAGCTCGGTCCGACGCTGGTGCGCGGCTTCGCGCCGTCCGGCATCGGTCCTCGCGACATCTCGAACCTCGCCGCCTACAAATATAACCCGCTGGGCGGCTCGGAATATGTAGGCGCCTCGCTCGAGGTTCAGTTCCCGCTGCCTTACCTGCCGCATGAACTCGGCCTTCGTGGCGCTGTCTTCTCCGATGCCGGCACGATGTTCGGTTATCAGGGTCAGACGAACTTCACGCCGGGCGGCGGCGCCTGCATTCCCGAGGATGTCGCGCCCAATTATACCCAGGGAACCTGCGTGCAGGTCCGCGACTCGAGCATCATCCGGTCGTCGGTCGGTGCCAGTATCCTGTGGGCTTCGCCCCTCGGGCCGATCCGGTTCGACTATGCCTATGCGACCACCAAGGACAAATACGACGTGACCCAAGCCTTCCGATTCTCGGGCGGAACGTCGTTCTGACCTGTTGGTGACCGAGGCGGCACGAGCCGGATGCGACCTTCGCCGCGATGCCATCGACCGGGCGTCGCGGCCCATTTGTCTTGCGGTGCCCTGCGCCGATGCCTGATGCTGCCACCCGGTCGACGGTGACCGGCTCGGGCCGCTGATCGGAGCCTTTGGGATGGGCCGCGAATGAGTCAACCTCTGTTTCATCGTGCCGCCTGCGCGCCGACGCTTGCCGACGTCATCGGGTGGACCGGCGCGACCGCGGCGCCTGGCGCCGACCTCGGCCGGGCGGTCGATATGGTAGCCCCGCTCGATCAAGCTGGGCCGGGCGCGCTCACCTTTCTCGACAATCCGAAATATGCGGCATTGCTGACACAGACGCGGGCGACCGCCTGCCTCGTTTCTGCGCGCCATGCCGACCGGCTGCCCGCCGGAGTGGTCGCGCTGATCGTCAACGAGCCATACCGGGCTTTCGCGGTGGTGGTCGGCAAGCTTTTTCCCGCGGCGCTGCGGCCGGGCTCGATCTTCGGTGCAGCGGGCGTCGCGCCTGGAGCCGTCGTTCACCCCGAGGCCCGCCTCGAGAGCGGCGTCACGCTGGATCCCGGTGCCGTAATCGGAGCGCGCGCCGAGATCGGCAGCGGCACGGTAGTGGGAGCCCATGCGGTGGTCGGCGCGGATGTGCGGATCGGGCGCGACTGCGCGATCGGTGCCCACGCGAGCATCACCTATGCGCTCCTGGGTAATCGCGTCATCATCCATGCCGGGGTGCGCATCGGCCAGGACGGCTTCGGCTTTGCCATGGGGCCGCAGGGTCATGTCAAGGTGCCGCAGATCGGTCGGGTCGTGATCCAGGACGATGTCGAGATCGGAGCCAACACGACGATCGACCGCGGATCGAACAAGGACACGGTGATCGGCGAAGGCACCAAGATCGACAATCTCGTGCAGATCGGTCACAACGTGAGCCTGGGCCGCCATTGCGTCATCGTCTCGCAGACCGGGATCTCCGGCTCGACGACGCTCGGCGATTTCGCCGTCACGGGTGGCCAGGTGGGGCTGGCAGGCCATCTCACCGTCGGCGCGGGCGCGCAGATCGGGGCGAAATCCGGCGTGATGAATGATGTTCCCGCGGGAGAACGGTGGTTCGGCATTCCGGCGCAATCGGCCCGCGAGGAGTTCCGTCTCCAGGCGACCCTCAGGCGCTTGGTCCGCCGGGGAACGTCGGACAAGACTGGGTCCGATGATGCGGGACCGACTTGAAGCCGGACGGATGAGGACCGAAATTTCCGGTCCGCCTTCGCGACGGGTCAATGCTCTTACGCACGACTGGCATCATATGACGGATTTGAGTTCGGGGATGGACGAGACGATGCGAGCGGGCCTCGACGTGCTGGATATTCAGCGGCTGCTCGAATACCTGCCGCACCGCTACCCGTTCCTCCTCGTCGATCGGATCGTCGACATGCAATCCGACGAGAGCTGCGTCGGGATCAAGAACGTCACCTTCAACGAGCCGCAGTTCACCGGTCATTTTCCCGGACGGCCGATCATGCCGGGGATCTTGTTGATCGAAGGCATGGCGCAGACGGCGGGGGCCCTGTGTGTCCATACCCAGAGGCTGGCCAAGCCGAAGCTCGTTTATTTCATGACAATCGACAAGGCCAAGTTCCGCAAGCCGGTGGTTCCCGGCGACCGCGTCGAATACCACCTGCGCAAGCTGAACAAGCGCCGCAACATGTGGTGGTACAAGGGCGAGGCGAAGGTCGACGGCACGCTGGTCTGCGAGGCCGAGTTGAGTGCCATGCTGGTCATGGAATGACAAGCGGTCATGGAATGACGAGCGGTCGTGGAATGGCGAGCGGTCGTGGAATGGCGGATGATGATCGAATGAGTAGCGGCCACGCCGAAGGGGCACGGTCCTCGCACCCGCAGACCGACGGGGCGACGGAGTGCCAATGATGGCGGATGCGGAACGGCCGGCAGGCCGGACTGACGTCGAGGTGCATGTCTCTGCTGTCGTCGCGCCGGGCGCCCGGATCGCCGCAGGCGTGGAGATCGGGCCGTTCTGCGTGGTTGGACCGGATGTCTCGCTCGAACGCGACGTTCGCCTTCTGTCCCATGTCGTGGTGACGGGACGCACGCGGGTCGGGGCGCGAACGCGCATCTTTCCGTTCGCTTCCCTGGGCCATGCACCGCAAGACTTGAAATATCGCGGGGAGGACACGGCTCTCGTCATCGGGGAGGACTGCCTGATCCGGGAGGGCGTGACGATGAACACCGGCACGACCGGCGGTGGTGGGATCACGACGGTCGGGAATCGCGGCGTGTTCCTGGCGCAAAGTCACGTAGCCCATGATTGTCAGGTCGGCGCGGACGTGATCTTCTCCAACAACGTCATGTTGGCGGGCCATTGCCGGGTCGGGGACCGTGCCATCCTCGGCGGCGGCGCGGCGGTTCACCAGTTCGTACGCATCGGCGCGCTGGCCTTCATCGGCGGCCTCGCCGGCGTCGAGCATGACGTGATCCCCTACGGCATCGCCCTCGGCAACCGGGCGCATCTGGCCGGTCTCAATGTCGTCGGCCTGAAGCGCCAGGGCTTTTCGCGCGGCCAGATCCATGAGATCCGCCGCGCCTACAAGGCGCTGTTCAGCGCCGGGGGTACTCTTCAGGACCGGGTCGGCGAGGTTGCTGACGGGTTTGCGGGGCATCCTGAAGTGGGTCACATACTCGACTTCATCCGGGACGGCGGCGAACGGGCATTGTGTACGCCGCGCGAGGGCAGGGACATCGAATGAGCGCGGCCGCCTCGGGTGGTCTCTCCGCCTCGCCGAGGATCTTCATCGTCGCCGGCGAGCATTCGGGCGATCATCTCGGCGCCGGCCTGATGCGGGCGCTCCGCGATCGGCTTTCGGACATCGCCTTCGAGGGAGTCGGCGGCGAAGAAATGTCGCGGGCGGGCTTGCGCTCGCTGTTTCCCATGCGCGAGATCGCCGTCATGGGCTTCGTGCCCGTCGTCCGCGCGTTGCCGCGCATCTTGCGGCGGATCGCGGATACGGCAGAGGCCGCGGTACGCGCCCGGCCCGATGCCATGATCATCATCGACAGTCCGGATTTTACTCATCGGGTGGCGCGCCGCGTCCGCCGCCGGGACCCCGCCATCCCGATCGTCGATTATGTCAGCCCAACCGTCTGGGCTTGGCGGCCGGGCCGGGCGGCGGCGATGCGCGCCTATGTCGACCATCTGCTGGCGCTGCTCCCCTTCGAGCCTGCCGCGCACCGCCGCCTCGGCGGGCCGCCCTGCACCTATGTGGGCCATCCGCTCATCGAACGTCTCGGCGAGCTGCGCCCCGATCCCGAGGAGGCCGCGGCGCGCCACCGTCCCTCGCTGCTGGTGCTGCCCGGGTCGCGCGGATCGGAGATCAGGCGCCTTTCGGCGGTGTTCGGCGAGACGGTCGGCCGCATCGTCGACGAGATCGGCGCCGTGGACCTCGTCCTGCCAGCCGTCAGGGACCATGAAGCCGAGATTCGCGAGCGGACCTCGGACTGGCGCGTCGCGCCGCGCATCGTCACCGGAGAAGCCGCCAAGCTCGCCGCCTTCCGCCGGGCGCGCGCAGCTTTGGCGGCCTCCGGGACGGTGACCCTCGAACTCGCGCTGTCGGGCGTGCCGATGGTCGTCGGCTACAAGGTGTCACCGTTCGAGACGTGGCTCAAATATGTGGTCAAGGTGCCCTCGATCGTGCTGCCGAACCTGATCCTCGGCCGCAACGCCATTCCGGAATTCCTCCAGGAGCGTTGCGAACCCCGCGCGCTGGCGGACGCGCTGCGGCCGCTGTTGCAGGACGGCCCGGAGCGCCAGGCGCAGCTTGCCGGCTTTGCCGAACTCGATCGCCTGATGCGGATCGAGGACGACTGCCCGCCCAGCCAGCGGGCAGCCGGCACCGTCCTGTCGGTGATCCAGGCGGCCCGATAAGTCTTTGGCGCTTGGTGAACAACCAAGGCGCCGACTTAAAGACTTATCAACCTTACCGGTCTCTTATGGTGTCGCCAGATCGCAGACCGCGAGCCCCTTCCGCGACCCCTATCGTCGACGGTACGGTTCGCGCGGCCCCGGTCGGCAGGGTCCGAGGGTGATCGAGGTCGGTGATGTCGATGCGAAGCGATATCGAGCACGAAGGCGTGAACCGCATGCCGGCCGGCCGTGAGCTGGACGCCGGCGTCCTCGGCCGCGCCCTGAAGCGTCATCGCCGGTGGATCATCGGGCCGGCCCTCCTGTGCTGCGCGGCCGCGATCGTCTTCGTGTCCGTGGTCCATCCCCGCTACACGGCCGATGCCAAGGTCATCGTCGAAAATGGCGAAAGCTATTTCACGCGGCCCGACAAAGGGGACCTGCAGCAGTCGCCGCCCTTGCCGGACGACGAGGCCGTCCAGAGCCAGGTCCAGCTGATCTCGTCCCGCGATATCGCCCGCGAGGCGATTCGCCGGCTCGGTCTCAAGGGCAACCCCGAATTCGACCCCCTGGCCAAGGGGATCGACCCGCTGTCGCGTGTGCTGATCCTGCTCGGGCTCGAAAGTGACCCGACGCGGATCGCTCCGGAAGACCGTATCCTGCAGTCCTATTACGACCATCTGCAGGTCTTCCCGGTCGTGAAATCCCGCGTCATCACCATCGAATTCACCGCGATGGATCCCGATCTCGCCGCCAAGGCCGCCAATACGATCGCCGATCTCTACATTCAGGCCGAATCGGATGCGAAGCGGACGCGCGCCCGCTCGGCAGCCGAATCGCTCGCGACGCTCGTCGGCGACCTGCGCACCAGGGTGGCTGCGGCGGAGACCAAGGCCGACGAGTTCCGCTCGCAGTCCGGTCTGTTGCTCGGCAACAATTCGACCACGATCACCACTCAGCAGCTCGGTGACATCAATACCCAGCTCGCCCAGGCCCGCACCGCCGAGGCCGACGCCCAAGCGAAGGCCAAGCTCATCCGAGAGATGATCCGCCAGGGCCGTATCGGCGACGTTCCTGACGTCGCCAACAACGAGTTGATCCGGCGGATCTCCGAGCAGCGCGTGACGCTGCGGGCGCAGATCGCGCTTCTGTCGCGCACCTTGCTGCCCGGCCATCCGCATATGCAGGAGCTCACTGCCCAGCTTTCGGATGTCGACGTCCAGTTGCACAGCGCGGCCGAGAAGGCCGTCCGCACGCTCGAAAACGACGCGCGTATCGCCGCGAGCCGGGTCGAGAACCTGTCGGCGGCCCTCGATGCGCAGAAGAAGACCGTCAGCACCGCCGGTGTCGATCAGGTCGAGCTCAACACGCTCGACTCGCAGGCCCGACTGCTGAAGGACCAGCTCGATTTCAATACGGCCAAGTACCAGGAAGCCCTGGCTCGCGAGAATGCGACCTCGACCCCGGCCGACGCACGCATCATCTCGAAGGCCGATCCGCCCCAGCTTCCTTCGTTCCCCAAGAAGCTGCCGACCATCGCCATCGCGACCCTGGCCGGGCTGATCCTGTCGATCGCCATTCTCATCGCCAGGGAACTCCTATCCGGCCGGGCCTTCGCGGACTTCGAGGCGGCGCAGACGATGCTGCCGCAACAGCTCGGCCTGAAGCGCGGACTGCCTGCCGACGCGGAGGCCGAGGCCGAGGCCGTGGCGACGGCCGGGAGCGCAATGCCGGCCGCCCTGACAATGGAGAGGCTTGTCGCGGACTTGCGCGAGCTGCGGCTGCGGCGGGACGCCGGAGAGGCGGCCTGCGTTCTGCTGACCTCCGCGTCCTCCCGGCCCGAAACTGCCCTTGCCAGCCTTGCGATGGCGCGGCGCATTGCGGCCGACGCACGCGCCATCCTGGTCGACTTCGACCGGCTGGCGCCTGCGGTGATCGCCCCCGCCATCGCTTCGGCGGCAACGCCCGAAACCGAGCCCGCCGGATTGAGCGAACTCCTGGCCGGCGAGGCGACCTTCGCGGAGATCATCCACCGCGATGCGGCGACGCGCCTGCATGTGGTGCCGGTCGGTCGCGAGAATCTGCCGGACGGGAGCGGCGGCGACTATCGTCTGGTGCTCGAGGCTCTCGCCGAGACCTACGACTTCGTGCTGCTGCATGTCGGCGGCGGCCAGGACGGGCTGATGGGCACGCTGCTGGCGGAGACGCAAGCCGTGGTGCTTGTCGCGGTGGAGCAGGACGACGAGGCGGACACCCTGGCGCTGCGCGACCGGATCGCGACCCGCACATCGTCGCTGGTCTTCATCTTGCCGCCCAAGGCTCTCGCTCGTCCGACCGACCTCGCCCGCACCGCGGCCTGAGGCCGATTGACCGCAAGACGACGCTCGCCACAGCCTCACCGTGATCCCGGGCGAGCGCCGCCGAACTGTCGGCGCAACGCCTGGACCGCCGGCCAGGCCCAAGCGGATTGCTTGATGGACCTCTTGACCTGCAGCCGGATCGCTTCCGCGGCGGCAAACAGCCTGCCGTGCGGCGACAGCGTCAGAAGCGTCTCGAACAGCGGCTCCGGCTCCGGACAATAGACGTCCTTGTAGCGTGCCTCGCCGATGCCGAGGTCGAAGACCGCGATTCCCTCCCGGCACTTGGCCCGGATGATCGCGGCGACGAGTAGGTCGCCGGGACTGAACCGCGACAGGTCCGAGACCGAATCGAACGAAATGATCATGCCGCAGAACCGATCTCGCAGCGCGGTCCCGCCGAAGGTCGCGAGGATCTGGGCGCCGCAATGGAGAGCGTGCAGTTCGACGGCCGGATTGTCCGTCCCGGCGATCGACGCGCGTGTCAGGAAGGCGACGAGGTCGGGTAGGTCACCGGTACCGAGCCCAAGCATCGCGCAGCGGGCGATGCGCTGTGTCTCGAAAGCCCGGATCACGGCACGGGCCTCGTCCGGGGTGCGCGCGACCCGATGCTCGACGGTGCCATGTTCGGCCAGCTTCTCCGTCTTGCGGCGCAGTTTCTTGCGGCTGTCCTTCGACAAGGTCGCCTTGAGGAACTGATCGGCATCCCGCATGAGCGCAACCTTGTAGCCGAAGCTCGGGCTCGGCTGGTTCGGCAGCAAGGCCAGCGGGTTGGCCAGCCCCTCCCATTGATGGGGTTGGTTGTGCAGGATGAAGAGGTCGACGGCAGCTTCTCCGGCCCTGGCGGCGCCGCGCAGCAGCGTCTCGATCGTCGCGGCCGTCCAGTGCGGGCCCGGACGGAACAGGCCGAGGTTGAAGTTGCTATCCCGTTCGCCGAGGAAGCTGCCGATCGTCACGAAGCCCTGGCGCTGTACGCCCAGGGGCAGCAGGGCCAGCGGTTCGCCCTCCCTGTCATAGGCGACGACGATGAAGGGCTCGACGCCTGCCGCGCGGCCGCGGGTTTCGAGCCAGGCGCTCAGCCAGGCCCACGTCTGATAGGGAGAAATCGCGGCATCCGTTTCGAGCCGCTCCCAAGCGTCGCGGGCAGCGGCGGGATCGCGATGCACGACGATCCGCCCGAGTCTCGCCGGGTCTGCCGACGGCACAGGTGGCCGGACGTCATCGGCGGATCGGCAGCGTCTGGCCGCGGCATGGGGCATCGAGCCTCTCCGAGGCCCCGAGCGGGGCCTTCTCGATGGACCTTAGCAAGAAAGGCTCAACGCCTCCTTGCTTACACTTCGCCTCCAGAGGCGAAGCGGAAGGAGCGCAGAATGCGCAAGAGGGTGATCGGCGCGGGCTTCGCGCTGCTCGGGGCGACCGGTCTTCACCGGCTCGCACCGGCGTCGATGCGCGGCATCGGCGCGATCCTCATGCTCCACCACGTCCGGCCGCGGCAGGCGGATCCGTTCCGGCCGAATGGCCTCCTCGAAATCACGCCGGAGTTCCTCGAGGCGCTCATCATCCGCCTGCGACAGCGCGGTTACGACTTCGTCACCATGGATGAGGCCGTTGCGCGTATCGCCGCCGCCGACGCACCTGTGCAAAAACCGTTCGTGACGCTCACCTTCGACGACGGCTACCGCGACAATCGCGACCACGCGCTGCCGGTTCTCGAGCGGCACGCTTGTCCCTTCACGCTCTATGTCACGCCCGGATTCGCGGATCGAAGCGCGAGGCTCTGGTGGCTGGAACTCGAAGAGGCGATCCGCCGCAGTCCGCGGATCGATATGACCATCGCCGGCGAGACGCTGGCGCTACCGTCGTCGACGCCGAGGGAAAGGCAGGCCGCGTGGGACGCCATCTATATGCGGCTGCGCCGGGGCGACGAGACGCAATTGCTCGGCGCGGTCGATCGCCTTTGCATAGCGGCCGGCATCGACCGGCCGGGCCTGGTTGCCGGCGTCTGCATGGATTGGGACGAGATCGTCGCCCTGAGCCGGCATCCGCTCGCGACCATCGGCGCCCATACGATGACCCATCCGCGCCTCGCCAAGCTCGACGAAGCGGCGATGATCGAAGAGATCGACCGCAGCCGCGCGGCGATCGAGGCCGGGATCGGCCAGCCGGTGCGGCATTTCGCCTATCCGGTCGGCGATCCCACCTCGGCCGGCCCGCGCGAGTTCGCGGCGGCGCGCGCTTTGGGCTTCGCCAGCGCGGTGACGACCCGGCCGGGCCTCCTTTTCGCCGAGCATGCGGCGCATCTCGGCGCGCTGCCGCGTCTGTCGGTCAACGGCGACTGGCAGGACCTCACCAATATCGAGGTGCTGCTGTCGGGCGCGGCCTTCGCGCTGTGGAACCGAGGGCGCAAGGTGAACGCGGCTTAGTGAAGGAACAGCTAGAGGAAGATGGCGAGCTGGACGGCGAGTACGAAACCCATCATCCACCTGATGACGCTGATCTCGCCACGTAGGGACGTAACGTCGTCATCGCGCCTGATGAGTGCAGGGGCGGCTTTGAGCGCCTTCTCTTCCGGAATGTCGATCGCGCGAAACGCTTCGACAACCTCACTCTGCGTCACGCTCATCGCCCCCCTGTGCAACCGAGAGGCTATTCCTTTCGTGATCGGCGTCGAACTGGCGCCTCGTCCGGGTAGTGGGTCAGTTGGAATTTATACGGGATTTTTTGAAGCCGTTTTGGCTCCCGCACATGCCGGCAAAATGTATCCCACTGAAGATGGCGGACGGCATCGTTCGTCCTTGACCACGCCATGCTCTCGCAGTTCGGATAGCGGGCACGTGAATGCTGGTTCCGCTCAGGATCGCGGATATGGGTCAATATCTGCTCCCCAATAATGCTTGGCAATTTGCTGGCTATTTCGAATGATCGCAATGGCTGTCTTTGCATTGCCACCAGAAAACGTTTTCGGATCTGCGCCGCAAAGGATACAATACAATTTTTGGTGAATGCTGGCTGTAAAATAACCGTGAAGAGGTGGTACATCCTCCGCCCCACCTGCTCGTAACGCGGCTGATGCTCTCTCTTCTGACTCTTTCAATGCTGCAACAACCTTGTCCAGCAGCGCGGTTTCGGCGTCCAACATGATCGCACTCTGTTGCCGCTCGGCAGGGGTCTGTATCGGACAAGAGTTAGCCATCGGTCGCGTTCTCCACAGACATCGATTTTTCTCACGTCAAATCGATCCTGCCAACCCGGGGTGCGATAGGGAGCACCCTCACGCCTCAACCCTCTCCCGCTTCTCGTAGGTGCCGCGCTTCGCCGCCGGAGCGTCCGCAGCCTGTGCCAAGGCGACGACATCCGCAACCTCCCACAAGAGATCTCAGCCGGCCTGCATCGCCAGGTAACGCAAACCTTCTGCCGTCATACCACCGGACCATGGGAGTTCGCTCGGCGACGTCAACCGGCCCAAATTCGAACTGGCCCCGACCGTCGGGGGCAGCTGCTTCATGCACTATTGCGAGCCCGATCTGCTTCCTGAATCCGGTCAGCTCTATTCTGCCTGAGCTTTGGAGGTCATCGATCCGGGTCCGGCCGCTCCATCCAGCTGATGAGCGGCATCAGCGGCAGGATCCAGGCGAGGCCCACAATGGCGAAATAGACCGTCTGGATCAGCTTCGGCGCCTCCTGCACGGGCCGCGTCTCCGACAGCACCATGGCGCAGAGCGCGTAAGCCAGCACGAAAGCCAGCATGGCGGCCGCGCCGATCAGTTTGCGGGTACGTCGTGCCATGGCGGCCCTTCCTGCGGTCAATCGGCGCTTTGGCGGCGCCACGCGCTTCTGATAGCAGATCCTCGCCGCGAACAAGATGCGACAGAGATTTCGCGCGCTCGGCGAGGAGTTCATGGTCTCTCATCACGACAGCCTGGGTATGGCCGGGCGCTTTGCGGGTTCGGTGGCAGCGAAAGCGCGCTCGCCTGCTCCCGTACGCGCGTGGCTCTGGTGCATTGCGGGCCTGATCTTCGCCATGGTGGTCGTGGGCGGCGCGACGAGGCTCACCCAATCCGGCCTATCGATCACCGAGTGGAAGCCCATCGTCGGGATCATCCCGCCGCTCTCGGCCGAGGCCTGGCAGTCCGCCTTCGACAAGTACAAGGCGATCCCGCAATATGCGCAGCTTTTCCCCGATATGGACCTCGCCGGCTTCAAGGCGATCTTCTACTGGGAATGGGCACATCGGCTGCTCGGGCGGATCATCGGCTTCGCTTTCGCGCTGCCGCTCGTCGTCTTCTGGCTGCGGGGGCGGTTAGCGCCGGCGCTCAAGCCCAGGTTGATCGTGCTTCTGGCCCTGGGCGGCCTGCAAGGCCTCATCGGCTGGTGGATGGTCAAGTCGGGTCTGAGCGAACGCACGAGCGTCTCGCAATATCGCCTGGCGGTGCATCTCGTCACCGCCTCGATCGCCTTCGCCTATGCGATCTGGCTGGCCGAAGGCCTGCGGACGACGCGGGAACGACGGATCGGCGAGGCGCAGAGGATCCGGGGAACGTCCACGCTCATCGTCGGCTGCATCTTCGTCCAGCTCGGGCTCGGGGCGCTCGTCGCCGGGTTGCATGCGGGGCTCGTCTACAATACCTGGCCGCTGATCGACGGACGTTTCGTGCCGCCGTTCGCCGATCTGCTAAGCCAGCATCCGGCCTGGCGCAACCTGTTCGAGAACGTCCTGACGGTGCAGTTCGATCATCGCATGATGGCCTACGCCATCCTGCTGGTGGCGCTCGTCCATGCGGCGGACGCCTGGAGCGCCGCGCCGGGATCTCCCACGGCGCGGCGGGCGCTGCTGCTCGCGGGCGTCGTCCTCGCCCAGGCCGCGCTCGGCGTCACGACGCTGTTGCTGGTCGTGCCGCTCTGGGCGGCGCTGGTGCACCAAGCGATGGCCATGATCGTGCTCGCCACGGCGATGGTGCATCGCCGCCGCCTGAGCCCGCAGGACCGCTATTCCCCGCTGGCCTTGAGGGCCTGATCGAGGTCGGCGATGAGGTCGGCGACGTCTTCGATGCCGATCGACAGCCGGACCGTGTCCGGCCCGGCGCCGGCGATCGTCTTCTGCTCATCGGTGAGCTGGCGGTGGGTGGTCGAGGCGGGATGGATGACGAGGGAACGCGTATCTCCGACATTGGCGAGATGCGAGAAGAGCTTGAGATTGGTCACGAAGGCGATGCCCGCCTCGTAGCCGCCCTTGAGCCGGAAGGTGAAGACCGCCCCCGAACCCTTCGGGCAATAGCGTTGCGCCAGCGCGTGATATTTATCCCCTTCCAACCCCGGATAGCTGACCGCCGCCACGGCCGGATGCTTGTCGAGGAAGCGCGCCACGGCGAGCGCATTGTCGCAATGGCGCTGCATCCTGAGCGGCAGCGTCTCGATGCCGGTCAGGATCAGGAAGGCGTTGAAAGGCGAGAGCGCCGGCCCGAGGTCGCGCAGGCCGAGGACCCGGCAGGCGATGGCGAAGCCGAAATTGCCGAAGGTCTCGCCGAGCACCATGCCGGCATAATCCGGACGCGGTTCGCTGAGCGCGGGATATCTCTTCGACCCCATCCAGTCGAAGCTGCCGCCGTCGACGATGACGCCGCCGATCGAATTGCCATGGCCACCGAGGAATTTTGTCGCCGAATGCACGACGATATGGGCGCCGTGATCGAAGGGCCGCACAAGATAGGGCGAGGCCAGCGTATTGTCGACGATGAGCGGCACGCCGGCCTTGTCGGCGATCTTGGCGATGGCCGCGATATCGGTGATGACGCCGCCCGGATTGGCAATCGACTCGACGAAGATCGCCTTGGTACGGTCGCTGAGGGCAGTTTCGAAGCTCGCGATATCGTCCGGGTCGGCCCATTTGACCTGCCAGCCGAACTTCTTGAAGGAATGGGTGAACTGGTTGATCGAACCGCCGTAGAGCTTGCGCGAGGCGACGAACTCGTCGCCCGGCTCGAGCAGTGTCTGGAAGACCACGAGTTGCGCCGCGTGGCCCGACGCGACGGCGAGCGCCGCCGTACCGCCTTCGAGCGCCGCGACCCGCTCTTCCAGGACCGCGCAGGTCGGGTTGGTGATGCGCGAATAGATATTGCCGAAGGCCTGCAGGCCGAACAGCGCGGCCGCGTGATCGACATCCTCGAAGACGAAGGACGTCGTCTGGTAGATCGGCGTCGTACGGGCGCCGGTCGAGGCATCGGGCTGCGCACCGGCATGGATGGCGAGCGTGGCGAAGCCCGGCACATGCGGTTCGGTCGAATCGTGGGTCATGGTTGGATCCTGATCGGTTTCTTCGACGGGCGCTTGCCCGGCTCCCAGTCGCTACTCTTGCAAATTCCGCCTCGTTCGTGAAGCGATCTAGTAGACTTTATGTTTGCCGCGCCGAGAGCGGCGTGGTGATGCTCTCCAGCGACTTGCCTTCCGCCTTGACGCCGTAGAACGCCTCGACTCCAGCCGCGACAAGCATCAGCGCGCCGCCGCCGACATAGCCCCAGAACAGCGCGGTGCGCGAACCCGTGCCGATCAACGCGCCGAAGAGGGCAGGGGCGCCGACCCCGCCGACCAGTGTCCCCGCCGCGTAGAAGATCGCGATGGCGAGGCCGCGGATCTCCAGCGGGAAGATCTCGCTGACGGTGAGATAGGCGGCGCTCGCCGCCGACGAGGCGATGAAGAAGATGGCCGTCCAGGCCATGACCTGGGTCGTGGCGCTGAGCCACCCCTGCTGGAACGCATAGCCGCTCACCGCCAGCATGACCCCGGCGAGGCCGTAGGTCAGGATGATCATCGGCTTGCGGCCGACCGTATCGAACAGCCGTCCGATCAGGAGCGGACCCATGAAATTGCCGAGCGCGAAGGGAAAAAGATAAAGCCCGATCTGGCCGGCCGGCACCTGATAGAACGTGCCGAGCACCAGCGCATAGGTGAAGAAGATGGCGTTGTAGAAGAAGGCCTGCGCCACCATGAGGGTCAGCGCCAGAAGCGAGCGGCTGCGCTGATCGAAGGCGACCGCCTGCCAGATCTCGCCCCAAGGGGTGGACTTGCGCACGCGGATCTTGGATTTTTCCGGCGCGGGTCCCAGCGTCTTTGGGTCGGCGACGACGTCCTTCTCGATGTCGGCGACGATCTTTTCCGCCTCGTCGTTGCGGCCGTGGCTCATCAGCCAGCGCGGGCTTTCGGGAACCCAATGGCGCAGGAAGATGATGCCGAAACCCAGCGCCGCCCCGATGCCGAAGGCGAAGCGCCAGCCCATGTCGACGCCGAAGCGCGACGTGTCGAGCAGGTAGAGCGTCGCGCCGGCGCCGAGTGCCGCCCCGAGCCAGAAGGTCGAATTGATGATCAGATCGACCCGACCGCGCAGCCGCGCCGGGATCAGTTCGTCGATGGCCGAGTTGATGGCGGCATATTCGCCGCCGATGCCGGCGCCGGTGAAGGCACGAAAGATTACGAAGCTCCAGAAATTCCAGGAGAAGGCGGTCGCCGCGGTCGCCACGAGATAGAGCAGCAGCGTCACCGTGAAGAGCTTCTTGCGGCCGAGCCGGTCGGTCAGGTAGCCGAAGACGAGCGCGCCGATGACGGCGCCGGCGAGGTAGAAGGTGGCGGTCAGGCCGACCTCGGTATCGCTGAAGCCGAGGCTGCCTTTGTCCTTGAGCACGCCCGCGACCGAGCCGGCGAGCGTGACCTCTAGCCCGTCGAGCACCCAGGTGATGCCGAGTGCGACGACGATCAACCAGTGCCAGCCGCTCCAGGGCAGGCGATCGAGCCGCGCCGGCACGTCGGTCTCGGTCCATTGCTCGCCCTGCTTCGCCATTCCAGATCCTTCCGCCGAGCAGGGGGAGATGGGGCAGGGCGGCGCATCGGAAACCCCGAAAACGGGAAACCGGCTAGAGCGCGATACGTTTAGGTGGAATCGCTTCGCAAACCTAAACGCATGACCGTGCTCGCCATTCCACTCTGGAGCACGTCTGCCTCAAGGCGACATGCTCCACAGTGCCGCTTCCGCCCGCGTGTCGCAGGAGAGAGACGATGCCGCAAGTACCGAGTCCGGATTTCGGCTCCTTCGGCCGTTACAAGGAGACGCCCGTCGCCGAAATGTCTCCCGAAGAGCGCGAGGCCTACGACTTCACGGTCGAACTGCGCGGGTTGGTGCCCGGTCCACACAAGATCTGGTTGGCAAACCCAAGGCTGTCGAAGACAATCGTTCCGATAGGTAGATATTATCAGAAGGATTCTAGTCTCTCGAAGGCCGAGATCGAGATCACGACCAATCTCATCAACGGAAAATGGCAGTCATCCTACGCCAATTCCGAACATGAGATCATTGGCGAGGTACAGGGCAAGCTAGCGCCGGATAAAGTTCGGGCCTTGATCGCCAACCTCCCGACATCGTTCGAGGATGCGCGTGAGCAGATCGTCTACGAGCTCGTGTCCACGCTGATCCAGCCGCGAATCGTTCCGCAGGGACTGTTCCAGAGAGCGAGGATGCTGATCGGCGATCAGGGCATCGTGGATGTGACGATGCTGATCGGCTGGTTCACCTGTGTGTCCCTGACGCTGAACGCCTATGACGTTCCAGCCGACGCCAGGGGGTTGGATCAGTAATATCGTCCGGCATCGAAAGCAGGGGCTTGGCCTCGCAAGGGTGTCGATGGAGCTATCACGACGTTGGCGACACAGGGATCAGGCGGATGTCCGGCAATGAAGACGTCAAGGCCACCATCACCACGGTTGCTGAGTTTCCCGAGAAGTCGTTTCTTGAAAATCTGGCGATCCGCCGTGACGGCTCCGCGCTCGTGACCGTGCTCCACGAGAAGGCCGTCTATCACGTGCCGCCCCATGTCGAAGGGCGGCTGGCCGAGCCTCTGCTCTTGCACACCTTCGATCAGCTCGCGCTGAGCATGGCCGAGATCCGCCCGGAGGTCTTCCTGATCGCCACGTCCAACGGCTACACCGACCATGTCTCCTGCCTCCACCGCATGGACTTCACGGGCTGGGCGCCCGGACGAGAGCTGCCCGTGGAGACCCTGTTCCAGTTCCCCGACGAGGTGCGCTCGCTCAACGGCATGTGCCTCGTCGCGCCGGACGTGCTGCTGGTCGCCGACTGCTTCGCGGGCCTTGTCTGGCGCATCGACGTCCCGGCCGACGGGCGCCCCCGCGAGGCGAAGGTGTGGCTGCGCCACCCGGCCTTCGAGCACTACCCCGGCAGCATGAAGCCGGAGCAGCCGGGCGTGAACGGCGTGCGCTTCGCGGCGCGCACCAACCACCTCTATTTCTCCAACACCGCCAAGAAGCTCTTCATGCGCATCCCGATCGACCCGCGCGCACATGGCTTCGCGGGCAAGCCGGAGCTGGTCTCGGCCGGCGCCATGGCCGACGACTTCGTGCTCGACGAGGAGGCGGGCGTCGCCTACGTGGCCACGCACCGCGAGAACACGATCGATCGCATTTTCCTCGATCCGCCCAAGAACAGCACGTTCCGCTGTTCGCTCGCGGGGAGCCCCTTCGACGAGCGCCTGATCGGCCCCGCCAGCGGCGCATGGCTCAGGGGCGCGGGCGACTACGGGCGCCGGGCCTACTTCGTTACCGACGGAGGCACGACCTCGCCGCCGCCCGACGGGAAACTCAGGCCGGCCAAGGTGCTCCTGGTCGAGTTCGAGCGCAGAGGCGATCCCGCCGATACCGACAGGAAATGGCAATGACAGCCATTGGGGTCCTCGGAGACATGGAGTCGCAACTCGGGGCCGAAACGGCGACGGCTTCAGACGCGTGATCACCGAAAACAACGCCGCCGGGAAGGCCGTCACTCTGAAGGCGGGCGACACCGCGTGGTGCACGGCGCGAAGCATGCTTGGCTCAACGCATAGGATGAGACCGCCGTGCTCGCCTTTTGTCATGGTCGACGCCGCTCCGGCGGTCGTGAATGGCGATGTGCTCCATAGCGATATAGTCGGCCGCGGCGGCGCATTCGTGCGCGACGATCCTTGGAACACCGACTAAGCAGCCTTGCGTGGCGAAAGCCACGGTTGATTTCGCTTTATCAAAGCGAAATCAAAGCCGCTTGACCTTTAAATATAAGCAGGTTCGAGAGAACCTGCTTAGCCGCCGAGCCGCCGTCGCTGCACGCCCGAGGTCGCGAGTTTCGGTGCCTTGGCGCTGAGGATGCGCGAATTGATCCCCGCCCAGCCGATCTCGCCCGAAAGGCGTCCGAACTCTATCTTCGGGCAGCGGTTCATCACCACGGTCAGCCCCGCCGCCTCGGCCCGTGCCGCCGCCGCGTCGTTGCGCACGGTGAGCTGCATCCAGATGACCTTGGGCTTCGGCTCCAGCCTCAACGCCTCGTCGACGATCGCTCCAGCGGCCTCGCTGCTGCGGAAGACATCGACCATGTCGATCGGCTCCGGCACGTCGGCGAGCGTCGCATAGACCGGAGCGTCGAGGATGCGCTGGCCCGCGAGCCCAGGGTTGACGGCGGAGACCCTGTAGCCGTGTTCGAGAAGGTAGCGCAGTACGAAGAAAGACGGCCGCGCCTGGTTCGCCGAGGCGCCGACGATGGCCACGCTCTTCACGCTCTTCAGGATATCGCGAATGGTCGCGTCAGCATAATGATCGTGGCTCATCGGCGGCCTCTCTCCGGCTTGAACCCGTCTTGTCGGAGCGGCCGCACCCAAATGCAAGCCGCGATGCGAAGATCTTGAGGTATTATGATACCTTACCAGGCAACACGATGATTTCGCGGGTTATTTACGTTTTCACGACAAAGAAGATTGACGGCATCATCATCGTGCCGTATCAGCACGGTCGCAACGCCCCTCCCGGGGGCGTTCTCTTTTGCGATGGATTCTGTTCACTCATGTTCGGCAAAACCTATTCGGCCAAGGCGGCCGACGTCCAGAAGGCCTGGACGCTCATCGATGCGCAGGGCCTCGTCGTCGGGCGGCTTGCATCGCTGATCGCGCTGCGCCTACGCGGCAAGCACAAGGCGTCCTTCACGCCCCACATGGACGACGGCGACCATATTGTCGTGGTCAATGCCGACAAGGTGGTGCTGACCGGCCGCAAGCGCGAGCAGAAGGTCTACCATCATCACACCGGCTATCCGGGTGGAATCAAGGAACGCAGCGCCAAGTTCATTCTCGAGGGACGATTTCCGGAGCGCGTGCTGGAGAAGGCCGTCGAGCGCATGCTGCCGCGCGGCCCGCTCGGCCGCAAGCAGCTCGGCAACCTGCGCGTCTACAAGGGCACTGACCATCCCCACGAGGCGCAGCAGCCGACGAAGCTCGATGTCGCAGCCCTCAACACCAAGAATGCACGGAGCGCCTGATGGCCGAGACCCTGTCTTCCCTTCAGGACCTCAAGAGTGTCGGGGCCGGCACCGAGCCCGCAGCGCCGGTCTATGAGCAGAAGCTTGATGCCCAGGGCCGCGCCTATGCAACCGGCAAGCGCAAGGACGCAGTCGCCCGCGTCTGGATCAAGCCCGGCTCGGGCAAGATCGTGGTCAACGAGCGGGCCTTCGAGGTCTATTTCGCGCGGCCGGTGCTGCGCATGATCGTGCAGCAGCCGCTCAAGGTCGCGAGTCGCGCCAACCAGTACGACCTCATGGTCACGGTGGCGGGCGGTGGGCTGTCGGGGCAGGCGGGTGCCGTGCGCCACGGCCTCTCCAAGGCGCTGACCAATTTCGAGCCCGAACTGCGCGGCGTATTGAAGCGCGAGGGCTTCCTGACGCGCGACTCGCGTGTCGTCGAACGTAAGAAATATGGGCGTAAGAAGGCTCGCCGGTCCTTCCAGTTCTCGAAGCGCTGATCTTTCCTCGGCGCCGGAACACCCGAGAAAGGCGGCTTCGGCCGCTTTTTTCATGTCTGGATTTGTCGTTGCGAGGCAGCCATGGCCAAGGTCTTCATCGACGGAGAAGCTGGGACGACGGGCTTAGGCATCCGCGAGCGCCTCGCCGGGCACGAGCGCGTCGAGCTCATCAGCATCGCGCCCGAGGCTCGCAAGGATCCGGTCGCCAAGGCCGATCTGCTGCGCGAGGTCGACCTCGTCGTCCTTTGCCTGCCGGACCAGGCGGCGCGCGACACGGTGCGGCTCTGCGACGAGCTCGGTGGCGCGTCGCCCAAGATCCTCGACGCGTCCACCGCCCACCGCGTGGCGCCGGGCTGGGTCTATGGGTTCGCCGAGCTCGATCCGGGCCAGGCCGGGCTGATCAGGCGCGCCCAACGCGTCGCCAATCCGGGTTGCTATGCGACAGGCGCCATCGCGCTCCTGCATCCGCTCGTCGCAGCGGGGCTGATAGCGGCCGACATGCCGCTCACCATCAATGCCGTGAGCGGCTACAGCGGTGGCGGCCGCACCATGATCGATGCCTATGAGGCCGGCACGGCACCGGCGTTCGAACTCTACGGGCTCGGACTGGAGCACAAGCACCTGCCGGAGATCGAAGCCTATTCCGGCCTGACGCGCCGACCGATCTTCGTGCCGAGCGTCGGCAATTTCCGCCAGGGCATGGCGGTTTCGATCCCGCTCCACCTCGACGCTCTCCCGGGCCATCCCTCGGCGTTCGATCTCGAAGGCGTGTTGGCACGCCACTACAGGCAGGGCGGGCCTGTGCGGGTGGTGTCGACCCCGACCAGCCTCGATCCCCAGTCGCTCAACGGGACGAACGAGATGGAACTCCGCGTCCTCGCCAACGCGCGCTACGGTCATGCGGTGCTGGTTGCGACGCTCGACAATCTCGGCAAAGGGGCCTCGGGCGCGGCGGTGCAGAATCTCGACATGATGCTCGGGATCGTTTGATCCACGTCAATAGACGCGGCGAAAATCGGGCAAGCGGCAAGCTTCGAGCAAGCCTCGGTCCTGCCTCGCGTCGTCCGCCGTCGCCACCTAAACCGGACGAACCGAGACCAAGCTTCAGATTCCGCTCGATAAATCGCGCTGCCGTCGCGGACCCGCCGGACCGCGATGAATCGGATCCCGGCCAAAAACCTTGAGCTGCGCCGTAATTAGACCTCATTTGGCGGGCGAAACATGGCGCAACAAATCACGTGGCGCTGTTCTGCCGGCGCCACTGTCAAGAAAGATGCATGGCTTAAGCCTTCCGAAAGTGTCCGGTGACGACAATGCCGGCGGATCAGGATCGGGCTTCCGCTAGGCGTCGGCGACCTGCGGCAAGCCGTGACCGCCGGCGTGACCCTATCTCGTGGAGGCCGGTGGCGGAATGATCGTGTATTGCGTGGGCGACGATGGATCTGGCTGAGCGTCCGCAGGCGGCGAAGCGGGCGGAGCGCCTGGCACTCCTCCGGCCCTGGCTCGGTGTTGGGGCGGCGGCCGTGTGCGTGGCTGCCCTGGCCGGATGCGCCGCCCAACCTACGCGCTATGCCTCGGGTGGTTCGGGCGGTCGCAGCTTCGACACCCGTCTCGGGGTCTATGCCAGTCCCAGGCTCTATGCGGACGGGGAGCCGATCCCGCGCGGCGGGGGGCAATATCTCGTCGGCCACCCCTACACGGTCGGCGGCCGGTCCTATTATCCGAACCCGCGTCCTGACGGTTATACTGTGGTCGGCACGGCCTCCTGGTATGGCGATGCCTTCCATGGGCGCCGCACGGCAAACGGCGAGATCTTCGACAAGAACTCCATTTCGGCCGCCCATCCGACCTTGCCGCTGCCGAGCTATGTGCGGGTGACCAATCTCGGCAACGATCGTTCGATGATCGTGCGCGTCAACGACCGGGGACCGTATCATGGCGGACGCGTCATGGACGTGTC
Source organism: Lichenihabitans sp. (assembly GCA_965277635.1). Lineage (GTDB taxonomy): Bacteria > Pseudomonadota > Alphaproteobacteria > Rhizobiales > Beijerinckiaceae > Lichenihabitans. The sequence continues at coordinate 4,513,053 of CBDIDE010000002.1, forward strand.
GCAACGCGTCGCTGAGGCTCTGGATTTCAAGCGGGCCGGAACGGCGCGAATTCGGGTCGAGTATATCGGGCGCGCGAGCCTGGCCGGCTCCGACGACGCGAAGCTCATGGCCAGCTTGCGAATGGACGGTGGCCCGGCGCAACTCGACGGCACTTCGACCGCGCCGACCATGGTGGCGGACCAGGGCGACAATAGCGGCGGCCTGCCGCCGGTCCCGGCGCCATCCCCGATGCCTCGGGCACTCGCTCAGGCCGTGCGGCCGCTTGAATCGGACGATCTGTCCAGCGGCGGACCGCCTCCCACCACCTTGGCCGAACCGCCCTTCGACCGACGCCGCTTCCGGGCGCCGGTTCCGCCCCAGCGTCCGTTCGAAATGGGTGACGCCGCGGGAGCGGGCGAGCCGCCGCTTCGCACCCCGCAGGCCCGGCAGGCCCGGGCGACCCCGGTGATGCCGGCCCATGCACCGATGCCGCCGCTCATCTCCTTCGCGGCGACCGATGCGGCTCCCGCAATCCGGCCGCGCTATCCGTCGCCGGTCAGGCGCCCGCCAACGCTTAGCGACGACACCGGCAATTGAGGCGAGGGAGCGGGGCAGGGGGGTCGAACCCGCCGTGCAGGCTCGGCCCCGTACATCGCCGGGCCAGCGGCGCGCTGTCCGTGCTGCTTTGCCTGGTGAATGCCGGCACGAGCCTTGCGGCGGTCCCGACCGCCGTCGGGGAGGGGTTCCAGTCGATCGCCCCTTACGCCTTGCTGATCGACGCCGACACCGGGACGGTGCTGTTCGAGAAGAATGCCGACACGCTCATGGCGCCGGCCTCGACCGCCAAGATCATGACCGCCGAAGTGGTGTTCCACGAGATCAAGGAAGGGCGCCTCAGGCTCGACGACAAGTTCCTCGTCTCCGAACATGCCTGGAGGACGGGCGGCGCTCCATCGCATGGCTCGGCCATGTTCGCCGTGCCGAACAGCCGGATCGCGGTCGAGGACCTGATCAAGGGTCTCGTGATCGACTCGGGGAACGATGCCGCCATCGTGCTGGCGGAGGGCATCGCGGGGTCGGAGGAGCAATTCGCCGCCATGATGAACCGGCGCGCCCGCGAGATCGGCCTGACGAAGTCGACCTTCACCAACCCTTGGGGGCGCGGCGACCCGGGCCAGAAGGTGACGGCGCGCGACATGGCCACCCTCGCCGACTACGTGATCGAGACCTATCCCCAGTTCTATGGATATTTCGGACAGCGGGATTTCACCTGGGACAAGGTGCATCAGCTCAATCGCAATCCCTTGCTGACGATGAATATCGGCGCCGACGGGCTCAAGACCGGCGATCTCGCCCAGAGCGGCTACGGTATCGTCGGCTCCGCCGTGCAGAAGGGCGAGCGACTGATCCTGGTGCTGAACGGCCTGCGGACCGGGCGCGACCGCTCCAACGAATCGCTGAAGCTGCTCGACTGGGGGTTCCGCAGCTTCGAGCCCAAGCAACTCTATGCGGCCGGCGAGACGATCGGCACCGCGAAGGTCTATGGCGGTACCGAGAGCGAGGTGCCGCTGACGACCGACAAGCCCGTCGCGATGCTGGTGCCCCGGGGCAACGACGAGCGCCTGACCGGGAAGATCGTCTATACTGGCCCGCTGACCGCTCCGGTCCAGAAGGGCGCCAAGGTGGCCGAGGTGAAGATCTTCCGCAATGGGACCGAAATCCTGTCTGCGCCGCTACGCACGGCCGTCGCGGTGCCGGTCGGATCGCTGCCGCACCGGGCGATGGACGCGGGGCTGGAGTTCCTGACCACCCTGATCCGTCAGAACTTCACGAGGCACTGATGCCGCCGCGGCGCCTCGGCGGCTTCATTACGTTCGAAGGCGGGGAGGGGGTCGGGAAGTCGACCCAGGTCGCTCGTCTCGCCGCACGGATCGCCGCAGCCGGACGCGAGGCCGTGTCGACCCGCGAGCCTGGCGGCTCCGCTCGGGCCGAGGTGATCCGGAGTGCGATCCTGTCGGGCGGCGTCAGGCGGCTCGGACCATCGGCGGAGGCCCTGATGTTCGGCGCGGCGAGGCTCGATCACGTCGAGACGCTGATCCACCCTGCCCTCGAACGCGGCGCCTTCGTGATCTGCGACCGCTTCATCGATTCGACGCGAGCCTATCAGGGCATCCTCGGCGAGATCGATCGGCGGCTGATTGCCGCGCTGGAGCGGGTCGCCGTCGGCCCGGGCCTGCCGGACCTGACGCTGATCCTCGATCTCTCTCCGGTCGAGGGGCTGGCCCGGGCGGCCGCCCGGCGCGCGCCGGGCGAAGCGGCCGATCGGTTCGAGGGGGAGGAAAGTTCGTTCCACCGGCGACTGCGCGAGGCGTTCCGCGACATTGCGGCGAACGAGCCGGAGCGATGCCGCCTCGTCGACGCCGCACAGCCGATCGATGTCGTCGCCGAACAGATCTGGGTGACGGTGATCGAACGATTCCCCGGTCTGCCGGTGCTCTTGCCCAGGCAGACCGGCGGATGAGCGCGGACGACCGGGACATCGCCGAGAGCGATCGCCTCGACGGCTATCCGCATCCACGCGAAACCGCGGTCATGGTCGGGCAGGGGAGGGCGGAGGCCGACCTGCTCGACGCCTTCCACGCCGGACGGCTGCCGCATGCCTGGCTGATCGGCGGACCCGAAGGCGTCGGCAAGGCGACGCTGGCGTGGCGCTTTGCCCGGTTCGTGCTGGCCTATCCCGATCCGGCCGTGCCGGAGGTGCACGACGCCTCCGATCTCGCGCTCGCGCCGGATCATCCGATGGCGAAGCGGATCGCGTCGGGCGGCGCCGGCGACATCGCGGTCCTGCGGCGCGAGTGGAACGACAAGACGGGTCGCCTCTTCAGCGAAATTCGGGTCGAGGATGTGCGTCGGGCGACCGGACTGTTCCAGCGCTCGTCGCGGACCGGGGGATACCGCATCTGCATCATCGACTGCGTCGAGGATCTCAACCGCGCCGGCGCCAATGCCCTGCTCAAGCTGATCGAGGAGCCGCCGCCGCTCTCGCTGTTCCTGCTGATCGCCCATCGGCCCGCCCGTATCCTGCCGACATTGCGGTCACGCTGCCGTCTTCTCGTCCTGCCGCCACTGTCGTCGGACGACGTGTTGCGGGCACTGCGCGTCGCCGCGCCCTCCTCGGCCGAGGCGGAACCGGAGGCCCTGGCGGAAGCGGCCGCGCGAAGCGGCGGCTCGGTGCGCCGCGCGCTGCATTCCCTCGGCGGCGAGCGGCTGGCGCTCGACCGGGAGGCCCGCGCCGTACTCGACCGCCTGCCCGACCTCGACTGGCGCGGCCTGCACCGCCTCGCCGACCGCGTCGGCGCCGACCAGGATGCCTTCGATCTGCTGACCGAGGCCGTTCTCGATTGGATTCATTGGCGATCGCAGCGCCTTGCCGCAACCGACGCGGCCCATCGCCTTGCACCCCTGGCCGAGGTATGGGAGAAGATCCGCCGGTCAGCGCAAGACGCAGAGAGCCTCAATCTCGACAAACGAGCGACGCTCCTGTCGATCTTCGCGGATCTGGCTCGGGCGACGCGCGCGCTCTGACCATCACGCGGAAAAGCTTTCCATGGCCTCGCGCCCGACCTTCTACATCACCAGCGCGATCCCCTATGCCAACGGGGCGCCGCACATCGGCCATGCCTACGAACGGATCGCCACGGATGCGATCGCGCGGTTCAAGCGGCTCGACGGCTTCGACGTGCTCTGCATGTCCGGCATGGACGAGCACGGCCAGAAGATGCAGCAGACGGCGGCCCGGGAAGGGCTCACGCCCCAGGCGCTTGCCGACCGGACGGCGGCGCAGTTCTCCGCGATGGCGGAGCGGCTCGATGTCGACGCCGACGACATCCTGCGCACCACCGCGGAACGTCATCATCGGGCGTCGCAGGCGATCTGGCGGCGCATGGCCGCAAACGGCGACATCTACCTCGACACCTACTCGGGCTGGTATTCGGTTCGCGACGAGGCCTATTTCGACGAGAACGAGCTCAAGCAGGACGCCGCAGGCCAGCGGTTCGCGCCGACCGGCTCGCCGGTCGAATGGGTCGAGGAATCGAGCTACTTCTTCCGCCTCTCGGCCTATCGGGACCGCCTGCTCGCGCTCTATGCGGCGCAGCCAGATTTCGTGACGCCCGAGAACTACCGCAACGAGATCGTGAGCTTCGTCGGCCGCGGTCTCAAGGACCTGTCGATCAGCCGCACCACCTTCTCCTGGGGCGTGCCGGTGCCGGACGACCCGGCGCATGTCATGTATGTCTGGGTGGACGCCCTGACCAATTACATCACCGGCACGGGCTTCCCGGATGCCGAGGCTCCGCGCGCGCGATATTGGCCCGCCGATGCCCATGTGATCGGCAAGGACATCACCCGTTTCCACGCCATCTACTGGCCGGCCTTCCTGATGTCGGCCGACCTGCCGCTGCCGAGGCGGATCGTGGTGCACGGCTTCCTGTTCAACCGCGGGGAGAAGATGTCGAAATCGGTCGGCAACGTCATCAGCCCGTTGACGCTCGCCGATCACTACGGTGTCGACCCGCTGCGCTATTTCTTCTTGCGCGAGGTGCCGTTCGGCCAGGACGGCAATTATTCGCACGAGGCCATCGTCGGCCGCATCAACGCCGATCTCGCCAACGACCTCGGCAACCTCGCCCAGCGCTCGCTGTCGATGGTGGCGAAGAACTGCGGCGGTGTCGTACCGACGCCCGGACCGCTGACCGAGGCCGACCGGGAGATCTTCGACGCGGCCGACGGGATGCTGGAGGCCTGCCGTGCCGCCATGGGCCGTTATGCGCTGCATGACTGGCTCGCGCAGGTGTGGGCGGTCGTCGGCGCCGCCAACCGCTATTTCGCGGGCGAGGAGCCTTGGGTGAAACGCAAGTCGGATCCGGCCCGGATGGGCACGGTACTCTATGTCACCGCCGAGGTGCTGCGTTCCATCGCCATCCTGGCCCTGCCCGTCATGCCGGCCTCGATGACGCGGCTGCTCGATCTTCTCGGCTGCGACCCGGCGGCGCGGGACTTCGCGAGCCTCGGGCCGTCGCACAGGCTCGCACCCGGAACGCCGCTCCCGACGCCGAGCGTGATCTTTCCGCGCTATGTCGAGCCCGACACGGCAGGCGCATGATGCTGACCGACAGCCATTGCCACCTCGATTTCCCGGAGTTTGCGGCTGAACTGCCGGCGGTGCTCGAGCGGGCGCGGACGGCGGGCGTCGGCCGCTTCATCACTATCTCGACGCGGGTGCGCGAGGCGGCTCGCTATCGTGCCATCGCCGAGGCCCATGCGGACGTGTCCTTCACGATCGGGACGCATCCGCATCAGGCGGCCGAGGAACCCGACGTCTCCGTTGAAACGCTGCTCGAACTTGCGCGCCATCCGAAATGCGTCGGGATCGGCGAGGCAGGCCTCGACTACCACTACGATTATGCGCCGCGCGAGGTCGCGGCCCGGGTGTTTCGCACTCATATCGCGGCGGCACGCGCGAGCGGTCTGCCGCTGGTGATCCATGCCCGCGAGGCGGATGCGGACGTGGCCGCCATCCTCGAGGATGAAATGGGGCAGGGGCCGTTCCGGGCGGTGCTGCATTGCTTCACCTCCTCGCGCGCCCTGGCCGAGACCGGGCTCAGGCTCGGCCTTTTCATCTCCTTCTCGGGCGTTGTGACCTTCAAGAATTCGGCGGACCTGCGGGACATCGCCAGGGACGTTCCGCTCGACCGCATGCTGGTCGAGACCGACGCGCCCTTCCTGGCCCCTGTCCCGTATCGGGGCAAGCGCAATGAACCGGCTTATGCCGCCGAGACCGCGCGCCTGCTGGCCGAGATCAAAGGGCTCGACGACGACACGTTCGCTGCCGCCACCAGCGCCAACGTCGAGCGGCTGTTCGACCGGATCGGGGCGGTATGACGGGTCGCATCACGATCCTCGGCTGCGGCTCCTCGGGCGGCGTACCGCGCGTGGGGCAGGGCTGGGGCGCCTGCGATCCGGACGAGCCACGCAATCGACGCCTGCGCTGCTCGATCCTGGTCGAGCGGATCGCCGTCAACGGCGACCGGACGACCGTCCTCGTCGACATGTCGCCCGACCTGCGCCAGCAGTTGCTGGCGGCGGGGACAAAGACGCTCGACGCCATCGTTCTGACCCACCCTCATGCCGACCACACGCATGGCATCGACGACGTGCGGCCCCTCGTGCTCCACCTGCATCGCCGTCTCCCAGTGTTCATGGATCGGGGGACGGCAACCGACGTGCGCAGCAAGTTCGCCTATATCTTCGACACGCCGCCGGGCAGCCTCTACCCACCCTTGCTCGATCCCGCAGACCTCCTCGCCGGGACGCCTCTCGACATCGACGGTGCGGCCGGTGCCTTGACGCTGACCGGGTTCGAACTCGACCACGGCGAGATCATGGCGCTGGGCCTGCGCATCGGCGATGTCGCCTATACACCCGACCTCAAGCGCATCCCCGATGCAAGCGCCCGGTATCTTGAGGGACTGGACCTCTGGATCATCGACGCGCTGCGCTACAAGCCGCACCCGAGCCATTTTTCCCTGGCGGAATCGCTAGACGCGATCGCCCGCTTCCGGCCCGCGCGCGCCATTCTGACCAACCTCCACAACGACCTCGACTATCGGACGCTCTGCGCCGAATTGCCCGCCGGCATCGCGCCGGCCCACGACGGAATGGTGCTGGAGTTCGATCTCTGCTGAAGGCTGCTGCCGGCATGGTTGCCGCGGGATCGCCCGAACCTCTCGAACCGTCTCGTTCGAAAAGGTCTTTGGTACTAGACGGCCGGCTAAGCCTTGGCCCGAGCTGTTTAGGTTCCATAATATTGATTATGCGAATAATGCTTCGAGGATGGGAAGGCTAAGGCTCATGTGAAGCTCGTTTGTAGGGTCGGATTTCAGGAGAGTCGCCGTCCGGCAAGAACCGGAGATGCTCTAGCCACCTTAGGATCGCGGTGACGAATCCCCTGCCCGCAAATGGCTGTGGCGAAGTCTTGAAAACTCGCGTATGCTGGATCACAGCGGTGGGTCTTCAGGAGTTCCCCCTGGCTCATCGGAAACCAACTCCCACAGGGGAACGGATCGCTGGCCTGCCTCGTGCGTCGCAGCTGGTGGTTTTTGGTTCGACGCATGCCGAGGCGGGTTGCTTTGGCTGGGAGTTATGTCAAGACTTGCCCGTTCATGGATGCGCGATTGCGCCCTGCAGCTCCCGTTGCAGGACCATGAGGCGTGCGGTCGGCGCTCGAGAAGGATGAGCGTCGTGAGTTTGGTGCGGGCGACAGGTATTTAGGCAAAGACGAGCTGGCGACATGAGCAAAGGTAGAGATTTCCGGGGACCGAGGAAGCGTGGTTTCGACGACGACATGCCGTCCCCCTACGAGACAAGGCCGCAGCGGCCGCCGGCTCGACCGTTTGGTGGTGGTGGATTTGGCGGCGGTGGCGACATGATGGCGGCGGCCCCGCCCGGTCCTTCCGTCGATGCTGTGGTAAAGTGGTTCAAAGCCGACAAAGGTTTCGGTTTTGTCGAGTTGTCGAACGGGGCCGGTGATGCGTTTCTGCATATCGGTGCGATCCAGTCGGCCGGCTACGAGACCGTACCGCCCGGAGCCAAGCTCAAGGTTCTCGTCGGCAATGGCGCCAAGGGCGCACAGGTGACGAGAGTGTTGGAGGTCGATACCACGGGCGCCGTTGAACGCGCGCCGAGCCGGTCCTTCGACAGCCCACGCCCGCCGCGCCGGGCGCCGGATCCCTCGACCGCGGTCCAGGTCTCGGGCAAGGTCAAGTGGTTCGACGATACGAAGGGTTTCGGTTTCGTCTCGAGCAATGATGGCGGCAAGGACATCTTCGTCCATATCTCCATCCTCGGTCCGGCGGGTCTGTCGCACCTGGCGGAAGGCCAAGGGGTTTCGATGCGCGTCGTCGACACGCCCAAAGGTCGCGAAGCGCTCTCGATCGCGCTCGACTGAGCACCGTTTCACGGAGGGTCCTGGACCTTCCGTAAACATCACACGATGCGGGCGATGAGCCCAACAGGAGCCGGGGCCGAGTCATCGGCTTTCGGCTCCTGTCGTGTGTTGGTTTGCTCCGGCTCGCGCGGGTCCGTCGGAGGCTCAATGGCGCCAGGGTGGGCGTCGCTTCCCCGATGCGCGGCCAATTCCAACGCCGGAGCCGGCTACCGCATCCCTGCCGGCCCTCCCCCAATCCAGAAGGTTCCGGCACTCGAGAGGGGTCGCAGGGCCACAGGGCGGCATGCTGAGGATCGTTCATGACGCCATCGCGGGATCTTGCACGCCTGATCGAGATCATGGCGGCGCTGCGGACGCCCGGCACGGGCTGCGCCTGGGACCTTGCCCAGAGTTTCGAGAGCATCGTTCCCTACACGATCGAGGAGACCTACGAGGTCGCGGACGCGGTCGAGCGCGGCGACCGTGAGGATCTTCGCGACGAACTGGGCGACCTGCTGCTCCAGGTCGTCTTCCAGGCGCGGATCGCCGAGGAGGAGGGCAGTTTCGATTTCGGCAGCGTCGTCGAAGCCATCACGACGAAGCTGATCCGGCGCCATCCCCATATTTTCGGTGACCGGCGCGACCTCACGCCTGACGAGGTCAAGCGGCAGTGGAACGAGGTGAAGGCCGCGGAGAAGGCTGAGCGTACACGTCGCGAGGCGCGGCAAGGCCTGCGCGGAGCCGAGCAGCATCTGGCCGAAGTGCCGGCGGGTCTGCCTGCCTTGCTCCGCTCCACCAAGCTTCAGGCCAGGGCTGCGGAGGTGGGCTTCGACTGGAACGATCCCCGCCTCGTGCTGGCCAAGATCCGCGAGGAAGCGGACGAAGCCGAGGTGGCGCTCGGCGACCCCCCTGCCCTGACTGGCGAGATCGGCGACCTGATGTTCGCCGTCGTCAACCTGGCACGCCACGCCGGCGTCGATCCCGAGACCGCGCTCCGTTCGGCGAACCGCAAGTTCGAACGGCGCTTCGGCCATGTCGAGCGTGAGTTGCAGCACCGGGGCGGCTCCCTTGAAGGCGCCTCACTCGACGAGATGGAACGGCTCTGGCAAGACGCCAAAGCCCGCGAGACCCGTCCGACCGGTTAGCCGGACGGGAAGCCCTCGATGCCGGCCGGTCGCGGCGGGCACAGCCCCGCTATGGCTCAAATCCGAGCTCGGCGAGGCGTGCGCGGGTCGCGTCCTCGTACAGCATGTCGAGGAAGCGACGGACCGGAGGGCGTCCGATGCGCGCCCTGGGAACGACGAAATCGTACCGCTCCGGCTGCAGCCTCAGGAATCCGAGACCGTACTGACGTGCCACCGTCTCGATGGCCACGCCCCAGTCGGCGCGCTTCTGCGCAACCGCCACAGCCACGGCATTGTGCGACTTCGCCTGATGCGCGTAGCCCGGCGGGCGTAGGCCGTTCAGCAGGCGATCGATGAGATTACGCGTACCGCTGCCGGCATTGCGATTGATCATCAGGCAGGCCGGATCGGCGAGCACCGCCGCAATGCAGGCTTCGATCGTGCGGCCCTCGAAACGCGCGTCGCCGCGCCGGAACACGATGCCCTGCATGCGTCCGTAGCCGGGGACAAGCTCGAGCGTCTCGTTCAGGAACGCCCGGTTGTACTCGCCCGTCGCCGGATCCATGAGGTGAATGCCCGCGATATCGCATTCGCCGCGTTTTGCCGCCGCGAGGCCCCCCATGCTTCCCACGGCGAGCGCCTTGACTGCCAGGCCCTCCGCCATCAGGCGGCCGATCAGCATGTCGAGGCCGACGCAGTGGCTGCCGATCGCCACGAGGTCGGCCAGCTTGTGCCCGGCGCCGATCAGCGTGACGTCGACCTTGGTGCCGACGAGCACGGTTTCGGTCTGCGTCGGAACCTTGAAAAAGCCGTCCGCCTGGCCGAAGGCCGTGACGGCGCCTGATCCCTTGGTCGTCGGATAGGCGGCGAGGCCACCGTCCTGGCCCTCGACGAGCGAGGCCAGCACATATTCGGTGCGGCCGCGCTCGGAGCTGACCCGCACGGGCAAAGTCGCCGCGACGGTCTCGCGGCGCTCGGGCGGGCGGCCCGCGAAGGCGCGGATCACCGGTGCGACGAATTCGTGGAAGGTGAAGATCGCCGATGTGGGGAAACCCGGCAGCACCACGACGGGCTTACCGCGTGTCACCGCGAGACAGATCGGCTTGCCGGGCTTGAGCGCTGCGCCATGAACCACGATGCCGGGATCGTCGAGGCGGGACACCGCCTTGAAGGCCAGATCGCCGGCGCCTTTCGACGTGCCGCCCGACAGCAGAACGATATCGTAGGCGAGCGCCTTCTCCAGCAGCACCGCCAGTTCGGCTTCGTCGTCGCGAGCAATGCCGAGACCGATCGGTGCGCCACCAAGCTCCTCGACGCTGGCGGCGAGAATCGAGGCGTTGGAATCATAGACGGCCCCCGGCCCGATCGCATCGCCGGGCGCGACCAGTTCGTCACCCGTCGAAAAGATTGCCACACGCGGCTTGCGCCAGACGAAAACCTCATCGAGGCCGATCGCGGCCAGCGCGCCGATCTCGCGTGAGGTCACCATCTGGCCTTTGCGCAGCACCGTCTCGCCGCGCGCGATGTCGAAGCCGGCCGCCTGGATGAACTGCCCCGCGACGACGGAACGCCGGATCTCGACGACGAGGCCACCCTCATCCTCGCGCGTCTCGGTATGCTCGACCATGACGACCGCGTCGGCGCCGCGCGGGACCATGCCGCCCGTGGCGATGACGGTGGCGGTCGTCTCGGCGAGCCCCTGTTGCGGCGCGATGCCCGGCGTCAGAAGCTCGGCGTTGAGGCGCAGTTCTCGCGGGGCTTCATCGGATGCGCCCGTCGTATCGGCTGCGCGAACGGCAAAGCCGTCGACGGCCGCCCGGTCGAAGCCGGGAACATCGACCCCGGCGACCATGTCGCGCGCCAGGACGCGGCCGAGCGCGCCGGCCAGCGGCACCATTTCCTCGCCCAGCGGCACCATGGCGATGTGCCGGCGAAAGCGCGCCTCGGCCTCGTCACGGTCGATGACGTCGAGGAATTGTTGCTGGCGCGCCGCCTGCCGCAGCGCTGCCTTGAAGTCATCGGCCAATCGCAGCCCCTCAGTTCGTCGCGTACATATGGACCGTCACGCGGGCGCCCGGCGCGTAGCCTTCGAGCGGTGCCGGCACGATGACGAACCCATCGGCCCGGACCGCGGATCCGAGCCCGCCGGATCCCGCCGCGCCGACAGGCTCCGCCCGATCGTCGACGCAGCGGACCTGGCACAGATCGACAAGACCGACCGCGGACACGATCTTGCGCGCGATCTCGAGTTCGCGCAGCGGATGCGGCATCGTCGGATCGCGGCCGCCGAGACGCCTGATCAGCCGTCCTGCGAGGATCTCGTAGGCGGAGAAGCAGGCGAGCGGATCGCCCGGCAGCAGAACCACGGGCACGTCTCCGAGAAGGCCGAGGCCGGCGGAGCCGCCAGGCCTAAGGGCAATGCCGTGGATCGACAATTCGCCCGCCTCATGCAGTGCGACAGGCGCAATATCGTCGGCACCCGTCCCGGTCCGGCCGGCGACGAGGATGACATCCGCTGGCGTCCCGGTCATAGCCTCGCTCATCGCCGCAGGCGTCACCGCGCCATGCACTGCGTGCGAGACGATGCCGCCGTCGCGGCGGATCAGGCCGCGAAGCATCGGGCCATCGGCGTCATGGGCCGGGCGGCCGCCGGATGATTTCGGTCCCGCCACGATCAGCGCCACGCGCGGTTGCGCCACGACGACGACAGCGGGCGAGCCGAGGGAGGCCAGAAGGCCAAGATCTTGCCCTCGAAGGCGGCGGCCGGCCGTGAGCAGGACAACCCCGGCTGCGGACTGCTGCCCCTGCCGATCGACCCCCTGCCCCGGCGCCGCTTCACCGAAGATCTCGAGACCTGCACCGACGCACTGGGCAGCCTCGTAGGACAGGACGGCATCGGCGCCCGCAGGCAAGGCCGCGCCGGACACGACGGGTGCCGCGGCTCCGGGCGGTACTTTGTGGTTTGGATGATCGAGGCGAAACAACAAAGGGTTGTAGTTTCCAGCGCCGCTCGTCTCGCCGGCCCGAAGCGCGTAGCCGTTCTCGGCGACGCGATCGACAGGCGGAATGGCGTACGGTGCCGTGAGGGCCTCTGCGAGCATGCGTCCGTCGGCGCAGCCCGGATCGATGTCCTGGCTCGGCAAAACCCGCGCATTTGCGTCGATCCAACACATCGCCTCTTCGACCGAGACGCGATCGGCGAAGCCTCGCAAGCGGATATCGTCCGGCCGAGCTGGCCCCTCACGGCTGTCGTCGCGCGGCATCGTCATCCTTCAGGGCGATCGTGGATCCGCGCGCATCCTATCGCGACCGGACCTGAAAGGGCAGGTCGGACCGGCCGCTCTCGGGTCTCGACATCGCTCCGTCCGCTTGCCGCGCAGAGTTCACCTGAACGGGACCGATGCTCAAATCGCCCGAAGAAGATGAGGTCTTTTCATCGGACGCGATTTTGCGCTCATGGCATCGAGTGAGGTCAGGATAGCCGCCCGAGCGGCATGACCGGATCGACCTTCACTGCGTCGTCCGGCGGGGACGTCGTTCCGGCGACATGATGCGAATGGCAGACCGATTTCATTTTGTCCTGCCGCTTCGCTTCGGCCACGTCGGCCACGGCCTGCTCGGTTGACGGACGGGTGTTCGGATTGGTGCCCTCGGGAGGCGGATCATGGCTCATGGCTGGTCGTCCTGGCGCGCCCGACTATGGAATCGGCGAAATACGCTAAAGGTCCGGCCGTTTGGAAATAAGCTGGCGGGGTGAGCATGCGAAGGACAGCGCACCTGCTCATCCCTCATCCCGCGAATTGCCGGAAAAACTGTTCGCACGGAACAATGGCGCGCACTTTGCCAAGTGGCGCGCTCGGAGAGATTCGAACTCCCGACCCCTAGATTCGTAGTCTAGTGCTCTATCCAGCTGAGCTACGAGCGCGTGTGCCTGCAAAGATCGCGGCAAGGCGGCTGCCCGTGGCAGCGCCGCGGCCGTGTCTATAGGGTCATCATCTCATTGGCAACAGCGGTGCGTCAGAAATCCAGGACGATCCGCCGAGCGGTCGAGCGCGGCGGCGTGGATCCCTGGACGCTCAACATTTCACCAGTGGCCGTAATTGACGCCATGTCAGGCGACCCGTACTGCCGGACGTTCTACGGCATCTTTCTTGCCTTGCACGCTCGCCCAGGAGATTTCGCGATGCCGATCCGCGCGGCGATCAATCATGTGACGGATTATCGCTACGATCGGCCCATCAATCTCGGGCCGCAGGTGATCAGGCTGCGGCCCGCGCCGCACAGCCGCACCGCCATCCTGAGCTACGCGCTGAAGGTCGAACCGGCGGGCCATTTCATCAACTGGCAGCAGGATCCGCACGGCAACTGGCTGGCCCGGGTCGTCTTTCCGGAGATGACCGATCATCTGCGCATCGAGGTCGATCTCGCCGTGGACATGGCGGTCATCAACCCCTTCGACTTCTTCGTCGAACCGGCGGCCGAGACCTTCCCTTTCGTCTACGATGCCGAGATCCGGGTCGATCTCGCGCCCTATCTCGAGGTCGAACCCGTCGGTCCCAGGCTCCGAGGTCTCCTTGACAGCATCCCGAAAGGCCCGGTCCGCACCGTCGATTTTCTCGTCGATCTCAACGCGCGCCTCGCCCGAGATATCAAATATGTCATCCGCATGGAGCCCGGCGTGCAGACGCCGGAGGAGACGCTCGAGCGCGCATCGGGGTCCTGCCGGGATTCCGGCTGGCTGCTGGTCCAGGCGCTGCGCAGTCTTGGCCTTGCGGCGCGTTTCGTGTCGGGCTACCTGATCCAGCTCAAGGCCGACATCGATCCCGTCGAGGGGCCGCTCGGCACGCGCCACGACTTCACCGACCTGCATGCCTGGGCCGAAGTCTACGTCCCTGGTGCCGGATGGATCGGGCTCGACGCGACCTCGGGCCTGCTCTGCGGGGAGGGTCACATCCCGCTCGCCGCGACCCCGCATTACCGCTCCGCCGCTCCCGTCAGCGGCCTCGTCGATCCCTGCGAGATCACCTTTCACCATGCGATGGAGATCCGTCGTATCGCCGAGGCGCCGCGCATCTCCCTGCCCTTCTCGGACGAGGCCTGGAGGGCGCTCGACGCGCTCGGGACGCAGGTCGACCGCGACCTCGCCGCGGCCGACGTGCGGCTCACCACCGGCGGCGAGCCGACCTTCGTCTCGATCGACGACTTCGAAGCGCCGGAATGGAACAACGAGGCCGTCGGCCCGACCAAGCGCGGCCTTGCCGACACGCTGATCCGTCGCCTGCGCGCACGTTTCGCGCCCGACGGCTTCCTGCATTATGGCCAAGGTAAATGGTACCCGGGCGAGAGCCTGCCGCGCTGGGCCTTCGCGCTCTATTGGCGCCGGGACGGCAAGCCGCTGTGGCGCGACGCTTCTCTCATCGCCTCCGAGACGACGTCGCCCGGCGCCACGATCGAGCAGGCGCAGCGGCTGATGCGTGCCATCGCGCATCGGCTCGGGCTCGAGCACGACTACATCCAGCCAGCATTCGAGGACCCTGCCCATTGGAGTCGCGAGGAGGGCGCGCTGCCGCGCGAGGTCGACGTGCTGCGCTCGCCTGTCGGCACGGTCGAGCAGCGCGCCCGCATCGCCCGCGTCTTCGAGCGTGGCCTCGACGTGCCGGCCGGCTATGTGCTGCCGGCGATGCGGTGGGGCCGTGGCTGGGTCAGCGAGCGCTGGCGGACGCGGCGCGAACACCTGTTCCTGGTGCCGGGCGACTCGCCTCTGGGCTTCCGCCTGCCGCTCGACGCGCTCGACTACATTCCGCCGCAGCGCTTTCCCTATGCGGCGCCGCAGGATCCGACCGAGCCGCGCGATCCCCTGCCTGACCCCGACCGGTTCACGCGCACGACCGAGGTGCGAATGGAACGGCCGCCGCACCAGCCTGTGTCCAAGCGCGAGCGCGCCGATCCCGAAGTGCGCACGGCCTTCGCGGTCGAGCCACGCGACGGCAGGCTCTGCGTCTTCATGCCTCCTGCCGACCGGCTGGAGGACTATATCGAGCTGCTCACCGCGGTCGAGGGCGGGGCACGCGATCTCGGCGTGAAGGTCCATGTCGAGGGTTACGGGCCGCCCTACGATCCGCGCCTCGACGTCATCAAGGTCACGCCCGATCCCGGCGTCATCGAGGTCAACGTCCATCCGGCCAAGACCTGGGAGCAGGCGGTCGAGATCACCCGCGGCCTTTATGAGGACGCGCGCGCGGTGCGCCTCTGCGCCGACAAGTTCCTGCTCGACGGCCGCCATGTCGGAACGGGCGGCGGCAACCACGTCGTGCTCGGCGGCCCCTCCCCCAATGACTCGCCCTTCGTGCGCCGGCCGGATCTCCTGAAGAGCATCGTGCTCTACTGGCAGCGCCACCCTGCCCTCTCGATGTTGTTCTCCGGCCAGTATATCGGCCCGACCAGCCAGGCGCCGCGCATCGACGAGGCGCGCCACGACGCGCTCTACGAAATGGAGATCGCCCTGTCGCAGGTGCCGGGGCCGGCGGAGCCGACCATCCGGCCTTGGACGGTCGACCGGCTGTTCCGCAACATCCTGGTCGATGTGACCGGCAATACCCACCGGGCCGAGATCTGCATCGACAAGCTGTGGTCGCCCGACAGCGCCACCGGCCGGCTCGGCCTCGTCGAGTTCCGCGCCTTCGAGATGCCGCCCGACGCCCGCATGAGCCTGGCGCAGCAACTGCTGGTGCGCGCCCTCGTCTCGGCGTTCTGGCGCAATCGGCACGACGGCCCGCTGGTGCGCTGGGGCACCTCGCTGCACGACCGCTTCATGCTGCCGCATTTCGTCTGGCAGGATTTCCTAGAAGTGCTCGGCGACCTCGAGCGGGAGGGTTACGCCTTCGATCCCGCCTGGTTCGCGGCGCAGCACGAATTCCGCTTTCCCCACCACGGCACGGTCGAGCGCGACGGCGTGACGATGGAGTTGCGCATGGCGCTCGAGCCCTGGCACGTGATGGGCGAGGAAGGCATTCCCGGCGGCACCGCTCGCTATGTCGACTCGTCGGTCGAACGGATCCAGGTGAAGCTGTCCGGCGCGACGCCCGGTCGCCACGCGGTCCTGTGCAATGGCCGTCTCGTGCCGCTCGCCTCGACCGGCACCGCGGGCGAGTTCGTCGCGGGCGTGCGCTTCAAGGCGTGGCAGCCGGCCCGCTCGCTGCAGCCGCTCGTGCCCGTGCATGCGCCGCTGACCTTCGACATCCTCGATCGCTGGAACGCCTGCTCGATCGGCGGCTGCATCTACGGCGTGTCCCATCCGGGCGGCCGCAGCTTCGAGGCCTTCCCGGTCAATGCCTACGAGGCCGAGGGCCGCCGCCGCGCCCGCTTCTCGGAGCTCGGCCAGACGAGCGGCAGACTCGACGCTCCGTCGGAGGAGCGGCCGGGCGAGTTTCCGCTGACGCTCGATCTGCGCCGGCCGGCCCGCCTTTAGGCACAGGGCCGAGGGGCAGCGGCGCGGCCTTGCTCGGCACCGGCCCTCAAGGCGGCCATGATCGCGCCCTCGAAGCCGCGTGGGTGGCGCCTCGAACCGTCGAGACCTTCCGCCGTCCAGCGCTGGACGATGCGGCCGCCGGCCAGAAACACGGCCGTGGTGCATAGGGTCGGGACGATCTCGACCACGTGGGTCGAGACGATGAAGGCATGGCGCCCGGTGCGGGCCCAGTCGCCGATGAGGCTCTTGATCTCGAAAGCGGCCAGCGGATCGAGCCCGTTCAATGATTCATCGAGGATCACGAGCGGTGGCCTCGGCAGGAGCGCCGCCACGATCGAAAGCTTGCCGCGCGTCCCAAAGGAACAGGCCTCGACGACGCTATCGAGCCATGGATCGAGCTGCAGCCGTCCGACGAGCTCGGCCGGCGTCGCGGCCTCGAGCGGAAGGCCGTGGAGCGAGGCGACGAGCTCGAGATATTGGCGACCGGTCAGCATGGCCGGAAGGTCGGCGGCATCTGCGGCGAATCCAAGCCTTGCCTTGGCAAGCCTTGGCTGACGGCCGACATCGAACCCGTCGATCGCGACCCGGCCGGATTTGAGGGGAATTTGCCCTGTCAGCGCCTTGAGCAGCGTCGACTTTCCCGATCCGTTGCCGCCCATGAGGCCGAGGATATCGCCGCCACGCAAGTTCAGATCGATGCCGGAGACGATTCTCCGTGATCCGTAGCCGGCCGCGACATCGCGGGCATCGAGCACATCCTTGTCCGGTGCTGTGGAGGGGTCGAATTGCCCGTCAGCCATGCGCATGTCGCCGTCGCGCCCGGATCCACAGGAAGACGACGAGAAGCGCCAGGGCCAGATATACGGGGCGGCCGTATTCGAGGGACTCGTAGGCCGCATCCCCGATCGCTGCGAGGAAGGCCAGCGCCGCGGCGCCCGGGCGGCTCATGAAGTAAAGGGCGAAAACCGCATAGATGCCGCTCAGCACCGCCAGTTCCACCGCGCCCTGCGCGGGCATCGGCCAAGCCGCCGGTTCGGCCGCCACGGCGCTGCCCGCGAGTACGGCGAAATAGACGCCCGACAGAACGAAAGGCATCAGCGCCAACCGCAGGCAGAGCCGCGTGAAGCTCGTGGGCCCGGTCCGCAGGACCGGCGACGCCAGGGGCCTGCACCGCAAGCTCAGCATGAAGACGGCGAGGCCGCCGAAGGTCCCGGTGAGCGAGGCGGGCGCCGCATCATGCCGGGCGAGGCTCGCCCCGATGGCGAGGGCCGCGATAGCGCCGAGAACGAGCGTCTTGGCGCCCAACCAGCCGTCGAGCCTCAGGCGTCCGGCCCAAAGACCCCAAGCCCAGGCCGCGAGCCATGCCGGACGGCATCGGTCGAGCCGCCCTAGCGACGGCAGGCTGCGGCGCGAGCCGTCCTCGCAGGCGGCCGCCTCCGAGGACGGCCGGATCTCGCCGGCCCGCAGACCGATGCCGAGCGGGAGCGCGAAGCCTGCCGCGAAGAGCAGGCCGAACAGCACCGCGCCGATCCCGACATGCGGCGAGCCGATCAGGCTCAGGGCCATCATGACGCACCCCGCTCCCATGCCGAGCGCCACCGCACCGAGCATCACGGCGGCCACCGCCGCCATGCGTCGCCGATCTCGGGGGGCCAGCGGAAGGGCCAGCGTGAAGGGCGCCCAGGCCCGCCTTCCCGCCAGCCGCGTGGTCACTTGCCCCGTTGTGACGCCGGCCAGCAGCGCCGTGACGCCGAGCCCGACGACCACCTGGCCCGGGTGAGCTTCGAGCGCGGTCGCATGCGCGCGCAATGCGCCGCAAAGCAGCGCGGTGCCGTAGGCCGCCAGCGCACCGCCGCCGAAGACGATCCAGGCCAGGTCGCCGCGCGCGATCGTTCGCGCCGCATTGACCGATTCCCGCGCCAGCATCGCCAGGATCAGCCCGTCCCGATGCTGCGGCCACCACGAATCGCTTCGGTTCGTCATGAGAGGCATGGTAACGCAATCGGCCCCGAACTGTCGCCCGCCCCGTCTGCCGCATGAGCCTTCGCATCGAAACCCGCCGCGCCGGCCGCGGCGTCCGACAATGACGCGGCGCACGTCGGCGACCGCCGTCGGCATCGTGGCGATCCTGCTCTGGGCGGGGCTTGCGCTCGCGACCGTCGGGGCACGCGGGCTGCCGCCTTTCGAGCTGCTGTCCTTGAGCTTCGCGGTGGCCTGCCTGGCGGGTCTCGGGCTCCTCGCCGGCCGCGGCCGCACCGGCCTTGCGGAGATGGTGCAGCCGCCGGCGCCCTGGCTCACCGCCTTCTGTGGTATCTTCCTCTATCACGCGCTCTATTTCTTCGCGCTATCGGCCGCCCCGGCCGCCGAAGCGAGCCTCATCGCCTATCTGTGGCCGCTGTTCATCGTGCTCTTTGCGGCACTCCTGCCGGGCGAGCGCCTGAGGCTGCGCCATCTCCTCGGCGCCCTTCTCGGTCTCGGCGGCACGGCGTTGATCCTGATGGGACGGAGCAGCGTGGAGGTCGCCGCGGCGAGCCCTGCCGGCTATCTGGCGGCCTTCGGCTGCGCGCTCGTCTGGTCGGGCTATTCGGTCTTGAACCGAAAGTTCGAGCGCGTGCCGAGCGGCATGATCGTCGGCGTCTGTGGGGCCGTCGCTCTCGCCGGCGCCGCCTGCCACCTCGCCTTCGAGAAGACCCTCTGGCCCGAGGCCGGACAATGGCTGGCGGTCGTCATCCTGGGGCTCGGGCCGACCGGCTCGGCCTTCCTGGCCTGGGACCATGCCACCAAGCACGGCAGCCTGCCGCTGCTCGGCGCGCTCTCCTATCTGGCGCCGCTGCTCTCGACGGCGCTCTTGATCCTCGCCGGACAGGCCGCCGCGAGCCTGACGCTGCTGATGGCGGCCCTGCTCATCATCGGCGGTGCCGTGACGGCCATGGGCCTTCCGGGTCGCCGCACGGAGACCGCTAAGGCGTCTCGGTAGGGTCGCTTCTGCGCTTCGTCGAGCCTGGGCCACGCGCCGTGAAAAATATTCGGCGATCGAGTGAGGAGAGGTTTCGAGCGCAGCACTCTGGCGTTGCACTGCGGCCAGGTTTACCACGATGGAAACGGGCGCGCGCAGCGTTTGACAGCGGGGCAATTAATAGCATTATTGAAATCGAGGTGCGGGAGGCGCCCGGCCACGGCCCCGCTGCGGCAATGATGTGACAACGATCGTCCCGAACGGCGCCGCGGGGGAGGATGACCTGATCCACTACAGCTTCACCCGTATCGAGCCGGAACGGCCGCGGATGACCGTGCCGGCGTCGCCTCGGCGAAGCAAAAGAATGCGCCGCGCGCCAGGAGGCGGCGGCCTTTAGGGAGAGAACGACGTGATTTCGAGACGAACGTTTACCGCCGCCACGCTCGGCGCCATGGCCATGTCGACGACGGTCCTGACGCCGGCCCGCGCGGCCGACAAGGCGCTCATCGGCGTCGCGATGCCGACCAAGTCGTCGGCGCGCTGGATCGACGACGGCAACAACATGGTCAAGCAGCTCAAGGACAAGGGCTACGACTCGATCCTGCAATATGCCGACGATGACATCCCGAACCAGCTGAACCAGATCGAGGACATGGTGACCAAGGGGGCCAAGGTCCTCGTCATCGCTTCCATCGACGGCACCACGCTGTCCGACGTGCTGGCCAAGGCGCATGACCGCGGCGTCAAGGTCATCGCCTACGACCGCCTCATCAAGGGCTCGCCCAACGTCGACTATTACGCGACCTTCGACAACTTCAAGGTCGGCGTCCTGCAGGGCGGCTATATCGCCGACAAGCTCGGGTTGAAGGACGGCAAGGGACCGTTCAACATCGAGCTCTTCGGCGGCTCGCCCGACGACAACAACGCTTACTTCTTCTACAACGGCGCGCTGTCGGTGCTGCAGCCCTACATCGACTCGAAGAAGCTCGTCGTGCAGAGCGGCCAGATGGGCATGGACAAGGTCTCGACGCTGCGCTGGGACGGCGCGGTCGCCCAGGCCCGCATGGATAACCTGCTCAGCGCCTATTATACCGACAAGCATGTCGATGCGGTGCTTTCTCCCTACGACGGCCTGTCGATCGGCATCATCTCCTCGCTCAAAGGTGTCGGCTACGGCTCGGGCGACCTGAAGATGCCGATCATCACCGGCCAGGATTGCGAAGTGCCCTCGATCAAGTCGATCATCGCGGGCGAGCAGACGTCGTCGATCTACAAGGACACGCGCCAGCTCGCCAAGGTCGTGGTCAGCATGGTGGACGCCCTCGAGACGGGCAGCCAGCCGCAGGTCAACGACACCAAGACCTACAACAACGGCGTCAAGGTCGTCCCCAGCTTCCTGCTGGACCCGGTGCTGGTCGACAAGTCGAACTGGCAGAAGATCCTGGTCGACGGCGGCTATTACACGATGAAGCAGCTCGGCCAGTAGGGCGCGCGCCGCTCGATCGGCGCGACCAGGTTTTGCCCCGCGCAGGCGCGACCCGCGCGGGGCACTCCCGCTTCGGCCGATGCGGCACCGGCCACGACATTTGTGACGCTGGCAGCCAGCGCGGCCGTTGCATCACCCCGGTCAGGAGCGTTAGCCTGACGACAATTCGACCGGGCGCCCGGTCGAGGGAGGTTATCCCCGATGAGTTCGATCCTGGAGATGCGGGGCATCACCAAGACGTTTCCAGGCGTCAAGGCGCTCGACAACGTCAACCTGCACGTCGAGCCGGGCGAGATCCACGCGCTCGTGGGCGAGAACGGCGCCGGCAAGTCGACCCTGATGAAGGTGCTGAGCGGCGTCTATCCGCACGGCTCCTACGACGGCGAGATCCTGTTCCAGAACCAGTCGGTCAGTTTCCGCGACATCCGCGACAGCGAGCATCTCGGCATCATCATCATCCATCAGGAGCTCGCCCTTGTGCCGCTGCTGTCGATCGCCGAGAACATCTTCCTCGGCAACGAGACGGCGCGCTTCGGCGTCATCGACTGGGACGTCGCCTTCAAGAAGACGAGCCAGTTGCTCAAGACCGTCGGCCTGGATGAATCGCCCGAAACGCTGGTCACCAATCTGGGCGTCGGCAAGCAGCAGCTTGTCGAGATCGCCAAGGCCTTGTCGAAGCAGGTCAAGCTGCTGATCCTCGACGAGCCGACCGCGAGCCTCAACGAGCGGGACAGCGAAGCCCTGCTCCATCTGCTGCTCGGCTTCAAGACGCAGGGCATCTCCTCGATCCTGATCTCGCACAAGCTGAACGAGATCTCCAAGGTGGCGGATCAGATCACCATCCTGCGCGACGGCACGACGGTCGAGACGCTCGACTGCCACGGCCAGGCCATCAACGAGGACCGCATCATCCAGGGCATGGTCGGACGCGACATGGCCCATCGCTATCCGCCGCGGGAGCCGAAGATCGGCGAAACGCTGTTCGAGGTGCGCAACTGGACCGCGCATCACCAGGTCCATGCCGACCGGGCGGTGGTCAGGAACGTCAACCTGCGCGTGAACCGGGGCGAGATCGTCGGTATCGCGGGTCTGATGGGGTCCGGCCGCACCGAACTGGCGATGAGCATCTTCGGCCGCGCCTACGGCCAGGGCATCAGCGGCGAAGTGCTGATCGAGAACAAGTCCGTCGACGTCTCGACCATCAACAAGGCCATCGCCAACGGCATCGCCTATGTGACCGAGGACCGCAAGCAGCTCGGGCTGGTGCTCGACGAGAACATCACCAAGAACACCACGCTCGCCAACCTCAAGGCCGTCTCCAGCGTCGCCGTCATCGACCAGGACAAGGAATATGTCGTCGCCAGCGATTACCGCAGCAAGCTCAACATCCGCTCCTACGGCGTGGCGCAGCAGACGGTGAATCTTTCGGGTGGCAACCAGCAGAAGGTCGTGCTGAGCAAATGGCTCTTCACCGGCCCCAAGGTGCTGATCCTCGACGAGCCGACCCGTGGCATCGACGTCGGCGCCAAATACGAGATCTACACCATCATGGATGCCCTGGCACGCGAGGGGAAAGGCGTCCTGATGATCTCGTCCGAGATGCCCGAGCTGCTCGGCATGTGCGACCGCATCTACGTGATGAACGAGGGACGCTTCGTCGGCGAGTTCCCGGCCGCCGAAGCCAGCCAGGAAAAGATCATGCGTGCCATCATGCGCTCGAAGGAACTCCACTGATGAGCCAGCTCACAGCCAACGAGGTCGAGAAGGCGCCAGCCGGCCTGCCACGGGCCAACACCGAGCCGGACGCGCCCGGTTGGCGTGGCCTCCTCAAGAAGGGCAACTTCCGCGACTACGGCCTGTTGATCGCGCTCGCCGCGATCATGATCTTCTTCGAGTTCAAGACCAACGGCGTGCTGTTCCAGCCGCTGAACCTCACCAACCTGATCCTGCAGAACAGCTACGTCGTCGTCATGGCGCTCGGCATGCTGCTCATCATCGTGGCGGGCCATATCGACCTGTCGATCGGCTCGGTGGTCGGCTTCGTCGGCGCGCTCGCGGCGGTCCTGATGGTGCAGGGACTCCACCTCGGGTTGGGCTTCGTCGGCCTCGACGTCGGCTTCGACGTCCCGCCGATGAACTATGTCCTGGCGACGGTGATCTGCCTCGTCGTCGGCGGCGTGGTGGGTGCCGCGCAAGGCTACTGGATCGCCTATTTCAAGATCCCCAGCTTCATCGTCACGCTTGCGGGCATGCTGGTGTTCCGCGGCCTGACCCTCGCGGTCCTGAACGGCGCGTCCGTGGGCCCCTTCCCCGATATCTTCCAGCTGCTGTCGAAGGGCTTCATCCCGAATTTCGCGGGTCACTACACGTCACTGATCATCGGGGCCGTGCTCTGGGCCATCCTGCTGGCCACGAGCCTTCGCCGCCGCGTCACGCGGCAGCGGCACGGGGTCGTGGTCGAATCGATGGGCTCGTTCGCGATTCGCAACGGCGTGATCGGGGCCGCGCTGCTCGGTTTCGCCTACCAAATGAGCTCATATCGCGGTCTGCCGAACGTGCTGATCATCATGTTCGTGCTGATCATGCTCTACAGGTTCGTCACCAATCAGACCACGATCGGCCGCCGCATCTACGCGCTCGGCGGCAACATCAAGGCGGCCAAGCTCTCCGGCATCAAGACGGAGCGGCTGACCTTCCTGACCTTCGTCAACATGGGCGTGCTGGCGGGCCTCGCCGGCATGATCTTCGCGGCGCGCCTCAACACCGCCACGCCGAAGGGCGGCTATGGCTTCGAGCTCGACGTGATCGCGGCCTGCTTCATCGGCGGCGCCTCGGCGGCGGGCGGCGTCGGCAAGGTGACCGGGGTAGTCATCGGAGCCTTCATCATCGGCGTCATGAACAACGGCATGTCGATCATGGGCATCGGCATCGACTACCAGCAGGTCATCAAGGGTCTGGTGCTGCTGGCCGCCGTGTGCCTCGACGTCTACAACAAGAACAAGGCGGCGTGACGAGCCCGCCGCCGCCGTTGCATCAGTCGCGACGCCGGAGGCGGGCGGCGTAAAATCCGTCGAGACCGTGGCGTAGCGGATCGAGGCTCGCGGGTTGGTGCGGCAAGGTACGCAGCTCGCCGAGACTGGTCAGGCTGGCCGTCAGGCCGCCGATTTCGTCGGGATCGATCGACGAGCGCGACAGGTCCGGATTGCGGCGCAAAAGAGCCGCGATCTGCATCTCTCCTTCCTCCGGCTCGAGCGAGCAGACGCAATAGACGAGCCGGCCGCCGGGCCGTACCAGCGCGGCGGCACGGTCGAGCATCCTCGACTGCAGGCTGGCCAACACCGGAATGTCGGAGGCTCGCTTGGTCCAGCCGACGTCCGGATGCCGCCGCATCGTCCCGGTCGCGGTGCAGGGAGCGTCGAGCAGCACCGCGTCGAATGGCTGCGCATTGAAGCTCGCCACATCGGCGACCTTTGCATCGGCCGTGAATCCGAGGCGTTCGAGGTTGAGCGCGAAACGCTTCAACCGCTCCGCGGAGCGATCGACCGCGACGACCTCGGCACCGGTGGCGCAGAGTTGCGCCGACTTGCCGCCGGGCGCCGCGCACAGATCCGCGACCCGTTCCCCGGCCTCCGTCTTGAGCAGGCGGGCCGGCAAGGATGCGGCCGCGTCCTGCACCCACCAGGCTCCTTCCGCATAGCCCGGGAGCTGTGGAACCGGTGTGTGGACGCGCAGCCTGACGGAACCGGTCGACAGCACGTCGCCCTGCAGCCTCTCGGCCCAATGCATGGGGTCGTCCTTGACCGTGAGATCGAGCGCTACCTCGGCCCGGTGAGCGGCCGCGATGGCTGCCGCCGTCTCGTCGCCGTAGGTCTTCCGCCATCGCGTCGCCAGCCAGACGGGCGTGTCGAGGAAGGGATCCCCCTCCCCGACGTCGTCCCGATGCCGCGCCACGTTGCGCGCGACGGCATTGGCCAAGGCCGCGAAAGGTGCCGACGCCGGGTCGAGGCGCACGGCCTGCACGCAGGCATTGACCGCGGCATGGTCCGGTATGTCGAGATAAAGGATCTGGGCTGCAGTGGCGATGAGCATCCATTCGAGCGTTCCGCTCTTGCGCGGCCAGCCCTTCTCCAGAAAGCGTGCCAGAAACGACCGGATCGTCCCCAGTCGACGCAGCGACACGATGACGATGGATCTCGCCAGAGCCCGGTCCCGCTCGGAGACCGGCGCGAGACGGGGGTGGTTCAGGGCGGCAGACAAAGCCTCGTCGAGGCCTCTCCCCTGCCCGACGACGTCGGCCAGGATCATCGCCGCAGCAACCCGCGGGGCTAGTCCAGGCGGCAATTCGATCGGCGCCACCGCCTGCGGCTTCTGTCCGGGTCTCGGCCGCGTCATGCGGCCGGGGG
This sequence comes from Lichenihabitans sp., assembly GCA_965277635.1. Taxonomy (GTDB): domain Bacteria; phylum Pseudomonadota; class Alphaproteobacteria; order Rhizobiales; family Beijerinckiaceae; genus Lichenihabitans. The sequence continues at coordinate 4,538,457 of CBDIDE010000002.1, forward strand.
CCTTGGTCATCATCCCGGCTCGATGCTCAGTCGCAGCCGCGCGATGGGCAACGACGAGACCTGCGGCCGAATCGCGCCGGGCCGGATTGATCTCGGATCGAGCAGTCATGATATGGCAAGATGGAAGCTTCCAAGCGGGTCGGCGGCATCGCGAGCGTTTGTATTGTGCGCCGGAAAGGTGGTGGAACCGTGGTGAAAAACTCTTGCACGGGAGCGTCCGGCGGAAGTCTCGAGGCTGCCGGCAGACGCCGCAAGGCAGCGGCGGAACGGGCAATCGAGGAAGCCGCGACACGACATCGTCTCGCCCGGGAGGCTGAAACGTCCCCGCCGGAAATCGACGGCCGAGGCGGATCTGACCCTGTCCGCTACGGCGACTGGGAGGTCAAAGGCCTAACGGTCGACTTCTGATCTGCCCCATCGACTATACTTTGGTGTGATCCAGGCTGCCGCCGACGTCGTGGATCGCCGACTTCGTATGATCGCCGATATCTTTGGCGAGACCGCTCAGGTTGTCGACCGAAAGCCCGTGATCGCTCGCGGCCTGCTTGTAATTGTCGGCCGTGCGGCTCGCGACCGAACGCAATTCGTCGATTTCGTCGCGCGCCACATCCTCCGCGGCATGACGCACCGATGCACTCGCGCCACCCATCCACTCGTCTTCCGTGCTGGTCGTCGGCAACGCGGCACCGATCGCTGCGCCTACCGCGACCCCCAGGGCCGCAAGGATCAGCGGCTGGTCGTGGAGCACCCCCGGCAACTGCGACACGACTCGTCGGCGCGACTGCGCCATGGACCTGCTCACCCTGCTCATGTTGCTTCGCACCCTGCTTGAGATTTCGCTTGTCGATTCGTCGCTCGGCCGCTGCCAAGCCCCGGCACCCCCACGGCGTCCGTCCTTGGCCGGCTTTTCGAGCGTGGCGGCCCCGACTTCGTCGGGACCCGCCCTGAGGCGCGCGGATGCGAATCGTTTCGGCTGCCCGGGCGCGCCGGGCGCCAAGCCGCTCGTCCTTGGCTGAAGCGCCATCACCGGGTCGGCGGGCTCATGCTCCAGGACGCCGCCTGGTTTCAATGCCTTCCTAGCCCCGAGACCCATGAAGAGCGCACATCCCGCCCCGATCAGCAGGGCCGGTAGCGGGTTCTGGCGGGCGAGATCGTAAAGCCCGTCGGCCAGGGTGCTCGCACCGATCCGGGCATTGCTCACGACCTCCTCGACCATGTTCTCAGGGCGAAGATTGTTGCGGAGCTGATCTAGGGTCTGCGCGAGGTCGGCCCGGACGTCTTCCGCCTCATCGGCCACCTCCGACGAGGATTGCCGCTCGTAATCCGACGTCATCTGACCTGCTCCCTGACGATATCCGCATCCTTACCGAGTTGCGAGATTGTCCGCTTCGGCATCAGACGATCGGCGGACAGACTTCGCAGCGCGAGGAAGAGCGCGATGCCGCCGATCACGGCGATGACGGCACCGACCAGCATATAGGCCTGCCACTGCAGAAGACCGAAGGTGACCAGCAGCTCGACCAGGCCGACCAGTATGAGAAACAGGGCAGCGAGCAGCAGAATCGCCGAAACGAGAAGCACTACGATCGCTTCGATCGCGGTCGAGATCTTTTCACCGATCTCCGTTCGCACGAGACGGATCTCCGTCTCGAAGAGGGTCGTCATCTTGGCAATCGCGTCGGCGAAGAGCGCGGGCGTCGATGGCCGCCCCATGGTGTCATTGGTCATCGGCATGCCTTCCGGAGCCAAGCGTCAAGCGAGCGGTCCGGGATGAGCGTCGTCCAATGCTCGGGAGGGCGCGTCGCTCTTCAGGAAACGAGTCAGGAGAAAGCCGGCCAGCACTGCACCGCCGAAAAAGGCCACCGGCCGCCGTCGGCCAAAATCCGAAAGCGAGCCGAGGAGATCGGCGAGATCGCTCGAGCGAATATCATCGGCCACGTGGTCGACGCTTTCCGCCGCAGCACGGACCAGCTTGGCGAGTTGGGGACTTGTCTGCTGCAGGTCCCCGGCGGCGGCTTGGGCCGCCTTGGCGACACCCGCCACCTGGTCAGCGCCGGCTACCTTCTGCTGATCGATGATTTCGGTGATCCGATGCCGCGCTTCGTCGGCCATGGCTGTGACCGTATGCTTGGCCTGCTGGGCGGCCTGAGCCGCCTGGTCCTTCAACGTCGCGGTTGCCGAGGCGTCGTGCAGGCGATCGTCGCCGGGTCCACCGGGATGCGCCAGACGCTCACTCGCGCCCGCTGCCCGATCGACGAAACCTTTGGCCGACACCTCTGTGGACGAGTCGCGATTCCGCTCAAAGCTGGTCTTCATCGGGTCAGACATCGCGATTCTCCACAACCCCACTCGCCGCGACATCCGCCGCGGGCGTTTTCGTGTGAAGGGAACGGCGATGTCGACGCCGAGGTTCCGGTCTGTCAGGCTTTATCCGGAAGACGATCGTGTCGTTACGGCAACATGACGACGGGCGTGCCGACATCGACGCGATTATAGAGGTCGATGACGTCGCGGTTGCTCATCCTGATGCAGCCGTAGGAGGCGGCCTTGCCGATCGAATCGGGCCGGTTGGTGCCGTGGATCGCATATTCGTCGCCGCTCAGCGTCAGCGCCCTGGCGCCCATCGGATTATGCGGCGACCCTCCCGGAATGTAGTCCGGCAGCCAGGGCTCGGCCCGCTTGACCTCGACTGGGGGCGCCCAAGCCGGGTAGACGTATTTGCCGTCGATATGGACGGTGCCGCGCCATTGCTTGCCCATGCGCCCCACTGCGACCGGATAGGTGATCACCTCGCCAGCGCCCTCGACCAGGAACAGCCGGCGCCGGCTCTGGCTGATCACCACTGTCCCCGCCGGATAGTCCGAGAGGCCCGGACCCGTGGCGGCCCGCGCCGGCGCAATGGTCATCGCCGCCACGCCGAGGGCTGCGCATAGGATCAGAACCATGAGCAGGAGGTCGGTCCAGCCGAGGCGCCCGCGCACGACCCTTGCGTCGAAAAATCCCATCACACGCTCCCTTCCGGTCTTCGGCCGGAACCGAAGGCACGCTGGCCGTTCCCCGGTGAACGCGCGGTTACGGAGATCGCCCCTGTTGGGAGCGGCTGGCGGGAAGCTGCCGTCAGGGTGAACGAACTCCATCCGTCCGCGAGGCTGCCTCAGCCGCGATTGGCGATAAGGTCCTCGACCACCGAGGGATCGGCCAGGGTCGACGTATCGCCGAGGCTGCCGAACTCGTTCTCGGCGATCTTGCGCAGGATACGGCGCATGATCTTGCCGGAGCGGGTTTTCGGCAGGCCGGGTGCGAACTGGATGACGTCGGGCGACGCGATCGGCCCGATCTCCTTGCGGACATGGGCCACAAGGGTCTTGCGCAGCCCGTCGGAAGCGTCGACGCCCTGCATAAGCGTCACATAGGCATAGATCCCCTGCCCCTTGATCTCGTGCGGATAGCCGACGACGGCGGCCTCTGACACCGCCTTGTGCGCCACCAACGCGCTCTCGACCTCGGCCGTCCCCATGCGGTGGCCGGAGACATTGATCACGTCGTCGACGCGCCCGGTAATCCAGTAGTAGCCGTCCTCGTCGCGCCGGCAGCCGTCGCCGGTGAAATATTTGCCCGGATAGGCGGAGAAATAAGTCTCCTCGAAGCGCTTGTGGTCGCCGTAGACGGTGCGCATCTGCCCAGGCCAGCTATCGGCGATGACGAGATTGCCTTCGCAGGCGCCATCGAGAACCTTGCCGTCCGGGTCCACGATCTGCGGCTCGATGCCGAAGAAGGGCCGCGTCGCCGAACCGGGCTTGAGCCGCGTCGCGCCCGGCAGCGGCGTGATCATGATGCCGCCGGTCTCGGTCTGCCACCAGGTGTCGACGATCGGACAGCGGCGGTCGCCGACGACCCGGTGGTACCATTCCCAGGCCTCGGGATTGATCGGCTCGCCGACCGAGCCGAGCAGGCGCAGGCTCGCGCGGCTCGTCTTGCGCACCGGCTCTTCGCCCCCACCCATCAGCGCCCGGATCGCGGTCGGCGCCGTGTAGAGCACCGTCACCTTGTGCTTGTCGACCACCTCCCAGAGGCGCGACAGGCTCGGGTAGTTCGGCACACCCTCGAACATCAGCGTGGTGGCGCCGTTGGCGAGCGGTCCGTAGACGATATAGGAGTGGCCCGTCACCCAGCCGACGTCGGCGGTGCACCAGTAGACATCGTCGTCGCGCATGTCGAAGACGTACTCATGCGTCATCGAGGCATAGACGAGATAGCCGCCCGTCGTATGCAGCACGCCCTTGGGTTGGCCGGTCGAGCCCGACGTGTAGAGGATGAAGAGCGGCGCTTCCGCCTCCATCTCCTCCGCCGGACAATCGGTCGAGGCATTCGCGGCAGCCTCGTGATACCAGATGTCGCGGCCGGCCCGCATCGGCACGTCGGCATTGGTGCGGGCTACCACGATCACCCGTTCGACGGTACCGGCCTTGTCGATGGCGGCATCCACATTGACCTTGAGCGGCACCTTGCGGCCGCCGCGCAGGCCCTCGTCGGCGGTGACGACGAATTTCGACGTGCAGCCGGAGATGCGACCCGCCAGGGCGTCGGGCGAGAAGCCGCCGAACACCACCGAATGGACGGCGCCGATCCGCGCGCAGGCGAGCATCGCATAGGCCGCTTCGGGGATCATCGGCATGTAGATCGTGACGGTGTCGCCCTTGCGCACGCCCTGCGCCTTCAGGACGTTGGAGAAGCGGCAGACCTCGGCATGGAGCTCGCGATAGCTGATGCGCTTCGATTGGCTGGGGTCATCCCCCTCCCACAAAATGGCGGTCTTGTCACCGCGCGATGCGAGATGGCGGTCGATGCAGTTATGCGCCACATTGGTGGTGCCGTCGCCGTACCATTCGATCGACACCTGGCCCGGCGCGAAGCAGGCATTCTTGACCCGGCGGTAAGGCTTGATCCAGTCGATGCGGCGTCCATGCTCGGCCCAGAAGCCATCCGGATCGGCGAGCGAGCGGGCATACATCTCCTCGTATCGTTCGGGGTCGACGAGCGTCTTCTCCCTGTATGACGCCGGCACCTCGTAGACCTGATGCGACATGACGCAACCCTCCCCGACGTGATCCTGCCCGAGGCAGCGCGACGGCTCGCCATCGCGGGCCTGCCCGGCTCGGATCTTCATGTCAGTCTGGCCCAATCAGCGCTGCCGAGGCAAGCTGAGCGGCACCTCTCAGGACAATCGGGCGCAGGCGATCAGGGACAGTCCTTCGACACCCGCTCGAGCGCCTGGCCGAGCCCCGCCAGCGAATAGCTGTCGGCCACGCTGCCCTTGGCGACCGGCGCCTTGACCACGAGGCGGCCGTGCTTCTTCATGGCATCGATGAGCTGGCTCTCCTGGGCGGCGTTGCGCATCCAGGCGTTCTGGCCCTTGGTCACGAGATCGAAAGCCGCGGCCCCGACCTCGGCCTTGGCATCCGTGGCGCCGTCCTTGAGCGGCACGCCCATCATCACTGACACTTCGTTGTGGATGCCCTCGCCGGGCCGGCTCGAGATGAAGATATAGGCTGCGTCGCGCTTGAGGGTCGCGGGCGTCCGCTGCTTGGGCTGGGCCAGCGCGTAGCAGATCTTGCTCTTCGGCCCCTGCGCCTCATAGGTTCCCCAATCGCCGAAGGTCGCGACGAGGGTCGGCTTGGCGTTGGCGGGCGGCTCTTTCTTCGCGGCCTCCTTCTTGACCGGCGCAGGATGGGCGGCGACCTTCTTCGCGGCGGACGCCTCCGGCGCTCCAGCCATGACGAGCGCCGCCGCAAGGGCGAGAACGGCGCTCAAGTTCGCGGCCACCCGTATCGCGGCTGGTGTCCCAGGCATGCCAAACATGATCAGCGATCCTCTGCATCCGCCCACCTGCGAGACATGCGCACGGATGGTTATGAAACCGATAATGCGCCACCACAGCGCGGACGTGAGGCGAAATTCAGACGGCCGGCGCCGTGCGGCTTGCCCGTCCCAGCCTGCCGGTGCATGACATGGTCCGCAAGGCCGGGCAACCGGTGGTCACGCGAGGGGTATCGATGCCGTCTTTCCTATCGCGCCTGAGGGCCGCGTCGGCCGTCCTGATTCTGGGGCTCGGCCTGTCGGGCTGCGGGTACAACCACATCCCGACGCTCGAGGAGCAGGCGAAAGCGAGCTGGTCCGAGGTGCAGAACCAGTATCAGCGGCGCGCCGATCTCATCCCGAATCTGGTCAATACGGTCCAGGGCTATGCCAAGCAGGAGAAGGACGTGCTCACCTCGGTGACCGAGGCGCGCGCCAAGGCGACGTCGATCCATGTCGATGCCAACGATCTTTCCGACCCCGACAAGGTGAAGCAATTCGCCGATGCGCAGAACCAGCTCGGCGGCGCCCTGGGACGCCTGATCGCCATCAGCGAGAACTATCCCGACCTCAAGTCGAACCAGAACTTCCTGGCGCTGCAATCGCAGCTCGAGGGGACCGAAAACCGCATCGCGGTTGCGCGGCGCGACTACATCGATAACGTCCGCCAGTTCAACACCAGCCTGCGGACCTTCCCGGATGTGGTGTGGCAGACGCTGGTGTTCCATGCCAAGCCCATGGCCAGCTTCACGGCGACGCAGGGTTCCGATGCGCCCCCGCAGGTGAAGTTCTAGCCGGGATGGCCGCGACCGCATCCCCGTTCCGGATGGCATTGGCGCCGGCCGCCCTGCGCCCGTTGCTGGCGGTGTTGCTCGTCGTTGTCCTGGGGTGGGCTTGCGGCGGCGCCCGGGCGGCAGCGGATTTGCCGCAGCTCACCGGCCGCGTCGTCGACGACGCCGGCCTGCTGTCGGCAGCCGCTCAGTCCCGCATCGAGACCAAGCTCAAGACGCTGGAGGACCAGTCGGGCATCCAGCTCGTCGTCGCCACGGTCAAATCGCTCGGCGGGGAGGAGATCGAGCCTTATGCCAACAGGCTCTTCCGGGCCTGGAAGCTCGGCGAGCAGAAGAAGAACAACGGCGTGCTGCTGCTCGTCGCGCCGACCGAGCGCAAGGTGCGCATCGAGGTCGGCTACGGGCTCGAAGGAACGCTGACCGACGCGACCTCGAAGCTGATCATGGTCAACGCCATGACGCCGCGGTTCAAGGCCGGCGACTATCAGGGCGGCATCGAGAGCGGGCTCGACGACATCATCGCCGTGCTGTCGACCGACAAGGCAGACTGGCAGAAGCGCCCGCATCTCCAGGCGCCGAGCGGCAATGCCCAGGAAAGCATTTCGATCGGCACGATCGTCATCGTGATCGTTGTGTTTTTCGTCCTCATCGCCTTGTTCCGGCGATCGAGGGGCCGCAGGGGTCCGGGCGGCATGATCTTCATCCCGGGCGGCGGATCGAATTGGACCTCGGGCGGTGGCTCAAGCGGCGGCGGCTCGTCGGGGGACAGCGGCTTCTCGGGCGGCGGCGGTTCGTCCGGCGGCGGCGGCGCGTCGGACAGCTGGTAGATCTGCGGCGGTTTCGTGCTATTGCGCCGCGAGCGGCGGAGACTGGCGGATCCGGCCGGCAACATCGGTGATCACCTCGACGACCCGGTCGGGGTCGGCCCAATGCGGCGAGTGACCAACGCCCGGCAACATCAGCAAGGTCGCGCCGGGAATGTCGCGCGCCGCATGGCGGGCATGGATCTCGGGCGAGACGACGGTGTCGCCGTCCCCGGCTACGATGGCGGTCGGTACGGCGATCGTCGGCATCCGCGGCCCTTGCGCGGTGACGAAGTCGTGCAGATGCACGACATCCTGCGCGTTGGCCGTGAACTCGGCCGGCCGGAGCACCAGATAGACGCCGGTGCGAACCGCATAGTTGGACGGCGGTGCCTGCGGGGCGAAGACCTCCGCGATGCCGCCCTGGATCGACAACAGGCCGACCGGCATCGTCAGAAGATGCGTGAACAGCGGCCCGATCCATGGCCAGGTCGCCACATGATTGTACCAGGCGACCCCGCTCGGCCACGGATAGAGGACCGGCGAGAGCAGCACGAGGCCTTGCGTGAAATCGCGATGGTCGAGGGCCAGATCGGCCGCCAGCGCGCCGGACCAGGAGTGGCCCACGACGATCGCCCGATCGACGCCGATCTGCCGCAGGGCCGCGAGGATCAGGTCGGCCTGCCGCGCCGGCGAGGCGTCGGCCTCGCCGTCCGGCCGGTCGCTCCAGCCGTGACCCGGACGATCGACGGCGAGGACGCGGAATCCTTTCGCGGCGAGCCGGTCGCCGAGAGGCAGCATGATATCCGCCTGGTTGCCGCTGGCGCCATGCAGCAGCAGCATCGTACCCCGCCGGCTGCCCTGCGGTAGACGTTCAGTGTAGTGCAAACGTATCCCGCTAGGCAGCGTGACGAACGACCCAAGTGGCGGATAGGCCCGTCCAATGACGCTCGTCTCATGCCACGTGAACATCCAGCCGATGACGATCAGCACCGCGATCCCGGCGAAGACGACACGGATCATCCGCGCCTTGGATCGCTGAAGCTCAAAGATCGCGGCCTTCGACGTCGGGCACTAGGTCGTCGACGGCCTTCTTGATGTCCGGGCTTTCCGGATAGATGGATTGTGCCCTGCGCAAAGCGGTAAGAGCGCCTTTCTCGAGCCCGTTGCGCTTGAGGATGAAGCCCATGCCGCTCAGCGCGCCGAAATGGCGCGGCTCCAGCGCCAACGTATGGCCGATGTCCTCCATGGCCCCCGAATCGTCGTCGTCGAGGAAGCGGAGCGTCGCCCGCTTGTTCCAGGCTTCCGCCCAGCCGGGATCGAGCCCGACGACCTTGTCAAGCAAGGACAGGGCGATGTCGCGATGCGACGCCTGCGCGGCTTCCATGGCCCTCGCCATCAGCAGATCCGCGGTATCCGATCCCGACTGCATCCACAGCCGCTCGATCACACCGGCTATGCCGGCCGCCTCGTCCGGATCACTGGCCTTGGCCAGCCTGGCGAAGAGGCGATCGAGGATTTCCTGATGGGTCGGAGGCGTGGGCGAGGGCTCCGCGGCCGGATCCTTGCCGCCGCCACTCTGCACCGGCTTGTTGTCCGAGAAAGCCGGCACGTCGCCGAGATCGGGTCCGCCCGGTGCGAAGCCGCGCCCGGTCGGCGGATTGGGCGATGGTGCACCTGCCGGCCCCGGTCCGAACGGCGACCCCGCCCACGCCGAGGCGCTCCACGATCCTCCCGAGACCAAGAGCATGGTCGCCGCGGCAGCCCAGATCGTCTGCTTGCTCATTCCCTCAAGATAGGGACGGCCTCTGCCTGGGTCAAAGCGCGATTGGTCGCGCAAAAAAACCCGGTCGGAGGTCCCGCCGGGCTCGACATCATGACGGGACCGGCGCCGGCTGACCGGCGCGCCGCTCAGCCCTGACGGGCCTTGTAGCGCTTCTGCGTCTTGTTGATGATATAGACTCGACCCTTGCGGCGGACGAGCTGATTGTCGCGGTGTCGCCCGCGCAGCGATTTCAGCGAATTGCGGACTTTCATGACCCGTCCCCCAAACGAAAACAGGCGGGTGACCCCGCCGTTGCGGCGCCTATATGCCTCAATCCCGTCGCCGGATCAACCCCAAGTGGATGACGCGCACCGCAATGTGCCGTTCACCGCAATCGCTCGACGGACAGGACCATGATCGGGCAGACCGTGGCAATCGAGGACCTTCCGGCTCTCATCGGACGCAACCAGCGCCTGATCGGCATCGATCTCGGCACCAAGACGATCGGGCTCGCCCTGTCGGATGTCGAGCACCGCCTCGCGACACCTTACGATACGATCCGCCGCGTGAAGTTCACCAAGGATGTGGAGATCCTCAAAGGCATCCTCGACCGGTTCGACGTCGCCGCGCTCGTCGTCGGCCTGCCGCTCAATATGGACGGGACGGAAGGGCCGCGCGTGCAATCGACCCGGGCCTTCGTCCGCCAAAGCGCACCGCTACTCGGCAGGCCCGCCGCCTTCTGGGACGAGCGACTCTCGACGGCCGCCGTAACCCGCAGCCTCATCGCGCAGAACGCGTCGCGGGCGCGGCGCCAGGAGGTCGTCGATCGGATGGCCGCGGCCTATATCCTGCAAGGCGCGCTCGACCGGCTGTCTGCCCTCTTGGGTTGAATTATCAGCAATACGACGATAAAAAGTTGCTCGGTCCTTGAATCTATCTTAGGTTGTATCGGCTCCATACGGCAACCCATAGAGACGATCCTTGCCCAGGAAATTCCCGTCGACGCACGGCCGCCGGCCGCGGCCCGGCGCAGCCACAGGCGAACCCATTCCGGTCCTGGTGTCCCGCGAGTCGGGCTCCGACGATCTCGGAGATTATGTCGCGGCGATCTGCGGGCAGTTGGCCGACATGACGGCCGCGGCGAAACTGCCGATGTTGGCCTACCTACTCACCATGGCGCAGATGGAGGCCGAGCGTGTCGGCCGAGGCGGTATCGCCGCCGAATGACGCGCCGGAGGATGGGCTTGCAGCTATCCGTTCGAGGTTGAGCGCGACGCGGTTTCCGTCGAGGCGTCGGACCTGCTGGCGGATCTCGAGTTCCATCAGGGCTGCCTGGAGGTGACGCGCCGGCAAGGCCGAGGCCCGGATGAGGTCGTCGATGAGAATCGGCGTGGGTCCGATCAGTTCCAGCACGCGATCGATATCGGCGACGCCATCTGAGATCCTGGGAGGTGCCGGCTGGGAAACACCAGGAGAGGATCCGGTCTCGCGCAGCGGCAAGGCCGGCCCGAGTTGGTCGCCTTCCGCGAAGAGGTCGATTTCCTCCCACAGCGGCTCGGGCTCCGGAGCATCGCCGCGCGGCTCCGCCATCGCCAGGCCCTCGCGGGGCGGCCCGAGTGCCGGCGCCAGAGCGCCGAGAACATCCTCGACGGAGGCGCAAAGCGTGGCGCCCTGTCGCAGAAGGTCGTTGGTGCCCTCGGCACGCGCATCGAGGGGCGATCCCGGCACGGCGAAGACCTCGCGGCCCTGCTCGTTGGCGAAGCGCGCCGTGATCAGCGAACCCGAACGGCGGCTCGCCTCGACGACGATCACGCCGAGGCTGAGCCCCGAGACCAGCCGGTTACGGCGCGGAAAGTCGCGGGCTCGCGGCTCCCAACCGAGCGGCATCTCCGACACGAGGGCGCCGTTTTCCACGACCCGGCGCGTCAGAGCCTCATGCTCGCTCGGATAGACCTTGTCGTGGCCGCCTGCCAGCACGGCGACGGTACCGGTCGCGAGGCTAGCCTGATGGGCTCTGCCGTCGATGCCGCGCGCCAGGCCCGAGACGACGACATAGCCGGCGTCGCCAAGGCCTTTCGCCAGCCGTTCGGCGAAGATGAGGCCGGATCCCGATGCATTGCGCGAGCCGACGATCGCGACCATCGGCCGCTGCAGTGCCTCCGGGGAACCCTTCACCGCGATCAGCGGCGGCGGCGCATCGATGGCGCGCAGCGGCGCCGGATAGTCCGGCTCGCAGAGCGCCAGGAAGCTCACACCGAGACGCCGGGCCGCATCGAGTTCCCGCGCCGCCTCATCCGCCGGGAAGATCGTCACGCTGCGCCCGCCCGCGCGGCCGCGCGCGATCAGCGCCGGCAGCGCGTCGAGCGCGGCTCCCGCGTCGCCGTAGCGCGCGATGAGCGTGGCGAAAGTCCTGGGGCCGATATTCTCGCTGCGGATCAGCCGCAGCCAATCGCGGCGCTCGGCATCGTTGAGCTCGCGTAGCACCGGTGTCATGTCTTCTGCCCGATCTTGGCCTCCGTGCCGCTGAGCAGCCGGGCGAGGTTCGCCCTGTGCTTCCACCACAGGATCAGCGTGAGGACCAGGAAGACCACCCCTTCCGCCGGCCGACCGAGCAGAAAGAACAGGATGGGCGTGAGCGCCGAGGCCACCAGGGCCGAGGCAGAGGAGAAGCGCAGCGTGAAGGCCGTCGCCAACCAGAGCAGCGAGAAGATCAATCCCATCGGCCACCAGGAGCCGTAGAGGCAGCCCAGATAGGTTGCGACGCCCTTGCCGCCGCGAAAGCGAAGCCAGACCGGATAGAGATGGCCGAGAAAGGCGCCGACCGCCGCGGCGAGCCCCACCCTTTCGCCGGCGAAGGACGCCGCGATCAGTACCGCCGCGGTGCCCTTCAGCGCGTCGCCCAGCAAGGTCGCGGCCGCGAGGTCCTTGCGGCCGGTGCGCAGCACGTTGGTGGCCCCGATATTGCCCGATCCGACGGTGCGGATGTCCGTCGTCCCGGCGAGGCGCGTCAGCAGGAGACCGAACGGAATGGAGCCAAGGGCATAGCCGAGAAGCCCCGCAGTAGCGTAAGACAGTCCCGCGCCCGCCATGATGACTCCTTCCCCGCCCACGGCCATCGATCCTAAAGCAAGATCGCCCATTGCCGAACCGGGCAAGTCAAAAAAAGCGAGGGCGCCGACGCCCGTTCTCGTGCCCCCCTCGAAGCCAAGACCCGCCCCGCTCTACTCGGTCCAGGTGCTCAGGGCGCTCGCGGCCCTGGTCGTCGTCGTGCATCACGCCGGCTACGACGCGGATACGATCGCTGCACGATACGGTGAAGCACCGCTCGGTCTCGACCGGATGTTCGACTGGTCCTTCGGCATCCACCTCTTCTTCGTCATCTCGGGCTTCATCATGCTGCGCACGGCGCGCGATTTCGGCCGTGCTGGCGCATCGCCGAGATTTATCGGCCGCCGACTGCTCAGGATCGCGCCGCTCTACTGGCTGATGACGACGGCGGTGCTCCTCGGCAGCCTCGTCGCGCCGGGGCTGCTCAACGTGCCGGTCGAAGGCTGGGCCCTGTTTTTCGGCTCCTACCTCTTCATTCCGGTGACACGGGTCAACGCCGAGATTCGCCCCATCCTTGGCCAGGGCTGGACGCTCGACTACGAGATGTTCTTCTACCTGCTGTTCGGCGCCGCCATGGTGCTGCCGCGGCGTGCCGGCCTGTCGGCGATCGCCGCCGCGCTGATCGGGCTGGTTCTGCTCGGCAAGATCCTGCCTGTGGGTTCCGCTCCGCTGTTCGTCTGGACAAATGGCCTGCTGCTCGAATTTCTGTTCGGCATCGGGATCGGTCTCCTCGACGAGGTCGGTTGGAGAATCAGCCGCGCCTCAGGCATCGCGCTGGTCGTCCTCGGCCTTTTGGCAGCGGTCACGCTCGGGCCGGCAAGCGGCCGATTCGAGGCCGTCGATCCCGTGCTGAGAGGAGGCGTGCCAGCCGCGCTCATCCTCGCCGGCTCGGTGCTCATGCCGCCGTGGCGAGCGAGCCGGGTGGTGGTCGGCCTTGCGATCCTCGGAGACGCTTCCTACAGTCTTTATCTCGCGCACCCTTTCGCCATCCGTCTGCTGCGCGTAGGCTGGACTGCGACGGTCGGAAGCCGTCTGCCGGCCTGGCTCTTTTTCGGCTGTGCCTGCCTTGCAGCCGTCGTCACGGGCATTCTCGTCTTTCGCCTGATTGAAGCGCCGACGACGGCACGGCTCAACCGGCTGTTTCCGGCTATGCGCCACCGCATCCCCGACAGCTTGGCCGGGGATCCGGTTTGACAGGCCGGGCCGCCTCCCCCATTTACCCTCGGCTGCGCTACAGGCCTTCCCCCTCCCTCAGGATCATGTCTTCATGAACGTCGTCATCGTCGAATCTCCGGCGAAAGCGAAGACCATCAACGGCTATCTCGGCAAAGACTACGAAGTCCTGGCCTCCTTCGGCCATGTGCGCGACCTGCCGGCCAAGGATGGTTCCGTCGATCCCGAGCAGGACTTCGCGATGCAATGGGAGGTCGACGACAAGGCGGCCAAGCGCCTGTCTGACATCGTGCGTGCGGTCAGGACCGCCGACCGGGTGATCCTGGCCACCGACCCGGATCGCGAGGGCGAGGCCATCTCCTGGCACGTGCTCGAAGTGCTGCGCAACCGGCGCGTGCTCAAGGACAAGACGATCGAGCGCGTCGTCTTCAACGCCATCACCAAGGCGGCGGTGCGCGACGCCATGGCCAATCCGCGCGAGATCGACCAGGCGCTGGTCGACGCCTATCTGGCCCGCCGGGCGCTCGACTATCTGGTCGGCTTCAACCTGTCGCCGGTGCTCTGGCGCAAGCTTCCCGGCGCGCGCTCGGCCGGCCGGGTGCAATCGGTGGCGCTGCGGCTCGTCTGTGCCCGGGAGCGCGAGATCGAGGCGTTCAAGGCGCGCGAATACTGGTCGCTGATCGCGCATCTGCGCACAGCGCGGGACGCTCCCTTCGAGGCGCGGCTCGTCGGCGCCGACGGCAAGAAGATCACCCGGCTCGACATCGGCGCGGGCGAGGAGGCGGCGGCCTTCAAGGCGGCGCTCGCTGAGGCGCGCTTCTCGGTCGCGTCGATCGAGGCCAAGCCGGTCAAGCGCCATCCCTTTCCACCCTTCCGGACCTCGACGCTCCAGCAGGAGGCCTCGCGCAAGCTCGGCCTGTCGCCCGCCCGCACCATGCAGCTGGCGCAGAAGCTCTACGAGGGGGTGAGCATCCACGGCGAGACGACCGGCCTGATCACCTATATGCGGACGGACGGCATCGACATGGCGCCGGAGGCCGTGGATGGGACCCGCAGGGTCATCGGCAACCTCTTCGGCGACCGCTATCTGCCGGGCGTCCCGCGCAAATATACGGTGAAGGCCAAGAACGCCCAGGAGGCGCATGAGGCCATCCGCCCGACCGACCTGTCGCGCCTGCCGAAGGAGGTCGCCCGCTACATCGAAGCCGACCAGCTCCGTCTCTACGAGCTGATCTGGAAGCGCACCGTGGCGAGCCAGATGGAATCGGCCGAGATCGAGCGGACCACAGCGGAGATCCTGGCCGAAGTCGGGCCGACGGGCGTCGGACACCGTCGGCTCGAGCTGCGCGCCACCGGCCAGGTGGTGCGTTTCGACGGGTTCCTGAAGCTCTACGGCGTCGACGACGACGAGGAGGGTGAGGAGGGCGGCCGTCTGCCTGCCATGGCGGCCAGCGAGCCGCTCAAGAAGGACAGGATCGACGCGACCCAGCATTTCACCGAGCCGCCGCCGCGCTACACCGAGGAGGCGCTGATCAAGCGCATGGAGGATCTCGGCATCGGCCGGCCTTCGACCTATGCGGCGACCCTCGCCGTGCTGAAGGACCGCGAGTATGTGCGGCTCGACAAGCGCCGCCTGCATCCCGAAGACAAAGGCCGGCTCGTCACGGCCTTCCTCGAATCCTTCTTCAACCGCTGGGTCGACTACGACTTCACCGCCAACCTCGAAGAGCAGCTCGACAAGGTCTCGAACCACGAGACCGACTGGCGGCAGGTTCTGCGCGACTTCTGGCGCGACTTCTCGGCGGCCATCGGCGACACCAAGGACCTGCGCACCACCGAGGTGCTCGACAACCTCAACGGGCTGCTCGGTCCCTATGTCTTCCCGGACAAGGGCGACGGCAGCGACCCCCGCGCTTGCCCCTCCTGCGGCGAGGGCAAGCTGTCGCTCAAGCTCGGCAAGTTCGGCGCCTTCATCGGCTGCTCGAACTATCCGGACTGCAAGTTCACGCGGCAGCTGACCGCGAACGGCGGCGAAGCCGCCGCGGCCGGCGACAGGCCCGGCCAGCGCAGCCTCGGCACCGACCCGGCCTCGGGCCTCGACGTGACGCTGCGGGACGGCCGCTTCGGCCCCTATATCCAGCTCGGCGAGGGCGAGAAGCCGAAACGTTCCTCGCTGCCCAAGGGGCTCGCGCCGACGGCGCTCGACCTCGACATGGCCCTGGCGCTGCTCGCCTTGCCGCGCGAGGTCACGAAGCACCCGACCTCGGGGGAGCCGATCCTGGCCGGGATCGGCCGCTATGGCCCCTATGTGCAGCACGGCAAGACCTATGCGAACCTTAATGCCGACGATGACGTGCTGACGATCGGGGGCAATCGCGCCATCGACCTCGTCGTGGCCAAGGAACTGGGGCGCGGCGAGCGCCGGGGCGGCGCGGCGCCGGCCGGCCGCGTTCTCGGCAATCATCCGGACGGGGTGCCGATTACGCTTCGGGACGGTCGCTACGGTCCTTATGTCAATCACGGCAAGACCAATGCGACGTTGCCCAAGGATCTCGCCTCCGACACGCTGACGCTCGCGGACGCCGTCCGGATGATCGACGCCAAGGCAGGCAGCGGTCGGCCGGTCGTCAAGGGGAAGAAATCGGTCAAGGCAACACCGGCGAAGCCCGCCTCCAAGGCCCGCGGCAAGACAACGGCGACCGCCTCTCGCTCTGCGCCTGCCAGCAAGGTCCGCAAAGCGTCGGCGTGATCCATACCGCGCGTATTTCGTGCCCGAGCCGTGGAACCTCAACAGATTGTTCTCGGATCGGCCGATACGGCTGGTGGGACCGTGTCGACGGCGGGCTCCCGGTCAGCGAAGGCCTCACCCGTCGTCCGCTCGTCCCGCGAGATGAAGCTCTCCAACCCCATTTTCGGGAGGTGTCGACGCGAAGGCGGCGACGAGGATCCGCCAGCCGTCGTTGACGGTGCTGGAGAAGCTCTCCGCATCCGAATGCGCCACATTCTCGCAGGAAGCCACTTTCTCGTAGGAGAATGTGACACGCTTGATCAGACCGGGCTGCGCCAGCGTCACCGAACGTCGCGTGCCGTCTCCCGTATATGCCTGGTCACGAGAAGACGGGCGCGCCGCCAGGCGGAAAGGCGCGGGACCGCCAGGGGCATCGGATGCAGGCCCAATTGAAGTGGTCGCGGCATGGCCCGATCACGGGCCTTGCCGCCTCTGGGCGCTCGACGCGAATATGATCCGCGCCGATATCGTTCGGAACCGGACCGCCGATCGGGACGACGACCGCCCGGCACCCCGTCGATCGGCTCGGTGGCGCTCAGTCCTGCTGGAGCGCCGGCTCGACGTTCTGGTTCTGATCTCCGCCGTCGTTGGGCGCCGCCGAAGCCACGGCACCAGGGCCGCCGAGCCCATCGCGGTTGTAGATATCCTCACGGAACTGGACGATCCCTTCCGGCGTCGCCCAGGCCGTGATGTACACCCAGTAAACCGGGACCGGCTGCGCCAGCTTGACGTCGATGCGGTTGCCCGAGGCGATGGCGGCATCGATATGGTCACGGTCCCAGCCGGGCGTGTCCTTCAGCAGCCACGCCACGTAATCGCGCACGTTCTGCACGCGGATGCAGCCCGAAGACACGAAGCGAAAGTCGTCGCCGAAAATGCCCTTGGTCGGCGTATCGTGCATGTAGACGCCGTACGGATTGGCGATGTTGATGCGGACCACGCCAAGCGAGTTGTTCTCGCCCGGATCCTCGCGGAAGCGGTAATTGACCGCATCCATCGAGTTCCAGTTGATCGTCGAGGGAGAAACCTCCTGGCCGTCCTTGTTAAAGGTGCGGATGTGATTGTCGGTGAGATAGCTCGGATCGGCCTGCATCTTGGGGATCAGATCCTTGCGGATGATCGAGGCCGGAACGGTCCAGAACGGATTGAAGTTGATGTCGATCGCCTTGGTCTGCATGACGGGCGACTGGCGGTCGATCTTGCCGACGCCGGCGGCGTGGTGGCTGAAGACCACGCCGTTCTCGACGGTCTCGACCGACGCGGCCGGGATATTGGCCATGACGAAGCGATCACCGAGGTTGCCCGCGAAGGAGCGCAACCTGACGAGGTTGGTCTGAAGCTGACGTAGCCTGTAATCGGCCGGAACGTTCAATTCATGCAGCGTCTCGCTCGACACGATACCGGTCTGGCCGAGGCCATGCCGCGCCTGGAAGCGACGCACCCCGGCATCGACATAGGCGTCGAAAACCGGCGACATGCCTGCCGCCCGGTCGAGGTCGCCGGTCGCTACCAAACGGTGGCGCAAGGCGACGACCGCCTGGCCTCTAGACCCCACATGGAGATTGACGCCCGCCGGAACGGAGCCCCAACCACCCTGCGCGACGATGTTCTGGTAAGTCTGGATGGCCTGCTCGGTCGCAGCGACGGTCTGGGGCGACAGCGTCGGGGTGCTGCTGCGCGGCACCCTGAGGCGGGCGTCCGAATCATATTTCTGCGCCCACTCGGCCTGGCTGCCGTCCTGGTCGGTGGCGGATTGCGCGATCGCACCTCCGGCGACGGACAGGAGCATGGCGGTTGGCAAAACCAAGCTGAGCGCCCATGCGGCCGGTGAGCGCATACACCGGGTCGTCGCAGACATGGATCGACGTCGCGAAGCGTCTTCTCTCACTATGGGGCTCCAAAATCGGGCCTGAACGGGCAGGTCGGGACCGTCGATCCGAAGACGCGCATCGCCGCGGGCCGCCGATCACAATAATGGCGGGCCAACGGAACCATCGTCCGCCGGAATTGACATGGTGCTGCCATCAACGCCCTGGTAGTCCGGCCTTTTTAAGGCGCCTCACCCGGCACGAAGCGGCGGGACAAGTGGACTTCGGGATTAAAAAAGCACGTGACATTTGCGCCACGTTGGCGGTCTATGGAACGATCACATGCGGCCCGATGAGGCGGCGGCGCGCCGAGTCGCGCCCGGCGGAGATGGATGAAGGCAATTCCGAAGCTCTTGGTGGTTGCGGTCGGCGGCGCTTTGACCGTCCTGGCCCTGATTCCGTGGGAGTTGCGTGGGCCCACCAGGCATGCCGAAATCCGAACCGAGATCGAGACCCGGACGGGTCTCGATGTTCGGATCGACGGCCCGATCAAGATCAAGCTTCTCCCCCGTCCGCGCGTCCAGATGGCCGACGTGTCGATCTCGGCGCGCGACGGGACGGTCCTGGTCGACGCGCCGATGGTCTACGGCGACCTCGATATCCCGTCGGCGCTGCACGGCCGGTTGCGGCTGATCTCGGCGACCCTGTCCGAGCCGACCCTCACCGTGGACCTCGACGCCGGCACCTTTCCGGCGCCGCTCTTCGATGCTCAGACGACCGACCACTCGATCCGGCCATTCCGACTGTCGGTTCGCGCCGCGGTGCTGCGCCTGAGGTCGGCCCACCCCGGGTTCGACACCCTGCTGACCGACGTCGATGCGACGGCCCATCACGGCGGCGGCCCGACGGGGGGCCTGGCCCTGTCGGGGGCCGGCCTCTGGCACGGCATCCATGGGCAACTCACGCTTCTGGTCGCCCGCCCCGATGTCGTGCTCAAAGGCGGCAGTTCCCCCCTCCACCTCCAGATCACCTCGTCGCTTGGCGCCTTCCTGGCATCGGGCGACCTGACCGGCGGCGCGCAGGCCCAGTTCGCCGGTCGGCTTTCCGCATCGACGCCCGACCTGCCGCGGTTGTTCACCGCGCTCGGCCTGGGGCCGGCCTGGGTCAACGTGCAGCGGGCCAGCGTGAGCGGAGAGGCCTTGGCCAGGCACGGTGACCTGTCCCTTTCGGAGAGCGCGCTGCGGCTCGACGATACGGCGTTCGAGGGAACGCTCGGTTTTCACGGCGATGGCGGCCGCGACCTGATCGAGGGGACGCTCGCGACCAATCTCCTCGACATCAACAAGCTGGCCGGCCGCAATGTCGACAGGACCACCCTGTCCGCTCTCTGCCGCGTTCCGTTCAGCTCGGCCCTGGCCTCGGCCAACGTCGATTTGCGCATCTCCGCGAGTTCCGCCCTGATCGGCCACACGGATGTTCAAGATGCCGCATTGTCGGCCCTGTTCCGTGACGGTCGGCTCGAGGTTACCGTGGACGAGGCGCATGCCTACGACGGCGTGCTGAAGGCGCGTGCGGTGGCGTTGCTCCACCCCTGGGGCGCGGAGGCGCACGGCGAGATCAACCTGTCGGGCATTGACATGGGATCGGTGACCGAGGCCTGGAGCGGCAGGGAAACCATCACCGGCGCCATGAGCGGCAAGCTTGCGGCGGACGGCCGCGGCAACAGCGTCGACGACCTGGTCCATTCCCTGACCGGCGAGGGTCAGGCGACCGTTGAACATGGCAGGTTCGTCGGTGTCTCGGTGTCGCAGGCGTTGAAGCGCCTGACGCGCAAGCTGCCGCTGACGGGAGACGAGACCGGTCAGGTAACGAGTTTCGCCAGCGCCTCGACCGGCATCGGCATCCTCGGCGGGGTGATGCACCTCATCGACGGCAAGGTCATTGGCCCCGGCATCAAGCTCGACTTCGGTGGACAGACGGATCTGCCGCGCGGCAACGTCGACATCAGAGCGGTCGCCGTGCAGACCGATGCGGCTGGTTCGATCGTTCCCGATGGAGCCCGCCTGCCGTTCGAAATGCGCGGCACCTGGGGATCGCCGCTGCTGATCATGCGGCGGGGCCGCGCCTTGATGGTGCCGCCGCTGCCCCTGCCGTCGTTGGACGACCAGCCCGACCTGCCTTGAGGGGGACCGGGAGAAGGGAAGCGCCCAAAGCCCTCGCGCGAACCCAAGGTTGGCGCCCTGATTCGTCGCGTCAGCGGCTGGACAAATCCGTCACCGCTTTCTATAAGCCCTGCGCGTCGACGCGGCGAGCGTCGGGGCGCTAGCCCAGGTAGCTCAGTTGGTAGAGCATGCGACTGAAAATCGCAGTGTCGGTGGTTCGATTCCGCCCCTGGGCACCATAAGGCCACCCATCCCGCGGCTT
Source organism: Lichenihabitans sp. (assembly GCA_965277635.1). Classification (GTDB taxonomy): domain Bacteria; phylum Pseudomonadota; class Alphaproteobacteria; order Rhizobiales; family Beijerinckiaceae; genus Lichenihabitans. The sequence continues at coordinate 4,558,973 of CBDIDE010000002.1, forward strand.
CTTGATGTGATGGTACGTATGCGCGCTCCACGACGACGCTAGCGATCGTCGGCAGCCAACTCCGAAGTTCTATGGTTCGACGCGTTCCGCGCGGCCGACGAAGCGGCAGCCGAGCTGTTGTTCGGCTTGCCTCCGATCTCGACCTTGACCTCGCACGTCCGACTGCGGTCACCTGACTTTCCCGCTATGAGATGCGATTGAAAATCGCGGCGTCAGGGTTCGACTTAGCCCCCGGTACCATTGTTCGCTCCTGCTCCACGCCGAAGCCATGATCGTCGACTAGGCACCCATGGCGTGGAAGGCTGATCGTCGTGATACGGCCGACATCGGCCGCGCAGGACCAGGCGTGATCGAGGAGCGAAATCCGAACCTTGCAAACCGGCCATGACACCACCCAGCGCCGTGGAAACTCTAGCGTTGCCGGACGACCGGCAGGTGGCTGAGGTATCAGGTCGCCCACCGGTCTCCAGCATCCAGGTTCTACGGTGCATCGCGGCCACGCTGGTGATCCTCGCCCACCTGCCCGAACCGCTCTACGATTACAACCTCGACAACATCATGCCGAACATGACGTTCGGCGTCTTCGGCGTCGATCTGTTCTTCGTCATCTCGGGCTTCATCATGGTCTTCGCGACCGGCCCAGCGCGGGGAGCGCGACCGGCCGGGCAATTCCTGCTGCGACGTGTGATCCGAATCGTCCCGCTCTATTGGATCTTCACGACCATCTTCGTCGCGACGACGTGGCATGGCCTGCGACATGTCGGGGTCTCCGCTCACGAGATTCGGCACATGGTCGCGTCGTACCTCTTCCTTCCGGCGCACGAGCCGGCCTCGGGCGACATCTACCCGACCTACCCGCTCGGCTGGACGCTCAACTACGAGATGTTCTTCTACGTCTGCTTCACGGCGAGCCTTCTGCTGCCGCGCCGCGCGGGCGTGCCGGTGCTGGCCGTGGCATTGTCGAGCCTCGTCGTCCTCGGCGCCGTCCTTCCGCTGCCCTGGCCGCTCTCCTACTGGGCTCGATCGCAGATCCTGGAATTCGTGTTCGGCATGCTGATCGCACGCGCCTGCCTCGACGGCTGGCGCTTTCCAGCGAAAGCCGCCGTTCCGGTCGTCATCGCCGCCATCGTGGCGGTGCCGCTCTACGTCCCTTATATCGACGATTGGGATATCCTGCGGGGCCTCGCCTGGGGACTGCCGGCGGCGGGGGTCGTCGCGAGCGCGGTCATGACCCCGCTGTTCCGCCCAGGCTCGGTCACGCGAGGCCTCGAAGCGCTCGGTGATGCCTCGTATTCGCTTTACCTCGTCCACTACGCATTTTTCCTCACCGCGGGCTATCTGCTCCGGCCTGCCCTGACGCGGCACTGGATCCCGGCGGGGCTTTATGCCGCCATGTTGTTCCTCGGCTCCTTCGTGTGCGCCCTTCTGCTCTACCGGCTGGTCGAACTGCCGATGACCAGGCGCCTTCGGCGGATTGCTACGACGCGAGCGCCGGTGGTGCCCGCGCCGCTACCCGGCATGTTCGGCTGAATCAGGCACGCGGCTCGGGCGCCCGCTTTTCGACATCAGGCCCGGGAACGGGATTTCTCGCCGAGATGTCCGGCGCCGACGAGGGCCATGGCGATCAGTAGCAGCGCTGCCGCCGCGACGACGGCGAGGTGCAGGACGGACGCGGACGAGGTCTGGGCGAACATGATCGAATCTCCATCGACATGTTGCGCCTCGATACTGAACATCCGGCTTCGCTGCGCGGCGATAGCAAGCGGTCCGTCCGCCATTGGTGATCGAGGTTAAGGGATCATTTCCCGGCAGCGGGCGTTGCCTAGAGACCGCCCGCCGGCCGCGCCCCAGAGCCGCCCGGCTGCCGTAAGGCGTGCGGCGGCCGGGGCATTCGAATCGAATGCCCCTCAGGATCCAATCATAAGAAGGTCATAACCGGTGAGACTGACAGCAGCATGCCTATTCGTCGCTACAGCCCTGGTTCCCGGCATGGCTCTGGCCCAGCAGCATGGCGGCAGTGCGGAAGACCAGCTCGCCTGCACGCCCGACGTCTATCGGCTCTGCGCCGGAGACATACCCGACGAGGATGACATCGTGGCCTGCCTGCAGCGTAAGAAGTCGCAATTGTCGGCAGGTTGCAATGCGGTCTTCTCGCGTTCCGATACGCCTCCGACACCGAAACAACAAGACGACAATGGCGACTGAGGAAGCGACGACGCGCTGCAGCGCGATCGGGCTTGCTCTAGAGCCAGTCCCAACGGACCTAGTCGGGTCGCGCCGTGGTGCTGGCCGACGCGACGCTCCTACCGATCTGAAGGCTCGTCGTCGGGAAGGATCTCGTCCGTTTCGGCGACCGGGATCGCGTAGGTGCCTCCGAGCCAACGATGAAGGTCGATGTCGGCGCAGCGTTTCGAGCAGAAGGGCCTCGTCGCGGCATGCGCAGGCTTGCCGCAGATCGGGCACATCCGGCGCCCGCCGCCTTCTTTCAGGCGGGCGACACCGTTGTCGTTGGCAGGCTCTCTCACGTGAGGCGATCCGGCATCGTCATCTATGGGTCCGCCACGACAGATAGGCACCATAGCCTTCCCCAACCAGCAGCGATTGGGTTTCGTGAAGAGGAAGGCCCACGACCGATGAATAGGATCCGACGAGCTTCACCACGAACGAGCCCGCGAGGCCCTGGATCGCATAGCCCCCGGCCTTGCCGCGCCATTCGCCCGAGTCGAGATAGCTGGCGAGGTCCTCCGCGCCAAACCGCTTGAACCGCACCCGTGTCTCGACGAGGCGGTGGCGACGCGAGCCTCGCGGCGTGATCAGCGTCACCCCCGTGTAGACGCGATGCGCCCGGCCGGAGAGCATGCGCAGGCAATCCTCGGCTTCATCGGCGATCTCGCACTTCGGCAGGATCCGGCGGCCGACGCAGACGACGGTATCCGCCGCCAGGACGAAAGCCCCGGTGAGATCGGCGCGCTGATCGACGAGGCCGCGGACCACCGAAGCCTTCTCGGCTGCGAGCCGCGCCGCCATCACCCGCGGCAGCTCGCGCGGCTGCGGCGTCTCGTCGATATCGGCCGGCATCAGCGCATCCGGCTCGATCCCGATCTGCTGCAGCAGCGCCATGCGACGGGCCGAACCGGAGGCCAGCACAAGCTTCGCGCGCGCGGCCGGTTTGTCGTTGCTCACCACCTTGGCCTCGTCGGATCGCGATGGGGCGGCGCTATTTGAAACGATAGGTGATGCGGCCCTTGGTCAGGTCATAGGGCGTCATCTCGACCAGGACGCGGTCTCCGGTCAGAACGCGGATGCGATTCTTGCGCATCTTGCCCGCCGTGTGGGCGGTGATTTCGTGTTCGTTCTCGAGCTTGACGCGAAACATCGCGTTGGGCAGCAATTCCGTCACGGTACCGGGAAATTCGAGCAGCTCTTCCTTCGCCATATGATCCGATCTTTCGAGCGCCGCCGGAAGGCCTCGCGATGCAGGTGCGCTCGCTTGACGCCAGATATGAATGATTGGGCGCGGACCCTAATGCAGATCGGGACGTTTGTGAACCGAAGATGGAGCCCGAGCGGTGGCAATCGTTCGCGGCGCGAATGTGGCTCGCCCTAGAGCCTGATCGGCTGTCGCCGATCTGCTCCAGACTAGAAGAGCGAGCACGTTCATCGGTTTAGGATCGCGAAGCGATTCGACCTAAACCGATCGTGCTTCAGTGTCGGGCGGACGCCCCAGGGTCACGGCGCGGAGAAGTGACATGAGACGCAGGCGACGGGTCTCGCGTGGCGCTTTCGCTCTCTGCGCCGACACGTTCACCACCGGTCTGGCGACATGGTTCACCCTGTCGATCCGGCTTCCGCAACTCGCGACCGGGACGATGTCGGATCGCGAGACGCAGCGCATGGTCGCCGAGAAGCTCCTGGCGGCCGCCGAAGGGGCCGCGAACGGATCCGCCGCGATGGCGCGGATCGCCCTTCGAGGTTCCAGGATGCCGACGCCTCTCAGCCTGTTCGGCGATGGGCTCGGCGTGGCCACGGCCACGTCCGCGCCGGCTCGCCGGACGGTGAAGGCCAACGCCAAGCGGCTCCTCGGCAAGCCGTCCGGACGGCGCACGTAGAGCTCAGGGCGCCTCGCCCGCTACGGACCGCACCGCTCCGGCAGGCTCCGCCCTCGCATAAGCCCTATGGCGGCGGATGCTGAAGGGAAGCAGGGCCAGATAGAACAGCACCAGCGCCACCATCATCTCCATCGGGAAGGTGGCGAGGAGCAGGACCAGGACCGCCACGCCGAACAGGACCGGGATGACGTTCTCTCGCGGGATTCGGCCTATCGATTTTCCCGAAAAGTGCGGCAGACGGCTCGCCATAAGTGCGGCGACGACGAGCAGATAGACGATCTCGACGGGCACGAAGCTGCGGCTGCCGGGCAGTTCCAGTGCCGACAGGTGAAGATAGAGCGGCAGCAAAGCCACGATGGCACCAGCCGGCGCCGGCATGCCGGTGAAGAAATGCGACATCCAGGCCGGTTTTTCCTCCTCGTCGAGCCCGACGTTGAACCGGGCCAGACGAAGCGCGCAGGCGATCGCGAAGACCATGGCCGCGAACCATCCGAAGCTGCGCATCTCGTGCAGGTTCCAGAAATAGAGGATGAGCGCCGGGGCCACGCCGAAATCGACGAAGTCGGCGAGTGAATCGAGTTCCGCGCCGAACCGCGTCGTGCCCTTGAGGGCGCGGGCCAGGCGCCCGTCGAGGCCGTCGAACACGGCTGCGGCCAATGTCGCCAGCACGGCCTTCTCGAACGAGCCCTCGACCGCGAAGCGGATCGCGGTGAGCCCCAGGCACAGAGCCAGCAGGGTGATGAGGTTCGGCAGGACGATGCGCAGCGGCACGTTGCCAAAGCGCTTGCCGGTCTGCCGCGGCGGAATCGTGGGCCTGCCGGCCGTCGCGCTCTGGGGCTCTTCGGGCAGGATGTCGGACGCGTTGTCGCGGTTCATGACCCGTCCCCCTTGTGCACAAGCGGCCGGTAGACCTCGACCGGGTCCTTGAAGCCACGTGCCGGAAAGGCGCCGAGCCGCAGGCCTTGCTCCCGCAACCGCCGCGCAAAGGCGCCCGACATCAGGAGCGGCTCGTTCAACGAGCGGTTCATCTGGGCGATGCGGCTGGCGAGCCCGACGTCCTTGCCGATCACGGTGAAGTCGAGCCTGACGCCGGAACCGACGTTGCCATAAGCCGCCTCGCCATAGTGGAGCGCGATGCCGACGTGGATCGGCGGCTCCTCCGGGTGGGCGCGATTGCGCTCGTCGAGCCCTCGCAGCGCCTCCTCGGCCGCCGCGAGCGCCCGCTCGGCCGCATCGCAGGCGACGCAATCCTCGGTTTCACGGAAGATGGCCAGCAGGCCGTCCCCGATATATTTGAGGACTTCGCCGTGGCGGCTCTCGATCGGGGGCACGAGACAGTCGAACAGCGTGTTGAATACCGCCACCGCCTCCGTCGCCGAAAGGTCGGCCGTGTGCCCTACGGAGTTGCGCATGTCGGCGAAGAGCATGGCCGAGGTGATGGTGGTGACCTGGCCGCGCTTGACGTTGCCGCGCAGGATGGCCGCCTGTGGATCGGTGCCCACATAGGTCCGCAGCAGGGTCTGCAGCGAGACCCAGGTCGACCGCATCTCCATCAGCAGCGCGAGGGGCGGCAGCACGCGGGCGACGGCCGCTACGTCCGCCGCCGAGAAGCCTTCGGGGTGGCGGGTGGCGAAAGTGAACCAGCCGTGCGCCTCGGTGAGCAGCGTCACCGGAACGCACAGGTAGTGGACGAAGCCGCCCTGCTTGAGCTCCGGGACGATGGCGAAGGCGCCATCGTCGGTCTGCGGCAGCCACAGGTCGACCCAGCGCCCGCTGTCGGCCGCGGCCTTGAATGGCGAGGTCAGGTAGCCGGCGCTTTCCTCTTCTCCTGGCGGCCTGACGTAGAGCCGCTCGCTGACGCTCTCCCCACGCAGCCAGAGCCGGCCAATGGCATCGTGTTGCGCATCGAGCGTCTCGGTGGAGGCGCCGAAGCGATCGAGCGGCAGGCCGGCATCGAGCAGCCTGTCGCATAGCTCGGCGATCCGTTCGCTCGGCATGATCGGGTCGCGCGCCCGGCGGACCAGCCAGTCGCTGACAGAGGCGATCTTGTGGCTGCGGGCTTGGCCCATGAGGCCGTCGAGCTCGTCCGGCGCCAGCGCGGCGATCGCATTCGCGTCGGGCCGCTCCGTCGCGGCCGGCTCCGTCGTGGCGGCGCGGAGATGGACTTGCGTGGTCATGGGCTCATCCGGCCTTGAAGCCGCGCGGCGGCTCCCCAGCCCGTCCATCGGCCAGGACGGTCTCGCCGGCGATGGCTTTCGCGCCGAGCCCGATCATGACCTTGACACCGTCCGGCAGATAGACATCGACGCGCGAGCCGAAGCGGATGAGGCCGAAGCGGTCACCGACCCCGACCGTCTCGCCCTCCCGCACGAAGGAGACGATGCGACGGGCGACGAGACCGGCGATCTGCACGACGCCGACCCGGCCGAGCGCCGTCTCGAGCAGCAGGCTCGATCGTTCGTTGTCCTCGCTCGCCTTGTCGAGGTCTGCGTTCAGGAACAACCCGGGCTTGTAGGCGATCTTGGCGATGCGGCCGCTGACCGGTGCGCGGTTCACGTGGCAATCGAAGACGCTCATGAACACCGACACGCGCTGCAGCGGCCGGTCGCCGAGCCCGAGCTCCGGTGGCGGCACGAAAAAGCCGACCGAGGAGACGATTCCATCGGCCGGCGAGATCACGAGGCCGTCGCGCAGCGGCGTGACGCGCTTCGGATCGCGGAAGAAATAGACGCACCAGACCGTCAGGATGGCGCCGATCCAGCCGAGTGGGCTCCACAGCCAGTCGAGGACGAAGGCCGCGACGGCGAAGGCGGCAATGAACACATAACCTTCCGGATGAACCGGGACGAGTTGCCGCCGCATGCTTGCGATGATGGACATTCTTCTCAACCGAAAGAGGGAACCGGACGACAGTCCCGAAAGCGAAGACGAAAGGTCGCGGACACGGCCGGCGCCGCTCAGACCTCGACGCGCACGCGCGGCACCCCGGTATCCGCTTCGCCAGCCCGTTTCAGGACCTCTTGCGCTTCGGCGACCTCACGCTGCTGGTTCCACATCGCCGCATAGACGCCGTCCCGATCGAGCAGGGCGTCGTGGGTGCCGCGCTCCACGATCAAGCCGTTGTCGAGCACCAGGATCTCGTCCGCATTGACCACCGTCGACAGGCGGTGCGCGATGACGAGCGTCGTGCGGCCGCGCGAGATGCGTTCGAGGGCATCTTGTATCTCGCGTTCGGTGAAGGTGTCGAGCGCCGATGTGGCCTCGTCGAGGACCAGGACGGCCGGCGCCTTCAGGATGGTACGGGCGATGGCGACGCGCTGCTTCTCGCCGCCCGACAGCTTGAGCCCGCGCTCGCCGACCTGCGCCCCATAGCCGCCCGGCACGGTCTCGATGAAATCGTCGATCTGGGCCAGCTCGGCCGCTTCCGCGATCTCCGCCTCCTTGGCGTCCCAGCGCCCGTAGCGGATGTTGTAGCCCATCGTGTCGTTGAACAGCACCGTGTCCTGCGGCACCATGCCGATGGCATCGCGCAGCGACACCTGGGTCACGGCGGTGATATCCTGCCCGTCGATGGTGATGCGCCCCTTGGACGCCTCGTAGAAGCGGAACAGCAGGCGGGAGAGGGTCGACTTGCCGGCGCCGGACGGGCCGACGATCGCCACCGTCCGCCCGGGCGGCACCTCGAAACTCACCCCCTTGAGGATTGCGCGTTCCGGATCGTAGTGGAAATGCACGTCCTCGAAGCTGACCCGGCCTTCGGTGACGACGAGCGGCCGCGCGTCGGCGTGGTCCCGCACCTCCGGGTGCTGACCGAGGATCGCGAACATCGATTCGATGTCGATGATCGCCTGCTTCACCTCCCGATAGAGCAGCCCCATGAAGTTGAGCGGCTGATAGAGCTGGATCATCATGGCGTTGATCAACACGAAGTCGCCGATGGTGTTGCGTCCCGACCGGATGCCCGAGATGCTCATCGCCATGACGGCGGCGAGACCAGCGGAAAAGATCACCGCCTGCCCCGCATTGAGCACGGCGAGCGACGTATAGGTATGCACGCTCATCCGCTCGTAGCGCGCCATCGCGCCATCGTAGCGCGCCGCCTCGCGTCGTTCCGCGCCGAAATATTTGACCGTCTCGAAATTGAGCAGGCTGTCGATGGCCTTGGTGTTGGCGTCCTGGTCGCTCTCGTTCATCGACTGGCGGATCGCGATGCGCCAGTTCGTGGCAAGCGTGGTGAACACCATATAGACCAGGATCATCAGCGAGACCGCGGCCGCGTAACGCCAGTCGAACTGCACCACGAAGACGGCGATGATCAGCAGGAACTCGACAACCGTCGGCACGCCGGTCAGCATGATCATGCGCACGATGGTCTCGATGGCGGTGCGGCCGCGCTCGAGGATGCGGGTGAGGCCGCCCGTCTTGCGCTCCAGATGGTAGCGCAGCGACAGGTCGTGCAGGTGCACGAAGACGTCGAAGGCGAGGCGCCGCACCGCATGCATGGCGACCGAGGCGAAGAGCGCATCGCGCAACTGCGTCAGGAGAGCCATGAGCATGCGCATGAGGCCGTAGCCGAGCGTCAGCGCCACCGGACCAGCCAGCGCCAGGGGCAGCCAGTCGGTGCCGGGATCGTGCTTGCCGACGAGGGCATCGGTCGCCCATTTGAATGAATAGGGAACCGCGATGGTCACGAGCTTGGCGAGAATCAGCAGGACAAGCGCCACATAGATACGGCGGCGCAGGTCGGGCCGATCGTCCGGCCAGATGTAGGGCCAAAGGTTGCGGATGGTGATGAAGAGGGAGGCACGCGCCTTGACGGGAGCCCGACGCGGAGCGCGCGTGGGCGTTGAGGCGAAACCGGTATGGGACATGCGCGAGTGGTGACCAGTGAAGATTTTGCCATCATATAGCGACGAACGTCGCCCGGCGCATCGGCCCAGCATTTGGTTCGTCCGCTTCACGCAGCTCGGCTTGACCGCGCCGGCGGGCCACATGCTAAAGCGGGTTCCATGAGCGCTCTCAAGAATATCTGCGTCTATTGCGGGTCAAGCAGTGGCGTGAACCCGCTGATGCTCCGGGCGGCCGAGAAACTCGGCCAGGCGATGGGCCGGGCGGGAATCGGGCTCGTCTACGGCGGCGGCAACAACGGCCTGATGGGTGCCATCGCCCAGGCGGTGCTGGCCAGCGACGGCCATGTCACCGGCATAATCCCGGCGTTCCTGCGCGACCGCGAAAACATGATCGCGGAGGCGCAAGACCTCGTGGTCGTGCCCGACATGCACACCCGTAAGCGCCTGATGTTCGAGCAGTCCGATGCTTTCGTCGCGCTGCCGGGCGGTATCGGCACGCTCGAAGAGCTCGTCGAGCAAATGACCTGGGCGCAACTCGACCGACACACGAAGCCCGTGCTGATCGCCGATATCGGCGGCTTCTGGCGGCCGCTCCTCGCGCTCCTGGCCCATATGCGCCAGCAAGGCTTCATCCAGGCGGGGCTGGAGGTCAAATATCTCGTCGCCGAGACGACTGACGAGATCCTGCCGATGCTCGAGACGGCGGTCGAGCGAAGCCGGCTCGTCGCGGACCGTCAGGCCGCTGCCGCGCCGATGTGAGAAGCAGGCTCGCCGTGAATTGATGCTGACGTTGACCTGCGCGGTCACGGGGCCGAGGAGCGCACCCGCATCAGCGCCGCCCGGACCGAGGCCGGCACGAAGGCGGAGACGTCGCCGCCCATTGCGGCGATCTGACGCACGAGCGTCGAGGTGATCGCCCGCGTCTCTGGCGAGGCCGGAACGAACACGGTCTGGATCTCGGGCGCCATGGCGCCGTTCATGCCGGCCATGACCATCTCGTCGTCGAGATCCGAGCCGCTGCGAAGGCCGCGCAGGATGAGGCCGGCCCCCGCGGCGCGCGCCGCCTCGACCGCAAGCCCCGTGAAGCCGCGCACGTCGAGCGCGCAGCCAGACCCAGCGAGGACCACCCCCGCCTCGGCCTTGAGCAGCGCGATGCGCTCCTCGACCGTGAGCAGCGGTGCCTTGGTCGGGTGGGTACCGACCGCCACCACCAGCCGCCCGCAGATCCGCCCGGCCGCCCGGATGATGTGCAGATGACCGTTCGTCGGCGGATCGAACGAGCCGGTATAGAGCGCCGTGCGAGGGCCGACCGTCACGCCCCCTCCTCGTCCGAGGATTCGGTGCCGGTGGCCTCGCCGCCGCTCTGCTCGCCCGTGTCGGGGATGCGGTCGACCGACACGACCTTCTCGGTCTTGGCGGTGTCGAAGATGGTGACCCCCTGGGTGTTCCGCCCGGCGATACGGATGCCGTCGACCGGGCAGCGGATGAGCTGGCCGCCGTTGGTCACCAGCATGATCTCGTCGCCGTGGTCTACGGAGAAGGATGCCACGAGGTTGCCGTTGCGCGCATTGGTCACCATCGCGACGATGCCTTTGCCGCCGCGCCCGGTGACCCGGTACTCGTAGGCCGAGGTCCGCTTGCCGTAACCCTTGTCCGAGATGGTGAGGATGACTTGCTCGGCCGCCGACATGGCCGCATAGCGCTCCTGCGACAGGCTCGCGGGCGCGTCCGGCGCGCTGCCGTTCTCGCCGACGACCTCCCTCTCGATGTCGTCGTCACCGACCTCGCCCTCTGTGGCGCGCCGCATCTTGAGATAGGCGATGCGCTCGCCCGAATCGGCCTCGATGTGGCGCAGGATGGCGAGCGAGATGACGCTGTCGCCCTGCCCGAGCGAGATGCCGCGCACCCCCATCGAGTCGCGTCCCTTGAACACCCGCACCTCGGTCACGGGGAAGCGGATGCACTGGCCGAGCGCGGTCGTCAGCAGAACGTCGTCGTTCTCGCTGCAGATCTGTACGTCGACGATCGATTCGCCCTCGTCGAGCTTCATGGCGATCTTGCCCGAGCGGTTCACCTGCGAGAAGTCGCTGAGCTTGTTGCGCCTGACGGTGCCTCGCGTCGTGGCGAAGACCACGTCGAGGTCGGCCCAAGCGGTCTCGTCCTCCGGCAGCGGCATGATGGTCGTGATGCGCTCGCCCTCGTCGAGCGGCAGCAAGTTGACCAGCGCCTTGCCGCGCGCCTGCGGCGCCGCGAGCGGCAGGCGCCAGACCTTCATCTTGTAGGCCTGGCCGAGCGAGGAGAAGAACAGCACCGGCTGGTGGGTCGACGCGACGAAGATGCGGGCGACGAAATCCTCGTCGCGCGTCTGCATCGCGGCACGGCCCTTGCCGCCGCGCCGCTGCGCCCGATAGGTGGAGAGCGGCACGCGCTTGATGTAGCCGGCATGGCTTACCGTGACCGCCATGTCCTCGCGCTGGATGAGGTCCTCGTCCTCCATGTCGGCGTCGCTGTCGAGGATCTCGGTGCGGCGCGGCGTGGCGAAAGCCGTGCGGATGGCGGTGAGTTCGCCGCGGATGATGTCGAAGATCCTGAGCCGCGAGCCGAGGATGTCGAGGAGGTCGGCGATCTCGGCCGCGAGCTTGTTGAGGCTCTCGGCGATCTCGTCGCGGCCGAGCGCGGTGAGCCGGGCGAGGCGCAATTCCAGGATGGCGCGGGCCTGCGCCTCCGAAAGACGATAGGTGCCGTCCTCCTGCAGCACGTGGCGCGGATCGGCGATCAGCGTGATCAGCGGCGCCATGTCGTAAGCCGGCCAGTCGCGGGCCATCAGGGCTTCGCGTGCCGTCGCCGTATCGGGCGAGGTGCGGATGAGGCGGATCACCTCGTCGATATTGGCGACCGCGATGGCGAGGCCGACCTGGATATGGGCGGCATTGCGAGCCTTGGTCAGGCGGAACTTGGTGCGCCGGGTGACGACCTGTTCGCGGAAGTCGATGAAGGCGACGAGGAAGTCCCTGAGCGTGAGGACTTCCGGCCGCCCGCCATTCAGCGCGATCATGTTGGCGCCGAAACTCGTCTGCAGCTGGCTGAAGCGCCAGAGCTGGTTCAGCACCACGTCGGCGACGGCATCTCGCTTGAGCTCGATGACGATGCGCATGCCGTCGCGGTCCGATTCGTCGCGCAGCTCCGAGATGCCCTCGACCCGCTTCTCGCGCACGAGCTCGGCGATCTTCTCGATCAGGGTGTTCTTGTTCACCTGGTAGGGAATTTCGGTGACGATGAGCGCCTCGCGCTCCTTGCGCATCTCCTCGACCTCGACCTTGGCCCGCATGATGATGGAGCCGCGGCCCGTCAGATAGGCCGAACGGATGCCGCCACGCCCCAGGATGGCGCCGCCAGTGGGGAAATCGGGGCCGGGCACGATGCCGATCAGCTCTTCGGTATCGATCTCGGGCCGATCCATCATGGCCAGCGTCGCGTCGACCACCTCGCCGAGATTATGCGGCGGAATGTTGGTCGCCATGCCGACCGCGATGCCGCCAGCGCCGTTGACCAGCAGGTTCGGATAGCGCGCCGGCAGGACCGTCGGCTCCTCGAACTCGCCCGAATAGTTGGGCACGAAATCGACGGTGTTCTCGTCGAGGTCTTCGAGCAGGGCGAGCGCCGGCTTGGCCAGCCGAACCTCGGTATAGCGCTCGGCCGCCGGAGGGTCGCCATCGACGGAGCCGAAATTGCCCTGCCCGTCGAGCAGCGGCAGGCGCATCGAGAAGTTTTGTGCGAGACGCACAAGGGCGTCGTAGATGGCGAGGTTGCCGTGCGGATGGTACTTGCCCATCGTGTCGCCGGTGACGCGCGCCGACTTCTTGTGCGGGCTGTCCGGCGTGAAGCCGTTCTCGTTCATCGTATAGAGAATGCGACGATGCACGGGCTTGAGCCCGTCGCGCACGTCCGGGAGGGCGCGCGACACGATCACGCTCATGGCGTAATCGAGGTATGAGCGCTTCATCTCGTCGACGATGGAGACCGGCTGGATGCCGGAGGGTCCCTCGGTCTTTTCTTCGTTATCGGCCAATCGCTTCCATCCTTGGTGCTGATGCTCTCATTATAGCCCGGCACGGTTGGAATCGCGAACGAAACACGCCGTTTTCGCTCTGCCGCTTTGCCTTCATCAACCGATCAATCGGCCTTTGCAGGCGCCATCGTCTCCAGCGCGGCCAGCGCGATGCAGATGCCGATCCCGTCCGCCGCGGCCTCGACCTCGGCGAGCGTGGGAAAGCTCGGCGCAAGCCGCAGGACACGGTCCTCGGGGTCGTGGCCATGCGGCCAGGTGGCGCCGGCCGGGGTCAGCGCGAGGCCCGCCGCGCCGGCGAGCGCGACCGTGCGGGCGGCCGTCCCCGGCAGACCTTCGACATTGATGAAGTATCCGCCCTCGGGCCTGGACCAGCGCGCAAAACCCGTCCCGCCGAGTCGCCGATCGAGCGCGCGCTCGACGGCCGCGAACTTCGGCGCCAGCAGGGCGCGATGTGCTTCCATGTGACGCCGCAATCCGGCTTCGTCGCGCAGGAAACGAACGTGGCGGAGCTGGTTCAGCTTGTCGGGGCCGATGGTGCGGACCCCGGCGCGCGCCAGAAACCAGCGCACATTGGCGGGCGATGAAGCGAAGAAGGCGAGCCCGGCCCCGGCCAGCGTCATCTTCGACGTCGAGGCGAACACGAAGGCGCGGTCGGGGTGGCCGGCCGCGGCGCAGAGGTCGAGGATCGGCGGGGTCGGATGATGTCGTTCCGTCAGGTGATGCAGCCCGTAGGCATCGTCCCAGAACAGCCTGAAGTCCGGCGCGCCGGTTTTCATGCGGGCCAGCCGCTCGGCCACCTCCGGTGAATAGATCTCGCCGGTCGGGTTGGAATATTTCGGCACGCACCACAGGCCCTTCACGGCCGGGTCGGTGACCAGACGTTCGACCTCGTCCAAGTCGGGCCCCTGCCCGGTCAGCCGGACCGGCAGCATGCCGATGCCATAGGTCTCGCAGAGCGCGAAATGGCGGTCGTAGCCCGGCACCGGGCAGATGAAAGCCGGCGACTCTTCTTTGCTCCACGGGCGCGGCGAGCCGGGAACGCCCTTCAACAGCGCCCAGACAATGCAGTCATGCATCAGCGCGAGGCTGGAATTGTCGCCGACGACGATCTGCTCGGGCGGCGCACCGATGACGGGAGCGAAGAGCGCCCGCACCTCCGGCAGGCCCTGCACGCCGCCGTAATTACGCGCGTCGAGTCCCGCCTCGGTGACGTGATCGCCGTTGCCTGGCAGCCGCAGCATGTCGTCGGCAAGGGCCAGCTGCGCGGGCGACGGCTTGCCGCGCGTCATGTCGAGTTTCAGGCCGCGCGCCCTGAAGGCCTCGTAATCATGGCGAGCTTCGGCGAGGGCGGCATGCGTTGGCGGATCGGTGAGCAAGGTCAGGACCATAGGCTGGTAAGATGCCCTGTTTAGGCCCTTATTGCGCGCGCGGAAAGTTTTATTGGCTCGTCAAGTGTAGTTTCACGGCCGCAAAGTGCCGCGAAAGTCTATCCAAGCCAGATGGGTTCGGTTGATACACACCAGACCTAAACAGCGAGCCTGTCCAAAGACATGCACCGAGCCTTCGCTCAAAAGCAAGTCTAGCGGGCTACTAACGTACCGATCCAGCGTCATTATCGAACCCAAAGTTCGACGACGACCTCAAAGTCGGGACATTAGCCGGGAGGCATCCGTTCGAACGTCGTCAGACCCCCTGCGATCTGATGATAGGGTTGCTTGTCGGCCGTATGGATGGCGATCTCCGGCCTGAAGACCGACGGATCGTCGAGGGAACCGACCTTGACGATCACCGCTGGCCAGCCGTTTGGCCGGGTCGTCACGTGGGTTCCGCAGTCCGGGCAGAACTCGCGCGTCACCGGATTGGCGATATCGCTGCGGGTGAACGGCTTGGGCGTGCCTGACGTGAACCTGAAGGTCTCCGCAGGCATGGCGATGAAGTTGTTGGGCGCGCCGCCCGTCATGTATTGGCATTCCCGGCAGTAGCACTGCCCTTGCAACATTGGTTCCCCGTCAGCCTCGTAGCGGACGCGGCCGCAATAGCAATGACCTTCCAGTCTCATCGTCTTCTCCTTCGCAGCGTCGAGCTTTTGGTCTGTGATCCGAACCCGGCGTCGGACCTTGCCCGTGTGGAAGGGTCGGACCCATAGGCGTCATCAGATGCGTGAGGACGCGAACGTCCTGAGATCGAGGGTCAAAACGGGATGTCGTCGTCGATCGCCTCCGACAGCTTGCCGCCGCCCGAAGCGGGCCGCTGCTCCATCGGCGAGGACCGCCCGAAGCTGCCGCCTCCGCCGCGGCCCTCGAAGGCACCCTCGTCACGCCCGCCGCCCGCGTCGCCCGCACCGGCGCCACGGCTGTCCATCAGCGTGAGCTCACCGCGGAAGCGCTGCAGCACGACCTCCGTCGTATATTTCTCGGCGCCGTCCTTGTCCTGCCACTTGCGGGTCTGCAACTGGCCTTCGATGTAAACCTTGGAGCCCTTCTTGAGATATTGCTCGGCCACGCGGCCGAGATTCTCGTTGAAGATCACCACTCGGTGCCATTCGGTCCGGTCCTTGCGCTCGCCCGAGGCCTTGTCACGCCAGCTCTCCGTCGTCGCCAGGTTGAGACTGACCACGGACTCACCCGAATTGAGGCGCCGTACCTCGGGGTCGCGGCCGAGATTGCCGATCAGGATCACCTTGTTCACGCTTCCCGACATCGCGGGCCTCCTCAGATCGAAATCATGCGCCCGAGGCTCAGCCCCGGCGCGACGATGTGCGCTGCCCTACTCTACGCGTCCGGCACGGAGACGCCAATCCAATGGCGGCGCCTGTGGACAATGCAGCCGGCCGGGGCACGCTCCTTAGCCGAATTTCTTGCCTCGTGTTCGTTCTTTGTTCTATTATCCACAGGCGCAAAGGCCTTGCAAGAGGCGGCCGCGACCCTCATGCAACGTGACGATCCGGTGCCTCGCACCATATAAGCCTCGGGCTGCCGCCCGCCCGCACGAACCTCATCGAGCCATGGCGAAGCCGACCACTCCGAAGTCGACGAAACGAAGACCGGCCGCGATCCCGGCCGCCGAGCGCGATCCCATCCTGGACACGCCGGCAGCGGACGCGAGCCGGCTGGGTCAGCGCGCCATCGTGGTGCGCGGCGCCCGCGAGCACAATCTCAAGAACGTCGATCTCGCCATTCCCCGCGACAAGCTCGTGGTCTTCACCGGTCTGTCGGGCTCGGGCAAATCCTCGCTCGCCTTCGACACGATCTATGCCGAAGGTCAGCGCCGTTATGTCGAATCGCTCTCGGCCTATGCGCGGCAATTTCTGGAGATGATGGGCAAGCCCGATGTCGACCAGATCGACGGTCTGTCGCCCGCCATCTCGATCGAGCAGAAGACGACCTCGAAGAACCCGCGCTCGACGGTCGGCACCGTCACCGAGATCTACGATTATATGCGCCTGCTCTGGGCGCGGATCGGCATCCCCTATTCGCCCGCGACCGGCCTGCCGATCGAGAGCCAGACCGTGAGCCAGATGGTCGACCGGGTGCTGGCGATGCCCGCCGGTGCGCGGCTCTACCTCTTGGCTCCCGTCGTGCGCGGCCGCAAGGGCGAGTACCGCAAGGAGATCGCCGAGTTCCAGAAACGCGGCTTCCAGCGGCTTAAGGTCGACGGGCAGTTCTACCCGATCGACGACGTGCCGGTGCTCGACAAGAAGTTCAAGCACGATATCAGCGTGGTGGTCGACCGGATCGTGGTGCGGCCCGACCTCGCGACGCGCCTCGCCGAAAGCTTCGAGACAGCGCTCGAACTCGCCGACGGCATCGCGCTCGTCGAATGGGCAGATCCGCCTCCCGGCGGCACGCCCGCCGAGACCACCTTCTCCTCACGCTTCGCCTGCCCGGTTTCCGGCTTCACGATCCCTGAGATCGAGCCGCGGCTATTCTCCTTCAACAACCCCTTCGGCGCTTGCCCGCTCTGCGCCGGGCTCGGCTCGCAGATGACGGTCGATCCGGAACGGGTGGTACCCGACCCCAAGCTGTCGCTCAAGCGTGGCGCCATCGCCCCCTGGGCCAAATCGTCGTCGCCCTATTACGCCCAGACGCTCGAGTCGATCACCCGCCACTACCATGTGAAGATGGAAACGCGCTGGGAGGCGCTGCCGCAAAAGGTGCGCGAGGTCGTGCTGTTCGGTTCGGGGACCGAAGAGATCAAGTTCGGCTATGACGACGGCAGCCGCGCCTACGGCGTCACGAAGCCGTTCGAAGGGATCGTGCGCTCGCTCGACCGGCGGTTCAAGGAGACCGAGAGCGAATGGGCGCGCGAGGAGATCTCGCGCTACATGGGCGCGGTGCCGTGCCCGGCCTGCCAGGGCGCCCGGCTCAAGCCCGAGGCACTGGCGGTACGGGTCGCCGACCGGACGATAAGTTCGGCCGCCGAGCTGTCGATCCGCAGGGCGCAGGGTTGGTTCGAGGCGCTGCCCGGCCAGCTCGACCCGAAGCGCAACGAGATCGCCACGCGGATCCTCAAGGAGATCCGCGACCGGCTGACCTTCCTGATCGACGTGGGGCTCGACTACCTCACCCTGTCGCGCGCCGCGGGCACGCTCTCGGGCGGGGAGAGCCAGCGGATCCGCCTCGCCTCGCAGATCGGCTCCGGGCTGACCGGCGTGCTCTACGTGCTCGACGAGCCCTCGATCGGCCTGCACCAGCGCGACAATGCCCGCCTGCTCGACACGCTGCGCCGCCTGCGGTCCTTGGGCAACAGCGTCATCGTCGTCGAGCATGACGAGGACGCGATCCTGGCCGCCGATTTCGTCGTCGATGTCGGCCCCGGTGCCGGCATCCACGGCGGCGAGATCGTCGCGGCCGGCACGCCCGCCGAGATCATGGCCAATCCTCACTCGCTGACGGGGCAATATCTCTCCGGCGCCAAGTCGGTCGGCGTGCCTCGCGCCCGGCGGCGGGCCAAGGGCGGCGAGCATCTGCGCATCGTCAATGCGCGGGGCAACAACCTCAAAGGCGTCACGGCCGACATCCCGCTCGGCACCTTCACCTGCATCACCGGCGTCTCGGGCGGCGGCAAGTCGACGCTGATCATCGACACCCTCTTCGCCGCCGCGGCGCGCAAGCTCGGCGGCTCGACCGACCATCCGGCGCCGCACGACGCCATCGAGGGGTTGGAACACCTCGACAAGGTCATCGACATCGACCAGTCGCCGATCGGCCGCACGCCGCGCTCGAACCCTGCGACCTATACGGGCGCCTTCACGCCGATCCGCGAATGGTTCGCCGGCCTTCCCGAATCCAAGGCGCGCGGCTACCTGCCGGGGCGGTTCTCCTTCAACGTCAAGGGCGGGCGCTGCGAGGCCTGCCAGGGCGACGGCGTCATCAAGATCGAGATGCATTTCCTGCCCGACATCTACGTCACCTGCGACGTCTGCAAGGGCAAGCGCTACGGGCGCGAGACGCTCGAGGTGAAATATCGCGACAGATCGATCGCCGACGTGCTCGACATGACGGTGGAAGAAGCGGGGGTGCTGTTCCGCGCCGTCCCATCGATCCGCGAGAAGATGGAGACGCTGGCGCGCGTCGGGCTCGGCTACATAAAGGTCGGCCAGCAGGCGAATACGCTCTCCGGCGGCGAGGCGCAGCGCGTCAAGCTGTCGAAGGAGCTGTCGCGGCGCTCGACCGGCCGCACGCTCTACATCCTCGACGAGCCGACGACGGGGCTGCATTTCGACGACGTGGCCAAGCTCCTCGCGCTGCTCCAGGAACTCGTCGACCAGGGCAATACGGTCGCGGTCATCGAGCACAACCTCGAAGTGATCAAGACGGCCGACCATGTCATCGATCTCGGCCCCGAAGGCGGCGATGGCGGCGGTCGCATCATCGCGACCGGCTCACCCGAGGAGGTCGCGGCCAACTCCAAGAGCCACACCGGCCGCTTCCTGTGCGACGTGCTGCAGCGCCGGCCGATGAAAACCGCGGCCGAGTAGCGACTGCCATCGGGTGATCGAGACCTGCCGCAGGCCTCGTCCGGCCGGCCGTTCGGCATCATTGATGCGCGACGTTATGGTGCGATGCACAAATCAAGCAAAATCGTGACGCGAGCGCCGGCTCGAACAAGACAGGATGGACATTTATCGATTCTCTGCCGCTCCAGAGACATGCATTTCAAACGATACGGCGACGTTTTTGTGAACCGGACATGACTACGTGAAACGATTTAAGCCCCAAAACTGCCGAATACCTTACCTCATCGTTAATATCATCATTCCAAAAACGCATGACAGGGAGATCGCAACAGCGCTTCTCGCAGCTGCGAGCCGGTGTATATTGCAGTGCATCAAAGATGCTGCTGCGACCGAGCGTCGGCCGCCAGCGAGGAGTTAGGAGTTCTCCCATGATCAAGGCCATCACCAACTGGGTCCAGCGCAACCGTTCGGTCCGCGAATTGTCGTCGCTGTCGGATCGTGAACTCGCCGATATCGGCATCGCCCGCGGCGACATCGAGACGCTCGTCAGAGGCGGTCGCATGCACAGCGATGAGGTTGCTGCTGTCGTCAGCCCGCGCCAGACCCTGAGCCGCCTCGGCGGCGAACAGACCACCTCGGTCGTCGAGTCCTTCGCCTGACCTTCCCTGCCGACGCCCGAATCCTTCCTACCTCGACCGTAACTGGGTCGTGACCGCCGCATCCGCCCGGCAGTTTCGGCGGACATCCATCAAGTGGCCTGCGCGTCTCGGTTTCAGGCTGAGGCAGGCCGAACAACAAGGAACCTGTCATGTTCAAAACTATCGCCACGAAGGTCGCCGCCTGGCGCCGTTACCGTGATTCGGTCCGCGAACTGTCGCGGCTTTCCGATCGTGAGCTGAGCGATCTCGGTATCGGCCGCGCCGATATCGAGACCGTCGTTCGCCAGAGCTTCCGTCAGGAAGCCTGATCCACCGAATTCCTTCCGAAGTCACGATAAACCTTGCGATGCCCGCCGGACCGTCCGGTGGGCATTTTTGAATCTCGAGCCGCATCGACGCCCGCTTGCGGCACGGCATGCTTCGGCCTACCTCAGCGCATGCCCGTTCAACCTCACAAGCCCGTTCATGTCATCGGCGGCGGCCTCGCGGGAAGCGAAGCCGCCTGGCAGATCGCCCGTGCGGGCGTTCCGGTCGTGCTGCACGAGATGCGGCCCCGGCGCGAGACCGCTGCACACAAGACGGACCGGCTCGCCGAGCTCGTCTGCTCCAATTCGTTCCGCTCGGACGATGCCGAGACCAATGCGGTCGGCGTCCTGCATCGCGAGATGCGGCACATGGGCTCGCTCGTCATGGCGTGCGCCGATCGCCATCAGGTCCCGGCCGGCGGCGCGCTGGCCGTCGACCGCGAGGCCTTCGCCGACGCCGTCACGGCGGCGCTTGCGGCCGAACCGATGATCGAAGCGCGTCGCGAGGAGATCGCCGGTCTGCCGCCGGACGACTGGGACGAGGTGATCGTGGCCACCGGTCCGCTCACGGCCCCTGCCCTGGCCGAGGCGGTCGGCCGCCTCACCGGCGAAGATCAGCTCGCTTTCTTCGACGCCATCGCGCCGATCGTCCATCGCGACACGATCGATCTCGACAAGGCCTGGTTCCAGTCACGCTACGACAAGGTCGGACCGGGCGGAACGGGACGTGACTACATCAATTGCCCGCTCGATCGCGACGCCTACGACGCCTTCGTCGACGCCCTTCTCGACGGCGACAAGACGTCGTTCAAGGCATGGGAGGGCACGCCCTATTTCAACGGATGCCTGCCGATCGAGGTGATGGCCGAACGCGGCCGCGAGACGCTGCGCCACGGGCCGATGAAGCCGGTGGGGCTGACCAATCCGCACAACCCGACGACGAAACCCTGCGCCATCGTGCAGCTCAGGCAGGACAATGCGCTCGGCACGCTCTACAACATGGTCGGCTTCCAGACGAAGCTGAAACATGCCGAGCAGGTGCGCGTCTTCCGCACCATCCCGGGGCTCGAGAGGGCGGAATTCGCCCGCCTCGGCGGCCTCCACCGCAACACCTTCCTGAACTCGCCGCGGCTGCTCGACCCGATGCTGCGGCTTAAAGCCATGCCGCGCCTGCGCTTCGCCGGCCAGATCACCGGCTGCGAAGGCTATGTCGAGAGCGCGGCGGTGGGTCTGATCGCCGGCAGGATGGCGGCCGCGACGCGGCGCGGCGAGGATTTCGCGCCCCCGCCCCCGACCACCGCCATCGGCGCGCTCCTCGGCCACATCACCGGCGGCCATATCGAGCGGATCGACGCCGGTCCGTCGTCCTTCCAGCCGATGAACGTCAACTTCGGCCTGTTCCCGGCGCTCGGCGAGGCGCCGCGATCGGAGGCCGGTAAGAAGCTGCGCGGACCCGAGAAGGCGCTCGCCAACAAGAGGGCAATGAGCCTCAGGGCGAAACGGGATCTCGAAGAGTGGCTGAAGATCGAAGAGGCATTGCCCGCCGAGGCGTGAGCCGCCAGTATCTGTCCTCATCCGTCATTGCGAGCGGAGCGGAGCGAAGCAATCCAACTTTCGCGCGCCGTGTGGCCTGGATTGCTTCGCTCCGCTCCGCTCGCAATGACGGCCGCGGCCGGCAAAATAACTGGGAGGACTACATGCCCAAGGTCAGTACCTGCCTCTGGCACGGCAAGGACATCAAACAGGCGGTCGAGTTCTACGTCTCGCTCGTGCCGAATTCCCGCATCGACCACGTGCTGCGCTCGCCGGGCCCCTGGCCGGGCGGAGAGACCGGCGACACGATCCTGGTAGAGTTCACG
This sequence comes from Lichenihabitans sp., assembly GCA_965277635.1. Lineage (GTDB taxonomy): Bacteria > Pseudomonadota > Alphaproteobacteria > Rhizobiales > Beijerinckiaceae > Lichenihabitans. Next base: position 4,580,783 of record CBDIDE010000002.1, read on the forward strand.
CTTGGCGGCCAGGGCTTCCAGGCGCTCAACGGCGGTACGCCGGCGGACTACGGGACCGCGGCGTCGATCTCCGTTTCCTGTGCCGATCAGGTCGAGGTCGACCGGCTCTGGGCGGCGCTGACGGCTGACGGCGGCTCGGAGATCATGTGCGGCTGGCTGAGGGACCGCTGGGGCGTCCCCTGGCAGATCGTTCCCGAAATCCTGCCGCGCCTGCTCGCCGACCCGGATCCGGCCGTCGCGGCCCGCGTCTTCACCGCCATGACGAAGATGGTGAAGCTCGATGTCGCCGGGATCGAGCAAGCCGCGGCGGGGTGATCCCGGAAATCCTTTTCCCGCTTGCGGGAGAAGGGTTAACGCCACCTCACCACATATCCAGCGCCACCCGCGCCTCGTCCGACATGCGGCTTTGATCCCACGGCGGATCGAACACCATGTTGGCCTTGGCGCCGGCAATGCCGGGCACCGACGACACCGCCGTCTCGACCCAGCCCGGCATCTCGCCCGCCACCGGGCAGGCCGGCGCGGTCAGGGTCATGTCGATCGTGGCGAAGCGGCTGTCGTCGATGTCGATCCGGTAGATCAGGCCGAGCTCGTAGATGTCGACCGGGATCTCTGGATCATAGACGGTCTTGAGCGCCGCCACGATGCCGTCGGTCATCTGGTCGATCTCCTCGGGCTTAAGATCCGCCGGAGGGGCGATCTCGGGCATGTTGGGCTGCCGGTCGGCAGTTGCAGTCGGGGCTGTCTCGGGCATGACGGACTCGGGGGTTCAGGCGAACAACGCTTCGGCCTTGAGCAGGGCGTCGGCCAGCGCATCGACCTCGTCGCGCGTGTTGTACAGGGCGAATGAGGCACGGCAAGTGGCGGTGACGCCGAAGCGTGCCAAGAGCGGCATGGCGCAATGGGTTCCGGCGCGCACCGCGACCCCCTGCCGGTCGATGACGGTGGCGATATCGTGCGGATGGGCGTTCTGCATCGAGAAGGAGACGATGCCGCCCTTGCTCCTGGCCCGTCCGAAGATACGCAGCGAGTTGATGCGGCCGAGCCGCTCGTGCGCGTAGGCGAGGAGATCCTGTTCGTGCGCATGGATGCGCTCGCGTCCGATCTCACGCATGTAGTCGAGCGCCGCGCCGAGTCCGATGGCCTGGACGATCGGCGGCGTTCCGGCCTCAAAGCGATGCGGCGGCCCGAGATAGGTGATCTCGTCCTCGGTCACCACATTGATCATCTCGCCGCCGCCGTTGAACGGCGGCAGCCCGGCGAGGAGGTCGCGCTTGCCATAGAGCACGCCGATCCCGGTCGGCCCGTAGACCTTATGGCCGGTGAAGACGTAGAAATCGGCATCGAGAGCGCGCACGTCGACATCGAGATGCACCGCCCCCTGCGAGCCATCGACCAGCACCGGGATGCCGCGGGCATGAGCCGCTGCGATGATCTCCTTCATCGGCGTGATCGTGCCGAGCACATTCGACATATGGGTGATAGCGACGATCTTCGTGCGCGGGGTCAGAGCCTTCTCGAACTCGTCCAGCGAGAAATTGCCCTCGTCGTCGACCCCGACCCACTTCAGCACCGCGCCCTTGCGCTCGCGGTGGAAATGCCACGGCACGATGTTGGAATGATGCTCCATGATCGAGAGGACGATCTCGTCGCCCTCCCCGATATGCGCCAGGCCGAAGGACGCGGCCACGAGGTTGATCGCCTCCGTCGCCGACCGGGTGAAGACGATCTCGTCCGTCGAGCCGGCGTTCAGGAAAGCCCGGACCTTTTCGCGGGCCGCCTCGTAGGCCTCGGTCGCGGCATTGGCCAGGTAATGCAGGCCGCGATGCACGTTGGCATATTCGGTCTCATAGGCGGTCGTCAGCCGGTCGATGACGGCCGCCGGCTTCTGGGCCGAGGCCGCGTTGTCGAGATAGACGAGCATCTTGCCGTAGGGCTTGACGCTGAGAGCCGGAAAATCCGCTCGGATCCGGTCGATGTCATAGGTCGGCTGATCGAGCATAGGGGTCACGTCCCACGTTGGCGCAGCCAGAGGGCGATGCGCGACGTGAATTCATCGCGCAGCGCCTCATCGCCAAGCTCGTCGAGCGCCTCCTCGGCGAAGGCTTCGAGCAGCATGGCCTCGGCCTCGGCCCGCGGTATGCCGCGCGCCCTGAGATAGAAGAGCTGGTCCTCGTCGAGCGCGCCCACCGTCGCGCCATGGCCGCAGACGACGTCGTCGGCGAAGATCTCGAGCTCTGGCTTGTTGTGCATGGTGGCGCCCTCGGCGAGGAACACCGCCTTCGACAGCATCTTGCCGTCGGTCTTCTGCGCGCCGGGCCGCACGACCACCTTGCCCTGGTAGACGCCCGTCGCCTCCCCGTCCAGCACGTGCTTGTAGAGCTCGCGGCTCTCGCAATGGGGCGCCGTATGGGTGACGACGAGCGTCGTGTCCGCATGAGCGCGCTCGTCGAGGAGGCTCGCCCCGTTGAAATGCGCCCTGGCGTGCGGCCCGGCGAAATCCAGATAGGCCTGCCGCCGCGTCGTGCCGCGCGTCGCGATAAGCGTCGTGCTGGTGAAGGTCGCCTTGGCGCCGAGGCGCACCAGCGCCGAGCCGATATGCAGCGCCTCCCCACCGAGCCCGTCGATCCGCGCGGCATGCTGAAGCTCGGCGCCATCCGCGAGCGCCATGACGAGGACGTGGTTGGCCTGGCTGCGCACCGGCTGCAGCGCCGCGTGGCGCTCGACGATGGTGGCCTTGGCTCCCGCGCCGAGCCGCACGTAGTGGCGGGCGTAGATGGCGGCGGGCGCGAGGCCCGACGCGATCGACAGGATTTCGATCGGCGCGCTGACGGCGCCCGCAGCGACATCGACGAAGACACCGCCTTGAAGGAAGGCGGCGTTCAATGAGACCACGGATTCGACGGCACCAAGGCTTTCGGCCGCGATAAGACCAGCCGTGTCGTCGCTCCGGCTCAACGCTTCGAAGACCGGCCGCACGCTCACGCCGGCGGCGAGGCCGTCCAATTCCGAAAGCTGCGGCCAGGGCGTCCCATCGATCAGGACGACGCGACCTCCTTCTGGTCGCGGCAGAGTTGCGACCAGGCGCTTCGCCTCGGCGATGATCTCGGCACTCGGCAAGGGCGCGGGCGGCAGCACCTCGCGCATGAGGCCGCGCAGGTCGGTGTAATGCCAGGCTTCGATGCGGCGATGCGGCAATCCGGCGGCCGAAAAGGCCGCATAGGCGTCCTGGCGCGCCGGGTCTGTCGCGCCGAGGGCGCGGAACTGGTCGCCCAGCGTCTTCTCGGCGGGAGTCGGGAAAGCCACGACGGCATTCATTCCAAAATCCTCAGGCCGCATCGGCGACATAGTCGCGGTAGCCGTTCTTTTCCAGCTCGAGCGCCAGCGCCGCATCGCCCGTCTTCACGATCCGCCCTTTGGACATGATGTGGACGACATCGGGTTTGATGTAATCGAGCAGGCGCTGGTAGTGGGTGATGACCAGGAACCCGCGGTCCTCGGCGCGCAGCGCGTTGACGCCGGCTGCCACGATGCGCAGGGCATCGATGTCGAGGCCGGAGTCGGTCTCGTCGAGGAGCCCATAGCGCGGCCCGAGCAGCGCCATCTGCAGGATTTCCATGCGCTTCTTCTCGCCGCCCGAGAAGCCGACGTTGAGTGGCCGTTTCAGCATGTCGGGGTCGACTTCGAGCTTGGCGGCGGCCTCGCGCACGCGCCGCATGAAATCGGGCGTCAAGAGTTCCGCCTCGCCGCGCGCCTTGCGCTGCGCATTCAGCGACGCCTTGAGGAAGGTCATGGTGGCGACACCGGGAATCTCGACCGGATATTGGAAGGCGAGGAACAGCCCCTTGGCGGCCCGCTCCTCGGGATCCATGTCGAGCACGTTCTCGCCGTCGAGCAGCACCTCGCCCTCGGTAACGTCATAGTCGGCGCGACCGGCGATGACGTAGGAGAGGGTCGACTTGCCCGAGCCATTGGGGCCCATGATGGCCGCCACCTCGCCCGGCCGGATCACGAGATCCAATCCGCGAAGGATCTTCTGACCGTCCACCTCGACGTGAAGGTTCTTGACTTCAAGCATTCCAGAAACCTTGTTCAACTGACGTTGGTGTGCCTCGCCCGGGCGAGTTTACCCTGATCTTTCCACCGCTCATCCCCGCGGAAGCGGGGATCCAGGGCCCACGGACCGAGCCGGTCGGAATGGGGCGCTTTACGCTGGATCCCCGCTTTCGCGGGGATGAGCGGCAATGGTTCACCCCACGCTCCCCTCGAGCGAGATGGCGATCAGCTTCTGCGCCTCGACCGCGAATTCCATCGGCAGTTGCTGGAGCACGTCGCGCACGAAGCCGTTGACGATGAGCGCCGTCGCCTCCTCGCCCGAGAGGCCGCGCTGCCGGCAGTAGAACAGCTGGTCCTCGGAGATCTTCGAGGTCGTCGCCTCGTGCTCGAACACGGCGCTCGCGGTCTTGGCCTCGATATAGGGAACCGTATGGGCGCCGCAACGCTCGCCGATCAGCAGCGAATCGCAATTGGTGAAGTTGCGGGCGTTCTTCGCCTTGCGGTGCGCCGAGACGAGGCCCCGATAGGTGTTGTCCGAGCGGCCGGCCGCGATGCCCTTCGAGATGATGCGGCTCGTCGTGTCGCGACCGAGATGGATCATCTTGGTGCCGCTGTCGACCTGCTGCCGGCCGTTGGAGATGGCGATCGAATAGAACTCGCCGCGCGAATTGTCGCCGCGCAAGATGCAGGACGGATATTTCCAGGTGATGGCAGAGCCGGTTTCGACCTGGGTCCAGGAGATCTTGGAGCGATCGCCCCGGCAGTCGCCGCGCTTGGTGACGAAATTGTAGATCCCGCCCTTGCCCTCGCTATCGCCGGGGTACCAGTTCTGCACCGTCGAATATTTGATCTCGGCGTCGTCCAGCGCGATGAGCTCGACCACGGCGGCATGCAGCTGGTTCTCGTCGCGCATCGGCGCCGTGCAGCCTTCGAGATAGCTCACATAGGCGCCTTTGTCGGCGATGATCAGCGTGCGCTCGAACTGGCCGGTGTTCCTCTCGTTGATGCGGAAATAGGTGGAGAGCTCCATCGGGCAGCGCACGCCCGGCGGGATGTAGACGAAAGACCCGTCCGAAAAGACGGCCGAGTTCAGCGTCGCGTAGAAATTGTCGGTAATCGGCACGACCGAGCCGAGATATTTGCGCACGAGGTCCGGATGCGTCTGCACCGCCTCGGAGATGGGGCAGAAGATCACACCCGACTTGGCGAGCTCGGCCTTGAAGGTGGTGGCGACGGAGACGCTGTCGAAGACCGCATCGACCGCGACGCGCGACGAGGGCTCGACTCCGGCCAGAAGCTCCTGCTCGCGCAAAGGGATGCCGAGCTTCTCGTAGGTGCGCAGCAGTTCGGGATCGACATCGGCCAGCGACGTCGGGCCAGGCGTGGTCTTAGGCGCCGAATAATAATGCAAGTCTTGGAAGTCGATCGGCGGATAGTCGACCCGCGCCCATTCGGGCTCGCGCATGGTCTGCCAGCGGTGCAGCGCGTCAAGCCGCCACTCGGTCAACCAGTCGGGCTCGCTCTTGCGGCCGGAGATGTAACGGACGGTCTCCTCCGAGAGGCCCTTGGCGGCCGTCTCGGATTCGATCTCGGTGACGAAGCCGTACTTGTATTCGCCGACGTCGATCGCCTTGACGCGATCGACGGTCTCCTGAACAGCCGCCATGTCCCAACTCCGACCCGGTACGCGCCGTGCGCGCTCCGAACATCCTCACACTGGGCTCGTGACCGAGCCCGCTGCCTTGATCTCACGCCGCCGACCGCAACGGCCGCCTGGCGAGCCGCGCAAGGGCCGGCCCGAGCACTGCAACGGCAGCATCTACGTCGGCCTCGGCCGATCGCCAGCCGAAGCTGACGCGAATCGCTCCACGCCTTAGATCGGGTTCGACTCCCATGGCTTCAAGCACATGCGAACGACCCACCTTGCCCGACGAGCAGGCCGCGCCGGAGGAGACCGCGATCCCATCGAGATCGAGCAGCATCATCAGCCGCTCGGCCTCGACACCTGGCACCGCAAAGGCGCTCGTGTTGGGCAGACGCGCCACGGCTTCGCCGAAGATGCATACGTCGGCGGCGAGCGATCTCAACGCCGCCTCGAACCTGTCGCGCAAGGCGGCGAGGCGGAGCGCATCGTCTGTCCCGGCCGCAACTCTTGCGGCGGCACCGAAGGCCGCGAGGGCCGGCACGTTCTCGGTCCCGGCCCGCAGGCCGCGCTCCTGCGCGCCTCCCCGCACCAGCGGAGACAAGGCGAGGTCATCGCGCAGCACCACGACTGCCCCGGCGCCCGGCAGGCCGCCGAGCTTGTGGCCGGAGAGCAGCACGACGTCGGCGCCGAGCGATCGGCAATCGATCCGCCCCACCGCCTGGACCGCATCGCAGACCACGACGCCACCCGCCGCATGGACCAGAGCCGCCGCCTCGGCGACGGGCTGGATGACGCCGGTCTCGTTATTGGCGGCCTGCAAGGCCAGCGCCGTCGGAGCGCCGGAGCGGAGCATGACGTCGAGGCGACCGAGATCGATGGTCCCGTCCGGCGTCACCGGCACGGTCTCGACCGCCGTTGCCGCAAATCTGTGGCCCTGCAATACCGCGGCATGTTCGGTGACACCGAGCAGCAGGCGCTCGATGCCAACGCCATCCGACCGAGTCATTGGCGCCAGGGCAAAGTTGGCGGCTTCCGTCGCCCCCGATGTGAAGGTCACGCTTTCCGCCCCGGCCGCCCCGACCAGATCGCCGACCTCGCGTCGCGCCGCCTGCAGCGCAGCGTGCGCGGCACGTCCTTCGGCATGGACGGAGGACGGATTGCCGGGCCGCCCGGCCAGCTCGGTGAAGGCGTTCAGAGCCTCGGGCCTGACGGGAGCCGTCGCGTTATAGTCGAGATAGATCCGTGGGCGCGCCATCGGCTCACTCAAAAGGCTTGCAACGCTGAGGGTCAGCCGTGCTAAGGGGCGGTCTTCCAATTCGAGCTTCCGCGCTCGATACGCGATGACCCTTCGCCCTGTTAGAATTATTCTAACAGGGTTACGGGCAGTCACCGTCCGAGTCAAGCGACCCTCCGCATGCGCGCCTCGGCGCGGGGTTGCGAGCGCGACAGGCCGGCCATGCGTGCGCGGATTATCTCGAAGACGGCCGTCCGTTCGTCGGGCGGGGTGCGAGACCGGAGTTCAAATGCCCGAAGTCATCTTCAACGGACCGGCTGGCCGCCTCGAAGGCCGGTTCCATGCCGCCAAGAAGCGCGGCGCCCCGATCGCCATCGTGCTGCATCCGCATCCGCAGTTCGGCGGCACCATGAACAACCAGATCGTCTACAGCCTCTATTACGCGTTTGCCGAGCGCGGTTTCTCGGTGCTGCGCTTCAACTTCCGTGGCGTCGGCCGCAGCCAGGGCAACTTCGATCACGGCGCGGGCGAACTCTCGGACGCCGCGGCGGCCCTCGACTGGGCCCAGGCGGTGAGCCCGGAGGCGCGCGCCTGCTGGATCGCGGGCTTCTCGTTCGGCGCCTGGATCGGCATGCAGCTCCTGATGCGCCGCCCGGAAATCGAAGGGTTCGTGTCGATCGCGCCGCCCGCAACGCTCTACGACTTCTCGTTCCTGGCGCCTTGCCCCTCCTCCGGCCTCTTCGTGCATGGCGACAAGGACCGCGTGGCGCCGCTCAAGGAGGTACAGACGCTGATCGAGAAGCTCAAGACCCAGAAGGGCATCCTGATCGAGCACGCGGTCGTGCCCAATGCCAACCATTTCTTCGAGAATTGCGTCGAGACGCTGGTCGGGGAGGTCGGCACCTATCTCGACCGCCGCCTCAACAATCCGGAGCGCTCCGTCATCGCCTCGAAAAGCAACAACTAGAGCCGGGGCCAATCCGGGCCGAGGCAGCGGTGACGGCGCACGCCACCCCGCCGGTCAGGGGCCGCGTGAGGTCGGCCTCGTCTCGGCTTCAGACGATCGGCTCGCCGGCGGCGCAAGCAGGGCGTCCTTATGCTGGTCGACGAAATTCGTCTGCACCCTGCCCGATCGGAACTGCGGATGCTCCAGCACCCGCAGCAGAAAGTCCCGGTTGGACACGAAATCCCCGAGCTCGATGTGACGCAGCGCCTTCGCCAATCGCGCAAGTGCTTCGTCCCGGGTCGCAGCGTGGGCAATGATCTTGGCGATCATCGAATCATAGTAGGGGGTGATCGTATCGCCTGCCGACACGCCCGTATCGATCCGCAAGCCGTCGTGCTCGGGCGGAAACACAAGCTCGGCCAATCGCCCCGGCGAGGGAAGAAACATCTTGGCGGGATTTTCGGCGCAGAGGCGCACCTCGATCGCGTGCCCCTTGCGTTCTACGGATGTGGGCAGCCTGAATGTGTCCGGCGAGAAGGCGAGGTCGAGCTGCAGTCCGATCAGGTCGAGACCGGTGATCGCTTCCGTGACCGGATGTTCGACCTGGATGCGCGTGTTCATCTCCAGGAAGAAAAACTCCTGTGTCAGGGCATCGACGACGAACTCGACCGTGCCGGCGCTGCGATAATCGACGGCGGCGGCGAGCGACACGGCCGCAGCAGCCATTGCGCTGAAGATTTCGGGCTTGAGACCGGGTGCCGGACTTTCCTCGACGATTTTCTGAAAACGCCGCTGGACGGAGCAATCGCGTTCGAAAAGATGAATCGCCCGCCCCTCGCCGTCTCCAAACACCTGGATTTCGATATGCCGAGCATGATCGACATAGCGTTCAAGGAAGACCGAGGCGTCGCCGAACGATCGCTCGGCCAGGCCCTGCGTGGTCGCGACCGTTGCCTCGAGGTCTTCCGGCCTTCGCACGACCCGCATGCCAATGCCGCCGCCCCCGCCGCACGCTTTGACGAGCAGCGGAAATCCGGTGGTCGCGGCGGCGGCCGCAAGGCCAGTGGCCTCGCCAGGCCTGAAGCGCTCGCTGCCGGGCAGCACCGGAACGCCCGCGGCGACCGCGATCCTGCGCGATCGCTCCTTGTCGCCCATGGCTTCGATCTGGTCGGGGCGAGGGCCGATCCAGAGGAGGCGATGCGTTTCGACCGCGCGGGCGAAATCGGCGTTCTCGGCCAGGAAGCCGTAGCACGGATGGATGGCGTGCGCCCCGGTCGTTCGTGCAGCCTCGAGGATCGCCGGGACGTTGAGATAACTCTCGGACGGCTTGGCGAGGCCGACGCGAATGGCTTCGTCGGCAGCGCGGACGTGAAGCGCGCCTGCATCGGCATCCGAATAGATCGCGACCGTTGCGATGCCGCGATCCTTGCACGATCGGATGACCCGACAGGCGATTTCACCGCGGTTTGCAACCAGCACTTTCTTCATCGTCGCCTGCCGGTTGGACCTGGGATCGGGCGCCGGCCTGAGCGTCCGGCATGTACATGTCGTAGCAACCCGTGACGTCGGCCACGAGGGCGCTGCGCGCGAGCGGGCCGTTGCCGTGCAGGATGGCGTCGAATATGGCCTGGTGGAACGGCACCGCCTTGATCATCCGCGCCCGGTCGGGCTTCGAAAGCCGGACCAGCGGACCGATGCGCAGCCAGAGAGGATCGATCATCGACAGCAGCAGCTGGTTCCTGGCTGCCTGCGCGATACTCCGATGGAACGCCCAGTTCGCCTGGAGGAAGCCCGACGAATCGCCGGCCTCCGCAGAAGCGCGGAGCGCGGAGAGATGCTGCTCGATGAGGCCGACGTCGGCGCGCGTGGCGCGCTGGGCGGCGCGTTCGGCCGCCAGCCCCTCCATGGCGACCCGGATGTCCATGATCTCGGTGACCAGCTCGGGGTTGATCTCGGGGACCATCATGGTGCGGTTCGGCAGCATCACGAGCACGCCGATGCTTTCCAGTCGCTGCAGGGCGTCGCGAACCGGCATGATGCTGGTCCCCAGCGCCTGTGCCAGACCGCGCAGCATCATCTTCTGCCCGGGCGCGAACTGGCCGGTGATCAGCCGATCCTTGATCTGATCGTAGATCTGCTCGTGCAGCGTCGTCCGCGAAAGCGGGCTGAATTCCGCCTTGTCGAAGGCCGGGCTGCTGAATTTGGCAAGTGGGGCGAGCGCTTCGTCGATCGTCTGGTCCGACATCCGGTCCCTCGAGTTCATGTCCATATTGACGGAGCCGGATTCATTGCGCAATCTGTTATAACGGATAACGGCGATCGCATGCGGTTTGTCGGTCTTGCTGAGCGAGGATCGAGCTGATGGCGTCGAAAGAGCTGAATTGCGATATGGGCGAAGGCTATGGCCTTTATCGGATGGGCGACGATCAGGGCCTCATGCCGCATATTCACGCCGCCAACGTCGCCTGCGGATTTCACGCCTCCGATCCCGTGACGATGTCGCGAACGGTGCGCCTCGCGAAAACCCATGGCGTGAAGATCGGCGCCCATCCCTCGCTGCCCGATCGCGAGGGGTTCGGCCGACGGGAGATGAAACTCTCGCCGGACGAGTTGCGCGATAACTTCATCTACCAGATCGGCGCCTTGTCAGGCTTCCTCAAAGCCGAAGGGCTTCGGCTCAATCACGTGAAGCCGCATGGCATCATCTATGGAATGGCGGCGCGGGACGAGACGATCGCCACGGCGATGTGCACGGCCGTCAGGACGTTCGACGTCCCGCTCTACGGCCTGAGAGGCACCGCCCACGAGACGGCGGCGAAGAAGGCGGGCGTTGCCTTCGTGGGAGAGTTCTTCGCCGACCTCGACTATGACGACGCCGGCAATCTGATCATCACGCGAGAACATCCTCCAGTCGATCTCGCCTCGGCAGGGCATCGCCTGGCCCACGCGATCGAAAAGGCGGAGGTCGTATCCGTTGGCGGGCGGACGCTTCCGATCAGCTTCGAGACTGTCTGCGTGCATTCCGACACGCCCAACGCGGTCGCCCTCGCCGAGAGCCTCAAGCGGCTGATCGACCGGCTCTGAAAACAATGGTCCGGACATCGAGTGACGGACCAAACGACGCCGTCGAACCCCGCCAGGCGGCGAAAGAGGAGAGGAAAATGACCCTGACGAACGCACCCTGGATAAAGCGATCGCTGCTGGCGACGGCGGCATTGTGCATGATGACGCTCACCGCATCCGCCGCCGAGGACAGCTTCCCCGTCGAGCTCGTCAAGGACGGCAAGAAGGAGAATTTCACCTGGAAGATGATCTCGCCGAAGGAGATCACCAAGCCGTGGAAGCTTTGCGTCCTGTTCCCGCACCTCAAGGATAGCTACTGGGTGTCGGCCGACTACGGCGTCGCCCAGGAAGCGCAGCGCGCCAACGTGGCGATGCAGCTCTACGAGGCGGGAGGCTATACGAACCTGTCGACGCAGTTGAACCAGATGGACAATTGCATCGCGCAGCGTTTCGACGCGATCATCCTCGGCGCCATCAGCGCCGACGGCGTCGGAGCGCTGGTCAAGAAGGCGACGGACGCAGGGATACCCGTGATCGACTTCGTCAACGGCGTGAATGCCCCGAGCGTCTCGGGTCACGCGCTCGTCTCGTTCTACGATCTCGCCCAGACCACCGGAAAATACCTGGTCGATCAGGCCGCCGGAAAGGATATGACGGTCGGCTTCTTCCCGGGACCGCAAGGGGCCGGATGGTCCGATGACGCCGTCCGGGGCCTGGATGACGCCATCAAGGGCAGCAAGGTCAAGCTGGCGGTGACGCGGCGCGGCGACACCGGCCTGAACGTCCAGCTCGACCTGATCCAGAACGCCCTGCAGACCTATCCGGACATGAACTATCTCGTGGGCGTCGATATCGCGGCACAGGCGGCGGCGGTCGCGGTCCGCAATGCGAACCTGCAGGACAGCGTGAAGGTCGCCGCGTTCGACATCATCCCTCCCGTCTACGACGACATCAAGAACGGCGCGGCGGCCGCGTCGCCGACCGATTTCACGGTGCTGCAAGGCCGGCTCGCGGTCGACATGGCTCTGCGCCTCCTCGAGAAGCAGGAGCTCCCCGCGAAGCGCGCCGGCCCGAAGCCGGTCATGATCACCGCGGCCAATCTCGACAGCGTGAACTATACCGACATGTTCGCGCCCAAGGATTTCAAGGTCGTCTTCACGGTCGAGCCGAAATGAACGATGCGGTCGACGGCGTCGGGACGGAGAAAATCGTCGCATCCCTGTGTGGAGCGTCGAAGCTCTACGGCGCCTTTACCGCATTGAAAGACGTGGACCTCGCCCTCCGCCAAGGCGAGGTCCACATGCTGGTGGGCGAGAACGGCGCCGGCAAATCGACGCTCGTCAGCCTGCTGATCGGCACCAACAGACCGGACAAGGGCCATATCGAGATACGCGGCCGACAGGTCGAAGATTACGGTCCGCACAAGGCTCGCGACGCCGGGATCAATGCCGTCCTGCAGGATTTCGCCATCGCGCCGGCACTCACCGTCGCCGAAAACTATTTCCTTGGGCGCGAGGTGACCCGGCTGGGGCTTCTGTCCCGCGCCGAAATGCGCCGGGCGGCCCGTGCCGCCATCGAACGGCTCGGCGTGCCCTTGGATGTCGACGCGAAGGCTTCGACGCTGACCCGGGCCGAGCAGCAGGTGCTGGAGATCGTGCGGGCCATCGGCGGCCGCCCGGGGGTGCTGATCTTGGACGAACCGACCGCAACCCTCAGTCATCAGGAGACCGAGCGCCTGTTCACGATCGTCGCGCAACTGCGGACTCAGGGTTGGGCCATCCTCTACATCACCCACCGCATGGCCGAAGTGCGCCGGCTCGGCGATCGGGTGACCATCTTGCGCGACGGCCAGCTGACCGGGTCCTACCTCCTGAGCGAGGTCGGCAATGACCGAATCGTGCATGACATGGTCGGCCGCGAGCTGACCACGCTCTATCCGGATATTCCCCACGTTGCGGGCGAGGTCGTCCTTTCGGTCAAAGACCTCGTCGGCCGCAGCGGCAAGGTCAAGAGCGTGACGATCGACGCCCGTTCGGGCGAGATCGTCGGCATCGGTGGCCTGGTCGGTTGCGGCAAGGCCGAGCTGGCGCGCACCATCTTCGGCCTCGAGCAGGCCCAATCGGGCGAAATCCGCTGTGACGGACGCATGATCACCTCGGTGACGCCCTCGAATATGCTGTCCGAGGGGATGATCTATCTGCCGCAGGATCGGCGCGGCGAGGCCTTGGCCCTCAATCTCTCGATCGGCGAAAATATCTCCTCGGAAGTCCTTGCCAGTCCAGCATATTCGCGACAGGGCTTCGTCCGGCATGGGGCCGTCAGGAGATTGGTGGCCGATCTCATGGATCGGCTCGATGTCCGGCCTCGCGCCCCGTCGAAGGCCGTCCAGGACCTCTCCGGCGGCAATCAGCAGAAGGTCGTGCTCGGACGAGCGCTGAGCCGGACGCGTCGCGCCTACATATTCGACGAGCCGACGGCGGGAGTCGACGTTGGGGCCCGCCTCGATTTCTACAACCAGCTGAAGCAGCTCTGTGCGGATGGCGCGGCCGTCGTCCTGATCAGTTCCGACCTGCAGGAACTCATTCACCTGTCGCATCGCGTTTATGTCATGCATGATGGCAAAATCAGCGCGCAGGTCATCGGCGACGACATCCGCGAAGATGTCATCGTCGCCCATTCGTTCGGCGAGACTCTGAATTCTCGGATCTCCGTACAATGATCGTCGACACGCAACTCTCCCCTGCCGACAGCCGCGCGCGCTCGCCGGCCGGCGTCGGGACGCGGATCTGGTCGTTGGCCACCAGAGGCGGCGCGCTGCCCATTCTCCTCGTCCTTTGCGTCATCGTCTTCCAGCACGGCAACGCACGGTTCCTCAGTCAGGGAAACGTGATGAACATCATGCAGCAGGGGGTCTTCCTGCTGCTGATCGCGCTCGGGCAGATGCTCGTCCTCCTCTCCGGCGGGTTCGACCTTTCGGTCGGCGCCAATGTAGCGCTGACCAGCATCATCAGCGCCCGCACCATGGTGGCGGTCTCGATCGTCTATCCCGACGCGCCGATGCTGGCGGTCGCGGCCGGCTTCGGCGCGATGCTCGCCGTGGGGATCTTCGCCGGGTTGGTCAACGGCCTCGGGGTGAGCCTTCTGAAGGTCAATCCGTTCATCGTGACGCTTGCCTCTGCATCGATCTTCCAGGGCATCACCTTGGTGGTCAGCAACGGCGTGCAGGTCAGCGGCCTGCCGGCCCCGTTCGTCTACGGAATAGGCTCGGGCCGTTGGCTCGGCGCTCCGATCTCTGTGCTGCTCATGGTTCCGGCGGTCGTCGCCTTGTTCATCACGGTGAACTGGACGCGCTATGGCCGCTATCTCTTCACCGTCGGGTCCAACCCCAAGGCGGCCATCGTGTCGGGCATATCTGTGGGACGTACCTTGCTCGTCACTTATCTGGTGTGCGGCATGGTGACGGCCCTCGCGGGCTTTCTGCTGACGGCACGCGTCTCTTCCGGCGAGCCGCTGCTAGGCGGAGAGTTCCCGCTGCGATCGATCACCGCGGCGGTGATCGGCGGCTGTTCGCTGCGTGGCGGCCAGGGCTCGGTCGGGGGGACGATTCTCGGCGTCGTCTTCATCACGGTCCTGGCGAACGGAATGGATCTGATGCGGATCGGGTCGAACTATCAGATGATCGTGCTGGGTATCGTCCTCGTGGGCGCGGTCGTCCTCGATCATTTCCGCACCGGCTCGACGGCCTCGCGCTGACCCCGGCGACCGCAAGCGGAGAGGATCACATGAGCGAAGGGAACGGTGTGAAGGCACACGCATCCGCGATCCGCCTGGCCGACGGATCGTTGTTTCGGCAGCAGGCGTTCGTGGCGGGCCGCTGGCTCGATGCCGACGACGGCGGGACGTTGGACGTGGTCAACCCCGCGACCGGCCGCCCTCTCGGGACGGTTCCGGCGATGGGCGCCCACGAGACTCGCCGCGCCATCGAACATGCCGAGGCGCGTCGCGCCGGCTTCTGCGCGCTGACGGCGGGCGCCCGCAGCGCCATGCTGCGCCGCTGGTATGAACTGATCATCGTCCACGCCGACGATCTCGCCGCTATTCTGACGAGCGAGCAAGGGAAGCCCCTGTCCGAGGCCAAGGGCGAGGTTCGCTATGGCGCATCCTTCGTGGAATGGTACGCCGAGGAAGCCAAGCGCATCTATGGCGACGTGATACCGGCGCCTAAACCGAACGCCCGCATCGTCGTCCTGAAGCAGCCGGTCGGGGTCGCGGCGGCCATCACGCCTTGGAACTTTCCGATCGCGATGATTACGCGCAAATGCGCTCCCGCGCTCGCAGCGGGTTGCCCGGTGGTGGTGAAGCCCTCCGAGATCACCCCGTTCTCCGCTCTTGCGCTGGCCGATCTCGCCAGCCGGGCCGGGATCCCCGACGGCATCTTCAGCGTGGTCACCGGAGAGGCAGCCGGCATCGGTGGCGAGATGACCTCCAATCCGCTGGTGCGCAAGATCAGCTTCACCGGCTCGACCAGGGTCGGAAAGCTCCTCATGGAGCAGTCCGCATCGACGGTGAAGAAGGTTTCGATGGAACTTGGCGGCAACGCGCCGTTGCTGATCTTCGACGATGCCGATCTCGACACCGCGGTGAAGGGCGCGATGATGTCGAAATTCCGCAATTCGGGACAGACGTGCGTGTGCGCCAACCGCATCTACGTGCAGGCTGGCATCCATGACGCTTTCGTGGACAGATTGGCCCACGCCGTTTCGGCGCTGAACGTTTGCGATGGATTCGAGGACGGCGCGTCGCAGGGACCGCTGATCAACATGGCCGCGGTGGAGAAGGTCGAGCGCCACCTCGCGGACGCCCTTTCGAAAGGGGCAAGGCTTGTCGCGGGAGGCAAGCGGCATGCGCTCGGGCTCACGTTCTTCGAGCCGACCATCCTGCTCGATGCCTCATCGGACATGATGCTTTCACGGGAGGAGACCTTCGGCCCGGTCGCGGCCATTTTCCGGTTCGAGACGGAAGAGGAGGCCATCGCCCTCGCCAATGCGACCGAACACGGCCTCGCGGCCTACATCTTCACCCGCGACCTTGATCGGATGTGGCGGGTCACCGAAGCCCTCGAGACTGGTATGGTCGGCGTCAACGCCGGCGTGATATCGAACGAAATGGCGCCGTTCGGCGGCATCAAGGAATCGGGCCTCGGCCGCGAGGGGTCCAAATATGGCATAGATGAATATCTCACGCTCAAATACGTGCTCGTCACGGCCAATGCCTGACTTGCCGATGACCCCGGATGATCCCATGCAGCGCCTTCCGAACTCGATATATGCCCGCGATGTGGAATATGTTCTCCATCCCAGCACGAATGCCCGCCGGCACGAGGAAATCGGGCCGATCGTCATCGACCGCGGCGAAGGCATCCACGTCTTCGACGACCAGGGCAACCGTTACGTCGAGGGACTGGCGGGTCTGTGGAGCGTCGCGGTAGGCTTCGGCGAGAAGCGTCTGGCCGATGCCGCCTACCGGCAGATGCGGAAGCTACCCTATTATCATTCGTTCACGCACAAATCGAACGAACCGGAGATCGTGCTCGCCGAACGCCTGGTCAAAATGGCTCCCCGCGGGCTGGCGAAGGCATTCTTCACCAATTCAGGTTCGGAAGCCAACGACACAATCGTCAAGATGGTCTGGTATTACAACAACGGCCGGGGCAAGCCGGAGAAGAAGACCTTCATCTCGCGCCAGAACGCCTATCACGGCATCACGGTCGCCGCGGGCTCGCTGACAGGCCTTCCGGTCAACCATCGCGAATTCGACCTTCCGGCCATTCCGGTCAAGCACGTCACCTGTCCGCATTACTGGCGCAATGCCGAGCCCGGCGAATCCGAGGAGGCTTTCGCATCGCGGCTGGCGGCCGAGCTGGAGCGGACCATTCTCGAGGCCGGACCCGAGACGATCGCGGCCTTCATCGGCGAGCCGCTCATGGGAGCCGGCGGCGTCATCCCTCCTCCCGCCACCTACTGGCAGAAGATCCAGGAGGTTTGCCGCCGCCACGATGTCCTCGTCGTCGCC
This sequence comes from Lichenihabitans sp., assembly GCA_965277635.1. GTDB lineage: Bacteria > Pseudomonadota > Alphaproteobacteria > Rhizobiales > Beijerinckiaceae > Lichenihabitans. The sequence continues at coordinate 4,597,799 of CBDIDE010000002.1, forward strand.
GACGAGGTCATCAACGGCTTCGGCCGGCTGGGCACGATGTTCGCCTGCGATCATTACGGAATCGCGCCGGACGTGCTCGTGCTGTCGAAGCAGCTCACCTCCTCCTATGCGCCGCTTGCGGCGGTGCTGATTTCGGACCGGCTTTACCAAGGCATCGCGGACAATTCGGGAAGGATCGGCAGTTTCGGGCACGGCTTCACGGCAACGGGACATCCGGTCTCCTGTGCGGTCGCCAACGAGAATCTCGATATCATCGAGGAACGGGGGCTTGTCGCCAATGCGGCCGCCTCCGGCGCGATCATGCAGCGCGAGCTCGGCCGGTTTGCCGCTCATCCGCTCGTCGGCGAAGTGCGTGGGGTCGGCCTTATCGCGGCCGTCGAACTGGTCGCCGACAAGACGAGCAAGCGGCGTTTCGATCCGGTCGGCCGGGCCGGCGCCTACCTTTACGGGAAGGCCCATGAGCATGGCCTGATCGTGCGGGCGATCGGCGACCAGATCGCTTTCTGCCCGCCGATGATCATCACGGCCGCCGAAACCGTCGACATGGTCGAGCGCTTCGGCCGTGCCCTCGAAGACACCGCCGCCTGGCTCGCCCGGACATGAGCGATCCCATGCGCGCAGTTGGCGGGGCGCCGATATGATCTACGAGACACCGATCATCCGGCCGGCGGGCGACCGCTATCTCCTGATCGAGTTCGGCAACGAAATGACGCTCGAGCTCAACTTCATGGCTCAGGGTCTGGCGACGACGATCGCGGAGACGAAACTGAAGGGCGTGGTCGAAACCGCGCCCTGCTTCGCGACCCTTCTGGTGCATTACGAGCCCGATGACATCGGCTTCGGCGATCTCTCGACGGAGCTTCTCCGCCTGTCCGCCTCGCTCGGCCCGTCGGACAATCTCGTTCTGGACAGCCGCCTGTTCTACCTGCCGGCGCTTTATCTCGATCCCTGGACCAGGGCCTGCGTCGACGATTACTGCAGGAAGATCACGCCCAAGGTCTGGGATCCGCAACTGGTCGCCGATCTCAACGGGCTCGACGGCGTCGATCATTTCGTCCGGGTGCATTCCTCGTCGGAATACTGGGTCGCGGCGCTCGGTTTCTGGCCGGGCCTTCCCTTCCTGATGCCGCTCGATCCGCGCGCCCGCCTGACCGCCCCGAAATACAACCCGCCTCGCACCCACACGCCGGCCGGCGCGCTCGGCCTCGGCGGCGCCGCCAACTCGATCTACCCGACCGCGTCGCCCGGCGGCTACCAGATCTTCGCACGCACCCCAGTGCCGATCTGGGACCCGAAGCAGCGCTTTGCGGAGTTTTCCAGTTCGATCTGCCTGTTCCGCGCAGGCGACCGCATCAAATACGTCCCTTGCACGCTGGAGGAATTCACCGAGATCGAAGCGCGGGTCGCCGAGGCGACCTTCGAGTTCACGATGGTCGACTACCAGAAGTTCGCGGTGAAGAACTACAAGCATTGGAGCGACGCTCTGGCGGCGCGTTCGGGCCGGAAGGGTGCGGCATGATCGAAGTCCTCAAGCCCGGCCTCGAGACCTCGATCCAGGACTATCCCGGTCGTTACGGCTACTGGAACCTCGGCTTCCCGCCGTCAGGCCCGATGGATTCATGGTCGTTCCGTCTCGCCAATCTGCTCGTCGGCAACGAACCCGGCGCGGCGGGCCTGGAATGCCAGTATCTCGGGCCGACCCTGCGCTTCAGCGCGGATACGGTGATCGCCGTCACCGGCGCCGACATGCAGCCGAAGCTCGACGGCAGGCCGATCCCGCTCTGGACATCGGTCCCCGTGCCGGCCGGAGGCACGCTGGACCTAAGTTCCCCCAAGCTCGGTGTCCGAAGCTATGTCGCGGTGGCCGGAGGAATCGCCAACGACATGTGGATGGGGTCGCGCTCGACGTTTCACAAGGCCGGCGTCGGGGGTCTCGACGGGCATGCGCTGAAAGCCGGCCAGACCGTTCCTGTCGGAGAGGGAAAAGGGGTCGCCGGCCGTCATGTGCCGCAGGACAAGCGCCCTCCCATTCGGACGGACAAGCGATGGGAGATCGAGGTCTGCGCCGGGCCGAACGACGACTGGATCGATGCCGCCGGTCACGAGCGCTTTCTTTCGTCCGACTGGAAGCTCAGTGCGAAATCCGACCGTGCCGGGTTCCGCCTCGACGGTCCCGAATGGACTTTCGCGGAGAAGGCGACCAATAAGGCGCCGGAAAACGGCTCGCTCCCCTCAAACGTCATCGACCACGGCTATCCGCTCGGCGCTATCAACCTCGCCGGGCAGACCCCGATCATACTGGTCAACGACGGTCCGAGCATGGGCGGGTTCATCAATCCCTATACGGTTCCCTCCGCGGCCTTCTGGAAACTCGGGCAATCGAAGCCCGGCGAGATCTACAATTTCAGGCTGCTGACGGTAGACATGGCTCAGGCGCTGGCCCGCCGGCTGAAATCCATCTGTTCCGAAACATCGATCGTGACTGCGCCATGACCACCGAAGTAACGACGCTGACCGCCGGCAACCTGTGGAAGATCCTGGTCAAGGAGGGTGATGTCGTAGCCGAGGGTGACACGCTCTTCATCATGGAAGTCATGAAGATGGAGGTGAACCACGACGCGCCGGTCGCCGGCACCGTCACGGCCGTTCACTTCAAGGAAGGTGATGAAGGCCTCGACGGTGATGTCATCGTCGTCGAGATCACCTGACGGTCAGCCGGTACGAGGCGGACCAGCATCGAGGATGCGGAGGCAGCCTCGATATCGTATCGAGCATGATCTGGTCCTCACGACGTGCGCTCAGCCAAGCTCCGCCGCCACGGCCGCGGCGACCTCGTTGGTGGTGGAGGACCCGCCCTGGTCCGGCGTGGCGACGTTGTTCGCCGACGTCACTCGCTCCATCGCGCTCACAATGGCCTGTGCGCAGTCGGGTTGCCCAAGGTGCTCGAGCATCAAGGCGCCTGACCAGATCGTCGCCAGCGGATTCGCCTTGCCTTGGCCGGCGATGTCCGGGGCCGAGCCATGGACGGGCTCGAACATGGAGGGAGCGCCACCCGCCGTGGTGAGGTTGGCGGACGCTGCGAAACCGAGACCGCCCTGGATGGCGGCGCCGAGGTCCGTGAGAATGTCCCCAAACAGGTTGGAGGCGACGACGACGTCGAGCGATTCGGGCTGCATCACGAAGCGGGCCGCCATGGCATCGATGTGATAGCGCGTTACCCTGACGTCCGGATAATCGGCTGAAACGGCTTCGGTCACTTCGTCCCAGAACACCATCGTGTGTTTCTGCGCGTTGGATTTGGTCACCGACGCCAGCATCTTGCGTCGGCGCCGGGCCTGCTCGAACCCGAAGCGCAGAATCCGCTCGACGCCGCGCCGCGTGAACACCGACGTTTCCACCGCGACTTCATCCGGCGTGCCGTGATGCACCCGGCCGCCGGCGCCAGTGTACTCGCCCTCCGTGTTCTCGCGGATGCAGAGGATGTCGAACTGCTCGGCCCGCAGCGGTCCCCTCACCCCCGCGAGCAGGCGATGCGGCCGCACGTTCGCGTAGAGGTCGAAGGCCTTGCGGATGGGGAGCAGCAGTCCGTGCAGCGACACGGCGTCCGGCACCCGCGCGGGCCATCCGACTGCGCCCAGCAGGATCGCATCGAAGGGCCGCAGTTGCTCGATGCCATCGTCCGGCATCATGCTCCCGCGTTCAAGGTAGTAATCGCATGACCACGGATAGGTCTTGTAGTCGAGCGCGAAGCCAAAGCGGTCGGCGGCTTTCTCGAGAACGATCCACGCCGCATCGACCACATCGACGCCAATGCCGTCGCCCGGGATCCTGGCGATCCGGTACCTCTTCATGGTGAACTCCCAAAACCAAAGCCTGAGGGCGGGCGCGCAAGGTCGAGCCGCGCCGGAACACGTGGCCCATCGTCGAGCAGTCGGAAGCCGATCCTATTCTCCGAAGAGCGGCGTCAAGGCAACAAAAACGCACGCGCCTCGCCATCCCGCGGTGCCGGTCACCACAGGCCCGGGACCAGGCGGAAACGCACCTTGACGGCGTAGTCGCGATAGCCGGGCAGCCCGTCCCTCAGCATGGCCTCCTCGCCGAGCGCGCGAGCCGCCAGCAGCGGCATGGCCAGGGCCAGCCATGCGAGACCCCAGAGCGAGCCCAGCAGCAGCGACGTGCCGACCATCAACGGCAGCACGTAGGCATACATCGGATGACGCACGACGGCGTACGGCCCGGTAGCGATCACGGACTGGCCCCGATCCCGCTGAAGCCTGATCGTCGTTGCCGCAAACGTGTTGACGCGCAGCACCCCGATCCAGCCCCAGAACGCGCCGAGGATCAGCGCCGCGCCCAACACCTGCGCCCAAAGGGGCGTCTGCGACCAGCCGAACCGACGCGCATCGAGGGCCATGAAGACGATCCACCCGAGGAAGACGACCATGATCGCGACCATCACGGCCCGGTCGGTGGGTTTCTGATCGGCGCTGATCGGCGACTTCGATCTCGCCGCGAGCAGGTCCGGGTCGGTCCTCATCAGCCACACGCCGGTGGCCTCGCTGCAGCCGATGAGCAAGGCCATGAACACCCAGGCCTGCGGCCAGCCCAGCGTCCCGGCGGGCAGGAACAGCAGCAAACCCAACACGACGGCAAAGACGAGGGAGTTCATGGTCATCTTGAGGAACATGACGCCCCCGGTCTGGAACAGGAATCAGATCAGATGGACGCGCTCATTCGTGATTTCGGACCGACGGATCCGACATCGTGCCTAATCCGCCAGCGGCCGCGCTTCGTCGGGCAGCATGATCGGAATCCCGTCGCGGATCGGATAGGCCAGCTTAGCTGCGTGCGACACGAGTTCCTGCCGCTCGCGGTCGTAGACGAGGCCCGCCTTGGTCACCGGGCAGACCAGGATCTCGAGCAGGCGCGGGTCCACGGCTGCCGGGTCGGGGCCTGCGGGGTTCCGGGACGCCGTCATATTGTCCTCCGCCATATGTTCGGCTCTCCCTCTATTGCAGCGTCGAGGGCGCACCCTCGCGCGCCATGTCCATTTCGGCAATGGCGATCAGCACGTCGGCGCGCGTCTTGAGATCAGGCGCTTCGAGAAGCGCCTGCTTCTCCTTGGCTCCGAACGGCGACATCATGGCCAGCGCGTTGACGAGCAGGTCGCTCGGCGCCGCATCGATCCCCTCCCAGTCGACCGAGAGGCGATGCGTCTCGGCGAACTGTCGTAGGGCTCGGATGACGCCGTCGCGGTCGACCTCGTCGCGCTCGGCCTCCTCGTCGAAGTCACGCACGAAGGGCGAGAAGTCGACCCGGCACTGGCGGTATGGCGTGATGGCGCTGAGTTCCTCGGCGATGCGGTAGCGCGCGACGCCGGTGAGGGTGACGAGATAGCGCCCGTCACCCGATTCCTCGAACGACGTGATGCGGCCGGCGCAGCCCATGGTGTAGAGCGCGGGCCGGGCCGCCGCCTCGGAGGCCCCGGCCGAGAGCTGCACCATGCCGACGATGCGTTCGGCGCGGATGGCATCGTCGATCATGGCCAGATAGCGCGGCTCGAAGATGTTGAGCGGCAACTGCCCGCGCGGCAGCAACAAGGCCCCATTAAGCGGAAAGACCGGAATGACGTCGGGCAGGTCTCCCGGCCCACGGTAGGGCTTGTTGATGCTCATCGTCGATCCTCGGGTCGTGCTACCTGAACAGCAGCCCCGACAATTTCCGTCGACCGTTGGCCGATGCAGGATCGGCGAAACCCCAGGCCTCGAAGAACTGAAGGAGCTGCTTGCGCGCGCCATCATCGTTCCAACTGCGGTCCTTCCTGATAATGTCAAGCAGTTGGTCTGCGGCATCCTCGCGCTTGTTCTTGGCGTTCAATGCCAGCGCGAGGTCGAACCGGGCCTGGAAATCGTCGGGGTCCTTGACGATGCGGCGTTCGAGGTCGCCCAAGTCGCCGAGGCCGGCGCTCTGCTCGGCGAGGTTGACGGCCGCCCGGGCCGCCGCCACCGCCGCATCCTGCGCAGCGCTGCCTTTGGCCGCGGCCAGCACCGCGTCGGCGTCATCGAGCCGACCGGCGTCGAGGTGCAGCTTGGCGAGGCCGGCGATGGCCGCGGGATTGTTGTCGTCGGCTTCGAGGATCTCGGCATAGATGGCCGCGGCCGTCTCGCCGTCGCCGTCGGCGACTGCCGCTGCGGCCTCGTCGAGCGCCTCCTTCACGGGATCACCGACCGGACCGACGAGGCGCTCCAGAAATTGCTTGATCTGCGATTCGGGCAGCCCACCGACGAAACCGTCGACCGGCTGGCCACGCGAGAAGGCATAGACCGCCGGGATCGACTGCACCCCGAGCTGACCGGCGATCTGCGGATGCTCGTCGATGTTCATCTTGACGAGCTTGACCTTGCCGCCGGTCGCAGCGACCGCGCGCTCCAGGATCGGCGTCAGCTGCTTGCACGGCCCGCACCACGGCGCCCAGAAATCGACCAGGACCGGCTGCCGCATGGATTCGGCGACGACGTCCTGCCTGAAGCTCGCCGTCGTGACATCCTTGGTGCTGCTGCTGCCGGCCGATGTCGGAACGGCCTCCGCGGTCCTCAAATCACTTCCGATAGACATCGAAGCTCCCCATGTCAGGCTGCTCGATGCCGCGTGGTCGTTCGCGGCGCCGCCAGCTTTGCCGACACATGGGGCCTGGCGCCGCACAACGCAACTTGCTCTTGCCGAGGGGCGCCGGGGACGTCTCAGAGCGGCCGGTTGTGCAGGCGGCGCTCCCAGGCCAGGGCCTGGCCGACGATCTCGCGCAAGTCGTCGTGGCGCGGCTTCCACCCGAGCTTGGCCTTGATGCGATCGTTCGAGGCGATGATGGCGGCAGGATCGCCGGGCCGGCGGCCGCACATCCTCACCTCGAAGTCGACGCCCGAGACCTGCTTGACCACATCGACGACCTCGCGCACCGAGAAGCCTTTCGCATAGCCGCAGTTGCACGTGAGGTTGTCGCCGCCGGCGCGAAGGTAGCGCAAGGCGTCCGCATGGGCGCGCACGAGATCGGTGACCTGGATGTAGTCGCGCAGGCAGGTGCCGTCGGGCGTCGGGTAGTCGGAGCCGAAGATGTCGAGCCCGGGACGACGACCGAGCGCGGTCTGCACGGCGACCTTGATGAGATGCGTCGCGTCGCGCGTCGACTGGCCCGTGCGGCCTTGCGGATCGGCGCCCGCGACGTTGAAATAGCGCAGCACCACATAGCGCAAGTCGTGCGCGGCCGCGGTGTCGGCCAGCATCCATTCGACCATCAGCTTGGAGCGGCCGTAGGGCGAGACGGGCGCGAGGGGGCGGTCCTCGGAGACGGCGCCGAGATCGGTCTCGCCGTAGACGGCGGCGGTCGAGGAGAAGATGAAATGCTTCACGCCGGTGCGCACGGCAACGGCCAGCAGGCTGCGCGCCCTGGCGGTATTGTTGAGGTAATAGTCGAGCGGATCGCGCACCGAATCGGGCACCACGATCTTGGCCGCGAAATGCACGATGGCGTCGATCGCATGCTCTCCGATCAGCCGCTCGACCAGCGCCTCATCGCCGAAATCCCCGACCACGAGGGCGACGCCTTCGGGTATCGCCGAACGGAAGCCGGTTGACAGGTTGTCGAGGACCACGACGCGCTCACCCGCATCGACGAGCTCGAGGACCATGTGGCTGCCGATATAGCCGGCGCCGCCCGTGACCAGGACCGTCATTCGCAACCCCTCAACCCACGTCGCCAGATGGCGGCACGGCCTAACGATAGGCCAAAGCATTGAAAATATGATTTCGGCACGATTTATAGCGGCAGCATGGTGCAATTGGGCCGGTTGCCGCGAAGGGCGGTCGGCAAAGTCGGGGCGGCGTAATGAAGAAGGTCAGGAAAGCGGTATTTCCCGTCGCGGGCTTGGGAACCAGATTCCTGCCGGCGACGAAATCCGTGCCCAAGGAGATGCTGACGGTGGTCGACCGACCGGTCGTGCAGCACGTGGTCGACGAGGCGCGCGAGGCCGGCATTGAGCATTTCATCTTCGTCACCGGGCGCGGCAAGGCGGTGATCGAGGATCATTTCGACATGGCGTCCGAGCTCGAGGAGACACTCAAGCGCCGCGGCAAGATGAAGGAATACGAGGCGCTGATGGCCGACCTGCCGCCGGCGGGTGCGACGAGCTTTACCCGCCAGCAGGCGCCGCTCGGGCTCGGCCACGCTGTCTGGTGCGCGCGCGACATCGTGGGAGACGAGCCCTTCGCGGTGCTGCTGCCCGACATGGTGACTATGGCGGGCAGGCGCGGAAGCCGCTGCCTGAAACAATGCATCGAGGCCTACGACGAGTATGGCGGCAGCGTCATCGCGGTCGAGGAAGTGCCGGAGGAGGAGACCGACAAATACGGCATCGTGTCGATCGGCGAGGACAAGGGGCACAGTTTCGAGATCACCGGCATGGTGGAGAAGCCGCCGAAGGGCACCGCGCCCTCGACCTCGATCATCTCCGGCCGCTACCTGCTCGACCCTGGCATCTTCAAGATCCTCGAAGCCGGCGAGAAGGGCGCGGGCGGCGAGATCCAGCTCACCGACGCCATGATCAAGATGATCGGCACCCAGCCGTTCCACGGGGTGCGCTTCGACGGCAAGACCTACGACACCGGCTCCAAGCTCGGCTTCCTTGCCGCCAACGTGGCCTTCGCCATGGAGCGGCCTGACCTCGCCGGCCCGTTCAGGGAGGAATTGCGCAAGATCGTCGGGACGCTCTGATGGCCGCAAAGCCCTTTTGCCGCCATCCGGGCGCTACAATATAACGTCCGCAGGGAAGCGGCGGCCCGGCCGCCGCGCGTGGAGACCAGATTTCATGGACAAGATTCCCGTCACGGTGCTGACCGGCTACCTCGGCGCCGGCAAGACGACGCTGCTCAACCGCATCCTCAGCGAGCAGCACGGAAAGAAATATGCGGTGATCGTCAACGAGTTCGGCGAGATCGGCATCGACAATGACCTGGTGGTCGGCGCCGACGAGGAAGTCTTCGAGATGAACAACGGCTGCATCTGCTGCACCGTGCGCGGCGACCTCATCCGCATCATCGAGGGGCTGATGAAGCGAAAAGGACGCTTCGACGCCATCATCGTCGAGACGACCGGCCTCGCCGACCCTGCCCCCGTGGCGCAGACCTTCTTCGTCGACCAGGAGGTGCAGGAGGCGGCGCGGCTCGACGCCGTGGTGACGGTGGCCGACGCCAAATGGCTCAGCGCCCGGCTCAAGGATGCGCCCGAAGCGAAAAACCAGATCGCCTTCGCCGACGTCATCGTGCTGAACAAGACCGACCTCGTATCGCCGGCGGAACTCAAGGCGGTCGAGGCGCGTATCCGCGCCATCAACCCCTACGCCAAACTGCACAGGACGCAACGCTGCGCCGTGCCGCTTGACGCGGTGCTGGAACGCAACGCCTTCAACCTCGACCGGATCCTCGAGATCGAGCCGGCCTTCCTGGAGGAGGAGGACGAGCACGATCACCACGACCACGATCATCACCATCATGATCACGACCATGCTCACGGCGGCCTCAAGCACTTCCACGACGAGGACATGCAATCGGTCGCGCTGACCCATGAGGGCGATGTCGATCCGCAGAAATTCATGCCGTGGCTCAACGACCTCGTGCAGCGCGAGGGCGGCAAGATCCTGCGCTCTAAGGGCATCCTCGCACTCAAGGGCGAACCGAAGCGCTTCGTCTTCCAGGGCGTGCATATGATGCTCGACGGCGACACGCAGCGCGACTGGAAGCCGGACGAGAAACGTCAGTCCAAGCTCGTCTTCATCGGCCGCGACCTGCCGGAGGCCGAGATCCGCAAGGGCTTCGCGGCCTGCCAGGCCTGAAAGCCTGACGTCCCGGTCGTCCCGGATCAGCGCGCCAGTGGGGCTTGTCCGGGATGATGGGCGGCGCCGTCTTTCCCGCCGGCCGGCAGGAACTGCTGAGTGAAGGCGGAGAGCTCGGCCACGCTGCGCAGCCGGTGCAGCGTCTTGTGCTGGCGCTCGGCGCGGTCGCAGAGGTCGCGCACCATCGGCATCCAATTCTGGTCGACCTCCCACATGGTGCGGAACAGGGCTTCGGTCGGCGGCATGGTGAGGCTGGCACCCGGAGCATGCTCGATTGCGCCTCCGACCCAGGCGATCTGCCGCTCGGCCGCCAGCCAGAAATGCATCCAGATCGGCATGTCGATCAGCACGATCACGGTGGCGCGCTCGATGCGAGGCGCGATCGAGTCCTGCCGCCCGAGGCCGTCGATCAGCCAGGACTCGGCCGCGACGGCCTTCGCATGTTCGGCGTCATAGGAGGCCTTCGGCTTGGGCTGCCAGCCGGGGCGCCAGAGCAGCCGGTCGATCTCGATGTGCGGCAGGTGGCGCGCCGTCGCGATGGCGCGCGACAGGGTGGACTTGCCCCCGCCCGCATTGCCGATCACGACCACTCTCGACACGTGCTATCCCTTGGTTGCGACCGCATGCGTCTTCCGGGCCGGCCGTGGGAACGGTCGACCGATCGCCATACCTATAGCCGGCGCACCGACAAGGCGCCGTCGCAGGCGACGATCGTTCCTGTGGAAAAGCCGAAGGCGCCGGAGGCGAGCGCCGCGACCGTGCGCCCGACATCCTCCGGTTCGCCCCAGCGGCCGGCCGGAACCAAGCCGCCCGCGATGCGCCTCTCATAATCGGCGGCGACCCCGTCCGTCATGGCCGTGCGGATGATGCCGGGCCTGACTTCGAATACCGCGATCGCCTCGGACACGAGCCGCAGCGCGAGGGCCTGCGCCCACATCGAAAGTCCGGCCTTGGACACGCAATAATCCGCCCGCTCGGGCGAGGCCATGGCGGCCGAGACCGAGGTCACGAAGACGATCGCGCGGGGGCTATCGCCCGGCCTCTGCAGCATGGCCTTCGCTGCCGCCTGGCTCAGCAGGGCCGCGCCACGCAGGTTGACGCCGAGCACGCGGTCGAAATGCTCTGCCGCGAGGTCGAGCATGTCGCCGCGCACGACCGAGCCGATGCCGGCATTCGACACGAAGCAATCGAGTCGGCCGAAGCGCGACAGCAGGGTCTCGACGAGCTCCGCATGGGTCTCGGCCGCCTCCGCGTCGTGCCGCAGGAACAGTGTCGCCGCACCTTCCCTCTCGAAGGCTCGGCACGCCTCGGTGGCCGCCTCGTCCTCGACGATATCGGTGAAGGCGATGTCGTGACCTGCCCGAGCCAGCGCAACGCCGATGGCGCGGCCGATGCCGCGACGCGCGCCCGTGACGAGCGCGACCGGGCGGCTCACGCGTGAAGCTCCGTGCGGCGGAGATGATCGGCCGTGCGCAGCGCCAGGGCCGCCACCGTCAGCGAGGGATTGACGGCGGCCGAGGTGACGAGCATCGAGGCATCCGCAACGAAGAGGTTGGGATGACCATAGGCCCGCCCGAAAGAATCGAGCGGGGCTGCGGCCGGATCCGATCCGATGCGGATCGTGCCGCATTGATGGGACGGCGTCTTGCGGTCGAAGAGATGCGAGAGCACGACCGGGAAGCCCGCGGCCCGCAGCGATCGCTTGAACTGCTTCACCAGCCCGCGATGCGCCGTCATGTTAGAGCGGCGCCAGTCGAGCACGATCCGCCGTCCGTCGACGAGGACGCGGCTCGCGCGATCGGGCAGGTCTTCGCTCATGGCCAGGAAGTCGACCGCATGGCGGCTCATCCGGTCGAGCAGAATCTCGGGAGCGCGCGGCATGTTGGCCTTGAGGATCGCGCCGGAGACGCGGCCGAGCAACTGAATGTTGCCGAGCGGCGGCCCGCCGCGCCCGTCGGAGAGGTAGAAGTCGTTGAGGCCGAAGGTCTTCTGGTAGATCGAATCGTTGACGAAGCGCGGATCGATGCCCAGCACCGCCGTCAGATTGTGGTTCATGAAATGCCGCCCGACGGCGCCCGAGGCATTGGCGAGGCCTCCCGGCGCCGAAGCGAGCAGGATCGCGGCGGAGCGCACGGCGCCGGCGGCCAGGATCACGAGCTTGGGGGAAACGCTACGGCGCTCGCCGTCCTTTTCATACTCGACGCGTTCGATGCGGCGCCCGTCCGGCCCAGGGACAAGGCGCGAGACTTCGGCGCCGCTTTCGAGTCGGACGTTGGGATGGGCAAGCGCGGGCAGCAGCGCGCAGGTCTCGGCATCCATCTTGCCGCTGCGCGCGTCCGGAAAGGCGTCCCAGGGGGTCGCGCCGTTCTTGAGCCAGAGATCGATGTCGACGCCAAGCGGCAGCGAGGCCGGGTGGAGGCCCAGGCGTATGAGACGTCGGCGCACTTCCGCGATGGCCGGCTCGTCCGGAACCGGCACATGGGGATAAGGTCCGCCGTGCGGCGGCTCGGTGGGATCCTGCCCAAGCGCGCCGCGCACCGCGTAGAGCGCCTCGGCACGATCGTACCAGGGCGCGATCTCGCCGTAACGGAATGGCCACGCGGGGGCGTCGCCATCGGCATGCGCGACGCCGTCGAAATCCTGGGCGCGGTAGCGGATCAGCACGGCGCCGTAGAATTTCGAATTGCCGCCGTGGTTGTAGTAATTGCCCGGGTTGAAGCCCGCGCCCTGCGGATCGTACCAGAGCTCGTCAGGTCGGAAATGGCCGCGGCCGAAGATCGCCCGGGCATCCCGGTTCTCCGGCCGGTCCGGCAGTTGGTGACCCTTTTCCAGGATCAGGATCGAGGCGCCCGACAGGGCCAGCGCATAGGCCGATGTCGCCCCGCCCATGCCGGAGCCGATGATGACGATATCGGGGGATTGGCTCACGGTCCGTCGCTCGCTTGACCTCTCTCCCTCTCACCTGCGACCTGCTGAAGCAAGCCAGGCTGCCTCTATTTGCTCGGCTTCAGCTTCACCGAGACTGGGTCGGGGACGTGGATCGTGTCCGCATCGCTCCGATTATCGATGATGCGGCCGACATAGTCGGCCGTCAGGTCTTCCGAGGTGGCGGAGGCGGGCGCGAGCGATTTCGTCGCAACCGCGACCGTCTGTGAGTCGTAGCCCGGCTTTTCCAACACCACGGTGAAGGCCTGACCGCGGGGAGCGTCGAGCGTGCAGGGCGTCTTGCAGATTTCATTGCTAAAGGACACCGTGACATCGGCGCCCGATGGGTCCGACAGGATATAGACCTGATCGGTTTGCCCGTGCTCCAGCGTGGCACACCCGGCCAGCATGAGGAAGAGGCATCCGATCGCCGCCGCGACCGCCCGTGACGTCAGGGCTCCAATCCCGCCGCCGCGCATCAGGGCGTGCGCCGGTTGTCGGCGGCGCCCGGCCGTCCTGCCACCGGCGGCAGGGTGACGCGCAGTGGGTTCGGCACGTGTTCGAGCGCCGCGCCCGTGGCGACGTCGACGACCGCGCCGGCACCGCCTGTCACGATGTTCTCGCCGAGGTCGCCCACGCCGGACGCCGTGAGGCGCGTGCCCACCTCGACGGCTTTCGTCCGATAGCCGGCCTTCTCGATCGTCGCGGTGAACGTATCCCGGCGGCCGACCGCGACGCCACAGGGGGTCACGCAACTGGCGCCTGTCGATAATGTCATCCGGGCGCCCGGCGGATCGGAAATGACATAGAACTTGTCGGTCGACCCGCGATCTAGCGTGGCGCAGCCCCCGAGCACCAAACCCGACCACCCGACGATCACTACCATCAAACGCATCACCCGAGCCGATCGCCAGACAACAACTTAGGCGAAAATGAGTATCATCTCTACCGGCCTGCATCAATCCGCGTCGGTGGGCGCGACGCCATGGACCTCGGCGATATCGCGTGTCCGTCCGTTCGAGATCTTGCGGAACGCAGCAAGAACGGATAGGCTTGTTCATGATTTGTTTTAGACTTGTCCGGCGTTACCCAGGACGGGTCCGGACCGATGGTGGGGCACCCGCATGCTGACCGAAAAACAGAGCGAATTGCTCCGGTTCATCCACCTGCGCCTCAAGCAGACGGGGGTGCCGCCCTCCTTCGACGAGATGAAGGAAGCGCTCGACCTCAAGTCGAAATCCGGCATCCACCGGCTGATCATGGCGCTGGAGGAACGAGGCTTCATCCGGCGTTTGCCGAATCGCGCCCGGGCCGTCGAAATCCTGCGCTTGCCGGAGGCGGTCGCGCCAGCCGAGCCGCGTCCGGCTCGCTTCTCGCCCAGTGTTATCGAGGGCAACCGGTCGATTCCCCGCGGCCGGCCGGTGGCCTATCCCAAGGACGACAGTCCGGTCCTGTCGATTCCGGTGATGGGGCGCATCGCGGCCGGAACGCCGATCTCGGCGATTCAGACCCCGAGCCATACGGTCGGCCTGCCGATCGATTTCCTCGCCGCCGGCGAGCATTTCGCGCTCGAGGTCAAGGGCGATTCGATGATCGACGCGGGCATTCTCGATAACGACACGGTCATTATCCGAAAGCAGGACAATGCCGAGACCGGCGATATCGTCGTTGCATTGATCGACGACGAGGAGGCGACCTTGAAGCGCCTGCGCAAGCGTGGCGGCTCCATCGCGCTCGAGCCTGCCAATCCCGCCTACGAGACCAGGATTTTCGGACCCGACCGGGTCCAGATCCAAGGCAGGTTGGTCAGCCTGATGCGCCGGTACTGAACCGGGCCCGGTGGATTGACGCGGATGGAACCCCACCGTCCGTCCCCGGAAGTTGGGTGCACCGGCCCCGGACAGAGTGGGCCGACTCCAGACTAATCGATTCTTCGCCCGGGTCGGACCACTCGCTTCTCTCGAGAGGCGGTTCGTCTTTTCCGTCTGGAACTGCCGAGATGCGCGTCGTCGGATAGGCGCCGCAGAGAAAGGCTATTGCGTGGTCGTGGGCTCGGGTGGGGGTAGCTGCTTCGGCGCGCGATGGGCCATGTGACGGCCGACGGCACAGCCGGCGGCCGCTCCGACTAGACCATGGTGGCCGGCGAAATGACCGGCGATTCCACCGAGGATGGCGCCCTTGATGCAGCCCTTGGCCTCGGCCGCCGTCGAGCCTGCGACAATTGCCCCCGCGCATAGAGCCGCCGCAATCAATCCACGTATCGTCATCGCCATCCTCCGTGATCTGCTGTGAAACGCGCGGCGGCCCGGAAAGTGTCCTCCGCGACGAGGCGGCCGACAGTTTCTTGCGCGAGGAGCGTGTCAACGCCGGCGCGGAGATAGTGCAAACCCTCGGCTTTTGCCATCGAGGCTGGGGAAGCGCCCATGACGCTGTCGAGCGGGTGACCAAGGGCTCGCTCCCGGCAAGGTCAGCCCCGCCGATGCGGTCGAGGGCGGTCGACCTCGCACCCAAGGGCTGCGGTGGACAACCAGCGCCGGATCAACGCGCTCAAAAGGCCATTATTTGATGGTGCATCATGCATCTTCGTGTTAGCTCGTGAGCAGCGGATGCGAGGAGAGAGTCCGATGGCGCGCAGACATCAGGCGATTGATCGCCATCTCGGGGGGCGCGTTCGCTTCGCGAGAATCGAGAAGAAGATCTCGCAGACCTTGCTCGGGGAGCGGCTCGGGATTTCGTTCCAGCAGGTGCAAAAATACGAGCTCGGCAAGGATCGTATCAGTGCCAGTCAGCTGATGAGCATCGCACGCATCCTGAACAAGGACATCTCGTTCTTCTTCGAAGAGATCGAGGCCGACGTGGACCTCGTCGGCGCCGAGCCGGTTGCAGCTGTCGCACAGGAGCGGACGTCGCGATCCGACAAGGTTTACGACATCAAGATCATCCGCCTGCTTCATGCCATTGAGAACGAGAAGCTCAAGGCGCGCCTGTGCCATCTGATGGAGGCGATCGTCGGGGCGCGGCGTCAGGCCACTTCGTTCGATCCGCAGCTCGCGCGTCTTGGCGCAGATGAAGACGGTGGTCGCCGCCCGACCCAGTGACGCCGCACCTGCCGCCTCAGCCAGGTGCTTGATGCGGAATGTGCCGGTCCGATGTGTCCGCGTGCGGATCCGGCACCGACTCTCGCCGAATGAGGCTCCGCCCTATGCGGTCGGGGCCGGTCGCGTACGCCCCCGAAACCGGGCCAGTCGAGGGAGGCTGGCACTCGCGCCGGGCAGGCGAATCGTATCGGAACGGCATCGTTCCAGTTCCCTCGCGCGCGGATTTCGGACTGGTTGACACTCGCGAGCGGGGCCGCCTATACGGGTGTCCTCCAAGGCGCGGCCTGGTTATTCGGCGGGGTAGCTCAGCAGGTTAGAGCAGCGGAATCATAATCCGCGTGTCGGGGGTTCGAGTCCCTCTCCCGCTACCACATGATAGATGGCCGACCAGGACGCATAGGCCTCAGCCGCCGGACATCCGGCAGTATGACGCTGGATCGACCGGGCCGGCAAGCCCTTCGCCTGCCATCGCGATCGCCCGCATCCGCGATGGCCCGAGGCCGCCTCTTCAACGTCGGCGACTGTGTGAACCGACTCGAAATCGAGGGCCGTGCAGGACGGCAGCGACACGCGTGGCCGACCACCTGCCGCGACAAGCGCTTGAGATTTGCTGTCCTGCACCGGGGATCCGAGGCCACTGCTTTTCCCGAGACCCGCCAGCAATGCGACCTATTGTCGCAATATTGCCACGGTCTCGCGCGCGATCATGAGTTCAATCAGCAATGTCTTGAAGGGATCGCGGGAGTCATCCAGAAGCAGAGAAGAAGAAAGGCTTAATAGGCGGCGACGGACAGTTGACCTCCAATCTCTTCTCTCTATCACGTCCGCGGCTCGACCAAGAGCCGTCCGCCGCAAACACGTCGGAGCTCGAGGCAGCGCAATCCGACGCGACCGTTCTAAGGTGTCTCCTCGAGTCTGCCATTGCGCATCTCGAGCTTGGCAACCCGCGCGCCGCTCTCGAGGCCGCGAGCGACGCATGCCATAGCGCACCGCGGTTGCCGCAACCCCATTACGTTTATGGTCAGGCCTGGTTGGCGCTGAACGAGCCGACGCGAGCCGAACAGGCTTTCGCGGCCGCGATCCAACTTGCGCCGGATTGGGCCGAGCCTTGGGTCAATTTCGGTCTCGCCCGCTACCGCCAAGGTGCGATCGAGGACGCCAAGACCGCCATGCGACAGGCGCTCCTCCTCGCACCCGGTCATCCGGCGGCAAGTGCCAACCTCGGCGCCTTCCTGCGCATCACCGGCGAGCCCGAGGCCGCCGAAGCGCTGCTGCGCGCCACGGTCGCTCGTGAGCCGGGCAATGCCGGAGCACGGCTCAACCTCGCGGCCGATCTGTTACAGGAGGAGCGCGCCGGCGAGGCGCTTGCCCTTCTCGACCAGGTCGAAGTGCCGACCGACACGCGAGCGGCCCGTCACTGGCATCTGCAGAAATCGCTGGCGCTGCTCCAACTCGGCCGCGCCGGCGAGGCCCGTGTCGCCCTCGATTCCCTGACGGCGCTTGGCCCCCTCCCCCCCGAGATCGCGCCGCTGTGGCATTGGCGGCAGGCGTTGCTCGGACTCGAGGAAGGCGATCCGGCCTGCGCCAAGGGGGCAGCCCGGAGGATGGAGGCGGCGCTCGACACCATGGGACCGGACGCGGTGCCCGAACACCGCATCATGGCGCATTACGATCTTGCCAAGTTCTGGTCCGGGCAGAACGAGCCCGCCCATGCCTTCGCGCACTGGACGGCGGGGCACCGGCTTCTGGCGAAGAGTCAGCCGTTTTCCCGGGACGAGCACCTGGCCTACGTGGAGATCAATCTCGCGACCTTCGACCACGCCCGCTTCGCCGCCGGGCCGCGCGCCCGCAATCGGGATCCGGCACCGGTCTTCATCGTCGGCATGCCGCGGTCGGGCACGACGCTCTGCGAGCAGATTCTGGCGGCACATCGGGACGTGCATGCGGCTGGTGAGCGATCGGCCCTTGGCCGGGCTTTCACGGCACTTGGCGGACTCAGCGAGGATCGGGAGTCCGTGCGGCGGATCGCGTCGCTCGACACCGAGGCGCTCGACCGGGCGGCCGCCGGCTACCTGGCCGAGCTGCACGGCCTCTCGCCGGACAAGGCCCGCATCGTCGACAAGCTACCCGGCAACTATCTCTACCTCGGCCTGGTGGGGCTCATGCTGCCGGGTGCCAAGATCATCCATTGTGCGCGCGATCCGCGCGACATCGGCCTGTCGATCTTCACGTTCCGGTTCCACGGCCGGCACGGCTACGCGCACGACCTCGCCGACCTCGGCTGGACCATCGCGCAGCAGTCCCGGCTGATGGACCATTGGAAAACGGTGCTGCCGAACCCGGTCCTCACCGTCGCGCTCGCCGATTGGGTCCAGGATTTCGACGGCACGCTCAATCGCGTGCTGGCCCACCTCGGCCTTGAGCCCGACCCGAACTGCGCCCGCTTCCACGAGGCCGAGAGCCGGGTGCGCACCGTCAGCCGCGCCCAGGTGCGCCAACCCGTCAACGCCCGCGGGCTCGGCCGCTGGCGGACTTACGCAGATCAACTCACTCCTCTGACGGACGAACTGGCGCGCGGGGGCCTGCTCCCCGCCGACCCCGTCCGATGAGGACGTCCGGAGGACAGACGCATGGCGGGCACAATCACGGTCGCCGGCAGCGCCGGCAAGCCATCACAGGAGCAGCGGGAACGCGGATCCACGTCACGCGTCGATCGAGCGGCGGTCGAGATCTCGCATCATTCACCCGATACGATCCTCGCCCATCCCCGTTTCGCACTGGCGCGCACGGCCTATGTCGAGGCGATCCTCGGGTTGTACGAATACGACCCGTTCATGAACCGGCTGCTGATCGAAGCGGGCCGCTCCGTCATCTTCTTCAACGTCCTTTGCCTGCACGCCGCCTATGACGAACGCGACCGCGCCACGTGGCCGACGCTCCAGCTTCTGCAGCGATCGGTGCGGGAGTTCGGCGTTTCGAGCCCGCGCCGCGTTCACGACATCGTCGCCCGGTTTGTCGAGACGGGCTATGTCCGGTCGCACGCCGCGCCGTCGGACCGCCGGGCGTACATCCTGACGCCGACCGAGAAGATGGTGGCCCACGATCTCGCTTGGCTGGAGGCCTTCTACAGACCGCTGGAGGTCATGTTCCCCGACCCCGGCTACGGGCCGCCGATGCGCCGCGATCCGGCCTATCGGAGCGCCCACCGAAAGATCGGCACCCTCTTGTTCTCCTACGCGGCGCGCCTCATGGCGGCCAATCCCGGCGTCATGCTCTTCATGGGCCGCGAGGCCGGCATGATGATCCTGATCAAGCTCGTGCAGCGCGCCGGCGAAGCGACCGGCGGGGCCCCGCGGCGCTTTTCCTTTGCCGACGTCGCGGACCGCTTCGGCATCTCGCGGACCCACGTGCGGACGACGTTGCAGGATGCCGAGGCCGAAGGCCTTGTCCGGATGTCGGATGGCTCCGTCGTGCTGATGCCGCCTCTCGTCTCGGCGTTCGACCGTTTCGTCGCCGACACCATGGCGGGCCACGATCTCATGTTCCGGACCGCCATGCGCGATCTCGAGGATGGATCTTGACGGATCGGGGCGTTACCTGGTGCTCATGTCCAGCGACAGCAACGGCCAGATTAACCATGATCTCGCCGCGCCAAATTAGATGCAAAAAGTTCCATGTTTTAACGTTGAAATTTATAGCGTTAACGGCCTGACGGCTTTACGAATATTTAAATCTTTTTGTAGCGATGCCGTTGGTCTCGTCGAATAGATGTTTGCGTCGGCGCCTCACTCTCCGCATGACCGGTTGCATGACCGCGATGGCCATCGCTGGAACGGGAGCGCGCGCGGCCCGACCGGCCATCTCCGGCCAGCGGAGCCATGCGAGGCGGCAGCGCCGAGCCCGGTGCGCGCTGGTGGGCTCTCGGGCCGGGCCGCCTATGCCGAACAACTCGCGCCGCTCATCGCCGAACGCGATGGCGCCGACGAACCGCACCAAACGGACGCAATCGATTTCCTGGAGGAACGACCTTGACCGCACCCACCTCCTACTCCGGCGTTTCGACCGCCAACGGCACGAACAGCCTCAGCGACGACATCAAGGCCATCGACCAGGCCTCGCAGGCCGGCGCCGGAACCGGCACGAACTATACCATCACAATCGCGCCCGGCGCGACGCTCACCGAGACGGCGGACCTCGAGGCCATCGACCTCAAGGGCAGCGACACGCTGACCATCGACGGCGGGGGCTCGACGCTGAGCGGCAACAACACCTATCGGGGCTTCTTCGTCTACGCAGGCACTGTCACGATCGAGAACCTGACCATCGCCAACGCCAAGGCGCTCGGCGGAGCGGGTGGCAGCGGCGGCGGCGGGGGCGCAGGCCTCGGCGGCGGCTTGTACGTCGCCAACAATTCAGCCAGCAACACAACCAATGTCACGCTCAGCAACGTCGCTTTCACCGGAGATTCGGCGGTCGGCGGCGCGGGCAGCAGCGGCGGTGTCACCGGCAGCGGCGGCGGCGGGGGCCTTGGCGGTGGCGGAAGTGTCCATGCAGGCGGCGGTGGAGGGATCGACGGCGGCGGTGGCACGGGCGCGGGCGGAGCTGGAGGCTCGGGGCTGGTTTATGGCGCCGCAGGCGGCGGCAGCGGCGCCGCTGGCGGCGGTCCAAGTGGCGGCGGCGGCGGCGCAGGGGCCGTCGCCGATGGCCAGGGCGGATTGTCTGACGCCGGCGGCGGCGGGGGCGGTGTCGGCGGCGCCAACGGGGCCAACGGCTCCGGGGGCGGCGGGGGCTACGGCGGCGGCGGGGGCGGGAGCAACGGCGCGTTTCTTGCGAGCCATGGCTACCGAGAAGGCCACGGTGGCGTTGGAGGCTTCGGCGGCGGCGGTGGGGCCGGTGGCCTCGGCGGTGGCGTGGGAGGCTTCGGCGGCGGCGCGGGCGGCGGCGCTGCAGGCGTCGGGGGCGGGTTCGGCGGCGGCGGCGGCAGCAAGATAAGAGGGAGCCAGGGCACGTACGGCTACGGTGGTGGCGGCCTCGGGGCCGGGGGCGACATCTTCGTGCAGGGCGGCGCGACGCTGACGATCGAAGGTGGGTCCTCGCTCGCCGCCGGAACCGTGACGGGAGGAATCGGCGGGTACGGCCAGATCGTTCCGGCGGAGGCGAGTCTCGGCGCGGGGTCCGCCTTCGGCAGCGGCCTGTTCATCCAGGGCGGCACTTCACTGGCGCCGACCACGGTGACCTTCGGCACCGGGCAGACCGCCGTGCAGACCACGGAGATCGACGGCGTCATCGCCGACCAGTCCGGCTCCGGCGGCACGGGCGACGGCGCGCTGGTCATCAACGGCCTCGGCACCGTCAAGCTCACGGCCGCCAACACCTATACGGGCGGCACGAGGATCAACGCGGGAACGCTGGAGCTCACCCAGAGTTCTTCCGCGGGCACCGGAACGATCACGTTCGGTTCGTCTTCCGCCACTCTGGAAATCGACCTCCAAACCCCGACGCTGGCCGAACACTTGGCCAATCTGGTTGCCGGGGACAAGCTCGATCTGAGCCTGGTTCCCTACGCGGGCACGACCGCGAGCCTGTCGGGCTCCACGCTCACGGTCAAGAACGGGAGCGGCCAAGCGTATGGGACGTTCACGCTGGACAACAGCAGCGCCAGCGCCTTTTCCGTGACGCAGGATGCGAGTGGCCACGCCCTGCTGACCGCGCTCTACCAGGCGCCGCCGACGAATCTCGCCCAAAAAGGTGCCTCCACCAACGGCGGGACGGTCGAAATCACCGGCACCGGCGACGCCGTCGGCGACACGATCAACCTCTATGCCGACGGCAATATGGGGACCGTCGTCGGCACCGGCACGGTCAAGAGCGACCTCAGTTTCGACATCACGACGACCGCGACCTTCGCGGACGGCAAGCACACGCTGACCGCGACCGACGGGGGCGTCAACGGGACGAGCGCACCGTCGATGGCGGCCACGGCGTCCGTCACGGCGCCGGCCCCGACCGGGCTCGTCCAGGTCGGCACCGCAAGCAACGGCGGGACGGTCGAGGTCGCCGGCAAGGGCGATGCCGTCGGCGACACGATCAAGCTCTATGCCGACGGCAACACGACGACGGTTGTCGGCACCGGCACCGTGAAGGGCGACGGCACCTTCGACATCACCACGACCACGCATTTCGCCGACGGCACCCACGCCATCACGGCGACCGACACGAGCGCCGACGGGACCCAGACGAGCGCGATGTCGTTGCCGGCGAGTTCCGGGAAGGCGGTGGTGGCCGCGACGCCGCCGACGAACCTCCACCAGGTTGGCACCGCGACCAACAACCAGCCCATCGAGGTCGCGGGCACGGGCGACGCGGCGGGCGACACGATAACGGTCTATGCGACGCCCTCCGGCGGTGGGACTACGACCACGCTCGGCACCACGACGGTCAGGAGCGACGGCAGCCTCGGCTTCGACTTCACGTCGCCGTCGGGCTTCGGCATCGGCAGCTACACCATCACGGCGACCGACACGAGCGGCGATGGCACGCAGACCAGCAGCGCGGCCACCACCACCGCCACGGTCACCCGGCAGACCGCCTTCACGGTCACCGACGAGGCGAGCCTCAACGCCGCCATCAAGGCGATCGACGTTGGCGGCGTCGATTCGGGCGCGCCGGCCTACACGATCAAGTTCGACCTTTCGGCGAGCGGCGGCAACCTGCTGAAGCTCACGGCGGGTCCGCTCGACGCCATCAACCTCGCCAGCGGCGAGACGCTGACGATCGATGGGACGGACGTCGCCACCGGCCAGGTCGACGCCATCGACGGGCAAGGCACGCAGCGCGGCCTCTTCGTCTACCAGGGCACGGTCGAGATCGACAACCTGACGATCCAGAACGCTCACGCGGTGGGCGGCGCCGGCGGTGCGTCCAATTACACGGCCGGCGGCGGCGGTGGAGCCGGTCTCGGCGGCGGGCTCTTCGTCGCGGGCACGACGGGCGGCGCGGGCACGGGCGGCCACGTCACCTTGTCCAACGTCACCTTCACGGGCGACAGCGCGACCGGCGGCACCGGTGGCAGCATCACGGGTTCGGGCCCGGATTTCGAGGGCGGCGGGGGCGGACTTGGCGGTGCCGGCGGTAGCGGGTACGGCGGCGGCGGCGGCATCGGGGCGACGGCGACGGGCGGCGTCGGCGTCGGCAACCCCGGAACGCCTGGAGGCAATGGCATCGTCCAGGGCGCGGGTAGCGGCGGTGGGGGTGCCGGCGCCTCTGGGGGAGCCTCGGGTGGCGGCGGCGGCGGTGGCGAGTACCAGGCTGCCGGCGGCGGCGGCGGCGGGATCGGGGGCGGCAGCGGCAGCTTCGACTCGAACTATCCGTCGAGCGGTTTCGGCGATCACGGCGGCGGCGGCGGCTTTGGCGGCGGCGGTGGCGGAGGCTCCGCCGGCGGCGGCGGCGGCTTTGGCGGCGGGGGCGGCGGTGGAGTTGAGTCCGGCGGCGGCGGCGGGTTTGGCGGCGGCGGCGGGGGCGGCAGCAACAATGGTCAAGCTGGCGGCGGCGGGTTCGGCGGCGGCGGCGGCAGCGGCGGATTCGAAGGCCAAGGCGGCGGCGGCCTGGGCGCGGGGGGCGACATCTTCGTCCAGCAGGGCGGCTCCCTCACCATAAAGGGCAATGGGAGCCTGTCCGGGGGCGCCACTTCGGCTGGTGCGGCGGGAACCGGAAACTCATACTACAGCGCCCAACCCGGCCAAAACTTTGCGTCCGGCATCTACCTGCAGGGCAGCGGCAATGTCCTGACCTTCGACACGGAGGATCCGACGAGCCACGCGGCGACGAGCCAGACGATCGCCGACGTCATCGGCGACGACACCGGCTCCGCAACGGCGGCAAGTTATGGCGCCTCCGGCTACACGGAAGGCGCTGTCGGCATCACCAAGACCGGCGCCGGCACGCTGACGCTTTCGGCCCAGAACACCTATTCGGGCGGCACGACGGTCTCGGTCGGCACCTTGCTGGTGGACGGCTCGATCGCCTCCTCGGCGGTCGAGGTCAAGAGCGGCGCGACGCTCGGCGGCCATGGCACGACCGGTGCCGTAACGGTGGACAAGGGCGGCTCTTTTTCGCCCGGCGACAGCCCCGGCCAGATCACCGTCGCCTCGCTCGACCTGTTGTCCGGCGCGACCTATGTCGAGCAGATCGACGGCCCCAACCCGGGCAACACCGCCTCGAGCTATGACCAGACGATCGTGCAGGCCGGCGGCACGGTGACGCTGAACGGGGCGACGCTCAGCCTTTCGTTTGCAGCCGGCTTCACCCCGGTCGCGAACGAGTCCTTCGTGATCATCGACAACAAGGGCACCGGCGCGGTCTCCGGGACCTTCGCGGGCCTCGTGCAAGGCGCGACCATCACCTCGGGCACCTACCAATACGCCATCAGCTACACCGGCGGCACCGGCAATGACGTTACGCTGACGGAGATCGATCAGGCGCCAGTCGCTACGGCGAGCGGCGGCACGGCGGCTTTCGTCGAGGCCGACAACGCGGCCTCGACGCCGGTGACGGTGGACGCCAATGTCACGCTGAGCGACGCCGACAACACGACCCTGGCCTCGGCCACGGCGACGATCACCAATGCCCGGAATGGCGACGTGCTGGGCTTCGCCAACACCGATGCCACCGCCTATGGCGACATCGCGGGCACCTACGCCAATGGCGTGCTGACGCTGACCTCGGCCAGCAACACCGCCACGGTGGCACAGGTCCAGGCGGCGCTCGAGGCGGTCACCTTCACCAACACGGCGGTGACACCCGACACCACGGCGCGCACCATCAGCTTCGCGGCCTCCGACGGCACCAAGACCGGCACGGCCTCGACGACCGACACGGTGACGGTGACCGGCACCGACCAGACGCCGGTGGTGACGGCGAGCGGCGGCACGGCGGCTTTCGCCGAGGCCGACAACGCGGTCTCGACGCCGGTGACGGTGGACGCCAATGTCACGCTGAGCGATCGCGACAACACCACGCTGGCCTCGGCCACGGCGACGATCACCAATGCCCGGAATGGCGACGTGCTGGGCTTCGCCAACACCGATGCCACCACCTACGGCAACATCGCGGCGGCCTACGATGCCGGCACCGGCACGCTGACCCTGACCTCGGCCAACAGCACGGCGACGACGGGACAGTTCCAGGCGGCGCTCGAGGCCGTCACCTTCACCAACACGGCGGTGACACCCGACACCACGGCGCGCACGATCCGCTTTGCGGCCTCCGACGGCACCAAGACCGGCACGGCCTCGACGACCGACACGGTGACGGTGACCGGCACCGACCAGACGCCGGTGGTGACGGCGAGCGGCGGCACGGCGGCTTTCGCCGAGGCCGACAACGCGGTCTCGACGCCGGTGACGGTGGACGCCAATGTCACGCTGAGCGATCGCGACAACACCACGCTGGCCTCGGCCACGGCGACGATCACCAACGTCAAGTCCGGCGACGTGCTGGGCTTCGCCAACACCGATGCCACCACCTACGGCAACATCGCGGCGGCCTACGATGCCGGCACCGGCACGCTGACCCTGACCTCGGCCAACAGCACGGCGACGACGGGACAGTTCCAGGCGGCGCTCGAGGCCGTCACCTTCACCAACACGGCGGTGACACCCGACACCACGGCGCGCACGATCCGCTTCGCGGCCTCCGACGGCACCAAGACTGGAACGGCGCCGAAGACCGACACCGTGACGGTGACCGGCACCGACCAGACGCCGGTGGTGACGGCGAAGGGCGGCACGGCGGCCTTCGCCGAGGCCGACAACGCGGTCTCGACGCCGGTGACGGTGGACGCCAATGTCACGCTGAGCGACGCCGACAACACCACGCTGGCCTCGGCCACCGCCACCATCGCCAACGTCAAGTCCGGCGACGTGCTGGGCTTCGCCAACACCGATGCCACCACCTACGGCAACATCGCGGCGGCCTACGATGCCGGCACCGGCACGCTGACCCTGACCTCGGCCAACAGCACGGCGACGACGGGACAGTTCCAGGCGGCGCTCGAGGCCGTCACCTTCACCAACACGGCGGTGACACCCGACACCACGGCGCGCACGATCCGCTTCGCGGCCTCCGACGGCACCAAGACTGGAACGGCGCCGAAGACCGACACCGTGACGGTGACCGGCACCGACCAGACGCCGGTGGTGACGGCGAAGGGCGGCACGGCGGCCTTCGCCGAGGCCGACAACGCGGTCTCGACGCCGGTGACGGTGGACGCCAATGTCACGCTGAGCGACGCCGACAACACCACGCTGGCCTCGGCCACCGCCACCATCGCCAACGTCAAGTCCGGCGACGTGCTGGGCTTCGCCAACACCGATGCCACCACCTACGGCAACATCGCGGCGGCCTACGATGCCGGCACCGGCACGCTGACCCTGACCTCGGCCAACAGCACGGCGACGACGGGACAGTTCCAGGCGGCGCTCGAGGCCGTCAGCTTCACCAACACGGCGGTGACACCCGACACCACGGCGCGCACCATCAGCTTCGCGGCCTCCGACGGCAGCAAGACCGGCACGGCCTCGACGACCGACACGGTGACGGTGACCGACACCGACCAGACCCCGGTGGTGACGGCGAAGGGCGGAACCACGGCGGCCTTCGTGGCGGCCGACAACGGCACCTCGATGCCGGTGGTCGTGGACGCCAATGTCACGGTCGGCAAGGCCGACGGCGTCGATCTGTCGGGCGCCACGGTGACGATCACCAATGCCCGGAGCGGCGACGAGCTCGAGATTGCGGGCGCCACCAGCGGCACCACGTCGAGCGGCATCGGCTACAGCTTCTCGGGCGGCCTGCTGACGCTGAGCGGCTCGGCGACAGCGGCCCAGTACCAGGCGGCGCTCGATGCCGTCAGCTTCACCAACACGCAGGTGACGCCGGACACGACGGCGCGCATCATCGGCTTCGCGGTCACGGATGGCAGCAAGACCGGCACGGCGCCGACGACCGACACGGTGACGGTGGCCGACACCGACCAGACCCCGGTGGTGACGGCGAAGGGCGGCATCACGGCGGCCTTCGTGGCGGCCGACAACGGCACCTCGATGCCGGTGGTCGTGGACGCCAATGTCACGGTCGGCAAGGCCGACGGCGTCGATCTGTCGGGCGCCACGGTGACGATCACCAATGCCCAGAGCGGCGACGAGCTCGAGATTGCGGGCGCCACCAGCGGCACCACGTCGAGCGGCATCGGCTACAGCTTCTCGGGCGGCCTGCTGACGCTGAGCGGCTCGGCGACAGCGGCCCAGTACCAGGCGGCGCTCGATGCCGTCAGCTTCACCAACACGCAGGTGACGCCGGACACGACGGCGCGCATCATCGGCTTCGCGGTCACGGATGGCAGCAAGACCGGCACGGCGCCGACGACCGACACGGTGACGGTGACCGACACCGACCAGACCCCGGTGGTGACGGCGAAGGGCGGCATCACGGCGGCCTTCGTGGCGGCCGACAACGGCACCTCGATGCCGGTGGTCGTGGACGCCAATGTCACGGTCGGCAAGGCCGACGGCGTCGATCTGTCGGGCGCCACGGTGACGATCACCAATGCCCAGAGCGGCGACGAGCTGGCGCTGGCCGGCGGCGGCGGCAGCCAGACCCTGGGGGACGGGGCCGTCGTCACGGCGTCCTATGCCGCCGGCAAACTGACGCTGAGCGGCGCGGCGACGGCGGCCGACTACCAAACGGTGCTGGACGCGGTCACCTTCACCAGCACGGCGGTGACGCCGGCGGGCACGCCGGACCGCATCATCAGCTTCGCGGTCACGGATGGCAGCAAGACCGGAACGGCGCCGACGACCGACACCGTGACGGTGGCCGACACCGACCAGACGCCGACGCTGTCGCCGACGACGGCGACCGCCTCCTATATCGAAGCCGCAACCGCCGCGAAGGTGGATGCGGGCCTGACGGCGAGCGATCGAGACAACACGAGCCTGGTCTCGGCGACGGTGGCGATCACCGGCGGCTATCTGGCCGGCGACGCGCTGAGCGCGAACACCAGCGGAACGGCGATCACCCAGAGCTATCTCAACGGCACGCTGACGCTGACCGGTTCGGACACGCTGGCCGACTACGACAAGGTTCTCGACAGCGTCAGCTTCGCCTCAACCAGCCAGAACCCGACCGACTACGGGCAGGATCCGAGCCGCACGGTGTCGTTCACGGTCAACGACGGCACGCTCGACAGCACCGCGGCGACGAGCACGGTGGCGGTGACAGGCGTTGACAACGCCCCGACGGCGACGGCCCAAGGGCACTATAATACGACGGAGCAGACCAGTCTCGACCTGAAGGACACTGGGCTCAGCGTCGCCGACGTCGACGGCGGCAGCGGTATCGAGACCGCCACCTTGTCGGTGAGTGAAGGCGTGCTGAATGTGACGGCCGGGGGCAGCGGTGCCAGCGTCGGCGGCGATGGCACCTCGTCGGTGACGATCCAAGGGACGATCGTACAGATCAACGCCCTCCTCGGCACCGACCCGACCAGCACCGTCCGCTACGCCGATACGAGCCACGCGCCAAGCGCCGCGGTGCAATTGTCGCTGTCGGTCGACGACAACGGCAATACCGGCTCGGGCGGGCCGCTGACCTCGCCAGCCGCCCTCTCGACCATCGCGGTGAGCGTACCGGCCCCGACGGTGACCGCCTCAGGCAGCGGCGGGCTGACCAATCAGCCGACACAGACGATCTCGGGCACGGCCACCACCGCCGGCGCGGGCGCGTATTATACGGGCGGCACCGTGGTGACGATCTACGACAACGGCACTGCGCTTGTCACCGCGCCGGTCCAGAATGACGGCAGCTACAGTGCAGCCGTCACCCTGCCGACGGAAGGCGCGAATGCCATCATCGTCTCCGACATGACCGGGCACATCGGCACGAGCGCGGAGATCGACTTCACGCTCGAAACGACGGCGCCCACGGTGACGGCCTCCGCCACGTCGCCCACGGTCCAGGCGACCTCGGCGGCCGGCGCGGTCGAGACCTTCTCCGCTAAGACCTCCGATGCGATCGATGGCGCGAACGATCCGATCGTCTATGCGGAGCAGCTTGCCGGTGGCGGGACGCAGGTCGTGCAATCCGGCGACGTCTTCGCGATCGGCACGCATACGATCGTCGCTTCGGCAACGGACGCGGCCGGCAACACCGGAAGCGCGACGCCGTTCAGCTTCAGCGTCGTCGGCGCTCCCGCCCCCCCGACCAACAGCACGCCGACACCTCCGTCGGTGGCCTTCGACCCGACGGTGACCTTCTCGGACTCGAATACCGCCACGCTCACCGGCACGGTGTCGGATGCGAGCGGGGTCAAGAACGTCGAGATCTTCGAGGGCACGAGCGACCTCGGCAGCGCCACCGTCGATCCGACGACCAACACCTGGGCCTTCACCTATCGATTCGCGCCGGGTTTCCACACCGGGCTCGCCGCGCTGGCCACCGGAAACGACAACGTCACGGCCTCGGCGCCGAGTTCCTACGACCTCACCACCGGCGTGACGGGCGAACCCTACGCGGCCTACCAGGACAACTACGATCCCGCGAGCGGCGCCTTCGAGGGACAGACCTTCTTCACGCGCCACGGCGCGCTGGAGATGCAGACGCAATATTCGCCGACGCAGGACGGCGGCTACACGGTGCTCTCGAGCGGCGGCACCGCCTTCGCCAAGACGCCCTATTTCGCCGTCGTCGATACCTACGATGCCGGCGGACAGCCGGTCGAGGAGGACGTCTATTACAAAGACGGCCACCAGACCGTGCAGGGTCTCAAGCCGGGCCAGACGCTCTCATCGATCTCCAACGACACCTTCTATTCGAAAGGCGGGAACAACAGCTTCGTGTTCACCCCACATTTCGGGGCCGACACGATCACCTCCTTCGTGCTCGGCGGGGCGCATCACGACACGATCAGCCTGCCCGACAGCGCGGCGAGCCGCCTCGGTTCCATCCTCGCCCATGCCACGACGGACGCCGCCGGCGACACGACCCTCCACCTCAATGGCAAGGACTCGATCACCATCCAGGGTGTCAGCGTCGCGGAACTGAAGCAACACAAGAACGACTTCACCTTCCACGCCTGACGTCCTGGACGCTCGTTGTCCGAAGGTATGACGTCGGTCACGACGGACCTCGGTGGCGACAAGCCCGCGCCAGACTGCCGAGGTCGGTAAGAAAATTGGCAAGAATCCTGGTGAGAGTAAGGAGCTGACCATCCCACTCGGCGCTTGAGGTGGGTGGCGTCGCCAAGGGCACGTGCGGATCCTCGACCCGAACCGCACAAGCGCGGCGTTAACGAAGCGCTGACTCTGCCGCGAGGCCCGGCTTGCCAGCGCGGATCGGCTGATGATCTTAGAGGTCTCGTTCACCGGGGATAAACCATGCGCGAATCGGTTGGTATCGCAGGCGATCGGATCAGGTCCTTCATCGAGCGCGTCGAGCACATCGAAGAGGAGCTCAAGGCCCTCAACGAGGGCAAGAAGGAGATCTTCGCGGAAGCCAAGGGCGAAGGGTTCGACGTCAAGGTGCTCAAGGAGATCCTCCGCCTGCGCAAGCAGGACAAGGACGAGCGCGACGAGCAGGACAGCCTGCTCGACCTCTACATGCAGGCCATGGAGAGCGCAGACGCGCCTGTCGCCAAGGCGGCGTGAAGGCGAGCCGCATCCGAGGAGTGACCTGCCGATCTGGGCATCCGATGTCTGACCCGATCCGGATCGATGCTCCCGGCTTGGCCGCACGCCTGTCGCGGCGGTTGACGGAGGCGGGCGCGGCGGGCCATCGGCCGACACCGTGACGCAAGCCATGATGCATGCCTCGCGACTCGGCATCGACAGCCATGGCGCCCGCCTCGCCAAATTCTACTGCACCATGGTGCGCGACGGCCGCGTCAATCCGCGGCCGGGCTTACCGCCAGCGGCATGCGGCGTTACCTCGACGCGTTGCGAGTCATCGCGCCGCGGGTGGGCGACGAGGCCCGGGCGTCATCGCACCGGGCGATCGGAGTGGCGCATCGAAGCCGAGCGGATGTCCGCCGGACTCCCGATCGATCCCGATACGGCGCGTTTCCTCGGTTTGCCGGCTGAGCCGTTACGGGCCGGTGCGGCGATCCAGGAGCATGCCGTCGCGGACCACCACCCGGCCCCGCTTGATCACGGTGCGGGCCCTCGGTCGGTCGAGCACCGCCTCGGGCACCGAGGTGGACGCGAGAATGACGAGGTCGGCCGCTCCCCCTTCGCGCAGGCCGTAATCGTGCAGGGAGAGGACCCCGGCCGGGAGCACCGTCGCCATGGCGAAGGCGTGCGCCAGGTCCTCGTTGGTGTAGAATCCCTGCCGGTAGCCGATCATCGTGGCGCGATCGAGCATGTCGCCATCGCCATAGGGCCACCAAGCGTCGCGGATATTGTCAGACCCGGCGAAGACCGTGACCCCGGCGGCCTTGAGCCGTAGCACCGGCGGCATCGGGCCGGTGCCCGGCGCATTGGTCATGATGGCCACGCCGGCGCGCGCCAGGGCCTCTGCGGTGCGGCCGAACTCCGCATCGTCGATGTCGCCGAGCGCATAGGCGTGGCTGACGGCGACCCGCCCTTGGAGGCCCGCGGCCATCGTGCGTTCAGCGACCGTGCGGAGCTCGAAGGCCCCGAGCGGCCCCGGATCATGCAGATGGATGTCGATCCCGGCGCCGTGGCGCTCGGCCAGCCCGAAGACGATATCGAGATGGCCTTCGACATCGCCGTCGATGCCGGCGGGATCGAGGCCACCTAAGAGGTCGGCCCCTGCCCCGAGCGCCGCGTCGAGCAGGTCCGCGGTCCCCGGATCACGCAAGATACCGCTCTGTGGAAAGGCGACGATCTGGATGTCGACGAGATCGCGATAGCGCGCCTTCAGGGCAAGCACCGCGTCGAGGCCGCCGAGACCGAGGTCGGTATCGATATCGACGTGGCTGCGCAACGCGCCCGTGCCGAAACATGCGACCTGCTCGACGAGGCGGCCACCCCGATCCTCGACCGAAAGTTCGAGCCCGCGGCGTAACGCTTTCTCGTTGGCGATCCGGGCCGCGACGGTTGCGCCCGGACGGTGCGGGGTCAGCGGCAGGCCGAGCATGGTCTTGTCGAGATGGATGTGGCCCTCGACGAAGGAGGGGGACACCAGGCATCCGGCGCAATCGACGAGGTGGGCGTCGGCCGGACGGACGCCGCCGCCGCCGGGTCGGACGGCGGCGATCTTGCCGTCTGTGATGTGAATGTCGGCCGTCGCGCCCTCCGCGAGGCGAGCATCGACGAGAACGAGCGGAGCGTGGCTTCGGTCCATGCCGCCATTAGAGCAGCAGCAGAAGGATAGCCGCAAGCCGGCGGACGCCCGGCCCCCCGTACAAGCACCCGACCCTCCGCAACCCTCGGGAAAGGCAGGGCCTTTAGCTTCAACCAGATCGTGGAGGGGCGCATGGCCAGGCTGATCATCGTAGATCGCGAGGACGGGCGCGCCGTGGCGGGCTTACTGACCTCGGTTCTGGCCAACTGGGAGCGGATCCCGGTGAGCGTGCAGGCCGCCATCATCGGTCACGCGGCCGAGGCGGCCTTCGCAAGCGACGGCCGGGCCGACGGCAGGTATGCGGTGACCGCCTTCATCCTCAAGCACCGGGCCGCCATGGTACGGGAGGCGCGGTGGCGGTCGTCCGGGACCTCCCGGGCGGGCGGAGGGTTCGGCGATCGGGCTCGCGACACCATGGAGACGATCGCGTCCCGCCGCCGCCTCGCGCTCCAGACGGCCGCGCGGCTGATCAGGATCGATCTCGGCCGCGTGATGGCATCGCAACGCGTTGGTTCGCTGTCGCGCTGGTGGACCGCAATGGCGCCACGGCGCCCAGGGCGCCGACGGACGGCATGAAATCTCGGCTCCAATGGGCCTGCCGATGCTAATCAGGTCACCTCGGGGTTCTCACGATCGCAGGACCATAGACAGCATGCCGCCGACCGTTCGCCGGCCTCTCTACGACATCGTCTGGTCCATCCTGGCGGAGCGGATCGCCAGCGGCGCCTTGCCCCCGGGTCTCGTCATCCGCGAGAAGGCCGTCGGCCTGGCCTTCGGTCTCGGCCGCATGCCGGTGGCCCAGGCGCTGACGCGGCTCGAAGCCGATGGGCTGGTGCACCGCCGCCCGAAGATGCACGGCGTCGTCGTCGGCCACGACGTTCAGGCGGCCCTGCACGACGGCGAACCGCTGGCCGCCCACCTCGACCTGCCGCGCGAGATGAAGGCGAAGCTCCAGGTCCGCAACTGGCGCCAGGTCATCTATCCCGGCGTCGAGCGCGAGGTGGCGTCCTGCCTGATGTTCGGCCGCTTCCAGATCCGCTCGCACGCGCTAGCCGAGCATTTCGGCGTCAGTCGCACCGTCGCCAACGAGTTGCTGCTGCGGCTCGAGCGCGTCGGCCTCGTGCGCCAGGAAGCCAATGCGCGATGGTACGCCGGGCCGCTCACCCCGGAGCGGATGGCCGAGCTCTACGAGATGCGGATCCTGCTCGAACCGCCCGCCTTGCGCCAGAGCGCTCCGTTCTTGAGCGAGAAGCTGCTGCGTCCCAGGCTCAAGCACGTGCTCGATGCCGTCGGCCCTGAGGCCTGGGACGACACCACCCTGCTCTATCGGCTCGAGGTGGAGCTGCATCAGGACATCATCCTGCGCTGCACCAACGCGGAGCTGCGCAACACGCTCTACCGCTGCCAGCTGCCGCTCGTCACCGCCCACTTGTCGTTCGATTCGTACGAGCACGGCATGGAGGTCCCCGAGATGATCGACGAGCATCGCGCCGTGTTCCAATGTCTCGTCGCGCGCGATGTGGTGGGGGCCGCCGCCATGCTCGAGCGCCATCTGGAGCGCTCGCGCAGCAACAACCCTCAACGCCTGTCGCACCTCCGGCCGATCGACCCCGCCCGCCTCAGCCCCTACCTCGATCCGGCGTGACTGCAATGAAGGCCGGCGCGGCGGCGCGGCGACCCTCGTCCGGCACGGCCTCGCTGCGCCACCTTTTCCGCGAGGGCGAGATGGCGGGGAGCCTTGCGTCAGCGACGGGCGGATTGGAGGAAAACAGGCCGATCTATTCCGCCGCCTTCAGTGCGGCCGGATTGTTGGGATGCGTGGTCCAGTTGGCATAGGGTCGGCCATACGGCTGCCCGGTGCGCGGATCGGTGCCCTCCCGCTGCGGGACGAGCGTGATGCAGTTCTCGACCGGACAGATCTCGACGCAGAGGTTGCAGCCGACGCATTCCTCGTCCTTCACCACGAACTTGCGCTTGCCGGCTACAGTCGCCGTGATCGCCTGGTGGGACGTGTCCTCGCAGGCGATGTGGCAGCGGCCGCATTTTATGCAGAGGTCCTGGTCGATCCTGGCCTTCACGACGTAGTTGAGGTTCAGGTACTGCCAATCGGTGACATTGGGCACCGCTATCCCGCGAAAGTCCTCGATCGACCGATAGCCTTTGCTATCCATCCAGGCCTCGAGCCCGGTGATCATCTCCTCGACGACCTTGAAGCCGTAGGTCATGGCGGCGGTGCAGACCTGCACGTTGCCGGCCCCCATGGCGATGAACTCGGCCGCATCGCGCCAGGTGGTAATGCCGCCGATGGCCGAGATCGGCAGGCCACGCGTCTCGGGATCGCGCGCGATCTCCGAGACCATCGAGAGCGCAATGGGCTTGACCGCCGGCCCGCAATAGCCGCCATGCGTGCCCCTTCCGTCGACATGCGGGCCGGGCGTCATGCGGTCGAGATCGACCGTCATGATGGAATTGATGGTGTTGATGAGTGACACCGCGTCGGCCCCGCCGGCCTTTGCGGCCCGGGCCGGAGGGCGGATGTCGGTGACGTTGGGCGTCAGCTTCACGATGACCGGCAGGCGCGTATAGGCTTTGCACCAGCGCGCCACCATCTCGATATAGTCCGGCACCTGCCCGACGGCCGAACCCATGCCGCGCTCGCTCATGCCGTGCGGGCAGCCGAAATTGAGCTCGACGCCGTCGCAGCCGGTCGCCTCCACACGCGGCAGGATCGCCTTCCAGCTCTCCTCCTCGCAGGGCACCATGATGGAGACGAGGATGGCCCGGTCGGGATAGAGCGCCTTCACCTCCGCGATCTCCTGGAGGTTGATCTCCAGCGGCCGGTCGGTAATGAGCTCGATGTTGTTAAAGCCGATGAGACGCCGGTCCGGCCCGTGGATGGCGCCGTAGCGCGGCCCCGAGACATTGACGACCGGCGGTCCCTCCTCGCCGAGCGTTTTCCACACGACGCCGCCCCATCCCGCCTTGAAGGCGCGCACCACGTTGGTCTTGCGGTCGGTCGGGGGCGCCGAGGCAAGCCAGAAGGGATTGGGAGACCTGATCCCGAGGAAGGTGGTGGAAAGGTCGGCCATCAGGCGGCTCCCGCCACAGGAGAGGAAACACGAAGGACACGGTCGATCGCAAGCGCGGCCTGCTTGCCGTCCTCGACGGCACTGACGGTCAGATCGTCCCCGCCGGCGATGCAGTCGCCCCCAGCCCACACGTCAGGCAGGGTCGTGCGGCGCTCGGCGTCGACCTTCAGGCGCCCGCCGTCGAGCTCCAGGGTCCCGGGCCCGATCGGCGCATCGAGGAAGGTCTGGCCGATGGCGCAGAGCACGAGATCGGCCGCGATGGTGACGGTCTCGAGCTGACCGCTACCGTTCGGCCCGCGATGCTCGAAATTGACGCCGGTCACCCGACCGTCCCGCGCCTCGAACCCCTTCGGGGTCATCCAGTGCCGGATCGAGACGCCGTTGGTCAAAGCCAGGTCCTGCTCCCAGCGGCTCGCCTTCATATGGTCGGCGCCGCGCCGATAGGCCAGCGTCACCTCCTCGGCGCCGAGGCGTCGGGACTGGACGGCGGCGTCGATCGCCGTCATGCCGCCGCCGATCACAACGACGCGGCGCCCGACCGGCACCTCGGCCTTGTCCTTGGCCTGGCGCAATGCCGCGATGAAGCCGACCGCATCGATCACATGTGCCTGATCGCGCATACCGGGCAGCGCGTTGAAGCCGCCGAGGCCGAGACCGAGAAAGACCGCATCATAGTCCCGGCGCAGCGTGGCGAGGTCGATGTCCTCGCCGAGCCGCACGCCGGGCTTCACCTCGATGCCGCCGATCGACAGGATAAAATCCACCTCGCTCTGGGCAAAATCGCCCGGCGTCTTGTAGGCCGCGATGCCGTATTCGTTGAGGCCGCCGAGCTTGGGACGCGCGTCGAGCAGCGTCACCGCGTGCCCGAGCATGGCGAGCCGATGCGCGCAGGACAGGCCGGCCGGGCCGGCGCCGACGACCGCGACCCGCTTGCCGGTCTCGGGCACCCGCTCGAAGGGCTGGCGGCCGGTCTTCATCATGGCGTCCGTGGCGTGGCGCTGCAGCGAGCCGATCCTGACCGGCTTGCCCTCGGCCTCGCGCACGCAGGCCTCCTCGCAGAGTTCCTCGGTCGGGCAGACACGCGCGCACATCCCGCCGAGAATATTGGCCGAGAGGATGGTCTCGGCGGCGCCGAGATCGTTGCCCTTGGCGATCTGGCGGATGAAGAGCGGGATGTCGATGGAGGTCGGGCAGGCCTGCATGCAAGGCGCGTCGTAGCAGAAGTAGCAGCGCTCCGCCTCGACGAAGGCCTCGTGCCGGGTCAGCGGGGGCGTCAGGTCGGCGAAGTTGCGGGCATAGTCCTGTGGCGCGAGCCGCCCCGCCGCGACACCCTCCGTCGTCGTCGCCATGCCGTTCCTCCACGCGTCGGCGCAAACCTGACCGATTGGTCAAGATTTGAACGGCCCTAGAGTCTTGTCAAGCTGAAGTGTTTGGCGGCAAAGATCGAGAGAGCGGCGACGGCGCCGCACCTTTCGGCATGGCCTGCCGATCTGGAGGTCGTTCCTCGCATGCCCGACATCATCGCGCTCGGCGAGCCGCTGGTCGAATTGAACCGCCCCAAGGGCGAAAGCCATTTCGTCATGGGTTGCGGCGGCGACGTCTCGAACGCCATGGTGGCGGCGGCCCGTCAGGGCGCCTCGACCGGGATCGCGACCGCCGTCGGCGCGGACGAGTTCGGCCAGGCGCTGTTCGACCTCTGGCGGCGCGAAGGAGTCGATGCCAGCCGGGTCAAGACCCACCCGAGCGCGCCGACCGGCCTCTATTTCGTCTCCCACTCGGTCGCCGGACACAGCTTCTCCTACCGGCGCGAGGGATCGGCGGCGAGCCTTTATGGGGTCGAGGAGCTGCCGCGCGAGGCGATCACGGCGGCAAAGATCCTGCACGTGTCGGGCATCAGCCAGGCGATCTCGACGCGGGCGGCCGACGGCGTCTTCGAAGCCCTGGCGCTGGCGCGAGCGGCGGGCGTGCTGCTCTCCTACGATACCAACATCCGGCTCAAGCTCTGGCCGATCGCGCGTGCCCGCGCGGTGATCCACGAAGCGATGACCAATATCGACATCGCCCTGCCCGGGCTCGATGACGCGAGGCTCCTCGTCGGCGTCGAGGACCCCGACGCCATCGCCGACCGCTATCTCGACTTCGGTGCCCGCATCGTGGCGCTGAAGCTCGGGTCGCAGGGCTGCCTCGTCGCCACGGCGCAAGATCGGCGGCGCTTCCGGCCGATTCAGGTCGATGCGGTCGATGCGACCGGCGCCGGCGACACCTTCGACGGCGCCTTCCTGGCCGAATATCTCGGGACGGCCGATCCGTTCCGGGCGGGGCTCTACGCCAACGTGGCGGCGGCGCTCTCGACACGCGGCTATGGCGCCGTCGATCCGATGCCGGGCCGCGCCGAGGTCATGCAGGCCTTGGCGCGGCTCGAGCTCGATCCGGACCCCGCGGCCTGACACCCGTCAAGCTTGCGTCACCGGCGCGATCCATGATCCCTTGCGTGGGGACGCGGTTGCCGAGATCTGCGACGGGAGGGGAATGTGAAACGGCCGGCTCTATCGGGACGTGCGATCATCGTCGCGTGCATCGCCGCGAGCGCCTTGGCGGCCCCGGCAGTCCTGCAGCAGGCGCGGGACCATCTGGCCGAACGGCGGATCGACGTCGCCCTGGCGCGAACCTTCCCGCGATCGACCCATGGCGACGTGAGGCTTGAGGCCGGACGGAGCCGGATCGTCATCGAGGACCTCACCGTGCCGGCACGCGGCGCAACGATTACGCTCGGGCGGCTCGTGTTTCCCTATCGGCACGGCGCGATCTCCGACCTCGTGGCACCCGCCTGGGCTCAGGATAATACGGTCTCGGCCGACAACATCCGCATCGCGACCGGCAAGAGCGCGATCCTGATCCCGCATATCGAGGCACACGGGACCAGCCTCGACGCCGGCGGCCTTGCCGCGATCTTCGATTCGTCCAAGCCCATGTCGAGCGAGGAGCGACTGGCCAAGCTGACGGCCAAGACACTCACGGCCCAAGACGTGTCGATCGTTGAGACGACCGAGGATCCCGCAAAGACACCGGATCGATTGACCTTCCACGACGTCGTCCTCGCCGATGTCGTGGCGGGCAAGATCGGCGTGCTGACGGCGAGCGGGATGTCCCTCTCATCGGCCGCGTCGGACAAGCCGCCGACCATCGTCGAATCCGGCCCGATCGCGGCGACCGCCGTCGATCTGCCGCTCGGGCTCATGATCGCCACCGGATCCCGGTCCGACAAGGAGATGCCCCTTGCGACGGTCTACGGCAGCATCTCGATCGACGGGTTCAAGATCAAAGATGCGAAATCGCTCATGACGCTCGGCAGGATTTCGAGCACCGGAGCGAAGGCGCGGCCACCATTGCGTCCCGTCTCCGAGATTGCGCGCATCGCCGATCTCCCGAAAGGCGCCCGGACACCGGATGAGAAGCAGGCGCTGATCGACGTCGCGCTCGACGCGACAAAGAGCTTCACGCTCGATGGTTTCGAGATCCGCGACTTCGCCTTCAAGGGTGATGAGGACGGCCCTGTCGATGCGAAGCTCGATCGCCTCGGACTGTCCGGTTTCGCGATGGTCAAGATGGCGTCGTTCGGTCTCGACGGATTCGCCCTGCATACCAAGGACGCGAACGTTTCGTTGAGCCACTACGGCGTCGATGGATATGATCAAAGCGGATTGGTCGATGCGATGGTGTCCGATCTGCGTGGTTCGGATCACGTCGACATGCATGCCGAGGCGCTCAGGATGATGCGCCCCTCCTTCGACACGACCTCGATGACGGCGCTGCACGTCGACGTGCCGAGCAAGGACGGCTCCGGCAATGCACCCGGCGGC
Organism: Lichenihabitans sp.; assembly: GCA_965277635.1. Classification (GTDB taxonomy): domain Bacteria; phylum Pseudomonadota; class Alphaproteobacteria; order Rhizobiales; family Beijerinckiaceae; genus Lichenihabitans. The sequence continues at coordinate 4,637,011 of CBDIDE010000002.1, forward strand.
AACAGCATCGTCGTCGATTTTCCGGCCGCGAGCATGACGGTCATCCGGAAACCGGATACGCCGAGCATCGGGACCAACGCGCATGCGCAGATGATCTTCGCCATTTCGCCGAGCGCCGCGTCCCCGGCGATGCGGCAAGCGGCCGACGCGGGCTTCAGCGACGTCGACCTCAACGCGGATTATGCTTTCACCTATGACGGGGACACCGAGGACGCGACGCTCGATACCCTGTCGTTCGACGCCAAGAACCTCGCGGCCGTGAAGCTCGGCGGCCGGTTCGGCAAGGTCCCGGCGGATTTGATGAACGTCGCGACCGATCCCGATCAGGTCAAGCAGGCCATGGACCGGATCACGCTTCGCGGCTGCACGATCATGCTGACCAATGCCGGGCTCGTCGAAAAAATCCTGCCGATCCTCGCCGCCGGCTCCAATCTGAGCGTGCCCGTCTTCAAGGCCGAGATGCAGGGGCAGGCACAGGCCGCCGTGATCCAGGCGCTTGGCGCGACGCCGACGGCCGAGCGCATCAACAAGGCGATCGGCCTCTTCATCGCCGCGCCCAAGTCTTTCACCCTGACCGTGAAGGCGCCGCAAGAGCTGAGCTTCGGCGACATCGCCGCCGTCGACGATCCGAAGACTCTTCTCGAGAAGATCGATATCGACGCCGTCGCGAACCAGTAGGAGCCTCGGTCAGCGCCAGTGCTCGCCGACCCAGGCGACGGGCGGCGTGGCGCGATAGAACTTCTTGTACCAGCGCGTCGGCCAGACGCCGCGGAGCGCCTCGTCGGGGCGTGGATGGCCGGTGAAGACGACGATGCGCGCCTCGGACGGCAGCTCCGGCGGGCTGAACAGGTAGAGTGGCCAGGGCTTGAGCAGATGATGCTTGAAGCTCGGGCACCATTCCTTGGGCCAGAAGGCTATCGGCAGCCCCGATTCGCGCGTGACGTAGATCTGCTCGTTGTCGAAGCGGTGCGACATCCTGACAGCATCGGCCTCGAAATCGCGCAGGAGATGGGGTGCCGAGCCGGCCCGGAATCGCATGACGGAGGAATTGCCGATCCCCTCGCGCCGCCCCTGGGTCGGGTTGCGGACGAGCACGAGCTTGCCGGGCTCGTGGTCGAACAGCTCATCGAGCGGCCCGGTCACCAGGATGTCGAGGTCGAGGAACAGAACGTCGCCGTCGAGGCCGCCGAGGTCGGCGGCCCAGAGCGCCAGCTTGCGCCAGGGGCCCGGCTTGAGGCCCTCGGGCAGCCGGATCGGCGGAATCGGCCGCGCGTCGATGCCGGCATCGAGCCCGTCGACCGGGTCGGTGAAGGCGACGAAGCGGATCGGGCGCGCGACATTGCGCCTCACGGCCCGATGGAGCCGGTTGACGTAATCGGCCCCATAGACGGTGCCCCAGCGGATGCAGATCACCGTCCGCACGCCGCCCGCGGCCGTCATTGGGGCAGGTTCAGGCGAATGTGCAATTCGCGCAACTGCTTGGCCGTCGCCTCCGACGGCGCGCCCATCAAGAGGTCCTCGGCACGCTGGTTCATCGGGAAGAGCACGATCTCGCGCAGGTTCTCCTCGCCGGCCAGCAGCATGACGATGCGGTCGACGCCCGGCGCGATGCCGCCATGCGGCGGTGCGCCATATTGGAAGGCGCGATACATGCCGCCGAAGCGTTCCTCGAGCACCTCCGCCGAGTGGCCGGCGATGGCGAAGGCCTTGCGCATGATGTCGGGCCGGTGGTTCCGGATCGCCCCCGACGACAGCTCCACGCCGTTGCAGACGATGTCGTACTGATAGGCCAGGATGTCGAGCGGGTCCTTGGTCTCGAGCGCCTCCAGCCCCCCTTGCGGCATGGAGAAGGGGTTGTGCGAGAAGTCGATCCGCTTCTCGTCCTCGTTCCACTCGTACATCGGGAAGTCGACGATCCAGCAGAGCTCGAAGACGTCCTCCTTGACGAGCTTCAGCTCGCGCCCGATGCGGGTGCGGGCAAGGCCGGCGAGCTTGGCCGCCTTCGGCTCCGTGTCGCAGGCGAAGAAAAGTGCATCTCCGGCGTTGACGCCCGCCTTCCAAGCCATCTTCACGATGACTTCAGGCGGAATGAACTTCGCGATTGGCCCTTTACCAAACGAATGGTCACCTAAAGCGCGAATGCGTTCAAGGGCCTCGGCTTCGTTAGTTCTCTTTGGATCGCGTTCAACCTCCGCCCAGGCTCTAAGCAAATCGGTCAGCACCGTGCTCTGAGGCGGGCCTTCTTCGAGAATGATGTAGCCGAGGCCCGCGGCACCCTCGCTTCTGGCCCAATCGTTCAGCTTGTCGAAGAAGCTGCGCGGCTGCGCGGCCGCACCCGGGGCCGGGATCGCCCGCACCACCCCTCCGTTTCCGATCACCGACTTGAAGGCCTTGAAGCTGACGGCCTCGGCCGCGAACTCGGCTGTCACGTCGGCGATGACGAGCGGGTTGCGCAGATCCGGCTTGTCGTTGCCGTATTTGAGCATCGACTCGCGATAGGGAATCATCGCGAACTTTTGCGTCACCGGCCGGCCGCCGCCGAACTCCTCGAAGATGCCGCGCAGCACCGGCTCGACGGTGGCGAAGACGTCCTCCTGGGTGACGAAGCTCATCTCGATGTCGAGCTGGTAGAACTCGCCCGGTGAGCGGTCGGCGCGGGCGTCCTCGTCGCGGAAGCAGGGCGCGATCTGAAAATAGCGGTCGAAGCCCGCCACCATGATGAGCTGCTTGAACTGCTGCGGCGCCTGCGGCAGTGCGTAGAATTTTCCGGGATGGACGCGCGAGGGCACGAGATAGTCGCGCGCGCCCTCGGGCGAGGAGGCGGTCAGGATCGGCGTCTGGAATTCCGTGAAGCCCTGCCCCTTCATGCGGGTGCGAAGCGAATCGATCACCTTGGAGCGCAGGATGATATTCTTGTGCAGTCGCTCACGCCTGAGATCGAGGAAGCGGTACTTGAGCCGCGTCTCTTCCGGATAGTCCTGATCGGTCGCGACCGGCAGCGGCAGCTCGAGCGCCGGGCTCAGCACTTCGATCGACCGCACGTAGACCTCGATCTGGCCGGTCGGCATGTCGGGATTCTCGGTGCCGGCCGGGCGGCGGCGCACCGGCCCCTCGATGCGCACCACCCATTCGGAGCGCAGCGTCTCGGCCTCGCGGAAGGCGGGGGAATCGGGGTCGACAACGCACTGGGTCAGGCCATAATGGTCGCGCAGGTCGATGAACAGCACGCCGCCGTGATCGCGGATCCGGTTGCACCAGCCTGCCAGGCGAACGGTCTCGCCGATCTCGGCGTCGCTCAAGGCGCCGCAGGTGTGCGAACGGTAGCGGTGCATGATTGTCTCTCGGGGCCTCGATGTCGGGGCGGGCCTCAAGCCCGGCCGCGCGAGGCGCGGAGATGGGCATGCGGCCGCGGCGCTTGTCAAGCGCAAGCGCCACCACGATCACTCGCGCATCGAAGGCCTATCGGCTATGGATGCACATGACTATCATTTCGACCACCGCCGAGCTTGCCGCCCTCTGCCGTCGCCTCGCCGAGCATCCCTTCGCCACCGTCGACACGGAATTCCTGCGCGAGACGACCTTCTGGCCGAAACTCTGTGTCCTCCAGCTTGCTTCGGAGGCGGAAGCCGCGGTGGTCGATGCGCTCGCGCCCGACCTCGACCTCGCGCCATTTCTCGACCTCATGCGCAACCGCAATGTCGTCAAGGTGTTCCATGCGGCCCGCCAGGACCTCGAAATCGTCTGGAAGCTCTCCGGCACTCTGCCCGAGCCGCTGTTCGATACCCAGGTCGCCGCCATGGTCTGCGGCTTCGGCGACCAGGTCGCCTATGGCGAGCTGGTTCAGGCGATCTGCGGGAAATCCATCGACAAATCCTCCCGCTTCACCGACTGGGCGCGGCGCCCGCTCTCCGAGGCACAGACGGCCTATGCGCTTGCCGACGTCACCTACCTGCGCGACGTCTACCGGAAACTGAAGGGCCAGCTCGAAGCCTCCGGACGACTCGGCTGGTTGGCCGACGAGATGGCCACGCTGACCTCCGTCGCAACCTACGAGCAGCACCCGGAGAGGGCCTGGGAGCGGTTCCGCGGCAAGATGCGCCGCCCGCGCGACATGGCGGTGCTGATGGAACTCGCCGCCTGGCGCGAGAGCGAAGCGCAGACGCGCGACGTGCCGCGCTCGCGTATCCTCAAGGACGACGCGCTGCTGGAATTGGCGATGGCAGCCCCGCGCACGCCCGAGGCGCTCGGCGATATGCGGGCGGTGCCGCGCGGCATCGAGCGTTCGCGTACCGGCAGCGACGTCCTGGCGGCAGTCGAGCGCGGCCTCGCCCGTGACCCGAAGACCCTGCCGCGCATCGAGAAGGAGCGCCGCAACGGCGGCGGCGCCACGGTGGAACTGCTCAAGGTCCTGCTGCGCCAGGTCGCCGAGGCGCAGAGCGTCGCCCCCAAGCTGATCGCAACCGTCGACGACCTCGAGTCCATCGCGGCGAACGACGATGCGCAGGTGCCGGCGCTGGCCGGCTGGCGGCACAAGCTGTTCGGCAGCAAGGCGCTGGAGCTCAAGCACGGGCGGCTGGCGCTGACGCTCGAACGTGGCAAGGTCATCGCGCTCGAATGGCAGGATGGCGACGCCCCCGTCGCCTGACCCTCACGCCGCGTCGAGCACGGGCGCAATCCGCAATTCTCCTTCTCGACCAATGAGTTTGGCGAGTTGCTTCAAGCGTGACAGCAGCCGCTCGCTGGCCAGGTCGGCGAGGTCGGGCGGCAGGGTGAGCACGAGCCGCATCTTGACGCAGCGCAGGCTGGTCCGCGGCAGCACGTCCGCCATCGCGGCGGAGACCAGATAGGCGACGCGCATGGCCGAGCCGAGAATGCGGGCGCGGTCGAGCAGGCGCGGCGAGACCAGCGCCCGCAGTTGCGGGCTCACGTCCTCGTCCATCCCGATGTGCCGATAGGTGACAGCGAGCGCCAGATAGCCGCGCCCCGGATGATCGACGCCGACGAACGTTCCGTTGGCGATCATGTTCAGCGCCTGGTCGCTGCGGTAGTCCGGATGTGCACGCCAGGCGATATCGGCGAGGAGACACGCGGCACGGCGCATCCGCTTGTCCTCGCCCGTCTCCTCGAACTGCGTCGACTTCATGAACGCATCCGTCCACTGGCCGAGATCGATGCCGTGGCCCGGGCTTCTAGACTGCAGGAGATTTAGACGACGCGCCGCCGCCAGCAGCGGATCCTCGGCCCGCTGGACCGTGTCGAGGCGCTCGAACAGCAGGCCCTCGCGCACGCCCTGCGCTGAAATCACGATCTCACGCGGTTTGCCTTGACGGATCAGTTCGTCGAGCACGACGGCGCCGAAGGACAGCAATGGTCGCCGGGCCGAGGAGACCGCGGCGATCGAACTCAGCGATTCGGCATCGACCCGCTCGACCAGGGAGGCGAAGGCTCCTGCCTCGGCCGCCGGAATCACGTAGCCGTGCATGACGTTGAGCGGGTAGTTGCGCTGCCGCATATGCAGCTTGGCGAGAGCCCGCCAGGTGCCGCCGACCGCATAGAAGGTACGTCCGTTCAGCGTCTTGACCGGCATGGCCTTGGCGATCGCCTCGCGCGCGATCTTCTGTGCGCGTTTCGGCGAGTTTCTCGACATGTCGGCGAGCGCCAGGCCGCCGATCGGCAGCGAAACGCCGCGGCCGAACCTCATCCGCTTGACGTCGATGAGTTCCAGCGAGCCGCCGCCCATGTCGCCGACGACCCCGTCCGCCCGATGGAATGACGAGGCGACGCCGAGCGCCGAAAGCTCGGCCTCGCGCTGACCGCCGATCAGCTGGATGTCGGCGCCGATCGCGGCCTTGGCATTGCGCAGGAACTCGGCACCGTTGCTGGCGTCACGCGTCGCGGCGGTGGCGACGACATTGACATCGCTGATGCCCATGTTGCGGCACAGGATGTTGAAGCAGCGCAGCGCCGTCAGCGCGCGATCGATCGCCTCCGGGGCGAGCAGACCGGTGGTCGCGACCCCCTTGCCAAGACCGCACAGCACCTTCTCGTTGAAGGTCGGCGTCAGCGCGCGGGAGAGGCCTTCATAGGCGACGAGCCGCACCGAATTCGAGCCGATGTCGACGATGGCAACCGGCGCCTCGCGCTGGGGGTCGGCCTCCGCCGGCATCGCGAAGACCGGTGCGTCAGCGCGCTTCCAGTCGCTTAAGGAGTGTCTTTGGGCTCGATTCACGCAGCGACTTTCCACGTCCCGACAGGCTCGGGTTGGTCATGAAGTAGTTGTGGGCGTTGAAGGGCTCCTGGCCCATGGCCACGATCCTCTCGCTGCCGCCGTCGGGCAGTACCCGATAGCTCTGCTGGTTGTCGATCAGATTGGCAATCATGATCTGGTTCAGGACCTGGTCATGCACCGTCGGATTGGTGATCGGCAGCAGCGCCTCGACGCGTCGGTCGAGGTTGCGCGGCATCAGGTCCGCCGAGGAGATATAGACCCGCGCCTTGGCATGCGGCAGGCCGTGGCCGCCGCCGAAGGCGTAGATTCGGGCATGTTCGAGGAAGCGGCCGACGATGGAGCGGACGCGGATATTGTCCGAAAGTCCCGGCACGCCGGGCCTCAAGCAGCAGATGCCACGCACGACGAGGTCGACGGGGACGCCGGCCTCGCTCGCCCGGTAGAGCGCATCGATGATCTCGGGGTCGACGAGCGCGTTGCACTTGCCCCAGATCCCCGACGGCTTGCCGGTCTTGGCGAAGCCGATCTCCTCCTCGATATGCTGGAGGAGACGCGCCTTGAGCGTCATCGGCGAGACCGCCATGCGTTCGAGCCCGGCGGGCTCGGCATAGCCGGTGATAAAGTTGAAGATGCGCGCCACGTCCCGCGCTATAGCCGGATCGACCGTGAAGAAGGAGAGATCGGTATAGATGCGGGCCGTCTGCGGATGGTAGTTGCCGGTGCCGACATGGCAATAGGTGACGAGATTGCCGCCCTCGCGGCGCACCACCATGGACAATTTGGCGTGGGTCTTGAGCTCGATGAAACCGAAGACGACCTGCACGCCGGCGCGCTCGAGGTCGCGCGCCCAGCGAATATTGGCCTCCTCGTCGAAGCGCGCCTTGAGCTCCACCAGCGCGGTGACCGATTTGCCGGCTTCCGCCGCCTCGATCAGCGCCCGGACGATCGGACTGTCCTTCGACGTCCGATAGAGGGTCTGCTTGATCGCCGCGACGTTGGGGTCGTGCGCCGCCTGGGTGATGAACTGCACCACGACGTCGAAGGATTCGTAAGGATGGTGGACGACGAGGTCCTTCTGGCGGATCGCCGCGAAACAATCGCCGCCATTGTCGCGGACGCGCTCGGGGAAACGGGCGTTGTATGGCTTGAATTTGAGGTCCGGCCGATCGATACCGACGAGCTCCGAGAGGTCGTTCAGCGCCAGCATGCCGTCGATGAGGAAGCTCTGGTCGGTTGCCGTGTCGAGCTCGTCGGCGATCAGCAGCCGCAGCGCCTCGGGCATGAAGGCATCGATCTCGAGCCGGATCACCGAACCGCGGCGTCGACGTTTCAACGCGCTTTCGAAGAAGAGCACGAGATCCTCGGCTTCCTCCTCCACTTCGAGGTCGCTGTCGCGGATGACGCGGAAGAGCCCCTGCCCCTTCACATCGTAGCCCGGAAAAAGCCGGCCGATGAACAGGCCGATCAAGGTCTCGACGGCGACGAACCGGGCGGCGCCGGGAGCGAGCTGGTCGGGCAGCCGGATGAAGCGTTCGATGCGGCTTGGAATGCGGATCAAGGCATGCAGCAGCCGGCCGTCATGCGCGCGCTTGAGTTCCAGCGCGAGGGTGAAACCGAGATTGGGGATGAACGGAAACGGATGGGCCGGGTCGATGGCGAGCGGGGTCAGGATCGGGAAGATGTGCAACAGGAAATGGTCCTGCAGCCATTCACGCTCCGCCTTGCCGAGTTCCGCCGGCTCGACGAGGACGATCTTGGCCGAGGCGAGATCCTCGCGCAGCGCCGTCCAGCGGCTCTGCTGGGCCGCCACCAGGCTCTTCGATTTCTCCTGGATCTGGGCCATCTGCTCGGCCGGCGACAGGCCGTCCTGCGAGAGCGTGGTCACGCCCGACCGCGCCTGCCCGTAGAGTCCGGCGACCCGGACCATGAAGAATTCGTCGAGGTTGTTCGCAGAGATCGACAGGAACCGGAGCTGTTCGAGCAGCGGATGGTTGCGGTTCGAGGCTTCTTCCAGCACGCGCCCGTTGAATTCGAGCCACGACAGCTCCCGGTTGATGAAGCGGCCGGGCTCGTCGAAGAGGGGCGAGCGCGTCGGCAGAGGGGAAGGAGCCGCTTCCTCGAGCAGGGTCTCCGCCACGAAATTCATACGCTCCATCTCCTCCGCGCCGCCTGGCCTGTTGCCTCCGGAGCGTCACCGCGGCCAGGCCCGTCCGCAGGATCGGGGATGCGCATGTCATCAGCATGACCGTGGCACATCCATCCGAGCCTAGCAGACTCCGGGTCGATCGGCGATCCGTCGGGCTCGAGCCAGCTCGACGATCGGGTGAGGGTAACGCGGAGGAAGGTAAAGAGGCGTTTCGAAGAGCTTCAGCCTTATGCCGCTCGTTCCCGCTTGCGCGGGAATGAGCGGAGGCGCAGACGGCCCATCCGATTGCCGTCCCGACTGCTCCGAGCCCGGCTCCCGGCCAGCGCTAGAGGCCGTAGATTCGGTTCGCGGTCGGGCTGATCACCACCTCGTTGAGGCAGACCGAAGCCGGACGGGTGGCGATGAACAGGATAAGCTCGGCCATATCCTTCGGCTGCAGCATCTTCGACCGCTCCTCGGCGCTCGGCGGCTTCGGCCGCGTCTCGAGGATCGGGGTCGAAATCTCGGCCGGCAGCATCACGCAGGAGCGGATTCCGTTGACATAATCCTCCATGTTGATCGTCTGACTCATGGCCACGACCGCGTGCTTGGCCGCCGTATAGGCCGGGCCGCTCAGGGGGCTGATATATTTCCCGGCCCAGGAGGCTGTGTGGATCAGCACGCCGTCGCGCTGACGGCGCATCGGCTTCAACGCCGCCGCCGCGCAATAGAAGGCCGCCGAGAGGTTGACGCCGAGGACCTGGTCGATGCCCCCAGGGGTCAGTTGGTCCCAGCGCCTCGCCGTGATGTTCGTCCCGGCATTGTTGACCAGGATGTCGAGCCGGCCGAAGCGCGCCTCAATGGCCTCGACGACCTTTCCGGCGATGGCCTGGTCGGAGACATCGCCGCCGGCGACGAGCGCCTGGCCGCCGGCCGCCTCGATCCGCTTCGCCACGGCCTCGAGCGGCTCGGTACGGCGTCCCGTCAGCGTCACGCGCGCGCCGGCCTTCGCCAGCGCCAGGGCCGCGGCCTCGCCGATGCCGCTTCCCGCACCTGTGACCCAGGCCACCTTGCCGTCGAGCTGTCCCATGATCGGTTCCCTTCAGGTCCGCCGGATGAATCGTCGTGCCACGATCGGCGCCGCGATCGACAGAATCAGCAGCAGGCCGAGCAGCACGTTGATGACGATGCCCGGCACATTCATCAGCGACAGGCCGAAGGTGGCGAGCCCGAGCACGAAGACCGACAGCACGACGCCGCCGATGGTGCCGACACCGCCCGAGATCGCCACGCCGCCGAGCACCACCATGGTGATGACGTCGAGCTCCCAGCCGAGCGCGATGTTCGGCCGCATGACGCCGATCCGTGCGGTAAGCAGCACCGCGGCAAGCCCCGAAAGCAGGCCCGACAGGGTGAAGAGCCAGAAGCGGATCCGATCGACCCTGATGCCCGAGAAGCGCGCCGCCACCGGATTGGCGCCCATGGCGAAGAGTTGGCGCCCGGTCGCCGTCCCGTGCAGCGCGATCGCGAAACAGACGGAGAGAAGGAGGAACAGCACGAAGGAGAGCGGCATTGGCGGCATGGCGATGAAATAGGATTGGCCGAGGCTGAGGTAATCCGGCGGATAGGTCGTCAGCGCCTGGTCGCCGAGCGTGACCTGGGCGATGCCGCGGAACAGCGACATGGTGCCGATGGTGATGACGATGGAGGGCACGCGGGTCAGCGTGACCAGGAGGCCGTTGACGGCTCCGCAGACGAGCCCGACAACGAGGCCGCCCGCGATGAGAACCGGCATGCCGAAGCCCTGCGCCGCCAGAAGGCCGATGGTAAGCGAGGCCAAAGCCAGGATGGCCGCGACCGAGAGGTCGATCTCGCGCACCAGGATCAGGAGCGCCATGCCGAGCGCGATGATGGCCTTTTCGGAGAAGTTCGAGGTCGTGTCGGCGAGATTGTAGAGATCGAGGAAGTAGGGCGAGATCAGCGCGTTGGCGACGAAGACCGCGACGAGCAGGATGGCGAGGATCGTCTCCCAGCGCAGCAGCATGTCGGCGACGCGCCGCGGCGCCCGGTCGGCCACTTGGTAGCGGGACGCGCCACCGGCCGGTGCCGCGGGAGCGATGGGATTGCGTCTCGGCAGCGGGCTCATGGCCTATCTGGCCCTCGCGGCTTCGCGCCGTGCGCGGGGCAGGATCAGCTTGTCGGGCCTTGCCTCGGCGCGAGCGTTGAGCGTCACCGCCATCAGGATCACGGCGCCCGAAACGAGCATCTGCCAGAAGGGCGAGACCTGCATCACCGGCAATGCGTTGACGATGACGCCGAGGAACAGCGCGCCGAGCAGCGTGCCGGGCACGGAGCCGATGCCGCCGCCGATCGACACGCCGCCGATCACGCAGGCCGCGATGACCGTCAATTCGTAGCCGGTGGCGATCTCCACATAGGCGACCCCGTAGCGCGCCACCCAGAGATAGCCGGCGAGGCCCGACACGGCACCCGAGATCGCATAGGCGATGAGCTGCTGGCGGCCGAGGTCGATGCCGCAATAGCGCGCCGCCACCGGATTGCAGCCGACCGCATAGAGACCGCGCCCGGGACGGGTGAATTTGAGGAACAGCCAAGCCAGCACGGCAAGCAGAACCGAGATCCAGAAGATGCTCGACAAGCCGAACAAGGTGACGCTTGGCGGCGACTGGAAATTGCTGCCCATGTCGCTCGCATTGACCTGGTTGCCGCCATCGACGACCACGATCATGCCGCGAAAGATCGCCAGCGTACCGAGCGTCACGACGATCGGCGGGATGCCGAGGGCCGCGACGAGGCTGCCGTTGACGAGGCCGAGGCCGAGGCCGATGACGAGGCCGACCACCAGGAAGGCGATCGCCGGCAAGGCCGGATCGGCCTTGGCCAGCATGGCGGTCAGCATGCCGGTCAGCGCCAGATTGGCCGCGACTGAGAGGTCGATCCCGCGCGTCAGGATCACCATCATCTGGGCCAGCGCCATCATGAACAGGAAGGCGGTGTCGTTGAGCGTCCCGATCAGGCTGTCGCGGGTACCGAAGGCCGGCGCGTAGAGGCTGATGCCGACGACCATCACCAGCACGATCGCGGCGAGGATCAGCTCGCGATGCTTCGCCAGCGCCCTCATTGCGCGGAACTCCTGGGCTTAAGGCCAAACTCAACCTTTTCCCCGCTCATCCCCGCGCATGCGGGGATCCAGCGTAAGGAGACGGCTTGAGGCCGACAATCTATCCTTCGTGGCCCATACCCTACCGACGGCCTTTGGCCGAACATTTTCCGCTGGATCCCCGCTTCCGCGGGGATGAGCGGCAAGAGGCGCAAATCATCCTGGGACGGCATCATTCGGCTGCCTCCACCTGCGGCGCGCCGGTGGCGGCCGCAACGATGGTCTCGGCGCTCCAGTCGGGCCGCCCGCGCGTGACCTCGGTGACGATCCGCCCTTCCTGCATGACGAGGATGCGGTCGGCCAGGCCCATCACCTCCGGCAGTTCCGAGCTGACGAGGATGACGGCGAGGCCCTCCTCTGCCAGTTCCCCGATGAAATCGTGGACGGCGGCCTTGGAGCCGATGTCGATGCCCTTGGTGGGCTCGTCGAGGATCACGACCTTGGGATGGGTCGCGAGCCACTTGGCGATGACGACCTTCTGCTGGTTGCCGCCCGACAGCTCGCCGAGCGTCTGTTCCCAGTTGGCGGCCTTGACGGCGAGACGGTTGCCGAGATCGCGCGTGGCAGCGAGTTCGGATCGGCGCGACAGGAGCTTGCGACGCAGATGCACGTCGAGCGACGCCAGGGTGATGTTCTCGCGGATACCGAGCGGTAGCACGGCGCCCTGGTGCTGGCGGTCCTCCGGCACGTAGGCGATGCCCGCCGCGATGGCCTCGGCGGGATTCCCTGCCTTGAGCCGCTTGCCGCCGATGGCGATGTGGCCGCGCGTCGGCGAGTTCAGACCGAACAGGCATTGCATGGCTTCCGAGCGGCCGGCTCCGACGAGACCGTAGAAGCCGAGGATCTCGCCGCGATGCAGCGTGAAGCCGATATCCTCGAACTCGGTGGCGTTCGACAGGCCCTCGACCTCGAGCACCGTCTCGCCGATCGGGATATCGCGCTTCGGGAAGACCTGGTCGATGGGCCGTCCGACCATCAGGCGGACGAGGGCGGCTTCCCGGACCTCGTGCGTAAGGCCTTCGCCGACCTTCTCGCCGTCGCGTAGGCAAACCCAGCGGTCCGAGACACGGAAGATCTCGTCGAACTTGTGCGAGATGAACAGGATCGAGCGTCCCTCGGCCTTGAGCGCCGCGACGATGCGGAAGAGCTCCTCGATCTCATGGGCCGAGAGCGCCGCGGTCGGCTCGTCCATGATGATGACGGAAGCCTCGTGGCTGAGCGCCCGGGTAATCTCCACCATGTGCTTCTGCGCCACCGACAGCCGCTTCAGCGGCGTGTCCGGGCCGAAATCCGCCTCGATCCGCTTGAGCAGGTCGGCGGCCCGGCCGCGCGTCGTCGTCCAGTCGATCAGCGCCCGGCCCGGCATATGGCCCATGAAGATGTTCTCGGCGACGGTGAGGTCGTCGAACATCACCGTCTCCTGATGGATGGCGGCGATGCCGGCCTTCCAGGCGTCGCGCGGCGAGGCGAAATGCTGCGGCACGCCGCCGACCAGCACCTCGCCTTCGTCCGGCGTATAGAGGCCGGTCATGATCTTGACCAGGGTCGACTTGCCCGCCCCGTTCTCGCCGATCAGCGCCGTCACCTCGCCGGGATGGAGCGCGAAGGAGACGTCCTTGAGCGCCCGCACACCAGGGAAACTCTTGGACAGACGGGAGAGGGCGAGGGAAGGAGCGGCTTCGGGCACTGGTCAAGGACTCGCCTGGAGGGCTTTCCTTCTCCCGCCTCGCGGGAGACGGTGGCCCTCGCGTGAGCGAGGGTCGGATGAGGGGAACTCAGGCTCTCGAGCTTCTGGAATTCCCTCACCCGTCACGACTGCGCCGCGACACCTTCTCCGGCAAACGGGAGAAGGGAAGCATGGCGTCAGAAGATCTTGGCGTATTTCTCGACGTTGCTCTTGTCGAAGACGAAGGGCTCGCCCATCACGGCCTCGCCGTCCGATCCGACCTTGGTCTCGCCGAGGCGGCCCATCTTGAGGCTCGATCCGGGCGCCGCGGACGCGCCGGCCAGGATGTCGCCGATGATCTGGGTCGCCGCATAGCCGTAGTCGACCGGGTTCCAGATGGCGAAGCTCTTGCAGGCGCCCTTCTCCACCGCCTCCTTCATCTCGGAGGGCAGGCCGAGGCCGGTGATATAGATCTTCCCGATCAACCCGTTGTCCATGATCGCCTTGGCGCCGGCCCGGATGCCGATCGTCGTCGGCGAGATGACGCCCTTCAGGTTCGGATGCGCCTTGGCGAGCGCCTGCATCTCGCGGTAGCTCTTGTCGTCCTGATCGTCGCCGTAGACGGTCGCGACGAGCGGCATCTTGGCGTAGGCGGGCTTCTTCCACTCCTCCTTCATGGCCGCGATCCAGGAATTCTGGTTGGTCATGGTGGAGGAGGCGGACAGGATCGCGACCTCGCCCTCGCTGTTAAGGGCGCTCGCCATCATCTGCACCTGCTTGGCGCCGATGAGATCGGTCGAGGAGGCGGCGAGATGCATGATGCGGCCGCCGGGCGCGATGGCCGAATCGAAGGAGATGACCTTGATGCCGCGCTGCGCCGCCTTCTTGCCGAAGGGCACGAGCGCGTTGGCGTCATCGGCCGAGACGATGATGCCGTCGACCTTCTGGGCCAGCAGCGAGTCGAGCACGGCGATCTGGTCCTCGGCGGTGGGCTTGGTCGGCGCCGTATAGATGATCTCCATGTTGCCGATGCTCTTCGCGGCCTCCATGGCGCCATCGCGGCAGGCGTCGAAATAGCTGTTGCCGAGGTTCTTCACGACGAGCCCGACGCGCTTCGGGCCGGCGGCTCGGGCGACGCCGCCAAGGCCCATGGGCAATGCGGCGCCGGCTGCGCCCGCGGCGAGGATCCGCAGCACCTGGCGGCGGTCGGTTTTCGGATTGAAGCTCACGATCATGTCCTCCCAGGGCAGAGGGCCGCGCTCTCAGGGCGCCGCTCATTTGTCAGACTAGAGGCAGCCCCCGGCACGGTCAATCCGATTGGGCGGCCTTTCACTCGGCCGGAAGCACATCGATCCTGATGCTATCGCTCGGCACGTCGCTGATCTGCACCGTGACCTCACCGGCCTGCAGCGGGAATTTAACGCTCTTGCGCACGCCCGGACAATCGGGCCGACCCGAGAAGCCCTTCGAACGGACCTCCTTGCCGTCCTGCAGCACGTCGATCCACGCGTCCTCGGACAGCGTCATCTCATAAGTGCCAGGAGCCGCGAGCGGCGCCAGCCTGAGAACCGCCGCGAACGGCGCCGCCGTCTTCGGTTTGCGCGCCGGAGGGCGGTCGAACTTGACGTCCGCTTGCGGCTGCAGCTTTACGACGGCCGCGTTCATGGCGCCGGGCAGCGACTGGCCGCTTTCGACGCTCGCCAGGCCGGGAGACGCGAAGGCGGCCTGTTCGCGGGCGACCGACCATTTGAGCCTGGCGCAACCGCCCGCATCCTCCGCGCGGGCCGAGCCCGTACCGGTGATGACGGCGGCGGCGAAAAGGAAGACGTCGAGCCGGCGCATGGCTCAGTCGACCGCGATCATGACGTCGGAGGCCTTGACCACCGCGGTGGCCTGTCCGCCGACCTTGAGGCCGAGCTCGTCGACGGCCTCGTTGGTGATCGAGGCGGTGACGGTCACGCCGCCGCCGATGTCGATGCGCACATGCGCCGTCGTCTGACCTTTGGTGACTTCGACAAGCTTACCCTTGATCTGATTGCGTGCGCTAAGTTGCATTGTCTCTCTCCCGATACCGTCCTGTTGCCGGGCTAAGCCGGGCCCGTCAAGCTATCTGCTTGTGGACAACTTCAACTGCGAATTAGTATGATTGCGCGGAAACCACCCTGCGGATCCAATCGATGCTTAACCTTTCCGGTCTAGATCTAGCTTGAGCGAGACCCGCGTTCGACCTGATGTGACTCGAAAGCATGATGGAAAGTCCCGCCCCGACTGGCAAGATGGCATCGATCGCACGCTCCAAGCGGATCTACGACCAGGCGGCACGCCTCGCCAAGCTCGGCGCCTGGGAGTGCGATCTCGAGACCGAGGCGCTGACCTGGACGGACGGCGTCTACGATCTTTTCGACCTGCCACGGTCCTGCGACCTGCGACGGGCGGTGATCCTCGAGCTCTACGAGGACGAGTCCCGCCGGCAGCTGGAGCGGCTGCGGACCGAGGCTATCCGGACCGGCAACAGCTTCACGCTCGATGCCTGTATCCGCACGCGCCGCGGCGCGTGCCGATGGATGCGTCTCACAGCCGACGTCGCTTACCAGCAGGGGCGGCCGGTCCGTATGTTCGGTGCCAAGCAGGACATCACGGACGAGAAGGCGCGCTGGGACGAACTGAAGCAGCGGGCCGAGCGCGATTGGCTGACCGGTCTCGCCAATCGAGGGCTGTTCGAAGCGCGGTGTCACGACCTGACCGGCCCCGCGCCCGGTGACGTCTCGATCGCAGCCCTGGCGCTGATCGACCTCGACGACTTCAAGGAGATCAACGACGGGCTCGGCCATTCCGCCGGGGACGAATGCCTGCGACAGGTCGCCGAAAGGCTGCACCGGGCTCTGGGCGAGGCGATCGTCTTGGCAAGGATCGGTGGCGACGAATTCGCGGTGCTGCTGCGCGGGCCGCTCGACCGCAGGCAGATTCTCGCAGTGCTGGAGCGTGCCCTGCGCGGATTGTGCCGGCCGGTCCTGTGGCGGGACCGGACCATCGAGGTCAGCGCCTCGGTGGGCGTCACGATCCCGAAGGGGCCGCATCGGCACGATCCATCCCGCCTGCTCGAGGAGGCTGATCGGGCGCTCTATACCGCCAAGGCCGCGGGGAGAAACCTGATCCGCGTTTTCGGGGAAGATCCGGATCTCGTGAAATCCACCGGTGTCGTCGCCGGAATCGACCGCGACCTGTTGATCGGATCAGGCGGCAGCCGTCGCGCCGTCCGTTACCTCGTCGGTCTCAACCGCATCTGAACGAGCCGTGATCTTGCTCGATGATACACCGGACCGGCAAGCGGGGCGCCAAGACATGGACGGCGGCTACGGATGACGGCTCGGCGAAGCGAGGCCGCAACAAGCGGCTTCCCATTCCTCGATGGCCTTGCGTCCGCCTCCGGCGATTGTCAGGCCGATCGTACCGGCGGCATCGTCGCCCATCGCGACCGGAAGGGCCATCAAGCTTCGAGTCCGCAGCGCTGACAGGAAGTCGTCGCCGCGCGCCAAAGTTACCTCAAAACCATAGCCGGCGGCATCGTTTCGCATGACCGAGCCGGAGACCGCGCGCGTGTCGCAGTTGGACGCGTCACAGAGCTTGGGTTGGCCGATGGTCGACACCGCCGAAACACCCGTGCCCGGCGGCACGGCGAAACTCGCCTCGATCAAAAAGCTTGCTGCCGCCGTGGGAGCCGTAAAGCGACTTACTGAAAGCGTGCCATGCAAATGGCGATCTGGAATATCGACGTCTCCGACGAGAGTCGGGGAGGTCGAAACATGATCGACACGCCACGCGACGGTCCCCTCGTGCGGATGGTCATCACCAACCGCGAACGAGGCAGGTTCGATAAAGGATGAGAACGGCCAATCGGCCGACGCGCGCATCGCCGCACGCAACACCAGCGTGCTCGCCTCCGTCGTATCGATTGCGATCCCCGTCCCGACCAACTCTGGCGCCGTCATCCAATGAATGCCGGTTGAAGGAGTCGATCTCATCAGGGACATGATGGAGTTCTTGATCCCCATGGCGAGCAGATACCGATCGACCTCCGAGTAAACCGATTCGGGTGCTTCGCTCTGCTCGACATGCGAGGAAACCGGGCGTGTGGCGATCAGGGTGCGGCTGACCTCGACGGTGCGGCCGCCAACCATGCGGCGAAACACCCGGAACGTGTTGATGACGCGCCTGAAGACCCGACGCGAGACCATTTGGTGAACGCCGACGAAGCTACCTCGGGCGACCGAACGGTCCGTACCGGCCGCAAGCAGGAGCACGCAGGCAGACGCGCAGGCTGCGACGCCAGCCGCAACGTAGCCGGGGCGCTCCCCCTTATGACGCTGCGTAACGCAGACGTGATCGCCCGGCCGACAGTCGGTCAGCGTGGTCCCGGCCACGGCCACGTCGAGGGCTCGCGCTCGGATCCTCTTGCCCATGACGATGGCGGCCTGGACCGCGCCGCCGGGCGAGTCGACGAGCACCGGCACGTGTCGAGCTCCGAGCTGCGCCAGTGCGGTGGCGAGCAATCCCGGCGTCTCTGGGCCGATCTTGCCGGTCAAAGCCAGCCATTCGGGACAGTCCGAGCCGCAATCGGGTCGATCGCTGCGCACCAGCGTTACCGTCATGGGCGCTTTTGCTTCTTGGGGCGTGTAAGCGCGGCCAGGCGTAGGTTGGCACATCGCCATCGCGGCAACGGCGGACGCTGCGAGCCCGGTGCGGAACCGGGAGCGTGGGGCGAAACCTGAGGCGGGACGGCACGAGCTGCGCATGGCCGGCAAATTAGCTTAGGCTAAGCCAGTCATGCAACCTGGCATAGAATGTTTGATGAAGTCCGGTCCGCCGCCGACCTCCGCGTCGCGATGAAGAAAGCCGGCGCGAAGGGCTGCTTCCCGGCCCTTGCGAACCTCAAGCCGCACCCGTCACGACAAGCCGTGCCGTGCCACCCCGCCGAGAATCACGGCGATCACCTGTGCCTTGGCGGCTTCGAAGGCCGCGTCCGACAGTGGCGCCCCGTCGTTCAAGCTCGCAATCTGGTGGGCGAAATCGGCGTAATGCTGCGTCGTCGCCCAGATCATGAAGAACAGCGTCTTGGGCTCGATCGGTCGCAGTTGCCCCTCCGCGATCCATCGCCGGACCACGCGGGCGCGCTTCTCCACCCAGTCCTTCAGCGTCGTGTCGAGGAAGTCCTGCGCCACCGGGGCGCCGCGCATGATCTCCTTGGCGAAGACTCGGCTGCCATGCGGCCGCTCGCGGGCCAGGTCCATCTTGGCGCCGATGTAGCGCGACAGCGCGTCCGTGGCCGAACCGAATTCGTCGAAGGCGCGGGCCGCATCGAGCCACGCCTCGAGGATACCGGCGATCACCCGATGGTAGAGCTGCTCCTTGGTGGCGAAGTAATAATGCACGTTGGCTTTGGGCAGGCTCGCCGCTGCCGCGATCGCCGAGGTGGTGGCGCCGTCATAGCCTTTCTCGGCGAAAATCGCCTCGGCGGCGCTCAGGATGGCGTCCTCCGTGCTGATCCGGGAGGCACGCCGGCCGGGCGGCCTGTCGATGATGGCGCTCATCCTTGAGCCATAGCACCGATTCCCGCCGGTTTGGGAGTTTGACCGATCGGACAGACTCGCGTTACCTGTTGGTTCCGTAGATTTTTCCGCCCACGAGACCCGCATGGCCGACCTGTCCAATATCCGCATCGACGGCGCGCGATTGTGGGACAGCCTGATGGAGATGGCTAAGATCGGCGCGACGCCGAAGGGCGGCAACAAGCGCCTGACCCTGACCGATCTCGACCGCGACGCGCGCCATCTCTTCGCCCGCTGGTGCGAGGCGGCCGGCCTCGCGATGAGCGTCGACCGCATGGGCAACATGTTCGCCCGGCGGGCCGGGGAGGACGATCGGCTCCCGCCGGTGATGATGGGGAGCCACCTCGATACGCAGCCGACCGGCGGCAAGTTCGACGGCGTTTTGGGCGTGCTCGGCGCACTCGAAGTCATGCGCTCGCTGAACGACCTCAAGATCCGCACGAAGCACCCGATCGAGGTGGCGAACTGGACCAACGAGGAAGGCTCGCGCTACGCCCCGGCCATGATCTCCTCGGGCGTCTTCGCCGGCGTCTACACGGTCGAGGAGGCCTATGCGCTCAAGGACCGCGACGGGCTCGCGCTCGGCGACGAGCTCGGGCGGATCGGCTTCAAGGGCGATCTGCCGGTCGGCGGTCGGCCGATCCATGCCTTCTTCGAGCTGCATATCGAGCAGGGGCCGATCCTCGAGGACGAGGGCGTCGATATCGGGGTCGTCACGCACGGGCAAGGCCAGCGCTGGTACGAGCTCACGCTGACCGGCTTCGAGAGCCATGCCGGCTCGACGCCCATGCCGCGCCGCAAGGATGCGCTGCTCGGCGCCGCGCGCGTCGTCGAGCTCGTCAACCGCATCGGCCTCGATCACCCGCCGCTGGCGGTCTCGACCACCGGCATGCTCAACCCCTACCCCAATTCGCGCAACGTCATTCCGGGCCAGGTCTTCCTGACCTGCGAGTTCCGTCATCCGGACGATGCGGTGCTGGTCGAGATGGACGCGGCGCTGCGCCAGGGTCTCGAGACCATCGTCGCGAAGATCGGCCTCGAGGCCGAACTGAAGCAGGTCTTCAACTATGCGGCGGTGCCCTTCGACAAAAGCTGCGTCGATGCGGTGCGCCGAGCGGCGCAGCGCTGTGGATTGTCGCATCGCGACATCGTCTCGGGTGCCGGGCACGATGCTTGCTACATCGCCCGAGTGGCGCCGACCTCGATGATCTTCACGCCCTGTGTCGACGGCATCAGCCACAACGAGGCCGAGACGATCTCGCCCGAATGGGCGACGGCCGGCGCGCAGGTGCTGATGCATGCTGTCCTGGACAAGGCCGAAGTCGTCGCCTGACCAGTCGGAGGCAGGCGCAAACAGCGGGGAACACCGATGTCGACAGTCATCAAGGGCGGAACATTGGTCACGGCCAGCCGGACCTATGCGGCGGATGTGAAGATCGAGGGCGAGCGGATCGCCGCGATCGGCCCCGATCTCAAGGGAGACGCCACGCTCGATGCGGCCGGCTGCTATGTCATGCCCGGCGGCATCGACCCGCATACCCATCTCGAAATGCCCTTCATGGGCACGACATCGGCCGACAATTACGAGGCCGGCACCAAGGCGGCGCTGTCGGGCGGCACTACAATGGTGGTCGATTTCTGCATCCCCGGCCAGGGCCAGAAGCTGATGGACGCCTGGGCCGACTGGGACCGCCGCTCGGCGGGAGCCGCGACCGACTATTCCTATCACATGTGCATCGTCGCCTGGTCGGACGCGATCCGCGAGGAGATGGCGGCCGTCGTCGAAAAGGGCGTCACGACCTTCAAGCATTTCATGGCCTACAAGGGCGCCCTGATGGTCAACGACGAGGAGATGTTCGCCTCGTTCCGGCGCTGTGCCGAGCTCGGCGCCATGCCGCTGGTTCATGCCGAGAACGGCGAAGTCGTGGCGGCGCTGCAGGCCGAGATGCTGCGGCGCGGCATCCGGGGACCCGAGGGCCATGCCTATTCGCGACCGCCCGAGGTCGAGGGCGAGGCCGCCAACCGGGCCATCATGCTGGCCGACCAGGCAGGCGTGCCGCTCTACATCGTCCATACCTCGTCGATCGAGGCGCACGAGGCGGTTCGCCGGGCGAGGAGCCTCGGCCAGCGCGTCTACGGCGAGCCGCTGATCCAGCATCTGGTGCTCGACGAGACCGAATATCACCATGCGGACTGGGACCATGCGGCGCGGCGCGTGATGTCGCCGCCTTTCCGCGACAAGAAGAACCAGGACGACCTGTGGAACGGCCTGCGCGCCGGGTCGCTCCAGGTGGTGGCGACCGATCACTGCGCCTTCACCACCGAGCAGAAGCGCCGCGGCCGCGACGACTTCACCCGGATCCCGAACGGCACCGGCGGCCTCGAAGACCGTATGCCGGTGCTGTGGACCTACGGGGTCAATACCGGCCGGCTGACCATGAACGAGTTCGTGGCCGCCACCTCGACCAACATCGCCCGCATCCTCAACCTCTATCCGAAGAAGGGGGCGATCGAGGTGGGGGCGGATGCCGACATCGTCGTCTGGGACCCGACGGCCAAGAAGACCATCTCGGCCGCGACGCAGCTTTCCTCGATCGACTACAACGTCTTCGAGGGCATCGCCTGCACGGGGCTGCCGCGCACGACGCTGTCGCGCGGCGAAACGGTCTGGCACGACGGCCGGATGGGCGCGGTGCCCGGACGCGGCCGCTTCGTGCCGCGCGCGCCCTTCCCGGCCGAGGCCAAGGCTCTCAAGCGATGGAAGAGCGCGACGGCCCCGAAGGCTGTGAAAAGGACCTGACATGGAGGCCGCGACGGGCATCGACGTCATCATGCCGGAGCCCGCGGCATCGGGCCTTGAGCCGCGCGGCGCGGCGCAGCCGGCGCTGATCGCCATCGACGACCTGTCGCTCACCTTCGCGACCTCGGACGGCGAGGTGCGGGCGCTCTCGCACGTGTCGCTCGACATCGCGCCGGGCGAGTTCGTATCGCTGATCGGCCCGTCCGGCTGCGGCAAGACCACGCTCCTGCGCGTCATCGCCGATCTCGAACGCCCGACCTCCGGTCGCATCACCGTCAAGGGCCTGAGCGCCGAGCAGGCGCGGCTCGAGCGCTCCTACGGCTACGTGTTCCAGGCGCCGGCGCTCTATCCCTGGCGCACGGTCGGGCGGAATATTGCCCTGCCGCTGGAGATCATGGGCTTCCCCAAGGAGGAGCGCCGCCGCCGGGTCGAGGCGGGCCTCGGCCTCGTCGATCTTGCGGGCTTCGGCAACAAATATCCCTGGCAGCTCTCGGGCGGCATGCAGCAACGCGCCTCGATCGCCCGGGCGCTCTGCTTCGATCCCGACCTGCTCCTGATGGACGAACCCTTCGGGGCGCTCGACGAGATCGTCCGCGACAAGCTCAACGAACAGCTTCTCCGCCTGTGGGACCGCACCGGCAAGACCGTGGTCTTCGTCACCCATTCGATCCCCGAGGCGGTGTTCCTGTCGACCCGCATCGTCGTCATGTCGCCGCGTCCGGGCCGGGTGCAGGACGTCATCGCCTGCGATTTCCCGCGCGGGCGCGGCCTCGACGTCCGCGAAACGCCCGCCTTCCTCGATGTCGCGCGCCGAGTGCGCGAAGGGCTCAGGGCCGGCCATTCCTATGATATGGGTCTGGAATGAGCGGTCCGATGGTTGCCGTTCCTACCCCTCATCCGCCTCTTGCTGGCGCAAGAGGCGCCTTCTCCCGCACGCAGCCAAGTTTACGCTGGCTGCGTAAGCTTGCCAGCGAGGGGAGAAGGGGTTGTCTTGTCCTGCGGCATTGGCGCCCTTCTCCCCTTGCCGGAGAAGGTGGTTCGGCAAAGCCGAACCGGATGAGGGGTGAACGACCCAATCATCAGGACAGCGCATGAGCGCGCTCACGATCCCGGCGGCGCGGCGGCGGGGTCTCGGCCGCCGGCTCATGGGCGGCCATGCCGTGCCCGTGGCGATCGTCGTCCTGGTCACGGCCGTCATCTGGTACGCTGCCGCCATCTTCATGAACGCCGATCTGCAGCGCCAGGCCTTCGACAATGCCGATGTGAAGACCTACACCACGAGCGACCTGGTGCTCGGCACCTGGTCGCAGGAGCGGCCGCGGCTGCCCGTGCCGCACCAGATCGCGCAGGAGCTGGTCAAGACCGTCTTCGAGATGCCGGTCACATCGAAGCGAAGCCTCGTCTACCACGCCGGGGTGACCATCGAGGCGACGGCGCTCGGCTTCGTGCTCGGCTCGCTGTTCGGCATCCTCTTGAGCCTCCTCGTCACCCATGTCCGCTCCCTCGACCACGGGATGATGCCCTGGATCGTCGCCTCGCAGACCATTCCGGTGGTGGCGCTGGCGCCGATGATCGTCGTGATCCTCAACCAGTTCGGTGTCACCGGCCTGCTGCCCAAGGCGCTGATCGCCGCCTATCTGTCCTTCTTCCCCGTCACGGTCGGCATGGTGAAGGGGCTGCGCTCACCCGATCCACTGCAGTTCGACCTGATGCGGACCTATTCGGCGTCGCGCGCCCAGCTGCTCGCCAAGCTGCGCCTGCCGTCGAGCCGGTCCTTCCTCTTCGCCAGCCTCAAGGTGGGCGTCGCGGCGAGCCTCGTCGGCACCATCGTGGCCGAGGTGACGAAGAGCGAGGACGGCGGGCTCGGTGCCCGGCTCCTCGCCGGTTCCTACTACGGGCAGACGATCCAGATCTGGGCCGCGCTGATCATGGCGGCGCTCTGCGGCGCGGCGCTGGTCGGCCTGGTCGAGGTCACCGAACTATGGCTCGCGCCAGGCCAGGGAAGGGTACGATGAGCCCTGCGCCCTATTGGTTCGGCTGTGTCGCGGTGTGGCTCGTCGCTTGGGCAGGCGTCGAACTGATCGTCCGCAAGGGGCCGCACGGCGGCTGGCGCGCGCGCGTCAGTGCCTTGGCCGTACCAGTGATCTTCGGTCTGACCGTGCTGTTCTGGTGGGAGATGGTGGTTCGCGGCCTCGGCGTCTCGCCCGTCATCCTGCCGCCGCCGACGGCGGTCGTCAGCCGGCTCGTCGGCAATCCGGACCTGTTCTTTCTCGACTTTATCCAGACCTTCAAGGGACTGGCGGCAGGCTACCTAATCGGTTGCGGCGGCGGGGTCCTCGTCGCCATCCTGATCGACCGCGTGCCCTTCCTGCAGCGCGGCCTGCTGCCGCTCGGCACGCTGGTTTCCGCCCTGCCGATTGTCGGCGTTGCCCCCATTATGGTGATGTGGTTCGGCTTCGACTGGCCGTCGAAGGCCGCGGTCGTGGCCGTGATGACCTTCTTCCCCATGCTGGTCAACGCCAATGCGGGTCTCGCGGCCACCACCCGCACCGACCGCGACCTGATGATGACCTATGCGGCGCCCTATGCCGCGACTCTGGCCAAGCTGCGGCTGCCCGCGGCGCTGCCCTTCATCTTCAACGGCCTCAAGATTAATTCGACGCTGGCGCTGATCGGTGCCATCGTCGCCGAATTCTTCGGCACGCCGATCGTCGGCATGGGATTTCGCATCAACGCCGAGGTCGGGCGCATGAACATCGACATGGTGTGGGCGACGATCGCGGTCGCGGCGCTGTCGGGTTCCGCGCTCTACGGCCTCGTGTCGCTCGTCGAGAGGCGCGTCACATTCTGGCATCCGTCCTATCGCGGACGGCTGTCCTGACAATTTTTGCAGGGAGTGGACGATGAAGAGACTGGCTTTGGGGGTGATGGCGCTCGCTGGCGCGAGCCTGGCGGGCTTGAGCGCGGCGTCGGCGGCCGATGCGGTGACGCTGCAGCTGAAATGGGTCGCCGACGCTCAGTTCGGCGGCTATTACGTCGCCAAGGACAAGGGCTTCTACAAGGATGAGGGCCTCGACGTCACCATCAAGCCGGGCGGCCCCGACATCAACCCCGAGCAGGTGCTGGCGGGCGGCGGCGCCGACGTGGTGGTCGACTGGATGCCCTCGGCATTGGCGACGCGCGAGAAGGGCTCGCCAGTCGTCAACATCGCTCAGCCGTTCAAACGCTCTGGCCTTGAACTGACCTGCCGGGCCGATTCCGGCATCAAGACGCCGAAGGACTTTCCCGGCCACACGCTCGGCGTCTGGTTCGCCGGCAATGAATATCCGTTCCTCGCCTGGATGTCGAAGCTCGGCTACAAGACGGACGGCTCGCCGGGCGGCGTGACGGTGCTCAAGCAGGGCTTCAACGTCGACCCACTGCTGCAGAAGCAGGCGGCCTGCATCTCGACCATGACCTACAACGAATATTGGCAGGTGATCGAAGCCGGCATGAAGCCGGCGCAACTCGTCGTCTTCAACTATACCGACGAGGGCGTCGCCACCATGGAAGACGGCCTCTATTCCCTCGAAGGCAAGCTCAAGGATCCGGCCTTCGTCGACAAGATGGCCCGCTTCGTCAAGGCGTCGATGAAGGGCTGGGACTATGCCCGCCAGCATCCGGACGAGACGGTCAAGATCGTGCTCGACAACGATTCCTCCGGCGCCCAGACCGAGGTCCATCAGAAGCACATGATCGACGAGATCAATAAGCTGACGGCCGACACGAGCGGCGCGCTCGATCCGGCCGACTACGATCGTACCGTCAAGGTGCTGCTGTCCTCGGGGTCCGATCCGGTGATCACCAAGACGCCCGAAGGCGCCTGGACCCATGCGGTCACCGACAAGGCGGGCCTGAAGTAGCCGTCGATACGATCGTCGACAGATGGCCGGGGCATCCTCTCATCCAGCTTTCGCGTGTCCCGCGAAAGCGCCGGATGAGAGGTCGCAAAACCCATAGCCGGAACGTTGTCATTGAGGCGGCCCGATCGACCTTAAGACCTGTCGGGATCCCGCATTTCCATGACGCTTCTCTATTCGGTCCTGGCCTTCCTCGGCGGTGCGTTTTTCCCCGTTCAGACGGCGATCAATGCTCAGCTCGGGCGTTTCATCGGGGGCGCCCTGCCCGCGACGATCGTCTCGTTCCTGGTCGGGACGGTCGCGCTCGGCCTGCTCTATCTCGTCACCAGCCGAGCGCCCGTGGATCTCGCGGAGCTGCGCAGGATTCCGCCCTATCTGTTCGTCGGCGGCCTGCTCGGCGCAGCCTTCCTGGGTCTCAGCGTCTTCCTGATTCCGCGGATCGGCGCCGGTGCGCTGCTCTGCGTGGCCGTCGCCGGGCAGATCGCGACCTCGATCGTCGTCGACTATTCGGGCTCTTCGGCCTGCCGGTCCGCGAGCCCTCTCTCCCTCGGCTGGCGGGCGCGGCTTTGGTGGTGATCGGAGTGATTCTGGTCCGATTTCGTTGAGCCTGTCTCAACCTTATCGAATTGCTGCCACGGAACCGATCGCCGTGGTCATCAAGACGTCTTGATCCTCGGTGAGAAAGCGACATACCTTAAACGGGTGGCGTCGCGTTGCGTCGCGGCTGCCAGCGAACTGTCAAGCGCCAACCCAATTGGCCGATGGGAGGATATCATGCTGATCGGCAATATCCTGCATGCGTGTTCCAATGACCGCGTCGCCGAGGCTGCGGTAGCCTCGATTGGTGGTGAGTTCTCGGCGCGTGTCCATGGCCTTGCACGGCGCTGCGACCTTCCGGTCGGAACGCTGACCGGGCATCTCGTGCGCCGCTTTGCTGTCCATGCCGCGGAGCGCGACTGGCGCCACGTCTCCGCCGTGATCGAAGGCGACGATCTTCCCGTGCTGCGCGGCCTTCAGGCGATCGTCGACAGCGTGCTGCGCAGCCCCGGCACCTCGAT
The DNA here is from genome assembly GCA_965277635.1 of Lichenihabitans sp. GTDB lineage: Bacteria > Pseudomonadota > Alphaproteobacteria > Rhizobiales > Beijerinckiaceae > Lichenihabitans. The sequence continues at coordinate 4,663,575 of CBDIDE010000002.1, forward strand.
CTATCTGGCCAACCTTGCCTCGGAGGCTGGCGATCTCCTGCCGGTCTGGACCGTCAGCCCGGATATGCGGATCGGGGCCGTGGAGACGGCCTGAAAAGCCTGTTGGACAATTCCCATTTCCTCATCCTGAGCCGACGGCGTAGCCGTCGAGTCGAAGGACGGAAAACGTCCGCCATGCTTCGAGACGGTCCTGACGGACTTCCTCAGCATGAGGGTCGTGGGTTTCCAAACCGGCTCTGAGCACGCACCAGACGATTTCGCCGGTTCACGAAGCGCGCGCGCTGTCCTATGTGTGCCCGTTAAGCACGAAAGCCTCTCGCCGTGTTCCGCGGGGGGCTTTCGTGCTGACTGAGCCACCGCGCCGCAGCCCGTTCCCGGATGACGATTCCACGGAGCGGGTCGGGAGATCCGCTTGCCCCTTTATCTTTACAATACGCTGACGCGCCGGAAGGACGAGTTCAAGCCGCTCGACGCCCAGGACGTGCGCCTCTACGTCTGCGGCCCGACCGTCTACGACCGCGCCCATATCGGCAATGCGCGCCCGGTCATCGTGTTCGACGTGCTGTTCCGCCTGCTGCGCCATCTCTACGGCGCCGACCATGTCCGCTACGTGCGCAACATCACCGATGTCGACGACAAGATCATCGTGCGGGCCGGCGAGCACGATATGGACATCCGTGAACTGACAGACAGGACCACCGCCGAGTTCCAGGCTGATGTGGCCGCCCTTGGCTGCCTGCCGCCCACCGTCGAACCACGCGCCACACAGCATATTCCCGAGATGATCGCCGTGATCGAGCGGCTGATCGCTTCGGGCCATGCCTACGAGGCAGAGGGCCATGTGCTGTTCGACGTACCCTCCATGCCGGCCTATGGCAAGCTCTCGAACCGCTCGCTCGACGAGATGATCGCCGGCGCCCGGGTCGAGGTCGCACCCTACAAACGCAGCGACACCGATTTCGTGCTGTGGAAGCCGGCCGGTGGAAACGAGCCCGGATGGGATAGCCCTTGGGGTCGCGGCCGGCCGGGCTGGCATATCGAATGCTCGGCCATGAGCTGGACGCACCTCGGCGAGACCTTCGATATCCACGGCGGCGGCATCGATCTCGTTTTCCCCCATCACGAGAACGAACTTGCGCAGAGCTGCTGCGCCTTCGATCGGCCCTTCATGGCGCAGGTCTGGATGCACAACGGCTTTCTACAGGTCGAAGGCCGAAAGATGTCGAAGTCGCTCGGCAATTTCGTAACCATCGACGAGTTGTTGAACACCGAGGTCTTTGGCGGTCGCCGCTGGCCCGGCGAGGTGCTGCGCCTCGCCATGCTGCGGACGCACTACCGCCAGCCGATCGACTGGACCTTGCGGGCGCTTGAGGAGGCGGAGAAGACGCTGGATCGATGGTACGAGATGATTGATGGTATAGAGATCAATAGAACCGCTCCTCCCTTCGACTTCGTAACAGCCCCGTTGGCGGACGACCTCAATACTCACGACGTACTGACGCAGATGTTCGCGGTATTCACGTCAAATCGTGCCGGTCAGATGATGGTTGGTCAGGCACTGACTTGGGACATACGAGACCCGGTACGAGCCTCCATGGCCGTTTCCTCCGCCCGTCTGCTCGGGTTGCTCCAGCACACGCCGGCCGAATGGAAGCAGCTCAAGCGGACCGCCTCCGAAATCGATCCCGCCCGCGTCGAAGCCCTCATCGCCGAGCGCCTCGCCGCCCGCGCAGCGAAAAACTGGGCCGAGTCGGACCGTATTCGCGACGAACTCGCCGTCATGGGCGTCGTGCTCAAGGACAACAAGGACGGCACCACGACATGGTCGGTCGGACGGAGGGGCGGAGCATGATCGCCAACCAGAATTTCAAGGCGGCCCTGCGCCCCTACCTGCCGGCCGACGCGCCGATGCTGGCCGCGATTTTCCGCGCCAGCATCGAGGACCTTACCGCCGAGGACTACGACGAGGACCAACGCAACGCCTGGGCGGCCGCCGGCGCCGATGAGCAGGCCTTCGGCGGCAAGCTCGCCGACCTCCTGACGCTCGTCGCCATGATCGACGGCGCGCCCGCCGGCTTCGCCGCGCTAAAGGGCAACGACCGGATCGAGATGCTCTACGTCTATCCGGCCGTGGCCGGCCAGGGGATCGGCACGCTGCTGGTCGACGCACTCGAGAAACTCGGGCAGGCCCGTGGTGCCAAGAGCTTGAGCGTGGATGCCAGCGACACGGCGCGTGCCTTCTTCGAGCGTCGCGGCTACAAGGCGCAGAGTCGCAATTCGGTGCCGCTCAACGGCGAATGGCTCGCCAACACGACGCTCGAGAGGCGGTTCGCGCCAGCAGTAAAACCTTGACGCGCGAACGCTTGACCCTCTTCGACACGACCCTGCGCGACGGCGCCCAGGCGACCGGCGTCGACTTTTCGCTGGCCGACAAGCGCCATATCGCGACGCTGCTGGACGACCTCGGCATCGATTATATCGAGGGCGGCTATCCGGGCGCCAACCCGCTCGATACGCAGTTCTTCGAGATCCGCCCTCCCCTCAAGGCAAAATTCGCCGCCTTCGGCATGACCAAGCGGGCCGGTCGCTCCGTCGAGAACGATCCGGGCATGGCGGCGACACTCGCGGCGGAGGCCGATGCGATCGTGCTCGTCGCCAAGGCCTGGGACTATCACGTGTCGGTGGCGCTCGGCACGACGCTCGATGAAAATATCGCGGGGATCGCGGCCTCCGTGCGTGCCGTCACCGAGCGCGGCCGCGAGGCGCTGATCGACTGCGAGCATTTCTTCGACGGCTACAAGGCGAACCCGGACTATGCGCTTGCCTGCGCCGAAGCGGCCTATGCGGCCGGGGCGCGCTGGATCGTGCTCTGCGACACCAACGGCGGGACCCTGCCGCACGAGGTGACGCGCATCGTCTCGACCGTCGCCGCACGCATCCCCGGAAGCCATCTCGGCATCCACGCCCATAACGATACCGAGCATGCCGTGGCGAATTCGCTCGCCGCGGTGCTGGCCGGCGCGCGCCAGATCCAGGGCACGCTGAACGGCATCGGCGAGCGCTGCGGCAATGCCAACCTCGTCTCGATCATCCCGACTCTGCTTCTGAAAGCCGATTTCGCGGAAACATTCGAGATCGGGGTGAGCCGCGACAAGCTTTCTCATCTGGCCAAGCTGTCGCACGGTTTCGACGAGGTGCTGAACCGCACCCCTTTCCGCCACGCGCCCTATGTCGGCGACAGCGCCTTCGCCACCAAGGCCGGCATCCATGCCTCGGCCGTGCTCAAGGATCCGCGCACCTACGAGCACGTGCCACCCGAGGCCGTCGGCAACCGGCGCAAGGTGCTGGTCTCCGATCAGGCCGGCAAGTCGAACATCCTCGCCGAGCTCGAACGGCTCGGCGTGCCGGTCAAGCGCGACGACCCGGGCGTCACCCGCCTGCTCGACGAGATCAAGGAGCGGGAGGCGCTGGGCTACGCCTACGAGGGGGCCGACGCCTCCTTCGAGCTCCTGGCGCGCCGCATCCTCGGCCAGGTGCCGCATTATTTCGACGTCGAGCGGTTCCGCGTCAACGTCGAGCGGCGCTACGATTCGCAGGGGCGCCGGGTCACCGTGTCTGAGGCGGTGGTCAAGGTGACGGTCGACGGGGCGAGCCTGATGTCGGTCGCGGAAGGCACCGGCCCGGTCCATGCGCTCGACCTCGCCCTGCGCAAGGACCTCGGCAAGTACCAGCGTTTCATCAAGGACCTGCAGTTGCTCGACTACCGCGTCCGGATCTTCCAGGGCGGCTCAGATGCGGTGACGCGCGTGCTCATCGAATGCGGCGACGGCGAGGGCGACCGCTGGACCACGGTCGGCGTCTCGGCCAACATCATCGACGCGTCCTTCCAGGCGCTGGTCGATGCGATCACCTACCGGCTGATGAAGGCGGAGGCGGATAGGTAACGCCGAATCCCACGTCGAGAGCGACGCTCCTTGGGCTTGTCCAAGTCGGCCAGCATGGCTGCGATGGCGTCGTGCAGCTTCGGGAGATCGTCGGTCACCACCGCCCAGATCACGGTATCGACGATGCGGTGATATTCGTGCCGCAAGACATTGCCGGCATTTCCGATGGTCCGCCATGGGATTTCGGGTCGCGTGTCTTTAAGCGTCTCTGGGATGCCTTTGGACGCCTCGGAGATGATCTCGATTCCGCGCTGCACGCCGTGCCGGAGCAGCGCTCATCGCCTTTACGGCGCCGGCGTCGGCCTGCAATCGGGCAATGGCTTCGGTGCGCTTCATGACGGCAACATACCTTTGAAATCATAGAATCCGAAGCCAGGCCCGAGAGCTTAGCCCGGCTGATCTCGCGATCCGGTCCTGCGCCTTGCCAGCGCCCGGCGCCGCCCTTATGTGCAGGGCACCAATCGAAGATGCGAGGTTCCATGCCCTTCCGCCGGCGCGATGTGCTGATTTCCGCTTCCGCGATCCTCCTTGCCGGTACGGCCGGAGCCCTCGCCCAAGGCAAGGTCGACGACAACACGGTCTATCTCGACACTAAGGATGGTCGCGTCACCATCGAGCTGCGCCCCGACCTGGCACCGAACCACGTCAAGCAGATCAAAACCCTGATCGGCCAGCATTTCTACGACGGCCTGCTGTTCCACCGCGTGATCGCCGGATTCATGGCCCAGACCGGCGATCCGACCGGCACCGGAGCGGGCGGCTCCAAGCTTCCCGACCTCAAGGCGGAGTTCACCGATACGCCCTTCAAGCGAGGCACCTTGGGCATGGCGCGGGCGTCGGACCCCGATTCGGCCAATTCCCAATTCTTCATCTGCCTCGGCGATGCGCCTTTCCTCAACGGGCAATATACGGTCGTCGGCGAGGTGACGTCGGGCATGGACGTCGTCGACAAGATCAAGAAGGGGTCCGAGGCCGACAATGGCAAGGTCACGAACCCGGACAAGATCGTCAAAATGCGTCTTGCTTCGGCCAAGTAGTTTCGCTCGCGCCATCCTCGCTGCGGGGGCAACCTACGCCCTGATCGGTGCGGCGGCGGATGCGGCCCCGGTGGGGCCGCCGCATCGGATCGTCCGCCGTCATCACGTGGTGCCGTGGCAATTCTTCGGCTATCCGCACATCCGCCATTTTCCGCCGCCGCGGGAGCCGAAGCTATTTTTCCCGCCGCCCGAGACCGAGATACCACCGCCGGTCGAAGCCACGCCACGGCCGGACGAGGAGCCGATCGAGCCGGGGCCGCTGCCGCACGGCTTCGTCCTGACCGAGGCGGTCGGCGGCGGAGAACGCTCGAAGGCTGTGTCGCCGCTGACACGGTTCCGCGACGTGGGATCGGCACTTGCGGCTTGCTGGACGCCCCCTGCCTCGCTCGCCTGGGGATCCATCACGTTGCGCGTCGCGTTCACCCGCGACGGCGCCGTCTATGGTCTGCCGCGCATCCCCTATGTCGATGCGCCGACGAGCGAGGCCAGGACGGCGCTGACGCGGTCGCTCAACGCGGCGTTGCAGAGCTGTATGCCGCTGCCGCTGTCGCACCGCCTCGGCGCGGCCGTGGCGGGCGAGATTTTCGCCATTCGTTTCGTCAATCAAGGAGCTCATGATGACCGACACTGAACAGACACTCACCCTCGAAACCACCAAAGGTCCCGTGGTGATCCGCCTGCGACCGGACCTGGCGCCGAAGCACGTCGAGCGCATTTCCCAGCTCGCGGGTGAGAAGTTCTACGACAATGTCGCCTTCCACCGCGTCATCGATGGGTTCATGGCCCAGACCGGCTGCCCGCAAGGCACCGGCACCGGTGGCTCGAAACTGCCCAACCTCAAGCAGGAGTTCAACGCCGAGCCGCATGTGCGCGGCACCTGCTCCATGGCGCGGGCGCAGAGCCCCGATTCGGCCAATTCGCAGTTCTTCATCTGCTTCGACGACGCCCGCTTCCTCGACAAGCAATATACGGTCTGGGGACAGGTCGTGTCGGGCATGGAGAACGTCGACAAGATCAAGCGGGGCGAGCCGGTGCGCGAGCCCGACCGGATCGTCAGCGCCCGCGTCGCCTGAGCCATAGGACGCGGTCGCGCCGATGCGTGTCGATCGCTTCGATTTCGATCTGCCGGAGGAGCGCATCGCGCTGCGCCCGGCGGTGCCGCGCGATGCCGCGCGCCTGCTCGAGATCAAGCCGGACAAGGACGCGCGGGCGCGCTTTCTCGACCATACGGTTCGTGATCTGCCGGGCCTGCTGCGGCCGGGCGATGCGCTGGTCGTCAACGACACTCGCGTGGTGCCGGTCCGCCTCAGCGGCGAACGCCGGCGCGGCGATGCGGTCGCCCGCATCGAGGCGACGCTGACCCGCCGAGAGGGCGAGGCATCCTGGCGCGCGCTCGTGCGGCCGGCCAAGCGCCTGAATGCCGGGGAGGTCGTCGTCTTCGCCGGCCCGGACGACGCCAGCCTCGCGGCCGAGGTCGTCGAGCGCAATGGTGGCGAGGTGCTGTTCCGCTTCGATCGCCAGGGCGATGCTCTGGACGCAGCCCTTGAGCGGATCGGTCGTCTGCCGCTGCCTCCCTACATCGAGACGCGGCGCCCGACCGACGAGGCCGATCGCGCCGACTACCAGACGCTTTTCGCGGAGAAGCCCGGCGCCGTGGCGGCGCCGACCGCCAGCCTGCATTTCACCCCGGCCCTGCTTGCCGCGCTTGCGGAGCGCGGCGTCGACCTCTTCCGCGTCACCCTGCATGTCGGCGCCGGCACCTTCCTGCCGGTCAAAAGCGAGACGACGGACGGGCATGTGATGCATGCCGAGTCGGGGGTCGTAAGTGCAGAGGTGGCGTCGGCGCTCAACGAGACCCGAGCCCGGGGCGGCCGCATCGTGGCGGCCGGCACGACGTCGCTGCGCATTCTTGAGAGCGCCGGCGAACCGGATGGGGCCGTGAGGCCTTTTGCTGGCGAGACCTCGATCTTCATCACGCCGGGCTACCGCTTCCGGGTGGTCGATGCGCTGATGACCAATTTCCATCTGCCGCGCTCGACCCTCTTCATGCTGGTCAGCGCCTTCGCGGGGCTCTCCACTATGCAGGGCGCCTACGCCCACGCCATCGCGGCGGGGTACCGGTTCTATTCCTACGGCGACGCGAGCCTGCTGTGGCGTCTTGCCGATCCGGCGAAGGCCGCCGCATGAGCCAGGGGTTCCGCTACAAGGTCCTGGCCCGGGACGGCGGGGCCCGGACGGGCCTGATCCACACCGCGCGCGGAGACATCCGGACGCCGGCCTTCATGCCGGTCGGCACCGCCGGCACGGTCAAGGCCATGTATCCCGAGCAGGTGCGCGCGCTCGGCGCCGATATCGTGCTCGGCAACGTCTATCATCTGATGCTTCGCCCCGGCGCCGAACGTGTCGCCGAACTCGGCGGGCTGCATCGACTCATGAACTGGCCGCACCCGATCCTCACCGATTCGGGCGGCTTCCAGGTCATGTCGCTGGCGAAGCTGCGCAAGCTCGACGAAACGGACGTGACCTTCCAGTCGCACGTCGACGGCAGCCGCCATGCGCTCTCGCCCGAGCGCGCCATGGCGATCCAGGACCTGCTCGGCTCCGACATCCAGATGCAGCTCGACGAATGCGTGAGACTGCCCTGTTCGCCGGATGACACCGAGCGCGCCATGCGGCTGTCGCTGCGCTGGGCCGAGCGGTCGCGCGTCGCATTCCGGGAAGCGCCCGGGCGCGCCTGCTTCGGCATCGTGCAGGGCGGCGAGGATGCGGCGCTGCGCATCGAGAGCGCGAAAGCCCTGGCCGAGATGGACTTTCACGGCCTCGCCATCGGCGGGCTTGCGGTCGGCGAGCCGCAGGCCGTCATGCTGCGCATGATCGAGACCGTCATGCCGCATCTACCGGATACCAAGCCGCGCTACCTGATGGGCGTCGGGACGCCGGAAGATCTGATCGAGGCGGCGAGCCGCGGCGTCGACATGTTCGATTGCGTCATGCCGACAAGGGCCGGTCGCCATGGTCTCGCCTATACGCGGTTCGGCAAAGTCAACCTGCGCAACGCCAGACATGCGGCCGACACCCGTCCGCTCGACGAGACCTCGGACTGCCCCGCCGCGCGCGACTATTCGCGCGCCTACCTGCATCACCTCGTCAAATCGGGCGAAATCCTCGGCATGATGCTGCTGACGTGGGTCAACCTCGCCTACTACCAGCAGCTCATGGCCGGCGTGCGGCAGGCCATCGCCGAAGGTCGGCTCGCGGCCTTCGGCGAGGAGACGCGCCTCGGCTGGGCTGAGGGCGACCGGTGAAGCATTCTGAGTGATGATCCGACCGGTCGATGATTCGCTCGTCCATGGCGCAGCTCTCTCGCCAAGACATCGGCCGGTCCTCGCGGGCACGAGAAAGCTGTCATCCATCCGGTCCAGTCCGTCACCCCTCTCCCCGGATTGGACGGGCTCCCCCTTCTTCCCTCGCGGCAGGCGGTGCCCAGCCAAAGGCGGGCGGACGATGGATTGAAATTGCGGTCGAGCCGCAGAGCCGATTACGCCGTCACGACGCGGTCGGATCCCTCGGTCCTGAGGCGCTCGAGGGCCTCGACATCCCAGGCGATGCCGAGGCCGGGCACAGCGCTCGGGACGGCATGGCCGTCGCGGATCGTCATGCCGCTCTCGGTCAGATCGTCGAGCTGCGGGATGTACTCGACCCAGCGCGCGTTGGGCACGGCGCAGCAGAGCCCGACATGCAGTTCCATCAGGAAATGCGGGCAGACCGCGACATTGAAGCTCTCGGCCAGATGCGCCACCTTGAGCCAGGGCGTGATGCCGCCGATGCGCGCCACGTCGACCTGCACGATCGAACAGGCGCGGCGCTGCAGGTAGTCACGGAAGTGCGACAGGCCGTAGAGGCTCTCGCCGACCGCGATGGGGATCGCGGTCGAGGCCGCGAGCCGCACGTGGCCATCGACATCGTCGGCCGGCAGCGGCTCCTCCAGCCAGCCGATGTCGGCGCCCTGATAGTGATGCGCGCGGCGGATCGCCTCGTCGACCGCGAAGGCCTGATTGGCATCCGTAAAGATCTCGAACTCCGGACCGACGGCGCCGCGCACCGCAGCGAGCCGCGCCGCATCCACGTGGATCGGGCGGCCGACCTTGACCTTGCAGCCGCCGAAACCTTCCCCTTTGGCGCGCAGCGCATCCTCAACCAGCGCCGGGGTTTCGAGGTGCAGCCAACCGCCCTCGGTCGTGTAGAGGCGGATCGTCTCCTGCGCGCCGCCCGCCATGACGTGCAGCGGCAGCCCCGCCTTGCGGCAGCGCAGGTCCCACAGCGCCGTATCGACGGCCGCGAGGGCCAGCGAGGTGATGGCGCCGACCGAGGTCGCATGGGTGAGGAACAGCAGGTCGCGCCAGATCTGCTCGATCATGGCGGCGTCGCGCCCGATCAGCGCTGGGGCGAGGCTGCGCGCGAGAAGCTCGACGATCGAAGGGCCCCCCGTGCCGATCGTGTAGCTGTAGCCTGTGCCGGTCGCCCCGTCGCTGTCGGTGATGCGCACGATCGGCGTTTCCTGCGCGACGAAGCTCTGGATGGCGTCGACCCGCTTCACCTTGGGCTCCAGCACCACCATCGAGATCTCGACCCGCTCGAGCCTGGCCATGCCGTTCTCCCCTTTTTCGCTCGCGCGTCAGGCCGCCTCGGCCCTGTGGATCAGGTCCATGATGCCGTGGCTCATCGCGTCGTAGTCGCGCGTGTTGGGCAGGTCTCCCTGGATCCGGTAGGCGTTCATCACGACGACCCGATCGGCGAGCGTGATCATCTCCGGCATGTCGCTGGTGATGAGCAGCACGGCCGTACCGGCGGCCGACAGGTCGCGCAGCAATTCATGCAGATAGGCTTTGGTCTTGATGTCGATGCCGACCGTCGGCTCGTCGACGATGAGGATGTCGACCCCCTCGGCGAGCCATTTGGCGACGCTGATCTTCTGCTGGTTGCCGCCCGAGAGGTTGCCGACGGTCTGATGGAGCGACGGCGTGCGAACCTCGAGCTTGCGGATGAACGGCTCGGTCCGGGCCCGAACGGCGGCGTCGGTGAGGAGGCCCAAACGGCCGCCGAGCCGGCGCCACAGGGTCATGCCGGCATTCTCGAGCACCGAATGCATGAGCACGAGGCCCTCGCCCTTGCGATCCTCGCTGACATAGCCGATGCGGTGCCGCCGGATCGCGTCGCTGACGTTGCCGATGGTGACCGGCACGCGGTTGACCGCGATGGTGCCTCCCGTCGCGGGATAGAGCCCGATGATGCTTTTCGCGAGTTCGGTGCGGCCGGCGCCGACGAGCCCGTAGAGCCCCAGGATCTCGCCCTTGCGCAAGGTGAGGTCGATGCCGCGATGCCCAAGCGGCGTCGAGACGCCTTTGAGCTCCAGCGCTACCGGCGCCGCCGAGAGGTCGCGCGCCTGCCAGTCGGGAATTTGCTCGGCGCGGCCGATCATCAGCCGTACCAGGTCCTGCCGGCCAAGGCCCGCCATGGCGCGGCTCTCGCAAGCGTTGCGCCCGTCGCGCAGCACCGTCACAGCGTCGCAGATCTCCTGCACCTCCTCGAGCTTGTGGCTGACGAAGAGCATGCCGACGCCCTCACTCTTCAATCGGCGCAGGAGCCTGAACAGCGCGACCGTCTCGTGCGGGGTCAGCGAGGCCGTCGGCTCGTCGAGCAGCAGCACCCGCGAGCGCAACGACAGCGCCTTGGCGATCTCGACCATCTGCATCTGCGCCACGCTGAGGCGCGACACCGGCATGCGCGGGTCGAGGTCGAGGTCGAGCGAGCCGAGCCAGCGCTTCGCTTCAGCGTTGACCCGGCCGTAGTCGATCGGCCGCAGCGCCCTACCCCCGAGCTGTTCGAGCATGATGTTCTCGCCGACCGAGAAGCGGGGGATGAGATTGCGTTCCTGATGGACGGTGCCGATGCGGGCCGCGATCGCATCGCGCGGCGAGGAGAAGGCGACCGGAGCGCCGTCGAGGAGCAGTTCCCCGGACTCCGGTCGATGGACCCCGGTGACGATCTTGATCAGGGTCGACTTGCCGGCGCCGTTCTCCCCAAGCAGGGCGTGGATCGAGCCCTTGGCGAGGCTGAGCGACACGTCCTTCAAGGCCTGGACGCCCGGGAAGCCCTTGGAGATGCCGCACGCCTCCAGCGCCGCATCGGTCACGACATCGCTCCCTTCGGCGCACCCGCCAGGCGCACATCTTTCCAGCGGTTGAGCCCCACGGCCCACAGGATCAGCACCCCGAGCACCACCTGGACGAAGAATGGATCGATGTGGAACAGCACCAGGGCCTGGGTGATAATGGCGACGATGACGACGCCAAGCACGGTCGCGGCGACGCTCACATGGCCGCCGGAGAGCGCCGCGCCGCCGATCACCGGAGCCGCGAAGGACAGGATCAGCCAGTCGTCGCCGATCGTCGGCTGGCCGATCTGCAGCCGCGCCACGAGCAGGAGGCCGGCCAGGGCCGCGAGGCCGCCGGAGATCGCATGCGCCGCGACCGTGGTGCGCGCCACCGATATGCCGGAGAGCTCGGCCGCGTGAGCATTGCCGCCGAACGCCAGGATGAAGCGGCCGAGCGGCAGGCGGCTCAACAGGAACCACAGCAGCACGGCGACGACGAGCGTCGGCAGCGCGATCCAGGGGATCGGCCCGAAAACGGTCGTCGCGCCGAAGGCTTTCACACTGTCCGGGACCCCGTAGAAGGGCTCCGCCTTGGTGATCCCAAGGTTGATGCCCTTGAACACCGAGAGGCTCGCCAGCGTGATGACGAAGGCCGAGATCCCGGTCCAGGCGATGAAGAGGCCGTTGAGCGCGCCGGCGAGAAGGCCGATGCCGAGCCCGAACGCCGCGGCAAGGAGCGGCGGCAGCCCCCAGACCTGCATGGCGCCGGCGAAGCTGATCGCCGCCAGTCCCCCGATGGCGCCGACCGCGAGGTTCATCTGGCCGATGGCGATAATGATCATCTGCGAGAAAGCGATCAGCGCGTTGGCCGCGACCGCCAGGAGCAGCACCTGGATATTGAACGGAGCCAGGAACGACGGATCGAAGGCGCTGACCAGGACCACGGCAAGCACGGTGACGATGAGCGGGCCGAACCAGTCGGTGCGCAGTGCGCGGGCGAACGGGCTCATCCGGCGATCTTCCGGCTGGCGAGGAACGAGCGTCTGCCCTTGTCGAGCAGCACCGCGGCGAGCAGCAAGAGGCCGAGGCAGCTCTGCACCCAGAATTCACCGATCTTGAGCAGCAGTAGGCCGTTGGCCAGCATGGTGACGAGCACCGAGCCGAGGAGTGTACCGACGACCGAGACGCGTCCGCCCGAGAGCAGCGTGCCGCCGAGCACAGGTCCGAGAAAGGCCGGCAGGAGCCAGTCCTGCCCGAGCTGCCCGGCCATCGAGGGGATCGCCGCGCCCGTCCGGGCGACCACGAGCAAAGCTGTGACCGCCGCGATGGCGCCCGAGAGTATGTGACAGAGGACGAAGACCCGCTCCACCTGAATGCCCGAAAGCGTCGCGGCCTCGGGCCGTGCGCCGGCGGCAAGCATCTCGCGGCCGAGCGCGGTGAAGCGATAGAGCAGGATCAGGCTCAAGGCCGTCGCGACCGCCACGAGGAGCAGCGGCGACACCCAGCCCATGAGCTTCATGCGGCCGAATTCGGCGAAGACCGGCGGTAGGCCGCGGAACGACTGGGCGCGCGTCAGGAAGACCATGACGCCGAAGAAGATGCTCATCGTGGCGAGCGTGATGATGAAACTGTGCAGGCCCGAGCGCACCACCATCCAGCCGTTGACGAATCCGAGCGAGGCGCCGAGCCCGACGGCACCGAGGATCGCGACCGGCCAGGGCAGGCCGAGCCCCTGGATGAGCCACCCCATCGTCATGGCGGAGCAGACGCCGATGGCGCCGACCGCGAGGTTCAAGCCCCCGGTGACGATCACCGTCATCATCGAGAAGCCGATCATGGCGTTGATCGCCGCCGTCCGCCCGAGGTTGAATTGGTTGAAGGCCGACAGGAAGCCCGGCGTCGCGAGGCCGAAGACCGCGCCGAAGACCACGATCAGCACGAGAAGGCCGAACTCGTTGGTCAGGTAGAAGCGCGGCGCTCCGGAGCGGCCGACCAGCGCGGAGCGCCCTTGCGGGCGCACCGTGTCCGAAGCCGGCAAGGAGGTCGCCCGCGCACCGGGAGGCATGGCGGTCAGCGCCTCGACACTATCAGGACTTGCAGTCCAGATAGGTCTTCTCGAAACTGCCGAACAGCGTCTTGGTGATGCCCTGCATGGCGGCAACGTAATTATCGACCCCGCTCGCATCGACGAAGACCGTGCCCGAATCGATGAACTTGCTGGTCAGCGCATTCGACTTCCACGGCGCATCGGCCTTGACGGTGCAGCCGGTGCGCAGCTTGTCGGCCGCGAAGGCCCCGATATAGCCCTGGCCGTAAGGGTTCTGCAGCATGGTGCCGGCGACGAACCCGTCCTTGATGGCCTTGAGCACGACCGGATCATGGTCGATGCCAACCATCTTGATGCGCTTGTCACCGAGCCGGCGCAGCGCGTTCGAGGCGACGACCGCCGGGATCCAGGCGGTGGTGATGATGCCGTCGACGTCGTTGGCGTGCGCCGCCAGATAGGCGTTGATCTTCTCCTCGGCCGGCTCGGGCGCGTCGATGTCGGCGATCACCTGCACGACCTCGGCGCCGGCCTCCTTGGCGGCCTTGTTCACGGCGTCGATGCGCAGCTGCGTGTTGGGGTCGACCAGAAAGCCGGTGAAATGGGCGATGCGCTTCTTGCCGCCCATCGCCTTCAACAGTTCCTTGGTGCCGAGGTAGGCCGAGTTGCCGGTATCGGTGCCAAGGCAGAAGGCCGCCTTCGAGGGATCCTTGAAGCAGCCGGCGAGCGCGATCACGGGCGCGCCCGTATCGGCGAGCTCGGCCACTGTGCTGACGGAGCCGACGGGATCGCCGGGGAAGACCAGGAAGGCGTTGTAGCCCTGGGTGACGAGGCTTTCGAGCAGATCGTTCTGCGCGCTGAGCTCCCACTTCTGCGGGACCTTGTAGTCGGCGGCGCCAAGATGGAAATCGCGCACCGCATCCTTGCCGGCTTGTTCCCAGGCCGCGAAATAGGGATGCGGGCCGCCGGGAACGAGGGCCACACGAGTCGCGTCCGCGGCCTGCCCGGAGGTTGCAGTCATCAGGCCGAAAAGACTTGCTACAACAATGCTTAATCCGGTTACTCTCATGTCCCGTCTCCTCCTGTCAGCCGATGTTCCTCGACTTCGCGTCGGTCCGATTTTAGCATAAGGCATGCACAATGCAATTATCCTTCACGGCGCGGTCTCCGAGGCCGCCGTTTCGACATGGCGCGACACGGCGGCACGCTCGCCGATGAGACCACGCGGGCGCCACAGCAATATGGCACAGAGCGCCACGCCGATGGCGACGATCTGCAAGGCCGCCGCACGCGCCTGCCATTCCGGCGGCACGAAGGCGCCGACCGCGGCGCCCGAGGCGCTCCACAGTCCCCACACCAGAACGGCGCCGAGCACCGCGCCGCGGTTGTTGCCGGAGCCGCCGAGGATCAGCATGGTCCAAACCTGGAAAGTGAGGCTCGGCAGGTAGTTCTCCGGCGCGATGAAGCCGACCCAATGCGCCTGCAGGGCGCCGCCGAGGCCCATGATGGCTCCGCCGAGCCCGAAAGCCTGCACCTTGAAGCGGAGCGGGTTCTTCCCCGCCGCCGCCGCCGCCGTCTCGTCCTCGCGCAGCGCCCGCAGGACACGGCCCCAGGGGCCCCGCGTCAGCCGCTCGAGCGCCAGGAAGACCGCGGCGAGCACCGCGCCGACGAGCGCCAGATTGAGCGAGGCGAAGGCGAGCGGACGGTCGGCGAGACTCGCGAAGGGCCGCGGGATGAAGCCGACGCCGAAAGGGCCGCCCGTCACCCCTTGCGCGTTCAGGCAGACGAGGTGGACCACGACCGCCACGCCGAAGCTGGTGATGGCGAGGTAGTCGGCCTTGAGCCGGATCGTCAGCAGCGCCACGAGCGCGGCGGCCGCGCCGGCGGCCAGTGCCCCTGCGAGCCAGCCGGCCGGGTAAGGAAGGCCGAAGCCACCCCAATGGGTGACGCTCGCCGGCGTCGTCAGGAGCGCCGACGCATAGGCGCCGATGGCGACGAAGCCGGCGACCCCGACATTGAACAGGCCCGTCTGGCCCCATTGCAGGTTGAGGCCGAGCACGATCACCGCATAGGTCAGGGCGGTGACGAGGAAATAGGCGCCGTAGCCGAGAAGATCGATCATTCGGACCGCCCGAAGAGGCCGGTCGGGCGCACCAGCAGCACCAGGATCAGCACGACGAAGGAGACGGCGGCGCGCCATTCCGCCCCGACGAGCGGCACGGCTGCGGCCTCCGCCAGGCCGACGATGAGCCCGCCCGCGACCGCGCCCGGCACGCTGCCGATGCCGCCGAGGATCGCTGCCGCGAAGATCGGCAGCAGCAGGTCGAACCCCATGACCGGGCGGATCTGCACAACCAGGCCGAGCGCGACGCCGGCGGCGCAGGAGAGCGCTCCGCCGACCATCCAGGTCAGGCGGATGATGCGGGCGACGTCGACGCCGGCGAGCCGTGCGAGGCCCGGGTTTTCGCTCACCGCCCGCATGGCCCGCCCGGCGCGGGTACGCGTGAGGCCGAGATGCAGCAGGACCACGAGCACCGCGGCGGTACCGAGGACCGCCGCCGCATTCGGCGTGACCTTCAGGCCCAGGCCGACCGGCATGGCGATCTGCAAGTCGCGGCTGAAATAGGCCGGCCGCGAGGTGAACAGGAATTCGAGCGCGCTGCGCAGGGCGAGCGACGCCCCGAAGCTCGCCATGACGGAGACGAGCGCGGTGCCGTGTCGCCGCAATGGCCCGAAGAGAACGAGATCGAGCAGCAGCGCCAGCCCACCCGTCAATGCCGCTGCGACCAGCAGGGCGAGGGGCAGCGTCCAGCCGAAGGAGAGTGCGCCGAGCGCCGGCACATGGCCGCCGAGGAGCGCGCCGAGCCCCGCATTGAGGACCAGCGTTCCATAGGCGCCCCAGGAAATATAATCGCCTTGCGCGAAATTCGCGAAGCGCAGGATCGAATAGGTCAGCGTCACGCCCGCGGCGCCGAGGCCGATAACGGCGCCGCTGACCAGGCCGTCGACCAGGAACTGGCTGGTCATGCGAGACATCGCAGAGGCTGTGACGAGCCGTCTCTTGCCGCAATCCCGGCGAAGTGGTCGTTGCAAGGCCGTTGGGCGCCTTCCTCCCCCGCAAAATGGGGGAGGGGGACCACGCGAAGCGTGGTGGAGGGGGCGCCCGAACGTGCTCGAAAGCGGGAAAAGCTATGGGCGGGCTTGCCGGCAGCCGCCCGAACCCCCACCACCACGCTTCGCGTGGTCCCCCTCCCCCGCTGCGCAGTGGAGGAGATTCGCGCCCGAAAGCCCGGACCTTTCCCGTTCATCGACGCGCCCCGAGATAGAGAGCGCCAAGCTGCGAATCCGCGGCGAGCGCCGCCGCCGAACCCTCGTGGGCATTGCGGCCCTCGACCAGGACCAGCGCACGATCGGCGATGGCGAGCGCGGCGCGGGTGTTCTGCTCGACGAGGAGCAACGCCACACCGGTGCGCCGCAGCTCCGCGATCCGCGCGAACACGGTCTCGACGAGCTTCGGCGACAGACCCGCCGAGGGTTCGTCGAGCATGACGACCTTGGGCCTCGTCATCAGGGCTCGGGCAACGGCTAGCATCTGGCGCTGGCCGCCCGACAGGCGCCCGGCCGGCAGGCGCCAAGCTCGGCCGAGGTCGGGAAAGAGCGCGCAGATCTCCCCGGTCCGCGCGGCGGCCTCGCGTCTCGGCAGGATGTCGGCGGCAAGGCGCAGGTTGTCGGAGACGCTCATCACCGTGAACACGTTCTCGGTCTGCGGCACGAAAGCCAGGCCATGCCGCACCCGCTCGTGCGCCGGCACCGCGGTGGTGTCCCGCCCGTCGAGCAGCACCCTGCCCCGCTCGACCGGCACGAGGCCGGCGATCGCCTTGACCAGCGTCGATTTCCCCGCGCCGTTGGGGCCGAGCACGGCCAGGATCTCGCCAGCCCTCACCTCGAGGCTCGCGCCGCGCACGATCGGTGCGCCCGGCTCGTAGCCGGCGAACAGGTCCTCGACCCGCAATGAGGCGTCTTTCACGCGGCGACACCGCCGAGATAGCTCTCGATAACGCGGCTGTCGCGCGTCACGACGTCCGGCCTGCCCTCGGCGAGAAGCGTCCCGGCCGCCATGGCGACGAGACGCGGGCAGAGCCGCGCCACGAGATCCATATTGTGCTCGATGATCAGCAAGGTGATGCCGCGCGCGTTGATCGCCGCGATGCGTTCGATGATGACCTCGAGCAGGCTCGGGTTGACGCCCGCCGCCGGCTCGTCGAGCAGCATCAGGCGCGGCCGGCCCATCAGGACGCGTGCGAGCTCGAGGAGCTTGCGCTGGCCGCCGGAGAGCGTGCGGGCCGGCGCATGGGCCAGCCGTGTGAGGGTCATGAAATCGAGGAGGTCCATCGCCTGCGCATAGGTCTCGCGCTCGGTCTCGGCAAGGTGGCGAAGTCGCAGGAAATTGGCCAGCACGCTCTCGCCGGGCTGGCCCTGCCGGCCGAGCATGACGTTTTCCACCACCGTCATCTCCGGGAACGGCCGCGGGATCTGGAAGGTGCGGCCGAGCCCGAGGGCGGCGCGCCGATGCGGCGGCAGGCGTCCGATGTCGCGGCCGTCGAGCAGGATGCGACCGTCGTCAGGCCTGAGGCGGCCGGCCAGGAGGTCGAACATCGTGGTCTTGCCGGCCCCGTTTGGACCGATCAGCCCGAGGATCTCGCCGCGCTGCACCGCGAAAGACAGCCCGTCGACCGCCGCGACGCCGCCGAAACGCTTCACGACCGCCTCGGCGACCAACAGCGGCTCAATCCGTGTTGCGACATATGTCATGCAAAGGGCTCCGTGCGACCGAGCGGTCGCTCGGATATCTCACGCGACGGAGCGCGGATTCTCGCTCCCCGTTCCGGTTGTCGGACTTACACATCGCTTTTTCACCCCTCATCCGGCTTTCGCGTTCTGCGAAATCCACCTTCTCCCGCAAGGGGAGAAGGGAAACCCCATCCTGCGGTATTGGGGTCCTTCTCACCTTGCGGGAGAAGGTGGTCCGCAGGACCGGATGAGGGGTGAAAATGCATTGGAAGCTTGAGTTCCGAGCCCTCGTGTCATGCAAAAGCCCTTTGCCCTTTCGCCCGCGCTTATGCCATCGTCCGCCCCACGCCGAAAGGGACGCCGCCGCCGCATGCCCGACGATACATTCGAGCTCTTTGACCTTCGGGTCGAGGCCGTGATCCCGCCGGGCGGTGCCGTCTACTGCGGTGCCCGGCCGGGCGATCATTTCGAGCTGCGCGGCGAGATGCTGCATCTGCCCGAGGGCCAGGGCTTCTCTATCTACTCGTTGGCCTCGGTGCTGCCGCTCCTCGCCGCCAAGCAGCGGCCCATCCATCCGAACGACTGGATGGCGAGCGATGCCGAAATCGCCTGCCCGGATCCGAACTGCGCGAGCCGGCTGCGCATCACCCGGCTCGGGCTCCGGCGCTTCAGCCACGCCGCCGTCACCGCGGTGCCGCTCGGAGATGCGGGCGCATGACCGGCTTGGAGACGGTCGAGCTCCGCCCCGGCTATCGGATCTCGCGCGTCATACGCGGCGGCTGGCAGCTCGCCGGCGGCCACGGCCCGATCGATCCCGAGGCCGCGGTCGACGATCTTCTGGCGAGCGTCGACGCCGGCCTCACGACCTTTGATTGCGCCGACATCTATACCGGCGTCGAGGCGCTGATCGGCGCCTTCCGGGCAAAGCTGCGCGCGACGCTTGGCGCGGAGGCGCTCGCCCGCCTGCGGGTGCATACCAAGCTCGTGCCGGACCTGTCGCGGCTCGCGAGCTTCCGCCGCGCCGATCTCGAGGCGATCGTCGACCGCTCGCTGCGGAGGCTCGGCATGGAGCGGCTCGACCTCGTGCAGTTCCACTGGTGGGACTATGCCGTGCCCGGCTGGCGCGACGCCTTCCATTGGCTCGCCGAGCTCAGGACAGCCGGCAAGATCGCCGAGATCGGCGGCACCAATTTCGATTCGTCGCACGTGCGTGCGATCGTGGATGCCGGCATCCCGCTTGTCTCGATGCAGACGCAGTACTCCCTGCTCGACACACGCTCCGGCGGCGATTTCACTGCCCTTTGCCAAGCGCGGGGCGTGGCCCTGCTCTGTTACGGCACGGTGGCGGGCGGATTTCTGAGCGACCGCTGGCGCGGGCAGCCGGAGCCGAAGCAGGTCGAGAACCGCTCGCTCGTCAAATACAAGCTCGTCATCGATGAATTCGGTGGCTGGGATCTGTTCCAGGACCTGCTCGGCGTTCTGCGGCGCGTGGCGGACCGGCGCGGCACCGACATCGCCAGCGTCGCCACGCGATGGACGCTCGACCAGCCAGGCGTCGCCGCCGCCATCGTCGGCGCCCGTCACGGCCGGCATACGGCCGCCAATGCCGCGATCGGTACGCTGAAGCTCGATGCGGCGGACCACGCCGCCATCGACGCCGTGTTGGCGCAGCGCAAGGGGCCGCATGGCGAGCCCTATGGGCTCGAGCGCGACCGCACCGGGCCGCATGGCACGATCATGAAATACGACCTCAATGCCGCATAGGCTTCGGAGCACCGGGGAAACGACCATGAGACAGGCACTTCTGGCGGCATGCGCGACCGCCGCCCTGATGGCGGGAGTAGCGTCGGCAGCGCGGGCGGCAGACTGCACCATCACGGTCGGTGTCGTGATGGAGCTCACGGGACCTGCCGGCGAATACGGCCAGGCGGGTGCCAAATCGGTCGAGATGGCCTTTCGCGACCTGAACGAGGCCGGCGGCCCGCGCGGCTGCACGCTCGTGACCGACACGCGCGATTCGCAGAGCCAGGGCAATGTCGCGGTCGATGCGGCGACCCAGCTCGTCCAGGTGAAGCACGTGCCGGTGCTGATCGGCGGCATCATCTCCTCGGTGACGATCCCGATCCTCACCTCGGTCACGGCGCCGGCGAAGGTGGTTCAGATTTCGCCCGCCGCCTCCTCGCCGACGCTGACGACGCTCGGCGAAGAGGGCAAGAGCAACGGCATCTTCTTCCGCACCATCACGTCGGATGCGCTGCAGGGCACGGCGGCGGCCAAATATGCGCTCGACCAAGGCTTCAAGAAAATCGCCGTCATCCATGTCAACAACGATTTCGGCGTGAACCTCGCCAAGGAATTCACCGCCGCCTACAAGGCGCTCGGCGGTGTCGTCACCAGCGACACGCCCTATAACGAGCGTCAGTCGAGCTACGATTCCGAGGCCACCGCCGGCATGGCCGGAACCCCGGACGGGCTCTACCTCATCTCGACGCCGGTCGACGGAGCGACGATCGCGCGCGCCTGGATCAGCCAGGGCGGGCCGGCGAAGTTCCTGCTCAACGACGGCATGAACAGCCCGGACTTCATCGACGGGGTCGGGGCAAAATATCTCGACCAGGCTTATGGCACCTCGTCGGGCACGACGCCGACTGACTCGACCAAGTATTTCAACGACAATTACAAGGCGTTCTCGGGCGGGATCGATCCCTCGAATCCGGCCGCCGACCGCGCCTACGACGCGGGCGCCATCGCCGGCCTCGCCATCGCGCAGGCATCCTCGACGGAACCGCTCGCCATCCGCGATGCGATCTTCAAGGTCGTCGATCCCAAGGGTGAGGTGGTTTATGCCGGCAAGGCCGGCTTCGCCAAGGCGCTCGAGCTCATCAAGGCCGGCAAGCCGATCCGCTACGAGGGCGTCATCGGCCCCGTCGAGTTCGACAAATACGGCGACATCACCGGTCCCTTCCGCCTATGGAAGATCACCGACGGCAAGGTCGCGACCGTGGGGCAGATGAGCATCGACGAGGTCAATGCCATCAAGGCCAAGCTGAAGACGCCATGAGCCTTCCTCCGGAGCGGACAGAGCTCGCGCCGGGCTTCGAGATCAGCCGCATGGTCACCGGCCTGTGGCAGGTTGCGGACCAGGAGCGCGGCGACACGCCGCTCGATCCCGACCGCGGCGCCGACGCCCTCGCAGCCTATGCGGGGGCCGGCTTCGACACCTTCGACATGGCCGACCATTACGGCAGCGCGGAACTCATCGCCGGCCGCCTGCTGGTGCGCAAGACCTCGGGACGGCGCCCGCTCGCCTTCACAAAATGGTGCCCGGAGCCGGGTCCTATGACGCGCGACGTGGTGCGCGCCGGCGTCGAGCGCGCGCGCTCCCGGCTCAGGGTCGGGCGCATCGACCTCCTGCAGCTGCATTGGTGGACCTTCGAGCACCTCGCCTATCTGGATGCGCTGATCGAGCTCGAGCGACTGCGCCAGGAGGGCCTCATCACCCATCTCGGCGTCACCAATTTCGATGCCGCCCACCTGCGCCTCGCCGTGAAGCACGGCATCCCGCTGGTCTCGAACCAGGTGTCCTTCTCGGTGCTCGACCGGCGGGCGTCAGGTGACCTGAGCGTCGTCTGCGCCGAGACCGGCGTCAGGCTTCTCGCCTATGGCACGCTCGCCGGCGGCCTGCTGTCGGAGCGCTGGCTCGGGGCGCCGGAGCCGGCGCCGGGCGCGTTCGGCGACTGGAGCAAGATGAAATATGCCCGCTTCGTCGCAGCGATCGGCGGATGGGCGGTCCTGCAAACCATCCTCCACGCCCTTGACGACATCGCGCGAAAGCACGGCGTCGGCATCGCCAATGTGGCGAGCCGCTGGGTGCTCGACCAACCAGCGGTCGCGGCCGTCATCGTCGGCGCACGGCTGGGCGAGCGGGAACACAGGAGCGAGAATGCCCGCACCTTCGGCTTCACGCTCGACGCCGAAGACAAGGCCCGTCTCGACGCAGCCTTCGCCGCGACGGCGCCGCTGCCCGGCGATTGCGGCGACGAATACCGCCGTCCGCCCTTCCTGACCGCCTCGGGCGATCTGAGCCACCACCTCGATGCCGTGCCGCACTATTTCGCTACGCAACCGGTGCCGGGGAGGCCCGGCCGCCGGCGCGTCGATTCGGGCAGCATATGGGAACCCATCGCGGGCTATAGCCGCGCCGTGCGGATCGGCGACCGCATCCTCGTCAGCGGCACGACGGCGACCCATGGCGGCGGCCTCCCCGTCTGTCCGGACGACCCCGCCGGCCAGGCCACCTACATCCTCGACAAGATCGCGGCCAGCCTGGCGGCTCTCGGCGCCTCGATGGAAGACGTGGTGCGCACGCGCGTCTATCTCGCCGATGCCGACGATTGGGAGCCGGTCTCGCGCGCCCATGGCCGCTATTTCGGCGCGATCCGGCCGGCCAACACACTCCTCGAAGTCGGCCGGCTCGTCGGCGGTTACCGGGTCGAGATCGAGGCCGAGGCGGTCGTGGGGTGATCGGGACTCTACTGCCGCAGCCTCGTCGCCGTCACTTGAAAGGCCGCATCGTATCCTTTACATTTTGTAGCTACGCGTGATTTAGGGCTTCCACTGGGATGCCGAGAAGGACGCGCTCAATCGAGCCAAGCACCTCGTCGGCTTTCGGCAAGCAGCGGAAATCTTTCGGGGGTTCCGGCTCGTCCGTGAGGACACCCGCCGCGACTACGGCGAGCGCCGGCTGATCGCGTTGGGCGAATACGACAACGAGATATTGCGGGTGGTCTATACCCTGCGCGATGGAGACATTCGCATCATTTCAGCATGGAAGGCAGGCAGGCGTGATCGACAAGCCTACGCGGCAGCCCGAAACGGCCATAAAGTTCAGCAGCCTCGATGAGATGCCGGCCGCTGAACCGCTGAGCCGTGAGTTCAGAGAACTGACGGACAAAGAAGTCGAGCAGCGAGCGGCAGGCGATCCTGATGCGGGTATCGTACCGCATGGGTTCTGGGACAGCGCGCGGGCTTCGGAAGCCGAAAACAAGGAGCAGATCACGCTTCGGCTCGACAGAGACGTGTTGCTCCACTTCCGCGGCACCGGGAAGGGCTTTCATTCGCGCATAAACGCAGTGCTCAAGAGTTACGTGCGGGCAAAGGAGCAGACGCGCTGACCGGGACCGATTTCGTTTCCTGATTGGCCTCAACGCATGCAGAAGGTCACCGTGTCGAGGTCGAAGCCGCCGTCGGGGCCGATGGCGAAATGCGCCTTCACGGGATCCGGCGCGCCCTCCTGCAGCGAGCGGATCGCCGCGGCGTGGGTCTCGGACGTGCGGGTCCGGGCGATCCAGACGGGGAAATCCATGCGCAGCTTGCGCGGCGTGAAGCCCTCCAAGACGAAGCCCGAACGGCCGAGCGCGGCCATCCATTCCGCCACCGAGTAGTTGCGCACGTGCGAGACGTCGCGCAGCAGCTCGACGGCCTGGAGATGCGTGTCGAGCAGCGGCTCGCCCGGAGCGACGACATCGGCGAAGACCGCCCGCCCGGCAGGCTTCAGCACGCGCCTCGCCTCGCGCAGGCCGGCCTCCATGTCGCGCCAGTGATGAACGGTGAAGCGGCACAGGACGGCATCGAAACTTGCGTCCGCGAAGGGCAGGCGCTCGGCGGCCGCCTGCTCGGTCATGATGTTGCGCAAGCCGCGCTCGCTCGCCGTGCGTGCCACCACCTCCAGCATGGCGGGCGTCAGGTCGCAGGCCACGACCTCGCCGACATGGGGCGCCGCCCGGTAGCTCACATGGCCGCCGCCGCAGCCGAGGTCGAGGACGCGAGCGTAGCCGCGGCCACGGACCTCGGCCTCGATCTGGTCGAGGTCCTCGCCGGTCGCGTGGTTGATGCTGGTGACATAGTCCTGCGCGCGGGGCGCGTAGTGCTCGGCCGTGAAGGCCTGCTGGGACGACTGCATGATCGACGCTCCTGATGGCGGAGAGAAACTGCCATCGATCCGGACCAGGTATAAGTTGGCTGCTTATCCTGGTATAGGGCGTGCCATGATCGAAACCGGGTCCGTCCGACGGCGGCAGCTTGGCGCATTCCTGCGGGCCCGGCGCGAGTCGTTGGCTCAGTCCGAACGCCGTCGACCCGGCGAGCGACGACGGACGCCCGGCCTGCGCCGCGAAGAGGTAGCGCAGCTCTGCGGCATCTCCACGACCTGGTACACCTGGATGGAGCAGGGTCGCGACATCGCGGTCTCGGCGACGGCGCTCGACCGGCTGGCGCGCGCACTGCGGCTGACGGCGGCGGAACGCGCCTATCTGTTCGCCCTGGCGCAGCGACGCGACCCGGTGTCGGTCACTGCCGAAGGGCTCGGCGGCCGCGCCTCCGCGGACCTGCAAGCGTTGCTCCATGCCATCACGGCACCGGCCTATCTGCTCGATCGGCTGTGGACCGTCCTCGGGTGGAACGAGGCGGCCGGCCATCTCTTCGCCCCCTGGTTCGACAGCCGCGAGCCTTGCCTGTTGCGCTACGTGTTCCTCGACCCCTCGGCCCGAGACTTCATCGAGGATTGGGACGATCGCGCCCGCCGGCTGGTGGGGGAATTCCGCGCCGATACCGCGCGCTTTCGCGACGATGCCGCCGTGGTCGATCTCGTCAACGACCTCATGCGGCGCAGCGCGGTCTTTGCCCGGGTCTGGAGCGACCAGGCCGTGCTGGCGCGCGAGGGCGGCGCCCGCACCTTCAACCATCCGCAGGACGGCCTGATCCGCTACGAGCAGGCGACGCTGCTTCCGGCTACCCACCCGGGGATCAAGCTCGTCGTGCTGCTGCCACCCGAACACTGATATCGGCGCCATCGACTCCCGTGCGCAGCTTCTACGTGGGCGGCACTTGTGGTTTGCTGGCCCGACGGAACCCCGAGGCAATCTGATGGCCGACCGAAACATGACCCATATGGCGGCCGAGATCGGCGAGATACCGAGCGCCGTGGCGCGGCTGCTCGACCTGGAACATGCAGCGCTTCAGGCCCTCGGACAGAGGGTCCGCAGCCTCGATCCGCAAGTGATCGTGACCTGCGCGCGCGGCTCGTCCGACAATGCGGCGGCCTATTTCAAATATCTTTGCGAGATTCTCGGCGGAGTGCCGGTCGCCTCGATCGGCCCGTCGGTCGCCTCGCTCTACAATGCGCCGCTGAAACTCAGGGGCGCCGTCGTGGTCTCCGTCTCGCAATCCGGGCAGAGTCCCGACATCGTGGCCCTCCAGTCGGCGGCGCGCGCGGCGGGGGCGTTCTCGATCGCCGTGGTCAACGCCGCAGACTCGCCTCTCGCGATCGATGCCGACGCTGTCATTCCGCTCCACGCCGGCACCGAGACGAGCGTCGCGGCGACCAAGAGCTGCATCGCTTCGGCGGTGGCGCTGGCTGCTATCGTCGCCGAATGGCAGGAGAACGAGACGCTGCGCCGAGCCGTCGCCGGCCTGCCGAAGATCTTCGAGGCCGCCCTCGACCTCGATTGGGGCGAGGCGCTGCCGGCCTTTGTGGCCGCCCAATCGGCTTATGCGGTCGGCCGTGGCCCCGCCCTGCCGGTAGCGGCCGAAGCCGCGCTCAAGCTCAAGGAAACGGCAATGCTCCATGCCGAGGCCTTCTCGGGCGCGGAGGTCATGCACGGCCCGCTGCAACTCGTCCACGACGACTTTCCGGTCGTCGCCTTCTGCCAGGAGGACGCCTCGCGCGACGCCATGCTCGGCAGCATCGCGCGCCTCAGGGTTGCACAGGGTCGGATCTTTGCGGTCGCGTCGCGGCCTCTCGCCGGCGCCACCCACCTGCCGATGCAGGCGACCGGACACGCGATGCTCGATCCGCTCGCCATGCTCACGAGCTTCTATGCCTTCGCTGAGCGGCTTGCGCGGGCGCGCGGCCACGACCCGGATCGGCCGAGCCGGCTCAGCAAGATAACGGAAACGATCTGATGGCCCTGCACGCCCTCGTGGGACCTCGCCTCTTCACCGGCGAGGTTTTCCTCGACGATCACGCGGTGCTCATAGACGGCGACCGCATCGTCGAGATCCTGCCCGTCGGGGCTTTGCCCGAGGGCTTGCCGCGCGAGACTCTCGGCGGCGGCATCCTCGCGCCGGGGTTCCTCGACCTCCAGGTGAACGGCGGCGGCGGCGTCCTGTTCAACGCGACGCGGACCTTTGCCGGTGCGACCGCCATCGCGGCCGCCCATGCGGCTTACGGCACGACCGGCCTGCTGCCGACCTTCATCACCGATCGGCCCAACGCGATGGTCGAGGCCATAGGCGCGATTCACGCCGCGATCGCGGCGCGGAGTCCGGGCGTTCTCGGCATTCATCTCGAAGGCCCGTTCCTCGCCACGGCCCGCAAGGGAGCGCACGACGCGGCGCTGATCCGCCCGATGACCGACGCGGACGTCGAGCTGCTGCTCGAGGCGGGGATCGACAACATGCTGCTGACGGTCGCGGCCGACAATGTTTCGCCGCGCCAGATCCGCCGCCTCGCCGACGCCGGCATCACCGTCAGCATCGGTCATAGCGATGCCTCCTACGAGGCGGCGATGGCCGCCGCCGACGCCGGTGCGCGCGTCGTCACACATCTTTTCAATGCCATGTCGCAGCTTGGTCACCGGGCGCCGGGTGTCGTCGGCGCGGCGCTCGATCATGGCGGTCTCTGGGCCGGGCTCATCGCCGATGGTCACCACGTCCATCCGGCCGCCTTGCGCATCGCTCTGCGGGCGAAACGGGGGCCGGGACGCCTGTTCCTGGTCAGCGACGCCATGCCGCCGGCCGGGGCGCCGGGTGACACCTTCGAGCTCAACGGCCGTATCGCCACGCGGCGAGGCGGGCGACTGACGCTCGAGGACGGCACGCTCGCGGGCGCCGCCATCACCATGGACGAGGCGGTCCGCTTCGCGGTGGCGCAGCTCGCCATGCCCCTGGCGGAGGCCCTGCGCATGGCGAGCCTCTATCCGGCCGAGGTCATGCGTCTCGACGGAGAGCGAGGCCGCCTGGCGCCGCGCTACATCGCCGACCTCGTGCTGCTCGGCGACGACCTCGCGGTGCGCGACGTATGGATCGGCGGAGCACGTCGGCCCGACACCCCGATGTCGCCGCTTCGCTTGATGTAGCATAGCCCCCTACCCTATATTGGGGCATGACTCATACGGTTCGCGAGAAGCGGAAGCTGCTGGCCCGGATCCGCCGGATCAAGGGACAGGCCGAGGCGATCGAGCGCGCGCTCGAGAGCGAAGCCGATTGCGACGAGGTGATGCATCTCATTGCCGGCATGCGCGGTGCCATCTCCGGCCTGATGGGGGAGGTGATGGAGGACCACATCCGAACCCATCTCGCGAATCGCGACGACAGTCACGGCGGCGATGCGGCGGGGCTGCTGGTCGACACGATCCGCACCTATCTCACGTGAAGGCATGGTCCATGACGAACCTGCAGACCGCCGCTTCGGCTGAGAAACATAGCCACGTCTTCCTCGGCGAAGCGCACGCCAGCAACGAGCGCCGCACCTGGGCCGTCATCTGGCTCTGCGGCATCATGATGGTGGCCGAGATCGTCGGCGGCGGCCTATTCGGATCGCTGGCTCTCGTCGCCGACGGGCTGCATATGTCCACCCATGCCGGGGCGCTGCTGCTTGCGGCGCTCGCCTACACCTATGCTCGCAGGCACGCGAACGATTCCCGCTTCGCCTTCGGAACCGGAAAGGTCGGGGACCTGGCGGGGTTCAGCAGCGCCATCATCCTCGCCATGATCGCCCTGTTGATCGGCTACGAGGGCATCGACCGGCTGCTGCATCCGGTGCCGATCAGCTTCGCCGAAGCCATTCCGATCGCCGGCCTTGGACTGCTGGTGAATGCCGGCAGCGCCTGGTTGCTGGGCGGCGGCCATCATCGGCATGGGCATGGCCACGCGCATGGCGACCACGATCACGACCCTGAGGACGGTATCCGCGAGATCGCCACGGATCGGGGTGTCTTGAGCCTGGAGGTCTTCGAGGACGGCGTTCCGCCGCGCTTTCGGCTGCGCCCGGAAGGTCGCGCCGTCCTTCCGGCGGAAAAGGTCACCATCGAGACGCTGCGCGAGGGTGGCTTGCGCCAGATCTTCACGCTCGCGGATCGCAACGGCTTTTTGGAATCCGTCGAGGAAATTCCCGAACCCCACGCCTTCACGGCACGGGTTCGGCTGCGCGCCGACGACGGCGGCGTCGAGGACTATCCGGTCTTGTTCGAGGAGCACGACCACGGCGGCCACGCGGGCGGCCATGAGCATGACAACAACATGCGGGCGGCCTTCATCCATGTCATGGCGGACGCGGCCGTCTCCGTCCTGGTGATCGTGGGACTGCTGTTCGCCCGCTATTTCGGCTGGCTGTGGATGGATCCGCTCGCGGGCATCGTCGGCGCGATCGTCATCGCCAGCTGGTCTTATGGTCTTCTGCGCGACACCGGCGGCATCCTGCTGGATCGAACCCCGGACACGGCCTTGGCCGACACTCTGCGCCGCACGATCGAGGCAGACGGCGATCGCCTGACCGACCTGCATCTTTGGCGGCTCGGTCCCGGCCATCTCGGCGCCATCGTCGCCCTCGTCACCAGCAAGCCGCGCGGGCCAGACTATTACCGCAGGCGGCTCGCCGGCTTTCCCGCGCTGTCCCATCTCACGGTCGAGGTGAGCGGGGATGGGCGTGAGGCGAGCCGCGGGACCGCCGGCGCCTGACGAAGCTCGAACAGAAGCCTTGTCATGCGCCTGTCACGGCCTCAAGCTTCAGTCCGCCCGGTAAAGGCGGAGGGATGATGCAGAAATTCGATCTCGCCGTCGTCGGCGCCGGAATCCTGGATCTCGCCCATGCTCTGGCGGCTGTGCGCCGGGGAAAGCGCGTCGTCGTCGTCGACCGCGACGCGCGGGCCAACGGGGCATCGATCCGCAACTTCGGCTTCATCACCGTCACCGGGCAAGAGCGGGGTATCACATGGCGACGGGCCATGCGTTCGCGCGACGTCTGGGCCGAGGTCGCCCCTCAGGCCGGAATCCGCATCGAGCAGGAGGGCTTTCTGCTCATCGGCCGGTGGTCCGAAGCCGAATGGGCGGAACTGCCGGCCGAGGAACAGGCCATGCGGCGCGACATGGCCCATGGACGGATGAAGGCGACCGGCGCCGACTGGGTCATCGACTCGGTCGCCGATCTGATGCCGGTGATCGACGCGATCGAGCTGCGTCTCGACGCCGGCGAGCGGCCGGAGGCGAAGTCATGAGCCGCTCCGCCGCGCCGGCCGGAGAGCCGCAATCGAGCGAGGGCGACAGCAACCTATCGCCGGGCCGGACGGCGTGGCATGAGACCCTCTCCGCGGAAACCCGAGCGCGGCTCGACGAGGATGCGCGGCTTTTCCTGCATCAATCGCTGTCGACGCCCTGTCTCGACATCCTCGCGAGCGCGGCGGGCGCGACCCTGACCGACCTCGAAGGTCGGCACTTCCTCGACTTTCACGGCAACAGCGTCCATCAGCTCGGCTACGGCCATCCGCGGGTCGTCGACGCAATCAAGACCGAGCTCGACCGCCTGCCCTTCTCGCCGAGGCGCTTCACCAACGAGGCTGCGATCGCACTTGCTCGCCGCTTGATCGAGGTCTCGCCACCGCCGCTCGGCAAGGTGCTGTTCGCGCCGAGCGGCGCCGTGGCGATCGGCATGGCGCTGAAGCTCGCGCGCATGGCGACGGGCCGCCACAAGACCCTGTCCATGTGGGATTCGTTCCATGGCGCGACGCTCGATGCCATCTCGGTCGGCGGCGAAGCCCTGTTCCGGCGCGACATCGGCCCGCTCCTGCCGGGCACCGAACATGTGCCGCCGCTGCATCTGGCCCGCCGCTTCTTCGGAGAGGACGGCGGTGCCCACGCGCGATTGGCCGATTACATCGACTATTGCCTGGAGGTGCAGGGCGATGTCGCGGCCGTGCTGGCCGAGCCGATGCGCTGGACGACGGTCGAGCCGGCGCCGCCCGGTTTCTGGCCGCGCATCCGAGCGAGTTGCGATCGCCATGGCGCGCTTCTAATCTTCGACGAGATCCCGAGCGGTCTCGGGCGGACCGGAACCATGTTCCTCTGCGAACAGGTCGGCGCCTGCCCGGACATCCTGGTCCTCGGCAAGGGGCTCGGCGGTGGCATCTTTCCGATGGCGGCGATCCTGGCCCGGCCCGAGCTCGACGTGGCGGGTCATGTGGCGCTCGGCCATTTCACCCACGAGAAAAGTCCGGTCGGCTGCGCCGCGGCACTGGCGACGCTCGACGTCATTCGCGACGAGAACCTCTGCGACCGGGCGCAGCGGCTCGGCGCCCACGGGCTGGCACGGCTCGAGGCCATGGTGGCGCGATGGCCCGACGATCTTGTGGCGGCACGCGGCGTCGGGCTGTTCTGGGGCCTCGAGCTCGGCGGCGAGGATGCACGGCGCAAGGCGGATGCCGTGCTCTATGCGTCGCTGCGGCGCGGCCTGAGCTTCAAGATCGGCGGCGGCACGGTGGTCACGCTCTGCCCGCCTCTGACGATCGCGGAGGACGAGCTCGATCAGGCTTTCGACGCCCTCGGAGCCGCGCTCGACGAGGTGTGCGTCGGTTGAGCCTGCTGTCTCAGACAGCGTCATCCGCCCGTCATACGGCTCCGCTACGGCCCGGCACGCAACGTGCTTCAGGCGATCGGCGCCGGCTCCGGAGGATAGTCATGGCCTTGAAATTGATGACGGTAGCGGCACTCGCCGCCACGATGATCGCTGGCAGCGCCTTCGCGGCCTCCGACGTCGTGACGATCTACAGCGCCGACGGCCTGCATGACGGCAATCCGAGCTGGTACGGCAACGAATTCGCCGCCTTCACCAAGGCGACCGGCATCAAGGTGCAATACATCGAGGCGGGCTCGGGCGGCGTCGTCGAGCGCGTCGCCAAGGAGAAGTCGAACCCGCAAGCCGACGTGCTCGTCACCCTGCCGCCCTTCATCCAGCGCGCCGAAGCCGAGGGCCTGCTCGCGCCCTTCACGCCGCAGGGCGCCGACATGATCGCCGACAAGACGGCCTCCTACCTGCCGCTCGTCAACAACTACATGAACTTCATCTATAACGGTGCGACCCTGAAGGACGCGCCGAAGAGCTTCGCGGACCTGCTGGATCCGAAATTCAAGGGCAAGATCCAGTATTCGACGCCAGGCCAGGCCGGCGACGGCACCGCCGTGATGATCGAGGTCATCCATGCCTTCGGCAGCAAGGACAAGGCCTTCGACTACTTCAAGAAATTGCAGGCCAACAATGTCGGCCCCTCGGCCTCGACCGGCAAGTTGACGGCGCTCGTCAACAAGGGCGAGCTCTACGTCGCCAACGGCGACATCCAGATGAACATGTCGCAGATGGCCGATGATCCGAACATCCGCATCTTCTGGCCGGCGGCGCCCGACGGCACCCGCTCGACCTTCGCCCTGCCCTATTACGTCGGCCTTGTGAAGGGTGGCCCGAACAGCGAGAATGGCAAGAAGCTCATCGACTTCCTGCTGTCGAAGGCGGCTCAGGAGACCGTGAGCTCGGTCGCGATCGGCGCGCCGGTGCGCAGCGACGTCAAGCCGACCGACGCCAATTATACAAAGATGCAGGATGCCATGAAGGGCGTGACGGTCTGGACGCCGGACTGGACCCAGGTGCTGAAGGACCTGCCCGAGGACGCCAAGCGCTGGCGCGCCGCGACGGGTAGCTGAGCCTCGGCCCATGAGGGGATGATGACCTCGATCGCCTCGGGATCGATCGCTCGCAATGACCTGGCGGCTACCGCCGCCGAGGCGCGGAGCGCCGGCGGCAACAGCATCGCCTTCGAAGGCGTCACGGTCCGCTATCGCTCGACCGTGGTGCTCGACAGGCTCGACCTCGACGTCGCGCCCGGCGAGATCGTCGCCCTGATCGGCCCCTCGGGCTCGGGTAAGACGACGGCTCTGCGGGCGGTGGCAGGTTTCGTTCAGCCGGCGGCCGGGCGGGTGAAGATCGGCGGCATCGACGTCACCGAGCTGCCGCCCTATGCGCGCGACATAGGCATGGTCGTGCAGAACTATGCCTTGTTCCCGCACATGCGGGTCGCGGACAATGTGGCCTTCGGCCTCGCGGCCCGAAAGACCTCGAAGGCCGTGATCGCGCAGCGGGTGGACGAGTGCCTGCGCGTCGTCGGCATGACGAGCTACAAGGCCCGGTTCCCGCGCGAACTCTCGGGCGGCCAGCAGCAGCGCGTCGCCATCGCCAGGGCGCTCGCGATCCAACCCCGCGTGCTGCTGCTCGACGAGCCGCTCTCCGCCCTCGATGCGCAGATCCGCCGCTCCATGGTCGAGGAACTGGCGAAGCTGCACCGCACCTTGCCGACCCTGACCATCCTCTACGTCACGCATGACCAGAGCGAGGCGCTGACGCTGGCCGATCGCATCGCCATCATGCGCGACGGCAAGCTGACGGCCTACGGGCCCTCGCGCGAGCTCTACCGTCGGCCGCCGAACCGCTTCACCGCCGAATTCCTCGGCCGCGCCAACCTGCTGCCGGTCAGGATCGAGAGCGTCGACCGGCCGGCCGGGCGCGCCAGGGTGCGATTCGGTTCGGCGATGCTCGAGACCGAGGCCCACCCCGGTCTCGATGCCGGAGACACCTGCGCGCTCTGCATCCGGCCACACGACCTTCGCATCGATCCAGTGGCGACGGTCAATGCGATCGAGGCGACGGTCGATTTCGCCCAATGGCAGGGCGATACGCATAATGTCGCGCTGCGCGCCGGCGGCGTCGAACTGCGGCTCTCGGCGGTGCCGATGACCGATCCGCCCGAGGGGGGCGCGACGGTCAGGGTCTCCTTCGCGCCGGAGCGGGCCTCGCTCGTACCCGAGGACCTCCGTGCAGGTTAGAGCGACGGCGGCCACGCGCCCGCCCGGCGGCGGCGCGCTCTGGCTTGTCCCGCCGCTCGTCTCGCTGACCGCCATTTTTTTCTATCCGCTGGCCCTGATCCTGCGGCAGGCGCTGATCGGCGAGGACGGCGCGCTCTCCTTCGGACCGATCGGCGACCTCGTCACCTCGGGCCTGTTCGGCCGGGCACTCGTCAACACGATCGAGATCGCGCTCACCGCGACGGCCGGCTGCCTGGTACTCGGCTTCGTGCTGGCGCTGGTGCTGTTCTTCGTCCCCTTTCCGGGCGCCAGGCTGGTCGCACGGCTGATCGACACCGTGATCGCGCTGCCGACCTTCCTGATCACGCTCGCCTTCACCTTCATCTACGGCTCGTCCGGCCTCCTCAACGGGGCGCTGGTCGACGCCTTTCACCTCGCCACGCCGCCGGTCGATTTCCTCTATTCGGCGTGGGGGGTGATCCTGGCGGAGATCACGGTGTTCACGCCCTTCGTCATGCGACCGCTGATGGCGGCCTTCTCGCTGATCGAAGCGTCGCAGATCGAGGTCGCCTCGAGTCTCGGAGCGCGGCCGATGCTGATCATCCGCCGCATCCTGCTGCCGGCCGCCCTTCCGGCGCTGATGGCCGGCGGAAGCCTCTGCCTGCTGCTGACCATCAACGAGTTCGGCATCGTGCTGTTCATCGGCGCCAAGGGCGTCACCACCCTGCCCCTGCTCGTCTACGACAAGGCCATCCAGGAAGGGGATTATGCGACCGCCTGCGCCGCTGCGGTGATCAATATCGCACTGTCTCTCGGCCTCTTCGGCCTCTATCGCACCATCGTCGCCCGGTTCGGAGCCCGCCATGCTGGTCTGGTCTAGGGCCGGCCGCGCCGCGACCTGGACCGGCGCCGGCCTGCTGATCGGCGTCGTCTACCTCGTGCCCTTCGGTTTGATCCTGCTGGCGAGCGTCGCCAGGCAGTGGAACGGCGTGCTCCCCAACGGGCTGACGACGACGCATTTCACGGACGCCTTCTCGGGCGCCGCGGCCGGGCAGCTCTTCGCCAGCCTGGCCACAGCGCTGCTCGCCAGCGTGGCGGCGGGCCTCCTCGGCACTTGGGCGGCGCTGGCGTTGCGCACCGTCGCGCCCGCGCCGCGGCGCCTGCTCGATCTCCTGTTCTTCATGCCGAGCGCGGTGCCCTCGGTCTCGGTGGGGCTCGGGCTGCTGGTTGCCTTCAGCCAGCCGCCGGTGCTGCTCAACGGCACGGTTGCGATCGTGATCCTGGCGCATCTCGTGCTGATCTCGGCCTTCACCTACGGCAGCGTCTCGGCGGGCTTGGCCCGCCTGCCGCCGGACTACGAGCCGATGGCGGCGAGCCTCGGCGCCAGGTCGGCCTATCTCTTGCGCCGCGTGACACTGCCGCTGCTCATGCCCTACCTGGTCGCGGCCTTCGGTCTCAGCCTGGCGCTTTCCATGGGCGAGCTCGGCGCCACCGTCATGGTCTATCCGCCGGGCTGGGTGACGCTGCCGGTCGGCATCTTCGCCCTGACGGACCGCGGCGATCTCTTCCTCGCCTCGGCGCTGACCGTCGTGCTGATCGCCGTCACCATGGCGGTGCTGCTGGGTCTGTCCGCCGTTCCGATCCGGGCAGCGCGGCGGTAACCGCGCGGGCGGCATCAGGGCAATCGTACCGGCTCGACATCGGCATCGCTCGGCGTGGTCGTCGTCGCCGTGATGCGCGGCCGCCAGGGCTTGGGCGCCGGCGACCACGGCCGGTCCTCGCCAGGCGTGCGGGCCGGCTCGCTCACCCAGGCGCCGTTGCGGCGCACGAGGCCGATCGCACCCGTCGCCTCGAGTGTGCCGCGATCGATGATCACCTCGGCGGCGCAACTCGCCGGGGCGAACAGCGACGTCACGATCAAGGCGGCGCGCCGGCAATCGTCCTCGAAGGCCCCCGCCTGGCTGACGACGGACAGCATCTGGCCGCCGCCGACCGGCGCGACGCAGCCGAGCCGGTCACATCGGCTATTCGGCGCCGCGAGCGGAGTCGACCCATCGGCGGCGCGCGAATCGCCGTCCGCCCTGAGCCACTGCTCGGTCATGAAGGCATTGGACTTGCCGACGATCCCGAGCGCCCCGTTCGTGCCCCTTACGGCGACCGCCTCGCCTGTGGGTGCGACCAGGAGGTCGTAGCGCGGTCCGCTCGTCGCCCCCAGCAGACCGACGAGAAGCCAGGGGAGCGCCGTCGCGCGCAGAAGTGCCGTGCGCCAGATGACGATGCTGAGCAGCGCCATGGCAAGACAAGGCAGCGCCCAGGGCGCGAAGTCCGTCACATGCACGGTCGAGGCCGGCGCCGCGGCCAGGAACCTCGCGACCCAGAATATGAAGCGGATGCCGAGGCCGACCCAGCCCCAGACCCAGCCGTCGAGCCCGAGCGGATAGAGGACGGTCCCGATCAGCGCGCCCGGCACGGCGAAGAACTCGATGACGGCGAGCGTCAGCGGATTGCCGATGAACACGTAGGGACTGAGTTCGTGGAACTCCGCCGCCATGAAGGAGGCCGTGGCGCAAGTGGCGAAAATGGTCGCCACGAACAGCGCCGCAATCGTTCGCACGGCATGACCGAGACGACCGTCCCATCCGGCGCGGTGGTGCGGCCTGCGCCGCTCGGGTCGCGCGAAGGGATCGTCCATCACCGGGTGGCGATGCCGCGCCTCCTGCACGGCGATGAGCGCTGCCACCGCCGCGAAGGAGAGCTGGAAGCTCGCCCCGGCGATGGCTTCCGGCTCGACCGCAATGATGGCCAAGGCGGCGAGCGCGAGGTTGCGCATGGTCAGCGCCCGCCGGCCGCAGAGCACGGCGCCGAGCATGATCAGGGTCATGAACAGGGCGCGCTGCGTGCCGATGCGCGCGCCCGTGCCGACGTCGTAGGCGAGCGCGCCGGCCATGGCGAAGAGCGCCGCCCAGATCTTGGTCGGATAGCGCAACGCGAGCCACGGGCTCAGGGCCAGCAGGCGCCGCATGCCGCCGAACAGCAGCGCCGCAACCAGCGTCATCTGCACGCCCGCAATCGTGATGATGTGGAAGATGCCGGCCTCACGGATGATCTCGCGGCCGGCGGCCGACACGCGGTCGCGCTTGCCCGTCACCATCGCGGCGGCGACCGCGCCCGCGTCACCGCCGCCGGCCTTGGTCTCGACGCGGGCCGCGAGATCGTTGCGGGTCCGGTCGATCCTGGCGCGCCAGCCGTCGAACCAGCCGGCGGGGCGGGGCGCAGGCAGGATCGTCACACGGCCAAGCGCCGAGCCGACCGCGCCGATCCCGGAGAAATAGGCGTCGCGCGCGAAATCGTAGCCGCCCGGCAAGGCGGCGCGCGACGGAGGCAGAAGGCGCGCCATCACGGCAACCTCGTCGCCGGCCGCGAGCGGATCGGGCCGGCGCGTCGTCAGCCTCACCAGGCTGGGGCGATGCGCGGGGTCGAGATCGCCGGCATCCTCGATCCGCAGGACGAAACGGGCGCCGACCGGGCGCAGGTCCACCTGCTCGATCGTTCCGGTCAGCTTGACGATCCGGATCCGGTCGAGCATCGGGGTCGAAACCCTCGCACTGCGCCATTCGGCCGAGAGGA
This sequence comes from Lichenihabitans sp., assembly GCA_965277635.1. Taxonomy (GTDB): domain Bacteria; phylum Pseudomonadota; class Alphaproteobacteria; order Rhizobiales; family Beijerinckiaceae; genus Lichenihabitans. The sequence goes on from CBDIDE010000002.1 coordinate 4,700,073, forward strand.
AGCCAAGGCAGAGCGCCAGCCCGGCCATGGCCACACAGAGCGGCAGGGGTCGTGCGCGGACCGCGACGGCGGCAGCGAAACAGAGGGCCGCGAGGAGGAGAGGCAGCCAGACGACCGGCTCGCGGTCGGCCGCGAGATAGAGCAGCACGCCGGTGCCGGCCGAGACCGGCAGCCAGAGGAACAGGCGCCGCGCCTCCCACTCGGCCGCGATGGCGAGGCGGAGCGACGCCCAGGGATGCAGCGCCCCGATACGGGCGGCCCAGCCGGCGGCCGACGCACCGGCAAGGCTGCCTTTGCGGGCCGCAGCCACCATGGCGCCCGCCCCCTCCGTGAACCGACCTCAGTCCTAGGCATCATTCCATGGCGTGTGCCGCCGATTCCACCGAAAAATGTTGCCCGGATGGCGTCGATCCCGGAAAGGCAAATCGAACTGGGCGTCGCGTGATCGGCGCTCCGGCCGAGGCGGCCGCTACCGGACGATGATCTCGTATTCCATGAGATCGGCCGAGGCATCGGGATAGAGGTAGAGCACGGTCGCCTTGTCCTCGCCGACGAACTGGTCGTTCGACTTATAATAGATCGACAGCCCATGCACCTTGCCGACATTGCAGCGTGAACGGACGTTGGATTCCTTGAAATTGGGAAAGCTGTCGTCCGGGACGAAGCTGATCTCGCCATGCTCCGGCTTGCCCAGAATCCGGAAGGACAGATTGCCCATGGTCGAGCAATCGGGGTTGAGGATCGTCAGGAAGTCGAACCGAACCCTCGTGTTCGTGGGGGCATATTCGATCGCGGTGCTCGGCTTGGGGAGCTTGGCAAAGGGATCGCCGGCGGTCGTGTCCTGGGCCGGAACCGTGTCCTGCGCCGGAACCGCGTCCTGGGCTGGAGCGGCATCCTGCGTCGGCGCGGCGTCCTGCGCGGCAGGTGCGCCTTGTGCGGCAGGCGCGTCCTGCGCGGCGGCGGCACTGATCAAAGCAAAAAATAAAATAGCCGCATAATGAAAGCGCATCGAACCCACCATAGGTTTGTGCAAGGCAATATTGGCTTCATAGTCGGTCGGCATGAACGCGGCAAGCCGACCGCTGTCCGCCGTTCGACTGCCCGAGATCGCTTGACGCCCGGGCCGCACCCGATGAAAAGGCGGCGGTCGATCGAGACTGAAAGTCATGAGGCCGATGCCCGAGCCCATAGTCACGCGTTTCGCCCCTTCGCCGACGGGCTACCTGCACATCGGCGGCGCGCGCACGGCGCTGTTCAACTGGCTTTACGCCCGGGCGACGGGCGGCACGATGCGCCTGCGGATCGAGGACACGGACCGCGAGCGCTCGACCGAGGCGGCGGTCGCGGCGATTCTCGACGGTCTCGCCTGGCTCGGCCTCACCTGGGACGGGGAGGTGGTCTATCAGGCGCAGCGCGTCGAACGCCACAAGGAGGTGGCGAAGCTGCTGCTCGAGTCCGGCCGAGCCTACCGGTGCTATGCGACGCCCGCCGAGCTCGAGGAGATGCGCGAGGCGGCACGGCGCGAGAAGCGGCCGCCGCGCTACGACGGTCGTTGGCGCGACCGGGACCCCGCCGAGGCACCCGCCGACGTCAAGCCGGTGATCCGGCTCAAGGCGCCGCTCGACGGCCAGACCGTGCTCCACGACCAGGTACAGGGCCGCGTCGCATGGGCCAACAAGGACCTCGATGACCGGATCCTGGTCCGCTCCGACGGCACGCCGATGTACATGCTCGCCGTCGTGGTCGACGACCACGACATGGGCGTCACACAAATCATCCGCGGGGACGACCACCTGACGAATGCGGCGAGCCAGATGCAAATCTACCAGGCGCTGGACTGGACCGTACCCGCCATGGCGCATATCCCGATGATCCATGGGGCCGACGGCGCGAAGCTCTCCAAGCGCCACGGCGCCCTGGGGGTCGAGGCCTACCGGGCCATGGGCTACCTGCCGGCGGCGCTGCGCAACTACCTCCTGCGGCTCGGCTGGAGTCAAGGCGATCGGGAGATCTTCTCGACCGATGAGATGGTCGCGGCGTTCGCCCTCGGCGGCATCGGGCGCTCGCCGTCGCGCTTCGATCTCGCCAAGCTCGAAAACCTCGACGGGCTTTATCTTCGCGCCATGCCGGATCACGAGCTCCTCGAAACGCTCGTCGCCACCCTGCCCCACCTGGACCAGGGGCCAGCGGTCCTGGCCAAGCTCGACGACGCCATGCGGCACAAGCTGCTCGCGGCCCTGCCCGCCCTCAAGGATCGCGCCAAGACGCTGGTCGAGCTTCTCGACGGCGCCATGTTCCTGTTCGCCGAACGTCCGCTCCGGATGGATGCCAAGGCCGCTGAGGTGCTCGAGCGAGGCGGCCGGAGCCATGTGGAGGCGCTCCTGCCCCGGCTCGCCGCCCTGCCCTCCTGGACCGCCGAGGAGACCGAGGCCGTCGTGCGGATCTATGCCGAGGAGGCCGGAGCCAAGCTCGGCCAGGTGGCCCAGCCGCTGCGGGCCGCGCTCATCGGCCGCACGACCTCGCCCGGCATCTTCGACGTGCTGGCCGTGCTCGGACGGGAGGAAAGCCTGGGGAGGCTCGAGGATCAGGCGGCAGCGTCCCCACCGGGCCTCCCGCCGCCATGACGTCCCGGGCAGAGCCGACGCGCCCGCGCCTGGAGAGGATCTCACTCAAGGGATTCAAGACGATCCGAGACCTCTCCGGGTTCGAGCCCGGCGACCTCACGGTCCTCATCGGCCCGAACGGCGCGGGCAAAAGCAATTTCATTTCCTTCTTCCGCATGCTGTCTTGGTCGCTGGTGCCGCCCGGGCAGTTGCAGCTCTTCGTTGCCGAGCAGGGCGGCGCCGGTGCGCTTCTTTTCAAGGGGCCGCGCGTCAGCCGCGAGATCGAGGCGGAACTCGTGATGACGACCGGCAAGGGTCGGAACGTCTACGACTTCCGCCTGTTTCAGGCCGCTGGCGACACTCTCGTCTTCGCCGAGGAGAATTTCCGCTTCCGCGCCCACGGCATCAAGGACCGTCCCGCCCCGGGCACGGGGGCCGGCCATCGCGAGGCGCAGCTGATCCGAATGGCCGAGGACGGCAATGCCACGGCCAAGCGCATCCTGGGCATGCTGCGCCGCGTCATCGTGCATCAGTTCCACGACACCTCCGCGACCGCGCGCATCCGCGGCAAGTGGAGCCGGCAAGACAATCGCTATCTCAAAGAAGACGGTGCCAACCTGGCGCCCTTTCTCCTCCGCCTGCAGACCAAGGCGCCGGGACATTATCGCCGGATCGTCGAGACGATCCGACTGATCCTGCCGCACTTCGCCACGTTCGAGCTCGATCCGGACGACGATTACCTGCTGCTGCGGTGGCTCGAGAGCGCCAACGATCAAGTCTTCGGCGCCGCGCAGGCCTCCGACGGCATGTTGCGCGCCATGGCGCTCGTCGCCCTGCTCCAGCAGCCGGAAGAGGATCTGCCGGACGTTCTCATCCTCGACGAACCGGAGCTCGGGCTGCACCCTTATGCCATCGAGGTCCTCGCCAGCCTGATCCGCAGCGCGTCGCGCCGCGTTCAGGTCATCGTCGCAACGCAATCGGTGTCGCTGATCGACCGCTTCGAGCCCCATGACATCGTCGTGGTCTCTCGGTCCGAAGATGGTTCCGCCTTCGCAAGGCTCGACGACACTGCCCTCGAAGAATGGCTTCAATCCTACACGCTGTCCGAGCTGTGGGAGAAGAACATCCTCGGCGGGCGGCCGTGAGTTCCATCCGCCTTCATGTCCTCGTCGAGGGGCAGACGGAAGAAGGCTTCGTCAACCGGATCCTCGGGCCAGACCTGGCGGCGAGCGGGGTCTTCGTGGATGCGCACCGCATCACGACGGGGCGTCGCCACGGCGAGATCCATCGCGGCGGATTCGTGCAGTACGATCACCTCGCGAGAGACCTGTCGCTGTGGATGAAGCAGGATCAGAGCAAGGACTCGTGGTTCACGACTATGGTCGATTTCTATCGGCTCCCGACGGATTTTCCGGGCCTCGCCGGGCTTTCCCAACACCTTCCCACCGCCGGCCGGATCAGACGGCTCGAAGCCGCGCTGGCCGACGACGTCGCGCAGAGGCTCAACTCCCTTCCCGTCTGCAGCCGGTTCATTCCCTACATCCAGTTGCATGAATTCGAGGCGCTGTTGTTTTCCGCACCGACGGCCTTCGTGGAAGCCTTTCCCGACGACGAGGGCCTAGTGAAAGGCGTGACCGCCATCCGGAACCAATTCGCGACGCCGGAGGACATCGACGAGGGCCCCACGACGACACCCTCGAAGCGCATCCTGAACCTGGTGCGCGATTATCAGAAGCCGGTTGCCGGACTGCTGATTGCCGAGCGGATCGGTCTCGCCGTGATGCGGAGCGCGTGTCCGCACTTCGATGAATGGCTCACGCGACTCGCCGCCCTGGCCGGTTCATGATGCCGCGTGCCCGAAATGCCCGCCGACGCTTGACGCGCCCGGTGGATCAACTAGCCTTATTGCAACGCAAAAGAACCGGAAAATTCCCCTCGGTCCGCCTTCGGGACCGTCCTTCCGCACGACAAAAGGCAGAGCCATGCAGGCCAATGCTGGTACCATCATCATCGACAACAAGACGACCGAGCTGCCGGTCAAGGCGGGTACGATCGGCCCGGCTGTCGTCGATATCGGCAAGCTCTACGCGCAGACCGGCGTCTTCACCTACGACCCCGGCTTCACCTCGACGGCGAGCTGCGAATCCAAGATCACCTATATCGACGGCGACGAGGGGGTGCTGCTCTATCGCGGCTATCCGATCGAGCAACTGGCCGAGCACGGCGATTTTCTCGAAACATGCTACCTGCTGCTTTACGGCGAATTGCCCACCAAGGCGCAGAAGGCGGAGTTCGATTATCTGGTGACGCGCCACACGATGGTGCACGAGCAGATGGCGCGCTTCTTCCAGGGGTTTCGCCGTGACGCGCATCCGATGGCGGTCATGGTCGGCTGCGTCGGTGCGCTCTCGGCCTTCTACCACGACTCCACCGACATCTCCGATCCCAGCCAGCGGATGATCGCCTCGATCCGCATGATCTCCAAGATGCCGACCCTGGCCGCCATGGCCTATAAATACAACATCGGCCAGCCGTTCGTATACCCGAAGAACGATCTCGACTATACTTCGAACTTCCTGCGCATGTGCTTTGCTGTGCCCTGCGAGGAGTATCAGGTCAACCCGATCCTGTCGCGCGCGCTCGACCACATCTTCACGCTGCACGCGGACCACGAGCAGAACGCCTCGACCTCGACCGTCAGGCTCGCCGGCTCTTCCGGCGCCAATCCCTTCGCCTGCATCGCCGCCGGCATCGCCTGTCTGTGGGGGCCGGCGCATGGCGGCGCCAACGAGGCAGCGCTCAAGATGCTGGCCGAGATCGGCACCGTCGAGCGCATTCCCGAATTCATCGCCCGCGCCAAGGATCGCAACGATCCCTTCCGCCTGATGGGCTTCGGCCACCGCGTCTACAAGAACTACGATCCGCGCGCCAAGATCATGCAGAAGACCTGTCATGAGGTATTGAGCGAGATCGGCGTCAAGGACGATCCGCTGCTCGACATTGCGGTCGAGCTCGAACGGATTGCGCTCCACGACGACTATTTCGTCGAGAAGCGGCTCTATCCCAATGTCGATTTCTACTCCGGCATCACGTTGAAGGCGCTCGGCTTCCCGGTGGCGATGTTCACCGTGCTGTTCGCGCTGGCCCGCACCGTCGGCTGGATCGCGCAATGGAAGGAGATGATCGAGGATCCGGGGCAGAAGATCGGCCGCCCGCGTCAGCTCTACACGGGCGCCGTGCAGCGCGACTATCTTCCGATCAGCGACCGCTGAGCGTCATGCCGGCCTACGATCCGAACAACATCTTCGCCAAGATCCTGCGCGGCGAGGTGCCTTGCCACAAGGTCTATGAGGACGAGGTGGTGCTCGCCTTCATGGATGTCATGCCGCGGGTGCCCGGCCATCTGCTGGTCGTCCCCAAAGTGCCGGCGCGAAACCTTCTGGATGTTCCGCCCGAGGCTCTGGCGGCCGTCATGCCGCGCGTCCAGAAGGTTGCCGCCGCGGCCGTCAAGGCGCTCGGGGCCGACGGGCTGATGCTCCAGCAGTTCAACGAGGAGGCCGGCGGACAGACGGTCTTCCATCTGCATTTCCATGTGCTGCCGCTGCACCACGGGGTTGCCTTGAAGCCGCCAGGGGGGCCGATGGAGAAGCCCGAGGTGCTGGCCGAGATGGCTGGCCGCATCCGCAGCGCGCTGGCGGACTGACCCGCTCGCAAAACAGACGGAACACTCGATGGCACGCATCGCTTTCATCGGTCTTGGCATCATGGGCTCCCCCATGGCCGGGCATCTGGCCCGCAAGGGCGGCCACGACGTCGTGGTCTATAACCGGACGCCGGCCAAGGCCGCGGCGTGGGTGGAAAAGTTCGGCGGGGCTTTCGCGCCGACGCCGCGCCAGGCGGCGGCCGACCGGGATGTCGTCTTCGCCTGCGTCGGCAACGACGACGACCTGCGCGCCATCGCGCGTGGGGAGGACGGCGCCTTCGCCGGCATGGGCGACGGCGCAGTCTTCGTCGATCACACGACCGCCTCGGCGAGCGTGGCGCGCGAGCTCCACGAGACGGCGAGCGCGCGTGGCATCGCCTTCGTCGATGCGCCCGTTTCGGGTGGCCAGGCCGGCGCCGAGAACGGCGCCCTCACCGTCATGTGCGGCGGCGACGAAGAGGCTTACGCGCGGGCGGAGCCGATGATCGCGGCCTATGCGAAGAGCTGCCGCTTGATGGGGCCCTCGGGCAGCGGGCAATTGACTAAGATGGTCAACCAGATCTGCATCGCCGGCCTGGTCCAGGCCCTCGCCGAAGGCATCGGCTTCGCCAAGAAGGTCGGGCTCGACGTCGAGGCCGTGCTGTCGGTCATCTCCAAGGGCGCGGCGCAGTCCTGGCAGATGGATAACCGCGGCAGGACCATGGCCGAGGGCAAGTTCGATTTCGGCTTCGCGGTCGACTGGATGCGCAAGGACCTGTCGATCTGTCTCGACCAGGCCCGCGGGGACGGCGCCGAGCTCCCGGTCACGGCGCTCGTCGACCAGTTCTACGCCAGGGTGCAGGCCGCAGGCGGCCGGCGCTGGGACACGTCGAGCCTGATCGCGCTCATCGATCCTCGCGGCGATCCGCCGTCCGACGGACGATCTTGCGCGGCGCCGGCCTGACCCTAGATAGACTATCGCGGCATTAGGAACCGGGCGGGAAGGCCGGGACCGGCTCAGGCGATCATCGGAGAGACATCATGGGGTTCGTCTTCGCATTGCTGCTCATGGGCTTGCCGCTGGCCGCCGCCTATATCGACATGATGCAGGCGCAAGGGGTGACGAAGTTTTGGGGATTCGACCTTCCCAAGACGGGCGGCTACACACCGAGATGGGCCAGGACGCCACCAGTCGCATCCGTGGGTCCGACATCCGCCCAGAGTGCTCCGAAACCCGCCGCCATGGCCGAGGCGCAGATGTCGCCATCATCCACGCCTGCGCCGCGACGGCGCGCTGGTACCCCAGAAATGCCGCCGGCATCGACAGCCTCGACGACGCCGGCGGCCGATGCCCCGGCGAAGCCGCCCGAGGCGGAAACTGCCCTGCACAAGCCGGCCGAGGAGCCGCCGCTCGCCTGACGGCCTGCCGATCGTGGCGGTTTCTGCTCGTATAACGGGTCCTTTGCAATTTTATCCTTACTATGCTCGCTCGGGCTATCCGATACGAGGGTGCGAGGATGAGGATCCGGAGTGAATGGGTGACGCTCGCGACCGCCACCGGGCTTGCGGTCTGCGCGCTGATGCTGCCGAAGCATACCGCATCCACCGCGGCGCCCACGGTCGCGAGCCATGACAATATCGCGGCGGCGGGGATCGACTACACGCCCGTAGGCTCGGCCCACCTGCCGGACAAGAAGAGGAGCTTGCACCGCCGACCTTGATCGGCGGCGATCGATCCGCCTCGATCATCCGCGGAGCACGTTCTGGCCGAAGCCGAACAGATCGGCGCCGATGGCGAGGGCCACGCCAACCGCGACGAAAGCCAATCCGATCATAAAGATCCTGACGGCCCGGTTGTAGCGTCGCAGCGCCAGCGAGCGGACGCCCAACATGAGCGCCACCGCGACGACCTGGAGCACGATGCCGGCGCTGATCGCCACCACAGCGACGACGTCGCTGAGGGTCCAGGCACCCGGAAGACCGGCCCAACGATTGAGGAAGCTGAGCGAGAAGCCGAGCACGACGCTGATCGCTGTCAACGAACCGTTGCGGAACGTCGACTCGATCGAGGCTTCGGATGGACTGAGGCCAGGCAGAGACTTGTCGACCACGCTCGCGCATCCCGTCGCTGTCCGCGTCGAAAAAGCGACGCGTCGACAGCAAGGGTACACTCGTCCTGCGACGAAGGACATCGGACCCCGTGGCAACGCGGAATGGTGGGCAGGATCTCAGTTCACGGTTCCGTTCGCTGCCTCGATCATTGCGATCTGCCTGAGGAGGCCCTCGGCCAGGGCCTTGGCCATCGAAATGTCCATGCGAAGGCGTGCCGTGACCACGCCTTCGTTCGCCCATTCCGTTCCGTTCGTCGGCTTGGGAATCAATGCGGAGCATGTGAGGTCGAGATGAGTGCCTTTCGACGGGTGGAACGTGATCTGGTCGACGACACGAATTTGCTCTCGGTGAGGATCAGTCAGCGGGAGAGGCGAAGCAGGCTCGTGACTTGTCGACATGGCAGGCACCCTCCATCATCACGCTCGCGCGAGCGCTTTGCCATCATGCAACGAACGCGCCGGTCCGAGCGTGATCTTCCAGCTGAGCCGGGCAATCCTTATGCACAAAGCGGGTATAGCGTTACAACCGTCGCCAGCCCTAAGGTAACAGAAGAATTGGACCGTCGAGAAATTCGTCCTTGACCATCGTACTGAACGGCTCGGTAGAGCCGTTCTTCCATGACGTACGAGCGATATACACTACTTTCTCAGGAACGATCTCAGCCCAATCTTCCAGGGGACCGACGATGAACTGCGGGCCGTTGTGAGAACGAATATGTCCGGGCACATCACGCAGCATGCTGAGGTGAGCAAGCAGGTCGATGATATCGATCGACGCGAGCTGGCCGGAGCGCGCACGCTTGCTCGTCGCGTCTTCCTCCCCGGCCTCGCCACCCGATGAAAGCGGCGATGCCGACGGCGCTGGACCGTTGCATTGCACGGCTCGACAAACGATCATTCGCCAGCACCGTGATGCCAAGGGCCGGCGCCGGCCAGAATCGACGAGGACTGGCACCACGACTGGATGCGCATGCCGCTTTTCTGGTTCCCCGAAGCGCCGGACATCGAGCGCTTGCGTTTGACGGCGTGGAACTCGCTTTCGGCTTGCGCGCGGTCTTGCTCAGCGCGATCGGGTGCTCGCCGAGCTGACGGCAGTCCCCGCCGGCAGGCGGCCCTGCCAGTACATCCGTGGCTCGGGCCGCCAGGATATCCACAGGATATCAAACAAAACCAGCGTGGCAATCCTCCGAATGTGCCCTCAGGGCTCCGCACTCGGGTTAACGCGGCAGCGTCGGGAGTGTCCCTTCGCCCCGCTTGCGGGGAGAAGGTGCTTGCGCAGCAGGCGGATGAGGGGCGTACCGGGGCAAAACACCCTCATTGGACAAATTCTGAAATTTTGAGGTAGCTCAACTTGACCGGATTACGACCGATGGCGAAGGAGCGGGGCCGCGCGGCGTGGCAGGTATCTCGGTGAGCGGGACGGTCCGACCGATGCGGCCGAGGGGCAGCCTTCCGACGCCGGATCGATGAAACAGGGCGATTGGAGAATGGAGTGGTCCCCGCCGCCGGTTCCACCCTGCCTGGCGAAAGCGGTGGCCGACCACACGATCGCCGTGACCAGAATGACAGCGCGCATCGTATCGACGCATGGATGTCCGCAACGACGGACACCCTGGACTAACGATCGGTCCGGCGCAACTTGCGCCTAAATCCCCCCGGGGAGTCAAAGGTGGATTCCGTCTGCCGCTATCCTGGTCGCGTCTCGAGGCGCCAAAACGACGCCGGGAACGCTGACGTGCGACGCTTCAACTGATTGGCTGTCCTAGACAATTTTGGTGAGCGCGCAGGGACTCGAACCCTGGACCCCCTGATTAAAAGTCAGATGCTCTACCGGCTGAGCTACGCGCTCCCCTTGCAGGGTGCCTTGCAGTACCGGGTCATAGTGCAGGGGTCAAGCGCGCCGGTCCACGAGTTCCAAGCCCCGGCGCGATGTCGATATTCGCTCGAACCCGGCTCTTCCCAAGTCCAGAGACGACGATAATTACAGTGTTTTAGCCTTGGGAGACAGCGATGGCGCAGCTTTATGCATCCTTGACCGCGTTGGCGGTCCTTGCCGGCGTCCTGCCCGCGGTCGCTCAGGACAAGGCGGACGGCGCAGCATTCCAGACCGTGATCACGGCACAGCTCGACGCCATCGCGCATGACGATGCGGCAGCCGCGCAGAGCTTCGCCTCGCCCGGCATCAAGCAGAAGTTTCCTGATCCGGCCGGCTTCCTCAACATGGTCAAGCAATCCTATGCGCCGCTGGTCAAGCCCAGAAGCACGCATTTCGACATGGCCGGGGACACCGGCCTTGGACCGATGGAACGGGTCACCATCATCGACAGTGCGGGCGTCGTCTGGACCGCGGTCTACACCTTCGAGCAGGTCGACGGACAATGGCGGATCACCGGCTGTTCGCTGCTGAAGGCGCCGGACACGACCGCCTGAAGCCTCACTCCAGATAGATGAACATCAACAGGATGATGCCGAAGACGACCGCCGAGATCAGCGTCGTCCACACCAGCTTCGGTAGCATTCTCGGCGCGACCGGTGCGCCGCGCTCGGTACCGGGAGTGACCTCGCCTGCCTCCTCCTGCGATTTCACGCCGAAGGGAAGCACGGCAAAAAGCACGATCCACCATGTCGTGAAATAGATCACCACGGCCATCGCGATCGGAATCGGCATCCTTCGGCCCTCCGTGCGGCTGGTGTCCAGACCTCGACCGGACGCCTACACCTCGACCACCAGCACATGAACGAGGGGCTTCTTGCCCCAGGCCGCCCCGACCGCGCCACGCACCGCCCGCTCCACCACGCTCGCGGCCGAATCCGGATCGCGCCGCTTGCCGCGACCCATCTGGTCGAGGGCCGCGAAGATCGCCTCGTCGACGATGAGGTCCATGGCCTTTCCGTCCTGACCGCGGGCCGGCAGGCCGCTCAACAGCACGTCCGGATCGCCGGCGAGGTCGCCCCGGCCGCTCAACCCGAAGGCGATCGAGACGACGCCGGCGAAGGCGAGCTTGTTGCGGACCAGGACGGCGTCGTCGGTCGTTGCGAGGAGGACATTACCGTCCTTGCAAAGACGCCCATGCGCGACCTCGTCGACGATTCCGGGCTCGCCGGGCCACAGCGCCACCAGATCGCCGTTGCGGGCCTTGATCGTATAGGGCACGCCGAGCGATTGCGCGAAAGCGGCATGTTCCGCCAGATGCAGCGGCTCGCCATGGGCCGGAATCGCGATTCTCGGCCTGACCCAATCGTAGAATTTGGCAACTTCCGCCCGCCGCGGATGGCCGGACACGTGCACGAGCGCATTGCGGTCGGTGATGATCGTCACCCCCTGCAGCGCGAGCCCATTGACCACCTTCGCCACTTCCCGCTCGTTGCCGGGGATCGTCCGCGAGGAGAAGATCACCTGGTCGCCCGGCACGAGGCGGACATCGCCGTAATCCTCCTGCGCGATGCGGGCCAGGGCGGCGCGCGGCTCCCCCTGGCTGCCGGTCGCCAGAATCACGGTGCGGTCGCGCGGCAGGCTGCCGAAACGCTCGGCCGAAAAGAAGGCCGGAATGCCGTCGAGATAGCCACGCTCGCGGGCGAGGGAGATGACCCTGTCCATGGCGCGCCCGAGCACGATCACCTGCCGGCCCGCCGCCAGCGCGGCTTCGGCGACGGCGCGCAGCCGGGCGACATTGGACGCGAAGGTGGTGACGGCGACTCGCCCCGGCGCCTCGGCGATGAGCCGCTTCAAAGTCGCGGCGACCTCGGCCTCGGACGGGCTTTCGCCGTCGCGCAGGATGTTGGTCGAATCGCAGACGAGGGCCAACACGCCCTCGTCGCCGAGCGCCCTGAAGCGCGCCGCATCGGTCGGCACGCCGATCAACGGCGTCGCGTCGATCTTCCAGTCGCCCGAATGGATGACGGTCCCGGCGGGCGTGCGGATCGCAAGGGCGGCGCTTTCGGGAATCGAATGGGCCACGGGGATGAATTCGATGTCGAACGGCGCGAGCGACAATCTCTGGCCGAGGTTGATCGGCTCCGCCCGCAGCCGCAGCAAGTTCATGTCGTTCGCGTGCTTGGCTTCGAGCAGCCCCGCCGCGAAAGGCGTCGCGAAGACGCGGCACTGGAGCTTCGGCCACAGATCGGCCACCGCGCCGATATGGTCCTCGTGGGCATGGGTGATCACCAGCCCGAGGAGATCGCGCTTCACCGATTCGACGAAGGAGAGGTCGGGCAGCAGGAGGTCGATGCCCGGCAGATCCGGCCCCGCGAAGGCGAGGCCGCAGTCGACCATGATCCATTTGCGCCGGTTCGGCGGACCGAACCCGTAGAGCGCGGCATTCATCCCGATCTCGCCGAGGCCGCCCAGCGCGCAAAAGACGAGTTCCTCGCCACCGTCAGTCATTGTTCTCACCATGTGGCGTCCGCAGCAGGGTCGCCCGTTGTGTCAGGAATACGTCGGCCGCGTCGACGATCAAAGGGCCTGAGTCTGTCCGGAGGACGAGGCGGCCCTGATCGTCGATCGTGTCGAACGTGCCCTCCTTGACGGATGACGGCGTTCGGGCCGCAAGACGCGACCCCTTCGGCAGGGCGTGGACGAGCCAGCCCTCGCGAATGGCCGCAAAATTCCGGCCGCGATCCCACAGCCCCAGCGCGCCCGCCATTTCAGCCGAAAGATGACGAAACAGGGCATCGGCCGAAGGGTCGTGGCCGATGATGGCCGACAGGTCCGTCGCCGGATAGTCGAGACCGGCCGGATGGGAGCGGCAGTTGACGCCGAAGCCTACCGCCGCGGCGAAGCCGCCGTCGGGTCGCTGCGTCCCTTCGACGAGGATGCCGGCGAATTTCGCGCCATCGTGCAGCAGATCGTTCGGCCATTTGATCGTCACGCCGGCCGAGATGCCCTGCAGCCTGCGGACGGCCCGGACGAGCGCCAATCCCGCCACGAAGCCGAGTTCGGGCGCATGACGCGGTTCGGCCGCGTCGACGAGCAGAAGCGTCGTGTAGAGATTGCCTGTCGGCGACGACCAGGCACGGCCGCTGCGCCCCCGTCCCGTCGACTGCGCCCGCGCCTGGATCCAGACCTTGCCGGCATCGCCACGACGCGCCAGCACCAGCGCTTCGTCGTTGGTCGAGCCGACGCTGTCGAGAACGATATGGCGATAGCCGGCTGTCTCCGCCGCGACGTCGAGCACCTCGTCAGAACAGCGAATGTGCGGCAGCGGACGCGGCGCTCACGACGGGCGCCGGGAACACCCAGAACAGCAGCATCGCCAGGCCCGCCGCCGCCAGGATGACCCGCAAGGCGGGATTGGCCTTGTCGAAGGCTTCGGCCGGATCGTCGAAATACATCATCTTGACGATGCGCAGGTAGTAGTAGGCGGCGACCACGCTCGCCAGCACGCCGATGACCGCCAGCGGGTAGAGGTTGGCCTGGATGGCGGCCTGGAACACGTAGAACTTGGCGAAGAAGCCGGCGAGCGGCGGAACGCCGGCCAGCGAGAACATCAGCATGGCGAGGTAGAAGGCCATGGCCGGGCTGGTCTTGCTCAAGCCCGCGAGGTCGGCGACCGTCTCGATGGCCCGGCCCTTGCGCTGCATCGACAGGATGGCCGCGAAAGTGCCGAGCGTCATGACCAGATAGGCCGCCATGTAGATCAGCACGCCGTAGACGCCCGCCTCCGTCCCGGCCGCGAGGCCGGTCAGCGCGAAGCCCATGTTGCCGATGGCCGAATAGGCCATCAGCCGCTTGAAATTGGTCTGGCCGATCGCCGCGAAGGAGCCGAGCAGCATCGAGGCGATGGAGATGAAGATGATGATCTGCTGCCAATCGGCAGTGATCCCCGGAAAGGCGGTGATGATCACCCGCACCGTGATGGCGACGGCCGCCATCTTGGGCGCCGTGGCGAAGAAGGCGGTGACCGGCGTCGGAGCGCCCTCGTAGACGTCCGGCGTCCACATGTGGAACGGCACCGTCGACATCTTGAAGGCGAGGCCGGCCGAGAGGAAGACGAGGCCGAAGATGACGCCGATGGCCGGACGGCCCTGCAGCGCCGCCGCGATGCCGGGGAAGGAGACCGTCCCGGCGAAGCCGTAGATCAGCGAGGCGCCATAGAGCAGCATGCCGGAGGACAGCGCCCCAAGGACGAAATATTTGAGCCCCGCCTCGCTCGACCTGCTGTCGTCGCGATGGAAGGCGGCGATGACGTAGAGCGCGAGGCTCATCAGTTCGAAGCCGAGATAGAGCGCGATGAGGTTGCCGGCCGAGATCAGCACCATCATGCCGAGCGTCGAGAGCATGAGCAGGACCGGAAACTCGAACTTGGCGATCCCCTGCTGGCGCAGGTACGGAATGGCCATCACGAGCGTCGTGAAGGAGCCCAAAAGCGCTAGCGCCTTCATGAATCGCCCGAACTCGTCGTCGACGAAGGCGCCGTCGAAACCGAGGCTCGAGTTTCGCTTCGCGAAGCACACCGCAATGAAGGCGATGCCGATGAGGACGATCGAGATCTCGTAGACGAGCTTCGTCGAGCGCTCGCCTCTGATGGCGCCGACGAGCAGCAAGGCAAGGGCGCCGAGGGCGAGCGTCAGCTCGGGGAAGAGCTGCGAGAGCGAATAGCCGACGGGCATCCGTTACTCCTGTCCGGTTGCAAGCGCGGCGGTTCTGGCGCCTGGAGCCGCAGCTGCGACGGTCTTGACGATTCCGGCGACAGCGGCATCCGAGGCATTGAGTACCGGCGAGGGATGGACGCCGTAATAGAGGGTCAGCAGCACGAGCGGCACCATGATGGCGATCTCGCGCGGGCTAAGGTCGAGGATGCCCTTGAGCGAGGCTTTTTCCAGGGTGCCGAAGATCACGCGCCGATAGAGGTAGAGCGCGTAAGCCGCCGACAGGATGGTGCCGAGCGTCGCCAGGAGCGCCACCCAGGTGTTGACCTGAAAGGCGGCCAGCATGGTGAGGAACTCGCCGACGAAGCCCGACGTCCCGGGCAGGCCGATATTGGCCATGGTGAAGACCATGAAGACGACCGCATAATTCGGCATGCGGTGGACGAGGCCGCCATAGGCGGCGATCTCGCGCGTATGCATCCGGTCGTAGATGACGCCGACGCACAGGAACAGCGCGCCCGACACGATGCCGTGCGAGATCATCAGGAAGACGGCGCCCTGGATGCCTTGCGGCGTGAGGGTGAAGAGACCCATTGTCACGAAGCCCATATGGGCGACGGACGAATAGGCGATCAGCTTCTTCATGTCCTCCTGCACCAGCGCCACGAGCGAGGTGTAGATGATGGCGATGATCGAGAGGGCGAAGATCAGCGGCGCGAAGTAATGCGACGCGTCCGGGAACATCGGCAGCGAGAACCGCAGGAAGCCGTAGCCACCGAGCTTCAAGAGGATGCCGGCCAGCACCACCGACCCTGCGGTCGGCGCCTCGACATGCGCGTCGGGCAGCCAGGTATGGACCGGCCACATCGGCATCTTGACCGCAAAGGAGGCCAGGAAGGCGAGGAACAGCCATTTCTGCAGCGAGGGCGCGAAGGGCGTCTGCAGCAGCACCGTAATGTCGGTCGTCCCGGCGATGCCGTACATCTTCATGATGGCGAGCAGCATCAAGAGCGAGCCGAGCAGCGTGTAGAGGAAGAACTTCATCGACGCATAGATGCGCCGCTTGCCGCCCCAGATGCCGATGATGAGAAACATCGGAATGAGGCCGCCCTCGAAGAACAGGTAGAACAGCACGATGTCGAGCGCGGTGAAGACCCCGATCAGGGCCGCTTCCAGCACCAGGAAGCAGATCATGAACTCCTTCACCCGGAAATGAATCGCCTCCCAGGCCGAGGCGATGCAGAAGGGCATCAGGAAGGTCGTCAGCAGCACGAAGGGCATCGAGATGCCGTCGACGCCGAGCTTGTAGCCGAGGCCGCCGCCGAGCCATTGCTTGGTCTCGACGAGCTGGAAGGCCGCCGTCGAGGTGTCGAACCGTCCCCAGGCGACGAGCGAGAGCAGGAAGACCGCGATCGAGGTCGCCAGCGCCGCCCATTTGGCGTTGCGCAGCGTCGCCTCGTCCTCGCCTTGCAGCACCAGGATGAAGGCGACCCCGACCATCGGCAGGACGATCAGGCCCGAGAGGATGCCGAAGCCGAACATCAGCGCACACCCCCGACCAGGTACCAGGTGATGAAGGCCGCGACGCCGAGCATCATGGCGAAGGCGTAGTGATAGACGTAGCCGGTCTGCAGCTTAACCACGCGGCCGGTGGTGTTGAGCACCGCCTGGGCGACGCCGTCCGGGCCGAAACCATCGATGATGCGACCGTCGCCGCCCTTCCAGAACAGCCGTCCGAGCCAGAACGCCGGCCGCACGAAGATGAAGTCATAGAGTTCGTCGAAATACCATTTGTTGAGCAGGAAATTGTAGAGCGGCCGGTTGATCCGTGCCCAGCGTTCGGCCGTGCCGGGCCGCATGATGTAGAGGTAGTAGGCGACGACGAGGCCGACGACGAACATCAGCGTCGGCAACAGGCCGATGAGGAACGGCGTCTTCTCCATGTCCTCGAACAGATGGTTGGTCGAAGCATAGAACAGGCTCTGCCCCCAGAAGAACTCCCGGCCCTGGCCGATGAAGAGATGTTTGAACAGCAGGCCGGCAAAGAGCGCGCCGGCCGCCAGGACATAGAGCGGATAGAGCATGACGGGCGGCGATTCGTGAGGATCGCCGCCGTGGCCATGCCCGCCGTGGCCATGCGCGTCGTCGTGAGCCACGGCCGCCGAAGCACCATGCGTATCGGCGCCGACATGGGCCTGCTCCGTCTCAGGCGACGTAGAGCCCTTCGCGTGAGCGTCGCCCGGCTCGTCATGGGCATTGTGGTCCGTCGCCTCGTGACCGTCCGACGCCGCAACCCGGCGCTCGCCCCAGAAGGTCAGGAAGATCAATCGCCAGGAGTAGAAGGACGTGAGGCCCGCCGCCACCGTCGTGGTCAGCCAGCCATAGGCCGAGCCGCCGCGGTTCGCCGCGAACGCCGCCTCGATGATGGCGTCCTTCGAGAAATAGCCCGCCGTGAGCGGAAACCCGGTCAGCGCCAGAGTCCCGATCACCATCAGCCAATAGGTCTTGGGGATATAGCGCTTGAGGCCGCCCATATGGCGCATGTCCTGCTCGCCGCCGACGGCATGGATGACCGAGCCCGCCCCGAGGAACAGCAGCGCCTTGAAGAAGGCATGGGTGAACAGGTGGAAGATGCCGATGCCGTAGCCGCCGACGCCGAGCGCCACGAACATGTAGCCGAGCTGCGAGCAGGTCGAATAGGCGATGACCCGCTTGATGTCGTTCTGCACGAGGCCGATCGTCGCCGCGAAGAAGGCCGTGGTGCCGCCGATGACGGTCACGAAGGTGAGCGCCGAAGGCGCCAGCTCGAACAGCGGCGACAGTCGCGCCACCATGAAGACGCCGGCCGTCACCATGGTGGCGGCGTGGATCAATGCCGACACCGGCGTCGGGCCCTCCATCGCGTCGGGAAGCCAGGTATGGAGCAGGAATTGCGCCGACTTGCCCATGGCGCCCATGAACAGCAGCAGGCAGGTGATGGTGAGGGCATCCACATCCATGCCGAAGGCATGGATCGACTTGCCGACGAGGCCCGGCGCCGCGGCGAAGACCGTGTCGAAACTCACCGAGCGCGTCAGATAGAAGACGGCGAAGATGCCGAGCGAGAAGCCGAAATCACCGACGCGGTTGACCACAAACGCCTTGATGGCCGCCGCGTTGGCGCTCGGCCGGTCATACCAGAAGCCGATCAGAAGGTAGGAAGCGAGTCCGACGCCCTCCCAGCCGAAGAACATCTGCACGAGATTGTCGGCCGTCACCAGCATCAGCATGGCGAAGGTGAAGAGCGACAGATAGGCGAAAAAACGCGACCGGCTCGGGTCGTCGTGCATGTAGCCGATCGAATAGACATGCACGATCGTCGACACGGTGGTGACGACGACCAGCATGACGGCGGTCAGCGTATCGATGCGCAAGGCCCAGTCGACCCGAAGGTCGCCGACCGTGAACCAGTTGGCGACCGGCACGTGGTCGGTATGGTGGCCGAAGCCGACGAGGAAGAAGGCGATCCAGGCCAGGAGTGCGGTAAGGCCGAGGAGCCCGCTCGTCACGAGCTCCGCGTTGCGTGCGCCGATGCGGCGGCCGAAGAGCCCCGCAACGAGGCTGCCGAGGAGCGGCAGGAAGACGATGGCGTCATACATGGCGCTGAGTCCTCAGCCTTTCATCATGTTGATGTCCTCGACCGCGATCGTTCCCCGATTGCGGTAGAACACGACGAGGATCGCAAGACCGATGGCCGATTCCGCCGCGGCCACGGTCAGCACCAAAAGTGCGAAGACCTGGCCGGTGAGGTCGCCGAGGAAGGCCGAGAAGGCCACGAGGTTGAGATTGACGGCGAGCAGGATGAGCTCGACCGACATCAGGATGACGATGATGTTCTTGCGGTTGAGGATGATGCCCGCGATGCCGAGCGTGAACAGGATCGCCGCGACGATGAGATAGTTGGTGAGGCCGACCGCCATGGCGCTTAGGCCTCCGACGTCAGGTTAGCGGGGAGGGTTCGAGGCACGCCGCCGCTCATCCCCGCGCAAGCGAGGATCCAGCCCTTCATTGGCGGTTGGATCATGGAGAGCAGTGGCCGTCTGCTCCCGGATCCCCGCTTGCGCGGGGATGAGCGGGAGAAGATCTGCCCACCATCGCCAACCCGGATTGGAAGCCCTGCCATGGCGCGTCTCCCTACAGCCCGGCCCGGGACGGAATCTTGGTCAGCGTCACCGAGGCATGGCGGTCGCGCATGTTCTGCACGTCGACGTCCTGGCGCTTGACGCCGCGGCGATGGCGAAGGGTCAGCACGATCGAGCCGATCATCGCGGTCAGCAGCACGAAGCCGGCCGCTTGGAAGAAATAGAGATACTGGGTGTAGAGGATGCGCCCGAGCGCCACCGTGTTCGACACGCCCGGCGTCATCGGCGCCTGGACGACGGAGCCCGGGGCAGGAGACAGCGTCCACCCGCCGACGACGAGTACGAGCTCGATCAGCACGATGGCGCCGACGAGCGATCCGAGCGGCAGATATTGCAGAAAGCCCTGCTTCAGCACGGCAAAGTCGACGTCGAGCATCATCACGACGAACAGGAACAGCACCGCCACGGCGCCCACGTAGACGACGATCAGGATCATCGCCAGGAACTCGGCACCGAGCAGCATGAAGAGCCCCGCCGCGTTGACGAAGGCGAGGATCAGGAACAGCACCGAGTGCACCGGGTTCTTCGCCGCGATGACCATGAAGGCCGAGGCGACGGCGATGACGGAAAAGACGTAGAAGAGAAAGACGCTGGCCGCCATGCTCGAAAAACCCCTGCCCGGCCCGGCTGGCGCCGAACCTCAATCCCGATGTCGAGCCGAAATGCGCCGATCCTGCGGCGCCCCTCGAGGCCTGTGAAACCGGATCTCTGCGCTGCGTCAGCGGTAGGGCGCATCCATCGCCAGGTTGCGGGCGATCTCGCGCTCCCACCGGTCGCCGTTGGCGAGCAGCTTGTTCTTGTCATACAGAAGTTCCTCGCGGGTCTCCACCGCGAACTCGTCGTTCGGTCCCTCGACGATGGCATCGACCGGACAGGCCTCCTGGCACAAGCCGCAATAGATGCACTTCACCATGTCGATGTCGTAGCGCGTGGTGCGCCGCGTGCCGTCGTTGCGGCGCGGGCCCGCCTCGATGGTGATCGCCTGGGCCGGGCAGATCGCCTCGCAGAGCTTGCAGGCGATGCAGCGCTCCTCGCCGTTCGGGTAGCGGCGCAGCGCATGCTCGCCGCGGAAGCGCGGGCTCTTGGGGTTCTTCTCGTGCGGGTAGTTCAGCGTGTATTTCGGCTTGAAGAAATACCGCATCGAGAGAAAGAAGGCTGCGACGAACTCGCTCAGGAAGAGCGACTTCGCGGCTTGGTCGAGCCTCATGGCCATGACGATACCTTTGCGAAATTCGACATCGGCACTCCGCCTCAGTGCGGCATGCCGCCCCAGCCGGTGACCTGCAGGACACCGGCCACGATGACCACATAGGCGAGCGACAGCGGCAGGAACACCTTCCAGCCGAGACGCATCAGCTGGTCGTAGCGGTAGCGCGGCACGAAGGCCTTCACCATGGCGATCATGAAGAACATCAGCGAGGTCTTCAGCACGAACCAGATGACGCCGGGGACCCAGGTGAAGGGCGGGAAGGGGAGCGGCGACAGCCACCCGCCGAGGAACAGGATCGACATGACGGCGCACATGGAGACGATCGCGACATATTCGCCGAGCATGAACAGTACGTAGGGGGTCGCCGAATATTCGACCATGAAGCCCGCGACGAGCTCGGATTCCGCTTCCACGAGGTCGAAGGGCGAGCGGTTCGTCTCGGCCAGCGCCGAGATGAAGAAGATCACGAACATCGGCAGCAGCGGCAGCCAGTACCAGCCGAGGATGCCAAAGACGGTGTTCTGCTTCATCACGATGTCGGTGAGGTTCAGCGAGCCGGCGCAAAGCAGCACCGTGACCAGCACGAAGCCGATCGACACCTCGTAGGAGACCATCTGCGCCGCCGAGCGCAACGCCGCCAGGAACGGATATTTCGAGTTCGAGGCCCAGCCGGCCATGATCACGCCGTAGACGCTGAGCGAGGAGATGGCGAAGAGGTAGAGCACGCCGACGTTGAGGTTCGACACCGCCCAGCCCCAGTCGACCGGGATCACCGCGAAAGCCGAGATCGCCAGTGTCCCGGTGACGAGCGGCGCCATCAGGAAGACGCCCTTGTTGGCGCCCGACGGGATGATCGGCTCCTTGAAGACGAATTTCAGGAGGTCGGCGAAGCTCTGCAGCAGGCCCCATGGACCGACGACGTTGGGGCCGCGCCGCAGTTGCACCGCCGCCCAGACCTTGCGATCGGCGTAGAGGATGTACGCCACGTAGACCAGGAGCACGACGATGAGCACCAGGCTCTCGATCAGCTTCAGGATCAGGGAAAGGACGGATCCGTCGGTCATGGGTCTATTCCGCGGCTTGCCGCAGGCGGCCGGAGGCGAGCGCCGAGCACTCGGCCATCACGGCCGAGGCGCGGCAGATCGGGTTGGTCAGGTAGAAATCGCCGATCGAGGAGACGAACGGCGTCTTGGCGGGAGTGCCGGAGCCGGCCGCGATGAGATCGCCGAGGCCCCCTTCGCCCGGCACGGCCGGGATGCGGTCGACCACCGCAAACAGCGGGTGATCCTTGCGCAGCGCCGTCCGGAGCGCGGCGAAACTGTCGAAGGGAAGCCTCGCGCCGAGGGCATCCGAAAGCGCCCGCAGGATCGCCCAGTCCTCACGCGCCTCGCCGGGCGGGAAGGCGGCACGGTCTGAGTGCTGCACGCGTCCCTCCGTGTTTACGTAAAGCCCCGGCTTCTCGGTGTAGGTCGCCGCCGGCAGGATGACGTCGGCGCGATGCGCACCGCGGTCGCCGTGCGAACCCTGGTAGACCACGAAGGCGCCCGGCGCCACGTCGATCTCGTCGGCGCCGAGCAGGAACAGCACATCGAGTGCACCGCTCCTCGCCATGGCGAGGGCATCGAGGCCCCCCTCGCCCGGCACGACGCCGAGATCGAGGCCGCCGACGCGGGAGGCCGCGGTATGCAGCACGGAGAAGCCCGTCCACCCGTCCTTGGTGCCGAGCGCCGTGGCGACCTTGGCAGCCAGCGCTGCGATGGCCTGGCCATCCTCGCGAGCCAGCGCGCCCTGCCCCAGGAGCACCAGCGGCTTGTCGCCCCGCCCCTCGGCGCGCCCGGCGTAATCGGCCAGGGTCTCCGGGCCGGCTCCGAGATACTTGTAGTCGTAGGTCAGGTCGGCCTGCTCGCCGATCACCTCGATCGGGAAATTGCCGGCCCGCCAGCGCTTGCGGATCCGGGCATTGAGCACTGGGCTCTCGCGGCGCGGATTGGCGCCGACGATGAGCAGCGAATCGGCTGCCTCGATCCCGGCGACCGTGGCGTTGAACAGGTAGGAGGCGCGGCCGAACTTGGGATGCAGCTTCGATCCGTCCTGGCGGCAGTCGATGTTCGGCGTGCCGAGCTTCGCCATCAGCGACTTCAGCGCATACATGTCCTCGACGCTGCAAAGGTCGCCCGCGATGGCGCCGATCCGTTTAGGCGCGGTCGTCTTGACCTTGGCCGCGATGGACGCGAAGGCCTGCGCCCATGTGGCCGGCACGAGACGGCCGCCCTCCCGGATATAGGGTCGGTCGAGCCGCTGCGTCCGGAGCCCGTCGGCGACATGGCGCGTCTTGTCCGAGATCCATTCCTCGTTCACGTCGTCGTTGACGCGCGGCAGGATGCGCAGCACCTCGCGGCCGCGCGAATCGACACGGATGTTAGAGCCGAGCGCATCCATGACGTCGATGACCTCGGTCTTGGTCAATTCCCAGGGCCGCGCCTTGAACGAATAGGGCCGCTGCAGCAGCGCCCCGACCGGACAGAGGTCGGCGATGTTCGACTGCAGCTCGGAGCCCATCGCGGTCTCGAGATAGGTCGTGATCTCCATGTCCTCGCCGCGGCCGATGGCGCCCATGTCGCCGGTGCCGGCGACCTCGGCCGTGAACCTGATGCAGCGCGTGCAATGGATGCAGCGGTTCATCGAGGTGCGGACCAGCGGCCCGATATATTTGTCCTCGACGGCGCGCTTGTTCTCGTGGAAGCGCGAGCCCGCGACCCCGAAGGCCATGGCCTGGTCCTGCAGGTCGCATTCCCCGCCCTGGTCGCAGATCGGGCAATCGAGCGGATGGTTGATCAGCAGGAATTCCATCACGCCGTTGCGCGCCTTGCGCACAAGGTCCGACTTGGTCGAGACCTGCGGCGGTTCGCCATTCGGCCCCGGGCGGCAGTCGCGCACGCCCCAGGCGCAGGAGGCGATCGGCTTCGGCGCGCCCTTGAGCTCGACGAGGCACATGCGGCAATTGCCGGCGATCGACAACCGCTCGTGGAAGCAGAAGCGCGGGATCTCGGCGCCGGCGGCCTCGCAGGCCTGCAGCAGCGTGAAGTCCTGAGGGACATCCACCTCGCGACCGTCGACGATCAGTTTGGTCATCGGGAAATCCTCGGGCTGAAGCCGATGTTCTGTATTTCCGGGCTCGACCCCTCATCCGCCCCTTCGGGGCACCTTCTCCCGCAAGGGGAGAAGGACGCCAACGTCGCAAGATAATCCCCTTCTCCCCTTGCGGGAGAAGGTGGCACGACGCAGTCGGGCCGGATGAGGGGTGAAGCGCCGGCCATCCGCCCTACTCCGCCGCGATCCGGATCGGTTCAAGATGCGGATTGGCCATATAGGTGTCGATGCGCCGCTCGATCTCGGCCCTGAAATGGCGGATCAGGCCCTGCACCGGCCAGGCCGCCGCGTCGCCGAGCGCGCAGATCGTGTGACCCTCGATCTGGGTCGAGACTTCGAGCAGGGCGTCGATCTCGCGCTTCTGAGCGCGGCCTTCGGCCATGCGGCTCACGACGCGCCACATCCAGCCGGTGCCCTCGCGGCACGGCGTGCATTGGCCGCAGCTCTCGTGCTTGTAGAAGTAGCTGATACGCGCGATGGCCCGGACGATATCGGTCGACTTGTCCATGACGATGACGGCTGCCGTGCCGAGGCCCGATTTCAGGTTGCGCAGCGTGTCGAAGTCCATCGGCGCATCGATGATCTCGTGCGCCGGCACGCAGGGCACGGACGACCCGCCGGGAATCACGGCGAGCAGGTTGTCCCAGCCGCCGCGAATGCCGCCGCAATGCCGCTCGATCAGGTCCCGGAAGGGAATCGACATGGCCTCCTCCACGTTGCAGGGCCTCTCGACGTGGCCCGAAACGCAGAAGAGCTTGGTGCCGGAGTTGTTCTTGGCGCCGAAGCTGGCGAACCAGGCGGCGCCGCGACGCAGGATGGTCGGCGAGACGGCGATCGATTCGACGTTGTTGACCGTCGTGGGAAAGCCGTAGAGACCCATATTGGCCGGGAACGGCGGCTTCAGCCGCGGCATGCCCTTCTTGCCTTCGAGGGATTCGAGCAGGGCCGTCTCTTCGCCGCAGATATAGGCGCCGGCGCCGCGATGCAGGTAGATGTCGAACGGATAGCCGTGGACGTTGTCCCTGCCGACGAGACCGGCCTCGTAGGCTTCGTCGATGGCGGCATCGAGCCGGTCGGCCTCCTGGACATATTCGCCACGGATATAGATGTAGCAGGCGTTGGCATGCATGGCGAAGGAGGCGATCAGGCACCCTTCGATCAGCATATGCGGATCATTTCGCATGATCTCGCGGTCCTTGCAGGTGCCGGGCTCGGATTCGTCCGCATTGACCACCAGATAGGCCGGCCGGGCCGGATCGGGCTTGGGCATGAACGACCATTTGAGCCCAGTCGGGAATCCGGCGCCACCGCGGCCGCGCAGGCCCGAGGCCTTCATCTCGTTGATGATCCAGTCCTTGCCCTTCTCGAGCAGGCCCTTGGTGCCGTCCCAGGTGCCGCGCTTGCGGGCCCCTTCCAGCCGCCAGTCGCCGAAGCCGTAGAGGTTCGTGAAGATCCGGTCCTTGTCGTCGAGCATCGGGTCCTCGCTCAGCCTTCGGGCTTTTCGGATGGAGCCGATTTCGCCCGGCGCCTCTTCGCGCCTGCCGGCGACGGCGGCGGATTACCCTGCCGCTCGCGCGCTCCCTTGGCGTCCGGATTGTGGACAGCGGACGATTCCGCCTGATCCGTACCAACCGGATCGTCGGTCCGAGTCCCCGTATCCTCGATCGAGCCCGCGGGACGCGCCGTGCCGAGATCGCGCTGGCCCTTCGAGCCGCCATGGCCGAGATCTCCGCCGGCCCGGTCCTGCGCGGCGCGCTCGCCCGCCGCGTCGTCCGTCGACGGGCGCAGGCCCTCCGCCGCGTCGGCGGCCGGATCGTCATTGGCTGCGGCGAGCACCGCCGCGCCGTCCGGACGGCGGTTCGTCTGGAACGTGTCGGTGCGCCCGTCGGGGCCGTAATAGGTGGCGAGCGAGGTCAGCCCGCCGATGGGCTCGGAGGTCAGCCGTCCTGTCTGCGAGCCCTTGCGCACCGCGCGGCCCTCCGCGAGGTCATCGAGGAGCGTCGCGAAATTCTCGGGCGTCAGGTCCTCGTAATAGTCATCGTTGATCTGCACCATCGGCGCGTTGCAGCAGGCGCCGAGGCATTCGACCTCGAGCCACGAGAACGTACCGTCCGTCGTCACATGGTTCTGCGGGCCGATCCGCTCTTCGAGCACCTTGCGGATGCCGTCGGCGCCGCGCAGCACGCAAGGCGTCGTGCCGCAGAACTGGACGAAGAGCTTTCCCACCGGAGCCAGGTTGTACATCGTGTAGAATGTGGCGATCTCGAGCACCCGGATCGGTGGCAACTCGAGGATCTCGGCCACGCGGTCGATAGCGGGCTTGGGCAGCCAGCCGCCATGCTGCACCTGGGCGCGGCGCAACAACGCCATCACCGCCGAGGCCTGCCGCCCGGGCGGATATTTGCGGATCTGCCGGTCGACCCATTGACGGTTCTCGGGCGTGAAGTCGAAATGGTCCGGCTGGACCTCGGCTAGGCGGCGAACAGCCATGGATGACCCGTCAGTTCAATTTTTCGCAGTTCTGCGACGGGTTGGAGTGGCACATATAGGCCGACGTCCCCCGCTGCAGGATGATATAGGCCCCTCCGCCATTGTCGTAGAAGGCGGTCTTGATCTCGTAGCCGTCCCTGAGCAACTGCGCCACGGACATGGGGGCCTCCGCCCTCGCCTGACTGCCCGCGGCCAGCGCGATGGTCGCCACCGCGGCCATGACCAGCGCCTTCATCGGTCGACCTCGCCGAAGACGATGTCGAGCGAGCCGAGGATGGCCGAGACATCGGCCAGCATGTGCTCGCGGCACATGAAGTCCATGGCCTGGAGATGGGCGAAGCCCGGCGCGCGGATCTTGCAGCGGTAGGGCTTGTCGCCGCCGTCCGACACCAAATAAACGCCGAACTCGCCCTTGGGCGCCTCAACCGCCGCATAGACCTCGCCGGCCGGCACGTGGAAGCCCTCGGTCATCAGCTTGAAATGGTGGATCAGCGCCTCCATCGAGCGCTTCATCTCGGCGCGGGGCGGCGGCACGAGCTTGCCTTCGAGCGTGTGGATCGGCCCCTGCCCGCCCGGCGCCAGCAGCTTCTCGACGCATTGGAGCATGATGCGGGTCGACTGCCGCATCTCCTCCATGCGGATCACCTGGCGATCGTAATTGTCGCCGTTCCGGCCGACCGGGATCTCGAACTCCATCTCGTCGTAGCATTCGTAGGGCTGGTTGCGGCGCAGGTCCCAGGCCGCGCCCGAGCCGCGCACCATCACGCCCGAAAAACCCCACGCCCAGCATTCGTCGAGCGTGACGATGCCGATGTCGACGTTGCGCTGCTTGAAGATGCGATTGTCGATGAAGAGCGTGGTGAGATCATCGACCGTCTTCAGGAAAGGCGTACAGAAGGCGCCGATATCCTCGACGAGCCGCGTCGGCAGGTCCTCGTGGACGCCGCCCGGGCGGAAATAGTTGGCGTGGAGCCGCGCCCCCGAAGCGCGCTCGTAGAAAGCCATCAGCTTCTCGCGCTCCTCGAAGCCCCAGAGCGGCGGCGTCAGCGCACCGACGTCCATGGCCTGGGTGGTCGTGTTGAGAAGGTGCGACAGGAGCCGCCCGATCTCGCAGAAGAGCACGCGGATGAGCTGGGCGCGGCGCGGTACCTCGACGCCGAGCAGCTTCTCGATGGCAAGGCAGAAGGCATGCTCCTGGTTCATCGGCGCGACGTAATCGAGCCGGTCGAAATAGGGCACGTTCTGCAGGTAGGTGCGCGCCTCCATCAGCTTCTCGGTGCCGCGATGGAGGAGACCTATATGCGGGTCGACGCGCTCGACGATTTCGCCGTCGAGCTCCAGCACCAGACGCAAAACTCCATGCGCCGCGGGATGTTGCGGGCCGAAGTTAATGGAGAAGTTGCGGGTGTTTTGGTCGTTCATTGCGCCTTGGCCTTCTCGTCGCCAGGCAGCGCCGCCGTATCCATGCCCTCCCAGGGGGAGAGGAAATCCCAGGAGCGGAAGTCCTGCGTCAGTTGCACCGGCTGGTTGACGACGCGTTTCTCGAGGTCGTTCCACCAGACTTCGACAAAGCCCGACATCGGAAAGTCCTTGCGCAACGGATGCCCTTCGAACCCATAGTCGGTCAGGATGCGGCGCAGATCCGGATGGCCGGAGAACAGGATGCCGAAGAAATCGTAGGCCTCGCGCTCGAACCAGTTGGCGGCGGGGAAGACCGGGATGAGCGAGGGGACAGGCATGGTCTCGTCGGCTTCGACCTTGACCCGAATGCGCCGGTTCCGAGTCGGCGAGAGCAGATGCGTCACCACGTCGAAGCGCTTGCCGCGGTGCGGGTAGTCGACGCCGCAAAGATCGATGAAACACACGAACCGGCAGCGCGGATCGTCGCGCAGAAAGGTCATCAGCTCGACGATCCGCGCCGCGTCGGCCTTGAGCATCAGCTCGTCGAAGGCGACCTCGAAGCCCAGCACCGCACCCGGCAAGGCCTCGACGATCGCCTGCCCGAGCGCTTGATGCGACAGCGTCTGCGGTTCGCTCATAAGCCGTACCCTTGCTCGAAGCGGTTTTCAACGATCCCTCGTCCTTCGACACGCTCCCTATGGTCGCTGCTCAGGATGAGGCATCGATGAAACGCAAGCCCCTGCACCCTCATCCTGAGGAGCCGCGAAGCGGCGTCTCGAAGGACGAGGTTGCGTTTTCCCGCGTGCATCAGCATCCCCTATCGCTCGATCGTGCCCGTACGACGGATCTTCCGCTGCAGCAGCAGCACGCCATAGAGCAGCGCCTCGGCGGTCGGCGGACAGCCCGGCACATAGATGTCGACCGGCACGATCCGGTCGCAGCCGCGCACCACCGAATAGGAGAAATGGTAGTAGCCGCCGCCGTTGGCACAGGACCCCATCGAGATCACGTAGCGCGGCTCGGGCATCTGGTCGTAGACCTTGCGCAGTGCCGGGGCCATCTTGTTGGTCAGCGTGCCGGCGACGATCATCACGTCCGACTGGCGCGGGCTGGCGCGCGGCGCGAAGCCGAAACGCTCCGAATCATAGCGCGGCATCGAGAACTGCATCATCTCGACCGCGCAGCAGGCGAGCCCGAACGTCATCCACATCAGCGAGCCCTGGCGGGCCCAGTTGATGAGGTCGTCGGTCGCCGTGATCAGGAAGCCTTTGTCGGCGAGCTGGCCGTTGACGTCCGTGTAGAAAGCATCGTCCGCCAGGATGGGGCGGCCGGTGCGCGGGTCGACGACGCCCTTGCCGGCGGGCGCAACCAACGTGCCAGCGGGCGGAGCCTTGGGATCGGCGATCAGTCCCATTCCAGGGCTCCCTTCTTCCATTCGTAGACGAAGCCGATCGTCAGCACGCCCAAGAACACCATCATCGACCAGAAGCCGAAGAGCCCAACGTCATGGAAGGCGACGGCCCAGGGGAACAGGAAGGCGACCTCGAGGTCGAAGATGATGAACAGCAGCGAGACCAGATAGAAGCGCACATCGAACTTCATGCGTGCGTCGTCGAAGGCGTTGAAGCCGCACTCGTAGGCCGAGAGCTTCTCGGGATCGGGCGACTTGTAGGCGACAAGGAAGGGCGCCAGCAGCAGCGCACCGGCGATGAAGGCCGCGACGGCGATGAAGATCACCAGCGGAAGATACTGACCAAGAAGCCCCGGCATCGCCATCTCCGAGAAGCCGCGAAACGGCTCCACTCCGTTGGAATTTCGAAGCCTTCCAAAGCTCCGAACGGCTGACGAAGACCTAGTGTACCGCACCGCGGCATGCAAGGCGAAAGCTCGTCGCAGCGCGTGTCGCACGTGCTGCCGATCCTGCCGGTCCGAGGGTAGCTTCCCGGCTCCGCTACATGTGGCGCGGCATGAGCGTCCTTAGAAGCTCGACACCGCGGCCCAGCC
This sequence comes from Lichenihabitans sp., assembly GCA_965277635.1. GTDB lineage: Bacteria > Pseudomonadota > Alphaproteobacteria > Rhizobiales > Beijerinckiaceae > Lichenihabitans. Next base: position 4,729,493 of record CBDIDE010000002.1, read on the forward strand.
GATCGAGCGTGCTGGTCGGAGGCGCCTCGGGCCGCGGGTCGAGTCGCGGCTCACCCTCGGCGAGGCCGGCCAGGGCCGCTGGCAGCCACCGGCGCCACGCCTGCCACGTCTCGCCGCCGATGTCGGCGCGCACCGCTGGGTCGAAATGCAATGCGAGGAAACCGCCGCCGAGCCGTCGCAGGGCGGCATCCGCGGCGAGCAGCGTCTCGAGATTGCGCGAACGGCGGCGGCGCGGCTCCTGCAGAGCGCGCGACAACGAGGCTTCGAGATTGTTGCTGGCGAGACCGGCGTTCCGTCTCGCCTCATCGAGGCGGTGGAGATCGCAGTCCCCGGACATGACGTCGAACACCGCCGCCGCGTAATCCGCGTGCGCTTCGAGGGCGCGTTTGAGCTCTCCCTCCGTGCGGTTCGGCTCCCAGCTCGGCCAGAGCACCATGCAGGCCAAAACCGCAAGACTACCGCCGCCGATCGTATAGAAGGTCCGCCACGCGGCGACGGCCCATTCCGAATGTCCCGGCTCGGCGACCTCGAAGAGCAGCACCGTCAGAGGCGTCAGGCATGCGATGTAGGCACCGTAGCTGACCTGGCGGACCGAGAAGCCGAGGATGCAGAGCGGGATGAGCAGCATGGCATGGTTGAGCGGCGTGGGCGGCACGAAGGCAAGCCCACCCCCGATCATGGCGCCAAGCACCGTACCGCCGACCCGCTCCAGCACCCGCTGCCAGGTTGCGGCGAAATAGGGCTGCATGGTCAGCGCCACGGTGATGGTCAGCCAATGCGCGTAAGGCGTCCACCAGGCGAGTGTCACCGCCACGGCCGCCATGGTCAGCACCGCGGCGCGAATCGCGTGACGCAGGATCGCCGAGTCCCAGGTCAACGTCGCCCGAAGCTGCTGCAGGCGCTGCGTCAGCGCCGCGGACCGCGAGAGGCGCTCGGGCAGGTCCCGACGCCCCTGTTCCCGCTTGAGGCCGAAGGCGAGGCGCAGGCGGTCGACCAGGGCCTTGACGATGCGCTCCAGCGCCGGCGCCTCCTCGCCGTCGGCCTGCATGCGGACCAGCGAAGGCTCGACCCGATCGGAGACATGGCCGAGATCCTGGCCGAGCAGCACCAGGCTCGGACGAAGCCGCCGCAGGACACGCAGGCCCGCGCCGCGCAGCAGCGGGTCGCGGGTGCTCTCGAGCAGGTCCGACAGCGCGATCAGCGCGCCGAAGACCTGCTCGGCGGCTTCGAGCCCGAGCAGCGCTCGTGCACCTTCCGGCGATACGGGGCCGGGCGAACGCACCGACGCCACGATGACGGCGCGCGCGTCTTCGAGGCCGTCGCGCACGGTGCGGCGATGGCCGCGGGCATGGGCCTCCCACCGGCTCGCATCGACCCCGTCCGCCGCGGCCAGCTCGACGAGATCGCGCGCCAGCGCCGCCAACCTGCGCCAGTTCTCCGCCACGGCGCGGATCGCCGGACGGTTGGGGTAGATCCGCCAGATGCCGATCGTCAGCACCGTGGCCCACGCACCCCCGGCCAGGAAGGCGACGAACAGGGCCAAGGCTGCGCCCGGGCTCAGGGGCCGGTCGACGGCGAGAGCCAACACGACGGTCAGCACATTGCCCACCGCCTGCGCCCGCATGCCCCAGACACGCACGATGCTGTTGGCGAAGACCACGAGGCCCGCGAGCGGCACCAGCAGCAGCCAGCCGAGGTCGTGAAACAGGCCGACGAGGCCCCAGATGGCGCCGCCAATCAGCGTGAACGTCAGCAGCGCCGGGATGCGATGCGCCAGCGGCCCACCGGTGTCGCAGAAACATGTCAGGAGGGCCGCGAAGGCCGCGATGGTGAGGGCCGGCGAGCCGATCCAGATATTGACCAACAGCACCAAGCCGGTGCCGACGGCGGCGCGCAGGCCCTCCGCGACGCTGATGGCACCGAGATCGAAGCCGATCGGCAGCCGCGCGAGGTCTGGCCCGGGTGCCCGGAGGGTGCCGTAGCGCGCCCAGCGAGCGCGGGCACGCGCGACGAAAGACGGACCGGGGCCGGACACGCTGGAGGCGCCGTCAGTCCGCGGGCCCGGACATCAGCCCGATCTCCGCCGCCGTTCGGTTGCGGCTCGCTCCCGCGTCGCGTCCTCGTCGCGGTCGGTCCAACCGGCGTGGAGGGCGGCGAGCATGCCGAGGCCGCAGGCGACGCCGACATAAACCCCCGCGATCATGTCGCCGACGAAGTGATAGTCCGCGCCGTAGAGGCCGACGGCGACGAGCAGCACCAGGATCGCCGAAAGCCAACGCAGCCGCGGCATCCGGCGCCAGATCACGCACATCGGCGCCGTGATCGCGACCATGTGCCCGGACGGAAAGGAGCCCCAGCCGGCGCCGCCGTGGAACGGCGAGAACCCATAGGCGCCGTTGCCGATCCAGGACGGGTTGCCGTTGACCCAGGTCTCCGGCCAGAGGCGGCCGAAGCCGAACTTCAATTGATCCTTGATCGCATAGGCCATCAGCGCCGCCATGCAGCAGGCGATCAGGGTCCGGCCGCGGCGCCCGGGCCGCCAGCCGCTCATCACCGCGACCGCGGCGACGATCAACCCCAAGGCGGAGCCGGGCAGCACCGGATCGACGATATGGGTCAGGGCGACGAACGCGAAGGCGCCGTGGAAGACCTGGTGCGACCAGGTCGCCGCTGGCCGATCGAGGAAGGCGATGCTGAGACCGACCAGGACCACGCACGACAATGCGGCTGCCAGCGACCGCATGCCGGGGTTCGGGTCGATACGCATGGCGGGCGGGACCTCCTTGCCTGATCGGGCGCGAGGATAGCCAAGCCAGGCCGGTCAGGCGAGGACCATCGACACTTCGATGGCGCCCCGGTTGCGCAGCACCCTCAGCGATACGTGATCGTCGATGCGCCGCAACGTCACGTCCACCCCCGCCTCGGCGAAACCGAGATCGCGCAGCGTGACCTCCTCGATCGACTTCGGCAGGCGGGGGTTGCGGAACCTTATGCTGCGCGCCACGGGATCGAGCTCCATCCCGAGCACCGCCTGCAGCAGCATGAAGGGCGTCGCCGCCGCCCACGCCTGGGGGGCGCAAGCCACCGGATAGAGCGTCGGCGCGGCGCCCCGTCGCCGCCGGAAGCCGCAGAACAGCTCCGGCAGGCGGCGTAGCTCCATATAAGTGGCGGCGGCGAACAGGCCGTCGAAGATCTTCTCGGCGTTGCCGATGCGCCCGTAGCGCGCGCAGCCCAGCGCGATCAGCGCGTTGTCATGCGGCCAGACCGAACCGTCGTGATAGGACATGGGATTGTAGCGCGGCTGACCCTTGGCGACCGTGCGGACACCCCACCCGGAGAAGAAATCCGCGCCGACCATGTCGTCGGCGACCCGACGGGCACGCTCTGGCCTGGCGATCCCGGTCCAGAGCACGTGTCCGGCGTTGGAGGTCCTGACCCGGCAGGGATTTTTCTTTCCGTCGAGCGCGATCGCATAGGTCCCGACATCTTCGCACCAGAAGGCGCGGTCGAAAGCCTCGGCGAGGCGCCCCGCCTTCGTCTCAAGGTCGCGTGCCCGGTCCGCATGGCCCAACCTGCGGGCGCAGACGGCGCCGAGCGTCATCGCCGCATAGGCATAGCCCTGGACCTCGACGAGCGCGATCGGCCCGCTCGCCAATGTGCCGTCGGCGTGGAACACGGAATCGTAGGAATCCTTCCAGCCCTGGTTCTGGAGGCCCTTGTCGTCGGCCCGCGCGTATTCGAGGAAGCCGTCGCCGTCGCGGTCGCCGTAACGCTCCATCCATGCGAAGCCGGCCTCGATGGCGGTCCAAAGATGGGCGATCGTATCGAGATCGCCGGTCCGCTCGAGATAGAGCCCGGCCAGGACGATGAAGAGCGGCGTCGAATCGACCGATCCGTAATAGAGCCCGAACGGCACCTCGCGCAGCGCCGCCATCTCGCCGCCGCGCATCTCGTGCAGGATCTTGCCCGGCTCCGCGTCGGCCAGCGCATCCTCGGTTCGGGCCTGATAATGCGCCAGACGCCTGAGCACGCCCTTCGCGACGGCGGGATGGCTCCACAGCAGCTGGATTGCGGTGATGATGCCGTCGCGGCCGAAGGTGGTCGAGTACCAGGGGATGCCCGCATAGGGGTACGGGCCCTGCGGCGTATCGGTCAGCAACATGTCGATGTCGGCGGCCGAGCGGCACATCATTTCGTTGAAGATGTCGTTCGAGGTTTCGACCGTCGCGACTTTTCGATGGCCGGTGTGCTGGCGCCGGTTCGCCGCGACGAAGCCCTTCATGAAGGTCTCGATCCGCGGCGTCGCGTCGCCGTAGCATTCGGCCGCGAAAAGGATCGTGGTGCCCTTGCCGCCGTCGAGCGCCAGGCTGTAAGTCGCCGCGCCGTTCACCAGCCGCTGCGGTGCCGGCTCGAAGCGCAGCCGGGTCCGCCGCTCCTTGTCGTCGAGGCCGAGATAGGCGAACTCCACCGTGCCCGGCGGCTTCAACGATTCACGCATGGTCCCGCGATGGGCGCGCCGTGTGCCGCGCACCTCGAAAAGGTCCGAGAAGTCGCAGCCGAAGATGAACGAGAGCGTGAAGGCGACATGCGCGTCGCCGTGGTTGGCGACGTGGATGCGCTGGTGCGCGACGCCCCCCCACAGATAGGTCGTCCGCACGACGTGGATCGTGTCCTTGGCGAGCGCGATCTTGCCGTCGCGATAGACGTCCGGATTGGTGAGGTCGGCCGCAAGCGCGACATTGTCGTCGCGCATGCGCGAGCCGAGCAGCAGCGGCTGCATGCCATGGATCAGCAGCTCGAAGCGCGACAGGAAGCGCGTATCGTGATTGAACAGCCCGTCGGATCCGCCGGGCGATGCTCCGATGTCGCCGAAACTGTCGAAGACGGCGAATGTGTCGCCGTGCTTCATCGTATGCCGCGGCCGCGAGGACGGTACGGTGGCGGAGATGTAGAAGGGACTGGGTTCGGAGCCCGGGTCGCCGGCGTCGCGCGGCTCGCCGGCCGCTTCATGTGTCATCGCATGTCCTCGCTCGCTCGGCCCGGCGCGCCCGTTCGCGACTATTGCGGCAGGGCTGATCCGAGATCCCGAACCTGCGTAGACTTAGACCCTGGCAGAAGTCTGTCGATGGTCCGCTGGCGGCGCAGGGTCGCGTCGAGTGCCGAGATCTCCAGACCGTCGAGGGCGATCTGCCGCTCGTAGAGCGCCACGTAGTCGCGGGCCATGCGCGCCGCGGAGAAGCGCTCCTCGAACCGGCGGCGGACCGCGCGGCGGTCGAGCCCCAGGAGTTCAGGCATGGCGGCGATCGCCTGCGGCATTGTCTCGACGATCTTGCCGGTCACGCCGTCGTCAATGACCTCGGCGACCGACCCGTGCCGGAAGGCCAGGACCGGCGTGCCGCACGCCATGGCCTCGATCATCACGAGGCCGAAGGGCTCCGGCCAGTCGATCGGGAACAGCAGCGCGCGGGCTTCGCCGAGGAATTTGCTCTTGCTACGCTCGTCGACCTCGCCGACGAACTCCACCCCCGGTCCGTCGAGCAGCGGCTGGATCGTCTCGCGGAAATATTTCTCGTCGGCCTTGTCGACCTTGGCAGCGATCTTGAGCGGAATGCCGAGGGCGCGGGCGATCTCGATCGCCCGGTCGGGACCTTTCTCGGGCGAGATGCGGCCCAGGAAGGCCAGGTAGCCGCCGCGTGGATCGTAATTGGCCTTGTGGAGGTCGACCGGCATGCCGTGCAGGACGGTGCCGGCGAAATTGGCGTCCGCGATCGGCGTCCGCTGGGCATTCGAGATCGACACGAGCGGCATGTCCGGGAAGGCACGGTAGAACGGCCAGAGGTCGGGCAGGTCCTGGCGTCCGTGCAACGTCGTGACCGTGCGCGCCTCGAGCGCCCGGAACAATGGGAAGTGGAACATATCGACGTGGAAGTGCAGGATGTCGAAGGACTGCCGCAGACGATGCACGCGGTCGACCATCATCGTATAATGGGGGATGTAATCGGCGATGACGTCCGACAGGCGGATAGCCTCGGTCGTGCAGGGAATGAGGTTGGCGGCCGTGATCGAATCACCGCTGGCGAACAGGGTCACGTCGTGCCCCTGACGGACGAGCTCCTCGGTCAGCCAGGATACGATCCGCTCGGTTCCACCGTAAAGCCGCGGCGGAACACTTTCCATCAACGGAGCGATCTGGGCGATTCGCATCTTGGAAAACTCACATGGGAGGGACGGGGAGGGTTCGGAGCCTGAACGCTGCTGTTGACTCTTTGTTCCGCTCGTTTCGCGCTGCAACATGACGCCCCCCGGCTGGCCGCAAGCTTCAGCCTGAGCGTGGAACTTTGCGTCCCGCCTTACGTTCCGGTCGAATCCGCGCGGCAGCGGTGTTAAAGCTCGCCCGCGACCCCAGGACCGTGCCAGGACGACCCGACATGACGACCACCCGCACGGGCCCGACGCTGGATCCCGATAGATTCCGCGCCGACTTCGGTCTGTTTCTCGATGTCGACGGCACCTTGATCGACATCGCGCCCAACCCCGACGCTGTCGTGGTGCCGGCCTCGCTGCTGCGCGATCTGGCGCTGGCCGAAGAACGGCTCGGAGGAGCCCTGGCGCTGATCAGCGGCCGCACCATCGAGGATCTCGACCGGCTGTTCAGCCCGCTCCGTCTCAAGGCCAGCGGCGTCCATGGAGCGGAGTTCCGCTTTCATGTCGCCGACGCGCCCCCGCAGGTGCTGGCGACCGCCCTGCCCGCCGCGACCTGGACCGAGCTGCTCGAGGTCCTGTCACAGTTTCCGGGAACGTTTGCCGAGAACAAGTCTTTCTCCTTCGCGATCCATTATCGCGCGGCGCCAGGCAGCGGTCAGGCCCTGAAGCGACGGCTCGAGGCTTTCCTGGCGGCTCATCCGGCGCACGGGCTGGCGCTGATGCCCGGACATTACGTGTTCGAGATGAAGCGACCCGACATCAACAAGGGTGCCGCCATCGCGCGGTTCATGGAAGAGGCGGCCTTTCGCGGCCGCCGCCCTATCTTCGTCGGAGACGACGTAACCGACCGTCCCGGCTTCGAGACCGTGATGTCGCGCAACGGCCTTGCCTATTCCGTAAGCCACGCGGCCCCGGGCGTCGTGGGGACCTTTCAGAACCCCGCCGCCGTTCGTCACTGGCTGGCGGCCCTTTTCGATCCGGAGACGATCCGCTCATGACGAGCTCCCGCAACCTCGATTACGCCCTTATCGGGAACTGCCGTGTCGCCGCGCTGGTCGACACCAATGCCCGCATCGTCTGGTGGTGCAATCCGCGGTTCGATTCGGACCCCGTTTTCTCCCGGCTGCTGGCCGGCGACGTGGAAAAGGGCTTTTGCGACATCGTGCTCGCCGATCAGGTCGAGAGTCAGGCGAGCTACCTGCGCAACACGGCCATCGTCGAGACCATCCTCAAGGATGCGCAGGGCGGGATGGTCAGGGTCACCGACTTCATGCCGCGCTTCAAGCAGTATGAACGCATCTTCCGCCCCTCGCAGCTCGTCCGCCGCATCGAGCCCATCGCCGGGCTGCCGCGCATCACCATCAGGGTCCGGCCGACATACGACTACGGCAAGAAGGTCACCGACGTCGCGATCGGCTCGAACCACATCCGCTACTCGGGCGGCGAGCAGGTGCTGCGCCTGAACACCGACGCGCCGCTCTCCTACATCGAGCACGAGACCAGCTTCGCCCTGACGCGGGTCGTCACCATGGTCTTCGGGCCGGACGAGCCGTTCCGCTCATCCCTCGAAACCACGGCGCGCGAGTTTCAGGACCGCACCCGCGAATATTGGTACGACTGGACGCGCTATCTGGCGCTGCCGTTCGAATGGCAGGCCGACGTGGCGCGCGCGGCGATCACCCTCAAGCTCTGCTCCTTCGAGGAGACGGGCGCCATCGTCGCCGCCCACACGACCTCGCTGCCGGAGGCGCCGGGCTCCACCCGCAACTGGGACTACCGCTTCTGCTGGCTGCGCGACGCCTTCTTCGTCGTCGACGCGCTGAACCGGCTCGGCGCCACGCAGACGATGGAATCCTACATCAACTACTTCACCAACATCGCCTTCGACCAGGACACCTATCTCGCGCCGGTGCACGGCATCATTCCCGGCACCGCGCTCGATGAATGGATCGCCCCCGATCTCGACGGTTTCCAGAACAACAGGCCGGTGCGCGTCGGCAATGCCGCCGTCTCGCAGGTCCAGCACGACGTCTACGGCAGCGTGGTCCTCGGCGCGGCACAGATGTTCGTCGACGAGCGGTTGCCGCGGATGGGTGACGAAGCGCTCTTCCGACGCCTCGAGATGCTCGGCCGGCAGGCGGCGAAATTCGCCTTCGAGCCCGATGCCGGGATCTGGGAATATCGCGGCAAGAAGCGCGTTCACACCTATTCGGCGGCGCTGTGCTGGGCCGCCTGCGACCGGCTCGCCCGCATCGCGGCCCACCTCGGCCTGCGCACCGAGGCCGGCATCTGGAAGAGCGACGCCGACCGGGTGAAGCGCCGCATCCTGCAGGAATCCTGGAGCGAGGAGCGCCAGGCGCTCGTCGGCGCCTGGGGACTGCCCGACCTCGACGCCAGCGTGCTGCTGCTGCCCGAGTTCGGCTTGATCGATCCGCACGACGAGCGCTTCGTCAAGACCTGCGATCTCATCGGTCGCGAGCTCATGCGCGACGGCAGGATCATGCGCTATACGGCCGAGGACGACTTCGGCCTGCCCGAGACGGCCTTCCTGGTCTGCAACTTCTGGTACGTCGACGCGCTCGTCCAGATCGGGCGGAAGGATGAGGCGCGCGAGCGCTTCCTCAACATCCTGTCGCACCGCAACGCCTTCGGCATCCTGTCCGAGGACCTCGATGCCGTGACCGGCCAGCTCTGGGGCAACTTCCCGCAGACCTATTCGATGGCCGGCATCATCAACACGGCGATGCGCCTGTCCGTGAGCTGGGAGGACGCCTGGTGTCGCGACTTGTAATCGTCTCCAACCGGGTCACCGTGCCGGAGCCGGGGCAACCGCCGCCGCCCGGCGGGCTCGCGGTGGCGGTCCATGCGGCGCTGAAGAACCGTCCCGGCGTCTGGTTCGGCTGGAGCGGCAAGGTCGACGAAAATATCAACGTCGAGCCGGCGATCGCCCAGCGCGACCAGGTGACCTATGTGGTGATCGATCTGCAGGCGGCCGATTATCAGGAATATTACAACGGTTTCGCCAACCGGGTGCTGTGGCCCATCCTGCACTATCGGGTGGATCTCGCCGAGTTCAACCGTTCGGACCTGACCGGCTATCTGCGCGTCAACGGTCTCTTCGCCGACCACCTCTCGAAGCTGCTGCAGCCCGACGACGTCATCTGGGTGCATGACTACCACCTGATCCCGCTGGCGCGTGAGCTGCGCTCGCGCGGCTGCAACAACCCGATCGGCTTCTTCCTGCACATCCCCTGTCCGCCGCCGGACCTGCTGATGACCATCCCGCGTCAGGAACAGAGCATCGGCGCCTTGAGCCACTACGACCTCGTCGGCTTCCAGACGGAGAACGACAAGACCAATTACGGACGCTACCTGACCATGACCGGAGCCAGCGTCGGCCGCGACGGCTCGGCCTACGCGCTCGAGGGGCGGGTCGTGCGCATCGGCGCCTTCCCGGTCGGCATCGAGACGCGCGAATATGCCCAGATCGCGGTGGAAGCGGAGGCCTCGAGCTTCACCCGCGAGATGCGCGACAGCCTCCTGGGCCGCAAGCTCCTGATCGGCGTTGACCGCCTGGACTATTCGAAGGGGATCATCCACCGGATCGAGGCCTACAGCCACTTCCTCGAGCAGGAGACGGCGTGGCGCAACCGCGTCATCCTGTTGCAGGTGACTCCCAAGAGCCGCGAGAACATCCCCGAATACGGCGATATGGTGAAGACGGTGAACGAGCTCGCCGGTGAGGTGAACGGCACCTTCGGCGAAGCGGCCTGGACGCCGCTGCGCTACATCAACAGGTCATATTCCCGACCGGAGCTGGCCGGCATCTTCCGGCATTCGGCGGCGGCACTCGTCACGCCGTTGCGCGACGGCATGAATCTCGTCGCCAAGGAATATGTGGCGGCACAGAACCCGGACGACCCCGGCGTTCTCGTCCTGTCGCAGTTCGCCGGCGCCGCAGCCGAACTCGACAGCGCGCTGATCGTCAATCCGCACGAGACCGAGGGCATGGCCCAGGCCATCAGGATCGCGCTCGAGATGCCGCTCGACGAGCGGCAGTCACGCCATCGGTCGATGTATGCGACGATCGAGAAAAACGACATCGATCGCTGGGCCGAAACATTCCTGGCCAGGCTTTCCGAGACACGGCGTTCGTTCCTGATCGGCCAGCTCCGGTCGCTGTTCACATGAGTGGTGCCGGCATTTCGGCATCATCCTCGCGCCACCTTTCGCCGTCGAGTCGCCGCGTCGAGCGGCCGGCAGCCTCTGGAGGGGAAAATCGCGCAGTGGCGGCGAAGCCGATTCGAATCGCGCTTGAGCCTGGCATGCAATGATTCGGATGCGATCCGCACCCTGACCAATGCGAATCGTGTTGAAAAGCCTCATTTTTCCAGGATTGTTAATGAAAACGGTGGATAGTTTTCATCGTCGGCGCCACCCGCGCATCGGTTAACGCGCAGAATCAAAGCCTTACTGGCTAAGCATCGAATCGCGGCTCCGAACGAGGCCATTGACGAGGCCGAATCTCCACGATTCGGAGTCCGGAGGCCACCGCGATTTGCATTTTGATGACGCCGAATCGCGACGCGATTCCGTCGCAGATTCAACGCATCACAGGGATGGCTCGCGACCCGCGATGAGGTCGCGCGGACAGAATCTGACTCTTTGATGACGCCTGGATGTTGCGCCCACCCTCCCCGCTGTGTAGGTTGACCTCTCTGGCGGACGAACATTCGTGTCTCCCGCGAGCAATCAACCCTGGATCCTCGAAGTAGGCTTCAAGTCCGTAGCTTTGGCTATGACTGGTGCGGGCTATGGCTGTTCTCGGTTGTATTAGGTTGGGAATGTCGTTTTGGAAGCTGGAATTTCTTTCAGGCGAAGTGAGGCAAGCCTGCACTGGCGTGTCTCGTCAGAACGAAGCAAACTGGCGAGTGAAGGCCGCGATGTGATTTTTGGATCGGGTCGATCCGAAATCATGATGATCCAGGTGAGACCGCCGGACTGTATCGTGTTTCGGTGATGCTGCTTGCCGGGTTCGCGCGTGAGCGGCCCGCCGGATTTTCCGAGAGCGTAAAGTCAGTCGTCGAGTTCGGTTTTGCCGGTCCGACCACAAGCCTGAGCAGTGTCGAGAGGCCACTCGACGCCGCCTTTGGCCGGTCTACCCGGTGACGCCGTGAATGGGGTCGCTTCTACAGAGGAGCTGTGTTGCGCGTTCTTTTCGGGTCAGAGATGCGGCAAACATCCCTTTCCAGAAAGACAACGACCAATCATGAAAGCTCGACTCGATGCCAGCCAAAGCTTGGCAGAAGATTCTGCCGATCTTTCCGGTTCAGACATTGGTGCGCCGGTGCGCACGGTCGTGGAACGGTCCGACGACGTTGTGGCCCTCCGCGAATGCTGGTCGAACTGCTGCCGGCGCCTACGGGCCGAACTCGGGGAAGCCGTGTTCGGAGCCTGGTTCGCCAGGCTCGAGCTCGACAGCGTTCAGGACGGCACGGCGCATCTGTCGGTCCCTACCAATTTCCTGAAGACCTGGATCCAGTCGCATTACGTCGACCGCATCGCGGCGGCGCTCGGGGCGGAGACACCCCTCGTGAAGCGCGTCGTTCTCTCGTTGCGGACATCGGCGCAGCGCAGCCAAGCCGCCAAGCCGGCCCGCTCGGGCGAGTCGGCCGCGCTCGCCCAGGCGACGGAGCCGAAGGGGCAGGTGCCGCTTTCAGCCGAAATCACGCCGTTTCTGCGCGGCGAGGCGCAGAAGTCCGCCGCCCCGGCGGATCTCCTGGCCGGCTCGCCGCTCGACCGGCGGCTGACCTTCGCCAGCTTCGTCCTGGGAAAGTCGAACGGGCTCGCTCACGCCGCCGTCCAGCGCGTCGTCGGTGCGGCGCCCGGCGACGCTCCGCTCTATAGTCCGCTCTACGTTCACGCCGCCGTGGGCCTCGGCAAGACCCATCTCCTGCAGGCGACAGCCCATGCGGTGACGGAGACTGGCCGGCGCGTGATCTACCTGACGGCGGAGCGCTTCATGTATGGCTTCGTGGCCGCGCTCAAGGCGCAGACCTCCATTGCCTTCAAGGAGAAGCTGCGCGGCATCGACGTCCTGATCATCGACGATGCGCAATTCCTGCAGGGCAAGTCGATCCAGATCGAATTCTGCCACACGTTGAATGCCTTGATCGACGACGGGCGCCAGGTCATCGTCGCCGCCGACCGGCCGCCTGCCGATCTTGAATCGCTCGAGGAGCGCGTGCGCTCGCGGCTCGCCGGGGGACTCTGCGTCGAGATGGAGACGCTCGACGAGGCATTGCGACTCAAGATCCTGGACGCCCGCGTCAACGCGGCACGGCTGCTGCACCCAGGGTTCACGCTCTCGGCCGCCGTGCTGAGCTATGTGGCGAAGACGATCTGTACCAACGGCCGCGACCTCGACGGTGCCGTCAATCGCCTTATGGCTCATGCGACGCTCTCCGGCACCGCCCATACGGTGGAGACCGCGGAGGCGGCCATCCGAGACCTCGTGCGGACGCGGGAGCCCAAGCGCGTCAAGATCGAGGACATCCAGAAGCTGGTTGCCAGCCATTACAACGTTAGCCGCGCCGATATCCTGTCCGCGCGGCGCACGGCCACCGTGGTGCGGCCGCGGCAGATCGCCATGTATCTGTCGAAGTCGCTGACGCTGCGCTCCCTGCCCGAGATCGGCCGGAGGTTCGGCGGCCGCGACCACACGACTGTCCTGCACGCGGTCCGCAAGATCGAGGCGCTCTGCGGCAAGGAGGTCACCCTCGCCGAAGAAGTCGAGCTGCTGAAGCGCCTGCTGCAGGATTGACAAGGCTCGGGCAAGCGGCTTGAAACGGGCATCGAGAACGGGCCGACCCGAATGGGGCGGCCGCTCCAGTTGTTTTCAAGAGGTTTCATGCGCCTGACCCGCACGCTGTTGCCTGCCGCCGCGCTCGCCGCCGGACTGGCGTTCACCGGGCCCGCGATGGCCCTGACCTGCTCGAACGATCCAGCCGGCTTTCCGCAATGGCTCGAGCAGTTCAAAAGCGAGGCGGCGGCGCAAGGCATCTCGCAACGCGCGATCAGCGCCTCGCTCGACGGCCTCACCTATGACCGCAACACAATCCAGCACGACCGCGGTCAGGGCGTGTTCCGGCAGAGCTTCGAGCAGTTTTCAGGGCGCATGGTTCCCCCTCGTGTCAAGCGGGGCGCCGACATGGTCCGGCGCCACGGCGATCTGCTCGACCGGATCGAGCGGCAGTATGGCGTGCAAGGGCCGGTCCTCGTCGCGATCTGGGGCCTCGAGACGGATTTCGGCGCCGTCATCGGCAATTTTTCGACGATCCGCTCGCTGGCGACGCTGGCCTACGACTGCCGCCGGTCCGACCGGTTCCAGGGGGAACTGCTCGATGCGCTGCGCATCGTCGAACGCGGCGACCTCAACCCTGCAACCATGCACGGCGCCTGGGCAGGGGAGATCGGTCAGACCCAGTTCATGCCCTCGTCCTATGTCAAGTTCGCTGTGGATTTCGATGGGAGCGGGCGCCGCGATCTGCTCCACAGCGTCCCCGACGTGCTGGCCTCGACGGCCAAGTACCTGCAGAGCTACGGCTGGCAGGCCGGCCAGGGCTGGGAGCCGGGCCAACCCAACTGGCCGGTGCTGCTGCAATGGAACAAGAGCCAAGTCTATTCGAAGACGATCGCGCTCCTGGCCACCCGAATCCAGCAGGCCGTCGGTCAGTAGATCCGGAAATGGAGCGTGATGCCGAACCGTCGGCATGGACTTTCGGATGACATCATGCCGCGTCGCCATCGAAGCGATCATCGTCATGCGTCTGGATCGTTTCGATCCGGACGCATCGTGGTCTAGTCCCGATGATAGGGATGGCCCGCCATGATCGTCATGGCTCGATAGACCTGCTCGGCGAGAAGCACCCGGACGATCTGGTGCGGGATCGTCGCGGCGCCGAAGCCGAAGGTCAGTCCGGCCCTGGCCCGGACGGCGGAATCGAGACCATCCGGGCCGCCGACCACGAGCGCCAAGGTGGCTGCGCCCACCTCCCGTACGCTGCTCAGATGGGCGGCGAAGTCCCGGCTGGTCAATGCCCGGCCTCGTTCGTCGAGCGCCGTCATGACAGTATCCGGCGGCAACTTGGCGATAAGCAGAGCCGCCTCGCTCCGCCGGCGCTCGACGGCAGAGCGCTCCCGGCCCTCGTCGATCTCCAGCACGTCGAGCGGTGCGAAGCCGAGCGTGCGGCCGATGGCGCGGCTCCGCGCCAGATAGCGGTCGCAGAGATCGCGTTCCGGGCCGGCCTTCAGTCGTCCGACCCCGGCCAGGATCAGCCGCATGCCCGCGTGCCGTCAGCCGAGTCGCCGCTCCTCGGGCCGCGTGCCGCCCCACATCTTTTCGAGGTTGTAGAACGCGCGGACTTCCGGCCGGAAGATATTGATGATCGCGTCGCCCGCATCGACCAGCACCCAGTCGCAGTTCGGCAGACCCTCGATGCGCGTTTTGATGCCGAGATCCTTGCAGGCCCTGAGAATGCGGTCGGCGATGGACCCGACGTGGGTGTTCGACCGGCCACTGGCGATGATCATGACATCGGCAAGGCTGGTCTTGTTGAGCAGGTTGATCGATACGACATCCTCGGCCTTCGCGTCATCGAGGCAATCGAGGATGTTTCGAACCAGGCGGTCGGCTTCGGGCAAGGCACCCACTGCCGAGGGAAGCGGCAAAGCGGCTTCTACGAGACCCGTGGTGTTCAGTGGCTCTGTCCTGTCATATCGTGGCGCACCCCATATGCGCTCCTTTCAAGATGCGTTATCCGGTCCGCGGTTTCAATGGACGCCGGACCGGGGCGTGGAATTCGATCCGGTCATGCTTGACGGCCGGCGTGCTCGCCGTCGCCGACGAGCGCCGCACCCTCCGCGTAAGAAATGCGTGAGGGTAAAGGCGCAAGATACTGAAATCCATAGTTTTCGGCTGTGGCCTAGCCGGGTTGGCCCCGACCGCGAGCGCGGGCGCCGCGGCCGCCACAGGTTGAAAGGTCCTCCGATCCCGTGCGCCCATCGTGTTCCGTTTGCATCATCGACCTGAATTCGTGCCGCCGGCCGACGCGCCTCGGTCCGAGACCGGCGTTCAGACCCCGCCCGACGCTGGCGCCTTCAATCGTGTCGAAGGCCGTCCGGGGCCGCCCGCGAGCGCGGCAGCGCCCGCCTGGGTCGGCGCGCTCGTGCTGAGGGCCGGCCGCTGGCTTCTGCGGCTCGGCCTCCTGGTACTGGTTCTGCTGTCCGTCTGGATCGCGGTCGACAGCCTGACCCGGCCGGTGTCCACCCTGATGATGGCCCGTGTGCTGACAGGCCAGCCGGTGGACCGGCGCTGGGTGCCGCTCTCCGCGGTTTCCCCTGCCCTCAAGGCGGCCGTCATCCTGTCGGAGGACGGGCAGTTCTGCCGGAATGACGGCGTCGACTGGGGCGCGCTGCGCAATGTCGTCCTGCACGGTCACGGCGTCCCCTCCCGCGGCGCCTCGACGCTGACCATGCAGGTCGCCAAGAACCTGTTCCTCTGGCCCGGTCGATCCTACATCCGCAAGGCCATCGAGATTCCACTGGCGCTGGTGCTCGACCTCGTCTGGAGCAAGAAGCGGATCCTCGAATATTATTTCAACATCGCCGAATGGGGGAACGGCGTCTATGGCGCCGAGGCCGCAGCACAGCGCGATTTCCACATCGCGGCCAAGGATCTCGATGCGCGGCAGGCCGCCCTTATGGCCGCGGCTTTGCCGAACCCGTTCCTGCGCCACCCCGAACGCCCGACGCGGCTGCACCGCCTGCTGGCGAATCGATTGCTCGGGCTGATGCCCGACGGCGCCGACCACACCCGCTGCCTGGAGTGAGGGCCGCGCGGCTCAAATCCAGCCCATCAGCTCCCGCTGGACGATGGCCTCGATGACCCGCATGCCGCCCTGGCTGTCGTTGAGACAGTCGATGCGGGCGAATTTCTCCCCGCCGCCATGCCTGAAATATTCGGCATTCTCGCCGCCGATCTCCTCGATCGTCTCGAGGCAGTCGGCCGAAAATCCGGGCGTGACCACGGCGAGCCGCTTCACGCCCCTCGCCGCCAGGTCCTTGATGGTCATGTCCGTATAGGGTTTGAGCCATTCGGCCTTGCCGAAGCGCGACTGGAAGGTCAGCATGAAACGCTCCGGCGGCAGTTGGAGCGCGTCGCCCAGCAGGCGCCAGGTCTTGGCGCATTGGCAATGGTAGGGGTCGCCCTTGAGCAGGCAGTCCTTCGGAACGCCGTGGAAGGAGGCGATGATCACCTCGGGCTCGAAGTCGAGACCGGCGAGACCGCTACGGATGGAGGCGGCGAGCGCGTCGATATAGACCGGATCATCCGCGTAGGACGGCGCAACGCGCAGGCTGGGCTGCCAGCGCATGGTCATCAGCGCTTCGAAGGTCTTGTCGCAGGCGGTGGCCGTCGTGGCCGCGGCGTATTGCGGATAGAGCGGCACCAGGAGGATGCGGTCGCAGCCCTCGGCGACGAGACTGTCCAGCGCCGACCTGATCGAAGGATTGCCGTAGCGCATCGCCCAATCGACGCTGACCTCGCTTCCCCGCGGCCCGAGCAGGCCCGAACCGATCGCGGCCCGCAGATTATCGGTCTGCGAGCGTGTGATCGTCTTGAGCGGGCTCTCGTCGCGCTCGCGGTTCCAGATCGTGTCGTAATCCTTGCCCTTGCGGCCCGGCCGGGTGGTCAGGATGACGCCGTTGAGGATCAGGAACCAGAGCGCCCGCGGCACCTCGATGACGCGCCGGTCCGACAGGAACTCGCTGAGGTAGCGGCGCATGGACCAGTAGTCGGTCGCGTCCGGCGTGCCGAGATTGGTCAGAAGCACGCCGATACGGCGCGGCTTGACCGGGGGGTGGCCGTCGGGCAGCGGGCCGGTCGCGGCTTCGGTCCGGGCTTGGACGTTCATCTGCTCTCGGAGGATCGAGCTGGCCAGAGCGCGTGGAAGTGATGGACGGGGCCGTGGCCGCCGCCGACGTCGAGCATGTCGCTGGCTACCAGCGCCCCGGTCAGGTAGTCCTTTGCCGCAGCGACCGCCTCGGGGAGTGTCCGGCCGCGTGCCAGGAAGGCCGCGATCGCCGAGGACAGGGTGCAGCCGGTGCCATGCGTGTTGCGGGTCTCGATCCGCCTGGCGCGGAAGACGTGATGGCGATCACCGTCGAACAGGAAGTCGACCGAGTCGGCGCCCGTAAGATGGCCGCCCTTGACCAGGGCGGCCCGGGCGCCGAGCACGCAAAGCCGCTCCGCGAGCCGCCGCATGCCGGCCTCGTCGCGCGGCATCTCCTCCTCGGCGAGGCGCGCCGCTTCCGGCAAATTCGGCGTGATGACGGTGGCGCGGGGCAGCAGATCGCGACGCATCGCTGCGACGACATCGGGCGTCCCGAGGCTGTCGCCGCTCGTCGCGACGAGCACCGGGTCGAGCACCACCGGGACCTCCGGATGAGACGCGAGTTCGGCCGCGACGGCCCGAGCGATCTCCCCCGTCGCCAGCATGCCGATCTTGACCGCCGCGACTTCGACATCGGCGAAAACGGCGGCCACCTGCGCGCCGACGAACTCCGCCGGCGGCACATGCACCCCCGAAACGCCGCGCGTGTTCTGGACGGTGAGAGCGGTCAGCGCCGCCATGCCGTAGCAGCCAAGGGCCGAGAAGGTCTTGAGGTCAGCCTGGATGCCGGCGCCCCCGCTCGGATCCGAACCCGCGATGGACAGAACGTTGACGATCATCGGCGCGTTGCGATCCCAGGAAGACCGAGGCTCAGCGGCACCGCACAGCGCCGCTCGGACGGCCATCGGGGCCGTCCCGGCACCATATAGGCATTTTTGCGGTTATGACGATTCCCGACCCGCCCTGCGGCCTCGGCCTTTGCCGCGATCGCTCAGCGATCGTCGCGGTGGTGCCTGTCGGCACGATGGGGCGGCAGCAGGCGCATCAGAACGAGGCCGGGGTCGACCCTGCTCGGGACCCGGTCGGGCGCGTTGTAGTTCACCTCGCGCGGCAAGGCGCCGACAGGCAGGACGCGGCGCCCGATCAAGCCGTCGAGCGGCACGCTGTAGCCGAGGACGACCGGCAGGCCATGGCTCGGCGCGGGGACCAGCCTTCCCTTCGCCGGGGACCAGACCAGCGGGACACCGTCCTCGATCGCGGGCGACAGCCGGACGACGTCCGGCCCGGGGAGGCAGGCCGGCGGCAGGCATTGCGCATGAAGCGCCGGGACGGTGCCGACGAGGAGCGTCGCGGCGCCGATGAATACCAAGGTCTTGCGCATGGAGCCGCCCCGAATGTCCGGGTTCACTGTGACCCAGCACGGTTAACCAATCGAGAATTACGTCGACGCGGGGCGATTGGGAGACGCTAAAGGACCCCTCATCCGGCTTTCGCGTTCCGCGAAATCCACCTTCTCCCGCAAGGGGAGAAGGGCGCTTACGTCGCAAACCGAGGCACCCCCTTCTCCCCTTGCGGGAGAAGGTGCGCTTTGCGGAGCAAAGGGCGGATGAGGGGTCGAAATGCCACGGAACGCTTCACGCGATTGCCCTGCGCATCGATGATCCTCTCACGTCCGCAACGCTCCCAGCCGGTGCATCGCATCCTTGAGCGCCGGATAAAGGTCCTTGTAGATGTCGAAGACCTCGTCGTAGCGGCGCTTGCGCTCGGCGTCGGGAGCGGCGCGAGGGTCAAGGGTGATCCACTTGTCGGGGCTGTTGCGATCGATGAGCCCGATTCCCAGCGCCGCGAGCCGGGCCGCGCCGAGTGGCGCCTCGACGTTCTCCCTGATGGTGAAGACCGGATAGCCGGTGACGTCGGCGATGATCTGCATCCAGAGGTCGGAGAAGGCGGCGCCGCCGACGACGATCAGCCGCTGCTCGAGCGAGACGGCGCCCCTGGCGCCGGCCTCCATGTTGTGGCGCAGCGCGAAGGTGACGCCTTCGAGTACGGCGCGATAGAGATGCGCCCGGGTGTGGAAGAGATTGAGCCCGACGAAGGCGCCGCTCGCCTGCCCGTCCCAGACCGGTGAGCGCTCGCCCATGAGATAGGGCAGGAACACGACGCCTTCGGAGCCCGACGCGATCTGCTGCGCTCGCTCCTCGAGCAGCGCATGAGGATCGCGGCCGCTCGCCCGCCCTTCGGCGACTTCTGCCTGGCAGAATTGCTCGCGATACCACGACACCGAAGCCCCCGCCGTGCTGGCACCGCCGAAGACGTAAAGGTCGTCATGGGCCTTGGTGACATAGGGCATGGAGATGAGGCCATGCGCGGCATCGGCGGCCGGCGCTATGAATCCCCAGCACATGCTGGTGCCGATCATCGCGACGTGCTGTCCCGGCCCGACGACGCCGGCCGCATAAGTGGCGACAGCGGCGTCGACCCCGCCGGCGATGATCGGTGTGCCCTCGTGCAAGCCGAGCCGCGCCGACCACTGCGGCAAGAGGCCGCCAATCGTGTCGGTCGAGGCCACAAGGCGCTTGGGCATCATCTTCCGCGGAATCCCGAGGGCGTCGAGCATCTCGGCCGACCAGGTGCGGCGGTCGACGTCGTAAATGCCGCCGATATTGCCGGCCGAGGACTGGTCGACCGCGACCTTGCCGGTCAGCGCATAGGCCACGAAGGCATTGGGCGGCAGGAAGAGATGGATTTTTTCCCACAGGTCCGGCCGGTTGTCGCGCAGCCATAGGATCTTGGTATAGCCGTAATAGCTGTCGACCCCGTTGCCCGTGATCGCATGAAGCCGATCGAGATCGATGTGGGTCCTGACCCACTCGACCTGAGGCTCGGCGCGCCGGTCCATCCAGATCAGGCAGGGGTACAGCGGCTTCATGTCGGCGTCGACCGGGATGCCGGAGCCGCCGTAGAGGCTGGAGATGCAGACGGCCTTGATGTGCTCCGCTCCGAGCGGGACGCCGCTGTTGACCTCGACCGCGCTTTTCACGCAATCCGCGATGCAGGCCTCGACGGCGTCGAGCCACACCTGCGGCCATTGCTCGGCCCAGTTGGGGCGTGGCGTTTCCGGCGCGTAGCTTCGGCTTTGTTGACACACGATTGTGCCGTCCTGGCGGACCAGGAGGGCCTTGGTGCTCTGCGTGCCGATGTCGACGCCGATGACGTGGTCCATGGTCATGATCCTCGGATCCGATCGCCTGATTGTAAACCGCTCATCCCCGCGGCAGCGGGCATCCAGGGGCCTCGGCACGACATAAACCCGAATCGAGGCCTTCGACCGGCATTTTGCGCCGGGTTCCCGCCTGCGCGGGTGGAGCCTGCAAGAGGCTCCGCTCGGCGACGCCGAGTGGAGTTGCAGGCGAAGGGACGAGCGGAGGGTTCACGCCGCGGGCTTGAGCAGAACCTTGATCGAATCGAGCGAGATGGCAACCTTGATCGCCTCGTCCCACTCCTCCAGGCGATACTCGTTGGTGACGATGCCCCTGGAGGTGACGAGGCCGCGCTCCAGAAGGTCGATGGCGATCGGGTAGCAATAGGGGCCGAGGTGGGCGCCGCGCACGTCGAGCTCCTTGCGGTCGCCGATGATCGACCAATCGGCGCTGGTCTCCTTGCCGAAGACGGAGAATTCGACGAAGCGGCCGAGCCTGCGGATGAGGTCGAGACCCTGGG
Organism: Lichenihabitans sp.; assembly: GCA_965277635.1. Lineage (GTDB taxonomy): Bacteria > Pseudomonadota > Alphaproteobacteria > Rhizobiales > Beijerinckiaceae > Lichenihabitans. The sequence goes on from CBDIDE010000002.1 coordinate 4,750,369, forward strand.
TCACGCCGACCGGCGCGCCCGTCGCCTCGATGTAGACGTCGCTGCCGTAGCCCTCGGTGAGGCCCTTGACGACGGCGGATGCGTCCTCGTTGAGCGGGTCGATGACGACATCTGCGCCGAAGCGGCTGGCGAGGTCGCGCCGCTCGGACACCGGATCGATGACGACGAGCGTCTTCGGCGTCTTGAGATGGACGACCTGCACCATCATCAGGCCGATCGGGCCGGCGCCCGCGATCACCACCACGTCGTCGAGCTGGATGTCGCCCCGCTGCACCGTATGGATGGCGCAGGCGAGCGGCTCGATGATGGCCGCATCGTCGGTCGAAATCTTAGGCGGGATGCGATGCACCCGCGAAGTCTGCGGCAGCTTCATATATTCCGACATGCCGCCGTCGGCGACCTGGCGCTGGAAGCCGAAGATGTGATGGATCTCGCACATCCAGTATTTGCCGGAGCGACAGTAGCGGCAGCGGTCGCAGGGGACGATCTGCTCGGCGATCACCCGGTCGCCTGCCTTGACGCCGAAATGCTCGGCGGCACCCTCGCCGAGTTCATCGACCACGCCGAAGAATTCGTGGCCAGGAATGACAGGCGCCTTGACCCAAGGGGTCGCACCCCAGAACATCTTGGCTCCCGACCAGCACTTGCAGTCGCTGGCGCAAATACCGCAGGCGGTGACCTTGATGACGAGTTCGCGCGGGCCGGCCATCGGACGCTCGACCTGCTCGACCCGATAATCCTCAGGTCCGTGGCACACGACCGCCGTCATGCGGGAATTGCTGACACTCATCACGTCCTCCCTGAGGCCTTTTTCACGCCGCGCGCCTTGGGGTTTCCCGTCGGCTCGCCGACAATGTCCCGCGCCGGTCAGGCCGTCAACGTTCGTTGAGATGTGCAACCTAATTGCACAAGCAATGCGGCTCGCAGTGGACCCTCGCCGGCATATAGACGGCAGGTCCGACGTGTCCAGAAGCGCCGACGCCCGTCGACCGCCGCTCTCGGCTTGCGTCGGATGCGGGCGCGCCGCAGACTGCGCCGCCGTCCCGCCGAACCGACCCGTCGCCATGGATACGACCGTCACGATCCGCCCGCCGCTGCCGCCGTTCACGCGCGAGACCGCCGTCGAAAAAGTGCGCAAGGCGGAAGATGCCTGGAACAGCCGCGATCCCGATCTCGTCGCGGGCGCCTATACGGCCGACAGCCAATGGCGCAACCGGGCGGAGTTCTTCAGCGGGCGCGAAGCGATCGTGGCCTTTCTGAAACGCAAATGGGCACGGGAACTCGACTACCGGCTGATCAAGGAGCTCTGGGCCTTCCACGAGGATAGGATCGCGGTTCGCTTCGCCTATGAGTGGCGCGACGATTCCGGGCACTGGTTCCGCTCCTACGGCAACGAGAACTGGGCCTTCGATGCGCACGGGTTGATGCGACGGCGCATCGCCTCGATCAACGACCTGCCGATCGCCGACGCCGATCGCAAATATCATTGGCCGGCCGGACCGCGGCCGTCCGACCATCCGAGCCTAAGCGACCTCGGCCTTTGATGGAGTTCCGCTCGTCGCGGTAGAACGTCTCAAACTGCGCGGGATCCTTCGGCTTCGGATACATCACGACGAGCTTGGCCATGGATCCCTCCTGCCGATCGTGCATCAACCGCCAGCGGCTCTCTCGACGTCGGGGTAATACTGTGCCGCTTCCCGGCGCTCGAACATTCCGTAATCACGCACGTTCCGGACGCGGCGGTGGCGCAATTCGGCGGCCTCGGCGAAGCTGTTCGGCGTCCACCGCGCCGCATCGTCGGCGGTCTTCCAGGACGTGAGAAGCAGCATTTTCCCGGGATTGTAGATGCTTTCGAACATGTCGTAATCGGTCAATCCAAGGGCGCGCATGTCGAAGCCTAGACGGCCCGGCAGCAGGTCGGCATGGGTGGCGAAGGCGGCACCATGCGCGGGCGAAACCTCGGTGATCGCCAGCGCCTTGGCTTCGCCGATCTCGGTTTCGTCGAGACGTTGCTCGACAATCCGCAAGCCTTCCGGCGGGTGGCTATCGGCGATGACTTCGCAGACACGCAGATGATAGTCGGAGAAGATGCCGTTGCGGCCTTGCGCCTGGATTCTGTGGTGCTCCCCTTGGCTGCGCCAGCGAACGACCGATTTTTCGTCCCGCCATGTGGAAAGCGAGAGAATCCAGCCTTTGCGGCGCTTGCTCTCGAAGCGCTCGTTATCGATAAAGCCGTCGATCGACTCCAGGATCGGCTTCAGATGCTTGGCGAGGCCGAGATACTCGTCTTTCTTGTCGGGCGCGGGGTGAACTTCGAAGACTACGGCGAACATTGGCATCCGTCCTTCCGGTGCTGGCCGATCAGAGAGGAAGTGGGCCGACGTCGACGCCTCCCAGGGCCTTCACGCTCTCGCGCCAGAGGATAGGTCGTGCTGCTTCAAAGCGACCGGGTGAGGTCACAACCCACTTCGGCAGATCGGTGCTCTTGAAACTTCCATCGACACTCTTCGTTTCGATGCTTCGGTCGAGACCGAAGTGTGCGGGAGTGCCAGCTGGCACCCGATCCAAGATCTTCCGCACATGCCGAGTGGGACCATAGCCGAGGGCGCCGCCACGGCCGGCGGTCATCTGCGCGGCCGATCGAGAGCGGCTGGCTCGCCTCGACCAATCAAGAGGCGATCGGCATGTCAGCCTCGCCGAAATCTTTCCGACGCGACGCCTCGCACGAGACGAGGCTCAAACGCCGCCCCCGCGATCGTCGAGCGTAAAACCGATCTTGAGCGTCACCTGAAAATGCTTCACGGCACCGCTTTCGACGTGGCCGCGCGTCTCCACAACCTCGAACCAGCCGATGTTGCGGATCGTCTGGGAGGCGTCCTTGACGGCTCCCTTGATCGCATCCTCGATGCTCGAAGGCGAGGATCCGACGACCTCGATGACCCGGTAGGTATGATCTGACATCCGTCCATCCGTGAAAGGATCCGCGGCGCTCTGGCGGCGGCAAGAAGATTGCGCGATCCGGAAGCGCGTGCCCGCCAGCATCGGCGCGCGATGCTCGGACGAGCACGGCCTCCCGTCGGACAAGCTCGGTCCGCGCGTTCGAGTTCCATAGGAATGCGGAAGATCGATGCACGACGAAAAAAGTCCGACCGCGACGAAACCCCGGCTATGCCGCCGCGTATCTGCGGCATCGATCGCGACATTCTGCGTCGATCGGAATCGAGGCCCTTGGACATGTCCGCGCGGCCTTGAGGCCGTGGGAGCGGGGCGGCTGGGTCGCGCCTGTTTGTTCCCGTTCCCACGGTTGTATTCGAGCCAAATCGCACTCGCCACGCCCGAACTCGCTGCTTCGGCGTCGCGTGCCCCTCTTCCACAGCCCGATCGATCCGTTCCTCCTCACCAGGGAACCGCAAAGCAAGCCGCGCCCCTGTCCGGCGCCCAGACGGGTCACGCCTCGATTGATCGATGCGGCAGCTTCTGCGATGTGATGACGCAACAGGCCGAAGGGGAGACGGCGCCATGCGTCGAAAGACAAAGCTCGGGATCGGGTTGATCGGATCGGGCTTCATGGGCAAGGCCCATGCGCTCGGCTTCGCCACGGCGACGCGGGTCTTCGACCTGCCATACGATATCGACCTTGCGGTGCTGGCCGATATCGACGCCGAGGCCGCCGCCCGCAGCGCTGCGGCACTCGGCTTCCGCCGCTCGACGGGCAACTGGCGCGACCTCATCGACGACCCCGAGGTGCAGATCGTCGACATCACGACGCCCAACATTCTCCATCGCGAGATGGCGCTCGCCGCCATCGCGGCGGGCAAGCATGTCTATTGCGAGAAACCGCTGGCGCCGACCGCCGCCGCGGCGGCCGAGATGGCGGCGGCGGCCGAAGCCGCGGGCGTCATGACGCAGGTCGGCTTCAACTACCTCAAGAACCCGATGATCGGCTTGGCCAAGGAGATCATCGAGAGCGGCGAGATCGGCGAGATCCGCAGTTTTCGCGGCATCCATGCGGAAGACTACATGGCGGATGCCGCCGCACCCTGGACCTGGCGGCTCGATCCGGCCGGCGGCGGCGGTGCGCTGGCCGACATCGGCAGCCATATCCTGGCGACGGCCACCCATCTCGTCGGGCGGATCACGCGGGTGATGGGCGAGGTAGCGACCGCGATCCATCATCGGCCGGTGCGCGCCGGCGCCGCCGAGACGCGCCCGGTCGAGGTCGACGATATCGCGCGCGCCTTCCTTACGTTCGAGACCGGCGCGACCGGCAACCTCGAGGCCAGTTGGATCGCCACCGGCCGCAAGATGCAGCACGATGTCGAGATCTACGGCTCGAAGGGCTCGCTGGTCTTCACGCAGGAGCGGTTCAACGAGATCCAGCTCTATCTCACGGACGACAAAACCGGCCGGCGCGGCTTCCGGACCATCTGCGCGGGGCCGGATCACGAGCCTTACGGCGCCTTCTGCGTCGCACCGGGCCACCAGATCGGCTTCAACGACCTCAAGGCGATCGAGGTGCGCGACTTCCTCGCCGCCATCGCGGGCGGTCCCGCCAAAGGTCCGGATTTCGAGGGAGGGCGCGCGATCCAGGCCCTGGTCGAGGCGATCTACCGCTCGGCGCGCGAGACGCGTTGGGTCGAGCTCTGACCAGCCGCGCAGCGCCTTGAATGCGGTCGACGGTGCGGAAACCTCGGGCTGGCCCGCGATGCTTCGGATACGGTCCTCCGAGGCGGCGACGGCCGCCGCACCATCGCGGACCCGGAAAACGTATGCTGGCCAGCCTGAAATTATGCCATTCGGTCAATGTCGGAAGCTGGCTCGTGCGCACCTCGATCGCGACGCCGAGCACGTCGGCGACGACCGTCTAGGGCACGGCACACGGAACCCGGCATTGACACGGCAGCTTTGAGAGACATGGGTACAGTCGTGAGGCATCATATATCGAGATATGCAGCATCGCAGTCCGATGGCTCATGTGGGAGGGCGTCAGACCATGTCCGTATTGCTCCGGGACATCGCAGGGCTCAGCGCGACGGAGGAGCAAGCGGGCGTCGTCCGAGACCCGCTGGCTGCGCAGGCGCGGCGATTTATCAGTCGCCGACTGAGTTCCGGTGCCTGGAAGCCCGGCGACCGGATCACGATCCGCAGCCTCGCCAAGGAGTTCGGCATTTCCACGACCCCCGTGCGGGAGGTCCTGCTTCAGCTCGTCTCGAGCGGGTGCCTCGAACTCAAGCAGAACACCGCCTTCAGTGTCCCGCACATGCCGCTCGACGTCTATCTCGAAACGCGGCGCCTGCGGGTGCTCCTTGAAGGTGAAGCCGCGGCGGTTGCGGCATGCCAGGCCACGTCATCGGAGATCCAAAGCCTGGCCGACATCCACGCCCAGCTGGAGGCCGCGGAGCGGAGCGACGACATCCCCCGGGCGCTCGAATGGAACCGGGCCTTCCACCTGACGCTGGTCGAACTCTCCCGGCTCCGCACGCTCGCGACCTTCGTCGAGACCTTGTGGCTTCGGAGCGGCCCCATGCTCAATGCGATCTATCCGCGTGTTACGTCGTGGCAGCTGGGGGTCTACAGACACGATCTCGTTCTCGCCGGACTGCGGGAGAGAGACCCAGATAAGGCGCGCGCCGCCATTCAGGACGACATCGTGGCGGGTGCTCGCCAGGTCGAGGCGACCCTTCGAGGTTGACCGCAAGAGATCCGCGGCGCGAGACCGGCGAGATTTCTTATCGACCGTAGCCGGGCATGAGCCCATGGCGCGGACCGACGACGCACCGGGTCGCTCGACGAATGCCCTGCTCTGAAGCCGGCTTGTGAGCCTGGTGGCAAGCCGATAAGAAAGCCCCGATGAAGATCATCGATATCCGGGCCACGACCGTCACGATGCCGCTCGAGGCGCCGCTGCGCCACAGCAACGGGGCGCATTGGGGTCGTTTCGTGCGTACCGTCGTCGAGGTCGAGACCGATGAGGGCATCACCGGCCTCGGCGAGATGGGCGGCGGCGGCGAGGGCGCGGCTTTGGCCTTCGCCGGGCTGAAATCCTATCTGGTCGGGCATGACCCGTTCGACCTCAACCGGATGCGGTTCGCCATCTGCAACCCGACCGCGTCGCTTTACAACAACCGCACCCAGCTCCATGCGGCGCTCGAATTCGCCTGCCTCGACATCATCGGCAAGACGCTGAACGTCCCGGTCTACCAGCTTCTCGGCGGAAAGGTGCGCGACGAGATCGGCTTTGCGAGCTACCTGTTCTACCGCTATCCCGATCCGCAAACCGGAAAGGGCGAAGTCCGCACCGTCGAGCAGCTGGTCGAGCACGCCAAAGCTCTGAAGGCGGAATACGGGTTCACGGCCCATAAGCTCAAGGCCGGCGTCTTCCACCCCGACTACGAGCTCGACTGCTACCGTGCGCTGGCCGCGGCCTTCCCGGACGACACGCTGCGCTACGACCCCAATGCCGCCCTGTCGGTCGAGCAGGCGCTGCGCTTCGGCCAGGCGATCGAGGGATTGCGCAACGATTATTTCGAGGATCCGACCTGGGGCCTCGCGGGCATGCGGCGACTGCGCGAGAAGCTGAGCATTCCGCTCGCCACCAATACGATCGTCATCGATTTCGAGCAGCTCGCCACCAACGTGCGCGACCCGGCGGTCGACGTGATCCTGCTCGATACGACGTTTTGGGGCGGCATAAGATCGTGCGTCCGGGCGGCCCAGATCTGCGATACGTTCGGTCTCGGCATCGCGGTTCATTCGTCCGGCGAGCTCGGCATCCAGCTCGCCAGCATGCTGCACCTCGGCGCCGTGCTGCCGAACCTCACCTTCACGGCCGATGCGCACTACCACCACCTCGCCGACGACGTCATCGCCGGCGGCAAGATGCGTTACCGGGACGGCGGCATCGCCGTGCCGGACAGGCCCGGCCTCGGCGTGACGCTCGATCGCGACAAGCTGCAGACCTATGCCGAGCTCTACCGCTCGCTCGGGTCCTATCCCTATGACCGCGATCCGGGCCGTCCGGGCTGGTATCCGCTGCTGCCGAACGCCGATTTCGCCGACCACACGGTCAGCCTCGTGCCGGATCTTCGCAAGAGCTGAGCCTGGACGGCCGCCGCCGAGCGGACAGGACCAAGATTCTAAAAGCCTGTTTGAAACCTGACGATCCTCATGCTGAGGAGGTCCGCCAGGACCGTCTCGAAGCACAGCCAACGTCTGCCGTTCTTCGACACGACCGCTTCGCGGTCGGCTCAGAATGAGGGAATAGGGATTGTCAAACAGCCTCCAAGCGAAGAACGCAGGGTGACGATTCATCGAAAATCCCGCGACTTCACCTTGATGCTGTCGATGTGCAGATCCGGCACATAGATCTCACGCGCCTTGCGGCCGAGGACCTCGTCCCGGTGATCACCGCCGCCGCCGGACCGGGCCTCGTCGCCGCGACCGTGCGGGAGCGGGAAGGCGGTGTCGCGTTCCCCGACGCTGCGCAACAGATCGGTGAGATCGAAAAGCTTCTGGGCGACGAGATGGATGACCTCGCCCTCGCGCTGCACCTTGCCGTGGACGGCGAGCATGCCGGCCGAGAGCATGATCCGTCGCTGGCGCTCGAACAGCGTGGGCCAGACGACGACGTTGGCCACGCCCGTCTCGTCCTCGATCGTGACGAACATCACGCCTTTGGCGCTCCCCGGCCTCTGGCGGACGAGGACGAGGCCGCCGACGGTCAGCCATCGCCCGTCGCGTGTCTCGAGCAGGGCCGACGCCGGCAGGATGCGTTGCCGGGAGAGATCCTCGCGCAGGAAGGCGACGGGATGCCGGCGCAGGGTCAGGCCGGTGCTGGAATAATCCTGGACCACGTCGCCCCCCGCCATCATCGGCGCGATCACGACCGGCGCCTCGACGATCTCCGGCTGCGGCGTGCTGCCGCGATCGGCGGCCTCGAACAGCGGCAGCGGATCGTCGCGCAGGGCGCGGACCGCCCATAAGGCATCGCGTCGGCCGAGCCGCATCGTGCCCGCGAAAGCATCGGCATCGGCGAGCCTCTCCAGCGACGCGACCATGGCGCCCGACCGCCGCCAGAGCTCCTCGATATTGGCATAGGGATCGTCGCCACGGGCGACGACGATTTTCGCCCCGTCCGCATTGGCCAGGCCCTTGGTCAACCGCAGGCCGAGCCGGACCGCGAATCTCTCCTGTTCGACCGGCTCCAGCGTGCAGTCCCACCGGCTCGCGTTGACGTCGATGGGGCGGATATCGACGCCGTGATCCTGCGCATCCCTGACGATCTGGGCCGGCGCGTAGAAGCCCATCGGCTGGGCGTTCAGCAATGCCGCGCAGAAGACCTCCGGATGATGGCACTTCATCCAGGAGGAGGCGTAGGCGATCAGCGCGAAGGACGCGGCGTGGCTCTCGGGAAAGCCGTAGGAGCCGAAGCCTTCGAGCTGCCTAAAGGTCCGCTCGGCGAAGTCGAGCTCGTAGCCGTTGGCGACCATGCCGGCGAGGAGCTTGTCGCGAAATTTCGAGACGCCGCCGGTGAACTTGAAGGTCGCCATGGAGCGGCGCAGCGCATCGGCCTCGCCCGGGGTGAAGCCGGCACAATCGATGGCGACGCGCATCGCCTGCTCCTGGAACAGCGGCACGCCGAGCGTCTTGCCGAGCACCGCCTCGAGCTCGGGCTTGGGATAGACGGGAACCTCCCTGCCCTCGCGTCGGCGTAGGTAGGGATGGACCATGTCGCCCTGGATCGGACCCGGGCGGACGATCGCGACCTCGATGACGAGATCGTAGAAGGTCTTGGGCTTCATGCGCGGCAGCATCGCCATCTGCGCCCGGCTCTCGATCTGGAAGGTGCCGAGCGTGTCGGCGCGCTGGATCATGCGATAGGTCGCGGGATCCTCGGCGGGGATCGTCGCGAGATCGAGGCCAAGCCCCTTGTGCGCCTTCAACAGGTCGAAGGCCCGGCGCATGCAGCCGAGCATGCCGAGGCCGAGCACGTCGACCTTCATGAAGCGCAGGCTGTCGATGTCATCCTTGTCCCATTCGATCACCTGCCTTTTCTCCATGCGGGCCGGCTCGATGGGGACGAGGTCGTCGAGGCGATCATGGGTCAGGACGAAGCCGCCGGGATGCTGGCCGAGGTGGCGCGGGAAACCGATCAGCTGCCGGCTCAGATCGAGCGTCAGCCGCAGTCGCCGATCCTGCGGATCGAGGTTGAGATCGGTCACGATCTTCTCCGGCACGCCCTCCACCGACCAGCCCCAGACCTGGCCGGCCAGCATGGCGATGACGTCCTCTGGGAGCCCGAGCGCCTTGCCGACATCGCGTACGGCGCCGCGCGAGCGATAGCGCGTCACGGTGGCGGCGAGCGCCGCGCGGTCGCGACCATAGGTGTCGTAGACCCACTGGATCACCTCCTCGCGCCGGTCGTGCTCGAAGTCGACGTCGATGTCGGGCGGCTCCCGGCGCTCCTGGCTGACGAAGCGCTCGAACAGCAGGTTGCTGGTCTCCGGATCGATGGAGGTGATACCGAGCACGTAGCACACGGCGGAATTGGCGGCCGATCCCCGGCCCTGGCACAGGATGCCCTTTGATCGGGCAAAGCGGACGATGGCGTTGACGGTGAGGAAATAGGGCGCGTAGCCGAGCGTCTCGATCAGGCCGAGCTCGTGCCGCAACAGCCTCGCCGTCTTGGCCGGCACGCCGCCGGGGAAGCGCGAGGCGGCGCCCTCCCAGGTCAGCCGTTCGAGATCCTGCTGGGAGGTGACGCCGGGCCGGGACACCTCGTTTGGATATTGATAGCGCAGCTCGTCGAGCGAGAAGCTGCAGCGCCTCGCGATCTCCATCGTCGCCGCGATCGCCGCCGGATGGCGGGCGAAGAGCCGTGCCATCTCCTCCGGAGGCTTGAGATGGCGGTCGGCGAAGCGGTGCTTGCGGAAGCCTGCCTCATCGATCGTGCACCCTTCCCGGATGCAGGTCAGCACATCCTGGAGGATGCGCCGCTCGGGCGAATGGAACAGCACGTCGTTGGTGGCAACGCTGCGCACACGGGCCGAGGCCGCGAGATCGGCGAGGCTCTGCAGGCGCGCCGCATCGCCGGGCCGGCGGCGGAGCGTCAGCGCCAGATAGGCGCGGTCGCCGAAGTCGCGCTTGAGCCGGGAGACGTCGCCCGCGAGCTTGGCATCGACCGTATCGGGCACCAGGACGGCGATCAGTCCGTCGCCATGGGTCACCAGGTCGCTCCAGCCGAGGCGGCAGGCCCCTTTCCCGGCGCGGCCCTTGCCGAGGGTCAACAGCCGGCAGAGCCGCGAATAGGCCGCTTTGTCGATCGGATAGACGAGGACCGAGCTAGCGTCTTCAAGATCGATCCGGCAGCCGACGACGAGCCGCACGCCGGTCGTCTTGGCGGCCTCGTGGGCGCGCACGATGCCGGCGAGGGAATTGCGGTCGACGACGCCGAGCGCCGCGATGCCGAGCAGGCTCGCGGCCGCGAACAGCTCCTCGGCATGCGAGGCGCCGCGCAGAAAGGAGAAGTTCGTGGTGACCTGGAGCTCCGCGTAATCCATCACGCGAAGAGCCCGTGCAGGAACCAGCGATGCGAGCCGGTCGCGGGATCGACGCCGTCGCCGGCGCGATAGACCCAGAACCGGGCGCCCCGCTCGTCCTCCACCTGGAAATAGTCCCGCACCGCGACGAGCTCGGCGTCGCGCCGCCACCATTCGCCGAAGATGCGCTCCGGACCGTCGGCCCGCATCACATGATGGCGGTCGCCGCGCCAGGTGAACTGCGCCGGTGGATGGTCGGGCAGCAAGGCGAAGGTCGCGATCGGCTCGGGCGGGGTCAGGAGCCGCGTCGGCCGTTGCCAATCGACCGGCCAGGTCTGTCCCATCGGAGGCGCCAGCGGCGCCAGCCGCCGCCCGCCGCGCTCCGGCACTTCGCTCTCGACGGGTGCCATGCGGAAGAGCCGCCGCGGACCGAGGCGATTGGACAGGGTATCGACGAGCCCGGCCAGATCGGGCGGAGCCTCATGGCCCGCAAGATCGCTCTCGACCTGCCTCGCGTCGAACGGTTCGACCAGGGGCGCGCTCAGCACCATGAGCTCGACGCCCGGACCCGGATCGATCCGGTCGAGCCGGTCGCAGAGCAGCCGGGCGAGACGGATAGGATCGCGCACCGGAGCCGCCATGCCGACCCGGATCGCCTCGATCCGAGCATCGATGCGATGCAAGGCGAGATCGAGACGACGTGCGCCGAGCCCGTCGGCGGTCAGGTGCCGGCACAATGCCTCGGCCAGATGGCCGATCGCACGGGCGAGAGGTTCGGGCGTCCAGACCGGCTCGATGAAAGCTCGCCGCACCATCGGCACCCCGATGGGCTCGATCGGCTCGATCGGCTCGGCGGCGAGGTCAAGCGCCTGATCCAGTCGACGGTAGAGATCCGGCCCGAAGCGCCGGGCGAACGGGGCGCGCGGGACGTCGAGCAATTGCCCGATATGGTCGAAGCCCAACCGCCGAAGGCCGTCCACGATCCCTGGATCGAGCCGCATGGCGGCGATCGGCAGGGACGCAAGGGCTGTCGCTTCCGCCCCGATCGCGACGATCGATCGGGGAGAGGACGCATGGCGCGCCAGGGCATGGGCCGCGCCATAGGCCCCGGCCATGGCGCCGCGCGCCGCGATGCCGGCCGCCGCAAGGCGTCGCACCATGTCGGCGAGCATCTTGGCCTCACTGGGAAAAAAATGAGCGCAGCCGGTCGCGTCGAGCCGCAGACCGTCCGGCGGATCGAGCGCGACGATCGGGCTGTAACGCCGCAGCATCCATTCGCCGAGACGGTTCAAGGCAGCGAGGTCGCGCGCCGGATCGGCATCGACGACGATGAGATCCGGAACCAGCGCGCGGGCCTGCGCGACCGGCATTCCGGCGCGAAGCCCGAGCCCCCGCGCGACACCGTCCATTGTCGCGACGATCCGGCGCGAGGCGTCGCGTTCGGCGGTCACCAGCGGTTGATCAACCGGCAGCGAGACGCCTCCCCGCTCCCGCCGCAGCCGGTCGGTCGGCCAGGTCGGCAGGACGAGGGACACGGCTCGCCGCGAGACGTCCTTCGGCATCGCAAGCCTCCATGATCCAGGTCGAGGGTATTCCGTTGCGGCAGCGGAGCAGATCGAGCGTCCAGCGGGCTCGCCCGATGCCGGGGGTTCGCAGCGGCACCGACGCCGCCGCCGTGATCCGCCATCGCGTGACCGCGGCCGAATGGCCGGCCTTGTCGGCTGCGGCCCGGGAGCGCCACCGCCGTACCGCGAAGGCGACGACGCCGGACCGTTCGGCCGCGAGATGGAGACGGCGGGAGGCGGTGAGATCGAGCCTGTCGGTCTCGCCGACGACCCCCGCGAGGCCGCGGATCCTCAGGCCCTCCTCCATCACCAGCAGGACCGTCCGTCCGTCGCCGGCCTCGACGTAGATCACGCGATCCGGATGCAGCCCCACCGAGGCGAGGGCCGGTGCGAACAGGTCGGGTCGCATCAGGCACCACAGGACCGGGCCGCTCAGGCGGGCGAGCACGCCCGCCACGAAAAGCGCCGCGGCGGCGCCATAGGCCATGTCCCCTTCCCCTCCGGACACCTCATGCAGGGCGCCGAGCAGCAACCCGCCTCCCGGAAGGCGGTCGTCGATCTCGGCCACCCCGAACGGCAAGGTTGTTCGCAGGCCGACCCTCTCTGCCTCGAGGCAGTCGAGGTGGGTGCGCAACTCCTCGATGACGATTGAGCGACCTGACGACATGACACCTCGCAACTCGGCACGAACATTGTTATGTTCATGATTTGTTCCTATGCGAGAGGAAGAGTCAACCACCGCCCGCGCCAAAGCAGGGCTCCGACTCGGGTTGACGGATGGGTTTCGACACGGGTCTTTCCGCCGCCCATTCCGGCGAGCCGGGATGAGCGGATGGTGTTGCCTGGGCGCGTTAACTTGAATTCGGCGCTTTGTGCGCCAAAGCAGGACTGCGGATTCAGGTTGGCCCCCCGCCTCGGGAGAATGTGTCCGCGAAGGAGACGAAAACCACGTTCATGCTCGTCCCAGGCCCTGATAGGGTCGGCCGATCGGAACGGCTCGGGCCTTCAGAGGAGACCAGATATGATCGCGGGTCTGGCGACGCTCTTCAACGATGCCGGGGACCAGATCCGAGGCAAGATCGTCGGCATCTACGTCCTTTTGCTGGCCTTCAACGTGGCGGCCTGGGCCTGGGCGCTAGTGGCCTTTCACGATTTCCCGGTCCTGCTCGGGACGGCGATGCTGGCCTACAGCTTCGGACTGCGGCACGCCTTCGATGCCGATCATATCGCGGCCATCGACAACGTGACCCGCAAGCTGATGCAGGAGGGCAAGCGGCCGGTCGGGGTGGGACTGTTCTTTTCCCTCGGCCATTCCACCATCGTGGTGGGGCTGTCGGTGGCCATCGCGGTGACGGCGAGCACGCTTCAGACCCGATTCGAGACCTTCAAGTCGGTCGGCGGGGTCATCGGAACCTCGGTGTCCGCCTTCTTCCTGTTCGCCATCGCCTTCGTGAACTTCCTCGTGCTGATCTCCGTCTATCGGACGTTCAAGACCGTCAAGACTGGCGGCCGGTTCGTCGAGGAAGACCTCGATCTCGTGCTGGCCGCCCGGGGCCTGATGGGACGCCTGTTCCGCCGCTTCTTCAAAGCCATCGAGCGCAGCTGGCACATGTATCCGCTCGGGCTGCTGTTCGGCCTCGGCTTCGACACCGCGACGGAAGTCGGGCTGCTCGGCATTTCAGCGACCCAGGCCTCGCAAGGGCTGTCGATCTGGTCGATTCTGGTCTTCCCGGCACTGTTCACGGCTGGCATGACGCTCCTCGACACGACCGACAGCATCCTGATGCTGGGCGCTTACGGCTGGGCTTCCGTCAAGCCGATCCGCAAGCTCTACTACAACCTGACCATCACGGCGGTCTCGGTCGTTGTCGCGCTCATCGTCGGCGGCCTCGAAGCCCTTAACCTCATCGGCGGCAAGCTCGGCCTCAGCGACGGCACCGGCTTCTGGAGTGCGATCGCCTCGCTCAACGATAATTTCGGCATGCTCGGCTACGTCATCGTCGGGGTCTTCATCGTCGCCTGGCTGATCTCCTATCTGGTCTATCGTCTCAACCGCTACGACGATATCGAGGTGCGGGCAGCGTGAGCGAGCTTCGAACGCGCGGGGGCCGTCACGCCAGGATCGAGTCGAGCACCGAGGCCGCATCGCCGATGTCGGCCCGCACGGCTTCGATGGCGCGGGCCGGATTGCGCACGCCGAGGGCATCGACCAGCGCTCGGTGATGGCGGTTCGAGACGACGAAATTGCCGCGCTCCTGCAACAGGTTGAAATAGGGGCTGACCTGCAGCCACAGGCTCTCGATGATGCCGAGCATGGTCTCGGACCCGCTCGCCTGGTAGAGGGTGAAGTGGAATTCCCGGTTGGCGCGCAGGTAGATCTTCCGCGCCTCCTTGTCGGGCTTGATATTGTCCATCTCGGCGATCAGGTCGTCGAGCCGTGAGCGCACCTCGACATCGAGGTTTGGAACCGCCCAGGAGACGGCCAGCGCCTCGATCTCGAGCCGCGTCCGGGTCAGGTCGCCGAGGCGCTCGCGCGACAGCGGCGGGATGCCGAGGCTACGTCCGGCGACGACCGTCAGGGCCTTTTCGGCCGTCAGCCGCAGGATCGCCTCGCGCACCGGCATCGCGCTCACCCCGAAGGCATCCGCCAGCCACTGGATCGTGATCGACTGCCCGGGCGCCAGCTCGCCGTTCAGGATCAGCTCCTTCGCCTGCCGGTAGACATCCTCCTGCATGGTGGCGCGCTGGATGCGGACCACCGACAGCGGTGTTCGGGCTCGGACGTCGCTCATCATGCCCCCGTTGTCCCCTCCCGGGGCGCCGCGCGACCCACGTCGTGCACGGCTTCGGCCCATGAAAGGCCGGACCGCAGGCTTGCACAAGGTCTGATTTTTGATCTATGATCAAAATACACAAAAACAGGCTCGTGATCGAGCCGGAGACGCCGCCGTTTCACGGCGAGCCGACGAGGGAGGAGAGAATGATGGCGTGGAGACGGACGTCCTGCGTGCTAGGCACGGCCGTGCTGGCGGCGGGCCTCTTGGCCGGCCATTCGGCCGAGGCCAAGGACAAGTACAAGATCTACCTGTCGATGAGCTATATCGGCAACGATTGGCAGGGCGAGGCTGCCAACATGGTCAAGGCCATGGCGGCGAGCAAGGACCTCGCCGACAAGGTCGACCTCCAGGTCCAGGTCGCGGGCCCGAACGCCCAGCGCCAGATCCAGCAGATCAACGCCATGGTGCAGGCGGGCGCCAAGGCGATCGTGGTCTATCCGATTTCGCCGACGGCGCTGAACGGCGCGGTCAAGAACGCCTGCAACAAGGGGGTGATGATCATCGCCTATGATGCCGCGATCACCGAGCCCTGCGCCTATAACGTCCATATCGACCAGACCGAGGCGGGGCGGGCGACGGCCGAGTGGCTGGCCAAGAAGCTCGACGGCAAGGGCAACGTCGTGCTCATTACCGGCGTGCCGGGCACCTCCGTCGACACCTTGCGGACCGCGGCCGCCAAAGAGGTCTTTGCCAAATATCCCGGCATCAAGATCGTTAACGAGGCGATCGGCATGTGGAGCCAGGCCGTCGCCCGCACCGAACTCTCCAAGATCCTGGCCACCCGCAAGTGGAACGAGATCGACGGTCTGTGGACGCAGGTCGGCTGCTACACCGCCAATACGATGGAGATCGAGTCAGGCATCGCCTCCGACAAGCTCAAGCCCTGCGCCGGCGAGGGCTCGAACGGCGGCCGTATCCAGATGCTGCCTGCCGCCACCGAGGCCGAGGGCTCGAACGGCACCTACAAGCCCATGGGTGCCCCCCGCATCTCCTATGCGTCGCCCCCCTATTCGGGCGGCCTGGCGCTGAAGCTCGCGGTCGAGAAGCTCGATGGCAAGGACGTCGCCAAGGACACGGTCCTGCCGCTCCCCCTCGTCACCAACGAGACGATCAAGCTCTGCCAGGAAGGCACCTGGGCGGAGATGAAGGCCGGCTGCAACGCCTTCAAACCGGCGCTCGTCTCGAACCCGGGTTGGTTCGCCTCGATCTATTCCGCCGAGACGCCGGAGCTCGGCCTGTCGGCCGCCCTCGTGGGCCAGCCCGAAATGTAAGCGGGGCGCAAGCCGTGAGCCTCGCGTCACGCGACACGGACGGTCAGGCTGCCGTAGCCGCGGTCGCGGCCCGCAACATCCGCAAGGTGTTCGGGGCCACGGTCGCGGTCAACGACGTCTCCTTCGACATCCTGGCCGGGGAGACGCATGCGCTGCTCGGCGAGAACGGCGCCGGCAAGTCGACCCTGGTCAAGCTGCTCGCGGGCCTGATCCTGCCGACCACCGGCCGCTTCCTGATCTCCGACGAGGAGGCGAACCTCGACAGCCCGCGCGCCGCGCACGCGCGCGGCATCCAGACGGCTTTCCAGGAACTCACCCTCGTGCGCGACCTAAGCGTGCTCGACAACATGCTGCTGCCCTATCCGCCGACGCGGCTCGGGCAGATCCGTCGCGGGAAAGCCCGGCGCCAGGTCGGCGCCCATCTCGACACCCTCGGCCTCGGCACCATTGACCTCGACGCCGATGTCCGCGACCTCGACCTCAACGAACGGCAGAAGATCGAGATCGCTCGCGCCTTGTTCCGTCGCCCGGAGATCCTGCTCCTCGACGAGCCGACCTCGACGCTCTCCGGCCGCGACATCGACTGGCTCGGCGGGCTGATCGAGGGACTCAAGGCACAGGGCGTCACCGTGGTGTTCATTTCGCACCGCATGCGCGAGGTGCGCGCCTTCTGCGACCGCGTGACGGTGCTGCGCAACGGCCGCCATATCGCGACGGGGAGGCTGGCGGACATCACCGATGAGGCGCTGCTCGGCATGATCGCCGGCCGGGACCTCGCTCGGTCCTTCCCGCCCAAGCCCCCGGTCCCCTCCCCGCTCGGCGAGCCGGTGCTCTCCGCGTCGGGGATCGCGACCGATCGGCGCCTCGCCGACGTTTCCTTCGACCTCCGCGCCGGCGAGATCCTCGGCGTCGCAGGCCTGCAGGGCATGGGGCAGCTCGAGCTCTTCTCCGCCCTCTTCGGCATGGAGGAGAGCCGCGGCGAGATCCGGATCGACGGTCGCCCGGTGACCTTCACCTCGCCGCGCGATGCCGTCGAGGCGCGGATCGGCATCAGCCTCGTGCCGGAGGACCGCAAGACCGAAGCGCTGTTCCTGAAGCTCGACGGCCGGTGCAACGTGTCGCTGCCCGTCGTCGAGCGCTATGCCCGCAACGGCCTCATCGACGAGGCGCGCGAGAAGGCCGAGGTCGCGCAAACCCTTGACCGCCTCAACGTCGAGATGCGGGCGCTGTGGACGGCCGTGAAGGCCTTTTCGGGCGGCAACCAGCAGAAGATCGCCATCGCCAAATGGCTCTTCGCGCAGAGCCGCGTGCTGCTGCTGTTCGATCCGACCCGCGGCATCGACGTCGGCACCAAGCACGAGATCTACGCGCTGATCCGGGACTATGCGGCGGCGGGCGGCGCGGTGCTGATCCATTCGACCGAGATCGCCGAGCTCGACCATCTCGCCCATCGGGTCATCGTGCTCTATCGGGGCCAGGTGGCAGCGAGGCTCGAAGGTGCCGCGCTCAGCGAGGACGCCATCCTGCGCGCCACCCTCGGGGGCGGCCCGACCATCCTGGACTCCGCGTGATGAGCGCCACCGCCCTCGAACCCCGCGACACGGCGGTGCGCCGTCCGCGCCGGATGCGCCTCGGCCGGCATCGCGGTCCGCTGATCGCCGCGGCGGCGCTCCTCGTCTGCCTCGCGCTGATCCGCCTGCTCAGCGGATCGCTCGGCTACTACGAGGTCTCGACGCTGGTCACCGGTGGCGCCACGCTCGCCATCGCGGCGATCGGACAGACGATCGTGGTGCTGTCGGGCGGTTTCGATCTGTCGGCCGCGGCGGTGATCTCGCTCGTCAACGTGACGCTCGCGAGCCACATGCAGGACGCGCCGGCCAGCATCCTGGCATGGTCGGTCGCGGGTCTTGCCATCGGCGCCGCGGCTGGCGCCTTCAACGGTATCTTCATTGTGGTTTTGCGGCTGCAGCCGATCGTCGTGACCCTGGCGACGATGTTCATTCTGCAGGGCGTGACGCTGCTCGTCATGGAGAAGCCGGGCGGCCAGATCCCTGCTGCCTTCAGCCAAGCCTTCGTGTCGGATGCCGTGCCGGGGCTGCTGCCGGCCGCGAGCGTGCTGCTTCTCGCGCTGATGGCGGCCTGGGCGCTGATCAGGAACACGGTGTTCGGCAAGACCGTCTACGCCATCGGCTCGGATCGCGACGCCGCGCGCGCCACAGGCCTTCGCATCCGCACGGCGGAATTCTTTGTCTACGTGCTCGCGGGCGGCCTCTACGGGCTCGCGGGCCTCTTCATCAGCGCCCAGACCGGCTCGGGCGACCCGCTCGTCGGCAACCCGATGCTGCTGCAGATGTTCGCCGCGGTGGTGGTCGGCGGCACGCTGCTCGGCGGCGGGCGCGGCGGTCCCCTCGGCACGATCTTCGGCGCCTACGTGCTGATGATGGTGGTCAATATCCTGCTCGTGCTGAACGTCCCGGCCTTCTATTCGTCCATCGTCGAGGGCACGATCCTGATCCTGGCCGTGCTCGGGGCCTCGTTCACACGCACCTCGGTCCTCGCCACCACGCTGCGGACGATCGCGCGCCGGGTCGCGGCGTGGCGGCAGGGCCGTCTGCCGCGCCAGCTCGCGCTGGCCGAGCACCGCTTGGTTCTCCCTGCCCCAACCCCGGACGTTCGGCGCCCGCCCCTCTGGATCCGCCGTGCCGAGGACCTGCGCACCATCCTGCCCGCCTTCGCCTGTTTCGTGTTCGTCCTCGTCGCGACCCAGCTCGTGCTCGGCAGCACGCTGCTCTCCTGGACCTACTACGACTCGCTCGTCGTCCTCGCGAGCTTCCTGGCGATCCTGGCGCTCGGCCAGGGTACGGTGATCCTCACCGGCGGCCTCGACCTGTCGCTGCCCTGGACCATCGCCTTCTGCGGCATCCTGGCCGCTGGGCTGATGAAGGGATCGGACGCCGCCATGCTCTACGCGGTGCCGCTGGCGCTCGCGATCGGCCTCGGCGTTGGCTTCCTCAACGGGCTCGGCATCGTGGCGCTCGGCATCTCGCCGATCGTCATGACGCTCGCCATGAACGGCATGCTGCAGGGCGCGGCGCTGGTCTATTCGGGCGGCACGCCGGACGGCTTCTCGGCACCCGGCCTGCGCTGGCTGATGACCGGGCATGTGGCCGGCGTGACCCCGGTGGTGTTTTTTGATCTGGCCTTTGTGGCGGCCGCCATCGTGCTGCTCGGGCGCACCGTCTTCGGCCGCAGGGTCTATGCGATCGGCAACGGCCTCAAGGCCGCCCGGCTCTCCGGCGTGCCGACAGGCTCGACGATCATCATGGTCTATATGCTCTCGGGCCTCTGCTCGGCGCTGGTCGGCTGCCTCCTGTCCGGCTTCTCGGGTCAGGCGAGCCTCGGCATGGGCGACGAATATCTTCTGCCGTCGATCGCGGTCGTCGTGGTCGGCGGCGCGCTGATTACCGGCGGGCGCGGCAGCTATATCGGCATGATCGGCGGCGTGCTGCTGCTGACGGCGCTGCAGACCTTGCTGGCCGGCACCACCCTGCCCTATGCGATCCGTGCGATCCTCTTCGGCGCAGTGGTGCTCTCGGCCGTCATCACCCTGCGCGACAGAGACGCGTGACCTCAAGCTGCAAGGACCCAGTCATGGCCGGAATCACGCTCACCCCGGGCCTCCGCGTCTTGGTGACCGCCGGCGCCTCCGGCATCGGCCGCGCGATCGCCGATCTCCTCATCGAGAACCGCGCCAGGGTTCATGTCTGCGACGTTTCCGAAACGCATCTCGCCGATTTCCGAAAAACCCATCCCGACCATGGCGCCAGCCTCTGCGACGTGTCGGACGACGAGGCCATCGCGAGGCTGTTCGCGGACGTCGGGGCCACGTTCGGCGGCCTCGACGCGCTGATCAACAATGCCGGGATCGCGGGGCCGACGGGCGGCGTCGAAGACATCGCCCCGGCCGACTGGCGCCGCACCATCGATATCTGCCTCACCGGCCAGTTCCTCTGCACCCATCACGCGGTGCCGCTGCTCAAGCGGTCCGGCGACGCGGCCATCGTCAACCTGTCCTCGGCGGCGGGGCGCTACGGTTACGCGTTCCGCACCCCCTATTCGGCCGCCAAATGGGGCGTGATCGGCTTCACGCAGAGCCTCGCCAAGGAACTCGGGCCGGTGGGCATCCGGGTCAATGCGATCCTGCCCGGCATCATAAGCGGGCCGCGCATGGAGGGGGTCATTCGGGACCGCGCCACGCAAATCGGCGTCTCCTACGGCGAGATGGAGAAGCAATATCTCGACCGCATCTCGCTGCGACGCATGACCGGACCGGAGGACGTCGCCGCCATGGTGCTGTTTCTTCTGTCGCCGGCCGGCCACAATATCTCGGGCCAGTCGCTCGGCGTCGACGGCAACGTCGAATCGCTCTGAACGGGCGGCGTGCGTCGAGACGATCCTTGCGGATCTCCTCAGCATGAGGATGGTTCTCAATAAACTGTAAGGAGGGCTGTCATGGCCGCGAACAAAGTCATCATCAGCTGCGCGGTCACGGGCGCGATCCACACGCCGTCGATGTCGCCGCATCTCCCCGTCACCCCGCAGCAGATCGCCGACGCGGCCATCGGCGCGGCGGAGGCCGGCGCCGCCATCGTGCACCTGCATGCCCGCAATCCCGAGACCGGCCAGCCCGACCAGACGCCGGAGGCCTTCGCCCGGTTTTTGCCGGTGATCAAGCAGCGCTCGAATTGCGTGGTCAACATTACCACCGGCGGGGCGCCCACCATGACCATCGAGGAGCGGGTGCGGCCCGCCGCCACCTTCAAGCCGGAGGTCGCCTCGCTCAACCTCGGCTCGATGAACTTCGGCCTGTTCGGCATGCTCAACCGCTTCAAGGACCTGAAGCACGACTGGGAGCGCACCTACCTGGCCAACAAGGACATCATCTTCCGCAATACCTTCGGGCAGATCGAATACATTCTCGAGACCTGCGCCGGCAACGGCACGCGCTTCGAGTTCGAATGCTACGACACGGCGCATCTCTATAATCTGAAGTATTTCTTCGACCGAGGGTTGGTGAAGGCGCCGCTGTTCGTGCAGACGGTCTTCGGTCTGCAGGGCGGCATCGGAGCCCATCCCGAGGATGTCATGCATATGAAGCGCACGGCCGACCGGCTCTTCGGCGATCAATATCGCTGGTCGGTGCTGGGCGCCGGGCGCAACCAGATGAACATTGCCGCCATCGCCGCCGCCATGGGCGGCAACGTCAGGGTCGGGCTCGAGGATTCGCTCTGGGACGGGCCGGGCAAGCTTGCCGAGAGCAATGCCGCGCAGGTCAGGCGCGTCCGCCAGATCGTCGAGGGGCTCGGGCTCTCGGTCGCGACGCCGGACGAAGCGCGCGAGATCCTGTCGCTCAAGGGCGGCCATGAGGTGAATTTCTGAGCCGGGGGAGGTCGGAACGATGCGCATCGATATCCTGCTCGACGTGAAGACCACGCTGGGGGAGGGGCCGCTATGGGACGTCGACCAGCAGCGGCTCTACTGGATCGACAGCTTCGACGGACGGGTGTTCCGGGCGACCGCCGACGGCCGCGAGCTGCGGGCCTGGGACGTGCCGCAGAAGATCGGCTCGATGGCCCTCCTCAAGGACGGGTCGGGCGCGGTCGTGTCGCTGCAGCGCGGCTTCCACCGGCTCGATTTCAAGACCGGCGAGGTCGACCTCATCCACGATCCCGAGCCCAACCGCCCGGACAACCGCCTCAACGACGGCAAGGTCGATCTGCGCGGCCGCTTCGTGGCCGGCTCCATGGATACGATGGAAACGGGCGCCAACGGCGCGCTCTACAGCCTGTCGCACACCCTTGCGGTGAACACGCTCGACACCGGCATCATCTGCTCCAACGGGCCGTGCTGGAGCCCGGACGGCCGCACCTTCTATTTCAACGATACATGGTCCGGCGAGATCTGGGCCTACGACTACGATCTCGATACCGGCACCGCCTCGAACCGGCGCACCTTCGCCAAGGTCGACACGTCGCGCGGCGGCGCCGCCGATGGCTCGACCGTCGACGCGGACGGATATCTGTGGAACGCGCTCGTCTACGACGGCCGGCTCGTCCGCTATGCGCCGGACGGCGCGGTCGACCGGGTGATCGACATGCCTGTCAAGAAGGTGACGAGCGTCATGTTCGGTGGTCCGAACCTCGACGTGCTCTACGTCACATCGATGGCCAAGTCGCCGCTGCCGCGCTTTCCGGGCGACGGCGTGTTGCGCGGCAGCCTCTTCGCCATCCACGATCTGGGGATTCGAGGCCTGCCCGAGCCGCGCTTCGCCGGCTGATCGATCGACGCCGACCTGCCGATGGAGCCTTCCTTGCCAAACGATGCGCCGCACCGCGACGATGGCCACCTGCTCGACACGGTCGAGGGCCGCCGCCTCCAGGCGACCGATGCCGGCTGGCAGCACTGGGGCCCCTACCTCAGCGAGCGGCAGTGGGGCACGGTCCGCGAGGATTACAGCGCGGACGGCGACGCCTGGGCCTATCTGCCGCACGACCACGCCCGCTCGCGCGCCTACCGATGGGGCGAGGACGGCATTGCCGGCTTCAGCGACGACCAGCAGCTCTGGTGCCTGGCGCTGGCGCTCTGGAACGGCCGGGACCCGATCCTGAAGGAGCGCATGTTCGGCCTCACCAACGCGCAAGGCAACCATGGCGAGGACGTCAAGGAACTGTGGTGGTACCTCGACGGTACGCCGACCCATTCCTACATGCGGATGCTCTATAAATATCCGCAGGCGCCCTATCCCTACGACGACCTCGTGGCCGAGAACGCCCGTCGCAAGGGCCGGGCCATGCCGGAATACGAGATCGCCGACACCGGCCTCTTCGACGCGGGTCGTTACTTCGACGTGAGCGTGGAGTACGCGAAGGCCACGCCGGACGACATCCTGATGCGGGTCACGGTGGTGAATCGCGGGCCGGACCCGGCCGAACTGCACGTGCTTCCCCAGCTTTGGGCGCGCAACACCTGGGCATGGGACACGGACAAGCCGAGACCGCGCCTGCATCGCGTCGCCGATGACGCGGTCGAGGCGACCCGCGCCGACGTCGTCCGGCGCTTCACCACGCTGCAGCCGGCCGAGTTGCTGTTCTGCGAAAACGAAACCAATACGCGTCGCCTGTTCGGGACGCCTATGTCCGGCTTCGCCAAGGACGGCATCAACGATTACGTCGTGGCAGGCGACGGCTCAGCCGTGAACCCCGTGGGCGAGGGCACCAAATGCGCCGCGCGGAACGTGGTTCGACTTCCCGCCGGAGGAACGTCGATCCTGCGGTTCCGCTTCGCGCCCGCCACCGCCGATGTGCTCGATACGGATGCGTTTGAGGCGGTCTTCGCCGCGCGGATCGCCGAGGCTGATGCCTTTTATGGGGTGCTCCAGGCCGAGATCGCCGACCCCGACGCGCGCGCCGTGCAGCGCCAGGCACTCGCCGGAATGCTGTGGTCGAAGCAGTTCTACCGCTTCGACGTCCGCCGCTGGCTCGCCGGCGATCCGACCCAGCCACCGCCCCCGCCCGAGCGGCGCCACGGGCGCGACAGCGACTGGCGTCATCTCGACAATGCTGACATCGTGTCCATGCCGGACAAATGGGAATATCCCTGGTACGCCGCCTGGGACCTCGCCTTCCACTGCGTGACCTTCGCGCTGATCGATCCGGCCTTCGCCAAGGGGCAGCTCATCCTGCTGACCCGCGAATGGTACATGAACCCCAACGGACAGCTGCCCGCCTACGAATGGGCCTTCGGCGACGTGAACCCGCCCGTCCATGCCTGGGCCGCCTGGCGCGTCTACGAGATGGATCGCGCGCTTACCGGGCGCGGCGACCGCGACTTCCTGGAGCGGGTGTTCCACAAGCTGATGCTGAACTTCACCTGGTGGGTGAACCGCAAGGACGTCAACGGGCGCAACATCTTCCAGGGCGGCTTTCTCGGCCTCGACAATATCGGGGTCTTCGATCGCTCGAAGCCCCTGCCGACGGGCGGCTTCATCAGCCAGGCGGACGGCACCGCCTGGATGGCGATGTACACGCTCAACCTGATGCGCATCGCCCTCCATCTGGCCCGCGAGGATCACGTCTACGAGGATATCGCGACGAAGTTCTTCGAGCATTTCCTCTATATCGCCGCCGCCATGACCGAAATGGACGACGCCGACGGCGACGGGCAGAGCGGGCTTTGGGACGACAAGGATCAGTTCTACTACGACATGCTCAACCTGCCGGACGGGTCTCACGTGCCGCTCCGAGTACGCTCGCTCGTCGGCCTCATCCCGCTCTGCGCCGTGGAGGTGCTGGAGAGCGATACCATGGCCATCTTCCCGGGCTTCGCCGGGCGCATGCGCTGGATGCTGACGCATAGGGCGGATCTCGCGGCGCTCGTGTCGCGCTGGGGGGAACCCGGCAAGCACGACCGGCTTCTGTTGTCGTTGCTGCGGCGCCAGCGGATGACCGCCCTGCTCAGGCGCATGCTCGACGAGACGGAGTTTCTCTCCGACCACGGCATCCGCTCCGTGTCCAAGATCCACGCGAGCGCGCCTTTCGTCTACGACTTCGACGGTCAGCGGTTCTCGGTCGACTACGAGCCCGGCGAATCGACGACCGGCCTGTTCGGCGGCAATTCCAACTGGCGCGGTCCGGTCTGGATGCCGATCAACTTCCTTATGATCGAGGCGCTCTACGAGTTCGAAAAGTTCTACCCGCCGGACTTCACCATCGAATGTCCGACCGGGTCGGGCCACTTCCATACGCTGCCCGACATCGCTGCCGAACTGACCCGGCGGCTGACCCGCCTCTTCCTGCGCGGCGGCGACGGCCGCCGTCCGGTGTTCGGCGACCGGGCGCTGTTCCAGGACGATCCGGCCTTCCGCAACCACATCCCGTTCCACGAATATTTCCATGGCGACACGGGGGCCGGCCTCGGCGCCATGCATCAGACGGGCTGGACGGGCCTCGTGGCCCTGCTGCTGCAGCCACGCATCCGCGATCGGGGCAAGCTGATGCCCGTCGCCAAGCCGACCGGCTGACAGGTCCCCTTCTCAGATGATCGGTTCTGTCTCGGTCATTCCGGGGCTCGCCGCAGGCGAGAACCCGGAACCCAGGACCACGATGCGGGGAGGCGAGGCGCGGACGGCGCCGCTCCCCAATCGGTACCATGGTTGTTCATGGGTTCCGGGTTCTCGCTTTGCTCGCCCCGGAATGACGTCGTCGCGCGGATCAGCCGGAAAATATTACACCTTTACGGTCGAGGCCCGGTAGATCTCGTCGATGGAGCTCGCCAGCGCCGCGTCGAATTCGGCCTCGCTCATCGAATGCTTGAGGTCCTCGGCGAGCGCCCGCGAGAAGCTCGCGATCATGCCGTGGTTGGCGGCGAGGCGGCGGCACGCATCGTCACGGGTATAGCCGCCCGACAACGCGACGACCCTGGCGACGCGCGGATGCTCGATCAACTCGGCATAGAAGTCCGGCGTGTCGGGAATGGTCAGCTTGAGCATGACCTTGCGATCGTCCGGCAACGCATCGAGCCCCTTGCGGAGTTCGTCGCGTAGGATGGTTTCCGCACCGCTCTTGTTCGGGCTCTTGATCGAGACCTCCGGTTCGATGATCGGCATGAGGCCGTGGCCGGCGATCTGCTTGGCCACCTCGAACTGCTGGCTCGCCACGGCGGCGATCCCCGTCTTCGATGGAAGGTTGATGACGGAGCGCATCTTGGTGCCGAAGATACCGAGCTTCACCGCCCGCGCGAGCAGCACGCCGAGCGTCGGCATCGGCTTCATCACGCTGACGCCGTCCTTCTCGGCCTCGAGCCCCTTGTCGATCTTCAGGAAGGGGACGACACCCCGGTCTTCCCACAGAAAGGACGGGACGGGCTTGCCCTGAGCCTCGCCGTCCATCGTGGCTTCGAACAGGATCGCCGCGATGACCTTCGCTCCGGTGAAGGCCGGCGCCGTGATGATGCGCACGCGCATCTCATGCACCAGCCTGAACATCTCCGCCTCGCCGTTATAGGCGCTGTCCGGAATGCCGTAGAGGCGCAGCGCGCCGGGCGTCGATCCGCCGCTCTGGTCGAGCGCGGCGATGAACCCGTCCTTGCCGGTGATCTGCGCTGTCATCTTGTCGGTCTTCATGATCGTTTTCCTCCCCTGAGGCCGCTCCGCACGGGAAAACGCGCCGGCCTCGAGCCAGCGCCTTCGAGCCGGAGCAAGTCTTGGCACGGCAGGCGAGATCTATGCAATCTCGGCCGTGCGGGATCGCTATCGCAGTCGCTCAGTGGATCGGCATGCCGCGGCCGACATCGATCACAAGGTCGGTAATGCGGCGGCGAGACGCTCGCGCATGGACGGAATGGACGCTCAGCTGCGACCGAGCCTGCGGCTCAGACGGCGGGCTGCGAATTCGAGCCTGATCCGACGCGCGAGTATGACTGCTGCAGTTCCGTCTCTCAGCGCGCCTTGGCGAGCGCGCTCCACAGGGCCGGCACCAGCAGTGCCGCAAGCGCCGTCTTGACGATGTCGCCGGGAATGAAGGGCAGGACCCCGTAGTTCAGTGCCGCATCCGAGCCAATCAGATGCGCCAGCCAGACGTAGCCGAGCCCGAAGATCACCATCTCGCCCAGGACCATGGCGCCGAGCAGCCGGCCGAAGGAATGGTCGGCCCCCCGCTCCGCGAACCAGCCGACGAGCGCCGCGGCGACCATGAAGCCTGCCAGAAAGCCGCCCGTCGACCCCGCCATATAGGCGAGCCCGATGCCATGGGCGGGCGTGCCGGTGAAGACCGGCAGGCCGATCGCCCCTTCGATAAGATAGAGCGCCACCGTCGCGGCCCCGAGGCGCGCCCCGAAGACGGCACCGATCAGCAGCACCGCCAGGCTCTGAAGCGTCATCGGCACCGGGACGAAGGGCACCGCGATCTTGGCCGACAGGGTCAGGATACCGGTGCCGACGAGCGCCAGCAGGACGGCCCGCATAGCGCGCGCATTGACCGACTGCTTCTCGGGCCAGACCGCTCCGGCCAGGGTCGGACGAACCGGGAAGCGGATATCGGTCATCGGGCTCTCCTCGCTGCGCCACGCTTGCGCTCGGCCAGCATTCACCTCACCTTACCGTGTCATAAGGCGCGTCCCCGACGCGAGCAAGCGAAGCTTGAATCACGACACCACCCTTGTGAAAGACAGAACCGCCCTTGGCTGCCGACGACATCCCCTTCGATCGCTCGATCTCGGCCCGGGCCGAGGAGCTGCAGCGCGTCTCGCCGGGGATACGCCGTCTCATCGCCAACAATGGCGGCCCCTTCACCTTCACTGGGACCTGCTCTTATATCGTCGGCCGCGGCGATGTCGCGGTGATCGACCCCGGGCCGAACGATTCGGGCCACCTCAATGCGCTGCTCGATGCCGTCGCGGGCGAAACGGTCAGACACATCCTGGTGAGCCATACGCACCGCGACCACGCGCCGGGCGCGGCGGCGCTGCGGGAGGCGACGGGGGCCGAGATCGTCGGCTGCCGGCCGCGCCGGACTGCCGCTGGCGACGCGGCCCATTCGCACCTCGATGCCGGCTTCGACCTCGCCTACGCACCCGACCGCATCCTCGCCGACGGCGACGTCGTCGATAGCCCGGGCTACCGGCTCGTCGCGGTCGCGACGCCGGGCCATACGTCCGATCACCTCGCCTTCGGCTTCCCGGCGGAGGAGGCGCTGTTTTCAGGCGACCACGTCATGGCCTGGTCGACCACGGTCGTCGTGCCGCCCGACGGCTCTATGCGCGCCTACATGGCCTCGCTGCGCAAGCTCATCGGGCGCAACGACGCCATCTATTGGCCGGGCCACGGCGGCCCGGTGCGCCAACCGCGCACCTTCGTCAACGCGCTCCTCGTCCACCGACAATGGCGCGAGGCTGCGATCCTACGCTGCATCGCCGCCGGCGACGCCACCATCGCCACCATCGTCGGCCGCATCTATCGCGACCTCGCGCCGGCGCTCAGAGGTGGCGCAAGCCAGTCCGTCCTGGCCCATCTCGTCGACCTCGTCGAGGTCGGCAAGGTCGTCGTCGACGGGCCGACGACGCTGAGGGCGCACTACAGGGCAGCCTGAACGGATGTCCCTGATATGACATTCAAATTTGGCGGCATCGGCGACGCCTTCTCGGACCGCAATTTCCGGATCTACTCGGCCGGTTCGGTCGTCTCGTGGCTCAGCTTCTTCGTCCAGATGGTGGCTGTATCCTGGAGCACGTGGGAGTTGTCCCATTCCACGGTCTGGCTCGCCGCCGTGGCGGCGCTGGACATCGCGCCCAACGTCATTTTCCTTCCCCTCGGGGGCGTGCTGGCCGACCGCTTCGATCGCTTGCGGATCGTGGCCGTGACCCATGTCCTGGCGCTGTTTCAGGCGCTGGCGCTCGCAATCCTCGCCTACACGGGTCATCTCGGCCTGCCGTCGCTGGCCGTCCTGTCGTTCCTGCACGGGCTGATCCACAGCTTCAGCGTCCCCGGCCTCTATGGTATGCTGCCCCGCTTCGTGGACCGCCGAACGCTGCCGTCCGCCATCGCCGTGAACGCCGCCTACACGCAGTTGGCGATCTTCGCCGGCCCGGCCCTGGCCGGCTGGATCATCGCGCGTCATGGCGTGGCGGCGGCCTTTGCGACCAACGTCGCCGGCTACGCTTTCTATCTTGGCACCCTCGCCTGCCTGCGAACGCCGGCGACCTTTCAAAAGCCGGCATCCAGCGGCCGCTCCGTCATCGGCGATGCTGTCGATGGCGGACGCTATATCGTCCGCCATCGCGGAATTTCCGCGCTGCTCGTCCTGATGCTCATGGGGGATGCCATGTCGGCCTCGACCATTCAGATGCTGCCGGCCTATGCGGACAGGATGCTGGGCATGGGCGTGGAAGGGATCGCGAGCCTGCTGGCGGCCGCCGGCTTCGGCGCAACCCTGTCGGCCCTCTGGCTGGCCCATGGCGGGGCCGGGCGGGCGACACCGCAACGCGTGATCTGGGCCTTCCTGGCCTTCGTCATCGCCGTCTCCTGCCTGACGTGCTGCAGGAGCATCGTGCCGGCCATCCTGGCCATGGTCGCCTATGGCATGGCGGGCGAGGTCCGCCGCACCGGCACCGTCTCGGTCCTGCAGATGGCCGTCAGCGACGATCGGCGCGGCCGGGTGATGAGCCTCCAGTTCCTGTTGCAGCGTGTCGCCGGCGGCATCGGCACGCTGCTCATCGGCATAGCCGCCGAGCCCCTCGGACTGCGGTTGCCCGTACTGACGGCCGCCGCCCTGGCTCTCGTCGCATGGGGCCTCGCTTTCAACAGCCGTGCCCGCATCGCAGCGGCGTTCCAGTCCGGCGGATAGTCTCGACAGCCGCTTGCGTCGGCGTCTCGCCCTCAAGCCGGCGTCACTCGGCATTCTCGAGGTCGTCGACGAAGCTTGCGACGCGGGCCGCATTGGCGCCGACATCGTTGCGCTCGATCCGCGACGCCGACCGCATATCGACCCGGGTCTGCCCGGCCTCCGGGCGGATACGAATCGTGACATCCTCGGGAAAGCCCATCACGCGCGACCGCGCGACCGCATCGACGTGGCCGGTGCCGAGCCTCCCTCGCGGCGGCACGGCCTCGACGACACGCCAGCGGCGTCCCGCGACGAGCTTCAGGACGAGATCGTAGGTCTCGCTGGCGTCGAGATCGAGCATGGCAGGCTGCACGGCCGGATAGGCTTTCCGCTGCGCCTCGCGGGTGGCGGCCGACGGCTCGCCGTGTGTCGTTCCCCCGCGCGCAACCCGGGCCGCCGGAGAGACCGCGAAGGCCGGCGGCGACGCCAGATCGGTCGAAATGTCTGCGATCGCAGGCAGTTGCGCGGCCTTGATCCCGAGGTAGGCCGGATAGGCCAGGACCAGAAGCGCCAGCGCGCACCCTCCGAGCGCTCGCCCGACGCCGCGCTGCCCCGTCTGCCAGATCACGACGGCGGCACGCGCCGTAAGGCCGATGGCGAGCACCGCCGCCAGCAGCGCGGCGCCGAGGACCGCAACGCCGCCGATCCCCCCGACGACGCCGCTGCGCCCGACCAGGATTGCGATGACGCCAAGCAGCAGCGAGAAGGTCGCCGTCCGCCGGCTCCAATCCGCCGAGACCGCGATCGGTTCTGGCGGCAGCACCCGCCTCAGCATGCGGCGTCGAGCGCGGGCAGGAGCCCGATGAGGTCGGCCACGCCGTCGATCACGTGATCGGCATGGGGTTCGAGCGCGGCCCGTGCCGCCGGGCCGGTCAGGACCGCCACGGCCACCGCGCCGGCGGCGCGGGCAGCATCGAGATCATGGATGGAATCGCCGACGAGCGCGATGCGCCGCGGCGAAACGCCGACGAGACGTGCAAACGCCAGCACCATGCCGGGCTCGGGCTTCACGCCGTAGCCGGAATCGTAGCCCGCGGTGAAGCTCAGGTGCGGCGTCAGGCCGAGCCTGTCGCATTGGCTGCGGGCGCTCGCCTCCGCGTCATTGGTGGCGATGCCGAGGCACAGGCCCCGCGTCCGCAAGGCGGCGAAAACCACCGCCGGATCGCCGAGCGGCAGCAGGTTGGCCAGCCCCTCGATACCGAAACGGCGGTCGATCTCGTCGAACAGCGCGACGTCGGAGACCCGGTCGAGGATGGCGGCCCATGTTCCGACGTAATCCGCCGTCGAGCCGGCGATCATCGGCGAGGTGGGCAGGAAGCGGCGCTCGGCCGGCAGATAGTGCATCGCCTCGGCCAGGCGAGCATAGGTCTCGGGCCGCCCGGTCGTCATCGCCTGCATCACGGCATGGGTCGCGCCGCCCCAGGTCGCATCGAAGTCGACGAGCGTTCCGTCCTTGTCGAAGAGGATGCCGGCGAGACTCACTGGACCGTCAACTCTTACCGGACGGACCGTTCGAGCCCACCAGCCTCATGCGAGACCTCGTCACCGCGCTGCATCTCGCGACGTTGGACCGGAACGGGACTATCGGAAGCGTCGGACATGGCGGAAGATTAGCACGACTTGCGAAAATCCGTCGCGCAATCTGCGCTGATCGCCCGCTATCGGGCGATTCACCTCGGAATTGCCGCTTGGCGGGATAGTCTATGCCGGGAAACGAATCGGCGGCCTGGGCATGACGGCTCAGGATGGGCGCCGTCCAATCGGGAGACGTCGCCTCATCGTCACGCCCCGCCTCACCCCTGCCCTGATGGCCGCCTTGCTCGCAAGCGCTCCATCCGCGGCAGCGCCTATGCCGCCGCTGCCTTCCCCTCGGCCGCCATTCGACGCGCCGGCTCCGCCGACGACGGGGATCCCCCTGCCCCCGCAACGGCCCGCCGAACTCGGTCGTGCGACGCCGACCGTGCCCGCGCCGTCGCCGACGGCACCTCTCCCGACCAACGGGGCTTCGCCGCCGTCCGACGCGCTCGCATCACCGATGGCGAACGAGATTCCGATGCCCCCGCAGCGGCCTGCCGAACTCGGCTGGACGTCCTCCGCCAGCCCGGCGCCGCCGCCCACGCCACCTCTCCCGACGAACGGGGCTTCGCCGTCGTCCGACGCGCTCGCAGCACCGGCGACGATCGCGATTCCAATGCCTCCGCCGCGGCCTGCCGAGTTCGGCCCTGCACCGCTCGCCGCCCCCGCAGTGCCACCTCCGATGACGGCTAGCCTCCCGCCAATGCCGCCGTTCACACCGGTACCGAACGGCACCGCCATGCCGGATGCAATGGATGCCGCCTGCACCCGCATCCTGGCGACCGGCAGGGTTCGCGCGACACGTGTGCCGGCGATCAGCGGTCCGAACGGCTGCGGCATCGCCTTTCCGGTGAGTTTGGGCGCCGTGCTGCTCGAGGACGGTCGGGCGGTTGAGATTCGGCCGCCCGCGTTGATGCGCTGCGATCTCGCCGAAGCGTTCGCCGCGTGGATCCGCGAGGATATCGCGCCCCTCGGCACGAACCGCGGCGAGCTGCTGGGCGTCGACGACGCCGCGGCCTACGACTGCCGCAGCCGCAACCATGTGCCGGGCGCCCAGCTCTCCGAGCATGGGCGGGGCGACGCCATCGACGTCGTCGCCCTGCGCTTCGCCGGATCGACCGTCGGGCTTCGACAGGCCGACGCACACGACTTCTGGGCTCAAGTAAAGGTCTCGGCCTGCTCCCGCTTCATGACCGTGCTTGGCCCTGGATCGGACGGTTACCATGAAGACAATCTCCATCTCGATCTCGAAAACCGCCACCATGGGTCACATTATTGCCATTGGGATCATCCCTGACATCGCTCTTCTCGAATTTATTGGCGATACCGCGATGCAACAATCATTGTGCTGACACGGAACAGTCCAAGACGGACCCGATTATGCTTTTATTAAAATCCGGGGGGCAGGGTTGAGGCATCATTTACGACGACTGCAAAATCGCCTCGACCGTTGCAAACCGGAAGGTAGTTCTTCATGCGTAATCCTGATCACTCTGACGAGTCCGTCCGTTCGGCGGCGCAGGCCCGCGACCTCCAGGCGAGGCTCTACCGGGAAATCGGAATCTCCGCCGTTGCCGCCGCATTGCGCTTCACCACACAGCCCGAACCGGCTGCGACCAAGCCGGCTGCCGAGGGCACGAGGCCCGCGCCCCGCGGACGCGGCACGCTCGCGGCCTGACGCGGATTACCGGGGTTTCGCGACCCCCAGGCCCGGATGCCGTCGCGCGGAGCCCCCATGCCCTTGATCACCCGGCGACAGGTGCTGATCGGCTCGGGCGCGCTGACGCTGGCCACCGGTGGCTATGCGGTGGCGGGCGAACCGATGATGGTACCGCGGGTCACCCGCTATGCGATCGCTCCCGCCGGCTGGCCGGAGGAACTGTCGCTGCGGCTCGCAGTGGTGGCCGACATCCACGCCTGCGAGCCCTGGATGACGGCCGAGCGCATCCGCGGCATCGCCGAGATGACCAATGCGCTCGATCCAGACCTGATCCTGCTGCTCGGCGACTTCAACGCTGGCCATAGGATCGTCACCGGCCCGGTGATGCCGGCAGCCTGGGCCGACGCCCTGTCGATCCTGCGAGCCCCGCTCGGAACCTTCGCAATTCTCGGCAATCACGATTGGTGGCACGGCCCGGTGCCCGGCATGCCGGGCGGCCCCGAGGAGGTCCGGCGCGGCCTCCGGAGCATCGGCGTTACGGTGCTCGAGAATCGTGCTGTCGCGCTCGCCAAGAGTGGGCAGCGGTTCTGGATCGCCGGCCTGGCCGACCAGATGGCCCATCTGGTCTCCCGGCACCATACGCGCGGCGCCGACGATCTCGCGGGAACCTTGCGCCAGGTCACCGACGATGCCCCCGTCGTCCTGATGGCGCACGAGCCTTACGTGTTCCGTCGGACGCCGGCGCGGGTCGCCCTCACGCTCTGTGGCCATACTCATGGCGGGCAGGTCGACCTGCCGATCATCGGCGCACCTTGGTCGCCCTCGCGCCGCTATAACTATGGCCATATCGTCGAGGAGAGCCGCAACCTCATCGTCTCGGGGGGCCTCGGCGAGTCAGGCGTGCCGGTTCGGCTCGGACGCCCGCCGGAGATCCTCGACGTATCCCTGGGCCGTCCGGTCCCGACGGCCTGACGCTCACATCACGACGACCTTGGTGCCGACCTTGACGCGGGTGTAGAGGTCGATCACGTCGATATCGCGCATGCGG
The DNA here is from genome assembly GCA_965277635.1 of Lichenihabitans sp. Taxonomy (GTDB): domain Bacteria; phylum Pseudomonadota; class Alphaproteobacteria; order Rhizobiales; family Beijerinckiaceae; genus Lichenihabitans. The sequence goes on from CBDIDE010000002.1 coordinate 4,784,299, forward strand.
ATGCAGCCGGACGAGGCGTCGTGGCCGATCTCGGTCGGCTCGTTGGTGCCGTGGATCCGGTAGAGCGTATCGTGTCCCTTGGCATCGTAGAGGTAGAGAGCGCGTGCGCCGAGGGGATTTTCCGGACCGCCCGGCAGACCACCCATGGCGACCACCGGCTTGAGATGCGGCCATCGCTCCACCATGTCCTTCGGCGGCATCCAGCGCGGCCATTCGGCCATGCGCTTGATCGTGGCGGTTCCGGTCCAGCCGTAGGCCTCCCGCCCGGTCGCCACGCCGTATCGCATCGCATGCTTGTTCGGCAGCACGAAGTAGAGCAGCTTCTCCTTCGTATCGACCACGACGGTCCCGGGCGGCTGACCGGTGGGATCCTCGACCTGGTAGCGTTCGAAGGTCCGCCCCATGTCGGCCTGCGGCACTTTCGACATGTAGTCGGCATCCTGCGCCGATAGGGTCGGATCCGGCGTGGACTTGTATTCGCAGCCGCCAAGCATCATAGCGCCGATGATGCAGATTCCCGCCGCCAAGCCGTACCGCATTGAATGTCCTCGGATGAATCCCAGATTTCGATGTCAGCCTAACATAGGGCTCGGCTCTGAACGATCGGTTGTAACAAAATTGCCGCAGGCGTCACTCGGATACATCACCAGCCCGGGGCTCTGCTCTTCATGAAGGATGCTATCATGCCGACAGTCGTGATCGCCCATCGGGCAGGGCTGAACCACGACATGGGTGCGGGACATCCCGAGCGTCCCGACCGCTGGAGAGCCGTCGATCGCGTCCTGCGCGGCCCCGCTTTCGCCAAGCTCCGATGGCTCGAGGCGCCGGAGGCGACGCGCGAGCAGCTTCGGCTCGCCCATACGGCCCGATATGTCGACAGCCTGCTCGACATCGAGATCGGCGAAGGCGACCTGGTCCAGATCGACCCCGACACGGCGATGAACGACGGCACGCAGGCGGCGATCGTCCGTGGTGCGGGCGGCGCAATCCTGGCGGTCGACGAGGTCGTCGCGGGTCGTGCCGCGAATGCCTTCGTCGCCACGCGGCCCCCGGGCCACCACGCCGAGCGGCAAGGCGCGATGGGCTTTTGCTTCTTCAACAACGTGGCCATCGCGGCGCGCCACGCGCAGCGTGCGCATGGCGTCGAGCGGGTCGCAATCGTCGATTTCGACGTCCATCACGGCAACGGCACGCAGGACATCTTCTGGGACGACAAATCGGTGCTCTATGCCTCGACACATCAGATGCCGTTGTTTCCGGGCACCGGCGCGGCGAGCGAGCGGGGCGAGCATGACACCATCGTCAACGTCCCGTTGCGGCCGGGCGACGGATCCGAGGCCTTCCGCGCAGCCTTCGACACGGCGATCCTGCCGAGGTTGCAGGATTTCGCGCCGGATCTGCTCGTCGTCTCAGCCGGTTTCGACGCCCATCATCGCGATCCGCTCGGCCAGCTTCGCCTGACCGAGACGGATTTTGCCTGGGCGACGGCGAAGCTGATGGCGATCGCCGAGACTTGCGCCAAGGGCCGCATCGTCTCGGTGCTCGAAGGCGGCTACGATCTCGATGGCCTCGCCGGCTCGGCGGCGGCCCATGTGGCAACGCTCGCCGAGCTCCCGGGCGCGCGTTGAGGCCAATCGCCCGAGCCGACGTATGCCGGAGTTGACATTGTGTCCGCCGCCCGAGAGCACGATCGGCTTAGGTCGAATCGCTTCGCGATCCTAAACCGATGAACGTGCTCGCTCTTCTAATCTGGAGCAGATCGGCGACAGCCGATCATGCTCTAAGCTACTGGAATCGATCACGTTCATGAGTTTGGATCGAATCGATCCAAACTCATTGTGGACTAGGGCAAATTTTCGGCCTCTCTCGTCCGGGTGTCGAGCCTGCAGAAGCGCAACGCGCTTAGCATCGTGGATCGCTGGACTACGTCCTGACCGGCAGGCCGACCTCACGGGCCCTCCCTTACGCTACGGTAGGGCGGTCGGGTCTTAAAACTATCTTATGACTTCTACCGCCTACTCTTCAGCGCCGGGAATTCTGGCGACCTCCTGTAGGGCAGTGCGTGAGAGCAACGTTGTCGACGCAGCGACTGAACAAGCCTCGCCACCGGCGCCGCGGACGCAAGATCGGTTGGCGCAGGTTCTTGACCGCGACGACGGGCAGCGCCGCGGTGGAGTTCGCGCTCGTGGGCGGCGTCGCGATCTTGCTCGTCGTCGAGGCGATGCAGGCCGGACTTTACTTCTTCGTCTCCGCCTCGCTCGACCGAGCAACGGCCAAGGCCGCCCGCCAGATCCTCACTGGCGGTGTCAGCGGCCAGAGTCTGACTGCAGCCCAATTCCGTTCACAGGTACTCTGTCCATTGCTGCCGTCGATGATGCCATGCTCAAACGTGATAACAAATATTCAGACCGTCCCGGAAGGAACGAGTCCGAACGGCTTCTACAGTTTCGTGAATTCTGATCAAAGCGGCATAATCGTGCCGGCGATGGACAACAACAAAACCAGCTACTGCATCGGCACGACAGGCTCTTACGTCTACATTCAGGTGTTCTATGCCATGCCGACAGTGAGCCCGGCCTGGACGGCGCTGAGCTCGGCGTCGTGGAACGGAGGTGCCGTTCATTTCGTCGGCGCCTATGCGGCATTCAAGAACGAACCCTTTCAAGCCGCCGCGCAAGGGACTTGTTGAGACATGCTTCGGCCATTCAGGCGGACGCTCCGGCATTTCCTCCGGCATTGCAAGGGCGTATCGGCCATAGAGTTCGCCATAGGCGCTCCGCTCGTGATCCTTCTGTTTATCATGGGGGTCGATACGATCCGCTTCGTCGTGACCACCGAGAAGATAGATGATGTGGCCACCACCATCAGCCAGATGATCTCGCAAAACCAGACCGGCTCGGTCACTTATGTCGATCTTCAGTTCTACCATGACGTGGCTATGGTCATCTTTCCCCAGATCCTCGCCGACGCCAAGCAACAGAACATGGCCTGGTCGAGCGACATCAGCATCAGCATGGCGAGCGTAAAGTTCACGGCCTCGACACCGAACTGCGGAGCCACGTGCGTCTACATCCCGCAGATGGTTTGGGCCGGAGGATCGTCACCGCGCTCTTGCATCGTTCCCTTGCTGGCGGCCAGCGATACCGCACAGCCTTCCCCACTGACCATGCCGAAAGATGCCTTTGGGCCCGGCTCGATCACCATCGTCGATGTCGCCTACAATTTCCGCCCGACCATCGCTCCATTCTTCATGCAGACGATTCCGATCAAGCGCTCGTATTACATGGCGCCACGCTACGTGTCCTTGGTCAAATACCAGACCATTACCGGTGACAATGGAATTGCCGCACCATGCCCCGCCTTCGTCTGAGGCGGGCTGGTCCATGCCGCGGCTGTGCTCCGAAGGGCACGCCGGAACTCACGAACGACAGCGATGCGGAGGTTCGGCGATGATCGGTTCCAGCGGCCTTGAACGGAATGCGGCGCGCCGACTGCCAGCGGTGAGGTGGCCTCTCCTTCCATGGATTCGGGCGGAGGGCGGCAATGTCGCCATCATCTTCGCGCTCTCCCTGCTCCCGCTCATCGGCCTCATCGGCATGGGCGCCGACTACTATCGCGGCCTCTCCTACAAGTCACGTCTCGACGGCGCCGCCGACAGCGCCGCTCTCGCGGCCATCTCCACGGCCAAGTCGTACATCAACGACAATTCGCAATCCGAAACCGAACCGAACCTGACGAACGATGCCGTCGCGGCGGGCATCGCCCAGGCCAAGAAGGTCTTCGTGGTCAACGCCGCCGCCGCGTCGCTGAGCGTGCCGACCACGCCTGTGGTGACGCTGTCGCGAGCGGGCCAGACGTTCTCTTCCAAGGTCACCTACAGCGGGAAGGCCGAAACCAGCTTCGGCAAGCTGTTCGGAGTCGGCAATCTCAATATCGGCGGCACCGCGGCCTCCAGCCTGACGATGGGGAAATATCTCGACTTCTACATCGTGCTGGATGTCTCGGGCTCGATGGGGATTCCGACCACCAGCGGCGGTCAGAACCAGCTTGCCGCGATCAACCCCGACCAGAAATCGAGCTACCCGAGCGGCTGCGTCTTCGCCTGCCACTATCCGGGCTACAAGGGCTACGCGCTGACGCGCAATTCCGACGGGAGCCCGTACATCCCACTGCGCGTCGATTCGGTCGGCAATGCCCTGCAGGCCCTCCTGCAGACCGCAACGCAGACCATGACCCTGCAGAACCAGTACCGGGTCGGCATCTATCCGTTCATCGTCCACACCGTCCAGGCCGCGGCCCTATCCCCCGATTTCGCGATCGCCAACCAGGTCGCCGGGAACCTCGCGCGCTATCTCGACAATGGCGATTGCACCGGCAAGCCCAGCGACACCAACAACGGCGGCCGGGGCTGCGGGGGGACCCATTTCGAAACCATCGGCACCGACATGGCGAACTATACCGGCACTGCCGGCGACGGGTCGAGCAGCACGTCTCCGCAGCCGTTCCTCTTCCTGGTCACCGACGGCGCCGACAACGGCCAGACATACTCGCCCTTCAACGGCTCGACGCCGCAGGTGCCCGGATCCTCGTTCCAGAACTACTGCACGTCCCTCAGAGCGAAGGGCTACACCATCTCGATTCTCTACATCCCCTACGTGCCGATCCAGAATCCCAACGCCGGCTTCGCCGGCAACGAGGACGGCAAGGTCAATGCCATCATCCCGCGGATCCCCGGAATCCTGCAAACGTGCGCGTCGTCGGGATTCTTCTTCACCGCCAACTCCCCGCAGGACATCAATAGCACCATGCAGGCGATGTTCGCCCAGGCCCTGCAAGCCGCCCGCCTGACGCAGTGAAGGGCGAAGGTCAGCCTTCGAGGCTCTCGGTCGAGCTGATACCGATGCCGAATCCTGAAAGACCCACGTAGGTCCGTTCCGAGGACGACAGCAGCTTGATCGAGCTGATGCCGAGGTCACGCAGAATCTGCGCCCCGACGCCGATCTCGCGCCAGTTCTTGATGCGGGCGGCCTCGGTCCCGACCTCTCCGCCTTGCGACACGCTGGACACCGGGACCCCGGCGGTTCCGTCGCGCAGATAGACCAGCGCGCCGCGCCCTTCGGCCGCGATCCGGGCCAGCGCCTTGTTGACGGTCACCCCGCCGCCGAGCACGTCATGGACGATATCGGCGCGATGCAGCCGTGTCGGCACGTTGGTGCCGTCGCCGAGCCGGCCGTGTACGAAGGCGAAATGCTGCACCTCGTCGAAAGGCGTCGCATAGGCATGGGCGACGAGCTCGCCGATCGTGCTGGCGACCTTGAACGTCGCCACGCGGTCGACGAGCTTCTCGCGGGCCTGGCGGTATTCGATGAGGTCGGCGACCGAGATGCACTTCAGCCCGTGCTTGCCGGCGAAGGCCGTGATCTGCGCACCCATCATGACGGTGCCGTCGTCGTTGGCGAGTTCGCAGATGACCGCGACGGGCGGCAGCTTGGCGAGGCGGCAGAGATCGACCGCGGCCTCCGTATGGCCCGAGCGCATGAGTACGCCGCCCTCGCGCGCGATCAGCGGAAAGACGTGGCCGGGCCGCACGAAGTCGATGGCCCCCATGTTGCGGTTGGCCAGCGCCCGCACCGTATTGGCGCGTTGCTCCGCCGAGATGCCCGTCGTCATGCCGTGGCGGACGTCGACCGAGACCGTGAAGGCCGTGCCGAGCGGTGCGTCATTGGCGGCCACCATCGGCGAGAGATGCAGGCGTCGTGTCTCCTCCGCGGTCATCGGGGCGCAGACGATACCGCAGCCGTTGCGGATGATGAAGGCCATCTTCTCGGTGGAGCACATCGAGGCCGCGCAGATGAGGTCGCCCTCGTTCTCGCGGTCGTCGTCGTCGGTCACCACGACGATCTCGCCCCGCGCCATCGCCTCGATCGCTTCGAGCACGGACTGCTGAGAATTCATGGTTGGCTCCCTCTCCGACCCGCTCGGCGGGCACATCCGGCCCAGGAAATCATTGGGCGTGACACTGCCGCCCGTTGCCTTGACGATCAGCTCGGCCGTCTCCCGCGACACCCAGGCGCCCGGGTGGTTGCAGATCTGCGTGATCGCGCCGGGCGAGACACCGATCCGCCGGGCGAAGGCGGAGCGGGTGACACGGTGGCGAATGAGCCAGTCGGCCAGTTTCATGAGGCGATCCTAGAGTCGACCGCACCTTTAGTAAAACTGAATTTTCCGATATTTCGGTGGCACTAAATCAGCCGACTTGGCCGCGATGGCGCAAGAACTGGTCGGCCAGCACGCAAGCCAGCATGGCTTCACCGACCGGGACCGCCCTGATGCCGACGCAGGGGTCGTGCCGCCCCTTGGTCAGGATGTCGGTTTCGGTGCCCGCGCGATCGACCGTCCGACGTGGCGAGAGAATCGATGAGGTCGGCTTGACCGCGAAACGCGCCACGATCGGCTGGCCGGTCGAGATGCCGCCGAGGATGCCGCCGGCATGGTTCGACAGGAACCGCGGCCGGCCCTCGTTGCCGGAGCGCATCTCGTCGGCATTCTGCTCGCCGGTCAGTTCCGCCGACGCGAAACCGTCGCCGATCTCGACCCCCTTGACCGCGTTGATGCTCATGAGCGCCGAAGCGATCTCCGCATCGAGCTTGCCGTAGACCGGGGCGCCCCACCCGGCAGGCACCCCTTCGGCCACCACTTCGAGCACGGCGCCCACCGACGAGCCGGCCTTGCGGATACCGTCGAGATAGGTCTCGAAGCGTGCGGCGGCTTCGGCATCCGGGCAGAAGAACGGGTTCCGCCCGACCTCGTCCCAGTCCCAGCGGGCGCGCTCGATCCGGTGCGGCCCGATCTGGACGAGCGCGCCGCGGATGGTCACGCCGGAGAGCACCTTGCGGGCCACGGCGCCCGCCGCGACGCGCGCCGCGGTCTCGCGCGCCGAAGACCGGCCGCCGCCGCGATAGTCGCGGATGCCGTATTTCGCCTCGTAAGTGAAATCGGCGTGGCCGGGCCGGTACTTGTCCTTGATGTCCCCGTAGTCCTTGGAGCGCTGGTCGGTGTTCTCGATCATCAGGCCGATCGGCGTGCCGGTGGTCCGCGGCACCGCATCGGCGGGGTCGGCGAAGGTGCCGGAGAGGACCCTTACCTGGTCGAGCTCACGGCGTTGCGTGGTGAAGCGCGATTGTCCGGGCCGGCGACGGTCGAGATCGTGCTGGATGTCGGCCTCGGTCAGGGGGATGCCGGGCGGGCAGCCGTCGACGATGCAGCCGAGCGCCGGCCCGTGGCTCTCGCCGAAGGTCGTGACGCGGAACAGATGGCCGAACGTGTTGTGGGACATGGGAAACCGACATCAGGGGGCGCGTAGGCGAGCAATGACGCGTCCGTTCCCCTGGGGCAAGCCTGTTGCCTCGCCACTATCCGGCTCAGGCCGCCTTGGCCTGGACCTCGAGCGCATCCTTCGGCTCCGCCGGGGCGCCGACCCATTCCGTATGCGGCGGGATCGCTTCGCCCTTCATCACCAGCGTCAGCGGGCCGAGCCGGGCAAAATCGCCGATATGGGTGTCGTAGAGTACCGTCGAGCCGGCCCCGATGGTGACCCCGTCGCCAACCTTGACGCGCCCGACCTTCATGACGCGATCCTCGTAGAGGTGGGTCTGCAGCGCCGCCTGGGCGTTGATGGCGACGAAATCCCCCACCGTCACGCAATCGAATTCGGTGATGTCGGTCATGTCCATGAAGACGCCGCGACCGATCTTGGCGCCGAAGATCCGCAGCAGCCACGGCAGGAACGGGGTACCGCGAATCTCCTCGAGCAGGACGCGCGCCGCGAGGCCGCCGTACATGACCGCTACGGCCTCGGTCCGCAGCGCCCACCAGGACCACATCGGCCGCGTGATGGGCTCGTAGCGCCCCATGGTGATCCATTTGATCGCCACCACAACCGCCACCATGGCGAGCGACACCAGGACGGAGCAGACGACGTAAAGCAGCGCGGCTGTGACGTAGTCGCCGTCGAGCAGGATCGGTCCGATCCATCCGACCGTCCAGGTCCCGAAGGTGATGAACAGCATCGTCGGCAGCGACAGGTTGATCGCTTCGAACACGGCCCGCGCGTTCTTCTTCCAGCGCGGCGCCTCGTAGGTCCAGTTGCCGCCGCCGCCGTCGAAGCGCTGGCGCACCGGCAGGCGGATAGGCGGCGTGCCGAACCAGGTCTCCCCCGGCTTCACCGCGACATCGGCCGGCGGCTTCGACTTGATGCCGATCAGGGCACCCTCCGGGATCTCGGAGCCGATGGGGATCACGCCGTCGTTGCCGATGAACACGCGCGCCTGCGTCTTGACCCGCTCGAGGCGCATCCAGCCGCGGCGGATCTCCTCGTCGCCGAGTACCACTTCGTCGGCGATGAAGCATTTCTCGCCGATGTCGACGAGGTCATAGCGGCCGGCGAGGTTCGACGAGATCTCCGCATCCTTGCCGATCTTGGCGCCCATCAACCGGTACCAGCCGCGCATGTAGACGGTGGCGAAGAGCGAGCTCAGGACGTCGAGCGTCACTTCCGTCGCCAGCGCCACGGTCCATTTGCGCAGGTAGAACCAGGAGTGGACCGAATAGGTGCCGGGCTTGACGCGCGGCAGGATGACCCAGCGGACCGAGACGATGAAGGCCAATGTGGCCAGCACCATCACGAAGGCGGTCGGCCATGCCACGATCGGCAGCGACAGCAGGTAGGCGAAGCGGTCGACGTCCGGCACGGCAAGCCAGAGGTCGAGCTGGTTGAAGGCCCAGAAGGCCGGCAGCAGCGGGATCAGGCCCATCGGCGGGATGACGAGCAGCAGGAGCGTATGCAGTGTCGTCTGCACCGCCCGTCGACCGGGGGAGGCGTCGGCCGGCGCGGGCAGCGCCGCAAGGTCGACCAGGCCGGTCTTGCGGGACGGCGACCCGTCCCAGATCTCCGCCGCGCCAATGCGCGTCCCGGCCGCGACGCTGGTCAGATCGGCCAATTCGGCGCCATCGCCGATGACGACGTCGTTCTCGATGACGCAGGACGTGCCGAGATAGCAGTCGGCGCCGATCCGGATCGGTCCGACGATGAGTTCGTTGCCCTCGACGCGCGCATTGGCCAGCATGGCCTTGCCGCCGATGCAGGTCCCCTCGCCAATCTCGATGAGGTCGATGGCGCCGGCCTCGAAATCCGAGATGATCGCATTCTTGCCGACCTTGGCGCCGAGAGCGCGCAGGAACATCCCCATGATGGGTGTCCCCTGAAAGAACTTTGGGTTGGTCAGGAAGATCAGCCGCTGGACCAGCCACCAGCGGAAGAAATAGGTGCCCCAAAGCGGATAGCGGCCGGGGCGCATGCGCCCCAGCAGCAGCCATTTGGCGCCGATCACCAGCGCGATCGTCGCCAGGTTGATCGCCATATAGAGGCCGACGAGCGAGGCCAGCTCCTGCAGGATCGAGGCGTCGGGACCGGTCAGCAGCATGTAGGAGACGAAGACGCCGAGCCATTGCGCCGTCGTCAGCGACAGCAGGAAGGGCATCACCGCCGCCTGGGCGAGGCCACAGAACACGCGGCGGCGCAACGGCGGCGGCTCGAAGCCGAGATCCCGCGGCGCGGACACCTGCGCGGCGCGACCGTCGAGCAGCGATCCGATCGCGCGCAGGCTGCGCGCCCGGTACATGTCCTGGAGCGTGATACCGGCGAGCGCCGGCGTCACGCGCACCACCGAGACGAAGCGGGCGGCGAGCAGCGAATGGCCGCCGAGATCGGTGAAGAAGTCGGCGTCGAACGGAATCGCCTGGGGCGGCAGCACCGCCCGCGCGGCGGCGAGCAGGGTGGCCTCGGTCGACGTGCGCGGCTCCTCCTGCGCCTCGGCGGCCTGCACGCTGAGCTCGAGCCGCTTCAGGCGATTGCGGTCGACCTTGCCGGAGGACAGCCGCGGCAACGCCTCGATCGTCTCGAAGCGGGCGGGCACCATATAGGGGGGCAGCAACTCGCGCAGCTCCGCCCTGAGGCGCATCGCATCGGGTGCCTCGCCGCCCCGCGCCGGGACCATGAAGGCGACGAGCTGGTCGAGACCGTCGTCGGTCCGCAGCACCACCGCCGCCTGGCCGACGCCGTCCTGCTGAGCAAGCGTCGTCTCGATCTCGCCGAGCTCGACCCGGAAGCCGCGGATCTTCACCTGGTCGTCGATGCGGCCGCGGAAGTGGATGCGCCCGTCCTCGTCCATCATCACCGCGTCGCCGGAGCGGTAGAGGATCGGATCCGCGCCGTCGCGGCCGAAGGGATTGGGGATGAATTTTTCCCGCGTCAGCGTATCTCGGTTGAGATAGCCCCGTGCCACGCCGGGGCCGCCGATCAGCAACTCGCCCTCGACGCCCCGATCGAGCAGGTGCAGCGCCTCGTCGGCGACGTAACAGCTGTAATTGGCGATCGGCCCGCCGATCGTCACCGGCGCGCCCGGTTCGACGATCGCGGCCGTGGCGACAACGGTCGTCTCCGTCGGGCCATAGGAATTGACGATGGTACGGCCCGGCCGGCTCCAGCGCTCGGCGACCGAGGGCGGGCAGGCCTCGCCACCGAGGATGATCAGCCGCAGGCTCGGAATATCGCGCGACAGAAGTCCGAGCAGCGTCGGCACGGTGTCGAGCACCGAAACATGGGCCGCGGCGAGCAGATCGGGCAGCGCGTCGACCTCGCCCAGCATCTCCCGGCTGGCGACGAAAAGGCTCGCCCCGACCAGATAGGGGATCCAGATCTCCTCCATCGAGAGGTCGAAGGCGACCGAGGCACCCTGGAAGACGACGTCCGACGGGCCGAGCGCATAAAGCTCGTTGGCCGAGCGCAGGTAGTGGCAGATGTTGCGCCCGGTGATCACGATGCCCTTGGGCATGCCGGTCGAGCCGGACGTGTAGATCAGGTAGGCGGGATGGTCGGGCGTCGCGCCGAGCGCCCGTGCGTCGACCGGACTCTGATCCGCGGCATCGACGAGCATCTCCCCGGTCACGGAAGGGCATGGCATGGCGCCGCCATGCGCGACCGCGAAGGCCGCATCGGTGACGAGCAGATGCGCGGACGCGTCCGCGAGGCAGACGGCGACGCGCTCGGCCGGCGCATCGGCGTCGAAAGGCAGCCAGGCGGCGCCGAGCTTGACGATCGCCAGTTGCGCAACGAGAAGATCGATGCCGCGCTGCATCCACAGGCCCGCCACCTTGCCGGGCACCAGACCGCGCCGCAGCAGGCCGCGCGCCAGCGCGGTCGCGGCCGCGTCGACTTCGCCATAGGTCAGGGCGCGGTCGGGCACGCGCAGGGCGACCGCCCCGCTCCGCTCGGCGACCGCATGGGCGAAGATCTCGCTGAGAAGCTCGTCGCGCAGCAGGTCGGGACGGGTGCGACCATGCAGGACGGCGCGCGTCGCCCGTTCAGGCGCAGCAGACTCGGCCTCGTCTTCCCGACGCAGGATGGCGGTTGCTTGATGACCCATGCTGATGCGCGCCCAATTCCGGCGAGTCCCGTCGGCCCTTGGCCGCGCCCTCCGACCGACGACCGTCCAAACCAGCGCGACCCGACGTCCCCGATGGATCGCGGCTCGCCGGACCGTCCGCCTCCGCTTCGGTCCGCTCGGACCGTTTCGGCACTTCTTAAAAAACCCTACATGAACGAGGGCTGAGCTGTACGCTCTGATTCTATGCAGGCCCGATTAGGTTGGAGTGAGCGGGGCGACATTGCGGCGCGGATCAGACCCATTCGGCGCGACCGTCCGCAAGAGCCAGCACCCGCCCCTGGCTGATTTCGACGGCTGGCGCCCGCCTCGGGTCGAGATCCGTCACCAATGTGAGAATGGCGCGGGCGACGCCGCCGTGCGCTACCACGACCGTATCGTCCGCGATGGTCCCGAGCCAGGGGCGGACCCGTTCGGCCACGGCCGCATAGCTCTCCCCGCCCGCCGGCGTCCATTGCCATTTGTCGCGCTTGCGCGCCCGGTAGCCATCGGGATCGCAGGCGGCGACCTCCGCCCAGGTCATGCTCTCCCAGGCGCCGAAGCCGATCTCCGTCAGGCGGTCGTCGATCCTGTAGCCATGCGGCGGCAGCCCCATGGCCTGCCGCATCAGTTCCATGGTCTGGCGCGCCCGGCCGAGCGGCGACGCGACGAAGTCAGGACCAGCGGCGGCGCGGCTCCTGGCGCTCAGCAGACGCCGCAAGATAAGCCCCGTGGCCCTCGCCTGGTCGCGGCCGCGCCCGTTCAGCGGAATGTCCCTTTGACCCTGCAGGCGGCCGTCGCGGTTCCAGTCGGTTTCGCCGTGCCGGATGAAGAAGAAGGGCGGGCTGACGCATGTCTTACGGGGCGGCGTCCCTGCCGTGGCATCGGCCAGGCTCACCCTTCGTCCTTCGCGGCGATGTCGGGTGCGGCGGGGTTCTTCATGCCGACGATGTGATAGCCCGCATCCACATGCAGGATCTCCCCGGTGACGCCGCGCGCCATGGGCGAGAGCAGGAAAGCCGCGCTTTCGCCGACCTCCTCGATGGTGACGGTGCGCCGCAGCGGCGCGTTGAGCTCGTTCCAACGCAGGATGTAGCGGAAGTCGCCGATGCCGGAGGCGGCCAGCGTCTTGATGGGGCCGGCCGAGATGGCGTTGACACGGATGTCCCTCGCACCGAGATCGGCCGCCATATAGCGGACACTCGCTTCGAGCGCCGCCTTGGCCACTCCCATGACGTTGTAGTGGGGCATCCATTTCTCGGCGCCGTAATAAGTCAGGGTCACCATCGCGCCACCCGCGCCCATCAGCTTTTCGGCGCGCTGAGCCACTGCGGTGAAGGAATAGCAGGAGACGAGGAGCGACTTGGTGAAATTCTCCTCCGTCGTGTCGATGTAGCGGCCGGTCAGCTCGTCCTTGTCGGCGAAGGCGATGCAATGGACCAGGAAGTCGAGCCGGCCCCAGAGCTGCTCGACGGCGGCGAAACAGGCGTCGATCGAGGCGGCGTCGGTAACGTCGCAATGGCCGACCACCGCGCCGTCGAGTTCGCGGGCGAGCGGCCTCACCCGCTTCTCGAGCGCTTCGCCCTGGTACGTGAATGCGAGCTCCGCCCCGGCGGCGCGGGCCGCGCGGGCAATGCCCCAAGCGATCGAGCGGTTGTTGGCCAGTCCCATGACGAGGCCACGACGGCCCGCCAGGATGCCGGGATGGCTGTTCTGGGTAATGCTCGACGGTTCTGACATTGCTGATCCGAATTCCGCGGTCCCGGCCGGCCGCGACACAAGCTCTGCCGCCGGCGCGGCGCGCCAACCCTTACCCCATGCTTGGCGCCCCTGGAAAGGCCAAGGCTGTCCGATGCACATGACGTAAAAAAAACCGCCGAGCCCGCGCGGCGCATGGGCAAACTTGTGATCCTGCCCTAGTATGGTAAAAAATGTGTAACCAAGGCGCGTAGTCTCGCGCGGCGGCAGCGGAGCGGAACGGGTCATATGCCGGGCTTTGCGGACGACATCACGCGGCTCATTCCTCATATGCGCCGGTTCGCACGCGCCCTTGTGCGCGGCCATTCGGTCCATGTCGCGGACGATCTCGTCCAGGAGACGGTCGTCCTGGCCATGCGGGCGGAGCGGCTGGCCCGGGGACCGGACCTGACCAACTGGTGCTTTTCGACCTTGATGCGCGTTCATCGCCTGCGCGAGTGCACCGCGACGGCCCAGGGCGAGGCGCAGGCTACCGAGGTCGCGGCACAGGGCGGCTCCAACGGCCGGGCACCGGCCGCCGTGTCGTTCCTGCCGAAGGACATCGCGCGGCTCGATCATCTCTCGGTCGACGAGCGGGAAGTGCTGCTGCTGGCGACGCTCGTCGGGATGAGCTATGGCCAGATTGCCATTACGCTGCACGTAACGCTCGACACGGTGATGATTCGTCTCGACCAGGCCCGGCATCACCTTGCCCGCACCGTCCGCGCGGCGCTCGCGGCCGGCCAGGGCGCAGGCAGGCAAGGCAGGCCGGCGAATCACCTTCGTCTGGTCAAGTAGAGCGGTCGACTCCGATGCCCGCCCCGCCCCGCCCCTTCGCCGACGCGGATGTGCATGCGTTCATCGACGGTCAGATGGATTTGGACCGGCGGGCTGCATTCATGCAGGCCGTGTCGGCGGATTCCGATCTGCGGGCCAAGGTCGACGGCTGGCGGCGGCAGAACGACGCGCTGACCTCGACTTTCGGCACCGTCCTCGCGGAGTCTATTCCGGTCCGGCTGATGCCGACGAGCCTCAACAAGGACTGGCGTGGGCCTTCGACACGGTCGGCTCCGCCCGACACAGGGGCGGCGCCCGCCGCTGGCGGGACGATGCGGCGCCGGCGGTTGGGGCATGCCGCGGTCGCCTTTGTCGGGTTCATGGCCGGCGGGGCGTCGGTCGTCGCCGCTGGGTCGGCGGGATTGGTACCGCTGACATTGACGGCGGCCTATCCCGCATCCCCGGCCGCGATGTCGAACCAGCGTGGCCTTCCCCTGCGCGCCTACGAGGCCCACCAGACCTATGCGACCGATCTCAACCATCCGTTCGAGGTGGGCGCGGCAGACGAATCGCATCTCCTGAAATGGGTGCAGCACCGCCTCGCCATGCCGGTGCGGATCCCCGACCTGCACCGCGAGGGCTGGACATTGCTCGGCGGCCGCGTCCTGCCCGGCGACCTTGGTCCGGCGGCCTTCCTGCTCTACGGCAACGGGATCGACCGGCTGGGGCTCTACCTGGCCCGGAGCAATCTTCCACAGGCCGACGGCTACACACTCTACGACAATGGCGCCAGCGTCGCCAGCGTGGCCTACTGGGTAGACGAGCCGGTCGGCTACGCGATCACGACGAGCCGCGATGCCGCTTGGCTGCAGCGCAATGGACCGGCCCTGTTCAAGAGCATCCGCACCCAGGCCAGGGACAATGCCTCGGCGCTGTGACCCGCCGAGGCCGCACCGACATCACATCTTGCCGGCGCGCGGATCGTAAGGCTTCTCGGCCTTCCAGCGCTTCATCACCTCCTCGAATTCCGGATCGACCTTGTCCGGCAGCGCGATGCGAGGCGTCACCAGAAGATCGCCTGAGCCCTGCGCGCCGGGCAGTCCCTTGCCGCGCAACCGCAGGGTCCGCCCCCGGTTGGCGCCGGGCGGCAGCGTGATCTCGACCGATCCATCGAGCGTCGGAACGGTGACCTTGCCACCGAGGACCGCCTCGTAGACGGTGACCGGAAGGTCGAGCTTGAGATCGCGCTTTTCCACATGGAACAGCTTGTGCGGCGCGTAGATGACGGTGACGATCGCATCGCCGCTCGGTCCGCCGCCATGGCCGGCATGGCCCTGTCCGCGCAGGCGGATCGCCTTGCCGTCCTCCATGCCGGCCGGCACCTTCACCTCCAGGGTGCGACCGGTCGGGAGGGAGACGCGCGCGCTGGCGCCGGTCAGCACGTCCTCGATCGGGATCGAGACCGACGCGGTGACATCCTCGCCACGCACGGTCTGTTGCCGGGAGCCGCGGGCCGCATTGTTGAGGAGATCGGAGAAGAAGTCGCTCGGATCGAACCCCGCCGCCCCGCCGCCGCTGGACCTTGTGGTGCGGCCGAACGGCGAGCCGCCGCCGAAATCGTGGAATTCATAGTGCCCGCCGCCGGGGGCGCCGCCGAACCCCTCGAAGCCTTGATAGCGGGGCTTGCCGTCGGCATCGATCTCGCCGCGATCGAAGGCGGCCCGCTTCTGGTCGTCACCGAGGATCTCATAGGCGCTGTTGGCCTCGGCGAAACGCTCCTTGGCGCGCGGCTCCTTGCTCTGATCGGGATGGTATTTCTTGGCGAGCTTGCGGAATGCTTTCTTGATCTCCGCCTTGTCGGCGGTTCTCGGCAGGCCCAGAATCGTATAGGGATCGCGCATCGTCAGCCTTGAACAGGGCGTCGCGCCGAAGAGGCGGAACACTCGTCGTCATCATGGCATTTGGGAAGGCTCGCGGCCAGCGGCAAGGCGGCGAGGTCTCCCCGCCATCCCTATTTCGGCCGCCCCGCCGCTCCGGGGCGGCTCTTGTCCGCGACGGCAGACAGCTCTGTGGACCCTTGGACCCGCTTGATCTCCGCCAGGACCCAGTCGCCGTCCCGAGCCCGGCACGCCGAGCCGTCGAGGCGGCGCTCGCGTCCCGGGCGCGTCGCGACGCGAGCCTTGAAGGCTCGACAGATCCGGTCGTGTTCGACAAACGGTGGCGCCAGGGCCGCGAAGGAGCCCCGGGCGCCGGACTGCGGATTGTGCCAGGCCGCTTCGGCGCCGTTGCCCTGCGGGTCGAGCGCCACCGCCAAAGCCGCATTGGCCCGACGCCAGTCTTCCTTGTCGAGATCTGCCGAAAAAACCGCCGATTTTGCCTTGATGCTCCCGGTGGCGTCACTGTCGACGAGACCCGGCACCGGAAAGGAAACCGCGCAGGCGCTCATCGAAAGGGCCAAACCAAGCGCGGCCGCCGCCGTCGCCCAGGTGCGAAGGCCGCCTTGATGATCGTCGCGAGCCATGACGGTGATACGCTCCTGACACATGGCACTGGCTCCCGTCAGCGGCGAGGCCCTCCCGGATCACGATGGCTATGATCCTGTCGATCCAAAACCATGACCGTGATCGATTCGAATACGGTAGAGCGTGATGTCATCCGAAAACCCGTGCCGACCTCTCGGCGTCACGCTCTTGAATGGACAAAATTGAAGGGGAATTGCTGTGAATCCGTTAAAGGTCACCGATTTCACGCCGCGCGACGACCCGTTCGAGCTCTTCGCCGAATGGCTGGCCGAGGCGGAGCGGAGCGAGCCCCGCGATCCCAACGCCATCGCGCTCGCGACCGTCGACGCCTCCGGGCTGCCGGACGTCCGCATGGTGCTGCTCAAGGGCGCCGACGCGCGCGGCTTCGTGTTCTATACCAACGAGGAGAGCGCCAAGGGTCGGGAGCTTCGCGGCAATCCGCAGGCCGCTTTCGTGCTCTACTGGAAATCGCTGAACCGGCAGATCCGCGTGCGCGGTCCGGTCGAGCCCGCGAGCGATGCGGAATCGGATGCCTATTTCGCCTCCCGCCATCCGAAGAGCCGGCTCGGCGCCATCGCCAGCCGGCAGTCGCGTCCGCTCGAGAGCCGCGACGTCCTGGAGCAGGCGGTGTCGGCGCTCGAGGCGCGCTACGCCGAGGGCGACATTCCGCGGCCGGCGAACTGGCGCGGCTTCAGGGTAAAGCCGTTGCAGATCGAGTTCTGGCACGACCGTCCCTCGCGACTGCACGATCGTGTCCTGTTCAGCCGCGAGAGCGAAGCCGCGCCATGGATGCGACAGCGCCTCTATCCTTGATGTTGCACGGTCCCACCCCTTATCTTCGAGGTGGGGCGAGCGCGCCGCCAATTGGCGGCAGGCGGGATCGTCGCCGACCGTGGATCGACATGCCCACACCCTCCGCCGCCAAGGCCTCGAACGCTCCCCGGCGCACCATGCTGCTGACCGGCGCGTCGCGCGGCATAGGTCATGCCACCGTCAAGCGCTTCTCCTCCGCCGGCTGGCGCGTCATCACCTGCTCGCGCCATGCCTTCCCGGAGAACTGTCCTTGGGAGATGGGACCGGAGGACCATCTCCAGGTCGATCTCGCCGATCCCGACGACATCGCGACGGCCATCAACGACGTGCGCGAAAGGCTCACCGGCGGCCGGCTCGATGCGCTCGTCAACAACGCCGGCATCTCCCCCAAGGGCGAGGGCGGCAGCCGCCTCGGCACGATCGAGACCGACGTGACGCTGTGGAAGAAGGTCATGCAGGTGAATTTCTTCGCGCCCGTCATGCTGGCGCGCGGATTGATCGTCGAGCTCGAAGCGGCGCATGGCTCGGTGGTCAACGTGTCCTCGATCGCCGGCTCCCGCGTCCACCCCTTTGCGGGCGCGGCCTATGCAACCTCGAAGGCGGCCTTGGCGGCCCTGACGCGCGAGATGGCGGCCGATTTCGGCCCGCGCGGCATCCGCGTCAACGCCATTTCGCCGGGCGAGATCGACACCGCGATCTTGTCGCCTGGAACGGAGAAGATCGTCGACCAGCTTCCGCTACGCCGCCTCGGTACGCCCGAGGAGGTCGCCAAGGCGATCTATTTCCTCTGCACCGACCAGTCGAGCTACGTGCACGGCGCGGAGATCCACATCAACGGCGGCCAGCACGTGTGACGGACGCCGCGTCCCGCACCTATCCGGCGCGGCCTTTCCTAGCCGCGAGCGTCGCGGTCTTCCGGGATGGCCGGGTGCTGCTGGCCGAGCGGGCGTTGCCGCCGGCGGCCTTGCGCTTCTCGCTGCCCGGCGGGCTCGTCGAGACCGGCGAGACATTGCGCGCGGCGGCGTTGCGCGAACTGCGCGAGGAGACCGGCGTCGAGGCCGAGATCGTCTGCTTCAACGACCATGTCGAGGTCATCGAACAGGACGCGCACGGCCGCGTCGCGGCGCATTTCGTCGTCGCCTCCTTCGTGGCCCGCTGGGTCGCGGGCGAGGGTTCGGTCGGGCCGGAGGCGCGGCGCATCCTGTGGGCCGATCCCGCGCGAATCGACGGTCTCGACGTCACGCCGCAGCTCGGCCCGCTGCTGTTGCGCGCCGCCGGCCTCCTGCGGACCGCATCGTGAGGCGGCCCGGCGGCGCGCTCGCTTTCGTGATCGGAGCCATGCTCGCGTGCCCCGCCTGGAGCCAGGCGGAGCTGCCCGTCTCGCCACCTCTACCGCCGATCCAGGGGGCACCCTCGACGCCGGCCCCGGATGATTCGGACGCCCTGCCGCCCTACGAGCCGCAGCTCGAACGCCTCGCCGAACTGATGGGCACCCTCGCCTATATGAGCGACCTCTGCGGCCGCAAGGACGGCGACGGATGGCGCTCCCGGATGAATGCCCTGCTCGACGCCGAAGCCCATACGCCGCGCCGCCGCGAGCGTCTCGCCGGCGCCTACAACCGCGGCTTCACGGGATACGAAGCCACCTACCGGCGCTGCACGCCACCGGCCAAGCTGGTGATCGCGCGCTCCCTCGCCGAGGGCGACAGCTTGGCGCGCGAGCTTGCAACGCGCTTCGTCGGCAACTGATCGCGACCCATGATTCGAATGATGCGGACGCCGTTAACGATTTGGAAGGAAATGGCTGGCCCTGCGTCTTTCTCCGTTCCATTGTGTTGCAGCATGACACATGATTCCTCCACCTCCCACCGAGCCGAAGCCGCCGAAGAGCGGCACTATGCCCTGTCCATCTTGATGGACGCCTTCGCCGAGGCGACGCTCGACGGGCTGCCGGAGGATTCGATGACCCAGGCGGCTCTCTTCGTCGCCTTCCAGAAGCTCGTCGCCGGCTACGGCGAGGAGGCTGTCGCGACCTTCGCCGAGCGCCTGCCCGAGCGGGTCCGCAACGGCGAGTTCTCGATCGCCAGCCGGCAATGAGGCCGGGCCCATAGGCCGTCCCGGCGCCGCGAACCAGGGCGGCCGAGTGAAACGCCCTGATGGCGAATCGATTGCCCTTGTGCCGGCCCGGCGTCTGCCTATCTTCGCCGCAGCGAAGGATGGGGCGGCATGACGGGTGTTTGGCTGGAAGATCGAGGCATCGTCGACGTCGCGGGGCCGGAGGCCGGGGAGCTGCTGCAGCGCCTCGTCACCAACGATGTCCTCGGGCTCGCGCGGGGCGAGGCCCGCTATGCGGCGCTGCTGACGCCGCAGGGCAAGATCGTCGTCGATTTCCTGGTCGCGGCCGCGGGAGAGGCGTCCTACCTGATCGATTGCCCGCGCCACCTCGCGGCCGACCTCGCGAAGAAGCTGACGCTCTATCGGTTGCGCGCCAAGGTGACGATCACCGATCGCAGCGCCGAGCTCGACGTGGCTGCAGTCTGGCCTGACGCGCCGAACCTCACCGATGCGCTGGTCGTGCGCGATCCCCGCCATCCGAGCCTCGGCTACCGCGCCGTCGCGTCGCACGCCGTCTTGGCCGATGTCATCGGCGCGACCGGCCCGGAGGCCTATATGGCGCACCGCATCGACGCCGGCGTGCCCGAAGGTGGCGCCGATTTCGCCTATGGCGATGCCTTCCCGCACGACGTCAACCTCGATCTGTTGAACGGGATCGACTTCGGCAAGGGCTGCTATGTCGGTCAGGAGGTGATCTCCCGTGTGCAGCATCGCGGCACGGCCCGCAAGCGGATCCGGCCCGTCATCTTCGAGGGCGCGCCGCCGCCCGCCGGCGCCGAGGTGATGGTCGGCGAGATCGCCATCGGGACGATGGGCTCGGCCGTTCCGGGCCGTGGGCTTGCCATGGTGCGCATCGATCGGGCGGCGGAGGCCGCGGCGCTCGGTGCGCCGGCATCGGCCGCCGGTGTCCATCTGTCCATCGCGCTGGGCTGAGGCGTGCCGACGCTCTACGTCTGCCCGCTGTCGCGACTCGACGAGACGCTGCGCAGGAGCGGCGCGAGGAGCGTCGTGACCCTTCTGCGGCCCGGCGGCGCGACGACGCCCGTGCTACGGGACATCCGCCACCTGCGGCTCGACTTCAGCGACATCGCCGAGCCGCTCGACGGCCATGTCATGCCGGGCGCCGACCATGTCGACGCCCTGCTGCGCTTCGCGGCGGGCTGGGACGGCGCCGCTCCTCTGCTGGTTCATTGCTATGCGGGCGTCAGCCGCTCGACGGCCGCGGCCTTCGTCTTAGCCTGCGCGCTGCAGCCCCAGGCAAACGAAGCGACCCTGGCGCGCGCCCTGCGCGCGGCCTCTCCGACCGCCACGCCGAACCCGCGCATCGTCGCGCTCGCCGACGAGAGGCTCGAACGCCAGGGCTGCATGGTGGCCGCCATCTCGGCGATCGGACGCGGTGCGGAGTGCTTCGAGGGCGAGCCGTTCCAGCTCGATATCGGTCAGATACCGGCGTACCAGTCGTAGCCGTTATCCTCCCAGTAGCCGCCCTTGCCCTCGCCTTCGTCGGCATAGCTGTCGACGAGCTCGATCTTCATGATGTATTTCGTCGACTTGTAGCCGAGCTGCCGCTCCACCCTGACCCGCAGCGGCGCTCCATAGGGCACCTGCAGCGGCGCGCCGTTCATGTCATAGGCGAGGATCGTCTGCGGATGGCGTGCCGCGACGAGGTCGATCGTGCCGTAGAAGCGCGTCGGTCCGTCGAGCGCACCGTCGTCCATCGTGTCGGCGCAGCGGAACAGGACGTAACGTGCCTCGTCCTTGACGCCAGCCCGGTCGAGGATGAGGGAGAGCGGCACGCCGGTCCATTTGCCGATGCAGCTCCAGCCCTCGACGCAGTCGTGCCGGGTGATCTGGGTGCGCGACGGCATGGCGCGAAGCTCCGCCAGCGAGATCTGGAACGGGTGGTCGACGAGGCCGCCGACGTCGAGCTTCCAGTCCTTGAAGCCGTCGGCTACCATGGCCTTGTAGGCGGGATCGGAGGGATCGGTGCTGCCGTTGGCCTTGAAATGCGGGCTGATGTCGCTTTCCGCATATTCGCGCGCCATGGCATGCTCGCCGAGGATGGCGCGCTGCACCCGATAGGTCAGCTCGTTGGTGCCGTCGAGGATGTTCGTCACCCAGTCCTGGCCGGCGATCTTGCCGCAGCCGGCCAGCGCCGCCCCCGAGAGGCCGGCGAGGCCCACCTTGATGAGGCCGCGACGGCTCGTGTGAAACTCAGCCATGGGTCACCTCGCGATTCTTGCCCTGGCCGAGATCGAACCATCCGGTGATCATCGAGCGCATGTTGTTGAAGACGCCGGTCAGCAGCACCATCACGATGTGGACGATGAAGAAGCCGACGAGCGAGAAGGCCACGATGAAATGGACGGTGCGCGCCGTCTGCCGACCGCCGAACACGGCGACAAGCTGCGGGAAGGCGGCGTCGAGCCCGGGCGACATGGTCCAGCCGGCCAGCACGATCAGCGGCAGCGCGACGAAGATGACGCCGAAATAGGCGAGCTTCTGGAGCACGTTGTAGCGTCGCGCCGCCTCGCCGTGCGGAAAGCGCAGCCTGACGTGCTCGACGATGGCGTCGCCCGTATGGGCGAGATCGTTGCGGTCGGGCACGATGTCGCGGGCGAAATGGCGGCTGACCAAGCCCCAGACCAGATACACGAGGCCGTTGAGCACCAGGATCCAGGCGAAGAGGAAATGCCATTTCCGGCCCGTGCCGAGATCCTGGTAGGCCGGCAGGGTGATCCAGCTCGGGAAGGCGCGCTCGGTCGGCTGGCCGTCGACGTTCGAGACGCCGAGCACGCCCGTCGTCGTCACCGAATGACCGAAGAGGGAGACATAGCCTTCTGACGCGTCGCCGGCCTGACGCGAATCGATGGCGAAGACCGGATGATCGAAGGTCGATGTCTGACCGATGTAGAGCGCCGGATGGGCGTTGAAGATCTGCAGGCCGCTCATCAGCAGCACGGCGAGGCAGATGAAATTGATCCAGTGGGTGATGCGCACCACCACGGAGTGGCGTTTGACCAGGCGCCCGCCGGCTGGTTTATCCTTGAAAGCCATGGAGCCGCGCCCTTTGCGGTTGAACGTCGTCGCCGAAATATACGGCCGAAACCGGGAAAGGTTACGCCTTGGACGAGAAAGCCGCAGCCCCCGATATCGCCACGTTGCCCTTCGAGAAGGCGCTGGCCGAACTCGAGGAGATCGTCGGCCAGCTCGAGCGCGGCAGCGTCTCGCTGGAGGAGTCGATCCGCATCTACGAGCGCGGCGAGGCGCTGAAGAAGCACTGCGAAACCCTGTTGCGCAATGCCGAGATGCGCATCGAATCGATCACGCTCGGGGCCGACGGCATGCCCAGCGGCGTCGAGAAGATGACGATGGAGTGAGACTATCGCGGATGCGAGGTCGACGAGCCAATGCGCTGCCGGCATCAAGCTCGAGACGCAGGTGCTGGTCACCGACCTGGGCGCCGTGCGGCTCGACACCTTTCCCTGGGAAGTGTTGTGACCCCTGCCCGCCCGACACGCGCGGCCCGGAACCGGCCGCGTCTGGCGACCCTCGATGGTGAAAAAGCGGCGGAGACGGAACCCCCGAACACATGGCACCAGGGACGCTGAAATTGCAGTGAAACTTGCAGCCGGCAGCAATGGCATGACGGGCAGGCCTCAGAGCTCATTCCGAGCATGATGCCGAAAAGTCGGCACCGGTTTTCGGATGACATCCTCGTGCTCTATCCTGTTAGAATCGATCACGTTTATGATTTTGGATGGATTCGATCCAAAATCATCGTGATCTAGCCTGAGCTTCCCTTGGTACGCGGTCCGGCATGCAATGGTGCCACTGCCGTTCTCTTCAAGGTTGCATCTGCGCGAAGCAGCATCCCGAAGAGGTCCTTCGGTTCGTCGGGATCTGCCAGCACATCGAGAGTTTGGAAGAACGCGGTTCCGGTGATCCGATCCCGAACGAAGCGTAGGGCGGAAAAGTCCTCGATCGCGAAGCCCACCGAGTCGAACAACGTGATGTCTGTCGCGCTTCGCCGCCCCGCCGCTTCACCCAGCATCACCTGCCAGAGTTCCGTGACAGGGTGATCGGCGGCGAGTTGCTGAATTTCGCCCTCCATGCGCGTCTGAGGCGCGTATTCCACGACGATGGTGGATCGGAGCAGGATGTCGCGATGGATCTCGGTCTTGCCCGGGCAGTCGCCTCCGACCGCATTGATGTGAACACCGGCGCCGACCAGATTGTCGGTGAGGATGGTCGCGTATTGCTTGTCGGCGGTTATCGTGGTGATGATCTGGACGCCGGCCACCGCCTCCTCGGTCGAGGAACAGGCTACTTTGTTCACGCCGCCGAGACTTCGATATTTGCACCAGGGCGATTGCCGAGGTCGGGCCGCAGCCGCGTGCCGAGCCCGGCCCGCTCGGGAAGGAAAAGATGCCCGTCGCGGAGCGGGATCCGGTCGGTGACGACGTCGTCGTACCAGCCCTCGATATAGGCCCGCACGGTTTCCATGATCAGCGCATTGGGTGCGTGAAGCATGAGGTGGGTTGCGGCCCAGAGCGCAACCGGGCCGATCGTGTCATGGCAGGTGACCGGCAGGAAGTGCGTGTCGGCCATGGCGGCGATCTTGCGGCCTTCCGTCAGGCCGCCGCCCCAGGACAGATCGGGCATGATGATGTCCGCGGCGCCTTGCTCGATCCAGGGTCGCATGCCGAAGCGGGTGAACACGCGCTCACTCTGGCAGATCGGGATGGACGTTTCCCGCTTGAGCCGGACATAGCTGTCGACATTGTCGGGCGGCATGATCTCTTCGAGCCACAGAATGTCGAAAGGCTCGAGCGCACGAGCGATACGCGTCGCCGCCGGCAAGCCCCAGCGTGCATGTCCCTCGATCGCGATCGACATCCTGTCTCCCACGGCGCGGCGAATGTCGGCCACGACAGCAAGACCGGCCTTGAGATCCTCGGTCGCGATGCGCTGACCGAGCACGCCGGCCGCCGTCTGCGCACCCCAGATCGTCGCGGGGGTCCCCGACTGAGCCGGACCGGAGAGCGTGGGGCCGAATCGATCGAAGGGCCAGATCTTCATGGCGGCGATGCCTTGGGCCAGGAGGCTTTCGGCCAACTCGCCGGCGCGGCCATCCAGCCAGGCGTTCAGGTCGTCGTAGCGCCCCGCCCCGACGCAGGTGTTGTAGACGGGAATGCGCTCGCGCATGCGCCCGCCCAGCATGTTGTAGATCGGCTCGCCAGCGTTCTGCCCGGCAAGATCCCAGAGCGCGATGTCGATGGCCGACAGGGCCCGCATCTCGGCGCCCATCGCGCCGCAGAAGCTCACGAGCGCCGCCATATTGGCCCAATGGTTCTCGATGTCGCGCGCATCGCGACCGATCAGCAACGGCGCAAACACGTCGTGCACGATCGCGGCGGTGGCGCGGGGCACGTAGTAGGTCTCCCCGAGCCCGACCAGCCCCAGGTCGGTGTGGATCTGCACCCAAAGGTTGTTCGGCAGGGCTTGACGGCTCGATCCTTGCGCCGCGCGCCAGGCCGCATCGGGGATCGCGTCGAACCAGATTGTCTCGATCTTGGTGATCTGCATAGGGCACCTGGATGGTTGGGGCTCACGCGGCGTCCCGTGTTCGTGGCCCCGCGAGAGGCAAGAGCGGCAGGCCTTCGACCGCGAGCCCCGCCGGCAACGCCGTCCATGTTCGACCGGATGACCGGGTTCCGACGGGCGCTCTCGCCCGATTGCGCTTGCCGTCGGCGACGCATCGGATCTCCACCATGGCATTCCCCCGTGACGCCAGCCGCGTTCGGGCGTGCCGGGAGCGATTATAATAGTGACCTCTACGGCGTCTCGGGTCCAGCGTCGAAAGCGTCTCGAATCTGACTGATCGCTTGACAGCCCCCATAGCGGATCGATACCTTGTAAATTGTTAACAATCAGCGAGACAAGACGATGAGCGGGGGAGGAGTGGCCGGGCGACCGCGCATCGCCGTGCTCGCCCATCAGCCGCGCGAGGTGCTGGACCGGCTGGCGGAACGGTTCACGGTCGAGGACATCCACGAGCCACCAGGCCCCGCGGCACGCCTTCGCGACCAGGGCGCCGGCATCCGCGGGGTGGTGACGACCGGCTGGGCGGGCGTCCCGGGGGATCTGATCCGCCTGATGCCGGATCTCGAAATCTGCGCCATCAGCGGCGTCGGCCTCGAGACCACCGACCTCGTGCTCTGTCGCGAACGCGACATCGTCGTCACCACTGCGCCCGTGATGTTCGATGACGTGGCCGATCTCGCGCTGGCGCTCGCGCTGGCCTGCTGCCGCCGCCTCGTCGCCGGCGACAAACTCGTCCGTGCGGGCCTGTGGGGCAAGCAGCCGTTCGCGCCGGGACGCAAGCTCACCGGCATGCGGACCGGCATCATCGGGCTCGGCCGGATCGGCCTCGAGGTTGCCCGGCGCCTCGAAGGCTTCCGCACCACGATCGCCTATGCCGATCCCGTCGCGCGGGACGTCGCCTATCGTCGCTACCCCGACATCGAGACATTGGCGCGGAACTCGGACGTGCTCTTCCTCTGCGCGGCCGGAGCCCCGAAGGGATCGTCCCAGCCCTTCATCGCCGACCGCAAGACGTTCGAGGCGCTCGGTCCGCGCGGCGTCTTCATCAACGTGGCGCGCGGATGGCTGGCGGACGAGCAGGCGCTCTGCGACCTGCTCCAGGACGGCCGGCTCGGAGCCGCAGGTCTCGACGTGTTCCAAGACGAGCCGAACGTGCCCGAGGCGCTATGGTCGCTGGAGAACGTCGTCCTGGCTCCGCACATCGCCAGCCACACGGAGGAGACCAACTGCGGCATGGGAAACAGCGTCGTCGAGAACCTGACGTCCTGGTTTGCCGGAAACGGCCCGCTGACGCCGGTGGCCGACACCTATCCGATCCGCGCCGACCGCGATCGCTGACACAGGGGATCCGCCGTGTTCCGTCCCAATGCGCTCAAGCAACGCCTCGTTCGTGGCGAGAAATCCTTCGGTATCTGGCTGCAGAGCGGCGAGCCGCTCTTCGCCGAGATCGTGGCGCATGTCGGCTTCGATTTCTTCATCATCGACAACGAGCACGGCTGCGGCTCGCTGCAGTCCGCCATCGGGCAGATGCGGGCGGCCTCCGGATCTCCGTCGACCGCGATCGTCCGTATCCCGTCGCCCGACCCGGTCTATCTCAAGCGCATTCTCGATGCGGGCGCCGAGGGCATGCTGATCCCCATGGTCGAGACGGCCGAGCAGGCTCGGATGTGCGTCGAAGCCTGCCGCTATCCGCCGCGTGGCAAACGCGGCAATGCCAGCGGGGTGCTGCGCGCCGACAATTACGGGCTGGTCGGGGACTATGTGGCGCACGCCCACGATGAGTTGCTCGTGATTCCGCAGATCGAGACCGTCGAAGGCGTCCGCAATGCGCGCGCCATCGCCGAGGTCGAGGGGGTCGACGTCATATTCATCGGCCCGACGGACCTGTCGGGCAGCGCCGGCCTGCCGAACCAGACGGGGCATCCGCAGACCGAAGCCCTGATCGTCGAGGCCGTGGCGGCCGCCCGCAGGGCCGGCAAGCCGGTCGCAACGGTGCCGCGCCAGGGCAAGTCCTGGCAGGCCTTGTTCGACGATGGGCTCGAGATCGTGGCGACGGGATCGGAAATCTACTACTTCCGGATCGCGGCCGCGCAGCAGATGGCCGAGTGGCGCCGATACCGCACGGATCGCGGCGGATAGGCTGGAGACACGCGCTTGCGAATGGGCCGATGAGCAACATTGTGTCGCGTTTATCGATTCGTCCGAGGAAGCGCCGGATGCTGACCGACGACGTCGTCGACGCGATCCGGGAGTCAATCCTCAGCGACGAACTGCCAGCGGGCGCGCGGCTGATCGAGGACGACCTCGCAGCGGCTCTCAATGTGAGCCGAGGTCCGATCCGCCAGGCCATTTTCCGCCTGCAGCAGGAAGGGCTGGTGACCCACGAGCCTCACCGCGGCGCAACCGTCGTCAAGGTATCCCCCCGCGACGCCGAGGAAATCTTCAGCCTGCGCACGGCGCTCGAGCAACTGTCGATCGAGCGAGCCTGCCGGCTCGCCACTCCGGAGGACATTGCGGCGCTGGAGGCCATCCTCGACCGCTTCAAACGAACACCCCGGTCCCAGATGACCCGCAAGCTCGCGGCCGAGATCGACACGGACTTCCACGACGCGCTGTTTCGGGCTGCCAACCACCAACGGTTGTACCAAGCCTGGGAGCGGCTCCGGTCGCAGGTGTTCCTGTTCTTGCTGCTGCGCGACCTGCAGCCGGCCGGATTCAAGGACACCTGGCACAAAGACCACAAGCAGCTCGTCGATCTGCTGAGGACCAAGGACGCAGCCGGCGCGGTCGACGCGGTCGCCAGGCATATCGGCGGCGCCTTCGCCCGGCTTCAGGCACAACTCGCGGCCGGCTGAAACGGGCGCTCATGGATTCCGCGTTCGGCCGCGAAACTTGACAGCGCACCCGGCGTCGCTAGGGTGATTGTAAACAATAATCGACCGGCGTGGCTGGCAGCAGCAGGGAGGAACATATGGCGCGTGCGCCTTTGGCCGCTGTGAGCGGCTCCATCCATCGCCTGGAACCCACGCGGCGCGAGCTTCTGGCCGGCGCCGCCGCGCTGACAGCCGCCAGCGCGCTCGCGGTCCCGAAGGCCAGTGCGGCGGGGCCCGCGCAGATCAAGTTGATGTCGTGGGAGCAGTTCCAGCCCGGCGAGAAGGACGGCTGGAACGACCTGGTGCGGAAGTTCAACGCCTCGCAATCGACGCTAGAGGTGGTCTGGACCGGCTGGCCTTTCAACCTGTTCGTCCAGAACGTGGTCACCCAGGCGCATGCCGGGGGCATCGACGCCGACGTCCTGATGGCGCCACCGGATCTTGCCGCGCAGCTCGTGCGCAAGTTCGACATGGCGGCGCCGCTCGACCCGATCGTCGACGAGCTCGGCATCCGCCCGACGGCGGGCCACAGCTTCCTCCGCAAGGACGGCAAGCTGTATGGGCTGTCGACGATCGATATGCGGTTCGGGCTCGTCTACAACCGAATGCTGTTCGAGAAGGCCGGGCTGACGGCGGCGCCGCAGACGCCCGAGGAGTGGGTCTCGGCCAGCGCCAAGCTCACCCGCCGGCCCGACCAGTTCGGCCTCTACATCCCCAATACCGCCGAGCAGACCGAATGGTGGTGGAGCACGATGCAGAACTTTGTGCTGCCGTTCGGGGGGACCTGGGCGGACGGCAAGAAGCCGCTCGCCACCTCCGAACCCGTCGTCAAGGGCTTGCAGCTCTGGAAGGATCTCTATGAAGCCGGCCTGCCGAAAGGCACCAGCGGCGCAGCTTATCTGAAGCTCGCCGCGGCAGAGCGCGTCGCCCAGACTTTCGACGTGATCGCCTTCATGATCGTGCTGAAGTCGCTCAGTGAGAAGGCCTATGCGGATTCGACCTCCGCTCCGCCGCCCTGGACGAACAAGAAGGCGCTCGACCGGATTCACCCGCTGATGGTGCTGAACACCAGCAAGCACGTCGAGGGCGCCATGGCTTTCGTCAAGTTCGTGATGCAGCCCGACAACATGGCCACCTTGATGCAGAAGAACCTCTACATCATTCCGCCTTACGACGACCTGCCGGAGAAGTCGGCAAGCTTCAGGGCCTATAGCGCCTCCATGCCCTGGGCGCAGGGTTTCCTGGCAGCCGACCCGGTCTCGCCGGTCGATGTCATGGGTGACTTCGCCTATGTCGACGACCAGTTCGGCCGCATCGTCGTGCAAAACCTGCAGCGGACGCTGAACTCCGGCATGCCGGTCGCCGAGGCCATGGCAGCCGCACAAACGCAGCTCGAGACCCTCTCGGCACGAATCTGAGCCGCGAATGCGCTCTCCCGCCGCCCTTGCGCGCGCGTTGAAGCGGGCACGCGAGCCATGCGCTGCCGAGCGCTCCATCGGCTCGCCTGCTCCCATGGCCTTGCCTGGGGCGGTGTTCCGATGACCGTGGCAGCGCCTGCCACCCTTCCGGTCCTCGCTTCGCCACGGCGACTGCGCCTCGATCTGTTTGCCTATCTGCTGGTCGTGCCGGCCTTCGTTTTCGAAGCGATCTTCGTCTATTGGCCGATCCTTATCGGGGTCGGGTCGAGCCTCGGCGGCAAGACGGGGCTCTCGCTGGCCGCCTACCACCGGATGCTGTTCGAGGACCCGGCCTTCTGGGCCATGATGGGCACGACGCTCGAATATACGCTGCTGGTCGACGTGCTGACGCTCGCCGCGGGGCTCGGCATCGCGCTGGTGATGAACATGGACTTCGGAGGCCGTGGGCTGATCCGCAGCGTGCTCACCATCCCCTGGGCGATGCCGGAAGTGCCGGTCGCGATCGCCTTCCTGTTCATGCTCGATCCGCAATTCGGCGTGGCGAACCGGCTGGCACGGCTGCTGCCGGGCGTCGGAGAGAATCCGCAATGGCTGCTCGATCCGAGGCTCGCTATGGG
Organism: Lichenihabitans sp.; assembly: GCA_965277635.1. Taxonomy (GTDB): domain Bacteria; phylum Pseudomonadota; class Alphaproteobacteria; order Rhizobiales; family Beijerinckiaceae; genus Lichenihabitans. Next base: position 4,814,258 of record CBDIDE010000002.1, read on the forward strand.
CGCCGTCGTGGTCGCAAGCGTGTGGAAGGCCTTTCCGTTCCACAGCATGGTGATCCTGTCCGCTCTGCAGGGGGTGCCCAAGGAGCTCCACGAGGCGGCCCGTATGGACGGCGCCGGGGCCCTTGCCCGCTTTCGCCACGTCACGTTGCCGGGCATTCGGGCAACCCTGGCACTGCTCGCCGTGCTCGCCTTCATCTATGCCATCCAGCAGTTCACGCTGATCTGGCTGATGACGGGCGGCGGACCGGTCGACGCCACCACCACCGTGTCGCTCGGCATCTATGTCCAGGCCTTCCGCTTCTACGATCCCGCCTATGCCGGGGCGATCGCAGTGGCGGCCTTCGTGTTATCCGCCGTCGCGACGGGCGTGTTCGTTCTCGTGCAGCGCCGAGCCGACGGGGAGCATTGAGCGCCATGGCGGCCGTCGTCGAAAGCTCCTCCTTGCAGACCCGAACGGAACGCGCCGGGCGTGCGGGGGCGATTGCACTCGTCTGCGTGGTCGTGCTGTTTCCGGTCTACTGGATGGCGCTCAACGCGATCCAGCCGTCAGACCGTGCGCTGACCTACCCGCCACCGCTTCTGCCCGTCGGCTGGAGCAGCGATTCCTTTGCCCAGTTGTTCCAGAATGCCGAGATTCTCCATTGGCTGGCATTGTCCGCGGGCGTCGCGATGCTCGTCGTGCTGTTCACGCTCGTCTTCGTGGTTCCGGCCGCCTACGCGCTGTCGCATGTCCGCTGGCGCGGCCGTGCCGGGTTCGGCCTTTTCCTCCTGCTGACCCAGATGATGCCGGGAGCCGTCATCATCGCGCCCGTCCTGCTGCTCTACCGGACGCTCGGCTGGACCAACAATCTTCCGGCGCTCGCCGTGATCCATACGGCCTTCGTGGTCCCGGTCTGCACCTGGATCCTCAAGAGCTCGTTCGACGCGATCCCGCGCGAGATCGTGGACGCGGCCCGCGTCGACGGATGCACCCGCTGGAAGGCGCTGATCCATGTCGTCCTGCCGCTGACCGGTCCGGGTCTCGTGGCGGTCTGCGTCGTTGCCTTCTTCTCGAGCTGGAACGAATATCTGTTCGCCTCAACCCTGATCACCGACCGGACCCTCTACACCGGCGCCCTCGGGCTCGGCACATTGATCACGCAATTCGACACGCCGCTCGGCGAATTGCTCGCCGCCGGGCTGGTCTTCTCGGTGCTGCCCATCCTGTTCTACATGACGGTGCAACGACATGTGATGCGCGGCCTCACGGCCGGCGCTGTGAAAGGATAGGCCTTGGCCATCGAAGTGATCACAGGCCCACGGGTCGCCGCAGACGACCTGCGCGACTTTGTCACCCGGCTGCTCGGAGCAGCCGGTGCGGACGGCGAAAGCGCGAACGGCACCGCGCGTGCCGTGACCGATGCATCGTCGAACGCGTTCGACACGCACGGCATCCGGCTCGTCCCCTCCTATCTTGCCATCCTCGAAGCCGGCCGGATCAATCCGAACCCAAAGGTCACGGCGACGCGCAAGGCGCCGGCGGTTGTCCACATCGACGCCGACAACGGGTTCGGCCATCGGGCCAGCTACGAGGCGGTGGCGCAAGCCTGCGAACTGGCGGGTACGACGGGCGTGGCGATCGCCACGGTCGGCCGTTCGTCCCATCACGGCGCGACCGGCTGCTACACGCGGGCCGCCGCGCGCACCGGGTTCGCGGCGATCGGCATGACCCATGCCGATCCCGTCGTGGTGCCGTTCGGCGGCGTGAAGGGCTTCTTCGGCACGAACCCGCTCAGCTTCGCGGTCCCGGTCCAGGGGGAGGAGCCCATGGTACTCGACATGGCGACGAGCGCCATTCCGTTCAATCGCGTGATGCTGCGTCGGGCCACCGGGGCGCCGCTGCCGGCGGACGTCGCTTTCGATGCCGCCGGCGACCCCACCACCGACCCCCAGGAGGCCGTGGCCCTCGCGCCGCTCGGGGGCGCGCAATGGGGCTACAAAGGCTCCGGTCTCGCCGGCATGGTGGACATCCTGTGCTCGGCCTTGACCGGGATGAGGCACGGCAACACCTTCCCGCCTCTGTTCAGCGGCGACACCACCCAGCCCATCCCGCTCGGGCACGTCTTCATCGTGCTCGCCCCGGCCCTGTTTCATAGCCTTGCCATGTTCGACGCCCGGGTCGCGGCCTTCCTGGCCGACCTGCGCGGCCAGCCCGGCCAGCCCGGCCAGCGGGTGCAGGCCCCGAGCGACCTCGAAAAGGCCGAAGCGGCCCGGCGCGCCATCGCCGGTATTCCGGTCGACGGCTCGACCTGGGCGCAATTGGGCGAGGCGGCCGCCCGGCTCGGGGTGACCGTGCCGACGTCGCGCAACGCGGTGGGATGACCGCATCGGAGTCGACGAAGGCGAGCGTGGACATGAGTATAATAATATGACACCTTAGCGGAGAGGTGGCGTCAGCCCGCCGGCGCACGAAGGCGCGAAAATCGTCACCCCTTGCGGGCGGAGGAGGCATGGTCGAGCTTGCCCGGCAGCCGGTCGGCCGCGATGGATCTTTCACGCGCCTGAAAGGTCGGGTCACGAGCCTTTTCGCGATGAGCGAACTCGGCGTCCTGGCCGCCATTGTGGTGATCAGCCTCATTTTCTCGGCCATCCAGCCCGCCTTCCTGTCCGCCGAGAACCTCCGGGCCATCGTGAGCTTCGTGTCCTTCGTCGGCATCATCGCGATCGGCGAGGCGGTGCTGCTGATCGTCGGTGAACTCGATCTGTCGGTCGGCTCGGTCGCGGGCCTAGGGGCGATCGTGACCGGCAAGCTCATGACGGGTGCCGACCTGCCCTTTCCGCTCGCGGTTCTGGGCGGCCTGATCATCGGCGCGCTGATCGGCCTGTTCAACGGCGTCGTCGTCGTCCGCCTGAAGATCCCGGCCTTCATCCAGACGCTCGGCATGCTGTTCATCGGCCAGGGACTGATCCAGGTGCTGACGAACGGCTATCCCGTCTATCCCCTGCCCGACGCGGTCGGCGACTTCGGCCAGCAACTCGTCGTCTTCGGCCTCGGCTGGTCGTTCGTGGTCTTCGTGCTGCTCGCGGTGGCGACCGATTTCACGCTGCGCCGGACCGTGCTCGGCCGCAACGTCTACGCAACCGGCGGCAATGCCGAGGTGGCGCGCCTCGTGGGCATCAACTCGGACCTCTACAAGATCGGCGGCTTCGTCCTTGTCGCGACCCTCGCGACGCTCGCCGGCATCTTCGTGATGGCGGATCTCGCGAGCGGCACCCCGTCGATCGGCCAAGGATGGGAGCTGAACGTCATCGCCGGCGTGGTCGTCGGTGGCATCAGCCTGTTCGGCGGGGCCGGCACCATCGTGGGCGCCCTGTGCGGCATGCTGCTGCTCCAGGTTCTGCAGAGCGGCCTCGTGGTGATTGGCGTCGGCGCCAACTGGCAGCAGATCGCCGTGGGCACCATCATGGTCATCGCGGTCGGCCTCGATCTGCTGCGCCGTCGCATCTTCATCGCGGGCAACGTGCGCCCCGAGGACGAGGTTCTGGCCGGTGCGACGGCGGCGGCCACGGATGCCCAATAGCAGACGACGCCAAAAGGCGCGCCACGGCCGGCACGAGGCCGAAAGGGAGGACGGGATGTCGAAACGAAACGCAGTCACGCGAGCCGGGCTCGTACTGGCGCTCGCCGTGCTGGCCGGCGGCACGCGGGCAGCGGACAATAAGAGCCTGCTCTGGGTTCAGCCTTTGCGCGACCATCCGGTCCACAAGCTCATGCAGGCCGGCTTCCTCGACGAGTGCAAGAAGCTCGGCTACGACTGCGAAGTGGTCGGCAATCCGAGCGCCTCGGTCTATGACGTGCCGGGTACGATCCCGCTCGCCGAGGCCGCCATGGCGCGCAAGACATTCGCGGCCGGCGCCGTCTACACGCCTGACCCGGCGATCTATCCCTTCATCGGCAAGCTGGCCCGCGCGGGCCTGCCGGTCGTCACCTGGCACATGATGCCGGCGCAGGGCAGCGTCAAAGGCCTGCTCGCCACCACGGGGGAGGACGTGACCCAAGCCGGCACGGCGGCGGCCGACGCGATGGGCGAGACCATCCAGGGCAAGGGCACGGTAGCGATGACCGAGAGCGCCTCGAACACCACTGAAAACGAGATGGCGCGGTCGTTCAAGGCGGAACTCAACAAGAAATACTCGGGCGTCAAGGTGCTCGACGTGCAGTTCGAGGGTGTCGAACCCAACGCCGCACGCGCCAAGGCGGTCAGCATCCTGCAGGCCAATCCGGACGTGAACGCCGCCTTCTCGACCACCGGCTACGGGCCGCAGACTTGGTCGGGCGCCGAGCGGACCACGGGGCGCAAGCTCGTCATCATCTCGATGGACTACACGCGGCAGAACCTCGACCTCGTGAAGTCCGGACAGGTCTATGGGCTCGTGGCGCAGCCGCTCTACGAGGAAGGCGGTCGCGCCGCGGATCTCGCGGCCGATCTCGCCCAGGGCAAGAAGGTCGACTACCTCAACACCATCCCGGCCAAGGTCATCACCAAGGACGACCTCGCGCCCTACTACAAGATCCTCGAAAACGCGGGGCAGTAGAGGCGCGAACCTTAACCGACGTGAGCGCGACCATGCCCGATCTTCCCGCGATCAGCACCACCGGCATCGTGAAGAGCTTCGCGGGCGTGCAGGCGCTGCGCGGGGTCGATCTCGCGGTCCGGTGCGGCGACATCCACGCGCTGCTCGGCCAGAACGGAGCCGGCAAGTCGACCTTGGTCAAAATCCTCAACGGCGTCCACCCGTCCGGCTCCTTCACCGGCAAGGTCCGGCTCAGGGAACGGGAGGTCTCGTTCCGCTCCCCGGCCCAGGCGCGGGCCGAGGGCGTGGGCTACGTGCCCCAGGAGATCGAGGTCCTCGAACAATTGAGCGTGGCCGAGAACGTCTTCGCCGGCCAGACCGGGCTCGGCGAAAGCATGCTGATGCATCGCCGCCTGATGGAACGGCGGACCACCGCCCTGTTCGACGACATGGGCCTGTCGATCGATCCCGCGACGCCCGTCGCGCGGCTTACCTCCGCCCAACGCCACCTCGTGATGATCGCCCGCGCCCTGTCGATGAGGCCGGGCGTGCTGATGCTGGACGAGCCGACGGCATCGCTGTCGTCCACCGAAGTGGAGCGCCTGTTCGGCACCCTGCGCCGGCTCCAGGCACGAGGGACCACGATGATCTACATCACCCATCGGCTGCCAGAAGTGATGGCGATCTGCGATCGGGCGACGGTGCTGCGCGACGGGCGGGTGGCCGCGCATCTCGAACGCGAGGAATTCCAGGCCGATCGGCTGATCTATGCCGTGTCGGGGCAGCGGCTGCAGCGGCTCTACCCGGACCATGCACCGCCGGCCGGCGCGCCGCCCGTGCTCAGCGTGAGGAACCTCTCGGTGGCGGGCCGCTTCGGCGTGAACCGCGGGGTGAGCGAGGTGAGTTTCGACGTCCGCGCGGGCGAGATCGTCGGCCTCGCGGGGCTGCTCGGCTCGGGCCGCACCGAGATTCTCCACGCGATCTACGGGCGTATCCCTTCGACGGGGACGCTGACGACGCCGGGCAGCGGACCGGTGCGGTCCACCCGCGACGCGCGCCGGGCCGGGATCGCGCTGCTCACCGAAGACCGCAAGCGGGACGGCCTGCTGTTCAATCTCCCGGTCGGAAGCAACATCACGATCGGCAACCTCGACCGCTTCGTGGCGCGCGGCCTGATTTCCCGCCGCGGGGAACGGAACGCCGTCCTGGAGGCGATGCGCGCCCTCGACGTCAAGGCCTCGTCGCCGCAGGTGGGCGTGGCCCACCTGTCGGGCGGCAACCAGCAGAAACTGCTGTTCGCCCGCGTGCTGATGGCGCGGCCCAAGATCCTGCTGCTGGACGAGCCGACCAAAGGTGTCGACGCGGGTACCCGGCACGAGATCTACCGGCTGATCGTCAAACTGGCGGATCAAGGCGCAGGCCTCGTGGTCGTCGCCTCCGAACTCGAAGAGGTGATCGGCATCGCCGACCGGTGCCTCGTCATCGCCGACGGGCGGATCGTCGATGCGTTCAGCCGTGGCGCGGGCGACGAGAACCGGGTGCTGCGCGCCATCGCGGCGGCGCAGGGTGCCGAGGTCGCGACCTTCCGGACCACCGCATGACCGGGCCAGCGCAGATCGCGGTCAACACCGCGGGGCTGAGCGGCCGGACCATGCTGGTCACCGGGGCCGCGACAGGGATCGGACGGGCCACGACCGAGCACCTCCTTGGCTGCGGGGCGCAGGTGATCGGCCTGGGGCTCGAGATGGATCAAGCTCAGGACCTTGCCGACGCCGCCGCCCCCGGGACGCTTCTGCTTTACCAGACTGACCTCACCAGCCAGGCGGACCTGAGCGGCGCGATCCGGGATGGCGTCGCCGTCTTCGGGGCGCTGCACGGGGTCGTCAACGGCGCCGCGGTCTACCGCACCGGCAAACGCCTCGAAGAGCTCAGCGATGCCGAGTGGGAGGAGACGCTGGCGGTCAATCTAACGGCGGTGTTCCGGGTCTGCCGGGCGACCCTCCCGCTGCTGCGGGACGCAGGCGGCGGCAGTATCGTCAACATCGCCTCGGTTCATGCCCTCGCCACCGTGCCCGGCGTGCCCGCCTATGCGGCGACAAAGGCCGCGGTCCTCGGCCTCTCGCGGCAGATGGCGCTCGACTACGCGATCGACCGCATCCGCGTGAACGCCCTGATCGTCGGCTCCGTCGCGACCCGCATGACGCTGTCCGGCCTCGACGGCGGTATCGAGCTCAACGCCTCCCTGTTCGAACCGACCCGCATCGCCCGGATCGCCGCGCCCGGAGAGGTCGCTCAGACGATCGCCTTCCTGCTGTCGGACGCCGCGTCCTTCGTGACCGGCAGCGGCCTTGTGGTCGACGGCGGCATGACGGCGCGGCTGCTGTAGCCCCGGGCCGCTGGTCAGAAGTTCCGCCCGTAGCCTGGGCTCCAACCGCCGTCCACCGTCAGCAGCTGGCCCGTCATGTAGCTGTTCTTTTGGTCGCACAGGAACAGCGCGGCATGCACGATGTCGTCGATCGCACCGGACTGGCCCGTGGGCACGTGGCTGAGCATGGAAGCATGGCCCGCCCGCAGGACACCGTCGTTGCCGACGATGGCGCCGCAACCGATCGCGTTGACCAGCACGGACGGCCCGAGGCGCATCGCCAACGTCCGCACGCCCAGCATGGCCGCCCCGGCTGCCACCGAAGCGTCGGGGAAGCGGCGCGCCGGCACGGCCGCCAGCGCGCTCAGGAGCACGACGATGCGTCCCGCCTTGCGCTCAGCCATGCGCTCGCCGATCCGCGTAAGCAGCGCGGTTTGCCCCGGCGGCACGGCGGGATCGTCGGCCTTCAACGCCTCGGCCACGACCAAGATGTCCGGCACCGGCCTGGTCGGGTCGGGCTCGGACCGAGCCACCGCGCAGCCGTTGGCCGCAAGCGCGGTGGCGATGGCATCCAGGATTGCGACTGCGCCGCCGCACACGACCGCCTGCCGGCCGGCCAGATCGACTTTCATGGTGCCCTCCCCGGCTGTCACGCCTTGTCACGACGCGTGAAGCAGGGCACCATAACATCATGCTATTATAATGGTAGCTGTCACGTCTGCGGCGACGGGAGGACGGGATGAGTACACCAGCGATCCGAGCCGAGGCGCCGGTCGCCGGCAGCAACCTGCCGGCCGGTCTTTCGATGGCCGCGCTGATCGGGCTCTACGAGCGGATGGTGCTGCTGCGGAAATTCGAGCAGGTGGCCCAGAGCGCCTGCCGCAAGGGGGAATCGCCGGGCTTCTTCCACCTCTACATCGGTCAGGAAGCCACGGCGGTCGGCATCTGCGCGCTGCTCCGCCCAAGCGATTGGGTGACCTCGACCCATCGCGGCCACGGTCACGCCCTTGCGAAGGGCATGGCGCCGGAGGTGCTCATGGCCGAACTCTTCGGCAAGCGCGATGGATGCTGCGGCGGCCGCGGCGGCACGATGCATCTCTACGATCGCAAGAGCGGCCTGTTCGGGACCAACGGGATCGTTGCGGCGGGGATCAGCCACGCGGTCGGCGCCGGCATGAGCGGGCGGATGCGCGGGACGGACGACATCGGCGTCGCCTTCTTCGGTGACGGCGCGACCAGCCACGCCGGGTTCCATGAGTCGCTGAATTTCGCGGGCATCATGCGGGCGCCGGCCCTTCTGGTCTGCGAAAACAACCTCTACGCCACCGCGACGCCCCTCAAGACCGCCACGCTCAATCCGGAGATCGCCACGCGTGCGGCGGCCTACGGGATTCCTGGTGTCGCGGTCGACGGCAACGACGTGATCGCGGTCTACGAGGCCGCGCAAGCCGCCGTCGCCCGAGCCCGCGCCGGCGAGGGCCCGACGCTCCTCGAATCCAAGACCTATCGGACGGTCGGCCACCACGAGGGCGACCCCGTGACCGGCACCTACCGGAGCCAGGCCGAGGTCGACGCCTGGACGCTGCGTGATCCGATCAAGATGTTCCGTGCCCGGCTCACCGAGGAGTTCGGCATCGCCTCGGACGCCGACCTCGACGCCATCGATGACCGCATTGACGGCGTCGTCCAGCAGGCGCTCGACTTCGCCCGACGTTCGCCGGAGCCGGACCCGGCCACCGTCAGCCGGCACATCTACGCCGACCCGCTCAATCCGCCGGACGCGTTGGTCCAGGCGGCACCGGGGGTCGGCGAGACGCAGAGTTGGCTCGATGCGGTGCGCGACGGCATCGCCGAGGAGATGCGGCGCAATCCGCATCTCGTCTATTTCGGCGAGGGCACGGGCGAGCGTGGCGGTACCTTCGCCCACACCAAGACCCTCTTCCAGGAATTCGGTCCCCAGCGGATGATCGACACGCCGATCTCCGAGCAGGGTTTTACGGGGGCCGCCATCGGGGCCTCGGCCACGGGAGTCCGGTCCATCGCCGACCTCATGTTCGCCGACTTCATGTTCGAGGCCGCAGGTCAGCTCGTGCTGCAGGCCTCGAAGCTCCGCTACATGTCGAACGGGCAGATGAACTGTCCGATGGTGGTGCGGGTCGGCTCAGGCACGGTGCGCAGCGCCGGGCCGCACCACAGCGGCACCTATCATCCCGTCTGGGGCCACATCCCCGGCCTGATCGTGTGCCTGCCGTCGACGCCCGCCGATGCCAAAGGGCTCATGAAGACCGCCCTGCGGGCCTCCGATCCCGTGATCATGATGGAATCGAAGGCGCTGTTCGCCTCCAAGGGCGAGGTTCCGAACGGCGACCATCTCGTGCCCTTCGGATTGGCCCGCATCGCCCGCCTAGGGCGCGATCTCACGATCGTGTCGGCGGGGCAGCTGGTGCACCGCTCGCTCGAAGCCGCCGGGCGGCTCGCGGCCGAAGGGGTGGAGGCGGAAGTGATCGATCTACGGACCATCATGCCGCTCGACGTGAATACGGTGGCGACGAGCGTCGGCAAGACGCACCGGTTGCTGATCGTCGACGAAGGCTATGGTGCGTTCGGGGTCGGTGCCGAGATCGCGCAGGCGATGAACGAGCTCTGCTTCGACGAACTCGACGCGCCGGTCGGACGGCTTCACACCGCCGCGATGTCGCATCCGCTCGCGCCCTCCCTCGAAAACGCCATGGTGGTCACCGCCGACCGGATCGTTGCCGCCGTTCGGGACGTGATCGCCGGCAAGGCGCCGGTCGCGGATCACTGGCGCGCGCTGAGCCGACTCGGCTCGATCGGCCCCACGGCGGCGGTGCCGGCCGTCCCCGCATCCGCTCCGGTCGTCCCGGCTCCGGCGGCGCCGAAAGCGCCAGCCACCAGCACGGCGGCCCAGACCCTTCCGGGCGAGCCCATCCTGATGCCGTTCGGTGACCTGACCGTGAGCGAAGGCAAGATCGTGCGCTGGGCGAAGGCGCCCGGCGATCCGGTCGAGGCGGGCGAACTGGTGGCGGAGATCGAAACCGACAAGGCGCTCGTCGAGATCGAGGCTCCCGCAAGCGGCAGACTCGGTCCCATCGAGCGGGAGGTCGGTGCGGTGGTGCCCATGGGCGGGCGCATCGGAGCGGTCGTGCGAGGATGAGCGCGCTACATCATGTAGCCCGCCGTCCAGCCGCCATCGACGGTGACGACCTGCCCGTTGACGTAACGGCTCTCGGGGCTGGCCAGGAAGAGCACGGCCTCGGCGATCTCGTCCACCGTGCCCGGTCGCCCGAGCGGCAAGTGGTCCATGAAGGCCTGCATCCGGTTATGGAACTTGCCGCTTTCGCCGTAGAACAGGCTGCGGGTTCCTTCCGTCATGATCGAGCCGGGCGCGACGGCATTCACCCCGACGCCCTTCGGGGCGAGCTCGATCGCCATCGACCGTGTCAGATGGATGATCCCGGCCTTGGCGGCCACGAAGGGGCTCTGCAGCCGCATCGCCGCGAGACCCACCACCGAGGCGATGTTGATCACGCGCCCGCCCTCGCCCGAGCGCAGCATCGGCTGCAAGGCGCGCCGGCTGACCAGGAACAGGCCTTCGAGATCGACCCCGGTGATCCGCTCCCATTCCTCGACCGGAAAGGCGTCGATGTCGACGCGATGGGCGAACGTGTTCACGCCGGCGTTGTTGACCAGGATATCGAGGCGGCCGAACCGGTCTTCCGTCGCCTGCACCGCCCGGTCGATGGCGGCCGCATCCCTGATGTCGACTTGGTACGCCACGGCGAGCGGGAGCTCGGCTGCGGCCGCGTTTGCGTTGGCGACATCGATATCCGCGATGACAAGCGCCGCGCCATTGTCCGACAACCGCCGCGCGATGGCCCGGCCAATCCCGTTCGCCCCGCCGGTGACGAACGCCACCTTGCCGCTGAGATCGCATTCCATGGACGTTCGTTCCCCAAGGTTCTAATGGTCTGACCCCGGCATTCGCATCCACGAACGTCGGGACAAGGCGGCCCACAAACTGTTGGCATGGTGGATAAAATCCTCCCGACACTCGGGTACCGAGTGTCGGGCGTTGTCCACTGGCGTGCCTTTGACATTATATTATCAGAAGAGCTTGGACCCGGTCGACCTCAGCATCGGCACGCATCATGGTGGACATGTCAGCAGTCGAGGACCAACCAACGAGCCGCGAGCCCACCAGCACGGCCGACGCCCTGCCGGCGCGCATCCTGTCACGGGGCGACGGGCCGCTCTACCGGCAGCTCAATACCGTTCTGAGGGACGTCATCCTGGCGGGCGGGCATCCGGCCGGGACCGTCCTGCCCCGGGAAGCCGACATCGCGGCGCGTTACGGCGTCAGCTTGATCACCGTGCGCCAAGCCATGCGCGATCTCGAACTCGAGGGCCTGATCCAGAAGCGTGCCGCCAAGCCCGCGGTCGTCGTCGCGCCGCGGGCCCGCAAGCCGGCCTTCGCGTTCGAAAGCCTGGCCGCGATCGCCGCCTCGACCCGTGACCGTCGGCTGGCCATCGGCAGCTACCGACGGGAGACCTCGGCCTATGCGGCCCAGGCGTTCGGACTGCCGGCCAAGGAGCGGCTCTATTGCCTGCGCGCGCTACTCTATGTCGGCGACCAGCCGGCGTGCCGCTGCACCTTCTATTTCCCACCGCAGATCGGCATGCGTCTGCGGCGCAGCGACTTCGACGACGTGGTGGTCTTCCGTTCGGTGCAGCGCCACCTGGGCCTCAAGCTCGCCGGCGCCCGCATCAACGTGCGCGCCGAACTGGCCGACGCGGAGCTCGCGGCGGCGCTCTCCTACGAGGTCGGCGCCCCGATCCTGGTGACCGAGATGATGTATCGCGCCGCGGACGGCGAGTTGATCGAGTTGACCATCAACGAGAACAGGGCCGATTTCTTCAGCCTCAGCTTCCAGGCGCCGAACGATTTCGTCTGACACGTCGGCCTGATCCTGCCGGGCTCACGCGCTGTCGCGGTCGATGATCTCGAAGCCCAGGGTGACCACCCGCTCGCCGTCGAACTCGCCCCTGAGACGGCGGAGCAGTTGGTCTACGGCGCGCCGCCCCATCCCGTAGCGGTCGACCCGCACCGTGGTCAGGGCGGGGTGGAGCTGCGCGGCGAGGTCGGTATCGCCATATCCCGCGATCGCGAGGCGGCGGGGAATCGTCCAGCCGCGACGGTGGCATTCCTGCACGGCGCCGATCGCGAGCGTGTCGCTCGAGCAGAAGATCACGTCGATCGCCGGGTCGCGCTCGACCAGGATCCGGAGGGCTTCGGCGCCGCCCGCCGTCGTGATCGGAACTTCGACCTGGAGGCTCGTAGCGTATTGGAGGCCGAGGTCGGCCAGGGCTTGGCAATAGCCGATGCGCCGTTGTTGCAGCCGGTCGTTGCCATGGGCGGGGGTCGACACGAAACCGATCCGACGATAACCCCGGGCGTGCAGGTGCACCGTCATGGCATGTGCCGCATCGAGGTTGGAGACGCCGACAGCCATGTCGATCGGCGCGCTGCCACGCACCTCGCTGATCTCGACGACGGCGACGCCGGCGGTCGACAGCAGTTGCCGGGCCGCGCCGGATTGGACGAAGGCCTGCAGGATCAATCCTGCCGGCTGCCAGCCGAGCAGCGCCCGGATGGCGGCATCCTCCTCGGCTTCGGTGAAATTGCCCGGCAGCAATTGCAGCTGATAGCCGCTCTCGCGGCAGGCATCGGCCATGCCCTGGACCTGCTCGGCGATGCCCGAATTGATGAGAGGCGGGACCATGGTGCCGATGATCCTGCGCTCGCTTCGCATGGACGAGGCGAGTTGATTGCGGATGAACCCTTCGCGCTCGATCACCTCCATGATGCGCTGCCGCGTCCCCGGCGAGACCTTGGACGGATCGGCCAGCGCGCGGGAGACCGTCATCGGCGCGACACCGGCCTGGCGGGCGATCTCCTTCATCCCGAGGCGCTGCCCCGCGCCGCTCCGCGGCGGAGCCGGCGGACGCCTCACCCCCGGAACCCCGATCGCGCCAGCCGAGCTAATATGATATTGTATTGTTCGGTGCGAACCCGCTGGCGTCTCTCCTGCCGGGGTGATATCGTTACCATCAAGCGCGACGAAGATCGTGACCGACAAGGTTTCATCTCAGGGAGAACCGCGATGAGGGGGAGAACGGGACTGACGGCCGCGGTCGTGCTGGCGGCAGCGTTTTGCGCAGGCGCAACGGCACCGGCCAAGGCGGAAGGCAAGAGGTACACGATCTATCTGTCCAACAACTTCGTCGGCAATGACTGGCGACAGCAGATGGAACGCGTTGCCGCCGTAACAGTCAACAAGGGCCCGCTCGCCGGTCGTGTCGACCTCAAGGTCCAGAACGTCGAGAACACGGTCCAGGCCCAGCTCAATTCGCTCAGCAACATCATCCGGGTCAAGCCAGACGCCATTCTGGTCGACGCAGGGTCCGATACAGCCTTGAACCCGACCATCAAGAAAGCCTGCGATGCCGGGATCGTGGTCGTCAGCTTCGACCAGGTCGTGACCGAGCCCTGCGCCTATGCGCTGGAATCGGACTGGAAGCGCATCCCCTCCGTGATGGCCGAATGGATGGCCAAGCAGCTTGGCGGGAAAGGCAAGGTGTTCGTGGACCGCGGCCTTGCCGGGGCGCCGATTTCAGCAGCGCTCGAGCAGGGATATCTCGACGTTCTCAAGAAATATCCCGACATCCACGTCATCGGGAACTACAACGGCGAATACGCGCTGGGGCCAGAGCAATCGGGCGTCGCGAGCCTTCTCGCGGCGCATCCGCAGGTCGACGGCATCCTGACCCAGGGCTACGGATCAGGCGCCATCAAGGCGCTCAAGGACGCCGGCCGGCCGCTCGTCCCCGTCACCGGCTTCACCTATAACGCGACCGCCTTGGCTTGCGCGCAAACCCCTGGAGCGAAGTGCATCCTGGGCTCCAATCCGGCCTTCCTGTCCTCCGAGGCCATCAAGCTCGCGGTCGGCATCCTCGACGGCGGCGCCAAGCCGGCGGATCGGCACGTGCTGGTGACCGGCGATTTCCTGGCGACGGCGCCGTTCACCTCGGAGCTCTACCCCGGCGCGAAGGTCGACCCGATCGAGATCGGCAAGACCGCCTTCCCCGACGCGCCGCCCGGCCTCACGCTGCCGCTGACCCCCAACTGGATCGACATCACGGTCAAGGACGCCACCGGAAGCTGAGTCAACGGCATTCGCACGAGACGTGACGCGAGGGGACGTCGGGATGGACCTGATCGAAGCCACGGCGGTCTCGAAGCGTTACGGCGGCATCGTGGCGCTGCACGAGGCCGCCTTCCGCGCGCGTTCCGGCGAGGTCCATGCGCTGCTCGGTGAAAACGGGGCCGGCAAGAGCACCTTCATCCAGATCCTGTCGGGCGCCGTGACGCCGACTTCGGGGCTGCTGCGCCTGAACGGCGAGACATTCCGGCCCGCGAACACGCGCGCCGCGCAGCGGGCCGGCATCGCGGCCGTGTTCCAGGACCTGTCGCTCGTGCCGGATCTGACGGTCGCGCAAAATATCTGGTTCCGCAACGAGCCCCGCAGCTGGCTCGGCACCGTGCGGAGGTCGACGCTGCGGCAGCGCACGCTCGACCTCTTCGAGCGCTACGCCATTCCGCCCATCCGGCCGGACGGCGAGGTGCGTCGGCTGACCCTGGCGGACCGCCAGATCGTCGAGATCGCGAAGGGATTGGCGCGCCGCCCCGCGGTGCTGATCCTGGACGAGGCGACATCGGCGCTCGCGCCGCGCGAGACCGGCTGGCTTCTGGATCTTTCGACGCGCCTGGCACGGGACGGGCTGCTGGTCATCTTCATCTCGCATCGCCTCGCGGAAGTCCGCGCCGTGGCGGACCGCATCACCGTGTTCCGCAACGGCACGACGGTCGCGACCTACCCGACCGCAAGCGTGTCGGACGAGCAGATCATCGCCGACATGCTGGGCCGGCGGATGGACCGGCTCTATCCGCCGCGCGTCGCCACGGCCACGGGCAGGATCGCCCTGAAGGTGCGCGATCTTTGCGTCGGCAGCCGTCTCGCCGGGCTCGACCTCGATCTGCGCGAGGGCGAGGTGCTGGGTGTCGCGGGGCTGCAGGGGCATGGCCAGCGCGAACTGTTCCAGGCCCTTTTCGGCGTCAGTCGGTCCGGCGGCACGATCGAGGTGCACGGCCGGCCGGTGCCCATCGGCAGTCCGCGCCAGGCGCTGTCGGCCGCGGCAGGCATCGCGCTCGTGCCGGAAGACCGGCGCAATCACGGGCTGCTGCTCACTAAAAGCGTGCGCGAGAACCTGACCCTCGCGGTGATCCCGCGCGTGACCCGGTTCGGCCTTGTCAGTCGGGCGAAGGAACGCACCCTGGTCGATGCCATGCTGCGCAAGCTGCAGATCAAGGCCCGAACGCCGGACCAATGGGCCGGCACGCTCTCGGGCGGCAACCAGCAGAAGGTGATCTTCGGCAAGATGCTGCTCACGCAGGCGAAGATCCTGCTGCTCTACGACCCGACCCGCGGCATCGACGTCGGCACGAAGGGTGAGATCTTCCAGATGATCCGGGATCTGGCCGCCGAAGGCTATGCGATCTTGTTCTATTCGAGTGACCTGCCCGAGATCGTCAACGTCGCCGATCGCGTGGCGGTGCTGCGCAACGGCAAGCTTGCCGCGACGCTCGAGCGCGATGACATGACGGAACACCGCATCCTCACGGAAGCCATGGCGGCCGAGGCACGCGCCGCATGAGCGAGGCGGCCTCGACAGACCGAATGCCGGCGGCCCGCGCAGCCAGAGCTTGGCCGAGCGCGGAAACCAGGGCCGGGCTGCTCGACCGCGCCCCCTTCCTGGTCGCCTGCGCCATGCTCTTCCTGCTCGTCGCGGTCTATGGGCTGTTGCGCCCCGGTGTGCTCAGCCTCGACGAGCTCAACACCGACACGGCTGCCGCCATGACCCTGATCCTGGCCGGGACCGGCCAGACGATCGTGCTGCTGCGCGGCGGCATCGACCTGTCGGTCGGCGGCGTGATCAGCCTCGGCACCGTGCTGGCCGCGACCCGGTTCGGCGACGGCGGTGCCGACATCGCACTCTGGGCGGCGGCCATCGTGGCGATCGGGGCCTTCGCCGGGATCGCGAACGGCCTGTTGATCTCCGCCCTTCGCCTCCAGCCCTTCCTGGTCACGCTCGCGACCTGGTCAATCCTGTCCGGCATCGCGCTCATGATCCTGCCCACGGACGGCGGCCAGCTCCCCGCAGGTTGGATGGCGTTCGGAGCCGCGGCCGTCGGGGGCGTGTCATCCTCCGTGCTGCTGCTCGTCGCCCTGGTCGTTCTGTGGCTCTGGTGGAAGGCGACGCCAGCCGGCCTGGCGATCCGCGCGACGGGCTCCAACGAACGGTCGGCCTTCCTGTCCGGCGTTTCGCCCGTCGCGGTCAACCTGGCGACCTACGGGCTGTCCGGCGCCTTTGCGGCGCTGGCGGCACTCTACCTGACGACCCAGACCGGGACCGGCTCGCCCACCATCGGCAAGGACTACATCTTGCCTTCGGTCGCGGCCGCCGTCATCGGCGGGGTGAGCCTGTTTGGCGGGCGGGGCGGCCTCGTGGGCACGATCGTAGGCGCCTTGATCCTGACCATCATCGGCAATCTCGTCTTCGTGCTCAACGTGTCGAGCTACTGGCAGCCCATCGCCTCTGGCGTCATTCTGCTGCTGGCCGTGCTGGCGAGTTCGATCTCCGAAAAATCGGCTCGGAAGAGTCTCTCGTGATGGGTGCGCTCGGCCGTCACCGCACCATCGTGCTGGCCTATGCCGGGATGATCGTGCTGCTGACGCTCACGAGCCTCGTCTCGCCCGGCTTTCTGGCGCCCTCGCACCTGCGCAGCCTGACGGTGCTGGCCGCGTTCACGGGGCTCGTGGCGCTCGGTCAGACCCTGGTGATCATCGGGGGCGGCATCGACTTGTCGGTCCCCTGGGTCCTGAACAGTGCGGCCGTGCTGGTGACCTTGATGGCCGGCGGCCAGGACGGCCCGCTGCTCTATGCCGTGCCGCTGGTGCTTGTCGGAGGGGCGGTCGTCGGCGCCCTCAACGGCCTCGGAATCGGCGTGCTGGGCGTGCCACCCATCATCATGACGCTCGGGATCAACGTCATCCTGCAGGGCGCCATCCTGGTCTATACCGGGGGCGCCCCGACCGCGACCGCGCCCCCCGCCATCCAGGCCCTCGCGGTAGGCCATGTCGGGCCCGTGCCGACAATTCTGATCCTCTGGGCCGTGCTGGCGGCGCTCGTCACCCTCCTCCTGTCGAAAACGGCGTTCGGCCGCTACCTCTATGCCATGGGTACGAGCGCCACGGTCGCCGAATATTCGGGCGTGCCCACGCTGCGCACCACGGTGCTGACCTACATGCTATCGGGCATCACCGCCGCGCTGGCGGGCATCCTGCTGACGGGCTACACGGCCCAGGCCTACCTCGGCATGGGCGACCCCTACCTCTTTACCTCGATCGCCGCCGTGGCGATCGGCGGAGCCGCCATCACCGGTGGCACCGGCCACTACATCGGGACCATCGCGGGCGCCTTCGTCCTGACGATCCTGACCGGCCTCCTGCCCGCCCTGAACCTTTCCAACGGCGCCCTGCTGGTCGTCTACGGCGTCGTGATCCTGGTGACCGTCTCCCTCGGCAGCGACGTGCTGCCTGAACTGTTCGCTTTCATGCGGAGGCCCCGACCCGACCTGAGCGCGTGAGCCGCAGCCCTCCCGCGCCGCGACAACCAAGCTGCGAACCCAACGGGAGGACAATCATGCGTCACGCATTCGGTACGGCGGCTTGTCTGGGACTGGTCCTGTCGGCCAGCGGCCTGATCGCGCCCGCGACAGCGGCCCGCAAGCCTTACACGATCTACCTGTCCAACAACTTCGTCGGCAACGACTGGCGCCAGCAGATGGAGCGCACCGCCGCGGTCGCGGTCACCAAGCCGCCCCTCAAGGACGAGGTCACCCTGAAGGTCGAGAATGCCGAAGGCACCGTGCAAGGGCAGATCAGTTCGCTTACCAACATCATTCGCGCGAAACCTGACGCCATCGTGATCGACGCCGCCTCCGGGACCGCCCTCAACCCGGTAATCGAGCGTGCCTGCGCGGCCGGCATCGTCGTGGTCAGCTTCGACCAGGTCGTGACTGCCGACTGCGCCTACAAGCTCGAAGCCGATTTCGATGCGATGTCGCACGACCAGGCGATCTGGATGGCCACCGTCCTGGGCGGCAAGGGCGACGTGTTCATGGATCGGGGTCTTGCGGGCGCACCCATCTCGGCGCGCCTCGAGAAGGGGTTCGAGGACGTCCTGAAGGCTTATCCGGACATCCATGTGATCGGCTATTTCAACGGCAACTACGCCCTCGGGCCCGAGCAGGCCGGCGTGGCCAGCCTGCTGGCGGCCCACCCTAAGGTCGACGGCATCTTTTCGCAGGCCTATGGGACGGGCGCCATGAAAGCCCTGCAGGACGCGGGACGGCCCATCGTGCCGATCGCGGGCGCGGCCTTCAACGGAACCGCCGTGCAATGTGCGCAGACTCGCGGCGCCAAATGCGTGCTCGGGCCCAACCCGCCCTACCTGTCCGCCGAAGCCATCAAGCTGGCCGTGGCGGTCATCGAGGGCAGGAAGCCGGCCGACAAGACCGTGCTCTACAAGACGCCGGAGCTCACCACCGACGCCGTCAAGGCAGACTATGCGCCGGGCTCGTCAGTCGAGCCGATCGACCTTGGCAAGAATGTCTTCCCCAACCTTCCCGCCGCCCTCTCGCTCCCGATCACTCCCGATTGGGTGACGGTAACGCCGGCGGAGGCCGCGGGGGCCCAGTGAGGTATGTCGGAGGCGCGCGTGAACCCGGACGGTCCGCATCGTCCAGGTCGAGCCGCGCCTTCGCCTCCCAAGGAACGGCGATGCAGGAGCAACGCGGTCGCCACGATTCGGCGTCGTTACCGCGTGACACGATCAGCCCACGATGATAACGTTACCACATCATCGGAGATGAGCAGTGCCCTCACCACCTCGGGTTCTGATAACGGGTGCCGGGAGCGGGCTCGGCCGACACCTTGCCATCACGATGGCGGGGCGAGGCTGCAGGATCGCGGTATCCGACATCAGGGACGACGCGCTCGCCGAGACCCTCGAGCTCTGCGCGCGTCCTGCGGACGAAACGCTCCCGATCGCACGTGATCTGACCGAAGCCGACGCGCCGCTCGCAACCGTCCGGGCCGTCACCGATGCCTGGGGCGGCCTCGACATTTTGATCAACAATGCCGGGTATGGCGGAATTGAAGCCTTTCTCGACATGACGGCGATGCTTTGGGACAGGACGTTCGCGATCAATGTCAAGGCCTTGGCGCTCCTGACGGCGGCCGCCGGGCGCGTGATGCGGGACCAGCGGGCCGGGCGGATCGTCAACGTCACCTCGCCGGCCTCCCGCATGGCCCTGCCCAACTACGCCGCTTACGCAGCCAGCAAGGCGGCTGTGGATTCGATCACCCGCGCGGCCGCCATCGCGCTGGCACCCTACGGGGTGACGGTCAACAGCGTCGCGCCGGGAATGATGGACACCGAAATGCAGCGCTCGACCGAGGCCGAGCTGGCGCGCCTCGAAGGGCGAAGCGATCTCGAAACCTTCCTGGCCGAACGCACCCGGCGGGTACCGCTCGGCCGGCGAGCCGACATCGGCGAGGTCGCCGCAACCATCCTGTGGCTGGCGCTCGACGCACCGGCCTATGTGACCGCCGAGCGACTCAACGTCAGCGGCGGCCTGGACAGGGACTGACATGCCGCTCCTCAATCATCCGGCGAGGCGGCCCGACTTCGCGGGGCTGCGGGCGCGGGCCAAGAACATGCGGCGCCACATGCTGGTCATGGCCGAAGGCCCTGGTCAGGGGTATCTGGGGCAAGGCCTGGGAATCGCCGACCTCCTGGCCGCCGTCTACTTCCACGAGCTGCGCTGGGATCCGGACACGCTCGAGTGGCCCGACCGCGACCGCTTCCTGCTCTCGACGGGGCACTATTCCCTCGCCCTCTGGGCGGCGCTGGCGGAGGCGGGCGTCATCCCGCTCGACGAGCTGTCGACCTATGGGGCAGACGACAGCCGGCTCGAAATGTCTACGCTCGACACGACCCCGGGCGTCGAGGTGACCGGCGGTTCGCTGGGTCAGGGGCTTGGGCAGGGTGTCGGCATGGCGCTCGGGCTGCGCCTGCTGGGCCGCGACTCCCGCGTCCTCGTCGAACTTTCCGATGGCGAGCTGCAGGAGGGCTCGACGTGGGAGGCCGCGATGAGCGCGGCGCATTTCCGGCTCGACCGCCTGGTCGCCCTCATCGACTGCAACGGAATCCAGGCGGACGGGGCCGTCGTGCTCGACATGGAGCCCGTGCCCGAGAAATGGCGCGCCTTCGGATGGTTCACCCAGGAGATCGACGGCAACGACATCGAGGCGGTCGTCGCCGCGCTCGAACAGGCGCGCGCCCTGCAGGGGCGGCCGCATGCAATCGTGCTGCGAACGCTGCCAGGGTGCGGGGTGCCGACCCTGGTCGGACGCGAGAAGGCGCATTTCGTCCGCGTCGATCCCGGCGAATGGGCCGCTCTTCGCGCCGAACTGGAGAGCGCCGATGACTGAGCGCGCCCACACACGAGCCATGGGCCAGGACGAGGGCGGCCCCGCCGCACGCCCGCTCGTCACGGCACCCTTCGGCACCGCGTTGGCGGATCTCGGCCGGCGGCACCCCGAGGTGGTGGCGCTGACCGCCGATCTCGGCAAGTACACCGATACCCTGCCGTTCCGGGATGCTTTCCCGGACCGCTTCTTCAACGTCGGCATGGCCGAGCAGAACCTTGTCGCCGTGGCGGCAGGCCTCGCGCGCACCGGGCTGGTCCCGTTCGCCACGACCTACGGGGTATTCGCCAGCCGCCGGGCCTATGACTTCGTCGCCATCGCCTGCGCACACAGCCGTGTGAACGTGAAGATCATCGCCGGCTTGCCGGGGCTGACGACGGGCTACGGCGGGACCCATCAGGCCATCGAGGATCTGGCCCTCATGCGAATGATCCCGGATCTGGTCGTCATCGATCCCTGCGATGCGACCGAGATCGCGCAGGCCACGGCGGCGATCGCGGTCCATCACGGCCCCGTCTACATGCGGCTGCTGCGCGGCAACGTGCCCGTCGTGCTCGATCCGGCCCGCTACCGCTTCGAGATCGGCAAGGCGGCGCAACTCAGGGTGGGCGCCGATCTCGGCATCATCGCCACGGGCTTCATGACCGAGAGGGCACTCGATGCGGCCGAGGCGCTCGAACGCGAAGGCCTGCGCACCGCCGTCCTCCACGTGCCGACCATCAAGCCTTTCGACGCGCCGGCGGTGGCCGCCTTTGCCGCCTCGGTCGCGCGTCTGGTCACGGCGGAGAACCACGTGGTGCGCGGCGGCCTGGCGACACTCGTGGCCGAAACGCTCTTCGACGCCGGCCTCTCGCGCCCGCTGACCCGCGTGGGCCTGCCGGACAGGTTCATCGAATGTGGCGCCGTGCCGACGCTGCAGAAGCGCTACGGCATCACGACCGAGGCGCTGATCGCGGCCGGTCGGGATGGAGGCGGCGCATGAAGATCACGGGACTCGAAACCTTTACGGTCGGGGCTGGCTGGAAGAACTGGCTCTTCGTCCGCCTGCACACCGACGCGGGGATCACCGGGCTCGGCGAAGGCACGCTGAACGGTTTCATCCGCACGACCGAAGCGGCGGTCCGCGAGCTGGAGCATTTCGTCATCGGGGCCGACCCGCGCCGGATCACCACGCTCGCCAAGCGCATGCTGGACGGTGTGTCTCTCGACGGCGGCCACATCCACCGGACCGCGATCGCGACCGTCGAAGTGGCGTGCTGGGACATCCTGGGCAAATCGCTCGGCGTGCCGATCCACCAGCTGATCGGCGGGCGGGTGCGGGATAGCGTGCTGGGCTACGCCAATGGCTGGTATCGCACCGAGCGGACCCCCGAAGCTTTCCTAGAGGCCGCGAGGGCCGTCGTCGCCAAGGGGTTTCGGGCCATGAAGCTCGACCCGTTCGGCACCGCGCAGGGATTCATCGACGAAGCGGACCTCGACCTCGCCGTCGCGATCCTTCGCACCCTGCGCGAAAACCTGCCGGCCCATACGCATCTGCTGATCGACGTTCATGCCCGCTTCACCGAAGCCGAGGCGATCCGGGCCGCGCGCCGGCTCGCGCCGTTGAACCTCTACTGGTGGGAAGAGCCGACCACGCGCGACCGGCAGGAGACGGTGCACAGCGTCGCCCGCATCTCGCCGATCCGCGTCGCGACCGGCGAGATGTACGACACCGTGGGGCAGTTCTTCACCCTCGCCGAGGGCGGTGGCGTCAATATCTTCCAGCCCGAGCCGATGTCGCTCGGCGGCATCGGCAACACGCTGGCGGTGGCGAGCGTCGCGCTCGCGCATGGCAGCTACATCGCCCCGCACCAGAGCGGCGGGCCGGTGGCAACCGCCGTATGCCTGCAGCTCGCCGCCGCCGTGCCGAACTTCCTGATCCAGGAGCATTTCGACAGCTTCAACGAGGCCTGGACCAGGGATCTCGTGACCTGGGCGCCCGCCATCGATCCCGCCAACGGCCATCTGTCGCTCCCGGACGCGCCGGGCCTAGGGGTGGAGCTGAACGACGCGGTCGCCCTGGCACATCCCTACGACCCGGACGCCTATCTCGACGTCCACACGGCCGGGTGGGAGCGGAGGCTCGGCAAGCAGGGCGGGAGTGGCGCGAACCCAATGGCAACCTGATCGAGATCCCCTGGAGGGTCTCGCCGGCCAGGTACTCCCGGGGCACCTGTCGTTAGGCCGCGAAAACAGCAACCATGAAATCAGCCCACATCGATTCGCTCTCGCCGGTATCATTTTCGCCACGTAACGACCGACGAAGCCGCATAATTCCACGTGGCGCCAATAAGGATACCGCACAGACCCGACAACCACCAAGAGTAGTTCTGCCGGAAAATGAAGTTCGCGATACCGACGTTTGCAACGGCGCCGACCGAACAAACAGCATAAAACGTCAATAGGCCAAAAAGCATCGGGAAAAACCCGCGGATGCGCCTATCGTAATAGGTCAGCAGGTTGTTGAGAAAGAAATTGCCGGTCATGGCAGTCACAGTGGCCAGCGCCTGCGCGACGACAAACGAGCCACCGACGTGAACCGCCTCGGCAAGAATGATCATGTGCAGTCCGATCCCGCTGACACCGACGGCCATGAAAAGGATGAAACGAGCGGGAATCCAGCGTCCCACCAGCTTGTCGATGAGCAACAGCAAGTAGTCGAGCACTGCGAGCGCATCGAGCTTGCTTTCTCCGTATATACGGATGCCAAACCTGTAGGGTAGCTCGCGGATCCGGAGGGCGGCAGATGACGAAGCAACAAAGTCGAGCAGGATCTTATAGCCCTGCAACGAGAGACTACGCACCGCAGAATTGAACGCCTCCTGCTTGACCATGAAAAATCCGCTCAAAGGATCACTGAGCATGCGATCTTTGAGGATGATGCGCGATAGGCGTGTCGCGATCCGGCTGATGCTCTGTCGCTGGCCGTCCCACTCGCCGATCCCACCCTCTTTGGCATAGCGCGACCCCACCACCAAGTCAGCCTCGTCCCGGCGCAGCATGTCCAACATGGGCGCGAGGAGCCTCTCGTCGTGCTGAAGGTCGGCGTCCATGACGGCGACATAGGGAGCAAAAGTGCTTTGGATGCCCTCCACCACGGCCGAGGAAAGGCCACGCCGACCGAGGCGTCGAATGCAGCGCAGGCGCGGATTCGCTCGACAGGCCTCTTCGAGCCGCGCCACGGTACCGTCGGTCGAGTCATCATCCACGAAGATGGCTTCCCATTGCAGCTCGTGAAGGGCCGTTTCGAGCCTCTTTAGAAGGATGTCGATATTTTCACGCTCGTTGAATGTCGGAATAACGATGGCGAGCTCGGTCGCCAGATACTCGTTCCGGGTCACTATTCCGTGCTGGAGCTGAAGCATAAAGGGTATCCGAGTAGCCGACGCAGGCCTTTATTCCTACTGTTGTTGCTTGACGCAGCCAGACGGCTGTTCGATCCTGCGCACTAGAACGGTGACGCCCGATATCCGCGGCAGATCCGGTCGAAGAAGACACCCGCGTTCCGGCCGTCATGAAAGACTTTATGCTCCTCGAGCGGGCTGAGCGAATCGCATTGGGCAGCAATCAGCGGCAGGTCGAAATTGGAGGCGTGGTAGGACAGCAGCACGAGAGTCCGCCCCTGCCTTTCCAACGGATTGTTCCAGAATTGGTACATGACGCCGCCTTTGCCGCCGAACAGCCCTTGCGAATCGACATCGGGACGAACGCCATCAGGTCCACGACCGTAGAAAGCCATTTCGCTTGCAAGATTGTAGTGTTCCAGGCCGACAAAAACCGGTCGCTTGCCGGTATCACGCGCGATCGCGCCACCAATACTGGCGACCTGCCGGCCGAAGTCGGGCCATCCCATCGGCACCTGGAGCGTGGGCGGGCCCGGTATGCCTGGCAATCCAAGGACGAGGTAGTGCAGCATGGCAGCGTAAAGCACGAGGAACACCGCGAGCGTCGCCGGCCAGGCCCGCCGAACCCATGGCATGAGCCAGACGTTCAGCCGGTCCCGGCCTCCATCGCCGCCTTTGACAATATCGGCGGCGACCGCCGGCAGCAGTGCCAGCCAAGCAGGGCCGGTCCAATTCAGCATCGGAGTGTGCCTCACGCTGAAGACCACGAACACTCCGATCGGCACCACTGCAAGGATCGTCACGAACCGCTTCCGGCGCACGTCCGCTTGGTCGCCGGTTGAGCGCCGGATCAGGATCAAGATAGCGGCAAGCACGCCCGTCGGCGTCAGTAGCACGAGCACGTCGGCGACAAGCGCCGGCCAGCCGAAATGCGCCTTCGACGCGATCCGCCGCGACCCCTGAAAGACGAATGAGGCCCAATGATGCTGGGCACCCCAGACGATAACGGGAGTAAACAGGACCGTGGCAAGCGCCATGGCGAAATAGGGCTCAGGCCGCCGGAACCAGCGCCGTGCCTTCGGATCGATGACGGCGAAGAGCAGCGCTGCGGGGCCAAGAAGCGCGATCGTGTACTTCGACAATAGGCCTAGCCCGATACTCGCGCCGACGCCCCACCATGCGGCGCGCCGCTCGCCGAGCATCGCCCGCTCGAAAAAGTAGAGCGCAGCCGCCCAGGCTGCAGCCAGCGGCGTGTCGGGGAGCATGAAAAAGCTGATGCCGAAAAAGTACGGAAGGATGGCGATGAGCACTACCGTAACGAAGGCCGTCGGGCGGCCAAACAGGTTGCGCGCCAGCGCAAACCCGAACCCGGCGATGACCAACCACAAAAACGGGGCAAAGAAACGAACACCGAAGGCGTTGTCGCCGAACACGGCGGTGCCGGCGGTAATCAACCAAGCCACCATTGGCGGGTGATCGAGATAGCCCAGCGCAGGATGCTGCGCGTAGTTCCAGTAATAGGCTTCCTCCGGCAATAGCGCCGTTTGGCCGATGTAGACCAGCTTGAGTGCGAACGTGAAGAGGCAGGCGGCGATGCAGGCGTCGCGCCAATGCGTCGCGGGTGTCGTACCGGCGGATCTCGCGCGGAATGCAACAAATCTATTGCCGATGAACGTTATCGCAGCGCTGGCCGCGATACCGGGCACGATAGCGAGCTGCGGAACGATCCCGGCCTTTTGGCTGGCGAGCGCGACGACGCCCCCTCGAAACAGTGCAGCCGCCATGGCGAGCGTGACGTACCGGAGGAGGGCCCTCCGCGGCTCCGCAGTCTCGATCTCGTCCAGCTTCAGTCCCGATCGGGCTTCCGCGAAGAAGGCAAATACCGCCGCGATCGCAAAGCTTGCCAGCTGCGCCCCACCCAGGCCGACATGCAAGAGCAGCAGGATCTGGAACGTCGCGAAGTCGATCCCGATGGGTAGGATTGCGACGGTGACCGACCGTATCCGAACGTCACTCAATCCCTCAGACGACATCCTCTGCCGCACCCTCGTGTCTTCGCTTAGTGTTCATCGCCACGATCAAGTTTTCCCTCTGTCGACACCGTGTCGCTGCTATGTCCGGTCATCAGACCGGCAAGAGCGGTTGCTCGGGCCATTAGTGAACTCCCATATAGATGGGCGCTTAATCTGTTTGAATGCTGTTTCTCGGATGGAATACTACCATGGCGACTATATGGCGGCCACTGTTACCGCAACATATGTCGATCAAGCTGACAGCAGGCTGACGGGTTGTCAAACGACGCCGAAGTTTGGCTGTGACGCAATTTCGACGCAGATCTTTGCAGGTGCTCAGGCCGGAGCTTGAGGTTGGTGGCTGTCCCTCGCCTTGACCGTTTGACCAGGGCTCGCTCGTCGCAGAGGCGACGGCGGCGCGATCCTTGGCGATGGCTGCGGCACATGAGGCGATGAGGCTCTCGACAGTTGCGGCAATCCAGGGATCCGGCTCGGCTGTCGCCTTGCGGATCGTCGCCTGAAGCAGTTCGACAAGATCGCGCCGCCGCTGCCAGGATCGGGACGGCGGACTCGATTGCGGTCGAGGCCCATCGCCAGATTGGCGGCCTCTGCGCCGCTTCCGAGTTACCTGTCGCGATTGGCATGCCCTCGACACTACGCGCTGGGTGCCCCGCGCACCAAACGGCGGAGTTGCGGGATCGCAAGCCATATCCCGTGGGCTTTACCATTTCGTAAGCTCCGCAGACCCGCATCCGAGCCTGGTTAAGGGCTTTGCAGCGAATCGCGATCGGGCGCGAGCGACAGAGCGCGCCCGCTGGCGAGCAGGGTATCGCGCAGCGCGTCGATCCGCTCCGGCACGGTATCGAAGGCCACCACGAAACAGAGGGTCGCCGTCACCCGGCCCAAGCGGTCGTGGATCGGTCCCGCGATGCAATGCGTGAACGGGTCGACGAGGCCCGAGGTGATGCAGAAGCCCTGCCGGCGCGCCTCGGCCACCCCATCGATGAAGGCATCGATCGTCATCGGCGCGCCGCGCGGCGGATGCAGGTCCTCGGCCGGCACGAAGGCCCGGATCTCGTCGGCCGAGAGATCGGACAGGAGCAGACGTCCCGAGGCCGTCCAGGGCAGCGGGATCTGCACGCCGATCTCCGAACTGATGCGGAACGGCCGCCGGCCCGCACTCATATAGGCGACCGAATATTTGCGCTCATGCAGCACGCAGAGCTGCACCGTCTCCCCGGTCTCGCGCGCCAGCCTGTCGACCTCGGCACGCGCGCGGCCCAGGACATCGTGCTCGCGCAAGAAATCCATACCGTAAAAATAGAGCGACTTGCCGAAGAAGACCTCGCCCCGCGGGCCAATGCTCTCCAGCAGGCCGGCATCCGTCAGGATCCTCACCAGCCCATAGAGGGTCGAGCGGGGCGCCGACAGGGCGCGGGCAAGATCCCCGATGCCGACCGGATGCCCGACCCGGTGCAAATGGGCGAAGAGTTCGACGACGCGGTCGAGTCCGCGCTCGCGGCTCGCGCTTCGGGCGGAGGCTTTGGTGGTGGGCTCGCCCCGTTCGGAAACAGCCATGGTTTCGGGTTTCAATGACGCTCCCACCTCAAGTTGCGCTTGCCCCAGGCCGCGACCATGGTAAGCTCATACATAATAGTGGATATGTGTCCGTTATACAGGACAAAATTATTACACGTTCCGCCGGTCGACACCACGGGGAGCGGCATCGGTCTGGTGTCGGGAGCAGGTCATGGAACAGGAAACCGCACGGCGCAATTTCCTCAAATTCGGCACCGCAGGCGTCGCGCTGGCCGGCGCGGCCGGGCTCGCCACCGCCTCACTCGTCCCGCAAAAAGCCTATGCGCAGGCGGCCTCCGGCAGCACGCTGCGCACGGTGCTCGATCGCGGCAAACTGATGGTGGGCACGGGCAGCACCAACGCTCCCTGGCATTTCGAGAACGACAAGGGCGAACTCGTCGGCATGGACATCGCCATGGCCAAGATCCTGGCCAAAGGTCTGTTCGACGACGAGACCAAGGTGGAGTTCGTCCAGGAAGATCCCGCCCAGCGGATTCCCAATCTCGCAACCGGCAAGGTCGACATCGTCATTCAATTCATGACGGTGACGCCGCAGCGGGCCCAACTGATCAATTTCTCCCGGCCCTATTACGTCGAAGGGATTGCGCTCCTGACGCGCCCCGACGCGGCCAACAAGGGGTTCGACGCGCTGCTCAAGGGCGGCGCTGACACCAAGGTGTCGATTCTGCAGAACGTCGATGCCGACCGCTACGTCCATCAGGTCCTGCCGCAAGCCCAGGTGCTGCAGGTCGACACCCAGGCCAATGTGGTGCAGGCGCTCGAATCCAAGCGCGTCGACGCCGCGGCGGTCGATCTCTCCACGGTTCGCTGGATGGTGGCCAAAAACCCCGGCCGCTATGCCGACAGCGGCAAGACCTGGCAAAGCCAGCTCTACTCGGCGGGCGTGAAACAGGGCGATCTCGATTGGCTGACCTTCGTCAACACCTGTTTCGACGTCGCCATGTTCGGCAATGACAGCGCGGTCTACGACGCTGCCTTCAAGGAATACTTCGGCGTCGACCTGCCGCCCCGCGTGCCCGGCTTCCCCACCATCTGATCGGGCGGTGGGGGCGCCCGGATGGGCTATCACCTCAACTTCACCCTGATCTGGCGGAACTTCGACAAGCTCTGGTCGGGGCTGATCCTCAGCCTCGAACTCGCGCTCCTTTCGATCGCCATCGGCTGCGTGATCGGCCTCGCGCTGGCGGTGCTCTACGTGTCCGGCGGACGCATCGTCCGGGCGCTCATCGCGGCCTATGTCGAGGTCGTCCGCAACGTGCCGTTGCTGCTGCTGGTTTATCTCGTCTTCTACGGCCTGCCGACCGTCGTCAACATCGCCTACGGCAACACGACCTCCTTCGTCGTGACGCTGTCGGCCTATGCGGGCGCTTATCTGGTCGAGGTTTTTCGTTCGGGCCTAGAGGCGGTGCCCCGCGGCCTGCTCGACGCCGGCAAGTCGATCGGGCTGACGCCGTGGCAGCGCCTGGCCCACGTCCGCCTGCCCACCATGTTGCGCATCGTCCTGCCGGCGCTCTCGAACACCTTCGTGTCGCTGTTCAAGGACACCTCGGTCGCCTCGGTGATCGCGGTCCCGGAACTGACCTACGGGGCGCAGTGGATCAACTTCAACACGTTCCGCATCATGGAGGTCTATCTGGTGGTGACCGGCATGTATCTCGTGACCGGCTATGCCATCCTGATCGGCTTGCGCATGCTCGAACGCCATTACGCGATCGGCCGCTGAGATGTTGGCGCAGATCACCTACGCCATCCCGTTCCTGATCCCGGGCCTCCTCGTGACCCTGGAAGTCTCGGTGATCACCGTCGTGATCGCCACCGCCATCGGCGTGCTGCTCGGCGTCGCGCTCATCTATGGGCCGGCGCCGCTGCGCTGGGTGATCCGGGGCTTCAGCGACGTCATCCGCGGCATCCCGATCCTGGTGCTGCTGTTCTTCGTCTATTACGGCCTGCCGCTCACAGGCCTCAACCTGCAGCCCTTCGCGGCGGCGGTCCTCGGCTTGATCGTGTTCAAGGTCGCGCAGGTGATCGAAAATGTGCGCGGCGCCATCGGCTCGATCCCCAAGGGCCAGATGGATGCCGCCAAATCGATCGGCCTGCCCTTCCCCGAACGCTTGGCCTATGTGATTGCGCCGCAGGCCCTGCGCCGCTTTTTGCCGCCTTGGCTGAACGGCGTCACCGACGCAGTCAAGGGCTCCGCGCTGATCTCGCTGCTCGGGGTCGGCGACCTGATGTTCGGCATTCAGAAGGTCGTGGGCCGCACCTATAGCCCGCTGACGCTCTACTGCTTCGGCGCCTTCCTGTATTTCCTGATCAACTATGCCCTCTCCCTCGGCAGCCGCGCGCTCGAGCGCCGCTTCAGCTACATCCGCGACTGAGCGCGCCACATGGCCTCATCCCCTCCCACCGCGACCCCACCGCTCCTGCGCATCGCGGGCCTGCGCAAATCCTATGGGCAGACGCGCGTCCTGCACGGCGTCGACCTCGACGTCGCACGCGGCGAGGTGGTGACGATCATCGGCCCTTCGGGCAGCGGCAAGACGACCCTTCTGCGTTGCGTCAACTTCCTCGAGACCTACGACGAGGGCTCGATCGCCATCGACGGTCGCGAGGTCGGCTACCGTGACGGCTCGGAGCGAAAACTCCGCTCGGAACGCGACCTCGCCCGGATGCGGGCCGAGACCGGCATGGTCTTCCAGTCCTTCAACCTGTTTCCGCACCTCACCGCGGCGCAGAACATCATGCTCGGCCTCACCAAGGTCCGGCGCATGGGGAGCGCCGAGGCGCGCGCCAAGGCGCTGCACTGGCTCACTCGCGTCGGCCTCGCCGACAAGGCCGACCGCCTGCCCTCGGAACTCTCGGGCGGCCAGCAGCAGCGCGTCGGCATCGCCCGGGCGGTCGCCATGGAGCCCAAGATCCTGCTGCTCGACGAGATCACCTCGGCGCTCGACCCGGAACTCGTCGGCGAGGTGCTCGACGTCGTGCTGTCGCTGGCCGCGGACGGCATGACCATGCTGGTGGTGACGCATGAGATCGGCTTCGCTCGCGACGCCTCGCACCGGATCGTCTTCATGGCGGACGGCGTGGTGAATGCCGAGGGACCGCCGGCCGGGATCTTCGGACCCGATCAGACCAGCGAACGGCTGCGTGGCTTCCTGGCCCGCTTCAGCCGCGCGCATCGCTTGTGACACCCCTCGAAAAGGATCCTTGACCGCCATGTCTCCTTACAACCGGCTCGAAGCGATGGGGCTGTCGCTGATGACGCCCGCAACGCCGATCGCGACCTACGTTCCCTTCAAGCTCAGCGGCAATCTGCTCTTCCTCTCCGGGCAAGGGCCGCGTCAGGCGGATGGCCGCTTGATGACCGGCAAGGTCGGCCGGGAGGTCGACGTGGCGCAGGCCTGCGAACACGCGCGGCTGACCGGCCTCAACCTTCTGTCGGTCGCCCATATGGCGCTCGGCGACCTCGGCCGCATCGTGCAGGTCGTCAAGCTTCTCGGCATGGTCAACGCCGTGCCCGATTTCACAGACCATCCCGGCGTGATCAACGGTTGCTCGGACCTGTTCGAGGGCGTGTTCGGCGACGCCGGCCGCCATGCGCGTTCGGCCGTCGGCATGGGCTCGCTGCCGGGCAATATTTCGGTCGAGATCGAGGCCATCTTCGAGGTTACGGGGGCGAGGTCATGAGCCATCGCGACAGAACGCCCAAAGACGCCGACATCCGCGCGGCCCTCGGCCTGCGGCCCATCATCAACGTCTCCGGCACCATGACGGCGCTCGGCGCCTCGATCATCGTGCCCGAGGCCATCGCGGCCATGGCGGCCATCGCGCCACAGTTCGTCCAGATGGACGCCTTGTACCGAAAGGCGAGCCGCGTCATCGCCCGGTCGACCGGCGGCGAAGCCGGCTTCGTTACGGCCTCCTGCGCGAGCGGCATCGCGCTCGCCATCGCCGGCGCCATGACGCGCGACGACCTGCTGGCTGTCGAACGCTTGCCGGACGACACCGCCGGGCTCAAGACCGAGGTGCTGATCCAGGTCGGCCACATGGTGAGCTATGGCGCGCCCGTCGACCAGTCGATCCGCCTCGCCGGCGGCACCGTGGTGCCGGTCGGCACGGTCTCCAGCAGCTACGCCTATCAGCTCGACAATGCCATCACCGAGCGCACGGCGGCGGCGCTCTACGTCGTGTCGCACCACACCGTGCAATATGGCATGATCCCGCTCGTCGACTTTGCCGCGATCTGCCGGGCCAAGAACGTTCCCGTCGTCGTCGATGCTGCCTCCGAATACGATCTCAAGGGGTTTTTGGCGAAGGGCGCCGACGTGGTCATCTACAGCGGCCACAAGTTTTTGGGGGGACCGACCACCGGCCTCGTGACGGGCCGCAAGGACCTCGTGCGCGCTGCCTATCTTCAGAACCGTGGCATCGGCCGCGGCATGAAGGTCGGCAAGGAAAGCATCGTCGGCGTCATGGCGGCTTTGGAGGCGTGGGAGACGCGCGATCACGCCGGGATCAGGCAACGCGAGCGCGCCGCCCTCGACCTGTGGCTCGCCGCGTTGCGCGGCCTCCGCGGCGTCGACGCCATGATCGTGCCCGACCCGACCGATAACCCGCTCGATCGGCTCCAGGTCTCGGTCCATCCGGAGAGCGGCTTTACGGCGGCGAGCCTCTGCGCGGCGCTGGCGGCGGGCGACCCGCCCGTCATCGTGCGCGACCACGAGACCGAGCGGGGCCACTTCTTCCTCGATCCCTGCAACCTGCATCCCGGCGACGCCGAGACCGTCGCGGGCCGGCTCGCCGAGACGCTACGGTCCTCGAACAGTGCCCGTGCGGTGGAGGCCGGTCAAAAACGCGGTTTCGATGCCCTTCTCAACTGGCCGGATTGATCGAGCCCGACGTCGCGCTCCGGTTCTGAACCGGAGCAGTTGCCCGACGCTGACCGGCGACATCGCCATGGGGATCGCCAGAATGGCGAATTGCTCGATGCCGGGCGTCGGGTCCGTACGACCGTTCGCAACTTGGACCGCGAGAGCAAGGTCAGGCCATGCTGAGGGCGGGCGGACCGACGCCGGGAGCCGCCTGTTTTTCGTGGTGGCCGACCTTGGACGGGATGCAGGCTGGGCCAAGGCCCTGGCCGGGCGCGAGCACGTCCTGCACGCGGCCTCGCGCCGAAAGCTTCGAACGCGAGGGTGCGGCATGGTCGACAAATGGGAGGAAATCACCCGCCGCGCCGACCCTTCATGTTACGCATTTCCCTGCGCCGCCTTCACCTTGGCGTCACGAAGCGGAAGCTCGGGCAGGAACAGCACGGTCAGGAAGCCGAGCGCCGCGATGACGGCGCCCGCCATGAAGGCTCCGGACAGACCCGTGCGATAGGCGTCCAGGACGAGCGCGCGCTGCGCCTCGGGCAAGCCGGCGATCCGGGCGACGCCTTCGGCGGCCCGCGTGCCACCGGGCAATCCTTGCAGGTGCGTCGCCAGCACCGCGCCGGACAGCGCCACCCCGAGCGAGCCACCGAGCGAGCGGAAGAAGGCCGCCGTCGCCGTGGCGCCACCCAGTTCGCGGCGCTCCACCGCGTTCTGGATCGCCGTGGTCAGGTTCGGCATGACGAAGCCGATGCCGAGGCCCATGACGACCAGGATGCCCTCGATCGGCAGCGCGCCGAGACCGGTCCGCGCGGCCCAGGCCAGCGAGGCGTAGGACACCGTCGCCGCAAGCAGCCCGAGGACGGGAAACAGCTTGTACCGCCCGGTCCGGGACACCAGCCGCCCGCCCGTGAAGGACGCGATGATCACTCCGCCCATCATCGGCGCGATCATCAACCCGGCGCGGGCCGGGCTCGCTCCCATGAGCAATTGGAACATCAACGGCAGGAACACCACGGCGGCGAAGAGCGCCATCGCGGCCAGCGCGATCACCGCCGCTCCCACGACGAATACGCGGTTGCGGAAAAGATCGGGCGGCATGATCGGCTGGGCGGCCTGGCGTTCGACGGCCATGAGAAGCGCGAAGGAGGCGATCGCCGCGATGCCCAGCCCAAATATCGGGACAGACGTCCACGGATAGGCGCTGCCGCCCCAGCTCAACATCAGCAAAAGGCAGCAGGTGCCGGCCACCAGCAGGACCGCACCGGCCAGGTCCAGGTGCGGCGCGGGACCACCCGGAGGATGCGGCCGGAGGCCGATGGCGATCAATGTCAGCGCCACCGCTCCCACCGGCAGGTTGACGTAGAAGATCCAGCGCCATGACGCATATTCGGTGATCAGGCCGCCGATCAGCGGTCCGGCGACCGAGCAGGCCGCGAACACGGCGGCGAACAGGCCCTGGTAGCGCCCGCGCTCGCGTGGCGACACAAGGTCGCCGATCACCGTCTGGGCGAGCACGATCAGGCCGCCGGCGCCCAGTCCCTGAATCGCACGGAACCCGATCAACTGCATGAGGTCGCCGGCCAGGGCACACAGCACGGATCCCAGCAGGAACAGCGCGATCGACACGGTGAAGGCCGGCTTGCGGCCGTAGAGATCGCTGAGCCGACCATAGAGGGGCGCGGAAACCGTGCTGGCCACGATGAAGGCGGTGACCACCCAGGAGAGGTGCTGCAGGCCCCCAAGCTCGCCCGTGATGCGCGGCAACGCCGTCGCTACGATGTTCTGGTCGAGGGCCGCCAGCGTGAGCGCCAGCATCAGACCCGTGAGCACCATCTGCAATTCGCGTCGCGATGTGTCCGGCTCCGGGCGGCTCGCGATCTCGGCGGCAACGATCGATGTGTCGTGGCTCATAGGATCTACGATCTCCGGTCCAATGGCGCTGGTGGGCTCGGACCGGTTCGCCGGGCGCCCTGTCCTCATTCCCCTAGTGCGACCAAAGCAGTGCGACCAAAGCCAAGCGATTAGCAATTAAACTTATCAGGCAAACTTGCAAGTCCGACTCGCTATTGGTAGGGTTCGGATCATGAGCGACACGCCCGGACAGCCCTCTTCGCTCGACACTGCCGTCACCGATCTCTTGCGGGCCACCGGCCTGCTGGTCCGCCGGATCAGAGCGGAACTGGACCCCGGCGAGATCACCTGGTCGGAAGCCGCGATCCTGGCCCGCCTCGACGAGTCCGGCCCGCTCACGACGGCGGATCTGGCCCGTCGCGAGTCGGTGAAGCCCCAATCGATCGGTGCTTCCGTCGCCATTTTGGAACAGGAGGGTCTGGTTCGGCGGCAGCCTCATCCCACGGACGGCCGGCAGGTCCTGGTCGGGATCACGGACAAGGGTGTGGCCACCAGGCGGCGCAATACCGTCCTGAAACGACAATGGATCTCGACCGCGATGGCGAAGCTCGATCCCGCCGAACAGCAAACCGTCATCTTGGCCGCCGCTCTCATCAAGCGCTTGGCCGACTCATGATGTGGGCCTGCCCCAAGGCTCGACGACCGCAAGGGCACGGACCGGGATCGATGCCGTGACCGCCTCGTCGTGATCGTGCTGGCGCGTCCTTCGGATCGGCGCGCGTGCCGCCGCCGTTCGGAAGGATAAGGCAGATTCCAAACACACCGTCGTGCCGACGGTCAGGGACTGGTTGAAATCCGAATTGAGTTTGAGGGCGGCGTCCTCGACACCGTGAAGCGGGCCGTTGAGAGCGCACCAAGTGGAGTGCCCAAACACTGGACCGTTTCGTTCGGAGCGGCGGCACGGAATATCGCAAGTCTCCCGGCTGGACAGCGGCGCCCCGACCCTTCGGTCGAGGCGCCCGCAGCTCATCTCGACTGACCCTGGACGTGGTCTCCTCGTGCATCAACGGCATCGAGGAGGCCGGCACTTTCGCCATAGGGCTCGACCCGCGGCTTCGCTCAATCCGGCTTCAATGAGGTCGCGACTTCGCTGCCATGAACTCCCGTGCCACGCGACCTCACAGAACCCTCTCGATTTCGAGATGCCCACGTCGCAGCCATGTTTTGCACGATGTTATGCATTCGACGGCCGTGCAAGCACGCCGAAAGGGCTGCAGAGACTGACGCAAGAGAGCTCGGGACCGCTCGATAGCCAAATGGCGCGCCCAAGGGGAATCGAACCCCTGTTTTCGCCGTGAAAGGGCGACGTCCTGGACCGCTAGACGATGGGCGCAAGGGGAAGCAAGCTCACAGAGCCCGCAACAACCCGAGAGGTCGAGCTTATACGGAAGGCGAAGGAGGCGCGCAAGCCGACGAAAAAGCCGAAGGATCAGCCACCGACGGATCGGCAGCCTCGGAACCCGGATCGGTGGCCGGACGGCATCAGCCCGGCGCCGGGTGGGCTCGCGCCTCGATGATCACGATGGCCTGGGCCAGCGGATATTCGTCGGTCAGCGTCACGTGGATCACCGCCTCGTGGCCCGCCGGCACGAGGCTTGCGAGCCGCGCCGCGGCGCCCCCCGTCAGCCGCAGGGTCGGCTGACCGCTCGGACGGTTGACGACACCCATGTCGCGCCAGAACACGCCGGCGTTGAGGCCCGTGCCGAGCGCCTTGGCGCAGGCCTCCTTGGCGGCGAAGCGCTTGGCATAGGAGGCGGCGCGTCCCGCCTTGGCGTCCGAGCGCCGGCGCTCCACCTCGGTGAAGCAGCGCTCGACGAAGCGCCGGTCGAAGCGCTCCAGCACTTTCTCGATGCGCCGGATATCGCAGAGATCGTTGCCGATGCCGATGATCATGGGCGCACGCCGCCGTCAGCCATTGACGCGCTCGACCTTGGACACCGCCTTCTGGCTGCGCAGCTGCGCGATGATGGCGTTGAGCTGCTTCAGGTCCCAGACGTCGAGATCGACGATCACCTCGCGGAAATCGCGCGAGCGCGACATGACCTTGATGTCGTCGATATTGCCGCCGTTGTCGCTGATCGCACCGGCGATCCCGGCCAGCGCGCCGGGCTCGTTGATCGCCGTGATGGCGACCTGGGCCGGGAACAGCTCTTTGCGGGCGGGATCGATGTCCCAGCGGACATCGAGCCAACGGTCCGGTTGGTCGTCGAAATCCATCAGGGCCGGCGACTGGATCGGATAGATGGTGATCCCCTCGCCGGGCGTGTGGATGCCGACGATCCGGTCGCCCGGCACGGCGCCCCCGTTCGGTGCGAAGCTGACCGGCAGGTCGCCGCCGATGCCGCGGATCGGCAGGGCTTTGGTCGGATCGGCGCTGCCGTCGGGCAGCTTGAAGCGCAGGTTGTCGGCCTTGCCGATCCCGAACCAGCTGGCGTCACCCTTCTCGGGTGCCGCGCCTGCCTTGCGCTGCTCGGCGACATCCGGATGGACCGCCCGCAGCACGTCCCCCGAATAGATCTCGCCGCGGCCGACGGAAGAGAGCACGTCCTCGACCGTCGACCGCGCCAGGCGGGGCAGAGCCGCCTTGAGCTTCTCGTCCGCATAGATCTTGCCGCCGCGCTCGAAGGCGCGCACGACGATCTGGCGGCCGAGGCCGGTATATTGCGCCCTGACGGCGTCGCGCGTCGCGCGCCGGATCGCCGCACGGGCCTTGCCGGTCTTCACCAGACCTTCCCAGGCAGGCGGCGGCACCTGCCCCTCGGCGCAGGCGATCTCGACCTCGTCGCCGTTCTTGAGCTCGGAAATCAACGGCGCCATGCGGCCGTTGATCTTGGCGCCGACCGCCGTGTTGCCGACCGTCGTGTGGATCGCATAGGCGAAATCGATCGGCGTGGCACCGCGCGGCAGCGCGATCAGCCGGCCCTTCGGGGTGAAGCAGAAGACCTGGTCGTGGAACAGTTCGAGCTTGGTATGCTCGAGGAACTCCTCCGGGGTGCCGCCGTCCGCCAGCATGGCGATGGTGCGCTTCAACCCGGTGAAGGCCCGGCTTTCGCCGGCCCGCATGCCGACGTCGAGCACCGCGCCGTCCTTGTAGATCGTGTGGGCCGCGATGCCGTTTTCGGCCACGTCGTGCATGGCCTGGGTGCGGATCTGCAATTCGACGCGCCGTTGGCCGGGGCCGACGACGGTGGTGTGGAGCGACCGGTAGTCGTTGCTCTTCGGCGTCGAGATGTAGTCCTTGAACCGTCCGGGAACGTTGGGCCACTGGGTATGGACGATCCCGAGCACCTGGTAGCAGTCCTCGACCCGGTCGACGATGACCCGGAAGCCGAAGATGTCCGACAGTTGCTCGAGCGCCAGCGACTTCTGCTCCATCTTGCGCCACACCGAATAGGGCTGCTTCTGGCGCCCGTTGACCGAGGCCTTGATGCCCCGATCGAAGAAGCGGTCGGTGAGCTCGTTCTCGATCTTGGCGATGAGGCCCCCGTAGCGCGCCGTCATGTCGTCGAGCCGATCGACGATCATCTTGTGCGCATCGGGCATGAGATGGGCGAAGGCCAGGTCCTCGAGCTCGTTGCGCAGGCTCTGCATGCCCATGCGCCCGCTCAGCGGCGCATAGATGTCGAGCGTCTCCTGCGCGATGCGGACGCGCTTCGGCTCCGGCATGAAGTGGAGCGTGCGCATGTTGTGCAGCCGGTCGGCGAGCTTGACCAGGAGCACCCGGATGTCGTCGGCGATGGCGAGCAGGAGCTTGCGCAGGTTCTCGGCCTGGGCGGCCTGCTTGGAGACGAGATCGAGCTTCCTGAGCTTGGTGAGCCCCTCGACGAGATTGCCGATCTCGGGGCCGAAGAGATGGTCGATCTCCTCGCGCGTGGTGGCCGTGTCCTCGATCGTGTCGTGCAGCACCGCCGCCACGATGGTGGCGTCGTCGAGCTTAAGATCGGTGAGGATACCCGCCACTTCGAGCGGATGAGCGAAGAACAGGTCGCCCGAAGCCCGCTTCTGGGCGCCATGGGCCTTCATCGCATACACGTAGGCGCGATTGAGCAGCACCTCGTCCGTGCCGGGATTATAGCTCCGGACGC
This sequence comes from Lichenihabitans sp., assembly GCA_965277635.1. Lineage (GTDB taxonomy): Bacteria > Pseudomonadota > Alphaproteobacteria > Rhizobiales > Beijerinckiaceae > Lichenihabitans. The sequence continues at coordinate 4,852,729 of CBDIDE010000002.1, forward strand.
GGTCGACAAGCTCGTATTGGCGCATGATTTTGGCGGGCGCCGACCGCCGCGATGCGGTGATGCCAGTCGTCATGAGTCCATTATCGGGACCCTCGCGACCCTCGGCAAGGCTCACAGCATTCGAACGCGCTGGCTATAGACCCCCACTGACGCGGCAGGCGCCGAGGCCAAACGCTTTGCGTCGCACGACCGGGCCAACCTCATGGCATCGCGTTGCGCCGATCGCCGCACCGGCGCCTACTCGCCGTCCTCTTCTGTCTCGGCCGGAGGAACGAGGCCTTCGAGGCCCCGCAGCAGGTCCTCCTCGGTCATGCGATCGAACTGCACCTCGCCGCCGGCGTCGCGGTCGGCCTCGCCGGCCGGCACCATCGAGGGAACGACCTCCGGCTCAGGCTCGTCGACCTCGACATGTTTCTGCAGGGAATGGATCAAGTCCTCTTTCATGTCTTCCGGCGCGAAGCGCTCGTCGGCAATCTCGCGCAATGCCACGACCGGGTTCTTGTCGTTGTCGCGGTCGACCGCGATCGGCGCTCCCGACGAGATCATCCTGGCCCGATGGCTGGCCAGCAGGACCAGCTCGAATCGGTTCTCTATCTTGTCGACGCAGTCTTCCACCGTCACGCGGGCCATTCGGCATCCCTTGACACAGATCGAAAATCAAGATTGCCGTAGCATCGGCTTGACGCCGCGCGCAAGTCGAATCATGATGCTGGGAACGCCTCGGCATTTAGGCCGCATAGGCAAGCCGATTGCTCACGCTTCCGCTGATGGAAGATGTTTTCGCCGAAACCTAATTGCGGATCTCCCAGGAAATTCCCGCTGAGTCTTTATGAAATCGGCTAAATTTGCCCGCAATATGCGCGTAGTTTGTCAAGCCATAGAAATGAAAGCCTCGTTCCCAGGCCGGCCTGCAACTTCATGGGGCACCATGGAGTTCACCCTCGATACGCCTGCCTCCGCGCGATGATGCCATTTCCCACTAGCCCAGGGGTTGACGTCACCGCCTTTGCGGTCGCAGCCGACCTTTGATGATGAAAATTCTGACACCAGAGTCCGCTAAATGTCTCAACAAGAACGCATCGCTCTATTCATCGACGGCGCCAACCTGTATGCAACGGCCAAGACCCTCGGTTTCGATATCGATTACAAGAAGTTGCTACGTGAGTTCCAGGGCAAAGGCCGGCTGATTCGCGCGTTTTACTACACCGCGCTGGTGGAGGATCAGGAGTACTCGTCGATCCGGCCGTTGATCGACTGGCTGGATTACAATGGCTATGCGGTGGTCACCAAGCCGACGAAGGAATTCGTCGATTCTATGGGCCGTCGCAAGGTCAAGGGCAACATGGACATCGAGCTCGCGGTCGACGCCATGGAGATGGCGGCGCACATCGACCACATGGTGCTGTTCTCCGGCGATGGCGACTTTCGCTCGCTCGTCGAAGCCGTGCAGCGCCACGGGGTGCGGGTTTCGGTCATCTCGACGGTCACGACGCAACCGCCGATGGTGGCGGACGAGTTGCGCCGGCAAGCTGACGAATTCGTGGATCTCGTGCATCTCATCGCCAAAGTCGGGCGTGATAACGACCGACCTGAGCGGGTGTCGCGCGCCGGCGACCGGCGTGCCAACCTGGCCCATTCCTACGCGGGCGGCCATGACGACGAGGGATCCGACACGCATTGAGGGGCGCGACACCGGGCGGCGAGCCGCCGTGCGACTGTGCACGTTGCCCGCGTCTCGTCGACTATCGTCAGGTGAATCGCCGCAAGGATCCGGCGGGCCATAACGGTCCGGTGAGATCGTTCGGGCCGCCGCAGGCGCGCCTGCTCGTGGTAGGGCTCGCGCCCGGCGTGAGCGGTGCGAACCGGACCGGACGCCCCTTCACCGGGGACTGGGCGGGCGATCTTCTTTACGAGACGCTGGGGATTTTCGGTTTCGCGTCGGGCTCATACGATGAGCGGGCCGACGACGGCTTGGCGCTCTCGGATTGCATGGTGACCAACGCCGTCCGCTGCGTGCCGCCGGCCAACAAGCCGACCCCGGTGGAAATCGCCACCTGTCGCGATTTCCTGACCGGCCGGATGGCCGCCCTGCCCCGTCTCGACGTCGTCGTGGCCCTCGGCCGGATCGCCCACGACAGCCTTCTGCGGGCCTGCGCGGCGAGGCTCACGGCCCATCCGTTCGGACATGGCCGGGTTCACGAGGTCGCCTTCGGCGGACGCCCGTTGCGTCTCTTCGACAGCTATCACTGCTCGCGCTACAACACCAATACCGGCGTGCTGACGCCCGAGATGTTCCGCGCCGTGTTCCGCTCGGTCCGCGCCGCTTTTGGCAGTTGAGCCCGTTCAGCCCTTGTCACGCAAGAGGCGCGACTTCTCCCGGTTCCAGTCGCGCAGCTTCTCGGTCTCGCGCTTGTCGTGCAGCTTCTTGCCTCGCCCGACCGCAAGCTGGAGCTTGGCCAGGCCTCGCGCATTGAAATAGATCTTCAGCGGAACGATGGTCATGCCTTCGCGCTCGACACCCTGCTTCAGGCGAGCGATCTCCCGCGCCTTCATCAGGAGCTTGCGCGGGCGCTTGGGCTCATGGTTGAAGCGGTTGCCCTGGTCATATTCCGGAATGGTGGCGTTGATCAGGAACAATTCGCCTTTGTCGGCCGAGGCATAGCTTTCGGCGATCGTCGCCTTGCCGGTGCGCAGCGACTTGACCTCGGTGCCGGTCAGCATCAGGCCCGCCTCGTAGGTCTCCCCGATCTCGTAATTATAGCGGGCCCGGCGGTTCTCGGACACGATCTTGAAATTGCCGGGATCTTTGACCACGAGGCGCCTTTCGGGCTCAGCCGTTCAACAGGCCGGCATGGGTCATGGCCTCGCGGACTTCGGCACGCGCCGGTTCGCTCAGCGCCACCAGCGGCAGGCGCACCTCGTCGCCCAGGTGCCCGAGCAGCGAGAGCGCATATTTCGGCCCGGCCGGATTGGGCTCGACGAAGAGCGCCGCGTGCAGCGGCACGAGACGGTCCTGCTCAGCGAGCGCCGTGGCATAATCGCCTCCGAGCGCCGCCGTCTGCAGGGCCGCGCAGGCCCGCGGCGCCACATTGGCGGTGACCGAGATGCAGCCGTGTCCGCCCGCCGCCAGATAGGCCAGCGCCGTCATGTCCTCGCCCGAGAGCTGGACGAAGTCGGGACCCAGGACGTGGCGCTGCAACGAGACGCGGGCGAGATTGGCCGTGGCGTCCTTGACCCCGACGATGTTCCTAAGCTCGTAGAGGCGCTGCATCGTCTCGACGCTCATGTCGACGACCGAGCGCGGCGGGATGTTGTAGATGACGATCGGAATGCCGACGACCTCGTCGATCGCCTTGAAATGGCGATAGAGGCCTTCCTGACTGGGCTTGTTGTAATAGGGCGTGACGACGAGAAGCCCGGCCGCTCCCGCCTTTTCGGCATAACGGGCGAGATCGATCGCCTCGGCCGTGTTGTTCGACCCCGCGCCTGCCACGACCGGCACCCGGCCCGCGGCCTCGGCAACGCAGAGATCCACGATCCGCTTGTGCTCGTCGTGCGACAGCGTCGGGCTCTCGCCGGTCGTGCCGCAGGGCACCAGGCCGTGCGTGCCGCTCTCGATCTGCCAAGCGACAAGGTCTCGGAAGGCCTTCTCGTCCACCTTGCCGTCCTTGAACGGCGTCACCAGCGCTGTCAGTGAACCCTTGAACTGCGCCCTCATGAATCACGGCCCTACGACGGAGATGTCCAGCCGACACGGCGAAGCCTAACCGGCGCCGTATTTTGATGGCTGATGGACGGGGACAGTGGGTTTATCGCGCGATGGCCGCGCTGAAAAGACCATCTTTGTCAATTGGCACGAAAAGCGGCAACGCGAGGCTTGGTTTAAGCTTCGTAAACGCACCGGGAGCAGGATGGAGTGGATGGGTCCACGCTCAACTTCCGATTTCAGGTGGTGACCGCATGTCCAAGACCCGAGTAGCGTGTCTCCTGCTCACCGGGGTCGGCCTGGCTTGTATTGCCGTTCTCGCCATACCGGGTACGCGTCGGGGTCTCGAACAGGTGCTTAGGGTTTCGATCCCGGACCTCCATGGCATCCGCACGGCGTCGCGCCAACGCGCCCCGGAGCCGCGGGAATCCGTCTCCGGGCAGCAGGGGCCGGGCAAGATCACGACCCGGGCGACCGACGACTTCGCGCGAGGCGCTCCCACGATGTCGACCCCGGTGCAGGAAAGCGCTGCCGAGACGACGGCGAAGCCGTCGACCGAGGTCGATCCGCCGCCCGGCCCGAGCCTCGCCCAGACGGATCCCGATGTCGAGCGCGTCCGTCAGGCGCTGGCGCTCTATCGCAAGGGAGACCTCGCTGGCGGCGACGCCATCGCCCGGACGGCGAGCGGATCGATCGCGCGCCTGACGCTCGAGTGGGCGGCGCTGAAGCTCCAACCCCAGCATGCCGGACTGCAGCGCGAGGATGCCTATGCGGCGGCCCATCCCGATTGGCCGTCGATGCCCTGGCTCAAGCGCCGCATCGAAGAGGCGGTCGCCGCCCAGAAGGACGACGTCACCGGCTCCATCGACACGCGGCTGTCGGCCGGTCCGCTGCTGACCGTGGCCGGCAAGCTGGCGATGGCCCGGCTAGAGCGGTCGCGCGGCCAGATCGCCGAGGCGCGCAAGACCGTCGCTCAGGTCTGGCGGGACGAGGACCTCTCGCCCTGGCAGGAGGGCTACATCCTGCATGAATTCGGCGACCTCGTCGACAAGGCGGATCACAAGTACCGGGCCGATCGCCTGCTCTACAAGGAGGAGACGGCCGCCGCGCTGCGCGAGGCGGCGCTCGCCGGGCCCGACGTGGTGCTGCTCGCCAAGGCGCGCGCCGCCGTCATCGCCAACGCGTCTTCCGATGCCGCCATGGCGGCCGTGCCCAAGGCGCTTCAGTCCGATCCGGGCCTTATCTTCGCGCGTATCCAGAAGGCGCGCCGTGCCGACCGCATCGACGAAGCCGCCACCCTCATGCTGTCGGCCCCACACGACCCGCAACTGCTCGTCGACGGCGACGAATGGTGGGTGGAGCGCCGCCTCATTGCGCGCAAGCTGCTCGACCGCGGCGACGCCAAGCGCGCCTACCGGATCGCGGCCGAACATTCGGCGATCTCGCCCGCCATGAAGATCGAGGCCGAGTTCCACGCCGGCTGGATCGCACTGCGCTTTCTCGACGACGCCAAGCTCGCCATCCCGCATTTCGACGCCATGGCGGCGGTGGCCGAGACGCCAATCTCGCGGGCCCGGGCCGCCTATTGGCAGGGACGCGCCGCGGAGGCGGCGGGCGAGGCGCCGGCGGCAGCGCGCTTCTACGCCACGGCGGCGCAATATCCCATCACCTTCTATGGCCAGCTGGCAGCCGCCAAGACGGGCCGCACCACCCTCACACTGGACGACAAGGTGACGCCTGCGGTCGGCGATGCCCGCGCGGAGGCCGTGCGGGTCGCCGAATATCTGTTCGGCGTCGGCGCGCGCGACATCGCGCTGCCGCTGGCGCTCGACATCGCCCGCAACGAGCCCGACGAGGCCCAGGTCGCGGCGATGGGCGCCGTCGTCGAAAAGGCGCGCGATGCCTGGGCGACGCTCGCGGTCGGCAAGGCTGCGACGCAGCGCGGCATGCCGCTCGACGAGGCGGCCTTCCCGACCTTCGGCATCCCGGAATTCCAGCCGCTGCGCAATTCGGCCGACCTCGCCGTCGTCTATGCGATCGCCCGCCAGGAAAGCGAGTTCGACCAAAGATCGGCATCGTCGGCCGGAGCCAAGGGGCTCATGCAGATGATCTCCTCGACGGCGCGGCGCACCGCCGAACATGCCGGCGTGGACTACACCGACGCGCGGCTCGCCAGCGACGCCGCCTTCAACGCGCAGCTCGGCGCCGCCCACCTCGGCGAATTGCTCGACGAGCAGGGGGGCTCGCTGATCCTGACCTTCGCGGCCTACAACGCCGGGGGCAGGAACGTGAAGGACTGGATCGAGGCCTATGGCGACCCGCGCAAGCCCGGAGTCGACCCGGTCGACTGGATCGAGCGCATTCCCTTCACCGAGACGCGCAACTACGTCCAGCGCGTGATGGAGAACCTGCAGATCTACCGGATCCGGCTCGGGCGGCCGTCGACGCTCGCGGTCGGCGGCGAGGCACTCGCCAGCGCCGGCAAGGGTACCTGACCGCGACATGACGCAGCCCCCCTTTACGAGCCGCCACGTTGCGACCGCCGACGGGCTCAAGCTGCACGTTCGCGACTACGACGGCGCGGCGGCGTCAGCCCTGCCGGTCGTCTGCCTGCCCGGACTGTCGCGCACGACGGCCGATTTCGCCGTCCTGGCGGAGGCGCTCGCGGCTTCGGATGGACGGCGCGTCCTCGTCATCGATTCACGCGGGCGGGGTCTTTCCGATCGCGATCCCGATCCGCGCAACTACAATCCCGCGATCGAGGGCGGCGACGTGCTTGCGGTGCTGGCCGCGACGGGTGTCACGGAAGCGATCTTCGTCGGCACGTCGCGCGGCGGCATCATCACCATGCTGCTCGCGCCGCACCGTCCGGAGCTGATCCGCGGCGCCGTTCTCAACGACATCGGGCCGGTGCTCGAACGGGCCGGCCTCGAGCGAATCCGCGGCTATGTCGGCAAATTGCCGCAGCCACGATCCTGGGACGAGGCCGTAGCCTCGCTGAAGCGCATCGCTGGCCGGGATTTCACGGCGCTCGACGAGGCGGGCTGGCTGCATTACGCCCGACTGACGTTCCGCGAGGAGGACGGCCGCTTCGCGCCAGTCTACGACCCGGCGCTCATGCACAATGTCGCCGCCATGGACCTCGACGATATCCCGACGCTATGGCCGCAGTTCGAGGCGCTTGGCGGCGTGCCGGTGCTGGTCGTCCGCGGCGAGAATTCGGACCTCCTGTCCGTCGCGACGGCGGCCGAGATGCGCCGGCGCCACCCCGATTGCAGGCTTCTATCGGTGCCAGGACAGGGCCACGCGCCATTCCTGACCGATCCGCCGACCGTCGCAGCCATCCGCGATTTCGTCGCCCGCTGCTCCAAATTGCCCCGAGTGCCCGCCCGCGCTCGCCCATGATGGCGATTTCATGCACAACCCGTGGTCTAAGTGAGTATTCGCGCGCAATGCGCGATCACGATTAATACCGTTGCCAACATGTGACGCGTTTTTTGTGCGCAGGGCATACCTTTCTTGGAGTGAATGTCGATTCACCCTTACAATCGGAAGAATATTCGCTAGATCAGTGAACGAAATACTTGAATCGGGCGTTAGGCGCTCGGTGCTCGGTACCCTGTCAGGAGTTTTCGATGATCAAGCTTGAACGCACCGCCCTTTCCACGACGATCGCGGCACTCGCCTGCGCGGCCCTGCTCGGCGCGGCCGGCGCGGCTCAAGCCCAAAGTGCCGGTGGCTACGCGCCCGGCACCGTGCATCCGCGGGCTCGGCATGTGGTCAAGGCTCGTTACGTCCGGCCGACCGGCCATTATCGTGCGCTTACCGTCCGGCGTCGGCGCCCGGTCGAACCCGAGATTGCCGTCTTGCCGCCGCCTCCGCCGGTAGCTGGGCCCGGCATGATCGTCGCAGGACCGGTCCGCGCCGCCAGCGCCATCGTCGCCCTTCCGTTCCGCATTCTCGGCGACATCTTCCCCGCGCAGGGCAGCGTCGCCGCCAATCCGCTGGTGTTGGTCGGCGCACCGATCCAGGCGGCCGGGCGGATCGCCCAGGTCCCGTTCCGGATCGTCGAAGCGCCTTTCGCGCCCGTGCCCGCCTACAGCGAACCGGTCCTGTTCTGATCGGGCGCTTTGCTCGGTGAAGCGGACGGCCGACGCTGTCCGGACCCGAGCACGTCCGGCATGACGTTGTCCGAGCTTCGCCGTTGCTGGGCTCGGACAACGTTCGCGATTCTACCGCAACCTGCCGAGGCTCCGCCGCGCGTGGTCCCGAGGCCGGCGAGCCGTCGCCATCGGCCGTGTCCGTGCATGCCGGATGGACGCCGGGCGATCTCCGGCAGCGAGGATCAGACCCTCAATCTCTGGGATCGTGCCAAGGACGACGACGCCCTCGTCACCAATCCGGCATCCGGCCTGGATGCCGTGGCGATCCTGTCGAACGGCCTTTCATGGATTCGGGAAATCCGGCGCGGGACCTGTCGCTGGTCCGCGACGGCGCGATCGTACCTTGGACGACATCGTCGCGCCGAACGGCCACGACTCCCTTGCCGCTCGTATCCAGGCCGGCCGTAGATCGACCAGACTGAGATTTCCCGTGGGCCGGGCAAAACACCGAATGGTCGGAGTGGCGGGATTCGAACCCACGACCCCTAGTCCCCCAGACTAGTGCGCTAACCGGGCTGCGCTACACTCCGACGCCGCTTGGGCTCCGGCGTTGTAGGCATTTTGCCCGCGCCCCGCAAGCATCATCGGCGACGGTACCAGTGCAATCGGGTGAGGCTCCGAGGCGCTTTGTCCTGAGCAGCCGCCGCAGGGCGGTGAGTCGAGGGACGGGGCGCCGCCCTCGTGTTTCGACACGGCGCTCCGCGGCGGGCTCGACATGAGGGTGGAAAATCGCTTCGCTCGATCGCCCCGGCGGCGACACCGGGCATCCAGCGCTGTTTCACCGCCGCGCGGCGGCCAGGATGCGTTCGCATTCGGCGAGCTCGGCAAGTACCGCCTCAAGGCCGTCGATCAGATATCGCCGGGTCTGAGGGCCGGCGGCCGGCTCGGGCCTCGCCGAGGCGGGATGCGTGCGCTCTGCGTGCGGTTCCGCGACGGCCGAAGACGCGGTCCGGAAGGGTTCGCCGACGGTCTTGGCCACGCTGTCCGCCTCCTGCAGTTCGTCAACCTCGAAGACTGCATCGAGGAGGTCGCTGCGCTGCACGGGTTGGATCTGCGGTTCTCCGCTGCTCGTCGGAGGAGCGCGAGGCACCGCATTCACCAGGCCCGTGACGGCGCGCGGCCCCTGTTCCTTGAGGATGCGCTGCACGCCCTTGATCGTGTAGCCATCGTCATAGAGCAGAATGCGGATCGCGCGCAGCAGATCCACATCCTCCGGTCGATAGAAGCGGCGGTTGCCGCCCCGCTTCATCGGCTTGACCTGCGGGAATCGCGTCTCCCAGAAGCGCAGGACGTGCTGCGGCAGCTTGAGGTTCTCGGCGACCTCGCTGATGGTGCGATATGCATCCGCGCTCTTCTGCACGGCCCGCCTATTCGTCGACGGAGGAGACCGACCGGCCGCCGTTGATGCGGCTCTTCAGGATGTTGGACGGCTTGAACACCATCACGCGCCGCGGGGTGATCGGCACCTCGACGCCGGTCTTCGGATTGCGGCCGATTCTTTCGCCCTTGGAGCGGACCACGAAGGAGCCGAAGGACGACAGTTTCACGGTCTCGCCGCGCTCGAGCGCCAGCGTCATCTCCTGCAGGACCATCTCGACCAGCTCGGACGATTCGGTGCGCGACAGGCCCACCCTCTGATAGACCGCCTCCGAAAGGTCGGCCCGAGTGATCGTCCTGCTTCCGGCGCCCGCGTCGTCTTTCGTCATGCTCTATCCCGAAGATCTCCTGGAGCGAAACCCGGAGACCGTCTTGCTGCCCACTCAGCCCGGTAAACTAGTCAAAGTCTTACCGGCTGTCTGCAAAGGATCGAACAGAAAAGCGCGCGCCGCAAGACTCTCGACGGCCGTGCCTGAATTGCCACGGCTACCACCGCACGAGAGCACTTCCCCAGGTGAAACCACCGCCCATGGCTTCCAGCATGACGAGGTCCCCGGGCTTGATGCGCCCATCGCTGCAGGCCGTATCGAGCGCCAGGGGGATCGACGCGGCCGACGTATTGGCATGGAGGTGGACCGTCGAGACGACCTTCTCCGACGCGACGCCGAGCTTCACGGCCGACGCGTCGATGATGCGCTGGTTTGCCTGATGGGGCACGAACCAGTCGAGGTCGTCGGGCCCTACCTTCGCCGCCGCGAAAGCATCGGTCACGACATCGGTGATCATGCCGACCGCATGCCGGAACACCTCGCGGCCTTCCATGCGCAAATGGCCCGTCGTCCCCGTCGTCGACGGGCCGCCGTCGACATGGAGCTTGCGGAGATGGCGGCCGTCCGAGCGAAGGTGTGTCGTGACGACGCCACCGTCGCGCAGCGGACGATCGCCCGCCTCGGCCTCGAGCACCAGCGCCCCGGCGCCATCCCCGAACAGCACGCAGGTCGTCCGGTCCGTCCAATCGAGCAGCCTTGAGAAGGTCTCGGCGCCGATGACGAGCGCGCGGCGATGGGAGCCCGAGCGGAGGAACTTGTCGGCCGTCGCCAGGGCGAAGACGAAACCCGAACAGACCGCCTGAAGATCGAAGGCGACGCCGCCCTCGATGCCGAGCGCCGCCTGAACCTGCGTCGCCGTGGCCGGAAATGTGTAGTCGGGCGTCGCGGTCGCCACGATGATGAGGTCGATGTCGCGGGGGGCACGGTCCGCTGCGGCCAACGCGGCCAGCGCGGCCCGGGTGGCGAGCGAGGACGTCGTCTCGCCCTCGGCGGCGAAATAGCGGCGGGTGATGCCGCTGCGCTGGCGGATCCAGTCGTCCGAGGTGTCGACGAGAGCGGCAAGATCCTGGTTGGTCACGCAGCGCTCGGGCAGATAGGCACCCACGCCTCGCACCACCGACCGCCAGCCGTTCATTGCCACGATTGCGCTTCTTTCCTGTCGGCGCCCCGCCGCGCCCGATCTGCCATCGCCACCACCGGCACCGGGCCGACCTGACCTATGCGCTCAAACCGCCTCACGGGCAATCGCCGCAATCGCTGCCGGCGACGTCAGGCGCTGGGTGTGGCGAGACTGCCGGACCCCGGCGTGCTGATCTCCTGAACGAGAGCCATCGACTCGCGGATCTGGCTCAAGAGATCATGGTTGGCCATCTCGTAGCCGACACCTATGGCTCGCGCGTAGCCGAGGGCGTCGGTACTGCCGTGGCTTTTGATGACGACGCCGTCGAGGCCGAGGAAGACCCCGCCGTTGACCCGCCGCGGATCCATCTTCTGGCGCAGCGTCGCGAAGGCGCCGCGCGCGAGCCAGTAGCCGAGCTTCGCCATGAGGCTCTGGCTCATCGCGTCGCGGATGTAACGGCCGATCTGCTTGGCCGTTCCCTCGGCGGTCTTGAGCGCGATATTGCCCGTGAAACCTTCCGTCACGACGACATCGACCGTGCCTTTGCCGAGATCGTCGCCCTCGACGAAGCCGTGATAGTCGAGCCCCGGCAGAGCCGCGTCCTTCAGCAGGCGGCCGGCCGCCTTGATCTCCTCAAGCCCCTTGATCTCCTCGACACCGACGTTGAGCAATCCCACGGTCGGCCGGTCGATCGCGAGCACGATCTTGGCCATAGCAGCGCCCATGACGGCGAGGTCGACGAGGTGCTGGGCATCCGCCCCGATGCTGGCGCCGACATCGAGCACGATGGAGACGCCGCGCAGCGTCGGCCACATGGCGGCGATGGCCGGCCGATCGACATTGGGCATGGTCCTCAGGCAGACCTTCGACATGGCCATGAGCGCGCCGGTATTGCCGGCCGAGACGGCCGCATCGGCCTGACCCGTCTTGACCGCCTCGATCGCCATCCACATGGACGACACGCGCCGCCCGGCACGCAGCGCCTGGCTCGGCTTCTCGTCCATCTTGATCGCGACGCTGGCATGACGGACGACGGAAACCTTCTCGAGCGCCGGATGCGCCGCTACGAGCGGCCCGACGATCGTCTCGTCACCGAAGAACAGGAAGCGGATCGACGAATGCTGTTCGAGCGCCTTCGCGGCGCCCGCCACGACGACGGCCGCGCCATGATCTCCGCCCATGGCATCGAGGGCAATCCTGACATCCTTCGGCATCAGGGGGTTCCCGGCGGCTGGACCGTCGTTCGATCCGGGCAGCCCGGCACGACCGAACCAGAGGTCATATCAGTTCGGCCGCTCTGGCTTGAGGCGCGCGAGCACAGCGAAGGGCGAGACCTCGGGCTCGCCCGCGGCCGGTTCGAGCTCGACGAAAGCCGCACCCGGCTTTTTGGGATAAGGATCGAGCCCCAGAACGAGGAATTCCGCCATGACCGACGCGAGGTCGATCCTGCCGTCGACCATCGCGTCGGGTGGATCGTCGGCGACCCGATCTGCGTCGGGCGGGCTCGCAGCGAGCCGGGCGGCTTCCGCTGCCCTGGCCGCCGCCTCGCGCTCGGGCAGGAAATGGACGTCAACCGGTTCGGCCAGATCGGTGACGAACTCTTCGAGCGTCACGACACAGGTCTGCGTGATTCGCGCGCGAACGGTGCCCGTGACGTGGATGCCGGTGCGGCCTTCCCGGCGCAGCGTCATGTCGGCCTGCAGGCTTTCGATACGGACAAGGCCGTTGATCTCGGCCAGGGTTCGACATTCGGCGGCCTCGGCGCTCAGCGTGAGGACCATGCCGTCGACACCGACCTGATGCGTGTCGACCACGCGGGACGATCGGGCAGGTGCGACTGGCGAACTCTGCACCATGATGGACTCCTTACGCGACGGAGGCGGGATCGGGGAATCTTAACGACCCGCACAACAGGTCCTCGATGGGCATGGCCTCGATGACCCGGGCCGCGGCCATCGTGTAGCGCCCCAGCCTTTCGCCACCCGACTCGCCGCCGAACACATTGCGCGACAAGGCCGTGGCCAACCCGGTTCCGTCCTGCCGCAAGGCCGCGTCATAGGCAACGTTGCGTCCGAGGAAATCGCCGGCCAGACGCTTCATCCGCTTGGGCACCGCAAGGTCGCCGACCCCCATCTCCCGCAAGGCGGGATCGAGATTACGGAACAGCGCGTCGACGAGCCGCTGCGCGACCTCGGGGCCGGGCGCGGCCATCGCATTGAGCCGCCGCAGGGCGAGGCCGGCCAGAAGGGCAAGCATCTCGAAACGGCCCTCGAACGTGTCCGCCACGCCGTAGTCCAGATAGAAGACGGGCTGGCGCGCCGCCGCCATGATGCCGTCGTGCAGCGCCTCGATCGTCCGCCGATTCGCATCGGCCCGCTTGCGGCCTGAAAGAGTAAGCATCGTTTATGGTTTGATGAGAGGCTGCACTCCGCCAAGCCCGGCGGGACCTTGCTTTTCGCGACCCTGGGAGTTAGGCACTGCGGCGCCCCGATGCAAGTAAAAAGGCCCGGAGCACGCGTGCGGCTCGCTCTGCCGGCGCCCGCGCCTCGAGCGGTCGAGAGGTGCCAGAACGGAGTGGATGATGCGCCCCAATGCTGATGGTCCGGCCGGCTCGCGTCGCTTTCGCGGCCTCGCCGTGGCGGCGCTGATGGCCCTCAGCCTCGGGGGCTGCGTCTTCTACGACGGCGAGGTCACCCGCGGCTATGTGGTCGACAAGCGCGCGCTCGACCAGGTGAAGCCCGGGTCGTCCGCCGAGCAGGTGCTCGTCGTGCTCGGCACCCCCTCCACGACCTCGACCGTCGGCGGCAGCGCCTGGTACTACATCAGCCAGACCATCGACCGGACCTTCGCCTTCTCGGCACCGGCGGTCACCGACCAGCGCGTCCTGGCGGTCTATTTCGACAAGGACAAGAAGGTTCAGCGGGTTGCCAATTACGGGCTTCAGGACGGCAAGGTCATCGACTTCGTGACCCGGACCACGCCGACCGGTGGCGCAGAGCAGGGCTTCCTGAAGAACCTGTTCCGCTCCCTCCTGCGCTTCTCGTAGTTGCCGCGGCGACGGGTCGCATCCCGCCGCGAGACACCCGGCCGCCGCAGCGACGGCCGGGTATCGTGTGCGGTCAATGCGCCAGGATCGCCAGCAGCAGAAGCGCCACGATATTGGTGATCTTGATCGCCGGGTTCACGGCCGGGCCGGCGGTGTCCTTGTAGGGATCGCCGACCGTGTCGCCCGTGACCGAGGCCTTGTGGGCCTCCGACCCTTTGAGGTGGCGCACGCCCGCCTTGTCGACGAAGCCGTCCTCGAAGCTCTTCTTGGCGTTGTCCCAGGCCCCGCCTCCCGAGGTCATGGAGATGGCGACGAAGAGGCCGTTGACGATGACGCCGAGCAGCATCGCGCCGAGCGCCGCGAAGGCCGAAGCCTTCGAGCCCGACAGGAACAGCACACCGAAATAGGCCACGAAGGGCGCCAGCACCGGCAGCAGCGAGGGCACGATCATCTCGCGGATCGCCGCACGCGTCAGCATGTCGACCGCGCGGCCATAGTCCGGCCGCTCGGTACCCTGCATGATGCCCGGCATGGTCTTGAACTGGCGCCGGACCTCCTCCACCACCGCCCCCGCCGCGCGGCCGACGGCCGTCATCGCGATGCCGCCGAAGAGGTAGGGGATGAGCCCGCCGAAGATCAGGCCGGCCACGACATAGGGGTTCGACAGGTCGAACGACACGGTGCCGACATCACGGAAATAGGGGATCGTATCCCCGTGCGCCGCGAAATAGCCGAGGTCGTTCGAATAGGCGGCGAAGAGCACCAGGGCGCCCAAGCCGGCCGAGCCGATCGCGTAGCCTTTGGTCACCGCCTTGGTGGTATTGCCCACGGCGTCGAGCGCGTCGGTCGAATGGCGCACGTCCTTGGGTAGCCCGGCCATCTCGGCGATGCCGCCCGCATTGTCGGTCACCGGACCGAAGGCGTCGAGCGCCACGATCATGCCGGCGAGGCCGAGCATCGTCGTGACCGCGATCGCCGTGCCGAACAGCCCGGCGAGCTGGTAGGTCGCGATGATGCCGGCGACAATCACGAGCGCCGGCAGCGCCGTCGATTCGAGCGACACCGCCAGGCCCTGGATCACGTTGGTGCCGTGCCCGGTCACCGAGGCCTGGGCGATCGACACGACCGGCCGCTTGCCGGTACCGGTGTAATATTCGGTGATGACCACGATCAGCCCGGTCACGATGAGACCGACGATGCCGCACCAGAACAAGTGCCGGCCGGTGATCGCCTTTCCGGCGACGACGCCGATCTCGTGCCAGCCGATGACGAAATGTGTGGCGACCGCAAGCCCGCCGATGGACAGCACGCCGGTGACGATCAGCCCCTTGTAGAGGGCGCCCATGATCGAATTATTGGCGCCGAGCCTGACGAAATAGGTCCCGACGATCGAGGTGACGATGCAGGTGGCGCAGATCGCCAGCGGATAGAGGATCGTCGAGGCGAGCACCGCCTGGCCGCCGAAGAAGATCGCGGCCAGTACCATGGTGGCGACGACCGTCACCGCGTAGGTCTCGAAGAGGTCCGCCGCCATGCCGGCACAGTCGCCGACATTGTCGCCGACATTGTCCGCGATGGTGGCCGGGTTGCGCGGGTCGTCCTCTGGGATGCCGGCCTCGACCTTGCCGACGAGGTCGGCGCCGACATCGGCTCCCTTGGTGAAGATGCCGCCGCCGAGCCGCGCGAAGATCGAGATCAGCGATGCGCCGAAGCCGAGGCCGACCAGCGAATCGATCGTCTCGCGGCTGTCGCTCGCGAGCTGCATCGGGCCGGTCAGGACGAAGTAATAGCCAGCCACCCCTAGCAGGGCGAGGCCGGCGACCAGCATGCCGGTCACGGCACCGGCCTTGAAGGCGATGTCGAGGCCGCCGGCCAGCGAGCGCGAGGCCGCCTGCGCGGTGCGGACGTTCGCCCTGACGGAGACGTTCATGCCGATGAAGCCGGCGGCGCCCGACAGAACCGCGCCGATCAGGAAGCCGGCCGCCACGCGCCACGA
This sequence comes from Lichenihabitans sp., assembly GCA_965277635.1. Taxonomy (GTDB): domain Bacteria; phylum Pseudomonadota; class Alphaproteobacteria; order Rhizobiales; family Beijerinckiaceae; genus Lichenihabitans. The sequence continues at coordinate 4,868,466 of CBDIDE010000002.1, forward strand.
CAGCAGAAACCCGAGAATGAGGAAGATGACGGCGCCGGCAATGCCGATGGTGATATACTGGCGGCGCAGATAGGCCTGCGCGCCCTCGGCGATCGCGCCGGCGATCTCCTGCATTCGGCGCGAGCCGGGATCGGCCGCCAGGACCTGACCGACAGTGACCACCCCGTAGGCGATCGCCAGCAGTCCGGCCAAAATGATGAGCCAAATAGGATTCATGAAGCTTCTGCCCTCGTTCGCAGCGCGTTGGTCCGCCGAGCGTTCCCGTCCGTCGCCATTGTTGCCAGCTTTCGGCATTCGTCCAGCACGAATGCGCCCTCTTCGCATTATCCCGTTGACTTCGCTATGTCTGCAGCGATGCAAGGAACCGTGCCACGGTGGATCTGGCCGATTCCATCGTTCTGGGCAAGTGCGGAGGATCTCAGCGTGAACGGCACCGATGAGGAGACGGGCCGCGTGGCGCTGGCGCGCCATCTGGCCGAGGCGATGGCGAGGATGCGCGACCGGCGGCCGCTGGTGCAAAACATCACCAATTTCGTGTCGATGGACATCGTCGCCAATGCGCTGCTCGCTGCGGGCGCGACGCCCGCCATGGTTCATGCCAGGGAAGAGGTCGAGGATTTCGGCCGGATCGCCGATGCGCTCGTCGTCAATATCGGCACGCTCTCGCCCGACTGGGTCGACAGCATGCATCTCGCCGCCAAGGGGGCCCGGGGCCGTCAGATGCCCTGGGTGCTCGACCCGGTCGGCGCCGGCGCGACGCCGTTCCGCACCAGGAGCGTCGTTGATCTCTGCGCGCACAGCCCGACGGTCATCCGCGGCAACGCCTCCGAGATCCTGGCCGTCGCGACGGCGCTCGGCCTCGAGGCGGTCGCGGCGCGCGGCCGCGGCGTCGACAGCGGCAATACGACGGACGAGGCGGCCGATGTCGCTGGCGCCCTGGCGCGGAGGCTCGCCTCGATCGTCGTCGCGACGGGCGAGATCGACCTCGTCACCGACGGGACGCGCACCTTGCGCTTCGCCAACGGCTCCGTGCTGATGACGCAGGTGACGGCGATCGGCTGCTCGCTCTCGGCCCTGACCGGCGCCTATCTGGCCGTCGCCACGGACCCGTTCGAGGCGGCCTGTGCTGCCGTCGCCCATGTCGGCATCGCCGGCGAACTCGCCGGCAGGGACGCGTCATTGCCCGGGACATTCCGCGTCGCCTTCGTCGACCGGCTGGCCTCGATCGGCGAAGCCGAGATCTTGACGGAGCTCCGCCTGGCATGACGCTCGGGTCCTCGATCTATCCCCTTTGCCTCGTCACCGACCGCGGCCTCGCGCACGGACGGCCGCTGGCCGAGGTGGTCGGTGCGGCCGTCAGGGGCGGCGTCACCATGGTGCAACTGCGCGAGAAAGCCGCGACGACTCGCGCCTTCCTCGAGGACGCGCGCGCGCTCAAGGCGTTGCTGCAGGGCAGCGGCGTGCCGCTCGTCATCAACGATCGGGTGGATATCGCGCTCGCCATCGACGCCGACGGGGTCCATGTCGGCCAGGGCGACATGCCGGTCGAGACCGTCCGGGCGCTGATCGGCCCCAACAAGCTCGTCGGCCTGTCGATCACCGACGAGGACGCGATTTCGCGGCCCGACGCACTGGCCGCCGACTATCTCGGCATCGGCCCGGTCCACCCACAGCAGACCAAATCCGATGCCTCGGTTCCGCTCGGCATCGGCGGGTTCGGCCGGCTGCGGCGCCTCACCGCCAAGCCGGTGCTCGCCATCGGCGGCGTCAAGCCCGCCGACGTCGCCCTCCTGCGCGAGGAAGGGGCGGACGGTTTCGCGGTGGTCAGCGCCATCATGGCCGCCGAGGATCCGGAGGCGGCGGCGCGGGCGTTCCGAGACGCGAGCATCCGATAGGCCGAAGCCGGATCTCATGCCTTCTTCAGCGCCTCCGGCCTATGCACGGCCTCCTTGCCCGTCTTTTCGCTCTTCACGCGGAATTGCGGCTCCTCCTTGCTGGCCTTGGCCGTGTGTCCACCGGCCCTGGCGGAGCCGGTTTCCGTCTTGACCACCCTGCCCTCGGTCTTGCCCTGCGGCGTCTCCCAGGTCACCGCGTCTCCCTTGTGCAGGGTCTTCTTCGTCGCCATGCCGATGCTCCGTCGTGTGATGTGAGCAATCAAGCGACGAGCGACGATCGGCGTTCCGTCGAAAGACGGGTCTCGGAGGGGACCGCGACATCGCAACGCGGGCTCACCGCTCGGCAGAGGTGATCCATTTCGACTGCGCCGGCGCCCGGTAGGATCGCATGAGGTCGAGCAGGATCGCCGGCTCTTCGGCGACGATGAGCATGGCGCGATGGACCTGCTTCATGAACCCCTGCCCCGCCGCGTCATCCAGAAAGGCGATGAGTCGATCATAGAAACTAGCGGTGTTGACCACCGCGCAGGGCTTGGCGTGATGGCCGAGTTGCGCCCAGGTCCAGACCTCGAACAATTCCTCGAGCGTGCCCACACCACCCGGCAGCGCGACGAAACCATCCGACAATTCGGCCATCAGCGCCTTGCGCTCGTGCATCGAGGCGACGATGCGCAGGTCAGCCAGACCACGATGCGCGATTTCCTTGTCGACCAGCGCCTGAGGAATGACACCGATGACCTCCCCACCCGCCGCGAGAGCGGCGTCGGCGACCGCCCCCATCAGCCCGACCGAGGCGCCGCCGTAGACGACGCCGACCCCGTCCTTCGCCAGCGCGCGTCCGAGCGCCCGCGCAGCATCGAGATAGGCCGGATCGGATCCGCTGTTCGAGCCGCAAAAGACACATAATCTGCGCATCGTACCCTGCGTCCTCCCTTTCAGGCGAGCATCCCTATCACAGCGCGACCGGTCAGAAGTGGCTGAAGGAACCGTGGCCGAAACTCCGCGCGGTGCCGTCGGCCGCCCTGAAGAGCGGCGGCGCCGTGCCGGGCAAGACCGCCCCGATCGGCGTGACCGCGACGCCGGCGGCCATGGCCGCACGTTCGAAAGCGGCAACCTCCGCGAGCGATACTGCGGCGAGGATCTCGTAATCGTCGCCGCCGGTCACGGCGACATCGAAAAGCTCCGGCGCCACCGTGATCGTCGTCCGCGCCGCCGGCGAGAGCGGCACGGCGGACAGATCGACCTCCGCCGACGTGCCCGAGGCGCGCATCATCTTGGCGAGATCGCCGACGAGCCCGTCCGAGACATCCATGGCGCCATGGGCATGGGCCAGCAAGGCAGCCCGCAGCGCGAGGCGGGGCCGCGGGTGGAGGAAGCGATCGACCAGATGATCGCGCTCCCCCTGCCCCAAGTCCACGAGGTCGCCGAGGCGCAACCGCAGGCCGAGCGCGGCGTCGCCGATGGTGCCGGTCACGTATAGACGGTCGCCCACCTCGGCGCCGGTGCGGCGCACCATGCGACCGTGCGGGACCGTGCCGAAAGCGGTGATCGACAGGGTCAGCGGCCCCGGCGTGCGCACCGTATCTCCGCCGAGCAGGGGGCACGCCGCGGAGGCGGCCTCGTCGGCAAGACCCGCCGCGAAGGCGCCGAGCCAGTCCGCCGTCCATCCGACCTGAAGCGCGAGCGTCAGCACGAAGCCGAGCGGCTCGGCGCCCTTGGCGGCGAGGTCCGACAGGTTCACGGCCAGCGTCTTGCGGGCGATCGAGCTCGCCGGATCGTCGGCGAAGAAGTGAATCCCCGCCACCAGGGCATCGGCGGTGATGACGAGATCCATCCCGGCGGGCGGGGTCAGCACCGCCGCGTCGTCGAGAAGCCGCAGGCCGGCAGGACCGGCGATCGGCGCGAAATACCGGGCGATCAGGGTGTCTTCGTCGAGCAATTCCACGTGCCTAGCTATAAAACCGTCATTGCGAGGAGCGATGGCGACGACACCGCTTCCAGCGCGAATCCTACACGTTTTCCACCTGGGTGACGCCGCCGAACGAGCGGAGCCTCGTGGCGATCTCGGGCGAGATCTCGAACCGCCCCGGCAGCCGCAGCTCGACCTCGCGCGCGCCGCCGGCGAAAGGCACGACAACGGCGATCTCGCCCTCACCCTGCCGCCGCAGCGTCTCCGCGATCGGACCGAGGGACGCCTCGTCGCGCAGGTGGATCCGCAAGCCCTTGCCGATTCGGCAGGCGGCGGTGTCCAAACCCTCGGCCGCGACGATTCGCACCCTCACGTCGTCGCCCTCCGCGCTGGCCTGCACGGTGACCAGCACGGTCGCGCCCTTCTCGAACAGATCGCGGTGCGCGTTCAGTGTCTCCTGGAACAGGATCGCCTCATATTGCCCCGTCGGATCGGACAGGTCGACGATGCCGATCTTGTTGCCCGACTTGGTGCGCCGCTCGGTACGATCGAGGACGGTGGCGGCGAGGCGGGCGCTGCTGGCCCCAGCCTTCACGGACTTGGCGAAGGTCGCCCAGCTCTCGACCTTGAGGCGCTCCAGCACGCGCCCATAGCCGTCGAGCGGATGGCCAGAAAGGAAGAACCCGATGGCGTCGAACTCGCGCCGCAGCCGCTCCGCCGCCGGCCAGCTCGCCGCCTTGGGCACCCGCAAGGCCGGGGCGTTTCCGTGAGCGAACATGGCGCCCTGCCCGGCCTGCCGCTCGCCGTGCAGGCTGGTGGCGAGCCCGAGCACCGATTCCATGCTGGCGAAGGCCTTGGCCCGATCGGGCTCGATGTCGTCGAAGGCGCCGGCCGCCGCGAGGCTTTCGAGCACCTTCTTGTTGACCTCGCGTGGGTTGAGGCGGCTCGCAAAATCGCCGAGCGCGGCGAAGGGACGGCCGTCCCGCGCCGCCACGATGGCCCGGACCTGCGCCTCCCCGGCGCCTTTGACGGCGGACAAGGCGTAGCGGATCGTGCCGCCGGCTGGCCCCACCTCGACGTCGAAGTCGACCCCCGACCGGTTGACCGAGGGCGGCTCGACCCGCAGGCCGAGACGCTGCGCCTCGTTGCGGAATTCGCCGAGCTTGTCGGTGTTCGACTTGTCGAGCGTCATCGAGGCGGCGATGAACTCGGTCGGATAGTTGGCCTTGAGATAGGCCGTCTGGTAGGAGATCAGCGCATAGGCCGCCGCATGGCTCTTGTTGAAGCCGTAGTCGGCGAACTTGGCCAGGAGGTCGAAGATCTCGTCGGCCTTGGGTTTCGGGATGTCGCGCGCGACCGCGCCGTCGACGAAGCGCGCCCGCTGCGCATCCATCTCGGCCTTGATCTTCTTGCCCATGGCGCGGCGCAGCATGTCGGCCTCGCCGAGCGAATAGCCGGACAGCACCTGTGCGGCCTGCATCACCTGCTCCTGGTAGATGATGACGCCATGCGTCTCCTTGAGTACCGCCTCGAGCTTGGGATGCGGATAGGTCGCCACCTCCTCGCCGAGCTTGCGGGCGCAGTAGACCGGGATGTTGGCCATGGGGCCCGGCCGGTAAAGCGCGACGAGGGCGATAATGTCCTCGAACCGGTCGGCTCGCATCTCGACGAGCGCCTTGCGCATGCCGCCGCTTTCCACCTGGAACACGCCGACCGTCTCGCCCCGCCCGAGCATCGCATAGGTCGCCTGGTCGTCGAGCGGGATCGTGGCGATGTCGAGCATGATGCCGCGCCGGGCGACGAGCTTCACGCAGGTCTCGATGACGGTCAGCGTCTTGAGGCCGAGGAAATCGAACTTCACGAGGCCCGCCGGCTCGACCCACTTCATGTTGAACTGGGTGGCCGGCATGTCGGACTTGGGGTCCTTGTAGAGCGGCACGATCTCGTCGAGAGGGCGGTCGCCGATGACGATGCCCGCGGCATGGGTCGAGGCGTTGGAATAGAGCCCTTCGAGCGTACGCGACACCTTGAGCAGCCGCGCCACGCGCTCGTCGGCCTCCGCCGCCTCCTGGAGCTTGGGCTCGCCATCGATGGCCTGGGCCAGCGTCACCGGATTGGCTGGGTTCTGCGGCACGAGCTTGGCGAGCTTGTCGACCTGGCCGAGCGGCATTTCCAGCACCCGGCCGACGTTGCGCAGGACGCCGCGCGCCAGGAACGAACCGAAGGTGATGATCTGCGCCACCCGGTCGGCGCCGTAGCGCCGGCGGACATAAGCGATGACCTCGTCGCGGCGCGTCTGGCAGAAGTCGATGTCGAAATCCGGCATCGAGATGCGCTCGGGGTTGAGGAACCGTTCGAACAGCAGGCCGAACCGCAGCGGGTCGAGATCGGTGATGGTCAGCGCATAGGCGACGAGCGACCCGGCACCCGAGCCGCGCCCCGGCCCGACCGGGATCTCCTGCGCCTTGGCCCATTTGATGAAGTCGGACACGATGAGGAAATAGCCGGGAAACTCCATCTCGGCGATCACGTCGAGCTCGAAGGCGAGCCGCGTCGCGTAATCGTCTGCGATGAAGCCCGGCGCCGGGCCATGGGCCGCGAGCCGTGCCGCGAGCCCCTCCTCGGCTTGGCCGCGCAGCGTCGCCGCGGCGTCGAGCGCGGCGCCGTCCGGGGAGGTGAAGACCGGCAGGATCGGCTTGCGCGTGCGCGGCCGAAAGCTGCAGCGCCGCGCGATCTCCACCGTATGGTCGAGCGCCTCCGGCAGATCGGCGAAGAGCGTCATCATCTCGGCCCGACTCTTGAACCGGTGCTCGGGCGAGAGCTGTCGCCGGTTGGGCGCCCCGAGCGTCAGGCCTTCGGCGATGCAGATCAGTGCGTCGTGGGCCTCGTGGTCCTCGGGCGTCGCGAAAAAAGGCTCGTTGGTGGCGACGAGCCTGAGCGAGCGGCGGACCGCCAGTTCGATCAGCTGCGGCTCGACCTGCGCCTCGCCCGGCAAGCCATGCCGCTGCAGCTCGACGTAGAGCCGGCCGGCGCCGAAACAGGCCTCGAGCCGCGCGAGCCGGACCGCCGCGGCCTCGCTCCGGTCGGCCGCGAGCACGCGGTCGATGGCGCCCGACGGGCCGCCGGTCAGCACGACCAGCCCCGTTGAATTGGGGGCCAGCCGGTCGAAGCCGACATGCGGCAGGTCGCCAGGCTCGGGATCGAGATAGGCCTGGGAGGCGAGGCGCATCAGGCCGGCATAGCCTTCGGCGTCGGTCGCGATCAGCACGATCGAGCCGCGCGCTGCCCGCGCACCATCGCGCCCGAACACCGCGCCATCGCCGAAATCGACCGTCAGCTGCACTCCGACGATCGGCTGCACACCATCCTTGGCGAGCTTCTCGGAAAATTCGAGCGCCCCGAAGAGATTGTTGGTGTCGGTGATGGCCAGGGCCGGCATCCGGTCCGCCACCGCCAGCTTGCACAGCCTGGCAATGGTGAGTGCGCCCTCGCGCAGCGAAAACGAGCTGTGCGTGTGGAGGTGGACGAACCCGGGCCCTCGACGGTCTGCCTGCATGGTCTGCGCCTCCATCGCGATCCCCGTTCATTCTCGGCCCGCCGCCGCGAACCGTCGATCCGCAGCCGGCCCATGATCACAGGATTCGTAGCCCGAGCTTCATACGCCATGGGCCAGCATCGCGACCATGGTGAGAAACGTCGCCAGGGATACGAGCTCGACCATATCCTCCGCCAGGCGCTTGAACATCACGACCTCCAACACTCCAGAATGCCAGTATGTTCACGTTTTGTTCTAACACGCAAGCAGCGTCTGCGGCACAACGGCGCGAGGTCGGATCGCGGTTAATGGGGACGCCCGGCCGGCACGTCGCCGACCGGGCCGGGCTCTCGCTCGATCAGTAGACCCGACGGCAGACGCGGTGCGGGATCAATCCGACGATCCGGCAGACCACGCGCGGACGGACGATGATGCGGCCATTGGGGCGGCATCCCCCGTACGGACCGCGATGGAAGCCTACGCCACAGCCGCCGGCAACGAGCGTGACTTGCGGATCGCCGCCGCTATTCGGCGCGGGCGCCACCGGAAAGGCCTCGGCGGCCAACGGAATCGAAATCAGCATGGCCGCGCCGGCCGCCAGCGACAGAGTTCTGCGCATCATCCTGGTACCTTTCGTCTTGGATGCCCCAGGCGAAACTAGGGCTTCGGACAACCGATGCAAGCCGTCCGGCGCGGCAAGATCGGCCTCTTCCCTCACCGGCGACCGCCTCCTTCACAGGCAGATTCTGGCGCGTTCGGCCAACGGAAGCGCAACTCTCGTTTGAAAAGCGACGTTCGATGCTGGACTTGACGGCGCCTTTCGGGCAGGCAGCACCTGCAGCCATGCCGCGCCGACCGCCGGCTTCGGCCTAGGGGGCAGGCGAAACATGACGGTAGCCGAGTGCGCGGCAGGGTTTTCGATGCTGCTGACGGGCGTGCAGATCGTGAGCACGGCGGCGGCCCGACTGCGGTGCCCGGCCCCCAAGGCCGCCCGTGCCGCCACCACAGATGCGGCCAGCGTCAGCCTGATCCGCCCGGTCTGCGGCGTCGACAACTACGCGGAAGAGACGCTGCGCTCGAGCTTCACGCTCGACTATCCCTCCTATGAGCTACTGTTCTGCGCGGCTCGCCATGACGATCCGGTCATCCCCGTGCTGCGCCGTCTCATCGCGGCCCACCCCGGCGTGCCGAGCCAGATCCTGATCGGCGACGACGAGATCAGCCAGAACCCCAAGCTCAACAATTGCGTGAAGGGGTGGAACGCCGCGGCGCACGAGTGGATCATCATGGCCGATTCGAACGTGCTCATGCCACGCGACTACATCCAGCGCCTAATGGCACGCTTCGGGTCGGACACGGGGCTCGTCTGCTCGACGCCGATCGGCTCACGTCCGGAAGGGTTCTGGGCCGAGGTCGAATGCGGCTTCCTCAACACCCTCCAGGCGCGCTGGCAATATGCGGCCGAGGCGATTGGCTTCGGCTTCGCGCAAGGCAAGTCCATGCTGTGGCACAAGGAGACGCTGGAGCGGGCCGGCGGCATTCGGGCGCTCGCGGCGGAAATCGCGGAGGATGCGGCCGCCACCAAGCTCGTGCGGCGCGCCGGCCTCAAGGTCAAGCTCGTCGACAGCCCCTTCGAACAGCCGCTCGGACGGAGAACGCTGCCTGAGATCTGGGCGCGGCAGGTCCGCTGGGCGCGCCTGCGCCGCGTCACCTTCCTGCCGTTCTTCCTGCTCGAGATCTTCACCGGAAGCCTCCTGCCGGTGCTGAGCGGCGCCTATGCGGCGTCCATTCTGGGCTACGATCCCCTGCTGACTGGCCTCGTGATCGCGGCAATCTTCATGGCTTGCGAAGTGCAGCTCGCGCTCGCCGCGGGATGGCGCTTCGGCTTCGGCTCCCTCACCGCCTGGCTGGCGCGCGACCTGATGCTCCCCGTGCTCTTCGCATCGGCGCTGCTGACTGACGAATTCGTCTGGCGCGGCAATGAAATGACGGTCAAGGAGGAGGAAGCCAAGGCGGTCGGCGACGGGCGGGCTTGACTTGTGAACGCTCCAGCGGAGATTCTCGCCTCCGGCGCATGAAAGCCGAGAGGCGCGCCTCTTGCCTCGGTCTCGACCGGTCCGGCGCGACATTTGGCAAGCCACCGGACGGAGGACACATGACTATTCGATCGATCGCTTGCGCGGCTCTGGTTGGCGGACTTCTGGCAGGGATCGGCGCGGCCGAAGCCATGCCGGCCGCGACGTCGGGAAGCGGTCTCGCGCCGACCGTCGTCGAAAAGACGGCCGTCGTCATCGTTAAGAAGAGGGTGGTGGTGCGCCGCCCGCACGTCGTCGTCACCAAGAAGGTCATCCGCTGACCCTTGGCCGGAGGCTTGCCGCGCCGCCGCGGTTGACGCGGCCGGCGCGATGATGCGAGCCTTCCCGGCCCGCGTGGACGGCCGGGCCAACATCATCCGGCCGCCTACGAGCCAAGGAGGGAAAGATGAAGCTTATCATGGTGATCGCGCTGCTCGCCGGGAGCGCTACGGCGGCCTATGCGGATGGAACCTGCAGCAGCAATGCCGCCGACAAGAAGCTGGCCGGCGCGGCAAAAACCAGTTTCATGACAAAGTGCCAGAAGGATGCGGGAGCCACCTGCGACGCCGCGGCCGCGAGCAAGAAGCTGGCGGGAGCGGCCAAGACGAGCTTTACCACCAAATGCGTCAAGGACGCGGTCGGCGGCTGAGCGGTCTTCTCCCGGCTTGCGCGCGACGGTCGGCGGACATGCCGGCCGCCGAGCGATGTCGCGGATGACGCGCTATGGCTGCCTGAGGAGCAACTATCGTGGATCCTGAACAGCTTGGCCGATCCGGCATCGCCGTGGCGCCCTGGTGCTTCGGCGGCAACGTCTTCGGCTGGACTGCCGACGAGGCAACCTCGTTCAGGTTGCTCGACGCCTTCGTGGAAGCCGGGTTCGGCTTCATCGACACCGCCGACGTCTATTCGAAATGGGTACCGGGGCACGTCGGCGGCGAATCGGAAGCGGTCATCGGGCGCTGGATGAAAGCGCGTCGCAACCGCGATCGCCTGGTCATCGCGACCAAGGTCGGCATGATGCGCGAGGCGGGCCAGGACAATCTCGCCAAGGCACACATCCTCGCCTCGGTCGACGCATCGCTGAAGCGCCTGCAGACCGACCGCATCGATCTCTACCAGAGCCATCAGGACGACCCGTCACGTCCCATCGAGGAGCCGCTCGAGGTCTATGCGGAACTGATCAAGGCCGGCAAGGTGCGCGCCATCGGCGCCTCCAATTTTTCCGCGGACCGCTTCGCCCAGGCGCTCGAAGCGAGCACATCCTCCGGCCTGCCGCGCTACGAGACGCTGCAACCGGAATACAACCTCTACGCCCGCGAGGGCTTCGAGGGCGCCCTGCAGAAAGTCTGCCTCGACCATGGAGTGGCCGTAATCCCCTATTTCTCGCTGGCGGGTGGCTTCCTGACCGGCAAATATCGCTCGGACAAGGATTTCGGCAAGAGCGCGCGCGGCGGCGGGATGGGCCGCTATCTCGACCCGCGCGGCTTGCGCATTCTGGCGGGTCTCGACGCGGTGGCTGCGCGACACGGGGTCGAGCCGGCGCAGGTCGCATTGGCCTGGCTCGCCGCACGGCCGGGCATCGCGGCACCGATCGCCAGCGCCACCTCGATCGAGCAGCTTCACAGCCTGGTCGCGGCCACACGCCTGCGCCTCTCTGCCGAGGACGTGTCCGAGCTCGATCACGCCAGCGCGCCCTGATGCGGCGACGACGCTTTAGACCACTGGTCTAATTCAATCTGCTAGTTCACGCGCGCTCACAGGCCGGCGTGGACGGGGCCAGGCCGGCCGGCAGCGGCTTTTGCACCGCTAAGTCGGGCACCGCGCGACATCGCCTTGTCCGGCCGGCGGCACGTCGCTAAAGCCGGGGAATGGTGATCATCTCGCCCGAATCGCAAACCATGTCTGCCGATCATTCGTGGCCGATATATTTCATGGGAGTGGACGGCGGCGGGTCACGGTGCCGGGCGAGGCTGCGCGACGGCGATGGCCGCCTGCTGGCTTCGGTGCACGGCGGCGCGGCCAACGTCTACGTCGACTTCGACGGCGCCATCGCGACCATTCGCAAATGTGTCGAGGACGCCCTGGATCAGGCCGGTCTGGACCGGTCTTCCAGAACTCGCTTGAGGCTCGGCCTCGGTCTCGCCGGGGCGTCGACCCGGGTCGTCGCCGAGCAGGTCGAGGCGGCGCTCGACGGCTGGAGGGAGGTCAGGGTCGTCAATGACGCCATCACCGCTTGCCTCGGCGCGCATGCCGGCCAGGATGGCGGCCTCATCATCGCCGGGACCGGCACCGCCGGCGTGGCGCGCGTCGCGGGTATCGACACGATCATCGGCGGCCGTGGTTTCATGCTTGGCGACGACGGCTCCGGCGCCCGTATCGGCCTTTCGGCTTGGCGGCGGGCGCTGAGGGCCCACGACGGCTTGGAACCGGCGACGGAATTCACACGCAAGCTCATGGCGCAGTACGACGACGACCCGGTCGCCGTCATCCGCTGGGGGCAGCGGGCGCGGCCGAGCGACTACGGCGCCTATGCGCCCGCGACCTTCGCCGCGGCGTCGGCCGGCGATCCCGTGGCGCTCGACATCGTACACGAGGCCGCGACCGCGCTATCGGAACTCGCCCTGGCGGTACGCGGGCTCGGCGCCGACCGCCTGTCGATGGTCGGCGGCGTGGCCGATGCGGTGCGGCCCTATCTGCTGCCCGAGGTCGCCGACGCCCTGTCGACGCCGATGATGGATGCGCTCGAAGGCGCCATCCTGCTCGTCGACGGGCCGGCGCCGTACCGGCCGCGGCCGCGCGACGCGAGACCGTGACCGCAGCGGCAAGCAGCACAGCCAGCCGCGGACGGCGCGCCGACGAGACCCGCGCCGCCCTTCGGAGAGAGATCGACGGGGGCCGCTTTCAGGGCGCCGACGCATTGCCGGGCGAGCGGCAACTCGCTCAATGGTTTCATGTCTCGCGGGCGACGCTGCGTCAGGCTTTGGCCGACCTGATCGCCGACGGCCTGCTGGTCCAGCGCCAGGGGATGGGGACCTTCATCGTCCGCCCGCGATCGGATGTCGTCCGCGAACCACTGGACAGACCTGCCTATGACGTTGGGCTGAATGGTCTGATCCACAGGTCCGTCGATGTCGAGCAGGCCTTCGATCGTCCAGTGGCCGAGGAGGCTCTGTTGCTCGGGCTCGACCCGGGCGCGACGGTCTGCAGGCGCACCCGCGTCATCTTGTGCGACGCTGGGCCGCTCGCGGTCGAGCGCACAGCGGTCGCGCCGCACCTCCTGCCGGCGATGCAATGGCAGAAGTCGACGCTGTCGGAGGCGCTGGCCACCCGCGGTCTGCGGCCGAAGCGCAAGCTGCAGCGGCTACGCGCGGCGATCCTCGGCATCGCTGACGCGGCCCGGCTTGAAACTGCGCCTCAGGCAGCGGCCGTCGAGCTGCAGGAGGCGATCTTCCTCGAGAGCGGCGCCTGCTGCGCGCTCACCCGCGCCCTCTACCGGGCCGATCGGCTGGATGCGGTCTTTTCGATCGATCTCGAGTGACGGATATCGGAGACCGCAGCCCCGTCCGCACGACCTCGGTTGCATGGTCGTCTCCGGCGTGGCAAGCGAAGGGCCATGCTCGATCATGTTGACACGTCGCCCGCGCCGCCGAAGGACCGCGCGGCGCCCCGGATCTCCTTCGTCTCGCTCGGCTGCCCCAAGGCGCTGGTCGACAGCGAGCGCATCATCACGCGGCTGCGCGCCGAGGGCTACGAGATCACCAAGTCGCACACGGGAGCGGATGCGGTCGTCGTCAACACCTGCGGCTTCCTCGACAGCGCCAAGCAGGAATCGCTCGCCGCGATCGGCGAGGCGATGGCCGAGAACGGCAAGGTCATCGTCACCGGCTGCATGGGCGCGCAGCCGGGGGAGATCCGCTCCGCCTATCCCAACGTTCTCGCCATCTCCGGGCCGCAGGCCTACGAGAGCGTCATGGCGGCGGTGCACGAGGCCTCCGAGCCCCTGCACGACCCGTTTCTCGATCTCGTGCCGCCGCAGGGCATCAAGCTCACGCCGCGCCACTACGCCTATCTGAAGATCTCCGAGGGCTGCAACAACCGCTGCTCCTTCTGCATCATCCCAAAACTGCGCGGCGATCTCGTCTCGCGTCCCATCGGCGAGGTTTTGCGCGAAGCGGAGAAGCTCGTCCGAGCCGGCGTCAAGGAGCTGCTGGTCGTCTCGCAGGACACCGGCGCCTACGGGCTCGACATCGGCTATGCGTCTTCGCGGTTCGGCGAGCGCGAGATCAAGACGAAGTTCATCGAGCTGGCGCGCGAGCTCGGCCGGCTCGGCGCCTGGGTGCGGCTGCACTACATCTACCCCTACCCGCATATTGACGAGGTGATCCCGCTGATGGCGGAGGGCAAGGTGCTGCCCTACCTCGACATCCCGTTCCAGCACGCGGCGCCGAACGTGCTGAAGGCCATGCGGCGCCCCGGCCGGCAGGAGAAGACGCTCGACCGCATCCGGGCCTGGCGTGAGACCTGCCCGGATCTCGTCCTGCGTTCGACCTTCATCGTCGGCTTCCCGGGCGAGACGGAGGAGGATTTTCGGATCCTGCTCGACTGGCTGTCGGAGGCGAAGCTCGAGCGCGTCGGTGCCTTCAAATACGAGCCGGTCCGGGGCGCCCCGGCCAACCATCTCGGTCTTCCCGCCGTGCCGCCGGAAGTTCAGGCCGAGCGGCTCGGACGTTTCATGGCGCATCAGCAGGCGATCAGCGCCAAGATCCTGCGCGGCAAGGTCGGCCGGCGACTGCCGGTGATCGTCGATGCCGTCGGTCCCAGTGTTGCGGTCGGACGCAGCAAGGGCGATGCGCCGGAGATCGACGGCAAGGTGCATATCGCACACCGCTTTCCGGTGCGGGTCGGCGACATCGTGACGGTCCGGATCGAGCGCGCCGACGCCTATGACCTGCACGGCACGGTGGTATAGGGTCGGCAATGTCGATGACCGGGCGCCGGCATATCGTCTGGCGAGATGCAAAGGGCTCGGGGATCGAGCGCCTCGTTCTCGACGTATCGCCAAGCGGTATCGTCGCCGATGCGGCGGTGATCACCGGCGGCCCGGAGGGTTTTGGCTGCCGCTACCGCGTGCGCTGTACGTCCGATTGGCGGTTCCGGTCGCTCGTCGTCGAGGTCGTCGGAGGCGGCCGGCTCCGGCTCGACCGACACGAGACGGAGGGATGGCGACACAATGGCGCGCCCTGCCCCGCGCTCGCCGCGGCCGCTGAAATCGATCTGTCGATCACGCCATTCACCAATACGCTGCCGATCCGGCGGCTCGGTCTCGGGCTCGGCCGATCGGCCGAGATCGTCACCGCCTATGTCTCCTTCCCCTCGCTCAGGGTCGAGACCGACGGCCAGCGATACACACGGCTCGGCCCGACGACGTATCGCTACGACTCGCTCGACAGCGACTTCGTGCGCGACATCGAGGTTGACGAAGACGGGCTCGTCGTCACCTACCCCGGCCTGTTCGAGCGGATCGGATAGGCGGCCGAACGTCACGACTGGACGAGATTTTCGATCGCAACACTCCCGCAAAAGGGTGTCGCACTTCGTTTGAGAACTCAAAAGATCCAGGACCATAAAGGCCAAAGCACTACGTTCCGCCGCGATGCCGAAGGCTGGATCCCGGCTTTTGCCCATAGGCGCTAACTTTAGGGGTTCCCATGCCGACTTCGCGGTGTCATCCCGGACAAGCCGCGCAGCTAAGTTTACGCAGCCAGCGTAAACTTAGCTGCGTGCGCGGATCCGGGATCCATGCCGGGGCCGAGCGAGGCGGCGGCGAGATGGATCCCGGCTCTCCGCTTCGCTTCGGCCGGGATGACAGGCCGAAACCGATAAGGTGAGACCGACGGTCCAAGCCCTAAAGTTAGCGCCTATGGGCTTCCGCCGGGATGAGCGACGGAAAAACCTGTGCCAAAGCTCCGCCTTTAGCCTGAATTCAGAGCCCTGAGGCTGCTTAGAGTTCCTCCGTTGCGCCGGACACGCGCGGCTGACGTTCCGGCTTCTGATGCTCGTAGAAGGCCCAGATCTCGGCCACGCGATCGCTGTCGATGCCGTTTCTCTGCTCAATCGCGAGCGGATGATCGGTGGGTTCCAATTCGATGCGGGGGCGGATGCCGTCGTTTCGCAGATGAACCCGTGTCTTGAGCGCAAGCGTGTCGGGATAGAGCGGCAAGCGGTTCGTCAGCCAGCCGAAAAATGGACCGATATGCGACCGGGCGGCGACCTCAAAGGTGTCGCAGAATTGATCGAAGCTCGCTTCGCTCAAGGACACCCACACGCCATATACGAAAGGTTCATCCCAGCCACTGACCGGAATTTCCAGACACCCTCGGATGAAGAAATACTTGCGATCAAGCACGCAAGCATCACTCTCGATCAGGCACCGGGCTTCCCGTTCCTCTGGCGGGACCCCATCGATGTGTGCCGGCGCAAGAAAGCCGAAGCTGGGCACGCCGTTGTGCCATTCGTCACAGCATACGCATTTGAATTTGAACATCGGACCCACGAAAAAATTTCAATCCATCATCGAAATTCTTTCACGACCCGGCGAGGCATTCAAGCTACCGACCCGCGCTCTCGCTCCGTAAGCGCTACTCCTTGGTTCGCATGTAAGCCTCCTCGAAGGCGGCCGTGACCGCCGCGCACGAGGTCGCGCCCGGGGACGACATCAGCCGCGTGCCGTCGCCGACGCCCTCGTCGAACCGCACCATCGCGGATCCGGGCGCCTTCGGATCGATCCCGGCCGAGGACAGGAGATTGGCGGCGAGCTCGTCGACCCGTTCCTTGGGCAGCTTGCAGAACATCGCCGCGCCGATGAACTGGCCGAAGCCGAAGGCCGACTCGTCCGGCGTTTCGGCGCGAGCCGCCGTCGAGGCCACGAGACAGCCGAGAAGAAGCGGAACGATCAAAGGCATGAGTCTCATGGCCACTCCGATACATGAAGAGCTGGCTGACACAGAAGAATTTCGAGAAGTGCGGCGGCTCGGGCTGCTGGCCGGATGCTCGGGCCGCCGTCATGCCGCATCCTTCTCGGCCCGGTCGCATCCGATGCTGAAGACGCTGACCGGCTGGGCAATATTCTTCACCGTCTTGAATCCGAGGTCCTCGAAGGTCAACCCGCGTTGCTTGCGGACGTGGTCGCGCACCGCACGCGATACGCAGATTCCGCCCGGCTCCGCCAGAGGTTCGAGCCGCGCCGCGACATTGACCGTATCGCCGAACACGTCGCCGTCGTGCACGATCACATCGCCGACGTTGATGCCGATGCGCAGGGCCAGCGACTGCCCCGTGCCGGCCGCCTGCCGCTCGTCCGACAGCGTCCGCTGGATCTCGACCGCGCAATCGACCGCCGCGAGCGCGCTCTCGAAGACCGCCAGCACGCTGTCGCCGGCGGTGCTGACGATGCTGCCGCCATGGCGGGCGATGAGACCGTCGATCCTGCTGCGCGCGTCGCGCAGCCGCGTCAGCGTCAGAGCCTCGTCGCCTTCCATCATGCTGCTATAGCCGACCACGTCGGCCGCCATCACGGCGAGAAGCCGGCGATCGAAGCGCGCCAAAAGCTCGTCGCGCGTCGCCTCGGCCGAGCGGGCGCGGTGCGTCATCGTCCGAAGCGCGATCAGTGCCAGGATGGCGGCGATGAGGGCGAGGCCGATGATCGCCGCCTCCAGGCGGATGGCCGAATGCCGCGCCTGGACCGTGCGCTGCGCCAGCAAGCGCTCTTCCTCGGCCCGCATGCGCGCGACCACGTCGCGGACGCCGTCCATCAGCATCTTGCCTTGGCCGGCCTGCAAGATGGTGAGGGCGCCGGCCGCATCACCGGCCCGGCGGCGTTCGACCGTCTGGCGAAGCTCGGACAATTTCTCGGCGACCAGCGGCCGCAGCGCGGCGACATTGGCCTGCTGCCGGGGATTGTCGGCGATGCCGGCATCGAGCGCGTCCAGTTCGCGTCCGATCGTGTTGAGGCTGTTCGTGTACGGCTCGAGATAGAGCGGATCGCCGGTGAGCAGGAAGCCGCGCTGGCCGATCTCCGCATCCTGGAGCAGCGACTGGACCACCGCGAGATGATCCTCGTTCTGAACGGTGCGGATGACGGCGTCGTCGGCGTCTCGTTCGCGGGCGGCGATCCAGAAAGCGGAGCCGATGAGAACCACGACGAAGCAGACGACGCCGACGGTAACGGCCGTCAGGCTTCGCCGCGTGCCCCCGCCCAACCGTCGCGCGAGCCCCGAGACGGGCTGTCGTTCCCAGGAAGACCCGCGCTCGCTCATGCGATCGGTCCGGCCTCGTCGTCATCCGTCCGCGGGCTCGGCCTCACGGCAGTAGCACCGTGGCGCCGACCGTTTCGCGCGCCTCGAGCGCCCGGTGCGCCTTGGCCGCGTCGCGCAGCGGGTGGCGCGTTGCGACGTCGATCTTGACCATGCCCGAGGCGATGACCTCCATCACGTTGCGCGCCATGTCGACGAGGTCCTCGCGCTTGGCCGCATGGGTGAACAGCGTCGGCCGGGTCGCGTAGAGCGATCCCTTCTGGGCCAGCAGGCCGATGTTGAAGGCCTCGATCGGCCCGGAGGCCGAGCCGAAGGACACGAAGGTGCCGAAGGGCCGCAGGCTGTCGAGCGAACCCTGGAACGTGGCCTTGCCGACCCCGTCGTAGACGACGTGGCAGAGGGCGCCGCCGGTGATCTCCTTGACCCTGGCCGCCACATCCTCCCGCCGATAGAGGATCACGTGGTCGGCGCCGTGCCGGCGCGCCGCCTCGGCCTTCTCTTCGCTGCCAGCCGTACCGATCACCGTCGCGCCGAGCGCCTTGGCCCATTGCGTCAGGATGAGGCCGACACCGCCCGCGGCGGCATGCACCAGGATGATATCGCCCGGCGCGACCTTGTAGGTCCGCCGCAGAAGGTACTCGGCCGTCATGCCCTTCAGCATCATGACGGCGCCAATCTCGTAGGCGATGGCGTCGGGGAGCCGGACAAGATGGCGCGCTGGCACGAGGCGCCGCTCCGCATAGGCGCCGATCGCCGTGCCGTAGGCGACGCGGTCGCCGGGCTTGATCTCCGTCACGTCGGGGCCGACGGTAACGACGTCGCCGCTGCCTTCGCTGCCGATGATCAGCGGCAGCGGGTTTGGATAGGCGCCAGTCCGCTGGTAGACGTCGATGTAGTTGAGACCGATGGCGCGCTGGTCGATCAGCACCTCACCCGGGCCGGGCGCGCCGATCTCGACCTCCTCGAAGCGCATGACCTCGGGGCCGCCGAACGCGTGGATGCGGATCGCTTTGGACATGAGTCTCGCCATTTTGCTGTAGGCACCGCGTCTGGATATGGTGCTTCAAGGCCGGTCGGCAACGAGAGGCAGCACCCACCCGGCTTGCATCACAGCCGACGCAGCACGTCCATGCGGTAATCGCTGTTGCGGCTCGCCTGCAGCACGTCGAGACGTCCAGAGGCTACGGCGATGAAACGGTCGCTCGCCTCCCGGCCCGATGACGCTCCGGTCTTCTTGCCGACCCAATGCACGAGAACGACGTCGCCCCCGGCATCGAGCGAGGCGCAGACCCTTCGGCTCAGCGCCTCGACATCGGCCTCGCCGAGATAATCGATGACCTCGGAGACGACCACGAGATCGAAATTCCCCTCAGGCCAGTCGCGCGGCACGAAATGAGACGCGAAGGAGACCCAGGGTTTGTCTGCATTGCGTCGCCGCCCCTCGGCAAGCGCGCATGGCACCGGTTCGGCCGCCAGCAGCGTGTCGCACCGCCGCGCCAACATGGCGGTGAAGACGCCCTGGGCGCAACCGACCTCGAAGGCGCGGGCATAGCGCGCGCGCGGCAGGGCCGCGAGCGTCGCCGAATATTTGGCCTTCTCGTAGAGGCTGGTCGCATAGGACCAGGGGTCGGACCGCGCGGCATATATCCTGGCGAAATGGTCGATCGGCAGCGTCTCGCCGCGCATGATCACTCGATCGAGGCGAGACGGTCGAGTGCCCGCGTGACGGCGCCGAGCCGCATCAGCGCGTCTTCGCGCCGCTCGCGCTTGGCCTCGATCGCCTCCTCCTTGGCGCGCTTGAGGAAATTCTCGTTGCCAAGTTCCGCCTCGATCTTGGCGACGTCGGCGTCGAGCTTGCCCTTCTCCTTGGACAGTCGCGCCCGCTCGGCCGTCGCGTCGACGAGCCCGGCGAGCGGGATGGTCGCGATCGTGTCGCGCACCACGAGCTGCGCGGCCGCCGCCGGCGCCACGTCGACGAAATCGAAACGCGACAGACGCGCCAGGCTTTCGATCATCGGACGATGCGCCTCCGCGCGGGCTTGCGCTACGGGCGTGGCGCCGACCAGCGAGAGCGCCAGCGGCTGGCTGCCGATATTCATCTCGGAACGGAAGGAGCGGACCTCGGACACGAGGTCGATGACCCAGCCGATCTCGCTCTCGGCCTCCCGATCCGGCGGCGCGAGCCGCGGCCAAGGAGCCAGGGCCAGCACCGTCTCGCGCGCCGGCTCGCCGTCCTCGCCCGGTGTCCCGTAGGCCCAGATCGCCTCGGTGACAAAGGGCATGAACGGATGCAGAAGCTTCAGGATGTCGTCGAGCACTGCCGCCGCGACGGCGCGCGTCCCGGCCTGGGCTGAGCTCGCCTCCCCCTGCAGCACCGGCTTGGAGAGCTCGATGAACCAGTCGCAGAAGACGTTCCAGACGAAGCGATAGGCAGCCGCAGCCGCATCGTTGAACCTGAACGCCTCGAGCGCGTCGGTGATCTCCGCCACCGCCTTCGACGATTCGCCCAGGATCCAGCGGCTCAGCACCTCACGCGCCGCGCCGGGCTCGAAAGCGGGATCGCGCCGGCACTGGTTCATGCGCAGGAAGCGGGTGGCGTTCCACAGCTTCGTGGCGAACCCCCGGTAGCCTTCGATCCGCGCCACCGACAGCTTGATGTCGCGTCCCTGCGCCGCCATGGCGGCGAGGGTGAAGCGCAGTGCGTCAGCGCCGTAGTCGTCGATCAGCGTCAGGGGATCGACCACGTTGCCCTTGCTCTTGGACATCTTGGCGCCCTTCTCGTCGCGGACGAGGGCGTGGATGTAGACGTCCTTGAACGGCGCCTCGCCGGTGACGAAGAGCGACAGCATCATCATCCGGGCGACCCAGAAGAAGATGATGTCGAAGCCGGTGACGAGCGTCGAGGTCGGGTAGTAGCGGGCGAGCTCGGGCGTATGGTGCGGCCAGCCCAGCGTGGAGAAGGCCCAGAGGCCGGACGAGAACCAGGTGTCGAGCACGTCCTCGTCACGTCGCAGGTCGACCGCACGGCAGTAGTGCGCCTCGGCCGACCGCAGCGCCTCGGCTTCGCTTTTTTCGACGAAGACATGACCGTCCGGGCCATACCAGGCCGGGATGCGATGGCCCCACCAGAGCTGGCGCGACACGCACCAGGGCTGGATGTTCTCCAACCAGTCGAAATAGGTCCTTTCCCAGGTTCGGGGATGGAAGGTGGTGTCGCCCTTGCGCACCGCCTCCATGGCGGGCCCGGCGAGCTTCGCCGCATCCACGTACCATTGGTCGGTCAGCCACGGCTCGATGACGGCGTTCGAGCGGTCGCCGTGCGGCACCATGAGCGTGTGCGGTTCGGTCTTGTCGAGCAGGCCGCGCTCCTCCATCAGCTGAACGACGCGCCTGCGTGCCTCCGCCCGATCGAGACCTTCCAGCGCCAGCACGCCGTCCTCCGGCGCCGCGCCCTCGAGGAAGGCCGCGTTGCCCTCGATCGCGAGCTGCGCTTCCGCGTCGAAGATGTTGACGACCGCGAGCCCGTGCCGGCGGCCGACCTCGAAATCGTTGAAATCATGGCCGGGGGTGATCTTGACCGCCCCGGTCCCCTTCTCGGGATCGCTATAGGCGTCGGCCACGATGGGAATACGCCGGCCCACGAGCGGCAGCAGCGCATGGCGGCCGACGAGATCGCGATAGCGCTCGTCGTCGGGGTGGACGGCCACCGCCGTGTCGCCGAGCATGGTCTCCGGCCGCGTCGTCGCGACGGTGATGAAGCGGCCGGGCTCCCCCTCGATCGGATAGCGGAAATGCCAGAGGCTACCGCGCATCTCGACCGAGACCACCTCGATGTCGGAGACCGCCGTGCCGAGGGCGGGATCCCAGTTGACCAGCCGCTTGTCGCGATAGACGAAGCCCGCCTTGTGGAGCGCTACGAAGGCTTCGACGACGGCCTCGCTCAGGCCCTCGTCCAAGGTGAAGCGCGTACGCGACCAATCGCAGGAAGCGCCGAGGCGCTGCAGCTGGTCGAGGATCTGGCCGCCGCTTTCCGCCTTCCAGGCCCAGACACGCTCGACGAAGGCCTCCCGCCCAAGGGTGCGGCGGTCGGGCTCCTGTCGGTCCCGAAGCTGGCGCTCGACCACCATCTGCGTCGCGATGCCGGCATGGTCCATGCCGGGCTGCCAAAGCACGTCACGGCCGCGCATCCGCTCGAACCGGCAGAGCACGTCCTGCAGCGTATTGTTGAGCGCATGGCCGATATGGAGCGAGCCCGTCACGTTCGGCGGCGGGATCATGATCGAATAGGGCTTTGCGCCCAACCTTTCAGGCCGGCCGGCCTTGAACGCCTGGGCCTCGTCCCAAAGCGCCCGCATCCGCATCTCGATGGCGGCGGGCTCGAACGTCTTATCCATCATGCAGCGTTATCATTCCCAAGGGATCAGGCGGTGGCCGCCGGACCCGAGAAGCCGAAGCGCTTCACATAAGGGAATGCGATCGTCGTGACGAGGCTCTCCTTCGCCAAAGCTCAGGAGCGCCCGCCCCGCGCGACCCGCTCGATCTCGGAGCGGACCAGGCGTTCGACCATAGTGGGCAGGTTGTCGTCGAGCCAGGACTTGATCATGGGGCGCAGTTCGTCGCGCATGATCCGTTCCAGCATCTCGCCGTTCTGCAGGACGACGGTCGCCGCAAGCGTCTCGAAGGCCGACATGACGCTCGCGCCCGGCTTGGCCGAGATCAAGGCCTCGCCGCCCGCCGCCGCAGGATGCTCCTGCCGACCCGGATCGCGCCGCTCGGTGGAGAGAGCCCGACCCGGCCCCGATTCGGCGGCGACGGCAGGCTCGACCTGCTCGTAGACCACGCCGTTCTCCGCGGATGCCTCCTCCGCGTCCACCTCGTAACCCTCCTCGGCCTCCGGTTCCTCGTAATGCGCTTCGGCCGTCGGCCGTCCCCGCTGGTCGGCCGTCCAAGGCGCCGACGATGCGGGCATCGCTGCCGCCGACGCGTCCGGCGAGGAGGGTGCAGCCGGGGCGGTCGTCGGTGGTTCGCGGCGCTCGGTCGTTTGGCGCGGAGCTTCGCGCTCGGGCGTCGCCGTCCCCCGCATGCGGGCGAGATCGAGGATATCGTCGTAGCCGCCCCGGGCATCCTGCATGCGTTGGGACGAGCCGGCGTCAACCGCCGGCTGGGTCGGTCCGGCACGGCGCGATCCGCCGTATGCGGGACGCTGCGCGTGCAACTGATCGTCGGCGATGATTCGCCGGATCGAGGCGAGAATGTCCTCCATCGACGGTTCTTGCGCGCGTGTCTCGCCCTTCGCGCCGTCGGAGGATTGCTGATGCAGGAATACGCTGGCTGCGGTCATGGCCTCTGACCCCTAAAGCGCCGCTCGGGATTGAACGCGCGATGGCTGACGACCCGTCACGCCCGCGGCGCCGCCACCGTCAGCCTCGTCTCGATAACTAGGCCGGTGGCCGTCCGCGAACAAGCAGCGGCAAGGCCTCGACCCGGGATAAAGAGACCCTGTTAACCATATTGCAAGATATACTGTTCATCGACCGTCCGGCGTGCGCAAACCGAACCATTTGTCCTTGACTTGCTCGAAATGCACGACCGGGTTGTAGGGCTGGACGCGCAGCGCGAGCAGCGACGCCGACAGCCGGCCGCAGGAGGCCAGGATCGAATAGGACGCGACCACGCGATCGCGCTGGGCGCCGACGAGCGCCACGCGAGCATTGAGCAGCGTCTGCTGGGCGTTGAGCACGTCGAGCGTCGTGCGCTGGCCCACGCGGGCTTCCTCGCGCGTGCCGTTGAGCGCGATCTCGGCCGCATTGACCTGGCTCTGATCCGCCTGGACGGCGGCTTTCGAGGACACCAGCAGGCCCCAGGCCGAGATGACCGCGGCACGCACATTGTCGCGTGACACATCGGCCTGGAACTGGGCGACGCCCAGCTGCTCCTTGGCCTGACGAATCGTCGCATAAGTCTCGCCGCCTTCGTAAATGGGCACCGAGACGCTGCCGACGATCGTACCTTGGAACGCCTTGCTGCCGGGCGTGGCGCTTTGATCGTAGCGCTGAGCGACGCTGCCGTTGAGCGAGATCGTCGGATACAGCGCGCCCTCGGCGATCTTGATCTGGAGCTCCGCGACATCGACCGCATGCAGCGCGGCCTGGATCGAGGGGTGCTCGACCTGAGAGATCGCGATGGCGCGCTCGAGCGACGTCGGGATGTTCCTCTCCAGCGGCCGAGCGGGTTCGAGGCGAGTCGGCTGCTCGCCGACCACCTGGCGATAGCTGGCGATCGAGTTCTGCAACTGCGACTGCGCGGCGAAAAAGTCCGACCGTGCTCCCGCAAGGCTGGCCTCGGACTGTGCCACGTCGGTCCGCGTCACCTCGCCGACCTTGAACCTGTCCTGGGTCTGGCGGAGCTGCTCCTCCAGCACCTTGATGTTGCTGGCGCGCAGATCGAGAATCGCCGTGTCGCGCAGCACGTCCATGTAGGATTGTGCGCCGCTCTGCAGCACGCTGGCCTCGGTATTCCGCAGCGTCTCCCGCATGCTGAACACGTTGGATTCGGCGGACTTGATGCGGTTCGTGGTGCGGAGGCCGTCGAACAGTGTCTGGCTGACGTTCAGGCCGGCGCCGCGCGGAACCGTATCGACCGAGCCTGCGCCCCTGGATGAGCCGCCGCCGCTCGTGCCCGCGCCGGACGTGCCCGAACTCCCTGGAGTGCCTGCCGAAGCTGTACCGGTGGACGAGGACTGGAACGTGCCCGCGCTCGCACCATTGAACTCATCATGCTCGAAGCCGACGTCGGCGGATCCGTTCACGTGCGGCAGGTAGCCCGACTCGGCGATCGGGATATTCTCGTCGGACGCCCGCACCGTGGCGCGCTGCGCGTTGATGTTCGGATTGTTGAAATAGGCCTTGGCCAGGGCGTTGGGCAGCGTCTCGGCTCGCGCCGGGAGGGCCGCCGTTCCGCCGAGCAGGAGCGCAATCACCGATGGCGCGGCGAAAGCCGACAGGCGGCAGCCCCGACCGAGGGTGAGGGAGGCGCGGATATGGGCGCTGGTACGACTCATCACTGACTTCCAGGTCCCCTAAAGGGCCGCCGTTGCCCGGCAGACTCGCGGACGCGTCGCATCCGGCCTGACGACTCGGGATGAGCGGCGTCCTGGCCATCTTACCTTGACCTCTCCAACGATGCGCGTACGGGAGGCTTTTGCCCCGGACAATTCAACGAACTGCCGCAAAAATGCGACAGTCGCGGTTGCGCCCACACTGGATTCGCCGGAATGGCAGGCCGGGGTCGGTGGCAGGCCGGGGCTCGGGCTCGTCAGAAGACGAAGGCCGGCGGCCGGCGGAACTCGTCGAGGACCGGCACCGTCGCGTCGAACAGCGGCCGGACACTGACGTCATCGCCGGCACGGCGAAAGGCGACGGCCTTGCCGGCGCGCCGCGAGGCATCGCCGCGATGCCCTTCGATGGCGACCAAACGCCCTCCCGGAGCGAGCTGACCCAGAAGTGCGTCGAGCCGGACCTCGACCGCACCCTGCACCACGATCACATCGTAGGGTGCCCCCTCCGGGAAACCTTTGACGAGATCGCCCGACACGGCCCGCACCGCAGCGAGGCCGAGGTTGCGGGCGAGGCCTTCGGCGGAGGTGGCCCACGCCGGATCGGTGTCGAGCGTGACGACGCTCGCGGCGATACGCGCCAGGATACAGGCGGCGTAGCCGTTGCCGCCGCCGACCACGAGGGCGCGCGCCGTGGGTTCGATCATCGCGCCCTGCATCAGCCGGGCGAGCACCATCGGCTGCAGCAGGGCGCGTCCTGCGGCACCCCCCGGGAGGGTCAGGATCGCATCCGAATAGGCAAGACCGCGCAGGCCCTCCGGCAGGAAAAGTTCGCGCGGCACGGCCGAGAAGGCCGCGATGACGGCCGCATCGGTGACCGCGAAAGTGCGGATCTGTCCATCGACCATGGCGCGACGCTGCGCTGAAAACGCCTGATCCATGATCGCCGCTGCGCCCTGCATAGACTTGTCCCGCTGTTCGAGCGCCGCCGCGATCGACGGCTCGATCGGTCCGGCCGACCCCTGCCGCTTATAGGTCGGCGCCGTCGATCTTGTCCATGCGAGCCCCTCCAGCCAAACGGCCCCGAGCACGGTGGAACGGATGCCCGGCCTGGGCTATGCCTTCAGCGCATCCGAGCGCGCGGGGCCGCCATGGAACTCGAGACATCCGACCATCTGGAACATGCCGAGCACGCGGAACACGCGGCGCACAGCGGCAATCCTCTGCTGATGAAGGTTTCAATGACGATCGCCATCCTGGCCGTCCTCGCCGCGACGGTCGGCAGCCTGGAGAGCCTCGAGAGCGGCAAGGCGATCAGCGACAAGAACGAATCGGTGCTGATGCAGAACCAGGCCGCCGATCATTGGGCCTTCTTCCAGGCACAGAGCGTCAAGCGCAACCTTTACGAGATCGCGGCCGCGTCGAACCCCGCCAAGGCGCAAGATTATGACGCCAAGGCGCGCGGCTATGCGCAGGTGGGCGCGGAGATCAAGACCAAGGCCGAGGACCTGGAGAAGGAGCGCGACGTCAAGCTCGAAGACAGCAACCGGCACGAGCACCGGCACCATATCCTGACGGTCGCGGTGACGCTGCTGCACGTTTCGATCGCCATCGCCACCATCGCCATCATCACCGGTGGACGGCGGTGGCCCTGGTATACCGCGATGCTGCTCGGCCTGCTCGGCGCCGTAGTCGCCGGCTCGGCCTATGTGGCATGATCGGAGATGCCCGGTCGGAGAGCGGCGGAGCGATATCCCGTCCCCCGCTCACTTTCGATCCTACTGGCCCGCGGCCTTGAGCCGCTTGTTGCACTGGCTCCAATACTTGGGCCAGGTGAGGCCCGGGGTCTGGGCCACCAGGGTCACCTTGTTGGCGCGCCATTCCGCACCGCATTGACGCTGCCGGGTGGTCTCCGCAGCGCGGCCGGCGCTCACGGGCTTGGCCCCTGGCGCGGCGGCCGTCGCAGCGGGGGCCGGGGCGGCCGGTTTCAGCGGATTGGCGGCGGTGGTGGGGGGCGGCGGTGGCGGAACGACCGGAGCGGGAGCGGCGGCCGGCGCCGGAGCGGGGGCCACCGGCGCGGGGGCCGGGGCCGAGGCCGGCTGCGCCTTCAGCCTGGCCGCGCAATCGGTCCTGAACTGGTTCCAGCTCATGCCGTTCAGCGTGCCGCCGGCCTTGGCGGCCTGATATTGCTGACCGCATTGCTGCATGACGGTCTCGGCCCTTGCGACGCCTGCGACGCCGAGGCAAAAGACCAATGTCATGCCGGCGACACCGATGATTGATCTGGCCATTCTCTGTCCTCCTGCTGTCCCGAGGGGCGGCGAGTACGGCATCGTGCCGCAGCAGGACGAAGCCTGTTGCAAATGAGCGTCACCGTCAAGACGAACCGGCGGTCGTCCGGCGCGAGGCCTTGCCGATCGTGAGAGAACGCCGCGCGCATGCCATCGGTTGGGGCCTCTTCTTGGCCTCGGCCTTGTCCTATACGGTGTCGTCGTGGCGTTCGGGCGACTGGCCGGGCCTGATCGGCAGCCTGTTGTTCCTCGTCGCCTGCCTGTTCTTCATCGTCCCGATGCTCGACGGGGACGACAAGTGAACGGCGCTTCGCCGTTCGGTGGAGAACCCGAGTGCCGGCTTGGCGTTGACCCACACAACCAATCCAAGGAGCCTGCCCGATGGTGGAGAAGATCGCGCGACGTCCGGGCAATCTGCAGACGGCGAATGACGCCATCTGGTCCGCGCAAGACGAGGCAGACCTGGCGGCGGCCGTCGAGGCCCTGGAGCACACCAGTTTCGCGACGCAACTGACCGGGCTCGTGGGCCGGCAGATCGGCTTGGCCAGCCAGTTCATCCCCGACACTGTCCTCAAGACCGCCAATGCCGCGGCGGCCAGGGCGCTGAGCTATGCGATGCGCGCCGCCCTGACGACCTTGGCCGAAGGCCGCCGACCGGCCTCCCGGCGCTTGCATCTCACCGCGATCGCAGCCTCCGGAGCGCTCGGCGGGGCGTTCGGCCTGGCCACGCTGCCGTTCGAACTGCCGGTGTCGACGACGCTGATCCTCCGGTCCATCGGCGAAATCGCGCGCCAGGAGGGCGAGAACCTCGGACAACCGGAGACGAGCCTCGCCTGCCTCGAGGTCTTCGCCCTCAGCGGCGAGCGTGAGGCCGCCCATTTCGGCGAGGGCAGCTATTTCGCGACACGCGCGCTGCTGGCGAGGTCGGTGACCGAAGCCGCACGCTATTTCATAAACCGGGGCATCGTCGAGGAATCGGCGCCTGCCCTGCTGCGCCTGGTGAGCCAGATCGCCTCGCGTTTCGGCATCGTCGTCACGCAGAAGATCGTCGCGCAGAGCGTCCCCGTGATCGGCGCGGTCACCGGCGCCGCCATCAACGCCGCCTTCATGGACCATTACCAGCGCCTGGCCCGCGGACATTTCGTGGTGCGGCGGCTGGAGCGGACCCATGGCGCCGAGGCGGTGCGTCGCGCCTATGAGGCTCTGCGCGCGTCCCG
Organism: Lichenihabitans sp.; assembly: GCA_965277635.1. Classification (GTDB taxonomy): domain Bacteria; phylum Pseudomonadota; class Alphaproteobacteria; order Rhizobiales; family Beijerinckiaceae; genus Lichenihabitans. The sequence continues at coordinate 4,896,754 of CBDIDE010000002.1, forward strand.
TCGCGACCCCGACGAGGCCGCCGACAGCCCGCGCAGGCTCGACGGCGGACCGACGATCTCCGCTCCGGCGCTGAAGCAGCGCAATGGCGAAGGATGAGACGATGAAAGTGGAGGCCTCGCCCGGAATCGAACCGGGGTGCAAGGATTTGCAGTCCTCTGCGTAACCACTCCGCCACGAGGCCTCGGCGGATCGTCATGCGACGACGCGCGCGCTCTTCTAACAACATCCGCCGATCGGGAGCAAGCCGAAGATGCGCCCTCCGATTGGGCAATTCTCCTTCCCTGCGTTCGCCGACTGACGGTCCCGCGGTAGCCAGGATTGGCGTTTGCAAATGCGGGCCGGCCTTGCTATGCACCGGCCACGTTCCCCGATAGCTCAGTTGGTAGAGCATTCGACTGTTAATCGAATGGTCGCAGGTTCGAGTCCTGCTCGGGGAGCCAAGCTAGATTGATGATTTTCCTTTGTTTTTTCCGGCGTGGATAGCATTCCGTCGTCGGTGCGGAACGCCGATCAGGCGACCGGCTTGCCCTCGGCCGATAGTGTGGGCCAGATGGTTGCGACCCATGCGATGGTGGTCTTTTGCGTCGAACCGCCCCTCCAGGAAACGCCAGTCGATCACCCGGCCTAGCTTCGCCAGCGGATGGTCAGGGTCGGCGATCTGATCGAGCCGGGCTCGGAACGGATCGCTCTGCCCGCTGTCCCGCCGCTCCCCGAGCGCATCGTCAGGGGCATGGAATCATGCCATCGGTCGGAGCGCAATTTGCAAGATATCAGCGGCAGAAGCCGCCATGTCCGGCAAAACCCAAACCTTCGATACGCGAAATCGGATCGAAGATTCCGCCGACCCCTACCCGCCCACCTTCGAGAAATCGGCGACCGTCAGCATGGTGGCGCGGAGGGCGTTTAGGAGCCGCAGACGGTTGAGGCGCAGCGCCGGGTCGTCGGCATTGACCGTGACATGCTCGAAAAAGGCATCGACCGGCGGCCGCAAGAGGGCCAGCGCCCGCATGGCGCCCTCGAAATCCTCCGCGGCGAGGGAAGCCGCGGCTGCTTCGCGCACCTCGGACAGGGTATCGGCTAGGGCTTGCTCCTCGTCGAGATCGAGCAACGCCGGATCATGGGCAGCGTCGAAGGCCCCTACCCCATCCTTCTTTTCTTCCGCGCGCAAGATGTTGGCGGCACGGCGATAGCCGGCGAGGAGGTTCTTGCCGTCCTCGGTGTCGAGGAAGCGGCCGAGCGCTTCGACGCGGCGTACGATCATCAGGAGGTCGTCCTGCCCCGGCAGGGCGAAGACGGCATCGATCAGATCGTGCCGCGCGCCCTTCTGCTTAAGCTGAGTCTTCAGCCTATCTGCGAAGAATACACTCAGTTGTGAGGCGTGGTAAGCGTTCCAAACGTCTGTCACCGTTTGTCTAACAGACGGATTTTGGGCCGCCGGTACGGCCCACTTCTCCACTGCCGACTCCACCCAAACATTTTTCTGATGCCGGTATTCTTGCACGCCCGAACCCAACATCTTTGCCAAGGAAAAACGCAACCCGTTCTCGATGACAACCCTGATCACCCCCAGCGCCGCCCGCCGCAGCGCGAAGGGGTCCTTCGAGCCCGTCGGCTTCTCGTCGATGGCCCAGAAGCCGACGAGTGTGTCGAGCTTGTCGGCGAGCGCCACGGCGATCGACACCGGCTCGGTCGGCACGCGGTCGGAGGGTCCTTGCGGCCGGTAATGGTCCTCGATCGCCGCGGCCACCGCAAGTGCTTCGCCCTGGGCGGCGGCATAATAGCGGCCCATCAGGCCCTGCAGCTCCGGGAACTCGCCGACCATCTCGGAGACGAGGTCGGCCTTGCACAGAAGCGCGGCGCGCTCCGCCTCGGCCGGATCCGCGCCGACGATCGGCGCCAGCTCCCGCGCCAGCGCCATGATGCGCTTGACACGCTCGCCCTGCGTGCCGAGCTTCTCGTGGAACACGATGCTGTCGAGCTTTTCCACGCGATCCTCGAGCTTCGCCCCGAGGTCGGTCTCGTAGAAGAACTTGGCGTCCGCGAGCCGCGCCCGCACCACCCGCTCGTTGCCGGCCACGATGGCTGAACCGCCGTCGGTCGCTAAGAGGTTCGAGACAAGGATGAAGGCGTCGGCCAGGCTCCCGTCCGCGCGCCGGGTGACGAAGCATTTCTGGTTGGCCCGAATGGTGGCGCGGATCACCTCCGGCGGGATTTCGAGGAAGGCCGCATCGAAACGCCCGAGCAGCACCACCGGCCATTCGACGAGCCCCGCCACCTCGGCCAGCAGCGTCTCGTCCTCGATCACCTCCAGCCCCTGCGCGAAGGCGAGATCCTTCGCATCGTGGCGGATGATGTCGCGCCGCCGTTCGGGGTCGAGCACGACCTTGGCCTTGTCGAGATGGGGTGCATAATCGTCGAACCACCGCACCCGGAACGGCTCGGGCGCCATGAACCGATGCCCGCACGTGACGTCGCCCGCCGCGATCCCGTCGACCACGAAAGGCACGACCTCGGGCTCCTCGGTCTCGGCCCCGAAAGTGCACAGGATCGAGTGCAGCGGCCGCACCCAACGCAGCGGCTCGGGCGCGCTCGAGCCCGCCCCCCAGCGCATCGACTTCGGCCAGGGGAAGCTGCGGACGATACCGGGCAGCACGGCGGCGATCACCGCGATGGCGGCCTCGCCGGGCCGCTCGATCACCGCCGTGTAGAAATCGCCCTTTTTGGGGTCGCGCGAGACGGTCGCCTCGTCGAGGCTGCGAAGGCCGGCGCTCTTCAAGAAACCCTGGATCGCGCCTTCGGGCGCGCCGACGCGCGGTCCCTTGCGCTCCTCGCGCGTGTCGGGTTGCCGCACCGGCAGGCCGACGACATGGAGCGCCAGCCGCCGTGGCGTCGCGAAGCTCTGCGCTCCCTCGTAGGTCAGGCCCCGGTCGACGAGCGCATCGGTGACGAGACGCTTGAGGTCGGCCGCGGCCTGGGCCTGCATGCGGGCGGGAATCTCTTCGGAGAACAATTCGAGCAGGAGGTCGGGCATGGATCGCTTCGGGTGGGCTCCGGGGCGATCGGGTGAGGGTTCCGACGCGCCCTCATGGTGAGCGGCTGCTTGCGCAGCAAGCCGAACCACGAGAGCGGCCCCTCGTCCTTCGACACGCCTTCTTCGAAGGCCGCTCAGGACGAGGGGCGTTTCAGCATCACCCGTTAGCCCCGGAAGAGCTGGTCCATCTCTCTAGTCGTGCGTTCCTCGCCTGTCACCCGCCTCACGTCACTCCGCCGCCGCGGCGCTCGTTTCGGCGCTCTCGGCCCGGTGCAGCGCCGGACCGACGTCTCGGCTGAGGTTGTGCGCCGTATTGATCAGCGCCACGTGGGTGAAGGCCTGCGGGAAATTGCCGACCTGCCGCTTGACGCGCGGGTCATATTCCTCAGAGAGCAGGCCGACATCGTTGCACAGGCCGATGAGGCGTTCGAACAGCGTCTTAGCCTCGTCGAGCCGTCCGGCCAGCACGTAATTGTCGGCCAGCCAGAACGAGCAGGGCAGGAAGGCACCCTCGTGGCCGCCCTTGAGGCCGTCCACATTGCCGGCTTCCTTGTAGCGCTTGACGAAACCATCTTCCATCAAATGGGCCTCGATGGCCGCCACCGTTCCGACGATGCGGGGATCGTCGGGCGGCAGGAAGCCGACGAGCGGCATCATCAGCAGGCTCGCGTCGAGCGCCTTGGAGCCGTAGAACTGGACGAAGGAGTTCATCTCCTTGTCGAATCCCTTCTCGCAGACCTGTGCATGCACCGTGTCGCGGGCGGCGCGCCAGCGCTCCAGCGGGCCGTCGAGGCCGAATTCCTCGACCGATCGTACGGCGCGGTCGAAGGCGGCCCACACCATGGCCTTGGAGGCGGTGAACTGCCGCCGTCCGCCGCGCACCTCCCAGATGCCCTCGTCCGGGTCCTGCCAGATCGCCTCGAGATGCTCGACCAGCGCCCGCTCCAGATTCCAGCCGTTCTGGTCGGGTGGAAGGCCCAGGCGGCGCGCCTGGTACATGGCGTCGATCACCTCGCCATAGACGTCGAGCTGGAGCTGACCTGAGGCGGCATTGCCGATCCTGACCGGCGACGACCCTTCGTAGCCCGCGAGCCAGCCGACCTCGTATTCGTCGAGGCGCCGCTCGCCGGCGATGCCATACATGATCTGCATCTGGTCCGGCGAGCCCGCGATGGCCCGCATCAGCCAGTCGCGCCAGGCGCCTGCCTCTTCGAGGAAGCCCGAGGTGAGGAGGGCGTAGAGCGTCAGGGTCGCGTCGCGCAGCCAGCAGTAGCGGTAGTCCCAGTTGCGCGGACCGCCGAGCGCCTCGGGCAGCGAGGTCGTCGGCGCCGCGACGATGCCGCCGGTCTCGTAATGGGTGAGGGCCTTGAGCGTGATCAGCGAGCGCATGACGATGTCGCGCCATTCTCCGCAGGAGTCGATCCGGTGCGACTTGATCCAGTTGCGCCAGTCCTCGGTGGCCAGTTCCACGACGTCTGTGGCATCGACCGTCTGCGGCGCTCGCTTGTAGGATGGCGACCAGGTGAGCACGAAGGCGACCTCCTCGCCCTCCGCCACGCTGAAGTCGGCGATAGTCCGCATGTCTTCGCCGTGCAGGTCCACGGTGGTCGCCAGCGTCAGCCGGTCAGGACCGGCCACCGCCGCCAGACGGCCGTCGTCGAGACGGCTGACCCAGGGGATCACCGAGCCATATTCGGTGCGGATCACAAGCTCGGAGCGCAGCGCCACCGTGCCCGCCTCGCCGCGCACGATCCGGACCACATCCGCATGACCGTCGCGCCGGCCCATGCAATCGGTGAGCAGAACCGTTCCATCCGCCGTCTCGAAGCGCGTCTCGAGCACCAGCGTGTCGTCCCGGTAGCGGCGCGTCACCTTGGTGACGGGGTCGGACGGTGCGACCTGCCAGCGGCCGTTGTCGCGATCGCCGAGAAGCGCGGCGAAACAGGCGGCCGAATCGAAGCGCGGCATGCAGAGCCAGTCGATCGACCCGTCGAGCCCGACCAGCGCGGCGCTCTCGCAATTGCCGATGAGGGCGTAGTCTTCGATCCGCAGGGCCATCGCGTCCTTCCGTCGTACACAGCGAGGTCGCCCTGGATAGAGCCGATCCAGGGTGCCGATGTCGTCGATTCAATAGCGCCGGAACATGCTCCCGCCCAGGCCCGCAACACCTCAGCGAAACCGGAGTTCCATGCGTCGTTCAGGGCAACCGGGCGAGACGCTCGCGAAGCAAGTGGTAGAACCCCTCGTCGTCGACATGGCGCAGAAAGGTCACGTTGGCCGGCCGCTCGGTCACGCGCCAGTAGTCCACCACCGTCATGCCGAGCGTCAGCGGGCTCGCGGTTTCGATCATGACGTTGACGTGCCGACCATGGAAGAGCTCGGGCTTGAGCAGCCAGGCGATGACGTTGGGGTCGTGCAGCGGGGCGCCGTCGCTGCCGTATTTGGCGTTGTCGAACCGCTCCGAGAAGTTGAGCAGATCCGCCACGACCGTGCCGGCGCGGTTGCCGAGCCCGCGCAGTTGCGCGATCCGCTCCGGCGTCGCGAGCGCCCGATGGGTGACGTCGAGCGGCAGCATGGTGATCGGCACGCCGCTCCGCATCACGACATCGGCCGCCTCCGGATCGACATAGATGTTGAACTCGGCGGCCGGCGTGATGTTGCCGACCTCGAAATAGGCGCCGCCCATCATCACGATCTCACGGATACGCGCGGCGATCTCCGGCGCCCGGATCAGCGCCAGGGCGACGTCCGTCAGCGGCCCGAGGGTGCAGAGCGTGATCTCGCCGGGTGCGGCGGCAAGCAGCGTCTCGATGATGAAATCGACGCCGTGCTGCGGGCGGACCGGCGCCACGGCCTCAGGCAGCGTCGCGCCGTCGAGCCCGGTCTTGCCGTGGACATGCTCGGCCGTCACTAGCGGGCGGACCAGAGGCCGCACCGCGCCGGCGAAGACCGGGATCTCCGTCCGTTCGGCCAAGGCGAGGACCCGGCGCGCATTCTCGCGCGTATGATGCAGCGGCACATTGCCGGCGAGCGCCACGATGCCGAGGATGTCGAGCTCGGGCGATGCCAAGGCGAGCAGGATCGCCACGGCATCGTCCTGGCCCGGATCGGTATCGATGATGATCTTGCGCCCCATATGGTCTCCCATCTCTCAATGGTCTATCGCTTGGCCGCCCATCGCGGCGCCCGGATCCGGTCGCGGCGTCATCGCCGCGTGGCGAGCGTCCGCAACGGGGGCCGCCCGTCGCGGCCGGTGTCTTGCGTGTATAGCCGTCGTCCGGACCTCGCGAATGAGATTAGTCCAAAAGCTTGCCCTGGGGAGCCTCGCGGTCAGCGTGGTCGTGCTCTGCGTCAAGTTCTATGCCTATGGCCTGACCGGCAGCGTCGCGCTCCTGTCCGACGCTCTCGAAAGCATCATCAACTGCGCCACGGCGCTGGCGGCGCTGTGGGCGCTGCACGTCGCGGCGCAGCCTGCGGATGCGCGTCATCCCTATGGACACAGCAAGGCCGAATATCTTTCGGCAGTGACCGAGGGCGTGCTCATCGTGATCGCCGCCATCGCCATTCTCTGGCAGGCGGCGCTCGCGGTGCAGAACCCGCATCCACTGAACCAGCCGGTGCTGGGCCTTGCGGTCGGCAGCCTCGGCACGATTCTGAACGGCCTCTGGAGTGCGGTGCTGCAACGGCAGGGTCGCAGCCTGCGCTCGCCGGCGCTCGTGGCCGACGGTAAGCACCTGCAGACCGATGTCGTGACCTCGGTCGGGGTGATCGTCGGTGTGATCCTGGTCTTTGCCACCGGCCGGCAGATTCTCGATCCGGCGATCGCGGCGCTCGTCGCGCTGCACGTGCTCTGGAGCGGCTGGCAGGTGATGCGGGAAAGCGTCGGCGGCCTGATGGACGAGGCCGTGCCCGAGGGAACGCTGACCCGCATCCGCGAACTGATCGCCTGCAATGCGGACGGCGCGCTCGAGGCACACGACATCCGCTCGCGCAGCGCCGGGACGCAGACTTTCGTCGAGTTCCATCTCGTCGTGCCGGGTACGATGCAGGTTGCCGAGGCGCACGAGATCTGCGACCGCATCGAGCGCGTGCTCAAGAGCGAGATTCCCGACACGTCGATCTCGATTCATGTCGAGCCCGACGACAAGCGCAAGCATTCGGGCATCATCGTGCTGTGAGGGAGCCGGATGGGGAGCGCGGTCGAGGAGATCGATGCGCGGCCCACCGCCTACACGCGCCGAATGGCGGCCGCTTCGTCAGCTGCGGCTCGACGGCCCAGGGCCGCATGCGCCAGTTTGCGAGCGCTCTTCGCCCATTGCTCACAGGCGTGGGCATTGCGTCGCGCGGAGACGCGGACATATCGACTGCGATCATCCGGACAGACCGTTCCTGTCATAGAGAAGACTCTGGCTGCGTGCGGCGCTCGGACCGGTAGCCCTCGCCGGCAGAGGCACGGACCGCATCGCGCACGGCCTTGCTGGATTTCGCGTCGGCAGCAGGTTTCATCGGCACCAGCCGCACGGCGGAATGGTCTTGACGGGTCAGGATGACCTCATCGCCCGCTTCGGCACGCCGGACCATTCGATAGGAATATCTTGAGTATGATCCATTCCTACAACTATGGATTGGCGCCCTCCTCGAAGCACGGCCACACTTCGCACCTGATGATGGCGTCGCTGATCGAGCTCCGCGCCAACCGGGGGCGATCGGCGTCCTCACTCGATGAGGCGTGCGGCGGGGAAGCGGCGCCGCAGCCGCGGCAGCCGCTCGGGCGGGATGCGAACCCGCAGATGGACCTCGCCGTCCTCGCCGTCGCCGCGCGACAGGATCTCGGCGCTCTCGTAGAGCCAGTGAAGCCCCTGCCCGTCGCTTGGTTCGAGCGTCAGGTCGAGCGTCGAGCTGCGCGCCGCCAGCCGGTCCTCGATGGTCGCTAGAAGCCCGTCGACACCTTCGCCGGTCAGGGCGGAGACGACCACCGGCCGCTCCACGGCACGCCGATGCGCCGCGGCATCGACGATCTCCTCCCGCCCCGCCGGGTCGAGCAGGTCAGCCTTGTTCCACACCTCGACGACGCGGGCCTGGTCGGCGACGTCGATGCCGAGCTCGGCGAGGATCGTGCCGACGTCGGCGCTCTGCGCCTTCGTGTCGGGGTGGGCGATGTTGCGGACGTGCAGGATCAGGTCGGCGGAGACGACTTCCTCGAGCGTCGCCCGGAAGGCGGTGACGAGCATGGTCGGCAGTTCGGAGATGAAGCCGACCGTATCGGATAGGATGACCTTGCCGCGGTGCGGCAGGACGAGCAGCCTGAGGGTAGGGTCGAGCGTAGCGAAGACCATGTCGTCCGCCAGCACGGCCGCATGGGTCAGCCGGTTGAACAGCGTCGACTTGCCCGCATTGGTGTAGCCGACGAGGGCGACCGTCGGGAACGGCACGTCGGCGCGGGTCTTCCGGTTGGTCGCGCGCGTACGCCTGACGTGGTCGAGATCACGCTCGATCCGCGCCATGCGCTCCTCGATCAGGCGGCGGTCGGTCTCGATCTGCGTCTCGCCGGGCCCCCCGAGGAAGCCGAAACCGCCGCGCTGCCGCTCGAGATGGGTCCAGGACCGCACCAGCCGCGATTTCTGATAGCCGAGATGCGCCAGCTCGACCTGCAGCGCACCCTCTCGCGTCCGCGCCCGCCGGCCGAAGATTTCGAGGATCAGCCCGGTGCGGTCGATCACCTTGGCGACGAAGGATTTTTCGAGGTTGCGCTGCTGCACCGGCGTCAGCGCGCAGTCCATGATCACCAGCCCGACCGACTCGTCCCGGACCAGGGCCGCAAGCTCGTCGACCTTGCCCTTGCCGATGAAGCTCGCCGGCCGGATCGTGGAAAGATTGACCAGGCGCCGAGCCACGACGTCGAGGCTGATGGCTTCGGCCAGCGCCGAAGCTTCATCGAGCCTCGCCTCAGGCAGTCGTGGATCGCGTCCGCCGAGGCCGTGAGATCCGGTCAGATAGGGCCCCACCACCAGGCATCGCGTCGATTCGGCCACGCTGAGCTCGGCGGTTTCGTGATCGGGCACGTCGCGCTCCGACCTCGACGCTTCAAGACATCGCATGCCGCCTCACATGGGTCTCGTCACCGCTTGTCGCCAGTGGCGGTCTCCTCCGGCGCCTCGAACATCTGAATCGGCTGCCCCGGCATGATGGTCGAGATCGCGTGCTTGTAGACCAATTGCGAATGGCCATCGCGCCGCAACAGCACGCAGAAACTGTCGAACCATGTCACGACGCCCTGGAGCTTCACGCCGTTGACCAAAAAAATCGTCAGCGGAACCTTGTTCTTTCGAACGTAATTCAAAAACGTGTCTTGCAAATTCTGTGTTCGTTCAGACGCCATCTTTCCGTCCATCGCTTGTCGCTGCCGCCTGCCGGTCGCAATGCCGCACTCGAAGACCCCGATGCCCGCCGCTGCACGACCCTCCGGCCCCACTAGGCGCAGAGACGCCGCGACGCCGCAACACAAACTTCATGCCGCCATGCAGATCCCATGTCGAGCCTGCGGCCCTGTCGCCTTCTTGCCTCAATCGATCCCGAGCGATTTCAGTTTACGATGCAACGCGGATCTTTCCATCCCGATGAATTCGGCGGTGCGGGAAATGTTTCCGCCGAAACGGCTGATCTGCGCCACGAGATATTCCCGTTCGAACACCTCGCGCGCCTCGCGCAGCGGCAGGCTCATCAGCTTTTCGCCGCCGGCACCGTTCGGCGTCGCCGGCACCAGCGTGCCGACCTCCGAGGGCAGCATGTCGGCGCTGACCTCCGCGTCGGCATCCCCGCTCGCCAGGATCATGAGGCGCTCGACGTTGTTGCGAAGCTGGCGGATATTGCCCGGCCAATCATGCGATTGCAGGACCGCCATGGCATCCGCACCGATCCGCCGCTTCGGCAGACCGGTGTTGGCCGAGACCTGGTCCATGAAGAAATCGATCAGTTCGGGAATGTCCTCGCGGCGCTCGGACAGTCCGGGCACCCGCACCGGCACCACCGCCAGCCGGTGGAACAGGTCTTCCCGAAAACTGCCGTCGGCGATGCCGGCGGCGAGATCGCGACTGGACGAGGAAATGATGCGCACGTCGACATGGACCCGCGTCGAGCCGCCGACCCGCGTGAAATTCTGGTCGACCAGGACACGCAGGATCTTGCTCTGCGTCTCGCGCGGCATGTCGGCCACCTCGTCGATGAACAGCGTGCCGCCATGGGCCTCCTCGAGCGCACCGATCTTGCGGCTGCGACCGTCCGTCCCCTCGATCCCGAAGAGCTCGGTCTCCATCATCTCCGGCACCATGGTCGCCGCATTGATGACCACGAACGGCGAGGAGGCGCGCCCCGATAGGTCGTGGATCATGTGGGCCGCCAATTCCTTGCCTGCACCCGGCGCGCCGGTGATCAGGATGCGGGAATTGGCCGGCCCGAGCTTCTCGATCACCTGGCGGAGCTGATTCGAGGCCGTCGAGCGCCCGACGATCCGGTTTGGGCTAAGGGCACGCGCCTTGAGCTGGATGTTCTCCCGCTTGAGCCGCGAGGCTTCGAGCGCCCGATCGACGACGAGCACCAGACGGTCCGCCTTGAACGGCTTCTCGATGAAGTCGTAGGCCCCGAGCCTGATGGCCGAGACCGCGGTCTCGATATTGCCGTGGCCCGAGATCATCACCACCGGCAGCGTCGGGTGCTGCTCCTTGATGATCTCGAGCAGTTGCAGGCCGTCGAGCCGCGAGCCCTGCAGCCAGATATCGAGAAAGACGAGATGCGGCCGCCGTCCCGAAACCATCGCCAGGGCCTCGTCGGCATCCTTGGCGGTACGGGTGCCGTGGCCCTCGTCCGACAGGATGCCCGAGACGAGTTCCCGGATATCGGCCTCGTCGTCTACGATCAGGATATCGGTTGCCATCGCCTTCTCTTAGGCTTTCTCGCTCACGCGTTGCGGCGCGGCATCGCTGCGGGCCGGCACGCTGGACGGATCCAGAGGGAAGTGAAGCCGCACGTGGGCCCCACGCGAATGGGGTGCATCGAGGAGGTCGATCCCACCGCCGTGGTCTTCGAAGATCTTCGCCACGATGGCAAGCCCGAGGCCGGTGCCGTCGCTGCGCGTCGTCATATAGGGCTCGAGCAGCCGATGGCGATTCTCGGCCGGAAAACCCTTGCCGTTGTCGATCACGTCGATCACGATCTCTCCCTCGGGCGTGTGGCGCAGCGCGACGGCAATATGTCCCTCCCCCGGTCCGCAACCCATGGCCGCAATCCCCTCGGTCGCGTTCTTGATGATATTGGTGAGCGCCTGCGACAGCAATCGCCGGTCGAACCGCGCGACGAGCGGCGCGCCCGGAAGATCGTCGGTGAACGTGATGTCCGGGTTGCCGACCCGCATGAGGAACACGACCTGCTCGACGCATTTGCCGAGATCGTCCTCCTGCAGCGTCGCCTTCGGCATGCGGGCGAAGGAGGAGAATTCGTCGACCATGCGCTTCAGGTCGTCGACCTGGCGGATGATCGTGTCGGTGCACTGGTCGAAGACCTCGCGCCCTTCCGTGATCACCTTGCCGTAGCGCCGCTTCAGGCGCTCCGCCGACAACTGGATCGGCGTCAGCGGGTTCTTGATCTCGTGAGCGATGCGCCGCGCCACGTCGGCCCAGGCGGAGGTGCGCTGGGCGGTCACCAGATCGGTGATGTCGTCGAGCGTCACCACGTAGCCGCGCTCGCTCTTGGCCGAGAGGTCGCTGGCGACGCGGATATTGAAGGTGCGCTCGCGGCCGCCGCGCGAGAGCGTGATCTGGGCTTGATGCAGGCGCTGGCGCCCTGCCCTCGCTTCCTCGACGATGGGACCGAGCTCCGGGATGGCATCGGTCAGCACGCGGCCGATGATGGTCGCCTCGCCGCCCTCGGCCTGCGCCAGGATCTTGTGCGCCGAGGGATTGACTACGGTGATCGCGCCGTTCGGCCCGATGCCGATGACGGCGGCCGGCACGCCCGACAAGACGGCCTCGGTGAACAGACGCCGCTCGTCGATCGTCTCCCGCGCCGCGATCAGGCGGTTCTGCTGCAGGCGCAGTTCCGACGTCATCTTGTTGAAGGTTTCGCCGAGCCGCGCCAGGTCGCCCTCGGACCGGCGGATCGGGACTTGGACATAGAGATTGCCCGACGAGACCTGGTCGGTCGCATGGATCAGGCGCCGGATCGGCGCCACGAGCTGGTTGGCGAAGGAGAGGCCAAGCCAGATCGCCGACAGCAGCATGATCAGCGCCAACAGCCCGTACATGATGATGAAGGCGATCTGAATCGACCGGCGGTGCGAATCGAAGGCGTCGTAGAGCGCGATGATGTCGCGCGCCTGCTGCGGAAACTCGATCGCGAAGGGATCGAGCGCCCGCCCAACGTACAGGAAGGTGTCGTCGAAGGACGGCAGCAAGCGTAGCGCGACGAAGGTCCGCCCGTTGTCGAGACGGAAGCAGAAGCGCTGGCCTTTACGCGTATCCTCGAAATCGGCGGCGGAGGGCTCGACGACCTGGCCCGGTCGACCGCTCTCGACCCGGTCGACCACCGATCCATCACCCTTCATCATCACCGCCACGGTAAAGCCGAGCGCATGCACCCGCGAGGCGAAATAATTGTCGAAGAAAGCGCGATCGTTGTAGCCGACCTTGGCGCGGTCGAGGTCCGAGGCCGCGAGATCGGCATCGCGCTGCAGCGACGCGCATTGCGATTCGCGATAGAGCTGCGCCGCATCCGTCGTATGCGAGATGAAGCCGCGCACATCCTCCATGAACGCCGGATAGAGACCGCGTTCGAGCGCCACCGCGCCGACCACCGCCATGATTACCGCCGGGATGGCTGCGGTGATCAGGAACAGCCCGACGATATAGGCATGGAGGCGCGCGCCGGCGATGCGCGCCCGCCAGGCGGCGAAGAGCTTGTAGGCTTCGATCCCGACCAGCACGAACAGGATGCAGGCGATGATGCCGTCGGCCAGGAACACGTCGATCACGACCGCATCGGTCGGGATGATCGGTGTGAAGCCGGTGAACACCGCGAAGGTCGCCAGGGCCGAAACCAGGGCCAACCCGACGATCAGCGGCCCCGCTCGGAAAATGAAGCGGCGGCGCGACGAGCGGCTCGGCGGCAGCGCCGTCTCTTGCTGGCCTTGGGATTCGGTCAAGCTCGGGCTGTTCCTGCGTCTCGTCGTATCGGGCAGCCGCCTTCAGTCCGCCCACCGTTGTAATTATACAGCAGTGTTGCCGCATTGCGACGAATTCAGGGCGAGCCGACCAGAAGCCTGGAATCTCGCAGCGCACGAATCGGAGCCGACTCCTCCTCGATCCGATCGCGCAGCGACGCGCATAGCGGCGGTCTCAACGCGGCAGACGCATCAGCTTGATATCGAGCTCGCGCACCTTCTTGCGCAACGTATTGCGGTTCAGCCCGAGCATCTCGGCCGCCTTGATCTGATTGCCCCGCGTCGCGGCGAGGGCGGCGGAGACGAGCGGCGCCTCGAGCTCGCGCAGGATGCGGTGATAGAGACCCGGCGGAGGCAAGTCGTCACCGTGCTTGGCGAAGAGCTCGGCGAGATGGCGCTCGACGGCACCGCTGAGGCCGCCTTCGTCGCTCCGGCCCGGGTCACCCCGCTGGCCGGAGGTGGCGGCAACCGCCGACGTCTCTGTCGTGAAGGCCGACTCCAGCGGACGGCTGAGACCGAGCTCCGCGTCGACGAGCTGGGCGGTGACGACCTCCTGCGGGTACAGCGCCGCGAGGCGGCGGACCAGGTTCTCGAGCTCGCGCACGTTGCCGGGCCAGCGGTAGTGCTTGAGCTTCTCGTAGGCGCCGGCGTCCATATGCTTGAGCGGCAGGCCCTGCGCGGCGGCAAGCGCGAAGAAGTGCCGGGCGAGATGGGGAATATCCTCGGCGCGCTCGCGTAACGGCGGCAGCCGCAGGGGCACGACGTTGAGCCTGAAGAACAGGTCCTCGCGGAACATGCCCTGCTGGATGGTGACGCGAAGGTCCTTGTTCGTGGCGGCGATGATGCGCACGTTGGTCTTGATCGGCGTGCGGCCGCCGACCGTCGTATATTCGGCCTGCTGGAGCACGCGAAGCAGGCGCGTCTGCGCCTCCATCGGCATGTCGCCGATCTCGTCGAGGAAGAGGGTGCCGCCCTCGGCCTGCTCGAACCGGCCGGCCGAGCGCGTATTGGCGCCGGTGAAGGCGCCCTTCTCGTGGCCGAACAATTCGCTTTCGATCAGGTCGCGCGGGATGGCGGCCATGTTGATGGCGACGAAAGGCCCGGACTTGCGCTTGCCGTAATCGTGCAGCGCGCGGGCCACGAGTTCCTTGCCGGTACCCGATTCCCCCGAGATCATCACGGTCAGGTCGGTCTGCATCAGCCGCGCCAGGGCGCGATAGATCTCCTGCATGGCCGGCGAGCGACCGATGAGGGGCATCGAGTCGAGCTCGTCGTCGTGGACGACATGCGGATTGCGCGGCTCGCTCATGGCGCGCCCAACGATGGCGACGAGCTCCTTGAGGTCGAACGGCTTCGGCAGGTAGTCGTAGGCGCCGCGCTCCGAGGCCTTGATCGCGGTCATGAAGGTGTTCTGCGCGCTCATCACGATGATCGGCAGGTCGGGCCTCAATTTCTTGATGCGCGGCAGCAGCTCGAACGCGTTCTCGTCCGGCATCACGACATCGGTGATGACGAGGTCGCCGTCGCCGGCCTGCACCCAGCGCCAGAGCGACGCCGCAGTGCCTGTCGCGCGCACCTCGTAGCCGGCCCGCGACAGGGCCTGGCTGACCACCGTCCGGATCGCGGCGTCGTCGTCGGCAACGAGGATGTGGCCATTCATCGCCGTGGTCTTCCTTCCTGTCGGGCGCCGGCGCTCAGGCCCCTGAACCTCCGCGGCCGTCCCGCGCAGCGAACATGGGCATCAAAACCCTGAACGTCGTCCGGCGCGGATGCGATTCGCATTCCACGGTGCCCCCGTGGTCGCCGATGATCTTGGCCACCAGTGCAAGACCAAGGCCAGTTCCCGAGGATTTGGTGGTCACGAAAGGATCGAAGAGATGCGCCACGATGTCGGGCGGCACGCCCGGTCCGTTATCCCTGACGCAGAATTCGAGCGGAAGGCTGACCGGCTGCGTGGCGCCGGGCACCCGTAGCCGGACGCCGGGCCGGAAGGCGGTGGTGAGCTCGATGGCGCCGTCGATGGCATCCGGGCCGACCGCCTCCGCCGCGTTCTTGACCAGGTTGAGGAAGACCTGAACGAGCTGGTCGCGGTTGGCGAAGACCGGCGGCAGCGAAGGGTCGTAGCTCTCAGCGAAGCGGATGTGCCTGGCGAAGCCGGCCTGCGCGATGCGCTTCACATGATCGAGCACCGCATGGATGTTGACGCTCTCGCGTTCCGGCGGCCGCATGTCGGAGAAGGCCTCCATGCGCCCGACGAGCTTGACGATGCGGTCGGTCTCCTCGCAGATCAGCCGCGTCAGCGCCCGGTCCTCGTCGCCGACAGCCGTCTCCAGCAGTTGCGCCGCGCCCCTGATGCCCGAGAGCGGATTCTTGATCTCGTGCGCCAGCATGGCGGCCAGCGCAGAAACCGAGCGGGCTGCTCCTCTGTGGGTCAGCTGCCTGTCGAATTTATCGGCAATTGACCGTTCCTGCAGCAGAACGATCATGGCGCCACGGCTTTCCGACATCGGACTGACGTGGATGTCGACGGTGCGGTCGGACCCGAGGCGCGGCGTTCCAAGGTCGACCCGGTATTCGTTGACGGCCGTGCCACGTTCCCCCGCCTGCTCCATCAGGCTCAGGAGTGGCGAGCCGAAGGGGACGATCTCGGCGAGCCGATGACGCATCAGCATGGCGCGGCTCATCTCGAAGAAGGCTTCGGCCGTCGCATTGGCGTCGAGGATGGCGCCGTCGGGGGCCACGGCCAGGATCGCATGGGGCAGGACGTTGAGGATTTCGGGCGCGAGCGCGAAGAAAGCCTGCTGCGGCTCGCTGCCTCGCTCCGGGGCGCGCAGGAAGGCCGTCATCACGCGACCTCGGCGACGGCGTCGTGCCTGAAGAGCTCGTGCAGCAGGCGGCGGACCTCGCTCGCGTCCTCGCCGACCGCCAGCCGTCGCCGCAAGCCCTCCGGCACCGGACCGAGGCGCTGCTCTTCCTCCCCGTAGGCACAAAGATGCTTGCGGGCATGCCGCACGCCCTTGGCCGTGCCGAACAGCGAAAGGATGGCGTCGTAATGCTCGATCGCGGCGTGGCGCCGCTCGGTTGCCGCGGGCGGCGGCGGACAATGGCCCGTTGCCAGGGTTTCGGCGACCTGTCCGACGAACCAGGGGCGGCCGAGCGCCGCCCGGCCGATCATCACCGCATCGGCCCCCGAGGCGGCCAGCATGGCATGCGCATCGGCGGCGCTGCGACAATCGCCGTTGACGACGACGGGGATCGCGACAGCCCGCTTCACGGCGGCGACCGCGCGCCAATCGGCCTCCCCTTTGTAGAACTGGCTCCTGGTGCGGCCATGCACCGTGATCAGCCGCGCGCCCTCGGCCTCGGCCCGCCGGGCGAGCGCCGGCGCGTTGAGGCTGGTTTCGTCCCAGCCGAGACGCATCTTGACGCTCACCGGGACCGCGACGGCCGCGACGGTCGCCCCGACCAGCCGCGCGGCATGATCGAGATCGCGCATCAGCGCCGATCCTGCAAGCCCGCCGGTGACGCGTTTGGCCGGGCATCCCATGTTGATGTCGATCGCCACGGCGCCGCAGCCTTCGGCGATCCTCGCGGCTTCGGCCAGCGAGCCCGGAGTGCAGCCGGCCACCTGCACCACGTGCGGTTGGCCGCCATCCCCGGCTGCGCGGGCCAAGCTCGCCAGATCGCCGCGCGCCAGATAATCGCCGACGACCATTTCGGTGACGGTCAGCGACGCACCGAACCGCCAGGCGAGCCGCCGCATGCCGAGATCCGTGATGCCGGCCATGGGCGCCAGGATGGCGCGGCCGCGCAGCGCCAGCGGGCCGAAGCACAGGTGGTGCCCGAGCGGATCACGCTCGCCGGCGATATCGGCGTTTGTCTTCGCCCCGCACATGATCAAAGATGATCGGTCCTTCTGAGATCGCGGTCGAAACGCGCCGCACGCCACCATGTCGCCCCGCTGCGGCCCGGTTCACGGCATTATCCGCCTTGCCGGCGAGCGGGCCCTTCGTTATTGCACGGCACCATAGTCGTTGCGACCCCCATCGCTGGCCAGAGGTCGTTCGACGCGGCGCCCAAAGCGCGGGAAACGGGTCCGTCGGAGGAGCCTCATGGTCGATGCCTGAATCGTTCCACGTTCTCGTCGTGGCTGCCGGACGCGGATCGCGCGCCGGCGGGGGGGTGCCCAAGCAATATCGACCGCTGGCCGGAGAACCCTTGATCACGCGCACCCTGCAGGCCTTCCTGCAGCGGCCCGACATCGCGTCCGTGACGCCGGTGATCCACCGCGACGACCGTGATCTCTTCGACGCGGCGGCGCGCCGTCTCGACCGGGCCCACGCGGGGCGGCTGGGCGATCCCGCCGACGGCGGCGCGACGCGCCAGGAAAGCGTTCATGCCGGGCTCGAGGCGCTGACGAAGCGGCTCGGCCGCAATTCGGATTTCGTTCTCATCCACGACGGGGCGCGGCCTTTCGCGTCCTCGGCCCTGATCGGTCGCGCCATGGACGGTGCGCGAAGCTACGGCGCGGCCGTGCCGGGCTGCCTGGTGTTCGATACCGTCAAGCAGATCGGCGAGGGGAGCCGGATCGTGGGTACGCCCGACCGCAGCCGGCTTCGCGCCGTGCAGACGCCCCAGGCCTTCGCGCTGCCGCTTATCGTCGCCGCGCATCGGCGTGCCGTCGCTGATGGACGACACGACCTCACCGACGATGCCGCGGTGGCCGAATATGCCGGCCACGACGTCTTCGTGTTCGAGGGCGAGCCCTCGAACGTCAAACTGACCACGCGGGAGGATTTCCAAGCCGCCGAGACCCGCCTTTTCGCCTCGTTGCTCGATGTCAGGACCGGCCAGGGGTTCGACGTCCATTCCTTCGCCGAGGGCGACCACGTCTGGCTCGGGGGGGTCAGGATCGACCACGACAGGGCGCTGAGCGGTCACTCGGACGCCGACGTCGTGCTGCATGCCTTGACCGACGCGGTGCTCGGCGCCATCGGCGACGGTGATATCGGCTCGCATTTCCCGCCGTCCGAGGCGCGGTGGAAGGGCGCGTCGTCCGACATATTCCTCAGGCATGCGGTCGATCTGGTCCGTGACCGCGGCGGGGTCGTGGCGCATCTCAATGCGACGGTGGTGTGCGAGGCGCCCAAGATCGGACCGCATCGCGAGGCGATGCGGATCAGGATCGCCGAGATCGCCGGCCTTGCGGTCGACCGGGTGGCGATCACGGCGACGACCTCCGAGCGGCTCGGCTTCACCGGCCGGGGCGAGGGCATGGTGGCCTGGGGCCTCGCCACCGTCCGTCTGCCGCTCGATCCGGGCTGAACCGGAGGCCCGCCGCATGTTCCCCGATGACCTCGTCGACCGCGCCAGGGCGCTCATCGGCCTCTGCCGGGCGCAGGGTGTTGTCCTGGCGACGGCCGAATCCTGCACCGGGGGCCTGCTGGCGGGCCTGCTGACCGAGATCTCGGGCTCTGCCGATGTGCTCGACCGCGGCTTCGTCACCTATTCCAACGTGGCCAAGGCGGAACTCCTCGGCGTGCCGGCCTCGGTGCTCGACCGGCACGGCGCCGTCTCGCCCGAGACCGCGCTCGCCATGGCCGAGGGGGCGTTGTCGCGCTCGCGGGCCGGCCTCGCGCTCAGCATCACCGGGGTAGCGGGGCCGACCGGCGGCACGCCGTCGAAACCGGTGGGTCTCGTGCAGTTCGGTCTCGCCCGGACCGGGCATCCGGCGACGACGACCGAACGCCGCTTCGGCGACATCGGCCGGCGACGCGTGCGGGAAGAGGCGCTGCGGCAGGCGCTGGCGATGCTCGAGACGGCAGCTCAGCCGTAGACCTTGCTGGCCTGCTGCTCGAACGCCTCGGCGAAACGCCGGAAGGCGCTCTCGAACATCGAGCCCATCATCAGGCCCAGCATCCGGCTCTTGAACTCGTAGGTGATGTAGAAGGCAATCGCCGAGGTGCCCGGCGCATCGGGCAGATCGGTGAAGGTCCAGCGGTTCTCCAGCGACCTGAACGGCCCGTTGACATATTCGACCAGGATGGCCGAATTCGCACGATCGAGCGTCACCCGGCTCGTGAAGCTCTCCCGGACCGCCTTGTAGCCGACGCGCATGTCGGCCGTGAGCACCTCCTCACCGGACGGCAGGGTCGACCGGCGACGCACGACGAGACTCTGGCACAGCGGCAGGAAGTCGGGATAGCGCTCGACATCGGCGACGAGATCGAACATCTCGGCGGCGGAATGCGGGACAGTGCGGGTGGTGCGGAACGACGGCATGGCCTTCTCTTAGTCAAGGCGGCGCAAAACCGCGAGGCCGTTTCCCGGTCGATGTTGAGAGGCCGCGCACCCGCCCGCTGCCTTCATCAGCTTTCATTAACCTTAACACGATATTGCCTGGACATTGATCCGCGCCGCTTCTTCGTGCGGCCTCATGTCCGGTCGACACCATGCTTCGCTTCGCCAAAGCAGCCTGCCTCCTCGCCGCCGTGGCCCTCGCGGGCTGCGCCGGGCCGATCTACCGCACGGACGTCTTCCGCGCTCAGCTGACGGCGCCCTATACGCTCGCCAGCGGCGACCGCATCAGGGTCATCGTCTTCGGTCAGGACGCTCTCTCCAACTCCTATGCGGTGAACGGGTCGGGCATGATCTCGATGCCGCTCGTCGGCAATGTCTCGCTCGTCGGGCGGACGACGAACGAGGCCGAGCGCACCATCGAGGCCCGGCTCCGCGCCGGCTTCCTGCGCGACCCGCATATCTCGGTCGAAGTCGAGGCGTTCCGGCCCTTCTTCGTCCTGGGCGAGGTCACGACGGCGGGCCAATATCCGTTCATCAGCGGCATGACGGTGCAGAAGGCCATCGCGGTGGCGGGCGGCTTCGGCCCGCGGGCGGAGCGCAACTCGGCCACCATCACCCGCATGATCAACGGCGTCCAGGTCACCGCCCGCGTGCCGCTCGCCTATCCGCTGCGGCCCGGCGATACGATCAACGTCGAAGAACGGTTCTTTTAGCATTTGCGGCCATGATCGGGCTCCGCTCATCGCGAGACTCGTCATGGTGGAAACGCTGCCCGGCTCGGGGCCGCCGCTCAAGGTCCTGCACGTCCTGCGGGCACCGCTCGGCGGGCTGTTCCGCCATGTGCTGGACCTCGCCCGCGAGCAGGTCCGCCGCGGCCACAGGGTCGGGGTGATCGCCGACCAGACCACCGGCGGCGAAGCGGCCGACCGCCTGCTCGCGGAGATCGCGCCGCATCTGGCGCTCGGGATGACCCGCATCCCCATGCACCGCAATCCACACCCCTCCGACGCCGTCGTGTTCATGGCCGTGCGCGAGACGATCAGGCGGACGCAGCCCCACATTGTGCATGGTCACGGGTCGAAGGGCGGCGCCTATGCCCGGCTCACCGCCTTGATGCCGAGCGCCGCCGGAACGGTGCGGGCCTATACGCCCCATGGCGGCAGCCTCAACCATCGTCCCGGCAGCCTGATCAGCCGCGCCTACATGCAGGCGGAGCGCCTCATGGCGCGACAGACCGATCTCCTACTGTTCGAGAGCGGCTTCATCGCCGGCCGCTTCCGCCAGATGGTCGGCGAGCCGCCGCACCTCTCCAAGATCGTGCATAACGGCGTCACCGAGAGCGAGTTCGTGCCGATCGCGCCGACAACGGATGCCGCCGAGATCCTCTATGTCGGGGAACTGCGGGCCGTCAAAGGCATCGATACGCTGCTCGAGGCCATCGCGGTCGCCGGCCGCAGGCTCGGCGCGCCGCCGCGCGCGGTGCTGGTCGGTTCGGGACCGGACCGCGCCAGTCTCGAGGATCATGCCCGTCGGCTTGGACTGGCGGCGCATGTGTCGTTCACCGGGCCGATGCCGGCCCGCCGGGCCTTCGAGCTCGGCCGCCTGCTCGTCGTGCCGTCGCGCGCCGAATCCCTGCCCTATATCGTGCTCGAAGCGGCGGCGGCCCGCCTGCCGATGCTCGCCACTCGTGTCGGCGGAATTCCCGAGATCTTCGGGCCGTATCGGGACCGTCTCCTGCCGCCCGACGATGTCGAGGGTCTTGCAGACCGCCTCGTTGCGACGCTGACGCAGCCCGTCGCCGAGCGCACCGCGCAGGCGCGCCAGCTGGCGGATTTCGTTCACGACGGCTTTTCCGTCGACCGCATGGTGGATTCGGTCATCGGCGCCTATCGCGAGGCGCTGTCCCGCAAGGCAGGCCGCAGCATACCGGCGTCGTCCGAGATGGCCGTATCGTCCTAACCGAGGGGTCCGACGTGAAGGCTTCGAGACAGTCCAGCGCGTTCACGCCGGACGACATGCGGCGCATAGACGAGGATCTGCCGCCCTCTCCGGCCGCGCCGATTGAGGCGGCGGATCAGGTCCGCGCCAGACTGGCCGAGGCCCTTCCAAGCGGGCTCGACTCGAAGCCGCACTATTCGCCCGTGGTGCTGGCCGGGCTCGTGCGGTTGACCGAATTCGTGCTGCTCTGTGCCACCGGCATGCTGGTTCACCTCGTCTATGTGGTCCCGCAGGTCGGCTACGCGGCCGCCTATTTCGTCGCAATTCCCTGCATGGCGGCGCTGGCGATCGTGGCGTTCCAGATGCTGCGGGTGAATACGCTCGGGGCCTTCAGAACGCCGATCTCGACGGGCATCAGGATTGCGGCGGGCTGGAGCTTCGTTGTGCTGGCGGCGCTTGCGGCCGTCTTCTTCCTCAAGCTCGACGGCACCTTCTCGCGCGTCTGGATGTCCGGCTGGTACATGCTCGGTCTCGCGACGCTGCTCGTGGAGCGCGGCCTGCTCTCGGTGCTGACCGACGGCATGATGCGCAGCGGCCGGCTCGACCGGCGCACGGTTATCGTGGGCGGCGGCCCCGCCGCCGAGGAGCTGCTGCAGACCCTGTCGGCCCAGCCCGAGACCGACCTGCGCATCTTCGGCTTCTTCGACGATCGCAGCGACGACCGCTCGGCCAACGTGGTGGCCGGCTATCCCAAGCTCGGCAATGTCGACGACCTCGTGGCGCTCGCCCGCCACACGCGCATCGACCTCGTCGTCTTCACCCTGCCGATCTCAGCCGAGCAGCGCCTGCTGCAGATGCTGCGCAAGCTCTGGGTCCTGCCGATCGACATCCGGCTATCGGCGCATATGAACAAGCTGAAGTTCCGGCCGCGATCCTATTCCTACATCGGCTCGGTGCCGGTGCTCGACGTCTTCGACAAGCCGATCGCCGATTGGGACGTCATCATCAAGAGCATCTTCGACCGCGTCGTCGGCGCGCTGGCGCTCCTGGCGCTGGCGCCGCTGATGGCCGTTGTGGCGCTGGCCGTGAAGCTCGATTCGCCCGGCCCGGCCTTCTTCCGGCAGAAGCGCTACGGCTTCAACAACGAGATGATCGAGGTGTTCAAGTTCCGCTCCATGCGCACCGACGCGCTCGATCACACGGCGTCGCGCCTGGTGACGCGCGACGACCCGCGCGTGACGCGCGTCGGCCGCTTCATCCGCCGCACCTCGCTCGACGAATTGCCGCAGCTCTTCAACGTCGTCTTCAAGGGGAGCCTGTCGCTCGTCGGGCCACGCCCGCACGCGGTCCATGCCAAGGCCGCCGATCACCTCTACGACGAGGTGGTCGACGGCTATTTCGCCCGCCACCGGGTCCGTCCTGGCATCACCGGATGGGCGCAGATCAACGGCTGGCGCGGCGAGACCGATACGCCGGAGAAGATCCAGCGGCGCGTCGAACACGACCTCACCTATATCGAAAACTGGTCGATCTTCTTCGACATGTACATCCTCATGATGACGCCCTTCGCGCTGATCAAGGCGAAAAATGCATACTAGGACGATCGTCGCGGCCGGAACGGTGACCGCAGCCCCGGCGAGGCCGGGCTGGCGGGTCGATTACGATGCCCTGGT
Organism: Lichenihabitans sp.; assembly: GCA_965277635.1. Taxonomy (GTDB): domain Bacteria; phylum Pseudomonadota; class Alphaproteobacteria; order Rhizobiales; family Beijerinckiaceae; genus Lichenihabitans. The sequence goes on from CBDIDE010000002.1 coordinate 4,919,907, forward strand.
GCGATGGGTCTTCGGTGTCTTCGTGCTCTGCGGCTTCATCGCCTTCGTCGAACCCTCGCCTTACGACCTGGCCTTCTTCCTCATCCTGCCGCTCTGGTTCATGGGCGGCTTCCGCATTCATCCGACGATCCTGCCGCTGTTCGGCGCCATCTTCCTGTATAATCTCGGCGGCTTCATCTCGCTCGTCCCGCACCTCGACGAGAGCGATCCCAAGGTGTTCATGCTGCTGTCGCTCTACTTGGCGTCGACGGCAGTCTTCTTCGCGCTGTTCTTCGCCGAGGATACGGTGCGGCGCACGGAGCTCTGCCTCAAGGTCTATGCGGCCAGCACCGTGCTGGCGGCGCTCTGCGGCATCATCGGCTACGTTGGCATCGACGGCCTGAACGCCATCTTTTCCCGCTATGGTCGTGCCTCCGGCTCGTTCAAGGACCCCAACGTGATGGGGTCCTACCTGGTGCTCGGCGGGGTCTATTTCGTCCAGACGCTGGTGCTGCGGAAGACCCGCCACGTCATGGCGACGTCGCTCTGCCTGATGATCGTCGTCGCCGGCATCTTCCTGTCCTTCTCGCGCGGTTCGTGGGCCGCCTTCGTGATCGCCACGCTGCTCAGCATCGGCCTCACCTATGCGACCTCGGCCGACCCGAGGCTGCGCCGCCGTATCGTCGCGATGAGCGTCGCGGCGGCCATGCTGACCGTGCTGGCGGTGATCGTCCTCCTGATGTTCAGCGGCACGCGGACCCTGTTTCTCGAACGCGCGACGCTCGAGCAGGACTACGACAGCGGCGCCACGGGGCGGTTCGGCAACCAGATCCGCTCCCTGCCGATGCTGCTCAACAACATCAACGGTCTCGGCCCCCTGCGCTTCCGCCTGATCTTCGGCCTCGAACCGCACGACACCTACATCAACGCCTTCGCCTCCTATGGCTGGCTCGGCGGCTTCGGCTTCCTGCTCCTCGTCGGCCTGACCACCTATGTGGGCTTTCGCGTTGCCTGGCGGCCGTCGCCTTACCGCCGGATCGCCCAGGTCTACTGGCCGTCGCTCTTCGTCTTCTTTCTTCAAGCCTTTCAGATCGATATCGACCACTGGCGGCACGTCTTCCTGCTGCTCGGCGCCGTGTGGGGGCTCGAAGCCGCAAGAGTGCGCTGGCAGGCGGAGCCTCGACCCATCGCACTGACCCGCCACGCCTACGATCGCGCGGCCGCCGAGCCGGCGCGGCGCAAAATTATGGCCAAATCGCGGGCAACCGCCTGAAACCGCGGCGCGCTTCCTGCGTATCTCCAGCGTCCCTTGCGATGCAGCAGGGCTAGGATGTTGGAGAAGAAGATGAATTTCATCAGCAGGAAGCATTCGATCGCCGGGCTCGTCGTCGCCGTCTCGCTGGCGGCCGTCCCCGTTTCAGCGGCCATGACCAAAATGGTCGGCGGCGCCCCGATGTATCCGAACAAGAACATCGTCGAGAATGCGGTCCACTCGAAGGACCACACGACGCTCGTCGCCGCCGTGAAGGCCGCCGGCCTCGTCGATACGCTCGAGGGCCCCGGCCCGTTCACGGTCTTCGCGCCGACCAACAAGGCCTTCGCCAAGCTGCCCAAGGGCACGGTCGACACGCTGCTCAAGCCCGAGAACAAGGATACGCTCACCAAGATCCTGACCTATCACGTCGTCCCCGGCACGCTGACGGCGAAGGACCTGATGGCGCAGGTCAAGGAAGGCGGCGGCAAGGCCGAGCTGAAGACGGTCGAAGGCGACACGCTCACGGTCGAGAAGGCCGGCAAGGGCCTCGTGATCATCGACGGCAAGGGTGACAAGGCCCGTGTCACGATTTCGGACGTCATGCAGTCGAACGGCGTGATCCACGTCATCGACACCGTGCTCCAGCCGGCCGGCTAAGACACTCCACGATCGCGCCCGGTCGCATGATGCTCGGCCGGGCGCCCGAAACGATGGTGAGAAATGTGGGCTTCAGGTCTCGTCCTCGTTGCCGGGCTGATGGGCGCGGCGGGGCTGGCGATGCTGGCGGCCGCCGCCCACATCGGCGGGGGCGATCTGGCCCGAACGGGCGGTACCATCCTTCTGGTCCATGCGACCGCCGTCCTGGCGACGGCCGCGCCGGCCTGGGGGGCGCGGACGGGCTCCCGCGGTATGTTGGCCGCCGCGACGCTTCTGGCCCTCGGCTCGGCGCTGTTCGGCACGGATCTCGCCTTCGCCGCCTTCCTGGATGCCCGCCCCATCCCGTTGGCGGCGCCGTTGGGGGGCATCGGCATGATCGGCGGATGGTTGCTGTTCGCGGCGATCGCGGCGGCGCAACTGGTGCGGCGCAACCGATGAGCGTTTTTCGAGCGGAGGACTTGGCTTTGAACCCGACGCTCGCTAGCGTTGTCGGCACCTTCAGACTCAGGCCCGCCATGTCCGCGGACCCGAGCGATACGGAGCGCCGATGCTCGGGTCTAGTCGTGAACTTGCTGAGGTTCTGGGTCGCGTCGCGATGCGCGACCGGGATGCGTTCCAGACACTTTACCAGGCGACGAGTTCGAAGCTCTACGGCATCATCGTCCACATCCTGACACGCCGAGGCATTGCCGACGAGGTGCTGCAGGACGTGTACGTCAAGATTTGGGAACATGCGGGAGATTATGACGAAGGGCGGGCGTCGGCCATCACCTGGATGGCCACGATCGCCCGCAACCGGGCGCTCGACGAGGTGCGGCGGGCGAAGACCCTGCCCATGTCGGCGCTGCCGGAAGGATTCGACGTGCCCTTCAACGGTGAACACCCTCTCGACCAGCAGGAGCGGAGCGACGAGCTGAAACGCCTATTGCAGTGCCTCGATGGTCTCGACCGTGAGAAGCGTGAAGCCGTGCTCCTCGCCTATTATCGCGGCCTGAGCCGGGAGGCTTTGTCTCAGCGGTTCGGCCGGCCCGTGGCGACCATCAAGACATGGCTGCACCGCAGCCTGTCGCAATTGAGAACCTGTCTGACCCAATGAGCCCCGACGAGGACGATCCTGACGCTGCCGAATATGCGCTCGGCACGCTCGACGCCGCGGAACATGCGGCAGCCGATGCACGGCGCCGCGCCGACCGGGGCTTCGATGCGTCGGTGGTGCAGTGGGAAGTGCGGCTCTCCCCGCTGAACGAAGCGTTTCCGGAGGTGGAGCCGCCGCCCCATCTCTATGCCAGGCTGATGGAGCGGCTGTTCGGTTCGGGCCAGCACGCTCGAGGGAGCGATCCGGTTCGCCTCGTGTCCTTGACCCGGAGCCTGCGGCGGTGGCGCCTGGCGACCGGAGTGATGACGGCGCTCGCGGCCGCCCTGCTGGCCTTCGTGCTGATCGAGCCGCCGCCTGCAGCCTCCGGCAAGTTCGTGGCGGTGCTGCAGCGCGATGCCAACTCACCGGCCATGATCCTCGACGTCGACGTTGCGGCACGCCGCCTGACCATCCGGCCGGTGTCGACGGAGGCGCCTGCGGACAAGAGCCTGCAACTCTGGCTCATCAACCCGGCGGTCGGCGGCGCCCGGTCGCTGGGGCTGCTGTCGAACACGACGCTGACGCAAGCCTCTCTAAAGGACTACGATCCGGCCGTGATCGCACGCGCCACCTATGCGGTGACTCTCGAACCCTTAGGTGGCTCACCGACAGGCGCACCCTCCGGGGCGCCGATCCTGTCCGGCAAGCTCCTGAATGCAGGCCGCTGACCGGCCGCGTCTTGCCGCGACCGCAGGGGAAATGCCGGGACGCCGGGTTGATTTCAGCAAACCGTCATCCGATATCGGGTTCAACGACGGGGGACCGCGCCCACCTGTCGAGCATGGCGTCGGGGCGGCAACCGGACATCCCGGGCGATCGACCTCGTGCCCCAGGCGCCCCAGGCCCAGTGGAGATGCAACGACAGGGCGGCAACGTCAAAGGGATGGCCGGGATCCCCGCTTAACGCGGAACGGCCGCTTGAAGATCGACACCGACGACCGAGTCCTTTCGCTTAATCAGGGGTTTGATCATGAGCAACGAGACCGGGTCCCGAGAGTCAGCGGAACCCGCACCGGCTAGCCCCGGAGATGCGACGAAGCTCAAGGAAGAGATGCTCTCGACGATACCGAGCCTTCGGGCCTTCGCGTTTTCGCTCTGCGGCAACGGCGATCGGGCCGACGATCTTGTCCAGGAAACGCTCATGAAGGCGTGGATCAACCAGACGTCCTTCACGCATGGCACGAGCATGTCGGCCTGGCTGTTCACCATCCTGCGCAACGTCTTCTATTCCGAGTATCGCAAGCGGCGGCGCGAGGTCGAGGATGCCGAGGGAACGATGGCGGCACGGCTCGTGTCCGTCCCAGAGCAGAACGGCCACATGGACCTGCAGGACCTGCGTACCGCGCTCTCGAAACTGCCTCCCGAACAGCGCGAAGCCCTGATCCTCGTCGGTGGTTCCGGATTCGCCTACGAGGAGGCCGCGCAGATCTGCGGCTGCGCCCTCGGCACGTTGAAAAGCCGCGTCAACCGGGCCCGGACCGCGATCGCCGCCTTGATGGCGATCGAGAGCACGGGCGACGTCGGACGCCCCGAGTGGCATTCCATGGGGGAACTCGGCAGCATCATGATGTGGGAACGGAACTGAGCCTGGTGACGGGAGATCCGCTTATCGTGGGCGGTCCTCGCGTAGGCATCAACGGAGCGACCGCGTCCTCGATGGATGTCGCGGGGGTGATCCCGGATCTGCGCCAGCGGGTGAGATTGCGCCCGATTTTAGCGTGAGCCGCCACGATCGAGGATTGTCCTCGAGTGTACACTCGACGCGTAAATTTCATGACTTCAGCCGCTTAGCCTGGTTCTTTCATATCTACGATGAGAGCACTGCGCTTGAGCTTCTATCGAGATGAGGTAGCATCGCCTGACCCGATGCGGTCTGACGAGCAGCCGATCGACTGGACGCAATATTTGTCACGGCGACCAGAGCATTCGCGGCAATGACGTGCTCGACGTGCTTGAAATATCAGCCGAGCGGAACCAGCGCGGATCGGGTCGCCTGCTCGACGGTACAGCGAAACGGCGAGGCCCGCTCTCGAGATTCCGTATCGATGCGAGGCGGTCTCATGGCACGGGATGGACTTCCATCCGGGTGGCCGCGACGGCCCGTCAAGGCAAGGAGCGCGTGGTCGTTCCGATCGGCGAGGCGTCGTCGCGCGACGACCCGAGTTGGCCACGAACTCGTCGCCGCCGAGCGAGGGCTGGTCGTGCTCCCGGGCAGCGCGACCGTCTCAGCCGTCCTGCTTGGCATCAGAGCCTGGACGACGTTGCGCACCACGTGCCTCGTTGCGGCAGAAGCCCGCGGATGAATGCCGGGCCGCGGATGCACGGAAGCCTAGAGCATGTTCGGCTGTTGCCGAACTGCTCCAACTTTGAAATGCGAGCAGTTTCATCGGGATGGAACCGCAACGCGATTCCATCTGATCCGATACTGCTCTAGGCCATCGCGCGCCTCTCGCCTTCGCCGAACGCCTCGACAGCATCCCGGGCGACGGCACTGGGCCTTCCTCAACATGAAAAGAGCGCGGCCGAAGCCGCGCTCTTCCTACCGTTTGACGAGGTCCGAAGCTTAGAAGTCGCGCTCGATACGGAGGCGGCCTTCGAACGAATCGGGGTCCTTCACGATGCCTGCCGGCAGAGCCACGACCGGGGAACCGGCAACCGGGTTTCCAACCGTCCCAGGAACCTTCTGGGTGGTCTTGATGTACATGAACTCCACGCCGATCTGCAGATCCTTGACCGGGAACCAGTTGACCTGATCCGCGATGCGATATTGGTTCGCGTCGCCGACGCCACCATTGTACCAGGCGATGTTCTTCGCGGCGCCGTAGCCGGAATGCTCATACGACCCGAACACGATGTTGTTGAAGTTCGGCGTCAGGAAGTGCACGAAGCCGCCGCTGACCGAGTAGCTTCGGGCCTTGGCCAGCGTGTAAGCACCGGGAGCACCCGGAGCGGCGATCGCGATCGCGTCCACGCTCGGACGGAAGAGGCCGCCGACCACGATCGGGCTGCCGTAGTCACCCGAGAAGGTGTTGCTGTTCACGTAAGCCGTAGCGCCGGTCTCGTAGCCGCCTTCGAGGTTGAACTCGTCGCCAGCCGCGAGCATCGGAAGCTTGATCTGCACCGCGCCATGGACGCCGAAGCCATCCCCGTCACGACCGAAGATCGACGTGCCCGGAGCGGTGTTCGCCGCCGTGGCCAGCTGGTGGTAGGCGCCAGACAGTTGCGCCGCACCCCAGGCCTGGTCGATGCGCAGCACGCCGACGATATCCGGGATCTTGTCACCCGAATAGTTGACCGGCGTGCCCGTGGTGCCGAGCGTGTTGTTGATGCCGTAGCGGCGAGCGTTCGGGTCTTCCACCGACACCGTCGCCGAGAAGCCGCCGCCGAACGTCGCCGTATAGGCGAAGGCCTGCGTCGAGTTGTCGGTCGTGGCAACACCGTCGAAGCCGTAAGGATCGGCGCCGAAGTCGTAGAAGGACTGCACGCGGCCCGCCGTGATGCCGGCGAACTGCACGAAGGCCTTATCGATATAGGCCGTCGAGTTGGAACCCTGCGGACCACCCGGCACTGCGGGCGAGCCGCCCGCGTTCGTAAATTCGGCGCCGGAGGTCCGGTCGAACTGCGCCTGGATGTAGGTACGCAGGACGCCATAGGCGGTCTGTGTACGCGCATCCGTCGTCAGACGGCCACGAACGAAGAAGCCGGTCGAATCATGGTTGCGGCCGGTGAGATACTGGCCGTTCGGCAGACCACCGGTGAGTCCGGTGCCGGACGCGATGAAGGCCTTGCCGACGCTGTTGTACTCGTATTCGGCACGGACGAAGCCACCGATCTTCAGGCAGGTATCCGTACCCGGGATGTAGAAATAGCCAGCGCCGGTCCAATCGCAGACACGGACGTATTCGACAGGTGCCGCCTTGCGATAGGGCAGGTCGGCAGCCTGCGCACCGGCGGTCGCCACGAGGGCGGCCGCTGAACCCAGAAGAAGACTCTTGGAGAGCTTCATCATCAAACCTCCAGTTTGAAAGACCCAACGGGATTGGTTTTGCTTGCACGGCGGAGAACGGTATCAGTGCGACCTCAATCCGACCCGAACCCTGCAGCACCCTTGTTCCCAATGCGAGATTTTCGTCCTCTGGAGACTGTCGGGGTTACCCGCAGCCGCCCTCACCCGAAAACCAATCAAAGCGTGGGAACTCCCCGCGCCTTTTTTGTTTACGCGGATTCGGCCGCCCCTCAAACGCAAGATTGCCCCTTTTTGGCCGCAACACGCCCGAAGAGAATTGACGTGACATTTTGACAACAAATTTTATGGGCTCCTCTGAATCGATTGTGCCTTCGCTGCAACAAATCATCCCGTGCCAGATGGACGTGTTAAGCATTCGTTAGCAGAACGCCCGCTTTCTCGCGATATCCGGCCCTCCTCCGATCGTCAGGACGAGGCGATTCGAGAAGCGCCTGCAGTCCGCAGCTGCCGAGCGACGGGCCGGGCCGCATCAGGCACGGAGCCGGTCGGCCTGCCGCGTCCGGCAGGCCTTGATCGACCGAAACCTGCGGCTGCAGTTCGGGCCGCTCGAATTCGAAGGTTCGGCCTCGGCGACTCCGTTGTTTTGCCCGAATTGCGCGTCAATCCTTGCAATGTCGGAGGCGCTCGGGCATACCTCGGCGCGCTCTAGCGGCGGATGTGCACGGCGCTTTCGTGTCGGGCGAAACGGAGATGTGGCCGAGAGGCTGAAGGCGGCGGTTTGCTAAACCGTTATAGGGTTGTAAAGCCCTATCGAGGGTTCGAATCCCTCCGTCTCCGCCAGTTGCGATATTCGCGAACGCATGGGTTGACGATGCTTAGAGCAAATCGAGGTCCGTTTATCGGCCTGTTGATGGTTACCTTTACGGGACTTGGCGCATCCGCTGCGCTGGCGCTTGACGATCCGGCGGGCTATTGGGCCACCGAAAAGCACGAGTCCCAGATCAAGATCACGCATTGCGGAACGGCAGCCATCTGCGGCTCGGTCTTCTGGATGAAGGAGCCGAACGACCCCAAGGGCAACCTCCGTCTCGACAAGGAAAACGAGGACGAAGCCAAGCGCAAGCGCCCGCTTCTCGGTCTTCAGCTTATCAATATGAAAGCCGAGGATGAAGAGTGGAAGGGGACGGTCTACAACCCGCAAAACGGCAAGACCTACAGCGCGACGCTGAAGATGGTGACCAAGAACGAAGTCAAGATCGAGGGTTGCGTCGCCTACGTGCTATGCGGCGGCCAGAAGTGGACGCGTGAAGAGCCGCGCCAGACCGGCACGGCCGCGACCATGACGCCTCATGCGGCCGCGAAGGCGCCGGCGGCGGCCACCCCCGACGCGACGCCATCCGAGTGATACGGGCGGGAATGGACACTTTCGCGATTGTCATGTCGAGGGTCCGCGTTGCGCCGAAGTCGACAAGGCCCACCCCGTGCCGCTCTCTCACCCTCGCGGCTCTGCTGTCCCTCGGCCTCCTTAGCGCGCCGATCGCCCAATCGGCCCCGGCGTCCGCAGCGCGCGGGTCGAGCCCGGCGTCGGGCACAGCTCCAGCCGGGGGTCCGCCTTCACGCCCGGCCGGCGGGTATCAGCAATCGGCGACGCCATCCGGCGACGACATGATGAGCCGCAACGCGGCGGCGCGCACGCGCATGCTGGAGTGCGGACACCAATGGTCTGCGATGAAGCGGGCCGGGACCGCCACCGGCACCTGGAAGGACTTTTCCAAGGTCTGCCTGGCGCGACAATAGGCTCGCACCAGATGGTTTCCCTCTGTCTCGGTGTGATTTTCGGTCAGTGATTTAGGCTGAGGGGCTGCCGGCCTGCAGGTCTCGATCCTGCGCATGGGCCGGCCGGCCCGTCAGTTCGGTCAGCGGAGAGGCCATGCAGCCGATCGATGTGTCCTGTCTCTTCGGACCGCGTCACCCCGGACGCGACGCGGTGGATGCGGCGATCGCGCGGGCGGCGCGCGAACTTGGCTTCATGACCATCGCTGGTTTCGCGGACCCCGCGGGCGTTCCGCCGGACGCGCTCGGACAGATGCTGCGCATCTTCGCCCTGCCCGACGATCGCAAGCGCCGGCTCTACCGGCAGAAGTTCGCGCCCGAGAATTCCAACGTCTACCGCGGCTGGTTTCCGCTGTCGGGGAAGGGCGCGACCTACAAGGAAGGTATCGACATCGGACCCGATCTCGTGCGGCCCGCCACTCGGGGCGACGACCCGCTGCTCGAGGCGACGCCGCTTCCGGACGAAGACGACCTGCCCGGCTGGCGCCCCGAGGCGGCCGCCTATTATCGGAGCATGGAGGGGCTCGGGGGAGCCCTGCTGCGTTCCGTCGCGCGCGGCCTCGGCCTTCCCGAAGCCTCCTTCGCCCCGCTCTTCGAGGGCGGTATCTCCACGCTGCGGCTCCTGCACTACCCGGTGCGGCCAGCCGCTATGCTCGCCGCGGCGGGTGAGGACGTCATCGTCGATCATCGCGGCCGGCGTCTCGCCGTCTCGGGCAAGGCGCATGTCGATTCCGGTTTCGTCACGCTGCTGGCGCAGAATGGGGTCGAAGGTCTCCAGGCGCTCGACCGTTCAGGCACCTGGGTGGACATCCCGCCACAGAACGGCACGCTGGTCGTGAATTTCGGCAAGCTGCTGGACCGCTGGACCGGTGGACGCATCAAGGCGACGGAGCATCGCGTGCTCGGGTCCGGCCGCGAACGCTGCTCAGTCCCGTTCTTCTACGAGCCGCGTGTCGATGCCCGCATCGCGCCGCTGGCCGAGCTGGCCGACGTCGACTTTGAGCCCTTCGACTACGGCGACCATCTCTGGCAATCGATGACCGCCTTCGTCGAATTCGCCGGCATGGAGCATCTCAGGCCGCCGCGGGCGAGGGCCTCCGCCTAAACGCATCGTCGTCTAAAGTCTGACGGGTTGACTTTGAGTCGCCAGTTTTTCCCGTCGCTCATCCCCGCGAAAGCGGGGATTCAGCGCGGCATTTCAGACGAAGCTCGTCCATGCGAGCTTCCGGCCTTCGCCGGTTCAGGGCGTAGCACCGCGCACTCTGGATCCTTCGCGGGGATGAGCGGAGGAAGGGTTTTCGCTTCGATATCGGTCTGACCGACTCTAAATCCCGAGCTTGGCCTTCAGCAGCTCGTTGACCGCCTGCGGGTTGGCCTTGCCGCCCGTCTGCTTCATCACCTGGCCGACGAACCAGCCGAGCATGGTCGGCTTGGCCTTGGCCTGCGCCACCTTGTCCGGGTTGGCCGCGATGATGACGTCGATCGCCTGCTCGATCGCGCCCGTATCGGTGACCTGCTTGAGCCCGCGCCGCTCGACGATGTCGCGCGGCAACGCCTGCCGCTCCTCGCCGACCATCAGCGCCAGCACGTCTTTGGCGATCTTGCCGGAGATCGTGCCGTCGGCGATCACGTCGACGAGGCTTGCGACCTGCTCCGGCGTGACATGGGTCTGCGGCAGCGACAGCCCTTGCGAATTCGCATAGGCCGCAAGGTCGCCGGTGATCCAGTTGGCGACGAGCTTCGGATCGCGTCCTGCGGGCTCCACCTCGACCGTCCGCTCGAAATAAGCCGCGAGCTCGCGCTCCGCGACGAGCACACCGGCATCATAGGCCGAGAGGCCATAGTCCTTGACGAAGCGCGCCTTCTTCTCGTCCGGCAGTTCCGGCAGGCCGGCCGCCAGCGCCTCGACGAAGCCCTCGTCGAGATCGAGCGGCAGCAGGTCCGGGTCCGGGAAATAGCGGTAATCGTGCGCCTCTTCCTTGGAGCGCATGGCGCGGGTCTCACCGCGACCGGGATCGAAGAGGCGCGTCTCCTGGTCGATCGTGCCGCCGTCCTCGATCACCCCGATCTGGCGGCGGGCCTCGGCCTCGACCGCCTGGCCGATGAAGCGGATCGAATTGACGTTCTTGATCTCGCAGCGCGTGCCGAGCGGGTCGCCGGGACGGCGCACGGAGACGTTGACGTCGGCGCGCAGGCTGCCTTTTTCCATGTCCCCATCGCAGGTGCCGAGGTAGCGCAGGATGGTCCTGAGCTTCGACACATAGGCCTTGGCCTCGTCGGCGGAGCGCATGTCGGGACGCGAGACGATCTCCATCAGGGCGACGCCGGACCGATTGAGGTCGACGAAGCTCGAGAGCGGCGACTGGTCGTGCAGCGACTTGCCGGCGTCCTGTTCGAGGTGCAGTCGCTCGATGCCGACCCGGATCTGCCGCTCGGGCGTCACGTCGACGACGACCTCGCCCTCGCCGACGATCGGGTGCTTGTACTGCGAGATCTGGTAGCCCTGCGGCAGGTCCGGATAGAAGTAGTTCTTGCGGTCGAAAACCGAGTGCCGGTTGATCTTCGCCTTGAGGCCGAGGCCGGTGCGCACCGCCTGCGCCACGCAGGTCTCGTTGATGACCGGCAGCATGCCCGGCATGGCGGCGTCGACGAAGGACACCTGCGAGTTCGGCTCGGCGCCGAAGCCCGTGGCAGCGCCGGAAAAGAGCTTCGAGCGCGAGGTGACCTGAGCATGGATCTCCATGCCGACGACGATCTCCCAGTCGCCGGTCGCGCCGCTGATCAGCTTGCTCTCGAACCTGCTCTCTTCGGATCTCGTGGCCATGTCAGCCTCTTTCGTCACGTCTTGCGCCGGTCACGCGACCCACCAGGCGTCGGGAAGATCGAGGCGCGGCGCGGCCTCCTCGATCGCGCCGCCGAGCGCGAACAGCGTCTCTTCGTCGAACGGCCGGCCGATGAACTGCAGCCCGAGCGGCAGCCCTTCCACCGACAATCCGGCCGGCACCGAGATGCCGGGCAGGCCCGCCATATTGACGGTCACCGTGAAGGCGTCGTTGAGATACATCTCGATCGGATTATCCGAGCTCTTCTCGCCGATCGCGAAGGCGGCCGAAGGCGTCGCCGGGGTGAGGATCGCCTCGACCCCGTCGGCGAAGGCCCGCTCGAAATCCTGCCGCACCAGCGTGCGGACCTTCTGGGCCCGCAGGTAGTAGGCGTCGTAGTAGCCGGCCGAGAGCACGTAAGTCCCGATCATCACGCGGCGCCGCACCTCGGCGCCGAAGCCGGCCGCGCGGGTGTTGCCGTACATCTCGGCGACGTCGCGGCCCGGCACTCTCAGGCCGTAGCGCACGCCGTCGTAGCGGGCGAGGTTCGACGAGGCCTCGGCCGGCGCCACGATATAATAGGCCGGGAGCGCATATTTGGTGTGCGGCAGCGAGATCTCGCGGATGGTCGCGCCGGCCTCCTTCAGCCAGGCGATCCCCTGCTGCCACAAGGCGTCGATCTCGCCGGCCATGCCGTCGAGCCGGTATTCTTTCGGAATGCCGATCACCTTTCCCTTTAGCGAGCGGCCGATCGCGGCTTCGTAATCCGGCACCGGAACGTCGACGGAGGTCGTATCCTTGGGGTCATGGCCGGCCATGGAGCGCAGCAGGATGGCCGCGTCGCGCACGGTCCGGGTGATGGGCCCCGCCTGATCGAGCGAGGAGGCGAAGGCCACGACGCCCCACCGCGAGCAGCGGCCATAAGTAGGCTTGATCCCCACGGTCCCGGTGAAGGCGGCGGGCTGGCGGATCGATCCCCCCGTGTCGGTAGCGGTGGCGCCAAGGCACAGGCGCGCCGCCACCGCCGCAGCCGAGCCTCCCGACGAGCCTCCTGGCACCAGCGAGGCATTCGAGCCCGGCCGGCGCCAGGGCGAGACGGCCGGGCCGTAGTACGAGGTCTCGTTCGACGACCCCATGGCGAATTCGTCGAGGTTGAGCTTGCCGAGCATGACGGCGCCGTCGCGCCAGAGCTGCGCCGTCACCGTCGATTCATAAGGTGGCACGAAGCCGTCGAGGATGTGGCTCCCGGCGGTCGTCCGCGTGCCGGCCGTGCAATAGAGATCCTTGATGCCGAGCGGCAGGCCTTCGAGCGGACCGGCCTCCCCTTTGCCGAGCCGCGCATCGGCGGCCTCCGCCATGGCCAGGGCCTTGTCGGGCGTCTCGAGGATGAAGACGTTCAGCCGCCGCGCCCGCTCCATGGCCTCGATATGGGCGAGGGTCAGTTCGCGCGACGACAGGCGTCTCGTCCGCAAGGCATCGCGCGCCGCGGCGAGCGTCAGGCTGGTCAGGTCGGACATCGAGACACTCGGGCAAAGCCGCGCCCGTCCGGGCATCGCGGCGGAAAGGTCGCCTATTCGACCACCTTCGGCACCATGAAGAGATTGTCCTCGCAGGCCGGCGCATTGGCGACGATGGCGGCAGCGAACCCGCCGTCGGTCACCGCGTCGCGCCGCAGCGTCATGCGCATCGGCAAGACCGAGGTCATCGGCTCGACACCCTCGACATCGACGGCATCGAGGTCCGCCACGAAGGCCAGGATGGCATTGAGCTCGCCTTGCATATGCGTCACCTCGTCATCCTGCAAGGTTATCCGGGCAAGCTGAGCGACGCGGCGAACGGTCGCCTGATCGATGGACATGAGGGTTCCGGCACGAGGGATCGATGCGCCCCTATATCACCGGCGCTCGCCGAGAATCAACGCAAGGCGGCGCGCCCGGCACGGCCGCATACAAGTCACGCGTCCGGGCAGCAGCATCCGCTCATCCCGGCGAAAGCCGGGATCCAGCGCTATGACACCGCTGGTTTCGTCGCTTTGCGTTGGCGTAACCAGTCTGGATCCCGGCTTTCGCCGGGATGAGCGGCGGAACGACCCGTGCCGAAGCGCATCCGTCGACCCGAGTTCGGAGCCCTGGAGGCGCCGCGAGCAGACCGCGCTTTCAAAGGTGCAAGCAGGCGATCTCGTAAGGGCCGAGCGTGAGCGATGTCGCGGCGGAGAAGGTGTCGCGCGGTGGCACGTCACACCCTTCCGATCGGGGTGCCGCCGATCCGACCCTGCGGACCGATTTCGCGGGTTCGGCCAACCGGACATCCCGCAACTCCCCCGTCAGGTTGGCGACGACGAGATCGATGCCGTCGCCAGCCTCGACCGCCACGCCCTGGAGGACGCCGGGCGCCGAGATGTCGAGCGCGCGCAGCGGCCTGCCCGAGAGCGTCGCGAGCTCGCGCAAGGCGTGGAAGATCGGATAGGCGTCCCCGTCCGTCTCGTAGCCGGGGGTCGGCCAGGCCTGCGCCGTATGCACGACGCCGGACGGACCGGTGGTGCCGCCGAACGCCACGGCCTCGATGCCGGCACGTGCCAGATGGGCGTAGTAGCCGACCGCCCAGGCGGCGCCGAGCAGGCCCCGCTGGCGCGGATCGTTCAAGGCCATCGCTACCCGCCCGTTGCCGGGGTTCGGCACCGGGCCGGCGCCGTAGGGGTTCATTCGCAGGCCGATGGCACTCGGCCCCACGACGACCGGCAAGGGGCCCGCGATGGCCCGCGCGCTCCGCGCAATCGACGGCAGGGCTTCGAGCCCTTCCATCACCGAAGTATCGTCGCAGGCATGAACCAGCGCCATGGTGGTGAAGCCCACCACGTCGAGATGGTCGCGCGGCGGCCGCTTGCGGTTGAGCTCGGTGAAGGTCGAGAGCATGCCGCCGCCGAGCCGCACACCGGGAAAGCTTCGTCGCGCCGCCCGGTAGAAGTCCGTCGGCGGAGGCGCCGGCGGCCAGGGCTGCCCAGGCGTCGTGCTCTTGAGATCGGCGGCGGCCGACAGGATCACGGTCTTGAATGGCGAACCGAGGGAGCGGACGAGTTCGGCGAGCCTCTCGATCTCCGCCGCGTAATCCTCGACCTCGACGACGATCGCCTCGAGCCAGGGCTCGGCGCCGAGCGTCGCGGCGACCGCGACGGCGGCCTCGAGCGCCTCCCGGCCGTGATCGCGGCGCGGATCGAAGTGACAGACGAGATAGTTCGGCCGGAGCGCCTGGAGCCGCGGCAGCACGCGGCGCGTCGCCGCGGCCTCACCGGGATCGAAGCCGAGGCCGAGCGCAGGCGCGACCCCTGCCCTGCCTCCGATCGCCAGCCGCACCGCGCCGTCCGCTTTCTCCGCGGCCGGTCCGGTACCGGTGATCGAGAGCGACACGGCCTGGGTCAGGCGTTCGCCCGCCGCGATCCGATAGGGCCAGGGGCGCGACAGCGGCCGTACATAGGTCTTGTAGGAGGCGTCGCACCAGTTGCGCTGGTCCTCCATCTCGAAGGTGTCGCCGTCCATGCGGCAGGCGACCTTGAGGCCCGGCGCCGGCTCGTGCGTCAGGGCGCGCAGGTCCATCATCGGCTGGACCGGATCGATCAGGTCCGGGAAAAGGCCCTGCACCAAGCGACCATCGACATGCTCGATCTCGACCGGCGCGCCGGCAACGCCCTCGACCGGATGGAGCACCACGAAGCCGGTGCGATTGGTGTCGAAATCGCTCGCGGCCTTCCCCTCGACCGCAAAGCTCACGTGATCCTCGCGTCCCTCGATCGTCGCGCGATGGCGGAAGCTCTGGCGGTCGTCCTTCGTCTCGCCCTCGTAGCGCACCGTGAAGCCGTCCGCCCGCTGATCGATGACGAGATCGCGGATCTGCGGCGTATAGGTGCCCCAGTTGCGATCGCGGATGATGAAGGAGATCGCGCGAATGACCTCGGCGGCCCCGACACGGATGTGGCGCAGGTTGCCGGCGTCGAGCTCGGCCGTGAGCGCCCCGGCGCGCAGGATCGTCAGCGGGACGACCGGCTCCTCGGTGCCGTAGAGCGCGATCGCCTCGCTCGTCTCTGCCATGGCTGTCTCCTTTTCGAGGAACGTCCACCCCTCATGCGGCGCTGCGCAGCAAAGGGCGGATGAGGGGTCGAACCGACCTGTCGAACCCTTCCCTCACACTGCCCTGCCGCTGGCGGCGTCGAAGAGCGAGGCGCGGCGCAGGTCGATGTCGAGCGCGATATGGGCGCCGACTTCGCCGACGTCGTGGGCCTGGAGTTCCGCGACGAGCGGCTGGCCGGCGCAGCCGACCGTCGCATAGGTCCGCGCGCCCGTCGGTTGCAGCAGGTCGACGGTCGTGTCGAGCCGCACGAATCCGGGCCGCGCCGCCTCGCCCGCGGCGCGCGACATATGCTCCGGCCTGATGCCGAGGACGACCGGGCCTTGGCGCAGTCCATCGAGGCGAGCGGGAGCCAGCGGCAGCACCGTGCCATCGGACAGCCTGACGCCGCCCTCGGGACTGCGCACGACCTCCCCGTCCAGGAAGTTCATCTTCGGCGAACCGAGGAAGCCTGCGACGAAGCGGGTCGCCGGACGCTCGAAAAGGTCGAGCGGCGAGCCCTGCTGTTCGATCCGTCCGTCGCGCATCAGCACGATCCGGTCGGCGAGCGTCATCGCCTCGATCTGGTCGTGGGTCACGTAGATCATCGTCGTGCCGATCTCGAGATGCAGCCGCTTGATCTCGCCGCGCATGTCGTCGCGCAACTGCGCGTCGAGATTCGACAACGGCTCGTCGAAGAGGAAGATCTGTGGATCGCGCACGATCGCCCGGCCGATGGCGACGCGCTGGCGCTGGCCGCCCGAGAGGTGGCGCGGCAGCCGATCGAGCAGCGGCCCGATGCCGAGCATGGCGGCGGCGCGCTCGACGCGTCGGGCAATGTCGTCCTTCGGGAACTTGCGCGCCTTGAGGCCGAAGCCGATGTTCCGCCGGACCGACATGTGCGGATAGAGCGCGTAATCCTGGAACACCATGGCCACGTCGCGGTCGCGCGGGCGCATGTCGTTGACGGTCTCGCCGGCGATCTCGATCGTGCCTTCGGTGATATCCTCGAGACCAGCGATGGTCCGCAGCAGCGTGCTCTTGCCGCAGCCGGAGGGCCCGACGAGGACCGTGAACTCGCCGTCCGGAATGGCGAGGTCGATGCCCTTCACTGCCTGATAGGCGCCGTAGTTCTTCTTCAGCCCGGTGATGGTCACCTCAGCCATCGGCGATCCATCCTTTCCGAACGTCGGCTCATCCGCGCACCGCGCCGAGCGTCAGGCCGCGCACGAGGTGTTTCTGCGCCAGCATGCCGAGCACGGTCGAGGGCAGCAGGGAAACCACGGCGAGCGCGCTCGCCTCGCCATATTGGGCACCCTGGAACCCCAGGAAGGCGCGGAACACCGTCGGCAGCGTGAAGGCGTTGCGGCCGGTGAGGATGAGGGCGAAAAAGAACTCGGTCCAGCAGGCGATGAAGGCGAAGACCATGGCGGCCGCGATGCCGGGCGCCGCAAGCGGCACGGCGATGCTGCAGAAGGCCTGCCAGCGGCTGCATCCGTCCACCAGCGCCGCCTCTTCGAGCGAGGCCGGCATCTGGCGGAAATAGGCGAAGAGCATCCACACCGTCACCGGCAGGGTGAAGACCGTGTAGACCAGGATCAGCCCGAGCTTGGTGTCGTTGAGGTGGACGCTGCGATAGAGCAGGAAGATCGGCAGCACGATCGCCACGGGCGGCAGGAACCGCTGCGACAACACCCAGAACGACAGATGTTGGCCGCCCGTATCGAAGCGCGCGAGACTGTAGGCCATGAGCGTGCCGAACAGGGCCGAGAGCAGCGTCGCGCCGGTCGAGACGATGAGGCTGTTGATGAGCCCGTCGAAGCCCCGATAGGCGAACAGCGCCGCCGTATAGTGGGTCAGCGTCGGCGCCGCCGGGAACCACACCGGCGGCACCGCCAGATAGTCGTCGCTCGGCTTGATCGACGTGACGAAGACCCAGTAGAGCGGCACCAGCACGAACAGGATGAAGAAGCCGATCAGCACCACCCGGCCGAGCGCGCCGGCCTCGAAACGGCGACGTCTGCCGCGACGCTCAGGCGAGGCCTTCATGGCGCCGCCTCCGGGCGGAGCAGCTTGCGCACGAGCAGCATGACCAAGACCGTGATGGCGATGAGGAACAGCCAGCTTCCCGCCGTCGCCTGGGAGATGTGGAATTGCTGGAAGCCGATCTGGTAGAGATAGAAGGATGCCGTGTAGGTGTTCGTGCCCGGTCCGCCGCCCGTCAGCATGAAGATCACGTCGAAGAGCTTGACCGCGTCGAGCAGCCGGAAGGTGACGGCGATCAGGATCATCGGCGCGAGCCCCGGCAACGTCAGCTGCCAGAAGGCGGTCCAGGCATTGGCTCCGTCGAGCTCGGCGGCCTCGTAGATATGCGGCGGGATCGAGGTGAGACCCGCCAGCAGCAGGACGAACATGAACGGTGTCCACTGCCAGACATCCGCCGCCACGATGGCGATGAAGTTCCACGGCGCCTGGGTCAGCCAGCTGATCGTCACATCATGGCCGACGAGCTTGCCGAGCAGATAGTCGGTCGGACCGAAAGGACGTTGCAGCAGCAGCGCCCAGAATTGCCCGACGATCACCGGGCTGATGAACAGCGGCACGATGAGTACGGTCATCACGATGCCGCGACCGCGGAAGGTCTTGGCCATAGCCAGCGCCAGTGCCAGGCCGAGCAGGAATTCGAGGGCGACGTTGACGACCGTCAGCCACGCCGTGGTCACGGCGGAGCCGATGGCCACGGGGTCGGCCAGCACCCGGCGAAAATTCTCGAGGCCAACGAAAGCGTGGCCCGGCACCGTGAAGTCATAGTTGATGAAGGCGACCCAGAGCGAGAAGGCGAGCGGATAGATCGTCAGCCCGAGGATCAGGATGACGGCCGGCGCGACGAGCAGCCATTTGAAGTGACGGTCCGCCCAGGCCGCTATGGGATGCGGCTTGCGCCGTGTCCTGGCGGTACCCGGAAGGGTCGTATCGGTCATGTCCGCCCTTTTGGTGAGAGGTGCTGAACCCTCATCCGGCGCTTCGCGCCACCTTCTCCCGCAAGCGGGAGAAGGAAATCCGGCATCGCTGGCGCCCTTCTCCCGCTTGCGGGAGAAGGTGTCGACGCAAAGCGGCGACGGATGAGGGGTGATCTCAATCCAGCGTCACCGCTTGGCCCATCGACTCGATCGTGTGATCGGCGTAGGAGCCGGGCAGCTTCTTGAACTCCGCATAGGCGGTCTTCTGCGCATCGACGCCGATCCGCTCGGTGACGGCGTCCCACTCGGCCGCTGCCTTCTGCAGCGCCGCCTTGGGATCGCCGCCGGCCCAGACGTCGGTGCACATGCGGTCGAGCGACACCGCATAGTCCTGGCAGCCCGGCATGACGAGGTCGATGACCCCCCCGTTGGCCGCGTTGCAGAGGTTGACCAGATAATCTTTCGCCGTCGGCCAGAGCGCCCGGTAGAGGTCCGACTTGTAGTGGGACAGGCGGTACGGATCGCGCAGCGTATAGGGCAGCATGGTGCGTACGAGCGACACCGGCGGCGAGGTCACCCACTGCATGAACAGATAGGCCGCCTCGGGGTTGGCCGAATCCGACGTGAGCGCCTTGGCATAGCCCGAGGCATGCTCGCCATGGCCGCTCGGAACGAGCGCGTACCCTTCCTTGCCCACGATCGTCGAGGCCGGGATGAAGTTGATTGCCTTGTCGCTTTGCGAGTAGTTGGCGGTCATGCGCCCCGTGGGCGGCCAGGAGATCAGCATGGCGACCTTGCCTTGCAGCCAGGCGGCCCAGGCGGCCACGGCGTCGAGCTCGTTGTTGCCGGGGATCGAGGCCTTGTTGGCCGCAACCATCTGCTGCAAGGTCTTGACGCCGGCGTCCGTGGCGAGCTGGGCCTTCATGGCGTCGTCGAAGAACACCCCGCCGTTGGCGCGGAACCCCTGCTGGAAGGCGAATTGGTTGCCCGGGCTCCCGGCCTTGCGGAAATGCGCCGCGCCATACACGTTCGGCGCCATCTGGTCGGTGATGAACTGCGCCACCTGCGAATAGTCGTCCCAGGTCTTCGGCACGTCGAGCGCCTTGCCGAACTTCTTGGAATAGGCGTCCTTCAGCTTCGGATCCTCGAAGAGGTCCTTGCGGTAGTAGAGGGCGAACATGTCGCCGTCGTCGTAGACGCCCCAGCGCTTTCCCTTGTAGGTGACGATCGACTTGAACAGCGGGTGGTAGTCTTCGAAGTCCGCCTTGTTCATGTACTTGTCGACATAATCGTCGATCGGCGCGATCACGCCGCCGTCGGCGAGCGACGGGATCCAGGCCGGTTCGATCTCGAGGATGTCGTAGGCGCCCGAGCCGGCGATATGCTCGGCGATGGGCTTAGAATATTGATCGGGGTGCGGCAGCTCGACCACGTTCCATTTAGTGCCGGTGAGCTCTTCCCAAAGCGGCCCCGAATAGTTGCGCGGCTCCAGCGCCTGCAGGCCCGCCTCGTAGGTCTGCGTGATGGTGACGCCCGGGAACTTCTTGGCCGCCTGCACGGCGCGGTAGGCCGAGCCGTCGGTCGGACCCTCGACCGAGGCTTTCTGCGCCGCGATCTGGGCCTTGCCGAGCGGCGTCGACGGATCGGCCAGTTGCGCCTTGGCCTGTGCCAGTACGGGTCTCGTCATGGTGGCGAGCAGCGGGCCGGACGCCGCGATCATCCCCGTCAACTGGCCGAAGCGCGTGAGAAAGGTCCGGCGGGACGTGTCCCCCCTGAGCCAGGCGTCGACCTCCTCGTTGAGGCCCGCTTCGAAATCCCGTCGCTGACGATCGTTCATCTTTCCCTCCTCCCCATCGGACGCTCGATGCGGCGTCCCTTTGTGGATGCTTTTGGCAATCAGCAGAAACACATGCGTTCAAGCCCTCGTCCTTCGAGACGCCGCTTCGCGGCTCTTCAGGATGAGGGTTTGAGATTAGTGCTCACATGATCCCTCACCCTTAGCCGCGACCGAAGGGAGCGTGTCGAAGGACGAGGGATCATTCGTGTCTCCATTTCAGCGTCCCGCTAGAAGCCGAACCGCGCCGCGAACCCCGCCAGACGCCGCTGGAACAGCGGATCGTCGAGGACCGCCCGGTTGACCACGCCTCGCGGCGCTCTGCCGTGCTGAACGTCGAGCACGGCGCGGATGTCGGCCAGGCCGTTGCCGGCGAAGCACTGGTCCGTCCAGCACAGCGCATGGGGTGACAGGATCACATTGTCGAGCTTGAGAATCGGGTCGTTCGGGTCGGGCGGCTCCTGCTCGAGCACGTCGAGGCCGGCGCCGGCGATGCGCCGCGCCGCCAGAGCCTCGGTCAGCGCCGCCTGGTCGACGATCGGCCCACGGGCGGTGTTGATCAGATAGGCCGAGGGCTTCATCAGGCCGATGCGCTCGCCATTGACGATGTGGCGCGTCTCGGGCGAAAGGGGGCAGGAGACCGACAGCACGTCGGCGCGCCGGAACAGCTCGTCGATCCCGACGAGCTCGATGCCGAGCTCCGCGGCGAGCGCCGGGTCCGCATAGGGGTCGTGGGCGATGAAACCCATGTCGAAGGGCTTGGCGAGGCGGAACAGTTCCGCACCGATGTTGCCGATGCCGAGGGAGCCGAGCGTGCGGCCGACGAGGCCCACCCCCATATGCTCGCCGCGCCTGGCAAAGCCCGGCCCCGCCTCGCGCGTCAGCCGGTCCTTGACCATCAGCTTGCCGGTCAGCGCCAGCATCAGCGTGATGATCGAGACCGCCACGGGGCGGCGCACGCCGTCCGGCGTGATGACGAGCGCAATGCCGGCCGTCGTGCAGGCCTCGACGTCGACCGTGTCGTAGCCGACCCCGAAACGGGCCACCACGGAGAGGCGGCCGCTCTTCGGCACGCTCTGGACCTCGAACTTGTGAGCCAGGAGGATGAGCGCGTCGGCCTCTTCGAGCTGCTCCGCGCGCAGCGGATTGGCGGCCTCGAGAAAGGCGACCGAAACATCCGGCGCGCTCATCAGCGGCCCGAGATCGAAATCCGGAAAGGTCGGCGCGCCGTCGGATTTCCGAAAATCGCCCGACAGGGCCACATGGAACTTATCGCCCATCGGCTTGGCCTTTCGTCTTGCGAGCCGGACCCTCGGTCTCGATCACGACGCGCCTCCTTCGCAGACCAGGGTGCAGGTTCTCACCGATTTGCGATCGCAGAGCGCGGCGCTCGCCTCGTCGAAGGCGACGTAATGCGCGGTTTCCAAATGAGCGTCTAACGCGGCGCGATCGGCATAGATCTCGTAGAGAAGGATCCGATCCGGCTCGCCCTCGGGCTCCAGCACGTCGAAGCGCCGGCAGCCGGGCTCGGCGGCCGAGGCGCGGGCATTCGCATCGACGAGACGGCGGAAGGCCGTCCGTTGTCCGGCTTTGAGGCCGAAGTCGACAAGCACGACAAGGTCGGTCACGGCCGGGACCCGCGATCAGGCCGGCGGCGGCGACCCGCCATCGGAGCATCTGCGGCCATGCTTGGCGCCTTCCCATTCCCTGATGTTGGCTCTTCTGGTCTGAGAGCTTTGTGGTATACCTGTGATGCCGCAACGATAGGAGGGACACATCGCGAACGTCAAGGGCGAATCGAATTTTCTCGGCGACGGCAGGCCTCGGTCCGGGCGGCCCACTCTCGGCGCGCCCGAGCCGATTCGGCGCTCGAAGGTCTACCAGGAGATCGCCCGGCGGCTCGAAGGGCAGATCCTCGACGGCCGGCTGCGCACCGGTGACGCCCTCCCCTCCGAGCGGGAGCTCATGGAGCGGCACGGCGTCGGCCGCCCGGCGGTGCGCGAGGCGCTGCTCAGCCTCGAGCGATCGGGCCTCATCGCCATCCAGAACGGCGAGCGCGCCAAGGTCGTCAGCCCCTCGGCCGCGAGCCTCGTGAGCGAACTCGGCAGCGCGGCGCGCTATCTCTTGAACCAGACCGAGGGGATCCGGCAGTTCCAGCAGGCGCGCCTCTTTTTCGAGGTGGGGCTGGTGCGCCATGCCGCGACCCGGGCGACCGACGAGGACCTGGTCCATCTGCGCGATGCGCTGGCCGCCAACGAGGCGGCGCTCGACGACATGGCGGCCTTCGCGCGCACGGACGTCGACTTCCATTTCGTCCTCGCCGAGATCCCCCGCAACCCGATTTTCGTCGCCATGCATATGGCGCTCGCCGAATGGCTGACCGAGCAGCGGTCCTCGACGCTGCGGCGACGCGGCGCGGCGCGCGGCGCGCTGAAATCGCATCGTGCCATCTTTCGGGCGATCAAGGCCCGCGACGCGGAGGCCGCCGAGGCGGCGATGCGCCGGCACCTCGGCGAGGTCGAAACTCTCTATTGGAAAGCCAAGCAGGACAAGCCGCAGGGCTGATCGACGACATGCAAGGGAGGAACCGATGCGCCGGAATGGAGTGAAGCAACAGCTGAAGGACGGGGGCCGCGCCTTCGGCACGATGATCTTCGAGTTCTTCACCCCCGGCATCGCCCAGATCGTCAAGGCCGCCGGCGCCGATTTCATCCTCTACGACATGGAGCATAGCGGCCTGGGGATCGACGGCATCAAGGCGCAGTTCGCCGCCTGCCGCGGGCTCGACCTCGTGCCCATGGTCCGCGTGCCGGCGCTGCAGCCTCATTTCATCGCCCGCTGCCTCGACATGGGCGCGATGGGAATCATGGTGCCGATGGTGGAGACCGCTGCCCAGGCGCGCGAGATCGTGAAGGCGACCCGCTACCCGCCCAACGGGCGGCGCGGCGCGGCCTTCGGCGTCGCCCACGACGACTACGAAGGCGGCGCCGTGGCCGATAAGATCACTGCTGCCAACGAGCGGACGATGGTGATCGCGCTCGTCGAGACGGCGGAAGGCATCGCGAACGTCGAGGAGATCGCGGCGGTCGAGGGCATCGACGTCGTTTGGCTCGGCCATTTCGACCTCACCAATTTCATGGGCATTCCGGCGCAGTTCGACCATGCCGACTATCTCGCGGCCGTCGATCGTCTGCTCGCCGCCGCCCGGCGTCACGGCAAGGCCGCCGGCATCATGGCGGCGGACGAGGCCTGGGGACGCGACTATATGAACAAGGGCTTCCGCGCCGTCGCCTACGGGCTCGATCTCGCCCTGTTCCAGCGGACGCTCGCCACCGGTATCGCGACCCTGCGAAGGGTGGAAGCCTCGCCGGCAGAATGACGCCATCGCGATTGCGCAGGGGTACCGACAAGCCAGTCGCGCGTGGCCTCGCGCATCCCGATCGACGGGCCGGGATCGGGTCGGCTCCTCATGCCGCACCACTCGCGCCGCTTCTGCTGGTGATGCTTTTGGCTGCACCATCCCAGGACACGACCCCGTTGCCCCATCGCGACGTCCTCAACACGGCCACGTCACCCCAACCGAACCTGCGTCCAAAAACCTGCGTCGCGACGATTTCGAAAACCACGGTATGCTCGACTTGTCGCGTCGAGACAGCCAAGCCTGGCGGCAGACGAAGGCCACCGTCCTACACCGTCTGGATCACTTCAACAGGATAGAGATGTCCGCGGCGGTCTGATCGAACATGGGCAACGCCGCAGCACCCAATGTCGCATGGGCGAGGCCGACCCGGGCTTTCAGCAGGCGAGGCGTCTCGGGCGCGGCGGCAATCGAAACGCGCGCGGGCAAAGGCTCTATCGCCGCGACGAGCGCATCGAGGATTGCCTGCGGTATCGTGCCACCGATGAAGACGACATTCGGATCGAGGACATTCTCGATGGAAACGATGGCATCGCGCAGCATCCGCGCCGCGCTCGTGATCCACGACATCATGGCCGGGTCGCGTCGCTCCAGCGCGGCCTTGAGCACATGGGGATCGGCCACGCGCGATGACCCTAGCACGTGCCGCCGCGCCGCCGACAGCGAGGCGTAGACTTCCAGGCAGCCTCGCCGTCCGCAGGGACAGGCCGGCCCGTCGATGTCGACCACCATGTGGCCGAGTTCCCCGGCCATTCCGCCGGCGCCCCGGTAGGGACGTCGATCAAGGACCAGCCCGGATCCTATGCCGTCGGAGATGTAGATGTAGACGAAGGTGGAGAAGCGCCGGCCCTCGCCGTACAGCAGTTCGCCGATCGCCGCCGCGGCCGCGTCGTTGTCGGTGAAGACCGGTATGCCCAGCTGCGCGCGCAGCGTTTCGACGATGGAGACGTCGGACCAACTCGCCAGCCATGTATGGGAGGACGCCGGCGCCGGACTGATCAACCGGCCGTTCCGCGATACGCCGGGCATGCCGAGGCCCAGGCCGTAGAGGCGCTCGCGCGGCGCATGATCCGCCGCGATCAGCCGGCCCGCAACGTCTGCGATGGCGGGTAGGACCAGGGATGGATCGGCCGAGGCCAGGGCGATCTCGACCTCGGCCCGAGGGGTTCCGGCAAGGTCGACCAGAGCGCCGCGAAGCGTGCGTTGGTCGAACGAGAAACCGAGCGAAAAAGCCCCGTCGGGATTGATCGACAGCTCGACCGGCGGCTGGCCTCGCCGGCCCTCGCGTTTGCGGATCTCGATCAACAATCCGTCATCGAGCAGGAGGTCGGCGATATTGGACACCGACTGATACGAGAGGCCGGCATGCTTGGCGATATCGGTCCGCCCCAACGGTCCATACAGCCGCACGAGATCGAAGATCACGCGCCGGTTATAGCGCTGGCCCTGGTCCTGGTTGGTTCCTGTCAGCATTCCGATCCTGCGTATGGGGTGCTGTCGCGGAAGTGGTTGGGAAAGGGTTGGCGTCGTCGCCGGGTACCACCCCCGATTCCGATTCTGGAGCATCGGAAGGAGACCACGCCACGACGGAAGATAGCACGGGCTACACCGCTCCATCGGCCGAAGATCCAATTTTCGACACTTGGTTCGGTCGGGTGAAGGCGGGGCTGCGGGCCAACTTGCGCGGCTTCATCGAGACGGCACTGTCACGTTGGGCCGCCCGGCCCCAGGGCACCGAATCCAGGCCAGCACGTGCTCCACGTCCCGCAGGCTCAGGATGAAGCGCAGGTACAGCCAGACTGCGTGCTGGATGATCGACGGGGAACCGATGGTGGAGGCAGGGGAAGCGCTGCATCTCCCGTCCCACCCCGCGACGGCCGAACGTGACGGTACCGTCAGCCCTTCCCGGCGCCGACCCGCTGGTCCCAGAGGTCGAAAGCCGTCACCATGTTTTTCGCGTCGAGCGGCACTTCGAGCGGGTGGTCGGCGATGAGCGCGTCATAGTCGGGCCGGCCGAAGGTCTCTATGGCGTCCTTCGACTCCTCGGGCGCCATGTCGAGCGTCACGCCCTTCACGGCGGGGCCGGGGAAGAAATATCCCTGATCGTAGGCATAGGCCTGCTGCTTGGGCTCCAGCATGAAGGCCATGAGGTCGAGCAGCACGGCGAGCTTGTCGTCGGCCACTCCCTTGGGCACGGCCATATAGTGCGCGTCGGTCACCCAATGGAAACCCTCGAGCGTGCCGACGCCCGCTTCCTTCGGCACGATGCCGAGAACACGCGGGTTGATGTCCCAGCCCGTGGTCGAGACGATGATGTCGCGCGTGCCGTCGCCGAGCTCCTTCATGGTCTGGCTGGTCCCGGTGGGGTAATATTCGATGTTTTCGCCGAGCGCCTTGAGATAATCCCAGGTCTTGTCCCAGCCCTTGACCGGATTGCGCGGATCGCTGTCGTCCAGGATATAAGGCAAGCCCATGAGCCAAGTTCGCCCGGGGCCAGAGTTGGACGGCCGCGCGAACATGAACTTGTTCTTGTTCTGCCGCGTCCAGTCGAGCAGCTCGGCCGCCGTCTTCGGAATGACCTTGACCCGCGCCGGCATGTATTCGAGCAGCGGACCCGAGGGGTAGTAGCTCACCACGAGGCCGTGATCGGTCGCGATCGCCTGCATCTTGAGGGCCTGCGGCAGGTAGACGTCCGCGAGCTTCGGCAGGCTCGGGAGGTACGGCTTGAGATCGAGCCAGATCCCTTGGTCGAGGCCGGCCGAAAGTGCGTCGGTACCGGTCAGCACCATGTCGATGTCGATGCGGCCCGCGCCTTGCTGCGCCTTGATCTTGGCCGGCAGCTCGGGCGCCGGAGCCTTGGTGAAGACGAAGCGCGACACC
Organism: Lichenihabitans sp.; assembly: GCA_965277635.1. Lineage (GTDB taxonomy): Bacteria > Pseudomonadota > Alphaproteobacteria > Rhizobiales > Beijerinckiaceae > Lichenihabitans. The sequence goes on from CBDIDE010000002.1 coordinate 4,946,745, forward strand.
GCGTTGGGCTTGGCGCGGCGGTAGGACTCGATCGCCGTCTGCGTCAGCGCGAGATTGCCGGCCACATCGGCGATCGTCAGCGTCACCGCGTGATCGGGCATGGCCGGCAAGGCCGCGAGCGCCCGGCCGGACGGCAGGCTCAGTGCCGCCGCGGCCCCGAGACCGCCCAGCACCTGTCTGCGATCGATCGTCATGTCGTCTCTCCGTTGCGCCGTCTTGCGCGGCGTTCGTCCGGCCGGTTCGTCCGGCCGAGGATCAAAGCTTGTAGGCCCGTTTGGCCAATCGATAGGCGAGGTCGTGCGCAAGGTCGTGCGCCTCGTCCTCGTCGAGCCGGTGTTCGGCGACCATGCGGGCGAGCCATGCGCAATCGACACGACGCGCCATGTCGTGGCGGGCCGGGATCGAGAGATAGGCGCGGGTGTCGTCGTTGAACCCGACCGTATTGGCGAAGCCGGCCGTCTCGCTCACGGTCTCGCGGTACCGCCGCATGCCGTCCGGGCTGTCGAAGAACCACCACGGCGGCCCGAGCCGCAGGGCAGGATAGTGTCCTGCAAGCGGCGCGAGCTCGCGCCCGTATTGCGCTTCGTCGAGCGTGAAGAGGATCAGGGTGAGACGCGGATCGTTGCCGAGAGCATCGAGCAACGGCTTGAGGTCGTGCACATAATCGGTGCGCCGCGGAATATCGGCGCCCTTGTCAGCGCCGAAGCGCGCGAACACGGCAGGGTTGTGGTTGCGCATCGAGCCGGGATGGATCTGCATCACGAGGCCGTCCTCGACACTCATGCGGGCCATTTCGGTCAGCATCTGGGCACGGAACAGCTCCGCGTCGGTAGCAGAAGGTGCGCCTTCGAGGACGCGCGCGAACAAGGCATCAGCGTCGGCAAGGTCGAGGTCGGCCGTGCGGGCCGTCGGGTGGCCATGGTCGGTGGCCGTCGCGCCGAGCGACCGGAAGACGGCGCGCCGCGCCCGGTGGGCCGCGAGGTAGCCGGCAAAGGTCATCGGCTCGCTTGCCAGGGCCACGAAGCGCTCGACGTTGATCCGGAACCCTTCGCGTTCGGGGTCGACCACGAGGTCGGGCCGATAGGTCGGCAGGACGCGTCCGTGCCACCCCGTGCGCTTCAGCGCCCGATGATGATGCAGATCGTCGAGGGCTCCGTCGGTCGTCGCGATGGCCTCGATATTGAAGCGGTCGTAAAGCGCGCGGGGTCGCATGTCGGCGCGCTCGAGCGCCTCGGCGATGCGATCGTAGAGCCGGTCCGCGTTTGCTTCCGTCAAGCGCTCTTCGATGCCGAACACGAAGGCGAGCGAATGCTCGAACCAGAGGCGCGTCGGCGTCCCCCGGAACAATCCGAAATGCTTGGCGAACAGTCGCCAGATCGCGCGGCCATCGGTTTCGACCATGCCGCCATCGCGGCGCGGCACGCCGAGCGCCTCGAGCGGCACGCCCTGGGAATACAGCATCCGGAACACGTAGTGGTCAGGACTGATGAAGAGTTCGGCCGGATCGGCGAACGGCTTGTCCTCGGCGTACCAGCGCGGCTCCGTATGGCCGTGCGGCGACAGGATCGGCAGCCCTTGGACCGCGCCGTAGAGACGGCGCGCGATCGCCCGAGCCTCCGGCTCGCTAGGCAGCAGTCTATCGGGATGCAGAGGCATTCGCGCGTCCGTTCTGATGGCTCAACGGCGATCCGCTTGCCAAGCTTATAACTGGTATATTAGTATGTCAACCGACGCGGCGAGGGCTCATGTGGTCGATCGAAGGGATCAATCCGCAGGCCAGGCGGCCGGGCAAGAGGTCTGACGGCCGCGCCGGGCCGCGCGCGACCTCCGCGTCGGCGGTGGCGGCCGTCTTGCGCGACGAGATCGTCGGCATGCTTCTGATGCCCGGCACGGCGCTGCAGGACCGTGTGTTGAGCGCACGCTTCGGCATGAGCCGGACGCCGGTGCGCGAAGCCCTGCTCCGGCTCGCCGACGAAGGGCTCGTCGACATCTTTCCCCAATCCGGAACCTTCGTGTCGCGCATTCCGGTCGCGGCCATCCCCGAAGCCCTGGTGATTCGTCTGGCCCTCGAGGGCGTCACCGTGGAAGCCGCGGCAAGCAAAAAATCCACGGCGGGACTCGACGAGGCTTTGGCGCTCCAGCGGGTGGTCGCCGGTCGCGACGACACCCGCGGCTTTCATGAGGCCGACGAAGCATTTCACGAAGCGCTGGCCGCACTCGGCGGCCATCCGGGCATCTGGCGGCTTCTCAAGTCCGTCAAGATGCAGATCGACCGCGCGCGCCGCCTCACCCTGCCGGTGCCGGGCCGTATGGACCAGGTGATCGGCGAGCACGAGCGCATCCGAACGGCCGTGGCCGCCGGAGACGTGGCAGCCGCACGCGCCGCCATGACGCTTCATCTGAGCGTGGTGATCCCCGACGTCGCCTGGCTCCAGGACCGTTACCCCGACTATTTCACGTGAGGCTATCCGTTGTGCTCGAGCGGTTGATCGAGCACGCGAGCTCTCGTCTCCTCAGGCTCGCAGGCGCCGGCCCTCGGGGTCGAATGGCGGGTGGGCCAGAACGCGCGCCTTGTGCGGCAGCCCGAGAATGGCGACGTCGACCGTGTCTCCAGGTCCGGCCATGCCGGCCTTGAGATAGGCGATGGCAAGCGACTTGCCGACGGAATAGCCGTAGGCCCCCGAACTCACCTGCCCTGCGGGCGTGCCGTCCGGCAGGAAGATCGGTTCGCCCCCCGTCGCATCGGCGCCGTCTGCATCGATCTCCAGCATGACCATCGTGTCGCGCGGCGGACTGTCCGCGATCTCCATCCAGGCAGACTTGTTGAGGAAGTCCTTGTCGGTCTTGACGAGCCGGCCGAGGCCGCTCTCGTGCGGCCAGTATTCCGGGCTGTAGTCGCGGCCCCAGGACCCGTAGCCCTTCTCCACACGCAGCGAGGCGAGGGCGCGAGAGCCCACCGGGCCGGCCCCGAAGTCGCGGCCGGCCTCTATGAGGGCCGCGTAGAGCTTCGTCTGCTCGGCTTCGGCGCAGTGCAGCTCCCAGCCGAGATCGCCGGTGAAGCTCACCCGGATCGCGACGCAATCGACGCTCGCCACGGTGATGCGCGCCGACCGCATGAACGGGAAATCGTCGTTGCCGAGCGGTGCCTGGGTCAATCTGTGCAGCAGATCGCGGGCGCGGGGGCCGGCCACGTTGAAGCCGCACAAAGCTTCCGTGACGCTCTCGAAAGTGGTGCCTTCGGGCACGGGCAGAGCGTTGAAGAAGCGGCGGTGGAACCGTTCGGCCATGCCCGAGCCGACGACGAAGAACTCGTGCTCGCCAAGGCGCGTCACGGTGAAGTCGCCGGCGACGCCGCCGCGCTTGCCGATCAGGGGCGTGAGGCAGGAGCGGCCGACCGCGCGCGGCATCCGGTTGGCGAAAAGCGCGTCGAGCCAAGCCTCGGCGCCGCGACCCTTGACGGCATATTTGGCGAAGTTCGAGATATCAATGATTCCCGCGTTCTCCCGCAGCATCCGCGCTTCCCGGCCAACCGGGCCCCACCAGTTCTGCCGGGTGAAGCCATAGGTCTCGTGATCGGGCTCGCCCGCGGCGGCGAACCACAGCGGATGCTCCCAGCCGAAGTTGAGGCCGAAGATCGCCCCCATCGCCTTCTGCATCGCGTAGGCGGGCCGGGTCCGCACGGGGCGGCCGGCGGCGCGTTCCTCGTTGGGAAAATGGATCTTAAAGCGGTGCGCGTACTGGTCGCGCACCCGGGCCTTCGTGAAGGCCTTGCCGGCCCACGCCCCGAACCGGGCCATGTCCCAGCCGAACATGTCGAGCGACGGCTCACCCACGACCATCCATTCCGCGGCGAGCTTGCCGAGCCCGCCGTTCTGGGAGAAGCCGGGAATGATGCCGCAACATGCGAAATATCCCGTCCGCTCCGGCACCGGCCCGAACAGCACGGAGGAATCCGGCGACCAGATCATCGGCCCGTTGATCACCCGCTTGACGCCCGCGGTCGCGGCGGCCGGGACCCGGTCCATCGCCCGTCCCACATTCTCCATGATCCGCTCGAGATCGTCGGGAAAGAGCTCCTGGCCGAAGTCCATCGGGGTGCCCTCCTCCGCCCAGAACTTCATGTCCCGCTCGTAGGCGCCGATGAGCAGGCCCTTGCCTTCCTGGCGGAGGTAGTATTCCCCGTCGCGATCCGCCACCGACGGAAGACGGCGCTCCATCGCGGCGATCTCGGGAATGGTGTCGGTCACGAAATACTGGTGTTCGGTTGGGATCAGCGGCAGGTCCAGCCCCGCCATGGACGCAACCTCGCGTGCCCACAGGCCGGCCGCGTTGACCACCCACGGCGTCCGGATGTCGCCCTTGTCGGTGCGAACGATCCAGGTGCCGTCGGCCTGCGCGTCGGTGGCGATCACGGGCGTGAAGCGGTGGATCTCCGCGCCGCGCTGGCGCGCCCCGACCGCATAGGCGTTGGTCACGCCGGAGGGGTCGACATTGCCGCCGTCGGGCTCGTACATGATGCAGCGGATGCCGTCGAAATCGACGAGCGGGTGCAGACGCTCGGCCTCGCCCCGGCCGACCTCGTAAAAATCCATGCCGTAGCGCCGCGCCTTGGCGGCCTGGATCCGAAGCTGGTGCTCGCGCGCTTCGGTCTGCGCCAGATAGAGCGAGCCGGGCTGGAACACGCCGCAGCTCTGGCCGGTCTCGACCTCGAGCTCCTTGTAGAGCCTCATCGTGTAGTGCTGCAGGCGGCTGATGTTCGTCACGTCGTGCAGGCCGTGGATGTTGGCCGCCGCATGCCAGGTGCTACCGCTCGTCAGTTCGGACCGTTCGAGCAGCACCGCCTCGGTCCAACCCGCTTTGGCCAAGTGGTAGAGGATCGAACAGCCGACGACGCCGCCTCCGATGACGACCGCTGGGGCGTGGGAGCGCATGGTTCGGTTTTCCTTCTCGACGCGGTCGCGGTGGGACGGGCGGGCACGAGGGTGCCCTGGTTCGCGTTCCGGCCCGTGTCGCCAGAGCTAAGCCGACCCGAAGAGGACAATCCATAGGAGCACTCAAAAAAGATTCGCGGTCATGAACGGCGGAATTTTTGATTGTCGTCCGCGCGGCTGGCGCTACGCTCGCCGCGGACGCAGCCGGCCGGATTTGCGCGATGTCCCTGCGGCGGCGCACCGCGCCGGCGAGCCTCGCGGGAGCCCAAGTCTTGATCGCCGCCAATCCCTTGATCGCCGCCAACCCTTTGGTCGCCGCCATGGCACCCTATGCGCTGGCCGACCTCGCGGTGGGAATGGTTTCGCTTGCGCAGAACGAGAGCGGTTTCCCGGTCAGCCCCAAGGCTGTCGCAGCGGGGCGGGCGGTGCTCGAGGCCGTGCCGCTCTATCCCGACCCGGACTGGTCCTGTCTGCGCGCCACCATCGCCTCGGTGCATGGGCTCGATGCGTCCGCCATCCTGTGCGGTGCCGGCTCGATGGAGCTGATCGGCTGCCTGATCCGTGCCTTCGCGGGACCGGGCGACGAAGTGCTGGGGACGGCTCATGGCTATCTTTTCGCCGCAGCGGCGGCGCAGCAGGCGGGCGCCGCCTACGTCCGGGCCGCGGAACCAAACCTGACCGTCTCGGTCGACGACCTGCTGGCCGCCGTCAACGCACGCACCAAGGTCGTCTTCCTCTGCAACCCCGGCAACCCGACTGGAACGCGCATTCCGAACGCGGACATCCTTCGATTGCGCGCCGCCCTCCCGGAGCATCTATTGCTGGCAGTCGACCAGGCCTATGGCGAATTCGACGACCAGGATCCCGCGCCGGTCTTCTCCATGGTGGCGCAAGGCGATACCTGCGTGTTGCGCACGCTCTCCAAGGCCTATGGACTGGCGGGAGCACGCGTCGGGTGGGGCCTGTTCCCGGAGGCGGTCGCGCGCGAGATGCGTAAGCTGCTCAACCCGAACAATGTTTCGGGTCTCAGCCAGGCGATGGCGAGCGCGGCAATGCGCGACCAGGCCCATATGATCGAGGTCGTGAGAGCAACGGCGGCGACCCGCGACCGCTTCTCGAAGCGCTTGAGGACTATGGGATACGATCCGCCCGAGAGCCACACCAATTTCGTGCTGATCCCGTTCGCGAGCGTGGACGCGGCACGGGCGGCGGATGCGCGGCTTCGGGACGCGAAGCTCCTGTTGCGCGGCATGGAAGCCTACGGCCTGCCCCATTGCCTGCGGGCCACGATAGCGGCCTCAGACGTCATGGACCGCGTCGCCGATGTCCTCGCGGCAGTCCCGCGCGCGCTGCTCGTCGGCAGCCCTCACGGGTCGCCCGACCCTATCTCTTCGCGGCGGTGAGCCACGAAGGCGTCGAGCGCGTCCCGGCGGGCGGGATCCATCACGGGTTCCTCGTATTCCGCCAGCGCTCTTTGCCAGAGCGCGGTCGCCCGCTCGAGCGCGTCGTGGGCGCCGGCCGCCTGCCAGCCGCCGTAATTCGTCCAATCGGAGAGGAGCGGCCGGTAGAACGCCGTCTCGTAGCGCGCCATTGTGTGCTCGGCGCCGAAGAAATGCCCGCCCGACGGCACGGACTTGATCGCCTCGAAGCCCAGTTCCTCCTCCGAGAAGTCGATCGGCCGCAGGATCTCCGCCATGTTCTGCAGGATCTCCACGTCGAGGATCAGCTTCTCGTAGGAGGCGGTCAATCCGCCTTCGAGCCAGCCCGCCGCGTGGTAGATCAGGTTGCCGCCGCCCATCACGGCGCCCCAGGTGGCCATGCACGTCTCGTAGGCGGCCTGCAGATCGACCGCGTTCGACGCGTTGGCGTTCGAGGTCCGATAGGGCAGCCGGTAGCGTCGAGCGAGCTGGCCGGCGATGAGGTTCGCTTTGGTATTCTCCGGCGTGCCGAAGGCGGGCGCGCCCGAGCGCATGTCGACGTTGGAGGTGAAGGCGCCGTACATCACCGGCGTTCCAGGCCTGACGAGCTGGGTCAGGGCGACGCCGAACAGCGCCTCGGCGTTCTGCTGCACGAGCGCGGCGGGCAGCGTCACCGGCGTCATCGCGCCCATCAGCGTGAACGGCGTGACGGTGACGGGCTGGCCGTGCTCCGCCATGGCGATGAGCCCCTCCCCCATGGCGTCGTCGAAGAGCCGTGGCGAGTTGACCGAGATGATCGTGGTCACGCCGGGGTCGCGGGCCATGTCTTCCAGGGTCATGCCGCGCGAGATCGCCATCATGGTGATGCCGTCGAGCGCCCGGCCACGCCCGATAGCCGTGCAATGGTAGGTCAGGTCCGACAGCGTCAGATTGGCCAGGTAGGTATCGAGATGGCGGGAGTTCGCCGGCAGTTCCTGCGGCGCCGTCACCTGGTTGCCGATGATGTGGATCGCGTTGAAGTAATGCGCGAGGCGGATGAAGTTGCGGTAGTCGTCGAGGTTGCCGGGGCGACGGCCATTCACGCAGTCGTGCACGTTCGGCGGTCCGGCGACGAGGCCGAAGGCCAGGGATCGGTCGCCGATGGTCAGTCGCTTGGCAGGGTTGCGCGACGTCAGCGTGAAGCTCGCCGGAACCGTCCGAAGCGCCTCGCGGACCAGGGTCTCGTCGATGCGGATCACCTTCTCCGAGCGGTCGACGATCCCGCCGGCGGCTTCGAAAAGGTCCATGACGCGCTCGCCCATGACGCGGATGCCGAGCTCCGACAGGACCCGCATGGAGGCCGCGTGGATCAACTCGATCTGATCCTCGCTGGCGAGTTCGAGCGGGGCATAAGGGTTCTCGATGCGGCTCCAGGGCAGTTGCGGGATGCCGCCGCCGCGGATCGATTTCGCGCGCCGTCCGCCGCCGCGGCGTTCCTGCGTCATGGCTGTGACCTCCCGGCTCAATAACCCCGTGCGGGGTCAACGATGTTGAACAGCGTCTCGCCAGCGCGGTAGCGGGTGAGGTTCTCGGCGAAGCGCGACACGGATCTGCGATCCCAGCCGTCGTAGACCGAAGCGCAGTGCGGCGTCACGATGACGTTCTCCATGCGCCAGAGCGGATGACCCTCGGGCAGCGGCTCGGTGGCAAAGACGTCGAGGGCGGCGCCCTTGATGCGCCCTTGCGCGAGCGCCGCGACGAGCGCGGCCTCGACCACGACGCCTCCGCGCGAGACGTCGATCAGCACCGCGTCCGGCCGCATCGCGCGAAACGCCGCCGCGTCCACCAGCCCGCGCGTGCCGGGCAGCAGCGGCACCGAGATCACGATGAAGTCCGCTCGCGGCCAGAGCTCCGGCAAGTCCGCCACGGCATGCATCTCGTCGGCGTCGCAACTCGGCTCAGGATGAGCGCGGACCCCGAGCACGCTCATTCCCATCGCCCTAGCCCGCCGGGCGACAGCCGTGCCGGTGTGGCCGAAGCCGACGATCAGCACCGTCCGCCCCTCGATCGGCGCGACGCGCCCCGCGATCCAGCGTTCCTCGGCCTGCGCGCGTCCGAAGCCCCGGAGGTCGAGCGAGAAGGCCAGCATCGCGCCGAGCGCATATTCGGCCATCATCCCGGCCGCCACGCCGGCGGAATTGGTCACCGATAAGCGGCCCGGATCCCAGGGCGCGAGGTGGTCGGTGCCCGAGCCGCCGACCGCGATCCATCTCACGCTGGCGGCGTCGACCAGGGACTGGCGCGGGAAGCGGGGCGTCCCGGCGAAGCGCACGGAATAGACGACCTCGGGCTCGATCCGCGCCAGCAGCTCGGGCAAAGCGTCGTAGCTCTCGCAGAGATGGAGCCGAAGGTCGGGGTGCGCGGCCGCCACGATCTCTCGCGCCGTCTCGCTGGCATCGGTGTGCAGCAAGACGACGGGCGCCTGGCTCATAGGGCATCGTCGGAATTGGCGCAGGGCGGGAACACCATCGGGCATCAGGGCTCGTAGAGGTGGCGCGCCAGATCGGCGAAACGGCTGCCGGGTTCGCTCAGCGCGAGGGTCGCCTCCCGGATCGCGCGGGCGCGCCGCTCGCCCAGCGGCGACACGGCGAATTCCATGAACTTCGCGGTGATGTCCGCCGTCGCGAAAGGTCGCTCGGGGCCGCCCCGAGCATGGGTGTCGCCCGACGAGACCACCTTTCCGTCGGCAAGCGTGATGTCGACGTCGGCCCAGCGTCCCGCGGGATAGCGCGCTTCGTGCCTCGGATCGGTCGAAACCCGCGTCCGCGCCACGAGCGCGGCGACTGCGGGGTCGGCAAGCCCCGCCCCGGAGATGTGCTCGAGTCCGATGCGCCGGTGGACGATCATGGTGGCGACCGGAAAAGGCAGGCTGTATTGCGCCTTCGACGTCGTGTCCGGCATGGTCTGGAGGAGCGCGGCGGCATAGTCGAAGCTGCGGATGCGGATCTCGGCAATCTCGTCGGCGCGCAGGTCGTGGTCAAGGCAAAGCGTGCGCGCCGCGTCGATGGCCGCATGCGCCCAGCGGCAGGTCGGGTAGGGCTTCACGTATTGGTGCTCGGTCTGCCAGAAGCGGCCGAGGTCGTCCCAATGAGGCGCGGCTTCGGGCGCCTCGATCGTGGCGGCGGGGGCTCCGGTGAAGCCCTCCTCGGCGAGGATGGCCGATGACAATCCGGCGAGCGCTCCCCAGCCCGAACCGTCGTGGAGCATGGTCGGCGTTGCGATCTCGCGCATCATCTGGCTGCGGGGGCCGTGGTATTCCGCGATGCCGAGCGCCTCGCGAAGCTGAGCGGCGGTCATGCGCCGCAGGCGCGCCGCCATGGCAGCCACGCCGAGCGCGTTCCAGGCGCCGGAGGCGTGGTAGTCGGCGGCCGAGGCATGCAGAGCGATGCCCGCGCGACCCGCCACCTCGTAGCCCACGATCAGCGCCGCCAGCGCCTCGGGCCCGGTGAGGTCGGGCCGGTGCTCGGCCAGGGCGGCGAGCGTCGGCAACCCCACGACCCCGATGTGACCCTTGGTCGGGTTGTAGCCGTCGTGGCCGTCGAGGTTGTCGATGTGCGTGGCGCTCGCGAAGGCGGCGCCCGCCAAGCTGGCCTTGCGGCCGTCGAAGAGGATCCGCGCGGCGTAGCGCTCGTCCCCTGCCCCATGCAGCAGCGTCGCCACCCGTCGCGCCAGGACGCCGGTCTCCGTGGCAGCCGCCGCAGCGCCGATGCCGAGCGTGTCGAGCAGCAGCAGGGCCGCCCTGCGCCGTGTGGTTTCGGGAAAGTCCTCGGGCCGGAAGCCGAGGACGAAATCGGCCACGCGATCGAAGGTCGAACGCGCGCCGTGGCGTCGCCGCTCGTTCGGCAGTGTGATGTCGTCCGGCATAACGATCGGGTCCGAGAAAGGTCGAGACGACGGTAAATCGTGCCCATCGTCCGTACACTCGATTATTTCCGCGTCAATCCGAAAAAAATTCGTGGTCATAACGTCGATCGGCTAGCTTGCCAGCTTCGCCCGGGAGACCTGGATGCAGCGCAACCCGCCGCCCCTGAACTTCGTCCGATCCTTCGAATGCGCGGCGCGCCACCTGAGCTTCACCAAGGCCTCGCATGAATTGGGCTACACGAAGGCCGCGATCAGCACGCATGTGCGGTCTCTCGAAACCTATCTAGGCCGCGCGCTGTTCGTGCGCGGCTCGCGCAGCCTCCAGCTGACCGAGGTCGGTGAAGCCTTCCTTCCGACGCTTCGCCAGGCGCTGGCGCAGGTCGACAGCGCCACCGAGGCGATCGTGACCGGCGCGCACAGCCGGAGCGTCGTCCTCGCCTGTCCGATGAGCCTTGCCGAGAACTGGCTGCCCGCATGCCTCTCGGGCTTCGCGGCAAGCCATCCGGAGATCGAGGTGGTGGTCAACGGAACCGTGTGGACCAACCCTGAGCACGAGCTCGCCGATGTCACCATCACGGTGAACCGCGAGGATGAAGTGCCGGACGGCGCCCGGCAGCTCTGGCCGGAGCGCCTGACGCTGCTCTGCGCGCCCGCCCTAGCGGGCTCGATCCATGCCCCACCGGACCTCGACCGGCTTCCCAAGATCATGGTCTCGGGACGGCAGGAATACTGGACCATCATGGCCGAAGCGCTCGGCACGCCGCGATTCGACCTGGAGCGGGTCATGCGGACCAACTCGACGAACATCTCGCTCGAGATGGCCGCCCAGGGACTGGGGCTGACGGTGGCTCTGGTCTCGTTGAGCGGTACCTATCTCAGGCGTGGGTTACTCGTGCAACCATTCGATGTGCGCCCCCCGAGCCCATGGACGTATTATATCGCGCGCCGGCAGGGCCTGCGCGGCTCCGCGGCGGCGACCCTGATGGCCTATCTCCGCGACGTCGCGTCGCGCATGGAGGACCGGCGGTCCGAGGGCAATCCGGCCCGGTAGAACCGCGCTTGGCCGCGTGCAATGGCGCCGCTCCCGGCAGAATCGAGTCCGTGAGCTGCAACGCGCGCCTGTGCCCTGCGCAGCTAATCGTTTCACGATACGTCCCAGCAGCACGCCGGACACTGTCTGCCGCTGCTCGACTCGTCTAAAATGCCGCTCACCCCGGCAGATGCTCGCGACGTGAGCAGCGGCGCGCAAAACAATGGCTCGACAAAGCTGTCATGACGTTCCTACATTACGGCCGTGCCATGGAACGACGCCTCCCTCTCCCCGGGTCCGACCCCGCTCTGGTTCCAGATCGCCGAGCGGTTGCGCGCCTCGATCGCGGCTGGCGACTTCAAGCCGGGGGACGCACTGCCGTCGGAAGCCGAGATCAACGCCGCCTTCAAGGTGAGCCGCACCACGGCGCGGGCCTCGCTCGACAAGTTGCGGCAGGAGGGGCTGATCACCCGGCAATCAGGGCGCGGCTCGATCGTGCTCAAGCCTCGGGTGGAACAGCCGGTCAATCAGCTGGCGAGCTTTTCGGAGGACATGCGTCGGCGTGGCCTGCGCGCCTCCTACGCGACCTTCAGCGCGGCATTCGGCGATACCCCGGCGGATGCGGCGGCGGCGCTGGGCATCGCGCGCGGCGATCGTGCTTTCCACATCCAGCGCTTGCTGCTCGCCGACGACGAGCCGATGGGGATGTCGGTGTCGTGGATCGCGCCCGCCGTGCTTGACGGACAGGCGCCCCGCCCGGAGGACCTGGACCGGGGCTCGCTCTATGCGTGGCTGCTCAGGCATCACGGCGTCCGCATCGTTGCCGCGCAGGAATTCATCGAGGCTGCGGTGGCCGATGCCGATATGGCGCGCCGTCTGGACGTCGCGCCTGGAGCCCCCCTGCTCGTTGCCCGTCGCCGCTCGCGGGCCGAGGACGACAGCCCGATCGAATATGCCGTGATGCACTACCGGGCCGACCGCTACCGCTTCAGCATCGATCTGGCGAGGCCGTGACGGAGGCGTCGCGCCCGCACCAACGATATCGAGGACATTACGATGGCCAAGCCGCAGGTTCTTCCCCCCAAGCCGAACGCCCTCGAGGCGCTCTTCCCCGTCAAGAAGCCGATCATCGGCGTCATCCATCTGCAGCCGCTGCCGGGCGCGCCACGCTACGCGGGGCAGGCCGTCAAAGAGGTCTATGCCGCCGCCGTGGCCGACGCTCGCACCCTCTCCGAGGGCGGCGTCGACGGTATCATCGTCGAGAACGCCAGCGACCTGCCCTTCGCCCGTCCCGAGCATATCGGGCCGGAGACGGTGGCGGCGCTGACGGCCGCGTGCCTGGCGGTGCGCGCCGCCGTGCCGACGCCGATCGGCATCACCTGCGTCGCCAACGGGGTGGTTCCCGCGCTCGGGGTCGCCAAGGCGGTCGGCGCCGGCTGGGTGCGCGCCAACCAGTGGGTCAACGCCTATGTGGCCAACGAAGGCTTCCTCAACGGCCCGGCGCCCGAGGCCATGCGCTACCGCTCGCGCATCCGGGCCGAGGAGGTGGCGATCTTCGCCGACGTCCACGTCAAGTTCGGCGCTCACGCGATCACCGCGGACCGCAGCATCACCGAGCAGGCGACCGACGCCGAGTGGTTCGACGCCGACGTGCTGATCGCCACCGGCACCCGCACCGGCTCGCCGACCGAGCCGCGCGAGGTCGACGAGGTGCGGGCCGGCACCCATCTGCCGGTGATCGTCGGCTCGGGCCTGTCGGCCGAGCAGGTACCGTCCCTGTTCGCGACCGCCGACGGCGCCATCGTCGGGCAGTGGCTCAAGCGCGACGGGCGCTGGTGGAACCCGGTCGATCCGCGCCGTGTGGAGCAGCTCATGACCGCCGTGGCCAAGGTGCGGGGCCCGCGATGACGCTGCTCACCGAGGCGACGGACGTCTTCTCCGCGTCGGACGCCTCCGGCCGCTGCGTGGTCGTGTTCCTCGCCAAGCGTCAGCCCGTGCCCCAGGCGGCCTTCGGTCCGCGGGAACGCGGGGCCATCGCCGCAGTGCTCGCCGAGCTTCAGGCGGAAGACTGGCGGCTTTCGGTGCGCGCCATGTTCGATCCCGCGGGCGCGGAACCCGCGGCTTTCGACACCGGCTTTGCCCACGGGGTCGATATCGCCGGCGCTTTCGAGGCTCCGACCCTGTCGGCCGCGCTCGCGGGGACGGTGCGGCTGGCGCAGGCCGGCTGGTCGCGCCGGTTTTCGACCGAGTGGCTGCTCGGCCCGCGTGAATTCGCGACCGTCGGTGGCCTCGGCGAGGCCGCGCGCCACGACTGGGGTTTCCTGGCCCTCTGGGAGTGGAACGACGCCTGGGCGGCGGCGAGCGCGCCGGCGCGGCGCGACTACGACGCCGAATGCGACGTCGCCTTCGCCGGTGACGTCGCGCTGGAGATCGGCATTGCCGGACGGCATCGGCTGGACTGGGCGAGTTCCTGGCATCACGTCGGCATCTGGGAAGCCCCCTCCCTCGGCGCCGTCGATCGGGCGATGCGCGGTCACGAGGACGCGGCCGACTTCAAATTCACGACCTCGCGACATTTCGTCGGACGGCGCCGCCGGCTGGCCGACCTGATCGCGGCACCATGAGGCGCTCATGAGCGATTGCATCTGGATCCATTACGCTCGGCCCCGGCCACATTGGTATGGCCTCGACGAGGTCGACCGACAGGAAAGACGCAAGGCCTGGACCGCCGTGGCCGACGCGTCGGCGACGCAGGGCGGCGCGTGCCTCGGTCGCTACCACGTGCGCGGCCAGCACGATTTCGAGATCGTCGAGATCTGGCGCTTTCCCGATGCCGAGGCGGCCTTCGCGCACTGGGCCGCCCTCACGGCGGCGGGCTACGGCGAGCTGAACGCCTTCTGCAACAATATCGGCCTGTCGGCCGCGGCTGCGCCGTGACGAAGCCGCTCCTCGAAGCTCGCGGCATCAGGCGGCGGTTCGGCCATGTGCGGGCCCTCGACGGAGCGGATTTCTCCGTGTTTCGCGGCGAGATCGTCGCCTTGATCGGCGACAACGGTGCCGGGAAGTCGACGCTGGTCAAGATCCTGTCGGGCGCCGACCGGCCGGATACGGGAGAGATTCTCCTGGAGGGTCAGCCCGTCGCCTTCGACTCGCCCAGCGCCGCCCAGGGGCATGGCATCGCCACCGTCTACCAGGACCTCGCTCTCGCGGCCGAACTCGCCCCTTTCGAGAACCTGTTCTTGGGCCGGGAGGAGATGCGGCCGGGCCTGCTCGGCCGCCTCGGCTTCGTCGACCGGCCGCGCATGCGGCGCCGCGCGACCGAGCAGTTCGCCCGGCTCGGCGTGCGCCTGCGGTCGGCCCGCGTGCCGGTCTCCTCGCTGTCTGGCGGGCAGCGTCAGTCGGTCGCCATCGCCCGCGCCGCCATGTGGGCAGACCGGGTGATCTTCATGGACGAGCCGACCGCAGCGCTCGGCGTGGTGCAGACCGGCCGCGTGATCGAGCTCGTCCGTCAGGTGCGCGACCAGGGCATCGCGGTCGTGCTGATCAGCCACAACATGCCGCAGGTGCTGTCGGTGGCGGATCGCGTGGAGGTGCTGCGCCTCGGCCGCCGGGTGGCGCGGATGACGGCCGCCGACGCCACCGTCGACCGCCTGGTCGCCGCCATGACGAGCGGCACGGCCGAACAGGAAGCGCCCGTGCCGTGACCGTCACCCCGCTCCACGATGCCGAGATCGAGGCCATCCCGCGGGGCGAACGGTGGGGGCGCTGGCTCGGCGGCGGCTGGATCTTTCTGCTGCTGCTGGCGCTGGTGGCCGTCTTCAGCCTGCTGCGACCGTCGCAGTTCGGATCGACCTACAACCTGTCGATGCTCGCCGTGAATGCGGCGATCCTTCTGGTGCTGTCGGTCGGCCAGACGTTCGTCATCGTCGCGGCCGGCATCGACCTGTCGGTGGGTGCCGTGCTGGTCTTCGCCTCGATCGCCTCGGCCGAGGTGATGCTGCACCTGTCGGGCGCGGCCGGCAGCACCTACGGGACGACGACGGGCGGCTGGGGCGTCGTGGCCCTCGGTCTCCTCGTGGCGCTCGCAAGCGGTGCCCTGTGGGGCGCGGTCAACGGCGTCCTCGTGGCGGTCGCCCGCATCCCTGCCCTGATCGTCACGCTCGGCACCTTCGGCATGGCGCTCGGCTTTGCGCAGATTTTCACCAACGGCACCGACGTGCGCGCCGTGCCCGAGACGCTCGTCGACAGCATCGGCGCGGGCGCCGTCGCCGGCATCCCGGCTCTCGTGCTGATCGCCGCCATCGTCGCCGCACTCGGCGCCGTCGTGCTGCACCTGACCCGTTTCGGCGTGCACGTCTTCGCGGTCGGCTCGGACCAGGAGGCCGCGCGGCGCGCCGGCATCGATGTCCGCGGCCGGCTGATCGCCATCTACATCCTCTCCGGCACGCTCGCGGGGCTCGCCGCCATGATGTCCACGGCCCGCTTCGCCACGACGACGATCGGCGGCCATGCCATGGACAACCTCTCCACCATCTCGGCCGTGGTGCTGGGGGGTACTAGCCTGTTCGGCGGTATCGGCTCGATCGCCGGGACCGTGGTCGGGGTGTTCATCCCCATCGTCCTGCTGAACGGCTTCGTGATCCTCGGCATTCCACCGTTCTGGCAGACGGTGGCGACCGGAGCCGTCCTGATCTTCGCGGTATGGATCGATCAGCTCAAGCGCCGCGTCCGCGATCGCGGCTGAGCCAGTCTGGAGGGATAACGACATGACGATCAACACAACCTGTCTCGCGGCCGGCGCGCTGGCGGGCGCACTGGCTTGCGCGAGCACGGCCTTGGCCGCCGACAACACGGTGGCGCTCGTCCTCGGGGTGAAGGGAAGCCCCTTCTACCAGGCGCTCGCGTGCGGGGCACAGGCCAAGGCCAAGGCCCTGGGGCTGTCATTGACCGTATCGGCGCCCGATCAGTTCGCGGCCGACAGCCAGATCCCGGTGGTCAATGCGGTGGGCGCCACCAAGCCCGCCGTCGCGGTGATCGTGCCCACCGACGCCAAGGCCCTGATCGCGCCGATGAAGCAGCTCGCCGGCCGCGGCACCAGGATCGTCACCGTCGATCAGACGGTGAGCGACCCGTCCTTCGTGCAGACGCAGATCGTCACCGACAACGAGCAGGGCGGCAGGCTCGCGGCCGATGCCATGGCGAGCCTGCTCGGCGGCAAGGGCAAGGTGCTGGTGATCACCCAGCCGCCGGGTTCGGCCGCCCAGGACGCACGCACGACGGGCTTCGAGGAGGAACTCAAGAAATATCCTGGCCTGATCTATCTCGGCCCGCAGTACCAGAGCGACGATCCGCAGAAGGCGGCCGAAATCGTGACCTCCTCGCTGTCGGCCCATCCCGACCTGGGCGGCGTCTTCTCCACCAACGACCAGGGAGCGATCGGCGCGCTGACCGGGTTGCGCCAGGCCGGCGCGCTCGGCAAGGTCAAGCTCGTCGCCTATGACGCGGCCACTGCCGAGGTGAACGCCTTGAGGAACGGCGGCATCGCCGCCCTGATCGCCCAGAACCCCAAGCAGGAGGGTGAAGTCGCGATCGAGGCGGCCGATAAGCTGATCAAGGGACAGAGCCTGCCCAAGACCACCCTGACCGAGATCGCCACCATCAAGAGCGGCGACGACGCGATGGCGGCGAAATACGAGTACAAGGGCGACTGTCAGTAGGCCGCCGGCGTGCCGCGGCGCGCGACGGTTGCCAGACGGCGCGGGCTGGGCGTAAGTCTCGGGGACGCGGCTTCGGCCCGGATCGGGCTGGTGCGCTCAACGGAACACCTCTTGCCCGCCGCAACGATCAAGGACGTGGCACGCTTGGCGCGTGTGTCGACGGCGACTGTCTCGGCCGTCGTCAACGGGACGAATTTCGTCAGCGCGCCGTTGAAGGCCCGCGTCGTCGAGGCGGTCGCGCAGCTCGGCTATGCGCCCTCGGGCGTAGCGCGGAGCCTGCGCATCCAGGCGACGCGGCTCGTCGGCGTCGTCGTCGCCGACATCACCAATCCGTTCTTCGCCGAGCTGGTTCGCCTGATCGGCGGCATGGCCCAGGCGCTCGGCTATAGCATGCTGCTGTGCGAGGCCGACCATGACCCCGCCAAGGAGCGGGCAGCCCTGCAACTGCTCGCGGCCCATCGCGTGGACGGCGTCATCCTGGCCCCGACCGGGCCCGCGGAAATGTATTTCGAGCCGCCGCTCTCGACATTTCCGAAGCCGCTCGTGATGGTCGACCGGGTCATCCCGCAGGCGCCGTTCGACACCGTCTCCATCGACAACCACCGCGCCGCCTTCGAGCTCACCCGGCACATCCTGTCGCTCGGCCACCGGCGGGTCGCGATCCTGGCGGGGTCGCGGCACCTCGCCAACACGACCGACCGCCTGGCCGGCTTCCGCGACGCGCTCGCCGGGGTTGGGCTCGACCCCGATGCGAGCCGAATCGTCTACGCCGACTTCCGCCAGGACCGGGCGCGCGACCTCTGCCATGCCCTGCTGGTCGGTCCGGATCGGCCGAGCGCATTGTTCGTATCGAACAACCAGATGCTGATCGGCGCCATGCAGGCGCTTGCCGACCTTGGCCTCTCCTGCCCCGAGGACGTATCGCTCGCCGGCATCGACGATTTTCCCTGGGCGGACGTATTCACGCCGCGCCTCACCACGCAGCGCCAGCCGATCGGAGCCCTGGCCAATCATGCCGTTCGGCTGCTGCATGCCCGCATGCAGGGACGCAGGGATCCGGGCACCGAGCGCGTCGTCCTGGCGTCTGAACTGATCGTCCGCGGATCCTGCGCGCCGCCGGCGCGGGCGCAGGCCGTGGCCTTTGGCAGCGTCGACGGACTCGTCGATGCGGCCGTGCCCGTCGCGCCGCCCCAAACCCCCGGCAAATCGATTAGCCAAGGGAAATGACCGATGCTAGTGTCCTCCCGTCGACGCCGCGCCCCGCTGGCACGCAGGATGCATTTCGCCGAAACGACGGGCCTGCCGGACGAGCCGTCCAGAACCGCGAGGATGTCATGACCGCCAGCCGTTCGAGCCCATTGTCCCGTCTCCGGAGCACCGGCCGCAGCCTCGCCCTTGCGGGGATCCTCCTCGGGACCAGCGCAGGGCTTGGTCACGCGGCCGACCAGATGGTCGGCGGCGAGTTTGCGCTCAAAGGCGAGGTGACGAAGACCGTCGGCCCGAACGGCGCCACGGGCCAGCCCGCGAGCGTCCTCGATTTCACGAAGGAGGACATCGACAAGCTCCGCACGGGCCATTATTCGGCGGCACTTCTGTTCCAGACCAGCTCCGACTGGGCCAATGCCGTCACGGCCGGTGCCGAGGACGAGTTCAAGACGCTCGGCATCACCATCGCCGGCCTCAGCAACTCGAACTACAGCGCCTCCGACCAGGCGCACGCCGTGCAGACGATCCTCGCCAAGAAACCCTCCGGCATCGTGGTCTGGCCGGTCAACCCGGACGAGCTTCGCCCCGCCCTGCAAAAGGCCGCCGATGCCGGTGTGAAGCTCGCGCTCATCAGCAACATGCCGTCCGGTTTCCGCCAGGGTCAGGACTATGTCGGCCTCGTCGGCGACGACCTGTTCGCCATGGGGCAGAAGACCGCCCAGGGGCTCGCCAAGGCGATCGGCGGAGAGGGGGAGATCGGCTTCATCTACTTCGACGCCAACGCCTATGTGGTGAACCAGCGCGACGCAGCCTTCCGGACGACGATCGAGAAGGAGTTTCCGAAGATCAAGATCACGGCGACGCAGGGCTTCTCCGATCCACAGCGCGCCTTCCAGATCGCCAGCGCGATGCTGTTGCAGCATCCCGGCCTGAAAGGCATCTACGTGCCGTGGGCCGAGCCGGCCGCCGGCGTGCTTCAGGCGCTGCGCAGCGCCCACCGCACCGACATCGCCGTTGCCACCATGGACCTCTCCGACACGGTCGCGGTGTCGCTCGCCCAGGGCGGCGCCGCCAAGGCGCTCGTCATCGACGATCCCTATTCGATCGGCAAGTCGCTCGCCGCCGAGATCGGCTATTCCCTGATCGGCAAGACCGTACCCGCCTACATCCAGGTGCCGGCGATCCCGGTCACGAAGGACACGCTGCTCGAGGCCTATTCGCAGGATTACCATGCGAAGCCTTCGCCGGAGGTCCTCCAGGCCCTCGGCAAATAGCATCGTGCTCCCGCTTGGAACGCGGTCCCGCCCGCGCGGCGTGGTGACCGTCGAACAGCCGGCGGGCGCCGCGGAGGCCTCCGGACCCGGGCGCGCCGGAGGGGTTGTCGAACGCTCTTCGTTCCGCTGGACGGACCTCACCGTCTATCTTGGCTTCGTCCTCGTCTTCGGCTTCTTCGCCGTGACGATCGGCGACAAGGGCTTTCTCACGGCGCAGAACGCGACCTCGATCGTGTCGCAGGTGACGCCGATCGCCCTCATGGCGTTCGGCGCAGTCTTCGTGCTCACCGCGGGCGAGATCGACCTGTCGATCGGCTCAGTCGTGGCGATGTCGGCACTCTTCACCGCGCTCGGCCTTCGGCACTTCGGCCTGCCCGCGGGCATCGCCTTCGGGTTGCTGACGGGGCTTGGCGCGGGGCTGCTGAACGGCCTGCTCATCGTCGGGCTGCGCGTGCCCTCCTTCCTCATTACGCTCGGCACGATGCAGCTCTTCAGCGGCATCGCGCAGATGTCGACGCAACTCCGCGACGTGCCGATCCTCGACCAGACCTACGCGACGCTGTTCGGTTCCGGCACGATCGGCCCGCTGTCGGACGCGATCGTATGGCTGGTGCTCGGTTTCGCCGCCGCCCAGCTCGCCTTCCGCAACCTCGCCTTCGGCTGGCGGGTCATGGCGACCGGCAGCAACCGGGCCAGCGCGCGGGCGCTTGGCATCAACACCCGGCGGGTCCGGGTCGCGGTCATGGTCATCTCCTCCTGCACGGCCGCGCTCGCCGGGATGATCTATGCAGGCGAGGTCCAAGGCGCCGTCTACACCCTAGGCTCCAGTGACCTTCTGACCGTGCTGGCGGGCGTCGTCATCGGCGGCACCAGCCTGTTCGGCGGCTCAGGCAGCATCCCGGGAGCGCTGCTCGGCGCCATCCTGATGGCGGTGATCGTCAACGGCCTCGTGCTGATGGGCGCGAGCGTGCAGCAGCAGATCGTCGTACAGGGCATCATCATCGTGGTTGCCGTAGCCGTCAGCCAGCGGCAGCCGCCCGAATGAACGCCGCCGCGCCTCCTCCCCGGACGGCGGAGCCGCTGCTGCGGGTGTCGCGGCTCGGCAAGGTCTTCGGCGGCTTGCGCGCCCTGGAAGGGATCGACATCGCCGTCTGGCCCGGCGAGGTCATCGGCCTCGTGGGGGACAATGGTGCGGGGAAATCGACGCTCGTGCGCTGCATCGCCGGCGTCTACGCGCCCGACGAGGGCGAGATTACCGTCGACGGCGCGGTAATGGGCCACGGCGGCCCCAAGCGCGCGGCGGACCTCGGCATCGAGGTCGTCCATCAGGATCTGTCGCTGGTGATGCATGGCGACGTCGTCCAGAATCTCTACCTCAATCGGGAAATCCGTTCGCGCCTGCCGCTGCTCGGACGCATGGGGTGGCTCGACAAGCGGGCGATGCGGGCGGGCGCGCGTCGCATCCTCGAGCAGGTCGGCATGGGGGGCACCGTTTCGGTCAGGCAGCGCATCCGGGACCTGTCCGGCGGCCAGCGGCAGTGCGTGGCCATCGGCCGGGCGGTCGGCTGGAGCCGCAGAATCGTGTTCCTCGACGAACCGACGGCGGCGCTCGGTGTTCGCCAGACACGCAGCGTCCTGGACCTCATCGCGCGGCTCAAGGACCAGGGCATCGCCGTGGTGCTGATCAGCCACAATATGGAGCAGGTTCTCGAAATCTGCGACCGCGTGGTGGTGCTGCGGCTCGGCCGCAAGGTCGCGGACGAGCCCGTCGCGGCGCTCGACGGGCCGACGCTCATCGGCTACGTGACCGGCCTGCGCCGGACGGAAGCCCGATGAAGGGGCACGCGTTCAGGATCGGCCTTCATGCCGAGGGCGACGCGGCCGACGGCTGGCGCCGCATATTCCGCCAGGAGAAGCTGCCCTGGGAGCTGGCGGACGGCCCGGGCCGAGCGATCATCGTCTTCGACGGACGCCTGCCGCCCTGGTGCGCGCGGTTCGTCGAGAGCGGCGGGGTCGCGGTCGTCACGGGCGCGTCGGGTCACGACACGCTGCTCGGTCCGAGCATCGCGGCAACGGTCACGCGGTTCCGCACCCCGGGTCGCGAGCGCGAGGCGAGCCTGCCTTGTCTCGCCCGGCTGTTCGAGGGCGGGGGCGAGGGCGAGATCCGCCTCCACGAGAACCGCAAGACCAAGGGTGGCCGCCTCGCCGACGTGCGCGCGGCCGTGTTGACCCGGTCGCATGGCCGCGGATGGGTCGTGTTCACAGGCCTTCCTTTGGCGGACCACCTCGCGGCGGCAGGCGACGGGCTGCGGACCTTTTCCGATGGCTTCGCCATCACCGAGCGGGTGGCGAGCATCGACAAGGCCGATGTCGCCGACGCGATGACGTTCATGCTCGTGGACGCCTTCGCCCGGCTCGGCCTCCCTTATGTCCGTCCGTCGCGCTTTCCCGGCGCCGCTGCGTCCGTGTTCCTGTTCCGCGTCGACGTCGATGGGCTGTTCGGCGACCGCTGCCGAGTCCTGGCGGAGGTCGCGCAGGCGCACGGTATCCGGGGCTCGTTCTACTTCAACGCTTCGCTCTGCCGGGCTCACCCGGGCGAGTTGGCGCGGGACTGGCTGGAAGGACACGAGATCGCCAACCACGCCGACGTCCACGACCTTTTCGATGGCATCGATGAAAACCGGACCAACCTCCAAGCCGGGGCGGACTGGATCGCCGAACGTCTCGGTGTGCGGACCACGGGCTATGTCGCGCCCCGCGGGCTTTGGAACCCCGCCCTGGACAGGGCGATGGCCGAGGTCGGGATCCTGTATTCGTCCGATTTCGGGCTCGACATCGACTCGCTGCCTTTCTTCACACCGGCGGGCGTCCTGCAGATACCCGTTCACCCGTTCTCGCCCGAGCGGCTGACGATCTTCCAGGAGGATGCGGGCCTCGGGCGGCCAAGCGCGCGGACGGTCCTCGATCATTACCTTTCAGCCCTCGAGCGGCAGGCCGAACTGCGTCGTCCCGCGCATCTTTACGGCCACCCGGAGGTGCTCGGCCTAATGGCGCATGGCGTGCTCCCGCCGCTCTTCGCCGCCGTGGACCGGCTCGGCCTGCCCAAGATGACCGTGGCCGACTACGCTGAGTGGTGGCGCAGGCGAGATCAATCGACGCTCGATCTTTCGGTCGACGCCTCCGGCGCCCTCTCGGTCGAGACGGACTGGGAGGCCGTCGAAGCTCTCAGGTCCGGCGGCTGCCGCCTCAGCCTCGATGGCCGGAGGCACGATCTGCGCCCCGGGCGCTGGACCGTCCTTCCCCGCGAGCCGCTCGGCCCGTGACCGACCTCCCGCGCTTCCTGTGTCTCGGCGACCTCGACGTCGACATCCTGATCGCGGTCGAACGGCTGCCGACGCGTGACGGCAAGGTCAACGGCGAGCTGCTGCAGCGCGTGGCCGGCGGCATGGCGGGCAACGTCGCCGTGGCGCTGGCCCGGCTCGGCGTTCCGGTGCGCGTGCTCGGCCGCGTGGGCGACGACGAGGAGGCCGCCTTCGTCCTGGATGGGCTGGCGCGGGCCGGCGTCGACACGACCTTCGTGGTGCGCCTGGCAGGCGTGCGGACCTTCAGCTGCGTTGGCCTGCTGACGCCCGATGGCGAGAAGTCGCTGGTCAAGCTGATGACCCCCGCCTACCGGCCGATGGCCGCCGACATCACCGATGCCGCCTGCGCGGGCGTCACCCATCTCCACCTCACCTCGGTCGGCGACCCTGCCCTATGCCGCCGCGTCGTGGACGCCGCCCGAGCCGTCGGCGCCACGACCTCGCTCGACGTCGAGCGCGCCGACTGCCCACCCGGCGCCGACGATCTCGCCGCCGCGATCGCCGGCTTCGGCTTGGTTTTCTGCAATGCCGAGTCGCGCAGCGTGCTCGACGATCGGCTCGGCGCGGCACTCGCCGCGACGGTGCCGGCGCTCGTCACGACTCTCGGGAAGGTGGGCGCGCGGGTCGAGGTGGGCGGGCGGCCCGTCGAGGCATCGGGCTTCGAAGCCTCCGCCCTCGACACCACCGGTGCCGGCGACTGCTTCGCGGCGGCCTGTCTTCATGCAAGGCTCGCCCAAGGCCTCGACTGGCCGGCCGCGCTGCGTTTCGCCAACCGGGCCGCGGCCCTCTCCACGGAGGGGCTCGGGGCCCAATCCGCCCTGCCAACACGAGCGGAGGTGGAGGCGGCGCTCGCTCGCACGGCGGATTGACGTAAGGCCCGCGCCTCTCCGCGACGCTCGACTTCATGCCGTGGACCTACCCCTTTGTGCAAAGAGATATTGTCGCTCTGAGCGGCCCGCCTTCAAACAGGGCGGCCGACGGCGTCGAGCGCCGGATGGCGCCGGACGGGTGTACGAAGAGGCTTGAGAACGCCAGCGCCTCCGGCATGGCCGAGCCTGCGGAAGGCTCCGAGGAATACTTGTCAAGGCGCCCACTCCGTGGTCATCTGTCGTCAGATGTCTTACAGGGTCGAGGAAACAGACGTGAAGCGTGCGTCGACCAACCCGAGGACCGTCGCGGACGTCGCGCATAGCGTCGACAGCCTCGTGACGTTCGGCCGGTCCGATCGCGACACCCGTGTGGCCCGTCCGGCGTGGGTGAGGTGGCCCGCTGCCGCTTCATGCATAGGCAGGCCGTCTCGTGAGTGACCTGCGGCTCTCCGAGCTTTCGGCGCGGCTGTGGGCCGGCGGGTCGCCCCGCGAAGATCTCGTCACGCGCGTGGGCGACGCCCTGCGGGCGCAGATCGAGGCGAGCGGCCTTGTCGCGGGAGCACGTCTCCCGAGCGAGGCGGCGCTCGCGAAGGAGCTGCGGATCAGCCGCCCCACGCTTCGGGAAGCGATCCGGGGGCTCTCCCAGGAGGGCCTGCTCGACATCCGCCACGGCGTCGGCACCTTCGTGGCCGCCCCGCCGCCCGCATTGCACAACCCGCTCGATTCCATGTCCTCGCTGACCTCGGCGATTCGCGCCGCCGGAGGAGAACCGGGCGTGCGGTCGCTGTTCGTCGATGAGGTCGAGCCTCCGGCGGCGGTCGCCGCGGCGCTGCGCCTGCCGTCTGGGGTGCCGGTCGTCCGCATCAGGCGCGTGCGCCTCATCGGCGATCGGCCGCTAGGTCTCGCGCATGAATATCTGCCGTCTGGCGACCGCACTCCGCTCTCCGCGCTGAAGGCATTCGACGGCGGCTCACTCTACGCCTTCCTGGCGGAGACGCTGAAGATCAGGCTCCTGCGCAGCGAGATGTCGGTGACCGCGATCGGCGCCACGGCGGAGCAGGCCCGCTCCCTCGCCGTGAAGCCCGGCGCGCCGCTGCTGTTCATGCGGGAAACCCACTTCGGCGAGGACGGGGAGCCGATCCTCCACGCGCTCAACTCCCATAACAGCGCGATCATCGACCTGACGCTCTTCCGGGCGGGGGTGCGGATATGACGATCGCATTCTGCGCGCTCGGCAACCTGTCCATCGACGATCTGGTCTTCGTCGACGGCTCGACCCGATGGGCCGTCCCGGGCGGCAACGCCGTCTATTCGGCCCTCGGCATGGCTGTGTGGGGGGAGCGCCCCGTGGTCGTCGCGCCCTTCGGGCCGGATTATCCCACGGAAGCCCTCGAGGCGCGGATCGACCTGACTCATTGTCCGCGGATCGAGCGCTCGCTGCGCGACTGGGGGCTCTACGAGGAGGACGGCAGCCGGCAATTCGTGTTCCGCAGCACGACCCGCAACTGGGACGACTTCAGCCCGCGCGGAACCGACGTGCCGGCGGCTACGCAGGCGGCTCATCTGGCCCCGCTGCCGTGGGACCGGCATGTCGAACTCGTCGCCGCCCTCCGGCAGGCCGGCACGACCACCATTTCCATCGATCTCGACGACCGCCGCCTGGCCGCAGTCGATCAAGCCGCCGTGGCTGCGC
The DNA here is from genome assembly GCA_965277635.1 of Lichenihabitans sp. Classification (GTDB taxonomy): domain Bacteria; phylum Pseudomonadota; class Alphaproteobacteria; order Rhizobiales; family Beijerinckiaceae; genus Lichenihabitans. Next base: position 4,972,148 of record CBDIDE010000002.1, read on the forward strand.
TGATGGCCAGCGTCGACCTGTTCCTCCCGAGCCGGCAGGACGGACGGGTGATCTTTCCCGACACGACACCGGCCGACACGGTGCGCCGATTCCGGGATCTGTCGCCGGACACACCGCTGATCGTGCTGAAATGCGGAGCGGAGGGATGCGTGGCGCATTCGGTAGGCAGCCGCGACCTCACCGTCCTGCCCGCCGTGCCGGTCAGGGCCGAGGATGCGACGGGGGCGGGCGACACGTTCTGCGGCGGCACGCTCGTTGGCTACGTGCGCACGCGCGACCCGATCGAGGCCCTGCTCCAGGGCGCCGTCTCGGCCTCGTTCTGTGTCGAGGCCCTCGGCGTGACGGGCCTCCTCGGCAGCCGGCCGGAAATAGCGCGCCAGCGGCTCCAAGAGCTTCGCGCCTCGATCGACAGGCAACCATTTTGACTCGCGGCAGGCGGCCGGACGGTCGCGGCCCGATAACGAGGAGACGCCAAGGTGCAGAATGAAAAAGCGGTGATGCTGAAGGAAATCGCGCTGCAGCCGGCCTTCGTGCGAGACAACGTCGCCCCCATGCTGGCCTTCATGCGCGATGTCCTCGCCACGCGCGAACCGGGCACGCTGCGTCACGGCTTCATGATCGGCTGCGGCGACAGCTATTCGGCCGCGCTGGCGGCCCGCTCCTACATGATGAAGGCGACCGGCCGCTTCATCGAGCCCGTCGAAGCGCTAGAATTTTCCCGCTATCTCGTCGCGGACCTGCCGCCCGACAGCTTCGTGTTCGGCATCTCCAATTCCGGAACGGTGTCGCGCACCATCGAGGGCGTGCGGCTGGCGCGCGAGCGCGGCGCCTGGACATTCGGCGTCACGGTCAGCCCGGACAACAAGCTGGCCCACACCGCCGAAACGCTGATCAAGGTCAACGCGCCGGACAACATCAAGGAGCAGCCCGACGGCACCCGCGTCGTGACGCCCGGGACCGTCACCTACACGGCCAGCATGCTGGGTCTGTTCATCGCGGCCATCGCGTTCGGCGAGCGGATCGGTCATCTCGATCAAGCCCGTGTGGCGACGCTCCTTGCCGAGTTGAACACGCTCCCCGCCGCCATGGCGAGCGCCGACGAGACGGTGAGCGCGCTTGCGCCGCAGATCGCCGGCAGCTTCACGCCCGACCGCAAGACCGTGATCCTCGGCGGCGGCCCCAACTACGCCACCGCCTATTTCGGCATGGCCAAATGGTTCGAGGCGCTGACCCGCCCCTGCCACACGTCCGAGCTCGAGGAATGGGCGCACGAGCAATATTTCTTCACCGACGAAAAAACGGACACCATCGTCCTGGCGCCCCCCGGCGCCGCCCGCGACCGCGCTCTGGAGCAGGCCAGCGCGGCGCGGGAGATGGGATCGCGCGTCATCATCATCGGGCGGGCGGGCGACGCCGAGGCGAAAGCCGCCTCCGACATCTATTTCGGCATGCCCGATCTGCCGGAGGCCCTGACCCCCTTCGTCTACAAGCTGCCGTTCGAATATCTGTCCTGCCACATCGCCGACCGGCAGAATGTCACCTTCCTGGGCTTCGACAACCGCAAGCGGCAGGAGGTCAATTTCCGGCAGATCTTCCATTCGGCGCAGGCGAAAGCGGAACCGGTGGTGACCGTCTGATGAGCGAGCTGCTGTCGCTTCTCCAGGCCGGAAAGAAGCCCGTGGTCGGGATGGTGCAGCTTGCTGCGCTGCCCGGCGGCAGCCGCTACCGGGACGCGCGGATCGACGACGTGCTCGGCTCCGCCCTGGCGGAAGCCGAGATCCTGGCGTCTAACGGCATCGACGCGCTGATGATCCAGAACCTCGGCGACGTCCCGGTGGATACGCATGTCACGACCGTGCAGGCGGCGTGGATGACGCGGGTGACGGCGGAGATCCGGCGACGGTACGGCAAGCCCGTCGGCCTCAACATGCTGGAGAACGACGCCGAGGCGATGATGGCGGTGGCCTCCGCGTCCGGGGCGGATTTCGTCCGCATCAAGATCTATGTCGGCGCCATGCTCACCCCGTTCGGGATCGAGAGCTCCCAGGCCTTCGCGGCCATCCGAGCGCGGACGTCCTGGCGGGCCGACGCGGTCGCGATCTTCGCCGACGTGCATGACCGCACCGGTAATCCGCTGGTGGCCGGCACCCTGGAGGACGACCTCGATGCCGCGGTCCGGCTCGGCGCCGCCGACGGGCTCGTCCTCACGGGCAAGACCTATCCGCAAACGCACGAGCTGATCGCCACCGCGCGCCGGGTCGTCGGCAGCGTGCCGATCATGGTGGGCGGCGGCGTCACGGCCGACAATATCGGCGACCTCAACGGCGTGGCTGACGGCACCATCGTCAGTTCATCGCTCAAGGGGACGGGCACGGTCTTCGGGCGTTTCGATCCCGGCAAGGTCACATCGTTCATGGCGGCGGCGCGCGGCGCGCGACCGTCGTTCTGAAGCGGAGCCGGAAGAGCTCCACCGGTCATCGGGAGACGTGAAGCAGGGGAGAGCGGGAGATGCAGAAGTTCTTGACGGCGCTCGGCGCCGCGGCGGTCCTCGCGGGCGGCCTTCTGGTTGCGCCGGCGGCGGAAGCCAAGATCCGCGTCGCGATGGTCACGTCCGAATCCGGGCTCGGCGATCGCTCGTTCAACGACATGATGAACGAGGGGATGAAGAAGGCGCAGACCGACCTCGGCATCGACTACGTGGTGATCCAGCCGCGCTCGATCTCCGAGTTCCAGTCGTCCTTGGCGCGGGCGGCGGGCCAGGGCTTCGACATCATCATCGGTTCCTCCTTCGACATGATCAAGCCGATGCAGACGGTCGCCAAGGCCTTCCCGAACCAGAAGTTCGGCCTCGTCGACGTCGGCCCCGATCCCATCGCACCCAATGTCGTGAGCAGCGTCACCAAAGACTGGGAGGGCTCGTTCCTGGTCGGCGCCATCGCGGCCAAGACGACCAAGACCGGCACCATCGGCTTCGTCGGCGGCAAGGACATCCCGATCATCCATCGCTTCTACATCGGCTATTATTACGGGGCCAAGATGGCCGACCCCAAGGTCAATGTCCTCGAGACCTATTCGGGCACCTTCACCGATCCGGCGGCCGGCAAGGAATATACGCTGGCGCTGGTCAACCAGAAGTCCGACATCAACTTCGCCGTGGCGGGCGCCACCAGCGCCGGGGTCATCGACGCGGCCAAGAGCACCAAGACCTTCGCGATCGGCGTCGACTCCGACCAGAACTATCTGGCCCCCGGCTTCGTCCTGACCTCCATGGTCAAGCGCGTCGATACCCAATCCTACGACATGATCAAGTCGGTGGTCGACGGGTCCTTCAAGGGCGGCAGCGTGCTCTATTACGGGCTCAAGGAGGGCGGCGTCGGCTTCGCCATGGACGAATACAACAAGGGGCTGATCCGCGACGACGTCCTCAGCTACGTCGACGACCTCAAGGCCAAGGTCATCTCCGGTGCGATCGTGGTGCCGAACTACTTCGACCTCAAGCCCGGCCAGAAGGAGATGGGCACGCCGCCGATGGCCACCCCGCCCTCGATCGCCGGCAAGTAGGCCTCGATGCCCGCCGCATGCGTCAAAAGCAGGTCGATGGAGGATGAACCGCAAGATGCCTGCACCTCCCGATAAGCTCGACGACGAACTCGGCGGCTTTGCCGACTATCCGGCGGGCTGTCTGGAGGATGTGGAGTTCTTGCGGCAGCAGGTCCGACTGGCATGGGACGCGGCTAAATCCCAGCCGATCCCCCGGTCCGTGGACATCGTCGATCGAGCTACGGACGGCGGCCTGCGGCTGAGGATCTATCGGCCGAGGTCGATCGGGGTTGCGCCGGCACTGGTGTATTGTCACGGCGGTGCGTTCCTGCTTGGATTTCCTGAGCTGGAAGAGCCCGGATGCGTCCGGTATGCGCTCGGGGCCGAATGCACGGTGATCTCGGTCGACTACCGGCTGGCTCCCGAACATCCCTTTCCGGCGGGCCTCGAAGACTGCTTCGCGGCGGTGGACTGGGTGGTCCGCAACCACGCCGAGCTTGGTATCGATGCCGATCGCGTGGCGGTCGGTGGGTCGAGCGCGGGTGGGGCGCTGGCGGCGGCGGTCGCCCTCATGGCTCGCGATCGCGGCGCCCCGAAGCTTTGCTTCCAGCTGCTCGTCTATCCGGTGCTCGACGATCGCCTGGACACGCCATCCATGCTCGGCTTCACCGACACGCCCGTGTTCGCCCGGCGGACCGCCGAGGCGATGTGGCGGCATTACCTTGGCGAGCAACCTTCGGATGTTTCGCCTTACGCCGCCCCGGCCCGGGCCACGGATCTCTCCGGATTGCCTCCGACCTATATCGAAGCCTGCGCGCTCGATCCCCTGCGCGACGAGAACATCGCCTATGCGACGCGCCTGTCGCAGGCCGGAAACGTCACCGAGCTGCACGTCAACCCGGGCACTCCGCACGGCTTCGACCAATTCTACCTTGGGGCCCCTGGCGTGCCGTTCTGGCCCGTGCCAGCGCCCTCGTCAAGCGACCGGCTCGATGCGACCGCCCGGCGGACCGCAGCCGACGAGGTCGCAGCCGATCTGGCCGGCATGCCGCAGATCACGCGGCACATGATCGGGCACAGGATCGCGGCCCTTCGGTCGGCCCTGCAGGTCGATGGCATGCGCCGACAGCGCGGCCCCATCCAGGGCAGGTCCGCCCCGGCGGGCGGCCGTCCAACGGAACGCACGATCCCGAAACACCAAACGGAGCCCAGTACATGAACATGTCTTGGATCAGAGCCGGCGTCATGGCGGCCGTCATCGCCGCAGGGTGGACCGCCGCCGCAGAGGCGAAGATCCGGGTCGCCTTCGTGACCAACGAAGCCGGGCTCGGCGACCGTTCGTTCAACGACATGATGAACGTCGGGATGAAGCGGGCCGAGACGGAACTCGGCGTCGAGGTCTCGATCGTTCAGCCGCGCGGGATCTCCGAGTTCCAGTCATCCTTGGCGCGCGCCGCCGGCCAGGGCTTCGACATCATCATCGGCTCCTCCTTCGACATGATCAAGCCGATGCAGACCATCGCCAAGGCCTTCCCGAACCAGAAGTTCGGGCTCGTGGACGTCGGACCTGACCCGATCGCCCCCAACGTCGAGAGCAGCGTCACCAAAGACTGGGAAGGCTCGTTCCTGGTTGGTGCCATCGCGGCCAAGATGACCAAGACCGGCACCATCGGCTTCGTCGGCGGCAAGGACATCCCGATCATCCACCGCTTCTACATTGGCTATTATTACGGGGCCAAAATGGCCGACCCCAAGGTCAATGTCCTAGAAACCTATTCGGGCACCTTCACCGATCCGGCGGCCGGCAAGGAATATACGCTGGCGCTGGTCAACCAGAAGTCCGACATCAATTTCGCCGTGGCGGGCGCCACCAGCGCCGGGGTGATCGACGCGGCCAAGAGCACCAAGACCTTCGCGATCGGCGTCGATTCCGACCAGAACTACCTGGCGCCTGGCTTCGTCCTGACCTCCATGGTCAAGCGCGTCGACACCCAGTCCTACGACATGATCAAGTCGGTGGTCGACGGGACCTTCAAGGGCGGCAGCGTGCTCTATTACGGGCTCAAGGAGGGCGGCGCCGGCTTCGCCATGGACGAATACAACAAGGGGCTGATCCCCGACGACGTCCTCAGCTATGTCGACGATCTCAAGGCCAAGGTCATCTCCGGCGCGATCGTGGTACCAAATTACTTCGATCTGAAGCCCGGCCAGAAGGAGATGGGAACGCCGCCGATGGCGACCCCGCCCTCGATCGCCGGCAAGAAGTGACCGCCGCCCCCCTCGCTGTCTCCTTCTCCCGGCAAGCAGGGAGAAGGAGCCTTCCGTGGGCCGGCGCGGCGGGTCGGCTCCGAAGCTCGGGCCGGAGCGGAACCGCATGACCGGCACCGATCTCGTGACCCTGCGCGGCATCGTCAAGCGCTTCGGGGAGTTCGTCGCCATCCACGACGCCTCCCTCGACATTCGGCCGGGCGAGGTTCACGCGCTCGTGGGCGAGAACGGCGCCGGCAAGTCGACGCTCATGAACATCCTCTACGGCCTGCTGTCGCGCACGGCCGGTGAGGTGACGCTGCGCGGCGAGTCCGTCGCCTTCGCCGGGCCGGCCGAGGCGATCGCGGCCGGGATTGGCATGGTGCACCAGCACTTCAAGCTGGCCCCATCGTTCACGGTCGCCGAGAATATCATCCTCGGCGCGGAGCCGGTGCTGTCCTTCGCGCGGCTCGATCGTCGCGCCGCCGAACGGCAGACGGCGGAGCTCAGCCGGCGCTTCGGGCTCGATCTCGACCCGAACGCCATCGTCGGCAGCCTGCCCGTCGGGTTGCGGCAGCGCGTGGAGATCCTCAAGGCCCTGTACCGCCAGGCCGAAGTCCTCATTCTCGATGAGCCGACGGCCGTGCTGACGCCGCAGGAGACGCGCGAATTGTTCGGCACGATGCGGTCGCTGGCCGCCAGCGGCCGTTCGGTCATCTTCATCACCCACAAGCTGCGCGAGGTGCTCGACGCCTCGGACCGCGTCTCGGTGATGCGGCAGGGACGCATCGTGGCGACGCAGGACAACCGGTCCCTCACGGCCGACACGATCGCCAGCCAGATGGTCGGCCGCAGCGTCCTTCTGCGCGTCGCCAAGACGCCGGCCCGGCCGGCCGCCGAGGCGGCGCTCGATATCCGCAACCTCAGCGTGCTCGGCGACCGTGGCAGCGTGGCGGTCGACGATCTTTCGCTCGCGATCCGACCCGGCGAGATCGTGGGGCTCGCCGGCGTGCAGGGCAACGGGCAGGACGAACTCGTCGAGAGCATCGCCGGCATCCGCCGCGCCAGCGCCGGGCAGATCGCCATCTGCGGGACATCGCCGGCGGGCGGCGATCCGCGATCCTCGCGCGAGGCGGGGCTCGCCTATGTGCCGGCCGACCGGGCCCATGTCGGCCTGTCGTTGCAGAGCGTCGTCTGGGAGAACATGGCCCTCGGGCATCTCGGCGCCTATCGCCGGGGGCCGTTCCTCTCCGCCGTGGCGGCGCGGCGGCGATGCCGCGAGCTGATCCGCCAGTTCGATGTGCGCGGCGCCAACGAGGAGACCCCCGCCGGGGCGCTGTCGGGCGGCAACCAGCAGAAGGTGCAGCTCGCGCGCGAGCTGACCCGCGCGGCGCGGCTGATCATCGCCGAGCAGCCGTCGCAGGGCGTCGACATAGGAGCGATCGAGGCGATTCATCGCATGCTCGTGGCGATGCGCGACGAGGGGCGCGCCGTCTTCGTGATCTCGGCCGACCTCGACGAACTCCTCTCGCTGTGCGACCGCATCCTCGTCATCTACCGCGGCCGGATCGTCGGCGATTTTTCGGCCGCCGCGGCGGATGTGGGCCGCATCGGGCAGCTGATGGGCGGGTTCGATGCGCCGGCCGAGACCGGGGAGGACAGGCCTTGAGCGAACGGGCCGCCGCGCCGACGATCCCGCAGCTGCCTCGGCGCCTGCTGCGCGCCATTGCGGGACCGCTTCTCGCCGTCGTCATCTCCTTCGCGCTGGGCGGCCTCCTGATGGCGCTGCTCGGGCGCAACCCGGTCGAGGTCTATGCGGTGCTCCTGCGCGGCAGCCTCAGCGGCTGGCCGAACATCGCGGTTACGCTGCAGATGATGACGCCGCTGCTCTTCACGGGCCTGGCGGTGGCAGTGGCATTCCGGTCCGGCATCTGGAACATCGGCGTCGAAGGCCAGATGCTGATGGGTGCCCTGGCGGCCGGCATCGCCGGCTACACGCTGGATTTGCCCGGTCCCATCGAGGTGCCGCTCTGCATCCTGGCCGCGATGCTGGGCGGGGCGCTCTGGGCCGCGATCCCGGCGCTGCTGCGGGTCTATGTCGGCGTCAACGAACTCGTCGTTTGCCTCATGCTGAACCCGATCGCGCTCCTGTTGACCGGCTACATGTCGGCGCGGGTGCTCAAGGCGCCCGGTCCGACCAACAAGCTGCCGGACATCGTCGACGCGGCCCATCTCACCAACTTCACGCTCTATTCCCAGCTGAACACCGGCCTCTTCGTCGCGCTCGCCTGCTGCGTGCTGGTGGCGCTGTTCAATGCCGGCACGGTGCGGGGCTTCGAGTGGAAGCTGATCGGGCTGAACGCGCGCTTCGCCAATTACGGCGGCGTCCGCGTCCGCTCCAACGTGATCGGCATCATGCTGCTCAGCGGCGCCATCGGTGGGCTTGCCGGGGCGGAGCAGGTGCTCGGCGTCTACGGCGCCTTCTACGACAATTTTTCGCCCGGCTACGGTTTCGATGGCATCGCAGTCGCGATGCTGGCGAATTCCGACCCGATCGGGGTCATCCTGTCATCCTTCCTGTTCGGGGCGCTGAACAGCGGCAGTTCCGTGCTGCAGATGGAGCTCGGCATCAGCAAGTATCTGGTGCAGGTGCTCCAGTTCATCGTCGTGCTGATCCTGGCCGCGCGCTTCACCTTCGGCTGGAGCGGCTGGCGCCCGCTGGTCGAGACGGCGCCGGCCTCCACCCTTCCGAGCAAGCTTCCCGCCGAGCAGGGCACTACCGAAGCCTGAGCGTCATCCCGAGGGGAGTGTTCCCGTCATGCTGTCCGACATCGCCTTCTCCTCGATCCGCATCGCAACGCCGCTGATCTTCGCGGCGCTCGGCGGGCTCTACACCTTCCAGGCCGGTATCCTGAACATCGCGCTCGACGGATTCATGATCGTCGGCGCCTTCGCGGCCGTGGCCGCGGCTTACGCGACCGGCAGCCTGACGCTCGGCATCCTGGCCGGCATCGCGGCGTCGAGCGCGCTCTCCGTCTTGCTCGCCGTGTTCAACCTGCGCTTCCGCGCCCATATCTTCATCGCCGGCATCGCGGTCACGTTTCTGGCCTACGGGCTGACCGCGCTGCTGCTCAAGGGGGTGCTCGGCCAGGACGGGGTCTTCACCTCGGCCCGCATTCCGGTGTTTCCTGACCTGCGCATCCCCGGCCTGGCCGACGTCCCGATCCTCGGCCCGTTGCTGAGCGGCCATACGCTTCTGGTCTATCTCGCCTATCTGTCGGTTCCGGCCGTGTCCTGGTCGCTCTATCGCACGCGATGGGGTCTGCGCGTGCGCATGATCGGCGAAGCCGAAGACGCGGCGCTGGCGGCCGGCGTCAATGTCGAGGCCATCAAGTTCCAGACCATGGTGCTCAGCGGAGTCTTCTGCGGCCTGGCCGGCGCCTATCTGTCGCTCGGCTATGTCTCGCTCTTCGCCCGGCAGATGACGGACGAGCGGGGGCTCATCGCGCTGGCGGCGATCTTTTTCGCCAAGGGCCGGCCTGGGCCGACGACGGCGGTCGCGCTGATGTTCGGCATCGCGACAGCCCTTGCGGTACGCCTGCCCGAAATGACGGGCGCGGCGCCGCAACTGCTGCAGCTCATCCCCTATGTCGTGACCATCATGGCCCTGGTCGTCGTCGGCGTGCGTGCCAACCGATCCGGCGCCCACGGCGGCGGATGGCGCTTCGAAACCTGACCGCCCCCAACACTCACCATCGATCCGCAACGAAGGACAATGAACCGCCATGCCGAAACGCAAGCTGATCCTGGATGTCGACACGGGAACGGACGATGCCGTCGCCATCATGTGCGCGGCGCTGCATCCCGACCTCGACCTCATCGGCTGTACGACCGTCAACGGCAACGTCGAGGTGCAATATTGCACCAACAACACGCTCCGGGCGCTCGAATTCGTGGGGCGAGGCGACATCCCGGTCTTCGAGGGACTGAGCTCGCCCCTCGCCCGCCCGGATTTTCCGATCCCGCGCGCCCTGAAATTCGACAACGGCGTCCACGGCCGCGAGCTGCCGATCCCCGACACCACGCTGCGCAAGCAGGACGCGGGCGCCGTCGACTTCCTGATCGAGACCTATCGCGACACCAGCGACGAGATCGTGCTGATGCCGGTCGGCCCCTTGTCCAACATCGCGGCCGCGCTCGCGGTCCATCCCAAGCTCGTGGACCGCGTGCCCGAGGTGATCATCATGGGCGGTGCCCATCACAAGGGCAACGTCACCCCCTCGGCCGAGTTCAACATCTGGGCCGACGCGGAGGCGGCCGCCAAGGTCTTCGCGGCCGGCTTCGCCAAGGTCACGATGCTGCCGCTCGACGCGACCCACAAGGCGCTGGTGTCGATGGAGCGCGCCCGGACGCTCGCGGCCCTCGGCACCACGGCGGGTCTCGCAGCCTCGCGCTTTATCGAGCAGCGCATCCGCGCCTATGACGACAACCAGCCGATGGACGAGCGCAATGCGGCACCCGTCCATGATGCGCTCTGCGTGGCCTTCATGCTCCACCCCGACATCGTCACGACCCTGTTCCGGCACATCGACGTCGAGACGACCGGCACGCTGACGATCGGCCGCACGGTGGTCGACACCCATTACCGCAACGGCAAGGCGCCCAACTGCCACGTCGCCTTCGGGGCCGATCGCGAGCGGTTCTGCGACTTCCTCCACGACACGCTGAGCCTCGGTCCGAAAAGCGCGGCGTAAGCCGTAGCCATCCCGTTCCCGCCCGGAGAGACCGCGATGACCGTCGACGCGCTCGTTCCAGATCCATCCGATCTCTGCGCGCAACCGGCGTTGGCCTTGGCCGATGCGTTCGGCGCAGGAACGCTTTCGCCTGTCGAGGTGATCGAGCGGGTATTGCGACGCTGCGACAAGGTCAACGAGACCGTGAACGCGATCGTCGCCATCGATCGGGAGGCCGTCCGCGCGGCGGCGGAGCGATCCGCGCGGCGCTGGCACGAGGGCCGTCCTTTGTCGCGACTCGACGGCGTGCCGGTGACCGTCAAGGACAACCTCTATGCGGCCGGCCTGGCCGCCCGATGGGGAAGCCGGCTGCTGCCTGACGCCCCGGTCGACCAAGACGAGCCCTGCGTGGCGCGGCTGCGACGCGCCGGGGCCGTCATCCTGGGCAAGACCAACGTCCCCGAGTTTACGCTGCAGGGGTATACCGATAACCTGCTGCATGGGGTCAGTCGAAACCCGCTCGCGCCGGATCGGACGCCGGGTGGGTCGACCGGAGGCGGTGCCGCGGCGGTCGCTGCGGGGCTCGGAGCGATCGCCATCGGCACCGACGGGGGCGGTTCGCTACGCCGGCCCGCCGCTCATTGCGGGCTCCATGGATTCAAGCCCTCCCTCGGCCAGGTGGCGCGCTACGGCGGCTTTCCGCAGATCCTGCACGATTTCGAAGCGGTCGGGCCGATGGCCCATTCGCTCGACGATCTGTCGGCGGTGATGTCGGTCCTGGCGGGCGACGATCTGCGCGACCCGCGTGCCGTCGCGTCGGGCGGAGGGCCGGCGCCTCTCGACCGGCCGGCCCGCATCGCCTTCATGCCCCGGGCAGGCTCGGCCCCGGTCGATCCGCTCATTTCGGCGCAGGCGGAGCGGACCGCCACCGCGTTGCGGGAGGCGGGCTGCGTCGTCGAGGAGATCGCCTTTCCGTTCGATCCCGACCACGGCCATGCCGTGTGGCGGACCATCGCGACAGCCGGGCTCGCCTGGTACCTCGGCCGATATTGGCCCGGACAGGCGAGCGCAGGAACGGTTACCGCGAACACGCTCGAGATGGCGGAGGCGGGCGCGCGGGTCACGACCGCCGACTACGTGGAGGCCCTGCAGCAGGTCGCCGAGATCCGTGCCGCATGGGGCGGCTTCTTCGAACGTTGGGATTTCGTGCTGACGCCCACCACGGCGGCGCTCGCCTGGGACGCCGTCGTCCCCTATCCGGCCGTCATCGATGGGCAGGCGGTCGGGCCGAGGGGGCATTCCGTGTTCACCGTCTGGGTCAACCTGATCCGCGGTGCGGCGGCCTCGATCCCAGTCGCCACGACGCCCGATGCGGGTGGCATCGGGATGCAGCTCGTGGCGCCGGCCGGCCGCGACCGTCGTCTCTTGGCGTGGCTTCTGGCCAATGCGGAGCGGCTGCCCTCTATCATGCGTGTCGGCTGAGGTTCAGTTTGAATTCCCGCAACGGGTGGTGAGCGGATATTGGACTTGGCGCGAAGATCACGGAATTCTGGCGGTGTCTAACGGCTCGTTTGGAAACTCGTTTTTCCTCATCCTGAGCCGGATGCGCAGCATCCGAGTCGAAGGACGGCAGGCGTCAGCCGTGCTTCGAGACGGTCCTTGCGGACCTCCGCAGCATGAGGGACAGGAGTTTTCAAACAGACCATAAGAAACTTTCCTGTATCCCAGGCCGCGTCGACTGCGCCGTGGTGCTGGAAGTCGAACTGATTATCGGAGGTTTAGCCCGCGATGACTCGAGAATTGCGCGCCGCGCCCATGCCTGAAGGTGTGCGGCTATCAGCCGACTTGCCGCAACGGATACGCCTCGCCGTCGCGGACGCCGTGGTGCTGTTTGGCAGAATGGAACAGGAAATCGTCGAGATTGCATGGCTGCTGAGCGATGCGACCTTCAGAGAAAAGCAGAAGCTGGCGCGGGACCCCGCGACGGGCAATTTTCTCGCTATTCTCACGACCCTCGAGCAGCGGGAACAGGGTTTGAAGCTCGATGCGCTCAAGGACGGCTTCACCACGCTCGCTCAGGAGCGCAACCTCATTGTTCATGGCGCTTGGACTATGGTGGAGGAGAAACCGTGGGTGGTCTGGCACAAGTTCCTTGAAGATGATGACAGCATTGTAGGAGAGTTTTTTGAGGCGAGGCGGTTTGAGAGATTTATGGTGAAGGGTCAGCACATGCTCGCCATGCTACGGCGGCTCCACAACATGCTGGAGGAGCAGACAGGCAAGAAGACAAGCGCCGTGCCGCGCCCTTCATCGAGCTGATACATGGCCTCGAAAAAGCGGTCCGCGCTCATAATAGAGTGCAAGGATGCGGACGACCCCGGCTCGGAAGGGCAGTTCATTAAGCATATGCTCGATCTAATGCGAATCCCCAACTGCTACCGTAAAGCCAGAACCCGTGATGAATTTCTTGGCTTGCTTCACAGCGAGGCGTTACAGGCCGACCTAATACACATTACCACACACGGGGAATACAAAGAAGTTGAGTCCAGAAAACGCGCAAAATTCACAGGGTTTTGGACTCCTCAGGGAGTCGCGACGCTTAAAAATATTGAAGCTGCGAGCGTCGATTTATTGGGCAAGGTCGTGGTGTCCACGGCGTGTTTTTCTGATCAAAAACATGCGCGCGAGAAATTTAAAGAGGCAACCGGATGCAGCCACTACATCGCTCCGGTTAAAGACCCGCACTTTCACAATGCGCCACTGATGTGCCACATCTTCTATCACAAGTACTTAGTCCTCGGTCGGAGCGTAGGCACGGCCTTTTCAGAATACGACGAGAGATACAAGAATCCACATGATTTTCGTATCATATGAGATTAAACGTTCGCTGCCCCTCGTCCGTAGCGAATGCTCAAGTTTGGTGGGAGTAGTGTAGACAGGTTTACACCGGCTAGAACGATCGTGCTGACAACTACCAGTATGCCGGAATACGACCTTCTCTTCAGATATTCGACAAAATTGATCGTGACCGGAGCTGAGAGACCAGCCGCGCGTGGGTTGAGCGGCGCAGAGCGGTGTCAAGAGCCTCGGATCAGGCTCCGCCCCGCAGCACACGGTTGCGCAGCCGCCCGATGCGCTCGACGTAAAGCTCGACGACGTCTCCGTGCTGGAGGTAGCGCCCGAGCTCGAGCCCACAGCCCTGCCCCATCGTACCGAGGCCGATGAACTCCCCGGCCGTCAGCATCTCGTCGCGCGACAGATAGGCGATGATGCTGTCGAGGTCGTGCAGCATGGCGCTGGAATCGGATCGCCCCCAGAGCTCGCCGTTCACGCAGACGCTGGCCTCGAGAGCCGCCGGATCCGGTATGTCGTCGCTCGTCACGATCCAAGGCCCGATCACGTTGGCGCCGTCGAAGCTCTTGCCTTTCGCGGGGCCGAAACCCGCCTCCATTTCGTCGGCCTGGACGTCGCGCGCCGAGAAATCATTGTAGATCGCATAGCCGAAGACGTGGTCGCGTGCGCGCTCGCGGGGGATGTTCCGGCCGTCGCGTCCGATGAAGACGCCAAATTCGAGCTCGAAGTCCATCACCTCGCTCGCGGCGGGCCAAATCACCGTCGCACCGTGGCCGACCACGTTGTGACGGTTCTGGAAATAGAAGACCGGTTGCCGGCGGAATGCCTCCGGCACGTCGGCAAGCGAACCGGCCTCCTCCTCGGGCAAGGTGCGCCCCGCGCGAGCCGCCCTGATGCGGCGCATGCCGGGGGCGGCGTTGCGAATGTGCTGCGGGAACATCGACGCATCGCGGATCTGCTCGGGGACCGGAACCGGCGACAGGAACTCCAGCTCTCCTAAGGCAAGCCAGAGCGAGCGATCCCCGGAATGGCGCTCGGCCAGCCGGACGACCTCGCGAAGGGCGTCCGGGCCGGCCTTGATCAACCCCAGCATGTCCCGTAGGAACGCGGGCTCCGCGCCATCCTTCCGGGCCGCGGCGAGCAGATTAAAGGCGCGTTCTTCCGCCGCGTCGATCATTGCGACGATCGGGACTCCCGAATGGGAAAACGTACCCAATTTCATCCTGCTCTCCATGACGGCGAGTTCAAGGACCAGACGGTCTGGCAGACGTTCGAGGTGGAGCGACCCATTCTGGTTCACTGTGCTGGCGGATTCGACGGTTTCCACGCCGTGCCGCCTCGGTCTCGAAGACCTCTCTCATCCGGTTCGACAGCGACGGTACTCGGTCGCGGCACGGTGTGGTCGATTTTCAGCGTCCCCCGTCAATCAGTCGACATACCTGCATCGTGGCCGGCCCGAGGTCATGACGGTGGCGGCCGGTGGATCGCACCCGATCCCGGCTCGCTATGCCGCTGGATTTTCCGTTTGCATTTCGCTGGCGAGCGCACAGGCGAGTTCCCAGGCCGGTCCCGTGCTTGCGTCGCAAGCCCTTACGACCGCCCACCACGGAGGGCCAATCCATCGGGCGTCAACGGAACCGCGATCACGCGCCCTTCCGCCGCAGGCCGGGTGATCGCCCATCGACTCAGAATCGAAAAGCCCAGACCGGCCGCCACCCAGTCCACGATAGCGTCGACGGAATGGGCCTCGATGAACCGGGCCGGCGCCTTGCGGGCTGGCCGGAACAGCCGGTCGTCCTCGAACCCGTCCTCGATATGGCGTGAATATGAAATGTATGTTTCGAGCTTGAGGTCGACGGCTTCGAGACAGGACCGCGACGCCAGCCTGTGGTCCGGCGGAAGGATGGCGACGAGTTCGTCGACGAAGAGCGGGATGGCCGCGATGCCGCGCTCGCGCTGCTCCCCTGCCACGAGCGCCACATCGAGTTCGCCTTGGACGACCGCCCGTGCCAGCGGAAAGTTCTTGGCCGCGATGATGTCGACGATCGGTAACTCGCGGCCGTCACGCCCGAGCTTCAACAGCGAAACCAGCCAGCGATGGGCCGGATAGGCCCCGGCCCCGACCTTGAGCGATGGCCGAAGCTCGTTGCGGAACCGTTCCAGGCCGTGCTCCGCCCTGTCGATCTCGGAGATGATCGTCCGGGCGGATTGCAGCAGGGTCTCGGCGACCGGCGTCAGATGGAGCCGGCGGCCGATCCGTTCGAACAGCCTGACGCGCAAACTATCTTCCGCCTGCCGGACCTGGTGGCTGAGAGGGGAGGGTGAGATGCCGAGCTGCGCCGCAGCCTTGGCTGCGGAATGGTTGTCGGCGATCGCAATCACCATGCGCAGGATACGGGTGTTCAGGCGCCAGGACATGAGCGGGAGCGGGGTTGCAAGACATTGAAGTGCT
This sequence comes from Lichenihabitans sp., assembly GCA_965277635.1. Taxonomy (GTDB): domain Bacteria; phylum Pseudomonadota; class Alphaproteobacteria; order Rhizobiales; family Beijerinckiaceae; genus Lichenihabitans. The sequence goes on from CBDIDE010000002.1 coordinate 4,987,973, forward strand.
TGGGGGCGATAACGCCTTAACGGGTCGCAGCAAGGATTCGGAGGAAAGATTCTGAACACCGCGTTGAAAAGACTTCAATAGGGCGCATCGGGCCCCGCTGGTACCCTGGCATGAACGGAGCCGGGAGCGATGCGGAACAGGGCACATGCTGTGATCATCGGCGGCGGGATCGTCGGATTATGACACCTGGAACGAGGGTGGCGCGCGGACCGCGACCGACCGGGCTTCGGATATCTGGCGCAAGATTCTGGCCGATTACGTCCCGCCGCCGCTCGACCCTGCGGTCGACGAGGCGCTCTCGGCCTTCGTGCGCCGCCAGGGCGAGGCGGCTGGACTGTCGGCGGCATGATCATTGGAAGGCCACAGGGACGAAGCCATGGAATCGCGATCGATGGAACGGCGCGCGCGTGAACTCGCCGCCATGCTCGTCGGCTGGCCAAGCGTCACGGGCACGCCCGATGAAGCGGCCTTTCCTCATCGCCTGGCAGCCATGTTGCGCCGGAACCGGTATTTCGAGCAGCATCCCGAAGACTTGGTGATCGCCCCGGTTCAGGGCGATACGCTCGAACGATCGAGCCTGCTGGCGCTCGTCCGAGGTCAAGGCGAAAGAACCGTGCTGTTGTGCGGCCATTTCGACGTCGTGCCGACCGACGACTACGGCGACCTCGCGCCGCTGGCGGAGTCGCCGGAACCGCTGCGCGCGGCGCTGATCGAGCGGCTGAGGCGGACCGGAGCGCATCGGCAAGCGTTGTGCGACCTCAAATCCGGCGACTTCATCCCTGGCCGCGGGATGCTCGACATGAAAAGCGGTCTTGCCGCGGGCTTGGCGGTCCTCGAGGTCTTCGCGGCCGATCCCAAATGCGGCAATCTGCTCTTCGTTGCGACGCCCGACGAGGAGGATCGTTCGGTCGGGATGCGGGCCGTGGCCGATATACTGCCGCGGTTCTTGCGGGAACGGGGTCTCGTCGCGCCGCTGGCGATCAATCTCGACGCGATCTGCGACGAAGCCGACGGAACGAGCGGCAGGATCATTGCCATGGGCTGCATCGGCAAGCTGCTGCTCAGTGCCCTCGTGGTAGGCAAGGAATCGCATGCCGCCTATCCGTTCGCGGGCGTCAATGCCGCCTATCTGGCGGCCGAACTCGTGACCGAGATCGAATGCACGCCCGACTTGGCCGAGATTACCCGGGGGGAGCTCGCGGCGCCTCCGGCGGTGCTTGGCAGCAAGGACGGCAAGACCCTCTACAACGTGACGACGCCCGGCGACGCGTGGCAGTTCTGGAACGTGCTCGTGCACCGGAGGACGGCCGGCGAAGTGCTGGAGATCGCGCGAGCCTCCGCTCAGGCGGCGGTCGAGCGCGCCTCGGCCCGGATGCGGGCGCGCGCCGAAGCGATCGGGCAGAGGAACGCGGTTACGCCCGCCTGGTCGAAGGCGCAGGTGCTGACCTTTGCCGACCTGGTGACTCGTGCCCGAAAGCAAAGGCCCGACTCCGAAGCCGTGTTCTCGGCGCACGCCGCCACGCTGGCGGACCGAACCGACCTCGACCTTCCCGAACGCAGCCGCCAACTCACCCGGCTCGCCTGGGCCGCCTCGGGGCTGGAAGGTCCGGCCATCGTGCTCGGCTTCGGGTCGATGCCCTATCCGGCGATCCACTGGGCCTTGGAGGGAAGCGCGATCGAGGCGGCCATCGACGCCGCGAGGTCAGCCGTGGCGAAAGACCTCAAGATCTCGATCGGCACGCAGGCTTATTTCCCCGCTATCGCCGACATGAGCTTCATCGGCCCCGTTGACCTGAATGACCTCAAACAGGCGCGCGCAAACATCCCGGTCTGGGGCTCAAGCATCAGTTGGGACCTCGACGAGGGTGCGACCCCTGGGATTCCCATGATCAACATTGGCCCTTGGGGGCGCGACTACCATCACTGGCTGGAGCGGGCTCATGCCGGCTATGCTTTCGGGGTTTTGCCGCACCTTTTGGCGGCCGTGGTCCACCGGGTTCTGGAGACGGAGCCGTGCGAATGATCCAGGCTTCGGACTCCACCGCCGCGGCCGCCACGACGGGTGATCTTCCCCGGCTCTACTCTAAGCCCGAATGGGCTCCCCCCGACCCCGAAGCTGCAGCCCGGTTGATCGAACGCACGGTATTCGGGACTTTCGTCACCGCTGGCGCGCGCGGGCTTGCCGTCTCGCACCTGCTACGCAAGCCGCGATCGCGCGGCTGGCTGGCGGGAGCGAGCCCGAGCTCGCCGCCGTGATGGCGCGCTGCAACCCGGATCAACGGAACAAACATGAGGCTTGTGGCGAGGCTGCCCCTCGCAAGCCGCGCGCCGAAGGTGCCGGTCTATTCCAAGAAGATCTTCGGAAGCGCCGACCTCGCGATGACATCTGGACGAGACGGTTGTGCGGAGAGGCGCAATTGCCGATCGCCGCCAAAAATCACCGCGCCGCGCCGCGCCAGGTCGCGCGTAACGCTCGCCGCTTGTGGCGGATCGACCGGCGCTAGCGTCGCGTGCCACGCATAGGCGGAGAAAGCCCCGAGCGCAGCGGAGACGATCGCCAGAATCCCAACGAGGACGCAAACCAACACCTGCCGCAGCTTGGGCGCAGGCGCCTTCGCCCGTCAACGGTTCCCGCCACGATCCATTGTATGGACCTTGCCGAGGAATCTGGGGGCGCTCCCGATCTGGCAAACGCCTGGACGCGAAGCCCGCCTGCGTCCCGTCCGGGCCCGGGTCAGACCCGCATGCGCCTCAGCGCCTCGTGCGGCGAAACGGCAAACATCGGCTCCACGCCATAACCTTCGACGGCAAAGGCAGCCGCGACCGTCCCGGCGAGGGCGGCGGTGATTAGGTCGGCGCCCTCCTTGAGGAGTGCCGCCACGAAGGCGCCGCAGAAGCAGTCGCCGGCGCCCGTCGTGTCTTTCACGTCGGCGCGCTGCGCCGGGACGCGGATCATGCGGTCGCCGTCCCGCTCATGGACGAGGCAGCCGTCATGGCCGAGCTTGAGGACGACGATGTTCGGTCCCCAATTCGCGAAGGTCCGCGCCGCGGCGCTCCAGTCGGAATGACCGAGCAGCCGACGCACTTCTTCGGCGCTCGGCATGAAGATGTCGGTCTCCCCGATCATTCGCCGCAGCCTTATCTCGTTGCCGGCGATGTAATCTTCCTGCGGATCGAGTGCCACAAGCGCATTGGTGTTGCGTTTCAGATCGCCGACCAGCGCCTCCTGGGCCTCGAGCGTCATGGCCAGGACCAGGAAGGCCTCCGCGGCGCGGTATGCCGGCGGGATGTCGCCCGGCCGTGGCGACAGCGCGTGGAACTCGTCCTCGGTCGAAAACAAGGTCCAGGTCCGGCCGCCGTCGGCCTCATAGGCGACGCGATTGCGCAGCGTCGGCACGGCGCGGGGCGTGAGGCCGACGGACGATAGGCCCGCCTGCTTGATCCGGGCCAGGATGGTCTCCGGGAAATCGGGTCCGACCGGAGCCACCATCTCGCTCGACGGTTCCCAAAGCCGTGCCGCGAGGGCCGCGTAGAGTGCGTCCCCGCCGATGCAGCCCGGCATCTCCCGACCATCGGGCAAAACGACATCGTCGATCGTGAGATTGCCGAGGCAGACGAGGCGCGGAGGAGGCATCAGGACGGCTGTGCCTCGGCTTCTGCGGTCTGATCCGGTTCGGTTGCCGCGAACTTGGCCATTGCCACATGATAGGCGAAGAGCTGCACCGGAACGCAATAGATGAGCCCGCATATCTCTTCGGGCACGACGGGGAGATGGAACACAACGTCCGCATGCGGGTCGAACGCCGTCTCGCCATCGGCGACGATACCATAGATGCGCCCACCCCACCGCTTGCCCTCGAAGGCCGTGTCGCGCGCCCGCGCGACCGAGGGCCCCTGCGGCGCGATGACGAACAGCGGATCGCCTAACTTCTGCGAATTGTAGTGATGGAATTCCTCGAGTGGGATCGCGATGGCGTGGTCCGGCGAGCATTCCTTCACTTTGGCGGCACCGAACAGCGCACAGGCATAGGCGGGACCGCCCCCGGCGAACAGATAGGTGGCGCGATCTGCGTCATGCCGCGCCAGCGCCGCGATACCGTCCTCGTGGGCCGCGATCACGGCCGCGATCTGGTCCGGGACGGCATCGAGGGCGTCCTGCATGTCGGCGATCAGGTCGGCGGGGCGGTCGAGCGCGGACCCGAGGTCGAGCGCGAATTGTAGGAGCAGCGCAAGCGCCGCCGTGCTGGCCTGCGTGGGCCAGCCTTTGCGCTCTGCCCGGACCAGCAGACCATGGTCGGATTGCACCATCAGGGCCGAGCCCGGCGTGTTGCTGAGGGCCAGCGTCCGCGCTCCGAGCGCGCGGGCCATCAGCGCGGCTTCCACGGTCCGGGTGGTCGTCCCGCTCGATGACAGCGTGATCACCAGCGTGTCCGACCCGATTGTGCTCGCGGTGTAGTAGGCGAAGTCGAGCGCCTGGATGGGCTCGCACGGCAGACCGAGCACGCGTTCGAAAAGCAGCCGCGCCGCGATCATCACCGCGAGGCTGTCGCCGCACCCCGTCATCACGACGCGCCGGAGCCCCGCCTTCGCCAGGTCCCGCGCGGCGCGCGTGACGTTGGCGCGTTCCTCGGCGAGCGTGTCGCGGATGACGGCCGGCTGGGCCAGGATCTCGACGCGCGTGAGGTCGACGCGCCGGCGCCGTTTCTCATCCCGCGGATCGTCGGTCGGCAGGGCGTCCATGAGGCGCGCTTCGCGTTCGAACAGCTCGGCCACAAGCGCACGGGCCTCGGGATCGAGCGGCGAGTCGGGCGCGAGAAGCGGTGTGAGAAGGCCGGTCGAGATCATTCGGGTTCCTAGGTGTCGTCCGAAGAGGCGCGTCTTCCTGTGACGATGATGAGCAAACAAGACGCCGAAGCACGAGGCAGGCTCAGGCCGCGGCGAGTTCGCAGCGGCGGCTGAGCAATTGGGCGGCAAGAAACCGCTTCGGATCGGCCTGGTCCTGCGATCGGTTGGGGTCGAACCCGGTGGCAAGCGCGAGGGCGTAGGCCAAGACCTGCAGGGGTGCCGGCATCAGCAGCGGCGACAGCCAGGACGGCGTCCGCGGCAGGGTCAGGCGATAGGTTGCCGAGGATACCGGGACGCCGGCGCTTTCGATGGCGAGCGTGCGTTGCCCGGCGGTGGCGAGCGCCGCCGCGGTATTGTCGGCGAGCCGAGCCACTTCGGGGCTGCTAGCCAGCAGCACTACCAATTCATCCGCGCGGCTCGACCAGAACTGGCTGTGCGCATATTCCTCGATCTCGCCCGCCCAGACCGGCGTCGTCGTGACCTTGACGAGCTTGGCGGCCCCGTAATCCGCCGTCGCCCAGTCCGATCCCGCACCGAGCACGCGGACGCCCCCGAACCCTCGATCGGCGACCTCCCGGCAGACCTGGCCGAGAACGGCTTCGGCCTGCGCGATGACCCCGGGAAGAGCGGCGATCAACCTTCGCGTGTCAGGCCCCGAGCAGCGCGCCGGGGGCTCCGTGGCCGTGCCCACGGCGGCCCCTTCGATCAGCATCATCAGGCCGAGCACGGTCGCGGAGTAACGCGCCGTTCCGGTCAGGAATGCCGCGATGTCGGGAACCTGGAGCGAGGCCACGGCCTCGGCCTCGGCGCCGAGCTGGGCGCCGTCCTCGTTGGCCAGGGTCACATAGCCCGTGCCGCCGTTCCGAAGCGCGGCGCCGGCGGCGATGGTCCGATCCACCGTCCCGGACATCGAGATCGCGATGGCCCGATCCGATGACGTGGCCGTGCTGGCATGGCGCAGCAGCATGTCCAGGCTGGTGACCGGGACCAGTGGCAGGCCGAAGGTCGGGCCGGCGACCGGCCCCACCGCATTGGCGGCGAACCAGCCGTCGCCGCAGCCGAAGGCGAACAGGCGCCCGCCCGGCCCTGGCCGAAGATGCTCGCGACCAAGGGCATGGAACTCGGGCGCACGCGCCAGAAGTCCGTCGAGCACAGCGGCCTGTCGCCGGATGTCGGCCAGCATGGCAGGCTCGAACGGGGTGTCGGACATCGATCTACTCCAGTTTTGAGCGGGACGGTGCCGATTGTCGCTTGCCACGGCAAGGAATTTTTTCGAAAGCTTGCGAACATTGGAAATTGGAAAGCCACGATGAAATTTTCAGCAGCATCGATCAAACCCCCGGCCATGGCCTGGGCACCAGCGAGCGTGATCCAATGACGGCGTTCGGTGCATCCGGCCGTCACGAGGAGATCATCGGCCTGCTTCAGGACGCCGGCCGCATCTCCGTGATGGCGCTGGCGACCAGGTTCGGCGTGTCGGTCGTGACCATCCGCAACGACCTCGATCTCCTCGAACGGCAAGGCGTGCTGCGGCGCATGCGGGGCGGCGCCGTGGCGGTCCGGACCGCACGCTTCGAACGACCGGCTCACCTCGCCGGCGAGAGCTTCTCGGACGAGAAGATGCGCATTGCCGCCGTCGCGGCCAGCCTGATCCGCGACGGCGAGACCATCATCATCGATGCCGGAAGCACCATGGTGGCCTTGGCACGCGCCCTGCCCCGGACGCTCAACGACGTCGCGGTGGTGACCAACGCGCTCGATGTCGCGCTCGAGTTGGAGGAACATCCGGGCATCAAGGTCGTGATCACCGGAGGCACCGTGCGGCGGCGCCAGCGCTCGCTGATCGCGCCCTTCGCGACGCTGCTGCTCGGCCAGATCAACGCCGACGTGGCCTTCGTATCCTGCGCCGGCGTCGATCTTGAGAAGGGGTTCACCAACAGCAACTGGGAGGAGGCCGAGATCAAGCACGCCATGCTGGCCGCGGCCGGCCGCGCGGTGTTCCTGGCCGATCACAGCAAGTTCGGTCATGTCGGAACGGCGCGCATCGCTGGTCTCGACCGCGCCGACGTGCTGGTCAGCGACAGCGGGCTCGACCCAGAGGCCGCGCGGATGCTCGAGGCTAAGACCCTGCGCCTCCTTCTGGCTTGAGACCAATGTCGGCTTTCGAGGCAGCCCGGGATGGGCATCGAGCACGGCAGCCTCAGACTTTCGAAGAATTTGTATTGCGCTTACTATGAAAGCAAGCGAGCATCCGACTCAGGTTGACCGCGGCCTGACCCCGGGCTTCGGCGGCAGCGACCGGACACCCCGCGTCATGACAAGCCAGGGATGCGCAGAATGACCTCAGTTCCGATGATGAACCGCCGCCAGCTTGGGCAGGGCGCCGCAGCGCTCGCCGTTCTGCTCGGCCTGCCGCGCGGCAGTTTCGCGGCCGACGCCAAGCCCGTCGTCATCGCCTCCGAGGAAGACGTCTCGACGCTCGACCCGCATCTCATCCGCAACAACCATCCGATCGGCTCGGTGGTCTGGTCGGTGTTCGACAGCCTCGTCCGCCGCAACGCCGACGGCTCGCACGAACCCCGGCTGGCCCTGAGCTGGGAGCAGGCCGAGCCGACGCGCTGGCGCTTCAAGCTGCGCCCGAACGTCAAGTTCCACAATGGCGAGGCCTTCGACGCCGAGGCCGTCGTGTTCAACTTCAACCGGATGAACGTGTCGCCCTACAATGCCGAAAGCCAGCTCTGGCCGGGCACCAACCTCAGCAAGGTCGTGGCGGTCGATCCGACGACGGTCGATCTCATCACCAGCGAGCCGACCATCAACATGCTCTATTGGCTCGAGGAAGCCTTCGTGGGCGCGCCCAAATACCTCAAGGACACGGCGCCCGAGGTGGTCTCGGCCAACCCGGTCGGGTCCGGACCCTACAAGTTCGTGTCCTGGAAACAGGGCGACCGCGTGGTGCTGAGCGCCAACCCGTCCTATTGGAACGGCGCGCCGCCCATCAAGGATGTGGTGTTCCGCGACATCCCCGAACTGTCCTCGCGCATCAATGAGCTCAAGGCCGGCAGCGTCGATATCGCGGTCGGGCTCACGCCGGACACCGCCGCCGGCGCCAAATCGGCGAATTCGCGCGTCGTCGCGGTCAACGGGCTGCGCAAGATGCACATGGGCATCTCCTTCACCGGCATCGCGCCGTTGAGGGACAAGCGCGTCCGCCAGGCCCTCAACCATGCGGTCGACGTGCAGACCATGATCGACACATTGCAGGGCGGCATGACGAAGCCGCTCGCCTCGATCGTCAACCCGCCCAACAACGACCCCTCGCTGAAGCCCTTCGCCTATGATCCGGACAAGGCCAAGGCGCTGCTCAAGGCGGCCGGCCAGGAAGGCTTCGAGTTGCAGGTGGCCTATGGGCGCTATCCCGGCGCCAAGGAAGTCTCGGAGGCGGTCGCGTCCTACCTCGAGGCCATAGGCCTCAAGCCGAAGCTCGAGGCCTACGAGACCGGACGTTTCGAGGAGATGCTCAAGCAGAAGGCCTTCAAGGGCATCTACTATTATGGCTGGGCGTCGCTCATCAATCCGTCGGTGGAACTCGTCATCCTGACCAGCGACGCGGTCGACAATTCCAACGGCTATAACAATCCCGACTACGACAAGATGGTCAAGACCGCGTCGGTGACGCTGGACGAGACGAAACGCAAGGTTCTGCTCAAGCAGGCGGAGGATTTCATCTGGGACGAGTGCCCCTGGATCTATCTCTGGTATCTGCCGGAGATCTACGGCCTCAGCAGCCGGCTGGAGTATCCGCCTCGCCCGGACGACTATATCGAGATCTACCGCGCGAAGCTCACCGGCTGAGCCGGCCGTCGGGAGAGGTCCGATCACCAACTTCCTGGTCCGCCGCCTGCTCGGCGCCTGTCTGGTGCTTCTCGGCGTGAGCTTCGCCACCTTCATGGTGGCGCAGACGACCGGCGACCCGATCACGCTGCTCGTCCCGGCCAACGCCACCGAGGCGGCCAGGACCGCATTGCGGACGCATCTCGGGCTCGACCAGCCGATACCGGTCCAATACGCCCTGTTCGTGCTCCATGCCATCCAGGGCGATCTCGGCTCCTCGTTCGTCTACAAGCAGCACGTGCTCGATCTCGTGGTCAATCGGCTCGGCGCGACGTTCGAGTTGGCCCTCGTGGCTTTTGCGATCGCCCTGGTTCTCGGCGTCGGGCTCGGCGTACTGGCTGCGCTCAACCGCAACAGCGTGGTCGATCTCGCGGTGACCGGCTTCACGATGATCGGCCTCGCCATCCCGCCCTTCTGGCTCGGGCTGATCCTCATCATCGTCTTCGCGGTGCGGCTGCAGATCCTCCCCGTGTCGGGGTCGGACGCCGCGGTCTCGGTCATTCTGCCAGCCGTGACCTTGAGCCTGCAGAGTACCGCCCGCCTGGCGCGGCTGCTGCGATCGAGCATGATCGAAGTGCTCGAGGCCGACTATATCCGCACGGCGCGGGCCAAGGGGCTCTGGCGTCGCCGCGTGCTCTGGGTCCATGCGTTCCGCAACGCCTTGATCCCGCTCGTCACGATGGCCGGGCTGGAGCTCGGCGACCTCATCTCGAGCGCGGTGGTGATCGAGGCCATCTTCGCCTGGCCGGGCATCGGGCGCCTCGCCATCACGGCCGTGGAGCAGCGCGACTTTCCCCTGCTGCAGGGCGCGGTGCTGGTCGCGGCGGTCTGTTTCGTGACCATCAACCTCGTCGTCGACTGGCTCTACACCCGCATCGATCCGCGCGTGGTCCTGCGATGAAGGGTTTTCCCTGGTTCGGGGCCGTCGGCGCCGTTTTGATCGCGGCCGCGGTGACGATGGCGATCCTGGCGCCGCAGATCGCGCCCGCAAGACCCACGCAGCTCGACCTCAGGGCGCGGCTCGCCCCGCCGGTGTGGGTCGAAGGCGGCAAGCCGAGCCATATCCTGGGCACCGACAATGTCGGGCGGGACGTGCTCAGCCGCGTGATCTGGGGGAGCCGCATTTCGCTCAGCGTCGGCGCGGCCGCGGCCATCCTCGGCATGGTGCTCGGGAGCACGCTCGGCCTGCTCGCCGGCTATTTCGGCCGCTGGGTCGACGCGGTGATCTCCTGGCTGATCAACGTCCAGCTCGCCTTCCCGTTCACGCTGCTCGCCATCTTCCTGCTCGGCACGGTCGGCGGTGGGTTCGGCGCCGTCGTGGTGGTGCTGGCGCTGGCGACCTGGGTCAACTACGCGCGCATCGTGCGCGGCCAGGTGCTGGCCATCCGGTCACGCGACTACGTGCTCGCGGCGCGATCGATCGGGGTGCCGACGGGCCGGACGCTGTGGCGTTACATCCTCCCCAACACGGCGGCACCGATCGTGGTGGTGGCGAGCTTTTCCACGGCCCAGGCGATCCTGACCCAGGCGGCCTTGAGTTTCCTGGGGGTCGGCATCGATCCCAGCGTTCCCTCGTGGGGCGCCATGCTGAACGAGGGGCGCGACTACCTGCAATCGGCCTGGTGGATCGCGGTGTTTCCGGGGCTCGCCATCGCGCTCACGGTGCTGGGCGCCAACCTCCTCGGGGACTGGCTGCGCGACTGGCTCGATCCCCGGAGCGTCGCGTGAGCGGCGCTCCCACATCCGGGAATGAGCGTCGCGTGAGCGGCGCTCCGATATCCGGCAATGGGCGTTGCATGAGCGGCGCTTCCACGTCGGAGAATGAGCGTCGCTTGAGCGCGCCGCTGCTCGAAGCAAAGGACCTCAGCGTCCGTTTCGGGCAGCTCCATGCGGTCCGGGGTATCTCGCTGTCGGTCGCCGAGGGCGAAAGCCTCGGCATGGTGGGCGAATCGGGCTCCGGCAAGAGCGCCAGCATGCTGGCCGTCATGGGCCTGCATGACCGTCACGCCGCCGAGGTGAATGCCACGCGCCTTGCGGTCGCGGGCGAGGATCTCAGAGGGGTGCCCGAAAGCCGCCTGCGCGACCTGCGCGGCGGGACCGTCGGCATGGTGTTTCAGGATCCGCTGACGGCCCTCAACCCCCTCTACACCGCGGGCTTTCAGATCGCCGAAGTGCTGCGCCGGCACCGCGGCCTCAAGTCATCGGAGGCGAAGGCCGGCGCCGTCGATCTGCTGGCGCAGGTCGGCGTGCCGGACCCGAAGCGCCGCGCCGACCAATATCCGCATCAGTTCTCGGGCGGCATGCGTCAGCGCGTGATGATCGCGTCAGCACTTGCGGGCCGGCCCCGCCTGCTGATCGCCGACGAGCCGACCACCGCCCTCGACGTCACGGTGCAGGCCGAGATCGTGCGTCTGATCCGCGACATCCAGGCCCGCTCCGGCCTCGGCCTCGTCTGGGTCACGCATGATCTCGCGCTCCTGGCCCGCATCGCCGACCGCGTTCTCGTGATGTATGCGGGCCAGGTGGTGGAGGAAGCACCCGCCGCGCAGCTCTACGCCGCTCCGCGCCATCCCTATACCGCCGCACTGCTCTCGAGCGTGGCTCGGCTCGACCAGCCGCGCGGCCAGCGTGCTCGCGCCATTCCGGGCCAGCCCCCGCGCCTCGACCGCCCGATCACGGGCTGCGCCTTCGCGCCCCGCTGCCCGCTACGGTTCGATCGCTGTGCCGAGGCGCCGCCGCTCATCCCGACCGGTCATCGAGCGGCGGCCGCCTGCTGGCGCGTCGAGGAGCCCGCATGAGCGTGCTCTCGGAAGCCGTCGGGCTGAAAGTCCATTTCCGGCTCGCGCGGCACGGCTGGCGCGCGGCCCGTCCCGCGCCGAGCATCAAGGCCGTCGATGGCATCGACCTCGCCATCGCCGCAGGGGAAACCATGGCGCTCGTCGGCGAGTCTGGCTGCGGCAAGTCCACGCTCGGTCGCGCCCTGTTGCGCCTGGAGGAGCCGACCGATGGCGTCGTGCGTTTCGACGGCCGTGATCTCACGGCTCTTGGGACCGAGGCGTTGCGGCGGCACCGTGCCGCCATGCGGATGGTGTTCCAGGACCCGTTCTCCTCGCTGAACCCCCGCATGAGGATCGGCGAAACCCTGGCCGAGCCGCTGCTCGTCCATGGGCTCGCGACTCGCCGCGCCGCGCGTGACCGCGTGGCCGCCATGCTCGACGTCGTCGGGCTCGACCGTTCGGTCGTGGCCCGCTACCCCCATGAATTCTCAGGGGGTCAGCGTCAGCGGATCGCCATCGCCCGCGCCGTGATCGGCGATCCGCGCTTCATCGTAGCCGACGAGCCGCTCTCGACCCTCGATATTTCGGTCCAGGCCCAGATCATCGATCTTTTCGCCGATCTCAAGGAACGGTTCGCGCTGACCTACCTGTTCGTCAGCCACGATCTCGCGGTCGTCCGGCACGTCGCCGACCGGGTCGCGGTCATGTATCTCGGCCGCATCGTGGAACTCGGTTCGGCGGAGCAGGTCTTCCGGCGACCGGCTCATCCCTACACCCGGGCGCTGCTCGACGCCGTGCCGGTGCCCGATCCCGCACGCGAGCGGTCGCGAGCGGTCGGCGGCCTCAAGGGCGAGCTTCCGTCGCCGGCCGCGCCGCCGGCGGGCTGCCGGTTCCATCCGCGCTGCCCCAAGGTCATGCCGGTCTGCCGAACCAAGGATCCGGCCTTGCTGCCGGTCGCGCCGCATCAGGCGGCCGCGTGCTGGCTCTACGCCGCCGCCTGACCTTCACCGAGCGGACATCCCATGCGGATCAAGATCATCAACCCCAACACCACCGCGATCTTCACCGAGCGGGTCCGCGCCGCGGCCGCAAAGGTGGCGGCCCCGGGGACAATGGTCTTGGCCGGCAATCCGCTGGAAGGCACGGCGTCGATCGAAAGCCATGCGGAAGAGGCTTTGGGGGCCATGGGAGTCATCGGACAGATCGAAGCGGGTGAGCGCGACGGCATCGACGGCTACGTGGTGGCCTGTTTCGGCGACACCGGCGTGCATGCGGCCCGCGAGGTCGCGCGCGGCCCGGTCGTCGGAATGAGCGAAGCGGCGCTCTATGCGGCGGCGATGCTCGCTCAGAGCTTCAGCATCGTCACCCTGCCGAGGCGGACCCGCGCGCACGCGCTCCGCGTGCTGCACGAGACCGGCCTCGGCCGTCGCTGCACGGTCCGGGCCATCGATGTCGCGGTGCTGGACCTCGAACATGACGCGGAGGCCATCCTCCCGGCCTTGCGGGCCGAAGCCCGTCTCGCCTTGGCGGACGACCATGCCGAGGCCATCATCCTGGGCTGCGCCGGCCTCACCGAACTTGTGGCGCCGCTCGAACACGAGCTCGGCGTTCCGGTGATCGACGGTGTCCTCGCCGGACTCAAGATGGTCGAAGGCCTGGTCGCGATGGGGCTTCGGACCTCGAAGCGCTCGACCTACGCCTATCCCGGCGCTGGTTTCCAAGACCAGGGAGGGACACGGCCATGAGCATCCTGTTTCGCGGCGTCCGCGTCTTTTCCCTGACGGCGCCGGGCGGCAGCACCGGCCCGAGCGACGTCCTGGTCCTCGGAGACCGGATCGCGGCGATCGGGTCCGACGCGGCCCGCCTGGCACCGCCCGACGCCTCGATCGTCGAGGGTGGACATCACCTGCTGATGCCAGGCCTCATCAACGCGCATTTCCATTCGCCCGTGAACCACATGAAGGGCGCCCTGCCGAGCCTGCCGCTCGAATTGTTTATGCTCTACGAATCGCCCACGCTCGAGACCCTCAAGCCGAGCCCGCGCGAAGCCTATCTCAGGACCATGCTGGCCGCGCTGGAGATGCTGCGCGCCGGCACGACCGCCGTGCAGGACGACGCTTTCTTCGTGCCGCACCCGACGCCGGACATCGTCGATGCGGTCTGCCAGGCTTATGCGGATGTCGGGATCCGGGCCACGGTCGCGCTCGACCAGCCCGAACTGCCCGAACTCGACAAGTTGCCGTTCCTGGCCGACCTGCTGCCAAGCGATATGAAGACCGAGCTGGCGCGGCCGCCCGCGTGCGATCGCGCCGATCTCCTGGCCGCCTACCGGCACCTGATCGAGACATGGCATGGCCGCGCCGGCGGACGGCTTGGCGCCGCCGTCTCCGTATCGGCGCCGCAGCGCGTGAGCCCGGACTATTTCGCCGACCTCGACGCGTTGAGCCGCGCCCATGACCTGCCCGTCTACGCCCATATGCTGGAAACCAAGCTGCAGCGGGTGCTCAAGGACGCGCAGCCGCGCTTTGCCGGCCGCAGCCTGGTGCACTACACCGCCGACCTCGGGCTGCTGAACGAGCGGATGAACGTGATCCACGCGATCTGGGTCGATGACGCCGATCTCGATCTGATCGCATCGGCCGGGGCTACGGTCGCGCATAATCCGGTCAGCAACCTGCGGCTGGGCTCCGGCGTCATGCCGTTCCGGCAGGTCAGGGATCGCGGCATCCCGATCTGCCTCGGCACGGATGAGGCCATCGCCGACGATGCGGTGAATATGTGGGGCGTCGCCAAGATGGCGGGGCTGATCCACAACATCGCCGGCCCGGATCCCGACCGCTGGCCGACCGCGACCGAGGTGCTGGATTGCCTCCTGGCCGGCGGAGCCCGGGCCATGCGGCGCGGCAACGCGTTGGGCGCCATCGAAAAGGGGCGCCTGGCCGATCTCATCCTGATCGACCTCCACACGCTTGCCTTCACGCCCATCAACGACCTGCACCGACAGCTCGTCTATTGCGAGAGCGGGTCGTCGGTCAGGATGACGGTCGTGGCCGGACAGGTCGTGTTCGACGGCACCAGAATCACCACGGTGAACGAGGCCGACCTCTTGGGCGAAGCCCGTGACCTCTTCCAGCGACGTCAGCCCGCGCTGGCCGAAGCGCGGCGGCAGGCCGACCGCTGGTTGCCCGCCTATCGCACCATGGTGGCGCGGGCCGCGGCCCGCGATGTCAGGATGAACCGCTGGGTCGGCGATGCGGACCGTGCGATGGAGACGCGTTGATGCTGCCGACCCACGGCCGCTACGGCTATGTGCCGATCACGCGCCGCCCCGACTATCGCTGGCCCAACGGTGCCGGCCTCGCTCTCTACGTGGCGCTCGGCGTCGAGGACTATGCCTTCGGCGAGGGCCTGACCGAGGACATCCTGCCGGGCGCCCCAAAACCCGATTTCGTCAACACGTCCTGGCGCGATTACGGCAACCGGGTCGGCGGCTTCCGGCTGCTCGATCGCTTCGCGTCGCTCGGCATCACGCCGGCGATTCTGCTGAACACGGTGGTCTATGACCATGCGCCGGACCTGATCGAGGCCGCGCGAAACATCGGCGCCGAGATCGTCGGCCACGGCCTCAGCAATTCCGACACGCTCTCGGGCCGCGGCGAGGCCGACGAGGCGGCCTATCTCCGGGCGGTCGCCGAGCGCATCCGCACGCAGGAGGGCAGGCCGCCCGGCGGCTGGTCGAGCCCCTGGCTGGCGCAGACCGAGCGCACCTTCGACCTGCTGGGCGAGGCGGGCTACGACTACGTCCTCGATCTCCGGCTCGACGACCAGCCGGTGTGGCTGAAGACCCGCTCCAAGCCCTTGCTGGCACTCCCCTACGCCCTTGAGCTCAACGACAGCTCGACGATCATCGGGCGGCAGGCGAGCGCGGCCGAATTCGCCGACATGATCGTCGACGAGTTCGAGGAGATGCTCGACGCCGCGCAACGCCAGCCGCTCGTGATGAGCATCGTGGTCCATTCCTTCATTTCGGGTGCGCCGTTTCGTTTGAGGGCCTTGACGAGGGCTCTCGATCACATCGTCGCGCGCCGCGACCGAATCTGGCTGGCGACGCCCGGAGCGATCGCGGAGGTCATAAAGGGATATCCCGACCGGGCCGTATAGAGACACCTGGCCAAGCGTCATAGGTGCTTGCCGTGACGGGCCCGCTGCCCGTGCTGACTGCCCCTGATCCACCATTGGACGCAGGGCCAGCTGCTCCTCGGTATATCGACGATCCATTCCTCGATGAACCGGTTCTTCTTCATCGCCCTCTTTCTGGTCGACGGGCCTATCTCAACATCTTTCGCGACGATGCCCAAGGCGAATGGAACAACACCATCAAACCGAGACCATAAGGTCATAGTGGTAAATCATCGACGCTGCCTTGATGGCGGCGGTCAATCGTCGACGTGGTGTCCGGTACGTCCGCCCCGTCCTAAGGTGACACGTGAAGCCAAGCGCTCATACGCTTGGAAAGCCTCAACCCTTCGCAGCCTCGATCAGCTTCTCGGCGTCGGGCGAGGCCCAGTCGGCCGGGCCGGCCATGCGGCCGAGCTCGCAACCGTTCTTATCGACGAGCAGCGTCGTCGGCAGTCCGAGGAGTTCGCCGTTGGCCTTGAGCTTCTGGAGCACGTCGGCGGTCGGGTCGGCATAGAAGGCGAGCGACTTCACCCCGGTATCGGCGAGGAAGGCCTTGGGCCGATCGAGCCGGGCGGTGTCGACATTGACCGCCACCACCTGGAAGTCCGGGCCGCCGAGCTTGCCTTCGAGCCGGTCGAGGGCCGGCATCTCCTTGCGGCAGGGCACGCACCAGGTCGCCCACATGTTGAGGAGCACGGTCTTGCCCTTGAAATCGGCGAGGTTGACGGGTTTGCCGTCCGGTCCGTTGAAGCTCAAGGCCGGGGCGGCTCGCGCCGGATTACCCAGGCCGAAGGCCGCGACCTCGCCATGGACGAGCGGATCGAGCCGCGCCGTCTCGGCCTTGGCCATCGGGCAGGCGGCGGCGCTGTTGCCCGCGCCTCCGAGGCCGTATAGGACCGCGAGACTGCAGACGAGGGCCGCCGCCACGCCGGTGGCCGCATAGCGAAGGCGCTTTATATGGCGCTGGCGCGGCGCCGACGTTTCAGGTCGATCAATCATTTCAGGTCAGTCCGAGGCACCGATGAGCAATGCAATGTGGGGCGGGCGGTTTTCGACGAGCCCCGACGCCATCATGGAAGAGATCAATGCCTCGATCGGCTTCGACCGGCGCCTGGCCGCCCAGGACATCGCGGGGTCGAAGGCCCATGCGGCCATGCTGGCCACCGTCGGCATCATCTCGCAGGAGGACGCCGCTGCGATCGAAGGCGGTCTAGACCGGATCGCGGGCGAAATCGAGGCGGGGACCTTCACCTTTTCCCGCGCCCTCGAAGACATCCATATGAACGTCGAATCGCGCCTCGCCGAGCTCATCGGCGAGGCGGCCGGTCGGCTGCATACGGCGCGCTCGCGCAACGACCAGGTGGCGCTCGATTTCAAGCTCTGGATGCGGGAGACGATCGGCGCCATCGACCTCGGCCTGCGCGACCTGCAGCTCGCCTTGACCGAAAAGGCCTTCAGCCATGCCGACGCGGTAATGCCGGGCTTCACCCATCTGCAATCGGCCCAGCCCGTCACCTTCGGCCATCACCTCTTGGCCTATGTCGAGATGATCGGGCGTGACCGGGGCCGCTTCGCCGATGCGCGGCGGCGGCTCAACGAATGCCCGCTCGGCGCCGCCGCCCTGGCCGGCACCTCGTTCCCGATCGACCGCGATGGGGTCGCGGCGGCGCTCGACTTCGACCGGCCGACCGCGAATTCGCTCGATTCGGTGTCGGACCGCGACTTCGTGCTGGAGACGCTCGCCGCCGCCTCGATCTGCGCCATCCACCTGTCGCGTTTCGCGGAGGAAATCGTGCTCTGGGCGACGCCGCAGTTCGGCTTCGCCAGCCTGTCGGACAAGTTCACGACCGGCTCTTCCATCATGCCGCAGAAGCGCAATCCGGATGCCGCCGAGCTCGTCCGGGGAAAGACCGGCCGCATCATCGGCGGCCTCGTGGGGCTCCTCGCGGTGATGAAGGGTCTGCCGCTGGCCTATTCCAAGGACATGCAGGAGGACAAGGAAGGCACCTTCGCGGCGCTCGACGCGCTCGCCCTCGTCGTCGCTGCGACGGCCGGCATGGTGCGCGACCTGAAACCCGACCTCAAGCGCATGGCCGAGGCGGCGGGCTCGGGCTTCAGCACCGCGACGGACCTCGCCGACTGGCTGGTGCGGGTGCTCGGCCTGCCGTTCCGCCAGGCCCACCACGTGACGGGCCGCATCGTGGCGCTGGCGGCCGAGCGCGGCACGACGCTCGAGGCGCTTCCTCTCGCGGCCATGCGGGAGATCGAGCCGCGCATCACCGAAGCGGTGCAGGACATGCTCGGGCCTGAGAATTCGGTGCGGAGCCGCACCAGCTATGGCGGCACGGCCCCCGCCAATGTCCGCCGTCAGGCGGAAGCCTGGCTGCGGCGGCTGACCGCGGAAGCCGCCGGCGGCTGATCGGGCGCGTCCTCCTGCGAGGATGCGCCTTCGGCCAGCCTCGCGATGAACCAGCGTGCTGCGGGACCCGGCGGGTTGTCGGTGCGATGGATGGCGGTCAGACGGTAGACGACGCCCGACAGCGGCTCGACGTCGAGCAGCACCAGCTGGCCCGTGGCGATATCGTCGCGCACGCTGGCCTCCGGCATGCCGCCCCAACCGAGCCCGGCGCGCAGCAGGGCATGTTTGGCGCCAAGGTCGGCGAGCCGCCAGGTCTCGGGGCTCAGCACCCCGAAATCCTGGCCCTGGGTCAGCGCCGAACGGTCGCTCAGCACGAGTTGTACATGGCCCTGGACGTCGGCGACCGTCAGGGTGCGGCCGAGTACCGCCAGCGGATGGCCGGGTGCTGCGACGTGAACGAGCTTGACCCCGCCGACCGGCTTGTGTTCGAGGCCGCCGATGCCAACCGCCAGGGGTCCGCTCGCGCCGACCGCGCAGGTGCGGTCGAGGACCAGCCGCGCCACCGACCCGAGCGCCTCGATGTAGAGACGCAGCGTCACCGTCGGGAAGGCCGCCCTGAAGGCGACGAGGATGCAGGTCAATCGCTCGATCGGCATCATCACGTCGACCGCGACGGTGAGTTCCGGCTCGAGCCCGGCCAGAAGGCCGCTCGCCCGCGCCAGGAGGTTGTCGATTCCGAGCGTCAGCTTGCAGGCCTCGGCCAGCATGGTCTTGCCGGCCTCCGTCAGTGCCGGACGGCGGCGGCCACGGTCGAACAGGACGAGGCCGCCGAGCTGCGCCTCGAGATTGGCGATGGTATAGCTGATCACAGATTGCCGCCGGTTGAGCCGGCGCCCGGCAGCCGAGAAGCTGCCCGACTCGGCGACGGCGAGGAAGACGCGCAACTGATCGAGCGTCGGGGTGCCGAGAGCTGGCATCTATCGACCGTTTCGTTGGTTCCCATCGATAGGATACGGGTTTACCCGATCGTTCGCCGCCCTACCATGGCTCACACGTCATTGGCCGAGGAGCCGCACCCATGAACCTCAATGTCCTGATCGCCTTCTATTCCCGCTCCGGCGTCACCGAAGCGCTGGCGCTCGGCATCGCCGAGGGCGCCCGCGCCTCGGGCGCCGAGGTGCGGCTGCGGCGTGCCCGCGAATTCGTCGGCCCCGAGATCATGGCCAAGGCCGCCGGCTGGGCCGAGAATGCCAACCGCATGAACGCCGCCTACGAAGCGCCGACCGAGGCTGATGCCGAATGGGCCGATGCCATCGTCTTCGGCACGCCGACTCGGTTTGGCAACACCTCGGCCGAGCTCAAGGCCTATATCGACAGCCTCGGCGGCCTGTGGTTCCAGGGCAAGCTCAACGGCAAGGCCGGATCGGCCTTCTGCTCGACCTCGACGCCGCATGGCGGCAACGAATCGACCATCATCTCGCTCTACAATCCGATGGCCCACCTGGGCCTCATCATCGTGCCGACCGGCTATGCGGATGCCGCCATGTTCAAGGCCGGCACGCCCTACGGCGCCTCCGCGGTCTCGGGCCAGACGGCCGAGAAGCCGACCGAGGACGACCTCGCCGTCGCCCGCTTCCAAGGCAAGCGCGTCGCCGATGTCGCGAGAGCCCTCAAGGCCGCGAAGGCTTGACGTTTTAGGAAGGGAAAGCTGATAGGGAGGGGCGTCGGCATTTTGCCTCGCGTTTGCGTCCTGCTGTGGTCGGCGCGCACTCGTCAGGCGTAGCGCGCCCGCTATAGTGCGGCCCGGATGCGGTGGAGAGAGTGATTGTGACGCGTTCCCGTAGCGTGAAGATCCTCGCTGCTTTCGGCATTGCGATCATGCTGTCCTCGGCCGTTGCGGGCTGCGGACGGCGCGGGGCGCTGTTGCCGCCGCCGGATCCGAATGCACCACCTCAGGACACCTCGGCGAGCAAGACCGGCATCCACCGTCGGCCCAAGAACCCGCCGATCGTGCCGCCGAATCAATCCTTCATCCTCGATCCGATTCTCTGACGCGGCACCATGACCGTCTTCGCCTACAGGTCTGGGCTGCTCCATGCGGAGGACGTGAGTCTCGCCGAGATCGCCCGCTCGGTCGACACGCCGTTCTATTGCTACTCGGCCGCCGCCATGACGACGCAATACCGATGCTTCGTCGCGAGCCTCGCCGGGCTGCCGTCCATCGTCTGCTATGCGGTCAAGGCCAATTCCAACCAAGCGGTGCTCGCCCTCTTCGCCGGGCTCGGCGCGGGCATGGACGTCGTCTCCGAGGGCGAGTTGCGGCGGGCGAGGGCGGCGGGGGTCCCGGGGTCGCGCATCACCTTCTCGGGCGTCGGCAAGACGGAGCGCGAGCTCGTCCTCGGCCTCGACGAGGACATTCGTTGCTTCAACATCGAATCGGAATGGGACCTACGCAGGCTCTCGGCCCTCGCCGCGGCACGGGGGCGAACGGCGCGCATCGCCGTCAGGGTCAATCCCGACATCGACGCCAGGACCCATGCCAAGATCGCGACGGGTAAGGCCGAGAACAAGTTCGGCATCCCGATCACCCGCGCCCGCGAGGTTTATCGCGAAGCCGCGCGCCTGCCTGGCATCGGCATCGCCGGCATCGACATGCATATCGGGTCGCAGATCACCGACCTCGAACCCTTCGACCGCGCCTTTGCGGCCATGGCGGACCTGCTGGCGGGCCTGCGTGCAGACGGCCATGCCATCGAGCATGTCGATCTCGGCGGCGGGCTCGGCATCCCGTATCAAGCCGGCGAGGATGCCGCGGCCTTCAGCCTCGACGACTATGCCGCTTTGGCGAAACGTCATTTCGGTCAGGCCGGGGCGACCTGCGTGTTCGAGCCGGGACGGTTCCTGGTCGGCAATGCCGGCGTGCTGGTCAGCCGCGTCATCCTGGTCAAGACGGGCGAGGCCAAGCGCTTCGTCGTGGTCGACGCGGCCATGAACGACCTGATCCGCCCGACGCTTTACGAGGCCCATCACGACATCAGGCCGGTGGCGAAACCGGACCCTGCCGCCGTCCGGACGTCGGCCGACATCGTCGGCCCGGTCTGCGAGACGGGCGATTACCTGGCGCTGGGGCGGCTCTTCCCGCCCGTCGAGGCTGGCGACCTCGTGGCCGTGATGTCGGCCGGCGCCTACGGGGCCGTGCAGGCCGGCACCTACAACAGCCGTCTCCTGGTTCCCGAGGTGCTGGTCGATGGCGGCCGCTCCGCGGTGATCCGGCCTCGCGGCACGTTCGAAGAGTTGATCGGGCTCGACCGCGTCCCCGCCTGGCTCGGCGATCCAGTTCGGGACAAGCGCGCCCTGCCCTAATCATGGCGGGTTCGCGGCAGAGGATGCGGACCTTAGATTTCGTGGTTGCGATGCGGCGCGGCATGACGGTTCGAACGAGGCGGCGGCCCCACGGCCTTTCGTGTCTGCTGCGCGCCGGACGGCGGGCGGTTATGGCGGCGGCCCTCGCCTGCCCGTCAGCCGGGCTCCATGCACAGTCTCCGAGCGCGACTCAGGCGCCTGCCCCGCCGCCGTTGGCCGCACAGCCGCCGCCGCTCGACGCGACACGCTCCGAGCTGCAATCGCTGCAGAGCGACCTCGCCACGTCCGACGAGCAGCGCCGCAAGATCCAGGCGGACATCGAGGAATACCGCTCCGACCGGGTCCGGCTGAATGCCGCCCTGATCGAGACCACCGCCAAGGTGCAGGAGGCCGAAGGCAAGGTCGCGGCGATCGAGGCGCGGCTCGAGACGCTGACCGGCAGCGAGGAGGCGATCAAGCGATCGCTCCAAGCGCGGCGCGGCACCATCGCCGACGTGCTCGCCGCCCTCGAGCGCATGGGCCGCAAGCCCTTGCCGGCAATCCTGGTGCGGCCCGAGGACATGCTGCTGGCCATCCGGACGTCGATGCTGCTCGGCGCGGTGGTGCCGGAGCTGCGCGGCCAGGTCGATGCGCTCGCCTCGGACCTCGCCGAACTGACGCGGGTGCGCCGCATCATCACCGCCGATCGTGACACGTTGTCGCAAGAGCTGGCGTCGCTCGACGCCGAAAAAGCCAAGCTGCCGGGCCTGATTGCCGCGCGACAGGCGTCGCAAACCGAAGCCGAGGGTGCGCTGAACACCGAACAGCAGCATGCCGCGGATCTGGCGCGCCGGGCGACGAGCCTCAAGGACCTCATCCAGCGCATGGAGGCCGAGGTCGCCGCATCGCGCCGCGCCGCCGACGCTGCGGCCGCCTCCGACGCGGCCCAGCGCAAGGCTGCCGAATCGGATGCGGACGGCGTCCGGGCGAAGCTCGCGGCGGGGCCGTTCCGGGATCCGGCGCGCCTTGCCCCGGCCATGGCCTTCGCCGACGCCAAGGGCCTGCTGCCGCTGCCGGCCGCGGGAACGGTGCTGAAAAAGTTCGGCAGCGACGACGGCTTCGGCAGTTCCGAGCACGGCCTGTCGATCGCCACCCGCGCCGGGGCGCCGGTTGCCTCGCCGTCCGACGGCTGGATCTCCTTTTCCGGTCCCTATCGCACCTATGGACAGCTTTTAATTATCAATGCGGGCGGCGGCTATTATATCGTGCTCGCCGGAATGAACCGCATCAATGTGGCGCTCGGGCAGTTCGTGCTGGCCGGGGAGCCGGTGGGCGAGATGGGCGACGGCTCCGTCAAGACCGCGGCGGCGATCGCGCTTGGCGCGGCCGAGCCCGTTCTTTATGTTGAATTTCGAAAAGACGGGGCGGCCGTGGACCCGAGCCCATGGTGGGCGAAAGCCGAGACTGAAAAGGTTCGTGGATGATGCGCAAGGTTTCCATGATCATGGCTGGCGCGGCGATGGGCGCGGCCGCCGCCACGGTCACTCTTCACACCAGCTTCGTGTCCGACGGCCAGGCGAAGGCCGCCGCCTCCGACACCTATCGGGAGCTCAATCTCTTCGGCGACGTCTTCGAGAAGATCCGCACGGATTATGTCGAGAAGCCGGATGAGCAGAAGCTGGTCGAGGCCGCCATCAACGGCATGCTGGCCTCGCTCGACCCCCATTCGAGCTATATGGACGCCAAGGCCTACCGGGACATGCAGGTCCAGACCCGGGGCGAGTTCGGCGGCCTCGGCATCGAGGTCAGCCAGGACGACCAGAACATCAAGGTCGTGACCCCGATCGACGACACCCCGGCCTCCAAGGCCGGCATCCTCTCGGGCGATCTCATCACCGCCATCGACGGCGATCCCGTCTCCGGCATGACGCTCAACCAGGCCGTCGACAAGATGCGCGGCGCGGTCGGCACCACGGTCACGCTCAAGATCGTGCGCGGCGCCAAGAAGGATCCGCAGGAGTTCAAGCTGACGCGCGCCGTCATCACCATCAAGTCGGTGAAGTTCGAGCAAAAGGACGACGTCGGCTATATCCGCATCTCCCAGTTCAACGAACAGACCTTCGACGGTCTCAAGCAGGCCATGACGAAGTTCCAGGCCGACATCCCGACCGACAAGTTCAAGGGCTACGTCCTCGACCTGCGCAACAACCCCGGCGGCCTGCTCGACCAGTCGATCGAGGTCTCCAACGCCTTCATCGATCACGGCGAGATCGTCTCGACACGCGGGCGCAACGCCGACGAGACGCAGCGCTACAGCGCCCGCCCCGGCAACGACCTCAGCCATGGCAAGCCGATGGTCGTGCTGATCAACGGCGGCTCCGCCTCGGCCTCGGAGATCGTCGCCGGCGCCCTGCAGGATCACAAGCGCGCGACCATCATGGGGACCCGCTCCTTCGGCAAGGGCTCTGTGCAGACGATCATCCCGCTCGGCCAGAACGGCGCGCTGCGGCTGACGACGGCGCGATACTACACGCCCTCGGGCCGCTCCATCCAGGCCCAGGGCATCGAGCCCGAGCAGGTCGTGCTCGAGGACGTGCCGGACGACCTCAAGGGCAAGGACGACACCAAGGGCGAAGCGTCGCTCAAGGGCCATCTGCAAAACGGCCCGACGACCGCCGAGAAGCAGGGATCGCAAGCCTACGTGCCGCCGGATCCGAAGAATGACAAGCAGCTCATCGCCGCCCTGAACCTGCTGCGCGGCACGACCAAGGCTTCGAACACGGTGGATCCGCCCAAGGCGCCGCAGCCGAACTGACGGCGCCTGTCCTCTGCGTCGAGGCTTCGGGGCTGGTGGTGCCCGGACGGCAGCGCCGTCTTCCGGCATGGGATCGGGCCATGACGCCATGATCGGCAACGAGCTCTACGAACCGCTC
Organism: Lichenihabitans sp.; assembly: GCA_965277635.1. Taxonomy (GTDB): domain Bacteria; phylum Pseudomonadota; class Alphaproteobacteria; order Rhizobiales; family Beijerinckiaceae; genus Lichenihabitans. The sequence continues at coordinate 5,012,302 of CBDIDE010000002.1, forward strand.
AAGCGAAATGCCGGGCGGCCGAGACGGCGCATCACGCGCCGCCTGGCCGTCGTCGGGGTCGGCCTTGTCGCCGCGGCGGCCGCGGCGGCCGTGGCCTGGCGATACGGTGACATGCGCGGCGAACCTGTCGCGGTGGCGACGATCGGGAGGCCGGCGACACCGCAAGTCGCTCCCGCTCCGCCGGTGGTGCCCGCCACCACGGGGTCGGTGATCGCCTTCACGCCACCCCCTGAAACCACCGCCAACCAGGCGCCTGCCCAGGCGGTCGATGTCGAGAACGGGGTCACGGTCGTGCGCTCGGCGACCGGCGGCGGACCCCTGATCCTCAAAATGCCGCAGCCGCCGTCCGAGGCGACGGACCGCGGTCTCGCCCGGGCGCCCGATCCGCGACTGGTCGAACCGAGCGCGTTCGGTCCCCTGCCGAAGATCGGCCGGGACGGCGCCCGGCCTGACCACGTCTATGCCCATGGCGCAGTGTCCCTCGACGGCAAGCCGGGCATCGCGATCCTGATCGGCGGCATGGGTCTCGACCGGCAGACGACGGCCGATGCGGACGCGTTGCTGCCGGACGCCGTGAGCTTCGGCTTCGCGCCTTACGGCGACGATCTTCCGGGCCAAGTGCTGAAGGCCCGGCAGGCGGGACACGAGGTCATCCTGCAGGCCCCCATGGAAGGCCTCGGGCCGGCCGGGGCGACCTTGTCGCACATGCTGCTGACCGAGGGCGGCAATGGCGATCGTTTGCGTTGGCTGATGGGCCGCTTCACCGGTTATGCGGGTCTCGGCAATTATCTCGGGGCTCGTCTGCTGGGCGACGACGGTGCGCTGCGACCTATCTTCAAGGATGCAGCAAGCCGCGGTCTTTTCTTTGTCGATGACGGCACCGCGCAGAGCAGCGTTGCCTCTGCCATGGCGGCCGAACTTCGCTTGCCGTTCGTGCGCGCCGACGTCGTTCTCGACGCAAAGGCCGACGTCGCGGCCATGGGGGCGGCCTTCGCGCGGCTCGAAACGCTGGCGCGCGGGCGCGGTATCGCGGTCGGCTCCGCGACAGGGCGTCCGGAAACGGTGGCGGCCCTCTCGCGGTTTCTGGCGGAGGCCGCCAAGCGCGGGATCGTGCTTGTTCCGGTCACCCAGGCGGCGTCGCTCGACCAAGTGCCGCCGGTTGAGGGAACCGCCTCGGCGGCGCCGCATTGACCGGACGATGCGTTGTCAACCTGGCCAAGTCCGCTAGGTTTAAAGCAAATTTTATAGGGTGATTGTCTAGCGAGGCCCTATTTTCAAATATCGGACAATTTTTTCGCGGCATGGTCCCCGCATAACTGGACCGCCCGCGACTGGACTTGGTGTCCGTGGCAGTCTGACAGCCGAAGGAAAGACGATGACGGAGCCGTCGAGGCGCAAATCCTCATGGAGATTGATGCTCTTCGGGCTTGCCGTCGTCTGTGTCGCCGTGGTCGTCGATTGGCGACAGGTCGGCGCGCTCAAGACGCAGGTCGCAACCTATATCGCGTCGTTCCACAAGCCTGCGGCCGCGCCACCGCACGAGGCTGCCGCCGTGCCGGTCTCCGCGGCCAAGGCCGTGCAGGGCGACTTCCCCGTCGTCCTGACCGGGCTCGGCAACGTCGTGGCCTATAATACGGTCCTGGTGCGCACGCGCGTCGACGGGCAGATCATGAAGCTGCATTTCGATGAAGGCCAGCTCGTTCACGCCGGCGACCTGCTGGTCGAGATCGATCCGCGTCCGTTCAAGGCCGCCCTCGACCAGGCGACGGCCAAGCGCCAGCAGGATCAGGCCAACCTCGACAACGCCCGGCGCGACCTCAATCGGTATCAATCGCTCGCCAAGAGCGATTTTGCGACACGCCAGCAGCTCGACACGCAGACCTCCCAGGTTGCGCAGCTGACCGCCCAGATCGCCGCCGACGACGCGGCGATCGAGAATGCCAAGACGCAGCTCGACTATACCTCGATCCGGGCGCCGATCACCGGCCGCACCGGCTTCCGCCTCGTCGACACCGGCAATATCGTCAATGCGTCGACGCAGACCGGTATCGTCTCGATCGCGCAGATCGAGCCCATCTCGGTCGTCTTCACGGCACCGGAGGACGATCTGCCGGCGATCACCGCCGGGCAGAAGGAGGCGCCCCTGAAGGTCACGGCCTTGACCTCGGACGGCAGCACGACGCTCGCCACCGGCAAGCTCGAGGCCTTCAACAACGAGGTCACCGTGGCGAGCGGCACGCTCCAGCTCAAGGCGACCTTCGACAACAAGGACCACAAGCTCTGGCCGGGGCTGTCGGTCTCGACCAAGCTGACCGTCGCGACCCGCAAGGATGTCGTCCTTGTCCCCTTTACGGCCGTTCAGCACAGCCCTGCGGGCCTTTACGCCTTCGTGATCGGTCCTGACAACAAGGTCGAGCAGCGGCCCATCACGATCAGCCTGTCGGACGACCAGACCGCGGTCGTCGCCACGGGCCTCAAGGCCGGTGACCAGGTGGTGACGGCCGGTCAATATCGACTGCAGGGCGGCACGCTGGTCAAGATCACGGCCGATGACGCGAAAACCGCGCAGCGGGAGTCCTGAACATGGTCGGCGGGATTTCCAGACCGTTCATCAAATACCCGGTCGCCACGACGCTGCTGATGCTCGGCATCCTGTGCATCGGGATCGTGGCCTACCCCCTCCTGCCGGTGGCACCGCTGCCGCAGGTCGACTTCCCGACCATTCAGGTGTCGGCCAACCTGCCCGGCGCGAGCCCGGAGACCATGGCGTCCTCGGTGGCGCAGCCGCTGGAGCGGCAGTTCGCGCAGATCCCCGGCGTGTCGCAGCTGACCTCGACCTCGTCGATCGGCTCGACCAGCATCACCATCCAGTTCGACCTTGACCGCAACATCGACGGCGCCTCGAACGACGTCGGTGCCGCCATCAACGCGGCCGGCGGCCAGTTGCCGAAGAATCTTCCGAGCCCGCCGACCTATCGCAAGGTCAATCCGGCGGATTCGCCCATCATGCTGCTGTCGGCGACGTCCGACACGCTGCCGCTGACGGTGGTCGACGACAATGCCGACACCAAGATCGCCCAGCAGATCAGTCAGATCGCCGGCGTGTCGACAGTGACGATCGGCGGCGAGCAGAAGCCGGCCATCAGGATCCAGATCGACCCGGCCAAGCTCGTCACCAAGGGCTTGTCGCTCGAGGACGTGCGCACCGCCCTCTCGACCCTCACGGTCAACAGCCCCAAGGGCAGCATCGACGGCACGAGCCAGGCTTTCACCATCTACGCCAACGACCAGATCCTCTCCGCCAAGACGTGGGACGACGCCATCGTGGCCTACCGGAGCGGCGCTCCGATCCGGGTTCGGGACATCGGTACCGCCGTCCAAGGCCCGGAGGACATGAAGAAGGCGGCCTGGGCCAACGGCAAGCGCGGCGTGTTCCTCGTCATCTTCAAGCAGCCCGGCGCCAACGTCATCAACATCGTCGAGAAGATCAAGGCTCAGCTGCCGCGCATGCGCGCCGCGATTCCGGCCGGCATCAAGCTCGATATCATGAGCGACCGCACGACGACCATTCGGGCCTCGGTCAGCGACGTGCAATTCACCCTGATGCTGACGATCGGTCTCGTCGTCATGGTGATCTTCCTCTTCCTGCGCAATTTCTGGGCCACGGCCATCCCGTCGATCACCGTGCCGCTGGCGCTGCTCGGCGCCGTCGCACTGATGTGGGCGGTCGGCTACAGCCTCGACAACCTGTCGCTCATGGCGCTGACCATCTCGGTCGGCTTCGTCGTGGACGATGCCATCGTGATGCTGGAGAACATCTCCCGCCACATCGAGGAGGGAATGAAGCCCTACGAGGCCGCGCTCAAAGGCGCTGGCGAGATCGGCTTCACGATCCTGTCGATCTCGATCTCGCTCATCGCGGTGCTGATCCCCCTGCTGCTGATGAGCGGCATCATCGGGCGGCTGTTCCGGGAATTCGCGGTCACGGTCGCGATGACGATCGTCGTGTCGGCTTTCGTGTCGCTGACGCTGACGCCGATGATGGCCTCGCGCTTCATGAAGGAGCACCGGGCCGACGAGCGGCACGGTCGCTTCTACATGGTGCTGGAGCGCTTCTTCGACGCGATGCTCCGGGGCTACGAGCGGGCGCTGGACGTCTGCCTGCGCTTCCGCTTCGTCACCCTGCTCGTCTTCTTCGCGACCGTCGCCTTGACCGGCTACCTGTTCGTGATCATCCCGAAAGGGTTCTTCCCGAGCCAGGACACCGGCCTCGTCGTCGGCATCGCCGAAGGCGCGCAGGACATCTCCTTCACCGACATGGAGAGCAAGGCCGAGGCGCTGAGCGCCATCGTGCAGAAGGATCCCGGCGTCGCCACCGTCGCCATGGCGCTCGGCGGGCAGGGCGCGCTCAACAATGCGCGCCTGTACATCACGCTGAAGCCGCTCGAGGCCCGCGACGCCTCGGCGCAGCAGATCATCGCGCGACTGAGGCCGCAATTCGACGCGGTGAAAGGCGCCAAGCTCTTCCTGCAGGCCTCGCAGGACGTGCGCGTCGGCGGCCGCATCTCGCGCACCGAATTCCAATACACGCTGCAGGACCCGGATTTCGACGAGCTGAGCCAGTGGGCGCCCAAGCTCCTCGACAAGCTCAAGGCCCTGCCAGAACTACGCGACGTGGCGAGCGACCAGCAGTCGCAAGGCACCACGCTGACGCTCGAGATCAACCGCGACCAGGCATCGCGTTACGGCATCACGCCGACGCTGATCGACAACACGCTCTACGATGCTTTCGGCCAGAACCAGATCACCCAGTTCTTCACCCAGGTGAACAGCTACCACGTCATCCTCGAGATCCTGCCCGAAATGCAGGGCCGGCTCGACTCGCTCGACAAGATCTACATCAAGTCGCCGACGACCGGCGGCGAGGTGCCGCTCTCGGCCATCACCACATGGACGACGATGCCGGTGCGGCCGCTCTCGATCAATCACCAGGGCCAGTTCCCGGCGGTGACGCTCTCCTTCAACCTCGCGCAAGGCAAGGCGCTGAGCGACGCCACATCGGCGATCACCAAGGCGCAGGCGGAACTCAACCTGCCGCCGACCATCCAGACGACCTTCCAGGGCAATGCCCAGGCTTTCCAGCAATCGCTCGGCACGGTGCCGCTCCTGATCGTGGCCGCCATCGTGGTCGTCTACATCATCCTCGGCATGCTCTACGAAAGCTTCATCCACCCGCTGACGATCCTTTCCACCCTGCCTTCGGCCGGCGTCGGGGCGCTCCTGATTCTCATGGCCTTCGGCTACGACTTCAGCCTCATCGCCCTCATCGGCATCATCCTCCTGATCGGCATCGTCAAGAAGAACGGGATCATGATGGTCGATTTCGCCATCGTGGCGGAGCGCGACCTGCACCTCGAGCCGGAGCAGGCGATCCGCAAGGCTGCGCTACTGCGCTTCCGGCCGATCATGATGACCACCATGGCGGCGATGCTCGGCGGCGTTCCGCTGATGCTCGGGCATGGCACCGGCGCGGAGATCCGCCAGCCGCTCGGCTATGCGATGGTCGGCGGATTGATCGTCAGCCAGGCGCTGACGCTGTTCACCACGCCGGTGATCTACGTCTACCTCGACAAGGTCTCGAACTGGCTGAAGGGCCATAGCCATGGCATCAGCGAGAACGAGGAAGCCTTCGAGGAGGAGCAGTTGGAGCACCGCGAAGCGGCGGAATGAGCCCCAACGGCACTCAAGCGTCGTTTCGATGGGCGCGGCCACCGTCGGTGATCCGCCGAAACACGATCGCCCTGCGGTTCAGACGTCGATTATGACGCTGTGGGATTAGCCGGCGGCAAGCCTGAGCCGGCTGCTCGCGAGGGCCTCGGGCGCATTCGAAGAGCCGTTCGGAGCACATTCGACACGGTTGCGACCTTTGCCTTTGGCCTCATACAGGGCCTTGTCGGCTGCCTTCAACAAGACATCGACGTCCGCGCCAGCACCGCTGGTCGTCGCGAGGCCGATACTCACGGTCATGCCAATGCTCGCCCCCCCGACATCGATCTTCATCCTCGAGACCGACTGTCTGACCCCTTGCGCGAATTGTTCAGCCTGTTCGCCCGTCGTATCGGACAGGAGGCAGGCAAACTCCTCGCCACCCAATCGACCGACGAGCGCTCTTCGCGGCTCGGACTTGATCGCGGGAAGCCAACGCCTCATGTTACGAGACGCCGCCACTTGTCGAGGATTGGACTCGAAGCCCGCGTCGTTGTCGAGGCACTGTCGGCTGACCTCCTCTGCGAACATGACGAGCGCGCAATCCCCCGCGGCGTGACCATGCGTGTCGTTGATCGCCTTGAAGTGATCGATGTCGAAGACGAGCAATGCCGCTTCGCCGCGGCCGATGGCGATTTGGCAGATCGCCTGCTCCAGGAATGCCCGCCGATTGAGCATGCCTGTCAGGACATCCGTCGTTGCGGCGAGGCGCTGTCGCATCGCCTCGTTATCAAGCTCGAGTGTCGTCAACGTCAGCACCATGACGATATAGTCGGCGATGTTTTCGAGAAGAAGGATCGCCGGCCACATGGTCTTATTCGATAGGGGCACGACGGCTTCCGTCTGAAGGGCGGACAGGCCCACGAGCCAGATGCACAGGCAGAAATACAGGAACAAGGCCCCGCTCGCCATGAGCCGGCTCACGATCGGGCCATCGCGGCGGCCACGCAAAATCTCGAACGACATCGCCAGTGAATAGCTTGCGATCAACACGGACGACATGGAGTTCCGGACAACCTCGGATCCGTAGATCGGCGGGATGAGACATGCGATCGTCCAGAGGATGGTGCCGAACCAGATGACCCATCCCGGTCGCGACTTGCGATCGACGTGCCGGACGGCAGCCCAGAAAAAGGCAAATGTCTGAAGAAAGAACACGGAAGCGAGCCACAGCGTCAGCCATTCGGGGGCCACGCCACGAAGCATGAAAAGGAGGCAGCCGATCGCACCACACGTGGCCGATGCTCCCATCCAGAAGTAGATCTCGCGCTCCCGCCGTGCGACCCACGTCGCCAGAAAGTAGATCCCCATCGTAATATCGATACAAATCGAAGCAACGAGAAGCGTGGCGAGATCGAGCTGCATTTGCGCTAATCCAGCATATCCTGGAGCAGCGATATCACAGAAACTTTGAATCAGAGCTTTATTCGGCGGCCGGAGACAGCGAATTCGTTGCGAACGCGTTCGAAGGTTTATGCCGGTCTAACAGCTGGGGGGAGTGGGCAGCCGCAGCCTAGAGCATGATGCCGAAAAGTCGGCACGGGTTTTCGGATGACATCATGCTCTAAGTTACTGGAATCGATCACAATGAGTTTGGATCGATTCGATCCAAACTCATTGTGATCTGGTGCACGACTCAGACGGCAGGGTTCATCTTACGGCCGCCTGCGGCTCCCTTCAGCCCTTCGCGCTGACGACGTTCGGCAGGAAATAGGCCAGTAGGCCCAGCGCCGGCAGATAGGCGCACAGATTGTAGACGAAAGTGATGCTGGTGTGATCGGCCAGGGCCCCGAGCAGCGCCGCGCCGAGGCCGCCCATGCCGAAGGCGAAGCCGAAGAACATCCCGGAGACCATGCCGACCCTGCCGGGAACGAGCTCCTGCGCGAACACCAGGATGGCCGAGAAGGCCGAGGACAGGATCAGCCCGATGACCACAGACAGGACGGTCGTCCAGAACAGGTCGGCATGGGGCAGCAGCAGCGTGAAGGGGAGCACGCCGAGGATCGAGACCCAGATCACCAGCCGGCGGCCGAAACGATCGCCGAGCGGCCCGCCGACGATGGTTCCAGCCGCCACGGCCGCCAGGAAGACGAAGAGCCGGATCAGCGCCGCCTGCTTGTCGAGCCCGAACTTGCTCATCAGGTAGAACGGGTAATAGCTGGTGATGCTGGCCAGATAGAAATATTTGGAGAAGACCAGGACCATCAGGACCGTGATCGCGATCCCCACCTTGCGCCGGGGAAGCAGCGCCACCTTCGCGCCGTCCGAGGCCTTGCGCGGCGCTCTGAGATGGGCGCTGTACCAGCGGCCGATGCGCGACAGGATGATGATCGCCGCAAAGGCCACGACCGAGAACCAGGCGATGCTCGACTGGCCGTGGGGTACGACGATGAAGGCCGCGAGCAGCGGGCCGAGCGCCGTGCCGAAATTGCCGCCGACCTGGAACAGCGATTGGGCGAAGCCGTGCTGGCCGCCCGACGCCATGCGGGCGACGCGGGACGATTCCGGATGGAACACCGAGGAGCCCATGCCGATCATCGCCGCCGCGACGAGCAAGACTGGGAAGCTCCGTGCGACGGAGAGCAGCAGCAGCCCGAGGAGCGTGCAGCCCATGCCGATGGGCAGCGAGAAGGGCGTCGGGCGGCGGTCCGTATAGATGCCGACCAGAGGTTGCAGCAGCGAGGCCGTCAGCTGGAATGTCAGCGTGATCAGCCCGATCTGGCCGAAGTCGAGATTGAACTCCTGCTTGAGCACCGGATAGATCGCCGGCACGAGGCTCTGGATGATGTCGTTCAGGCTATGCGACAGGCTGATTGCGCAAAGGACCAGGAACGCCGCGCCGCGGCCGGCCTCCTCGACCGCCGGTCCTGTGCCGCCGAGCCCGAAGGGCTGGGGCGAGCTTGCTCTCGCATCCATGACGCGACTTTCTCGAAAACCTGGCAAGCGGCTCACACGAGTCGCGATTGCGACAATAGTCCAGCAGGCACACCGGCGACCATGCCGAAATGCCAGGCGCCGTGCACGGCTGACATGCAGAATTGGGACGACGGGTCGCAGGGCGATACGCTCGTGACGCGCCATTGCGCCCACGTCCGGGAGCCGCTAGATCATGCCTCGGTAAAGATCCTCTCACCGACGAAATGGCGTTTCTCGTGGACCTGGCTAGACTTCTCGACGAAGGACGCCCGTTGCTGGCCGACGGCGCGACCGGCACCAACCTCTTTGCCATGGGACTTGTGGCGGGCGACACGCCCGAGACCTGGAACGAGAGCCACCCGGAGCGCATCCGCAAGCTGCATCAGGATTTCGTCGACGCCGGCGCGGACATCATCCTGACCAATTCCTTCGGCGGCAACGCGCGGCGGCTGATGCTGCACAAGCTCGAAGGTCGGGTGAAGGAGCTCAACCGCGCCGCGGCCAGGATCGCACGCGAGGTCGCCGATGCGGCCGCGCGCCCTGTCGTCGTCGCCGGCTCCATCGGGCCGACCGGCGATCTCTTCGCGCCGCTCGGACCGATCACGGAGGACGAAGCCGTCGACGTCTTCGCCGAGCAGATGGCGGGGCTGGCGGAGGGCGGCGCCGACGTCATGTGGATCGAGACCATGTCGGCGCCCGAGGAGATGCGGGCCGCGGTGCGGGCCGCCTCTAGGCTCGGGCTGCCCTGCACCCTGACCGCCAGCTTCGACACGGCGGGCAAGACCATGATGGGGCTCAGCCCGTCGGCGCTGCCGGAGTTCGCTGCCGATCTGCCGACGCGACCGCTCGCCGTCGGCGCCAATTGCGGCGTCGGCGCCTCGGACCTGCTGGCCTCGATCCTCGCCATGCGGGCCGGCTCCTCGTCCATGCCGATCATCGCCAAGGCCAATTGCGGCATCCCGCAATGGCACGGCGACCATGTGCATTATTCGGGGACGCCGGAGCTGATGGCCGATTACGCCGCGCTCGCGGTCGATGCCGGCGCCAGCATCATCGGCGGATGCTGCGGGACGTCGGCGCATCATCTTGCGGCCATGCGCCGATCGCTCGACGCCCATCGTCGCGGCGACGCGCCGACGCTCGATGAGATCACGGCGAAAGTCGGTCCTCTGGTCAACGCTCCCGCGTCGGAGACCCAAACCCGGCGTGGGGGCCGCCGTCGCGCGTAAGGCTTTCCAGCCGACCATGTTCCGCGGCGGCGACGGATCGCCGAAGCGCGGCGCGGCCCTGTCGTGGAATAGTCACTCAAGAGCCACGCCGCACAGCTTTGCACGATCAGGGGGCACTTCCGGCTTGTCGCTCCTGCCCGGACGTGAAAATCCTCGTCGTCGAGCCTGTGGAATTTCATCCGAGTCGCCGCCAGAGATGTCATTTGCCGCCGTTGCCGATCGTTCGGACGAACCTGTTGCTTTGTCCGTCCCCGGCCGACTGAGCCAAGCCATCGCGCGAGGGACTCGCGCGCTGCTCGCCGAGCAGCGCGCGGACGGCCATTTCGCCTTCGACCTCGAAGCCGATGCGACCATTCCGGCCGAATATGTGCTGCTGAAGCATTTTCTCGGCATGCCCGACACCGCGATGGAGGCCCGGATCGCGACCTACTTGCGGCGGACGCAGGAGGCGCATGGCGGCTGGCCCATGGTGCATGGCGGCGTCTTCAACATGTCGGCCAGCGTCAAAGCCTATTTCGCTCTGAAATGCGCCGGCGACCCGATCGATGCGCCTCACATGGCTCGCGCCCGGGCCGCCATCCTGGACCATGGCGGCGCAGCCTATTGCAACGTCTTCACGCGGATCACCCTGGCGCTCTTCGGCGTCGTGCCGTGGACGGCGGTTCCGGTCATGCCGATCGAGCTGATGCATGCGCCGAAGTGGTTCCCCATCCACATCTACCGGATGTCCTATTGGGCGCGCGACACGCTCGTGCCGCTGATGGTGCTGACCACGCTGAAGCCGCGCGCCGCCAATCCATGCGGTGTCGACCTCGCCGAGCTCTTTCCGGTGCCGGCCGAGACGATCAAGATCTGGCCAAAAGGGCCCAACCAGACCGGTGGCTGGGGGACGTTCTTCGGCGCGCTCGACAAGCTGTTGCGCACGACCGAGCCGTTCTGGCCGAAGGGATCGCGGCGGTCCGCCATCGACAAGGGGGTGGCCTTCGTACGCGAGCGCCTCAACGGCGAGCACGGGGTCGGAGCCATCTTTCCGCCGATGGCCAATAGCGTGATGATGTTCCGTGTGCTCGGCTGGCCGGACGACCATCCGGACGTCGTCACCGCACGGGCCGCCATCGAACGGCTGTTGGTGCTCAAGGAGGACGAAGCCTTCTGCCAGCCCTGCCTGTCGCCTGTCTGGGATACGGCGCTCTCGGCCCATGCTCTGCTCGAGAGCGGCGAGGAGCAGCTCGAACAGGCCGAGGCCTCTCTCAGGTGGCTCGAGCCGCTGCAGGTGCTCGACGTCAAGGGCGACTGGGCCGTGCAGAGGCCCGATGTCGCGCCCGGCGGCTGGGCCTTCCAGTATCGCAACGACTACTACCCGGATCTCGACGACACCGCGGTCGTGGTCATGGCTATGGACAGGGCGCAGGCCAAGACCGGGCACCTGCGCTACGATCGCGCCATCGCGCGCGCCAAGGCCTGGGTGGTGGGATTGCAGAGCCGCGACGGCGGCTGGGCCGCCTTCGACGCGGACAACACCTCCTTCTACCTCAATTACATTCCCTTCGCGGATCACGGCGCCCTGCTCGACCCGCCGACCGCCGACGTGACCGCGAGGGTCGTCTCGATGCTGGCGCAACTCGGCGATAGAGCCGAGAGCAGCGAAGCCATGCGGCGCGGCCTCGACTATCTGCGCCGGGAGCAGGAGGCCGAGGGAAGCTGGTACGGCCGCTGGGGCATCAATTTCATCTACGGGACCTGGTCGGTGCTCTGTGCCCTCAACGCGGCCGGAATCGCACCCGAGGACCCGGCCGTCAGCCGCGCCGCTTCCTGGCTTCTCAGCATCCAGAACCCGGACGGCGGCTGGGGCGAGGATGACAGGAGCTACGTCCTCGACTATCGAGGCTATGTGCCGGCACCGAGCACGCCCTCGCAGACGAGCTGGGCACTGATCGGACTCATGGCGGCGGGCGAGGTCGACCATCCGGCGGTCGCGCGCGGCATCGCCTATCTGATCGAGGCCCAGGGTACGGACGGCCAATGGCAGGAACAGATCTTTACCGGCACCGGCTTTCCGCGCGTCTTCTATCTGCGCTATCACGGCTACGCGAAGTTCTTTCCAGTGTGGGCCTTGTCGCGCTACCGCAACCTCAAGACCGGCAATACGCGCACCGTCATGGTGGGAATGTAACCTGATGGGCGCCACCCTCCCCATTCTTGCGGTGACGGGCCTCTCCGCCGAAGCGCGCATCGCCGCCGGCATCGGAGTCGTCACGCTCGCAGGGGGCGGCGATCCGGCCCGGCTGTCGCTTCGACTGCAAGCGGCGCTCGACCGAGGCGCCGCGGCCGTCATCAGCTTCGGCATCGCCGGTGCTCTCGAGCCCGGCCTCAGGCCCGGCACCACCATCGTCGGCCGGAGCGTAGACGACGGCACAGGCGAGCGCGCATCGACCGATCCGGACTGGCGCCGCCGCCTCTCGGCCGCCCTGCCCCATGCCATCGCGGGCGACCTCGTGGGTGTCGACAGGCCGATCTGCGGCGTCGCCGACAAGCGCGACTGGCACCGGCGCACCGGGGCGGCAGCCGTCGACATGGAATCGCATATCGTGGCGCGGCTCGCGGCGCGCTACGATGTGCCCTTCGCGGCCCTGCGCATCGTCGCCGACCCGGCGGACCGCGCCGTGCCGCAGGCGGCGACCGTCGGCATGCGGGCGGACGGTTCGACCGACGTGGGCGCGGTCCTCAAGGCCCTCGCCCGCCAACCTGGCGAGCTTCCCGGCCTCATCCGCACGGCCCTCGATGCGCGTGCCGCCTTCGTCTCATTGAGGCGCAGTCGTCGCCTCCTCTGCGCGCTGTTCGGCTTCGAGATCGCCGGCCCCGAGCCGGTCTTCGCCCGGCCGACGGGTGTCGACGTCGGAATTCCCGCGCCGGCCGAACTGTCGTGACCAGAGGCGTCCCTGGCCGATAAAGCATGACGCCATTGTCCGGGTGACGCTCGGAGTGCTTCGCGACCAGGCCGATGTTCGACGATTTCACGCTGCAATATGTCGACTTGCCGGAGGCACGTCTGCGGGTTCGCTTCGGCGGGTCCGGGGCGCCGGTGCTGCTGCTGCATGGGCATCCGCGGACGCACGTCACCTGGCACAAGGTGGCGCCGATCCTGGCGCGACGCCATACCGTCGTCTGCCCGGACTTGCGTGGTTTCGGGCGTTCGTCGAAGCCCGCCGACCGGCCCGACCACGTCGGATCGTCCAAGCGCGCCAAGGCGCTCGACTGCGTCATGCTGATGCGCCAGCTCGGCTTCGACCGGTTCGCCATCGTCGGTCATGATCGCGGCGCCTATACGGCCTTCCGCACCGCCATGGATCACCCTCGGGCCGTCACCCATCTGGCGGTGCTCGACGGCGTGCCGATCCTCGAGGCGCTGGAGCGTTGCGACGCTCGCTTCGCGACACGCTGGTGGCACTGGTTCTTCTTCGCTCAGGCGGACAAGCCTGAACGGGCCATCCTCAACGATCCCGATGCCTGGTACGGCGGCTCGGCCCGGCAGATGGGCGAGGAGGCCTACGAGGACTACCGCATCGCCATCCACGATCCGGCGACGATCCACGGCATGATCGAGGATTATCGGGCCGGCCTCGGCATCGACCGCCGGCACGATGAAGAAGACCGCGCCGCCGGACGTCGGATCGGCTGCCCGGTGCTGGTCCTCTGGTCGTTGCAGGACGACCTGCATCGACTCTATGGAGATGTGCTCGATGTGTGGAGCCCGTGGGCACCGGACCTGCGCGGTCGTGGCCTCGACTGCACCCACCACATGGCCGAGGAGGCGCCCGGCGAGCTTGCTGCCGATCTGATGAGCTTCCTCGACGGCCGCGATCCCCTCAATAGTCGACGGCGGTGAGGTAGAGGCCCGTCGCCGGCGCTACCTGGCCACAGCGCGCCCGGTCGCGGGCGCCGAGCGCGGCACCGAGGTCGGCGGCGCCCCATTGGCCGAGGCCGACGCAGACCAGCGATCCCACCATGGAGCGGACCTGCCGATGCAGGAAGGAGCGGGCCGAGACCCGGATGTCGAGCCGCTCCGCCTCGCGCGTCACGTCGAAGACGTCGAGCGTGCGGATCGGGCTCGACGCCTGGCACTGGCTGTCGCGGAAGGTGGAAAAATCGTGCTTGCCGAGCAGAAGCGGGGCGGCGGCGGCCATCGCCTCGGTATCGAGCCGGGGCTTGATCAACCAGGCATGACCGGCGTCGAGCCCCAGGGGAGCGCGCCGATTGACGATCCGATAGAGGTAATGGCGGCGGATCGCGGAAAAGCGCGCGTCGAACTCCTCCGCAACCGTCTCCGCGACCAGGATGGCGATGCGGTGCGGCCGGAGCCGGGCATTGATCGCATCGCGCACGCTGTCCGCGCGGTAAGGTTTCGGCAAGTCGAGATGCGCGACCTGCCCGGTGGCGTGGACGCCCGCATCGGTCCGTCCCGCCCCGCGAAGCCGGCCGGGGGCACAACCGAGGGGCGCCGCCGCCGTCTCGACGGCCCCCTGAATCGACGATCCGTTCGCCTGGCTCTGCCAGCCGACGAAGCCGGTGCCGTCATATTCGATGGTGAGCTTGTAGCGCGGCATGGCGTTCAGATGCCAGGAAGCATCATACTCCGCATGATCCGTGATCCCCGTAGGAAAGCTTGCGCCGAGAGCGGTCCCCTGCCGGCCCGCTGCACCTCCGTCAGCCGCACGGCGCCCTCTGCGCAGGCAACCGTCAGGTCATCGTCGAGCACGGTGCCCGGCTCTCCGCTGCCCCGGTCGGCCATGGCGCGCAACACCTTGATCCGCTCCGACCCATGGCCAAGGTCGATCTCGAAGAAGGCGCCGGGGAAGGGCGACAGCCCAAGGATCTGGCTGGCGACGTCCCGGGCCGACCGGGACCAGTCGATCCGGCACTCGGCCTTGGAGATCTTGTGTGCGTAGGTCACGCCCTCCCCCGGCTGCGGCGTGAAGTTCAGCGTTCCGCGGCCGAGCGCCGCCACGGCGCGGCCCATGAGATCGGCGCCGATCGCGGCAAGCCTGTCGTGCAAATCGCCGGCCGTCATTCCCGGCACGATGGCGACCCGCTCCTCCATCGCCACCGGTCCGGTGTCGAGCCCCGCCTCCATGCGCATCACCGCCACGCCCGTTTCGGCGTCGCCGGCCATGATGGCGCGCTGGATCGGCGCGGCACCGCGCCATCGCGGCAGCAGCGAGGCATGCAGGTTGAGGCAGCCGAGCCGCGGCGCCTCGAGGATTTCCGGCGGCAGGATCATCCCATAGGCGACCACCACCGCGACATCGGCCGCGAGCGACCGGAACTCCGCCTGGGCATCGTCGCTGCGCAAGCTCTTCGGATGGCGGATCGGCAGGCCGAATCGCTGCGCCAGCGCATGGATCGGGGAGGGCCGCTCGGCCATGCCGCGCCCCCCCGCCACCGGCGGCCGCGTATAGACGCCCGCGATCTCATGACCCTGGCCGATCAGTTCGCCGAGCACCGGGACGGCGAAGTCCGGCGTTCCCATGAAGATGATCCGCATCCGGTCCGTGTCCGATCAGGCCGTCGTCTCGGCCTGGTCCGGCCGGTGCGGCGCCTTGCGCTCGCGTGGCGCTCGCTCGCCCTCGCGCGGATCGAAGGGTCTGCCTTCCTCGGCCGCCTTGCGGGCCGCCTTGGCGAACTTGCGCGTCACTCGGTCCCGCTTCAGCCGCGAGATATGGTCGATGAACAATACGCCATTGAGGTGATCGATCTCGTGCTGGATGGCGATGGCCAGGATGCCATCGGCATCGAGCTCGCATTCGGCCCCATCCCGGTCGAGGAAGCGCACCCTGATCTTCTCGGCCCGCTCGACATCCTCGTAGTAATCCGGGATCGACAGGCAGCCTTCCTCGTAGACGATGCGCTCAGGGGACGCCGAAAGAATTTCCGGATTGACCAGGAACATCGGCTTCGGCGGCTCGTCCTTGCCGGCGGTGTCGAGCACGACGGCACGGCTCAAGACGCCGATCTGCACCGCCGCCAAGCCGATGCCGGGCGCGTCGTACATGGTCTCGATCATGTCGTCGAGCAGTGTACGGACCGACGCATCGACCTTCGCCGCCTTGTCGGAGGTCATGCGCAGCTTGGCATCGGGAAGCGTTATGATGGGACGAAGGGCCATGGCGGTTCCGTTGCAGCACTGAGGCAACAGATAGGCATCGGCGCAGGCATGGTCAAATCCGTCTCAAAGGCTGCCGGCCGCGGCGCGATCCACGAACCAGTGCGCGGCCGCGGCGGATCTGAGGCGTCCGGCCGGCACGTCTTCGGCGCCCGAGCGGACGTGGGCCAGCATCGCCGCCTTGTCCTTGCCGGCAACCAGGAACGCCATAGCCCGGGCGCTTTCGAGCGGCGGATAGGTCAGCGTGATGCGAACCTCCGGACGGCCATGGGAGACGGCCGCAACCCAGCGCGCCCGCTCCTCGAGCACCGGCTCGCCGGGAATGAGGGAGGCCGTGTGGCCGTCCGGACCCATGCCGAGGAACACCACGTCGAACAGCGACTTGTTCGGGTCGAGCGTCGCCGAGCCGTAAAAAGCCTTGAGCTGGCGGTCGTAGGCCGCCGCCGCCCGATCGGCATCCTCGATCTCGGTGACGATGCGGTGCACGTTGCCGTCGGGGATCGGCGCATGATCGAGCATGGCGAGCTTCGTCATGTGGAAGTTGCTGTCGGGATGGTTAGCGGGCACGTAGCGCTCGTCTCCCCAGAACCAGTGCGTCCGCGACCAGGGAAAGCGACCGAGATAGTCGGGCATGACGAGGCGTTCGAAGAGCAGCTTCGGCGTCGAGCCGCCCGACAGGCAGACCGTGAAGCGCGACTTGCCCTTCGCCTGGTCGAGGAGCCAGGAGGCTACGCCATCGGCGAGCGCATCCGGACCATCGAAGACGGTCATCGGACCGGCTGAGACTTTCGGCAGCGACATGATCGACTCCTACGCGGTGACTGCGGCAGCGACCTTCAGCTTGCGGATCGCCTCGGCATAGTCGGGCGCCTCGAAGATGTAGGACCCGGCGACGCAAATGTCGGCGCCGGCCTCGACCCCCGCCCGGATAGTGCGTTCGTTGATGCCGCCGTCGAGCATGAGATTGGGATGCAGGCCCCGCTCGTCGCACATGGCGCGGGCAGCCCGGATCTTCGGAAGCATCTCGACGAGAAAGCTCTGGCCGCCGAAGCCCGGGTTGACGGTCATGACGATGATTGTCCCGCACAGATGGATCACATGCTCGATGGCGACGAGCGGCGTCGCAGGATTGAGCGCCACCCCGGCCTGCTTGCCGGCATCGCGGATCTGGCTCAGCACGCGATGCAGATGGATGGTCGACGACGGCTCCGCCTGGACCATGATCTGGTCGGCGCCCGCCTTGACGAAGTCATCGATGAATCGTTCCGGCTCAACGATCATGAGATGCACGTTGAGCGGCTTGGTGGTCGCACGGCGCACGGCGGCGCAGACCGCCGGCCCGAGGGTGATGTTGGGGACGAAACGCCCGTCCATCACGTCGACATGGATGATGTCGGCGCCGGCCGCGTCGACGGCGCGGACTTCCTCGGCGAGCCGCCCGAAATCGGCCGACAGGATCGACGGAGCGATGAGCGGGCCCAACGTCATGCACCGTCCTTCGCATCGTCGGGAGCCTGGAGCACGAAACGCTCGATCGCCTTGGCAAAGCCTTCGTCGTTGTAGCCGTCGGTCACGGCGCTCGCGGCCTTCTTCACCTCGTCGCTCGACTGTCCCATGGCGATGCTGAACCCGCTCTTGCGGAACATCAGCACGTCGTTCGGCATGTCGCCGATGGTTGCGATCTCGTCCGGCGAGATCGACAGGAGCCTCGACAGCGTCGCGACGACTTCGCCCTTGTTGGCCTTGGGATGGGTGACATCGAGATAATAAGGTTGCGAGCGCGCCGCCGAGGCGGTGTCGCCGAGCGCCGCCTGCATGTCCTTCTCGGCCTTCTCGACCAGCGGCCGGTCGTCGCTGATGCCGACGATCTTGACCGCCTTGGCGAGGTCGCCCTCGGCGAAGCGCTCCACCACCTTGGGCTCGAATTTCACGGTCCAGGTTTCGCGGTCGACATGCGGCGCCTTGCGGTCGGTGACGAACCAGTCCTCCGCCGTATAGAGCCACGCGTCCATCTTGTGCTGACGGATGATGTCGATCGCCTTGCGGGTGACCTCGGCCGGCAGGATCTTCTCGTCGATGACGCTGAGGTCCGGCTTGACCAGGGCGCCACCATTGAAGCCGGCGATGGCGATGTCGATCTCGAGCGGCGCGATCAGCATGGCCATGCCGCGCGGCGGCCGGCCGCTGGTGATCGCGAACTTGATGCCCTTCTGGCGCAGCGCCTTCACGGCCGCGATGGCGCGCTCGGTCAGCACCTTCTGCTCGGTGACGACCGTGCCGTCGACATCGGCGAGCAGCAGGGAAATACGGCGGGTGGGCAGGTCGGGCATCGCGTCACCTCGCTTCGCTTTTGTCGATCAGCGATCGGCGGTCGCCGGTCCGAGCACATAACGCTCGATCGCCTTGGCGAAACCGTCGATCTCGCAGTCATCGGTCACGACATGCGCGGCGGCCTTCACGGCATCGCTGCCATTGCCCATGGCCACGCTGAAGCCCGCAGCCCTGAGCATCGGAATGTCGTTGATGCCGTCGCCGATCGTCAGGATCGCCTCGACCGGGATGCCGAGCGCCTGCGACAGCCCGGTGACCGCCGCGCCCTTGTTCGCTGCCGCATTCGTCACGTCGAGGTAGTAGACCTGCGACCGCGTGGCGAGCGCCTCGGGGCCGAGATCCCGCTGCAGAAGCATCTCGCAATCGGCCAGATGCGGATGGTCGTGGCTGGCGCCGACAATCTTCAGGACCCGGTCGTAGAGTGCGTCGTCGAACTCGTCGACGATCGTCGGCGGCTGGTCGATCGTCATCGCCTCGTGATCGACATGGGCGCCATGCGGGTCGCGGAGATACCAGGCCTTGTCGGTGAACAGCCAGGCGTCGATGCCCTGCCCGCGCAACAGCCCCACAGCGCGTCGGGCCGGTGCCGGCGGCAGCAGCTTCTCGGCGATGACGCTGAGATCCGGATTGACCAGCGCGCCGCCGTTGACGGCGGCGACCGGGGTCCTCAGGGCGAGCAATTCGATGATGTGGCGCAGACCGACCGGCGGCCGCGCGCTGGTGACGGTGAAGCCGATGCCGCGATGCTGCAGGGCCAACACAGCCGCGCGTGCTCGCGGCGTCAGTTCCTTAGCCTTGTTGACCAGAGTCCCGTCGATATCCGAGATCACCAGGCGGATCGGGACCTCGGGCATCGTATCGCCGCTCACGACGTCTTGCCGGGCGAGAGGGGCTCCGGACCGGCGTCGGGCTTGACCGGGCGCCAGGCGCGCCCGCCATCGCGCGCCAGGAGCGCATCGGCCGCCGCGGGGCCAGCCGTTCCGCCGATGTAGTTGGGGAAGTCGCCCGGCGCGGTCTTGCCCCAGGCGTCGAGGACCGGCTCGACCACCCGCCATCCGGCTTCGACCTGATCGGCACGCTGGAACAGCGTCTGGTCACCCGTCATGACATCGTAGAGCAGCGTCTCGTAACCCACGTTCTGCTGCGGCGCGAACCAGTCCTTGTAGGCGAAGTTCATCTTGACCGATTTGAGCTCGACCAGGGGGCCGGGCCGCTTGACCTCGAACTGCAGCGAGATGCCCTCGTCCGGCTGCACCTGGATCACCAGCCAGTTGGCCCGCATGGCCTCGCACTCGGTGGTCTCGAAGAGCATCATCGGCGCCTGCTTGAACTGGATGGCGATCTCCGTCGTGCGTCGCGCCATGTATTTGCCGGTACGCAGATAGAACGGCACACCCGCCCAGCGCCAATTGTCGATCGAGAGCCGCATCGCCACGTAGGTTTCGATGTTAGAGTGCGGATCGACGTTCGGCTCGTTGCGGTAGGCTTTGACCGGCTTGCCGAGCACCGTGCCGGCATCGTACTGGCCACGGACCGCATCCTCCGGCGCGACCGATTTCATCGAGGCGAAGACTTCGACCTTCTTCGAGCGGATGGCGTCCGCCTCGAACGAGGTCGGCGGCTCCATCGCGGTCATGGCGAGAAGCTGGAAGACGTGGTTCGGCACCATGTCGCGCAATGCGCCGGTCACTTCGTAGAACTTGCCGCGGGCCTCGACGCCGACCGTCTCGGCGACGGTGATCTGCACGTGATCGATGTGGTCGCGGTTCCACAGCGGCTCGAAGAGGCCGTTGGCGAAGCGGAAGGCCATGATATTCTGGACCGTCTCCTTGCCCAGGAAATGGTCGATCCGGTAGACCTGATCCTCGCGCAGCACCTTGAGCACGCGGGCATTGAGGTCCTTGGCTGATTGCAGGTCGTGGCCGAAGGGTTTCTCGATGACGACGCGGCGCCAGGGCGCCTTGGGGTCTTCGGGGTTGGCCTCGACCAGCTTGGCCTTGCCGAGATGGTCGACGACCGTGCCGAAGAACCGGTCCGCCACCGCGAGGTAGAACAGCGCGTTGCCCCCGGTGCCGTGCTGCTTACCGAGGTCGTCGAACCTGCCGCGGATGGCGTCGAAGGTCTTGTCGTCCTCGAAATCGCCCTGCAGATAGAACATGCGCTCGGTCAGCCAGGACCAGGCCTTCATATCGAGCTTCGAGGGATCGAACTCGCCGGTGCCGCCGACGAAGCCCTTCATGGTCTCGGTCAGCTTGTCCCGCATGGTCTGGTCCGAACCCTCGACATGGTCGATGCCGAGGATCAGGAAATTGTCGGGCAGCAGGCGGGTGCAGGCGAGGTTGTAGAGCGCCGGCGTGACGAGGCGTTTCGTCAGGTCGCCACCGGCGCCGAAGATCACCATGGCGCAGGGGCCGGCCGGGGGCGCGATCCGCGCCTGCCCCGAGGCATTCGCCTCAGCGGCCCTGGCCGAATGTTCCGGCGAAAGGGGTTTGACGGCCTCGTTCATGGCGCCCGATCCGCACCCTTGAAATCGTGCGGAGCCGGCGTTGCGTCCGCCTGCTCGACGTGGCCGCCGAAGCCGAAGCGCATGGCGGAGAGCACCTTCTCGCCGAAGGTGTGCTGCTCGCGCGACCGGAACCGCGCATAGAGCGCGGCCGAGAGGACGTTGGCCGGCACGGCCTCCTCGATCGCCGCCTCGATCGTCCAGCGCCCTTCGCCGGAATCGGCGACATGGCCGGAGAAATGCTGCAGGTCGGGGCTCGACGTCATGGCCATCGCCGTGAGGTCGAGCAGCCAGGACGAAATCACGCTGCCGCGCCGCCACACCTCGGCGATGTCGGTGAGGTTGAGACTGTAGCGCTCGTCCTCGGGCAGTTCGGCGGAATTCTTGTTCTTGAGGACGTCGAAGCCTTCCGCATAGGCCTGCATCAAGCCGTATTCGATGCCGTTATGGACCATCTTGACGAAATGCCCTGCACCCGTCGGGCCGGCGTGGATATAGCCCTGCTCGGCACGGTTGTCGGTGAGCTTTTCGCGGCCCGGCGTGCGCGGAATCTCGCCGATGCCGGGCGCCAGAACGGAGAGGATAGGGTCGAGAGCGTCGACCGCCTCCTTGTCGCCGCCGACCATCATGCAATAGCCGCGCTCCAGGCCCCAGACACCGCCCGAGGTGCCGACATCGACATAATGGATGCCCTTCGGCTGCAGCGCCTTGGCGTTCTTGATATCGTCCTTGTAGAAGGAATTGCCGCCGTCGATTATGATGTCGCCCTTGCCCAGCAGGCCCGCGAGCTTATCCACCGTGTCCTGGGTGATCTTGCCGGCCGGCAGCATCACCCAGACGGCGCGCGGCGTCCCGCTCAACTGCTTGACCAGGCTTTCGAGGCTGTCGGCGCCCTTGGCGCCCGCCTCGACCACCTTGGCGACCGCATCCGCGCTGCGGTCGAAGGCCACGCATTGATGGCCGTTGCGCTGCAGGCGCTTGACGATATTGCCACCCATTCGGCCGAGGCCGATCACGCCGAGCTGCATGCTGGTGCGCCTTTCGAGGATTGACCTGGATTGCCGGAGACGAAGGCCGCGCTTACGCGGCCTTGGGGTTGATCTCTTTCCGCCGCTTGGCGACGCCCGCGAGAAGCTTGTCGAAGGCTTCCGAGAACTTCTTGACGCCGTCGATCACGAGGTCATGCGTGACCTGGTCGAGCGAGATCCCGAGCTTGCCCAGCGCGTCGATGCTGGCCTCAGCCCCCTCGACGTCGCGCTCGATCGTATCGGGCTCGGCCTTGCCGTGGTCGCGGAACGCCTTCATGGTCTCGGGCGGCATGGTGTTGACCGTATCCGCACCGATGATGTTGTCGACGTAATAGGTGTCGGGCAGCGCCGGACTCTTGGTGCTGGTCGAGGCCCAGAGCAGCCGCTGCGGCTTGGCGCCTTTCTCCTCGAGCGCACGCCAGTTGGGACCGGCATAGACCGCCTTGGCCTTCTGGAAGGCCCGTTTGGCGTTGGCGATGGCGATCTTGCTGCGGACCTTGTCGACGAGGTCCTTGTCGGCACCCTTCAGCGTGTCGAGCTTGCCGTCGACGGCCGAGTCGATGCGACTCAGAAAGAAACTGGCGACGCTCGCCACCGTGGAGGGATCGCCGCCCTTCGCGGCGAAATCCTTGAGGCCCGCCACATAGGCGTGGGCGACATCCTCGAAGGCCTTGACCGAGAAGAGCAGCGTCACGTTGACATTGATGCCTTCGGAAATGGCCTGGCGGATGGCTGGCGTTCCGGGTTCGGTCCCCGGGATCTTGATCATCAGGTTCGGCCGGCCGACCGCCTTCCACAAGCGGCGCGCGTCGGCGATCGTCTTGTCCGTGTCGTTGGCGATGTAGGGCGACACCTCGAGGCTGACGAAGCCGTCATGGCCGCCGGCCGCATCGTAGACGGGACGGAAGCGGTCCGCCGCCGCCTGCACGTCGGCGATGGCTATCGACTCGTAGACGCCCATGTCGTCGAGCTTGGGATCGCCGAGAAGCTGCTTCAGCGTGTCCGTGTAATCGTCCGTATGTCCG
This sequence comes from Lichenihabitans sp., assembly GCA_965277635.1. Classification (GTDB taxonomy): domain Bacteria; phylum Pseudomonadota; class Alphaproteobacteria; order Rhizobiales; family Beijerinckiaceae; genus Lichenihabitans. The sequence goes on from CBDIDE010000002.1 coordinate 5,035,260, forward strand.
ATCGCCTTCTCGAAGATGGCGGGGTTGGAGGTCAGTCCCTTGAGCCCGTCCTCGCGGATCAGCCGGTCGAGCTCGCCGCTGGTGTAGAGCGTGCGATGCAGGTCGTCGAGCCAGGGCGACTGGCGGCACTCTTCGAGTTTCTTCAGCGCATTCATAATATCGCTCCCGCCTTTTCCATCATTCCGCGGCCTGTTTCACACCCTTGCCCGCGCAGCGCGCGATCTGCTGCTTGGCGGCTTCGGCGACCTTGTCAGGCGTGAAGCCGAACTTGGTCAAAAGCGACTTCAGCGGCGCCGAGGCGCCGAAGGTGTGCATGCCGATCACTTTGCCGAGGCGCCCGGTATATTTTTCCCAGCCCATGGTCGCCGCCTGCTCGACGGCGACGCGGGCCCCGACCTCGGGCGGCAGCACTTTGTCCTTGTAGGCTTGATCTTGCAGTTCGAACAGTTCCCAGCTCGGCATCGAAACGATACGCGCCCTGACACCGTCGGCGACCAGTGTCTCCCACGCGGAGACGGCGAGCGACAATTCGCTGCCGGTCGCCATGAGGATCACCTCGGGACCCTCCCCGCCCGGCGCATCGGCCAAGATATAGGCGCCCTTGGCGGTGCCCGAGGCCGGGGCGAATTTCTGGCGGTCGAGCGTCGGCATGGGTTGACGGCTGAGGATCAAGGCCACCGGCTGATGTTTCAGGCCGAGCGTGGCGCGCCAGCACTCCGCCGCCTCGTTGGCGTCGCCCGGGCGCATGGTGAACAGGCCGGGGATCGCCCGCAGGCTGGCGATCTGCTCGACCGGCTGATGGGTCGGACCGTCTTCGCCGACACCTATGGAATCGTGGGTGAAGACGAAGACCGTGGGCAGTTGCATCAGAGCCGCCAGGCGGATCGTCGGGCGCAGATAGTCGGAAAAGATCAGGAAGGTCGCGCCATAGGGCCGGAGCTTCGACAGCGCCAGGCCGTTGCAGATGGCGCCCATGGCGTGTTCGCGCACGCCGAAATGCAAATTCCTGCCGCCGCGGTCGGTCGCCGTGAAGGTGCCGGCCCCGGCATCGGTCTGCTTGGTCTTGGTCGAGCTGTCGAGATCGGCCGAGCCGCCCACCAGCCACGGATAGAAGGGCGCTAAGGCATTCTCGGCCTTGGACGCCGATTCGCGCGTCGCCTGGCCCTTCTCGTCCGCCGGGAAGGTCGGAATCGCCTCGAGCGCCTTTCGCGGCACCTCGCGCCGCTCCATCATCCAGAATTCCTCGGCGAGGTCCGGATGGGACGCCTTGTAACCGTCCATGAGCTTGTGCCAGGCATCATGCAGTTCGGCGCCGCGCCGCCCGACCGTCTCAGCGAAATGCTCGTAGACGCCGTCCGGCACCAGGAACTTGGCGTCCTCCGGCCAACCGTAGCTCCGCTTGGCGAGCTTTACCTCCTCCTCGCCGAGCGGTTCGCCATGCGCGTCCTTCTTGTCCTGCTTGTTGGGGGCGCCGTAACCGATGTGGCTGTCGACGATGATCATCGTCGGACGCGATTTCTCGTTGTGGAAGGCCTCGAGGCCGGCCTCGACCTCCTTGAGGTTGTTGGCGTCGCGCACGTTCACGACATTCCAGCCATAGGCCAAAAAGCGCGTCGCGACGTCCTCGCTCAGCGCCCAGGAGGCAGGACCGTCGAGCGTGACCTCGTTCGAATCGTAGAGCCAGCAGAGATTGTCGAGCTTGAGGTGCCCGGCGAGCGAGGCGGCTTCGCTCGCGACGCCCTCCATCATCTCGCCGTCGCTGCAGATCGCGTAGATATGGTAGTCGACTACCGGGAAGTCCGGCTTGTTGTAGCGCGCCGCCAGCCATTTTTCGGCGATCGCCATGCCGACGCTCATCGCCACGCCTTGGCCCAGCGGCCCGGTGGTCGCCTCGACGCCCGTCGTGTGGTGATATTCGGGATGGCCCGGGGTCGAGCTGCCGATCTGCCGGAAATGCTGGATGTCATCCATGGACACCGCCAGCTTGTTCAGCGGCTCGTAGTCCTCTCCGACCGCCTCCACCTTGGTGAGATGCAGGATCGAATAAAGCAGCATGGAGGCGTGCCCGGCCGACAGGATGAAGCGGTCGCGGTTCGGCCAGATCGGATGTTTTGGGTCGAAGCGGAGATGTTTCTCCCAAAGCAGGTAGGCATAAGGCGCCATGCCCATCGGGGCGCCGGGATGGCCGGAGTTGGCTTTCTGGACCGCGTCGATCGACAGGGTGCGGATCGTGTTGATGCACAATTGATCGATGTCGGTCATCGAGCCCCCCTTTGATGGCTGAAAGGCGCCAAATGCCGCCCGATCCTTGCTAGCCGAAGCTCGAGCGCACGTCCACGCGCGCCTTCGCCTCGTCCGCACTCGGCGACACGGGCTCACCGCACAAACGGCCAAGGGGACTATAGGTTCAATCCATCGCCGTGTCCCGGCCGCGCGACGGGTTCGAGACTTCGTGCCCTTGACAGGTCGGCGAGACGAAGGGCAATTCGCGGTCACAACAGCCAAGATCGGCGATCCGTAGCGAGGGAGCCCAGGACGTGAAGACCAGGCAATTCAAGACGCGGTCGGGGACGGCCCTCGCCTTCACCGAGATGGGCTTCGGAACGGCGCCTCTCGGCGACCTGTTCAAGAAGCTCGACGAAGCCGATGCGCAGAACACGGTGCGGGCCGCCTATGCGGACGGGATCCGCCTGTTCGATTCCTCGCCCCATTACGGCAATGGCCTGGCCGAGGCGAGGGTCGGCGCGGCCCTGCGCGACAAGCCGCGCGACGACCTCGTGATCTCGACCAAGATCGGCCGCGTGATGGATCCGTTCTCGCCCGTGGCCAAGCCGCGCGCCGACGTGATCTCCCCCGGCTTCGCCGGCGGCTTCCCGCACAAGGCGAGCTTCGATTATTCCTATGACGGCACGATGCGCTCGGTCGAGCAGTCGCTGCTGCGCACGGGCCTCGGCCGCATCGACATCCTGCTGATCCACGATTGCGACACCTGGACCCACGGCAAGACAGATGCCGAGCCACGCTTCAAGGAAGCCATGGAAGGCGCCTATAAGGCCCTCGACAAGCTGCGTCGCGACGGCACCGTGAAGGCGATCGGGATCGGTCTGAACGAGGCCGATATGTGCGAGCGGTTCGTCAAGGCGGGCGACTTCGACGTCGTGCTGCTCGCCGGCCGCTATTCGCTGCTGGAGCAGCCGGCGCTCGAGAGCTTCCTGCCGCTGGCGCTGGAGAAGAAGATAGGCGTGATCATCGCCGGCGTCTTCAACTCGGGCATCCTGGCGACGGGCGCCGTTCCGGGCGCCAAGTACAACTATTCCGTGGCCTCTCCCGAGATCATGGACCGCGTCGGCAAGATCGAGGCCGTGTGCAACGCGCACGGCGTCTCGATCCGGCAAGCGGCCCTGCGCTTCGCCTTCCTGCATCCGGCGATCGTCTCGGTGCTGCTCGGCGCCGAGACGGGCTCCGAAATCAAGGCCAACGCGGCGGATATCGAAACGCCCGTGCCCGACGCGCTGTGGAAAGACCTCAAGTCGCAGGGGCTGCTTCAGGCCGAGGCGCCGACGCCCTGAGCCGGATCCGAGGCGCCTTCGCCCGAGGCCGGAAACGCGGTATAGGACGGACCGCGTTTCACGCTCGTCGAGGACATTATGCTGGCAAGGCGTTTTGCGTTCGCCATCGGCCTCCTCATGGCGCTGATCGCGTCCCAGATGCCGGAATACCTGCAGCAATATCGCCAGCGGCTCGGCGGCGCGGTGGATGAGCTGAAGGCCATCGTGGCGGATTTCGACACCGAGGCGGCGCGCCTGTCGCTCGATCGCGAGCAGGCGTTTCGCCGTCTCGAAGCCAATCCGGACGGGCTCGCCCGCAGTCGCGGGAGCGACATGCGCGCGACGGTCGACCGCGAAGCCCGGCTCGAACGCCAGCAACAGGCCTTCGCCACGTCGGGGCCGATGTCGCAATATGCCGTGTTCCTGGAGGATTTCGACCCGCGCGTGGCCGAGCGGGCCTATGTGGCCTACAGTCCGGCCGTACCGGTGACGTCGAGCGGCATCGTGGCGGGCCTCGTCGGCCTATTGGGCGGCTGGAGCCTCACCCATCTTGCCGTCTGGCCGCTGCGCCGCCGCCAAAGGGCGGCGCCGACCTCCGCCTGAGGCCGCTCCGTCCCTCCAAAGCGCGATGCCGCCGGTGATGCCGGCCGCATTCGAGACAAGGGTGATGTTGTCGGGCAGCGGCTCGTGGACCTTCTCGCTATTGCCGCCGCCGATATAGAGCCTGTCGTAATGGACCAGGGCATCGAGGATACCGATCACCCTCCTGACCCGCTTGTTCCAGCGCTTCTTGCCGATCTTGTCGAGCGCGTCGCGACCCACATACTCGTTGTAGGTCTTCTTGCCGTGCACCGGGTGGTGCGCGAACTCCATATGCGGCGCGAGTTGCCCGTCCCGGAACAGCGCCGTGCCAGCCCCGGTTCCGAGCGTCAGCACGAACTCGAGGCCCTTGCCCGAGATTACGCCGAAGCCCTGCACCTCGGCGTCGTTGAGCACGCGGGCCGGCTTGCCGAGGGCATCGCGGAGCCCTCCGGCCAGGTCGAAGCCCGGCCAGGACGGTTCAGGGAAGTGCGGCGCCGTAAGAATGCGACCGCCGCGGACCGCCCCCGAAAAGCCCGCCGATATCCTGTCGAAGGCCGGCAGCTCGCGCGTCATATCCTTGATCTCCGCGATCATCTCCTGCGGAGACGCCTCTGTCGGCGATGGTCGCCAGACCTTGTCGTGCAGCATCTCTCCCGCCTCGTCGAGGACGGAACATTTCAGGCCGGTCCCGCCGATATCGATCGACAGGGTTCTGGGCGGTGCCGCGCTGGTTCGCGCAGGTCCCATCAATGCCGTCTTTCTGGCCATCGCCTTCCCCCGTGCGCATCAGCGCCCTCGATCCGCCTGCAGGACGCATCATGCTCCGATTCCAGGGCGGCCGCTTTCCATTATCATGCCACCGCCCTATGCAGGCCTTCATCCAGCGCTTGAACCGCATGGCTTGCGTCGCTTGGGCGTGAGAAGCAAGCAGGCTTGAGCGAAGAGTTCAAGGCGTCCATGAGTCCCGAGCCTTTCCCGCAACTGGCCGACATAGACGCATCGGCTTCGGCATCGAGGCTCGACATCGTCCCGCGGCGCCGGGCGGACGCGATCGGGTCCGATGCCGTGCCGCGGCTCGACGTCGTTCCCGAGTCCGGTCTCCAGGTCCGTTCAAATGGCCGCCTCTCGGGGCACGTCCTGGCGATCGCCGCCGCGGTGCTGGTGAACGGCGGCTTCGGGGCGCTGTTTCTTCTGTTGCTCGATTGGCGCGACCTCCCCTCGCCGGCGGATCGCGCCATCCCGATCGAAGTCGTGGCCCACATGCCCGCGCCGCAGAAGCCGTCGGTCGCGCCAAGCGTCCCGCTGCTTCCGACGCCGCCCAGCCCGCCACGGACCGCCGCTGCCCCGCCGCCGCTGCCGACGCCGGATGTCGAAGCGTCTCCACCGTCTGGCGCGCCCCCGCCGCCTCCGCTGGTCGCGCCGCCGCCCGAGGCGGCGCCCGCCGCCGCGCAGAAGGAACGGCAGACGCAGCCGGCCAATACGGTCGCGGAGGCGCTGCGTCACGACACCCCGCCCCCAGCGCCGCCGGCGGTCGAAGCCCCACCAGCCATGACGGCGCAGGACGGCAGTTTCTCGGTGCCCACCCCTGCTCCCGCGCGGCCCACCGCCAAACCGGACGCAAGGCCGGCGCCCGACCCGCCGAAGCCCGATCCCGCCGCGCAGCTCGCGGCGGCCCTGCCGATGGATACTTCGGCCTTGCCGTCGAGCTTCCGCGCCGTCCTCTCGGGTGGCGGCACGCAATTCAGCGACGACTACAAGGGGGTCGTCTACGGCCGGCTTGGCCGCTCGCAGGGCCCGGTCGAGCGCGCCCGTGCCCTGCATCTGCGTGGCCAGGTCGTGGTCGCCTTCTCGATCGATGACGGCGGCGGAGTGAGCGACCTTCATGTCGCCCATTCGAGCGGCACGAAGGCGCTCGATGCGTTGGCGCTCGACATGGTGCGCGACGCCGCCCCCTTCCCGCCACCGCCGCGCGGTGCAGCACGCAGCTTCTCGCCCGCGCTGGCCTTCGGAGATCAATGAGCTGACCGCATCGTTGGACGATCTGCTCATTTTGGCCTAAGTTTTCGTCATGATCCCAAGCATGATGACATGTGCGGTCCGGCGCACGGGCCGCCTTCTCGTTCCGCTGCTCGGCGCATTTGCCCTGACGGGATGTTTCCCTGACATCGAGGTCTCGCGGCATCTCGCGGTCGAGGTCGACCATCCGCGTTCCGTCATCGAGCGCGCGCTCGCCGCCTGCGCTTCACGGACCGAGACGGCGGAAACGGCCTGCGTGAAGCGGGGTCTCGCGGACGCCAAGCTCAGCGTCGCAGGGCTCCCCGCGCTCCTTCCCGGCTGCCGGGTCGGCCACGAATGCCATGTCGACTACACCACCGAAAGCCGGGTCGGCTTCGTTCCCGCGGTCGCGTCGGACTATGCCGTGCGCTGGCGCGTGACGATCGACCTCACGCACCCTGCAAAGACTGTGGACGCGAACCCGATCCGCGTCGAACAGGTCTGGTGAGCGTCACCCGGCCTCGCCGCGGATCAGCGGCTCGGCGGCCATCGCGACGGACAGAAGATGATCGTCCCGACCCGGGCCGCCGGAGAGGAGCAAGCCTGTCGGCAGGCCGGCTTCGCCGAGACCATTCGGGATCGAGACGCCGCACCAGTCGAGGAAATTGCCGAGCAGCGTGTTGCGCAGAACGGCGATATTCGTCGCCACGAAAAGCTCGTCGTCGGTCTCGAGCGCCGCGATCGACGGTGCGGTGCGCGGGACCGTCGGGAAGGCCACGAGGCAGTGACCGTCCATGAGGGCCGCCGCTTCGGCGACAAGCCGTCTCCGCGTCTCCCGGATCGTGGACGCATCGTCGGCGGACATCGTCTCGCCGAGGCGAATCCTCGCCACGACGCGCCGGTCCATGCGCTCGGCCGCCGGGCTTGCGAGCCGCGCCTTGTGGAGCGCGAAGGCCTCGAACGTGACGAGCGCGCCATGACGGGCGGTCAGCGCCCGAATCTCGTCGAAGATCGGGAAAGGCCGCCGCTCGATGACCGCGCCCGCAGCCTCCAGGCGCCGCAAGGCCGCATCGAAATTGTCGAGGACGGCGGTCTCGGTTTCCTCGAACACGATGCTCGTCGGCACGATCAGCCGGAGCCCCTCGATCGCGCCGCGCCGCAGATCCGGTGCCGCAAGGCCGCGCGCCACCGCATCGACCACGGCCGCATCGACGACCGACCGGCTGAAGACACCGAGCGTGTCGAGGCTCTTGGAAAGCGGGAAGGTTCCGCGCATCGGCCACCGGCCGCCCGACGTCTTGTAGCCCACCACGCCGTTCAAGGCGGCAGGAAGACGGACGGAGCCGCCGGTATCGGTGCCGATGGCGATCGGCACGAGCCCGGCCGCGACTGCCACGGCCGAACCGGACGAGGAGCCGCCCGGCACGCGCGGGTCGCCCGGCGGACTCCAAGCATTCGCCGGCGTGCCGAAATGCGGATTGAGCCCGAGCCCGGAAAAGGCGAATTCCGTCATGTTGGTTCGGCCCAAGGTGACGGCGCCGGCTGCTGTAAGCCGTGCCACGATCTCGGCGTCGATCTTGGCCCGGCCCTCGTCGAGCACCCGCGAGCCGGCGGTCGTCACGAGGCCGGCGAAATCGAAGAGATCCTTCCAGGCGATGGCGACGCCGTCGAGGAGGCTCGTCGGGCGGCCCTCGCGGCGCCGGCGCGCAGCGCCGCCCGCCTCGCGCAGGGCGCGCTCGGGCGTCAGCAGCGTGAAGATCGCCGGGGTCGGATGACGTTCGACTGCTTCGAGGAGGCGCCGCGTCTCGGCAACGGGATCGGTTCGGCCGCTGGCGAACAGGGCGGCCGTCTGCAGTAGCGATCGCGCCTGTTGGTTCATGTCTTCGAGCTCCGCCCGCAGCATCGTCTCGCTGCCCATCTTGACCATAGGCCGGCATCCTGTGAACCCGATTTCTCGGCAGGCGTCTTCCCGCCGCTCAAGGCCACCGGGAAACGCGACGCTGGACCCAAACCTGATCCATGCTACCCACCCGCGGGCCGCGCTCGGTCGGCGCCTGGGAGCGTATCTCTCCATGTCGAGGATGTTGGGTCTCAATCGCTCGCTCGGCGGCGCGATCGGCGTCATCGCCCTTGTCTCGCTCCTGAGCAGCGGCATGTTCCTCGCCGCCTTGCGTGAGGTGGACAAGACCACGGCGCAACAGGCGCGCTCGACCCGCATCCTCTCCGATCTCGATGCCTTTCGCACGGCCATGCTGAACCAGGAGACGGGCCTGCGTGGCTACCTGCTGACCGGCAACCCGGAAAGCCTCAAGCCCTATCGCGACGGCAAGCAGGACCTCGATGACGCCATCGCCAGGCTGCGCGCGCTGCTCGGCACCAACATGATCGAATCGGCCCGCCTCAGCGAGGCCGAGGAGGCCGCGAGGCGCTGGCAGACGGATGTCGGCGAGCCGGCCATGCGCGAGATGGCCGACCCCGCGACCCGCGGCGACGCGCTGGCCCGGGAGGCGCGCGGCGACGGCATGCGGCTGTTCGACCAGGTCCGCGATAAGCTCGACGCCATTCGCGGCGAGGAGGAAGCGACGCTGTCGACGCAGACCGCCGTCGTCGCGCAGGCCGAGCGCGGCGCGATCGTCGCGCTCTGTGTCGGCGCATTGCTGACGCTGTTGATCTGCGGCGCGATCGGGATCGCGATCAACCGCCTGATCGTCGTGCCGCTGATCGGGCTGGCCGGCGTGATGCGGCGCCTGTCCCATCGCGACCTCTCGGCGCTCGTCCCGGCGATCGGGCAGCGCAACGAAGTCGGCGACATGGCGCGGGCCGTCGACGTATTCAAGCAGACCCTCATCGAGCTCGACCGGACCTCGCTGCTCCGGGCCACCACCGATAGCTTGCCGGCCATGCTCGGCTACATCGACTCGGAGCGCCGCATCGGCTTCCTCAACGGCGAATTCCTCCGCTGGTTCGACATCGGCGCCGAGGATGTCGCGGAGGTCTATGGGCGCCCGCTCGGCGAGATCTTCGCTGCGGTTCCGTTCCCCGGCGTCGATCGGGAGCTCGAGACCGCTCTGGCGGGCGCGGAAACGCGCTTCGAGCATCGCCTGGGCCGCCGTGGCGGGAGCGGTCGCGAACTCGAAGCCGTCTACCGGCCCTATCGCGCGGTCGACGGCGAGGTCCTCGGCGTCGTCACGCTTCTGACCGACATCACCGATCGCAAGGCGATGGAGCGTCGTCTCGCCCAGCAGACGCGCAACCTCATGCGGTCCAACGATGAGCTGGAGCAATTCGCCTATGTGGCGTCGCACGACCTCAAGGCGCCGCTGCGGGGCATCGAGAATCTTGTGAGCTGGATCGAGGAAGACCTCGAAGGCGCGCTGACGGGCGACACGCAGGCCAATATGACACTGCTCAAGAGTCGCGTGCGCCGGCTCGAAAATCTGCTCGACGACCTGCTCGCCTACTCGCGGGCGGGCCGCGCGACCGAGGAGAACGACCTCGTCGACACCCATGCGCTGGTCGAGGACCTGGCCACCCTGCTGGCTCCGCCGGAGGGCTTCACCATCGCGGCCGATGCCTCGCTGCCGACGCTCACCGCGCCGCGCGCGCCTCTGACGCAGATCTTCCAGAACCTGATCGGCAACGCCATCAAGCACCACGACCGGCCCGGTAAAGGCCATGTCTTCGTCGATGCCGAGACGCGGCCCGACGGCGTCGAGTTCCGGGTGAGCGACGACGGCGCCGGCATCCCGGAGAAATTCCACGACCGCGTCTTCGGCATGTTCCAGACTCTGCGCCCGCGCGACGAGGTCGAAGGTAGCGGCATGGGTCTTGCTGTCGTAAAGAAGCTCGTCGAACGGCGCGGCGGCAGGATCTGGCTCACCGGCGGGCGCGACGACCGTGGCTTGTCGGTCCACTTCCTGTGGCCCGCCTTGCCGGCTGGGGGATCAGATGGCACCGACGGTTAACCTGCTGCTGGTCGACGACGACGACGTCGACGTGATGGGCCTGAAGCGGGCCTTCACCAAGAGCCGGATCGGCAATCCGATCACCGTGGCGCGCGACGGAATCGAGGCGCTCGAGATCCTGCGCGGACAGAACGGCAAGGCCAAGCTTCCGAAGCCGCATCTGATCCTGCTCGACCTCAACATGCCGCGCATGGACGGCATCGAATTCCTCGAAGCGCTGCGCGCCGACGAGGACCTGCGCACCGCGGTCGTCTTCATGATCACCACCTCCAAGGCCGAGGAGGACAAGGCGCGCGCCTATGGGCACAACGTCGCCGGCTACATCGTGAAGCAGGATCCGGCAAGCACCTTCCTTCAGGCGGTATCGCTGCTCGAGCACTACTGGAAGATCGTCGAGTTTCCCCAATAAGAGCCAAGGCGATGGCGACGCGGATCCTGCTCATCGACGACGACGAGGTCGATCGCGCGGCCGTGCGCCGGTCCCTGATGAAATCCGGCCTCGATCATCAGCTCGTCGAGGCCAAGGATGGCGAGACGGGGCTGCGGCTGGCGGCCGAACGGCCCTTCGACTGCGTCCTGCTCGACTATCGGCTGCCGGACGTCGATGCTTTCGCCGCGATCGCCCGGCTGCTGTCGTCCGAGGGCGGCAATCATGCGGTGATCATGCTGACGGGGGAGGCGGACGGCGACGTCGCCCTGCGCCTGATGCGGGCCGGCGCGCTCGACTACATGTCGAAATTCGAGGCGACGCCGTCGAGCCTGGTCCGAGCGATCCGCTACGCCACGGCGCGGCGCGGCTTCCTGACCGAACTCGACGAGGCACGGCGCGAGGCGGAGGAGAAGTCGCGCGCGCTCGACACGCTCAACCGGCAGAAGACGCTGCTGTTCTCCATCATCGCGCATGACCTGCGCAATCCGTTCCAGGCGCTGCTGGGCCTGTCCACCATGCTGAGCCAGAGCGTCAGCTCGCTCGACATGGCGACCGTGGAGCGCCGCGCCGAGGGCATCAGGCAGGCCGCCGGACAGGCCTATGCCCTGATGGAAAGCCTGTTCGCCTGGGCGAGCCTGCAGATGGAGACCGCCGAGGTCGTGTTCGAAGAGGTCGACCTCGACGACATCATGCGGGAGACGATCGAGGGCATCGCCGAAGCTGCCTCGGCCAAGGCCCTCGCCGTGCGCGCGACCGGAACCGGCCTTCGGGTGAGAGCGCAGCGCGACATGCTGCTGACGGTGCTGCGCAACCTCGTCAGCAATGCGGTCAAGTTCACCCATCCGGGCGGCTCCGTCACGCTTTCGGCCGAGGCGCGCGACGGCTCGGTCGCGATCGCCGTCGCCGATACCGGCGTCGGCATACCGGCGGCCAAGATCGACGACCTCCTGCGGCTCGACCGACGCGTCACCACCAACGGGACCGCGGGCGAACGAGGCAGCGGCTTCGGGCTCCTGCTCTGCCGCGATCTCGTCGAGCGGCTCGGCGGCGAGCTGGGGGTCACCAGTGTCCCGGACCAGGGGACGACCTTCGATTTCGCATTGCCGGGCCATTCCGAAGCCAGGGGACCTCGAGCTTAACGTCACAATCCGGCGCTTGATCCCGTGCGGCTGGCGGCGGCCCGCGTCCGAGCCATGACGTGCCGCTGGCGAACGGTGGGGCGCGGTCATCCGAGCTCGACAATGCCGATCAAGACGCTGGTCGCGCGGGACTGCTGACATCACGGTGTCAGTAGTATGCCGCTATGTCTGGACTCGTCATAGTGAGAGATCTCGATGCTGGGGCACGGTTTCCGAACACGATCGCCGCTGGTCATAGGTCCTTGCAGGAGCAACGGCTACCCGTCGCGGCGTGCCGCAATGGCCAGGCAAGCCAGGCAGGAATGACGCCGTCGGACTATCGGCTCGGGCTGGTGCTGGTCACGGCATCGGCCGTCGCGTGGAGCCTGGCCGGCTTGTTTACCCGCCTGATCCACCTCGACACCTGGACGATGCTCGCGTGGCGCGGCATCTTCGGTGCGTCGGGCATCGCCCTGGTCATCCTCGCCATGCGGGACCGAGACCCGTGGCGGAGCCTTCTCGGCATGAACCGGGCGACCTGGTCGTTCGCCGTCGTCTCCGCCCTGGGCATGATCCTCTTCATCACGTCGCTGCGGCACACGACGGTGGCCCATGTCGCGGTCATCTACGCGACAGTTCCATTTTTCGCCGCCGCGCTCGGCTGGCTCGCGCTTCGCGAAAGACCTTCGATGAGCGCGGTTCTTGCCAGCCTCGCGGCCCTGACCGGTGTAGCCATCATGGTCGGCCTTGGCGTCGAGGGCAGCCTGTTCGGAGATTTGCTGGCCCTCGGCATGACGGTGTCCATGGCGGCCATGATGGTCGTCGTGCGCCGGTTCCGCGACATTCCCGTGATGCCCGCAGCCTGCCTGTCGGCCTTGATGAGCGGATTGGTGTGCTGGCCGCTCGGGCACCCTCTCGCCGTGTCCGGCTCCGATATGATTCTTCTTGCACTGTTCGGCCTCGTCAACTCCGCTGTCGGTCTTGCGCTGTTCACGATCGGCGCCCGCCGTCTACCCGCGATGGAGACGGCGCTCATCGGTTCGCTCGACGCCCCGCTTGCGCCTTTGTGGGTCTGGCTGGCCTTCTCGGAAGCGCCGAGCGGCAGCACGATCGCCGGTGGTGCGATCGTGTTCATGGCCGTCGGCTTTCATCTCGCTCTGAACGCTCTCGGGCCGCGGAATCCGCCGGCAATCCCATCCTCATGAGCTCGGGCGCCTATGCGGCTGCGCGCGATGGCGACGGTCTCCGCCGGATCTTGTCGTCTGCCCGGCGTCCCGATGATCGTGCACGGCTTCTCGAACCTGTGGACGATGTCCCAGGTCACGATCCTGGCGGCGCTGCTGCGCTGAAGATCGTCCCGGACCGCATGGACCGCCGGATCAATCGACGTCCTCGACCTCGACCGTCCGGCCGGAGAGGCGCTGCGCCAGAGAGGCTTCCATGAAACCGTCGAGGTCGCCGTCGAGCACCTCGTCGGGCGTACCGGAGGTCACGCCGGTGCGCAGGTCCTTCACCAGCTGATAGGGCTGCAGCACATAGGACCTGATCTGGTGGCCCCAGCCGATGTCGGTCTTGGAGGCGGCGTCGGCATTGGCCTCGGTTTCGCGCCGCTCGAGCTCGGCCTCGTAAAGGCGGGCGCGCAGCATGTTCCAGGCCGTCGCCCGGTTCTTGTGCTGCGAGCGCTCGCCCTGGCAGGCCACCACGATCCCCGACGGGATATGGGTGATGCGCACCGCCGAATCGGTGGTGTTGACGTGCTGGCCGCCGGCGCCCGACGACCGGTAGGTGTCGATGCGGCAGTCGCTCTCGTTGACGTCGATCTCGATCCTGTCGTCAACGACCGGATAGACCCAGGCCGAGGCGAAGCTCGTATGGCGCCGCGCGTTGCTGTCGAAAGGCGAGATGCGCACCAGGCGATGCACGCCCGACTCGGTCTTGGCCCAGCCATAGGCATTGTGGCCCTTGACCAGCAGCGTCGCCGATTTGATGCCGGCTTCCTCACCGGCGCTTTCCTCGATGACCTCGACCTTGAACTTCCGCCGCTCGGCCCAGCGGGCATACATGCGGAACAGCATGCGCGCCCAATCCTGGCTCTCCGTGCCGCCGGCGCCCGAATGGATCTCGATATAGGTGTCGTTGGCGTCCGCCTCGCCGGACAGCAGCGCCTCGATCTGGCGGCGCTCGGCCTCGACCTTGAGGGCCTTCAGCGCGTCGACCGCCTCGCGTTCGACCGTTGCATCATCCTCGGCCTCGGCGAGGTCCACCAGCGTCGTGGCATCGTCGAGCTCGCGCTCGATGCGCGAGACGGCGGCGAGCCGGTCCTCGAGCTCGGTGCGCTCGCGCATCAGCTTCTGGGCCGCCTGAGGATCGTTCCAGAGCGCGGGGTCTTCGGATTTGGCGTTGAGCTCGGCTAGGCGTCGCGTCGCGGTGTCGACGTCAAAGATGCCTCCTCAGCAGCCCGACGGACTGCTTGATCTGCTCGACGAGCGCCATGGGTTCGGCACGCATGTTTTCACTTCGGATCAGGTATTGCGGCAGGACGGCCGCGGCCGGCGGGACCCTAGAGTCGTGGCCCGCCGATGTCCATCACGTCGTGGATCACGCTTGCGCGTGGCGGGTGCCTGTCCTCAATGCAGCCCGCCAGTGATGTGCAGCGTCTCACCGGTGATATAGGATGCGTCGTCCGAGGCGAGGAAGACGACGGCGGGCGCAATCTCCTCGACCTTGCCGATCCGCGCCAGCGGCGTGACCGATTCGATCCAGGTCCGCATCTCCCCCTCGTGGAAGCCGGCGGCGATCACGCCTTCCGTCGCGACCATGCCGGGATTGATAGCGTTCACGCGGATTCTGCGCGTCGCGAGCTCCTTCGACAGAACCGCCGTGATCGCGTCGACCGAAGCCTTCGTCGCCGTATATACGGCGGAATTGGGCGGCGCGATCGTCGAGACGCCGGAACTGACGTTGATGATGCTGCCGCCTTTGTGGTTGAAGTGGCGTGCCGCGTGTTTCGAGACGAGCAGCAGACCGAGCACGTTTACGCCGAACTGCCTATGGAAGTGATCGATCGTGATCCCGTCGAGGGGCGCGAACTCGTAGACGCCGGCGTTGTTGACCAGAACATCGATGGGTCCGAGCGCCGCGACCGTATCGGCTATCAATCTCTCCACCTCGTCCGCTTTGGTCAGATTGCCCTGAACGGCGACGGCCTTGCCGCCCTGCTCCGCGATGTCCGACACCACGCGATCCGCGCCCTGCCGGCTGGCGCTGTAGTTGACCGCGACGGCCGCTCCCTGCGCCGCGAGCTGCTTGGCGATCTCCGCGCCGATGCCTTTCGATGCGCCGGTCACCAGGGCGACCTTGCCTTCCAACTTCCTTGTCATCAGAGCACTCCCATCCTCCCCAGCACGATCGCTGGTTCAATAGTTCCGAAGTATGGAACTATTGAACCACATCAAGGGGCGTGGTAAAAGAATTCGTGGTCCAGTTCGTTCACCCGTCGAGGGACGCAATCACCTTGGCCGGCGTCCTGGGGGCGCTCGCCGACCCCATGCGTCTGCGTATCGTCAAGAGCCTGGTCGGTCGCCCGGATTGCCTGTCGTGCATCGAGGCGATGCCTTGCCCCGCCATGGCCAAGTCCACTCTATCGCATCATTTCCGGGTTCTGCGGGAGGCAGGGCTCATCCACACGTCGAAGCGCGGCGTCGAGCACCGAAATACGGTACGGGCGGACGACATCGAGGCCCGATTCCCCGGCCTGCTGGCCACGCTGCTGCGCTACTCGGACGAATAGCCGTCAGGACGGGCGGGCCCCTGACGCTGGTTGTGGCGCGGCATCCAGATGGGCCTGGACGACGGCGCCAATCCGCTCCTCGATCCTCTCCGGATCGAGGGCCACGATCGGCGGCAGCCTGAGGACGTAGCGGGCGAAGGCGAGGCCGATGAGCTGCGTGCCGATCAGCGCCGCGCGCTCGGCGGCGCCCGCCGCGGACGTGATACCGGCGATGGCCGGAACGACTTGCCGCCGGAAGATGTCCAGCATCCGCGCCCTTGCCGGCTCGTAGGTGGCCGCGAGACGCAAGAGTGCCGGGAGGTCGCCGCCAGAACTCGTCCCTTCCCAAAGGTCGAGGAAGTGGCGCACGAGCGCCCGGCCGCGCTCACCCGGGGGCACGCACCCGAGGTCAGGCAAGCGCAGATCGAAATCCGCCGCGGCGGTGAAGAGGCCTTCCTTGCTGCCGAAGTAACGCATCACCATCGACGGATGGATGTCGGCGGCTGCCGCGACCGCCCGGATGGTCGTGCGTTCGTAGCCGCCACCGCCGAAGAGTCTCTTCGCCTCCGCGAGGATGCGGTCTCGGGTGGCCTGCGAGCGGATCGGCTTCTCCATCATCCCTGTTAACGTGGCCCTCGCCGCAAGGGAACATCGCGGCACGGACCGCGTTCACCAACACGTGTTTGCAAACAGATGTTTCGTCGAACGGCTGCTTGCTGATGTGCGGAGGACACTATGGCGGATACGGAGGTGCTGATCAGTCGGCGCCGGGCCAACGGGCCTGGTGCTGGCTCTGTGGTTGAGCAAGCTCGGAACAAAGGTGCGGATCGTCGACACGACGGCGGAGCCGGGAACGACGTCGCGTGCGCTCGCCGTGCACGCGCGGACGCTCGAACTCTACCGCCAGCTCGATCTGGCGGACGCCGTGGTCGAAGCGGGTCATACGGTGCCTGCGGTCAATCTTTGGGTCCGCGGCAGGAAGGAGGCGGAGGTCTCGTTCACGGACATCGGCGCGGACCTCACGCCTTATCCGTTCCTGCATATCTTTCCGCAGGACGAGCACGAGCGGCTTCTCATCGATCGCCTGGAGGCGTTCGGCGTCACCGTCGAGCGGCGGACCGAACTCGTCGGCTATGTCGACGACGGTCGCCGCGTCACAGCCCGGCTTCGCGGCCCGTCCGGGGCCGAGGAGCGTTGCGAGGCGAGCTATATCGCCGGCTGCGACGGCGCAAGCTCCCGGGTGCGTCACGTCATGGGCGTCGGATTTCCGGGCGGCACCTACCAGCAGCTCTTCTATGTCGCCGATGTCGAGGCATCGGGCTCGGCGATCGACGGCAAGCTGCACATCGACCTCGACGACGCGGATTTCCTCGCCGTCTTTCCGCTCGCCGGCGAGGGACGCGCCCGCCTCATCGGCACCGTGCGGGACGCGCGCGCCGCGCAGCTCGGCACGCTCAAGTTCGACGATGTCAGCGGCCGGGCCATCGAACAGCTCAAGCTGAAGGTCGGGACGGTGAACTGGTTCTCGACCTACCGCGTGCACCATCGCGTGGCGGAGCGCTTCCGATCGGGCCGTGCCTTCCTGCTCGGCGACGCCGCGCATATCCACAGCCCCGTCGGCGGCCAAGGCATGAACACTGGCATCGGTGATGCGGTCAATCTCGCCTGGAAGCTCGAGACAGTCCTTCGGGGCCGTGCGCCGGACAAACTGCTCGACAGCTACGAAGCCGAGCGCATCGCCTTCGCGAGACGGCTTGTCAAGACGACCGACCGAGCCTTCACGATCGTCGTTTCGGACGGCAAGCTCGCCGCGCTCATCCGGACACGCGTCGTCCCGATCGCCCTCACAGCGGCGACGAGGATCGAGGCGTTCCGATCGTGGATGTTCCGGACCGTCTCCCAGATCATGATCAACTATCGCGAGTCGCCGTTCAGCCAAGGCAAGGCCGGCGAGATCCATGGCGGCGACCGGCTGCCGTGGGTCGCCGCCGCCGGCGAAGACAACTACAGCCCGCTGGCACGTACAGCGTGGCAGGCGCATGTCTACGGCGACGCCAACGCTGACCTCTCGGCGTGGTGCAGGACACACGACCTGCCGCTGCATGTCTTCGCCTGGCAGCCGCAGCACGAGGCGGCCGGCCTCGCCCGCGATGCCCTCTACCTGCTGCGCCCCGACACCTACGTGGCTCTCGCCGAGCCATCCGGCTCCGCCGCGTCGCTGGAGCGCTATTTCGCCGATCGCGGCATCGGGCTGTGAGGCTGGACGCCGAGCGGTCTCAGGCGGCGGCCTTTCGCCACCCGATGGCGAAAAGGCCGGCGCCGATCAGCAGCGAGCCGCCCGTCCGGTTGACCGCCCGCTGCACGCGCGGCTGCCGCAGCAGGCGGCGTGCCGCGGCGGCCAGCATCGCGAACATCGCCGCATTGAGGGCCGCCATGAGAACGAAGGTGGTTTCGAGCGTGACCACCTGGGGCAGAAAGGCCCGGCCCGGGTCCAGGAATTGCGGCACGAAGGCGATGAAGAAGATGATGCTCTTCGGATTCAGCGCCGTGACCGCATAGGCGTGCGCGAGCATGCGGAACGGTCCGGCCTCCTCGACGATATCGCCGGCCATCGGCTTGACCGGCGCGCGCCACAGCCTGATCCCGAGATAGATCAGATAGGCTCCGCCGATCCAGCGCAACGCGGTGAAGATGGCCGCCGAGGCGGCCAGCACCGCGCCGAGGCCCAGCATGGACGCCGTCATGGCGCTCAGGTCGCCGAGTGCGACGCCAGCCGCGATGGCGACGGCGGGCCTGCGCCCGTGCGCGAGCGCGTAGGAGACGACGAGCAGCACCGTCGGCCCCGGGATGACGAGCAAGACGGTGGAGGCGGCGACGAAGGCCAGCCAGTGATCGAACGACATCCAAACCTCCATGAAGGCCCGGAGCCATCCACAAGACCGGACGCCTGGCAAGACCGTGCCTTAGCGCGCTCGCAATGCCCTTCACTTGCCGATGGTCAGGGTCGACGCCGCCGCGATCGCCAGGAAGATGATGGATCCGATCAAGGCCGTCAGCCCGGGACCCGCGGCCGACAATGCTTTGACCAGCTTGGCCATGGCCTTTACGAAATCGGCCATCTCCTGCGCCGACGGAACCGCGATGGCCTCGGCTTTCCTCTTTGGCACCTGAATCAGTTCCGACTCGGATAGTTTCGCCTTCCGGTTCGCATCGTCGACATAGAGATAAAAGGATATCATCGATAGAACGATCGCGACGAGCGTGACCACCTCTTTCATCTGCGCCTCCGTCCCGGTGTTTTATTTCGATATGATCATATCATTCGCAATACGAGCTTGGCGGCCAATGATTCACAATTGTCGCGCATACCGGTCGACGCGAGAGCTCAATCGAACGGACGAGGGTGAGCTCTTTTCACAATCCTGGGAGGGGCACCTAGCGTCGTGTCAGGACCCGGACCCCCAAATCACCCCATCTGACAAAATCTAGGTCGAGGCGGCGCTGGGCCGCAGCACTCCGCCGGTCAGGGGCCGCTTGACGCCGGTTGTCGTCGGGAAGGTCAGCGGCAAGCCGTGCCGCGAGCGTACCGCCAGATAGGCGAAGGCCTGCGCCTCGATGGCGTCGGCGCTCCAGCCGAATGCTTCCGCGTCGCGGACCGGACACGGCACGCGCTGGCGGAGCTCGCGCATCAGGGTCGGGTTGCGCGCGCCGCCCCCGCAGACCACGACGATCGTCGGCACTGCATCCGCTCGGGCGATCGTCTGGGCGATGCTCTGCGCCGTGAAGGCCGTCAGCGTCGCCGCCGCATCCTCGGTCGAGAGCGCATCGACCGGGGCGCGCGACCAGGCGTTGCGGTCGAGCGATTTCGGCGCCGGCAGGGCGAAGAACGGGTGGTCGAGCAGCCGCGCCAATGCCCGCGCGTCGACCGTGCCGCGGGCCGCGGCGGCGCCGTCGCGGTCGACCGCGGTCCCGGTGCGCTCGCGCATCAGATCGTCGATCAGCGCATTGCCGGGACCGGTGTCGCAGGCGATGGGATCGGCATCGCCCTCCGGCAGGATTGTGATATTGGCGACGCCGCCGATGTTGAGCAGCACGGCCGGTCGTGCCAATCCGGCCGACAGCGCCAGCGCGCGATGATAGACGGGCACGATCGGCGCTCCCTGCCCGCCCGCGGCGACATCGGCGACGCGCAAGTCCGTCACGACATCGATGCCGCAGTCCCGCGCGAGCTCCTGGCCATCGCCGATCTGGATCGTCAGGCCGCGCTCCGGCCGATGCAGCACGGTCTGGCCATGGAACCCGACGATCTCGATGCCACCGCCGGCCGCGCCCTGACGTGCCACGAACTCGCGCACCGCCTCCACGTGGCGACGGGTGACCAGGGCTTCGGCCTCCGCAAGGGCGGGCGGCCGCGCGTCCCGATCATCGAGACCAGCCGCCTCGGTCAGCGCATGGCGGAGCACATCGCGATCGGCCTCGTCATAGGGCACGAAACCGGTCGGCCCGAAGGCCACGTGGCCTTCTCCGTCCGTGTCGAGCAGCGCAAGGTCGATGCCGTCCATCGACGTGCCGCTCATCAGTCCCAAGGCGCGCATCGCTCGATCCCGCATCCGTTCGATCAGGGCAGTACAATCGCGTGACCCTTTCCCGCCCTCATCCTGAGGAGGCTTTCAGGCCTTCACTCGATCGCCCTGCCGGCAAGGGTCGCCCAGGTTGCGCGGCAGGGCAAGACCCCATACACGGAACGGCGTAAAAGACCGCCGACGCGATGCATCGCACGCGCCTCGGAAACGTCGAGCCCTCCGGGTCATCCATGTCCATGTCTTCCGCGCCGGCCTCCGCGGCCCACTCCGATTTCCTCGCCGTGCTCACTGAGCGAGGCTTCATACACCAGTGCTCGGATGCCGCGGGGATCGACGAACGGGCGCGCGCCGGCGACCTCGTAGCCTATGTGGGCTACGATTGCACGGCGCCGTCGCTCCACGTCGGTAGCCTGATCTCCATCATGATGCTGCACTGGCTGCAGGCGACGGGCGGCAAGCCGATCGTGCTGATGGGCGGCGGAACCACACGGGTCGGGGATCCGTCCGGGAAGGATGCGTCGCGGCAGATCCTGCCTGTCGAGCAGATCGAGGCGAACAAGGACAGCCTGCGGCAGGTGTTCGGCCGGCTTGTGCGCTTCGGCGACGCCAAGACCGATGCCGTCATGGTCGACAATGCCGATTGGCTGACCAGGCTCAACTACATCGATTTCCTGCGGGAGGTCGGCCGGCATTTCTCGGTCAATCGGATGCTGTCGATGGACAGCGTGAAGATGCGGATCGAACGCGACCAGGAACTGTCGTTCCTGGAATTCAACTACATGTGCCTGCAATCCTACGACTTCGTCGAGCTCAACCGCCGCTACGGCTGCCGGCTGCAGATGGGCGGCTCCGACCAGTGGGGCAACATCGTCACCGGCGTCGATCTCGGCCGCCGCATGGGCACGCCTCAGCTCTATGCCCTCACCTGCCCGCTGATCACCACGGCCTCCGGCGCCAAGATGGGCAAGACGGCCGCCGGCGCGGTGTGGCTCAAGGCGGAGATGAAATCGCCCTACGACTACTGGCAGTTCTGGCGCAACACGGAGGATGCCGATGTCGGCCGTTTCCTGCGGCTCTTCACGCTCCTGCCGCTGAGCCAGATCGCGCGGCTCGAGCGGCTCGGCGGCGCCGAGATCAACGAGGCCAAGGCGGTGCTGGCGAGCGAGGCGACGGCGCTCATGCATGGCCGCGAGGCCGCCGACGCCGCCGCCGAGACGGCCCGCAAGACCTTCGTGGAGGGATCGCTCGCCGAAGACCTGCCGACCGTGCTCGTCTCGCAGGCGGAGTTCGATGCCGGCATCGGCGTGCTGACCGCCTTCGTGCGGGCCGACCTCGTCGCCTCGACCAGCGAGGCGCGGCGGCAGGTCAAGGGCGGCGGGCTCAAGCTCAACGACGCGGCCGTGACAGACGAACGCGCGACCTTGTCGCGGGCCGACCTCGTCGGCGGGGTCGCCAAACTGTCGCTCGGCCGCAAGCGGCACGTGCTGATCAGGCCGGACTAAAAAACCCGCTCCCAGTCCGCTACTGGCCCGGCAGATCCAACGGCAGCGGGAAGGATGGGTCCGCCGGCTGCGACTGATCCGCCGGCTGCGACGGCACCTGCGGCCGGGACTGGCCTGGACCGGGCGCTGTATCGCGCGGGTCGGACAGGTTCTGGGCGGCATTGTCGAAAGCCCCGAAGATCTCGCGCAGGAAGCCTGGCGCCACGGCCGACAGCGGGTTGATGGTCATCACCGGTTTGCTCGGCGAGCCGGTGATGCGGTAGTTGATGCCGAACAATCCCTCGTGCTTGCCCCCGCCGAGCAGAGGACCGAACAGCGGCACCTGCGAGAACAGGTTGTTCAGGCCATACAGCGGCACGAAGGTTCCGTGCAGGTTCACCTGATCGCGGCCGAGGTCGAGGTTGCCCTTGACCGTCGCCCCGATCGTCGGACCGAAAAGGGAACCGTCCTCGACCGCGACCTTGCTGCCCGACTTGGTGAACTTCACTTCGAGCTTCGTGAACGGGACCGACGAGGGATCCAGCTTGTCCGCATCCGCGGTGCGGCTCTGGTTCGCCAGGCTTTCGGTCGCGAGCTTCTTGATCGCCGGGTCTTCCTTCAGCGTGAAATCGCGCACCGTGGCGAAACCATCGACCTGGCCGCGTCCGAAGGCCAGGTTGGCATCGAGGCGGCCGCCCGCCATGCGCTTGTAGAGATCCATGAAGGCGAGGCTGCTGCCGGCGTCCGAGGAGCGGATGACGAAGAGAGGCGCGCCATCCTGCTTGACCGTTCCGACGCTGACCGGCGCCCCCCCGATCCTGCCGGTGAGCTGGAAATTGCGGATCTGCCCGCCGTGGCGGAACATGCGCAGGTCGGCGTTGCTGATGGCCTGGCTGTTCTGCCCTGTCAGAACGCCGGCATGGAGCTCGACATCGATGTCCTGCGCGGCGTCACCTTTGGCCGGGATATCCTCCTTGGCGGGCGCGCTGAGCCACTTGAGGAAGGGACGCGCGTCCACATTGGCTCCGCGGGCCACGAGCTTCAGCGTGCCACCGCTCTGCGAGGCATCGAGCTTGAGGTCGTCGCCGGGCGACAGCCTGACCTGCGACAGCCTGGCCGTCGTGAAATCGCCGTTCGAATCGAGCTCGGCCGAGCCGCGCAGCGAGGCGCCGCCGCCTTCGAAAACAAGATTGTCGAGCGACGTGCCGCCACTCTCGCGCGGCTGCACCGTCAAGGTCGCCTTGGCGGGCTTGCCGGCCGGCTTGACGAAGCCCGGGACCAGCCCCTCGATGGAGGCCTTGGTGAGATCGAGATCGACGGTTGCCGACCTCCGGTCGCCGTCCACCAGGGCCGCGACGATATGGGCTGCGACGACGCCGTTGAGCTGCTTGAGCGTCAGGCCTGCCTTGGCACGCGCCGCGTTGTCGAGCAGCAGGTTGAGCACGGCCTCGCCCGGCGCGTTGCCGGGCGGCTTGCGCAGCTCGAAGGTCGCCGGGCCGCCGTAGATCTGCCCGACGCCCTTGGCGCGGACGCCGCTCCGGTCCGCCACGAGCTGCAACGTACCGTCGGTGAGGCCGGCCTTGCCGATCAGCTTGTCGGCGGCGAAATTGTTGACCGTGGCGTTGGCGGTGACCACGACGTCTGGGTTGACTCCGCCGCGGGTCGCCACGGCCGGCTTGGTTTCGCCGAGCTTGAGCGCGATGCCGAGATGGGCGTCCACCTGCCCCCGGACCGTGCTGGTATCGAGCGGCATGCTGGCATAGGGCTTGATCGCATCTTGACCCAGCGCGTCGGCGACGGCATCCATAGATCCGGTGACGTGAGCGTCGACGAAAGCCGGGGTGGGCTTCGGGTCGGTGTCGGGTGCCCGGAAGGTCCCGTCCGCCAGGGTCAGCCGGTGGCCGGCGGGGGTTTCCATCTCGCCGTGGCTCACGACGAAGGTCGACGTATTGCCGGTCACGGTTCCCTCACCGTCGATCGACGTGATCGGCGGCAGGCCGTTCAGCACGTTGAGCCCGATGCCCGAGACGGCGTAGTCGACATGCACATGGTCGTCGGCCACGGAGCGCTGGAGGCGCATCAGCGCCAGATCCTTCTCGTCGAGACTGACCACCGCCTTGCCGTTCTCCACGGTGCCGCCGCGAAGGTTGGCGAGCAGCCAGGCCCGAACCGGTGCCGCGATGAAGCTCGGCCAGAGCCGCACCAGGACGTTGGCCGGCATGTGCCTGACCGACGAGGTCTCGTTCAGCTTGACGCTGGCGCCCTCGATGCGCAGATCGCCCGACGATTCGAAGGCGACCTCCGGCCCCTCGACGTCGACCCGATCGATGAGCAGCTTGTGCTCGGCGGAGAGAAGACGGAAATTCATCCCGGCATGGGTGATCTTGACCGGCTTCTCGCCGGGGCGTTCGGTGCCGAAGACGCCCGTGGCCTGGGTGCGGATGACCCAGGGGTCGCCGGCCGCGCGTGGCAGGTCGGCCCTCCCGGTCATGACGAAGTCCGATTCACCAGCCTTCAACTCGGTCGCATCGATGGCGATCGCGCGGGCCTTAGGATCGAAGTGGAAGCCGCCGGTCATCGAATCCACCAGCAGCGGCTCGTGATCCGGATCGTCGAGTTTGAAATAGCCCGCACCGAGCTCGAACCGGCCGACCGCCTGGTCGATCGCGCCGTCGGCTGCGATCCGCACGCCGACTCTGGCGGACAGCGGCATGTCGAAATCGAAGCCGAGATTGCGCAGCCCGCCGGCGAGCGTGATCTCATCGAGCGAAAGGTTCGCCAGCTCGAGCGCCAGGGTCTTGGTGCCGTCATCGCCTCGGCTCGCGTTGGCCGTTATGGTCCACCGCCCCGTGGGCCCGTCCGCCGAGACCTGAAGCTTGGCCGATCCGTCCTTCTCCTTGGCGAAGCTGAGCTCGGTGTGGTTGAACACCGTCGTCGTGCCATGGGTCCGATCGTCGAGCACGAGACGGCCCGTCACGTTGACGTCGTCGAGGGTGCCGAGCGCCGCATCCGGCGACGTCGTGGCATCGACCAGGGAGCGAAGCGTGGCAGTCAGCGCCCGCAGGGCGCCGTTGGTCGGAGAGGCCGGGCTTTCGTGAACCTCGGCGTTGGCCGCGGCCGTCGCCGCCGGATCGGTCGGCGTGACGCCATCCCCCGCGGGCGTGGCAGTCATCTGGCCTTCGAAGGCGTGGGCCAGCGGCACCGCGGCGGAACCGGCCGAGACCGCCACCTCGCCATCGGCCAGAATCAGGAGACGCAGGTCGACGTCATGGATCTCGAGCTGGCGCGGGCTGATCTTGCCCGTCATCAGCTCGAGCGGATCGAGGGCGATGGCCGCATGGGGCGCCGAGACCACCGGACGGTTGCTGCGGTCGACGACCGACAGCCCGGTGATGGTCAGCGCCGGGCCGTGGTCGGTCGCCTCGACCGCCGTTGCACCGAGGTTGAAGGCATAGCCGTGGCCGACTCGCTCGTTGAGCGCCGCCTTGATCTGCGGCGCGATATCGAGTGCGATGGGACCTTGCGATAGGCGCAGGAAGAAGAGGCCGCCGCCGATCAGTCCGAGAAAGACGATGCTGACCACGAAGGCCGAGGCCGCGAGGCAGGCGCGCCTGACGCGCCCGCGACGCCGCGGTCGGCCACGATACCGAAGTCCGGTCGGCGGATGTCCTTCCGCGTAAGCCTCGAAGCCTTGGCCGTCATCGTCATGCGAAAGGTGGTCTGTGTCGGCCAAGCCGTCACGCTCCTCGTATTGACGGAGAGGCTGCTTCCAACCTTAGCTGTCGCGTCGCGCCGACGCGGGCCGCCTCCGGGGTCTGCCATCGACGCCTAATGGGACAAAAGGAAGGCACCATGGCGGATCCTTTGCGGACCGGCGATACCGCGCCGGAGTTCGAGCTGCCCGGAGATGGCGGACGCAGCGTGACGCTGGCCTCGCGTCGAGGCAAAAAGACCGTGCTCTATTTCTATCCCAAAGACGATACGAGCGGTTGCACGCGTGAGGCGATCGACTTCAATCGGTTGCGCTCGGCCTTCGACGAAGCCGGCACGGAGGTCGTCGGCATGTCCCCGGACAGCCCCAAGAGCCACGATGCCTTCAAGGCGAAGCACAAGCTCGACTTTCCCCTCGCCTCTGATGAAGCCAAAACCGTGTGCGAAGCTTATGGCGTCTGGGTCGAAAAATCCATGTATGGCCGCAAGTACATGGGCGTGGAGCGGACAACTTTGCTGATCGGAGCGGACGGACGCATCGCCCGGATCTGGAGCAATGTGAAAGTTCCCGGCCACGCCGACGAGGTTCTCGAGGCGACACGGGCACTCTGACGGCGCATTGAGAAAGCCTTAACCTTAATGGCTTGTAGTTTCTCCCGAGATGCGCCGGGCGTCGACCGCGGTGCATCAAGGGTCGCCCGATGTCCGTGCCGAACTCGACGTGCCACGCGCCGCTGCCGCGGTCGTTCTATTTCCTGACGGTTTCACGCGGCAGCCGGACGCGAACGGTCGCGGTCCGGGTCGCGCTGGCGCGCACCGCCATCGCCGTGTCGATGGCCTTCGGACTTCTCGGGCTCGGGGCCATCCTCTGCCTTCTGTTTCACGACGACCTCGTGGCGTCACTCATGGCCCGGCAAAGCCAGATGCAATATGCCTACGAGGATCGGATCGATGCTTTGCGGAGCGAGGTGCAGCAGCAGGCGACGCGCCAGACCCGGGATCAGGCCTCGGTCGAGACGAGGCTGCACGATCTGGTGTCGCGCGCCGTGGAACTCGAGGGCCGCAATGCGTTGCTAGCCAGTCTGGCGCCGCGCTCGCTCGCGCCACAGGCGCCCCGCCGTGCCGTTGCAGATCCATCGCCGCCCGTCTCCGGTGTTCCCCTGCCGAAGGCTGTCCTCGGTCCACGCCCGGCCGCCCTGCCGCCGGGCCTGATCGGCTTTGCGCCGCTACCCCCCACGCCAGAGAGCACGCTGCGGCCGAAGCCGCACCCCGAGGCGGATGCCGACGATCCGCGCCCCGCACTCGCCGCCGCGCCCGTCGGGCATGTCTCGGACCTCGAGCCCGGACGCGCCTCGCTGCCGCATCAATTCGCAATGGTGACCGATACGCTCGACGGTGTCGAGCAGGCGCAGGTCGGCACCCTGATGCGCATGGGATCGGCGGCGCGCCAGGAGACGGCCAGGCTCAGCGCGGTCCTCGACGATGTCGGCCTGACACCCGAACGGTTCCGGCGCGTCACGCCGGCCGCGACCGATGTGGGCGGCCCCTTCGTGCCCCTGCCCGAGGCGGGCGACGGCGCCTTCGGGACCGCCATGGCGAAGGTTCAGTCCTCGCTCCTGGCGGCGGCCCACTTGAGGCACGCGGTGGCGCAGGTGCCGCTCGTGAGCCCGGTCGGCGGCTCGATCGAGGTCACCTCCCCGTTCGGCGCCAGGATCGATCCTTTCCTGGGGCGCCCCGCCCTTCACACCGGCGTCGATCTTCGCGAGAATTTCGGCGTCGGCGCCAAGGCCACGGCGGCCGGCCGCGTGACCTTCGCGGGGCCGCTGGGCGGCTACGGCAATATGGTCGAGATCGACCACGGCAACGGCTTGACCTCCCGCTACGCGCATCTCGAGGCGATCCTGGTCTCCGTGGGACAGATGGTTGCGCGTGGCGACGTGGTCGGCGAGGTCGGTGCGACGGGACGCGCCACCGGGCCGCATCTCCACTATGAGGTCCGCATCGATGGCGAACCCGTCGATCCGATGCGCTTCATTGCCTGGAACAGCAGGATCGCGGCCCTGACCGCACAATAATGACACACCCCCCGGCATTCACCGGCCGAGGCGACCCGAGCCTTGACGGCGAGGGAACATTGACCCTGCCTGGACATTGCGGCAGCGAGCGCCGGAACTGAAGCCAAGCTTCGGGTTGGACCATGATGTCATGTCCACCGGGATGGCGCGCGCCGCGCAGGGGATAGAGATGAGCGTAAAGCGTGGGTCCGTCGTTTGTGCCGCCGCCCTGATCCTGGGCCTGGGGCTCTCCGGGTGCGCCTCGACCGACCCGCGCGTGCAATATACGAGCGAGGAATCGGTCGCGGCAGAAATTCCCGGCATGAGCAACGTCCGCTTCTATGCGGATGGTCCGGCCGCCGTCTTCGACCGGTTCCGCCGCGACGTCTTCGCCGCCGCTGCCGCGCGGCACGAACCGGTGACGTTTCTGGCGTTGTCGAGCGGCGGGTCGGACGGAGCCTATGGGGCGGGCTTCCTCAAGGGCCTGTCGGAGAGCCACCAGCGGCCGCAATTCACCGTCGTGTCTGGGGTCAGCACCGGCGCCCTGATGGCACCCTTCGCCTTCTTGGGGCCAGCCTACGACGGGACACTCGAGGATCTCTACACGAGCGGCTATGCGGCAAGCCTCGTCAAGGACGTCAGCGTCATCAACGGGCTCCTCGGCAATGCGCTCGTCGACAGCGACCGCCTCGGCCATCTGATCGCCCGCTACGTCACGCCGGAGATCATGGCGGCGGTAGCGGCCGAGCACCGCAAGGGGCGGCGGCTCATCGTCGTCACCACCAATCTCGACGCGCAGCGCTCGGTGATCTGGGACATGGGCGCCATCGCGACCTCGGGCTCGCCCAATGCCCTATCGTTGTTCCGCCAAGTCCTGGCGGCCTCGGCCTCGATCCCCGCGCTGTTCCCGCCGCGGCTGATCAAAGTCGAGGCCGGGGGCCACGAATTCCAGGAGATGCATGTCGACGGGGCCACGCTGCGGCAGGTCTATGTGGCGCCCGACGAGATCATCTTCGGACCCGGTCGCGGCAAGGACGGCGGCCAGTTCAAGGACCTCTACGTCCTGGTCAACAACAAGATCAGCCCGTCCTTCCAGGTGATTGACAACGACACTGTTTCGGTCGCGGCACGGGCGTTGTCCACCATCCTCAAGCGGGAGGGCCGCAACAACGTGCTGAGCTCCTATGCCTATGCGGTCTCGCACGGCATCGGCTACCACCTGAGCTATATCGGTGCCGACGTGCCGGACGTGCCCTCGGGCGATGCGAAGGCGCAGTTCAGCACGACCTACATGCGCGACGTCTTCGCGCGCGGGCTGGCGCAGGGCCGTATGTCCTCGCCCTGGGTGGGCCGGCCGCCGCTGGTGCAGGATCCGGGGGCTCCCGCGCTCACGGCGGCCCGCTGAAGAAGAAGTCGGTTGGGATTTCGACGCGGCTCAATGGCGGGAGGATGGACCTGTTCGCCGAGCCCGCTTCATCAATAGGCCGTGGTGACGCTCCGTTGCTTCGTCGGCAGGGAACATGCATTCGAGCCGCAATTCCTGGGCGGCGATCGTTCGCGGCGTGCCGACCGTCGCGATCATCGAGAAGTAGTTCAGCACCTCGCCGTTCTTGACGAAGCCGAGCGGGACGACCGGCGCCATGGCGGAGATCTTTGGCGATGTCCAGTCGACGTGCACGTCCGGGTAGGCGAGCAGAGCCGCGAGCAGAGCCTTGGTTTTTGCGTCGACAACGCGTCCAACGGATTCTCGGTGGACACGCGCCAGCAAGCTCTTCGCGGTCTCCTCCCAATCGGCGATGAACGGACGCATGCCCGCAGGATCGAACATGAGGTGCAGAAGGTTGCGCGGCGTCGGACGCGCGGCCATGTCGACGAAACAATCGAAGAATCGCGGCGAGGCCTTGTTGGCCATCACGACGTTCCAATAGCGGTCCATCACGACTGCGGGGAAAGGCTCATGCTGGCGGAGCATGCGCCGCAAAGCAACGGTTACGCTATGCATCTCCGGCCCGTTCCAGGCGCCGTCGGAATAGGTGGGCGCGTAGCCGGCGGCCAGCAGCAGCGTGTTCCGCTCGCGCAACGGCACGTCGAGGGCCTCGGCGATGTCCATCAGCTTCTGGCGGCTCGGGATGCTGCGTCCGCTTTCAATGAAGCTGATGTGCCGCTGGGACGCACCGGCATCGGCCGACAGATCGAGCTGGCTCTTGCCTCGCAAATCCCGCCAGTGGCGCAGCAACGCACCGAGTTCATTCGCCGTGAGATCCGGTGAAGTCATCCGCCGTCAGGTCCCATTTCGTGCCGATCTCAGCGCGGACCGGGAGCTCATCCAACCCGAACGCCCGCCGAGGAGCCGCAAGCGGCAAAGCTTCCGCTCAGCTCGAGAGCGCTCCGGATCCTGGCATCAAAACTGGGTCGGTCCCACGGCTCCGAACCAGCGGTGCACCTTCGTAGGATCGGCCTCGTCCATGTAGAAGAAATGCGTCATCACCGGCCTCACGACCGGTTTGCCAGCGTCGACCGGCGTCATGGTCACGATGCCGCGAAATACCTTGAGTGCTCCGCCATCCCAATATTCCGTGACGTCGTGCAGCGCCGTAAACCCCGTGTCGATGAAGGCGCGAAGGTTTTCACGGATCGTTTCCCGGCCCACCCAATTGGAGACGCCGAGGTTGCAGGTCGCGTCGTCGACAAAGCAATCGAAGCCCTTGCCGAAGGTTTTATCGTCGATTTCCTTCCAAAAATCGAGGAGCCACCGCGGCGGATCTTTTTTCGCGAACGTCAGCGTCGTCATGCGACTCTCCTAAATCCAAATCGATCGGGACCACACCGCGAATGCACGGATTGAAGACATCGCCGATGTGCCTCTCTCCACAGCACAGAGCATCGAGGCTCTCATCTGGAGAGGATGAAATGAAATTATCCAAACGTCAGATCATTGCAATTACGTCGGAGGTCATAGACTTGGCGCTGGCGCGCTCACGATTTCCATGACCTATATCAGCGGGCAGGTCGCCGCGACGGCAAGGCGTCGACGCCGGCGAAACGCGCGGCGCTCCCCAGCCTTTCCTCGATGCGCAGCACCTCGTTCCACTTGGCCATGCGTTCGGAGCGGGCGAAAGAGCCCACCTTGAGCTGGCCGGCATTCCAGCCGACCGCCAGATGAGCGATCGTCACGTCCTCGGTCTCGCCGGAGCGAGCCGAGACGATGGTGCCGAAGCCGGCGGCCTTGCCAGCTGCGCAGGCGGCCCGGGCTTCCGTCACGGTGCCGGCCTGGTTCACCTTGATCAGCACGGCGTTGGCCGCGCGGCCCGCTGCGGCCTGCCTTACACGGTCCGCATCGGTCACCAGGAGGTCGTCGCCGATCACCTGAATGCGGTCGCCGACCGCCGCCGTGAAGCGGGCGAACCCCTCGGAATCGTCTTCCGCGAAGGGATCCTCGATCGACAGGATCGGGTAGCGATCGCACCAGCCGAGAAGCATCTCGCCAAGCCCGTCACGGTCGAGTTCACGGCTATCGAGCGCCAGGCGGTAGCGTCCGTCGCGGCCGAACTCGGACGCCGCGACGTCGAGCGAGATGGCGACCTCCGCGCCCGGTGCGAACCCGGCCCGTTCGATGGCGAGCACGAGCGTATCGAGCGCCTCCTCGTTGGAGGCGAAGGCCGGCCACCAGCCGCCCTCGTCGGCGACGCCCTGCAACAGACCCCGCTCCGCCATCACCTGCCCGGCCGCCCGGTAGACCTCGGCCGTCACCTCCAGCGCCTCGGCGAAGTTTTCCGCCCGCGGCGCCATCACCATGAAATCCTGGATGTCGGTGCGGCGGCCCGCATGGGCGCCGCCGCCGAAGATCTGGATCTCCGGCAGGGGGATCGTGACCCCGGCCTCGCCGGCGAGATGGCGCCATAACGGCAGGCCGCGGCTTGCCGCCGCCGCATGCAGGGCGGCGAGCGACACGGCGACCAGCGCGTTGCCGCCGAGCCGACCCTTGGTCGGCGTGCCGTCGAGCTCGACCAGGCAGGCATCGACCGCCGCCTGATCGAACGGGTCCCGGCCCTCGAGAGCCGCGGCGATCTCGCCACGCACCGCGGCGATGGCCTGCTGCACGTCGAAGCCGCCGAAGCGGGCGCCGCCGTCGCGAAGGTCGACCGCCTCGCGCGTGCCGCGCGACGCCCCGGCCGGCGCGATGCCGCGCCCGAAGCTACCGTCGCTCAGCGTCACCTCGGCCTCGACGGTCGGCCGGCCGCGCGAATCCCAGATGCGCCGCGCATGGACACGGGAGATCACGGGTTCGGTCATGGTGACTGTCTCCAGGCCTCGACGATCGGAGCGAGGCCGAGCGGCGGTTCGGCGACGAGCGGCATGGCGCAGCGGCGTACCGCCTCCCGCTCGTCGTCGTGGACCAGATACTCGACCGGCGACTTGCCGTCGATGCGGGCCAGGAACAGCGCCGGCAGCAGCGCGGCTACGCGGCGCTCCAACGCCTCAGGCGCCTCCCAGGACACGGCACCGAGATAGGCTTGTGCCAGCGCCTCGAAGGCTTCGAGATAACCGTCACGCGCCACGCCGCGCCGGGCACCCTTCAACAGCAGGTGGTTGAGACAGAAGGCGACGTCGAAGGCCGGATCGCCGTAGGTCGCGCATTCCGCGTCGAGGAAAACCGGCCCGAGCGGGCCGACGAGGATGTTCTTCGGGCTGACGTCGCCGTGCACCAGCGCGAGGCGCGTCGCGGCCGTCTCCGACGCCAGACGCTCGAAGCAGCCTTGCAGCGCCGGATGTGCCCGTCCCGTCGCCCGCAGATAAGGATCGAGGCGAATCTGGTCGAAGGTCTCGTGATTGGCGAAGGCCGACGCGAGGCGGGCGTCGTGGGCACCGCGGGCATGGGTCTCGACGAGGCTCCGCCCGACCAGACCGGCGAAATCGGGATCGATCCGCCCGGCCATCAGCTCCGCCTTCCACACCGGATGGTTCTCGGGAGGAAGATAGCTCATGGCGAAGAGGCCGGCGGCCGTATCCTCCGCCAGGACGACGGGCGCGATTCCCGGCATCCATTCACCGGCGACGCGCATCCAGGCGGCCTCCGCAGCATTGCGGGCCACGGGCGCCTTCCACTCGGCTGCGACCTTCAACCGGGACAGGGCACGCTTGACGCAGAAGCGATGTTCCCCGGTTTCGACGAGGTGGATGTCGGATGAGACCCCCCCTGTCAGGGGCCTGATCGTGACGATGTCGCCGGGCGCGACTAGACCGAGGTGGCGAAGCCGTCCTATGAGATCCCCATGGTCCGGCGCGGACGCCTTTCCCGTCACGCCGGGTTCCGCATCGACGGGACGATCCTTAAGCGCTGCCGCGCGAGGCGAGCTGCGATGTGAACGCGAGGCGGGGCTTGGCGAGTTCGTTCGGGCGATAATCCCGACCAAAGGCGAACTGACCGAGGATGATCAGATCCTCGGCGAGACCGGTGAGGGACCGCCACGCCCCCCGGACCGGACCGGCGGGCGAGGACGGCAATGCGACCCGCATCGCGTCGTCGTGCCCTCTGCGTCTCGCGGCGCCGCTGCTCTGGCTGGCGTGCATCATCGTCCTCATCGTCTTTCTTCGGCGGACTTGCCGCAAAGCCTGCCGGCCCAAGCCGGATGCGCCGTACCCCGCGCAACACACCTTGGCTTGACACTACGTCATGCCCTGCCTCCAACTGAGGCGGAATCGGACCGGTTCCGAGGCAAATATTTCCCAACCTTTCGAAAGACGCCGCCGCCTCTTCCGCGATGACGATCCTCCTACGAGGTTAACCGATGCTTACGGGAGGCGCGTCGCGGATGTCGCGACAATTGGCCGGATCCGCTCGGGGCGCCTGGGCTGGCAAGTGCAATCGAGCCTCACCACGTTTAAGCATGCCCCTCCTGCCGTCTCCGCGAGGCCCGAACCCTTCGATGACCGATCCCGAACAGAACCGCTTCTCGGCCCGAGCCGCGCGCTATGCCCGCGTCGGCGCCAACATGGGCGGGGTCGCGGCCCGGATGGCGGGCTCGCGCCTTCTCGGCCAGGATGGCGAGGCGGCCAATGCGGCGGCGCTGACGCGGGCGCTCGGCGGCCTGAAGGGGCCGCTGATGAAGGTTGCACAGCTCCTCTCGACGATTCCCGACGCTCTGCCGGCGAATTATGCCGAGGCGTTGTCCAAGCTGCAGAGCGAGGCTCCGCCGATGGGGGCGGGCTTCGTCAACCGCCGCATGATGGCGGAGCTCGGGCCGGGCTGGCGCGACAAGTTCAGCGGCTTCGACCTCAAGCCCGCTGCCGCCGCCTCCCTCGGCCAGGTGCATCGCGCCACGGCACGCGACGGCATGCCGCTCGCCTGCAAGCTGCAATATCCGAATATGGCCTCGGCCGTCGAAGCGGACCTGGCGCAGCTCGACATGCTCTTCGCCCTCCACCGGCGGATGAGCCCGGCCATCGATGGCCGCGACGCCGTCAAGGAGATCGGTGCGCGCGTGCGCGAGGAGCTCGACTACAAGCGCGAGGCACGTCACGCCCGGCTCTATGCTCTGATGCTGCGCGACATCGACGAGGTGCGCGTGCCCAAGATCCACGAGGCGCTCTCGACCGACCGGCTCCTGACCATGACGTGGCTCGATGGCGGCAGGCTCCTGGACTTCAGGGAGGCGCCGCTCGCGACGCGCAACCTGATCGCCACCGCCATGTTCAAAGCCTGGTGGCTGCCCTTCAGCCGTTTCGGCGTGATCCACGGCGACCCGCATCTCGGCAATTACACGGTGCGCCAAGCACACGACGAGGTGGCAGGCATCAACCTGCTCGATTACGGCTGCGTGCGAATCTTCCCGCCCGCCTTCGTCGGCGGCGTCGTGGATCTTTACGAGGGCCTGCGCAACGACGACCGGGCCCGCATCATGCATGCCTACGAGACCTGGGGCTTCCGCGGCCTGAGCAAGGCCTTGATCGACACGCTCAACATCTGGGCGCGGTTCATCTACGGGCCGATTCTCGACGACCGGGTCCGCACGGTCGCGAACGGCGTCGAGCCCGGCAAGTATGGCCGCAGGGAAGCCTTCCAGGTGCATAGCGCCCTGAAAAAGCTCGGGCCGGTCAAGGTGCCGCGGGAGTTCGTGTTCATGGATCGCGCCGCGGTCGGGCTCGGCGCGGTCTTCCTGCATCTGCGCACCGAGCTCAACTTCTTCCAGCTCTTCAACGAGGCGATCGCCGGCTTCGCGATCAACGCGCTGGCGGAGCGCCAGAAGGACGCGCTGACGGAGGTCGGACTGAAGGCGTGACAGCCTGGGACTCACGGGTCGTTCATCTGGGTCTGCTATGGTCAGGACCACGATGGCCGGCCCGAGAGCCCACGGAGATCCTTTGTGTGCCGAGCTTGTTCAGGTTCCTTCTCGTGGTGGCGCTACTCGCCGGCGTCGTCTACGGCGCCATGCTGGCCCTCGTGACGTTCGTACAGGTCACGCCCCGGCCCATGGAACAGGACATACCCTTGGCGAGGCTGAATAAGTGACGCCGAGGCCCGGCAGACTGGCCGATCTGTTCCTCGACATGATCGCGGCGGAACGCGGTGCGGCGAAGAACACGCTCGAGGCCTACCGCCGCGATCTCGACGATTATCTCGGCTTTCTAGCCCGCCACGACGTGCATCCGCTCGCGGTCGACACGTCCCTGGTCCGCGCTTTCCTGGCCGAGCTCGAGGCCCGCGGCCTCAAGGCCTCGTCCAGCGCGCGGCGCCTGTCCGCCCTGCGGCAATTCCACAAGTTCCTGTTCGCCGAAGGCCACCGGGGTGACGACCCCACAGTCGTGCTCGAAGGCCCGCGTCGTGGACGCCCCCTGCCGAAGACGATGGGCGTCGCGGAGGTGGAGGCGCTGCTCGGGACGGCGCGCGAAGGCCTCGACGATCCGGAGCGCCCGTGGATCGAGCGCCTGCGCACGGCGCGCATGCTCTGTCTCGTCGAGCTGCTCTACGCCACCGGCCTGCGCGTATCCGAGCTCGTCGCCCTGCCCCGCAGCGCCGCGCGGGCGGCTGCCGGGCGGATCGACATGCTGACCGTCCGGGGCAAGGGCGGCCGGGAGCGGCTGGTGCCGCTCTCGGACCCCGCGAAGGCCGCCGTCGGGCTCTTTCGGTCGGTGGCCGCGGCGGGGCAGCAGGCGAAGCTCTACGAGACGAGTCCGTGGCTGTTCCCGGCCGACAGCGAGAGCGGCCACCTGACCCGCCAGGCCTTCGCCCGCGACCTGAAGCTCGTGGCCGCAGCGTCAGGCCTCGGGGCAGCCCGCATCAGCCCGCACGTGCTGCGCCACGCCTTCGCCAGCCACCTGCTGCAGAACGGCGCCGACCTGCGCATCGTGCAGGAACTGCTGGGCCATGCCGATATCTCGACGACGCAGATCTACACCCACGTGCTCGACGAGCGCATGAAGGCCATGGTGCGCGACCTGCATCCGTTGAACGAGGAATGAGCCTTGAGCCCCGTTGCCTCGGCTGGCTCAGCGCGCGACGGGGGCACTGATCACGTCGGTCACGAAACTCCCCTGCGCTGCACGGCTGCCGCCCCGCCCAGCGCGGCCGCGATGGCCCCGAGG
This sequence comes from Lichenihabitans sp., assembly GCA_965277635.1. Taxonomy (GTDB): domain Bacteria; phylum Pseudomonadota; class Alphaproteobacteria; order Rhizobiales; family Beijerinckiaceae; genus Lichenihabitans. Next base: position 5,071,079 of record CBDIDE010000002.1, read on the forward strand.
AAAAGAGTGCCGAACGCTAGGAACGAGCCCGTCGAGGCAGCACTGGCGCTGGCATCCGCCGCGGTCTTGGCCGCCTGGATCGCCCGGTCCTTCGTCTGGGTCAGCTTGGCCTGGGCGTCGTCGAACTTCTTGGCCGCATCGTCCTTGGAGATCTTCATCTGCGCAGCCATGATCGCGATGATCCGATCCTTGGCGGCAGGCGCGTCCGTCCCACCCTTGGCATAGGTTGTCAGGTCGGTGGCGATCGCCTTTTGCGCATCCTGTGGGCTCATCGCGGCCGGGTCGGGATTGACAGGCTGCAGATAGGCCTGGACCTGCTGCTGGACGATGTCTGGCGACAGGCCCGCGACTTCGGCCGCCTTGGGAGCGGCGGCCTTCACCGAACCTCCGGCCGCCGACAAGGCCGTACCGGTCACCGACATGGCGCCACCGAGCAAGCCGCCAACGGCACTCGACAGAAGGTAGAGGGTCAGCAGCATGGCGAGACCCCAGGTCACCACACCGTGCAGCATGCCGTCAAAGCGCAGGTCGATCCCGGCCAGCCATGCCGATACATAGCCGCCGGCCGCCAAGGCTATGAGGTTGCTTATCAGCCACCAGAGTCCCGCGCCCATGCCGAGGCTTCCGGCACTCGGGGTTGCGCCGGCATCGGTGTGGACCATTCCGAGGCCAACCCCGGCCCCGAGCAGACTAAGGAGGATTTCGATCGAGACGGTGACGATCACGCCGGCGATGATGGCCTGCCAGGAAATCCGGTGATGGGTGTGACGATCCTCACGGCCGAAAAGCGGTTCGTCGGTTGCGCCTATCGCTACGGAAGCGGCGGTGTGGGTTGGGTTCGGCATGGCTTTGCTCTCCAGGATTGGCGGTCAACGATGGCTATGGATAAGGAGAGCCAGGAGGTAACCCACGGCGCCGGCGACGATGATCGCGGTCAGCGGATGCTCTTCGATCTGAAGACCGATCTTGGGAGCAGCGCGCGAAACGTATCGGCTGCCCTGCTCATACGCCTGCTCGGCATAGTCCGTGACCGTATCGGCCGCGTCGCTTACGCCGTCCTTGGCCTGCCCGTACATCGTCTGGCCCGCGCCGGCGACCTGGCGAGCGACGCCTTCGACGCGGGCGCCGGTGTCACCGGTCAGGCGACCGAGCGTCTCTTGGACCTTCCCCCCGATCTCCTGAGCGGCACCCTTCAGCCGATCCGTGTCCATGGTGTTCCCCTCAATTGCATGGCGTTTGAATGACGCGCCGTTTGGCTGGCAAGACATAAGCCTTGCAGGGCTGGCCACAATGGTATGTTCATACCAAATACCATGGTGCATTGGAGCTATTGTGCGCTGTCCTTTGGTTGTGTGAAAATTGCCGGTTATTGTTCAGGAGAGTCCTGTCGGCTGACGGCCGGATGACTGATCGCGATGGTGCGAGATTGCCGAGCGGATCTCAGGTCGGCCCGGCGCAAGCCATTGCGCCCTTGGCGCCAAACCGATGTACTAAGATCGGCAACCCGCTGAATGAAGAGATTAATGTGACGGAAAAGGTCGATCGATCGCAGCTCCAGCAGATCGTTGCGGGCCTTAGCGAGGGCGTGATCCTGATCGACCCCGACCAGAGCATAACCTGGGCCAACGATGCCGCCCTCGCAATGCACGGCGCGAAACGCGTCGCTGATCTCGGCGCCGATGTCGACGCGTATCGCCGCAACTACATGCTCAAATACCGCAACAATCATCCACTCGGTCCTCGCAATACGCCGATCGACCGTGTGATCGCCGGAGAGGCTGTCCATGACGTCGTCGTGGAGGTCACCCGCGCCGGGCACCCCGAGGCCGAGTGGGTGCATAGTATCCGCAGCCTCGTCATAACCAATGCGTCGGGCCAGCCTGACTGCCTCGTGCTCACCATCAACGACGTCACCGCGCAATATCAGGCCGAGGAGCGCTTCCAGAGCTCGTTCCACGCCAACCCGGCGCCGGCGGTGATCTGCCGCTTGTCCGACCTGCGCTTCGTCCAGGTGAACGAAGGCTTCGTCGAGATGACCGGGTTCTCGCGCGACGAGGTCGTCGGTCGGTCGGTCTATGAGGTCGACGTCCTGAAGGACGCGGAGCGGCGGGAGCTTGCGATCGAGAGGCTCAAGCAAGGCAGGACGATCCCGCAGATGGAGGCCTGCCTCAGCGTGCCGGCCGATACCAGAAAATGGGTCATTGTCGCAGGCCAACCCATCGAGATGCCGGGCAGCGTGTCCTGCATGCTCTTCACTTTTGCGGATCTCGACGCACGACGGAAGGCGGAGGACCAGTTCAAGCAAAGCCAGCAGCAATTCGAAAAATCTTTCCAGCTCGCGCCCGTCCCGACGGTCCGCGGCAAGCGTGACGGCTTCACGCTCACCGACGTGAACGAGGCTTTCGTCAAGACCTTCGGCTTTACCGTCGAGGATCTGCGGGATCGCCGGTCGGACGAGATCGGCCTTTGGCTGGACACGGCGGTACGAGAGCGCTTCGAGCGCAAGTTGAAACGGGACGGCAGCGTGCGCGGTTTCGACGGACGGCTCCGGACCAAAGACGGGGAGAATCTCGACTGCATGATTTCGGCCGATACTGTGACGATCTCCGGCGAGCTCTGGGTTCTCTGCACCATGCAGGACATCAGCGACCGCAAGCGGTCCGAGATGGAGCTGATGAAGGCCATTGAGGCCGCCATGGCGGACGCGTCCTGGTTCAGTCGCAAGATTCTGGACAAGCTGGCCGCACTGCGGCGGTCGAGCACGAGCGGGCAGGAGCCAAGCGGGCTGGACGACCTGACCGCCCGCGAACACGAGATCCTTGTCCGCGTGGCCCACGGCATGACGGACAACGAGATCGTGGCTGAGCTCAGTATCTCCCGCAACACCGTCCGCAACCATCTCACGGCACTCTACCGCAAACTCGGCTTGAACCGTCGCAGCGCCGTCGTCGTCTTTGCTCGTGAGCGCGGACTTGCCGACATGCCGAGCCCGATCCGAAAGGGTCACCCGCAGCCGATCGAGACGATGCCAAATAGGGCTAGTCGAAAATCTATCTCTTAGTTGCCTATGTTCGAAAGGATGAGAATGAAAAAAGATCATACGACTGCAAAGACGAAATCTGTCAAAGGGTCGATGAAGGAGGCAATCGGCAAGATTTCTGGAGACAAAAAGCTTGAGCTGCGTGGCTCGATCGAAAAATCTGATGGTGAGAAGCAAATCATAAATGAGAATAAAAAAAGAGAAAGATAAGATCAACCCAATCTGAAAATAATTTCGATAATATCTTGCAGGCTTCGAGGTGACGGGGCGGATCGGCGCTGCGCGGGCGCGGCATCGATCCAGAAATCCGGGTCCCGGTGGGCATGTCCGGTCAGCCTGGTGGGTCGACTTGTCCCAAGATTCACGGGCGCGGATGTCGGAGTCGGGTCGCTACGACGCCCAGTTCTTCTGGAAGTCGCCGTAGAGCGTGAGGCCGCCGCAGGCATAGATCGTCTGGCCGGTGATGTAGCGCGCCTCGTCCGACGCCAGGAAGGCGAAGACGGTGGCGACTTCCTCGGGCTCTGCGGCGCGGCCCATCGGGATGTGGCTTTCGACCGCCGCCCGGCTCGCGGCATCGCCGGTCCAGGCGGCATTCATGTCGGTCGCGACCGCCCCGGGCCCTACCGCGTTGACCCGGATGCCGCGGTCGGCGAACTCGAGCGCCAGGGTCCGCGTCAGGTTGCCGAGCCCGCCTTTCGCCACGGAGTAGGCCGCGTAGCCGGGCTTCGGCACGCGCTCATGCACGCTCGTCGTGTTGATGATCGTGCCGCCGCCCGGCCGCGAGGTGAAATGCTTGAGTGCCGCGCGCGAGCAGAGGGCCGGGCCGACGAGGTCGACTGCGACGACATGGGCGAAATCCGCCTCCGCGAAGGCGTCGCCGGGCGTCTCAACCTGGAAGCCGGCATTGTTGATCAGGATATGGATGGCCTCGTGCCGATCCAGGATCTCCGCGAACATCGCCTCCACGGCGCGCGCGTCGCTGACGTCGGCCTCGACCGCATGGTGCGGCTTCGCGCCATGGCCTTCCGCGTGGCTGGCCGCCTCCAGCATCCGCAGCGTCGCCGACGCCATGGCCGCGTCGCGAAAATGATTGACGACGAGCGTCGCGCCCTCGCGGGCGAAGAGTTCGGCGACGGCCCGGCCGATGCCGCGCGAACCGCCGGTCACGACCGCGACCTTGCCTTCGAGCCGGTGGGCGTTTCTCATCGTGGCTGATCCTTGTTCGAGCACGCTCTCAAACGACATCCGCCGGCGCCAGGGCGCAGACCGTCGCCTCCTCGACCTCGATCTGGAGCGTCGCGTGGCCGATGCCATAGTCGCTCCTGAGCGCCGCGCAAAGGTCCATCAGGACACTGTCGCCCGGATGGCCGCCAGGCATGACGAGATGCGCCGTCAGCGCCGTCTCGGTGGTGCTGATCGGCCAGATGTGCAGGTCGTGCACGCCTGCCACGCCGCGGGTTTCGGCAAGGTAGCGGCGCACGCGGTCGGGCTCGATGCCGGGCGGCACGGCATGGAGCGCCATGGTCGAGCTGTCGCGCAACAGCGTCCACGTACCCCAGACGATCACCGCGTTGATGACGAGGCTTACCACGGGGTCGAGCCGCTCCCATCCGGTGAGCAGGATCACCAGGCCGGCCAAGACGACGCCGACCGAGACCAGCGCATCGGCCAGCATGTGCGCGAAGGCGCCGCGGATGTTGATGTCACCCTTGCGACCCGACGCGAAGAGCCAGGCGCAGAGCCCGTTGATGGCGATGCCGATGGCCGCGACGATCATCACGGTCGAGCCCGCCACCGGCTCGGGATGGGCAAGGCGAAGGATCGCTTCCCAGCTCAGGCCGCCGATGACGACGAGCAGGAACACGGCGTTGAACAGCGCCGCCAGGATGGAGCTCGTGCCGAACCCATAGGTGAAGCGTGGGGTCGGCGTCTGCCTGGCGAGTGTCGCCGCGCCCCAGGCGACGACGAGGCCGAGGACATCCGACAGGTTGTGGCCGGCATCGGCCAGGAGCGCGACCGAGTGGCCGGCGAGGCCGAAGACCACCTCCGCCACCACGAAGGCAGCGTTGAGGCCGATGCCGATCAGGAAGGCGCGGCCGAAATCCGCCGGCGCGTGGACGTGCCCCGAGGCGCCGTGGGAGCCGCCGTGGGACTGGTGGTCATGGTGGTCGTCGCCCGCATGATGTTGGTGGCCGTCCATCGCATGCTCTCCGCTCGCGGCGCGTTCTAGCATGGAGCCCTGCGCCGTCCCACCCTCGGGCATGGACAAGCGCGCTCGCTTCCGCCATCACAACCGAATCGGGGGACGGCGATGGACCGGTTGAAAGTGATCGAGGGCGGCGGCCAGCCGCTCGACGTGGCGGGTTTGATGCGTAACATGGGTGCCGAGGCGCGGGTCGCGCAGCGGGTCTTGCGCAACGCCCCGGCCATCACCCGCAACGCGGCGCTCACGGCCGCCGCGGCGGCGATGCGCCACGGCGTGGCCGACATCCTCGCCGCCAACGGCCGGGACATGGCCGAGGCCGAGCATCGCGCCCTCCCGGCCGCCGCGCTCGACCGCCTGCGCCTCGATTCCTCACGCATCGAGGCGATGGCGCGGAGCCTCGAGGCGATCGCCGCCCTGCCCGACCCGGTCGGCCGGGTGCTGGCGCGGTTCGAACGGCCGAACGGGCTGCTCATCGAGCGCGTCGCGACGCCGCTCGGGGTCGTCGGCATCATCTACGAGAGCCGGCCCAACGTCACCGCGGATGCCGGCGCGCTCTGCCTCAAGGCTGGCAATGCGGCGATCCTGCGCGGTGGCTCGGAGAGCTTCTTCTCCTCCGAGGCGCTGCATGGCTGCCTGGTCGAGGGACTGCGGGCGGCCGGACTGCCGGAAGCGGCCATCGGCCGGGTGCCGACGCGCGACCGTGCCGCGGTCGGCGCCATGCTGGCCGGGCTCGACGGGGCGCTCGACGTCATCGTGCCACGCGGCGGCAAGACGCTGGTGGCCAGGGTGCAGGCCGAGGCGCGCGTGCCGGTCTTCGCCCATCTCGAAGGCATCGTGCACGTCTATGTCGACCGCGCTGCCGACCCCGGCCGCGCCGAGGCCTTGCTGCTCAACTCCAAGCTCCGGCGCACGGGCATCTGCGGCGCGGCGGAGACGCTGTTGGTCGACGAGACCCTCGCCCGAACCTTGCTGCCGCGTCTCGTCGAGGTCCTCCTCGACGCCGGCTGCGCCGTGCGAGGCGACGCGCCGACGCAAGCCGTCGACCCGCGTGTCGTCGCTGCGACCGAGGAGGACTGGCGTGCCGAATATCTCGCCTCCGTCATCGCCTGCCGCGTGGTCGGCGGGATCGAGGAGGCCATCGACCATATCGAGCGCTACGGCTCCCACCACACCGACTGCATCGTGACGGAAGACGAGGCCGCGGCGCGACGTTTCCTGGCGGAGGTCGATTCCGCCATCGTGCTGCACAATGCCTCGACGCAATTCGCGGACGGCGGCGAGTTCGGTTTCGGCGCCGAGATCGGCATTGCCACCGGGCGCATGCATGCACGTGGGCCGGTCGGTGTCGAGCAGCTGACCTCGTTCAAGTACCGGGTGCACGGATCGGGGCAGCTGCGTCCGTGACGGACCTCGTGCGGGGATCGCCTTCGCGGGCGGTCCCGCCCTGCGCGCCGGGCCTGCGCATCGGGCTCTTCGGCGGCAGCTTCAACCCACCGCATGAGGGCCACAGGCTCGCGAGCCTGACGGCCTTGCGGCGGCTCGGCCTCGATCGGGTCTGGTGGATCGTGACGCCCGGCAACCCGCTCAAAGCGACGGACGGCCTGCCGGATCTCGCCACGCGAATCGAGGCGGCGCGCCGCATGGCCCGCCATCCGCGAATCGCGGTCACGGGGATCGAGGCCGCCATCGGCACGCGTTACACGGTCGAGACGGTAGCCTGGCTGATGCGGCGCTGCCCGGGCGTGCGCTTCGTGTGGATCATGGGCGCCGACAATCTCCAGCAGCTGCCGCGCTGGCGCCGCTGGCGCGACCTCGTCGACCTCGTGCCGATCGCCGCCGTCGACCGTCCCGGCAGCACGCTGCGGGCGCTGCACGGCAGTGCGGGTACGATCCTTGGCCGTCGCCGCCTGCGAGAGGACCAGGCGCAGCGCCTTGCCGGCCGAGCGCCGCCGGCCTTCGTCTATCTGCACGGGCCGCGGTCCTTCGCGTCATCGACGCAGTTGCGGGATGCCGGGAGAGGCCTCGGCGAGCCGAACGGTTGAGGGATCATCGCGGATTGGGCCGATCGATGATGCCGGAACAAATCACTGTAACCGGTCGTAGCTCATCCGACTTGCTATTCCACGCCGCTCGCTCGGCCCACGAGGAGATTCATCATGGTCAAGGCTCCCGCTCTCATTGTCGCGGCAACGTGCTGCATGGTCATGGCCAGTGTCGCCTATGCCGCGGGCGCGAGCGGTGCGGGGGCCGGCGGGGCGGGCGATGCTGGCAGCTCTGGCGGCGGCAATGATTCGGGCGGCGGCGCTTCCGGGTCTCCGAGCTCGGGTGACGGTTCGGGCAAGGGCATGACCGGCACCAGCAGCCCGGCAACAGGCAGCCAGCCCGATTCCGGCGGGACCATGAAGAAGGTCCCCCAGGGGAACTGACAGATATATCGGATCGCGACGCCGTCAGCGAGGTTGAATCCCCCGTATGCGCCGGCATCCCATGATCCGCCGCATCGCGATCGGCGAACAGGCCAAACTCTTGGAGGGCTTTGGTGGCGAGAGAGACGGGGCTCGAACCCGCGACCTCCGGCGTGACAGGCCGGCGCTCTAACCAACTGAGCTACTCCCCCGCAAACAGGCGAGTCTAGGTTCGGCGCCCGTCCGGAGGAGTGCCGTGTACGTCACCTCCCCTTTGGCGTCAAGCAGGCTCCTCCGGTTGTCACGATCGTGCGGCGCGACGACGCGGGACGAGACCGCACCACTCAAAGGCGAGGCGATCCCATCCGCCAACGGGCAATTTCGCGCGGCGTAACGATATGGATCGAGTTCGGATCGATCGTCTCCGCATAGCTGATCACCGCCGGGTTGATTCCCATCATCTTCGTATAGCTTGCCAGCGCCGTGACGATGTCGTCGGTGCCGAAGCTCCGCGTCGCCGTCGTGCCGCCGGCCGGATCATGCTCGCTTCCATAGATCGCCATGCGGTGGATGCCGAGGCGGCTGACCGTCGGCACAACCCGCTTGGCCCCGCCGAAGAAGGCGTAGACGCAGGCCGACATGCAAGCCCCCGGAACCACATGGGCGTGCTCGCCGTCGGGGTCATCGGCCGCACGAGCGACGATGACGGCGGCGCCGAGCTTGCGGAACATCGTGCCGAGTTGCATCGCGCCGACGACGGTGCCTCCGGGCGAGTGAATCAGGACGACGGGGCGGAGCTGACCGTCCTGCGCATGATCGGTGAGGAACGCCAGAAAGTCATCCGACGTGCTGTTGTTGATTTCGCCCGTCGCAGCGATCACTTCGGCATCGATCGGTCGTTTGCAATGGGCACGACACGCCGTCGACGACGTGATCGTCACGAGCCGGAACGACATGGCGTTGGCGGCTCGGGCCGGGGTGCCTAACGCCGCGAACGTCAACGCCGCGATCAGTGCGCCACAACACGCGAGCCGAGACCGCATGGTGGGCGGTGACGGGCTCGAACCGCCGACCCTCTCGGTGTAAACGAGATGCTCTACCAACTGAGCTAACCGCCCGAACCCGGCCTTTGCCAAAGACCTGACGCGCATGCCTGCGATGCCTTCTAAGGGCCCGCGCGGCGCTGCGCAACACATGCGCCTCGCCGCACAGGCTATGGACCACGCGACGGCACGCTCTCCCGATGCCGGGGGCCAGCCACCGATCTATCGTGCCGGAGCCCCAACCTCGGCACATGAAGTTTGGCAGAGCCGCACCGCCTCGCCAAGCAATTTCCGCCGCAACGTCGAGGCCGCACCGGCAGCAATCCAGGTCCGCGCCAGGGGCAAACCTCCACGGCAACATGGAAAAGGCCGCAAGCTTGCCAGCCTGCGGCCTTTCGTCCGTGCAACACAGCCAAGTCTCGCTCAGTGCGCGATCACCCCGGCAGGTTCGTCATCGCCTCCGGTCACGACAGGCTTGGCGGCCGCCAGATCCTCTTCCCACTGTATGGCGATCGGCTGGCGCACCAGGGCGTGGCTCAGCACTTCGTCCATCCGCGAGACCGGCACGATCTCCATCGCATTCTTCACCGCGTTGGGAATCTCAGCCAGATCCTTGGCGTTCTCTTCCGGGATCAGCACCTTCTTGATGCCGCCGCGCAACGCCGCCAGCAGCTTCTCCTTCAAACCGCCGATCGGCAACACCCTGCCGCGCAGCGTCACCTCGCCAGTCATGGCGAGATCCCGCCGGATCGGGATGCCGGTCATGACCGAGACGATGCTCGTTGCCATGGCGATGCCGGCCGATGGACCGTCCTTGGGCGTTGCACCCTCCGGCACATGCACATGGATGTCACGACGATCGAAGAGCGGCGGCTCGATACCGAAATCGATGGCGCGCGACCGCACATAGGAAGCGGCAGCGGAGATCGACTCCTTCATGACGTCCTTGAGGTTGCCCGTCACCGTCATCTTGCCCTTGCCCGGCAGGACGACGGCCTCGATCGTCAGCAACTCGCCGCCGACCTCGGTCCAGGCCAGGCCGGTCACTGCGCCGACCTGATCCTCGGTCTCGGCTTCGCCGTAGCGATATTTCGGCACGCCGAGATAATCACCGACGTTGGATGCCGTCACGTCGACAGTCTTCTTGCCAAGCGTCATGATCTCCTTCACCGCCTTGCGGTGGAGATTGGAGATCTCGCGCTCGAGGTTGCGCACGCCCGCCTCGCGCGTGTAGCGGCGGATCATCAGCAACAGGCCGTCGTCGTCGATCGACCATTCCGTCTTGGCCAAGCCATGCTTCACAAGCGCGGCCGGGATCAGATGGGTGCGCGCGATCTCGAGCTTCTCATCCTCCGTGTAGCCGGCGATGCGGATGATCTCCATGCGATCCATCAGCGGGGCCGGGATGTTCAACGTATTGGCCGTGGTCACGAACATCACGTTCGACAGGTCGTAGTCGACCTCGAGATAATGGTCGTTGAAGGCGGCATTCTGCTCCGGGTCGAGCACCTCGAGCAGCGCCGAGGACGGGTCGCCGCGGAAGTCCTGGCCCATCTTGTCCACTTCGTCGAGCAGGAACAGCGGGTTCGAGGTCTTGGCCTTGCGCATCGACTGGATGATCTTGCCGGGCATCGAGCCGATGTAGGTCCGCCGGTGACCACGGATCTCCGCCTCGTCCCGCACGCCGCCGAGCGAGATGCGCACGAACTCGCGCCCCGTCGCCTTGGCGATCGAGCGACCGAGCGACGTCTTGCCGACGCCAGGCGGCCCGACGAGGCACAGGATCGGACCGGTCAGCTTATTGGCCCGGCTCTGCACGGCCAGATATTCGATGATCCGCTCCTTGACCTTGTCGAGCCCGTAATGATCGGAATTCAGGGTCGATTCGGCCAGCGCCAGGTCGCGCTTGACCTTGGACTTCTTGTTCCACGGAATCGACAGCAGCCAGTCGAGATAGTTGCGCACCACGGTGGCTTCCGCCGACATGGGCGACATCTGCCGAAGCTTCTTGAACTCGGTCTGCGCCTTCTCGCGCGCCTCCTTCGACAGCCGCGTGTCCTTGATGCGCTGCTCGAGCTCGCTCAGGTCGTCCTTGCCGTCCTCGTCGCCGAGTTCCTTCTGGATCGCCTTCATCTGCTCGTTGAGATAATATTCGCGCTGCGTCTTCTCCATCTGCCGCTTGACGCGGGTGCGGATGCGCTTCTCGACCTGCAGCACGGAGATCTCGCTCTCCATCAGCCCCAGGCACTTCTCCAACCGGGCGCTGACCGAGGACATCTCCAGGATGGCCTGCTTGTCGGAGATCTTGACCGCGAGGTTGGACGCCACCGTGTCGGCCAGCTTGGCGTAGTCGTTGATCTGTCCGACGGCGGCGACCACTTCCGGCGAGATCTTCTTGTTGAGCTTGACGTAGCTCTCGAACTCGCTGAACACCGAGCGCGCCAGAGCCTCGACCTCGATGCGGTCGAACTCGTCGTCAGCCAGCACTTCCGCATCGGCCTCGTAGAATTCGTCGGTGCGCACATATTTGGTGACGCGCGCCCGGCACGATCCTTCGACCAGGACCTTCACGGTCCCGTCAGGGAGCTTCAGAAGCTGCAGAACGGAGGCGAGCGTGCCGGTCTCGAAGATCGCATCGGTGGCCGGATCATCGTCGGTGGCGTTGACCTGGGTCGCCAGCAGGATGAACTTGTCGGCCTTCATCACCTCTTCGAGCGCCCGGATGGATTTCTCGCGACCGACGAACAACGGCACGATGATGTGCGGAAACACGACGATGTCGCGCAGCGGCAGCACCGGATAAGTGTCCATGGTGCCGGGGGTTGCGGGCGGACGTTTCTGGCTGGTCATGTTGATCCTATGCGTGTTTGGCAATCGCGGGCGCTTGTTCGAAAGCCGCCGGCGGATCTGCCAGGGGCCGACCGGGACCTATGTCCGCGGTGGGCCGGGATACCTGCCGAAAGGCCGAAAATGCACCTGTCGACAGAGGCAGAGCGCAAGGCCACCGAAGCTCCCTGGCCGCCGTCCCAGCACTCAGATGGCGGTCATCATCTCGTCGTTCAAGACACCGGCCCCGGCGGGCGGATGACGGTCCGGGTTGCAAACCATGCAACCCACGGACCCGCCCGCTTAGGCGCTCGCGCCGCTCTTCTCCGCGCCGCGCTCCGAATAGATGTAGAGCGGACGCGCCTTCCCTTCCACAACCTCCGGCCCGATGACGACCTGCTCCACGCCATCGAGGCCCGGCAGGTCGAACATCGTGTCGAGCAGAATGCCCTCCATGATCGAGCGCAACCCGCGTGCGCCGGTGCGCCGCTCGATCGCCTTCTTGGCGACGACGTTCAGCGCCTCGTCCTTGAAGGTCAGTTCCGTGCTCTCCATCTCGAACAGCCGCTGATACTGCTTGACGAGGGCGTTCTTGGGCTCGGTGAGGATCTTCTTGAGCGCGTCCTCGTCGAGGTCCTCGAGCGTGGCGATCACCGGAAGCCGACCGACGAACTCGGGGATGAGGCCGAACTTCAGCAGGTCCTCCGGCTCGACCTTGCGGAAGATCTCGCCCGTGCGGCGATCGTCCGGCGACTGGACCTTGGCGGCGAAACCGATCGAGGTCCCCTTGCCGCGCTGCGAGATGATCCGCTCGAGCCCCGCGAAGGCGCCCCCGCAGATGAACAGGATATTGGTCGTGTCGACTTGCAGGAACTCCTGCTGCGGATGCTTGCGGCCGCCCTGCGGCGGCACCGAGGCCACCGTGCCTTCCATGATCTTCAGCAAGGCCTGCTGGACGCCCTCGCCCGAGACATCGCGCGTGATCGACGGATTGTCGCTCTTGCGCGAGATCTTGTCGATCTCGTCGATGTAGACGATGCCGCGCTGCGCCCGCTCGACATTGTAGTCGGAGGCCTGCAGCAGCTTGAGAATGATGTTCTCGACATCCTCGCCGACATAGCCGGCTTCCGTCAGCGTCGTCGCGTCGGCCATAGTGAAGGGCACGTCGAGGATGCGTGCGAGCGTCTGCGCCAGCAACGTCTTGCCCGAACCCGTCGGGCCGATCAGCAGGATGTTGGATTTCGCCAGTTCGACATCATTGTGCTTGGCGGCGTGATTGAGCCGCTTGTAGTGGTTGTGCACCGCCACCGACAGGACGCGCTTCGCCTGCGGCTGGCCGATGACGTAGTCGTCCAGCACCTTGCAGATCTCGCGCGGCGTCGGAATGCCATCCTTGCGGTTCACCAGCGAGGACTTGTTCTCCTCACGGATGATATCCATGCACAGTTCGACGCATTCATCGCAAATGAACACGGTCGGACCCGCGATGAGCTTGCGGACCTCGTGCTGGCTCTTGCCGCAGAAGGAGCAATACAGCGTGTTCTTCGAGTCGCTGCCGCCGGCTTTGCTCATTGAAGTCTCCATGCAGACCCGGCGCGCGCTGCACGCGGTTCGAATCATAAACAATCTAATCGTGGCAGACTAACGAAACGTAGCTGTCACACCGTGCCGCACTACGGCTCCCAGCCCCCCCCAAGGCAGAGGCAAGCCACGGACCAAGCTCGGATGCGAGCACGATCACACCCGAACTTCAAGTCACCCATCGACGATCAAGGCACGCGACTCTCCGGGTGACGCTCGTCGGCAACATCGCGGGGCGCCGAAATTGCCCTCACTTGCCGTCGGTCGCGTCCTCCGGCCGCTTGGGATCGACGCGATCCACGATCCCGAACTCGACGGCCTCCTCTGCGGTCATGAAGTGGTCGCGATCGAGCGTTCGTTCGATCGTATCGTAATCCCGGCCGGTGTGATGGACGTAGATGTCGTTGAGCCGCTTCTTGATCTTCATGATATCCTCGGCGTGGCGCAGGATATCGGACGCCTGCCCCTGGAAGCCGCCGGACGGCTGATGCACCATGATGCGGGCGTTCGGCAAAGCGAAGCGCATGCCGGCCTCGCCGGCGCAGAGCAGGAGCGACCCCATCGAGGCCGCTTGGCCGACGCAGAGCGTCGACACCTTCGGGCGGATGAACTGCATCGTATCGTAGATGGCGAGACCGGCCGTCACCACGCCGCCCGGCGAGTTGACGTAGAGGGAGATTTCCTTCTTCGGGTTCTCCGCCTCGAGAAAGAGCAGCTGTGCGATGATCACCGAGGCCATGTGGTCCTCGACCGGCCCGGTCAGGAAGATGATACGCTCCCGGAGCAGCCGCGAATAGATATCGAAACCGCGCTCTCCCCGGCTGGTGTTCTCGATCACCTGCGGGATGAGATAATTCGCGTAAACCTCTGTCGGATCTTTCATTACCCCTACCCCGAATATCTGAGAGCGACCCCGCGACCGCTCCCACGATATAGGCGTTCATGGAAGTTGCGCAATAAGGGCTGTCCCACACGGCAAGCCTGGCGACAGGCTGGCGGGCGGCAACCCGTCGCGGGCCGCCGCGCCGGGGAGGGGGACCCGAGGGCGGATCAGGCCGGCTGCCCGGCGGCGTCCTGCAGCGCATCATCGGCCGGCACCGCAGATTCGGCGACCTCGTCTTCGGCCTCGAGCGCCTTGAACAGCTCTTCCTTGGGGACGACCTTGTCGGTGACCTTGGCCTGGCCGACGATGAAATCGACCACCTTGTCCTCGAAGATCGGCGCCTTGACCTCGCTCAGGGCCTGCGGGTTCTTGCGGTAGTAGTCCCAGAGCTTCTGCTCCTGGCCGGGATATTGGCGCACCATCTCGGCCAGCGCCCGCCCGACCTCGCCGTCCTCGACCTTGACACCGGCCTTGTCGCCGACCTCAGCCAGGACGAGACCGAGCCTGACACGGCGCTCGGCGATGCGGCGGTAGTCGGCGCGCGCCGCCTCCTCGGTCGTCTTCTCGTCGGCGAAGCTGCGGCCGGTGCGCTTCTGCTCGGCCTGGACCTGACCCCAGATATTGTCGAACTCCTGCGCGACGAGACCCTGAGGGAGGTCGAAGCTGTATTTCTTGTCGAGCGCATCGAGCAGCACCCGCTTGAGCCGATCCCGCGAGGCGCGCGCCAGATCGTCCTGCATGCGCGTGCGGATCGCGTCCTTCAGGGCGTCGACCGTGTCGAAACCGAAGCCCTTGGCGAATTCGTCGTCGAGGCTGATCTCGCCGGGGAGAGCGATGGTCTTGACCTTGACCTCGAAGACCGCGTCCTTGCCGGCCAGCGGCGCGGAGAGATAGTTCTCAGGGAAGGTGATCTCGACGGTCCGATCCTCGCCGGCCTTGGCACCGATGAGCTTGTCCTCGAAGCCCGGGATGAACGTCCCCGAGCCGATGACGACCTCGACATCCTCGCCCTTGCCGCCTTCGAAGGGCTCACCATCGATCTTGCCGAGGAAGTCGATCGTGACCTTGTCGCCGGCGGCGACGGAGGCGTCGTCCGCGGTCTTCGGCTCGAAGCTGCGGTTCTGATCGGCCAGCCGGTCGACGGATTTGGTCACGTCGTCGTCCGACACCTCGGCCACCTGGCGCTCGAGCACGATGTCGTCGAAGCTGCCGGTGTCGAAGCTCGGAATGGTCTCCACCGCCACCGTGAAGGCGAGGTCGCCCTCCGCCGCCATGGCTCTTTCGACGTCCGCCTGATCGCTGGCGAGGTCCACCTTCGGCTCGAGCGCAAGGCGCAAGCCGTTGTCCTCGACGATCTTGCGGTTCGCCTCGTTGACGGCGTTCTGCACCACCTCGCCCATCAGCGAGCGACCGTAGAGGCGCTTCAGGTGCGACAACGGCACCTTGCCGGGCCGGAACCCGTTGATCTTGACCTTGTCCTTCATGCCGGCGAGCTCGCCGTCGAGACGGGAGGCCAGGTCCGCCGCCGGCAATACGACCTTGTATTCGCGCCGCAGGCCGTTGGCGCTGATCTCGGTAACCTGCATCTCGTACCGCCCTTCAAAAAAAACGTCCGCAGCGCCAAATGCTTGCGAAGACCCCGTTTCGGCCAGCAGGCTGGCCTTCGATGACGACGACGGGCAGGACAGAGGCTGGTGCGGGCGGAGGGACTCGAACCCCCACAACTTAGAGTCACCGGAACCTAAATCCGGCGCGTCTACCAATTCCGCCACGCCCGCCCGCCGTCCGCTCCTGGCGACCCGGGCGCGACCTCATAGCAACGGCGCGGCCGGCATGCAGCAAAAAAAAGCGACGTTGTCACGTTCCGTCATAATTCCGGGTCGATGGCGATCGAAATCGCGAAGGCGACGCCGGTCAGCGGCACGCCGAGCCGATGCAGGAGCAACAGAAGGGCCGCGGCTCCGAGACAGAGACCTCCGGACCTGACGATCATCGATGCGCGCAAGGCTTCGTTCTCCTCACCGAACGATCCGCATGCGCAAGAGCGATGCCGGTCGCAGAGCAGGCAAAACTGTGCCGAAGCGACGCAAAAGGACGGTCTTTCGAGAGACGGACCGGAGGTTTACACCGGCGCCGTGGCCTGAAACGACAAAGGCGAACCGCCTTGATGCAATCGGATCCCGCATGACGATCGAACGACGGCGCTTCCTGATCACGGCGGCCGGTGCGGCCGCGTCGCTCGGATTCAACGGTCCCCCGCGAGCCGCGGATGCGGCGCCCGCCTCGCGGCCGGCCCTCGGCGCGCTCGATTTCGCCGCGCATCGACTCGATCCGGAAGCGCACGGCGTAGACGGTCCGCTGGGCTATGGAAGCGCCGCACCGGGGCAAGTGCTGCGCATGAAGCCCGGAATCGACATTCCGGTGACGCTGAAAAACGCTGTCGGCGAGGCGACCGATCTCGACTGGCACGGTATGCGGATGGCGGCCGCGCTCGAGATCATTCCGGGCGTCAGCGGCGCGCCCGTTCCACCCGGCGGCGAGGTCAAGCTGATGCTGCGGTCACCCGACAGCGGCACCTGCTGGGTCCACCCATCCTACATGCCGGGCTGGAGCAACCAGACGGCGCGCGGCCTCGCGGCGGTGCTCGTCGTCGAGGAGCCCGATGCCCCAGAGGTCGATGCCGACCTGGTGCTGTTCCTCGGCGACCGGTTGGGAAGCAGCGGCGCGACACCAGCGGACACGCTTCAGGTCAATGGCAAGGGTTGGCCGCAGACCGCAACGGCCAAGCCCGGGTCGCGGTTGCGGCTGCGCATCGTCAACGGCTCGACCCGCCAAGCGCTGAGCGCGACATTGGTCGGCGCCGAGCCGTTTGTCGTCGCCATCGACGGCCAGCCTTCGGACCTGTTCCGTCCGCTGAACGATATGCTGCCGCTGGGTCCCGGGACACGGTTCGACATCATGGTCGACCTGCCGCGCAAGGTGGGCGAGACGTTCAGCATCCTGCTGCGCGGCACCGAGATGACGCCGTCGACGCCAAGTCCCACGGCTTTCATCGCCAGGACCGACGGAAGCTCGGTGCCGGAGCGGCCGCCGATTCATTCGCTGACGCCGAACCCGGCGCTGCCGCCCGTCATTCGCCTCGAACGTGCGACGCGGGTCGACATCGCGGCGGCCATGGCGCCGGCCAACACGCCTGGGCAGTTGCCGCCCTGGGCACTCAATGGCGCGAGCGGGACCAAGCTCGCCGCCAAACCCCTCTTCGCCGTCAAGCGCAACACGCCGGTGACGCTCGGCTTCACCAACAAGGGCCCGCACCTCGTCGCCTTCCGGCTGCACGGCCATGTCATGCGGCTGCTCCATTCGAAGGACGATGGCTGGGAGCCTTACTGGCGCGATTCCATCCTGGTGGCGCCGGGCGTGACCTTCCACGCGGCCTTCCTGGCCGACAATCCCGGCCGCTGGCTGATCGACTCGCCCTTCTTCGACCAGGCGGCCGGCGGCTTCAGGACCTGGTTCGAGGTGAGCTGAGAAGCTCGCGCAATATCGCCGGTAGCGTCTCGGGCAGGTCTTCCGAGATCAGGCCGGGACCGAACCTTCGGCCGGCGGCGCCATGCAGCCAGACCGCCGCCGAGGCCGCCTCGAATCCCTCCATGCTCTGGGCCAGAAGGCCGCCCACGAAGCCGGCGAGCACGTCGCCGGAGCCGGCGGTGGCCAGCCAGGGAGCGTCGGCCATGGCGAGCGCCGCACGGCCGTCGGGCGCCGCGACCACCGTGTCGTCGCCCTTGAGCACCAGGACAGCCCCGAGCCGCTCGGCCCCGGCCCGGGCGCGGGCGGGCTTGGACGGAGCGTCGAAGCCCGCTCCGCAACCTTCGAAGAGCTTGGCGAATTCGCCGTCGTGCGGCGTGACGACCACCGGTCCGCGCGCCTTGGAGATAAGCTCCGCCAGAGGATCCGCATCGCCCGCGAAGCTCGTCAGCGCATCGGCGTCGAGCACGATCGCGCGCCGCGCGTCTTGCGAAGCCGGCTTGAGCGCCTCGGCGACGAGCGTTCGGGTTTCTGGTCCGACCCCGAGGCCGGGGCCAAGCACGACGGCGTTCTTGCGCGGATCGGCGAGGATTTCGGCAAGTCCCGCGGTCCCGGCGAAGGGCCGCAGCATGATCGAGGTCAGTTGCGCCGCATGGGCCTGAACCGCGTCATCAGGGCTCGCCACGGTGACGAGGCCCGCGCCGATCCGGAGCGCGCCCCGCGCCGCCAGTCGCGCCGCCCCGATGGTCGGCATCCGGCCCGACACCACCAGAGCATGGCCGCGCGAATATTTGTGGCCGTCGACGGAGGGCTCGGGATAGGCGGATCGCCACCAGGCAGGATCGTTCAGCCTGGTCTTCGGCGCGACCTCGACCAACACGTCGTCGCCGATGCCGATGTCGGCCACATGGATCGCACCGCACCGCAGTCGGCCGGGCAGTAGCACGTGAGCGGGCTTGCGGCGGAAGAAGGTGACGGTCGAGACGGCCTGCACCGCCGCGCCGCGCACCTGGCCGGTGTCACCATCGACGCCGGACGGAACGTCGATCGCCACGACCGGGACACCGGACGCATTGAGCCGCACGATCAGCGCCGCCGCGGCGCCCTCGACCGGGCGAGAGAGGCCGGCGCCGAACAGGGCGTCGACGACGAGGTCCTGGCCGGAAAAGTCGACCTTCTCGATCGGCTCGACCGCACCATTCCAACGCTGCGCCGCCTGGGCGGCGTCACCTCGAAGCTGCTCCGACGGAACCAGGGACGCCACGCGCACGTCATGGCCTCCAGCCCGGAGCCGAACGGCCGCCACGTAGCCGTCCCCGCCGTTGTTGCCGGGACCGCACAGCACCAGGACCCGCGCGCCGGGCCGGAGCAGTGTGAGGCACTGGCGGGCCACCGCCTGCCCGGCATTGACCATGAGCCGATCGAGGCTGACCCCCGTCTCGGCAGTTCGCCGGTCGACCTCCGCCATCTCCGCGACGGACAGGATCATGCAGTCGGTCATGCTATCTGCCTAATCCTTATGCATAATGCCGAGAGAATAGGCCGAGGTTCAGCGCAAGAGGACGCCGCGGACCTGGTCTTGCCCCAGCGCCCGGTGTCGCGCTCCTGGCACGTCAGATGCTACCAACGCGACGCGCAGACAATGGCGCTTGTTCCCGGGGCAGAGCCGTTTACAGTCCCGGGCCGTTCCGCAGCACAGGTTTGGATCCCGCATGAAGAAGATCGAGGCCATCATCAAGCCGTTCAAGCTGGACGAGGTGAAAGAGGCCCTTCAGGATGTGGGCCTCCAGGGCATAACGGTGACGGAGGCAAAGGGCTTCGGCCGGCAGAAGGGCCATACGGAGCTCTATCGCGGCGCCGAATATGTGGTCGACTTCCTGCCCAAGGTGAAGATCGAGATCGTCCTCAGCGACGAGATGGTCGATCGGGCCGTCGAGGCCATCCGCAAGTCGGCCCAGACCGGGCGGATCGGCGATGGCAAGATTTTTGTATCGACGATCGAGGGAGCCATTCGCATCAGGACCGGCGAAACCGGAAACGACGCGATCTGATCGGCGTTCGCGCCCCGCCCGCTCCCCGCTTCAACCTGCAAGAAAGGCATAGCATGAAGACCGCCCATGACGTCCTCAAGGCGATCAAGGACCAGGACATCAAATACGTCGACTTCCGCTTCACCGATCCGCGGGGCAAGTGGCAGCATGTGACCTTCGATGTCGCCATCGTGGACGAGGACGCGTTCGCCGAGGGCGTCATGTTCGACGGATCGTCCATCGCGGGCTGGAAGGCCATCAACGAATCCGACATGACGCTGATGCCCGATCCGGCGACGGCCTGCATGGACCCGTTCTTCTCCGCCTCGACGCTGTCGATCGTCTGCGACATTCTTGAGCCGATGACCGGCGAGCCCTATGGGCGCGACCCGCGCGGCGTCGCCAAGAAGGCCGAGGCCTATCTGAAGTCGACCGGCATCGGCGACACCGTCTTCGTCGGGCCGGAAGCCGAATTCTTCGTCTTCGACGACGTTCGCTTCAAGTCGGACCCCTACAACACCGGGTTCATGCTCGATTCGATCGAGTTCCCGAGCAACATGGACACGGTCTACGAGGGCGGCAATCTCGGCCACCGCATCCGCACCAAGGGCGGCTATTTCCCGGTGCCGCCGCTCGACTCTGCCCAGGACATGCGCGGCGAGATGCTGGCCGCCATGGCCGCGATGGGCGTCAAGGTCGAGAAGCACCACCACGAGGTGGCCTCCGCCCAGCACGAACTCGGCATGAAGTTCGACAAGCTGACGCTGATGGCCGACGGCATGCAGATCTACAAATACTGCATCCACCAGGTGGCGCAGAGCTACGGCAAGTCCGCGACCTTCATGCCGAAGCCGGTGTTCGGCGACAACGGCTCGGGCATGCACGTGCACCAGTCGATCTGGAAGGGCGGCAAGCCGGTCTTTGCCGGCGACAAATATGCCGACCTCAGCCAGGAATGCCTCTACTACATCGGCGGCATCATCAAGCACGCCAAGGCGCTGAACGCCTTCACCAATCCGTCGACCAACTCCTACAAGCGCCTGGTTCCGGGCTACGAGGCGCCGGTGCTGCTGGCCTATTCGGCGCGCAACCGCTCCGCCTCCTGCCGCATCCCCTACACGTCGAACCCCAAGGCCAAGCGCGTCGAGGTCCGCTTCCCCGATCCCGCCGCCAACCCCTACCTCGCCTTCTCGGCGATGCTGATGGCCGGCCTCGACGGCATCCTGAACAAGATCGACCCCGGCCAGGCGATGGACAAGGACCTCTACGACCTGCCGCCGCAGGAGTTGAAGCAGATCCCGACCGTCTGCGGGTCACTGCGCGAGGCGCTCGACAGCCTCAAGAAGGACCATGCCTTCCTGACCGCCGGCGGCGTCTTCGGGGAAGACCTGATCGACTCCTACATCGAGCTCAAGATGACGGAAGTCATGCGCTTCGAGATGACCCCGCATCCGGTCGAGTTCGACATGTATTATTCGATCTGATCGCGGGATCTCTGCAGAATGAAGGCGGCCTGCAGGCCGCCTTTTTCTTGCCAGGCCGAGTCAGCCCCACATGCCGCGCAGCCAAGCCAGGCCGAAGGCACCGGGCGCCAGCAGCGCGAAGGCCCAGACGAAAGCCGACGACCAGTTGGCGAGCTGAAAGCGCCAGCGCGGCATGCCGCAGATGCCGGCGACGATCGGCACCGAGGCCCTGAGCGGCCCGAGGAAGCGACCGAGGAAGACGCCGCTCCAGCCCCAGCGCTCGATGAAGCTCCGTGCCCGAGCCAGCCAGCCGGGATGGCGCGAGAAGGGCCAAAGGTCCCCGATCCGGTCCTCGAACATCTCGCCCAGCCAATAGGACAGCCAGTCGCCGCACCCGGCCCCGACTGCAGAGGCCAGAAACACCTCGATGAAGGAGAGATCGGTGTAACCGACGAGCCCGCCGATGCCGATCAGCATGACGCTCGACGGCACGACGAGCGACACGAAGGCGAGGGATTCGGCGAAGGCGAGGACGAAGCAGATGGGCGCCGCCCAGGCTTGATGCTCGTGCACAAGCGCTTCGAGGCCGGCCGCCCAGGCAGCGAAGTTCAAAGCGACGGCCTCCGAGCTCGCCCGATCTCAATCCAGCCGGAACTTGCCGTATTCGCGATGTTCGGCGTGGATCTTGCGCACCGTGCCGGTGACCGAGCGATAGATCACCGTCTCGGTCTCGATGAGATTCTGGCCAAAGCGTACCCCCCGGAGCAACGGGCCGTCGGTGACGCCCGTCGCGGCGACCACGACGTCGCCCGAGGCCAGTTCCTTCATGTCGTATTTCTTGGTCGGATCGCTGATCCCCATCTGCGCGGCGCGCGCCCGCTTCTCCGACGTGTCGAGAACGAGGCGGCCCTGCATCTGGCCGCCGACGCAGCGCAGCGCCCCGGCCGCCAGTACGCCTTCGGGCGCGCCGCCCGAGCCGAGATAGAGGTCGATTGAGGTGCTCTCGGGCTGCGAGGTGAAGATGATGCCGGCCACGTCGCCGTCGCTCATCAGCCTGAGCGAGGCGCCCGCCCGGCGGCAGGCCGCCATGAGCGCCTGGTGGCGCGGCCGGTCGAGGAGGGCGACCGTGATCTCGGCCGGACGCACGCCCTTGGCCTTGGCGAGGTTGCGGATATTCTCCTCGGGCGACATGTCGAGGTCGACGACGCCGCGCGGATAGCCCGGACCGATGGCGATCTTGTCCATATAGACATCGGGCGCGTTGAGCAGGGCGCCGGCCTGGGCCATGGCCATGACGGCGATCGAGCCCGGCATGTCCTTGGCGCAGAGGGTCGTGCCCTCGAGCGGATCGACCGCAATGTCCACCTTCGGGCCGGTCTTGGTGCCGACCTTCTCGCCGATGAACAGCATCGGCGCCTCGTCGCGCTCGCCCTCGCCGATGACGATGGTGCCGTCGATCGGCAGGCGGTTGAGTTCGCGCCGCATGGCGTCGACCGCCGCCTGGTCCGCCGCCTTCTCGTCGCCGCGGCCGCGCAGCCGGGCCGCCGAGACCGCTGCCCGCTCCGTGACCCGGACCAGTTCGAGCGTCAGGATGCGCTCGATGATGTCCTGCTGCTGGACTACGAGGTCGGGCATGGCCGTTTCACGTTCCTTGTCCCGCGCATTCGCGCGTTCTTAAGAGCACCCCCGGAAATCACCGCTTCGAAGATCCGACCCCATCACGAGGCAGGCTCTGCAAAAAAGCGAAGCGCTATTCCTGCGGGAGCCCCTATTCCCGCTCGATGCGAATCAGCTGCGGCTTACCTGCGATGTAGCCGTCCAGCTCGACGGCGTCGAGAGCCTCGCGGATGAACGTCTCGGTCGTAGCATGGGTGATCAGAACGACCGAGACGAAGCCGGCCGGCAGGTTGGCGACGAGGTCCGGTGGCGCGTGCCGCTGCATGATGCTGTCGAAGGAGATCTGCTGTGCCGCCATGCGGGTGGCGATGGCGGCCAGCGCCCCGATGCGATCCTGGACCGACAGGCGGACGTAATAGCCGCCTTCGTGGCGCTGCATGGCGACCCGCTCGACCCTTTCGAGCGAGGCGACCGGCCGTCCGAAGGGCGGAACCGCGAAGCCGCGGGCGATGTCGACAATGTCTGCGAGCACGGCCGAGGCCGTCGCGTCGCCTCCCGCACCGGGTCCGACGAGGGTGAGTTCGCGCACCGCATCGGCGTTGATCGACACCGCATTGGTGACGCCCTTGACCTCGGCCAGGGCTGAGCCTTTCGCCACCATGGTCGGGTGGACCCGCGTCTCGATACCGGCCTCGGTCCGCTGGGCGACGCCGAGCAGCTTCACCCGATAGCCGAGTTCTTCCGCTGCCTTGAGGTCGACCGGACTGATCGATCGGATGCCCTCGACATGAATGGCGTCGATGTCGATGGCGGTGCCGAACGCCAGGCTCGACAGGATGGCGAGCTTGTGGGCCGTGTCGAAGCCGTCGATGTCGAATCCCGGATCGGCCTCGGCATAGCCGAGCCGCTGCGCTTCCGCGAGGCAGGCCTCGAAGCCGAGCCCCTCCGCCTCCATGCGCGTCAGGATATAGTTGCAGGTGCCGTTGAGGATGCCATAGACGCGGTCGATCCGGTTGCCGGCAAGGCCCTCGCGCAACGTCTTGATGACCGGGATGCCGCCCGCGACGGCCGCCTCGAAGGCAAGGGACACGCGGGCCGTCTCGGCCTGCTCGGCCAGCGCCATGCCGTGGTGGGCCAGCAGCGCCTTGTTGGCGGTGACGACCGGCTTGCCGGCCGCGAGCGCCGCCTCGACCGTCGCTTTGGCGACCCCCTCGGCCCCGCCGATCAGTTCGACGACGAGATCGACCTCGGGCGACGCGGCCAGCGCCACGGGATCGTCGAACCAGCGCGCCGCGCCGAGCTTATTCGCATGCGCCGCGCGATTGCGTGCGGCGACCGCCGTCACGACGACCGGCCGGCCGGCGCGCTCGGCGATCATGGACGCGTCCTGCACGAGGCGCCGATGAACGGCAGCGCCGACCGTGCCGTGACCGGCGATCCCGACGCGTAAGGGTGTCATGGACAAGGTACGGCTCGGATGCGTGGGTCGTTACGGGCCAACCCCGTCGCCGCCTGGCGGAGACCAGCGCGGACGGCGGGGCCGGAAAGGAGGCGAGATCAATATGGGCGCCTGCTCGCCGCCGCAAGCCGTAATCCTTCTCGACCTGTTACGGATGCGGCGGCCGCCGCATCCGTCGTCCGTTCGCCAGCCTCGGGCGTGCCGATCAGCGGAATCCGCCGCCGAAGAGCAGATAGAGGATCAGCAGGATGCCGAGGATGCCGATGATCCCGATGCCGCCGCCACCATAGTAACCGGCCCGATGGCCATAATAGCCGCCGCCGCCGAACAGCAATATGACGACGATGATGATAAGTAGAAGCGTCACGACCATCTCCCTCTGTTCAAGCTCCCGGCGCCTCTCCCCGTCGTCGATCGGAGCGGCAGGGGCACGGGATGTCACGCCGGAATCGTGAGCGGCAGCAACACCCGGCCGCAGGATATGAAGAATTCATGTCGCCTGAAGCTTGGCTATAACGCGGCTCCGGCGGCTTAAGTTTCATCACAGTCGTTCCGCCGCTGCCGAGGCCGACAGCCCAGCGAACTCAATCTGGCGGCCGTGCCACGCAGCCCGCGCCCGCAAGTCCCGACCCGACGATCAACCACAGAAGTCCCACGAGGAAGCCGCCGAGCACATCGGTCGGATAGTGGACGTTGAGGAAGACGCGGCTGAAGCCGATGAGGCCGATCATCGCCGCGGACAGGATCGCGATCGCGATGCACCGATCGGGGCGCGCGATGGCGACCAGATAGCCGAGGATGCCGATCAGGGCCATGGTCGCGGTCGCGTGGGCGCTCGGGAAGGAGGGCGAGCTGGCGGTCGCGACACCGGGGAGAAAGACGGGGCGCGGCCGATCGACGAGGAATTTCATCGCCCAGGTCGTGGCCTCGGCCCCGAGGAACGTCGTCCATAGTGGCCGCAGGAGCCCTCCCTGCCCCCGGCTCCAAAGCAGCGCGCTCGCCACCACCGCCATGCCAAGAGTGGACACACCCGTGCCGAGGCCGGTGATCCAGAGGACGGCCGCCAGCAGCCAGGGCGCACGATAGGGCTCGAAGAAGGCGTTGAGGCCGAGGTCAAACGGCATGGTGACGCCGCTCCGCACCGCTACCGTCAGCATGCACAAGAGGACGACGCAGATCGCTGCAGTCGACAGGCGCCATCGCGAAAGGCGGATGCCCCACGGCATGGTTCAGCCTCCCGCCGGTGCCGCGGACGGAGCGCCGAGGTCGGCCGCGATGGCCCGACCGTCGATCCACGTCTCTATGAGCCCGAGATCCTCGTCCAAGGCGAGGAAGCAGGCGCGGCGCCCAGGCTCGATCGCACCGAGCGATGTGAGCCCCAGGTAGCGCGCCGGCCGCGTGGAGGTGATCTGCGAAGCTAGCTCGATGGTGAGCCCGATCGCCACGAGGTTGCGGAAGGCGTCGAGCAGCGTGATGGCGCTGCCGGCGAGCGTGCGACCGTCCTCCAGCGTGACCTGCAAGCCTCGCTTCAACACACGATGATCGCCCCGGACATTCACCCCGTCGGGCATGCCGGCCATGGTGGCGTCGGAGACGGCGTAGACCTCGGGTATGGCTCGGACCGCGGCATGGACCAGCGTCGGGTCGACATGCAAGAGATCGCAGATTACCTCGGCGTGGATTCCATGCGCCAGGGCATGGGCCGCGACCCCCGGCGCGCGATGGTCCATGCCGCTCATGGCATTGAACAGGTGGGTGTAGCCCGCGCAGCCGCAGCCGAAGGCCAGGGCCGCCTCGTCGGCGCCGGCGAGGCTGTGGCCGATCTGGACGCGGGTGCCGCAGCCGGCGAGCGCGCGCACCAGGTCCAGTCCGCCAGGGATCTCCGGCGCGACGGTCGCGATCCTTATGGCCCAGCGCTCGGCCCAGCCCTTCGCCAGCGCGGAATCGCCCGCGAGCGTGAACGGCTCCTGCGCGCCGAGCTTGCCGGGGTTGATGAATGGCCCTTCGAGATGGGCGCCGAGCACGATGGCCTCGCCGGACTGGGGCGCGGCCCGCACCGCATCGATCGACGCCAAGGCCGCCTCGATGACCGGGACCGGTGCGGTCGAGGTCGTCGGCGCCATCGCAACCGTGCCGCGCGCCGCATGGAACCGGGCCATCCCGCGGACCGCCTCCTCGCCGCCGCGCCAATCGAAGCCGCCGCCGCCATGGACATGAAGGTCGACGAAGCCCGGCAGGATCAGGGGCGCGGACGGCGCCTCGCCGCTTAGGATCGGCTCACCTCTCACACGGGCGATGTCCCGCCCGCTCGTCTCCACCGTTCCGGCGACCCAGCCCGACGGCGTCAGGATCGAGCCCTCGATCGCCTCGCTCCTCATCGGCCGGCCCCGCTCAGAGTTCGACCACGCGTTTCTCGCGGATGCTGCGATCGGCCGCCAGCACGATCTTGAGGCTGTCGATGCCCGCCTGCATGTGCTCCGAGAGGTCGGTATCGTTGCGGATCGCGTCGAGCAAGTAGAGCTGCTCGCGCCGGCAGATCTCGTCGTGGTCCGGCTCGTCGGTCGTCGAGATGATCTCATCGCCCTTGACGAGCGACTGGTCCGGATTGAGCGCCGCATGGTGCCAGCGGATCGCGTTGGTCTTGCCGTGCGTATCGATGTCGGAGGAGGACGTCGTGGTGGCTCCTTCCGCGGTGGCCGCGCCGTGCTCGGGCATGACGATCGAGACGCAGCCCTTCGGGCCGACGACGTCCTTCACGAAGAAGGCGGTCTCGCTCACCATCGGGCCCCAGGCGGCCTCGTACCAGCCGATCGAGCCATCGTCGAAGAACACCTGAAGCTGGCCGTAATTATACATGTCCCGCGCGATCTCGTCCGACAGACGGGCGCCCATGCCGTGCACGCGCACCGGGCGGGCGCCGGTCATCTGGCACATGACGTCGACGTAATGGACGCCGCAATCGACGATCGGCGAGCAGGATTTCAGCAGGTTCTTGTGCCAGGTCCAGGCCTCGCCGATCGACTGCTGGTTGAGGTTCATGCGCATGACGAGCGGCTTGCCGAGGGTGCGGGCGATCTCGATCAGCCTGATCCAGCTCGGATGATGCCGCAGCGCGTAGCCGATGACCAGCTTGCGTCCGTGCCGGCGGGCGGTCGCGACGACGCGCTCGGCGTCCTCGACCGTCTCGGCAAGCGGCTTCTCGATGAACACATGCGCTCCAGCCTCGAAGGCGCGGATGGCGAAGTCGGCATGGGTGTCGGGCCACGTGTTGATCGAGACGACATCGGGCCTGAGCGTCTTGAGCGCCTCGCCGTAATCCGCGAAACGCGGCACGCCGGCCCAGCTGGCGGGGAGATCGTCGCGGGCGGCCACGCCGCGGGCACAGAGACCGACGATCTCGTAGCCCTCGAGATTCTCGTAGGCCCGCCCGTGGCTCAGGCCCATGTGGCCGAGGCCGACGAGCAGGACGCGCAGGGGTTTCGTCATCTGTCCTCCAGTGGTGGTGAAGCGACTGGCAAGCCGGTCAGTCGATCAGGCGGGCGTAGGCGGCGGCCAGGCCCAGGATGATGGCGCCGTAGAGGATCTGCCTGGCGGGTTCGGACACGTCGAGAAGGGTCAGAAGGCTCGTCAGGACGGTCAGCATGATGGCGCCGACGATGCTGCCGGCATAGCCGCCGCGACCGCCGAAGATCGAGGTTCCGCCGATGATCACGGCCGCCACCGAAGGCAGGAGATAGACGTCGGCCAGGCCAAGATCGGCCGCATTGGTGCTGCCGACCAGGACGAGCCCGGCGATGGCGGCGAGGAGCGAGCACAGGATATAGTCGACGAGCAGAACGCGCCACACCCTGATGCCCGCGAGCCGGCAGGCGCCCCGGTTGTCGCCGATGGCATAGAGCATCCGGCCGAAGCCGGTGCGGTTGAGCCCGAAGATGATCAGCGCCGAGAGCGGCACCCACAGGAACAGCGCGAAGGGCACCATTCCCCAGAGCTTGCCAGAACCGAGCGCCTGGATGAAGGCCGGCACCTGAGGCCCGCTCGCCAGCATCTTCTGGCTGTAGACCACCAGGATGCCGCCGGACATGAGGCCCGTCCCGAGCGTCATAATCAGCGGCTGCACCTGCAGCAGCGCGACGCCGATGCCGTTCAGGAGGCCGACGGCGACGCCGAAGGCGAGCCCGATCAGCATGGCCGGGATGCTTCCCGTCGCGGCGACGTTGGTGGTCAGGAGATAAGCCGCTCCGGTAGCGACGCTCGCGACCGAGAGGTCGATCCCTCCGGTCAGCATGACAAGGGTCTGGGCGGCGGCCAGGATGCCGAGCGGCGCGGCGAAGAGCAGCGTATTCGAGAGCCACGTCGGCGTGACCGTGCCGGGGCGCGCCAGTTCGATCCCGAGCACGAAGAGCGCGAGCAGCAGGAGCAGCGCCACGATCGTGTTGCGGCGGATGAACGACAGGACTGCCGACGTCCGGGACGGGCCGGACGGCGAGGATCGGTTGGTGGCGGGAGCGGCCTCGTTCATTTGCGGGTCTGCAGCACGGTGACGAAGGCGCCGATCATGACGACGAAGACGATCAGCGTGCCCTGGATCACCTGGCCGAAATTGGGATCGATGTTGAGGAAGATGAGATCGGTCGGGATGAGGGTGAGCACGAAGGCGGCGAGAACCGGACCGACGATGCCGCCCCGCCCGCCGGCAAGGCTCACGCCGCCGATGACGAGCGCCGCAAGGCCGCTCAGCGTGTAGTAGACGCCGGCCAAGGGCGAGCCGATCCCCGTCGTCATGGTCAGCGCGAGCCCGCCCATGGCGCTGAGCAGGCCCGACAGCGCATAGGCGACGATGCGGGTGCTCTCGACCGACACGCCGCTGCGGAAGGCCGCCACCTTGTCGCTGCCGACCGCGTAGAGCAGGAGGCCGATGCGGCTCCGCCTGACAGGAATCCAGACGATCGCGATCGCGACGACGAGCAGGACGACGGCATTGGGCAGCCAGGGCGCCAGATCGGTGCCGGCGGCGAGATTGAGGAAGCC
Source organism: Lichenihabitans sp. (assembly GCA_965277635.1). Lineage (GTDB taxonomy): Bacteria > Pseudomonadota > Alphaproteobacteria > Rhizobiales > Beijerinckiaceae > Lichenihabitans. Next base: position 5,100,188 of record CBDIDE010000002.1, read on the forward strand.
GTCCGGCGCACCGCCCCCAGGCTTTTCGAGGATCATGAGCGCGACGCCGCCCCAGATGAAGCCGGTCGTCAGCGTGACCACGACGTCCGGAATGCGCGACAGGACCACCACGGCGCCGTTCAGCGCACCGGCAATGGCGCCGGCGATCAGGATCGCCAGCGACAGCAGCAGCGCATGGGGAAAGTCGGCATGCTGCATGGTGCTGGCCGCCAGCACGTTAGCCACCGCGATCTGCGAACCGACCGACAGATCGATGCCTTCCGTGATCACCACGAAGGTCTGGGCGGCGGCCGCGAAGGCGAGCGGCAGCGCCCCAAGGGCGAGCGACTGGATGTCGAAGGCGCCGAAATCGGGATGGATCCGTGCTGTGAACAGCAAGGTCGCGGCCAGCAGCAGCGGCATGCCGAGGAGGCCCAGATGCCGCCTGATAAATCGCGCCGGCGCGCCCTTGGGCCGACCGTCGATCCGAGCCACGCTCGTGGCTCCTTGAGGGCCGCCCGCGACCATCATGCCACGGCCGCGACGCGGGGCACGAGGCCATGGGCGGCCCGGAGCAGGGTCGGCTCATCGGCATCGGCGGCCGGGATCTCGTTGACGATGCGGCCACCGAACATCACCAGCGCACGATCGCAGACGAGCGGGATCTCGGGCAATTCCGAGGTGAAGAGGAGCACGGCGGACCCGGCCTCCGCAAGCTCCCGGAGGAGCGCATAGATCTGCTGTTTCGTGCCGATGTCGATGCCGCGCGTCGGATCGAAGCAGAGCAGCACGTCGAAGCCGCAGGCGAGCCAGCGCGCCAGCACGATCTTCTGCTGGTTGCCACCGCTGAGCCGACGCACCTCGGCCTCGGCCCGCATGTCGACCTGAAGCCGCGTCACCGCCGTTTTTACGCGCGCTCGCTCGGCCCGCACCCCGATCGGCCCCCAGGATCGCAGGGCGCGGAACATCGGCAGCGCCACGTTCTCGCGGATCGAGCGCTGCTGCAGCAGGGCCTGCAGCCGGTTGGCCGGCACGAGCACGAGCCCGGCCCTGATGGCATCGCCGGGATGGCGCAGGCGCAATTCCTTGCCGCCGGCCAGGATCGAACCGCCATCGAAGCGGCGGACGCCCGCGAGGCAGTCGAAGAGTTCGTCCTGCCCCTGCCCCTCCAAGGCGGCAACGCCGAGGACCTCGCCCGCCCTCAGGGCGAACGACACATCGTCGAAGACGCGCCCCAAGGACAGACCCTTCACCTCGAGGGCCGGCGCGCCGGGTCTCGCCGATCCGGCGGCCGAGGCGCGCGGCGCGGCTCCGGATGCCGCCTTGGCGACCTCCCGGCCGAGCATCAGCGACACGATCTCGTCTTCGCTGCCGCGCGCCGTCTCGGTGACGCCCACCGTCGCTCCGTCGCGCAGCACCGTGGTGCGGTCGCACAGGGCCGAAACCTCCGCCATGCGATGCGAGATGAAGATGACGGCGTGGCCGCGATCGCGCCACTGCCGCATCATGGCGAAGACCTTCTCGGCCATGTCGGCCGGCAGCGCGGCGGTGATCTCGTCGAGCAGCAGGATCTTCGGCTCGGAGGCCAGCGCCCGCGCCAGATCGACCAGCCGCAGGATGGGTTGCGGCAGGTCGCGCACATAGGCGCGCAGATCGACCCCGCCGACGTCCATCTCGGCGAGGCGGTCGAGAACGGCCTCGATCCCGACGCGGGCGAGACGCATGTTCTGCGCCAACGTCAGATCGGGCACGAGCGCCGGGTCCTGGTAGACCGAGACGATTCCCGAGCGGCGCGCCTCGGCCGGAGACCGGAACGCCCGGCGCTCGCCCGCAACCTCGATCGACCCAGAGTCGGCGGAAAAGACGCCGGTGATGATCTTCACCAGCGTACTCTTGCCGGCACCGTTGGCGCCCATCATGGCGTGGATCTCGCCCGGCCGCACCGTCAAGGCAGCGCCGCGCAAGGCGACGACGGAGCCGAAGCGCTTCGCCACGTCCCTGATATCGAGGAGCGGAGTCATCGCACTTCTCCCGCTTGGGGGAGAAGGTGCCCAAGCGGAGCGCGGGCGGAGCTGGCCAGGGGCTCCAGCAAGCACAGCGTGTTGGAGTGGCCAGCGAAGAGGGATGAGGGGAGCACGAGACCCGGTAGCACCCTCATGCGATCCTCGCCCGCGGCCGCCCCCTCCACCACGCTCCGCGTGGTCCCCCTCCCCCGCTTCGCGAGGGAGGACACGTCACCCCATCGCGCTGTAGCGTCACGGGCCTTTGCAGGCGAGCAGCTGCTCTTTCGTATAAGTTGTATACGGCGGGACCTGGTAGTCCATGCTGTAGTAGGGTTCGAGCTTCGGGTCGTAATGCGCCTTGAGGTTGTCCATGCCGGCCGAGGTCGTATTGTCCCAGACCTCGGGCTTGATCTTGATGACCTTGGGATAGGTGCCCTTCTTCTGCAGCACGTCGAGGGCCAGCGCGACCCCGGCCCCGCCGACCGAAGGCGGATTGGTCACGGCGGCGCCCTCGAAGCCCTTGGGCTTCAGGTCGATGAGCTGGCCGACGAACCCGTTGTTGTCGGCGCCGATCACCGGCATCAGCGGCTTGCCCGAATTCTGGATCGCATCGACCACCACCGCATCGAGGCCAGAGGTCCAGATGCCGTCGATCTGCTTGCCCGACGCCAGGAGATCCTTGGCCTGCTGCGCCGATTTGTTGAGCGCCCAGCCAGTGAACGGCGCCGCGACGACCTTGATGTCGGGATAGGCCTTCAGCGCCTCCTCGAAGCCCTGGTGGCGATCGGCGTCCGCCGGCACACCGTCGATGCCGCGCATCTCGACGACATTGCCTTTGCCGTTCAGATGCTTGAACAGCCATTCGGCGCCGAGCTTGCCGTAGGCCACCTGGTCGTTCGATAGCACATAGGCCTCGGGCGCCGAGACCGCCTGGTCCACCGCCACCACGACGATACCCTTGGCGGCCGCCTGCTTGATGATCGGATCCAGGGCCGCGCGGTCGGAGGGGTTGACGATGATCGCGTTGACGCCGGCGGAGATCAGGTTGCGCAGGTCGGAGATCTGCTCCGCCGGACCGCCGTTGCGGTTGGCCACGATGACCTTCGACACCATCCCGGACGCCTCGGCCTGGGCCTTGACCGAACAGATCATCTCCTCGCGCCAACCGTTGCCGATAAGCGTATTGGAGACGCCGACGACATATTTGTCCGCCGCCTGGGCCGAGCCTGCCGCGGCCACGGCCAGAACCGTCAATCCCACTGCTTGCGATATGCCTTTGCCGATTGTCATGATGTCCTCCTTTTATTCTCGTTGAGCGATGGGCGTCCACGCGCCAGCGGCGCGGCTCGAGGCGACGGCGGCCTCGATGAAACGTATTCCCTTGGCGCCGTCGACCACGGTCGGGACGGCCGCGATCGCCGCCGGATCGGGTGGCCGGCCGGCTCGCCGCGCCTCGATCAGGGCGGCCGCGTCGCGATAGAGATTGGCAAAGCCTTCGATATAGCCTTCGGGATGGCCGACCGGCATGCGCGAGGCGCGGCTCGCCGCCGCCGTCATCCCCGGGCCGCCGCGAACGAGCGTGCGGGTCGGCTCGCCGAACGGCGTGAAGCGCAGGACCTCCGGCGTCTCGCCGAACCATTCGAGGCCGCCCTTGTCGCCATAGACCCTCAGCGATAGCCCATTGGCGTTGCCGGGCGCGACCTGGCTCGCCATCAGCACGCCCCTGGCGCCGCCGGCATAGCGCAACAGCACGTGCGCATTGTCGTCGAGCCGGCGGCCAGGCACGAAGGTGGTCAAATCCGCCGCGACCGCGGCGACGTCGAGCCCGGTGACATAGGCGGCGAGATTATGCGCGTGCACCCCGATGTCGGCCAGGCAGGCGGAGGCGCCGGCGCGTGCCGGGTCGGTCCGCCACTCGGCCTGCTTGTGGCCGTCGCGGTCGATCGGCAAGGTGAGCCAGTCCTGGATATAGGCCGCATGGACGACGCGCAGCGTACCGAGCTCGCCCGCCGCCACCATCTCCCGCGCCTGCCGGACCATGGCGTAGCCGGTATTGTTGAGCGTCACGGCGAAGACCAGGCCCGAGCGTCGGACGAGGTCGACCAGATCGTCGGCCTCGGCCACGGTCGTCGACAGCGGCTTGTCGCAGATGACGTCGATGCCAGCCTGCAGGAAGGCCCTTGCGACCGGGTGGTGGAGGTGGTTCGGCGTGACGATGACCACCGCCTCGATGCCATCGGGCCGCGCCGCCTCGCCCGCTGCCATCTCCTCGTAGCTCGCGTAGATCCGGTCGCCCGCGAGCCCTAGGTCGAGGCCGGAGGCACGCGCATTCTCCGGACGCGCCGAAAGCGCCCCGGCCACAAGTTCGAACCGGTCGTCGAGGCGGGCCGCGAAACGGTGCACGGCGCCGATGAAGGCATCGCGTCCACCACCGACCATTCCGTAGCGCAGTTTCCGGCGCTCCGCCGCCCCGTCGGCCGTCGCATGGACCACGGCGGCTAACCCTTGATGCCGAGCAGCGTGCGATTGGTCGCCGCATCGGCATTGGTCGCGGCGAAATCGTCGAAGACCCGGTCCGTCACCTCTATGATGTGATCGGCGATGAACTTGGCGCCGTTGCGGGCCGCGGCCTCGGGATGTTCGAGGCAGCATTCCCATTCGTAGACGGCCCAGCCGGCGAAATCGTGCGCAGCGAGCCTGGAAAAGACGCCTTTGAAATCGACCTGCCCCCAGCCGAGCGAGCGGTCGCGGCCGGCCCGCTCCAGCCAGCCCTTGTAGCCGCCGTAGGCGCCCTGGCGCGCCGTGGGATTGAACTCCGCATCCTTGACGTGGAACATCTTGATGCGCTCGTGGTACACATCGATGAAGCCGAGATAATCCATGCCCTGCTTGATGTAGTGGCTCGCATCGTAATTGATGTTGCAGCGGCGATGATTGCCGACCGCGGCGAGAAACATCTCGAACGAATCGCCGTCGAACATGTCCTCGCTCGGGTGGATCTCGTAGCAGAGATCCACTCCGGCCGCGTCGAAGGCGTTGAGGATCGGGGTCCAGCGGCGGGCCTGCTCGGCGAAGCATTCCTCGATCAGGCCGGCGGGCCGCTGCGGATAGGGATAGAAATAAGGCCAAGCGAGCGAGCCCGAGAAGGTGACATGCTCGGTCAGTCCGAGGCGCTTCGACACCTGAGCCGCCTTGGTGACCTGATCGGCCGCCCACAGCCGGCGCTTCTCCGGATTGCCGCGCACGGGCTCGGGCGCCTGCCCGTCGAACATCGCGTCATAGGCGGGATGAACCGACACCATCTGTCCCTGGAAATGCGTCGACAGCTCGGTGATGGCGATACCGATGTCGGACATCTTACCCTTGACCTCGTCGCAATAGGTCTCGCTGCCGGCGGCCTTGTCGAGGTCGAAGAAGCGCCGGTCCCAGGACGGGATCTGGATGCCCTTGTAGCCATAATCCTTGGCCCAACGGGCGATGCCTTCGAGCGTGTTATGGGGCGGGGTGTCCTGCGCGAACTGCGCCAGGAACAGGCCAGGACCCTTCATCGTCTTCACGACGGCTCTCCCGCTTTGCGCTCTATTGCCGTTGGCGCCTTCGCGACAGAAGGGCAGAATCGCACTGCTTGTCAATCATCGAACGACCGTTCCCAGGGCTCCGAAGTCAGGTTAACGGATGGATTTCGCCACGGTCTTTGCGCCGCTCATCCCGGCGAAAGCAGGGATCCAGCCTCGTGGCGGCGCCGAGGAAAGGCGAGGCTTGCGGCCTCACAGTCCTGGATCCCCTGAGTTCTCAAACGAAGTGCAACACCTTTTTGCGGGGGTGTTGCGATGGGACCGTCTCGGGGCGCGGCCGACGCTTGCCGTCCTTCGACTCGGCCGCTGAGACCCTGTAGTCAGTCAACGGACTTCGAGACCGCAGCGGCTTCCGCGCTGATCGACCATCCGATCGGCGCTCGCCTTACCCTCCGAACAGCTCGTCGAACAGGCTCTTCCGGTGCTCGGCCGGCGGAGCGGAGCCCTGGCTGGGAATGTCCTCCGGCGGCAGCAACCGCGATCCAGCCGGCGGCGGACCGCCGGCCGAGGCTTCGCGCGCCGCCTGGTTGATCGTCATCGGCTGCCCGGGCGAGGCTGCGGGCGGAGGCTGCGCCGGCCAGCCGAAGAGCTGCGGCTGTGCCGCCGCCACGGCGCGTCCGGTGGCGGGATCGCGCGCCGGCAGCCCCGCCATCGGCGTCCCACCGGCACCGTCATTCGGCGCGGGAGCATGCCAGGTGCCGGGCAGCGGCGCGGGCTGGAGGCCGCGATGCGCGACCCTCATGAAGCGGCTCCAGATGTCGACCGGCAGATTGCCGCCGGACGCTTTCTTCGTCGGCGAGGAATCGTCGTTGCCGACCCAGACGGCAGCGACGAGATGGCTCGTGTAGCCGACGAACCAGGCGTCGCGCCACTCCTGGCTCGTGCCGGTCTTACCGGCCGCCTGCCAGCCCGGCAGCTCGGCCTTGCGGGCCGTGCCGGTCAAGAGCGTCTCCTGCATCATGGCATTCATCATGCCGAGCGCAGCCGGGTCGATCACGCGCCCGAAGCTCGATCCCTTGCGTTGATAGAGCAGCTTTCCGCCCGTCGTCTTGATACGGGTGATGATGTGCGGCTGCACCGCCGTTCCGCCATTGGCGAAGGGCGCATAGGCGGCGGTCAGCTCGAGCGGCGTCACCTCCGAGGTGCCGAGCGCGATCGAGGCGTTGGGCTGCAGATCCGAGGTGATGCCGAGCCGGTGCGCCGTCTTGACCACCGCCTTGGCGCCGACTTCAAGGCCGAGCCGCACCGCGACCGTATTGAGCGACAGCGACAGGGCTTTGGTCAGCGTCACGGGTCCGAAATATTCATGGGAATAATTCTCGGGCTGCCAGCCCTTGACGTTGATCGGTGCGTCGTCGCGCACCGTGTCGGGCGTCAGTCCCTTTTCGATCGCGGTAAGATAGACGAAAGGCTTGAACGCCGAGCCCGGCTGGCGCTTGGCCGTGACGGCGCGGTCGTACTGGCTTTCGGCATAATTGCGCCCGCCGATCAGCGCCTTGATGGCGCCGTCCGGGTCGAGCGCGACCAGCGCGCCCTCGCCGACGCCGTAGCGGCCGCCGCTCCTCGCCAGCACGTCGCCGAGCGCGTGCTCGCCGGCCGATTCCAGGGTGGGATCGATGGTCGTGGTGACCACGATATCCTGGTCGACCGCGCCGATCGTATCGTCGAGCTGGTCCATGACGTAATCTGCGGCATAGTTGACGGCGCCGGCCCCATGCGGCTTGACCGCCTTGGCGGGGTTCATCAGGGCGACCTTGGCGGCCGCTTCGGTGACGAGGCCCTCCTCCACCATGGCGGTGATGACTTGGGCCGCCCGCTCGGTCGCGCCGGCCGGATTGCGGTTCGGCGCCAGCTTGGTCGGCGCCTTCATCAGGCCGGCGAGGACGGCCGCCTCCGCCAGGGTCACGTGCTTGGCGTCGTGGCCGAAGTAATGCTCCGCCGCCGCCTCGACCCCATAGGTGCCCGAGCCGAAATAGACCCGGTTGAGGTAGAGTTCGAGGATCTGGTTCTTGGAATATTTGTGCTCAAGCCACAGGGCCAGGATGGCCTCCTGGATCTTGCGCGACAGCGTCCGCTCCTGCGTCAGAAACAGGTTTTTGGCGAGCTGCTGGGTCAGGGTCGATCCGCCCTGCATGCCGCCCCGGCCGATGACGTTGCGCAGCAGCGCCCGGCCGATACCGAGCGGATCGATGCCATAGTGATGGTAGAAACGGCGGTCCTCGATGGCGATGAAGGCCTTGGGCAGGTAGGGTGGAAGGTCGCGCAACGCGACGGCCGCGCCGCCCGTGTCGCCGCGGTTGGCAAGCGGCGTGCCGTCGTCGCCCAGGATGGCGATGTTGGGGGGCCGCTTCGGGACCGAGAGCTGGTCGATCGGCGGCAGCTGACTGGCGTAATAGGCCACCGTCCCGGCCCCACCCAGCACCGCCCACAGGCCGAGGATGAAGCTCCAATAGACGAGGCGGCCGACGATCGATCGACGCCGTGCGGCACCACGCTTCGTCCCGCGTGCGTTCCGCCTCACTTCGCCCGCATCGCCGAGCCTGCCACGCTGGCGGCCGAAGCTCGGCTCGATTCGCTGGACGCGGTTGGCCGACGTTTGGCGACCACCTCCGGGGCGATCCTCCGGATAGGCCCGCAGATCGCCGGGACCGCTGCGGCCGGACTCGAATCGTGGTTCACGCCGTCCTGAGCCGCCATCCGCGCCCTTCTGATCCCGGCCCTTGCCCATCAAACGCCCTGCCGTCCCCTGAACACGCGGGGACGGTCTCGACCGTAACGGGGGCGGATTAAGGGCCGGTTACATCCCTTACTCGGCCGCGATCCGCTGCGGGGCCATGCCGATCCCCTTGGCGATGCGGGCTCCGAGATCGGGATGGATCTTGGTCCAGTGCTTGAGCATACGCTCCTGGATCGGGCGCGGATCGGCGATGCCCATCATCGGGTTGGTCATCGAGCCGACGATATTCTCGACGAGATGAGCCTTGCCGGTGTCGTCGAGCACCTTCTCCCAGAAGATGCGCGGCTGGCCGTAATAATCCTCATCCGTGCAGGGATATTCGTAGCGTCCCGCCTCGCCCGACAGACGCAACGGCGGCTCGGCGATGCTGCGGTCTTCCTTTGGGCCGCCGAAGGAGTTCGGCTCGAAATCGACCTTGCCGGCCCCGTTGCCGTCGACCCGCATCGTGCCGTCGCGGTGATAGGTGGCGTGATGCCTGGCGCCCTTCGGTTGGTTGACCGGGATCTGGTCGTAGTTCGGGCCGTTCAGCCGATAGCGATGCGCGTCGGCGTAGGACAGCACGCGGTTCTGCAGCACCTTGTCAGGCGAGAAACCGATGCCGAGCGGGACGTTCGAGGGCTCGAAAGCGGCCTGCTCCACCTCGGCGAAATAGTTCTCAACGTTGCGGTTGAGTTCCATGGTGCCGACCTCGTGGAGCGGATAGTCCGCGTGCGGCCAGACCTTGGTGAGGTCGAACGGGTGGATCTTGTAGGTCTCGGCGTCCTTTTCCGGCATGACCTGGACGAACATGGTCCACTTCGGGAAGTCGCCCTTGTCGACCGCCTGGATGAGGTCATGCGTCGAATAATCCGGATCGTCGCCGGTCATCTTGGCAGCTTCGGCATCGGTGAAGTTCTTGATGCCCTGCTGGGTCTTCAAGTGGAACTTGACCCAATGACGCTCGCCCTTGGCGTTCCAGAAGGAGAAGGTGTGGGAGCCGAAGCCGTGCATGAAGCGCGCCGAGACCGGCGTGCCGCGATCGCTGAAGAGGAACATCACCTGGTGCAGCGCCTCAGGCGACAGGCTCCAATAATCCCACTTCCGCCAATGCGGCTTCAAATGAGTGCCCGGGTCGCGTTTCTGCGTGCGGATGAAATCGGAGAACTTCAGCGGGTCGCGGATGAAGAAGATCGGCGTGTTGTTGCCGACGAGGTCCCAGTTGCCGTCCTCGGTATAGAACTTCAGCGCGAAGCCGCGCGGATCGCGGGCGGTATCGGCGGAACCCGCTTCGCCGCCAACCGTCGAGAAGCGGGCGAACATCTCGGTCTTCTTGCCGACCGACGAGAAGATCTTGGCGCATGTCAGGTGGCTAATGTCCTTCGTCACCGTGAAGGTGCCGTAGCCGCCGTAGCCCTTGGCATGTACGACGCGCTCCGGAATCCGCTCCCGGTTGAAATGCGCCATCTTCTCGATGAGGTGGTAGTCCTGCATCAGGACCGGGCCGCGCGGCCCCGCCGTCACCGAATTCTGGTTGTTCTCGACCGGGCGGCCAAACGCCGTCGTCAGTGTCGGGGACGTGTCTTTGGGGTCGCTCATCATCGCATCTCCATTGTCGTGCCAAGGCCACAGACCTGCCGGACCGTCTGCGCTCCCTCGACGCCGCACGGTCCGCTCCAAAGCCTGTCGCGCGGGCCTTCATGACCGGCCGTCCGCGCCAGGAACAGGCCCGGCGGTCATGCCCTCCTAACGGCCTCGCCGGTCGCATTGTTGCGGGTCGGGCCGGGGAATGAACGACAGACCGTGGCCCTCAGGCGGCGTGTTCCTGGGCTATGCCCACTTCCTCCCCGTCCCGCGGCACGCAGGCCAAAGCCTCGCGCAGGGTCCCGATCCCGGCACCGGGGCGTGGCGCCCGCTCCGCGAGATGCCGGCGCCACGCCCGTGCGCCCGGCCGGCCCGAGAACAGGCCGAGCACGTGGCGCGTCATGTCGTGCAGCCGCACGCCCTCGCCGAGGCGCGCCGCGACGTAAGGGATGAAACGCGCGATCGCCTCGAAACCGTCAGCCACGGGATCGGCATCGCCGAAGATCCGTGAATCGATCTCCACCAGCATGTCCGGGGACTGGTAGGCGGCGCGGCCGAGCATGACGCCGTCCATGTGTCGCAGGTGCCGCTCCGCCTCGTCGAGGCTGGCGATGCCGCCGTTGAGGCTCATCGGCAGGCCCGGCCAGGCGCGCTTCATCGCATGGACCAGCGCATAGTCGAGCGGCGGCACGTCGCGGTTCTGCTTGGGCGAGAGCCCCTGCAGCCAGGCCTTGCGGGCGTGGACGACGAGGCCGTCGACACCGGCCCGGACGACGGCCTCGATCAGCGAGGGCAGCGCGTCGCGCGGGTCCTGGTCGTCGACGCCGAGGCGGCATTTGACCGTCACGGGTATCGCGACCTCCGCCTTGATGGCGGCGACGCAATGACCAACCAGCGACGGTTCGCGCATCAGGCAGGCACCGAAGCGGCCGTTCTGCACCCGGTCGGACGGGCAGCCGACATTGAGGTTGATCTCGTCATAGCCGTAGGCGGCGCAGATCCGGGCTGCAAGGGCGAGGTCGTCGGGATCGCTGCCGCCGAGCTGCACCGCGACCGGGTGTTCGCTCTCGTCGAAGCCGAGCAGGCGGTCGCGCGGCCCATGCAGGATCGCCCCCGTCGTGACCATTTCGGTATAGAGAAGCGCATGGCACGTGAGGATGCGGTGGAAGACGCGGCAGTGCCGGTCCGTCCAGTCCATCATCGGCGCAACGGAAAGCCTCGAATTCGGGAGGGTCGTCATGACGGACGTGTTATCACCGCGAGCCCGACGGCGCGAGATCCACGGGCGGAGTTGATGACGGAATGCTGCATTGCTTCGACATCGGCGGCTCGACGATCAAGGGCGGCGTAGCTCACTCGCGGGAGGAGATAAGGCCGACGATGCGGGTCGCCACCCCGCTCCATGACTTCGACGCTTTCGCGACCGCCGTCGGCGGCATTGTCGCGAGCCATGGTGGTGAGCCCGGCGCGCCTGTCGTGATCGCCATCGCCGGCGTCGCCGATCCCGTGACGCATCGCATCTCCTGCGCCAACATTCCCTGCATCCACGGGCGGACTCTCGCGGATGACCTTGGCATGCTCCTCGGCCGCCGCGTTTCCATCGTCAACGATGCCGATTGCTTCGCGCTGGCCGAAGCGGGCCTCGGTGCCGGGCGCGGCCATCGGATCGTTTTCGGCGCCATCCTGGGCACCGGAGTGGGCGGAGGGGTCGTCATCGACGGACACCTGCTCATCGGCGCGGGCGGCTTCGCCGGCGAATGGGGCCATGGGCCGGTCGCGGCGACGACGGCCGGCATGCCGCCCACCGCAATCCCGCGGATTCTGTGCGGCTGCGGCCAGAGCGGGTGCGTCGACACGGTCGGCGGGGCGCGCGGGTTGGAGCGCCTGCATCGGCATCTTCACGACGAGGCCTTGGCGAGCGCGGCGATCGTCGAGGCCTGGAGCGCGGGCAGCGCCGCGGCAGCCCGTACGGTCGATTGTTTCATCGACCTCGTGGCGAGCCCGCTCGCCCTCGTCGTCAACATCCTCGGCGCCTCGGTGGTGCCGCTCGGCGGCGGCCTCGCCAATGTCCCGGCGCTCGTCGACGTCCTCGATAAAGCCGTCCGCGCCCGCATCCTGCGGCCGACCTCGGCGCCGCTGGTCGTCCGGGGCCAATGCCGCGTCGAGCCCGCGCTGCTCGGTGCCGGCCTGTTCGGCTTCGCGGACACCGCTGCATGATCTCCGTCCTGCTCGAAGTCTGCGTCGACGACGCCGATGGGCTCGATGCCGCCATCGCGGGCGGCGCCGATCGGATCGAGCTCTGCTCCGCGCTCGGCCTCGGCGGGCTGACACCCTCGCCTGGCCTGATGCGCCGCGCCGCGGCGGCCCCGGTTCCAGTTAATGCCATGATCCGGCCGCGAGCCGGCGGCTTCATCTACAGCGACGCCGATGTCGCGGTGATGGACGACGACATAGATGCCGCACGTGAGGCGGGGTTGGGCGGCGTCGTCCTCGGCGCCAGCCGCGACGACGGCCGGCTCGACGCCGCCTTGCTGGAACGACTGGTCCGCCGTGCGGGCGGATTGGGTCTGACGCTGCATCGTGCCTTCGATCTCGTGCCGGATTTTAGCGAGGCGGTGGAGATCGCGGTCAGGCTCGGCTTCGAGCGCGTCCTGACCTCCGGCGGCGCCTCGACCGCAGCCGAAGGTGTGACGGGGCTGGCGATGATTTTCGCTGCGGCACGCGGGCGGATCGCCATCATGCCGGGATCCGGCGTCACGGCCGACAACCTTGACGCGCTGCGTGCGGTCATTCCCTTGCGTGAGGTCCACGCCTCCTGCTCGGAGAGCCTGCCGGAGGGCCGGGGACGCACCGCGACGCTCGGCTTCGAGGGGCCGGGCCGCCGCCGCACCAGCGCCGAGTCGGTGGCGAGGCTCAAGGCCCGATGCCTGAGCTCGGCTGCGGTCGCGACCTGACCATACCCGCCGCCGATCATGCGACGCGAAGGCCGGGTTTGAGGGTCCCTCCGAAAGAACCTTTCCAGCACTCACTTATAAAGAGTGCCAAGCGCTGCCATATGTCATATAGGTCATCGATCGTCCGTTTGCAGCGAGCGCACCTGCCTCGACACGCTTCGGCACGCCGACCGGAAACGAGCCTCATGAAATTTCGTCCCCTACACGACCGCGTCGTAATCCGTCGCCTCGAAGGCGAAGAGAAGTCGAAAGGCGGGATCATCATCCCGGACACCGTGAAGGAAAAGCCCCAGGAGGGTGAAGTCATCGCGGTCGGCCCCGGCGCCCGCGACGAGGCGGGCAAGCTGACGCCGCTCGACGTCAAGGCCGGCGACAAGGTGCTGTTCGGCAAATGGTCGGGCACCGAAGTCAAGATCGACGGCCAGGAGCTCCTCATCATGAAGGAGAGCGACATCATGGGTGTCGTCGGCTGACTATTCGTCCGATTCCTAGTTTTCTCTCAGTCTTACTCCGAGGGTCACCAGATCATGTCTGCCAAACACGTCCGCTTCTCCGCCGATGCCCGCGATCGCATGCTGCACGGCGTCGAGATTCTCAATAATGCCGTCAAGGTCACATTGGGCCCCAAGGGTCGCAACGTCATCCTCGACAAATCCTATGGGGCACCGCGCATCACCAAGGACGGCGTGGCGGTCGCGAAAGAGATCGAGCTCGACGACAAGTTCGAGAACATGGGCGCCCAGATGGTGCGCGAGGTCGCCTCGAAGACCAATGACAGCGCCGGCGACGGGACCACAACGGCGACGATCCTGGCGCATGCGATGATCAAGGAGGGCGTGAAATATGTCGCCGCCGGCATGAACCCGATGGATCTCAAGCGCGGCGTCGACATGGCCGTGACCGCGGCCCTGGCGGAAATCAGGTCGCGCTCGAAGAAGATCAGCTCCTCCGACGAGGTCGCCCAGGTCGGCACCATCTCGTCGAACGGCGACACCTCGATCGGCGAGATGATCGCCAAGGCGATGCAGAAGGTCGGCAACGAGGGCGTCATCACGGTCGAGGAGGCCAAGACCGCCGAGACCGAGCTCGACGTCGTCGAGGGCATGCAGTTCGACCGCGGCTATCTCTCGCCCTATTTCATCACCAATGCCGAGAAGATGATCGTCGAGCTCGACGAGCCCTACATCCTGATCTTCGAGAAGAAGCTCTCGTCGCTCCAGGCCATGCTGCCGATCCTCGAGGCGGTGGTGCAGACCTCGAAACCCCTGCTGATCGTGGCCGAGGACATCGAAGGCGAGGCGCTCGCCACGCTCGTCGTCAACAAGCTGCGCGGCGGCCTCAAGGTCGCGGCCGTCAAGGCACCGGGCTTTGGCGATCGCCGCAAGGCCATGCTCGAAGACATCGCCGTCCTGACCCAGGGCCAGATGATCTCCGAAGAGCTCGGCATCAAGCTCGAGTCGGTGACCTTGCAGATGCTCGGCCGCGCCAAGCGGGTGCGCATCGACAAGGAGAACACCACGATCATCGACGGCGCCGGCGAGAAGTCGCAGATCGACGCCCGCATCGCCCAGATCAAGGCGCAGATCGAGGAGACGACCTCGGACTACGATCGTGAGAAGCTGCAGGAGCGCCTGGCCAAGCTCGCGGGCGGCGTCGCGGTGATCCGCGTCGGCGGCTCGACCGAGGTCGAGGTCAAGGAGAAGAAGGACCGCGTCGACGACGCTCTCAACGCCACCCGCGCGGCGGTCGAGGAGGGCATCGTGGCGGGCGGCGGCATCGCGCTGCTGCGGGCCAAGGTCGCCGTGTCGAAGCTCAAGAGCGATGTGCCCGACGTCCAGGCCGGCATCAATATCGTGCTGAAGGCGCTCGAATCGCCGATCCGCCAGATCGCCGACAATGCCGGCGTGGAAGGCTCGATCGTGGTCGGCAAGGTCACCGAGAACTCGAGCGAAACCTACGGCTACAACGCCCAGACCGAGCAGTATGTCGACATGATCAAGGCCGGCATCGTCGATCCGGCCAAGGTCGTGCGCACCGCGCTGCAGAATGCGGCCTCCGTCGCCGGCCTGCTGATCATGACCGAGAGCATGATCGCGGACGCTCCCAAGGACAAGGCAGCCATGCCGATGGGCGGCGGCGGGGGTGGTGGCATGGGTGGCATGGGCGGCATGGACTTCTGATCGGACATCCATAAAGCCGCCCACTGTCCAAAGTGGTCTGAACCGGGCAAGCCCGATTCAGACTGGCGGCATGGATTTCTGAGAAAGCCCGTAGGATCGCCCATCACACAACAGAATCCGAACCGAGCGAGCCCGGTTCGGACGCACCGTCGACCGGGAGAACCGTTGTGGCAGCTCATCTTTACGAGGTCGGAGATGCGGTATCTCTCAACTTTCACCAGGGCGAGTTCTTTTCGAAATGGAATCCGTTCATCGTCGAAGCTCAGTTGCCACCCTTGGGGGCATTTTTTCAATATAGGATCAAGAGCAAGGCCGAAGCCTGCCGGCGCGTGGTCACCGAGCATCAGCTGAGCCCGTTCGACGCCCGGCCGGAAACCCCGCCCTTGATCATTGCGGACTCTCGCTCGCACGAGACGAACGGTGGATGATGATGGTCGAGGAAGCGCGAAAGCTGGAAGAAGCGGCGGCGAACGCGAACCGGACGGGAATTTCCTTGCCATCGCTTCACAAAGCGCCGTGATATCCGGACCACGCACCGTGAGCCTACGCTCGGAGGGACCCCGTCATGTCTAAGAACGGCCAACGCAGCAACAAGGAAAAGAAGAAGCCCAAGCAGGTGAAGCCGAAGGAAACCCCGGTTTCACCGTTCGCGAAGGGGAAGGGCGTCGAAAAGGGGAAGGGCGGCACCGGCGCCAAGGGCTGACCTTCGCGCAGCGTGATTCATCGGTCCGACCCTTGCGCCCGTCCCGGGCCGCGACCGGACAGCATGATCGCTCCGATCAATCCTTGGAACGCTCGCGCCGCAAGCGCTCCCAGGTCGCCAGCCGCTCCCCGATCTTCTGCTCGAAGCCGCGCTGCGTCGGCGCATAGACCTGCTGGCGGCCGATCGCCTCCGGCCAATAGTCCTGGCCCGAGAAGGCGTCCGGCTGGTCGTGATCGTAGAGATAGCCGCGGCCGTAGTGTTCGCGCTTCATCACCTTGGTCGGCGCGTTGAGGATGGTCTTCGGCGGCACCAGCGACCCATGTTTCTTCGCGAGCGCAGTGGCGGCCTTGAACGCGGTGTAGGCCGCGTTGGATTTCGGCGCGGTGGCGAGATAGATGACGCATTCCGCCAGGGCCAGCTCGCCCTCCGGGCTGCCGAGGAAATCGTAGGCGTCCTTGGCGGCGGTGGCGACGACCAGCGCCTGCGGATCGGCCAAGCCGATATCCTCGGACGCCATGCGGACCAGCCGGCGCGCCAGGAATAGCGGATCCTCGCCCGCGTCGAGCATGCGTGCCAGATAGTAGAGCGCCGCATCGGGATCGGAGCCGCGCACCGTCTTGTGCAGTGCCGAGATGAGGTTGTAGTGGCCGTCTTGCGCCTTGTCGTAGAGCGGCGCCCGGCGCTGCACGGTCTCGATGAGCTTCGCCTCGTCGAGCACCTCGTCGTCGTGCGCGGCGCGCCAGACGTCCTCGGCGAGGTTGAGGAGCCCGCGACCATCGCCATCCGCCATTTCGACCAGCATGCGCCGCGCCTCGGGCGTGAGCGGCAGGGCCTTGCCCTCCGCCCCCTCTGCGCGGTCGAGCAGTGCCGCCAGGGCCTCCGCGTCGAGCGGCCTGAACACCAGCACACGGGCGCGCGACAGCAGCGCGCCATTGAGCTCGAAGGACGGGTTCTCGGTCGTGGCCCCGACCAGCACGATCGTGCCGTCTTCCATCACCGGCAGGAAGCCGTCCTGCTGGGCGCGGTTGAAGCGGTGGATCTCGTCGACGAAGAGCAGCGTACCCCGGCCGACCAGGCGCCGGCCGCGCGCCTCCTCGAAGATTCGCTTCAGATCGGCGACGCCGGTGAAGATGGCCGACATCTGCACGAACTCGAGGTTCGTCTGCCCGGCCAGCAGCCGCGCCACCGTGGTCTTGCCGGTGCCGGGCGGTCCCCAGAAGACCAGCGAGCCCGGCGCGCCGCCGCTCAGGAGCCGGGTTAACGCACCCTCGGGTCCGATCAGATGCCCCTGCCCCGCCACGTCCTCGAGGCGCTCGGGCCGCAAGCGGTCGGCGAGCGGACGGTCGACCGCCCTGTCAAGACCGGCATGAGAGAACAGATCCGTCATGCCGCCACTCCAGAATGCTCAGATTCCGTGAGATCCACTCCGCAGCATAGCTCATCCTACACCGTCATCGCGAGCGGAGCGTGGCGATCCGGACCTTGCGACAGAGCTGCTGGATTGCCACGTCGCTACGCTCCTCGCAATGACCGGGCAAAGCTCGGTCCGAATGGATCTAGCCGCCGATGTCCGACGTGATCATCTGCCCGGCGCGCTCGATCGTGACGCGCCAGTAGTCGGTCCTGGCGGCAACCACGCGCTCGAGAGCCTTGGTCGAGGCGATCTTGGCCCCGTTGACCTGCAACAGCACGTCGCCCTTCTGCACGCCGTAATCAGCCGCCGCCGAACCGTCCTCGACCTCCGTCACGACGACGCCCTCGCGCGTGCCGCTCAAGGAGAAATCGTCGGCGACGGCGGGCGAATTGTTGACGATCGTCGCGCCCGCAAATGGCGAATTGCCCTTGAGCGTCACCGGATCGCGCGGCGGGATCTCGGGCGCGGCCATGAGCTTGAGCGGCAGTTGTAGATCGTGGCCGTCGCGGCGCACGGTCAGCGTCGTGGCGCCGCCGAGCGGCTTGGTGGCAAGCCGGTAGCCGAAGGCCTCCGGATCGTCGACCGCCTGACCCTCGACCGCGGTGATGACGTCACCCCGCTTGATGCCGGCAGCCAAGGCCGGCCCGCTGTCGAGAACGTCCGCGACGAGCGCCCCGCCCGGGCGGTCGAGCCCGAGCCCCTCGGCGATATCGCGCGTGACCGGTTGAAGCGAGGCCCCGAGCCAGGGACGGCGCACGCGCGTCTCGCCGGCCCGCGCCGCCGCCACCACGCTCTTCACCATGTTGACGGGAATCGCGAAGCCGATGCCGATATTGCCGCCTGACTGTGAATAGATGGCCGAGTTGATGCCGATCAACCGAGCGTTCATGTCGACGAGGGCGCCGCCGGAATTGCCCGGATTGATGGCGGCGTCGGTCTGTATGAAGAACTGGTACCCCGACGAGCCGATCTGCGTGCGGGCAAGGCCCGAGATGATCCCCTGGGTCACGGTCTGGCCGACGCCGAACGGGTCGCCCAGCGCCAGCACGACGTCGCCGACCTCGATCGCGTCGGAATCGCCGAGGTCCATCACCGGGAGGTCGGCGGCGCCCTTGAGCTTGAGAACCGCGAGATCGGTCCGCTTGTCCGCCAGCAGGATCGAGGCGTCGAATTCCCGCTTGTCGGAGAGCGCCACCCGGACGTCGGTCATTCCCTCGACGACATGGACGTTGGTGACGACGAGGCCGGACGGGTCGACGATCACCCCCGACCCCAGCGATTGCGCCGTGGGGCCGCCGGCGCGCGGCGACGGACCGTCGCCGAAGAACCGCCGGAAGATCGGATCGTCGAACAGCGGATTGCGCGGCCGCGTGTCGGTGCGCGACGCATAGACGTTGACGACCGCGGGCTGCGCCCGCTTGACGACCGGGGCGAAGGACAGCAGCAGGTCCGCGCGGCTCTGCGGCACCTGCCGCTCGTCCCCGAACGACGTCGACGCGCCAGCCGCGATCGCGACAACGACAAGCAGCGCCTGAAGAGCGGAGCGCAGGAACGGCATGGTCACCTCTCGACACGATGTTCGGCGGGCCGCAAGCAAAAGGGGCCCGGCGGGCTTGCGCCCCGGCCCCTCGGTCGTCATGGCACGGCACACCGCGGGCCGCGACCCATAGGCGTCAGGCCGCTTCGGCCTGTTCGGCGAGCGGCCGGCCCTTGGCCTCGACGTCGCGGTCGACGAATTCGATCACCGCCATCGGTGCGTTATCGCCGAAGCGAAAGCCCGCCTTGAGCACGCGCGTATAGCCGCCTTGGCGCTCCTTGTAGCGCGGGCCGATGACGGCGAAAAGCTTGCGCACGAGCTCGATCTGGCGAAGCTGGCTCAGCGCCTGTCGCCGGGCGTGCAGGTCGCCGCGCTTGCCGAGCGTCACGAGCTTCTCGACCACCGGTCGCAGATCCTTGGCCTTGGGCAGGGTCGTGACGATCTGCTCGTGCTGGATCAGCGCCGCGCACATGTTCGAGAACATGGCCTTGCGGTGCTCGGCCGTCCGATTGAAACGGCGCTTGGCGCGACCGTGATACATGGCTGATCTCCGTTCTTATGCGGCCGCCGTGCCAAGGTACGGCCGCTCCATTCTTCCTTCTCCCATCAATGGGAGAAGGTGGCGCCCGCTGGCTAGTTTATGCAGCCAGCGTAAACTTGGCTGCGCCGCGGCGGATGAGGGCACCGCGTCTCCCCTCACCCGGCCTCCTCGCGGAGACTACCCTCTCCGGCTCGCGGGAGGAAGTTACACTCAATAATGTTCCTCGAAGCGCTTCGCCAGCTCGTCGATATTCTCCGGCGGCCAGCCAGAGATCTCCATGCCGAGATGCAGGCCCATCTGCGCCAACACCTCCTTGATCTCGTTCAGCGACTTGCGGCCGAAGTTCGGCGTGCGCAGCATCTCGGCTTCCGACTTCTGGATGAGGTCGCCGATATAGACGATATTGTCGTTCTTCAGGCAGTTGGCCGAGCGGACGCTGAGCTCGAGCTCGTCGACCTTCTTGAGCAGCGCCGGATTGAAGGCGAGCTCCGGAATGGCGGCGGAGACCTCCTCGCGGCGCGGCTCCTCGAAATTGACGAAGACGTTGAGCTGGTCCTGCAGGATGCGCGCCGCATAGGCGACCGCGTCCTCGGGGCTGATGCCGCCGTTGGTCTCGACCTGCATCGTGAGCTTGTCGTAGTCGAGGATCTGTCCGGCGCGGGTATTCTCGACCCGGTAGGAGACCTTCTTGACCGGCGAATAGAGGCTGTCGATCGGGATCAGGCCGATCGGCGCGTCCTCGGATCGATTGCGATCCGCCGGCACGTAACCCTTGCCGGTCGAGACCGTGAACTCCATGCGGATCTCGGCGCCCTCGTCGAGCGTGCAGAGCACGAGCTCGGGGTTGAGCACCTGGATGTCGTTGACGGTGCCGATGTCGCCCGCCGTCACGGGGCCCGGCCCCTGCTTCTTCAGCACCATGCGCTTCGACGTCTCGCCCTGCATCTTGAGCGAAATGTCCTTCACGTTGAGCACGATGTCGGTCACATCCTCGCGCACGCCGGGGATCGAGGAGAACTCGTGCAGCACCCCGTCGATATGGATCGAGGTGACCGCCGCCCCCTGAAGCGACGACAGGAGGATGCGACGCAGCGCATTGCCCATGGTCAGGCCGAAGCCGCGCTCGAGCGGCTCGGCCACCACGGTGGCCATGCGCTTCGGGTCTTCACCGAGTTGGACCTCGAGCTTGTTGGGCTTGATCAGGTCCTGCCAATTCTTGGAAATCACGAGACTTGTCCTGTCAGTTCCGGACCGCCGGATGCGGCCCGCCGCGGCGAGGAAAAACCGCGCTCACGAGGGGAGCGCGGCACGAAATCTCAGACGCGGCGACGCTTGCGCGGGCGGCAGCCGTTGTGCGGGATCGGCGTCACGTCGCGGATCGACGTCACCGTGAAGCCCGCCGCCTGGATCGCGCGAAGAGCCGATTCGCGACCCGAGCCGGGCCCCGACACTTCGACTTCGAGCAGGCGCATGCCGTGCTCGGCAGCCTTCCGCGACGCGTCCTCGGCCGCCATCTGCGCCGCATAGGGTGTCGACTTGCGCGACCCCTTGAAGCCCATCGTACCGGCCGACGACCAGGAGATCGTGTTCCCCTGCGCGTCGGTGATGGTGATCATCGTATTGTTGAACGTCGAATTCACATGGGCGATGCCCGAGGCGATGTTCTTGCGTTCGCGGCGCTTAACGCGCGTCGCTTCCTTGGCCATAATGCTGGTCCTTCAGACGCGCCCGTAATTCCAGGCGCTCGGGATGAATGGGACGGATTACTTCTTCTTGCCGGCGATCGGCTTGGCCTTGCCCTTGCGGGTGCGAGCGTTGGTATGCGTGCGCTGACCGCGCACCGGCAGTTGACGGCGATGGCGCAGGCCGCGATAGCAGCCGAGGTCCATCAGACGCTTGATGTTGATCGAGGTTTCGCGGCGCAGGTCGCCTTCGACCATGTAGTCGCGGTCGATCGTCTCGCGAATCTGCAGCACCTCGGAATCGGAGAGCTGCGCGACGCGACGCTCCGCCGGAATGCTGACCTTCTCGCAGATCTCCTCGGCCTTCCTGGCGCCGATGCCGTGGATGTATTGCAGCGCGATGACGACGCGCTTGTTGGTCGGGATGTTGACGCCAGCGATACGGGCCACGTTCAGGTCTCCATGCGCCGGCCTACCGCAGGGCCGCAACCGACGCCTAATGACGGATTCTCTGCAAACAGCCGAAGCCGGGTCCTCGACAGAGGGCACCCGGCAACGAACACGTAAGGATTGATCGGGTGGCCATAGAGCCTTCGGGCCCGATCGTCAATCTTTTGTTTCACCGGCCCGCGGCCATCGCCCCGACCCCGAGGACCCGGTCGATCCGCCCGGACACGACATCGACGGGCTGCATGCCGTCGATCTTGGTCAGCCGGCCGGACTGCTCGTAATAGGCCGCGACGGGCGCCGTCTGCTCACGGTAGGCGTCGAGGCGCCGCCGAAGCACGTCCGGCGTGTCATCGAGGCGGACGGTGCCGCCGGCCGCAAGCGTCTCGGCGACGCGCTTCTCGATGCGGGTCAGCAGGGCAGCCTGGTCCACTTCGAGCTCGATCACGCTGTCGAGCGACATCCGTTTTCGCTCGAGCGCGGCATCGAGCGCCTCGGCTTGGGCGACGGTGCGCGGGAAGCCGTCAAGGATGAAGCCGGACCTGGCATCGGGATCGCCGATGCGCTCGGCCACGATGCCGACCACGATGGCGTCCGAGACCAACGCGCCCTCGTCCATCAGCGCCTTGGCCTTGAGACCGACGGGCGTCCCGGCCTTGACGGCCGCGCGCAACATGTCCCCGGTCGAGAGCTGCGGAATACCGTGGTTGCTCATAAGGCGCGCGGCCTGGGTGCCCTTGCCGGCGCCGGGCGGCCCCAGAAACACAATCCTCATCGCTTCCTCCCCTTCAGCCGCGATTTCTTGATCAGGCTTTCATATTGGTGAGCCTGAAGGTGGCCGTGGATTTGCGCAACCGTATCCATGGTCACGCTGACGACGATCAGAAGCGACGTCCCGCCGAAATAGAAGGGCAGCGCCGCATAGGAGATCAGCAGCTCCGGCAAGAGGCAGATGATGGCCAGATAGGCGGCGCCGAGCACGGTGATGCGGGTCAGGATCGTGTCGATGAATTGCGCGGTCTTCTCGCCCGGCCGGATGCCCGGTACGAAGCCGCCGTGCTTGCGCAGGTTGTCGGCCGTCTCCACCGGGTTGAACACCACCGCGGTGTAGAAGAAGGTGAAGAAGACGATCATGAAGATATAAAGCAGGATATAGAGCGGCCGGCCGTGGCCGAGCAGGCTCGCGATCGTCGACAGCCACCCCCCGCCGCCGTTCAGGCTGGCGAAATTAGCGACCGTCGTCGGCAGCAGCAGCAGCGACGAGGCGAAGATCGGCGGGATGACGCCAGAGGTGTTGAGCTTGAGCGGCAGGAACGAGGTCTGCCCCTCGAACATGCGGTTGCCAACCTGGCGTTTGGGATAGGTGATCAGCACGCGCCGCTGCGCTCGCTCCATGAACACGATGAACGCGATGACGAAAATCGCCATGACCACGACGACGAGGATCAGCCCGGTCGAGATCGCACCCTGGCGGCCGAGTTCGAGCGTATTGGCGATGGCGGCCGGGAACGCGGCGATGATGCCGGCGAAGATGATCAGCGACGAGCCGTTGCCGATGCCGCGCGAGGTGATCTGCTCGCCGAGCCACATCAGGAACATGGTCCCGCCCATCAGCGTCAGCACGGTCGAGATGCGGAAGAAGATCCCCGGATCGGTCACCACCCCCTGCTGGCTCTCGAGTCCGATGGAGATGCCGTAAGCCTGGAACGCCGCGAGCAGGACCGTCAGGTAGCGGGTGTACTGGTTGATGACCTTGCGGCCGGCCTCGCCCTCCTTCTTCAGGGCTTCCAGCGACGGCACGACCGAGGTCATCAGCTGGATGATGATCGAGGCCGAGATATAGGGCATGATATTGAGCGCGAAGATCGCCATGCGCTGCACGGCGCCGCCCGAGAACATGTTGAAGAGCTCGAGCACGCCCTGCTTATGGCCCGTGAAGGTCGCCTCGAAGGCCGCCGGATCGATGCCGGGCAGGGGAATGTAGGTGCCAAGCCGGTAGATGACGAGCGCCGCCAGCGTGAACCAGATCCGCTTCTTCAGTTCCTCGGCCTTGCCGATCGCGGCGAAATTGATATTCGCTGCCAGCTGTTCCGCTGCCGACGCCATTGACACGCTCCCGAGGGCGCAACGCGAGTTGCGGCTTGTCGATCTCGAACCGGGCGCGAGGGCGTGGTAGTCGCCGCGCTCCGCCGGCCGAGGATGGTCTGATCCTTGCGGACCTTGTCGTCAATAAGACATCGCCCCCGAAACCCGTAGACCGAATTTCGAGGGCGAGGATGAAAATGGCAAGTGCCCGCCTCGAACCCGAGGCAGGACGCCGCAGGCGCTCAGGCCTGTGCGGGCGCCGCGGCAGCCCGCCTCGGCGGCGGCGTCACGATGGTCACCGACCCTCCGGCCTTCTCGACCGCCGCGACAGCCGACTTCGACGCCGCCGCCACCTCGAAGGTCAAGGCGCTCGTGATCTCGCCCATGCCGAGCAGCTTCAGCCCGTCGCGCGGCTTCGATACCAGGCCGGCCTCGACAAGCGTCTCGATCGAGACGGTGCCCGGCGCCTCGATCCTGCCGGCCTCGACGAAGCCCTGGATCCGGCCGATATTCATCTCGTTGTAGTCGAGGCCGAAGAGGTTGCGGAAGCCGCGCTTCGGCAGGCGCCGATGCAGCGGCATCTGGCCGCCCTCGAACCCCTTGATGCGCACGCCAGTGCGGGCCTTTTGGCCCTTGACGCCACGGCCGCCGGTCTTGCCTTTGCCGGAGCCGATGCCGCGGCCGATGCGCATGCGGGCCTTGCGGGCGCCGTCATTGTCCTTGATGTCGTTGAGCTTCATCGGTCGGCTCCTCAATCGACGTCGACGATGCGGGTCAGATGCGCGACCCTCGCCACCATTCCGCGAGCGGAGGGCGTATCGGAGAGGGTCGCACGACGGCCGATCTTGTTGAGGCCGAGGCCGATCAGCGTCTGGCGCTGGACCGCCGGGCGGCCGATCGGGCTGCGGGTCTGTTCGACCACGAAGGTCTTGGGCTTGCTGGCCATGGATCCGGCTCCCGTCACGCGTCGACCGCGTCGGCATCCACGCCCTGGCGGCGCGACTGCAACGTGGAGACCTTGATGTTGCGGCGGGCGGCGACGAGCCGCGGTGAATCCTCGTGGGTCAGCGCGTCGAAGGTGGCGCGCACCATGTTGTAAGGGTTCGAGGAGCCCTGGCTCTTGGCGACGACGTCATGCACCCCGAGTGTCTCGAAGACGGCGCGCATCGGGCCGCCGGCGATGATGCCCGTGCCGGCCGGCGCCGAGCGCAGGATCACGCGCCCTGCCCCATGGCGGCCGTGGACGTCGTGATGCAGCGTGCGGCCTTCGCGCAGCGGCACCCGGATCAGCCCGCGCTTGGCGGCATCGGTCGCCTTGCGGATGGCCTCCGGAACCTCGCGGGCCTTGCCGTGGCCGAAGCCGACGCGGCCCTTCTGGTCGCCGACGACGACGAGCGCGGCGAAGCCGAACCGTCGCCCACCCTTGACCACCTTGGCCACACGGTTGATGTGGACGAGCTTGTCCACGAATTCATTGTCGCGATCCTCGCGATCGCGCTCACGTTCACGTGCCATCACCAAACCTTGACTTGCGCGGCCGCCGCAGGGACGTGTCCGCTCGCTTCAGGATCCAAACCGGGAGCCAGGCATCGCCGGGCTCAGAATTTCAACCCACCTTCGCGCGCGCCTTCGGCCAAGGCCTTGACACGCCCGTGATACATATAGCCGCCGCGGTCGAACACGACTTCGCTGATGCCGGCCTCGACCGCACGGCGGGCAATGATCTCGCCGATCCGCTTGGCCGCGTCGACCGTCGCCCCGTTCTTCAGCGCCTCGCGGCTTTCCTTCTCGAGCGAGGAGGCGGCCGCGACCGTCACGCCCTTCTGGTCGTCGATGATCTGTGCATAGATCTGCTTCGAGGACCGGAACACCGAAAGGCGCGGACGCTCGCCCGCCTTCGACCGCAGGTCGAGACGCACGCGCCGGCGGCGGCGCTCCGTCTGATTGTGCTTGCTCATCCGAGCCCCCGTTACTTCTTCTTGCCTTCCTTGCGGAAGATGAATTCACCGGCATATTTCACGCCCTTACCCTTGTAGGGCTCGGGCGGGCGGAAGCCGCGGATCTCGGCCGCCGTCTGGCCGACGGCGCGCTTGTCGATGCCGGCGACAACGAGCTCGGTCGGCCTCGGCGCCGTAATGGCGATGCCCTCGGGGATCGGGAAATCAATGTCATGGCTATAGCCCAGCGAGAGCTGCAGCTTCTTGCCCGCCACCGCCGCCTTGTAGCCGACGCCGTTGATCTCGAGCCGCTTTTCGAAACCCTTCGAGACGCCCGTCACCAGATTGGCGATCATCGAGCGCGACATGCCCCACATGGCTTGCGCGCGCTTTTCGTCCGAGCGCGGCGCCACCTCGATGCCACCGTCCTTGATTGCAATCGTGACGTCGTCGGGCACGGTGAAGTCGAGCTCCCCCTTCGCGCCTTTGACGGTGACTTTATGGCCTTCCACCCGGGCCGTGACGCCCGCCGGGATGACCACCGGCTTCTTACCGATGCGTGACATGATCAGGTCCTCGTTGCGGCCGCGGTCAGAAGACCTTGCACAGCACCTCGCCACCGACGTTCTGCTCGCGGGCGGCGTGATCGGCCATGACGCCCTTGGGCGTCGAGATGATGGTGATGCCGAGACCATTGGCGACACGCGGCATGGCGTCGACGGCCGAATAGACGCGACGACCCGGCTTCGACACCCGCTCGATCTGCCTGATGACCGGCTGGCCATCGAAATATTTGAGCTCGATGTCGAATTCCGTCCGGCCATTGCCATGGTCGGTCGAACTGTAGCCGCGGATATAGCCTTCCTGCTCCAGCACGTCGAGCACATTGGCGCGCAGCCGCGAACCGGGCGTCGACACCTTGCCCTTGCGGCGCATCTGGGCGTTGCGGATGCGGGTCAGCATATCGCCCAACGGATCGTTGACGGACATGGGGGCCCTCCTACCAGCTCGACTTGACGAGACCCGGGACCAGGCCCTTGGACCCGAGCTCGCGGAGCGCGATGCGCGACATCTTCATCTTGCGATAGACGGCGCGCGCGCGGCCGGAGACCTCGCAGCGGTTGCGCAGCCGACCGGCGGCCGAATTGCGCGGCAACTCGTTCAGCTTGAGGCGCGCCTCGAACCGCTCTTCCATGGGCAGAGCAGCGTCGCCGGCCACGGCCTTGAGGCGCGCCCGCCTCGCCGCATATTGCTTCACCAGCACCTCGCGATGCTTGTTCTTCTCAACCGCGCTCTTCTTCGCCATCTACCTGATCCTCGCCTTTCCGCGTCTGAAGCCCTCTGGCCTCACTGCCGGAACGGGAAATTGAATGCCTTGAGGAGGGCACGCGCCTCCTCGTCCGTCTTCGCCGTCGTGCAGACGATGATGTCCATCCCGAGCATCGACTCCGCCTTGTCGTAGTCGATCTCCGGGAAGATCAGATGCTCCTTGATGCCGAGCGCGTAGTTCCCCCGCCCGTCGAAGGACTTGGGATTGAGTCCCCGAAAGTCCCGGACGCGCGGCAACGCGATCGTCACCAGACGATCGAGGAACTCGTACATGCGGGTGGAGCGCAGGGTCACCTTTGCGCCGATCGGCATGTTCTCGCGCACCTTGAACGTCGCGATCGCATGCCTGGCCCGGGTGATAACCGGCTTCTGCCCGGCGATCAACGACAGATCGGCGGCCGCGGAGGTGACCTTCTTCGTATCGTTGACGGCATCGCCGACGCCCATGTTGAGCACGATCTTCTCGATGCGCGGCACCGCGAGGTCGTTCGGATAGCTGAACTCCTCGATCAGCTTCGGCCGGATCGTCGAGAAATAGAGTGCCTTCAGGCGCGGCACGTAATCGCGCGGCACGTCGGGCGAAGCCGAATTGTTGACCTCCGATCCCTTCTGACGGGCGTCCTTGCCCTTCTTGTCCGCGGCGGACGCCTTGCCCTTGGCGGCCTCCTTGCCGCCCTTTGCGGCCTGAGCCTCAGCCATCGATCAAATCTCCCGAACTCTTGGCGAAGCGAACCTTGCGGCCATCCTCGAGCACCTTGAACCCGACGCGCGTCGGCTTGCCGGTCTTCGGATCCGCCACCGCCAGATTGGAGAGGTGGATCGGCGCTTCCTTGGAAATGATGCCGCCCTCGGCGCGCGCGCTTTGCGCCTGATGACGCTTGACCATGTTGACGCCGCGCACCACCGCGCGGTTCTCCTTGGGCATCACCATCACGACCTCGCCGTCGCGACCCTTGTCGCGGCCGGAGAGCACGATGACCTTGTCGCCCTTCTTGATCTTGGCCGCCATCACAGCACCTCCGGGGCGAGCGAGATGATCTTCATGTGGTTCTTGGCCCGCAATTCGCGCGGCACCGGCCCGAAGATGCGGGTGCCCACCGGCTCGGACTGATTGTTGACCAGCACCGCCGCATTGGTGTCGAAACGGATCACCGAACCGTCGGCCCGCTTGATGTCCTTCGCGGTGCGCACCACCACGGCCTTCATCACGTCGCCCTTCTTGACGCGGCCGCGCGGGATCGCCTCCTTGATCGACACCACGATGATGTCGCCGACGCCGGCATATTTGCGCTTCGAGCCGCCCAGCACCTTGATGCACATCACCCGGCGCGCACCCGAGTTGTCGGCGACATCGAGATTGGTCTGCATCTGAATCATGGTCTTCGCCTTGTTCGTACCGCACTCGAGACGTCGGCACTCAAATAAATCAGCTCAGCGCCGTCACGCCGGACGCTCGGCCGCCAGCACCGTCCAGCGCTTCAGCTTGGAGATCGGCCGCGTCTCCTCGATCGACACGATGTCGCCGACCTTGAAGGCCTTGGCCTCGTCGTGCGCGTGGTAATTCTTCGTGCGGCGCACGGTCTTCTTGAGCAGCGGATGGGTGAAGCGGCGCTCCACCTTCACCACCACCGTCTTGTCCTGCTTGTCGCTGACCACGACACCCTGGAGAATTCGCTTCGGCATGTCGCCCTCACCCGTTCGCTTGCGCGCGCTTCATCGCCGCGAGCGTCTTGGCCCGAGCGATATCCCGGCGCACGACGCGCACCATCGATGTATCTTCGAGCTGGCCCGTGGCGCGTCGGAAACGCAGGTTGAACTGTTCCTTCTTCAGCTTGAGGATCTCCTCGGAAAGCTGATCGTCGGTCATGACCCAGAGGTCGGACAGGCGCTGCTTGGTCTTCATGTCTCGTCCGTCCTCACTCGGCGATGCGCTGCACGAAGCGCGTCTTGATCGGCAGCTTGGCGGCGGCGAGCGCCAGCGCCTGGCGGGCCACATCCGGGGGGACGCCGTCGAGCTCGAACATGATGCGGCCGGGATGGACGCGCGCCGCCCAGAACTCGGGCGCGCCTTTACCCTTGCCCATGCGCACCTCGGTCGGCTTCTTCGACACCGGCACATCGGGGAAGATGCGGATCCAGACGCGGCCGGCGCGCTTCATGTGACGCGTGAGAGCGCGGCGGGCCGCCTCGATCTGCCGCGCCGTGACGCGCTCGGGCTCGAGCGCCTTCAGGCCGAACTGGCCGAAGTTGAGCTCGAAGCCGCCCTTGGCCTCGCCGTGGATACGCCCCTTGAACGCCTTGCGGAAGCGGGTGCGCTTTGGTTGCAACATGACTTACGTCCTGACTTATCTCAAATCGGCCCGCTCAGGCCCGTTCGCGCCGGCGGTCGCGGTCGCGATCCCGGCCGCCCCGGTCATCGTCGCGCCGGCGGCGGTCGCCCCCGGGCGAGTGATCCTGCTCGGTCGCCTTGCGGTCCTGCGCCATGGGATCATGCTCGAGGATCTCGCCCTTGAAGATCCATACCTTGATGCCACAGGTGCCATAGGCCGTGTTGGCGGTCGCGACGCCGTAGTCGACGTCGGCGCGCAGCGTGTGGAGCGGCACCCGGCCCTCGCGGTACCACTCCTGCCGCGCGATCTCAGCGCCCCCGAGACGGCCCGAGCAGTTGATGCGGATACCCTCGGCGCCGAGCCGCATGGCCGACTGAACGGCGCGCTTCATGGCCCGGCGGAAGGCGACGCGGCGCTCGAGCTGCTGAGCGATCGAATCGGCGACGAGGGTCGCGTCGATCTCGGGCTTGCGCACCTCGACGATGTTGATGACGACCTCGGACTCGGTCAGCCTTGCCACCATCTTGCGCAGCTTGTCGATATCGGCGCCCTTCTTGCCGATGACGACACCCGGACGCGCCGAGTGGATCGTGACCCGGCACTTCCGGTGCGGCCGCTCGATGACGATCTTCGACACGGCCGCCTGCTTCAGCGTGCCCATGAGAACCTCGCGGATCTTCATGTCCTCGTGCAGCAGCTTGCCGTATTCGACCTTGTTGGCGAACCAGCGAGAATCCCAGGTGCGGTTGATGCCGAGCCTGAGCCCGATCGGATTGACCTTCTGACCCATCGTGATGTTCCTCAGGCCCGCGCTTCGACTTCACGAACGACGATCGTCAGATTCGAGAATGGCTTCTCAATCCGTCCGGAGCGGCCGCGCGCTCGCGGGCTGAACCGCTTCATGACCATCGCCTTGCCCACATAGGCTTCGGCAACGACGAGATCGTCGATGTCGAGGGCGTGGTTGTTCTCGGCATTGGCAATGGCGCTCTGCAGCGCCTTCCTGACCTCGACCGCGATCCGCTTGCGCGAGAATTCGAGATCGGCCAGCGCCGTGTCGACCTTCTTGCCGCGGATCAGCTGCGCCAGAAGGTTCAGCTTCTGCGGGCTGACCCGCAGCATGCGGGCCACGCATTTGGCCTCGTTGTCGGCCAGTTGCCGCGGCAGGCTTTCCTTGCCCATGGCTCAGCCCCTCTTCGACTTCTTGTCGGCCGCGTGGCCGTGGAAGGTGCGGGTCGGCGAGAACTCGCCGAACTTGTGGCCGATCATGTCCTCGGTCACGGTGACCGGGATATGCTTGTGCCCGTTATGCACGCCGAACGTCAGGCCGACGAACTGCGGCAGGATGGTCGAGCGGCGGCTCCAGATCTTGATGACCTCCGAGCGCCCGCCGCCGCGCACGGTGTCGGCCTTCTTGAGCAGATAGCCGTCAACGAAGGGGCCCTTCCAGATCGAACGTGACACGGGATCAACCCTTCTTCTTGCGGGCGTGGCGCGAGGCGACGATGAATTTCGTCGTCGACTTGTTGGTGCGGGTCTTCTTGCCCTTGGTCGGCTTGCCCCAAGGCGTGACCGGATGCCGGCCGCCCGAGGTGCGGCCCTCGCCGCCGCCGTGCGGATGGTCGATCGGGTTCATGGTGACGCCGCGATTGTGCGGACGCCGGCCGAGCCAGCGGCGACGGCCCGCCTTGCCGTAGCTGATGTTCATGTGGTCGGGGTTCGACACCGCCCCGACCGAGGCATAGCACTGCCCATGGAGCAGCCGCTGCTCGCCCGAGTTAAGGCGCACCGAGACATAACCCTGGTCGCGACCGACGATCTGCGCATAGGTACCGGCTGAGCGGGCGATGGCGCCACCCTTGCCGATCTTCATCTCGATGTTGTGGACAATGGTGCCGACCGGGATCGAGGCCAACGGCATGGCATTGCCCGGCTTGACGTCGACCTGGTTGCCGGAGACGACCTCGTCGCCGACACCGAGCTTCTGCGGCGCGATGATGTAGGCCGCCTCGCCGTCCGCGTAGCGAACCAGGGCGATGAACGAGGTGCGGTTCGGATCATATTCGATCCGCTCGACCTTGGCCGGCTGGTCGGCCTTGCGTCGCTTGAAGTCGATGATCCGGTAGCTCTGCTTGTGACCGCCGCCGCGGAAACGCACCGTGACGCGGCCATGGTTGTTGCGCCCGCCCGACGAGCTCTCGCCCTCGGTCAGCGTCTTCAGCGGCTTGCCCTTGTAGAGCTCGCTCCGGTCGACGATGACGAGCTGCCTGAGGCTCGGCGTCACCGGTTTGAATGTCTTCAGTGCCATGACACTCTATCCTTGCGCCCGCTCAAACACCGGTCGTGACGTCGATACGGTGACCCTCGGCGAGGGTGACGACCGCCTTCTTGACGTCCGACTGCTGGCCCCGGAATCCCCGGAACGTCTTTCTCTTGCCCTTGCGGATCAGCGTGTTGACTGCCTCGACCTTGACGTCGAAGAGCTGCTCGACCGCCGCCTTGATCTGCGGCTTGGTCGCGGTCCGGGCGACCCGGAACACCACCTTGTTGTAGTCGGACGCGGCGGTCGCCTTCTCGGTGATGACCGGGGCGACGATCACGTCGTAATGACGGGGATCCTGGCTCATTTGAATCGCTGCTCCAGCGCATCGACCGCCGCCTTGGTCAGGACCAGCTTGCTGCGGCGGAGAATGTCGTAGACGTTGATGCCCTGCACGGGCAGGACGTCGATCATCGGGATGTTGCGAGCCGCAAGCCGGAAGTTCGCCTGCGGTTTCGCGCCATCGATGATCAGCGCGTTGGAAAGCCCGAGCGCGGCGAAGCGCTCGACCAGGATCTTGGTCTTGCCCTCGGCCAGCGCCGCCTCGCTCCACACGATGATGTCGCCGTCGGCGGCCTTGGCCGAGAGCGCGTGACGCAGCGCCAGCGCCCGCACCTTCTTGGGCAGGTCATGGGCATGCGAGCGTACCACCGGGCCGTGCGCCCGGCCGCCGCCGCGGAACTGCGGCACCCGGCCCGAGCCGTGCCGCGCCGAGCCCGTGCCCTTCTGCTTGTAGAGCTTCTTGCCGGTCCGGGCGATCTCAGCCCGGCCCTTGACCGCATGCGTCCCGGCGCGCCGCTTGGCGAGCTGGTAGCGGATCATCCGGGCGATCAGGTCCTGGCGCGGCTCGAGCCCGAAGATCTCGTCGTCGAGCTCGATCGAGCCGTCGGATTTGCCGTCAAGCGACGTGATGTCGATCTTCATGACGTTCAACCTTCAACATGCGCCGCAGGCGCGGCTTCGGCCGAGGCGACCCGGAACTTGCCCGGCAGCGGCACATCCTTGGGCAGCGCCTTCTTGACCGCGTCGCGCACGTAGATGTACCCGCCGACGACGCCGGGCACGGCGCCCTGCACCAGGATGAGGCCGCGATCGACATCGGTGCGCACGACCTTGAGGTTGAGCGTGGTCACGCGATCGACGCCCATGTGGCCCGCCATCTTCTTGTTCTTGAACGTCTTGCCCGGATCCTGCCGGCCGCCGGTCGAGCCGTGCGAGCGATGCGAGACGGAGACGCCGTGGGTGGCGCGCAGACCACCGAAGTTCCAGCGCTTCATCGGACCGGCGAAGCCCTTGCCGGTCGAGGTGCCGGTGACGTCGACGAACTGGCCGGTGACGAAGTGATCGGCCGTGATCTCGGCCCCGACCGGGATCAGCTGATCGGCGGGAACCCGGAACTCGGCGACCTTCAGCTTCGGCTCGACGTTGGCCACGGCGAAGCGGCCGCGCTCGGCCTTCGACACGTTCTTGACCTTCGCTTTGCCGAGTCCGAGCTGCAGCGCGCTGTAGCCGTCGGTCTCAGCCGTGCGATGGGCCACGACCTGGCAACCGTCGAGCTTGAGCACCGTCACCGGCACATGCTCGCCCGCCTCCGTGAACACACGGGTCATTCCGACCTTCTGGGCGATGACACCTGACCGCATGTCAGATTTCCTTCAACATAATTCGCTATTCGCTACAGCATGCGCCGGGGAGGATCAGATCTTGATCTCGACATCGACGCCAGCCGCAAGATCGAGCTTCATCAGTGCATCGACCGTCTGCGGCGTGGGATCGACGATATCGAGGACGCGCTTGTGCGTCCGGATCTCGAACTGCTCGCGCGACTTCTTGTCGACGTGAGGCGACCGGTTGACCGTGAACTTCTCGATGCGCGTCGGCAGGGGGATCGGGCCGCGGACTTGCGCGCCGGTACGGCGCGCCGTCGACACGATCTCCTTGGTCGACGCATCGAGCACGCGGTGATCGAACGCCTTGAGGCGAATGCGGATATTTTGGCCGTTCATCGATTTGTCCTCTGATCGGGTGGAGCGGGAGCAGAACCCGCTCCCCCAACCTTGAAAATTACTCGATGATCGAAGCCACGACGCCGGCGCCTACCGTGCGCCCGCCTTCCCGGATGGCGAAGCGCAGCTTCTCCTCCATGGCGATCGGCACGATGAGGGCGACAGTCATGGTGACGTTGTCGCCGGGCATCACCATCTCGGTGCCCTCGGGCAGGGTCACGATGCCGGTGACGTCGGTCGTGCGGAAGTAGAACTGCGGGCGGTAGTTGGTGAAGAACGGCGTGTGCCGGCCACCCTCGTCCTTGGTCAGGATATAGGCCTCGGCCTTGAACTTGGTGTGGGGCTTGACGGAGCCGGGCTTGCACAGGATCTGGCCGCGCTCGACCTCCTCGCGCTTGGTGCCGCGCAGCAGGCAGCCGACGTTGTCGCCCGCCTCGCCCTGATCGAGCAGCTTGCGGAACATCTCGACGCCGGTCACCGTGGTCTTGACCGTCGGACGCAGGCCGACGATCTCGATCTCCTCGCCGACCTTGATGATGCCGCGCTCGATGCGGCCGGTGACGACCGTGCCGCGGCCGGAGATCGAGAACACGTCTTCGACCGGCATCAGGAAGGGCTGATCCTTCGGACGCTCCGGCTGCGGGATGTAGTCGTCGACCGTATCCATCAGCTTGAGAACGGCGTCGTGGCCGATCTCCGGCTGCTTGTTCTCGAGCGCGCACAGGGCCGAGCCCTTGGTGATCGGAATGTCGTCGCCGGGGAAATCGTATTTCGACAGAAGCTCGCGAACCTCGAGCTCGACGAGCTCGAGCAGTTCCGCATCGTCGACCATGTCGACCTTGTTGAGAAAGACGACGAGCGCCGGCACGCCGACCTGACGCGCAAGCAGGATATGCTCGCGGGTCTGCGGCATCGGGCCATCGGCGGCCGAGACGACCAGGATGGCGCCGTCCATCTGGGCCGCGCCGGTGATCATGTTCTTCACATAGTCGGCGTGGCCGGGGCAATCGACATGCGCGTAGTGGCGCTTCTTCGTCTCGTATTCGACATGCGCGGTCGAGATGGTGATGCCGCGGGCCTTCTCCTCGGGGGCCTTGTCGATCTGGTCGTAGGCCGTGTAGGTCGCGCCGCCCGTCTCCGCCAGCACCTTGGTGATCGCCGCGGTCAACGACGTCTTGCCGTGGTCGACGTGGCCGATGGTGCCGATGTTGCAGTGCGGCTTGTTGCGGGAGAATTTTTCCTTAGCCATGCTAAGCTCCTTGAAACCTCTCGTTCGGTGTCGGTCGTCAGTCCAGGTTCAGGCGTATTTGGCCTGGACCTTAGCGGCTTCCCCCGCCGGGACCTGCTCGTAGTGGTCGAACTGCATGGTGAACGTGGCGCGGCCCTGGCTGAAGGATCGCAGCTGATTCACGTAGCCGAACATATTGGCGAGCGGCACCATGGCGTTGATGACGTTCGCATTGCCGCGCACGTCCTGGCCCTGGATCTGGCCGCGACGCGAGTTGAGGTCGCCGATGACGGAGCCGGTATATTCCTCCGGCGTCACCACCTCGACCTTCATGATCGGCTCGAGCAGGACCGACCCGCCCCGCTGCAGCGCCTCGCGGAATGCAGCCCGCGAGGCGATCTCGAAGGCCAGCACCGAAGAGTCGACGTCGTGGAAGGCGCCGTCGATCAGGGTCGCCTTGACGTCGACGACCGGGAAGCCGGCCAGCACGCCGGCGCCAAGCACGCTGTTGATGCCCTTCTCGACCCCGGGCACGTATTCCTTCGGCACCGCGCCGCCGACGATCTTCGATTCGAAGCTGTTGCCAGCCCCCGGCTCGTTCGGCTCGAAGATGATCTTGACGCGCGCGAACTGGCCGGTGCCGCCGGTCTGCTTCTTGTGGGTGTAGTCGCGCTCGATGCGCTGCGTCAGCTTCTCGCGGTAGGCGACCTGCGGCGCGCCGATATTGGCGTCGACCTTGTAGGTGCGGCGCAGGATGTCGACCTTGATGTCGAGATGCAGCTCCCCCATGCCCTTGAGGATGGTCTGGCCCGATTCCTGATCGGTCGAGACACGGAACGAGGGATCCTCGGCCGCCAGCTTCTGCAGGGCCACGCCGAGCTTCTCCTGGTCGGCCTTGGACTTCGGCTCGATGGCGATCTCGATGACGGGCTCGGGAAATTCCATCTTTTCCAGGATGACCGGCTTCTGCATGTCGCAGAGCGTATCGCCGGTACGGGTATCCTTGAGGCCGGCTAGCGCGACGATGTCGCCCGAGAAGGCTTCCTTTATGTCCTCGCGGTTGTTGGCATGCATGAGCAGCATGCGGCCGACGCGCTCCTTCTTGTCCTTGGTCGAGTTCATCACCGTCGTGCCGCTCTCGATGTGGCCCGAGTAGATGCGGCAGAAGGTGATGGTGCCGACGAAGGGGTCGTCCATGATCTTGAAGGCGAGCAGCGAGAAGGGCTCGGTGTCGACGGGCAGGCGGACGACTTCCTCTTCCGTGTTGAAATCGATGCCCTTGATAGCCTCGCGATCCACGGGAGAGGGGAGAAAATCAACCACCGCGTCAAGCAACGGCTGC
Source organism: Lichenihabitans sp. (assembly GCA_965277635.1). Lineage (GTDB taxonomy): Bacteria > Pseudomonadota > Alphaproteobacteria > Rhizobiales > Beijerinckiaceae > Lichenihabitans. Next base: position 5,136,077 of record CBDIDE010000002.1, read on the forward strand.
ACGCCCTTGTTCTTGAAGGCGGTGCCGCACAAGACCGGAATGAACGTGATGTGACGGACCGCCTTGCGGATCAGCCGCTTCAGGGTCGTCTCGTCGGGCTCGGTACCATCGAGATAGGCCGTCATGGCGTCGTCGTCGAGCTCGACCGCCGCCTCGATCAGGGCAAGTCGATATTCCAGCGCGCGATCCACGAGATCGGCCGGAATCTCCTCGTCATGGTAGCTGGCGCCGAGCGCCTCATTGTCCCACACGACCGCTTTCATGCGGACGAGGTCGATCACGCCCTTGAAGTCGGCTTCCGAACCGATGGGGAGCTGGATGCAGATCGGACGGCCGCCGACCCGGGTCTTGATGTCGTCGACGCATTTGTAGAAGTCGGCGCCGATCTTATCCATCTTGTTGACGAACACGACGCGCGGCACGTGGTATTTGTCGGCTTGGCGCCAGACGGTCTCGGTCTGCGGCTCCACGCCCTGGTTGCCGTCGAGCACGCAGACGGCGCCGTCGAGCACACGGAGCGACCGCTCGACCTCGATGGTGAAGTCGACGTGGCCGGGTGTGTCGATGATGTTCAGGCGCTTGCCGTTCCAGGTCGTCGTCGTTGCGGCCGAGGTGATCGTGATGCCGCGCTCCTGCTCCTGCTCCATCCAGTCCATGGTCGCGGCGCCGTCATGCACTTCGCCGATCTTATGGGACTTGCCGGAATAGTAGAGAATCCGCTCGGTCGTCGTCGTCTTGCCCGCATCGATATGGGCCATGATGCCGAAATTGCGGTAGTCTTCGATCGGGTGGCTGCGGGGCATGGGACTATCCTCGTGCGCGTCGCGGACGGCGTTACCAGCGGTAATGCGAGAAGGCGCGGTTCGCTTCCGCCATGCGGTGCGTGTCCTCGCGCTTCTTGACCGCATTGCCACGGTTGTTGGCTGCGTCCATCAGCTCGGCCGAGAGCCGGTCGACCATGGTCTTGTCGTTGCGGCCGCGGGCGGCCGTGATGATCCAGCGGATGGCGAGCGCCTGACGACGCTCCGGCCGCACTTCGACCGGGACCTGGTAGGTCGCGCCGCCGACCCGCCGCGAGCGCACCTCGATCGCCGGCGCGACATTGTCGAGCGCCTGCATGAAGACATGCAGCGGCTCGGACCTCATCCGCGCTTCGACGTTGTCGAGAGCACCGTAGACGATCGCCTCGGCGACCGACTTCTTGCCGTCGTACATGATCGAGTTCATGAACTTGGTCAGCGTGACGTCGCCGTATTTGGCGTCCGGGATGATCTCGCGCTTCTCTGCGCTGTGACGACGCGACATCGCGTTGCTCCTTTGATGCCGTTACTTCGGACGCTTGGCGCCGTATTTCGACCGGCGCTGCTTGCGGTCCTTGACGCCCTGCGTATCGAGTACGCCGCGCAGGATGTGGTAGCGCACGCCCGGCAGATCCTTGACGCGGCCACCGCGAATCATGACGACCGAATGCTCCTGCAGGTTATGCCCCTCGCCCGGAATGTAACCGATGACCTCGAAGCCATTGGTCAGCCGAACCTTGGCGACCTTGCGCAGCGCCGAGTTCGGCTTCTTCGGCGTGGTCGTGTAGACGCGGGTGCAGACGCCACGCTTTTGTGGACTCTGCTGCAGCGCAGGCACCTTGTTGCGGGCCTTGGACACGACCCGAGGCTTGCGGATCAACTGGCTGATCGTCGGCATTTCGCTACTTCCAGGTCTCATTCCTGCCCGGCCGCAACGGCGGGTTCCGCCGTCCACGTCTCGGGCGTGCAACCAAAGCAAAGCGCGCTTTCGACCCTCGCAGGTCTCAAGCGCTCTTACACGCAGAGGATCGCGGCGCCAGAGCACCACGATCTTGCCTCTTTCAATGACCGCGGTCGGTCCGACCGCACATCCGTCTCAGGAGAGGCCGACAGCGTTTAGGCTCTTAAGGTCTCGGGCGAGTCGCCCAGGATCGGAGATGCCTACTGCCTGCCGAAAGCGAGGTTGTCTTATCGCCGCCTACCGCCGTCGTCAACATCAAATCACCGCAAAAGACGCCGGTCCGCCCTTTATGGGGCCGACGAGCCGTGGGCCATCAGGCCTCGACCGGCTCGATGATGACGATGCTGTGAAGGAGCTGGACCGCTTCATGCTCCGCCGCCGGAAAGCGCAGAGCTCTGAGGCGGGTTCGTGACGACCCATCTTCCCCCCGGATCACCTCGGCGGCCGGTTCGGACGATGATCCGTCGACGGAGCGTGCGAGGAATCGACCGACCTGATCGTCGATTCGGGCGTCGGCGCCGAGCAGATGGTGTCCAACGACGCGCGCGAATGGTGCGAGCGCGCGCTCCGCCCGCGGCCCGCAATGCAGCACGCGACCGCTCCGGTCGATCAGAACGGCGGCGATTCCGATAAGATCGAGCGCATCTGCAACGCCGCGCGCGCGGGCACCGGCCATGATCGGGCCAAGCATGGTGATCAGATCGTCATGACCGCCAAGGGCGCCGTGCTCGGACCCCCCCGGATGGGGCTCCGCAGAAATCGGATGGAAAAAGGAGACGGTCATGCAGTCCGACGCGATCGAGTCGTTATCAATCCGTTAAAACCGGCTGACGGGCGGTTGGTTCCCGCCACGGCCGGCATTTATGAGCGAAGGCGCGCCGGGACCGCCACAACGACAAAAGGGGCGCCGTAGCGCCCCTTCCGGGAATTTCGTCGATGCATCGTTGCCCGCGGCCCTGGTCGTCTCCGCCGGACGACGCTTCGCGGCGGCGGAGAGGACCTATTCGGCGGCGGGCGGCAGTTGCGGCAGGGCCTCCTGCGAGGCAGAGGCCTTCTGAGCCAGGATGAGGCCATCGCGCTGTGCGGCCACGCGCTGCAGCTTGGACATGGCGGCGCCCGTCCCGGCCGGGATCAGACGGCCGACGATGACGTTCTCCTTGAGCCCTTCCAGCGTATCGACCTTGCCGTTCACCGCCGCCTCCGTCAGGACGCGCGTCGTCTCCTGGAAGGAGGCTGCCGAGATGAACGAACGGGTCTGCAGGCTGGCCTTGGTGATGCCGAGCAAGACCGGGGTGCCGGTAGCGACCTGACGACCTTCCGCCGCGATGCGGGCGTTCTCCGCATCGAGGTCGGTATGGTCCACCTGCTCGCCAGGCAGGAAATCGGTATCGCCGGGATCGGTGATATCGACCTTCTGCAGCATCTGCCGAACGATCACTTCGATGTGCTTGTCGTTGATCGACACGCCTTGCAGGCGGTAGACCTCCTGGATCTCGTTCACCAGATAGGCGGCGAGCTCCTCGACCCCCTTGATCGCCAGGATGTCGTGCGGCGCCGGATTGCCGTCGACGATGTAGTCGCCCTTCTCCACAACGTCGCCGTCCTGGAGATGGATGTGCTTGCCCTTCGGGATCAGATATTCGACGGGCTCGCCACCCTCCTCGTCGGCAGTGACCGGCAGGCCGGTCCTGGCGCTCTCGCCCTTCGGATGCGGGATGATCGAAAGGCGCTGCTTGTTCTTGTAATCCTTACCGAATTGCACGGTGCCCGAGATTTCCGCGATGATCGCATGATCCTTCGGCCGGCGCGCTTCGAAGAGCTCCGCCACCCGCGGCAGACCGCCGGTGATGTCGCGCGTCTTGGCGCTTTCCATCGAGATGCGGGCGAGGATGTCGCCACCCTTGATGTGGGCGCCCGGCTCGACCGTGATGATCGAATCGACCGGCAGCATGTAGCGCGCGTCGCCGCCGCGCGGCAGCTTGATGATCTTGCCGTCCTTACCCTTGAGGACGACCGCAGGCCGCAGGCTCGCCGAACGCTGGCTCATCCGCCAGTCGCTGACGATGCGCTTGGCGATGCCGGTGGCCTCGTCGATCGTCTCCACCATGGAGGCGCCCTCGTTGAGGTCCTCGAAGCCGACGGTGCCATCGACCTCGGTCATGATCGGGCGGGTATAGGGATCCCATTCGGCGATCCGCTGGCCCCGCTTGATCTTGTCGCCCTCGTCGACCTTCATCCGCGCCCCGTATTGGACGCGATGCGTCGCCCGGTCGACGCCGTCGGGGCCGACGATCACCACGGCCACGTTGCGGGCCATGACCATGAGATCGCCTTCCGAGTTCCGCGCCAGGGCCTTGTTGCGGAACTTGATCGCGCCGTCGAAATTCGACTCGATGAAGGACGAATCGGCGATCTGCGCCGCTCCGCCGATGTGGAAGGTGCGCATGGTCAGCTGCGTGCCGGGCTCGCCGATCGACTGCGCCGCGATGACGCCGACCGCCTCGCCCATGTTGACCGGCGTGCCGCGGGCGAGGTCGCGCCCGTAGCATTTGGCGCAGACGCCGTTCTTCGCCTCGCAGGTCAGCACCGAGCGGATCTTCACCTCCTGGATGCCGGCCGCATTGATGCGGTCGATGTCCGTCTCCTCGATCATCTGTCCGGTCGGCACGATCATGGTGCCGTCCTGGTTCTTCAGATCCTCGGCCGTCGTACGGCCGAGGATGCGGATGGCCAGCGAGGCCACCACCTGACCGGCGTCAATGATGGCGCGCATCTTGATGCCGCGCTCGGAGCCGCAATCGACCGTCGAGATGATCGCATCCTGGGCCACGTCGACCAGGCGGCGCGTCAGATAGCCCGAATTGGCGGTCTTGAGCGCGGTATCGGCCAAGCCCTTGCGGGCGCCATGGGTCGAGGAGAAATACTCAAGGACGGTCAGCCCTTCCTTGAAGTTCGAGATGATCGGCGATTCGATGATCTCGCCCGAAGGCTTGGCCATCAGCCCGCGCATCGCCGCGAGCTGCTTCATCTGCGCCGGCGAGCCGCGGGCGCCCGAATGCGACATCATGTAGATGGAGTTGATCGGCCTGTCCTTGCCGTGCTCGTCCTTCTTCACGGTGGAGATGCGCACCATCATCTCCTCGGCGAGCTTGTCGGTGCATTTCGCCCAGGCATCGACGACCTTGTTGTACTTCTCGCCCTGGGTGATCAGGCCATCGTTGTACTGCTGCTCGTATTCGGTCGCGAGCGCGCGCGTCTCGCCGACGATGCGCTCCTTCGTCTCCGGCACCACCATGTCGTCCTTGCCGAACGAGATGCCGGCCCGGAAGGCTTCGCGGAAGCCCAGGCTCATGATCCGGTCGCAGAAGATCACCGTCTCCTTCTGACCGCAGTTGCGGTAGACCGTGTCGATCATGTTGGAGATCTCCTTCTTCGTCATCAGCTTGTTGGCGACGTCGAAGGGAATCTTGGCATGATCTGGCAGGAGCTGGCCGAGGATCATGCGGCCGGGGGTCGTCTCGAACAACTTCTGCACGCGGACCCCGTTCTCGAAGCTCCACGCGCGGCCCTTGATCCTGGTGTGCAGCGTGATGGTCTTGGCGGCGATCGCATGCTCGATCTCGCCCATGTTCGAGAAAACGCCCTGCAGCGGCGCCTTGGTCTTCGGATCTTCCTTGTACTGGCCGATATCGCCGTCGCGCATCAGCGTGACGTAGTAGAGCCCGAGAACGATATCCTGCGACGGCACGATGATCGGCAGGCCGTTGGCCGGATGCAGGATGTTGTTGGTCGACATCATCAGGACGCGCGCCTCGAGCTGAGCCTCCAGCGACAGCGGCACGTGGACGGCCATCTGGTCGCCGTCGAAATCCGCGTTGAAGGCGGCGCAGACCAGCGGATGAAGCTGGATCGCCTTGCCCTCGATCAGAATCGGTTCGAAAGCCTGGATGCCGAGACGGTGCAGCGTCGGGGCGCGGTTCAACATCACCGGGTGCTCGCGGATCACCTCGTCGAGGATATCCCAGACCTCGGGCTTCTCCTTCTCGACCAGCTTCTTGGCCTGTTTCACCGTGGTCGACAGGCCCTTGGCGTCGAGCCGCGAATAGATGAACGGCTTGAACAGTTCGAGCGCCATCTTCTTCGGCAGCCCGCACTGATGAAGCTTGAGCTCGGGGCCGACGACGATGACCGAGCGGCCCGAATAGTCGACGCGCTTGCCGAGCAGGTTCTGCCGGAAGCGGCCCTGCTTGCCCTTGAGCATGTCGGCGAGCGACTTCAGCGGCCGCTTGTTGGCGCCGGTGATCACGCGACCGCGCCGGCCATTGTCGAATAGCGCGTCGACCGCCTCCTGAAGCATGCGCTTCTCGTTGCGGATGATGATGTCGGGCGCGCGCAATTCGATCAGCCGCCGCAGGCGGTTGTTGCGGTTGATGACGCGGCGATAGAGGTCGTTGAGGTCGGAGGTGGCGAAGCGTCCGCCGTCGAGCGGCACGAGCGGGCGCAGGTCCGGCGGGATCACCGGCACTTCGGTCAGGATCATCCACTCGGGCTTGTTGCCCGAATGCATGAAGGCCTCGATGATCTTGAGACGCTTGGCGAGCTTCTTGGGCTTGAGCTCGGAGGTCGATTCGGCGATCTCCACCTTGAGGTCTTCGGAGATCTTCTGCAGGTCCATGGCGCGCAGGATCTCGCGGATGGCCTCCGCGCCGATCATGGCGGTGAAGCTGTCCTGCCCGTACTCGTCCTGTGCGCGCAGGTAATCGTCCTCGCTGAGGAGCTGGCGCTCCTTCATCGGGGTCAAGCCCGGCTCGATGACGATATAGGACTCGAAATAAAGGATGCGCTCGAGGTCGCGCAGCGTCATGTCGAGCAGGAGCCCGATGCGCGAGGGCAGCGACTTCAGGAACCAGATATGGGCGACGGGGGCCGCGAGCGAGATGTGGCCCATCCGCTCGCGCCGGACGCGCGACAGCGTCACCTCGACGCCGCATTTCTCGCAGATGACGCCCTTGTACTTCATCCGCTTGTACTTGCCGCACAAGCACTCGTAATCCTTGATCGGCCCGAAGATACGGGCGCAGAACAGCCCGTCCCGCTCCGGCTTGAAGGTGCGGTAGTTGATCGTCTCGGGCTTCTTGATCTCGCCGAACGACCAGGACAGGATCTTCTCGGGGCTGGCGATGGCGATCTGGATCTGGTCGAAGGCCTGGGGCTGAACCACCGGGCTGAACAGGTTCATGACCTCTTGATTCATGACATTCTCCTGAACCGGGGCGGTCTCGCGCGGCGCGGAATCGCGCGGCGCGGCCTCACCCCAGAGGTAAATCTTCCGGAACGCCACGCGCGGACGGCGCGGAGCGCTTCGGGACGCGGCCGGCGGCTCTCGCCGCCCTCAAGACGCGCCTATTCGGCGGCCTCCGCCGTCGGCACGTCGGCCTTCTTGCTGCTCGTCAGCTCGACGTTGAGGCCGAGTGAGCGCATCTCCTTGACCAGCACGTTGAAGCTCTCCGGGATGCCCGATTCGAAGGTGTCGTCGCCGCGCACGATCGACTCGTAGACCTTGGTGCGGCCCGCCACATCGTCCGACTTCACGGTCAGCATCTCCTGGAGCGTGTAGGCTGCCCCATAGGCTTCGAGCGCCCACACCTCCATCTCGCCGAAGCGCTGTCCGCCGAACTGCGCCTTGCCACCGAGCGGCTGCTGGGTGACGAGGCTGTAGGGGCCGATCGAGCGCGCGTGGATCTTGTCGTCGACGAGATGATGGAGCTTGAGCATGTAGATGTAGCCCACCGTCACCTTCCGGTCGAAGGCATCGCCCGTGCGCCCGTCGTAGAGCGTCACCTGGCCCGAAGCGTCGAGGCCGGCCTGACCCAGAAGCTCGACGATATCCGCCTCGTGCGCGCCGTCGAAGACGGGCGTGGCGATCGGCACGCCGCGGCGCAGGTTCTGCGCCAGCTCGACCGTATCGGCGTCGTTGAGCGACGACACCGTCTCGTCGTTGCCATAGATGCCGGTCAGCGTGCCGCGCAGCGATTTGGTGTCGCCGTCCGCCTTGCGCAGATAGGCGTTGACGGCGTCGCCGACCTGCTTGCCGAGGCCCGCGCAGGCCCAGCCGAGATGCGTCTCGAGGATCTGGCCGACGTTCATGCGGCTCGGCACGCCGAGCGGGTTCAGCACGATATCGACCGGCTGGCCATCGGCCAGGAAGGGCATGTCCTCCTGCGGCACGATCTTCGAGACGACGCCCTTGTTGCCGTGGCGGCCCGCCATCTTGTCGCCGGGCTGGATCTTGCGCTTCACCGCCACGAAGACCTTGACCATCTTCATGACGCCGGGCGGCAGCTCGTCGCCGCGCTGCAGCTTCTCGACCTTGTCGAGGAAGCGGCTCTCGAGACCTTTCTTGGCCTCATCGTACTGCTTGCGCATCGCCTCGGTCTCGGCCATGACGGCGTCGTCCTGGACCGCGAAGGTCCACCACTGTGAGCGGGGGTAGCTCTCGACGACGTCGCGGCTCAGTGCGGTCTCCTTGCGGAACCCCTTGGGGCCGGCGATGCCGATCTTGCCGTCGAGCACCTGGGTCAGGCGCGCATAGACGTTGCGGTCGAGGATCGCGAGCTCGTCGTCGCGGTCCTTGGCGAGGCGCTCGATCTCCTCGCGCTCGATCGCCTGGGCGCGCTCGTCCTTGTCGACGCCGTGCCGGTTGAACACCCGCACCTCGACGATCGTGCCCTGGACGCCCGGCGGCACGCGCAGCGACGTGTCGCGCACGTCGGAGGCCTTCTCGCCGAAGATGGCGCGCAGCAGCTTCTCCTCGGGCGTCATCGGGCTTTCGCCCTTCGGCGTGATCTTGCCGACGAGAATATCGCCCGCCATGACCTCGGCGCCGATGTAGACGATGCCGGCCTCGTCGAGGTTCTTCAGCGCCTCTTCCGACACGTTCGGAATGTCGCGCGTGATCTCCTCTGGCCCGAGCTTGGTATCCCGCGCCATGACCTCGAATTCCTCGATGTGGATCGAGGTGAAGACGTCCTCCTTGACGATCTTCTCCGAGAGCAGGATCGAATCCTCGAAGTTGTAGCCGTTCCACGGCATGAAGGCGACGAGCACGTTGCGGCCGAGCGCCAGATCGCCGAGATCGGTCGAGGGACCGTCGGCGATGATGTCGCCCTTGCGCACGAGGTCGCCGACGCGCACCAGCGGCTTCTGGTTGATGCAGGTCGACTGGTTGGAGCGCTGGAACTTCATCAGCCGGTAGATGTCGACGCCGGGCTTGGCCGGATCGATCTCCTCGGTCGCGCGGACGACGATGCGGGTGGCGTCGATCTGGTCGATGACTCCGGTGCGCCGTGCCGCGATGGCGGCGCCCGAATCGCGTGCTACGACCGCCTCCATGCCGGTGCCGACGAGCGGCGCGTCGGCCTTGACCAGCGGCACCGCCTGGCGCTGCATGTTGGAGCCCATCAGCGCCCGGTTGGCGTCGTCATTCTCGAGGAACGGGATCAGCGCCGCCGCGACCGAGACGAGCTGCTTCGGCGACACGTCCATGAAATCGACGCGCTCGCGCGGCACCAGCATCACATCGCCGGCGTGGCGGCACAGGACCAGATCTTCGGTCAGCTTGCGCTCGGCGTCGACCACCGCATTGGCCTGAGCCACGTAATGCTTGGTCTCCTCCATGGCGGAGAGGTAGATGACCTCGTCGGTCACCTGCGAGTCACGGATGCGGCGGTAGGGCGCTTCAATGAAGCCGTATTTGTTGACCCGGGCGAAGGTCGCGAGCGAGTTGATGAGGCCGATGTTCGGCCCCTCCGGCGTCTCGATCGGGCAGATGCGGCCGTAATGGGTCGGATGCACGTCGCGCACCTCGAAGCCCGCACGCTCGCGGGTGAGACCGCCCGGGCCGAGCGCCGACAGGCGCCGCTTGTGGGTGATCTCGGAAAGCGGGTTCGTCTGATCCATGAACTGGGAGAGCTGCGAAGAGCCGAAGAACTCCCGCACCGCCGCCGCGGCAGGCTTCGCGTTGATGAGGTCCTGCGGCATGACCGTGTCGATATCGACCGAGGACATGCGCTCCTTGATGGCGCGCTCCATGCGCAGGAGGCCCAGGCGGTACTGGTTCTCCATGAGCTCGCCGACCGAGCGGACGCGACGGTTGCCGAGATGGTCGATGTCGTCGATCTCGCCGCGCCCATCGCGCAGGTCGACGAGCGCCTTGGCGACCGCGAGGATGTCCTCCTTGCGCAGAATGCGGACCGTGTCCTCCGCGTCGAGATCCATGCGCATGTTCATCTTGACGCGGCCGACCGATGAGAGGTCGTAGCGCTCCGGATCGAAGAACAGCGACTGAAACATGGCCTGCGCCGTGTCGATCGTCGGCGGCTCGCCGGGCCGCATGACCCGGTAGATGTCGAACAGCGCTTCCTCGCGCGACGAGTTCTTGTCGACCGCCAGAGTGTTGCGGACGTAGGGTCCGATGTTGATGTGGTCGATGTCGAGGATCGGCAGTTCCTCGAAGCCCTGCTCGAGCAGCGCCGGCAACGTCTTGGCGGTGATCTCGTCGCCCGCCTCGGCATAGATCTCGCCTGTCTCGGGATTGTAGAGGTCGCGCGCCAGATACTGGCCGTAGAGGTCGTCGTCCTGGGCGCGCAGGGCCTTGATGCCCTTGTCGGCGAGCAGGCGCACCGATCGCGCCGTGAGCTTCTTGCCGGCCTCGATCACCACCTCGCCGGTGTCGGCGTCGACGAGGTCGACCGAGGTCTTCATCCCCTTGAAGCGATCGGCGCTGAACGGCACCCGCCAGCCATCCGCCGTATGCTGGTAGACGACGGTCGAGTAGAAGGTCGACAGGATCTCCTCGCCGTCCATGCCGAGCGCATAGAACAGCGACGTCACCGGAATCTTGCGGCGTCGATCGATGCGGGCGTAGACGATGTCCTTGGCGTCGAACTCGATGTCGAGCCAGGAGCCGCGATAGGGGATGATGCGCGCCGCGAACAGCAGCTTGCCGGACGAATGGCTCTTGCCCTTGTCGTGGTCGAAGAACACGCCAGGGCTGCGATGCATCTGCGAGACGATGACGCGCTCGGTACCGTTGACGATGAAGGTGCCGTTCGACGTCATGAAGGGCATGTCGCCCATGTATACGTCCTGCTCCTTGATGTCCTTGACGGACTTCGAGCCGGTGTCCGGATCGACATCGAACACGATGAGACGCAGCGTGACCTTGAGCGGGGCCGCGAAGGTCATGCCGCGGGCGCGGCACTCGTCGACGTCGAACTTCGGCGCCTCGAACTCGTATTTGACGAATTCTAGCAGCGCCGTCCCGGCGAAATCGGCGACCGGAAAGACGGATTTGAAGACCGATTGGAGCCCCTCGTCCGGGCGGCCGCCCTTGGGCTCGTCGACGAGCAGGAACTGGTCGTAGGAGGCCTTCTGCACCTCGATGAGGTTCGGCATCTCGGCCACTTCACGGATATGACCGAAGAATTTGCGGACCCGCTTCCGACCAGTAAACGTTTGCGTCATATCGTTCCCCGTGTCTCTCGCTGCATCGCAGGATCCGCCTCGACCTGCCTTCGGACCACCGCACGGCTGTCGGGCGATGCGCCTCCCGTGCCTCGTGGTACCGGTCAAATTCTTCCGATCCGACGCCGAACGCCAGAAAGGTCCCGGAGAGCCTCCCCGGGACCGTCGATCAACCCGACGAATGAAGCGCGGACCGTGCCGCGCGATCCTTCATGGGATGGCTTACTTGAGCTCGACCTTGGCGCCGACCTTCTCGAGCTGCGCCTTGAGCTTGGCGGCATCGTCCTTGGACACGCCTTCCTTGACGGGCTTCGGGGCGCCCTCGACCAGATCCTTGGCCTCCTTGAGGCCGAGACCGGTGATGGCACGGACTTCCTTGATGACCTCGATCTTCTTGTCGCCGATGGCGGCAAGCACGACCGTGAATTCCGTCTGCTCCTCGACCGGGGCGGCGGCGGCAGCCGGACCGGCCGCGACCGCGACGGTCGCCGCAGCGGCCGAGACGCCCCACTTCTCTTCGAGCATCTTGGCGAGCTCAGCCGCCTCGAGCACCGTGAGAGCCGAGAGGTCGTCGACGATTTTAGCGAGATTTGCCATTTCGATGATGTCCTGATGTTTGGTTCGATCTGTGTTTTGTCAAGTGCAGCGCCGAACGGACCGGTGGATAGCCGCATCCGGCGAGGGTCGGGAGCGCGCCATCAGGCCGCCGCCTGGTCGGTCTCGTCGCGCGACGCGTAAGCGCCGAAGACGCGCGCCAGCTTGGCCGAGGGGGCCGTGGTGAGCTGGGCGATCTTGGTCGCCGGCGCCTGGATGAGCCCGACGATCCTGCCGCGCATCTCATCGAGCGACGGCATGGTGGCGAGCGACCGGACGCCGCTCGGGTCGAGCGCCGTCGGACCCATGGCGCCTCCGAGGATCACGAATTTCTCGAAATCCTTGGCGAAGGCGACCGCCGCCTTGGGGGCGGCGACCGGATCGTCCGAATAGGCGATGATGGTCGGACCCTGCATCAGCGAACCGATGGAGGCGACCTGCGTGCCTTCGAGCGCGATCTTGGTCAGGCGATTCTTGGTGACCTGCACCGTGGCTCCGGCCTCGCCCATCTGCTTGCGCAACCTCTGCAGCTGCGCGACGGTGAGGCCGGAATAGTGAGCCACGACCACCACCGAGGTCTTCGCGAAGACGTCGTTCAGGCGGGCGACCAGCTCCTTCTTTTCCGTTCTGTCCAAAGTTTGAAACTCCGCTTGCGACGCCTGGCCTCGCGACCGCAAATCCCAATCGGGAGCGGACGCGGGACCCTGGGTCCGGCACGAGCACCGAAAATGCACCTGCCCCCGGGGTGCCGTCAGGCGCTCGCGCGCTTCAGGCCTCCGGACAGAGGGATCGAACCAAATTCAAGGGCCTGCAGCCCTTTGCTCAAATCCGGCTGTCACCGTCTATGCGGGCCTCCGGCCGCAGCCTTCCGGCGACGGATCGGAATTCAAGCCAGCCCAGGTCCGGGGACCCGCGCCATGCACCTGCAGTCTCGGACAGGACACGGCCGACAGAGGCGCGGAACATGAGCTCCACACCTCGATCGGCCATTCCACCGTGGACCACGCTGCCGTGCGGCAACAGGGCCACGGACATTTCGGAACCATGATCCGGTTCCGCACCCCTCTTAGCGAAAACACGAAGGCCTGCCAAGAGAAGAAATCGCTGGCTTCGGGCGTTCTTTCCGTCAGGCCGAGACCGAGGACGGATCGACCTTCACGCCCGGCCCCATGGTCGACGACAGCGCGACGCGCTGGATGTAGGTGCCCTTGGCCCCGGCGGGCTTCGCCTTCGAGACCGCATCGACGAAGGCCTTGACGTTCTCGACGATCTTGGCCTGGTCGAAGGAGGTCTTGCCGACGCTGCCCTGGATGATGCCGGCCTTCTCGACGCGGAACTCCACGGCACCGCCCTTGGAGGCGGCGACGGCCGCGGCGATGTCCATCGTGACGGTGCCGACGCGCGGATTCGGCATGAGGCCGCGCGGACCCAACACTTTTCCGAGCCGCCCCACGAGCGGCATCATGTCGTTCGTGGCAATGCAGCGGTCGAAGTCGATCGTGCCGCCCTGGACGATGGCGACGAGATCCTCGGCGCCGACCACGTCGGCCCCCGCGCTGCGCGCCTCGTCCGCCTTGGCGCCGCGCGCGAAAACCGCGACGCGCACGGTGCGGCCGGTGCCATTCGGCAGGTTGACGACGCCGCGCACCATCTGGTCGGCATGTTTGGGGTCGACACCGAGGTTCATGGCGATCTCGACCGTCTCGTCGAACTTCGCGCTTGCGCGCGCCTTGACGAGCGACACCGCATCCGCGAGCCCGTAGAGCTTGGTCCGCTCGACCCCTTCGCGCGCCTTGACGATCCGCTTTCCTGTGTGTGCCATGGTCCTACCCCACCACCTCGAGGCCCATCGAACGGGCGGAGCCCTCGATCATCGCCATCGCGGCTTCGACCGACGCGCAATTCAGATCGACGATCTTCTTCTCGGCGATCTCGCGGACCTGGGCGCGGGTGACGCGGCCGGCCGAGCCGCGACCCGGCGTCTTCGAGCCCGAGGTGATGCCCGAGGCCTTCTTCAGCCAATAGGAGACCGGCGGCAGCTTCATCTCGAAGGTGAAGGAGCGATCCTGATAGGCGGTGATCACCACAGGAATCGGCGATCCTTTCTCCATCTGCGCGGTGCGCGCATTGAAGGCCTTGCAGAATTCCATGATGTTCAAGCCGCGCTGACCGAGCGCGGGCCCGATCGGCGGGGAGGGGTTCGCGCTTCCGGCCGGAACCTGAAGCTTCACGTAACCCGTGATCTTCTTCGCCATTATATACTCCGAATTGAGCCTCGCCGGCCGTGCGGGCGGGAGGCGTTTCAGGATCGTGGTGCGTCGCCGGTCCCGCCTGGCACGCGGGGGACGACTTCCACGTCTCTCCGGCGCCGAAAGGCGCCCGTTCGTCCGGTCCCGTCAGGGGCCGGACCCGGTCAGAGCTTTTCGACCTGACCGAATTCGAGATCGACGGGCGTCGCGCGCCCGAAGATCGAAACCGCGACCTTGACCCTGGACTTGCCCTCGTCGACCTCCTCGACGAGGCCGTTGAACGAGGCGAAGGGACCGTCGGCCACCCGCACCTGCTCACCGATCTCGAAGGTGATCGATGCCTTGGGACGGTCGACGCCCTCGGCCACCTGTCCCTTGATCCTGTCGGCTTCCGCATCCGAGATCGGCATCGGCTTGTTGTCCGCGCCGAGGAAGCCCGTCACCTTCGGCGTGTTCTTGATCAGATGATAGACGTCATCGGTCAGGTCGGCCCGCACCAGCACGTAGCCGGGAAAGAACTTACGCTCGGAATTGACCTTGCGGCCGCGCTTCACCTCGATGAAGTGCTCCGTCGGAACGAGGATCTCCTCGAACTTCTCGGCCAGGCCACGCTGCGCCGCACCTTCCTTGATCGAGTCGGCGACCTTCTTCTCGAAGTTCGAGTAGGCGTGTACGATGTACCAACGCATGCTCATGGAATTGATCGATCCTGTCGGCCGAGCGGCTCACCCGTGCCGGCCGAAGCCGAGCACCAGCGATACGACGAAATGGATAACCTGATCGACCGCCACGAAGAAGGCGGCGGCCAGCACGACCATGATCAGAACCATGAGCGTGGTGATCAGGGTCTCGCGGCGTGTCGGCCAAGTGATCTTGGCACCCTCGGCGCGAACGTCCTGAATGAATTGAAACGGATTGGCCATGAAGCGCCCGTGCGACGACCGATCTCGCCGCCTGCGGCGCCTCGCGGCGCCAGAATGAACAGCGGCGCGAAACCTTTCGGTGTCGCGCCCGCGCTCCTCCTTAAACCGGGCAGAAGCGCCAAGTCCAGAGAAATTTCGCCATGCCGCCGGTTTCGATCGTCGGCGGCCCGCGTCAGAGCCGTGGCCTCGGCGCGACGGGCGCCGCCTCCGATGCTTCCAGCCGGTCCGTCGGAGGCACGACCAGACGACGATAGAGATGCCAGGTGGCGTGACCGAAGATGGGCAGGATCAGCGCGAGACCGATGAAAAGCGTCAATGTGCCCACCAGCAAGCCAAGCGCGATAGTGAGGCCCCAGACCGCCATCGGCGCCGGGTTCTCCCGCACCGCGCGGACGGAGGTCGCAGCCGCCGCCATCGCCCCGATCGGACGATCGAGAAGCAGCGGCAAAGACACGACACTGAGCGACATCGCCACCACGGCGAACAAAAACCCTATGCCGTTGCCGAGGACGATCAAGGCCCGCCCACCGGACGTCGACAATGCATCGCGAATCAATTCGGGGAACGAATGCGGATGAACATCGCCGAGGAGACCCGCGTAAAGCGCCTGCGCGGTCCCGATCCAAGCGATGAAGATGAGCATCAGCACGGCGCCGAGCGCCAGGATCGAATTGATCGAGGGCGAGTGGAGCACGTCGAAGGCGTGGGTCCAGGAGGTGTCGCGCCCCTGTTCCCGCCGCCGGCTCAGCTCATAGAGCCCGAGCGCCGCGAAAGGCCCGAGCAGGGCGAAGCCCGCCATCAGCGGATAGGCAATCGGCAGAAGCGTCTCGTCCATCGTGACCCTGGCGATCACCAGGCCGATGATCGGATAGATGATGACGAGGAAGATCACGTGCGAGGGCATCGCCCAGAAATCATCGAAGCCGGCCCTCAGGGCAAATCGCAGATCGTCCATCGAGATCCGTCGCACCTCGGGCAGCGGCTCCGCGTTGCCGGCCGCTATGGATGATACGCTGACATGCGTCATGGGAACCGACCTCCCTCCAAGGGCGACGGTTGCCGGCTGGACGATGCCAACCTGTTCCGTGCGGCATTTTGGGCATCAACGCACAGACCTGCCGATCCGATCCCTGATCCGGTGTCGCCCGCGGCGATCTTGGCGCTCGAGGAGCGGCTCGCCGGGGTCAACCCGCTGGCGAGCGTTCGTCGGACGGACCCCCTGCCCCGTCGGGACCTCCTCGTCGCCGCCGGGATCGGCGCGCCGCCGCGCTCAACCGTCGCGCGATCCGTCAGCGATCGGAGCCGATATGACGCGGCGCCCTCAAGGCAACCTGGCAGGAGTGGAGGGACTCGAACCCCCAACCCCCGGTTTTGGAGACCGGTGCTCTAGCCGATTGAGCTACACTCCTTCGCGCCTTGCGCGTCGGCAGGCGACCTTCTGCCGTATTTGCCCCGGGGTTGCAAGCCGCAACCCTCAGCCCGGCTCGACCACGACCGCGGTGCCATAGGCCAGCACTTCGGTGATGCCGTCGGTGATCTCGTTGGCATCGTAGCGCATGCAGACGACCGCATTGGTGCCCGCCTCCGCGGCGTGGCTCACCATGAGGTCGTAGGCCTCCTGCCGGGCATTCTCCGCCAACCTGACGAACACGCCGATGCGCCCGCCGAACACGGCCTGCACGCCGCCCAACCAGTTGCCGACGACGCTGCGCGACCGCACGGTGATGCCGCGGCACAGGCCGAGGTGGCGCACGACCCGATTTCCCGCGATCTCGTTGGTGGTCGAAACGATCACATCCGGCTCCCTCTCCGCCCGCGACCCGTTCAAGAATGGGGCCCTGCCACCCCATACGAAAAACCGGCCGATGTGATCGGCCGGTTGCAGAGCCACTTAGGTCCGGCCGCCGATGGCGGCCACGCCTGCCTCAGTGCTTCTTCATCGCGTCGTGAGCCGAATCGGCGACCTTGTTCGCCGTATCCTTCACGGCGCCTTTGGCATCTCCCACTGCCTTCTGTGTCGCACCCTTGGTCTCCTGCGCCGCACCCTCGGCCTGCAGCTTGTCGGATCCGACGGCGCTTCCCACGCCCTGCTTGGCCTTGCCGGCGGCCTGATTGGCCAAGCCCTTGGCTTTGTCCGTGAATTCGCTCATCTCGTCTCTCCAGATCAACCAAAGCTTTGCCGCCTCGGTAGTGTCCGGACAACTCGACAGGGCGAGAACAGTTCCATAGCCTGGAGCGGCCGAGGCGCCGACCTGCGGCGGCACTGCCATCGTGCGAGGCGGCGGTGAAATCGATGTCGGCCGGGTAGGATGGGGAGGGCGTCCATGGGCAAGGGCTATGGCGAGGTCTATGCCGATTGGCTCCGCGACCCGGAGGAATACTGGGCCGAGGCGGCGCGATCGGTCGACTGGATCAGCCCGCCCAAGCGGGTTTTCGCCGCCGACCAAGGCGTCTATGGACGATGGTTCCCGGACGCCACCTGCAACACCTGCTTCAACGCGCTCGACCGCCAGGTGCTGGCCGGGCGGGGGGCCCAGCCTGCGATCCTCTACGACAGTCCTTTGGCCGGCACAGAGGCTCGCCTCACCTATGCGGAGCTGCTCGACGAGGTCGAGGTGCTGGCCGGCGTGCTGCAGGACTATGGCGTCGCCCGGGGCGACCGGGTCGTCATCTACATGCCGATGATCCCGCAGGCGCTCTGCGCCATGCTCGCCTGCGCCCGGATCGGCGCGATCCATTCGGTGGTCTTCGGCGGCTTCGCGCCGAACGAACTCGCCAAGCGGATCGACGATGCGGCTCCGAAACTCGTGCTGACCGCCTCCTGCGGCCTAGAGCCGGGACGAACGATCGCCTATAAGCCGCTGCTCGAGGTAGCGCTGACGATCGCGCGCGTAAAACCCACCGCATGCCTCGTCTGGCAGAGGCCGGAGCTGCGCGCAGAACTGCGGAACGAGCGCGATCACGACTGGGCCGAGGCGGTCGCGGCAGGCAGGGCGGCGGGGCGCCGGGCCGGCTGCGTCGAGGTCGCGGCCACCGACCCGCTCTACATCCTCTACACCTCGGGCACGACCGGGATTCCCAAGGGCGTCGTGCGCGACCATGGCGGCCACATGGTGGCGCTGATCTGGAGCATGCGCAACCTCTACGGCATCGCGTCAGGCGAGGTCTGGTGGACGGCGTCCGACATCGGCTGGGTGGTGGGCCACAGCTATATCGTCTACGCGCCGCTCCTGATCGGCGCCACCAGCGTGCTCTATGAGGGAAAGCCGGTCGGTACGCCCGATGCCGGCGCGTTCTGGCGGGTCATCGCGAGCTACGGCGTGCGCGCCTTCTTCACCGCCCCGACCGCCTTGCGGGCGGTCAAGAAGGAGGACCCCGAGGGCCGGCTGGCGCGGCCCCACGACCTCGGATCCTTGCGTGCCCTGTTCCTGGCCGGGGAGCGGGCCGACCCTGCCACCGTGGCCTGGGCGGAACGGCTGCTGGGCGTCCCGGTGATCGATCACTGGTGGCAGACCGAGACGGGCTGGCCCATCGCCGGCAATCCCGTGGGTCTCGGGGCGCTTCCGTTCAAGCACGGGTCGCCGACGGTGCCGATGCCGGGTTACGCCATGACGGTGCTCGACGAGGCCGGACGCGCCTTGCCCCGCGGCAGCATGGGCGCCCTCGCGATCCGCCTTCCGCTGCCCCCCGGCTGCCTGCCGACGCTCTGGCAGGACGACGAGAGGATGCGGGAGAGCTATCTCGACGAATTCCCCGGCCACTACAAGACGGCCGATGCCGGCTTCATCGACGAGGACGGCTACCTGTTCGTCATGGGCCGCACCGACGATATCATCAATGTGGCGGGCCATCGGCTGTCGACCGGCGGCATGGAGGAAGTCCTCGCCTCGCACCCGGACGTAGCGGAATGCGCCGTGATCGGTCGTGCCGATCCGATCAAGGGCGAGGTGCCGCTGGGCTTCGTCGTGCTGAAGAGCGGCGTGACCAAGCCGGCGGGAGACGTCGAAGCCGATGTGGTCTGGCTCGTCCGCGAGCGGATCGGACCGGTCGCCGCCTTCAAGACCGCCGTCGCGGTGGCGCGTCTGCCGAAGACCCGCTCCGGCAAGATCCTGCGTGGCACCATGAAGAAAATCGCCGACGGCGAGGATTACACCGCGCCTGCCACCATAGAGGATGCGGCCGTCCTCGACGAGATCGCGGTGGCATTGCGCCGGCTTGATCGATAGCGTCGATCAGCACCGGCGCCACCAGATCCTCCGGTCAGTGCAGGGCAGCCGCCTCGAGCATGTGCTGCGCCCGCGACCCGATGCCAAAGCTGGCCACCACCTTGTCGTGCAGCCGTGTCGACCGGTCCTGCAGATTGGCGAACTGAAGTTCCGCCGCCTCGGCCCGGATCATCGCTTCACCCGCCCTGGCCTCGGCGGCTTCGGCACGTGCTGTCGTTTCGGCTAGGCGCTGTTCGCAGTCGTGCGCATGTGCCCGCATGCTGTCGGCGAGCCGGGTCCAATTGTCCGTCATCGCGGCGTGACGGCTCGCTTCGGCCTCGAGTCTGGCCGTGGTCTCGGCGAGTTCGGCTTCGAGCTTCTGGGACCGCAGCGTCAATGTCTCGAATGCCGACGCGGCGCGATCGAGAAGGTCGCAGGCCGTGTCGTGGTCGCGCAGTAACTCGACCGACGGAGCGGCCGCGACGACCGGCTCGGGCGTGACGACGGCCTGAAGGAGCTTTTCCATATCCGGCGTGGCCGTCGAGAATCGGCGCTCGCGTCTTTCGCCCAACGACGTGGTCGCGCGCTGGAACCTCTGAACTATGGCCATGGACGATGCCCTCCCGGATTTCATCAGCCGGACAAGTAGCCGCATCCACGGTTAACAACCGGTTAAGGTTAACGTTATGTTGATGTCTCCGGTCTTGACCCGGGATCTCGACAGGCCGCCACCCCGCAGCCACCTCGACTTGCCCGCCGGGCGGGCAACGACCTTTATCCAGGCCGGCATAGAGAGGTCGTTCTTCGAACGCCGCGCAAACCCGGATTTAGGGCGTTTGAAAATCCGCGGTTCTCATGCTGAGGACATCCGTTGGAACGGTCTCGAAGCATGACCGACATTGCCGTCCCTTCGACACATCCGGGGACGGCTCTTCGACCCCGACAGCTGCGTGGCCGGCTCAGCGAGGAAAATAAATGTTGTAGAAAGAATTTAGATGCCGAACGACGGGACGCCCGATCCGACAATCCGACCCCGCCCAGGCGACGATCAGCCGGAGATCCGCCTCACCTTGCGCTTCGCGGCGGGCGCGGGCTTCGCGGCGCGAGCAGCATCGTCGGCGATCCGCTCCGCTTCTTCCTTGGCCAGCCGAAGGGCACGCAACCGGGCGGTCTTTGCGACCTCGGCCACTTTGGCCACATTGAGATCGTGCACGACCTGCTCCGCCTCCGATCTGCGTCGTTCCGCGAGATGGAATTTCGCCTCGGCGCGCGCCCGGGCAGCATCCGCAGACGCGTTGGTCCCCGACCCCATGCTTGTCGTTCCTTAGCTGATTGAACGCAGGACATTGACCTTTCGATCAAGGCCGCACCCGATCTGGGTCGCACCGGAGCGCCGACGCTTTGTTCGGCGCTCCAGGTGCATGGCTCGTTATCCGGGCGAAAAGGCTAGCCGACAGCCTTGAGCTGGTCTGCGGACTTCTTGCCAGTCTTGCGATCGGCCGTCAGCTCGAAGCTGACCTTCTGGCCTTCGCGAAGATCGTTCATACCGGCGCGTTCAACGGCGCTGATATGCACGAAAACGTCCGGTCCACCGTCATCCGGCTGGATAAATCCGAAACCCTTTGTTCCGTTGAACCATTTCACCGTGCCACTGCTCATGACAGACCCTTTAGAACGAGAAACCGCGGCCCACTTCTGAGTGGCGCGGCAGGTATCGATTATTGGTAGAGGTGGTCAGCACGCGCACGCCTTGGCGAGACGCAGGGCAAATTCAGTCATCCTATATCGACATCTTTGAACGTGGCGATGTTTCTCAGGATGTCAAGGCTGAAGACGCCCGGGAGGGTCCGGCAGGCCGCTTTACCGCTTAATTTGTCGGTCGACAGCATGAAACTGGGCTGGCGATGCTCCCAAACCCGCAAAGATCGAGCGTGAGCCGGATCCGGGCGGGGCGGCCGAATCCGCGGGCTACCGGTCCGTCGACAGACCTCGAACGATCAGCTCTGCGACTTCCGAGCCAAAGGCCTCGATGCCGACATGGCCGATGGCAAATTGCCGGAGCGCCCACATGTCGCAGGCGCCGTCGACGATATTGGCGGTGACGTCGGCGTCGGCATCGCGGAACTCGCCGCTCGCCATCCCCATCCGGATGATCGCCGCGGTCGCGCCCATGAGATCCCGATACTGGTCAAGGACACGAGCCCTGGCTTTCGGCGAGAGCGACTTCAGCTCGCGGTTGAGGAGCCCGATCCTGTGCCTGAAGCGGTCGCCGCGGCCGACCAGGATGCCGATGGCGGCCCGGAGCTTCTGTTCGGCGGTGGCATAGCCGGCGACCTCGGCATCGAGGTCGGTCTTCAGGGCTGCCATCGTCCTCGAATAGACGAGCTCGAGCAGTTCGTCCTTGCTGGCGATATACTGATAAAGGGTCGGTACATGCATGCCGGCCGCCTCGGCGATCTCCCGGATCGAGGCGCCGGCGAAGCCTTTCCGCGCGATGATCTCGGCCGCGGCCGCGGCGATCTGCTCGCGCCGCACAGCGGCCGGAGCGACGTCCGTCCGCCCCGTCTCGCTCCGGCTCTCCGCGGTCGCGCCGGCGGCGTCATCTGGAGCCGGCCCGGGAAGAGCCGTATGCTCGCTCACCGTCAGCGTCTGGGTCACAATGGCGACGGGGTCGTCGCCGCCCTGACGTGCCGTAAAGGTCACCTGCCACACTATCACTGCGGCGCCGCAGTGCAGCCGGCGGGCCACGGCGTAGAGCGTGCGCGGCCGGTCATGCCCGAACTGCCGGACGCTCGTTTCGATCGGGATGGCGGATGGCCGCGCGGTGCCGTTGAAGTCGGCGCCGACCGCCGCGAGTTCGTCGGCGATGGCCACGATGGTCTGGGGCCTGAGGGTGCCGTCCCGCGGCAGATCGTCATCCTCGAATATCACCTCCGCTCCGACCGTGTCGGGGCGTCGTTCGCCGATCGTAATCCTCGGCCGGCCTGACGCTCGCTCACGCGACGCCGGTCCGCGTCCCGGCCTTTCCGCCTCCGATCCTCCGAGCCCGCTTGACACGATCTGCCGCATCCACTTCATTACTGACCGCTCAGTAATCGCTTTCCCGCCGGATTGCCAGGGACCGCTCCATGCCGCGCTTTGACAGCCGCTACGCCGTTTCGCTCATGGTTTCCGCGGCCGCACTTCTGGCCGGGGTGGCGCCGGCCAGTTCCGCACCGCTCGACCTCAAGCTCGGCGCCCTGCTGGAATCGACCGGTCCTCTCTCCGAGCTCGGCCCGCCCGCCGAAAAGGCCATCAAGCTCTCGGCCGAGGCTGCGACCAAGGCCGCGGCGAGCGCCGGAGTCCAGGCCACCGTCAGCACCGTGGCCGCGGATTCGCAAGGCGACCCCCAGGCGGCACTCTCGGCCGCCCGCACCCTCGTCGACCGTGGTGCCGCCTGCATCATCGGACCGGCCACGACCCCCGAATCGATCGCGGTGCTGAACGGTCTGACCATGCAGAAGAAGGTCACGCTGTGGCCGACCGCCACCAGCACGCGCCTGCGCACGGTGAAGGACGACGGCACCATCTTCCGCACCGTGCCGCCCGACGACCTGCAGGCCAAGGCGCTGGTCCTGGCGATGGACAAATATATCGGCAAGGGCAAGTCGGTCTCGATCGCCTATCGCAACGAGCCCTACGGCGACGCGCTGTCGAAGAGCTTCGTGACGGCCTGGACGGCGGACGGCGGCAAGATCCTGGCCGACGTCTCCTTCGACCCGCAGCAGGCGACCTTCGATTCCGAGGCGGACCAGACGGTCGCCGACAAGCCAGACGCCGTTCTCGTGATCGACTATCCGGAGACCTTCGCCAAGATCGGCGCCGCCCTGGTGCGGACCGGCAAGTTCGACGCGAAGAAGCTGTTCCTGACCGACGCCATGTCCTTCGCCAAGGTGCCGGACAGCATCCCGGCCCAGGCGATCGAGGGCGCCCATGGCGTCGCGGCCGGCGCGCCGACCGGTTCGGCGCCGTACAAGGCTTTCAACGCGCTCTGGGACAAGGCCGGGGGCGTCGCCAATACATCGTTGACGTCCAACATGTTCGACGCCGGGATCCTGTGCTTCCTGGCCTCGGTCGAGGCCGGCTCGACCGATCCGGGCGCGATCCGCGACAAGATCAGGACGGTCACGACCGACGGAGCTCCCCAATATTCGCTCGACAACCTCGCCGATGCGGTCAAGCTCGCCGCCTCCGGCAAGCCGCTCGATTATGTCGGCGCCTCGGGCAAGCTCAGCTTCGCGCCGAACGGTGATTCCACCTCGAGCATCTACGACGTCTTCCAGTATCAGGGCGGCAAGCAGGTGACGGTCGACCAGGTCGACGTCCATTAGCGCCATCGCGTCTTGAAAAGCGAGGCCGTGGTCTCCCGGAACGTCGCCGCGCCCGGCAGCGATGATGCGGCATCGCGCGCGGATTCCGGCGGAGCGCGGCTGATCGCCAGTCCCGCGCTCCGCCTTGCCGCGCTCGTGGTGTTGATCTACGCCGCGCTGATCGCACTCCTCGGGCCCGTCCCCGCCACCCAGGCGACGCTCAACGGTCTCGTCTCGGGAACCTATCTCGGCCTCGGGGCGATCGGCCTGACCCTCGTCTTCGGCATCCTCCATCTCGTCAACTTCGCCCAGGGCGATCTGTTGATGGCCGGTGCCTATGCGACGATCCTCACGGCCGGTGTCGGCGTGCCGCTGCCCCTGGCGGCGCTCGTGGGCGTGGTGGCGACGGCGCTGCTGGCCCTCGCCACCGAGAAGCTGGTGTGGAGGCCTCTGCGGCGCAGCGGCGCCGGCACGCTGCAGGTCTTCCTCACCGCCATCGGCCTGGCCATGGTCATCCGCTTCTCGGTGCAGTTCGTCGCGGGAAGCCAGGTCCGCAGCCTCGGGGCCGATACCGTCTCGACCGTCGGATTGGGCGGGCTGCGCCTCGGGCTGATGCAGATCCTGGCGCTCGTCGTCGGCCTCTTGGCCATGGCCGGGGTCGGGTTGACCCTGCGCCTGACGCGTCTCGGCAAGGCCATGCGGGCCTTTGCCGACAATGCGGCCCTTGCCGAGGTCTCCGGCATCGATACCGGCCGGATCGTCGATCTCACCTGGCTGGTGTCGGGCGCGCTCGCGGGCCTCGCGGGCATCCTCTATGCGGCGGCCATCGGCACCATCAATCCGAACTTCGGCGTCACCTTGCTGCTGAGCCTCTTCGCCGCGGCGGTGCTCGGCGGCATCGGCAACGCCTATGGCGCCCTTGCGGGCGGACTCGTCATCGGCCTCGCTCAGGACTGGTCGACGCTCTTCGTCAATGCGCGCTGGAAGCCGGCGGTCGGCTTCGCCATCCTGATCGTCACCCTGCTGTTCATGCCGCAGGGGATCTTCGGCCAGGCGAGGCGGCGGTCGTGAACCTCGATTTCTGGATCAGCGTCGCGGTGCTGGCCGGCATCTACGGCATCTTCACGCTCGGCCTGCAGCTCAATGCCGGCCTGACCGGGATCCTGAACTTCGGCCAGGCGGGGTTCATGGCCATCGGCGCCTATGCCTACGGGCTCCTCGTCGTCAACGCGCAATGGCAGCCCTGGGCCGCCGTCGCCGCTGCAATCCTGGCGGCGGTCTTAGCCGCGCTGCTCGTCGGGCTGAGCTCGCTCCGGCTGCGGACGGATTACTTCGCCATCGCCACCATCGCCTTCGCCGAGATGGTGCGCTACACGCTGCAGAATGCGCAATTTTCCGGCGGCAACCAGGGCGTGCTCGGCTACGATACGGCCTGGCGGACCTTCGCCGACGCCATGACGGGCCGCCTCGGCCAAGCCGGGTTCGGCGACCATCCGCAGCTTCCGCTCCTGCTCCTGGTCTGGACGGTCTTCGTCGTCCTGATCGTCGTCCTCACGCTGCTCGAGCGCACGCCGTGGGGGCGGATCCTCAAGGCCCTGCGCGAGGACGAGGACGCGGTTTCGGCGCTCGGCAAGAACGCACTGTCCTACAAGCTGCAGTCGCTGGCGATTTCGGCTGCCGTCGCGGCGGTTGCCGGTATCTTCGTCGCCTTGAACATCACCTATCTCTATCCGAGCGTGTTCGATCCCAACTTCACCTTCTTCGGCTATGCCATGCTGGTCATCGGCGGACTCGGCAGCTTCGCCGGCACCGCACTCGGCGGTCTCGTGTTCTGGGCCCTGCTCGAAGGGACGCGTTTCGTCGATCTGGCGCTCTCGGCAGGGCAGCAGGCCTCGCTCCGCTTCATCCTGGTCGGCCTCGCGCTCATCGTGCTGAACCGCGTGAGACCGCAGGGGCTGCTCGGCGACCGCGCCCAGATGGTCGCCGGCCGATGACCGCCTCTCCCGAGCCGATCCTGAGCGTCGAGCACCTTTCCAAATCCTTCGGCGGGCTCAACGCCGTCGCCGGGGCGAGCCTCACCGTCGAGGCCCGTTCGATCACGGCGTTGATCGGCCCCAACGGCGCCGGCAAGACGACGATGTTCGACCTCCTGAGCGGCTTCGCCAGGCCCGACGCGGGTGTGATCCGCTTCGAGGGAAAGCCGATCACGAGGCAGGCGCCCCATCGTATCGCCCGCGCCGGCATGGTGCGCACGTTCCAGCTGACCCGCGTCTTCGCCGGCATGAGCGTGCTCGACAACATGCTCATCGCCATGCCGCACCACCCCGGCGAACATCTGCCCACGCTGCTGATGCGCCCCGGCGCGGCCCGCCGCAGGGAGGCGGCGGCGCACGAGCGGGCTCGGCATCTGCTCGATGTCTTCGGCCTCGGGGCCAAGACCGGGGACCTTGCCGGCACCCTCTCCGGCGGCCAGCGCAAGCTGCTCGAGGTCGCCCGCGCGCTGATGTGCGGGCCCAAGCTGGTACTGCTCGACGAGCCGATGGCCGGAATCAACCCGACGCTCGGGCGTACCCTGCTCGACCATATCGATCACGTCCGCCGCGGCGAAGGCATGACGTTCCTCTTCGTCGAGCATGACATGGACGTCGTCATGACGCGGGCCGACCGGGTCATCGTCATGGCGCGGGGCACGGTCATCGCCAGCGGCACGCCGCAGGCGATCCGCGACGACCCCAAGGTGATCGACGCCTACCTCGGGACCGCGGCCTCATGACCGCCCCCGCGCCAGTGCTGTCGGGCCGCGACATCGTCGCCGGCTATTCGCCCGAAGTCGACATCCTGCGCGGCGCGACGGTCGATGTGGCGACGGGCGAGATCGTCACCGTGGTCGGCCCCAACGGCGCCGGCAAATCGACGCTGCTCAAGGTCCTGGTCGGCCTGGTTCCACTCAAGACGGGATCGCTCCGCCTTGGCGGGACGGATATTGCTGGGCTGCGCCCCAGCGAGGTCGTCAGGCGGGGGCTCGGCTACGTGCCGCAGCGCGACAACGTCTTTCCGAGCCTCACGATCGAGGAGAACCTCGACATGGGGCTGACCCCGCGGCGCGACCTCGACGGCCGCCGGCGCCGAGACGCCATGCACGCGCTCTTCCCGCGCCTCGCCGAGCGCCGGCGCCAGGCGGCCGGCAACCTCTCGGGCGGCGAGCGGCAGATGCTGGCCATGGCCCGCGCACTTATGCCCGAACCGAAGATCCTGCTGCTCGACGAGCCGACCGCCGGCCTCGCGCCGCGCTTCGTCGATGCCATGTTCGAGCAGGTGCTGTCGATCAACCGGGCCGGCATCACGATCCTGATGGTCGAGCAGAATGCCACGCGGGCGCTGGCGATCTCGCATCGCGGCTACGTGCTCGACCTCGGCCGCAACGCCTTCGAAGGCGAGGGACCCGTGATGCTGAAGGACCCCAAGATCGCCGCGCTCTACCTCGGTGGCGACCATGGCTGACCCCAATCCCGTCACGGCGCTCGATTTCGCGGCGCTCGATGCCCTCGTCCGCGATTGCCCGTTCCACCGCTGGCTCGGCGTCCGCCTCAAGACGCTCGACGCGACCGGGATCGAGATCGCCCTGCCCTGGCGCGAGGAATTCGTGTCCGACCCGGTGATCCGCTACACCCACGGCGGCATTCTGGCGGCGCTGATCGACCTCGCCGCCGATTACGCGATCGCGGCCAGGCTCGGGCGCGGCGTGCCGACCGTCGACCTCAGAACCGACTATCACAAACCCGCCCTGCCCGGTCCGCTCGTGGCACGCGCCGGGATCATCAGGCTCGGCCGGACGTTGGCGAGCGCGGAGGTGCGCGTCTATGACGAGAAAGGCGATCTCATCGCCAGCGGGCGCGGCGTCTATGTCACGGCGGCGCGGTGAGGCGCCTTTGCGAGGATTCATGACGGTCGAGCTGGATCACATTCTCTTTGCCACACCCGACCTCGATGCCGGGTCGGCGCTCCTCGCGCGACTGACGGGCGTGGCTCCGGCACGCGGCGGCTCGCATGCCGGCTTCGGCACCCGCAACAGCCTCGTCGGGCTCGACGGCAAGCGCTACCTCGAGGTCATCGCGCCCGACCCCGACCAGACCACGATCGGCGAGCGGGCCGCCGCCATCGCGGCGCTTCCCCATCCCGGCCTCATGACCTTCGCGGTCAGGACCGACGATATGGATGGCTACCGGAGGGCGGGGGAGCGAGCCGGCTTCAGCATGCGGGGACCGATCGATATGGGCCGCACCCGGCTCGACGGCGTGCGGCTCGACTGGACCTGCCTCTATATCGACCTCCCGGATTACGGTGACCTCATCCCCTTCGCCATCGATTGGCAAGGATCGCCACATCCCTCCGAGGTGGTGCCGCAAGGCCTCGGACTCGTGCGCTTCGAGGTGCTCCATCCCGACCCCGGACCGCTGCGGCGCATCTACGCGGCGCTCGGCATCAGGATCGAGGTCGTGCGCGCCGCCCGTCCCGACCTGCGCGCCGTCCTCTCGACGCCGCAGGGCGACGTCACGCTGCTCGGCGCCTGACGGCCGGGCGAACAGAACCAGGGAGTCTCGATTGCGCGCGCTCGTCCTCGAAAGCCACGGCGGCCTCGACCGGCTCGTCTATCGCCCGGACCATGCCGACCCCGTGATCGGACCCGGCGACGTGCTGCTGCGCATGCGCGCCTGCGCGCTGAACTTCCACGATGTCTTCACCCGCAACGGCATGCCGGGCATTAGGGTGCCGCTGCCGCTGATCCTCGGCATCGACGTGGCGGGCGAGATCGTCGAGGTCGGGTCCGACGTCGAGGGCTTCAAGGCCGGTGACCGGGTGCTGGTCGACCCGATCGACCGCGTCAAGGGCGGCCTCCTCGGCGAGACCTTCGACGGCGGCCTGGCCGAGCTGGTGCGCGTGCCGGCTCATATGCTGGTGCGGCTCGACGCGGCTATCGGCTTCGCCGAGGCCGCCGCGCTGCCGGTCGCCTACGGCACCGCCTATCGGATGATGCTGACCCGCGGCCGCATTCAGCCGGGCGAGACCGTGCTGATTTTGGGAGCCTCGGGCGGGGTCGGCACCTGCTGCGTGCAGCTCGCCAAGCAAGCCGGCGCCACCGTCATCGCCTGCGCCTCCTCCGAGGACAAGCTCGAGCGGCTGAAGGCGCTCGGCGCCGACCACGGCATCAACTATGCGAGCGGTGACTGGGTGGCCGAATGCCACAAGCGTTTCGGCAAGCCGCGCGTGTCGCGCCAGAACGAAGGCGGCGTCGACGTCGTGGTCAATTTCACCGGCGGCGACACCTGGACGCAATCGCTGCGGGTGCTGCGCCGCGACGGGCGGCTGCTGACCTGCGGCGCCACCGCCGGCTACGACCCCAAGGAGGACATCCGCTACATCTGGACCTTCGAGCTCAACATCATCGGCTCGAACGGCTGGTCGCGCGAGGACGTGGAGGCCCTGCTTGGCCTTGTGCGCTCCGGCTCGCTCAAGCCCGTGATCCACCCGCAGCGCTTCTCCATCGAGCAAGGCCGCGAGGCGATGCGCTTGCTCGACGAACGGCAGGTGTTCGGGAAGGTGGTGGTGGAGGGGTGA
The DNA here is from genome assembly GCA_965277635.1 of Lichenihabitans sp. GTDB lineage: Bacteria > Pseudomonadota > Alphaproteobacteria > Rhizobiales > Beijerinckiaceae > Lichenihabitans. The sequence continues at coordinate 5,165,299 of CBDIDE010000002.1, forward strand.
TGGAGAAGATGCGTATGGCTTTGCCGCGGCGGGACCCCAAAAGACTGCAGCAATCCGCGTCTTGGGCTATTGAATTCCGATCATCCGCCCGATCAGGCTGGCCAGCGGCTCTTCGTTGCCGGTGAAGCTGTCGGTCATGGCCTGCAACATGGCGTCAGGCTGCATCCGGTCGAGGGCAGCGGGATGCCCAGCTCGCGTTGCGAGCAAGGTGAAAAAGGTCAGTTGCGCACGGCCGTTGCCTTCGCGAAAACAATGGATCGCGTTGAGTTCCGCCAAGAGGCGCGCTGCGCCCTTCGCGAAATCCCGCGTGGACCGGTGACGCAGGTAGTTGTCAGCCTGTAATCGCTCGAACAGACGGCGCATCGCTGCGTCGATGTGCTCGGGATAGCAGAACATATTGCCGCCTTTGGAGATGCGCACCGTCCGCGGCTTACCGGCCCAGGCGAACACGTCCTGGAAAAGATGGCGGTGGATGGCCCGGTAATGAGCGTAGCCGAAGCGGCCGGTCGGGATGGGCTCTTGGGCGCGCTGTGCCGTGATCAACGTCTCGTACGCGTCAAGCTGGGCTCGGTCGCGGATGTCGAGACGGTTCCTCAGAACGGTGCTGTCGGGGTAGGAATATGGATCGGGACCACTTTCGTACATCGGCCTTTAGGCTAGCTCGTCGGTGCGAACCGCCTCATGATGGCGGCCCGGCGATCGGCTGCGCTGAGACCGTCACGCTCGAACTGGTCAAGCATCGACCGCATATCGGCGGTCAAGTGGATCCCCTCCACCGCGCTGATCCGCTCGAAGCGGTCGCGGCCCAAAACGAACTGTCTCGTATCTGACGACCGGGCCTTTGGAGATGAAGCGCTTTTCATAGATTCTATCTTATCACATCCGGCACCGCCCCTCGCAGATAAAAGGCGCAGCACAAGGAACGTCGTGTAGGTCGAGGGGCCCCCTCTCACCTCCGCTCCCCTTTCGCCCTCCTCTCCGCCGCGATGTGCTCGGCCTCCTCGGTCAGGCGCTTGCGGTCGGGCTTGTTGGTCGAGGCCAGCGGGATGGCGTCGCGGAACGCGACGAAGCGCGGATGGGCGAAGGCCGGGCCGTTCGCGATCGTGAAGCGCTTGACCTCGGCCTCGGTCACGGCCTCGTTCTGGCGCACCACGAAGGCGAAGGGCAAGGCGCCCTTGATCTCGTCGGGCACCGGCACGACGGCCGCCTGCTGCACGCCCGGCATGCGCTCGACGAGCTTCTCGACCTCGCCGGGCCAGACATTCTCGCCGCCGACCACGAACATGTCGTCGGCCCGGCCGAGGAAGTAGAAGAAGCCGTTCGGGTCGCGCCGCATGATGTCGCCGGAGCGATACCAGCCGTCGATCATCACCTCGGCGGTCTTGGCGGCCAAGTTGGCGTAGCCCTCCATCAGCATGGGGCTCGTCATGTAGAGCACGCCCTCGTCCTGGCTCGGCCCCTCGCGCAGTTCAGCTTGGGTTCCCGGCACCGGATAACCGCAGGCCAAGGCCGGCCGCGGGATGCCGGCCGGATGCGGTCCGAAGGGCGTCGGGCCACCCTCGGTCGTGCCGTAGCTGTTGTTGATGGCGGCCTTCGGGAACAGCGCCTGCACCTTGTCGATCAGCGCCTGGGTCAGCGGCGCCGAGCCCATGGTGACGTTGGTGACCGAGGAGAAATCGAGCGTGCCCAGGAGGTCGCGCTCACGCGCGACCAGCGCCAGCATGGTCGGCACCGAGGTGAGCCAGGTGACCCGGAAGCGCTCGATGGCCTGGGCATAGAGCCTGGCGTCGAAGGCCGGCAGCAGCACGATGCTGGCGCCGGCCGAAAGCGCGCCCTTGATGCTGATCGTGGCGTTCATGTGGAACATCGGCGCGCCGACGATGTAGCGATGGTGCGAGCGGTCGCCGTAGAGCTCGGCCATCATCTCGAGCGACCAGCGTTGCGAATCGTGCGACAGCAGCACGCCCTTGGGGCGGCCGGTCGAGCCTGAGGTGTAGAGGATCATCGCGAGCTCGCGCCCGTCGGGCTCGATCGTCTCGAACGGCCCGGGGTCGAGCAGCGCCGCATAGCCGCCGGGAGTGTCGAAATCGATGCGGTCGAGCCCCGCCGGCACGAGGTCGCCTCGCTCGCGGTCGTGGAAGACGGCGCGCAGGTCCGCGTCCCCCACAATATGGTCGATCGTCTCGCGGGACAGCTTGAACGAGATCGGCACCACGACGAGCCCGGCCCGCATCGCGCCGAAATAGGCGGCGAGCAGCTCGGTGCGGTTCAGCGACAGGATGCCGACCCGATCGCCCCGCCTGAGCCCCCGCTTCAGCAGGCCGCGCGCCACCGCATCGCATTCGGCGTCGAAGGCCGCATAGGTGATCTCGCGCGGCGCCTCCGGCCAGGCGAGATCGACGATCGCGACCTTGTTGGGACGGATCGTGGCATCGAAGCAGCGTCCGAGGTTGCGGGACGGCAGACTCATCGGAACGGCTCCGGCGGAAGGGATTGGCTGGCCGATCCTCACGGCCGCTTGGGGATCTCGAGCCCGCGTTGCACCGCGGGACGGGCGAGGCCGCGCTCGAGCCAGGCCGGCACGCGCTCCAGCCGATCGAACTCCACGAGGTCTCCGGCGCCATAGAAGCCGACGAGGTTGCGCACCCAGCCCAGCATGGAGATGTCGGCGATCGTATAGTCCTCGCCCATGATCCATCGGCGGCCGTCGAGGCGCGTCTCCAGCACGCCGAGCAGCCGCTTCGTCTCGTCGCGGTAGCGGTTGAGCGGCCGCTTGTCGGCGATCTCCCGGCCTGCGAACTTGTGGAAAAAGCCGACCTGCCCGAACATCGGACCGATCGACGCCATCTGGAAGAAGACCCAGGCGAGGGTCTCGTAGCGCTGCGCCTTGTCGGCGGGCAGCAACTTGCCGGCCTTCTCGGCGAGATAGAGAAGGATCGCACCCGATTCGAAGAGGCCGATCGGCTTGCCGCCCGGGCCGTCCGGATCGATGATCGCCGGGATCTTGCCGTTCGGATTGAGCGACAGGAACTCGGGCGTCCAGGTCTCGTTCGCGCCGATGTCGATCGCATGCGGCTCGTAGGACAGCCCCATCTCCTCGAGCGCGATCGACACCTTGACGCCGTTCGGCGTCGGCCAGGAATAGAGCTGGAGGCGATCGGGGTGCTTGGGCGGCCAGCGCTTGGTGATCGGAAAGGCGGATAGATCCGGCATTCGAGGCTCCTGGAGATCCGCCACTCATACCATCGCGGCTCGGCCATTGCATGGCGACCAGCGGCGACCCGAATGGACGCTCGGGCGTTAGGATCCGAAGACCGTGGCGCCGAGTCGGCGGGCGCCCCGGTCTCCGAGTCCCGAAAGGACATATCTCATGGCAGAGACACTCTCGGCCCGGTCCTCGGGCCAGTTCCGCATCGGCGGCGACCTTGCCGTCAACCGCCTGGGCTTCGGCGCCATGCGGATCACCGGCAAAGGCATCTGGGGCGATCCCGCCGACCCGGAGGCCGCCCGCGCTACGCTGCGCAAGGCGCGCGACCTCGGCATCACCCTCATCGACACGGCCGACAGCTACGGCCCCTTCGTCAGCGAGGATTTCATCCGCGAGGCGCTTCATCCCTACGACGGCCTGGCGATCGCCACCAAGGGCGCCTTGACGCGGCACGGCCCGGATATCTGGCAGGTCGTCGGCCGGCCCGAATATCTGCGCCAATGCGTGATGATGAGCCTGCGGCGGCTCAAGGTCGAGCGGATCGACCTGTGGCAATTGCACCGCATCGACCCGGCGGTGCCGCGCGACGAACAGTTCGGCGTGATGGCCGCGATGCAGAAGGAGGGGCTGATCCGCCATCTCGGCCTGAGCGAGGTCGGCGTCGAAGAGATCGAGGCTGCGGGACGGCACTTCAAGGTCACGACCGTGCAGAACGAATACAACCTCGTCACGCGCAAGAGCGAGGCCGTGCTCGACCATTGCGCGGCCAAAGGGATCGGCTTCATCCCTTGGTATCCGCTCGCGGCCGGCACCCTGGCCAAGCCCGGCTCGGTCCTCTCCTCGATCGCCGGCAAGCTTGGAGCCACCTCACCCCAGGTGGCGCTTGCCTGGGTGCTGAAACGCTCGCCGGTGATGCTGCCGATCCCGGGAACCTCGAAGCCCGACCATCTCGCCGAGAATGTCGCCGCCGCCGCCCTCGCGCTGTCCGACGAGGAGTTCGGGGCCCTCGACGCGCAAGGCCGCGCCGCCGGACCGTGACGCCGGCCGATCAGCCTGATCAGACCGGCGCCAGAACGGAGGCGACCGCGGCGCCGATCCAGTCGAGGCGCGCCGCCGGGATCAGCCCGTAATTGTAATAGTTGATGCTCTCGACTCCGGCTTCGGTCGCCGCCTTGGAGCGGAGGCAGAGGTCTTCGGCCGACGACATCTCCGGATAGAACACCCGGAACCCGGTGCCGAGAAATTTGTCCGGACCGATGGCGCGCCGACCCTCCGCGATCAGTGCCGAGACCTCGGCTGGCACCTTGTCGTAGGCGCATAGGATCAGCCCGTCGCATTCGGCGGTCGCTGCGGCCGGATCGCAGCCGCCGAGCCAGCCATTCTCGAGGTCGATAAGATAGACCTTCGTCGCCGGATCGGCCTCGGCCCGGATTTCGGCGATGAGCGTCGTGACGGGCTCGAAGCGCCACATCGCATAATCATAGACCTCGGGATGCGGGCGGAACACGTCGAGCCCGGCCTGCGGGAACTCCGCCCAGCGGGCGGCGGGAACGGCGCGCTCGCAGGCCTCGACGATCCAGCCTTTCACCGTCGCCCGCGCTTTCTCCCCGTCGACACCGGCCTTGGCGGCGCGCGCCAGGCAGGCAGGGCAGAAGCAGAGCGACAGCAGGAAATCCTCCTCGGGCAGGAGGCCGACGCCGTCCTTCTCGTGATGGAACCCGTGCGCGTAACCCATGAAGCCCGGGCTTTCGAGCTCGACCACGTCGGGCCTATAGCGCCGCGAGACATCGGCCACGAGCGTGCGCACGTAGGCGCGGGCGTCGGGGTGAGACGGGCAGAGGCTGTAATGGTTGGGGTCGCCGAAGGCGTTGCGGGTGACGGCCTCGGGATGGAGCAGGCCGAGGCGCGTATTGTGCAGGCAGACCGTCCAGCACGACACGCGGAGCCCGCCCGCGTCGCGGCGGCGGACGAGATCGCCAAGGACATCGCCGCTCTCGGTCACGACCTGCGCCACCTGTGGCCGGATGGCGTGGTCGGTCCATCGGCCGGGGGTCGGCACGAAATAGATCGTTCCGTCCTCGGGAAAGTAGGATTTCCGCTTTGGGCTGCGCGGCTGCAGGAAGCGGCCGGCATGGTAGGAGGTCGCCAGGCTGATCGTGTCGAGCGAGGCCCGCGTGCCAAGATCGGCGATGACGCGGTCGATGGTCAGGTCCTGGACGTCCCACGGGTAGGTCCACATCGACAGGTGCATGGCGTGCTCTCCGGAAGTCATCGCCGCCGCGCCTCGCGCCCCGACAGCAGCAGCAGTCCGAGGATCAGCGAGCCGAACAGGATGCTGCGCCAGCCGGGCGAGGCATTCACCACCGTGATGAGGCCGGTGATGGTGACGAGCAGCACGGCGCCGGGGATGGTCCCGGCATAGCCGCCGAGGCCGCCGAGGATCGAGGTCCCGCCAAGCACCACGGCCGCGATCGAGGTCAAGACGTAAGGGTCGCCGATCCCGACATAGCCCTGGCCGTTCATGCCGAGCGTCAGCACGCCGGTGAGCCCGGCCATGACGCCGCTCGCCGCATAGAGGGTGAGCGTGGTGGCGGGAACGTCGACGCCCGACAGGGCAGCGGCGAGCGGATTGGCGCCGAGCGCATAGACGCGGGCGCCAAAGCGGGTCCGCCGCAGCACCAGGATCGTGCCGAGAGACACGGCGATCCAGATCATGATGTCGACCGGCACGCCGCCCGGCCGGGCATTGCCGATGAAGGTCACGGCGGGATTGTGAGCCGAGACCGCGCTTCCGCCGGCGATCAGGATCAACACGCCCTGCAGCAAGGTCGCCATGGCGAGCGTCATGATCATCGGGTGGACGCGCAGGTAGACGACGCCCGCGCCGTTGACGAACCCGATCAGGCCGGCGACAGCGAGGATCGCCGCGACGGCGACGATCCCGCTCGGGTCGAAGGACCACGTCATGAGCGGCAGGCCGACGGCGGTGACCGTGATGATGGCGCCGACCGACAGGTCGATGCCGCCGCCGATCATCACCAGCGTCTGGCCGGCCGCGACGATGCCGATCGCGGCCGCCAGTTCGAGCAGGTAGCGCAGATGGCCCACCGAGCCGAAGCCGCGGCTCGTCAGGCTCGCGACGATCCACACCGCCGCGACGATGAGGAGCGTGAGGAACGCCGGGTTGCCGAACAGGCGTACGACCCTGGTGGGCAAGGACGAGGCGGCCATCAGGCGCGGTTCTCCCGCCGGCGCGACCGCACACGCCCCGCGACCTGCGGCAACGCGACGGCGCCGACGATGATCAGGCCCTGCGCCACATATTGCGCCACTGGCGGCATGCCGAGGAAGAACATGACGTTGATCATCACGGTCAGCAGCAGGCTGCCCAGCACGGCGCCGCGCATCGTGCCCTGGCCGCCGAGGAAGCCGACGCCTCCCAGCACGGCCGCGGCGATCGAGTTCAGCGTGAAGGCCTGCCCGATGAGAGGATCCCCGGAGCCGGTCTGGACCGCCACGAACAAGCCGGCGAGGGTCGCGAGCACGCTGCTGATCGCATAGGCCACGATCAGCGCCGCATCGACCGGCGCGCCCGAGCGAAAGGCACCGACCGGGTTCTCGCCCGCCGCATAAAGCGTCAGGCCGAGCGGCGTCGCGCCATAGAACTTCCACAGCAGCATGACGACGACGAGCAGCGCGAAGGCGGTCGGGCTGTTGCCGGCGAGGAGGTCGGACAGCCAGGATGGCACGTTGCCCCCGGGTCGCGGCAGGATCAGCAGCGCCGCGCCGCCGACGATGAAGGAGCTCGCCAGCGTGACGATGATGGCGGGCAGGCGGAGCCGCACCGCGACGACGCCGGTCAACCCACCGACGGCGAGACCTGCCGCGATCACCGCGGCGAGGCCGCCCGCCACGCCAAGCGGCCCGGCCATGACGACGGCCGCCACCACCGCGCCGAGGCTCACGGTCGCCCCCATGGCGAGGCTGATGCCGCCCGCCAGCATCAGCATGGCCTGCGCCATGGCGGTCAACGCCAGCGGGAACCACGTCTGGCTGAATCGGGCGAAGCCGGAGAGGCTGATGAGGCCGGGGAACAGGCTCGCGTAAAGTGCCACGAAAGCGACGACCACGACGAGGAGGCCCATGACGCCCCGGTTGCGGCGGCGCTGGATGGCCCAATAGAGGCCAGCGCCCACGGACGGCGTCGACGTCGTGCTCATGCGGCGCGTTTCGCATCGGAGGCGCCCATGGCCAAGGCCACGATGGTTTCCTCGCTGATCTCACCGCGCTCGAGCACGGCCACGATTCGGCCCTGGCGCATGACGGCGACGCGGTCGCAGAGATGCACGAGTTCCGGCGTGTCGGAGCTCGACAGGAGAACCGCGCTGCCCTCGGCCGCGAAGCCGCGCAGCATGGCGTAGATCTCGCGCTTGGTCTCGATGTCGACGCCGCGCGTCGGATCGTTGAGCAGCAGGATCTTCGGGTCGAGCGGCATCCATCGGGCCAGCGCAACCTTCTGCTGATTGCCGCCGGACAGGGCCTGGACGGCGCGCGCGAGATCGCCCCTGACACTCAGCCGGCCGGCGAGCGCCGCCGCCTGCCGCGCCTCGAGCCCAGGACGCCGTCGGCGCCAGCCCGCCCCTTGGGCGAGGCCCGGCAGCAGTATGTTGGTCGCGATGGAATGGACGAGATGCAGCCCCTCCCGCTTGCGGTCGGCCGGCACGTAGGCGAGACCGTGGGCGTTAGCCGCCGTGACGCTCCCCGGCAACCCGGGCCTGCCGCCGAACTGCGCCTCGCGCGCCGAGGCGGGAATGGCGCCGTAGAGCCCGAGCAGCAGGTCCTCCTGGCCCTGGCCGACGAGGCCACCGATGCCGAGCACCTCGCCCGCGCGCAGGTCGAGATCGACATCCGCGATGCGGCCGGCCTCGAAGCCCCGCACCGACACGACCGGCGCGCCGGCGCAGGGACGCCAAGCTGGGAACAGGTCGCCGGGATCGCGGCCCACCATGAGCCTGACGAGGCCCGCCGCATCGACCCCGTCGAGCGACCGGTCGGCCGTGCGGATGCCGTCCTTCAACACCGTTACGTGGTCGCAAAGCTCCATCACCTCGGCGAGCCGATGCGAGATGTAGAGGATCGCCGTCCCCTCGCGCTTTAGGGTCGTGACGAGTCCGGCCAGCGTCCGTGTTTCGTGCGCCGAGAGCGAGGAGGTCGGCTCGTCGAGGATCAGCACGCGCGGCTTGCGATAGAGCGCCTTGGCGATCTCGACGAGCTGCCGGCGGCCCAGCGGCAACTCGCCGACCGGTCGCGCGATGTCCTCGTCGAGCCCGACGCGCCGACACAGGGCGACCGCCTCGCGCGCCAAGGCCCGGTAGTCGACCAGCCCGAAGCGGCGCGGATAGGCGCCGAAGCCAATGTTCTCGGCAATGGAGAGGTGCGTGGCCAGGCTCAGCTCCTGCTGCACCACAGCGATGCCGTGATGCCGCGCCGCGGCGGGCGTCAGGGTGACGGTTTCGCCATCCACGACCACCGCACCGGCGTCGGGCGCCAGCGCACCCGACAGGATGTTGATCAGGGTCGACTTGCCGGCGCCGTTCTCGCCGAGCAGCGCATGGACGCGGCCGGGCTCGAGCGCGATCGACACGCGCTTCAAGACCGGATTGCCGAAGAAGGCCTTGCTGACCTCCCGGGCCTCGAGCACGGGCACCGGCACGGCTTACCGCCTATTTCTGCGCCAGAAGCTTGTCGAACAGCGCATCGTCGTAGGGCGAATAGATGTAGCCGTCGGATGGGAAATCCTTGGCCCGGGCGATATAGCTGTCGAGATTGGCGTCGTCGATGATGGGCAGCGGCACCTTGACAAAGGCGGGGACGTCCTTGCCCTGCAGCGCCTCGACAGCCGCATAGGCTGCGAGCGCGCCGAGCCAGTTCGGCTGCATGGTGGCCCAGCCCTTGAGCTTCTTCTCCTTCCACAATTGTAGGAACTGGCCGTAGTTCTCGCCCGTGGTCGGCACGAGGTCGCGGCCCTGCTTGTCCATGGCCAGCACCGCGCCGGCCGACAGGGCACCGCCCTGCGACAGCACGCCGTCGATCTCGGGATTGTTGAACAGCAGGTTGCTGAAGGCTTCCTGGGCCGGCGCGACGTTATATTCGGTATTGGTCTCGGCCAGGACCTGAAGGCCCGGATTGGCCTTGAGCACCGGCTCCATTCCCTTGCGCCGGTCGTCGCTGACCGAGATGCCGGCCGGCCCATTCATGACGATGATCTTGCCCTTGCCGCCGAGGGTTTTCGCCATCCACTCGGCCGCCTCCTTGCCCCATTCGACCTGGTCGGTGTCGATCTTGGCCGTCAGTTCGTCGGTATCGACGAGGCTGTCGAAGTTGAGGACCGCGATGCCTTTCGAACAGGCATCGCCGATGACGCGGTCGAGCGCGGTGGCCGAGCCGGCGTCGACCAGGATGGCGTCGATCTTGGAATCGATCATCGACTGGATCTGCTGGATCTGGGTATTGGCATTGCCCTGCGCGTCCGTGATGACGAGGTTCGACACCAGGCCTTTCTTCTTCAGCGCGTCGACCTCCTGCTCGATCGTGCCCTGCGTCTGCTTCATCCAGGTCGGCACGGAGTAGATGTTGGCCCAGCCGAGCGTGAACGGCGGCTTGTGCTCGCCCTTGACGCATTTGGAGGCGGCCTCGGCGGCGAGCGAGCCGACCAGCAACGCGATACACGCGACACCGGCCACGAGAACTGGACGTTTCGACATGAGGCCTCCCGTGAAAGCGCGCCAGGATTGGGCGGCTCCGAGCTGGCGGCGCGGCCTTCGCTCGGAGGAACCAAGCTTCAGATCATTGTCCGATATATCGGACATATGTTTGACATTTCGGACAAGCGAGGCTAGACGCGGTTTACCGGATGCGCAAGCCGATTTGCACGAGCCTCCGGAGTCCAGAAGACCCGACGCTTGAGAGTTCCGCCTCCTTCGATCGACCCCGGCGGTCGTGTGTCTCGGCGGCCCGATGATGCACTGCCTCCGGGCGGGCGGCAACGCGGGATCGACCGGCTGATCGACGTGCTCGACCTGCTGCAGCGGCGCCGCCGGCCGATGGGCACCGGCGACATCGCTCGTGCGCTCGGCGCGCCCCGCTCGACGGTCTACGAGATCGTCGAGCGCCTGGTCGACGCGCAGATGCTGGAACCGTCCGGTACGGAGGGGCAGGTCTATTTCGGCCGCGCCATGCACCTCTTCGGTGCGGCCTATCTTAGCGGCGACGCGGCGATGCGGCGGATCGGCGAGGCGCTCGATGCCCTATCGGCAGAAACCGGAATGACGGTGCAATGCTGCGGCCGGCGCGGCAACAAATATGTGGTGCTCGAATGTCGCGACGGCGCGGGACCCTTCCGCATCACCAGCGAGGTCGGGACCGAGGTCCCCCTGCCCTGGACCGCGTCGGGGCGCCTCCTGCTCGGCCATATGTCGGACGAGGCGATCCGCACCTTCATCCCGCCGGAGGATTTCCGCCTGCCCGACGGCGGTCTGCTGCCGATCCGGACCTTTCTCGATGACGTCGAGACGGCGCGCCGGGATGGTTTTTCGGAGACGACGGGCCTCGCCAACAGCTTCACCTGGTGCCAGGCCGTGCCGATCTTCGGACGCGACGGGGCGGCCGAGTTCACGCTGTGTTTCGTCCTCCCCGTCGACAGCGCGGCCGAACAGAGGGTCCGCTGTCTGGACCTGCTCCTGGCCCGCGCCCGGCATCTCAGCCACGCGGGCGCCGGCTGAGCCCTTCCGCCGTGCCGCCGATCGCACCTGCGCTCGCTCGCTTGGCGCCGCGATGGCGCCGCACCATGGACAGGACGCCTCCCGACGCCAGATCCCATGCGATATCGTCGGATGCAAACGGGGTTCAACGCCGTGCGGCAGCAACGCTCATGACCAGTCTCGGCCATGGTTCACCTCGGTCGCGAGCGCGTATCGTCGTCATCGGTGCCGGATTCGCGGGCCTTGCGGTCGTCAAGGGACTCAAAGGCGCCGATGCCGAGATCGTGCTGATCGATCGCACCAACCACAACCTGTTCCAGCCGCTGCTCTACCAGGTGGCCACGGCGGCACTGGCGCCCTCCGACATCGCGGTCCCGGTCCGCGCCATCTTCAACGACCGGCCGGACGTCACGGTGCTGATGGGCGAGGTCACCACGATCGATGCGCGACACCGGACGGTCGCCGTGAGGGACGTCGGCCCGGTCGCCTATGATTATCTCGTGCTCGCCACGGGCTCGGTCTATTCGTGGTTCGGCCATGACGAGTGGTCCCACCACGCACACGTCCTGAAGACGCTCGACGACGCCTTGAGGGTGCGCAGCAGCCTGCTCGCGGCCTTCGAGCGCGCCGAGGCCGCGAGCGACGAGGCCGTGGTGCGGCGCATGCTCACCTTCGTGATCGTCGGCGGCGGCCCGACGGGCGTCGAAATGGCCGGCGCCATCGCCGAGCTCGCCCACTCGACCCTGGCAGGCGACTTTCGCCGCATCCGCGCCTCGGCGGCTCGTATCGTGCTCTGCGAAGCGGGTCCGAACCTGCTCGCGGGCTTTCCCTCAAGGCTTGCCGACTATGCCCGCCGCCGGCTCGAAGCCATGAGGGTTGACGTGCGCACCGGTACGCCCGTCGACCGCATCGACATGGAGGGCGTAACGGCTGGAGGCACACGCATCCCGTGCGGGAACATCCTGTGGTGCGCCGGGACGGCGGCGACGCCGGTGGCCGCCTCGCTCGGAGCCGCGCGGAGCCGCAACGGCGGCATCATCGTCGCGCCCGATTGCTCGCTGCCGGATTGCGAGGCCGTCTTCGCCATCGGCGACGTCGCCAGCATGCCGGGGCCGGACGGCAAGCCGCTGCCCGGCGTCGGACCCGTGGCCAAGCAGCAGGGCGCTCATGTGGCCCGGGTGATCGCGGCGCGGCTGGCCGGGACGCCGGCACCTGGGCCGTTCGTCTACAAGGATGCCGGCCAGCTCGCGATGATCGGCCGCTCGTCGGCGGTCGCCGACCTCGGGGCGGTGAAACTGAACGGGCTCCCGGCATGGCTTCTGTGGAGCGCCGTGCATCTGTTCTTCCTGATCGGCACTCGCAATCGCCTCGCCGTCTATCTCAACTGGGCCTGGGCCTGGTTCACCTACGGTCGGGGGGCGCGGCTCATCACCGTCCTCGATCGGCCGACCCACGACATGCTGGTCTCCGGCGACGACCGCTCGGACGGCGCCGGGTGAGCGCCCTGATCGCGGCCGCCTCGCCCGTCAGGCGCTGCCCGAAGGCTTCGGCGCCGGAAGGCCGTCGCAGGATGTCACCTCCCCCGGCGCACGAAATTGCGGTATTGCTCTCACCGACTGCGAAAAGGAGATTTTATGCTGACGACCCGGCACGCTGCCCTTGCGATCATGCTGATGACCATTGCAACGCAGCCGGCTCTTGCCGAGACCTGCAATCTCACGCTGAACGGCAGGCCCCTCCTCGAGGATGCCGCCTGTACTGTGACTAGCCGCGGACGCATCGTCTCGACCGACCAGGGGGAAACCATCACGATAGAAATTAGAAGATCAATATTGCGCGCCGATATTGCTGAAAATCGCCATCTGAGCTGGCATCGCGATAAGCATTACGGATTGAGATCGTTCGGGCGCGTCGTTAAATCGAATGATCTTGACGACAAGACCTGCTTCTTCAATCAACACATCACTCTCTGCATAGATCGATAGGTCGGCAGAGGAACGTCCGGCCTGGCGCCCGCGCGCCGGGTCGGCGCAAGAGCTGCGAGTGCCACGACACGACGGGACCGGACGTCCGGCATCGCGGTAGCTCCCCCTAACCGCCCTTGGTCCGCACGATCCTGATGCCGACACTGCGACAATCCGCATAGACGTCGAGCTTGCGGACATGGACCCACGCTACCACCGCCTCCTCCGGCGCAAGGCAGATCCGCGCCACCTCGTCCGCCAGCGTTTCCTGCAGCGCGACATGCGGACGCGCGGCCAGCGCCACGATCCCGTCATGGATGGCCGCGTAGCTGACGACCCGGTCGATCCGATCCTCATGGCGAGGTTCTTCCGGCCTGACAAGCACTTCGACCGAGATCCTCACGCGTTGCGGCGCCCGCTTCTCGGCCTCGAACACGCCGATCCTCAGGTCGAGATCGAGATCCTCGATGACGATGACACGAGCATCATTGTCGGCGCCATCCAACAGGCCGTCGGTGGATCGGAAGGGATTCATTCGGCTGTCGACCAAGGTGGACCCTCGAGTTTTCCGCTCACGCGGCAGCTTGCCAGCAAAACACCAGATCCTCCCGAAAGCCGAAACGCTTGAGGTGATCGGCGATGACGCTTTCGAGGCCCGGCAGACCCGTCGGGTCCTGCGCGGTCGCCTCGACCGTCAGAAGATCACCGGACGCTTCCATGGCGCAAAGGCGCCCCTGCCCGAGATCGATGTGGCCGCGGTCCGCGGTGTTCTCGACCAAGAACTTGTGCTCCCAATGCTTGCAGAGCTGCTGGAGATATTTGCTGCCGTTGGATGTCGGAACTCGAGCGCGGGAGGTGGGCATGGTACGGTCCTCGATATGTCCCCTCTCCCGTGCCTAGCTTGGAATTGCGGCGGCGCGACGAAGATGGCGCAGCATACGCCCATCGATCGAGAGAAGTCCCACACCGATCAGCGCCATGCCGGCAAAAGCCTGTGGAGCCAAGCGTTCGCCGAGCGCGACGCCGCCGATCACGACGGCCCCGACCGGCACCAGCAGCGTGACGAGCGAAGCGTTGGTCGCCCCCGCGCGACCGAGGATCCTGAAGAACAAGAGATAGGCCAATGCCGTGCTCGGCACCGCGAGGCCCAGCAGTGCCGCCCAGATGCCCGGCCCGGGAAGCGGCAGCGTCCAGGGATGGTCGACGAGGAGGCAGAGCGGCAGCATCAGCACCGTGCTGCCGACGAGCTGGCCGGTCGCCACCGGCAGCGGCGAAAAGCCGCGGAACCGGCGGCCATAGACGCCTGCGATCCCATAGGATACGGCGGCCATGATGCAGGCGATCTGGCCCGGAAGGTCGCTCAAGCCGCTCGCCGAGAACGCGTCCGGCCCGATCATCAACGCGACCCCGATGAAGCCGATCACCACGCCCGCGGCCTTCGCCGGGGTCATGCGCTCGTTGGCGGTGAAGAAGTGGGCCACGACGGCGGTGAACATCGGCGTCGTGGCATTGAGGATCGAGGCGAGGCCGCTCGCGACCTTCGTCTCGCCATAGACGATCAGCGAGAAGGGAATGACGTTGTTCAGCAGTCCCATGGTCAGGAAGGCACGCCATTGCGCCGGGTCGCGCGGCAGCGCCTCATGCCGCATCCGCAGCACCAGGCCGAGCACAAGAGAGGCGATCAGCACGCGCCCGAACACGACCGTGAAGGGCGGCATCGCGCCGACCAGCACCTTGTAGAAGAAGAAGGAGCAGCTCCACAGCCCCGACAGGACCAGGAGCGCTGCCCAATCGGCCGCACTCATGACAGGCGCCGTGGTTTGTCCCTGTGTCATGCGCGGAATTCCCGGCTCGTCATCAGGCAGCGTCGTGGAAGATGATGCCGAGGGTGAAGCGCTGGCCCGACCGCAGCGTCGAGACGCCGTGGCGCAAGGCCGCTTTGTAAGTGCCTGTCTGGCTGCGGGCCGGGCGATGGTTGACGGCGAAGATCGCGGCATCGCCCTGTCCCAGCGGCACGACGGTGGCGCGCGACTGGCTGCGCGGCTTCTGCTCCACCAGGACCAGTTCGCCGCCCGAGAAATCCGCCTCGGGGCGGCTCAGCAGGATCACCACCTGGAACGGGAACAGCGTCTCGCCATAGACGTCCTGGTGCAGCCGGTTGTAGTCTCCCGGACCATATTTCAGCAGCAAAGGCGTCGGCCGCGTCTGGCCGACGGCATGGCATTGCGCCGTGTAGGCGGCAAGGTCGGGTGGAAAGCCGCCGGCTTGGCCGAGCAGGCCGCGCCATCGGCCGGCGACCGGAGCCAGTCTGGCGTAGAACTCCCGCCGCAGACCCTCGACGGCCTCCGGCAAAGGATAGTCGAAATACTGGTATTCCCCCTGTCCGAACCCGTGCCGCGCCATGACGACGCGGCTGCGGAAACGGCCGTCGTCGTAGAGGGCGGCCAGGGTTCGGCATTGTTCGGGCCCGAGGAGACCCTTCAGCACGCTCCAGCCGTCGCGGTCGAGCGCAGCCTCGACCTCCGGCCAGGGATGGGCCGCGACGCGGTCCTCGATCGGCGGCCTTCGCGCCTGGGCCATGCTCATCGGCTTGCTCCCGGGGCAACCCGGCGCTCGGCCTCGAGAAGGGCGCGCTTGCGCTCCGGACCCCAACGATAGCCCGAAAGGCTGCCGTCGCTGCGCACCACGCGGTGGCAGGGGATCATCACCGCGAGTTCGTTCGAGGCGCAGGCCCGGGCGACGGCGCGGACCGCGGTCGGCCGGCCGAGCGACGCCGCCACCTCGGCATAGCTCGCGGTCTCTCCCAGCGGAATGTCGCGCAGCGCCTGCCAGACCCGCGCCTCGAAGGCGGTACCCTGGATGTCGAGCGGCAGGTCGAGCGCCTGGGCCGGCGTGCGCAGATGGTCGGCGAGGGCCGCGATCCAGGGCTGCACGCGGGCGTCCTCGACGAGGTCGGCAGCCGGGAAGCGGCGGCGCAGATTTGCGAGCAGCGCCTCGCGATCCTCGCCGAAGGCGGTCGCGCAGACCCCGCGCGGGCTCGCGGCCAGGAGCGTCGGTCCGAGCACGGTATCGCCGATGGCATAGCCGATGCGTTCGCCGGCGCCGCCGCGACGCTTGCGTCCCGGCGTCATGCCGAGGCCCGCGCCTGCTGCCGCATAGGCTCGCGACGGCGACCCGTAGCCCGCCGCATAGACGGCCTCGCTGACCGGCGCGCCGCTTTCGAGCGCTCCGGAGAGGCGACGCAGCTTCACGGCACCGGCGTAAGCACCCGGCGTCGTCCCCATGATCTGGGTGAAGACGCGGTGGAAATGGTGCTTGCTCATGCCGGCCTCGCGGGCCAGCGCCGCAAGCCTCGGCAGGCCATCGCTCCCCTCGATCGTCGCGCAGGCGTTGGCGATCGCCTGGCGGTGGTGCTCGATGGGCGAGGCCTCATCGGGTCGGCAGCGCTTGCAGGGCCTGAGGCCGAAAGCCTGAGCCTCGGCCGCGCCCGCAAAGAAGCGGAGGTTTTTCGCGAGCGCCGGCCGCGACTGGCACGAGGGCCGGCAATAGATGCCGGTCGTCACAACGCCGACGATGAAGGTGCCGTCGGCCGACGGATCACGGGCGCGGACCGCCGCGAGACAGCGGTCGAAGTCGAGAGAATGGGCTGTGTCGAGCATGGAAGTCTCCTGTCCATGCCTTATTAGGGGCGTGCGGGCCTCATCATCCACCCGCCCGTTGCTTTCTTATCTCAAGATCTCCCGTCATTCCGGCCGGAGCGAAGCGGAGAGCCGGAACCCATGAAGACCGGTCCCGCCGGACGAGCGTCGCATCATGCTTGCCGAGCGGCATCACCGCGGTAATGGTTCCCGGATCTTCGGCGCTGCGCGCCTCGTCCGGGATGACGACGGAAATGTCACCGGGTCGGCACCGGATGCTCGCCGCGATAGTCGTAGAATCCGCGCTGCGTCTTGCGCCCGAGCCAGCCCGCCTCGACATATTTGACCAGCAGCGGACAGGGCCGGTACTTCGAGTCGGCGAGACCCTCGTGCAGCACCTGCATGACCGCGAGGCAGGTATCGAGCCCGATGAAATCGGCGAGCTGCAGCGGTCCCATCGGATGGTTGGCGCCAAGCCGCATCGCCGTGTCGATCGCCTCGACCGAGCCGATGCCCTCGTGCAGCGTATAGACAGCCTCGTTGATCATCGGCAGCAGGATGCGGTTGACGATGAAGGCCGGAAAGTCCTCCGACACGGTCGGCGTCTTGCCGAGCTTCTCGATGAACTCCTTGGCCGATTCGAACGTGCCTGACTCGGTCTGAATGCCGCGGATCAGCTCGACGAGCTGCATGCGGGGCACCGGGTTCATGAAGTGGATGCCGATGAAGCGCTCGGGTCGGTCGGTGACCGAGGCGAGCCGGGTGATCGAGATCGACGACGTATTGGAGGCGACGAGCGCGTCTGGGCGGAGCGAGGCGCAGAGCGTCGAGAAGATCTTGCGCTTGACGCCCTCGTTCTCGGTCGCCGCCTCGATCACCAGGTCGCAGTCGGCGAAGCCCGAATAATCCTTCGCGGTGACGATCCGGTCGAGCGCCGCGGCGCGGGCGCCCTCCTCGATCTGGCCGCGCTTCACCTGCCGGGTCATGGTGCCGTTGAGCGTGGCAAGGCCGGCCTGGAGCCGCTCGTCGGAGACGTCGTTGAGCACCACGTCGAAGCCGGCGAGGGCCGCCACGTGAGCGATGCCGCTGCCCATCTGGCCGGCGCCGATCACTCCGACCTTCTGAATCCGCGCAGCCATGGTGTTTCCCCGAACGAAGCCGTCAGCCCTGCTTGCCCTTGACGCTACTTGCCCTTGGCGAGCTCTCGGTCGAGCTCCGGCATGATCTGGAACAGGTCGCCCACAAGACCATAGTCGGCGACCTGGAAAATGGGTGCTTCCTCGTCCTTGTTGATGGCGACGATGACCTTGGAGTCCTTCATGCCGGCGAGATGCTGGATCGCACCCGAGATGCCGACCGCGATATAGAGATCCGGCGCCACCACCTTGCCGGTCTGGCCGACCTGCCAGTCGTTGGGGGCGTAGCCCGCATCGACCGCGGCGCGCGACGCCCCCATGGCGGCGCCGAGCTTGTCGGCGACCGGCTCGATATAGGTCTTGAAGTTCTCGGCCTTGGCCATGGCGCGGCCACCCGAAACGATGACCCTGGCCGAGGTCAGCTCGGGCCGATCGAGCTTGGCCAGCGCCTCCCCGGCAAAGCTCGACAGCGCCGGATCGTCCGTCGCCTCGATCGTCTCGATCGTGGCCGGCGACGCGCCGGTGCCGGTGATCGGGAAGGCCGCCGTGCGCACCGTGATGACCTTCACGGGATCGGCGCTCTGCACCGTCTGGACCGCATTGCCGGCATAGATCGGGCGCTCGAACGTATCGGGAGAGACGACGGCCGTGATCTCTGAGACCTGCATCACGTCGAGCAGCGCCGCGACGCGGGGCATGATGTTCTTGGTGCTGGCGGTGGCTGGCGCCATGATGGTCTTGTGATGCTCGGCGAGCTTGACGAGAAGCGCCGCGACCGGCTCGGCGAGCTCGTGCTCGACGGCCGCGCCCTGCGCCACATGGACCTTGCCGACACCCTCGAGCCGGGCAGCCTCCTCCGCCGCCTTGGCGGCGCCCTCGCCGACGACGAGGACATGGACCTCGTCGCCGAGCGCCTTCGCGGCGGTCAGCGCCCGCGCCGTCACGTCGTTGAGCACGCCGGCCTTCTGCTCGGCGAGGAGCAGCGTCGTCATTGGATCACTCCCGCTTCCCGCAGCTTGCCCACGAGCTCGCCGACCGAGCCGACCTTGGCCCCGCCCTTTCGCCCCGGCGGCTCGACGGTCTTCAGCACCTTCAGGCGCGGCGCGACGTCGACGCCGAAGTCGCCCGGCGCCTTCTCCTCGATCGGCTTCTTCTTGGCCTTCATGATGTTGGGCAGGCTGGCATAGCGCGGCTCGTTCAGCCGCAGGTCGGTCGTCACCACAGCCGGCAGCTTCAGCCTGACGGTCTGTGCACCGCCATCGACCTCGCGCGTCACCTCGGCCTCGCCGTCGCCGACCACGACCTTGGAGGCGAAGGTCCCCTGCCCCCAGCCGTTCAAGGCGGCGAGCATCTGGCCGGTCTGGTTCGAATCGTCGTCGATCGCCTGCTTGCCCATGATGACGAGGCCGGGCTCGACCGCCTTGCAGACGCCGGCGAGGATCTTGGCGACTGCGAGCGGCTCGACGATGCCGTCGACCTTGACGTGAATGCCGCGATCCGCCCCCATGGCGAGGCCGGTGCGCAGCGTCTCGGCCGCCTGCTGCGGACCGATGGTCACGACGATCACCTCCGTCGCCTTGCCCGCCTCCTTCTGCCGCAGCGCCTCCTCGACCGCGATCTCGTCGAACGGGTTCATGGCCATCTTGACGTTGGCCAGGTCCACACCGGTGCCGTCGGGCTTGACGCGGATCTTGACGTTGTAATCGACCACGCGCTTGACGGGGACGAGGATCTTCATCGGCAGCGATGTCCGTGGATTGAAGGCGCTATCGGGCTCGGCGCGCAGTCGTAATGGCGCCCTGGGGTCAAGTCAACGCGCGAGGCGCCCCGGACGAGCGGCGTCCGCCCGCAGGTGCCCGCCGGACCGCGACAACAGGGCTGGTGATTCGCGCCAATCCGGTCGTTTTTGTGGCACGTGCCAGGGAACCTCGGCCGCAGCCATCCGTTTCGGCTCACGGCAACGCTGGGCGTCCATCGAGGGGAAAATATGAATCAGATGATCCGTGAACGCTTTCCGTTGGCAGGCTCCCCGCATCCGCGCGGCGCGATCTGGGACGGGCGGGGCACGAACATCACGCTTTTTTCGGCCAATGCGACGAAAGTGGAGCTCTGCCTGTTCGACGAGAGCGGGGTGCGGGAGACCGATCGCATCCCCCTGCCGGAATATACCGACCAGGTGTTCCACGGCTATTTTCCCGAGGTTCGGCCTGGCCAGCTCTACGGCTTCCGCGTCCACGGCCCCTACGAGCCTGAGAACGGCCACCGGTTCAACCCGAACAAGCTCCTGATCGACCCCTATGCCCGCGGACATGTGGGCGAGCTCACCTGGGATCCGGCCATCTTCGGCTATCAGCTCGAGACCGGCGACGACCTCACCTTCGACGAGCGCGACAGCGCTCCCTTCGTGCCGAAATGCATCATCGCCGACCTGCACAAGGCGGGGCGCGTTCATGCCGGCAACCCGCGGACGCCGTGGTCGAACACGGTGTTCTACGAGACCCATGTGCGCGGCTTCACCAAGCTCCATCCCAGGGTGCCGGAGCATCTGCGCGGCACCTATGCGGGCCTCGCGACGCCGGAGATCGTCGACTACATCCGCAAGCTCGGCGTGACGGCGGTCGAGCTGCTGCCGGTCCATACTTTCGTCAACGACAATTTCCTCGTCGAGAAGGGCCTGTCGAACTACTGGGGCTACAACACCATCGGCTTCTTCGCGCCGCATCCGCGCTATGCGGCCGACCCGATGAACGCCGTGCAGGAATTCAAGGAGATGGTGTCCCGCTTCCACGAGGCGGGGCTGGAGGTGATCCTCGACGTCGTCTTCAACCACACGGCCGAAGGCAACGAGAAGGGCCCGACCCTGTCGTTCAAGGGCATCGACAACGCCTCCTACTACCAGCTCATCCCCGACCAGAAGCGCTATTACATCAACGACACCGGCACCGGGAACACCTTCAACCTGCATCACCCGCGCGTCATGCAGATGGTGCTCGACTGCCTGCGCTATTGGGTCATGGAGATGCATGTTGACGGCTTCCGCTTCGACCTCGCTTGCACGCTGGCGCGCGGCCCCTCGGGTTTCGACCGCAACAGCGCGTTCCTCCAGATGTGCCTGTTCGACCCTGTGCTCAGCACCGTCAAGATGATCGCCGAGCCATGGGACATCGGTCCCGGCGGCTATCAGGTCGGCAATTTCCCGGCCGGCTGGGCCGAGTGGAACGACAAGTTCCGCGACGACGTGCGCGACTTCTGGCGCGGGAAGGCTCCCGTGACGACCATCACGTCGCGGCTCTGCGCCTCGGAGGACACGTTCAACCGCGAGGGCCGGCGTCCGTGGAGCTGCGTCAACTTCGTCACGGCGCATGACGGCTTCACGCTGAAGGACCTCGTCACCTACAACGACAAGCACAACGAGGCCAACGGCGAGGACAACCGCGACGGCAGCGGCGACAACCGCTCTTGGAACTGCGGCGTCGAGGGACCGACCGACAAACCCAACATCAAGAGCCTGCGCGGCAAGCAGATGCGCAACCTGATGGCGACGCTTCTGCTCTCGCAGGGCACGCCCATGATCGTCGCCGGCGACGAGTTCGCACGGACGCAGGGCGGTAACAACAATGCCTATTGCCAGGACAACGAGATCGGCTGGGTCGACTGGGACCTGACCGACCAGGGCAAGCGCCTGTTGTCCTTCACCCAGCGGCTTGCCGCCCTGCGCCAGAAGCACCCGGTCCTGCGCCGCGACCGCTTCTATACCGGTCGTTTCGACGAGGTGCATGGCGTCAAGGACGTCACCTGGATCAAATCCGATGGGCTCGAAGCGGAGGCGCCGGACTGGAGCGATCACGCGATGCATTGCATCGGCATGCTGATGGACGGGCGCGCGCAGATCAATTCGGTGCCCCAGGATGGCGACCACGCCACCATGATGCTCGTCGTCAACGCGGCCCGCGACGCCATTGCCTTCACCATGCCCGAATGCGCCGACGGCACGAGCTGGACGCGGCTGATCGACACGGCCGACCCGC
Organism: Lichenihabitans sp.; assembly: GCA_965277635.1. GTDB lineage: Bacteria > Pseudomonadota > Alphaproteobacteria > Rhizobiales > Beijerinckiaceae > Lichenihabitans. The sequence goes on from CBDIDE010000002.1 coordinate 5,187,033, forward strand.
ATCGCCCGGAAAAGGACTTCGCCGTCGGCGACATGTGCCCGATCCCGTCGCGCGCCCTCGTGCTGCTGCGGCTCAACACCGCCCATGCGGCTCCCGTCCCGAACATCGATGCGCCCGACAAGGACAAGGAATGAACCGCATCGGCGGGGGTTCTGACGGCGCGCGCTCGCGCCGCCACCTCATGCCGCATGGTGCAGAGTGGTCGCCGGAGACGGGGACACGGTTTCGCCTCTGGGGGCCGGCTCACGCGCGGATCGACCTCGTCCTCGACAAGACGCCAGCCCGGCCCATGCAGACCCTCGCCGATGGCTGGCACGAACTGACCCTGCCCGAGGCGGGTCCTGGGATGCGCTATCGCTTCCGCCTGCCGGACGGGCTCGATGTGCCGGACCCCGCCTCGCGCTTCCAGCCCGAGGACGTGCATGGGCCGAGCCAGGTGATCGACCCCGCTGCCTACGCGTGGCAAGCCGACGACTGGCACGGCCGGCCTTGGCACGAGGCGGTGATCTACGAGCTTCACATTGGCGCCTTCACGCCGGAGGGCACGTTCCGGGCCGCCATCTGCAAGCTCGACCATCTGGTCTCGCTCGGCGTCAATGCGATCGAGATCATGCCGATCGCGGATTTTCCCGGCCGCCGCAACTGGGGCTATGACGGCGTGCTGCTCTATGCGCCGGACTCGAGCTATGGCCGGCCGGAAGATTTCAAGGCGCTGGTCGACGCCGCCCATGCACGCGGCGTCTCGGTGCTGCTCGACGTCGTCTACAACCACTTCGGACCGGAGGGGAACTATCTCTCCGCCTATGCGCCGGGCGTCTTCACCGAGCGACATCACACGCCCTGGGGTGCGGCGATCAATTACGATGGGCCGCAAAGCGCCCCGGTGCGCGATTTCGTCATCCACAACGCGCTCTACTGGATCGAGGAATTCAACCTCGACGGTCTGCGGCTCGACGCCGTCCACACCATCGTCGACGACAGCGACTGGCATCTGCTGCGCGAGATCGCCGAACGGGTGCGCGCGGCGGCCGATCGGCCCGTCCATCTGATTCTGGAGAACGAGGACAATGGTTCGGCCCTGCTGCGCCGACGGCCCGACGGCTCGCCGGAGACCTATACGGCGCAATGGAACGACGACGTCCATCACGTGCTCCATGTCGCCGCCTCGGGCGAGGACAAGGGCTACTATGTGGCCTACAAGGGTGAGACCGAGCTGCTCGGCCGCGCGCTGGCCGAAGGTTTCGCCTACCAGGGCGAGATGATGGACTACCGGGGCCGGGAGCGCGGCGAGCCGAGCGCCACCCTGCCGCCGCAGGCCTTCGTGGCCTTCCTGCAGAACCACGACCAGATCGGCAACCGCGCCTTCGGCGACCGCATCACCGCCTTCGCACCGCCTGAAGCGGTGCTGGCCGTCTCGGCCGTCTACCTCCTGCTGCCGCAGGTCCCGATGCTGTTCATGGGCGAGGAATGGGCGTCGCGCCGGCCGTTTCCGTTCTTCTGCGACTTTTCGGGCGACCTCGCGGAGGCCGTGCGCCGGGGTCGGCGCGAGGAGTTCAAGCGTTTCCCCGAGTTCCAGGAGGCCGCGATGCGCGAGCGCATCCCCGATCCGCTGGCCGACGAAACCTTCGCCTCCGCCAAGCTCGATTGGAACGAGGCCGCGACCGGCCGGCATCGCGAGACGCTCGACTGGGTCCGCCGCGTCCTGGCGACCCGCCGCGAGCGCATCGTGCCGATCGCGGCCCGGATGGGCGGACACTCCGGGCAATATACCGTCGTCGGCGAGGGCGCCGTCGAGCTACGATGGCGGGCGGATGATGGGGGCGAACTGCTGCTCCGAGCCAACCTTAAGGCGACCCCGCAGACCGGCTTCGCGCCGCTCGATGGCGACGAGGTCTGGCGGGAGGGCGAGGCCCTGGATACGACGCTCGGCCCTTGGACCGTGCTATGGTCGGTTTCGTCCTTCTCTCGTGAAACGGGAGAAGGTGTCACCGCGAAGCGGTGAGGGATGAGGGCAATCTAGAGCGACATCCGCACGAGTTGAGTCGGAGGCTTTCCGAGCCAGGCATTATCTGATTCAGGGGGTGGGCTGGCGAGGGAGACAACCGCGCGCTGTTCACCGCGGCAACATCCGCCTCGAGCGCCGTGCGCTATGTCGACGGATTGCAGCCTGGCCCACTGGAGATGGCGATGCCGCGTTTAATAGCTCCTTGATGTTGCGGCAGCTGAGCGGGTAACGCCGCTACCACGAACCGCCCGCTCGCCCAACGAAGCCTCACGACAGCGGCCAGACCGGCGATAGACCCGCAGAGTTAAAGTCGCCATAATGAGCACTCGGGTGGCGCGGCCATGAGCGGCACGAGAGGGAGGTTAGTATGCCGGGCCACGCTTACGGATACTCTTATGCCTCCAACGGCTATGGATATGGATACGGCACCGGATATGGTGGGTACGGGCATGGTGGCGTCTTTAACACCATCTATATGGGACCTGATTACATTTCCTCCCGCTACATTTCCGAAAATAATTACGGCTATGGTGGCTATTACCACGGTCCTGATTATTCTTCAGGAAGTTATACGATTGTTCATAACGACGGATATATTAGTACTTATTCCGGCCCAAGTTATTCGGGCGCTAAATATGTTCCGGACGTTTTTGGGTATGGAAGTTATTATAGTGCCCCAAGTTATTCGCCTGGAGGCTATTACGTTTCAGTTCTAGCTGATTCCCCGAGTTATTACGGACCATATGTTTCTAATTACTATGGCTCCTATGGCTCTAATTACTACGGAGCCTATGGCGTCTACGGCTACAGTGGTTCGTATGGAGGGGGATATCCAGGTCAAGGATACGGCGACTATCAAGCCTATGGCTATGCAATCTATGGCCACGGCAATTACGCTGTCCCATAAGGCGGGTGCATACAGACAGCACGACTCCGTTCAGATTTCAAATGACCCCACTCCTAGTCTAATAGGCGGTCTCTTCCCTCATCCGCCTCACTGCGTTCGGCCACCTTCTTCCAGGAGCGGAAGAAGGGATACTGCGCTCAATCAAGGACCATGCCCGTGACGCCGCGCGCCACTTACAGGCTTCAGTTCACGCCCGACTTCGGCTTCGATGCTGCCGCGGCGCTCGCGCCCTATCTGGCGAGGCTCGGCGTCAGCCACCTCTACGCCTCCCCTTATCTCAAGGCGCGGCCGCGCAGCCAGCACGGCTACGACATCGTCGATCACAACGCGCTCAACCCGGAACTTGGCGACGCCGCGGCCTTCGCCCGCATGACCGAGGCGCTCAAGCGCCACGGCCTCAAGCAGATCCTCGATTTCGTGCCGAACCACGTCGGCGTCGGGGGCGCCGACAATCCCTTCTGGCTCGACGTGCTCGAATGGGGACGGGACTCCGTCTACGCTGGCTGGTTCGACATAGATTGGGACAACGACAAAAGCTACTTGCGCGAGAAGCTGCTGGTGCCTGTCTTGGGAGGCCAATACGGCATTGAGCTCGTCGCTGGCACGCTCGCCCTGAAATTCGACGCCGGGTCGGGGAGCTTTGCGGTCTGGGCTTACGACGGTCATAAACTGCCCGTTTCCCCGAACCATTATGCGGAGGTTCTCGGCACCGATCACCCGGTCCTCGACCGGCTCGGCGACGCCTTCGCGCACATGGCCTCCTGGCGACCGCGGGTGCCGGATCGCGCGCAGGCCCTCAAGGACGAGCTCGCCTCGTCGGTGCGCTCGGATGCCGGCGTTGCCGGAGCCGTCGCGGCCGCCGTGACGCGATTCGCCGGCACGAAAGGCGACGCGGCGAGCTGGGACCCATTGAATCGCTTGATCCGGGCCCAGCACTGGCGCGTGGCCCATTTCAAGGTCGCGGCCGACGACATCAACTATCGCCGCTTCTTCAACATCAATGATCTCGCCGGTCTGCGCATGGAGATTCCGGTCGTCTTCGACCATGCGCACCGGCTGGTCTTCTCGCTGATGCGCGAGGGTGTTGTCGACGGCCTGCGCATCGACCATGTCGACGGGCTCTTCGATCCCAAGGCCTATCTCGACCGGCTGCGCCAGGACGCACCCCATGGCGAGGGCAACCGCGATTGGTATCTCATCGTCGAGAAGATCCTCGGCGAAGGCGAGGCGCTGCGCGCGGACTGGCCGGTCCAGGGCACGACCGGCTATGAGGTGGCGAACCTGCTGCTCGGCCTGATGATCGACCCGGCGGCCGAGGCGAGCTTCACCCGCACCTACGAGGCCTTCATCGAAGGGCGGCCGGACTACGCCCGGATTCTGCGCTCCTGCAAGAAACGCATCATGGACAACGAGATGGCGAGCGAGCTCGACCGGCTCGCCCGCAGCGTGGCGCGCATTGCCCGGCAGGTGCCGGCCACGGAGGACTTCACCCGCAGCATCCTGCGCCGCGCCTTGCGCGAGATCGTCGCCTGCTTCGGCGTCTACCGCACCTATGTGGACGGCCAATCGGCACCGACGGGCGAGGATCGCGAGGAACTGCGCCGGGCGATCGAGGCGGCGCGCCCGAACGAACGCGCCATCGACGCCAGCGTCTACGACTTTCTGAGCGAGGCCTTGACCGGCGACCTCGGGCAGCCCGGGACAGGCTTCAGCCGCATGGCGGTGACGCGCTTCGCCATGAAGGTCCAGCAATATAGCGGGCCGGTGATGGCCAAGGGTCTCGAGGACACGGCCTTCTACCGCTACAACCGCTTCATCGCGCTGAACGAGGTCGGCGGTCATCCGGACCGTTTCGGTGTCGATCTCGACAGCTTCCATGCGGCCAACCAGGACCGCGCCGCGCACTGGCCTGCCGCCATGCTCGGCACCTCGACCCACGACACCAAGCGCGGCGAGGACGTCCGCGCCCGGTTGGCGGTGCTCTCGGAGATCCCAGCGGAATGGCACGAGGCGGTGTTCGCCTGGAGCCGCGTGCTGCGCGACGCCGAGGCGGGCGACGCGCCCGACCGCAACGACGAATATGCGCTGCTGCAATGGCTTCTCGGCACCTGGCCGGTCGAGCTCCTAGAAGGCGATGATCCCGAGATTTTGAAAGCCTACGCCGAGCGCCTCAAGGGCACCATGACCAAGGCCATGCGCGAGGCCAAGGTCCATACGACCTGGACCATGCCGAACGAGACCTACGAGAGCGGCACGCTTGGCTTCGTCGATGCGGCGCTGACCGGGCCGGGGTCGAACGCTTTCCTCGAGGCCTTCCGGCCCTTCGCGCGCAAGATCGCCCGGCTCGGCGCACGCAACAGCATCGTGCAGAGTGTGCTCAAGCTCACCGTGCCCGGCGTGCCCGACCTCTACCAGGGCACGGAGCTCTGGGATCTCTCCATGGTCGATCCCGACAACCGTCGCCCGGTCGATTTCTCCGCGCGCGAACGCATGTTCGACGCGGTCGAGGCGGAGCTCCGTCGCGACCGTTCAGTCGCCATGGCGGCCTTTATGGACACTTGGCTGGACGGCCGGGTGAAGCTCGCGGTCACCGCAACCCTGCTGGCCTTCCGCCGCGACCATGCACCCTTGTTTGCCGAGGGAAATTACAGGGCCCTTGCCGTGCAGGGTTCTGGAGCGGATCGCATCTGCGCCTTCGAGCGAAGGGCCGGGGATGAGATGATGGCCGTGGCCGTGGCTCGCTTTCCGGGCCAGTGCGAGGCGCAGGGCTGGGGCGCGGACACGCGGCTGCCGCTCGATGGATCCTGGACGGATCTGCTCACCGGCCGCAGCATTCCGGATCGGGACGGCGCCGTGCAGGCCGCGGCGCTTTTCGCCATCCTGCCGGCGGTCGTGCTGATGCCGGCGACAGGTCGCGCCTCTTGATTGCCGAGGCTCTTTCCCGGGCGGCAGTCACCTCATCTGACAGGAATATCTTGCGGTTCGACTCCGGTGGACATCGACAAAGAGAAGATGGACGACGCCGTCCTGGCCCTCCTGTGGCTCACACTCCGCGACTGGAACCGCTGCTGGCAAGGGTTCGACTAGGACGCGCCCGACCGTCTCCACAAGAAAGGTCTCATCGAAAACTCCCCCAGCAAGGCCAAGTCTGTCGTCCTGAGCGACGAAGGCATGCAGCGGTCGAAGGAGCTGTTCGAGAAGCACCCCTGAGCGCTGCTACCGGGTCTGGCCCGGCACCCAGAGCACGTCGCCCCCGCCGAGGTGGTTGCAGTAGCGCGAGGCGACGAAGAGGAAATCCGACAGGCGGTTGACATAGGCGAGGGCTGCGTCGCCGACCGCCTCGCCGGGTTTTGTCTCGAGCTCGACCATATGGCGTTCGGCCCGGCGGCAGAGCGTGCGGGCAAGATGCAGCGCCGCCGACGTCGGCGTGCCGCCCGGCAGCACGAAGCTGCGCAGCGGCTCGAGGACGCCGTTGAGCTGATCGATCTCGCGTTCCAGCCGCTCGACCTGCGACGGGACGATGCGCAGGGCCTTCCCCTCCGCCTCGTCGGGCTTGGCCGGCGTCGCCAGGTCGGCACCGAGGTCGAAGAGATCGTTCTGGATGCGACCCAGCATCGCATCGAGGTCGGGCGCCTCCTTGGCCGCGGTGAGGCGTGCGAGGCCGACCGCCGCATTGGCCTCGTCGACCGTGCCATAGGCCTCGATCCGCAGATCCGACTTGCGCCGCCGTTCGCCCGAGCCGAGGGCAGTCGTGCCGTCATCGCCGGTGCGCGTGTAGATGCGGTTGAGGACGACCACGCCTAACCCCTGAAATAGAGCACGACCATCACGACCACGATAGTCAGGAACTGCAATCCGACGCGCCAGCGCATGAGCCGCTGCGAGGTATTCGAGCTGCCGCCGCGCATCATGTTGATCAGACCGGCGAACAGCACCAGCACGACGAGCCCGAGCGAGATCCCGATCGCGAGGTTTCCGGTGAAATGGGACATGGTGGGCCGACCCGACGAGCAAACCCCGCTTATCGGACCGTAGGCCTGACGATGCAAGCCGCGGAGGCATTGCGCCGTGGGAGGGCATCACCGGGCGGCCTATGGCTTAGGTGCGGCGGGCTTTGCTGCGACGCGCTGGACGATGTCGAAGACCGCGTTCGCATTGACCGGAATCGTCATGGCTCCGTTGTAAGGCTGAGCCATATTCGTGACGCTGAGCGACGTTATCCGGCAATCGCCGGCGAAGGAAACCTGCAACAATTGGCATTCATGCGCGACGAGCTCGTAGAGCACTCCGTGCGACGCCGTGATCGCCGTCTTCTGGTCCTCCGTGGTTCCCGAACGATCGAAGGGGACTTGGAGCTGGTAATTCACCTGAACCCGAATCGACGAACCAAGCTCGGCCGGCGAAATCCCCATACGATTGGCCATGTCGATTTGTCGAGCGACGTCATTGAAACCTTGCGACTGTGCAGCCGAACACAGCAGGATCGTAGCGGTCAAAGCTGTAAAGATGCGGATCATGATGTCGATCATCCAATGCACGATCAAAGCAACATGACAACCGACATTTGAAACAGTATTATACAAAACGACGTGTCGTCCCAACATTGGGTGACGATTGATTTACCCTGCATCATGGGCGGATGACCGCGATACGATGTGTTCGCGGAAGAGCGACGGGATCCCCTGCCCGGCGCGCCGTCGAGGAGGGTTCCTGCTCTCGGCCCTATTCTCGCCGTGAGGCATTGAGCCCATGGGCGATGCGCTCGATCCTTGCGGTCGCCTCCCCGAACGCTTCGCCCACCGCCTCGGCGGTCGCCGCAGCCCGCGCGTCGAACCCGGCCTGGTCGCCTCGCAACCGGTCGAGTTCCTCCTGCATCCTGGCGATGCGCCGCTCGGCCTCGGTCAGTTCGTCGGCCAGCGTGATGCCGGCCATGACCGTGATGCGGGTGTCGCCGATCTCCCCGAAACTGCCGCGCAACTCGGCAATCTTGCCGTCGAGCCGCGCCGCGAGCCGCTTCAGGTGATCCTCTTCGCCGTCGTTGCAAGCCATGCGATAGGTGCGGCCGGCGATCGACACATTGACCTGCGCCATGCGTGGCTCCGTCAGCCCGAGCTCGGCGTTGTCGGCGACCGCGCCATCTCGTCGAGGATGTCACGAACCACCGCGCTGGCCTGCGCGAGCCGCTGGCCCACGTCGCCATTGGCCTGAGCCAAGGTGCGGCCCCGCGCCAGCGCACCGTCGAGATCCGCGGCGAGGCGCGCCCTGTCGTCCTGCATGACGGCGAGCTCGTCGTCGAGATTGCCGCGGGTCGCATCGGCTTCGGCGCGCCGCGCGGCGGCCGCCTCGAGATGGTCGATGGCCGACCCGAGCCTCCGAAGAGCCCGTTGAAGCGGTTCGGGCACCACCGCAGCCTGCATCGTCACTGGCGTCACCCCGCTGCGATCCGTGCCGACCGACGGCAACACTGGTGGAACCCTGGCGTCGAATGCCCGCGAGGTCAAATCGCGAAGCAGTCGCGACGCCGATGCTAACCGATTTATCTCAGGTCGGCCCGGGCGGGCGGCGCAAGAGGTCTTTACAAAACGGCCGACATGAGGGCGGATGACCTCGCTGCAGCGCTCGCCGGCCTTGCCGGAGCCGGGACCCGCGCTGCGATCACCGGCGGGGCGCCGACGCCCCGCTGTTCCAGGGAGTTTCCAATGACGGTGAAGGTCGCCATCAACGGCTTCGGGCGCATCGGCCGCAATATCCTGCGCGCCATCGTCGAATCGGGCCGCAACGACATCGAAGTCGTCGCCATCAACGATCTCGGCCCGGTCGAAACCAATGCTCATCTGCTGCGCTTCGACAGCGTGCACGGCCGCTTTCCCCATAAGGTGACGGTCGAGGGCAACACGATCGACGCTGGACGCGGCCCCATCAGGGTCACGGCCATCAAGGACCCGGCGACGCTGCCGCACGGCGAGCTTGGCGTCGACGTCGCGCTCGAATGCACCGGCATCTTCGCGGCGCGCGACAAGGCGGCCGCCCATCTGAAGGCCGGCGCCAAGCGCGTGCTGGTTTCGGCGCCGGCCGAGGGCGCCGATCTCACCGTGGTCTACGGCGTCAACCACGACAAGCTGACCCGCGACCACCTCGTCGTCTCGAACGGCTCCTGCACCACCAACTGCCTGGCGCCCGTCGCCAAGGTGCTGCACGACCTCTTCGGCATTCAGCACGGCTTCATGACCACCATCCATTCCTACACGGGCGACCAGCCGACGCTCGACACCCTGCACAAGGATCTCTACCGGGGTCGCGCCGCCGCGCTCTCCTCGATCCCGACCTCGACCGGCGCCGCCAAGGCCATCGGCCTCGTGCTGCCCGAGCTCAACGGCAAGCTCGACGGTTCGGCGATCCGCGTGCCGACGCCCAACGTGTCGCTGGTCGACCTCAAGATCGTCGCCAAGCGTTCGACGAGCACCGACGAGATCAACGACGCGGTGCGCAGGTCGGCTGGTAACGAGCTCAAGGGCGTGCTCGGCTTCACCGACCACCCGAACGTCTCGTCCGACTTCAACCACGACCCGCATTCGTCGATCTTCCACACCGATCAGACCAAGGTCATCGATGGCGTCTTCGTGCGTGTGCTCTCCTGGTACGACAACGAGTGGGGTTTTTCGAACCGCATGGCCGACACCGCCGTGGTGATGGCCAAGCTGATCTGAGATGCCAGCGATGACCGACTTCCGGACGCTCGACGACATGCCCTTCGCGGGCAAGCGGGTGCTGGTGCGCGTCGACCTCAACGTGCCGACCGAGAACGGCCGGGTGACGGACATGACGCGCATCGACCGTATTCTTCCGACGATCCGGGAGATCGCCGACAAGGGCGGCAAGGTCATCCTGCTCGCTCATTTCGGCCGGCCGAAAGGCGGCCCGGACGACAAGAACTCATTGCGCCCCGTGGCGGCGGCTTTGGCCGAGCGCCTCGGCCGTCCCGTCGAGTTCCTGCCTCACACGATCGGCGAGCGGGCCGAGGCGGCCTGCGCGGCCATGGCGGACGGCGCGGTGCTGCTGCTCGAGAACACCCGCTTCCACCCCGGCGAGGAGAAGAACGATCCCGCCTTTATCGACGCCATCGCCATGCTCGGTGACATCTACGTCAACGATGCCTTCTCGGCCGCGCATCGCGCTCATGCCTCGACCGAGGGCGTGGCGCGCAAGCTTCCCGCCCTCGCCGGGCGCACCATGCAGGCCGAGCTCGCCGCCCTCGCCCGTGCGCTGGAGCTGCCCGAGCGGCCGGTCGTCGCCATCGTCGGCGGTGCCAAGGTCTCGACCAAGCTCGACCTCCTCGGCAACCTCGTCAAGCGCGTCGACGTGCTCGTCATCGGCGGCGGCATGGCCAACACCTTCCTGGCCGCGCAGGGCAAGGCGGTGGGCAAGTCGCTCTGCGAGCACGACCTTCTCGATGTCGCCCGCAAGGTGATGGCCGAGGCGGGCCGATGCGAGATCGTGCTGCCCGTCGACGCTGTCGTCGCCGCCGAGTTCAAGGCGCACGCGCCCTCGCGCGCGATCGGCGTCGACGAGGTCGGGCCTGACGACATGATCCTCGACATCGGGCCACGCTCGATCCGCAACGTCGAGACCATCCTGAAACAGGCCAAGACGCTGGTCTGGAACGGTCCGTTCGGCGCTTTCGAGCTAAAACCCTTCGATGCCGGCACGATGGCGGCGGCCAGGGCGGCGGCGGAACTGACCAGGGCCGGAAAGCTGGTGAGCGTGGCGGGCGGCGGCGACACGGTTGCGGCGCTGAACATGGCGGGCGTGGCCGACGACATGACCTATGTGTCGACGGCCGGCGGCGCCTTCCTCGAATGGCTCGAGGGCAAGGTGCTGCCCGGCGTCGAGGCGTTGCGCCATTCACACGCTTCGGCTTGAGTGGCGTCGCTGCTGGCTTCACATCGCGGTGTGATCTTCACGTCCGCTTGAGCGGCACGTGGTATGTTTGGAGGGTCACCGCTCCAGACTTTTCGCCGCATGACCCACGCCCAACCTCTCCCCACCACCGAACGACGCGCCCGCACCGAGCACGCCAGGCTCGCGGCCGAGGTGGCGGCCCATAACCTCGCCTACCATCGCGACGACGCGCCGGCGATCTCGGACGCCGACTATGACGCCCTGCGCCGACGCCTCGTCGCGCTGGAGGAGACGTTTCCGGCGTTGGCCACGCCGGAGAGCCCGGCAGCCACGGTCGGGGCGGCCCCATCGCCGAAGTTCAAGTCTGTCCGGCACAAGGTGCCGATGCTCTCGCTCGGCAACATCTTCGCCGACGCGGAGGTCGGCGAATTCGTCGCCCGCGTCCGCCGCTTCCTCGGGCTCGGGCCGGACACGCCGCTCGCCATCACGGCCGAGCCCAAGATCGACGGCCTCTCCTGCTCGCTCCGCTACGAGGACGGCCGACTGGTGCTGGCGCTCACGCGCGGCGACGGTTTCGAGGGCGAGGATGTCACCGCCAACGTGCGCACGATCGAGGACATACCCGAGAGGCTCGCCGGGGACCCGCCTGAGATTTGCGAGGTGCGCGGCGAGATCTTCATGCACAGGAAGGATTTCGCGACGCTGAATGCACGCCAGGCCGAGGCGGGCTTGACCGTCTTCGCCAATCCGCGAAATTCCGCCGCCGGCTCGCTGCGCCAGCTCGACCCGGCGATCACCGCGGGGCGCCCCTTGCGTTTCTTCGCCTATGCCTGGGGCGAGATGAGCGCCATGCCGGCCGCGACCCAGAGCGGCATGATCGGCGTCTTCCGGCGCTACGGCTTCGAAACCAACCCGCTGACCGTAACGGGCGCCTCGGCCGAAGCGCTTCTCGCCCATTATCGCGAGATCGAGGTGCAGCGCTCATCCCTGCCCTATGACATCGACGGCGTCGTCTACAAGGTCGACGATCTCCGCCTGCAGGCTCGGCTCGGCTTCGTGTCGCGTGCCCCGCGCTGGGCGGTGGCGCACAAGTTCCCCGCCGAACGCGCGACGACGCGGCTCCTCGGCATCGACATCCAGGTCGGGCGCACCGGCGCCCTGACGCCGGTCGCGCGGCTGCAGCCGGTGACGGTCGGCGGCGTCGTCGTCGAGCATGCGACGCTCCACAACGAGGACGAGATCGCCCGCAAGGACGTGCGGGTCGGCGATACCGTCACGGTGCAGCGAGCCGGCGACGTCATCCCACAGGTCCTCGGTCCGGTCCTCGATGGCCGCCCTCTGGAGGCGGTGCCCTATCGCTTCCCCGAGACCTGTCCGGCGTGTGGTTCGGCCGCCCTGCGCGAGACCGACCCCAAGAGCGGGAAGGCGGACGTCGTGCGCCGCTGCACCGGCGGCCTCGTCTGCCCAGCGCAGGCGGTCGAGCGGCTCAAGCACTTCGCCGCCCGCAACGCCTTCGACATCGAAGGCCTCGGCGACCGGCAGATCGAGATGTTCTATGGCGAAGGCCTCATCAAGACGCCGGCCGACATCTTCACACTCGAAGCCCGCGACAAGGTGAGCCTCGCCAAGCTCGCCAATCGCGACGGCTATGGCGCGACCTCCGTGCGCAATCTCTTCGCCGCCATCGCGGCGCGCCGACGCCTGCCGCTCAACCGTTTCGTCCATGCGCTCGGCATCAGGCACGTCGGCGAGACCAATGCGCGCCGCTTAGCCCGCCATTTCGGCACGATCGACGCCTTGCGCGAGGTCGCCCGCCAGGCGCTCGATCCGGCCTCGGAGGCGCGCGCGGAGCTGCGCACCATCGACGGCCTCGGCGATGTGGTGGCGGAGGCCGTCGGCGAGTTCTTCGCCGAAGCGCACAACGAGCAGGTGCTCGACAAGCTTCTGGAGGAAGTCACGGTCGAGCCCATGGAGGCCGTCGCCTCGTCGAGCCCCATCGCGGGCAAGACGGTCGTCTTCACCGGTTCGCTCGAGAAGATGACGCGCGAGGAGGCCAAGGCGCGGGCCGAGGCGCTCGGCGCCAAGGTCGCCGGGTCGGTGTCGAAGAAGACGACGCTCGTCGTCGCGGGGCCCGGCGCCGGGTCGAAACGCACGAAGGCGGAGGAGCTCGGTCTCGAGGTCATCTCGGAAGACGATTGGTTGGCGCTGATCGGCGAGGCGTAGCGAGACCCCGCGGCATCGCCCCGACCGGCTCGGCCGATGCCGTCACGCCACCAGCGTCCCGATCAGCCGCAACAGGCCTAGCATCTCGGGCGCAGACGGCCCCTGGTTCAGGAAGGCGCCGAGCTCGATGTGGGTGACGGCGCCTCCGGAGGACGCATTGGCTTTGTGGACGACATGCGCGATGCCCGTCGTCGCGTCTCGGCCAAGAAACCATCGATCGCCATTCTGGCTGGCGGCGAACTCCCGCAGCCGCTCCGTCGTCTCCTGGTCTTGAAACGCGCCGCCACCGATGTTGGTGACGATTCCTTGTTTATGGGTCATGTCGCTCCGCATGTCGTCGATGGCGCGCGCCTGATGCTGGGCGTGCGTGATCAAGTCATCGACCACCTCGATCAGAGCGACGTGGATCCGCTCGGCGTCATCGCTCGCCTTGGCGTCCACAAGCCGCCGGCGCAACTCGCCGAGGGGCCGCCGGGCTCGTGACGGTGCGGGATTGTCATTCTCGTTCGCTGACATAGGCGTATCCTCCAGAGGCCTGCTGCACCTTGCCGACCTCTCGCCACAGGGCATCGCTCTTACGCGCATGCATGGCAGGGTCGCGATTCGCCTGCCGCGGTTGTCATAGCCGTGCAGCGACCTAAAATTCAGTGCTCGCCCGTAACAGTCGGTCCGTCCTTCACGTAGAGAAGATGTGCGTATCGACTAAGAAAGATCAGGAGATCACCGATGACAAAGATCAAGGTCACGCTCGCGGCCGCGCTATTGGCCGCGTCCTTCGCGTCGTTTACTGCGTCGGCCATCGCTGAAACGGCCCACAACACGCAGACCGGCGCAAATACGACGAATTCCTACGACACTGCGGCGTCGGCTGTGCTCAAGCAGCACAACTGAGTTGACCGGGTCGTCGCGGGAGACCGGAGAGGCCCTCCCGCGACGGCGTAAGGTCATTCGGCGGCATCCGCCCGCCGGGGCTGAGCGCGGTCCTGGCGGCCGCCCTTGAGAAGTTCGGCGACCATGAAGGCGACCTCGATCGCCTGCTCCGCATTGAGCCTCGGATCGCAATAGGTGTGGTAGCGGTCGTGCAGGTCGGCCTCCGAGATGGCGCGGGCGCCGCCGGTGCATTCGGTGACGTTCTTGCCGGTCATCTCGAGGTGGATGCCGCCAGCGTAGGTCCCCTCCGCTTGATGGACGGCGAAGAAGGCGCGGACCTCGCCCATGATGCGATCGAACGGTCGCGTCTTGTAGCCGCTCGACGCCTTGATCGTATTGCCGTGCATCGGGTCGCACGACCAGACGACCGTGCGGCCCTCGCGCTCGACCGCGCGGATCAGCCCCGGCAGATGGTCGCCGACCTTGTCGGCGCCGAAGCGGCAGATCAGCGTGAGCCGGCCCGCCTCGTCGTCCGGATTGAGCCTGTCGATCAACCGGATGAGCCCGTCGGCCGTGAGGCTCGGACCGCATTTGAGGCCGACCGGGTTCCTGATGCCGCGAAAGAACTCGACATGCGCGCCGTCGGGCTGCCGCGTCCGATCGCCGACCCAGATCATGTGGCCCGACGTGGCATAGTAGTCGCCGCTCGTGGAATCGACGCGCGTCATGGCCTCCTCGTAGCCGAGCAGCAGCGCCTCGTGCGAGGTGTAGAACTCCGTCTGGCGCAATTCGGGATGGCTCTCCGCGTCGAGGCCGATGGCGCGCATGAAGGCGAGCGATTCGGTCAGCCGGTCGGCGACCTCGGCGTAGCGGCTCGACTGCGGGCTGTCGGCGACGAAGCCCAGCATCCAGCGGTGCGCGTTCTCGAGATTGGCGTAGCCGCCGGTCGCGAAAGCTCGCAGCAGGTTCAGCGTCGCCGCAGACTGCCGATAGGCGTCGAGCTGACGGTGCGGATCGGGCGTGCGCGCCGCGGCGTCGAACTCGATGCCGTTGACGATGTCGCCGCGATAGCTCGGCAGCTCCACGTCGCCGATCCGCTCGGTCGGCGCCGAGCGCGGCTTGGCGAACTGGCCCGCGATGCGGCCGACCTTGACGACCGGAAGCGCCCCCGCGAAGGTCAGCACGATGGCCATCTGCAGGAACACGCGGAACGTGTCGCGGATATTGTCCGCCGCATGCTCGGCGAAGGCCTCGGTGCAGTCGCCGCCCTGCAACAGGAAGGCCTGTCCCTTAGCCACCTCGCCCAACGTCCGTTTGAGCTTGCGCGCCTCGCCTGCAAAAACCAGCGGTGGAAAGCCTGCGATCTGCTTCTCGACGGCCTTGAGCGCCTCCGGATCCGGATAGAACGGCACCTGCTCGATGGGCTTGGCGCGCCAGGAGGTCGGCGTCCAGGTGGGGCGGGTGACGCGATCCTTGGGGCTCGGATCCTGGGCCATGAGCTGATACTCCGCGCGGCGACGCGTCTCCTTCGGCGACCGCGATGATGTGGGCGATGGCGCGCTTATACACCGTCGGCGTGGTGGGTCCAGAATCGTCGGGGCGGGTCGAGTGCGGTTTTCAGGCAACGCTTAACCTTGTTCGTCGACTCTGCTGCAAAAACAATCACAAGCTCCATGTTTTCGCCGCGTTGCGGGATGCATCACAAAGGATCGAAGCGCCGGGCCATCAGGGTCCGACAGACCGCGCGCTTCGGCTTTCCCTTGTCTACGCCGCAGGCCATGCCCACCGCCTCCTCCATGTCAGCGCTGCTGAATTCCGTCCTCCTGCTCATCGCGGGCAACGGCCTGCTCAACACGCTCGTGCCCATGCGCGGCAAGCTCGACGGCTTCGGCGACGTCGCCATCGGGCTTCTGGGCTCCGCCTATTTCGCCGGCATGCTGGCCGGCACGCTGGCCTCGCCGGCGCTGATCTCGCGCGCCGGCTACATCCGCGCCTTCGCCGCCTTCGTGGCGTTGTCGATCGTCGTCACCCTGGTCTATCCGCTGGCTGTCCAGCCCGCCGTCTGGGTCGGGCTGCGCTACGCCATCGGCTTCGTCTTCTCGGGCTTCTATGCGGTGATCGAGGCCTGGCTGACCGACAAGTCGGATAATTCCAATCGCGGCCGCGTCTACGCGCTCTACCAGATCGTGACCTATGCGGGAACGGCGGGCGGCCAGCAGCTCCTGAATTTCATCGACCCGCGCTCGCCGGTGCTGTTCTCGATCAGCGCCGGCCTCTTCGCGCTCGCCATGCTGCCGATGGCCTTCACCAAGGCCGAGCCGCCGCCGCGCCCGCGCATCATCAGCCTGCGCCTGCCCTGGCTCGTGCGTACGGCGCCCGTCGCGGGGGTCTCGGTACTGCTGATCGGGGCCGCCAACGGCAGCTTCTGGGCGCTCGCCCCGGTCTACGGGCTCGGGCTCGGGCTCAGCCCCGGCCAGGTGGCGCAGTTCATCACCGCGGTGATCATCGGCACGGCACTGGCGCTCTATCCCGTGGGCAAGCTGTCCGACCGGATGGACCGGCGCAAGGTGCTGATCTTGTTCTCCCTCGCGGGAGCCCTAGCCGAGGCGCTGCTGGCCGGCGCCAGCCATTATCCCTTCGCCTTTCTGGCCGGATTGGGCTTCGTCGTCGGCTCGACCACCATGGTGCTCTACATGCTGGCCGTGTCGCATGCCAATGACCGCGCCGGGCCGGAGCATGCGGTGACCGTCTCGTCGGGGATGCTGTTCCTCTACTGTGCCGGCGCCATTGTGGCGCCGATCTTGGCGTCGAGCCTCATGGCGCGGTTCGGTGCCCAGGCCCTCTTCGTGCAGAACGCGCTGATGCATCTCGGGCTCGTCGTCTTCGCGCTGTGGCGCATCGCCGTGCGCGACCGCGCGGTGTGCATCCCGGCAATCCGCAGCGTCAAGAAGGCCGAGCCGGGCCTTCCCTGATGGGTCAGCCTACCGGGCGGACGTGCCGCTCGGTGCGGGTCCGCAAGGTCACGAATTCCTCGGCGACCGTCGGATGGACCGCCATCGTGGCGTCGAAGTCCGCCTTCGCGGCGCTCATCTGCATGGCGATGGCGATGAGCTGGATCATCTCGCCGGCCTCGTGGCCGAAGATGTGGACGCCGAGCATGCGATCGGTCCGGCCATCAACGACGAGCTTGATGACCGTCTTCTCCTGGCGCCCCGAAAGGGTCGCCTTGAGCGGCCGGAACGCAGCCTTGTAGATGTCGACCACATCGTGGCGGACGCGCGCCTCGGCCTCCGTCAGCCCGACGGTACCGATCTCGGGCGTCGTGAAGACCGCCGAAGCCACATTGTCGTGGACGACACTCGTCGGCCGGCCGCCGAACAGCGTGTCGGCGACCGCATGCCCCTCGCGCACCGCGACCGGCGTGAGGTTGATCCGATCCGTCACGTCGCCGACGGCGTAGATCGAATCGACCGTGCTTTTTGAAAAGGCGTCGACCGCGACGCCGCCCCGGGCGTCGAGCCTGACCCCGGTGTCCTCGAGCCCCATGTTGCGCGTTGCCGGCCGGCGGCCGGTCGCGACGAGGACCTGGTCGGCCATCACCGACTGCCCGTCGCTCATGATGGCCTCGATGCCGTCCCGCGACCAGTTGAGCGCGGCGGGGAGGCAACGCGCCGATATCGTCACGCCGGCGTCGGTCAGCGCGTCGGTCAGGGCACCGGGCATGTCCTCATCGAAGCCGTTGAGGATCTTCTCCGCCCGAAAGCACAGCGTCACCTCGGCCCCGAGCCGGGCGAAGATCGAGGCGAATTCCACCGCGATATAGCCGCCGCCGACGATGAGCAGCCGCTGGGGAAATTCGGGGAGGTCGAACAGCTCGTTCGAGGTGATGGCGAATTCGAGGCCGGGAATGTCGGGATGGAGATGCGGCGTCGACCCCGTCGCGATCAGGATCTTGCCGGCCTCGATCCGCCGCCCGTCGCCGAGCACGACCGCATTCGGCCCGTCGAGACGCGCGCGCGTCTCGACGATCGCGGCGCCGGCGCGCTCGAGGTTCGCGCGGTAGATCCCGGACAGCCGGGTGATCTCCTTCTCCTTGGCGCGGACCAGGTCCTTCCAGTCGAAACGGGTGGCGCCGAGCGTCCAGCCGTAGCCCGCCGCATCGGCGAAATCGTCGGCGAAGCGGCTCGCATAGGCGTAGAGCTTCTTGGGAACGCAGCCACGCAGCACGCAAGTGCCGCCGATGCGATGGTCCTCGGCCACCATGACCTTGGCGCCGTAACCGGCCGCGATGCGCCCGGCCCGGACCCCGCCCGAGCCCGCGCCGATCACCAGGAAATCGACCGCCTCATCGACCATCGGCCGCCCTTGAGCGCGCGCCGGTCATCAGAACTGATGACCCTTCTTGTTCATCTCCTGGCGGACGCGCAACATCATGAAGGTCGAGATCTGCTGCGTCCACGATTGCATCGCGACGACGAGCTGGTCGAGCATCTGCGGTTGGGCTTCGACATACTTCTTGCCGACCGGACTCTCGAAGAAGTCGGCCGTCTGCTTGAGCTCCTCCTCGCTCATTTGCCGCGCGTAGATATGCGCGGCGATGTCGATGATGTCGTCCTCCTTCTTCTCGAACTCGGGCTGCAACTGCTTCAGCACCTCGACGAGGTCCTTCGACAGATCGGGCCGGGTCCTGGTCAGGACCAGCGGGATCTGCTCCATCAGCTGCTGCACCATGGGATCGAAGGAACGCTTCATGCCGGAAGCGATCACCACCGCGCGCGCCGCGGCGAGATGGGATGCGGAGGGCTCGGGCTCGGCGACGTCGGGCACCGGTGCGGACGCGGGCGGAGAGGCCGGCGCGGCACCGGCCGGCGCCCCCGCGGCGGGCGCACTCGGCGCGGGAGCAGTCGGCGCCTGCTGCGCGAAGGCCGGCCCTTGGCAGGCCAAGCCCAGCACGACGGCAGCCACCGTGCCGAAACGCGTTCTGTTCATACACATTCCCCTATCCGATGATGCCGGCGCCCGGCCGGCCGAGGACCTTCGTCTGCCCCGCCTGATCCACGACGACAGCATGGGCATAGCCGATGAAGAGCCCGGTTTCGACGACGCCCGGAACGCCGTTGAGCGCCTGGGCGAGCGTTTCGGGATGATCGATCGCGCCGAAACGGCAATCGAGGATCAGGTGTCCGCCATCGGTCACGAAAGGCGTGCCGGTCGCCGTGAGGCGCAGGTCGATCGGTCCGGTCGCACCCGCGCCTCGCGCGGCGCGCTCGACGAGCTTTTGCGTCGAGGCGAGGCCGAAGCCGTTGACCTCGACCGGGAGCGGAAAGCGGCCCAACCGCTCGACCGCCTTCGAGGCATCGGCGATCACCACCATCGACGCGGAGGCGGCCGCGACGATCTTCTCGCGCAGCAAGGCGCCTCCGCCACCCTTGATCAGCCGCAGCTCGGGATCGAATTCATCGGCGCCATCGACCACGAGGTCGAGTTCGGGCGTCTCCTCGAGCGTGGTGAGCGCGATGCCGAGACCTTCGGCCTGCATCCGCGTCCGCTCCGAGGTCGGCACGCAGACGACCTTGAGGCCAGCGCGGACCCGATCGGCCAGCAGGTCGACGAAAATCGTGGCCGTGGTGCCGCTGCCGAGGCCGAGGCGCATCCCATCCTGCACGAAATCGAGCGCACGGCGCGCCACGAGCGTCTTCGGAGAATCGGACTCAGTCGGGGCCATGGGATCGCAGCAAATCGACAGCGGGGGCTCGGCCGCGGCCGGGTCTCGCGGGCGAGGCGAGACCTAACGGCTTCACGTCGAAAAGGCAAATGCCTGGCGTCGGCCAAGAACCCTGAAGACGGGTCGATGCGACCGCCGCCGGAGGCGCGGAGTTCGGGCGCGACCTCCTCCACTGGCGCCCGCAGCCGGCGACGATTAGACTGTATTCGGAGCTTTGCCCCCTCCAACCCGACGCTTCCGCGACACGGGGGGTCGCCCGATAGGGAGACGGCGCGACAGGGATCGCGACAGTCGGACTTGGACCCAACAGAACAGCGGGATGGATCGAGATGCGGACGCAGGCGCGCGTGGTGGTCATCGGCGGTGGCGTCGTCGGCGTCTCGACCCTCTATCACCTCGTCAAGAAGGGCTGGTCGGACTGCGTTCTCGTCGAGCGCAAGGAGCTCACCTCCGGTTCGACCTGGCATGCGGCGGGCCTGCTGCCGCTGTTCAACGTCAGCTATTCGGTCGGCCAGATCCACAAATATTCGGTGGCGCTCTACGGGCGTCTCGGCGAGGAGACCGGGCTCGACGTCGGCTTCCGCCAGGTGTCGAACATCCGTCTCGCCCGCACCCGGGACCGGCTCGACGAATACAGTTATTATACGGGCATTTCGCGCACCATCGGCGGCATCGAGGTCAATGCTCTCACCCCGGAGCAGATCAAGGAGATCTGGCCGCTCTGCAATACGGACGGGCTGCTCGGCGCCATCCAGCACCCGCAAGACGGCTACATCCAGCCCGCCGACCTCACCCAGGCCCTGGCGCGCGGCGCGCGCAACGGCGGCGGCGAGATCAACCGCAACACGACCGTCACCGCCATCGAGCGGACGACGTCCGGCGAATGGCTGGTCAAGACCGACAAGGGCGACATCACCTGCGAACACGTCGTCTCGGCCAGCGGCAATTTCGCGAGGCTCACCGGCCGCATGGTCGGACTGCAGGTTCCGGTCATCCCGGTCGAGCATCAATATATCGTCACCGAGCCGCATCCGGCGATCCAGGAGCGGCGGGCCAAAGGGCTACCCGAGATGGGCGTCCTGCGGGAATCCGACAGCTCCTGGTACATGCGCGAGGAGGCGGGCGGCCTCCTGCTCGGCCCCTACGAGACCGGCGCCCCGGCCTGCTACGTCGATGGTCCCTCGCCCGAGAGCGAATACGAGCTCTTCCAGGAGGACCTCGAGCGGCTGATGCCGCATGTCGAGACGGCCATCCACCGCGTGCCGGCCTTCGGCGAGGTCGGCATCAAGAAGATCTACAACGGCGCCATCGCCTATACGCCGGACGGCTCGCCCATCGTCGGCCCGGCGCCGGGCCTGCGCAACTTCTGGCTCAACGAGGGCCATTCCTTCGGCGTCACGGCGGCGGGAGGGGCCGGCTGGCAGCTCGCCGAATGGATCGTCGAGGGCGAGCCGACCATCGACATGATGGGCGTCGACCCGCGCCGCTTCGGCCCCTATGCGTCGCGCGGCTACCTCAAGGAGAAGAACGAGGAGGCCTATGCCAAGGTCTTCACGCCCCATTATCCGGACGAGGAGCGCGCCGCGGGGCGGCCTCTGAAGCAGACGCCCTGCTATGACCGCATGAAGGCCTTGGGAGCGGTGTTCGGCGCCGTCTACGGCTGGGAGCGGCCCAACTTCTTCGCGCCGCGCGACTACGCGCTCGGCGAGGCGGAGCTCGCCAGGGACGACGTGCTGCTCAACGAGAACCATCCGCCGGCCGGCGATGGCGAGCGGATCCGAGAGAAGTGGAGCTTCCGGCGCTCCAACTATTTCGATTTCGTCGGCGAGGAATGCCGCAACGTCCACGAGAACGTCGGCCTGCAAGACATGTCGGCCTTCGCCAAGTTCGAGGTCTCGGGGCCTGGGGCCGCCACCTGGCTCGACCGCATCCTGACCAACCGCGTCCCCAAGGCGCTGAACCGCGTCACCTTGACCTATCTGCTGACGAGGACCGGCGGCGTCCGGTCCGAATTCACGCTGACCCGCGTCGGCCCCGAGCGCTTCTATCTCGTTTCGGCTGGGTCGCTCGAGGCGCACGATTTCGACACGCTGACCAAGCTCCTGCCTCCCGACGGGGGCGTGCGCATCGACAAGGTGACCACGCAATATGGTGTGCTGGTGCTGGCCGGGCCGCGCTCGCGCGAGGTGATGGAGCGGGTCGCCGACCAGGACATGTCGAGCGCGGCCTTCCCCTGGCTCACGGCGCGGCACGTCTGCCTTGGCGCCGCCGGCATGCTGGCCCTGCGCGTCAACTTCATCGGTGAGCTCGGCTACGAACTGCATCACCCGATCGAGATGCAGAACTACATTTTCGACAAGCTCTGGGCCGCCGGCGCCTCCTTCGACATCAAGCCCTTCGGCATCCGGGCCATGGATGCCCTGCGGCTCGAGAAATCCTACAAGCTGATCCCGCGTGAGCTCTCGATCGAATATGCCGCGCTGGAATCGGGGCTCGAGCGCTTCCTCGATCTGAAGAAAGGCGACTTCCTCGGCCGCGAGGCGCTGGTCGCCCGGCAGGGAGGGGGCTTCAAGAACCGCTTCGTAACGCTGCGGGTCGAGGGCGTGACCGATGCCGACGCGCGCGGCTCGGAGCCCATCTTCCACAAGGGCGAGATCGCCGGGCGCACTACCTCGGGTGGCTACGGTTGGCGTGTCGGCCAGTCCCTGGCGCTCGGCATGGTGAGGCCCGACCTCGGCGGGGTCGGCACCGAGCTCGAGATCGTGATCCTCGGCGAGCGCCGTCGGGCCGTGGTCATCCCCGATAGCCCGTTCGACCCCGAGAACCAGCGGCTGCGGCAGTAAGGACATTCGCTCAAACGATACGATTCGATTGCACCACCGTGTCGTCACGGACGCCGGCGATCACCTGCTGATGAACGGGAGTTGAGCCGTGACGGCACTCTCGTTCGGAAGGGCCGCGGGAGCCGCGATCGCGTCGATTGTCGTTCTCTACAGCGCCGTCCTGCTCGGCTTGTACATATGGCAGCGGCACATCATCTTTCCCGGCGCCTTCGTCCATGGCCAGCCGCCCTCCGAGGCGCTGCCGGGCTCCGTCGCGTCGACGGACGTCTTCACGGCGGATGGCGAACGGCTTCGCGCCTTGTGGAAGCCGCCGCGTCCCGGCTGCGGGCTGGTCGTGGCCTTCCACGGCAACGGGTCCTTTCCCGAAGCGGGTGCGGCCCGCTTTGCCGCCGGTCCGTGGGCGCGCGACGGCTGGGGCGTCCTCGCCATCGCCTATCGGGGCTATCCGGGCTCGACGGGTTCGCCAAGTGAAGTCGGCCTGATCGCCGATGGCATGGCCGCTTTGGCGGAGGCAAAGCGCCGGGCACCATCGTCGCCCGTGCTGCTGCACGGACATTCGCTCGGAACCGCGGTCGCCATCGCGGTCGCCGAGCGCGACCCTGACTATGCCGGGCTTTATCTGGACGCGCCCATCGCCTCGGTGCTGACGCTCGCCCAGGCGCGCCTGCCCCTCGTGCCCGTCGCGACCCTGTTGAAGGATCCGTTCCGATCCGACCTTCGCATCGGTCACGTCCATGGTCCGGTCGTCATCATACATGGTACCGATGACAGAACGGTCCCGATCACGGAGGGACGGCGGCTCGCCGATGCGGCGCCGAAGGGCACGATCTTCGACGCTGTCGCGGGCGATCACGTCAGCCTCCTGGGAACGCGGGATGCGGTCTGGGAACCTGTATTCCAGCGCGCGATCGGCGGCTGCCCTGCGCCATAGAGCCGGCAGCGGGATGGATCATAAGGTCGAGTGCGTCGCCCCTTCGGTCCGAAAGCACAGTACGGTGCCGGTCCATCGCTCGCCGTCGCCGGCGAATTCCTCGGCGGCCGATCCCGTCACGCGGGCGACCGCCGTTCGCCAGAAGGCCAGGGCCGGCGCATTGTAGGACGCGACCGGCACTTCCCACGCCCCTGGAAAGCGGGCGAAGATCTCCGACGCGGCGCGTGAGCCGACACCACGGCGCCGATATTTGCGCAGGATGAAGAACTCGGCCACGGCGCGGTCCAACGACTGGTCGAGCGCCGACCATCGGTTGATCAGCGCAAAGCCGGCTCGTTGTCCGTCGGCATCGATGACGAGCGGGATGCAATCCTCGCTCTGCCAATATCGATCGAGATAGTCGTAAGGAAACCTGCCGTCGGCGTCGACCTCCCCGAAAACCGTTCCGACCGCGGCAAATTCCGAGAAATCATGCAGATAGAGCTGCAGCAGATTGTCCAGGACGAGCCGCCGGTCGGCGGGGATGCTGGCCAGTTCGACGGCTTCGATCGTGGAATGGGTCATCTCTCTCCGCATCTCGGGTTGATTGGTTGACTGCGGTCATTCCGGGGCGAGCGAAGCGAGAATCCGGAACCCAAGACCTCGATCTTGCGATGCGAACGACCGGCGTCACCGCGACTCTCTCAGCGCCGTGGTGTTCATGGGTTCCGGGTTCTCGCCCAAGGCGACCCTCCGCCAGCCACCCCGCTGAGCCTCGCTCAGCGTGACCCCTGGCTGGCTCCGCCTCGGAATGACTGGCAACAAACCATTCGACCGACGACCGTTCGAGGTGGAGACAGGGCCATGCAGTCTGCCCACGACGCGCATTTGCATAGCAAACAAGGCGATTGACACTGAATGAATTCGAGTCGCCGCGGAAAGATTCTCCATTTGACGGAATGACGCGCTTCCCCCAAAATCCGACATGCCGTGTCGCAAACGGTCGAGAAGATCAGGGTAGGAAGTTATGGCGTCGATCGACGTGACGTTGCGCGCTCCGGCTCGCGAACGGGTGGACTCCGGCTCCGGAGGATCGCGGCCCGCCGCCCGCGCGCTGGACCCGCCCCTGCCGACCCAGCGTCCGCTGGTCGACGTCACCGAACTCGCCTTTCTTCTGGTGCCGGATTTCTCGATGATCGCCTTCACCTCGGTGATCGAACCGCTGCGGCTGGCGAACCGCGTCATAGGGCACGATGCCTTCTCGTGGCGCGTCCTGTCGGCGCAGGGCGGCCCGGTCGCCGCCTCGAACGGCGTGGCGGTGGCGACGGACGGGTCCTATACGGATGCGGCCGGCATGACGGCCGCCGTCGTCTGCTCGGGCCTCGACGTCCAGACGCACGACCATCGCGACCTCATCGCCCGCCTGCGCGGCCTCGCGTCGCGCGGCACGCCGCTCGGCGCCGTCTGCACCGGCAGCTACGTTCTGGCCAAGGGGGGCCTTCTCGACGGGCACCGCTGCACGATCCATTGGGAGAACCACGACAGTTTCGCTGAACAGTTCCCGGAGCTCGAGCTGACCGAGGAACTCTTCGAGATCGACCGGACGCGCTTCACCTGTGCGGGCGGCACGGCGGCGATCGACATGATGCTCGCCTTGATCGCCCGCCAGCAGGGGCAGGACGTGGCCTCGGGCGTCACCGATCAGCTCATCCACCATCGCATGCGCGACGGCGACGAGCGCCAGCGCATGGAGTTGCGCGCCCGGCTCGGCGTCGCCCATCCCAAGCTGATCAGCGTCGTCAGCGAGATGGAGCGCTGCATCGAGCAGCCGCTCTCCTGCGTCGATCTCGCCGAGGGCGCAGACCTGTCGACCCGGCAGCTCGAACGGCTATTCCGCAAATATATCGGCCAGGCACCGACGCGCTACTATCTCGGCCTGCGTCTCACCCGGGCACGTCAGCTTCTGTTGCAGACAAGCATGCCCATCCTCTCCGTGGGATTGGCCTGCGGCTTCGTGTCCGCCTCGCATTTCTCCAAATGCTACAGCGAGCACTTCGCCCGCACCCCGTCGCAGGAGCGGCGGACCAACCGTTGATCCCTGAGGTCGAACACCTCCGATCCTCATGCTGAGGAGGTCCGCCAGGACCGTCTCGAAGCGCGGCCGGCAACGTGCCGTCCTTCGACTCGAATGCTGGCAAGTGTACGCAGCCAGCGTAAACTTGGCTCCGCATTCGGCTCAGGATGAGGATGATGGGAGTTTCGAACACGTTTTGAGAGCCGTACCACTTTGGCATCGCTTGTCTTCGATTACGTCATCGTCGGCGCCGGCTCAGCCGGTTGCGTCCTCGCCAACCGCCTGAGCGAGGATGGCAAGTCCACCGTCCTGCTGCTGGAATTCGGCGGCAGCGATTGGTCGCCGTTCCTGCGCATGCCGAGCGCACTCGCCATCGCCATGGGGATCGAACGGCACAACTGGAACTATCTGAGCGAGCCCGAGCCCAATCTCGACAACCGCCGCATCACCTGTCCGCGCGGCAAGGTTCTGGGCGGCTCCTCGTCGATTAACGGCATGGTCTATATCCGCGGCAACGCGTTTGATTTCGAGGCTTGGGAGGCGGCCGGCGCGCGCGGCTGGGCCTATCGCGACGTGCTGCCCTACTTCCGACGCGCAGAGACGCGGGAGGAAGGTGGCGACAGCTATCGCGGCAGCGACGGCCCGCTCCATACGAGCTACGGGACGATGACGAACCCGCTCTACCAGGCCTTTGTCGAGGCCGGCCGGCAGGCGGGGTACAAGGCGACCGAGGACGTCAACGGCTATTCGCAGGAAGGTTTCGGCCGCATGGACATGACGGTCCATGACGGCTTGCGCTGGAGCGCGGCGCGCGCCTATCTCGACCCGGCCCGCAAGCGTGCGAACCTGACAGTCTGGACCCATGCCTTCGCGGAAAAAATCCTGTTCGACAGTCGGCGCGCCACCGGGGTGCGGGTCGCGCGTGACGGCAGCACGACCGAGGTCGCGGCACGGCGCGAGGTGGTGCTGGCCGGCGGCTCGATCAATTCCCCGCAGCTCCTGATGGTCTCGGGCGTCGGGCCGGCCGAGGAACTCAAGCGCCACGGCATCGCCGTCGTGGCAGACCGGGCAGGCGTCGGCGGCAATCTCCAGGACCATCTCGAAGTCTATTTCCAGGTGGCCTCGACCCAGCCGATCACGCTCTACAGTGCCATGAACTTGCCGGCCAAGGCGCGGATCGGCGCGCAGTGGCTCTTGAGCCGCAAGGGGCTCGGGGCCACCAACCATTTCGAGAGCTGCGCCTTCATCCGCAGTCGCCCCGGGGTGCGCTGGCCGGACCTGCAATATCACTTCCTGCCCGCCGCCATTTCCTACAACGGCAAGGATCTCGCCGAGCGGCACGGCTTCCAGGCGCATGTCGGGCCGATGCGCTCGAAGAGCCGAGGCCGCATTTCGCTACGATCGGCGGACCCGAGGGACAGGCCGGCGATCCGCTTCAACTACATGAGCCATGCGGACGACTGGACCGAGTTCCGGGCCGCGATCCGGCTGACGCGCGAGATCTTCGCGCAGGAGGCTTTCGCGCCCTACCGAGGTGAGGAACTGCAACCGGGTGCTGGGGCGACAAGCGACGAGGCCATCGACGCCTTCGTCCGTCAGCACGTGGAAAGCGCCTACCATCCCTGCTCGACCTGCCGCATGGGCGCGCTCGACGACCCCGAGGCCGTGGTCGGGCCGGACACGAGGGTGATCGGCGTCGAGAACCTGCGCGTCGCCGACAGTTCCATCATGCCGATGATCACCACCGGCAACCTCAACGCGCCGACCATCATGCTGGCCGAGAAGGCCGCGGACCATATCCGCGGCCGGCCGACCCTGCCCCCGTCGAACGCGCCCTTCTACGTCGCGGAGGATTGGGAGACGCGGCAGCGGTAGGGCGTGAGCACCGGCCCGGCTCGCGGTATCCAGGCTGCTCAAAGCTCTTAGGTTCTGTCAAATCGACTCTGAATAGCCAATTCTCTCCTGGCCGCTCATCCCGGCGAAAGCCGGGATTCAGCGCAGGAAACCGGCCGAAGGCCATCCAGGTGGGTTTCGGCGACCACGCCAGAGCCCGACGCCTTCTGGATCCCCGCTTACGCGGGGATGAGCGGCAACAGGAGTTTGCGCTTCAAAGTCCGTCTGACAGACTTTAAAGTCTGAATATTTCCTTATCCTGAGCGGAGCCGGCTTGAGGCGCCAGCGAGCGTAGCTCGTTGGAGAAGCCGGCGGAGAGCGTATGCGCAGCATCCGAGTCGAAGAGCCTTGCCTGAGCCCGACGAAGGGCGGCAGTCGTCAGCCGTGCTTCGCGACGGTCCTTTTGGACCTCCTCAGCATGAGGGTCACGGGTTTTCAACCAGACTGTTAGGGGCGCCGTTCGGCCGGACGCCCATCGAGCGACAGCAGCGCGCCGTAGAGCTCCGGCCGGCGATCCCGGAACAGGCCCCAGCGGTCGCGCCGCGCCGCCATGCCATCGAGATCCAGCGTCGCGAGGACGACAGCCTCCCCCTGGCGGTCCGCCTCGGCGACGATGCGGCCGGTTTCGTCGGCGATGAAGGACCGGCCGAAGAAGGTCGTCGCAACGCCGCCGTCGGTCTCGGTGCCGACCCGGTTGGCAGCGACTACGCCGACGCAATTGGCCGCGGCATGGCCCTGCATCACTCGGGTCCAGGGCTCGGAGCTGTCGGAGCTCGGCACGTCGATGTCGGTTCCGATGGCGGTCGGATAGACGATCAGCTCCGCCCCTTGCAACGCCAGGGCGCGCGCGGTCTCGGGAAACCACTGGTCCCAGCAGATGCCCACACCGAGCGCAGCGTAGCGCGTCCGCCAGACCTTGAAGCCGGTATCGCCGGGCGAGAAATAATATTTCTCGAGATAGCCGGGCGCATCCGGGATGTGCGACTTCCGATAGAGGCCGAGCCGGGCGCCGTCGGCATCGAAGACCGCGACGCTGTTGAAAAAGGCGTTATTGGCGCGCTCGTAGAAACTGACCGGGAGGACGACTCGCAATTCCGCCGCAAGGGCCTGCAATCGATCGAGGGTGGGATGGCTGTCGGCCGGAGCCGCGAGGGCATAGCGCTCGTGGCGCATCGACTTGGCAAAATAGGGCGTCTCGAACAGCTCCGGCAGAAGCACGAGCTGCGCGCCGCCTTTCGCCGCCTCGCGGATCAGTCGCTCCGCGGTGGCGACATTGCCGTCACGGTCCTCGTCGCAGGAGAATTGCAGGGCGGCCACCTGGAGCGTGCGCATATCCTACTCCTCCGACAGCTCGAGCTTTAGCACGACGCGCCGCCCATCCGCCATGCGCATGGCTATGGGCTCCCTCACCGGGGCCGTACAGAGAATGAACGACAGCCCGCGATCACGCTTCAGTCGCCGTTCATCGACGCGGCAGCAGTCTCCCTGTCGTCACCTTGAGGGAGACGATTTCATGCGCAAACTTATTGTCGGCGGCATTCTGCTGGTCCTGACCAGCGCCGCAGCCCACGCTCAGGATTATGACAACGGCGGCGGCTATGACGCGCCCCCGCCGCCGCCTTACGGCTATCAGGCCCCTCCGCCGCCCTATGGCTACGCGGCGCCGCGGCGTTACGGCTACGCGCCGCCGCGCCATTGCCACATCATCTATACCAATTATGGACCGAGGCGCGTCTGCCCCCGCTACGCGTATTGATCGACATGTAATTGTCCGGCGCCATGACGAGTGCATGGCGCCGAACATCGACATCTCGCCGTGGTGCGGTCAATGCGCCCGGTCGATGCAGAAATCCACGACGTCGAGCAGCGCCTGCTTCCATTTCGATTCGGGGAACAGCGCCAGGGCGTCGCGCGCCATGGCGCCGTAGTGGCGGGCCCGCTCGACCGTATCGTCGATCGCGCCGTGCCGGCGCATGATGGCGGAGGCCTTCTCCAGGTCGCCGTCCTGGAGCTCACCCGTCTCCAGCGTCCGCGTCCAGAAGGCACGGTCCGCCTCGTTACCGCGCCGAAACGAGAGGACCACCGGCAGGGTGATCTTCCCCTCGCGGAAATCATCCCCCACGTTCTTGCCGAGTTCGGCGCTCGAGCCGCCGTAGTCGAGGGCATCGTCGATCAACTGAAAGGCGATGCCGAGATTCGTCCCGTAGGCGCGGCAGGCCGCGACCTCCGCCTTGGGCCGGCTCGCGAGGATCGGGCCGACCTCGCAGGCCGCCGCGAAGAGCGCCGCCGTCTTGGCGCGGATCACGTCGAGGTAATCGTCCTCGGTCGTCGCCGTATCCTTGGCGGCGGAGATCTGCATCACCTCGCCCTCGGCGATGATCGCCGCCGCATCCGACAGCACCGAGAGGCAAGGCAGCGAGCCCACCTCCACCATCATCCGGAACGCCTGGCCGAGCAGGAAGTCGCCGACGAGCACGCTCGCTTCGTTGCCCCAGACCATACGCGCGGCGAGCTTGCCACGCCGCATGTCGCTCTCGTCGACGACATCATCATGGAGCAGCGTCGCGGTATGCATGAACTCGACGGAGGCGGCGAGCTTGACGTGACCGTCGCCCTCATAGCCGCAGAGCCCGGCGGTCGCCAGCGTCATCATCGGCCGGAGCCGCTTTCCTCCCGAGGAGATCAGGTGGTTTGCCACCTCCGGGATCATGGCGACCCTCGAGCCCGTGCGGGCCAGGATGGCCTGGTTCACCCGCTCCATGTCGCCGCGGACGAGACCCCAGAGCTTGGCGATTCCCGCCTGGCCGGCCGCTTCGTCGAGAGGAATGACAACGCCCAAATGCACGGTTCCTTGCCACTATGATGCGGCCGGACCATAAAGACGAGGCCGCGGCGCCGCAACATTGGCTTCTGGCAGCCATGCGCCGAGGCGGCGCCGCCATCCCAAGCGCCCCTCGTCGGCCAAATCTGCCTGGTGTCATGATCGAACTGCTGCGCACCAACGACCTCGTCCTGATTTCGGTCATAGAGAGCTTGCTGGCGGAGGAGAACATCGCCTGCTTCGTCGCCGACCAGCACATGAGCGCGGTGGAGGGCTCGCTCGGCTTCCTTCCCCGCCGCATCATGGTGCGCACGGACGCGCTGCAGCGGGCACGCCGCCTGCTGACCGATGCGGGTTTCGCCGAAGAGCTGCGGCGTGACTGATATCGCCACCGACACGATCCTCACCGGGCGCCTGCGGCTGCGCCAGCCTCGGACCGGCCACAAGGCCGGCACCGACGCGATCCTGCTCGCGGCGGCGGCGGACCTGCGCAAGGATGACCGCATGGTCGACGTCGGGGCCGGCGTCGGCACGGTCGGCCTGGCGCTCGGCCTGCGCGAGGCGACGCTGACGGGGGTGCTGCTCGATATCGATCCCGCGAACGGCGCGCTGGCCGGGGAGAACTGCCGTCTCAACGGCCTCGGCGGCAGGCTAAGCGTCGCGGTGGCGGATCTGTTCGACCGGGCGTCGCGCGAGGCCGCGGGGCTTAAGGACGGAAAAGCGAGCCTCGTCGTGACCAACCCGCCGTTCCTGACCGGGCGGGAGAGCCGTCCGTCGCCGCATCCGGGACGGGCCAGGGCTCATCGTCTCGAGGCGGCGGATGGACGTAGCCGGCACGGCGACTGGCTGCGAGCGGCGCTGAGTTTGCTCGCGCCCAAGGGACGCCTTCACCTCATTCACCGGCCGGACGCGTTGGCGGCCCTTCTTTTCGCATGCGAAGGCAGGCTCGGCGCCCTCCGCATCCGGCCGATCTTCGGCAAGCCCAAAGCGCCGGCGATCCGCATCATCGTGTCGGGCGTCAAAGGCAGCCGGGCCCCCTCGAGCATCGAACCCGGCCTTGTCCTGCATGAGGAGGACGGACGGTTCACGGCCGTCGCGGAGGCGATCCACCGCGGCGACGCCTTGATCGCAACCCGAACCGATCGGGCTTAGTGCCGATAGACGGCATGGCCGCCGAACCCGGGGTGCCCAAAGCCGTGGCCGCCGAAGCCATGATGGACAAAGCCGACCTGACGGAAGCCATGACCGTAACCGCCGAAGTGACGGCCGAAGCCGTATCCGAAGCGGTGGACGTTATAGCCGAAGTGACGGACGCCGTAGCCCCACGGCCGAACGACGCGATGGTAGATCGGCCGCCCGATCACATAGGGACGCAGGATCCGCACCGGGCGATAACCGTAACGGTACGCTACGTTGACCCGGCATCCCAGGCCATAGATGCGGTGATAGCCGATCGGGCACGCTCGGACGCCATAGCCGTAATACGGCCGACCGACCCCGTAGGCGAAGCGGCGGACGCCGAAGCCGTAGTGGCGGAAGCCGAAGACGCGATGCCGGAAGCCGTAGCCGCCGAAGTGGCGCCCGAAGCCGTAGCGGCCGAAGTGATGTCCGATGAAGCGATGGCCACCGCCGAAATGATAGCCGCCGCCGTGATGATAGGGTGCGGCTTCGGCCGGAGCGCTGGAGGCTACGGTCATTGCGCCGAGCGTCGCCGCGACGGTCGCGACGATCATCGAGCCGCGCGCGAGGCCACCGCTACCGGAAAAAAGGGTTGCCATGAATTGGTCCTTTCAGTTGATCGGGAGGCTCTCTCCCGTTTCGCCATGCACCTTGCGCCGATGCGGCTGAACGGGGCTTGAGGGTGATATTCAACCGGCATTCATGCCGCGGGACGCCCGTTGGCATCTTTCGGGCCCACGGAAACGTTCGGTGAGCGGCTTGCCGGCACGCCGCGGATCGATCAAACGAGAGGCGACGACCCGGCTTTCTCGGAAGGGGCTTTTCCATGCGCTATCTGCACACGATGATTCGCGTCACCGACCTCGACAAGACGATCCGCTTCTTCAACGACCTGCTCGACATGACGGAGGTCCGCCGCATCGACAACGAGAAGGGCCGTTTCACGCTGGTGTTCCTCGCCGCCTCTGAGGACGTCGAACGCGGCCGTGCCGAGAAGGCGCCGCTTGTCGAGCTGACCCACAACTGGGACGCCGAGGAGTACAGGGGCGGTCGCAACTTCGGCCATCTGGCCTACGAGGTCGACGACATCTACGCCACCTGCCAGAAGCTGATGGATGCCGGCATCATCATCAACCGGCCGCCGCGCGACGGACACATGGCCTTCGTGCGCACCCCGGACAACATCTCGCTCGAGCTCCTGCAGCAGGGCGAGCCCAAGGCACCGGCCGAACCCTGGGCCTCGATGAAGAACACCGGCGAGTGGTGAGCCGCGACGCGCAGAAGGCCCTCGCGGCGCGGGGCTGAGGGAGGGCGAGGCGGCCCATGAGCGATTTTGAGCGGCAGATCCTGATCAATGTCGCGCCGCTGGTGCTGTTCCTCGTTCTCTACGCGTTTTTCTATGCGGTCTGGATTCGCCGTCGGCGCGATGCGGGGGCCGTCGTGGTCCAGAACGTCGAGGAGATGCGGCGCCTGAACCGCAACGTCGAGCGCCTGATCGAGATCCTCGAACGGGGCGGCCAGGACGGAGACCGGACACATGGTTGAGCATGACACGACGCAAGACGACGCCTTCCTCCGCCAAGCGGCGGCGCTCTCACGCGCGGCGATGGAGGGAGGCCATGGCGGTCCCTTCGGCGCGCTCGTGGTGCGCGACGGCAAGGTCGTCGCGGAAGGCGGCAACGAGGTCACCTCAACCAACGATCCGACCGCCCATGCCGAGGTCATCGCCATCCGCCGGGCCTGCCAAGCCCTCGGCGCCTTCTCGCTCGAGGGCGCCACGATCTATGCGAGTTGCGAGCCGTGCCCCATGTGCCTGTCGGCGATCTATTGGGCGCGGTGCTCGCGTCTCGTCTATGCCAATACCCGCGACCAGGCGGCGGCGATCGGCTTCGACGATGCCTTCCTTTACGAGGAAGTGCCCAAGGCCCCCCTCGCCCGCGCCCTTCCGACGGTCCATTGCGCCCTGCCCGAGGCGGAGGCCGTCTTCCACGCCTGGGCCGAGAAGGCCGACAAGACCCGATATTGAAGGCCGCCGACCGCCTGTCGGCGCCAGGTCCGCGCGCCCCCTTCGCCTGAAAGTCGTCGCATGTCCGAACCGAACAGCTTTTCCGCCGCGGCCTGGCATCGCAACGTCGCGCTCTATGCCGCGATCCGCGACATGCCGTTCAACGCCGAGCTGATGAGCGGCACGCTCCGGATCGACCGCTTTCGCCACTACGTGGTGCAGGACGCGAAATATCTCATCGGCTTCGGCCAGGCCCTGGCGCTCGCCGCCGCCAAGGCCGACGATCCAGCCGAGATCGAGCAGTTTTCCCGTGCCGCCACGGAAGCCATCGTGGTCGAGCGGGCGCTCCATGCCGATTATTTCCACCGCTTCGGCATCGCGCCCGAAACGGTGGCGGCGACGCCGCAGACGCCGGTCTGCCACCATTATTTGGGCTTTCTCATCGCCTCGGGCTATCGGGAGCCTCTCCCCGTCCATGCGGCGGCCCTGCTGCCATGCTTCTGGGTCTATCGCGAGGTCGGGCGGCACATCTTCGCGGCGGCCGCGCCGCAAAATCCGTACCGGGCCTGGATCGACACCTATGCGGGCGAGGACTTTTCGACAGCCGTCGATGCCATGATCGCCACGACCGACAGGCTCGCGCGCGATGCCCCGCCGGCCATCGTCGAGGCCATGCATGGCGCCTTCGCGCTCGCCATGCGGCTCGAATGGATGTTCTGGGACTCGGCCTATCGGCTGGCCGACTGGCCCCCCTGAGAGCGAACGCCATGCACATCCTCGATGTCCACGCGCTGCAGCATTTCATCGAGGCCTATGGCTATGTGGCCGTGCTCTGCGTGGTTGCGCTGGAGAGCTCCGGCCTGCCGCTGCCGGGCGAAGCCATGCTGGTCAGCGCCGCGGTCTATGCCGGCAACACCCACGCCCTGTCGATCGTGGGCATCGTCGCCGCGGCTGCGGGCGGAGCCATCATCGGCGACAACATCGGCTTCCTCGTCGGCCGGGAGGTCGGTATCCCGCTGCTCAAACGCTTCGGGCCCCGCGTCGGCCTCAAGCCGGACAAGCTCAAGCTGGCGCAATACCTGTTCCAGCGCCAGGGCGGCAAGATCATCTTCTTCGGCCGTTTCATCGCAGTGCTGCGGGCCTTCGCGGCGCTGCTCGCCGGGGCCAACCGCTACCCGTGGAACCGCTTCCTGGTGTTCAACGCGGCCGGCGGCATCGTCTGGGCGACCCTCTACGGAACCGCGGCCTATCTGTTCGGCCGCTCGATCCACAGGATTGTCGGCCCTGTCGGCATCGCACTGGCGGTCGTGGCGCTGATCGCCGCCGTCTTCGCTTGGCGCTTCTTCAAGGCCCACGAGGCGGCGCTCCAGGCCGAGGCGGAGCGCGCCATCCCGGATTGAGATCAGGGATCGCCGAGGAAGGAGCGGCCCTCGCGGTCCTCGACTGCGACGATCCACAGATCCGCGTCGAAGCCGATTTCCCGCTGAAGCCGCGCCTCCGCGTCGGCGGTGCTCAGGCTCTCCGCTTTGTGCACTGGCGCGAAGCGACGCCCGCCGTCGGGCTCGGCTTCGCTTTGCGGTTCCGGCCCGAGCACCACCACGGTGCCGTCGAGACGATCGATCGTGATGAAGATCGCGCCGGCTTCGGCCGCACCCCGGCGGCGCAGCACGGCGGCGGCGCCTGCCGCCGCACAGCGGCGAAGATATGCCGACACCCAGAAATCGGATCGCAGGCGCGCTGTCGGGCTCACCCGTGCGGCGACCCGGCCGCGTGTTCGAGCGCGTGCAGCAGCGTCGGCGACAGCGTTCCGTCACCGCCAAGATGCCGACCCTGCTCGAATTTCGTCAGGGCCTCGCGCGTCGCCTTGCCCATGCGCCCGTCTGGCTTGATCGCGTAGCCGAGCCTGCCGAGCGCCTTCTGCGCGGCCACGACCGGGGTGTCTTTCGGCTCGCGCCCCGACGCGGCGGGCTTGCCCTCCAGCAATCGGGTGATGCCGTCGAGCTTCGGGATCGCCGGATGCGCCACCGGCGCGGGCTTGGACGGACGCCGCTCGGCCTTGCGGGGACCAGGGGGCACCGCCGTTGCCTTGTTGCCGGCTTCGGGTGCTGCCGGTTGCGCATCGGCGGACGGGGCCGGATTGCGCGGGGAGGCCGGGGCGATCGGCGTGATCGACGCCGGAATTGGCCGAGGCCGCGGCAACGGACCCGTCGCGATCGGGCGGACCGATCCGGTCGGGGCCGCGCCAAAAAGGGGCGCCGGATGGCGGCCCTTCTGCAGCAGGACCGCATTGCCGGCGATTCCGGCCATCAGCGCCACGCAGGCCGTCGCCGCCAGGGTCTTGCCAGGATGACGGCGAAACAACCGGGCCGCCGGATCGAGGCAGATCCGCGGCAGGCCGCGCTTCGCCGGCGAGACCTTGACCTGGCGGACGCGGACCGCGCCACGCGGGCGTTCGACGGCGGCTTCACGCAATTTTGTGGACCCTGGCGACATCGGACGGCCCCGAGGTCTGCTGCAGTCTCGAAGGGTAGCGGGGAATGGTTTCTATTTTGGTTACGCCGGTCGACGCCTCGACGGTCCGCCGGCAGTCGGCGGGCAGGCGAATTGTGACACATGTCCCCTGCCCCGGCGCGCTCTCGATCGAGATCCGGCCCCCGTGCAGCCCGACGAGGCCACGAACCACCGAGAGGCCGAGCCCCGTTCCGTCGTAGGAGCGATCGTAGCTGCTCTGCGCCTGGAAGAAGGGATCGCCTAACCGCGGCAGGTCGCGCGCCCCGATGCCGATCCCGGTATCCGCCACCTGGAGCAGGATGGAATTTCCCTCCAGATGCACGCCGACCGTCACGCGGCCGCGCTCGGGCGTGAACTTCAAGGCGTTTGACAGGAGGTTGAGCAGGATCTGCCGACAGGCGCGGATGTCGCCGACGACCGGCGGCAGGCCGGGCGCGAGGTCGCGCTCGAGGCGGATGCCGGCCTGCTCGGCCGCGAGCCCGACCATGTCGCAGCATGAGGTGACGAGGTCGGCCAGATCGAAACTCTCGGGCACGATGGCGAAGCTGCCCGACTCGATCTTCGACACGTCGAGGATACTGTTGACAACGGCGAGCAGATGCTGGCCGGACTGATGGATGATGGCCGCATATTCGCGCTGCCGGGCCGGGTCGCGCGGCGCCAGGGCCTCGCTCGCCAGCATCTCGGCAAAGCCGATGATGGCATTGAGCGGCGTCCGCAGCTCATGACTGATGTTGGCAAGGAACAGGTCGCGGCCGGCGCCGCTGCGGTCGGCCGCCCGGCGTGCCTCCTCCAACGCCTCCTCGTGGAGCTTCTGGGCGGTCACGTCGCGGACCAGGGCGAGCACCGCCGCCGCGCGGCCGCCCTCGGGGTCGCTCTCCGCGGCGGCGAGCCTTGCGCGCAGATCCACCCAGGCGAAGACCGGCTCGTCGACGCCCCTCTCCCCGACCCGGAGCGCGCCGGTGCGCAGACGAAGCACCGTCGCCCCGGACGTGCCCGTCGCCGCTACATCGGTCACGAGCTTCAGGAACGCCGGACGATCAGCGACATGGACATGTTCGAAGAAGCCGCGGCCGATCAGGTCGCGCGGCCTCAAGTCGAACAGCCGGTCCGCGGCGGAACTCGTCGAGACGGCCGCGCCGCTCCGGTCGAATCGCACCACCATGTCGTCGATGATCTCGGAGAGGGTTCGATAGCGTTCGTGTTCGGCCCGCGCCAGGCGCTCCTGTAAGGCCTGTCGGCGACCGGCGAGCAGCGCCAGCCAGCAGCCGTAGCCGATTGCCGCCATGGTCATGGCCGCGCCGAAAACGCCCGGCGCCGACAGGCTCCCCGGACCCAGCCGCAAGCCGACGGAAAGCCAGACCGCCAGAATGCACGCGGCGACGAGAGCCGCCGCCGCGCAGGTCGAGCGCGGCGCGACCGAGGCTTCGAGCGGCACCAGCAGCAGCAGACCCAGCCACAGGGCTGACCCGCTGCCGATGGCGAGCGTCGACGCGAGGCCGATCCACGTCAGGGCACTCAAGGCCTCGCCCGTGGCAAGCTTGCCGTTTCGCGACACCACGGCCACCGCGACCAGCAGCGGCGACAACCAGGCGAGCGCGATCGCGTGCCACGCGGCCGGAGCACCTCCGACCGCCAGGCAGAGCGGCGCGACGATCAGCGCAAGGAGCACGACGGCGGAGCGCGTGACGAGGAAGTGGCGTGTCCTGGCGAAGTCCACGGAGTTCGCTTGCAGTGCGGGCCGGACAAGCTTCCTCACATGGTCGTCGAGGCTGGTCAGAAGGTTCACGCGACACTCCGCAGCGGACGCATCTTGCTTCGCCCATGCAGCAACGACTGTCGCAGCCCCGGCTTAAGCGAACCCTAAGCCACGATATGGTCACGACGAGAAATAACGGATCAGCGGGCAATCATCGTGCCGTCCTTACCAATACCTTATGGTTCACGAAATGTTACTGCTCGATCTCGACATATTATGAATAAGTGCTGAACTATTCGCGGCAATTCGAAGGCGCTTGGCGGATGCGGCGCTAACGCGGCCGTGGCAGCTTTGACGACGTCAGCGGCCCACGCGAGAGGATTGCCTCATGTTCTTCCTGATCCGGTCAGCCTTCTGCATCGGCGTCGTTGCCCTGCTGCTGCCCGGACACGAGGGAGCCTCGACGGTGCGGGACGTGGCGGCCGTCACGAGGACCGCGGCGACAGCAGAGGTCCGGCATTATTGCGCCCGGCACGGCGACTGCATCGCGACGGGCGCCAGGATGGCCGGCTTGCTTCTCGGCACGGAAGCATCACCCAAGATAGCGGCACGCCGCGCTCCGATGTCGGCCAGCACGCTGGAGGCCGCCGATCTCGTCCCGACATGGAACGGCCCGAAGCTGCGGCGCGGCGGCTGAGCCTGCGCCGAGCGTCCGATAGCTCGCTGCTCCCCGGCAGCCCAGGCCGAATGGCCGGAACAGCGCATGCACGTCTGGACACGTCTGGACATGGGCACGATCACCGCCATATGCGATGCAAGGCCCATGCGGGGATGCCATGCAGACCATTGACGGGATCGTCGACGACTTTCTGTTCCTCGACGATTGGAACGATCGCTATCGATACCTGATCGAACTCGGCCGGATGCTCGCTCCCCTTCCGGCGGAGGCGTACAACGAAACGAACCGCGTGCGTGGCTGCGCCAGTCAGGTCTGGCTCGAAACCAGCATCGGGACACGAGACGGCGAGCCGGTCCTCTCGTTCAAGGGCGACAGCGACGCCTTCATCGTCAAGGGACTCATCTATCTGGTGCTGGCCCTCTATGACGGCCGCACCGCCGCGGAGATCGTCGCCACCGACGCGACCGATCTGTTCAAGACCCTTGGTCTCGCCGAGCATCTGACCCCGCAACGCTCCAATGGGCTGCGATCGATGGTCGACAGAATCAGGAAGGACGCGGGCGAAGCCGCGGCCGGACGTCATCCCGCGGGTTTCGCGACGGCGCGGTGACCAGCGAGGCGCCGCCTCACCTACCCTTGCGTCGGCGTTGTTGGCCAAGGCCCATTTCCTTGGCGAGTTGCGAACGGGCCCGCGCATAGTTCGGCGCCACCATTGGATAGTCCAGGCCCAGGTTCCACTTGTCGCGATATTCTTCGGGCGACATGTTATATTGGGTTCGCAAATGACGTTTGAGTGACTTGAACTTTTTGCCGTCTTCCAAGCATATGATGTAATCGTTGGTGATCGATTTCTTTGGATGAACTGCCGGCTTTGGTGCCTCTACCACCGGTTGCGCGACCCCGATGGTGACGCTCCGTAGAGCATGATGAATGTCACCGATAAGACCGGGAAGTTCGGCCGTCGGCACCGAATTATTACTGACATAGGCCGAGACAATTTCGGCCGCAATTTCGATAAACTTCTCTGAATTATCAGTTTCCATGACATTTGCTCATTGGTTCAAAAAATTGAAAAAACAAGAATGGTTGAATATTCAGCGATAAAGCTACCTCGCAACATCAAACCAGTTGATTGCGACGGATCATACGCGTCGTCAAGCACTTTGCCAAGAAATTTTCAGTTCTGCACCGCCTTCATACTACGTTTGCTTCGGGATGGGTGGAAGGATGCTGCGTCACCGTCGAGTCGGGCCCAAGCCGGGTCGGTTCGAGCCGATCGGTGCGCCGCGCGATGTTCAGGCCTGCCGCGATCCCGGCAGGCGGAACCGGGCCGCACAAGGCTATGGCCCTCGAGGCCCGGCGCCTGTATCGACGTCCGGCTCGCACCCGCGCAACCGCCGCCTGGTCCGACAGACACGAGGCACAGTGCATGACCGAGACGACGACCCCGCGCCTGGTCACAACCGTTCGGCCGCCGACCATCCCGCCCCGTCCGCATCAGGCGACCGTTCATGGCATCGTGCTGAGCGACGATTTCGACTGGCTACGAGCCGCCAATTGGCGCGACGTGCTGGAGGATCCTGCAGCGCTGCCGGCCGAGATTCGTAGCGTCATCGAGGCGGAGAACGCGACGGTCGATGCCGCGATGGTGGACACGGCGGCCCTGCAGGAGCGGCTCGTCGCCGAGATGCGCGGCCGCATGGAGGAGGAAGACGCCGACGTCCCCGTGCCGGACGGCCCGTTCGACTATTACGACCGCTTTCGCGAGGGCGGCCAGCACGAGCTGATCTGCCGCAGGCCCCGCGGCGGCGGCCCGGAGGACCTGCTGCTCGATGGCGATGCGCTGGCCGAGGGCAAGAGCTTCTTCGAACTGGCGAGCACGGAACACTCGCCGGATCATCGCCTGCTCGCCTGGAGCGCCGACGACCGGGGTTCGGAGCTTCACACGATCAAGGTGCGCGACATCGCCACGGGACGCGATCTTGCCGACGCGGTCGGCCACACCGACGGCGCGATCGTCTGGACGGCGGACGGCTCGGCCTTCTTCTACGTTCGCGTCGACGACAACCATCGCGCCAGCAGCGTCCACCTGCACCGCCTCGGCACGTCGCAGGCGCGAGACCGCCTCGTCTTCCAGGAGCCGGATCCAGCCTGGTTCGTGTCGATCGG
Organism: Lichenihabitans sp.; assembly: GCA_965277635.1. Taxonomy (GTDB): domain Bacteria; phylum Pseudomonadota; class Alphaproteobacteria; order Rhizobiales; family Beijerinckiaceae; genus Lichenihabitans. The sequence goes on from CBDIDE010000002.1 coordinate 5,227,445, forward strand.
GCGCAGCCTGTCGGGCCGGTTCCTGATCACCGACATCCATGGCCACGACGCGGCCGAAGCGCGTGTCCTCGACCTTTCGACGCCCGAAGACACGCCGCTGGTCGTGGCGGCCCGCGAACCGGGCTTGCGCTACGGCGTCGAGCATCGCGGCGACAGCTTCGTCATCCTCACCAACGCGGACGGCGCCGAGGACTTCAAGATCGTCACCGCGCCCCTCGCCTCCCCGGGACGCGCGCAGTGGCAGGACCTGGTGCCGCATTGCCCGGGCCGGATGATCATGGGCCACATCGCCTTCCGCGACCATCTGGTTCGGCTCGAACGCGAAGACGGCCTGCCGCGCATCGTCGTCCGCACTTTCGCGGACGGCGTCGAGAAGACCGTCGCCTTTCCCGAGGAGGCCTATGCGCTCGGCCTCGAGGAGGGCGCCGAGCAGGATACGAGCGTCATGCGCTTCTCCTATTCGTCCATGACGACGCCGGAGGAGATTTACGACTACGACATGGCGAGCGAGGCGCGCGTCCTGCGCAAGCGCCAACGCGTTCCCTCCGGCCACGAGCCAGCCGACTACGTGACGCGCCGGATCTTCGCGACCGCGCGGGATGGAGCAAAGGTCCCGATCTCGATCCTCCACCGGCGCGATACGCCGCTCGACGGCTCGGCGCCGCTCTTGCTCTATGGCTATGGCGCCTACGGCTATGCGCTCCCGGCGTCGTTCGGCACCAAGCGGCTGTCGCTGGTCGATCGCGGCTTCGTCTATGCGCTGGCGCATGTGCGCGGCGGCACCGACAAGGGCTGGGCCTGGTATACGGATGGCAAGCTCGCCAACAAGCCCAATACGTTCAGCGATTTCATCGCGGCGGGCGAGGCGCTGGTCGAGGCGGGGTTTACGCGACGCGGCCGCATCGTGGCGCAGGGCGGCAGCGCTGGCGGCATGCTGATGGGAGTCGTGGCGAACGACGCGCCGAACCTGTTTGCCGGCATCATCGCCGACGTGCCTTTCGTCGACGTCTTGAACACGATCCTCGACAAGGACCTGCCGCTGACGCCGCCCGAATGGCTCGAATGGGGCGATCCGATCAACGATACGGACGCCTTCGAACGCATCCGCGGCTACTCGCCCTACGACAACGTGCGGCCGCAGCGCTACCCACCGATCCTGGCGCTGGGCGGCCTCACCGATCCGCGGGTCACCTATTGGGAGCCGCTGAAATGGGTGGCGAAGCTGCGCGCCACGATGACCGGCGGCGGCCCGATCCTCCTGCAAACCAACATGGACGCCGGCCATGGCGGCGCGCCCGGCCGGTTCGACGAGCTCGACGAGGTGGCGTTGACCTTTGCCTTCGCGCTGGCCGTGACGGCGCGCGAGCACGCTTAAGCGAACTCTCACGAGTTTGCTTACACCTAAAGACGTTAGCAGCATTGATTTTGCTTGCAAAAAGCAAAATCAATCGCGGCTTTAGCCACGCAAGGCGGCTTAAAGGTCGAGGGCGGCCTTCTCGGCATCCTGGCGTTCGACGAAAGCCTTGAGGTCCTCCATCGAGGCGAAGCGATGTGTGCCGGTCGCAGTCGCGACCTCGATGGTGCCATCCGAGAACAGCACATAGGATGCCTCGCCCGCCTCGTATCGCCCGACGATGTCACGGCCGCCCATAGGCTCGGCACCGTCGCGCCGCACGACGTCGTCCGCCGGTGCCGCCTCGTCTCGATCCTCCGACTCCATCGCGATCGGGCTCCCAGCGTCTCCCATCGCATCGGGCGGCGAGGCGACACTCGGCGGCGACGGCGGCGACGGCGCCCCCAGGTGCGGCTCCGGCAAGGATACCGGTGGACCGTCGGACGTCGTGCGGGCCGAGCGGAACCGCCTCATCAAGCCAGAGACGAGCGAACGAGGCGGCAGCTCATCGGCCATCGGCCGGACTTGGGAGTGAATTTGGGGCTGGCCCTGGGACTGGACCTCGGCCGGCCGCGGGACGATCCTCGGCATGTCCGCATCCAAAAGGTCCGGTGCCGGAACGAGTGGCGGCGGATCGTCGATCGCCGCCCCGTCCGAAATCTGCGCGGCCGCGGCGGCCGGCAGCGCCATGCGGGCGATCACCTCCTGCAGCGCTCCGAGACGATACAGCAAAGCACCAAGGGCGATCGTGACGATTCCGCCGGTTAGCGCGGCCGTGCCGGCAATGACCTCGGTCCAGCCGAACTCCATCTGCGTATAGGGCGCGCCAGAGACGATCGCATAGCCCCCCCCGATCGCCAGCAGGACGCCACACGCGATTACAAGCCAACTCATCGAACATGATCCGTGATGCCGGAGCCAATCCGCGTGGACCCGGCGCGAAGGAGCGGGACATAAGCACGCGCCGTCCGGGGTGTAAAATCGATCCGCTCGTTCTTGGCGCACTCCGCCCGTTGCGATGGGCGCCTCTTGGCCCTAGTTACCGTCGTGGCGGGCCGAAGCTTTACGCCCAACGCCCACGGCGCCTGTCGCGCAGCCAGTTCCAAGGAGATTCGATCATGGCTTTCTCGCTTCCCGAGCTGCCTTACGCCTATGATGCCCTGCAGCCCTACATGTCGAAGGAAACGCTCGAATTTCACCACGACAAGCATCATCAGGCCTACGTGACCACCGGCAACAACCTGATGAAGGGGACCGAATTCGAGAACAAGACGGTCGAGGAGGTCGTGACGGGCGCCTATGGCAAGAACCAGGCCCTCTTCAACAACGCTGGCCAGCATTTCAATCACATCCACTTCTGGCAATGGATGAAGCCGAAGGGCGGCGGCAAGCCTTCCGGCGCCGTGGAGAAGGCGATCACCGACAGCTTCGGTTCGTTCGACAAGTTCAAGGAGGACTTCATCCAGGCCGGCGTCACGCAGTTCGGCTCCGGCTGGGCCTGGCTCGCCGTGAAGAACGGCAAGATCGAGATCATGAAGACGCCGAATGGCGAGAACCCGCTGGTCCATGGCGCCTCGCCGATCCTCGGCGTCGACGTGTGGGAGCACTCCTACTACATCGACTACCGCAACCGCCGTCCCGACTATCTCAAGGCCTTCGTCGAGAACCTGATCAACTGGGAGCACGTCGAGAAGCTCCACCAGGCCGCGGCCCGCTGATCTTACGGCGTCGGACCGCCGGCGACGGGTGCCGAAATCACGCGGCACCCGGTGATCTTCCGGAGCCGGCGCTCAAAAACGCCCATCGCTTTCGGCGAGGCTTGGGATAAAGGTCGGGGCGCGGCCACGCGTTGACCCCGGCCCGTCCGAGCCCTGATGTACAGACACTTCCTTTCCGTCGGCGCCCTGACGCTAGTCTCTCGGGGGACCGGGTTTCTGCGTGACATGGTGCTGGCGACGGTCTTGGGCGCGGGGGCCATCGCCGACGCTTTCGTTGTGGCGTTCCGCCTTCCGAACCAGTTCCGCGCCATCTTCGGCGAAGGCGCCTTCAATTCCGCCTACGTGCCGTCCTATTCGCGGGTTCTCGAACGCGAGGGGTCGACGGAGGCCGGTGCCTTCGCTAGCCAGATCTTCACCATCCTGCTGATCTCACAAGTGGCAGTCCTGGTTCTGGCGGAAATTTTCACGCCGAGGCTCGTGGGCCTTCTGGCGCCCGGTTTCGACGCCGAGCCGGAGAAGCTGGCCCACGCCATCCTGATGACGCGGATCACTTTCCCCTACCTGTTCTGCATGGTGCTGGTCACGCTGCAGTCGGGCACGCTCAATGCGCACCGCAAATTCGCCGCGGCGGCGGTCGCGCCGGTGTTGCTCAATCTCTTCATGATGGCGTTTCTGGCGCTCGGCTGGCTGTTCCCCGACGCCGGCGTCGCGGCAAGCGTCGGCGTGACGGTGTCCGGGGTGGCGCAGCTCGCCCTGATGTTCTGGGCGGCGCGCCGGGCGGGTTTGCTCGAGCGTTTCGTGCGGCCACGGCTCGGACCCAACGTGCGCCAGTTCTTTCGTGCGCTGGGGCCGGCCGTCATCGGCTCGGCAGGCCCGCAGATCGCCATCTTCGCCGACACGATCATCAGTTCCATGCTGCCGACCGGCGGCCCATCGTCGATCTACTATGCCGACCGCATCTTCCAGTTTCCCGTCGGCGTGATCGGTGTGGCGGCCGGAACCGTCCTGTTGCCTGAGATGAGCCGCTATTTCTCGTCCGGCGATCCCGCGGGCGCGCTGCAGGCACAGAACCGCACCATGGCGCTGACCCTGGCGCTGGCGGCGCCATTCTTCCTTGCCTTCATTCTGATCCCGAACGAGATCATGCGGGGCGTTTTCCTGCATGGAAAATTCACCGCGGAGGCGGCCTCGGCCTCGGCAGCCGTGCTGAGCGCCTACGGCTTCGGACTCCTGCCGTTCCTGCTCATCAGCTCGGCCCGCTCGGGCTTCCAGGCGCGGGGCAATACGACGATCCCGATGGTAGCCTCGCTCGTGGCCGTCGGCTGCAACCTCGCCCTCAAGCTGGCGCTCTACAAACATCTCGGCGCCGTGGGGCTGGCCACGGCGACCGCCGTCGGGGCCTGGGTGAACCTGCTGATCCTCTCCGGCATCGGTTGGCGGCAGGGCGTAATGCGGCCGGATGAGACCCTGGCCCGGGTGGCGCTGGCGGTCGACGCCGCGGCCTTCGTGCTCGGCACCTTCGTCTATATCGTCGAACCGTTCGTCGCCAGGCTGACGCTGGCGCGCCGCTTCGGCAACCAGCTCCATCTGGCGGCGCTCGGCGCCGGCGGCGCGTTGGTCTACGGGGTCATGCTGGCCTTGGCGCTCTGGGCGCTCCATGTCAGGCTGCCACGGCCCGGCCGCCGCAAAGCCGGAGAGGCAAGGCTCCGTAAGATCCATGCCGGCGCCGGAACCCGCCCATGACGCGATCACTCTACGTTTTCGACGCCTATGGCACACTGCTCGATGTCCATTCGGCCGTGATGCGGCATGCGGTCGCCATCGGCGAGGGCGCGGCGCGGCTGTCCGAGATCTGGCGCCTGAAACAGCTCGAATACAGCTGGGTCAGGTCGCTGATGGGCCGCTATCGCGATTTCCAGGCGCTGACCGAGGCGGCACTCGATCATGCGATCGCCCGCCACGGCGGGCTCGCGGGCGGCCTGCGGGCCAAACTGCTCGACGCCTATGCGGAGCTCGACGCCTATCCGGATGTGCGGCCGGCGCTTGTTGCCCTGCGGCAGGGCGGCGCCCGGACCGCCATCCTGTCGAACGGCTCCCCGGCGATGCTGGAGCGCGCCGTCCGGGCGGCAGCCTTGAGCGAGTGCCTCGACGCCAGCCTGTCGGTCGATTCCGTACGGGTGTTCAAGACCGATCCGCGCGTCTACGGGCTCGTCGGCGCCCGGTTCGGGGCCTCGCCGCGCGACGTGGTCTTCGTCTCCTCGAACCGCTGGGACGTGGCGGGCGCCACGGCCTACGGCTTCGAGGCCTACTGGATCAACCGCACGAGCGCACCTGACGAATACGAGGACCTGCCGCCCATGGGCGTGCTCGGCTCGCTCTCGGACCTGCCTCCTCCAGGCTGATCGGCCTCTCCTCACATCGCCAGGGTGTGGAGAATCCGCGCCCAGCTCCGGGCGCCCTTCTGGAACGAGGGGAGGTTGTATTTCTCGTTGGGGGAATGGATGCGGTCGTCGTCGAGCGCGAAACCGACCATCAGCGCATCCATCTTGAGATCCTGCTTGAAGGACCCGACGATGGGGATCGAGCCGCCCGACCCGGCGAGCACCGGCTCCTTGCCCCATTCGGCTTGCAGCGCCCGGCGGGCGCGGGTCAGCGCCTCCGAGCTGAACGGCAGTTGCAGCGCGGGGCTCGCGCCATGCGAGAGGAAGTCCACCGAGCAATCGGACGGCAGGTGGGCCTGAACGAAGGCCCGGAAGGCCTCGGCCACCTTGGCCGGGTTCTGCTTGCCGACGAGCCGGAAGGAGACCTTGGCGCTCGCCTGGGCGGGCAGCACCGTCTTCGATCCTACGCCACCATAGCCGCCCGTGATGCCGTTGCAATCGCAGGTCGGCCGCGACCAGATCTTCTCCAGCACGCTGCGGTCGTGCTCCCCGGCCGGCACCGACAGGCCGACCTCGCGCAAGAAATCTCCCGCATCGAAGGGCAGCGCCTTCCACTGCTCGGCGACGTCGGGCGGCAGTTCCTCGACGCCGTCGTAGAAGCCCGGCAGGGTCACCCGGCCGTCCTCGTCATGCAGGTCCGCGATGATGCGCGAGAGGACGTGGATGGGATTGGTGGCGGCCCCGCCGTACATGCCGGAATGCAGGTCGCGATTCGCGGCCTTGACGATCACCTCCTCGAGCACGAGGCCACGCAGCATGGTCGTGATGGCCGGCGTCGCCTCGTCCCACATGCCGGTGTCGCAGACGAGCGCCAGATCGGCGCGCAATTCCTCCTTGTTGGCGGCCAGGAAGGCCGGCAGCGAGGGCGAGCCCGTCTCCTCCTCGCCTTCGAACAGGATCGTCACCTCGCAAGGCAGGCCGCCGGTTTCCGTAAAGGCCCGGCAAGCCTCGACGAAGGTCATGAGCTGCCCCTTGTCGTCGGAAGCGCCGCGCCCGAGGATCCGCGCGGGCTCCGCCGCCTTGTCGAGGACCGGCTTGAACGGCTCGGTCTGCCAAAGCGCCAGCGGGTCGACCGGCTGGACGTCGTAATGGCCGTAGAACAGGACATGGGGCGCGTCGCGCCGCGCCGCCTTGGCGTGGCCGACCACCATTGGCCGGCCCGCCGTCGGCCGCACCGAGGCCTCGAAGCCGAGCCCGACGAGTTCCTTGGCGAGCCAGTCGGCCGCTCTGTCGCAGTCGGCCGCATAGGCGGCATCGGTCGAGATAGACGGGATGGCGAGCAGCGCGAAGAGGCGCTCCAGGGCACCGTCCCGATTGGCGTCGAGCTGGTCAAGGACGGCATCGATCGTGGCCATGATATGGTCCCGGGCTGAAGAGGTTGTGACAATCCTTAGCAGCGGGCCGAACGGGCGCAAAGGCGGCGTTGCCGGGGATCGGCGCAGCGCCGCCTCGTCGACCACCTCTGTCCTCAGCGCTGCATGCCGCCGAGCACGCCGCGCATGATCTCCCGCGCCACCTGCGTGCCGACCGAGCGCGCCGCCGACTGGATGGCGGATCTGACGATCACCTGCCCATTCGTCATCCGGCCCCGATTTGACCCGCCGCCGCTCCACCAATGTTCGAGCCCGCCGAGGAGACCGCCTCCGCCCGACGCAGGTGTCGGCGCCGAAGCACCGGGCGGCCCGTTCGCCGGTGCCGGCACGGCTTGTGGCTGGCCACCCGCCGCGCGCTGCTGGAGCACCTCGTAGGCCGACTGCCTGTCGATGGGCGTATCGTATTTGCCGTAGATCGGCCCAGCCTCGACCAGCGCCCTGCGCTCGTCCGGCGTGATCGGGCCGACGCGCGAGGACGGCGGCGCGATCAGGCTGCGCTCGACCATCTCCGGCGTACCGTCGGGCTGCAGCATCGACACCAGCGCCTCGCCGACGCCGAGCTCCTTGATGGCGTCCGCCGCATCGAAGGCGGGGTTCTGCCGGAACGTGTCGGCCGCCGCCTTGACCGCCTTGGCGTCGCGCGGCGTAAAGGCGCGGAGCGCATGCTGCACCCGGTTGCCGAGCTGCCCCAGCACCGTGTCAGGCACGTCAAGCGGATTCTGCGTGACGAAATAGACCCCGACGCCCTTGGAGCGGATCAGCCGCACCACCTGCTCGATCGCCTGCAAAAGGCTTGTGGGGGCATTGTCGAAAAGCAGATGCGCCTCGTCGAAGAAGAAGACGAGCTTCGGCTTGTCGAGGTCGCCCACCTCGGGCATCCGCTCGAACAGCTCCGACAGGAACCATAGCAGGAAGGTGGCGTAGAGGCGCGGCGATCGCATCAGCCTGTCGGCCGCGAGAATACTGATCACGCCGCGGCCGTTCGGCGCGACGCTCAAAAAATCGTCGATCTCGAGCGCCGGCTCGCCGAAGAAATTGGCGGCGCCCTGGTTCTCGAGCACCAGGAGCTGGCGCTGGATGGTGCCGATGGTCGCACTGGCGACATTGCCGTAGGTGGTGGTGAGCTCGCCCGCGTGCTCGGCTACATAGGCCAGCATGGCACGCAGGTCCTTGAGGTCGAGCAGCAGCAGGCCCTGCTCGTCGGCGACGCGGAACAGGACGTTGAGCACGCCGGCTTGGGTATCGTTGAGCTCGAGCAGCCGCGCCATGAGCAGCGGCCCCATCTCGGCGATGGTCGCACGGATCGGCGATCCCTGCTGGCCGAAAATATCCCAGAAAAGCACCGGAAACGCGCGTGGTTCATAGGCGAGGCCGAGGTCCTGCGCTCGCTTGACGAAGGCGGGTTTGCCGTCGCCGGGCTTCGATAAGCCTGCGAGATCACCCTTCACGTCGGCCGCGAAGACCGGCACGCCAGCATTGGAGAAGCCTTCGGCCAGAAGCTGCAGGGTGACCGTCTTGCCGGTGCCCGTGGCGCCCGTGATGAGGCCGTGGCGGTTGCCGAGCGCCAGCGTCAGATATTCGTATTTGCCACTCTTGCCGACCAGAACCTTGCCGGGCTGCGGGCTCGAATCGGGCATGGACCACCTGGGACTTGCGTGAGGCGATCCCTTATAGCGACACTCGCCGGCTGGCGCCAAACGGCCATGGCGACGGGCCTTTACGAGCCGTCTCCTCTATATGAACTCACTCGGATGTCGTAATCGGCATGGCGAAGAGGAGTGCCGACATGCAGGAACTGGTGGACCGGGTCAGCAAGGCGACCGGCCTCGAGCCGGAGACGGCGCACAAGGCGATCGGCATCGTGCTGGGCTTCATCCAGCGCGAAGTGCCTCCCGAGGAGAGCGCCGCGGTGCTCGACAAGGTCCCCGGCGCGCGCCAGGCGGCGGCGGTGGCCGCGACCGAGAACGATGGCAGCGCGCCTGGCCTGATGGGCCTCGCCAACCAGCTGACCACCGCCGGCCTCGACATGGGCGACATGCAGAGCCTGGGGCGCGAGATGTTCGCATATCTGCGCGAAACGGTCGGCGACGATGCGGTGGGACAGCTCGCCGGCGCGGTCCCGGGCCTCGCGCAATTCATGTGAGGCCGCGACGGCTCAGACCGCATCGAGCCTGACCGCGAGACCGGGCAGCGCCGGATGGCGCAGCACGTCCCTGGGCGAGAGGATGTCGATCGATCCCCATCGGTCGGGACCGGGATCGCGATGCACATGCGTCCGGTTGCGGGCCGCGTCGATCACCCAGAGCTCCCGCACGCCGTAGCGAGCGTAGAGCCCGGCCTTGCGGCCGAGATCATAGCCGAGCGTCGTCAGCGCCACCTCGACGGCGAGGATGATGTCCGTCCCCTTGACCTGCTCCAGCTCGATGCCTCGGCGGTAGACGACGAGGTCGGGCTCGAGCAGCGTGCGATCGGACAGATACATCGAGCTCTCGACGCCCATCCAAAGAGGATCCGGCAGGGCACGCGCGACCGCGAGGATGAGATGGGTCTTGATCAGCTCGTGCCGATGGGTCTTGGACTGCATCGGCACGATCTCCCCCTCGACCAGCTCGAAATTGTCGTCCTCGCTGATCACGCCGAGGTCCTGCAACCGCAGGATCTCGTCGACCGTGATGTCGTGACGGGTAAGAAGCTGGCTCCAGTCCGGCAGGGTCTGCGGCATGTCGATGCTCCGATCCCTCAAGGGTAGCACGGCGCACAAGCGTCGTCAGCGGATGACGTCGGGAGCGGCGGCCGGCGCGGGTGGCTGAACCGCGGCCGCGGGCGGAGCCGCCGGCGTCGAGGCGGCAGGGGCCGGCGGCGACGCGACGACCGGCGCGGGCAGCGGCGCCGCCACGATCGGCGCATGCGGATCGGGAAGCCTGTCGGAGGATGCTTCCGTCCCGTCGAGCACGGCCTGCGTGTCGCGGTCCTCGGGCCGCTTGGCGCCGATTTCGGCCCCGATGCCGCGGATGATCTCGGGCGCCACCGCATAGGTGGCGTGACCGACGAGGCCGACGCTGTCGCGGCTGAGGTCGATCACCTCGACGCCGAGACCCTTGATGGCCTTGCGGTCCGCGGGGTTCGAGGGATCGAGCGCGCCGAGCCGCGGCCGGTCGGCCAGCATACTGGAGATCGCAAGGGCGCGGTCGTTGCTGGCCGCGAAGATCGACACATGGGCGAAGGATCCGAGCCGCGCCATCTGGCCGCGAAATACGTCGAGATCGATGTCTGGGGCGGCCAGAAGGATCTCGCCGAGATGACCGTCGAGATCCGGATGGCCGGCGATGGCGCTCTCGCGCAGCGACTCCATGGCGAGCCAGGCGCCCATCGAATGGGCCAGCACGTGGATCTTGCCGACGTCGGGCTCGGCAGCGAGCGTCTCCAGGAGATGTTCCAGCGCGTCGCGTGACGCCATGGCAGCCTCGCGGTCCGACCCGTAGCCGAAGAGGCTCCCCTTCGACGGCCAAGTGAACAGGACGGGCACGCCGTTGAAGCCGCCGTCGACGACGATTTGAGCCAGCCGGAAGCGCGCCTCGTCGAGGCTTGTGTTGAAGCCGTGGACGAAGAGGAGCACGTCGCGGTTCGAGCCGATGCGGCCCGAAATATGCGAGGCGATCTCGTTGCGAAACGCCGTCTCGTCGAGCGGTCGCCGACCGGCCAGGACAAAATCTTCGAGCCGCTTCTCGGAGCCGAGGCTCGGCCGCTCGATCGAGCCGATCCGATGCCCTGGCGGAACGCTGATCGTCGTCAGCGAGAAATGCGCGCCGGCGACGCCGGTCGCGCGGTCCTTGCCATCGGGTCGCGTCGAGGCGACGAAAATCTGCACCTGGCGAGGCGCGCCCTTCGGAGCGCCGCCAACGAACGTCCCGACGTCGTCGACGCCGTCGGCCACGGCGGTGATGCCGGCTGAGACGCAGCCCGAGAGGCCAATCATGGCGAGCACGGCGGCCAGGATGACGGCCCGACTCCCGACGCCTGATCTCACGCGACCATCCCCCAAGCCACTCGCCGCGGCCGCGGCTCGCGGCCCCGCGAGGCCTTCAATGGCAAAGATGGCGCTTTGACGGTGATAAGGTCGGTGTGGCGGATATCAGGGCTGCGATCCGTCCGGCGTGGCAATGCAGTCACGCCGGCCCGAATCAATGCAATTCTGCAAGGCGTTGTGCTTCTGGAAAGCCGAGACGGTCCAGAACAGGGCGGCCGCCACCAGCGCGACGGCGACGAGGGCGACGACATTGCCGCGATTGCCGGACCGTCGCGGCGATGGTCGCCGTCCCGGCCCGGGGTCACGAGACATCGTCGTTGTTCACTTCGATCGGTCCATCGCGTCACTCGCTCTTGTCCTGGAGCATGTCAGGTTTTAGTCGACAGACTTTAGCATCCCGTTGCGGCTCTGCGGATCGGTCCGTCGACACATCGTCTTCCGCCGTCTGGGCGGTGCCATCGTCGGCTTCGATACCTGGCGGCGGACGCGGAATCGGCGAATGCGGCGCAATCTTGCCGGTCGACGTGGCCTCGCCCGATCAAAGACACGCAAGGTCACGGTTCTCTGATTCGATATTCATCGAGGCTATTCGCACCGAGAGTTAGCCTGACGTCTCACCCCAGGAACAATCGATCCTCGCGCCGCATTCTCTCACCAAGTTCCCATATATAGGTGCGTTCGAAATGAAACGTTCGCTGTCTTTCGACAAACCGTCGCTCACGAAACTGGCGATGGTCGGTGTCGCGGTCGCCTCGCTCGGTATCGCAACGGTGGCAAGCGTTGAGCCTGCGCAAGCTTTTCGCGGCGGGGGCGGCAACTTTCGTCATGCCGGAGGTTTCGGTGGTTTCCATCGCGGGTTCGGCGGATTCCGGGGTGGTTACGGGTTCAGGGGTGGCTATGGCTTTCGCGGATTCCGGGGCGGCTACGGCGGGTTCGGTCGCGCGCGCTTCGGCTACGGGGGCTGGGGCTGGGGCGGACGCCGGTTCGGCTATGGTGGCTGGGGCGGACGCCGCTTCGGCTGGGGCGGCTATGGCTTCCGCCGGTTCGGCTGGCGCGGCTACGGTTTTCGCCGATTCGGCTGGGGCCCGGGCATCGGCTTCGGGGTAGGCTACGGGCTGGCGAGCGCTTCCTATGGCTATGGCTATCCTTACGGCGGCTACGGCCCCTACGGATATGACGGCGGCCCGTATGGCTACGACGGAGGCTACCGCTATGCCGGCTATCGCTGCGGCCCCTACGGCGAACGGACGCATCTCCAGAAGCGATATTATTGCGGGCACTCGTGACGACGTGACGTCCTGATCTTTCGACCTCGTCTCGCGGCTAGACCGCCAGAAATCCGCCGTCGACGGGCAGGGTGTGGCCGGTCGTCATGCCTGAGGCCGAGCCGGCGAGAAACATGACCGCTGCGGCTACCTCGTCGACGGTGGCGAGACGCCCCATCGGCGTCGCGCCGAGAACGCGCTCCAGGGCGGCTGGATTTCCCAGCAGCGCACGTGTGAGGTCCGTCTCCACATAGGTCGGCGCGACCGCGTTGACCCGGATGGACTTCGGCGCCCATTCGACCGCGAGAGCGCGCGTCAGGTTCACAAGCCCTCCTTTGCTCGCCTGATAGGCCGCGTTGGGAAATAGGCCGCCCGAGAATCCCATGATCGAGGCGATGTTGACGATGGCGCCGCCTCGGTCGGCCATCCGTCGTCCTGCTTCCCTGGAGCACAGGAAGGCGCCTGTGAGGTTCACGCCGATGACGCGGGCGAAATCGGTGGCGGTCATCTCGAGCGCCGGCGAACGGACGGCGAGGCCCGCGGCGTTGACCAGGATATCGACGGGTCCGAGCGCATGATCGACCGCCGCGAAGGCGCGCTCGACCGACCCCTCCTCGGCGACGTCGCAGGCGATCATCATGCCGCGCGCCGGCGCCTCACCCTCCGGCCGCAGGTCAAGCACCGCCACCCTGGCGCCCTCCTCGGCGAGCCGTGCCGCGATCCCCGCTCCGATCCCCCGGCTGCCGCCCGTGACGACAGCAATCCTATCTGCGAAATCCGTTAGGATCGACACGTCACTCTCTCCTCCCGCCATTCACGCGCTTCGTCGTGAACCCAAGCGGCGTTTTGTTCAAGTCGCCTCGGACGCCCGCATTGTCTGAGACGCCGAATTCGTTTGTCTACGCAAACTTTGGATTGATGCCGCGCGTTCGCCCAAGATCGAAACATCGCCGGGCCTGCATCTCTCGTTTGCCGCCCGAGGAGCATTGATGATGAACAGAAACGCTGGCGCCAGATCCTTGCGCAGGATCGTTATAGCCACGACCGCGGCCTTAGGCTTTGCGGTCGTGGCACAAAGTATCGAACCCGCGCAGGCTTTCCCCATCGTCGCGCCGATCACCTCCCAATCCGGGACAGCAACGATTCCGACCGTCGAACATGCAGCCTACTATGGCTATTACCGCCGCCATTATCCTCGCTACCGCCGCCGCTTCTATGGTCGCTACTACGGCTATGCGCGGCGTGGTCAATGCAGATACAGTGGGGTCAACTCGCATCTCAGCAAGCGCTACTGCCGAGTTCCATAGACATCGCTGCGACACCAAGCAGTCGAATTCGGCCGCCTCGAGCGCGAGGCTTGAAAGCCGGCGCGGTTCTCCCGGTCGGTCGCTTGTTCGTGAAAAGCATGTCGTCTAGCACTGGTGCGCAAATTCGTACGAGAGGCTCCGATGATCGACTATTTCGCGCAGGCGACCGCATTTGGCGTCCTTCCGGTGATCGCCATCGAAGACGCGGGCAAGGCGATCGCTTTGGCTGACGCCCTTACCGAAGGCGGCCTGCCGGTCGCCGAGATTACCTTCCGCACGGCCGCCGCCGCCGAGGTGATGACGGTTCTGCGCCGGGAGCGCCCCGACTTCCTGGTCGGCGCCGGCACGGTGCTGGATCAGGCGGCGCTCGACGCCTGCGTGGCGAGCGGTGCGAAATTCGGCCTGTCGCCCGGTTTCGATCCGGAGATCGTCGAGGCGGCACAAAGGATCGGGCTTCCATTCGCACCCGGCATCATGACGCCGAGCGAGGTCAGCGCGGCCGTGAAGCGCGGCATCAGGCTGATGAAATTCTTCCCCGCCGGCACCATCGGCGGCCCCTCGGCGCTGGACGGCATCGCGGCGCCCTTCGCGCATCTCGGCCTCAGGTTCATCCCGACGGGGGGCGTCAGCGAAGCCAATTTGGGCGATTGGCTGAAGCTCAAGAGCGTGGCGGCCGTCGGCGGCACCTGGATCGCCCGGCCCGACGACATCCGCGCCGGCAAATGGGCCGAGATCACCGCCAAGGCGCGTGCGGCAGTGGATGCGGCGAAGCGCGTGCGGGGGTGATTGGAGGCGCAGAGTTTTGGAAATCGCGACCGCGAAGGTTGACGTCCTCGTCTTGCGTAGCTAGCTCAACAATGGGTCTAAACTGACCTGGTCGCCCCTTATGCAGGGGCGTTGGGCCTATCGCCCCTCGCGCAGGGGCGCGGATCGAATGTCGGGCCTGCGATGGACCGCTCGGGTCTTCGCAGTCTTCTCCGTGAGCACGTCCGGCTTGGATGGGCTACGGAAGTTCAGCTTGGTGTTCGTATTCACGCTCGCGAGGGACGAACGGCATGAAGTTCGATGGATTTCAGTGGGACGACGGAAACAGGCAGAAGTGTCAGACACACGGCGTGTCTGTCGCGGATATCGAAAGTGTATTCTCCACCTCTCTCTTGGTTGTGCCCGACATTGCCCATTCTGTGTCGGAGGAGCGTTTCAAGGCGGTTGGACGGACAGCGACCGGACGATGGGTTTTTCTTGCGTTCTCCTGGCGACTGCTGAATGGCAGAAGACTGATTCGTCCCATTAGCGCGCGTTACATGCATGCGAAGGAAATCAGGCGCTATGAAGAAATGGCCAATCTTGAGAAGTGACGCACAGGCCGAAGCTTTTGTCGCCGAAGCAGATCTGACCGAATATGATCTTTCGGAGATGGTTCCGGTTCGATTCGAATTGAACCGCCACAAGCGCATGCTTGCATTGGAACTTCCCGAGGAACTTCTGGAAGCTGTGCAGGCTGAGGCAGAGCGGGTCGGCGTGCCATATCAGACGTTCGTCCGTCGTGCCCTTGAACGTGCTATCCATGACAAGTGAAGATGCCTTGCCCACTTCCCGCCGATGGGAAGGCAGCGAGGCACATCTTTATCCCGCCGTTCGGCGTGCGGACCGGGAGCTACGCCCTTGCAGCGTCACCCCAGCGCCGGCTCGGGCAAGGCAATCGGCGCGAGCCGCGAGAGATCGTCGAGCGGGATGTGGCAGAGGATCGTGTGACCCTCGCCGGCATCGCGCAGCGGCGGCGGATCGGTGTCGCAGATCGGCCCAAGCTTGCGCGGGCAGCGCGCCGAGAAGCGGCAGCCGGCCGGCACGTTGATGGGGCTCGGCGGGTCGCCCTTCAGGCGGATGCGCTCCTGCACGGCGGTGGGATCGGCCACCGGCACGGCGGACAGCAGCGCTTCCGTATAGGGGTGGAAAGGCGGCGCGAACATGCGCGCGACCGGCCCCTGCTCCATGATCTTGCCCAGATACATGACGATCACCCGATCGGCGAGGTGATGCACCAATGCGAGATCGTGGCTGATGAAGACGATGGTCGTCTGCTTCTCGGCCTGAATGCGCAAAAGCAGGTTGATGATCGCGGCCTGCACCGAGACGTCGAGCGCCGAGACGGGCTCGTCTGCCACGAGAATCGTCGGATCGGCCGCGAAGGCGCGCGCGATGGCGACGCGCTGCTTCTGCCCGCCCGACAGGCGCCCCGGCCGCTGCTTGCGCAAGGCGTGCGGCAGGCGCACGAGGTCGAACAGGCGATCGACCTGCGCATCCGCGTCCCGGCTGTTCTTGGCGACACCGAACTTCTTCAGCACGCGCTTCAGCGGGAACTCGGCCGAGTGCGATGGGTTCAAGGTGCCGTCCGGGTTCTGGAACACCATCTGGATCGCTGCGAGTTCGACGGAACTGCGCTGCGTCGCGGTACGCCGGCCGATATCGCCGCCCTTGAGCGAGAGATTGCCGGTGGTCGAGGGCTGCAGGCCGGACAGGACGCGGGCGAAGGTCGATTTGCCCGAGCCCGATTCGCCGACGATGGCCAGGATCTCGCCCTTGGTGGCCTCGAAGTTGAGATCCTCGTTGGCGACGAGCTTCTGCGCGCGCGCCTTGAAGCCGAAGCCGCCCCCGATGTCGTAGATGTTCGACAGATGCTCCGCGCTGAGGACGAGTTCGGCCCCGGGGCGCCCCGGCGCGACCGCGAGGACCGCCGCATCGGCGAAATCGTCGACCTCCCGCCAGCGCACGCAGCGCACCCGGTGCACCGGCGAAACGTTCTCCTCCGGAATGGGATGATCGCAGCGCCCGGCCTCGAAGCCGGGGCAGCGTGGCGCGAAGGGGCAGCCGGGCGGCCGCCGCGCCAAGCCCGGCGGCTGGCCGGGGATGGGCAGGAAGGAGGTCGTATATTTGTCGGAGCCGATGTGCGGCACGCAGGCCATGAGCCGTCGCGTATAGGGTTGCTTCGGGTCGGCGAAGAGGTCGCGCACCGGCGCCTCCTCGATGAGATCGCCGAGATACATGACGCCGACGCGTTCGCAGACCTTGGCCACCACGCCGAGGTTATGCGTGATGTAGATCAGCGCCGTGCCGTATTTTTCCTGCAGCTCGGAGACGAGATCGAGCACCGCCGCCTCGACCGTGACATCGAGGCCCGTCGTCGGCTCGTCGAGCAGCAGCAGCTTCGGATTGGCGAGCAGCGCCATGGCGATGACGACGCGCTGCTTCTGGCCGCCCGACATCTGATGCGGGTAGCGGCCCATGACGCTGTCGGGATTGGGCAGATGCACGTCCGCCAGGATCCGGCGCGCCTTCTCGCGCGCCGCCTCTGCGCCGATGCCTTGCGTGATCATCGGCACTTCCATGAGCTGGGCGCCGACCTTCATGGTGGGATTCAAGGCCGAGTTCGGATCCTGGTAGACCATGGCGATGCCACGGCCGCGGATCGCCGCGAGGTCGCGCCGCGAGGCGGAGGTCAGGTCGACTCCGTCGAACAGGATGCGGCCTCGGGAGACGCGGCCCGTCTGCCCGAGATGGCGCATGATGGCCATCAGCAGCGTCGATTTCCCGCAGCCGGATTCACCGACGATGCCGTAGCTCTCGCCCGGCATGACGTTGAAACTGAGATCGGGGATCGCGGTGACGACACCTGCGGCCGAGTGGTAGTCGACCCTGAGGTTCTCGATCGAAAGAAGGGGCTCGGCCATGCTCACTCCTTCATCGACAGTTCGCGGACACCGTCCGCCAGAAGGTTGAAGCCGAGGACCAGCGACACGATGGCGCCCGCCGGAAACAGTGACATGAAGGGATGCACCGAGATCGCCACCGTCGCCTCGCGCACCATCGTGCCCCAGTCGGGATCGGGCGGCGGCAGGCCGAGGCCAAGGAAGCCGAGGATACCGATGGTGATGATCGTATAGCCGATGCGCAGGCAGAAATCGGTGATCAGCGGGCCGCGGCAGTTCGGCAGCAGTTCGACGAACATGATGAACAGCGCGTTCTCGCGCCTGAGCTCGGCCGCGGCGACGTAATCGAGATGGCGCTGCTCCAGCGTCAGGCCGCGCACGATGCGGGCGATGCCGGGACTGGAGGCGACGATCACGGCGATGACGATGTTGAGGATCGAGGGACCGATCGTCGAGATCAGGATGACGTAGAGGATGATGATCGGGAAGGAGAGGATCACGTCGCCGGCCCGGCTGATGATCGCATCGACCTTGCCGCCGTAATAGCCGGCGGCGAGGCCGAGGGGGCAGCCGATCACATAGGCCGCGATGGCGGCGATGGGCGCCACCGACAGCACCCGGCGTGCACCGAAGATGATACGCGCCAGGATGTCGCGGCCGCGGTTGTCGAGGCCGAGCCAATGCTCGGGAGAGGGCGCCGGATGGCTGAAGCCCGCGTAAAAGAGCTTGTTCGGCGGATCGAGCGGCAGGACGGGCGCGAAGAGCGCCAGCACGACCCAGAACAGGACCAGTCCCAGGCCGACCATGGCGACGCCCGAGGTGGGCAGGCGGCGGACGAGGCCTGGCGGCCGTTCGATCTTTTCGCGCAGGCGGGGAGCGTCGATCGCGGTCATCGGAGCCTGATCTGCGGGTTGAGGAAAGCATAGCCGATATCGCCGAGGACCTGGGTCGTCACCGCGACGATGAGGGCGATCAGAGTCGCCGCCTCGATCAGCGAAATGTCGCCGAACAGCGACGCATCGAGGATCATGCGGCCGAAGCCCGGGTAGGCGAAGACCATCTCGGTCACCACCACGCCCGAGATCAGGAAGTTGATCTGCAGCAGGATGACCGTGAACGGCGCGATCATGGCGTTGCGGATGCCGTGGCGCACCACGACCTGGCGGAAGCTCAGGCCCTTGAGCAGCGCGGTGCGCACATAGGGCTTCGCCATCACTTCGGCCATGGAGCCGCGCACCATGCGGATGAGATATCCGGCGTCATAGAGCACCAGCACGGTGACCGGCAGCACGAGCTGCGTCCAGATCGGCCAGCCGGCGCCCGTCGTCAGCGGGCTCGTGCCCGGCAACAGGCCCAGAAGGACGACGAAGACCGACACCAGGAAGACGCCGGAGGCGAACTCCGGCACCGATGTCGCCACGATGCCGAAGACCGAGATGGAGCGGTCGACGGCGCTGCCCTCCCGCATGCCGGCCAGGATGCCGAGCAGCATCGACAGCGGCACGATGAACGCGAAGGCGAGGCCGGCCAGCATCGCGGTGGCGCGCAGGCGCGGCCACAGCACATCGTTGACCGGCGCCTTATAGAGCGACGAATAGCCGAAATTGCCGAAATAGCGGTCGCCGCGCGGATCGGTGAAATCGAGCTTGAGCGCCGGGTCCTGGAGTGGATCGGCCCTCAGTCCGAGCAGGATGCCGAGCCAGCGCACGTAGCGTATCGGCAGCGGGTCGTTGAGGCCGAGCTTGTTGTAGAGGAGATCGACGCTCTCCTGCGGCGCGTAGGGCCCGAGCGTCTTGCGCGCCACGTTGCCGGGCGAGAACTCAGTGATGGCAAAGACCAGAAACGAGGCGACGAGCAGTGTCAGCACCAGGCTGGCAAGCTTCTTGGCGATGAGCCTCATCATGAGATCGAATCCAAGCTGCCCTTCGCCCGATCACGGGAGAGGATATCGAGGCGGAGCGGCGACGGACGAGAGAATTCCGGGGGTCCGACCATGGTCCGTTTCCTCATCCGCCTTTCGTTGTCGCAAGCGTCCCTCCCCTCCGCGCGGAGGGGAGGGACGCCGGTTTGATCAGGCCTGCTGGAGGCCGATCTTCCAGCCGAAGAAATAATTCGACGGATGGGCGTAGAAGCCGACGACGCGCTTGTCCATGAAGGTGAAGACGTTGCGGAACACCGGCTGCACCAGCGGACCGTCGTCGAGCATGATCTGCTCGAGCTTGGCCACGATGGCCTTGCGCTTGTCGAGATCGAGGACCCCGTCGGCCTGCGTCAGGAGATCGTCGAACTCTTTGTTGGACCAGCCGGACTCGTTCCAGGCGGCGCCGCTGCGATAGCCGAGGCCGAGCAGCATGGTGCAGAGCGGACGATGGTACCAGATGGTGATCGAGAACGGCACCTTGGTCCAGATGTCCCAGTAGGAAGCGCCGGGGATCGGCTTCAGGTTGACCTTGATGCCGGCCTCCGCCCACATCTGCTGGCAAGTTTCCGCCATCGGCTGGAACCAGTCGATGTCGTTGGGCACGACGAGCTCGACCTCGATGCCGTTCGGATGCCCGGCGTCGGCCAGCAGCTTCTTGGCGCCTTCGACGTCGCGCTTCGGCGGATCGATCGCGGCAAAGTCCGGCAGCGCGACCGAGCAATGCGTGTGCTCGCCGATGGTGCCGATGCCGCGCAACGCGACTTCGAGAACCGGCTGCGGATCGATCGCCTTGCGCATGGCCTGGCGCACCTTCGGGTCGTCGAAGGGCTTGGAGGCGACGTGCATGCGGATGGTGCCGGTCTCCGCCGTCTTCACCTGGAAGAAATTGAGGTGGTCGATGGCCTTCAGCGCGTCATATTGCGACGGATAGGCGATCGCCAGACCGTCGAGCTGCTTGGAGGCGAGCGCCGCGATCGGTGCCGTGACGTCGTCGCCGACGTCGATCTGCTCCATGCCGTCGATGGCCGCGTCCCCGCCCCAATAGCCGGCCCGGCGCTTGAGCACCGCCCGCTTGCCGAGCTCGAATTCGGTCAGGTCGAACGGGCCGGTGCCTTGCGCGCCGACGCCGAACACGCCCTTGTCGTCCGGATGGAGGATGGCCATCGGGTAGTGGAACAGGTGCTCCGGAACGGCGACCTGCGGGGTCTTGCAGTTGAAGCGGAAGGTGTGGTCGTCGACCTTCTCGATGGCATTGGCGGACCAGAGCTCGGTCGTCGGCTTGCCGTCGGCGCCGGTCTTGTCGTTGAGCAGGTAGCCGTGGACGAGCCCGATGAAGGACGAGCCGACGGCGGGGTCGAGCGCGTGCTTGAGGTTCCAGATCACATGGTCGGCGGTGAGTTCGTCGCCCTTGGTCCATTTCACGCCCTTGACGAGCTTGAAGGTCCAGGTCTTGAGGTCGGGTGTGACCTCCCAGCTTTCCGCCAGATAGGGCTTGGTGACGCCATCGGCGTCGGTGAAGGTCAGATATTCGACGACCTGCCGC
Source organism: Lichenihabitans sp. (assembly GCA_965277635.1). Lineage (GTDB taxonomy): Bacteria > Pseudomonadota > Alphaproteobacteria > Rhizobiales > Beijerinckiaceae > Lichenihabitans. The sequence goes on from CBDIDE010000002.1 coordinate 5,248,140, forward strand.
GACACGTTCGAGTCGTAGCCGCCCCAGGAATAGGCGTGCGGGTTCTTGATGTCCTTGATGCGGGTGCCGATCCGCCAGGTGCCGCCCTTGGGCAGCGGCGCCGGTGTCGTGGCAGCGGCGGCCGACGGGGCGAAGGGCTCGCCGGTGATCTTGCCGGCCAAGGCGTAGGCGGCGGGGGCCGCCATGCCCATGAGGGCGGCATAGCGGACGAATTCGCGACGATTGATCTTCTTGGCTTCCAGGTCGGCCGCCAGTCTGCTGACGTGCCCGTTGATCTCTGCCATTGTGGGTTCCTCCGGCGGGTTGTCTCACCCCTTCTGCAAGAGTGACGCCAGTTTCGATCGACAACAAGAGGGATTCTAATGCTTGGCCATTTTTGATCTCTACCGGGGGTGTGTTTGGATTGATCGGGACGCCGCCAGACCAATTGATGTCGCATGCAGATCTGATGCTGTCATGGCCGCATGGGACCCCCACCGTCGAACACCATACCCCTCTGTACCGCGCGGCTCGAATCGACGCCGCACCCCGTGACGCCAGCCTCCGGAGCCCGCCAATGACGGCGCCGAGCGATCCCTTGCTCCAGCCCTATCGCCTAAAGCATCTCGACATCCGCAACCGCATCATGTCGACCGCGCACGAGCCGGCCTATACCGAGGACGGCATGCCCAAGGAGCGCTACCGGCTCTACCACGCCGAGAAAGCCAAGGGCGGCATCGGGCTCACCATGATCGGCGGCTCGGCGGTGGTGGCGCCCGACAGCCCGCAGGCCTTCGGCAACATCCTGCTCTACAAGGACGAGGTCGTGCGATGGCTCGGCGAGCTCGCCGACGACGTCCACGCCAACGGCGCCAAGGTGATGATCCAGATTACCCATCTGGGCCGGCGCACCTCCTGGTCGAAAGCGGACTGGCTGCCGGTCGTGGCGCCCTCCTCGGTGCGCGAGCCGGCCCATCGCGCCTTCCCCAAGCCCATGGAGGACTGGGACATCGCCCGCATCGTCAAGGCTTATGCGGATGCGGCCGAGCGGGTGAAGGCCGCCGGCCTCGATGGGTTCGAGCTCGAATGCTACGGCCACTTGATCGACCAGTTCTGGTCGCCCGCCACCAACCTGCGCCAGGACGATTACGGGGCGAGCCTCGACAACCGCATGCGCTTCGGCTTCGAGGTGCTTCGCGCAATCCGCGAGCGTATCGGGCCGGAGTTCGTCGTCGGCACGCGGCTCGTCTGCGACGAGGACTGGAGCCGGGGGCTCTCGCGCGAGGAGGGGCTGGCGATCGCCAAGAAGCTCGTCGGCTCGGGACTGATCGACTTCGTCAACGTCATCCGCGGCCATATCGACACCGAGGAGGCGCTCTCCCACGTCATCCCCGGCATGGGCGCGCGCTCGGCCCCGCACCTCGACTTCGCCGGCGAAGTCAGGGCCGCGACCGGCATCGCCACCTTCCACGCGGCGCGCATCCAGGACGTCGCCACCGCCCGCCACGCCATCGCGACCGGCAAGCTCGACCTCGTCGGCATGACGCGCGCCCATATGGCGGACCCGCACATCGCGGCGAAAGTGGCCTCGGGCCGCGAGCACGACATCCGCCCCTGCGTCGGCATGGCCTATTGCATCGACTCGATCTACGGCGGCCAGGCGTTGTGCATCCACAATGCCGCGACGGGACGCGAGGCGACCATGCCGCACGCGATCACGCGGGCCGACGGCCCACGGCGCAAGGTGGTGGTGGTGGGCGCGGGGCCGGGCGGCCTCGAGGCGGCCAGGGTCGCCGCCGCGCGTGGTCACGAAGTGATCGTCTTCGAGGCCGCCGACCGACCAGGCGGACAGGTGCTGGTGACGGCCGGGCTCAAGCGCCGGCGCGAGATCATGGGAATCATCGACTGGCGCATGGCGCAGTGCCAACGCGATGGCGTGACATTCCGCTTCAACACCTATGCGGAAGAGGCTGATGTCATTTCAGAATTACCTGACGTCATCGTCGTCGCGACGGGCGGCCTGCCGGATGCCGCTTTCCTGGACGAAGGCGAGGACCTCGTCACAAGCCCCTGGGATCTTCTGACCGGCGCCGCCAAGCCGGGCGCCGAGGTGATCCTCTACGATGACAACGGCGCCCATCCTGGGATGACGGCGGCGGAGTTCATCGCCCGTTCGGGGGCCAAGCTCGAGATCGTCACTCCGGAGCGGACGCTCGCTCCCGATGTCGGCGGGACCTCCTATCCGGCCTATTTCAAGGCCTTCGCCGAACATTCGGTGGTGACGACGCTCAATCTGCGGCTCGAAGGCGTGCGCCGCGACGGCAACCGGTTGGTGGCGCGTTTCGCCGACGAGTATGGCAAGCGCGAGATCGAGAAATCCGCCGATCAGGTTGTGGTCGAGCACGGCACGATGCCGCTCGACGAGCTCTATTTTGCGTTGAAGCCCTTGTCGCGCAATCTGGGCGAGATCGACCATGCGGCGTTGATCGAGAACCGACCGCAGCGGGTCGAGACCAATGCCGAAGGACGGTTCACGCTGTGGCGGATCGGCGACGCCGTCGCCTCGCGCAATATCCACGCCGCCGTCTACGATGCGCTCCGGCTGCTGAAGGACGTGTGATGGCGGCGTGGGTCGATGATGACTTCGTGTTTCGTCATTCCGGGATTCGCCGCAGGCGAAGACCCGGAATGACGGGGCACATATGTCGACCGAAAATCAGATGATGTCCCTGCCGGTCATCGACACTGACGCGCTCGACATCGATCCTGCACGCCCGCGTCTTCGCCGACCACCGAGGGCTCGTCATGGCGCATAACGGCGATATCCGCGACCCGCTCGACCGTGGCGTGATCGGCCCAGGTCACGTCAGGGGCGACCTTTTCGACCTCTGTTCCGGGAGGGTGGCGAGCCTTACCGACCCGGCCGAGATCACTCTGTTCAAGAACGGCGGCGGCGGCCATCTCGACCTGATGGCCGCTATGGCGTTCCTGGAGATTGGCGATCCCTTCTCCCGTTCGACGGGAGAAGGTGGCACCGCGTAGTGGTGACGGATGAGGGCCGCAAAGCCGTCCCGGTCCCCTCATCCGGCCTTCGCTGACGCTCCGGCCACCTTCTCCCGCAAGCGGGAGAAGGAAAGCTTGGCTCACGCCTCCGCTGTGTCCCACCGGCGGTCAAACGCCAGGCGCATGGAACGCGCTAGGGCGGGGCCGAGCTTGAGCCCGTGAACGGCGCCGAGATATTCCGAAAAATCGTAGATCGTCACCGCCGGGCAGACCTCGAACTCGAAGAAGACCGGCCGACCGACCGCATCGACCCGGAAATCCATCGACCAGTAATCGCAAAGCCCGATCAGGCGGGCGAGGCGGGCCGCCCCCTCCTCGATGGTCGCGGCAGCCTGCCGGGCGGCGGGATCCGGGTCGCGCCGCAGGTCCGCCATGCGCGGCACGAAGGCGGCCTCCCGCGTTTCGCCAAAGAGCCCGCGAGCGCCGGTCATGTCCTTGGCGCCTGACAATGTCTCGTTGTCGCGCATGGTCATGAAGGCGCCGCCGGTCTCGCTGCCTTCGTCCTTGGCGAGGCGAAAGAGGCCGAGCTGCTCGGGAAACGGCCGGCCGAGATCCATGAAGCTCACCCGGACGTCGTCGCCCTCGACGAACGGCTGCACGACGGCCCGGTCGCCGTAGCGGGCGGCGATGCGGCGCGAAACCACCTTTGCCTCTTCGAAGGTCGCACAGCGGCTGTCGGCCCAGATGCCGAGCTTGGCGCCGAGCGTCGCCGGCTTGACGAAGAATGGAGCGGCCGCAGCCGCGAGGTCGCCCAAGGCGCCGACCGTCTCCTCGCCGTCGAGCAGCAGCGTCGGCAGGATCGTGAGACCGGCCGCTCCGGCGAGCGCCAGGGAGGCGAACTTGTCCTGGCAGAGGTGCTGCGCGGGCGCGGGCGAGCCGTAGCGCGCGAAACCCGCGAGCCGAGCGTGGGCCGGCACGGCCGACCCGCGATAGAATCTTATGCCGTCCGTCTGCGCCCAGACCAGGGTCTCTTCGGAATCAACCTCAGCGAGGTGGCGCGTCAGGTCGTCGAGCGCGACGAACTCGGCCACGATCCCCTCGGCCGAGAGCGCGTCGCGGATCTCGTCCATATGGGCCGGCAGATCGCTCGCCTGGGCCAAATAGGTGGCGATCTCGCGAGCGACCTCGGGCGCATAGCCGTAGCGCTCGAGCCGCCGCGCTGCGGCCGCCTCGGGCTCGAAGGCGATGACGACCCGCCGGAGCCTCTGCTCCGGCACGGATCAGGCGACCCGGCTCAGGCTTGGCCGCTTGTCGCCGAGCGACCGCTCCAGCGCCGCGCAGTACCAGTCGACGAACTGCATCGTGCCGGACTCGTGCTCGGGCGAATAGGGCCCAGGCTCGTAGGCCGGAGAGAGGATGCCGCGCTGGTTCTCCTCGATAACCCGACGATCCTGATCGTTGGTCGCGAGCCAGACGCGCGTCAGCTCACCGAGGTCGTAATCCCGGCCTTCGACCGCGTCTTTGTTGACCAGCCACTTGGTCGTGATCTGGGTCTCAGTGGCGCTGAGCGGCAGGACGCGGAACGAGACGGCATGGTCGCCGAGCACATGGTTCCAAATGCTTGGGTAGTGGAACATCAGCAGCGTCCCGATCGCGGGCAGCGTCACGTCCGCGCTAAGCGGGCGGCACACGGCCGCCCTGCCCGTCATGGTGTAACTCACCGCCTCGTCGAGGAGCGGCATTCGGCTCAGCCGATGCTGGCCGTCGTCCGATAGCCGGAAGGTGCTCGGCAGGCCCTCCGCCTCGAGCCGCGCCCAATGCGCGACCAGCGCCGGGTCGGACATCGCGGTCGGGCCGCCCGCCACCGTCGGCGTCTCGGGGAAGGTACGGCAGAGCTCGGGATGGTTCGCGGCGCAGTGGAAGCACTCGCGGTTGTTCTCCCAGACGAGCTTCCAGTTGCCGTGCTCGACGATGGTGCTCTCGAAAGCCACCTTGGCCTCGCTGAGCCTATGCTGCCGCAGGTAGGGCTCGGCGGTGGCGGCGAAAGGCTCGAAAGGCGGGGCGCGCTCGCCGACGCAAACGAAGATGTAGCCGGCGACCGAACGGCAATGGACGGGCTTCAGCCCGAAGCCGCTCTTGTCGAAGTCCTGCGGCATGTGGCGCGCGCGCGCCAAGCTACCGTCGAGGTCGTAGGACCATTGGTGGTACGGGCAGACGAGGCGCTTCGCCTTGCCGTGGTCCACCGTGCAGATGCGCGAGCCGCGGTGCCGGCAGGAATTGTGGAAGGCCCGAATCGCACCGTCATTGCCCCGCACGACCATGACCGGATAGGCGCCGATCTGCAGCGTGAAGAACTGTCCCGCCTCCGCGATCTCGCAATCGTGGCCGGCGAACATCCAGTCCTTGTAGAAGATCCGGTCGAGGTCATCGGCGAGGATCGCGGCGTCCGTGTAGAACGGCCGCGGCAGGCTGAAACCGGGCTTGCGCGCCCGCAACAAGGACGAAAGATCGTGATCGAGGCTCATCGCTCACTCCGCTTGGGCTGAGGCCCTGCGACATTCGAGACACCTCTACTATGGCAACGATGGGCCGTCTTGCCGCGAAGCGACAGCGATGATGTTTTTTCGGCCGTTCACCCGCCCCAGGCCGGATCGGCGAGCACCTCCCGCGTATGGGCGCCGAGGGCGGGTGAAGACCGCTCACCCACCATGCGGATGCCGTCGATGACGATGGGCGAGGCGACACCAGGAATCCGGCCCGCCGCCGCGGTGACGCTCGGCAGGTCGACCCGAAGTCCCCGCGCCGCGATCTGCGGATCGGCGAAGACGTCGGCCACGCTGTTGATCGGCCCGCAGGGCACGCCCTGGCGCTCGAGCGCGCCGAGCAGGTCGTCCCGCGAAAAGGTGAGCGTCAGGGCCGTCAGGGCCGGCACCAGGGCGACGCGGTTCTGCACGCGCAGCGGATTGGTGAGGAAGCGCGCATCGCGCGCCAGCTCCGGCCTGCCGAGCACGGTGACGAAGCGCGCGAACTGCCCGTCGTTGCCGACCGCGACGATGACGTGGCCGTCCGCCACGGGGAAAATCTGGTAGGGCACGATATTGGGATGCGCGTTGCCCATGCGGCGCGGTGCCGAGCCCGAGACGAGATAGTTCATGGCCTGGTTGGCGAGAACGCTCACCTGCGTGTCGAGCAGCGCCATATCGATATGGCCGCCCTGCCCCGAGGATTCGCGGCGGCGCAGCGCCGCCAGGATCCCGACGACGCCATAGACTCCGGTGAAGATGTCCGCGAAGGCCACGCCGATCTTCTGCGGCTCCCCGTCGGGCGCACCGGTGAGGTCCATGATGCCGCCCATGCCCTGGATCATGAAATCATAGCCGGCGCGGTTGCGGTAGGGACCGGTCTGACCGAAGCCGGTCACCGAGCAATAGACCAAGCGCGGGTTGAGCGCGGCGAGGCCGGCGTAATCCAGGCCGTACTTGGCGAGGCCGCCGACCTTGAAGTTCTCGACCAGGACATCGGCATGGCCGGCCAGACGGCGGACGAGCGCCTGGCCGTCCGGCGTCTCGAAATCGGCCTCGACCGAGCGCTTGCCGCGATTGGCGGCATGGAAATAGGCGGCCGAGAGATGCGCCCCGTCACCCCCTTCGACGAAGGGGGGACCCCAGGTCCGCGTATCGTCGCCGCTCTCCGGCCGCTCGACCTTGACGACGTCGGCGCCAAGATCGGCCAGAAGCTGGCCGATCCAGGGACCGGCCAGGATGCGGGCGAGCTCGAGGACCTTGATGCCGGCGAGCGGCTTGTCCACCGAATCAGTCCATGACGGCGTCGAGGCCGCGCCTCAAGCCAACGAAGCCCGACACGCGACGCGCCGCCAGCAGCGTGCCGGCCACATAGGGCGCGGCCGAGGTGCCGGCGTCATGCCGAATGGTCAGGCGCTCGTTGTCGGCGCCGAGCAGGACCTCGCAGGCGATGACATAGGACGGCAGCCGCAGTGAATGAACCTGCACAGGGGTGGGACCGCCGACGGCGGCGCCACGCGTCTCGCGCAGGCCGCTCAGCGTCTCGACCGGGCGTGACGTCGGGGCCTGCCGCGCTGCACCAAGCAACTCCGCGAGTTCCCGCGCCGTGCCTGAGGGCGTGTCGATCTTGCTGGCCGAGGCGTAGTCGATGATCTCGACGTCGGGCACGAATTTCGCCGCCTCGAGCGCGAAGCGTCGCATCAGCGTCGCGGTGATCGAGAAATTGCCGGCCGCCAGAACGCCGCGGCCTGCCGCCTTGGCCGCCGCGTCGATCTCGGCGTAGTCATCGGCCGACGGGCCGGAGGTGCCGATGACTACGTGCCGTCCCCCGGCGAGTGCCGCCAGGACATGGGCCTTGACGCCGTCCGGCTTGGTGTAATCGATCAAGACGTCGGACGGGGCCGCGAGCGCCGCCTGGACGCTCGGCGAGATCTTGACTCCGACCGGCGCGAGCCCGGCCGCCTCGCCGGCATCGCGGCCGGCCGCGCTGCGGCTGACGGCGCCCGCGAGCACGAGATCGTCGGCCTTGGCGATGGCCTCGACGAGGGCGCGGCCGACCCAGCCGGTCGACCCTGCGAGGGTGATGCGGATTTGGCTCATGGGGCACTCATGATGACAATGGCAGCGGGAGCGCGACACCCCTCATCCGCCGCCGCTTCGCGTTGGCACCTTCTCCCCGCAAGGGGAGAAGGTGCCATGGCATGGCGGCGAAGCCGCGCAAAGCCATGGCGGATGAGGGGTTCCGGTTCATTTCAGACGACTAGAAAAACGCCTGCAGGCCGGTCTGCGCACGGCCGAGGATCAGCGCATGGACGTCGTGCGTGCCCTCGTAGGTGTTGACCGTCTCAAGGTTCTGCAGGTGGCGCATCACATGGTATTCGCCCGTGATGCCGTTGCCGCCGTGCATGTCGCGGGCGGCTCGCGCGATGTCGAGCGCCTTGCCGCAATTGTTGCGCTTGATCAGCGAGATCATCTCGGGCGCGGCCCGCCCCTCGTCGAACAGCCGCCCGACCCGCAGCGCCGCCTGGAGCCCGAGCGCGATCTCGGTCTGCATGTCGGCGAGCTTCTTCTGCACGAGCTGCGTCTGCGCCAGCGGGCGACCGAACTGCTTGCGATCGAGCGTGTAGTGTCGCGCGCGGTGCCAGCAATCTTCCGCTGCGCCCATCGTGCCCCAGGCGATACCGTAACGGGCGCGGTTGAGACAGCCGAACGGTCCCTTCAGGCCAGAGACGTTGGGCAGCAGCGCCTCTTCGCCGACCTCGACCCCCTCCATGACGATCTCGCCGGTGACGGAGGTGCGCAGCGAGAGCTTGCCGCCGATCTTCGGCGCCGATAGGCCCTTCGTCCCCTTCTCCAAAACGAAGCCGCGGATGGCGTCATCATGCCCCGCGGATTTGGCCCAGACGACGAAGACATCGGCCAGCGGCGCGTTGGAGATCCACGTCTTGGCACCCGAGAGCCGGTAACCGCCGGAGATCTTCTCGGCCCGGGTCTTCATGCCGCCGGGGTCGGAGCCGGCATCGGGCTCGGTCAGGCCGAAGCAGCCGATCCAGTCGCCCGAGGCGAGCTTCGGCAGATATTTGCGCCGCTGGCTCTCGTCGCCGTAGGCATGGATGGGATACATCACGAGCGAGGATTGCACGCTCATCATCGAGCGGTAGCCGGAATCGACCCGCTCGACCTCGCGCGCGACCAAGCCATAGGCCACGTAGGACGCGTCGGCGCCGCCATATTGCTCCGGCAGGGTCGTGCTGAGCAGGCCGAGTTCGCCCATTTCGCGGAAGATGCCGGGATCGCTCTTCTCGGACGCATAGGCCTCGACGACGCGGGGCAGAAGCTTTTCCTGCGCATAGGCGCGCGCCGTGTCGCGGATCAGGCGTTCGTCTTCACCGAGATCGGCGTCGAGCAGCAGCGGATCGTCCCAGACGAAGCTGGCCTTGGGAGCCCTGGCGGACGGCGATTGCGGTACGGCGCTCATGAGGTCCTCCGGAGCGGGCGGTAAAGCGTTCTAACACGAAGTGTTTTGGCACGGCCAGCGGATGAGGGACCGGTTGACGCTACGTGCGTCCTACAGCCTGCCTGCCGCATGGCAACCGCGAGGAGGAAGGATTACCTTGTCGGGGTTATCGTGCAGCGAGGAGGGCTCTATGGATTGGTCGCAATGCGCCGACGTCGAAAGCCGTCCCGGCGTCGTGTCCGGAGCTTTCGTCGTGAAGGGCACTCGCGTGCAGGCGGATGCCATCGTGGAAAACGCGCAGGACGGCTATACGGCCGACGAAATCTCGTCGGAGATCTTCCCCGCAGTGCCGGCCGACATCGCCCGGCGAGTCATCGAATTTGCACGGCAGCATGACGCGCATCCTGCTCGATGAGAACATCCCCATCGGCCTGCTGAAGCTTCTGCCAGGAGCCGAGGTTCGTCACGTTCACGGCCAGGGCTAGACGGGCATCTCCAATGGGACGCTGATCACGGCCGCCGAAACTGCCGGCTTCGACATCATGATTACGGCCGACCGCAATCTGCGCCACCAGCAGACCCTGGCCGGCCGTCGGATCGCCGTCCTGGTTCTTCCGACCAACAACTGGAACATCATCCGGCGCAACATCCCAGCGACAGAGCGGGCGATCGGCATCGCTGCCGCAGGCTCGTATTACGAGGTGACGTTCGACTCGACGTGACCCGGCGACGCCAGAAATCGGCTACCGGTCGACGAAGGCCTTCTCGATGACGAACTGGCCGGGCTCGCCGTGATTGCCCTCGATGAAGCCGCGAGCTTCGAGCAGCGCCTTGGTGTCGGTCAACATGCCTGGGCTGCCGCACATCATCACGCGGTCGTGCGCCGGGTCGAGATCGGCGAGGCCGAGGTCGTCGCTGATCTTGCCCGAGCCGAGAAGCTCGGTGATGCGGCCGGTGTTGCGGAAGGGTTCGCGGGTCACCGTCGGGTAATAGACGAGCTGGGCGCGGATCATCTCGCCGATCAGTTCGTCCTGCGGCAAGGTCTTGGTGATCGTATCGCCATAGGCAAGTTCGCTTACCTGCCGTACGCCATGGACCAGCACCACCTTGTCGAACCGCTCGTAGGTCTCCGGATCCTTGATCACGCTGAGGAAGGGCGCAAGGCCGGTGCCGGTGCCGAGCAGGTACAGGTTGCGGCCGGAATGGAGGTTGTCGATGACGAGCGTCCCGGTCGGCTTGCGGCTGACCATCACCGCGTCACCGACCTTCAGGTGTTTCAAGCGCGAGGTCAGCGGACCGTTCTCGACCTTGATCGAGAAGAACTCCAGCTCCTCCTCATAATTGGCGCTGGCGACGCTGTAGGCGCGCAGCAGCGGCCGGCCGTCGACCGGGATGCCGATCATGGTGAACTCGCCGTTACGGAAGCGGAACGAGGGATCGCGCGTCGTCTTGAAGCTGAACAGGTCGTCGGTCCAGTGATGCACCGACAGCACGGTCTCTTCGTTGAAATTGCTCAACTGTTTCTCCCGCCTCGACCGGATCCGCCAAACCGATGATGGCCAGGGCCGGCACGGACTTCGCGTAACTTGAGTTCGTTCGTAGACGAACAGATATTTTCGTCGGCCCCGCAGGTCAAGCCGCTGGGTCGCACCGCAAAGCAGCTATGCGGGCGCCAGGCAGCAAATTCATTTGCATACAAACAAAATATCACGCCAATGTGACATGTCAAGACTGCAGGGGCGATCGCTCTCAGTCGGTCAGGTCGCCCGGACGACACGCAACAACTGGCCTGCCGCGTCAGGGCCCGTCACGGCAATGCTAGTGCCGATCTCAGGCGGGCGGTAAACGCCCTTTTACCGACCACCAAATCTTTCAAGGTCCGCCCTGGAGCCGAGCGGCAGGATTGAGCGTTGCCCACCAAATAGAGGAAACGACGCCCATGCCCCGCTTCGCCGCCAACCTGTCGATGATGTTCAACGAGTGGGATTTCCTGGACCGGTTCGCGGCAGCCGCCGATGCGGGCTTCGACGCGGTGGAATTCCTCTTCCCTTACGAGTTCGAGCCCGACGACATCGCGGCGCGGCTGGCGGCGAACGGGCTGACCCAGGCCCTGTTCAACCTGCCGCCCGGGGATTGGGCGGCGGGCGAGCGTGGGCTCGCGGCGCTCCCCGGGCGACGGGCGGAGTTCGAGCGTTCCGTCGAGACGGCGCTGCGCTATACCGAAGCGACGGGCGCGCGGCGGCTGCACCTGATGGCCGGCAACGCCCCGGCCGACGACCCGGTCCATGCGGCGGCCTATGAGTCGGCTGTCCGGTTCGCGGCCAAGAGAGCGGCGCCGGCCGGGGTCACCATCGTGCTGGAGCCGATCAACCGGCGCGACATGCCGGTCTATTTCCTCAACGATTTCGACTGGGCGGCGGCGCTGATCCGCCGCCTCGCGCTGCCGAACCTGAAACTGCAGTTCGACATCTATCACCGGCAGATCCTGCACGGCGACGTCGTCCGCGGCCTGGAGGCGCTCTTCGACATCACCGGCCACGTCCAGGTCGCCTCGGTGCCGCAGCGCAACGAGCCGGAAACGGGCGAACTCGCCGACGGGCGGGTCTTCGCCGCGCTCGACCGGCTCGGCTACGACGGCTTCGTCGGCTGCGAATACCGGCCGGCCGGCGCGACGCTCGACGGCCTCGGCTGGTTCGCGCCTTATCGCCGACACGGCGCCGCCTGAAAGCGGCGAGCATGACGGCACCGGCCGAAGACCGGCGCCAAAGCGTTTCGGATCGATGCATTGTTCTTTTTTCAAGGCCATTGCCGAGGATTTCTTTGCACACGTCGAGCCCCGTCCGAAATTTCACCCTCTGGCCCACCCCCTGGCAAAGCTCGAAACGCCGCGCGCGGCCCTGGACCGGACGGTTGCCCGGCTCGCTCTACGGTTTCGTCTGGCGGGTCAGCGCCGGCGACCAGGTCTGGCTGCTGATCCTGTCCGGCCTGGTGGCCGTCATGAACACGGTGCCGATCGAGATCCAGCGCCGCGTCGTCGACCGCTCGCTGAAGGAAGGCAGCTTCCGCTCGCTGATCTTCTTCGTCGCCGCCTATGCGGGCGTCGTGCTGGTCCAAGGCGGCCTGAAGCTAGTGTTCAACGTCTATCGCAGCTGGATCTCGGAGCATTGTGTCCGAAGCTTGCGCTCCTTCCTCAACCAGCAGGAGAGCCCTGCCTCGGACGAGAGCGCCGCCAAGCAAGGCACCGAGATCTCGATGATCATCGCCGAGAGCGAGCCGATCGGCGCCTTCGTCGGCGAGTCGGTCTCCGAGCCCTTGCTGCAAGGCGGCATCATGGTCTTCACCATCGGCTACCTGATCGTCCTCCAGCCGGTGATGTCGCTCGCCATCGCAGGGGTCTTCCTGCCGCAGTTCGTCTTCGTGCCTCTGATGCAGCACGCCATCACGGTGCGTGCGGAGAAGCGGATCGCGGTGCTGCGCACCGCCAGCGCCGCGGTGGTCGACGACGACGGCGAGAAGACGCAAACCGGCGAGGACGATCAGGAGCAGCGTTTCGCGCGGGTCTTCGCGCTCAACATGGGCGTCTACAAGCTCAAGTTCTCGATGAACTTCCTGACCAACCTCTGCCACCAGTTCGGCATCGCCGGCATCCTCGGCATCGGAGGCTGGTATGTCGTCAACAAGCAGATCGAGGTTGGAACCGTCGTCGCCTTCATCTCGGGACTCGGCACCATCAAGGACCCTTGGGACGATCTCACGACATGGTTCCAGACCATGATGGTCACGCGCGCCCGCCACAAGCTCTTCCACGACGCGCTGGGCAAGCGCGCCGCGGGCCGGCACAAGGAGACCGAGGGGCCGGGCTTGAACGTCGAAGCCGTGGAGTCGTAGCAGCGCAGATCGACCCTGGGCTCCGAATTCAGGCCAACGGACGGATTTCGACACGGTCTTTCTGCCGCTCATCCCGGCGAAAGCCGGGATCCAGCCTCGTGGCGGCACGGAGGAAAGGCGAGGCTTGCGGCCTCACAGTCCTGCATCCCGGCTTTCGCCGGGATGAACGGAGGGTGCTCCCCAAAAAGGGTTAACCTGAATTCGGAACCCTGGGATCCGCCCTGGACGGTCCTCGTCTCCAAAGGTGCTGTATCGTTCCGAAGTTCGACCGCTTTCGACCCAACGCGGTCATTCCGCGACTGCCGATGCTCGCCTGCCGGCGGTCGTTGAGAGTTTCCGGTGATCCATCCCGAACCGCAAGATCGGTCGAGCACGTTATGGCCTTGAGCGACTAGCTGGTGCCGCCACGGAGGAAGGAACGATGAAGGCGGCGCTTCAAAACTACCATGCCCGGATGTTGCGAGTGCTGGACTATATCGACCGGCATCTTGACAATAATCTGGACCTGGAAGCTGTGAGCCGCGTCGCAGCCTTCTCGAAGTTTCATTTTCACCGGCAGTTTACGGCGACCTTCCAGTTGTCCGTGCATCGCTATGTCCAGCTTGCCCGTATGAAGCGTGCTTCGCACCGGCTGGCCTCCAAGCACGCCGAAAGCGTCACGGACATAGCGATGGATGCCGGTTACGATGCACCGGATGCCTTCGCCCGCGCTTTTCGGCGACGGTTGGGGCAATCGCCTTCATCGTTCCGGAAGTCGCCCGATTGGGCGCCGTGGCTTGCCGCCTTCGGGCCTTTCGACAACGCGAGGAGCAAGCTCATGCACATTACCTACACCCGCGACGACGTGACGATCCGCGATGTGCTTCCCACGCCTGTGGCGATCATTGAGCACCGGGGCGACCGGGCGACGCTCGGAGACACCTTCCAGCGGTTCATCGCCTGGCGCAGTGCCGCCGGCTTGTCGCCCGAGACAAGCCCTACTTTCATGGTTTTTCGTTCCGAGAGGATCCCGGCGGTCCCGGCCGACTACAGCATGGACCTGTGTGTCGGGACCGACCAGCCGATCGAGGCGAATGACGCGCAGGTGAAGGCCGGCGTGATCCCTGGGGGACGCTGCGCGGTGCTGCGGGTCGCCAACGGCGCTTCCAACAATCTGCAGCCCGAAGGGCTCTACCTTTATCGGGATTGGCTTCCGGCCAGCGGCGAGGAAGCGCGTGACTTCCCAATCTACAGCAAACGATGGCTGTCCTTTTTCCCGGACGTACCGGTCCATGAAGTGGTCGCGGAACTGTTTCTGCCGCTGAAATAGCGCCCTCGGACGGCGGCCTGTCCCTTCTGATCGCAAGAAGCGGACAGGCTGCTATCCACCCCGTCTCGCACGTTCAGATGGAAGCACGCGCCGGGCGCGCCTCGCTTGCTTATGGGCATGGCGCGATATAGTCCGGGCGCATTCCCGGCGCGGCTTGCCACGCAGCCTAGAGATCGAAGCCCACGGACATGCCGCAGACCCAAAAACCCATCCGCCGCGTTGTCCTCGCTTATTCGGGCGGCCTCGACACCTCGATCATCCTCAAATGGCTGCAGACGACCTATGCTTGCGAGGTCGTCACCTTCACGGCCGACCTGGGCCAAGGCGAGGAGCTCGAACCGGCGCGCAAGAAGGCGGTTCTGCTCGGCATCAAGCCCGAGCATATCTTCATCGAGGACCTGCGCGACGAATTCGTGCGCGACTACGTCTTCCCGATGTTCCGGGCCAATGCCCAATATGAGGGGCTCTACCTGCTCGGCACCTCGATCGCCCGGCCGCTGATCGCCAAAAAGCAGATCGAGATCGCGCGCCGCGTCGGCGCCGATGCGGTGGCGCACGGGGCCACCGGCAAGGGCAACGACCAGGTGCGCTTCGAGCTCGCCTACTACGCGCTCGAGCCCGACATCACGGTGATCGCGCCCTGGCGCGAATGGGACTTGACCTCCCGCACGGCCCTCCTCGATTTCGCCGAGAAGAACCAGATCCCCATCGCCCGGGACAAGCGCGGGGAAGCGCCCTTCTCGGTCGACGCCAACCTCTTGCACGTCTCCTCCGAGGGCAAGGTGCTGGAGGATCCGGCCGCCGAAGTGCCGGACTACGTCTATTCGCGCACGGTCTCCCCCGAGGACGCGCCCGACAAGGCGACGATCATCGAGATCGATTTCGAGCGCGGTGACCCGGTCGCCATCGACGGAGAGAGGCTCGGGCCGGCGGCGCTTTTGGCCAGGCTCAACGACCTCGGGCGGCAGAACGGCATCGGGCGGCTCGACCTCGTCGAGAACCGCTTCGTCGGCATGAAGTCGCGCGGCATGTACGAGACGCCGGGCGGCACCATTCTCTACTTCGCCCATCGGGGCATCGAGCAATTGACGCTCGACCGCGGCGCCGCCCATCTCAAGGACGAGCTGATGCCGCGCTACGCCGAGCTCATCTACAACGGCTTCTGGTTCTCGCCGGAGCGCGAGCTGCTGCAGGTGATGATCGACAAGAGCCAGGAATTCGTGACCGGCCGTGTGCGGATGAAGCTCTACAAGGGCAGCGCCTCGGTCGTCGGCCGATCGAGCCCCCACTCGCTCTACGACCAGGACCTCGTCACCTTCGAGGAGGGTGCCGTGGCCTATGACCACCGCGATGCAGCAGGCTTCATCAAGCTGAATGCGCTGCGCCTGCGCACCCTCGCCAAGCGCAACCGCAGAGCCGTCTGATCGCCGCGGCGCCGCTCCACGCTGCCCCGCCGCGCCGGTTCTCCACGGCACGCCTGCGCCGGCCGGACGCCCGCAGCCTGAGGCTCGCCTCCGGCCTCGTGCTGGCGCTGTTCCTGCTGCTGCACATCGTCAACCTGGCGCTCGGCCTCGTCTCGGTCGAGGCCATGGATGCGGCCCGCCCGGTGCTCATGGATCCCTGGGCCTCGGTGCCGGGCACGCTGCTGCTCGGAGGGGCTTTCGCGCTCCACATCGGCCTCACCCTGCTCACGCTCTATCGCCGGCGCACCCTCAAGATGGGGATGCGCGAGGCCATCCAGATCGGCTTTGGACTGGCCATCCCGCTGCTGCTGGCCGGCCATGTCGTCGGCACGCGGATCGTGCCCGGCCTGACTGGGCATTGGCTCGACTTCCGCGATGTCGTTTCGATCCTTTGGGTCAGGAAGCCGTCGGACGGCCTGCGCCAGTTGCTCGTCCTGATCCTGGCCTGGACCCATGTCGGGCTCGGCCTTTTCTTCTGGCTGCGCAGCAAGGCTTGGTTTCCGCGCCTTTCGTCGACCTTCGTCGCCGCGGCGCTGGTCCTGCCGATGCTGGCGATGCTCGGTTTCGCCGAGGCCGGCAAGGCGCTCGATGCCGCCCGGCCGCCCCCGTCGTCCCCGCGACCGCCGATCGATGTGGCGCATCTCACCCTGGCGATCCAGCTGGCGTTCGTCGCCCTCGTCGGGCTGACGCTTCTGGCGCGCCTCGTTCGGGCCTGGCGGCGGCGCCACCGGATGATCCGTGTCAGCTATCCCGACGGGCGGGCCGTCACCGTTCCGGCTGGCGCCACGGTGCTCGAAGCGAGCCGGCTCGCGGACTATCCCCATGTCGCCGTCTGCGGCGGACGCGGCCGCTGTTCAACCTGCCGCATTCGCGTGCCTCAGGGGCTCGAACGCCAGCCTCCGCCGCACTCCGGCGAAGCCGCAACGCTGCAACGCTTCGGCGCGGCGCCGGACATCCGCCTCGCTTGCCAGTTGCGGCCGACGCACGATCTTGCCGTGTTCCCGGTCTTCGCCACCGCGCCGGCGGCGCCCGGCGGCGACGCGCGCACGGAGCGGCCCGGCGCCGCAAGTCACGAGCGCGAGCTCGCCGTGCTGTTCTGTGACCTTAGAGGCTTCACCCGGAGGGTCGAACGCTGGCTGCCGTTCGACACGGTCTACATGCTCAACCGCTATTTCGAGATCGTGGGCCGGGCCGTGCACGATGCCGAAGGTCATCTCGACAAGTTCATCGGCGACGGCGCGCTGGCGCTGTTCGGGCTGAGTGCCGCGCCCGAGCATGCCTGCCGCCAGGCGGTCGTGGCGGCCGGCGCCATCGCGCGCGGGCTCGAGGCGCTCAATGCCGAGATGGCGACTGAGCTGGTGCCGCCGCTGCGGATCGCCATGGGGCTGCATGCCGGCCCGAGCATCGTCGGCGAGATGGGCTACGGCCAGACGATCGGCCTGACGGCGGTCGGCGATGCGGTCAACGTGGCGAGCCGGCTGGAGGGCATCGCCAAGGAGATGGACGTCGAGGCCGTGATCTCGATGGCGGTCGCCGAGCGGGCCGGGCTCGACGTCTCGGACTATGCGCAGCGCCGAATCGAGGTGCGCGGCCGCCGGGCCGAAGTCGACGCGCTGCTGGTCGCGGACGCGACCGGCCTCGGCGCGGGCTTGGCGTCGGGATCGTCGCGAACCAGGCTGTCCCCCGCTTCGCACGAGAGCCATGACGGATCCCGAGGCGACGAACATGCCGGGGCTTGAGCACCGACAGGAACAGGCCGCGTGGGCCTTGTTGGCTCCGCTGAACGCGGTCCGGAACGGCAGCGTGGCCCCGGTGACCCCGGACGCGATCATCGGCATCCTATCCGGCGCCGGCGGCGATCCGTCGCATGTGAGAGCTCCGTTCGGGGATGTGTCGCTGGCGGTGCTCGACGAGCGCGCCGGTTGGCGACGCGGTTGACGCTCCGGCCCGAGCGGGGCACAGAACGCCCGTTCCCGTCCCGCGCCGGCCTTCGGGGGTAGGCCAGGACCGCACAACCACCTGAGGACAGATGAGTTTCGGCCCCTCGACCGGATCGGTCGACACCGCCCTGCCCCGCCCCGCGCCCGCACCCGAACAGGCCGACCTTTCGGCCTCCGTGGCCGCGCGGGTCTGTGCCGTGATGGCGACGCTTTGCCTCGGCGCCGTCCTGCCCATCCTGATGGTCGTGGCCAACAAATCCGCTCCCGCGATTTTCGGGGCGGCCGCGCTCTTCGCCAATGCCGCGGTGCTGCTCGGCGGCGCAGGGCCGGCGCTGCGGCGTCGCTATGGCGCGCTGCTGACGGGCCCGACCGCGCTGATCATATGGCTCGTGCTGGCGCTCATGGTCGCGAGCTTCGCCTGGAGCATCGATCCCGGCTTCACGCGCCGGGGCCTCGTCGAAGGTCTGCCGGAACTGGCCTTCGCCCTCGGGTGCTGGGCCGCCTGGCCGCTCGTGGCGCGCCGCGGCGACATGGCTTGGCTCGCGATCGGCATCGTTGGCGCCGCCGTGCTGATCGTGTTCGAGAAGAAGACCGGGATGCCGCTGCACGCGCTGGTCAAGGCACGGGGCGAGGCCTGGGACCTGAAGCGCAGCGCGATACCGCCCGCCCTGCTGTTCTGGCCCGCCGCCGCCTATTACGTCGCGCGCCGACGCTATGTCATCACGGTGACCCTGGCAGCGGCGGCCGTGGTCGGCATCGTTTTCTCCCATTCGGGCTCGCCTGGCTTCGGCCTGATCGTCGGCGCCGGACTCTTTGCCCTGGCGAGGCTGGCGCCGAGGACGGCCCTCGGCCTCGCCGGCGCCGTTTTGCTGGCTCTGATCGTGGCCGGGCCGTTCACCGGCACGCTGGCGAGCCGCTTCCTGCCGAGCGCGGCGCAGAACGCTCTGCGCGAGGAACATGCGTCCCATCGCATCCTGATCTGGACGGCCTTCGAGCAGCGGGTGCAGGACCGCCCGCTCCTCGGGCACGGCTTCGACACGAGCTTCAAGGTCTCCACCGCGTCCCGGCCGGGCGGCAAGCCGCCGGGCGCCGACAATGCCGAGATGGTCGACAACCATCCCCACAATGTGGTGCTGCAATTCTGGGTGGAACTCGGCGTCGCCGGCGCGCTGGCGGCGGTTCTGTGCCTCGGCTACACGCTCCGGCGCCTCGACCGGCTGCCGGCCCCCGCCATGGCGCCGCGCCTGGGTCTTCTATTCTGCGTGCTCTGCATCGGCCTCGTCGGGCTCAGCGCCTGGCAGCCATGGTGGATCGCCTCGATCGCCGTGGCGATGCTCTGGTTCGACCGGATCGGTTCCGAAGCCGGCGCGTGACCCTGTCACGGCGCCCGGCAGGCCGACCATCCAGATGACCGCGCCGAGCGAGATGGCAGCCGCAACCGCGGCGAGCGCCGGCAGCCCGGCGGTGATGAACGGCGCCGCGACCGCGGTCCCCGCGGCACCGGTCCCGAGGATCGCCAGGACCACGAGCGCCGCGCCGCGCGCATCGTCGCCGCGCGCCGCCACGACCGCTCGCATGAAGCCGGGCGGGCCGCGGACCCCGAAGCCGAGGTTAACCACGATCCACGGCGCCAGCAGCGCCAAAGCGTGGTTTCCGCCGAGCATCGCATAGACCAGGATCGACAAGAGTCCCAGCGCCGACACCAGGGTGCCGGTGAAGATCGTCCGCAGGGCGCCGAATCGCGCCACGGGCCAGCCAGAGAAATTGGCACCGAGGATGAAGAAGACGATGCCGGTGACCTGCAGCACGATGAAGTCGGCGAGCGTGCCGCTCATCGTCTCGATGATCACGACCGGCGCGCCGAACACAAACACCAGGAGGCCGCCGAGCGAGAAGGCTTGGCTCAGGGCATAGCGCAGGAAGGTTGGATCGCGCAGCAGCACCGCATAGCCGCCGGCCCGCGGCGCCGCCGCGACGCGTGGAAGACGTCGCGCCAGGCTGGCGACCGCGCCGGCGAGAACCACGGAGAGCAGGCCGGTGATCCAGAAGGACGCCTGCCAGCCGAAATGCGTGAGCAGCCCCACGCCCGCGATGGGCGCCAAGGCCGGGACCAGCGCTTCGATGCTGCCGAGCCATCCCAGCGCCCGCACGGCTCGCGTCTCGTCGAACAGCAGGCGGATCATCCCCGGCGCGAAGACCGCGGGAGCGGAACCTGCCGCGCCCTGCAGGAAGCGGAGCCCGACGAGCACCGGCAGGGTCGGCGCGAGGGAGGCGGCGAGGGAGGCCAGACCATAGGCTCCGAGCGAGGCGACGAGGAGCCCGCGGCTGTCGACCCGCGCCGCCAGCGTGCCGAACAGCAGGAGGCCGAGACCGGTGCCCGCGACGAAAGCCGCCAGCACCATCTGCGCCATCGCCGGCGTGCCGCCGAGGGCTTCAGGCAGGCTGGGAACGGCCGGCAGCACCAAATCCGTCCCGGCCATGCTGAGCACGGTGCCGGAGACAATCAGCCCGAAGGCCAGAGCCGCCTCCAGCGGCCTTCGCTCCCTCACCCTGCCCTCCCTCGTCCCATCCACCGCCTGCCTACCGGTCGGCCGCAGGCAGAGCAAGATTTGTACGACCGTGCCAGGCACGTTAGGGATCGGATGCGCCCCGAGGCGAGGCGGCAGAGGACCGATCATGTGCGGCATATCGGGCGTCGTTGCCCCTGCGGGCGTCGCGGCGCGGCGCGAGACGCTCGCCGTGCTCGGCGAGGCACTCGCCCATCGCGGGCCGGACGGCGTCGGCGAGTACCTGAAGGACAATGTCGGCTTTCGCCATGACCGCCTCGCCATCATCGACCTCGAGACCGGCGACCAGCCGCTCTACGACGAGGCCGGCCGGGCGCTGATCGTCAACGGCGAGATCTACAATTACGTCGAGCTCAAGGCCGCGATGCCGGACGCGGTTTGGCGCACGAAGTCCGATTGCGAGCCGCTGCTCGCGCTCTATGCCCGCCACGGGCTCGATTTCACCCATCACGCGCGCGGCATGTACGCGCTCGCCCTGCACGACCCCGCCAAGCGGCGCGTCGTCCTGGCGCGCGATCCCTTCGGCATCAAGCAGCTCTATTATGCTGCGGGGCCGGAGGGCGTGATCTTCGCGTCCGAGCCGCAGGCCATCGTGGCCGCCAGGCGCAACGGCACGGCGAACGCTCCGCCCGGGTTGCGGCCGAAACGCGCCTTCGAGCTCTTGCAGCTGCAGTTCACCACAGGTCGGGAGACGATCTTCGACGACATCTTTCGCGTGCTGCCCGGCGAGACCATCGTGATCGAGGACGGGATCATCGTCGAGCGGCGGACGGGTCCCGATGCGCTGCCGCGCAAGGTCGTCCGCCGCCCCGAGGCCGAGGCCCTTCGCGCCCTCGATGCCATCATCGAGGATACCGTCACGCTGCACCAGCGCAGTGACGTGCCATACGGGCTGTTCCTGTCGAGCGGCATCGACAGCTCCGTGGTGCTGACCGCCATGCAGCGGCTCAACAGCGAGCCGGTGCGCACCTATACGGCCGCCTTCCCGGAGACCGGCGTGCACGACGAGCGGGCGGCCGCCGAGACCATGGCCAAGGCCGCCGGCGCGCGCCATACCGAGGTGCCGATCACGCCTCAGACCTTCTTCGCGCGCCTGCCCGAGATCGCCGCGGCGCTCGACGATCCGGTCGCCGACTACGCCATCGTGCCGATGTTCCTGCTGGCGGAGCGTGCCGCCGAGGACGTGAAAGTGGTGCTGAGCGGGGTCGGCGGCGACGAGACCTTCGCCGGCTACAGCCGCTATCGCCGACAGATGCTGCCGCGCTGGCTCGGTGGGCGGCCACGCCGCCGCAAGGGACCCTGCGACGGGCTCGATCTTTTGCGGCAGCCCCTCACCGGATGGCGCGACGGCATCGCGGCAGCCGAAGCCGCGGCGGCGGGCCAGGATTTCAACGCGCTGCAGCGCGCCCAGGCGGTGGATTTCGTCGACTGGCTGCCCCATTCGGTGTTGATCGGGCTCGATCGCTGCCTGATGCATTTCGGCCTCGAAGGCCGCACCCCGCTGCTCGACCCGGCGGTGGCCGACTTCGGCTTCGCCTTGCCGAACCGGCTGAAGCTGCGCCACGGCCAGGGCAAATATCTGCTGCGGCGCTGGCTCGCCGACCACAATCCCGCTGCGCAACCCTTCGCCAAGAAGCTCGGCTTTACGGTGCCGGTCGGCGAGTGGATCGCACGGGAGGGCGCGCGCCTCGGGCCGCTCGTGGCGCGCGACCCGGGCGTGGCCGCGCTCTGCAGACCCGAGACCGTCAGGGCCGTCTTCGCCAGCTCCGACAAGGCGCATCGTCTGCTGGCCTGGCGGCTCCTGTTCCTGGCGCTATGGCATAGACGCCACATCCAAAGCCTTGAGCCGCAGGGGGACACGTTGGCGTGCCTCGACGCCGCGTGAAACTGCGATCTATCGATGAATACGATGAATAATACCGAAGTTTTAGGTGTTCTTATCGCTATGGCGAACAGCTAGAGCCAAGTTGCGTCGCAACAGTCGGCGGTTCATCGCGGAGCGAACCTCATGCATAAACTTCTCCCTAGTTTCGGCCTTCTCGTCCTCCTGGCGTCTTCCGCCCTGGCCCAACAGGCGCCCATCAAGGATGCCGCCAAGGTCGAGGCCGGGACCTACAAGGTCGAGCCCTATCACACGCGAGTGACGTTCGGCGTCTCGCACATGGGCTTCACCACCTACTATGGCGACTTCACCAAGCCGAGCGGCACGGTGATGCTCGACCCTAAAAAGCCCGACGCCAGCCGTTTCGACGTCACGGTCGCCACCGACAGCGTCATGGTGCCGAACGACAAGCTGCTCGGCGAGCTCAAGGGCGACCAGTGGCTCGACGCCGCCAAATATCCAGACGTCACCTACAAGTCGACCAAGGTCGTGCGCACCGGCCCGGACACGGCCAAGGTCACCGGCGATTTCACCTTGCACGGGGTGACCCGTCCGCTGACGCTCGACGTCAAGTTCAACGGCGCCGGCACCAATCCGCTCGACAAGGCCTATACGGCCGGGTTCGACGCCACCGGCAAGATCCGGCGCAGCGACTACGGCGTGAAGACCTATGTGCCGCTGATCGGCGACGAGGTCGACATCCGCATCTCGGCCGCCTTCGAGAAGCAGGGCTGAGCGCGCCCGGATGGCGAGCCCTGTCCGCACGTCAGATCGCTATGGGGCGGTGGCGATCCTGCTGCATTGGTCGATCGCGCTGCTGGTCCTCGCCATCGCGACGCTCGGCCTCGTCATGACCCACGTGAAGCTCACCCCGCTCTGGCAGTTCCGCTTCTACCAGTGGCACAAATCGATCGGCATCACGATTCTGGTACTGGCGGCGCTTCGGCTGCTCTGGCGGCTCACCCACCGGCCTCCGCCGCTGCCGGGTGCCATGCCGAGGCTCGAGAAGCGCGCCGCCGCCGGCGCGCACCTCCTGCTCTACGGCCTGATCCTCGGCCTGCCGATCGTCGGCTGGGCGCTGGTCTCGGCTTCGCCGCTCAATATCCCGACCGTGCTCTACGGCCTCGTACGCTGGCCGGACCTGCCCGTCCCCAAGGTGCTGCCGGGCCTAGGATCGACGGCGAAGCTCCTCGGCCTCGTCCATGCCTACGGGGCCTATGTGCTGATCGGGCTCGTCGTCCTTCATGCCCTGGCGGCCCTGCGCCATCATGTCGTCCTCAAGGACGACGTACTTCGTCGCATGATCCCTCGGCGCGTCGTCGCTCCCCCTGCGGAAAGAACCCGATGAGACATCTCCTGCCCCGGCTCGGTGCCATGCTGGCGCTGGCGATCGCAACCCCGGCCATGGCGGCGAGTTGGACGGTCGATCCGGCCAGGAGCACGCTCGGCTTCAGCGGCACGCAGACCGGGGCGCCCTTCGCCGGCAAGTTCAAGACCTGGACCGCAGCCATCGAGTTCGACCCCTCGAAACCCGAGGCCGCACATGTTCACGTCGACATCGACGTCGCCAGCGCAACGACCGACGATCCGCAGAAGGACGCCGCCCTGCCGGGCGGAGATTGGTTCGACACCGGCAAGTTCGCACATGCAACCTTCGAGGCGACCGGCTTCAAGGCGGATGGGGGCGACGCCTACGAGACGACGGGCAATCTCACGCTGCGCGGTATCGCCAAGCCCGTGACGCTCCCTTTCACCCTCACGATCAAGGGGGATGAGGCCCATGTCCTAGGCCACGCCAAGCTGGTGCGGACCGATTTCGGCGTCGGCCAAGGCCAGTGGGCAGACGGTTCCATGGTCGGCCTCGACGTTGCGGTCGACGTGGACCTCGTCGCGACGAAAAAATAGCGCGGGCTCGCTCGACATCGCACAGCCGGTTTGAATACGACCTGTCGTGGGCACTCCCCGCATTCCCGTTTCCCAGGAATTTCCACAAGCTTCCCGTCGGGTTGTCGATGCCGAACCGTCGCCGGGGTTGGCAAGCCGGAAATAATATACACTTAGTCACAAGTGCCCATGATGTTCGCGCGACCGTCAGGCAATTTGCGCTCGCAAGAAGCGTAATGACCGGGAAATGCGGAGGAACCATACGTGAGCACGACTGGAGTTGCCTTCGGCCAAGAATCGCGACCGGCCGGTTTGCTTGAGCGTGACCGCACTATTGCGGGACCAGGCTTCAACCGCTGGCTCGTTCCGCCCGCCGCTCTCGCCATTCATCTTTGCATCGGCATGGCTTATGGGCTCAGCGTCTTCTGGCTGCCGCTGTCCCATGCGCTTGGCGGCGACCAGGCCACGGCCTGCAAGGGCATCGGCATCGGCGCGGCGCTCTTCACCACGACCTGCAACTGGCCCGTCACGACCCTGCTGCCGATCTTCGGCATCGGTATCGTCTTCCTCGGCCTGTCGGCCGCCCTGTTCGGCGGCTGGCTCGAGCGCGCCGGACCGCGCAAGGCCGCTTTCGTTGCGGCTTTGTGCTGGGGCGGCGGGTTCTTCATCTCGGCGCTCGGCGTCTACGTGCACCAATTGTGGATGCTCTGGATCGGGCTCGGCGTCATCGGCGGCATCGGTCTCGGGCTCGGTTACATCTCGCCGGTCTCGACCCTGATCAAATGGTTCCCCGACCGGCGGGGCATGGCGACCGGCATGGCCATCATGGGGTTCGGCGGCGGCGCCATGATCGGCTCGCCGCTCGCAAATCAGCTGATCAATGCCTTCAAGTCGCCGGCGTCGGTGGGCGTCTGGGAAACGCTCGTCGTGCTGGGCCTGATCTATCTCGCCTTCATGCTCGGCGGCGCCTTCGCCTATCGGGTGCCGCCGGCGGGGTGGCAGCTCGCGGGCTGGTCACCGCCGGCCCGCGTCGCCAAGATGGTCACATCGGGCAACGTGCGGCTCAACGATGCCCACAAGACCCCGCAGTTCTGGCTGATCTGGGCCGTCCTTTGCATCAACGTCTCGGCCGGCATCGGTGTGCTGGCCATGGCCTCGCCGATGTTGCAGGAGATATTCGGCGGCGCGCTGGTCGGGCACCCCGAAACCGGTTTCGCGGCGCTCGACCCCGGTCAAAAAGCGGCGATCGCCACCATCGCGGCCGGCTTCGTTGGCCTGCTCTCGCTGTTCAACATCGGCGGCCGCTTCTTCTGGGCATCGCTGTCCGACCGGATCGGGCGGAAGGCCACCTATTTCATCTTCTTCGGGCTCGGCATCCTGCTCTACGCCTTAGCTCCGGGCTTCGCCCATATGGGCTCCAAGGCGCTGTTCGTCGCGGCCTTCTGCGTCATCCTGTCCATGTATGGCGGCGGATTCTCGACCGTGCCGGCCTATCTGGCGGACATGTTCGGCACGCAGTTCGTGGGTGCCATCCACGGGCGCCTTCTCACGGCATGGTCGGCCGCGGGCATCATCGGCCCCCTATTGATCGGATACATCAGGGATACGCAGCTCGCGGCCGGCGTCTCCCGCGCCGACGTCTACGACCGGACGATGTACATTCTGGCCGCCCTGCTGGCCTTGGGCGCGATCTGCAACGCCTTCGTGCGGCCGGTCGCCGCGCGATGGTTCAAGGCATCGGACGATCGCGCCGTCGCACCGGGAACCGTGGCGACCGGAAAGGCACACCCTGTATCCAGCATCGGGGTGGGGCAGTTCGATGCCAAGACGGCCGCTGCATGGGCGGTGGTTTGCATCCCGATCGCCTGGGGAGTCTGGAAGACGGTGATCAGTTCGATTGCCATGTTCCAGTAGGTTGGCGGCGGCTCGGGCTACCATTTCGATGTCATGGCATCGCGAGCGGTTGCTTTTTTGCGGCGCAACAGGCATATGGACGTCAAGCCGGGCGACACGCTGCGACCTTACGTGGTCGTGTCCCTGCCGCCAAACCGGGGCGGCAGTTCACGCCGCCGGCTTTTCCCGCGCTCCGCTCCGGACGACGGCCCCTCGACGAGGCAGGCCTGGAAGCGTGTGGCGCTGCCCTGAACCAATAGACAGGCTCATTTGACCTCCTTTACCGACCTCGGCCTTCCTGGGCCGATTCTCCAGGCGCTCGCGACCGAAGGCTACGAGACGCCGACCCCCATCCAGGCACAGGCGATCCCCCACGTGCTCGCCGGCCGCGACCTCCTCGGCATCGCCCAGACGGGCACCGGCAAGACCGCCGCCTTCGCACTTCCCATCCTGGCCAACCTCTCCAAAGTACCGCGGCGCGCCTCGCCACGGGCCTGCCGCGTGCTCGTCCTCTCGCCGACACGCGAATTGGCGAGCCAGATCGAGGCGAACGTCATCGCCTACGGCAACAACCTGAGGTTGCGCTCGACGCTGATCTTCGGCGGCGTGCCGATCAACCGGCAGATCCGCGCCTGCGCGGGCGGCATCGACATCGTGGTGGCGACCCCGGGCCGCCTGCTCGATCTGCTCAATCAGCGCGCGGTCACGCTGAACGAGGTGGAGGTTTTCGTCCTCGACGAGGCCGACCGCATGCTGGACCTCGGCTTCATGCGCGACATCCAGAAGATCGTCGCGCTGCTGCCGAAGCAGCGCCAAAACCTGTTCTTCTCGGCCACCATGCCGAAGGAGATCGCCCGCTTCGCCGCCTCGCTGCTCAAGAATCCGGTCGAGGTGAGCGTGACGCCGCCGGCCTCGACCGTCGAGCGGATCGAGCAAGGCCTCATCCATGTGCCGAACCGCGACAAGCAGGCCATGCTGCACCGCCTGCTCGGCAACCCGTCGATCGCCCGGGCGCTGGTGTTCACCCGCACCAAGCACGGCGCCGACCGCGTCGTGAAGCACCTCAACGCGGCCGGCATCAAGGCCGACGCGATTCACGGCAACAAGTCGCAAAACCAGCGCGAGCGGGCGCTCGGCGCCTTTCGCAACGGCCAGTCGCGGCTCCTCGTCGCGACCGACATCGCGGCGCGCGGCATCGACGTCGACGGCGTCACCCACGTCATCAATTTCGAGCTGCCGAACATCCCCGAGACCTATGTGCACCGCATCGGCCGCACGGCCCGCGCCGGGGCGGAGGGCGCGGCCATCTCGCTCTGCGGTGAGGACGAGCGGGTCTTCCTGCGCGATATCGAGCGGCTGATCCGCCAGCCGGTCCCGGTGATGCAGGGCATGAGCGCCGGCCTCGAGGCGCTGCCGCCGCTGCCCAAGCCGGCGGCCCAGCCCAATGGCGGCCATCGTGGCCGCTCCGAGGGCACGGGGCGTCCCCAAGGCCGCCCGCCGCAGAAGCAGGGGCGGCCCCAGAGCTTCGGCGGTGGCCATCGCGGCGAGGCTCGTCCGCCGCAAGCGGGTCGACGGGACGGCGCCGCGCCGTCGAGCCCGCGCTCGACGCAGGCCGGACCGCGACGCTCGCGACAACCCTACTGAGCCCGTTCCTCCTCTGCGAAACACGCATGGCCGGCGCATCCGGCCATGCTCACAAATAGCCACGACAAGGCTTGCGCGATCGGTCGGCTCCGCCCTACCATCGCCATCATGTCCGAGACCGTCATCACCATCAGGGGTGCCCGGGCCAGCGATGCGGAAGCCATCGCGGCCGTTCATGATGCGTCTTGGCGGGACGCCTATCGGGGCATCATCCCCGGACGCGAACTCGAACGCATGGTGGCGCGCCGCGGTCCGAAGTGGTGGCAGACGGCGATCCGTCGCGGCAGCCGCCTCTCGGTGCTCGACTTCCAGGACGCCATTGGCGGCTATACGAGCTACGGGCGCAACAGGGTTCCGGCCCTGCCGTTCGGAGGCGAGATCTTCGAGCTTTATCTGGCGCCGGAATTCCAGGGCCTGGGCTTCGGCCGCCGGCTGTTCGAGGCTGCCCGCAAGGACTTGGCCGACCATGGTTACGGCACGGTGCTGGTCTGGGCGCTGGCCGACAACGAGCGGGCGATCGATTTCTACGGGCGGCTCGGCGGGCGCGTGGTGCGCCGCGCCGAGGAGCGGTTCGGGCAGGACCTGCGCGGCCGCATCGCCTTCGGCTTCGATTGACCTTTGACTCCGGTCACGACGATGGCACTTTGATCCGCGAGGAACCCCGCGCCAGGTCGCGGTCGGCCATGTTCGAGAGCGGAGTATCCCGATGAAGATCGAAGCCCTGTCGGTGGGCAAGGCGCCGCCCGACGATATCAATGTCGTCGTCGAGGTGCCGATCGGCGGCGAGCCTATCAAATACGAGATGGACAAGGAGGCCGGCGCGCTTGTGGTCGATCGCTTCCTCTATACCGCCATGCGCTATCCGGGGAATTACGGCTTCATCCCGCACACCTTGTCGGACGACGGCGACCCCTGCGACGTGATCGTCGCCAATACACGGGCGATCATCCCCGGCGCAGTGATGAACTGCCGCCCGGTCGGCGCCTTGCTGATGGAGGACGAATCGGGCGGCGACGAGAAGATCATCGCGGTTCCGTCGACGAAGCTGACCCGCCGCTACGAGAAAGTACAGACCTACACCGATCTGCCGCAGATCACGCTGGAGCAGATCGAGCATTTCTTCACCCATTACAAGGATCTCGAACCCGGCAAATGGGTCAAGATCGTGCGATGGGTGGGAGCCGAGGAGGCCAAGGACCTGATCAGGCAGGGCATGGCGCGCTACAAGACGGACAAGGTCAAGGGCTGAGACTTCGTCATCGCGAGGAGTGCCAGCGACGGCGCGGGGCTGGTCCTTCTCGGTTGCCTAGGGCGCGCCTGCTACCGCGCCTTCACCAAGGCGAGATGGTCGAGCCAGTTGCGGTAGAGGCCAACGGCAGCCCGCCGCCAGGCGGCGACGGCATCCGTGTCGACCGCCCAGTCGGACGGCAGCTTGGCGACGGCTTCGGGGCCGCGGCGACTGGAGGCCCCTACCGTATAGGCCCGCAGGAGACGTTCGGTGCGCGCGTCGAAATAGCCGCGCGGCAGGTCGGGCGGCGCGTCGCGCTCGGCGGTGAGATAGCGCGTCATGTCACGCCTGTATTCGCGGAACAGCGTATCGCGGTCATATTCCGGATGACCCTGGAAGAAGACGAAGAGGCTCTTCCAGCGTTTCACGAACATGTCGACACCGGCCTCGGCCGATCGCGTCAGGATGCGGTAGCCGTGCGCCGCGAGATCCGCCTCCCTGAGGTCGTTCCAGCGTGAATGCGGTATCTTGAGAGCCTCGGGCAGGCCGGCCAGCAGCGGCTCCTCGGCCGCCGCGGCACAATCGAACAGACCGTAACGCTTGGCGTCGAGCCGATGCCGTCCGATGCCGTCGAGATGGAGCACCGCCGCATGGGCGGCGAGGCACGACCAGATGGTGGAGATCGTATTGTGCTCCGCCCACTCGATCACCTCGGTGAGGGCGCGCCAATAAGGCTCCCCGGTCAGCGACGCCGCCCGAGGCTCGCTGCCTGTGACGATCAGGGCGTCGAGCCTGCCGGACCACAATTCCCGCAGATCCGCATAGCGACTGCGCATATGGGCCCGCGCGGCCGGCCCGCGCGCGACGTCGGGAAGCCCGAAGAGATGCAGGCGCACGACACGGTCGCCGGTGGCGGCGTCGAGCAGACCCACGAACTGCTTCTCGGTCGCTTTCAGAGCCGCGTCGGGCATGTTGTTGAGAAGCCCGATCTCCAGGCTTGGCCGCCATTGGGCTGCCGAACCGCGCCGCTCGCGGGCCGGGCTCTGCCGCACGGCATCCTCGCCCCGCGACACCCTCGCTTCCAGCAACAGCGGCACGGGCGGGCCTCCTTGCTCTATTCGGCGGCGAGCGAGGCCGGGCTCAAGGCGCAGCCCGCCTCGAGCGCCTGGTCGAGATCCGCGATGATGTCCTCGATATGCTCGATGCCGATCGAGAGCCGGATCATTTCCGGTTTGACGCCGGCCCTGGCCTGGTCCTCGGCCGACATCTGCCGATGCGTGGTCGAGGCGGGGTGGCAGGCGAGCGATTTCGCGTCGCCGATGTTGACCAGCCGCTTGATCAGCTTCAGCGCGTCGTAGAAGCGCTTGCCGCCCTCGAGCCCACCCTTGATGCCGAAGGTCAGAAGCGACGGCGCCCGGCCGGCGAGATATTTCTGCGCGAGGCCGTGGAAAGGGCTTTCAGGGAAGCCTGCATAGTTGACCCAGGCGACGCGCGGGTCGCGGTG
The DNA here is from genome assembly GCA_965277635.1 of Lichenihabitans sp. Lineage (GTDB taxonomy): Bacteria > Pseudomonadota > Alphaproteobacteria > Rhizobiales > Beijerinckiaceae > Lichenihabitans. Next base: position 5,278,303 of record CBDIDE010000002.1, read on the forward strand.
CAGATATTCGGCGACCTTGCGGCCGTTCTCGACATGCCGCTCCATTCTGAGCGCCACGGTCTCGATACCCTGCAGCAGCAGGAAGGCGCTCATCGCCGGCAGAATGGCGCCCGTGGTGCGCTGGTAGACGCTGCGGGCGCGGGCCACATAGGCCGAGGGGCCGAAATGGTCGACGTAGACCATGCCGTGGTAGGAGGCGTCGGGCTCGCTGAACATCGGGAAGCGGTCGGCGTGGTCACGCCACGGGAACCGGCCGCCATCGATCACCGCGCCGCCGAGCGTCGTGCCGTGGCCGCCCATGAATTTCGTCAGCGACTGGACAATGACATCGGCGCCGTAGTCGATGGGGCGCAGCAGGATCGGCGTCGCCACCGTATTGTCGACGACGAGCGGCACGCCGTGCTTGTGGGCGACCTTCGCCAGCGCCTCGATGTCGCAGATGTTGCCGGCCGGATTGCCGATGCTCTCGCAGAACACGGCGCGGGTGTCGGCGTCGATCAGCCTTTCGATCGCTTCGGCGCCGTCGCCCTCGGCGAAGCGGGTCGTGATGCCCTGGCGCGGTAGGATATGCGCGAACAGCGTATGCGTCGTGCCGTAGAGCTGCGGCACCGAGACGATGTTGCCGCCGCAGTCGGCGAGATTGGCGATGGCGTAGTAGAGCGCGCTCTGCCCGGTCGAGACCGCCAGCGCCCCAACGCCGCCTTCGAGCGCGGCGACGCGCGCCTCGAGCACCGCCGTCGTCGGATTGGCGATTCGGCTGTAGCGGTAGCCTTCCTGCTCGAGGTTGAACAACGCGGCCCCATGGTCGGCGCTGTCGAATGCGTAGGCGACCGATTGATAGATTGGCACTGCGACCGCGTGGGTCGTGGGGTCGTCCTCGAATCCGCAATGGAGCGCGATCGTCTCGTTCCGCATCATTCCGCCTGCCCGGTTTCGATCCACGACCTCGGCCGATGCCAGCCTGTCGCGTTTGACCGATGTTATAGACCCCAGAGTTGAATCAATTGTCACCGCCGCATGGTTATCCTGTTTTAACAAGACTCGACTACTTTCCAAAAAGCGTAGATCGACATGAGTGCGGATTGAGTTAATCAAGACAATCAATACTCATTGCTTTAACCTTGAATCGAGGGCAACAACGAGGCCAGACGGCAGGCTACGGGGTCGCGGGATGACGGTTCAGCCTTCAGGTCAGAGTGCGGCGGCGGGAGGCCGGTCGGCCATGCGCAGCTGGCTGAAGGCGCTGGAACTCACGTCGGGCCTCGGCGAGGCGCCGACGCGCACCTTCCCGGTGATGCTCGATGAGCTCGCCGCGCGCTACGGCGACGCACCGGCATTGATCGGCGAAGACGAGACCTTGAGCTTCGCCGACCTGGCGCGACGCTCCCGCCGCTACAGCCGCTGGGCCATCGGCCAGGGGCTCGGCAAGGGCGACGTGGTGGCGCTCGTCATGCCGAACCGGCCGGACTATATCGCGGCCTGGACGGGCTTGAGCCGCATCGGCTGCATCGTCGCGCTGATCAACACCAATCTCGTCGGCGCGGCGCTCGCGCATTGCATCGCGGCCGCCGACGCCGCGACCGTCATCGTCGACGCACGGTTCCTCGACGCGATCCAGGGCGCCCTGCCCCATCTGGCCGAGGCGCCGAGCCTTTTCGTCCGGACCTTTCCGTGCCCTCATGCCGAGCGGGGGCGACGCCCCGTGTCGAAGGACGACGAGGGTTGGAACCCCATTGATCTCGACGCTCTCGACGACGGCCCGCTCGCCAAGGACACCCTGCCCTCGGTCACGCTCGCCGACCCCGCGCTCTACATCTACACCTCCGGCACGACCGGCCTACCCAAGGCGGCGCGCGTCAGCCATCGCCGCATCATGACTTGGAGCTTCTGGTTCGCGGGGCTGATCGGCACGACGCCCGACGATCGCATGTATGACTGCCTGCCGCTCTACCACAGCGTGGGCGGCGTCGTGGCGGTCGGCAGCATGCTCTGCGCCGGCGCAAGCGTCGTCATCGTGGAGAAGTTCTCGGCGAGCCGCTTCTGGGACGACATCCGGCGACATGAGTGCACGGTCTTCCAATATATTGGCGAGCTTTGCCGCTACCTCGTGGCGGCTCCGCCCTCCCCCGCCGAAACCGGCCATCGCCTGCGGCTCGCCTGCGGCAATGGCCTCAGGGTGGAGGTCTGGACGGCGTTCCAGCAGCGCTTCGCGGTGCCGCGCATCCTCGAATTCTATGCCGCGACGGAGGGCAATTTCTCGCTCGTCAACGTCGAGGGCCAGCCGGGCGCCATCGGCCGCATCCCGCCCTTCCTGGCGCACCGCTTTTCGGCCGCCATCGTGCGCTTCGATCAGGAGCGGGGGGAGCCGCTGCGCGACGCCGCCGGCTTGTGCATGCGCTGCGCCCGCGACGAGCCGGGCGAGGCCATCGGCCTGATCAGCGACGGGGAGGCCGAGCACGGGGGCGTCTTCGAAGGCTACACCAGCACCGCCGAGACGGACCGCAAGGTGCTGCGCGACGTGTTCAAGCCGGGCGACCGCTGGTTCCGCACCGGCGACCTGATGCGCCTCGACGGGCGGGGCTTCTATTACTTCGTCGACCGGGTCGGCGACACGTTCCGCTGGAAGGGCGAAAATGTCGCGACCTCCGACGTGGTGGAGGCGTTGGCCGCCTGCCCGGGCGTGATCGAGGCGACGGTCTATGGCGTCGCCGTGCCCGGCGCCGAGGGTCGCGCCGGGATGGCCGCCATTGTCGCCGGCCCGGATTTCTCGTTCGAGATACTGCGCGAGCATCTCCGTGCGAGATTGCCGGCCTATGCGCGACCGCTGTTCCTGCGTCGGCAAGGCGCGATCGCCGTGACCGAAACGTTCAAGCCGAAGAAGACGGATCTCGTCCGCGAGGGGTTCGATCCCTTGCTCGTCACGGACCTCTTGTTCTTCGACGATGGCCGCCAAGGCACCTATGTGCGGCTCGACGCCGCTCTGTTCGCGGACATCGTCTCAGGAGCCATCAGGCTGTAGCGTCTCCAGGCGGCAGGCGAATGCGACATCCCCTCTATTTCGGAGCGGCGGCCGATGGGGTGAACAGATGCTGGCCGCCCATCTGATACGCGCCGATCGCCTGTTGGCCGTCCGGCGAGACCAGCCAGTCGGCCAAAGTCTTCGCGGCAGCGAGCTTGGCGTCGGCATGCGTCTGCGGGTTCAACTCGATCACGTCGTAGCGATTGACGAGACGCGGGTCGCCTTCGATCTCGATCACGAGCGAGGCCTTGTTGGCGAAGCTCAGCCACGTCCCCCGATCGGACAATGTGTAGGCTTGCATCGCCGAGGCGGCATTCAGCGCCTGGCCCATGCCGCCGCCGATGTCGCGATACCATGACCCTGCACCGTCCTTGTCGGGCGCGATGCCGGCCGCCTTCCACAGGCGAAGCTCCATGGCGTTGGTGCCGCTGCGGTCGCCGCGCGAGACGAAGGGGGCCTTGGCCTCGTCGATCGCTTTGAAGGCGGTGACGCTGTCGTGGCCGCCCTTCACATGGGCCGGATCGGCTGTAGGGCCGACGACGATGAAGTCGTTCCAGGCGATCTGACGGGGCGTGAGGCCGTTGCCGTCGCTGACGAATTTCTTCTCCGCTTCCGGGTCGTGCACCAGCACCAGATCGGCGTCGCCGCGTCGCGCCGTGTCGAGCGCCTGCCCGGTGCCCTGCGCCACGACATGCACGGTGATGCCCGTCTTCGCGGTGAATTGCGGGAGGATATGCGCGAGCAGGCCCGAGTTCTCGACGGACGTCGTCGAGGCGAGCACGATCGATGTTTCGGCGGCCAGGGCGGGGGCGACGACGACCGAACCGACCGCCAGCATCACGAGAGCCGCAACGCGTTGCGCGGCCCACATGGAAAATAGCCTCATGTCGTCAGTGCTCCTCGTCTTGACCGGCATCCCTCGCGCTTCCGGCGAGCGAGAACACCGCACCGCTGACCGCGATGCTGATGCCGACTAGCACCGCGCCGAGACCGAGCGCCAGCGACAAATAGCCCTGGCTGGTCTGCAGCGCGATCGCGGTTGTCATGGTTCTCGTCACGCCGCGGATGTTGCCGCCGACGAGGATGATGGCACCGACCTCCGAAATGGTGCGGCCGAAGCCGGCCAGCATCGCCGTCGCGACGTCGGCCCGGATGATGGCAAGCACGTGGGGTACGGCTCGCAGGCGCGAGGCGCCGGCATTGCGCAGGGCGTCGCCGTAGCGCGCCCAGGCGCGCTCGGCGGCGCGATGGACGAGGGCGGTAATGATCGGCACGGCGAGGATGGCCTGAGCCGCCACCATGGCGGCGGGGGTGAACAGCAGGTCGAGGACGCCCAAGGGGCCGGAATGCGACAGGACGAGATAGAGCGTGAGCCCGACCACGACCGGCGGGAGGCCGAAGAGGGCGTTGACGAGGACGACCAGAAGCCGCCGGCCGGGAAATGCAAAGATCGCCAGCGCCGTCCCGGCCGGCAGGGCGATCAGAGTGGCGATCGTGGTGGCCGAAAGGCTGACGGCGAGCGAACGAGCGACGATGCCGACGAATTCGTCCAAACCGAAGGGTCCACGCTACCGCAAGGGAGACGGCGATCTCGGCGGCCGTGCTGGGCGGGGACGCCATCGGATCCGAGTGAGCGACCCCTACTCCGGCTCCACGCCCTCGCACAAGCCTATGGCGGGTTCCGGTCCCCGACTATGGCGCCGATTTCGGCCATGATGGTGTCGAGGGCATGTCGCGCCGCCGGCACCAGCCCGGTCAGGCCGTAGAAATGGTGCACCATGCCGGGATGGCAGGTGAGGGAGACGGCGACGCCCGCGGTCCGCAGCGCCTCGGCATAGGCGAGGCCCTCGTCGGCCAGTGGATCGCAGGCCGCCGTGTGGATGACGGCGGGCGGCAGGCCGGCGAAGCTCTTTGCGCGCAGGGGAGACAGGCGGGGGTCCGTCAGCGCGACGTCGGGAGCGTAGTGAACGAGGTCGCGCGCCATCATGGCGGTGTCGAGCAGAAAGCCCTCGCCGTAAGCGCGCTTCGACGGCCTCTCCTCGGCGAAATCGAGCACCGGACAGAGCAGGACCTGGGCGGCGAGCCGATCGTCTCCGGCATCGCGCAATGTTTGAGTCACGACGGCCGTCAGGGTTCCGCCGGCCGAATCGCCGCCGACCGCCACGCGAGCCGGGTCGACACCGAAATCGGCCGGATGGTCGAGGACATGCCGCACGGCGGCGACCGCATCCTCGATCGCGGCGGGAAAGGGATATTCGGGGGCCAGCCTGTAGCCGACGGCAACGACACGGCAGCCGGTCCCGGCCGCCAGCGTGCGGCACAGGGGGTCGTAGCCGTCGAGGCTGCCGGCGACGAGGCCGCCGCCATGGAAATAGACGAGCCCCGGCAGCGTGGCCGCCGCGCCCTCGGGCGAATAGACCCGCAGCGGCAGCGGCCCGCCGGGGCCATCGATGATCCGATCGACGACCGATCCGATTGGCGGCGGCGGCGCGGCGAAGCGCATCAGCCCGTCGAAGCCGGCGCGCCGCACGTCGACGCCAGCCCGCGACCAGTCGGCAGGCGCGCCGGCCCGCAGCATGCGCAGCAGACGCTCCGTCTGCGGATCGGGGCCGGCGTCTTCGTTTCGGTCTGTGGCCGGCCGAGCATAAGACATCTTGAGGATCTGTCGCATAGGATCGAACGACGGCCCACGCGGCCATGACGAGGATCTGACTATGCCGGCAAATCCTAACGGAGGCGTCACCCATTCGCGGACCTGGACCTTTTTCGAGGACACCTGGCACGAGGGCAATATTCCCATCATGGGTCCACGCACCCACGCGGCTTGGCTCGGCTCCTCGGTCTTCGACGGCGCCCGGGCCTTCGAGGGCGTCGCGCCCGATCTCGACCAGCATTGCGCGCGGATAAACGTCTCGGCCTCGAACTTCATGCTGGAGCCGCTGGTCTCGCAGGAGCGCTGGCTCGAACTGTCATGGGAGGGCATCCGCAGGTTCGAAGAGGGCGCCGCCCTTTACGTCAGGCCGATGTATTGGCCCGAGACCGGGCTTGCCGGAGGCGGCGTACTTTTCGATTCCGCCTCGACGCGCTGGTGCCTCTGCGTCTACGAGACGCCGATGCCGAACCCCGAGGCGGGCATCGCGGCGACGCTGTCGCCCTTCCGCAAGGCGACGATCGAAACGGCGCCGGTCGACGCCAAGGCGGGCTGCCTCTATCCCAACAATGCTAAGGCGCTGATGGAGGCCAAGCGCCGGGGCTTCGGCAATTGCCTGATGCGCGATGCGCTCGGCAATATCGCCGAGCTTGCCAATTCCAACATCTTCATGGCCAAGGACGGGGTGGTCTATACGCCCGCGCCCAACGGCTCCTTCCTCGACGGCGTGACGCGTCGTCGCGTCATCGCGCTGCTGCGCGGCGCCGGCGTCAGCGTGGTCGAGACCACGCTGGCCTACGCCCATTTCGAGGCAGCCGACGAGATCTTCTCGACCGGCAATTTCTCCAAGGTCATGCCGGTCACGCGGCTCGACGCGCGCGACCTGCAGCCCGGCCCGGTCTTCCGCCAGGCGCGGAAGCTCTACTGGGAATTCGCCCATGCCTGAAGAAGGTTCGTTCGGCCTCCTGGTCGACCCCTCATCCGGCGCTTTCGTGGCTTTGCCGCGACGCGCCACCTTCTCCCGCAAGGGGAGAAGGGAGAGCCCCGTTCTGCGAGATTGGCGCCCTTCTCCCCTTGCGGGAGAAGGTGGCCTGCCGGAGGCAGGCCGGATGAGGGGAGCTATCCTTCAGCAAGAAACCGGCGGATCCAGCCCGCGACACGGGCCGCGTCATGCGCTTCGCGCAGCGACGCGAGCGCCCGGTCGGCGTCGCGGGGTGCGAGCTGGCTGCGCTTCATCTCGACCAGCGCTTCGGAGAATGCCGGCTCGAATTCGGGATGGAACTGGAACGAGATCGCCTGCCGGGCCGGATAGTGCAAAATGGCGAGAGGCGTGAAGGCGCTGCCGCCGAGCATCTCGGCGTCCGGCGGCGCCTCGGCCACCTGGTCCTGATGGGACGCCGCGACTGCGACCGGACGTTCGTCGTCCATCCAGGGCGCGGCCTTCTCGATGTCGTAGCGATGCAGGCCGAGGCCCCAGCCCTTGGGTGATTTCACCACTCGGCCGCCGAAGGCCTGCGCCATGATCTGGTGGCCGAAGCAGATGCCGACGAGCTTCGCTCGACCACCAGTCGCACGCAGAAAATCTTCGAGCGGCGCGATCCAGGGCAGCGGATCGTAGGCTCCCGCCGAGGAGCCGGTGACCACATAGGCGTCGTGGGCCTCGACATGGTCGGGCAAGTGGCCCTCGTGAACCCGGTAGGTGATGGCGTCGTGGTCCGGGCCGACGAGCCGCCTCATCATGGCGTCGTAGCGGCCGAAGCGCCCAACGAGATGCGCCGGCACATCACCGGTCTCGAGAATGCCGATGGTCATGCGACCGAGGTAGCGCGTTTAGCGCCGGCCCTCAACCAACGCCTTCTCCCGGATCGCGCTCAATGTCTGCCCCGGGGTGATGGCGTCGGCGTCGATCTTGAGATGGATGATCGACGGCAAGCCCGAGGCTCGCGCCGCCGCGAAGGCTTGGGCGAAATCCTCCGTGCGTTCGACGGTGGCCCCGAACCCGCCGAAGGCCCGCGCATAGGCGGCAAAGTCGGGGTTCTTCAGGTCGGTCGCCATCACCCGGCCCGGATAGTCGCGCTCCTGATGCATGCGGATCGTGCCGTAGCTCGCGTTGTCGCAGACGATGGCGACAACAGGCAGGCCATATTGCACGAGGGTCGCGAACTCCTGCCCGTTCATCAGGAAGTCGCCGTCGCCGTTGAGCGAAACGATGGTGCGGCCCGGATTGAGGCGCGCCATGGCGACCGCCGCCGGGATGCCGTAGCCCATCGAGGCCGAGGTCGGCGCGATATGCGAGGCAAAGCGGCGGAAGCGGAAGAAGCGGTGGATCCAGGCGGCGTAGTTGCCGGCGCCGTTGCACAGGATCGCATCCTCGGGAAGGGTGTCGCGCAGCCAGATGACGACCTCACCGAGGTTGACCCCGCCGGGCTGCGGCGTGGCGATCTCGCTCCAGGCGAGGTAGTCGGCATGCGCGGCCCCAGCCTGCGCGCGCCAACCGGCCTGCGGCGTGACCGCAAGGCGAGCCAGCGCAGGAACGAAGCGGGTCGGCGTCGCGTGGATGGCGAGGTCGGGCCGAAACACACGACCGAGTTCCTCGACGCTCGGATAGACATGGACCAGCGTGGTGCGTGGCTCGGGCGCCTCGAACAGCGTATAGCCTTGCGTCGCGATCTCACTCAGACGCGCGCCGATCACGACGACGAGATCCGAGGCCTTGACGCGCGCGATCAGCTTCGGATTCGGGGCAAGCCCCACATCTCCGGCGTAATTCGCATGGACCGCGTCGAAGAGCGGCGCCCTCCGGTAGCTGGTGCCGACCGGCACGCCGAGCCGCTCGGCCGCATCATGCATCAGGCCACGTGTCGCCTCGGTCCAGCGGCTGCCGCCGAGGAGGAAGAACGGCCGCTCGGCCTCGGCGAGCATCTCGGCGAGCCGCGCCATCTCGGCCTCGCCCGGCGAGGACTCGACCGATTCATAGGTCGCGCACGCCCGCGCCATCACCGTTTCGGTCAGCATGTCGCGCGGCAGACTCAAGACGACCGGACCGGGGCGGCCGCTCGATGCCATATGAAAGGCGCGCGCGACGAACTCAGGCACGCGTTCGGCGTCGTCGATCTCGGCGGTCCACTTGGTCATCGAGCCGAAGACGGCCGGATAGTCGAGCTCCTGGAAGGCCTCCCGACCGCGTACGGCGCGCTGTACCTGGCCGACGAACATGATCATCGGCGTCGAATCCTGGTGTGCGATATGGATGCCGGCGGCCGCATTGGTGGCGCCCGGCCCGCGCGTGACGAAACAGACGCCGGGCCGGCCCGTCGCCTTGCCGACCGCTTCCGCCATCATGGCGGCGCCGCCCTCCTGGCGGCACACCGTGACCGCGATGCCGCTGTCGCGCAGCGCATCGAGCACCGCGAGATAGCTCTCGCCGGGCACGCAGAACACGTGCTCGACGCTATTGGCGACGAGTTGCGCGACCAGCACCTGCGCGGCGGTCATCGTGTCGGAGATGCCGGGTTTGTGCAGCATGATGCGATCCGCGGGACTGCGATGGAGATCGAGGCTCAGCAATGCGGGCGGAACCGCCGACCCGCAAGCATCGCCTCGAAACGTCGTTAGGAAAGGCCGAAAGGCCCTCCCGGACTATCAATGCGCCTTGGGATTCAGATGAACGATCCACTTCGCGACGAAATCCGGGTCGACCACCACCTCGCCGGTCGAACGGAGGCGATAGGACCCGGGCGCGGCCTTCCGAAAGCTTCGGAGATCGGGCGGAAGCCAGTAGAGCTCACCGCGCCTCTTCCCCGATAGCCGGATCGCGATACCGCTTTCGCGGTCGACGATTTCGGCGATCCCGAACATCTGCTCGTACCGCTCGGTTTCGGCGCCGCGATGGGTAATGCCGACCAGAACCTCGGCGCCCGTCAGCTCGAACGCGAGATCGGGATCCCAGACAGGAGGATCTTCGTCGTGCATGCTTGACCTCAAGGCCCGAAGATCACCCGCTCCGTATAGGCGAGGTCGCCACGGCGCGGCTCGTGCGGCCCGCGGCAATATTTGGGCGCCATCGGATTGCGGAAGTATCCGAGCATTCCCGGCTCAGGCGTATTGGCGTCATGCACGACGAAGATCACGCCGTCGCGGAGCAGGTGGCGGCCGATGAGACCCGCGAAGCGCAGATAGTCGCCGATGTCGCGGCAGAATACGAGCTGGCGGGCCGGCAGGCGCACCTTGCCGGAGCGGATGCGGAACGGCACGAAGACGAAGGGGCGGAGCCCGTCCGAGGCCTCGACCACGAGGCAGAGCCAGCCCATGCGGAGATGGTCGAGGACGATATCCCGCTCGGGCAGCGCCACGAGGCGCGGATCGTCGACCAGGTCGGGATCGAGCCGATGCACGATCGCCCGGCCCCGACTGCGCCGCAGCGCCGGGAGGCCGATGAACTGGCCCGACGTGTAGCGGCGAAATCCCTGAGCCTCGATGGTCGCCCAAGTGTGGCGCGCCGGAGATGTGTTCAGATAGGTGACGTCCTGCCGCTTCAGGGCGAAGGAGACCAGCATCGAGGCGTGCATGCGATATTCGGGATCGACGTACCAGCTCGACAGGTTCACCCGTGCATTGCCGTCGATGACGCAGGACAAGAGCAGGATGACCCCCACAGGACGCCCGTCGCTCGCGATCATGTAGCCGTAACGGGGGACGCCGGGCGGGAGCGCGCGTTCCCGCTGCCTGGCAAGCCCTTTGCGCCAATAGTCCGCCGAGCGCTCAGGGAAGCCACGCTTCAGCAGGGCCACGACGCCGTCGATGTCGTCTTCGCCGATCTGTCGGCGCCGGACCCTCGGCGGCGAACTCTCACACGTCATCGTCCACCATTAGTATGAGCGACTTTGTTTACGCCTCGATCCTATAATAAACACAAACAAACATAGGCGAGAGGATGAGAGATATGTCGATGAGGTTAACAGTTGTAACCGAAATCGAGAGAGTCGCTGCCGAGCAGAACAAAGTGCTGAAGCCGCTGACCGACGACCTGGTGCTGCTGGATTCGGGACTGGATTCGCTGTGTTTCGCGATCCTGGTGACACGCCTCGAGGACGCGCTCGGCTTCGACCCGTTCACCGCCTCGGAGGATGTCTATTTTCCCGTCACCCTCGGTGATTTCGTCGGCTTTTACGAGAGCGCTGCGCCCCATGACACCCCTGCGGCGCTCGCTAGCTGACGGCGGGGCCCTTATCGGCCTCGCCATCCACGGCGGCGGGCGCAGCGTTCCGCTCGGCGAGATCGCCGGGGGCACCGGCCTTGGCGGCAGCCTCGCCGGCCTCGCCGACCGCAATGTCCTCGTCGCGACCGACGACCAGCTCATGGCCGGGCTCGCCCTGATCGAGCTCGACGGGCTGGCCCGGCGCATCGTCGTGTGTCCGCCCGACCTCAAGCCCGACCATCTCGGCGCGATCGTCGCCTCGGCCACGATCGATGCCGTCGTCACGGACCGCGACCCGGCGACCTTCGCCGGGCGCGGCGCCGCCCACGTCGCCTCGATCGCCTTGCCGATCCGCGCCATGTCCTCGTCTCCGAACGACGCGCGCGACACCGAATGGGTGCTGTTGACCTCGGGGACGACCGGCGTTCCCAAGATGGTCATCCATTCTCGCGAGGGCCTTACCGGCGCCATCGCGCCCAAGGGCGGAGCCAAGGCTCCGGTGTGGGGCACGTTCTACGACATCCGCCGCTACGGCGGCCTGCAGATCTTCCTGCGGGCGATTCTCGGCCGTGGCTCGCTGGTTCTGTCCTGCCCGGGCGAGGCGCCGGTCGATCACTTGCGCCGGCTCGCTTTGCACGGCGTCACCCACCAGACCGGCACGCCCTCGCACTGGCGGCGAGTGCTGATGAGTCCCGAGGCGACCCTGATCGACCCCGACTACGTGCGCCTGTCGGGTGAGATCGCCGATCAGGCGATCCTCGACGCGCTACGGCGGACCTACCCGCGCGCCCGCATCGGCCACGCCTATGCGTCGACGGAGGCCGGCGTCGGCTTCGAGGTGGACGACGAGCGGGAGGGCTTCCCGGCTGGCTACCTCGACCGGCGCGGCGACGTCGAGATGAAGATCGAAGACGGCTCGTTGCGCATCCGCTCGACACGCACCGCCAGCGGTTATGTGAACGGCGCCGGACCGACCCTGCTCGATGCCGCCGGATGGGTCGATACCGACGACATGGTCGAGCAGCGCGGCGACAGGTGCTATTTCGTCGGTCGGCGCAGCGGCATCATCAATGTCGGCGGGCTCAAGGTGCATCCAGAAGAGGTCGAGGCGGTCATCAACCGGCACGATCGGGTGCGCATGTCGCTCGTCAAGCCGCGCGCGAACCCGATCACTGGCGCGATCGTGGTGGCCGACGTCGTCCTCGCCGATGGGGCGCCGGCGCCCGCCGATCCGGCCGCGGCGGCGATCAAGGGCGAGATCCTCGCGCTGTGCCGGGCGGAGTTGCCCCAGCACAAGGTCCCCGTCCTCGTCCGCTTCATCGATCGGCTCGACGTCACGGCGGCCGGCAAGCTGGCGCGCGCCCATGCGTAACGTCCTCGTCACCGGCGCGAGCCGCGGCCTCGGCCTCGCCATCGCGAGCCGGTTATCGGAGGCGGGCTATTCGGTCACCGCCGTCGCCCGGACGGAGGGCGAAGCGCTCGGTGCCGCGATTCGCGCAGCCAAGGCGAACGCCCGAGGCCCGATCGCGTTCTCGCCCTTCGACCTCGCCGATATCGAGGCCATCCCGGCCTTCACGCGCGACTTGCGCAAGCGCCACGGCTCGCCATTTGGTCTCGTCAACAACGCCGGCATCGGCACCGAAGGCCTGCTGGCCATGATGCACAACAGCGACATCGAGCGGTTGGTGCGCCTCAACACGCTCTCGCCCATCGTGCTGACCAAATATATCGTGCGCGGGATGATGGCCGACGGCGAAGGGCGCATCGTCAACATGTCCTCGATCATCGCCTCGACCGGCTTCAACGCGCTCTCGGTCTATGCCGCCAGCAAGGCCTCGCTGGTCGGTTTCACGCGCTCGCTGGCGCGCGAGGTCGGCGGCCTCGGCATCACGGTCAATGCGGTGGCGCCCGGCTTCATCGACACTGAACTGACGGCGGGTCTCGACCCCAAGAGCCGCGACAAGATCGCCGGTCGCAGCGCGATGAAGCGCCTGGCGGAGCCCGACGACGTCGCCCGCATGGTCGAGTTCCTCATGGGAGATGGCGGCCGCAACATCACCGGCACGGTCATGACGGTCGACGCCGGCAGCACGGCCTGAGGCACCTGGAGCAGCGAAACGCTGTCGCCGCGTCGCGGCGATTTTGGGTCGGGCGGGTTTCAACGTCCGGCCTGCTCCGTTATGCACGTCCGGCGCGAATCGATGGCGCAGGAAGGCGGACGGCCATGCGCCCCATTCCCCAACTCCAGGTTCTGCGGGCCCTGGCGGCGCTCGTCGTCGTGGTGTTCCACATCCAGGGCGAACTCAGGCATCGCGGGCTGGGCGATCCTTTTCCCGATCTGACGGTCGGCGCCTTCGGGGTCGACCTCTTCTTCGTCATCTCGGGCTTCATCATGGTCTACGCCTCGGCACCGCTGTTCGGCGAGGCGGGGGCGAGGCTCAACTTCATGCTCAAGCGGATCGCCAGGATCGCGCCGCTCTACTGGGCCTTCACGACGGTCTTCGCCCTCATCGCCCTCGTGCTCGCGCGCCTGCCCGGCCATCCGGCAGCCTCGCCCGCGCATATCCTCGCCTCCTACCTTTTCATACCCGCGGCGCGGCCCGAGGATGGGGCAATCTTCCCGACCTATTCGCTCGGCTGGACGCTCAACTACGAGATGTTCTTCTATCTCTGCTTCGCGGCGGCCTTGGGAGTCCGGCGCGCCGTCGCCGTGCCTTTGGTGTCCGCCGCGCTGATCCTGCTCGTGGCGGCCGGAAGCCTCGCGACCCTGCCCTGGCCCCTGGCCTATTGGTCGAACACGCTCTCGCTCGAATTCGTCTTCGGCATGCTGATCGCGGTCTTCACGCTCGCCGGGCGGCGCGTCCCCGCCCGCTTCAGCCTCCTCCTCGTTGCCGGCGCGGTGGCGGCCGTGGTGATCTACGTGCCCTATATCGATTCGCTGTCCTCGCTGCGCGGCCTGGCCTGGGGCCTGCCGGCCGCGGCCGTGGTGGCGGCGGCGCTCGGTCTCGAGGTCGCGGCGACGAGCCTGCCGATGCGGCTGATGGTGCGCCTCGGCGACGCCTCCTATTCGCTCTATCTGGTCCATTCTGCCTTTTTCATCGCGGCTTTCGCGCTTCTCTCGCGCGTCATCGATCCCCACGGCCTGCCGGCGATCGCCTACGCGGTGTTCCTGCTCGCGGGCTCGCTCGTCTCCGCGGTGCTGCTGTACCGCCTGTTCGAGAGGCCGGTGACGAGACGCCTGCACCGCCTCGTCGGCAAGCCCGGCCGGCCGCGCCGTGCGGAGCGCGAGGCTGCGGCCGATCTTCTGCAGGGCTCGAACGTTTGAGGTTCCGTCCGGTGCATCGGCCGGAGGGGAGACCATCATGGACGTCGGCTTCATCGGCCTCGGCAACATGGGCGCCGCCATGGCTCGCAAGCTCATCGGGGCCGGCCATCGGCTGAAAGTCTGGAACCGGTCGCCGGCCGCGGCGCAGGCCCTCGAAGCGGCAGGCGCGACACGGGTGGCCTCGCCCGGCGAAGCCTTTGCTGGCGATGCCGTGATCACCATGCTGGCGGACGACGATGCCCTGCGTGGCGTCGTCATCGACTCGGGCGCGCTCGACAAGGCGCCGCGCGGCCTCGTTCACGCAAGCATGTCGACCATCTCGGTCTCCCTCGCCGAAGATCTCGCGGCGCGGCATCGCCAGGCCGGCATGGCCTATGTGGCGGCGCCCGTCTTCGGCCGGCCGGATGCGGCGGAGGCCGGCAAGCTGAACATCCTGGCGGCGGGCGACGAAGCCGCCATCGACCGCCTGCAGCCGCTCTTAGACGTCATGGGGCAGAAGACCTGGCGGCTCGGCGCCGAGCCGCAGCGAGCCAATGCAGCCAAGCTCGCCGGCAATCTGATGATCGCCTGCGCCATCGAAGCGATGGGCGAAGCCGCCGCGCTCGGCCGCGCCTACGGGGTTGCGCCATCCGACCTCCTCGACATCCTCACCAGCACGCTGTTTGCGAGCCAGGTTTACAAGGGCTATGGCGGCTCGATCGCTGAGGCCCGCTACGAGCCCGCGGGGTTCAAGCTCAGGCTGGGCCTCAAGGACGTGCGTCTCGCCCTGCAGGCGGCGGAGGCGAAGAACGTGCCGCTGGCCAGCGCCAGCGCCATCCGCGACAACCTTCTCGAGGCCATGGCGGCGGGCGACGGCGACAAGGACTGGTCGGCTCTGGCCGAGGTGTCGTCCCGACGGGGCGGACTGACAACGGGCTGAGGCTTCACGCACCGCGCGCTTCGGGGCGGCTTATCCGTCGCTCAACTGAACGATCTCGGCGGCGCGTCCCTGGGCCGTGACCCGCACATGCCGGCCTGCGACCAGGCGGGCGAAATCTGGCGGCGCGCAGACCACGACCGGACAGGTCCTGCCATAGAGCTTCAGCGCAACGATCGAGCCCACCGCGATGATCGGATCGGGCGCGGCCAGGATGATCGCGGCGGGCGCGGTGCCGCGGCGGATGGCCTCGGCCAGCACGGAGCTCGACGAGCTCGACCCACGCCCCGAAGGCATGGCGAGGACCGCGCCACTTACGATTTCGCCGCAGGCGGGATGCGACCGGTCGACGATGCGGCCGCTCGCCGCGTCGAGCCCACCCCAGAAGCTCAGCGGTGTCGACCAGACGACGATCAGGCCGCTGGCCTCACCCTCGGTCAGGCTCAGTGCGGCGATGGCGCTCACAGCAGCTGGCGCACGACGCGCCCTTCCGCAGCCGAGACCATGCAGTCCCGCAGCGACCCGAAGGCGACCTCGACCCCGATATTGCCGGGGGCGTAATGCGCCCACTTCCCCGAGTTCGTCATCACCACGCCGTCGAGCCTGCGCAGGATCGACGTCACATAGGTGCAGGTGTCGGTGACGATCGTCAGGCCAGCCTCCTCGAGCTCCGCCAGCCGGCCGCTGTCGGCGAGGGCCGCGTAGGTCTCCCGGCCCGTGTTCACGTAGACGTCGACGCCCGGCCTGGCGCGGAAGCCGGGCAGCAGCGCCGCGAGGGCCTCGAACTCGCCGAGCGAGAAATGCGGCGTGCCGAGGCTCACGGCGACGATCGGCGCGCCCTCGGCGGCGGTCGACAGGCTGGCGAGCGCCCGCCTGAGGTCCGCCAGCGTGAGATCGATCGTCTCGCCGGGCGTGTCCGACCCGCCGAGAGCGTCGCGGCGCGTCGCCGCCTCGGGCGTGATGCCGACCGCATGGAACAGAGCGACCGAGCCCGAGGAGGCCGCGACCGCGCCGAGCGCCTTCAGCGGATCCTCCGACGCGGGCGCCGGCAGGCCCTCGATGACCGGGACACGGCCGTCGGCGCGTGTCCCGACGACATGACCCACCGCGACATAGAGCGCGTCGGTGGCTTCCGTCGCGGCTGGAAGACCATGCAGGCGGAACAGCACCTCGCCCCTGCGGTTCGCGTCGAGATGCAGGCCGAAGGCCGGGGCTCGGCCCGTCATGGCGCAGCAGAGGTCGATGAAGTCGCCGTAGCGGTTGGTCCGCGCCCCGATGACCGAATTGGCGAAAACGATGGCATTCGACTCGCCCCAGGCGATCTGCTCGCCGAAGCTCGGCCGGAACCGCGTCTGATAGGGCGCGCAGGTGAAGCTCGGCTCGCAGCCGAGCGCCAGATGCGCCTCCATCAGCCGGCGGCCGGCCGCGCGAAGCGAGGTTTCCGACCGGATCAGTTCGGGATGAAGCAGGTCCATCGAGCCGACGTTGAGCGTCGTCGGCACGCCGACCTTGCCGCCGTCCGCGACGAGACGCTCGACGAAATCCAGGCTGACCTCGCCATGGTGAAGGCAGCCGTCGACATGGGCCCGGCTGATATCGATGAGGCGCGGCGCCCCGACCGCCTCGCCGAAGCGCTGGAGGATGTCCATGGCGAAGGCGACCGCCGGCCCCCGTCCGCCCTTTGCCATTTCGGTTTCGTCAGAGCTGAGTTGCAAGGCCGGTTTTCCTGCGTCGCGAGAAAGTACCACCCGGCCAGGGCTGACCCAAGCCCGAACCTCGTCTATAAGACGCCGGCCGCCGTTCGTCCGGCATTCTTCTCCTCGGCAGACCACATGCTCATCGGCGTCCTCGCCGGCCTCACCACGGGTGCGTTGTGGGGCCTGACATTCATCGCGCCGCTCGCGGTCAGGCCCTTTTCAGGCTGGGACCTGACGGTCGTGCGCTACGGCATCTTCGGCCTCGCGTCGCTGCTGCTCATGATCTCGCCCCGGTTCCGACCGGGACCGACCACGCATCGCCAAGTCGTGACCGGGCTGCTGCTCGGTGGCTTCGGCTACACCGCCTACGTGGCCTTCGTGTTCTTTGCCGTGGATCTCGCCGGCGTCACCATCCCGCCGCTGATCATCGGCACGACGCCGATCGTCATGGCGCTGGTCACCAACCGCAGCCATCACCGCGTCCCCTGGGCAACGCTGGCCGTGCCGCTCGTGCTGATCCTGTCGGGCGTGCTGACGGTCAACCTCGCGGCCGTCTACGGTGCCCCGCGGGGCGACCGCCACGACGTCGTGCTCGGCGCCCTCTGCGCGCTCGGCTCGCTGGTCACCTGGATCATCTATGCGGTCATCAACAAGCGGATCATGGACGAGCCGCATCCGCCCGAAACGCTGCGCTGGACGGGCCTGCAGGGCATCGGGGCGGCGCTCGGCAGCCTCGTCATGCTGCCTTTCACGACGTTCCGCACCGAAGGCCTCGCGCCGCTGGCGACGCCGATGGGCACGTCCTTCCTGCTCTGGTGCCTCGCCATGGGGCTCGGCGGCTCCTGGCTCGCGACCCTGTGCTGGGTGGTCGCATCGCGGCGGCTGCCGCTGGCGCTGGCGGCGCAGCTCATCGTCGGCGAGACCGCCTTCGGTCTCCTCTACGGCTTCATCTACGAGAGCCGCTGGCCGAGCGCGGCCGAAGCCATCGGCTCCGCCCTGCAGATCGGTGGCGTGATCGCGGCGGTCGCCGTGTTCCATGCCCGGCGCCACATCTCGCCCGACGCACCGGACCTGCTGGTCGAGGCAGCGGCGGCCTCGGGCTCAGGCAGCCAATAGAGTGCTTCTGCCGGACCGTCGCTCATTGCTTGCCGTCGTAGACCTGGCATGACCCTTGGTACGTGATCGGCTCGGCCTGCCCGTTCATGGTCGCCGATCCGGTCACCGAGCATCGGCCGCCCTGCGCCCGCAAATAGCCGTGAAGCGTCACGAGCGCGCCATTGAACGGATAAGTCTCCTCGAACACGAGCGTATTGCCGCTGACAAGAAAACGCTGCTGCGTATTGCCGACCTGGATATATTGACCGAGCGAAAATACCTGGCCGCCTTCCGACTGGAGGAAGGAATAGAGACGGCCAGACTTGGCCAGAAAGATATGGATCGGTATGACCCCGGTACAGGTGCCGTAACGGACCGAACACATGTTGGCCGACCCCGTGAAGGTCTTGTTGTAGGGCGTATCGGCCCTCGCCGACGCGGCCGCACCAAGCATCATGGCGGAGACCGCCAGCGCGGCGAGGATCGTCGCTTTCATGGTTCCCTTCCTCTGGCCGTATGACTCATTCGCAGACGCGTTGACCGTTGAACATGAAGCAGCTCGGCGCCGCCGCCGCCGGTCTCGGAGCAGCGGCGGGACGTTGGGCATAGTGGTGTTCGGCCGGTCGTGGCGCCGCGGCGCGATGGGGCGGATAGGCGGGCGTCGCGATGTCGGGAGGCGGCTCACGGCGCGGCTGGGCTGCCCTATGCGCCGGATGGGCCGGCCGCGTCGCCACGGGTGGGGACTCCCGCTTCGGAGGGGCCGTGGCGACCGGCGGACAGACGGTGCCGATCTGCGCCTTGAGCATGTCGAGGATCTTGCCGTCGGGCTGGTCGACGTTCAGCGTCATCTTGGCCCGCTCGCCGAACTTGAGCAGCGCCATGCGGGCCTGCAGGGTCCACTCGTCGGTCGGGGAACCCGCGTCGCATCCGAGCCGGTCGAGCTCCGCCTCGGTGGCGTGGACGAGGGCCTTGCGATCCGGCGGCCCCGGGGGCGGCGCGGCGCGCGACGGTGGTTCGAGCGATGCCACGGCGAGCGGCGGGACGGGTGAACTTTGTGCCGAGGGCGCCGGCGGCGCGCTCGCCGTCGCATCGATCGCGGGTGTCGGAACCGGCTCGGCCGCTGGAGCCGGGGACGCCGATGCGAGATAGACGCGGCCACCGACGATCTGGTCGTAGGCGGCCGGAATCTGGTGGTGGTGGTCCGGCGTCTGGGCGGCGAGGCTCGCCACCTTTTCGCGCACGTCATAGGCGAGGTCGTCGAGGTTGAGGCCGGGCTTGGTCAGCAAGGGCAGGAGCACCCGCGTGAACACCGAATTGGGGTTCGTGTCCTTGTCCGAGAGACGATCGAGCGCCGACTGCCCGAAGCCCGCGGAATAGAGCGAGAACACCCCGCTCGCCTCGGGCACCCGCGCGAAGCCGCGCTCCATGCCAACGGAGCGCACTCCGGGCTGCTTGAAAGGATTGTCCCGGCAGGCGTCGAGCATGAGGATGGCAACGCGTGCACCACGCTCCTTCAGGCTCGCGATGACGTCCGATTCGGCCAGCGACTGGTTGGCGATCCGCGACTCCTGCCCGGCCTCGGCCTCCGGCACGTCGGCGGGAAGCAGGTAATTGCTGCCGTCGAGCGCGACGCCGTGACCGGCGAAATAGAACAAGGCGGTGTCGCCGGGCTGAATCCGGGAGCTCAGTTCATAAAGCTTGTCCACCATCTGCGACCGGCTGAGGTCCGAACCGCGCAGCACCCGGAACCCGTCCCGCTCGAGCGCATCGCCGACGGCCTGGGCATCGTTGACCGCTTTCTGGAGCTGATGGTCGGCGCCGAGGTTGAGATAATGGTTATTGCCGATGACGAGGGCAAAACGGTTCTCGGCCCAGGCGCGGTGCGGACCGCAGGCGAGGACGAGAACCACTACGATGAATTGTGCGAGCCGCGGCGCGGCACCGCGAGAAAAAATTAAAAAATTCATTATCGGAATGCTTTCATACCGATGGCCGGAGAGCAACAGGCCATCGGCCTCCCGTCAAGAGCTTTCGAACAGATATCGTGTTGTTGCCACGCCGACGCGGAACCGCAGGCGCCGATGGCGGCGGCACGGTAGCTGGATCGGACGCCCGATCAGGGCTAAAGCACAGGCCATCCCATCTGCCGAAAAGGTTCGCCGATGCCGCCGTCCAGCAATGCCCCCGACAAGATCCGGATCGAGCGGGACTCGCTCGGCGACGTCGTGGTGCCCGCCGATCACCTGTGGGGCGCCCAGACGCAGCGCTCGCTGACCTTCTTCCCCATCGGGGTCGAGCGGTTCCAGTGGGGTCGACCGGTGATCCGCGCCCTGGGGATCCTCAAGAAATGCGCGGCGCTCGCCAACGGCAAGCTCGGACAATTGCCGCCCGAGAACGTCGCGATGATCGCCGCCGCCGCCCAGGAGGTGATCGACGGGAAATGGGACGGCGAGTTCCCGCTGGTGGTGTTTCAGACCGGTTCCGGCACCCAAAGCAACATGAACGCCAACGAGGTGATCGCCAACCTCGCGATCATGAACGCCGGCGGCGAACTCGGCTCGAAGAAACCGATCAACCCGAACGACGATGTCAACCGCGGCCAGTCCTCGAACGACACGTTCCCGACCGTCATGCATATCGCGGTCGTCGAGGAGGTCGAAGGCACGCTCTTCCCCGTCGTCACGGCGCTGCGCGACACCTTCGCCGCAAAGGCCGATGCCTACGCGGACGTCATCATGGTGGGGCGTACGCATCTCCAGGATGCGACGCCGGTCACCCTCGGCCAGGTGATCTCAGGCTGGGTCGCGCAGCTCGACGAAGCGCTCGAAGGCATCCGCCGCTCGCTCGAGCCGGTCTACGCGCTGGCCCTCGGCGGCACCGCGGTCGGCACCGGCATCAACACCCATCCACGCTTCGGCGAGGTGGCGGCCGAGGAGATCGCGAAGGAGACCGGCAAGCCTTTCGTCTCGGCGCCGAACAAGTTTGCGGCTCTCTCGGCTCATGACGCGCTCGTCGGTACCTCGGGCGCGCTAAGGGTGCTCGCGGGGGCGCTGATGAAGATCGCCAACGACGTGCGCTGGCACGCCAGCGGGCCGCGCGCCGGGCTAGCCGAGCTCACCATACCCGAGAACGAGCCTGGGTCCTCGATCATGCCGGGCAAGATCAACCCGACCCAGTGCGAGGCGCTGACCATGGTGGCGGTGCAGGTCTTCGGCAACGATCACGCGGTGGCCTTCGCCGGATCGCAGGGCAACTTTCAGCTCAACGTGTTCAAGCCGGTGATGCTGCACAACATCCTCGAATCCGTCGAGCTCATGGCGAACGGCGTCTCCGCCTTCGACAGATTCTGCGCGCAGGGGATCGAGCCCAACATGAGCCGCATCCGCCACAACCTCGAACAGTCGCTGATGCTGGTGACGGCCCTGAACCCCCACATCGGCTACGAGAAATCCGCCAAGATCGCGCTCTTGGCGCATCGCGAAAACAAGAGCCTGCGCGACGCCGCGCTCGAACTCGGTCTCAAGGGCGAGGATTTCGACGCCTGGGTGCGGCCGGAGGACATGACGCATCCGCTGCCGGGCTGACGCCACCCTACTTCACGCCGTTGATGACCTGGATGGCGGCCGGCGTGGCGATGATCACGAAGAGCACCGGCAGGAAGAAGACGATCATCGGCACGGTCAGCTTGGGCGGAAGCGAGGCCGCCTTCTTCTCGGCCTCCATCATGCGCGCATCGCGGCTTTCCTGGGAGAGGACGCGCAGCGCCGAACCGAGCGGCGTGCCGTAGCGTTCCGCCTGGATCAGCACGGTCACCAGCGCCCGGACGCTCTCGACGCCGGTCCGCAGCGCGAAATTCTCGAAAGCTTGACGGCGGTCCGACAGATAGGACAGTTCCGCCGTCACCAACGTCAGTTCCTCGGCCATCGGGATCGACTGCGGACCGATTTCCTGCGCCACCTTGCGGGCCGCATGTTCGAGCGACATGCCCGATTCGACGCAGATCAGCAGGAGGTCGAGCGTGTCCGGAAAGGCCCTCTTCACCGATTGCTGACGCTTCGAGATCGTGTTCGAGAGGAAGATCTCCGGCGCCTTGATGCCCAGATAGGCCGCCCCGATGGTGATGCCGAGCCTCAGCATCAGGCTCAGTCCGAAGTCGGCGACGAAGAACAGATAAAAGAAGGTCGCGGCCAGGAAGCAGATGGGTGCCACGAGCCGGAAGAACAGGAAGGCGACCTCCGCCTGGGGGCCGCGGTGGCCGGCCATGGCGAGCTGGAGCTTGGCCTTGTCGGTTCCCAGCCATTTCGAGGCGCTGAAGCTCTCCACGATCTTCGACATGAAAGCCTTCGCCTCGGGCCGCAGGCTCCCCCTGCCGCCTTTGGCCAGCTTCTCGCGCTCCCGCGCCCTGATGCGCTCGCGCTCGGTCGCCATGGTCTTCATTCGCTGCCCGAGCATGTCGGTGTCGAGCAGCGGAATCGCGATGGTCAGCACCGTCGCCCCCGCCGCGACCGCGATCAGCAGGCCGAGCAGGAAATGCTGGTCGACGAGTTTCTGGAGCAGATCTTCTATCATGACGGCACGACTCTCTCATGGCGGGCGGGGCCGCCGCCGTATCAGATGTCGAAATTGATCATCTTCTTCATGATCATGACGCCGATGCTCATCCACACGAGGCAGCAGCCGACGGCGATGCGGCCCGGCATGGTGGTCCACAGCGCCTCCATGTAATGGGGCGTCGTCACGTAGACGAAGAAGGCGACCAGGAACGGCAGGGCGCCGATGATCGCGGCGGAGGTCTTGGCCTCGGAGGAAACGGCCTTCACCTTGGCCTTCATCTTCTTGCGCTCGCGGATGACGCGCGACAGGTTGGTCAAAGCCTCGGTGAGATTGCCCCCCGCCTTCTGCTGGATGCCGATCACGATGGCGAAGAAGCTGGCCTCAGGGATCGGCACGCTCTCGCTCATCCGCTCGACCGAATCAGTGACCGAGAGCCCGAGCGACATGGCCTCGACCACCCTGCGGAACTCGGTCTTGAGCGGCTCGGGACATTCGCTCGCCACCGTGCGCAGGCAATCGTTGAGCGGCAGGCCCGCCTTGACGCCGCGGATGATGATGTCCACCGCATTAGGGAATTCGACGACGAACTGGTTCATGCGGCGCTTGCCGAGGTAGCCTACGACCCAGCTCGGGACGCCGAAGGCGGCGACGAGACATGCCGCCGCCGCCATGATGGGGCTGCCTTCGAGCAGGTAGATCAACAGGCCGAGGCCGAGGCCGGAACTGCCGCAGACCGTGTAGTAGGCTCGCTTCGTCATCTTGAGGCCGGCGCGGGCCAGCTTGTTTTCGAGTGTCAGCTTCTTGGTGCGGCCGCGCCTTTCGACGTCCTTCAGGCTGTCGGCCACCTGCTTGCGGCGGGCGGCGGCGTCGACCACGACCCTGTCGCCGCCGGACCGCCGCACCGGCCGCGTTTCGAGGGCGGCCTTGCGCTTCTCCGCCTTGATGTCCCCCGACAGGTAAGGCATGAACGCGAAGAGCACGGCCCCCGCCGCCATGATGAAGAGCCCGTAGACCATCAGCATCGTCATCGCCGCATCTCCGCCCCCGGTTCGTCAGGACATTTCGGCCTCATCCCTGCCGCCTCACAGCCGCACCCCGTCTTTGACTTCCGCCCGGTCGAGCGCCGCCGCGAGCCGCTCCTCCTCGCCGTAATAGCGCGCCCGCTCCCAGAAGCGCGGCTGGCCGATGCCGGTCGACCGATGGCGCCCCTTGAGCTTGCCCTGGGCGTCCTCCCCGAGGATGTCGTAGAGGACCAGGTCCTGCGTGATGATCACGTCGCCTTCGAGGCCCATCACCTCGGTGACGTGGGTGATGCGGCGCGAGCCGTCGCGCAGGCGCGTCGCCTGGATGACCACGTCGACCGAAGTGACGATCATCTCGCGGATGGTGCGCGACGGCAGCGAGAATCCACCCATGGTGATCATCGATTCGAGACGGCTCAGGGCCTCGCGGGGCGAGTTGGCGTGGAGCGTGCCCATCGAGCCGTCGTGGCCGGTGTTCATCGCCTGCAGCAGGTCGAAGGCCTCCGGGCCGCGCACCTCGCCCACGATGATGCGCTCGGGGCGCATGCGCAGGCAGTTGCGCACGAGATCGCGCATGGTGATCGCCCCCGTGCCTTCGAGGTTGGGCGGCCGGGTTTCGAGCCGCACCGTGTGGGGCTGCTGCAGCTGCAGTTCGGCCGCGTCCTCGCAGGTGATCACCCGTTCGTCGTGGTCGATATAGTTGGTCAGGCAGTTGAGCAGCGTCGTCTTGCCCGAGCCGGTGCCGCCCGAGATCAGCACGTTGCAGCGGACCCGGCCGATGACCTTGAGCACCTCGGCGGCATCGGGCGAGATCGACCCGTAGCGCACCAGCTGGTCGAGGGTCAGCTTGTCCTTCTTGAACTTGCGGATGGTCAGCGCCGGCCCGTCGAGCGCGATCGGCGGGGCGATGACGTTGACGCGGGAGCCGTCGAGCAGGCGCGCGTCGCAGATCGGCGAGGCTTCGTCGACGCGGCGGCCGATCTGGCTGACGATGCGCTGGCAGATGTTCATCAGCTGCGCATTGTCGCGGAAGCGGACGTTGGTGAGCTGGATCTTGCCGGAGACCTCGATGTACGTCTTGGCCGCGCCGTTGACCATGATGTCGGCGATGTCGTCGCGGGCCAGGAGCGGTTCGAGCGGTCCGTAGCCCAGCACGTCGTTGCAGATGTCGTCGAGCAGGTCCTCCTGCTCGGCGATCGACATCACGACATTCTTGATCGAGATGATCTCGTTGACGATGTCGCGGATTTCTTCCCGGGCGCTTTCCGGATCGAGCTTGGCGAGTTGCGAAAGATCGATCGCCTCGATCATCGCGCCGAAGATGGTACCCTTAGTGACGTAATATTCGTCCGAGCGCCGCATTTCGGCGACGGGGACATTCGGCGGGGCGGTGAAGGTCGGCACCGCGAAGGCCGACGGGGACGGTGCGGCGCGCCCGTCGAAGGAGGGGGGAACGGGAGGAAGCGGCGCGACCGTGGGCTGCGCCTGCACGGAACGTCGTCCGAACATGCTCAACCCACCCGTCGGTCGTGCGAGGTGAGGGCCGGGCCGCGGCTCGCCGCGGCGCCGGAACACATCGCTCGCGCCATGATGCTCATGATGCCTTCTTCCCGTTCAACCGGGCGAGAAACGGCTCGAACAGGCTGCGCTTGGCCTTGCGCGAGTCGCCCCGTCCCGTAAGGGCCTGCGCCAGTTCGAGCAGCGTCCCGGCCGTCTTGCCGTCCGCCTCCACCTCGCTCACCATCTGACCGTTGTTGGCGGCCGTGCCGAACAGCTTGGCGTCGAACGGAATGACCGCCGCCGGCGCGAGATCGACGGCCTTGGCGAAATCCCCCACCGAGATCTCGGGCCGCTTCACCACGCCGACACCGTTCAGCACCAGCTTCGGCCTGGTGTCGTTCGGCCGCGTGGCCCGCAGCACGTCGAGCATGGTTTTGGTGTTGCGCAGGTTGGCGAGGTCGGGCGCCGCGACGACGACGACCTCGTCGGCACCGATCAGCGCCCGTCGGCTCCAGGCGGCCCAGCCGTGGGGAACGTCGAGCACCACGCAGGGCACCGTGCTGCGCAGGATGTCGAAGAGACCGTCGAAGGCGGTTTCGGCAAAGTCGTAAGGGCGGTCGAGCGTCGCCGGCGCAGCCAGGATCGACAGTTTCTCCGAGCATTTCGAGAGCAGCCGGTCGACGAGGTTCGAATCGAGCCGGTCCGGCGCGAAGACGGCTTCGGCGATGCCTTGCGGCGGATCCTGGTTGAAGTCGAGCCCCGCCGTGCCGAAGGGCAGGTCGAGGTCGACGATGACGGTCGGCAGGTCGAGCGTCCGCGACATCGCCCAGGCGACATTATGGGCGATCGTCGAGGCACCGACGCCGCCCTTGGCGCCCGTCACCGCGATCAGCCGCCCCACCGGGCCGGCCTGGCTGCTCGAATAGAGGTGCGACAGGGAGCGGACGAAATCGATGGCCGTGAACGGCGTCACCAGATATTCGCTGACGCCGCGACGCATGAGCTCGCGATAGAGCACAATGTCGTTGACCCGCCCGATGACGACGACGCGCGTGCCCGCATCGCAGCATTCGGCCAGCGTCTCGAGATGGTGAAGGAGTTCGCCACGCTCGCCCGTCATCTCGATGATCACGACATTGGGGGTCGGCGCATTGCGATACGCCTCGACCGCAGCCGTCGCACCGCCCATGTTGGTCTTGACGTGGGCGCGGCTCATGCGCCGGTCCGCGATCGCGTCGCCGACGATCTGGGCGATCTCCGGCGTTTCGCAGAAGGCCTGGATGGAGATGCGCGGTACCGGCGCGATATGCTCGCCCTGGTCGGCATGTGTCGCCTCGCCGCCGGCGATCGTCATCAAGGGCCCCCGTTGTTGAAGATGGGCCGCCCGGCGCCCCAGGTCGTGCTCGGGTCGGTGGCCTGGAGTGCACCCGGGCTACCCCGGATGTCGCCGATGGCCCGCGTACGCATCTGTACATCGCTCGGGTCCACGGCGCGGGGCCGCACCAGATCGCGCGGATCGTCCATCTGCGCCGCGAGGGTCTGCTGGGTGGCGCAGCCGAGATTGTAATAGCTGCGGTTCTCCCAGCCATCGACGTTGCTGGCGGAGGCGAGATCCTCCGGCCATTCGCCGCAGCGCGAGGCGAGCTTCGCCTGGAGCTTGACGAAGCTGAGGCGCACCGGCGCCGCCAGAGCCGGGTCGCCGGCGCGGTAGGTCCCGACCTCGATCTCGCCTTTCACGGAGGCAGACGCGAGCGCCCGCCTAATGGCACCGAGCGTCGCCTCGGCGGCCTGCGGGTCGACGGCGCCGCGCGGCACCATCGCGCGGATCCGGCCTCGGCCGTTGAGCCGATAGTCGGCCGCGAAAGCCTCGACGTCTTCCTGTTGCCGATAGTCGAGCCGTGCGCTGGCCCCGACAAGGAAGATGTCGAGCGTCTGGCGCGCATCGGTCAGCACGACGGGGTGGCGAAGGTGAAAGTCCTCCGGCACCGGCGAGGTGGCGACCGCCCGGTCGACATGGGAGCAGCCGGCGAGCCCCGGCGCGAGACCAAGGAGCAGGACGACGACGGCCCGGGTCGGCCCGTCATGGAGAAAGATGCGCATGGTCAAATCCAGCAGGGCTCGAGGCGGAGCGATCAATCGGCGATGAAGCCGACGCGCCCGCGATAATTGTGAATCAATTCCGGATTGTCGGCCGTCGAATAGATCTTGTTCACCCGTCCGAGCAGCCAGGATTGCGGGTCCGTCGCATCGGTGAAGCCGTCGTCCGGCTTGCTGACCTGGTCCGGCCGCAGCGCCTTCACGAGATAGGGCGTGACGATGATCATCAGCTCGGATTCCGAACGCTGGTAGTCGCGCGAACGGAACAGCGCGCCAAGGATCGGCAGGTTCATCAGGCCAGGGGTTCCGGCAATGGCCTGCTGGCTCGACTTCTGGATCAGGCCGGCCGAGACGATCGAGCCGCCCGAGGGCAGCTCCAGCGTCGTCGTGTTGCTGCGCGTTCGGAAACCGACTTCGTTCACGCACCCGAGCGGCAGCGCGCTCGTGCTGTCCGGCTCGGTGACGACGGTGTTCAGGTGCAAGGAAATGCGCCCTTCCGACAGGACCGTCGGCGTGAAATCCAGCTCCACGCCATAGTTCTGCTGCTGATAGGTGAGCGTGCAGCGGCCGGTGGTCGGATCGATCGAGCTCGATGCCGCGACGGGAAGTGTTCCGCCGGCGAAGAACTTCGCGGTCTCGCCCGAGATCGCCGTGACGTTCGGCTCCGCCAGCATATGCGCGACGCCGTTGCGCTCGTAGGCCTGGATCGACGACGACAGAGAATTCTTCTGCCCGACGTAGTCGAGCGCCGCCGTCAAGCCGCCCGCGGTTGTCCCTGGCGCACTGAAGACACTGTTGACCGTGGGATTTTGAGTGCTGGTGGCCGATCCGCTCAATCCGCCGCCGGCGGTTCCCCAGGCGCCATTTAGATTGATGCCGAGCTGCTTGATGATCGAACGCTGGATCTCGACGACAGTGACCTTGAGGGTCACCTGGTCCTGCCCGCGGATCGTCAAGCTGTTGATCAACTTGCCATTGACGACGGAGGTGCTGCCGAAGTTGATGCTGCTCGTAAAGCCGCTGCTGCCGCTCCCGCCTGATGAACTGGCATTTCCGCCGCTGAGCTGAGTGTACCCGACATAGGCATTGGCGATATCCTCAGCCTTCTGAGCGTCGGAGGCGGAGGCCACGGTGCCGGTGAGGATCACGGAATCCGAGATGCCGCTGACCTTGATGTCGTTGCTGGGGATCGCCGTATCCAGCAGCGCCTTCAGCGCCGTGAGGTCGCGTCCGCTGATGACCAGTTCGAGGGTGGCAATCTGGCGGCCCTGCTTGTCGAGCGCGAAGATCGTCGTCTGGCCGTTGCCGACCGCCATGACGTAGAGGCGGCGGGCGGAGCGCACGATGGCATTGGCCACGGCGGGATTGCCGACGAAGACCTCGGACGCATCCGAGGGCAGATCGACGATGATCGACTTGCCGGCCGAGACCGTCAGCTTGCGGTTCGGATGGGCTGCGGTCACCGCGATCGAGGATGTA
Source organism: Lichenihabitans sp. (assembly GCA_965277635.1). GTDB lineage: Bacteria > Pseudomonadota > Alphaproteobacteria > Rhizobiales > Beijerinckiaceae > Lichenihabitans. The sequence continues at coordinate 5,306,854 of CBDIDE010000002.1, forward strand.
GCAGGCTGAGAGGCGACATCGGGAAGATCGGGCGTCAGCACGGGTGTCTGCGCCATCACCGCGGCCGGGCCGCCGACGAGCGCCGCGACGGCCGCGACGGCCGAAAGCGCCCGCCATCGCCGACCTGATGTGAGGGGGTGCGAGGTCATCGCGATGCTCCCTCGCTGGCGGCGCCGTAGCGAACGACCGTCATGGTCTTCGCGCGGAGGTCACCCTCGGCCCCTTTGCGGGCATCGAGAAGCGAGCGCAAGGTCAGCGAGAGCTGTCCCGTCCGCTGCGCCAGCACCACGGTTTCGGCCTGGGCCGGGTCGAGCTCGAGCGTGGCGTTGGAGCCCACGACGACCGCCTGGCCGTTCTTCTCCTGGATGTTGGGTCCGACGGCCAGCACCTTGACGTTCTGCAGCAGCGTCTCGCTGACGTAATTGTCGGACGACGCGCCGGCACCGGCGTCGCGCGAGGTGCGAATCACGTCGACCCTGTCGCCTGGGAGGATGAAGCCGCCGGCGCTCGTGGCCCCCTGGCTGTCGATGTTGATGGCGACCGCACGCATGCCGGAGGGAAGGATCGCCGACATGAAGCCCTGTCCCTTGACCAGCTTTTCGCGGCGGATCGGCTCGCCTGCGATCATGCCGGTCCGGACGATCGACCCCTTGAGGCTTTCGATGACCTTGGGGCCCTCCGTCTTGCTGATCGTCCCGGCCGGCACCGCATCCTTGGGCCACGGCTGCCACTGGAGCTCGGCGTCGGTCAACAGCGTTCCGGGCGGCAGATCCTTCGCCGCGACCAGGACGTCCGTGGTCGACACCTGGGGCGGGGGCGCGGCGACGGGAAGCGGGGCGGGTGGCGGGCTCTGGTTGGTCGCCACGATGAAGGCGCCCCCGGCAGCCGCCACGGCCAGAAACAGCACGATGATGCGAGACTTCTTCATGGACCCCAGGCTTTCCGGCGTCGCGAGGCGAGCGGGCTTCGGCCAGGGACTCAATCAGGCAAAGGTCAAAGTATGGTTAAGAAGATCTATCCAAACGCCGAGGCGACCTCGCGCGCTCGCGCTCAGCGCAGAATCGCGGCGCTCCACAGGGCCGTGTCGGGATAGATCGCGAGCCCCGCCGCCGCGAGAGCGATGCCGTAGGGAACGCCGTTGCCGGCGGCGTGCAGCCGCGCCAGCCAATCCCGCCCCTCCAACGCCTGCGGCAGCGCGAACTTGCGGAAATAGATGATACCGAAGGTGAGCACAGCACCGAGAAAGGACGCGGCGAGGCCGTAGTCGAAGAGGTTGGACCAGCCGAGCCAGACGGCGGTCGTCGCAGCCAGCTTGGCATCGCCGCCGCCGATCCAACCGAAGGCGAACAGCGCGAAGGTCAGCGCCAGGACGGCCGCACCGCAGGCCAGATGGTCGACGACGATCACCTGCCACGACAGGCCACCGGCCAGGCCGAGTGCCACGAATCCGAAAAGAAGAGCGATGGAGATGCGGTTCGAGATCGTCATGGTGATGAGATCCGAACTGGCCGCATAAGCCATGAGGGCCGGAAACAACACCAGCGTCGCCAGTTGCAGCATCGGTTCCCTCGAGTGGTGATAAGGCTGGGGCAAGCGCCCCGCGGCCAGATTCCAGATACGCGAAAGGCTCCGATCATGCGTCGGAGCCATACGGATCGGGCGCGAGCCGCGAAGCTCGCGCCGTCGGATCGCGGTTCTTATTGAAGGCTGTTGGCGATCGTGTTGAACTGTTTGCCGACTTTCGTGCCGAGAGCCGTCACGGCAGTGATAATGACGACGGCGATAAGACCGGCGATCAGCCCGTATTCGATCGCGGTCGCCCCGGATTCGTTCGTAACAAAACGCTTCAGAATGGCCATGAGATGCTCCTTGCTCCAGCAATCCCGGGCGGAACCGCTCAGTCCCGCGGCTGGAATGATCGAAAGCCTAGGCGGCTCGGCTTGCGAAGCCGTTAATTCGGTACGCTGAAAAGACTTCGGCCAAGAAGAAGATGACGACGGTTAATACCTGCTGAAGCCTATATCGATTTTGATCTTAATTTTAGACGACATGCCGACGACCGAAATTCATCCGGTCGCTCCCTCCGGGGCGACCGATACAGCCCGCCCGAGGGCAGCCGAGCCGGGCTCCGGGCGGGCGGCGGCCGAGGTCAGAGTTCATTCACCATTTTCGTTCATGGTCCGTGCATCGTCGCAACCAGCGGAAGACGCCAAATGCGGTCTTGCCGGACCTGCCGTTCAGTCCAACGCCGCCGCAGGCCCGGGCCTCGTGTCCTGTGGCTCGCTGCGGCGCTCTCGCTGCTGGCGACGGCAGCGCCCGCCAAGGATATCCTGACCGTGCGGATGGATCAGGCCAAGCTGATCAAATATCCACCGGAGACGGAGACCATCATCGTCGGCAATCCGATCGTCGCCGACGTGACCATGCTGAGGTCGAGCGGCATGCTGGTGGTGACCGGCAAGGGCTTCGGCGACACCAATCTGATCCTGCTCGACCACGGTGGCAATATCCTCATCGACGCCGATCTGCGGGTCGAGCCCAGCGAGTCCCTGGTGACCGTCCAGCGCGGCACGGATCGGGAGACCTATGCCTGCGAGCCGCGCTGCGAGCCGACCGTCACGATCGGCGATTCGGCAACCTTCCTCAAGGACGCCGCCGGCGCCATCTCGGCGCGCAACGCCGCCGCGGCGCCTGCCGCGGCCCAACCGCATTGACAACCGCCTGTCGAGCCTTCGCGCGAACCCTCCGAGCTCAAGACCCTGCGCTCACAGCTGCAGCACGAGCCGTCCATCCTCGACCTTGAAGCCGCGCAGCTTCGACAGGAAGTTCATGCCGAGAAGGGTTCGGAACAGCGCTCCGCGAGGCGCGACGAAGGCCGTGACATGGTGAACCGCGATCTGGTCGAGGCGGATCTCGGCGATCTCGCTCCTGGCATAGGCCACCGGCCCGTTGGCGGTATTCGAGACATATTTGAAATCGGCCGGCAACGGCCTTATCCCGAGCCGGTCGGCATCCTCGAAGGTGAGACAGACATAGGTCGCGCCCGTATCGATCATGACGGGGAGGCGCTGGCCCTCGATCTCGACCGCCGTCTGGAACTGCCCGTCCCGGTCCGGCAGGATCACCACGGCGTCGAGCCCACCGGCCCTCGGGATCGTCGGCACGGCCGCCGCCATGGCAGGCTCAGCACCCTCGGCAGATGGCTTCGACGCAGATGGATCGCGGCCGAGGGCGATCGTCAGGCTTGTCCACAGCGCGGCTCGCCGCTCCGGCGCCATCCCGGCGACCTCGCCGGTCAGCGCCAGGAAGACGGCGCAACCGCAGATGACCTTGGCCCCATTCATGCCCCACCACCCCATCCCGGTCGACAATCAGCGGGATCGTAGCGACGAGCGGCTCAAGCCCACATGAAATCGGGCCGTCGGCGAGGCTGTTTCACGCGACGCGGTGACCACAGGGTTAAGGCCTCTCGATAAAGGCCCGATGTCCGGCCATCGATGCCGGCGGGGGCGCTCAGCGCGGCGCGGCGGCGAAGTCGCGTGCGGCCTCGACCAGCGCGCGGGCGTTTCCGCCGACCTCCGCCGCTGTCATGCCCGGCTTGAACAGCGAGGAGCCGATGCCGAAACCGTGCACGACGCTGCCGTGCCACGCTCCGATCGTGTCGGCCGAAACGCCGCCGACGACAATGAGCCGCGTGCCGCGCGGCAGCACGGCCGCCATGGCCTTGGCCACACTGGGAGTGACAAGTTCCCCCGGAAACAGCTTGACCGCATGGGCTCCGGCTCGGAGCGCCGCGAACGCCTCCGTCGGCGTCAGACAGCCTGGCAGCGAGACGAGCCCGCGCGCGCGGGTGCGGCGGATCACCGATGCGTCCATGTTGGGGGACACGATGATCCGGCCACCGGCCTCGGCCACGGCGTCGACGGCCTCGGGATCGAGCACGGTGCCGGCTCCGAGGCTGGCGCGGCCACCGAGCGACTTCGACAGAGCCGCGATGCTGTCGAGCGGCCGCGGTGAGTTCAGCGGCACTTCGAGAATGCGGATGCCGGCCTCGACCAGCGCTTCGCCCACGGCGACCGCCTCGCGGGGTTCGAGCCCACGCAGGATCGCGACGATCGGCATGGCCGCGAAGGCCGCCTCGAAATGATCCACCGTCATATTGTCCGGCCCGTTCACGTCCCGCTCCTCGCCGCCATGATCCGATCGAGGCCGGCGAGCATCGCGGTCGCCGGATCGATCGCCTCGACCGCGCATCCGCGCGTACCGAGCGCGTGCTGGTAAAGGCCGAGCTGCGGCTCGCCGGCGACGAGCCGCACCCGGCTGATGCCGCCGAAAAGCGCCGTAGCGCCGTCGATCTCGGCCTCGACCAGCAGCTGCGACAGCAGCGGGCGGACCGCCTGGGGCGTCATCTCGCCCGCCAGCACGCGCGTTCGCGCCTGGAACAGGGCGCGAGTCAACGCGCCGCCGGCCCGCTGCACGCGCGCGGCCTCGAGGGCACCCGCCGCGGCATCGTCCGGCCCCTCCGCCAGCCGTGCCACGAAAGAATTCGACAAGGCCGCATAGAGCTCGCCGGTGATGAAGGTGACGAAGCGGACGACCCGGCCACCGCGCATCTCGACCCACTTGCTGTGCGTGCCAGGCAGGCAGAGGAGGCCGTCGTCCTCGCCGGCGCCGAAGGCCTGGGTCTCCTCCCCACGCATGACATCGTAATCGCCGTCGATCCCGCGGATGTCGACACCGGGGACGAGCAGCACCTCGCGGCCCAGGCCGGGGATCGCCGTCAGCGCGCGAGCCGCCTCGTGCGGCCCGCAGGGACAATGCAGATAGGGGGCCTCGACCCACCCGTTGCGGCTCCCGACCATGCCGGCCATCAGCACGGGCAGGTCGGAACGTGCCTCGAACCACGGCGCGCAGGCGACGCCGAGCGCCTCGGGGAAGCCACCCGCCGGCACGCTCTGCACCCCGAGATCCGACTGTATCCGATCGAGCACGGCGCCGTCCCGACCGACGAGGCTGGCGCGCACGCGCGTCGTGCCCCAATCGACCGCGACGAAGCGGGCTTCCTTTACGTCCACGTCGAGCGTCACACCCAGCCGCCGTCGACCACGTAGTGCTGATTGGTGCAGGCGCTCGCTTCGTCGGAGGCGAAGAACAGCGTGGCGCGGGCGATCTCGTCCGGTTGCAGCCTCCGCTTCAGGCACTGGCGCGCCATGAGTTCCTTCTCGCCGTCGGGCGTCATCCATTTGGTGAGCTGACGCTCGGTCATGATCCAGCCGGGTGCGATGGCATTGACGCGGACATTGTCCGGGCCGTAGTCGCGCGCCAAAGAGCGCGTCAGGCCGAGCACCGCCGATTTGGCGGCGGTATAGACCGCCATGCCGCCCTGCCCGACCATCCAGGACACCGAACCGAAATTCACGATCGAGCCACCGCCGGCCGCCTGCATGTCGGGCAGCACGGCCTGGGCGGCGAAGAACTGGTGGCGCAGATTGGTGGCGATGCGCTCGTCGAAGAACTCGGGCGTGACCTCCGGCGTCGGGTGCCGCTCGTCATGGGCCGCATTGTTGATCAGGATGGTGATCGGCCCGAAGGTCTCGCGCACCGCGGCGACGCCGCGCCGCAGCGCCGCGATATCCTTGAGATCGGCGTGCACGAAGCGGACGGCATGGCCGGCCGACGTCAGGTCCGACGCGAGCGTCTCGCTCGGCTCCATGGCGATGTCGATGAAGCCGACCTTGGAACCCTGCTCGGCGAACCGGCGGGTGATCGCGGCGCCGATGCCGCTGCCGCCGCCCGTGATCAGCACGGTCCTGCCGCGCAGGCTCGGATAGGTGGCGATATCGGAACTCATGCGGTCCTCCCAGGATGGCCGTCTCTGTCAGGTTTCGTGGCCTGGCATATAGGGTCGGCCCGCGAGGATCAATCGAGCCCGCAGGCCATCGGCGACTCCGCAAAACCCCGGAGCGTCGACAGCGGCAATCCGTGCCTCATGCCGGTCGGATCTCCCGAACGAGTCCGCCCGCGATCCTGGAAGACCGCGGGCGGGACGACCGTGCACTTCAGCCTGGACCTCGACTGCTGAGCGCTTTCTCCGCGACGCCGCGGGAACGAGGCCCGGCTTCAGGCGTGGAAGGTGAAGTCGTTCTTGTGTTGCTTCAGTTCCGCGACGCTGACACCCTGGATGGTGATCGAGTCCTTGCCATTGAGGTGGAGGGTCGTGTCGCCGGCGGCGTCCGTCGTGGCATGGGCGAGGATGGAACCGAGGCGGCTCGCCGCGCTGTCGGGCAGGCTGATCGTGTCGTGATGCGCCCCGCCGAGCACGAAGGAGGTGATCGTGTCGGCCCCGAAATGCGGGGTGAACACGAAGGTGTTGTTCCCGCCTTTCGAATAGAAGGTGTCATTGGAGATCGACGACAGCGTCTCTCCGGGCTTGAGGCCGGAGACGGTCTGATGCCCGTCCTTGTAGTAGACGTCCTCCTCGACCGGCTGTCCGCCGGCATCGTAGGTATCGACGACGGCGAAATAGGGCGTCTTGGCGAAGGCGGTGCCGCCGCTGGACAGCACCGTATAGCCGCCGTCCTGGGTCGGCGAATATTGCGTCTGCATCTCCAGCGCGCCGTGGCGCGTGAAGAAGGTCTGGCCCTCGAAGGCGCCGCTCGCGGGATCGTAGTTGTCCTGGTAGGCCGCGTAGGGTTCGCCCTTCACGCCGGTGGTGAGGTCGTAGGAACTCGGCGCCGAGGTCGTGACGTTGTCGTTTCCGGTGGCCAGCGCGGCGAGCCCGGTGTGGAAACCCGGCGCGAATCGATAGGTGAAGGCCCAGGTGTTGGTTGTCGGATCGACGGTGGCGCTGCCGAGGTCGCTCGTGCCCTCGAAAATCTCGACGTTCTTGACCCCGCTCGCATCCGACACCGTGCCCGTGAGCGTGGCGGTATTCGAGTCCGAGAAGGTCACCGTCGGGTCGAAGGCCACCGACGGAGGCGTCGGCGTGCTGTTGGTCGGCGCGCCCGGACCGGTTCCATCACTCGGCGCGGCCGGATCGCTGTCGATCACCGACGTCGTGCCGTCGCTCGCCGTCGTCTTTGCGCTGCTCACGTCGCTCAGCGCAAAAGTCGTGGTGGAGCTCGTATTGGGTGCCCCGGCCGTCGGCGTGAAGCTGAGCGCGTCGAGCGCAGCCGTGACACCGGCAGCCGTCCCGGAGGCCAGCGTGTAGCTGCCATCCGGGTTCTGCGTCAGCCCGGCCCCCGTCAACGTGCCGCCGGTCCCGCCGAGCGTGATGGTCACCGTGTCGGTCGGGCTGTTGCCATTGGTGTCGCCGATCGTCACTCCCGAGAAGGGCTTGACCGCCCCCTCGGAGGTCGTCGCCTGGTTGGCCACCGTCCCGGTGATGGTCGGCGCCACGGCCGGATCGCTGTCGACCACCGAGGTGGTGGCGTTGGTCGCCGTCGTTCCGGCGCTGCTCTTGTCGCTGAGCGTGAAGCTCGTGGTGGAGCTCGTATTGGGCGCCCCAGCTGTCGACGTGAAGCTGAGCGCATGGAGATTGGCCGTCACCGTACCGGCCGAGCCGGTGAGCGTGTAGGTGCCGTCCGGATTCTTGGTCAGCCCATTGCCGGTCAGCGTACCGCCGCTCCCGCCGAGGGTGATCGTCAACGTCTCGGTCGGCGCGTTGCCGTTGCCGTCGGCGATCGTCACCCCGGAGAAGGGCTTGACCGCCGCCTCCGAGGCCGTCGCCTGGTTGGCCACCGCCCCGGTGATGGTCGGCGCCACGGCCGGATCGCTGTCGACCACCGACGTGGTGGTATTGGTCGTCGCCGTACCGAAGGCGCTGCTCTTGTCGCTGAGCGTGAAGCTCGTGGTGGAGCTCGTATTGGGTGCCCCGGCCGTCGGCGTGAAGCTGAGCGCGTCGAGCGCAGCCGTGACACCGGCAGCCGTCCCGGAGGCCAGCGTGTAGCTGCCATCCGGATTCCGCGTCAGCCCGGCCCCGGTCAGCGTGCCGCCGGTCCCGCCGAGGGTGATCGTCAGACTGTCGGTCGGGCTGTTGCCGTTGGGGTCGCCGATCGTCACTCCCGAGAAGGGCTTGACCGCCGCCTCCGAAGCCGTCGCCTGGTTGGCCACCGTCCCGGTGATGGTCGGCGCCACGGCCGGGTCGCTCTCGATCACCGACGTGGCGGTGTTGGTCGCCGTCGTTCCGGCGCTGCTCGCATCGCTCAGCGTGAAGGTCGTGGCCGAACTCGTGTTGGGCGCCCCGGCCGTCGGCGTGAAGCTGAGCGCGTCGAGCGCAGCCGTGACATTGGCAGCCGTACCGGCGGCCAGCGTATAAGTACCGTCCGGATTTTGCGTCAGCCCGGCCCCGGTCAACGTACCGCCGGTCCCACGAAGCGTGATCGTCAGACTGTCGGTCGGGCTGTTGCCATTATTGTCACCGATCGTCACCCCCGAGAAGGGCTTGACCGCCGCCTCCGAAGCCGTCGCCTGGTTGGCCACCGTCCCGGTGATGGTCGGCGCCACGGCCGGATCGCTGTCGATCACCGACGTGGTGGCGTCGGTCGTCGGCGTGCTATCGGCGCTGCTCGCATCGCTCAGCGTGAAGGTCGTGGTCGAGCTCGTGTTGGGCGCCCCGGCCGTCGGCGTGAAGCTGAGCGCGTCGAGCGCGGCCGTGACACTGGCAGCCGTATCGGAGGCCAGCGTGTAGCTGCCATCCGGGTTCTGCGTCAGCCCGGCCCCCGTCAGCGTGCCACCAGCCCCACCAAGCGTGATCGTCAGCGTATCGGTTGCATTGACATTGCCATCGGTGACGGTGACGCCAGAAAACGGCGTGATTGGCGCTTCCGCCGCCGTTGTCTGTCCCGCCGTCGCGCCGGTGATGGCCGGAGAGGTGAAGAAGTCGACTTCCGTGCCCGTCGTGGAGTCCTGTACAACCGAATAGTTTGAAAAAGAGGGGTTGGTCAGCGTGAAAGACTCGTGTTGGCCGCCGCTCGTCACCGTCAGAACGCCCATCAACACCTGCGCCGAAGCCCCGGCGGCGTACGGCAGATTCAAGAGATCGAGCGACTGACCGTTCGTGAGGTCGCCGAGCGTAATTGGCCCGACCGATGCGGGATCCACGGTCAGCAAGGTGGAATCGGGAGAAAAGGTAAAGGTCGAGGCTCCCGTATGGTTTTCGATGTCCGTGGCACCCGGACCGCCGACGTAGGTTCCGCCAGCCGGGTCAGCAGCGATGCCAAACGACTGGCCGCACGACACAACGTTGCCAGTCGCTTCCGCGTTGAACGAGGTCGGGCTCGTCAGGTTTTGGACGTTGAGATCCGCATCGGTGCGACCGAACACGTTGTTGGTGATCGACGAAATATTGGCTGTAGTAGACCCCGCGCCGACCGAGATGGCGGTGCCGGCCGATTCGAAATTGTTGCCACTGATATTGACCTGCGGCGAGAAATTATCGGCGTTGATTGCGGATCGAACGTCCTGAAAAGTATTTCCGGAGATCGTCGTCGTCCCATCGCCGCCGTTCGAGTAGACACCCGTACGCCAATCATCCCCCGCATAAGGGTAAGGATTTGCTCCCGTAAACAGGTTGCCCGATATCGACACCGAGGTTCCGGTAGCTACATTGCTTATTTCTATTGCCCGGTGCGTGTCTTGGCTGTTACTCCCTTTGAATTTTATGCCACCGCTGGCATTTGACGGCGTACGATTGAAAATCGAGTTCTCGACGAGATCGCCGGTTCCGGACGATCCCTGCGATACGGTGAGAGAGACGAAATTGTTGCCGGCGTTATTAGTCTGAACGCCATTATCGAGGAATTCGACACCGTCGATGGTGATGGGCTTGGGGTTGCTCAGTGTCCATTGGCCTGTCAGAACGGTCTCAGCACCGCGCGCAGCAGTCGGATCAGTCCCAGCATTCGCGCCTTCGATCGTAACGGACTTGTTGACTATGACGTTCTCACTGTCCGTACCGCTCGATAATTCGATTGTATCACCATCGACAGCGGCATTCACCGCGTCCTGGATAGTGCTATAACCTGTTGAAGAATTCGTAGTCGGGTCGATAAGTGTTGCGCCAATAGTATTGTTTATCACTTTTATTGTCATCTTTAACTCTCCCGCCATCCAGTTTCGTATGAATATACCATGCACGAACAATTACACATGACAAAATATTGCCAAAAAAAATCAATATGGCAGGATCCATACATTATAACCTAATATACAGTACTCACCACCTGATCAACTCGCAATATTAACTAAACATCGTTCCGCACACTCAAGATACACATATCCTAACATTTCATTTAAGGAAATATTGTCGAACATTAAATTTCAGTTAATTTTGTGACGTGAATTTTCAAGAGTCAAGCATGATCTCCAACAAAATCGAAGGCTGTGGTAAGATGGTTTATGTCGGGGCATACGGCGTGGGGCCGCGCTAAACACGGCCGAGACTTGACTGAGGTGTAAGCGCCGCGCCGGCGCCACACGAGTGACACGGTGTTGTCTTCGGAGCGGCACGGATGGCTCGGTCATTGCCATCGCGTAAACGGCGACTGCTGTACGATTGATTCAGATCAATCTTGCGGCGCCCGAAGATTCGACGTCGACCTCGTAGCGATCCGAGCCAATCTCTCCGCTTCGGGCCTTTGCCGACCCGAGAAGAAGCGCCGCGGACGGCGACAAGAAACCCAGACCTGGGGACGTCGTGGCCGCCTGTATTGCCGCGCCGCTCCTCGCAACGACGACGCCGGAGGTCAATTGCTTTGCGATCGACCCGGCAGATTCTCATTTCCGGTGGCCGCATGCGGCCGGGCCTCGGTGCCGGCGACGAGGCGGCGCGGAAAAGCACGGCCCGCGGCATCGAAGAGATGGCAATGCTGGGGCGGCAGCGCCACCCCGAACGTCTCGCCGGGTCGCGCCGGCGTGTCGCCCTCCTGCCGCACCGTGAGCAAGCCGTCGACCGCCGGGCTTTCGAGATAGATGTAGGAGGCATCGCCCAGATGCTCGACATGGCTCGCGGTGCAGGCGATGGCGCCATCCGAGGCTGCACCGAGCGACGCGTGCTCGGGTCTGATCCCGAGCGAGACCCTGTCGCCGATCTCGGCGGTGCCGGCATCGACCAGCGCCATGGCGTGCGCGCCGTCGCGGAACGCCACCTCGGCCCGCTCGCCCGAGGCGGCGGCGACCACGCCCTTCAGGATGTTCATCGTGGGCGAGCCGATGAAGCCCGCGACGAAGAGGTTGGCCGGACGATGGTAGAGGTCGAGCGGCCGGCCGGCCTGGGCGACGCTGCCCTCGCGCGCCATCGCCTCGCCGCTGTTGAGAAGCACGATTCTGTCGGCCAACGTCATGGCCTCGACCTGGTCGTGGGTGACGTAGATCATGCTCGTGCCGAGGCTCGCATGGAGCTTGGCGATCTCGATGCGGGTCTCGACCCGCAGCGCCGCATCGAGGTTCGACAGCGGCTCGTCGAACAGGAACAGGCCAGGCTTGCGCACGATGGCCCGGCCGATCGCCACCCGCTGGCGCTGGCCGCCCGAGAGCGCCTTGGGCAGCCGGCCGAGCAGCGATCCGAGATGCAGGATCTCGGCGGCCTTGCGGACGCGGGCGTCGATATCGTTCCGGTCGGTCCTGGCCAGGCCGAAGGCCATGTTGTCGTAGACCGTCATGTGCGGGTAGAGCGCGTAGGACTGGAACACCATGGCGACGCCCCGCGCCGAGGGCGGCAGCCGCGTCACGTCGCGTCCGCCGATGGCGAGCGTGCCTGACGAGACGTCCTCGAGCCCCGCCACCATGCGCAGCAGGGTGGACTTGCCGCAGCCCGAGGGCCCGACGAAGACGCAGAACTCGCCCTCCTCGATGTCGAGGTCGACCGCATTGATCACCTGCACGGGGCCGAAGCTCTTGCTGACGCCGCGCAGCCTGACGTCGGCCATGTCTTCTCTCCTCGAACGAACTCAGCCCTTCACCGCGCCGGCGGTGAGGCCCGAGACGATGCGGCGCTGGAAGACCAGCACCAGCCCCACCACCGGGATGGTGACGATCACCGAGGCCGCCATGATCGGCCCCCAGGGCAGCTCGAATTGGCTCGCGCCGCTGAGCAGCGCGATGGCGACCGGCACGGTGCGCTTCTCGGGGCTCAGCGTGAAGGTCAAGGCGTAGAGGAACTCGTTCCAGGCGCCGATGAAGGCGAGCAGCCCCGTCGTCACCAGCGCCGGCCAGAGCAGCGGCATGAAGACCCTGGCGACGATGGTCCACGGGCCGGCGCCGTCCATGATGGCCGCCTCCTCGAGCTCCTTCGGCAGGTCGCGCATGAAGGTCGTCAGCACCCAGACCGTGAAGGGCAGCGTGAAGATCAGATAGGTCAGCATGAGGCCGGGCAGCGAATCGTAGAGGCCGAGCGCCCGGATGAGCTCGAACAGGCCCGAGAGCACCGCCACCTGCGGGAACATGGAGATGCCGAGGATCGACAGCAGCAGCAGTTTGCGCCCGCGGAACCTGACACGCCCCAGCGCGTAGCTCGCGGTCAAGCCGATGAAGAGCGAGACGGCGACGACCGCGACCGCCACCACGACGGAATTCAGGATATTGCGCAGAAAGACGCCCTGACTGAGCACGGCAAGGTAGTTACCCAGATTTAGGCGCGGCATGAGATCGGCGCTGAACAGGGCCGACCCGGTCTTCGTCGACGAGACGATGGCATAGTAGAACGGAAAGACCGAATAGACGGTGATGACGGCGGCGAGCGCATAGAGGCCGGAGCGCTGCAAAGCCTTGGTCATCGGGCGTCTCCGTCGAAGCTGACGCGGCCGAGCGTGATGTAGAGCGCGGTGCAAAGCGCCACCATCAGGAACAGCAGCGTCGAGGCGGCCGAGCCCAGGCCCACCTGCTGGAAGTCGACGAGCTGCTGGCGCGCATAGACCGACATGCTCATCGTGTCCTTGCTGGACGAGGTCAGCACGTAGATGAGATCGAAGATGCGCAGCGCGTCGAGCAGGCGGAAGATCACGGCCACCATCAGGGCCGGGCGGATCAACGGCAAGGTGACCTTGAAGAACACCCTGAGCGGATGGACGCCGTCGACCCGCGCCGCCTCGTAGCAATCTTTCGGCAGCATCTGCAGCGCCGCGAGGATCAAGAGCGCCATGAAGGGCGTCGTCTTCCACACGTCGACCATGATCACCGAGGGCATGGCGAGCGACGGATTGGCGGTCCAGGCCAGCGGGTGGTCGATCACGCGCAGCGCGATGAGCACGCGGTTCAGCACGCCGAACTGGTCGTTCATCATCCAGGCCCACATCTTGGCCGAGACGATGGTCGGGATGGCCCAAGGCACGAGCACGGCGGCGCGCACGATCGAGCGGCCGGGGAAGTCGGCGTCGAGCACCAGCGCCACGACCGTGCCGAGGACGGTCTCGATCGCCACCGAGACCAGGGCGAAGCGCATGGTATTCCAGACTGCGCGCCACCAGTCCGGATCGGTCGTGACACTGTAGGGCCCGAAATAATTGTCGAGGCCGATGAACTTGGCCGCGCCGAGGTCCTTGAGGTCCGCGTCGGTCAGGGAGAACCACAGCGTGCGCGCCAGCGGCCAGCCGGCGACGAGCACCATCACGATCAGCATCGGCGTGACGAAGAGCCAGGCCGAGCGGACGCGGCTGAGGCTCAGGGGAACGGCGCGCCTGTCGACCGTTGCGGCTAGGGGAACGGTGGGCGACGAGGAGGACATGGTGAGACCCTCGATTTCTCGGTGCTCCCTTCTCCCGTGGAACGGGAGAAGGTGGCCCTCACGCAGCGGCGGAGCCGCCGAGAGGGTCGGATGAGGGGAGCCCGGAGACCTCGGTTGCCCTCATCCGGCGCTACGCGCCACCTTCTCCCGCGAGCGGGAGAAGGAAAGGCGGCTCACCATTTGCCGCCGCGGCTCATGCGGTTGAGCCTGGCCGCGAGTGCCGCGACCGCATCCTTGCCCGAAGCTTTGCCGGTGAGCACGTCGTAGGTGGCGTTCCAGAATTCGTTGCTGACCTGGTTGTACTTGCCGCCGGTCGGGGTCGAGGGCCGGGCCACCGCGGTGTTGACGCTGTCGAAGAAGGCCTTGAAGAAGGGATTGGCGTCGAGCACTTCCTTGTCCTGGTAGAGGGCCGGAATCGTGGGCTGGTAGCCGCCCTTGATGGCGCGGTACTTCTGCGCCTCGGTCGAGGTCATGAAGGCGACGAGGTCGCCGGCGAGATCCTGGTGCTTGGAGAATTTCGACACGGCGAGCTGCCATCCGCCGAGCGCCGAGGCATGGCGAGCGCCCTCCCCCTGGCCCTCGGGTAGCGGCATCACGCCGACCTTGCCCTTGACCGGGCTGTCGGCGTTCTGCGACAGCGGCCAGGCATAGGGCCAGTTGCGCATGAAGACGGCGTTGCCGGATTGGAACACGCCGCGCGTCTCCTCCTCGGCATAGTTCAGGACGCCTTCGGGCGCGATGGTCTTGATCCAGCTCGCCGCATCGTCGAGCGCCTTGGCGGCCTGCGGATTGTCGATGGTCACCTTGCCGGTCTTGTCGACGATGGTGCCCCCGCCATGGCTCGCCACCCATTCGATCGCGTTGCAGGTGAGGCCCTCGTAGGCCTTGGCCTGGAACACGAAGCCCTGCATGCCGGACTTGCCCGCGGCGCGCTCGCCATCCTCGATCTTCTTGGCGGTAGCGGCGAGCTCGGCCCAGGTCTCCGGCGGCTTCTCGCCGTATTTGTCGAGCAGGTCCTTGCGGTAGAACAGCATGCCCGCATCCGTATACATGGGCATGGCGATGAGCTTGCCGTCGCGCGTGTCGTTGTCGATGACGACAGGGAAGTGGTCCTTCTCGGCGCCTTTCGTATAGGGCTTGAGGTCGATGAAGTAGGAGCCGAGGATGCCGGGCCAGATGACGTCGATCTCGAACACGTCGACGTCGGGGGAGCCGGCGGCGAGGAGCTGCTGGTAGAGCGCCAGCCGTTCGGTGGTCGAATTGGGCGTCGAGACCAGCTTGACCTCGTTGTCGGTCTTCTTGGCCCATATGTCGGCGACCGCCTTGCAGGTCTCGAACTCGAGCCCCACTGCGCCGCAGGCGACCGAGACGGTCTCGGCCCGGGCACCGCCGGCCGCGAGGGCGGCGAGCACCATGGTCGCGCCGAAGAGAAGCGCCCGCGGCAGGACCGATTTCGCAAGACGTGCCATGTGTTTCCTCGCCCCGTCCGGTTTGAATGGGCCAGACTCCCGGATGAGGCTCCGACCCTCTTGCCCGGATGCTAACGTGGCCTGGGTTCTCCGGCAATCGATCGGGCGGACTCGGGCCTCGGAGCCGCCGCGCGAAACATTAAGATTCTAACGATATGGAGGCATCATCGACGCATGGCCGCCATGGGCACTTTGCACTTCGAATCGTCAGGCTTCGCGACTATAAAACGTTCAACCATTCTCTGGCTTGATCCCGGCCCGAGCTTCCCTCCGCCCTGACCGCACCAGGGACCAGTGCGCGACAAAGACCTCTGCCGACCATGTCGGATGCCCCCACCCCGGGCAGCGCGCCGGACAAGCGTGCGCCCAATTTCCGTACCATAGCGCTCATCATCGCCAGCGCGATGTTCATGGAACAGCTCGACGCCACCATCCTGGCGACGGCCCTGCCCACCATGGCGCGCGACTTCGGGGTCACCGCCCCCAACATGAGCGTGGCGCTCACGTCCTATCTGCTGAGCCTCGCCATCTTCATCCCAGCGAGCGGGAAAGTGGCCGACCGCTTCGGCTCGAAGACGGTGTTCCGCTTAGCCATCGTGGTCTTCGGTCTCGGCTCGATCCTCTGCGCCCAGGCGCCGACCCTGCCGCTCTTCGTCGCCGCCCGCGCCTTCCAGGGCCTCGGCGGCGCCATGATGATGCCGGTCGGTCGGCTGGTGCTGCTACGCAGCGTCGAGCGACGCAACATGGTCTCGGCCATGTCCTGGCTGCTGGTGCCGGCCATGATCGGCCCGATCGTGGGGCCCCCCGTCGGCGGCTTCATCGTCACCTATCTCGACTGGCGCTGGGTCTTCTACATCAACCTGCCGATCGCCGTGCTCGGCATCGTGCTGGTGACGCTGTTCATCGACGAGGTGCGGGGCGAGAAGCGCGAGCGTTTCGACTTCCTCGGCATGGCGCTGTCGGGCGCGGCGCTGAGCTGCCTGTTCTTCGGCTTCGAGATGACCAGTCACCCCGGCCTCGCGCCGCTGGTGTTCGGGCTCCTCGGCACCGGCGCTCTCTTCGGCTGGCTCTACTTGCGCCATGCGAGGCGGACACGCGACGCCATCCTCGACCTGTCGCTGATGCGGCTGCCGAGCTTCGGCCTGTCGGTGACGGCAGGCGCGCTGACCCGCATCACGCAGGGCGCCCAGCCCTTCCTGCTGCCCCTGATGATGCAGCTCGACTTCGGCCTGAGCGCGGCGCAGAGCGGCATGGTCGTCATCGCCACCGCGGTCGGCTCGATGTGCATGAAGGGCGTCGCGCCGAAGCTTCTGCGCCGCTTCGGCTTCCGCACGAGCCTCATCGCCAACGGCATCGTGTCGAGCGCCGGCTATGCGGTCTGCGCCGCCTTCCGGCCGGGCTGGCCCTTCCCGGTGATCTTCGCGGTGCTGATGGTCTGCGGCTTCTTCATGTCGTTCCAGTTCACGGCCTACAATACCGTGGCCTTCGACGAGATCCCGGCCTCGCGCATGAGCGCGGCGACGAGCTTCTACACGACCTTCCAGCAGCTCATGCTGTCGGTCGGCATCTGCGTCGCCTCGATCGCGCTGCAGGGCTCGATGGTGCTCCGCGCACACCTGCATCCGGCGCTCGGCGACTTCTCGGCCGCCTTCCTGATCGTCACCGCGATCTCGGCGTTGTCGACCGTTTGGAACCTGCGCTTCGCGCCCGAGGCCGGAGCCGAGATCAGCGGGCATCGGCTCGGCGGCAGCAAGCCGGCCAAGGCCTGAAGCGGAGGGCGATGGCCTTGCAGGCTTCGCTCCGCATCGACGCCGGATCGCGCCGCGTCAGCCTGTTGCCGCGCGATCCCGCGTTCTTCCAGGACCCCTATCCGGCCTATCGGGCGATCCGCGAGGCCTGCCCGGTCTTCTTCTGGGAGGAGTACGGGCACTGGTGCTGTGCCGGCCATACGGAGGTCAACGCGATCTTCCGCGACCGGCGTTTCGGCCGCGACATCCCGGCCCAGAGCAAGGCGGCGCTCGGCTGGCCCGAGTCGCCCGAGGATCTCGCTCCCTTCTATGCCTTCGAAGGCCGCTCGATGCTGGAGCGCGAGCCGCCGGACCACACGCGGCTGCGCACGCTGGTCAACAGGGCCTTCGTGTCGCGGACCGTCGAGCGGCTGCGGCCGCGGATCGAGGCTTTGGCGCATGTGTTGATCGACGCCTTCGGGGGTGACACGGTCGACCTGCTCGAGACTTTCGCCGAGCCCATCCCGGTGACGACCATCGCCGAGATGCTCGGCGTCGAACTTTCCATGGCGCCGCAGCTCCTCGCCTGGTCGCATCGCATGGTCGCCATGTATCAGTTCGGCCGGACGCGGGCGGTCGAGGACTCGGCGGTCACCGCAACGCTAGATTTCGAGACCTTCATCCGCGATCTTCTTCCGGAGCGGCGCCGTGCGCCCGGCGAGGACATCCTGAGCCTGCTTCTCGCCGCCGAAGCCTCGGGCGAACGCCTCGGCGAGGCCGAGCTCGTGACCAATGCCATCCTGCTGCTCAATGCCGGTCATGAGGCGACGGTGCATGCCATCGGCAATGCGATCGCGGCGATCCTCGCCGGCGACCATGACCCGGCGGCGCTCTTCGGTTCTCCCGCGGCGACGGCGGCGAGCGTCGAGGAGCTGCTGCGCTTCGATCCGCCGCTGCACATGTTCACGCGCTATGCGCTGGAGCCGGTGAGCATGGCCGGCATGGACCTCGCGCTCGGCGACCGCGTCGGCCTGCTGATCGGCGCCGCCAACCGCGATCCCACGGTCTTCATAGACCCGGACCGGCTAGTGCCGAATCGTGCACCGAACCCGCATGTCAGCTTCGGCGGCGGCATCCATTTCTGCATCGGCGCGCCGCTGGCCCGGCTCGAGCTGCAGGTCGCCCTGCCGGTCCTCTTCGCGCGCCTGCCCGACCTCAGGCTCGCCGAGACGCCGCGCTATGCCGACCGCTATCATTTCCACGGGCTGCAGCGGCTCGCGGTGCGGCGGCGCTGAGCCGTCGCGACCGCTCAGATCCAGACGTCGTTCTGCGCGGTGCGATCGCCCGTCTCGTCGCCGGTGTTGAGCACGCCGCGCGGCTCGATCAGCAGCAGCTTGACCTCGCGCTCGGCGAAGGGCTTGTGCTCGATGCCCTTCGGGACGACGAACATCTCGCCCGGTTTCAACGTCACTGCACCGTCGCGAAAATCGATGCGCAACTCTCCGTCGAGAACGATGAACGTCTCGTCGGTACCGGCATGCTGGTGCCACACGAAATCGCCTTCGATACGGACGATCTTGAACTGATAGTCGTTCATCTCCGCGACGACCTTCGGCTGCCACTGCTCGGAGAAGAGCGCGAACTTGTCGGCGAAGCGGATCGGCGCGTAGGTGTTCGGCATCGGGTTCTCCCTGAGCTTGAATTGACGATGGTTCTGTCACATCCGCCTTCGTCCCGCACGACCGTGTCGGCAGCATTCTTTTGCCTTGGAGACAAGGGGCCGATAATAGAGGGGACTATCGTCCCATCGCGACGCGACAAACCCGCAGAATGACCCAGACCCCTGCCGAAACGCTCAGCGAAGTAAGGACCGAGATCGACCGGATCGACGCGGCGATGCATGCGCTGCTGATCGAGCGCGGCACGCTCATCGATCGGGTGATCGCCGCCAAGGCGCGCGCCGGCGGCGGCTCGGCCTTTCGGCCGGATCGCGAGGCCTCGATGATGCGCGGCCTCGCCGAGCGCCATCGGGGACGGCTGCCGCTCGACACGGTCGAGGGCATCTGGCGAACCATCATCTCGACCTTCACCTATGTGCAATCGACCTATGCGGTCCATGCCGACATCGCGGCCGGCGACGCCGCGATGCGCGACGTGGCGCGCTTCCATTTCGGCTTCACCGTGCCGCTCGTCACGCATGCAGGGCCGGAGGCGGTGATCCGCGCCGTCGCCGAGGCCGAAAGCGACCTCGGCCTCGTGCGTCTCGAGGGTGGCGCCACCGCCGGTCCCTGGTGGCGTGGGCTGATGCGG
This sequence comes from Lichenihabitans sp., assembly GCA_965277635.1. GTDB lineage: Bacteria > Pseudomonadota > Alphaproteobacteria > Rhizobiales > Beijerinckiaceae > Lichenihabitans. The sequence goes on from CBDIDE010000002.1 coordinate 5,326,080, forward strand.
GCCGAGGCGCCCAAGATCATCGCGCGCCTTCCCTTCGTCGAGCGGCCCGACCATCCGGCCGGCATGGCGGTGTTCGTGCTGGCGAAGCCTTCTGTCGCGACGCCGGCGCGCGAAGTCGTCGCCTATGCGGTCTCGGCCGACCGCTGGCGCCCTGCCCTGCCGCAGGCCATTGCGGCACTCGGCGGCGAGATCATCGAGGAGACCGCCGACGGCTTGGGCCTCGCGCTGCTCGTGGCGATCCCCGGCGCGGCGCCGACCGAGACCGTCGCGCGGGCGCTCGGCGCCGCCTCCGACGACGTGCGCGTGACCGAGATCGGCAGCCATGCGGTCCGCTACGACTTCGCCCCCGTTCCTCACCAGTCTTAAAGCTTTACGCCCATGACCGCGCCCATCCCGTCCCGCCTGACGCCCCGCCCCGGCGTACTCGACATCGACCTCTACGTTCCAGGCAAGAGCGCCGGAGCGCCGGGAGTCAAGACCTACAAGCTCTCCTCCAACGAGACGCCGCTCGGCCCTTCGCCCAAGGCGAGAGCCGCGTACGAAGCCGCGGCCGCCAAGCTCGACCTCTACCCCGACGGCTCGGCGCGGCGGCTGCGCGAGGCCATCGCCCGTCGCTACGGGCTCGACCCGGAGCGCGTCGTCTGCGGCTGCGGCTCGGACGATCTCCTGAGCCTCATCGCCTATGCGTTCATCGGTCCGCAGGACGAGGGCATCGTCACGGCGCATGGCTTCCTGGTCCACAAGATCGCCATCCAGGCCGCCGGCGGCACGCCCGTGATCGCCGACGAGGTGAACCTCACGGCCGACGTCGACCGGATCCTGGCGAAGCTGACGCCGCGCACCCGGGCCGTGTTCCTGGCGAATCCCAACAACCCGACCGGCACCTACATCCCCTACGCTGAAATCAAGCGCCTGCATGCCGCGCTGCCGCCTCACGTGCTCCTGGTGCTCGACGCGGCCTATGCGGAATATGTGCGGGCCGACGGCTACTCCTCGGGTCTGGAGCTCGCCGCTACGGCCGAGAACGTGGTGATGACGCGGACCTTCTCGAAGATCCACGGCCTGGCTTTCTTGCGCATCGGCTGGTGCTATGCGCCGCCGGTGGTGGCCGACGCTCTCAACCGCATCCGCGGACCGTTCAACACCAATGGGGCGGCGATCGAAGCCGGCATCGCGGCCATGGCAGACATCGGCCATGTCGAGGCTTCGATCGCCCATAACGACATCTGGCTCGCCTGGCTCGCGGCCGAGATCGGCAGGCTCGGCATCGAGGTCGTGCCGAGCGTCGGCAACTTCCTGCTGCTGCGTTTTCCGCGGGAGGCCGGCCGCACGGCCGAGGAGGCGGACGCCTTCCTGAGCGGACACGGGTTGATCCTGCGCGCCGTCAAGGCCTATGGCCTGCCGGACTGCCTGCGGCTCTCGGTCGGGACCGAGGAGGCCAACCGGCTCGTCGTCGCGACGCTCGCGCGCTTCATGGGCGGCGCGCATGACTGAGGCGAAAGTCTTCGAGCGGATCGCGGTCATCGGCATCGGCCTCATCGGCTCGGCCATCTGCTGGGCGGCGCGGCGCGGCGGCCTCGTCGGCGAGATCGTGGCCTACGACCTGTCGCCGCAGGTCCGTGCCCGCGTCCACGAACTCGGCATGGCGGATCGGGTGGCCGAAACCGTGGCCGATGCCGTGCGCGATGCCGACCATGTGGTGCTCTGCGTGCCGGTCGGCATCGTCGGCGAGGTGGTGGCCGAGGCTGCGGCGCATCTCAAGCGCGGCGCGGTGCTCTCCGACGTCGGCTCGGTCAAGAGTTCGGTGGTCGAGGCGACCCTGCCGCACCTGCCGGAGGGGACCTTCTTCGTGCCGGCCCATCCGGTGGCGGGAACGGAATTCTCCGGTCCCGACGCCGGTTTCGCCGAGATGTTCGAGAACCGCTGGTGCATCCTCACGCCTTGCGCCCGCTCGGACGAGGCCTCGGTCGACAAGGTGCGGCGGCTGTGGCTCTCCTTCGGGGCCAAGGTCGACACGATGACGGCGCACCACCACGACCTCGTGCTCGCCATCACCAGCCACGTGCCGCATCTCATCGCCTACAATATCGTCGGCACGGCCGCCCACCTCGAGGAGGTGACCGAATCCGAGGTGATGAAATTCTCGGCCGGCGGCTTCCGCGACTTCACCCGCATCGCCGCCTCCGATCCGACCATGTGGCGCGACGTCTTCCTCAACAACAAGGATGCGGTGCTGGAGATGCTCGGCCGCTTCAGCGAGGATCTGGCGGCGCTGCAGCGCATGGTGCGCTGGGGCGACGGCGACGGCCTCTTCGATCTCTTCACCCGCACCCGCGCCATCCGCAAGTCGATAGTCGCCATGGGCCAGGAGACGGCCGCGCCCGACTTCGGGCGACGGGCCTCGAAATAGGGAACGCGGCGCGAGGCGGTCCCGCTTCGGCGGGATCGGCGCCTCGCATCCGCCTGCAAGAACGCTTATGTCAGGCCATCAATCGCTCGGGGGCGTGAGGCGCCGCCGGCCGTCCGACGAAGAGGAAACCATGTCCGTCACCGGTGACATCCAGATCGGCGCCCAAATCCAGCGCGGCGGCCGGCGCACCTTCCGCGCCACCAACCCGGGCACGGGAGAGGCGATCGATCCTGCCTTCGCCATCGCCGGCGAGGCCGAGGTCGAACGCGCCTGTGCGCTGGCGGCTGCCGCATTCGACAGCTATCGCGAGACCAGCCGCGAGGACCGCGCGCGTTTCCTCGAGACCATCGCGGCCAATATCCTCGACATCGGCGATGCGCTGATCGAGCGGGCCCAGGCCGAGACGGGCCTGCCGCGCGCGCGGCTCGAAGGCGAGCGCGCCCGCACCGCGGGGCAGCTCAGGCTCTTCGCTGCCGTCGTGCGGGCCGGGGACGATCTCGACCTGCGCGTCGACCCCGCGCTGCCGGACCGCAAGCCCCTGCCCCGCCCGGATCTGCGCTTGCGCCAGATCGCGCTCGGCCCGGTCGCGGTCTTCGGCGCCAGCAACTTCCCGCTCGCCTTCTCGGTCGCCGGCGGCGACACGGCCTCGGCGCTCGCCGCCGGCTGCCCCGTCGTCGTCAAGGGCCACCGGGCCCATCCGGGAACGGGGGAGCTCGTCGGCCGCGCCGTCCAAGCCGCGGTCGAGGCCTGCGGCCTGCCGGAGGGCACCTTCTCGCTGCTGCTCGGCGTGACCGAGACCGGCGCAGCGCTCGTGAAGAACCCACATATCAAGGCCGTGGGCTTCACGGGCTCGCGTTCGGGCGGCCTGGCGCTCTCGAAGCTCGCCCAGGCGCGGCCCGAGCCGATCCCGGTCTATGCCGAGATGAGCAGCATCAACCCGGTCTACCTGCTGCCGGCCGCACTCGAGGCACGCGCCGAGCAGCTCGGGCGCGATTTCATAGGCTCCCTGACCATGGGCGCGGGCCAGTTCTGCACCAATCCGGGGCTCGTCTTCGGTGTGGCCGGCAAAGGCTTCGACAGGTTCCTCGCCTCGGCCGGCGAGGCGCTCAAGGCCTATGACCCGGCGCCGATGCTGACCCCCGGCATCCACAAAGCCTACGAGACGGGCGTCAAGGCGCTGCTCGATAACGGCGCGGTGCGGTGCGTGACGCGCGGCAAGGATGGCCAGGGCGCAAATCGCGGTGCCGGCGCGCTCTTCGTCGCGGAGGCCCGGGACTTCGCCGGCAACGACGCGATGCGGCAGGAAGTCTTCGGCTCGTCGTCGATCGCGGTGCGGTTCAAGGACGTCGAGGAAATGATTGCGGTGACGGAGACGCTCGAAGGCCAGCTCACCGCGACGCTGCATCTCGACGCCGGCGATCACGCGACGGCGCGCCGCCTGATGCCGGTCCTGGAACGCAAGGCCGGCCGCATCCTCGCCAACGGCTGGCCGACGGGCGTCGAGGTCGCCCATGCCATGGTGCACGGCGGCCCCTTCCCGGCGACGTCCGACAGCCGCACGACCTCGGTCGGCTCGCTGGCGATCCGCCGCTTCCTGCGGCCCGTCAGCTACCAGAACCTGCCGAACGACCTCCTGCCCGAGGTTTTGCGCGAGGGCGCGGTCGAGGCGCTGCCGCACCTCCTCGACGGCAAGCGGGTGCTGCCGAGGGGTTAAGCCCGTCATCCCGGGCCGCGCGAACCCGGGATCCAAGGACACCGAGGCCGACGTGGGGCGACAATCTCACCCCGATCCGCAAGTGTCGTGTTCATGGATCCCGGATAGACGCTAAGCGGCTTCCGGGATGAAACCTAAGTACCTGTTTGACAACACCCATTTCCTCATCCTGAGCCGACCGCGAAGCGGTCGGGTCGAAGGACGGCAAACGTCAGCCGGGCTTCGAGACGGTCCTGACGGACCTCCTCAGCATGAGGGTGGTGGGTTTTCGAATAGGCTCTAAGATCCGCCGCCTCACGCCAGGACCGGATAGCCGAGCACCGTCGCCTCGGCCTCGACCGCCAGGATCTCGTCGTAGGCGTGCGGCTCCAGCACATCGAAGCCGCGGATCAGCACCTCGTGCGCGCTTCCCCCGGCGCAGGCGCTCGTCAGGGCCGCGCGCAGCCGCGCGAGGTCCTCGGGCGGCGTGCAGCGCGACGTGATGAAGGGCAGGCCAGGCGCCGCGGCGCTCCGCGCGAGGATGCGCAACGGCGCGATAAGCTCCGGACGATTGCGCCGCGCCAGGGCGAAGGTCACGCAATCGATGGCTGCGACATCCGCCTCGCCCGACGCGACGGCGCGCATCGAGCCGTGATGGCTGCCGGTCTCCTGCACCGAGGCGAAGAAGCGCCCTGCCCGCGCCAGCGGCGCAACCATGGCCCGCAAGGCGTTCCAGCCCGAATGCGAGCCGACCATGTTGATCGCCGCGCGATGTCCGCGCAGGTCGGCGAGGATCTTCGCCTCGTCGCCGGCCCGCACCACGACGAGGCTGCTGTAGCGCGCCCCTTCGCACCCTTCCGCCGCGTAGCGCGGCGTGCCGACGAGCTGAACCTCGCTCTTTAGCGCGCTCGCGAACGGATAGCCGCAGGTCTGGCTGAGCAGCAGGTCGGGGCCGCGCCAATGGGTATCGAGATCCGCCGGCCAGGCGAGGTCGCGCGGTACCTCTGCCAAGCCCTCCCGCCGCATGGCGTCGCGCAGCAGGGACCAGAAGCGATCGAGCGCGTCGGGTGCGGGATCATACATCGGAAGAGCGACAGTGCGGGTCATCGTGTGATTCGGAATCGGATTGCCATGCCGCGACTATAGGCTTTGCCATCGCGGTCGCGAGCCGACCCGCATTGACGCTATGGTGACGGTCCATTTCGGAGGCCCGCATGACCGATTCCGCCGCCATCGCCCGCGCCGTCGACCAGGGGCGCGGCTCGGCCCCGGCCGACCTCGTTCTCAAGAACGGCCGTTTCCTCGACCTCGTCGGCGGCGACCTCGTGGCCTCCGACATCGCCGTCTGCGCGGACCGCATCGTCGGCACGTTCGACAGCTATACGGGCGTCCGGGAGATCGACATCCGGGGCAAGGTCGTGGTCCCCGGCTTCATCGACACCCATCTGCATGTCGAGTCCTCGCTCGTCACACCGCGCGAATTCGAGCGCTGCGTGCTACCGCACGGGGTCACGACCGCGATCTGGGACCCGCACGAGCTGGCCAACGTGCTCGGCACCGCGGCCTTCGACTATGCGCTCGCCGCCGCCGACGCATCCGTGATGGACCTCCGGGTGCAGCTGTCGAGCTGCGTGCCGTCCACCGACCACCTCGAAACCTCGGGCGCCCGCATCGCGGCCGAGGATCTCGTCTCCTTCCTGACCCATCCCAAGGTCTTGGGTTTGGCTGAATTCATGAATTTTCCTGGAGTCTTGGCCAAGGATCCTGATGTCCTGAGCAAGCTCGCCGCCTTCGCGAGGCGCCATATCGACGGCCATGCACCTTTGCTGCGCGGCCGCGACCTCAACGGTTATATCGCGGCCGGCATCCGCACCGAGCACGAGGCGACGACCGCAGAGGAAGCTTTAGAAAAGCTGCGCAAGGGTATGACAGTGCTGATCCGCGAGGGTTCGGTGTCGAAGGACCTAGCGGCCCTGGCGCCGATCCTGACCGAACGGCATTCCCCCTTCCTGGCCTTCTGCACCGACGACCGCAACCCGCTCGACATCGAGGACGAAGGCCACCTCGACTATCTGATCCGCACGGCGATTCGACTTGGCGCCTCGCCGCTCGCCGCCTACCGGACAGCCTCCTGGTCGGCCGCGCGCGCCTTCGGGTTCTTCGACCGCGGCCTCGTGGCGCCGGGCCACCGGGCCGACCTCGTGGTGCTCGACGATCTCGACGATTGCCGTATCTCCGCCGTCTTCTCGGCGGGCCGGCTCGTCGGCGAGCCGCTGTTCGACGGAAGGACTGCGCCGGAACCTATCGGCCGCGGCAGCCTGAAGGCCCGACGCGTCACGGCCGAGGATTTCCGCACGCCGGGGTCCTGGCCGTCGACCCCCGTGATCGGCGTCGTCCCGGGCAGGATCATCACCGAACGGCTGCAGATGACGCTGCCCTATCGCGGCGGCGAGCGCCGCATCGATCTCGGCCAGGATGTCGTCAAGGTGGCGGTGATCGAACGGCACGGCAAGACGGGCGGCATCGGCCGCGCCTTCGTGCACGGTTTCGGGATGAAGCGCGGCGCCATCGCGTCATCGGTGGGCCACGACAGCCATAACATCACGGTGGTAGGCGGCGACGACGCCGACATGGCGGTCGCGGTCAATCGCGTCAGTGAGATCGAGGGTGGCTTCGTCGTGGCGGAGGGCGGCGAGGTCCGGGCCGAGATCGCGCTCCCCATGGCCGGGCTGATGAGCCTTCGTTCGCATGAGGAGGTCTGCGCGGCGCTGCGACCACTGAAGGCCGCCGCCAAGGCGCTCGGCGTCGGCCTGCCGGAACCTTTCCTGCAGGTCGCCTTCCTGCCGCTGCCGGTGATTCCGCACCTCAAGATCACCGACAAGGGCCTCGTCGACGTCGATCGTATGGCGCTGATCCCGGATTGACGTCAGAGCGCGAAGATCGTCGCGCCTTCGTCGGCCGCACCGACGGCGGCCCGGAACGGCGCGAAGAGCTCGCGCCCGATCCCGACGTGGTGGGGCGCGAGATCCGCCGTGGCGCTCGACCGGTGCCGCCAGTCCGGCGCATCGATGACCGCGATCGTTCCGGCGATCGCATCGACGCGGATGCGGTCGCCGTCGCGCAGCTTGGCGATGGCGCCGCCCTCGGCGGCCTCGGGCGTGACATGGATCGCCGCCGGAACCTTGCCCGAGGCGCCGGACAGGCGGCCATCGGTGACGAGCGCGATCCTTTGACCGCGATCCTGCAGCACGGCGAGCGGCGGCATCAGCTTGTGCAGTTCCGGCATGCCGTTGGCCTTCGGTCCCTGGAAGCGGACGACCGCCACGATGTCGCCGGTAAGCTCGCCCGCCCGGAAGGCCGCATGCAGGGCCTCCTGGGAGTGGAAGACGCGCGCGGGCGCCTCGATGACGTGCCGCTCCTCGGCGATGGCCGAGGTCTTGATGATGGCGCGGCCGAGGTCGCCATGCAGCACCTTCAGGCCGCCGGTCGGATGGAACGGAGCCTGGACACCGCGCAGCACGGATTGATCTGCGCTCGCCTCGGGACCGTCTCGCCAGGTGAGGCTGCCCGCGCTATCGAGCACCGGCTCCCGCGTATAGGCGGCGAGGCCGTGGCCGAAGACCGTCTCGACGTCCTCGTGCAGCAATCCCTCGGAGAGCAGCTCGCGGATGACGACGCTCATGCCGCCGGCGGCATGGAAATGGTTCACGTCGGCTCGGCCGTTCGGGTAGACGCGCGTCAGCAGCGGCACGACCTCGGCGAGGTCCGAGAAATCGTCCCAGGTCAGCTTGATGCCGGCCGCCGCCGCCATGGCGACGATGTGCAGGGTATGGTTGGTCGAGCCGCCGGTCGCATGCAGGCCGGCGATGGCGTTGACGAAGGTCCGTTCGTCGAGCATGCGGCCGAGCGACGTATAGTCGTTGCCGAGCGCCGTGATCGCCATGGCCCGCCGCGCGGCTTCCATCGTCAGCGCATCGCGCATCGGCGTGTTGGGATTGACGAAGGAGGCGCCCGGCAGGTGCAGGCCCATGATCTCCATCATCATCTGGTTGGTATTGGCGGTGCCGTAGAACGTGCAGGTGCCGGGCCCGTGGTAGGAGGAGGCTTCCGCTTCGAGCAGGGCATCGCGGCCGACCTTCCCTTCCGCGAAGAGCTGGCGCACCCTGGCCTTCTCGGCATTCGGCAGGCCGGAGGTCATCGGCCCGGCCGGAATGAACACCGCCGGCAGGTGGCCGAAGGCGAGCGCGCCGATGACGAGGCCGGGCACGATCTTGTCGCAGATGCCGAGATAGACGGCGGCGTCGAAGGTCTGGTGCGACAGCGCCACGGCGGTCGAGAGCGCGATCACCTCGCGCGAGAAGAGCGACAGCTCCATCCCGGCTTCACCTTGCGTGATGCCGTCGCACATGGCCGGCACGCCGCCCGCCACCTGCGCGACGCCGCCCGCCGCCCGCGCCGCCCGGCGGATCATCTCCGGATAGGTCTCGTAGGGCTGGTGGGCCGAGAGCATGTCGTTGTAGGCGGTGACGATGGCGAGGCTGGCGCCCTGCCCCTCGCGCAGCATCGCCTTGTCGTTCACGCCGCAGGCCGCGAATCCATGCGCCTGGTTGGCGCAGCCGAGCCGCTGGCGGCGGGGTGCGGTTTCTGCTGCTGCGGCGATCCGGTCGAGATAGCGCCGTCGCGCGTCGCAGCTGCGCTTGGCGATCCGCGCCGTGACTTCGCCGAGACGCGCATGCGTCCCGCCGGAACGGTGAGCCAGGGTCATCTCTGGTCCTTGTCGATCAATGCAAGCCGGCATCCTGCGCCGGCATTGCGGTCGTTGCAGGGCCGCGCCCCGCCTGACGCGGGCGGCATGCAACATCAAAGCCAGCCATTCTCTACGCTGGGAGCCGCCATCCCGCAACGCAGCAAAGCCGCCCGTTTGGCAGGACGGGGTGGATCTGCTCCTATCGCGGATGCGGCGGTCGTGCAGGATCGTCCCCCGGGGCGGAGCGACCAGACCATGAAATGCAAGATCGAGATCGAGTGTACGCCGCTCGAGGCGCGGCAATTCTTCGGCCTGCCGGACGTTCAGCCGTTGCAGGCGAAGCTCATGGCCGAGGTCGAAGCGAAGATGCTGGCCGAGATGGAGCGGTTCTCCCCCGACTCCATTCTCAAGAGCTGGCTGTCGATTTTTTCGCAGACGCCGGAGCAGATGCAGGCCGCCCTGAGCCAGCTGATGCTGAACAGCACCGGCATGGGCGGGCGATCCTAGATCCGCGGCGATCCGCTCGGCCCCGGCGCATCGAAGCGCCGAGGATCCGCACCTCGCCGATCGGCATCCCATGTCAGGGTCGACGCCGGACTAGTGGGCTCCGGTGACGCGGCAGTTGCGAGCGCCAGCGGCGCCGATACAGAAGCGCGACATGCGCGGCGACCGACCAGGATCCCGGCAGTCGCGCGATGGCTCACGGCAATCGCCCGGCGCCACGACGGTGTTCACCCTTGCCCGTGATTGCGGTCGCGCCCGCCGCGGCGCTTTGCTAGAACGGCGCCGTAGCAAAGAAGACGCGGGACCGCTCTTGAACATCGTCGCACAGACGCCGCCACCGGCGAGTGGCCTCGGCACCGACCGCATCCAGGCGGCGCTGCTCGGCCATTTCATCGATGCGGGCTACGGCCGCATCGAGCCGCCGGTGCTTCAGGACGCCGCGACCTTCCTCGACCTCGGCGGCGAGGACATGCGCAGCCGCCTCTACCTGACGAGCGACGCCGCGGGCGCCGAGCTCTGCCTCAGGCCCGAATTCACGATTCCCGCCTGCCGTCTCTATCTCGCCTCGCTCGAGGCCGGCCGGCCCGCGGCCTACAGCTATTTCGGCCCGGTGTTCCGCGTGCGGCACGCCCGCAGCGGCGAGTTCCTGCAGGCCGGCCTCGAAAGCTTCGGGCGGAGCGACATCGCCGCCGCCGATGCCGAAATCCTCACCCTCGTCCTCGAGGCCGCCACCGCCGCCGGCGCGCCGCCGCTCCGGATCTCGATGGGCGACGCGGGGCTGACAGCACGATTTCTCGACGCGGTCGGCCTGCCTGCCCTTTGGCAGCGGCGGCTGCGGCGCGGGCTCGAACGGGGCCAGCCACTCGACGCGATCCTCGACGGCGCGCCGAGCGGCGCGCCCCAGCGCTCGGGCCTCGTCGGTGCGCTGGCCGGCGCCGACGGCAAGGACGCCCGGGCACTCGTCGAGGATCTCCTGTCGATCGCCGGCATCGCGACGGTCGGCGGCCGCTCGGTCGGCGAGATCGCCGAACGGTTCCTGCATCAGGTGGCGCAGCAGGCGTCGCCCGGGCTCGGCGACGAGCGGCGCGCGCTGCTCGATCGCTTTCTCGCCATCCACGGCGATCCGGATCAAGCCTCGGCCACGCTGCGGACGCTCGCGCGCGACGCCGGGCTCGACCTCGCCGCGCGCCTCGACCTCTTCGACGAGCGCCTGGGCTTCATGGCCGCCAACGGCATCGACGTGGCGCGTCTCGCCTTTTCGACGAGCTTCGCCCGCAACCTCGACTATTACACCGGCTTCGTCTTCGAGGCCCGTGCGGCGGCGGAGGACGGCGGCACGTCGCCGGCCGAGACCGTGCTGATCGGCGGCGGCCGCTACGACCGCCTCGCCGAGGCGCTCGGCAGCACGGCGGCGGTGCCGGCGGTCGGCGCCTCGATCTGGGTCGAACGGCTCGCCGGGCATGGAGCCACGGCATGAGCGACGAGGCTCGACGTCCCTTCGTGCTGGCTGTTCCTTCCAAGGGGCGGCTGCAGGAGAATGCCGCCAGCTTCTTCGCCCGGGCCGGCCTGTCGCTGCATCAGCCCGGCGGGGCGCGCGAATACCGCGGCAGCCTGCCGGGTTTTCCGGGTCTCGAGATCGCCTTCCTGCCGGTGTCCGACATCGTCGCCCAGCTCGCCGAGGGGCAGGCCCATCTCGGCGTCTGCGGCGAGGACCTGCTGCGCGAGGCCGTGCCCGATGCCGACGGCCGCGTCGCCTTCCTGGCGCCGCTCGGCTTCGGCAATGCCGACGTGGTTGTGGCGGTGCCGCGCGCCTGGATCGACGTGCACGGCATGGCCGACCTCGAGGACGTGGCGGCGACCTTTCATGCCCGGCGCGGCCGGCGCATGCGCGTCGCCACCAAATATGTCAACCTGACGCGGGCCTTCTTCGCCGCCCGCGGGGTCGGCGACTACCGCATCGTCGAGAGCCTCGGCGCGACGGAAGGCGCTCCGGCCTCAGGGGGCGCCGAACTCATCGTCGACATCACCACGACCGGCGCGACGCTCGCCGCCAATGCCCTGAAGGTCCTCGACGACGGCCTCATCCTGCGCTCGGAGGCCAATCTCGTGGCCTCCCTCAAGGCCGACTGGAGCGCGGCGCATCGCGAGACGGCACGCGCCCTCCTGGCCCGCATCGCCGCCGAGGAGGAGGCCCGCACCTCGCGCGAATTGCGCGCCCTCTTCCCCGACGGCGCGCCGGCGCTCGACGAGGAGGCCAGCGCGCGGTTCGGCGCCCGGCTCTTCGGCCGCGAGGAGGGCCGCTTGGTGCTCCACTGCGCCAAGGCCCACGTGCCCGATCTCGCCGACTGGCTCATCGCGCAAGGCGCGAGCCACGTCGCGGTGGCGCCGCTCGACTATGTCTTCGCGGCGCAGAACCACCTCCACGACAAGCTCCTCGCCAGGATGAGTGCATGAGGAAACAACGTCCGCTCTTCGGCCCTGCCCTCGTGGCCCTCCTCGTCCTGTCCGGCGCCGCCGAGGCGAGGATCCAGAACCGGCCGTCGTCCTGGGATGCGCCGCCACCCTCGCCGCTCCCGCTCGGGAAGCCCGAGGCCGCCTTCCCGGTCAACGTCGATTGGACGCTCGTCGAGATGAACGGCAAGCCGGTGCCCGGCGAGGCGCCGAGCTTCGTGCTCGACGACAAGTTCCGCGCCACCGGATTCTCGGGCTGCAACACCTATTCGCTGACGCTCTTCCCGATCCGCGGCCAGAAGCTGGCGGCGGGCGCCATCGCCATGACGCGCAAAGCCTGCGACAAGGCCGAGATGCTGTTCGAGCACAGCTTCCTGGTGGGCCTGCATTCGGTGCCCACCTGGAGCCTCGACGGCGACGCGCTGGTCATCAAGGCGCCGGCCACGACGATGCGCTTCCGCCGCGGCCTTTGAGGCGGCGGTCTCGGTGCTGCGGTCAGGCGACTGGGGAAATGCCGTCGACCAGGACGAGATTGCGGCTCAAGGCCGCGTCGCGCCCCTTGAGCGCCGCCGCATAATCGGACGACGCGTACCAGGCGCGCGCCTGGTCGAGGGTCGGGAACTCGACGACGATGAGGACGCGCGGCGACCACGCGCCTTCGAGCACATCGATCGCGCCGCCACGCGCCAGATAACGCCCGCCATGCGCCGCGATCGATGCCGCAGCGCGCGTCCGGTAGGTCCGGAAGGCCACCTCGTCCTTCACGGTGACATCGGAGATGAGGATGGCGGTCATGTCATCGTTCTCCACCACGGGCGCAAAGATGCATTGGAGACGCGCCATTGCGCGGAAACGTTTAAATCGCGACCGCTACAGATCCGGAAGACGGCCGGCGAATCGCAAACCGAGCGCTCTACGATCGTGCAAAAATCAAGATTGTTGACTGCTCCCGCCGGCTAAGAGGCGGGAACCAACCTCTTAGCCGGCGGGAGCGCTAACTCCGCAGATCAAGCGAAACGGTCGCTTGCGAAACACCGAGGAGATCGGCGATTGCAGTTTGACGATGGCCTTCCTGGCGGAGCTGTCTAACGACTTTGCGGCGCTCCGCAGCCGACAATCCGGACGAATCGAAGGCCGTCAGTCGCTGAAACCGCCCACCTAGCATCGTGGTAGCCGATTGAACTTGTCCACTAGCCCGCTTCACATGCGCTGTTAAGACTCCCCCTCGAATCCGCAGCCTCACATCATCATGGAAGCCGATCTTCAACCCTTCCAAAAACGCACCGACTTGCGTGGATTCGAATTTGATCAAGTTTGGCATAAACAACCCCATAGCGATAGGATTAATATAAATTCTATTAAACTCCTCGGAAACAGGTGTCAATCGGCGTCAGTGCGAGATTCGAGAATTCTGCAAAGCGCGCTTAGCCACGCCGGGGCAGCCGTATGTCGCCTTCCGGTTCCAATTGAGGGCGGCTTAAGCGTTCATTGCGTACGCGATCCTCACCACAGACTTTGAACTTTACTGTCGTGGATTTTTCGTCTGTGACGCGGTTATGAGTGCGCGCCTGCTGCTTTGGACAAATGAACCGCAACCGATTGTAGTAAATCGATAACGTCGGCAGGCCCCATGAATTCGAAGAGTACGGGCCCAAATCGAGTGAGCGTTATCTCATAGATGGTACCTGCGGGACTTCTTACAGCAGCACTTCGGTTATGAGCAGGAGAGTTCGCCAATCGCTTGCGTCCTTTCTTTGTGATGTTGAACCGATTACCGTGGGCGATGCCGTTTCGAAGATGATACACAAGCTCCAACACTGGCGCTTGATCAAAATAACCGTGTGCCCCAAGTTCGTCGCCGAGTGTGAGCAGCGCGCCTACCGCCCATGCTCGGAGCACTTCCCTTTGCAAGCCGTGATCCTCGCGGAACACGTCGAGGTAGTACCGCAGATCCAAAGTGTGAGCAGTTCCGTCTTTGCGCATTATTTCGCCGATCGGGCCGAGCCTAGCGCCTTAACTGGCGGTAGCGAATTGATCGACTGCGGGTTCGCCGCAACCAACAGAGCAACGAGGTATGCATAGTAGCCCGAAGCTAAACGTTGAGCCGTTCGGCTAACCGCAATCATATCAGAGGTGCTGGGCATGTATCCTTGATGGGTGTCGTTCTCGGGGTTAGGTTAACTGAGTGCTTGACCATAGCCGCCCAGGGAGACCGGGCACTACATAAATCGAGATTTCCGCATCCCATAACGTCCAGCTGAACCAGCGGCCTGAGCGTCGATGCGAAATGTGAGGTGCCGAGTCATGAGAGCGGGCACCAGTAGGTGCAACTGGTAGGGGCAAAGTTCCCCGAACACACGGCGAAACGAACCGAAGGCGCCATCGACCGCAACATACCCTCGTGGCATCCCGCATCTTGACGCCATCACCGCTTCGGCGGAGGTTGCGGCGCTCGTCCGCCCGCGCCCCGAGGAACATTACGGTCCGCCCATGCCTGTGCGCCGCCTCGATCCCGTGCTCATCGACCGTATCGCCGCGGGCGAGGTGGTCGAGCGCCCCGCCTCGGTCGTCAAAGAGCTGGTCGAGAATGCGCTCGACGCCGGTGCCGGCACGATCGCCATCACGGTGGAGGCGGGCGGGCGCAGCCTGATCCGCATCGTCGACGACGGCATCGGCATGGGGGCCGAGGATCTCGACCTCGCGGTCGAGCGCCACGCCACCTCGAAGCTCGCCTCCGGCGATCTCGGCGCCATCGCGACGCTCGGCTTCCGTGGCGAGGCCCTGCCCTCGATCGGCTCGGTGGCCCGCCTCGACATCGTGACGCGCCCACGCGCCGGCGCGTCGAGCGGCCATCGCATCAGCCTCGACGCCGGGATGAAAGGCCCGCTCAAGCCCGCGGCGCGGCCGCCGGGCACGACGATCGAGGCGCGCAACCTCTTCGCCGCGACGCCGGCGCGGCTGAAGTTTCTCAAGAGCGACCGCGCCGAGGCGCAGGCCGTGGCCGACGTGACGCGGCGCCTCGCCATGGCCTATCCGGCGGTCGCCTTCACGCTCGACGGCACCCCCGCCCTCAAGCTCGACTGTCCGGCCTGCGCGGCGGACGAGGAAGGCCGGCTGACGCGCGTGGCGCAGATCGTCGGCGAGGATTTCATCGACAATGCGCTGCCGCTCGCAGCCGAGAAGCCGGGCCTCGCGCTCTCGGGCTTCGTCGGCCTGCCGACCTTCCACCGGGCGACGCGCGAGAGCCAGTATCTCTTCGTCAACGGCCGCCCGGTGCGCGACAAGCTCATCGCCTCGGCGGTGTGGGCCGGCTATATGGATTACGTGCCGCGCGACCGCTTCCCCGTGCTGGCGCTGTTCCTCGCCTGCGACCCTCGGGCCGTCGACGTCAACGTGCATCCGGCCAAGGCCGAGGTGCGCTTCCGCGAGCCTTCGCTGGTGCGCGGCCTCATCGTCTCGGCCATTCGCGATGCGCTCGCCGGCGCCCTGCACCGCGCCGCGACGACCGGCGGCGAGCGGACGCAGGAGGCCTTGCTGGTGCGCAATGCCTCGCCCGCGCCGTTCGCCGGACGCCATTCGGCCGCCCGCACCGCGACCCTGCGGCCGCTGCCGGCCAAGGCTTGGGACTGGCGCCAGTCACCCGCCGTGCCCACGGACTCCGGTTACGGACAGGGCTTCGCCGAGAACGCCCAGGCGAGTTTTTCGGCGCTCGGCGACCCGTCCGCCGACCTGCGAATGCCGCGGGAGGCCACGGAGGCGGACGACGCTTCGGCTCCGCTCGGGGCGGCGCGGGCGCAGCTCCACGAGACCTATATCGTGGCCCAGACGCAGGACGGCATCGTCATCGTCGACCAGCACGCGGCGCACGAGCGGATCGTCTACGAGAAGCTGAAGCGCCTGCGCGCCGAGGGCGGCATCGCCCGCCAGGGGCTCTTGATCCCGGCCGTGGTCGAGCTCGCGCCCGACGCCGTGGCCCTGCTGCTCGAAAACGCCGAGGCGCTCGACGGGCTCGGGCTCGTCGTCGAGCCCTTCGGCCCCGGCGCCGTGACGGTCAGCGAAGTGCCGGCGCTGATCGCCAAGGCCGACGTCGCGGCGCTGCTGCGCGACCTTCTCGACGTGCTCCAGGAGGAGGGCGGCGCGGTGCCGCTCGAGCGCCGGCTCGACCATGTGCTCGCCACCATGGCCTGCCATCATTCGGTCCGGGCCGGGCGGCGGCTGGTGCCCGAGGAGATGAACGCGCTGCTGCGCGATATGGAACGCACGCCCGGCGCCGGCCAGTGCAACCACGGCCGCCCGACCTATGTCGAGCTCAAGCTCGGCGACATCGAGCGGCTGTTCGGGCGGCGGTGACGCGATCTCAGTTCCGCGCGATGATCTCGGCGCCGCGGTGCACGACCGAGGGGGCCGGCGCCTGCGATCGCCGCCGGCGGACGAAGGCCGCGCGCCGCCGCCGGGCGCGCCGTCGCGGAAAGGCCACAATGTCCTCCTGCGAGGCATCCCCCTGTGGCGCGATGCCGTCGCTGCGCTCGATCAGCGTCGGCAGACCGAAATAGGCGGCCCAGGCGCGCCAGTCGGCCCAGATGCCGTGGTCGTCGGGCGCCTCGCGGAGCGTGACCGAGAGATCGGCATCGCGATGCTCGAGCCGCAGTTCGTAATAGGGCCGGCCGCCGTCGCCCGGCTTGAGCCCGACGCAGACGCCCTCGTAGGCCTCGACCGCTACCGAGAGGCGCATGGCGATGCCCTCGAGGCTGCGCTCGATCGTTATCCGGTCGGCACCCAGGTGAACGCGGCGGCTTCGGCCGTCGGCCCGCGCGTCAGCCAGAATGAGGTCGACCGGCTGGCCGGCAGGACAGGACGGGAGCTCAGCGAAAGCACAGGACATCGAACGTCTCTTTTGTCGCGGGTCCCGCCGCGGCGGGCGAGAGTTGACCTCTTCGATATGCCGAGCTTCGCCCCGGGGCCCCCTCCAGAACCCTAACCGGGAGGGTGAAGCCTCTGTGAATGCGGGGGGTAAACGGCACTTTCGTGCGCCATGGCTGCGGCGTTGCTGACGCGATCGTTAGAGACTTCGTCGCCCTGCGCAGCACATCCTTAACCTTGCGGCGCGGCGGCACGGCGCCGAGACCGACGGCCCGTCAAGGCTGCGGCCTCGCTTGCGCTCGCGCCAGGGCGCGGGTACAGCGGCACTCACGGTCCTTGCGACGTCCATGCCGCGAGCCGATCCCGCCCGAGAAGACGCCGCGCCGCCGTGACCACCATCGATTGTACCGACAAGGATGCCGTTCTCGCCCTGCTGATCGAAGCGGCCCTCGCCGGCGGCGAGATCGCCATGCGCTATTTCCGTCCCGGCGCCGGGACGGCGGCGCGCATCGACTACAAGCACGGCGGCTCGCCGGTGACTGAGGCCGATCTCGAGGTCGACCGCTTCCTGCGGAACAGGCTCTGTGCCGCCCTGCCGCAGGCGGCGTGGCTGTCGGAGGAGACGGCCGACGACCTGCGCCGGCTCGATTTCGGCCATGTGATCGTCGTCGACCCGATCGACGGCACGCGCGGCTACGTCGAAGGCGACCGGCGTTGGGCGGTGTCGATCGCCCTCGTCGGCGACGGCCGGCCCGTGGCGGGCGTCGTGCATGCTCCGGCGATGGGCCAGACCTATGCGGCGAGGGCCGAGGGGGGCGCCCGCCGCAACGGCACCGAGATCCATGTCACGCGTCGCGGGCTCCTGCCCGGAGCGGCGCTCGCGGCGCCGGCCGGCTTCATCCGGCCGCTCATCCAGGCCGTACCGGTCAACCTCGGCGAGAAGGTCCCCTCGCTGGCCTGCCGCTTCGCGGCCGTGGCGGCGGGCGACATCGACTGCGCCGTGGCCTCCCCCAATGCGCATGACTGGGACATTGCGGCGGTCGACCTCATCCTGCACGAAGCCGGCGGCCTGCTGTCGGCGGCCGACGGGTTGCCGTTGACCTACAATCGGCGCCTGCCACGCCATCCGACGCTCTATGCCGCCGGACTGGAGCTTCACCCGGCGCTGCGCTCCGCCGGACGCCGCTCGCTCTCCAGCGGCGCGTGACGGCGGGCCAGTCGTGGCGGATGCCGAGCCTCGACAGCCTCACGATTGACTTTGCTTTTCCCAGCAGGATCGAATGCGGCTCGAATCACGAACGGCAAGCGACGCCGGACGCTCTACCGAGAGAGGCGATGCCATGCTGACTGACGCGAGACTCGATCATGGCTGATCCGCAGGCCAAGCAACTGCTCCATCTGGTCTTCGGCGGGGAGCTGAAGGAACTCGGCGGCACCGAGTTCCGAGACCCCGCCAAGCTCGACATCGTCGGCATCTTCCCCAATTACGCCAGCGCCGAGCGCGCCTGGCGCGGGCGGGCGCAGTCCTCTGTCGACAATGCGATGATGCGCTATGTCATCGTCCACCTGCATCGCTTTCTCGACCCGGCCGCGGGCGCCGCCCCCATACCGACGGGCCATTCCTGACCATGCCATGCTGAAAACGCTCGGACGCAGCCGCGGCGTTCTGGAAACCGCGGGCGCGCTGGCGAGCGGCTATCTCAAGCTCGTGCGGACGACCAACCGATTCGTACAGGAGCCGGCCGGCTTCCTCGACGCGATCGGCCCGGAACTGCCCGTCATCGTCGCCATGTGGCACGGCCAGCATTTCATGATCCACTACGCCTGGCCTCCCGGGGCGCGTGTGGCGGCGCTGATCTCGCGCCACGAGGACGGCGAGATCAACGCCATCATCCTGCGTCACCTCGGCGTCGAGGCGGTGCGCGGCTCGGGCGGCAAGGGCGCCGAGAAGATCCGCCAGCACAAGGGCGCCGCGGCGTTGCGCGACCTCGCCCGCAAGCTCGACGCCGGCACGACGGTGGTGATGACCGCCGACATTCCCAAGGTGTCGCGCCGCGCCGGCCCCGGCATCGTGGCCTTGGCCCGCATGACCGGCCGGCCGATCTATCCGCTCGCCGTCGTCACCAGCCGGCGGTTCGACTTTCCCTCCTGGGACCGGGCGAGCCTCGGCAAGCCCTTCGGCCGCGGCGCCATGGTGCTCGGCGATCCCGTTCGCGTCGACCGGCAGGCCGATGCGCAGGCCTGCGAGGTGGCACGGCTCGCCGTCGAGATCGGGCTCGACCGGGTCCATGCCCGGGCCTATTCGCTGGTCGGCGACGAGGACCCGGGCCGTCGGCCGATGTCGCCCGCCCGCGTGCCGCCGTGATCACCTCGCCGCTCCATGCGCTCTATCGCGGCGTGACCTCGCTGGCCCGGCCGTTGGCGGGGCCGCTGCTCGACTGGCGCCTCAAGCGCGGCAAGGAAGAGGCGGCGCGCCTCGGCGAGCGGCGCGGCCATCCGGGCCGGCCGCGGCCGCGCGGACGCCTCGCCTGGCTGCATGGCGCGAGCGTCGGCGAAAGCGTCGCGCTGCTGCCGCTCATCGACGCGCTCGTCGCGACGGGGCTCCATGTGCTCGTAACGACCGGGACGGTCACCTCCGCTCGCGTCCTGGCTGGCCGCCTGCCGGGCGGCGTCACCCACCAATATGTGCCGCTCGACTTCGCCCGCTACTGGCAGCGCTTCCTCGACCATTGGCGGCCGGATCTGGTGCTGCTGGCCGAATCCGAGCTCTGGCCGAACCTCATCCACGGCGTCGGGCTGAAAGGCTGTCCTCTCGTCCTCGTCAACGCGCGCCTATCGGAGCGTTCGGCGCGCCGCTGGCTGCGTGCCGAGGGCCTGATCCGCACGATGCTCGGGCAGGCCAGCCTCTGCCTCGCCCAGGCCGAGGCCGATGCGGCCCGCTTCCGCCGCTTCGGCCTCGACGACGTGCGCGTCACCGGCAACCTCAAATACGACGTCGTGCCGCCGCCCGCCTCGGTCGAGGAGGTCAGCGGGCTCGCCGCCTCGATCGGCGCGCGGCCGGTCTGGCTCGCCGCCTCGACCCATGCCGAAGAGGAGGCGCTGCTTATCGACACCCACGAGGCGGTGCGGCGCGACCATCCGAACCTCCTCACCCTCGTCGTGCCGCGCCAGCCGGTGCGCGGCGTAGCCATCGCGGCGGCGGCCGCGGCCCGCGAGGTTCCCGTCACGTTGCGCAGCCGGGGCCAGCCGATCGGGGCGGCCGGCATCTATGTGGCGGATACGATCGGCGAGATCGGCCTGTTCTATCGCCTCGCCGATCTCGTCTTCGTCGGCAAGTCGCTCGGTGGCGGCGGCGGGCAGAGCCCGATCGAAGCAGCGAAGCTCGGCAAGACGGTGCTGCACGGCCCGCGGATCGAGAATCTGCGCGACGTCTATGCGCTGCTCGACGAGGCCGAGGGTGCGGTCGAGGTTGCCGATGCGTCAAGCCTGGCCGAGACCGTGTCGAGCCTGCTCGCCGACCCGGCCCGGCTGCGCCGCATCGCGCGGGCGGCCATTGAGACGATGCAGCGGCACGGCGGGGCCACGGAGCGGACGATCCAGGCACTCGCACCCTACCTGCCCGACACGCCGACGCGCCTGGCTTCCTCATCATGATCGAGACGCCACGTTTCTGGTGGCGGCCGGATCGGGTCTGGGCAAAGCGCCTGCTGGCGCCTGCCGGCGCTTTTTATGGGGCCATCACGGCGCGGCGCATGGCGCGACCCGGCCAGCAGTTCGACCGGCCGGTGATCTGCGTCGGCAATGTCGTCGCCGGTGGTGCCGGCAAGACGCCGACGGTTCTCTGGCTCGTCGAGCGGCTCGAGGCGCGCGGCCAGCGCCCCGCCGTTCTCTCGCGCGGCTATGGCCGGCAGAGAGGGGGCGTCGACGAGGTGATCAGGGTCGATCTCGACCGCCACACGGCGCGCGAGGTCGGCGACGAGCCGCTGCTCATCGCTCGCGTGGCCCCCTGTTTCGTCGCGGCCGACCGCCGGCGCGCGGCCGAGGCGGCAATCGCGTCGGGCGCCACGGTGCTGCTGCTCGATGACGGGCTGCAGAACCCGAGCCTGGCCAAGACGGCGGCGATCGCGGTCGTGGACGGAGCGACCGGGATCGGCAACGGCGCCTGCCTGCCGGCCGGTCCGCTGCGGGCGCCGCTCGGGCGGCAGCTCCCCTTCATGTCGCTGCTCCTGGTCCTGGGGGACGGGGCGGCGGGCGACGGCGTCGCCGTCGAGGCCCGTCGCCGCGCCATATCCGTCGCGCGCGGCGATCTACGGGCCGATGCCCGAGCCCTGCAGGCGCTGCGCGGCCGCAGGCTCGTGGCCTTCGCCGGCCTCGGCCGCCCGGAGAAATTCTTCGGCACGCTGGAGGACGCCGGTCTCGATCTCGCCGGCCGTTCGAGCTTCCCGGACCATCACCCGTATCGGACGGCGGACCTCGCCCGACTGCTGGCCGCCGCGCGCCATGCCTCCGCCGACCTCGTCACAACCGAGAAGGACCTGGTCCGGCTCCCGGTGGACTTTCCGGTCCTGACGTTGCCGGTGAGCCTCGACATCAGGGATCCCGCCCCTCTCGACGCCATGCTCGACCGGGCGCTGGCTCTCACGCTCCGGGCTTGATCCCGAGCCGCATAAGCTTGGCCTGCGGGTCAGCGTAGGCCTCCTGACGCTCGACGTTCCAGTAGCGGAGCTCATCGAGGGGGATCGGCGCTCCCGTCACACCACAGCGCACGAAGCTGCCCGGCCGGACGACCCTGAACTCACCATCGCCATATTCGATTTCGGCCTCGGCGGCCATGACGGGGCGACGCTCGTAACGGTTCATGTCAGCCATGGTCGAAAGGGACGCGCCATCGTGGCCGCGCGTCGATCGCCCCGCATGTCACATAATCGACAAGCGCACGCAAGCCGAGTTTCACTGGAGACCTGTGTCGTCAAAACAGCGATCCCTGCCCCGAGCCGGCGGGACGCATGACACGCGGGGCGGCGCGACCGCGCGATCTTTTCGCGGTCTCCGCCTGCGTCGGGTCGGCCGGCGGCGCATCAACGCCAGGGCCGCCCAACACCGCCGCGCGCAGCGCGCCGTCGTCGACGTCGATGGTCAGCACCGTTCCGGGCGGAGCGTCGGCGGCGCGGCGCAGCGGCTGGCCGGCGGCGTCGCGCACCAGGGCATAGCCCCGCCCGAGCACGCTGCGATAGCCGAGGCTCGCCAGCATCTTGGCCGCGCCGTCGAGACGCTCCCGACGTCGCGCCGAAGTCGTGGCCGCGGCCCGCGCCAGCCGGGGCATCAGGGCGTCGAGCCGGGCCCGCCGGGCGCGCAGATCCTGCGCGATCAGGGCGAGGCGCGCCTTGAAGCCCACCTCCAGACGGGCCGAGGTCGAGGCGAGCCGGTGCCGGCGGCGCTCCGCCGCGACGAGGCCGGCACGTTCGAGCCGCATCGCCGCGGCGTCGAGCTTCTGGCGCGATCGCTCGAGCCGTGCGCGCGGCGACTGGGCCGCGAGACGCCCCGCAAAGCGGACCAGCGCCAGCCGGCGCCGGTCGGCGCCGATGCGGAAACCCGCAGGAAGCCGCGTGGCGGCCTGGTCGAGGCGCTGGCGCGGATCGGCGAGGAGATCGGCGCCGGCCGGCAAGGCCCGGACCAGCGCCCTGAGTCTGTCGCGGCTGCGCTCCATGAGCCGCAAGGCCCCAGCACCGTGGCGCGCCCCGAGGCGATCGAGAGCGACGACGAGCTCCGCCCGCACCGGCACCGCCAGTTCCGCCGCCCCGGTCGGCGTCGGGGCCCGAAGGTCGGCGACGTGGTCGAGCAGGGTCCAGTCCGTCTCGTGGCCGACGGCGGAGACCAGCGGGATGCGGCTCTCGGCGGCGGCCCTGATCACCGCCTCCTCGTTGAACCCCCACAGATCTTCCAGCGAACCGCCGCCGCGCGCGACGATCAGCAGGTCCGGCACCGCGAGCACACCGTCCGCCGAGAGCGCGTTGAAGCCGCGGATGGCGCGGGCCACTTCCGCCGCGCTCTCCTCGCCCTGCACCCGCACGGGCCAGACCAGGACGTGGCGCGGAAAGCGCGCCGCGACGCGGTGCAGGATGTCGCGGATAACCGCGCCCGTCGGCGAGGTCACGACGCCGATGACGCGCGGCAGGAACGGTAGCGGCCGCTTGCGCGCGGCGTCGAACAGGCCCTCGGCCGCGAACCGACGACGGCGCTCCTCCAGCATGGCCATCAGGGCGCCGATCCCCGCCGGCTCCAACGTCTCGATGACGATCTGGTAGGAGGACTTTCCGGGATAGGTGGTGATCTTGCCGGTCGCCACCACCTCCATGCCCTCTTCGGGCTTGATCCGCATGCGGCCGAAGGCGGTGCGCCAGACAACCGCGTCGATGCGGGCGGTGGCATCTTTCAGCGAGAAATAGGCGTGGCCGGAGGAGTGCGGCCCGCGGTAGTTCGACACTTCGCCGCGCACCCGCACGTAGCCGAAACGGTCCTCGACGGTCCGCTTCAAGGCGCCCGAGAGTTCGCTGACGCTGAATTCCGGCGCATTGGCGAGTGAATCGCCGCCTGGCGGCGACTCCGCTTCAAGTTCGGTCAATAGGCTCTGAGACGGAGAGATTCTGCTCTTGGATGGCATGGCGGCAGACCCTATCAGCCGAGGCGGCGGCTGTCGCGTCGCGCAAGGCAGGCGCGCGATGCCGGCAGCGCTTCATGCGCGGTAGAAAACATGCCAGAAGGCGCCGACGCCGCCGACGATGGAGCGCACGATCAGCATGAAGCGCGAGGCCATGAACGTCCTTCTCCTGGGCTCCGGCGGGCGGGAACATGCCCTCGCCTGGGCCATCGCGAAAAGCCCACTGCTCGGGAGGCTCGTCGTCGCGCCGGGAAACCCCGGCACCGCCTCGCTCGGCCACAATGTCGCGGCCGACATCACGGACCCCGCCGCCGTGGTGGCGTTGGCGCGCCACCACGCGATCGACCTCGTGGTCGTCGGGCCGGAGGCGCCACTGGTCGTCGGTGTCGCCGACGCCCTCGCGGAGGCGGGCATCGCGGTGTTCGGGCCATCCAAGGCCGCCGCCCAGCTCGAGGGCTCGAAGGGCTTCACCAAGGACTTCTGCCGCGACGTCGGCATCCCGACCGCCGGTTATGCGCGCTTCGACGCGGCGGAGCCCGCCTTGCGCTACGCCGAGAGTCGCGCCTTGCCGCTGGTCGTCAAAGCCGACGGGCTCGCCTCCGGCAAGGGCGTCGTCATCGCGACGGCACCAGCCGAGGCTGCGACGGCGATCCGCCTGATGTTCGAGGGCGGCTTCGGGGCCGCGGGGACATCCGTGGTGATCGAAGACTTCCTCGCGGGCGAGGAGATCTCCTTCTTCGCGCTCTGCGACGGGACGCGGGCGCTGCCGCTCGGCTCGGCGCGCGATCATAAGCGCGTCGGCGACGGCGATACCGGCCCGAATACCGGCGGCATGGGGGCGATCGCCCCGGCGCCTGCGTTGACGGCCGCGCTCGAAGCCGAGATCATGGATCGTATCATCGCTCCGACGCTCCAAGGCATGCGGGCGCGAGACATGCCGTTCCAAGGGATCCTCTTCGCTGGACTGATGCTGACCGCGAGCGGGCCGCAGCTCATCGAGTTCAACGTGCGCTTCGGCGATCCCGAGACCCAGGCCATCCTGCGCCGGCTCGACGAGGATCTGCTGGCGCTGCTGGCTGCCACGGCCGCCGGCGACCTGCCGGCCGGGCCGTTGCGGTTCCGGCCGGAGACCGGCCTCGCCGTGGTGCTGGCCGCCAGCGGCTATCCGGAGGCGCCGCTCAAGGGCACGGCGATCCGCAATCTCGCCGCCGCGGCGGCGCTGCCGGCGGTCGAGATCTTCCATGCCGGCACGCGGCTCGCCGGCAATGACCTTGTCGCCGACGGTGGCCGCGTGCTCACCGTGACGACGCTCGGGCGCGATGCGGAAGAGGCGCGGCGGCGCGCCTATGCCGCGGTCGACGCGATCGACTGGCCGGAGGGCTTCTGCCGGCGGGATATAGGGAGGGCCTCGGCCAAGGCACCCTGACGCGATGCTTCGATGGCAGCGGCAGCCCGTGTCATCCGTCTCTCACAAATCATGCCTATCCGTCGTCCCGAACTCCGGCCTTGGGCGTTGGCTCGGACGCGCCGCACGGCGCTGCCCTCGAAGGAGCGGAAACCATGGCTGATCTCGACGACCTCCTGCCCGGATTCGAACCGCATACCATCCCGACCGAGGCCGGGCGCATCTTCGCCATGACCGGCGGCGCCGGACCGCCGCTCGTGCTGCTGCACGGCTTTCCCGAGACGCTGGCGATGTGGCATCGCATCGCGCCGGCGCTCGCCCGGAGCTTCCGTGTCGTGGCGATCGACCTGCGCGGCTACGGCTGGTCGTCGGCACCGAAGAGCCACGGCGGGGAGGCCTATGCCAAGCGGCAGATGGGCAGGGACGTCGTCGCCGTGATGGACGCCCTCGGCCATGCGACCTTCGCGCTTGTCGGCCACGACCGTGGGGCGCGGGTCGGCTACCGCCTGGCGCTCGACGCGCCGGGCCGCCTCACCAAGCTGGCGCTGCTCGACATCTACCCGACCGTCGAGGTCTGGCGGAAGATCGAGGCGGGGGCCGGGATCTCGCCCCATTGGCCCTGGCTGGCCGCGCCCGAACCGCAGCCCGAAACCGAGATCGGCCGCGACTCGGACGGCTACTTCACCGGCCTGATGCGCACATGGACGAGGGGTCGCAACCTCGATGCCTTCGACCCGAGGGCGCTGGCGCTCTATCGCGCCGCCTGGGGCGACCCCTCCCGCATCCACGCGATGTGCGAGGACTATCGCGCCGGGGCGACGCTCGATCGCATCGCCGACGAGGAGGATGAAGCCGCGGGCAAGACCATCCCCTGCCCGGTCCTGGTCCTCGCCGGCACGGACTACCTCGCCTCGGACGACGGCGAGACGCCGCTCGATATCTGGCGCCGCGGCTTCGCGCCCCATGCGCAGGGCCGCGCCATCCCATCCGGTCATTTTCTCGCCGAGGAAGCGCCTAAGGCCACGCTCGAGTCGCTCGAGGCCTTCCTTTGAGGCCACGCGTTTACGATGAGGCGCCGCTGCCGAGCGTCGGTCGGCCGATCGCGCTGGCGCTCGGCGCGGGCGGGGCGCGCGGCATCGCCCATATCGTGGTGCTCGAAGCGCTCGACGAGCTCGGCCTCAAGCCGTCCGTCATCGTCGGCACCTCGATGGGTGCGATCGTCGGGGCGATCTATGCGGCCGGATTTTCCGGGCAGGCGCTGCGCCTGCACGTCTTCCGCACCCTGCGCCGGCGGCAATATGTGCTGGCGCGCCTGCTCGAAGCCAGGGTCGGCCGCTTCGCCGACATTCTCACGCGCGGCCTCACCAACCCGGTGCTGGTCGATGCCGAGCTGATGCTCGGACTGTTCTGGCCCTCGGCCATGCCGGACGGTTTCGAGGACCTCGCGCTCCCGCTGTTCGTGGTCGCCACGGACTTCTTCGCGCAGGAGGAGGTCGTGCTGCATTCCGGCGACCTCAGGAGCGCGGTCGCGGCCTCGATGGCGATCCCCGGGCTGGTGCGGCCGGTCACCCGCAACGGCCGCGTGCTGATCGACGGCGGAGCCATCAATCCCCTGCCCTATGACCTCGTCGCCGGCCGGGATGCGATCGTGCTGGCCTGCGACGTCGGCCGCGGCCCGATGGACGCGACGCTGACCGCGCCGCCGACACCTTTCGAGGCCATGTTCGGGGCCGCACAGATGATGCAGAGCGCCATCGCGGTCAAGATGATCCAGACCAGTCCCCCGGACCTGCTGATCCGCCCGCCGGTCAATCAATACAAGGCGCTCGACTTCTTCCGCTTCGCGCAGATCCTGCGCGCCGCCGAGACGGTCAAGGACGACATCAAGCGCCAGCTCGAGGCGGCGCTCGGCCGCCGATGAGCCGGCGCCGCTCGGCAAGCAGGTCGGCGAGCGTCGCCCGGGTGCCGCCGTCCGCCACGCCGTCGACCCGCGACGGCCGGAAGTGCCGCTGGAAGGCCGCGACGACGCTGTGCATCCGTGGATCGTAGAAACCGGACGGCTCGAGGCCGTAGCCGACCTCGGCCAACTCCTCTTGCAGTGCCCTCACCGTGGCGCCGCTCGCACCGGGCTCGAGGACGCCGCCGTCCCCCGCCCGTTCCGGCACCCACAGGCCGAGTCCGGCTGCGTACAACCGATCCCAGGGAAACCTCTCGCCGGGGTCCTGCTTGCGTCCGGGAGCGATGTCGGAATGGGCCAGGATGCATTCCGGCGGGATATGACAGCGCTCGGCGATGTCGCGGCAGAGCGCCATGACCGCAGCGATCTGCGGGTCGGGATAGGGCGGCAGACCGAAATCGTGCCCCCCGTTGACGATCTCGATGCCGACCGAGGCCGAGTTGAGGTCGCTCGCGCCATGCCACAGCGCGCGTCCGGCATGCCAGGCGCGGCGAGCTTCCGAGACGAGCTGGAAGATCGCGCCGTCCTCCTCGACAAGGTAGTGACTCGAGACTTTTGCGGCAGGCCTGCAAAGTTGCGCCAGCGCCGAAGGACCGTCCGCCATGCCGGTGTAGTGCAGCACGATGGCGTCGGGCACCCCGCGACCGGCCCGCTCATCGTGATTGGGCGACGGATGGCACCGCGACACGAATGGGCTCTCGGGGCCCTGGAGATCCCCGGGGTCGGCCGTCAATAGCGGGCGATTTTCAGGCAGACCGGCTCGCCATAGGCATCATAGCCCCAGCGCAGGCACGGAGGCCCGGGCGGCCCCGCGACTGGCGGCAACCGGCGCGGCGTCGAGGCGGCGCCGAGCACGGCTCCGCTGGCGGCTCCGATTGCGCCTCCGGCGAGCGCGCCCGCCGGACGGCCCGACAGCAGGCCGCCGATGATCGCCCCCGATGTTCCGCCGATGACCGCGCCGCGGGCCGCATTGGCGTCCTGGGGCGTGCCGCTGCACCCTGCCAGGGCTAGACTCGATGCCAAGGCCGCCGCGGCAACCACGCTGATCTTCATTCCACTCTCCTCGACACCTACGCGACGCACCCTCGCCGACCTTCGTCGGATCATGGTGAACGCCATCCGTCAAAATTGCCTTACGACCGAGACTCACCGGCAATCCCGTCGATTTGGCGGATGCGGGCCGTCGCCTACGTCGATTTCCGAGCTGCTGTTGCAGCCGAACCACAATTTCAATTTGACGCAAGCGTTGCGACGGAGACACAGGCTTAAGAAAAGCTTACCCGATACTCCCCCCGCTCGCGGATTCTCTCGCGGTATGGCGTCGCCGCCAAGCTTTGGGCACATTCTCGCAACCGATTGGGCGGGACAGCACTGGCTCATGGAAGGATGAACGCTTGTCCCCACTCCCATGCACGGTCTTGATCCTCGGCTTGCTGGCCGCCTCGGTTTCGGCCGCAGAGGCCGGCAACAACCCCTCGATCGAGGTCCTGCCGCAGAATCCGACGCCCGACCCGATGCCGCTCGCGAGCGCGCCGGGGCCGACCGGGACCGCTCGCGCGCCCCACCCTCAAACCAGGAGTGAGCGCAGGGAGGCAAAGCGCCAGGCGTTGATCGAGCGACGGAAGGAGCGACGGCAGGCGGCGCTCGAGCGTCGCGCCGCGAAACTGGGCTTAAGGACCCCGGCCTCGACGGCGGTGGCGATCGCCGCGCCGGCGGCCATGGCCGGCGCCACCGAAAGCCCCTCCCCGACGCCCGCCGCCGAGGCGGGACAGCTTCCCGCCGGGCCGCACGATAGCAAGGGAGCGCCCACGCTCAGCGACCTGGTGGCCCGGCATGCGATCGAGAACGGTGTGCCGGTCAAGCTGGCTCAGGCGGTCGTCACCATCGAGAGCCGCGGCAATACCCACGCCTTCAACCATGGCGCCTTGGGCCTAATGCAGATCAAATATGGTACGGCCCGCGCCGCCGGGTTCAGCGGCGCCGCGGCGGGGCTCCTGGTCGCCGAGACCAACCTGCATTTCGGCATGAAGGTCCTGGCCGATGCCTATCGCTCGGCGCGAGGCGATCTCTGCGGCACGCTGATGCGCTATCAGTCGGGCCATCTCGCGACGCGCATGACGCGCTCCAACCGGGTCTACTGCTCGCGAGCCCGCTCGCTGATGGCGGGCGTGTGACATCCGTCGCCGCCGACTGGGATCCGGCGCTTTACCGGACCTTCGAAGACGAGCGAACCCGACCCGCCAGGGATCTCCTCGGGCGCGTCGACCTAGCCTCCCCTCTGGCGATCGTGGATCTCGGCTGTGGACCGGGCAACTCGACCGAGCTTCTCGCGGAGCGCTTTCCCGGCGCGACGCTGACCGGCGTCGACAGTTCCGCCGCCATGCTGACGGAAGCGCGCCGGCGGCTGCCCGAAGCGGAGTTTGTCGAGGGCGATGCCGGCCGATGGGAGCCGCCGTACCCGGTCGATCTCATCTTCGCCAATGCGGTGCTGCAATGGGTCCCGGACCATGCGACGCTGCTGCCGCGGCTGTTCGACCTGCTTCTGCCGGGCGGGGTGCTGGCGGTGCAGATGCCGGACAACGTCGAGGAGCCGTCGCACCGGCTGATGCGGGAGACCGCCGCGGCCGGACCGTGGCGCGAGCGCATCGGCCATGTCGCCGCCGCCCACGCCAAGCGGGTCTTGCCGGCCGCGACCTATTTCGACCTGCTGGCGCCCCGGTCCGCCGACCTCGACATCTGGCGCACCGCCTACCAGCATCCCATGGCCTCCGCCGCTGCCATCGTGCAATGGGTCCGCGCGACCGGCCTCAGGCCCTTCCTCGACCCGCTCGACGACGGCGAGCGCTCCGCCTTCCTGTCGCAGTATGAAGCGGCCATCGACCGGGCCTACGAGCGGCGCAGCGATGGCCGCCGGCTGCTCGCCTTCCCGCGCCTCTTCATCGTGGCGCGTCGCACCGCCTGACGCGCCGCGCCTGCGAACGAAGCTCCGTGCTCCGGAATTCCTAATCGAAGCGCTGCCGCGCGGCGACCTCGAGGGATCACGGATGACCATGAGCAACGATGACGCCAAAGCCCTGCCCGACCTCGCCGCCGGCCTCGCGCTCAGCGACGTCCCCGAGGGCCAAATCGTCGAAGCCCGAGCGGGCGACGAGAAGATCCTGCTCTGGCGCCGAGGCGACGGCGTCCGGGCCTTCGCGGCAACCTGCACCCATCTCGGGGCCCCGCTGGCCGAAGGGCTCGTGGTCGACGACACGATCCGTTGTCCGTGGCACCACGCCTGCTTTTCGCTTCGCACGGGCGAGGCGCTGGCCGCGCCGGCCTTCGCGCCGCTGCGGCAGTGGCCGGTCGCGCTGGCCGGCGGACGGCTCACCCTTGCCGGTCCGCCCCGAACGCCGACGCGCTCGATCCCGGACTTTGGAGATGCCGCGCCGCGCAGCATCGTCATCATCGGGGGCGGAGCCGGCGGCTTCGCGGCGGCCGACCGCCTTCGCCGCGACGGCTACACCGGGAGCCTGACGGTCGTCAGCGACGATGTCGATGCGCCTTACGATCGCACGCTTCTGACCAAGGATTATCTGGCGGGCACTACCGGCGAAGACGGGCTCGGCATCAGCCCCGTGACCCTGCACGACCTCGGCGTCGACCTGCGCCTCGCCACGACGGTCGAGCGGATCCTGCGCGACCAAAAGCGGGTGGTGCTCACGGGGGGAGAGACGCTCCCCTACGACCGACTGCTCCTGGCCACGGGAGCCGCGCCCAAGCCGCTCGACGTTCCAGGAGGAAACCTGCCGCAGGTCCGCCTGCTGCGCTCCGCCGCCGATGCGCGACATCTGCTCGAAGCGCTCGGCGACGCCAGACGCGTCGTGGTGGTCGGCGGCAGCTTCATCGCAACCGAGGCCGCGGCCTCGCTGCGCGACCGCAAGCTCGAGGTCCATCTCGTCTCGCCCGACCCGCACCCGCTCGCGACGGCGCTCGGCCGGGCGATTTCGGATCTCGTCGTCGACACGCACCGCGGCCATGGCGTCGTCCTGCACCTCGGCCGGAGCGTCTCGGCGGTGCGCGGGCGCCAGGTGGTCCTCGACGACGGCCTGGAGATCGACTGCGACCTCGTCCTGGCGGGAATAGGCGTGACGCCTCGCACGGCCCTGGCCGAGGCCTCGGGCCTCGAGGTCGATGACGGTATCCTGGTCGATCGCCACCTGCGCACCCGCGATGCGTCCATCTACGCGATCGGCGATGCCGCACGCTGGCCGGACCCACGCGGCGGCAGATCGGTCAGGATCGAACACTGGGCCGTTGCGGAGCGGCAGGGCCAGGTCGCCGCGGCCAACATGCTGGGGCGCGAGTTCGGCTTCGACGTCGTGCCGTTCTTCTGGACCAAGCAATTCGACGTCTCGATCCGCTACGTCGGGCATGCCGAGACACCGGACGCCATCCTCATCGACGGCGACGTGGCGAAGCGCGTTGCCACCGTGCGCTATCTGTCGGGTGGCCGCATCATGGCAGTCGCCACGCTCGGTCGCGACCGCGAATTGCTGGCGATCGAATCCGACATGGAAGCGAGCTCGCGCGGCGGCATGACCGCCGTCTCGCCGCGCTGAGCACAATCCGCTGCCGCATTGCAGAAGGCCTTGCAGGAGGCCTTGCGGACACGATGGCGCCCGGTGGCTCTCACGATGTCCTCAGGACGGACGGCCCGCCATCTTCGGCTTGGGCGGCCATGTCATGTTGGGGCGATCGAGGCTTTGTTCGTGGCCGATCGCCCGCTCGACCATGTCGACGAACTGCTGCAGGTTCACGAAATCGGGCGCCGCCTCCGATACGGAATTGGGATCAGCCAACATGGAAGACACGAGGCCGCGGCGATCTTCGACCAAAGCATCGCGCAGGTTGCGCAGGGCCTCGATATGTTCCTTGGACATTGCTACACTCCTGGAGCAGGATTGGCTTGCGCTCGAACCCGCCGAGACGCAACCGCGAACCGGATCGGCCTGTCGAAGACGAGAAAGATCGACCACAGGAGTTCGCTCGAAGCTTTTTGGCCGAATGTCTCTCGCACGGCGACGCTCTACGCATTCAGGACGCTTCGAGACCCGTCGGCTGCCGCACTCCAGCCTGATGGGTACCAGTCGCCCGCCGTGGCAAATTTGTCTCACGATCGCAAAGGATGTAGGTTCATCGTGAACGGCAGATGAGCCTGCCATTCAAACTTCGTTCAACGTCCCTATCGTTATCATAGGGTTGGCTATGGGAATGCGCCTCGATCGGCCCTAAGTTGATGAGGCGAACGGGCGTGTTCCCGGCGCATGGACGCACAGGATTCTGACGTAACGCCATGTCCTCGCTCGATGCAATCCCGCTCTTCGGTGGCGGCTTCATGGCGGTGGCGCAAGTCGCCAGCCATCATGGAGTCCAGGCCGCTGCAGCGCAGCTGTCGCATCGGCTGGCGCTGGGGGATGTGCCCCCATCCGCGGAGGATCTGGCGCGGGCGGCGGTAATCATCGGGCTCAAGGCGCGCGTCATCAAGGATCCGAGCCCCAAGCGGCTGCGCACCATCCCGGTTCCGGCGATCATCAAGATCAAGGACGGCACCTGGGCGGTCTTCGGCGTGGAAACCTCGCCGGGTCAGTACCGCGTCGTCGATCCCGTCACCCGGCGGCAGGAGCATCTGACCCTCGACGAGGTGCTGGAGCGGCTCGATCACGACGTCATCCTGATCGGCAAGAGTGCCGAACTGTCGTCCGCACAGCTGAAATTCGGGCTCGCGTGGTTCTGGCCGGCCGTCAAGCGCTACCGCAAGCCACTGATCCATGTCGTCGTCACCTCGTTCTTCATCAACCTGCTCGCGCTCGCGACCCCGCTGGTGTTCCAGCTCGTGGTCGACAAAGTGCTGGTGTCGAAGAGCTATTCGACGCTCGTCGTGGTCATTTCGGCGATGCTGCTGATCGCGGTCTTCAACGCGATCCTTCAATATCTGCGGACCTATGCGCTGAACCACACATCGAACCGCATCGACGTGGAACTCGGCGCCAAGCTCTATGCTCATCTGGTGCGGCTGCCGATCTCCTATTTCGAGCGTCGGGCAGCGGGGATCATCGTGACCCGCGCTCGCGAGATCGAGAACGTCCGCCGCTTCATGACCGACCAGGGCTTGGCTTCGGTCGTCGATATCTTCTTCATCTTCATCTTCATCGCGGTCCTGTTCCTCTATTCGAAGACGTTGACCGCCGGCATACTGCTGCTCACGCCGCTCTATCTCGTGATCGGGATCGTCATGCGGCCGGCCTACAGGCGCAAGCTGAAGGACAAGTTCCGCCGCTGGTCGAAGAGCCAGCAGCTCATCGTCGAGACGGTCGTCGGCATCCAGACCATCAAGGCCTCGGCGGTCGAGCCGCTGTTCCAGAGGCATTGGGAAACGCGCTTGGCAG
Source organism: Lichenihabitans sp. (assembly GCA_965277635.1). Taxonomy (GTDB): domain Bacteria; phylum Pseudomonadota; class Alphaproteobacteria; order Rhizobiales; family Beijerinckiaceae; genus Lichenihabitans. The sequence continues at coordinate 5,359,193 of CBDIDE010000002.1, forward strand.
CCTACGTCAAGTCGAGCTTCCAAAGCATTATGCTCGGCACGCTGGCGCAGACGGGCGTGCAGTTCATCACCAAGATCCAGACGGCGATGATCCTGTTCTTCGGCGCGCAGCAGGTGATCTCCGGCGGCATGACGGTGGGCGGCCTGATCGCCTTCAGCATGCTCTCGCAGCGCATGACGCAGCCGATCATGCGCTTCGCCAAGCTCTATCAAGGGTTCCAGGACGTCCAGGTCTCGCTCGAACATCTGGCCGACATCCTCGATGCGCCGATCGAGCAGCAGACGCAGGTCATGGCGGCGCTCCCGCCGGTCGAGGGCTCGGTCTCGATCCGCGACGTGTCGTTCCGCTATCGGCCCGAGCTGCCGGAGGCGCTGAGCAACCTGAACCTTGAGATCCAGCCTGGTGAGGTCATCGGCATCGTGGGGCCTTCCGGTTCCGGCAAATCCACGCTCACCAAGCTCGTCCAGCGGTTCCACAACCCGACCAAGGGCGAGATCCTGCTCGACGGGATCGACATATCGCAGGTCGATCCGGCCTGGCTGCGGCGGCAGCTCGGCGTCGTCCTGCAGGAGAACTTCCTATTCAACCAGACGGTGCATGAGAACATCGCTCTCGCGCGACCCGAAATGACGCGCTCCCAGGTCGTCCGGGTGGCGCGTCTCGCGGGCGCCGACGAGTTCATCTCGAAGATGCCTCAGGGCTATGATTCGGTCATCGAGGAGCGTGGCGCGAACCTATCGGGCGGCCAGCGCCAGCGGATCGCCATCGCCCGGGCCTTGGCCACCGATCCCCGCATCCTGATCCTCGACGAAGCGACGAGCGCTCTCGACTACGAGAGCGAACGTATCATCCGCAACAATATGGCGCAGATCTGCCAGGGCCGGACCGTGATCATCATCGCTCACCGCCTCGCGGCGGTGCGCAACTGCGACCGGATCGTGGGAATGATTCGCGGCGAGATCACCGAGATCGGCTCGCACGAGGACCTGATTCGCCGCCGCAACGGCCTCTACGCCCGTCTCTGGGCGCTTCAAACCGATCAGGTGAGCGCATGAGCCGCGATCAATTGACGGTCGTCGGTGCGCCGCATGACCGCGGCCGCCCCGGTCCCGACCGGCGGCCGGTCCCGCTCAAAGGTGGGCGCCAGCTTCGACGCCAACGCCCCGACATCGATCTCGACGAGCTCTGGGCACCGCTGAGGCGCGAACGCGTGCCGGAGGATCGCGAGTTCCTCCCCGGTGCGCTGGAGATTCTCGAAGCGCCGGCGTCACCGGTGCGCATCGCGCTGATCTACGTGCTCTGCGGCCTGATCGCCGCCGCCCTGGTCTGGTCGTGGTTCGGCCATCTCGACGTCTATGCCGACGCCACCGGCAAGGTGCAGGCCTCGGGCCGAACCAAGGTCGTGCAGCCGCTCGACAGCGGCACCGTCGTCAAGATCCTCGGCGGCGACGGCAAGAAGGTGACGGAAGGGGCGCCGCTGATCGAGCTCGACCCGTCCGAGGCCATCGCCAACGAGACCGTGGCGCGGGATGCGCTGAACAATGCCCGTGCCGAGATCCTGCGTCGCCAGGCCGCCGTCAAAGCCGCCACGAAGGACCCGGTCGATACCAAGATCACCGTTCCCTGGACGAACGACATTCCGCAGGCCGTGCGCGCCCGCGAGGAGGATGCGCTCCACAGCGACCTTGCGACGCTGGCGTCGACGCTCGCCAACCTGAAAGCTCAGAAGGCGGAAGCCGAGGCGCAGCGCGATAAATATACCGGAGCCATCGTGCCGCAGAAGCAGGTGATCGACCTGCTCAATGAACGCGTCGGCATGACCGACCAGATGTTCACCAAGGGCTGGAACAGCCGGCTGACCGTGATCGAACTGATGCAGCAAAAGCAGCAGGCCGAGCTGGCAATGGCCAATCTCAACGGCAGCCTCGGGTCGGCGACCGCGTCGATCGCCGTGATCGAAACGCAGATCAGCAAGACCATCCAGACGTTCACCGACACCAACACGCAAGCCTATGTGAGCCAGCAGCAGAAGGTCGACGAACTCGTTCAGGCCTTGGCAAAGGCTCAGCTGAAGGTCGCTCACATGACGTTGCGGGCGCCGATCTCCGGCGTGGTCCAGGCCACGTCGGTGACGACGATCGGCCAGGTCGTCGCCCCGGGTCAGCAGCTCATGCAGGTCGTGCCCGAAGGTGCTCCCCTCGAGATCGAGGCCTATATCCTCAACAGCGATGCGGGGTTCGTGAAGGTCGGCCAGGACGTGACCATCAAGGTCGACACCTTCCCCTATACTCGCTATGGGACGATCGACGGAACCGTGACCAAGGTGGCGGCGGACGCCTTGACCGGCAAGCAGGCACAGCAGCAACAGACCAGTCCGTCAAGCGCGCCGGACGGGGCGATGACGATCACCAGCGCGGCCCAGCAGACTTCCGATCTCGTTTTCCCGGTGATAATCAAGCCGAAGACGACGACCCTGATGGTCGACGGCAAGGAGCGTTCGCTGACATCGGGCATGACGGCGACCGTCGAAATCAGGACGGAGAGCCGGCGCGCCATCGACTACATCCTGTCACCGATCCAGTCGGCGCTGTCGTCCGCGGCGCAGGAACGATAGAGGGGATCAGGCGTTTTCCCGTGGGGTGACAGGGTGGTGAGTTGCGTTAAAGCGACATCTCGGTAACTTTCGGGCTGACTTCGGTCGATTCGTGTTTCTGGTGTGGCCTGATTTGATAGGAATTGTGGTAGGAGGTTTGTAGGAATTCTGCGTCACGGTGACGGGCGCAGTTCGCTTGTAGGCGCGCAGCAGCCCACATACTCGGCTTTGGTGGAGGTAAATATGTACGGATACGGTTACGGCGGCGGCTACGGCTACGGCGGCGGCTATGGTTACGGCTACGGCGGCGGCTATGGTTACGGCTACGGCGGTGGTTACGGCTACGGCTACGGCGGTGGTTATGGCTACGGCTACGGCGGTTACGGCTACGGTGGCTATGGCTACGGCGGTTATGGCTACGGTGGCTACGGCTATGGTTATGGCGGCTATGGCTACGGCTACGGCTACGGCGGTTATGGCTACGGTTATGGCGGCTACGGCTATGGTGGCTATGGCTACGGCGGTTACGGCTACGGTGGTTATGGCTACGGCGGTTATGGCGGCTACGGCGGCTATGGCTACGGTGGCGGCTATGGCTACGGTGGCGGCTATGGCTATGGCTACGGTGGCGGCTATGGCTATGGCTACGGTGGCTACGGCGGTTACGGATACGGTTACCACTAAGGGACCGTTACGGCTGAAGTACTTGGTTCCCGGATAACCGCTTCGACGGCCTTATGGCCTGACGACGACTTTGCAGCGCCGACTTTGTCGGCGCTGTTTTTCTGTAAGGACATGATTCCCATCCGGGCGGCGGCGGAGATCGGTGTCTCGGCGGAATATTGGAACGGCGGCCCGTCAAACATATCGTGGGATCGGCGTGACCCGACGCAGTGAAGCTCGGGCGATCGTCGTCATGGTCCCGAGTCTCAAGGATCACATTGGATGGATAAAGGTGTTCACTTCATTTCCGGGCTGCCGCGGTCGGGCTCGACCCTGCTGGGCGCGCTGCTGCGTCAGAACCCCGCCATCCATTCCGGCATGTCCAGTCCCGTCGGTGCCATCATCGGGCGTGTCCAGGGCGCAATGGGGCCGAAGAGCGAATTCGCCTCGTTGATCACCGACACCAACCGGCGCAACGTCTTCCATGCGGTGTTCGACGGCTTCTACAAGGACATCCATTCGACCAAGACCGTCATCGACACCAATCGGGCATGGTGTGCCAAGCTCCCCCTGATCGCGAATCTGTTTCCGGACGCGAAGATCATCGTCTGCGTGCGCGATCTCGTCTGGATCATGGATTCGTTCGAGCGCGTGCTGCGCAAGACGGCGCTGAGCCAATCCAAGATGTTCAAGCCGCAGGATTCCATGACCGTCTATACGCGGGTGAGCTCGCTCGCCTCGCCGGGCGGGACCGTCGGCTTTGCCTGGAATGCGACGCAGGAGGCTTTCTACGGCGAACACGCCCATCGTCTCGTCGTCGTCGATTACGAGGCTCTGGCGCGCGAACCCAAGCGGGTGATGGACCTGCTTTACGAGAAGCTGGACTTACCCCGCTTCGACCATGACTTCGACAATGTCGTCTACGGCGAGGGCGACGAATTCGATGCCAACCTCGGCGTACCGGGCCTGCATACCGTCGGGCGCAAGGTCGGCTTCCACGAGCGGCCGACGGTTCTGCCGCCGGAACTGTTCGACCGGTTCAGCGGACGGAACTTCTGGCGCCGCCCCGGTGCCAATCCTCGTGCCGTGACCGTGATCCTGCCTCAGGCTCCCAAAGACGGGCCGCGCCGCCTACCCCAAGCCGGCATGGGGATGGGCATGGGTGGTAGGATGCGGCCGCCGGCCGGAGCCTGATCGCGCGGAAACAAAGGCTGGGACGGCGCTGCGCCGAGCGATCCTCGAGCATACCGCCGAGCGGCGGGTCAAGACATCGGCCGTCGGAACCTCGATCTGCGAGGTCGCCTAACCACTTCCGGCATGTTAGCGTCGCCGTGGGGTGCGTCGCCATGGGATATATGATGATGTACAGATCCAGAAGCGCGCTGGTGCTCGGCGCGATCTTCGGCCTGCTGATCCCGCACCTCGCCAATGGTGCGGAGCTGTCGGCGGGTACGGCCGCGGCCGGCGAGCGGACCGGAGTCCTCCTCGCTCAATACGACGGGCCCGGCTACTACGGTCCCTATGGCCCTGGAGGCGGCTATGACGAAGGTCCCTTCGGCGGCATGCCTCCGGGCTATGGCCGTGATGGACCTTATCGGGACCGATCGGGCTATGCTGCTCTTCGGCATCGCCGGGAGCCGATCCGGCACGGCATCCTCCAGCGGGTCAGCTACCACGGCTTTCGCATCGATCTGTCGCGGGGCGCCGGAAGTCCCAGCTTGGCGAGCGAGGTCGCCTCGGTCGAGCATCAGATCGATATCGTCGACAGCGTCGGCCTGAGCATGTCCGATCTTCAGTTGTTCCGCTCGCTGCCGATCCGGGTGGCCAGAGGGCTCGGGGATACGGGCCACTATTCCGGCGGCTCGACAGTGGCGCTCAACGACCTGTCTGCCTCGGACAACCGGCCTATCCTGCTGCACGAATACATGCACGTGCTCCATCACAGGCGGATACCCGGCGGGTTCCACAATCCCGAGATCCGGCACTTCTTCGACGAAGCGCGAAGCGAGGGACTTTATCAACCGGATGCTTATCTGATGCGCAATCCCGGCGAGTTTTTCGCCGTGACGGCTAGTTGCTATCTCTACGGCACGGTGGCGCGCGAGCCGTTCGATCGGCAAACGATCCGGCAGCGGCAACCGGACTACTATGCCTATCTCGAACGGCTGTTCGGTCCTACCCGCGGCAACCGTCTGTCGAGCGATGGCGGCGACGGTCTCAAGCCTCACGTGATCGTGCCTGGACGCACGCCGACGGCGGCGTGGTCCGGCTGACGCCCGCTGGACGGTTGGTGGGATGTCGGGCACCGCGCCGGCGCGGATCCGATGGGGCGCTCAGCCTCGCGGCGGGGTGAGCAACCCCGCCTCCTGCAGCAAGGCAGCGATGTCCTGCGGCGATTCCCGCACCGGCACGATCCTCGCGGACTCCTTTTCCCGCACCGCCGTCATCAGGGCCGATCCGCCGGTCTTGTTAGGAGCCACCACGACGACCTGCGCCATGTTGACGTGGATGCTCACTCCCGTATTGCCTTGCGTCAGCCGAAGCCAGGTCATGCGTCTTAACCTCCGTCTTTGCCGCGGGGCGTCGAGAGCCTGCGTTTCGGCAGCGTCCGCACGCCCGGATGGCGGGCGCTCTCCACGTCCGCCGCGAGGCGCACCATATGCTGGGAGACGCGCATCACCGCAAGGCCTCGTCGACGAGCCTGGCGAGCCGGCGCCGGTAATGATTTGATCCTGACGACGAGGCAGAGAGGACACCATGACGGACGCCAACCAGAACCCCGCAACGCTCGCCTTCAACGAGGCGCTCGCTTCGGCCTTCGAGTCGGGAGATTTCCAGGCCGTCGGCAAGGCCTTCGTCGAGGATGGCGTGGTCCTTCCCCCTCGCGGCCGCCAGATTCGCGGCCGGGACGCGATCGCGATGTTCTGGAACGGCTTCGGCAACCGCAACGCGGGGATCAGCTTCGCCACCGGCGAGACGAAGGCGATCGGCGAGACGATGATCCGCGAAACTGGCACGGTCTCGCTGACCCCGCGCAACGAGGGAGGCCAGCCGGCGAGCGGCAAGTTCCTGTTCCTGTGGCTCAAGGACGGCGATGCCTGGCTGCTCGAAAGCGCCATGTGGACCCGCAACAACGGCGAGCAGGCGGCGCAACAGGGTGGCCGCGCCAGGCAGGGCGGCGGCGGGCCGGGAGCCTATGGCCAGGGCGGGGGCGGCCAGAGAGGCTATCGCCAGGGCGGCCAGGGAGGCTATCGGCAGGGCGGCAACCAGGGCGGCAACCGCCAAAGCGGCTACCAGCAGCAGGGCGGATACGGGCGCAATCGCGGCGGCATCGGCGGCCAGGCGGGCGGTGTCGGGGGCGGCGGGAGGGCCGGCGTCGGGGGCATGGGCGGTCAGCAGCGCCGCGGCGGACAGCGGGGCCAGGGCGGCCAGGGCCAGGGCGGCCAGGGTCCGGGCGGCCAGGGTGCAGGCGGCCAGAGTGCAGGCGGCCAGGGGCGCGGCGCGCAAAACCTCTATGACCAGCATCTCGGACTCTATTCCAACCGCGACGACTGAGGGCGATCGACCTTCCGCCGCGGCGCGGAGAGCAGCCGGCCGCGGCGATCCGTCATGATCGCAGTCATACAAATGCCTATTCCGGGTTCCAAGGAACTCTCGACAAACAGCCGCTCCGTCATTTCCCACCGGCTTCGCCACGCACTTATGTTCCGGAGCGCTACTTGCCGGGAACCCCACTCCGGCACGGTGCGCGTGTCCTTTCCGGAGGTGCGGATTCTGGGGACCGACTCAATCGCACGCACTCCGGACGGTTCGGGCAGTCCGGTGCCGGCCTATGCCACCTCACATCTGAAGGACCACATTTCATGCGTATGACGATCGCCGCCCTCCTGCTCTGTGGCATGGCCATTCCGGCTTTCGCGCAGGACGTTTCCGGCGCCAAGGAAGCCAGCCAGAAATTCACCTCGGCCATGAGCGGCGGCGATGCTGCCGCGGCAGCATCGATGTTCAGCGAGGACGCTTTCGTCCTGCCACCCGGCCGAGCCGAACTGAAGGGCAAGTCCGAAATCCAAATGTTCCTCAACGGTATGGCGCATGGTGTTCAGAACCTGCAATATGCGTCGGAAGACATCCGCCCGCTCGGTGACGGCGCGGCCCGCGAGATGGGGACCTTCAGCTTCAAGATCCGGGGGCGGAAGGGCGGCTCCCCGCAGGACGTGAAGGGCAAGTACTTGATCATCTGGGAGAAGGCCGGGTCCGACTGGAAGATCGCAGCCGACATGTGGAACCGCAACGGCAACGGACAAGGCGGCAAGGGGCGTGCCGGCATGAAGCGCGGCGGCGGCGGCAGCGGTGGCAGCGACATGCAGCCGCAGAACGAGGCTCAATAGCCGCGACCCATGTCGGGTCCGGCATTGCGAGGCGCGAGAGCGACAAAGAGATCCAGACAGACATATCGTCTCTGGATTGCGTCGCCGGCAAGTCTACGCAGACTGCGTAAACTTGCCTGCGCTCGCAATGACCGCTCCTGGCGAAACGGGTCGGTTCTGGTCGGCGCGGTCTGATGTCAGACGGCGAGCACACATCGTCCGCTTCGTTGAATCCGTGCCTTCCTATTCCGCCCCGCCGCCCGCCGTCTTGAGCCAGGCGGCGCCACAGGCCTTGGCGAGCTCGCGCACCCGCAGGATATAGCTCTGCCGCTCGGTCACCGAGATGACGCCGCGCGCATCGAGCAGGTTGAACAGGTGCGACGCCTTGATGGTCTGGTCGTAGGCCGGCAGAGCCATGAGGTGGCGTTCGCCGTCCGCTCCTTTTTCGAGCAGCGACCGCGCCTCCTGCTCGACATCCTTGAAATGATGGAATAACAACGTCGTATCGGCATGTTCGAAGTTGAAACGCGAATATTCCTCCTCGGCCTGCCTGAACACGTCGCCGTAGGTGGTCCGCTCCGTTCCCTCGCGGCCGTTGTAGTTGATGTCGTAGATGCTCTCGACGCCCTGGACGTACATGGCCAACCGCTCGAGCCCATAGGTCAGTTCACCCGAGACGGGCGAACATTCGACTCCCGCCACCTGCTGGAAATAGGTGAACTGGGAGACTTCCATGCCGTCGCACCAGCATTCCCAGCCCAGTCCCCAGGCGCCGAGGGTCGGGCTTTCCCAATCGTCCTCGACGAAGCGGATGTCGTGGAGCGCCGCATCGATGCCGATCGCCCGCAGCGAGCCGAGATAGAGGTCCTGCAGATCCGGCGGCGACGGCTTCAGGATCGCCTGGAACTGATAGTAATGCTGCAGCCGGTTGGGGTTCTGTCCGTAGCGCCCGTCCTTGGGCCGCCGCGAGGGCTGCACATAGGCGGCCTTCCATGGCTTCGGCCCGAGCGCGCGTAGTGTCGTCGCCGGATGGAAGGTGCCGGCGCCGACCTCCATGTCGTAGGGCTGCAGGATCACGCATCCCTGTGCGGCCCAGAATTGCTGCAGGGCGAGGATCAGGCCCTGGAAGGAGCGCGACGGGTCGAGAACGGGATCGGCGATGGCCTGCATTGTGGTCCGCGGGTCGGAAGGGGAATTGGGGCGGCGAGCCCGCGCGAACCTAGAGCATGATGCCGAAAAGTGCGACGCGGTTTTCGGGTGACGTCATGCTCCAAATTATCGAGATCGATCACGTTCATGAGTTTGGATCGAATCGGTCCAAACTATCGTGATCTAGTGGCCGGGTGCCGCGGAACCAACGGCGCGCCGTTTGGCATGCGGAGGCCGCCTCTGGCACAATGGCCGGCAACCCGAAAGACCTGAGGGGGCGCGCGATGGCATGGTTCCGCTTCAGTCCGAGATCGGTCGCCATCCTGGCCGCGGCGGTGCTGGGACTGACCTGGTGCGCCCCTGGCCCTAGTGCAAGAGCCGAAAGCCCGGCTCCGCCGCTCGGCAAGCCGAGCTCCGGCCAGGTCGCCGCCACGCCCGACAAGATGCGGCAGCTTCTCGAGCTGCTCGAGGATCCCGAGGTCCGCGCGGCTCTCGAGAAGCGCAAGACCGCCCCGCCTTCCGACACGGCGCCGACCCAGCAGGCGCCCGACACCATGGCCGGCAGCCTCGGCGGCGAATTGCAGGACCTGCGCGACCATATCCGCTCGCTGGCGGTCGCCACGCCCCATCTGCCCGAGGAATTCGACACCGCCCGCGCCATGCTCGTAACCGCCATCGGCAGGCGCGAGCTCGTCAAGCTCGGCTTGTTCCTGGCCGCCTTCGTGGCGCTCGGCTTCGGCGGCGAACTGCTGTTTCGGCACTCGACCACGCGCTGGCGAGTCTGGCTTCTCGGGCTGCGTCTCGATACGACGCGACAACGGGTCGAGGCCGTCTTCGCGCGGCTCGGCTACGGGCTCGGCATCATCCTCTCCTATGCGCTCGGCAGCGTGGGGGCGGTGCTGCTGTTCGATTGGACGATCCTGCTCAAGCAGATCCTGCTCGGCTATCTCATCGCCTCGCTTTTCGTCAGGCTCGCCTTCGTGTTCGGGCGGTTCTTCCTGGCGCCGGGCGCCGAGCGCTTTCGGGTGGTGCCGATGTCCACGCCCGCCGCCCACTTCCTGTTCTATCGCCTGGGCCTCGCCGCGATCCTGCTCGCATTCGGGTCGCAGACCATAACGCTGCTCGGCAGCTTCGGCTTTTCGCCGATCTCGCGCGAGCTCAGCGGCTATGCACTCGGCCTCGCCGTCCTGCTGCTGGCGCTTGAAACCCTCTGGCGCTTTCCCCACGACGGCACGCCGGTGGCCCAGACCACGGGTCAGGAGGACCACGGCACGGCCGGCCGGCATCTACGCCGCCTTCCGCTCAGCCTGGGGTTGTCGGCCGCCTTCGTGCTTCTCGGCGGACTCTGGGTGGCGCAGGCCAAGACCGCCTTCTGGCTGATCTTCTTCGCGATCGGCCTACCGGCCGCCACCGTGTTGACCCAACGCTCGGTGCGTCACGTGCTGCGGCCGCCCGAGGCCGTTCATTCCGACGAGTCCGATGCCCACCGGCTCGAGGTGATCTTCTTCGAGCGCGGCATCCGCAGCCTTTTGATCGTGGTCGCGGCGCTCATTCTCGGCCGCCTGCTCGGGATCGACTTCGCCTCGCTGACCATGCAGGACACGATCACGACCCGCATCCTGCGCGGCGTACTCGGTGTCGTCATCGTCGTGCTGGCGGCCGATTTCCTGTGGCATGCTCTTACCGCGTTGGTCGACCGCAGGCTGGCCGGCAATCTCGCCCATGGTGCCGCGATCGAGGAGACCGGACACGGCGCGCGCCTGCAGACGCTGCTGCCGATCCTCAAGAACCTCATGCTGGCCGTTCTCGTCGTGATCGCCTTCATGATGGCGTTGGCGGCGATGGGCATCCAGATCGGCCCGCTGATCGCCAGCGCCGGCGTCGTCGGCGTTGCCATCGGCTTCGGCGCCCAGACGCTGGTCAAGGACATCATCAGCGGGATCTTCTACCTGATCGACGACGCGTTCCGGATCGGGGAATACATTCAGAGCGGCTCCTACAAGGGGACGGTCGAGAGCTTCAGCCTTCGCTCCGTCAAGCTGCGCCATCAGCGCGGTGCACTCTACACGGTGCCCTTCGGGATCCTCGGCGCGGTGCAGAACCAGAGTCGGGACTGGGTCGTGGACAAGATCACCATCAATGTCCCATATGACACCGACCTCGAAAAAGTACGGAAGCTGGTGAAGAGGATCGGTGAAACCCTGGCCGACGACCCCGAGCTCGGGCCGGACATCCTCAAACCGATCAAGATGCAGGGCGTGACCAATTTCGGCGACTACGCGATCCAGATCAACACCAAGATGATGACCAAGCCCGGCGACGTGCAATTCGCGGCGCGCCGGCGGGCGCTGGTGATGATCAAGCAGGCCTTCGAGGCCAATGGGATAGGCTTCGCGCTGCCCATGGTGCATGTGTCGGGGGGAGAGGGGAAGGAATCGGGCGCAGCGGCGGCGCAGCGCGGGCTCGCACTCGTCAGCGGAGGCAAGATCGATGAAGCCGTCTGAGGTCTCCCGTCAGGCGGAGCCGGAGGAATCGGAAGGCGTGCTGGCGACGGTCGGGCGCCTGATGACCTCGCGGCGCTTCGCGCCGCTGTTCTGGAGCCAGTTCTTCTCGGCCTTCAACGACAATCTCGTCCGCAACATGCTGGTCATCCTGATCCTGTTCAAGATGGGTCAGCAGCAGGCTGGTCCCATGGTGACCCTGGCGGTCGCGGTCTTCATCCTGCCGTCCATCCTCCTGTCGGGCGTCGGCGGCGAACTCGCCGACAGCCACGACAAGGCCCAGGTGGCACGTTGGCTGAAACTGGCCGAGATCTTCGTCCAGATGCTGGCGGCGCTCGGCTTCTGGTTCGTCTCGGTGACGGCACTCTACCTGGCGCTATTCGGCCTCGGCGTCATCGCCACGCTCTATTCACCGGTCAAATACGGCATCCTGCCCGACCACCTGCGCCGCGACGAATTGACGCTCGCCAATGCACTCGTCGAGGGCGCGACCTTCATCGCCATCCTGCTCGGACTGGCGGCGGGCGGCCTGACGGGCCTCGCGTCGACGACCAAATGGCACGTGCTGGTGCAACTCGCCGGCGTCGCCCTGGCCTGCCTCGCCACGACCTGGTTGATCCCGCCGAGCGGCGTGGCGGCGCCGAACCTCAAGCTCAACCGCAACATCTTCGCCTCGACCCTCGGGTTGATCCGTGACCTGCGGGCCGACGAGCGGCTATGGATAGGCGGCATCGGCGGCAGCTGGTTCTGGCTCAGCGGTGCCGTGACCCTGTCCCTCGTGCCGATCGTGGTGAAGCAGCGGATCGGTGGCGGCGTCGAGGTCGAGACCGCCATCAGCCTGTTCTTCGCCATCGGCGTGGGCATCGGCGCCATGCTGGCCGGCTGGCTGGCCCACGGGCGCATCTTCATCAAGCACGTCCCTTATGCGACGGCGCTGATGGGGGTCTTTTTGATCGACACGGGCCTCGCCACCCACGGGCTCGGCACCGCGACGGACCATCTCAGCCTGCGCGAGTTCCTCGACAGCGGCGTCGGCATCAGGGTGGCGCTCGATCTGACCGGCCTCGCCTGCGCCGGCGGCCTGTTCTCCGTGCCGCTCTTCGCCGCCGTGCAGTCGTGGGCCGCCAAGGACCACCGGGCGAGAGTCGTGGCGGGCGTCGGTGTCATGAACGCCATCTTCATGGTGATCGGGTCCGCCGCCACGGCCTTGCTGCAAAGCCCGTTCATCCACGTACCCGACCCGATGCTGATCCTCGGCCTCGGAGTGGCCAACCTGGGCGCCGCCTTCTATTTCCACCGGAGGCTCTCGGAGGTGGAGGCGAGCTCGGCCGAGCTCGGCCGCGACGAGGTCGTCCTGCGAGCCGGCGAATAGCCGGCGAGCCCGTCCAGCCTTCCCGGGTCCCAGCCTACCTTCTCTTATCGAGGATGGATGAACCGATGCGCAGCGACCAGGGCCAGCCTACCCGTCTCTCGGACTATCGGGTTCCCGATTATCTGATCGACACCGTCGATCTCGACGTCCGCCTGCATCCCTCGGCGACGAGGGTCAGGGCGACACTGGCGCTCCGGCCCAATCCGGCCGGACGGGCCAATGCGCCGCTGGTGCTCGACGGCGACGATCTCGTGGCGACGGCGGTCGAGCTCGACGGCACCGCCCTCGATCTCGCGGCCGGCTTTGCGGTCGCGGACCGGCTGACGATCGAGACACCGCCGCAGCGGCCGTTCAGGCTGACGACCGAGACGCTGCTCGACCCGTCGGCCAATACGCGGCTGATGGGCCTCTATCGCTCGGGCTCGGCCTATTGCACCCAGTGCGAGGCCGAAGGCTTCCGCCGCATCACCTATTATCTCGACCGGCCGGATGTGCTCGCCGTCTTCACGACGCGCATCGAGGCGCCCATGGCCGAGGCCGCCGTCCTGCTCGGCAACGGCAATCCGGTCGAGAGCGGCCCCGTCGCCGGCACCGACCGGCACTTCGCCATCTGGCACGACCCACATCCGAAACCCGCCTATCTGTTCGCGCTCGTGGGCGGCAATCTCGACGTGCTCGAAGACAGATTCACCACCTGCGAGGGCCGCAGCGTGGCGCTCGGCATCTATGTCGAACCCGGCAAGAGCGGCTTCGCGGCCTATGCGATGGATGCGCTAAAGCGCTCCATGCGCTGGGACGAAAAGGCCTTCGGCCGCGCCTACGACCTCGACGTGTTCAACATCGTGGCCGTGTCCGATTTCAACATGGGCGCGATGGAGAACAAGGGCCTCAACGTCTTCAACGACAAATATGTGCTCGCCTCGCCCCGGATCGCGACGGATGCGGATTACGCCGGCATCGAGACGGTGATCGCGCACGAATATTTCCATAACTGGACCGGCAACCGCATCACCTGCCGCGACTGGTTCCAGTTGAGCCTCAAGGAAGGGCTGACAGTCTTCCGCGATCAGGAATTTTCGGCGGACGAGCGGTCGCGCGCGGTCAAGCGGATCGCCGACGTGCGCAACCTGCGCACCCGGCAATTCGCCGAGGACGGCGGCCCGCTCGCCCATAGCGTGCGCCCGGAAGCCTATCGCGAGATCAACAACTTCTACACCGCCACCATCTACGAGAAGGGCGCCGAGCTCATCCGCATGCTGCGCCGGCTGATCGGCGCGGAAGCCTTCGGCCGCGGCATGGATCTTTATTTCGAGACCTATGACGGCACGGCCGCGACGGTGGAGGATTTCCTCGGCTGCTTCGCCAAGGCCTCGGGGCGCGACCTCGGCCATTTCTTCGCCTGGTACGAACAGGCTGGAACGCCCGAGCTCAAGGCCGAGACCCGCTACGACGCGGCGTCCTCGACGTTGCATCTCGACCTCGCGCAGGAGACGCCGCCGACGCCCGGCCAACCCTCGAAGGCGCCACTGGTCATCCCCGTCGCCTTCGGCCTCGTCGCGCCGGACGGCGCCATGCAGGCCGTCGCGACCGGCGAGCCGGACGGCCTCTCGCCGCACGAGGCCCGGGAAGCCGTCATCGAGCTCTCGACGCCCCGGCGCCGCATCGTCTTCAAGGATGTCGTACCCGGCACGATCCCGTCGCTGCTGCGCGGGTTCTCGGCGCCCGTCCACCTGCGCTCGGACCTGACCGACGCCGACCTCCTCGTCCTGCTGACCCATGACAGCGATCCGTTCAACCGCTGGGAGGCCGCCCAGACGGTGCTGACGCGCGTCGTGTTGCGCCGCATCGGCGGCGGCGCGCACAGCGGCGGCGGTGACGGCATCGCGGCCGTGGCGGACGCGCTCGGCCCGGTTCTCGACCTCGCGGCATCGGACCCGGCCTTCGCGGCGCAGATGCTGACCTTGCCGAGCGAGGCCGATCTGGCGCGCGAGATCGGCCGCGACGTCGATACCGACGCCGTTTTCACGGCGCGCCAGATGGTGCGCGCCGAGATCGGCCGGGCACTCGCCAACGCGCTCGATGCCTGCTACGCGAGCCTCGCGGACGAGACGGCCTATTCGCCCGATGCGAGGAGCGCCGGACGGCGCGCCTTGCGCAACACGGCTCTGGCCCTTTTGGTCGCGGGCGAGCCGGACCGCGGTGCCGCCCTGGCCCGCGCCCAGTTCGAGGCCGCGGTCAACATGACCGACACGCTGGCGGCGCTGTCGGTGCTGACCCTGATCCCCGGCGACGCCCGCGAGATGACACTCGCACATTTCTACCGGAACTTCGAGGACGAGCCGCTGGTCGTCGACAAGTGGTTCGCCCTGCAGGCCTCCATTCCGGAGCCGGGGACACTCGCCCGCACGCGCGCGCTGATGAGTCACCCGGCCTTTTCGATGGCGACGCCGAACCGCGTCTATGCGCTCATCGGCTCCTTCTCCGCCAACGCGACCCAGTTCAATCGGCCCGACGGCGGGGGTTACCAGCTCGTTGCCGACGTGGTCATGCAACTCGACCCCACCAATCCGCAGGTCGCCGCCCGCATCCTCAACGCCTTTCGTTCTTGGAAGATGATGGATCTCCCGCGACGGCGTCAGGCCGAGGGAGCCCTGAAGCGAATCACCGCTCAGGCCAAGTTGTCGGCCGACGTCAAGGACATTGCGACCCGATCGATCGGTTGAAGCCGGTCATACGGCTGCCGGACGTGCAAGAAATTGCAAAGCTTGTGCTTTCGCCGCCACGATTGAACGATTTACGCAAGCTGTCCGCAAGATCTCTGGACAAATCGGCGAAGCAGGATTCTGATAGTCATCGGTCCGGGGAGATGCGGCACATTTTCCCGGCTGCGGACCACGTCGAGGGGGCATTCAATGGCGCGTGTGAACGCGGCCAACGGACCTGCGCAAGCAGGGACGTTGCAGGGATTGGCACGTGCCCTCACCGGCCCCGCCAATCTTCGAATGGCTGAATACGAGCCATGGCTGCGTCGTCTCGTTCCGCTCATGGTCGCCGTCTTCATGGCGACGCTTGCGGTCGGCGCCCTGATCCAGGCGCGCGATGCCCGCGACCGCGCGCTCACGGATTCGGTCGGCGACATCGAGCTCATCGCCGCCACTACGGCGCAGGACCTGAACGCCGCGGTCGCCGAGGATCCTCATCTCGACCTCGACTCCTGGCTGGCGCACAACCTGTCCGGCAAGGCTCTGCTGGCGGGGCGCGAGGTGCTGGTGGCCGACCAGCGGGGAATGATCGTCGCCGCCTCGCCGTCCGACGCGCCGACGAAGGGGGCCTTGGCCGATCTGCTCGGCCCGGCCCAGCCGCTGACGATCTTCGCCGACAAGGCCGGCGTCCTGCGCATCAATCTCGCCGACGGCGAAGATGTGCTGGCCGCCGTGCGCACCCTGAAGTCGCCGTTCGGCCAGCTCGCCATCATCCATCCCGTCACGAGCCTCCTCGCCGACTGGCGCTCGGCCTCGATCCGATCCGGCTTCCTGCTACTGGCGACGGCTTTCGTGCTGATCGTGATCGCGACGGCCTATTTCTGGCAGGCCGGCCGCTCGGTCGAGGTCGAGAGCATCAACGCGCGGGTGCATACGCGCATCGACACTGCGCTCAACCGCGGCCGCTGCGGCCTTTGGGACTGGGACATCGCACGCGGCCGGATCTACTGGTCGGCCTCGATGTATGCGATGCTCGAGATGCAGGCCCGATCGGGGTTCATCAGCTTCGGCGACGTCAATGCCCTGGTCCATCCGGCCGACGAGGACCTGACGAGCGTCGCCGAGCAACTCGCGGGGTCGAAGCTCACCAGCATCGACCACACGTTCCGCCTGCGCAATGCGCGCGGCGAGTGGGTCTGGCTGCGGGCGCGCGCCGAACTGGTCAGAGAGACGCCGAACGCAGAGCTTCACCTCGTCGGCATCGCGGTCGACATTTCCGACGAAAAGCGTCTCGCCGAACGCAATGCCACGGCCGACGAGCGGCTTCGAGATGCGATCGAAGCGCTGTCCGAAGCCTTCGTGCTCTGGGATGCCGACAACTGCCTCGTCACCTGCAACTCGAAGTTCCTCGACCTGCACAAACTGCCTTCGCAGCGCGCCCAGATGGGCACCTCTTACGCCGAGCTGATCGCCTGCTCGACGCCTCCGATGATCCAGACGCAGATCGCGCTGGGCGAAGCGCCGAGGAGCGGTGCCCGGTCCTATGAGGCCGAGCTCGGGGATGGCCGCTGGCTGCAGATCAACGAGCGCCGCACGAACGACGGCGGCTATGTCTCGGTCGGAACCGACATCACCGCCCTGAAGCACCACGAGGAGCAGCTAATGGATTCCGAGCGGCGTCTGATGGCGACGATCGCCGACCTGCGCCGCTCGCGCCAAGCCCTCGAAGCCCGCACGCAGCAGCTCGCGGTGCTCGCCGACAAACACGCCGAGAAGCAGGCCGAAGCCGAGACCGCCAACCGGGCGAAATCGGAATTCCTGGCCAATATGAGCCACGAGCTGCGCACCCCGCTCAACGCCATCATCGGTTTCTCCGAACTGATGATGGAAGAGACCTTCGGGCCGCTCGGATCGAGCAAATACAGCGACTATGCGGCCGACATCTGCTCGAGCGGGCGCTATCTCCTCGGAGTGATCTCGGACGTACTCGAGATGGCGCGCCTCGATTCCGGGCGCGTCCGGCTCGATCAGCGGATCGTCGACGTCGGCGAGGCGGTCCGTACCGTCGTCGAGGATATGCAAGGCTCCGCCGTGGAAAAGCGCATCACGCTGGCGACGGATCTGGCAAACGGCAGCATCATCCATGCCGATCCGCAAGCCATCGAGAAAATCCTGGCGACGCTCGTCGGCAATGCCGTGAAGTTCACGCTCGACGGCGGCTGGGTCGAGGTGAAGACCCGCAACGCCAACGGCGCGCTCAACATCTTCGTGGTCGACAGCGGAATCGGGATCGCACCCTCGTCACTCGCCGCCATCGGCCGTCCGTTCGAGCAGGCCGGAACCACGATGCGCAACGGCATGAAGGGGTCGGGCCTCGGCCTCGCCATCGCCCGGTCGCTGATCGAGATGCACGGCGGAACCCTGCAGATCCGCTCGGCGGTCGGCGTCGGCACCATCGTCCTGATCCACATCCCGGCCGAGCGCCATTGGGCGGAGCCCCGGGGCACTCAGGCGAAATTCTCGCGCCAGCCCGCCTTGGGACCGGGCCGATCGCGGGGCCACGGCGTGGCCATGCCGATCCCGATGGCGGCGTCGGCCGGCGGTCCGAGCGCCGCCGGATCCGGGCGCGCCGCCTCGCTCAGTGTCCTGCCACGGCCGACGCTGGTCGCCGACAACGGCCACGCCACCCTCAACTGATCAACCCGCTGCCGCCGGCCCGCCCAGGAGGGTGAGGAACAACGACCTGACCGCCGCGCGGCGGTCGGCGAGATCGCGATCGAGCGCGGCAAAATCCGGCAGGTTGGCCACCGCGACGAGCCGCCGCCGCAGGCCATTTCCCGCCTTGGCCGGGTCGAACCGTCCCTCGGTGGTGAGCCGGGTGATCTGGGTCACATCCGCATAGAGCTCGTAGGACGTCCCGAGGCCGTCCGCCGCCGATGGCGGCAGCTGCCCGAGGCGCGCCGCCTGCCGCAGGATGGCGGGGGTCGATCCTGCGAGGATGTCCGGATGCCCCGCCGCGTGCCGGAGCGCGAGATATTGCGCGATGAAGTCGATATCGAGCATGCCGCCCGCGGCGAGCTTCAAGTCCCACGGATCCGCGTCGCCTTTCTCCCGCGCGACGAGCTCGCGCAACGCGACGATCGCGCCCCCGATCTCGTCGCCGCGCGAGCGCACCAGCACGGCGCGGACCGCGGCCTCGACCCGCGCCGCCAGCGCGCCATCCCCGGCGACGACCCGTGCCCGCGTCAGCGCCATATGCTCCCAGAGATCGGCGGCCTCGGCCTGATAGGTCACGAAGGCGCTGAACCGCGTCGCCACAGGGCCCTGGCGCCCGGAGGGGCGCAGGCGCATGTCGACCTCGTAGAGTCGCCCGCGCCCGGTTGTCACCGTCAGCGCGGCGATGAGGCGCTGCGTCAGCCGGGAAAAATAGCGCGCCGCATCGAGCGGGCGTGGCCCGTCGCTCTCGGCCTCCTGCGACGCGACGTCGTAGATCAACAACAGGTCGAGGTCTGAGGTCGCGGTCATCTCGGCCGAGCCGAGCCGGCCCAAGGCCACCGCGACGCAGCTTGCGCCGGGCACCTGGCCATGCTCCTGCGCGAAGACGCGCTGGCAGTGATCGAGGGTCGCACGCAGGATCGCGACGGCGAGATCGGAATAGTCCCGCCCCGCCGTCGTCGGGTCGACGGTGCCGGCCAGGAGGCGCACGCCGATCAGGAACATCTCCTCCTGGGCGAGATCGCGAACCCGGTCGAGGAACTCCTCGGTCGGCAGGGCCGGATCAAGGTGGCCGAGACGCCGTTCGGCGCCTGCGCCGACGCCTCCGAGGCTCGCCGGATCGATGGCGGCATCGAGCAGATGCGGGCGCCGCGTCACCGCCGCCGCCAGCCGCGGCGCCAACCCAAGGATATCGGCGAAGAGCTCGCGCAAGGCGCCGTTCTGCTTGAGGATCGCGAAGAGCTCGATGACCGCCGGCAGTCGCGCCAAGGCGTCGTCGAAGGCCGCGAGGGCCGCGTCGGGGTCGCCCGATCCGGCGAAGGCCAGGAGCAGCGCCGGCACGAGCTCCGTCAGCACCTCGCGGGCCCGCGGACTGCGGATCGACGCCCGCCGGCCGAAGTGCCATCCGCGCACCAATTCGACCGCCTCGGCGGGCCGCTCGAAGCCCATGGTCCGCAGGGTCTCGACCGTCTCCGGCTCGATCGCCGGCCCGGCAAAGACGAGGCTCCCGGCCTCGACGTCGAGGCCCGGGGCATGTTCGAACAGCCGGGCATAATGCGCCTCGACCGCCCGCAGGTGGCGCACGACGTCGGCCTCGAAGGCCTCGGTCGTGTCGTAGCCGGCCCAGGCCGCGAAGCGCGCCAATGCCTCGGGATCCGAGGGCAGGCGCTGGGTCTGCTCGTCGGCGAGCATCTGCAGCCGGTGCTCGATGCGGCGCAGGAAACGATAGGCGTCCGAGAGATCCGCGACCGCCTCGGCGGAGACCCAGGCATCGGCATGAAGCTCGGCCAGCATGTCGAGCGTCCGTGCGCCGCGAAGCCTCGGGCGCCGGCCGCCGAAGATGAGCTGCTGCGTCTGAACGAAGAACTCGATCTCGCGGATGCCGCCGCGCCCGACCTTGACGTCGTGCCCCGCGACCGTGACCTCGGCATGACCGCGCACGGCATGGATCTGCCGCTTCATCGCATGGATGTCCGCGATGGCGGCATAGTCGAAATATTTGCGCCAGATGAAGGGCGCGAGATCGGCCAGGAAGGCCTGCCCGAGAGCCTTGTCGCCGGCGACCGGACGGGCCTTGATGAAGGCCGCCCGCTCCCAGTTCTGGCCCAGGGTCTCGTAATAGGCGAAGGCGGCCGGCAGCGAGAGGGCGACGGCGGTCGAGGCTGGATCCGGCCGCAGCCGCAGGTCGACGCGCAGCACATAGCCGTCCGCGGTGCGTTCGCCGAGCAGGCGCACGAACTGCTGGGTGAGCTTCACGTAGAAGGAGGCCGGCGCGGCATCGGCCGGCAGCGCGCCGACGCTGGCGTCGTATAGGACGATGAGGTCGATATCGCTCGAATAGTTGAGCTCGCCGCCGCCACCCTTGCCGAGCGCCAGCACGGTGATGCCGCAGCCCGCGTCGGGCGCGGCCGGATCGATCTGGATCCGACCGGCTCGGACCGCCTCGCGCAGCAGGAAGCGCAACGCCTCGGTGACCGCAGCATCGGCGAAACGCGTCAAGGCGCCCGTGACCTCCTCGAACCCCCAGACGCCACCAAGATCGGCGAGGGCGACCAGCAGCGCGACACTCGCCTTGGCGCGCCGCAGCAGCATCTTCGCATCGTCCATGCCGGCGGCTGCGGTCATCCCGGCGCCGAGGTCGGCGAGAATGTCGTTGAAGACCTGCGCGGGTGGGCTCGACAGCATCAGGTCGAGGCGGTCCGGATCGGCGCGAACGAGACCCCAAAGGTAAGGCGAGTGGTCTGCTATAGCGCCGAGCAGCGCTGCGATCTGCGGCTTCTCGCCGGGGTCGGCAAGGCGCTGGCGATCGGCCTTGGCCGCTCGCCAGTCGGCGAGGCGCTCGGCCGCAAGGTCGGGCCTCGCCAGGCACGGCGCGCTGCGGATGAGATCGGCGAGGATCGGCGCTTGCATCAGGCACCCCGCTGATCGAGCAGGACGGGAAGCCTCGCGGGCGTCGCCGGGCGGAGCTCGGCCGCTTGATGAGCGGCGCGCCGGGCTGGCAGCACCAACGTGGCGATCAGGCCCGGATCGTTGCTGTCGAGACGTAGCTGGCCGCCGTGCAGATGGGCGATGGCCGCGGCCAGCGACAGGCCAAGGCCCGACCCTGGCCGCGACCGCGAATCCTCGAGCCGCACGAAACGTTCGAGGACGCGGCCTCGGTCGGCCGGATCGATGCCCATGCCGTGATCGGCGACTGTGCATTCGATCGTCTCGCCGAGACGGCGTGCCGAGACCGCCACCGCCCGCACCCCGTCGCCCGAGGCGCCATATTTGAGGGCATTGTCGATGAGATTGGCGAGCGCCTGGCCGAGCAGCTCGCGGTTGGCATGGACGACGAGATTGTTCTCGACCGCAAGCTCGAACGACACTCCCTCCTCCTCCGCGACGGGTTCGTAGAGTTCGGCCACGTCGCGCACCACCTCGCCGGCATCACAGTCCGCCATGCCTTCGCGTCCCGAGCCGGCCTCGGCACGGGCGATCATCAGGAGGGCGTTGAACACGGCGATGAGACCGTCCGCCTCCTCGATGATCCGGTCGAGCGAGGCCCGGTACTCGGCCGACGTGCCGGCCGAGCGCAGCGCCTCCTCGGCGCGGTTGCGCAGGCGGGTCAGGGGCGTCCGCAGGTCATGGGCGATATTGTCCGAGACCTCGCGCAGGCCGGACATCAGCTCGCCGATCCGCTCCAACATGGCGTTGAGGTTCTGCGCCAATCGATCGAGCTCGTCCCCGGTGCCAGCATCGGGCAGTCGTCCGGACATGTCACCGGCCATGATCCGCTTCGCGGTGGCGTTGATGGCGTCGACGCGGCGCAGCACCCTGAGCGCAAAGAACAGGCCGCCGAGAAGGCCGATCAGCGCCAGCCAGAACAAAGACTGAAAAAGCGCATGAATCATGACGGCGCGCAGGTTCTCACGCTCGTCGAGGTCACGCCCGACGAGCAGCCGGAAGCCGCTCGGCAGCAGGAAGATGCGCGCCAGCGCGATATGCTGCGGGCCAGCGTCGTTGAGGCGCTGGTAGCTCGTCTCGACAAGACCCGGATGGTCGATGACGCCCGCCGGCAGGGTGGCGACGTTGCCGGTGATCGTCTGGCCGGCAAAATTGGTGAGCAGGTAGAGCGAGGAGCCGGGCTGCTGCGTGCGGCGCTCGATGGCGCCGACGAGCTGCCGGATGCCGCCGGTGTCGTATTGCTCGGCGAGGCCGGTGATCTCGGCCTCGATGGTCTGCCCGATCTGCGCATCGAGGAGAGAATTGACGCTCCACGCGACGCTCCCCAGCACCGTGCTGGCCCCGATGGCGAAGACCACGAGGTAGGCGAGCGACAGCTTGAACGCGGTCGTCCGGAACAGCTTACCGAGGATTGTCACGGATCATGTAGCCCGAACCTCGCACGGTCTGCAGCAGCGGCGCATCGGAGCCCTTGTCGATCTTCGAGCGCAGCCGGGAGATGTGCACGTCGATCACGTTGGTCTGCGGATCGAAATGATAATCCCAGACATGTTCGAGCAACATGGTGCGCGTGACAACCTGCCCGGCGTGCCTCATCAGGAATTCGAGCAGCCGGAACTCGCGCGGCTGCAGGACGATGTCCCGGCCGGAGCGGGTCAGCTTGTGGGCCAGACGGTCGAGTTCGAGCGGGCCGACCCGGTAGACGGTCGGCTCGCCGGTGTCGGCCGACTTGCGCCGGGCCAGGATCTCGACGCGCGCCAGGAGCTCGGAAAAGGCGTAGGGCTTCGAGAGGTAGTCGTCGCCGCCGGCGCGCAGGCCCTTGACGCGGTCGTCGACCTGCCCGAGCGCCGAAAGAATCAGGACCGGCGTCTCGATCTTCTGCTGGCGCAGGCCGCCGATCAGCGAGAGGCCGTCGAGCTTGGGCAGCAGACGATCGACCACCAGGACATCGTAGCCGCCGTCCTGGGCCAGAGCATATCCTTCGAGACCGTCAGCCGCGCGGTCGACCGCGTGTCCGGCCTCGCCGAATGCCTTGGCGAGATAACTAGCGGCGTCCGCATCGTCTTCGATCACCAGAATACGCATGGAGCATCATCTCCGATGGTGCCGCGAGACGGCAGGCCAGGACGACGCCGGGCCTGCCGCTCTCCACCAGGCCGCCGGCGTGAACGGGGGCGAGTGTCACGCGGGCGTCTGGCGAGCACGTCGGACGGGACCGACACTTGAAGGTTCCCGCCGCGATCCTCTCCGAATCGGCTTGCGTCGATCGTCCTGCCGCAGCCAGCCCAGGCTCAGTGTTCGCGCATCCTTCGTACGATCGAGCATGTGAGGTACTCTCGATGGCACGATCGTCAGAGCATCGCCGGCCGGCTCCGGCAACGTCCTGCTCTGTCCTGTCGGGTCGACTGCGGAGACTTCGGATCGCAAAGATCCAAAGTCACCGTTGCTTCTGCCCCGGCTGAAATTCGGCTTCGAATTCCAGACAAGGGCAGGTTACTGAAGAGTTGACCTTACGTCTTCAGCAAAGCTGAAGTTTGGTTACGATGGGCGGCTTTCGCCACTAGCCGGCCTTCGGTGTCGCCAGGGCGACGAAGCGAACGCTGTCGCCGGACTTCACCCGCAGAAGCACGGCCTTGCGACCCTCCTTCTTGGCCGCGTCCAGCGCCGCCGCGATGTCCGCCGGTCGCGCCACGCTCTTGCCGGCCGCCTCGAGAATGACGTCGCCGGACTTCAGCCCCTTCTGGGCAGCGAGCCCTTCGGGGTCGATATCGGCCACGACAACACCCTCGTTGCCGGCGCCGGCGATTGTCGAGGCCGGCACCAGCGTGAGCCCGAGCGAGCTCAGCTGGGACGTGTCGGCCGGGGCGCCGGTTTCCGCCTTCGCTTCCTGCTTGTCGCTCGGCAAAGTCCCGAGTGTCAGGTCGACGGTCTTCTGCGCGCCCTCATGCCAGACGGTCAGTTCGACCTTCTTGTCGGGTCCCATGGACGCAATCTTGCGGGCCAGTTCGCGCGGACTATCAACGGTCTCGTTGTTGACCGCCGTGATCACGTCACCCGACTTGATCCCGGCATCGGCGGCGGGCGAGCCCTTCTGCGGCTCGGCCACGAGCGCGCCCTTGGTGTCCTTGAGGCCGAGCGAATCGGCGATGTCGGAGGTGACGGGTTGGATCTGCACGCCGATCCAACCGCGCGCCACCGATCCCGTCGTCTTGAGGTCGTTGATCACCGTCTTGGCCACTTCCGTGGGAATGGCGAAGCCGATGCCGACGCTGCCGCCCGAGGGCGAGAAGATGGCGGTGTTGATGCCGACCACCTGACCTTGCGTGTTGAAGGTCGGGCCGCCCGAATTACCACGGTTCACCGGCGCGTCGATCTGCAGGAAGTCGTCATAGGGGCCAGCGCCGATGTCGCGCCCGCGCGCCGAGACGATGCCGGCCGTCACCGTGCCGCCGAGCCCGAAGGGATTGCCGACCGCGATGACCCAGTCGCCGACGCGCGGCGTCGTGCCGCTCCACTGCACGTAGGGAAAGTTGTCGCCGGCGACCTTGAGCAGCGCCAGGTCGGTCTTCTTGTCAGTGCCCACGACCTTGGCCGGGATGGTCTTGCCGTCCTGCGTCACTACCTGCACGTCGGTCGCATTCTCGACGACGTGGTTGTTGGTCACGATATAGCCGTCGGCGGAGATGAAGAAGCCGGAGCCCTGCGCCATGCCCATGTGAGGATGGTGGGGCATCATGCCGCCACGATTCTCGAACTGGTGGAAGAAGCGCTCGAGCGGATCGCCCTTGGGGATGTTCGGCGTGGTATTCTGGGCGCCCTCGTCGGCTGTCTCGACCATCTTCACCTTGACGGCGACGACGGCCGGGCTGACGCGGTCGACGACATCGGCGAAGGAGCCGGGGGCGATCTGCGCCGGCGCCGGTTCGCCGGTGATCTGGGCCGCATAGGCCGGAACCATCGACATGAGAGAGGGGGCCGCCACAGTCCCGCCGAGCGCGGTGATGGCAACGGCACCGAGCAGCGCTGCGCGCAGGGTCGGACGCTTCGTCATGGATATCTCCTCGAAACTCTTGAGCCGCCGCTGCGGCCTTGAGGAGAAGATGGGGCGCGGCACGTTACATCGCCATTTCGAGCGCATGAATTCTTGTTAAGGTGCCGAAGCGAAGGCGGTCAAGGTCGCGGGTCTTCGATCAGCGCCGCGATCCGCGCCTGTTCCTCCGGGCTGAGCGGCGTGGAAGCGGGACGCCTCGCCGGGCGGCGCAGCAGTAGCGCGCCGCCGCCGATGAGCAGCACTGAGAAAGGCAGGCCCCACAGGAGCAGCGTATCGGCCTGGAACGGCGGCTTCAGCAGAACGAAATCGCCGTAGCGGGCGACCAGATAGTCTCGCACCTGCCCATCCGTGTCGCCGGCCTTCAACCGCTCGCGCACCAGAAGCCGCAGGTCGCGGGCGAGCGGTGCCGCGGAATCGTCGATCGACTGGTTCTGGCAGACGAGGCAGCGCAGCCCTTCCGAGATCGTGCGGGCGCGGGCCTCGAGTCCCGGGTCCTTCAGCATCTCGTCGGGCTGCACGGCCCAGGCCGCCGCCGGCAGGCCGGCGATCAGCGCCGCGAGAAGGAAGGCCCTGAGCATCATTCCGCCGCCGTCGGCACGGACGAGGCAGTCGGCGCCAGCCGTCGAGCGCGCAGCGCCACGCCGATGCGCAGACGCCGGTCGGTGAGCGACAGCGCGCCGCCGCAGGCCATGACCAGCGCGCCGAGCCAAATCAGCGAGACTAGCGGCTTCCAGAACATGCGCGCGTCGATCGAGCCGTCCGGATGGGTGTCGCCGAGGCTGATGTAGATCTGGCCCAGATCGAGCGTGACGATGCCGGCCTGGGCCACGGTCATCTGGCGCGTCGTGAAGAACCGCTTTGCCGGCTCGACCGTCGCGACGACCCGGCCGCCTTCGCGGATGACCGTCTTGGCCACCATCTCGGTGTAGTTGGGGCCGCCCTTGGAATAGAGGTTTTCGACCGTCGCCTGATAGCTGCCGAGATCGACGGTCTGGCCCGGCTTGACGGCGACGATGCGCTCGATGCCCCAGCCCGTCGCCGCGAGTCCCATCAGCGTCACGCCGAGACCCGCATGCGCCAGCGCCGTCCCCCATGCGGAGCGCGGCAGGCCCAACGCGCGCGACGCCATCGCGCCGAGACCCAGTGCATGAGGACGCACCCGCCGCGCGACGTCGGTGAAGGCGCCGACGATCAGGTAGACCGCGAGGCCGACGCCGAGCGGCGCCAGCACCGGGCCGCCGCGCGTCGCCACGAGGCAGGCGACCGCCACGACGAAGCCAATCGCCGCCGCCACGACGACGCGCTGCGCCGCGCCCAGGAACTCGCCCCGTTTCCAGGCCAGCGTCTGGCCGATCGGCACCGCCACGATGAGCGGGATCATCAGGGGCACGAAGGTGAGGTTGAAGAAGGGCGCCCCGACCGAGATCTTGGCGCCGGTCGTCGCCTCGAGCGCCAGCGGATAGAGCGTGCCGACCAGCACTGTCGCACAGGCCGCCGAGAGGAACAGGTTGTTGAAGACGAGCGCGCCCTCGCGCGAGATCGGCGCGAAGAGTCCGCCCGGCGTCAGCGTCGGCGCCCGCCAAGCATAAAGCCCCAGCGCGCCGCCGATGAACAGCACCAGGATCAGCAGGATGAAGATGCCGCGCGTCGGGTCCTCGGCGAAGGAATGGACCGAGGTCAGGACGCCGGAGCGCACGAGGAAGGTGCCGAGCAGCGACAGCGAAAAGGTGACGATGGCGAGGAACAGGGTCCAGATCTTCAGCGCCTCGCGCTTCTCCATCACGGCGGTGCAATGCAGGAGCGCCGTGCCGGCGATCCAGGGCATGAGGGAGGCGTTCTCGACCGGGTCCCAGAACCAGAAGCCGCCCCAGCCGAGCGTGTAATAGGCCCAGTAGGAGCCCATGGCGATGCCGAGGGTGAGGAAGCACCAGGCGAGCAGCGCCCAGGGACGGACGAAGCGCGCCCAGCCGGCATCGACCCGGCCGATGATCAGCGCGGCGGCCGCGAAGGAGAAGACGATCGAGAAGCCGACATAGCCGAGATAGAGGAGCGGGGGGTGGATCGCGAGGCCCGGATCCTGCAGCAGCGGGTTGAGGTCCTGCCCCTCGAAGGGCGCCGGATCGAGCCGCACGAAGGGATTTGACGTCAAGAGGATGAACAGCAGGAAGGCCGCCAGGATCCAGGCCTGCACGGCGAGGGTCGCCGCGCGCAGCCGGTCCGGCATGTCGCGCGCAAGGCCGGCCACGAGGGCGCCGAAGATCACCAGGATCAGCACCCAAAGCAGCATCGAGCCCGGATGGTTTCCCCACACGCCGGCGAATTTGTAGGCCAGCGGCTTCATCGAATGGGAGTTCTCGTAGACGTTGCGGACCGAGAAATCCGAGGTCACATGCGCGTAGGTGAGGGCGGCGAAGCTATAGGCCACAAGGCCGAACTGCGCGAGGGCCGAGGGGACGGCAGTCGCCATCAGGGCCGGGCTGCGGCGGACCGCCCCCCAGAGCGGCAGCACCGACTGCACGAGCGCGAGGGCTAGAGCCAGAACGAGCGCGTAATGGCCGGTTTCGACGATCATGGCGCGCTTTCAGCGGTTGGCGGTCTTGTCAGCCGGCACCGCGACCGCCGACGCGCCCGGCCCGCGCCATTCGCCGCTCTTGCGCAAGGCGTCGGCGACATCCTTCGGCATATAGGTCTCGTCATGCTTGGCCAGCACCGAATCGGCCGTGAACGTATCGCCCCCGTCGACCACGCCCTCGGCCACGATCCCCTGCCCTTCGCGGAAAAGGTCGGGCAGCAGGCCTTTGTAGGTCACGGTGATGGTCTTCGACTTGTCGCCGATCACGAACCGGATCCGGTTGTCGCCGAGATGCTTGACCGACCCCTGCTCGACGAGGCCCCCGACCCTGAGCCGCGTGCCCGGCGCGGGCGCCCTGGCGACGAATTCGGTCGGCGCGTAGAAGAACACGACGCTGTCGCGCAGGGCGTAGAGGACCAGGCCGGCGGCGATCCCGGCCACGCCGAGCGCGCTCCCGATCAGAACCAGACGCCTGCTTTTGCGACGCATGCGGCCTATCCTTCCAAGCCGAGTTCGTGGGCCAATCCGTCGAGCCGCCCGAGGGTCGCCTCGTCGCCCGTCATGGCGTGGCGCGCATCGGAGAGGGCCTGGCGCGCCTTGCCGACCTCGCCCAGCACCGTATAGGCTCGCACCAGGCGAAGCCAGCCCTCGGGATCGTGGCCGTTCGCAGCCAGGCGCGCCGCAAGCCCCTCGACCATGCCGCGGATGGCGGCCTGCTGCTGGTCCGCCGGCATGGCGGTGATGGCGGACGCCATCGGACCTGTCGGCGCCCCGGGCATCGCAGCACCCGCACCCGGGACGGTCGGGGACGGCGAGCCGGCGGCCGACGCCGCCGTGCCGGCCGGTCCGCCGCCATCGAGCCCGGCGATGCGGCGATGCACCATGTCGAGCCAGGATGCGCCCGGCGGTGCCTCGTCCGCGAGCTTCTGCCAGATCGCCCGGGCGTTCACCTTGTCGCCGTCCTGCTCCGCCGCGAGGCCGGTGAAGAAACGCGACTGCGGCTGCGTCGGATCCGCCTTGAGCGCCGCATCGAAGGCGGCCCGCGCCTGCTGGGTGACGACGCCGTCGGCCGCCATGACCAGCGCCTGCCCGTAATCCGACTCGTGTTCCGGCGTGGGGCCCTTGATGCGGAGCATCTCGCCATAGGCATGCGCGGCGTCGTTGAAGCGGCCCATCTGCATGTAGACGGGAGCGATCAGCTGGTAGCCGCGATAGTCGTCGGGGTGGCTGGCGAGATGGGTCTCGACGCGCTCGATCAGCGCCAGGATGTTCTCCTGCGGCAAGGCGCGCTCGGCCAGGGGCAGGTCGCCGTAGCGGGGGCTGCCGATTTTGAGATAAAGGCCGAGGGTCAGGGCCGGTACGAGCACGGCGGCCAGCAGCGCCAAGGCATAGCGCCCGCGGCGCATCGGTCGCGCGCGTTCGAGAGTCGCCCCCTCGGCGGCCGACAGCAGCCGGCGCCCAAGCTCGGCGCGCGTGCCCGAGGCGTCTGCGGCCGGCAGCATGCCGCGGGCGACATCCTCATCCAGCTCGGCGATCTGCTGTCGGTAGAAGCCGACGTCGGGCAGCGCGCCTGCGCCGACGGCAGACCTCTGCCGCAACAGCGGCCATACGACGCAAACGACCGCCGCGGCGGTCATCGAGGCGAAGGCGATCCACACCATGGATATTGTTTTAGCCCGTCGGGGCCGTCGCGGAAAAGCAAATCGTCACAGGGCTGACAAACCGGGTGTTCGCGTCGCCACAGGCGTCGCCAGGCGGAACCGAAGCACTCGAAGACCGTCGCACCACCCCCGCCGCAGGGTCGTCGCACGCCGTCCCGAGGCTCCGTCCGGTGACGTCCGGCAGATCGCCGGACGCCCTGCATCCTCTCCGCGCATCAGCCGGAGGCCGACCGGTCGAGGCCGTACTCTCAGGCGATGCGCGCCACGCGCTCGACCCGACGCCTCTCGGCAATCGGCTGGAACGCCACGCTGGCATGGGCGGGGCAATAGGGAATATTGCCCGAGGTGCGGCATCCGCAGAAGCGGAACTCCGAACTCGTCGGATCGCCGATCGGCCAGCGGCACATGGTCTCGCGCAGCTCCATGATGGTGACGCGCGTCGAGAACGGGATCACGACATCGCGCGGCGCCAACGCGGCCAGGCTGGCCGAAGTTCTGGGCGCGCTTGGAGCCGGCATGGGCTCCGCGTCGTCGGGCGCACCGGCTGCGGGCCTCATCGCCAGCTTCAGCTTGAGCCGCTCCGTATCCGCCGCGACCGCGGGCGGGGTCGCACGATTTGACAAGCCGAGGCGATGGATCTTGCCGATCACGGCATTGCGCGACACGCCCTCACCGAGATCGGCCGCGATATGGCTGGCGCTGCGCCCTTCCATCCACAATTTACTCAAGCGCTCGACGCGCTCATCTGTCCAGGACATGGCCTCTCCTGTTTTTGGGATCTCGGACCGAAAGTAAAACAATGGCGCACCGGCAGACGTCCGGTGACACGCGCCGTCAAGACTGAGACTGATATGCCGCATCTGTCGAAGCCGACGACAATTAATCTATACGAGCGCAGGATTCGGGCGCAAGAGTCCGCGGCCGCCTTAAGCAAGTTTTCCCCGGCCCCCTGTGGCCAAAACGCAGCAGAGCCACGCGAGACCCTGCATCGCCGGCATGGACCGAGCCGGATCGCGGCGGCAATTGACCTCCGCCGTCCGAGGCACTAGAGACGGAGAGCAAGATGCCGTCCCTTGGGACGGCATTCGATTTCGGAGCGGCCGCCTCGGAACTCGTCCGGCCCGAACGCGGGGCCGGAGACACCGTCTTACGCCCGCTCCGCACCCCCGGAGACCTCAGCTGTGGCGTCGCTCGAACCCTCGTCCATTCTTCCGACCTACGCCAGGGCCGAACTCAGCTTCGACCGCGGAGATGGTGCGTGGCTGACCACGACGGAGGGCGAGCGATACCTCGATTTCGGCGGCGGCATCGCGGTCGCCTCGCTCGGCTATTCGCATCCCCATCTCGTCAAGGCGCTGCAGGAGCAGGGTGCCAAGCTCTGGCACACCTCGAACCTCTACCGCATACCCGAGGGCGAGCGCCTGGCGCGCCGGCTCGTCGAGGCGACCTTCGCCGACCTGGTCTTCTTCACCAATTCGGGGGCCGAGGCCAACGAATGCGCCGTCAAGATGGCGCGCAAGTACCAGTCCGCGAGCGGTCATCCCGAGCGCTTCCGGATCGTCACCTTCGAGGGCGCCTTCCACGGCCGCACGCTGGCGATGATCGCGGCGGGCGGGCAGCAGAAGTATCTCGACGGCTTCGGCCCGAAGGTCGACGGATTCGATCAGGTCACGCTCGGCGACAGCGCGGCGCTCGAAGCCGCCATCGGCCCCGAGACGGCGGCGATCATGATCGAGCCGATCCAGGGCGAAGGCGGCATTCGGGTCGTGCCGTCCGAGATCCTGCGCGAGATCCGGGCGCTGTGCGACCAGCACGGCCTGCTCCTGATCCTCGATGAGATCCAGTGCGGCATCGGCCGCACGGGCGTCTTCTTCGCTCATGAGACGAGCGGCATCGTGCCGGACATCATGTCGGTCGCCAAGGGGATCGGCGGCGGCTTCCCGCTCGGCGCCTGCCTGGCCACGGCCGAGGCCGCCAAGGGCATGACGACCGGAACCCATGGCACCACGTATGGGGGCAATCCGCTCGCCATGAGCATCGGCAACGCGGTGCTCGATGTCGTTCTCGAACCCGGCTTCTTCGACCACGTGAAGCAGGCCGGATTGCGCCTCAAGCAGCGCCTGGCCGAACTCAAGGATCGCCATCCGGCCGTGATCGCCGACATCCGCGGCGAAGGCCTGATGATGGGCCTCAAGACCGTCGTGCCCAATGGCGATGTCGTCGCGGCGGCGCGGCGCCACCATTTGCTCGTCATCGCGGCGGGCGACAACGTCATCAGGCTGGTCCCACCGCTCGTCGTCTCGGACGCGGAGATCGGCGATGCGGTGCGCCGCCTCGAGGGTGCATGCGCCGATCTCGAAGCGGCTTCGCCCTCGCCGAAGGCACCCGATTCGGCGCTGCGGAAGGGTGCCGCATGACCGGGGACGCCGCGCCGCGCCATTTCCTCGACATCGGCGACCTTGCGGCGGCCGACCTTCGGGCGATGCTCGAGAGCGCTGCCGCGCTCAAAGGCGAGCGACACCGCACGGGGCGCATGGCGCCGGGTCGCCCGCTGGCGGGTCGCGTGCTCGCCATGATCTTCGACAAGCCCTCGACCCGCACCCGCGTCTCCTTCGACGTCGGGATGCGCGAGCTCGGCGGCGAGACGCTGATGCTGACCGGCGCAGAAATGCAGCTCGGCCGCGGTGAGAGCGTCGCCGACACGGCCCGCGTCCTGTCGCGCTATGTCGATGCCATCATGATCCGCACGCTCGAGCGCGACATGGTGGCAAACCTCGCACGCCATGCCACCGTCCCGGTGATCAACGGCCTGACCAGATCGTCCCATCCCTGCCAGGTGATGGCGGACCTGATGACCTACGAGGAGCATCGCGGCCCGATCGCGGGTCGGACGGTCGCCTGGAGCGGGGACGCCAACAACGTGCTGACGAGCTGGATCCATGCCGCGGCGCGTTTCGGCTTCCGCATGAATGTCGCGAGCCCCGAGGAGCTCGCACCCCACGCCGCTTTGCTCGACTGGGCACGCCGCAACGGTGCGCGGATCGTCACCACGACCGATCCGGCCGAGGCGGTGCGCGGTGCGGACGCGGTCATCTCGGACTGCTGGGTGTCGATGGGCGACGAGGACGCCGCCGACCGGCACAACCTCCTCGCGCCCTACCAGGTGAATGCGCGGCTGATGGCGCAGGCGGCCGAGGGCGCGATCTTCATGCATTGCCTGCCGGCCCATCGCGGCGAGGAGGTCACCGACGAGGTGATCGACGGCCCGCAATCCGTCGTCTTCGACGAGGCCGAGAATCGCCTCCATGCGCAGAAGGGCATCCTGGCCTGGTGCCTCGGAGCCGGAGCCCCGTAATGCCGCCCATCGCCGAACGCGTCGTGTCCGACCAGGGACGCGACGATCTCGTATTGCCGTTCGCCGTTACGCCGCTCGACGTGCGTGGCCGCCTGGTGCGGCTCGGGCCAGCGGTCGACCATATCCTGGCGCAGCACCACTACCCCGATCCGGTCTCGCGCCTCGTCGGGGAGGCCGCGGCGCTGACGGCGCTGCTCGGCGCTTCCCTCAAGACCGAGGGACGCTTCCAGCTGCAGACCAAGACCGACGGCGCCGTCGACATGCTGGTCGTCGATTTCGACGCGCCTGATCGACTGCGCGCCTTCGCCCGCTACGATGCCGACCGCATCGCCGCAGCCAATGGACGGCTGACGCCCGCCGAACTGCTCGGCCAGGGTCACCTGGCCCTGACCATCGACGAGGGCGGGGACATGTCGCGCTACCAGGGCGTCGTGCCGCTCGAAGGCCAGGGGCTGGAGGCCGCCGCCGACCAATATTTCGTCCAGTCGGAGCAGATCCCGACCATGGTCCGCCTCGCGGTGGCCCAGAACGTGACCGGCGAGGGGTCGCGCTGGCGCGCCGGCGGCCTTTTGGTGCAGTTCCTGCCCGAATCGGAAGATCGCCGCCGCCGGGCCGACCTCGACCCTGGGGACGCTCCGCTGGACTTCGTGCCCGACAGGACCGAAGACGACAGCTGGACCGAGGCCAAGGCACTGGCGGGTACGGTCGAGGACCACGAGCTCGTCGATCCGACGCTGTCGAGCGAGAGGCTGCTCTATCGCCTGTTTCACGAACGCGGCGTGCGGGTGTTCGAGCCGCAGGCGCTGCGCGATGCCTGCCGCTGCTCGCGCGAGCGCATCGCCGGCATGCTGCGCAGCTTCACGCCCGACGAACGCCGCGACATGATCGGCCCGGAAGGCCGCATCGGCGTCACCTGCGAGTTCTGCGGCGTGCATCGTGACTTCGACCCGGCGGAGTTTGACCCGCCGGCGTGAAGGTCATTCCATCACGATCGTCACCTTGTCCGGATAGAAGGCTAGATGGCCCGCGATCGGGGCCATGGCCGGATAGGGCATCTCGTAGGACCAGACGGCATTCTCGGCCGCTCCCTCACCCGACCCGATGCTGAAATAGTTCGCGTCGCCCTTATAGGGACAGTGCGAGGTGCGGCTCGTGCGTACGAGCTTGTCCATGTCGGCGTCCTCCCGCGGCAGGTAGAGCACGGCCGGATAGGCTGCCTCCACGAGGCGCAGCGCCCTCGTCGTGTCGGCGATCACGGCGCCGTTGCGCGTCACCTTGACGCGGCCTGGCTCGGGCTCGATGCTGATCGGATGGTGGGGACCGGGGAGTTTCATCGGCGCCTCCTGTTCGAGGGTTTCATTGCGTCGGACCAAGAGATTTGAACCAGCCATTTCATCCGCGGAAGCCCCGTGACGCCCAGCATCGGCGGACCGGGTGGGAGGGGGATCATGCATTACGAGATCATCGGCACGACGATGCAGGCGCTGAGCGTCAAGCTTGCGGCCGGCGAACAGCTTTTCAGCCAGACCAATACAATGGCGTGGATGAGTGCCGATATCGAGATGGCGACCAATACCGGCGGCGGTTTCTTCGCCGGGCTGAAACGGACCTTCGGCAGCGGCAGCTTCTTCGTGACGGACTTCACCGCCCGCCGTCCTGGCCACATCGCCTTCGCGCCGCGCTTTCCCGGCACGATCCTGGCGCGCCCGCTCGCCGCCGGCCAGAGCCTGATCTGCCGCAAGGAGACCTTCCTCTGTGCCGAAAAATCGGTGACGCTCGAGATCGCCTGGCAGCGCAAGCTCGGCGCCGGCTTCTTCGGCGGCGAAGGCTTCATCCTGCAGAAGGTGACGGGACCCGGCACCGTCTTCCTCGACCTGTCCGGCGAGGTGATGGAGCATCGGCTCGCGGCCGGCGAGCGGCTTTTGGTCCATGCCGGCCACGTCGGCGTCATCGAGCCCTCGATCAGCTTCGACATCCAGATGGTCAAGGGGTTCCGTAACATCCTGTTCGGCGGCGAGGGCCTGTTCCTGGCCTCCCTCACCGGACCGGGCAAGGCGCTGCTGCAGACCATGCCGATCATGAACCTCGCCGAAGAGATCGCGCGCTACCTGCCGGGCAAAGCCGAGCCGGCCGGCACCGGCGCCGCCGTCGGGGGCGCGGTCGGCGGCAGCATCGCCGGCGCGCTGCTCGGCGGTCTCCTCGGCGGCAGCAATAGCAGCGACGCCTGAGCTAGCTCCGCTTCGCGGCCTTCTCGACCTCGGCCATCAGCTTGGGCAGGTTGTCCGGCGTCACCGGGCCGATCAGCTTGTAGGCGATCGTCCCGTCGCCGCGGATCACGAAGGTCTCGGGCACGCCGTAGACGCCGAAATCGATTCCCGTACGTCCCGAAGCGTCGTCGCCGACCCGGCCATAAGGATCGCCGAGCTGGCCGAGAAAGCGGCGGGCGTCCTCGACATTGTCCTTGTAGACGATGCCGTCGAGCGTAACGCCGCCGGCCTTCAGCCGCGGATCCTGCGCCAGCGTCAGCAGCAAGCCGTGCTCGTCGTGGCATTCCGCGCACCATGAGGCAAAGACGTTGAGCAGCGTGACATGGCCGGCCTTGAGATCGGCATCCTTGAGCCCGGCGCTCCCGCCCCCTGCCCGGCCAGGCAGCGGCTTGAGGTCGAAGTTCGGCACCGGATGACCGATCAGGGCGGAGGGAATGCGCGACGGATCGCCCGCCCCGAGCTGTACCAGGAACAGGCCCGCGAGCCCCACGAAGATCACCAGTGGCAGCAGCACCAGGAGGCGCCGGCCGAGGCGCGACGGAGCGGCGGCGGAAGACGGCAGATCGGCGGAGGTCATGCGGCAAAGTCCCCGGAAGCCGAGGGTTCTGCCGGACGCGCCTCGCTGCGGGTTTCGAGCTTCGCTAGCAGCCGGCGCTGGGCTCGTCCATCGAGCACGACGGCGATGGCCATGGCAAGCATGACCACGGCCGTCACCGCATAGGCCGCGACGATGAAGCCGATGTGCGGGATCTCGCTCATGACGTCGCCTTGGCCGGGGTGAAGACAGCCGCCGGCGGCGGCTCGGCGGCGGAGACGAGCATCAGTCTGCGGACCTTGCGGCGCAACACCTCGTTGCGGATCGCCGCTATGTGCAGCGTCGCGAAAATCAGCGTGAAGCTCACGGCCATGATGAGCAGCGGGATCAGCATCGACCGGTCGACGGTCGAGCCCCTGCTGGTGAAGATCGAGCCCTGATGCAGCGTGTTCCACCAGTCGACCGAGAACTTGATGATCGGCAGGTCGATGGCGCCGACAAGGGTCAGGATCGAGGCGGCGCGGGCTGCGCGGCCCGGCTCCTCGATCGTGTGCCAGAGCGTCACGAGGCCGAGATAGATCAGGAACAGCACCAGCATGGACGTCAGCCGCGCATCCCACACCCAATAGGTGCCCCACATCGGCTTGCCCCACAGCGAGCCGGTGACGAGGCAGATGAAGGCGAAGCCGGCGCCGAGCGGCGCCGCGGCCTTCTGCGACGCTTCGGCCAGCGGATGCCGCCACACCAGCGTGCCGAGCGCCGAGCCGGTCATCACGCAATAGGCCAGCGTCGAGACCCAGGCGGCCGGCACATGGATGAACATGATCTTGACGGTCTCGCCCTGCTGGTAGTCGGCGGGGGCGTCAAAACCCAGGGCAAGCCCGACCACGAGGGTCACCGCCGACAGGCCGACGATCCAGGGCAAGGCGCGGCCCGAGAGCCGCATGAAACTCTGTGGATTGGCGAGGACGTACATGGACCGACCCGAACAGCCTGCAGAGCGGCGCGACATCGGTTCCATCGCCGCCGAGACCCATTTCTCTAGCGCAAATGCGGCAAGATCATAAGCGGTTTGCCGCGGTGATCGCCTTGTGCCTCGTGTTGCGGCTCCGGACAGGCTCACCCTACGGCGCGGTACCCGCCGAGCCATTCGGTCTCGTGGACTTTCCTTCCGCCCTTCGTCTATGGCCTGGAATTACGGTGGCACGATTGCGGAATGGCCGGCGTTCGGCAGAACGACGCGTCCATTGCAGCTTCGTGACCTGGTCGGCTAAACCATCCGCTGGTCTGCGGCGACGGGCTGGCGGAGGAGGCTGTGAGGAATCCGTACGAAGTCCTGGGCGTTGCCCCGACGGCCTCCGGCGCCGATATCCAGAAGGCGTTCCGCACCCTGGCCAAGCTGCTGCACCCCGATCTCAACCCGGGGAACAAGTCGGCCGAAGAGAAGTTCAAAGAGGTCTCTGCAGCCTACGAACTGCTCGGCGATGCCGACAAGCGCAAGCGATTCGACGACGGCGAGATCGACGCGTCGGGGGCGGAGCGGCCGAAGCAGCGGTTCTACCGGGATTACGCGTCGTCGGATCACGACCATCCCTATGCGGATACGTCCGGCTTCGCCGACTTCATGGACGGCGACGACGCCCTCGCCGAGCTGCTCAGGCGGAGCGCGCGGGCGCGCGCCGACCGTCGCGGAGAGGACTTGCACTATCGCCTGCCGATCGACTTCGTCGAGTCGATCACAGGCGCGAGCAAGCGCCTGACGCTGCCGGACGGGGGCACCCTCGATGTGACGATCCCTCCCGGATTGGTCGACGGGCAGGCTCTGCGTCTGCGAGGCAAGGGAGCGCCAGGCGCCGGAACAGGCGACCCGGGCGATGCCCTGATCGAGGTGGAGGTTCTGCCGGATCGCCGTTTCGCGCGCGAGGGCGACGACATCACGATCGAGGTGCCGATCTCGCTGTCCGAAGCCGTGCTGGGCGGTCAGGTCCGCGTTCCGATGCCGACCAGCGACGTGACCATGACGGTACCGAAAGGATCGAACACCGGCACGACGCTGCGCCTCAGGGGCAAGGGGGCGCCCCGTCGCGGCGGCGGCCATGGCGACGAGCTCGTCAAGCTGAAGGTGATCTTGCCGAAGCCTCCCGATCCTGAGCTCGAGTCGTTCGTCGCCAATTGGGAAAACGGGAAGATATTCAATCCGCGCGAGGATGCGAAGCCATGAGCATGAGCAAGGACGAGTTCCTCACTCGGGTGAGCCTCCAGGTGCAGGTCTTGGATTTCTGGCTCGAGCAACGATGGCTGCGTCCGGAGAAGACGCCGGCGGGACTGAGCTTTTCCGACATGGACCTCGCCCGGTCCCAGCTGATCCAGGATCTCAGAACCGATTTCGGCGTGAACGACGAGGGGGTGGACGTCATTTTGCATCTCGTCGACCAGCTCCACGGCCTGCGTCGGGCGCTTGCGCAGATCAACGAGGGCTCGGCCGCGCCGCGATAGCAGGATTTCGTCCCGCAGCGCCTTTGGTGGGTTGTGACCCTAATTCGGGGAATTGGTAAGCTGTCACCGTAATCCTAAGCTGTCACCGTAATCCCGTAATTCAGAGAGCAGGTCGATTGACGATGCTCGGCCGTCATTCGGCCCGAACCCCGAGCTTCGCGAGCTTCGAGACCATGCCTGCGCGGTCGGTACCGGCGAGCTGCAGCGTCACGGCCTCATCTGCAACGATGCGATTCAAGGCCTCATGGGCATCGCTGAGACGTAGTCCGAAGGACTTCAACGTGCGGGCAAGATGGACGGGACGAGTGACAGGACCGGTGCGTCGAAGGGTCAGACTAACGAACGATTCGTAGCGGTGTTGGGGCTTTACCGGGATTTCGACCGGTGGTGCGGACGGCACCAAAAATCTCAATCTCGTCGACATCGAGTTCCTCCATGAACCGTCGAGCAATCGCCACGAGGCCTTCTCGTCCCAAGGTCCCTCTGCCAGGACCAGCAATGTGCGTCCCTTTCATCAAAAGCCGTCGGTCGAAGATCTCAGCGTCGCTGATGATTTTCAACATCACCGTTGGTGGCTTCAATGTGAATGTCTACGGTGCTCCCGTCGACATCCAGGAATTCGATCGACCTGATATCGACCGCCACACCTACTCCACCGTCAGCCGCAGCGCCGCCGCCGCCGCGAAGGGCGCGCCGGCCACACAAAGCAGCGTCAGCCCGCAGAGCACCGTGAACGGCAGGC
This sequence comes from Lichenihabitans sp., assembly GCA_965277635.1. Taxonomy (GTDB): domain Bacteria; phylum Pseudomonadota; class Alphaproteobacteria; order Rhizobiales; family Beijerinckiaceae; genus Lichenihabitans. Next base: position 5,397,880 of record CBDIDE010000002.1, read on the forward strand.
CGAACGGCACGGTGCCGCCTTGAGCCGCCACCGCCGCCGAGACGCCGAAGATCAAAATAGGGATCGTCAGCGGCATGACGATCACCGAGAGCAGCAGCCCGCCGCGCCTGAGCGACACGGTCAGCGCCGCCCCGATGGCGCCGAGCGCAGTCAGCGCCGGGGTGCCGACGAGGAGTGTCAGGGCGACGCCGCCGAGCGCCGGCCCGTCGAGCGCCAACATCAGCCCGAACAGTGGCGAGAGGAGCACCAGCGGCAGGCCGGTCGCGCACCAATGCGCCAGGCACTTGACCGCCACCACGAGTTCCAGCGGCGCCGGGCTGGCACGCAAAAGGTCGAGCGTGCCGTCCTCGCTGTCTCCGCCGAACAGCCGGTCTAGACCGAGCAGGCTCGCGAGCAGCGCCGCGATCCACAGGATCGCCGGACCGATGCGGGAAAGCAGGTTGAGGTCCGGCCCGACCGCGAAAGGCACCACGGTCACGAGGCTGAGGAAGAACACCACGCCCGTCGCGCCGCCGGCACCGATGCGCCGCGCCAGCAGGAGGTCGCGTCGGAAGATGGCCGCGAGACCGCGGATCACGCCGCGCCTAGGGTCAGCGATTGCAGCGGATCGAGCCCGAGCGGTGCATGGGTCGCCGCGACGATGAGCCCACCTGATGCGAGATGCTCGCCCATCACCGCGCCGAACACCGCCTGCGAAGCGGCGTCGAGCGCCGTCGTCGGCTCGTCGAGAAGCCACAGCGGCCGCTCGGCGACGAGCAGGCGGGCCAGGGCCACGCGGCGACGCTGGCCGGCCGACAGATAGGCGCAGGGCAGATCCTCGACATGAGAGAGACCGAACCGTCTCAGCGCTTCGATCGGCGAAACCGCCGGGCGGCCCGCCACGGCCGCGGCGAGCCGCAAGTTTTCCACCGCCGTCATGGCGCCTTTGAGCGCATCTGCGTGGCCGAGATAATGCGCCCGCTCGCGTACCGGCGCATCCCCGTCCTCGGCATCGGGCGGATCGAGCGCAAGCGTCCCCTCGGTCGGCGGCAGCAGGCCCGCGACGATGCGCAGCAGCGTCGACTTGCCGGCGCCGTTCGGGCCGGTGACGCCGAGCGCTTCTCCGGCCGCGAGCGTGAACGACAGCCGGGCGAAGAGCGGCCGGCCGCCGCGCTCGGCCGCAAGATCCCTCACTTCGAGCCTGAGACCCAAAATCGCGCGTCCCGCCTTGCTGCAACGCCCCGCGTCGCGGGCAGTCCCGTGTAGCGGCGCAGCACGCGAATATCTATAGTGTAGCCATTCCAATCTCCACTGACCGTCAAGGACGCCGCATGCCCTCGCTCGATTCTTTCGGTTGCCGCCGGACCCTGGACGCCGGAACGGCAACCTATGATTACTTCTCACTGCCGGAGGCGGAGAAGAACGGGCTCGAGGGCATTTCGCGGCTCCCCTATTCGATGAAGGTCCTGCTCGAAAATCTGCTGCGCCATGAGGACGGCCGCAGCGTCACCAAGGCCGATATCCTGGCCGTCGCGGCCTGGCTCGACGGGCGCGGCAAGGACGAGAAGGAGATCGCCTTCCGCCCGGCCCGCGTGCTGATGCAGGATTTCACCGGCGTGCCGGCCGTGGTCGACCTTGCGGCCATGCGCGACGCGATGCGCTCGCTCGGCGGCGATGTCGCCAAGATCAATCCGCTGGTCCCGGTCGACCTCGTCATCGACCACTCGGTCATCGTCGACGAATTCGGCACGCCGAGAGCCTTCGACGCCAACGTCGAGCTCGAGTACGAGCGCAACGGCGAGCGCTACCGCTTCCTGCGCTGGGGCCAGAAGGCCTTCTCGAACTTTCGCGTGGTGCCGCCCGGCACCGGCATCTGCCACCAGGTCAACCTCGAATATCTCGCGCAGACGGTGTGGACGCGCGAGGAGAAGCATGACGGCAAGGCGATCACCGTCGCTTATCCGGACACGCTCGTCGGGACCGATTCCCACACCACCATGGTCAATGCGCTCGCGGTGCTCGGCTGGGGCGTCGGCGGCATCGAGGCCGAGGCCGTGATGCTCGGCCAGCCGCTGTCCATGCTGCTGCCGCAGGTCGTGGGCTTCAAGCTCGCCGGCAAGCTCAGGGAGGGCCGCACCGCGACCGACCTGGTGCTGACCGTCACGCAGATGCTGCGCAAGCTCGGCGTCGTCGGCAAGTTCGTCGAATTCTACGGCGACGGGCTCGGCGGCCTGTCGCTCGCCGACCGCGCCACCATCGCCAATATGGCGCCCGAATATGGCGCCACCTGCGGCTTCTTCCCCATCGACGCCGAGACTATCACCTATCTCGATGCGTCGAACCGGGGCGACGAGCGCATCGCCCTCGTCAAGGCCTATGCCAATGCGCAAGGCATGTTCCGCTCCGCCGCCACAGAGCCCGTCTTTACCGAAACGCTGGAGCTCGATCTTGGCGAGGTCATGCCGTCGCTCGCCGGCCCCAAGCGCCCGCAAGACCGCGTGGCGCTCGAGTCCGCCAAGTCGAGCTTCGACGCGGCCCTGGCCAAGGACTACAAGGTCGCCTCCGCGACCGAGCGCTTTCCGGTCGAGGCAATGGATTTCGACCTCGGCCACGGCGACGTGGTGATCGCCGCCATTACCTCCTGTACCAATACGTCGAACCCGGCCGTGATGATCGGCGCGGGCCTCCTGGCCCGCAATGCCGTCAAGGCAGGCCTCAAGACCAAGCCCTGGGTCAAGACGTCGCTGTCGCCCGGCAGCCAGGTTGTCGGAGACTATCTCGAGACTACGGGCCTTCAGGCCGACCTCGACCGGCTCGGCTTCAACCTCGCCGGCTACGGCTGCATGACCTGCATCGGCAATTCCGGTCCGCTGTCTCCCGAAATCTCGAAGGCGATCAACGACAACGATATCGTGGCCGCCGCCGTCATCTCGGGCAACCGCAACTTCGAGGGCCGCGTCAACCCGGACGTGAAGGCCAACTACCTCGCCTCGCCCCCGCTCGTCGTGGCCTATGCGCTGGCCGGCTCGCTCGACCTCGACCTCACGACCGAGCCGCTCGGCGAGGGCACCGGCGGCCCGGTCTATCTGCGCGACATCTGGCCGTCGCAGCAGGAGGTGGCCGATCTGCACCGGACCGCGATCACCAAGTCGATCTTCGCCGAGCGCTACGGCGACGTGTTCAAGGGCGACGTGCATTGGCAGACCATCGAGGTGGCGCTTGGCGAGACCTTCCGCTGGAGCGCGGGCTCGACCTATGTGCAGAACCCGCCCTATTTCGAGGGGATGACGAAGGAGCCGGCGCCGGTCGCCGACATCGAGAAGGCCCGCATCCTCGGGCTCTTCCTCGACTCGATCACCACCGACCACATCTCGCCCGCCGGATCGATCAAGGCTTCGTCCCCGGCCGGGCGCTACCTGCTCGACCATCAGGTCCGTCCGCAGGACTTCAACCAGTATGGTACGCGGCGCGGCAACCACGAGGTGATGATGCGTGGCACCTTTGCCAATATCCGGCTGAAAAACCAGATGGTGCCCGGCGTCGAGGGCGGCGTGACGCACCATCAGCCCGACGGCGAGGAGATGCCGATCTACGACGCGGCCATGCGCTACAAGGACGAAGGGGTGCCGCTCGTGGTCTTCGCCGGCAAGGAATACGGCACGGGCTCGTCGCGCGACTGGGCCGCCAAGGGCACCAAGCTCCTCGGCATACGGGCGGTCATCGCCCAGAGCTTCGAGCGCATCCACCGCTCGAACCTGGTCGGCATGGGGGTACTGCCGCTGGTCTTCGAGGAGGGCACGTCCTGGCAGACGCTCGGCCTCAAGGGTGACGAGACGGTCAGCGTCAAGGGCCTGGGCGAGGGATTGAAGCCGCGCCAGACGATGGAGCTCGTGATCACCTCGGGCGCAGGCGTCGAAACCCGCGTGCCGGTCTACAGCCGTATCGATACCGCGGACGAGCTCGAATATTTCCGAAACGGCGGCATTCTGAACTACGTGCTGCGCAGCCTTGCGGCTTGAGCGATGTCCGGAATGATCCGCGGCCGGCGTCGGCTGCGGATCGTGTGGGACCGGCAGCCGCATTGTGATAATCTCGCCTCATGCTCGAGATGCCGAACCTTAGGATGACGGTCGACGAGTTCCTGGTCTGGGCGGAAACGCAGCCCGGCCGGCATGAGCTCGTCAATGGCCGAGTGTTCGCGATGGCGCCCGAGCGGGCCAGACACGCGCGGGCCAAGGCGGCGGCCCATGCTTCTCTCGCAAGCGCGATCGCCCGTAGGTCGCTCCGCTGCGAGGCCATGCCGGATGGCATGACTGTCCGCATCGATCGCTCGACGGCTTATGAGCCGGATGCGCTCGTGTATTGCAGCCCACGCCTGCCTGGCGACGCCATCGAAGTGCCGAACCCGGTCATCGTGGTGGAGGTGCTCTCCCCGAGCACCGGAAATTACGACAAAGCCGGCAAGCTGGCCGGCTACTTCATGCTGCAGAGCCTTCACCACTACCTGATCGTCGATCCCGACCGGCGGATCATTGTCCACCACCGGCGCGACGGCGAGAACATCGCGACACGCATCATCGGTTCAGGCAGCCTCAAGCTCGATCCACCTGGGCTCGACGTCGCGGTCGAAGACCTGCTCGGACCGGGGTGACGCGATGTCCGAAATGCCGAACCTCAGGATGACCGTCGACGAGTTCCTGGCCTGGGCGGAAGCCCAACCGGGACGACATGAGCTCGTCAATGGACGCGTCTTCGCCATGGCGCCCGAACGGGTGCGACACACCGGCACCAAATTCGCGGTGTCCCTCGCCTTGTTCCAAGCCATCCGGAAGGCAGATTTGGCCTGCGAGATGCTGCCGGACGGCGCGACGGTACGGATCGATCGCTTCACGGCCTTCGAGCCCGATGCCCTCGTCCGCTGCGGTCCGCCGCTTGAAGACGACGCCATCGAGACCCCCGATCCCATCATCGTCGTCGAGGTCCTATCGCCGAGCACGCGCAACTACGATGCCGGTGCCAAACTTGCCGGTTACTTCACACTCCCCAGCATCCGGCACTATCTGATGGTCGATCCGGACAGGCGCGTCATCGTCCACCATCGGCGCGACGGCGAGAACATCGCGACCCGCATCATCGGCTCGGGCAGCCTCCGTCTCGATCCGCCCGGTCTCGACGTCACGGCCGAGGCGATGCTGGGGCCGGAATGACGGTATGCCCGAGATGCCGAATCTCGGGATGACCGTCGACGAGTTCCTGGCCTGGGCGGAAGCGCCGTCGCCGACAGAAACGATGTTCGGCTCGCCTTGCGGGCCTTGCGCCTGCGCTTCCGCGGCTATGTTTCGGCGACGCTCGATCCTCGCCTGGCGGTCGCGGGATTGCGACTTGTCCTTGCCGGCGGCACGTTCGTGCCGGATTGCGTGCTGGACGTCTGCAGCGACGCACCATGCGCGCCGCACGCGAGCGGGGACATCGAGACTCTCGCGCTGACGGGGCGCGAACTGGACGTGCTGCACCGGCTCAAGCGCGGCCGGCAGAACAAGGTCATCGCCTACGAGCTCGGCATTGGCCAGAGCACGGTCAAGGTTCACGTGCGCAGCATCATGCGGAAGACGGCGACCGCACTCAGGTCGCCGATCTGATCCGGCGGCTGCGCGTGCAGCCGTCGTGGGGAGGCGGCGTCGGAGAGAGAGGACGGAGCTCAGCGCAGCCTGCGCCCTTCCTCCTCGACATGAACCTCCGGACGATCCTCGCCACGGGCAAGTTCTTCGTGCCAGCCGCCGTCCCGGTCCTGATAGAGAATGGCCTCGGTCTCGCCGGGCTGCTCCTGTTCGGCCGCCGCCGCCTCCGCGGCACGCTCAGCCGCGGTCCGCGTCGGGAAGGTCTCGGAGAAGACGCCGTCGAGGCGGTAGGCCCAGCCGCCGTCATGCTCGACGATATGATAGGTGGTGGCGTCGGTCATTGGCGGATCCTCCCCGGATCGTTGTCATCGCGTCGAAAACGAAACACGGCTCGCGCAGGTTCCGGCGAGCGTCAGCCTGCCGGCGCCCGCAGGTAAGGCTCGACGGGGCCGTGAATCTTGATCGTCAGCGGCCGACCCCGCCGATCCTTGGCAGCACCGGCCGCGACCCGGATCCAGCTCTCGCTCACGCAATATTCCTCGACATTGGTGCGCTCTTCGCCCTTGAACCTGATGCCGATGCCGCGTTCCAGCAGTTCGGCGTCATAGTGCGGACTTTCAGGGTCGGTGGACAGGCGGTCGGGGAGCGCATCGCTCATGAATCGGACCCTTCTGGTTGGCTTGCGGCCGCGGAGGCCGTGGCCGGCGCAGCGAAAATGGCCGCGATCTCGAACGCGGACAAGACCCGGTAGCCGCCGGCTGCCAGATCAGGCGGCAGGCCGAGCCCCCCGATGGCTTCCCGATGCAGCGCCACCACGTGGTTGCCGAGCGCTGCGAACATCCGCCGGACCTGATGATAGCGTCCCTCGGTCACGGTCACGCTGGCCTCAGTCGGCCCATGGCGGTCGAGCCTCGCCGCCAGCAGCGGCTTCGTCTCCCCGTCGAGCATCAGCGTGCCGCTGGCAAAGATCGCCGCCGCGTCGTCCCGCAGCGGACGGGCCAGGGTCGCCCGATAGCGCTTGGCCACATGGGACTTCGGCGCGATCACCCGGTGCAGCAGGGCGCCGTCATCGGTCATCAGAAGCAGGCCGGACGTTTCCTTGTCGAGCCGGCCGACGGTCGACAGGGCGGGATCGCGCCGTTGCCATCGCTCGGGCAGAAGCCCGTAGACGAGCGGCCCCGCCTCCTTGTGCGAGCAGGTGGCGCCGCAGGGCTTGTGAAGCATCAGCACGAGGCCCGGCGGCGGGTCGACGGGCTCCCCGTCGATCAGAAGGCGCTCGGACAGGTCCGCCCCGACTTCGATCCGGCGGTCGGCTTCAGTCAGCACCGCGCGCTCGAGGCTGATCCGCCCGCGCCGGGCCATGGCCTCGATCTCGCGCCGCGACCCGTAGCCAAGATTAGCCAAGAGCCGGTCGAGCCGCAGCGTTGCGGGAGGCCTGCTCACCGGCGCGCCTCGATGATCTTGAAGCCCGAGCGCTCCGCGGCCGGCCGCACCTGCCTGAACATAGGCTCGAGCACCGCCTCGTAGGGAAGATGACGATTGGCGACGAACCAGAGGACGCCACCCGGCCGCAGGCTCTCGGCGGCGCGGCGCAGGAAGATGCGTCCGAGATCCTGATCCTCGGCCCCGCCGCCGCCATGGAACGGCGGATTCATGACGATGAAATCGAGCCGATCGAGCCCGGAGGGCGACGCCCGCAGATCGAGCCAGCGCAGCTCGATGCGCGGGTCGTCGAGATTGCGGCGGGCTGCGTCGATCGCCCGGCGATCGACGTCGATCCCGGTCAGGGCCACGACCTTCGGCGAAGCGATGACGGCACGGCCGAGCACGCCGATGCCGCAGCCGAAATCGGCGCCCCGGCCAGCGAGCGCCGGCACATGGTCGAGCAACAGGGCCGAGCCCGGATCGATCCGATCCCACGAAAACACGCCGGGTTGCGACCACAGGCCGAGAGCGGGAATCAAGCGAGGCGCGCCGGCCTCGATCGCCTCCTCGACGCCGACGGGGCGCCCGGGCCGCACCAACGTGCAGATCCGGTGGTGGCGCCGGGCACTCTCTTCGACGTTGCAGCCGAAGGCCCGCAACTCGTCTCCAAGGCGCGCACCCCCCTTGAGCTTGGGCGCCATGACGATCATCTCGCCGCCGTCCGCCACGGCCTTCAGGCCGAGCCCCAGGACATGGCGGCGCTCGACCGTTCCCGGCGGCGCCATGACGACGAGGCGATGGAGCGAGCCGTCATGGACGTCCTCGAGCCGCGCCGAGCCTGGGATCAGCGGCGAGACCTGGACCGCGTCCGCCGGGGCGTGTTCCAGTCCTTTCGGCGGAAGCCCATAAAGCCCGTCGACGATCCGCTCCACACCTGCCCCCGCTTCCGACGCGACGGTCATAGACCGGCCGGGGCCGCCGCGCCAAGGCCCTCGCGGGACCGGGACCCGGCGCCTATTGCGCGGACGAGAGCACGTCCGGCAGAGTGTCCCTGCGGTTGTGGGCGAAGAGATCGTCGGCCGGCAGGTCGGACGAGCCCTGTTTCAGCGACAGGGCCGCGCCAGGATCGCGCGAGGTCACGAACAGCCCGTCGGCATTGAACGAGCCCCAGCCATCGGACGAGGCGAAATAGGTAGCCAGGACCTGGCCGCTGCCGATGCTCCAGAGCTTCATCGTCGTGTCCCGGCAACCCGACAGGATGGTGCGGCCATCGGGCGAGAAGGCCACGCCGACGACCCCGGCGGTATGCCCGCTGAACAGCCGCAACACCTGTCCGGTCGCGATGTCCCAGAGCCTGACGGTTCCGTCCTCGTGTCCGGAGAGCGCCGTATTGCCGTCCGCCGAGACCGCGACGGCGTAGATATCGCTGGGGCTCGTGAAGGTGCGCACGACCTTGCCGGTCGCCACGCCCCACAATTTCATGGTCTTGTCGTCGCTGCCCGACAGCAGCATCTTGCCGCCCGGCAGGAAGGCGACGTCCTCGACATATCCCTTGTGGCCTTTGAAGAGGCGGATCTGCCGCCCGTCGGGAATGCTCCAGAGCCGTACCGTCTGGTCGCGGCTGGCGGAGGCCAGCGTATGCCCGTCGGGCGAAAAAACGGCCTTGTTGACGGCGTTCCGGTGGCCGACGAGCTGGCGCGTCAACTGGCCGGTGGAGAAGTCCCAGAGGTTGACCGGACCGCTGCCGCCGACCGCGACGAGCCTGCCATCGGGCGACACGGAGATGCTGTTCGCCCAGGTGTCGCGATTGTCGAAACTGCGGATCGATTGCCCGGTCGCCACGTCCCAGAGCTTGACGACATTGTCGAAGCCGGCGGAGACGGCGGTCTGCCCGTCGCCCAGGAAACGCATGGAGCGTACGTTGCCGGTCGGTCCGGCGAAGCTGCGGATCTCCTTACCGCTCGCCACGTCCCACAGGACGAGCACGCCGTCGCCGCCCATCAGCGCCGTGCGGCCGTCCGGGGAAAAGGCCACCGCATTGATCGGCGCGGCGGCGTTGAGCTTGGGCTGCAGCATGGCGCCGGCGGGCAGTACATAGGGCGTGTCCTGCGCGGCGCCGGAGGGCGCGGCGGCACCGTCCGCCTTGTCGAGCCGCTGGAGGGCCGCTGTCGCCTCGCTGTTTCCGGCCGCTGCCGCCTTGCCGTACCAGAGCCTGGCTTCGGCGAGGTCCTTCGTCACGTGGTCGCCCAAGGCAAGAGCATCCGCGAGGCGCAGCTCGGCCATGACCACGCCACCTTCGGCCGCCTTGCGCAGCAGCCGCAAGCCTTCGGCGGGGTCGTAATTCGCGCCACCCTCGTTCGTCAGGAAGAAGGCCATGAGGAAGGCGGCCGCCGGTTCGCCGCCCCCTGCCGCCTCGCGGATCGCGGCGAACGTCTCCGGGCTCGGAGCCTTCTCGCTGCCCGATTTTCGCATGAGGGCCAAGCCGAGCTGAAACTTCAGCCGCGCGTCCTGCGGTCTCGCCTTGAGCGCCGCGGAGCAGGCCGGCTCCGCCGTGGCGGCATCGATCGCGTCTGGTTCGATGCCGGCGACATCGGCCGGCTTCGTCGGGTCGCCGGCCCAGGCGGCGAGCCTGTCGCATTCGGCGACGGAGGGGTCGGGCGGCCCGGCCGGTGCCTCGGCGACGCTTCCCGGCTCCGCCGGCATGGCCTTGGCGAGGCGCTCGGCGTCCGGTGCGACCTCCTGATATCCGGCCGCGACGGCCTTGCGGTACCAGGCCAGGGCCTCGACCTTGTCGACGGCGACCCCCTGGCCCCGCTCATAGGCCTCGCCCAAGATTGCCATGGCAAAGCCGACACTTCGATCCGCCGCCTTGTGGAGCCAAGCGAGCCCCTCGGCCTTCTTGTCCTTGAACTCGTCCTTGTTCTCCTCGACATAAAGGGCACCGAGCAAAGCCATGGCGGCCGGATATCCGGCATCGGCCGCCTGCTGGAAGCTCGAGACCATCTCCGGGGTACCCTGCCCCTTCGAGGCCTCGTATTGCGGGATCAAGGCCACGCCGAGCTGCATCCTGAGACGCGGGTCCTGCGGCCGGGCCGCGACAGCGCCGTGGCAGGCGCGCACTGCTGTCTCCGCATCCGCCGGCTTGATGGCGTCGATCGAAATTCCCGGCACGCCCGGCGGTCGGCCCGGGTCGAGCTGCAAAGCCGCCAGGCGGTCGCATTCGGCGATGGCTGGGTCCGGCGGCCCGGCCCGCACCTCGGCGGCCGCGCCCCCGACATCGGCTGGCTTCGTCGCGCCGAGCCGCTCCGCATCGGCCTTGGCATGCGCATCCCCGGCGGCCGCTCCCTTGCGGTACCAGGCGAGCGCCTGCGCCTGGTCCGCCGAAACACCGCGGCCACGCTCATAAAGCGAGCCGAGATAGTCGTTCGCGACTGCGACGCCGTTGCCGGCCGCCTTCCTGATCCAGTCGATCCCTTCGGCCGCCTCCGATGGGCTCGGCGGCCCGCCTCGCAGTTCCACGATGGTCGCGCCGAGCAGCATCATGGCGGCCGCGTTGCCGCGCTCCGCCGCCCGCTTCAGCAACCCCTCGCCTTCGACGACCTCCGGGCTTTGCGCCGGATCGGGCATGGCGCTCATGCCGGGACCTGACGGCTTGAAGCTCGCGACGAGCGCTATGCCGAGTTGCATCTCGAGGCGCGGATTGTCGGGATCGGTCGCCAGCGCCCTCCGGCAGGCCGGCACCGCGGCCGGTCCATCGACCATCCGCGGATCATCCTGCCCGGCCACGCCCGGCGGCCGGCTGCTGTCGAAGCTCATCGCCGCGAGCCGGTCGCATTCGGCCAACGAGGCATCGGATGCCGCGGTCCGGCCGACCGATTGATCGCCCTGTGGCGACGGCGGGGTCAGCGTCGCCACCTGGGTCTGCCGCAGCTCGGCGAGGCGGGCCTGGGCCTCGTCGCGCAGACGAGATTGCGGGAACCGCTGAAGGAAGGCTTCGATCTGCGCGGCGTCGCCGGTCCCCTTGATAAAACCCCAGGTGATCTCGTCCGCCGCCGGCATGGCCGGCCTCGGCACGGGGGCCGCGGGCACGGCCTGCAACGTCGGGGCGCGCCCCGATAGATAGACCGAGCGGGCGCCGATCAGATCGTTGGAGACGGCCGGCACCTGCTCCTCGTTGGCGCTCCGGGCGAGCGCGGCGACATCGTCGCGCACGATGTCGCCGAGTTCGCTGAGGCTCACGCCGGGCGTCTTGAGCTGCTTGATGAAGACGCGCGTGAAGACCGAGTTCCGATCGCTGTCGGTGTCGGACAGGCGGTCGAGCGCCGTCTGGCCCTCGCGCGCCGAATAAAGCGAATAAACCCCGTCCGTGGCGTCGATCCGTGCCAGGCCGCGTGTGGCCGAGCCGATGGCCCGCGTGCCCCGCGCCGGGAATGGATTGTTGCGGCAGGCGTCGAGCACCACGATGGTGACCCGCGCGCCCGCGGCCCGCAGATCCTGCTTCACCTCGCGCTCCGCGATGGCATAGCGCTTGGCGATCCGCTCGTCGTTGGGGCCGAGCAGCGGAATGTCGGATGGGATGAGGTAATTGCCGTCGTCGAGCGAGATGCCGTGGCCGGCATAATAGAACAGCACGGTATCGCCGGGTTGGATCGACCGGGTGAACCGTTCGAGCTCGCCGAGAATCTTGTCGAGCGAGGCGTCCTGCGTGAGGCGGGTCACGGCGAAGCCCAGGCCCTCGAGCGCGTCGCCGACCGCTCCGGCGTCGGAAGCGGCCCGCTGCAGTTGGGCTTCGGGCGGCAGATGCTGATAGGCATTGATGCCGACCACGAAGGCGAGCTTGTTCTCCGCCGAGGCCTCGCCATGAAGCCCGACGACGAACAGCATCGCCAAGAGCCCGCGCAGCCACCACCGCATGACAGCCTCCCGAGGCCGCGGATTCAGACGCCCGGCTGGGCTACTCCTTGACGTCCAGGCTGGAAATCATCTTGTTGACGTCGGCGTCATGGGCCTTGTCGGCCTCGGGCGAGGCCCACATCGACAGGACGATGACGTTCTTCGACTGCAGCGCCGGATCGATCAGGAGATAGCGGACGACGGTGGGCTCGCCCTTCCAGGTGGCGGACTTGAAATCGGTCGCGGCGACCTTCTTGCCGTCGACCTCCTGGTTCACATGGACCGGCGCACCGCCGAGATCGACGCCTTGCGATGCCCAATACGCGTCATGCTCCTTGAGCAGAGCGTCGAGATCTGCCGCAGGAACGACCTCGACCCAGACCAGGATCCCCTCGTCCGGTGTCTTGGTCTCGACGCCGTGGTCGATCCCGGAGGATGCGAAACCGTCGGGCACGTCCACCGTAACGATGGGCGCCTCGCCCCTCACGACGATCGATTTCGCCCAGGCTGGCGCCGCCAGCAGGAGAAGCCCGGTCGCCACAGCCATGGCCGGCAGGATTTTCCACCCACGCATTTATCCCTCCAAGTATAATTAGTGCCAGACGGCAAATAATTTCGACTGTGGTCTGTCAGTTTATAAAATATAAAGTCGCGGGTATCGCTTATAGCGCGACTTTGAAGAACAAAGGCGTGCGGAACTCGCAAACGCTAGGATGCGCGAAACGCTACCAGACAAACCCGAGCGTGACAATGCCGCGTTCGCATTTCCGCCGCAATCGACGCCGGCGTATCGAGGCGTTTCGAATCGGCCCGGCGAGGGTTAGCATCCAATCGACTCCGATCACCGTGGTGATCGAGTGCACCGCAACGGAAGGTCGACCATGAGAACCGCGATCATCGGGGCAGGCTTCGTCGGCCGCGCCTGGGCCATCAGCTTCGCGCGCGCCGGGCACGAGGTCAGGCTATGGGACGTCGCGCCGGCCGCCGTGTCGGGCGCGCTCGGCTTCATCGACAAGGTCCTGCCGGACCTCGCGGGCAGCGACCTCCTCGGCGGCGCGACGCCCGCCGAGGTTCGCCGCCGCCTCGTCCATGTCGTGGATCTGGCCGAGGCTCTCGACGGGGCGGACCACATCCAGGAGAACACGCCGGAAAAACTCGACCTCAAGCGCGACATCTTCGCCGAGCTCGACCGGCTCGCGCCGTCGGGGGCGGTCATCGCGAGCTCCACCTCGGCGCTGCTGCCGTCGACCTTCCAGGACCACGTCGAGGGTCGCGCCCGCTGCCTCGTCTGCCACCCGATCAACCCGCCCTATCTGGTGCCGGCCGTCGAAGTCGTTCCCTCGCCCTGGACATCGGCTGAAACGGTCAGGCGCGCCGAGGCCTTCATGCGCGGCTGCGGCCAGGCGCCCATCGTGATGCGCCGCGAAATCGACGGCTTCATCATGAACCGGTTGCAGGGAGCGCTGCTCGAAGAGGCCTTCCGGCTCGTCGCCGACGGCGTCGCGAGCCCGGAGGATGTCGACATCGGTTTGCGCGACGGCCTGGCCCTGCGCTGGTCCTTCATGGGTCCGTTCGAGACGATCGATCTCAATGCGCCGGGCGGCGTTCGCGACTATGCCGAGCGCTACCAGGGCATTTACGAGCGGCTGTTCCCGTCGACGCAGCGCCGCGTCGACTGGTCGGGCCCAGTGATGAAGGTCATCGAGGCCGACCGCAAGGAGCGCCTCGGGCGTGATGCCCTCGTCGAGCGGCAGGCCTGGCGCGACCGCCGCCTGATGGCGCTCCTCGACCACAAAAAGAGGGCGGCGCAGGATATCGGCGACTGACCGACGCCTCTGCGCCGCAGCGAGAGGCTCAGCGGCGAGCCTTGCGGGCGGCGTAGCGCGCGTCGCGCGCCGCCTTGCGCTCGGCCTCGTCCGCGATGATCTTCGCGGCCCGTTGCAGGCGTGCCTCCTCCACGGCGCGCTGCTCGGCTTCGAGCTGGCGCCGGCGTTCCCCCTCGGCCTCAGCCTCGGCGGCGGCCTGACGGGCACGCCCTTCGGCCTCGCGCGCCTCCTTCTCCTGGCGGGCCGCCTCGCGTTCGGCTTCGCGCTTCTGGCGCGCCTCGACGATAGCCCGCCGCTCCGCCAGCTTGGCCTGAACGACGGGATCGTCGGACGTTGGCCGCTCGCGCAATTTGGCCAGCATGGCGGCCTTGGCCGCCTTGGCGGCATCCTTGCGGTCATTGAAGTTTGCGTTGTTGAACGTACCCATGTGGTCCCAGGTTCGAGTGAGTTGCCGTGCATCGCGACAGGGAGCCGGCACGGCGTTGTGCGGCTGCCGGGCGCAAGCGCGGCCGCAATGCCGCGCGGCGCGTGGCCCGTCTATGCAAATCGCGCCGAACCCCTATATGCCATTGCGTGGCGTCGAAATCCAGGGTTGGCCCGGCTTGATCGCGAGCCTTGCGGCTTCAGGGTGGAGATTGCCTGAAGACGCGTCGGAGCGGATCGGCCGTTGCGGGCAATCCATGTCACCTCGGCATGCGTGATCGGAGAGGGACCATGAGTGGTCCGGCGGATGATTCCAAAGGCGAGGCATCCCGTCCGCAGGGCGGAGACGTCGATCGCGATATCCTCGACGCGATTTTCAAGGCCGGCGGGGAGGCTCGGCGCGCGGGCAAGCCTTTGCGGAGCAACCCCTATGCGGCCGGCAGCGCAGAGCGCGAGGAATGGGATGCCGGCTGGTGCGCCACGGTCGAGATCGACGACGATGACGATGGCGAATGCGGCTACCAGAAAAACTGAGCGCGCAGGGCCATGAATGTTGGCCGGAGCCCTCGAACCTACGGTCGGGGACCGCGAGCCTGACCTGAGCCCATGAGGCCTGGCCGGCGCCGGGCCTCGCTGGCCTGTCCAACGCCTCAAGTCTATTCGTGACAGCACGGAGGGCGTGGGACATGCATCGTCAGTCGCCCGGAATCCTGGGCGAGTTCGATTTTATCGTCGTCGGTGCGGGGTCGGCCGGCTGCGTCCTGGCCAACCGCCTCTCGGCCGATCCGGCGAACCGCGTGCTGCTTGTCGAGGCGGGCGGCCGGGACCGCTGGATCTGGTATCACATCCCGGCCGGCTATCTCTTCGCCATCGGCAACCCGCGCGCCGACTGGATGTTGCGCACCGAGGCGGAGCCAGGTCTCGGCGGTCGCTCGATCGCCTATCCGCGCGGCAAGGTTCTCGGCGGCTCCTCCGCCATCAACGCCATGATCTACATGCGCGGCCAGGCCGCCGACTACGACGGCTGGGCCGCCATGGGCCTGCCGGGCTGGGGATGGGCGGAGGTGCTGCCGCTGTTCGTCCGCCACGAGGATCATTTCGGCGAGGCAGGCGAGTTTCACGGGCGCGGCGGCGAATGGCGCAACGAGGCGCCGCGCATCCGCTGGCCGCTGCTCGACGCGGTCGCCGAGGCCTGCGTCGAGGCCGGCGTGCCAAAGATCGACGACTTCAATCGCGGCGACAACGAGGGCGTCGGCTATTTCCACGTCAACCAGAAGCGCGGCCGCCGCTGGAGCGCCGCGCGGGGCTTTCTGCGGCCGGCGCTGAACCGCCCGAACCTCACGGTCCTGACCGGCGTCACGGTCGATCGGCTCACGATCGAGGAACGGCGCGTCGCCGGCATCGCGGGACGACGCGGCGGCTTGGCGTTCTCGGCAAGCGCACGCGGCGAGGTCGTCCTGGCGGCGGGTGCCGTCGGCACGCCGAAGATCCTGGAGCTCAGCGGCATCGGCCCGGCGCCTGTCCTCGCCGCTGCCGGCGTGCCGCTTCGGCATCACCTGCCGGGCGTCGGCGAGAACCTGCAAGACCATCTCCAGCTGCGCACGATCTTCGAGGTCAGCGGCGTTCGCACCATGAACACCGACTATCGCAGCCTGCCCCGCCGCGCCCTGACGGGGCTCGACTACGCCGTGCGGCGGCGCGGCGCCCTGACCATGGCGCCGAGCCAGCTCGGGGCCTTCTTCCGCTCCTCGGCCGAGCATGCGACGCCGAACCTGCAATTCCACTTCCAGCCGCTCTCGCTCGACAAGTTCGGCGACCCGCTGCACGCCTATCCGGCTTTCACCGCGAGCGTCTGCAACCTCAGGCCAGCCGCACGCGGCTCGGTTCATATCGCGGGACCCGACCCCGAGGAACCGCCGCTCATTCGGCCCAATTATCTCTCGAACGACGCCGATTGCCGTGTCGCGATCGAGGCCCTCCGACTGGCCCGCCGCGTCGCGGCTGCGCGGGCGCTCATGCGCTTCAGGCCGGCGGAAAGGCTGCCGGGGCCGGCGCGCGTGTCGGACGAGGATCTCGTCGAGGCGGCGCGGGCCATCGGCACGACCATCTTCCATCCGGTCGGCACCGCCCGGATGGGCCCCGAGTCGGATCCGGGCGCGGTGCTCGACGCGCGGCTGCGGCTGCGCGGCCTCGATGGCCTGCGGGTCGCCGACGCCTCGGTCATGCCGAGGATCACCTCCGGCAACACCAATTCCCCGACTGTCATGATCGCGGAAAAGGCGGCCGCCATGATCCTCGAGGAGCGATGACAGCAGAGGATCGACGGGGCGACGCGTCTCCGAGGAAAGTCCCTCCCCTCGTTAACCGATTGGATTTGATTTCCGGTCATCATAACGCAACGGCAGAAACGACGGCGGAGCTGATGCGCCCGGCGGCGACGCCATCGCCGTACCGAACGTCCCGCCGGACGGGCGGTCCCGTTCCACGCCCTGACCGGGGAAGTTCCCGCGTGCCCAGACGATCCGCGAAAAGCGTCGAACCCGAGGCGATCGAGCGCGCCGCCGTGCCGGCGAATGCCCCGTTGGCGCTCGCCGAAACGCTCGACATCACCGCCGCCGGCGATCTCGCCAGGAAGCTTCTGGCGTTGCGCGGGCTCCCCATCGCCATCGACGCTTCGGGCGTGCGTCACATCGGTGCGCAATGCGGCCAGGTCCTGCTGTCCGCCGCCAGGACGTGGGAGGCCGACGCGCAGGCATTCGGCCTCCTCGATCCGTCCGCCGAATTCACTGAAGGTCTGCGCCTGCTGGGGCTCGCGTCCGTGCTGGCACACGGCGCCCAGCCGCCCTCAATTCTTACCTGAAAGACATTCTCTAATCTATTGATACCAATCGAATTCATGGTCCGGATGAAGCGACCCGGAATCGTCGTGATCGACCATCCCAAGGAAATCCATCATGAGCAAAGTGGTTCTTACGGTCGATGATTCGCGCACCATGCGCGACATGCTCAAGGCCGCCTTGTCGTCCGCCGGCTATTCGGTGGTCCAGGCCGAGGACGGGGTGCATGGCCTCGAGGTGCTGGCCGGCGTGCGGCCGGACGTGATCATCACCGACATCAACATGCCGCGCCTCGACGGCTTCGGCTTCATCGAGGGCGTACGCAAGGAAGGTCCGAACCGGGCCGTGCCGATCCTCGTGCTGTCGACCGAGAGCCACATCGAGAAGAAGAACCGGGCCCGCAGCGCCGGCGCGACGGGCTGGATCATCAAGCCCTTCGACCCCGTCAAGCTGGTCGACGCCGTTCGCCGCGTCGCGGCCTGATCGACCGTCGGACAACAGGAGTTCCGCGCTTGGACACGATGGCGGCGATCAAGCAGACCTTCTTCCAGGAATGCGAGGAACAGCTGGTCGAACTCGAGACCGGGCTGCTCGCGATCGAGGAGGGCGATCACGACCCGGAGACGGTGAACGCGGTCTTCCGTGCCGTGCATTCGATCAAGGGCGGCGCAGGCGCCTTCAACCTCGGCGACCTCGTGCATTTCGCCCACATCTTCGAGAGCGCCATGGAGCTGGTGCGGATCGGCAAGCTGATGCCGACCGTCCCGGTGGTCAAGACCATGCTGCGCGCCGCCGACATCCTGGCCGACCTCGTCCGGGCGGCCCGCGACGACAAACGTCACGATCCTTCCCGCAGCGCCGCGATCACGGCCGAGCTGACCGCGCTCGCGCCCCCGCCCGCCGCCGATGCGGAGCCCTTCGCCGATTTCGACTTCACCCCCGTGATGGTCGACCTGTCAGATTTCGCCGACCTCGGTGGCCCGGTCGCGCCGACCGGCTTCCGCATCGGCTTCACGCCGCGGCCCGATCTCTACGCCAAAGGCAACGAGACCGCGATCCTCCTGCGCGAGGTCGAGCGGCTCGGCACCGCGATCGTCACCTGCGACACCAGCGCGGTGCCGCTCCTCGACGCGCTCGATCCCGAAGGCGCCTATCTGTCCTGGACGATCGAGCTCAACACCGACCGCGACGAGGCCGCCGTCCGCGAGATCTTCGATTTCGTGGAATGGGATTCGACGCTGACGATCGAGCCGCTCGGCTCGCCGGCGGTGCCCCCGGCCATGCCGCTCGACGCCGAAGATGGCGACCTGCCCAGCGGATTATCATCACCGGCGGAGAACGACGGTGCCGAAGCACTGCCGACCGCCGCACCGGGCCAGGAGAGCGGTAGGCCGACGCCGGAAGCCGCCCCCACACAGACGGTTGGAACCGACGCCAAGGCGGCCGTCGCGACCGCGCAGGCGACGATCCGCGTTGACCTCGACCGCGTCGACCGGTTGATCGACCTCGTCGGCGAGCTCGTGATCAACCAGGCGATGCTGGCCGAGCGCGTGACGGAGGCGGGCCTCGCGCGGGTCTCGGCCGTGGCGACGGGTCTCGACGAGCTCGAACAGCTGACGCGCGAGATCCAGGACAGCGTCATGGCGATCCGCGCCCAGCCGGTCAAATCGGTGTTCCAGCGCATGCCGCGTCTCGTGCGCGAGGTCGCAGCCCAGGTCGGCAAGTCGGTCCGCCTCGTCACCGAGGGCGAAGCGACCGAAGTCGACAAGACCGTGATCGAGCGGCTCAGCGATCCGCTGACCCACATGATCCGCAACGCCATCGACCACGGGCTCGAGACCCCGGAGGCGCGTCTGGCGAGCGGCAAGGCCGAGGAGGGTCTGGTCAGGCTCACGGCGCTCCATCGCTCGGGCCGCATCGTGATCGAGGTGGCGGACGACGGCGCCGGGATCAACCGCCCGCGCGTCCGCCAGATCGCCGTCGACCGCGGGCTGCTGTCGCCCGATGCCAAGCTCTCCGACGAAGAGATCGACAACCTCATCTTCCTGCCCGGCTTCTCGACCGCCAAGACCGTCTCGGACATTTCCGGCCGCGGCGTCGGCATGGACGTGGTCAAGCGTTCGATCCAGGCGCTCGGCGGGCGCATCACCATCGCGTCGCGGCCCGGCCAGGGCTCGAGCTTCACCATGAGCCTGCCGCTGACGCTGGCCGTGCTCGACGGCATGGTGGTGACCGTCGCCGGCCAGACGCTGGTCATCCCTCTGACCGCCATCGTCGAGACGCTGCTGCCACGCGCCAGCGCGGTGCACAGCTTCGGCGGCTCGGCGCGGGTGATCGGCGTGCGCGACAGCTTCATCCCGCTCGTCGACGTAGGACAAGTCCTCGAATATCGCGACGAGGCGGCCGATCCGAAATCCGGTATCGCGCTCCTCGTGGAGGCCGAGGGCGGCACCCGCAGCGCGCTCCTCGTCGACGCCATCCAGGGCCAGCGCCAGGTCGTCATCAAGAGCCTCGAGGCCAATTACGGCCGCGTGCCGGGCATCGCCGCCGCGACGATCCTCGGCGACGGCCGCGTGGCGCTCATCCTCGATGTCGACGCCGTGGTCAGCGGCGCGCGCACCGACCAGGCCACTCCCGACTTTTCCTTCGCTCTCGCAGGCTGACAACGATGGAACGACAATCCAAGACCGACGGCGCGGGTCCGCGCGAACTCATCACCTTCCTCATCGGCGCCCAGGAATTCTGCGTCGACATCATGTCGGTACGCGAGATCCGCGGCTGGACTCCGGCGACCCCACTGCCCCATTCTCCCGGCTTCGTGCGCGGCGTCATCAACCTGCGCGGCGCCGTGCTCTCGATCGTCGATCTGGCAGCGCGACTGGGGCTGCCGGCGACAGAGCCTTCGGCG
The DNA here is from genome assembly GCA_965277635.1 of Lichenihabitans sp. GTDB lineage: Bacteria > Pseudomonadota > Alphaproteobacteria > Rhizobiales > Beijerinckiaceae > Lichenihabitans. The sequence goes on from CBDIDE010000002.1 coordinate 5,417,789, forward strand.
CGCCATGTCATCATCGTGGCCCAGGTCGGCCATCAGATCGTGGGCCTCCTGGTCGACGCGGTCTCCGACATCCTCACCGTCACGTCGGACACGATCCAGCCGACGCCCGACGTCGCCTCCGACATGGCGCGCTCCTTCGTGCGCGGGGTGCTCGCCATCGATGGGCGAATGATCAGCCTCATCACGCTCGACCAGGTTCTGCCGGCGCCGGAACGCGAGGCTGCGTAAGGGCATGGCGGCGACTTCTCCGAAAATGGGTGCGGCGAGTATCGTCGAGGGAGAGTTCGCTTTCAGCGGCGAAGATTTCCGCAAGATCGCCGCCATGCTGCACGCCGACGCCGGCATCTATCTTCCCGACGCGAAGGCGACGCTCGTCTATTCCCGCCTGGTCAAGCGCCTGCGTGTGCTCGGGCTCGCCTCCTTCGGCGATTATTGCGCGCTGGTGGCGGACCATGCGGGCGCCGACGAGCGACAGAAGATGCTGGCCGCGCTGACCACCAACGTCACGCGCTTCTTCCGCGAACCGCATCATTTCGAGCACCTCAGGCACAAGACGCTTCCTCCCCTGCTCGAGGCGGCGCGGCGCGGCGGCCGCGTGCGCATCTGGTCGGCCGGCTGCTCGCGCGGCCACGAGCCCTATTCCATCGGGATGATTGTCCTGTCCCTGTTGCCCGAGGCGGCCGATCTCGACATCAGGATCCTGGCGAGCGACATCGATCCCAACGTCGTCGACGAGGGCCGCCGGGGCCTCTACGAGGCCGGCGAGGTCTCGGTCGTGCCGCCGGCCGAACGGTCGCGCTTCTTCGTCAGGGACCATACGGGCGACGCGCGCTTCAGCGTGACCGACGACCTGCGCGCGCTGGTATCGTTCCGCGAGCTCAACCTCATCGGCCGCTGGCCGATGAAGGGGCGGTTCGACGCCATCTTCTGCCGCAACGTGGTCATCTATTTCGACGAGCCGACGCAGATCAAGATCTGGAGCCGGTTCGTGCCGCTGCTGACGCCGGGGGGCCTGCTCTGCATCGGCCATTCCGAGCGGCTGCTCGGCGGGGCGCTGCCGCTCTTCACCAGCGTCGGCATCACCACCTACGAACTGGCCAGGGGACGCGCATGAGGAAGAGTCGCGTTCTCGTCGTCGACGACTCGGCCAGCATGAGGCAGCTGATCGCGAGCGTCCTCGACGCCGCCCCCGACATCGAGGTCGTCGGCGAGGCCTGCGACCCGCTCGAGGCCCGCGAGGCCATCAAGCTCCTCAATCCCGACGTGATCACGCTCGACGTCGAAATGCCGAACATGAACGGCCTCGACTTCCTCGAAAAGCTGATGCGCCTGCGACCGACGCCGGTCATCATGGTGTCGAACCTGACCCAGCGCGGCGGCGACATCACGATCAGGGCGCTCGAGATCGGCGCCATGGACTGCGTCAACAAGCCCATGCCGGGCGACCGGGAGCTCTTCGGCGGCCTCGTCGACAAGGTCAGGCAGGCCGCCGAGGCGCGCCCGCGCCTGACCGCGTCGACCGGCGCGCGGGCGCCGACGGAGGCCGCACGGACCGGCAGCACCCCCTACCGGCCCAGCGGCCGGATCGTCGCGATCGGCTCCTCGACCGGCGGCGTGGAAGCGCTGACGAGCGTGCTCTCGGCCTTCCCGGCCAACTGCCCACCGACCGTCATCACCCAGCACATGCCGGGGACCTTCACCAAGAGCTTCGCCGACCGGCTGAACCGTCTGAGCGAGGCCTCGGTCACCGAGGCCCAGGACGGCGCGCCCCTGCTGCCCGGCCGGGTCTACCTCGCGCCGGGCGGTCTCGGCCGCCATCTCGAGGTCGTCGGCGGTGACAATCCACGCTGCCGCCTGCGCGCCGGCGACCCGGTCAGCGGCCACTGCCCCTCGGTCGACGCGCTGTTTCGGTCGGTCGCCAAGGTGGCCGGGGCCAATGCCCTGGGCGTCATTCTCACGGGCATGGGGCGGGACGGGGCGGACGGCCTGCTCGCCATGCGCGAGGCCGGCGCCCGTACCCTCGGCCAGGATGCGGCGACCTCGCTGATCTATGGCATGCCGCGGACCGCCTTCGAGACGGGTGGGGTGGAAAAGCAACTACCGTTGGCGAGGATCGGCGCCGAGATCCTGACCCTCACGACCCATTGATGCGAGTAACAGTCATGCCTCTTGCCTCCGCCCTGAAGGTCCTGATCGCCGACGACCAGCAGACCAGCCGCCTGCTGATCCGCTCCGGGCTGACGGATCTCGGCATCGTCCACGTGGCGATGGCCAAGGACGGCGAGGAAGCCCTGTCGTTGATCATGAAGCAGCCGGCCCATCTGGTCATCTCGGACTTCCACATGCCGAAGATGAACGGCGTCGAACTGCTGCGGGCCGTGCGGGCCCACGGGCCGACGCAGAAATCCGCCTTCTTCCTGCTGACCGGCGTCGAGGACAAGGAGTTCCTGCAAAGCGCCATCAGCCTCAAGGTCAACAACTACCTGAAGAAGCCGGTGTCGGTGCCCGAGCTGCGCAAAAAGATCGAAGCCGTGTTCGGCCCGCTGCAATGAGGGGACATGCGGCGAGGACGACGGCCCGCTTCGGCCAGGCTGGGGAGGCGGGTGCCCCCCACCATGTGATCCAGGGCGAGCACAAGATTTCCGCCGATCCCGATGTCGTGCTGACCGCGATCCTGGGATCCTGCGTGGCGGCCTGCCTGCGCGATCCGGTCGCGGGCATCGGCGGCATGAACCATTTCCTGCTGCCGGGCGACAATGGCCACGGGCGGCCGTCAGGCCAGGCCGAGCGCCAGGGCGTGCATGCGATGGAACTCCTGGTCAACGCGCTGCTCGACCGGGGCGCGGTGCGGTCCAGGCTCGAAGCGAAGCTGTTCGGCGGCGCCAAGACGATCTCCGGCCTGTCGGACATCGGTGCCCTCAATGCCGAGTTCGCCTCGGCCTTCCTGCGGCGGGAGCGCATCACGGTGATCGGGGAATGCCTGACGGGCGCCCGGGGACGGCGCGTTCAATATTGGCCCGTCTCCGGTCGCGCGCGGCGCATCTTCCTGGCCCTGGCTGAGGAGCCTGCGCGGCCTCTTGCCCCACCCGCCGCCGAGAGCGGCACGCTGGACCTTTTCTGATGGCCTCGGGAGCCCGAGCCTTGCGCGCACGACCACGGAGCCACGAGGCCGCCGACACCACGATGCTGCCGGTGCTGCTCGACCGGATCGGCACCGAGCTAGGACGCCTGGCGATCGACGTCGACGACCTGCAGGTCAAGCTGAGCCCGGTATTGGCCGAGTTCGCGAGCGAAAGCCACCACCTTTCCGCCGACATTCAGCGGCTCGATCTGCTCGCCCAGTCCCTGACCAGCCTCTCGGCCTTCGTTCAGGGCCTTGGCGCGACCTGTGGCGCCGGCGCACCGGTCGACCCAACGCCTCTTGCCGAGGCGCTGCCACTGCGCGACCTCGCCGAGCGGCTTTGCGGCCGGACGGTCGTCGACGAGGCCGAAGACGTCGAGCTGTTCTGACAATCCGTTTGGAAACTCATGTCCCTCATGCTGAGGAGGTCCGCCAGGACCGTCTCGAAGCACGGCCGACGCCTGTCGTCCTTCGACTCGACGGCTGCGCCGTCGGCTCAGGATGAAAGAAACAAATTTCAAGCCGAGCTCTGAGACTTCGCCAAGTCCCAGCGGACATCATCGGCATGAGGATCCGGGACTCGACCTCGCGGTCAGTCCACGAAAGGGTCCGTGATACGCCGCCGCCCGACCAGGAACGCGTCGGCCACGAGCCCGAACGGCGCCGCATCGACCTCGCTCTCGCCGCGGCGCAACAGGTCGGCGAAGCGCCGGTAGATCCCCTGGTATTCGGCCATGGGTTCGTCGACCACGAGCCGTCCGCCGACAAGGAGCTTCGAGCCGCCATGGGTGAGGCTCAGGTGCTCGCCCTCCTCGGTCTCGATCTCGATGGTCCAGGTCTGCTCGCCGGTCTGCCGCCAGTCGAACTCGGCCGTCAGCGCCGCCCCCTCCGTGGCGCCGCCTGGAGAGGAGAATGTCAGCGAGGCCGCGATCGGCATATCGCGGTTCGACGGGGTGACGAGCTCCGCCGCGGCGACGAAGACCGGCGCCGGCATGATCCGGCTCAGGATCGACAGCGCGTTGATGCCGGGGTCGAAGACGCCGAAGCCGCCCGCCTGCCAGATCCAGTCCTGGCCCGGGTGCCAGCGGCGCACATCCTCCTTCCATTCGATGTGGAGGTTGCGCAGCCTCTTCCCCGCCAGGCGCGCGCGGGCGGCATCGACGGCGGCATTATATTGCGAGTGCCAGGTGGTGAAGAGCACGCGGCCGAGCGTCGCGGCATGGGCTGCGAGATCATCGAGTTCGCGCGTCGTCTGGGCCGGTGGCTTTTCGAGCAGCACATGCTTGCCGGCATCGAGCGCCTGGCGGGCGATGGCATGGCGGACGCTCGGCGGGGTGCAGACGGCGACGGCATCGAGGTCGGGCTCCGCGGCGAAAAGCTCGGCGGGCGTCGCATAGGTCGGCACACCCGGCTCCCGCACTCCGCGCTGGCTGACCAGGGCCTCGAGCTTGAAATCGGGATTGCCGGCGATCACCGGCAGATGCTGATCCTGCGAGATCTTGCCGACCCCGATGATCGCGATTCCGTAGGGTGCCAAGCGAAACTCCTCTCTTGCCTCGCGGGCTGCGACCGCCCTCGCCTCGTCGTTCATTCGCATGTCCGGTCATGTACCGACAAGGCGGGCCCGGCGCAGTTTTCGTTTGAGCGATCGACGACGTCACCCTAGAACGAGCCGCCACTTCGGCACCGCCGGACATCATCGCCCGAATGCTCGACCTCCGCCTCCGCCCGCTTCGCTGCCTGTGGGCGGCTTATCTGCTGCTTGCATTCCCGGTGGTGCTGCTGCTGGTCTACGCCACCCCGCCGTTCCAGGTGGCCGACGAGGCCAACCACTTCCTCAGAGCCGTGCAGGTCGAAACCGGCCATCTGATCGCGACCAAGCGGGGCAACCAGGCCGCCGGCGGCGAGATCGACGGCCAGGCGATCGACGTCTCCCGCGCCTTCGACGATCTGAAGTTCCATCCGGACCACAAGCTCGAGACCTCCTTGCTGGCGCGGGAGGACGGTCCGAGATGGGGAGAGCAGCCGAAGACCTTCGCTGATTTCGCCAACACGGCGATCTATCCGCCGTTCTTCTATGCGCCGGCGGCAATCGGCATCAAGCTCGGCAAGCTGTTCGGTCTGTCGATTCTCGAGACGCTCTATGTCGCTCGGCTCATCAACGCGCTTTGCGCCACGGCACTGGCCGGGACCGCCCTTGCGCTCTGCGGCAAAGGCCGCGCCGCGCTCGGCGTCATCCTGTCCTTGCCCATGGTGCTGAGCCTGTTCGGTTCGGTCTCACCCGATGCCCTGTCGATCGCCTCCGGGTCTTTCGTGGTCGCTCTCTGGTCAAGGTACCTTGCCCGCGACGAGGACATTCCGGTCTGGCCGCGCTGCATCGCCGCCGGACTGCTCGGCGCCATCATCGCGGCGCGCGTCCCGCTGATGCCGCTCTATGGCCTCATCCTGCTGCCGACCTCCGGACGGCGGCGCCTGTTTTCGCGGACCTGGCTCAGCCGCAGCGATATGCTGTCGATCGTGGTCGGGCTCACGCCGATCGCGTTCGGATTGCTCGGCGCCCACGCGGCCAAGATTCCTTTCCGGGCGAATGACGGCGTCGCTCCGATCGTCCAGCTGGCCGGCCTTCTCCATGACCCGGTCAGGATCATCACGGTGATGACCTCGACGCTGCACGATCTCGGGATCGGCTACCTTCGCCAGATGGTCGGCGTCCTCGGCTGGCTCGACACGGACTTTCCGCCCCAATTCTACGGGTGGATGGGACTCTGCGTCGTGGTGGCGATCGCGATCGAGTGCCTCGGGCCGGAACGCGGATTTCGCGGATGGAACGCCGCGTTGCTCGTCTGCGGCATCGTCGCGGCCGTCCTCGGCGTGTTCTTCGCGCTGTATCTCGCCTGGACGCCTGTCGGCATGGCCGCCATCGACGGCGTACAGGGACGCTATTTCTTCGTGCCGGCCATGTTTCTCGTTGCGGTGCTGCCCACCTTCGGTCGCGCCACGAGGAATCCGAGAGGACGGCTGATCGACGCTGGCCGTCTGGCGATTTGCACAATGGCCGGGCTGGTCAATCTCTGGATCGTGCCGATCACGATCTTGAACCGCTACTACGGATGATCACGAGGGCGTCGTCTGAGGCCACCCCTTGCCTTGAGCTGTTGTCCGATCTGACAGGAACCGGCCGTCTGGATCGCCGTCTGGCACCCGACGATGCTTGACGGATGCGAGGTCGGGCCGCATAGCGTCTTCGAAAGCGGCCAGGAGGTGCGATCATTTGCCGGACCGATCAGCGATGACGACCACCGCCGTGTCGGAGAATGCGATCGCCGCCCCTCTTCTGTCCGAGGATCGGGGCGATCTCGGCCAGCGCGTCCAGACGACCGTCAGAGGCGCGATGACCCGACCCCGCATCGCCGTGCTGGTCCCCTGCTACAACGAAGAGGTGACGGTGGCCTCGGTCGTCGAAGGCTTCAGCTCGGCCTTGCCCGAGGCGATCGTCTACGTCTACGATAACAATTCGCGCGACGCGACGGCGGCCCGCGCCCGCGAAGCAGGCGCCATCGTGCGCGTGGAGAGGCGGCAGGGCAAGGGCCATGTGCTGCGGCGGATGTTCGCCGACATCGAGGCCGATCTCTATATTCTGGTCGACGGCGACGACACGTACGACGCGGCGGTCGCGCCGAAGGTCGTGGAACGGATCCTCGAGGGCGGGCTCGATTTCGTCAATGTCGCCCGGATCTCGACCGCGATGGAAGCTTATCGGCCGGGCCACAAGCTCGGCAACCGCGTCCTGACGCAGATCGTGCGGACAATCTTCGGGCGCGAATCCTCGGACATGCTCTCCGGCTACAAGGGCCTGTCGCGGCGCTTCGTCAAAAGCTTCCCGGCCCTTTCGAGCGGTTTCGAGACCGAGACGGAACTGACCGTCCACGCGCTCGAGCTGCGCATGCCGATGGGGGAGTTCCCGGCCCCCTACAAGGAGCGGCCGACCGGCTCCACCAGCAAGCTGCGCACCTATCGGGACGGCTGGCGCATCCTCATGCTGATCTCGCGCTTGGTGCGCGACGAGCGGCCGATGCGGTTCTTCGGCTGGCTCGGCCTGGCGGTGGTGGCCTGCGGCCTGCTGCTCGGCTTGCCCGTCGTCGCGGACTTCCTGGCGACCGGCCTCGTGCCGCGCCTGCCGACCGCCGTGCTCAGCGTCGGCGTCATCGTGCTCGGCTGGCTCTCGATCTTCGCCGGCATCATCCTCGACATGATGACCAAGGCCCGCCACGAGATGAAGCGGCTGGCCTATCTGTCCATCCCGAAATACGAACCGTGAGCGCGCTGCCGGCCGGGCCGGCGCGGCGCGCCTCGGCGCTGCGCTTCCTTCGTTTTTGCTGCGTCGGAGCGACGGGGTTCGTGACCGATACCAGCATCCTGATGGCGCTGGTCCACGGCGGCCACGTCGATCCGATCGTGGCCAAGGCCTTGTCCTTCGCGGTCGCCGTCCTGGTGACGTTCGAACTGAACCGTCGCTGGGCCTTCGAACAAGGGCGGGACGTGCGCGCGCTGACGGCCTTCCCTGCCTACCTCGCCGTGCAGGGCGTCGGCTTCCTCTGCAACTGGACGGTCTTCACCGCCTGCGTCGTCTTGCTGCCGCAGCCGTTCGGAAGCGTCCTCGGCGCGGCGGTCATCGCCGCCGCCGCTGCGCTCGTCCTCAATTATCTCGGCGCCGCGCGTCTCGTCTTCGGCGACAAGGCGGCCGGCTGACCTTCACGTGAGCCGGAACGCCGCGCCGAGCGCCGCGACCTGATCAGGGTCGAGCCTGCGCACCGCCATGCCGCGGGTCAGCACGACGAGGCGGGCCGTTTCCTCCAGTTCCTCGGCGGTGAAGACCGCGGCGTCGAGCGACAGGCCGGCCACGACCGAGCCGTGGTTGGCGAGCAGCATCGCCGCATGGTCGGGCGCCCGCGCCCGGACCAGCGGCGCCACATCGGGGGAACCCGGCATCGTGTAGGGCAGCACCGGCACGCGGCCGACGCGCATCACCATGTAGGGCGTGATCGGCGGGATCGCATCCTCGGGGTCGACGTCCGCCAGGCAGGATAGCGCGGTGGCGAAGGTCGAATGGAGATGTACCACGGCCTGGGTGGCGGGCCGTCCCTCGTAGAAGGCGCGATGCAGCGGCAGCTCCTTGGTGGGCTTGTCGCCTCCCTCATGTCGCCAAGCGGCGTCGAGGCGCGACAGCCTTTCCGGATCGAGCAGGCCGAGGCAGGAATTGGTCGGCGTCACCAGGAATCCGTCACCGCAACGCACCGAGATATTGCCCGACGACCCCGCGGTGAAGCCGCGCCCGAAGAGCATCCGGCCCCAGAGGGCGATCCGCTCGCGAAGCTCCGTCTCGGTCATCGGCCTCGTGCTCCGGTGCCCGGCAGGTCGATGCGCGCGATCTCGGCATAGAGCCGCGCCACCGAGGCATCGTCGTCCTTGCCCATGCCGGCCGCGGCCGTCATCAGGAAGAGCTGCAGCGCCGCCCCCGCCATCGGCGTCGGGAAAGCCTCGGCGCGCGACATGTCGGCCACGATGCCGAGATCCTTGGTGAAGATCTCGACGGCACTCTTCGGCGCGTAGTCGCCGTCGAGCACGTGCGGCACGCGGTTCTCGAACATCCAGGAATTGCCGGCCGCCGCCGTGATCACCTCGTAGACCTTGCCGAGGTCGAGGCCGAGTTTTCTCGCCAGCACGATCGCCTCGCAGGCCGCCGCGATATGCACGCCCGCGAGAAGCTGGTTGATCATCTTGAAGGCGGCCGCCATGCCGGCCTCGTCGCCGAGCGCATAGGTTTTCGCCGCGATGGCGTCGAGCACGGGCGTGGCGCGCGCCATGGCGGCAGGCTTGCCCGAGGCCAGGACGGTGAGGGCGCCCTCCGACGCCTTGACCGACCCGCCGCTCATCGGCGCGTCCACATAGAGCCGCCCCGCGTTCTCGACCATCGCCGCGAGCCGCCGGGCGCGATCGGGCGCCATGGTGGCGCAGGAGAGGATCACGGCGTCGGGAGCGCAGGCCGCCACGGCGCCGCCCGCACCGCCCAGCACCGCCTCGGTCTGCTCGGCATTGACCACGACGCTCACCACCGCGTCGGCATCCCGCGCGGCCTCGGCGATGGAGCCGGCCCCGATGCCATGCTCACGGCCGAAACGCTCGACGATCTCCGGCCGGCTATCCGCTCCCCGCACCTCGAATCCGGCCTTGGCCAGCGAGGCCGCCATGCCGTAACCCATGGAACCGAGGCCGATGACGGCGACGATCTTCACTGGTTCATCCGGCATGGCGCTCCCTTCGATTCCTCGGTCGATGCCGAACGCCGCACCGCCGCCGGTCGGTCCGAACGTTTGCGAATAAGTGGTTCGCCTCAGATCCTGCTGTATCCTGCCAGCGAGGCGTCGTCGACATCCGGCAGATTGATCACGATGTTGTCCGGAGCTCGGCACGCGATCCACCAGAGTTCGTCGGTTGTGCTCATATTGGCTTCGAGATGGGGCAGGAACGGCGGGACGAACATGAAATCCCCTGCCGAGAGGTCGACGAACTCCTGATAACCCTTCCCGAAATAGATGCGCGCCCGGCCCGCGAGGACGTAGGCTCCCGTCTCCGCCTCGCCGTGATGGTGCGGCAGCGAGCGGAAGCCCGGCTTGTTGCTCGCCTTGCCGAACCAGAGCTTCGTCGCCGGCGTATGTCGCGGCCCCACGCCCGTGACCAGAGCGAGCCCGCCCGACTGGCTCGTATCGCCGTGCTCCCCGCCGCTCCGCGTCACTATCGGCCGATCGTTCATCGCCACCCTCATCCATCGCCAACTCCGATACAATAGCGACGCACGTGCCATTGGCCAGGACATGAGGAGGACCGAATGACTGCACCGCTCTCGCCCGAGCTCAAGCTGCTCGCCTGGTCGGTGATTCTGTTGCTGGCGTATATCGCGGCGCAAGGGAGCCTCGTGGTGCCCCTCCGAGGGCTCAAATGGAACGCGGGTCCGCGCGACGAGGGCCAGCCGCCACTCGGCAGGCACGCCGGCCGCGCCCAGCGCGCGCTCGACAATTACAAGGAAACCTATCCGGCCTTCATCGCTCTGGTGCTGGGGCTCGTGGTCGCCGGCCGAGGCGGCGGCACCGGCGAATTGGGCGCCTGGTTATGGTTCCTTGCACGCATCGCCTTCCTGCCGCTCTACCTGTTCGGCGTGCCTTGGGTCCGGACGGCCGCCTTCGGCGTGTCGATGGTCGGCCTCCTGCTGATGTTCGCCCGTTTGTTGTGAGGCCCGGCGAACCGGATGTCGCCGAGCCGAGCAGAACGCCTCACACCGGCAGGGCCGTGGTCTTCTTGACGGTGCGCAGCGCCAGCGTCGACTGGACGCGCACGACGCCGGGCAGTTGCGTCAGGATGGCGGTATGGACGCGCTCGAAATCGGAGGCGTCGTCATAGGCGATGCGCAGCAGGTAATCGGCGGCGCCCGCCAACAGATAGCATTCCATGATCTCCGGGTGGCGGCCGACGGCGGCCTCGAACCGGTCGAGCGCGGCGCGGCCCTGCTGGTCGAGCGTGACGAAGACGAAGGCGACCGCCGGCAGGCCGACGGCCTTGGGCTCGAGGAGCGCCGCATAGCCCGAGACGATTCCCGCCTCCTCGAGCAGGCGCACGCGGCGCAGACAGGCCGAGGCGGAGAGGTGGACGCGCTCGGCCAGATCGGCATTGGCGAGGCGGCCGTCCTGTTGCAGCAGGCGCAGGATCGCCCGGTCCTTGTCGTCCATGGTCGTGTTCTTCGCATTAAATTCGACAGACGATAAGATCTACGCAATTCGATACCGATCCAAGCCTAAAACAGGCCCAGGAATCATCGGAAGTTGCGCGCCCACGCCGCTATGCTGCCCGCGGCGGCGGAACAAGCCCGCTTCGATCAGGCGAGGATACAATGCGCATCGGCGTTCCCAAGGAGATCAAGGACAACGAGTTCCGCGTCGGGCTGATCCCCTCCTCGGTCGCGGAACTGGTGCATCACGGCCATGGCGTCACGGTCGAGACCGGCGCGGGCCTCGGCTCCGGGTCGTCAGACGCCGATTATGTCGAGGCCGGGGCGACCATCGTGGCCGGCCCCGAGGCGATCTTCCGCGATGCCGAGATGATCGTGAAGGTCAAGGAACCCCTCGCCTCGGAGCGCCGGCTGCTGCGTCCGGGCCAGATCCTCTTCACCTATCTGCACCTCGCCCCCGACCTCGACCAGACGCGCGATCTCATCGCGTCGAAGGCGGTCTGCATCGCCTACGAGACCGTGACCTCGCCTACGGGCGCCCTGCCCTTGCTGACGCCGATGTCGGAGGTGGCCGGGCGGCTGGCGCCGCAGGTCGGTGCGCATAGCCTCGAGAAGGCGCAGGGCGGCCTCGGTATCCTGCTCGGCGGCGTGCCGGGCGTGCCGGCCGCCGACGTGGTGATCCTGGGCGGCGGCGTCTCCGGTACCCATGCGGCGACGATCGCGGTCGGCATGGGCGCCAAGGTGACGGTCGTCGACCGTTCCGCCGAAACGCTGAAACGCCTCGCGGCGCAGTTCGGCACCTCGATCTCGACCGTCTTCTCGACGCGGGCGGCCATCGCGGCGCTGGTGCGCAGGGCGGACCTCTTGATCGGCACCGTCCTGGTGCCGGGTGCGGCCGCGCCCAAGCTCGTGACGCGCGCCATGGTGCGCACCATGAAGAAGGGTGCGGTGATCGTCGACGTCGCCATCGACCAGGGTGGCTGCGTCGAGACCTCGCATGCGACGACCCATTCGGACCCGACCTATGTGGTCGACGGCGTCGTGCACTATTGCGTCGCCAACATGCCGGGCGCCGTCGCCCGCACCTCGACCTTCGCGCTGAACAACGTCACCCTGCCCTTCGCGGTGGCGCTGGCCGATAAAGGGTGGAAGGCGGCACTCGCGGCCGACCCGCACCTGCGCAACGGCCTCAACGTCTGCGAAGGCCGCGTCACGTGCCGGCCTGTGGCCGAGGCGCATGGCCTCGATTTCACCGAGGCGATGGCGGCGATCGGCGCCTGAGGCTCCCTCTCGGCGCTCCATTCTTCGCTCATCCCCGCGAAAGCGGGGATCCGGCGCAAGATGACCCGCCGGAGGCGGCCCGTCACGGTAGATGTCTATTCTGGATTCCCGCTTCCGCGGGAATGAGCGGGGGATTTGTCGACGCCCCGGACGTTGGCTTATGCCCCGCTGCCGGTAGGGCTCGCGCCGCGCCAGGCCCGCTCGAACGGCAGCCGCCAGGCATGCGGCGCCACGAGCTGGTGGATCGACTTCGGCCCCCACGAACCCGGCTGATAAAGCCGCACCGGCGGCGGCGCCTCAAGCAGCGGAACCGACACTTCCCACAGCCGCTCGATGCCCTCCGCGGTGGTGAACAGCGTGTGGTCGCCGCGCATGGCGTCGAGGATCAGCCGCTCGTAGGCTTCGAGCACCTCGCCGGCGAGCCCCGTGTCGTGCATGGCGAACTGCAGGGAGAGCTTGTCGAGCCGCATGCCGGGACCGGGCCGCTTGCCGTAGAAGGAAAGCGACATCTTCGAGGCGTCGGCGAGATCGAAGGTGAGATGATCGGGGCCTTGAGCACCCACCCCGGAGCCCGCCGGGAACATGCTCTTCGGCGGCTCGCGGAAGGCGATCGAGATGATGCGCTGCCCCTCCGCCATGCGCTTGCCGGTGCGCAGGAAGAAGGGCACGCCCGCCCAGCGCCAGTTGTCGATCATGCATTTGAGCGCGATGAGCGTCTCGGTTTCCGATTCGGGGTCGACCCCCTCCTCCGCGCGGTAGCCGGTATATTGCCCGCGCACCACGTCCTTCGGCTCGATCGGCAGCATCGAGCGGAACACCTTGTTCTTCTCTTCGCTGATCGGACCGGGGGCAAGCTCGGTCGGCGGCTCCATCGCCATGAAGCCGAGGATCTGGAACAGATGCGTGACCACCATGTCCCGATAGGCGCCGGTCGCCTCGTAGAAGCGTGAGCGCTGGTTGAGCCCCAGCGTCTCCGGCACGTCGATCTGCACATGGTCGATGAAATTGCGGTTCCAGATCGGCTCGAACAACCCGTTGGCAAAGCGGAACGCCAGGATGTTCTGCGCCGGCTCCTTGCCGAGGAAATGGTCGATCCGGAAGATCCGCTCCTCGGCGAAGACCTCGTGCAGCCGGGCGTTGAGCGCGACCGCGCTCGCGAGGTCGATGCCGAACGGCTTTTCCATGATGACGCGGGAGCGGTCGGCGAGACCCGCATCTCTCAGCATATGGACGGCCGACAAGGCGGCGCTCGGCGGTACGCTGAGATAATGCACGAGCCGGCTTTCCTCGGGGAGGGAGGCCTGCGCCCGCTCGACCGCGGCCTTGAGCGGGGCGGCGCCCGCCGCAATCGGCACATAGTCCAGCGTCTCGGCGAATTCCGCCCAGTCGCTCTCGGTGAATTTGCGGGCGAACTGGTCGAGCGCGCCGCGCGCGATGGTCTTGAACCCTTCGGCGTCGATGTCGTCGAGCGACACGCCGATGATCCGGCAGCCGGGAATGAAGCCGGCCCGCGACAGGTGAAACAGCCCCGGCAGCAGCTTGCGCCGAGACAGGTCGCCGGTGGCGCCGACCAGCACGACCACCTGCGGATAGCCGGGACCGACGCCGCGCGGAATCTTCTTCACTGGATCGTCTCCCACAGCGTTCGGGCAAGCCTTGCCGGCGAGGCTTTACCTTATCCATTCCGACGACGACGCGGCAACGCCATCGACGATTCCTGTGGATCGATCCGTCGGGGTCCCACGCTCGGCGGAGGTCTGTCGGGGTTCAGGAGCAATGCCGGCAGGCGGCGAATGTGCTGGTCGACGTGCTGCGTTGAATCGCGACCGACTGGACGCCCCCGGACGGCCAAGTCCATGCGATTCAGGAGAGCATGAGGAAATGCGGCCGTGGGTCGGACCGCGGCCGGTGAGGCATGGCGGGGCGGAGTTGGTCCGGCTTGCGTCGCTTCCCGCCATGGCGTTCGGCCTCGACCGACAAGCTGACCGAGGCGCCATAGGTCGAGACCAGGCCGATGGGGCATTGCCGGAAAGGCAATCCGGAAGACTTCAATTTTCAAGCAGAGGAGGCTATGAAAGGCGCCCCGCTGAGAGACGGGAAGATAGTTTCGTTCGCTAGTCGCAATTGCCCGATCGGGCCTCGACCTCGAAGCGAGACTGGAAGGGCGCGGCATAGGAGTATAAGAGCGGCCGCATGACCTCGACGCCCTTGAGTGCCCGTCCCCTTTCCGCTGCCGGCGGCGAGGCTGCCGGAACGTCCCCCGCTGCCGAGGCGCCGCGCGGCATTCCGTTCAACCTGCCGACAGCGCCGGGCAACGAACTGCTTTACATCGAGCAGGCGATCCGCAATCGGCACCTCTCCGGCGATGGACCGTTCACAAAACGCTGCAACGCCTGGCTCGAAGCCGAGACCGGCGCCCGGCAGGCGCTGCTGACACATTCCTGCACGGCCGCCATGGAGATGGCCGCCATGCTGTTCGACCTCAAGCCCGGGGACGAGGTCATCATGCCCTCGTTCACCTTCGTCTCGACCGCCAACGCGGCAGTGCTGCGCGGCGCGGTGCCGGTCTTCGTCGACATCCGACCCGACACGCTCAACATCGACGAGCGGCTGATCGAAGCGGCGGTCACGGAGAAGACCAAGGCGATCTTCGTCGTCCATTATGCCGGCGTGGGCTGCGCTATGGACGAGATCATGGCCATCGCCGAACGCCATGGCCTCTACGTGCTGGAAGATGCCGCGCAAGGCCTCTCGGCCGCCTATCAGGGGCGGCCTCTCGGCTCGATCGGCCACCTCGGCGCATTCAGCTTCCACGAGACCAAGAACGTCATATCCGGCGAAGGCGGGGCGCTGCTGATCAACGACGAGCGCTTCATTGAGCGAGCGCACATCCTGCGCGAGAAGGGCACCAACCGGACCAAGTTCCTGCAGGGCCGCGTCGACAAATATACCTGGGTCGACTACGGCTCCTCCTATCTGCCGAGCGAGCTCAACGCGGCTTTCCTGCTGGCGCAATTCGAGCGCGCCGACGAGATCCTCGAGACGCGCCTCGACACCTGGAGGCACTACCATCGACGGCTGGCGGCGCTCGACCACGAAGGGCTGCTGAGGCGACCGACCGTGCCGCAGATCTGCCGGTCGAACGCGCATGTCTACTACGTGCTGATGCCTGACGTGGAACGGCGGACGGAACTGCTCGCGCGCACCAAGGCGGCAGGCATCGGCGCGGTCTTCCATTACGTTCCCCTGCACAGCGCGCCCGCGGGGCGCAGGTTCGCGCGCCAGCACGGCGAACTGCCGGTCACCGAGGATCTCAGCTATCGGCTGGTGCGGCTGCCGCTCTGGTTCGGCCTGGCCGAGGCGCAGGTGGAGACCGTCATCGGTCTCGTCGAGACGGTGGCGCGCGGAGCCTGAGAGACTGTCCTCGCGCTTCGACGAGGAACCTTCGCGTTCGCTCTCCGCTGGCGTCTCCTGCGAGTCGCGTTCGCAGGAGCCCAGGCCGGCCCGATGCGAGGGCGGGAAAGCGGGCCGCAACCGATTTGCCCTTTGCAAGAGTTGACAGCATCGCTCCGGCGCCCCTAGAAGCTGGCGGATGCCCTGGTGGCGGAATTGGTAGACGCGCTGGTTTCAGGTACCAGTGGGTAACACCGTGGAGGTTCGAGTCCTCTCCAGGGCACCAGATTTTCCTCACGGAAAATCAACAAGTTGCTGTTCTACAAGGGCTTATGCGTTGTCCGCTCTTACACAGCGGTCTTACACATGGCTCTCCCCATGCCTCGTCCGATCAAGCTTGCCTCTGGCTTCTACCACCTGAATGTCCGGGTGCCATCAGACCTTGCAGCCAAGGTTCGTGGCGCCGTCTTCCGTCTGCCGCTTGACGGGATGATTGTGCCCATCAAGGCGTCCGACAAGATCATCATGTCGCTCCGGACCAAGGATCCGGCCGCAGCCAAGGAACGGTTCGCCAAGGCTGCCGAGGCGCTCGCCGGATATTGGGTGGCGATGCGACGGGGCCCGGTCATCCTCACCCACAAGCAATGCGTTGCGCTGGCGGGTCACGCCTACCGCCGACGCGTCGAGCGATGCGAGGCCGACGCGTCATTGACCCCAGATGTGCTCGCGGCGGATCGCATGTCCCGTGACCGCGAGATCGCTGAATGGATGCACGGCGGCAGCGACGGCACGGGTGAAATCTCGGTTGGGGACGCCCAGTTCCTCGCCGCCATCGCCCGGCCCAACGGCGTTCAACTCTTGGCCTGGGAAACCTGGCGCGACATCGATGACCCAATTGTAAAAATGCCGTTGGACAAGGCGCTCGAACACCTGTTCGGCGCCGACGTCGATGAGATCTGCGCCGAGCACAATCTTGTTATCGACCCAACGAGTCGTTGCCTTCTCCTCCGCGAGGTTGGCAAGGCGGTTCGCGACGCCGTCAACAAGGTCGAGCGCAACGTCGTCAGGGGCGACTACTCGCCCGATCCCGTTGCGGCTCGCTTCCCGACCTTCGAGCCGCCGGCTCCTGCGGACAAGGCACCGGCTCAAGCGAATAAGGCCGAGACCGTCCTTGACCTTTTCGGCAGGTGGAAGGCCAAACATGCTGACCAGAAGGCCGCCAGCACCATTCGCCGCTACGAGCCCTCATTGGCGAGTCTTGATGCCTGGGTCAAAGGACGCGATTGGCGGTCCCTGAACGATAGGGACATTTTTGACTGGGCGATGCATCGGCAGGTGAATGACGGCGTCTCCGCCGCCACCGTCAATCGGAACGATCTCGTCGCGGTGTCTTCGGTCTTGGCTTGGCCCACGACGCTCGGCGGTGGCAAGCGATCCGCCGTCAACCCGGCCATCGGGGTCAAGCTCGATCTCCCGAAAAAGAGCGTCAAGCGCGACAAGGTCTTCAGGCGTCACGAGATCACAGCAATCTTGAACTCGTGCCGCTCGGTCAAACCTGATCGCCGTCATCCCCGTGCTTCGGCCTCGCGTCGCTGGTGCCCCTGGATCTGCGCTTATTCCGGGGCTCGCATTCAGGAGCCGTTGTGGCTGCGGAAGTCGGACGTTCGCCGGGAAGACGGCATCTGGGTCATGGATTTTCGGCAAACAAAGGACGGTTTCGCCCGAACCGTTCCGATTCATCACGGCCTTGTCGCGGAAGGCTTCCTAGGATTTGTCGACGCCGCGCCGGATGGCTACCTTTTCATAGACGACAGGACGCGCAAGCCTGGTGCGACGAGATCGCCTCAAGAAATGCGCGCCGCCGAACTTGCTGCCTGGGTCCGAAGCAAAGTTGAAATGGAAGACGGACTCAGCCCAAATCATGCATGGCGGCACACTTGGATTACCTACGCAGAGGCGAACGGCATCCCGAAGCGGTTCAGCAACCGGATCACCGGCCATGGAAATAAGGACGTGTCGGATCGATACGTCACAGGTCTGGTCCCACTCCTTGCGGCCGAGATTGCGAAATTTCCCTGCTTCGTAATTTGAAGGGCGGATACGTGGTTGCCGTCCGCCTTGGTCTGTTTGTTCGCCGCCTCCAAAACTGCCTCGGTGAAATGGCACGTCGGTCAGCAATGCGCGAAGCGATCAGGACAAGCTAAAGCCCAGGTCCGCCCTGGCGGCCGCGCAAATCCTGTTCCTGATGCTGATCGACTGGTTCGCGGCGTCGGAGCCGATCGTGATCGGCCTCGACGACACGATCGAGCGCCGGTGGGGGACCAGATCGACGTTCGTTGATAAAATCGTGCCTTTTGCCGCGCAACGGTGCTCGCATTTTACGTTGGAGCGGTCAGGCCGCAGCCGGACTGCTGAGGAGCCCGATGGCGTCGTGCGATGAAGAATCCTTCCTGTCGGAGACGACGCCCGCATGGCCGCCTATGCACCAAAGGACTTAAACCAAGCGGGGCATGTCGTCGACGTCGCCCGCACCAGCCGTGATGCCCATTTTATGCCTGCGAGCGAGGCCTACTATCTCGAGATCGTCGACCGCATGCTTCCCAGCCTGGACGGCCTGACCTTGGTCAGGGTGGGGCGCGGCGCCGGCCTCACGGCGCTGATACTGTTCCTGATGCGATGGGCGGCATAGACGACCGGGTGGAGGGGTTCGACGCGGGCGGCGTCGACTATCTAGTCAAACCATTCGCCTTCGCAGAGTTGCTGGCCCGGGTCGCTGCGTTGGGTCGGCGGCCGCCGCTCGCCGACAGCTTTCTGGTGGTGCGGGTCGCCGACCTCGAGATCGACTGCGCCAAGCTCAAGGTTACGCGGACAAGGGATCCTGCTGCAGCCGCGCGAGTTCCGGCTGCTCGAATATCTCATGCGGCATGAGGGCCAGATTGTCACCAAGACCATGCTGCTCGAGCAGGTGTGGGACTTCCACTTCGACCCGCAGACCAGCGTCGTCGAGACCCATATGAGCCGGCGTTGCGTGAAGGTACCGCGACTTCACGCTCAAGCCGATCCACACGGTGCGCGGCGTAGGTTACGTCCTACGCGCATCCACCTAGGCTCGTCTTCGCCTCGCTCCTCCGCATCGCACAGATCGATGCCGGGATCGTATGCACCCGAGCAGCACCGCAGGTACAGGGCCAGAGCCTCGTATGGCGGGTCAGTCAGCCTGGTCCAGGATCGCGGCCTTCCGGCTGGCTTTCCATGCCCAGGCAGCAGATCGTCGATCCGCTTGGGCGGGTGATCCGGCAGCCGCGTCAGCACGTCGGCCAGCACGCCTGGGACCGACGACCTCGTCGGATACGTACCCGGGATCCGCGGTAGCGGTTTCGCCAACCACGATCCGTCGGTTCTTTTCGCGCCCATCGGCGAGGCCTACAAGCCAGGGAGGGCGGAGGATCTGGCGGTCGAGTCGGCCGCGGCCCGTCTGGACGAGGGCCACGGGCTCGAGCTTGCCATCGTCCAGGCCGCGGCCGACCTGGACGGCGCGGCTGGCCGTTCTGACGGGGACGATGGTCTGTCGGCCGGGTCGCACCGTTCTCCATGGCGCTCCGGACGCCTCTCGTCGCGGCCACGCCGACCTTACCGATCCGTATAGCGCCGGCCAAGTTGCGCGAAGGCGCACCGTGGCACGATGGCGTCGCTGAGGACCGACGACCGCCGCCCTGGTCGTGCCTTTGGAGCAACGAGGTGCCGCTTCACGTCGCGACGGCCGTTTTTCCATTCTGCCTCGGCAAACGTCTGCGCGCCGCCCTGCCGAGCCGGCGCAACGCTCGCGGTGCGCAGGACCATCGGCACGGAGCGAGCCATGATCCGCATTGGTCAGTCCATCGTCCGATCGGCGGTTCGTCCGCTGCTTCTCGCCGTGGTCGCGACCGCCGCCGTCGGGCCCGTGTCGCTGCGCGCCGAGACCGCGGTGGCACCCAAGACGAACCCACCCGGCGATATTCCCGACAATCAGGTGTTCATCACCTACGACGCACCCCAGGGCTTTGCGATCAAGGTGCCCGAGGGATGGGCGCGGCAGGACGCGGTCAACGGCGCGGTCTTCTCGGACAAGTACGATCAGATCTGGATCCAGGTCTCCGACACCAAGACCGAGCCGACACCGGCAAGCGTCGAGCGCGATAAGGCCGAGACCCTGCGCAAGCTCGGCCATGCGGTCGAGATCAGGGCGATCACGCCGGTCAAGCTCGCGGCCGGCCAGGCGATCAGGATCGTCTACACGTCGAATTCGGAGCCCGACGCGGTCATCGGCAAACAGGTTCGCGAGGAGAACGAGACCTATCTGTTCTTCAAAGCGGACAAGCTGGTCTCGATCGACCTTTCCGCACCGCTCGGCGCCGACAATGCCGACCAGTGGAAGATGATCTCCTCGTCGTTCCGCTGGAAGTGACCATGCCGATGCTCGAGGCGACGATCTGCACCGGGCCGACCGGAACCGCGGAACGAGACGGCGGCGCTGCGCGGCATGAGCCTGCTCGTCGGGCAGGCGAGACGGTGACGCTCATCGGTTCTTTGGGCAGCGGAAAGTCCACGCTTCTGGGCTGCCTGGCCGGCTTGACGACCCACGGTCGGCCTGCGAGTCCACGCGCCGAGACGGAGGGGTAGACCGCACGGAAGACCTTCACTGACAGCGTGTCGAAGCCGGAAGCCGAGAAGGCGAACGACACGGTGGGCAACATGTCCTGGCAGCCTGAGGAGCGACGGAATGTTCAATCCATCCGGACACTCAATTCGGCGCGAAGCTCCGGGACCCTCCAAGCGAACCCGCCGCGCCGCCGCCGCATTCGCACTAGCCTCGGCGCTGCTCGTGCCCGGATTTAGCGCGGCAGCCTCCCCGCCCGGTGCGGTCGAAATCGGTGCCGTCACAGGACAATCGATCCAGCACCGCACGATCCGCGCCTACGTGATCGGCTCAGGCTCGAACGTCGTTCTCATTCTTGCCGGCATCCACGGCAACGAGCCGTCGGGCACCCAGCTGGTCCGGCATTTTGCCCGATGGCTGGAAAAGGACCGGCGTGATCCCGGGAATACCAGGGTCATCATCGTTCCTGCGGTGAATCCGGATGGCTTGGCCCGTCACACCAGGGCGAATGGCGACGGCGTCGACCTCAACCGTAATTTCCCGAGTTTGAACTGGGGATCGCGGCAGCGCCGGAACGGCGACAATCCAGGACCCAGTCCCGTCTCCGAGCCGGAAACGAAGTTCATCCTCGACCTGATGGACAGGTTCCGTCCCTGGCGGATCGTCTCTGTGCATGCGCCCTACCATGAGATCGACATCGATGGTCCGGCGATGGCCGTTGCCAGGGAAATGCGTCGCTTCAACCACGATCGCATCACTCGCACTATCGGCTATCCCACGCCGGGTTCGCTCGGAACCTATGCCGGTCGGGAGCGGCATGTGCCGGTGGTAACGCTCGAACTCGGCCGTCAGCCGGCCGCGTTGATCTGGAGAGAAAATCGGCGCGCGCTTCTTGCCGCTGTCGATGGTCCTTGCGCCCTCCATTCCGGCGTCGGGGGCTGACACGGACGGCGGGGATTCACGGTATGACAACTTGCATCCGTCGACTTGCTCGCCACTCCTCGATCTCGCAGTCTGTTCGAAACGCCTATATCTTAGCGTCTTCATCGCGAGCCTGGCGGTCCAGCAATGCGTTATTCGGTCCGAGCGACATCGCTGCGTTTTCAACGGCGGATTATGGTGTCGATCCTTTCAAGATGACCATGCGCGTCGAGCAGCCGCTGAGCGAGTGCGACGATTTGCGGAGGAGCTGATGGCCGGTGTCGGGCTCCAATGCCCGACAGACTTTGTCGACCAAGGTTTTTGCTCGCGTAACCAGAGCGCTTGTGGGAAGCTCCGGCGCCGTGGGTCGTGCTCGGCTCTACCACGCCGCCCGACGGGAGATGGAATTGGTGACGACTCGCGCAGGATTGACACTCGTTATCCTTTCCCTATTCGTCATTCATTCAGGCACGGCCCAAGCGCAATCATCCGACCGTGCACCGGACACCATCGCGGCCCGCGTTCTCGCCTGCGCGTCGTGCCACGGCGCGCGCGGCCAGGGCACCAATGACGAGTATTTTCCCAGGCTAGCCGGCAAGCCGTCCGGCTATCTCTATAATCAGCTCGTGGCATTCCGGGACAGCCGGCGCCATTACCCGCCGATGAACTACCTTCTCGAGTTCCTGCCCGACACCTACCTCAAAGAGATTGCGGATTATTTCGCGTCACAGCGTCCCCCGCTCCCCGCTCCGGCGGTCCCGGTCGTCAGCGATGATATCCTGGCTAAGGGAGCGGCGCTGGCGACCGAGGGTGACCCGCAACGGGGCATCCCGGCCTGTTCAGGCTGCCACGGGCCGCCGTTCACGGGCATGGAGCCGGCCATTCCGGGCCTGCTGGGCCTGCGCGCCACCTACATCAGCGCGCAGCTTGGGGCGTGGCGTTATGGGACGCGAACCGCCGCCGCACCGGATTGCATGCAGATCGTCGCGGGGCATTTGACGGAGGATGACGTGAAGGCCATCGCGGCGTGGCTCTCGTCGCGTCCCGCACCCACCGATCTGTCCCCCGCTCCATCGGGAAGTCTTCCGATGCCGCTTGCTTGCGGCAGCGAGCCGAACTGAGGGGGTGGTCGTGCCAATTCGACGAATCTTGAAAAAGCTGCTGTGGGCCTCGGTCTGCTCCGCCCTTCTGATCGTTCCGACGCGGCTCGGGGCGTTTGCGCAGGAGCCGCCACCGCGAAACGCTTCGTCTATCTTTGCCAGAGGGGAATATCTCGCTCGCGCTGGAGACTGCGTGGCCTGCCACACAGCCCCGGAAGGAAAGCTGTTCTCCGGCGGTCGGGCCATGTCGACGCCGTTCGGCACTTTGTTCAGCACGAACATCACGCCTGATGCGGAGACCGGGATCGGCAAGTGGACGGCGGAGCAGTTCTATTCGACGATGCATAGCGGCCGGTCCCCCGATGGCGGCCTCCTCTATCCGGTCATGCCGTTCGCCTCCTACACCAAGGTTACGCGCCAGGACAGCGACGCCATCTTCGCTTACCTTAAGACGATCGAGCCGGTTCGACTGGCGGACAGGCCGAACGAGCTTCGTTTTCCCTACAACAACCGCTCGCTCATCCTCGGGTGGCGTACGCTGTATTTCAGCGAAGGCGATTACAAGCCAGATGCAACCAAATCCGAGGAGTGGAACCGCGGCGCCTATCTGGTGCAGGGCTTGGGCCATTGCGGGATGTGCCACACGGCGATCAACGCGCTCGGAGGCAGTTCCGAGTCGCAAGCCTTTGGAGGCGGCCTGATCCCGATGCAGAACTGGTACGCGCCTTCGCTGACATCAAACAAGGAAGCGGGCCTCGGCGACTGGAGCATCAAGGACATTTCCGACCTGCTCCGCACCGGCGTTTCCCGACGGGGCGTCGTCTACGGCCCCATGGCCGAGGTCGTCTATAACAGCCTGCAATATCTGAACGACGACGACACCCTCGCGATGGCGGTCTACCTGAAAAGCCTCGCCCAGGGCAGCCCGCCCGAGGCGTCCATGACGACCATCCCGGCCGCCGAAAGCAGCCTGCTCCTCGGCTTCGGAAAGACGGTCTATGAGAAACATTGCGAGAGCTGCCACGACGCGGACGGCTCGGGAAAGCCGCCGAACTATCCCCCACTCGCGGGAAATCAATCCATTCAGATGGCGTCCGCCGTCAACCCGATCCGAATGGTGCTCAACGGCGGCTATCCACCGGGAACGACCGGAAACCCGATGCCCTACGGCATGCCGCCTTTCGCTCAGGCGCTGTCCGACGATGAGGTCGCAGCCGTGGTCACTTACATCCGCACCTCCTGGGGTAATCGCGGAGCAGCCATCTCGGCTCGGCAGGCGAACGATCTGCGCTCCGCACCGCTCAACTGAGACATCATCATGATCAACTCAGCCCCGCCGCCCGCGGCATCTTCGGCATCCGCGGATGATTCCATTGACGCCATTGTCCGCTCGGGTCCTCGCGGCGCGGTGGTCGTGTCGGGTATCGCTACGGCTATCGTGATCGCGTTGTGGCTCGCCTTTTACCTGTTCGTCTTTTCGCCGCGGGGAGCCGTTCAATGACGAGAGATCCCGCCCAATGACGTCGGAGCAGAGCCATGACGAAGGTGCTGCGGTCGCCGCCCGTATCGAGCGCAGGTGGGCCACGCTTTCGGTCGGCATCATCGTGCTGCTGCTCGGCATGATGGCGTTCGTGGGCATTCATCAGGCAACGATGCCGCAAGCGCGCGTAGAAACGGCCGATCCGAACACCTTGCATTTATCCGGCGAGTTCATCGAGAGCAACCTCGGCAGCGCCCTCGAGCCCGACGGTTCGGTGACGGTACGCGCCATCGGGCAGCAATATTCGTTCACGCCCCAGTGCATCCTGATCCCGGCCGAAACGCCGATTACCCTGCGGGCCACCAGTGCGGATGTGGTCCACGGTCTGCTGATCGAGGGCACGAACATCAACACCATGCTGGTGCCGGGCTACGTCTCGGTCCTGCGGACGAGCTTCGACAAGCCTTCCGAACACGCGATGCCCTGTCATGAATTTTGCGGGATCGGGCACCAGGGGATGTGGGGAAAGGTCAAGGTGATCGACAAAGCCGCCTTCATGAACATGACGTCCGACCGGCGGAGGCTGACCTGTGTTGATTAGCAAGCGGCTCGTTCTTGCCCATTTCTGGCTGGCTTTTGCAGTGTTCGGCCTCGCTCTGCTGCTCGGTGCCTGGCAGATGTTCGTTCGCAGTCCTCTCAACGTGTGGACCGTCAGCCCTGAACTCTACTACCGTTCGGTCACCGCGCACGGCTCTGCCATGGCTTACGTGTTCCCGACGCTCGTCGCGATGGGATTCGGCTATTCGATCACCGAGCTGGCGCTCGAAAGGCCGGTGATCGGCCGGCGCTGGGCATGGGCGGGCTTCCTGCTTGTGACGGTCGGAGCCGTTACGGCGATGATCCCGGTCTCCGTGGGGCTCGCCTCGGTTCTCTACACGTTCTACCCGCCGATGATCGGCAATCCCTTCTACTACATCGGCGTCGTCATGGTCGTCGTCGGCTCATGGATCTGGGTCGCGTTGATGTCCATCAATCTCGCCGCCTGGAAGCGCGACAACCCCGGCAAGCCGGTCCCTTTGGCGATGTTCGCCAACGTCGCGGGGTCCTACCTTTGGGGTTGGACCGCCGTCGGTGCCGCCATCGAGGTCATTTTCCAGATCCTGCCCGTCGCACTCGGTCTTCGGTCCACGATCGACGCGGGGCTGGCGCGCGTTTTCTTCTCGTGGACGCTGCACTCCATCGTCTACTTTTGGCTGATGCCGACCTACATCGCCTACTACACCATCTTCCCGAGGGCCATCGGCGGACGGCTCTACAGCGACGCGATGGGCAGGATCTCGTTCATTCTGTTCCTGGTCGTGGCGATGCCGATCGGCGTGCATCACCTCTTCGCCGATCCGCAGGTCGGCGCGGGCTTCAAGTTCATGCATTCGGTGTTCACGGGATTCGTGGCTCTCCCGACGCTTCTCACGGTCTTCACCATCTGCGCCTCGGCCGAGATCGCCGGTCGGCTGCGCGGCGGCAAGGGGCCGCTCGGCTGGGTTAAGGCGCTGCCTTGGGAGAACCCGATCATGCTGGCGACCACCCTGTCGTTGGTCATGCTGGGGTTCGGCGGCGCGGGCGGGCTCATCAACATGAGCTATCAGTTGGATAGCACGATCCACAACACGCAGTGGATCACCGGCCACTTCCACCTGATCTTCGGCGGCGCGATCGTGATCATGTACTTCGCGATCGCCTACGACCTGTGGCCGCATCTGACCGGCCGCGCCCTCGACAGCCTTCAGTTGATGAGAGTTCAGCTTTGGCTGTGGTTCATCGGCATGATCGTGACCACCTTTCCATGGCATTATGTCGGCATACTGGGCATGCCGCGCCGTATGGCATTCTACGACTATTCTGATCCGGCGATCTCGCCCGAAGCCTTGTCGGTCACGATCTCGGTCTTCGGTGGCCTCATCCTCGTGGTGGCGGGCATCCTGTTCTTCGTCGTGCTGATCCGCGGCCAAATGGCGACCAGACTAGACGCGGGCGAGTACCGCTTCAGCATGGCTGCACATCCGCCGACATCGGTGCCCGTCGCCCTGAACAGCTTTGGGCTCTGGCTGGCCTTGATGGTCGGCCTCACGGTCGTGAACTACGGCTACCCGATCGTGCAGCTCATGGCTCTCAAGAACACGTCGGTGCCCGCCGTCTACGTCGGAGCCGCGCGATGAGCGCCGAACGCCTCGTGTCCTTCCGCAATCCCTGGTTCGCCGGAAGCGTCGGGGTGACGGCCGTCATTGCCGTTGTCTCGGCTCTGAGCGGTTTGATCTGGTTGCCCCTGGCGCGGCCTGACGTTCAACTGAACGGCATCTGGGACGCGATCTGTAGCGCCGCGGGCGTTCCACGCACCCATCCAAACGAAGCATCGATCCAGCCGGATCACAGGACGTCGAACGTCGTCATGACGTCCGAGATGCTGAGCGATCCCGGCGCGTTGTCGATCGGCCGAGGCGCCACTCTCGCGCAACGCTGCGCGATCTGCCACGGGCCGCAAGGGGTGAGCGATGCCAATTCGCCCAATCTCGCCGGACAATATGCCGCCTCGATCTACAAGGAACTGAAGGACTTCAAAACGGGTGCGCGCGTCAATGCCGTCATGAGCCCCTTCGCGACCAACATGAACGATCAGGACATGCTGGACTTGGCCGCTTATTATTCTTATCTGCCGCGCTTGCCACCCGGTCATCCTGTCATTTCGGTCGCGGCTCCGCCGATCATCGCCAATGGGGCGCCGATGCGCAATATCGCGCCTTGCGCCTCATGCCACGGCGGGTTGGATGTCAAGGCGGGCAGCCCATGGCTGGGAGGCCAATCTGCCGTCTACATCAAGGCGCAACTGCAAGCCCTGGCTTCGGGAGTGCGCCACAACGACATCAGCGAGCAGATGCGTAATGTCGCCCGCCGGATGACACCCGAGGAGATGGACGAAGTTGCCCGCTACTACGCTGATCAGCCCTGAGTAGGTTCAGCCTGCGGGCTAAACCAAACGTCGCGCGTGCGCGCTGGCTTTGATCTCAGCCTGCTCGGGTCAAGGTGTTTGCTCGGCTGCGCCCGGTCCCGCATACGCAGCCGTCCACACGCGCCGGAGCTCCGACTGGGTCCGTTTGTGGTTCTTCGAGCCAAGACGATTTCGGTCAAAGCCCAGGGAAGCAAGATCCGTCTGTCGGGCACGGTGCACCCCGCGCATCAACGGCAGGTGGCGGGCTGGACGGCGGGGGCCGCGCCCGGCGCGAGTGCCCTCGACAATCAGATCGCAATCGTCATCTAGGCCACAGTCGGTTTTCTTGGATCGAAGCGTCCCCGGCCCGCCAGCCGAATATATGGGCGGGCGAGGCGCAGCCTGTTTGTTTGTCGGTCGACCTTCCATTTCGAAGGCCCGCTCGTGCGGAGTGAAAGGACGGAATGCTGGCGCCGGCCCACCGACGCCGGAAGTCTGCAGCCCGGATCGAAGTTTGTGGAGACACTGATCAAACAACGGCGATATCGTTGACGACATTCGTCACCCCGGGCGAGGCCCAGGCCGTAGCCGAGGCGACATATTTGTTACGAAGAGAGTCGACGCTCCCCGTGAGGCGGATCTCGCCATTTTGAGCGCTGACCGTGACGCTTCCGGGATCAACCAACCATGAGCGTTGGAATGCCTGAGCGATGCCATGGCTGATATCGGAGGCATCCGGTTTCTGTTTGATCGTGATGTGATTGACGATCCCTATTACGCCATACAAACGATGAACGTCCTGCTCGGCTGCTTGTTTTTGAAAATGGTGTTCGACCTGGCCGCTCAAAGTGATCCAGCCGTTGTCGACTTCGATGTGAACCGTATCCCGAGGTATGTTGACGTCCCAGTCAAGACGGTTGACGATGGCTTCTGCTATCTGCTCATCGGTACGGTGCGAATCGAAAGGGAGTCGAACTTCGATCTCCGTGACGACAGCCTTGGCACCTTTGACCCGGCGCACCGCTTTCTCGGCAGCATATTTCTCCGCGAAGCTGCCAACATGACCCATGAGCGTGACGATGCCCGCATTGGTCGTAACGCCTATGTGAATGGCAGCCAGGCTCGGGTCCCAGCTCAACTCCGCCTCGACGGCGTTTCGTAGATCGGTGTCGTGATACATAAAATCCTCTCCTCGCATCGGTGATGGGTTGGGTCTGGACGTCGGAACGCCTCGCGAACGACATCGCATAAGAGTTGCCCATAGTCTGGCGACTCGGATGGGCGCGTCGTCTTTCCGACATGGGGGAAAAAACCCAACCTCCTAAAGACTATAAAGATTGAGATCATTTTCTGGTAGGTATCTTGAACAATACCTTCCACAATTTGAGCATATGCACTTCGAGAGTGTGACGCCACCTTCGGAATATACCTAGGGCCGAGACGCGTCAGAAGTCTTTGAGGCGGCAGAAGGCGTTCTCGATGAGATGTCGGCCACGGTATCGCTGTTTTGTCATAGTGGATCGGGCGCTTGCGGTTGCGGCGGCCGGGGATGACAGGCGTGACGCCAGCCTCGCGTAGCGAGCGGCGCAAGCCGTCAGCATCGTAGCCTTTGTCGCCGAGAGGTATCGCATGCACCCGGCGCGTTCGAGAAGGACGGGCGCTGCCTTCATGTCGCTGACGTTGCCCGGCGTCAGCATCAGCGCATTGGGGCGGCCGATGACGTCGGTGAGCGCGTGGACCTTCGTGGTCCAGCCACCGCGCGAGCGGCCGATCGCCTGCGTCGAGTGCCCCCTTTTCCACCGAAGCCGCCCGCTGCGCCTTGACGTAGGTGCTGTCGATCGCGGTGCTTCGCGCGACCGCGTCAACGTCCCCTAGAGCATCAAGCCGCTTCAGCCAGAAGCCGCGGCGCGACCAGCGGTTGAAGCGGTTGTAGACAGTCGTGGACGGTGCATAGTCGGCCGGACAGTCGCACCAGCGACAGCCGACCTTCAGTACGTGCACAATGCCCGAGATCACACGCCGGTCTGTTCTCAATTGGTCGGCACAGCGACGAGCGCGCGATCGATGGCGCACACGAGATCGGCCTCTCGAAAAGGCTTCTGAATCACCACGGTGCCCGGTCCGAACTGCCTGTGCCCGAGAGCACCTCCGGTGGCGAAGACGTGCGGGATAAAACCCGCTCGAAGGATATCCGCGACGGCCGCGACACCATTGCCTTCCCGTAATTGTGCGTCGACGACCATCAGATCGGGCCTGTCCCGTGCCGCCGCCGCTACGGCTTCGGCCTGAGTCGCCGCGATGGCGCAAATCGCATGGCCCATTTCTTCCAGTACTTCTGTCAGCAATCCCGCTATGGCAGGCTCGTCTTCGACGATCAGGATCCGGAGCGGTTTCATCGACGAGAATTGCCTTCGGCGGCGGGCACCGGTCGAACGGCCCGCGATGACCATAGCTGATCGCGGCGACCCTAGAGCAGGGTCGGAAACTACGCAGCCCGCATGACCGAAAGCTGCGATAAGATTTGACATGCACCAATATCGACACGTCTCCTTGGGAGTGATAGATCAGCGGCGCTCCGGCCTAGGAGCCGCCGGAACCAAAAAGAGAAACCCCGATGCCAGGGAGCCATAAGCGCCTGGCTAAAATGGCCAAGCTCTCCGGGGCGATGCCGTCTGGCGGCCCATCTCGCGATTTTTGCATCGTTGGCGTCGGTGCCTCGGCCGGTGGGCTTGAAGCATGCCGCAAGCTGATCGGAGCCTTGCCGGTCGGCCTCGGCATGGCCTTCATCATCGTCCAGCACCTCGATCCGACCCATGAAAGCATGATGGTGGACCTGCTCGCCGGGCACACGACAATGAGCGTCCTCCAAGCCGCGGACGGGATGCCGATCGAGGCCAAGCACATCTATGTCATTCCGCCCGGAACCTATCTGGCCGTCCGCACCGGCACCCTGCATCTCTCGCAGCCAGAGGCGCGTCACGGAGCGCGTCTGCCCTTCGACTTCCTGCTGCACTCCCTTGCGGAAGACTGCGGTGCGCGCGCCATCGGCGTGATCCTATCGGGAACGGGGGCCGACGGTCGCCTCGGGCTGCAAGCCGTGAAGCGAAAAGGTGGTTTCGTCATCGCGCAGGACCCAGGCGAGGCCGGCTATGACGGCATGCCGCGCAGCGCGATCCTGACGGGCGCCGTGGACCAGGTTCTGCCAGCCGCCGAGAT
This sequence comes from Lichenihabitans sp., assembly GCA_965277635.1. Classification (GTDB taxonomy): domain Bacteria; phylum Pseudomonadota; class Alphaproteobacteria; order Rhizobiales; family Beijerinckiaceae; genus Lichenihabitans. The sequence continues at coordinate 5,447,700 of CBDIDE010000002.1, forward strand.
CGCCGGAGCCCTTGTCGGGTACGGCCGGCCGCAGGAGGCCCCGACGCCGCTGGCACAAGCCGAGACGCAGGATTGGCTGCCCGACATCGTCGACCTGCTGCGGACGAAGACCGCGCATGATTTTTCGCTCTACAAACCGGGGACCCTCCGGCGCCAGATCGCGAGGGCCATGGCGCGAACGGCGATCGGCGTCGGTGACACGAAACGCTATCTGGATCTCCTGCGCCGCGACGCGCGCGAGCTCGATCGGCTCGCCAACGACCTGCTCATCAATGTCACGAGCTTCTTCCGTGACCCCAGGATATTCGATCTCCTGGCCCGGCAGACCGTTCCCGATCTCCTCCGAAGCCGGACGGGGGATGATCCGGTCCGGATCTGGATCGTCGGCTGCAGCACCGGCGAGGAGGCCTATTCCCTTGCCATGCTGTTCCGCGAAGCGATCGTCGCGGTCGACGGCAGCATCAAGCTCCAAGTCTTCGCCTCCGATATCGACCAGGATGCCATAGACGGCGCCCGCGAGGGCTTCTATCCCAAAGCCATCGAAGCCGAGGTTTCACCCGAACGTCTCGCGCGCTTCTTTTCGAAGGAAGACCATGGCTATCGTGTCCTGCCAGATCTGCGTGCCGCGGTGGTCTTCACGGCGCAGGATGTCCTGGCCGACCCGCCATTCTCACGCATCGACCTCGTGTCCTGCCGGAACCTGCTGATCTATCTCGGTCCGGAGGCACAGGCCAAGGCCATGGCCGTGTTCCATTTCGCCTTGCGCCAGGGCGGCGTCCTGGTTCTCGGCGGCTCGGAGACGGCGGGCGACATCGACGGCCGCTTCGAGGTGCTGTCGAAGTCCGAGCGGCTGTACCGGCGCATTGGGCGCAATCGCCCGGGCGAGTTCGAGTTTCCCTCGATCGCCGACGGTAGCCGGGCGCTCCCACGTCCGGGACAGAACCGCGCGACCTCGCGCCCCGCGGTTCTCGCGGACCTGTGCCGCCGGCTGGTGCTGGAGACCTACGCGCCGGCGGCGGTGCTGATCGACCGCCATCATGAGTGCCTCCACGCGACGGGGCCCGTCGACCGCTACCTCAGTGTCGCGCCGGGCCGTCCCAGCCACGATCTCATCGCCATGGTGCGCCAGGACATGAGGACCAGGCTCAGGTCGGCCATCCAAAAGGCTTGTCAGGACAATCTGCCTGTGAGCGTCGCGGGTGGCCGTATCCATCGCGAAGGCCAGCCGATCCGGTTCCGCATCGACGTTCAGCCCGTGTCGAACGAGGGCGAGAGCCTGTTGCTGATCGGCTTCGTCGACGAGCCGCGGCCCGAGCCGAAACACGCGCGCGGCGGCGCGTCGGCGGATGGTCCGCGCATGGCGGACCTCGAACGGGAGCTCGACGCCACCAGAGCGGAGCTGCAGGGCGCGATCCGCAATCTCGAACTATCGAACGAGGATCAGAAGGCGATCAACGCGGAAGCCTTGTCGATCAATGAGGAATACCAGGCGACCAACGAGGAGCTGCTGGCTTCGAAGGAGGAATTGCAGTCGCTCAACGAGGAACTCAACGCGCTGAACGGCCAGCTCCAGGAGACGCTGGAGCGGCAGCGTAGGACATCCGACGATCTGCAGAACGTGCTCTACAGCACCGACGTCGCGACCATCTTCCTCGATACGGATCTCAAGATCCGCTTCTTCACGCCGGCGACGAAAGGGCTGTTCAGCGTCATTCCAAGCGATGTCGGCCGGCCGCTCGCCGACCTCCATTCGTTGGCCGCCGATGGCGCCCTGCTGACTGATGCGAAGGTCGTGCTGCAAAACCTCGCGCCGATCGAGCGGGAGATCGCGGCCGAAAGCGGCGCCTGGTACGTCCGCCGGATCCTGCCCTATCGCACCCAGGCCAATGGCGTCGAGGGTGTCGTCGTCACCTTCACCGATACGACCGACCGGAGGCACGCCGCGGACGCACTGGAGGAGGCAAAGCGGCAAGCCCAAGTCGCCAATTTCGCAAAATCGCGCTTCCTCGCCGCCGCGAGCCACGACCTGCGCCAGCCGCTGCAGACGCTCGTGCTGCTGCAGGGGCTGCTGGCCAAGGTCGTTGAAGGGGAGAGGGCCCGAAAGCTTGTCGCGCGCCTGGATGAGACCTTGAGCACCATGTCCGACATGCTGAACACGCTGCTCGACATCAACCAGATCGAGTCGGGCACCGTCCGCGTCGAAAAGGTCACCTTCCGGATCGATGATCTGGTCGAGCGGCTGAGAGGCGAGTTCGCCTATCCGGCCCAAGCGCAGAATCTGACCCTGCGCGTGGTGCCGTGCAGCCTCGTCGTCGAGAGCGACCCGCGCCTGCTCGAACAGATGGTCCGCAACCTGCTGTCGAACGCCCTCAAATATACCAAGCGCGGCAAGGTTCTGCTCGGCTGCCGTCGACATGAGGATATGCTGAGCATCGAGATCTGGGACACCGGGGTCGGCATCGCCGCCGGAGAATTGCAGGCGATCTTCGAGGAATACCATCAGCTCGACAACGAAGCGCGCGAACGAAGCCGCGGCCTCGGCCTTGGCCTGAGCATCGTGCAGCGCCTGGGGGACCTGCTGAACCACCGGGTTCGCGTCCGTTCCCGTCCGGGCAAGGGCTCTGCCTTCGCCATCGAAGTCCTGCTGCCGCCCGATGGAGCGATATCCAGACCGGAACCGAATCGGCATGACAGCAACGATACAGTGGACGGGGCGGCGCGTCGCACCGGCACGATCCTCGTCGTCGAAGACGATCCCGGACTACGCGAACTTCTCGGCGCGCTCCTCACCGACGAGGGACATCACGTTGCAACCGCCGCCGACGGCCCCACGGCGCTGGAGAGGGTCGCCGGTGGGAGCGTCCGGCCCGACCTCGTCCTCGCGGACTACAACCTGCCGAACGGATTGGACGGGCTGAAGGTCAGCGCGAAAATCCGGGACAGGCTGAACCGCCATATCCCTATCGCCATTCTGACCGGTGATATTTCGACCGATACCCTGCGCAACATCGCCGGCCAGGATTGCGTGCACCTCAACAAGCCGGTGAAATCACGGGAGATGGTGGCGGTGGTCCGGCGCCTGCTCGCCGGGCCGCTGCCCATGGCGCCCCGGCAGGAACCCGCAACGGCGCCGGTGCAGGCGGCCTCCGGGAATCGACCCACCATCTATGTGGTCGATGACGACAGCCGGATCCGGGAGACGATTCGCGAGGTCCTCGAAGCGGATGGCCGAACCGTGGAGGCCTATCCGAGCTGCGAGGCTTTTCTGGACGCCTACCAGCCGGGGCGCGGCGCCTGCCTGCTGATCGACGCCTATCTGCCTGGCATGAACGGCCTCGCCTTGCTGCAGCGGCTCGCCGATGCCGGCCACCGGCTGCCAGCCATCATGATCACGGGCAACAGCGATGTTCACATTGCCGTTCAAGCCATGAAGGCGGGAGCGTTCGATTTCATCGAAAAGCCGATCGGCAGCCGCGACCTGCTCGCCAGTGTCGAGCGTGCGCTCGAACAATCCTGGGATTCCGAAAAGCTGTTTGCCTGGCGGGAGACCGCGGCGAGTTCCATTGCGGATCTTACGCCGCGGCAACGCCAGATCATGGACCTCGTCCTCGATGGTCATCCGAGCAAGAACATCGCCGCCGATCTCGGCATCAGCCAGCGGACGGTGGAGAACCACCGCGCCTCGATCATGAAGCGGACCGGATCGACCTCGCTTCCAGCCCTGGCACGCCTGGCGCTGGCCGCGGCCCGGAACACCGCCGTGGAGCCGGTGCCGCCGGCTGTGGTCCACCGGCCCGCGCCTAGGTAGTTTCCGAACCTCCCCTCAGGTCGCCATGCCGTCCTATGCTGGTTTAACCGATCGCAAGGCTTGGCGACCTGGAGTGACAGCCGATACCGGAGTCGAGGCGCGAGGCGAGCATCCGTATCGCCGCCATTCGGCCTTTCTCCAGCTATCGAGGAATATGCTGTGAGCTTCCTCGTTGGATCCATCCGGTTCAGACGTGGCGTGCCCGAGATCCTCGATGCCTTCACCGTCGAAGCCACAAACGGATCCGCGTCTTTGGACAAAACGAGGCAGCTGTTCGAATTCAATTCCGCCCCGATCGAAACCGAGGGTTTCCGGGTTTTCCAGGATGATGGCCACTGGTTGACCCACATTGTCGCATCTTCGGCGCTCGCCGAACCTGCGCTCACAAACCCGAGCGGCCACATGGTCCGTCCGCCAGATCTGCCGAACATGCAGGAGACGTCACGTCATGGCCGATCGCCAAAGCGGTGATTTTCGACTCGCACAGGCTGTTTCCGAGCTTGCTTTTGAGTCGTCTCCAGGTTTCCGTGAGCGGTGGGATCGCGCTGCGACGGTGGACGGAATGGATGATTAATGCAGCCCGAGACGGAAAGCAGTCATCGCCCCGAGCCAAAATCGTCCCCCGCGCTTGCAGTGATGATCCCGCCCGTGCAGGCTACCAGCGTCTTGCGGAGTCTTGGACCGGGATTGGTCACGGGCGCCGCAGACGATGACCCGAGCGGGATAGCCACCTACAGCCAGGTCGGAGCGCAGTTTGGCTACGGGCTTGCCTGGACCATGCTGTTCAGTTTCCCGCTCATGGCCGTATTCCAAGCCATCTGCGCCCGGGTCGGCGCGGTGACGGGCGTCGGCATCGCGCACAATCTGCGCCGTCACTATTCGGCGTGGCTCCTGCGGATCGTCGTCGTGCTGCTTCTCGTCGCCAATGTCATCAATCTTGGGGCCGACCTCGGGGCCATGGGTGCCGCAGCCCAGCTTCTCGTCGGCGGCTCGCAGCGCCTCTACACTGTCTTATTCGGCGTTGCCTGCATTCTTCTAGAAACCTTCCTCAACTACGCGCGCTATGCGGCCGTGTTGAAATGGCTGACGCTTTCCCTGTTCGCTTACGTGGCCGTTGTTTTTGCAGCTCACGTCTCTTGGGGTGAGGCCCTCTACAACACGTTGGTACCGCGCATTGCTTTCGATGCCCCGCACGCCACGGCGATGGTGGCGATACTGGGAACGACGATCAGTCCTTACCTATTCTTTTGGCAGAGTTCGCAAGAGGTGGAAGAGAGTCACCGGCGGCACGTACGGCCGCTGGGCCTCGCTCCCCGTGGAGCCGCGACGGAACTCGCCCGCGTCCGAGCCGACACCGTCGCTGGGATGGGGATCTCGAACCTCATCGCATTGTCCATCATTTTGGCCACGGCGGCGACGCTGAACGCCAGCGGTGTCACGGATATTCAAACATCCTCGCAAGCAGCCGAGGCGCTGCGACCAATTGCGGGCGAGTTCACCTTTGCCCTGTTTGCCGCAGGAATCATCGGCACGGGCCTGCTGGCCGTGCCCGTGCTGGCCGGTTCTGCGGCCTATGCGGCATGCGAGGTTTTCCAATGGACCGGGGGCCTCGACAGCCGCCCCCGCGAGGCCAAGGCCTTTTACGGGATCATTGCCGCAGCCACCCTGGGCGGCGTGGCTCTCAATTTCAGTTCGCTCGATCCGATCAAGGCGCTTTACTGGAGCGCCGTCGTCAATGGCGTGCTCGCCGCGCCGCTGATGGCGGTCATCATGCTGATTGCCGTCAACCCTCGCATCATGGGCCGGCTGACGTTGCCTCTCGCCATGAGGGGTGTGGGCTGGCTGGCGACGGCCGTAATGGCCGTCGTCACGGTCGGCTTCTTCGTGATCTGACGGTTACAGGGTCCATGCCGAACTGACGCTCCGCTGAACCCATTCGCCACCAGGCTTTCCGAGCGGATGTGACAGTAACCCACGATCAGGCGGTTCAGTGCGAGACCAGCGAACAACGGCTCGACCGCATAAGCAGGCCTCGGGTCACGCCACCGAGAACCCACTCGTGAAGGCGGCTGTGCCCGTAGGCACCCGCCACGACGATGTCGGCAGCCCGTTCGGAGACGATGGCGTCCAGCTGCTTGGCATCGTCGCCGACGGAAGGCACTGTCAATGGCTCGGCGGTGATTCCGTGCCGCTCGAGCCACGCGATGACGTCCTTGATGCGCATGGGCGCCGCTGACCGGTCCCTCTGTGACGCGATCTCCACGACCGTCACTCGGGCGGCCCGCTTCAGGAGCGGCAGCGCATCTGAGGCTGCCCGGCAGGCCTCTCGCGTGTCCTTCCAGCAGACGACCGCGTATTCCAGCTTGCTCGGTGTCGCGGCACGCGGGACGACGAGGACGGGTCTTCCGACCTGCATGACGAGATCACTCGTGCTAACACCTTGCGAGACATCCAGCACGCTGTTCGCGACGACGCCCGTGGCGACGAGATCGACGCTTCTGGCCTCACGGGCTATGTATTCCGACTGCGCCGTGAACAATTGCGTCGAACGCCATTCGACGGCTCCGACGTGTTTTCGAAGCGCATGGCGGAATTCCGTCTCGGCGGTTTTCTCCTCGGCTTCGAATTTGATGCCTTGGACCTCGGCCTGGTAGCCCGCTTCGCCGTCGTAGTCTTGCGCCGGCTGGCGCGCCGCGATGCCGATGACGTGCGCGTCGAATCGTATTGCCAGATCGCCCGCGATCTCCAGCAGGGCCGTGTTCGATTCTCGGAGTTCCATATTGACCATGATGGTCGCATAAGTCACCTTCCGCCTCCATTTTCGAAAACCTGCGCAACGGCCATAGCGTGACGACACTCCTACCCAGCACTGGGTTCGCCGCGACGAATCGAACAACTCGACGTTTCCGGACGGATTCGATCCTACGCGAACCCGGAACTCCCAGAGAAGAGACGGAATCTACTCAGCGCAACCCATCAAGCTGCCCCGTGAAGCAATCGAGCGGTGAAATTGGTCACCGTGATCGCCACGGCCTTTGCCGTCCGTTTGTCTCCGAGCTGTACGTCGGGCGTGCGGTGTGCGCTCGGTAGGCTTTCGCGGCTCAATTGCTAGGCTAATCTGAATTTATGCTACGACGCTGACGTTGGATTGGACGGGGGTAGATCGTTGACATGTTGATCCGCGATGGTTCAGCTAGGAGCTTTGCCGTCGATCGCCGTTTGGCTTGCGGTTTGGCTCTGATCGCGGGCAGCCTCAACTCTGCGGGATTTTACGCAGTCGGCTTTTTCTCGGCCAACATGACCGGCAACGTCTCCACCATGGCCGACCGCGTCGCGCTGGGCGATGTTCTGACCGGGCTCTTTTACCTCGCCATCGTGGGGACGTTCATCTTCGGGGCTGGGTTGTCGGCGCTCATAACCAGCATGGGCAAGCGTCATAGAATCCATAAGATCTACGCGGTCAGCATCATGGCAGAGGCCGTTCTCATGACAGGGCTCGGCTGTGCCGACATGTGGCTGCCGGCAGTTACGCGCGGGCCCGTGGTAGTTTTTGGGCTCAGCTTCCTCATGGGGTTCCAGAACGCGATCGTGACCCGCATCTCCAACGCGCGCGTCCGGACCACACACATCTCAGGCATGGCGACCGACGTCGGCATTGAACTGGGTTGCTTGATGGACATTGCTATTCGGAAGGGCGGTATGGAAGTCGCCAAACCCTATCGGGACAGGCTTGGCCTGCACAGTGTCACGATCATGTCGTTCTGCACGGGCGGCGTTCTCGGCGTTGTCGCTTATCGGGCCGTCGGTGCATGGTTTCTCTTCGGGGCTGCGTTCGCGCTTCTGTCGCTTTCGGTGCCGGGCTTGCTGAGCAGAGAGCGACTTTTCCTGACAGAGCAAACCGACCCTGCGATCTGACAGATTGATCCATGAAGATGTACCTCGAATCCGTCGTCAGGGCGTCAAGTTGAGAGAGGGTCGAAGTCATCCTATGAAGGCTCGACGATCGCCCGTGGTTGCTGAGTTCCGACGCCTGGATCTCCAAAGACGCGGCTGTACCCCGTCAGATCGCGCAGAACACAGAACGGCTGGTGCGGGAGGGAACACATGCGGCAGCCCGGCACGCGTAAGGATGGCTTACGATCTAAGGATCGTGAGCCATCCTCGGGCCGAGCCGGTGCGAGCAGCAAACTCTGCGCCGTTCGGCATTGGGTTACGACCGTACCGACAGCCCCTCGCGCTACCTTCGGGACACTGCTAAAATCGCTTCTGAGGCGAGGTGGCGGCGGCAAGCAGGGCTCACAGGCCCGCCGATCCACCGATCTTACAGGAGGCAAAGTATGCCACTTCATCGTCGAGAGGACGTTCGGGCCTCGCTGCAGATATCTATACTACCCAGTCCCTTGACCACGTCCTGCTGATCAAAGTTGACGGGCAAGGCTTAACAGCACACCAAGTGGAAGTTCAGAGGTGGGAAGATTGGAGTCTTCGTCGTCCCACGAGCTTCGTTGGCCACAGCTGACGTCGTACGTCTTGGACATTGGTCATCCCCCACCCCGCGCTTGCGGCCGACGATAGCCTAACCCTAACGATCTCCATCAACTAGAACGAAGTGAAGTTCCTTGCTCGACAGCGAACCCGATATGACAAGAGGCTCGTATTCCGGATCGTTGTAGAAAGACTTCGCAGCTTCCCTCGTCGGGAATTCCAACAGGACCACCGATTTGGGGCATTCGTCGCCCTGAATGACTGCAGGATCTCCGCCTACTACCAGGTAGCGGCCGCCATATTTATCCAGCAAAGACGCCTTCCTTCGATGATGCTCGGCAAAATCCGATTGATCCGCCCACATCAAACCCATCAAGTACGCCTTTACCATCGCCGTTCTTCCGTCGATTGGAACTGTCCTGCGGGAAGCCATCAGTGCGCCGTACGAGGCCCGAGCGAGACATCCGTGCCGCTACGCGGCTTGCAGGAGATCGACAAACCCGTGATCATGGTCGGTCGAGGGCTATTCACGGAACACCACGAGTTGCCGGTATTGCGTCACGCGGTAGCAAATCTCCCGAGGCGGATCGCAAAGGTGGCAGCGCCGAAGGTCGGCAAGTCAATCTAGCCCCGGCGGGCTTTACGCGCCTAGCCTCCGTCGGCCGACTTCTGCGAGGTGCCCCACGAGGTGGCCTTCAAGGTCGAGCATTCTTTACGTTCCGCTTGGGTCGACCAGCGCAGACCATATCGTTACCGCCCCTCATCGACATCGTCAGGCGACCGACCGGCCGCAGATCGCGCACCTCATTGCGTTCAACCCAGAGCCTTCGATCGGCCGGACCGCCTTCATCGTCGGACATGTACCGATCTCATAAAGACACTGAGCCGAAGACGCATTGGTGGCCAAATCAATGCCATGACGAGCACCGTTGCGTGAAACTTGCTCCACGTGAGACCCAGCATCTTGTACTTTCATAGAACTGATTTGATCAGGCCGAAAAAATTTTGCTGCGGTTTTAAATCGAGACAGCCAGGCCATGGATTCACTCCGCCAATAATACCGGGCTAATCATTATAGCATTTCGTATTTGATTAGCAAAAACTCTCATTTAACATGGGATGTGTGAAACGATTATACAAGTGCTGGAGAATATTTCATGAAAGAGTGCGCGGCGACGCCCCTATCAAATTGCATAAGGGCTTGAACGACTTAGGCGATCGTTCAAAGCTTTGGCGGTCTAGCTCGACGATCGCCGGCGGATCAATTCGGATGAGAACAGGAGCGGTACGAGCTTTGTAGATGAGGTTTCGGGAGCGCCGCCAGGACAGGCATCGACCGGTCCCGGGACCGCGCGATCCCTCGAAGAGGGGATCAGCTTCGAACTTTCATGCGACACATGTGCGCTGCGTTCGAAGCCTCAGGTCCGACATGAAACCTAAAACACACCACTTCAACTTGTGGCCGTCGCCCTGAAGAGTGGACGATGATGGCCATTCCTTCCAAGGCGACACGCTTTCGAGAAACTACTACGCGCTCGTCTGGCGGGTCAGCGGCGGCGATCAAGTTTGGCTGTGCGTCCTCTCGGGATCGATCGCCGTCCTGAATACGGTCCCGATCGAAATCCAGCGCCGTGTGATCGATCGCTCGCTCAAGGAAGGAAATTTCCGATCGATCGGCCTCTTCGTCCTGGTCTATACGGGCGCGGTCCTGCTCCAAGGGTGTCTCAAGCTCTTGTTCAACATTTATCGGAGCTGGATCTCGGAACATGCCACCCGGAGCCTGCGATCCTTCATCAACCGGCGGCAAGGCGAAAACCCCGCTGCCGCCGCAATGGCCGCGAGCGAGGGCACAGAGATTTCTATGATCATCGCCGAGAGCGAGCCGGTCGGCGCCTTCATGGGCGAGTCGATCTCAGAGCCCTTGCTGCAGGCTGGGATCATGATCAGCGCGGCGGTCTACCTCGTCGTGCTGCAACCGGTCATGTCAATCGTCCTTGCGGTAGTATTTGTTCCGCAGTTCGTGTTCGTGCCGCTGATGCAGCGTGCGATCACGGTGCTGGCCGAGTCGAGGATCGAGATGCTTCGATCCGCCAGCGGCGCGCTCGTCGATGAAGATAATGGAGAAGACAGAAGGAACGACCAGGATGCGCGCTTTGTGTGCGTCTTCGCTCTCAACATGGGGGTCTTCAAGTTCAAGTTTTCGATGAACTTCATGACGAACCTCTGCCATCAACTTGGCGTTGCCGTCGTCACCGGCAAGACGCAAGTCGGCACCGTCGTCGCATTCATCGCCGTCCTGGCGACCGTGAAAGATCCATGGGACGATCTGACGACGTGGTTTCAGACCATGATGGTCACGCGCGCACGCTACACACTTCTGAGGGGACGCGTTGCTCGAACCCGTCAGTGAGGAGAAGCCGTTGCATCCGCCGTCTTCGACATCAGGACCGAACCGGGGCTGAGTAGTTTCCGAGCCTTTTCGTGCGAGATCGGCGCCGGATATCGTGCGGGCGTCTGCCATTTGCGCGTTGGAAATCTCAGCTCGTCAATCGCGGCCTCTCTTGCGCGAGGCTTAATGGACCAGAGTGACGCAGTCATGGCCGGCGCCAAGGCCATCTTCGGTGCGCCCGCTCGTTCCCGCCTCGACCCGCATGCCGGCGTGTACGCGGCAGCGCCGACGGATCGTCCCGTGTTCGCGGGCGGCTGAAGACCAATGACGAAGGATGGCGCCGTGACGTCCGTTCAGGCCAGAACTCCGAGCACGGAGGCGACGATCACCGCCCGGCAGTCCGCGACAGGTGCTCTGCCGGCCCGGTCCGCATGCGCCGCCAACACCGACCCGCGAAACGGGCTGACAACGGACGAGGCCCGCCGCCGCCTGAAGGCTTCCGGTCCGAACGCCATGCCCGATACTGCAGTGCATCCGTTGATGAGCGCGGTCGCCAAGTTCTGGGCGCCCGTCCCATGGATGCTCGAGGCGGCGATCATTCTACAGGTCGTGCTCGGCGACTATGGCGAGGCGGCGCTCATTGCCGGTCTCCTGGTGTTCAATGCCGTGCTTGGGCTTGTACAGGAGGGACGCGCCCAAGCGACCCTTGCGGCGCTGAAGTCGCGGCTCGCGCTGACCGCGTCCGTACGGCGCGACGGCGTCTGGGCCACCGTTCCAGCCGTCGGACTGGTGCCGGGCGACGTGGTGAAGCTTTCGCTCGGCGGCGTCGTCGCGGCGGATGTGACCCTGACCGCGGGAGACGTGCTGCTCGACCAATCCATGCTGACCGGCGAATCGGTACCCATCGAAGCCGGCCCGGGTACGCGAACATATGCGGGAGCTTTGATCCGGCGCGGCGAGGCGGTGGCGGAGGTCACGGCGACCGGAGCGCGCACCAAGTTCGGCCGGACCGCGGAACTCGTCCGCACCGCCCATGTCGTGAGTTCGCAGCAGACTGCAGTGCTGCGCGTCGTACGCAACCTCGCCGTCTTCAACGGCGTCGTCATCGTGATGCTGGTGGCCTATGCCCGTTTCCTCGGGATGCCGCTCGCTGAGATCATCCCGCTCGTCCTGACGGCGGTCCTTGCGTCGATACCGGTCGCGCTGCCGGCCACGTTCACCCTTGCGTCGGCGATCGGCGCGCGGGCCTTAGCAAAACTGGGTGTCCTTCCGACGCGCCTCTCGGCGGTGGATGAAGCGGCCTCCATGGATGTCCTGTGCGCCGACAAGACCGGCACGCTGACACGCAACGCGCTGACGGTGACGACGGTCCGTCCCATGCTCGAATTCGACGCGCCTCATGTTCTTGCCCTTGCGGCGCTGGCCAGTTCGGATGGCGGGCAAGATCCCGTGGACGCAGCGATCCGATCCGCCGCCGCGAGTCGGACCGCATCCGATGCGCCGACGATGATCACGTTCACGCCGTTCGATCCAGCGACGAAGATGTCCGAGGCGACGATCGCGGCCTCGGCAGGTGAAACGCAACGCGTCGTCAAGGGTGCATTTGCCGTGGTCGCCGGCCTCGCCCAGCCCTTGCCGGCAGCGATCGAAGCCGCGAAGGAGCTCGAGAGCCAAGGCCTTCGGGTCCTCGCGGTCGCGGCTGGACCATCGATGGCAATGACGCTGATCGGCCTCATCGCGATCAGCGACCCACCGCGCGCGGACTCCGCGGCGCTCGTGACCGAATTGCTCGGATTGGGGGTGCGGACCGTGATGGTAACGGGCGACGCGCCGACGACGGCGGCCATCGTGGCGCGTGCGGTGGGCCTCGATGGTGCAGTCTTTCCTCCCGGATCGATCCCGGAAGGCATACGTCCCGAGGCGTTCGCGGTCTTCGCGGGCGTTCTTCCGGAGGGCAAGTACGATCTGGTCAAGGCGTTTCAGACGGCTGGTCACATCGTCGGCATGTGCGGCGACGGCGCCAACGACGCACCGGCGCTGCGCCAGGCGCAGGTCGGCATCGCGGTGTCGACCGCAACCGACGTCGCCAAATCGGCTGCCGCCATGGTGCTGACGGAGCCTGGGCTCGCCGGCATTGTCGCTGCGGTCAAGGAAGGGCGCGTGACGTTCCAGCGAATCCTGACCTACACGCTGAACTCCATCACCAAGAAGACGGTGCAAGTGCTCTTCCTCGGCGTCGGCCTGCTGGTCACCGGGCATGCGATCCTGACGCCCTTGTTGATGGTGCTCATCATGATTACCGGGGATTTTCTCGGCATGGCGCTGACAACCGACAACGTGCGACCGTCTCCCGTGCCGAATGAATGGCGGATCGGCCATCTCACGATCGCCGGCGTCGTTATGGGCTTGGGCGAATTGGTCTTCTGCACATCGGTGATGCTCTTCGGCGCATACCGGTTCGGGTTCGGCATCGAGGCGCTAAGGACGCTGGCTTTCATCACCATCGTGTTCGGCAATCAGGCGACGACCTATACCAATCGTGAACGTCGGCGGATCTGGTCCTCGCGCCCGAGTTCCTGGCTCGTCGCGTCGTCAGTCATCGATGTTCTGATTGCCGCGGCCTTGGCCGTGGGGGGAATCGCGATGACGCCGTTGCCAGCCTTCGTGGTGACCGGCACGCTCGGCGCAGCGACCGTCTTCGCGCTCGTGCTGGACCTGCTGAAGGTCCCGGTATTCGCCCGCCTCAGGATTGCCTAAGAGACTCGATCGCCCGAGCCGGCGGGTGCTTCGGCGACGTCTTCAGCGACTATCGGGCTGGATCCGCCGGAACAATGCCCTGGTATGACGGGCAATTTGGTCGTCTTCCTGCGAGGGGAGAACGAACACCGCGCAGCGCGATGCGGGAGCGTTGATCGGGTTGCGGGCAGATCTGTTTCGAGCGTCATCTAGGCTGACACCGAGCCAGGACATCCCTGCGCAAATCGTGGCGCGTGCCTCCGCATCGTTCTCGCCGATGCCGCCGGTGAAGACGAGCATGTCGATTCCCTCCAGCGCCGCGATCATCGCGGCGATCTGCTTGCGCACTGAATAACAGAACATCTCGATGGCAAGCCGTGCGTCGGCGTTCGACGAGGCGGCTTCTCGCAGGCGACGCATGTCGCTATCGACGCCGGAGATCCCGAGGAGCCCGGAACGATGATCGACCAGCTTTTCGAGCATGGCCGCGCTGAACTTCTTCTCACGCATCAAGTACACCAGGACGCCCGGATCGAGATCGCCGCTGCGCGTGCCCATGATCACCCCTCCGGTCGGGGTCATTCCCATGCTCGTGTCGATCGATCGACCGCCTTTGACCGCAGTGATGCTCGCGCCATTACCGAGGTGCGCGATGATCAAACGATCCGGCATATCGTCCGCAAGTTGGTGCACGACGGATTCGCACGAAAGGCCATGGAACCCGTAGCGTTGAACGCCCTCAAGCCGCAGCGCCTTCGAGATCGGCAGGACACGCGCGACCTCAGACAGTTCCGCGTGAAAGGCGGTATCGAAACACGCAACCTGCGGAACCGCTGGAAAATGCTCCTGGGCGAAGCGGATGACCGAAAGAGCGGACGGGATGTGCAGCGGCGCGAACGCGCTTGCGGTTTCAAGTTGGCCGAGAACCGAAGCATCGATGAGACAGTGCTGCCGGAGTTTTGGTCCGCCATGCACGATCCGATGCCCAATGGTAGCCGGTGCGGGAACGTTGCTATCGGCAAGAAGCGTCCCGATGCGGACGATCGCCTCGCGTTGGCTGGGAATGGATATCGTCTCGGTGACCGCGATCGTGTCGGCCAGATCATTCGCGTGGAATTTACTTTGGCCGCCGCCGATCGACTCGGCCGCGCCGAAGAGCAGCGTTTCGATCCGTGACGTTCCGACGCGATACAGTCCGAATTTGAGCGAGGAGGAGCCGCTGTTGAGTGCCAGCACATCCACGGGTTCAGCGTCCTTCATGCGGATCCTCGCTGAACCGTCGGGCCCCTCACACATTCCAGTGCCAGTCGCGGACCTCCGGCATATCGTCGCCGTACTCGCCGATATGGCGCTTGTGGCGCTCGATGGTCGTCCAGTACCGCGCCGTCGCGGCCTCGACCTGATCGCCAAGACGTGGAATGCGCTTGATGGCATCCAGCGCGAGACGGTAACGGTCTAGGTCGTTCAGCACGACCATGTCGAAGGGGGTCGTGGTCGTGCCCTCCTCCTTGTAGCCGCGCACATGGATGTTGGCCTGATTGTGCCGTCGATAGGTCAGTTTGTGGATCATCGCGGGATAGCCGTGGAAGGCGAAGATCACCGGCTTGTCTGTCGTGAACAGGTCGTCGAAAGCACGATCGTCCAAGCCGTGGGGATGCTCGGAAGAGGGCTGCAAGACCATCAAATCGACCACGTTGACGACCCGGATCCGAATGTCGGGGACATAGGCGCGCAAGAAGGTCACCGCGGCGAGCGTTTCAAGCGTCGGCACATCGCCGGCGCAGGCCATGACCACGTCGGGATCGCCGGCATCGTTGCTGGCCCATGTCCAGATGCCCGCGCCGACGCTGCAATGGCGAACGGCCGCGTCGATGTCCAGCCACTGCCATTCCGGTTGCTTGCCGGCGACGATCAGATTGATGTAGTTGCGGCTGCGCAAGCAATGATCGGCGACCGACAGAAGGCAGTTCGCGTCCGGCGGCAGGTAGATGCGCACGATATCGGACTTCTTGTTCGCCAGATGATCGATGAAGCCGGGATCCTGGTGGGAAAAGCCGTTGTGGTCCTGGCGCCAGACATGGGACGTGAGCAGGTAGTTCAGCGATGCGATCGGCTTGCGCCAGGGAATCCCCTTGCTGACCTTCAACCATTTGGCATGTTGATTGACCATCGAATCGATGATGTGGATGAAGGCCTCGTAGCAGGAGAACAGGCCATGGCGTCCCGTCAGGAGATATCCTTCGAGCCAACCTTCGCACAGATGTTCGCTTAGGACCTCCACGACGCGGCCGTCGACGCTAAGATCGACGTCGACCGCCTCGATCTCGGCCATCCATTCCTTGCCGGAGACTTCATAGACGGCCTCCAACCGGTTCGAGGCGGTCTCGTCCGGACCGAAGAGCCGGAAATTCTTCTTGCCAAGGTTGAGCTTCATCACGTCGCGCAGAAACTGTCCGAGAACCCGCGTCGCTTCAGCCTGGACGACGCCGGGCGCCTCCGCGTCCACTGCGTAGTCCTGGAAGGAGGGCATCGACAAAGTTTGCAGCAGTTCGCCGCCATTGGCATGCGGGTTGGAACCCATGCGGCGATGACCGGTCGGGGCGAGCGCGGAAAGCTCCTCGCTGAATCTGCCCTGCTCATCGAACAGATCCTGCGGACGATAGCTCCTCATCCATTCTTCGAGTTGCTGGAGATGTTCGGGCTTCTTGAAGTCAGCGATCGGCACTTGATGCGCGCGCCAGGTCCCCTCGACCGGCTTGCCGTCGACGAATTTCGGTCCTGTCCAGCCTTTCGGCGTGCGGAAGACGATCATGGGCCAACGCGGACGCTCGATGGCTTGCGCTTTGCTGTGAGACCGCGCGGCGCTCTGGATCTGTCGGATCTGCGCCAGGACCACATCGAGCGTGCCGGCGAGGCTTTGATGGACGGCCGCCGGGTCGTCGCCCTCGACGAAATGCGGATCGTAGCCGTAGCCCCGAAACAAGTCGGTCAATTCCTGGCGGCTGATGCGGGCCAGCACGGTCGGGTTGGCGATCTTGAACCCGTTGAGGTGCAGTATTGGAAGGACGGCACCGTCGCGCGCCGGGTTCAGGAATTTGTTGGAGTGCCAACTGGTCGCCAGGGCGCCGGTCTCCGCCTCGCCGTCGCCGACGATGCAGGACACGATCAGGTCCGGATTGTCGAAAGCGGCGCCGAAGGCATGGGCCAAGGAATAGCCAAGTTCCCCGCCCTCATGGATGGAGCCAGGTGTTTCCGGCGCGACGTGACTGGGAATCCCATAAGGCCAGGAGAACTGGCGAAACAAGCGATGCAGTCCGTTCCTGCTGCGCTCGATCGCCGGATAGCGCTCGGTGTAGGAGCCTTCCAGATAGGTCTGCGCCACGAGGCCTGGGCCGCCATGCCCTGGACCGATGACGTAGATCATGTTGAGGTCGTTGTCTTTGATCAACCGGTTAAGGTGAACATATAGAAAGTTCAGGCCGGTTGTCGTGCCCCAATGTCCGAGCAACCGCGGCTTAAGATGTTCGAGTGTGAGTGGGACATCGAGCAACGGATTGTCTTGCAGGTAGATCTGCCCGACCGATAGATAGTTCGCGGCCTGCCAATAGGTGTTCATTTTCCGAATAAGATCGGACGATAGAGTATCAGGCATTCGGACCTCGTGCTTGATTGCTGGTTATTGTTGACGCGCTAAAGATTTATTAGTGTATTGACAACGCTATTATTGCAGTCGTTTTAATGCTTTGATCCTAACCAATAGCTGTTGCCGGACCATTTAGTGCGACAGAAGCGAGCATAGATGTGAATGCCGCAGAAGCTCGCGGGTTACCCCGCCGAGAACCGATTCGCGCAGGCGGCTGTGCCCATAGGCTCCCGCGACGATCAAGTCGGCATCCTGTTCCTCGGCGATGGTGTTCATCCGGGTCGAGTCGTCACCGATCGAAAGCAGCGCCAGAGACTCCGCATCGATGTCGTGCCGCTTGAGCCAGCCTGCGACCTCCGTGAGGCGCGTCCTGGCCGCGGCAAGATCGTCCGAGGCGGCAATTTCGACGAGGCTCACGTGGGCGGCCTTCTTCAGCAGCGGCAGAGCGTCGGAGATGGCGCGCCGCGTTTCGCGCGTGTCCTTCCAGCCGACAACGACCCGCCCCAGCTTTAACGGCTTCGCGGTCGTGGGCACGATGAGGACGGGTCGCCCGAGCTGCAAGATGAGATCGCCGACGTTCACGCCCTGCGCCGGTGTGAGCCATGCCGAAGGAACGGCGCCGGTGACGACAAGGTCGGCACGACGCGCTTCGCGGGCGATGAAGTCGGACAGCGATGTAAACATCACAGCCGACTGCCACTTCAGATTCGCGACTCGCGGCTCGAGCGCGTTTCGGAATTCTGTCTCAACCTCCTTGATCTGGTTTTCGATGTCCTTGCAGGACTGATCGACCAGATCCCCGGACGCGTAGCCGCAGCCATCGTAGATTTGCATCGGCTGGCATACGGCGATACCCATCACGTTGGCATGAAAGCTCTCCGCGAGATCGCCGGCGACCTGCAGCACTTCCGAATTTGGGTGTCCGACGTCGAGATGGACCATCAAGGTCGTGTAAGTCATGATGCGGCTCCAGATCAAGTAGAACCGGCGGAAGCCAGCTCGCGCTAAGGCTTTGACTTCCTGTGGGAGATGGAATTACCAAGTCTATTGGTTCTCCGCTCCGCAGGTACGCTATTCTAAGCGGCTATGAAGCGTAGCTCTCCGCTCGCGTCCGTCGCAAGGCACTGTGGTATTCATCGGGTTCGAGCCTAGCTGATCCGAAGCCACCAACCGCAGCCTCGAAAATTACTCAATTCCAGGCCTGCGGTTTCGGACCGCCTGTTAACCGTCGGGCGAAGTCCGGGATCAGTGCTCCATCAGCACGGGAATGGACGCATGTTTGAGGACGTGAGCCGTAACACCACCGAGCAGAAACTGCCGCACGCGGCTATGGGTATAGGCGCCCATGATCATCATGGTGGCGTTTCCCCTGATCGCCCCTGCGAGCAGCGCCGCCCCGGCGGAGTCCTCGGCGGCCGGGACCGCCAGCGGATGGGCCTTGATGCCATGCCAACTCAGGTAGTCTTGCAGATCGGCGAACTGCGCCTCCGAGCTTCGGTCCGATGTCGCCGTTACGATCGACACCCGATCGGCCGCGTGGAGAAGCGAAATCGCGTGTCCGACAATCCGTGCCGCTTCGAGACTGCCGTTCCAGGCGATGACGACGTGGCGCAGCAGATCGTCCGGCACGTCGTCCGCCACCACAAGCGTCGGCCGTCCGGACGAAAAGACCGCGGCATCGAAAATGCGCTCGGAGGCCAGCTTTCTTCCGCTTGGACGGTCCACGACGATCAGGTCGCTGACCCGCCCGGCGAGAGCCACGAGGGGTTCGATCTCCCCGACCTGCTCGGCCCAAAATCCGAACGGCGTACTGAGGAGCGACGGCTGGCCGGTGCTCTCGACACCCGCGTTCGCGCAGGAGGCCTCGAAGGCTTTCCTGGCTTCGGCCGCAGCCTCTCGGTCTGCGTTTTCGATCTGTTGCACCGTCACACCCGCCGCTATGGCGACTTCGGGCATATTGTCGAAGATGATCCGCGGATCGCTGCGAATATTGAGCAGGCGGACATGGGCTCCAAGGCGCCGGCTCATGCGAAACGCTGCGTTCAGTCGTTGCGTATGATCATCGCCCGGCGTCGAAGGAACCAAGATACAGCGGACGACCATTGGCGGTGACCTTTCAAAAATCGAGGCGATACTGCGGGAGGACGGGAGCGTTAAGCCGGCCTCGACCGAAATCCAAGGGGGGACGTCTGGTTCAAAACCAGGGTGGCGCGCGCCGAGACGTCCGACGGGGTCATCCTCGACCATGTGCAGTTCTCACGCTCGACAGCGTCGGACGGAGAGCGATCAGTTTTCTAGTGGAAGACTATCCCTTGCCCAGGGGCAGCGGCAGGCTCGGAAACTACTCAGAGACCGGCACAGCGACCATGTCGGATCGATTGCTAAGATCGTTGCCACCGTCATCGACCTCCATCGACGTCAGCGACGTGCCATGATCCACATTGCGCCGAGTAGGAAGGCGACGAATATCGCGCAGAGGAGTGCCAAGGACTGCGTCGCCGTACCCTGGGTGAGCGCCGTGGCGCGCGTGGGCAAATGCGGCCCGGCCCGGCGCGGCAAGAGCGCGACCAGGCGATCGGCGATCACTCCGGGCTCGAGACGTGCCGACGGCAGGTCGGGGAGCGCCGCGATCAACGAGGTCAATCTTCGAACGGCAGCGTCCCCGAGCAACCGGGTCAGCGCGGCAGCCTCCTGCCAGGGATCGACGTCCAACCGCGCCAGCGCCGACAGCACGCTGAGCAACATTCCGTTTTTATCTTCACCGATCGGTGCGAACAGAAACTTGTCGAACTCGGTTACTACGCGAGAAACTGAAGCGATGGCCGTCATTTCGAATTCCGAATTTCGTCATATCTTCCACACGATATAACACCGCTGCGTGCCACATGAGCTTCGGAATATACGCACGGGCCAGACGGTTTCCTGACACAGACGAGAGCCAACCCGCCGGACCTCCTCGACGGGAGAGTCTGGGTAGTTTCCGAGCCTATCCTCGCAGGGTCGTCGCCGCGTACCGTCGCATCGATTGGTAACGCGCTCGAAAGGCCGTCGCCGGACGGTCGTCATCGGCTCTCCGCCGCGCCCGCCCCCACTTTAAGGTCTTCAGACGCTCATCGGACGGTCCATGGATCCTGTTACGTCGCCAGGCGCAGTCGTATCGGTTCGAGGCGCCGTCGTGGACGTGAGCTTCGAGGGCGGCGTGCTGCCTTCGATCAATACAGCGCTGGTAGTCGAGTGGGACAGTCCCGAACAGCTCGTCCTTGAAGTGCATAGCCATGTCGATCTCGTCACCGTCCGGGGCATCGCGCTCCAGGCGACAGCGGGTCTCGCCCGCGGCGTGCCGGTGCGCTCGACGGGCTCACCGATTTCGGTTCCGGTCGGCGACGCCATCCTGGGGCGCCTCATCGATGTCGTCGGGACCCTCCGCGATCGCGGGACGGCCCTGCCATCCGACACACCGCGACGCGGCATCCACAATCCGCCGCCGGCCCTTCAGGATGAGACTTCGACGACGGCCGTGTTCGAGACCGGCATCAAGGTCATCGATCTTCTGGCGCCACTCGCTCAGGGTGGCAAGGCCGCGATGTTCGGCGGCGCCGGTGTCGGAAAGACCGTATTGGTGATGGAACTGATCCATGCCATGGTCGAAAAGTACCAAGGCATTTCCGTCTTCGCCGGCGTCGGGGAACGGTCCCGCGAAGGCCATGAGCTTCTCACGGACATGCAAGGATCGGGCGTGCTTGCGCGCACGGTGCTCGTCTACGGGCAGATGAACGAGCCTCCAGGCGCCCGCTGGCGGGTGCCTCTGACGGCGCTGACGATCGCCGAATATTTCCGCGACGAGAAGCATCAGAATGTGCTCCTCTTGATGGATAACGTCTTCCGCTTCGTCCAGGCCGGAAGCGAAGTGTCGAGCCTGCTGGGACGGCTGCCGTCCCGCGTCGGCTATCAGCCGACGCTGGCGACCGAAGTAGCCTCGTTGCAGGAGCGCATCGCGTCGGTCGCCGGGGCGGCCGTCACCGCGATCCAGGCCGTCTACGTCCCGGCCGACGATTTCACCGACCCGGCCGTGACAGCCATTTCGAGCCATATGGACAGCATCATCATGTTGTCGCGCGCGCTGGTGGCCGAGGGGTTCTACCCGGCCGTCGACCCGCTGGCCTCCTCGTCCGTTCTGCTCGATCCGCTTGTCGTGGGTGAGGAGCATTACCGCATCGCGGAGCGCGCCCGCGAGGCACTCGCCCGCTTCAAGGATCTCCAGGACATCATCGCCCTTCTCGGGGTCGAAGAGCTCAACGCAAGTGACCGCTCGATCGTCAAGCGGGCGCGTCGTCTCCAGCGATTCCTCAGCCAGCCTTTCGCGGTGACCGAGGCCTTCACGGGCACGCCGGGATGCAGCGTCGCTCGTGCCGACACCCTCGCCGGCTGCCGTGCCATCCTGGACGGCGAGACCGACGATTGGGCGGAGAGTTCCCTCTATATGGTCGGCACCTTGGACGAGGCTCGCCGAAAAGAAGCGGCGGCGGCCAAGCCGGAGCGCTCTTCTTGAGGCTGCGCATCGTCACGCCGCTGGCGGTGATCGTCGACGAGGACGGCGTGCTGGCGTTGCGCGCCGAGGATGCGACCGGCAATTTCGGGATATTGCCCCGGCATGCGGATTTCCTCACCAGCCTCGCCGTCTCCGTCGTCAGCTGGAAGCGCGGCAACGGAACGCTCCACTATTGCGCCGTGCGTCGCGGCGTCCTCTCCGTTACCGCGGGACAGGATATTGCCATCGCGACACGCGAGGCAGTCCCGGGCGATAACCTCGCGACGCTCGACGAGACCGTGCTCGGCCGTTTCCGCGCCGACCTCGAGACGGAGCGGACCGAGCATGTCGAGAGCACGCGCCTGCAGTTGAACGCCATTCGCGAGATCGCGCGCCATCTTCGGCCCGGCGGACGGACCGGCACCGGGAGCTTCGGATGACCGGCCCGGACGCCGAGCCCGGCGAACGGGATCCGCTCGTGAAGGGCGTCCGGCTGCGCGGAGAACGACACCGGCGTTGGCTGCGCGAGGGCGATCCTTCGGCGGCCCGCCGACTTGCCCAGATCGGCGTGCTCGGCTGGATCATCGTCGTGCCGATGCTGACCGGCGTCTTCGTCGGTCGTTGGCTCGATCGAACGTTCGATACTGGCCTGTTCTGCACGGCGCCGCTCCTGATGCTCGGGTTGGGGCTCGGATGCTGGTCCGCCTGGAACTGGATGGGCGACGCATGAGCTTTCTAGCGCTCGACCATCTGCCGCCCTGGGTCGTGGTCATCAGCCTCTGCGCGCATCTCGCCGCCGGAATCGTGCTCGGCCTGTTCTATTTCCGCGCGGTATGGTGGCAGGCCCGGCGGTTTGCCTCCGGTGGTCGCATATCGACGACCGTTGCCACGATGATCGGCCGCTTCCTCCTACTGGGTGGGGTGCTGACGCTGGCGAGTCTCGAAGGCGCGCTGCCTTTGCTCGTGACAGCCGTCGGGGTCCTTGTCGCGCGCTTCGCGGTCATGCGCCAGTTCCGGGAGGCTGCGCCATGACATCGCCGCTCGCCAGCGTTCCCCTGTTCCATGTCGGTCCAGTGCCGATCGTCGCGGGTGTCCTCGCCACCTGGGCGATCATGGCGGTGCTGATCTTGGGCAGCCTGGTCGTCACCCGGCGCCTGTCGCTCGTTCCCTCCGCGACCCAAGCGACCTTCGAGCTGATCGTCGACACGGTCGACGATCAGATCCGCGATACGATGCGGCTCGAGCCCGCGCCCTACCGGGCCTTTATCGGCACAGTGTTTGCCTTCATTTTCCTCGCCAACTGGTCCTCGCTCGTGCCGGGCGTCGCGCCGCCGACGGCCAACCTCGAGACCGACGCCGCACTCGCGCTCCTCGTGTTCATCGCGGTGATCTGGTTCGGCATCCGGGGGGCCGGCGTGCGCGGCTATCTGGCGACCTTCGCCTCGCCCAACCTGATCATGGTCCCGCTCAATATCATCGAAAGCCTCACTCGCACCTTCTCGCTGCTCGTCCGGCTGTTCGGCAACGTGATGAGCGGCGTCTTCGTGATCGGCATCGTCCTGTCGCTCGCCGGCTTCCTGGTGCCGATCCCCCTCATGGCGCTCGATCTGCTGACGGGGGCGGTGCAGGCCTACATCTTCGCGATCCTGGCGATGGTCTTCATCGCCGGGGCAGTCGGCGAACGACAACCCGCCCCGGATACCTCCAAAACACGGACGCTTCCATGAACTGGTTAGCCCTTGGCAGCATCATATCGGCCGCGGTCGCGGTCTCCTTTGGCGCGCTCGGTCCGGCTCTTGCCGAAGGCCGCGCGGTGGCGGCGGCCATGGATGCGATCGCCCGACAGCCGGAATCCGCCAATACCATCTCGCGCACGCTGTTCGTCGGCCTCGCCATGATCGAGACCATGGCGATCTACTGTTTGGTGATCGCACTGCTCCTGCTTTTCGCCAACCCGCTGCTGAAATGACGACATGACTATCAACTGGTGGACGCTCGGCATCCAGAGCGTCAACGTCGTCATCCTGATTTGGCTGCTCGGGCGGTTCTTCTGGCGCCCCGTCGCGGCCATGATCGAGCAGCGGCGCGCCTCCGCGCAACGGATCCTGGCGGAGGTGGAGGCGAAGCTCAGCCAGGCAAGCGCGGCGCTTGCCGAAATCGAGCGCACACGCGCGGGCTTCGCGACGGAGCGCGACGCGATCCTGGCCGCAGCGCACGATGTCGCCGAGAAGACGCGAACCGCGCGTCTGGACGAAGTCGAGAAGGAAGCGGCATCGAAGGAAGCGGCCGCAAGGGCGGCGATGGAGGCTGAGAACGCCGCGAGTAATGAAGCTTGGGGCGAGCGGGCGAGCCATCTCGCCATCGAAATCGCGGAACGTCTGATGATCCGTCTGGACGGGTCGGCCGTCCGCGCCGCTTTCCTGGGCTGGCTGCTCGACAAGATCCGCAACCTGCCGGAGCCGGCCCGACAGGCCGTGACGGCAAACGGTGCGGCCCTTGAAGCGATCAGCGCGACGCCGCTCGATCCGGCCGACGAGGAACGCTATCGGACGCTGATCGGCGAGGCGTTGGGAGCCCATCCGCGGATCGTCTTCAAGGCTGATCCCGCACTCATCGCGGGCCTTGAGCTGCATACCCCCAATCTCGTCGTGAGCAACAGCTGGCGCGCCGACCTCAGCCAAATCCTTGTAAAGGTCATGCATGACAACCGACGCTGACGCTCGCGCGAAGTCCTGGTTGAAGCGCGCTCGCACGACGCTTGGCACCGCCGAACTCGGTCCTCATGCCGAACAAATCGGTCGGGTCGAGGAGGTCGGCGACGGTATCGCGTTGGTCTCCGGGCTGCCCGACGTCCGGCTCGATGAACTCCTGCATTTCGGCAAGGGACAATTCGGCTTTGCCCAGGTCCTCGAACCAGACAGGATCGGCTGCGTGCTGCTCGACGATGTTGAGGCGATCGAGGCCGGCAACACGGTGCGCCGTACGGGCGATGTGGTGCGCGTTCCGGTCGGGCCGGCGCTGCTCGGCCGGGTCGTCGATCCACTCGGTCGACCGCTCGACGGAAAGGGGCCGATTGCGACGGACACATTGGAGGCCATCGAGCGGCCGGCACCGGCGATCGTCGACCGGGATCTGGTGATCCAGCCGGTGCAGACCGGCCTCGTCGTCATCGACACGCTCTTCGCCCTCGGCCGCGGCCAGCGCGAGCTCATTATCGGCGACCGGGCCATCGGCAAGACGACGATCGCGATCGATACGATTATCAATCAGAAGTCGAGCGACATCATCAGCGTCTATGTCGCGATTGGGCAGAAGAGTTCGAGTGTCCGGCGTGCAATCGACGTCATTCACGGCAGTGGCGCACCCGAACGTTGCATCATCGTCGTGGCGGGCGCCGCGAGCTCACCCGGACTGCAATGGATCGCGCCCTTCTCGGGCGTCACCATGGCGGAATATTTCCGCGATCACGGCCAGCATGCTTTGATCGTGCTCGACGACTTGTCGAAACACGCCGCGACCCATCGCGAGATCGCGCTGTTGACGCGCCAATCACCGGGACGTGAAGCCTTTCCGGGCGACGTCTTCTATGTTCATGCGCGGCTTCTGGAACGGGCCGCGAAACTCTCCAAAGACAAGGGCGGAGGCACCCTGACGGCGCTGCCGATCGCCGAGACCGATGCGGGCAATCTCAGCGCCTATATCCCGACCAATCTGATCTCGATCACCGACGGCCAGATCGTGCTCGACGCCAAGCTGTTCCGTGAAGGGTTGAAACCGGCCGTGGACGTCGGCACCAGCGTCAGCCGCGTCGGCGGCAAGACCCAGGCCCCTGCGCTCAGAGAGGCAGCGGCGACGCTGCGCCTCGATTATGCTCAATTCCTTGAATTGGAAATGTTCACCCGCTTCGGCGGAATGCCGGATACGCGAGTCCGCAAGCAGCTGACTCGTGGTGCGCGGATCCGCGCGATCCTCGACCAGCCGCA
This sequence comes from Lichenihabitans sp., assembly GCA_965277635.1. Taxonomy (GTDB): domain Bacteria; phylum Pseudomonadota; class Alphaproteobacteria; order Rhizobiales; family Beijerinckiaceae; genus Lichenihabitans. Next base: position 5,473,272 of record CBDIDE010000002.1, read on the forward strand.
GCATGCGCCCGTGCGGCTCGCCGACGAGGTCGCCCTGGTCCTGGCAGTTCAATCCGGGCTATTGGATGCTTTGTCTCCTTCGGCGATTATCGCGTTTCGACAAGGTCTTCGCGATGCGCTCGATCGCGGCGCCCCGGACGCTGTGCGGCTGATCCAGGATACCGGCAAGCTCGACGACGAGCGCAAGCAGACGCTGCGGAAGGCGCTGCAACATTACATCCAGCCCATCGCGCCGGGGGACCTACCCCAAACAGCCGGGACGGCGGCCATTCCCTCATGACCGAACGTCTCGCGGAGATCGGCGCGCGCATCGACGGCATCCGCCAGCTCGGCGCTGTGGTGAATGCGATGCGCGGCATCGCCGCGGCGCGGGCCCAGCAGGCCCGCAGCCAGATCGCCGCCGTCGACAGCTATGCGCAGATGATCGCCGTCGCCATCGGACGGGTTCTCGCGTTGGTCCCGGCCGCCAGCACGGGCGGATCGCACAAATCAAGCCGGCCGGCCCTCGTGCTGTTCTGCGCCGAACAGGGGTTTGCGGGGGCATTCAGCGAGCGCGTGCTCGATGCGGTCGGCGCCGATCTCGCTTCGTCCGAACTGTTCCTGATCGGCACTCGAGGCGGCGCGGTCATCGCCGAACGGGGCGTCACCGCTCGCTGGACAAGCACCATGCCGTCCCATTCGCTCGGCGTCCCCAAGCTCGCCGACAATATTGCCGAAGCGCTCTACACCCGGATCGCGACGGGAGAGATCGATCGGCTCGATGCCGTCTTTAGCCAATGGCAGCCTGGCCGAGGCACCCACGTCGAATGCCGGCACCTGTTCCCCTTCGATATGACGGTCATCCCTCGAGCCGCGGATGTCAACGCGCCGCTTCTGAACCTGGCGCCTGGCGTCCTTCTGAGCGAACTCATGGCGGACTACGTGCACGCGCTGCTTTGCGAAGCCGCACTGCACGCCTTTGCCGCTGAGAATGAGGCTCGCATGGAAGCGATGGCCGCGGCGCGCAACCAGATAGAGCGCCAGCTGTCTTCGTTACAATCGGCGCGGCTCATCGTGCGGCAGGAGGAGATCACGGCCGAAATCATCGAACTTGCAGCGGGCGAGACGGCGAGCCAGTCCCACCAGGACAAGAAGAAGCATTCGCTCGCGGCGACCGGCGTTGATCGACGCGGGTCGATTCTTTGAAGCGCACCATGGGAAACAGACGAGGGTTGATTGCCGAAACGCTCCGTGAGCGCTACCACCCGCGACCTCGCGCTGCCTGTCAGCCGCACCCTGTCGAGCCTTTCGGGATCATGTGGCCGGATTCTGCGTCCAAATGCCCGAGACGGCAAGCCTGCTGCCGGCGGTCCATCCCGCTTAACCCTCAAATGGGCATGCGGTAGCCGTAGAACTCGTGGTCTTCGTTATAGCCACCCTGACCTGCGCCAAGATCGGCGAAATCCCGGACGAACTCAATCGCCGCGACCCACTTGACCATCTTGAAGCCCAATTCGTTCTCGCAGCGCAGCCGCAGCGGTGCACCATGAAGGACGCTGAGGGGAGCTCCGTTCATCTCATAGGCCAGGATGGTCAACCGGTGCCGCATATTATCGATCCCATGGACGTCGTAATAGCCCCCGCCTGCGGCACCCTCGGAAAACGAGTAGAAGACCACGTAACGAGCATCGGACCTCGGCTTCACGATGTCCATGATATCGCGCATTGGAACGCCGGCCCACTTTGCGACGCCGGACCAGCCCTGGATGCAAAAATGAGTGGTGATTTGCTCTTGCCTAGGAAGAGCCTTCAGGTCGGAGAAGGAGAATTCCCGGGGCGCCTCCACCAGTCCGCCGACACGGAGGCGGAAGTGGGCGAACTGTTCCGCCACGAGGCCTTCGAACTCGGCGGAGTTCGGCATCGTGCCGTTCGGCCAAAAATGCGGCGAGATGTCCTTCTCGGTCAGTTGGGCGTTCGGTTCCCACCATTCGGACAGCCCCTTGATCCAGCCGATCATGAACTGTCCGGTGCGCTGCACGACCCGGGCGTGCCGAATCGTGAACGGTGAGGCGACCCACCAAGCCAGTCCCACGACCGCCATGGCGACGACGAAGAGCGGGAACCCGGCCCACGAGTGGCTCTGCACTCCGGCGAACATATGGTTCGTGTTCTGCCGCAGGCCGGTGACGAACACCATGATGCCGTGCGCCAGGATGAACAGCACGAACCAGGAGAAGGAGATGAAGTGGATGGAGCGGGCCGCCTGCCGGTTCAGCACGGTCCCGAGCAGGCCGAGCCTGTTGGAGATCGCCGGACTCTGCATGAGGCCGGTCGCGATCGAAACCGGCGCCGCGATGAACACCGTGATGAAGTAGCTGAGTTGCTGCAGGCCGTTGTAGCGGGTCCAACTGGATTCGACCGGAAAGTTCAGCGACGCGTATTGGATGGCGGTCGAGAGCGCGCTGGGGAACACCTCCCACGTGACGGGCACCAAACGAAGCCACTGCCCGGTCGCGAAGAGAAGCACGTAGAAGGCGATGCCGTTGATCGTCCACAGCAGCAGGACGGAAAAATGCCACCAGCGGGCGAGCCCGATGGAATGCCGAACGCCGGGGATGCCCAACCAGCCCGGTATGGTCACCGAATCGTCCTTGGAAGTCCAGATCCGGCCCTTCGGAACCGGGTGCTGGAAGCGGAACCACTCCGTTCCGGGCGTGCAGTCCCGAGTCCAATAGAGCCGCGGATGATCGGCCAGGATCTGGATCCCGGCGCGGATGATGAACATCATGAAGAGCATGTTCAGGAAGTGCTGCAGTTGCAACCACCACGGAAAGCCGGAATCGACCGAGGGCGCGGACTGGGCGATCCCGGGGTATTGTTTGATGAAGGCCTGGACATCTGGAAGCTCCCGCAAGCTCTGGGCGAAGGCGACCACGAGAACGAGGGCCACAGCTGCGATCGGCAATGCCCACAGAATGCTGATCCAATGGCGGCCCATGCGGATCCGGGGGACCACGCCCTGCTGCGGAGGCAACCATTCGCTCAGGACAATTCGGTCGTCCGCCATTGTCAGGGCCGACGCACTGCGATCGTGTGGTGGAAGTTTGATCTTCACCGAGTCCGTCATCGCTTCCGGTCTCCCTCTGGACACCTACCGTGTCAGCTCAATCTGCTGCGTCAGCGTGAACTTCTGCACGGCGACCTCACCAGTCCTTCGCCCCAGGGTTGATTGAGACAGAAGGCTTCAACCGGCATCTCGAAACGGCAGTCGATCGGCCGGCAAACTAACGGCCGGCCCTGACCAGGCAGATGTCAAACGACGAGGTTACCGGAAACAGGGCAAGCCGGTATTGCTGTCAGGCAGCTTACGGGAGTGCGCCGAGCCAGGCCTCCCGTAAAGAAGAGCAGCCTAGTTGATCTTCTTCCATGGCGACCATCGATTCACGGTATCCGCTCCTCCATGTTGGGAGGGAGCGCAAGCAGCCATATATGAGCCAAGCTTCGCTAAAGTCCCGCCGAACGGGGCGCCCCGACAGGATTTTTTTCATGACTCGGCCGACGTTATGTAGGAATCTGCGTCGCGACGCGACGAGGGAGAAGTTGGCGAAATGGGTAACGATACGCGCTTTGCGTGGATCACGGACGATTCAGTGCCCTGTTCGGAAGCGCTTTGTGATCACGAGATCCTGCGCACAGAGCGATTCGTCGCCATACCTTCGGCCGGTTCGCTCGTCACCGGCTGGACCCTGGTCGTGCCTCGGCGCGCAATGCTAAATCTGTCGCAGACCAATGCCAAGGAACGCGAGGAGCTCGATGCGATCGCAGTCCGTATCGCCGATCAGCTCGTCGATCAGGGGCGAGAGGTGTATTTCTTCGAGCATGGCAGTCGCATCCAGGGCAGCCTGACTGGCTGCGGCGTCGATCAAGCCCATCTTCATGTCGTGCCGCTGCCATTCGACCTGATCGCCGCCGCGACCGTGCGCACCGACGCCGAGATTGCGTGGCGCGCCGCGCGAGAGGCTGTGCCGCCGTTCGATTCGCTACCCACGCATTGCGAATATGTCGCCCTCTGGAGCAGAGGTGATCGTCGCACTATGATCGGTGAGGTGAAGAAGCCGGTTTCACAGTGGATTCGGCGGGTGATCGCCGACGAGCTGGGGATCGGGGCAGAATGGAATTACCGGAACCATCCACAGCCAAACCGGGTCCGGGAGACACTGGCGTTGTTGCGCCCGTTGCAGGCAGCTACGGCAGAGCGATAACCCCAGCAAGCGTGATCGAGACGGACAACAAACTCGACCATCGCCAGCTCGGCGAGTGGGCAAGCCGCTATAGGGGCTCCGCCTGGGTCCAGATCGGGATAGAGTTTTCCTATCTTGTCCTAGTGCTTCTCGCCAACACGATAGGATTAATCTGGATCGGCTATCACGTCGCCTCCTCGTCGCCGGCTGCTCACCAGGCGACAACGCTGTTCGGCATCCCGCTCGACTATCCTAGGGATCGCGCTTTTCTCCTATGGATAGCGGTCGGCTTTAGTGGGGTGATTGGCGGCTCCTGCTTCGCGCTTAAGTGGCTCTATCATTCGGTCGCTAAGGGCTTGTGGAATCGCGATCGGGTGCTATGGCGCCTAATCGTGCCGATCCTTTCCGGCTCCGTCGCCGTCTTCGTCTCGATGCTTGTCGCCTCGGGCATCCTGTCGCTGATTGATTCAAAGTTCTTTTCCAATTTCTATGGAGCGACCGGGGTCGGTTGGCTGGTCGGCTACTTCTCGGACAATGTCCTGGCCTCGCTTCAGAAGCTCGCGCACAAATGGTTCGGCACGGTCGATGATCCCACAGGTAGCGCCGGCACGACGCCCGGCGCGGGGCAACAGGGCAAGTGAGCCAGCCACCGGTCGACAGCCAAAATCGTCCGCATCGCCAGCGGGCCGGCCTGCTCGTCCATCCGTCGTTTACAACGGCGGACGATTCGCCTTCGCTCGATTTCTTCTCGACGATCCTGCAATACGGCACGAAGGTCGCCGGCCTGCAGATCCTCGCGCCGGCCTGGGTTCCGCCATATGTCGCGCTTCCGGCATGGTTGTCCGAAGAGTGGACCGCCGATGCCACGGGCTGGGTTGCACGCGCGCGCCGAAAGGGTGTCAACCTTGAGCGAGCTGCAGTCTTGCTGGCGGCGGATCCATCACAAGCGATCATCGTCCGGTCTAGCGCGGTCGGCGAGGGCCTCAACGATCGCGGTCTTTATCGCTCGGTTTCGCTGCCGGTCGGCGCGCCATTCGAGTCGCTGGTCGCCGCGATCGAGGAAATCTACAGCCATTTCGCGACGCATGACCGCCACCCGGCCATGGGCATCTGCCTGCAGCGCTACATGGCGCCGGACTTCGCAGGCCATGTCTCAAACGAGATCCATGCCAGCGCCTCTCGCAACCAGTGGAAGTTCGGGATCGAGTCGCCTGTTTTCGCACCGGATCGCGGGCTGAACTCCAAATTTGCCGCGCCGCCCGACGAAATGGCGCCCTTAGCGCTGAAGTCGCAGCGCGACATCAGCCCGACACTCCGGCGAGCCTGCCATTGGATCAATTTGCGGATCGACGGCCGCTCGCATCTCGAATGGTGCGCCGCCAAAGGACGGCTCTGGATCGTCCAGCTGGACCAGGAAAGCCCGACGTCGCTGGGGGTAAATCCGCATGTCATGCCCGCAGCGCGAGCGGTCACGCCGGTGGCCGAGTCGAGCACAGCCAAGCCGATCTTCACGCTCTACCGTGTCCAGGACGATCCGCCTTGGGGCAAGCTCCGCAATGTCCGCGATTTCTGGACCGGCGCTGAGCCGCCGCGTCATAGGCTCTTCTTCGCGACCGGCGATAAGCTTGAGACCATCCTGAACGGTCGCAACGGCGACGCCCGGCTTGCCCAGGAGGTCGATGCACTCACCGGCGGTTGCGCGGTGTTGCGCACCGATTGCTCCAACGCTGCGGTTCGGGCGTTTAATTTGCCCCGCACGCACACCGTCGACGGGGCCGACGCCGCCAAATGGGTCTGCGACACGCTGCAGGCAATGGCTGCCAAGGGGGCCGCCGCGAGCGAGATCGCGATCATCCTACATCGCTACATTCCCGCGCGCGCGGCCGCTTGGACCTATTACTCGCTCGGCGAAGATTACGTCCAGGTCGACTGCCTCTGGGGCTTGCCGGACGGACTGCAATTCCTGCCGCACGACACGCTGCAGATCGATGCGCGCACGGGCGAAGAGCTCGCAGCACAAGTCCGTTACAAGCCCGACTTGCTTCAGGAGCAGGATGACGGCACCTGGCGCTATGTCGGAATCGCGCGACAATATGGCCGCGACCGCGTCCTTTCCCGCGAGGCCCTTCGCCATCTCGCGCTCGAAACAGTCGCTGTGGCCCGAAAGATCAAGGATCGCGCCCAGATCATGTGGTTCTGCGACCTTCCCGCGGATTTGGGCATGGGTCAGCATCTCCCGTGGTTCCGCTCGAAGGAATTTGCAGGGTTCGAGCCCATGTCCCGACCGGCGCTGCTGACGGTTCGCGTACGCAGCCTTGCCGATCTTGATTCAATCGAGCGCAACCAGAGCCGCTACATCATTCAAGTCGCGCCCGAGGTGGAGCTGGTCCGCGAGGACGATACGTTCCTCGACCGTGTGATCGCGATCGCGAGATCGCGAAGCCTACCTGTCGAGCTCGACGGCTCGATACTCGGCCACGCTTATTATCGCTTGCGCGACGCCGGCATCCTCGTGCTCGCGCCGCAACCCAAATATACACGCGTCCGCGGCCGCCAACGCCATTATAAGGTAGTCCGCGATGCCATTCCGCTGAACATTCAGGCGAAGGGTGAGCGCGTCACCTTCGCTCGCTTGCTGCCGGGAGAGGCATCGGTCGCGCTGATCGGGAAGCTCTTCGAAGAAGGCCTCGAATTTAATGCCGCGCGCGCCCCAGCACAAAAGCTCGAAGAGCTTGCCGACGTTCTCGAAGTGGTGCGCGGCCTAGCCATCACCAATGGCGTCGACTGGAACACCTTGATCGCAACGGCGCTCGAGAAGCGCGAGAAACGCGGTGGGTTCGAGCAGCAGACAGTTCTCCTCGAGACTATGCGGCCGATGCCTGACCGAGCGGCCATACCTGGCATGTCCGACGACACGCAGCCGTCGATCTCGCTGCGCGATCTTGGCGTCGTTTGCGTGGAAGGGCCGAGCGCCTTGATCTCGTTCTCCAAACTGCTGTCGTTCGACACCACAGAAGTCAAGCTATTGGTCGACGGCCGACAGATCAAGGTGGCCATCGCGCTCAACGGCGTCGGCGTGCGACTCGTCGTGAGCGATCACCGCCGAGACGACGATGATTTCGATTTCCAGCTCAATCTCTTCGATGGCAGCACAAGCCCTTAAGCGAGGGCGAATCACACGGGATGAACGATAAGGACTGGTTCGTGCATGTGTCGCGCCACGCCTGGCGCACGGTCTCGGCCCGCGCCCGCGCCAAGCGCGTGAGCACTTTGAGGCCGACCATGTCGTCGGCCTCGACGCCCTGGTTGCCTCCGGCGATCAGGTCGAGTGCCACGATGGCATCGTGCAGGTCGGTCAAAGTCTCTTCCTGGGTGAGGACAAAGAGCGCCAGAGGAGGCTGCTTCCGGGGATCGGCGTCGGTCATGGATGTGCTCAACGGGAAAAGGGATGGTCGATACGAACCGTCGCGCGCGATGCGCGGCGGTGGGCTCACCGAGAAGGGCGGCAATTGCCGCGGATTGGACGGCCTGGTCCAACCTGCGCCGTGCCGCCGATGCTGACGGCCGGCGGTCGGTCATTCGCCGTGGTCGTCCGGCTGCATCGAGGGCGGCGCCGGTCGACGCGGGATGTTTCATTCGCCAGCAGAAGGCGCGTCCGCTTCGCGCACGGCGGCGGTCTCGACATCGATCTCGGCCCGGATTGCGTCGAGGCGCGCGCGACAGACCCCATAGGCCTGCCGTGCGGCCCGGACGTCGTCGGCCAGGGTGTCGATGGTGGCGGCGGTGCCGGCTCCCTTGAGCCGATCGGCGATGGCGCCGAGGATGGCATAGGCCGCCGCATAGGTGTTGGCAGGGGCGGGTTTAGTGATGGTGGTCATGCTGCGTCTCCGGTCGTGGCGGTGCGATGAGGCTCGACGCGGGCCGCCACGGCCCCGTCGCTGAACCAGAGGGTGAGGGTTCGGGCCGCGATCGCCGCGGCGCGGGTCGGCACCAGAATGCCGTCCGGCGTCAGCGCCAGGGCGAAGCCGCGGGCCAGCGTGGCGTCGAGACCGAGCGAGTCGGCCAGTGACATGAGGCGATCGAGTTCGAGCGCGGCACCAGCGTGACCGCGGCCGGCATCGAGCAGAGCACCGTCGAGGCGACGCGCCAGATCGATGTTGGAGGCCTCGACGAGCGCCTGCGCCCGGGCAACGACCCGAGCCATCAGGGCGGCGCCATCATCGGCCCGACCGACGCGCCGACCGATCCCGTCGAGCGCGTCGTCGCGACGATGCTGGGCGGCTCGCGCCGCCGCCTCAAGCCGCAGCGGAGCAAGATCGAGCACGACCTCGAGCAGGCGGCGAGCGCCGTCGTCGAGGCGGCCACAGCGCTCCGCCGCGCCGGCGATGCCGGCTCGCGCTGTGGCCCAGGCGGCGGCGGCGGCCGAGATCGCGGCGGCGAGCCGACGCTCCACCTCGCCCAGGGCGCGATGACGAGCAAGGTCGAGGGCATGGGCTGCGCCACCCGTCATTCGGTCGGCTTCGACCGCGATGGTCGCCCTGTCGGCTCGGGCGCGACGGGCCGGCTCGACGATCAGCGACGCCAGATGGGCCAGCGCTTTGCTCGGCGTGTCGCAAGCGGCCCAAGCGACGTCATCAAGGAGGCTGCGGTCAATTGCGTGGCCGAGGCCGGTGATCACCGGCACGGAGCAGCCACAGATGGCTCGCGCCACCCGCTCGTCATCGAGCACCATCAGACCAGCACGGTCGCCGCCGCCGCGCACCATAAGCACGAGGTCGGGCGGGGTCGCGCCACTCGTGGCGGCCCGATCGAGCGCCGCCACCAGCTCCAGGGCAGCGCGCGGACCCTCGAAGGGGACCGGCACGGAGAGGACAGTGACGATGCCGGCGCGCTGCCAGCGATCGAGCTCGACCGCGATATCGGCCCAGCCGGCGGCTCCTGCGGGGTGCACGACGACGACCCGCAGGACGTCGGCCGGGGTCCGCAGGCAGCGCTGCCGATCATAGAGTCCGTCGCGGCGCAAGCGCAGGCGAATTTCCTCCAAGGCGCGGCGCAGCAGCGAGTCGCGCAGCCCCTCCGACAGGCCGACTATCCGGCCGCTCAGGTGCCACTTCTGGTGGAAGTCGGGCTCGACCTGCAATACCGCGGTCATGCCGACCAACAGCGCCGGATCGAAGGGCGTGCCGAGCTTGCGTTCGATCGCGATACGATCGGTCGTGCCCAGGAACCCGCGCATCTGCGCCGGCGCGGCGCCGCCGGCCGGATCGACCAGTTGCAGGCTGTGGCCCGAGGGGCCGGGCTTGGCCGCCACGATGGTGGCCTCGATCCAGCTGCGTTGCGGCAGTCCAGCCCGCAGTGCCCCGGCGACCATGGCCAGATAGGCCGCGAGCGACAGGGCCGGCGGTGTCGTCTCGGGCGCCAAGGGCCGGGACGGGACTGGCGACGAGGCGAGTGCCGACGCCGGACGCTTACTGCCGGACAAGGATGGGGCGTGGGTCATGGTGTTTTCCGGGAACTAGGGACATCGGGCGACCAGCGGAGCCGTGAAGCCAGGGCGTTGCGAGGCGGGCCGTGCTCAGGCGGCGCGGGCCATGACGAAGCGGGCGATGACCGCCTCAATAACGGCGGCGACATCCTCCGCCTCGTGACGGGGTTCGAGCAGCACGAGCTCGCGTGCCGCCGCATAGGCCGGCCTGCCCTGACGCCGGCCGGGGGTGAGGCGCTCCAGGCAGCGCGGATCGAGGTCGAGATCGGCGCAGCGCCGGGCGCCGATTGCGCCGCGGAGGAAGCGGAGCAGGCACCACGGTGCAAGGGCATCGGAAAAAGCCCTGTCGAAGGCGGGCGGCGTGAGGCCGTCGGGCAGCGTGACCTCGAAGGTCCTCGCGCCGATGCGCACCGGGCTGCCGGGTGGCCGCTCGAGCCCGATCGGCAGTCTGATCGTCTGCCAGGACGAGAAGCCGGGATCGACGACGATCCCTCGCTCGCCGCGCCACGCCGAGCCGTAGCCCTGATCGCCGAGCGAGGCCATCCGCGCCGCCACGCTGCGGAAGATCGTTGTCCCGGCTTTGAAGAGCGGTCGTCGGAGCTGTCTCGCGAAACCGGCCAGCCCCTCGCAGCCCGCCAGATAGGCGTTGGTGTGGGCGCCTCCCGCCCCGACGCGATCCCGGTAGGCCGCCGAACCGAAGAGCGCCGGATCGATCCGGGGGATGCCTTTGGTGTCGACCACGAGCCAGGAGGTGCTGACGCCGCGATCGCGCTCCCGGTCATGTCGGGGCGCGGCCATTGCTTGCGTCCGTTCGGCGGCCGGGACCACGACGGTCCCAGCCGCGGAGGAGCCGTCGTCAGTCGGCAGTGCGCCCAGGGTGGTCAGGATCGTCGCAAAGGACATGCGGTCGCCTTCGTTCAACGCGAGCCAGGAGCTCAGCGTCGCGCGGACAAGTTCGTTCATCGTTCTCTCTCGTTTTCGTTTCGTTGGGGGACGACCGCCTCACGGTAACCAAGTCTGCGTCCTCTTGATCATCATCGCTCGGCGACGGGGCGAGCCGGCTTCGCCGTCGCGGGGAAACGCCCGCGAGCGGTTCGGTCCCGCCGGTCGGGGGCTGCCGACACCGCGGTCCTCGTTGCTGTCAGAGGTGCCGCACGGCGGCGTTCGGTCGTCCTCTGCCACGCGGCCGCATTTCAGCGGCCGGGGCGCTTCATCGGCTCGCCGCGGCCGCGACCGCGGCACCGGCATTCGTCGTCATAGTGATGACTTTCATCGCCGCGCACGGCACCGCCATTGCTCGGCGGCATCGTCAAGGTCTGGCGGAGCCGGACGAAAGGGGCACCTCGAACCCCATCGTGCTTCGATCCATCAGCTCTTCCGCGGCGGTCGCTTGATCGATGCCTTGATCACGGCCTGCTCGTCGGCTGAGAGGGCAAGACGTCGCGCATCGACATCCAAGGCCGCGTCGATCATCGGGGCGATCAACCAGGTCGTTTGCGGATCGTCGGTCAGGCAAACGAGGTGGCGGGCCTTCCGCCGCATGCCGGCAACGGAGGTGGCCGCCACGGCCGCGACCTCGAGGGCGGCAGCACGACGCAGCACGAGCGCGGCCGCGAGCGCCGTCGGCTCGTCGAGATGACCGAGGCCTGCGACGTCATGATCGAGCTGCTCGAGCCGGCGTGCCGCGCTCGTCGGAGTTGTGGGCATGGCCAGTGCCTCATAGTGCTCGACGAGCCCTGGCGCGAGCATCAGGCCGAGCATCAATTCGGTGTCTGTGTTCATGATATGTTCTCACTCTCTGGAGCGGCAATTAGTGTGTCCGGGAGCTGGCGATTGCGATCTCCCACCGGGCTTTCTCGGCGGCGATGGCAGCGGCGATCATGGCAACGTAGCCGGTTACCTCGGGTCGTGTCGGTGACCGTCGCAGGCGATCGATCTCACCTTGGAGGCAGTGCGCTTTCTTGTGGGCCTGCGCGCGGCTTTGCGCCGGCATGGCGGCCACCAAAATCGCGTCTTGGACCCAGGCGCGCTCGGCCGCCGCAGCCATCCGCGTGTCGCCAAGGCGGCGGAACAGCGCGCGATGGCTCGCAAATGTTTCCAGCCCCGCCAATTGCTCAGCAATGACCGGGGCGCTGAAGTTTCGATAAAGATCGAGCCGGTCGGGTGTCAGCGGCTGTGGTTTTCGTATTCGTTTCATCTGGGGACATCCTTCTGTGAATTGCATTGATCGCGTGTCAGCTACGGCGTCTGCCGGTTCGCTTGGGACCGCCGGCGTCAATCGAGGCTCGACAGGCCCGCAGGGAAGAAGCCGATCGGCGTACGGCCCTCGGCGCGCAGGAGCGCCACGGCCTCCGCGAGATCCGCGGCGGTGATGAATCGCCGGTCCTGCGCGATGGCGCAGGGAATGGCGATCTCGAAGGCTAGGCGGCAGCGGCGCAGGCCGAGCGCCCGCAAGGGCGTCAGTGCGGCAAGGTCGGCGAGACTGACCCGCACTCCCAACTCCTGCGCGACCTCGGTCAGCATGATGTCGAGCACGGCGTCTCGCTGCGCCGGACTGAGGCCTGGCACGCTGACGATGACGACGCGGTCGCGGAACGGCGCCGACAATCCGTCGAGCGAATTGCAGGCGAACAACCACAGCACGCGATCGGCTCTCATGGGGATGCGGAGGTGTTCGTCCTCGAAACAGGCGGCGCTCTGCGGCTCGAGCAGGGTCAGCAGGCGGTCGAGAGGACGCGCGCCGGCCTCGCGGTCGACGATCTTCTCGCATTCATCCGTGAACACCAGCGGGCCGCTCGTCGGCGCGGCGATGATGGCCTTGGCGACGCGGCCGGGGCCGGCGCCACGCCAGATCGGCGGATAGCCGGTCAGGGAGCCAACGTCGGGGACGGTCGAGCCGGTGACCACCTCGAGCGAGGTGGCGAGCGCCGTCGCCAAAGCCCGGGCGTAGCGCGTCTTGCCGATGCCGGGCGGCCCGAGCATCAGCACCGGCGGGATGCGGAGAGGGCAGCCCGAGACGGAGGAGAGGTGCGCCGCCCGCAGCACCAGCCCGGTTACGGCGGCGAAATTGGGCGAGACGGCGCCGAGCTGCTCGAGCCGTACGATCATCGCCGCATCGCCGATGACATGCCGCCGAAACAGCGGGACCGTCTTGCGATAGTGCAGCAAAAGCCGGACCCGCTCCGCCTCGCCGTTCGACAGGTGATCGAGGGAGCCATCGAAACAGGAGGCGGCGATCGCCTCGTCGATGGCCGCACGATCCATGACGTGGTGACCAGGGACTTGGATCGCCGGCGCCGCCTCGTCGACGTCGTCGTCCGCGACATAGTCACTGTAGTCGTCGTCCTCGGCCGAGTCAGGATCGCCGGCCCAGCTCGACGCGGTGATCGGCCGGCGAATGATCCCGGCGGCGGTCGGGCGTTGCCACAGTTCGTGGCGCCGAGCGGCGCTGCCTGTCGGGTCGTCTAGGTCATCATGAGGAAACTCGTCCTCGTCTTCGGGTGGTTGGATCTTCGGCATGCTCGTTCATCTTCTGCTGGGGTCGAGGGCCTCCGCCCTGACAAAAATCGTCTTCGTCGCCTGGAACCGGCTCCCCGCGATCAAGCCGTCAGACGCGATCGAAATGGTGCGTGCCGGCACGACTGCTGGTCGGCGGGTGGTCGTGCTCGCGCTACGGCGGCAGCGAGACGGCCCGTCAACGGTCAGCCGCCCTTGACGGGCGATGCTGAAGGCGCGCGACGAGGCGGCTTCGGGCGAAGCCGCCTTGGGCTATATGGTCGAGGGGCTCGGTCCAGGACCGTCAGGCGACCAGCGGACCCTGAAGTCGCTCGGTGTCGATCCGGATTGCCAGCTCGACCATGCGTCGCGCATCCGAACTCGCGTCATCGTCCTCCGAGCGCAGGATGGCCGCGGCGATGACCTTGTGGTCCATCGCATCCCAATTCGGCGCCGGCACGCTGGCGAGCAGCGCCGCCGCGCGGATCCGCATCAGCGCTTCGACGCACCCTCGAGCATCCTGCAGTTGCCGGGCGCGGAACAGGTCGCGCTGCGACGCGGCCGCCTTCGCGAAGGTCGGCGATCAGGCGGACCGCATCGATCGTCGCGGCTTGCGTGCCAGATTGCGTCTCGGCCAATGCGGCGGTACCGAGAGAATTACTCTGAATAGGATGGGTCATCGTCTTGTCCTTCACCCCATGAGACGCGCTTGGCCTCACTCGACACCGGCATCGTCAGGCTTCCACTAGGGTTTTGTCTCGGATCGCCTACCCGATCCCTCATCCTCCCACTGGATCTATTGGGGGCAGTCCAGCCGGATGCTTGCCGTCAGATGAAGCAAGAACCTCACGCCCAAACCCGTTGCATAGCCGCTCTCGCCCGCCGTTAACCGCCGCGTGATACGAACGAACGTCGCCAACCTCGGGGGTTCCCATGCGTTGCTTCGATCTCCCGTCAAGACCCGGCATCGTGCTGGCGACGACCTTGGCCATGGCCGGCTGCACCGAGCTTCGGCCCATTGCGCATCAGGATCCCATCCAGACGGCGACGCGCCTCTGCATGGCGCAGAACCCGCTGTTCGAAGACGCTTGGGGATGTATCCAGGCCCGTTATGCCGTCGGGCAGCTCAGCGGCGCCGACCCGCGGCTGAAAGGCTTCCTCAAGCGCGGCGACGACCTCGCGTCCAAGGTCGCGGCCGGAACGCTGAACGACGCCGCCGCGAAGCGGACGCTGATGGCCAGCCTTCCCGACGCGCCACAGCCGTGACGTCGAGCCTACGCAGGGATAAATCTGTTCGGGGCGCCTACGGCCCGCCGCCCCGCCAGCCGTCTTGGCAAACGCTCCTTGGTTTGGTCGGAGCCACGTCCACTATTGCCCCTCGTAAGGGAAAACCGCGACCAGCGTCGACGAATTCGGCTCGACATCGGCTCTCAGCTGATCCTGGCTTCCCGAGCCCGGCTGCCTGTTGGAGTCACGGGCACCTGGCCCTCCCCACCGATCGAAACTCCGGCTCCGGCTGCGGCAGATTGAATCGGAATGGCCTTGACTCATCTCTTCGGTATGAGAACATATAGGGAACATGAGTGCTGATCCTGATCGGGAAGGACCTGACCTGCCTTGCGGCCGCCTCCGTCCGCCATCGAGAGCCTGCGCGCCCGGATCCGGCATATCGAAGGCCGCCACAGGCGCGCCGCAGCGGTCTTGCCGTTCGGCCTTGCCGAGGTGGATGCGCGCCTGCCGGGGGGCGGCTTGGCGCTCGGCGCGCTGCATGAAGTGGCGGGCGGCGGCAACGGTGCGATCGACGGAGCGGCCGCCGCATTGTTCGCGGCGGGAATCGCCGCCCGCACTAAGGGCAAGGTGCTCTGGTGCATCACCCGGCCGGACCTCTTCGCCCCGGCGCTCGCGCAGGCCGGCCTGACGCCAGACCGCGTCATCTATCTGGAGAGCGGTGACGAGGCGACCGTCCTCGCCTGTTTCGAGGAGGGCCTGCGCAATGGCGGACTCGGCGCGGTCGTCGCCGAAGTGGCGCGCTTGCCGATGACGGCGTCGCGCAGACTCCAGCTCGCGGCCGAAGGATCGGGTGGGATTGGCCTGGCGCTGCGGCGATGGCGGCGACAGACCGAAGCCTCCGATTTCGGGCAGCCCACCGCCGCGGCGACCCGATGGCGGATCTCAGCGCTTCCCTCGACAGCACTCCCCGTTCCGGGCGTCGGGCGTCCGCGATGGCTCGTCGAGCTCATCCGTTGCCGTGCCGGCGAAAGCGCGGATTTCGAACTGGAGGCCTGCGATGACACGGGTGGTCTCGCTCTTCCTTCCGACCTTGCCCACCGACCGGGTCAGACGGACGTCCGGCGACGCAGCGCCTCGGGCTGAGATACCCCTCGTGCTGGTCGGTCGTGACGGGCGGCGGCGGGTGGTGCTGGCGGCGGATGCCGCGGCCCAAGCCGCCGGTCTTCGCGTCGGCA
Source organism: Lichenihabitans sp. (assembly GCA_965277635.1). Taxonomy (GTDB): domain Bacteria; phylum Pseudomonadota; class Alphaproteobacteria; order Rhizobiales; family Beijerinckiaceae; genus Lichenihabitans. The sequence goes on from CBDIDE010000002.1 coordinate 5,488,937, forward strand.
TGCCGGCGACCAAGGCGCAGATTTTGGTCGCTGGTCTGATCATTCAGCACGCCGACCCGGCGGCCGACGCCGACGCTCTCGATCGTCTCGCGCTCTGGATGCTGCAGCGCGTTGCCCCGATCGTGGCCCCTGATCCGCCCGACGGCATCGTCATCGACTGCACCGGCGCCGATCATCTGCATGGCGGCGAAGCCGCCATGCTCGCCATCTTGATCCACAAGCTCGCCAGCGTCGGCATTCGGGCCTACGGCGCGGTCGCCGACGCCCGCGGTGCGGCGCATGCGCTGGCGCGCTTCGCGGCGTGTCCTGCCTTCGTCTCCGAATTGGACGCCGTCGAAGCCGACATCGCGCCGCTGCCGATCGCGGCGCTGCGCCTGGCGCCGGAGCTGGTCGATGGGCTTCGCGGGCTCGGCTTCGAGCGGGTCGCCGATCTGCTGACGCAGCCCCGTGCGCCGCTGACCCTGCGCTTCGGCCCTGAACTCGGCCGTCGTCTGGACCAGGCGACCGGCCGGATCGGCGAGCCGATCGAGCCCATTCGCCCGCCTGAGCGGATCCCAGGTCCGCCGCGCCTTCGCGGAACCGATCGCCGCCGCCGACACGATCGCGCGCCACATCGGCAAGCTCTCCGTCCGGCTTTGCCAGGAGCTGGAGCGCAACGGACGCGGCGCGCGCCGGCTCGATCTCATCTGCCATCGCGTCGACAATCGTGCCCAGGCGGTACGCGTCGGCACGGTGCTGCCGCTGCGCGATGCCAAGCGCATGACGCGGCTGCTCTCGGACAAGATCCAGACGATCGATCCTGGCTTCGGCATCGAGATCATGACGCTCGCCGCGACCGTCGTGGAACCGCTGACACCGCAACAACTCGTCACCAGCCTCGTCGCCGATGTCGAGCCCGACGTAGGCGGGCTCATCGACCTTCTGGCCAATCGCGTCGGCGAACGAAATCTCTATCGCGCCGCGCCGGTCGCCAGCGACGTTCCCGAACGCTCCGTCCGCCATATTCCCGCACTGGCGCCGGAGACCGGCGCGCAATGGCCGGGCCACTGGCCGCGGCCGAGCCGACTCTTCGCCCGTCCCGAAGCGATCGAGACGGTCGCGCTGCTTCCCGATCACCCGCCGGTCACCTTCACCTGGCGCGGCATCCGTCGGCGCGTCAGGCGCGCCGACGGGCCCGAGCGGGTGTTCGGTGAATGGTGGACGCGCGATCCGGAGCTGATCGCCGTTCGCGACTATTTCCGCATCGAGGACGATGCCGGCGAGCGTTATTGGGTGTTCCGGGCCGGCGACGGCGAGGACCCGCTGACCGGCTCGCAGCGCTGGTTCGTGCACGGCGTGTTCGGATGAGCGGCCCGCGCTACGCCGAGCTGCAGGTCACCTCGCATTTCAGCTTCCTGCGCGGCGCATCTTCCTGCGAGGAGCTGTTCGCCGCGGCCGCGCTGTCTGGAATCGAGGCATTGGCCATCGTCGATCGCAACTCGCTCGCCAGCGTCGTGCGCGCCTACGAAGCCGCCAAGACCACAGGCGTGCGCCTGGTCGTCGGCTGCCGGCTTGACCTCACCGACGGCTCTTCCGTGCTCGTCTATCCGACCGATCGGCCGGCCTATTCGCGCCTGTGCCGGCTGCTGTCGCTCGGCAAGACGCGCGCCGGCAAGGCCAAATGCGAGCTCGTCTGGTCCGATCTTGTCGCCTATGGCGACGGCCTGATCGCCGTTCTCGTTCCGGACAGCGCGGACGACGATTGCGCGCTTCGCCTGCACCGGCTGCATGAGGCGTTTGGCGACCGTGCCTATCTGGCACTCTCGCTGCGCCGGCGGCCGAACGATCAGCTCCGCCTGCACGACCTGTCCAATCTCGCGGCGCAAAGGGGCCTCGCCACCATCGTCACCAACGACGTGCTGTTCCACGTGCCCGGCCGGCGCATCCTGCAGGATGTCGTCACCTGCATCCGCCACGGCATCACCATTGACGAACTCGGCGACCGCCGCGAGCGCTATGCCGACCGCTACCTCAAGACGGCCGAGGAGATGCGCCGGCTGTTCGCCCGCTACCCCGAGGCGCTGGCGCGCACGCTCGACATCGTCGAGCGCTGCTGCTTCTCGCTCGACGAGCTGGCCTACCAATATCCCGAGGAGCGCGACGACCCGGCGCTGACGCCGCAGCAGACGCTGGCGAAACTGACCTGGGACGGCGCGGCTCGGCGCTATCCCGAAGGACTGCCGGACAGCGTGCGGGCCACCTTGAACCACGAGCTCCGGCTCATCGCGAAGCTGCAGTATGCGCCCTACTTTTTGACAGTGAACAGCATCGTCCGCTTCGCGCGGTCGAAGGACATCCTCTGCCAGGGCCGCGGCTCGGCCGCCAATTCGGCGGTCTGCTATGTGCTCGGCATCACCAGCATCGACCCTGACCGCAATGATTTAATGTTCGAGCGTTTCGTCTCCGAAGAGCGCCGCGAGCCGCCCGACATCGACGTCGACGTCGAGCATGAGCGGCGCGAGATCGTCATGCAATGGATCTTCGACACCTATGGCCGCGATCACGCGGCGCTGTGCTCGACCGTGATCCGCTATCGCACCAAGGGCGCGCTGCGCGACGTCGGCAAGGCGTTGTGCCTCACCGAGGACCTCATCAAGGCGCTGTCGTCGCAGGTCTGGGGCTGGTCGGAGGACGGCGTCGAGGACAAGCACGTCGAGGCGCTCAACCTCAATCTCTCCGATCGGCGGTTGCGCCTGACCCTCGATCTCGCCCGTCAGCTCATGGGCGCACCGCGCCATCTGAGCCAGCACCCAGGCGGCTTCGTTCTGACCCACGATCGTCTGGACGATCTCGTCCCGATCGAGCCGGCCGCCATGGTTGATCGGCAGGTGATCGAATGGGACAAGGACGACATCGATAGCCTCAAGTTCATGAAGGTCGATGTGCTGGCGCTCGGCATGCTGACCTGCATGAAGCGCGCCTTCGATTTCTTGGCCGACCACAAGGGGATCAACCTCGATCTTGCGACAATCCCGGCCGAGGACCCGCGCACCTATGCGATGATCCGCAAGGCCGATACGCTCGGCACCTTCCAGATCGAAAGCCGCGCGCAGATGTCGATGCTGCCGCGGATCAAGCCACGCACCTTCTACGATCTCGTGGTCGAGGTGGCGATCGTGCGGCCCGGCCCGATCCAGGGCGTCATGGTGCATCCCTATCTGCGCCGACGCGAGGGATTGGAGCCGGTCGTCTATCCGAAGCCCGAGCTGGAGCAGGTGCTGGGCAAGACGCTCGGCGTCCCGCTGTTCCAGGAACAGGCGATGCGGGTCGCGATCGTGTGCGCCGGTTTCACGCCGGGCGAAGCGGACCAGCTTCGCAAGAGCATGGCAACATTCAAGTTCACCGGCGGGGTCTCGGCGTTTCGCGACAAGCTCATCGCCGGCATGGTCGCCAACGGCTACGAGCGAGATTTCGCCGAGCAGACCTTCAGGCAGCTCGAGGGTTTCGGCAGTTACGGATTTCCGGAGAGCCACGCTGCCTCGTTCGCGCTGATCGCCTATGCCTCGTCCTGGATGAAATGCTGGCATCCCGATGTGTTCTGCGCCGCCCTGTTGAACGCCCAGCCGATGGGCTTCTACGCCCCGGCGCAGATCGTGCGCGACGCGCAGACCCATGGCGTCGACGTGCGGCCGGTTTGCGTCAACGCCTCGCGCTGGAACTGCACTCTCGAGCCGGCCGGCGACGACGGGCGGTTCGCGGTGCGGCTCGGCATGCGCATGGTCAAGAGTCTCGCCAACGCTCATGCCGCGGCGATCGTGGCCAACCGCGCTGACCGGCCCTTCGTGTCGGTCGACGATCTTTGGCGTCGTGCCGCCGTGCCGTCGGTCGCACTGGTCCAGCTCGGCGAGGCCGATGCGTTTCGGCCGGCGCTCGGACTTGCCCGGCGCGAGGCGCTCTGGGCCATCAAGGCGCTGCGTGACGAACCGTTGCCGCTGTTCGCCGCGGCCACGGCGCGCGAAGCGGCGCCCGTCGCGGAGATCGACGAGCCGGCCGTCGCGCTCAGGCCGATGACGGCCGGCAGCGAGGTGGTGGAGGATTACGGCCATGTCGAATTGACGCTGCGCCGCCATCCGATCGCGTTCCTGCGAGACGACTTGCGGAAGCGCCGCATAGTGACCTGCAGCGACGCGATGCAGACGCGCGATGGCCGCTGGCTCGAGGCCGCCGGCCTGGTCTTGGTGCGCCAGCGGCCCGGCAGCGCCAAGGGCGTCATGTTCATCACGCTCGAAGACGAGACCGGCATCGGCAATCTGGTGGTGTGGCCGCAGGTGTTCGAGAACTTCCGCCGCACGGTCATGACCGCCAGCATGATGACCGTGCGCGGCCGCATCCAGCGCGAGGGAGACGTGGTCCATCTGGTCGCCCACCAGTTAACCGATCTATCGGCCGAACTCGCCACCGTCGGCAGTCGGGACGCAGCCTTTCCGCTGCCGCATGGCCGCGGCGACGAGTTCCACCACGGCTCGCCGACGCCCGATCCGCGCGACCTGCCGCCCAAGGGCCTGCGTCCGCGCGACATCTACATCCCGGACCTGCATCTCGACGCGATCAAGGTCCGAACGCGCGACTTCCGATAGCCGCCGGCGACGCCGCGCCTCAGAAGTCCGGCTCGTGCTTCTCCCAGCGGTGACGGCGGACATCATACTCGACGGTCTCCACCTCGACGCGCCGCACCTGGTGAACCTTGATTGAGTCCGTGACGATGCGGAGCGTCGCTTCCGATAATCGGAGTCGATCTCCAGAGGCTTGAACTGCGCCAGGGACGCGAAGTTAGGCCATCCCTTCTTCTCTTCCGCCTCCGGCGCTTTGGCGGGCGGTGTTTCCTCGATCACGGAATACTCCGTTTCCCAGCCTTCCTCGTACAACTCGCCGGTCCTCGCCTTGATGTTCGTTCCGGCTGGAATCTCCAGCGTCTCGACGCGAGCCGCCTTGTGGAAGAGCACGACGTTGAGAACCGCGCCGGCCGCTTGCACCGACGGGAACACGATCCCGTCAAGCGGAGGGTCGCTCTCCGTGGCGAGGAAGTCCGCGATCGCCTGGGTCGGCAGATAGTCGAACGCTTCGTCATCGGGCATGACCGGCCGCGTGATGCGCTGGCTAAGCGACCGCAGGAACATCGCCCGCTCCAGACGGCCGGTAAGGGCGGGATCGAACACGCTGCCGCCCTCCGCGACCGACCCCAGCGCCGTCAGGTCCAGTAGCCTCAGCGAGCGGATGACCTCGAATTGCGCCACCGCTACCTGGCTTCCGACGGGAGGACGCACTTCGGCCAGCGCGGCCGCCGGCGCGCTCGCGCCGTAGAAGACAGAGATGCCGCTGGCGTTCATCCGGCCAGCTCCGGAGAGCGCCGACGGCGGTGAGCCGAGATGCTGATCCGGGCGGCACAGCGCGACTTCGAGCCGCTCGTCGGACTGGAACACGCGCGCCCGGTAGATCACATTCAGCGCTGTTCCCGGGCCGGCATCGATGACGAGCGGACGCCCGTCTTCTGACGACATCGCCTCAATGCCCGTGAAAACCGTGGTGAGGTGCGCCGCCGCGGTCCGGCTGAAGAACCTCGCTTCCGTCTTCAGCGCGCGTTCGAAGTCCCGCCATTCCTCCTGCCAGGCGCGATCGTCCGTTCCCTTCTCTTCGTAGCAGCTCTCCGACGAGAACTCGGTTTCCTCGCCCAACGCGTCAGCGTCGAAGTCGCCATGCTCGTTATCGAGCAGCGCTTGGATGTCCGCAGCCGCGGCCTCCGGCATGTCCGCGGCGTTCGCGATTGCGTTGGTGACCGGCTCGCCGTCCCGTTCCCAATCATACTCGGACTCACGGTCGGAAAGCATGGTCTGTTGCCATGAGTTCGGCTGATCCGAAGTCCTGATGAAGTGCTGTTCGAAGACGCTCTCGATCCTCTCGGCCACCTCCCCGATGGTGTAGGTCTTAGCCGTTCGATCGCAGTAGGAGCAGCGGCCGCGCCGCCCCTCGCGCCGCATTTCATCGCGCAGGTAGGCTTCGCCGACGCAGCGCCAGCAAAGCTTCTTCGCCTCCAATTCATCGCGTTCCTCTTGATGCATATCAGTATTCGCCGCTCGGATCAGCCGACCTGTTCGACGGGTAGCGTCTCAGTTTGAATTTTGGCTTGGATGGAAAGTCGACCTGTCCCTGCACGGCTTTGCCGTAGATCGAGAACTCGCTTCCAATGAGGTTCAGGCCAAGGCGACGGGCCACGTTCTGGGACGCCAGATTGTCGAACGTTGTCGCGTAGAACGGTTCGGCGCCACCGGCCCGAACCAGCTTCGCCCACGCGGCGACAACATGCCGAGCCAGCCCCCGACCGCGATAGGCAGGTGATGTCTCGACCCCTGCACAATGCGCGGCCTCGGACGCTCGAACGCTTGCGCAAACGGACACCGCGCGTCCTTCCACCAGCGCGGCCACCATGGGCGATCCGCTCTCGGCATTCTCGATCCATTCGTCGAGATAGCCTTTGAGCAGGTCCAGGTTCGAGACATCGACCGCTACCCAGTCCGAAACGTGGGGCAATTCGTCCGGGAAACCGTAGAGCGGCCCCGCGCGAATGGCTGTCACGCTCGCGACGGATTCCACCAACGACAGATAGGCCGCATAGTCCTCGGCCCATGTTCTCGGACGCCCCCTAGGAGTCGCCGCTAACGCTTGAAGTCGGGCTGCCCGCGGATCAGGCACCGTCACATGGACGCGGCAAAGCACCGCGTCGGCCGTTCGCAGGATATGCACGTAGGGGGCATCGCCCACCAAGCGATCCCGTGCGTCTAGGCGGAACATCGCCCCCAGCAGTCGATCGAGTTGCTGAAGCTCCAGGCCCATGCTCATAGCCTCGTTGCGCGTGAGAGATAGCCGCTCTGGGCGACCTCACCAACGTGCACCTTGAGATCAAAAGCCAAATTCAGACTGAGGCACTTCTGTTCGACGACAAGCGAGTTGGGCGCCAGCGGCTTGATGAGCGACCCCGCCGGGACCGAAGGATCGAGCCAGTCCGCCCATGCGTCGCGCTCCAGGATGACGATCTGCCGATCATGGTAGGGCGCGATATCGGGTCCAGGCTCCATCGTCATCTTCGTCTTGTTCTCCGGATCGGTGAACTCATAGAAGCCGTCGGCGATGATCAGGCAGCGGCCGGAGGTGAACTCGCGACCGTCAGAACGGAAATTGTAGACCGGTTTTCTGTTCTGCCCGGGCCAGCTCCACCGTCGCTGGACAAGATCGCCCGAGTTGCGCTCGTCGTCGACTGATCGCACGATTGGAGCCGTATCGGTGATCTTGATGTCGTCACGCGCCCGGATGTTCGGTGTGCCCTCGGAGAAATGGATCTTGATCTTGAGATCCGCGAATCCCTCGAAGATCGACGCTGCGTCCACTATTAAACGATAATCGTTGCACATAAGGCCCTCGTCGATTTGGGTGACAACAGGCGCTGGGTCAGCGCTCCATTCCGCGTTGTCGCTTGGCCAGCACGGCGCGACGTTGCTTCTCGCGTTCTTCTCGTTCACGGCGGTCTTGACCTTGCGTTCGACCTCTTCGTCGATCTCGGGCTCCGCGGGCGCAGTCGGCGGTGGCCCGGTGGCGCAGAGGCAGGGCCGGCCGCCGGCGGCGTGGCAGCGGCCATGGGAGCTTTGCTGTCCGTCGTCATAAGCCTGCCGGTGTCGCGCGCGTCGTCGCCCTTGAAGGGGCATTCGGGCCCATCCGACCGTCACGAGCGTCAATGGATCGGGCTCCAAGATCGAAGTTCGCAGCCAGGCAAAGAGTCTTCAGGTGGGAAGTTGTGGATCCCAACTTGGCCACCCTAGATGAACTCTAGGGAACGCAGAGGCGTGCGCGATGATGATGAAGCATTGTGGAGACCGGCCCAGCATCGATGAATCGGTCTTTGCGATGGGTGAGATACGAAGCGCGATGGGTGAAATACGAAGCACTCGTTTCCCGGACCCGCCCCGACAGGAGGCAGGCCACGAGAAAGTTGCACGAGGTAGATCGTATGCTCAAGCAGCATGTCCGGCGCAGTCAATTCGGCATCCACTTATGGCGCTCGACCTGCTGCGCGGCCTCGACGACGGCGGCGAGCAGCGCATGCTCGTGCCGTAGGATCGGCAGGATGTCATCGAGGGCTGCGATCTTGAGGCCAGCCAGCCAGGCTGAATCGACCGGCGCCGCACAGATCCCGGCCACGAGGCTCGTGAGGAGACCGAAGGCGCCCTCGGCCGCCTTGTGGTCGCCTTCCTCGCGCAGACGTGCCATGTCTCGCATGATCGCGCTCGCTTTTTCAGCGAGTGGTTGTATACGCAGCGTCATCAGATTACGAAAATACTGATCGAGGTCGGCGGCCGACACCGCCGATGTTGTCTGGCTTGTGGTCGATGTCATCGAATTTCTCCTGGTTTAGCTTCTGAGTATTTTTATGTTGGTAGTTGCCTGATCAGTGGCGACCGACGGCCCACCGATCCTGGTGCGGGTCTCGGGCTCGCTCGAACGCTACGGCCGCGTCGACCATGCGAGCGATATGGCTTTGGCCTGCGTCATCCAGGCGGGGCGCGATATCGTCGAGCAGCGCCAGCTTGGCCCATTGCTCGTCCGCACTGGCGGGGGTCAGGCCGGCGAGGGCGAGGATGCAGGCGTGTATCTCCAACACCGCGCCGGCAGCATGGATCAGATCGCCAGACGCAACGAGCGTTTCGTGATCGGCCATGCAGCCGACCATGCGAGCGACGTGATCGCCCATGGTCGGTCCCCGAGCGGCGCGGCGATAGGCGGCGCGACGCTCGCGCGGAACGGCACTCTCGGGTCGGCTGTGGTTGCGGTTCTGTCTGGTTTTCATCGTGTTTTCCTTTCGGCTGGGGAGCGATCAAAGGACGCTCATTGTTCCGTTCATCCGATCTCCGGTCCTGTGAGCTTCGGCCGCGCTGGCCTTCGTTCTGTTGGGGGTTTGTTCCTTCGGACACGCCTTCGGTCTTCAGATGCTTGCTGCGTGATTGCCGGCGACGAGGACCGTCGCCGGCGTCCGATGCGCGATTCCGATCAGTTGGAGGTTTCGGCATCGGCCTCGACGGCCGCGATCTCGTGGTCGATCTCGGCCCGGACTGCGGCGAGCCAGCCCAGGCAGGCCGCATAGGCCTGGCGTGCGGCGGCGATATCGGGCGCGAGCGTACCGATCGAAGCGGCGCTGCCGGGACCGCGCAATCGCGCGGCGATTTCGCTGAGCCGGGCATAGGCGGCGGTCGCAGCGGGCTGTTTCGTTGCCGGGGTCGTCATCGGGCCTGGTCCTTCACGAGCGTGGCAGAGAGAGGATCCACGGCGACCGCCACAGTGCCGTCGTGAAACAGGAGGCTGAGAGCATGGGCGGTCAGCGCGCCGCCGCCGCGCATTATGACGATCAGATCGGGCGCGTGACCGGCGATGGGTGACGTGGCGGCGGAGGCAGGCGCCAGCGCCGGTCGTGAAGCGCATCGAGGCGGCGTGTAGCGCGACGATCTGGATGAGAGAGCGGCGACGATCGCCCATGTCGGTTAAGTCCGACAGCCCGCTCCGGCCAGGCTCATGGGTCTGGCGGAAGATGACCTCCTGGTCCTCGCCATGAACCGCCCGCCAGGAGCTGATACGCCGCTCCAGGGTTCGGCGGATGCCGGTGCCGAGATGAGGGTGCCGTCTGGCAATCTCCTCGAAGATCGCAATCGGGCGCAGGCCGGGCGCCGACATCAGCAAGGGCACGACCTCCGCGTCGAACACATCGCCCAATGGGTCAGGTCGCCGCCGGCCGCGGGGGCCCTTCTTGATCGATGGCAGGCGGGGTCACGCGCCAGGCGGTACCCAGTCGCGGTGCTGATCGACGTCTTGGCGGCCGCTACGGCCACCCCGTCGGTTTGTCGAAACTGCATGAAGAGCTTCATCTGGTGATCGGTCACATGGCGGCCAGACAAGGGCGCTCCTCGATGAGGACGACATCCCAACGACCGACCGGCCGCGATCACCACTTGAGGTTTCGAAGGGCCTGAGGCTTGGGGCCGGTGTGTCCAGTCGGGCTTCGCCCTCCCTACGTCACCAGCCCCAAGCCTCTCTCATCCTGATTGATTGCCGCGCTGCAGCGGCGTCAGAAAACGCCGCCTCGCGCAGGGCTGGCCTCAAGTCGGGGTCGGGATTGGCCGTCAGCCGACGCGCGGATCCTGGAGCGCGTCGGTGTCGATGCGGATCGCAAGCTCGACCATGCGGCGCGCATGCGAGGTCGCGTCGTCGTCCTCGGAGCGCAGGATGGTGGCCACCAGGACCTTGTGGGCTATCGCGCCCCAATTCGGCGCCGGCACGCTGGCGAGCAGCAGGGCCGCGGCGCGGATCCGCATCAGCGCTTCATCGCCTGCTCGCTCGTCATGCAGCTGCCGGGCGACGAATAGGTCGACTTGCGCATCGGCCGTCTTTCGGAACAGATCAGCGATCAAGCCGACAGCGTCGATCGTTGCCGTCTTGAGGCCAAATGGCGCCTCGCCGGGCGGGTCGGTCTCGATAGAATCGTTCTGTATTAGATTTTTCATCGCGGTGCCCTGCACCCCATGTACGACGCGCTTGGCCTTGATCGGCATTGGCATCGTCGGGCTTCCGTGGGGATTGAAACTCGGAACGCCTACCTAATCCCTCGCCCTCTCCCTCGATCTATTGGGACCGTCCGGCCAGATGCTCGCCCTTAGTTGGAGGAAAAAGCCGGATAGTTCAAAACGTCGTCGATGATCGATGATCGCCGTGGTGCAAGAGCCGCCGGTCCGCTGGGCGGCGGCGAGGCTGAGCATCGCCGCTCATCGGAGACAAGGGTCGACCCCAAACCCGACACTGCGCTGCTCGCCTCGAGAATCAGCGGATCGACGGGCCGCGGTGGGACGCCAAGAGAAGCAGCCGTCCATCATGGGTCTAAAGGGCACAACCTCTTGATGGGGAGGGGATGGCAGGACAAGCCGGTGCACATCGCTCGAATCCGAGCGGATCGAGCAACGACGGATAAGCGCTGTCGAAAAGACGACGATGCGCCGAGCACGCTCCTTTCATCTTTCGCCGCTGCCATGAGGTCATCCGATTTGGAGCGCCGCTCGATGACGTCTGACTTGCTTAAGATTTCCTCAGCGCTTCCCTTCGTCGAACGGTCTGGTTTTCCTTTCCAGTTCCGGTTGGGGGTCCCGTCGTCGGGGGCGCGCTGCTCGGCTTCCTGGTCTTCGGCACCTTCTCGGGATGCCGACGTCTCGTCTGGGCCGTCCGTCCACGGCCCGCGGACGCCCGAGACGGCTCGCGCCGGGGGTGGTTGCAATACAATGTCTCGGAACGCGCGGGCAGCCGCTGCGTAAGCGCGGGGCCGGTCGCGTGACAGGGACCGAGCGGTCTCATCATCGCCCTTTCAGGCGGCGCCGAGGGCGGCCGCCTGCGAGTCGAACGGGTCACCGAAGAGCATATAGTCGGTCCCCAACACAGACCCGATGAACTGCACCCCGTCGACGATGAGGGTGCTCCGGTCGCGCATGTGGACGTTGGTGCCGTCGCAGCTCAAAGGCCCTTCTGGAGCCGCCGTTCGATCTGCCCTCCGAAGAACTCGTGGTTGTCAGGAACGAAGAGGACGGGCTTGCCGCGCAACCCGGGCGCAGAGGCGAGCGTCCTGACGGAGGTCGCCAGCGAGGCGTCGGCGTCTTCGACCAGGCCAGCCGATCCGCTTGGCCGCAAGCGGATGCCTTCTATTAGGACGAGGCGATCGTCTGAGCGCACCCGAGCACCTAGCCGGGTTGCGCCATCCGGCGCATCTCCGCGGGGCCGCCGACGCGACCAACCGTGCCGGCCCGCCGAGCGCAGCACGACCTGCCGCGGTCTCGCGCAGCAGATCGGCAAGGGCCAGCCTCCAGATCTGCACCTTGACTAGCCGATTTCTACCCCGCCACGCCTTTGCCGACTCCGCGAAAAGCTCGGCCTAACCATCTCCTTGCTCCACACCTGCACCGCTCCGGCATCCGGCAACTGCCACTCGCCACCCTTTCGCCAAGCGGCGCGTGCCTGCCGCAACGCTGCGCCATCGCGCCTGACCGCGTCGCGCAACGCCTCGTGCTCGGCGGCATGCGCCTTCTCGCTCTGCTTCAGCAGCGGCCGGATCACCGACAGCTCCACGAGCAGCGAAAGGATCGCCACCATCGTTCCGGCGCGCCTCAACCGCTTCAGCCTGGTGTTGATCCGACGCAGGTCCTCGCATCGCATCCTATGCCTCTGCCACATCTGCTCCTCGGTCATGATGCGCCGCTTCCACAGCGCATCGAGGTCGTCCTTGAGGCGCTGCAGCACGACCTTCCTCGCGGCCCTGTAGGCGGCCGTTTCGGCCTTCCGCTCGACGGCAGCCCAATGCTCGGCATGGTGGGGGTGGGACCGGAAGAACTCCGTCGACGCCGGCGAGAAGGCTCGAGCGGTCAAGCGGGACGCGTACTGCCCCCAGTCCCGCCGCTTGCCCAGGTCCTCCTCGCGCGCGACCGAGGCCAGGGTTCGCTCAACGGCCTCCCGGCGGTGGCCGTTCGCCCGCAGCCGCTGCGCGATCCTGCTATCGACGATGCTCGCGTTGATCGTGACCCGATCACCCTTGGCGTCGCGGCGAGCCTGCCGGAGCACGTCCTCCCGATGAGCATGGTAGATCGCGGCGGCCAGTTCCTTCGACGCGGTCCACCCTTCGGGCGTCGGAACGCCAGGCGCGGAGGATCCGAAGAACGGTTCATGGGGTGCCGGCTCGCCGCGAGCGGGCGTTCCTGGTAAGGCTTGGCCCTTCGCCGGCCGCTCGGCTGCCGGGATGCCGTTGCCTTGCGCCTTGAAGGCTCTGAAGTCGCGAATCGCCGACGGGACCTGGATGGCGCGCCGCGCGCTCGCTTGCAACCGCGACAGCACCTCCCGGACATCCCGATCCGTTCTTGGCTTCGCCTCGAAGTTGATCGAGGCCCGGCGCGCCCGCGCTTCGTCGATCGCATCCTGATTGAACCGCCGCGCATCCTCGAACGCCTCGAACGCGACACGAGAGACGCCAGGCGCCGGTTCTCGGGCCCGCGGAACCACCGGCTGCGTACCCCCCTCGTAGGGCCCGAGGCGCTTCACGAGCTGCGTCAGCGCCGCCTTACGGTCGACGGTGCTGGCCTTGACGGGCTGATCGCCGACCACGATGACCGCGCCGCTGCCCTTCGCGACGTACGCGATCCCCTCTGCGGCGAGCGCGGCATGCAGGTCTCGCCATGTGCCCGCCGCACTGATCAACGGCGCCGCGACCTGAGCGACCACCCGCTCGGCGCTCGCTGCGCCCTGCCGCAACTCGAATGCCGCCGCCTTCGTCGATAAGCCTGCCGTCGGGACATCGACGGCGACGACCTCTGTGCCCGCAGGTTGCGCCCTGTATGACCGCCTGAGTCGCGCCTCGGCGACGTGACGGACCACGCGCGCGGCCTGAGTGTCGGCACCGAGCGAGCTGAGCGCGCGCCGGACGTCGGCCTCGTGCATCCCGGTTGCAGCAACGCCGTCCACGGACCGACCCGGTGAAGTGGCCTCCGCGCCAGCTGGACTGGCGCCGCCGGCGGTGAGCCCTCCCATCGTCAGCCCTCGGCCACTCCCAGGTGCCTCAGGATGAGATCTACCTTTCCGTTCATGATCTCCATCATGTCGATCACCGTAGCCAGCGGATCGGCTTGTCCCTCGCCCGCAGTCAGCAGATCGATGATCTGTGTGGTTCCCTCGTGCGCCCCGCGCGCCTCCTCGAAGGTCTGGGCCACGAACTCGGCGGGGGTACCCGGTTGGCCCTGTGGCTTCTGGCCGGCTCCATTGGCCGACGCCGTCTGATTTAACATCTTCATCTCCTCTGATGCTTCTAACCTCGAACCTCGCGTTCTCCTCGCGATGCCACCCTTGTGCGTGATCGATCCTGGCGATGGCCCTGCCGATCGCGTTGTGCGCGAAGGACACCTTGACGACGCGCTCGCTCATCGGGCTCACCCGGTTGATGATCAAGTGCACGTGCACGTTGGCCGCGTTGAGCCCCCGATGCATCGCCCACAGCACCTGATGGCCGCGCAGATGCATCTCATCGAGTAGGTAACCGACGCCTTCCTCGACCTCGCGGCGGCTCGGGACCTCGTCGGGGCGAAACGACAAGATGATGTGCTCGATCGGTGACCGCGCCCGAGGGGCGGCCTCGGCCAGACCGACCATCTCCAACCTTTGCCCCGCCCGCGTCCTGGCCATGAGGTTGACCGAACCGATGGCGATGACGTCGCTCCTTCCGAAGTCCCGGCCCGACGGGTCCCCGCGATCGATGTAGTCGAGCGCATCTCCGACCTGCTGGGCGACCGGCGCGGAATCCTGCCGCTTCGGCGCCAGCTTCCCGACTGTCATGGCAGGGCGCCGCCGAGGTGGTCGATAGCGGCACGGATCGCCTCCAAGGCCGCCCTCGCCTCCTCCCGCATCCCGCGCGACCGCAGCGCGAGCATCACGACGCCGCCCTGCCTGCGCAACTCGTTGACCAACCCCGCATCCGTGCGGGTCACCACCTTGAGGCCGAGCAGCCGGCTGCGCGTGATCTCGGCGAGCGAGAGCCGCGCCTCCGATGCTGCCGCCGCGACCTTCGCGTAGGCGGCCGGCTCGAGCCTCACCAGGATCTCCTTCGTCTTCCGGCGGGTCTCCGACCCCCGTGACTTCGACATGTTTGCCTCCTCAGGCTTTCGGGGCGCGAGCCCCCAGGACGAGGGATTGTGAGAAGACGCAGGCGCCGAACGAACCCGCCCTTGCGCACCGCCGCCGGGCAGGCGCGGATAGCAAGGGGCATCCTGTCCCCATCTCCATTCCCCTGAGATGCACGCATGCTAGCGCTCTCCCGGCAGGGGCGGGAGGGGGTCTCCGCGTGAAATTCCGTCACTCGGGCTCCGGACCCGGTTTGCGGCCGTTGCCGCTTGCTAGTCTTCCCTGCAGGAGCCGATTCGGAATTCAGCCTGCAGGGGAAGCCACGTTCGATGCGATTGACATTGGAACAAATCAAGCGCGCAGGCGCCCGTCTGCGGGCACTGGCCGCCAAGCCGGCAGAGCCGGCGGACTTCTCCATCCAGGAGGCCATCGCGCTCTTGCTGGACGATTTGATCGCTGTCGACCAAGCGGGCCATGCGCTCGCGGCAGCGCTCGAGGGCCTGAACGGCGACGAATTGAACGTCCACCTTTCGACGCTGAAGAGCGCGAAGAAGCGGGCCCAGAAGGCCAAGAAGGAAGGCCCTACCGACAAGCCGAAAGCCGCCCCAGGAGCGACGCGTCGGGGGCAGCACGGTTCCGAGAGGAGGGGCAACCCAGGCACGCAGGCGCCGCCCGGTGAGACAACTTCGGTAGCCGGCACGCTGCCGGTCGTACCTTCGGCCGGGCAGCAACATCGGGCGTCGGAGGACACGAGGAAGCCCCTAGAGACTCAATCGAGCGGCACAGTCGGCGCGACGAATGCGTCCGCCCCGTCGTCCTCCGGGACCGAGAACAAGCCCTTGTCCATCGTCACCTCGCAAGCCGCGCCGGCTCAGGCCGATGGCCGTGAACTGGCAGCAAGCTCAGCGATCACCCAGCGGGAAAGACCGCTCGGGCAGACGAGCGGCGGATTCAGGGTTCGTCACGACGCGTGATGCGGGACGATTCGCCAGGAGGCTTATTGATGACCAAGCGTATCCTCGAGACCCAGTCTGAACCCGCCTTAGCGTCCTTCGGGCCGCCCGGGCGGCCCCCCGCGCCGATCCTCCTATCGAGTGAAAAGGGCGGGACCGGAAAGTCGACGATAGCCCTGATGCTCGCCGACTGGCTCAGTCTTGATGCCGAAAGGATCGATCCGCCCGCGCGGCGGCGAACCCGACCTCTACAACACGCAGGCTCTTCGAAGAAGCGGAAGAAAGGAAATACCGATGGCGATGATTGTTGATAGCAGGGCGGTCGCCAGACCAGCCAACACGGGCGCCCGGAAGCGGCGCAGGCTGTTCTTTGTGGGGGGCGCTAAGGGGGGCACCGGCAAGACCATGACCGCGGTGGCGTTGATCGACTACCTCCGGCAGAAAGGCGCCGAACTAATCATCGTCGAGTCCGACTCCAGCAACAGCGATGTGTGGCACTGCTTCCTGGAAAAGAAGGAGGAGAAGGTGGTGCCAAAGATGGAACCACCAGCAACCGTGTACACCTTCGATCTCCAGCAGCACGAAGAATGGCTCCGGCTGGTCGATCTCTGTGAAGGGCACCAGAACGCGACGATCGTGATCAACAGCAAGGGCGGTAACGCCGAAGAGGTCGAGCGCTACGGACCCATCCTGAACGACACGCTCGACGAGATACCGCACGAGCTAGTCACGCTGTGGGTGCTCAACCTTTACCGTGACTCGGTGAATGCCCTCACGCGTTTCCACGAGACGGTCCCCAAGTCGCGGCTCCACACGATTCTCAACGAGTGCTGGGGCCAGCCCGAAGACTTCTATCTCTACCAGACGAGCGAGGTCAGGACGCTCATCCATGAAGGCGATCCCAAGCAGGCCAAGAAGCCCCTCGGGTCGACACACTTCGTCCCCAGGGTGGCCCCGCGGATCCTGACGGGCGTGTTCAACGAGCGGCAGCCCCTGGAGAAGCTGGCCTCGTCACCATCGATCGCAACGCGCTCCGAAGTCGCGCGTTGGCGGAGGGCGATGGGCAAGATCTTCGACGAGGTCGACGCATGAGCATCCCCGTCACTAGGATCGAGCGGTACCTGCGGCGCAAGACCACGGCGCAGGACCGAGAGAACCTGCTGAGATTGCAGAAGGCCTTCGACCTCCATGACGACGACACCATGTGGCCGATCCTCTTTGCGCTAGATTACCACAGGTCGTTGTACGCCGCCATCCCGCATGCTATCGAGCAGGCGTCACAGGGCATCGTGGCCGACGCGGCCACGGGACTGAAGGCGCAGGTCGACGGCAGCGCGACCGCCGCGGCGGCGGTCCTGAAGCGGGCCGTCTCATCGGTCGAAGCGGCAGCCGAGGCCGTGGCCGTGATGCAGTTCAGAATCATGACCTGCCTCGTCGCGGCCATCGCGATCGTGCCGCTCCTGGCGCTGGCCATGGTCTGGGCGGCGGCGAGCCACGCCGCGGCGAACTGCGAGCTGCCGACGATCGGCGGCTCCTAAGCCGAACCACCGGCAACAAGTGGCGATCGAGAACGAGCACAAGCGAGGCGCCAATGGGTCCGCGTGAGCGCCACAGCACGATACTGAAGCCAGCCGAGGAAGCGATCATCGTCGCCTTTCGTCAGCGGACGCTACTGCCGCTCGACGACGTCATGGTGCGCCTACGCAATCAGATCCCGGACCTCCCGCTCCAGCGCCTTGATCCGCTCGCGCTCGCCCGTCCTCGGACCGGCCCGCAGACCCTTGTCCCGTTCGGACTGCCGGATCCAGTTGCGCAGCGTCTCGTGTGCACGGAGGTGGCAAAGCAGGCCACTGGAGCGTCGGTGATGTGCTGACGCGGGCTGAGGAATCTCCGGCCAGTGGATAGGCTGCCCGTTTTGGGGTGGCCGGGGATGTTCGCCGTGGAGGTTACGCCGGCGTTCGGCATTTCGTGTTCATGCAGGGCAAGAGTCGCCGGGAAGCCGCTCGGGTCTTCGGGTTGAGCCGCGCGACGGTCCTGAAGATGTGCCGGTTTTTGATGCCGCCCGGCCAGGCGAACAGTCCGCCGCGCATGCGGCGGCGCGTTAAAAGGAACCGCTTGATTGGTCGTCCCTGGCGCGCGAGATGCGCCGGCCCCGGTATCAATTTCGTGGTGCTCGGAGAAGTATCGTGAGACGCAGCCCGAGGGATCGTTCGCGACTTGTGTCACTGACAGACCAGGGTGGGCGTGCCCGGTTCGTCCGCGTCGCCGCGGTCGAGCGCCGGCCCTGCCGGCGCGGCGACGGCCCGAGCACTTGACTTGGCCTTGGCCGCATTGACTCAGGACCTCGCCCCGTTCCCCTTGTTCCCCAAACCTCGATGGGCCTAGGGAACAGATCAACATAGAGCTAAGTAACTGCAAAGCTTGCCATGAACGCGCTGATCTCCATGTTCCCTTCGTTTCCCTACGAAACGATGTAACCGGCGGCGTCAGCCGGCCTTGCGCCTCTTACGGACCGGGCTGGACGCCTTCCTGGCCGGCGCGAGCGGCCTCGCCAAAATCGGCTTCGCCCTGGCGGCACCGCGCTTGAGCGCCTCGCGATCCTGGCCCCGGTGCTGTCTACGACAGCCTTCACCGGATCATCCCTCAGGTGAGCGTAGATCTCGGTCGTGCTGGTCTGCCGATGCCCGAGCACCCTACCGACGATGAAGAGCGACGCGCCGTCCGAGACCGCGAACGAGGCGTAGGAGTGCCGGAGGTCGTGTGTCGAAGATGCTGTCGAGGCGAAGGCGAGCGGCAACCGGGTGAATCAGTCTTGCGGCATGGACTCGATAATGCTGGAGCCCGAGATTTCAGGCGAATCGGCGGCCTTCATCAGTCGCCGTCGAAGTGATCGAGGCTCAGATCGTTGCTCCGTTTCCCGGGCGTTTTAAGCGCTGCGTTGTGGGCGGAGCTGGCTTGAGACCCGTTCGGCGAAGCCGATACGGGAAGCCAGCGGAGGGGACGATCTCGTCGAGGGTCATGTCGAGCGGACTGGGTCTGCCAATCCCGCCGCCGCGGTATCTGTGGTGGGGTCCGATCGACTTCCTGCGGGTTCCTAGTGTCGATTCAAAGGACTATTCCACAAACCGATAACGGGTGAATTATGCCTGTTAGGTTTCTGAATATATTGACTTTTTGACGAAATCTCATGATCCTGGGACAAGCTTTGTCCTCGCCCGGTTGCCGATCTCGTTCACGCGCTCGACGACCCCCTCGTCGTCCAGCCGCGTGCCGACCGCGACAGCGCCGCCGCGGGGGAGGACGTCGACCAGCACCCCGCTGCCGTCCGGCTCGAGGATCTTCACGGTCTTCCCTCCCGTCGGCTGCTTCGTGGTGACCCGTCGTTCCAGTGTCACCGTGCGCAGCTGCCCTTCGTCGAAGCGGAGTGCCTTGACAGTGAAGGCGGTCGCATGGCGCGGCAGGCGGACCCTCATCCTCGCCAGGTCGGCGGTGGTCACCGCTGGCCCCACTGCGGCTATCTTTTTCACAACCGCCTTCAGCGCCCGGTCGTCCGCGGGCAGGTCCAACTCGACCGTGCCCTCCGTCTCCATCCTTTCCGTCGCCAGGCCGTCGAAGGCGGCGCTGTTTGGGTCTGGGGGCGCGATGCGCGGCGCGTATCCCACGGCCCCGAGCGCGGCCGCGCCGTCCTTCCCGGCCGCCGAGGCGAGCCTTGCCGCATCGATAAGGGGGTGCGCGCCATCGTCGATGGCCCCGAGCGCGCGGGCGACGCCCATGTTCTCCAGGCCGAAGCTCCAGGTGGCCCGTATGCCGTGGACCTGCCGCCAGGCTGCCAACCGGATCTCGGGCGTGATGTCCTGGGGACGCGCAAGCAGGTCGGCCGCGGTCTTGTCCGAAGGCGCCAGTTTCTTGATCGGATAGCGCCACATCGGCTCGCCTCTCTCGGTAAGTTCGTCGAAGTGGACCAGACGCTCATCGAGATCACCGGACGGCTTCGTGGGATCCATCCTCCACTCCTCGTAGGCCGCGGCGATTCGCGCCTTTAGTTCGGGGCATTGGTCTCGGTCGACAACGGCGATCACGTGCATGTGCGGCCATCCCCGTGGGGTCGAGTCCAGGACCCCGTAGGCCGCAGCGTCAATCCCGGCGAAGCTCGTCGCCGCGATCCGCGCCAGGAGCCGCGCGCAGTCGCGCGGCGTCATCGCAAAGCGAGGATGGGCGACGTCCAGCAGGCTACCGGCGAGATTCAGGCGGATGTGTAGGGCCACCAGTCCCGCTTGGTTGGCGCTCCAGGTCTGAACCAGCGCGTCAACGATGCGCACCCGGCGCTCGTGGTCGGACCGGCCCTTCGACGCGGCCAACCAGGCAAGTGAGTGCACCCGCTTGACGGCCCCGAGCTGGCCAAAGGCCGCGACCATCTCCTCGAGGTTGCTGGCCTCCCCGCCGTCGTAGGCGGCCTCGCCGTCCTGGCCGCCGAGCTCCTGCCGGGTCAGCAGGCCCATCTGCCGCTTGCGCGCCCAGTCGTCGAAGTCCCTGGCCTTCTCGAGGTAGCGGCGCAGGACGCGTTCAGTGACCATCGGCTGGTCGTCCCCGACCCGGTCGCAGGCGAGGTCGACGATGGCGACGAGCTCGTCGGCCTTGCCGTTGGCCCTCCGACGGTGGACGATCTCCTTCGCGTCGGACAGGGCCGCAGCATTGAGCGCCTCCTTGCCCCGCGGCTTAGAGGCGAGCCCGAGGCCCAGCGCCGTGCGCGTCGGGCGGAGGCGGTGCCGGTGGGTCTGCGAGTCCTTCGCCCTGGCCCGCCGCCAGCACTCGAAGCCGACGAAGGCCGACAAGGCGGTGTCGAGCTTGTCCTTGTCGAACTGGGTCCCCCAATGGTGCTCGCGAGCGAAGTTCGAGCTGCGGAAGGCGGGCCTGTGGATATGGCCGGCGAGGCGCGCGATGGGCAGTGATAGGGCCGGGTCGTAGGCGAGGTGGGGCAGTAACCGCAAGCGGTGGATGAAGGCGAGGGCGAACTGCTGCCCCTGGAAGCCTTTGGGCAAGAGGCAGCGCACCCACAGGATGGCGTCCGGGCTGATCGCCTTCCGCTGACGCGCGCTGGGCGCGGGCAGCCTCTTGATTGGCAGGCCGCGCGGGCGCCAGCCCTCCCGGCCCGGTTGCTGGGCGGCGGCCTTCTTCGCCGCCGCTGCCGCGACGTTGGCGGAGTAGCGAGTCGGCCGCCCCCTCTTGGACTTGGTCGAGGCGACCTTGGGGCCGCGGCTCAAGTCGACCCCGGATTGTGACCCCGCCCCTTGGAGCTGTGCTGCCGTCGCATCCTGTTCCCGTCGCTGCCGAGGAGTCCCGATCATGTGCCCCGACCGTTAACGCTGGGTTGGTCTTTCGACGCTCTGGGATCTCGCGACCGACACTGCGCAAATGGTGGCATCGCTTTGAAAGCCAGGGTGAGGCAGGCTTCGTCGAGAAAGCTGACGACCGCATTGCCTTCTCTCGCCGCCGAGGTCCACAGTTGACAAGCTCCGGGGGAAAAATGTTTAAGTCATACCCAGTAGTCTTACACATCGATCCTCGCGAGCGATGCTAAGCACCTGTAAAAGCGTCTTGTTTTCGGCTCGCGTGGAGGTTCGAGTCCTCTCCAGGGCACCAGATTTTCCATACGGAAAATCAACAAGTTGCTGATAGGTCAGGGGTATTGCGCCAGCCGCTTTCACACAGCGGTTTCACACATGGCACTCCCCATGCCTCGCCCGGTCAAGTTTGGCCTCCGGCTTTTATCATCTGAATGTCAGGGTGCCGTCCGACCTGGCGACCAAGGTTCGTGGCGCCCTCGTCCGTTTGCCGCTCGACGGTCGGATCGTGCCCGTCAAGGCCTCCGACAAGATCATCATGTCGCTCCGGACCAAGGACCCTGCGGACGCCAAGCAGCGATTCGCCACGGCTGCCGAGACTATGTCGCTGGACAGAGCGCTCGAACATCTGTTCGGCGGTGACGCGGACGAGATCTGCGCCGAGCGCAATCTCGTTATCGACGTGATGTCCCGTGCTCTTCTGCTTCGGGAGATTGGCAAAGCGGTTCGCGACGCCGTCAACAAGGTTGAGCGCAATGTCGTTCGGGGCGATTACTCGGCCGATCCAGTCGTGGCTCGCTTCCCGGCCTTCGAACCGCCGGCCCCCTCGGCGAATGCACTGGCCCACGCAGCGGTGCGGCGGTCCGCAATGCGGCATGTCCACTCTGATGCTTGGCCTTGGCTACACCACCTTCGGAACGCCTCCGCGTCCCAGCACGGCCGATCCGAAGACTTGGCCGCGGTAGGCGCTGTCGGCATACACCTCACCAGGGTTGTCCGGCAGAGCGCCGGAACCGGCACGGCCGTCATTGACATTGCCCGGCGTGATCGAGAGCTCCTCGACAAGGGCCGTGTCGGCATCAGCTCCGACGTGCGCCTTGAAGCCGTGGATGGCCTTGCGCCGCCGGTGCTTGGCCCAGGCTGCCTCGGTGTCGGCGTGGCTCGCAGACGCGATCACCGTGGCATCGACCAGGGTGCCGGACTTGACCGTCACGGCCGAACCCTTGAGCTGCCGTGTCACTTCGTCGAACAGGGCCTTGTCCAGACCGCAGACCACGAGATGCTGGCGAAAGCGAACAAACGCCGTCCGCTCCGGCGTGCTTTCACAGGCCGAGAAACCGCAAAACCGTCGAAACGACGTGCGGTCATCCAGTGCTTCAGCGAGCCTCACATCCGACAGGTCGTACCAGACAGCAATGAGAAAAGCCTTGAACAGGGCCAGGGGCGGCCAGGCCGGTTCGCCTTTCGCGGCCGCGCTGATCCCGTCCAAGTGCCGCTCGATCGGTGTCCAATCGATCAGCCCTGCCAGAGAGTCCAGAGATGATCGCGGTCTCGATTGTTCAACGGCAAATGGAAACCTCTCCTGACCAATTCGAGGTCGTGTCCGTCAACGTGGTGGAAATTGGGGTGTAACTGGAGCGGCTTCGTTTCAGGCGGCTGCGGTGGAAATCCGTACGGTTTCTGTTTTGCTGCCGGGGGCCATAAGTTCGGCCATGGGCTCGGTTTGCATGTAACGGTTCTGCGTCTGCCATTCGTCGTTGGCCTCGAGGAGGACGGCGCCGATGAGGCGGACGATGGAGCCCTCGTTGGGGAAGATGCCGACGACATCAGCACGTCGCTTCACTTCCTTGTTCAAACGCTCCAGGGAATTCGTCGAATGGATCCGGGTCCGGTGCTGGCTGGGGAAGTCCAGATGCGCCAGCACGTCGGTCTCGCTGTCGTCGATGAAGCTGCCGAGCTTCAGGCATTTGCCCCGGAGCTGGTCGGCGACATGGCGCAGCGCCTGACTGGCGCTGGCGCGGTCGGGCTGGATGAAGGCCTGGCGCAGGGCCGCCGCCGCCATGCTCTGCTGCGCTTTCGGGACATAGGACAGGGCATTGCGCATCCAATGAACCCGGCAGCGTTGCCAAGAGGCGCTGAACACCCGGCGGATGGCGACCTTCAGCCCCTCATGAGCATCCGAGATCACCAGCTTCACGCCGGAAAGGCCGCGGCGCACCAGGCTCTTGAGGAAAGTCGACCAGAAGGTCTCCGCTTCCGAGGGCCCGATATGAAGGCCGACGATCTCTCGCTTGCCGTCCGTGTTGACCGCAACGGCGATTATGGCCGCGACCGAGACGATACGGCCGCCTTCGCGCTGCTTCAGGTAGGTCGCGTCCAGCCAAAGGTAGGGCCACTCGCCGGTGAGCGGGCGATCAAGGAAGCCGCCGACGCGCTCGTCGATGTCCTTGCAAAGCTTCGACACCGTGCTCTTGCCGATCCCCGACAATCCCATCGCCTGAACCAGATCGTCAACGCGACGGGTGGAGACACCGCTGATCCAGGCCTCTTGGATGACCGCGACCAAAGCCTTTTCCGAGAGCTTCCTCGGCTCCAGGAACGGTGGGAAGTAGCTGCCCTGCCGGAGCTTCGGGATGCGAAGCTGCAACGAGCCAAGCCGCGTGTCGAGCGAGCGGTCCCGGTAACCGTTGCGATAGGTCGCCCGCTCCAGTGTGCGTTCGTGACGCCCGGCGCCGATCATGCCTTCCACGTCGGCCTCCATCAGAAGCTGCATCACCGCCTCCGCGACCGTCCTCAGGAAATCTCCATCTCCCGCTTTGGCCAAAAGTTCGGCAAGCGGTAGTCTGTCCTCGGTCATCGGGTTCTCCGGTCGGGTTGAAGTCTCGCAACTCCACCTTAGCCGGCCAATCCGGTGGCCACCTCCGTCACACCTTCCAATGTCCGATTTTCCACCACCACCGCGGACACTACCCAATTCGACGCCGCGACATGGCCCGCTCCGTCCGTCTCCCCAAGCCAGTGAATCACGTCACATGTCCACGTCCAAGCCCGTTCCGTACCCGCGCGCAGGTCTCATGAGTCCTGCTCTTCCGAGAACGCCTGCTTTCTAACCTCCCTACGTGCGCCGGCTAGTTGTCGGTTGATCTGGTCGCCGGCAAGTGGGTTGGTTGGGTAACTGGCCGGGTCGGAGCCTCGCAACGAAGGCCGCCGTGGGCGGAGCAATTCAACGGGCCGCAATTAAAATGAAGCTTCTGTAGGCCTCGAAAGTGAAGACGTGGATGCCGACCCGCGGCTCGCCCCGGCGATCTTTCTCATGACGGAAGCCCGGCAAAGCTCCGCAGAGAGCGTGCAAGATCGGTCGGATCGTAACCGCGGCCGATCACGACGACGCGATTGTCACCTTCTTGGCCGCGAATATCGTCCTCGCGCAAAATTTCAGGCGACTGCACCACCTTGCGGACCGTTTGAAGCAGGAGCCGCCCGGCTGACGTCCGCACGACGCCTTTGACGCGCACGACCTCGTTGCCGCGCGCATGAAGAAGGGCGGACAGCCAGACCACGAAGGCCGTCCAATCCACCTGTGGGTCGAGGTGCAATGTCGCCGGCCGCAAGGGTCCGGGATCGGAATTGTCTCCCTGGGCGGGAAGCGCGACAGGCTCGGCCTGAACGGTGGGAAGCGTAGCCGGTGCGCCCTTGACTGACCCCGCGATCTCGGCGTGCGGATTGAGCACGCGCAGTGTCGCGACCAGCGAGGCAACGGCCGTGTCTTCCGCCGCGTCCGTCTTGGTCATGATCAGTCGATCCGCGACCTCGATCTGTCGTCGCCCGAGGCGCTCGCCACGAAGCTGGTCCAGTCCGTGCAGCGCGTCCACCGCCACGACCACCTCGGAAACGACGATGTGATGCAGCAGGACGGGGTCGTCGCGGATCGCCTGCACGATTGGCCCCGGATCGGCCAAGCCGCTGGTCTCGAGCACGATCCGGTCCAACCTGTTCGACGTCGAGGCGCTGCGGCTGCGCTCGTCGCAGACCCGGCGCAGGAGGTCCACGAAGCCGGCGCGGCCTTCGCAGCACACGCAGCCACCAGACAAGATTTCGGTGCGCTGCGCGCGCCCGAGAAGCACGTCGTCGACCGAGGTGTCGGCGGCCTCGTTGACGATCACCAACGCGTCGGCGAATGCGCCCTCGTGCAATTGGTGGCGCAACCACGTCGTCTTGCCCGAGCCGAGAAAACCTCCGAGCACGGTCAGCCGGACGCGGCCGTCGCGGTTGGCCCTCACGCGTCCTCACCGGGCGGGCAAGTGTAACGGGGGTCGAGCGGGTCGAGCGCCACGCCGGCGAGTCTCTCGACCGAAGCCCAAACCTCCGTCAGGTCGCGCGCCATCTCGTGATGCCCCGACAGGGTAGACACCTGAATGCCGAGAACTTGCGTGTCTTCGTGCGCCGTGAGGCCATAGGGCCGCAACACCGCTCGCAGGACCTGGGCGCGGCGAAATCGAGCCCGCCACCGATCCGGCGTCGACGTCGCACCCGCTTCGGTCCAATGGCCCGGCGCTGCCGGGAAGCCGCAGCTTGCGCACATGGTAGTCTAGCTCCAGGTCGAATGCCGCGGATGCATCTGCGGGTCCGCGGTTCGACAGACGGATCAGATGACCTTCGGGCGCTCTTGCCCGGAGAAGGGGAAGCGCCTCCGGAAATCCTCGGCGATCTGCTCGAAGGTCATCCACTTCACGCCGTCGTGGCCGTTGATGTACCCGATCAGCCGCTCCAACATCAGAATGACCTGAGGGCGGCCGCTGACGTCGGGATGGATCGTCAAGGGAAAGATCGCATAGTCCATCTCTCGATAGACATAGTCGAACTGATCACGCCAGAGCTCTTCGATATCACGCGGATTGACGAAGCCGTGGCTGTTCGGCGCCTTCTTGATGAACATCATCGGCGGCAGGTCGTCGACGTACCAGTTCGCGCCGATCTCGACGAGGTCGATCTCCTTGCCGTGCTGGAGCGGGTGCATCCATTCTTCTGCACGCTTGGCGTAGTCGATCACGTTCCATTTATCGCCGAGGCGGGCATAGAACGGCTGAAAGTCCCGATACCCCTGGCTGTGATCATATTTGAAGCCGTATTTCTGCAGGAGTCCAACGGTCGACTCCGACATCTCCCACCACGGCGCCACATAGCCGCGGGGTTTCTTGCCCGATAGTTTCTCAATGAGATCGACGCATTTGGTGAGCACG
The DNA here is from genome assembly GCA_965277635.1 of Lichenihabitans sp. Lineage (GTDB taxonomy): Bacteria > Pseudomonadota > Alphaproteobacteria > Rhizobiales > Beijerinckiaceae > Lichenihabitans. The sequence continues at coordinate 5,515,184 of CBDIDE010000002.1, forward strand.
TCCTCTTCCTGCGTCGGTGTCATGGCGATGGGATTTTCGTGAAGATAGCCGTGCGCGCCGATCTCGTGTCCCGCGTCGACGATCCGTTTCACCTGGTCGGGGAAGCTTTCGATGCTGTGCCCGGGGATGAAGAAGGTCGTGGTCAGGTTGTGCTTCTTGAAGAGGTTCAACAACCGGATGTTACCGACCTCGCTCGCGAAGACGCCACGCTGGATGTCGGAGGGGGAATCACCGCCGCCGTAGGAGCCGATCCAACCGGCCACGGAATCGACGTCGGTGCCGAAGGCACAGATGATCTCTTTCGCCATGTGCTACTCTCCTTCTTGGATGTTGACGGACATTCGGCGGCCGTGCCGGACTCGGTACGATCGGTCGTGGTTCGGCGGCCTTGCGCTCCGTATTGAGATGAGACCAATAAGAGTTGTGACGCTTCGCGACCCTGAATGCGGTGTCCTGCGGCGGGTGCCGCGGTCGAGCTCATCACGGCTGTGACGTCCCGCATGAGCGCGATCCGCCGCTTTGCAGCGTCCCGGCGCGTTTCGGACCGCGTCCGAGCATCCGCAGCGTCGAGCCTCCGTGTCATGGCGCCGCTCCCTCCGCATGCGTCTTTGGGAAACCCGTGGATGCCGGCCTGGTCGGCCCCAGGTACCGCGCGGCTGGCAGGCATGACGGCAGCCGCCTAGCCAAGCGCGCGCACGACCGCCTGCCCGCAGGTTGCCGTGTCGGCCCGGCCGCCAAGGTCGCGGGTGCGCAGGCTTGGCTCGACGAGGACGTGTTCGATCGCCCGCACGATATCGACGCCGATCCGCGTCATCACGGTCTCCTGAACGACAAGTTCGCGGAGCGTATCGGTGAAGATGCGGCCGCCGATCGACGAATATTCGCCTTCCGTGTTTTCCCTAACGACGTAGAAGTCGATGTCCCCTGGCTTGCGATTGGCAAGCGGAGACGGCACCCCAGGCATCAGACGGACGGGCCGGAGATTCACATATTGATCGAATTCTCGCCGGAACTGCAGCAGCGATCCCCAGAGCGAAACGTGGTCGGGGATTTTCTCCGGCCAGCCGACGGCGCCGAAAACGATCGCGTCATGACATCCGATCTGCTGCTTCCAGTCCTCGGGAAGCATGCGGTCATGCTGCGAATAATAGTCGTAGGATGCGAAATGAAACGTGTCGAGTTGCAGTTCAAAGCCGTGTTTTCGGGCTGCGGCTTCGAGCACCGCACAGCCTTCCGGCACGACTTCCCTGCCGATTCCATCGCCTGGGATGACGGCGATCCTATAGGGGTTGTGCGATCGACGATTGGACATCAATGTTCCTGCTTGTGTTCAGGCTGCGATCCTCGCCGTGCGCGCGGCGGTAACGCGGATCTCAATAGCTGCGCTGACCCCGCCGACAGCCCGCATGAGGGTCGCCAAGCCGGCGGGGATAAGCGGGGCCAAGCTCATGGCCGGTCGCCGGCCGACGTTTGCGCGACGTACCAGTCGAGGATTTCCGCCCCGTTCATGTGAACCACACCTTCGCGGCTGTTGATGTCGGCGAAGGCCTCCTCGAGGTAGCGAATGCGGTGCGGCTGCCCCATGATGTAGGGATGCAACGCCACGGTCATGATCTTGACGCGCTCCGACCCCTCCTGAAGGTAGCGGTCGAGCGTGTCACGGCACCTGACCACCCAGTGCGGCGACTCGTGATGCTGCAGCACCATCGTGGCAATATCGTGCGTCTCGAAATTGTAAGGGAGCGTAACCAGTGGGCCGGACGACGTCTTGATCGTGGTCGGCTCGTCGTCGAACACCCAGTCGCCGATGTATCGTATGCCAGCTTCGGCAAGGAGGTCGGGCGTCTCGTAGGTTTGCGTCAGGCCCGGACCGAGCCAGCCGACCGAGCGTTTGCCGGTGAACGTCTCGATGATGTCCATGGCTTTGTGAATTGTGCCACGCTGGTCCTCGAGCTTGTGCATGGGGATCTGGTCGTAGCCGTGGGCCATGAACTCCCAGCCGGCATCGCGGGCCTGAGCGGCGACCCGCGCGTAATCTTCACAAACCCGCGCGTTGCATGACAGCGTGGGCCGGATGCCCAGCTTCTCGAAGAGCTGGAACAGGCGCCATACGCCGACGCGCATCCCGTATTCATGCCAACTCCAGTTCGCCACGTCCGGCAGCACGCTCTGGCCGGACGGCGGCGGCAGCACGGTCCGGGCCATCGGGCGGGCGATGTCCCACACCTCGAGGTTGACGACGGTCCAGACGATCACCTTGCCGTCCTGCTTGCCTCCCTGGCGCAGCTTCAACGGAGGCCGGTCGACGATGGCGGAAAAGGGGCTTCGTTCGCGTGGCAGCATGAGCGTCACCTCGGATGAACGGTCGCGATTTGCATTAGAAGTCGACTGCCCGGCGGGCCTGCGCGACTCATCGCTTTTGGAACTCGGCCGTCGATGCGCCATTCGCATACGGCCGCGGGTTCGCGCCTGTCAGATCATGACGTCACCGCCGTTCGGGTTGAGGGTCGCGCCGACATAGTAGGCGCCCTCGTCGGAGGCGAGCAGAACGGCGGTCGGGGCGATTTCGTCGACCGTGCCGGCGCGGCCAATGGGAAGTTCGGCCAGCTTGCGTTTGCGCCAAGGCTCGGGGATTCCACGGAACAGAGCGGTATCGATCGGGCCGGGGCAGATGGCGTTCACGGTGATCCCATCGCGCGCCACCTCGTAGGCCAGAGAGCGGGTAAAGCCGATCACCCCGGCCTTGGCTGCCGCGTAATGCGCCATCTCGGCGGCGCCCTTGTGAGCCAGCTGCGACGAAGTCGAGATGATGCGTCCATATTTGCGGGCGATCATGCCGGGCAGCACCGATCGCGTGCACAGGAAGACGCTGCGCAGGTTGATCGCCATCATCTCGTCCCACATCGCCGTCGGCATCTCGACCACCAGAGACGTCGTGTCGATCCCTGCGTTGTTGACCAGGATATCGATCCGGCCGAGCGCACTTGTTGCTGCGTCAACCGCGCGATGGACCGCGGCCTCGTCGCTGACGTCCGCCGCGACCGCCGTCACGGTCGCGCCATGCGCCGAAAAATTGTCGGCGGTGGCCTGGGCGCTGGCGAGCTGCCGGTCGAGGATCGCGACCGAGGCGCCCTCGCGCACGAAGGCCCGAGCGATAGCCTCCCCAATGCCGCGGGCGCCGCCGGTGACGAGCGCGGTTCTTCCTTCAAGGCGTCCGGACATGCAAATTCCTCTCTGCGGCTTTCGGAACGAAGCGGGCGGGTTGACTTGCGGGGCGCCTCAGGACGCGTTCGGCTTCGGCCATGAAGGCCTCGAATGTCTTTGACGCCGGTCTCGTGGCTGCGACGTCCGCATGACGGAAGCAATGAACGCTGTGGCCGGCTCCGACTGTCTCGGCCGGTGGCATCTCGACCCGGCAGCGGTCGATCACGAAAGGACAGCGCGACGCGAGAAAGCACCCCGGAGGCAGGTTGATCGGGCTTGGAATCTCGCCCTCGAGGCTGACCGCGCTCTCCATGGTCAGCTCGGGATGCGGCAGCAGCACCGACGAGAGCAGCCCGCTCGAATAGGGATGGTGAGGTTGGCTGAACAGGGTCGCGGCCTCGCCCTGTTCGACGATCATGCCCAAGTACATGACCGCCACTCTGTGGCTGATGAAGCGGATCGTCGACAGATCGTGCGAGATGAACAAGTAGGCCGTAGTCCGCTCGGTCTGGATACGCTTGAGCAGATCGATGATCTCGGCCCGGGCCGTCGGATCCAGCGCCGAGGTCGGCTCGTCCAGCACCACAAGGTCGGGCTCGGTGATCATGGCGCGGGCGATACCGACGCGCTGCTGCTGGCCAGCCGAAAGCTCGGAGGGGTAGGCATCGAGCAGCGCGGGATCGAGCCGCACCAGGCCCATTGCGTCCCGCACCCGGCGGCGCCATTCGCTTCGATCGACCGAAAGCGCTTGCAGCGGCTCGGTGATCGTGGCCCCGATCTTCAACCGCGGGTCGAGCGACTCGCTCGGCTCCTGGAACACCAGCTGGACCTTGCCCATCGGCGGTCGACCGCTGGCCTGGCGGCCGCCTGGCAGGTCGAACCGCACGCTGCCGGCGCTCGGCTCGATGAGACCGACGATGATCCGGCCAATGGTGGTCTTGCCCGAACCGCTTTCACCCACAAGCCCAAGCGTCTCACCCGGCGCGATCGAAAACGAGACGTCGTTGATCGCGCTGACGACCTTCGAGGAGCCCGCGATCGGGAACTGCTTGAAAAGGCGATCGACGGTGAGCATCGGGTGATCAGCGCCTCACGGGAAAGTGGCAACGGACGGCGTGGCCCGGGCCGAGCTCGGCCAGCGGAGGCTTCTCGTCGCGGCAGAGCGGTTGCGCGATCGGGCACCGCCCCGAATAGATGCAGGCCGCAGGCGAGGGCGGCGTGCTCGCGGGAACGCTCCATCCCTGCCTGAGCCCGGGATTGTGCGAGAAGGCAGCGAGCAGCAGCAGGGTGTAGGGATGCGCGGGCGCCAGGAACAGGGCGTTACGGTCCGCGACTTCCATGATCTCGCCGTTGTAGAGCACCGCGACCCTGTCGCAGAAATGCGCCGTAATGCCGACGTCGCGGGTAATGAACAACATGGCGCTGCCGTGCTCGGCCGCGAGCTTGCGCAGAAGATCGAGGATCTGCGCCTGAACGGTGACGTCGAGTCCGCTCGTCGCGTCGTCCGAGATCACGAAGGCAGGGTCGCAGATCAGCGCGATGGCGATCACGGCGCGTTGCGCCATGCCGCCCGAAAGCTCGTGCGGATAGGCGTTCATGCGCCGCTCCGGATCTGGAATCTGGACGGCCCTCAGCATGGCGAGCGCGCGAGCCTTCGCGGCCTTGCGGTCGAGACCGAGGTGGACGCTCGCCATGGTGGCGATCTGATCGCCGATCTTTATAGTCGGGTTCAGCTCGCCGCGGGGGTTGGGCACCACGATGGCGAGCCGGTGGCCGCGCAACCGGCGCAACTGCTTCTCCGGGAGGGCCAGGATGTCGCGGCCCCGGAATACCACCCGCCCGTCCGCGACGCGGCCGGGAGCGGGAGGTGCGCCTAGGATCGATCGCGCCAGGGTGGTCTTGCCGGCGCCGCTCTCGCCCACGAGGCCCATGATCTCGCCGGGCCGCACCGAAAGGTCGATGCCGCGGAGCACGGTGCGAGACCCCCCGGCGGATGTCGGAAACACGACCCGCAAGCCTTCCACCCGCAGGAGGTCCTCGGCGATGTTCGGGGCTGCAACGGGCCGTTCGGCGCCGACGGCGATGCTCAAAGCGGTGTCCTCAATAGCTGATCCTGGGGTCGACCAGCACGTAGACGAGGTCGACCACGATGTAGACGATCAGCGAGAAGATGGCCGAAAACAGCACGAAGCCGAGCACCGGATAAATGTCCGAATTCAGCACGCCCTGGACTGCATATTGGCCGGCGCCGCCCCAGGAAAACACGATCTCGACCAAGACGGCGCCGCCGATCAGATAGCCGTAGAGCACGCTGACGATGGTGACGATGGAGGGTAGAGCGTTGCGCAGCGCGTGCCGGGTGACGAGGCGCTGAGGAATGCCGCACAGCACCTCGTAACGGCTGGCATCGGACGCGAGCATCTTCTCCATGCTCGACTGCGTCATCTTCATGATCGGCCCCGCGTTGATCAGGCCCAGGGTCAGGACCGGCAGGATCAGGTGGGAGACGGCCGAGCGAAAGGCCTCCATGTCACCCGCGAGCAGCGTGTCGATGGTCATGAACCCGGTCACCGGTTCGGGCGCGAGGACCGCGATATCGAGCCGGCCGAGCGGCGCAGGCGCCCAATGAGCGATTGTGTAGAAGACGAAAATGAGCACGAGCGCGAACCAGAAGTCGGGCAGGGCGCCGGCGCTCAGGCCGTAGATGTCCGTAAGCCGACCGATCCATCCGTTCGGTCGCAGGGCCGAGGCAATGCCGAGCCACAGGCCCACGACGATCGCCACGACCAGCGAAAAGGTCACGAGTTCCAGCGTCGCGGGAAAGCGCTGAAGCAGGTCGTCCAGCACCGGTCGCGTGGTCTGCCACGACGTTCCGAGGTCGCCATGCAGCAGGTGATCGACATAGAGGATGAATTGCTTGAAGAGGGGCTGATCGAGCCCCATCTGGCCCCGAAGGCTCGAAATCGCATCCGGGGTTGCGGTCGGGCCCAGCATGAGCACGGCCGGATCGCCCGGAATCGATTTCACCAGCAGAAAGCTGACCAAAACGATCCCGAGCAGCTGCGGCAGAACGAAGGCGAGGCGATGAAGCAGATAGCGAATGATGCGCATCGGCTCAGATTCCCGCCTTGATCGCCTGCCGGGCGGCCATCCGCGCGCCGCGGCGTTCCATATCCTGGGCGAGTGTCTGCCGGCCCGCCGGGTCTGACAGCATCTCGATGGAGGCGCCGACCAGCGAGAATCCGAACACCGTGACGGCGAGCGACAGGCCGGGGAACACCGATGGCCACCACTGGCCGGTGACGACGTTCTGGAACCCCATGGCGATCATGCTGCCCCATTCGGGGGTGGGCGCCCGCACGCCAGCGCCCACGAAGGACAAGGCCGACGTCAGGAGGATTCCCCAGCCGACGTTGACGGAGAGCTGCGCCAGGACGGGTGCGATGGCGTTGGGTATGATGTGGCGCCGTATGGTCGTCGTGTCGGAGACGCCCGCCACCTTGGCGGCTTCCACGTAGCGCATGGCGCGGATGCCGAGGACCTGCGAGCGCATGAGCCGCAGGTAGATCGGCATGTTGACGAAGGCGATGGCCAGCACGACGGTTTGAATGCTCTGGCCGAGCGCCGCTACCAGCGCGATCGCGAACACGAAGATCGGGAAGGCCTGCAGCACGTCCGCGGCCCGCATGACGGCAAAAGACAGCCAGATCTTAGGACCGCGCCCGACCGAGTAGAAGCCGACCAGCGCACCGATCGCGGTCCCTACGACGGAAGACAGCAACGTGCCGAGGATCGCGATCGTCAGATCGATCCGTGGTGCCGTGATGGCGCGGCTGAAAATGTCCATGCCGACCGCGTCGGTACCGAACAGGTGCGCATGGCTGGGCGGTTGCAGAAAATCGTTGGAATTGGCCTCCACGGGCGAATAGGGCGCCACGAAGGGCGCGAGCAACGCCGCAAGCACCACGAGGACCACGATCACATAGCCGACCGCAAAGCGAGGCCGGATCAGAAGCGCGCGTCCGAAGAAACGCAGGGCGGACATCATGCCAAGGATACCATCAGACCGCGTCCATGAGAAAGGTGGCAAACGCGGCCCGTCGCCAGCCCCTCGAGAACAAGATGGAGAGTATCGCGCCAAGTCCGCCTCCTCATGGGACGCGGGCCAAGGCCATCCGGCCACGACAGATCAGGCCCGGCTGAAATCCTGGAACCTGAGGTTGTTCGACGTGTAATAGGTCAACCCTTTCAGGTTTGCCTTTCGGGCCACGGTATACTTCGGATAAGCCAGAAAGCCCCAGGGCGCCTCGTCCATCAAAATCTTCTGCACCTCCGTATATTTTTCCAGCCGGATCTTGTCGTCTAGCGTCTCCAATCCTTCGGTGATGAGCTGATCGACCCGGTCGTTCTTGTAGTTCGAATAGTCGACATAACTCTTCTGGTTGAAGTACAGGTACATCGAATAGCCGGGATCGGGCGTCCAGGGCGAGTCGAGATAGAAGATCACGGGCTTCTGCCGCTTGGTGACGGCTTCGTAGAATACGCCGGCCGGCAGCTTTTCGAGCGAGATGTTGACGCCGATCTTGCGCAGCGAGGTCTGGATGAGCAGGGCGATCGGCTCCTGCGTCGGGTCTCCGGCATTGTATGAGAGGGTCGTGGAGAAGCCGCTGCCGAGCCCGGCTTTGCCCAGCAGTTCCTTGGCCTTGTCGAGGTTGAGGTCGTAGGTGAAGAACGACGAGTTGACCATCGGATAGATGTACGGCATCGGCGCCGTCTCTTTGTCCGCGTAGCCGTAGTAGATGGTGCGGATGATCTCGTCCTGCGGGATGGCGTAGTTGAAGGCGCGGCGCACGTCGACATTGTCGAAGGGCTTCATGGCCGCGTTCAGCTCGAGCCAGATGATGTAGGACGCATTGACGGCGTCCACCGCGACCGTATTCGATCCCTTGAGCGACTGCAGCTCGCGCGGCTGCAGGAATTGCGCGATGTCGACGGCGCCGCCCTGAAGCAGCGATAGCCGGCTCGCAGAGGTCGGCACCTCCTTCATTATGACGCGCTTCATGGCAGGCTTGTCGCCCCAATAATCGTCGCGCGCCTCGAACACGGCCTGCTGGCCGCGCACCAGTTGCTTTAGCCGATAAGGGCCGAAACCCGCGCTGTCGTTCTTCAGGAACTGCACGGCCCAGGGATCGTCCTTGCCGCCGGCCTCGGCGCACTTGGTGGCATCGTAGATGGGATTGGCCAGATTGCACTGCTGCTTGAGCAGCAGCGGGTTCGGCTTGTCGAGATTGAGGGAAATCGCATGATCGCCCTCGATCTTGATCTGGTCGGGCGTGTGCAGTCCAAGCACCGCGGTCTGAAACAGGCCTTGGCCCTTGAGGTTGAACTTGCGGTCCCAGGTCCACTTCACGTCTTTGGCGGTGAACGGGTTGCCCCAGTTCGACTTGACGCCCTCGCGGAGCTTGAAGGTGGCTTTGCGGCCGTCGGGCGCAACCTCCCAGCTCTCGGCGAGCTTGCCCTTGAGCGCCAGGCCGTTCGGCCTGTCGGGGTGAACGCCGGTGTCCTCACGCATCACGCCCGGAGCGTTTGGATCGGGCATCTTCTCGTAGGCGAGCATGTATTCGTAGATCGCGCCGAGGGTGTCGATCGAGCCCAGGCTGACGTCGAATTCGATGTCGAGACCTTGCGGCGTCGCGGGCGCCGCAATGACCAGCGTGTCGGAGGCGCCTTGCGCTGAGGCGGCCTGTGGAAGCGCCAACGTCGCCGGCACGAGGCTGGTGCCGCCCAGGGCGGCCGCGGTGCGCAGGAACTGGCGGCGGTTTTGGGTGAAGGACGAGCCGGCGTCTCGATCGGACATGACGTTCTCCCTGACGGCACCAACCCTTCCTCAAAGGTCGGACCAATCGTATCGATGAAAATGGACACCGAATAGCGCGTGCCGTCAATCTCGAATTTTGTGCAAGGGTGCTCCTGGATCGAGCAAGAATTTTCGCTAGGTGTCCACCGCCTTTCTGATTAAGGTCTGACCAATTTGCATCAGCAGCGGTGAGCTAGGCGCATGAGCAGAATCGTCTTGGTCACGACGGGCGGCACCATCGCGTCGCGTCACGATTCCAACAGCGGACACACGGTCGCAAGCGTTGGCGGGGACATGCTTCGGCAAACCCTCAACGACCGGCTCGAGGGAATTGACCTTGCCGTCGATGAATTCTGCAATGTCGGCTCGTTCGCGGTCGACCTTCCGCTCGCCTTCGATCTCGCGAAACGTGTGGCCCTCCACCTGGCCGACCCAGCGACGACGGGCGTCGTCGTCACCCACGGGACGGACACGATGGAAGAGAGCGCCTATATGGCGGATCTGCTGATCGGGTCGGACAAGCCGGTGGTCTTCACCGGCGCCCAGCGCCCGGCCGACATGCCCGACACCGACGGGCCGCGCAACATCGCCGACTCGGTCCGGATCGCGGCCTCCCCGCTCACCGTCGGAATCGGCGCCATGATTGCTTTCGAGCAGGATTTCCACGCGGCGCGCGATGTGACCAAGACCCACGCGTCACGTGTCGACACCTTCGCATCGGGTGAGCACGGCAAACTGGGAGAGATCGATGGTGAGCGGATATCGCTCCACCGCCGTCCGGTGCTGCGCAAGACTTTTGCCGCGGACAGGATCGAAAGCCGGGTCGACTTTGTCAAACTGGTGATGGGCTCGGACGACCGCTTCCTGCGCTTCGCCGCCGACAGCGGGGCCAAGGCCATCGTCATGGAGGGTTTCGGACGCGGCAACGCGACCCCAGTGGCAGCGCGGGCGGTCGCCGATATCGTCGCGAGCGGCACTCCGGTGATCGTGACCTCCCGCTGTCCACGTGGTCGCGTGCGCCCGATCTACGGCAATGGCGGCGCCCGCGATCTCGAGCGGGCCGGCGCGATCTTCGCAGGCGATCTCAGCGGACCTAAAGCAAGGGTGCTGGCGGCCGTGCTGCTCGGCGCTGGGTTCTCGGCCGAAGCGATGCGCGCGGAATTCGATTCTCTCGGGGGCTGACTCCTTGCCGTCAGATGACTTCCACGATTCGGATGCCGGCCCTGCTGCAGGCTCGGCTGAGATGCTGGCGCATATAGTAGCGCGCCCCCTCGGGATCGCTTCGCTTGAGAGACTCGACGATGCGCTCGTGCTCCAAAACCGCCTCCCAAAGGGTGTCGCGCCGGATCAGCGGGAGCCGTTGCGCCTCGAGCAGCACGCCTGCGAAACTGCCGTGCATGTCTGCGAGCAGCCGGTTGCGCGAGAACCGGATGATCAGTCGATGAAAATCGAAATCCGCCTGCGCATAGGCCCCGAGATCGGAGAGGCGGGTGGCCTGCCGGAACCGTTCGAGATTCTGAGCCAGTTCCGCCACTTCCTGGTCCGTGTGGTTCATGGCAGCGAGTTGGACCGCCTGGCTCTCGGCGATAAGCCGAAACTGGTAGACCTCCTCGGGCGAATAGCGGGCGGCGAACCGCCAAGAGCCCGTCGGCTGTCCCGTTACGGCGCGCTCCGCATTGCTGACCAGGAAGGTGCCGCGGCCCTGTTCGATCGACAGCAGCCCGAGGGTGCCGAGAATGGAGACGGCCTCGCGCAGGGAGGCACGGCTCACCCCGAGCTGCTGGGCCAGGTCGCGCTGCGGCGGCAGCGCCGTGCCGCTCTTGAAGACACCGTCGCGAATCATCGCGCGGAGCGACGCAACCGCGGCCTGCGTGACGTTGGATGACAATTCGCGCCGCGCAAGCACTCGACGCGGCGGCGGCTGGGCCGGATCCGGGCGTTCGTCTCTCTCGGCGATCTTGCTTTCGGACATCAGCATCGTGGTCTGGTGCGGTTAGCCGCAAGTCGGCAGCATGTTTCGTTTCGCTCGCATTTGGAATGGGGCGTGACGGTCCGATTCGCAACCGTTCAGCGTTTCAAAGCGGCAGCCCGTGCGGCGAGCCGAAGCGTAGGCACGACCGCGAAAGCGGCTCTTCGGCCGGAAGGGGCGATTGTCCAGGATGACGAGACGACTGGCAGGCTCGCCACCGCGGTCGCGTAAATCAAATATCCGGAGCGGCAACCAAGCAGATCGGTGCGAGGCGCTCGGTGGCCCACGACAAATTAGAGCTTTCGTCTCGTATATGACAGAGCCGCATTGGTTCACAGCTGCGAGCTGTCGCGTCAAGGTGATAATCGATCAGGAGGGACGTCGTTGCGTATCGTCGATATTCGGGAACGGACGGTGCCGATCGCTTCGCCGATCGCCAACGCCTACATCGATTTTTCGAAGATGACCTGCTCCATCGTGGCGGTCGTGACCGATGTTGTGCGCGATGGCGCGCCCGTGGTGGGCTACGGCTTCAACTCGAACGGTCGCTACGGCCAGGGCGCCATGATGCGGGAACGGCTGCTGCCGCGACTTGCCGAAGCGGACCCGAAGGACATCTTGAACGACAAGGGCAATAATCTCGATCCGTTTCGCATCTGGACCATCGCCATGCGCAACGAGAAGCCCGGAGGTCACGGCGAGCGATCCGTCGCGATGGGAACGCTGGACATGGCGGTGTGGGACGCCGTGGCCAAGATCGAAGGCAAGCCGCTCTGCCGCCTGCTGGCGGAACGTTTCGGGGACGGCGCACCGGAGGACAAGGTCTGGGTCTATGCGGCCGGCGGCTACTACTATCCGGGTAAGGACCTCACCGCGCTCCAGGACGAGATGCGGAGCTACCTCGATCGTGGCTACCGGATCGTGAAGATGAAGATCGGCGGTGCGCCGCTTGCCGAGGACTTGAAGCGGATCGAGGCCGTGCTGTCGGTGGTGGGCAGCGGCAGCCGTCTCGCGGTCGATGCGAACGGCCGGTTCGATCTCGATACCGCGCTGTCCTATGCGGCGGCGCTCGAGCCTTACGGCCTTTTCTGGTACGAGGAGGCCGGCGACCCCCTCGATTATGCGCTGCAGGCCGAGCTGAGCGCGCGATATGGCGGCCCTATGGCGACCGGTGAAAACCTGTTCTCGCATCAGGATGCCCGCAATCTGTTGCGATACGCAGGACTGGACCCGTGGCGAGACTGGCTGCAATTCGACTGCGCGCTGTCTTACGGCCTCGTCGAATACCTGCGCACGCTGCGCGTTCTGACGGAGAACGGCTGGTCGACCCGCCGGGTCGTGCCGCATGGCGGCCACCAGATGTCGCTGAACATTGCGGCGGGCTTGAAACTGGGGGGCAACGAGTCCTACCCCGACGTCTTCCGGCCCTTTGGTGGCTTTGCCGACGAAACGGCGGTTGTGGACGGATATGTCGGCCTGCCAGACATTCCGGGCATCGGCTTCGAAGCAAAGAGCGAGCTCTTCGCGCTGCTTCGGAAGGAGTTGGGCGCGTGACCATCGCGGCGACGCTGACCTGAAAGATCAGACCTTTTCAGCCACGGGAAAGCCGAGAAACCGTCCGTGGACAGGGTAGCCGTCGCTTGACCAGGAAAAATACTCGATGTTACGGTCGAGAAATGGTCCGACCATAAGGTCCTTTTTGGCCGGGGCGGGCGCGGAGTGCGGTGGTGAGCGATCCGGTCCTCGAGGTAATCGATCTCACCAAACGATACCGGGCCACGGTCGCGCTCGACCACGTGTCGTTCGGCTTGAATGCCGGCGAAGTGTGCGGCCTGCTGGGCGAGAACGGTGCCGGCAAATCGACGCTGGTCAAGGCTCTGAGCGGCGTCGTGGCGCCCGATCAAGGCTCGATCCGCCTGCGGGGCAATCACTTCAATCCCACCTCGATCGTCGAGGCTAATCGGCTCGGGATCTCGACGGCCTTTCAGGAGCTCAGCCTGGTGCCGAGCCTGTCGGTCGCGGTCAACCTGGCGTTGCCCCATCCGCCGCGCAATGTCGCGGGCCTGGTGTCGGGTGGTGAAGTGCGCCGCCGCGCAGAGCTGACCCTTGCGCGCTACGACGTCACCGATGTCCGCCCCGACGATATCGTCGGGCAGCTGCCGCTCGGCAGGCGTCAGAGGGTGGAGATCGTCCGGGCGCTGGCGCGCAATCCTTCGGTGCTGCTTCTCGACGAGCCGACGTCGGCTCTGTCGGACCGCGAATGGCTGTTCCGCCTGATCGATCGGGAGTTGAACGGGCGCATTTCGATCCTCTACATCAGCCACAAGCTCGACGAGATACGACGCCTGTGCCGACGCTGCATCATTCTCCGGAATGGCTGCAAGGTGCTCGACAGCGATCTCGCCGCGATGAGCGACGGCGACATATTCGGCAACATGGCGGGTCGCTCCGTGGTTGAAGTCTTCACGCGCCGTGCGTCTTCGGTGCGGAAGGCGGCCGCCGCCCGTCTTCGCGCCGAGAACCTCGCCGGTCCGGGCCTCGACGGCGTGAGCTTCGCGCTGGCGCCGGGCGAGTGCCTCGGCGTCGCGGGGCTGGAAGGTCAAGGCCAATCGGCTCTGTTTCGGACCCTGGTCGGTCTCCCACCCGCGACCGCCGGGGCGATCGCGCTCGACGGGGTCACGATGCCCATCCGCTCGGCCCGCGACGCCCGGTCCAAAGGGTTGGTGCTGGTGCCCGAGGACCGTAAGGCGGAGGGGCTTTTCCGCGATCTCTCGACCCTCGCCAACGTCTCGCTGCCGGTGATATCGACGGTGAGCCGGTTCGGCCTCATCGACCGAAGGGTCGAGCGGAAGGCCGTCGCAAGGGTGACGCCCGCCGTCGACTTGGCCGAGCGCTACCTCAACCGCAACATCGGTGCGCTCTCCGGCGGCAATCAGCAGAAGGCTATCCTGGCGCGTGCCCTCCTGGCGGGAGCCAAGTGCCTGCTGCTGTTCGATCCGACCCGCGGCGTCGATGTCGGCGCCAAGCAGAGCATCTACGCGATGATGGCCGAATTCGTTGGCAATGGCGGGTCCATCCTGTTCTATTCGACCGAACTCGATGAACTCGTCCATCTGTGCGATCGCGTGCTGGTGGTTTATCGTGGCCGCATCGTGGGCGAGGCGCGCGATGCCGACCTGACCCAGGCTGCCATCCTGTCGTTGGCCTCCGGCACAGGTCCCGGATCGGTCGTGCACGCGGTGGCCGCAGTCGGGGCGGTGCAGTGATGCGCGATGGCGCGGGCTCGGTTCGTGCGCTCGGCGCGAGTGCGGCCTTGCCGGCCTTCGCGCTGCTGGTCCTCATGTTCGCGACCTATGCGAGTCGCGATACCTCTGCGCTGACAGCCTTCGGATTCGGCAACCTGATCAATAACGCCATCGTCCTGGCGGTGGCCGCCTCCGGCCTGACGCTCGTCGTGTTGTCGGGTGAATTCGACCTCTCCGGCTCCGGCGTCGTGGCGATCGCCAATGTGGTGGTGGCGACCACCAGCACGGGGAGGCTCGGCAGCCTGGGGAGCTTCGCTGTCGTGCTGGTCATCGGGCTTGCGGTCGGCGCCGCCAATGGTTGTCTCGTCACCCTTTTCGGCCTGCAATCACTGGCCGTGACGATCGGCTCGCTCATCGTGTGCCAGGGGATTGCGCTCATGATCCTTGGCGCGCCCGGCGGCGAGGTGGCGGACGCGATCGCTTCCGGCGTCACGGGCGACGTCGGCGGCATTCCCATCGCAGCCATCATCGCACTGGGTGTGGCGGCCGCATGGCTGGTGCTGAAGAACACACGAGAGGGGATCGCTCTTTATGCCGTGGGGGACGACGAGATCGCGGCGCGCTTGTCCGGCCTCGATGTCCGGCGGACCCGATTCCTGGCCTTCACGGCGGCTGGCCTTCTCTATGCCGTCGCAGGCTACCTGTTCAGCGCTGAGATCGGCTCGGGCGATCCACGCGTAAGCGACTCCTTCCTCCTCTACATGTTCGCCTCGGTGGCGATCGGCGGAACCTCGCTGACGGGCGGGCGTGGCGGCGTGCTCGGCTCGCTCATCGGTGCCGGCATCCTGACGGTCATGCAGAAGATGCTCTTCGCGCTCGGTGTCGCCGAATTCTACACGAATATCTTCAACGGGCTGATCATGGTCGTGGCGATCTTCTTCGGCCACATTGGACCACTCCTGTTCCGCCTCGGTCGGCCGAGGGCCGCATGACAACGGAAACCGAACAAGCCGTCCAGACTGCGGCAACGCGGCCACATCCCGCGCCGAGCCGTCGCGCCCGTCTCTTGCACCCGGACCTTGTGCCCGCGGCGCTGGTGCTTGTCGCCACGGTGACGCTGATCGTCGGCTTGAAGCTCACGATTCCGGGGTTCGGCTCGCTACCACAGCTGACCGCCATTCTGGTCACTGCAATCTTCCTGGTGGTGGCCTCGTTCGGTCAGGGATTGGTGATCCTGACCGGTGGCATCGATCTGTCGATCGGCACGGTGATCGGCATTGGCGGCATGATCGTCGCCAACCTGACCCGCGGCAGCGACGATATGCTCCTCTACGCGTTGCCGATGGCCCTGCTCTGCTGCTCCGGCATCGGCTTGGTCAACGGGCTGGGCGTCGCAATCGCCCGGCTGCCGCCCTTCATCATGACCCTGTCCTCCTCCATCGCCTTTTTTGGCGTGGCCCTGGGGATGACGGCGGGCAGTTCGCAGCAGAGCGTGGCGCCGGCGCTGCAGCGCTTCGTGGCGGGCAGCTGGCTCGGCATTCCCCTGCCGATCGTCTTTATCGTCCTGTTCGCGTTGGCGGCGGTTCTCGTCCAGAACCGTAGCCCGGCGGGGCGCCAGATTTATGCGATCGGCAGCAGCCCGAGGGCCGCGGCGATACTCGGCCTGCCCGTGGCGGGGCTCACCGTCGCGGTCTACGTGGTGAGCGGGTTGTGCAGCGGGATCGCCGGCGTGCTCCTTGCAGGCTATTCGTCCAGCGCGACGCTGGACATGGGCACCGCCCTTCTGATGCCCACCATCGCTGCCGTTGTCATTGGAGGCGCCCGAGTGACCGGGGGAGCGGGCCTTTATGTCGGCACGCTCGCCGGGGCACTCTTCCTGAGCACCTTGTCGACCGCTATCACCGCGCTGAGCCTCTCGCAGGGGTTGCGCAGCGTCATTCAGGGCGTCGTCATCATCCTGGCGCTCCTGCTGCAGAGCCGGCAGGGAGATCGGCTCACAAGCTGACCGGAGCAGCTTCGCTCCATAGAAACGAGCAGGGAGAAACATCGATGAGGAATGGAAAAGGCCTCAAGACAGCGAGTATCGTCGCGGTCGCGGCCGGGACTTTGACGGCGGCCGTCCCCGCACGCGCCGAGGAGCACTACAAGGTCTTCCTCGACATGAGCTACAGCGGCAATTCCTGGCAGGCGTCGGCCGCCAACGGCATCAAGGCACTCGCCTCCACACCGCCTTACGACAAGCTGGTCGAATTCAAGACCGTGATCTCGGGTACCGACGTTCAGCACCAGATCTCGGATCTGCAAAGCATGATTGCGGCGGGCGCCAACGCCATCATCCTGTATCCCCTCTCGCCGACCGCGCTCAACCGGGTGATAAAGCAGGCCTGCGCCAAAAAGGTGCTCGTGTTCGCCTACGATTCCACCGTCACGGAGCCCTGCGCCTATAACGTCAGCAACATCACAGCCCGATATGGCGCCAACACCGCGCAATGGATGGCAAATCAGATGGGCGGCAAAGGCGAAATGGTGATCAACCATGGCGTCGCCGGTACCACGGTGACGAAGGTCTATGACGAGCAGGCGCTCGGTGTTTTCAAGCGCTACCCGGGCATCAAGATCGTGGGCGACTTTTACGGCAACTGGAACGACGGCACCTCGCAGGAGGAAGTCGCCAAGATTCTCGCCGCGCACCCGAACATCGACGGCATCTGGAACGTCGACGGCAGCTACGGCGCGCTGCAGGCCATCGTGAACGGCCGGCCCAACCGGCTCGTGACCATCGCCGGTCAATCCAACAACGGCTACCGCCTGATGATCGCCGATCCCGCTCTGCAGGCGAAGGGTCTCAAGGGCGTCTCCTCGAGCGCGGGACCAGCCGTCGGCCCCTATGCGTTCAAGGTGATGATGGAAATGCTGACCGGCAAGTTGAAGCTCAACAAGCACAATATCGAGTATCCGCTTCCCTGGGTCGAGCCACAGGACGTGAAGGTCTGCAGCGGCGAGACGTTCGCCGCGGGCTGCAATACCTTCCCGGCCGCCAAGGTCGCCCCTCTGTTCCTGGATACGGCGCTCAACGGCGATCTGGTGCCGGAACTCAGCATCAACGCCGTACAGAGCGGCGATGCGACGCCCGGAGCGGCCATCAAGCCTCTGCCGCCCGTCACCTATGCCGACGATCTGCCCGGCGTGAACTGCACCACTTGCACAGCCCCGGCCGATTGGCTCGAGCCGAATCACGTCAAGCCGATCCAGGTGCCGAATTGAGCAGCCTATAGCGACTGCGATTGCGGGAGACGGAGCGCCAGTCGCAGTCTTCCCCTGAGTTTGATCAAGGAAGGCGGGAAGGAGCGGAGCACCGGAGCTAGGTCGGCGTCATGATTCGCCAGCGCCGATCCCGCCTTCCGCATCGGCCTCATCAACGGCTGCACGACGCCTCGGCTACCCCCTCAGGAAGACGCCATCGTCTGCTTTGGCAAGCTGATCGGCCAGTGGCCCGGCCTGACGATCGCGTACGATGTCTGCACGTCGCTGTCCCGGCCCGGATGGTGAGACACGAGCATTAGGCCGTGAACTCATAAGTCCGGGCGGCCAAGCGTTGATGGCGTTAGGCGGGACTGGCGCCCCAAGGCCGTAGTTCGTACGTGGAGCGCGAGAAGTCGAAGTTGCCGGTGGGCGTGTCGCCGTTGCAGTATCCCTCGATCACGGCGATGCGGCCTTCCTTCAAGAAGACGATAAAGCCCATTCCATGCTCAATGCCGACTACATCTCCATAAGCTCCGCTGAGGGGCGACGTCTCGGCGAGCAGCGGTGTGTCGTCGCCGACGGCCAGGTTAGAGAAGAAGCCTACTCCGCTGTTTTCGAAACTGACAACCTGCGCGGTTTCCATTTGTCGGCGAAGCACCTCGGCAGAAGCTGGGTACTCCGCTGCCGTGATCTCGAGAACTTCTTTTTCGATAGGCCAAAGCGGGCGCATATGGAGGATGTAGCCCATTGAGCGTGCGGCGGGAACTCACCCCTTCCACATGTAGTCAGATCATGATTCAGCGCCGGCATGAGCCGATACGATCTGACCGACTTAGAGTGGCGCGTGATCGAGCCGCTGCTGCCTAACAAGCCCCGCGGCGTGCCGCGCGTCGATGACCGCCGCGTGCTGAACGGCATCTTCTGGGGACTGCGATCGGGTGCCCCGTGGCGCGATTTGCCTGAGCGCTATGGCCCCCGCACCACCTGCCACAACCGCTTCGTGCGATGGCGCAGAGCGGGTGTCTGGGACCGGCTGATGGACGCCATCACCGCCGCCCATGACGGCGACATCCAGATGATCGACAGCACCTCCGTTCGCGCCCACCAGCAGGCTGCGACGGCAAAAAGAGGGGTGCAGATCACTGTCTCGGTCGATCACGCGGCGGGCTCACGACCAAGATCCACGTCGTCGTCGACGCGCAAGGCCTCCCGATCCGGCTCGGCCTGACCGCAGGGCAGACGCACGACGGGCAGATCGCGGACACGCTGCTCGACCATCTCGGCCCGCGGACCATCGTGCTCGCCGACAAGGCCTACGACGCCGACCGCATCCGCGAGTTGATCCAGGACCAGGGCGCTACGCCCAACATCCCGCCCAAGAGCAACCGGCGCTGGAAACCCTGCTTCAGCAAGCGGCTCTGCCGTGAGCGTAACCTGATCGAGCGATTCTTCTCCAAGCTGAAGCACTTCCGCCGTGTCGCCACCCGCTATGACAAGCTCGCCGCCAACTTCCTCGCCACGGTCCAGCTCGCCTCGGTACGGCTGTGGCTCCGCGCTAATGAGTCTACAGCCTAGCACTACTTTGGCAGACTGACTGGAACCGGGTGGAATCGTCGGGGATTCGCGTGCAGGGTTGGCTGGCGCGGGCGGCGGCAATGTGGTCAGGAGAAGACTGGCAAGACGATCTGGAGCGGTGGCTTGGGCCGTTTCTAGCGGGGCTTTCACATCCGGCGCGGCGCCGGATGTGTCCGCTCTACATTGCCGGCGTGATCGGGCCAGGTGACCGCAAGAGCGTCCAGCCGATGGCCGCGCGCGCTGATGAGGTCGGCTACGATCAGCTTCATCATTTCGTTGCCGCGGGGGTGTGGGACAGCGCCCCGCTCGAGGCTGCTCTGGGTCGTGTCCGTCAACGTGGTGGAAATTGGGGTGTAACTGGAGCGGCTTCGTTTCAGGCGGCTGCGGTGGAAATCCGTACGGTTTCTGTTTTGCTGCCGGGGGCCATAAGTTCGGCCATGGGCTCGGTTTGCATGTAACGGTTCTGCGTCTGCCATTCGTCGTTGGCCTCGAGGAGGACGGCGCCGATGAGGCGGACGATGGAGCCCTCGTTGGGGAAGATGCCGACGACATCAGCACGTCGCTTCACTTCCTTGTTCAAACGCTCCAGGGAATTCGTCGAATGGATCCGGGTCCGGTGCTGGCTGGGGAAGTCCAGATGCGCCAGCACGTCGGTCTCGCTGTCGTCGATGAAGCTGCCGAGCTTCAGGCATTTGCCCCGGAGCTGGTCGGCGACATGGCGCAGCGCCTGACTGGCGCTGGCGCGGTCGGGCTGGATGAAGGCCTGGCGCAGGGCCGCCGCCGCCATGCTCTGCTGCGCTTTCGGGACATAGGACAGGGCATTGCGCATCCAATGAACCCGGCAGCGTTGCCAAGAGGCGCTGAACACCCGGCGGATGGCGACCTTCAGCCCCTCATGAGCATCCGAGATCACCAGCTTCACGCCGGAAAGGCCGCGGCGCACCAGGCTCTTGAGGAAAGTCGACCAGAAGGTCTCCGCTTCCGAGGGCCCGATATGAAGGCCGACGATCTCTCGCTTGCCGTCCGTGTTGACCGCAACGGCGATTATGGCCGCGACCGAGACGATACGGCCGCCTTCGCGCTGCTTCAGGTAGGTCGCGTCCAGCCAAAGGTAGGGCCACTCGCCGGTGAGCGGGCGATCAAGGAAGCCGCCGACGCGCTCGTCGATGTCCTTGCAAAGCTTCGACACCGTGCTCTTGCCGATCCCCGACAATCCCATCGCCTGAACCAGATCGTCAACGCGACGGGTGGAGACACCGCTGATCCAGGCCTCTTGGATGACCGCGACCAAAGCCTTTTCCGAGAGCTTCCTCGGCTCCAGGAACGGTGGGAAGTAGCTGCCCTGCCGGAGCTTCGGGATGCGAAGCTGCAACGAGCCAAGCCGCGTGTCGAGCGAGCGGTCCCGGTAACCGTTGCGATAGGTCGCCCGCTCCAGTGTGCGTTCGTGACGCCCGGCGCCGATCATGCCTTCCACGTCGGCCTCCATCAGAAGCTGCATCACCGCCTCCGCGACCGTCCTCAGGAAATCTCCATCTCCCGCTTTGGCCAAAAGTTCGGCAAGCGGTAGTCTGTCCTCGGTCATCGGGTTCTCCGGTCGGGTTGAAGTCTCGCAACTCCACCTTAGCCGGCCAATCCGGTGGCCACCTCCGTCACACCTTCCAATGTCCGATTTTCCACCACCACCGCGGACACTACCCTGCTCTGCTGAAGGAGGCCGACCGCCTGGTTGGTGATGAGAAAGGCTTTCTCGTCATCGATGACACGGCGCTGCCGAAGAAGGGACGGCACTCGGTCGGTGTCGCGCCGCAATACGCCTCGGCGCTCGGAAAGACATCCAACTGCCAGTCGCTGGTCTCGGTGACCCTGGCCTCGCGCGAAGTTCCGGTGATGGTGGGCCTGCGGCTGTTCCTGCCCGAGACCTGGACGGGTGATCCCGAGCGGATGACGCGAGCACGGGTCCCGAAGGATCGTCAGGTCGCCCTGACAAAGCCGGAGATCGCCATCAAAGAGATCGACCGTGTCATCGCCTCCGGCGTCCGTTTCGGCTGTGTGCTTGCCGATTCCGGTTACGGCTCCAGCGGGGCTTTCCGCGAGGCATTGAGCGAGCGCGGTCTGCGGTGGGCGGTGGGGTTGTCCCGGCGCCAGAACGTCTATCCGTCCGATGTCGCCCTGATCTTTCCCGTCGCAAAAGCCGGAAAACGCCGCAAATACCACATCCCCGATCGGCCTCCGGTCTCTGCCGAGACGATGCTCGCCGAGGAGAAATGGCAAAAGGTCATCTGGCGGCGGGGCACCAAGGGCCGGCTGACGTGCCATTTTGCAGCCCGCCGTGTTCGACTTGCGGATGGGCACCGGCATCGCATGCGCGACAACCGCGTTCAGGCCATGCCCGGCGACGAGGTCTGGCTTGTTGGCGAGCGGCGCTCGACCGGCGAGCAGAAGTTCTATGTGTCGAACCTTCCCGCCGATGCCACGCTCAAGAGGCTTGCCACCGCGATCAAGGCGAGGTGGGTCTGCGAGCAGGCGCATCAGCAACTCAAGGAGGAACTTGGCCTCGACCACTTCGAAGGCAGGTCCTGGACCGGGTTACACCGACACGCCTTGATGACGATGATCGCTTTCGCCTTCCTCCAATCCCGCCGCCTCAAAGCAGCGGGGCCGCCTCAAAGCAGCGGGGTGGAAAAAAAGAGTCGGCGGACCACCGCCGCAACCGAGCATGCCGGCCATCAGACAAGCCATCCTCGAGATTTTCGCACGACCACCGCCGGCGCGATGCCCGCACTGTAAGAGGCTCCCCGCCAAAGCCGTCGACCCCAACCTGCCAAAGTAGTGCTAGATGTTTAGTCCCGGCATTTGCTGGAGCGGGTTGACTCTGAAGCGGTAGGGCTCGGTTGTCCATCGTTTGCAGATGAACTCGTAGGGCGTGAGGCCCTTGAGGGTCTTCAAGCGGCGTCCGAAGTTGTAGGCGGCGACGAAGTCGGCGAGGTGGCGCTCGAGCTGATCGTGGCTGTCGTAATGGAAGCGCTTGACGGTCGCGTCCTTGATGGTGCGGTTCATTCTCTCGACCTGCCCGTTGGTCCAAGGGTGCTTGGGCTTGGTCGTGCGATGCTCGATGCCGAGCTGGGCGCAGGCATACTCGAAGGCGTGAGCCCAGACAGGCTCTCCACGAGCGAGGGCTTCAGCGATCAGGGATGCGGCTGATCCGCCGGCGCCGGGCGTGGTGAAGTGGATGCCGTTGTCGGTCAGCACCGTGTGGATCTTGTAAGGGACGGCCTCGACCAACCTGCGGAGGAAGTCGCCTGCAGTCCGCTGCTTGGCTTGGCGATGGAGCTCGACGAAGGCGAACTTGCTTGTGCGGTCGATGGCGACCAGCATGTAGAGCTTTCCTTCGGCCGTGCGGACCTCGGCGATGTCGATGTGGAAGAAGCCGATCGGGTAGCTCTTGAACTTCCTCTTGGGCGAGGCCTCGCCCTCCACCTCGGGCAGGCGGCTGATGCCGTGACGCTGCAGGCATCGATGCAACGATGATCGCGTGAGGTGCGGGATCGTGGGCTGAAGGGCGTAGAGGCAGTCGTCCAGCGGCAAGAGCGTATGCCGTCGGAAGGCGACGATCACCGCCTCATCCTCGACCGTCAGGACCGTCGAGCGCGGCTCCTTCGGTCCGGTTCTCAGGTCCGTGACGGAGCTGCGCGCCTTCCACTTGCGGACAGTCTTCTGGTTGATCCCGTAGCGCTTTGCGAGGGCTCTCAGGCTCTCTTGACTATGCTGTATCGCTCGACGGACCGCCTCTGTCGTGGTGGCGCTCCCATGGAGAACCTGGCCCATAGCGCATCCTTCCACTCCGGCGTGCAAACTGCACCACCAAAGCACGGGATCAAACATCTAGGCGCTTGAGCGCTACGCGTGGAAACGGTCGGCTTCGACTACGGGCAGCGGCACAGGGTCGAGCTCGACGTCCGGCCCAGGATCATCGACGCCATCCGCGGTGCGTTTCCAGCTTGGGCCGAGCGGCTCGGAGAGGATCACGTGATAGACTTGGCCGCGCTCGGACGGGTCCACCACTGATGCGAGGCTCAAGAAGCGGATCGTGCGCACTCTCATCCACGAAGCCCTTGCCGATCTCGACGCCGGCACATCCGAGATCGTCCTGACGCTCCATTGGGTGGGCGGAGCCCACACCGAGCACCGGCTGCCGCGTCGCCGACGAGGACAACGCAACTGCGCGTCCGCCGATGTGACCGTGGCCGAGAACTCGCACCAGCCGACACGCCGGCGCGAGCGCAAGCTACAGCGGTTCAAGTCGTCCGGATCGGCCCAGCGGCTTCTGTCCGCCCATGCCGCCGTCCACAACACTGAATCAGATTTCTGAGCCCGCTGGGAAATCCATTTCGTCAACATGACCTTGCGTTCAGAAGAAGGTTTGTACCGCTGAGACAACGTTGTAATAATTGTCTACTACGCAGAGCACGTGCCACTTGTCGAAAGTCAAACACGGGTGCGAAATGCCGAAGCAGACCATGTCGCCGACGTCCAAAGGCGAGTCCTGCGGCACCACCATGTGGCAGTGTTGATCATTTAGGCCTGACACCACGTGGGCGGCCGGCATCGGCTCGGGTGAGTCGGACCCGGGACGAAACCACTGCAGCGCGACGGGCAGGTCGTCGTGGGAGACGTCCCGCTTGCCCATGGTCAGAATCACCTTCCCGGCCTCGGGCCGGGATTGCACATAGGCCCAAACCTCCAGTGCGGGTATCAAACCGGCGCCGAGCGCCTCAAGTTCGGGGCGTCGCTCTTCGATGTCTTCAAAAGCGCGGCGATAAAGCACCGAGTCGTGGGTGAGATAACAGCCACTTCGCGTAACGATGAGGCTGTCACGGCCGAGCTGCGAACGGCCGAGGCGTTCGACAACGATGTCGTAAAATTTCGATCCACCTGCCGAGAGCACGACCGCTCCAGGCGCAAACAGGTTCTCTCCCTCGCAGGCCTTTGAGATCTCCAACAGGAAATCCACGAACCGGCTCGCCGCCTGAACATCCTCGCCCGGACTGCGGCCCCGCGACAGCCCTTCGAAACCCTCAACGCCGCGCAGCGCGAGGTGCGGCGCAAGGGAATGCACGGTTCGGGCGACGTCGAGCGCCGCCTCGATCGTCCGGCATCCCGCGCGTCCACCCTCGAACCCGCCCTCCAGAAGAAGCTGGAGCGGTCGCCCCAGCCCCGCCGTCTCAACCTCGCGGGCAAGTTGGCGGGCGTTGGTTTCGGAATCGACGAGACAGTAGAAATCCAATCCGGGGGCGCGGCAAAGCGCGTCCAGGACCTGACGGATTGCCTGCTTGCCGACCAGCTGGTTGGCGAGAACGATGCGCCGAACCCCGAAGGCCCGTGCGACCTCGAACTGATGCGCGGTCGCAACCGTGATGGCCCAGGCTCCATCGCGAATTTGCTGCGCGAACAGTTGCGGGCTCATCGTCGTCTTGCCATGCGGCGCGATCACGGCGCCCGAACGCTGCAGGAACTCCCGCATCCAGGCTCCGTTGTGCTCCAGTGCGCGCTCTTTGAGCACGGCAAGCGGAAGGGGTAGATCTTCCCGCAGAACGTTCCAGCCCTTCTCAGCAATTTGACCCAGACGAAAGGGTGCCACGCCGCTCGGGATGCCCTTGACCCGGCCGTCGAGCATGCACCCTGCAATCTCGCTCAAGTCCATTCCGTGTCTCCGTCCGAAATATCTTTCCGGCGATCACCAGCGTCGTGTTTCGCTTACGGTGAGCGGCAGAAAACCGGCCCGTCTATTTGACCGCTCCGATCGTCACGCTCGACATGAACTTGTTCTGGAACATGAAGAACACGATGGCGAGCGGCAGCGTGGCGAGCACACAGCCCGCCATGATCGTACCGTAGATTGGCAAAAACCCGATCACGGGATCGACCAGTTCCGGAAGCGCAACCATGATCGGCTTCGCCGAATCCTTGGTCGCAACCAGCGTCGGCCAGAGGTAGGCGTTCCACACGTGAAGGAAGTGCAGGATCGCATAGGCGCTCAGGACCGGACTCGAGACAGGGAGGACGATCCGGAAGAAGAGCGGCCAGGGCCCTGCGCCGTCCATGCGAGCAGCATCCAGGATCTCGTCCGGGATCGTGGCCATATACTGCCGGATCAGGAACAAGCCCAAAACGGGGGTCATCTCCGGCAGGATTTGGGCCTGAAGCGTGTTGATGGCGCCGATGCGGGCGAAGAGGATGAATTGTCCGGGCACGACGACCTCGGGCGGCACCATCATCGTGATGAGGAAAAGGCCGAAAAGCATCTGGCGGCCCGGGAACCGGAGCTTCGCAAATGCAAAGGCGGCCGAGGCGCAAAACATGACGGCCAGCACCGTACTTGTTCCGGCGATGATGATCGAATTGAAGAGATTGCGGACCAGGCTTCGTGCCGGGCTGAGAACGTCCGCGTAACTGGAGAGGGTCCAATGCTGAGGGGGTCCTGCCGGGTTCGAGATGATCTCCGTGTTCGACTTAAAGGAGTCAAGTGTCATCTGAACCATCGGATAGACGAACACGATGGCCGCGGCCGCGAGCGTTAGGCCGACGATGAGCCGGCGGCGGCGGTCGCCGGCTTGCAGCGACTGAACAAGTGCAGGCGCCGTCATCGCGTGGTCTCATCCTGTCGCATGAGCCGGAAGCCTCCGACGCTGAGCCCGGCGATCAGCACGAACAGCAGCCACCCGGTCGCAGCAGCGAGCCCGAACTGTCCGCCCCGGATGTTCTGCACCACGAGATTGAGCACTGGAGCGACTGTGTCAGGCGCCAGAGTGCCAGACTTGCCGGCAAGCACGTTCGGCTCGGTAAACAGCCGCAGGCTCATGATGCCGTCGACGAGGATCGCGAAGACCAAGGTCGGGCGCATAAGCGGAATCGTGATCAGGAACAGCCGCTGCAATCGTGAGGCGCCATCAATGCGCGCGGCATCGTTGATGTCGGGTTGGATGGTGGTCAGTCCCGCGAGGAAGATGATGAACCAGTAGCCCGTGTCACGCCAGACCAGCAGCGCCACGACCGTCCAGGGCGTAAGCGCCGGGTCGGTCAGCCAGGGGATTTCGACCCCGAGCAACGTGTCGATGACGCCGTAGCGAGTGCCGAAGATGTTCTGAAACAGCAAGGCTGCCGCGACGGTCGCGAGCATCTGGGGCAGGAAGATGATGCCTTTGAAGATTCTGACTCCGCTCGCCAGCTTGGAATGGACCAGAACGGCCAGCACAAAGGCCATTGACATCATTGGCACTTCGTGGGCGATCCAATAGAACAGGCTGTTGCGCAGCATCAGCCTGAACGCATCGTAGTGGAGCATCGTGACGTAGTTGTCGAGACCCACCCACCGGGCCATTCCAAAGCCGCGATATCGCGTAAAGCTTAGATAAAGCGAATAGAGCGCGGGCCCCAGGAAAAGCACGACGAAAGAGATTAGAAAAGGCGCGATGAAAAGATAGGGCGTGAGCCCTGTCCATCGCGCTCTTCCAGCTTTGATGCGCGTTGTACTCACCTGTTTTGTCGAACGGTCATCACCGGACCTCGCGCCCAACGTGCCCGCATGTTTTCCTCGCCCGGAATCAGGTTTTGTACGGATTACCGATCTGGGCCTTCATATCCGCAGCCATGTCTTGGAGAGCCTGATCGCGGCTTTTCTTTCCGGCCAGGAAGGCTTCGGCCTGCCGGACCAGGATGGCCAGTTCGTTCGCCGCAGCCGGATCGAATGGTGGGACGTGGAAACCCTCGAAGGCCTTGAAGATCGGGTCGAGGAAATTGCGACCGAAGTAGTTCACGGGCGTCAAAGCCCATTGCGCATCGGTCATGCCGTCGGGGCGCTTCATGGTTTGCGCCGCCTCGACCATCTGCGGCCGCACGCTCTTAATCGACAGCGGGTTGCCGGTGCGCTTCCACTCGTCGAGCGCGCCTTGCGGCTCGAGCAGCATCTTCGAGGCGAACTCGAACGCCGCCTCCTTGTGAGCCGCGCCTGCCGGGATCGTGAAAACGCTGCCGCCGTTGTTGGAGCCGCGACGGTTGAACTCCGGCCACAGCGTGATCCCCCATCGACCGCCTTGCTGCGGGGCGAATTTAGGCAGGAAGTCGGTCATCCAGTTAGCGATGAGGCAGCCCGTGATCGTCCCATCGGCAAAGGCCGGCTGCCAATCGGGGCTCCAATTGTCTGTGTTGAAGGCGATGCCGGAGGTTCTCCAGGTCTTCATCCAATCCAGGATCTCACCGAAGTGCGGGTTCTTGTCGGTCTGAAAGGTTCCGTCCCGGTCGGCCATCCGAACATCGTCCCAGTTCGACAGCAGTATCCAGTACAGGTCATCGTCCGGATGATCGCCGATGTTCGCGATATAGGACTTGGGGAGCGTTCCCCGGAGTTTCCGGCCGGCCGCCATGTAGTCGTCGAAAGTCTTGATGTTGTTCGGATCAATCGCGGCCTGCTCGAAGAGATCCTTACGATAAAACCAGACCTTGGCCTTCGGCTGGAAGGGGATGGCGACCGTCTGTCCATTGTAGGTAGAGAGCTGCCGCGCGCTCTCGACGAAATCGGCATCATAGGGCTTCAGCATCGCGCTGAGGTCGGTCAGCGCTCCGGCTTCGGCGAACTCCGGCATGCCGGAATAGTCCATCTGGACAAGGTCCGGCAGCGCCGATCCGCTCGCCAGCGCAAGGCGAAGCGCCTGGTAAACTTGGGGATCCTGTTTACCGGGCGAGACCACCTCGACGTTAATGCGGGCTGCGGCCTCCGGATACAGCCGCTGGAAAGCAGCAACGCGGGGCGCGAAGCGCTCGACACCGCCCCAGGTCCAGACCGTAATGGTTGTCGGCGTTTGCGCCGCCACACGTCGGGCCCACGACGGCACCGCGGCCGCCGCCGCGATCCCTCCTGCAGCGAGCTTGAGAAGGCGGCGGCGATCCGTGACGACGCCACACTTTTTAGACGCGCTTGTTGTCGATTGTGCCATGGCTTCCCACCCTCCCCATCGAGCGTATTGGACCGCCTCCCAGGCTTCGTCGAACTATATTGGTCCCTTTAGCGATGTCAACACCGGAACCAATCGTCCACCAGAATTGCAAATTCTGGCCAAATTGGATATGCAATGGTATCCAAACAACACGAGGCGACCGTGCAGGACATCGACCGCGCTCCACAACCGCTGAACCAGAATGCGTCCCGGGCGTCCCGGCGGCAGCGGGTCGACATACACGTGTATGGAGAACTCAGGGAAGGCATCAAGGCAGGGACGCTCCCGCCCGGTACCAAGCTGCCTACAGAGCGGATCTTGGCGGAACGGCATGGCGTCAGCCGCAAGCTGGTCCGACAGGCGCTGGATCGCCTGCGCGGCGATGGCTTGATCGAAAGCCGGGTCGGCAGCGGAACCTTCGTGTCCGCCCTTGCGGGCCTGCATGCTGCGGGAGTGCGGTCGGAGCCGCCGGCCATCAGCCCCCTCGATGCCATCGAGGCCCGCCGCGTCCTGGAGGTTGGAGCCATTGAACTCGTAGTAGCGAGAGCCACCGAGGAGGACTTTATGCGAATGGAGGAGAGGCTGGCAGCGGTAGCGGCCGCCAGCGACGTTTCGGCGTTCCGAGCCCTCATGTTCGCGCTCAACCTGGACATCATCCGGGCCACGCGAAACCCGCTATTGATCGCCATGTACGAGGTGCTGATCGCGGCGCGCGCCAAGGCCGGTTGGGACCGTCTCGCCTATCTGGTCGACCGCCCCGAGCAACGCGACCACTCGGTGCTCGTGATTCGCGAGTTGATCGATCTGCTCCGCCGACGCGAGGGTCGTCGCGCCGCGGCTCTGCGGCACAGCAGCCTGAGCGAAATGATCCAGACCATCATGACCTTCCCGCCGGAGGCCTGATCGCATTGCTCTGAACGCCACAAGGATACCATTTTCCCGAGATACTGGTACCAAACTGTTGACCAATTTGGGGCCATCGGCCTATCGTCGCGCCTCACACACTTGCTTTGCGGTCACCCAGGATCTCGACATGAATAAGGTTTGGCGCGGCGTCTTCGTCATCATCCCGACGCCCTTCACGCCCGATCTGCGGGTCGACGAGGAGGGACTTCGGCGCACGACTCGCTTCTGCATCGACTGCGAGGTGGACGGTGTCGTCGCACCGGCCAATGCGAGCGAAGTGGCCTATCTGAGCGATGCCGAGCGCCGCTTGGTGACAAGGATCGTTCTCGAGGAGGCGAAGGGTCGCGTCCGCTCCATCGTCGGGATCTCCTGCAGCTGCGCCGCAATCGCGTGCGATATGGCGCGCGAAGCCGAAGACGCCGGCGCCGACGCGCTGATGGCGATGCCGCCCAATTTTCAGCGTCCGTCGGAAGCCGAGATCCGGACCTTCTATGAAGCCATCGACAAGAGCAGTGCCCTGCCCATGTTTTTGCAGAACTACGGCGGCCCGGGCGGCACCCCGATGGCCGTGCGCCTGATGGCGGACCTTCTTCGCCAGATCCCGACTGTGCAGTTCGTCAAGGAGGAGACCGAGTTCTCCAGTGTGGCTATTACCGAACTCCTGAAGGTGGCTGGGGATCACTGTCTCGGCGTGATGGGCGGCAAGGCTGGGCGGGCGCTCCTGGACGAGCATCGGCGCGGCGCCTGTGGGACGATGCCGGCCTGCGAGGTCTCCGACATCCATGTCGCGCTTTGGAAAGCGCTCGAGGCCGGAGACGAGAGGCGCGCGAGCGAAATCTATCGGCTCCTTCTGCCCTTGCTTTCGTTCGAGATGGGCTACGGCCCGGCAATCTACAAGGAAGTTCTGCGCCGGCGCGGGGTCATCGGCAGCGGCGCCTTCCGCCAGACGGGCGGACGCGTGCTTGATGCTTTGGCCCATAAGGAGCTGGATGCGATCCTGGCGCCGCTCGAGCCCTTGATGCACCACGACTACCGCTTGAAAGCCTAGCGCCCCGCCACGAACCACGTCACCGAGCTCGGGAGGTTCTTCCGTGTCTTCCATGTTCACATCCGGGTCGTCGCCGGCGCCGGGCAGATCGGTCCTGATTACGGGGGCGTCAGGGAATATCGGCGTCAAGCTGAGAAGACATCTCGGCCAATCGGGCCACTACAGGCTGACGCTTCTTTGCATGAACCCAGACGCCGATCCGGCAGTCGAGGCCGTGGATCTCAGTCGCTACGACGGGGCCTGGCCACAGCGCTTCGAGGGCGTCGACACGGTCATCCACCTGGCGGGCGACCCCAGCCCCCGCTCGCCCTGGAGCTCGATCCAGCCAAACAATGTCGATCTGACCTTGAACGTCTTCCAAGCGGCCCGTCTGCACCGATGCCGGCGGGTCATCTTTGCCAGTTCGAACTGGGTCATGGCGGGCTACCGTTTCGGGAGCGAGCGCCTGACCACGGATCTTCCGCCCTGGCCCATAAACCCCTACGGCCAAGCCAAGCTCTTCGGCGAGCGCCTGGGGCGAAGCTTCGCGGAGCTGGACGGTCCGAGTTGCATCGCATTCAGGATCGGTTGGTGCCAGAAGGACCACGACAATCAACCCGGTCCCCATATGTCGATGGGCCGCTGGGGCCAGCAGATGTGGCTGAGCGACCGCGACCTCTGTCACGGAATCGAGAGGGCGATCCTGGCCGAAGGCGTCGGCTTCGCGGTTCTCAACCTGACCTCGGACAATCCCGGCATGCGGTGGGACATCGAGGAGACGCGTCGCGTAATCGGCTTTGACCCGAAAGACGGCCACTTGGCCGTCGTGACGGACGAATCGACCGAGCGGGAAGATCTGGTGCGCGTGGAGCGTGAGCTCGCCGGGCGGCTCGATCAACTCGCGATGCAGCAACGCTGGTAGGGCGTGATGTCGGGTCTTGCGGCTGGGTTCGGGATCGTGGGTCAGACGCGCAACAGCCTCGGCGAGTCTCCCACGTGGAGTGTCGCAGAAGGAGCACTCTACTGGGTCGATATCGTGGAGCCGGCGATCTACCGCTACACAGCCGCCACAGATGCCGTGCACGTCTGGCCAATGCCTGACCTCGTTGGATCACTGGCGGTGCGGCGTCGCGGCGGTCTGCTCCTCGCATTGCGCGGCCGGTTGGCGACGTTCGACTGTGCCTCGCGCTCCCTCGAAACGCTGATGCCCCTGGAGCAGGAACGACAGGATAACCGTTGCAATGACGGCAGGTGCGATAGGTCGGGCCGGTTCTGGGTCGGCACGATGCATGCCGAGCGCCGTGGCGATGCCGCTGGGTCGCTCTACTGTTTCGAGGCGGATCATCGCCTCCGGCGAATGATCGAAAACGTCGAGGTTCCCAACGGCCTCGCATGGAGCCGCGATGGCTCGACGATGTATTTTGCCGATACGTTCCACCGAGCGATCTACGCCTACGACTTCGAGACGGAAACGGGCGAGATCGGCAATCGCCGCGTTTTCGCCGAGTTCAAGGATGGGCCGGGGCGTCCCGATGGCTCGGCCGTCGATGCCGAAGGCTACTTGTGGACCGCCGTCTACGAGGGCGCATGCCTTCATCGCTATGCGCCGGACGGTCGTCTCGACCGTGTGCTCCCTCTAACCGTGACTCAACCTACGAGCTGCACCTTCGGCGGAGCCGATTTGAGCGTGCTTTACGTCACATCCGCAAGCCGCGGGCTGGCACCCTCGGCTCTCGCGGCGGAACGCCATGCAGGCGCCGTACTGGCCTTCGATGTCGGCGTGAAGGGCTTCCCAGAAACGCCCTTCGCGGGCTGAGCTTACGGTGCAGGAGGAGCGAAGAGATTATCGAACGCATCGAGAACGGACGGCGATTTTGCCGGGTCATGAAGTATAATGGCATCGTTTATCTTGCCGGACTGACCGCTGACGATCCCAACGGCGATGTTGTGGCCCAAACCGGGCAATGTCACGGGAACCGGTACATCGCCCGCTGGTCTGCTATGATCCCCGACCATGACCTCGATCTCGTTTGCTCGCCGAGCGCGGACTCGACCTGACCTACGAGACGGTCCGGCGCTGGGTCACGAAGTTTGGCCCGCTGTTTGCTCGGGAGTTGCGGAAGCGACGACAGAGACCGACCGGACGCTGGCACCTCGACGAAATGGTCGTAAAGATCGCGGGCAAGATGGGACGAAGACGGCCCGATGACCGAAGCGAGTTCGAGCAGGTCCGCCTCGATCTCCTGCGGCGCAAGATCGGCGACGCGGCGGCTGGTACGGCGACCGTCTTGCCGACCCAGTCTGAAATCGATGCCGTTACCCAGAACGTCTCTACCGCTAACGGGACTGCTGACGCCCAGTTGCTCGGCTGGTACTCACGGTCGCGCGTCCCCGGGCCCGGACTGTCGGGTCAGGAGAGCTGTGGGACAAGAGCGCGGACGACATCGTCAAGATCTACAACGGCTGACATTACGACGCCGCACTTGCCATGCTCGAGCAACACCAGCAGAGGCGGCGCGAACCGCGCGGCCTCTCCGTAATCCGTGGATGGGCCATGTATCACAAGGGCGATTGGGAGGCTGCCAAGCAGGTCTTCTCGAATCTCGACAAGGGGGCAGCCAACCCAGACAGTCAGGATGCTCTCCGAGTAATCCAGCTGGGATATACGAACCCCCGGTATCGATAGGCTATGGTTCGCCCAGGCAACGGACCGGAGGTGCCTCACAGTGATCGGGAAGCGACGCCGCCGTCGAGGTCCGCCTCGCTTTAGAGCAGTATCGGATCAGATGGAATCGCGTTGCGATTCCATCCCGATGAAACTGCTCGCATTTTAAAGCTGGAGCAGTTCGGCAATAGCCGAACATGCTCTAGAACTTGAACTCGTCGACATTGGCCGGCGTCACGATCTTGGCCGGTCCGAGGACGACCTCGCCCTTGGCCCCGACCTTGTAGTCGCCGAGCCGCCCGGCCTTGAAGGCGTCGCCCTCCTTGCCGGTGATCTTGCACTGGGCGAGCGCCTGGGCGCCGTAGTAAGTGAGGTAGCCGAGGTCCTTGACGTTCCACCAGATGTCCTGGACCGAGCCGCTCTGGATATATTTCTTGATCAGCGTGGCGGGCGCGAGTCCGGTCAGCTTGATCTTGCCGAGGCTGCCAGCCTGGTCGAGCGCCCGGGCGGCGGCGGGCAGGCCGATGCCGGCCGGAATGATGATCCCCTTGAGGTTCGGAAAAGCCTGGACCAGGGCCAGGGCCTGCTGCTGGTTGACCTGCTCGCTCTCCTGCCCGTAGGCGATCTGGACGAGCTTCATCTTGGCGAATTTCGGCTCCTTGAGCTTCTCCTTCATGAAGGCGATCCAGGCGTTCTGGTTGGTCGCGGTCGGCGTCGAGGAGAGGATGGCGAAGTCGCCCTCATAGCCGATCATCTGGCCCATGCTCTCGATCATCATCTCGGCCAGGCTGTCGCCCTTGGCCTGGTTGAAGAACAAGGCGCGGGCGGCGGAGGCGACGTCCGAATCGTAGGACACGACCTTGACGCCCTGCTGCTCGGCGCGCCTGAGCGCCGGGGCGACCGCGTTGGCGTCGTTGCCGGAGATCGCGATGACGCCGACCTTCTGCGAGACGAAATTGTTGATGAACTGGATCTGGGCCTCGGCGGTCGCCTGCGAGGGGGCTTCCTGCACAACCTTGCCGCCGATCTCCCCCTGGGCTTCCTCGGCGCCGGTCCTGGCGACCTGGAAATAGGGATCTGTGTCGAGCTTGGGCAGGAAGCCGACCGTGACGGGCGCGGTCGCGCAGTCGGCGGCGAAGGAGGGCGTGGCCAGCATGGCGGTGCCCGCGGCGAGCGCCGCGATCAGCAAGCGTTGGTTCGGCTGCATGGGTCTGTCTCCTCTGCGGACGCTACGTCCGCGCGTCCGGGGCTTGTCTTGCGATGCCCGGCGGGCCCCCCGAACCTGGGCCGCCGGACCGTGTGGGAGTGGTCCAGAACCGGACCACCCCGTAGAGGCGCTGCGCCGTCGTGCTGAGCAGCAGCGAGACGATCAGCAAAAGGCCGATCACCGTGCCCTGCGCGTCGCCGCCGATCTGCAGCAGGCCGAGGACGTTGCGCAGCGTGGCGATCAGCACGAGGGCGAAGAATACCCCGGTCAGCTTGCCGCGTCCGCCGAAGACGCTGACGCCGCCGAGCAGCGCGATGGTGATGACGTCGAGCTCGAGGCCGACCGCATTGTCGGCCCGGGCATTGGCCAGCCGCGCGGTGAACACGATGCCGGCGACCGCGCAGACGAGACCGCTGACGACGAAGAGCCCGAGGCGGATGCGGCCGACCCTCACCCCGGCATAGCGCGCCGTCTCCGGATTGCCGCCGATCGCATAGATGCGCCGGCCGAGCGCGCTCCGCTGCAGCACGACCGAGAAGATCGGCGCAAGGACGAGGAACGGCACGATGGTCCAGGGCAGCAGCGTGCCGCCCACATTGTCGATGCCGAAATTGGTGAAACTGTCGGGGAACACGTTCACCGACGCCGAGCCCAGGATGATGTAGCCGATGCCGCGGAACAGCGCCAACGTGCCGAGCGTGACGACGAGCGACGGCAGGCCTAAGGCGGTGACGAGAATGCCGTTCAGCGCGCCTCCCGCCGCACCGGTCAGCAGCGCCGCGACGATCGCCACCCCGAGTGGCGCGCCGGCCTCGACGATCACCCCGAAGACGACGCTGCTGAGCGCCAGCATGCTGGCGACCGACAGGTCGATCTCGCGGGCGATGATCAGAAGCACCATCGGCAGCACGATGAGGGCGCGTTCCGACACGCCGGCGATCACCTGCGACAGGTTGAAGGCCGTCGGGAAATCTGGCACCGCCGCGACCGCATAGGCGAGGGTCGCCGCCGTCAAGGCGGCGAGGAAGGCCTCCCAGGAGGCGAAGCGCTCGACGAGGCTGCTTTTCATCGCCGGCCCGATGCCGTGAGCGTGCGGCGGCCGACGAGCGTGTCGACCGCCACCGCGACCAGGATGACGAGACCGTAGACCCCTTGCAGCCACAAGGGATCGACCCGCACCAGCGTCAACCCGTTCTCGATGATCAGCAGGGTCAGCGCCCCGAGCGCGACACCGAGCACCGTGCCGGCGCCGCCGCGGATCGCCACGCCGCCCACGACGACCGAGGCGATGACGGTGAGCTCGTAGCCGAGCGCCACGCGCGCATCGACCGTCGCATAGCGGGACGCCCACAGAGCGCCGTCGAACCCTGCCAGCAGCCCTGCTGTCACGAAGGCGCCGAGCACGAGCGCCGTCGTCCGCAGGCCGATGAGGGCGGCGCCGTCCGGGTTCGAGCCGACCGCGTAGAGCTGGCGCCCGGTCGGCAGGCGTCGCAGCACCAGCCCGATGACGACGAGCGTCACGAGCGCGATCAGGATGACGGCCGGGATGCCCGCGACGCGCGCGCCCGTCATGTCGAGCCAGGACTGAGGCACCTGGTCGGCGCTGATCTGGTGGCCGCCGGCCCAGAGGCTGTCGAGCCCGCGGAACACCGCCAGCGTACCGAGCGTCACGACGATCGCCGGAACGCCGCCGACCGTCACCACGAGGCCGTTGGCCAGGCCGCAGGCGAGGCCGATGGCGCAGGCGATTCCGACGCCGGCTAGGACGGGGCTCGCCGGGTGAAGGTGCATGAAGCTCGCCGCCCCATAGGCCGCGAGGCCGATCACGGAAGCGACCGACAGGTCGATGTTGCGCGTCAGCAGGACGAGCATCTGCGCCACCGCGACGATCATTAGGAGCGCCGCGTCCATGGCGACCGCGGTCAGGTTCTCGCCGCTGATCATCCGCGGGTTGAGGATCGTGACCGGCACGGCCACCGCCGCGATGGCGCAGACGAGGCCGAACTCGCGCCGCCCGGCGATCCGCCGCGCCAGCCTGCCGACGGGCGATCCGCCGTCCTCGCGCTGGTCGGCCTCGGCCAGCGTCCCGACCGGCGCCGGTGCGTCATGGTCGGCGTCGGTGGCGGCGCGGATCACACGCTCCTGGTCGGCCTCGCCCCGGTCGAACTGCGCCGTCTGGCGGCCTTCGCGCAGCACGACGATCCGGTCGCACATGCCGACGAGCTCGGGCAGTTCGGAGGAGATCAGGATGATCGCCAGGCCTTGCCGGGCGAGCTCGGCGACCATCGCGTGGACTTCCGCCTTGCTCTCGACGTCGATGCCCTGCGTCGGCTCGTCGAGGATGAGCAGGCGCGGTCGGGTCGCCAGCCATTTCGACAGCACGACCTTCTGCTGGTTGCCGCCCGACAGGGTCCTCACCGGCTGGTCGAAGCTGCGGAACTTGAGCCTGAGGCGCTTGAGATGCGGTTCCACCAGCCCGAGCTCGCTGCGCCGCCTGACGAGGCCCGCTATCGTGGCCTTGCCGATCACCGGAAGCGAGGCGTTGGCGAGGACCGGGAAATCCATGACCAGGCTCTGGCCCAGCCGGTCCTCGGACACGTAGGCGATGCCCGCCGCCATGGCGGCCGCCGGGTTCGGAAAGTCCACCTCCTGTCCGGCGAGACGGATACTCCCGCCGGTCGGCCGGTCGATGCCGAACAGCACACGGGCGATCTCGGTCCGGCCGCTACCGACGAGGCCGCCGAGCCCGAGCACCTCGCCGGCGCGGACCGCGAACGAGACGTCCGCGAAGGCGCCCTCGCGCGACAGGCCGTCGACCTCGAGCACGGCATGGCCGGGCGTCGCCTGCCATTGCGGATAGACGGCGCTCAGCGGCCGGCCGACCATCATCTGAACGGCGCGGTCGCGGCCGAGGTCGGCCGCCCGTTCGACACCGATCAGCCGCCCGTCGCGCAGCACCGCGATGCGGTCGGCGACGCGGTAGATCTCCTCCATGCGGTGGCCGACGAACATCATCGCCACGCCGCGCGCCTTGAGGCCGGCGACGACCGCGAAGAGCCGCTCGACCTCGCGCTGCGACAACGCCGCAGTGGGCTCGTCCATGATCAGCACCTTGGCGTCGACCGAGAGCGCGCGGGCGATCTCGACCAGCTGCTGCTCGGAGGTGCGCAGGTCCCTCAACGGCTGCTCAGGGCGGCAGCCGAGGCCGACGACGTCGATGAGCTCTCCGGCCTTGGCGCGCATCCGGTCTTCGTCGATGATGCCGAACGGGCCGTGCGGCATATGGCCGATGAAGATATTTTCGAAGACGCTGAGGTCGCCGAACAGGCCCGGATGCTGGTGCATCACGGCGATGCCGCGCCGCGCCGCCTCGAGCGGCGACCAGGTCTCCACCGGAGCCCCGTCGACCAGCACGGCGCCGCTGTCGGGCCGATAGACGCCCGCCAGCAGCTTGACGCAGGTGCTCTTGCCGGCGCCGTTCTCGCCGAGCAGCGCCAGCACCTCGCCGGCCACGAGGTCGAAGGTCGCATCGGCCAGCGCCACCGTGCCGCCAAAGCGCTTGGAGGCGTCGCGTAGCCCGGCGGCGGCCTCGGATGCCGCCATGGTCGAGACTGCGGTCGCGAGGCTCACGTCACGGCACCCGCAGCCGGCAAGATCCGGCGACCTGCCTTTGCGCTGCGTTCCCGATCATCCGCAGGCCTCCCGGAGTTATTTATGAAACCAATCTGTTATATTTCCTCGAACTGGTCAAGCGCGTCGAAGCTGATATGGGTCAGCCGGTCGGCGAAGGTTCGGCTGGCCGCGAGACGCCGCGCCGGATAACCCGGCCGGAGACCTGCGTCTTCACCAGGATCGCACTGTCAGGCGCGAATCTGGCATACATAGGCAGCACCGCAGCCCCGATCGCGGCCGCTTGGCAGCCGATCGTGCCGACCTCAATGCGGGGCGCGACGAGGCCCTCCGGCACGATGTCCCGGAACCGGTCGGCGACCGCCTCGACGGTCCGTTGAAGGATCGCGGCCGGCAGGATACCGTCGATGACGATGCGGGCCACGTCGACGACCGCGATGGCGCCGACAATCGCTTGCGCCAGGGCATCGGCACAATCCTCGATCCATTCGCCGAGATAGGGTTCGGCCCGGTCGCCGAGCTCCTCGAGCTCGTTGACGCGCCGGATCGGCACGCCATTGACCCGCAGGTGATTGGTCAGCACGAAGACCGAGGCCCGGCGGAGCAGGATCTCGAAGGGGCCCGTCGGTGGCGGCACGCTCGACAGGAGCGACGGAGTGACCGGATAGGGACCGAAGGCGGCGCTGTTGCCGTGCGGCCCGGTTTCCAGATTGCCGCCGATGACGAGCCCGCCGCCGATGAAAGTCGACAGGAACAAATAGATGAAATCCCGGGTCTCTCGTCCCCGGCCATGGACGAGTTCGGCCGTCGCGGCGCCGGAGGCATCGTTCTCGAAATAGAGCGGGAGCGTCACATTGCGCGCCAGCGTCCCGACGAGGTCGAAGGACTCCCACGCGTCGGTCACGACGCGCGGCATGCCGAGTTCGTCGGTCCAACCGCCGAGGAAGAACGGCATCGCGATGCCCACCCCGACGACACGATCCCGGCACGCAGGGGGGAGGGAGGCGTGCAGCGTCAGCGCATAGGCGGAGGCCAGGTGGGCCACCGCCTGCGGCTCGGGATAGTCATAGTCGCAGGATTCGGTACGCAGCACCTTGCCCGTGAAATCGACGAGGACCGCATCGAAGGCTCGCCGCCCGACGTGAAGGCCGATCGAGAAGGCTCCGTCCGCAGCCGGGGCATAGAGCATCGAGGGCTGACCGATCTGCCCGCTCCGCTTGCCCTCGGTCCTGATCAGACCCAGGGCCGCCAGATGGTCGACGATCGTCGCGACCCCTTGCGGGGTCAGGTTGGCTGAGCGGGCGAGATCGGCTTTCGAGGCCCGCCCTAGGCGCTGCAAGGCTTCGAGCACGACACGCTCGTTGTATTGACGCACTTGAACCGAATTGCTTCCCTTGCGAGATGGCGACGGGGGAAGGCCGGTTCGGCTCATGGATACCACTTCGATCGGCTGGGACCCCAAACAAGACCCGAGTCCCGGTGCGTCTGCCCCCTTCATAAGGCAGAATGGTTTCAGGGGTAAGACCGTAACCTTCGCCGGCGGCAAGGACGAGTTCGAGCCGCGCAACGCCGGGTTGACATCGCGCTCTGGATCACCATCGCTTTCCTGGTGCTGACGGGCGTGGTCTGGTTCGGCTTCGAGCGGCGGCGGTTCGCCGGGCCGCCAATCGGCGAGGAAATCGCCCGCCGCGAGCTCCAGATCAGCGCCGCCGAGAGGGCTGTGGGGAAGCGTCGGAGACGTAGGATTCGGACTGTCGCAAGTTCTGGTCTCGATGAAGGGTTGTTCATGGCCGACCGTCTGAAGGGAAAGGTCGCACTCGTGTCGGGTGGTGCAACGGGCATGGGCGCCGCCGCGGCGCGGCTTTTTGCTCGGGAAGGCGCAAAGGTCGCGATTGTGGATCGGAACCGCGATGATGGCCACGAGACGGCGAAGGCCATCGTCGCGGCCGGCGGCATCGCGACGTTCGTGCATGCCGACGTGTCGAGCGAGGCCGAGGTCGACGCGGCAGCGAGCGCGGTCAGCGCTATGCTGGGGCTTGTGACGGTGCTCTTCAATCATGCCGGGACCATCGTCATAAAGCCCTTTCTGGACACCACGGTCGATGAATGGGATCGGCTCATGGCCGTAAACGTCCGCAGCATGTTCCTGATGACGAGAGCGATCCTGCCGCAGATGATCGCCTCAGGAGGCGGATCGATCGTCTGCACCTCCTCGATCTCGGCCGTCGCCGCGACCCCGATGGAAGTGCTCTACGATACGACGAAGGGCGCCTGCCACATGTTCGCGCGTGCCATCGCCGTGGAGTTCCGCGATCGCAACATCCGCTGCAATGCGCTCTGTCCCGGATTCGTGCGCACGCCACATGGGCAACGGGAGATCGCCGAGCTTGGGCGGTACGGCGTCGATGTTTCGGACGCGGCGCTCGCGGCGCAGCAGGGACGAATCTGCGAACCGGAGGAAGTAGCTCGCGCCGCGCTGTTCCTCGCCAGCGATGAAGCGAGCTTCGTGAATGGTGCTCATCTTTTCGTCGACAATTGCTTCACGGCGATCTGACCCCGGGAGCCCGGCATGAACTTCGAGAAAGGCGGCTTGTGGCGCAACTGGGTCGGCAACCAGTCCTGCATCCCCCGCTACAAGGGCGCGCCGGAAAGCGAAGCCTCGCTGTCCGAAATGGTGGCGGCGGCGAATAAGCGTGAACTCGATGTCCGCTGCGCCGGCTCAGGCCATTCCTTCACCCCCGTGGTTGGCACGAGCGGGCTCTTGCTGTCGCTCTCCAGAATGAGCGGGGTGCTCGACCTCGATATCGAGAGAAAGCGTGTCACGGTGGCGGCGGGAACCCGCATCGGCGCGCTCGGCCAGAGTCTCAAGGACAATGGCCTCTCGCTCGTCAATCAGGGCGACATCGACAGCCAGTCGATCGCCGGGGCGCTCTGCACGGGTACGCATGGTACCGGCGCGCGGCTGGCCAACATGGCGTCGCAGATCGTTTGTATGCGGCTCGTCGAGCCCGACGGCAGCATCCTGACGATCGACGACAGCGACCCCCAGATGCTGCATGCGGCGCAAGTATCTCTCGGCACGCTCGGCGTCATATCCGCGATCACGCTGCAGGCGGTCGACGCCTACAATCTCCACGAGCGGCTGTGGCGCGACGATTTCGAGTCATGCCTGGCGCGTCATGACGAGCTCGCGGCGCAGCACCGGCATTTCGGCTTCTTCTGGTGCCCGACGCCAGAGAGCCGTCACCTCTACTGCCTGCCCGACACCGCCGCCGCCTCGAGCACCGGCAAGACTGCTGATGTCTGCGAGATGAAGACGATGGACATCACGGACAGGCTGCCAATGGAAGCAGCGTTCGAGCGCATCGCCTACAGCTCGGAAATTTATCCGATCGAGTATGTGCCAAATTTTCACGAACTCGAATACGCAGTTCCGATCGAGCACAGCAAGGCTGCGCTGTGCGAAGTGCGCAACCTTATGCTCACGAAGCACACAAATTGCATTTATCCAATTGAGTACCGTTTCACAGCGGGCGACCCGGCCTGGATGAGCCCGTTCCATCGTCAGGACAGCATCACGCTCTCGGTCTCGGGTGGTCCCGGCATCGATTACTGGAACTATCTTGAGGACGTCGACGCGATCTTGCGCCGCTACAAGGCCCGGCCGCACTGGGGCAAGTTGCATTTCCTGGACACCGACGACGTGACGCGTCTCTATCCCAAAGCCGAGGAGTTCCGGGCACTGCGGCGGAAGCTCGATCCGCAGGGCAGGTTTCTCAACGACCATCTACGAATGCTGTTCGGGTAGAGCTGATCGAGGATGCGTCGTCGACCGTCTGCTCCGTCATCCCGCACCGCAAGTTCAAACATGGCGCAAGCGAAGTTGTTATCAGAAGCGGATTTCCAGCGCCCGCTCGAATCCTTTCCCGAACTGTTGGCAGGCGACCAGATCGATGCCGCGGCCCCGAGGCGCTTCCTTCCGGTGTCGCGCGAGCAGCCGGTCGCGTCGGAGGAGGGCGGCTCGGGCCGGTGGTCCCTCGACCACCTCTTTCTCGACCAGGACGGCATCCCGACGCTCGTCGAGGTGAAGCCGGGGACCGACACGCGCATCCGTCGCGAGGTGGTCGGGCAGATGCTCGACTATGCGGCCAATTCGGTCGTCTACTGGCCGGTGGAGGATCTGCGCGCTCAGTTCGAGGCCCGCTGCGAGGCCGAGGACCTGCAAGCCGCCGCCATCCTGCAGGGCCTGATCGGTCCCGAGCTCGAAGCGGACGCGTTCTGGATCCGGGTCAGAACGAACCTGTCGAAGGCGATCAGCCCATCGGCCTCGCTGAATCGAAGTCGTCGTGACCCTTGGTGAAGAACAGCATGGAGTTGAGGTTCGCGATGCCGGTGTCCTCGATCGTGCGCTTGCCGATCGTGGGGATGTCAATCTCGGTTCCGGCGGTCTTGGCCGACTTGCCGGATTTGATCAGGATCCCGCAATAGGTCGCCATGTAGCCGAATTTGTAAGGGCTCCAGAGCGCATATTGTTTGCATGTGCCGCTGTCGAGATAGGTCTTCATGGTGCTCGGCAGGGCAAAGCCAGTAGCGAAGACCGTGCCGCTCTTGCCGGTGTCCTGGATGGCCTTGTTGATAGCGGGCGTCGAGATGCCGGAACCCGAAATGAACAGCTTAACGTCGGGGTGAGCCTGCATGGCCGAGGTGCCGACCGAATAGCTCTTGTCGGGATCGTCGTTGGCGTAAAGCGTATCGATGAACTGGATGGACTGGTATTTGGGGTCTTTGGCGATCAGCGCATCGAGGGCCTTCTTCTGTGAGATGAAGTTGGCAACCGTCGGCGTCGGGGCAATCCAGATCGCCTTGCCGCCTTCGGGCGCGTTGGCCAGGGCGGATTCCAGCATCGCCCTGGCCTGCACCTCGAAGGGCGCCATGTTGATGAAGAGATCACGGCCCGCCTCGGCGACGTCGGAATCGAAGGTGACGACCACGGCGCCGCGCTGGCGCGCCTGCTTCAGCGTCGGTACAGGCGCGTTGAGGTCGAGCGCCGCCAGCACGATGACGTCGGGCTTCTGTGGCACGATGTTCTGCAGCACCGAGACCTGGCCTTCGACGTCGGCCGTCGTCGTGCCAACGTAAGTCTGTTGCGCGCCCAATTCCTTGCAGGCCTGCTCACCGCCGGCCCGGGCGAGCTCGAAGAACACGAAGCCGGTGAATTTCGGCACGTTGAAGACCCGCAGCGGCGTTGCCGCGTCGGCCCGCCCGAGCATCACGCCCGTGTCGGCCAGAAGGCCGCCGATCACCGGCAGCGACAACCCCGAGCCGAGCATCGCCCGCAGCCACCCGCGGCGCGAGATGCCGCCCCTGTCGAGGGCGACGGCCAAATCCTGGATGTCCTTGTGGTGCATGTTGTCCTCCCGTGATGATCAGGGTTTGCTGGCGTCCCTTGTCCGCAGGCGCGTGAAGGCGCCTGTCCATGAACCGCCTTGGGCGATCAGGACGCTCACGACGAGCAGCGCGCCGATCACCAGGGTCTGGACCGAGCCCGCCATATTCGCGAGGCCCATGCCGTTCTTAAGGGTTCCGAGCAGCAGCAGCGACAGCAGAACACCCACGACGTTGCCGCGCCCCCCGAAGATGTCCACGCCGCCGAGAACAACCGCGGTCACGAC
This sequence comes from Lichenihabitans sp., assembly GCA_965277635.1. Classification (GTDB taxonomy): domain Bacteria; phylum Pseudomonadota; class Alphaproteobacteria; order Rhizobiales; family Beijerinckiaceae; genus Lichenihabitans. The sequence continues at coordinate 5,558,374 of CBDIDE010000002.1, forward strand.
GAACAGCAGGATGTCGCTGGCATTGTCGGCCCGCGCCGACTGGAATTGGCCGATGTAGACGAGGGAGGCGAGTCCCGCCATAACGCCGCCGATCGCGAAGGCTGTCGTCTTCACAAGCCGAACGCGCACCCCCGAGAGCCGTGCGGCGCGCGCGTTGAGGCCGCAAGCGAAAAAGCAGCGGCCGAGCACGGTGCCGTGCATCACGAAGCCGAACAGCAGAGCCGCGAGCGCGACCAGCACCAACGAAGCCGGCAATACGTCTGCGACCGAGGACGACCCGAGCCAGAGATAGTCGGCCGGAAAGTCCGCGAACCCTTCCTGTCCGGCGAGCAGCAGCGCCAGCGCCCGGTAGGCCCCCATGGCGCCGAGGGTCACGGCCAGCGAGGGAAGCCCAAAGGCGACGACCAGCAGGCCGTTGAAGAGCCCTGCCAGCGCACAGACGACGAGCACCACGGGCACGGCGAGCCAGATCGGACAGTGCACGACGGCGAGATGCATGAACAGGATGTTGCCGAGCGCCAGGATGGCGGGCAGCGAGATATCGATCTCGCCGACCACCACCACGGCCACCAGGCCGAGCGCGATGAGCCCGACGACTGTCACCGACTGTTGCAGCGAATAGGTGATCTGGTCGAAGGACAAGTAGAACGGCGAGGTCAGGCTCGCCCATATGGCGGCAAGCAGGATCAGCACCCCGAGGGTCAGTTCCCAGACGAAGGCGCGGGGCGCGGCGGCAGCCGTCATGCCGGCCTCCGGCTGCGCATGGTCTTGAGCAGGTCCTGGAGGCGGCGCTGCACGATCGCATCGATCACGACCGCGATCACGATCGCGGCGCCCTGGATGAATTGCCGCGTGAACTCGGACGCGCCGAGGAGCACGAGCCCGTTGTCGAGCGTTGCGAGCGTCACGGCGCCGAGCGCCGCACCCAGCATGGTTCCCGAGCCGCCGAGCACGCTGACGCCGCCGATCACCACGGCTGCGAGGGCCGTCAGTTCCAGTCCCTGGGCGAGGTAGGGCACGATCCAGCTCGCCCGTGCCGCGAACAGGTAGGCGGCGAGGCCGGTGAGCAGCCCCGCCATGACATAGGCCTTGAAGATCACGGCGCGGGCGTCGAGGCCATAGAAGACCGCCGCCTCGGGATTCGAGCCGATGGCGTAGATCTTCCGGCCGATCCGCAGCTTGCCCAACATGAAGCTCGCGAGCGCCACGACCGCGCAGGCCACGAGGATGAGGACCGAGAGGCCGAACACATGGCTCGTCGCGGTTCCGGCAACCCAGGCCGGCAGATCCTTGCCGTTGATCTGCCCGCCGTTGGCATAGAGGAAGGCGAGACCCCGGAAGATCGACATCGTGCCGAGCGTGGCGACGACGGACGGGAGGCGGCCATAGGCCACCAGCGCCCCGTTGACGACGCCGCAGAGGGCACCCAGCGCAACCGGAACGAGGATCAGGATCGGCCCGGCATGGGGAAAGATGCGGACGACGTCGAGGCCGACATAGGAGGCGAGCGCGACCGTGGAGCCGACCGACAGATCGTAGTTGCGGGTAATGACCACCATGGCTTCCGCGCAGGCCACAACGACCAGGATCGCGGCGTTGAGCGCGATGGTGTTGAGGTTGCCGACGCTCGCGAAATTGGGGTTCAGGGCCGCGAAGAAGGCACACAGGAGCACAAGGAATAGCGCAACCCCGAGCGCGCGATTCTGCATGAGCCGCATGCGCCGGCGGCGTCTCACCTGCGCCGCGCCGGAATGGGCCGACGAGCTCGACACGGCCGGCGCGGACAAGCGGACGCTCACGCGGCCGCCTTCCGGCCGCGCTGCGACGCGGCCGTCATGATCTTTTCCTGGGTTGCCTCGGCGCGCGAGAATGTTCCAGTCATCCGACCGTCTGCGATGACGATCACGCGGTCGCCCATGCGCAGGACCTCTGGCAGGTCGGACGAGATCAGCAGGATCGCCAGACCCTTGTCGGCAAGCTCCCGCGCGATCCGATGCACCTGGGCCTTGGTGCCGACGTCGATGCCGTGCGTCGGCTCGTCGAGGATCAGCACCCCCGGATTCATGGCCAGCCACTTGCCGAGGACGACCTTCTGGCGATTGCCGCCCGAGAGGGTCGCCACGGCCTGCTCCAGATTCCCAGTTTTGATCTGTAGGTCCGTTGCGAACGTTCTGGCGATGGCGCGCTCGCGCTGCGGCGCCACGACACCGAAGCGGGCAAGCCGTCCCATGAGGGGCAGCACGATGTTGCGCAGAATGGACAGGCGGGGGATGAGGCCTTCGCCGTCGCGATCCTCCGGGAGATAGGCCAAGCCGAGATCGAGCATCTGGCGCGGGCCCGTGATCCGCACCTCGTCGCCGTCGAGGAACACCGATCCGGTCGTGGGCGGCGTCAGCCCGAAGATCGTCTGAGCGATCTCGCTCCGCCCCGCGCCGACCAGCCCGGCCATGGTGACGATCTCGCCCGCATGCAACGAAAACGAGATGCCGTCGAAGGTGCCGCGGAGGCCGAGCTTCTCGACCCGCAGGCGTTCGGGACCCCGCGGCGCGGCGAGTGATTCGGAAGCGGGACGATCCAATTCTCCGGGATAGAGCTGGTCGAGCGACCGGCCGACCATCAGCTTGACCACGGCCGTCTCGTCGAGCGCGGCGGCGGGCCGCGTCGCGACATGCGCCCCATCGCGCAGAACCGTTACGGTGTCGACCAGCCCCTCGAGTTCCTCCAGCCGATGGGAGATGAAGACGATCGACGTGCCCTTGTCGCGCAAGCGACGGACGACGCGGAACAGGCGCTCGGTCTCGGACGGGGTGAGCGCCGCCGTCGGCTCATCAAGGAACAGCAGGCGATCGACGCCTTCCGCCATGGCGCGGGCAAACTCGACGAACTGCACCTCGCCGATCGAGAGCCCGGCCACCATGGCGGTCGGGTCGAGGTCGGCATCAAGGTCGGCGAGGAGCGCGCGCGCCCGCTCGTACATGCGACGATTGTCGATGGTACCGAGGCGGTCGAGCGGCTGCACGCCCATGAAGATGTTCTCGGCCACGTCGAGGTGCGGGAACAGCTTCGGGTCCTGGTAGACCGCAACGATGCCCGCCTTGCGGGCCTCCATGGGTGTTTTGAAGCGGATGAGCTCGCCATCGAGCCGGATCTCGCCGGCATCGGCCGTCTGCAGGCCAGAGACGATCTTGACGAGCGTCGATTTGCCGGCCCCGTTCTCCCCGAGCAAGGCGTGGATCTTCGCGGGCGCGATGTCGAAACTGATGCTCTTGAGGGCGTGGATGCCGCCGAAGCTCTTGGCGATGCCGCTGAGCGCGAGCCGCGGCGTGGCTGGGCGATCGCTCATGCCGGCACCGGCGCGTGCGCGGGCATCAGCGCTTCGGCTTTCAGTTCGGCCCAGAGATCGGCCGGAATGTAGGTCTCGATCAGCGCAACGTTGCGCGCGACTTCCTGCGGCTTCACGGCGCCGGGGATCATCGAGGACACGGAGGGGTGCCCGAGCGGGAACTGCAGCGCGGCGGCGGCGATCGGCACGCTATGGCGCTGGCAGACGGCTTCGATCTTGGCGACTCGCGCCATAATCTCGGGTGGGGCCGGAAAGTAGTTGTATTTCGCGTCCGGGATCGCGCCGGTGGCCAGGATGCCGGAATTGTAGGGTCCGCCCAGCATGATGCTGATGTCCTTCTGGACACAGACGGGCAGCAGCTGGTCGAGGGCGGCGTGCTCCAGCAGCGTGTATCTGCCGGCCAGGAGGAAACAATCGAAATCGCCCTCGCGGGCGAACCGCAGGCAGGGCTCGATCTCGTTCACCCCGATGCCGACCGCGCGGATTGTCCCCGCCGCCCGCAGGGCGTCGAGCGCCTTGTAGGCGCCCGCCATGGCAGTGCGGAAATGCCTCTCGTAGCCCTCGGCCCCGTGCGTCCAGACGTCGACGTCGTGGATCAACAGCACATCGACCGCATTGAGACCGAGGCGCTGGAGGCTTCCCTCGATGGAGCGCATCGTGCCGTCATAGCTATAGTCGACCACCGCCTCGAAGTTCAGGCCACCCTTGAACCAGCCGCGGTCGATCTCGGCTTCGGGGCGCGGCTTCAGCCAGCGACCGACTTTGGTCGAGAGCACGAAATCGCGCGGGGTCTGGCGGAGCACATGACCGAACCGATGCTCCGACAACCCATGACCGTAGAGCGGCGACGTGTCGAACAGCCGCACGCCGGCCGCGTAGGCCGCGTCAACGGTGGCGATGGCCTGGGATTCCGGCAGACGGGCGTAGAAATCGCCCAACGGCGCGCCGCCGAAGCCGAGCTGCGTGACGTCGAGGCCGCTCTTGCCGAGTGGACGTTTGTCGAGGGGATTCATGCGTAGGCCTCCTCACCCATTCCTTCGGTTTGGAGTTGCTTGGCGATGAAATGGCCGAGATCGGTGAGTGCACGTTGCGCCATCGGAGAACCGACGGCGCCCGCGGCCTCGGCGAAGCCATGGATCGTTCCCGGATAGGTTCGCAACGTGACATCGACCCCGGCAGCGCCCAGCCGCGCCGCGATCTCGAAATTTTCGTCGTAGAGGACGTCGTGCTGGGCGACGCAGAGGAAGACGGCTGGGAGGCCGGAAAGGTCACCCCGGGCCGGGGCGGCCAGCGGATTCCGGCGACGCGCACGGTCCGGGACGTAGTTGTCCCAGAACCATTGCATGCGCGCGGTCGTAAGCGGCAGGGTTCCGGTCCCATAGGCGAGGTGGGACGGGGTGTCGAGGGCTGGCGTGAAGGAGCCATAGAGAAGCGCGAGACCGTTCGGCCGCACACCGCCTTCGTCGCGCAGCAGCAAACCCAACGCGAGCGCGAGATTGGCGCCGGCAGAATCGCCGGACAGCACGATGGCGGTCGAGGCCAGACCGGTGGCGAGTTCCGCCGTCCCGAGCGCCGCGACCAGGGTATGCAGCTTCCTCAATGCACCCGGAAAGGCGTGTTCCGGTGCCCGCGGGTAGTCGACGAGGAGGACGGGCTTGGTGCTTGCCGCCGCGATACGCCTCGCGAGGTCGTCATGCGTATCGATGTCGAGCAGCGTCCAGCCGCCACCGTGCAGATAGACCGTGAACGGCTGTGGCGCGTCCCCGCGAACCGGCACATGCAGCCGACACCGCAAGCCCGCGACCGTACCCTCGCGGGTCTCGGCCATGACCGGCCCCCCCGCGTTCCAGGGCAGCCGCAGCGCGCGCGCCGCATGCCGCGCCGTCTCGATCGGCACTGCAGCCGGGTTGATCGGTCCCACCACCATCAGGTCGCGAAAGGCGGCCATGTCCGGGGACAGGAGAGGCGCGGTCGCGCTCATCGCAGAGGACGCCCCATGAGGATGCACTTGGTCTGACAGCTCGAACGAATGATCCCGAAACCGGACATCCGTTCGCAGGGGCGGTTTCGCATCACCCTCTGTCCGGTGCGCCGGGAAAGCCGGATCATCCCTCCATGAGATCCTTTCATGGACGCTCCCTCGCACGCTTGCGTACCAAGCGCTGATTTGTATCATTGCCTCGATTGAAGCACCATCTGGTCTGACAGGTCAAGGGTGTAGGCGGTGCCGCGTGGAAGGATTGCATGACCGAGAGGAACGCGCCGCGTAAGCGCTTCGAGGAGATCGCCGAGCACGTCGAACTGCTCATCTTCTCCGGCCGGCTCGCCGAGGGTGACAAGATCCCATCCGAACGCGAGCTCATGGAGCGTTTTGGCGTCGGGCGCTCCACGGTTCGCGAGGCTTTGTTCACGCTGCAACGCAAAGGGCTTTTGAGCGCACGGCCGGGTGCGGCCGCCCGCATCGCGCGGCCAACCCCACAAACCCTGGTGAGCGATCTCTCGGGCGCCGCCCGGCACCTGCTCAGCCGGCCCGACGGAGTGCACCATTTGCAGCATGCCCGCGCGCTGCTCGAGATCGGTCTTGCGCGCGATGTAGCGCTGCATGCGAGTGCCGACGACCTTGCCAAACTAACGGAAGCTCTCGAGGCCAATGGCCGTGCCCCCGACCAGAAGACGTTCGAGCAGACCGACCTGATGTTCCACTACACGCTGGCGATGATCAGCCATAACCCGATCTTCACGTCGCTGAACCACGCGCTCAACGAGTGGCTCGCCGAACAACGCATCGTTTCGGCCCGGGCGGGCGCCACCCGCCGGGCGGTCTACCTCGAGCACAAGGCCATCCACGATGCCATCCTGCAGCGTGATGCCGTGGCGGCAGAGGCCGCGATGGATACGCATTTGAAGGGTGTCTACCGGAACTATTGGAAAGCCGTGCAGCCGGCGGTCGTCGACGTCGAGTGATAAGACGCACCCGAAGAAATCAGACGGAACCGAATACCCGCAATCCCACTCACGTCATGGCCACCCCGCCGTTCACGTCCAGGACCGTTCCGCAGATGTAGCTTGCGGCTGGGGAACAAAGGAACGCGATCGGCCACGCGATTTCGCCGGGCTGGGATTTGCGGCGCAGAGGGATCCGGGTGAGATCGATGGGTTGCCCGGCGATCATCGCAGTCTCGGTCGAGGCGGGCGCGACGCCGTTCACGAGCACGTTCTGCGGGCCGCCTCGCTGTGCGAGCCATTTGACGAGCGCATGAAGGCCGCCTTTGGAGGCGACGTAATGAGGGCCGGCGATGAGGCCGCCAATGCGGCCTGCGACGGAGCCGACAAGGACGATCCGGCCCCAGCCTCGTGCCGCCATGCCCGGCATCACGGCGCGCGCAATCTGCAGCGGCGCCTTGAGGTTGACCGCCATGACGTCGTCGAACACCGCGTCCCAGTCGGGGTCCATCCAGTCGTCCCAGGGACAGAGCGCGGCGAGATAGATCAGGATGTCGAGCGGCCCCGCCGCCTTCAGGATCGCACTTTGGCAGGCCACATCCGTCACGTCGCCGCCGAATGCCATGGCTGATCCGCCCGCGGCGACGATGCGGCCGACGACCGCGTCGGGAGCGGTGCGGTCGACCAGGATCAGATCGGCTCCGAGGTCGGCCATCACCATGGCGGTCGCTTCCCCGATCCCGCCGGCCGCACCGATGATCAGAGCTCGCCGACCTTGCAACGTAAACGACACGTGATCCTCCCATCAGACCAGATGTGGCGCAAGCTTGAGATTTCAACCGTTCGAGCCGCGTCGATCGCGGATGTAACCTGTAAGACCAGTTGACCTTTGATGCAAAATCCCGTTTGATGAGGCCCGGTCGCGCCGCAGTAAAACGATGGCGCGTCGCAACGGGAGGGTGGGATGAAAGCGCTTGGACTGGCCGTGGCCGTGCTTCTGACCGGCACTATCGGTTCCGCTCTGGCCGATGACATCGTGGCGGAAGCAAAGAAAGACCTGGTGATCTATGCCGGTCCGCAGAGCCAATGGCGCGGTCCCGACAGCGCGCCGAAGCCGATGCCCGGCAAGACCATCGTGTTCGTCTCCAACGACGAGAGCAACGACGCCAACCATGCCTGGGGGCTGGCCATCGTGGAGGCCGCGAAGAAGATCGGCTGGAAGGCGAGCGTGATCGACGGCAAGGCCACGCCGACCGGGTGGATCAACGCTTTCGGCCAGGCGATCGCGCTCAAGGTCGATGGCATCATCACGTCGGCCGATGCGAAGAGCCTGCAGGATTCGTTCAAGGAGGCCGCGGCGCGCGGCATCCCGATCGTCGGCATCCACGCGGCGGCGTTGCCCGGGCCGAATGCGGACCTCGGCCTGTTCACCAACATCCAAGAGGACCCGCGCGAGATCGGCAAGGCGCAGGCCGATTGGGTGATCGCGGATTCGAATGGCAAGGCCAATGTGGTTGTCACGAGCCATAACGAATTCGCCATCGCGGAGACGAAGTCCCGCGCCGTCGAGGCGCGGCTCAAGCAGTGCCCCGGCTGCAAGGTGCTGGAATATTCGAGCACGCCGATCGCCGAAGTGGCTCAACGCCAGCCCCAGCTCGTGCTATCCTGGGTGCAGCGCTATGGCATGCCGCTCTACATCACGGCCGTCGCCGACTATACGCTCGATTTCCAGGTGCCGGCCCTGCGCAGCGCCGGCGTAGACCCCAAGCAAGTGAAGCTGATCGGCGCGGACGGGCAGCGGTCGGCCTATGATCGTATCCGCAACGGACAGTACCAGACCGTGACGGTATCCGAGCCCGTGGAAGAGCAGGCCTACCAGGCTATCGACGAGATGAACCGCGCGCTTAACAAGGTGCCGCCCAGCACCTTCGTGCAGGCGCCCTATCTGGTCACGCCCGACAACGTGAACGCCGAGGGCGGCGACAAGAACCAGTTCAATCCGACCAACGGCTACAAGAAGCACTACCTCAAGATCTGGGGCGTGAACCCCTGAGCCGCCCTCCGGTGCAGGCGAGCCGCGATCAGGATCGCGGATCCGATTTCGGGAGCGGCTCCGCCCCGCTGCTGCGCATCGTTGGCCTGGACAAGCGTTTCGGAGGAACGCGCGCGCTCCAGGGCGTGTCCTTGGACGTTCGCTCGGGGGAGATCCATGCGCTCCTCGGGGAGAACGGCGCGGGCAAGTCCACCCTGATCAAGATCCTCGCGGGCATCCACACGGCGGATGCTGGCAAGATCCACGGTCTCGCCGCCGCTCGGAGGACGGGCGTCGCCCCTCCCGCCCTTGCCTTCGTCCACCAGGATCTCGGCCTCGTGCTCACCGCGAGCGTGGCCGAGAATATCGCGATCGGCATCGGTTTCGCGCGACGTTGGGGGCTAATCGACTGGACCCGTAGCGTGAGCCGGGCCACGGACGCTCTCGCGGCGATGGGCTGCGCGATCGATCCCACCGAACTCGTCGGGCGGCTGACCGCCGCCGAGAAGTCGATGGTAGCGATCGCCCGTGCGCTTGCCATCGATGCCCGCATCCTTGTGCTCGATGAGCCGACCGCCACGTTGCCGGAGGACGATGTCGCGAAGCTGCACGACGTGCTGGCCCGCCTGAAGGGGCGCGGTCTCGGCATCGTCTACGTCACACATCGCCTCGACGAGGTGTTCCGCTTTGCCGACCGCGCGACCGTGCTTCGCGATGGTCGGGTGCGCGCAACCGTGGCGATCCGGGATACGACTCCGCGCGAGCTGATGGGCCATATCCTCGGGCGCCAGATGGATGCGATGTTCGGCGCGCGGGACCGGCGGATGGGCGCCGTGCGGCTCGCCGCCGCCGACCTCCGTTCCGTCCACGTCGGGCCGTGCTCCTTCACGGTCCGCTCCGGCGAAGTCCTCGCCCTCGTCGGACTGCGTGGGGCCGGGCATGACGTCGTCGGCCGGATGATCGCCGGCGACATCCCGATGCGCGGCGGCGGCATCGCCCTCGACGGCGCCGAGCTCCACCTCCGCGATCCGGGCGATGCGCTCGCGGCCGGGATCGCCCTCGTCTCGAGCAAGCGCATCGAGGAGGGTCTGTGCATGGGGCTGTCGCTGCGCGAGAACCTGTACATCAATCCCCTGACGGCGGGCCTTTCCGTCGTCGGCACGTCGCGGGAGACCGCGAGGGCCGCCGAGGCGCTCCGCTTCCATGATGTCCGCCCGCCCGACCCTGAGCGCACCATCGCGTTGCTGTCGGGCGGCAACCAACAGAAGGTGGCGCTGGCCCGCTTTCTGTCGATCGGCCGCAAGGTCCTGATCCTGGAGGAGCCCACGATCGGTGTGGACGTCGGCGCCAAGGCCGAGATCTACCGCCTGATCGAACGGGCGCTCGAGAAGGGGCTCAGCATCGTTCTGGTCTCCTCCGACTTCGAGGAAGTCGCGGGCCTCAGCGACCGCATCCTCGTATTCGACAGGGGCCGGCCCAGCGCCGAACTCTCCGCGGCTGGCGTTTCCGCGGGCCAGCTCACCGCATTGGCGACCGGAGCCGTCTTGTGACCACCGCCCCGCTGGTGAGGCTCGTCTCGACTTGGGGCCTTCTGCTCCTGCTCGGGCTGCTGCTCGTCGCATTCTCGGTCCTGGCGCCCAACACCTTCCCGACGGTCTTCACCTTCACGTCTCTCGCCAATACCCGGTCGATATACGCGATGGCGGCGCTGGCCGTGATGGTGCCCATGACGGCCAACCATTTCGACCTCTCGGTCGCCTCGCTGATCGGCATGTCGCAGATGCTCGCGATCGGGCTGCAGACGCAGCAGCACCTGCCCTGGTGGACGGCTTGCGCGATGATCCTGGCGATGGGGATTGTCGTCGGGGTAATTAACGGCCTCCTCGTCACCCGGATCGGCATCAACTCCTTCATCGCGACGCTCGGGACCGGTTCGGCGCTGCTCGGCGCGCTGCAATGGTATTCCGAAGGAAGACAGGTCGTCGGCGCGATGTCGCCGTCCTTCATCGCACTCGGCGGCCGTCTTTCCGGCACAGGCATCCCGCTGGCGGCGATCTATGTCGTGGTACTCGCGCTCGCGCTCTGGCTCACCTTTCAATATCTGCCGTTCGGACGCTTCCTCTACGTGCTGGGGGAAAATCCGCGCGCGGCCGGGCTCAACGGCATTTCGGCCGAGCGCTACGTCACGATCGCCTTCGTGATGTCCGGACTGATCGCCACCTTCGCGGGTCTCGTGCTCCAGGCGAACCTGCAGGTCGGACAGAGCACGGTTGGCCAGGAGTTCCTTCTGCCCGCCTTCACCGGCGCACTGCTCGGCGCAACCGCGGTGAAGCCGGGGCGCACCAACGTGCTCGGGACCCTCATCGCGGTCGCGGTCCTCGCCGTCACGGTGGCCGGCCTCAGCCAGCTCGGCGCGCCCTTTTTCGTCGAGCCATTGTTCAACGGACTGATGCTGGTGGCGGCGGTCGGTCTCTCGGTGACGGCCGCCCGCCGCCGCGACCGGATCGCCACCCAACGTTGACTCGAGGGAGAGATGCCGTGCCAAGCTTCCCCATCATCGACGCCCACGTCCATCTCTATGACCCGAGCGTCATGGCGTTTCCCTGGATGGAGGGCGTCCCGACGCTGAACGCGCCGCACGGCCTGACGGACTTCGCGCGATCGATCGAGGGTGTCGCCGTCGAGGGCCTGGTCTTCGTCGAGGTCGATGCGGCGCCCGGCCGCCATCTCGACGAGGCGCGCTGGGTCGAGGCTCATTGCAGGAACGACCCCCGTCTCCGGGGGATCGTCGCCTCCATGCCGCTCGAAGGTGGACCGGCGGCGGTAGAGGCCGATGTCGCCGCCTTTGCGCAACTTCCCCATGCCCGCGGCGTCCGCCGGCTTCTGGAGCGCCACGACGAGGAGCCGGGCTGGGCCTTGCGGGAGCCGTTCGTCGAAGCCGTGCGACTGCTCGCGCGCTACGATCTGCCGTTCGACCTGTGCCTGCGGCATGGCCAGCTCGCGGAGGCGACCGCACTCGTCCGCCGCTGCCCGGAGGTCCGGTTCGTGGTCGACCACATCGCCAAACCCGGCATCAGGGTCGGGCTGCGGGAACCCTGGCAAACGCAGATACGCGAACTGGCGGCCGAGCCCAACGTGGTCTGCAAGATATCCGGCGTCGTCACCGAAGCCGACCACGCGCTCTGGACCTATGATCAGGTCGCGCCCTACGTCGCCCATGCAATCGACTGCTTCGGCTTTGGCCGGGTGATGTTCGGCGGCGATTGGCCCGTCTCCGAGCTCGCGACGCGCTACAGGCGGTGGGTCGAGACTGTCGACCAGGTGACCGCGGGCACCTCGGACGCCGACCTCTGCAAGCTCTATCGCGACGTCGCGATCGATTTCTACCGCCTGTAACCGGATCTGCCGCCATGGCCATCTATCCGCAAAGCGAAACCGATCGTCACGTCCTCGCCGACGATCTCCGACGCGTCGTGACCGACATCTTCGCGGCCTGCGACATGAGCCGCGAAGACGCCGGCCTTCTGGCCGAAACGCTGGTCCATGCCGACCTGCGCGGCGTCCACTCGCACGGCACCTTGCGCGTGCCCGACTACGTGAAGAAGCTGACCAGGGATGGCGTGAACCCGCGCGGTCGCCCGCGTATCGTCGGTGGCCGCGGCGCCGCGATCGTCGTCGACGCCGACAACGGCATGGGTCAGATCGCCGGCACCTTCGCGATGAAAGCCGCCATCGAACGCGCCCGGGAACACGGCCTCGCCTTCGCGGCAGTCCGAGGATCCAACCATTGCGGCGCTATGGACTGGTACACGCTGATGGCGGCACGCGCCGACATGGTCGGCCTTGCGGGCACCAATGCCCTACCCACCATGGCACCCTGGGGAGGCGCCGAGAAGATCGTCGGCATCAACCCGCTGTCGGTCGCCTTCCCGGCCCACCGATCGAAACCATTCGTTCTCGATTTCGCGTTCGGCGCCACGGCCCACGGCAAGATCCGCATCTATCACCAGAAGGGAAGCCCCATTCCCGAAGGCTGGGCCTTCGACAAGGACGGCCGGCCGACGACCGACGCAGCCGCCGCGCTTGAAGGGCTGATCCAGCCGATCGGCGGCCACAAGGGAATTGGACTCGGCATGGCGGTCGGAATGCTGTCGTCCCTCCTGTCGGGCGCGGCCTATGGCACGGAGTCCGGCAACATGGTCGACGGCGCGAGGGTCGGAAGAGACGGACACTTCTTCATGGCGATCGATATTGCGGCCTTCGCGGATATCGGCGAGGTCAAGCGCAGGGTCGATAGCATCCTGGCCGAAGTGCATGGATCACGTCGCGGGCCGACGACGGATCGCCTTCTCGTTCCCGGGGAGATCGAAGGCGATTTCGAAACGGCCTATGAGCGGGACGGGATCGTGCTCACGCACGACACGGTCATCGGCATCGAGACCGCAGCCTCGTCGCTCGGCGTCACGGCGCGCCTTTGAGTACGGGTCGCGTTTATCAGCTCTTTCGAGAGTTTGCCGCCCCGATATCGCGTCCCGGGGTTGACGACATCTCCGTCGATGGCCCAACGCCGACCACGCTCCTGGTCTGGTCTGACCACGCCCTAATGAGGGCTCGAGCGACCGACGGCCGCCTTCAGCTGATGCGTCCAGTAGACGATCTGCGCCGGTACTTTTCCCAGTTTGCCGCCCGCATAGGGCAAGCCGAAGGCTTCGAAGAGTCGCCATGTCTCGTCGTCGTCGACGATGGCCCGTGCGATGAGGCGGCCGAGCGCCGTGGTGAGCGTGACCCCCAGGCCGCCGAATCCAGTCGCATACCAGACGTCGGGTTCGATCTGGCCGATCACCGGCAGCTTGTGGCGGGTGAACGGCATCAGGCCGCCCCAGGCGACATCGACCTCGACGTCGCGGAGCGCCGGATAGAACCGCACCATGTCCCGCTTGAGGATCTTGGCGATGCGCGCGGGACGCGGCTCCCAGGCCAGGACCCGCCCGCCCCAGAGGATGCGCGTATCGGCGAGCGGCCGGTAATAGTTGACGCCGACCTGATTGTCGAAGATCGCATAGGGAACCCGGATGGCGTCCTTCAGATGGTCTCCGAGCGGCTTGGTGGCCATGACGAAGGTGGCGATCGGGATCGTGCCGCCCGACACCGAGGATTGCAGGCCATCAATGTAGCCGCCGCAGGTGATCACGATCCGATCGGCCGTGATGCGTCCGGTCGCCGTTCGAACCTGCTTGCGTCCCTTGACCGAGGTCAGGCCCGCCGCGGACGTGTTCTCGAAGACATGGACGCCCTTCTCTGCGCAGGCCCGCGCCATGCCGCAGGTCAGGTTCAACGGATGAACCGCGAAGGTGCTCGGAATGAACAGCGCGTCGGAATATCGCTCCGTCGAGAGCGCGTCTCGGACCCGATTCTTCGGCCAGTGGTCGTAGTCGAGACCGAAATCCCTCGCCATGACGTCGCGGATCCGGACGAGGTCGTCGCCCAGCCCGGCAATGTTGCAACGGAGCGCGCCCTCCTGCAGCGGACCGCAGTCGATGGCGTAATCCGCGATACGCTTGCGAACCAGCTTGAGACCTTCCCTCGCGATCCCCTGGAACGCGCGAGCCCTCTCCAGGCCGACATGCTCGGCAAGCGCCATATAGCCGCCCGGAAAGGCTTCGGACGCGAAGCCGCCGTTGCGGCCCGAGGCGCCCCAGCCGATCCGCCGGCCTTCGATCAGCGCAATCTTGTGGCCTCGCTCCACAAGATCGAGCGCCGTGGCGCAACCGGCGAGACCGCCGCCGATCACGACCGTTTCGACATCGAGCTCGCCATCGAGAGCCGGATAGGTTCGCTTTTCTTTGAGCGTTCGCGCGTAATAGCTGTCGATGTAGGTCGTCATCGTTGCCTCTTGCCGGCGCGCTCGCGCGCAGAGATGAGCCGAGCGGCGATGCGCGGCGTGCCGGTCGGGTGCCTCAGTCCTTTGCCGTCTTATGGATGGCGTAGAATTTGCGGGTCGGCTCGACCGTCTCCCAAACGCCCTTGAAGCCGTTCGGAATGAGAAACGTATCGCCGCGCCGGTAGGTCTCGGCATGGCCGGCCTCGTCGATCAGCCGCACCACGCCCTCGAGAATGACGCAGAGTTCGTCCTTCTGATAGTGGATCTCAGACCGGCCGGGCCGACTGGCCCAGAAGCCGCTTTTGAAGCCGCCGGTCGGATCGCTGTACCATTGCTTCGTCGTCGTCGGCGACGAAGGATCGGGCTCGGCGTCGGCATCGAAGCGGATCGGCTTCACGGCGTCCGTCATGTTTCGCATGGTGCTTTCCCCGGTTTGCAACGCAGGCCGCGCGATCCCGCCTCAGCGCAGAAGCCGCGTCCAGATCTTGTCGCGCAGGTCGAGGGCGGCCTTGGAGCATTCCTTGATCGGCCGGAACAGCGCCATCGTTTCCTTGGACACGTTCACGGCCGGATCGTCCCGCAGGCTGGCATCGAGGAATTGTTCCGATCCGGTGATGGTGTTGTTGTAGCCCGTGAAATTCGTGGCTTCGGCGGCGTTCTTGGGATCGAGCATCCAGTTGATGAAGGTCTTCGCGTTCTCGATGTTCCTGGCCCCCTTCGGCACGACGAAATTGTCGCCCCACAGGTTGACGCCTTCCTTCGGGAACACATAGGCGACGGTCGGAAGCTTCTTGTGCGCGCGGTGGAAAGATCCGTTCCACATCAGTTCCATCGCTACCTCGCCGCTGGCGACCCGATCGACGGTTCCCTCCGCGTTGTAGACCTTGACGGCCGGCTTCTGCTTTTCGAGCAGTTCGAGGATCTTCTGTCCTTCCTTGGGGTCCGCGGTACAATAGTCGTAGCCGAGGTAATAAGCCGCCGCCCCGATGACCTCGCCTTCGTCCTTCAGCATGCCGATCTTGCCGACGAATTCCGGCCGCGGCTCGAAGAGCTCCTTCCAGCTGTTGTCGATCTTGCCGCCCGGGACCTTCGCCGTGTCGTAGGCGATGGCCGTCGTTCCCCACATGTAGGGCGCCGAATAGGCCCGTTGCGGATCGAAGTCAGGCTTGTCGAAGGGGGCGCGGACGTTCTTGAAGTTCGGCATCGCATTAGCGTCGATCTTCAAGACGAGGCCGTCGCGGATCATGGTCTGGACCGTCGGCCCGGACGGCACCGCGACGTCATAGCCGCTGCCGCCGGCCTGGATCTTCGCCAGCATCGACTCGTTGGTGTCATAGGTGTCGAGGGTGACGGCGATGCCGGTCTCCTTTTCAAAGCGTTTGAGGAGGTCGGGCGGCATGTAGTTGGACCAGTTGAAGAGCACGAGCTCCTTCGACTGAGCCAGCGCGGGGCCTTGCGGCGCAACGGCCGCGGCCACGACCAAAAGACCTGCAAGAACGTGACGTCTCATCATGGTTCCCTCCTTTGCGGCTCGGCTACTGAACGCGGCGGCCGAGCAGATACGACATCGTCAGAAGTGCGACGGACACGGCGATGAGCACGGTCGAAATGGCGTTGACCGCCGGTGTGATTCCCATGCGGACCATGCTGAAGACGTAGACCGGCAGCGTGGTCGATCCCGGCCCGGAGACGAAATAGCTCACCACCACGTCGCCCAGCGAGCCGATGAAGGCGAGCATCGCGCCGGACACGATCCCGGGCCAGATCAGCGGAAAGATGATCCGCCGGAAGCTCGCCCAGGGCGGCGCGTAAAGGTCGGATGCCGCCTCCGCGAGGGAAGGATCCAGGCCCTCCAGGCGCGCCCTGATGGGCAGGTAGGAGATCGGGATCGCGAAGATCGAATGCGCCAGCACGAGGCTGACGAGACCGAGCGGAATGCCGACCGCCACGAACAGGAGAAGGATGGCGATCGCGGCGACGATATCGGGAACGATCAGCGGCAGCGCGAGCGTCGCCTCCACGGCGCCCTGGCCCCTGAACCTCGTCTTCGAGGTCGCGAGCGCCGCCATGATCGCGATGGTGGTTCCGACCGTGGTCGCGACCGTCGCCACGACCAGCGAGTTCCGGAGCGAGCGAAGCATGTCGGCGTCCGCCGCGACGACGCCATACCAGCGGGTGCTGAAGCCGCCCCAGCGCGCCAATGCCGAATCGTTGCCGTTGAAGGAGAGCACCACGAGCACGATGATCGGCACATAGAGATAGGCCAGAACCAGGACGGCCGCCGGCCGCGCTCCCGGAAAACGCCAAAGCCCTTTGGCCTCGCTCACGACGCGAGCTTCCCGGCGCGCCGATAGCGCAGCGCATGCAGCCAGAGGGCCATGAGGATCAGGCCGAGCAGCACGAAGGCGAGAGCCGAACCGAACGGCCAGTTGCGGGACTGTCCGAACTGCTGCTGGATGAGGCTTCCGATCATCATCGATTTGGCACCGCCGAGCAGTTCAGGGCTTATGAAGGCGCCGAGGCAGGGCACGAAGACGAGGATCAGGCCGCCGGTGATGCCCGGCATGGCGAGCGGCAGGATGATGCGCTGCATCACCCGGATGCGATTGGCACCAAGGTCGAAGGCGGCCTCGATATACCGCCGATCGATCTTCTCCATGCTGACGTAGATGGGCAGGATCATATAGGGGAGAAACGAATAGACGAGGCCGATACCGGTCGCGAGCGGTGTATAGAGAAGGTCGAGTGATTCGGTCCGCAGGTGCAGGCCGATCAGAACCCAGTCGATCACGCCGCCGTTGCGCAGCATCAGCACCCAGGAATAGTTCCGGACCAGCAGATTGGTCCAGAACGGAACGGTGACGATGAACAGCAGGAGGGTGCGGCGGCTCGGCGGTTGAAACGCCATCCAGAGCGCGGTCGGAACGGCGAGAACCAGCGTCGAGACCGCCGTGATCGCGGCCAGACCGATCGAGCGCAGGAAGATGCGGATATAATCTGTGTTGATCACGAGGTTGTCGGCGAGATCGCGCTCGAACAGGAACTGCACATAGGCGTCGATCGAATGCCGGGTCCAGACGACTCCGCCATCGGCACCGCGCTGCAGCGTCGAAACAAAGGCCATGAAGCCGAGCGGCACGATGAACAGCAGCCCGATCGTCAGCAATGCCGGAAGCAGGAGGGACACGCGCTGCTCCTGCGGCCTCATGCGCTCAGCACCCGGATCGCATCCGAGGGAAGCGTGATGCTGACGGCATCGCCGCGACTGAACCGCGGCCTTGCGCCCATGCGGTTCTGCTCGCAGACACGGACGCGCTCGCCTTGCTGAAGCACGACGTGATAGGTCGTGTCGGTTCCCTCATAGACCACCTGGTCCACGCTGCCCGGCAGCAGGCCGCCGTTCCGCCCCTCGAGCACCGTCCGCTCCGGCCTGATGACGAGCGTCACGGTCTGTCCGATCGCGCCTCCATCCACGGCGTCCAACTCGATCCCGGAGGCGATCCGGTAGCGTCCGGGACCCACCTTCTCGGCCTCGACGAGGTTCGTCTCGCCGATGAAATCCGCCACGAAGCGCGCCGCTGGGCGCTCGTAGATCTCCTCGGGCGAGCCGATCTGGAGAATGCGACCGCCGCTCATCACGGCGATCCGATCCGACATGGTCAGCGCTTCATGCTGATCGTGCGTGACGAACACGAAGGTGATGCCGACGTCGCGCTGCAGCCGCTTCAATTCGAGCTGCATGCCGGTCCGCAGCTTCTGGTCGAGCGCGGACAAGGGTTCGTCGAGGAGGAGCACGCGCGGTCCGGGTGCGAGCGCCCGCGCAAAAGCCACCCGCTGCTGCTGTCCGCCGGACAGCTGGGCCGGCATTCGAGCCTCCATGCCCTCGAGGCGAACCAGCGCAAGCATCTCGCGGACGCGGGCGGCGACCTTGTTCTTCGGATGGCCGCTCATCTCCAGGCCGAAAGCGATGTTCCGCGCGACCGACATGTGCGGGAAGACGGCGTAGCTCTGGAAGACGGTGTTGACCGGACGACGGTAGGCCGGGAGCCCGTCGAGCTTCTGGCCATGAACCGAGATGGAGCCGCTGTCCTGCGTCGAGAACCCGGCAATCGAGCGCAGCAGCGTCGTCTTCCCGCATCCCGAAGGCCCGAGAAGCGTGAAGAACTCGTTGGGCCGGATCGCCAGGTCGACGTTGTCCAGGGCTCTCACCGGGCCATAGGTCTTCACCAGCCCACGGCACTCGACGGCAGCCTGATGGTCCGCCGACGACCGACGAACCGGCGCGGCGGCATCCAGATCTCTGGACGGCATGTCCGCCACATGTGCCGCTGTCACGATCCCTCCCGTGGTCCGGATCCGCGACCCTGGTTGCGATTGGCCTTAAATTGGCACGGAAGAGACCGGCTCGGAAGCACAAATTTTCATAAGCTCGCGCTTGCGTCGCTCACCCTGCCTCGCTGTTGCGGCACGCCATATTGCGGATGCCCCGGCGGTCCTGTATCTGAATTGGTGCAAAAAATCGCCGAAGCCACCGTCGAGGGGTCCGTGCCCGAAAGCCTCCGCGCCACATCCCTCGGTCCCTCGCGGAACATGCGCGTACGGGCGCGCCAGCAGGCGGACCAGGTCTATGCTTTCCTCGAACGGCACATCGATCAAGGCCGGGTCAGGCCAGGAGACAGGATCGCCACGGAGCGCGAATTGGCGGAACAGTTCGGCGCGTCGCGAAGCGTCGTGCGCAGCGCCCTCGCCGAGCTTCGCAAGGCCGGCAAGATCGTCAGGCGCGTCGGTCACGGCACCATCGTCCAGGCGCCGCTCGCCGCGCGTTCGCGGCCGGAGCCGTTCACGCTGCTCGATACGAGCCCGGCCGAACTGCTGGATTTCAGGATTGCGCTCGAGCCCGGTCTCGCCGAGGCCATCGCGCTCAATGCGAGCGAACGCGACCTCAAGCTCATTCTCGATTGCCTGGACCAGGGCGATGGCGCCGACGGGCTCGAGCAATGGGAGCGCTGCGACCGCTCATTTCACCTCAGCCTCGTGGCCGCCTCCCACAACAGGCTGGCCATCGGCGTCTATGAGGCGGTGATCGGGATTCGGCATGAATGGGCATGGCTGAAAACCAAGCAGGGCCATACGACCGCGACCCTCTGGCAAGGTTATCAGGATGACCATCGCCGGATCGCGGCCTTGCTGGTCGCCCGCGACGCCGTCGGAGGCGCAGAGGCGATCCGCGACCACCTGCGCAAGGTCCGCAGCAAGATGCTGGGCCTGTAGGCCTTCGCACCGTCGCGTCGACGCCAAGGCTCATGCCAATGCGCGCCGACCGGATCTAAGCCTGCAGGCCGGGACCCGCGGTTCCGGGCGGCAGCGCGCAGGATGATCCGAAGACGGTCGTCTCCCGCGCGCGCCAGTTGAGCCAGACGGGCGATCCGGGTGCCAATTCCACGTTCGACGCGAGGCGGCTCGTTCGCACGGTGACGGGCCCAGCGCCCGTGCGCACCGTCAGCCGGATGCTGGCGCCCAGGAAATCACACCAGTCCACGGTGCCGGCCAGGTGGTTCTCGACCGAAGGATCCGGAGCCCCGCCGACCTCGATCGCTTCCGGCCGGATCATCGCGACGGCCTTGCCCGTGCGGACCTGTGCGCGCGAATCGGCCCGGACCTGGACGTCCGGAACGCCGTCCGGGCGCAAGATCGTCGCATCGCCTGCGCATTCCACCACGCCGGCCAGGAAGTTCGACTCGCCGAAGAAACCGGCGACGAAGCGCGTCTCCGGCCGCATATAGACGTCCGCGGGCGTGCCGACCTGCTGAACCCGGCCATCGGCCATGATCGCGATGCGGTCCGACAGCGAGAGCGCCTCCTCCTGGTCGTGCGTGACGTAGAGCACCGTCACACCCAGCTGGCGGTGCAGCCGCTTGATCTCGACCTGAAGCTGCTCCCTGAGCTGCCGGTCGAGCGCGCCCAGAGGTTCGTCCATCAGCAGAACCTGCGGCGCGAACACCAGGGCGCGCGCCAGCGCCACGCGCTGCTGCTGCCCGCCCGACAGCTCGCTCACCCGGCGTTGTCCCAGATCCTGCAACGACACCAGGTCGAGCACGCGGCCGACCTCGGAGCGGATCTGGGCGGCGCCATGCCGGCGCATCCGCAGCGGAAACGCGATGTTGTCGGCGACGTTCAGATGGGGAAACAGCGCATAGCTCTGGAACACCACACCGAGATCGCGTTTCTCCGGAGGCACGTCGGTCACGTCGCGGCCAGCGATCGCGATGCGCCCGTCGTCGGGATCCACGAAGCCCGCCACCGCCATCAGGGTCGTGGATTTTCCCGAACCGCTCAGGCCGAGCAGCGTCACGAACTCGCCTTGCGCGACGCTCAGCGAAATCTTGTCGACGACCGTCGTGGCCCCGTATCGCTTGGTGAGGTCGCAGATCTCGATGGAGGCGCTGCGGGCCATGCTACCAGGACCGCTTCACGGCGTCCGTCAGTAGCTCGGCGCCGGTTTCGGTCACCAGCACCGTGTCCTCGTAATCGCCGACGAAACCGTCCTGGCTGATGCCGCGCTCGAAACAGAGCACCATGCCGGGTTCGATGCGGGTGGGCTCGCCGATGGTCAACCAGGGCGCGTCCCATCCGAGCCCGATCCCGTGACCCAGGCCGGAAAACACGCCCTTGACCTCGAAGCCCAGCGCCGTCTGCCGGCCGAGCCCCGCCGCTGCGAGATCGCCCGCCGTCGCGCCGGGCCGAATGGCCTCGATGCCGGCGTCGACGCAGGAGATCGCGGCCTCGAACAGGCTCACCTGCCGGTTCGAGGCCGGACCCACCGCCTTGGAGCGCGACAGGTCGAAAATATAGCCGCCGACCATGCCCGAGATGCCGGCCCGAAACCAGTCGCCGCTCTCGATCCGCTCCTGATTGCCCCAGGTCGGAAAATCGTGGCGCACGGCCTTGGGCCTCTCGCCTCCCCGCCCCGAGGCCATGAAGGAATTGTAAAGCGCGCCGCCGGCCGGCAGCAGGACCTGCATGCCCGCCGCGACGATCTCGCCATGGCTGGCGCCGGGCGTGGCGGCCTCCAGCATTCTGTCGAGCATGCGCGAGCCGACCGCAGAGGCATGGCGCAGCATGGCGACCTCGGCCGGGGATTTGATCTTGCGCAAGCCCGTCAGGATGGGATCGGCGGGTTCGAAGACGGTCGCGGGCAGCGCCGCCGTGATCTTCCGGTAGAAGCTGAGCGGCAGGACATCCTCGCCCACGATCCCGACCCGGGACCGCTCCAGCCCGGCGTCGCGCAACGCCTGGACCGTCCCCTCGATCACGAAATCCGTGTAGGTCACCTCACCCTCGTCGAGACGCACCCCGCCGGGCGGCATGTCGACGACGAGGCGCGGCTTGCCGGTGACGGGGAGCACCAAGAAGGAATGCGCCCGTCCCGACCAGGCACCCTCGTGATCGGGCGTGTAGGGAAAAGAGGTGTAGAAGTTGGTCAGGTACATGACATCGGCGTAGCGGTCGACCGTACCGCCGCCCCGCGCGCAGACGAGCAGGGCGTCGAAGCCCTCGGCAGTCGCCGCGCGGCCGGCACTGGACCGCCGCTGAGCGAATTCAGCAGCCGGAATCGTCGGCGTTTCCCTCTGCATCTCTATCTCCCTCTCACCAGCCGCTGCAGCACCAGCAGCAGGCAGGATGTCGCCAGAAGCACGGTCGAGGCGGCCGCCACCACCGGACTGATCTCGAAGCGGATGCCGCTCCACATCTGCACCGGCAGCGTCACGGCCCCGACGCCGGCCAGGAACAGGGCGACGACGAAGTCGTCGAAGCTCGTCAGGAAGGCGAACAGCGCGCCGGCCGCGACGCCGGGCAGAAGATTGGGCAGCGTGACGAGGCGGAACGCCGCCAGCGGCCCGGCGCCCAGGCTGCGCGCCGCCTGCATCATGCGAGGATCGAGCTTCGCCAGCACGGCGGAGACGTTGATCACCACGAACGGCAAGGCCAGCACCGTATGGGCCAGCGCCAATCCCGGAATGGTACCGACGAGGCCGAGCGGCGCCAAGGCACCGTACAGGGCTACGGCCGTGACGATCGTAGGCACGATGATCGGCAGGAGGACGATGAAATTCGACGCCCGGGCCAGCCATCCGTGGAAATTCGCCAGGCCTAGCGCCATCATGGTGCCGACCGGCGTCGCCACGAGCGTGGTCAGGGACGCCACGCTGAAGCTGCTGATCAGCGCGCTGCGCCACACCTGCGAGGTGAACAGCGCCTGATACCAGCCCATCGAGAAGCCATGCGGCGGGAACACGACGAAGTTCGTCGCGGTGACCGAAAGCGGCAGCACCGCGACCGAGGGCACCAGCAGATAGATGCAGACCACGGCGGCCGCGGCCGACACCGCGAAAGCGCCGCGCCGCCCGCGTCTCAACGGCCGCCCCACACTTGCCCGAGCCCGAACCAGCGGTCGCCGATCCAGTAGAGGAGCAGGGTCGTGGCGAGCAGCACCGTCGATAGCGCCGACGCGAAGCCCAGATTGAGCGTCTGGTTGATGTTGAATTCGATCAATTGCGCAAGGAACATGTCGCGTGGGCCGCCGAGCAGCGCGGGCACCACGAAGGAGCCGAGGCTGAGGGTGAAGACCAGCACGCAGCCGGCGAGCGTGCCCGTGCGCACCAGCGGCAGGTAGACGGTGACGAAGGCCCGAAACGGCGACGCACCGAGGCTTCGCGCCGCGTTGACGCAAGCGCTGTCGAGGCGGCTCATCACGGCCGCCAGGGGCAGGATCATGTAGGGGAGCAGGATCTGGGTCTGCCCGATCAGCACGCCGGCCAGGTTGTAGACGAGCTTCACCGAGCCCCCGGCCATTCCTATCGCTCCGAGCAGGTGGCTGACGATCCCGTTCGGGTTGAGCAGCACCATCCAGCTGAAGGCGCGAATGAGAAGGTTGGTCCAGAACGACAGGAACACGCAGAGCAGGATGGCGGCCTTGCCCCGCGGCCCGGCGTGAACCAGGCGATAGGCGACCGGAAAGCCGAGCACCAAGCAGATCGCCGCCGTGATGGCGCTGATCGCGACCGTCCGTCCCAGGACGAGAAGATAGACCGGTACCGCCAGGATGCGGCGATAGTGGACCAGCGCCCCGGCACTGTCGCTGAAACTGCCGGCGATCAGCTGCGCGATCGGCAGGAGAAACAGGGCGGCCAGAACCGCGGCTCCCGGCAGCACGAGGAAAACGGTCCTCCATCGCGACCCGAAGCGTCTGCGGCGGGTCGACCCGGCCGCGACATCCGTCATCCAAGCTTCCAGGCGTTGAATTTCTCATTGGCGGCGGAAAGGTTATCGCTCCACCACTTTTCGTTCCGCAAGACGGCCTTGCCCTGCATCTGCGGACCGCCCGACAGGATCTTTGCGCGTTCCGGCGGGATCAAGTCGAAGGCCTTGGGCACGACCGGACCATAAGTATAGGCCTGCGCGATGGCGGCTTGCGCTTCCGGCGTCAGGGCAAAGGCCAGAAACTGCTGCGCCGCCGCCAGATGCGGCGCGCCCTTCGGGATCACCATCGTCGACCAGGTGGTGATGGTGGCGTTATATTGCAGGTCGACCGCGCCGCCGTTGGCCCGCACGTTCAGGGCGCGGCCGTCCGGCAGGATGCCGAGCGTGCACTGTCCGTCCATCAAGAACTGCTCGCCCTGTGCGTTGGTGTCGAAGAACTGGATGTTGTCGCGCAGCGTCGACAGCTTCTTCAAGGCACGGTCGACGTCGAGCGGATAGAGGGCCGAGGGCGCGACACCATCGGCCAGGAGGGCGCCTTCCAGGGCGTCCTGGATGTCGCCGCCATCGAGGGCCCGCATGCCAGGGAACTTGGCCGTGTCGAACAGGTCCGCCCAGCCCTGCGGCGGCGGTTTGAACTTCGTGTTGTAGGTCAACACTTCCGAGAACAGGACCTGCGGCACCGAATATGGCGTGACCATATCGGCTCCGGGCATGATCAGGCTCTTGTTCACGACCGAGAAATCGATCGGCGCCAGCAACCCCTTCTCGGCCCCGATCCATTGAAAGTCCGGCAGGGTTTCGACCACGTCCCATTCGGTCCGGCCGGCTTTGACCATGGCTTCGATCTTGCCATAGGTGTTGCCGCTGACGGTTTTCACCGCGATGCCGGTCTTCTTCTGGAAGGGATCGAACCACGCCTTCTGCATGGCCTCTGCCCAGGACCCGCCCCAGGTCGCGAAGACGATCTCCTGGTCGGCCGCCCTGACGATCGCCGGCATGCCAAGGGTCGCGCCGAGCGCAAGACCGGACGCCAGAACGGTCCGCCGCGTCGGCGCGCTTTTTCCATCCATCGATCGAGACATCATGATCGCTCCCTCGGGATATCAGGCGGTCGAAATCGTACTTTGGAGTGCATGGTATACCGATTGCTAACGGTGTAAAGCTGGGAATCAGGCCGTATTTCGGCAGAGATGGTCGAAATTCCGGCAAATGGACTGATTGGTATGGATGAGATTGACCTCGACGGGGACGGCCAGGAGCGGCCTTTGCCGTTTCTGCAAAGTTCCGTGAGCCGGGCTGAACTTCTCCGTCGACTGAGGACGGCGCTGACCGACGGCACGCTCCGGCCAGGCGACCGCCTGCCCAACGAGCGCCACATCGCATCCGCCAGCGGCCTGTCGCGGTCCACGGTCCGTGAGGTGCTGCGCGACCTGAACCGGGACGGTCACCTGTCCAGGTATGTGGGTCGCGGCACGTTCGTCTCACATGGAAACGCCGCGATCGGCACGTCCGAGACGCCCGACATCCACACCCTGCCGCTCTCGCCGCGCGAGCTCATGGAGTTCCGGGCCACGGTCGAGCCCGGGCTGGCAAATCTTGTCGTCCTCAATGCGACCGAGATGCAACTCGCCCGGCTGGTGGACATCGTGGAGCACAGCCGCGACGCCGGCCGGCCGGAGGAGGCCGAACTGGCCGACCGCCTCTTCCACGAATGTCTCTTCGTGGCGACTGGCAATCGCTTCTTCGGCGACCTGGGCCGCCGGATCTCGGCGGTGCGAGCGGAGACCGCCTGGATGAAGCTCAAGGGAAACACGTTCACCTTGCAAAAATGGCGCGTCTACTGGACGGAACATCGATCGATCTCAAGCGCCCTCAACGACCGCGACGCCGAGCGCGCAGCGGCGCTTCTCAGGACGCACCTGACCGGGGTCCGGGATGCCGCAAGCCTGTTCGCGTAACCGATCGGGCGAGCACCGATTGACGCGGCGACAACGATCGTCCAGTTCGGAAGATCGGCCAACACACAGGTCGTTGAGGGCAGAAACGGCCGGCGCCCCGGCAGGTGGCCGCCATCGCCCCGCTCACGGCGTGATCGGGCCGCCGTCGACGTCGATCGTCTGCCCCGTGACATAGGCGGCATCCTCGCTCGCCAGAAAGGCGACGAGGCCCGCCACGTCCTGTCCGGTGCCGGCCCGGCCATGGGGACGTTGCGTACCCATTCGGCCATCAACTCGCCGGGGCTTGTAGTCGCCGAGCAGTTTGCCCCAGGCGGCGTCGTTATAGCCCGACATGTCGGTGTCGATGATGCCGGGGCAGAAGGCGTTGACCGTGGTGCCTTCTTTCGCCAGCTCCTTGGCGAGACTCTGGGTGATCCCGACCACGCCGAATTTCGAGGTGGCGTAGTGGGGGGTGAAAATGAAGTTCTACGGCCATGTGCTCGGCCTGCTACCGCGCCCGACTTGGGTCGCTGGTGCGTGGGCCGAGCACAGGGTCGCATTCGCGCGATTCGGCAAGGGGCGCGGGAAACGCCGATGCCCATGGTAGATGGCGCCGCGACGGGTGATATGCGGAATGGCTGCACGACGGATCCCCGCAGTCGCAGTCATATGGTCCAGGCATGCGTAGAGTCGCCCAGCTAGGTCGTTCCTGCATCCAAATCAATATGTTATGGTGTTCTGGCTGGGGCGGGAGGATTCGAACCTCCGCATGGCGGAATCAAAATCCGCTGCCGTACCGCTTGGCTACGCCCCAATGTCCGGCGGCCCCGAACGCCGTGGACCATAGTTTGACGCCGATCTGCCCGCAAGCGCCTGGCCGAGTTCAGGGCATAGCCGTCGGCGTCCGGCGCAAACGTAATCCGCGCGGAAGGAAGAAGTGCACGCCCGTGCCGACGAAGGCGTTGGAACAGAGCGTGATGCTTCTGCGATCATCATCTGCAGCAATCCGCCCCGGTCCGCATCAGGGCGACCGGCGACCGACCAGTGTCAGGAACGGTGAGGCGCGCGCTCGCACGCCCGCTCGTCAGGATGCCGATCACAGCGGCCCTCGTCGTGGTCGCTTGCGGCGCGACGGGCGCCTGGGTGCTGTCGGCGCCCTGCCCGCCTTTCGGAGGCAGATGCCGCGTGGCTCGACCGTCCCGGCGATCCCGAGCGTGGGCGTCTCGTCTCGGGTTCCGGAAGAGTCACGGTCCGCTGAGGCGTCCCAGGTAGCGCTCGAGTCTGCAATATGCCGTGAACCTGTTCAGCGGCCGGGGCGTTCAGTGTCACTCGATCTAACAGCTCCGTTGCGGCGGCGATGCCGGTGTCATGACCATGCTGGGAAGCGAAAGCTGGACCTTGTCGCGCAACGGCGCGGCGGCACTATGAGAATCGTCGTTTTCGGTCTCGCCATCTCGTCGTCCTGGGGAAACGGCCACGCGACGCTCTGGCGCGGCCTCGCCAAGGCTCTGGGGCGACGCGGGCATCACGTCACCTTCTTCGAACGCGACGTCCCCTACTACGCGCAGAACCGCGACCTTCACGATCTGCCCGGCGACGGCCTCGTGCTCTACCCTGAATGGGAGACGGTGAAAGCCCGGGCAAAGCGCGAGGTGGCGGATGCCGACGTGGCGCTGGTCACCTCCTATTGTCCTGACGCGCCCGCCGCCGAAGCTCTGGTGCTCGATGCACCGCGTGCCGTGCGGCTGTTCTACGATCTCGATACACCGGTCACGCTGGCGAACCTCGAGTCCGAGGCGCTCCCCGCCTATGTGGGGTCGCGCGGTTTCGTCGATTACGATCTCGTCCTCAGCTATACGGGCGGGCGGGCGCTCGACGCGCTGCGGACCCGGCTCGGCGCGCGCCGCGTGGCGCCTCTTTACGGCCA
The DNA here is from genome assembly GCA_965277635.1 of Lichenihabitans sp. Lineage (GTDB taxonomy): Bacteria > Pseudomonadota > Alphaproteobacteria > Rhizobiales > Beijerinckiaceae > Lichenihabitans. Next base: position 5,585,698 of record CBDIDE010000002.1, read on the forward strand.
CGCCGATCCGGACCCGCACAGGCCGGTGCCGGCCGAAGGTCGCTTCGCCTCGGCGCTGTCCTATCTCGGCACCTATGCGGCCGACCGGCAGAGGGCGCTCGAAGCCCTTTTCATCGAGCCGGCGCGCGCGCGGCCGAAGAGCCGTTTCATGATCGGCGGCACACAATATCCGAAGGACTTTCCCTGGACGGACAATATCTTCTTCGCCCGTCATCTGCCGCCGTCCGAGCATCCGGCCTTCTTCTGCTCGGGACGTATGACGTTGAACGTCACGCGCGCCGCCATGGCGACCCTGGGCTATTGCCCGTCGGGCCGGCTTTTCGAGGCGGCCGCTTGCGGCACGGCCATCCTCTCGGATGATTGGGAAGGGCTCGACACTTTCTTCATACCGGGCCAGGAGATCCTCATCGCCGGTTCGACCGCCGACAGCATCGCGGCGCTCGATCGCTCGGATGCCGAAGTCGAGCGCGTCGCCCGCGCCGGTCGCGAGCGCGTCCTTGCCCAGCATACCTCGGCGCACCGGGCGGCCGATTTCGAGGCGGCCGTCGAGGTGGCGCGAACCGCTCCCGCCGAAGGGATGGCCTGACGATGTGGGGCATCGTTCCGGCCGCCGGCCGTGGCAGCCGCATCCAGCCGCTCGCCTTCTCCAAGGAGTTGCTGCCCGTCGGCAGCCGCCTCGACGGCGAGGTCGAGCGGCCCTGCGCGGTCAGCGAATACCTCCTCGACCGCATGATCGCCGGTGGTGCGACCAAGATCTGCTTTGTCATCGCGCCTGGCAAAGCCGACATCCTGGCCTATTACGGCGCCGGCTTCGGCCCGGCCACGATGGCTTACGTGGTGCAGCCGAACCCGAGCGGCCTCTGCGACGCGATTTTCCGCGCTGCGCCCCTCGTCGCGCCGGACGAGCCGGTGATCGTCGGTCTCCCCGACACGGTCTGGTTTCCGGAAACGGGCTTTTCCGCATTGCCGGATGATTGTCTGTCCTTCCTGCTCTTCCCCGTCGAGCGGCCCGAATTGTTCGACGCCGTCGTCTGCGACGCCGATGGCGCCGTGCAGGAAATCCAGGTCAAGCGGCGGCACGCGACGTCCCGCTGGATCTGGGGCGCCTTCAAGATGCCAGGCCACGTGTTGCACGATCTGCATCGTCTTTGGCTCGACCGCGATTGCGGCGACGAATATTTCGGCACCTTGGTCAACGCCTATATCGCGAGGGCCGGAAAGGCTCGCGGCATCAAGGCAGGGAAGTCCTACGTCGACGTCGGCACCTTCAACGGTTACCGGGCGGCCGTGAGCCTGCTCGGGCGGGGAGGGCCGACCGTTCGGCAGAGTTTCCCCCAGGCTCGACAGGGCGTCGTCGTCTTGCAAGCGGCCCCGAAAGGCTCGGCACCATGACAGATCGAACCGGCCTGCCCTGGCGGCGCATCCGCGACTTCCGCGTCGTCGGGCCGCCGGCGGACCGTCGCGACAAGACGCCATTCGGTATCGGCCACGACGGCGCACGTCCTCCTGCCGTCCGTCCCAAGGATAATCGTCCGTGATCGAAGCCGTGATGCTCTGGAACGAGCCGAACAACAAGTCGCACTGGGACCCGGCCGTCGATCCCGACTGGTCGAAGTTCGGCGCCATGATTAAGCTCGGCGCCGCAGCGATCCGGGCCGAGAACCGCTTCATCCCGCGCGTGCTCGGCGGCATGTCGCCGATCGACCCCATCTTCGTGAACAACCTCGCCGGCCAGGGCGTGCTCGACCATCTCGAGGCTTTGGCGGTGCATGGCTTCCCGCTCGACTGGAACCTGTGGCGGCTCGATGAATGGCCGGCCAGGATCGAGGAGATCAGGGCAGCCTCGCACCTGCCGGTCTGGGTCAGCGAGGTCGGGGTCTCGAGCTTTGGCGCCGAGGAGGTGCAGGAGTGGGGCCTCCGGCGCAGCGCGGAACTCCTCGCTGGCCGGGCGCCCCGCATCCATTGGTATTCGCTCTACGATCTGCCGCGCGAATGGGAGGCGACGACGCGCCATAAGGAGGCCGAAGGCTCCTCCTATTACCGGCATTTCGCCATGGGCCTGCTGCGCCAGGACGGCACGCCGAAGCTGGCAGCGCGCCATTTCCATGACTGCACGCCGACCTTGGGGCTGTGCCAATGGTTCCATTTCGACGACCATCGGCTCGATGATGCGGTCGACTGGATGCAGCGCATGGGCGTGACCTATCTGCGTACCGGCCTGTCCTGGGCCGACTGGTTCCGCCCCGACGCCGAGCGCTGGTTCGATCGGCTGGTCAGGGCGCTGGAGCCGTTTCGCGTTACCGCCACCTTCTGCTTCACGCCCGAGCACCTCGGCATCGAGCCGCATCATACGAGCGCGCCGCGGGAGCCCGAACTGTTCGCCGAATTCTGCGCCGCGATGGTGCGGCGCTATGTGGGTGCGGGTCCGACGCCGGAGATCGAAGGCATCGGCATGCGCGTCGGGCCTTGAGCGCGCCCGTGGCCCCGCCCGGCGCCTGGGCGGGCGAGCGCGTGCTCGTCGTCGTGGCCCATCCGGACGACGAGGTTCTCGGTTGCGGCGCCTGCCTCGCCGCGTTTCGGGATGCGAGGATCGTTCATGTCACCGACGGGGCGCCGCGCGACGGCGCCGACGCGGCCCGGCACGGCTTTGCCGCCTGCGCCGATTACGCCGCCACTCGGCGACGCGAGGCGGAGGCGGCCCTGGCGCTGGCCGGTGTTCCGGCGGCGCGGCTCGCGAGCCTCGGCATGGGCGATCAGGAGGTCTCGCTCAACCTCGTCTTGGCAGCGCGGGCCTTGGTGCCCATGCTGGCCAAGGCTGACGTCGTGCTGACCCATGCCTTCGAGGGCGGCCATTGCGACCATGACGCCACCGCTTTCGCGGTCCATGCGGCACGGCGCCTGTGCGGGGCGCAGCCGGACCTGTTCGAGATGCCGTTCTACTATGGCGATGCGCAGGGCTGGGTGCGGCGGCGCTTTCTGCCTCACCCCGATGCCGGCCCGATCTCCATGCGCTTGCTCCGCCCGGCCGAGCGGGACCGCAAGGCCCGCATGGTCGCGGCGCATCGCACGCAGGCCGAGACCTTGCGCGATTTCGATCTCGACCGCGAGGATTTCCGCCGCGCGCCCGCCTATGACTTCCTGGAGAGGCCGCACGATGGCCCGCTGCTCTACGAGCGGCATGGCTGGAACCTCGATTGGCCAGGCTGGTGCGCCCGCGTCGCCGATGCCAGGGCGGCGCTCGACATTGAGGACGCCGCATGCGGCTGACGGTGCTGAGCGTCGGCTATCCGCTTGCACCGGTCTCCCCGGACAGTGCCGGAGGCGCCGAGCAGATCCTCGCCGCGCTCGACCGCGCGCTTGTCGAGGCCGGGCACCGCTCGATCGTCGCGGCGCCGCAAGGATCGTCGGTCCGGGGCGAACTCCGGGCAATCCCGCGCCGGAACGGCGTGCTCGACGACGCCGCCAAGAGAAGCGCGCAGGCCGACATGCGACAGATCGTCGAGACCGTGCTGAAGGACGAGCCGATCGACGTCGTCCACCTGCACGGGATCGATTTTCCGGACTATCTGCCGCCGCCCGGCGTCCCGGCGCTGGCGACGTTGCACCTGCCGCCGGACTGGTATCCGCCGGAGACGCTGCGTCCCGCGCGTCCGCAGACCTGGCTCAACTGCGTCTCCGAGGCGCAGCACGCCGTTTGCTCGCCATCGCCTAACCTGCTGCCGCCGATCCCCAATGGCATACCGGTCGAGGCCCTCCAGGCTCGTCACGCCAAGCGGCGCTTTGTCCTCCATCTCGGCCGCATCTGCCCCGAAAAGGGCACGCATCTGGCCGCGGAGGCGGCCCGGCGGGCCGGGGTGCCGCTCATCATCGCCGGCGAGGTCTACCCCTACGCCGAGCACCGGCGATATTTCGACGAGGCCGTCCGGCCGCATCTCGGCCCCGGCTGCCGCTTCGTCGGGCCGGTCGGCTTCGCCCGCAAGCGGCGGTTGATGAGCGCCGCCCGCTGCCTGCTGGTGCCCTCGCTCGCCGCCGAAACATCCTCCCTCGTGGTCCGAGAGGCGGCTGCCTGCGGCACGGCCGTCGTTGCTTTCTCCACCGGCGCCATCACCGAGACGGTCGAGCATGGCCGCACCGGCTTCCTGGTGCGGGGTGCCGCCGCAATGGCCGAGGCAATCGGCTGCTGCGCCGCGATCGATCCGGCCATCTGCCGCGCGGTCGCGGCGGACCGCTTCTCGGACCGGCCCATGATCGGGGCCTATCTCGACCTCTATGGCCGTCTCGCGTCGGGCCGAGACGGATGAACGTCGACATGGTCATGGACGCGGATGCGCTCGGCCGTCTGGAACCCGAGTGGTGGGACCTCTTCGGCCGCGTTCCGGCGGCGTCGCCCTTCTCGTCGCCGGCCTGGCTGCTGCCCTGGTGGCGGAGCTTTGTGCCGGGCGTGCTGCACACAGTCGCGCTGCGCCGCGACGGCCGCCTCGTCGGGCTCGCGCCGCTTTATGTCGAAGCGGGACCGCCCCGGCGGCTGTTGCCGCTCGGCATCGGCATCAGCGACTATCTCGACGTTCTCATCGACCCGGCTCATGCGGCTGAGGTCTCTGCGGCGCTCGTCGAAGCCCTCATGGCGAGCCGCCATTGCTGGGATCTCTGGTCGGCCGAGGAGGCGCCCCCAGGCGCCGCCGTCCTGGCGCTTCCCACACCGGCCGGATGCATCTCTCGGGCGGTGCCGCAGAGCGCCTGCCCCGTCCTCGTCCTGCCGCGCCCGCCGAACACCTGGAGCGACGCGGTGTCGCCGCGCCAGCGGCGCAAGTGGCGCATGGCGCGCCACCGATTGGCGCGGCGCTCCTCCGCGATCGAAAGCGCCACCGCCGCCACGCTCGGGGCCGATCTCGCCGATCTGTTCCGCCTGCACGGTGCTCGCTGGCAAGGCAGGGCCGAGACCGGCGTGCTCGCCGATCCCCTCGTGCGGCGCTTCCATGCCATGGCGGCGCCGGCGCTCCTGGCCGCCGGGATGCTGCGGCTGACGAGCCTGCGCATCGAGGGGACCGTGGCAGGCATCCACTACGGCATGGCGCGCGGCGCTCACGCCTATGCCTACCTCGGCGGCTTCGATCCGACCTTTGCCTTCGAGAGCCCCGGCACGCAACTGATGGCCGCGGCCATCGAGGCGGCGGCGGCCGAAGGCGCCCGCGCCGTCCATCTCCTGCGGGGACAGGAACCTTACAAATATGCCTGGGGCGCAGTGGACCAGTGGAACAGCCGCCGCACGATCGAGCCTCTGAGATGACAAGCCGTCTCGACGCAGCCCTGGCCGATGCCACGGCAGGCAAGCGCCCCGATGCGGTGGCGCTGATGCATGTTCTGATCGAGGCCGCAAGCGAAGCCGAGGCGCGCGATGCCCTTGGGCGCGCCCTCGCGGACCGGCAGCGCGACGGGGATGCCGCCGCCGCCGGCCGCCTGCGGGCCCTGCTCGCGCTCTGGCAGACCCACCCGCAGGCGTGGGCCGTGGTGCGCGCGGCTGTCGGCGGCATGGCGCATGATCGCCGCGACGTGAGGCCAGGGGCGACGCTCCGCTCCTGGGCCGAGGCTTTCGACCGCGCGGCAACGGCCTCGCCGGAAGCGAGCGTCGCCCTTTACTCGCTCGGCAGCGCCGATCTGCTCCAGGCGGCAACCGCCGAAATCGTCGCGCGCATGCAGGCCTGGGGGCTTGTCGGCGTCGACCGCGACGCGCTCGACCTCGGCTGTGGCATCGGACGCTTCCTTCTCGCCCTCGCGCCGCATTTCAGACGCATTACCGGCCTCGACATTTCGGCCCGCATGGTCGCGGAGGCCGAAGCGCGTTGCGCGTACCTGCCGAACGTCCACGTTGCCCGGACCGCCGGCCGCGATCTCGACCTTGTCGCCGCCGGCACCATCGACCTCATTCTCGCGGCGGACGTCTTTCCCTACCTGGTCCAGACGGGCGGAGGTCTCGCCGAACGCCATGTCGCGGAATTCGTCCGCGTGCTCCGCCCCGGAGGCACAGGCCTCATCCTGAACTACAGCTATCGCGGCGATCCCGAGAGCGACCGGCGGGATGTGGCAGCGCTGGCGATGGCGGCGGGCCTGCGCGTCGCGCGGAACGGGACCGCCGACTTCACCTTGTGGGACGGCCTGTCCTTTCTGATCGAGAAGCCTTGAGCGAAACCGCAACCTCGCGTGGCTCTTGGCTCGCTCCCGCGGCGAGCCAAGAGTCCGAAACGAGGGGTCATCGTCGATCTGCGGCACCATGGCGGCGGTCTTCGGCGGCGGACCGGCACGCATGGCGCGCGAATCACCACAGACCGGAGCGCAAAGTCCACCGGCGGCGACTTCGTGGTCGTGGCGGCTCACGAACCGCCGGCTGCTCGCACCGCCGGCAAGTTTAAGCAGCCAGCGAAAGCTTGGCTGCGAGCGCCGGATGAGGTGTTTTGCCCCGCCACGCCCTCACCCGCCTGCTGCGCAGACACCTTTTCCCCGAAAGCGGGGCGAAGGGACGCTCCCAAAGCTGCCGCGTTAACCCGAGTGCGGAGCCCTGCTGCCGACTATGCCGATCTTGAAGCCATCCCGATGGCGGCGTAGGAACCGGACCAACTAGCCTCCGGCAAACCCGGAGCGGTTCGCTAGAGTCACTTGTGAACGCTGGCGCGCCCTCGTCGACAAGGAAGCTGTGCATGAATTTCGTTGTATCGAGACAGCGTCGGGAAGAGCGGCACCAAATGGTGAAGCGGCCCGGGCCGGCGGTCCAACTGGTCGCGCACGAACGGCGGGATTGGGACGAGCCATGTCGGGTCGCCGTAGAGCCTCTCCCGTTTTTGCTCGGCGACGTGGACAGGGCAGGAGAAGAGATCGGGAGTCTAACGAATTGGTTCACCGGATCGATAGTCTTCGAGACGGAACCGAAAAGGGTTGAGCAGCTCCAGAAGGCGTGAGGTGGAGTGGCCAACGTCGTTACGAGATCACACCGATCCTTGAGTCTCGGTAAGACCTACCTGGGCCGGCTGCGCATCGACTGGCCGGTTGCTTAAAAAGAAGACTGATGAAAAGCCGATGACAATTCTTCGCCTCACACCAAGTGGCATGCTCAGCGTCCTATGTCTGCTATCAACGGCCGTGCTGGCCATCCTGTTTTCGATTGCGCCGACATATGTCCAGCCACTGGCATTGGACGCGATCAAGCTGGAATCAGGCCATAATTTCATAGCGACCTATCCTGACCGATCCAGATTTCCATTCGCGGCGCCTTGGGACAGCTCGGCCTCGCCGACCTCGGCCACCGCTGTCGTCCTGGAGAATGGCAGACCCCTCGGACCCGCTCATTCGCAGCACGCCTCCATAAGGTCGGCAGGAGGCGGTCGGTTTTCCTTCTGGTCCGGAAATGTCTACTTCTCCACCTCGGATAATTCCGATCCCAAAGAAAACGGCCGAAGCTATGCCATCCGATACGGTACGCGCCCGCTTCCGTGGATAGTGGCGGTTGTCGGAATTCTCGACTTCGTTGTGCTTTGCCTCAAGGCGAAGAGCGCGCTCCGAGTCCTGCGTCAACACGCAGGCGCCTTGGGAGCGGTACTCCTGTCGCTTCTCAGCCTCCGCGTACTGGCCAGCGCCAGCGGTTTCATGCGGCCCGTATTCGAAGACAGCGCCTCGGCTCTCGACGGCCTTTTGGTTCAGTCGATCATCCTGCATACACTCCTCGGTTTCGCTATCGCAGGACTGGCCTTCGCGGCGGGATGCGGGCTCGTCATCGGGTTCTCGCGGGGTCGTCATCCAAAGCTAAGCGACTTGCTGCTGCGCGCCTTCCTGCCAGGAGTATTGGTGGTCCTGGCGGCCGCTCTCGTGGCCGTATCGATCCCACACGGCAGAGTTACGGGTCTGCTGATCTGCGCCGCGGTCGCGCTCCCGCTGGCCAGTTATCGACCGGACCGCGAGGCTTTGGTCGACGTGTTTCGTGTACTGCTGGTGTCTCTTCCCGCCTCGTTCCTCGCGGCCACTGTCATGGGTTTTCGGTTTCATGGACCCACCGCAACACTTTCGGGCGCGCCGATGGGGGACACGACAATCTATGTCGGGCTTGCCAACACAATGGTCAACCGCCTCTTTCCTCTGTACAATCTGGGTGCCGAAGGATTTCATCAGTTTTATGGAAATACTGGGACGGCGTTAGTCGCTGCTGCCTTGCTTCCTTACAAATGGTTCGATCCCTATCTCTTCTTCGCTACCAGCCTCGTTGCGTTAACGCTGCTGCCGATCGGGGCCTTGCTCCTTCAGCTAGGTCGATCGGCCCGCGCCCGCGGTGAGCCTCGGCTCGGACGCTTCGACTGTCTGATCGTAGGCGGACTTATCTTTGGCGCATTCCGCTTCCCCAGCGATATGGTCGGATCTCCTCCGTTCGCGTTCTTTATTCCGGTCGTCTTCTCTACCGTCTATTTTTGGTCGATTTCGAGCGGTAGCATAAGGTCCCTTGAGGGTAGCGTTGTGACAGGCGTACTCGGTTCAGCGCTGTCAAAAGTCGTGAGCGTCGTAGTTCTGCTCCCCTTGGCACTACCGGACCTTGCAACAATTTTCTTTCGCAAGGCCGGACGGAGCCAAATTGTTGTCGTGGGGGCCGGAGCTTTCTTTCTGCTCTTTTATGCCGCCGTTTTGCTCGCAACCTATTTGCCATTCTTTAGCAAGTTCGGCGGATTTGGCCCGCAAAGTGTCAACTCGATCTTAATTTATCATGCTCCTCTCGACCTTCCATTCGCCTGCGCCCTGGCTCGCGACCTCGGTGCTCTAGTCCTCGCCATCGCCGTCACAGGAACCCGATTGCCCGGCCTGATCCTTGGGGTTTGGGCCGGTGTCGCAGCCTACTTGGTCATGCCTTTCCTGTTCTACACCTCACTTACCGCCGCAGCACTTACGACGGCGCTCGTGTACGTGGTCCGTCCCCTGAACTTCGTCGCCCAACGCCGGGCCCTTTTTATTGCCGCAGTGCTTCTAATCCCCTCCACAGTTTTCAATGAGCCTGGCGGAACCTTTGTCGTCGTGGCTTGGTTCATGGCCGTTTACGCAGTCCTCTACGCCAGTCTTTTCAGAGGAGAGGAGGCGATACATCGATCTAGCTGGGACCGCCACGCCCGCCCTGCAGGACTGTTGGCCGCGCTTTGCGCGGTGCTTCTCTGGGGTGCCGCAACGGGCAGTATTCATGTGGGCCCCGACACCTTCCTCTTTACCCCGGACATACGTGATATCTGGCTTGCCGTGAAACAGCGAACCCCGGTTGGGTCGCTGATTTTTACTGATCAAACCGGGCCCACCGAGAGCCGAACCGGGGGGTGGAATGACTTTGCCCTAGCGGCTCAACGCCAGTTTTATATCGCGAGTTGGACTGCGACGACCCTGAGGTTCGACGCCGCGCTGCGGGCAGCGCGGCTGAATCACAATGAGGCGGTTCTCGATGGCCGGGAAATGCCCTCCAGTCTCCAGCTGTCGCGTTCCTACGACGGCTATTACGCGGTGCTTGCGATGAGCAGAGACCCACCGCCAGGCGCAACCTTGATCTACGAGAATGCAAGCTACCGACTGTTCCGGATTCGCGAGTCCCGAATAGATGTTAGGTCTCAGCATTTGCTAGACGGCGCGTTGAAGCCATGAGAGGTACAGTCATTCGCATGGCTCATCTCGTGCGCAGTTGGCCGTGGGGCATCGCTTGTGCGGCCATCGCCTACTCCATCTGGTCCTTCGACTGGACGGCCGTTTTGCCGGCGATCGCCCGCGTGCCCGGTTGGCGGTTTATCCTGATCGAGACGGTCCTAATCAGCGGCGTGTTGGTTGCCTGTGCGTTTCGATGGATCGCCGTGACCGGTCTTCCTGTTCGCGGCAGCCTCTTTGTTCAGGTCTTCGTTTACACCTCCGTGGCTGTAGCCATCGGCCAAAACACACCGATGCAGGTCGGCGAAGCGCTCAAGATCAAATTCGCACGGAAAAGCGGGCTGCCCATTGGACGATCGACCATCAGCCTCATCACGGAGCGCCTGGTCGATCTCGCGACCATGTTGGATCTCGCACTCGTGGGCTTCCTGCGTCGTTATGGTGCACCGGACCTGCTCGTTTGGCTTGCCATCCTGGTTCCCGTGGCCGCGGTCTTCTGCCTTCCAACCTTGTTCCGCGCTGTTCGGCGACATACCTGGCTTGCGGGCCGGGTCGCCTGGCTCAAGGGATCAGATGATGGACTGCGCCTCCCCAGGCTCGCGACGCTGATCATATTGACGGGGATCAAGTGGATCATCAGTGCCCTGGCGTGGCAGTTCGCGCTTCAATGCGTCGGATGCCGCCTGGGGTTGGCGGATTGTATGCTGACCCTTGCGACAGTTTCGGTGATCTCGCTCGTGTCGATGGTACCGGGAGGGTTCGGCATTCAGGAACTGTCGGTGAAAGCCATGCTTGTGTCCCTCGGCATAGCCCCGGAGACCGCCGAGGCGGGTTCCATCGCGATTCGGCTGCTCACACCTCTGATGATGTTGATCGGGCTGATCCAGGTACCCAGCCTTCTTTGGCGGCAATCTCCCCTGACCTTGGAGCACGGATGAAGGTGGTGGCTCACTCGGCTGGCTTTCGCTCGGCCGAACTCGGCGCAACCGGAACTGAACCGCTCCGGCTTTGCCGGAGGCTCCGGATCTTGTGAGATGGAGCCTATGACGAAGCGAACCCCCTTCTCCCCTGAGGTCCGCGACCGGGCGGTGCGGATGGGTCAGGAGCACAAGAGCGAGCACAGGTCTTTACACGCGACGATCCGGTCGATAGCGGCCAAGATCGACTGCTCAGGGGAAACCCTGCGCGACCGGATCCAGCAGGCCGAACCCGACAAGGGTTTGCGAGCCGGCGGTCACGGACGAGCGCGAGCGCATCAAGGCGCTGGAGCGCGAGGTCCGCGAGCCGCGCCAGGCCGACGAGATCCTGCGCAAAGCGAGCGCGCATTTGCCATGGCGGAGCTCGACCGCCGGTCGCGGACATGATCGCCTTCATCGACGATCATCGAAACCCCGCAGAATTTCATGGTCCGGCCCCGGATCTTTAGCAGTCGGAACCGGACGACCCAAGTCCCGCTCCGCAGTGACGACATATTGGGCACATGAGATCGCATTGACGCCGGGAACGTGCTCGACATAGGACTCCAGCGCTTTCAACGTCTGCGCAAGGCGTTCCGGACAGAACATCGGCACCAGATTTATGAATTCGCGCCGAACCACGCGAGCGCCCGCCTTCCTGATCCATCGATCGATGGTTGCCGGCAGAAAGGAGCGCTCTTCATGGGCGCGGTGATAGGGGGACAGTTTCTCGATGAGCTTGAGCACCGGATTGGTGCCGTTCGGCTCGAGGATGACGACGCGCTCGGCCATCTGCACCGCCGCCGCGACGGCTCGTTCCGCCTCGCTCAGATGGTGCAAGACCCCTCGGATCACCGCAATATCGAAGCTCTGGCCGGGCGGCGGATCATAGATGCTGCCGACGACGAACTCGCACCCATCGACGCCGGCGGCGCGATCACGCGCGAGTTCGATGGCCGCCGGCGCCGGGTCGATACCGAGCACATAGCTCGCACCGGCCTCGGTCCTCAGCGGAACAGTGTAGCTGCCGTCGCCGCAGCCGAGATCGACAACGCGCCGCCCAGCGAAGCTCGTCGCAGCAACGATCGCGCGGCTCATTCGGGCGTTGGCGAGAACCGAGGACAGGCGGTCTTGTCGGGCGTAGACGTAACCACCCTCGACGGCGTCCCGGTCGAAGGCCTGAACATTGGCCTTGTTCTCCGCCATCATCAACTCCGCTTGACGGCTTTGCAGCCCACTGACATGACATTGCCGACCGGCAGCTTGACCGAAGCTCGGCCTAGACCAAGCGCATCCGCTACTTCGATCACCCGGGTCTTGAGCCCGCGAGACATTGGCGATAACCGCAGCCAATAGCGCAGCGGATATCGATTGCTGATGGGTTGTATCGCCCGCACCGTAAATCCCGCGGAGGTCAGGAGCGTATCGAGAGCTGGCCGGGAGTACAATTGCAGATGTTCGATATCGACGATCGGCGATTTGCGTCCCAGCAGACGATTGATCCAGGCCCGATAATCGTGAGTAACCGCGCAAAACACGCCCCCCGGCCGCAACAATGTCCATGCGTCTCGAAGGAAGCCAAGCGGGTCGGCCAGATGCTCGAGTGTTTGAAAACAGCAAACAAGGTCGAAGGATTCAGGTTCGAAGTCGGTGACCGAGAACGGCCTCACGAGGATCTGGTCTCGTACCGCGAGAGGCGCGGCTTCTACGGCAGCAGTGGAAGGCTCGATTCCCACCACGCGTACATAGCCGAGCCGACCCAGATGAGTAAGGAAAGCTCCGGTGCCTGCGCCGACCTCAAGCGCGCCGTTTCGTCTGTCCCGTGGCAGGTAAGCGGCCAGGTGGAACACATAGGTCGCCGCAGCGGCATCGCCCTCAATGCTGGTGTCGAAGGCCGCGTCCCGATAGGCGATTTGCAGGGTCTCCTCGCGCGGAGGGTGAGGCGCAAAGATGGTGTCACATCCCGGGCACCGAACCATATGCAGCGAGAAATACTCAGGGATCTTTCGCGAGGCGAAAGCGAATGTGTCGAGCCGAGCGGGATCGATTTTCTCCTCGAAGACCGTCTCGGTCGCGTCCGATCGGCCGCAGGTCGGACAGGCCCTTGCGTCATGGTCCAGAGCGGCCTGGGTCAAGGGGTGTTCTCGGGCATCGGGTTGCGGAACGAGCTTGGTTCGTGAACTCGTCCCTCCGAAATGATTGCCGTCCGGATGAACGGTGGCCGGCGCTTAACCTCTTCCAATATCTTGCCGACATATTCACCAATTACAGACAGCCCCAGAAGGTTCAAGGAGCCGAAAAATATCGTCGTGAGCACAACACTCGAGATTCCCGGGGGAGCAAGCGACGGCGCTATGATCTTTACCACCAGCAAAAGTATCATCCCAAAGACAGCCAAAATGAACAGCGAGACCCCTGACAAGAACATAGCGTCCAGTGGAGTACTGGTGAACGAGAAAATGGCCTTCTTGGCCCAGCCGACATTGCGAAGAAAATTGTTGGTGCTGCGGCCGAACATCCGCTCTGGCCGGACGTAATCGACGCCGATCTGACGGAAACCCACGAATGCGCGCAGACCCCGCAGAAAACTGTCGCGCTCCTCGCAGCGCAAAATCCATGAGATCACCCGTCGGTCGATCAGGGAAAAATCGCCGGCGTCTCTCGGAATGGGAACATTGCTCAAAGAGCTGAAGAGGGCGTAGAACGCCTTGTAAAGTCTCTCCTGCAACCAGGGCATCTCCCGGCGCACCCGCCGCCCATATACGACGTCGTAGCCTTCCCGCCACTTCGTCACGAATTCAGAAATGAGTTCTGGCGGGTCCTGCAGGTCGCCGTCGAGCAGCACGCAAGCTTCCCGCTGCGCCAATTCCATGCCGCTGCGGAACGCTGCTTGCGAGCCGAAATTTCGCGAATGAGTGACCCCGATCACATGCGGGTCCCCGGCGCTGAGACGTTGTAGGACTTGCGCCGTATCGTCGGGACTGCAGTCGTTGACGAATATGATCTCGTAATCGACGCCGAGTGATCGGAACGTGTCGGTCAGGCGTCGGTGCATGATCGCGATGGCATCCGCATCCTTGTAACAGGCGATCACCGCGCTCACGCTGTTGCGGCCCTTTCGTTCCCGATGTCGCTCGCTGAGTTCAGCGAAACGGCGTTCTCGCAAGATGTCGCGCCACCACGTCGTGGTCCGCTCCAGCCCCGCTTCGAACGGGATTCTCGCACTCCACCCGAGGAGATCTGCGGCCTTCCCGGGATCCCCGTACCAATCGGTGAGATCCCAAGGACGCGGCTCCATGGTGTTGAAACGGGGAGGATCGGAAACAGCAAACTGCGCGCTGGCGATGTCGGCAACCTGCCGCATGCTCATCCGGCGACCCGTCGCAATGTTGAACGACTGCCCCGCGATTTGCGGACTCATCCGGACCGCAGACGTGACGAAGGCTACGACCACGTCATCGACATGAACAAAGTCGCGAGCCGTTTCGGGCGCGACGAAAGGCGGGAGGCGATGCTCCAACCCATGGTGAACCAGGTTGGGTATCAGCCGCGAACTGTCCTCGTAGGGGCCATAAACGGAGTAAAGCCTGAGGTTGCAGGCAGGGAGATTCATTACCTGGGCGTGAAACGCGATAAGATCGGATGCTGCGGATTTGGCGATCGCGTAGTGACTGTTCGGCTGCCGCGATGCTCCCTCGTCCGGGCCAGCGGAGTTCATCCCGTACTCGGACGAGCTCCCCGCGTGAATGAAGGCGCGGACGTCGTGGCGGCCGGCGGCGTCCAACATGCCGTTCAGGGCGACGAGATTGGTCCGGTAAATGCGATCCGCGTCGGTTTGGAAGGCGTAGGCTCCGTATGCGGCGCAGTGGAAGACGGTTCTCGGACGCAGGCGCCGAAAAATATCCTCGACGCTGGAAGCGTCCAGCAAGTCCAGAAACGCAATATGCGCCGCCGGAATATCCTTCAACCTCCAGGCGTTATGCTGAAGCGTCGTGCCGGTCACCTCCGGCCGGACCGATAAGATTCGCGCCAGAAGGTTCGCACCGACGAATCCGCTAGCGCCCACGACCAGGATTGGCCCGGCAAGAGCACGAATAAAATCGTTCAGCTGCGTATCGGCTTCCGGTTCAGACATACTCTAGCAACTCGATGACCGAGCCACGGATGGCCTTTGCGTCCAGTTCGCTTTCCCGGCGATGAAACTGTTGTGAACCATAGCGACCCGAGGGATAGCCCACCGCGAAATGGTGCCGGAAAGCAATCGGCCTGAGACCCGCCAGAAGCATTGCCCTGGCCAGGATGCTGCCTATCCCGCCGTGGGCTCGGTGTTCCTCGACAACGACCACGGCAGTGCCGGCCCCCAAACGAAGCAAGATCTCGTCAGGCAGCTCGAAACGATCCGAGCGAAGCTCGGTCACGGCCCAGATCTCGACGTCCATGTCGGCAAGCGACGATGCGACCGACCCTGCGATGGTTCCGCATGCAACCACGAGAGGTCCTCGGCCGGTCCGCAGCTTGCGCCAGGGGGCCTGCTCGCTTTCCCACGCCGGGTCGGCTTCCTGTCGTCCCAGGCGCAGATAGGACGGTCCGGGATGATCCGCCGCCCGCTGCACGGCACCGGGCAAGTCGGCGTCGAAAACGGGCAGAAAGACCGCTGTGTCGGGCAGAGTCAGGAGGATCCCGTAATCTTCCAGCGCGTGGTGCGAAGGCCCCATCACCCCATATCCGTAACCTCCGCCGTTTCCGACAAGCCGGACCTGCAATCTATGCAGCGCCAGATCGTTTCGGATCTGCTCGAAGGGTCGCGCGACGCAGAAGGGGGCTATACTATAGGCCCACACCTCAACCCCGGCCCGCGCGAGCCCGGCAGCCACGCCGATCATGTTCTGCTCCGCGACGCCGCAGTTGATGAAGCGTTCGCCGAGCGCGTCCCGTACCGGCTCGAGAGCCTTGAAGCCGAGATCGCCCGTCAGAAAGACCAACTGATGCTTGCGCGCCCGGTCCACGATCGCTTGGCAGAAAGCCTCACGCATAGTCGGCGATCCGATCCAACGCCTGCTGGTAGGCGTGCTCGGACAAAGGCAGGTAATGCGATTCCATCAGGCCTTCGAGCTGAGGAACTCCGTTTCCCTTCACGGTCTTGAGCACGAAGACCGCGGGTGAACTGGTCGGCGGAGCCGACAAAGCCGCCGCCAGCGCGACCGGGTCGTGTCCATCCACTTCCACCGGAACGACGCCGAAGCCGCTCAGGCGCTCGGCAATCGGGTCCATGGACGCAACCTCGGCCGTGCTGCCGAAGCCCTGCAATCCGTTCGCGTCGATCAGGATCGTGAGCTTTTCGAGGCGGTTGTGCACTGCAAAAATTAGCGCCTCCCAGGTTGAGCCTTCCTGCCATTCGCCGTCCGACGTGAGGCAGAAGACCCGTCGCTCGCTTCCCGTGAGTCGGGCCGCGAGCGTCAGCCCAGCCGCAAGAGACAAGCCATGGCCGAGACTGCCGGTTCCGAATAGAATTCCCTCGATGCCGAAGGCTGGCGGATGGCCGGCCAGGAGCGTCCTCTCGCCGTGGAAGCTCTCGAGATCCGCGTCACGGAGACGGCCGACCGACCACAGCGCGACATAGAGCGCGCCGGCTGCATGGCCTTTGGAGAGCACGAATTGGTCGTCGGCAGCCATTGCGTGGTGATAGAGCACCACAAGAGCGTCGATGCAGGACAGGTTGCCGCCAAGATGGCCCACGCCGCTGGCACGATGCATCATCAGCAAGCGGCGTCGCGCCACCGAAATCGCACGCTGCACGCTCATGCTGGAGGATCATTCCGTTTGCGAACCGACATTCCGTCTGCGAACCGCCTGATTCAGAGCCACCGGCGCCACGCTGCACATATCCCGTAGCCCTGCGGTGGTCCAGCGCATTGTGAACCCGACGGGACCCGCGATGAGCGGATGTGAGCTTTTCTCACGGCGGCCCCTTACCACCTCGGGACTTCACGCCGGCACCGGGCAGGAGCCGCATGGGCGCTCGGATCCACACCCTCCACGACGCGGCCCAGTCGGCCGGGTTGCACAATCAGCCGCACGCAATAAGGTGCTGCGGCTAACGCAGAAGGCCAATATCCGCATGGCTCTGAACCAATCTGATTTCCCGAAACTTTGGAGCATGTTCCAGTACTTATGGGGCGGACCGACCGCGAAACGCAAGCTGGCCGCGAAATATTTTCCGGGCCGAGGTCGGGTCCTCGAGGTTGGTTGTTCAACAGGGATGATTGCGCCGGCCTTCGGCCCAAGGACCGGCGTTTCATACCTTGGTGTCGACATCGATCCAGCGGTGATCAACTATGCAAGGAAGGCGTTTTCTGGAATACCTGGCTTCGATTTCCAGTTATCGGAACACGATCCGCCAAATTATGGTAATTCTGTGTTTGATTTTGTTTTGATTGCCGGTGTATTGCATCACATCGATGATGATGGCTGTCGCGGTGTATTGAGAGCCGCCGCCAGTGCCGTGAAGAAGGACGGCGTAATCGCCGTTAGTGAGCCGCTTCTGCCGCTGCGGACAGACCCATTCCTGGTGCAGCAGTTCATTCGAATAGAACAAGGAGCGCACGTGCGGACCGGGCAAGACCTAAGATCCCTACTGACATCCGTGCCCGGCATTCTCATCGAGGATTCCGAGCAAGTTCTGATCGGAGCGAATGCCGCCGGATGGCCTAAAGTCGCCCGTTTTGGTGTTTTCGCTTTGAAGAAATGCGAAAGCCTCGTTGAAGGACGGCCTCAATCGTCGTCCATGTTAGTTGATCCGCTAAATTAAAAGGTCGTCGGGCGCGAGCGCCGCGTCCTGGTCGGCACACTTGGCCTCTTGCTGAGCGCCGACGTGCATGCCGCGGGCGTTCAGGCATGGATGAGCCTTGTCCGAGCGTATGTAGAGCGTTTGCAGGACTCACGCCGGTGCCTGCCCACCCATGACCATCCGGGCGACTTCGGCCCTGACCGTGTCCTGACGTCGTCGCATGCCGTCGGAGTGCGATCCGGCCGGCGCGTTGAGTGACCGAAGCAGCTCCGCCTGCCGCGTCGGCGCGACCCGCCCATAGCTCGTCAGTGTCGTTGGTGCTCCACTATGATCGAGATTCTGGCTCCCATGGCGCGCGTGCTCGGCGGAGCCCGCCAGGGCCCGGGACAGCCGGCGCGGTTCGCCGCGATAGGAAAGGTGAGTTACGTCATGGTGCTGCAGAGAATAGACCCGAAGCCGCAGGCCCGACGGTCACGAAAGCCATTCAGGCTAAACCTGGACTAAACCCTTTTCCAGAGTCAGTGCAACAGTCGCGACTGGGCGAGCAAAGAGCCGAGTGCCATATTGTATCGAATAGTATAATCTGGATCACCTGAAAACAGATGCAATAAAAAAAGCACAGGTAATGAGACAAGAAGCTTGCCTCGCCTCAAATGAGCTGGTATCGGTTCACCAAGTTCTTTCACGATTCGAGCTCGCGTGACACCTTCCCAAAAAGCCCTCCGTGCTACCCATTTGATTGCAAGCCGCTCGGGCGGTATCCGATGCTGTACAGCAAATACATCATTGTAGATCGACAGCAATCCGAGGCTGGACATCCGATCGATGAGGTAGGACTCCTCACCGCCGATCAGACATTTTCCGTCCCGTCCCAGCTTCGTTGGAAAGCGACCCGCCCGTTCGAGGGCCGACCGCCGAACGGCGAAATTTGCCCCACAGATATCGTAACCCTCGGAAACAAGTCCGACTCCGGGCGGATCCACGCAGGACAACAACAACTTCCAACGGCTTGTGATGCGGGTATGGTCCGATCCGACGGGCCACGTCGGGGTGACCTTGCCCCCCACGATCGCGACTTCCGCGGGCGCATTAGACAGCGCAAGCAGGAGAGACTTCGCCCAACCTGACTCAGGAACTGCATCATCGTCCAGGTATACGATCCAGTCCGAAGAGGCGTGCTGGTGCGCGGCGTTGCGGGCGAGCGACAGCCCCGCTGTATCGAGGCGCAGGTGATCAATACCATGCGCCGCCGCCAATTGGCGGAGTTCGGCTGCATTGGCGCAATCGCTGCCGCTATCGATCAGCACGACTGATAGGCCTGCCTGCTCTGCCTGCGGAACGAGTGCGCGTATACAGAGAGTTGCGTCGTGAACACGATTATGCGTGCAAACAGCGACAGTTGCTGAAGGTCTTCCCGAGAAACTGCGGGACGGCGAATCGGACTCAACGGGCAAGCCCACGTCGATCAAGCCGAGTGGCGAGCTCGCCAGGAGCGTCCCCACGATAGTTCGCGCTGTAACCTGTGGAATGCTAGCGGGATCGGGCTGCTCTGAACGCGGGTGTATTTGGTTCGTCATCGTCACTCCCGGTCCGCAGCTTTTATTATCGCGCACTATCGCAGTAGTTGCTGGAATTCGTGAACAGCGATTTCCAGGCCCCACTCTGGCTCGCTTTCGATCCTCGCGCCCGTGCAGACAAGCGAACGGAGTGACAACTTGCAACGCTTGCCGATGTAATGTTCTTCTGGACTTCTACAAACGCCCCGTATGGCCTGCCTCGCCGGCGGCACAAGCACTAGGATTACCAGTTCAGCCGGACCGACAGCAAAGCCGCCGCTGTCCGACAACCGATCCTAGCTACCATGCGTTGCGGGTCGCATTAGCTTTCAGGTGTACGCGTTTGAAGCATATCGAGCGCCTGCTACCTCTTTTGGCCAGGATGCCAGGAAAGGATATTGCCCTTCTTTTCGTTGTAAATTGATAACAGCAAAGTCGCGCGTGTGCCGCGAAGACGGTCGCGCGGTCTGACCCGCCAAGGTTCATATAGAGAATTTCAATGCTTGCGCTGGCCGATGGTTTGAAGACTGCTCTGACCGGCAAGGCACTGGCGGTCTTCACCAAGCTCACCTGCCGGATGCTCTCCGGTCGCTCCGGTGAGCGGGAGTTTGGCGGCGTCAGAATCGTCGCGGCGCTTGGCCGGCGAAACGGCATCGCCTGCGGGGCTCGACTGCAATGCGCCGCGTTGCGTCAACTCGGCGTCGACGCGGATCTTTTGGATGCGACATCAGCCCTGCGCAATCCGCTGTTCCGAGTTCCGCACCGCCCGGGGTCGGTCTATATATTCCACTCGGGAGGTCCGCAGACGGCAACCTTGGTCGCAAGCGTGCTGCCGCAAGCCGCCAATGCCTATCGGATCGCTTATTGGGCTTGGGAACTGCCGGATCCCCCGCTCGGCTGGGTCGGATGTGATTGCACGGTCTCCGAAGTCTGGACGCCGAGCGCCTTCTCAAAGGCCAGCCTCGCACGCTTGATCGGCAAGCCGATCCATGTCGTGCCGCATCACGTGCCTCCCGGGCAGAAACGGCAACCACGCGGGGATCGCCGATTCACGGTGCTCGCCATGGCGGACAGTCGCTCGAGCCTGTCACGCAAAAATCCGGAAGGTGCTTTGCGAGCATTTCGGGCGGCCTTCGGCACGGCGCGCTCCGTACGCCTCGTGCTCAAGCTTTCCGGACGCGGCGACGAGTTGCAACGGTTCGTGCAATCGCTCGGCGATCTTTCACGGGGTGAAAATGTCGAGCTCGTCCAAGGTGACTTGGACGAACTCGCCCTGAGCGCGCTGTACCGGGAGGCGGACGTGTTTTTGTCGCTGCACCGCGCCGAAGGTTTCGGCCTTCCCATGCGGGAGGCCATGGCGCACGGCGTTCCTGTGGTCGCCACCGCGTGGTCCGGAAACCGCGAGTTCATGGATGGGTCGAATGGTCACCTCGTGCCCTACACTCTCGTACCTGTCAGCGACAGATCCGCCATTTATGCCGGCAGCACATGGGCGGAGCCGGACCTCGGGGCGGCCGCGCGGGCGTTGCGCCGCCTCGCGGAGGACCCAGACTACTACGACCGGCTCGCGGAGGCGGCATACGCCTTCGCGCTCGAGGACAAGCCGCGCTTTCCGTTCACAGTGGGCGGCGCGCGCATTCCAGCGGCGAACGCGTAGCGCAAACAGCGTTAGCGGGACTGGCCTGCCAGCCTATCCCGATGATCGCCGTCGAGCGGACCATCGTCTGCGGCACAGAGCCCTATAGCTCGAGGATGCGCTCCGGCACCATCCTCCCGAAGACGAGATCGCGCAGGGCGAGGATATTTCCACGGAGGCGTCCACGACGGTCGATGTAAGGCTCAGGCCAGGCCGACCGCACCATGTTCATCGCCATGTTCCGCACGATATGGGTGACCGCCCGTTTCAGCGGATAGCCACCTCCCTTGAGCGAAAGGTAGATTGGATTGGCGATCTGCGAGTAGCCCAGCCTCACGCCTCGCCCGCGCCCCAGCTTGACCCCGAGATGCACGCCGCGGGCGGCCCCGATCCGCACGACCTCTCCGAATTTGCCGAGACGGCGCGACAGATCGACGTCTTCTTGCCACCCGTAGAGCGGCAATCGCTCGTCGAACGCCAGCTCGTGCCGGCGCAAGGCGGCGAGCCGGATCGCCATGTTGCAGCCGTAGCCGGAAAAGCAAGGGACGACCTCATCGTCGTCCGCGTCGGAGGCGACGTGCGGGGCTAGAATCGCCTGTCCTGCCTCGACCGGCAAGCCTGGTCCGACGATGCCATCGGCCACCACTCGGCCGGTCGCGACGACTATGCGCGGATTGCACGCCATGTGCCGCTCGATCGCACCGAGATACCCTGGATGAGGCAGGAAGTCGTCGTCGAAGAACACGATGATGTCCGCTTCCTGGGCTTCGGCAATGACGGCATTCCGTTGACGCGGCAGACCCGGCTCGGACAGCAGCAACACAACGCCGGGCATCGCCAACGCGGCGCCATCGATGTCGGCATTCGCGGTGCCGCAAACGATCACGCGATCCGGCGGCCGGGTTTGCTGCGCGAGCTGAAGCAGCATTTCGCGAAGAACCGGTGCTCGCCCAATCGTGGCGACGCCAACCGCAATGTTGAGACGCATGCCCGTCCTCCTCACGCCGCCATCGTCACTTCGGTCGTGCCGTCGACCCATCTCAAGCGCTGCGTGCCATGCGCTTCGACCAGCGTGCCGCGCAGATGGCGAATGCCCACGCCTCTTCGCGAGCGTAATCGCGGATCGGTGCATCGAAGATCAGGGTCCAGAAGCAAACGCAGACCGAGGCGAGTCCTGTCACAGAACCGATCGCCACCCGCGCGAACGCCTGTTCGGTCGGGACGGAATGGGTCGCCAGAAACACGGCGACGTAGGTCGCGACGAACGTCAGGCTCACGGGACCCAAGACTTCCGCAACATAGGCCGGCCACGCGATGCGCAGACGCCGAAGTCCACTTCGTGGAATGAACCAGTTGGTCGTCAAAACCTGTGCGAGGAGCGTCCCCAATGCGACGCCGAGCAGCCCGAGACGGCCGGCGAGCGTCCAAGTGATCCCGATGTTCAAGGCGCCCGCCAGAAGATAGCACGGCGCATAGGATTCGTTCTCGGTGGCCCGCGAGAATCCGAGCAGGAGGCTTTGCTGAACGAACAGCACCAGCATAGCGCAGAAGGTCAGCAATACGGGCCAGCCGACGAAATGGCCCGGCCCGAGCCACACCGTGATGACCGCATCGCCGATCGACGCCATGACGGCGACGCCGCTCACCATTACGCCGAGTCCGATGCGGGCATTGCGGATGACGAGGCTGTGGACCGTTCGCGGATCGTACTCACGCCAGAGCTTGCTGACATAAACAAACGATGCGTCCCCGATATTCATTGAAATCAGTGCCAGATTGTAGATGAGGCTATAGGCCGCGTAATAAGCTGGGATTTGTGCTGGGTCCTGGAAGCTTGCAATGAAGAGTTGGTCGGTGCGCAACAGGAGGACGGCACCGACCTCGGTCAGCCAGTATTTCAACGAGGGCACCAGCAAGGCGGTAACCACCGTCCGCTTCGGGTAGCAACGGAGGGCCATCAGCTTGGGCTCGCGCCGACGAAGCAGCACGATGGTGGCGTAGCGCTGCGCTGCGCTGCTGATCAGCATGACAACGGCGAGCGACACCATCCCGCCGCCCAACAGCACGGTCGCGACCATCAGCGCGAGCGTCCCAATGCTGAACACGGTCCCGATCATTGCCGCTGTGGCCACGAGACCGAGGCCCGAAACGACCGCCGACCATAAGCCGCCGCTGAGCTGAATCGCGAACCCGAAGCACAGAACGATCCAGGTTGTGCGGGCGCGTGCGAGCGCGTCCGCGTCGGGCACGATGTGCGAGAGGAACAGCCATCCGCCGCAGAGCGCCACGACGAGCGCGAAAGCCGCAGCGGCGCGATAGAGACGCTTGGCGGAGGCGATCAATTCGCCGAGCTGCAAGTCGCGGCTCGTCGATGCCGGCTCGTCCGGGTCGCCGCTGGCGAAGGCGACAAGCCGCGCCAGCACGTTGGTCATGCCGAAATCCATGAAGCCGACGATGGAACCGGCCTGCCCGAGCAGCAGCCAAGTGCCCAGCTCGCTGCCCGACAGCCGATGAAACAGCACGGGAACGAGAAGCAGGCCGAGCGCGATGGTGATGGCGCGCGACGCCCACATCGTCGACAAGGCGACCGCGATCCGCCGGTTCACGGCCAAGCGCGACCTCCCTCGTTCCGCTGCTCCCGCTTCCCGTCGTCGATTCGGTTCGTCAGGACGCCCGTTCGAAAGCGCAGGCCTTTCAGGAAAGCAGTCATCGGCTCCGGTCGGGTAGCGGCGGTGGCTCGAACTCGTCCGGCACCTTAAGGCCCTGGTCGGGCGGGCGCCCTACCTCAGAAGTGTTAGCCGGGTGCATCATTTGGGCCCGACCGGTACGCCTGAAGAGCGATCATCGTTCCACCTTCCATCGCGGATAACGTTCTTCGTCCGAAGATCGATCAGGTCCTGTCGACCGGACATGAAGAACAGCGGGGAAAGGGTTCCCATGCCGATCAGCGAGACCGTACGTCTTGGCCGCCACGTTACTGTTCATCACCCAGATCTCGTAAATCTCTACGGCTGCTCGATCGGTGAAGACACGCGTATCGGATCCTTTGTGGAAATCCAGAAGAACAGCCGTATTGGCAGTCGCTGCAAGATCTCGTCCCACTCGTTCGTCTGTGAGGGTGTCGAGATCGAGGATGAAGTGATGATCGGACACGGCGTGATGTTCACCAACGACCTATTTCCGAGAGCCGTGACAGCGGACGGCTCACCGCAGACCGAGACGGACTGGGCGGTGGTGCCGACGCTCGTGCGGCGGGGCGCCTCCATCGGCTCCAACGCGACGATCCTCGCCGGCATCACGATCGGGGCCGGCGCGATGGTGGGTGCCGGAGCGGTCGTTTCGCGTGATGTACCGGATCATGCGATCGTGGCCGGCGTTCCGGCCCGCATCGTGGGCGACGCACGCGGCCGAAGCGGCACGACGCCCCGTCCAGCCTCCCATCGCACTCTGGCCGATGCGGTGTCGCCATGATCGGCATCGGGATCGTCGGATACGGCTACTGGGGGCCGAACCTCGCCCGCTGCTTCGCAGAAACAAGCGACTGCCGTCTCGTCGCCATTTGCGACACATCTGAGGCGGCGCTCGCACGGGCCAGCCGGCGGCACCCCGACGCACGCATGACGGCGGATTGGGCCGATCTCATGGCCGATCCGTGCGTCGACGCCGTCGTGATCGCGACCCAGGTGCGGATGCATTTCGAGCTTGGCATGGCGGCGCTGCGGGCCGGCAAGCATGTGCTCATCGAGAAGCCGATCGCCGAGACATCCGCGCAAGCGTCGACGCTGATCGATGAGGCCAAGAAACGCAACCTGATCCTTATGGTCGACCACACCTTCTGCTTCACGTCTGCGGTCGCCAAACTTCGCAAACTGGTGACGGAAGGCACGCTCGGGGATATCTATTACTACATCTCGAACCGGATGAACCTCGGCCTGTTCCAGAAAGACGTCGACGTCATCTGGGATTTGGCGGTTCACGACATCTCGATTCTGCACCATTGCCTGGCGAGCCGCCCGGTCGCGGTCTCGGCGAGCGGTGCGTGCCACGTGCCGGGGCGGCCCGCCAACATGGCTCACGTGACCTTGTTCTTCGACGACGGATTTATCGCCGACCTCAACGTCAACTGGCTGTCACCCGTGAAGATCCGCCAGTCGATCCTTGGCGGCAGCCAGCGCATGGTCGTCTACGACGATCTCGAGCCGAGCGAAAAGATAAAGATCTACGACAGCGGCGTGCGGCTCAGCGGGGAACCGAGCGAAATTCACAATATGCTGGTGTCGTACCGGATCGGCGACATGGTCGCCCCGCGCCTCGATACGGGCGAGGCGCTTCTCGCCGAGGCGGCTCATTTTCGCGACTGTATCTCGACCGGCCAGGACCCGATGACCGACGGTGTCATGGGGCTGCAGGTCGTGGAAATTCTGGAAGCCGCGACGCAGTCGATGGGGCAGCGCGGTCATCCGGTCGAGTTCCGGCAACTGCGGATGGTCTCATGATGCACGACACAATTCCCTCCTTCGACCTTCAGGCGCAAACGCGTGCCCTCGGGCCAGGTCTCCACACGCTCGTCGCGTCGGTGCTCGAGTCCGGGCGCTACGTTCTCGGCGAACATGTTGAAGCCTTCGAGCAGGCTTTCGCGGCGCGTTGTGGGGTGGACCATGCCATCGCCATGAATTCCGGCACGTCGGCGCTGCACCTCGCCTTGTTGGCGGCTGGTATCGGCCCTGGCGACGAAGTCGTCACCGTGCCGATGACCTTTGTCGCGACCGTCGCCGCCATCCTCTATGCCGGTGCCACACCGCGACTTGTCGACATAGACCCCGAGCGCGGGACGATGGACCCCCGCGCTCTGAAGCGTGCCCTGACGCCCCGGACCAAAGCCATTATCCCGGTTCACCTGCACGGACGGGTCGCGGACATGGCGCCGATCCTCGACATCGCGCGGGCGCGCGGCATCCTCGTCATAGAGGACGCCGCACAAGCGCATGACGCGACCTATCGCGGCGAGCCGGTCGGCGCGCTCGGCGATATGGCCTGCTTCAGCTTCTATCCGGGGAAGAACCTCGGCGCCTGCGGCGAGGGCGGCGCGCTGGTCACGAGCAACGACGCGTGGGCGCGCCGTGCGCGCATCCTGCGGGACTGGGGCCAGGAGGAGAAATACGTTCATTCCGTCCGCGGCTTCAACTTCCGCATGGACGCCATCCAGGGCGCGATCCTCAATCTGAAACTGCGGCACCTCGCCGAATGGACCGCGGCGCGGGTCGCACTCGCCGCCCGCTACGATGCGAACCTGGCGAGTGCCGGTGTGCGTAGACCGCAGGCGGGACCCGCAGGCGAGCATGTCTATCATGTCTATGCGATCCGCGCGCCGGGGCGCGACCAGTTGCGCCGGAGACTCGGCGAGGCGGGAATCTCGACCGGAATCCATTATCCGGTGCCGGTCCATCTCCAACCCGCTTATGCGGATCTCGGCTATGGCCGCGGAGACTTCCCCGAGAGCGAGGCTTTCGCGGCAGAGACGCTGTCGCTGCCGATTTTTCCTGGATTGTCGACGGCCAACGTGGATCGTGTCTGTGGCGTGCTCGAAGAGGTCACGGGAGGCGCGCTTGTTGGCGGAATGTGAGGAGCCCCAGGTCCGCATCGTCCCCGCCGTGGCGGGTGTCTCCCGGCTGACACCCGACCCGGCCTCCGAGATCGAGCTGGCGGCCCGGTTGCGGGACCAATGCGGTCGCGAGGAAACGCTCGCGCTGTTCCACCGGTTCGGTCGCAGCACAGCCTGGTTCGACGGCATGATGCGTCGGGTGTGCCTCCGCGCGCTTGTTCGGCGCTGCGGCTCGGGGACTCGCGTCGGGCTCGGCGTCAGTTTGCGGAACCCTGAGACCTTCGAAATCGGCGACGGTGTCTTCATCGGCGATCAGGCCGTGCTGCAAGGACGCCACGACGGCCGGTTCGTGATCGGCGATCGTGTCTGGATCGGGCCGCAATGTTTCCTCGATGCGCGTGACCTCGTGCTCGAGGCCTATGTGGGCCTGGGTCCGGGCACAAAGATCCTCGGCTCCAAGCACAGCGGGCTTCCGATCGACATACCGATCGTCGCGACGGATCTCGTCATCAAGCCGGTCCGGATCCGCGCGGGTGCCGATATCGGCGTTGGGGCCGTGCTGTTCCCCGGTGTCACGGTGGGCAACGACTCAATGGTGGGCGCGGGCGCCGTCGTGACGCGCGATGTGCCGCCGTTCTCGAAGGTCGCCGGCGTGCCGGCCCGTGTGATCGGCTGGCGCGAGGCGTGCCGGGAAGACAGTCAAACAGGAGGAGCGGCGCATGATGAAGACGCATGATCTGGCGGGCAAAAAGGTTCTGGTCACCGGCGGGGCGGGCTTCATCGGATCGCGCATCGTTCATCGCCTCGTGCGTGAACGTTGCGGTGAAATCATCGTCCTCGACAACATGGTCCGCGGCCGGGTCGAAAACCTCGCCGGGATGTCGCGCGGCGCCGTGCGCCTGGTAAAGGGCGACATCCGTGACCGCGATCTCCTTGCCGGCCTGATCGATGGGGCCGACACGGTGTTCCATCAGGCGGCCCTGCGCATCACCCACTGCGCCGCCGAGCCGCGCGAAGCCATGGAGGTCATGGTCGACGCGACGTTCGATCTCGTCGAGGCCTGCGTGCGCTCCAAGGTGCGCAAGGTCGTGTTCGCGTCCTCCGCCTCGGTCTACGGCATGGCGGACGTCTTCCCGACGACCGAGCGGCAGAATTCCTACAACAATCGCACGCTTTATGGAGCCGCCAAAGCTTTCGGTGAAGGCCTCCTGCGATCCTACAACGACATGTACGGGCTGGACTACGTGGCCCTGCGATATTTCAACGTCTATGGGCCGGGCATGGACCTGCACGGCAAGTACACCGAGGTGCTGATCCGCTGGATGGACTGCATCGCCCGCAGAGAGCCGCCGGTGATCTTCGGGGATGGGCTTCAGACCATGGATTTCATCCATGTCGACGACGTCGCCGCCGCGAATATCCTGGCTGCAAAGATGCCGGCGACAGATGTCGTATTCAACGTCGGCGCCGGCCTCGAGACAAGCCTGCGCGATCTTGCGCAGCAGCTTGCCGCCGCGATGGGCCGGGATGATCTCGTGCCGGTGCATGCGGGGGACAATCCCGTCAATCCTGTTCGCAGGCGCCTCGCCGATGTCGAGGCGGCCCGACACATGCTCGGTTTCGAAGCCGAAGTTTCCCTCGACGAGGGGCTGTCCAATCTCGTGTCTTGGTGGCGAACCCAACGCATGAGCGTGCCATTGACGGGAGCCGCCGCGTGATCCCCATCGCCAAACCTCTTCTGGGACAAGCTGAAGCTGACGCAGCCGCTGCGGTGGTGCTATCGGGCTGGCTCTCGCAGGGCGGCGAGGTCGCGGCCTTCGAGGCCGCCTTCGCCGAGCACGTCGGAGCCCGGCATGCCTGTGCCGTCGCCAATTGCACTGTCGCCTTGCACCTGGCGCTTCTAGCCGCCGGAGTAGGCCCGGGCGACGAGGTCATCACCGTCAGTTCGAGCTTCATCGCGACCGCGAACGTGATCCGGCAATGTGGAGCGGTGCCGGTCTTCGTCGATATCCGGCCGCGTGACTTCAATATCGATCCGGACGGCGTGGCTGCGGCATTCACGTCGCGCACACGGGCGGTCCTGTGCGTGCACCAGATGGGCATGCCGTGCGATCTGTCGCGTATCCTGCCGATCGCGCGTAGGCACGGCGCGTCCGTCATCGAAGACGCAGCCTGTGCGACCGGGTCGCAGATCAGGCTTGACGGGGAGTGGCGTCCCGTCGGCGCACCGCACGCCGATGTGGCCTGCTTTTCCTTTCATCCCCGCAAGGTCGTGACGACCGGCGAAGGCGGAATGCTCACCACGCCTCATCCTGAATGGGACCGCCAGTTCAGACTGTGGCGCCAGCACGGCATGAGCGTTCCCGACACGGTCCGTCATAGCAGTGCACGCGTGATCGTGGAGGACTACCCGGTCACCGGGTTCAACTACCGCATGACCGATATCCAGGCGGCGATCGGACGTCGGCAGTTGCAACGGCTCAAGGACCTTGTCGTCGCTCGCCGCTACCTCGCGTCACGGTACGGGGATCTGCTCGCTGACGTGATCGGCGTGACGCCGCCCTTCGAGCCGGATTGGGCACGATCGAACTGGCAGAGCTACTGCGTGCGGTTGCCCGAATGGGCCGACCAGCGGGCAACGATGCAGGCCATGCTCGACGCGGGTGTCGCCACGCGCCGCGGCATCATGTGCGCCCATCTGGAAGACGCCTATGCCGACATGGCGCTGTTTCACCCTCTGCCTCAGTCCGAACTCGCTCGCGACCGATGCATCCTGCTGCCCCTTTACGCCCAGATGGACACGGACACGCAGGACGAGGTCATCGCGGCGTTGCGACACGCCCTGGCTGTCCAGCGAGGTGCAAGACGGGCGTCATGTCAGACCGACGTTTTCCAGCCGACCGTCGCGGACATCGGCAGTGTGCGAGCTGTCCGACCAGACCCACGGGATTCTCCCGCGGGATGTGCTTGAGGGGTGGGCGACGGTTGGTCGAGCAATCCAACAACGTGAAGCGAGCCTGCCCGCACTGGCCAAACGGACGTGCATAACGGCAACGCATACTACGCCGGATCCGCCGCCTGCACCATCCTTCGGGAGCCCGCGAAGACGTCTGAACCTTAGACCTCATCCTAAAGTGTCAATTGTCGCCCGACAGGCTCCGAAGAAGATGTTGCACGCGAGGGTTTGCGAGTGGAAATCAGGCGTCGGCGGTTCTGCCGAACTCGGGGGGAAATGTCATGGACACCCGCGACTTTGTCGACCAGAGTTCGATTTCCATCCCGTTCCTTTCGGCGGCTCTCCAACCGACGTCGGTTTCGATCGCTTCGGGTGAAATCGGTCCGAGTTCTGCCGCTCTCGATGCCGGCACGGTGACGAGTAGCGCGCCGTTGCCGCCGGTCGCCAACAACGACACCGGCCTGACGACGACGCAGGTCACCGCGCTCGTGATCCCGGCCTCGACGCTGCTCGCCAACGACACCGATCCGAACGGCCAGACACTCACCATCGCCGGCGTCAGCGCCGCCTCGAACGGCACCGCGGTGTTCAACGCCGTGGCCAACACCATCACCTACACGCCGAATGCCGGCTACACCGGGCCGGGCGGCTTCACCTACACCATCCAGGACACGTCGGGCCTGACGGCCTCGGCCACCGTGGGCTTGAACGTGACGGCGCCTGGCACGGCCCAGACCCTGTTCCCGGCCAGCACGACCCCCACCACGCCCTCCGGAAACGATCCCAGCCCGGTCGCGCTCGGGGTCCAGCCGGCCACTGCGGCGGTCGTGCCCACCAGCGCCGCGATCAGTGTCGCCATATCGGCCAATCCCGCTCCGGCTTCGCCGCTATCGATCCCGGCGAGCGCACCGAGTGAAGTGCCCTCGATTCAATCCAGTCCGATTCCCACGGTGCCGGTGCAAACCGTTACACCGAATCCGATCGGCACCACGCCCGCCGTCGATCCTAACGCCACGGCGCCGATCAACGCAGCGGCGCAAAATCTGGCACAAACATCGTCCCTGGCCCAATCCCAGAACCCGATCGTGCTTGAAAACCAGAAGCCTGGGACGCCGGTCAGCGTCTGGGGCCTTCACGGCAGCCTCAACGGGCTGGGCGACACCAATATCGAGGGTTTCGCCACGCAGATCAGCGTCAATCAGGGGCAGACCGAGAGCTTCAAGATAGATACCAACTCCAAGTCCTATAGAATCGACATCTACCGCCTTGGCTACTATGGCGGAGACGGCGCAACTCTCGTTACATCCTTCAATGAGAACCTCTCGTCGCCGCAGGTACAGCCAAACCCGCTCTTCGATCCATCGACAAACGAGGTAGATGCAGGAAACTGGTCGGTATCCGCCTCGTGGAACGTCCCAAGCACCGCGACATCGGGCGTATATATCGCCAAGCTTACACGCACGGACGGAACCTCCGGCCAAAACATCATACCATTCGTTGTTCGATCCGACGGCACGCCTTCGGACATCACCTTTCAGACGAGCGATTCAACCTGGCAGGCTTACAATTCCTACGGAGGATACAACCTTTACACGGGGCCCGATGGGAGCACTACGGATCGCGCCAATGCGGTCAGCTACAATCGGCCGATTTTGACGAATTCGACGGCGGGCGAGGCAGGGCCTCAGGATTTCGTTTTCGGAGAAGAGCTTCCGGCCATCAGCTGGCTTGAGCAGAATGGTTACGACGTCTCCTACATCTCGTCGGTGGATGCCGCTAGCAATCCTTCATCCGTTTTGAACAGTAAAATTTACATGGATGTTGGTCATGATGAATATTGGTCCCAGTCGCAATACAATAACGTAAAGGCCGCATCGGACGCTGGGGTGAACCTGGCGTTCTTGAGCGGCAATCAGACCTATTGGGATGTGCAATACGCACCGAGCCTGGATTCGAGCGCGACTCCGAACCGGACGATCGTCGAATACAAGGACCCCTGGGACAATACCCAGCTCGACCCCAACGGCACAAGCAACGGCGGCAGCTCGACATTCAGGGATCCGGTCTACGGGCCGGGGACCCCCGAAAACAGCCTGGCCGGGACGATCTTCCAGGTTGATGGCTCCAGTACTCTCGGCAGCATCGACGTGCCGTCGCAATATTCGAACTTGTCGATCTGGAAGAACACGGCAGTCGCCAACCTGCAGCCTGGACAGAGTGTCACGCTCGCGAATCTTCTCGGATACGAGTGGGATACGGACAACAACAACGGGTTCAGGCCGGCTGGGCTGATCGATCTATCGTCGACGGCGGCCAATGTCGGGACCTTGATCATCAACCAGGCGGGGAACGTCACCGGGTCGGGCGAGGCGACCCACAGTCTGACCCTGTACAGGGACTCGAAGAGCGGGGCGCTCATTTTCAGCACTGGCACGGTGATGTGGTCGTGGGGCCTGAGTGCGCAGCATGCTCTCTATCTGTCTCAGACGGCACCGGTAAGTTCGACCGTTCAGCAGGCCATGGTCAACCTGTTCGCGGAAATGGGCGTGCAACCCGCGACGCTTCAGGCCAGCTTGGTTCTCGCCACCCAATCGGCCGACAAGAGCCCTCCGGTCTCGACCATCACCTCGGTCGCGGGTGGCCAAGCCCTCATGAGCGATCAGATCGCGACGATCGCCGGCACGGCGGCGGATGTCGGGGGCGGCACCGTCGCCGGTGTCGAGATCTCGACCGATGGCGGAACGACGTGGAACCGTGCCACGGGCACGACACAGTGGACCTATAGCTGGGTTGTGCCCAAGGCGGGAACATATACGATCGAGACCCGTGCGAGCGACGACAACGCGTTCACCGAAGTGCCCAGCGACGGGGTGCAGGTCACGGTCGGGGCTTCGAACACAACCAGCCTGTTCAGCAAGTCTCCCGGCGATGTCATCCCCTATTCCTCGGTCGCCGACAATCAGAACAGCGGCGATGCGAGTTCGGTCGAACTCGGTGTCACGTTTAAGGTCGGCGTATCGGGCACGATCTCGGCCATCCGCTTCTACAAGGGCGTGGGCGATACGGGAGCCCATACGGCCTCCCTTTGGACGAGCGCGGGGACGCTGTTGGCGACCGGCGCGTCGACCAACGAGACGGCGAGCGGCTGGCAGACCGTGACGTTTGCGCAACCGATCTCCGTCGCGGCCGGGCAGACGTATGTCGCAAGCTTCCACAGCAGCGGCGACTATGTGGCCGACAGCAACTACTTCGCGGCGCCGCTGACCTCCGGAAACTTGTCGACCGGCGCCGATGCGGGGGTCTATCAATACGGGGCCTCGACCACGTTCCCGAAGCAGAGCACGAGCGACGGGAGCAACTATTGGGTCGACGTCCAGTTCACGCCAGGCAATTCGACGCCGCTGCCGCCGGTGGCCAACAACGACACCGGCCTGACGACGGCGGAGAACACCGCCCTGGTGATCCCGGCCTCGACGCTGCTCGCCAACGACACCGATCCGAACGGACAGATCCTCACCATCACCGGCGTCAGCGCCCCATCGAACGGCACCGCCGTGTTCAACGCCGCGGCCAACACCATCACCTACACGCCGAATGCCGGCTACACCGGGCCGGGCGGCTTCACCTACACCATCCGGGACACGTCGGGCCTGACGGCCTCCGCCACCGTGGGCTTGAACGTGACGGCGCCCGGCACGGCCCAGACCCTGTTCCCGGCCAGCACGACCCCCACCACACCCTCCGAAAACGACCCGAGCCCGGTCGAGCTCGGCGTCAAGTTCTCCGCCTCGACGGGTGGCATGATCTCGAGCATCAGCTACTACAAGAGCCCCAACGACACCGGAACCCATACGGGCACGCTGTGGACGAGTTCCGGCACGGTTCTGGCCACCGGAACCTTCACCAACGAGACGGCGAGCGGCTGGCAGACCCTGACCTTCGCGAGCCCCGTCTCGGTCACGGCCGGCACGACCTACGTGGCCGGCTTCCACAGCAACGGCGACTATGCCGCCACGGCGAACTTCTTCACCGCGCCCTACACGAGCGGGAACCTGACCGCGCCGGTCAATGCCGGCGTATACAACTACGGCGCCTCGGGCACCTTCCCGACCAGCACCTTCTCGGCCACCAACTACGACGTCAGCGTCCAATTCACGCCAGGCAATTCGACGCCGCTGCCGCCGGTGGCCAACAACGACACCGGCCTGACGACGACGGAGAACACCGCGCTCGTGATCCCCGCCTCGACGCTGCTCGCCAACGATACCGATCCGAACGGCCAGACCCTCACCATCACCGGCGTCAGCGCCCCCTCGAACGGCACCGCCGTGTTCAACGCCGCGGCCAACACCATCACCTACACGCCGAATGCCGGCTACACCGGGCCGGGCGGCTTCACCTACACCATCCAGGACACGTCGGGCCTGACGGCCTCCGCCACCGTGGGCTTGAACGTGACGGCGCCCGGCACGGCCCAGACCCTGTTCCCGGCCAGCACGACCCCTACTACACCCTCCGAAAACGACCCGAGCCCGGTCGAGCTCGGCGTCAAGTTCTCCGCCTCGACCAGCGGCACGATCACGGGCGTCAGCTACTACAAGAGCCCCGACGATACGGGGACCCACACCGGCACGCTGTGGAGTTCGACCGGCACGGTTCTGGCCACCGGAACCTTCACCAACGAGACGGCGAGCGGCTGGCAGACTCTGACCTTCACGAGCCCGGTCTCGATCACGGCCGGCACGACCTACGTGGCCGGCTTCCACAGCAACGGCGACTATGCCGCCACGGCGAACTTCTTCACCACGCCCTACACGAACGGGACTCTGACGGCGCCGGTCAATGCGGGCGTATACAGCTACGGCGCGGCCGGCGCGTTCCCGACCAGCACCTTCTCGGCCACCAACTACGACGTCAGCGTCCAGTTCGCGCCGGCGGGTTCGACGCCGCTACCGCCCGTGGCCAACAACGACACCGGCCTGACGACGACGGAGAACACCGCCCTGGTGATCCCCGCCTCGACGCTGCTCGCCAACGACACCGATCCGAACGGACAGACCCTCGCCATCACCGGCGTCAGCGCTCCCTCGAACGGCACCGCCGTGTTCAACGCCGCGGCCAACACCATCACCTACACGCCGAATGCCGGCTACACCGGGCCGGGCGGCTTCACCTATACCATCCGGGACACGTCGGGCCTGACGGCCTCCGCCACCGTGGGCTTGAACGTGACGGCGCCCGGCACGGCCCAGACCCTGTTCCCGGCCAGCACGACCCCCACCACACCCTCCGAAAACGATCCCAAGCCGGTCGAGCTCGGCGTCAAGTTCTCCGCCTCGACCAGCGGCACGATCACGGGTGTCAGCTACTATAAGAGCCCCAGCGATACGGGGACCCACACCGGCACGCTGTGGAGTTCGACCGGCACCGTGCTGGCCACCGGAACCTTCACCAACGAGACGGCGAGCGGCTGGCAGACCCTGACCTTCGCGAGTCCGGTCTCGGTCACGGCCGGCACGACCTATGTGGCCGGCTTCCACAGCAACGGCGACTATGCCGCCACGCCCAATTTCTTCACCACGCCCTATACGAACGGAAACCTGACGGCCCCAGTGAACGCGGGCGTCTATAAATATGGCGCGTCGGGCGCGTTTCCGACCAGCACCTTCTCGGCCACCAACTACGACGTCAGCGTCCAGTTCACGCCGGCGGGCTCGACGCAGTCGCAGGTTGCCAACAGCGGCAGCTTGGCGACGACGCAGAGCATCGCCCTCGCGACCCCGACGTCTTCGCCGCCCAACAGCGGTACGAGCAACACTGTCCCGAATACGCCCGCCAGCGCTGCCCCTGTAGCAGCAGGCATCAGCGTGCAGGGACCGGCCAGCCAAGCCACGCC
The DNA here is from genome assembly GCA_965277635.1 of Lichenihabitans sp. Classification (GTDB taxonomy): domain Bacteria; phylum Pseudomonadota; class Alphaproteobacteria; order Rhizobiales; family Beijerinckiaceae; genus Lichenihabitans. The sequence goes on from CBDIDE010000002.1 coordinate 5,620,735, forward strand.
AACAACAACGGGAGCGACGGGTACTGCCTCGGGCGCGAGTTCGGTCGAGGGGCAGACTGCACCGCCCGCCGGCGTCGGCACTGCGCTGACGCAAACGACTGTCGCCAACGATGGACCCGTAACAGCCCAGGTGACCGCACCGAACCTCGACCCCAGTTCCACCGTGCCCAGCACTCAGGACAGTTTCAACGGCGTCGGCACCGGTCCCGTAACGGCGCAAGCGTTGAAAGCGCCAGTCGCCGCGCTCCGCCTCCCGCAGGCCACGCCCCTCACGCTCGCGTTCGATTCGACCGTATCCTTCTCGAGTCCGACCACCGCCACCCTGACCGGCACGGTGTTGGACAGCGCCGGAGCGGCCTCGATCGAACTCTTCGAAGGCACGACCGATCTCGGCTCGGCCACCGTCAATCCCGATGGCACCTGGAGCTTTACCGACAATTTTGCACCTGGCCTTCACACCGCCCTCAACGCGGTCGCGACCGACGCCTCGGGGGATAGCGCCAGCGCGTCGAGCGATTACACCCTCACCACCGGCACGAGATCAGCCACTCCAGGGCAGCCTTACACGGCCTTCCAGGACCGCTACGGGCCGACTGGCACGTTCGAAGGCCAGACATTCTTCGAGCGCAATGGCGCCGTGCTGTTTTCATCGAGCTTCGCGGCGCTGTCCGACGGCGGCTCCTCCTATAGGTATTCAGGCGGCATGTTCTTCAAGGATAAAACTTATTCCTCGTTCGTCGACGTCTACGACGCCAACGGCACGCTCGCCCAGGATATCGAGATCAATCGCGACGGCTCGCACATCATCGAGGCGGATGCCAGCGGCCAACATGTGCATAGCATCGGCAGCGATCTTTTCGCCAACAACGCATCCAACGAGCACTTCGTGTTCTCGAAGGGCTTCGGCCACGATACGATCGCGGATTTCCAAGTCGCAGGGCCGGGTCACGATACGATCACGCTGCCGTCGTCCGACATCATGCATTTGGGCCGGATCATCGGCGAGGCTCGTACGGTCGGTGGCGATACCACATTGCACATCGACAACCATGACTCGATCACATTGACCGGCGTCACGGTCTCCGAGCTCGAAGCTCACAAGCAGGACTTCAGGTTTCATGCCTGAGCCCGCCTCTGCCGTTCGGGTGCGGCGCTCTGGCGGATTTGGCGCAGCTCCCGCGTGCGGCGAGGCTCAATGACCTGAATTGAGTCCAGAACCGACTTGATTTCAAGCTGGTGACGACTCACCCGTTTCACGGAAAAGCGAAACATGACTAAAATCGATGTGATCGTCCCCTGTTATGGCTACGGCCGTTTGCTTGCCGAGTGCGTCGGAAGCGTGCTGGACCAATCCGAACGGGACGTGCGCGTTCTGATCATCGATGACGCTTCGCCGGATGAAACAGCCGAGGTCGCCGCCGAGCTCGCAGGAGCCGACGACCGCGTTACCTGGTTTCGGCACCAGACGAATCGCGGACATATCTATACCTACAACGAAGGTCTGGAATGGGCCTCCGCCGACTATACAATGCTGCTTTCGGCCGATGATTGGATCTTGCCGGGCGCGCTGTCGCGAGCGGCAAACCTTCTGGATGCTCTTCCGAATATTGGCTTCGCTTATGGTCCATATTTCGAATGGTACGAAGGCAATCTGCGACCCGAGGAACCGGCCCCCCCATCCGGATGGAATATCTTGAGCGGCACTGAGTTTATTCGGCTAAATCGCAGCGGCAATCCAGTGGGTACCTGCACCGCGCTTGTGCGAACCGCGCTGCAGAAAAGGATCGGAGGCTATCGACACGAGCTACCGCACGCTGGCGATATGGAAATGTGGATGCGCTTCGCTGCGCACGGCCCTGTGGGACGTGTGAACGCTCACCAAGGCGTCTATCGTCGGCATAGTCGCAACATGTCGGAGATCTACTACCAGAATATGTTGGTCGATGTAAGGCAGCGAAAACTCGTCCTGGATGTCTTGTTCGATCACTACGGGAAGGACATGGAGAACTCGGACGATCTTCGAACTTACCTTTATCAAGGGCTGGCTGATTCGGCTGTATGCCTTGCAAGTCACGCGTTCAATCGTGCTGATCTCAAGCAGTTCGACGACATTATGAAATTCGCAGCGCGCTTGGATCCAGCGGTGCGCCGATCCCGAACCTGGAGGATTCAGACGATCAAACGCCTGATCGGCCCACAAGTGTGGTCGATGCTTCGGCCTGCTCGCTGGCGTAGCCATCCGATCTCGACCAGAGCCCGCTCATTAGGATAGGCGTCCATTACGATGAGACGCGATATTTGAGCACCTGCTCTCATCGGGCGTTTGTGATCGAGTACGATCGTCGGCTGCAAAGCAAGCATCCGCCGTGCACCGCAGGAGGTCCGGCGGGAACTGGGTGACGACGGAGTGAAGGCGGCGTATTGGCCGGGGCCCTGCTCCGAATTGAGCTTCACCATCGAAGCCGATGCAGGGCGAGCGCCGCTGGGTTGCCTACGACGAGGACCGTTGGAGCGTGGCCTTTCGCCCAGGCAAATCTCGGCTGGGCGCCCCGGATGCGGACCGCTCTCCGGTCTTCGCGAACCCGTCTCGCATTTCTCTTGTCCCTGGTGGCTGGTCTATGTTTCGCGATGCTGCGGTTGTGGAACGTTCACGTGCTCTCACGGATCGTTTTCGCCCTCACTGAGTTCATCCGCCTCACGCCTTTGCTCGTGCAGTTGTTCTTCGTCTACTACGTGCTCCCCGACGCGGGAGTAGTGCTGCCGGCTGAGGCAACGGGCGTCATCGTGATCGGGCTCCATTACGCGGCCTACACGGCCGAAGTTTTTCGGACAGGGATCCTGGCGGTGTCGACTGGACAGTGGGAGGCAGCGCAAGTTTTGAGCTTGCCCAGATCCATCACATGGAGGAAGGTTATCCTGCCTCAGGCGATCCAGCCTATGATACCAGCCTTGGGAAACTATCTCATCCAACTGTTCAAAGAAGTACCGCTTCTAGCTACCATCACAGTCTACGAGTTGCTCAATACTGCCAACCTGTTAGCAGGAGAGTCTTTCAAATATCTGGAGACCATGACGACTGTGGCGGTCATATTCTTCGTTATCAGCTATTCGGCATCGCTGCTCATCCGGCACCTCGAGACGACTCCGAGAAGCCGTTGACGGCCGTCGCCTTCAGACCCGGTACGGCCACCGGCCGACACTCACCACCAGCCTATCGCCCCGATTTTCGAATTCACCTCTGTGCCGCATCAGCGCAGGAGGGAAGGCGCTTGGGGGGCATCTGCTGTGCTCTGGCTCGTCATTGAGGAAGCGGAACGTCGGCCTGGTCGCAAGATCGCTTCTGAGGAACCGCGCGATTCGGCTGTGGCCGTCGCCGAAAGCTTCACTGTCGCCTGGTCGCATGCGCCATCCGCTGGCGCGTCGGGCTCAACGGAGTTCCGCCAAGGTCTGGTTCTCGGCCCGGATGCGGATGGTCAGCACCGCGAGATTCAGCAGCGAAAAGACCAAGGCCGCGGCCGGCAAGCCAAGGGAGAGCGTGCCGAAGCGTCGACGTCATCGACCTCGAATTCCAGAATGGCAGAAGGGCTGGCCGCCGACTCCCAGACGCCGCCTTGCACAAACTCGGCGGATTGCCGGCTGCAGATCGCGAGGTAGGCGCCCGGCAGGCGAAACTCGACATAATCGTCGTTGCCGACTGACGCGAAGTCCGTTAGCTGCCCACAGATCTTGCGGCGGATGGCGCTCGGTGGGGCTAGCCAAAGGGCAGTGCCTCACAACGAGGTGGAAACGGCCAACGAAGGGGCAGGCATGAGCCGCGAGCCGCTTAAGCCCAGCTTCCGGATCAACTTGCGCATGACCGGACAGCAGCCGCCGTGTCCAGATGCGATTGCACCAGGACCTCGATCACTTGTCCAACGCAGCCCCATCGGTTGATAGCGACCACCGGTGGCACCGAATTTGCTTCATGGACAACACAGACATTATGCTGCAATCCTATCGGCACCGTTCATCCTCAACGTCACGCCTTGCGGACCGAGTTCGATGCGAGACTCCGCTAAAGCACCGACCCGGCTATCGACGAAAGGTGATGAGGATTACCGGCCAGGGTTCATGGAGCTTATCGTCTCCGACACGCTGGGAGCGGTGCAGCCAAGGCCGAAACTGAAGGTCTCGATCACAGTATCTCCCCGGTTTACGCTTCTCGCCTTTTCAGCCTTTGTCGATGCGCTTCGTATCGCGAGCGATATCGGCGATCGCAGCCAGCCGCGCCATTGTTCCTGGACCCTTGTCGGGCCGCACACCCGCCCGGTGACCTCCAGTTGCGGGGCCGAGATCAGCCACTGGGAATGTTTCGGTGATCCGTCTCGGTTCGACTACGTCGTGATCGTCGGAGGCCTCTTGCGCGAGGAGGATGGCGATCCCCGCCTTCTGAACTATCTGCGTCAGGCTGCCGCAGCAAACGTCAAGATCATCGGGATCTGCACCGGTGTGTTCGCCATGGCAGAGGCTGGCGTCATGGCGGGCTATCGATGTTGCGTTCACGGGTACCATGTCGCCGATTTCAAGGAAAAATTTCCCCTCATCCAGAGCGTCAGCGACCAAATTTTCGTCGTCGACAGAGACCGCATCACCTGCGCGGGAGGCGTCGCGGCCATCGATCTGGTGGGTTATCTGCTCGAGCGCGACTGCGGTGTGAGCCGCTCCCGCAAAATCCTGCCGCATCTGCTCATCGACGAGTTGCGGCCAGCGGAGCATCCGCAGTTGCTCCTGCTGGATGAATATTTCACGGTCTACGACGAACGGGTGCGCGCCGCGGTTTTCCTGATGCAGCAGCATATCGCCAACCCGATCGCGGTGGCCACCATCGCGCGCCGCATAGGCGTGCCGACCCGCCAGCTCGAGCGCGGTTTCCAACGCTCTTTCGTCATGTCGCCGTCGTGCTTCTTTCGGCTGATGCGGCTTCGACGCGCGCGCTGGCTGGTCCTTCATACCAGCCTGAGCGTTACGCGAATCGCCATCGACTGCGGGTTTGCCGATACCGCCCATCTGACCCGCAGCTTCAAGCGGCAATATGGGGAGTTGCCGAGCGGGCTCCGGAAGGTGACCGCCGGCGAAGCAGCCTGAGCTTCGGTATGCTTGCGGTCGCCCGTCGCAGCCATTCAAAACAAGGGATCGCCGGTTCTACGGTCCGATCGGCAGACTGGCTAGCTTCGCATAGAAGGTGCCTCAACCGTGCGGAGCTTTGCCGCAGCAGGTTGCGAGATACGAAACCGTAGCCCGAAGGTGAGCCGATGAGCAAGCTGATCAAGCCCTGCCCGAGTTTCATCGCGGGCCTCAACAGACGTCAAGTCACGACCGGTCTGACGACCCTGGGACTTGCCTCGCTCGGTACGGGTCTGGGCAGCCGTCGGGCTCGCGCGACCGCGGCCTTGAGCCTTGCCGACGTCAAGGCCGCGACGGGACCGCTGAGCGTCCTGGGGAGCCAGCCTTACGAAACACGGGCGTCCTGGCCCTCCGACCTGAACATCAGCTGGGCCTACAACACCACGAACGAAGAGATCTTGACCAAGACGACCCAGGCCGGGACCTTTGATATGGTCATTATCTACCAGGGAGAGATCGACCAGTTGCGCAAGCTCGATCGCATCGAGACGATCGATACCGGACTTCTCGAAAACTGGAACAAGATCGCGCCGCTCTTCCGCGATTCGAACGTGATTCGCCGAGACGGCAAGGTTTATGCCGTTCCATTCCATTGGGGCTACGGCTATCTGGAATACAACGCCGACGAGATCCCCGCCCCCAAATCCTACAATGATCTGCTCAACCCCAAGCTTAAGAAGAAAATCGGACTGCCCGATGATCCCTATGCGGTAATCACGACGTTCGCGATCTTCGCTGGTGCGCCCAAGCCAAATAACCTCGATCGTCGCGAGTTCACCGAAACGATCAAATTGCTGAAGAGCTTCCGCCCGCAGGTTCTCACCATCCACAATTACGGAGATGAGGTAGCCTTGTTCGCGCGCAAAGATATCCTGGTGGGATTTCCTGAATATTCCGACTCGTTGATGCAAAGCCGCAAGGCGGGTGCCGGCAATATTCAGGCCGCGATGCTGGCCGCCTGGAGCTATGTCGATTGCATGATGGTGCTGAAGGGCGCCGAGCATCCGGCAGCCGCCTATAAGTTCATCGACTCGGCCCTGGCGACCGGGTCGCAAAAACTGACGACCGAGCACAGCATGGCTTTCCCGGTCAACGACGAAGCGATTCCCGCCATCGCCAAGGAACTCGCCTACCAGTCGAGCGCCGACGTGCTCAAGACGGCACCCCTCGTGCCTGGCGTCACGGTGGAAGAAGGCGGCAGCGAAGTGCCATTCCAGGAATGGGTCCAGGCTTGGGAAGAGTTCAAAGCCGCATGACTTTGTCCGACCGTTCTGATTTACGGCCCGGACGGCCCCCGCGATGGTCGACGCCACTGTCCCAGCTCGCGCGGATCGCGGCGCCGGGCGTCGTCCCGCTTGTCCTGTATTTCGCCGTTCTGTTGATCGCGCCCTTGGGCCTGCTCGTCGCTTACAGCTTCTGGAAGGCGAGTTTCTTCGCCGTTACGCCCGCATTCACGGTCCAGAACTATGCGCGGCTGTTGAACAGCCCTCTCTACCTTCAAATCCTGTGCAAAACCATGGTCTGCGCCCTGGCGGTCGCCTGCGTCGTGGTCGTTGTCGGCTTCTGCATCGCCTATTCGATCACCTACCGGTTCAAGAGCTGGGGCCCGCGCATCCTCGTCATGATCATGGCGTCGTTGTTGTCGAGCTACATCGTCCGCCTCTATGCGCTGACCACCATCCTGGGCACCAACGGCCTGCTGAACCAGGCGTTGCTTGCGCTTGGCATCGTCCGTGAGCCGCTGGGCTATCTGCTTTACGGCTATTTCGCGATCTTCCTCGCCCTGACCTATGTCTACCTGCCATTCGCCGTGCTTCCGATGTATTCGGGATTGCAGGGGATCGGGACGAACCTGCTCGAGGCCGCCTGCGACCTCGGCTCGGGTCCGGTACGGGTCTTCATGGACGTGACATTGCCCCTGGCCATGCGCGGCATCCGCACGGCTTTCGTGTTCTGCTTCATCCTGGCGGCTGCCGATTACGTCGCACCAAAACTCGTCGGCGGGCTCAGCGGCCAAATGATCGGCGCCATCATCGCCGACCAGTTCGGCGGAGCGAGTAATTACCCGCTGGGCGCGGCCATCTCGATCGCCATGATACTGGGCTTCGTCCTGATCATCGGGGGCGTGTTCCTGATCGGGGCGCTCGCGGCCCGGCTGCGGCGCCTGCGCCCGCGTCGCGGAGCGGGCTCGGCACCGCGGCGAGAAGGCTTCGGGTTCCCAAACCTGCCTTGGAGCGAGGCCGTCACGGTCTTGGCGCTGCTCGTCCTGTTCGCCCCCTTGCTGACCGTAGCGTTCTTCTCGTTCAATGCAGCCCGGAATCCGGGGTTGCCGTTCACCGGCTTCACGCTGCATTGGTACGCCGATGTGGTTCGCAGCCCCGATTTCCTGCACGTCCTGCATACGAGCTTGATCATTTGCGTCACGGCCGTCATCGGTGGCCTGCTCATCGGTTTGCCGGCCGCGATGGCGCTGGCGCGTTCGCGCTTTGCCCTCCGAGAGTTCGTCGGCCTGCTGGTCTACGGGCCTATGGCCGTGCCGGGCGTCGTGATCGGGGTCGCGCTGCTTGCGACCTTCGTGTTCACCGGCGTCAGGCTCGGCATTCTCGGCACCGCGGCAGCTCACATCCTCCTCGTCACGCCGTTTATCGTCATCGTGATCAGGACCCGTCTGGAGAAGATGGATCGCCGCCTTGAAGAAGCCGCGCGCGACCTCGGCTCCTCGCCCGAGCGCGTGTTTCGCACCATAACGCTGCCGATCCTCACGCCCTCTCTGGTCGGTGCCGGCATCCTGGCGGCCGCAATTTCGCTCGACGAACTGCTCGTGACGAACTTCACGATCGGGGCTCAAGCGACCGTGCCGGTGTGGATTTCCTCGCAGATGCGGATCGGCCTCTCGCCCTCGCTCAACGCCGTGGCAGTCCTGATGCTGCTCGGGTCTTTGGGCCTGATCGGGCTTGCCGCCCTGGCGGTGCAGATGCGCCGCTCTTCCCGGCTTTCCTCTACGCTCGCGGGGACCGCATGACCGATCATCGAGATGTTCTTCCGCTCTCGTGGGACACGACCCAAGCGCCCTCCGCATTCGATCCAGCCGATTGGTTCGACTATTGCGAAGAGATCAACGGCCGGCCACGACCCGTATTGCCCGCCTTGGCGATCCAGACCGTGATCCCGGCGCATTTCGATCTCGTCGTCGAGCGCTACGGCGGGACGGTCGACGATTTCACGCTTGCCGACCATCCCCTCGCGACTTTCGAACATGAAGGTCTATCGATGGTGATCGGTCGGTCGGCCAAGGGGTCGTACGCGGCTGGCGGACTTGACGAGATGATCGCTCTCGGAGCGCGTCACATCGTCTTTCTCGGCGGATCGGGGACCATCTCGCCCGAGGTGGCGGTCGACGACCTGTTCGTTCCCACCAAGGCCCTGCGCGACGAAGGCGTGTCGTTCCACTACATTCCACCGTCGCGCTACGCCCACCCCTCGGCGAGGCTGACCCAGCTGCTGCTATCGAGCTGCAGCGAGGCAAGGCGCCCAGTGAAGTCAGGGCCGATGTGGACCATCACGGCGCATTTCCGGCAGGCGCTGCCCCGCCTCCGCGCATTCCAGGCCGAGGGCTGCATGGTCGTCAACAACGAAGCGTCCTCGGCCTTCGCGGTCGGCCAGGCGCGCGCTTGCGATGTCGCCGCCCTCCTGAACGTGGGCGACACGCTGGTCGATGGCCGTTTCCGCGTGCCGCGTGGCCACGCCAAGCTCTATAACCCGGCCGATGCCGTCGAACAGCTCGATCTGGCTATCCGCGCCTTGGCGGCGTTCGCGCGATCTTCCGCATGATCGAGGCTGCGACAAGGACATTGGTGACCGCGACCGAACGTCGGCCGGATGTGCGCGCCCTTGATCGGGTTCGCGCACCGTTGCTGCGTCTCGATGGCATCGGCAAGTGCTTCGGGAGCGTGGCCGCGGTGCATCCGGTGACGCTCGACATCGCGCCGGGCGAATTCGTGACCCTTCTGGGCCCTTCTGGCTGCGGCAAGACCACCCTTCTGAGGATGATCGCCGGCCTCGAACAGCCGACCGCAGGCAACATCCTTGTGGCGGGCCGCGACGTGACGGCACTGCGTCCGGAACGCCGTCCTTTCAACATGGTCTTCCAGAGCTACGCGCTGTTTCCGCACCTCGACGTGTTCGACAACGTGGCCTACGGGCTGCGGGCGGCCGGCGCAGACGAACGGGAGATCGCATCGCGGGTCGGCGCCGCCCTCGCCATGGTCGGGCTGCAGGCTCATGCGCGCCGGCAGGTCGATCAGCTTTCAGGAGGCATGAGCCAGCGTGTCGCGCTGGTTCGCGCAATCGTCAACCAGCCGCAGGTGCTGCTCCTCGACGAGCCTCTCGCGGCGTTGGATTTGCAGTTGCGCAAGCGCATGCAGATCGAGCTTCGTGCCATCCAGGAGCGGATCGGCACGACCTTTATCCACGTGACGCACGATCAGGAAGAGGCGCTCGTCCTCAGTGACCGCGTGGTCCTGATGGAGGCCGGCCGGATCGTCCAGGTCGGGACCCCGCAGGAGGTCTATCGCCACCCCGGAACGCGCTTCGTCGCCGAATTCGTCGGGGACACGTCGCTCGTCGCCTGCACGGCGCAGCGGGCCGTGGGTCACGTGGTCGAGACAATCTTCGCCAACGGCAAGTTTCGGTCGTTCGAGTTTTATGGCGCGGGCAGCGTCGAACCCGCGACGGCCGGCTTCGTCTCGCTGCGTCCTCAACACCTCAAGCTTGTGCCCTGGGGCGCGGGCGTCTTCGCCGGAACGATCGCGAGCATCGTGTTCACGGGCGCTGCCACCGATTACGTCGTGGCGATCGAGGGGGGCGGAACGGTGCGGGTGCGCGGGAGCGAAGACCGCCTCCGCCGACGGGGCGAACAGGTCGGCGTCGAGATCGCAGCCGATTCCGGAGTGTTCGTTCGCGCCCGGGAGGGCGGACCGGAGCCCTGAACCGCACGTCAGTGGAACAGCGTTCCACCGTCGATGTTCAAGGCCTGCCCGGTTACGGCTCTGCTTCGATGCAGGAAGGCGGCCGCGAAGGCGATATCCTCGGGGGTCTGGCTGCGTCCGATCGCTTGGTGACCCAACCACTGCGCGACCGGGACAGAAGCTGCACGGGACAGGTCGGCGATCATCGGCGTCTCGACCACCCCGGGACACAGCGCATTGACGAGAATGCCATGTCGCGCCACCTCGCGGGCAAGGGCTTGCGTGAAGCCGACCACCGCGAATTTCGACGCGCTGTAATGGGCAAGACCAGGGTCGCCCCGTTTGCCCGCGATGGACGAGATCGAGACGACGGATCCGGGTTGTTGCGCGGCGATCATGTACCGAACGACGGCACGCGACATCAGGAAAACGCCCGTGGCGTTGACGTCCATGACGCGGCGCCATTCTGCCAGGGTGAGATCCGTCACGGAGCTGACCGAGAGGACGCCTGCGTTGTTGATCAGGAGATCGATGCCGCCGAGCCCCGCTGAGCAGCGTTCGACGGTGTCCGCGACGCTCGCTTCATCGGTCACATCGAGCGTGCCGGCCCAGAACTGGGCATCGGGCCGGCGTATGCGTTCGAGTGTCTCCGCGACCCCTTCCGGAGCGAGGTCCGCGACCCCGACGCTGGCGCCCCACGATGAGAACGCCTCCGCCATGCCTCGCCCCAGGCCTCGTCCCGCCCCCGTGACCAGGATGCGCTGGCCCGACAGATCGATCCGACCGCGGTGCGACATCGTCAACTCCAACGACCTTTGTCGCCGCCGGTCAGGAGTTCGATACCGGTCTCGCCGACCAGGAGAGTCTGCTCGGCCGCGGCCGTCCCCACCCCCGACAGGCTCAAGGCGCGCTCGACCGCAACATACATGCCCGGCTCGAACCCAAGCTCCTCGTCCTCAGCCAGCCAAGGTCGTTCCCAGCCCAGGCCGAGACCGTGCCCCCAGTGAGCCGGGAAGCTCGACGCGATGCGATCGCCGGCACATTCGGACGAGACGACGCCCAGACGCGTCAGCGCGGCTTCGCCGGCCGCGACGGCGCTTTTGACCGATACGCCGGGGGCGATCGCGCCGATCATGGCGTCGAGACCCAGATGCAGCGTTTCGAGCAGCCGACGCTGCCCCTCGCTCTGCCCGCCGACCACCACGGACCGGCCGAAATCCGACAGGTAGCCGCGATACACGACGCCGGTATCGAAGCGGAGAAGGTCGCCCTCGCGAAGCACGCGTTTCGAGAAACCCGGCAGCGACGCCGAAGTCCATCGCCGTGTCCCGTCGCCCGACGAGATCGAGACGAAGTAGATCCCGCATCCGTCGGCCATTGCGGACGCCGCCAGGGCGGCCGCGAGATCGGCCTCGGTCCGTCCCGGCTCGACGCGGTCCAGCAATGCCGTCGTGGCCCGGCGATGCATCGCCGACGCCTCGCGTATGATCGCGATCTCGGCGGCGCTCTTGATGCGCCGCAGCCGATCCAGGATCTCGTCGCACTCAGTCCAGCCTACCGCCGGCGCGCGGCCGTGCAAGTCCCGCCAATAGCGCAGAGGAAACACATCACTCCCAACGAGCCCCAGTTTCGCGCGCTCCAATCCGAGGCTCGCGAGCGCCCCGGCGACAGTTCCGACGAAATCTGTCGAATGGCGGATGTCGCCGGCCGCAATCTGGCCGGTCTCGATTTCCGGCACCGAAACGCACAGGACCGTTGCGCCCGTTGACGCGATCACGAGCGCCGTATGGGCGCGCGCCGAAAACAGCCCGGGCGCATCCGGGAGAAACGAATAATGCTGGTAGTGGCCAGTCAGATAGAGAACCTGGGCATACCGGTCGAGAGTCGAGCCGCCTCTCGAAACCACAAGGGCGCCATCGAGCCCGGCAGCGGCCAACGCGCCCGCGAAGCGCCGCTGGCGGTCAAGATATTCGTGGAGCTCGACAGCGGGACCGGTCATCGCTGGGCGACGTTGCCGGATACATTGGAATAAGCGATGCCCTCGAAAGCTTCCCCCTCGTAAGTGCCGCCGCCCTCGATGCCGGCGAAGCGACCCGTCCCGGAAACAAATTGCCAGCCGCCCTCGAATGAGTTGCGGTTTTCAAGCTTGGACTTGCCTCCCTCGAAGGCCATCACGGTCGTGGAGCCGTCCTTATAGAGGTTCACCGTAAAGCCCTTCTGCGATCCGCCCTGCGGCGATCGCTCGAAGGATTCGACCGCCCAGCATCTGGCGACCTCGTCCTCGTGGAAATAAAGCCCGTAATATCGCGTCCGCCCCAGGACGAGACCCTGACTCCCCGGAATCTCGGTCGTCTCCTCATGCTCGACGCGAACGACGTGCCGACCGTTCGCCGCTTGACTGATCGAAACCATGATCTCCTCCTCCATCCGTACCATGAGGATGAACCGGAACCCAGTCTCGGCCATTGAACGGCCGCGACTGGCGATTGAAGGGCCCGAACACCGGCCAGTCCGAGCCACGTTTACGTGAGCGCAGTTCTCGATCACGCTGAGCAGCTCCCGCGACAACGCGGACCGAATGCTCGTTCGACCACGTCCATCGCTTGTCCTCCAGCCCGACTGCAAGCTCTGTCGCTCACGCCACCAAAAAGCGCGAGATCAGACCGTTCACGACCGTTGGTTTTTCGATGTGCGGCATGTGACCGGCGTCGGCGACGATATGCAGCCTGCTGCCGAGCGATTCCCCTAGATTGCCGTCGAGCGGCACGATCGTATCGCGGTCCCCCCAGACGAAGTGGCAATCGGACGCCGCCAGGTCTCGCGAGTCCCGCAGAGCATCGGGTCTGAGGTCCAGCAAAGTCGATCCGATCCGTTGCAGCGCTCGACGGGCATCGTCCTGGCGCAAGGCCGCGAGCGCGTCGTTAACGATGGTCCGGCTCAGGGCTGCGGGATCCGCGAACAGCATTTCCATCACCGGCTTCATGTCGCGCTTGCGCTCGGCGCCGAGAAAGCCGCGGATATAGGCCGGGTCCGGCGCGGACCCAAAACCGACCGGGGCGATCAGGACGACCGGGCCGACGGTGAGGTGTGCATGGCGCACGAGCCGTGCGGCGACAAGCGCCCCGAAACTGTGCGCCACCAGGCCGATCCGGTTTAGGCCAAGCGCCTCGATCCCGGCCCGGACGATGCCCGCGACCGCCTCGACGCCGCCGTCGCCCACGTTCTTGCCTGACGCGCCATGCCCGGGAAGGTCGAACGCCACCGTCCGATGACCCGCAGCCGCGAGGGCGCCTTGCGTCATGGTCCAGTTGGCGTGGTCGCCTCCGAACCCGTGCAGGAAGACGACGATGGATTCGGAACAAGGATCGCCAGCCTCGAGGTAAGCGAGACGCGAGTCACCCGCGTCGATGAAGCGCAGAGCCGGGACGGACGTGTCGTGGCGGCGCTGCCGATCATCTTCCCCTGCCGCCGCCGCGACCGCGGCGTCGATTTCGGCCTGCTCCGTTTCCGCTTCTGCGAGAATGGCGATCGGGCGGCCGATCGGGACGACCTCGTCGGGCCGTACGAGGAGACGGGCCACGATTCCGCTCGCCGGTGCTTCGAACTCGTTCGTGATCTTCGTGGTCTCGATGTCGCAGAAGGGCGCGCCGGCAGCAACCCGATCGCCCGGCTGGACATGCCAGTGCGTAATGGTGCCTTCCTGCATCGATAAGCCCCATTTCGGCATCCTGACCGTGCGGGTCGTGGGGTCCCGAGCCATGGCGCGTTCTCCTGTTTCGGGTGCTAACACAGCGTGCTGAGGCCGCCGCCGATCGTCAGGATGTGTCCGGTCCTGTCGGATGCGGCCGCCGAGGCGAGGAACACCATGGATGATCTTCCGGCTCAGACGAGCCGTTGCACGGCCTCCACGATCCTCGCGGCGGACGGGAGCACGTAATTCTCCAGAGTCGGCGCGAACGGGACCGGCGTGTTCAGACCGCATACGCGAACGATGGGATTGTCCAATTCCTTGAATGCCTTTTCGGCGATCGAGGCGGCGATTTCCGCCCCGAAGCCGCCGCGTTTGGGCGCTTGATGCACGATAACCGCGTTGTTGGTGCGCCATACCGACTCGAGCACGGTCGTTTCATCCCAGGGCATGAGAGACAGGAGGTCGACAATCTCGCAGCTGATGTGGTCGCGCGCCAAAGTCTCGGCGGCCTCGAGCGCGAGCGGAACCGTGCGGCCCCAGGTGACGATGGTGACGTCCTCGCCCCGACGCTTCAGGCTGGCGGGGCCGAGCGCCTGCGGCACATGGGATTCCGGCACCTCCCCGGCGATCTCGTAGAGGCTGAGCGGTTCGAGCACGATGACGGGGTTGTCGTCGACGATCGCGTCTCGCAGGACGGCGCGAACGTCCGCGGGCGTTCCCGCGGTCGCGACCTTGAGCCCCGGCACGTGGGTGAACCACGCTTCGAGAGACTGTGAATGCTGAGCCGCGGCATTGAGGTAGCCGCCGACCCCGCAGCGGATGGTCAGCGGAACCCGCGCCTTGCCACCGAACATATAGCGCATCTTCGCGGCCTGGTTGACCACTTGATCCATGGCGATCGCGATGAAATCCATGTGCATGATCTCGGCGACAGGCCGTAGGCCGGACATGGCCGCGCCGATCGAGAAGCCCACGATGGCGCTTTCGGAGATCGGCGTGTCGCGTACGCGGGCGGCTCCGAACTTGTCGCGCAGGCCCTGCGTCGCACCGTAGGCGCCGCCGTAGCCAACATCCTCGCCGAGACACATCACGGACGTGTCCCCGCTCATGGCCTCGTCGAGCGCAAGGATGATCGCCTTGGAATAGGTGAGCTTCACGGCCATCCCTCCACGACCAGATCGGTGTAGACGTCCTCCAGTGCCGTCTCGGCGCGAACCGCCGGGGCTTCGCGCGCGAACGCGACGGCCTCGTCGACCTGGCGTCCGATGTCCAACCGGATGGCTTCGAGCGCGTCGTCGGCGATGCCGCGCTCGGCAAGCCTGGTTTCCGCCAGCTTCAGCGGATCGCGAACCTTCCACTCTTCGACCTCGCCGGCCGTCCTGTAGGGCTGCGGGTCCCCCTCGAAATGACCTCTCCAGCGGTAGGTCACGCATTCGAGGAGCGTCGGACCCTCGCCGTTGCGGGCCCGTGAAACCGCACGCTCCGCGGCGGCGTTGACCGCCTCCACGTCGTTGCCGTCGACCGTTTCGCCCGGCATGCCATACGAAGCGGCACGATCCGATACTCGGGCGATCTTCTGATGGTCCGAGACCCGGATGAAATCCGCGAAGCCGTTGTTCTCGACGACGAACACCACCGGCAAGGTCCAGACGGCCGCAAGGTTGAGCGATTCGTGGAAGGGGCCGATGTCGGTGGCGCCGTCTCCCATGAACGCGACGGACACCCGGTCGCTGCCCTGCATGCTGCTCGCCAATGCTGCGCCGGCCGCGATCGGGATACCGCCGCCCACGATGCCGTTCGCGCCGTAGATCCCGAGATCGAGGTCCGCGACATGCATCGAGCCGCCCTTGCCTTTGCAATAGCCGGCCGCCTTTCCGTAAAGTTCGGCGAAGAACAGGTTGAGATCGCCGCCCTTGGCGATGATGTGCCCGTGCCCCCGATGCGTCGAGGTGATGACGTCGTCGCGGCGAAGCGCGGCGCAGACGCCGACCCCCGTGGCTTCCTCACCGATGTAGGAATGGATGAAGCCGGGCATTTCGGCATTCTCGAACAGCCGCAGGAGCGTTTCCTCGGCATGGCGGATGAGGGCCATCTGGCGATACATCGACAACAGGGCGGTCGTGTTCGGCAGAGTCATGACTGGCCCCCTGCGAGCGTGAGGGAGAGATTGCGGTAGGCAGTCGCGGCCTGGAAGACCTCGGCGACCAATACGGATTCATCCGCCGTATGGGCGTCCGCTTCATCGCCGGGACCCAGCCCGACGGTCGGGATGCCGCGTCGGCCGGCCGATTCCGAGCCGTTGGTGCAGAACGAATAGCAGCCGAATTCCGCCGGCCGGCCGACGGAGACGACGCTGGCCGCCGCGGCCTGAACCAGCGGCATGGAACGTTCGAAGAGCCAGGCCGCAAGATCGCGTGCGGCATCAAACACCCTGCCGGTGTAGGCCGTCACCGGGCCGTCGGAAACCCGCAGCGTGAACGCGTCCGGATCGATCGTTGCGAGGCGATCGCGCAGAGTCTCGAGCACGCGTGCCGTGATCTCGCCCGGCAAGGTCCGCCGATCGTAGCGGATCGCCACCCCAGGAGGGATCGAGGACACCGAGGGATAGGGGATGCTGATGACGTCGGTCGGGACCATGATGGCCGGGCCGAATTCGGGGCTGCTCGGCAAGGCCATGGCATCGATCATGTCCAGGGCCTTCGCGGCCAGCAGAAGGGGGTTCTTGCCGCGTCCCGGATAGGCTGCGTGCGCCGGTATGCCGCCGATCTCGACCAGGATCTCGATCCGTCCCCGCTGCCCGTGCTTGATCGTCAGGGAGGACGGCTCGCAGATCACCACGTTCTCCGGGCGGGTCCGGTCGAGCACGGCCCGCAGCGCGAGGCCCTCGATGGTTTCCTCGAGCACCGAGGCGCTGACCGTCACCTGGCGGGTGAGCGACCCTCCGCGCGCCGCTTCCGCGACCCCGCAGATTGCCGCGCCGAGCGCCCCTTTCATGTCGGCCGCGCCGCGACCGAAAATCCGGCCCCCGATGATCGCGCCGCCGAACGGCTCCACTGACCATCGGCCCATGACCGGAACCGTGTCCATGTGAGCGTCGAACAGGACAGCGCTGGTGTCGCATCTTGGGCCGACGAAGCCGACGACGTTGCCGAACTCGTCGCGACAAAGGTCGCGAAATCCCAGGCTGCGCATTGCCGACTCGACGACGTCCGCGACCCTTGCCTCCTGGCCGGACAACCCTTCCGTGCGGATCAGCGCCTGCGTGAGCGAGACGGCGTCCCAATCAGAGTTCACGGTAACGCTCCAGTTTCGCGGGATCGATCACGATGCCGAGCCCCGGACGGTTCAGGGGCAGAAGCGCGCCTTCCGAAAACGGGAAGGCGTGCTCGACGATATCGTCCTCGTAGTAGCGGCCGGCGATCTCGGTCTTGTGCTGGCCGAACGGAGCGTTGATCGGAATGACGCAAGGGAGCGACACGGCCGGCGTCGCCAAGGCGAAATGGAGGTTCGCTGCGTTGCCGATGGCCGATTCCAATGAACCGTTGACGTCGCACGGCAAGCCCGCCGTCTCCGCGATGACGGCCACGCGCCGCGCTTTGGCGATCCCACCTGCCTTGGCGAGATAGATAGATACCGCATCCGCGCCCCTGCATCCGACGAGGTTTAGTGCGTCGTTGGCGTCCCAGCAGCTCTCGTCGGCGATCACGTCCAGGGGGAGGAGCTTTGTCAGGGCAGCCATCTCGTCGAGGTCACGCACAGGTTGCTCGACCATGTCGAGATCGGCCGCCATCCCGGCCAGAAGACGCGAAGCGCGCTTGGCTCGCCCGTACCCCTGGTTGATGTCGAGCCGGAGGAAGACCTCAGGGCCGAGCGCTTCGCGGATGGCGCGCACCGTCGCCGCGTCGCGCGGTGCGTTCTCGCCGCCCTTGATCTGCAGCGCGGCGACGCCGTCACGCCTTGCGCCTTGCGCTTCCGCCAGAGCATCGTCTGGCGGCATGATTCCAATCATGTGCGCGACGGCCACGCGCTCGCGCGACAGGCCGCCGAGAAGGACATGCAGGGGTTGTCCTAGAGCTTTCCCCCAGAGGTCATGCAAGGCGATGTCGACCGCGCAACGCGCATAGGAATTGCCGCGGAGGACCCGATCCATCGCGGCATGCGCGGCTTCGATCCGCGTGGGATCGAGCCCGAGCAAAGCCGGCTCGAGCACGCGTTTAATCATTTCGACGACCGAACCCTGGGTTTCACCACCGTGATGGCCATGATCGCCAGCCCAGTCCGGTAGAGGATTGGCTTCGCCCACGCCGGTGACGCCGTCGTCGGTCAACACTTCGACGTAGACGAAGCCCCCCAACGGTTTCAGCAAGCTCGCCCAGCGGAACTGCCTTCGTACGGGCAGACGGAACGAAAAGGCATTGATGCCGGAAATCTTCATGCCACTCGTCACTCCGCCGGACCGCCGCGGTAGCAGCCGATTCTCCCCGCGTTTCCCATCGGTGGAATGTGACGCTATCGCGCCTCATGCACCATCGATAGAACGATCCTGACGCGAGATAGAAGGTTTCTACCGGGCAATTCGGGTAACTAATTCCGCAACTGACCGCGATATTTTCTGACCACCTTTCAAGACATCTAAGCTTCATAGTCGGTTGTCTTATGAGACCTGTGCGCGGGTACGGAACGGGCTTGGACGTGGACATGTGAGGTGATTCACTGGCTTGAGGAGACGGACGGAACGGGCCATGTCGCGGCGTCGAATTGGTCAGGAGAGGTTTCCATTTGCCGTTGAACAATCGAGACCGCGATCATCTCTGGACTCTCTGGCAGGGCTGATCGATTGGACACCGATCGAGCGGCACTTGGACGGGATCAGCGCGGCCGCGAAA
This sequence comes from Lichenihabitans sp., assembly GCA_965277635.1. Classification (GTDB taxonomy): domain Bacteria; phylum Pseudomonadota; class Alphaproteobacteria; order Rhizobiales; family Beijerinckiaceae; genus Lichenihabitans. The sequence continues at coordinate 5,639,442 of CBDIDE010000002.1, forward strand.
GGCGAACCGGCCTGGCCGCCCCTGGCCCTGTTCGAGGCTCTTCTCATTGCTGTCTGGTACGACCTGTCGGATGTGAGGCTCGCTGAAGCACTGGATGACCGCACGTCGTTTCAACGGTTTTGCGGTTTCTCGGCCTGTGAAAGCACGCCGGAGCGGACGGCGTTTGTTCGCTTTCGCCAGCATCTCGTGGTCTGCGGTCTGGACAAGGCCCTGTTCGACGAAGTGACACGGCAGCTCAAGGGTCCGGCCGTGACGGTCAAGACCGGCACCGTGGTCGATGCCACGGTGATCGTGACGTGACCCCCGTATCTCATCCAGTTGTTGCTGGAGTCGGCGTGTGATCTGCCCCGGAGCTTGGGGTCATAGCAAGAGGCCGGAGCGCGGAGCCCTGCCATAGCGCAGCGCTCCGGCCGGCGTTTCCGGAGAAGGCTCCGGCGTAGGCGCTCGGCGTCAGCCAGCCGAGCTTGGAGTGCGGTCGGTGATCGTTGTACAACTCCCCTCCACAAGACCCACAGCACCGCCATCGGCGGCGAGACGACGGTCGTCTATGGGTGGCATCCCTGGTCGGGGCGATCGATCCGCCTCCACGAGGTAATTGAGAGGACGGCCGGCGCGTCGGCACGCTGCAGCCTCGTGGACGCATTCGTCGTGCGAGTTCAAGAACTCCCAGTCTGGATGCTGGACGCCACGGTCTGCCTCTCGATGCATTCAGCGACGGGACCGGTCGCGGCGTTGGGTGCGCTCACGGCCTTGGCTGGCCTTCTTCGAGAAGCGACGCGACACACGACAGCCGACGCGGTGCCGAACGCAGGGATAGCCTCTCCCGAGTCTCAAGGAGAGCGCCGTGCCGCAATTGCCCCATCGTCGGCCCCGGAGGCCGCATCGACAATTGGAACTGCTCTTGGCAGCCATGCCGGCGCCAGCGGACGCCGCGCCTCAATGGAACAGCCTGCCGGATCCGACCCGCCAGGCGCTGACCGGCCTTCTGACACGACTGATGGTGGCCCACGCCGCCAACGCCGGTCTGCCGCCGAACGCGGTTCCGAAGGGCGACGCCGATGAGTAGTGACAAGATCGGCCCGCAGCATCGGGCTCGCAAGGCGGTGCTCTACATCCGTCAGTCGTCGGCCCACCAAGTCCAGCATAATCGCGAGAGCCAGTTGCTCCAGTACGCCATGCGCGATCGCCTCGCGCAACTCGGCTGGTCGCAGATCGAGGTGATCGACGATGATCTCGGCTGTTCGGCGGCGGGCGGGACGATGCGCGCCGGCTTCGAGCGCATGGTCGCCGAGGTCTGCCTCGGCAAGGTCGGCGCGGTGGCAGCACGCGAGGTATCGCGCTTCGCGCGCAACAGCCGCGACTGGCAGCAGCTCGTCGAGATGTGCCGCGTCGTCGACACGCTGCTGATCGATCAGGAAGCGGTCTACGCGCCTCGGCAGGGCAACGACCGTCTGCTGCTGGGGCTCAAGGGCAGCCTGAACGAATACGAACTCGATCTTCTGCGGCAGCGCTCGCTCGCAGCACGCCACGAAAAGGCGCGTCGGGGCGAACTCGTCGTCGCGGCGCCGGTCGGTTTCATCAAGATGGACGATCGACTCGAGATGGACCCCGACCGACGCGTGCAGGCCGCCATCAAGCTCGCCATCGACAAGGTCGCCGAACTCGGCAGCGTGCGTCAGGCTCTGTTTTGGTTCCTGGAGCACAAGCTCGAGCTGCCGACCCGGATCAATGGTGGTCCGGTGGAGTGGCGCCGCCCCCGCTATTCGACGCTGCACGGGTTCATCATCAATCCCGCCTATGGCGGCGCCTACGCCTATGGCAAATCCGGCGTCTCGGTGAGCTACGAGGGAAGCGGGCCCCGGGCTCGGGCCCGGAGCAAGCCCCGCTCGGAATGGCTGGCGTTAAAGCCCGGCTCGCATCAAGGTTACGTCGACTGGGACCGGGCGGAGGCGATCCGGACAATGGTGAGCGAGAACGTTCCGGCCGCGAGCGCCCGCGGTGCGCCGAAGCACGGTTCGGCGCTGTTGTCGGGCCTGTTGCGATGTCGACGCTGCGGACGCAAGCTCTGCGTGCAATACACCGGAGCCAAGGGGCAGATCCCGCGCTATGCCTGCGTGCGGGGAAGGCTCGACCAGGGGGAACCGAACTGCATCGCCTTTGGGGGCTTGCGCGTCGACGATGTCGTGGAAGCGGCTCTGCTGGCCGTTGTGCAACCTGCCGCGGTGGAAGCCGCGCGGGCAGCCGAAGCGCAAACCACGACACGGCGCGATGAAGCCCGCGAGGCCATGACGCGCGATCTCGAGGCGGCCCGCTACACCGCCGACCGGGCTTTCCGGCAATACGATGCGGCCGATCCCGAGAACCGCTTCGTCGCCGGTGAACTGGAAGCGCGCTGGAACCGCGCTTTGACGCGTGTGTTCGAGTTCGAAGCCCGGATCGCCGATCATGACGCTGTGGTGCCCGCTCGATCTGACCTTGCGACGATATCCCTGATGACGCTCGCCGATGAGCTCCACACCGTGTGGTCGGCGTCAACCACCGATGCGAGGCTCAAGAAGCGGATCGTGCGCACCCTTATCCATGAAGCCATTGCCGATCTCGACGACGGTACATCCGAGATCGTCCTGACGCTCCATTGGGTGGGCGGCGCCCATACTGAGCACCGGCTGCCGCGACGCCGTCGAGGGCAACGCAACTGCACGTCCGCCAACGTCATCGAAGCGATCCGCAACCTGTCGCTGATCGCCCGGGACGACGTCATCGCCGGCGTTCTCAATCGGAATGGCTTGAAGACGGGCCATGGCAATCGATGGACGCGAGAGCGCGTGACGGGAGTTCGCTCCACCTACGGTATCCCAGTCTATCGCGAGTCGGTGGACGGAACCGAACCCTGGCTCAACCTGAGTCAGGCGGCGGCCATCGCCGGTGTGGCGCCGCGCACCCTGCGGCTCGCGGCGGAGCGGGGCGAGATCGCCGCCACCCATCCCCTGGCGGAGGGACCATGGATCTTCAGCCGTACCGATCTCAACGGTTCTGTCGCCCGAAGCCTCGCGCTGCGAGCCAAGATGCACCAAAAACACCCCGCGGTACCGGACCCCGCCCAGCAAACACTATTCACCTCAATGACATAGCGAGATGTGCGTTGTGACGGCAAATTGTAATCGCGCCGCCAGGCGGCCAGCACGACACGGGCATGGACCAGGGAGCGGAACAGGGTCTCGTTGAGCACCTCGTCCCGCATCCGGCCGTTGAAGCTCTCGATGAAACCGTTCTGCTGCGGTTTGCCGGGCGCGACGTAATGCCACCTGATCTGGTTGCGGTCCGCCCATCCCAGAATGGCGTTCGAGGTCAGTTCCGTCCCGTTGTCGCTGACAATACTGACCGGCCGGCTGCGCTGGCTGACGATGGCATCGAGTTCCCGGGCGAGGCGATTTCCTGACAGGGAGGTGTCGGGAACCAGCGCCAGGCATTCGCGCGTGCAGTCGTCGACCACCGCCAGGATGCGGAAGCGGCCGTCCGTCGGTCATCTGGTCCGAGACGAAGTCCAAGCTCCAGCGCTCGTTCGGCCGCAGCGGCACGTCGATCGGCGCGCGCGTGCCGACAGCCCGCTTGCGGCCACCTCGACGGCGCACGGTCAGCTTCTCCCCGCGATAGAGCCGCTGCACGCGCTTCTTGTTGACGGCGTGGCCCTCCCGCCGAAGCAGGACATGCAGGCGCCGGTCGCCGAACCGTCGCCGCTCCTGCGCCAGAGCCTTCAGCCGCTCGCGAAGCACGCCATCGTCCGGCTTGCTCGCCCGGTAGCGGACACTGCTCCGATCGACACCGATGGCCCTGAACGCCTGCCGCTCGCTCATCGCGAAGGCCGCCTGCAGATATGCCGCAGCCTCCCGTCGCGCGGCAGGCGTCACCACTTTTTTCCCAGCAGATCCTTCAGCGCCGCGTTATCGAGCATGGCCTCCGCCAGGAGCCGCTTCGGCTTGGCATTCTCGGCCTCAAGGCCGCGCAGCCGCTTCGTCTCCGACACGTCCAGACCGCCGTATTTGGCCTTCCACGTGTAGAAGCTCGCGTCGCTCATCCCGTGCTTGCGACACAGTTCCGCGACCGCCGCGCCGGTCTCCTGCTCCTTCAGGATCCCGATGATCTGCTCTTCCGAAAATCTCGACTTCTTCATCCGTCCGTTCCCTCAATGGGCCGGACCCTAGCTTCACCCAGAGGAGTTTTCCGGGGTCACGTCACCGGCAAGCCGTCGTGGAGCGGCAGCTACTGGTCGACTCCCATGTCCTTCATGTCCTGAAACCGATCGGCGATCCGAGGGTGAACCCGGCCACCGTCAGAAACTCCGATTGCGACAAGGATTTCATCCGGTCCAGGAGCATCGCTGACCGAAAAATTCGCCGTGATGAAGTGCGATCGCTTCCCGGTTTCCGTTTTGTGGATCATCGGGAGCAGCACCGCCGCGCCCGCGGGGCTGCGCACGTTGGTAAAACTGAGATAGGTCGTACCGCCGACCGCATCCCGAAAGACATTGCCGAACCGCAAGGTGTGAATGAGAGCGGAAGCGTGTTCTAACTCGCCGCTCGTTCCGACGACCGCGGCTTTCCCGTAGGCCTCGACACGGTCCGGCGGCATCATGGTCAGCAGGCGATTGACGAGCCTTTCGGCCAGCGGCACGGCCAGCGCCAAAACCTCGGGGCGCAAATCCTCGACAAAGCCGCGTCCCACCCATGGATTGGTCAGGACAGCGGCGGCGACAACCGATGTCACCGGACGGGCGCCGGCCTTGCCGCCTTCGATAAGGGTCTCCTCGATGTGAGAAACGATTTTTCGGATTTCAAGCGGCATGGAGGGCTCGCGTGGTTCGGTCGTTGCCAAGGACGACGACGGCGACCCTATGGCGGGGAGGATCGCCCGTCTTCCTCCGCACCGCAGAAAAGTCGGCGCGAAAACCCCTGCAAAACCGGGGAGTGTTCCTCGCCATCTTACCGGATAACATTGCCGGTCGCCTGGACCGGAGCCAACACTCCCTTGGACAACCGCTCGCAATTCCGCACCCTTCGTGATGTCGCAAGCCTGATCAACTCGAGCGGCGACCTCAAACTGACACTCGATCACCTCGTCTTCGCGGCCTGCCAGAATGCGATGTGGTCGATGGGCTCCGTGATGAGCGTCGACCAGAAGAGCGGCTATGCCTATGTGGTGACGAGGCACGATCCGAATCTGCTCGAGAGCAGACTTGAAAATCGGTGGAAGCTGGCGACCAGCCCCTCGCTCGTGGCGCTGACGAGAAATGAACCTGTGGTCATTCCGGATGCCTGCGTGTCTGACGAATTCCCCGGCTATCGGCAGGAAGCGGCAGAGCGCGGCTATCGCACGGTCGTCATCATGCCGATGGGATGTGCCGACGCGGACGGGCGCTCGATGGTGCTGACTGTCCAGTCACGCGATCTTGTCGACGTGACCGACGACGACCTGACGTTCCTGGGAACGGTCGTTCACCTTGGCGCCATCGCGGTCGACAAGTCGCACCGACTGCGGGCCGACCGTCTCTTTACCGAGCGTCTCCAGACGGCGCTGTCGGTCCATTCCTCGTTGATGAGCCAGGTGCTTGCCGATGGTTCGGTGACTTCGGCGACAGCCATGATCAGCCAGCTTTTCCTCAATCCGATCCTTGCGATCGATTTTTCAGCCAATCTCGCCGTCAGCGGACGCTCTCCCAAGCCGGACAGGTATGATGACCTCTCCTGGCAAGCGGCCGTGCGCACGACCTTGAGCCGCCAGTTGATGAAAGCCGCTCGCGCTTCGGTCGATGCGCCGCAAAGCGAAGCACGGGTGCTTCTTTTCGACGATGGCCGCGAGCATTTCAAGATTTCAGCCAAGATCGAGCCGCTCGTCGTCGACGGTGAGTCTGTCGGCGTGCTCATGGTCTTTCCCCGAGGCCAGGACTTCGGCGATCTGGATTACCTGCTGCTGGAAAGCGCGAAATTCGCACTCAGCGTCCAGATGATGCGCAGCTTCATTCGCTTTCAGACCGAATCCCAGACGCTCGCGGAGCTTTTCGCGGAGATCCTCGAACGGCGCTGGCGCGATCCGGATGACATCACGGCCAAGGCATTGCGCTTGGGCGTGGACCTATCCCAGCCCGCTCAACTCATTGCGATCAGCCTTCCGGACAGCTCGAAACACACTCCTGGCTTGTCGGTCGAATTGCAACGATCGGTCGCGCGGGTCGTGCAACAGCAGCACAGACAGGCAAGCGTGCTGTCCGTGGATGGCGTCGTGATATGTCACGTCATGTCGCTCCGAGCGGAGAGAAACGACCTTCCAGGCAATCTGATGCGAAGGATCGTCGAAGAGGCCGGTCGCATTTTGGACGGGCAGCCGATCATCGTCGAAAGCAAATCATGTCAGCGGCTGGATGATTATCCGTCTGCTTGGGAGCAATGCCGGCGCGTGATCGAACTGGCGCATCGCTTCGGCCGGCGTGGCGCATTGACGGCCGATGATTTTGGTCCCTTTCCGGTGTTACTCGCGGCGGCGAACGCAAGCGAGGTCCGGTCTTTCGTGGACAGCAGCATCGGTGCCGTCGCCAGGCACGATGACGGGCACGGCACGGATTATCTCCATACCCTGGCCAGATATCTCGAATGCGGTTGCCGCAATCAGGCGTGCGCCGATGCCATGGGCCTGCATGTGACGACCCTTCGCTACCGGTTGAGCCGGATCCATGAGCTTTTCGGCATCGAGATCGATACGCAGGAGCGCCGTTTCTCGCTGGAGCTGGCCATTCGCTTGCGCGCCATGGTCAGCGACACGCCGACGCGCGTCTGATCTCGCCCCGGAAGGCCCGGGACGGTTCTGCTCTGCCGCATAGGAAGACGACGGGTTTCGGTTCCTCGCGAGCAGTGGAAGCGAGGCACCCCATCGGGAGCGTAGCGTAGCCTTCGATTTTCAGAGGCTATGCAGATGTCGGCTCCTGGCCCACACGATCAAAATCAGATCGACCCGCTGGAATTGCGGCGCGCGTTCGGCACCTTCCTGACCGGCGTCACCGTCATCACAACCCGAGACCACAACGGCATTCCACGCGGGATGACCGCCAATTCCTTCACCTCTGTTTCGCTCGATCCGCCTCTGCTGCTGGTCTGTATCGGGAAGAGCGCCAGCAGTTTTTCGGCGTTCAGCGATTCGCTCTCCTTCGCGGTGAACCTGCTTCATGAAAGCCAGAAGGATGTCTCGTCCCTCTTCGCGTCGAAATCGACTGAAAAATTTCGGTCGCTCAGCCACGATACCGTGCACACAGGTGCGCCTGTCCTGACCGATTGCCTGGCATGGTTCGACTGCCGCGTGCATCAGCGCGTCGATGCGGGCGATCACATCATCCTCATCGGACGCGTGCAAGCCTTCGGGACGAGCCCGGCGCCGCCGCTGGCCTTCTGTCGTGGGCGCTATGCAGAGGTGAAGGACCCGCTGCCACCAGGCTGGTCCCCTTCGCGCAGCATGATCGTCGGCTACTTGATCGAAGCCGACGGACACATTCTCCTGCGATCCAATGGGCGTGGCGAATGGTCCTTGCCGCGTGCCGGGCGGAGGCGTGCCGACAACCTCGTCGATCTCGACGACTCCGGTTCGGTGGCCCTCAGGCCGGACGAAACCTTCCTCTATTCGGTGTTCGATGTGGCCGACACCGACCCGGGCTACATCATCTATCGGGGTCGCCTGGCAAAAGACCCCGGGGTCCGGCAGCGGCTGCCCTTCAGTCTGCGCTTCTTCGCGATCGATGAACTCCCCTTCGCGCAAATCCCGGAACGCGAGATCGGCGCGATGCTCCGGCGCTATCTGCGGGAAAGAGATCAGGAGCGTTTCGGAATCTACGTCGATTCCGTCGACGGCGGCCGCGTCGCGATGATCAGCGACCACCCGAAACCCTGGGCGCTCGATGCGTGACCCATTCAGCACAAACCCAAAAGAGCACACGATGAGAACGACGTTGAAGTCGGTCGAAGGATCGCGCCAGGACCTCTTCATCGATGGCGCTCGCGTCGCACCGACGAGCGGCAAATATCTGCAAAGCTTCGATCCGACCTCGGCGGAGCCGTGGTACGAGGTTGCGGACGCGGGAGAGAAGGACGTCGATCTTGCCGTCCAGGCGGCGCGGGACGCTTTCGTCAATCCCGCGTGGCGGCGCATGACGCAGACCGATCGCGGCAAGCTGCTGCGGCGGCTTGCCGATCTGATCGCGTCCCATGGCGACGAACTCGCGCGGATCGAGACGCGCGACAACGGCAAGCTCCTGCGCGAGATGCAGGCTCAACTCTGGGCCATGCCCGATGCCTACCAGTATTTCTCCGGCATGGCGGACAAGTTTCACGGCGATACTATTCCGGTGAACAAGCTGGACATGCTGAACGTCTCGTTGCGGGAACCCATCGGCGTGGTCGGCATGATCACGCCTTGGAACTCGCCATTGATGCTGCTGACTGGAACGCTCGGGCCGTGTCTCGCTATCGGCAATACGGTCGTGATCAAGCCGTCCGAACATGCCTCCGCTTCGACGCTGGCCTTCGCGGAACTGGTGTCCGAAGCGGGCTTCCCGCCGGGTGTGGTCAATGTCGTGACCGGCTACGGACACTCGGCAGGCGAGGCGCTCACACGACATCGGGGTTTGGCCAAAATCGCCTTCACGGGCAGCACGGATACGGGCCGCCGGATCGCGGCAAACGCGGCCGGGCAGCTCATCCCCTGCGATATGGAGCTTGGAGGCAAGTCGCCGCATGTCGTGTTCGGCGACGTCGATCTCGACCGGGCGGTCAACGGTGTCGTAGCGGGCGTATTCGCCGCCGCCGGCCAGAGCTGCATTGCGGGATCCCGCTGCTTCGTCGAGGCCGGTGTCTATGACGAGTTCCTTGGCAGGCTCGTCGAGCGCACCAGGCGCATTCGGGTCGGTCATCCCGAGGACGACGCCACAGAAGTCGGGCCCCTCGCTCTCGCGGCGCAACTGGACAAAGTGGAGCGGTATGTCGGCTCCGGCGTCGCCGAAGGCGCAACGGTCGTCACGGGCGGTCGTCGTCCCCAATCCAGCGACCTGGCCCGCGGCTGGTATTACGAACCGACCGTCATGGTCCATGCTAGGAACGACATGACGTTTATGCGCGATGAGGTCTTCGGGCCCGTCGTCGGCGTGATGCCGTTCCGGAACGAAGACGAATTGATCGGGCTGGCCAACGATACCCGCTACGGGCTCGCGGCCGGGATCTGGACCCAGGATATCGATCGCGCCATTCGCTTCGCCCGCAATGTCGATGCTGGCACCGTGTGGATCAACACCTATCGCTCCGCCGCCTACATGTCCCCGTCGGGCGGCTTCAAGGAGAGCGGTTACGGCCGACGCGGCGGCTTCGAGGGCATGCGCGAGTTCTCGCGGCTCAAGAACGTCGTCGTCGACTATTCGGGCGCGATGCAGGACCCGTTCGTCATCCGGCTGCGCTAGCCGCCCGCGCCCCAGGGCGCCGAAGTCCAAATCGTAAGGATGATATATCCATGAAATTCGCTGTTTCCATCAACATGGAGCGTTTCGAGCCGGGTCGCAAAATGCAGGACGCGATGGACGAGGCACTGGCGCTCGTCCAGATGGCCGACCGGGGCGGCTTCGAGACGGTATGGACCGCCGAACATCACACGATCGAATGCACCATCTCCCCCAATCCGTTCCAGACGCTGACCTGGTGGGGGCAGCATACCGAGCAGATCAGGCTGGGGACTGCGACGTTGGTCGCTCCTTACTGGAGCCCGATCCGTCTTGCCGGCGAGGCCGCGCTTTGCGACCACCTGACCGGCGGCCGTCTTGAATTTGGCATCGCGCGCGGCGCCTATCAATATGAGTTCGACCGGATGGCCGAAGGCATTCCCCAGCAGGAGGGGGTCGCCTTCATGAAGGAACTCGTTCCGGCAGTCCGCAAGCTCTGGGCCGGAGACTACGCCCATGACGGGCGATACTGGAAATTTCCTTTGGCGACCTCCGTGCCGAAGCCTAGGCAAACGCCGCATCCGCCGATTTGGGTCGCCGCACGCGATCCCGGCACGTTCGAGTGGGCGGTCGCGAACGGCGCCAATATTCTTTCGACGCCACTTTCGGCTCCGGCCGCCGAAATCGGCGTCCTCGGCGAGAAGTTCAGAAAGGCTGTCGCTGATCATCCCGAAGTGGCCCGTCCTCACCTGATGATGCAGCGACGCACCTGCGTCTACGCGAAGGAAGCCGATTGGGAAACGCCAGTTCGCCACAGTATCGATTATGGCCGGCATTTCGAGAACCTCTTCCAGAATATCGGCACGGTGACCAACGGCTTTCCCGAGGCCGTCGACTATGCGGTCGTCGCCGGTCGCGACAACTACAATCCGAAAAGCATGCTCCAGAACCTGCTCTTCGGCACGCCCGACCAGGTCATCGACAAGCTGATGATTTACGAGGCGGCAGGCGTCGATCAGATGTGCCTCGGCATCAGCTTCGCTCTGCCGTTCGAGCTCCAAAAGACGACGTTGTCGCTCTTCATCAAGGAGGTGATGCCGGTCTTCGCCAAGCGTGATCGCGAGGCGAGGCTGCGGGCCATGCCCGCGATGGCGAGTTGACGTCGATGAACGCCTCTTCGCAAATCGAGGTCGAGGGCGTCTGGCTGAACTACTGCCTGGACGGAGCGGGCGCGCGACCGCTCGTTTGCACTCACGGCGTGGGGTCCTATCTCGAATCCTGGAGCGGCGTGGCGGCGGAACTGGGCGAGGATTTTCGCATATTGCGCTTCGATCTTCGCGGCCACGGCCGATCCGAACGGGTCAAGGGAAGATATGAGATTGAGGATTTCGCGCGGGAGTTGGTTGCGCTCGCCGACCACGCCGGCTTCAAACAATTCGATCTCGCGGGCTTCTCGCTTGGAGGTCTCATCGCTCAATACACCGCGCTGACGCGAAGCGATCGCATTCGGCGGCTGGTCTTGCTCAGCACGGTCGCTGGGCGAAACCGGGATGAGCGGGAGCGAGTCCGTGAGCGTCTCGCGGCCTTGCAACGCGGCGAGCCTGGCGCGCATTTCGATGCATCGATCGGACGCTGGCTCACCGAGACGTTCCAGAACGCTCATCCCGAAATCATCCGCGAATTGCGCCGGCGCAATGCCGAGAACGATCCGGATTGCTATGCGGCTGCCTATAGGGTTCTCGCCGAGACCGATCTCGGCGACGAATTAGGCAAGATCGCGTGTCCGACCCTGATCGCCACCGGGGAAAACGATCAGGGTTCGAATCCGCGCATGGCGCAGTTCATGCACGAGCGAGTTGTTGGCTCGGAGTTGAAAATCCTACCGGGGCTGCGCCATTCGATCCTGATCGAGGCGCCTCGGCTCGTCGCCGGGATGATGCGCGATTTTCTTTTCGCTCCCCAAGGAGACATGGCTTCCCGTGGATGAACAACTTCGATCGAAAGGTGAAGCCGCCCGACGCAAGGTCCTCGGGGAGGCCTATGTCGATCGGTCGATGACGACCGCCGACGACTTTTCGCGCCCCTTCCAGGACATCCTCAACGAATATTGCTGGGGGCAGTGTTGGACCGATGCCGGCTTGGACCATAAGCAGCGCAGCCTCCTCAATCTCGGCATGCTGGCCGCGCTCGGCCGTATGCATGAATTCGGGCTGCATTTTCGCGGCGCAATGCGCAACGGGCTTACGGACGAGGAACTCAGGGCCGCGCTGATCCAGATCGCGGTTTATTACGGCATTCCGGCCGGAGTCGAATGCTTTCGCGCGGCGCACGCCGTTCGCGTGCCGATGTCGACGGAGGGCGAAGCATGATCGTCGAGGAGCGCGTCTACAAGATCAGAACCGGCAAGATGGCGCGCTACATGCAATTGGTGCGCGACGAAGGACTGGCGATCCAACGACCGATCCTCGGCAGCCTCATCGGCTATTTCCAGACGGAGATCGGACCTCTGAGCCATATGGTTCATCTCTGGGGGTATCTTGATTTGAACGATCGAGCCACGCGCCGCGCGAGACTCGCCGCCGATCCGAACTGGCAAGCCTTCCTCGTGAAGCTGTCCGAGACGATCGAGGCGGCGGAAAATCGTATTCTCGTTCCGACCGACTTCTCGCCGCTACGATAGCAAGAGGAGCGTCACTGAATTGATAGGCTGGGTTGCGTGCGGCGGGATGACGCCAGGCACGGGAGAGGTGAAACGGCAATGACGGATCGGTTGCAGGTCGAACACGTCTACAAGGTCTTCGGCGACAAGCCGGCCGCCGCGCTCAAGATGCTGGTTGATGGTGCGACCAAGGATCAGGTCCTGTCCAGGATCAACCAGATCGTTGGCCTGAAGGACGTCTCCCTGTCGGTTCCGGCTGGCGCCATCTACATGATCATGGGCCTGTCCGGCTCGGGCAAGTCGACGCTGGCGCGCTGCATCAACCGGCTCATCGAACCCAGCGCCGGCCGGATTCTGCTCGATGGAGAAGATGTCGTCACGGCTTCCCCAGATCGGCTGCGCGAGCTCCGCCGCACCCGCGTCTCGATGGTGTTCCAGCATTTCGCGCTCCTGCCCAACAAGAATGTCGTCGAGAACGTCGAATTCGGCCTGAAGCTGCGCGGCGTGCCGCCGGCCACGCGTCGCAAGAAGGCTGAAGAAATCCTTGGCGTCGTGGGTCTCGCAAAGTGGGCTTATCGACGCCCCGGCGATTTGAGCGGCGGCATGCGCCAGCGCGTGGGGCTGGCGCGAGCGCTGGCGACCGATGCCGACCTTCTCATCATGGATGAGGCCTTCAGCGCGCTCGATCCGCTCATCCGCAACGAGATGCAGGACGAATTGCTCCGCATCCAACGCGTGCTGAGCAAGACGATCCTGTTCATCACCCACGATTTCCAGGAGGCTCTCAAGCTCGGTACGCGCATCGCGATCATGGCTGACGGCGCGGTCGTACGCGAGGGCACCCCAGAGGACATCGTCCTCGATCCACGTAGCGATTATGTGGCTGCCTTCACGCGCGACATCGATCGCGCCCGTCTGTTCGACGCGGCCTCGGTGATGGTCGCTCCGGAGCCGATCACGATCGACGCGCACGGCTCGACCGCTCCCGTGTCCGTGCCGAAGGCGGGCGACGCCTTCCTGGTCGATCACGAGGGCCGGCTCATCGGCAAGATCGCGGCCGCCGACATCGCCGGCATGGCGAACGGCGCGGATGTCGGCCGGCTCGTATCGCGAGACTACCTCGCCGTTCCCACGAATGCGAAGCTCATCGAGATCGCACGCGCCTGGCATGCGGATGGCCCCATCGCGGTGACCGATGACGGGGGACGCCTCGTCGGTCGGATCGAACCACGGCACATCCTGGCGCGCATCGGATCTGTCGCGTCCGTTCGTCGGCCGGAACAGGAGGGCGCCCATGTTCAGCGCTGACGATCTCTATGTCCTGCCGGTCGACACGTGGGTGCAAACCGGCGTGCAGTGGACGGCCCTGCATCTGCGCCCTGTTTTTCTGACGATCAAATGGCCGGTCGAGACCTTGCTGGGTCTGGTCGAGCATACGCTGCACGCGATCCCATTCCCGGTCTTCGTTGTCCTGTTCGCGTTCATTGCATGGCGCCTGGCATCGGTCGGAGTGGCCGTGTTCAGCGCCGCCTCGCTGATCTTCATCGCTCTTATCGGCGTCTGGTCGCAGGCGACGACGACGCTCGCGCTGATCACCACGGCGATTATGATCTGCGTCGTCATCAGCGTGCCGCTCGGCGTCCTGTGCGCGCGCAGCGAAGGCGTTTGGCGCTTGGCGCGACCCATCCTCGATATCATGCAGACCACGCCGACATTTGTTTATCTCGTGCCGGTCGTCATGCTTTTCGGCGTCGGCACCGTTCCTGGGGAAGTCGCGGTGGTGATGGCCGCCGCGCCGCCGCTGCTCCGTTTCACCAATCTCGGCATCCGCATGGTCGACAAGGAAATGGTGGAAGCCGGGCTCGCCTTCGGGGCCACTCGCGGTCAATTGCTGTGGGAAGTCCAGTTGCCGCTCGCCTTGCCCACGATCCTGGGCGGTCTCAACCAGACGGTGCTGACGGCGATGGTCATGTCGGTCGTCGTCGCGATGATCGGCGCGGAAGGATTGGGCCTCGTCGTTCTACAGGGCCTCGGCCGGCTCGATGTCGGACGCGCCGCGGTCGGTGGCATCGCGATCGTGCTCCTGGCGATGACGCTGGACCGGATTACACAATCCCTCGCCAAACCGAGCGAAGCCCGGAAAACGTCGTTCTTGCTGGCGTTGCCGCGCTTGCTGTGGAGGAGCCGCGCGGAAGCGGGCGGCATGATCGAAGAACAGCCGGCCATGCGGCCTGGCGAGTGAGAATTGGTCATCGGCTTGGTGGCAGGAAAGCCACGCGTGGCCGGCCGCGCTCTGCCGAGACCTGTCTGTCGCAGCGCAGCAGAAGGTCGAAATCCTGGAGGCCCTTTCACGCGACGTCGAGATCCTCATCCTCGACGAGCCGACGGCGGTTCTCACGCCCCAGGAGACCGGTCAGCTTTTCGCCCAATTGCAGACCCTGCGCGACGGCGGCCTGACCATCCTTTTCATCTCGCACAAACTTCGCGAGGTCCGCGCATTTGCGGCCCATGTGACGGTGCCGCGACGCGGCCGCATGATGGGGAGTGACGCGCTGTCGCGTTTCACCGACGAGATGATCACCACGCTGATCATGGGGCACCGGATGGAGACGGAGCCACGTCCCGCGAAAGCCGCTCCGGGCGCCGCACTCTTCGACATGGCACGCGTCAGCGTCGATTCCGCAGACCCGGGACTTCGTCTGCACGACATCACCCTGCGCGTCTGCCGGAGCGAGATCGTTGGTGTGGCCGGCGTCGACGGCAGCGGCCAGAAAGGGCTCACCTCGCTTCTGAACGGCAAGTCGGCCCCGAGTTCCGGGTAGATCCGCGATATGGATCGAACCATCGGGTGCGCCAGCCATGTCCCTGGTGGACAATGTCGCGGTCGAGGCGCCACGACGGTTCCGGACCAGGATCGGCCCCGTCCTCGTCCCGAGGGCAATGCGCGCGATGACGCGGCATCTCGCCGAATTGTACGACGTCCGCTTTTCGCACCTCGCTCAGTCTTTGGGGATCGGCCCAACACGCCTTGTCGGCCCATGGCGCCGTCCACGTTCAACACCCAGCGTCATCTCATCTCCCGCCCCACCTTCCGTCAGTTCCGGTCGAGACGGTCCGTGCGTGGTAGGGAGCAACGGCGGCGTGAGCCTCAGAACCGACATGGTCGACTGCCGCTCGATCTCACGTCCCGTGACAGCGCCAAGCGGGGTGCGGGCGTCACGACACCGCAACGCCTTCCGGATAGACCAGCCGATGATCCATGCCGCTCGCCGACAAAAACAACCCTAGCGCTTGATAATATCCGCAGATGGCGACCACTTCGCTGGCCGCCGCGCGGCCGATCAGGTTGACCAGTGCCGACAACAAGGCGGGAGCGACACGGCGCTCCAGGACCGCATCGCGGCACAGGGCGATCGTGGCGGCGTAGGCGGGCTCGATCGGCGGTCGATCGCCGAGCCCGCCGGCCGCGGCCGATAGGACGATTTCGGGGATGGCCAGTTGCCGCGCGATCGCCACGTGATAGGTCCATTCGTAGCCGGACCCGAACGTCGCCGCCGTGGCCAGGATGGCGACCTCTCTAAGCTTCGCATCGATCGCACCAGAGAAGCGGATCGCCGCACCGACGGCCTGCAGGGCCTCGGCCAGGTGCGGCGCATCCATCATGGCCAGGAACGGCAAGGGCACGCTGCCTCGCGGTCCTTGCGCGATCGTGTCATGGACTCGCCTCTGTTCGGGCGACATCCGGTCCGAATCGCGCGTGCCGATGAGCATGAGAGATCCTCCGATGATGCGCGCGCCCCTGCATTGAGCCAAGGCGCGACCAGAATTTGTCAGATCGAAGTTGAGTCGCCGATCCTTCCCCTCCGCTCATCCCCGCGAAAGCGGGGATCCGGTGCAGGATGCCGATTGACCGCTGCCTGGTCGCGTCGATGGCCAAGGTCGATCCCGACGCTCCCTGGATTCCCGCTTTCGCGGGGATGAGCGGAACGGGAGTCTACGCCGCAAAGTCAGTCTGACGGATTCTACCGTCCGTCGACACCGCCGGACACTTGGCCCGTGCTCGTGCGGCGATGCCCGAAGATCGCCTTTGCCACGTCTCCAACCGCCTCGACGCTCTCGTCCAGGCCCTGGAAGCAGACGATGCGGCACGGGCAGGCCTCCAGGCCCTCGTATCGCCACGGGAAGGCGCCGATGACGGCACGCTGATTGAGCATCTTGTCGATATCGCCGCCGACGTTCTCGGCGTGGATCAAGCCTTCCTGAAACGCGTAGGAGTGGAATGGGAAAATGTTCTCGGTGACGTGGCGCCCCGACTTGTTGTGCACATAATTGTAATCGCCGAAGAATTCCTCGCATGTCTTGCCGACCTTGGCTTCGAAGCGCTTGGCGAGATCGGGACGCATCATGCGGATCGACGTGTTCATGGCGTGATCGCCCGAGCCGCAATCGATGCCGAACCACTTGATCTTCTTTTTCAGCATCCATTCGAGGAGCTCGATGCCACCGCCCGGATGCATGCAGAAATAGCGGACGAGGTCCTGCTGCGGCTGGCCCTCCCAATAGCGGTGCCAGCCCGTGTGGATGATCAGGATGTCGCCGTCCTTCACCTCGACCGGCGCCGCCTCGATCATGGCGGGCGTGATCATGGCCCAGTCGTCCATATGCTCCGACACGTCGACGACCGCCCCCGGACCGACGAGGAAATCCAGCGGGTAGGAGGCCATGTCGCCCATGCCGTCGGTGCCGTGCATGGCGCCGTCGATGTGCGTGCCGACATGCAGCGCCGTGTCGATGCGCTGCGCCACGATCATCTTGGTCTGCAGGTTCTGCGCGTAATACATCTGATTGCCCGCATAGCCGACCCAGCCGGGCGTATGCACGTTCATCAAGTGACTGAGGTCGACGATCTTCATGGGATTGTCCTTGGCGTTACGATGACGGACTGGAACGAGGGGGCGATCATCGGGCCGCACGTCCGGCGACCCGCGGCTTAAGCGGCTCTGCCGAAGATCTTGCCGAACCAGCTTTTCAAAGCCGCGAAAAACAGGCTGGTGATGTTCAGCGACCGGATCGGTGGCGGGGGCGTCGCGGACGGACCGGCGGGACGGGCCGCGACAGCCGGTGCCTCCTCATGGGTCGCGGATGCCGTCCGGGCCAGTTCGGCCTCGGCGTTGCTGACGAAGACGGCAACGAGCTGGTTGGCGACCTCGGTGATGAGCCCCGTCCGGCCGAATTGCGCGATCGCGCCGGACAGCTGAACATCGGCGTCGACGCTCACCCGCGTCGACTGCCCGTCCGGGAAGAGACGGCACGTCATGCTCATCTTGCCCCGGCTAGCGCCCTTGCGGTCGACGCCCTTACCGTTGAAATCGACCTTGTGGTCCGCGTCGTCGTAGTCGACCTTCGCTTCGCCTTCGAAACTCGCCTGGAACGGGCCGACCTTGGCGGACACCTTGCCGCTCAGGCTGCCGTCCTCCCCGGGTCCCAGATAGTCCGCGCCCGGCAGGCACTCCGCGACCTTCGGGATGTCGTGGAAGAAGGCCCAGACGATCGGCACCGGCCGCGCCACGACGAAGCTTTGCTGGATCTTCATGGGCACGCGCTCACGTTTCGAGACCTCCGCCTCACAGCATCGCCGACCCGAGCCGCAGACCGTAGACATCGGTCCGCCGGTCGGCGCGCGGCTGGATCAGCGGCGCGCGCTGCTGCGCGGCCCGAACCACCGCCGGATCGAAGCCGGCGACCAGGGTGCGCTCCTCGTCGTCGCCGAGCGGCCCGGCCTGGATCTCCCCGAACGGATCCGCGATCATCGAGGACCCCAGGAAGTGGACGTCGCGGGTCGTGCCGGCCTGCGACGCGCAGGCCACGTAGATCTGGTCGAGATTGGCCTGCGCGGACGCGCCGCGCACCTGCCCGATCAGCCCGGCTGCGTCGCGCGGGTTGCGGTCGAAACCCGCAACCCAGGCCGTGGGCACGGCCGCCAGTTCGGCGCCTTGCAGCGCCAAAGCGCGCAGCACTTCGACGAAGCGGAGGTCGTAGCACACGCAGAGCCCGATCCGGCCGAACGGCGTATCCGCGACAGCCAGGCCTTTATTGCCCGGCGCGAAGATCGTCTTCTCCCGATCGAACAGGTGGAGCTTGCGATAATGCAGGAGCAGGCCGTCAGGCCCGACCAGAATGGCGCTGTTGTAGAGGCGGTCGCCCTCGCGCTCGCAGAAGCCGCCCGCAACCACGAGATTCTCGCGGGCCGCGATCGCCCTCCAGGCGCCGAACGTCGGTCCGAAGAGCGGCTCGGCCACGGCGCCGAGGCCTTCGGCATCCAGCACATATCCAGGGATCGTCAGTTCCGGCAGGACCACGATCCTGACGCCTTCAACCGCCGCTTCGGCGATCCGCTCGAGACCCCGGGCACGATTGAGGTTCGGCTCGAACGCCTCGCTGCGCATCTGAAGGGCGGCCACCTTCATTTCGGTTGGGGCTCGGCGTCGTGGGCGAGCGCGCCGATTTTCTTCAGCATCGCAACGTCGGCCGGGCTTGGACCGCCGACGCTGACGATCGGGACCCCCTTATCGGCGGCGATCGCATGCTCCACGCCGACCGGCACATGCACGGCGCATCCGGCGCGGAACGGCAGATGGACGTCGTTGGTATAGTCGTGCGCCGTGCCTTCGCCTTCGAGGATGAAGATCGTATCCTCCGACAGCGCATGGACGTGGGGCGTATTGGCCTCGCCCGGCTCGAGCAGAACGTAGTTGAGGTTGGCCGACCAGGCGTCGGTGCCAGGCCAGATCACGAAGCGCGCGTCCTTCGAGATCAGTGGAACGCGAAGCGTCGGCGACTCTCGGTTGAACAATCGGATCGTCACGGTCAGTCCCTCCCGCCAGGCGCCAGGCCCGTATAGAGGCCCTCGTCGGCCGGACAGGGGCCGCCCAGAACCTTCAAGCCGGCATTTCCGGCGCGAAACTGGTAGCGGTCGCTCGCGTCGATATGCACCATCGCGCCTTCGGCGAGGTCGAGCGTCGACCCCGTTCCGAGATCGGCGATCGTGCCGGAGCCCCCCATCACGTAATAGGCCGCGTCGGCCGCATGGCGCAAAGGGATCGTGCCGGATCCGCCGCCGAGCGTGACGATCTGGAAGGTCCGATAGCGCGCTCCGCTGCCGGGCCACACCACAACCTTTGCGTTGCCATCGCCCTCCACGATCGGTATCTCAGGGCATCCGTGGGAGCTATCGATCACCTGTAGCGTATTGCTCATCCGCGACGACACCCCCAGTGACATTGAACAATTTTCAAATATACAGAACCCCACTCAAAACGCAATCATGTCCCGGGGCATGCCGCTCGCCTCTGATCGCCGGGAGGCCGCGGGCAGGTGGGGGTGGGAGAAGCGCGTGACGATCGAAGCCGCTACAGTCGTTTCGGACGAGGTTTCGGACAGCACCGCCCATACGCTGACCGCGATCGGGCTGCGCATCCGCGAGCTGCGCCAGGTGCGGGGCATGACGCTGCAGGCGCTGGCGGACGCATCCGATCTCAGTCCGTCCATGCTGAGCCTCGTCGAGCGCGGACGGGCATCACCCTCGATCGGCTCCCTCGTGGTGATCGCGAGTGCGCTCGGCGTGACGATGTCCGACCTGATCGTCTACGAGCCGGTCTCCGAGGAGCGCCTGGTCGTGCGGGCATCGGACCAGCATACGGTGGAAACCGCGCAGCACGTGGTGCGTCGCCTGCTCCGGGAAGACCGGGCGCGCGGCGTCTCGGTCGCTATCAACGAATACGCGCCGCATACGGGCAATGCCGAAAAGCCGGTGTCGCACGAGGGCTTCGAATATGGCTTCATCCTGGAAGGATCGCTGACCGTGGAGGTCGACGGCGTCGCCTATCAGCTCGGGACCGGCGATCTGATCACCTACAATTCGCGCCGCCCCCACCGGTTTCGCAACAACGGCACCACCAAGGTCCGCACGCTGTGGTTCAACCTCAAGCGCGAGTGAGTTCGCCGGGCTTAAGCTTACCGCGTCCGGAGGGACAACAGCCGCTGAATGCGGCTCGGCGTGATGGGAAGCCGGGTGACGAGCCCGGGGCATGACAGCGCATCGTCGATCGCCGAGGCAATGGCGGCCCCGACGGCCGTCATCCCGCCCTCGCCCGCGCCCTTGATGCCGAGCGGGTTCTGGGGGCTCGGCGCGTCCTCGCGCAGCAGCATCTCGATGGCCGGGACCTCGGCGCTCGTCGGCATCAGATAGTCGGCGAAGCTGGTGACGAGCGGCTGGCCCGCCGCGTCGTAGACGAAGTCCTCCAGGAGGGCGCCCCCGATCCCCTGCGCAGCCGCCCCCACGATCTGGCCTTCGACCAGCATCGGATTGACGGCGCGACCGATATCGTAGGCCACCAGATAGCGCTCGATGGCGATGCCGCAGGTCTCGGGATCGACGCGGACCTGGGCGATGTGAACTCCATAAGGGTAGTTCATGTGATCGGCCTTGAACCAACCTTCGGCCTGCAACTCGTCGGGCGCGTGACCCGCGATCTCGGAGAAGGAGACGGAGGCCCCGCTCTCCCCTGCCACCACGCATCCGTCCAGCATGGTCAAGGTCTCGGCGGCCCCCTGGAGCATGCCGGAGGCGACGGCGAGGATTTTTTCGAGCAGGGCGTCGGTCGCGATCTTCACCGCCGAGCCGGTCATCACGGTGACGCGGGACGCATAGGCCCCGAAGCCGACCGCAATGCGATCCGTTTGCCCGTGAATCACCCGGATCCGGTCGATCGGGATCGTCAGGGTCTCGGCGCAGATCTGCGCCATCGCGGTCTCGATCCCCTGACCGAGCGAGGCGACACCCGTCACGATCTCGACGATGCCGTCGCGCCCGACGGCGATCTTGACAAATTCGTGCGGCCCGAGGCCGCTCTTCTCGATGAGATAGGCGAGCCCCAGGCCGACCTGTTCGCCCTTCGCCCGGCGTGCCGCGTTCTCGGCCTTGAGCGCGTCGTAGCCGACGTGCGCGAGCGCTCGATCCAGGAGGTCGTGGTATTTGCCTGAATCGTAGATGACGCGGGTGCCGATCGCCTCGGTGCCGCGATCGAAAGGCATGCGGTCTTCGGGAATCAGATTGATGCGCCGGACCACGATGGGATCGAAACCGAGACGGTGGGCGATCGCGTCGATCAGGCGCTCGCGCGCGAAGGTCGTCTCGTAGCGGCCGGGCGCCCGATAGGTTCCCGCGGGGGTCTTGTTGGTGAGGCGGATGCGGGCTTCCGCCCGGTAGGCCGGAACGATGTAGGGACCGGGCAGCAGGGCCGCCGCGAGGTCCGACACCGTGGCGCCGTGCGTGCGGACATAGGCGCCCTGGTCGGTGAAGAACCGATCCTCGATGCCGAGGATGAGGCCGGAAGCATCGACCGCCGCGCGCAGCCGATGCACCTGATCACGCGCGTGGTTGGCGGCCAGGAGGTGCTCGCGGCGATCTTCGACCCATTTGACGGGCCGCCCGAGCCGGAGCGCCGCGGCGCAAACGAGCACGTCCTCGGGATAAAGCTCGCCGCGGATGCCGAAACCGCCGCCGACATGGCCTTCGCTCAAGTGTACGCGGTTGGCCGGCAGCCCGAGCATGCGCGCGATGGCATCGCGATTGTAGTGGGGCACCTTGGCGGCGCCGTACATGGTCAGAACGCCGGTCTGCGCATCGACGATGGCGAGCGCGCCTCGCGTCTCGAGCGGCACGCCCGTATGGCGCCCGATCGCGACTTCCAACTCGACGACCACATGGGCGGCCGCGAAGGCCGCGTCGAGGTCGCCATAGTGTTTAGTGAGGACGGCGGGCTCGCTCATCACACCCGGCAGGGTCTCCGGCATGAAGAGAACCGGATCGGCCGTCACGTCGAGATGCGCCTCGGCTTCCTCGACATCGCAGAACACCAGGTCGGCCACGTCCTCCGCAAGATAAGCATCCTCAGCGAAGACGACCGCGACGGGATCGCCGACGTAGCGCACGTAATCTCGCGCCAGGACGCGCTGGCGATAGGGCTCGAGCCCCTGGATGCGGGTCATGCGAAAGTCGATCGGCGGCAGGTCCGCGATATCCGCATCCGTCCAGACCGCCGCGACGCCCGGCAGGGCGCGTGCCTCCTCGGCGTCGACGGAGAGCAGGCGGCCGAAGGCGATCGGCGAGCGCACCACCCGCATGGAGAGCTGGCTTTCGGCACGGAAATCGGCCGCGAAACAGCCGCGTCCCATCAGCAACGGCCGGTCCTCGAGCCGTTTCAGTGAACGGCCGATCGAAGTCATGCCCGCATCTCGCGCGCTGCCAGCAGGACCGCCTTGATGATGTTCTGGTAGCCCGTGCATCGGCAGAGGTTGGACGACAGGAGGTCGCGCAGGTCGCCGTCGCTCATCTGCGGCTCCGCCTCGAGAGCGCCGGCCGCGAGCATCAGGAACCCCGGCGTGCAGAAGCCGCATTGCAGGCCGTGGTTCTCCCAGAATTTCTGCTGCAGCGGGTGCAGCGTCTCCCCGTCCGCGAGGCCCTCGACGGTGCGGATCGCCACGCCTTCGGCCTGGACCGCGAACATCAGGCAGGAGCGGACCGTGCTGCCATCGACGATCACGGTACAGGCACCGCAGACACCGTGTTCGCAGCCGAGATGCGTGCCCGTCAGGCGGCAATCCTCGCGCAAGGCGTCGGCCAGGGTCCGGCGCGGCTCGACCGTGATCGGGTAGGCCGTCCCGTTCACCGAAAGGGTGATGGCCACGTTGTCACTCATGAGGGGATCGTCCCGTGTTTTCGGATGAGGTGCATGATGCGCTGAGGCGTCGCCGGGATCTCGAAGATCTCGACGCCGAACGGCTCCAGTGCGTCGACGACGGCGTTGATCACCGCCGCGGGCGCGCCGATGGAGCCCCCTTCGCCGACGCCCTTGGCCTTGGTGATCGAGGCCTCCGTGACGGTTTCCATGTGGATGATCTCGATGATCGGCATCTCGGCCGAGGTCGGCGGGAGGTAGTCGGCAAGCGAGGTCGTCAGCAGGTTGCCCGTCTCGTCGTAGACGAGTTCCTCGTAGAGGGCGTTGGCGATGCCCTGCGCCACGCCGCCATGGATCTGGCCGTCGACGATCATCGGGTTGATGAGCAGGCCGGCGTCCTCGACCACCAGATATCGCTCGATCCGCACCCCGCCGGTCTCGATGTCGACGTCGACGATCACGGCATGGCAGGCGTTGGAGAACGTGCCCGCCGGATCGTAGACCGCAGTCTCGTGCAAGCCGGCGCCCAGCCCCGCGAAGCGATGGCTCTGGTGATAGGCGGCCCGCGCCACCTGGGCGATCGGCATCGCCTTGTTGCTTCCCGCGACCCGCGCCCACCCCTCGCCGAGGGCGACGTCGTCGGGCTCAGCCTCGAGCAGCGTCGCGGCGATCCGCTTCAGCTTGGTCGCGACCTTGCCGGCCGCCAGCTTGCAGGCGCCGCCTGCGATGACCATCGAACGACTGGCGAAGGTGCCCCAGCCATAGGGCGTGGCATCCGTGTCGCCCGACGTGACCTTGACGGCGCGCGGCTCGATGCCGAGTTCGTCGGCGATCAGTTGCGCCAGACTGGTCTTCAGACCCTGCCCGTGCGGCGAGGCGCCGATCTTGACTTCGACGAAGCCGGACGGGTCCATGATACAGTCGACGATCTCGTAGCCCGGAACGATGTCCATGCCCCGCGCCGCATAGGCCGGCGTGCCGTAGCCGGTCCGCTCGCTGAACACCGAAAATCCGAGCCCCAGATAGCGACCTTCGGCGCGGACCTCCTGCTGACGCCTGCGGAATGCCGGGATGTCGATCGCCGCCACCGCCGCTTCCATGGCCTTGAGGTACGATCCCTCGTCGTAGACGAGGCCGGTCGGCGAGCGATGCGGAAAGGTGGCGATCAGGTTGCGGCGGCGGATATCGACGGGGTCGAGCCCCAGCCGCTTCGCGGCCGTGTCCATCAGGCGTTCCATGGTGAAGGTCAGCATGGGGCGCGACACGCCGCGGTACGGCGCCATCATGCAGGTATGGGTCGCGACGCCGCGCGAGCGCGCGCCATAATCCTTGAAATCGTAAGGGCCGGGGAGTTCGGCAAAGGCCATCAGCGGTTCGACGCCGCAGGTCACGGGATAGCAGGAGAATGCCCCCACATTGCTGCGCAGATCGGCTTCGACCCCCAGCAATCGCCCGTCTGCCGCAAAGGCACCTCGGACCGAGAAGGCCTGATCGCGGCCGTGGGCGGAAGCCAGAAAATTCTCGCGCCGGTCCTCGATCCAGGCCACGTCGCGCTTCAATCGTCGCGCCAGCCAGACCAGCACGACATATTCAGGAAACAACGACATCTTCTGCCCGAAGCCGCCGCCGACGTCGGGCGCGACGACCCGGAGCTCCGATTCGGGCATGTCGAGCGTGTCGGCGATGCCGGTGCGCAGCATATGCGGCATTTGCACCGAGGCGATCAGCGTGACGCGCCCGCTCGCGCGGTCGTAGGAGGCGACGCCGCCGCGCGCTTCCATCGGCATCGCGGACTGGCGCCGGCAGCGGAGCTCGAGATCGACGACGGCCGCGGCCGACGCGAAGGCCCCGTCGAGCCCAGGCGTCCGCATCCGCCCTTCGACGAGCACATTGCCGGGCGCGTGCGGATGCACGGCCGGGGCGTCCGCGCGGAGCGCAAGGTCGACGTCGAGAGCCGGATCCTCCGCCTCGATATCGACGAACACCTGCTCGGCCAGATCCTCGGCGCCGGCCGCATCCCCGGCCACCACGACCGCCACCGCGTGGCCGGTGAACATGACCCGAGCGCGCGCCAAGACCGGCTGATCGACCGGCACGTAATCGGGCCGGTGCAGGATCGGACGGATCGGCTTGACGCCGTCGAGATCCTCGATGGTGAACACGAGGCCATGCTCGGGCTTCTCGATCCCGAGGATCGCGCCGCAAGCGATGGGGCTGCGGACGAAGCGGACGCTCGCGGCACCGGCCGCCAGATCGGCGACATAGCGCCCCCGCCCCATGACCAGTGCCGGGTCTTCGAGACGCGGCAGCGAGCGGCCGACCCAGCTCACGCGACCGCCTCCCGCAAGGCGCGTTTGACGACGGCCCGGATCAGGTCGCGGCGAAACTCCGGCGAGGCGTGAATATCCTCGCTCGGCGTGACGCTCTCAGAGGCGGCCTGGGCGATCGTCTCGAAGAGGTCGCCGGTCGGGGCTTGACCGACCAGCCGCTGCTCCAGCGCGCCGAGCCGGATCGCCCTGTCGGCGACGCCGCCGATGCCGAGGCGGGCTGCCGTGATCCTGCCGCCCTCGACCCGCAGAAGCGCCAGCGCCATGGCGAGTGCGAAATCGCCGGCGCGGCGCGAGAATTCGTTGAAGCCGCCGCACCAGGCTGCATCGAGGAGCGGCAGCCGGATCTCGGTCAGCAATTCGTCGGGCCGCAGATCGGTCGTGAAGGTGCCCTTGAAGAAGGCGTCCGCCCGGACGGTCCTTATGCCGGCAACGCTGCGCACGATCAGCTCGGCGTCGAGAACGGTTGCCACGAGGCACCATTCCGATGCCGGATCGGCATGCGCCAGGCTGCCGCCGAAGGTGCCTCTCTGGCGGATCGGATAATGCGCGATGTGGCGCGCCACCTTGGTCAGCAGCGGGCCGAGCGGCGCATCCGCGACCGGCGCGTGGAAGGCCGCGTGCCGGACGAGGGCGCCGATCCGCAGCGTTCCGGCTTCGGCCGAGAGGACCGACAGATCGGCGAGGCGATTGGCATCGAGGATGATCGCCGGCCGCGCCAGCCGGAAGTTCATGGCCGGCACGAGGCTCTGGCCGCCCGCCAGGATCTTCGCGTCCTCGCCGTGGTCCCGCAGCAGATCGAGCATTTCGGCGACGCTGTCCGGACGATGATACGCAAACGGAGCTGGCTTCATGTCGTGCTGGTCTCGCGCAAGCTCACCCTGTCGCCTGTCGTCGTCAGGCCGGGAGTGCCCTTTTCGGGCGGAACGGAGCGTCGGGTCAATCCTCCGAGGGAGGATAGCAGCGGCGGTGGCAATTTCAACAAGATAGAAAATATTTTGATTACGTTGAAATCTTGCCGCCGGAACCGCTCCGGGCTATCTCACGCCGGCACGGGCTCCGACTGGCCGATGCGCCGCGCCGACACCCTGCTCTCGGCTTGACCCCGCCATTCGGCGATCAGATCGTCGCTGTCGGCGACCAGCCCGAGATGCAGCGACACCATCTTCAGCGCGGCCTCCTCCATCTCGACGTCAGTGCCGCGCACCAGATCCTTGAGCACCGTGACGCGATAGCCGAGATTGCTGGCCTCGAAGGCGCTGTTGAGGATGCAGCAATCGGCCATGCATCCGTCGAACACGATCCGCTTGGTCCCAAGATTGCGCAGCAGGAAATCGAGATCGGTGGGATAGAAGGCGGAGAGCCGCTTCTTGGTCTCGACGATGAGATCTCCTGCGGCCACCTCGGTTACGAACTCGGTCCAGCGGGATCCCTGGATGGCGTGCTGATCCGCGTTCGGAATCGGGCCGACATGCAGGGGGAAGGTGAACCGCCAAGCCGAGGGCACACCCCCGATGTCGTCGACGCCGCCCGGGCGCAGGACGCTGCGGACGTGGATGATGGGCACACCAAGCGCCCGAGCGGCCTTGTGGAAGGCGTTGACACCCTCGACGACCTGGCGGGCCCGGGGGGCCGGGCACGGACAGTCGGCCGTGTCGGCCAGATGGCCCTGATGCAGGTCGATCGAGACCACGGCGCTGTCGCGAAGCGTCACGAATTGCTCGAACCCGGCCGGCAATGCTCGCGCCTGGCCGTAAACGTAAATGTTCATACCGTCGCTCCTGTTGAACGGTTCGCGCAGCCGCGCCTTTGGGCGATCCCTGCGCGCCGAACGCGCTCATTGCGGTTAAAAATGGCAGCGATCGCTTGCGGGCCGAGGCGCCTCCTGAAGTCACTTGCGCATTTAGAAAATATGGAACATTTTTGAGTGGTATTCAAATTTCGCCATCGATCACCATTATGGTGGGGCGTCTTTTGAGGGGCTGTCCAGTCTCGAGGGAGGGTGAAGATGATCAGGGGATTAATCATCGCGGCCGGCCTGCTGATGGGGCTCTGCACCGTGGCGCAGGCAGAGTTCAAGCTGGCTGGGCCGCCAAAGGTCGCTTTCATCTATCTGAATGCGAAAAACGACGGCGGCTGGCAGCAGGCCATCGACGAAGCGCGGGTGAAGATGGAGAAGGAGCTCCACATGACCATCCCCTACGTCGAAAGCGTACCGGACGACGCGGCCAAAATCATTCCCGCCGCGGAGCGCTACATCCAGCGCGGCTTCAACATCATCATCGGCAGTTCGTTCGGCTATTCGGACGCCTTCAAGACGCTCTCCGAGAAGCATCCGTCGGTCGCCTTCATCGACATCTCCGGCACCCAGCACGGGCCGAACCTCGGCTCGGTCTATGGCCGGAGCTACGAGAGCCAGTATCTTTGCGGCATGGTGGCGGGCGCCATGTCGAAATCCGGCAACCTCGGCTTCGTGACGGCGCATCCGCTGGGGCTCGTCAACTGGACCATCAATGCCTACGCGTTGGGAGCGCAATCCATGAACCCCAAGGCGACCGTACATGCGGTGTTCACGGGATCCTGGGACGATCCGATCAAGGAGCGTGCCGCCGATTCCGCCTTGATCGACCAGGGTGCCGACGTGCTCGGCCAGAACATCGACACCCCGACCACGCAGATCGTCGCACAGGAACGCGGCGTCTACGGCACCGGCCACGACCGTGATTTCCGTGAGTTCGCGCCCAAGGCGACCCTGTGCTCGTCCGTGTGGGTCTGGGACCGCTATTTCGTTCCGGAAATCAAGAAAATCATCGCAGGCGGATGGACGCCCGACCCCTACGGCGCCTTTCCGGGAATCGCGGATGGCGGCACCGACATCGCCTGCTGCAACGCGGTCGTGCCGAAGGACGTCGTCGACAAGGTGATGGCGGAGCGCGATGCGATCGTCAAAGGCAAGCAGGTCTTCGCCGGCCCGCTCGCCGACCGCGACGGCAAGATCAGGGTGCCGGCCGGGCAGAAGATCAGCGATGGCGATCTCTGGAAGATGGACTGGTACGTGAAAGGGGTCGTGACGCAGAACTAGTGTCCTGCCCCTGAAATTCGCGTGCGGATTTCAGGGATAAGCAGGTCGCCGACTTCTTGATTTTGTGTCGCGATCAGGGTGCCAGGATGCTCGCAGCACTTGAAATGACCGGCATCCGCAAGCGTTTCGGCGGCTTTCTGGCCCTCGACAATGCCGCGATGGATGCCCGTTTCGGGGAGGTCCACGCCCTGCTGGGCGAGAACGGCGCGGGCAAATCGTCGTTGATGAACGTGGCGTCGGGACTGTACTCGCCCGACGCCGGAACCATCAGAATTGCCGGAGCCGATCTCCGGCTTTCAGGTCCGCGCGACGCGACGCACCATGGGATCGGCATGATCCATCAGCATTTCAAGCTGGTGAAGCGTTTCACAGTCGCCGAAAACATTCTCCTAGCCAATCCGCGCGGGCCCTTCTCCTCCGGCATGGCGGCGATCGAGCGCGAGATTCGGCAGAAGGCCGCCGCCTTGGGGTTCGGCATCGATCCCTCGCGCCGCGTGGACTCATTGTCGGTGGCCGAGCAGCAGCGCGTCGAGATTATCAAGGTCCTGGTCGCGGGCGCCCGCATCCTGATCCTCGACGAGCCCACGGCCGTGCTCACCGAAGACGAAGCCGGACGCCTGCTGACGACGATCCGCGACATCGCACTGGGCGGGGCGGCCGTCATCCTCGTCACGCACAAGCTGCGAGACGTCAAGGCCTTCGCGCATCGGGTGACCGTCATGCGCGGCGGCCGCACCGTGGCGACCCTCGATCCGAGCTATACCACCACGGACGAACTGACGACGCTCACGGTCGGTTCGAACGTGGTCGTTCCGAACCGGTCGCCCAAGCCCGTCGGAGACCTGCGCCTGATCGTGCGCGATCTTGCCTGCGGAACGCCCAATGACTATTCGGCCCTGGTGAACGCGAGTTTTTCGGTCCGGGCCGGCGAAATCTACGGGATCGCGGGGGTGGGCGGAAACGGTCAGACCGAGCTGGCTGCGGCGCTCGTCGGCGGCGCCAGGCCGAGTGCGGGCCGCGTCGAGTTTCGCGCAACCGGCGCCGATGCAACGCGGGATATAACCGCCGCCACGCCGCGCCAGCGGCTCGACCTTGGTCTCGCGTCGATTCCGGCCGATCGCCAGGCTCTTGCCCTATCCTCGTCATTGTCGGTCGCCGACAATTACGCCATCGGCCACGTTCACAAGGGCCGGTTCGGTTCTTGGTTGCGCATGACCCGAGGGGCGATGCGGCGGGAGGCCGGGGCGGCGGTCGAGGATTTCGAGGTTCTCGGCGTCCGCAGCCTGTCGCAGCGCGCCGGGCTGCTGTCGGGCGGCAACGCGCAGAAGCTCGTCCTGGCGCGCGAGTTCAGCCGTTCGCCGTCGATCATCGTGACCCATAGCCCCAGCCGCGGGCTCGACGCGCGGGCCTGCGCGGCGGTCCAGCGGCGGCTGATTGGGGCGCGGGACAAAGGAGTCGCGATCGTCCTCATCAGCGAGGATCTCGACGAGGTCCTGAGTATCGCCGATCGCATCGGTGTGATGACGCGCGGCCGCATCGTGGCCGAGTTCGACTGCCCTGCCGACCGCCAGGCCGTCGGCAAGGCCATGGTCGATCATGCCTGAGGAGCTCGCCGGCGCCCGCCCGCATGCGGTCGAGACCTCTCGCCCATCCGCCGATAGGTCTCCGGCCTGTACGCCCCGCATCACCCTGGAAGTCCGGCTGCAGATGCCGGCCTGGATACAAGCCCTCATCATCGGCGGCTCCGTCCTAGTCGGCCTCGCGATCTCGGTCCTGATCCTGACGACGGCGGGGGTTCCGGCGTCCGAACTAGCCAGCGAATTCGCCAATGCGATCCTCGACGCGCAAAGCTTTCACGCCGTGCTGGTCCAGGCCGCCCCGCTGATCCTGGTCGGCGTCGCGGCGTCAATCGGTTTCCAGGCCCGCTTCTGGAACCTCGGCCTCGAAGGTCAGATGGTCTGGGGCGGCATCGCCGCGACCGCCGTCTCACTCGGCCATGTCGGACCGGATGTGTTGCGACTGCCCCTGATGGCGCTGGCGGCCATGCTGGGCGGCATGATGTGGGTGACGATCCCCGCGATCCTGAAATACAGGTTCAGGGTTAGTGAAATCATCGCCACCTTGCTGCTGAACTACGTTGCGACCCTGTTCTTGTACACTCTGTTGTACGGTGCCTGGAAGGACCCCGGCGATTCCTTCCCGCATTCGGCCGAATATGCGATGGGCGAGCGCCTTCCCGATATCGGCTTTTCGATCAACGCGGCCCTGCCGATCGCGATCGTGGCGATGATCGCGATCTGGTGGTTGACACAATTCAGCCGGTTCGGCTTCTACCTCACGTTCATCCATGCCAACGAGCCCATGGCCGGCCGGGTCGGAGTGCCGACCAGGCGTGTGACCGCCGTCGCCATCCTGCTTTCAGGCGCGCTCGCCGCCTTGGCGGGGTTTGTCATATCGACCGGTCAGGAAGGCAGGCTCACCCAAGGCTTCTTCGAGGGCTACGGCTTTTCGGGTATCCTCATCGCTTTCCTGGCCCGCAACAACCCATTGCTCGCCGCGATCGTCGCAATATTGATCGCCATGCTGTTCGTCGTGGGACAGACCTTGCAGATTTTCTATCAGATCCCCTTTGCGATGGTTCAGATGATCCAGGCCATCATCGTGATGTGCGTCGCCGCCTCGGATTTCTTCATCCGCCATCGCATCAATATCCATCGGTAGAGCGGGCATGCAGGCTTTTCTCCTCGACTGGATCCGGAACATCCCGCCGCTCGCGGTGCCTTACGCCTTGGCGTCGCTCGGGCTGATCATCGGCGAGACATCGGGAATCCTGTCGCTCGGCGCCGAGGGCCTGATGCTGGTCGGCGCCCTGGCCGGGGTCGGGGCCTATCTGAGCCTTGGCGCCGACCCAGGTCTCGCCTTGTGCATCGCCATGCTGGCCGCGTCCGCCGTATCGGTGATCTTCGCAGTGCTGGTGATCCTGCTCCGGGTGAATCAGGTCATCGCAGGCTTGGCCCTGGTGTTTTTCTGCCAGGGCCTGACGAACCTCATCGGGACATTGACGGGCTGGACCAACCATACCATCGCCGGACTCGGCCCCCTGTCGCTCTATCCGCTGTCCGATATTCCTCTCCTCGGCCGTGCCTTGTTCACGCAGGACGCCATCGTCTATCTGACGGTCCCGATCGTCTTTGCGGTCACCTATTTCCTCTATAGGACGAACGGCGGCCTTCGACTCCGCTCCGTCGGTGAAAGCCCGGAGGCCGCGGATGCCGCGGGTCTCAATATCTACGCCTACCGGTTTGCCGCCGTGGTCGGCGGCTCCGCGCTCGTGGGACTCGCGGGCGGCTATCTGTCGATCGCGAGCGCCAAGATCTGGATCGTGAACATGACGGGCGGCCGAGGCTGGATTGCCGTGGCGCTCGTCATTTTCGCCCGCTGGCATCCCTGGCGCGCCCTCGCCGGCGCTATTCTGTTCGGCAGCATCGAAGCCCTGATCCCGCAGGTCGCGGCAGCCGGCATTCCCGTGCCGCAATATTACGTCGCGATGACGCCCTATCTGGCCACCTTGGCGGTGATGATCTGGCAAGGCGTCCGGATGGCCGCCGGTTCGAGCGAACCCGGCGCGCTCGGGCAACCTTACGTGCGCGAGGAGCGGCGATAAGGCATCATGACTGTGGAGCCCGCAGCGCCGCCACACTCCCTGGTCCTGCAGCCGGGCCGCATCGGGCGCTTGCAGCTCAGGAACCGGCTCGTGCGGGCGGCGACGTCCGAGACCATGGCGACCGACGAGGGCGAGGCAACGCCGAGCCTAGCGAGGCTCTATTCCCGTCTCGCACGCGGCGGCTGCGGGTTGATCGTCACGGGCCACATCTATGTCGAGCCGCGCGGCCAATACGAGCCTCGTCAAGTCGGCCTCGACCGTGACGAGCGTCTCCATGCCCTCGCGCGCGCCGCCGACGCCGTCCACCACCATGACGGCCTCATCTTCGCCGAGCTCAGCCATGCCGGAAGCCAGTCGCTCATTCCGACCGTCCAGCCGATCGCCCCCTCGATCATCCCGAACGCCATCTTCGCACGCACGCCCCGGGAGATGACCGTGCAAGACATCCTCGATGTCGTTACGGCCTTCGGTAGCGCGGCAGCGCGAGCGAAGCGGGCCGGAGTCGACGGCGTTCACCTCCACGCAGGCAATGGCTATCTCCTGTCCCAATTCAACTCGCCGATCACCAATCGGCGAACCGACCAGTGGGGCGGCGATGCGGATCGCCGCGGCCGGTTCATCGTCGCGGTCTATCGAGCGGTACGAGAGGCGGTCGGGCGGGACTTTCCGGTGACCGCCCGCCTCGGGCTCGCCGATGCGATGGCAGGCGGGCTGGCGGTGGGCGAGGGTCTCCGCATCGCAAAGCGGCTGGAAGAGCTGGGTCTCGACGCGATCGAGGTCACCTACGGCGTCATGACCTCCTATCGGGAGAACATCCGCCCGTACGTGGGCGTGGGTCCGGCTCGGGCGATCGCCGACGGCCTCGTCCACCGAGTCTTTGCGCGACCCGTGCCGGAAGCCTATTACCGCGCCTTCGCGCAGGCCGCCAAGGCCTCGCTCCGCATCCCCGTCATCCTGGTCGGCGGCATTCGTTCGACCGAGGTTATGGACGATATTCTCGGCTCGGGCGACGCCGACTTCCTGGCGATGTCGCGCCCCTTCGTACGCGAGCCGGATCTCGTGAACAGATTGATCGCCGGCCGTCGCGGACCGGTCGCATGCGTGTCTTGCAACCTATGCTTCAAGCACGAAGGGATCGATGCCCTTAAGTGCTGGCGCACGCCAGTGGGGCTGATCCAACATATCTACAAGTCCTATTTGTGAGAGGTTTTCGTCTTCGGCGGCTGAAGTGGGCCCCGTTCTTGGGACTGCGAGCTAAGTTGGAACTCGGCTTCTCCGTTCGATAGACGTAGCGAGCGATGACGAAGACGACGAGACGGAAGATTGACACGGCGCTGAAGGCGAAGATCGCCTTGGAGGCGTTGCGCGAGCAACCAGGCGCGTGGCCCTGCAGATGATACAGAATACGATCGTATGCGCGCCCGATGGATTGCGATATACTTTGCACAGCATGACCCGCATGCGGCTCGTTCGCACCCTCGCGGCCGGGCGGCCGGGCGAATTGTAAGCGTTCTATTGGGTCGCCGCCTCCAGCCACCCCGCATAGATCTTCGGATTCTTCTTGATCCAATCTTGAGCGAGCTCGGTGATTTGAGTTTGGCTTCCGTGAGACTGATTTATCTGCGCTTCCCAATAGGACCAGGTTGACAGAGGGAATTTCATCGCCGTAACGAACTTCCAGATTGCCGGGTTGTCGCTGGCGAACTTCGTGTTGATCATCGGCTCCCAGTTCCATGACGGCATGGCCATGCGGCAGGGGTCGGCGCCGCCCGCGCAGCCTTCGACGCCCTTTACCAAGGACGAGCCGGTAACGGTCATGCCCTCGGGCAGAGCTTGTTCCGGGGTTGGCAGCCATACCACATCCTTGCCGGGCGTAAGCGAATTGTTCACCCATGATGGGCTCCACGTATAAAACAACGCCGGCTCGCCGCGTCTGACCCGCGCGATCGCGTCGGCCATCAACGGTTCATATTTTCCTTGCACGATCTGGACTGTTTTGCTGAGATCAAATTTCTGTATCTGGTAATCGACCACCTTGCCGCACATCCAGCCCGGATCGCAGCTGATGAGTTGCGCCTTATCTTCGTTTTCGCCGAACAGCGCGGCGACCTTCGGGTCCTTCAATTGCTCGAGCGAGGTAATGTGGTACTTGTCGGCCGTCTTCTTGTCGATGAGATAGCCGTTGACGCCGCCACCGATGATCATGCCCTGGTGGCCGTGCTCAAGCTGGTCCGCTACTTTGTCAAATGAAGGCTGACTTTGGGGAAAGATCGCCTCGACGACGACGTTGAGGTCGTTCTGCGCAAGGGCGGGCATGGCGAGGCTCGATGACAGCGTCGTCGTATGCACGTCGTAGCCCATGTCCTTGAAGGCGGCGATCGCGATCTGGTCGGTGACGTAGTTTGCGCCGAGACTATCATCAAGGCCGACAACGACTGTCTTCCCAGCTCCGGGCTTGTCGCCCGCAGCCAAGGCGACCGTGATTGTCGAAACGGCGCACGACAAAAATATCGCGGAGGCAATTCTGGCCGAGTTATTCACCGATAGTCCCCTTCTCAATCATGTGGTTACAACAGATTTCGACGACGCCGGGCACACAGCCTGCTCTACGGACCCAACTCTGTGAGCCCAGTCCGCCGACCGCCATGCCGATCGCCCTTCATTGTGTCGCGGCGATCAGTCGCGAGGGCTGACCGAAGAACACTACAAACGGTCCCACGCGGCTTCATCCGCGTTAGCAGCGGAGCGAAACGGCAATACTTTCCTCCGAAAAGGAGGAATGAGAGGACTTGCTCAAGCGTTAAGATCGCCGTCGGGCCCGCGGACAAGGCGTGGCCGCGTGAATTCGCGTGCAAGATTTCGGAAGGGAGGTCTCACGGGTGTCAGGCAATCGATTTGAAGAAGCCATTTCCTGGCGCCATCATATTCACCGCCATCCCGAACTCGGCTTCGAGGTTCATTCAACGGCAGATTTCATCGCCGATCGGCTGCATGACTTCGGTTGCACCGAAATCATCCGCGGCATTGGCGGCACAGGCGTCGTCGGCATCATCGAAGGCAGGAAAACGGAAGGCCGAACCGTCGGCCTCCGCGCCGAATTGGATGCACTGCCGATCAAGGAAGAAACAGACGTGACCTGGCGTTCGACGACCGACGGCGCCATGCACGCCTGCGGCCATGACGGCCACATGGCCATGTTGCTCGGGGCCGGACAGGCGCTCGCGGCGCACCGCGATTTCAACGGCCGTGTCGCTCTCATATTTCAGCCGGCGGAAGAAAAGGGCGGCGGCGGGAGGGAGATGGTCAAAGCGGGTCTCATGGACCGATGCTCGATCGATGTCGTCTACGGCATGCACAATTTACCGGGACTTCCGATTGGTCATTTCGCCACCAGACCAGGCGCATTGATGGCCGAAACGGTCGAGTTCGACGTTGTTGTCAGGGGCAAGGGCGGGCACGCGGCGCATCCAAGCACCGCAATCGATCCCGTCGTGATCGCGGCTGAAACCACAATGGCTTTGCAGACGATCGCCTCGCGCTCGATCGATCCGCTGGAAGGCCTGGTCGTCTCGGTTACCTGCGTTCATGGCGGAACGGCATACAACGTCATCCCGCAGCAAGTGACATTGTCGGGAACGATCCGCTCTCTCCGCCGCGCCGACACCGACATGGCCGTTTCACGGCTGAGATCCATCTGCGAAGGCTGTGCCGCGATGCATGGAGGCTTAGCCGAGATCACGCTGCACGAGGGATATCCGATTACGTCCAATGCAACCGAGCAGACCGCCATCGCCTGTTCAGTCGCCGCGAGATGCATCGGGCTCGACAAGGTGAGAAGCGACGTCAGGCCCCTGCTCGGTTCTGAGGATTTCTCTTACATGCTGGCGGCGCGGCCAGGCGCGATGATGCTGATCGGCAACGGCGATTCGGCAGGCCTTCATCACCCGGCCTACGACTTCAACGACGCAGTCATCCCATACGGAATCGATTATTGGCTCGATCTGGTGGCGACCGAATTGCCGTTCACGGCCTGAGGCGATCGCTCATCCGGTCACGTTGCGCCGTATTCCTTGTCCGGCCGGAGGTAACTCTTCGGCGAAGGTTTCGCTTATCCCAATTTCGGCGGCGGCTGATCGGGTCGGCTCCGAACCTTTCGGGTTCTGAATCGGTTGTTCAGCATGAGGCTCCGACCATGACAAAAAGCCGTGCAACAAAGTGTTCTGCCAAGCGATCGAAATCGTCCTGACGTTGCTGAGAATCATCAAAACCGCATGGCTTGGAACGTCCAGACCTGAGTGCCGAGCCACGCTCAAAGCTCGATGTGTCGCCCGATCTCGACCACGCGATCATTCGGCAGCCCCAGCACGTCGGTCAAGTGCGCCTGATTGCGCTCCATGGACGCGAACAGCTGCTCGGTGAAGCCGCCGAGGAGCCGATGCGCGGGCGGCCCGCGCACGATGGTCTCGTGACCAACGTAATAGACGACTTTGGCCATGTCGATGTCGCAGCCTGCGGATGTCAGGGCGGGAAGAAGATCGTCGAGGCGCATCGGCTCCATGAAACCATTCCGGAGAAGGACGCGCCAGACCTTGGGGCATTCCTGCTTGATCGTGAGCCGTTCGGACGATGCTACACGCGGAACGAGAGCGGTGGAGACCGTGACGATAAGGACGTCCTC
Source organism: Lichenihabitans sp. (assembly GCA_965277635.1). GTDB lineage: Bacteria > Pseudomonadota > Alphaproteobacteria > Rhizobiales > Beijerinckiaceae > Lichenihabitans. The sequence continues at coordinate 5,676,054 of CBDIDE010000002.1, forward strand.
GTAGAGGCACCGGTTCTGCCTCACGTGCCATATCAGCAAGGGCGGCGTGCTGTCGCGGGCTCGCGACAGAAACACGGCGGTGCCCGGTATTCTCGCAACTTTGTCCTTTTCCATCCCGCCGAAGAAGACGTCGATCGGTTGCGCGGTCGCACCGAGCCTTGTGGCGATGGCCGCCATCCCGGTATGCCAGACCCGCATGATGCCGTAGATGATGACGGCCAGGACCAGCGGCACCCAGCCGCCGTCGAGGAGCTTCAGGAGATTGGACGACAGGAAGGCGGCGTCGACGACGAAAAACGTCGCCGCGATCGATCCGGCCAGCGCGATCGACCATCCCCAGATCTCGCGCATAGCGATGTAAAGGAGGGCGGATGTCATCAGCATCGTCGCCGACACGGCGATGCCATAGGCTGAGGCAAGATTGTCGGATTTGCGGAAGCCGAGCGTCAGGCCGACGGTCACGATCATCAACAGCCAATTGACCGCGCCGACATAGATCTGGCCATAGCCCTCGTCGGACGTCTGCTTGATGATGAGACGCGGCATCCACCCGAGCTGGATCGCCTGGCGCGTCATCGAAAAGGCGCCGGTGATGATCGACTGGCTGGCGATGATCGTCGCCACCGTGGCGAGCAGGATCAGCGGCACCAGCAGGAACGACGGACAGAGTCGATAGAAGATGTTGTCCTGCGTTGGGGCCCCGTTGAGCACGATCGCCGCCTGACCGGCGTAATTCAGGATCAAGGCCGGAAACACCACCGAGAACCAGGCGAGCCAGATCGGGCGCTTGCCGAAATGGCCCATATCGGCATAGAGCGCCTCGGCGCCCGTTACGCAGAGGAAGACGCCGCCCAGCAAGGCGAAGGCGGTGAAGCCACCGTGGGCGAGGTAATCGACCGCATAGGTGGGACTGAGGCCAACGAGCACGGAGGGGTTCTGCGCGATGCCGTAAAGACCCATCACCGCGATGACCGCGAACCATGTCAGCATGACGGGGCCGAACAGGGTGCCGATGCTGCTGGTGCCCCTTGGTTGCAGGGCAAAAAGCGCGACCAGGACGAGGACGGCGGCCGGCAGCACGTAAGGGTCGAAGGCCGGTATGACCAGGTGCAAGCCTTCCAGCGCCGACAGGACCGAGATTGCCGGCGTGATGGCTCCGTCCCCGTAGATCAGGGCGGCACCGAAGAGGCCCGTCGCGACGATCGCCGGGCGGTGCCCGCGCTTGATCCCGATCAGCGACATCAATGCGAGGATGCCGCCCTCGCCGTCGTTGTCGATGCGCATGGCGAAGGAGACGTATTTGACGCTGGTGATGATGATCAGCGTCCAGACGAGCAGCGAAAGCACCCCGAGCGTCGTGCCCCGGTCGATATGTTCACCGGCGCCCGACAATACGGTCTTCATGGTGTAGAGCGGGCTGGTTCCGATATCGCCGAAGACGATGCCAAGCGCCGCGAGGCCGATGAGCGGGAGCGCCTTCTTCGGTGCGTCAGGTGTCCTCGCCCGCGTCTCGTGATCCTCGTCGCCGATATTTTCCGGAGTTTCCGTGCTCATTATCGGCTCGCTGCGAGGGGATTTTACGATGGACGATGCCATGTCCCGAATAACGGCCGCGTTGCAGCGGCCGCGGCGTTTTCCCGTCCTATTTCACGGTCAGCATGACGATCCCGCGCGCTCGAGACAGTCTGCGGTGACGAACTCCTGTCACCGACCGGCCGTAACAGGATGGACGGACGCTATTTCCATCGGCGCTCTCGTGCCGCACGCCGGTGGCGTCGCCACAGCATGAGGCCTTTCCGGCTCAGATGGGACGTCAAGCCGAACGCGCCGACCGCCGACCGTGGCGCAATCAGACCCGCGCGCATCAGCAGGATCGCCGCGCCAAGAACGGCGCTGGCCGATCCGAAATCGATCTTCATGGCGGCAAGGCGTGAAAAGGCCCTCGATTCATCCAACGTCGGCGCGACGTAGCGCTCGTTCCAAAGCGCGATGACGACGTCGGTTTCCGCCCGCCTCAAGTCGGGTATCGTCGGCCCCGTCGACAGCCGCTGCAGGATGACCACGTCGTGCTCCCTTTTCGCTCGCATGAAGCGACCGATACGATGCAGCCACACCGTTTCCCGGTTTCAATGCAAGCGGTTTTTCTCGAATATCGGGCGGGCCGCCGCAGCGGATGATTCCCGCATCCGGAAAGGATTTATATCCTACCATGGCCGATTCTAACCTTAAGTGGATGCAGTTCGACCCATACTCCCAGGTAATTCACCTAACCTTCGACCAGTTCGGGCTTCGGTGAAAAAGCTGGCGGCAGGCCTTGACGATCCTTCGGATCCAGGGCGGCATAGCCGATGCTGGCTAAATGCGAGTTGACGAGCTTGAGGTTGCGAAGCGTCGCCAGGAAAAAAGCGCTGGCGCCTAAATCGACGGGATGCGGACCTCCAAGACGAGCCAGGTGATCTCGCGATGCCGAGCGCTCGACCTCATTGAGCTGGCGCTTGGCATCGATGAGTTCGCGCGCCGAGCGCTGATCTTCCGTCATCATGGTCGACCGTTGGCTGGATTCTTGCCGCTCGTCTCCAGCACCGGCGGCAGGGCGCCTCCGAGGTTGGCGCCAAGCACCAATGCGATCGCTGCGGCGGGTGTCACGGCAGCCCCGGCCGACAGGCCGACAAGCAGAAGGACAACGGCGACGCTCGAATGGGCCGCGAAGGTCAGGGCGGCGGCGAGCAGCACGTCGAGGATCGGATCGCCGGTCAAGGCCGCGAGGATCTGTTTCAGGGCAGGCGCCGCGCCGACGGGCTCGATCGTCTGGACCACAAGGTGCGGGGCGAGCAGCATCAGCCCCAGCCCGATGCCGACCCGGTCGAGATCGAGGCGAAGACCATGAGTGTGCCCAGGATCGCCAGCACCGCCAGACGCGGCGCGGTCTCGTCGGCAATCAGGGTGCGGTCGATCATCGCCGCGCCCTCAGTGGGCTACGAAGCCGCCGTCGACCGGCAGGGCAACGCCGAGCACCATGCTAGCGCCGGGGCTGCACAGCCACAGCACGGCCGCGGCAACCTCCTCCGGGCGGCCCATTCGGCCGATCGGCTGCTCCTTTAGGAACTCCTTCATGGCGGCGGGATCGATGCCGTCGCCCATCGGTGTGTCGATGCAGCCGGGGCACACGGCATTGATGCGGATACCCTGCTTGGCCACGTCGAGCGCGGCGCTCTTGGTCAGGCCGATGACGCCGTGCTTGGTTGCGTGATAGGCGGCGCGTCCCGGCAGGCCGACCAAGCCGCCGAGCGACGAGCAGTTGACGATCGCGCCGCCGCCCTGCTTCTTCATCTGCAGCAGCTCGTGCTTCATGAAGGTCCAGATGCCGCGCAGATTGACGGCGCTGACCTTGTCGAAGCCTTCGGCCGTCTCCTCCATCATCGGACACATCGGCCCGAGGATGCCAGCGTTGTTGTAGGCCATGTCGAGCCGACCGAAGGTGCTGACGGCGCGCTCCACCGTGGCGGCCGCCTGCGCCTCGTCGGCGACATCGCAGGTCACCGCGATGGCCTTGTGCCCGGAGCGCTCCAGCGCCTCGACGGCGGCATTGAGCGCCTTCGCGTTGCGGTCGGCGAGCACGACGGCGGCGCCCGACTGGGCGAAGGCCTGGGCGGTGGCGAGGCCGATGCCGGTACTGGCGCCGGTGACGAGGGCGACCTGGCCGGTGAAGTCATAGGTCGGGGTCATGGTTGTTCCTTTCGTGTCTTTGATCAGAGGCTGTTTCGAGTCTTGTGATTAAAGTCGGCTAGGCGAGGACTCCGCCGTCGACCGCCATGGCGTGGCCGATCATGAAGCTCGCGGCTGGGCTGCACAGCCCCACCACCGCGGCCGCGATCTCCTCCGGCTCCCCGCGGCGCCCGATGGGCTCGGCCGCGATGAACCTTTTGATGATCTCTGGATCGTTGTTCCTGGTGACCCGCGTCGACATCGGCGTATTGCCGATGATGCCCGGGCAGACCGCGTTGACGCGGATGCCCCTGTCGGCGTAGTCGAGGGCGGCGGCCCGCGTCAGGCCGATCATCCCGAATTTGCTCGACGAGTAGGCGGCGCGGCCCTTCGAGCCCCGCAGCCCGCCGATGGACAAGCAGTTCACGATGGCGCCGCTGCCCTGCATCGTCATCTGCCGAAGCTCCGCCTTTCGGCAGTTCCACACGCCGCGAAGATTGACGTCGATGATGTCGTCAAACTCGGCGTCGCCCGTTTCGAGCACGGGGGCGCCGTCGTAGTTGATCTCGGCGTTATTGAAGGCCGCATCGAGCCGGCCATAGGTGCCGACGGCCTGCTCGATCAAGGCTTTGACCTGATCCCGGTCCGTCACGTCGCACACGACCGGCGTGATGTGATGGCCTGCTGACCACAGCCCCTGGGCTGCCTCAGCGACAAGCTCGCCGTTGCGATCCACGACGATCACCGAGGCACCGGCCTTGGCGAAGGCTCTGGCGGCTGCGAGGCCGATACCGCCGTCGGCCCCAGTCACGAGCGCGATCTTGCCCTGCAGGTCCGTGGTTATGGGATGCTCCTGTGACGCGCGAGCGCGCGACGCCGAGGCGCGCCGATCAGCACCTTGAGGCGAAGCCTGCAGCGGGTCGTAGCCGGGCTTTTGGTGAGGGTATCCATCTTGGCAGGATGTCGGGCTTGTAGACCTGCTCGACCCAGTCGTCCTTGCGGACATCCTCGATCGCGACGGACACCGCATCCTCGTCGACGCCAACCGTGGCCACGAGAGCCCTGGTGATGGCCTCCACGATCGCGGATTTCTGCGCGTCGGCGCGGCCCGCTGCGAGCTTGAGGATGACGTGGGGCATGGGTCCTGCCTTTCTGGCGAGGCGTTCGCTGGGCAGGAACGCCTCGTCATTTCGATGCACTGCGCTGCGCGAAGGCGGCGCGGGCGATGCTCGCCGCCGAGAACGCATTTGGCCAGCCGCCGTAGTAGGCGAGATGGCTGATGGTTTCGGACGCTTCGGCTTGCGTCAGGCCGTTATTCAAAGCTCGGGTGAGATGGCCAGTGAGCTGCTCGAACTGACCCGTCGCGATCAGCGCGCAGATCGTCACCAGGCTGCGGTCGCGCGGCGTGAGGTCCGGTCGCAGCCAGAGATCGCGGAACAGAACGTCCGTCGTGTCCTGGGCAAGAGCCGGAGCCGAGGCGCCGATCGCCTTGTCGACCGAACTCGCGCGCTCGGCGAACACCGGACGCGCGGCTGCCACGGCAGACATCGCGTGGGTGATGATCCCGGACAGTTCGGACGGCTTCACGCCGGAGTCGAGGGCGAGCTTCAGATAGGCGAGCAGGTCTGCCGTCTGGTTGCGCGCGATCAGCGCCGGCCGTTTACGACCGACTCGGACCTCCGCTGAGCCAGTTGCAGCGCCCGGAGTTCGTCGGGGAGGGGCAAGGTAGGTGGTCGGTACGTTTGGCGTGTGTCTGATCTGCCCTGCGCCGGCCGCGGCGTCCATATTCAGATCGTCGCGAGCCGGTTCCGTTGTGAAGAGCCATATTGTCGCCGGCGCATCTTTGCCGAGCGCTTCGACGATCGCAAGGTGGACGACACGATCGCGTCGCACGGCGGGGCTCGATTGCATCGTCCATCGCCTTGGGCTCGCACTCGGCGGCCGACCGGAGGCGGGCTTCGCCGAGCGACTGATGCCGCCAGTGAGCAACGACACGTTGCACCTGGGTGACAGACCAACGAGAACGCTCGCGCTTTGCATCGCCCGCGCGCGCAAATGGCGCATCTCTTTGCGTTCTGCCCAAAAGCCAGACGGGGTGCTAAACGACTGAGCGAAGTGTTGTGAGGAGCGGGCCACGCTGTCGAGTAGTCGATCAATTTCTAAGCTGGCCTGCGGTTTGCATTGCGCTGCACGTCGACACGATTCTGCTTTTGGAAACCCTCATGAACCGCGGATTTTTGCGCGCCGGGCACTGGCCAACGCTGCTGGCATCTTTTCTCTATTTCGATCTAAGCTTTATGGTCTGGGTTCTCCTGGGTCCGCTCGCCGTCTTCATCGCCAAGGAATTGCACCTCGATCCGGCGCACAAGGGGCTGATGGTCGCAACGCCGGTGTTGGCCGGGGCCTTTATCCGCGTCATCGCCGGCGCCTGTGCCGATCGCTTTCGTCCCCTCCCAACCGCCCTCGTCATGCAGACGATCGTCATCGCGGGCCTGTTGACAGCCTGGGCGCTCGGTATTTCGAGTTTCGCGGGTGTGCTCGCGCTGGGCGTGGTCCTGGGCGTCGCGGGTGCATCATTCGCCGTGGCGCTGCCGCTCGCCTCCTCCTGGTATCCGCCTGAATATCAAGGCACGGCGCTTGGTATCGCCGGCGCCGGCAATTCGGGCACCGTGCTCTCCGCGCTCTTCGCGCCGCTCATCGCCGTCGCGCTCGGCTGGCGCAACGTCGTCGGCCTCGCGGCTCTCCCGCTCGCCGTGGTCCTGGCGATTTTCTTCCTCATCGCCAAGGAAAGCCCGACAACGAAGCCGCGCGCCGGCCTTGCGGTCTACAAGGAGATCCTGTCAACACCGGATGCCTGGTGGCTGATGGCCTTCTACGGCGTCACCTTCGGCGGCTTCGTCGGCCTGTCGTCTTTTCTGCCGCTCTGGTTCAACGATCAGTTCGGGGTCACGCCGGTCGTCGCCGGCACGTGCACGGCTGCCTGTGTCTTCGTCGGCTCCTTCGCGCGGCCGATCGGCGGCGCGATCGCCGACCGCTGCGGCGGCGTGAAGACCCTCTCCGTCGTGTACGGGGTCGTCTGCGTGCTTTTCACGCTCGTCGCACGCGGCATCGGCGACCTAGCTTTGGCCCTCCCGGTCGTCGTCTTGTTGATGGCGGCAGTCGGCGCGGGCAACGGCGCCGTGTTCCAGATCGTGCCGCAGCGCTTCGCCCGCAACGTTGGCGTTGTCACGGGCCTCGTCGGCGCGACCGGCGGCCTCGGCGGTTTCTATCTCGCCGCGAGCCTCGGCGCTGCGAAGCAGTGGTCCGGCGGCTACGGTATCGGCTTTGCGATTTTCGCCTGCGTGGCTTTGGCGGCGCTTGCCACGCTGACTGGTGTAAGCCCGGGCTGGCGGCGCTCCTGGCTGGCTCCGACGCCGCTTAAGCCGGAAGGACCGCAGCTCGCATGACCATCATGGTTCAGCCGGTCACCAACGAGGAAGCGCACCCCGTCGATCTCGCAGCGGGCCGCCAAAAGCTCGTCGTCGTCGGCAACGGCATGGCGCCGGGGCGCGCGCTCGAAAAACTGTTTGAGAGCGCACCCGATCTGTACGAGGTGACAATCTTCAACGCGGAGCCCCGGGTCAACTATGATCGCATCATGCTGTCGCCGGTCCTCTCCGGGGAGAAAACGTTCGACGAAATCGTCATTCATGGCGACGGCTGGTACATCAAGCATGGCGTCATGCTCTACAAGGGCCATCGGATCGTCGCGATCGACCGGGCGCGCAAGACGGTGGTGTCGGACCACGGAGTCATTGCGCCTTACGACAAGTTGATCATCGCGACGGGCTCGACGCCTATCATCATACCCGTCCCCGGCCACAAGCTGGCGGGCGTTTTGAGTTACCGCGATCTCGACGATGTCGACGCGATGCTGCTCGCGGCGAAGTCCGGCGGCCACGCGGTCGTCATCGGTGGTGGGCTGTTGGGCCTCGAGGCGGCAGTCGGGCTGAAGGAACAGGGCATGGAGGTAACGGTCCTCCACCTGATGCCGACGTTGATGGAACGCCAGCTCGATTCCACCGCCGCACATCTCTTGAAGCAAGCGATCGAGGCGCGCGGGCTTACGGTGCTGACCGAAGCGAACACGAAGGAAATCCGCGCGGCCACGACGCCGGGCCCGGCGCGGGTAGGCTCAGTCGTTCTCGCCGATGGTCGTGAGATCCCGACCGATCTCGTCGTCATGGCGGTCGGCATCCGGCCGTCGGCGGGTTTGGCGAAGCAGGCCGGGCTCGCGGTCGGGCGCGGCGTTCTCGTCGGACCGGACATGCGCAGCGCCGATCCCGACATTTTCGCGCTTGGCGAATGCGTCGAGATCGACGGTCAGGTCTTCGGCCTCGTCGCCCCACTCTACGAAATGGCCAATGTCATCGCGGCGCACCTTGCCGGCGACGAAACCGCCGTCTTCAACGCCAGCGCGACGGCAACGAAATTGAAGGTGACCGGCGTCAACCTCTTCTCGGCCGGCGACTTCGCCGACGGCAAAGGCCGCGAGGAAATCGTGCTCCGCGACGCCGCGCGAGGCGTCTACCGCCGGCTCGTCATCGAGAACGGCAAGCTCGTCGGCATCGTGCTCTTCGGCGACGTTTCGCATGGTGCCTGGCTTTTCGATCTGCTGCGAAAAGAGGCTGACATTGCCGACGAGCGCGAGACGCTGATCTTCGGTCCCGGCTTTACCGGAGGGCCATCCGGCGACCCTACAGCGGCCGTTGCAGCCTTGGCGGATGACGCCGAGATCTGTGGCTGCAACGGCGTTTGTAAGGGCAAGATCGTCAAGGCGATACAAGACCGCGGGCTCGCATCGCTCGACGACGTGCGCGCAGTGACAAAGGCCTCCGCCTCCTGCGGCTCCTGCACCGGCCTCGTCGAGGGATTGATGCGCGTCGTGCTCGGCGACGCGTTCGATCCCGTCGCGGTGCAGCCGATGTGCGGTTGTACCCACCTCGGCCACGACGACGTGCGGCGCTTCGTCGTCGCTCAAAACCTGAAATCAATCCCGGCGCTGATGCAGGCGCTCGAATGGAAAACCTCCTGCGGTTGCCACAAATGCCGGCCGGCGCTGAACTATTATCTGCTCGCCGCGTGGCCCGGCGAATATGTGGATGACAGCCAGTCGCGCTTCATAAACGAGCGCGTCCACGCCAACATTCAGAAAGACGGCACGTTTTCCGTCGTGCCGCGGATGTGGGGCGGGGTGACGAGCGCCAAGGAACTGCGCGCCATTGCGGATGTCGTCGATAAGTTCGCCATTCCGGCAGTGAAGGTGACCGGAGGCCAGCGCATCGATCTGCTCGGCGTCCAAAAGGAGATGCTGCCGGCGGTCTGGGCAGACCTCGGCGCCGCCGGGCTCGTCTCGGGTGCGGCCTATGCCAAGGGTCTGCGTACGGTCAAAACCTGTGTCGGCACCGACTGGTGCCGGTTCGGCACGCAGGATTCGACAGGGCTCGGCGTGAGGCTCGAAAAATACCTGTGGGGCTCCTGGACGCCCGCGAAAGTCAAAATGGCGGTATCCGGCTGTCCGCGCAATTGCGCGGAGGCGACCTGCAAGGACGTCGGCGTCATCTGCGTCGATAGCGGCTACGACATCCATTTCGCCGGCGCGGCCGGGCTCGACATCAAGGGAACGGAGGTTCTTTGCCACGTCGCGACGGAAGAGGAAGCGATCGAGATGATCGCAGCGCTCGTCCAGCTTTATCGGGAGCAGGGCCGCTATCTCGAGCGCATCTACAAATGGGCGAAGCGGGTCGGCGTCGAGACGATCCGAAAGCTCCTGGTTGACGACGCCGAGCGGCGAAAGAGGCTCGTCGCGCGCTTCGACCTCTCGCAGCTTTTCGCGCAAAAGGACCCGTGGGCTGAACGGGCGGCGGGCAAGGACACGCACGAATTCGCCCCGATCGCCGAGCTCCGGCCTCTCGCGGCGGCGGAATGACGATGGGCGACCTCGTCGACATCGGCACGCTCGCCGACATTCCTGTGCGCGGTGCGCGCGTCTTGCGGACGGCCGAGGGTTGCATCGCCGTATTCCGGACAATCGACAACGCGGTCTTCGCGCTGGACGATCGCTGTCCGCATCGCGGCGGCCCGTTGAGTCAGGGCATCGTGCATGGCCGAAGCGTCACCTGCCCCCTGCATAATTGGGTGTTGAGCCTGGAGACGGGCGAGGCATGTGGTGCCGATCAGGGCCGCACACGCGCTTACCCGATCGAGGTGCGGGATGGGCGATTGCTGCTCGATCTCGAGCCGAAGGGCGAGGCCGCAGGGGCGGTAGAAGCGGCGTGAACGCCGGCCCCGCGCCCGGCGAAGCGGGCGACAAGGCCCGCGGCCCGATCCGCACCACCTGTCCCTACTGCGGCGTCGGGTGCGGCGTGCTCGCGACCGCGACAGCGGCCGGTGCAACGATTGCTGGCGATCCCAGGCATCCTGCAAATTTCGGGCGTCTGTGTTCGAAGGGCACCGCGCTCGGCGAAACCCTCTCGCTCGACGACCGCCTGATGGAGCCGCGCATCGCCGGCGCGATCGTCAGCTGGGATCGGGCGCTCGATCAGGTCGCGCGTCGCTTCACCGAGACGATCGCGGCGCACGGGCCGGACAGCGTCGCCTTCTACGTCTCCGGGCAGCTCCTGACGGAGGACTACTACGTCGCCAACAAGCTCATGAAGGGCTTCATCGGTGCCGCAAACATCGACACCAATTCGCGCCTGTGCATGGCGTCCTCCGTGGCCGGCCATCGTCGCGCTTTCGGCGCCGACACCGTTCCAGGCACTTACGAAGACCTCGAGGAAGCCGACCTCGTCGTGCTCGTCGGCTCGAACCTCGCCTGGTGTCATCCTATCCTCTATCAGCGGCTTGCGGCAGCGCGGGAGGCGAGAGGCACGTTCGTCGTCGTCATCGATCCGCGCACGACCGCGACCTGCGACATCGCCGATCAGCATCTGCGGCTCGCACCGGGCACCGACGTCGCGCTCTTCAACGGCCTCCTCGCTTATTGCGCGCGAGACGGACGGCTCGATCGTACGACGATCGACCGCCATACGACTGGCTTCGGCGCGGCGATCGAGGTTGCGAAGGCTTTCGACATAGCGGACGTGGCCGCGGCTGCCGGCGTATCCTCGGCCGACATCGCGGCCTTCTACGCGCGCTTTGTGGCGACCGAGCGGGTCGTGACGGTCTACAGCCAGGGCGTCAATCAGTCCTGCGCCGGGACGGACAAGGTCAACGCGATCGTCAACTGCCATCTTGCCACGGGTCGGATCGGCAGAGCGGGGATGGGGCCCTTCTCGGTCACCGGCCAGCCGAACGCGATGGGCGGGCGAGAGGTCGGTGGCCTTGCCAACATGCTCGCCGCACACATGGAGATCGAAAGCCCCGATCACCGCCGTATCGTCGGCGATTTCTGGCGAGCGCCGCGGCTCGCGACAAGGCCGGGGCTCAAGGCGGTCGATCTGTTTCACGCGGTCGAGGACGGGCGTGTCAAGGCGATCTGGATCATGGGCACGAATCCGGTCGTGTCGATGCCGGACGCCGACCGAGTCCGCCGTGCGCTCGAAAGCTGCCCGTTCGTTGTCGTCTCGGAAGTCTGCGCCCAGACGGACACCAGCGCGCTCGCGCATGTGTTGCTGCCAAGCCTCGCCTGGGGCGAAAAGGACGGGACCGTCACCAACTCCGAGCGGCGGATCTCACGCCAGCGCCCATTCCTGCCGGCGCCGGGGCAAGCGATGGCGGATTGGCGCCAGATGGCCGAAGTGGCACGCCGCATGGGGTTCGGCGCTGGATTCGACTACCGGACAGCGGCCGACGTTTTCCGTGAATACGCAGCGCTCACCGGTATCGAAAACGATGGCCGCCGCGACCTCGATATTTCCGGCGTCGCGGCGATCGACGACGAGGCCTATGACGAGCTCGCGCCGTTCCAGTGGCCGCGTCGATCGGCAGAGGCGACGACGACGCGCTTCTTCGCCGAGGGCGGCTATTATCACGCCGACGGCAAGGCGCGCTTCGTCGCGACGCCCTTTCGCGCACCGGCATCCTCGGTCTCGCCCGATCGGCCGCTCGCGCTCAACACCGGCCGCATCCGCGACCAGTGGCACACGATGACCCGCACGGGAAAGGTCCCGCGCCTGACGGCGCATATCGGCGAGCCCTTTGTGCAAGTCCATCCGGCCGATGCGCGGCGTCTCGGTATCGATGCAACAGATATAGCGATCGTCGAAACCGATCGCGCGCGGGTTCTTCTGCGCGTGATCGTGACAGACGAGGTCTCCGAGGGAGCACTCTTCGCGCCGATGCACTGGAACGACCGTTTTGCCTCCGCGGCCCGCGTCGGCGCGCTGATCGGCGACGCCCGGGACCCGGTATCGGGTCAGCCCGAACTCAAATTCACGCCCGCTTCGGCGCGCCGCTTCGAGGCGGTCTGGTTCGGCTTCGCAGTCGCGGCGCGACGGCCTGTGTTCGAGGGCGTCGATTATGCCGCGCTCGCGCCGACAAAGGGTGGCTTTCGCGCCGAACTTGCCGGCGCGGTCGGTCTCGAGGACGCCGAAGCGGCCGCGCGCGGTTGGCTCGGGATCGGCCCCGAAGCCGAAGTCGTCTCGTACCACGATCGCGTTCGCGGGCAGTTCCGGCTCGCCGCTTTCGAGGTGGATCGTCTCATAGGCGTGCTGTTCCTGGCGCCGGAACCGGTCGCCGTGGCGCGCGCCGACCTGTCCGGGAGACTGGCCGCCACGATGGACGGCTCGGGACGCCTCGCGTTGCTCGCAGGTCGCGTTGGCGACGGCCAGACGGACAAGGGCGCGATCGTGTGCGCCTGCTTCGAGGTCGGGCGCGCCGACATCCGGCGCGCCGCGGAGGCTGGCGCCAGGACGGTCGCGGCGATCGGCGTGGCAACGAGTGCGGGCACCAATTGCGGATCGTGCCGGGGCGAGATAACGAGAATGCTCGCTGCAAGGGAGCCGGTCGCCGTCGGCGAGATGGCATAACGGTCCAGCGCACCGCGGAAGTACAAGCGGAGCGAAACAGCTCTAACAGGCCGCGACTAACCACGACCACATATCCGCTTCAAGAGCGGGCGACTCCGACGTTTCTTTCTCTCTATCGCATGACCAGCTTGCATGCTTCAGTAGATCGGCAGACAGCGCGGATCCGAGTTCTCCTGACTAGACGTGATTTCGATCAGCCGAGGCGTGGAAATTATCGTTTGTCGTACTTTTGCGGCCGGCTGCCCGTCGCGCATAAGAACGGCGTTTTCTATCTGAACGTGCGCATGCCCGGCGACCTGCCGGCGACGGGGAAAGACGCCGACGTCATGTTGACGATCGGCAACGGAACCGTGACCATCGAGGTCATCGACAAGGTATTCTGCTCGCTGCGCACCAGTGACCCGGCGCTCACCAAGGCACGCTTCACTAGGCCTATGGCGGTTGAACAACCAGGACATCGGCTATCTCGGCGTCACGATGACGTTCGAGCAGGCCTCCCAACGATCTGTTATCGATGGCCGGCGACGGCCGTACCGTCCTGCGGCTCAAGGCCGCTCGGACCCGGCCCGGACCCGATGCACGGACCAACCCGTCTCCGCATCGAGCTCCTTGATTTGTGTCTTGATGATCTGGATGAGCGCCTCGATGCCGGTCCGGTTCGATCGCTTCATCGACGTGGCGACGACCAGCGAGCGCTCGACGGCCGGCTCGACGATCAGCGCGGATGCCAACAAGCCCGCATCCAGCTCCTGCTGTATGCTAGGCATCGGGAGCACCGTGTAACCGATGCCGGCGGCCACCAGTTGCACGATCGGGACCAATCCATCGGCCTCGACCCGGACATTGAGGTGAAGGCCGTGCCGCATGGCGATCGTGTCGAGTTGCCGCCGCAGGCCGTGCGGGCGACTCGGCAGGATCAGCGGCAGCCGCGCGACCTCCAAGAGCGACAGTTCTGTGGGCACCGACCCTAGCTGGGCGGGCGCGATAAGGTGCAGCCGCTCGACGAGGAGCGGTTCTGCGTTCAGGCGTTGCGTGGCTTCCGACCCATACAGGATCGCAGCATCCATCCGTTCGTCCGACAGCCATTCCAGAAGATGGCCGCTGAACGACTCGATCAACCTGAGCCGCGTCGCCGGATAGGCGGCGTAGATCGCGCGGGCCAGCGGGAGCGCCAGGATGCGGGTTACAGTCGGAGGCATGCCGACGGCTGCGCTCTCCAGCATTTGCTGCGGCGTTCCGAGCGCGTCGAGGCGCGCCTCTTCGAAGGTCCTCAGGAGTTCGGTCGCCCGCTTGAGAAAGCGCTGACCGGCGTCGGTCAGCACGACGCCACGGCCGTCGCGATACAGCAGCTTCACCTTCAGGTCGTCCTCGAGCTCCTTGGCGTATCGGCTGAGCACGGGCTGCGACCAGCCGAGCCGGATTGCGGCATTGGAGAAGCTGCCGCTCTCGGCGATGCTCAGGAAGCATTCAAGATGCCGCGTCGATAGCGTCATACCCTGCCCCTATGGCTAGCGGCGGCCACCGGCCACCTCCGAAATGTCGGCCTGCGGGCCGTATGGCTTCTAGCTGATATCCAGGTACGCAAGCGGCCCATGCGCTGTATCCTCAACCACAACAAATGAAGGGACGCGGAGCGCATGGTGCAGCAGTTGGACGAGCATGGCGAGATCCGTGAGCAGGTCGGTCGCCTCTGCGCCAACTATCCCGGCGACTATTGGCGGGCGCTCGACGCCGAGCGGGCTTACCCGACCAAGTTCGTCGAGGAGCTGACGGCGGCCGGGTTCCTGGCGGTGCTGATCCCCGAGGACTATGGCGGATCGGGCCTGGGCCTATCAGCCGCAGCGGCCGTGCTCGAGACCATCCAGGCCTGCGGCTGCAATGGTGCGGCCTGCCACGCCCAGATGTACATCATGGGGACCATCCTCCGCCATGGTTCGGAGGAGCAGAAGCGGGCCTACCTGCCGAGGATCGCCAGCGGCGAACTCCGCCTCCAGGCCTTCGGCGTGACCGAGCCGACGAGCGGCACGGACACCACCAACCTAAAGACGGTCGCACGCCGTGACGGCGACCGCTACGTCGTCAACGGTCAGAAGATCTGGACGAGCCGCGCCGAGCATTCCGACGTGATGCTGCTCCTTGCCCGGACGACCCCCCGCGCCGAGGTGAGCAAGAAGACCGAGGGGCTCTCGACCTTCATCGTCGACATGCGCGAGGCGCTCGGCGCCGGGATGACGATCCGACCGATCCGCACGATGATGAACCACAACAGCTGCGAGGTGTTCTTCGACAACCTCAGCATCCCGGCCACGGCGCTGCTGGGACAGGAAGGCAAGGGATTCCGCTACATCCTCGACGGCATGAACGCCGAACGGCTGCTGATCGCCGCCGAATGCATCGGTGACGGCAAATGGTTCACGCGGAAGTCCGTCGACTATGCCAAGGCGCGGCAGGTCTTCGGCCGTCCGATCGGGCAAAATCAGGGCGTCCAATTTCCCATCTCGCGCGCCTATGCGCAGCTGCGTGCCGCCGAGCTCATGGTGCACGAGGGTTGCCGCCTGTTCGAGGCGGGCGAACCGTGCGGCGAGGAGGCCAACATCGGCAAGATGCTGGCGGCCGAGGCCTCGTGGGCGGCCGCAGAGGCCTGCGTGCAGACCCATGGCGGATTCGGTTTCGCCGACGAGTTCGATGTGGAGCGCAAGTTCCGCGAGACGCGCCTCTACCAGGTGGCGCCCATCAGCACCAACCTCATCCTGAGCTATGTGTCCGAGCACGTGCTCGGCCTGCCGCGAAGCTACTGATGGGCAAGCCGCTCGACGGACTTCTGGTGCTGGCGCTCGAACAGGCGGTCGCCGCGCCGTTCTGCACCATGCGCCTCGCCGACGCCGGCGCGCGCGTCATCAAGATCGAACGGCCTGAGGGCGACTTCGCCAGGTTCTACGACTCATCGGCAGGCGAGGGCTTGTCGAGCTACTTCGTCTGGCTTAACCGCGGCAAGGAGAGCCTCGTCGCCGATGTGAAGGACAAAGCGGACTCTGCCCTGCTCGGCAGCATCCTCGAGCGATGCGACGTCTTCGTCCAGAACCTCGCGCCGGGCGCGGCCGCGCGGGCGGGCCTCGGGAGCGCCGCACTGCGGGCCCGCCATCCTCGGCTGATCACGGTCGACATTTCGGGCTACGGCAGCTCTGGCGACTACGCGGCGATGAAAGCCTATGACCTGCTGGTGCAGGCCGAGAGCGGTCTCGCGTCGGTGACGGGCCTGCCGGCGGGGCCGGGTCGGGTCGGCATATCGATTTGCGACGTCGCGTGCGGCGCCACGGTCCATGCGGCGGTGCTCGAGGCGCTGATCGAGCGCGGGCAGACCGGTTGGGGCAAGGCG
The DNA here is from genome assembly GCA_965277635.1 of Lichenihabitans sp. GTDB lineage: Bacteria > Pseudomonadota > Alphaproteobacteria > Rhizobiales > Beijerinckiaceae > Lichenihabitans. The sequence goes on from CBDIDE010000002.1 coordinate 5,692,146, forward strand.
ATCGAGATCAGCCTGTTCGACGTGATCGCCGATTGGATGAACGTCCCGCTCCTATGCTTCGAGAGCACGGGCGCCTTGCCTCGGCGCGTCGGCCTCGCTCATCCGTCCATCTGCCCCTATGGGGCGTTCGCGACCGCCGACGGGCAGCAGGTCCTGATCGCGATCCAGAACGAGCGGGAATGGTCGAGCTTCTGCCGCGAGTTTCTCGGCGATCCTGGCTTCGGAACCGCGCCGGACCACGCCAGCAACAATGCCCGCGTGGCGCATCGGGACGCGGTCGATCGCAGGATCGCGGACGCATTCTTCAGCCTGACGGCGTCGCAAGCCATCGCGCGCCTGAAGGCCGCCAACACCGCCTTCGGCCTCGTCAACGACGTCGCGGGCCTGGCGGCGCACTCCGCCCTGCGGCGCGCTCGCGTGACGACGTCGCTCGGCACGGTCTCGCTCGCGGCGCCGCCCGGCTTGGACGGCGGGGCGCTCGAGCTCGGTCCGGTCCCGGCCGTCGGCCAGCATTCGGCGGACATCCGTAAGGAATTCATGTCCTCCGCGGGACGCGCTCCGTGACAGCGGACGCGGAGAGGAGCAGCGTCGTTGCTCAAGGTTCGATAGGATGTAAGGTTTAACAGGCGGTTGCGCACAAGATCGCAACATCGAAGGGAGGACGAGATGGTCAGAATGACGAAGATGCTGTTGGGCACGTTGTCCGTCGCTGCGGCGCTCTCGATCGCTGCGCCGGCATTCGCTGCCGGCGTCGACGAATTACCGAAGGCAATACAGGATGAACTCTACAATCCGAAGATGATGGATCCGCAGCAGCCAATCGGCGAGAGCGCCTACCGCGATTGGCATCCAAAGAAGGGGCCGCCATGGACGATCGGCTATGCCAGCTCCTACGCCGGCAATACATGGCGGGCCGACGTGATGGGCCGACTCCAGACCGTGCTGATTCCCAAGTGGAAAAAGCTGGGTCTGATCAAGGACGTCGTCATTACGCAATCCAACCTCAACGACTCGACCCAGATCCAGCAGATGCGGCAGCTCGCCGATCGCGGCGTCGACGCGATCATCGTCTGCTGCTCAAATCCCACGGCCCTGAACCAGACCGTCAAATACGCGCATGACAGGGGCATCCCGGTCTTCTCCGCAACGGGCTACCTCGACTCTCCGTTCGCGGTGAACTCGTCGGCCAATTTCGTGGTCGGCGGGAACATGCTCGGCCAGTGGATGGCGGGCCAGATCAAGGACAAGGGCAATGTCCTGATCGTGGAAGGCATCCCCGGCGCCTCGGCTTCGGATTCGCAGAACCTCGGCATCCTCGATGCCCTGAAGAAGACTCCGGACATCAAGGTCGCGGGCTCCGTGGCCGGCATGTGGACCGACCAGGTGGCGCAGGCCGAGATCCAGAAGTGGCTGGCCACCAACCCGGAGAAGCTCGACGGCGTCATCATCCAGTCGGCATCGGAACTCGGCGCGGTGCGCGCCTTGAAGCAAAGCGGCCGGCCGATGCCGCCGATCTCGATCGGTGGCGAACTCGGCGCCCTGTGCTACTGGCGCAAGAACCCGACCTTCATCAGCACCGCGATCCAGGCCTGGCCGCCCGGCGACGACTTCGAGATGGCTTGGAACATCATGATGCGGACGCTGGAAGGGCAAGGGCCGAAGATCCAATCCATCCTGACCAAGCCGCAGCAGATCAACTTCGAGCAGCTCTCCAAAGTGCTCAAAGAGGACTGCAACGAGGATTCCGGCGGCTGGTATAACGTCGGCGAGGAGAACTGGGCCGGCAAGGCATACCTCGATCAATTCTTCCTCCGTCCCGCCGACCCCGAGGCGTTCGATCCCAAGCACGCCATGAAATAGACCGTCCCCGCGGAAGCGCCGCCTACCGAAGGCGGGCGGCGCTCTTATGGCCCTACCCGTGACCAGCCCAAGCGGGAGCGAAGACAGATCATGGCCCTCACCTCCGTCGAGATCTCATCGGTGCGCAAGACGTTCGGCCCCACCGTGGCGCTGGGCGGATGCAGCTTGCGCGCGATGGCGGGCGAGGTGCATGCCATCGTCGGGGGCAATGGATCGGGCAAGAGCACCCTGGCCAAGGTGATCTCGGGCGTGCTGATCCCGGACAGCGGTCAGGTGTCGATCCTGGGCCGCTCGGCGACATCGCCGGTCGAGGCCCGCGCGCTCGGCATCGCCAACGTCTTCCAAGAGGTGCTCGTCGCCGACGAGTGCTCGGTGCTCGACAACCTCTATCTCGGCGCCGATCCGCTCTTTGCCGCGTCGATGACCCGAGACGACAAGGTGATGAAGGCGGGCGCGCTGCTGCGCGAACTGCTAGGCTTCGATCTCGACCTCGACGCTCCCGTCGCCACCCTGCCGCTCAGCCTCAAGCAATGGATCACCATCGCCAGGGCGTTGCTGACCGACCCCAAGATCCTGATCCTCGACGAGTCCTCCGCCGCCCTGGACTTCGACTCGACCGAACGTCTCTTCAACAAGATGCGCCAATTGAAGAGGAACGGCGCCAGCATCCTGATCGTCACCCACCGGATCGCCGAGCTGGTCCGGATCGCCGACCGGGCCACCATCCTACGGGACGGCGTCGACGTCGGGTGCCTGGAGAAGGAGGAGATCACCGAAGATCGGATCCTGGCGCTCATTGCGGGGCCGGAGCGTCAAAAGGCGCAAGCCGATCAGCCAGCGTCGGAGCGGCAAAGCGCGTCCCCCGTGCTGCGGGTCGAGGAAGCGCGGGTATGGCCGGACGCCGCGCCTATCGACATGACGCTCTACCCGGGCGAGGTCCTGGGCGTTACCGGCCTGGATGGCCAGGGGCAAGCCGACTTCGTGCGCTGCCTGGCCGGCGTCGACGCGCTGGTATCGGGCCGCATCGTCCTCATCCGGGACGGCGTCGCCCATGAGATCGATGGCCTGACGTCGGCCCGCGGCAACAAGATCAGCTACGTCAGCGGTGACCGTAAGAAAGAAGGCATTTTCGCCAATCTGTCGATCTTCGAGAACCTGCTGCTTCCGGTCTATCGCGAATACCGGGCCGGCGGGGTGCTCAACCTCGTGAACCGGGTGAAGCTGTCTCCGATCTTCGAGTGGGAGGCGAGCAAGCTGGCGGTCAAGATGGGCAGCCGCCAGAACCTCATCACCTCGCTCTCGGGCGGCAACCAGCAGAAGGTGCTGATCGCGCGCGCCTTTGCCGAAAAGCCGTTGGTCCTGGTCTTGAACGATCCGGCGCGCGGCATCGACATCGGCGCGAAACTGGACCTCTATCGCAATCTCAAGGAGTTCGCGGCCCGCGGCAATGCTGTCGTTTTCCTCTCAAGCGAGATCGAGGAATTCCTCACCCTTTGCACGGAGGTCCATGTGTTCCGGAACGGTTCGATCTCCTCGCGCTTCGAGCCGCCTTACGACGGTCATGCGATCCTCAATGCCATGTTCGGGCGCAAGGCGGGAGCCACGCTCACCCCGAACGCGGCAAATGATGACGGGCCACCTGGCCCCGAGCAAACGCCTCTCCATGGGCCGGTCGCCGGTCCGGGTTCCCGCTTCGAGAATGGCCGGCCGATGCCGCGCCATGTCGCCTCCTTCGGCGAAGGGGCGCGGCGCCGACCGGCTGCCGCCGAGAGGTTCATCCTGACCTGCCCCAACATCGCCCCCGGACAGAACATCCCGATGCGCTTCGCCGAGGACAGCAAGGTCTCGCCGCGCCTCCTCTGGTCGGGCGCGCCGGAGGGGACCCGCAGCTTCGCGCTCTCGATCACCGACCCAGACCTACCTCCCGAATTCAATTTCCCGCGTTCGTTCGCGCATTGGTTGGTGCACGACATCCCCGCCACGACCCGCGAGCTTGCGGAAGGAGCAAGCCGGTCGCCGCTTATGCCAGCCGGTGCAAGAGAGCTGAACAGCGACTTCGTCACCTTCAAGATCCCCGGCTTCGAGCGTGGCTACGGTGGGCCTTGGCCGCCGGACCGGGCGCACCGCTATGTCTTCACCGTCTATGCCCTGAAGGTCGAGCGGGTCGAGATCGCACTGGATGCCGACTTTCCCACCTTCAGCGCGGCCGTCTTGCCTGCAGCGATCGGCACAGCCTCGTTCACCGCGACCTACGGCCCCGCCACCAAGCCGCTTCCAAGCCAAGGTGCCGCGGACGTGTCGCACCGCCATACGACAGGGAGGACCGAATGAGCAGATACGCCGGGAGACGGAGCTTCGACCTCGAATGGATCGAGCGCTGGGCACGCGCGGTCAACGAGGATCGGCGCCTGCCCGTGATCGGGCGATTCTTCACGAACCGCTTCGTGCTCGGGGTCGACGAGACCGAGTACCTCATCGACGTCCGCGGCGGCAAGATCCAGCGCATCGCGGAAGGATTGGCACCCAACGACATGGGCTATGACTTCGGCCTGAAGGCGCCGAGCAGCGCCTGGGCGAAGTTCTCCCAACCCATCCCGCCGCCGATGTTCAACGACATCTGGGCCATGGCGCATCCGCTGCACAAGCAGTTGCTCATCGAAGGCAACACGCTGCCGTTCTGGCAGAACCTGCGAGCACTGACGCACATGCTTTCCCTCATGAGACAGATCTAACCGACAGCGCAGGGGTTCTCGGATGAACACACACGACCCGATCGTGGGCCGCTACGTCTACGTCCAGTGCGAAGGCAAGACGTACCGCACCTACTACGAGGAGACCGGCGAGGGCATTCCGCTCGTGTGCCTGCACACGGCGGGAACCGACGGCAGGCAATACCGCCACCAGCTCTGCGATCCCGACATCACCGGCGACTTCCGCGTCATCGCTTTCGACATGCCATGGCACGGCAAGTCGATCCCGCCGGCGGATTTCTACCTGATGGAGGACGAATACAAGCTGACGACCAAGTTTTATACCGAATTCATCTTAGCCTTCTGCCGCGCGCTCGAGCTGAGGAAGCCCGTCGTCATGGGCCAATCGATGGGCGGTAACATCTGCTTGGCGCTGGCGCTGCGTCACGAGAGCGAGTTCTCGGCCCTGATCGCGCTCGAAGCCTGCGATCATTCGCCCGGCTGGTGGATCGATCCCCTGCATCACCCGCACATCCATGGCGGCGAGGTCGTCGCAACCTCCGTGTTCGGCCTGATGTCGCCCGAGTCGCCCGACGAATATCGCTGGGAGACGTGGTGGTACTATGCCCAGGGCGGTCCGGGTGTCTTCAAGGGCGACCTGTTTTTCTACAGCGTCGATTCCGACTTCCGCGACCACACACACAAAATCTCCGGCAAGGTGCCGATCTACTTCCTCACGGGCGAGTACGACTTCGCCTGCACGCCCGACATGACCGAACGCACGGCCGAGAAGGTCAAGAACTCGGAGGTGACGATCTTCAGCGGCGGCCACTTCCCGACGTCCGAGGATCCGGTGAAGTTCAAGAGCGTCATAGCGCCTGTGCTGAAGAAGATCGTGCAGAACGATCCGGAGCGGCGCGGCCAGACGGCGATGGGCAGCCGCGGCAGCGTCGGGGACGCGCGCGGCGCGGGCCGAAACGAGCGGCCGGCCGGGCGCCGGGTGATCGACCTCTGAGGCGGACCGGCTGGACGCGGAACCGTCCAGCCATCGAGAGAAGCAACCCTATGGCCGAGCCGCGAGAGTCGACCGACACCTACCTGCTGGTTCCCATCCTGCTGATCGCGGTGCTCCTGGCCACGGCCGTGATCAGGGGGCCGAGCCTCGTGTCGCTGTCGGGCTTCGGCAGCGCGATCCTCGTCGCCGCGCCCCTCGTCATGGCCACCTACGCGCTTATGGCGCTCGCGGTCGCCGGCCGGGGCACGGTCGACCTCGCGGTCGGCCCGCTGGTCGCCTTCATCAACGTGACGGTGGTCAAGCTCAACGGGCTTGGGCTCGTTACCGGACCGTTCGGCGTATTCGCGCTCGCTCTCGGCATCGGCGTGATCTACCAGATCGTCTTCGCCCTGATGATCATTTTCGTCCGGGTCCAGCCCATCATCGTGGCCTTGAGCGGTTTTCTGGCGCTGTCGGGCATCAATCTCGTCATCCTGCCCCGTCCCGGGGGCACGGCGCCCGACTGGATGAGCTCGTGGGGCCTGGGTAACACAATCTTCTCGCCCATCCTGCTGATCATCCTGATCGCGACGGCGGCCTGGCTCCTGTTCACGCTGACGTCGTTCTACGCCAACCTGCGGATGATGGGTTACGACGAGCGCGCTGCCTATACCAGCGGCGTCCGCATCTTTCTGGTGCGCATCGGCGCCCACGTCATCGCGGGGCTCTTCGTCGGCCTCGGCGGGCTCTGCTACACGGCCCTGATCGCCTCGGGCGATCCCACCCAGGGCACGACCTTGACGCTCACCTCGGTCACGGCCCTCGTGCTCGGCGGCGTCAGCCTCGCGGGCGGGCGCGGCGGCGTCACAGGCGCGCTGCTCGGCGCCCTCAACCTGTTCCTGATCGGCTATGTGCTCGCCACCTTCGACTTCGGCGCGATCCAGGCCTTCGTCACGCAACTGTTCTACGGATTGATCCTGGTCCTGTCGCTGCTGCTGACGCTCCTCGTCCCGGTGATCGGGCGGCACGTCTCGTTCGTTTCTCCCTATGCGGCCTTCGTGGTGCTCGGCGTCGTGGTGGTCGGCATCATGCTGCAGGTCAGCACCTACGACACCTACGTGGTCGTGTCCGCGGCCTCGGGCGGCTCGCCCCCCGTGCCCGCGCTGGCGCCCGCCGGAGCCCTACTGTCTCGCTACATGCTCCTGCACCCCCCGGGCGCGGTCGTGGGCACCTTGGGCTTCGTGCTGAGCCCGCTGCAGCAGATCGCCTTCGGAGTGGCCGGCGTGCTCGCCGTGCTGACGATGGCGGTCCGGATCATGGCGGTCGAGGCCACGTCGCTCCGCTTCGGCGCGTTCCTCTACGTCTTCGTCGGGGCGCTTATCGTCCTCCTGATGCTGGTCGTCGGCACGCAAAGCCACGCCGTGACGGGCGCGGGGGCGCTGGCCCGATGAGCGGCCACGACATCGACACCCGGGCGAGCGCGCTCATGATCCCGAGGTCGCCGGCCCTGATCTGGTTCAACCTCTCTCTCGCGCTGGTCGTCGCCGCCATCGGCTTCGGCCTCGGCTTCTACCAGGGCATCCAGGCGCAGCTCGTCATCCTCTATACGGTGATCTCCGTCGCGGTCCTGTTCTGGGCCGCGAACTACGTGGCCGTCATCTTCGAACGGCGCGGCAGCATGCGCTCCGGCGCCGGGGACATCGTCGAGCCGAACCCGCCGGCCGGCCCGGGATCGGCCTGGTCGTCGAACCGCGCGCTGATCGTGGCGATGGCGCTGCTGCTCCTCGCCTACCTCCTGGTCACGGCCACGGTTCCGGCCTTCAGGACCGTCGCGAACCTCATCGCCTTCCTGGTGCTCGAGGCGATCCTCGTCTTCGCCTTCAAGGTGAGCCGCGTCTTCGTGCATGGACGAAGCGCCTTCATCGGCCTCATCGTGCTCGGCGCGCTGATCGTGATCAGCTCCTTCACCATCACGGGCTTCCTGTCGGGGACCAACATCAAGGCGATCCTATTGTTCGCCGCCTTCCTCGGCATCGCCTGCGTCGGCCAGACGCTGGTGGCCCTGATGGGCGGGCTCGACCTGTCGATCCCCTTCGTGATCGGCGCCTCGAACATCGGGCTGCTCTACATCATCGGCCTCGGCGTGCCGTCCTGGGTCGCGCTGGGCATGATCTTGGTGATCGGCGGGGCGCTCGGCTTCCTCAACGGAGTGCTGTCGTATCGACTACAAGGGCAGGCGCTGATCCTCACGCTTGGCACGGGATTCGCGGTCGCAGGACTGACTCAGATCCTCACCAGCATCGGATCGTCCTACAGCGGCAACGTGTACGGCACCGTGCCCGAATGGCTGCGCAACTTCGCGGCGATGAACGGGGAGACCTTTGGCCTTTCGGTGCCGCCGACCATCCTGTTCTGGATCTTCGTCGCGGTTCTGGTCATCGTCGGGCTGCGCTATTCCGCCTTCGGCCGCCACATCTACGCGCTCGGCGGCAACCGGCGCTCGGCCAGGCTGATCGGGATTTCCGAGTTCAAGTACTGGACCATCGCCTACACGATCAGCGGCGTGTTCGCGGCCCTGACGGGTTCGCTGCTGCTCGGCTGGAGCGGCGGCGGCTTCATCGGCGTCGGCGACCCGTATCTCTTCACCACATTGGCCGCCGTCGTAATCGGCGGCACGTCGCTCCTGGGCGGCAGCGGCGGCTACGGGTTCACGGTCATCGGCGTCCTGGTCCTGCAAGTGCTGACCGCTTTTCTGATCGGAATCGGGCTCAAGTACGAGTGGCAGCAGTTCATCTTCGGGCTGCTGATCCTGCCGATGGTCGCGCTCTACGGCCGCTCTCCGCACATCAGATCGCAAGTCTAGAGGGGAATTGATGTTCGGGATCCTGTTCCATTCCAGCGATGTGGTCAGCACGTCATTTGGCGCCGCGATGATCGCGACCTTCGCGACGGCGACGCTGACGCTGCTCGGCCTGACATGGTCGTCCGAACGCTGGCGCATCCCGCTCGCTCTGTCCGGCGTCGCCACGCTGGTCTCGAGCCTGAGCTATGTCGATGCCGGGCAGATCTGGCTCTCGACACAGACGATGACCGCTGCCTACCGCTACGTCGCCTGGTTCACGGTCCAGCCGCTGGAGATCGCCGCGCTGTTCTTCTTCGCCCGCATCGCCGGCCCGGTTCCGGCGGGCGTGTTCTGGCGCTCCACGGTCGCGGCGGTGCTGATGGTGCTGAGCCGCTATCTCGGCGACGCCGGCATCTTCAATGCCACGCTCGGCGTGCTCCTGTCCGTGGCGTTCTGGCTGTATATTCTGGGCGAGCAATATTTCGGCGCCATGAGCGGCGTCATGCAAAAGTCCTCCGCAGCGATGCGCCTCGGCTACTTCTGGATCCGGCTGATCTTCACGATCGGCTGGGCGATCTATCCGATCCTCTATTTCGTCGACGTGGTCATCGGCGCGGGGCAAGCGCGCGGCGTGATCGTGCTCTACACGCTGGCCGACCTCGTCAACCTCATCGCCGTTTCGCTGATCGTCCTCACCGTCGCAGGCAAGGAACGCTATTGAGCGCGACCGGTCGCCGAGACCGGGTTGCGCATGATCGATATCAGGGGGAACCGAACCATGAACGGCGCAGACGCAATCGCAATCATCATACTGTTGACGATCGTCATCGCGATCGGCGTCTATCTTCTGCACTGGCTGTATCGCCACTCGTCCAAGGACCAGGCCTTCATCAGAACCGGATTGGGCGGGGAGCGGGTGGTCATGGGCGGCGGCGCCTTCGTGGTTCCGATCGTCCACGACATCACGCTCGTCAACATGAACGCCATCCCCATCGAGATCCGCCGCATGGGAGAGCAATCGCTCATCACAAGGAACAAGATGCGGGTCGATCTCATGGCCGAGTTCTCGGTGCGGGTGTTCCCCACCCGCGAGGGCGTCTCGCTCGCCGCGCGCACGCTCGGCTCCCGGACCCAGAACCCCGGCGAACTCAAGGAGATCGTGCAGAGCCGGCTGATCGACGCCATGGCCTCGGTCGCGGCCACCATGACGATGGAGGAGATCCATTCGAGCCGCGGCCTCTACATGCGCAACGTCGGCGAGATCGCCTCGTTGACCCTCGGCAGCAACGGGCTCGAGCTCGAGAACGCCTCGCTGACCAACCTCAATCAGACCGACATCGGAATATTCAATCCCGACAATGCGTTCGACGCCGAGGGTCTGACCCAACTGACCGAGCAGATCGAGGAACGCCGCAAGCTGCGCAACCAGATCGAGAACGATACGCGGATCGACATCAAGTTCAAGGATTTCGAAGCCGAGCAGCGGGCGCTCACGATCGACAGGGACCTCGAATATGCGCGGATCGAGCAGGCGCGCGCCATCGAGATCAGGAAGGCGGCGCAACTCGCCGAAATCGAGCAGGAGCGGTCGAACTCGGCCATCAGCATCACCAACGCCAAGGTCCGCGCCGAGCAGGAATCCGAGCGCGTGCGCATCGTCATGGGGCGGACCATCGAGGCCGAGCGGATCAACACCGCGACCGAGATCAGGACGCTGGAGATCGAGCGGCAGAAGGACACCGAACTCGCCGAGATCGATTCGAAGACGGCGCTGGAAACCAGACGGATCTCGACGCGCCAGGAGATCGAGGCCGAGCGCATCGAGAGCGACCGCAAGGTCAAGGAATCGGACATCCGGTCGCGGCAGGAGATCTCCATCAGCGAGAGCAACGCCGCGGCCAGGATCGATCAGACCAGGCTGGAGGCGGAACGCGAGACCGAGGAGCGCCGCATCGAGACCTCGAAGGCGATCGAGATCCTGTCCATCGAACGAGACAAGCAGGTCCGCATCAGCGACGAGGCGGCGGCGGCCGAACAGGAGCGCGCCACGATCCTCAAGCGCTACACCATCGACGTCGATCGCCTGAGGCGGGATGAGGAGATCGTCGCGCTCGAGATCGCCAAGAACCAGAAGATCAAGCTCGCCGAGGCCGATGCGTTCCGGCAGATCGAGGATGCGAGCATCGCGGCCAACCGCGAGGTGGAGCAACTGCGCATTGCCGCCCGCCAATATGTCGACCGTTTCGAGATCGAGCAGAAGAAGGAGCTCGAGATCGTCGACAAGGAGCGGTTGATCGCCGTCATCAACAAGTCGATCGAGGAGGCGATGGCCAAGACCGAAGCCGCGAACGCGCAAAAGTCGCTCGCCGCGGTCGAGGAGCAGATCGTCACGGTTCGGGCAGAGGAGGTCGCCAACCGGAGCCGCCGCATCGAACTCATCGATGCCTCGACCAAGGCCGAGCGCGAAGCCGTCCGTCTCGTCACCATCGCGACCGCCGACAAGGAAGCGGCCGAGCAGCGGGCCCTGGCCGATGTCGCCGAAGCCAACGCCGCCGAGGTGCGCTACGCCAAGGATGCCGAAGGCAACCGCCTGCTCAACGAGTCCGAGAACATGCGCTCGGAGGCCAGCCGCCGCAGCACCATCTACGAGAGCCTCGTCAAGTCGCTGCCGAGCATCATCCGCGAAACCGTCAAGCCGATGGAGAAGATCGAGTCGATCAAGATCCTCCAGGTCGACGGGCTGCCGGGGCTCAACAGTCCCTCGGAGACGGGCAACGGGGGTGGAGGCGAGGGCAATATCAGCGACCGCGTCGTGAATTCGGCGATGAAGTACCGCACGCAGGTCGCCTTCGTGGACGGCCTGATGAAGGACCTGGGCCTGCCGCTCGAAAACCTTGGCAGCGCCGGCGGCATGTCGTTCCGCAACTTCCCGTCGGCTCCCGCCAAGGGCGGCGAGAAGGGCGCGGACGACTGACCCGTGCGGCGCGTCGCGTGCGGTCTGAAGGAGGATGACCATGACACCCACCGCGGCCGAGGAGGCGCTCGACCGGCACGCGCTCGTGATGGCGGTCTGGCTGCCCGCAGGGCTCGTCGCGGCGACACTGTTTCACTACGGCCTCGGCCAGGGCGGCGCGGCTTTCATCCTTGCGTCATTCGCGGTGATCCTGGCGGCCTTCATCGGCCACGTCATCGTGAACGTCGTCCTGGGGACCGCGTTCACCCGGCGCGAACTGGCGCTCGGCCTGGTGCTCTATGCCGCGGCGCTCCTGTCCTTCGGCATGGCGACGCTCGTCTCGTCGGGGTTCGCCACCCGGGCCTTCCTGCCGGGCAGCGCGGGCTTCCTGCTCCTCTTCGCCGCCGTCGTCTTCCACATGGTCACCATCGCCGGCGCTCGCGGCGCCTTCGACGCCTTCGATGTCGTCCGCTCCTTCAGGGCTCCACGTCGACAGTCCGCCCCCGCGGCCGAAAAGGGCTCCGAATGACGACGCTCCTCGTCGTGGTGTGGGGATTTTTCCTCGCCTACGCCCTTTACATCGGCACGCTCAGCGCTCGGCGCACGGCCAAGCCCGAGAACCACCTCGACGGTGGGGGCAACTTGCCGGCATGGAGCTACGTCTTCGCCGCCACCGGGGTCGTGCTGGCGAGCATGGGGCTGCACGACCACTTCCTGATCGTCGCGCTCTACGGACTGCAATATAGCCACGTAGCGCTCGGGCTGGTCCTGGTGGCGCTCTGCGGGGCGCTGGTGCAGAAGCGCGTCTGGCTGGCGGCCCGCATCCTCGGCGTCAAATCGCCCGTCGAGCTGCTCGGAGCCTATTACGGCAGCATCACCATCCGCCTGTTCATGCTGACCGTGCTGCTCCTATTCGCGGTGCCCTTCGCGGCATCGAGCCTGTCGATGCTTGGTGACCTGGTGCAGACCGCGACGGGCGGGGCGGCGACGTCGATCGAAGTCGTCTGGACGAGCGCGTTCTTCCTCTTCCTGGTCTCGGCGATCGGCGGCTGGCGCGGGGTCGTCTACGTCGTCGCCGCCCAGTCGCTGCTGATCCTCGCACTCATCGCTTTTCTCGCGATCTTCTCGTTCGCGACCTTCGACGGGCTTGCCGTCCTCGCCAAGGGGATCGCGACACCGGCCGGCATCCTCAGCGACAGGATTCCCGGCGTGATGCAATATTCGAGCGGCATCGGCAAGGACGTCGCCGTGGGCGGCCCCTGGACCACGGCGGGCATCCTGTCCTTCGCGCTCTCGCTGACCGGCGCCGTTCTGAGCCCCGGCTTCGGCTTCCTCGGCATCTCCACCGCGACCCGGTCGGGCTTCGCGTTCAACCAGGTCTGGATGACAGCCGGGCTCGCGGGCGGTCTGCTGCTGCTCGTGGGCCCGATGATCGGTGCCGAGATCGCTGGCGGCGATCCGGCGGCGCTCGCCGCGCATGCTCCGTCCTATGCAGGCCTCATCGCGCGCTACACGGGACTCGATCAGCTCGCTGCGATTTGCTTCTTGATGCTGCTCGTCGCCTCGCTCCAGGTTGGGGTGACGTTCTTCGCCACCGCCGGCGCCAACGTGCTGACGCTCGACCTCGTGCACCGATTCGTCCTGCCCGACCTCACGGGCCATGGGCTGCGTCTCGCGGCCCGCGTCGTGCTCGCTGTCGTCTTCGCCGCAGCCACGCTGATGGCGACCTTCACGCCCAGCGCCGCCGCGATCATCGGGTCGGCGACGCTCAGCCTGTCCGCTCAGTTGCTTCCGGCCGTCCTAGGCCTGTGCTGGATACCTTGGATCAGTCGTAGCGCCGTCCTCACCGGGCTCATCGCCGGCTCGCTCCTCGTGGTCTTTACCGAGCCCGTCGGCTTGGTGGCCTTCGAGGGGCTGTTTGTCGACCTGCCTTGGGGTCGCTGGCCGTTGACGGTGCATTCCGCCGCATGGGGCCTCGTCTTCAACCTCGCGGCCTGCCTGCTCGTCGCGATCTTCACCAGGGCCGGCCCCGAGCGCGCGCATCGCCAGCGTCTGCACGATGAGTTCGGGCGCGAGTTCCGGGCCGACGTCGGCGGACCGGCCGCCCGCGGGGCGAAATGGTCGCTGACCTTGGTCTGGGCGTTCTTCGCGCTCGGCCCGGGTGCGATCCTCGGCAACGACTTCTTCAGCCATCCGGTTTTCAGCGACGCCGAGGCGCCCCTCGGCGTTCCCTCGCTGTGGGTGTGGCAGATCGTGTTCTGGTTCGTGGGCGTCCTCGTCGTCTGGTGGCTGGCTTACGGCGGGCGGCTGTCGATCATCGAGCGGCACGTGAACCGGACGGTGGACCTCGGCCCGGCACCTGGGCCGCTCGACCGCAGGCGGCCGCCGAAATGGATCGGCCTTCTGCTGGCGCGCGTGGCGGCGCGCTGATCGCCACGAGCCTGCACGGGGGCGGAAGCAAGCGAAAAAGGACCTGAAGCCGATGAGCACCGAACATACCATGCGGCATCTGCTCGACCTCGCGTCCACCAAGGCCGAGGTCATCCCGTCCGGCGCGCTGACGCTGGCCCGCTTCTCGCTCTTCGACTGGCTGGTGGTGGCGCGTGCGGGGTGCAATGAGCCACTGAGCCAAATCGTCCGGGATTTCGTCTGCGACGAGGGTGGACGGCCGGTGGCCACCCTGGCCGGTAGCGGGTCGAAAGCGCCGGCGAGAGCTGCGGCGCTGGTCAACGGCACGATCTCGCACGCCCTCGACTACGACGACACGCACTTCGCCCACATCGGCCACCTCTCGGTCGGCATCATGCCGGCCGCCCTCGCTGTGGCCGAGCAGGTGAACGCGTCGGCGGGCGCGGTGTGGGACGCTTTCGTGATCGGCGCGGAGGCCGCGTGCCGGGTCGGCATGGTGCTCGGGCGCGGCCACTACGAGCGCGGTTTCCATCAGACGGCGACGGCGGGCGCCTTCGGCGCCACGATCGCGGCGGGCCGGCTGCTCGGGTTGACGGAGGCCCAGATGCGCAATGCCCTCAGCCTCGTCGCGACGCGCGCCTCGGGCCTGAAGTCCCAATTTGGCACCATGGGCAAGCCCTTCAACGCCGGGATCGCGGCGGCGAATGGGGTCGAGGCCGCCTCGCTGGCGCGGCGCGGCTTCGTCTCGTGCGACGATGGCGTCGGCGGTCCTCAGGGATTCATCGACACGCATGCGCTCGATGCGTCCGAGGCGGCGGCGTGGACGAACCCGCCGCCCGCCACCTTCGTGTTCGAGGACAACAAATACAAGCTGCACGCCTGCTGCCATGGCCTGCATGCGATGATCAACGCGCTGCTCGAGATGCGCCGGAGCCGCCATCTCGAGCCGGATCGCGTGGCGCGAATCCTGGTGCGCACCAACCCGCGGTGGCTGCGCGTCTGCGACATCAAGCGGCCGCGGACCGGCCTCGAAGCCAAGTTCAGCTATGGCATGCTGGCCGCCATGGTGCTGCACGGCATCAGTACCGCGGCGGACGGCAGCTACACGGACGCGCTGGGTGCCGATCCGGCGCTGCTCGCCGTGGCGCGGTGCGTCGAGGTCGAGGGAGACCCGCGCGTGAGCGATACCGCGGCCGAGGTGATGGTCGTTCTCGATGACGGCGAACGGATCGAGACCACCCACGACCTCGCGGCCCCGCTGTCCGCCTCGGCGCTGGAGTCCGGCCTACGCGACAAGGCGCGCGCCCTCCTCGGCGAGGCCACCGCCGAGAGGCTCTGGTCCGGCGTCGCCGGGCTCGGGCGCCTGTCGGCGCGAGAGCTGGCGGGGCTGCTGAACGCTTGAGACGATAGGCAACGCGGCGGAAAACGACGCGACGGTGGCTCTCTGACACCGACGGATCAAGAACATGGACAGGCAACACCATTATATCGCTGGCGAGTGGCGCCCAGCCGCTGCGGGAATCGACGTGGTGAACCCGTCGGACGGCCAAGTAATGGCGCAGATCGCCCGCGGGACCGCCGTCGACGCCGATGCAGCCGTGAGCGCTGCCCGAGACGCGCTCGCCGGAGCCTGGGGCAAGCTCACCGCAACGGAGCGTGGGCGGCTTCTCGGCCGGCTAGCCGAGTTGATACGCCGAGACGCCGAAAAGCTCGCCCACACCGAGAGCGAGGACGTCGGCAAGCCCCTGACCCTGGCCAGGAACGACGTCGCCGTCTGCGCTCGCTACTTCGAGTATTACGGGGCCGCGGCCGACAAGGTGCATGGCGAGACCATTCCTTTCGTCAGCGACTTCACGGTGCTGACGGTATGGGAGCCGCATGGTGTCACGGCCCATATCGTGCCGTGGAACTACCCGCTGCAGATGACCGGCCGCTCCGTTGCGCCTGCGCTCGCGATGGGGAACGCCATCGTGCTGAAGCCGGCGGAGGACACCTCACTGACGGCGCTCATGCTGGCGCGGCTGACCGAGGAGGCAGGCTTTCCGCCGGGCGCCTTCAACGTGGTCACGGGTCTGGGCGAGGAGGTCGGGGCGGCGCTGGCCGCGCATCCCGGCATCGGCCATATCAGCTTCACCGGCTCCAACGAAGTCGGCACGCTGATCCAGGCTGCGGCGGCCAAGAACGCGGTCCCGGTCACGCTCGAACTTGGAGGCAAGTCGCCGCAACTGGTCTTCGCAGATGCCAACCTCGTGGATGCAGCCGCGACGGTCGTCAGGGGCATCACGGCGAACGCGGGGCAGACATGCTCGGCAGGATCGCGGGTCCTGATCGAGGATGCAATCTATGACGACTTCACAGCCGAACTTGGTCGCCGCTTCGAAACCTTGCGGGTCGGTTCGGCCGGGCAGGACCTCGACGTTGGTCCCGTGGTGAACGCCACTCAGCGCGACAGGGTCGAGCGCTACATCGAGATCGCCAGGCGGGATGGCCTGCCGATCCTGGCCCAAGGCTCGATCGGAACGAACCTACCGCCTCAGGGCTATTATGTCAGGCCGACGTTGATCGGCGCGGTTCCACCCGACCATGTCCTCGCTCAGGAGGAGATCTTCGGCCCGGTGTTGATTGCGATCCGGGTGCGCGACGAGGCCGACGCCTTGCGTGTCGCGAATGGCACCCCTTATGGCCTCTGCGCGGGGGTATGGACTTCGAACATGGGACGGGCCATGCGCTTGGCTCACAAGTTGCAGTCCGGGCAGGTCTTCATCAACAACTACGGCGCGGGCGGCGGCGTCGAGTTGCCGTTCGGCGGGGTCAAGCGCTCGGGCCACGGCCGCGAGAAGGGATTCGAGGCGCTCTACGGATGCGGTGTTCTCAAAACCATCGTCATCCTTCATGGAGAGTGAAGTTACCAATCGTATCGGACAAGACGCTGGACATCGCGATGTCGTCCGCTCGGAAGGCGCTGCGACGACGCCGCGCGAGCCCGCAGAATTATGCCGGGTTGTCATCGAGGCCCCATCCGCAACAACAATCGGGCCATCGCCGTTGCTGTAGACCGTCAATCGATGGCTGGTGGTAAGGTAAAGTGGGCAACTCCGGGCGGGTTTTCAAAGGGGTACTGATTTCGCGAGGCGTTGGCGGATGGGCACCGGCAATTTCACCGGCGCACCGCAATCCGCGACGATGGGCGCCTACGACATCGACGCCTTCAGCGCTGAGGGCGGAACTTATGATCACGGGGAACCGGAGATCGGCGGCGATGTCCGGCTCACGGCGGGCGAGCGCCTGGCGATCGTTGTCGGCGCCGTGGGGTGACGTCGTGGCCGGTGTGAGCATCCGACGCCAAGCCGTTCGAGCGTGAGCGGACGTGCCTCAACCCATCCCCGAACTCGTCTTCACCACCGACGATGTCGCGCCCGAGGACCGGCTGGCCTATTGGGCGGTTTGCGCTGCGGAATACGAGATCCGCCAGCTGCCCGGCGGTCGGCCGGCGGCGTTCCACGCCACGACCCGGGCCTGGCTTCTGTCCGACCTCATCCTGTCGCATGGCGCCGTCTCCGCCGGCACGTTCGTGCGCTCGCCCGAGCGGCTGCGCGCCGACGGGGTCGATGCCTGCAACCTCACGCTGCTGACCCGGGGCTCGTGGTCCGCCACCTTCGCCGGGCGGCCGGCCGTCGTCGGTGCCGGTCAGTTCGCCGCGCTCGACTGCACCCAGCCGTCCGCGGCGGAGGTCAGCGAGGACAATCATTACATCAATCTCAGCGTCGCGCGCGCCGCGCTGCTGTCGGCGATGCCCAGCCTGCCCGATTTCCACGGCAGGGTGCTCGACACCCCGGCCGGCTACCTCCTGGCCGACCACCTGATCTCGCTGACCCGCTACCTGCCCGGCCTTGGCGCCGAGCAGATCCCGCTGGTGCGCCAGGCGACGCTGCTGCTGATCGCGGCCGCCTTCAAGGATCTGCCTCGGCTGTGGCCCGAGCAAGGGAGCGCCGGCCTGCGCCATCTCGCGCTGCGCTACATCGAGCGGCATCTCAGCGAGCGCGACCTCATGCCGGAACGCATTTGCCGTGACCTCGAGGTCAGCCGCACGGCGCTCTACGAGGTCTTCGCGCCGGTCGGCGGCGTGCGGGCGCATGTCCAGCGGCGGCGCCTCGAGGTGGCGCGCGCGTTGCTGATGCTTCCCGCCGAGGGCCGCACCATCGCCGAGCTCGCCGAGAGCTTCGGCTTCGTCAGCCCGTCGCATTTCGCCCATG